>OZ245002.1:32500-5833097 GCA_965223415.1 Myxococcota bacterium | reverse complement strand
GGGATCGCCCAGCCGGTGCAGCCACACCTCACCGAGCTCCGTCGCGAACGAGGCCTGCTCGCTCGGGCGCATCGGCAGGCCCGCCTCCTGCTGGGTCAGCTCCAGGTAGCGATTCCACTGCTCGCGCTGGGCGTAGCAGCGGCGCAGCTGGACGAGGGCGGGGCGGTGGCTCGGGTCGAGGGAGACCGCCTCCTCGTAGCGCGCCAGAGCGCGGTCGGGTGCGACGCAACGCTCTTCCAGCACCTGGGCCAGACGCAGCACGAGGCGCGCCCGCTCCGGCGCCTGCTTCCCGGCGCCGAGGGCGTCGGCCTCCAGGCGCCGTTCGTAGAGCGCCACGAGGGCTTCCCATTCCCCGGCCAGGAAGTGGGCCTCCTCCAGCGCCTCGAAGGCGAGGCCGTCACCCGGGTCCGCATCGAACCGGGCGCGAAGTCCCTCCAGATTCGCGTCCACTGTCATTCCCCCAGGGGAACGCCGGGCCGGCGTTCCCTGCGCGTCCGCATTCCTGGGGGCCCTCATCGGTCTTCCCGGAGCCGGGCTTGAACCCCATCCGCTTGCCCCGGGATTTCACTTTGATTAGGTTTTTCCAGGGTTTACGGAGCTGCCATGCCGACCTCCCCGCCTCTCGGGCCGGACCCGGATCGTTCCGAGGGCGCACACCGGGGTTCGCCCCAGGAATTGCCGGACGCCGAACGCCGCCGAAGGCGGCGCGACCTGCTGATCACCGCTGGCGTCATCGCCGCCATCGGGGCGGTGGTGCTGGTCGAGCAGCGGGTGGCGAGCCTGCCCGAGGCGCTGCCCTTCGGCGACAGCCTGCTCTTCCTGTTCCTGAACGTCTTCAACGTCGTCCTGATCGTCGGCCTCGTCTACCTGATCGGCCGCGCCTTCGTGAAGCTGGTCTTCGAGCGGCGCTCGGGGACCTTGGGCTCGCACCTGAACCTGAAGTTCGTGCTGGCGCTCTTCCTGATGGCGGCGGTGCCGATGGGCGTGCAGTACGTGGTGTCGTCTTCCTTCATCACCGCGTCGATCAACGCCTGGTTCGGTCTGCAGATGGACCGGGCCATCGACGACAGCCGCGAGGTGGCGGACGCCTACTACGACGCCTGGGCGCGCAACGCGTTGCACTACGGCGAGCGCATCGCCGAGCAGATCACCCACGAGCGGATGCTGCGGGAGGATCGCCGCTCCGAGCTCGAGCGCTTCATCCAGACGAAGCAGCGCGAGTACAACCTGGGCGTCGTTCAGATCTTCCCCTTCGCCGAGGCGGAGCCCATCGCGACGCTGGTGAATCCCGAGATTCCCGCCGCCGCCTTCGTGAAGCGGGAGAGCGCGATCGTCGCCTCGGCCTTGGCGGGGGAGACCACGACCGTGGTCGAAGCGACCGGGACCGACATCGGCGACGTGATCCGCGGCGGCGTGCCGATCCACTCGTCGGATCCGCAGCGGCCCGACGAGATCGTCGGTGCGGTGGTCGTGAACCACCTCGTTCCCCATGCCCTCGTCTACAAGGTCGACACGATCCGGAGCGCGGTGGAGGAGTACCGCGCGATCCAGCCGCTGGCGGGGCAGATCGCCGGCGTTTACCAGCTCGTCCTCCTGCTGTTCTCCCTGGTGATCGTGCTCTTCGCCACCTGGTGGGGCCTGCGCATCGCCAAGGGGGTGACGGACCCGATCCAGGCCCTGGCGGAGGGCACCGAGCTGGTCGCGAAGGGCGATCTCACCGTCGTGATCCCCCAGGAGTCCGACGACGAGATCGGCTTCCTCGTGAACTCGTTCAACCAGATGACCCACGACCTGCGGGAGGCGCTCTCCGGGCTCGAGCGCAGCAACGCCGAGCTCGACCAGCGGCGCGCCTACATGGAAATCGTGCTGCGCAACGTCGACGCGGGGGTGGTCTCGCTCGATGCCGACGGGCGGATCGGCACGATCAACCCCGCCGCCCAGCGGCTGCTGGGCGTTGCCCCCGGCGTGTCCGTCATCGGCAGCAAGCTCGAGGAGGTGCTCGAGCAGCCCGAGCTCCTCGACGTGATCCGCGAGCTCCAGGGCCAGACCCGCATCGGCATCCGGGAGAGCGTGCGGCGCCAGGCCCTGGTCCCGAGCGGTGAGGACGTCCACACGCTGGCGGTGACCCTCTCCCTCCTGCAGGACGACGAGGGCGGCCCGCTGGGCTCGGTGATCGTCTTCGACGACTACACCCAGGAGGTGCGCGCCCAGCGCATGGCCGCCTGGCGCGAGGTCGCGCGGCGCATCGCCCACGAGATCAAGAACCCGTTGACGCCGATCCAGCTCTCCGCCCAACGCATCCGGAGGCGCTTTCGCGATCGCCTGGAAGCCGCCCCGGACGACGCCCACGTGCTCGACGAGTGCGTGGACACGATCACCAGCCAGGTCGAAGGCCTGAAGGTGCTGGTGAACGAGTTCTCGAACTTCGCACGCCTGCCCGCCGCCAAGCCCCGGCCCGACGACCTCAACCAGCTCGTCCAGGAGGCGACCTCGAGCTACGCCGGAACCGAGAGCGTGGCCTTCACGACCGAGCTCGACGCGACCCTGCCCAAGGTGGACTTCGATCGGGAGCAGATGCGCCGTGTGCTCACGAACCTGATCGACAACGCTTGTGCCGCCGTCGGCGATCGGCCCGGAGGCGGGCAGGTGGCGGTGCGCACGGTGCACGATGCCCCACTCCAGACCGCGCGCCTCGAGATCGAGGACGACGGCGTGGGGATCCGCCCCGAGGACCGCCGCCGGGTCTTCGAGCCCTACTTCTCGACGAAGGACCACGGCACCGGGCTCGGGCTGGCGATCGTCTCGCGCATCGTGGCCGACCACCACGGCTACATCCGGGTGCACGAGCGCAAGCCGGCCGGCACCCGCTTCATCGTGGAGCTCCCGGTCAAGAGCACCTGAGTGCGCCGGGTTCGTCACACACCACCCCAAATGAGGTGGGCAGGCGTACCTCATCTGGGTGACGAATCCCCGGGTGCCGGTGCCTAGCATGGGACCGAACCGTCGGTCGCAGACGGGACGTATGGTTCTGTGAAGGGGCCGCGCTGCCACGGCGGGGGGAGCTGTCGCTGGAGGAGGGAGCACCCGCCTCCGGTGAAGGCGTCAGGGTCCCTCGCGTGGCCCGCGCGGTCCCTTCCTTCTACTCCTTCCTCCTCGCCGAACCCGAGCATGCCGCCCAGCTCCGATACCCTGCTCGCCTTCATCCGCCGCGTCCACGCCACGCCGCTGAACGGGAGCTGGCCCTCACCGCTGCTGGAGGATCTGAGCGCCGCGCTCGGTGGGGCGTTCGTCGGCGTCGCTCGCTACATCCAGCCTCCCTTCCATGCCGGCGAGCTGGTCACGACCCACGTGCCCAAGGGCTATCGCGAGGTCGGCGCCTCGTTCGGGCCGGACGAGGCCCCCTGGTTCGACATCGGCGTCCGCCACCCGGGCGAGCTGCTCCGTCTGACCGATCACGTGACGCCGGAGGAGATCGTCAAGCACCGCTTCCACCGGGAGTGGATGGAGCCCCAGGGCTACCTGGCCGAGGCGGTGCTCGGCAGCCTGCACCCGAGCAGCCGCGACGACCCCGGTTTCGGCTGGATGGTGCTGGGGCGGCGGCCCTTCACCGACGGGGAGATCGCCTTCTGCCGCGACCTCGATCCCCACATGGCCCAGGCCACCCAGGTGGCCTGGCGCCTCCAGCTGGCCGAGAGCCTTCGAGACGCGGCCCTCTACGCGCTGGACGGGTCGCCGGAGGGCGTGTGCCTGCTGGACCGGGAGGGCCGGGTCACCTGGAGCAGCGGCGCGGCCCGGCGCACCTTCGAGGGGGGCGACGGCATCACCCTCGACGGATGTACCTTGAGGGGGACGACGGCCCGCGACAGTGCCCGCCTCCAGAAGGCCATCGGCGATTGCCTCGACGGCACGGTAGGGTCGCCGACGCTCGTGGCTCTCGCCCGTCGCGGCACGGATCCGCCGCTGGCGGTCGTCATCGACCGGGCGGTCCGGCCCGAGTCCACCACCCACGCGTCGGAGACCGTCGCGGTCGTCGGCATCCTCGACACGAGCCGCGCCATGCTCTCTCCCGAGCCGGTGCTGCGGGAGGTTTACGGCCTGACGGCCGCCGAGGCCCGCCTGGCGGTTGCCATCGGAGGCGGCGCCACCCTGGCCGACGTCGCGAAGCGCACCCGGCGTTCGACCGAGACCGTGCGCACCCAGCTGAAGGCGGTCTTCCGCAAGCTCGGCGTCCGGCGCCAATCCGACGTGGTCGCCCTGGTCCACATGGCGGCGCGCGGGCCGTACCGGCTGGTCGATGGGCGCGAAGAATGACGCCCAGCTCGCCTAACGAAGCCTCCGCAGCGGCGTGGTTCCGAGGTCGAAGAAAGGCAGGACGCGGGGGTCCGTCGCCGGGTCGTGGGGATCGGGGCCGCGGGGGGCCGTGAGCCCGAACGCGTGGGCGGCCAGCCACCCCTGGAGCACCGGGCCGCCGGCCAGCACCGCCTGGCGTCCGAGCTCCGCGTCCCGCCGGGCCAGGGTGCCCATGCCCAGGAGACCCGCCGCCTCGACCACCTCGAAGAAGGCGTTGTCCACGTCGCACAGGGACTCGCGGTAGGCCTGGTCCTGGAGGATCACGCTGCCCAGGAAGACCTTCCACACGATCCGGCCGACACGCCCGGCAGCCTCGGGTGGATCGGGTTCGGACCGCTGCGCGCCGTGATGCCGGAGCACACGAGCTTGTCGTCCGGCGGGTCGAAGACGTCGATCAGGTCCTCGAGCACCGCGTAGGTGTAGCCCGTGTTGTACCCGTAGCTCTCGACGGAGGCGCGGAGACCGGTGCCTCCGCCCTGGGGATCCTCGATGAAGGCGAACACCTCCGCGTCGGTCCCGCCCGTGATCACCTGGGTCGGTGTCCGGAGTTGTACCGCAGCTGCGGAGAGGCCCCTCCCCCGCGGGCGTTGACAGCCCGACCCCCACACCGGACGATCCTCGACCGTGGACCGCATCCTGATCGTCGACGACGAGGAGAGCATCCGTCGCTCCCTGGCGGGAATCCTCTCCGACGAGGGCTTCTCGACGGACGGCGCCGGCGACGGGGAGAAGGCCCTGGACGCGATCCGGGGCCAGACGCCGGACCTGGTCCTCCTCGACATCGCGATGCCCGGCCGCGACGGCCTGGAGATCCTCGAAGAGTTGCGCCAGGTGTGGCCCGAGCTTCCGGTCGTGATGATGAGCGGCCACGGCACGATCGAGACGGCCGTCCGGGCCACCCAGCTCGGCGCCTTCGACTTCGTCGAGAAGCCGCTCTCGGTCGAGAAGCTGCTGCTGACCATCCGCCACGCTCTCGAGCAGTCCAAGCTCCAGAGCGAGAACCTCCGGCTCCGGGCCGAGTCGATCCGCGCCCACGAGATCCTGGGGGAGGCTCCGCCGATCAAGAAGCTGAAGGAGCAGATCCAGGTCGCCGCGCCCACCAACGGTTGGGTGCTGATCAGCGGCGAGAACGGCACCGGAAAGGAGATGGTGGCGAAGCAGATCCACGTGCAGAGCAAGCGCGCGGATCATCCTTTCGTGGAGGTGAACTGCGCGGCGATTCCCGAGGAGCTGATCGAGAGCGAGCTCTTCGGTCACGAGAAGGGCGCGTTCACCGGCGCCATCGCCCAGAAGCGAGGCAAGTTCGAGCTGGCGGACCAGGGCACGATCTTCCTCGACGAGATCGCCGACATGAGCCTGCGCACCCAGGCGAAGATCCTGCGCATCCTCCAGGAGCACAAGTTCGAGCGGGTCGGCGGCACCGAGACCCTCGAAGTCGACGTGCGGGTCATCGCCGCGACCAACAAGAGCCTCGAGAAGGAGATCCAGGAGGGCACCTTCCGCGAGGATCTCTACTACCGGCTCAACGTCATCCCCTTCCACGTGCCTCCGCTCCGCGAGCGCAAGGGGGACATCCCGGTGCTGGCCGAGGCTTTCGCCCGGGAGTTCTGCACCGAATCGGGCACCCGTCCGAAGGCGATCGCCGCCCGAGCCATGGGTCTGCTGCAGGCCTACTCCTGGCCGGGCAACGTGCGCGAGCTGCGGAACCTGATCGAGCGCCTGGTGCTGATGACGCCGGGCGCGCGCATTCGTGACCGCGACCTCCCCGAGGAGATCCGCGACGGCCAGCAGCGCGAGCGCGCCGAGGGCCAGACCCTCGACGAAGCCCGTAAGGACTTCGAGCGCCGCTTCCTGCAGGAGCGCCTCGAGGAACACGACTGGAACATCTCGCGCACCGCCGAGTCCATTGGCATGGCCCGGGAGAGCCTCTCCCGCAAGCTGCGCACCTTCAAGATCAAGAGCCCGCGTGACTGAGAGCGTTCGCCGGGGTGGCCCCGGCGACCTCCGCGCCACCGCCGCTCTCGCCGCCGACGTCCTGCCCGCCGCCGCCGACGCGAAGAGCCTGCGGCGCTTCCTCGAGGCCCCGGGCGGGTGCCTGTGGGTCGTGCCGGTCGTGCCGGAAGGGGAGGGCCTCGCCGGCTTCCTGCTGGCGCAGCTCGCGGCGGACGAGCTGGAGATCCTGTGGATGGGCGTGGCTGCGAGCCGGCGGCGGGAGGCGATCGGGAGAAGGCTGGTGGAGGCGGCGCTCCGGGAGGAAGCGGTTCGTGTGGTGCACCTGGAGGTGCGGGCGGGGAACCGCGGCGCGCGGGCGTTCTATCGAGCGCTCGGGTTCGAGGAGGCCGGCGTGCGTGGGGAGTACTACGGGGACGGAGAGGATGCGGTGAGGATGGTTCGGGGAGAGGGGGGATGATTCGAGGCTGGGGTTCGGTTGGGACCGGGGCGCGTCCGGGAGGTTTCGCGGCTTCCTTCTCTCTGCGGGACGCGGAAGCGTCGCGGCCGATCGGGGCGCGGTGCCCTTGCCGGGGTGCTCGTCATGTCTGCCGGCCTTGCCGGGCGGAAGTCGGGGCCCAACCCGAACGTGCCCCATCTGCGGCGGGGAATGCTGGCCTCACGCGATCCGTGTCACGTCACGCTCAAGGTGCGGGACGACGTGCCCTCCCTCCGCAGTGCGAAGCTCGTGCACGAGGTCGAGCGGTCCTTCGCGAAGGCCTGTGACCGGGGGGACTTCCGGCTCGTGCACTACTCGATCCAGGGGGATCACGTCCACCTGATCGTGGAGGCGAACGGGTTCGAGGCGCTCGGGCGGGGGATGAAGTCGCTGGGAGTGCGGCTGGCCCGAGCCGTGAACCGGGTCTTCGCGCGGACCGGGCCGGTTCTGAAGGACCGGTATCACCACGTCGTGCTTGAAGACGCCGACCCAGGTGCGGAACGCGCTCCGCTGCGTGCTCCTGAACGGGTGGAAGCACGCGCGGCGGCGGGATGCCGCCGTGGGGATCGATCCGGCCTCCTCCGGCCGCTGGTTCGAGGGGTGGAAGCGCACCGCCAGGAACCGGGACCTCGTCGCAGAGGCACGAGAGCGGCTTGGAGGGAGTCTCCGGGCCATCGCCGACCCCCATACCTGGCTCCTCGGTACGGGCTGGCGCAGGGCGGGGCCCGCGCTCGATCCAGCCGAGATCCCCGCCTCGTAGCCGGAACGCGCCCCCAACCCAACCCAACCCAAACCCCGGGCCGCGGAACCCCCCGCGGGGCCTCCCGGGTCTTCCCCCGCGTTGCCAAACCTCAATGGTTTGGATAGGTTACGCCCGCTTGGGACGCGTGGAAGAAGTGGACGGTCGTCCACTTTTTTTGTTTGTGGAGTCTTCTTCGGGGCTTCGAGCGGAGGTGTGTCGCCTGCGCTCGATGGCGCTCGGAGAGGTGACGGTGGCAACAGGATGTACCGGGACATCCCGGATGGGTACCGAGACTTGATCGAGCCGATCGTGACAGATCACGGCCTGGAGCTGGTCGACGTCGAGCTGCGGCAGGGGCGTGCGCCCTGGACTGTGCGGGTGATCGTCGACACGCCGCAGGGCGACGGTCGGGTTCCGGTCGACCGGTGCGCCGAAGTCTCTCGCGAGATCGGCGTGGGGCTCGACGCCGCCGACCTGGTGCCCGGCCGCTACCAGCTCGAGGTGTCGTCGCCCGGCCTCGACCGGACGCTCGCTCGGGAGAAGGACTTCCACGCCGCCTGCGGCCAGCAGGTGAAGGTCGAGACGCGCCAGCCCGTCGACGGGCGGCGGCGCTTCACCGGCACGCTGCTCGCCTTCGACGGTCGCGTGATGGAGGTCGAGGTCGACGGCGAGCCTCGCGAGGTTCCCTTCGCCGAGGTCGCCCGCGCGCGCACCCTCTACCAGTTCACCAAGGACGACTTCGCAGCCGGCCCCAAGCGGGCCAGGCGCGCGTCCTGAGCCCATCGAGGAGACGCCATGAACCTCGACCCGCTGAAGCGCGAGATCGATCAGATCGCCAAGGACAAGGGCATCGATCGAAAGATGATCATCGAAGCTCTCGAAGAGGCGATGAAGCAGGCCGCTCGCAAGAAGTACGGCCAGGAGAAGGAGATCGAGGCCCGCTTCAACGAGGAGACCGCGGAGATCGAGCTGTTTGAGTTCCGCGAGGTGGTCGACGTCGTGAGCGACGCCGATACCCAGATCCGCGTGGCCGAGGCGCGGGAGTTCGACCCGGAGGCGGAGGTCGGCGACGAGATCGGCATCAAGCTCGACACCGAGGGATTCGGGCGGATCCTCGCCCAGACCGCCAAGCAGGTGATCATCCAGCGCGTTCGCGACGCCGAGCGCGACATCGTCTACGACGAGTTCAAGGATCGTCTCGGCGAGGTCGTCAACGGCATCGTGCGGCGTTTCGAGAAGGGCGCGATCATCGTCGACCTCGGCCGCTCCGAGGCGATGCTGCCGGCCAAGGAGCAGGTGCCGCGGGAGAACTACCGCCCCGGCGACCGCATCCGGGCCTACGTGCTCGACGTGAACAACCAGTCCAAGGGGCCGCAGATCGTCCTCTCCCGCGCCAGCATCAAGCTGCTGACCAAGCTCTTCGAGCAGGAGGTGCCGGAGATCTACGAGGGCATCGTGCAGATCGAGTCCGCGGCGCGGGAGCCCGGCGGGCGCTCGAAGATCGCGGTGGCCTCTCGCGATGGGGACGTCGATCCGGTCGGCGCCTGCGTCGGCATGAAGGGCAGTCGCGTGCAGTCGGTGGTGCAGGAGCTGCGAGGCGAGCGCATCGACATCGTGCCCTGGAGCGGCGACGCCGCCCGCTACGTGTGCAGCGCCCTCTCTCCCGCCCAGGTGTCGAAAGTGATCATCGACGAGCCGGCCCAGACGATGGACGTGATCGTTCCCGACGACCAGCTCTCGCTGGCGATCGGCCGCAAAGGCCAGAACGTCCGCCTGGCGGTGCAGCTCACGGGCTGGAAGATCGACATCAAGAGCGAATCCCGCATGAGGGAAGTGGCCGAGTGGCTGGCGGAGGCCGTGTCGGTGGTGCCGGGCTGTGGCGAGGCCGAGGCGGAGCTCCTGCTCCAGCAGGGCGTCGCGTCCCTCGAGGACCTGGCCGCGACGGACACCGTCGCGCTCACGGCCCTGCCCGACGTCGACGAGGCGGGCGCCCAGGCCATCAAGGACAAGGCGGCCGAGCTCGCCGTGCTGAAGGCGGAAGAAGCGGAGCGGGCGGCCGCCGAGGAGGCGGCGCGCGAAGCGGCGGAGGCCGAAGCGGCCGCTGCGGCAGCGGCCGCCGAGGCGTCGGAGGCGGCCGAAGGGGCCGAGCCCGCCGAAGCCGCCGAGTCCGGCGAGACCGCACCCCAGGGCGAGAGCGAGATCTGAGACCCCGGGTGTTCGGAACGTTCCCCCGAGGTTGTTGCAGGAGCACATGGCGAAGGTAAGGGCCTACAAGATCGCGGAAGAGCTCGGCATCGAGCGCAACGACTTCGTCGAGAAGGCGAAAGCGGTGGGCATCGAGCTGAAGAGCGCCATGGCGTCCGTCGACGACGAGCAGGCGGACCTGCTGCGCGACAAGCTCGGCGCGAAGACCTCCGATCGCGTGACCGAGGCGCGGGTGAAGGCGACCGGCGGTACCGCCGTGATCCGCCGTCGCAAGAAGAAGGTGGAGGAGGCGCCGCCGGAGGCCGAGGAACCGGAAGAGCTCGAGGCCGCCGCCGAGCCCGGGGCCGTGGAGCCCGCCGCCCTGGCGGAAGACGTCGCACCCTCCACCGAAGAGCCCGCCACCGAGGCGGAGCCCGAAGCGGTGGAGCCCGCGGCCGCCGCGGAGCCCGAGCCGGCTCCCGTGCAGCCGGCCCCGGCACAGCCCCAGCCCGCGCCGGCGCCCTCGCGTCCGGCCGCCGAGGGCGCGCGCCGCCCCTCCACCGGCCCCGCCGAGACCGGGCCCGCGGCCGCGCGCACCGCCCGCCAGCGCAAGCAGTTCAAGGAGGTCGTGAACCTCCGCGAGCAGGAGCAGATCGCCCGCCAGGTGACGAGCCGGACGACCGGTCGTCCCGCGCCGGTCGACACCCGCGCCTTCTCCAACCCGCGTCGCAAGCGCCGCGACGCCCCCGCCGCCAAGCCCAAGGTCGCCGCGGCGCCCAAGCAGGAGAAGAAAGTGGTTCGTGTCGAGGGGGAGATCAGCGTGGCCGAGCTGGCCAAGCAGCTCGGTGCCAAGGCCGCCCAGGTCCAGGGCAAGCTCATGGCCCTCGGCACGATGGTGGCCGTGAACCAGACCGTCGATGTCTCCACCGCCGAGCAGGTGGCCGCGGAATTCGGCTTCGAGGTGCAGGACGTGGGCTTCCAGGAGCAGGAGTTCCTGGAGGCGCCGGCCGCCGAGGCGACGGGGGAGAACCTCCAGTCGCGGCCGGCCGTGATCACGGTGATGGGCCACGTCGATCACGGCAAGACGTCCCTCCTCGACGCGCTTCGCGAGACCGACGTGGTGGCCGGCGAGGCCGGCGGCATCACCCAGCACATCGGCGCCTATCAGGTGAGCCTGGCCCAGGGCACGCTGACCTTCATCGATACGCCGGGCCACGCGGCCTTCACGGCCATGCGCGCCCGCGGCGCCCAGGTCACCGACCTGGTCATCCTGGTGATCGCCGCCAGCGAAGGCATCATGCCCCAGACGATCGAGGCCATCGATCACGCCCAGGCCGCCGGTGTGCCGATCGTCGTGGCAGTGAACAAGTGCGACCTGCCCGACGCCAACCCCCAGATGGCGCGGCAGCGGCTGATGGAGCACAACGTCGTGGTCGAGGACTTCGGCGGTGAGGTGCTCGCCATCGACATTTCCGCCACCCAGAAGACGGGCCTCGACAAGCTGCTCGAGGCGGTGCTGCTGCAGGCGGAGCTGCTCGAGCCGAAGGCCGATCCGATGCTGCGGGCCAAGGGCGTCGTGCTCGAGTCCGAGCTGGACAAGGGCCGCGGGCCGGTCGCGACGGTGCTGGTCCAGGAGGGCACGCTGAAGCGGGGCGACGTGGTTGTCGTCGGCACCCACTCCGGCAAGGTCCGCACGATGATGAACGACAAGGGCGAGGTGCTGAAAGAGGCGCCCCCGTCCACGCCCGTCCAGGTCGTCGGACTGTCGGGCGTGCCCAACGCGGGCGACGTGGTGCACGCGGTCGAGAACGAGCGCGTGGCCGCCGACATCGTTTCCCACCGCGAGGACCAGGAGCGCAAGAGCTCCGGCGCCCCGTCCCGGCCGCGGGTGAGTCTCGAGGATCTCTTCGCCCAGGCCGAAGGGGACGGGCCGAGGGAGCTCACGGCCATCATCAAGGCCGATACCCAGGGCTCGGCGGAGGCGATCCGCGATTCGCTCCAGAAGCTCCCCACGGACAAGGTGAAGCTGAACGTGCTGCGTGCATCGGTCGGCGGCATCACCGAGAAGGACGTGCAGCTCGCCGAGGCGAGCGGCGCGATCATCATCGGCTTCCACGTTCGCCCGGACAGCAAGGCGCGCAAGGCCGCCGAGAGCGCCGGCGTCGACGTCCGCATCTACAAGATCATCTACGAGGTCGTGGACGAGGTGAAGGCGGCCATGGCCGGCCTGCTCCCGCCCACGGTCAAGGAGAACGTGCTCGGGCAGGCAGAGGTGCGCGAGACCTTCACGATTCCCAGGGTCGGCACGATCGCCGGCTCCTACATCACCGAGGGTATGGTGCGCCGCAACGCCAGCTGTCGGCTGGTGCGCGACGGCGTGCAGGTCTTCGAGGGCAAGTTCGCCTCCTTGAAGCGCTTCAAGGACGACGTGCGCGAGGTGCAGACGGGCTTCGAGTGCGGCATCGGTATCGAGGGCTTCAACGACGTCAAGATCGGCGACGTGATCGAGGCCTTCGAGCTCGAAGAGCAGCCGGCCGAGCTCTAGCGCCGGCCAGGGGGGGCCATGGTCGTAGGCGCCGCTCGCGTCGAGCTGCACGTCCACGGGTCCCAGTCCCTCAAGCAGAAGCGCGGGGTCGTGAAGTCGATCCTGCAGAGAACCCGGAACCGCTTCAACGTGTCCGCCGCCGAGGTGGGCGGACAGGACACATGGCAGATCGCGGTGCTCGGCCTGACCACCGTGGCCAACGAGGGCCTGGCCGTGCGAAGGCGGCTGGAGAAGGCGATCGACTTCATCGAGGACCTGCACCTCGCCGAGGTGGTGGACCAGGAGACCTGGATCCTTTGACGCGCCGAACCGAACGGGTGGGCGAGGAGATCCGCGCGGAGCTGGCGCGGCTGCTTCGCGACGAAGTGACCGACCCGCGCATCGGGATGGTGACGATCACGCGCGTCGACCTCTCTCCGGACTTCCGCAATGCCCGGGTCGACTGGAGCCGCATCGCCGTCGACGAGGAGGCCGCCGCCGACGCGGTGCCGGCCACCCAGGACGGCCTCGAGAGCGCCTCCGGCTTCCTGCGGCGGCGCCTTGCCCAGCGCCTCCCGATCAAGCGGGTGCCGGAGCTGCGCTTCCACTATGACGACTCCCTCGCCCAGGGCGCCCGCACCCTGGAGCTGATCGCGGAGCTGGGAGAGAGCGATGGGTAGGCAGCGACGCCGCAAGCGCCCGGACCCGCCGGGGCCGATGGGCTTCCTGGTCGTGGACAAGCCGGTGGGCTGGACCAGCCACGACGTCGTCGACGCGGCGCGCCGCTGGCTAGGCATCCGCAAGGTCGGCCACCTGGGCACCCTCGACCCACTGGCCACCGGCGTGCTGCCTCTGGCCATTCGTGGCGCGACCAAGCTCGTGCCCTTCCTGTCCGAGGGCGAGAAGGTCTATGTCGGGACCATCCGGCTCGGCGTCGCCACCGACACCTTCGACGCCGAGGGCCGCGTGACCCACCAGCACGACGGCCCGCTGCCCGACGAGGCGACGGTACGCGCGGCCCTCGAGGGCTTCCTCGGCGAGATCCAGCAGCTCCCGCCCATGTACAGCTCGGTCAAGAAGGACGGCGTGCCCCTCTACAAGCTGGCCCGCAAGGGCGAGGAGGTGGAGCGGGAGCCCCGCAGCGTGACGATCCACGCCATCTCGATGCCCCACTACGCGCCGCCGGAGATCGGCATCGAGGTCTCCTGCTCGCCGGGCACCTACGTACGGACCCTGGCCGCCGACCTGGGCGAGCGGCTGGGCTGCGGCGCCCATCTCTCCGGCCTGCGCCGCACCCGCAGCGGCCCCTTCGCCCTCGAGCAGGCCCGCACGCCGGAGGCCTGCGAGGCCCTGGCCGACGCCGGCGAGCTCGAGCCCGCGCTGCTCCCGGCGGACGAGGCCCTGGGTCTGCCCCGGGTGCGTCTCACCGCCGTCCAGGCCCGCCGCGTGGGCCACGGCGCGGCCATCCCCGTAGCCGATGCCTCGGGGGAGTTCGAGACGGGCACCCCGCCGCGCCCCGGCGACCGGCTCTCGGCACTTCTCCCGAGCGGAGAGATGCTGGCAGTGATGGAGCTTCGCCCCGATCGCCAGCTCCACCCGCTACGCCTGCTCGAGAGCGGCTGACCTCCCGCGGGGGGCTTGTTGCTGCCCCCTGGCCCCTCTGATAAACCTTCGACCCAATCCGACCGACAGGACAGGAAGATCCAGTTTGATCGCTCAGCGAAAGCAGGAAATCCTCGGCGAGTACCGCACCCACGAGACGGACACGGGCTCGCCGGAGGTGCAGGTCGCGCTCCTCACCGAACGCATCAAGGAGCTGACCGAGCACTTCCAGACCCACAAGAAGGACCACCATTCCCGGCGCGGGCTCCTCAAGCTGGTGAGCCAGCGGCGCCGGATGCTCGATTATCTTCGGGGCATCGACCCCGAGCGTTACCGGACCTTGATCTCGCGATTGGGTCTGCGCCGCTAGAAGAGAACGCGGCACTCCGCCCGAGAGACGGGCGGGTCACAAACGAGGCGGCCCGATTCATGTTGGATAGGGCCTCGCACGGGCCGGAATGTGCGAATCCGTGATTCGCGGACCATCGAACCGCTCCGCGAATCCCCGATTCCGCATTCCGACTCAGGCTGGGCATCCCCCGCCGCCTCCCAAGGAATCCCGGCCCGACCCCGACGGGTGGCCGGGAGGAGATGCATGGAATGTCTGAATCCTCTGGATACTGGTTCGAACCCTCGAGCGTGACGCTCGACCTCGGTGGTCGCCCGCTCACGCTGGAGACCGGCCGCATGGCGAAGCAGGCCGCAGGGGCCGCGCTCGTCACCTACGGGGGCACCGTCGTCCTCGTCACCGCTGCCCACGGCGACCCGCGGGCCGGGCAGGATTTCTTCCCGCTCACCGTGGACTTCGTCGAGAAGACCTCGGCGGCGGGCAAGATTCCCGGCGGCTTCTTCAAGCGTGAGGCGCGCCTCTCGGATCGCGAGATCCTGGTGTGTCGCTTCATCGATCGTTCGATCCGTCCGCTCTGGCCCACGGGCTACAAGGACGAGGTCCACGTGGTGGCCACCGTGCTCGCCGTCGACGGCGAGAACCCGCCGGACATCCCGGCCTTCATCGGGGCTTCGACGGCCCTGACCATCTCGGACCTGCCCTTCCAGGGCCCGATCGCCGGGCTGCGTCTCGGCAGGATCGACGGGCAGCTCATCATCAACCCGACCCACGAGGACCAGGAGAAGAGCACTCTCGAGCTGGTGGTCGCCGGCTCCGAGAAGGCGCTGGTGATGGTCGAGGGCGGCGCCCAGGAGGCCACCGAGGCCGAGATCCTGGAGGCCCTGCAGTTCGGTCACGAGAGCGTCCAGCCGCTGCTGAAGGCGCAGGAGGAGCTCCGGGCGAAGGCCGGCAAGGAGAAGCGGGAGTTCGTGGCCGCGGAAGAGGACACGGCCCTGGCCACGCGCATCCGCGGCATGGCCGAGGAGAAGCTCCGCGAGGCCGTGCGCATCCAGACCAAGAAGGAGCGCTACGACGCGATCTCCGAGGTGGAGAAGGGCGTGGTCGAGGAGATCACCACCGAGTACCGCCAGGAGAAGGTCGGCCTCGACACCCTCGACGCGGTCGAGGAGCGCCAGGCCGGGCTCAAGAGCCTGACCAGCAAGAGCAAGAACCTGCTCCACGACCTGCGCTCGGACCTGATGCGCGAGCGGCTGCTCGACGACGGCGTGCGCATCGACGGCCGCGCGCCGAACGAGGTGCGGCAGATCTTCAGTGAGGTGCGGCCGTTGCCGCGCGCTCACGGGGTGGCGCTCTTCACCCGCGGCGAGACCCAGGCGCTGGTCTACACCACGCTCGGGAGCGGCCAGGACGCCCAGACGATCGACGCCCTGCACGGCCGCAGCGAGAAGAGCTTCATGCTCCACTACAACTTCCCGCCCTTCTCGGTAGGCGAGGCGCGCTTCCTGCGCGGGCCTTCGCGCCGGGACATCGGCCACGGCAACCTGGCCGAGCGGGCGCTCCTGGCGGTGATGCCCTCGGGCGAGGACTTCCCGTACACGGTGCGCGTCGTCTCCGAGGTGCTCGAGTCGAACGGCTCGTCCTCGATGGCGACGATCTGCGGCGGCAGCCTCGCGCTGATGGACGCCGGCGTCCCGCTCAAGGCGCCGGTGGCCGGCATCGCCATGGGGCTGATCGAAAGCGGCGACAAGCACGCCGTGCTGTCCGACATCCTCGGCGACGAGGACCACCTGGGCGACATGGACTTCAAGGTCGCTGGCACCAAGGACGGCATCACCGCGCTCCAGATGGACATCAAGATCAAGAGCGTGAACTGGAAGGTGATGGAGGAGGCGCTGGCCCAGGCGCGCGAGGGCCGGCTCCACATCCTCTCCACCATGGAGCGCGACAGCGAGGCCCAGCTGCCGGGCTTCGCCCACCGCTCGGTGCTCTCGGACTGGGCGCCGCGGATGGAGGTGATCCAGATCAAGCCGGATCGTATCCGCGACATCATCGGACCCGGCGGCCGCGTGATCCGCGGCATCCAGGAGATGAGTGGCTCCAAGGTCGAGGTGGACGACAGCGGCTCGGTGTCGATCTTCGCGCCGGACCTGGCGAGCCTCGAGCGCGCCCAGGCGATGGTCGAGGAGCTCACCCAGGAAGCCGAGATCGACAAGCTCTACACGGGCAAGGTGAAGCGCATCACCGACTTCGGCGCCTTCGTCGAGATCTTCCCGGGCACCGACGGGCTGGTGCACATCAGCCACCTGGCCGAGGGCCGGGTCGATTCGGTCACCGACGTGGTGGCCGAGGGCGACGAGGTCCTCGTGAAGTGCATCGACATCGACCCCAGCGGTCGCATCCGGCTCTCGCGCAAGGAGGCGCTCGTCGGGGCGATCGCCGAGGGCGCCGCGGGCGCCTAGGCGGACGGCGCGGTGGGGGAACAGGTCGTCGTCCGGGTCGAGCGACTCGAAGGCCACGGCGACCTGCCCCTGCCGAGCTATGCCACCGAGGGATCGGCCGGGGTCGACCTGCGCGCCGCGGTCACCGAGGATACGGTGATCGAGCCCGGCGCCCGGGCCGCGATTCCGACGGGCCTGCGCCTGGCGATTCCGCCGGGCTACGAGGGCCAGGTGCGCCCGCGCAGCGGCCTCGCCCTGCGCCACGGCGTCACCCTCCCCAACGCCCCCGGTACGATAGACTCGGACTACCGGGGGGAGCTGCGGGTCCTGCTCTGGAACGGGGGCCGCGAGCCCTTCGTGGTGCAGCGGGGCGATCGGATCGCCCAGCTCGTCGTGGCCCCGGTGACCCGGGCGCGTCTCGTGCCGGTCCAGCCCGGCGAGCGTCTGGACGAAACTGCACGGGGTGACGGGGGCTTCGGCTCCACCGGCCGAAGCTAGTCGGGGGCAGGATGAGCGGGGCGACCCAAGAAGAGCAGGTGGAAGCCGGATCCGAGCCGGTCCATCCCCAGCCGCCCACTCCCCGCAGTCCGGCCGGCAAGCGGGAGCTCAGCAACCTCACCCAGCGGCTGATCACCGCGAGCTTCCTGATCCCGCTCGTCATCTGGGCGATCTGGCAGGGCGGCCCGCTCATGCTGGCCACCGTGCTGATCTTCACCATGATCGGCCTGGCCGAGTTCTACGACATGATCGAGGCCAAGGGCGCCGAGCCCCTGCGCACCTTCGGCATGACGGCCGCGGCGGCCCTGCAGGTGGTCGCCTACCTCGGCAGCGAGTACCTGGCGACCCTGCTGCTCTCGGTCGTGCTGCTCGGCGTGATGGTCGCCCAGCTCGGCAAGGCCCGGATCGCCGAGGCCCTGGCGAGCATCTCCGGCACCTTCTTCGGCGTCTTCTACGTGGGCTGGCTGCTCTCGCACCTGATCGTTCTGCGTGCCTTCGGCGATCAGGTGGCCCAGCGCTTCGGGCCCGAGGCCGCCGCGGCGATCCACCCGGATGCCGGCGCCTTCTACCTGCTCTTCTGCATCTCGGTGGTGATCGGCGGGGACGCCGGCGCCTACTTCGCGGGCCGGCGCTTCGGCAAGCGCAAGCTCGCGCCCTTCGTCAGCCCCAACAAGACCGTCGAGGGCGCCGCGGGGGCCCTGCTGGCGAGCATGCTGGTCGCGGTGGGGGCCAAGGCCCTCTTCGACACCTTCTGGCCCGAGCTCTCCTCCGGGCTCACCTACACGGCCTGTCTCCTGCTGGCACCGGTCCTCTCGGTGGTCGGCATCCTCGGCGACCTGGTCGAGTCGCTGCTGAAGCGGGATGCCAAGGTGAAGGACAGCGGGGGGATCCTGCCGGGCACCGGCGGCATCCTCGACCGCATCGACTCCAACCTGCTCGCCATCCCCGTGATGTACTATCTGCTCCTGGCCTTCACCTTCGTCGATCGGTCCCTGCCCGGATGAGCTCCCCCTCCGACGCCTCCCTGTCTCGACTGGCCCGCACCCATGCTGCCGAGCGGCCCCGGGACGAGTGCGGGGTGTTCGGCATCCACGGCCACGCCGAGGCGGCCAACATCACCTACCTGGGGCTCTACGCGCTCCAGCACCGGGGCCAGGAGAGCGCCGGCATCTGCACCGCCCAGGGGGGCGAGCAGTTCGTGCACCGGGCGATGGGCCTGGTCTCCGACGTATTCAGCGAGAAGGTGCTCGATCGGCTGCCGGGCCGGCACGCCATCGGCCACGTCCGCTACTCCACCACCGGCGAGAGCCTGCTGCGCAACGCCCAGCCCTTCTGCGCGAACACCGATGGCGGCCCGGTCGCCATCGCCCACAACGGCAACCTGGTGAACGCCAGCGCCGTGCGGCGCGAGCTCGAGGGCCGCGGCGCCATCTTCAGCACCACCGCGGACAGCGAAGTCATCGTCCACCTGCTCGCTCGCTCCCGGGAGTCGTCCTTGGAGGAGCGGCTGATCGACGCCCTCTCCCGGGTGAAGGGCGCCTTCAGCCTGGTGATGCTCACCCACGACGCCCTGGTGGCGGTCCGCGATCCCCACGGCTTCCGCCCGCTCGTTCTGGGACGCCTCGATGGGGCCTGGGTCGTCGCCAGCGAGACCTGCGCCCTCGACCTGATCGGCGCCACCGTCGAGCGGCACGTGGACCCGGGCGAGGTGGTGGTGATCCGGCGCGGTCGCCTGCGCACCCTGCGCCCCTTCCCGCGG
This sequence comes from Myxococcota bacterium, assembly GCA_965223415.1. GTDB lineage: Bacteria > Myxococcota_A > UBA9160 > UBA9160 > UBA6930. Next base: position 5,814,223 of record OZ245002.1, on the reverse strand, counting down.
CCCGAGCGCGAGGCCTTCTGCATCTTCGAGTACATCTACTTCGCGCGGCCCGATTCCAACCTGCCCGGCAGCAACGTCTACGCCTACCGCAAGGAGCTCGGCCGGGCCCTGGCCCGGGAGCATCCGGTGCAGGCGGACGTGGTGGTGCCGCTGCTCGATTCCGGGAGCGTGGCCGCCCTGGGCTTCGCCGAGGAGTCCGGGATCCCCTACGAGACCGCCATCATCCGCAACCATTTCGTCGGGCGCACCTTCATCGAGCCGGCGCAATCGATCCGCAACTTCGGCGTGAAGATCAAGCACAACCCGATCCGGGAGCTCCTCGCCGGCAAGCGCGTCGTCCTCGTGGACGACTCGATCGTGCGCGGGACCACCCTCAACAAGATGTCGACGCTGATGCGGGCGAACGGCGCCCGCGAGGTGCACGTGCGCATCTCCGCGCCGCCCACCATCGCGCCCTGCTTCTACGGCATCGACATGCCGACCCGGAGCGAGCTGATGGCCTCCGGGCGCAGCGTCGACGAGATCCGCCAGGCGATCGGCGCCGACAGCCTTGGCTACGTTTCCGTCGACGGCCTGCGCAAGCTCTCCGAGCACCTGAAGCACGGCCACTGCGACGCGTGCTTCTCGGACGAGTACCCGGTTCCGATCCAGCGCGGCGGCGACGCCCCGCAGCTCTCCCTGTTCAAGCCGGTCGGCGAGAACCGGAGAGACGAGGGCCCGGAGTGACCGAACGCGGCCGGCTCGATCTCGAGGGCTTGCGCCGCGGGATCGAGGCGGGCGAGATCGAGACGGTCATCACCGCGCTGCCGGATCTCTACGGCCGTCTCGTCGGCAAGCGCATCGTCGGGGAGTTCTTCCTCGACGAGGTGGTCTCCGGCGGCATGCACGTCTGCGACTACCTGCTCGCCTGCGACATGGAGATGGACCCGACGCCCGGCTATGCCTTCACGAGCTGGGAGACCGGCTACGGCGATCTCCACGCGGTGCCCGATCTCGGCACGCTCCGCCGTGCCGCCTGGCTGGAACGCACGGCGCTCGTGCTCTGCGACGCCGAGGCCGGCGGCCCCGTTCCCGTCGCGCCGCGAAGCATCCTGAAACGCCAGCTCGAGCGGGCCTCCAGCCTGGGCTTCGTCCCCAAGATGGGGAGCGAGCTCGAGTTCTTCCTCTTCGACGAGGGCTACCGGGGCGCCCGGGAGAAGGGCTACCGCGGGCTCGCGACCAGCCAGGACTACATCGAGGACTACCACCTGCTCTCCGGCACCATGGCCGAGCACGTGATCGGCGCCATCCGTCGGGACGTGCACGCCTCGGCCATCCCCGTGGAGTTCAGCAAGGGGGAGTGGGGCCCCGGCCAGCACGAGATCAACCTTCGCTATGCGGAGGCCCTGGAGATGGCCGACCGCCACGTCGTCTACAAGCTGGCGGCGAAGGAGATCGCCCACCGGGCCGGCCAGGCGCTCACCTTCATGGCCAAGTGGGACGCGGAGCTGGCCGGCAACAGCCTGCACGTGCACGCGAGCCTGTGGAGCCCGGCCGGCCAGGCGGCCTTCGCCGGTGCGGAGCCCCTGGCCGGCACGCCGGCGACCTGCTCGCCCACCTTCCGGGCCTTCCTGGGCGGCCTCCTGGCCCACGCCCGGGAGCTCGCCTTCTTCTTCGCGCCGACGGTGAATAGCTACAAGCGCTTCCAGCCGGGCACCTTCGCGCCGACCGGCATCGCCTGGAGCTGGGACAACCGCACCGCGGGCTTCCGGGTGGTGGGGCAGGGCGCGGGGCTCCGGGTCGAGTGCCGCATTCCTGGCGCCGACGCCAACCCCTACCTGGTGTACGCCGCCCTGCTCGCCGCCGGGCTTGACGGCATCGAGAACGATCTCGACCCCGGGCCGGTCTTCGAGGGAAACGTCTACGAGGCTCAGGACCTGCCCCAGGTTCCCGCGAGCCTCGAGGAGGCCATCGCCCTGCTCGAGGGGAGCGCCTTCGTCCGCAAGAGCTTCGGGGACGACGTCACGAACCACCTGCTCCACTTCGCCCGCACCGAGGCCGCGGGCTTCCGCGGCGCCGTGACCGACTGGGAGCGAGCGCGCTACTTCGAGCGGGTGTAGTGGCGCCCTGGATCGGCGTCACGACCTACCACCGGGAGAGGGAAGGGCGCTCGCGCTTCACCCTGCCCGACGCCTACGTGGACGGCGTGCGCCAGGCCGGCGGGGAGCCGGTGCTGCTCGTGCCCGGCGCCGAGGCACCCGCGGCCTTGCTGGAGAGACTCGATGGTCTCGTCATCACCGGCGGCGGCGACCTGCACCCGGAGACCCTGGGGGAGCCGGCCCACGACCACATGTACTCGATGTGTCAGGAGCGCGATCGCTTCGAGCTGGCCCTCACGCAAGCGGCCCTGGAGCGAGAGCTCCCGACCCTCGCGATCTGCCGCGGCATGCAGGTGCTGAACGTGGCGCTCGGCGGCGACGTGCACCCGCACCTGCCTGACGTGGTGGGCGAGGAGGTCGCCCACCGCCGCAGCCAGGACGAGCCCACCCTCCACCCGGTGGAGCTCGTGGCCGGCTCCGCCCTGGCCCGGCTGTTCGGAGCCGAGCGGCTCGGGCAGGTGGCGAGCTGGCACCACCAGGCCGTGCGCCAGCTCGGTCGCGGCCTGCGCCCGGTGGCCCACGCCCGCGACGGCACGGTGGAGGCCCTCGAGCTGGACGGAGCGCCCTGGCTCCAGGCCGTCCAGTGGCACCCGGAGCTCGAGCTGGGATCCGTCCAAGCGCGGCTCTTCCAGACCCTCGTCCACGGCACCTGAGCCGCTCTCCCCGAGGGGAATACACGGCCTCCCTGTCATGCGGGTCGCTCGTCCCGCCGATACGGCCGGAGACTCCGTCCGGCCGCATTCGGCAGCCGGGTGGCGGTTCGAGGTGCGCCGCCCCGATGACCCACAGGCTCCGACTCGTCTTCGAGGATCCCGATGGATTCCGGCAGGAGTACGAGCGCAACATGAGCGCTGGGGGCGCGTTCGTCCACACGGAGCTCGAGCTCTCCCTGCGCGAGCAGGTCGAGGTGGAAATCTTACTGACGTTCGCCGGGCTGAACCTCGTGCTCGAGGCCGAGGTCGTGCACCAGATGCCCGGCGCGGTGGCGGTGCAGTTCGCCGAGGACGCGTCGGAGCTGCGCGGGCGGCTGCTGCCGCATCTGGGAGCGCCCGGGCCGGAGGCCAACGACCAGGACACCCAGCCGGAGCTCGAACCCCGAGCCGAGCCGGAGCCGCGGCTCAAACCGAGGCCGGACCGCCAGCCCGAGCCCCGGGTCGCACCGAGGCCCGAGCCGGAGCTCGAGGTGGAGGCCGAGTTCACCCAGCCCGGCGTCGAGCCGCTCGAGAGCGAAGAGCTCGAACGCCTGGCGATCGATCCCGCGTTGCTCGAGGACGTCCTGCGCGAGAGCACCGACGGCGACCTCCGCGACGAAGACCTGGCGCCGTCTCGGGAAGAGCGCCGGCGCGGTCCCCGCGCGCGTGCCTCGGTGCCCGCCCGACTCGCCACGAGCGATTTCCACCTGGACGGCCACACCCGGGACCTCAGCGAGAGCGGCGCGCTCATTTCTGCCGACGCGAGCGAGATCCCCCTCGGCAAGGAGGTGAAGCTGCGCCTCCAAAGCCCCGACTCCGGCGACCACATCGAGGTGACCGGCCGTGTCTCCCGTCACGTCGAGTCCGACGGAACCGTCGCGGCGGTTGGCGTGCAGTTCGATCCCGCCGAGAGCCAGGCCGACCTGATCGCGAGCTTCGTCCAGGGCGTGCGCGACAACGCGGCGGAGCGCCAGGAGGCGGGCATCAGCGGCCTGATCGAAGAGCTCGGCATGCCGAACCTGGTCCAGATGCTCGGCAACACCTCTCCCTGCGGCACCCTGATCGCGACCCACGGCGCCGAAGAGGGCGTCATTGCCTTCGAAGGCGGCGTGCTGCGCTACGCCCGCCTCGGCGCCCTGCGCGGCACGAAGGCCCTGTCGCGGCTGCTCGGCTGGCCCGACGGCCGCTTCGAGTTCTACTCCAACGTCGATCCCCTCGACGAAGAGGACGAGCCCCAGTCCCTCGAGGCCGCCATTCTCGATGCGGTCCGCCAGCTGGACGAACGCGCCCGGGTCGTCGACGTCCCGGTCGAGATGACGACGACCTTCCGCGTCGACTGGGACGCGCGCGGCTCCGAGGTCGAGTCCTCGAAGATCGAGCAGGCTGTGCTCGACCTGGCCGAAGCCGGCTTTACCCTGCGCCGGCTCATCGACGTGATCCCGGAGCCCGACGCGGAGATCCTGGGCGCGGTGAACGCGCTGGTGGACCTGGGGGTGCTCGAGCCCCGGGGCTGAGCGCTAGCGCGCCTCCGGGTGCCGAACCAACGTGTCCTCCGCCCGGCCGTCGGGGACGCGGTCCGGGTGGTCGAGCGTGTAGTGCAGGCCGCGGCTCTCGTTGCGCATGCTCGCGCAGGCGATCACGAGCTGGGCCACGGTGGCCAGGTTGCGCAGCTCGAGCAGCGGCGGGATGACGCGGAAGTTCCAGTAGTACTCGGTGATCTCGTCCTGCAGGAGGACGATGCGGCGGCGGGCGCGGGCGAGCCGCTTGTCCGTGCGCACGATGCCGACGTAGTTCCACATGAAGCGGCGGATCTCGTCCCAGTTCTGGGTGATGACGACCGCCTCGCTGCTCTCGGTGGCGGCGCCTTCGTGCCAGGGCTCGATGGGCCCGTCGTGGGTGGGGAGGTCGGGGAGGCGGGCGAGGGTCTCGTCGGCGGCGGCCTGGGCGAACACGACGCCCTCCAGCAGCGAGTTCGAGGCCAGCCGGTTGGCGCCGTGGAGGCCCGTGCAGGTGACCTCGCCGGCGGCGAAGAGGTTCTGCACGTCGGTCTCGCCGTGGACGTCGGTCACGACGCCGCCGCAGCAGTAGTGGGCGGCGGGCACCACCGGGATCGGCTCCCGGACGAGGTCAACGCCGAACTCGAGACAGCGCTCGTGGATCGTGGGAAAGCGATCCTTCAGGAAGGCGGCGTCCCGGTGGGTGATGTCGAGGAAGACCGAGTCGTCGCCGGTGCGCTTCAGCTCCGTGTCGATGGCGCGGGCCACGATGTCGCGGGGAGCCAGGTCGCCCATCGGGTGGTAGGGCGCCATGAAGGCGTTGCCGGCGGCGTTGCGCAGGATGCCGCCCTCGCCCCGCACCGCCTCGCTGATGAGGAAGGACTTGGCCTGGGGATGGAAGAGGCAGGTCGGGTGGAACTGGAAGAACTCCATGTTCGCCACCGTGGCACCGGCCCGATAGGCCATGGCGATGCCGTCGCCCGACGCGATGTCCGGGTTGCTCGTGTAGAGGTAGACCTTGCCGGCGCCGCCGGTGGCGAGGAAGGTGGCGCGCGCGCGGAAGCGGTGGACGGTGCCGCGGTGGGCGTCGAGGACGTAGGCACCCAGCGCGCGGTTCGGGCCCGGCATGCCCGCTCGCCGCGAGGTGAGCAGGTCCACCGCCATGAAGTCCTCGAGCAGCCGGATGTTCGGATGGGCCCGGGCCCGGGCCAGGAGCGCCCGCTCGATCTCCCGGCCTGTGGCGTCCCGGTGGTGGAGGACCCGCCGGCGGGTGTGGCCTCCCTCCCGGCCCAGGGAGAACTCGCCCTCCTCGTCCCGGTCGAACTCCACGCCCAGCTTGAGCAGCGCGTCGATGGCGCCGGCGCCGCGCTCGACCACGAAGCGCACCACGTCCTCCCGGCACAGGCCCGCTCCGGCCTCCAGGGTGTCGCGGACGTGCTCTTCCACCGAGTCGTCCCCGGAGACGACCGCGGCGATGCCCCCCTGGGCGAAGTTCGTGGCCGCCTGGGCCGCGTGCTTCTTGGTGACGAGCACCACACGCGCGCGCTCGGCCACCCGCAGGGCGTAGAAGAGCCCTGCAATCCCGCTTCCGAGCACGAGAACGTCGGCGTCGTTGCTGTCGGATCCGTTCACCGGGCGGCTCAAGAACGGGCCTCGGATGCTCCGATAGGGAGGGACGGTGGGGCGAGTCTATCTCTCGCAACGGACCGGGAACAATTCCCCGGGGGAATCGATGGGGATCGAGGCTGCGAGGCGGCCCCGGCGGGGGCTCCTGCTCGGCTTGGCGCTGGCCGGCCTCTGGCTCCTGGCCCCGGCCGCTGGCGCCGAGGGGATCTACCGCTATGTGGACGCCCGTGGCGTCGTCCACTTCACGAACGTGAACCCGGACGACGACCGCTACCAGCGCTTCCGCATGCCGGCCAGCTACCGCATCGCGCCGAAGAACGCGGTCCGGCCCGTGCGGATCTACGATCCGACGATCCGCAGGCACGCAATGGAGCAGGGAATCCCCCCCGCCCTGGTGAAAGCCGTGATCCACGCCGAATCGGCCTTCGACCCGCGGGCGGTCTCGCCGAAGGGCGCGATGGGGCTGATGCAGCTCATGCCCGATACCGCCCGGATGCTTGGCGTCCTCGAGCCCTTCGCCGCCGAGCAGAACATCGACGGCGGCGTGCGCTACTTGCGCACCCTCCACGACCGCTACGGAAGCTGGACCCACACCCTGGCGGCCTACAACGCCGGACCCACGGCCGTCGATCGCTATCGGGGCGTTCCGCCCTATGCCGAGACCCGCGAGTACGTGCGGCGGGTCCTCTCCTACTATCGTCGTTACCATGGCGACTTCCCTCGGTGAGGCCCTGCCGGGCTCCACCGGGGCCCGGTCCGCCACCCTGGACCGGGCCCGTCCGGAGTCCTCCGAGCTGTCTGCCGAGCGCGAACGTTTCTGGAACCTGCCCAACACCATCACGGTCCTGCGCATGGCCGTGATCCCGGTGCTGCTGGCGTTCCCCTGGTTTCCGGACCCGGTGAGCTCGCGGATCGTGGCCTGGCTCTTCATCGTCGCTGCCCTGGGCGATCTGCTGGACGGCTGGGCCGCCCGCCGCGGCCAGCAGGTCACGAAGATCGGCAAGCTCCTCGACCCCCTGGCGGACAAGATCACCGTCTCCACGGCTCTGATCGTCGTCCTGGCCATGGGACGGATCCCGCCGGAGGGCGTCATCCTGGTGGTGGTGATCGTCGGGCGGGAGCTGGCGGTTACCGGGCTCCGGGGCATCGCCTCCGCCGGCGGCCAGGTGATCGGTGCCCAGGCTGGGGGCAAGCTCAAGGCCGTGGCCCAGAACATCGCGGTCGGCGCGCTGCTCTTCCCCGAGGGGACTCTGGGGCTACCCAACCACCTCATCGGTCTGGCACTTTTGACCCTCGCCACGGTACTCACCCTGTGGTCCGGCTACGTCTACTTCGCCGACTACTTCGGCGGCGAGCCGTCCGAGACCTCCTGAACCTCCTCCCCCTTCCCCGGCCCCCGGGCCCGGAGTCTCCCCATGAGCCGCCTCGAGAGCCTCAGTGCCAACATCGACAGTCGCGAGGCGCGCATCGGCGTGATCGGTCTGGGCTACGTGGGCCTGCCCCTGGCCCTCGAGTTCGCCCGGGCCGGCTTCCGCGTGACCGGCTTCGATCTGGATGGGGAGAAGGTGCGCGTGCTCTCGGAGGGCGGCAGCTACATCGAGGACGTCCCCGCCGACGAGGTGCGGCGCGAGGTGGAGGCCGGACGCCTGGCCGCCTCCGCCGATTTCACGGCGCTCTCGGCCCAGGACGTGGTGAACGTCTGCGTGCCGACCCCGCTCACCAAGGCCAAGGACCCGGACGTCTCCCATATCGTGCGCGCGGTGGAGGATATCCGGAAGCGCCTGCGCAGCGGCCAGCTCGTGATCCTCGGCAGCACCACGTACCCGGGCACGACCCACGATCTCTTTGTCCCGCTCCTCGAGGAGAGCGGCCTCGAGTGCGGCGCCGACTTCGCCGTCGCCTTCGCCCCGGAGCGCATCGATCCGGCCAACACGAAGTTCGCCGTGCGCGAGGTGCCGAAGGTGGTGGGCGGCGAGACGCCCTTCTGCACCGAGCTGGGCGTGAAGATCTACGAGACGATCTTCGACACGGTCGTGCCCGTCTCGTCGACCCAGAGCGCCGAGATGGTGAAGCTGCTCGAGAACACCTTCCGGGCGATCAACATCGGCCTGGCCAACGAGGTGGCGCTGATGTGCGATCGCCTCGGCCTCGACGTCTGGGAGGTGATCGACGCCGCGGCGACGAAGCCCTACGGCTTCATGAAGTTCCAGCCCGGCCCGGGGCTCGGCGGCCACTGCATCCCGGTGGACCCGACGTACCTGGCCTGGAAGATGAAGTCCCTCAACTTCAACGCCCGCTTCATCGAGCTGGCGACGGACATCAACGGCCACATGCCCGAGCACGTGGCGGACACGGTGGCCGATCTCCTGAACGAGGACCGCCTGGCCGTGAACGGCGCGCGGGTGCTCGTGCTCGGCGTCGCCTACAAGCCGAACGTGGGCGACATGCGCGAGACGCCGGCCGTCGACATCATCCGCCTGCTCGAGACCAAGGGCGCGGTCATCCGCTACCACGACCCCCACGTTTCCGAGCTGAGCATCGAGGACCGCACGCTCAAGAGCGTCGAGCTCAGCGACGACGAGCTGGCCGCCGCCGATCTGGTCGTGATCGTGACCGATCACGAGGCCGTGGACTACGCACGAGTGGTCGCCCGGGCCGGACGCGTCTACGACACGCGCAACGCGACCCGCGACGTGACCGAGGGGATGGAGAAGGTCCGGAAGCTCTAGTCGTGCCGGCCCGTCACCGTCCCGTGAAGCTCTAGTCATGTCGCCCCTGCGCATCGCGATCCTGGCCGCCGTCGCGACCGGCGGCGTCGCGGCGCTCTCCTGGGAGATCCTCTGGCAGCTGGCCGCCACGTTGGCGCTTGGGCTCTCGGCGCTGGGAACGGCGCTCACCCTCGCCGCGACGATGGGCGGCATGGCGATCGGCTCCCTCGGCATGGGGCGATGGCTGCGCGGCGGCCGAAGCGTGGCGCGGCCCCTGCGCGCCTACGCGGCGCTGGAGGCGACGATCGGCCTGTGGGGGCTCGTGATCCTGCCAGCCTTCGCCGCCGTCGGGGACGTGGATGCGGCGATCTACCGGATGGCGCCGCCTCTCGCGCCCTTCACCCACGCGTTCTCGATCCTGGTCGTGCTCGGTCCGCCGACCATCGCCATGGGCGCGACCGTTCCGGTGTTCCAGCTCGTGGCCCGGAGCTACCGGCTGCCGGTGTCGGTGCTCTACGGCCTGAACACCGCCGGCGCCTTCGCTGGGGTGCTGCTCGTCTCCTTCGTCGTGCTGCCGGCGCTCGGCGTCACACGAACCTCCTGGCTCGTGGCCGGCTTGAACCTGACCCTGGCGGCGGTGCTCTTGGCCGTGCCCCGGCCAGGCGTGGCCGTCAGCGAGCCCGAGCCGTCTCCGGCCGCGGCGAACGGGGGCTCGCTCTGGCTGCCCGGCCTCGTGGTGTTCGGCACGGGCCTCGTCACCTTCGGCCTCGAGGTGGCGTGGTTCCGCGCCCTGCGCACCGCCTTCTGGAGCACCACCGACAGCTTCGCGATCATCCTCGCCTCGGTGCTCGGGCCCCTCGCCCTGGGCGCCCACGCCGCCGCCTGGCTCTACCGCCGTGGCGTCGGCCCCGGCGCAACGCTGGCCGCCGCCGCCGCCGCGATCCTGCTGGCCACGCCGCTGGTCGAGCGCATGGACCTGTTCGCCACCTCCCAGGGCAGCTACGGGACGACGATGGCCTGGTGGCTCGTCCTCTCCATCGTGATCCTCGGGCCCGCCATGCTGCTGCTCGGGGTGGCGTTGCCCTGGTATCTGGAGGCGCACCGCGATCCCCACCGCAGCGGCCGGCTCTACGCGCTCAACACCGCCGGGGCGGTGGCGGGCTCGCTGCTCGCCGCCTGGTGGTGGCTCCCCAGCCTGGGCTTCGCGCCCACCGCCTGGCTCCTGGGCGTGGCGGTGGCGCTCCTCGCCCTGCTCGTGAACCCGGGCCGCATGCGCTTCGTCGCCGCCGTCGCCGGCGCCGCGGCCCTCGTGGTGGCGATGACCGCCACCTCCAGCCCGGGCCGCCACCGGGCCTACCGGGAGGAGGGCTTCGGCGGCAAGAAGGTGCTGGCCATCCACGAAGGGCCGGACACCACCACCTCGGTGGTGGAAACGCCCCGCGGCCTGCGCTGGCTGATGATCGACGGCTTCCTGGCGACGGTGCAGACGCCCAAGGCCGACTACATGCAGTGGATGGGGCGCCTGCCGATGCTTCTCCATCCCGACCCGAAGCGCGGTCTCGTGATCTGCTTCGGCACGGGGAAGACCGCCTGGTCCGTCCTGGACGAGGGGCCCGAGGCCCTCGACGTCGTCGATGTCAGCGAGGCGGTGCTGCGCATGGCGCCGCTCTTCCCGTCGAACCACGGCGTGCTCGAAGATCCCCGCACCGACCCCATCGTGATGGACGGCCGCGCCTGGCTGCGCCGCTCCGACCACCGTTACGACGTCATCACCCTCGAGCCGATGCCCCCGAACTTCGCCGGCGTGAACAACCTCTACTCCCGCGAGTTCTACGAGACCGCCGCCGCGCGCCTGACACCGGGCGGTGTCGTGGCCCAGTGGCTGCCCTTCCATCTGGTGACGCCCCACCACTCGAAGTCCATCGCGGCCACCTTCCTGGAGGTCTTCCCGGACGCACTCCTGTGGGTCGACCCGGTGAGCAGCACCGGCATCCTGCTGGGCCGCACCGCATCCGAGGGCGCGCCCCTCGGCACGACGTGGCCGGGCTTCGCCCGCGAGCCCGGCCTCGGCGCGCGCCCCCTCGACCCGGCCCAGGTCCGCGCCCAGACGCGCCTCGGCTCCGCCCAGCTCGTCAGCTACGCCGCCCACGGCACCGTCATCACCGACGACAACCAGCTCCTGGCCTTCGGCGACATCCGCCCGGGCGAGGGCACCACCGAGGCCGCCCGCCAGCGGGGCCGCTGGAACCGGCAGGAGGTGCGGACCTACTCCGGCGCGCCCCGGAGCCCCACCCGCTAGACAGAGCCGTCCCCGCTGGGTAAGGTCCCGCATTCCGAGCGCGAGTAGCTCAGCTGGTAGAGCACCACGTTGCCAACGTGGATGTCGCCGGTTCGAATCCGGTCTCGCGCTCCATCTCCTCGCTCCCCATGCCGGGTTCCGGCAGGGGAGGGGACATCGGCGCCGCGGCCTAGCGCCACCGCCGTCGGCCCAGGGCGACGATGCCTACGAGCGCGGCGCCGAGCAGCAAGCCCGCCGTGCCGGGCTCCGGGACGACGAAGCTCAGCACCAGGCTCGTCGCTCCCGCGGTGCGGTGGCTCTGGACGGAGCCGTCGCAGGCGCCGGCGGGGCCGCCGGCGCAGACGACGGTGATGGCCGGCGAGACGATGGTGATCGTGCCCGCGCCGCCGGCGGTGAGGTTGACCGAGCCTGCGGCGGTGAAGTTCGGGAGCGGCACGGTCATCTGGGTGGCGCCGTTCGGTGTGGTCGTGGTGGCGAAGAGGCCGGTGATCATGGTGCTGCCGGGGGTCCAGGCGCCGAAGGTGGCGGTGACGTTCACGGCGCCGACCAGCGGGTTGCTGGTGCTGATGACCGAGGAGCCGGACACGCCGATCGAGATCGGAACCGAGAGGAAGAGCAGCGGGACGCCCACGAAGAGGAAGACGTTCACGACGCCCGCCACGCCCTGGTTGGCGGCGGCACCGTTCGCGGTGATGGAGATCGTCTGGCTGCCGCCCAGGGTCTGGGTGATGGTGTTCTGCGGGGGCCCCACGTTCACCGTGCTGAACGACTGGGGCGTCACCGTGATCGCGACGCTGGCGCCCGCGCCTGTCGAGCTGCCCGAGGCGACGAGGCTGCCGCCGCCGGTGGTCAGGGTGTACGGCATGCCCTGGAACGCGCCGATCCAGGTGGCGGAGGTGAGCGTGCCCGCCTGGGCCGAGGCGCTGCACAGGAGGAGACCGAGGGCAGCGATGAGAGCGAGCGGCAAGCGCATGGGCAGGACTCCCGAAGGCCCTTCCCAAGGCGAGCGAGGGGCTTGCACGATCCGGGCCAACGGCCGTAGCGACGAAAGGCCTTCCATTTCAGCAGGTTGGCGAAGGCCCCTTCCGCCCCATGAGCGCGCCTGGGAAGGGCCTTTCCTCGACCGGGGAACGCGTGTTCCACTTCCCCCACCGACGGGGGGAAGGGCCGCGCGTCCGCTCGCCTGCCCGCCTCAAGGGCGACCGGCGCGGAGTCGATGCCGCCGCCATGGCTGTGTCAGAGTCCTCGGTCGTGGCCCACGCCGAGGTTCTCGAGCAGCGCGCTCGCACCCTTGCGCGCGAGCTCGCGTCCGGGCCGGGCGAGCCGGTGCCCGCGGGCGTCACGCGCAGCCTCGCCCTCGCCCGGCAGGCGGTCTGGCGCAAGGGCAAGGAGGTGATCCAGGAGCACTGGGACGTGGGGCTCTTCGACGTGGCCTTCGGCTCCCTGAAGGCGTTCGTCGTCTACCCGATGCTCTTCTTCGCCGAGCTCACCTGGACGATTCCGCTCCTCGAGTACGCGCCCCTCAACACCCAGCTCTGGACGGCGGGCTACCTGTTCGTGCGCCGCGAGTGGCTCTCGCTGCTCGGCAGGCGGCGCTATGGCCGCAGCCTGAAGGAGCTCCACGCCTTCCGGGATCGGCGGCTCGGCCTGCGGCCACGCGATGCCCGCAGCCTGCACCGCTTCGAGGCGGACGGCGGCCAGTGGGTCGTCCGCATCCGACGGGGCCGCATGCGTCACCGCTGGCGGATCGCGCGGCACGGGGCGCCGGAGCCGAACGTGCTCCTGCAGAAGGAGCTGCGCGCCTTGATCGACGACGATGCGTTCCTGTTTCGCGCGAATCCCCTGCGCAGCAACGCGCCCCTCTACGAGCGGGTGCTCCTGGAGCGAATCCTCGCCGTGCCCGCCGCGCGTTCGCGCCTGCTCGCCCGGCTGCGGGCGGAGCCGCCGGTCGCGGGCCCGTCGGCGCGGCTGCGCGAGGCGATCGGGGAGCAGGGCACGGCTCCGGCCGTGGCGCGGGTCGTGGCGGCGGGGGACACGCTGGTCGCGGCCCTGCGCGCGCAGCTCGGCACGGGCTTCTCGTCCCTGTCGCTCTCGCTGCGCTGGACCCACTGGGCCTACCAGCGCCACGTCTACCGTCGCCTGGCGGCGGAGGAGCGGCTCGCCTATCGCGTGCTCGTCGACTGGATGGACGACACGCGTCCTTCTTCCCGGGAGCCGGAGCTTCGCGCCCATCAGGGCGAGACGGCCGAGTGGATCCGCGCCATGGAGGCCTTCGGCCAGGAGGCCCGTGCGATCTCCGCCACGGACGAGGCGCTTCCCGTCGTCGACGCGGGCATCCGCGCGGCAAGGGAGCGGGGCCTTCCGGTGCGGCTGGCGCGTGTGGCCCGGGCCGTGTCCCCGACCCTGCGGCGCCTGCGCACGCGTCCGCCGGATCCGGTGGCCGCGCCGGCCTGGGAGCGCCTGGCGGCCCTCGAGGCGGAGCTGGAGGAGCGCTGGAGCGAGCTCGTCGTCGGTGGCTTCGGCTACACCGGCGTGCGTCGCGCGCTCACGAAGGGCGGCCGCGACGAGGCGACGGCGGACCACCTGGAGACGGCCCACCTGGCCCAGGGCGCCTTCCTGGCGCGGCTCGACGACCACCTCCGGGTGCTCCACGCGGCCCACGTGCAGGAGGTTCGCGCGCGGCTCGGCAGCGCGATGCAGGAGGTCTGGACGTTCCTCGGCGCGCGGCGGACCCGCGCCCTGCGCCGGGAGCACGCGCGCATCGAGCGGCTCGGCGCCCGCTACGTCGAGCTCGAGGCCCTCTACGGGACGGCCCGGGACCACCGGCGCATCGCCTGCTTCCAGCGCTTCCACGCCGAGGCGGTCGCGTTCTCGGCGCGGCTTCGCGCCCTCGACCCGACGGCGCCGCCGGAGGCCCGCCTCTCGGCGGGGGATCGGGTGGCGCGGGCGGCTCGCGTGCTGGGGCGCATCGGAGAGCGCAGCGGCGCGGTGCTGCGCGGGCTGGGCCATCTCGGGGCCGCGCTGCGGCTCGTGCTCACGCGGGCGGGGCGCGAGCGGGCGGGCACGCCGTTCACGGGCCACGTGGACGGGCTGTTCCGCGCCCTCGGCGACCTGCTCGACCTGAGGCCGCGGGTCGAGGGCCGCGAGCATCTCCAGGCGGAGGTGCCCGAGGGTGAGGCGGAGCTGATCACGCCGGCCCATCGCCATGGGCTCACCGACAACGTCACCTTCGCGGCCCTGCGGCTGCCGGACTATCTCGTGTTCAATGCCGTGGACCAGCTACCGATCCTGCCGCGCTTCCTGAAGGATCGGATCGCCTCGGCGCCGGGCCTGATCGCCGTGGGCTCCGGGCGGGGCTCGGCGGTGGAGCGGGCGCTCCTGGCGCTGGGGGAAGGGCGCTCGCGGCGTATCCTGATCTATCCCGAAGGCAGCGTGTCCGAGGGTCTCCGGGCGACGCGGCCGGCGCGCCCCGGCTTCGGCACGGGTCTGGTGGAGGCGCTGCGTGCGGCGGTGGGCGGCGTGCGCATCACGCCGGTGACGTACCTGGACAACGCGCGCTTCCTCGATCTGCCCGCCCGCGCCCGCAGCGAGGAGGAGCAGCGCCGCCGGGTCGTCGTGAGTCCGTCCCTCGGCCCGGTGGCGGTGGAGCGGATCGTCCGCTCCGGAGGCGGCGAAGCGCTGAACCGGATGGTGCGCCTGGCCTGGCTCGAGACCCTCGTGACCGACGACCAGCTCTGGCTCGGCACCGAGCGCGTGGCGAGCCTGCGCCGACGCCTCGACGAAGAGCTCGAGGGCGCGAGCTACTGGGGCGTGCTCGAGCCGGTGCCGGTGGAGGGGCCGCTCACCCCGCTCCTCGGCAGCGGGGAGCTGCAGGTCGCCGAGGAGGCCTGCTTCGGCAAGCGCGTGCGCGTGATCCGGCTCCCGGACGACGCCCTGGACGAGAGCGGCGCGCTGCCCCTGGTCGAGCTGGCCGCACCGGGCTCCCTCGAGCTCCTGATCGGGATCCGCGATCCGGCCCACATCTACCTGAACGTCGGGCCCCAGCGCTTCGACGGCGACATCTTCCGGCCGCTGCGGGTGCGCGAGAAGGATTCGGTCTACGGCGGCGTGTTCATCCGCTTCGTCGGCCTGCCGGCCCAGGCCGTGCTGGCCATCCGCCGGGAGCTCGAGCGGCTGGCCGGCCGCGAGCGCCGCACGATCACCTGCGCCCACTCCGCGTGCCAGGTGATCGGCCGCGCCGCCCGCGTGCGCATCGACGACCACGGCGAGTGGCGCCCGCTCCTGCCGAGCCACGTGCTCCCCACGCGAACCCTGCGCAAGCTCCTCACCCACGGCGTCCTCGACCACGCCGGCCGCCGCGTCGCCGTCGAGATCTACAAGACCGACGACCGCCCCATCGAAACCACCCTCCGCGCCATGCGCCAAGCCGAATGGCAAATCGCCCGCGACCACCTCCCCCTGTTGCGTTAGGGGCCGGTTCCGTTTGTTGCGTTACTCGAAGGCGCGGGGCATGCGCATGTTGAGGGCGACGAGGCCGCCGTTCACGCCGTAGATCTCGCCGGTGACGTAGCTCGCAGCGGGGGAGGCCAGGTAGAGGGCGCAGGCGGCGATGTCCTCGACCTCGCCGAGGCGGGCCATCGGGGTGAGCCGGACCATCTCGGCCTTGATCTCGTCGGTGAGGACGGTCCCCAGGGCGTCGGTCTGGATCGAGCCCACGGCGATGGCGTTCACCCGGACCTTGGGCGCGAAGTCCTGGGCGAGCTCGCGGGTCATGAAGGAGAGGGCGGCCTTGGCCGTGCCGTAAGCGACGAAGCCCGGCGAGAACTCCCGGCCCGCCACCGACGAGATGTTCACCACGGCGCCGCCGCCCGCCGTCTCTACCATCTTCGGGACCACCAGCCGGGTCAGCACGAAGGCGGTGGTGACGTTGAAGCGAAAGGCGCCCTCGAACTCCTTCTCGCTGGTCCGCAGCGCGGGCTTCGGCGGTGAGCCGCCCGCGTTGTTCACGAGCAGGTCGACCCTACCGAACTCGCCGAGGGTGACGTCAACCAGATTCTCGAGCTGGGCGCGCTCCAGCACGTCGGTGGGGACGGCGAGCGCTCGGCGCCCGAAGGCCCGGACGCGCTCCGCGGTGTCCTCGATGTCGGCTGCGGTACGGGCGGCACAGACCACGTCGGCGCCGGCCTCCGCGTAGGCGAGGGCGATGCCGCGGCCGATGCCGCGCCCGGCGCCGGTGACGATGGCGACCTGGTCGGTGAGCTGGAAGCGATCGAGGATCATGGGGACTCCTGGCTGCGGTGCGCGGATGCTAGCCGAGATGCCGAGAGGAGCGGCCCCCCGTTCGTTACCTTTCCCCGGTGGCTCCCCCCCGCCCCCGCCGTCGGTGGATCGCTCTGGCGCTGCTGGTCCTGTTGCTCGCGGCGGCGATCGGCTGGATCCAGACCGAGGCCGCCTTCCAGCGCCTGTGGCTGCCGGTGGCCTCGCGGCTCGCGGGCGGAAGCGTCCAGGCCGACACGGGACGTCTGGGTCTCGGCGGCACCCTCGAAGCCCGCCAGGTCGCGTTCGATCTGCCCGGTCAGGCGGCGGGCACGGTCGAGGAGCTCCGCCTGCACGTGCGGCCGCTGGATTCGCTCCTCCGGGGCCGGGCCACGATCGAGACGTTCGAGCTGATCGGTGCCCTGGTGACGCTTCCCGACCCACCGGAAGACGAGCCCGCGCCCGCACCGCCAAGTGCCGCGGAAGGGCACCCTCCGAAGACGGAGCCGCTCGACCTCGCAGCCTGGCCCGAGATCCGCCACGCCCGCATCACCCACCTGGAACTCCGAACGGGGAGCCCCGAAGCCGCGCTCACCCTCGGCCCGATCCAGGCCGCCGTCGACGACCTCCGCATCCCCGAACGCGGCTCCGTCACCCTCCAGGTGCCGATGGCCCAGCCCGCGGCCGAGCTGAGTGCTGCGCTCGATCTCACGGTCGAGCTCGGCGGAGGCGAGGACGCGCCCGACACGGCGCCCGCCGGCTCACCGCTCCGCGCCGAGCTCGCCCTTCACGTCGACGGACGACCGAGCCATGGTCGCGGGGAGCTCGCCCTGGCCCTCGACGCTGACGGCCGGCTGAGCGAGGACCCGCGAACCCTCGATCTCGCCGCGCTGCACGGCTCCCTCGTCGAGCGGGGAGAGCGGCTGCTGGAGCTGGAGGCCACCGGCCGCCTGTTGCCGGAGCCCGAGCTCGACGCCAAGGTGCGCCTCGGCGCCGCCACGCGCGCGGCGGAGCTCCTGGGCCTGGGCTCCCTCGCCGCGCGGGTCGAGGCCGACCTGCGGGTCGAGGGCCGCTACGACGCGCTGGTGGCCCTGCCCAAGGTGAGCGTCGACGAGCTGCGGGTGCCTGCCGACGCCGAGCCGAGCCTGGCCGAGCCGCTCCTTGTACAGGGTCGCCTCGAGTGGAGCGCGGCGCCCGGAACCCTCTTCTTCGCGCCGCTCACCCTCGGCGCCGCGGCCGACGGGCCGCTCGGGCAGCTCCGTCTCGAGGGCGAGGTGCGGCCCGGCAAGGCGGCCCAGCTCGCGATCGCGGCGACGCGATTCGATCTCCTGCCCTGGCTCCGCCTGGCGAGGGGCGCCGGCGGCGTGCCCGACCGGCGTGCTCCGATCGGCGGCACCCTCACGATCGAGCAGACGGGGTCGGAGGTCTCCGTCGAGGGAGACCTCTCCCTCTCCGTCGGCACCGTCGGCACCGTCGGCGGCGCCGACGGTGCCGCGCCGCTCCGCCTGCGACCGGTGGTGAAGCGAACCGCCAGCTCGGATCAGGAGCGGCTGACCGGCCACCTGGCCCTCGAGGGCCCCCCCGTCGAAGGCCAGCCGGGCCGTGCACGCATCGAATGGGAGCGCGAAGCCGGCGGCGGACGGGCCAAGACCGTCGTGAGGGGCGATCTCACGGCCCTGGACCTGACGCCGTTGGCCCCGCTCTGGGAGGGCGAGGCGCCGCCGCCCGCTCCGGAAGCCGAGGCGTCTTCCGGAGCGGAGCCGCCCGCGGCCAGCCCTGCCGAGCGATTCGACCTCGACCTGCGGATCGGCGCTCTCCAGCTGCGCGGCCTGGCCGTGCGCGGAGGCCGCTTGCGGGCCCAGCTCGGCGGCGGGAGCTGGGAGGCCCGGGTCGACGGCCTGGGCCTGGCGGACGGCTCCGTGGACGCCGAGGCCTACGGCGGCCCCCGCGGCGGCGGCGAGCGGATCGGCTGGGACCTCCGCGTGGAATCCCTCGACCTGGAGCCGTTGCTAGGCAGCCTGTCGCCGGACGGAGAGGCGCCGTTCAGCGGCCGCTTCTCCCTGGCCAGCCAGGCCGAAGGCATCGCCGCGCCCGGCGAGCCCCTCACCACCGCACCCGACGGGCGGGTGTCCTTCGCCCTCACCGAGGGCCGGGCCAGCGGCCTCGACATGCAGCGGGTGCTGACGGAGGTGGCCGATCTCGCCGAGTTCGCGGTGATCGACTACGACGAGGTGCAGGGCGACTACGCCATCGAGGACGGTCGGGTGCTGGTCGACGAGCTGCACCTCGGCGGCGCAGCCCTGCACCTGGTCGCGACGGGCGAGATCAGCGCCGAGCAGGTGGACCTGGTGGTCAATCCGCGGGTCGGTCCGAATCTCGCCGCGATGGTGCCCGGCGGGCTGCTCGACGGCGTGCTCTCCGGCGCCGATCAGGTGCTCGCACTTCCCCTGGTCGTGGTGATCGAGGGTCCGCCGTCGGCGATCGAGGTGGGCGTCGAGCCAGCGGCGCCCTCGATCCTCCAGAGTCGATTCTCGGGCCTCGCCGAGCTGGTCACGCCGGAGGGGACGGCGGCTCCGTCCCCGGAGACGCCGGCGCCTCCGCCACCCGGGTCGTGAGGCCGGCGGCGCGGCCCGCCATCAGCTCTGCCAGGGGCCGGCTCCCCTCGAAGCGCTCGAGGAAGATCTTCAGCACCGCGGTGATCGGCGTCGCGAGCAGCATGCCGACGATGCCCCACAGCATCCCCCAGAAGATCAGGCTCATCAGGATGCTGATCGGGTGGAGATCGAGGGAGTCGCCCATCATCCGCGGCTCCAGGACGTTCCCCATCGCGAACTGGATGCCGGCGGGAATCGCCAGCGCCAGCACCGCCGCCAGGCTCGAGACGTTCGGGTCCACCAGCACGACGGGCAGCGGCAGCAGCGTGGAGATCGCCGAGCCGACGTTCGGGATGAAGTTCAACAGGAAGGCCAGCAGGCCGAACACCATGGCCAGCGGCACGTCGAGGATGAGCAGGGTCAGGCCGACCAGGAAGCCGGTCACGGCGGAGACGACGATCTTGCTGAGCAGGTAGGTCTGCACGCGGGAGACGATCCTTCCCCACGTGCCCTCGTGGCTCTGGGCCGCGGTTCCCCCCATCACGAGGAACAGCACGAAGATCAGCACCAGCAGGGACTGGGAGAGCAGGTTGGCGATGGCGCTGGTGGTGCGGCCGAGTGCGCCGGTGACTGACGAGACCGGGATGTCCGTCAGCGCGTCGAGGTCCAGCGCCTCGCCGGCCTCGCGCAGCGGGCCGGGCAGGATGGCCAGCGTCTGCTCGATCAGCCGCTGGAGCTGCTCGGCGTAGATGCCTGCGTTCTGGCTGAGCTGTCCCAGGGAGGCGGAGATCAGCGCGCTCAGGCCCGCAAGGGCGAGTCCCCCGCCGATCAGCGTCACCGGCAGGGCCAGCGCCCGGGGCACCCGCGCGCGGGCGATCAGCTGGTCGCGCACCATGTCGAGCCCGAGGGCGATGAAGAGCGCCAGGACGAAGGGGATCATCACCGGCCGCAGCCAGTGGAGCGCCCCGGCCGTGGCGACGGTCGCGAGGATCACGAGGCACACGCTCTGCACGCGGACCTCGAGGGCGGAGACGGGCTCGTTCATGGGCGAGGCGGGTCCTTGCGGGCGGTCCAGATGGCCCAGCGGTGGAGGAAGGCGGGCTCGCCGTCCTCCAGGTGGAGCTCGATGCCGCGACCGCAGCCCGACGCTGCCAGCGTGCGCATCGCCAGCTCGAGGGGCGCCGTGCGCTCCGGCGCGTCGACGATGGCCGCCCACTCGGCGAAGCGCCGGTGCCGCGTGAGCTTCTGGCACCCGCTCACCCGCAGCCCCGCCGTCTCGAGCAGGCTCTGCAGCTGGGCCTCGGGGAGGAGTCGCACATGGCTCGGGTCGCGCAGGATCTCGAGCGCGTCGTGGAGCGCTGCCTCGGCGGGATCCTCGCAGCCGAGGATGTCCGCGACGACCAACGTCCCTCCCGGCGCGAGCACCCGCGCCATCTCGCGCAGCGCGTCGCCGGGCGCCTCCAGGTGGTGGAGGGTCAGCCGCGTGACCACCGCGTCGAAGCGTCCGTCCTCGAAGGGCATGGCGAGCATCGAGCCTTCGTGGAGGCGGGCGGAGGCCAGGCCCGCCTCGTGGCAGGCCTCGCGGGCGCGCTGGACCATGGCCGGCGTGAGGTCGAGCCCCTCCACCTGGGCGAAGTCCGCGCCCGCGGCCGCGAGCACGATGCCGGGGCCGCAGCCCGCGTCGAGGAGCCGGCCCCGGCCGTTCCCGCCGAGCCCCGCGCGAATGGCGTCCATCACGTCCTGCGCGTGGAAGGTGGGGGCGACGGCCAGGGTCGGCGCCTGCTGGGTGAAGGCCTCGCGGATGCGTTCGTCGTGCACGCGCGCGCCTAGTCGCCGTGGGGCTTGCGCGCCTGGCTGGCTGCGTTGCCGAGGTAGGTCTCCGGACGCAGGGCCCGGAGCCGTGCCTTCGCTTCTTCGGGGAGGTCGAGCCCTTCGACGAAGGCGATCAGCGCCTCGCCGTCCACCCGCCGGCCGCGGGTCAGCTCCTTGAGCTTCTCGTAGGGCTCGGGCACACCGTGGCGCCGCATGACCGTCTGGATCGCCTCCGCCAGCACCTCCCAGTTCCGGTCGAGGTCGGCCCGTAGCGAAGCCTCGTCCACTTCGAGCTTGCTGAGCCCCCGGCGCAGGGCCTGGAGACCCACGGCGATGTAGCCCACCGCCACGCCCACGTTGCGCAGCACGGTGGAGTCCGAAAGGTCCCGTTGCCAGCGGGAGATCGGGAGCTTCTCTGCCAGGTGGCCGAGGAGCGCGCTCGCCACGCCCAGGTTGCCCTCGGCGTTCTCGAAGTCGATCGGGTTCACCTTGTGCGGCATGGTCGACGAGCCCACCTCGCCGGCCCGGGTCTTCTGGCGGAAGGCGCCCAGCGAGATGTAGCCCCAGACGTCGCGGGCGAAGTCGATGCCGATGGTGTTCACGCGCAGGAGGGCGTGGAAGAGCTCGGCCATGCCGTCATGGGGCTCGATCTGGGTGGTGGTGGGGTTCCATGCCAGGCCGAGCTCCTCGACCAAGCTGCGCGAGACCGATTCCCAGTCGACTTCCGGGTAGGCGGCCAGGTGCGCGTTGTAGTTGCCCACAGCCCCGTTCAGCTTGCCCAGGATCTCGGTGGCGGCGAGCTGCCGCCGGCCCCGGACGAGCCGTGCCACGACGTTCGCCAGCTCCTTGCCGAGGGTCGTGGGGGAAGCGGGCTGGCCATGGGTGCGCGAGAGCATGGGCGTGTCTGCCAGGGCTTCGGCGCGCTCTCGCAGCTCTGCCAGCAGGCCGTCGAGCTCGGGGAGCAGCACCTCCGCGCGCAGATCCCGCAGCATGAGCCCGTAGGCCAGGTTGTTGATGTCCTCCGACGTGCAGGCGAAGTGCACGAACTCCTTCTGGGCGGCGAGCTCCGGCAGCTCGTCCATGCGCTCCTTCAGGTAGTACTCCACGGCCTTCACGTCGTGGTTGGTGGTGGCCTCGATCGCCTTCACGCGCGCAGCGGCCGCCTCGTCGAAGGTCTCCTCTACCTTCGTCAGGTGGGCGCGGGCCGCTTCCGACAAGGCCGGGACTTCCGGGACGCCCGGCTGGGCGGCCAGCGCGCGCAGCCACGCCACCTCCACCAGCACCCGGTAGCGGATCAGTCCGTACTCGCTGGCGATCGCCCGCAGGGCGGCGGTCTTGCCGGCGTAGCGGCCGTCCAGGGGCGAGACCGCGGTCAGCGCGGAGAGCTCCATGTGCGATTCCTCTAGTCGGTCCAGCGGCGCGCGTTGTAGAAGAGCTGCATCCACGGGCCGTCTTCATCGGTCCACGCTGGTGGCGCCCAGGAGTGCTGCACGGTCCGGAACACGCGCTCCGGGTGGGGCATCATGATCGTGACGCGGCCGTCGCGGGTGGTGAGCCCGGTGACGCCGCCGGGAGAGCCGTTCGGGTTGGCGGGGTAGCGGTCGGCCGGGCGCCCGTTGCCCTCGACGAAGCGCAGGGCGACGCCCGACGCCTCGCCGCTCGGATCGGCCCGGCCCTCCCCGTGGGCCACGGCGATCGGGAGCCGCGCTCCCTCCATCCCGCGCAGCAGGATCGACGGGCTCTCCACCACCTCGACCAGAGCGAGGCGCGCCTCGAACTGCTCGGAGCGGTTGCGCAGGAAACGAGGCCACGCGTCGGCGCCGGGGATCAGCTCGGCCAGGTGCGAGAGCATCTGGCAGCCGTTGCACACGCCGAGGCCGAAGGTGTCGGGACGCTCGAAGAAGGCACGGACGCGATCGCGCGCGCGATCGTGGAAGAGAATCGACTTCGCCCAGCCGGCGCCCGCCCCGAGCACGTCCCCGTAGGAGAAGCCGCCGCAGGCCACGAGGCCGCGGAAGTCCGCCAGGTCGCGTCCCTCCAGCAGGTCGCTCGTGTGCACGTCGACGCACTCGAAGCCGGCGCGGTCGAAGGCGGCGGCCATCTCGATCTGTCCGTTCACGCCCTGCTCGCGCAGGATGGCGACCCGCGGACGGGTGCTGCTCACCGGGGGCGCACCGGCAGGGAAGGCCGGCGGGAGGTGGACCCGCAGGCCCGGCTCGGCCAGGTCGGTGCGCGCCGCCTGCTCCTCGTCGGCGCAGGCCCCGTCGTCGCGCAGGGCCTGCATCGCGTGGGTGGTGGCGGACCACCATCCGCGCAGGGTGGCGCGGGAAGCGCGGAAGACCTCTCGCCCCCGCGCCGTGATCGCCACGTCCTCGTCGTCCCCCGGCGCACCCACCGGTCGCACGAGGTCGCCCAGGCCGTGGCGCGCGAACGTCGCCGCGACCGCGTCGACGTCTTCGGAGCGAACCTGCAGTACCACGCCGAGCTCCTCGGCGAAGAGCGCCGGGAGGAGCGCCTCCTCCGGCACATCGAGGTCGATGCGCAGGCCGCACCCGCCGGCGAAGGCCATCTCCAGCAGGGTCACGAGCAGTCCGCCGTCGGAGCGGTCGTGATAGGCGAGCAAGCGGCCCTCGCGGCGGAGCAGGGCGAGGGCCTCCGCGAAGGCCCGCAGCCGGGCGGGCTCGTCCACGTCCGGCGGCTCGTCGCCGACCTGCCGATGCACCTGGGCGAGGGCGGAGCCGCCGAGCCGCAGGCCTCCGCCGGCCAGATCGACGAGCAGCAGCGCGGTCGGTCCGGCGTCGCGCCGGAGCTCGGGAGTCAGGCTGGCGGCGGCGTCCGCGACCGGCGCGAAGGCGCTCACGACGAGCGAGAGCGGCGCCGTCACGCTCCTCTCTGCGCCGTTCTCCTGCCACACGGTGCGCATCGAGAGGGAATCCTTGCCCACCGGCACGGCGATGCCGAGGGCCGGGCACAGCTCCTCGCCGACGGCGCGCACCGCGGCGAACAGGCCCGCGTCCTCGCCCGGGTGGCCGGCCGCCGCCATCCAGTTGCAGGAGAGCTTCACAAGGCCGAGGCCGGGCACGTCCGCCGAGAGGAGGTTCGTGAGTGCCTCGGCCACGGCCATGCGGGCCGAGGCCGTCGGGTCGAGCAGCGCGAGGGGCGTGCGCTCCCCCATGGCCATCGCCTCCCCGGCGCGGGTGTCGAAGCCGGCGGTGGTGACGGCGGCGTCGGCCACCGGCACCTGCCACGGCCCGACCATCGGGTCGCGGGCGATCAGTCCCGTGACGGTGCGATCGCCGATCGTGACGAGGAAGGTCTTGTCGGCGACGGCCGGGAGATGGAGGACGCGCCGGATCGCGTCGCCCAGGTCGACGCCGGAGAGATCGAGCGCCTCGGGCTCGAAGGCCAGGTGTTCCGCGTGCCGCTGCATGCGCGGTGCCTTGCCGAGAACGATGGACAAGGGCAGGTCGATCGGCGTCCCGGCGAGCTCCTCGTCACCCACGAACAGGCGACCGTCGTCGGTGGCGTGGCCGAGCACGGCGAAGGGGCAGCGCTCGCGGCGGCACAGGCCCTCGAAGTGCGCGAGACGCTCCGGCTGGACGGCGAGCACGTAGCGCTCCTGGGCCTCGTTGCACCAGATCTCGAGGGGCGACATGCCCGGGTCGTCGCTCGGGATGCGGCGCAGCTCGAAGCGGGCGCCGCGCCCGCTCTGGTCGACGAGCTCCGGCAGGGCGTTCGAGAGGCCGCCCGCGCCGACGTCGTGGATCGAGAGGATGGGGTTGGCGTCTCCCTGGGCCCAGCAGCGGTCGATCACCTCCTGGCAGCGGCGCTGCATCTCCGGATTGCCGCGCTGTACGGAGGCGAAGTCCAGGTCTTCGGCACTGGCGCCGCTGGCCATCGACGAAGCGGCGCCACCGCCCAGGCCGATCAGCATGGCGGGCCCGCCCAGCACGACGATCGGGGCGCCCGGCGGGATCTCGGCCTTGTCGACGTGGCCGGCGCGCACGTTGCCGAGGCCGCCGGCGATCATGATCGGCTTGTGGTAGCCGCGCACCTCGCGGCCCGCCGGGCCGACGGCTTCCTCCTCGAAGGTGCGGAAGTAGCCGCACACGTTCGGCCGGCCGAACTCGTTGTTGAAGGCGGCGCCGCCGATCGGGCCCTCGAGCATGATGTCGAGAGCGGAGGAGATGCGCGCCGGCCTGCCGAAATCGTGCTCCCAGGGCTGCACCGCGCCGGGGATGCGCAGGTTCGAGACCGAGTAGCCGGTGAGTCCGGCTTTCGGCTTGGCGCCCCGGCCCGTGGCCCCCTCGTCGCGGATTTCGCCGCCGGAGCCGGTGGCGGCGCCGGGGAAGGGCGAGATCGCCGTGGGGTGGTTGTGGGTCTCGACCTTCATCAGGATGGGGACGGGCTCGTCGTGCGCCCGGTAGATGCCGCTGTCCGGGTCCGGGAAGAAGCGCGACGCATGGGCTCCGGCGATCACCGCCGAGTTGTCGTGGTAGGCCGAGAGCACGCCGTCCGGCGAGCGCTCGGTGGTGTTGCGGATCATCCCGAAGAGCGACTTCGCCTGGCGCTCGCCGTCCACGAACCACTCGGCGTTGAAGATCTTGTGCCGGCAGTGCTCGGAGTTCGCCTGGGCGAACATCATCAGCTCGACGTCGGTGGGGTCGCGGCCCTCGGCGCGGAAGGCGTCGACCAGGTAGTCCACCTCGTCCTTGGCGAGGGCGAGGCCCAGCCGGGCGTCGGCCTCCTCGAGGGCCTCGCGGCCCCGGGCCAGCACGTCCACGTGGGCGAGGGGGCGGGGCGGCAGCGCTTCGAACAGGCCCTCCGCCTGGGCCGCGTCGGCCAGCACCACCTCGGTCATGCGGTCGTGGAGGAGCCCGCCCAGCGGCCCCCGGTCCGCCGGCTCGGCGCCGTCGACCGCGTACCACACGCCTCGCTCGACCCGCCGCACCTGCCGGAGCCCGCAGCCGTGCAGGATGTCCGTCGCCTTCGAGGACCAGGGTGAGCGGGTGCCCGGCCGCGGCACGACCCACAGCGCGAGCGCCTCCGGCCGCGGCTCGCTCCCCGCGGGGCCATCGCCCAGGAGCCGCTCGAGCCGCCGGTGGTCGTCGGCAGACAGCGTCCCCTCGGCGGCGACGAAATGGACGTACTCGGCCGAGACGCGTCGCACCTGCGGGCGAACGGTGCGGAGCTGCGCCAGGGCCCTGGCGGCGCGCGCCTCGCTCAGCGCGGGTCCGCCTCGGAGCTGGAGCATCGGAATCCTCGAAAGCGCGAAGGCGTGGGGGGTTCGAGGGATGGCCCGATTCTAGGCACTCGCGACTGGATTGCACACGTGACAGAACGGGGACGTTCCTTGCAACTTGCGTTTTGGGCGAAGAACGCAAGTTGCAAGGAACGTCCCCGTTCTTGCGTTCCTAGGCGCGCTTGCGCTTGGCGGGGGCCTTTTTCGGCTGGGTGACCTTCTTGGGGCCGACCTTCTTTGGGGCGTCGGCGCTCTTCTCCTCGAGGCTCTTCTTCAGCGCCGCGACCAGGTCGATGATCTGTTCCTGGGTCTCGGCGGGCTTCGCGAGGACGACCTCTTCGCCGGCGACCTTGCGGTCCACCGCCTCGAGCACCGCCTGGCGGTAGCCGTCCTCGTACTTCTCGGGCTTGAACTCCGCACTCTCGAGCTGCTCGATGAGCTGGGTGGCGAGGTCCACCTCGCCCTTCTTCAGCGTCACCTCGTCGCCGAACTCGATCTCGTCGAAGTCGCGGATCTCGTCGGCGTAGTGGAGGGCGTGCAGCATGAGGCCGCGCTGCACCGGACGGATCAGGACGAGCTGCTGCTTGCCGCGCGTGTTCCAGCGCCCGATGGCCACCTGGCCCATCATTGTCATGGACTCGTTCAGCAGCCGGTAGGCCTTCTGGCCGCCCTTGTCCGGACCGAGCAGCTGGGCGCCCGCGAAGTAGCGGGGGTCGACCCGCTCGATCGGGACGAACTCCTCGATCTCGATCGACTTGTCGCTCTTGTGCTCGAGGGCCTTCAGCTCGGCCTCGTCGAACACCACGTACTGGTCCCGGGCGTGTTCGTAGCCCTTGAGGGTCTCGCCGCGTTCGACCGCTTCGCCGGTCTGGGCGTTCACGAGCTGCTGCTTCACGCGGGAGCGATCCTTGGGGTCCAGCATGTTGAAGCGGACGCTCTTGGAACGCGTCGCCGCGTAGACCTTGACCGGAATCGACACCAGGCCGAAGGAAATCGTCCCAGAGGACGTCGCGCGGGCTGCCATGGAGGAGACACCTGCAGGGGGAAGGTTGCCGGTGTGGGGAAGAGAGGGACAGTCAGACTACCATACGGGCGGTTCGTCATGGCAGATCTCCGGCTTTACCGGAAGAAGCGCGACCCGGATCGCACGCCGGAGCCCTTCGGGGATCTCTCCGGGGGTGCTGCGCCGCGTGCTCTTCCCCCCGATGCCCGCCGCCGCTTCGTGGTCCAGCAGCACGACGCCAGCCGCATGCACTGGGACCTGCGCCTCGAGATCGAAGGGGTCCTGGTGAGCTGGGCGGTGCCGCGGGGGCCGAGCCTGGACCCGGCGGAGAAGCGCCTCGCCGTGCAGACCGAGGACCACCCCCTCGAGTACGGCGACTTCGAGGGCGTCATCCCGGAGGGCAACTACGGCGCCGGCGCGATGATCGTCTGGGACCACGGCGTCTACCGGAGCGTGGACGGCCGCACGCCGGCCGAGGGCCTGGCCGCCGGCAAGCTCGACCTGCTGCTCGAGGGCTCGAAGCTGCGCGGCCGCTTCGCCCTGGTGCGTACCGCCCGGGACGGCGAGCGGGACTGGCTGCTCTTCAAGAAGGGGGCGACGCCCCCGGAGGACCGCGAGCTGGTGGAGGCCCAGCCCGCCTCCGTGTTCTCCGGGCTCACGGTGGACGAGCTCGAAGCCGGCACCCGCCGCGACGAGGCGGTGGCCGCGGCGGCCGAGGCCGCCGGCGCGCGGCGCGCCGAGCTCGACGCCGCCCGGCTGCGGCCGATGCTCGCCGACGTTCGCAAGACCGCCTTTTCGGACCCCGCCTGGCTGTTCGAGCTCAAGTACGACGGGGTGCGCCTCCTCGCCGAGAAGCGCGGCGACGCGGTGCGGCTCTTCTCGCGGCTGGGCCGGGACCGCACGGCCGTCTATCCGGAGATCGCCACCGCGCTCCGCCACCTTCCGCTCGACGACGCGCTCCTCGACGGCGAGGTCGTCGCCCTCGATGCCTCCGGGCGCGCGTCGTTCGGCGACCTGACCCGACGCTTCACCCAGACCGACGCCGCCGCGATCGCCCGCGGCGTGGTCGAGGTGCCGACGGTCTTCTACGCCTTCGACCTGCTCGGCGCCGCGGGCTTCGACCTGCGTGCACTGTCCCTCGTGGAGCGCAAGGGCCTGCTCGCCCGGTGCGTCCCGCCGATCGGGACGCTTCGCTTCGCGGACCACGTCGAAGGAGACGGCGAGGTGCTCTTCGCCGCCGCCACCGAGCACGGCCTCGAAGGCGTCGTGGCCAAGCGGTCCGACGCCCCCTACGAAGACGGCCGCCGCTCGAAGCGCTGGCTCAAGATCAAGGTGCCGCGCTCCGCCGCCCTGGCGATCGTCGGTATCTCGCCCGGTCAGGGCTCCCGCCGTTCGCTGGGCTCGGTGATGCTCGCGGGCTGGCGCGACGGCGAGCTCTGCTACGTGGGCAACGCGGGCTCCGGCCTCCGGGACGGCCACATCGACGAGATCCTTGCCGACGCCGAGCGCCTGCAGCGGGCGACACCCGCCATGCGCGACGGGCCCGAGCGTCCGCCCGACGGCACGCGCTACCTGGAGCCGGAGCTCGTCTGCGAGGCGGGCTACACAGACCTCACTTCGAACGGGACGCTCCGCCATCCGGTGTTCCGCCGGCTGCTCCCGGACGTGTCGCTCGCCGAGTGCGCGGCGCCGGGGGCGCGGCCCGCGGCCGAACCCGACCTGCCGACCCCCGATCCGCCGGCCCAGGGCGAGGAGCTCCAGCTCACCCGCCAGGACAAGGTGTTCTGGCCGGCCAGCGGCTACACGAAGGGCGACCTGCTGGCCTACTACGAGGGGGTCTGGCCCTGGATCGCGCCCTACCTGCGCGATCGCCCGGTCGTGCTCACTCGCTACCCGGACGGCATCGAGGGCAAGCACTTCTACCAGAAGAACGCGCCCAGCTTCACGCCCGCCTGGGTGCAGCGCGAGACGATCGATGGCACCGACTACTTCGTCTGCAACGAGCTGCGCACGCTGCTCTACGTGGTCAACTCCGGCGCGATCCCCCTGCACGTGTGGAGCTCCCGCATCACCGATCTCGAGCATCCGGACTGGTGCATCGTGGACCTCGACCCGAAGGAGGCGCCCTTCGCCGACGTGGTGGCGATCGCACGGGAGCTGCATCGGCAGCTCGAGGCTCTGGACGTGTGCCACTTCGTGAAGACGTCCGGCCAGGACGGGCTGCACATCCTGCTGCCCCTCGGAGGGCAGCTCACCCACAAGGAGTCGCGCACCCTGGCCGAGGTGCTCGCCCGGCGCGTGGTGGCGGCCTTGCCGGGGATCGCGACCGTGACGCGGCCCGCCGCCAGCCGCGGCGGCAAGGTCTACGTGGACTACGGGCAGAACGCCCGGGGGCAGCTGATCGCGTCGCCCCTCTCGGTGCGGCCACGCCCCGGAGCCCCGGTGTCGATGCCCCTGACCTGGCCCCAGGTGACCCGACGCTTGGATCCGACGAGGTGGAACCTCCGCACCGCCCGGAAGCGCCTGGAGAAGAGCGGGGACCCGCTGCGGCGGGTGCTGGAGGCGAGCATCGACGTCCCTGCGCTGCTCTCCGCCATCGAGGAGCGCGCGTCCGAGCCGTAGCCGGTTCCGATTCGCGATGCGCGTATTGGAGGGAGATTCCCGTCGGGATCCGTCGTAGAATCCTGTTTGAATGTCCCTTCCCCCTCCGATGCAGGGGCCTTCGCGTCGCGGTCACGCGTCCGTCGTCCTCTTCCTTCTCCTCGTCCTCCTCGTCGCCGCCCGCTCGGCGGAGGGACGTGCGTGTCCGGCCTGGCCGGGCGAGCCCGATCCGCTCCCCACGGTCGACCACCCGCAGAAGGCCCAGGCCGAGTGGGCCCGTGCGCGGGTGGCGGAGCTGAACCGGTTGGCGCTCGTACTCGAGCCCATCGATCGGATCGAGGCCTACCGCTTCTGGAGCCACGCGCGATGCCTCGATCCGGGCAACGAGCAGATCGCCCGGCGGGCGGAAGAGGTCGCCGCCGAGAACGTCCACCGGGCCCTCGGTCTCGCGGGCGACAGTCCCTTCGAGGGCCCGTCCGGCACCGCGGAGAGCGTGGACGGAGCGCTTCGCCTCGCGCTCGTGCCGCGCCGGTCCGACGCCTCCGCGCAGGTCGCCGCTCCGAGCGCACCGCCGCCCGAGCGTGAGGCGGCACCGGCCCCGGAGCCCGCGCCGGTGGTCGTGGTTCGGATGCAGGCGGTTCCCGAGACCGAGCCCGCGGAGCCGGCGCCCTCCCCGGTGGCGGGGGCTCCGCCGCCCGAGCCCTCGCCTCCCGAGCCCGTTGCCCCCACGCCGGCGCCGCAGGCCTCGGCCCCCGAGTCGGACCTTCCCGGTCCCGCGGTGACGGGCGCGGCTCTGGAGGCCGATGTTCCCGGCCCCGCGGTGGTGGCCGCCGCGCCGCCGGTGGCGGAACCTGCCCTGCCCGAGCCGTCCCCCCTCGATGCGGTGGACGTGGTGCTGGCCGATGCCCAGCGGCTCATCGACCAGGCGCGCTTCCGCAGTGCCCTCGAGCTGCTGCCCCAGGTGGTGCGCGCCTCGGAGGAGCTCCCGGCGGAGCAGGCGCGGCGCGACCGCGTGGCGCGGGCGGAGCTCCTGGCCGGCACCGCCCAGATCGCCCTGGGCCAAGAGGGCGCCGCCCAGGAGCACTTCCGTCGCGCACTCCGGGCGCAGCCCGGCCTGGAGCTCGGGGCCTCCACGCCGCCCAAGGTTCGGCGCGCCTTCGAGGCGGTTCGGAACGGGACATGAGGCTCCCCTTTCCCCTCGAGGAATGGAACGGGCTTGCGCCCCTCTTCGCCGCCCTGACCCTGGTGGGCTGCCAGGCCCTGCCGTCCTTGCAGGCGCCGGGCCCGTCGGGCCCCGCCCAGCTCTCGGTGCAGGTGCACCGGGGCTTCGCGGTTCCGGACACGCCTCTCGGCGATCCGCCGACGCCCGTGGAGGTGCTCGTCGACGCGCGGGGGGGCTCTGGCGGGCGGTCGCTCGGACACGCCTCGGCCTTCGTCGACGCGCTCCCGCCCGGGAGCCTGACGCGCGCGCGGCTGGTCGGCCACGCGACGGCCGAGGGCTGCGACGAGGGGCTGCGGCTCGAGCCGCGCACGGGCCAGGATCTCGCGGCGCAGCTCCAGCGCGCCAGTTCGGGCGGCTCCGGCTCCCTGGCGGCGGCGCTCCGCGGTGTCGCGGTCGAGCCCCGCTCGGCGCGCTCGTCCGAGCGGCTCGTCGTCTTCAGCGCCGCGCTGGAGGATGCCTGCTCCGATCTCTGCGTCGCCGCCCAGCAGCTGAGCACCCGCGGGCTCTGGATCGACTGGGTCGTCCCACCGGAGGTTGCCGTTCCGAGCTGTCTGGCCGGCCTGCGGCCGCGCATCGAGGGGCCCGGGCCGTTGGTGGGCCGCCTGTCCCCGAGCGAGCCGAGCTTCCAGGTGCGCATCGGTCACGCGCCGGACGGCGACGCCCTCGCCGCGGGCCGCTCCGGGGACACGGTCTCGGTGATCCCCGGCGACGTGACGGTGTGGCTCGACGTGTCGCCGCCGGAGATCATCGGCCCGCTGCGGCTCGCGCCGGGCGAGGTCGCCAGCGTGCACGTCCTGGACTTCCCGATGCGGGAGCCGCCGCTGCGCACCTGGTGGCTCGAGCGGGGCACGCCGTGATCCGAGGCTCGGCGATCGTCTGGCTGGTGCTGGCCGCGGCGGCTCCGGCGGCGTCCCAATCCCTGGGCGACGCCTTTCCCGTCGTCGACGACCCGCTCCACCACGTTTCGGGAAGAGAGGTGCTCGAGCGCGCCTTCCAGAACCTCTACGGCGTCGACCTCTCCCAGCACGTGGAGATCGTGACCCGCAAGGACGGCAAGGTGGTGCGCCGGCACGAGGTTACCCAGGCGCGCAAGCGGATCGGCGGCCGCGCCCACAGCCTCCTCGACTACCGCCTGGGCAACGAGCTCTACGGCCTGCGTTCGCTGCGGATCGAGCACCGTGGGGGGGCGAGCTACGACCGCTTCCTCTTCCTCCCCCAGTTCCAGCGCGTCCGCCGCTTCACCAGCGCCCAACGCGCGGACCTGGTCCTGGGGACCGACCTGCACCTCGGGGACCTGGAGGTGAACCATGCGGACGAGTTCGCCGTCGTCGGGCGGAGCGTGGAGCAGCGCGGGGACGAACGGGTCCACCGGGTGCGCGTCGAGCCGTTCAAGGACACCGGCTATTCGAGCGTCGAGATCTTCATCGAGCCCGGCAGCTACGCGATCCGGGAGGCCCGCTACTTCCGGCCCGGCTCCGAGACCCCGGGGCGGACGATCCTGGCGCCGGCCGAAGAGATGGTGCCCTTTCCGGGCCACCTGCTGCCCAGCCACTGGGTGATCGAAGGAGAGGAAGAGGGCGTCGTCACCGACGTGTACTTCCGGCGCATTCGCGTGAACCCGGAGATCCCCGACACGCTCTTCTCCGCGCGCACCCTCGAAGCCACGACCAAACTGCCGGCGTTCCGGGACTGAGCACCGTGCCCTTCGATCCCTTTCCCCTGACCGCCGCGACCGAGAGCTACGTGCCGCGTCCGGCGATGGAGAGGGCCCTGGCCGGGCTGCTCCGGCTCCTCCACGGCGGCGATCTCTGCGTGCGCCTGGCCGGGCCCGCCGGCCTCGGCAAGACGCTGCTACTCCGCCTGGTCGCCGAGCGGCTCGGTCCCGCGTGGCGGTGCGTGTACCTTCCCTACCCGAAGCTGGAGCCCCAGGAGCTGTGGGCCTGGGTGGCCGACGAGCTGGGTGCCCGCGGCGATCCGGAGGCGGCAGTGGCCCACGCCGCCGCGCGGGCCCACCGCCGCGGGGGTGCGCTCCTGTTGATGGTCGACGACGCCCACCTCCAGCCCCAGGAGACCCGTCGCCATCTCGCTCGCGCGTGCGCCCACCAGGAGGGGCTTCGGCTGCTGGTGAGTGAGACGGCGACGCCCGAGGACGACGAGGACCCGCCCCAGGGTGAGGTCTGGCTGACCGAGCCGATGACCCTCGCCGAGACCCGGGAGTACCTGCGCGAACGGCTGGAGCAGAGCGGTGCGTCGGAGGAGGTCTGCGCCCGCTTCGACGACGCGACGATCGCCGATCTCCATCGCCGGGCCGCGGGCAGCACGAACACGCTCCACGGCCTGACGATCAAGCTGCTGCAGGGCGTCGGCCCGGAGGCGTCGGAGGAGCCGGAGGCTCGCGGCGATCCGATCCCGTCGTCGCCGCCGTCCTCACCGCCCGTCGATCTCGCACCGCCTCCGGCCGAGAAGATCGCGGCGCCCGAGCCGCCGATCGATGCGCCGCCCGCCCCGGCTCGCCGCCCCGGCACCGAAACGCCCCGCCCGAAGACGGACCGCGAGGCGATCGAGGAGATTGCCAGGAACCTCCCGTTCACCTTCCGCCGCCCCGAGCCGCCGGCGACCCCGCCCGCGGCGGCCGTTCCGGGCGCGGAGGTCGCGCAGGCGGTCGCCCCGGTCGCCACGTCCCCCGACGAGCCGAGCACGCAGGCGGGGCCGGCGGTGCGGGCCGCACCCGACGTCGTCCCGCTCCGGGCCCTCGCCCTGCGAGGCCGCCGCGTCGGCTCCGCGCTGCTTCGGCAGGGGCGCTCGTGGCTTCGCGGTGCGCAGGACGTCGGGCGGCCGCTGCTCCAGAGCGAGCGAGCGCGCGTCGTGGCCGCAGGCCTGGTGGCCGGTTTGCTGCTCGGCGCGGTGGGCGCCTTCCTGACTCAATCCGATCCGGCGGAGCAGGCGCAGCCCGACGCCCGTCCCGAAGTCGCGGTTGAGGCGCAGCCGGAATCGCGCCCCGAAGTCGCGGTCGAGGCGCAGCCGGAATCGCGCCCCGAACTGGCCGTGGAGCCGCAGCCGGAAGCGCCTCCCGAGGTGGTCGTCGAGCCGCCGCCGGAGCCGCGCCCGGACGTCGCGGCCGAGCCGTCGCCCGCCACCCGTCCGGACGTTGCGGCGGCGCCGCCGCGCGAGGCCCGGGTCGCGACGCCTTCGCCACGGGCCGGCAGCCCCGCGGCTGCGCCCGTCGTCGAGTCGCCTCCCCCGCCGCCTTCCCGGGCCCCCGCGCCCTCGGAGGCTCCCGCCCCGGGGCGGCTCAGCGTGAACGCGATTCCCTGGGCGTCGATCGAGATCGATGGCGAGCCCAAGGGCGAGACGCCCCTCGGCGAGCTGATCGTGCCCCAGGGTCTGCGGCGGGTGGTCGCTCGCTTTCCGGACGGACGGATCACGACCCGCAACGTCCACGTAGGAGACGACGAGCATTTCCTCGTGCTCCGTCCGGACTCCGAGTGACCGGGGACGTGTCGAAGCGCCCCCACTCTCGCGAGGGCCCCGCAGCTATACTCCGGTGCCCATGACGCTGCGCGCCGGCACCAGCGGCTTCTCGTACAAGGAGTGGAAGGGTCCCTTCTACCCGGAGAAGCTCCCCGCGAAGGAGATGCTCTCCTTCTATGCCGAGCGGCTGCCGGCGGTCGAGATCAACAACACCTTCTACCGGATGCCGAAGACGAGCGTCCTCGAGGGCTGGGCGGAGCAGGTGCCGTCGGAGTTCCGCTTCGTCATCAAGGCGTCGCGCCGCATCACCCACTTCAAGCGGCTGAAGGAGGCGGGCGAGGAGACGGGCTACCTGCTCCAGACCACTGCCGTCCTCGGCGAACGGCTCGGGGCCTTGCTCTTCCAGCTCCCGCCGAACCTCCCGGCCGACATGGAACGCCTCGATCGCTTCGTCGATCTCCTCCCGGACGGCACCTCGGCCGCCTTCGAGTTCCGCCATCCCTCTTGGCTCGAGGAGGGCGCCGACGAGCGGCTGCGGGAGCGGGGCCTGGCCGTCGTCCTCGCGGACACCGAGGAGGCTCCCGCCGAGGCGTTTCCGGGGGCCGGTCGGCTCCTCTATCTGCGGCTGCGCCGCCCGAACTACGACGACGCTGCGCTCCTCGCCTGGGCCGACAAGGTCGCCGACGCTGGCGCCGAGGAGGCCTACGTCTTCTTCAAGCACGAGGACGCGGGGGCCGGCCCGCGCATGGCCGCGGCGTTCCTCGAGCAGGGGGCGGCGGCCGAAACACGACGCCGGCCGCGGGCCGTTCGGGTCCGCCGCCGGCGCGAAGAAGGGTCGTCGGGCTAGGACCGGCGGAGCCGCCGGGTGCCGGCCCGCACGATCAGCGCACCCAGGCCGAAGGCCAGGGCGCCGCTGGGCTCGGGCATCGCCGGCGTCACCTCGAAGGCGATGTCCAGGCCCCAGTCGCCTTCGCCGGGCTCGAGCTGCAGCTGCGGATCGTAGGTCTGGCCCCAGAGCCACAGCTTGTCGTCGCTGAAGCCGTTGGCCGGGCCGGAGAAGTGGAGGTTCAGGAACTGGAAGGTGCCCCAGCCCGCGATCGTCAGATGGCCGATCGCCGCGCCCGGGGCCACGCCGAAGTCGAGATCGCCGCTCACCTGCCGCTGCACGCCGTCGACGCTCACGCTTCCGTGGATGTTGTGGAAAGCCGAGCCCACCTGCTGAGCGGTGAGAATCGACTGGGTCACCGCGTGGGTCTCGCTGCCGCACATGTAGAAGCCGCCGTTCGGGCAGCCGTCCAGCGAGTGGATCGTGCTGAAGCCGAAGCCGGGCACGCTGCCGGTGAGCGAGTGCAGGTGCACCGTGGCAGCGGAGGCCGCGGCCGGAAGGGCCAGGGCGGCGAGGATCAGGAGGGTGCGCAGCAGGGTCATGGGAGACTCCACGAAAGGGTGTTCGTGAGTGAGTCTCCGCGGCGGCCCGGGAGGTAACGCGCAGGGTCCCGTTTCTACCCGGTCTGCGCATTGCCTGCGCACGGGTTGCCGGTCGTCTGCTCGCTCGAGATTCCGCGCCGGGGGTGGCCTCGCTAGGCGCGTCGGCGGGCCGCGCCGCGCGCGACCAGCGCGCCGAGCGCGAAGACCAGGGCGGCGGTGGGCTCCGGGATCGCAGGCGAGACCTTGAGTGAGAGATCGACGCCGTAGCCGCCCTTCACGGGGGTCTTGCTGGGCGCGAAGTTCTGGCCCCACAGCGAGATCACGTTGCCGGCATAGCCGTTCGCCGGGCCCGAGAGTTGGGCGTTCACGAAGTCGAAGGTCCCCAGGCTGCCGATCGTGAGGTTGCCGAGCGAGGCGCCCGCCGCCACCGAGAAGTTCAGGCTCCCGGACACGACGTGGCGGGTGCCGCCGATGACCAGGCTGCCGGCGATGCCCGCGAAGGCGTTGCCGTTCTGGTTGGCGGTGAGGCTGCCGGTGACCGCCTGGTTCGGCTGGGTCCCGCACATCCAGTAGCCGCCATGGGGGCAGGCGTCGGCGGTGTGGAGCCACGAGTAGCTGAAGCCCGGGACGCCCCCGGTCTGGACCGACAGCGTGACGGGTATCGACAGGGCGGCCGTGGGGCAGAGGAGGAGCAGCAGGGTCAGCTGGGAGCGGAGCCGCATGGGAATCACCTCGACGAGCTGTCTGGCCGGTGAGTGGCTGCACCTCAGCCTGCCGACCCCTCGCGTTCGGCTCGCGTCCGTTTCCCGGTCAGGATCGCCGGGGTGGCATCAGGTCCGTGATGGTCCCGGCGGCGAGCTCGGCGGCGAAGGCGATCGTCTCGGAGAGGGTGGGGTGGGGGTGGATCGTCAGCCCGAGGTCCTCCGCGTCGGCACCCAGCTCGAGGGCCAGGGTCGCCTCCGCGATCAGGTCGCCGGCGTTCGGGCCCGTGATGCCGGCGCCGAGCAGACGGCCGTCCTCGGCGGAGAAGAGCAGCTTCGTCATTCCCTCGCTGCGGCCCATGCCCAGGGCACGACCGCTCGCGGCCCACGGAAAGACCGCCTTGCGCACCGCCACGCCCTCGGCCGCCTCCTCGGTGAGACCGGTCCAGGCGACTTCCGGATCCGTGTAGGCCACCGACGGGATCGCTCGGGCGTCGAAGGAGGCGGGCAGGCCGGCGATCACCTCGGCGGCGGTCTTGCCCTCGTGGGTGGCCTTGTGGGCCAGCATGGGCTGGCCCGTGACATCGCCGATGGCGTAGACGTGGGCCAGGTTGGTGCGCTGCTTGGCGTCCACCGGCACGAAGCCCCGCTCGTCGACGCGAAGGCCCGCCGCGTCCGCGCCGATGCGGTCGCCGTTCGGCCGACGTCCCACGGCGACGAGCACCTGGTCGAAGCGCTCGCTGGCCGGCGCGCCCTCTCCCGAGAACGTCGCGTGCAGGCCGTCGTCCTTCGCCTCGATTCCCTCGACCCGCGTGCCGACCCAGATCGCGGCAAGGCGCTGCTTCAGGCGGCGCTCGAGGGGGCGCACCAGGTCCCGGTCGGCGCCGGTCATGAGCTGGTCCAGGAGCTCCACGACCGAGACCTCGGCGCCGAAGCCGGCGTAGACCGTCGCCATCTCGAGGCCGATGATGCCGCCGCCGATCACCAGTAGACGGCCCTCGACCAGGGGCAGCTCGAGGGCGGAGGTCGAGTCGAGGATGCGCGGATCGTCCGGCACGCCCGGAAGCTCCACCGTCCGCGAGCCGGCAGCGACGATGGCGTGTTCGAAGCGCAGCCGGCGCGTTCCCTCCGCGCCCGTCACCTCCACTTCGTGGGGCCCGACGAAGCGTCCCTCGCCTTGGACGACCTCCACCTGCCGCTGCCGCGCGAGGCCGGCAAGGCCCTTCGTGAGGGTTCCCACCACCTCGTCCTTGCGCGCGCGGATCCGCGCCAGGTCGAGCCGCGGCGTTCCGAAGTCGACGCCGTGCTCCCGGAGTGCGGCGGCTTCCTCGATCACGTCGGCCATGTGCAGCAGGGCCTTGGAGGGGATGCAGCCCACGTTGAGGCACACGCCGCCGAGGGTCGGGAAGCGCTCGACCAGGGTGACGCGCTTGCCGAGATCGGCGGCGCGGAAGGCGGCGGTGTAGCCGCCGGGCCCGCCCCCGAGCACCAGGACCTCGGTGGATGGTCCGTCGGCCCGCGCCGCGGATGCCGCCGGTGCGGGCTCGCCGGCCGGCGGCGGGCTCTCCAGGGCGGCCTCCACCTCCACCGCGCACAGGGCATCGCCCTCGCTCACCTGGTCGCCGACGGCCACCGCCATCCGCACCACGACGCCGTCCACCGGGCACGGCACGTCCATCGAGGCCTTGTCGCTCTCGAGGGTGACGAGCGGGTCCTCCACGGCGACGTGGTCGCCGGGGCCGACCAGCAGCTCCACCACGTCGACGCCTTCGAACTCCCCGATGTCGGGGACGCGGACCGTGATCTCCTGCGGCATCAGAGGAGCAGGCGACGCAGGTCCGAGAGCAGCGCTGCGAGATGACTGGTGAAGCGCACCGCGTCGGCGCCGTCGATCACCCGGTGGTCGTAGGAGAGGGAGAGGGGGAGGATGAGGCGCGGCACGAACTCCCCGTCGCGGTGCACGGGCTTCCACTCCATGCGCGAGACGCCCAGGATCGCCACCTCCGGGTGGTTCACGATCGGCGTGAAGAAGGTCCCGCCGATGCCGCCCAGGCTCGAGATGCTGAAGCTCCCGCCCTGGAGGTCCGAGGGGCGCAGCTTCCGCGTGCGCGCCCGCTCCGAGAGGTCCTGCAGCTCGCCGGCGATCTCGAAGAGCCCCTTCTTCTCGGCGTCCTTGATGGTCGGCACCACCAGGCCGTTCTCGGTGTCGACGGCGACGCCGATGTGGAAGTAGCGCTTCAGGATCAGGTTCTCGCCGGTCACGTCGAGGGAGGCGTTGAAGTGTGGGAAGTCGCGTAGGGCGGTGGTGACCGCCTTCACCACGAAGGGCAGGAAGGTCAGCTTCACGCCGCGCTCCGCCGCGGCGGCCTTCTGCTCCTTGCGGAAGGCGTCGAGGTCGGTGATGTCGGCCTCGTCGAACTGGGTGACGTGGGGGACCGTGACCCAGCTCCGGTGCAGGTTGGCCGCGGAGAGCTTGCGGATCCGGTTGAGGGGCTGCAGCTCGGTCGCGCCGAATTTCGAGAAGTCGATCTCGAGCGGCGCGGCCACCTGGACGCCGGCGATCGGCACCCCGGCGCCCGTGCCCTGGGAGAGGGACGCCTTCACGAAGGACTGCACGTCCTCCTTCAGGATGCGGCCCTTGCGCCCGGAGCCGGGCACGAGGGTCAGGTCGACGCCGAGCTCCCGGGCCAGCAGGCGCACCGACGGGCTGGCGTGGGGGACAGGGGGCTTCCACGCCTCGGGTGGCGCTGCATCGGCGTCGAGGACCGTGGGCACGGCCATCGCGTTGGGCGTGCCGACGGCCGGCGCGGCTTCGGGCGCAGGAGTGCGCTCCGCTGACGGCGGCGGCTCGGGAGACGGCTCCTGGGCGGCCGCTTCCTCGCTGCCCTCGATCACGGCGATCAGGTCGCCTTCGCTCACCTGGTCTCCCACTCCGACGCGCAGCTCGCGCACGACGCCGGCGCATGGGGCGGGCACCTCCATGGTGGCCTTGTCGCTCTCCAGCACGATGAGCGATTGCTCCTTCTCGACCTTGTCGCCCGGTGCGACGAGCACCTCGACCACGTCGACGCCCTGGAAGTCGCCGATGTCCGGCAGGTGGAACTCGTGGAGTGTGGCCATGGCGCGCCTACACCGTCCACGGGTGGGCCTTCGAGGGATCCAGGCCGTACTTGGCGATGGCTCCGTGCACCGCGTCCGGCGCCAGGCGGCCCTCGTCCGAGAGCGCCTTCAGGGCGGCGACCGCCACGTAGAAGCGGTTCACCTCGAAGAAGTGGCGCAGGCGTTCGCGGGTATCCGAGCGCCCGAATCCGTCGGTGCCGAGGCTGCGGAAGCGGGCCCGCACGAACGGCCGGATCTGGTCGGGGAGCGCCCGCATGTAGTCCGTGGCCGCCACCACCGGCTCGCCGGAGCCGCCGAGGC
The DNA here is from genome assembly GCA_965223415.1 of Myxococcota bacterium. Classification (GTDB taxonomy): domain Bacteria; phylum Myxococcota_A; class UBA9160; order UBA9160; family UBA6930. Next base: position 5,774,514 of record OZ245002.1, on the reverse strand, counting down.
TCTGCTCGACGAAGCTCTGGCGCTGGGGCTCGGTGGGGTTGAGGCCGTTCCAGCGCTCCGCCTCCAGGCCGTCGCGGCGCAGCTCGTTCCAGGAGGTGACGCTCCAGACCTCGGCGCGCACCCCGTGGTCGCTCGCGAGCAGGTCGGCCGCGGCGAGCACCTCTCGCAGGATGGTCCCGCTGCCGAGCAGCCGCACCCTGGGTCCCTCGCCCGGCGGCGCCTCTTGCAGCCGGTACATCCCGCGCAGGATGCCCTCCTCGCTGCCCTCGGGCATCGGCGGCTGGACGTAGTTCTCGTTCATCACGGTGAGGTAGTAGAAGCCGTTCTCGCCCTCGGCGTACAGGCGCCGCATGCCGTCATGGAGGATCACCGCCAGCTCGTAGGCATAGGCCGGGTCGTAGGTGCGGCAGCTCGGCACGGTGGCCGCGAGGAGCGGGCTGTGGCCGTCCTGGTGCTGGAGGCCTTCGCCGGAGAGGGTCGTGCGGCCGGCGGTGCCGCCGAGCAGGAAGCCGCGGGCCTGGGAATCGCCCGCTGCCCAAATCAGGTCGCCCACGCGCTGGAAGCCGAACATCGAGTAGAAGATGAAGAACGGGATCATCGGCACGCCGTGGTTCGAATAGGACGTGCCCGCCGCGATCCAGGAGGAGAGGGCGCCGGCCTCGTTGATGCCCTCCTGCAGGATCTGGCCGTTCTGGTCCTCCCGGTAGTAGGCGATCGTGTCCGAGTCGACCGGCTCGTAGAGCTGCCCCTGGGCGGCATAGATGCCGAGCTGCCGGAACAGTCCCTCCATGCCGAAGGTGCGCGATTCGTCCGGGACGATCGGCACGATGGACGGCCCGATCTTCTCGTCCTTCGTGAGCGTCGAGAGGATGCGCACGAAGGCCATCGTGGTGGACATCTCGCGCTCGCCGGAGCCGCTCGTGAGGCTCTGGAAGGTGGAGAGCGGCGGCACCTCCAGACGCTGCATCTCGGTGCGGCGGGAGGGCAGGTAGCCGCCCAGGGCCTGGCGCCGCTCGTGCAGGTAGCGGATCTCCGGGCCGTTCGGGTCGGGCTTGTAGAAGGGCGCCTCGGCGATCTTGTCGTCGGGGATCGGGATGCGGTAGCGATCCCGGAACTTCTTCAGGGCCTCCTCGCCGAGCTTCTTCTGCTGGTGGGTGAAGTTCTTGCCCTCGCCGGCCTCGCCCATGCCGTAGCCTTTCACGGTCTTGGCGAGGATCACCGTCGGCTGGCCCTGGGTGTGGACGGCGCGGTGATAGGCGGCGTGGATTTTGGTCGGATCGTGGCCGCCGCGGTTCAGCTGCCAGATGTCGTCGTCGGTGAGATTCGAGACCATCGCCGCCAGCTCGGGATGGGCGCCGAAGAAGTGCTCGCGGGTGTAGGCGCCGCCGCGCACCTTGTAGTTCTGGTAGTCGCCGTCGACCGCGGCCTCCATGCGCTCGAGGAGCAGGCCCTTCTTGTCCCGGGCGAAGAGCGGATCCCAGCGGTCGCCCCAGATCACCTTCAGCACGTTCCAGCCGGCCCCGCGGAAGGTGCCCTCGAGCTCCTGGATGATCTTGCCGTTGCCGCGCACCGGCCCGTCGAGGCGCTGCAGGTTGCAGTTCACCACGAAGATCAGGTTGTCGAGCTCTTCCCGGGCGGCGAGGCCGATGGCGCCGAGCGATTCCGGCTCGTCCATCTCGCCGTCGCCCATGAAGGCCCAGACCTTGCGCTGGCCCATCTCGGCCAGGCCACGGTTCGCCAGGTACTTCATGAAGCGCGCCTGGTAGATCGCCATGATCGGACCGAGCCCCATGGACACGGTCGGGAACTGCCAGAAGTCCGGCATGAGCCAGGGGTGCGGATACGACGACAGCCCGTCGCGCTCCACCTCCCGGCGGAAGTCGTGGAGCTGGGCCTCGCTGATGCGACCCTCGAGGAAGGCCCGGGCGTAGATGCCTGGCGAGCAGTGTCCCTGGATGTAGAGCAGGTCCGGTCCGTCGGGATGCTCCGGGCCCTTGAAGAAGTGGTTGAAGCCGACGTCGTACAGCGTGGCCGCGCTCGCGAAGCTCGCGATGTGGCCGCCGAGCTCGCCGAACTCCCGATTCGCCTGCACCACCATCGCGAGGGCGTTCCAGCGGATGATCGAGCGGATGCGGTGCTCGAGCCCGGGCTCGCCGGGCATCGGCGGCTCGTCGCTGGCGTGGATCGTGTTCAGGTAGGCCGTGGTCGCGGAGTAGGGCAGGTGGGCCCCGGAACGCCGCGCCTTGTCGATCAGCCGCTCGATCAGGTAGTGGGCGCGCTCGGGCCCCTCCGTCCGGAACACCGAGTCGAGGGCTTCGAGCCACTCCTCGGTCTCCTGCGGATCGACATCGGCCTTGCGATCGACCATGAGCCCCCCTCAAGGCTTCGGGTGAGAGTCGCCTACGGCGAATCGGTTACCAAGGGGGCGGAACTTGAGGGCAAGTTGTTGGAATCGTTGGGAAAAGACAACGTCCGAGCCCGGAGCTGTGGCGCCGTGCCCGACCGGCGAGGTGGTCGCAGGACGGCGGCTCTCGCCGCACACCTCCTTTCGCTGGCAGTCGATGCCCGGCTCCCGGGCCGACCGGGTCGGGCTCCTCGGCCGGGGCCGGGCGGGAGAGCCCGCGCGCTCAGGGGCTCGCCCGTCGCGCCCGCTCCAGGTAGCCCGGCCACCACATCTGGTAGAGGGCGGTCAGGATCATGAACCCGGAGGAGAGGGCGTAGCCGGCGCCGGCCCCGATCGTCAGGTAGGCGGCCGCGGGCACCCACTTCGTGGCCCACCAGGAGAAGACGTCGACGCTCAGGAAGACGTAGGGCATCGCGACCGCCGTCACCCGCAGCCAGCCGGGCACGCCGGAGGCCAACGTGAAGATCAGGCACACGAAGAAGAAGATGAAGGCGATCCCGAACAGGTGGATGTGCGACACCCGTGCGAGGGTGGGAACCGTCGCTCCCTCGTCGATTTGAGCGACGGCCTGGATGCCCTCGTAGCGGGTCAGGTCCGCAATCCCGGGGACTTCGCCGTGGCAGCGGCCGCAGTGGGTGACGACCACGCTCTGCATCCGCTCGTCCCACTCGTCCCGCGGCGAGCCCTCGCGCACCCAGCGGACGATCTCGGCGCGGACCTGCTCGGAGGCCATCAGCTTCATGGATCCCTGGAGCTTGGCCTCGATGCGGCTGCCTTCGCGGTTGCCGTAGTACGAGTAGACGATGTCGTCGACGGAGAGGCCGAAGCGCCCGTCGGCCATGCCGTGGGTGAAGAGGATCTGGGCGAACGACATGAGCAGCCCGATTCCGATCACGACGAGGTAGCCCGTGAAGAGTGCTCGCAAGGCGGGGTCGCAGGCGTGGAGGGCGGCGCTCCACCGGACACCCGAACCGTCCCGAGGCTCCGTCAACCGCTGCTCCCCCGAGCGACCGCACCCGCCCGGACGATAGCGACCGGTCCGGGGCCGCCGTCTCGCTTGCAGCGTCAGGGCCGCGACGATAGCATTTCAAACGAACGTTCGAATGAGGCGCCGATGTCCTCACAGGCCCACTCCCTGGCGAACCCCCAGGGCGCAGCCGACACGCCCACCCGGATCCTCGATGCCGCCGAGGCGCTCTTCATCGAGCGTGGCTTCGCCGCCACCTCGGTGCGCGCCATCGCCCAGCGGGCGGGCGTCAACCTGGGCGCGGCCCACTACCACTTCGGCTCGAAGCAGGCGCTGTTCGGCGCGGTGGTGGACCGGCGCTTCGCCCCGATCCACGAGGAGCGGACCCGCGCCCTCGACGCCCTGCTCGCGAGCAAGGCCGCGCCTAGCGTTCGCGAAGTGGTGGAGGCGTTCCTCGCGCCGCTGGCGACCGAGGGGGTCGGCGACACGCCGAGGCTCGTCGCGCGGCTGTTCGGCGAGCCCGGCTCGATCTCCCGGCCGCTGATCGAGGCGCAGTTCGGCACCACCTTCGACCGCTTCAGCGAGGTGCTGGCTCGGGCGCTGCCGCAGGTCGACGCCACCGAGATTCGCTGGCGGCTCCACTTCGCGATCGGCGCGATGGTCCACATCCTCGCCACCGAGAACCCGATTGCGACGCCGCCCGACCCGCACTTTCTCGACCGCCTCGCTGCGTTCGCCACCGCGGGCATCGAAGGCGGCTCCCCCCTTCCGGCGCCTGGAGAGGACCGACCATGAACCGACGCCAGCTCACCCCGATCGCCATCGCCCTGGGCGGCTTCGCCTGTGCGGGGCTGCTCATCGCCACCGGTCCGCAGGTCGAGCCGCGGCCGCCGGATCGCGTGGCCCCGCTGGTGCGGGCGATCGAGGTCGCGCCCGAGACGATCCGGCTGCGCGTCTCCACCCACGGCACCGTGATGCCGAGGACCGAGAGCGAGCTCGTGCCGGAGGTATCCGGGAGGGTCGTGTGGATGTCGCCGGAGCTGGTGTCCGGCGGCTTCTTCGAGGAGGGCGAGCCGCTCCTGCGGATCGACCCGCTCGACTACGAGGCGGCGCTCGAGCAGGGGCGCGCCGCCGCCGCCCGGGCCCGGAGCGATCTGGCGGACGCGCGTCGGGACGACGCGCGACAGCGCGACCTCAAGGCCCAGGGCGTCGCCAGCGATGCCGCGCGGGACGACGCGGCCAACCGCCTGGCCGTCGCCGAGGCCTCGCTGCGGGAGGCGCGGGCGGCCCTCGCCCGGGCCGAGCGCGACCTGGCGCGGACCGAGATCACCGCGCCCTACCAGGGACGCGTCCGCTCCGAACGGGTGGACGTCGGCCAGTTCGTCGGGCGGGGCACGCCCGTCGCCACGATCTACGCGGTGGACCTGGCGGAGGTGCGGCTCCCGGTGCACGACGAGGAGCTGGCCTTCATCGATCTCCCGCTCTTGCGGAACGGGGGAGCGGGGGAGGATGGCACGCCCGCGGTCCCGGTCACGCTCCGCGCCCGATTCGCCGGAACCCGGCACGAGTGGCACGGGCACGTCGTCCGCACCGAGGGCGAGCTCGACCCGCGAACGCGCATGGTGCACGTCGTCGCCCAGGTCCCCGCACCCTACGCCCAGGGCGACGCTCCGCCGCTCTCGGTCGGGCTCTTCGTCGAGGCCGAGATCACCGGCGCCGAGGCGAAGGGCGTCGTGGTGCTGCCCCGCTCCTCCCTGCGAGGCGCCGGCCAGGTGCTGGTCGTGGACGAGGAGGACCGGCTGCGCTTCCGGGACGTCGACCTGCTGCGGGTGGACGCGGACGAGATCCTCGTGCGCGGCGGGCTCGCCCGCGGGGAGCGGGTGTGCATCTCGCCTCTCGAGAGCGCCACCGAGGGCATGGCCGTGCGGGTCCGCGACGATCCGCCGGCGGGAGCCGCGTCGTGAAGGGGGCGATCGCCTGGTTCGCCCGCAACGACGTGGCGGCGAACCTGCTGCTCGGCGTGATCGTCGTCGGCGGCTTCGCCTCGCTTCCGGCCATGCCCCAGAAGTCCTTCCCGGACATCGACGTGCCGGTGATCAGCATCGGCGTCGAGTACCGGGGTGCGGCGCCGGAGGAGGCCGAGGAAGGCGTCTGCGTCCGGATCGAGGAGGAAATCGAGGGCATCGAGGGCGTGGAACGGGTCCGCTCGACCGCCGTCGAAGGCGCCTGCTCGGTGAGCGTCGAGCTCTTCGAGGACGCGGACGAGAGCAAGGCCCTGGACGACGTCAAGAACCGGGTCGACGCCATCGACACCTTCCCCGAGGAGACCGAGAAGCCCGTCATCAACCTGGTCTCCCCCCAGCGCTCGGTGATGGAGATCGCGATCACCGGGCCCCACGACGAGCGCGACCTGAAGGAGCTCGGTCAGCAGGTGCGGGACGAGATCGCGTCGCTGCCCGACGTGACCCAGGTCGAGCTCTCCAACACGCGGCCCTACGAGATCTCGATCGAGGTGTCCGAGGCCTCGCTGCGCCGCCACGGCCTGTCCTTCCAGGAGGTGGCCGCCGCCATCCGGCGCGCGTCCCTCGACCTGCCCGGCGGGGCCATCAAGACCGAGGGCGGCGAGGTGCTGCTGCGCACCAAGGGCCAGGCCTACTGGGGCGCCGAGTTCGAGGAGCTCGTGATCCTGACCCGGCCCGACGGCACCCGGGTGCGCGTCCGCGACATCGGCCGGGTGGTAGACGGTTTCGAGGACACGGACCAGCTCGTGCGCTTCGACGGGAAGCCAGCGGCCATCATCCGCGTGTCGCGGGTCGGCGACCAGGACATCCTCGACATCACCGCGGCGCTGAACGTCTACCTCGCCGAGGCGCGGCAGCGCCTGCCAGCCGGCGTGGAGCTCACCATCTGGAGCGACAACTCGGTGATGCTCCGGGACCGCCTCGACACGCTGCTGGACAGCGCGCGGCAGGGCTTCCTGATGGTGCTCCTGCTGCTTGCGCTCTTCCTGCGGCCGCGGCTCTCGTTCTGGGTGAGTGTCGGCGTACCGGTGTCCTTCCTGGGGGCGCTGTGGCTGGCGTCGCTGCTCGGCCTCTCGATCGACAGCATCTCGCTCTTCGGATTCATCCTCGTCCTCGGCATCCTGGTGGACGACGCCATCGTGGTGGGAGAGAACGTCCATTCGCACCAGCAGCGCAACGAGAGCTGGCTGCCGGCCTCGATCGCGGGAACCCAGGAGGTGTCGGTTCCCGTCATCTTCGGCGTGCTCACGACCGTGGCCGCGTTCACGCCGCTGCTGCTCGGGCCCGGCACGATCGGCCAGATCCAGTCGGTGATTGCCACGGTGGTGATGTGCTGCCTGGCCTTCTCCCTGATCGAGTCCCAGCTGGTGCTGCCCGCCCACCTGGGCCACCGGCACGCGGAGAGCCCCGCCGCCGAGGTGGGCCTGATGCTGGTGCCGGTGCTCGGGATCGCGCTCATCGGCTTCGCCTGGGACGCGCGCAGCTATCTGGCATTGGTGATCGCGGCTACTTCCGGCCTCTACGCCTGGCACAAGAGCGGCGGCTTCGACCGCGAGGCCGAGCGGGTCATCGCGCTCCAGGCGCGCTTCGCTGCGGGCCTCGAGCGCTTCGTTCGCGAGCGCTTCCAGCCGGCGGTCGAGCAGGTGGTCGAGCTGCGCTACGCCACCATCGCCGTGGCCTTCGCCATCTTCGTCTCGACGATCGGCGCGCTGGCCAGCGGTCGCCTGCCGTTCTCCTTCTTCCCTCCCCTCGAATCCGATCGGGTGATCGCCAAGCTCACCATGCCGCTGGGAACGCCGGCGCGGGTGACCGGGGAGGCGGTGCTCCACCTCGAGCGGACGGCGGAGCAGGTCGCGACGGAGCTGGCCGCCCAGTTCGAGGACGCGCCGCCCGTGATGCACATCCTGTCGGCCGTCGGAGGACAGCCCGTATCCAGCGGCGGCGCGGGGCCGCCCGGGGGCTCCGACCCGGCCGTCGGCGGCGGTCACCTGGGCGAGGTGACGATGCAGCTCACGCCCAGCCAATCGCGCAGCCTCGAGACCCGGGAGGTGGCGGACCTGTGGCGCCAGCAGGTCGGTCACGTGCAGGACGCGGTGGAGCTGACCTTCGCGACGTCGCTCTTCAGCGTGGGCGAGGCCATCAACATCCAGCTCGAGGGCCACGACGTCGAGGAGCTGCGCAGCGTCGCCGCTGCGATCCGGGGGAAGCTGGCCGAGTACCCGGGCGTCATCGACATCGCCGATTCCTTCCGCTCCGGAAAGGCAGAGCTCAAGCTCGACATCCTGCCGAGCGGCGAGGCCCTGGGCCTCGGCCTCGGCGACCTGGCCCGCCAGGTGCGCCAGGCGTTCTACGGCGAGGAGATCCAGCGGGTCCAGCGCGGTCGCGACGACGTCCGGGTGATGGTCCGCTACACGGAGGCGGAGCGACGCTCCCTCGGCGCCCTCGACGACATGCGCATCCGCACGCCGGACGGCTCCGAGGTGCCCTTCGCTACCGTGGCCGAGGCGCGCCTCGGACGCGGCTTCTCGACCATCCGCCGCGCGGACCGGCGCCGCGTCGTGAACGTCACTGCGGATGTCGACCGCACCCAGATCACCGCCAACGAGGTGCTGGCCAGTCTGCGGGCCGGTCCCCTGGACGAGATCATGCGGGACCATCCTCGGGTGACGACGCGCCTGGAGGGCACCCAGCGCGAGCAGGGCGAGGCGATGGCCAGCCTGCTCCCCAACTTCGCCATCGCGCTGTTCGTGATCTACGCGCTCCTGGCCATTCCGCTGCGGTCCTACGTCCAGCCCTTCATCATCATGAGCGTGATCCCGTTCGCCTTCGTCGGCGCCATCCTGGGCCACATGCTGATGAAGAGCTTCGATCTGGTCAGCGGCCTCGCGATGATGTCGATCATGGGCATCATCGCGGCCTCCGGCGTCGTCGTGAACTCGAGCCTGGTGCTGGTCCACCACGTGAACGGGCGCCGCGAGCAGGGCGCGACCATCCACGAGTCCGTCGCCGAGGCCGCCGCTTCCCGCTTCCGGCCGATCCTGCTGACCTCGATGACCACCTTCGTCGGGCTCCTGCCGCTGATGCTGAACCGCAGCGTCCAGGCCCAGTTCCTGGTCCCGATGGCCATCTCGCTCGCCTTCGGCGTGGCGTTCTCCACCTTCATCACGCTCTTCGTGGTACCGGCGGGCTACGTGATCCTGGAGGACCTGCGTGGGGCGCGGGGCCGGGGAGCCGCCGAGGAGGCCGGGATCCCGGCCGAGGAGGCCGCCTAGGCCACGCTGTGCCGACCCGCGGGGAGCCCTCTCGACCGCAGTTGCCCCGCGGGGTCAAGATCGTGACTCAGCTCACCGAAGAAGCTGGGGAATGCCCCCTTTCCCCCTCAGTCCGTTTCGCCAGACCGTCCGCAGGGCGACGCTCGCGTTCGCGCTGGCCCTGGTGGCCGCGTCTGCCGCCGGCGCCAGTCCGCTGCTGGCCGGGGCCGATCACAGTGGCGAGAACCACGCGAACGAGGTGCACGCCGGAGCGCACCTCGACGGCATCATCCTGTCGAGCGCGAACCTCCGGAACACCGACTTCAGCGGCACGAGCTTCCTGGGCGCGTTCTTCCTCTCCGCCCAGCTCCGCGGAGCCACCTTCGCTGGCGCCGACCTGACGAACGCGAACCTGTCCGGCTCCCAGCTCCGCAACGCGAACTTCACCAACGCGACGCTCGTCGGCGCCGATCTCTCCGGGACGGCGAATTGGGACCGCGCGACCTGGACCGGTGCGACCTACGACCTCGCGACCCTGTTCCCCGCCGGCATGGACCCGGTCGCCGAAGGCATGATCCTCGCCCCCGAGGCCTCGGTCGCTGCCCTGCTGGCGCTCGCGGGCCTCGCGCTCGCGACGCGGCGGCGCTGCCAGCGCGCCTAGCCCCGTCGATCCGCGCAGGCGTCGCGGGGAACTGGCGGAGCCTCTTGGATCCCCTCGGGGTGACGATCGTCGGTTTTGATTGGCGGCTGTCAGCTTCATCGCCATCCTACCTGGGCATGGAGTTCCCCTTCCACGCTCCCACCGCACGAGATCGTCAGCGGGATCGGACCCGGGGGCGCTTGTTCGAATCCGCCATCGAGGCCTTCCGCCGTGAGGGCTTCGATCGGACCAGCGTCTCCACCATCGCGAAGCGGGCCGGCGTCTCCCGGGCCAGCTTCTACTTCCACTTCCCGACGAAGGAGCACGTGCTGCTCGCGCTGCAGTGGAACCTCGAGCGGGGCGTCGTCGAGCAGCTGGCGGGCGTGACCGGCCTGCGCTCCGCGATGCGCGTGTTCGTCGACGGCCTGATCGAAGCGGAGGACGGCATCGGCGACCCGCAGCTCTTCCGCGACATGCTGCGGGTGTACGTGCGGCGCCCGGAAGGGCTCCCCCTCGACGATCAGCCATTCCCGCTGGTACGCGAGATCGGCCGCCGCTTCGCCGAGGGAGCCCGCAACGATGACCTGCGTGCCGGCCTCGAGCCCGCCCAGGCGGCGCGTCTCTTCCTGACCAGCGTGTTCGGCTACCTGATCGCCACCGACGCGCCCCCGGCTTCGCGCCGACAGGACCTGGAAGTCCTGATGTCCCTGTACATCGAGGAGATCCCGACATGACCGAATGGCTCCCCTTCAACGATCCCGCCTACGTCGCCGACCCGTACGCTCATTGGGCACACCTGCGGGACGAGGCCCCGGTCTACTGGTGCGAGGAGAACCGCTTCTGGGCGATCACCCGCTACGACGACGTGATGGCGATCCTGCACGACCCGGCCCGCTTCTCGTCCAAGGGCGGCGCCATCGGACGCTCCGAGGAGGCCGGTCTCCCGCGCCAGCCCCTCATCCAGGACGACCCGCCCCATCACGACCGGCTCCGCCGCATCCTGTCGAAGGCCTTCACGCCGCGCATCACCGCCGAGCGGGAGGAGTGGGTGCGCGGGATCGCGCGCGGGCTGCTGGACCGTCTCCGCAAGCGGCTGGCCGAGGGCGAGGAGGCCGACCTGGTCGCCTCCTTCACCAGCCCGCTGCCGGTGAGCGTGATCGCCGGCATTCTCGGCATCCCGCCCGCGTACCACGATCGACTGCGCATGTGGAACGCGACGACCAGCGTCTCCGCCGCCGGCGAGCTCTCGCTCGACGACATGCCCAACGTGATGCAGGAGATGCACGCCACCCTCGCCGAGTTCATCGAGGCGCGGCGTCGCGACCGGCAGGACGACCTGTTCTCCGCCCTGATCGACGCCTCGGAGAACGACGAGAGCCCGCTCGCGCCCGACGAGCTCGTCGGCCTGTGTCAGCTCCTGTGGGCGGCGGGCAACGAGACGACCACGAACTTGCTCTCGAACGCCGCCCTCGTCCTGCAGGACCGACCCGACCTGGTCGAGCTCGTGCGCACCCGGCCGGAACGCATCCCGGATCTCGTCGAGGAGCTGCTGCGCCTCGAGTCCCCGGTCAACTGCCTGGCCCGCGTGGCGAACGAGGATCTGGAGCTCCACGGCCAGAAGATCCGCGAAGGCAACGTGCTGATGATCTTCTTCGCCTCCGCGAACCGGGACCCCCGCCACTTCGAGCGCCCCGGCGAGCTCGACCTCGCCCGCCGCCCGGGCGACCACGTGGCCTTCGGCCACGGCATCCACTTCTGTCTGGGCTCGCACCTCGCGCGGCTCGAGGCGCGGGTGGGGCTCGAGGCGCTCGCCGAGCTGCTGCCGGAGGTGCGGCTCCGTCCCAGGGACGGTGCCCGGATTCCGACGGGGATCTTGCGGGGGTGGCTGCGGCTGCCGCTGACGAACGCTGCGGCTGCTGGGCGGACGTAGCGGCACTGTCGCTGCGTCGTCGCTCCCGAGCCGCTCAGTCTTCTTGTAGGCGCCCTCGCGCGGAATCGCTCCGGCCGCGGGAGGCTGCCTCAGCCCAGCCGCTTCCTCGTCCAGCGCCCCGTCAGGAGGTACGCGCCGTTCAGCAGCGTCATCAGCGCCGCGCTCGCCAGGCTCGCCGTGAACACGCCCCGCGGTCCCATCCCCTGGCCCCAGTCGCTCGCCAGGTAGAAGCCCAGCGGGATGGTGAAGAGCGTCGAGAGGCCGATCGAGATCGCCATCGGCACCGTCATGTCGCCCGCTCCCTGGAGGGTGCGGAAGAAGACGAAGGACAGGCCGAAGAAGAAGAACTGGCCGGCCTGGAAGGCCATGAACTCCGCGCCGATGCGGATGATCTCCGGGTCGTCGCTGAAGAAGGCCATCAGCGGCTCGCGGAAGAAGAACAGGCCGAGGGCGATCGTCCAGAGCAGGGGCGCGTGCACGCCCAGGCCGACGCCGATCGCCCGCCAGGCCCGGGGCACGTTGCCGGCGCCCAGGTTCTGGCCGACCAGGGTGGCGGCGGCGCCGGCCAGGGGGAAGGCGATCATCGGGCCCACCATGCCGAGGCGCAGGCCGATCGAGTAGGCGCTCTGGGGCTTGTCGCCGAAGCTGCCGACCAGGCCGAGGAAGGCGACATTCACGACGAAGCCGCCGATCATCTGCAGGCCCGGGCGCCACGAGAGCGAGAGGATGCGGCCGAGCCAGGGGCGGTCCGGCTTCAGGTGGTGCGCGCGCAGGTGGACGCGGCTCCGGCCGCTGAAGAGCACGCGGAACATGAGGCACAGGCCGAACACCTGGCCCACGGCCAGGCCGAGGGCGACGCCGACGATGCCCAGGGCCGGGATCGGGCCGGCGCCGAACATGAGGACGTACTCGGCGATGAGGGTGACGGGGATCTGCACGATGCTGATCACCATCGGCGTGGTGGTGTCGCCGGCGCCCTGGAGCACGCCCTGGAAGAGCATGCCGAAGAGGAAGCCGAAGGCGAGCAGCAGCGAGATGCGAAGGTAGGGGATGCCGAGCTCGAGGACGGCGGGGCTCACGTTCATCGCCGCGAGGAGGGGGCCGGCGAAGAAGAGGCCGAGCAGGGCGACCACCACCGAGAGGGCGGCGCCGAGCAGCAGCACCTGGCCGGTGACGTGCTCGGCCCGGTCCTGGTTGCCCTCGCCGATGGCGCGGGCGATCAGCGCCTGGGCGCCGAAGCTCCCGCCCATCGCCAGCATGAAGAAGACCTGGCGGATCGACTGGTTCGTCACCACGACGGCCGTGGTCGCCTCCTCGCCGAGCCAGGAGAGGAAGGTGAGGTCGATCATCTGGAAGGCGGTCTGGGAGAGGCTCGTCACCATCAGCGGGAGCGACAGCACGAGCAGGGACACGAGCAGCCGGCCGCGGGTGTGGTCATAGCTCGTCCAGGAGCCGGGGCTGCGGGGCTCCGACTCGGCAGTGCTCGCTTGCTCGCTCACCCGGCGGCGAGCTCGGCCAGGAAGCGCACCACCGCGTCGGTGAAGGCGTCGTTCTTGTCGCCGGCGACCATGTGGCCGGCGTCGGACACATCTTCGTAGCGGGCGTGGGGCACGAGCTCCAGGAACTCGCGCGCGTGCTCCTCGGTGACCAGCTCGCTCATGCGGCCGCGCACGAGCATCGTCGGGACGGCGAGGGCGCGGGCGGCGTCGAGGAGATCGGCCTGGCGCAGCGCCAGGCCGGGCCGGCTGCGGCCGGTCATGAAGGCTGGGTCCCAGTGCCAGTACCAGCGGCCGTCTTCCTTGCGGCGCAGGTTCTTCGCCAGCCCCTCCGTGGTCTTCGGGCGCGGGCGGTGGGGGAGGTAGGCGGCGATGGCGTCGGCGGCTTCCTCGAGGGTCGCGAAGCCCTCCTCAACGTGCTCGGACATGAAGCCCATGATCTTGGCGGCGCCGTCCATGTCCATGCGCGGCGTCACGTCCACGAGCACGAGGCCGGCGAAGGGCGAGCCCTCGGCGCCGTGGGTGCCGAGCAGCGCCGAGACGCCGCCTAGCGAGGCGCCCACCACGACCGGCGGCCGACCCAGCGCACGGGCGACGCACACCGCGTCGTGGCCATAGCGGCCCAGGGTGTAGTCCTCAGCGGGGCACCAATCGCTCTCGCCGTGGCCGCGAAGGTCGAGGGTGAGGGCGTGCCAGCCCGCATCGGCCAGGGCCTCGGCGCTGCCCTTCCAGGAGTGGCGGGTCTGGCCGCCGCCGTGCTGGAAGAGCACCGGCGGCGCGTCCGGGTCGCCCCAGGCCGAGGCGACGAGGCGCAGGCCATCGTCGGTGCGGAAGACGATCTCCCGCTCGCTCACGCCGCCTCCTCCAGCGCGTCGAACTCGGCGAGGATCCGCTCGCCCTCCGGGTGGGCGCGGATGCGGCCGGTGATGAGCTCGCGTTGCTGCTCGGCAGCGAGCTTGGGCTGGTCGACGGTCGCCCAGTGCACGATGCCGTCCCAGATCGGGTCGATGATCTCGTGGCCGGGGGTCCGCCCGCCGCTGCTGCCCTGGAAGTGGACGTGGCGCAGCTCCCCCAGGAAGAGCCGCAGCGAGCGCACGTGGATCTCTTCGTCGGTGCGGATGCGCCCGACGATCTCGGCAGCCTTCTCGGCCTGGGCGCGGCGCCCGGCGAAGAGCCCGGGATCGCGCAGCAGGCTCTCGGTGAGGGAGAAGCCGCGCTCGGCGCGGAACTCGATCAGCAGCAGGTTCATCAGGAAGTAGAGGTAGCGGGCGTGGGCCTCCGGGATCTCACCCGGCAGCACGAGCTGCTCCTCGGGACGCGCGATGTTCTCCGGCACCTGGGGCTCCGGGTAGTCGGTCTCGCCGAAGGCCAGGTCGCGGAGCGCGAACCACATGACGTCGTGGCCGCCGATGCCCTTCGCGGGCTCGCCGCCTTCGTCGAGGCCGTGGGCGACGAGGAGGCCCCGGCCCAGGTGGCCGATGCCCATCTCGGACACGTCCTCCTCCACGACGTCGGCGAACTCCGGGAACGTCATCTCCGCGAGGAGCCGGCCGCGGGCTTCGATGTGTCCGGTGATCGTGAGGGTGTTCCAGAAGGTCTGGCCGAGGCCCTCTTTCAGGAGGAGCTTCATCTGGGGTTCGCTCGGGTAACGGATGCCGGCCAGCAGGGAGGCGTCGGCGGCCAGCAGGTCGCCGCCGCGGGCGCGCAGGGCTTCGGTCCAGGCGTCGATGGCCGGTCCGCGCACGGCGGTGCGCGGCGGCATGTACTCGCCGCTCGCCAGGAAGCCACCGTGGAGGCGTTGGCCCGCCTCCATCTGGGGGCTCGCGTAGGCGTGGGAACGCATCAGCTCCTCCTCGCTGAAGCGAAGCGTGGTCATCCTTCCTCCTTCCCGCGCACGAGGGCGCGACTCACGAAGCGGGTGACGTCCCGCAAGAGATCCGGGCGCGGCGTGCCCCGCTCGGCGCCGAAGCGCAGGGCGCCGCTGACCAGGCCGACGATGCCGTGGGCGACGACGTCCGGGTCCAGCTCGTCGGTGAGCCGTCCCTCCGCCATGCCCTGGCGCAGGCCCTGGGCGAGGGACGCGGCCAGCTGCTCCGGCAGCCCGCGCCCCCGTGAGAGATCGGCGGTGATCACCGAGGCGTCGGCGAAGGCGGCGCGCAGGGTGCCCGGGTTCTCGTCGGAGTAGGCGAGCAGGGCTTCGAGGGAGCGGTAGAGGCGCTCCGCGAAATCGGCGCTATCCCGGGCGGCTTCCCGGACCCGCTCCATCAGCTCGCGGGTAGCTTCGTCGCTGAAGGCCAGGAAGGCCTCGCGCTTGTCGGCGAAGTGGACGTAGAAGGTGCCGGTGGCGACATCGGCAGCCGCGGCGATGTCCTGGGGCCGGGTGGCGTGGTAGCCGCGCTCGATGAAGAGGGCGCGGGCTGCCGCCAGCAGCCGGGCGCGGGTCTCCGCCTTCCGGCGCTCCCGCCGCCCTGCGCCCTCCGCCAGGGGGATGGGCAGGCTCATGTGGCTGATGATTCTTCATCTTTGAGGAATCGTCAATCGGATGGATGATTGACTATCTATTGTCAATATCATATGGAAATATATTGTCATATCGAATGACCCAGCGATTCACCTTATCCGGCGCGGCCTTGTACGACCTCTTGGAGGAGGTCGCAGCCCACGCAGCCCTTCCGGACCTCCGCCTGCGCCGGGGCCGCCGGGAGGTCCTGCGCCTGCTCGCCCACCACGGGCCCCAGACGGCCAGTGAGATCGCCCGCCACCGCGGGGCCAGCCGGCAGGGCGTCCGGCGCCTGGCCGACGAGCTCACGGGGAGGGGCTGGGTGCGCAAGCAGCCGGACCCGCGCAGCCGTCGCGCCGTCCTGCTCGAGCTCACCCCGGCGGGTCGCGAAGCCTTCGCCGCTGCCGAGGCCGAAGAGGTCGCCCGCCTGAACGAGCTGGCCGCCGGCCTCGAAGCCGGAGCCCTGCGCGACGCCCGCCGAACCCTCGCCCAGCTGCGCGAGCGTGAGACAAGGGGACGTTCCTGACTGTCTCACGGCAGAGCCGTGAGACAGTCAGGAACGTCCCCTTGTCTCAGGCCGGACCAGGCCTTCCTGGGCGACGGAGGCGACGAGGTCACCGTCCTCCTGGTAGATGGAGCCCCGGGCGAAGCCGCGGGCGCCGGCGGCGGAGGGGCTGTCCTGGGCGTAGAGGAGCCACTCGTCGGCGCGGAACGGGCGGTGGAACCAGACGGCGTGATCGAGGCTGGCGCCCATGACCGGCGGCCCGAGGGGGCTCTTCGGGCCGTGGTGCCGCATCACCGTGTCGATCATCGACATGTCCGAGGCGTAGACCAGGAAGCACTGGTGGAGCAGGGCGTCGTCAGGGAGCTCCCCAGCGGCCCGCACCCAGATGCGGTTCGGATCGGGCATGGCGTCGCCGCCGAGGTACACGGGCAGGTCCACGTAGCGGTAGTCGACCGGCGGAGCGCCCCGGGCCTCCCGGCCCTCCACGTTCGGGATGCGCTCCCGGTTGGCGGCGATCAGCTCGGTCCAGGTCGGGAGGCTCTCCGGAGCGGGCGCTTCCGGCACCCCGACCTGATGGTCGTAGCCGGGCTCGGCGGCGTGGAAGGAGGCCGCCATGTTGAGGATGGCGCGCCCTTCCTGGATGGCGACCACCCGCCGCGTCGTGAACGAGCGCCCGTCGCGAATGCGGTCCACCTGGTAGAGAACGGGGACCGCCGGGTTCCCGGGCCGGAGGAAGTAGGCGTGCAGCGAGTGGGCCGGCAGCTCCTCCACCGTGCGCCCGGCGGCGGCCAGGGCCTGGGACAGGACCTGCCCGCCGAAGAGCCGCCCCACCTGGCCCGCCTCGTTCTGACCGCGGAAGATGTTGAGGTCGATCTCCTCGAGATCGAGCAGGCGCAGGAGCTCGTGGAATCGCTCGGTCATCGCGGCGTCGTTAGCATGGGCCCGGGCGAACCGCAGGCGCGGTACCTTGGCGCTGGGCCGCAGCCAACCATGCAGGCAATCAGGAGGGGAGACGATGAAGGTGCGCGCCGCCGTGGCCCGCGAGGCCGGCAAGCCGCTCACGATCGAAGAGGTGGACCTCGACGGGCCGAAGGCCGGCGAGGTGCTCGTCGAGATCAAGGCGAGCGGCGTCTGCCACACGGACGCCTACACCCTGTCCGGTCGGGATCCGGAAGGCATCTTCCCGAGCATCCTGGGCCACGAGGGCGCCGGCGTCGTCGTCGAGGTGGGCGCCGGCGTCACCAGCGTCGCCCCTGGCGACCACGTCATTCCGCTCTACACGCCGGAGTGTCGGCAGTGCAAGACCTGCCTGTCCGGCAAGAGCAATCTCTGCACCGCGATCCGCGCGACTCAGGGCCAGGGCGTGATGCCCGACGGCACCAGCCGCTTCTCGGCCGGCGGCGAGGCCCTCTACCACTACATGGGCACCTCGACCTTCGCGAGTCGCACGGTGCTGCCGGAGATCGCGCTGGCGAAGATCCGCAGCGACGCCCCCTTCGACAAGGTCTGCTACATCGGCTGCGGCGTCACGACCGGCGTGGGCGCCGTCGTGAACACGGCCGGGGTCGAGGCCGGCGCCAACTGCGTCGTGTTCGGCCTCGGCGGCATCGGCCTCAACGTGATCCAGGGCCTGCGCATGGTCGGCGCCGACCGCATCGTCGGCGTCGACACGAACCCCGCCAAGCGCGAGCTCGCCGAGCGCTTCGGCATGACCCACTTCGTGAACCCGAAGGAGGTGGACGATCTCGTCCCCCATCTGGTCGAGCTCACCGATGGCGGCGCCGACTACAGCTTCGAGTGCATCGGCAGCGTGGACGTGATGCGCCAGGCCCTCGAGTGCTGTCACCGGGGCTGGGGCGAGTCGATCATCATCGGCGTCGCGGGCGCCGGCGAGGAGATCGCGACCCGCCCCTTCCAGCTGGTGACCGGGCGCGTCTGGAAGGGCTGCGCCTTCGGCGGCGCCAAGAGCCGCCGGGACGTGCCGAAGATCGTCGATTGGTACATGGAGGGGAAGATCAACATCGACGACCTGATCACCCACGTCCTGCCCCTCGAGAAGATCAACGACGCGTTCGAGATGATGCACGGGGGGGAGTCGATCCGGACCGTCGTGACGTTCTGAGAAGGCCCCCCGCCCGGAGGTGACTTCGAGTCACCCGATCCCAGGGCTTTCGCACTCCGGCGCGTTCCGTTTTGCCGGCCCTTCGCGTAGAGTGAGGTGATCTCCGCACACCTCTCTGCTCGAAGGGGTCCTCCCATGCATCGCAAGCACCCGCGCTGGCTCGTCCTCGTCCTCGCGCCGCTCGCCCTGGCCATGACCTGCGGCCCCGCGCTGCCGAAGATCGAGTTCCCGGGCTCCGGGTCGGTCATCACCACGCCGAGCTTCGTCCTCCAGGTGACGATCCCGGCCGGGACCCTCTTCGACCCGGCCCAGGACGTCACCATCAACGGCACCCCGGTGGTGGTCTCCGGCGGCCCGACCGTCTTCACGGCGACCATCAACCCCGGTGCGCCGCTGCTGGACGACAACCTGGTGCAGGCCAGCGTGACGGACGCCGCCGGCAACACGAAGACCCGCGGCCGCGGCTTCCAGTACGCGCCGCCCAAGGCGCGGCTACGTCGCATCACCGACCCGGCCGACCTGATCAGCGGTCCCCTCGCTCACGGTCAGCTCGGCGACTGGCTGCTCGAGAACGACCACGCCCGCTACATCATTCAGGACGTCGGCCAGCGCGACATGTACAGCGTGGGCGCCTTCGGCGGGAACCTGATCGACGCGGAGCTCAAGGCCAACCCGGGAAACGACCACTTCCTCGAGACCCAGCCGATGCTGAACCTCGAGACCGTGATCAACGCCCAGACCTTCGACGAGGTGAACGATGGGCAGGACGGGCTCGCCGCGGTGCTGCGCACCTGTGGACCCGACGACCTGCTGGACTTCGTGAACCCGTCCACCTCGATCCGCGAGTTCGGCTTCACGCCGCCGCCCCTGACCGACGACCTGGATCTCGAGATCGACGGCTGCACCGAGTACCGCCTCGAGCCCGGCTCGGCCCACCTCGAGATGACGACGGAGGTGATGAACAACAACCCGCCGGGAGGCTTCCCCGGCAGCGTGCCGCCGATCCCCGAGGATCTTCCGCTGCTCGTGGGCGATTGGCTGAACCCGGGCGGTCAGCTCGACACCCGCGCCACCGACGAGCCCGGCTGGGGCGACGGGAGCAACGCCAACTTCACGTCACTCTCCTTCCTGGGCGTCGACCAGGCGGACGGCGTCGAGTACGGCTGGATGGGGGTCCCGGATCCCGCCTTCAGCCAGGTGACCGGCAACTACTTCGTGCAGAGCGGCGTCTTCGTGGTGCTGCACAACGCCGCGGCGGTGCCCTCGCTGGTCGGCATCCCGCCCCTGTTCGTCGTGCCCCAGGGCGGCTCGCTTTCCTACACCCGGGTCTTCACCGTCGGCGACGGCACCGGCGCGGCGGCCCTCCAGCTGGAGGCAGACCTCCAGGGGGTCGCCGTCGGAACCGTCGAGGGCTGCGTCACCGTCGGTGGCACGCCCCGCCAAGGCTCCCGCGTGACCTTCGGTCAGACCGACGCGGGCGGCGCCTTCACCCAGGTCGACCAGTCGATCGAGACCGTGGCCGGCCCGTGCCCGAACTACAGCGCGTCGGTGCCCGCCGGCACCCACGACGCCGTGGCCGGGCGCCTCGGAGCGCCCTACGAGACGAACGCGGCGGCGCCGCCGACCCAGGCGGTCAGCGTGACGGCTGGCGCCACTACCTCGGGCGTCGACTTCGCACTTCCGGCGACCGGGCAGCTCCAGGTCACCGTGACCGACCACGCTTCGGCGAAGCTCCCGGCGCGGGTGACGGTGGTGGGCTTCGACCCGAGCCCGGAGATCATCCACCCGGGCAACTTCCTGGGCTTCCCCCCCGGCGACCTGGGCCTGCTCCACGACGTCGACGACGACCTCCCCTTCGGCGTGGTCGCCTTCGACTACACCGACAAGGACGGCACCGTCACCTTCGACGTCGAGCCGGGCAGCTACCAGGTGTTCGTCAGTCGGGGGACGGAGTACTCGCTCTTCCAGGCCCCGGTGACGGTCGCGGCCGGTGCGCCGACGGCGGTGGCCGCCCAGATCGCGCCGGTGCTGGACACGGCGGGCTTCGTCTCGTCGGACTTCCACGTGCACGGGATCCGCAGCGCCGACTCCCGCGTGCCCGACCTGCGGCGCGTGCTGCAGTTCGCCGGCGAGGGTGTCGAGAACGTGATCATGACGGATCACCACGTCCACACGGACCTGGTCCCCGCGATCACCGCCGCCGGGCTGGGGAGCTGGGTCACCTCGACCGTCGGAGAGGAGATCACCACTTTCGACTACGGGCACTTCAACGGGTACCCGTTCTCGGTCGACGCCACGAAGCCGTCTGGCGGCTCGACCGACTGGGGCCAGGCGGCGCCTCCCGGCATGGACTTCCCGTCCCACGGCGCCCTGAATGCGACGCCGGCCGCGATCTTCACCCTCGGGACCACGGGCGCCCAGAGCCTGCCCGACACGACCCTCCAGGTGAACCACATCGATTCCCACTACGCGCCGCTCAAGATCGACACGTCGGTGGCGGGGGCGATCCAGGACGGTCTCACCACGGCGGCCGAGCGCGACGACCTGCGCCTGCCCCCGACCGGGAACCTGTTCTTCCACTTCCCGGCCCTCGAGCTCTGGAACGGCATGACCCGAGGGCACCAGAGCGAGTTCCTGGACGACCGCATCGGGATCTGGTTCAACCAGCTGAACAAGGGGCTGCGCACGACGGCGATCTCGGACACGGACACGCACACCTACACGAACCTGCGCACGGCGGGTGCGCGCACCTGGACCGCGGCGTCCACCGACGCGCCGGCGTCGATCCTGCCCGGCGAGGTGGCCCAGTCCGTGGACGCAGGGCGCGCCGTGGGCGGGCAGGGCATCTACATGCAGGCCCGCCTCCTGGCCACCGACGGCTCCGCGGGCATCGCCGACCTGACCCTCGGCGGGAGCACCGATCTGACCGTGACGAACAACGCGGTTGACCTGGAGATCCGGGTGCAGGCCCCGCTCTGGGCCGCCTTCGACCGGATCGAGATCTACGCCAACGGCGGCACGCTGCCGGTGAACCCGGCGGAGCCCTACCTCTACACGGCGGATCCGGCCACGGCCCAGGTGCTCTCGGAAGGCGACTGCGATCCGAACACGACCGGCGACGGCGACTTCGACTTCACGCAGGTCGTGGTGCAGGCCGGCGTTCCCGGCGCCTCGCGGCTCGATGCGACGATCACGGTGAACTTCACAGGCCTCACCCAGGACACCTGGTTCGTCGTCGTCGCCAAGGGAACCGACGGCAGCTGCGCGCCCATGTTCCCGGTGTTCGCGAGCAACCTGGACTCCGCCTCGAACACGACCCTCGCCGACCTGCTCGACGGGAACGTGGGCGAATCGGGCGTGATGCCCCTGGGCGTGACCAACGCCCTCTATGCGGACGTGGACGGCGTTGCGGGCTTCCAGCCGCCGAACCCCTAGACCCCTCGCCATCGCGATCCTCGCTCTCCTGCTCGGAGCGCCGCTGTCTGCAGCGGCGCTCCGAGCGGCGGACGGCACGCGCATCTTCCACGATGCGGCCGAGGCGCGGAGCGTCGTGGTCGGCGTCGTCGGGAAGCCGAAGGCCCTCGATCGCAGCGGGCGGGTCGCGGCCCTGGACGTGACCCGCGTGCTGTCCGGCCGCGCCGGCCTGCCCGAGAACCTGCAGCTCACGTGGGAGGAGCTCTCCCCCTCCCGGGAGGACCGCTTCCGGGAGGGCGAGTCGGTGCTTCTGGTGCTCTCGCCAGTCCCGTCCGGAACGCTGTGGAGGAAGCGCTTCCCCGAGCCGGCCAGCCGGGCTCGGGCCCGCCGCGTGGCCGGTGGCGACAAGGCCTTCGTGCGCTCGCCTTCGCCCGGCGCCGTGAACCTGCTCCACCACTACTGGGCCCTTCCGGCCGAAGCCCGGCGCGGCCCCGACGGCCTTCGCCACCTAGCGGCGCTGTGTGCCGGCGCCGAGCTGCCCCTCGCGGTCTCGGCCGCCCGCTGGCTCGGCAGCATCCAGGACCCGGAGGCGAGCACGACCGAGCCGGTGGCGGGCCTGCTCGCCGACGCCCTGCTGCGCCGGGACGCCGAGGGCGCGCTGGGCGAGGCGCTCCTCGGCTGGCTGGCCCGGGCCCAGCCCACTCGCGTGCGAGACGTGCTCTCCGCTCGCATCGCGGCGGTGGAGCAGCCCGCGCCGGAGCTCCTCTGGGCCCTCGCCCATGTGGAGGGCGAGCTGCCGGAGGAGCGCACCGAGCGGCTCCTGGCCGCCGGAGATCCGGCACTTCGGGCATCGGCAGCCGGACACGCCGGCCCGGCTCAGCTCGGTACGTTGGCGGCCCTGGTGGCCGGCGACGACGCATCGCAAGTGCGGTCGGCGGCGGCGGTGCGGGCCGCCGCGCTGGGCGAGCGCGGCTTCGAGCTCGCGCTCCGGGCCTTCGAGGATCCCGAGGCCTCGGTCCGCGCCAGCGCAGCCCACGCCGTCGCGCGCTCCCCAGCCCTCGACCTTCAGCGCCTCCGGGACGTGCTCTTTGGCTGGGCCCGCCCCGCCTCGGAGACCGCCCTCGTGGCGCTCCGCCTGGTCGGCTCTCGGGAAGCACGAGCCGTGGTCGCCGAGGCCGCCGCGAGCCACCCGGACGACGGCATCCGCGCCCTCGCCCGCCTCAGCCTCGGCCGCCCCGCCGAGGACCATTGACAACGCAACGAACGGAACGGCCCCCAAACGCAACGTATACTGATCCCTCCACGCAGCAGGAGGGATCCATGCGGCTCCACGACAGCCTCGACTACCGCGCGCGCCAGGCGCCGGACATGGCCTTCGCCGAGACGAGCGACCGGAGCATCAGCTATGCGGAGGCGGTCCGCGAGGTGAATCGCGTCGCGCGGGTGCTCGTGGCGGAAGGCCTCGAGGTCGGCGACCGGGCCGCAATCCTCTCCAAGAACTCCATCGAGATGGCGATCTTCTACTACGCCTGCTCGAAGGCGGGTGTGGCGCCGGTGCCGCTGAACTACCGGCTCGCACCGCCGGAGTGGTCGTACATCGTGAATGACGCCCAGGCCAAGCTGCTCGTCGCCCAGCCGGAGCTGGCCGCGGCCCTGGAGCCCGTGCGGGGCGAGCTGGCGACGGTGAAGCGGTTCCTGTCTGTCAACGGCGCGGCGCCGGGCTACGAGGAGCTGGCCGCCGCCGCGGCTGCCGAATCCGATGCGCCGCCGGAGCGCCACGTTCCGCCCACCGCCGACCTCTACCAGATGTACCCACGCGAGGTGGAGGACGCCCTCTACGAGCACCCGGCCGTGGCGGAGGCGGCGGTGGTCGGCGTTCCGGACGAGAAGTGGGGCGAGGCGGTGAAGGCCGTGGTCGTGATCAAGGACGGCGAGACGGCGACCGAGGGCGACATCCTCGAGTTCTGCAAGGGCCGGCTCGGCGGCTACAAGCGCCCGCGCTCCATCGACTTCATCGGCGAGCTCCCGCGCAACCCGAGCGGCAAGGTGCTCAAGAAGGACCTGCGCGAGCCCTACTGGGCCGGGCACGATCGCCGGGTCGGCTGAGGTGGAGGTTCCCTCGGCGAAGCGTCGCACCCCGGCGGAGGCGGCCGCGCTCCTCGAGCGCCGGGACACCCTCGGGCTGCCGCTCGGGCCCGGCCAGCCGAAGGCGCTGCTCACCGCCCTCGGCGAGCGGGAGGACTTCGAGGAGCTGGTGGTCTTCACGGGCCTCCTGCTCGGGATGTACACCGTGTTCACCCGCCCCGGCGTGAGCCTGCGCAGCGGCTTCTTCGGGCCCGTGGAGCGCGGGCTCCGGGGCGCCGGCCACGACGTGCAGTTCGTCCCGGCGGACTTCCGGCGCTTCACACGCATCCTCGAGACCCTGCGGCCGCGGGTGATGGCGACGGTGGCCACGCCACCGGACGATGGCGGCTGGATGAGCCTCTCGCTTCACGCCGGCGCCACGACCCACGAGCTGCGGGCCGCAGGCCAGGATCCGGACCGACTGCTCGTGGTGGAGGTCAACCCGGAGCTGCCGCGGACCCTCGGGATCCCGCCGGCTTCGCCCCATGCGGTGCACGTGGACGAGGCGGACTGGATCGTCGAGGCGGCCACACCGCTACCGGTCCTCCCCATGACGCCCGGAGGCGAGGTCGAAGCGGCGATTGCCTCCCACGTCCTGCCCTTCGTGCACGAGGGCGCCACGCTCCAGACGGGCATCGGCGCGATCCCGAGCCAGGTGGTGGCCGCCCTCGCCGAGGGTCGGCCGGGCGATTTCGGCGTGCACTCGGAGATGTTCACCGACGGTCTGATGGCCCTGCACCGGAGCGGCAAGGTGAGCAACGCCCGCAAGGGCGTGCACGCTGGCCATTCGATCTGCACCTTCGCCGGCGGGACCGCCGAGCTCTACCGGTGGCTCGACGGCAACGAGGAGGTGCGCTTCCTCCCGGTCGAGCAGGTGAACGGCGCCGAGCACATCGCCGTGAACCCGGACATGATCAGCCTGAACGGCGCGTTGGCGGTCGACCTGGCGGGGCAGGTGGCCGCCGACACCCTCGGCACCAACCAGTACTCGGGTGTGGGCGGCCACGAGGACTTCGTGAGCGGCACCGGCCTGGAGAGCCGCGACCGCTCCTTCATCTGTCTCCCGTCTACGTCGAGGCCCGGCGGCCGCAGCGTCTCCCGCATCGCCGCCGCCTTCGCCCCCGGCACGACCGTGACCACGCCGCGCCATCAGGTCGACGTCGTCGTCACCGAGCACGGCGCCGCCGAGCTCGCCGGCCTCACGGTCGCCGAGCGCGCCGAAGCCCTGATCGCCATCGCCCATCCCGATTTCCGCGCCGAGCTCCGCAAGGCCTCCCCCGACCGCTAAGAACGCAAGAGTGGGG
This sequence comes from Myxococcota bacterium, assembly GCA_965223415.1. Classification (GTDB taxonomy): domain Bacteria; phylum Myxococcota_A; class UBA9160; order UBA9160; family UBA6930. The sequence goes on along the minus strand of OZ245002.1, from coordinate 5,749,836 downwards.
ACGTTCCTTGCAACTTGCGCAATTGCGCAAGTTGCAAGGAACGTCCCCACTCTTGCGTTCTTCAGGTCCAGCGGCCGCGGCGGGTGGGGGACTCGAGGGCGTCTCGCAGGGCCGCCTGGAAGCGGGGGCGGGGCCACTCCACGGCGCCGAAGTGGGCGAGGTGCTCGGTGTGCATCTGGCAGTCGAGGAGCGTGAAGTCCCAGGCGGCGAGGCGGCGCACCAGGGTGACGAGGGCGACCTTCGAGGCGTCGCTGCGGTGATGGAACATGGACTCGCCGAAGAAGGCGCTGCCCAGCGACACGCCGTAGACGCCGCCCACCAGCGCGCCCTCCTGCCATGCCTCACAGGAGTGGGCGAGGCCCTCTTCGTGGAGGCGCTCGTAGGCGGCGATCATGTCCGCGTTGATCCATGTCCCTTCCTGCCCCTTTCTCGGGGCCTCGGCGCAGGCGCGGATCACACGGGAGAACGCGAGGTCGAAGCTCGTCTCGAAGCGGCCGCTGCGCAGGGTCCGCTCCAGCCGGCGAGGGACGTGCAGCTCCGCCGGAATCAGCACCATGCGCGGATCCGGCGAGAACCAGAGGATCGGCGGCTCGTCGTACCAGGGGAAGATCCCCAGCGCGTAGGCCAGCAGCAGGCGTTCCGGGGAGAGGTCGCCGCCGACGGCGAGCAGCCCGCTCTCCTCCGCTTCCTCCGGAGGCGGGAAGACGACATCGGGCCCGAGGCGATACACCGGCATCCCGCCTATAATGCCCCGCCGACTGCCAATTCTTCGAACCGATCGCACCGAGGGCCCGATGAATCTCGAGTTTTCCGACGACCAGAAGTTCGTGCAGCAGACTGCGCGCGACTACCTCCAGGAGCACAGCGGGCTCGAGAAGTGCCGCGCCGTGCTCGAAGCCGGCGGCACCCACGACCCGGAGCTCTGGAAGGGCGTGGCCGAGATGGGCTGGCTCGGCGCCGTCGTCCCCGAGAGCTACGGCGGAGCCGGCCTCGGCTACCTCGAGCTCGTGCTGATCGCTCAGGAGCTGGGCCGCGCCCTGGCGCCGATCCCGTTCTCGTCTTCCGTCGGCCTCGCGACCGAGGCCATCCTCCAGGCGGGCAGCGAGGACCAGAAGCAGAGCCTGCTTCCCCGGCTGGCCAACGGAGAGCTGATCGGCACCTTCGCCCAGGCCGAAGGCCTGGGCGACTTCGCCCCGGGCCGCTGCGCCACCACCTTCGACGGCGCCAAGCTGAGCGGCTCGAAGCTGCCGGTGCCCGACGCGGCGGCGGCGGGCACCGCCGTCATCGTGGCAAAGGAGGGCAGCGGCCACTCCCTCGCCCTCGTCGATCTGGATGGTGCCGGCGTCACGCGCACGCCCCTCGAGAGCTTCGACCCCTCCCGTCCCCTCTACCGCGTGGACTTCGACGGCGCCGCCGCCGAGCGGCTCGGCGAGGCGGGGCAGGGCGACGCGATCGCCGCCGCCGTCCTCGACCGCACGGCGGTGCTGCTGGCCTACGAGCAGATCGGCGGCGCCGAGCGCGCCCTCGAGCTGACCAAGGAGCAGACCATGGGACGCTTCGCCTTCGGACGTCCGGTCGCCTCCTTCCAGGCGCTCAAGCACCGCATGGCCGACGTGTACTGCGCGATCCAGATCGCGATCTCGAACGGCTACTACGCGGCCTGGGCCCTCTCCGAGGGCAACGACGAGCTGCCCGCGGCGGCAGCCAGCACCCGCGTCGCGGCCAGCGACGCCTTCTGCTTGGCCGGCGAGGAGATGATCCAGATGTACGGCGGCGTCGGCTACACGTGGGAGTACGACTGCCACCTCTTCTACCGCCGGGCGAAGGGCACGAGCCACGTCCTCGGCACCCCGGACGAGTGGCGCGAGAAGCTGGTCTCCCGCCTCGAGAAGACCTACGCGGCCTAGCAAGGCCGAACCAACGACTTCGACGGAGAACCACCATGGATTTCGACGATACCCCCCAGGAAGCCGAGTTCCGCGCCAAGGCCCGCGCCTTCCTCGAGCAGCACCTCGAGCCCCTCGACCCGAACCAGACCTCTCCCGGTCTGCTGGGCGAGCGGGAGGACGCGGACGCGATCAAGAAGGCCAAGGAATGGCAGGCCACGAAATACGACAGCGGCTGGGCGGTCCTGACCTGGCCGAAGGAGTACGGCGGCCAGGGCCTGGGCCGGCTCGAGAACGTGGTCTTCAACCAGGAGGAGGCCAAGTTCCGCACGCCGGCCGCCATCTACGGCATCGGCCACGGGATGCTCGGACCCACCTTGATGGCCCATGGCACGGACGAGCAGAAGGACAAGTACCTGAAGGAGATGGCCCGCGGACAGGTCGTCTGGTGCCAGCTCTTCAGCGAGCCGGCGGCGGGCTCGGACCTCGCGGGCCTGCGCACCACCGCGGTGCGCGACGGCGACGAGTGGGTGATCAACGGCCAGAAGATCTGGAGCACAGGCGCCCACTTCTGCGACTGGGGCATGATCGTCACCCGCACGGACCCGGACGTGCCGAAGCACGACGGCCTCACCTACTTCATCGTCGACATGCACGCCCCGGGCGTCGAGTGCCGGCCGATCAAGCAGATCAACGGCGGCGCCGGCTTCAACGAGGTGTTCTTCACGGACGTGCGGGTGCCGGCGGAGAACCAGCTCGGGGCGGTGGGCCAGGGCTGGCAGGTGGCCATCACCACGCTGATGAACGAGCGCGTCTCGATCGGCGCCGGCGGCGGCGCGGGGCGGACGAAGGATCTCTTCCGTCTGGCGGCTTCGTGCCAGAAGAACGGACGCCCGGCCCTCGAGGACAGCTCGGTGCGCCAGCGCCTGGCGGACGCCTTCATCACCTCGACCGGCCTCAAGTACACCGGCTACCGGACGCTCTCCGCGCTCTCCCGCGGCGCCACGCCGGGACCCGAAGGCTCGATCGGCAAGGCGGTCGGTGCCCCGTTCAGTCAGGAGCTGGCGGCCTTCGCCATGGAGCTGCAAGGCGCCATGGGCGGGGTCATGGACCCGTCGGCCGTCCCGATGGAGGCGATCTGGCAGGAGAGCTACCTGGGCTCCCCCGGCATCCGCATCGCCGGTGGCACGGACGAGATCCTGAAGAACGTGATCGCCGAGCGCGTGCTGGGGCTGCCTGGCGAGCACCGGGCCGACAAGGGCATCCCCTTCCGGGACGTTCCCAGCGGGTCCGGCAAGTAGGGGATGCACCGCCGCCACGCTGCAGCGCTTCTGGCGCTGCTCACCCTGGCCGCCGCCTGCGCGACCGGCCCCCCGAACCCCTGGCACGTGCCCAAGGGGCGGGAGGGCCGCTTCCGCGAGGCCCGGAAGGTGTGTCACCAGCTCACGGATCTGGACGACGGGAGCGTGGACCGGGAGCGCATGGACCGCTGCATGCATCGCCGCGGCTGGCGCAGGGAGCGTTGGTACGACCGCATCGGGGTGGGCTTCTGAGGGCCCATTTGCCGGCGCCCCGGCGCCGCCCTAGCCTTGGGGAGTCGATGCACGCGTCGCCCCCAAAGACCCACCGGTCCCGGTTCCCAGCGAATCCCGCGAACCGCGATCCCGGCGGCGCTCGCTCACTCGGCTGTCCACCTCCCGTGGGCAGACCGGAGGAGGTCCCATGGATGCCTTGTCCCTGGTGATCCTGGTCGTGGTGTGTCTGCTCCTGTCGGCGTTCTTCTCCGGCAGCGAGACGGCGCTGCTGCGGCTGGGCCCCCACGAGCTGGAGGAGGAGGTGAAGGCGTTGCGCGGTCCGGCCGCCCTGGCGGCCCGGGACCTGCTCGACCACACCTCACGCCTGCTCGTCACGATCCTGCTCGGCAACAACCTCGTGAACATCCTCGGCGCGAGTGCGGCCTCCGCCCTGGCGATCCACACGCTGGGGGATCGCACGGGCATCCTCGTGTCCACGGTGGTGATGACGATCCTCGTGCTCGTCTTCTGCGAGGTGCTTCCGAAGGCCGCCGCGGCCAGCCACCCGCGCCGCATCGGCTTCGGCGTCGCGCTCCCCATCTACGTGCTGCACCAGGCGCTGCGCCCGGTGCACGCGGTCTTCGACCGGCTGGTGGAGCCGGTGGTGCGCCGTGTGGGCGGGCAGGAGAGCACCGATGCCGCCGCTGCCACCGAGGCGGTGCTGCGCGTCGCCCGCGCCAACGCGAACGGCAAGCCCGAGGGCACGCCGCTGGCCATCATCGGTGCCACCGCCGGCGCGGCCGACATGACGGTGGAGGAGATCATGGTGCCGCGCACCGAGATCGTGGCCTTCCCCGACTCGATGCCGCCGGTCGAGCTGCTCGAGAAGGTGCTCGAGGAGCGCTACACGCGGGTGCCGATCTACCGGGAGGACATCGACGACGTCGCCGGCGTCGTCCACCTGAAGGATCTGATCGAGCTCGTGCGTGAGGGTGGCACCCAGGTGGTCGGCATCCTGAAGCCGGTGCTGCGGGTGCCGGAGCGAAAGCCGATCCTGCGGCTCCTCCAGGAGATGCAGCGCGGCTTCATGCACATGGCCCTGGTGAAGGACGAGTTCGGCGTGACCCTGGGCCTGTGCACCGCCGAGGACATCCTGGAGGAGATCGTCGGCGAGATCCGCGACGAGTTCGACCGGGAAGAGCTGCAGACCATCCGCCAGACCGGCGACGGCACCTACGAAGCCCTGGGCCGGGTCAAGGTGCTGGACTTCAACCGGGAGACCGGCTGGGACGTGCCCGCCGAACGCGGCGACTCGCTGGGTGGCCTCGTCTTCAACACCCTCGGTCACGCCCCCAAGCAGGGGGACCGGGCGGATCTCGAGGGCTTCACGGTCACGGTCGCCGGCGTGTCCGGCAGCCGCATCACGCGGGTGCGCGTCGCCCGCGGCGCGCCCCGGGAGGTGACGGCCTAGTGGCCATTCGAACCGAGCGGGACGGGCCGGTGTTCACCGTGGTGATGGACCGCAAGGAGCGGCGCAACGCGGTCGACCGGGAGCACGCCCGGGCGCTGGCCGACGCCTTCCGCGCCTTCGAGGCCGACGATGACGCGAAGGTGGCGGTGCTGTTCGGCGAGCACGGCACCTTTTGTGCCGGAGCCGACCTGAAGGAGGTTTCCGCCGCCGCAGGCAACGCCAACCTGGTGCTGCGCGAGGGCGACGGGCCGATGGGGCCCACGCGCATGGAGCTCTCGAAGCCGGTGATCGCGGCGGTGGCGGGCCATGCCGTGGCGGGCGGGCTCGAGCTCGCGGTGTGGTGCGATCTGCGCGTGATGGAGGCGAGCGCGACCTTCGGGGTCTTCTGCCGCCGCTGGGGCGTGCCCCTGGTGGACGGGGGCACGGTCCGCCTGCCCCGCATCGTGGGCCACGGTCGCGCCATGGACCTGATCCTGACCGGCCGGCCCGTGAGCGCCGTGGAGGCCCTCCGCATCGGACTGGCGGATCGGGTCGTGCCCGACGGCGACGCGCGGCGGGCCGCTGAAGCCCTGGCTCGCGAGATCGCGGGCTTCCCGGAGCGCTGCATGCGGGCCGACCGGATCTCCGCCCTGCAGCAGTGGAACAAGCCGGTGCCCGAGGCGCTCCTGGCCGAGTACGAGCTCGGCTGGGACGTGATCCGCAGCGGCGAGACCCGCGAGGGTGCCACCCGCTTCCGGGAAGGGGCCGGCCGCCACGGCAGCTTCGAGTCCTAGGAGCCCGGTTGCCCTGCCCGGGAAATTTGAAATGATCCTGAGGGGTTCCAGCGGGAGCTGCGCGTCGCCGTCAAGCTCGGTTCGGCGCGACCCGATAGGACCGGCACATCACCGCCACTGCGCCAAGGAGGCTTCGGCCATGACCAAGACCCGAGGGGTCGCTCTGATCACCGCTTTCCTGCTCGCCTCCAGCCTGGGCTGCGCGAGCCTCGGGCTCACGCGCTCGGGCAACCAGTTCAACTACGACAACGCCGCGACCCTCAAGAAGGGGATGAGCAAGGACCAGGTGCTCCAGATCCTCGAGGCCGAGCCGCGCGCCACCGGCAAGTCCGGCGGCCGCGAGCACTGGCACTTCGAGTACGTCCAGAACACCGGCGTCGGCATCCCGATCCCGATCCCGTTCATCGGTGCGGGCGCGGGCGCGTCGAAGGGCCAGGCCTACACCTGCGACGTGTACTTCGGCGGCAACGGCAAGGTGGTGGAGGTGAACTACTTCACCCGCCAGCTCGGCAGCGAGAGCGTCGGCTTCTAGCTGCCTAGCAGGGCACCGGAGCGTCCGCTTCTAGCTGCCTAGCGGGGCACCGGAGCGTCCGCTTCTAGCTGCCGCGAGGCTCTTCACCGACGCCCCCGTTCTGGCGGACGGGGGCGTTTCGGCGTGAGCGCCGTGTCCGGGGCCGGTCTACCCTGCGAGTCGTGCGACCCCCCTGGCTTCGCGTCCTGGACGGTGCCTCGCTCCTGGCCTTCGCGCTGCTCTCGTCGGCGGCCGCGCTGCGCCTGGGTCCGCTCCCTGGCGCAGCCCACGCCCCCTGGATCCTCGTCGGCGCGTTGGCCGGCGTCGCGGCGGCGGACCTCGCGACAGGCTTCGTCCACTGGCTGGGGGACCGCTGTTTCGACGCCGACACCCCGTGGATCGGGCGCGCCGTGATCCAGCCGTTTCGGGAGCACCACGTGGACCCGCTGGGCATCACCCGCCACGGCTTCGTGGAGGTGACGGGCAACAACGCCCTGGCCCTGCTGCCGGTGGTCGCCCTCGGCGCCTGGCTGGCACCCGCCTTCGGCACCTCCGGGCTGGCCAGCGGCGGCCTCGGGGCGCTGGGCACCTTGGCCCTGGCGGCGCTCTTCAGCAACCCCATCCATCGCTGGGCGCACCTGCCGCGGGTGCCGGCGCCCCTCGCCTGGCTCCAGCGCTACCACCTGCTGCTTCCGCCGCGGCACCACGCCCGCCACCATCGCGGCGCCCACGCGACGCATTTCTGTGTCGTGACCGGCTGGATGAACCCGCTCGTCGACCGGCTCGGCCTGTTCCGCGCCCTCGAGCCGCGTCGGCGGCACGAGCACCGGGAGGCGGGCGTTGGACGCGTCTAGCTGGCAGACCTTCTACTACGCGTCCTGGCAATGGCCCTGGGCGCTGCTCGTGGTGCCCTTCGCCTACCTGGCGATGCGCGCGGCCACGGAACCGCCGCGCGGCGGGGCCGCGCCGGCCCAGGCGGGCTTCGTGTCCGGCTGGCTCCTGCTCTTCGCCGCCGAGACGATGCTCGACCCGGTGGCCACCGGGCCGATTGCGACGGCCGCGGGGAGCGAGACGGTCTCGACCGCCCTCGGCCTCTCGTTCGTGCTGCTGGGCGACTTCCGCGTGTATTGGCTCGTCCTGCACCTCCTGGCGCCCGGCGGCGGCCCCGGGCGCTCGGCGGCGCGCGCGGCGGGCCTCACGGCGTTGGTGCCGGTATTCGCCTTCGTCGTCGAGCTCGCCCTTGCCCGTGCGCTCGGCGAGGTGCCGAACCAGGTGCTGTGGCTCGTCCACGAGAGCGCCTTCGTCGTCGTCTCCCTCGTGCTCGCCCGCCGCGTCGTGCCCGGACGTCTCGGCGAGGGCGGGGCCCGCGCGGCCTTCCTGCGCGCGGTGCTCGGCTACGTCGTCGCCTACTACGGCCTGTGGGCCTCGGCGGACGTGATGATCCTGGCCGGGCTGGACGAGGGCTGGGCGATCCGGCTCGTCCCGAACCAGCTCTACTACGCCTTCTTCGTGCCCTTCGTGCACTGGGCGTTCTTCCGGGCCCGGTAGTCCGCGACCAGGAGCTCGGCCCACGTCTCGAGGTAGCGCTCGGCGCGGGCCGCTGAGGCGGCGGTGGGATCGCCGACCGTCCCGTCCGGCGCATGGTCGCGGAGGCTCGGGTAGAAGAGGGCGCGGGCGTCGTCGACCGGCTCCCGGTAGCCCGGCCGCGCCTCCGCCCGCCGCAGGGCCCCGGGCGCGAGGCCGGCGATGATCGAAGCCTCGAGCTCGCCCGCGTGGAGCCCGGCGGCCGACGCGGCGACGCCCTGGTCGGCGGCGACCGCAAGGAGCGCCTCGTTCAGGCGCCGGTGATCGGTGGAGACGTGGAGCGCCAGGGAAGGGGCGCTCGCGGCGAGGCCTTCCTGGCTGCGGCGCAGGAGCTCCACGTTCCCGCCGTGCGCCGAGAAGACGTAGGCCCGGGCGAAGCCGTGGTGCGCCAGCGAGCGGAGCAGGTCGACGAGCAGCCCGGTCAGGTGATCCTCGCCCAGGTCGAGGGTTCCGGGGAAGGCCATGTGCTCTCGTGCGCAGCCGAAGGGCACGGCCGGGAGGGCGACGGCCTCGGGCACCCGCGCGCAGAAGCGCTCGGCCAGGGCGTCGGCGATCCAGGTGTCGGTTCCGAACGGGAGGTGCGGGCCGTGCTGCTCCGTCGAGCCCAGCGCGATCACGGCCGTGAGGGGGCCCGCCTCGCGCAGACGCTCCAGCTCGGGCCAGGTCAAGTGCTCGAGGCGACGACGCGCCGGGTCGGGCTGCGGCGCGGCCGCCGACGCTGGCGCCGCCACCGGGGCCGCCAGCTCGTAGAGCGGCTCGTCAAGGCCGCGGCCCGGCCAGCGGGCCGCGTCGATGCCCCGCCGCTCCATGCCCTCCAGGGTGAAGCAGCCGAGCCAGATCTCGTGCTCGAAGACCGAGAGCCGCCCCGGAAGCGCGGCGGGCACCTCGATCAGCCGCTGCGCCGGCGTGAGCATCCCGGCGACCCGGGGCAGGAGCGCCGCGCCCGCCGGGTCGCCCGGATCGGCGAGGGCGAGCAGGGTGGCGTCCCGCCCGTAGAGCTGCTGGAAGGGGCCGTGGGGAAACTCGAGGAGGTCGCACACCGGTGGCACCGTCGCGAGCAGGCCTTCCGCGAGCTTGAGCCGCAGGTTGTCGCGGGCGCCCGGGTCGAGGCCGCTTCCGAGCAGGAGGAAGTCGCCGGTGAAGGCGGCGTCGGGGAGCCCGCCCACTTCGTCGATGCCACGCCGGAAGCCTCGCTCGAGGGCCGCGGCGACCTCTGCGTCCGAGAAGACCGGGGAGCCCTCCAGGGCTCCGGCGATGCGAAGGGCGGCGGCGTAGGCGAGGACGGGTCCCGCCAACCGCACCAGGCTGCCGCGCTCCTCGTCGGCCCCCGTGTCGACGACGCAAACCCCGCGCTCGCGAAGGCCGTCGAGTCGCCGGCGGGTGGCCGCGTCGGCGTTCCGGGCGGCGGTGACGAGAACGACGGCCCGGAAGCGCTCGGCTCCGTGGAGCGCGAGACACGCGTTCGGCGAGAGGCCCTGGCTGAAGACGATCAGCCCGTCGCGCTCCGCGTCCGGCGGCGGGCCGGCGGCGAAGGCGGTGAGCGGGCGCCAGCGAGCGGGCCGGGCCTCGGCGAGGGCGTCGACGAGGAAGCGCGCGTGCCCGGCGGAGCTGCCGGCACCGGTCACGAGCAGCCTGCGGCACGTCCGCAGGCTACGGGGCAGGGTCGTCCCGTCGTGCGCGGCCTCGACCAGCCGCGCGGGGACCTGCTCCAGGCGGGCGCGCAGCTCGGCGGTCGTGCTCACGGCCCGGTCACCGGATGCCGCCACAGTCGCTCGCTCGGCCCGTCCGGCGCCGACTCGCCGGGATCCAGGAGCCCGATGCAGCCGACGCCGTCCCGGGCGAGGCGGCCCAGCCAGTCCGCGAGGACCGCGCGCGGGCCGGGGGCCTCGACGAAGCGGTCGGCCCAGCGCTGGCCGAGCCAGCCGCCGACGGGGCCCGGGCCGTCCAGGCCCACCAGCAGCAGGCGTGGCCGTCCGCGCCGGAGGTCGAGCCAGACCTGCGCCTCCATCCAGCAGGGCGGCTCGCCGGTCCGGGGGCCCACGGGGATCAGGTACGCCGCGGCACGGATCCAGTCCGGGTCCCGGGCGTGGTGCGCCGGCGGCCGCGCTTCCACCGGGCGGGGAAGCGGCGCCCGGCGGGCGTCTGCGGCGGAGAGCTCGTGGCCCGCGCGTCCCTTCGCGGCCAGGTAGTGCTGGTTGAAGGGCGAGGGCTCCGTCACCAGGGGCCGAACGCCCGCCAGGGGCACCTTGGCCCGGTCGAGGCCCGACACCTTGTCCGGGTTGTTCGTCAGCAGGAGGAGCGGCGCGCTGCATCCCAGCAGCGCGCGCATGTCGGCGATCTCGTCGTAGCCGCGCGGGTCGTGGGGCAAGCCCAGGCGCTCGTAGGCCTCGAAGGTGGTGATGCGCTCCCGGCTCGCCTGCACCAGCATGCGATCCCGTGCCTTCGCCACCAGGCCGGCGCCGCGTCCCTCCTGACCGGGGTAGAAGAGAACGCCCCGCCCTTCGGCGGCGATCTCGCCGAGAGCGGCCTGCAGCTGGGCGGCGCAGTCGCAGTCGCAGGCGCCGAGCACCTCGCTCGTGACGCAGGCGGAGTGCACGCGAGCCAGGAGCGGCTCGTCTCCCGCGAGCTCCCCGATCGTCGCCGCGAGGAGGGTCTCGCCGCGCCCCAGGTGGAGGAAGCGGTGGAGCACGAAACGGCCGTGGCGGGTGGGGAGGGCTTCGCGGCCGCGGGCCAGGAGGGCGCCGTGGACGCGGGCCGCGCTGGGGTGCGCGTCCAGCATCAGAAGGCCGCCATCGGGAGGCAGGTGCGCAGCATCAGAAGGCCGCTGCCGGGAGCCAGGTGACCAGCTCCGGCCAGAGGAAGAGGGCGGCCAGCCCCACCAGCTGGAGCAGGACGAAGGGCACGATGCCGCGGTACAGATGGGGCAGCTCGATCTCCGGCGGCGCCACGCCCTTCAGGTAGAAGAGGGCGAAGCCCACGGGTGGCGTCAGGAAGGAGGTCTGCAGGCAGACCGCGACCAGCATGGTGAACCAGAGCTTGTCGATGCCGAGCACGCCGGTGATCGGCTCGACGAGGGGCAGGACGATCAAGGTGATCTCGATCCAGTCCAGGAAGAAGCCCAGCACGAAGACGAGGGCCATCAACGAGACGACGATGCCGGTGGGGCCGAAGGGCAGGGCGGTGATGGCCCCCTCGATCACCTGGTCGCCGCCCAGCTCCCGGAGCACGACGGAGAAGCAGGTCGCGCCGAGGAAGATGGCGAAGATGAACGACGTGGTGCGGGCGGTGGCGCGGGATACCTCCCGCACGACCCGGCGGTCGAGACGACGGCGCGCCAGAGAGAGAAGGGTGGCACCCAGGGCGCCCACCCCGGCGGCCTCCGACGGCGAGACCACGCCGAAGAAGATCGAGCCCAGCACCAGGGCGATCAGGCCCAGGGGCGGGAGGAGGGCGCGCAGCACATCGCCCAGGGCGGCGCTGCCGGCGCTGCCGCGGTGGGGTGGCGCCAGCTCGGGCTGCCACCAGCAGCGCAGGCCCAGGTAGCCCAGGTAGAGGCCGGCGAGCAGCAGGCCCGGGAAGACCGCGCCGAGGAAGAGATCGCCCACCGAGAGCTGCATGGGGTCGCTCATCAGCACGAGCATGATGCTCGGCGGGATCAGGATCCCGAGGCAGCCCGACGCCGCGACGGTGCCGACCGCCAGCTCCGGCTGGTAGCCGTCCTCGAGCATGGCCGGCAGCGCGAGGGTGCCGAGGAGTGCCACCGACGCGCCGATGATGCCCGTCGAGGCCGCCAACACCACGCCCAGGAGCGTCACCGCGAGGGCGAGGCCGCCGGCCAGGCGCCCCATCAACGCCTGGAGGGCGCGCAGCAGCTCCGCCGCCACGCCGCTGCGATCGAGCATGTGGCCCATGAACACGAAGAGGGGAAGCGGAACCAGCCCGTAGTTCGACATCGTTCCGTAGATGCGGTCCACCACGAGCCCGAGGGTGGCCAGGTCCGCGTCCACGTCGACACCGCGGGCGTTCAGGAGTTCGCCGGTCGCGGCAAAGACGACCCCGACGCCCGCCAGCACCCACGCGACCGGGTAGCCCGTGAGCAGCAGCGCCACGAAGCTCGCGAACATGAGCACGACGAAGAGGACGTTGAGATCACCTTCCACGGCCGCCTAGCGCTCCTCCCGCTCGGGCCAGAGGAAGAGCGCCCGACTCGCCGCCGTGCCCAGGGACTGGAGGCACAGCAGCGAGAGCGCCGCGAAGAGCACAGCCTTGATGATCCAGCGGTGGGGGAGCCCGCTCGGCATGGGCGAGCGCTCGCCGAGCTGCCAGGACTGGAGGAAGAAGTCGAAGGCCGAGGCCGACACGATCGCCGTGAAAGGGAAGAGGAGCAGCAGGCAGCCCAGGAGCTCGATCCACGCGCGGGCCCGGGGCGGCAGTTGCGAGGCCACGACGTCCACGCGCACGTGCTCGTCCGCGACGTAGGTGTAGGCGAAGCCGAGCAGGAACGCGCCGGCGTAGAGGTGCCACTGGAGCTCCTCCAGCTCGATGAAGCCGCGGCCGAGGCCGTAGCGCAGGGCCACGTTCACGACCATCACGCCCACGAGCGCCGGGTAGAGCCAGGCCGCAGCCGTGCCCACGCGTTCCGAGAGGGCCGCTACCCCGTCGGCGAACCGCCGCAGCGTCCGCCTCATGCTAGTCCTCGGGCGTCGCGATCGACGACCAGGGCCGGTGCTCGGCCCGGAAGGCTTGCAGGGATTCCCACGCCCGCTTGAAGTCCGGGTCCGCTGCGCTGGCCTCCGCCATCACCTCCGCGGCGGCGGAGCGGAAGCGGGCCATGAGCTCCGGCGGCCAGGTGTGGACCGTCACGCCCTGCTCCTCGAAGTAGGCCAGGGCCTCGCCCTGGATCGCCAGGCCCCGGGTGAGGCTCCAGGTGGTCGAGGCGTCGCAGGCCGTGCGCACTGCCGCCTGCTGGGCCGCCGAGAGCTCGGCCCAGCTCTCGGCGTTCACCACCAGCTCCATGATCGACGAAGGCTGGTGCCAGCCCGGGAAGTAGTAGTGCTTGGCCACCTTGTAGAAGCCCAGGGGCCTGTCGACGGCGGGCATGGAGTACTCGGTGGCGTCGAGCACGCCGCGCTCCAGGGAGAGGAAGATGTCTCCGGCGGCCAGCATGGTGATCGACGCCCCGAGCTTCTCCAGGGTCTTCCCGCCCAGGCCGGCGTAGCGTACCTTGAGGCCCTGGAGATCCGCCTCGCTCTCGATCGGCTTGCGGAACCAGCCCGACGCCTCCGGTGGGATTACGCCGCAGGGAATGGGAACGACGCCGAGCTCCGCGTAGATCTCCTCCCAGAGCTGGAGGCCGCCGCCCTCGTGGAGCCAGGCCAGGTACTCCGGCGCCTCCGGGCCGAAGGGGACCGCGCCGAACACCGCCGCGGCCGGGAGCTTCCCCATCCAGTAGCCGGGCCAGGCGAAGCCGGCATCGACCTTCCCAGCGGAGACCGCGTCCATGATCTGGAGGGTGGGCACGAGCTTGTCCGCATCGTAGACGCGCAGGCGGATACCGTGACCACCCATCGCCTCCATGCGCGAGGCGAAGTTCTGGATCGTCTCGCCCAGCACGGGCATGTTCCGGCTCCAGGCGGACTGCACCTTGAGCTTCACGCTCTGGGCCTGCGCGCTGGCGGCCAGGGCGGCCGCCGCACCAGCCGCCAGGAGAATGCGGAGCGCCACTATTTCACCTGCCGCAGGAACTCGGAGAGGCCGTGGCCGGTGCGGTCGCCGAGGGTCCAGGTGGTCATGCCCTCGCCGATGTGGGTGACCCTGCCTTCGCGGCGGTTTCGCAGGGGGATGAAGCTCTCCACCTGGCCTTCGATGGTGAGCTCCTCGCCGCTCTCGGTCTTGACCTTCGCCGTCACCTGCTTGTGGTAGAGGCCGTTCTCCTCGAACTCGGCCTCGATGGTGGCGTCGACGAGGCGCTCCATCTCGTCGCCGCGCACGAGCACGCCCCCGGCGCTGCGCTCCTTGCCCTCGGCATCGCGCTGGATCACCGAGACCATGGCGCCCAGGTCCGGGCCGAAGTTCAGGGTCAGCCACTCGTAGGAGTGGATCGCCTGCCAATAGCGCGGGCCCCAGCTGTGGTCGCGCAGGCCGTAGCCGTCGATCGGGAGGCTCTCGCCGTCGATGTCGAGGGCGCCGGTCACGTGCATGTGCTGCTCGAAGTGGGCCTTGGCGAAGGATTGCTCCGCGTCGCGCTCCTCCTCCTGCTTCGCGGCCTTGCTCCCGTAGAGCGGGCCGACGGCCTCGTGCAGCAGGTCGAAGGAGATGCGCTTCTTCGGGTTGTCCTTGAAGGCGCGGCGGGGTTCGGCCATGTCCCGTGGCTCCGCCAGCTCGACCACCGTGCCCTCGAAGGTGGTGCGGTGGCGCTCGGTGGGCTCGAGCACCTCGAAGGCGAGGCCGCCGGCGTCGAAGGCGTCATTGTGGTCGATGGGCGCCCGGCGAAAGGTGAAGAGCACGCGGCCGTCGGGAAGGTAGAGGCACACCGTCATCTCGGCGTTGCCCTCGTTCGCCCGGTTGCCCAGGCGGAACCACCCGCCCAGGGACTGCTTCTGGTCGAAGAAGTTGTAGTAGGCGCTCTCGTTGAAGTTCGGCTCGGGGCCGAGCTCGTGGAGGTAGTCGTCCTGGGGATCGAGGTTGCCGATGATCTTGGCCATGGGGGCCTCCTTGGCCGGGTATACTACCCGACTCGAGAGGAGGCTCCGGGTGACACTCCGAGGCATGGTTGTTCAGCTCAACACCGGGACCGCCAAGGAGGCGGGGACCGACGACGCGCTCTACATCGGGGTGTCCGGCACCGCCGGTGGTCGCGAGTTTCCCCTCGACGTGGCCTGGTTCGACGACTTCGAGCGTCGCAGCCGGATCAAGTACCACCTGGGCAAGGTATGGGAGGAGGCCGCCCTCGCCGGCTCCAAGCAGCCGAAGATGGCCCACGCCGATTGGAACGATCCCGCGCTCTTCTACGTGGGCTTCGACGCCATCGATCGCGTCTACCTCCGCAAGCAATCCAGTCGCAGCGCCCGCCGGGACGACGCCTACGAGCTCGACGAGATCGAGGTCACCCTCTACGGGGAGGAGCCGAAGAAGCGCCTCTTCCGCTGCAACACCGCCATCTGGCTCGGCACCGAGTACGGCAGCCAGGTCTGGATCCCCGAGGTCGAGCCCGACGGCCGCAGCGTCTCCCTCCGTACCTGAGAACGCAAGAGTGGGGACGTTCCTTGCAACTTGCGCAAATGCGCAAGTTGCAAGGAACGTCCCCACTCTTGCGTTTTGGGGTTAGCGGTCGCGGCGGTTGGCGGAGTGGTCGGCGTACCAGTCGATGGTGGCGTCGGCTTCGTGGCGCTCGGCCTCGAGGAAGCGGGCGACGGCGTCGGCCAGGCGCCGGTCGCGGAGGTGGTGGAAGCTCCAGGTGGGGTGGGCGTCGAAGCCGCGGAGCTGCTTGTACTGGCCGCCGGCGCCGGGCTCGAAGCGGCGCAGGCCGTGGGCGATGCAGTGCTCGATGCCCGCGTAGTAGCAGACATTGAAGTGGAGGTGGCGCAGCTCCTGGAAGCAGCCCCAGTAGCGGCCGTAGAGCGCGTCGCCCTTCTGGACGTTGACGGTGCCGGCCAGGATCTCCCCGTCCTGCCGCGCCACCATGAAGCACAGCCGGTGGCGGAAGCGTTCGCGGAGAAGGTCGAAGAGCTCCCGATTCAGGTACTGGCGGCCCCACGGGTTGTCGCGGATCGTCGAGAGGTAGATCCGATACATGGGCTCGAAGAGGTCGTCGGAGATGTCGTCCCCGGCGAGACAGTCGATCGTGACGCCCTGGCGCTCGAGCTCCCGGCGCTCGCGCCGCACCTGGTTGCGGCGCTTGCTGCGCAGGCTGGCCAGGTAGTCGTCGAAGCTCTCGAAGCCCCGGTTGTGCCAGTGGTACTGGAAACCGAGCCGCGGCAGGTAGCCGGCCTTCTCCAGGGCCGGGCGTTCCTCCTCGAGGCAGAAGTTCACGTGGACGCCGGAGAGATCGTTGCCCTCGCACACCGCCAGGAGCGCCCGGGCGAGGAGCGCCGAGCGCTCCGCCTGATCCTCCCCGGGCGCGACCAGGAAGCGCGCGCCGGTCACCGGCGTGAAGGGCACGCCGACCAGCATCTTCGGGTAGTACTCGATGCCCGCCCGGTAGGCGGCGTCGGCCCAGCTCCAGTCGAAGACGAACTCGCCCTCGCTGTGGCCCTTCAGGTAGACCGGACAGGCGGCGACCAGCCGGCCCTCCTCGCGCACCACGAGCGGTCGGGGCGCCCAGCCCTTCTCCGGCCCGACGCAGCCCGCCTCCTCGAGGGAGGCGAGCCATTCCCATTCGAGGAAGGGCGACGCGTCGCCCACCAGCTCGTTCCACGCCTCGCGGGGCACGTCGCGCACCCCCGAAAGCATCTCCAGCTCGGCCATCGGCCGCAGTGTAACCGGGGGCCGCGGGTGACGGCGCGCGGGGCGGCCTTGCTACGCTCCCGGGATGTCGAACGATCCGGGTGGGCCGCCGGGGGGCGGGACCTGGCGCGACCGGGAAGGCGGCGTCGCCGAGAAGACGAGGAAGAAGGCCGCGAAGCCGCCGCGGTTCAAGGTGGTCCTCTACAACGACGACTACACTCCCATGGCCTTCGTGGTCGCCCTGCTCGAATCGGTCTTTCGCAAGAGCCCCGTGGAGTCGAACGCCCTGATGCTCAAGATCCATCGCTCCGGATCCGGCGTGGCCGGTGTCTACACCCTGGAGGTGGCGGAGACGAAGGTGGCGACGGTTCACAAGGAGGCCGAGAGCCGGGGCTATCCGCTGCGCGCCGGAGTCGAAGAAGAATAGGTGAGCCACATCAACCGCGAGCTCCAGATGACCCTGCAGGCGTCGCTGCGCGAGGCCGTGGCGCGGAGGCACGCCTACCTGACCACGGAGCACCTGCTCTACGCCCTGGCCTTCGACGAGGCCGGCCAGGAGGTGCTGCGGCACAGCGGCGTCCACCTGGGGCGCCTCAAGAACGAGCTCGAGCGCTTCTTCGAAGAGGAGATCGAGAAGCTCGAGGACGAGGGGCACGGCGAGCCGGTGCAGACCCTCGCCTTCCATCGGGTCCTGCAGACGGCCCTCGAGCAGGCGGACAACGCCGAGAAGGAGGAGGTGACCGCCGGCGATCTGCTCGCGGCGCTCTTCCAGGAGCCGGATTCCCATGCTGTGGCGCTGCTGCGGGCTCAGGGCGTCTCGCGGCTCGACGTGCTCAAGTTCCTCTCCCACGGTGTCTCGAAGTTCGGCGGCGAAGGCGAGGGCGGAGAGGCGGCGCCGGCGACCGGCCGCGGCGACCCGCTCGGCGAGGACGACGAAGCGCCCGGGGACCCGCTCGAGGCCTTCGCCACCAACCTCACTGCCCTGGCCGCGGCCGGCGAGCTCGATCCGATGATCGGCCGGGAAGCCGAGATCGACCGTGCGATCCACATCCTGGCGCGCCGCCGCAAGAACAACCCGATCTTCGTGGGCGAGACCGGCGTGGGCAAGACGGCCATCGCCGAGGGGCTGGCCCAGCGGATCCACCAGGGCAAGGTGCCCGACGACCTCCGTGGCGCGGAGATCTTCTCCCTCGATCTCGGCGCGATGCTGGCCGGGACGAAGTACCGGGGCGATTTCGAGCAGCGCTTCAAGGCGCTGGTGGCCGCCGTGCAGGAGCGGGAGAATCCGGTCCTGTTCATCGACGAGATCCACACCATCCTGGGGGCCGGGGCGGCCCAGGGCGCGACGGTGGACGCGTCGAACATGCTGAAGCCGCTCCTGCAGAGCGGGAAGCTCCGCTGCATGGGCTCGACGACCTACCAGGAGTACCGCCACTTCGAGCGGGATCGGGCCCTCGCGCGGCGCTTCCAGCGAGTCGACGTCCACGAGCCGAGCCCCGACCAGGCCTTCAAGATCCTGCTCGGCCTGGCGCCGCGCTACGAGTCGCACCATGGCGTGCACTACTCGAGGCCGGCGCTGCGGGCGGCGGTGGAGCTCTCGGCGCGGCACCTGAACGATCGCTTCCTGCCGGACAAGGCCATCGACGTCATGGACGAGGTCGGCGCGGCGGTGAAGCTGCGCTCCGACCGCGGCCGGAAGGCGGCCGAGGGCGCGGAGGTGCCGGCGAAGAAGGTCGGCGTGCGGGACGTGGAGCAGCTGATCGCGCGCATGACCGGCACGCCGCTGGCCCGCGCCACGACCTCCGAGCGCAGCCAGCTCGAGAACCTGCACGAGGATCTCAAGAGCGTCGTCTACGGCCAGGACGACGCGGTGGCGACGGTGGTGCGCGCCGTGAAGCGCGCACGGGCCGGTCTCGGCGGGGAAGACAAGCCCACGGGAAGCTTCCTTTTCATGGGGCCCACCGGCGTCGGCAAGACCGAGCTGGCCCGGCAGCTCGCCGCCACCCTCGAGGTGCCCTTCCTGCGCTTCGACATGAGCGAGTACATGGAGAAGCACGCCGTGGCCCGGCTGATCGGCGCGCCCCCCGGCTACGTCGGCTACGACGAAGGCGGGCAGCTCGTGGAGAAGATCCGCAAGCAGCCCCACGCGGTGCTGCTGCTGGACGAGATCGAGAAGGCCCACCGGGACCTGTTCGACATCCTCCTGCAGGTGATGGACCACGCGACCCTCACCGACAACCACGGCCGCGAGGCGGACTTCCGGCACGTCATCCTGATCATGACCTCGAACGCGGGCGCGCGGGACATCGCCAAACCCGCGATCGGCTTCTCCGGCTCGAAGAAGAGCGGCAAGGACGCCCTGGAGAAGATCTTCAGCCCCGAGTTCCGCAACCGCCTCGACGAGGTGGTCACCTTCGCGTCGCTCTCGCCGGAGGTGATGGGCCGGGTCGTCGAGAAGTTCGTGAAGCAGGTGCGCCAGCAGCTCGCCGAGAAGAAGGTGAGCCTCGACCTCACCGACGCCGCCCGCGCCTGGCTCGCCCGAAAGGGCTACGACCCGGACTTCGGCGCCCGCCCCCTGGCCCGCGTGATCCAGACCGAGCTCAGCGACCCCCTGGCCGACGAGCTCCTCTTCGGCCGCCTCGCCAAGGGCGGCACTGTCACCGCCGACCACCCCGAAGGCAGCGACCACCTCACCTTCCACATCGCCAGTTAAGTTGGGGGCCGGTCTCGTTTGTTAAGTTGTCCTCTCCATACGCGAACAACTTAACAAACGAAACCGGCCCCCAACTTAACGGACTCCGTTTCTCAGGTAGGCGTGGGTGAGATAGAGGGCGCGCGCGAGGTGGTCGAGGATGAGGACGAGCCAGATCCAGAGGAGGGGGCCGTCCAGGACGGTGGCGGCGAGCCAGGCGAGGGGGACGCGCAGGAGCCAGTTGCCGACGACGGAGGCGACGAGCGGCGTCCAGGTATCGCCGGCGCCGCGGAAGGCGCCGGCCAGGGTGAAGTGGAGCTGCATCACCGGCTGGGCCAGGGAGAGGCAGAGCATGAAGGGGCCCAGGGTGGCCACCGTCTCCGGGTCG
This sequence comes from Myxococcota bacterium, assembly GCA_965223415.1. Taxonomy (GTDB): domain Bacteria; phylum Myxococcota_A; class UBA9160; order UBA9160; family UBA6930. The sequence goes on along the minus strand of OZ245002.1, from coordinate 5,730,572 downwards.
ACGGTGAAGAGCTCGGCCAGGGGCTCGCGCGCGACGGCGCCCACTGCGCCCATGCCCACGGCGGTCACGACGGCCAGCCCGGCGGCACGGGCCGTGGCCCGCCGCGCGGCGTCCCGGTCGCCGGCGCCCAGGGCCTGGCCCACCAGGGTGGCGACGGCCTGGCTGTAGCCGATGCCCGGGATCCAGGAGAACGAGAGGATGCGGATGCCGATCGTGTAGGCGGCCGCCGCGACCGTGCCGTAGGCGCCGATGAACGCGAAGTAGGAGATCATCGCCACGTTCATCACCAGGCGCTCGCCGACGCCCGGCAGCGAGATGCGCACCAGCTCCGGCAGGTGGCGGGCCATGCCGTCGAGGTCCCGCCGCCGCAACCCGGTGGGTCCGTCGCGGGGGGAGCGCAGCACGGCCGCGACGAAGAGCACCACCGCCACCGCCTGGGCCGCCAGGGTGGCGACACCGGCACCCGCCACGCCCATCTCGGGGAAGCCCCAGAGCCCGAAGATCAAGAGCGCGTTCAGCGCGATCTTCACGACGGTGATCACGAGGGTGATGCGCAGTGGCGTGCGCGTGTCCTTGTTCGCCCGCAGGCCGCTCTCGATCGTGAGGCAGACGCTCATCAACACGGCCGAGGCCATCAGGTACCGCAGGTAGGGAACGCACTGGTCCACGACCTCCGGCGAGGCCGAGAGCCAGCCGAGCACCGTCTCCGGCGCCGCCAACATCGCCCCGCTCAGCACCGCCGCGGCCGCGACGCCGAGGACCAGGGATGCGGCGAAGGCCCGCCGGGACTCCGCCGGATCTCTCGCCCCGATCGCCCGGGCCATCACCGCCACGCAGGCGAAGGAGAGGGCGAAGAGCGCCGACTGGGACACGAAGAAGAGCTGCACGGCGTAGCCCACCGCCGCCTGGGCTTCGGGTCCGATCCGGCCGACCATCGCCACGTCCACCAGGTTCACGAGGGCCGCCAGGCTCTGGGAGAGCATCACCGGCCAGGCCAGACGCCAGATCTCGCCGGTCGAGGCCGTCGGTCGGCTGCCGAGGACGAGCTCGTCCGGGTCGCCGGCACCGCTTCCGACGACCAGGGTGCCGGTGGGATTGGCCGGGCCCGCCTCCGGATCGCCCAGCTCCTCGAGCTGCTCCTCCACCGCCCGCCGGGCACGATCGGCGGGGTCGGCGGGGCGGGGCATGGAGCGGCGCAGGCTAGTGTCCTGTTCCAGAAGAAACCACTCGATTAGAATCGGAGTGGACGTCGAGGACGCGACCACAGTAGCGCCGCACACTCGCGAGGATCTGATCCGCGGTCTTGGTCCAGACGAAGGGTCTCGGATCGTCGTTCGTCGTCTTCAGGAAGCTCCGGATGTCGTTCTCGAGCGCCCTCGTGCTGCGATGCACGCCGCGACGGATGCAACGCTCGGTGATGAGTGCAAAGAACCGCTCGACCTGATTCAGCCATGAGCTGTACGTCGGGGTGAAGTGCACGTGGAAACGAGGGTGGCGCGCGAGCCAGCTCCGAGTTCGCTTCGTCTTGTGCGTGGTGTAGTTGTCGAGCACGAGATGGATGTCGAGTTCGGCGGGTACGTTGTCGTCGATCGTCCTGAGGAACTTCAGGAACTCCTCCGTGCGGTGCCGGCGATGGAGGGATCCGATCACTTCGCCCGTTGCGATGTTGAGTGCGGCAAAGAGTGTCGTCGTGCCATGGCGTAGGTATCCGTGTGTGCGCTGCTCCGCCCGGCCCGGTTGCATCGGCAAGACAGGCTGGTTCCGTTCCAGCGCTTGGATCTGCGATTTCTCGTCGACGCAGAGGACGACCGCGTTCGCCGGCGGAGACATGTACAGGCCGACGATATCCACCACCTTGTCCACAAAATGGGGATCGTTGGAGAGCCGGAAGCGCTCGACTCGGTGCGGCTGGAGGCTGAATGCTCGCCAGATGCGATGAACCGTCGTCGTCGGGAGGCCTACCCGCTTCGCCATCAGGCGAACGGACCAGTGCGTCGCTCCCGTGGGCGTTTCCTCTAGCGTCAAGCGCACGACCTCATCGACCTGCTCGTCGGTCACCGTCCGGGGCGCTCCCGGCTTGGGCTCGTCGTAGAGCCCAGCGATCCGCTTTTCGACGAAGCGCTTGCGCCAGATCCCGACGGTCTCTCGTCGCTTGCCTACGCGTTCCGCGATTTCCCCATTCGTCAGCCCCTGCTCTGCGAGCAATACAATGCGCGAGCGGTAGGCCAACTGATGCGCGCTCTTCCGCCTTCTGGCGTGCGTCTGGAGCTCTTCTCGCTCCGCATCCGTCAGCACAATCGGCGTCTTGGGCCGGCCACGATTCGCCATACGTCCCCCCAACGTGATGCCGGTAAGATGCCCCCTGCACGTTGGGAGTTCGCACTATTTTGCGTACTTTTTTCCGAAACAGGACACTAGAGCCCCTCTCAGAAATATCCAGTGTGTCCAGCTCGGCGAGGAAGGCCGGCAGGCGCTCTACACTTCGGAGGCCGGTTCTAGCCGGACTCGCCGGGTGCGACCAGCGAGTCGGCCCCGCCGGATGGTGCCACCGGGAGCGCGCCGAGCACGGCCTCCAGCTCTCCGTAGGCCCGTCGCTCGTCGCTCGCGAGGCTCTCGGCCAGGAGGAATGCCCCGGCCCCGCCGCACGCCGCGATGCCGGCGCCGAGCACGAGAGTGCGTTGCAGCCAGGCACGGCGGGTGTGCGGGCGGCCCAGGGCGCAAGCGCCGGCCAGGCCGAAGCCCGCCGCCGCGGCACCGCGCTGCTCGCCGTGCCGCGAGGCGCCGATCGCCCGGCCCCGCGCGAGGGCCTCGCGGGCCAACTCCCGGGCCGCGGGCGTCGCGCCGGGATGGCTCCGGGTGTTCGCCGCCGCCTCGAAGGTCACGTCCGCCACCAGGCCCGCGTGGTCCGAGTACGCCGCGTCCTCACCCACGAGCTGCAGCGCCGCGTCGAAGGCCCGCCTCAGTGTGGCGGCCCGGGTGGAGACGCCGCGGCCATCGCGGGTGAACACGTAGTCGATGCGGAAAGCGCCCGGCTCCAGCCGGTAGGGATGGGGCGTGAGGATGGTGTCCTGTCGCGCGTCCAAGGCGACCGCCGCATCCACCAGGCCCGTGAGCCCGGTCAGGATCGGGTACTCGGGCCCGTCTTCCCGGACGTTGAAGTCGCCGAGGGCGACGAGCGGTCGCGGGCTCCCGGCGAGGCGCTGCGCGATCTCGACGATCTGGCCGACGCGGTGGCCATAGTAGGCGTCGTGGGGCGTTCGCTCGTAGTGGGCGACCAGGTGAGTGTTCAGGACGTCGACGGGCCCGGCGTCCGTGTCCAGCGTTGCAACCACCGCGCCCTTGCCGCTGTACCAGTCGCCGTGATCCAGCCGTTGCGGGAGCCCGGAGAGACGGAAGCGCTCGAAGCGCACGGCGCGAAGGGGAGAGCGGGCCGCGAGCAGGAGCCCGCTCCCGCCGAAGCCCTGGGGCCGGTGCCACACCTGGGGCAGACCAGCCTCGCGGAGGCCCGCGACCAGGCGCTCGCGCCCCGCGACGGTCCAGCTCTCCTGGATCGCCAGCAGGTCGAGCTCCAGCTCGGCGGCCAGGGCCGCGATGGCGTCCATGCGCGGCATCAGATGGCGACCGATGACGTCCGGGTGCCCCCAGACGTTGAGCGTGGCGACCCGCAGGCTCGTGGCGCGGCTCGGCACGGCGGCGCCTACGAGCGCAGCTCCGCCGGAAGCTGGAAGACCACGCCCTCGTCGACCGGCGCCGGCGCATCCACCCGCACCTCGCCGGAGGCGAGCTCGCCCAGCCGCGCGACGACGTTCTCCACCAGCACCTCCGGTGCCGAGGCGCCGGCGGTTACGCCCACGCAGCCGATACCCTCGAGCCAGCCGGGCTCGATCTCGTCCGCCGTCTGCACAAGGTAGGCGACCACTCCGCACTTGCGCGCCAGCTCGACGAGCCGGTTCGAGTTCGAAGATTCCGGCGCGCCTACGACGAGGACCAGGTCGGCCTGCCGGGTCAGCTCCTTCACGGCGTTCTGGCGGTTCTGGGTCGCGTAGCAGATGTCGTCCTTGCGGGGCAGGCGCACCTCCGGGAAGCGCCGCCGCAGTACGTCGACGACGCCCCGGGTGTCGTCGACCGACAGCGTCGTCTGGGTCAGCACCGCGAGGCGCGAGGGATCGTCGACCTCGAGCCGTTCGGCGTCCTCCGTCGTCTCGAGCAGGCGGATGCGATCCGGGGCGTGCCCCATCGTCCCCTCCACCTCGACGTGTCCCGCGTGACCGATCAGCGCGATCTCCACGCCCGCCCGGTCGAAGCGCTCCGCCTCCACGTGCACCTTCGTGACCAGCGGGCAGGTGGCGTCGATGGTGCGCAGCCCCTGGTGAGCGGCGGCCTCGCGCACCGCTGGAGAGACGCCGTGGGCGCTGAACACGAGCAGCGCGCCTTCCGGCACGTCGGCCGGATCCTCGACGAAGATGGCGCCCTTCGCTCGCAGCCCGTCCACCACGTGCCGATTGTGAACGATCTCGTGGCGCACGTAGACCGGTGGTCCGAAGCGGGCGAGGGCCTGCTCGACGATCTCGATGGCCCGGTCGACGCCGGCGCAGAAGCCCCGGGGGCTCGCCAGGAGGATGCGCATCTCCGGGACGGTAGCAATCTAGGGACATCGTCAGTCCGAGGAACGGTCGCCATCCCGGGGAGCCGGCAGTCCGAGACACGGTTGCCATCGGGGGAAGCCTTCGGACGAGCGGCTACAATGCGCCTCTGGCATCCCCAGCCGAGGAGCCCCATGGCCGACCTGCAAGCCTTCCAGACGGAGACCCGCGCCTGGCTCGAAGAGAACTGTCCCGCGTCCCTGCGCGGCAGGGGCGGCGGCCTGCTGGCCGGCGCCTGGGGCGGGCGCAAGTGGAAGCCCGAGCACCCGGACCAGCGGGTCTGGCTCGAGCGCGCAGCCGAGAGGGGTTTCACGGCGCCCACCTGGCCCAGCGCCTACGGCGGGGGCGGGCTCTCCAGGGACGAGGCCAAGGTGCTCACCCAGGAGATGCGCGCCATCGGCGCCCCGCCGCCGCTGATCGGCTTCGGCCTCACCATGATCGGTCCGACGCTGCTGCAGTTCGGCACCGAGGAGCAGAAGCAGGAGCATCTCACCAAGATCACCCGGGGCGAGATCCGCTGGTGCCAGGGCTACTCGGAGCCCGGGGCCGGCTCCGACCTGGCGGGCCTCCAGACCCGGGCCGAAAACAAGGGCGATCACTACCTCGTCAACGGCACCAAGGTGTGGACCTCCTACGCCGACGAGGCCGACTGGATCTTCGCCCTGGTGCGCACCGACCCGGAGGCCAAGAAGCAGGAGGGCATCACCTTCGTGCTCATCGACATGGAGAGCCCCGGCGTTTCCGTGAGCCCGATTCTGCTGATCAGCGGCTCCTCGCCTTTCTGCGAGACGCACTTCCAGGACGTGGTGGCCCTGAAGAAGAACGTGATCCACGAGGAGAACGCGGGCTGGACCGTGGCCAAGGCGCTGCTCGGCCACGAACGCTCGATGGTCGCCGAGGCCTTCGGCAGCGGCGGCGGCAGCCGCCGCACCCTGGCCGATCGCGCGCGCCGCTACCTGCCCGACGCGCCGGCGGACGGCCCGCTTCCCGATCCGGTGCTGCGCCAGGACATCGCCCGCGTGGAGATGGACACGCGGGCCTTCGGGCTCACCATGCAGCGGGCCAAGGACGCCGCGAAGGCGGGCCACCAGCCTGGACCCGAGAGCTCGATCTTCAAGGTGGTCGGCACCGAGGTGAACCAGCGCCGCCAGGAGCTCCTGCTGCACATCGCCGGGCCCCAGGCGCTGGGTTGGGAGGGCGCGGGCTTCGAGGACGACGAGCTCCAGCTCACCCGCGACTGGCTGCGCTCCCGCGGCAATACCATCGAAGGCGGCACCTCGGAGGTGCAGCGCAACATCATCGCCAAACGCGTGCTCGGCCTTCCGGACTAGCCGCGCGCAAACGACCGAGGTCTCCCCGTGGAGCTGATCCAGACCGAAGACCAGGAACTGATCGCGAAGACCGCCGCGGACTTCGTCGCCGAGCGCTCTCCCGTCTCGCGGGTGCGGGAGCTCCGCGACGCGAACGACGCCGACGGCTTCTCGCGGGCGCTCTGGAAGGAGATGGCCGATCTCGGCTGGCTCGGCATTCCCTTCGCCGAGACCCACGGCGGCGCCGACCTCGGCATGGCGGAGCTCGCGGTGGTGATGGAGGCCCTGGGCCGCGGCCTGGCCCCGGAGCCCTTTCTCTCCACCGTGCTCCTCGCCGGCCAGGCTGTGGCCCGCTCTGGCGACGAGGTCGCTTGCGCCCGATGGCTGCCCGGCGTGGTCGCCGGCGACGTGATCCTCGCCCTGGCCTACCAGGGGCCCCGCAGCCGCTACGACCTGCTCGCGCCCGGAGTCGTCGCCGAAGCGAGCGGCGACGGCTTCGCGCTGCGCGGCGAGGCGGTGCAGGTCCTCGACGGCCACGTCGCGGACTCCCTGCTCGTCTCGGCCCGGACGTCGGGCGAGAACGGGAAGGAGGCCGGCATCAGCCTCTTCACGGTGCCGCGAGACGCGGCGGGCCTCGCGGTGACGCGGCAGCACCGGGTCGACGGTCGCAACGCGGCGGTCGTCGCCTTCGACGGCGTGCGCGTTGCCGCGGGCGATGCCCTGGGCGGGGTCGGCGGGGGAGGGCGGCTCCTCCGGGAGAGCGTGGAACGCGCCACCATCGGCCTGTGCGCCGAGATGCTGGGCGGCATGCAGGAGGCCTTCGACCTCACCCTCGACCACCTGAAGAACCGCAAGCAGTTCGACACCGTGATCGGCACGTTCCAGGCCCTGAAGCACCGGGCTGCGGACCTCTTCATCGACATCGAGCTGGCGAAGAGCGTCGTGATGGCGGCGGCCCGCGCCGCCGACGCGGAGGACGCCGAGCTTCCCCGCCTCGTGTCCCTGGCCAAGGCCCACTGCTCCGAGGCCTACGTGCGCGTTACCAACGAGGCCGTGCAGATGTTCGGCGGGGTCGGTATGACCGACGAGTACGACATCGGCTTCTACATGAAGCGGGCCCGCGCCGCGGAGCTGACTTTCGGAGACGCCGCCTACCACCGCGGCCGCTGGGCCGAGCTGGGCGGCTACTGAGCGCTCCATGCCGCTCGATCCCACGGAGCGGATGCTCCGCGCCTGTCGCGGAGAGCCCGTGGACCGGCCGCCGGTCTGGCTGATGCGTCAGGCCGGCCGCTACCTGCCCGAGTACCGGGCCGTGCGGGAAGGCACGACCTTCCTCGAGATGTGCGCCGACGTGGAGAAGGCCGTCGAGGTCTCCCTCCAGCCGATCCATCTGGTGGGGAGCGAAGCGGTCGTGTTCTTCTGCGACATCTTCGTGCCGGTCCTCGGGATGGACGTCGCCCTCGATTTTGCGCCCGGACCGATCATCGCGCAGCCGATCCGCAACCGGGAGCAGGTGGAGGCGCTGGCGGAACCGGACTTCGATGAGGCCGTGCCCTACGTCTTCGAGATCCTGCGCCGGCTGCGCCGCGAGCTGGCGGCGCCTCGCATTCCGCTGATCGGCTTCGCCGGCGCTCCCTTCACCCTCGCCACCTACCTGGTGGAGGGCGCCGGCGATCCGACGCGCACCTTCCCGCAGCTGCGCGAGCGCATGGAGGCGGATCCGGAGCTGGTGGACGCGCTGCTGGGCCGCCTGGCGACCATGACCGGCGCCTACCTGAACGCCCAGATCGACGCGGGCGCCCAGGTCGTCCAGCTCTTCGACACCTGGGCCGGCACCCTCGACGAGGCGACCTACCGGCGCTTCGTGCTGCCCGTGAACCGGGCGATCGTGGAGGTCGTGGACCGGGAGCGCGCTCCCTTCATCCTCTACATGAACGATGCGCCCCATCTGGTGGACGCCATGCTGGACACCGGCGTCGACGTCATCTCCGTGGGCGCCGCCGTCGAGCTCGCCGAGGCCGCCCGCCGGGCGAACGGCCGCGCCGGTGTGCAGGGGAACCTGGCTCCGGAGGAGCTCGCGCTTCCCCGGGAGCGGATCTTCGAGCGCGTGCGGGAGCTCGAGCTCGCGGGAAGGGCCGCCCGCGGTCACGTGCTCAACCTGGGCCACGGCTGCCTGCCGGAGACGCCGGTGGAAGGCGTGCGGGCGTTCACCGACGCGGCCCGCGCCTTGGCGCCGGAGGCCTAGGGTGGAGCGCGTCGAGGTCGCCGTGATCGGCGCCGGCGCCGCCGGCCTGGCGGCGGCCGCCACCTTCCACGTGCGCGGCGCGGAGCTCCGGCTGTTCGAAGCTTCCGACCGCGCTGGCGGCGTGATGCAGACCGTGGCCCAGGACGGCTTCCTCCACGAGCGCGGTCCGAACACCTTCCGGGTCGGCGCGCCGGCTCTGGCCCTCTTCCGCGAGACGGGTCTCGAGCCGGCGCTGCAGAAGGCCCGGCCGGCGAGTCGCAAGCGCTTCCTGCTCCACGGCGGCCGGCTCGTGCCGGTGCCGATGGACCCGATCACCTTCGCCACGAGCCCGCTCTTGAGCGCGCGCGGAAAGCTCCGGCTCTTCGCCGAGCCCTTCATCGGGCGGGGCGCCGGCGAGACCGAGAGCGTCGCCGCCTTCGTCACCCGTCGCCTCGGCGCCGAGGTGACCGAGGGCCTGATCGGCCCGTTCCTGATCGGCGTCTACGCGGGAGACGAGCACCAGCTCGGTGCCGGCGCCGTCTTCCCGTCCCTGGTCGAGGCGGAGCAGCTCGGCGGCTCGATCGTCGTGGGCTCGCTGCGCCGGCGCCTGGTGGAGGGCGTGGAGGCCGGCGCCCCGGGCAGCTGGTCCGGCTCGAAGGGGATGGGCGGTCTCGCGGCTCACCTCGCCGCGCCCCTTCGCGACGCCCTGCATCTCTCGACGCCGGTGCGCGGGCTCGCCGCCGAAGGGGAGGCCTGGCGCCTCGTCACCGACGAGGGCGAGCTCCTGGCCGCCCGTGTGGTGCTGGCGGTGCCGGCCCCGGCCGCCGCCGAACTCCTGGCCGACGTGTCCGCCGAGGCCTCGGCCCTGGCCGGCGCCGTGGAGTTCGCGCCGGTGGTGAGCGTGCCCCTTTCCGTCGACCCCACCCTGGCCACGACCCACCCGGTCGAGGGCTTCGGCTTCCTCGTGCCGAGGCGCGAGAAGCTCGACCTGCTCGGCGCGCTGTTCATGAGCCGGCTCTTCCCGGGCCGCGCCCCGCCGGGCCGCGAGCTCGTGACCGCGATGATCGGCGGCCGCCGCTGGCCCGGCGCCGTAGACGCCTCCGACGACGAGCTCCTCGCCCGCATCGCCGAGGCCCTGGATCGGGCCCTCGGCCTGCGCGGCGGCTTCGAAGCCCTGGCCTTCCATCGCTGGCGACAGGCGATCTGTCAGCCCGGCCCGGGCCACCGGGCGGCCATCGCCCGCCTGCGCGCCGTCCTGGGCGGGCTCCCGCCCCTCGAGGTGGTGGGAAGCTGGGTGGACGGTGTCAGCGTCGGGGATACCCTCGGCGCCGGCCGGGCCGCGGCGCTGCGCCTGCTGGAGCCGCGCTGAATGGCGAAGCGACAGAAGCTCCTGATCCTCTACCTGGCGGACTCGGCACTCGACTCGCCCGTGATCGCCTGGTCGCGCTACGACGGAACCGGAGAGGCCGAGCCCATGTCCGGCGACCAGGACGAGCCGCCCTACGCCACCGGCGTCGACGCCCTGCGCGACGGCTGGCGGCTCTTCCAGCTCTCCCAGCTCGCACCCCACGCCGAGGGCGCCGAGTTCCGCACCTCCTACCTCAAGTACGAGTTCGCCTTCGAGCAATGGGTCGAGATGGAGGAAGGCCCGTGACCGAGCCGGACCTGCGCCTCACCACCCCGGAGATGGCCCGCTTCGCCGCCCGAGGCTTCCTGCGCTTCGACGCCCTGGTGCCCGAGCCCCTGAACCGGCGCTTCCTCGAAGAGGCCCGGGCCACCCAGGGGATCCACGGCAACCCCGCCGGCACGCCCCTTGGCGAATGCTATGCGGGAAGTGTCGTGCGCGAGATCCTCGACCTGCCGCGGGTGCAGGGGATCATCACCAGCCTGGTCGGGCCGGATCCCGTCTTCGACCACCACGGCGCCCACTTCAACCCGCCGGCGGCGGACCTCGAGGCCGTGGGCTTCCGCCCGCGAGCCCAGCACCTCCACCAGGACTCGACGATCGATCCGCGCCGCGCCTTCGATCTCCAGCTCTTCTACTTCCCCCAGGAGGTGACCCCGGAGATGGGCGGCACCCGCTTCGTGCCGGGCACCCACCTGCGCATCGTGAGCGAAGCGGCGGTGGGGCGCTACCAGAACATGCGCGGCCAGAAGAAGGTGGTGTGCCCGGCGGGCACTGTGATCGCGATGCACCACGGCATCTGGCACGGAGGCGAGGTGAACCGCAGCGACGACACCCGCTTCATGTTCAAGATCCGGCTCGGGCCGACGGTTCCCCAGGTGCGGCTGTGGAACACGGCCGATCTCAGGCCGGAGATGGCGGCGCCCCAGCCGATCTTCGACGGCACCCAGCCGCCGGATCCGGAGCACGTCCAGACGAGCCTCACCCGGCCCGAGGCCTGGTTCGAGATGGACACGGGCCGGCTCGAGTTCATGAACCGCATCCGCTTCTGGCGTCAGCTCCTCGGCGACGAGGATTTCGACGCCCACTACTGGTGGACGCGAGTCGAGAACGAGCCCCCTCGAGGCACGGAAAGGAGCCGCCGATGACCGACGCCAACGCGCTGTTCGACCTGACGGGAAAGGTCGCCCTGGTCACCGGCGGAAGCCGGGGCCTCGGCAAGGAGATGGTGCTCGCCTTTGCCCGCCAAGGCGCGGACGTGGTGATCTCGAGCCGCAAGCAGGAGGCCTGCGCGGCCCTGGCGAAGCAGGTCGAGGCGGAGACCGGACGCCGCGCCCTGGCCGCCGCTTGCCACGTCGGGCACTGGGACCAGTGCGAACTGCTCGTCGACGCCGCCCTCGACGCCTTCGGGCGCATCGACGTGCTGGTGAACAACGCCGGCATGTCGCCCCTCTACCCGTCGCTCGACGAGGTGTCCGAGGACCTCTGGGACAAGGTCCTGGGCGTGAACCTGAAGGGGCCGTTCCGCCTCTCGGCGCGGATCGGTACCCGGATGGCCGAGGGCGAGGGTGGCTCGATCATCATGGTGAGCAGTGTGGCCGCCAAGCAGCCTTCCCCCGTCGAGGTTCCCTACGGCGCCGCGAAAGCCGGGCTGCACGCGCTCACCACCGGCATGGCGCGCAGCTTCGGCCCCAAGGTCCGGGTGAACTGCATCATGCCGGGGCCCTTCCTCACGGACATCAGCAAGGCGTGGGACATGGAGGGATTCAGGAAGGCCGCGGCCAGCACGATTCCCCTGGGCCGCGGTGGCGAGCCCGAGGAGATCGTCGGCGCGGCCCTCTACCTGGCGAGCGAGGCTTCGAGCTACACGACCGGCGCGGTCATCAAGATCGACGGCGGGGTCGGCTACAGCCCCGGTTGAGCGGCGGCTCGAACCCGGTCCGCGACCCAGCCCACCCAGGCCGGGCTGGCGTTCACGCAGGGCACGAGTTCGAGAGCCTCGCCGCCGAGCTCCGTCCACTGGTCGCGGCCGCGGATGCCGATCTCTTCGAGGGTCTCGAGGCAGTCGGCAACGAAGGAGGGGCACAGCACCGCCAGGCGCCGCACGCCCTGGGCCGCGAGCTCGGGCAGGCGCTCGTCGGTGAACGGGCGAATCCAGGGCGTCCGCCCCAGCCTGGACTGGAAGCTGGTCGAGACCTGCCCCTCGCCGAGCGAGAGGGCGGCGACCAGGGCGCGGCTGGTCGCGAAGCACTGGGCCCGGTAGCAGTGGCGATTGGCGTCGGCGATTCCGTCGCAGCAGCCTTCCTTCGCGAGGCAGTGGCTTCCGCTGGCGTCACTGCGACGCACCTGGCGCTCGGGCAGGCCGTGGTAGCTCAGCAGCACATGGTCCGGGTCGAAGGCGGCGAGCCGGGGACGCGCCACGTCGGCGATCGCTTCGATGAAGCCCGGGTCGTCGTAGAAGGGCCCGAGGGTCGTCACGGTCGGGGGGTCCCAGCGCGCGCCCAGCAGCTCGAGGGCACGCTGGAGCGCCGAGCCCGAGGACGAGCCCGCCTCGTGGGGGAAGAGCGGGAGCACGACGATGCGCTCCGTCTCGGCCGCGGCGAGCCGCTCCACCGCACCGGTGAGGGAGGGCTCCCGGTAGCGCATGCCCAGCTCGACCCGGAAGCCAGGGCCGAGCTGCTTCGCCACGCCTTCCGCCAGGGTGCGGCTGTGCACCAGGAGCGGCGAGCCCGCCTCGCCCCAGATCTGCCTGTAGGCGCGGGCCGAGCGCGGCGAGCGGAAGGGAAGGATGGCGCCGTACAGGAGCAGGGCGCGCCCGAGGGCGGGCATGTCCAGCACCCGCGGGTCGCCCAGGAACTCGCGCAGGTAGCGCCGCACCTCGGCGGTGCGGGGCGCCTCGGGCGTGCCGAGCTGGATCAGGAGGACGCCGGTGGGCCTGGCCGGAGGCGACATTACGGCGAAAGGTAGCCGCCCACACCGGGATTCGCGTTGTGCCGAGGCGAAAACCCCTCAGACCGATTCTCGGTCGTTGCGGGAATCCCCGCCGTGCTGTTCACTGCGCACCGTTCGTGAATTGCGCACGGAGGGCCAGCGCAGATGAGCCGGTACCGATTCTTCTGGATGGGACTGACATTGGCGCTGGGGCTCGCGGGCCCGGCGGTGAGCCAGGACACGGGCGCGGTCGAGGAGCCGAGCCAGAGCGCAAGGGAGGCCGAGGCCCCTATCGAAGAGATGGTGGTCACGGTCCAGAAGCGCGAGGCCAATCTCCAGGACGTCGCGGTCTCGGTGACCGCCTTCAGCGCCGAGGACATCACCGAGCTGGGCATCTCGAACGCCGTGGATCTCACCAGCTTCACGCCCAATCTCAACATCCAGCGCGACGCCCGGGGCACCGGCTTCTTCATCAACTCCCGTGGCATCGCCCGGGCCGACACCGGGCAGATCGGCGCCGACCACGCCACAGGCATCTACGTGGACGGGGTCTACAACGGCATCACCGTGGGCAGCCTTCTCGACGTGCTCGATCTCGAGCGGATCGAGGTCCTGCGCGGGCCCCAGGGCACGCTCTGGGGGCGCAACACCACCGGCGGCGCGATCAACTTCATCACCCGCAAGCCTTCGGGCCAGTGGGGCATCCAGATGACGAGCCGCCTCGGCAACCGCGGCCGCTGGGACGTGCGCACGACCTTCGACTTCCCGATCTGGGGGGGCGAAGGCCTCGGCGTGTGCGATTGCCTCGGCACGCTCAGCGGCATGGCGAGCCTCGCCACCCTCAACCGGGATGCCTGGTACGACAACCACTTCGGCCGCGACACCGACGAGAACGGCCGACTGGCAGGCCGTGTGGCGCTGCGCTGGGACCTTGGTCCCCTGGTGATCGACTACGCGTGGGACCGGCACCGCATCCGCGAGTCGAGCCTCGAGCAGGCGCTCACCCACGTGTTCGATGATCCGGCGGGGGCGCTGGTCAACGGCCAGGCCTTCGCGGCTTCGGGCGGCGCCTTCGGCGTCGATATTCGGCCGTTCACGACGTACTCCAGGCCCACCCACCTGAACATCGACACCCTGGGTGACTCGACACGGGGCACCGACGGCTCGAACGACGACCGCCTCGACGTCGAGGGGCACAGCCTGGTCATGAACTGGGACCTGGGCGAGCTGCCGATCCTGGGCGACGCCCTGATCCGCTCGGTGACCGGCTACCGCGACGTCCGCTCGTCCCAGAGCTCCGACCGGGACGGCACGCCCTTCGACATCTTCTTCAACCGCAGCCACGACCGGAAGGATCAGTTCAGCCAGGACCTGAACCTGATCGGCACCACGATGGAGGGCCGCTTCGAGTACGTGCTCGGCGCCTTCTACTTCGAGGAGGACGGGCGCTCGCGGCAGACCCAGGAGGTCTTCGAAGACCCGCAGTTCGACAGCGTCGGGTTCGGGCCTGTCACCCAGCTGATCCAGGTGGCCCCCGGCATCTTCTTCCCGGTGACGCTCAACCTGTTCGGGGACATCGGTCAGACCCAGCTCCAGCTGCCGAAGGTCGACAACCAGGCGATCGCCTTCTACGGCCACTTCGGATACACGCCGCCGATCCTCGAGGACCGGCTCAAGCTCGAGTTCGGCATCCGCTACACGAAGGAGCACCGCAAGGCCCAGACCGAGATCTTCGCCACGATCCCCGGCGTGCAGCCCGGGTTCGCGTTCCCGAACGTCCACATCGGCAACCCGTTCACCGGCTGCCCGGCGGGGACGTACAACGGCAACGTTCCCGGCTGTCCGGGCCTCGGCAAGATCGGCGACACCGACGGCTTCAGCGCATGGACGCCGAGCGCAAAGGTCTCCTACCGCTGGACCGACGACTTCATGACGTACTTCTCCTGGGCCCGCGGCTTCAACAGCGGTGGCTTCAACGTGCGCGCCGGCACCGAGCAGCTGCTCGAGGAGAACTTCGAGGAGGAGACGGTCGATTCCTGGGAGGCTGGCTTCAAGCTCGACGCCTTCGAAAACCGCCTCCGGGTGAACGCCGCCGGCTTCTTCCAGGAGTACGACGACATGCAGCGCACCGTGCTGCGAGTCGATCCGAGCGGCGTGATCGCCTCCGCAGTCCTGAACGCCGGCCAGGCGCAGATCTGGGGCGCCGAGCTCGAGGTGCTCGCCCAGCCGACGGAGCGGCTGACGCTCAACCTGGGCTACGGCCTCTCGATCGGGAAGTTCATCGAGTTCCTCGAGTTCGACGCGGTCCAGGGCCGGGAGCGCAACTTCGCCGGCGAGCGCGACCTGGCGAACGTGCCCCAGCACCAGTTCAACGTCGGCATCCAGTACCTCCTGGGCGAGTTCGCCTGGGGCGACGTGATCGGACGCGTCGACTACTACTGGCAGGACGACACCTGTCTGCAGAACTGCGACGAGCCGCTGGCCAGCCAGAACGAGTACGGCCTGCTGAACGGCCGCCTTGCGATCCACGACTTCCGCGTCGGTGGCCTCGGCGGCGTCGAGCTGGCGCTCTGGGGCCGCAACCTCCTCGACCGCAAGTACAAGCCGTTCGGCATCGACTTCCAGACCAACACCGGGGGCCAGCTCCCCTGGATCGTGCAGGGCTTCGGCGAGGGCCGCACCTACGGCGTCGAGCTGGTCTGGCGCTTCGGGAGCTTCGATCGGGGGCGCTAGTGGCTGCCCTGCCTTCGCTGCAATCCTCCGAGCCAGATCGATACGGCCACGTAGTAGGCCGGATAGAGGAGCGAAAGCTCGATCAGGTGCAGGTGCCCGAGCCGCTCCGGCCAGGCGATGGCCGCGGCGACGACGGCGGTCCACAGTGCCGCGCCGGCGTTCGTCGTGTAGAAGAGGAAGGCCATGCGGCTCGGGTAGAGGTACTTGAGCGGCACGAAGACGGCGATGGTGAGCCCGACCAGCCACGCCACCGTGACCCAGGGCGTGAGCCCGAGGGCCCAGGCGTAGATGGCGACCACGTTCCAGTAGGACGGGAAGCCCAGGAAGAAGTGGTCCTCGGTCTTGGCGTCGCTCTGAGAGAAGCCGTAGGCGCTGGCCAGGACGGGCAGGGCGACCCAGCCCCAGTGCGGCACGCAGCCGGCGAACACCAGGAAGAGCGCCGGGACGATCACGTAGTTCAGGTAGTCGACCAGGTCGTCGAGGCGCCGGCCGTCGAAGCCGGGCAGGAGCTCCGCGACCCGCGCTGCCCGGGCGAGGGTGCCGTCCACCGAGTCGATCGCCAGGGCAACCAGCATCCACAAGGCGGCGGCCGGGAGGTCGCCGCGGGCCGCCGCGAGGGTCGCGACCAGCGCCACCACCGCGCCGCTCGCGGTCAGCGCGTGGACCGCCCAGGCCAGCGCCAGCGACCCCTTCCGCGCCTGCGCCTCCGCCATGGTTGGCCACCCCCCACCGCTCCGAGCGAGGCCGAGTCTAGCGGCTATCCTGGCCTGCCTCAGGGAGACTGGCGTTGGATCCGACTCCTCCCCGCATCACGGGCACGACGCCCCAAGAGCGCGCCGACCAGATGGTCGAGCTGCTCCGCCAGGGAAGCGACTCCTTCCTGACGACCCGCGGCGACGCGGTGCTGAACTGGGCTCGCAAGTACTCGATGTTCATCTACCCCTTCGTCACCGCCTGCTGCGGGATGGAGTACATGTCCGTGGCCGGGCCGCGCTACGACATGGACCGCTTCGGGTGCGCGCTTCCGCGCTTCTCGCCGCGCCAGAGCGACCTGCTCATGGTGGTGGGCACGATCACCCACCGGCAGGCCCCGATCCTGAAGAAGGTCTACGACCAGATGGCCGAGCCGAAGTGGGTCATCGCCTTCGGGGCCTGCACCTGCTCCGGCGGGCCCTACGACAACTACGCCACGGTCCAGGGCATCGACACGATCGTTCCGGTCGACGTCTACATCCCGGGCTGCCCGCCACGCCCCGAGGCCGTGCTCGACGGCCTGATCAAGCTCCAGGCCCGGGTCCAGGCCGAGAAGGTGCCCGCCGGCGGCCGCCACCGGGAGATCGCGGAGCTTCCCGGGCTTGCCTAGCGTCAAGCGGGCCGCATCGGCGGCCGATGGAGGAGGGCGGTGAGCGGAACGTCGAGGAGGGGAGCCCGTTGAGCGCCGCTGGTCGGTTCGATCTCGCCGTGGTGGGCGCGGGGCCCGGGGGCTACGTCGCCGCCATCCGTGCGGCCCAGCTGGGTATGAAGGTCGCCGTGATCGAAAGGGATCGCGTGGGCGGCGTCTGCCTCAACTGGGGCTGCATTCCCACCAAGGCCCTTCTCTCGGGGGCCGAGCTGGTGGAAGACCTGACCCGGCACGGGGAGACCTTCGGCATCACCACCGCCGGCCTGGTCCTCGACTACGGCAAGCTCGTCGAGCACAGCCGCAAGACCGCCGACCGCCTGTGCAAGGGCGTCCAGGGCCTGCTCAAGAAGAACCAGATCGAGCTCATCCCCGGCTACGGCCGCCTGGCCGGGCCGAACAGCGTGAGCGTCAACGACGAGGCGCTGGTGGAGGCGGACCAGGTGCTCCTCGCCACGGGCTCGAGCGAATGGGTGCCCCCCGGCCTCGACGTGGATGGCGAGCGGGTGCTGACCTCCCGCGAGGCCCTGGAGAGCCGGCAGGTGCCGTCCCGGCTGGTGGTGATCGGTGCTGGCGCCGTGGGCGTCGAGTTCGCCTACGTCTACGCCATGTACGGCGCCCAGGTGACCATCGTCGAGATGGCCGACCAGATGCTGCCGGGCGCCGATCCGGACGTCGCCGCCGCGCTGCAGCGGGAGTTCCGGCGCAAGAACATCGAGGTGAGGCTGGGGACCCGCTACGAGGCGCTGAAGCAGGACGCGAGCGGCGTGGTCGTCACCGTCTCGAAGGAGGGCCAGAGCGAGGAGCTGGCCTGCGACCGGGTGTTGGCCGCCATCGGCCGGCGGCCCCTCTCCGCCGATCTCGGCCTGGAGGAGGTCGGCGTGCAGCTCGACGCCAAGGGCTTCGTGCGGGTGGACGACACCCAGCGCAGCTCCGTCGCCAGTGTGTCCGCCATCGGCGACCTGGCCGGCGGGGCGCTCCTGGCCCACAAGGCGACGGAGGAGGGCATCGCCGCAGTGGAGTACGTGGCCGGCGTCGACCGTCCCCGCCTCGACCACGGGCGCATCCCCGCCTGCATCTACGCCCAGCCCCAGGTGGCCTGGATCGGGCTCACCGAGGCCCAGGCTCGGGAGCGCTACGGCGACGCGAAGGTGGGCAAGTTCCCCTTCACCGCCTCGGGCAAGGCGATCGCTGCCGCCCACACGGCGGGCTTCGTGAAGATCGTGGCAGAGCCGGAGTACGGGCAGGTCGTCGGCGCCCATCTGGTCGGTCGCGGTGCCACCGAGCTGTTGCCCGAGATCGGCCTCGCCCTCACCCTGGAGGCGACCACGACCGAGATCGCCTCCACCAGTCACGCCCATCCGACCCTCTCGGAAGCGCTGCTCGAGGCGGCGTTGGCCGCCGAGGGCCGGGCGATCCACTTCTAGTCCCCAAAGACCGCGGAGACCCGTCATGCCCGTTGCCGTCGTGTTGCCCGAGCTCGGAGAGAGCGTCGTCGAGGCCACCATCGCCAAGTGGCTCGTCAAGGAGGGCGAGGCCGTCGAGCGGGACCAGCCGCTGGTCGAGGTGACCACCGACAAGGTCGACGCGGAGATCCCCGCGCCGGAAGCCGGCGTCGTGGTCGGGCTCCTGGCAGCGGAGGGGGAGACGGTTCCGGTGGGTGCCGAGATCGCCCGCATCGATGCCGACGCTTCCGCCGGCGCCTCGGCGCCGCCGCCGGCCGCCGCAGCCGCGCCTGCGGGCGCCTCCGGCGACGCGGTGCGGGCCACCCCGGTGGCCGAGCGGCTCGCCGCCGATCGGGGCGTGGACCTCGCCGGCGTCGAGGGCACGGGCGTCTCCGGTCGCATCACCCGGGCCGACGTGGAGCGCGCCGGCGGCGCGCCGGCCGCCGCGGCCGCGCCGGCGCCCCCGCCGGAGCCCGTGCACATCAAGGCGCCCGCCGCGGCGCCGCCGCCCGCTCCCCACCTGGAGGGCGCCAAGCAGCGCTTCGGCTACTACGCGATCCAGGAGGGCGACAAGGTCGTCCCCATGTCGCCGCTGCGGAAGATCGTGGCCGAGCACATGGTGTACTCGAAGCACACGAGCCCCCACGTGGGCACCGTGGCCGAGGTCGACATGGGCGGCGTGGCAGCACTGCGCGCCCGCTCGAAGGCCGCCTTCAAGGAGGCCCACGGGTTCAACCTCACCTTCCTCCCCTTCATCGTCCACGCCGCGGTCCGGGCGCTGCGGGAGTTCCCGATCCTGAACGCGTCCGTCATCGAGGACGCCATCGTCGAGAAGCGCGACATCCACATCGGGATCGCGGTGGAGACCGAGAAGGGCCTGGTCGTGCCGGTGGTGCGCAACGCGGACCGGCTGTCGATGTCCGGCCTGGCGGCGGAGATCGAGGACCTCTCGAGCCGCGCCCGCTCGAAGAAGCTCTCGGCGGACGATCTCCAGGGCGGCACCTTCACCGTGTCGAACCCGGGCCGGCAGGGCAACCTCTACGGCTTCGCCATCATCAACCAGCCCCAGGTCGGCATCCTGCGCATGGGCGAGATGGTGAAGCGACCGGTGGTTCGCGAGATGGAAGGGGCCGACGCCATCGTGATCCGGCCGATGATGCACCTGGCCCTCTCCTACGATCACCGCGCCGTCGACGGCGCGCCCGCGAACGGCTTCCTCTACCGGATCCGCGAGCTCCTCGAAGAGGCCGATTTCGACCTCTGACGCCCCGCCGCTAGGCTCCTTCCATGGCGCTCCAGATCGACTGGCTCGGCCCGGTGCCCTACGGCACCGCCCTCGACCTGCAGAAGCAGGCCGTCGAGGACCGCCGGGCCGGGAGCGTTCCCGACCGGCTGCTGCTCCTCGAACACCCGCCGGTCGTCACCTTCGGGCGCAGCGCCAGGCCGGAGAACCTGCGGGTGCCCGAGGCCGCGCTCCAGGCCCGGGGCATCGAGCTCCACCACGTGGCCCGCGGTGGCGACGTCACCTACCACGGCCGCGGCCAGCTCGTCGGTTACGCGGTGGTCGATCTCGCCGCGCGGGGAACGCCGGACGTCGTGAGCTGGCTGCGCACGCTGGAAGGCTGCCTGATCGACGCCCTCTCCGAGCTGGGCGTTCCCGCCGCGCCCGAGCCCGGAAAGACCGGCGTGTTCGCCGCTGGCTCGCAGCCCTTGCGGAAGCTCGCCTCGATCGGCGTCGGCGTGAAGGGCTGGATCACGTACCACGGCTTCGCCCTCAACGTGACCCTCGACCCGGCGGAGTTCGACGTGATCGTTCCCTGCGGGCTCCACGACGTCTCGATGACGAGCGTGGCCCGGGAGCTGGACACGCCGTCGAGCCCGATCCTCTTCATGCGGACCCGGGAGGCGGTGGCCAGCGCCTTCGCCAGGGCGTTCCCGTGAGCGACGACCTCCGCTCCCGGGACCAGCGGGTCGCGCGGCCGGCCCAGAACCGTGAGGTTCCGAACGTCCACGAGGACCGCCCGAGCTGGCTCAAGGTGCGCCTGCGGGCGACCCCCGAGCTGCTGCGGGTGAGCCGCCTCGTGAAGGACCAGGGGCTCCACACGGTCTGCTCCTCGGCGAGCTGTCCGAACCTGGGCGAGTGCTGGGCCCGCGGCACCGCCACCTTCATGATCGGCGGCAACACCTGTACGCGACGCTGCGGCTTTTGCGACGTCGCCACCGGGCGGCCTGACGGGCTCGACCCCTTCGAGCCGGGTCGCGTGGCCCGGGCGGT
Organism: Myxococcota bacterium; assembly: GCA_965223415.1. Classification (GTDB taxonomy): domain Bacteria; phylum Myxococcota_A; class UBA9160; order UBA9160; family UBA6930. The sequence continues at coordinate 5,710,207 of OZ245002.1, read as the reverse complement.
GGCGGAGCTCGGCCTGCGCTACGCGGTGATCACCTGCGTGGCCCGGGACGACCTGCCCGACGGCGGCGCCGGCCAGATGGCGGCCACGGTGCGGGCCATCCGGGCCCAGTCGCCGGACACCGGGGTCGAGGTGCTGATCGCCGACTACAAGGGCGAGGAGGCGGCGCTCCACAGCGTGCTCGACGCGGACCCGGACGTCCTCAACCACAACATCGAGACCGTGGAGCGCCTCCAGCGCAAGGTGAGGCCCGCGGCGAGCTACCGCTGCTCCCTCGGCGTGCTGCGCCGTGCGCGTCAGCTGCGGGAAGACGTGCCGACGAAGAGCGGGCTCATCCTCGGCATGGGCGAGCGCGAGGAGGAGGTCGACCGCACCCTCTGCGACCTGCGCGACGCCGGCGTCACCCTGCTCACGATCGGCCAGTACCTGCGACCGAGCGACGATCACCTCCCGGTGGATCGCTGGGTGCCGCCGGACGAGTTCGAGGCCTGGGCCGTGCGCGCCCGGGCCCTGGGCTTCCGGGAGGTGGCCTCCGGTCCCCTCGTCCGGAGCTCCTACCACGCGGACGAGCTGGCGGGCGCCTAGGCGCTCAGGCGTGCTTGCCAGCGGCCCACCCGCCCCCGGCGAGCGTCTGCTCTCCGAAGGTGCGGGGCGACGCCTCGAGGGTGGTGGCCATCGTGTCGTTCCAGCGGTTCAGGTAGCCGAAGAGCGAGATCACCGAGACGATGTCCACGATCTCCGCGTCGTCGAAATGCTGCTTCAGCTCTGCGAAGTGGGCGTCCTCCACCGCGTTCGGAACGAGCGCCGCATGATGGGCGACCCGCAGGGCGGCCCGCTCCTTCTCGTCGAAGAGGGGGTGGGTCTCGGACTCGAAGGCGGCCTGCAGCTTCTCCTCGGACACGCCGCTCCGGTGGGCCGTGTGCCCGGTGTGGGCCTGGCAGTAGAGGCAGCCGGCGGCACGGCTGGCCACGTAGGAGATCAGGGCCCGGAGGCTCGGCTCCAGGCTTCCGCCGGCAAGGATGGTCCCGGAGAGGCCGGCGAAGGCCTGGAGGAGCGGCCGGTTGCGGCCCATCGTGAGCATGCTCGTGGGCACGAAGCCCATCGCCTGCTCGACCACCTGGAAGAAGGGCTCGAATTCGGCGAGCTCCTCCCGGGAGAGGGGTTCGATGCGCGGCACGGGTCCTCCTCGGGCCCCAGGATACGCGACTCCGATGGGGTCAAGGGGGTTCGTGGATCGGTCGATGCCCCGGGTGGAGGAGGCGCCATGCCCCGACCCTTCCTCGCGATTCTCCTGCTCTCCCTCGCCGCCGCCTGCTCGAAGCCGGAGCTCCAGACCGTGACCCTCCAGGGCTACGGCCACTTCCAGGTGCCCAAGGCCTGGGAGCTGCACGGCGAGGTCGAGGGCGAGCTCGGCTTCGTCCACGCGGAGCTGCCCGGCGTGGAGCTCTGGGTGAAGGGCGACATCGAGGATTTCGGGACGGCGCTGACCGTCGAGCACATCCGCGTGATGCTCGGCAAGCAGGCCAACCTCGATTACGGCGGCGCCATCAGCCGCCTCAGCATGGGTGGCAACGCGGTGATCCGCCACCCGATCCGCGGCGAGAGCCAGGACGAGCCCGATGCCCTGCGTTGGATCGTGGCCCAGCCCCACCGGGGCGGCCTCGTCCGCATGGACGTCTCGATCGAGTACATGCCCGGCGAGGTGCCCCAGGCCGAGCTCGATGCGCTCTTCGAGGCCTTCGATCCGGGCGTTTCCGACGCGCGCTTCACGCGCATCTAGCCAGACTGGCTAGACTCCGCAGCCGGAATGGCTGCCCGGGTCGTCACCGTCCAGCGCGAAGAGAAGCTCACCTGGGCCCTGCGGCTCTACCTGCCGATGATCCTTCGGGGCCTGTGGGTCACGAGCCGCCACTTCTTCCGGAACCTGCGCGGCTTCGCCACCGGGCGCAGCACCGCCTTCGTCGTGCAGTACCCGGAGGAGCGCGTCGACCACGCCGACGCCTTTCGCGGCATGCCGGTCCTGGTCGCCCTCGAGAGCGGCAAGCCGCGCTGCGTCGCCTGCGGCCTGTGCGAGTTCGCCTGCCCGACGAAGTGCATCACGATTGTCCCCGGCGAGCTGCCCGGCGACGGGATCGAGCGCCATCCGGAGCGCTTCACGATCGACATGTCCCGCTGCATGTTCTGCGGCCTGTGCGAGGAGGCCTGCCCGGAGGAGGCCATCGTGATGAGCCGGGAGGTGGAGATCGCGGCCTTCGATCGCGACGCTCTGGTCTACGAGAAGGAGCACCTCCTCGTGCCGGAGCCGCTCCTGAAGCGGCGCCTCGAGTTCCTGCGCGCCGAGTACGAGCGCGAGCAGGCGCCGAAGGAGCAGGGCTGAGTGGAAGACCACGGCTCAGAGGTCCTGCGCCGGCTCCTGGACGCCATGGGCGACGCCGTCGTCGCCACCCACGCGCGGCTGGGCGACGCGACGGCGGTGGTCGAGCCGGCACGCCTGCCCGACGCGATGGCGTTCCTCCGGGACGAGCCGGCCCTGGCCTTCGACATGCTCACCGACCTCACCTGCGTGGACCTCCTGCCCGAGGAGCCGCGCTTCGAGATGGTCTACCACCTCTACTCCGTGGCCCGGAACCACCGGCTGCGCATCAAGGCGCGGGTGCCCGAGGACGCGGCCGTCGTCGATTCGCTCACGGGCCTCTGGGCCTCCGCGGACTGGATGGAGCGCGAGGTCTTCGACCTCTACGGCCTGCGCTTCGAGGGGCATCCGGACCTGCGCCGGATCCTGCTGTACGAGGCCTTCGAGGGCCATCCGCTCCGCAAGGACTACCCGAAGACCCGCCGCCAGCCGCTGGCGGGGCCGGGGAGCTCGGGCCCATGAGCGCCGCCGACCTCCACGCCGAGCACCAGATCCTCAACATGGGGCCGTCGCACCCGGCGACCCACGGCACGGTCAAGTTCCTGATCGAGCTCGACGGCGAGACGATCCGGGGGCTCGACGTGCAGGTAGGCTACCTGCACCGGGGCTTCGAGAAGGAGTGCGAGAGCCACTCCTGGTACCAGTGCATCCCCTATACGGACCGCCTCAACTACAACTCGGCCGTACTGGCGAACCTGGGCTTCTGCATGGCCGTGGAGAAGCTGCTCGAGATCGAGACGCCCGAGCGCTGCCAGTGGCTGCGGGTGCTGGCGGGGGAGCTCTCGCGCCTCGGGGATCACCTCACCCGCTGCGGCGCTTCCTGCCTCGAGCTGCAGGCGATGACGCCCTTCCTTTATGGCATCGAGGCTCGCGAGCTCACCTGGGACCTGCTCGAGGCGCTGTGTGGTGCCCGGGTGACCTCGAACTTCGTGCGCATCGGCGGCGTGCGCCACGCCATGCCCGAGGGCTTCCCCGCCCAGGCCGAGGAGCTCGTCGCCAAGATCCGGCGCCTGCTGGCGGACTTCGAGGGCGTCGTCACCCGCAACCGCATCTTCGTGGACCGGCTGAAGGACGTCGGCGTCGTCTCCAAGGAGGACTGCATCCGTTACGCCGTGACCGGGCCGGTGCTGCGCGCCTCCGGGGTGCCCCTCGACCTGCGTAAAGACGAGCCCTACCTGGTGTACGGGGAGCTCGACTTCGACGTGCCCGTCGGCACCGTCGGCGACAACTACGATCGCTACCTGGTGTGCGTCGAGGAGATGCACCAGAGCCTGCGCATCGTCGAGCAGTGTGTTGGCCGGCTCGCGGCCCTCGGCGCGGGCCCGGTGGACGTGGACGATCCTCGCGTGCGCTGGCCTGCCAAGGCCGGCGTATTCAATCGCATGGAGGAGATGATCCAGCACTTCAAGTCCGTGACCGAAGGCCCGAAGGTGCCGGCAGGGGAGGGCTACTCTGCCATCGAGTCGGCGAACGGCGAGCTCGGCTTCTACCTCGTGTCCGACGGCAGCGAGCGCCCGGTGAAGGTGCGCTGCCGGCCGCCGAGCTTCCTGAACCTGGCGCCCCTCCCGCTGATGGTGGAGGGCGCGATGCTCGCGGACCTGATCCCGACCTTCGACTTCCTCAACATGGTGGGCGGCGAGTGCGACCGATGAGCTCGCACACCCGCGGCGACGAATGCGATCGGTGAACGGCTGGGATCGCGGCGCCGTGGCCGCCCGCTTCGGCGAGCCGACGGACCAGGAGGGCAGCGCCAACGAGCCGCGCACCCGCGAGGAGCATGGCGTGCGCTGGAACGAGAAGTGGATCTACCGCGACCCGGAAGGTCAGGGCTTCGACCGGGTGGTGCTGTGGCTGCGCTACGACCTGCTGGGCGTCTGGCGGGTGCGCCGGGATGGCGCGGCCCAGGCCGAGGCCCTCGGCGAGCCGCTCGCCGCGCCTTGAAGGGGCCGCCGCTCTCTCCCTTCGGCCTCGTGCTCCACCACGACGGGCGCTTCACCCACGAGGGCGAGCCCATCCGCCACCGCAAGCTCCGGGAGCACTTCGACCGCTCGGTCCGCTACCTGCCCGAGGAAGGCAAGTACGTCGTCACCCTGCGCCACTTCCGCGGCGAGATCGAGGTGGAGGAGTGCGGCTTCTTCGTGCGCACCTTCGACCCGGAGAGCGGGCGCATCGAGCTCTCGGACCGCAGCCGGGAGATCCTCGACCCGGCCAGCCTGCGCCTCTCGCCCATCGACGAGGCGCTGATCTGCCAGGTGAAGCGCGATCTCGTGCCCGAGGGCCTCCCCGCGCGCTTCCTCCACGGTGCCCACGCGGAGCTGCTCCAGGCCGTCGAGGAGGAGGCCGGCAGCTTCGTCCTTCCCCTCGCCGGCGAACGCCATCCCATCGAGCTCTGATGAGACAGGGGGACGTTCCTTTCTGTCTCACGCCCGAGCGTGAGACAGAAAGGAACGTCCCCTTGTCTCATCAGAGGCGCAGGGGCAGGCGGGCCGGTCCACGGACGAGGAAGGAGTCGATCCGCTCGGCGGGCTTGGGCGGGGCCACCAGGGCCAGCTCCGGGGCCAGGGACTGGAAGGCGATCCGGCCCTCGAGGCGGGCCAGGGAAGCGCCCAGGCAGAAGTGCTTGCCGAGACCGAAGGCCAGGTGGCCCTGGCTGTCGCGGGAGAGGTCGAAGCGGTCCGGCTCCGGGAAGCGCCGCTCGTCGCGGTTGGCCGAGCCGATGAGGGCGGCGACGTTTCCGCCCTCCGGGATGGTCACGCCCGCGATCTCGACGGCCTCCGTGGCCTTGCGGAACACGAGCTGCACGGGCGGGTCGTAGCGGGCCGTCTCCTCGACGACGCGCTCCGCCAGCGACGGGTCCTCGGCGGCGCGTCGCAGCTCCTCCGGGTGGGCGAGGAGCGCGGCCACGCCGTTGCCGATCAGGTTCGTCGTGGTCTCGTTGCCGGCCACCAGCAGCAGCAGCACGAACTGCAGCATCTCGAAGGGCGAGAGCGGATCGGCCTCGTCCTGCTGGGAGGCGATGATCGTCCCGATCAGGTCGTCGGTCGGCTTGTCGAGCCGGGCTTGGATCGCCTCGTCGAAGTAGGTGAAGAACTCCTCCATCGTGTCGAGGAAGCCCGGGTTGAAGGGATCGCTGCGCCCCGGTCCGGTGACGTTGTAGATCACCGCATCGCTCCAGCGCTTGAAGCTTGCGTGGCGCTCCTCCTCCACGCCGAGGACTTCCGCGATGATCGTCACCGGCAGCGGCACGGCCAGGTCGCGCACGACGTCGAAGGGCTCCCCGGCGCGGAGCGGAGCCAGGCACTCGTCCACCAGCTCCTGGACGCGGGCCTCCCAGCCGGCGATCCGGCGCGGCGTGAAGCCGCGGTTCACGATGCTTCGCATCGAGCTGTGCCGCTCCCCGTCCGACGCGATCAGGATGCGCGAGCGGGCGAAGGCCCAGGGGCTCATGCGCAGCTTGAACAGCATGCGCAGCGCGAGCCGGATGCCACCCCAGGAGAGATCGAGGCCGTCGCTGCCGTTGTTCATCAGCAGGCTGAACATGGCCCGGGAGGAGAAGCGCTCCGGGTCCTTCAGCACCCGCTGGACGTCGTCGAAGCGCGACACGCACCAGGCGTCGAGGGACTCCACGTGGTGGACCGGCGCGTGATCGCGCAGCTCCCGGTAGAGGGGGTAGGGGTCATCTCGCCAGGCCGGGGCGAAGGGGTCGAGTTCGGAGCTCATCGGGTCGCCGCCAGTGTAGGGGGTTGGGAAAGACGCTTCTCTCATCGGAGAAAGAGGTTGCCTGCTGGAGGCCCAGAATGGGGCCAGAACGGCCTCAGGAGCCGTCCGAGAGCCCTCGAGGGTCCTGGGCACGGACCTTGCTCTCTCCTCCCCCCATTGGGAAGGGGATGCCGCGCCCTCGGGTGCGGCTTTCCTGCGGGGGTGGCGCTCGGGTGGACCCGCCACGAGCGTCGCCCCCGTTCGTCCCCTCGGGTCCGGCGCGCCCCCTCACAGCAGCAGCCGCCCGAGCCCCACCCCGGTGCCCACGCCGAGCACGCCGAGCAGGACGCTGGCTCCCGCGTAGGCGGCCGCCTGTCCCCAGGCGCCCTTCACCAGGAACTCCCAGCACTCCAGCCCGAAGGCGGAGAAGGTGGTGAAGCCGCCCAGGAAGCCGCCGACGAGGGCCACCCGCAGCCTCGGGTCGAGCTGGGTGCGATTCTGGAACCACTCCGCCGCGAAGCCGATCGCCAGACAGCCCAGCAGGTTGACCGCCAGCGTCGCCCAGGGGAAGAAGCGTCCGTCCACCAGGGTCGCCGCCCAGACCCGCGCCACGGCGCCGCAGCCCCCGAGCACGAACACGCCCAGCCAGTGCATGGCCGTGGACGCTATCAGCCCACGCGACCGGGCCCCACCCGTCGGTTATGCTGCCGGACCCTGGTCCTCTGGGCGCCGTAGCCAAGTGGTAAGGCACGGGACTGCAAATCCCTGATCCCCGGTTCGAATCCGGGCGGCGCCTCCAGAGGGTTCGGTCGCGGGCTCCTGGCCGTTCCCGGAGGTCTCGTCTGGGATCGCCCGACTCACGCGTACTGGGCGATGGCGAGGATGCGCCGGCTGTCCGACAGCTCGGGCGGGCGAAGGGTGGCCCACGCCATCGTGAACGGGCCGGCGGGCTCGCCGAGCTCGCGCATCAGCGGCTCGCGCCGGGCGAGGATGCCCGAGAAGACCGCCCGCATGCGAGGCTCCCAGTCCCGGGTCTCCTCGTACACCTCGATGCGGAACCCTGCCTTGTCCAGAAACGGGCGGTAGTCGGGAAGCGGGCCCGCGTCGAGCGTCTGGCTGCGCGTGCGCAGCTCGAAGCTCGTGAACGCCACGCGGCAGCCCGGCTCGAGGATGCGCGCTACCTCCTGGAATGCGGCGGTCGGGTCGGGGGCGAAGAGCAAGGCGTCGGTGCTCATCGCGCCTTGCACGGACGCGGGGGGCAGGTTCGTCGCGGCAAACTCGCCGAGCTGGAACCGGGAGCCACTCGGGAGCTCGCCCAGGTGTCGGGCCCGCGCGATCTTCAGAGCGGCTCGATTGGGATCGACCCCGGTGAGCCGGGCTCTGGTGGTCCGCGCTACATGGGCGCCCGGGCCCCCCGCCCCGCAGCCCAGATCCACCAGCTCGTCGCCCGTGCCCAGCTCCAAGGCGCCGGCGATGCGAGCGAGATCGCTCCTCGTCACGAAGCTCAGCGGATCCGCGTCCTCCGGGAAGTCGTCGGCGTAGGCCTCGCGCCACGCGTCCCGGAGGCTCGGGCTCTTCGACTGGGCCTCGAACAGGATCCGGAAGACGTCCTCGTCCATCCTCGATCCGCCCCCGCCCTAGTCCGGGCGCCCGAGAACGAGAATGCCGAAGAAGAGCGCGACGACGACGAGCCAGGTGAGGATGCCGGCTACGAAGAGCAGGGGACCCGGATTGAACGGCCAGCCCAGGGCGTTCAGGAGCTGGAGCAACAGATTCGCCGCGGAGAGCCCGAAGGTCGGAAGGAGGAAGCCCCAAGGAAGCGGGGCGTCCGCCTCCCGCAGCGCTCGGATGGCACGGGAAGGGAAGATGGCGATGAACAGCACCCCGATTCCGAGGAAGACGCCGCTCGATGCTCGCCAGAGTGCCGGGCCCGAGACCCCGGTGAGGTCGAGGAGCAGCGGGACGTACGCCATGACCGCGGCTCCCATCGCGAGAGACAACAGCCCGGCGAAGCGCCAACGGTCGATGGTCGCGAGCTTCCCCCCGCGTGCGAAGGCCACCACCACGCCCGCGAATCCCGCCAGGCCGATCGCGAGCTCGGACATGGTGAGCAGCTGGTCGAACGCTTTCACTTCGAGCCTCCCCGATCCGACTCAGTGCGGGCCGTCCCGCACCTCGCCTTCGCTGCAGGCGAGGATGCGGCTGATCTCGCACAAGCTGCGTCCGCTCTCGTCCCGCCAGGTGTTGAAGGCGTCCTGGATGACGGCGAGGGCCTTCTTCGACGTGGGCGACTTCGAGGTGACGACGCCATGGCGTCGAAGGGCGGCGAGCACGTCGCCGGTGAGCATCGGCGTGTCCTTGCCCACGTGACGGAGGAAGAACTGGCCGGTGAAGCCGCCGAGACGGCTGCCGCCGGTCTTGAGCTCGTCCCACAGGCCGACGATCACGTCGTCCTCGGGCCAGTCCGCCAGCCAGCGCGCCGCGCTGCCGTGCTCCTTCGCCAGCGAGACGAGCCAGCTCGCGTTGTCTCGCGTGGCGCGGATCTTCACCGGGTTGCGGACGATCCGCTCGTCGCGCTGGAGCTTCGCGAGCTGGGCCTCGGAGAGGCGCGCCACCTTCTTCGGCTCGAAGCCGCGGAAGGCCTCCTCGAAGCCGGGCCACTTGGCCTCGATCACCTTCCAGACGAAGCCGGCCTGGAAGACGCTCTTCGTCAGCTCGGCGAGGAGCCGGTCGTCCTGCACCCGACGCAGCGCGGCCCGGCTCTTCGGCTTCGGGAGCCGGGCCTCGAGAGCCCTGGGGCCGCCGTGTCGCTTCGCCGCGCGGGCGTGGATCGTCTCCAGGCTCTCCATGCGGCGATGCTACCCCGACCAGGGGCCGCGCAGGCGATGCAGCCAGGCGCTCGCGAAGAGCGCCCAGCCGAGCGCTACGAGCAGGCCATAGTGGAGGCGCGGAAGCGCGGCCGGCGGGCCCGGGCGCAGGCCGCGCCGGAGCCACACGGGCAGCAGGACGCACAGGACGGCGAGGGCGAGGGGCAGCCAGAGCACCAGCCGGAGGCCGGCGGGCACGCCCATCCAGAGGGCGAAGACCGTCGGTACGTCGTGGGCGTAGGTGAGCAGGCCGACCGGAATCGCCACGAGCAGGGCCGCCGCGGCGGCGCCGCCAAGCCGTGCGCTGCGGGTGAGGGGGCTCGGGGCCGCGCCGAAAGCGCGCCGCGCGAGGCTGCCGAGCAGCCAGCCGACCAGGGTGGCCACGCCGAAGAGGACGGCGGTCGCCCAGACGGCGATGTGCAGGCGCGGGTCCTCGAGGGCGCGGGCGCGATCGTAGGCGCTGGCGCCCAGGACGAGCTGGGGGCGGCCGTCCTCGGGGTGCTCGCGGAGGACGGCGCGGCGGTCGGTGCCCTCGATGCGCGCCAGGTCTGGGGCCTCGAGGACGAGCCGTCGCGTGGGAGCGAGTGGACCCGAGATCTGCAGCACGCCCTCGCTCTCCGGTGCCACGCGGACGTACTGCCCGAGGCCGAGGGTCCGCATGAACGTCCTGCGCGCACGCCGATTGGGGAGATAGGCGCCTACCCAGGCGTCGCCGGCGGAGGCGAGCTCGGGCCGCGGCTCCGCCTCGGTCGACGGCGGGGCGCCTTCCCACTCCATCCACGCGCCCATCAGGTCCTCGAAGAACGCTCCCGAGAGCTCGGCGTTCACCGAAACGAAGACCGCGCGGCGCTGCTCCGGCAGCAGCCACAGGCGGCTGTGGAAGCCCAGCACCCAGCCGCCGTGACCGATGCCGCGCCGGCCCGCGAGGGGGACCTCCGACCAGCCGTAGGCCCAGCCGGGCAGCCGGGGATCGTGGCCGAACTGGCGGCGCTGCATGAGGGCGACGGTCTCCGGCGCGAGCAGGTGCGACTCGCCGAAGCGCCCGTCGTTCAGGTGGGCGATCGCGAAGTTCGCGATATCGCGGGCGGTGGTGTTCAGGTCGCCGGCGGGCCCGTCGTTCAGGCGGTCGATCCACAGCGGCTCGAAGCGTCCGCCCGCCCACCGGTAGGGTAGGGCCTGGTCGTCGCGCACCGGATGCGGCACGCCGAAGCTGCTGGCGTGCATTCCGAGGGGGCGGAGCACGTGCTCGGACACGTAGGCCTCGAAGGGCTCGCCCGATGCCAGCTCGACCAGGCGCGCGACCAGGGCGAGGCCGTGGTTCGAGTAGCTGAGCGTGTGGCCCGGGCGCATCACGACCGGCGGCATGTGGGCTCGCAGGTAGTCGCCGAGGGGCATGACGGGCTGGCCGTGGGGCACGGCGGTGCCGAGGAAGCGGTCGTCGAAGCCTGCGGTGTGGGTGAGCAGGTGGTGGAGGGTGATGGGTGCGTCGTAGGGGGAGCCGAGATCGAAGTCGAGCAGCTCGTGGACGTCGGTGTGCAGCTCGAGCTTGCCCCGCTCGACCAGCTGGAGCGCGGCCGTGGCCGTGAAGAGCTTGGAGATCGACGCGACGCGCACGCGGGTCGTCGGCGTCATGGGTCGCATCGCCTCGATCTGGGCCAGGCCCCAGCCCTTGGCGAGGCGGATCTTCTCGCCCTCGACCACCGCGATCACGGCGCCCGGGGCCTGGTGGGCCTTCAGCAGTCCCGGGACGAGGCCGTCGAGGAAGGTCTCGAGGTCAGCGGCGCCCGCAGGCGTAGCGAGTACGAGTGTGACGGCGAGCACGCGCGCGGCCTTCATGGCGCTCTTCCTCTCTTCGAAGGACGTTAACGCGTTCCCCGCGCCGACCGGGGTGATACGCTCCCCTGCCAGGGAGGGTGACCCATGAACCAACGGACCCGGAAGGCGCTGGCCAGTGCCGTCCTCATGACCTTCGTTCCGCTCAGCTCGATGGCGTGCTTCGGGAGCTTCCAGCTCACGCGAAAGCTCTACCAGTTCAACCGCGAGGTGAGCGCAGACCGCTGGGTGCGATGGGCCGTGTTCGCCGGCATGGCCCTCTTCCCGGTGTACGCGGCCGGCCTCGTGGTCGACGGGCTCTTCGGCAACGCGATCGAGTTCTGGGGCGGGCGCAATCCCTTCGCCATGGTGCCCGGCACGACCCACGTCGCCACCGGCCCCGCCGGAGAGGAGCTGCGCGTCACCGTCCTCGAGCCCGGCGTCCTCGGCCTCGAGCTCCGCGACGCGGCCGGCGAGCTTCACCGCCTGCGCCTGGTCCAGGCCCGCGACGGCGTCCTGGCCTACGACGCCGCCGGCGTCTTCCTCGGCCGCGTGACCGACGTCGCCGGCCAGCCCCAGCTCCTCGCCGCCCCCCGCTAGAGAGCGCGGAATGGGGACGTTCCTTGCATCTTGCACTTCGGGAAGAGTGCAAGATGCAAGGAACGTCCCCGATCTTGCGTTCCTGGGGTCGGCAGGGCTACATCCTCGGCATGGCCAAGCGCATCGACTGGTACTACCACCGGAAGGGCTGAACTTCGTGCACGCGGGCGTCCAAGTTCCTGGACGCGGAGGGCATCGAGGTTCGTGAGACGGTCCCGGCTTCGCGGAAGCTGTCGCGGAAGGACGCGACCGCCCTGGCCAAGGGAGCGAGCAAGGTGATCGTCGCCAAGGGGAAGAAGGTCGAGACCTTCCAGACCGGCGGTAAGGCGCCGAAGGCCTGCGTGGATGCCATGCTCGGGCCCACGGGCAACCTGCGGGCGCCGACCCTCCGCAAGGGCAAGACCGTGCTGGTGGGCTTCAACGAGGACGTCTTCGCCGACGTCCTCTAGGGCCTGCGCGGCTCCCGCCCGTCCTCGGTCTTCATCACCTCGCCGCCCACCTCGACCCAGCCGCTGAACCCGCCGCCCACATGGGCGACCGGGGAGAGGCCCATCTCCTGCACGGCGCGGGTGGCCAAGGCCGAGCGCCAACCGCTGGCGCAGTAGAAGACGAACTTCTTCGGCTCGTCGAAGACCTTCTTGTGGTACGGGCTCTCCGGGTCGACCCAGAACTCGAGCATGCCGCGCGGCGCGTGGTAGGCGCCGGGGATGAAGCCGTCCCGTTGGCGCTCGCGGATGTCGCGCAGGTCGACGAGCTGCACCCGCTCGTCGCCGAGGAGCAGCTTGGCGTCTTCCGGTGCGATGGTCTCGATCCGTGCGTTGGCCTCCGCGATCAGCTCCTGGACACCCTTGTCGATCGGCATGCCCCAGACGATACCATCCCCTCCCTCAAGAGGAGGTGTCCGGATGCCGGCGGTCCTGTACGAGAAGCGCGGTCACGTGGCCTGGGTGACGATGAACCGGCCAGAGGCGAAGAACCTGCTGAACGGCGACATGTTCATCGGCCTCCTCGACGCCTGGACGGCGGTGCGGGAGGACGACGAGGTGCGCGTGGCGGTGCTGACCGCCGCCGGCGACGAGGACTTCTGCTGCGGCGGCGACCTCGGTGCGGTGATTCCCCTCTGGACCGGCGCCCGCGAGCCCCAGAACGAGACCGAGCGCCGCATCCAGCAGGACGCGGGGATCGTGGGCCGCGTCATGCTGAAGGACGCGATCTTCCCCAAGCCCGTGGTCGGCGCCATCAACGGGCGCGCCCTCGGCGGCGGCTGCGAGATCACCCTCGCCACCGACGTCCGCATCGCCGCCGAGCACGCCAGCTTCGGCGTGCCGGAGCCGCGCTCGGGGGTGGTGCCCGGCGCCGGCACCATGGTCCGGCTCGCCCGCCAGATCCCCTATGCCCACGCCATGAAGCTGATGCTCACCGCCCAGCCCGTCTCGGCCCGGGAGGCCCTGGCGATGGGCCTCGTCAGCGAGGTGGTTCCCGCAGGTCGCCTCCGGGAGCGGGCGGAGGAGGTGGCCCAGGTCATCGCCGGCAACGCGCCCCTCGCCCTGCGCGCGATCAAGCAGACCGCCCTCGAGTCCCACACCCTTCCCTGGGACGACGCCTTCGGCGTAGAGATGCGGGAGGCCGGCAAGGTGATGGCCAGCCAGGACGCGCGGGAGGGCCCGCGGGCCTTCAAGGAGAAGCGGACGCCGGTCTTCACCGGCCGCTAGATCGGAGCTCCGCCTTCTGGACCTTGCCCATCGCATTGCGGGGCAGGGCGTCGACGACGAAGACCCGCTTCGGGTGCTTGAAGCGCGCCAGCCTCCCCTCCACGGCGCGCTTCACGTCCGCCTCCGCGACCGTCGCGCCCGTGGACGCGACGACGAACGCCACGACCTGCTCGCCGAGATCCGGGTCCGGGAGCCCGACCACCGCCGACTCCTCGATGCCCGGGGCCTCGTCCAGGCACAGCTCGATCTCTTTCGGATACACGTTCAGCCCCCCGGAGATGATCATGTCGCTGGCCCGGCCCGCGAGCCGTAGACGCCCCTCCGCGTCGAGGCTGCCCACGTCGCCGGTCCGGAAGTAGCCGTCGTCCCGGAGCTCGGCGGCGGTCTTGTCCGGGAGGCCCCAGTAGCCGGCGAAGAGGTTCGGGCCGCGGGCTTCGACTGCGCCGACCTGATCCGGCCCCAGGGCCGCGCCCGCCTCGTCGACGACGCGAACGTCCACGCCGGGGAGCGCGAAGCCCACGGTGCCCTCCGTGCGTTCCCCGTCGAGGGGGTTCGACGTGATCATGCCCGCCTCGGTCATCCCATAGCGCTCGAGGATGACGAAGCCGGTGCGCTCGGTGAAGGCCCGGAAGACCGTCTCCGAGAGCGGCGCCGAGCCGGAGACGAACAGGCGCATGCGTTCGCAGTCCGGCCGGCCGAAGTCAGGATCCGCCAGCAGGCGGCTGTAGAAGGTCGGTACCCCCATCATCACCGTTGCCTCCGGCAAGGCGCGGCGCACCGCGCCGACGTCGAAGCGCGGCAGGAAGAGGACCTCTGCCCCCGACAGCATCGCGCAGTGGAGCGCTACGAACAGGCCGTGCACGTGGAAGACGGGGAGGGCGTGCAGCAGCACGTCTTCCCGCCGAAAGCCCCACAGCCGGTTCAGCGTCAGCGCGTTCGACGCCAGGTTGCGGTGGGTGAGCATGGCGCCCTTGGGCCGGCCGGTGGTGCCCGAGGTGTAGAGCATCGCCGCGACGTCATCGGGCCCGCGGGCGACCACCTCTTCGTCGGGGGGGCCGCCGCCGAGGGACGCGAGCGCCTCCTCGCCGTCGACGATCAGGGACGGCGTCGCGTCCTCCCGGTAGAACGCGACCTCCTCTGCGGTGTAGGCCACGTTCAGCGGGACGTAGACGGCGCCGATCCGCAGGCACGCGAGATAGAGAGCGACGGCGTCCGGCGACTTCGGAACCTGGGCCAGCACCCGGTCGCCGCAGGCGACCCTCGCGGCGCGTAGGCCGCCGGCGATCCGGGCCGACCGCTCGTCCACCTCCGCATAGCTCAGCGCGCCCTCGCCGGGCGGCGCGAGGAAGGGCCGCGCGGGGTCGTCGGCGGAGCCCTCCCGCAGGGTCTCGAACAGGTTCGTCATGAGCGGGCGGATGCTACCCATCGGGCTGGAGGTGTCGCCATGTCCCCCCTCGTCCGATTCGCCCGCTTCGCTGCCGTCGTCGCGATGATCGGGTGTGCACCCCCGCCTGCGAGCGACGCGGAGATCGCCGCCTGGGAGGCCTACTGCGACCGACTGAAGGCCACCGGCGTGGAGATTCTGAAGGACTACCCGCAGCCCCACGCCATCGATCGGCAGGAGGCGCTCGGCTACCTGGCCCAGCAGGTCGCCCACAGCGTTCAGGACGTGCTCGTGGCCGAGGACGCGAGCTTCCCGCTGCTGCGCCTCGGTGCCAGCACGATCGACAAGTGGGGCCTCGACGGCGCCGACGCCAAGTACCTGACCGCGCGCATCCGGGGCGACGGCGTCTACCGTCTTCACGGGCGGCTCGGCAGCGCGACGCTGATCGCGCTCCAGACCTTCACGATGGATCCGGAATACCGGCCCTTCGCCTCGCTCTCGGGAGACGGTTGGCAGGCGGCTCCCGACGGGCGCATCGACCTGCGCATCTCGGCCGAACGGCCGGAAGGCTGGTCGGGCACCTGGCTCCCCACCGATCCGGAGGCCACGGACCTGTTCGTTCGGGAGTACTTCGCTGACTGGGAGAACGAGACGCCGTCGGAGCTCTTCCTCGAGCGGCTCGACGTTCCCGCCGCGCCCCCTGCCCCGGATCTGGCCGGTCGCCTCGAGCGCATGGCCGACGGCTTCGCCCACCGCGCCCCGATGTGGCTCCAGCGGAGCGGCCGCGTGCGCTCCTGGGTCGTGAACGACTTCCGCGGACCGCCCGAGGCCACGGAGCAGGGCCTCAAGGACAACGTCTACGGCCAGGGCTGGTTCCAGATCTCCCGGGACGAGGCGCTCCTGATCGAGCTCGACGCACCGGACGCCCTCCTCTGGAGCTTCCAGCTCGGCAACTTCTGGTGGGAGTCCCTCGACTACGTGAACCGCACCGGCAGCCTGAACGGCCACCAGGCGGTGGCGAGCAGCGACGGGCGCTACCGCATCGTCGTGGCCCGGGAAGACCCGGGCGTGCCGAACTGGCTCGACCCGGCCAGCCACCCGGAAGGCGCGATCCTCTACCGCTACCAGCAATCGAAGAACGCACCCAAGCCCGAGGCGCGCCTCGTGCCCGTCGCCGAGCTGCGGGCCGCGCTCCCGCCCGACACCCCGACCGTGACGCGCGAGCAGCGCCGGGCGGAGATCGCGGCGCGACGGGCCCACGCGACGCGGCGCTGGGCGCCCTAGTGTCTGCCCGGAGGTGCCCATGCTCACCCGCTCCCTGGTTCCGATCGCAGTGCTCGCGTCGCTCGCTTGCGGCCTGGACCCGTCCGGACAGGAGTGGGTGCCGCCCGGCGGCCCGGCCTCCGCCACAGCCGAGCCGCCTCGGGAGACCTGCGCCCAGCGCGACCCCATGCGGCGCCCCCTCTACGGCGATCTCCACGTCCACACGGGCTTCTCGATGGACGCGCGGGCGCTCGGCACGGTCACCACGCCGGACGAGGCCTACCGCTACGCCCGGGGCGAGGCGATCCCTGCCGGCCAGATCGACCGGCCCCTCGATTTCGCCGCGGTGACCGACCATGCCGAGTGGCTCTCGGAGGTCGCCCTGTGCACCCGTCCGGAGCTCTCGCCCGAGGCCTACGCGACCCGCGCATGCCAGATCTATCGCGGCGAGAAGCGGAGCTTACTCGCCAGGGCGCTACGGCTGCAGGGCTTCGCCGCCAAGCTCGCGGGCGTCGTCGGGCTCTCCGGTCGGCCGGACGAGGTGTGCGGCGAGGACGGCAGCCGCTGTCGGGAGACCCTCCTTGCGGTGTGGCGGGAGCTGCAGGCCTCCGCCGAGCGTCACTACGACCGCACCAGCCGCTGCGCCTTCACGACCTTCCACGCCTGGGAGTACAGCCGGTCGCCGGACCGCACCAAGATCCACCGCAACGTGA
Source organism: Myxococcota bacterium (assembly GCA_965223415.1). Classification (GTDB taxonomy): domain Bacteria; phylum Myxococcota_A; class UBA9160; order UBA9160; family UBA6930. The sequence continues at coordinate 5,693,746 of OZ245002.1, read as the reverse complement.
TCCTGCGCAGCGCGTCGGTGTCCGAGATCCCCTTCTCCTGGCTCGATACGCCCACGGAGCCCGAGCTGCGGGCCAAGCTGCGCGACCACTGCCTCGAGACCGGGACCGGCTGCGACGCGATCGCCATCCCCCACAACCCGAACCTGTCGAACGGCCAGGGGCTGAGCGTCGCCTACCGGGAGCTCCCGTTGGAGGAGCAGAAGGTCCAGGCCGCCCTCCGCGCGCGCCTCGAGCCCATCGTCGAGATGATGCAGATCAAGGGCGAGAGCGAGTGCCGCAACGGCATGTTCGAGGTGACGGGCGGGCCCGACGAGCTCTGCGGCTTCGAGAAGATCCGCGATCTCACCGGGTACGCCCACGAGGACTGCGGAGAAGGCACGGGCTCCGGTGCGCAAGCCGCGCGGGGCTGCATCTCGCGAATGGACCACGTGCGCTACGCCCTCGTCGAGGGTCTGCGCGAGGAGGCGCGGATCGGCGTGAACCCCCTGCGATTCGGCTTCATCGGCAGCACCGATACCCACCGCGGAACGCCCGGCGCCGTCGCCGAGTACGCCTTCCAGGGCAAGTTCATCTCCGAGCCGGTGGGCCGGCTCACCATGGGCGACGAGAAGCGTCCGCGGATCGGCTGGAATCCGGGGGGCCTCGCGGCGGTGTGGGCGGAGGAGAACACCCGCGAGTCGATCTTCGACGCCATGCGGCGGCGGGAGGCCTTCGCCACCAGCGGCCCGCGCATCGCGCCGCGCTTCTTCGGCGGCTGGGAGCTTCCCTCGGACTGGTGCGCGCGCTCCGACGCGGTGGCCATGGGCTACGACCAGGCCGTGCCGATGGGCGGCACGCTCGGGCCCCGGCCAGAGGGCGCGGCGGGCCCGGTCTTCGCCGTCTCGGCGCTGCGAGACGCCGGGGTGTCCGGGCACTCGGGTGGGCTCCTGCAGCGCATCCAGATCGTGAAGGGCTGGGTGGGCGACGACGGCCGCTTTCACCAGCAGCTCCTGGACGTGGCGGGGGGGCCGAACGACGCGGACGTCGACCTCGCGAGCTGCACGCCCCGGGGCGCCGGCGCCGACGCCCTGTGCGCGGTCTGGAGCGATCCGGCCTTCGACGCGGAGCGGGCGGCGGTCTACTACGCTCGGGTCGTGGAGAACCCGAGCTGCCGCTGGTCCACCTGGCAATGCCTCGCGCTTCCCGAAGCCGAGCGCCCCGACGGCTGTCGCGACCCGCGCGTGCCGAAGACGATCCAGGAGCGGGCCTGGACCTCGCCGATCTGGTACACGCCGTGACGTTGGCTGCCTGCGTCGCTGCAGCGGCCCTGGGGGGCTTCGCATGGGGCTTCGTCGAGTACCTGGTGCACGGCATCCTCGCCCACCGCTACCGCACCTTCGTGACGCCGCTCCACGGCAGCCATCACGTCGACCCGCGGGCGGTCTTCACGTCGCCGCTGGCGTGGGTGCCGGCGGCGCTGCTGCTGCTCGCCGCCGCGGTAGTCGTGGCGGGCCCGCGGCTCGGCGGCTGCTTCTTCGCGGCGCTGCTCGCCGGCTTCGCCCGCTACGAGTGGCTTCACTGGCGCATGCACTTCCGGCTCCCGCGCAGCCCGCGCGAGCGCCTGCTCCGCGAGCACCACCTGGCGCACCATCTGGTGAATGCGAAGGCCTATCACGGTGTCACGACCCGGCTCTGGGATCGCGTGTTCGGCACCCTGCCCGAGAGCCGCGCCGCCGACTATGCGCGGGTGGCCGACCTGCCGCCCCTCGAAGGGCCGAGCAACCTCGCCGCCCTCTGGAACCCGCGCACCGCCCTCCAACCGATCCGCCGCCGGCCGTCGTGAGCGCGGAGACCGTCGATCTCGGAACGCCCTTCCTGCGCCTGGAGCGCCGGGATCATCTGGCCTGGTGCACGATCGACCGACCCGCCAGTCGCAACGCCCTCAGCCCGGCCATGTACTACGGCATCAAGCGCGCCGTCGAGTGGGTGAACGGGCGGCAGGAGCCCACCGCCCTCGTCCTGACCGGAATGGCGGACGTGTTCGCGCCCGGCGGCGAGCTGCGCGGCGTGCGGGAGGACCCGAACCCGGTCGTGGACCAGCTGGCCGGCCAGGACGTGACGCCCTTCGAGGCGGTGCGGCACAGCGCCGCGCCGGTGGTATCGGCCGTGAACGGTATCTGCCAGGGCGGCGGTCTGCTGATCGCGATGCTCTCGGACGTGGCGGTGGCGAGCGACCGCGCCACCTTCCGCGCGCCGGAGCTGCTGCGCGGGATCGCGGACACCGGCTACGCCGCCTATCTGCCGCCCCACGTGGGCATCGCCAACGCCCGCGACCTGCTGCTGACCGGCCGCCGGCTGGAGGCCGAGGAGGCGAGGGCGATGGGGCTCGTCTCCCGGGTCGTCCCCCACGACGAGCTCCACGAGGCCGCCCGCTCGGTGGCCGAGGACATCCTGCGCACGGCGCCGGAGGCCCGGCTGCACGTGAAGCGCCTGATCCACGCGCGCTACGGCGCCGTCGACCGCATGAGCATGGACTGGTCGCTCTTCAAGGGGAGCGAGGCCCGGGAGGGCATGCGCGCCTTCGCCGAGAAGCGCTCCCCCGCCTGGATCCCCCCGGCGATCGATTCGGGCAAGCGACTCTGAGGAGCTCACCGATGACCCAGCGCGACTACGACCCCGACTTCGCCGAGATCCTCCCAGCCCTTCCGACGGTGCTGGACTTCTCGAGCGTGGAGAAGGTGCAGGAGACCCGCACCGGGGCCCTGAACTTCGCGGCGCCGGTGGAGGACCGGGTTGACGTGGTGAAGGAGGACCGGAGCGTCCCCGGCCCCGCTGGCGCACCGGAGGTGCCGATCCGCATCTACCGGCCCAAGGCGGGAGGCGGCCCCCGGCCCGCGGTCTACGAGATCCACGGCGGCGGCTTCATGACCGGCAGCATCGAGATGATGGACTCCTGGTGCCAGAAGGTGGCCGCCGAGATCGACGCGGTGGTGGTCTCGGTGGAGTACCGGCTGGCGCCGGAGCATCCGTTCCCCGCCGGCATCGAGGATTGCTATGCGGGTCTCGTGTGGACCGCCGGGAACGTCGCGTCCCTCGGTATCGACCCGGGCCGGATCGCCATCGCCGGCCAGAGCGCCGGCGGCGGCCTGGCGGCGGGCGCGGCGCTCATGGCCCGCGACCGCGGCGGCCCCGCCCTCTGCTTCCAGGTGCTCGAGATCCCGGAGCTCGACGACCGGCTCGACACGCCCTCGATGCTCCAGTTCACGGACACGCCGCTCTGGAACCGCCCCAACGCGGTGTGGAGCTGGAAGCACTACCTGGGCCCGGATCACCAGGGCCCGGTGTCGCCCTACGCGGCGCCGGCCCGGGCCGAGGACCTGACCGGGCTTCCGCCGGCCTACGTCTCGACCATGGAGTTCGATCCGCTCCGCGACGAGGGAATCCTCTACGCCCAGCGGCTGCTCCAGGCCGGCGTGTCCGTGGAGCTGCACAGCTACCCAGGCACCTTCCACGGCTCGGCGCTGATTCCCACCGCCGACGCCTCGCGGCGTAACGCCGAAGAGGTGATCGGGGCGCTCCGTCGGAGGCTCACCGCGAAGGACTGAGTTGTGGATCGAAGAATGGGTCCGGCATGAAACGTGCGGTGAAGGGCGGTCATGCCGACCGCCGGCGCTACCTTCGTTCCCCCGCACTGTCCGAGTCCCACATGTGATTCCCACACGAATTCGGGCCCTTGGCGGTTCAAGAAGAAGGGCTTCTTCTCCCGCCCCCGCCGCGGCGACCGCGTCCAGCGGTACCTCTGTCAACACTGCCGCCGCTCGTTCAGTGAACCGACGTTCTCCCCCACCTACTGGCTCCGCGCTCCCGACCTCCTGGAGACGCTGTTTTTCCGCATGCGCGGCTGCAGTGGCCTGCGCCAGATCGCCCAGGAGCTGGGACGCCGTCGCGGGCATGGTTCAGCTTCAGCACCGAGCCCGAGAGATCGTGGCGATGCTGCATGTTGCCGCCGCCGGTGGGGAGGGGCTCTTGGTAGGGAAGGCCGACCTCGCCCTGCCAGAACGCGAGCATGGGCTCGTCGGTGCTCGTGAACAGGGCCACGTCCACGCGGGGCTTCGCCAGCTTCATGAGGCCGAGGGTAGGGCGCGCGGCGCCGCGATTCCCGCGACGCGATACCCTCACTGGATGTTCGACCTGGATCCGGGCGAGGAGCTGGCGCTCCTCGTCGAGACGACACGCAGCTTCGCGGCGGAGGCGCTCACGCCGGCCCTGCGCGAGGCCGAGCAGGCTCGCGGCGTGGACGCGGGCGTGCAGGCGACCTTCGACGAGATCGGTCTCGCGGGCCTGGAGCTGCCGGAGGCGGCGGGCGGCGCGGCCCTCGGCAGCCTGGCCCGCGCCCTCGTGAATGAGGAGCTCGGCGCGGCGGACGCAGGCGCGGCCCTGGCCCTCGACCGAATCGGTCCCGCCCTGTACCCGCTGGCCGAGCTCGGCGGCGACGAGGCGGTGGAGGCGTGGCTCGCCCCGCTGCTGGCCGGTGACGGGCGGGCGGTCCTCGTCGACGAGCGCGACGCGCACCTGGCCCTCACCGGCGAGCGGCTGGACGGGGAGGTGCCGTGGGTGCCGGCGGACCGGGTGGAGCTGCTCGTGGTGCAGGGCGCCGCGGGCGCGGTCGTGGTCCGGGAGGGCATCGCCGTCGAGTCGCTGCGGGGCGCGGGGCTCCGGGCGGCCGGCGCGTCGGCCCTGCGGCTGGAGGGCGCCCCGATCGCGGCCCGCTTCGAGGGTGCGGCCGGCGGCGCTCGCGCGCGGGCCCGGACGCGGATCCACACGGCTTCGCTGCTCCTCGGTGTGCTTCGGGCCGCCTGCGACTTCTCCCGGGCCTACGCCCTCGAGCGCGAGGCCTTCGGCCGGCCCATTGCCCATCATCAGGCGCTGGCCTTCCTGATCACCGACATGCAGATGGCCCTCGACGGCGCCCGGCTGCTCGTGCACGACGCCGCCTGGCGTCTCGACGCCGGTCTCCTCGGGGAAGGCGAAGCGGCGTCCGCCTTCGCCGAGACGATCGAGGCCTCGCGGCTGATCGGGCCGAGCGGCGTGCAGATCCTCGGGGGCCACGGCTTCATGGCGGACTATCCGGTGGAGAAGTTCATGCGCGAGGCCCGCGCCCTCGCCCAGACCTGCGGTGGCATCGACGCCGCGCGGGACGACGCGGGTGCGGCGCTGTGTGCCACGGGCGGGGCCGTGCAGCTCTCGCACGGGGAGGCCTAGCGTGGAGTTCGGAATCGACGAGCCGACACGCAAGCTGCTGGAGGAGGCCCGTGAGGTCGGGCGCACGGAGATCCGCCCGGCCGGCCTCGAGGCCGATCGCAACGGCGCGCCGCTGCCGCCGGACCATCCCTATTTCTTGCGCTTCGTGGCCCGGGGCGAGGGGCGCACGCGCTGGCTCGGACCGAAGGGCCGGGAGCGGGAGCCCGGGCCTCGTCGCACCACCGTCCAGACGCTCCTCCTCGCGGAGGAGTGGGCCTACTGGGATCGCGGCATCGGCGTCGCCAGCCCCGGCGTCGGCCTGCCCGAGGGCAACGTGCTGGGCATGGGGACGGAGGAGCAGAAGGAGCGCTTCCTCAGCCCCTTCCTGGAGCTCGACCGCCCGCGCTGGGCCTGCTTCGGCATGACCGAGCCCGGCGCCGGCTCCGACGCCGCCGCCATCCAGACCCAGGCCCGCCGGGACGGGGACGGCTGGATCCTGAACGGCGCCAAGTGCTTCATCGGCAACGCCAGCCGCTCGGACTGGATCCTGGTGCAGGCGACCCTCGATTCCACGAAGGGAAGGGCGGCCCAGCGCGCCTTCTTCGTCGAGCAGGGCATGCCAGGCCTGGGCGGCTTCAAGATCGAGAAGAAGATGGGCCTCAAGGCCTACGAGTCGACGTCGTTCAGCCTGGACGACTGCCGCGTGCCGGACGCCAACCTACTGGGCGGCGAGGAGCGCCGGGAGGGCAAGGCGGGCTTCAAGACGGCCATGCGCACCTTCAACGCGGGCCGTCCGGTGATCGCCGCCAACGCGGTCGGCATCGGCCGGGCCGCCCTGGACGAGGCACTGGCCTTCGCCCGGGAGCACGACCGGCTGGGCGACGTGCGCGTGCGCGATCGCCTGGAGGCCATGGCCCGCAAGCTGCGCATGGCGCGCCTCGTGTGCCTGCGCGCCGGCTGGCTCGCGGATCGGCAGCAGCCGAACATCGTCGAGGCCTCGATGTCGAAGGCCCTGGCCGCCCAGGTGGGCCAGGAGGCGACCACCCTCGGCATGGAGCTGATCGGCAGCGTGGGCGCCCGCGGCGACCACCTGATCGAGAAGCTCTATCGGGATGTGAAGGCCATGGACATCGTGGAGGGCACCGGCCAGGTGCAGCGGGTGATCATCTCGCGAAACCTCGTGCAGCTGCCGCGGTGAAGGGGGAGTCTGTCGCCCCGCTGAAGAGCGGGATCCCGAAGCCCGCCGCCACGGTGATGCTCGTGCGGGACGGCGACGCCGGCATCGAGGTGTTCATGATGGAGCGCTCGTCGTTCGGTGACTTCGGCGGCCTCTTCGTGTTCCCCGGCGGCAAGGTCGATCCGGCCGACGCCGGGCCCGCCGCCTGCGCCCTGTGCCAGGGCCCGCGACCCCTCGATGCAAACACCACCCTGAACCTCCCCACCGGCGGTCTCGCCTACTGGGTGGCGGCGCTTCGCGAGTGCTTCGAGGAGGCGGGCCTGCTGCTCGCGACCCGTGCCGACGGCAAGCTCCTCGAGCTGCGCGATCCGGAGGTGCGGCAGCAGCTCGGCGTCGACCGCGGTCGCCTGAACGCCGGCGAGAAGGGTGCCCTCGAGGAGCTGTGCCAGCGCGAGGACCTGCGCCTCGCCACCGACCGCCTCGCCTACGTCGCCCACTGGATCACGCCCATCGACAACCCGTCCCGCTTCGACACGCGCTTCTTCGTGGCCCTGGCGCCCGAGCACCAAGAGGCGATCCACGACGGCCACGAGGCGGTGCACAGCCTGTGGATCCGCCCCGAGGAGGCCCTGGCGCGCTTCGAGGCGGAGGAGATGCCGATGATCTCGCCGACCCTCACCAACCTGCGCGGTCTGTGCGGCTACGACTCCGCCCGCGCGTTGGTGCAGGCGAAGACGCGGCTCGATCCCCGCAGCATCCCGACCATCCTGCCCCGGGTGCTGCGGCGCGGCGAGGGCCGGCACGACTTCGACGAGCGGCTCGAAGTCGTCGGGTGATCCGGCGCCGGGTTCCTATCCTCCGGGGTAGGGGGGTGCCATGGCGAGTGCCGAGCCGCAGGACGACCTCGGAGCCAGCGGGCTCACGCGACGGATCCTGGTGGGCATGGGGGCGGGCCTGGCCCTCGGCCTGGTGCTGAACGCCTTCGGCATCTCCCGGGCGGGCTTCGTCTCCCAGTTCCTCGTGCAGGGCCTGCTGCACGTGGGCGGCGCGGTCTTCCTGGCGAGCCTGAAGCTCCTGGTGGTGCCGTTGGTCTTCGTCTCGCTGGTGTGCGGCACGGCCGCCTTGGACGATCTCTCTCGCCTGGGCCGGCTCGGCGGGCGCACGCTGCTCCTCTACCTGTTCACCACCGCGGTGGCGATCACCATCGCGATCACGGCGGCGGTGCTGGTGGCGCCCGGCGCCGGCTTCGACCTGCCCACGGACGTTCAATTCGAGGGCCGCGAGGCGCCCCCGCTCTCGGACACGCTGATCCAGATCTTCCCGACCAACCCGGTGAAGGCGATGGCCGAGGGCAACATGCTCCAGATCATCGTCTTCGCCGTGCTCTTCGGGCTGGCCATGACGATGGCCGGGACCGCCGGCACCCGCCTGCTCTCGTTCTTCGAGGACGCGAACACGGTGATCATGCGGCTGGTCGCGCTCCTCATGCGTATCGCGCCGATCGGCGTCTTCTGCCTGATCGCGAAGGTCTTCGCCCAGCAGGGCTTCGACGCCTTCCAGCCCCTCCTCAAGTACTTCTTCGTCGTGTTCGGGGTGCTGCTGGTGCACGGGGCCGGCGTCTATCCCGCGCTGCTCGCCGTGTTGGCCCGTCTCGATCCGTTGATGTTCTTCCGCAAGATGCGCTCGCCCCAGGTCGTGGCCTTCAGCACCGCCAGCTCCGGGGCCACCCTGCCCGTCACCCTGCGCACCACCGAGCGCCGTCTCGGCGTCGACAACCGGGTGGCCTCCTTCACCGTTCCCCTGGGCGCGACCATCAACATGGACGGCACCGCCATCATGCAGGGCGTGGCCACCGTGTTCATCGCCCAGGCCTACGCCGTGGACATCGGGCCCACCGGCTACCTGATGGTGGTGCTGACGGCGACCCTGGCCTCGATCGGCACCGCCGGCGTGCCCGGCGTCGGGCTGATCATGCTCGCCATGGTGCTGCGCCAGGTGGGCCTGCCGGTGGAGGGCATCGGGCTCATCATCGGCATCGACCGCCTGCTCGACATGGTGCGCACCGCGGTGAACATCACCGGCGACGCGGCGGTGACCTGCATCGTCGCGAAGGCCGAGGGCCAGCTCGACGCGTCGGTGTACGCGGACCCGGAGGCGGGGGCGTAGGCGCCGCGGTCAGATCGCGTCGACGCCCGGTGGGAACAGCGGCTCCATCTCGTAGTGCGCCACGTCGGCCTCGAGGGCGTCCGGCGCCGGGGCCTCGGGGGGCTCGGCGGCGGCGGCGAGGATCGTCGGCAGGAGCCGCGCGTCGCTCGACGTGTTCAGGAAGAGACCCTCCTGGGCCAGCACGAAGTGCACGGCCCGTCGCACCGGCTCCGGGTCGAGGAGCGGCTCGTACCAGCTGAACTTACGCAGGTCCCCGTCCTGCCAGCGACGCCGCGCGACGGACTTGATGGTCTGGAGGGCGACGCCGTCGGCCTGGCCCCGCGCGATCAACGCCTCGACCGAGGCGGCGTAGTCCGGCTGGGCCAGCATCGTGTAGCTGTACGGAAAGAGCACCGAGTCGAAGGGAAACCGGTCCAGGCTGCGCAGGTGCATGGTGGCCGCGTTCCAGCGGTGGCCGGTGACGCCGAGGAAGCGCACCAGTCCCTGATCGCGGGCCTCCACCAGGGCTTCGGCGGCGCCGTCCGGACCGAGGGCCGTCTCCCAGTCGGCCGGGTCGACCAGGTTGTGGAGCTGGATCAGGTCGACGGCGTCCACCCGCATCCGCTCGAGGGAGCGGTGCAGGCTCTCCCGCGCCCCGGCGGCAGTGCGCTCGCCGGTCTTCGTAGCCAGGAAGAAGTCCCCGCGGTGCTCCCGCATCCAGGGCCCGATCCGCAGCTCCGCCTCGCCGTAGGAGGCCGCCGTGTCGAGGTGGTTCACGCCGGCAAGGAGGAGCTGCTCGAGCACGGCATCGGCTTTCTCCTGGCGCATGCCGCCGAGGGCGGCGGCGCCGAACAGCACGCGGGTGCTCTGGTGGCCGGTGCGGCCGAAGGGCAGGGTGGGCAGGGTCATGGTGTCCTTTCGAGGGGAAAAATTCCCCCGATCTGGCTCGGGACGCGGTAGGATGGCGGGGCCTTTCCCTCCCGTCGTCGAGGATCTCCCGATGAAGACCCTGCTGTATCGCATCCTTCCCCTCGCCGTCATGTTGCTGGCCCACCCCGCCGTGGCCCAGGTGCTGACGGCCCAGAAGCCGGTCGTGGCGATCCGGCCGATGCCGGCGGTGCCGGAGCCGACGGCCGCCGCGGTCTTCGCCCTCGGGGCCGCCCTCGTGGTGGGCCTCGCGCGGAGTCGCCGCGCGCCCTGAGCCGGTGCCGGTCGGACGGGCCCGGCCGCTACGTTCCCTGCGTGGAGGACGAGCGGGAGCCGGCCAGCCTCGACGCGTGGCTGCGGAGCTGGGTCTCCGACCCGACTCTGCGCCCGGTCCTGATCGTCGCGGTTGGCATCGTCTCCACCCTGGGCGCCGCGCTCCTCGTGCTCGTCTTCGGCGACCGCAATCCCTTCGCCATGGCGGCCCTGGCCATCGTAATCGTGGTGAGCGCCCAGGGCGGCTTCCGTCTCTGGAAGAGCGGTCGGCGCGGCTTGCTCGGCGTCCTGGTCGGGATCTGGTCGCTGTCCGGTCTCGGGGCGGTCGCCGCGATCCTGTGGCTCCCGGCATGAGCGATGGCGCCGCCGAGGCCGCGACCCGCTTCGTCGCCGGGGCGGTGAGGGCGAGCGGGCCCCTCGGCTCGGGGCACATCCACGCCACCTTCGGGATCGACCTCGCCACCGACTCTGGGCCCCGCGCGTTGGTCCTCCAGCGGCTGAACACCCACGTGTTCCCGGACCCGGACCGCTTGATGGAGAACCTGGTCCGCGTGACCTCCCATCCCAGCGTAGCGGCGTGGGTGCCGCGCCTGGTCGCGACGCCGCGGGGCGACGTTCTCGTGCGCACGCCGGACGGTGCGTGCTGGCGGGCCTGGGAGCGGGTGCCGGACGCCGAGAGCTTCGACCTGGTCGAGCACGCGGACACCGCCCGGGAGATCGGGCGCGCCTTCGGCGCCTTCGCCGCGGGGCTGGCCGACCTCCCCCCGCCGCCCCTCCACGCCACCCTGCCCGGCTTCCACGACACGGTGGCGCGCCGAAGCGCGCTGGAGGAGGCCGTTCGCGCCGATCGTGTCGGCCGGGTGGCGGCGGCGGGCGCCGAGATCGAGGGCCTGGGCGCCCGCGCTGCCCTCGCGACCTGCCTCGACGTGGCGGGCCTTCCGGAGCGCTCGACCCACAACGACACGAAGGCGAACAACGTGCTCTTCGACCGCAAGACGCAGCGGGCGGTGGCGGTGGTGGACCTGGACACGGTGATGCCCGGCCTGCTGGCCTGGGACTTCGGCGACCTGGTGCGCTCCGCCGGCAACGCCGCCCGGGAGGACGAGGCGGACGTCGCCCGGGTCGCCTTGCGCATGGACGTGTTCGAGGCGCTGGCCGAGGGCTGGTCGGCCTCCGCCGGCGGGTGGATGACCGCTGAGGAGCGCGCCTCCCTCGTGCCCGGCGCCCTGGTGATGACCTACGAGCTGGCCCTGCGCTTCCTCGCCGACTACCTCGACGGCGACCGCTACTTCCGCATCCGCGACCCGGAGCACAACCTCCGGCGCACCCGCGTGCACCTTCGGCTGCTGGCTTCGATGGAGGCGCAGCGGGCCGCCATGGAGCGGGTCGTGGGACGGCTCGGCTAAGACTCCCGGATGCGGGCCTCTGCGAAGGCGATGCCCTCCGCCTCGTCGCGGATGCGGCCGTCGAGCTGGGCGGCATAGCAGGCTTCGAGGATGGGGCCGAACGGCGGCCCCGGCTCGAGGCCCAGCGCGATCAGGTGGCGCCCCTGCACGAGAGGCTCCGGAGGGGCGTGCAGCACGCCCAGCTCGGCGGCGCGGGCGAGGAGCCAGTCGCCCGCCTCGAACGCGCCCATGACCCGGGGCGGGCGGCCCTGCTGGTCCGCCGAGGCCACCCGCACGAGCCGGTCGATACGGCCGGCACGCCGGGCGAGCCGCCGGACCGCGGCGGGGCCAGCGCCGGCGGCGTGGAGCTGCACCGGCGCGAGGTGGTCCAGCACCAGGGGAACCACCTCGCCGGCGAGGGCCGATTCGTCGGTCCAGCGGGCGAGCAGCCGGCGGGTCGGGGCCTCGCCCGCCCGCTCGTGGCCGAGGCAGCGCACCCGGCCGTCCTCGTCGACCCGCGTCGTCACGGGCTTGCCGAGGTCGTGGCAGAGCACGGCCAGGCCCACCACGAGGTCGTCCCGCTCCTCGCCGGTGCGCTCGGCGGCGAACACGTCCATGCAATGGAGGGTGTGGGTCCACACGCAGCCCTCGGGATGCCAGGTCGGATCCTGGGGCACGTCGATCAGGGCCTCGAGCTCCGGGACCGTGCGCGTCCAGCCGCAGGCGCGCAGGAAGCGGAGGCCGCGGGAGATCTCCTCGCCTTCGAGCAGCAGCCGCCGCCACTCGCCGAACACGCGCTCCCGGGCGAGCCCGTCGGCGTCGAGTCGCCGGCAGCGAAGGACGGTCTCCGGCGCGACGTCCAGGCGGAAGCGCGCCGAGAGCTGCATCGCCCGCAGCACCCGCAGCGGGTCCTCGTCGAAGCGGGGCGAGCCGTGGCGCAGGCGGCGAGCACGCAGGTCGCCCAGGCCGCCCAGCGGATCGATCACCTCGCCCGTGAGCGGGTCCAGGGCGATTGCGTTCAGCGTGAAGTCCCGGCGCAAGGCGGCCGTCTCGGGCGTCGCATCCGGGTCCCAGGCCTCGCGCTCGCCGATCCGCCGCGGAACGGCCACGTCGAGAGGCAGCCTGCCGAGGCGGAAGATCGGGAACGCCTGGCCGACCCGAAGAACCGGGACGGCCGCCCCGAGCACCTCGCCCAGCCGCTCCGGGGCGAGACCGAACACCTCGACGTCCACGTCCCTTGCGGTGCGGCCGAGGGCGCTGTCGCGCACGCAGCCGCCCACGGCCAGGGCGCGCCCCCCGGCGGCGGCGACGCGCTCGCAGACCGTGTGCAGGGCGTCGCGGAGCGCGGGATCGGGCAATCGCAGCTCCACGGGGCGAGGCTAGAGCCCGTCCCAGAAATATCCAGCGTGCCCGTCTCCTCGAGGAGGGCCGGTACGCGCTTCACGATTCCGAGACCGGCTCTCGCCGTGCGCGGCCTGGGGTACGCTCCCCGGATCCGGAGGTGAGACGTGGCCGACGAGAACGGACAGCCCAAGTTCCGCTGGGTGGGCACGCGTCCCATCCGCCACGACGGCGTGGACAAGGTGACCGGCCGCGCTCAGTTCGGTGCGGACTTCTCGCTCCCGGACATGCTGTGGGGCCGGGTCCTGCGCAGCCCCCACGCCCATGCGCGCATCACCTCGATCGACACCCGCGCCGCCCTCGCCATGGACGGGGTAAAGGCCGTGGTGACGGCGGCGGACCTGCCCGACCTCCCTCCCGGCGGCGGGCAGGTGAACATGGCCCACCTCTCCCGGAACGTGCTGGCCCGGGAGAAGGTGCTCTACCACGGGCACGCGGTGGCGGCGGTGGCGGCGACGAGCGAGGCCGCCGCCGAGCGCGCCCTCGAAGCGATCGAGGTCGCCTACGAGCCGCTGCCGGTGGTCCTGGACGTCGAGGACGCGATGGCCCCGGGCGCCGAGATCCTGCACGACGACCTGCGCACGAAGGGCGCGTCGGACACCGGGCCGACGAACGTCGCCTCCGTCACGACCTACGAGCGCGGCGACGTGGACGCGGGCCTGGCCGAAGCCGCGGCCGTGGTGCGCCGCACCTACCGCACCCAGACCGTGCACCAGGGCTACATCGAGCCCCACGCCGCGCTGGCCCGCACCGGTGAGGACGGCCAGTCGGTCCTGTGGTGCTGCACCCAGGGCCAGTTCCAGGTGCGCGCCTACTGCGCCGCCCTCCTGGGCCTCGACATCTCCCAGCTGAAGGTCATCCCCAGCGAGATCGGCGGGGGCTTCGGCGGCAAGACCACGGTCTACCTCGAGCCGCTGGCGGTGCTGCTCTCGCGCAAGGCGGCGCGGCCGGTGAAGATGGTGATGACCCGGGAGGAGGTCTTCCGCGCCACCGGGCCCGGCGGCGCGACGTTGATGGAGGTGGAGCTCGGGGCTCGCAAGGACGGAGCGCTCCTGGCGGCGCGGGTGCGCATGGCCTTCGAGGCCGGCGGCTTCCCCGGCGCACCGGCGGTTGCGGCGGCGATGACCGTGATCACCCCCTACGACGTGCCGAACCATCACATCGAGTCTCTGGACGTCGTGTGCAACAAACCCAAGACCACCGCCTACCGGGCGCCAGGCGCGCCCCAGGCGGCCTTCGCGATCGAGAGCGCCCTGGACGAGCTGGCGGCGAAGCTCGGCCAGGACCCGATCGAGCTGCGCCTCGCCAACGCCTCGAAGGAGGGAACCAAGACTCCCTACGGGCCGACCCTGAAGCGCATCGGGCTGATCGAGACCCTCGAAGCCGCCCGCGACCACCCGCACTACGGGGCGCCCCTGGGCCCGAACCAGGGCCGCGGGGTCGCGGTGGGCTTCTGGTTCAACGCCGGGATGAGCTCGAGCGCCGAGGTGCACCTGAACGAGGACGGCACGGCGGTGGTGGTCACCGGCAACCCGGACATCGGGGGCTCCCGCGCGTCGATGGCGATCCTGTGCGCGGAGGAGCTCGGGATCGACGTCCACCACGTGCGTCCGGTCGTCGCCGACACGGAGTCGATCGGCTATGCCGACGTCACCGGCGGCAGTCGCGTCACGTTCGCCACCGGTCAGGCGGTGATCGAGGCCTCGCGCCAGGTGGTGCGCGAGCTGCGCAGCCGGGCGGCCAAGCTCTGGGACTGCGCGCCGGACCAGGTGGACTTCGTCGACGGCCGCTGTGTGCCCGCGGAGGGCTCGGGTGTCGCGGAGGATCCGCTCACGGTGGCCGAGGTGGCCCGCAAGGCGGCGTCGACCGGGGGGCCCCTGGGCGGCCAGGCCCAGCTCACCGCCCGCGGCGCCGGCCCCGGCTTCGCGACCCACCTGTGCGACGTGGAGATCGACCCGGAGACCGGGCGGGTGGACGTGGTTCGCTACACCGCGGTGCAGGACGCCGGGCGCGCGATCCACCCGAGCTACGTCGAGGGTCAGATGCAGGGCGGCGCGGCCCAGGGCATCGGCTGGGCGCTGAACGAGGAGTACGTGTTCGATGCCGACGGGGTGCTCGCAAATCCGGGCTTCCTCGACTACCGCGTGCCGGTCGCCTCGGACCTGCCGATGATCGACACGGTCGTCGTCGAGGTGCCGAACCCGAATCACCCCTACGGCGTGCGGGGCGTCGGCGAGACGCCGATCGTCCCGCCGCTGGCCGCCGTGGCCAACGCGGTGCACGCCGCGGCCGGCGTGCGCATGGCGAGGCTGCCGATCTCGCCGCCGCGCCTGCTCGCGGCCCTCCGGGAGGGCGGGGCGGCTTCGTGAACTGCCTCGTGGAGATTCCCCGTGCTCTGCGCGGGCACTGCGACGGGCTGCTGCACGTCCAGGTGCCCGCGGGCAGCGTGCGGGCCGTCGTGCGGGCGCTCGACGAGCGCTTCCCGGGCTTCGGTACGGCGCTGGGAGCCGAGTTCGCCGTCGCGATCGACGGCGAGGTCGTCCACGATCCCTGGCTCGAGCCGGTGCCCGCCGGCAGCGAGCTCCACTTCCTCCCGGTGGTCTCGGGAGGCTAGGAGATGGCCTTGAGCACGAGCGCGGCCTACGCCGCCCCGGAGAGCGTCGATGCGGCCGTGGCCCTGCTGGCGGAGGCCGGGCCGGACGGCCGGGTGTTGGCCGGAGGGACCGACCTGATCGTCCAGATGCAGACGGGCCGTCGGCGGCCGCGGCTGGTCGTGGACGTGAAGCGGATTCCGGATCTCACGGCCTGCGAGCTCGGGCCGGAGGGCCTGCGGCTCGGCGCGGCCCTCCCCAGCGCGGAGCTGCGCGAGCGCCCGGAGATCCGCGCGATCTGGCCGGGCCTGGTCGGAGCCGCCGAGCTGATCGGCTCCGAGCAGATCCAGGGCCGCGCGAGTCTGGGCGGGAACCTGTGCAACGGCTCCCCGGCAGCGGATACGGTGCCGGCCCTGATCGCCGCGGGGGCCGTCGGTCGGATCGCCGCTCCCGGCGGCACCCGGGAGGTGCCGGTGGAGGCGTTCTGCACTGGGCCCGGCGAGACCGTGCTCGGCCCGGGCGAGCTGCTCGTCGAGCTCCGCGTGCCGCGCCCGCCGGACCGCACCGCCGACGCCTACCTGCGGCTCATCCCGCGCACCGAGATGGACATCGCCGTCGCCGGGGCGGGGGTGCAGATCGGACTCGACGGGGAAGGGCGCTGCGCCGCCGCGCGGGTCGCCCTCGGCGCCGTGGCGCCGACCGCGCTCCTCGTCCCGGCCGCGGCCGAGGCACTGGTCGGTAGCCGTCTGGACGACGCCGCCCTGGAGGCCGCCGCCGCGGCCGCCCGCGCCGCCTGCCGCCCGATCGACGACGTGCGCGGGCCCGCCGACTACCGCACCCACGTGGCCGGCGTGCTCCTGACGCGCGCCGCCCGGATCGCCGCCTCTCGCGCGGCTGGAGAGCCCTCGTGACCTCTCTGCCCCTGCCTACAGGAGAGCCTTCTTGCCTCGCCTCCACGTGACGACCGTCGTGAACGGCGATCCCGCCGACTTCCTCTGCGAGCCCCACCAGACGCTCCTCGACGTGCTGCGGGACGAGCTCCAGCTGACCGGAACCAAGGAGGGCTGCGGCACCGGCGATTGCGGGGCCTGCTCGGTGCTGCTCGACGGCCGGCTGGTCTGCTCCTGCCTCACCCTGGCGGCCGAGGTCGAGGGTCGGTCGGTCGAGACGGTCGAAGGCGTGGCCGAGGCGGGCCGCCTGCACCCGGTGCAGCAGAAGCTCCTCGAGCACGCCGGCCTCCAGTGCGGGGTCTGCACGCCGGGCATCGTGGTGGCGGCCAAGGCCCTGCTCGATCGCCAGCCGGATCCGAGCGAGCGCGACGTGCGCTT
Source organism: Myxococcota bacterium (assembly GCA_965223415.1). Lineage (GTDB taxonomy): Bacteria > Myxococcota_A > UBA9160 > UBA9160 > UBA6930. Next base: position 5,677,299 of record OZ245002.1, on the reverse strand, counting down.
CTGGCTGGCCGGAAACCTTTGCCGCTGCACGGGTTACGACAAGATCGTTCGAGCGGTGCTGGATGCCGCCGCCGAGCTCAGAAAGGCGCCCGAAGGGGCCGCGCCCGCGTAGAATGACGGGCGTGCTCGATGGCCGGCGCGTTCTGGACCTGACCGATGAGAAGGGTCTCCTGTGCGGTCAGATCCTGGCCGACCTGGGCGCCGACGTGGTGCAGATCGAGCCGCCCGAAGGCTCCCGCGCCCGGGCCCAGGGCCCCTGGCTGGGGGGTGAGCCGGGGCCGGAGCGCTCCCTCTTCTGGCAGGCCTACGCCCGCGGCAAGCGCAGTGCGGTACTCGACCTGGCAGCGGAGGTGGACCGCGAACGGCTTCGGGAGCTCGCCCGCGGCGCGGACTTCTGGATCGAGAGCGAGCGCCCCGGCCGGCTGGCAGCGCTCGGGCTCGGGTACGAGGACCTGGCAGCCCTGAACCCGGGCCTGGTGTACATCTCGATCTCGCCCTTCGGCCAGACCGGACCGAAGGCCGGCCACGCCAGCACGGACCTCACGGCGATGGCCACCGGCGGCGCGCTCTATCTCTCCGGGGAGTCGGAATCGCGCCCCCTGCGCGTCCAGGCGCCCCAGGCCTACGCCCACGCGGGGGCGGACGCGGCCTGCGGCGCGCTCCTCGCCCACTTCGCGCGCAAGCGGACGGGGCGCGGCCAGCACGTGGACGTCTCGGCCCAGCAGTCCGTCACCCTGGCCACCATGTTCCGCTCCCTGGACGCGCCCCTGGGCGAGGTGCCAGCCCGGCGGATCTCCGGCGGCGCCGTGGCGGGCGGTGTCCTGCTGCGCACGCGCTACGAGGCGGCGGACGGCTGGGTCACGCTGGGTCCGGTGTTCCTGCCGTCGACCGGTCACTTCATGACCCGGCTGCTGGCGTGGGTCGCCGAAGAGCAGGAGGTCCCGGTCGATCTCCACGAGGAGGCGTGGGGCCAGTTCGCCCTGAACCTGATCCGCGGCGAACGGACCGAGGCCGACTGGCGCCGGGTCGAGACGATCCTCGACGCCTTCTTCCGCCGGCACGACAAGGCCCGGCTGATGGCCGAGGCGGTGAAGCGCAAGCTGCTGGTGGCGCCGATCCTGGGGGTCGACGAGCTGGCCCGGAGCGATCAGCTCGCCGAGCGGGGCGCCGCACCGGAGATCGAGGTTCCCGGCGCCGGGCGCCTGCGGGTCCCCGGCCCTTTCGCGCACCTGCCCGCCAGCCCGCTGGGCAACGGCCGCCCGGCGCCCCGGCTCGACGAGCACGGGGCGGAGGTGCGGGCGGAGGCGCCTCCCGCCCGGCTCGCCGCCACGCCCCGTGGCGATGGGGAGGCCGGCCCCCTGGCCGGGGTGAAGATCCTCGACCTCTTCTGGGTGCTGGCGGGCCCCGGCTCCACGCGCCTGCTGGCGGACTATGGCGCCCAGGTGGTTCGCGTCGAATCCACCAGTCGTCTCGACACCTTACGGGTCATTCCTCCATACCAGTTCAACAATCCGCACCCGGACGGCGCCGGCGGCTTCCACACCGCCAACGTGAACAAGCTGGCCGTGACCCTCGACCTGGCGCACCCGGAAGGACGCGAGATCGCGCTCGAGCTGGCCGACTGGGCCGACGTGGTCACCGAGTCCTTCTCGCCCGGGGTGATCGACGGCTACGGGCTCGGCTGGGAGGCGCTCCGCGAGCGCAACCCGGGGCTGATCATGATCTCGAGCAGCCTGATGGGCCAGACCGGTCCGTGGAGGGACTTCACCGGCTTCGGGAATCTGGCCGCCAGCGTGACCGGCTTCCAGCAGCTCGCGTGCTGGCCGGGGCAGCCGCCTTCCGGGCCCTACGGCGCCTACACCGATTTCATCTCCGCCCGCTACAACGCCATCGCGATCCTGGCGGCTCTCGAGCACCGGGAGCGAACCGGCGAGGGCCAGCACATCGACATGGCCCAGGCAGAGGCGTCGCTCCACTTCCTGGCGCCGAGTCTCCTCGAGGCGACGGCAGGAGGTTCGGGACCGGTGCCGGCCCGGGGCAACGCGGACTGGGTGTGCTTCCCCCACGACGTGTTCGCCTGTGCCGGAGACGACCGCTGGGTGGCGATCGCGGTGCGCGACGACGCGGACTGGGAGCGCCTGTGCGCGGCACTGGATCGCCCCGCGTGGCGCAGGCGTCGCACCGACGCCGCCGCACCCGAGGCGCTGGCGAGCTGGGTCGCGCCTCTCGAGGCGGCGCAGGTCGAGGCGCGGCTCCAGGCCGTGGACGTGCCCGCGGCCGAGGTGCTCGACACCCCCTCGCTCTTCGAGGATCCCCACCTCCAGGCACGCGGACACTTCCAGGAGGTGGCCCACGCGCTCTACCAGACGAGCTGGGTGGAGAGCTCCCGCCTGCGCCTCTCCCGCGCTCCGGCCCGCGTGCCCGAGCGCGCCTGCCACCCCGGCGCCGACAACCGGGCCGTCCTCGAGGGCCTGCTGGGCCACTCCCCCGAGCAGATCGCCGACTGGGCCGCCCGAGGCATCCTCGCGTGAAGTAGAGGGGCGCCCCGGACCCGCTTGTCTCGCGTGAAGTAGAGGGGCGCCCCGGACCCGCTTGTCTCGCGTGAAGTAGAGGGGCGCCCCCGGACCCGCTTCTCCAGTACTCTGCGCCGCCATGCAGGCCGCCCGCCCGATGCAGATCGCTCTCGGCGTGATCCTCCTCGTGCTGGTCGCGCACCTGATCTTCGGCGACCACCCGTGGGTCCCGGGCGAGGTGGAGCGCCACGCCGACGGCCGCCCGGTGCGTCCCGTGGACCTGTGGGTCGCCTACGGCTACTGGGTCGCGGCCGGGGTCGCGGCGGTGACCGCGCTGCTCCTCGCGACCACCCGCTTCTGGTTCGACCGCCGGGAGCCCCCGGAGCGCCCGGACCTGGCCCCGCCGGCGCGGCCCTCCCGCTGGATCGTCGCGGGGGTCGGCCTCGCGGTCCTGGCCGGCGTCGGCGCGGGCCTGCCGCGTCTCGACGACAGCCTGTGGGACGACGAGGTGTACAACGTGCGGCGGGCCATCTGGGGCGGCTACTTCGACGACGGCGAGGGCCAGCTCGAAGCCAAGGGCATCAAGCTGCGCGACAGCTTCTGGTACTACCGAAAGCCGAACAACCACGTCGTCCACACCCTGCTCGCGCGGGCCTCGCTCACGGTCTGGGGCGCGTTGGCGGATCCGCCGCTCCGCTTCGTCTCGGAGCCGGTCCTGCGGCTGCCCGCCCTGCTCGCCGGCGCCGGCTCGATCGCCGCCGTCGCCTGGCTCCTGTGGCGGCTGGGCTTCGCCGGGGCCGGCGCCCTCGCCGCCTGGCTCCTGGCCCTGCACCCCTGGCACATCCGCTACCTGTCCGAGGCGCGCGGCTACTCCCTGGCCATGTGCCTGGTGTCGGTCACGCTGGTGCTCACCGTGGCCGCGCTCCATCGGGGGAGCTGGCGGCGCTGGATCGCCTTCGGGGTGGCCCAGCTGCTGCTGCTCTGGACCTATCCGGCCACCCTCTATCACGTGTTGCTCATGAACGCCGTGGCGGCGGGCTTCCTGTGGATCCGGGACCGGGGCGGCCCGGCGCTGCGCTCCCAGCTCACGCGGCTCGTCTTCGTCGACCTGGCCGGGGCGCTCTTCTTCGTGCTGATGATGACGCCGAACTTCTTCCAGTACCGCGAGTATGCGGCCAAGGCCCAGGGCATCTCGGACCTGGGCCTGCGCTACCTGAAGGCGGTCGGGGCCCACCTCCTGGCCGGCGTCGGCTGGGGCAGGCCCCAGGCGGACGCGGCCCTCTTCTATCCCCAGCTCCGGGACGCCCCGACCGCGCTCTTCGTCGCGGTGGCGGTGCTCGCCGCCGCCGCACTCGCATTCGGGGCGATGCGCCTGGCCCGGGCCGGCGGCCTGCGGGCCGGCCTGCTGGTCGTGCTGCTGCTCGCCGCGCCGCTCACCTGGCTCCAGTCCTGCCTGCGCAGCGACCACCTCTACGTCTGGTACCTCACCTTCGCCCTTCCGCCGGCGGCGGCCCTCGTGGCCCTCGGGCTCGACGGCCTGGGCGCGGCGCTGCGCCGGCCGTGGGTCGGGGCGGCGGCCGGCGCCGCCTTCCTGGGGCTTGCCTTCGCCCTGGCCTGGCCCGTCCACCACACCCAGTGGACCCGTCCTTTCTACCCGCTGCGCGAGTCCGTCGAGGCCACGCGCCCCGTCCGCGACCCGCTGGCCGCGGAGAACCAGCGCATCACGACCGTCACCTGGGTGTCCGGCCCCTTCTACTACGACCCCCAGGTCCAGCTGATCGGCACCGAGAAGGAGCTGCGGCGGCACATGCGCCGCACCCGCCGGGAGGGTGGCGAGCTGTTCGTGAACATCGGGCGCCTCGGCCTGGGCTGGAAGCGCCACCCGGACCTGATGGAGATGGTGGAGGACCCGGAGCGCTTCGAGAAGGTGGCCGTCCTGCCGGGCTTCTCCGCCGACCGCACCCGGCACGTCTGGCGCTATCGGCGCCCGGAGTAACATGGAGCCCGCGGAGGCCCCATGTCGACCCGGACCCGAACATCCTACTGCCGCGTCTGCCACGCCTACTGCGCCCTCGAGGTGGACGTGGACGACGGCCGGGTCACGGCCGTGCGCGGGGACGCCGCCGATCCGGTCTACGGCGGCTACACCTGCATCAAGGGCCGGCAGCTGCCGGCCCTGCTCGCCCACCCGGAGCGGGTGCGGCGCTCGCTCCGGCGTGGCGTGGACGGCGAGCTCGAGCCCGTCGCCACGGGGGCCGCCCTGGGGGAGATCGCCGACCGGGTCGATGCCATCGTCGAGGCCCACGGCCCCCGCGCCGTGGCCACCTACTGCGGCACCCACGCCTTCCAGAACGCTGCCGCCCTAGCCGTGGCCCAGGCGTGGCACCGGGGCGCCGGCTCGCCCTCGTTCTACTCGAGCATCACCATCGACCAGCCCGGCAAGTTCGTGGCGCTCTCGCGCACGGGCTTCTGGAGCGCGGGCATGCACGGCTTCGAGAGCGCCGCTGCCGCCGCCGGCGTGGTGATGGTGATCGGCTGCAACACCCTCGTCTCCAAGTACGCGCCCTGGGGCGGTCTCTCCCCGTTCAATCCGGCCAAGCGCCTGCGCGACGCCCGGCGCCGGGGACTGCGGGTGATCTGCGTCGACCCGCGCCGGAGCGAGGTGGCCCGGCGCTCGGACCTGCACCTGGCCGTTCGGCCCGGCGAAGACCCGGCCCTGCTGGCCGGCATGATCCGCCTCATCCTGGCCGAGGGGCGAAACGACGCCGACTTCTGCGCCGCCCACGTCGACGGGCTCGTGGAGCTTCGCCGGGCCGTGGCCCCCTTCGACCTGGAGACGACCTCCGCACGCACCGGCGTTCCGGCGGAGCGCATCGCCGAGGCCGCACGCCTGTTCGCCGCCGGGCCCCGCGGCATCGCCACCACCGGCACCGGCCCGGACATGTCGCCGCGCCCGAACCTGACCGAGCACCTCGTCATCGCCCTGAACGTCGTGTGCGGCCGGGTGAACCGGGAAGGCGAGCCCGTGTCCAACCCGGGCGTGCTCACCGGGCCCTACACGCGCCGCGCCCAGGTGGTCGCACCGCGCCCCGCCTTCGGCCACGGTCCCCGCTCGCGGGTGCGCGGGCTCGGGCAGGTCGTCGGCGAGATGCCCACCGCGGCCCTGGCCGACGAGATCCTCGAGCCTGGCGAAGGGCAGGTGCGCGCGTTGCTGTGCATCGGCGGCAACCCGGTCGTGGCCTTCCCGGACCAGGCGAAGACCCTGCGCGCGCTGGACGAGCTCGAGCTCCTCGTGTGCGTGGACGCCTGGCTCTCGGCCACCGCGCGCCGGGCCGACTACGTGCTGGCGCCGCGCCTGTGCCTGGAGCGGCCGGACATCACCTGGCTCACGGACACCTGGTACGAGACGCCCTACGCCCACTACACGCCGGCGGTCGCCACCCCGCCGGACGACACGATCGAGGAGTGGGAGCTCTACACCGAGCTGGCACGCCGGCGCGGGACCCCCATCGAGCTCGCCGGAGGCGCCCTCGACCTCGGCCGGCCCCTCGACAAGGACACGGTGCTCGACGCGATGACCGCCGGGTCGCGCGTGCCGCTCGCGGAGGTTCGCGCCCAGGAAGGCGGACACGTGTTCGACCCCATCGCCGAGGTCGTGGCGCCTGCGGCCGCCGGTGCGGACGCCCGCTTCGCGCTGGCGCCGGAGGGCGTGCTCGACGAGCTCGAGACGGTCCTCGCCGGCGTGGACGGAGACGGGTTCAGCCATCGCCTGGTCAGCCGGCGTCTCGGTCATGTCTACAACTCCTCCGGCCGGCAGCTCGAAGCCATCCGGGCGCGGGGGACCACCAACCCGGCCTACATGAACCCGCTGGACCTGGACGAGCTCGGAGTCGGGGCCGGCGCCTTGGTCGAGATCCGCTCCGCCCACGGCGCGATCCTGGGGGTGGCGGAGCCGGCGGAGGACGTCCCGAGCGGCGTCGTCTCGATGGCCCACGCCTGGGGCGACCCGGGCGCCCGGGGCAAGGACGTCCGGGAGATCGGCAGCAGCACCAACGCGCTCGTGAGCAACGAGGTCGACTTCGATCCGATCAGCGGAATGGCGCGGCAGAGCGCCATCCCGGTGAACGTGGCTCCAGCGCCGGAGCTCTGAGGGGCGCCCCGGGAGGCGCCTAGCTCGAGGCCCGCTCCGCGATCCAGCCGATCATCACGCCGTACATCTGCTCGATGGCGGCGCGGGCTTCGTCCTCGGAGCCGTCGGGCTGGAACTCGCAGCTCCAGGTGAGCTCGCTGCCGGTCCCCGCCTCGCGCACCTGCAGGGTCGAGCGGTAGCCCGATACCGGGAAGGGGACGTTCTCGGGGATCGTGTAGACGAGGGTGCGGCTCGCCGGGTCGACACTCTCCAGCTGCTCGCGGATCGCCTGGTCCGGCGGGCCGATCAGTCGCGCCATGCCCGGCCCCTCACCGACCACCTCGGAGGGTGTTCCCGCGGGCATCCAGCTCGTGTCGCCGAAGTCCTCGATCAGTTTCCAGAGGGCGTCCGCGGGGACGTCGACAGTGCGGGTGACGCTGGCCTGGCCCATGGGTCCTCCTTCGGGCCGCGCAGTCTACCCCAGGCGTCCGCGTCGTCCGAGCCAGCGGAGCGCGAGGGCAGCGACGCCGAAGAGCAGGGCGGCGCCGGGCTCCGGCACCGGTGTCGCCGGACCCCGGGGCACCACGTTCTCGCCAGCGGCTGCACGCGTGACGACGTCGTCGGCGCCCGGATCGTCCGGATCCCGGGCGGGCGGCGCGAGGCCCGCTCGCGCGTACTCCGCATCCCGTTCCAGTACCACTGCGCCGGTCCAGGGCGAGACCAGCTCGTAGCGCGTGCCGAGGGCGAGGGCCTCGGCGCGCCGTCCGGCGGCACCGGCGTCCAGCGCCTCCCGGCGTGCGAGCAGGCGCGCGAGATGGATCGCCTCGGGCTCGCGCCCGGTTCCGCTGGGCTCGGGGGCCCGCGTCACCCGCGCGACCCAGCCGGCCACGCCGCGTCGCCGCTGCGCATCCAGGCGAGCGAGGTCCGCGGCGAGGTCGCCGGTCCAGGGGACGACGGTCCGGTTCGCCCGCGGGAGGTCCGGGAGCGGATCCGGGCCGGGGCCCAGCGGCAGCGTGAGCCACAGCGGGACCGGGCCGTCCGGCACCCCGCCGCGCCGCGGCTGCGGCCCGTGGATCCACAGGACCGGCCGGCCCTCGGCGCCTGCGGCCGCGCGGGCCAGGGCCGGGAGCGGGTCGTGGCCGCCGCGAAGCCGATGCGAGCGCAGCTGCCGTGCGATTTCCTCGGACGATCCGGTCAGCACGGTATCGCCGGAGAGAATCACCTGCATCCGATCACTTGCGGCCTGCCCTTCGAGCCATGTCGCAAGGGTCGCCCGGTGCGGGTCCAAGGCCTTGGAGCCGTCCAGGACGACGATCCAGCCCGGCTTCCCCTTCTCGTCCGCCGGCATCGGGACGGCATCGACGCTCTGGCGGAGACCGGGCGCTCCCGCGCTCCGCAGGTCCCGGAGCGGGCCGGCGGACGAGGAGCCGCCGGTCGCGTCGAGCACCACCCCGCGGGCGAGGACCCGGTCGCCGATCGTCCACCCGGTGTCCGGGGAGGGCACGGGCGGGCTTCCTTCCCGGGCCTGCAGCCGGAGGCGGCTTCCGTCCAGGGAGCGAAGGCGCACCCCGTGACCGGCCGGGGGGACGCCGAAGTTCCGCTCTCCCAGCCGGGGCAGGAAGCCCGCCGCGTGGCCGGGCTCGGCCACGGCCAAGGGGAAGGTGATGCCGAAGCGTAGGGTCATCTCGCCTTCGGCGGGAACGGGAAAGGCGTTCACGAACACCGCGTCGTCGCCGTGGGCCGTGACGAGCAGCGGATCCCGGCGCGTCGCCACTACGTTCTGGTAGGCCTCGGTCACGCGCTCGCGCCCGCCGAAGGAGGCTTCTCGCGGCACGCCGGCGACCCACAGGGTGGCGCGGGAGACCACGCCGCCGGCCGGCAGCTCCACGACCGCGCGGGCTTCGAGCGGGCTCCCGGCCCGGTTCGCGAGGGTCCAGGTCCACTCCGCGTAGCCGAAGGCGCGGCCCCCGTGCACGTCGATCGCGAGCGAGGAGCGCTCGAGGGCGAGGCCGCGCTCGAGCCAGCCGACCTGGAAGCCGCCGCGCAGACGATCGCCCCAGGGCTCGAGGCCGAGGGAACGCAGGCGGTCGGCGTTCGGCGCGTCGGCGCCGGGCAGCCGCAGGGCGCCCAGCTCGCCCCGCAGCCGCCCGGTCGCCCGGAACAGCTCGAGGGTGCGCAGCCGCTCCGGCCTGCGGGCCAGCGGGCCGCCGCCGAGGATCAGCGCGGTGCCGAGCTGGCGCGGGGGAAGGTCGTGGGCGCGCAGGTGCTGGCCCTCGCTGACGAGTCCCCGGGTCCACTCCAGGGTCGGCGCGTTCTGGAGGTCGCGCTGGAGGGGGAGTTCGAGGAAACCGAGAGCGATCATCCCCAGCACGGCCCAGCCCAGGTCGAAGCGCGTCCCCGGTGCCCGCCGCCTCACCCGGAAGCGCGTCAGCGCGGCGGCGAACGCGCCGGTGGCGGGGGCGAGGGCGAGCCACGCCAGGCCCAGCACCCACGGCGCCTGCACGTCGGGCTCGCTCCAGCCCGCCGCCCACCCGGCGATTGCCCCGATCGCGCCGGCCAGGACCAGCGGCCAGAGGACGACGCAGAACGCCGCACCGGCCCCGAAGCCGAAGGCCAGGGCACGCTCCGCCGCACGCCCGCCGACGATCGCGCGGCCGTGCAGGCCGAGCAGCCCGGCCGCCACGGCCGCCGGGACGGCGCCGGCCAGGGCGACGTGTCCGAGGCTCGGCAGCGGGTCGATGAACACGAGGAAGCCCAGGTGCGCGGCCAGCTCGACCGCGATCGCGGCGACGGGAAGGGCGACGCCCACGGCGACGCAGAGGCCCGTCAGCCAGGGGGAGGGCGGCGATCGGCGAGGGACGTGCATGGGCTCTCTCCTGGGAGTGCTCCAAGGAGAGCCGACGGGTCGGGCGTCGGTCAGGCGCCTCCGTGACGAGGTGGAGGCAGGCCGATGGCAGGATCGTGCCCCGGGTCAGGGCTCGGGGCAGGGGCGGTCGAGCTGCTCGAGCAGGTGGCACACCCGCGGCAGGACGCCGACCCGACCGTCGGCGCGGGGATGGCGTCGCGCCTCGAGCAGCAGGGTCTGGCGTGCGAGGGTGAGATCGCCGGCGGCCGAGGCGAGGAGCGCCAGCACGCCGGAGACGTGGGCCGTCGCCAGACTGGTGCCGTCGGCGAAGGCGAACCCGCCGCCCTTCGCGGTGGAGACGATGTCCGCTCCCGGCGCCACGAGTTCGAGGCCCGGCCCGCGGTTGCCCTGGGCGTAGGCCGTTCCGCCGCGCCCCGACGCTCCCACGCCGATGACGCTGGGATAGGCCGCCGGGTAGAGGGGATCGGTCGTTCCGTCGTTGCCGGCCGCCGCCACGAGGGTGACGCCGAAGCCGTCGAGCCGGTCGGCGGCGCCCTGGAGGAGCGGGTTCGAGGGGCCGGCCAGCGAGAGGTTGATCACGTGGGCGCGCTGCTCCCATGCCGCGTCGAGCCCCCGGAGCACGTCGAACAGGGCGCACGCGTCGCCGCGCTCCGGCGAGCCGGGGACGCAGACGGGGATCGCGAGGAGCTCGGCCTCCGGCGCCACGCCGGCGATGCCGAAGCGGTTGTCCGCCTCCGCAGCGAGGATGCCGGCGACCATCGTGCCGTGATGGGCGACCCCGGGAGGGACGCTGCGCGCCGGGATCGCCACGCGCCGGAGGTCCCGGTGGCCGACCTCGGGCTCCGAATCGAGCAACGCGATCCGCGTGCCCGCTCCGGACGAGACGGCCCGGGCCGCGTCCACACCCAGCTCGTCCAGGGCGAACTGGAGCGGGCGATACGGGTCCGGGCCCGACATCGCGTCTTCCACCGACGCCTCGCCGGGCGGAGCGCTCGTGACCGAGCCCTCGTTGCTCGCCGCGCTCGTGAAATAGGTGTCGTCCGGCACGAGCATCGAGCCCTTCGGAACCGTCGCCAGGAGAGAGCCGGGCGACGCGCCGGCGGGGCCGCGAAGCCGGACGACCGAGGCACACAGGATCGGGCTCCAGTACGAGTCCTCGATCACGACGCCCGCCGCGAGCGGCGCGTCCGGCTCGTCGAGGGCCTCGAGCGCGACCTTCGGCAGCACCCACAGCGCGCTGGCGCCGGGGGGCCCGGCCGGCGCTTCGAGTGCCGCGCTCACGCGCGGCGCGGCCTCGGGAAGGGGCGCGCACTCCGCCTCGTCGCTCGCCCCGGGAGCACGGCTCGGCGCGAGCAGCAGGCCCAGGGCCAGAGGCAGCGTGAGGAGGAGGCGCATCGGGAATTCGCTAGCGGACTGCGCGCTCGGCGAACAAGGTGAGGCCGCTCTCGCGGAGCACGCCGAGGGCTGCCGCGGGATCCGTGCTCGGCGGGAGCACCAGCCGAAGGCGTCCGCTGGGTGCCTGCGCCGTGCCCGATGCCAGGCGAGCGTCCGCGCGCTCCAGCGTGCTGCGGATCGCCGCCCAGGAGGCATCGTCCCGGAAGAGGACCTCGAGCGCCGGCCCGGCGGCCACGGGCGGGGCGCCGGCGGTCGCGGTGTGCAACGGCTGCGGCACGGCGAGACGGGTACCCAGCCAGGCGCCGCCCAGCAGGATCAGCGCGGCGGCGGCCGCGGCGAGCCACGGCGTCGCCTGTCCGCGCGGGCGATGCCGTGTCGTGGCCGGCGCCTGCAGGGTCTCCGGCTGCCGGATCCGCGCCATCAGCTGGGCGACGACGCGCTCGCCGCGCGGGCCGTTGTCCCCGTGTTCGCTGACCTCGGTCTGGATCCAGCCGAGCTCCTCGCGGCAGGCCAGGCACTCGGCGGCGTGGCGATCGATGGCGCTGCGCACCTCGCTCGGCAGCTCGGGCTCGGCGTACCAGGCGATCCAGTCGAGGACCTCTTCCGGGCATGTGGCGGCACGAAGGGTGGCCATGCTCAGGACTCCTTTCCATGGGAACGCGGGCTGGAGCGCAGCTGTCGCCGCGCCCGGGACAGGCGCGACTTCACGGTGCCGCTCGAGACCCGCAGGCGCCGGGCGATGTCTTCCGTGCTCCGGCCGTCGACGATGGACAGCTCGACGACCTTGCGCTGCTCTTCCGGCAGCTCGTCGATGCGATGCTTGGCCCAGCGCAGCTCGTCCCGAGCCAACACGCGGCTCTCGAGGTCCGCCCCGTCGGCGACGGCGGCCAGGCTCTCCATCGGGGTGGCCACGACCGACGAGCGCTTCAGTCGCCCCTTGGCGCGGATGGCCTCCCGGCACTTGAAGGTGGCGATGCCGAGGATCCAGGTGGAGACTCGCGAGCGACCCTGGAAGGTGGCCGCGCCGCGCCACACCTCGAAGAACACGTCCGAGACGGCCTCCTCGGCCAGGTCCGGGTTGCCGAGGCGCCGGTTCACGAAGGCGAAGACCCGGGGGTAGTAGCGCTGGAAGAGGTCCCGATAGGCCTCCTCGTCCCGGCGCGCGACGCGCTCCAGCAGCAGGCGGTCCGATCCGTCCCCGTTCATCGGGTGAGCCCCTTGCCGGTGCGGGAGCCGGGCACGCTCTGGGTGCTCCCTCCGCCTCCCGTGCAGGGGAAGCCGGGCCCGCCGCAACCGCCTCCGGGCCCGGGATCCACGACGGCGACGCGTCGCCGCGGCCGTCGGCTCATCACGCGAGGGAGCGGCGCCCTCGGCGGGGCCGGCTGGATCCGGCCCACGCAGACGCGCCCCGCGCTCCCGCAGGCCCCCGGGTGCGGGGTGCGGCGGTTCGTCGGCGGGCCGAGGGTCACCGCGACCCGGGGAAGGCCCGCGCCGACGGCGGTGGGAACGAAGCGATGCCGGACCGGCCCGACGACCGTCGCCGTGAGTGGGCCGCTGCCGCCGGGGGGAGGCCCGGCCGTGGCCTTCGGGCCGCTGCCCGATCCCGGCGTCGCGGCCGATCCCGGCGAGGCGCCGGCCTGGCCGCCCGAGCTTCCGATGTGCCCGCCTTCGTCCCCACCCCTGCTCGCTCGGGCGGCAGGATCTCCGTCGCTCTCCTCGGCCTCCGGCCGGATGACGAGCCCCGGGGGGTCCGGCTCCGCACACGCGCCGGGCGGTGCGATCTCCGCCGCCGCCGCCGGCCCGGCCAACCCGAGCGTGAAGGCGGTGGCCGCGCAGAGACAGGGGATGCGTCGAGTCACGATGGGTCTCCTGCGACGTGCCCCAGGGCGAGGATCACGAAGCCCCCGAACTGGTCGCGACGATAGTCGAACACGGAAACGTTCGAGCGCGCGCGCTCGTGGATCCAACGTGCTTCGACCCGCAGGCGCCGGCCGAGGTCGCGGCCCAGCACGAGGCGCGTTCGCACCTCCCGCTCCCGGTGGGCGCCGCGGTCCAGGCCGTACTCCCGTCCGGCGATCAGCGCGTCCGGCTCCGGGAAGGTGCTCTCGTGTCGGAAGGCGCGGCGGGCGTAGTGACCGCTGGCCTCGAGGTCGAAGCGGGCCGGCAGGGCCACGCGTAAGCCGACCTCCCACTCGTGGGCGTCGAAGGAGTACTCGCTTCCCCGCGCCGCGTAGCGCTGGTAGCGATAGCCGCCCCACGCGGTGGCGCCTTCGCCGAGGCGCAGCTCGTGGAGGGCGCCGATCCAGCTCCCCTGGCCGTCCCGGTTCCGTTCGCGGCTCTCGTCCAGCCCGGGCGGCGAGCAGACCAGGTGGGCCGGGTCGAGACAGGGAGCGCCCGGTCGGCCGATCCCGTCCGGCACGTCCTCGTCGTCGAAGCGGTAGTCGTCTCGCCGGAGGCCGACGCGGACGGACGTGGTGGACGCGTCGTTCCAGGCGTGCAGAAGGGTCGCGGTGGCGGCGTGGGAGCTGCGGAAGGGATCGCCGTCGACCCAGGCGTAGGCCGTCGTAAGCTCCAGGCGGGCCAGGGTGTCGCGGCGCAGGGCACGGTCGAGCCACACCGAGACGAGCGGCTCCGTGGTGTCGAAGTCGTGCAGCTGGTCGTGGAGCCAGCCGTTCGCCTCCACCAGCCCGCCTGCGGCCCACGGGCCCCGGCGGAAGAGCTCGGCGCCGGAATGAGCCCGCCAGACCAGCCGATGGTCCCGCTGGCCCGGAATCTCGGAGGGCAGGCGCACGCCGGCGCCCCGCAGCACCGCGTTGTCGTCGTACTCGCCGCCGATCTCCAGGCTGAGCCAGGGGCGGGGACCGTCCGGCTCGAGCCTGGTCAGGGCCCGGCCCGCCTGCTCGGCCCAGGGTGTGTCGGGCCATTCGCGCTGGACCCGCGCCAGGATCTCGCGAGCCTCGGCCGCTTCGCCCAGCTCGGCCCGGGCGCGGCCCATGTAGTAGGAGGCGACGGGCTCCACGTGGACCGGGTCGAGCCGCCGGGCCCGTTCGAGGGCCTGGCTGGCCTCGGCCGGGCGGCGTTGGGCGAGGGCGACGAGGCCCTCGAAGAGCAGGCGCTCGGGCGGTGAGGCGTCGCCCTCGGCGGCGCGGCCAAGGGCCTCGCGCGCCGAATCGAGATCGCCCAGCTGGAAGTGGGCGATGCCTTCCTGAAGGGCGAGCTCCGCGCTCCCGAGCCCGAGGGCGGTCGCGGAGCGCACGGCCTCCAGGGCCGCGGCCGACTCGCCGGTGGCGTTCTCGCAGAGCGCCCGGGCCCACCAGAGCGAGAGGTCCCGGCCCGGGTCCTGGGCCCGGAGCGCAGGAAGGGCCGAGGGACAGCGGCCTTCGGCCACACGCTGGAGCAGCTGCTCCCGCGGAAGCTCGGCAGAGGCAGCGGCCGCCGCCAGCGCGAGCGCCAGCGGCGGCACCCAGCGGCTGCGTTCGCGTCGACGTCGATCCATCCCAGATGGGCCTCGGGTAAAGGGAAACCCTACCACCGTGGCAGGGCGCCGCCCGGACGGGTCCCCAGGGGGGCCAACGAGGTCCCTTGTACACCCCGCTATCGGTGACCTGTGGGTGCCCCTCGCGGCCAACAGGGTTCCAAGCAACATCTGAGCGAAACGTGGAACCTGGTCCGAGCCCGCGACCACCCACGGGTGCCGTCCAACCGGGCGGCCCCAGCCAGGAGCATCACGTGTTGGCCACGTCCGAATCCCACCGTCACCTCCGCAAGAAGCCGATCCAGGCCCGTTCGCGCCGGACCGTCGAGTCGATCCTCGAAGCCGCCGATCGCGTGCTGCGCCGAGAGGGCTACGAGGCGGCGTCCACCAATCGCATCGCCCAGGTCGCCGGCTACAGCGTCGGCTCGCTGTACCAGTACTTCGCCGACAAGGAATCGGTGGTGCGGACCCTGATCGACCGGGTCCTCGTCCGTGAGGACGAGCTCGTCGCCGAGTGCCTGGCCAGCCAGGGCGGTGAGCCCCTCGAGAGCGGGGTGGCGGCGATGATCGAGTTTCTGCTCCAGAGCCGTTGGATGGACAGCCACATCCCGCGCATCCTGGCCGACGAGGGCGCCGAGCTCGGCGACACGTCTGCCCTGGAGCGCATCCTCGCGGTCCAGAGCGCGGTGCCCGCCGCCCTCCAGCAGCTGGCCATCGAGCACTGGGACGAGATCCGGCGCGACGATCTGGCCGCCACCCTCTGGGTGCTGATGGCCGCCACCCAGGCCATCACCTTCCAGGCCGCGGCGCGTCCCCAGCCCGACCTGAGTGCGAGCTCCCTGCTCGGGCCCCTCAGCGAGGTCTGGACGCGCGCCCTGGCGACTCCCGCGCCCGATCACCCGCTGGCCGAGGAGGTCGCGCGGGCCTGGCACGAGGCCCCCGGCCCCTCCGCGCTTCCCGCATCCCACCATGGGCTGGCAGAGATGCGGGCACTCCTCCTGCGGGCGTCCGCGCCCGCCGAGCCCGACCGTCTGGGACCGATCGCGTTGGCCCTGGCCTGCCTCCCGACGCTGGCGAGGACGCCCCAGGCCCTCCGCCCCGGCGTGGACGATGCGTCCCGGGACCGGGAGCTGCGGATCTTCGCCGCGGCCCTGCTCGGCGCCTACGAAGGCAGGCGCGCCTGACCGCCGCTCCTCCGTGCCGCCATTGCGGCGGCGCGGCGCGGGCGTGAAGCTACCGCCCGCTCTAGGTGGGGGTGACGTTGAACCTGCTCCTGGATCTCGAGATCCTGGGCTGGCTGCTGGTCGGGTTCGCCGGCCTGCTGGGCCTGCCCGCGGCCGTGGCCTGGGGCGCCGGAGAGGCCGCCGCGCCCTACCTGCTCTCCGCGGCGACCGCTGCGGTGATCGGGCTGCCGATGGCGCTCTCGGCGAGGACGCCGGAGGCCTCCGGCCGCCGCATGCGTCACCGGGATGCCTTTCTGGTGGTGGGGCTCGGCTGGTTCCTGGCCTCGGCCTTCGGTGCGCTGCCCTACGTGCTGGCCGGCGCGCTCTCGCCTGCCGACGCGTTCTTCGAGTCCACCTCCGGGTTCACGACGACGGGCTCGACGGTGCTCGTCGACATCGAGGCCGCGCCCCATGCGCTCCTCTTCTGGCGTTCGCTCAGCCAGTGGGTCGGCGGCATGGGCATCATCGTGTTCGCCGTCGCGATCCTGCCCCTGCTCGGCATCGGCGGCATGCAGCTCTTCAAGGCCGAGGTGCCGGGGCCGATCACCGACAAGCTGACGCCTCGGGTGGCCGACACGGCCCGCCGGCTCTGGCTCATCTACGTCGGCCTGACCGTCCTGGCGTTCGCGGCCCTGTGGCTGACCGGCATGGGGCCCTTCGACGCGCTCTGCCACGCGCTCACCACCCTGGCCACCGGCGGCTTCTCCACGCGCAGCGCCTCCATCGGGGCGTTTCCGGCGAGCGTGCAGTGGGTGGTGGCCGGCTTCATGCTCGTGGCCGGAATCAACTTCGTGCTGCACTACCGGCTGCTGGCCGGGCGCTTCCGTGAGGTCGGCCGAGATGCGGAGCTGCGCTTCTTCCTGGCCGTTGCCCTGCTGTGGACGGCGGCGGTGGCGCTCGGGCTCCTCGGGACGGACGCCGCTTCGCCGCTTCGCGACGCCGCCTTCCAGGTCGTCTCGCTGCTGACCACGACGGGCTTCGCGACGGCGGACTACGAGACCTGGCCGGCCCTGCCCCAGCTCCTGCTGGTGCCCCTGCTCGCGCTGGGCGGGATGGCGGGCTCCACCGCCGGCGGCATCAAGTCGCTGCGGGTCGTCCTCGGGCTGCAGAGCTTCCGGGTCGCCCTGCTGCGGATCATCCACCCCCATGCGGTCCACACCGTTCGCTTCAACGGGCGCGCGATTCCCGAGGACGTGCTCGGCGGCGTCGGGGTGTTCGTCTTCGCCTACCTGATGCTCACCTTTCTCGGCGCGCTGATGATGAGCACCGCCGGCTACGACGTATTGAGCGCGGTCTCCGCCTCGCTCACCGCCGTCTCCAACGTGGGCCCCGGCTACGGCGCCGTGGGGCCGAGCGACGACTTCTCCCACCTGCCCGCCTACGCGAAGCTGTGCCTCTCCGGGCTGATGCTCGCCGGGCGGCTCGAGCTGTTCACCCTGCTGGTCCTCTTCGCGCCCTCGTTCTGGCGCCGTTAGGCCGGCTCCGGCGGCCCGACCGGGCGGGCTCCCCGCGGGCCGACCCCCGGCTTGACGCCTCCGTGGCGGTGCACAGACATGCTGCCGAAGGAGGACACATCCATGCGGACGGTTTCCGTTCCCACGCTCTTCGATCGCTGGTTCAACGACCTCGACGGGGCGCTCCAGGGCGCCACGCCGGCCGGGCTCTTCACGCCGGCCATCGACATGCTCGAGTACGCGGATCGCTACGAGATCCTGGCGGACCTGCCCGGCGTCGAGCAGGAGAAGGTCGACGTGGCCTTCAACGACGGCACCCTCACGATCCGAGGCGAGCGGGCCGCGCCCGAGGTCACCGAGGGCCGCGTCTTCCGCGCCGAGCGCCGCAGCGGCGAGTTCGCACGCAGCGTGGTGTTCCGGGAGGAGGTCGACGTGGAGCACATCGAGGCGAGCTTCAAGGACGGCGTGCTGACGGTGCGCGTCCCGAAGAGCGAGCGCCGCAAGCCGCGACAGATCCCCATCGCGGTGCACTAGCGAAGGCGTCCGACGCGACGTGTCGTCGCCGGCGGCCCGGCAGGGCCAGGCCGCCGGATCGCCTCGCTCGGTCGACACGTGCCCGGGCGGTTCGTCGAGCTCGCTTGATCGGCCCGGCGCCGCACGGCATGCTCTCTTCGATGAGCCAGACCGGCCGTTTCCGAGTGCCCAGTCGCAACCGCTCCTACGAGCAGCACCTGCACCCCGCAGTGCGCTCGGCGCGGCGCGTGGAGCGCATCCTGCACTCGCTTCTGGCGGAGATCCAGGGCGGCGAAGGCACGGTTCGGATCCGTCAGATCTTCGAGCGTCCCCGCGAGATCTTCCGGCTCGAGATCGACGCTCCCGAATGGGGATACCAGCGCACCACCCTCCTCGACCGCGACACCCTCGAGGAGCTGCTGGCCCAGGATGGGGTGCGGGAGCGCATCGAGATCGCGGGCTAGGCTGAACCCCCGGTCCACCTCGCCCGGGTGGCGAAACGGGTAGACGCGGACGACTTAAAATCGTCTGGCCATTGGCCGTGCAGGTTCGAGTCCTGCCCCGGGCACCCAGCGGTCCGCCCGGCGGGCGGGCGTGGCGGGTCAGCGGTCCTCGCTCGGCAGGTCCAGGGCCCGGCCGATCGCGTCGAGGTCGGCCCCGTCCGGCAGGAACTCGATGCCGACTCCGCCCTCGTCGTCCTCCGCGTTCCCCGGCGCGGCGAGCACCTTCTTGGACCAGGCGATGCGGCCGACCGTCTCGATCGGCTCCGCGTCGGGCACGTGGATGCGAACCAGCACCCGGTGCCCGGGCGTGGGCGGGTCGTCGGTGCGGATGAACGCGCCGCCGCGCGAAACGTTCGCCACGTACTCGCGGGTGTCCCGGAAGTAGGGCCGGCCGGTGCGCGGATCCGTTTCCGGATCGATCGTCGAGAGATGGACCGGGACGTGGACCGAGACGCGGCGATGGCGTCGCGAGCGATCGAACGAGTCCGTCATGGCGTTCCCCCTTTCCGCATCATCGCCCTCACCAACCGGCAACTTGAGTGCAGATCGCCTCAAGGATGGGCGGCCCGAGGTCGATGGAGCCGGAGTCGCGGCCGGTTCGGCCGGCGGGAGGGCATGCCTGTGGCCGGAAGCCTGGGAACGCTTGGAGAGACGCTGCGCGAGCGGCTGGGTCTGCCGGAGGGAGATCGCCTCGGGCTGGTCGAGGTGACCCCGACCTCGGTTCTACTCTCGCGGGAGAGCGGGGAGGGCGAGGCCCTGCCGGCGTCGGCGCCGGTCCTTCGGGCGGAGATCGAGACCTTCCCCCTGGCCTTCGTGCTGCGGGCGATCCACGGCTCGGGCCGCTCGGGCCTGCTGCGCTTCCGCTACCGCGACCACCGGAAGACCGTCTATCTCCAGCGCGGCGAGGTGGTGTTCGCCACCTCGAACCAACGCGTCGATCGGCTCGGAGAGTGCCTGCTGCGGGCCGGGGTCATCGACCTGGGTCAGCTCCGCGAGGCCGAGCGCCACTTCCGTCCCACCGAAGCCGGCGACCGCTTCGGCAAGGTCCTGGTCGAGCACGGTCTGCTCACGCCCCGCGAGCTCTGGAACGGCGTGAAGTACCAGGTCGAGGAGGTGGTGCGCTCGCTCTTCGCCTACGCGAGCGGCACGGTCTGGTTCTGGGAGGGCGAGGTCGAGCCCGACAACGTGGTGCGGCTGGCCCTCGAGACGGGACGCCTGGTCGAAGAGGGGCTCTTGCGCAGCGAGGAGCTGGCGAAGTTCCTGGCCGTCCTGCGGGATCCGCGGGTGGGTCTGGCCCGGGTCGAGGGCTTCCACGCCGATCTGGGCGGGAACGAGCGGGCCCTGGCCGACGCCATCGGCGCCGGCCGCTCCTTCGACGACGTGTGCCGGCTGCTCGACTTCGACCCGGCCTCCGCGGCCCGCAGCATCCAGCTCCTGCGCCTGGTCGGGGCGGTGCAGCTCATGCGCCTGCCCGAGAGCGGCGGCGTCCTCGTGGAGGGCGAGCTGCGGGACATCGATCCCGAGGTCCTCCGGGAGCGGGTGGCGGCCCTCACCAAGCTGGTGGCCGAGCTGGTCGGCGTGCTCGCCGGCGTGGAGAGAGCGGAGACGGCCGTGCTCGAGCGGCTGGGCCGGGTGCTCGACGATGCGACCGGCCGCTTCCCAGCCTTGCTGACCGGGGTGACCCTCGGAGCCCGAGGCGCCCTGGACGCCGACGTTCTCGTCGCCCGTGCCCTGAAGCTTCCCGGCGATCGGGAGGAGCAGCTGGTCGGGGCGTTGGGCGAGCTCATTGCCTACCTCGAGTTCGAGATCAAGAACCACCCGCGGGTGCCCCGACCCGACGACGTCCTGGAAGGCCTCCGCGGCCTTCGCCGCGAGGGCCTCGCCTAGGGCGGGATTCCTGCCATCCTCCGCCCTCGTGGAGTGGCTGACCGGGGTGCATTCGGTGCTGGAGGCGCTGCGTGCCCGGCGCCGGGCGCTGCGCCGGCTGGAGCTGCGGCCCGGCCGGGGCGAGCGGGACGAGCTCGCGGAGATCCGCCGTCTGGCAGGGGAGCAGGGCCTCGCGATTTCCGAGCTCGCCCCGGAGCGCGGCTCGGAGGAGACCCAGGGCGTGCGGCTCGAGGTGGGCGCACTGCCCGAGCTCGATCTGGAGCCGCTCGCGGCCCTGTGCGCCGGGGCGGCCACGCCTTGGCTGGTCGCCCTCGACGGGGTCGAGGACCCCCACAACGTCGGCGCCATCGCCCGGGTCGCCGAGGCCGGCGGGTGCGCGGGCCTCCTCCTCACCCGACGGCACGCGCCGCCCCTCTCCGCCGCGGTCTCCCGGGCCAGCGCCGGCGCCATCGAGCACCTCCCCGTGGGGCGGGTGCCCAACCTGAAGCGGGCCCTGGTGAGCCTCCGAGAAGGAGGCTTCTGGTCGATCGGCGGCGATGCCGACGCCCCCTCTCTCTTCGAGACCGAGGACCGGATCTGGACCGGGCCCCTGGTGTTCGTGCTCGGCGCCGAGGGCAAGGGGCTTCGCAAAGGGGTTCGGGAGGCAGTGGACTTCCGGGTGGGACTCCCCATGCTGGGCCACATGGCGTCGCTGAACGTGTCGACCGCCGCGGCCGTGCTCCTGTACGAGGCCGTGCGCCGCGGGGGGCCGCGACTTCGCCCGTAAGTCCCCGGAATGGGGTGGTTTGCGCGTTGCGGGGCCGGGCGGCGGCGCCTATGATCCCCGCTCGGTCGGCCCCAGGCTGGCGTAGCTCAACCGGTAGAGCGGCGGATTTGTAATCCGCAGGTTGTGGGTTCAAGTCCCTCCGCCAGCTCCAACCGGGGGAACTGCGGGAGTGCCGGGGGGTTCGCCAGCCGAGAGGGGCGGCGCGGCCTTCGCCCGCACAAACCAACATCGATCAACGAGAGCGACAGCGTTCGATCTCGCCACGGTCCCTCGCCGAACTAGCATCCCTCGAAACACTCGAGAGCGCGAAGCGGCGAGGCGGGCGATGGTGGGCTCTACGCTTTCGCTTGCTTTCCATTCGTTCAAGTCAGCCCAAACCGAAAGGAAGACACAGTTTCGTTCGGGGCGCGCCCTCGAGAGGCGTGGAGAGGTACCGAAGCGGCCAAACGGGGCAGACTGTAAATCTGCTGTCTTATGACTTCGGAGGTTCGAATCCTCCCCTCTCCACCAGCCCAGGCCTTCCCCGTTGTCTCCGAGGCGGGAATAGCTCAGTTGGCTAGAGCACGAGCCTTCCAAGCTCGGGGTCGCGGGTTCGAGTCCCGTTTCCCGCTCCATTTTCAATCGCTCACGTAGCTCAGTCGGTAGAGCACGTCCTTGGTAAGGACGAGGTCACCGGTTCAAGTCCGGTCGTGAGCTCCAGATCGTCCACCCAATCCCATCCCGGTCCAGCTCCTGCCCAGCGGCGGGATCGACGGGGAGGGCCCAACAGGGAGTCGAGAGAGTCGAATGGCCAAGGAGAAGTTCGAGCGCACGAAGCCCCATGTGAACGTGGGGACGATCGGGCACGTGGACCATGGGAAGACGACGCTGACGGCAGCGATCACGGCGCGTCAGGCGCAGAAGGGTCTGGCCGAGCTGGTGGCGTTCGACAACATCGACAAGGCGCCGGAGGAGCGGGAGCGGGGGATCACGATCGCGACGGCGCACGTGGAGTACCAGACGGACGGTCGGCACTACGCGCACGTGGATTGTCCGGGTCACGCGGACTACGTGAAGAACATGATCACGGGCGCGGCGCAGATGGACGGCGCGATCCTGGTGGTGAGTGCTGCGGACGGTCCGATGCCGCAGACGCGTGAGCACGTGCTGCTGGCGCGGCAGGTGAACGTGCCGCACATCGTGGTCTTCCTGAACAAGGTGGACCAGGTGGACGATGAGGAGCTGCTGGAGCTGGTGGAGCTGGAGGTGCGGGAGCTTCTCTCCAACTACGACTTCCCGGGCGACGACATTCCGATCATCAAGGGTTCGGCGCTGAAGGCGGGCGAGGACTCGGCGAACGACGACGGCAACAAGTGCATCGACGAGCTGATGGATGCGCTGGACGCGTCGATTCCGGAGCCGGAGCGTGCGCTGGACAAGGACTTCCTGATGCCGGTGGAGGATGTCTTCTCCATCACGGGTCGCGGCACGGTGGTGACGGGCCGGATCGAGCAGGGGAAGGTGAACACGGGCGACGAGATCGAGATCGTCGGGATCAAGGAGACGCAGAAGACGGTGGTGACGGGCGTGGAGATGTTCCGGAAGATCCTGGACGAGGGTCTGGCCGGGGACAACGTCGGCTGCCTGCTGCGGGGCACGGGCAAGGACGAGGTGGAGCGGGGTCAGGTGCTGGCGAAGCCGGGCTCGATCACGCCGCACACGAAGTTCAAGGCGCAGGCGTACGTTCTGACGAAGGACGAGGGGGGCCGGCACACGCCGTTCTTCACGGGGTACCGGCCGCAGTTCTACTTCCGGACGACGGACGTGACGGGAGTGGCGAACCTGCCGGACGGGACCGAGATGGTGATGCCCGGGGACAACATCGAGATGACGGTGGAGCTGATCACGCCGATCGCGATGGACCGGGAGCAGCGTTTCGCGATCCGCGAAGGCGGCCGCACGGTCGGCTCCGGCGTCGTCACCGAGATCATCGAGTAACGCTGGAGACGCTCGAGGCCTCCCTAGTCGTGCATGCGGGCAGGTGAGCGAGCGGCGAGAGCCGCGAGCCGGTGCGACCGCAAGCCCTGCCGGGGCGCGCAGCGAGCCGAAGGCGAGCGAAGAATCGCGAAACAATAGGTGCGTAGCACAACTGGTAGTGCACCGGACTCCAAATCCGGAGGTTGGGGGTTCGAGTCCCTCCGCACCTGCCATCGTTCGAACGACGGCTTGAAGACCGGAAACTGGAAGGCGCGAAGCAGCCGTGGAAATGAACCCCGCAGTCTGGATCCAGCAGGGCAGGACCTACCTGTCCGAGGTCCGGAGCGAGTTCAACAAGATCACCTGGCCGGGCCAGCGGGAGTACGTGGGAGGGACCGTCGGCGTGGTCGTGATCGTCATCTTCCTGACCCTCGCGCTCGGGCTGATCGACGCCGGACTCACGAGCGTGATGGAGCTGCTCCTCGACTGAGGGCATGAGGTCCATGGACAAGAAGTGGTACATCGTCCATACGTACTCGGGCCACGAGGCCAAGGCCAAGCAGTCGCTGCTGGAGCGGGCCAAGACCTTCGGTCACGAGGCGGAGATCGACGAGATCCTCATCCCCGAGGAGAACGTCGTCGAAGTCGTGAAGGGCAAGAAGCAGACCTCGAAGAGGAAGTTCTTTCCCGGCTACATCCTCGTCCACATGAACCTGACGGACGAGACGTGGCACATCGTGAAGGACACGCCCAAGGTCACGGGCTTCGTGGGAGGCGGCGAGCGACCGACGCCGATCCCGGACGAAGACGTGGCCAGCATGACGCAGCAGATGAAGGAGGGCGCGGCGAAGCCGAAGCCCAAGATCATTTTCGAAGAAGGCGAGAGCGTGCGGGTCGTGAACGGCCCCTTCGCCAACTTCTCGGGATTCGTGGACGAAGTCCTTCCGGAGAAGGAGAAGGTCCGCGTGATGGTGCAGGTGTTCGGTCGGGCCACCCCGGTGATGCTCGACTACGTGAACGTGGAGAAGGCCTGAGGGCCGCATCCTCGCGGTGCGTCCCGGTGCCCGCGAGCGACTCGAACGACGGGGAGGGCGCCTTCGCGGCGCCCGCTCGAACCCGCGAGAGGAAACCCTGAATGGCAAAGAAGGTCATTGGACAGATCAAGCTCCAGTGTCCGGCGGGGCAGGCGAACCCCGCGCCGCCGGTGGGACCCGCCCTGGGCCAGCACGGCGTCAACATCATGGAGTTCTGCAAGGCGTTCAACGCGAGGACCCAGGATCAGGCCGGCCTGATCATCCCCGCGCTGATCACCGTCTATGCCGACCGCTCCTTCACCTTCGAGCTGAAGACGCCGCCGGCAGCGGTGCTGCTCAAGAAGGCGGCCAAGCTCGAGAAGGGCTCTGGCGAGCCGAACCGGAACAAGGTGGGGACGGTCACGAAGGCCCAGGTCGAGGAGATCGCCCAGACGAAGATGCCCGACCTCAACGCCCACACGATCGAGGCGGCGATGAACATCGTCGCGGGCACGGCCCGCTCGATGGGCATCGAGGTGGAGGGCTAGGCATGCCGAGGCATAGCAAGCGCTACAACACGGCCTCCGAGGGCCTCGATCGTGACACGCTCTACGAGCTGAATGCGGGCATCGAGATCCTGAAGGGTGCGCCGCCGGCAAAGTTCGATGAGAGCGTCGACATCGCGATGAACCTGGGCGTCGATCCGAAGCACGCCGACCAGATGGTGCGCGGAGCGATCGTGCTCCCCCACGGCACGGGCCGCGACATGCGCATCCTGGTGTTCGCGAAGGGCGAGAAGGAGAAGGAGGCCACCGAGGCCGGCGCCGACTACGTGGGCGCCGAGGACCTGGCCAAGAAGATCCAGGACGAGGGCTGGCTCGAGTTCGAGCGGGTGATCGCCACGCCGGACATGATGAGCGTGGTCGGCCGGCTCGGAAAGGTGCTCGGCCCCCGCGGCCTCATGCCGAACCCCAAGCTCGGCACCGTGACCCAGGACGTCGGCCGCGCCGTCTCCGAGAACAAGGCGGGCAAGGTCGAGTACCGCGTGGACAAGAACGGGATCATCCACGCCTCGATCGGCAAGCGTTCCTTCGAGGCCGACCAGCTGCTCGCGAACGCCAGTGCCCTCATCGACGCGGTGCTGAAGGCCAAGCCAGCCGCCGCGAAGGGCACCTACCTCAAGAAGATCTCGATCTCGACCACGATGGGCCCCGGCATCCGGATCGATCCGTCCTCGGTCGAGAAGGCCGCGTGAGCGGGAGCGCAACGAAATGCTGACCTACGCAAAGAAGCAGGAAGCCGTCGCCGAACTCAAGGAGAAGTTCGAGAAGGCGAGCACCATCATTTTGGCCGACTACCGCGGCATCGACGTGATGTCGGTCAACGGCCTCCGAAGCCAGCTCCACACCGAGGGGGACGGCGAGTACGAGTACCGGGTCGTCAAGAACTCGGTGCTGAAGCGCGCTGCGGAGGGAAGCTCCGCCGAGGCGCTGAACGAGCACTTCGTCGGACCGACCGCGGTGGCCATCTCCTACGGAGATCCGGTGGGCCTGGCGAAGGTTCTCGTCGGCTATGCCGACGAGAACGAGGCCTTCGAGATCAAGGGCGGCCTGCTCGACGGCCGCGCGGTCGACACCGGCGAGATCGGCACCCTCGCCACCCTGCCCGGGCTCGATGAGCTGCGCGGCAAGATCGTCGGCCTGCTCCAGGCGCCGGCCCAGAAGATCGCGGCGGTCCTCGCGGCCCCCGCGTCCCAGCTCGCCCGGGTGACGGACGCCCGCCGAGCCCAGCTCGAGGAGTCCGGCGGCGCCTAGGCGCGCCGTCCAGGTTTCACAGTCAACCCCTGCACGGGGCGGGAGGGTCCCCTGGGATCCGCTCGGACCGCCCGACATTGGAAGGTAGAACCACCATGGCCGATCTGAACGCAATTGCCGACCAGCTCTCGGAGCTCACCGTCATGGAAGCGGCGGAGCTCTCCAAGCTTCTCGAGGAGAAGTGGGGCGTCACCGCTGCCGCGCCCGTCGCGGTGGCGGCTGCGCCCGGCGCCGGCGGCGGCGAGGCCGCCGCCGAGGAGAAGACCGAGTTCGACGTGATCCTGCTGTCCGCCGGCGACAAGAAGATCCAGGTCATCAAGGAGGTCCGCGCGATCACCGGCCTGGGCCTGAAGGAGGCCAAG
Source organism: Myxococcota bacterium (assembly GCA_965223415.1). GTDB lineage: Bacteria > Myxococcota_A > UBA9160 > UBA9160 > UBA6930. The sequence goes on along the minus strand of OZ245002.1, from coordinate 5,651,430 downwards.
GAGCTCGTCGAGGGCGCTCCGAAGGCCGTGAAGGAAGGCGTCGAGAAGGACGAGGCGGACAAGATCAAGGAGCAGATCGAGGGCGCCGGCGGTCAGGTCGACGTCAAGTAGCTCCTGCTCCCGAGGCGTCCCGGGCGCGCGCCCGGGGCGTCCTGCCGCGTCCGTACCGTGTCCGCAACCTCCAACCGAGGTGACAGAGTGGCCGAGATCCAGTTCTCCGAGAACGCTCCCCGCGTCCGCCGCGATTTCTCCAAGATCCCGCGGATCCTGGACATCCCGAACCTGATCGAGATCCAGAAGGAGTCGTTCGAGAAGTTCCTGCAGACCCGGATCGAGCCGGAGAAGCGAGAGCGCGTCGGGCTCCAGGCCGTCTTCCAGTCGGTCTTCCCGATCAAGGACTTCAACGACACCGCTTCCCTCGAGTTCGTGGCCTACACCCTCGAGGAGCCGAAGTACGACGTGCAGGAGTGCCTCCAGCGGGGCATGACCTACGCGGCGCCCTTCAAGGTGACGATCCGCCTGGTGGCTTGGGACGAGGCGGAGGGCTCGCAGACGATCCGCGACGTGAAGGAGCAGGAGGTCTACTTCGGGGAGATCCCGATCATGACCGACAACGGCACCTTCATCATCAACGGCACCGAGCGGGTGATCGTCTCCCAGCTCCATCGCTCGCCGGGGATCTTCTTCGACACGAGCATCTCCACCACGGTGAGCGCGGCGGGCAAGAAGCTCTACTCCTGCCGCATCATCCCCTACCGCGGCTCCTGGCTCGACATCGAGTTCGACCACAAGGACCTGGTCTACGCCCGCATCGACCGGCGCCGGAAGATCCTGGTCACCGTGCTCCTCAAGGCCCTCGGCTACACCGAGGAGGAGCTGCTCGCCTACTTCTACAAGCCCGAGTTCGTCAAGTTCGACGCCAAGAAGGTGATGAAGAAGGTCGATCCGGAGCTGCTGATCGGCCAGCGCTGCACGAAGGAGGTGAAGGGCCCGGATGGCAAGGTGCTGGCCCGCAAGGATCGGAAGTTCACCAGCGCCAACGTGCGCCGGATCGTCGAGGCCGGCATCGAGTGGATCCAGGTCGACATGGCCGACCTGATTCGCGAAGACTCCGTGAAGCGCGTCGCGCCGATCGACATCGTCGACGAGACCACCGGCGAGGTGATCATCGAGTGCAACGAGGAGGTCACCGAGGCCAACCTCGAAGACCTGCGCAGCCGCGGCATCGACGAGCTGCCGCTCCTCTATCTGGACCCGATCCTCTCGGGCACCGCGATGCGCGACACGCTGCTCGGCGACAAGACCGTGACCCGGGAAGAGGCGATCATCGACATCTACCGGCGCCTGCGGCCGGGCGATCCGCCGACCTTGGACACGGCGACGAACCTCTTCCACAACCTCTTCTTCAATCCGGAGCGCTACGACCTCTCGCGAGTCGGACGGCTGAAGCTGAACCACAAGCTCGGCTTCGATCCCGAGGAGCGCACGGTCTTCAAGCCGAAGGGCGACAAGGGTCCGGAGGAGGACGTCGCCCTCGGCGAGCTCCAGATCCTGCGCAACGACGACATCCTGGCCGCGGTCAAGTACCTGGTCGACCTCAAGAACGGCTCGGATCCGGACAAGCGGGTCGACGACATCGACCACCTCGGCAACCGGCGGGTGCGTGTGGTCGGCGAGCTGCTCGAGAACCAGTACCGCATCGGGCTGGTGCGCATGGAGCGGGCGATCAAGGAGCGCATGTCGCTCCAGGAGATCGAGACGCTCATGCCTCACGATCTCATCAACTCGAAGCCCGTCTCGGCGGTGATCAAGGAGTTCTTCGGCTCGAGCCAGCTCTCCCAGTTCATGGACCAGACCAATCCGCTCTCGGCGGTGACGCACAAGCGGCGCCTCTCGGCCCTCGGGCCCGGTGGCCTCACCCGCGAGCGTGCGGGCTTCGAGGTGCGGGACGTCCATCCCACCCACTACGGGCGGATCTGCCCGATCGAGACGCCGGAGGGTCCGAACATCGGGCTCATCGCGTCGCTCTCCACCTACGCCCGGGTGAACGACTTCGGCTTCATCGAGACGCCCTACCGCTCGGTGGAGGAGAAGCAGGTCTCGAAGGAGATCAAGTTCCTCTCGGCCCTCGAGGAGGAACGGCTCTCGGTCGCCCAGGCGAACGCGCCGCTGGACGAGGGCGGCATGTTCGAGAACGAAACCGTCATGACCCGGAAGATGGGCGAGTCCCAGATGATCCAGGCCGGCGACGTCGAGATGATGGACGTCTCGCCGAATCAGCTGGTCTCGGTGGCGGCCTCGCTCATTCCCTTCCTTGAGAACGACGACGCGAACCGCGCGCTCATGGGCTCCAATATGATGCGCCAGGCAGTGCCGCTGCTCCGGACCGACGCGCCGTTGGTCGGGACGGGCATGGAGGCCGTGGTGGCCCGGGATTCCGGGGTCACCGTCGTGGCCAAGCGCGACGGCGCGGTCGTCTCGGTGGACGCCGGGCGGATCGTGATCAAGCCCGACGAGGAGGACGAGAGCGCCCCCAACGTCGACATCATCAACCTGATCAAATACCAGCGCTCCAACCAGAACACGGCGATCAACCAGAAGCCGATCGTGCAGGTGGGCGATCGGGTGAAGCGGGGGCAGGTCATCGCCGACGGCCCCGCCACCGAGCGCGGCGAGCTGGCCCTGGGCCGGAACGTCGTCGTCGCCTTCATGCCCTGGGGCGGGTACAACTTCGAGGACTCGATCCTCATCTCCGAGAAGCTGGTCCGGGAGGACCTCTTCACCTCGGTGCACATCGAGGAGTTCGAGTGCGTCGCCCGGGACACGAAGCTCGGGCGCGAGGAGATCACCCGCGACATCCCGAACGTGGGCGAGGAGGCCCTGCGCGACCTGGACGAGTCGGGCATCGTGCGCATCGGCGCCGAGGTGAAGTCCGACGACATCATGGTCGGCAAGATCACCCCCAAGGGCGAAACCCAGCTCTCGCCGGAGGAGCGGCTGCTGCGCGCGATCTTCGGCGAGAAGGCCGGCGACGTGCGCGACACCTCGCTGCGGGTGCCGCCGGGCGTCTCGGGAACAGTGATCGGCGCCCAGGTGTTCTCGCGCCGCGGTGTCGAGAAGGACGATCGGGCCCGCGCCAACGAGGAAGCGGAGACCGAGCGCCTGCGCAAGGACCAGGAAGACGAGATCAAGATCATCCGCGACAACGCGATGGGCAAGGTCCGCGAGATCCTGGCCGGCAAGAAGGCGGCGAACCGCATTGCCGACGAGCGGCGAAAGGAGACGTGGCTTGAGAGCGGCGCCACGTTCACCGACGAGGTGCTCGACGGCATCCCGGATCGGCGCTGGAAGGACATCCAGGTCACCGACGGGGCGACCCAGGAGCGGATCGACCGCATCTTCGGCAGCGTCGAGGAGCAGGCCGGGGTGATCAAGGCGGTCTTCGACGAGAAGATCGCCCGCCTGAAGAAGGGCGACGAGCTGCCGCCGGGCGTGTTCAAGATGGTCAAGGTCTACGTGGCCATCAAGCGCAAGCTCTCGGTGGGCGACAAGATGGCCGGCCGCCACGGCAACAAGGGCGTCATCTCGCGGATCCTTCCCGAGGAGGACATGCCCTACCAGGCCAACGGCCAGCCGGTGGACATCGTGCTGAACCCGCTGGGCGTGCCTTCGCGCATGAACATCGGGCAGGTGCTGGAGACCCACCTCGGCTGGGCGGCCCACGGGCTCGGCGAGCAGGTGAACGCCCTGGTCGAGAAGCACGCCGGGGTGGACGTCCTGCGCGCCAAGCTCAAGGAGGTCTACCACGACGACGGGATCTCCCGGGTGCTGGACGGCGCCGGCGACGAGGCGATCCGTTCGATCGCCACGAACGTCCGGCGGGGCATCCACGTCGCCTCGGCGGTCTTCGACGGCGCCAAGGAGGAGGAGATCAAGGGCGAGCTCGATCGGGCCGGCCTTCCGACCTCCGGGCAGACCGTGCTCTTCGACGGGCGCACCGGCGATCCATTCGACAGCGACGTCACGGTGGGCGTGCTCTACATGCTGAAGCTCCACCACCTCGCCGACGACAAGATCCACGCGCGGAGCATTGGGCCCTACAGCCTGGTGACCCAGCAGCCCCTCGGCGGCAAGGCCCAGTTCGGTGGCCAGCGCCTCGGCGAGATGGAGGTGTGGGCGATGGAGGCCTACGGCGCTGCCTTCAGCCTCCAGGAGTTCCTGACCGTGAAGTCCGACGACGTGCTCGGCCGTACCCGCATGTACGAGTCGATCGTCAAGGGCGAGAACCAGCTCGAGCCCGGCCTTCCCGAGGCGTTCAACGTCATCGTGAAGGAAATGCAGGCCCTCGGCCTGAACGTCGAGCTCGTCGAAGACAAGACCCAATAGGGGGACCGATCACTTGCGCGATCTCTACAACCTCTTCGAGAAGCCCAAGGACCCGCTCGCCTTCAACGCGATCCGCATCTCGCTCGCGTCGCCGGAGCAGATCCGGGAGTGGTCCTTCGGTGAAGTGAAGAAGCCGGAGACGATCAACTACCGCACGTTCAAGCCGGAACGGGACGGACTCTTCTGCGCGAAGATCTTCGGCCCCGTGAAGGACTACGAGTGCAATTGCGGCAAGTACAAGCGCATGAAGCACCGGGGCGTGGTGTGCGAGAAGTGCGGCGTGGAGGTGATCCAGTCCAAGGTGCGCCGTGAGCGCATGGGGCACATCACCCTGGCCACGCCGGTGGCGCACATCTGGTTCCTGAAGTCGCTGCCGAGCCGCATCGGGAACATCATGGAGATCACCCTCCGGGATCTGGAGAAGGTGCTCTACTTCGAGGCCTACATGGTCATCGATCCGGGCGACACGGATCTCCGGGAGTGTGAGCTGCTGAACGAAGAGCAGCTCGTCGAAGCCCGCGAACAGTACGGCCGCGACGCCTTCGAGTACGGCATCGGCGCCGAGGCGGTGCGCGAGATGCTGGGCCGCATCGACGTGGACGACCTGTGCAAGGTTCTGCGCGCGGAGATGAAGGAGGCCACCAGCGAGGCCAAGCGCAAGAAGCTCGCCAAGCGGCTCAAGGTGCTCGACGCCTTCCGCGAGAGCGGCAACAGCCCCGAGCACATGATCATGGAGGTCATCCCGGTCATTCCGCCGGACCTGCGGCCGCTGGTGCCGCTGGACGGCGGGCGCTTCGCCACGAGTGACCTGAACGATCTCTACCGCCGCGTGATCAACCGGAACAACCGGCTGAAGCGACTGAAGGAGCTGAACGCGCCCGAGGTCATCATCCGCAACGAGAAGCGGATGCTGCAGGAGGCGGTGGACGCGCTCTTCGACAACGGCCGGCGGGGCCGGGTGATCACGGGCCCGAGCAAGCGGCCGCTCAAGTCGCTGTCCGACATGCTGAAGGGCAAGTCCGGGCGCTTCCGCCAGAACCTGCTCGGCAAGCGCGTCGACTACTCCGGCCGCTCGGTGATCGTGGCGGGCCCGGAGCTGCGGCTGCACCAGTGCGGACTCCCCTCCCGGATGGCCCTGGAGCTCTTCAAGCCCTTCATCTACTCGAAGCTCGAGCAGCGGGGCCACGTCACCACCATCAAGGCCGCCAAGAAGATGGTGGAGCGGGAGCGCGACGAGGTCTGGGACATCCTGGCGGAGGTGATCCAGGAGCACCCGGTCATCCTGAACCGGGCACCCACCCTCCACCGGCTCGGCATGCAGGCCTTCGAGCCGGTGCTGATCGACGGCAAGGCGATCCAGCTCCATCCGCTCGTGTGCAAGGCTTTCAACGCGGACTTCGACGGCGACCAGATGGCGGTGCACGTGCCGCTCTCGGTCGAGGCCCAGATCGAGGCCCGGGTGCTCATGATGTCGACGAACAACATCCTGAGCCCCGCCACCGGCCGGCCGATCATCGATCCCTCCCAGGACATCGTGCTCGGCTGCTACTACATGACCCGCGAGCGCCCGGGCGTGGCCGGCGAGGGGATGACCTTCTCCGGCCCCGAGGAAGTGCGGGTCGCCTACGACGCCGGCCAGCTCGACATCCACGCCGGCATCAAGGTGCGGCGGAACGAGGAGCTGGTGGAGACGACCACCGGTCGGATCCTGCTGGGCGAGATCGTCCCGGGCGACATCCCCTTTTCCATCATCAACCAGGTGATGGACAAGAAGGCCCTCGGCGAGCTCATCGACCAGGCCTACCGGCGCCTGGGCAACAAGGCCACCGTACTGCTCGCCGACCGGCTCCGAACGCTCGGGTACACCCACGCGACCCGCGCCGGCATCTCCATCTGCGTCGACGACATGACCGTGCCGCCGGACAAGGAGCGCTACATCGGCGAGGCCAACGACCAGGTGCGGGAGGTCGAGAACCAGTACCTGGACGGTCTCATCAGCGACGGTGAGCGGTACAACAAGGTCATCGACATCTGGGCCGAGGCGACGGAGAAGATCGCGGGCCAGCTGCTCGACAACCTGGGCCTCGACTCGGCGACCGATTCCGAGGGCCACGACGTCCGGGTGCCGAGCTTCAACTCCATCTTCATGATGGCCGACTCGGGCGCGCGGGGCTCCGCCCAGCAGATCCGGCAGCTCGCCGGCATGCGCGGGCTCATGGCGAAGCCCTCCGGCGAGATCATCGAGACGCCGATCACCTCGAACTTCCGCGAGGGGCTCTCGGTGGCCCAGTACTTCATCTCCACCCACGGTGCCCGGAAGGGCCTGGCGGACACGGCGCTCAAGACCGCCAACTCCGGCTACCTGACCCGTCGCCTCGTGGACGTGGCCCAGGACGTGATCGTCCGGGAGGAGGACTGCGGCGCGTCCGGCGGCATCGAGATGCACCCCCTCGTCGAGGGCGGCGACATCATCGAGGGCATCGGCGAGCGCATCCTCGGTCGCGTGACCCTGGAGGACGTGCTCGACCCGGTGACCGAGGAGGTACTGGTTCCGGCCGGCGTGGAGATCACCGAGGAACGGGTGAAGATCATCGAGGACGCGGGCATCGAACGCGTGATGATCCGATCGGTGCTCACCTGCGAGGTTCCCCGCGGCGTCTGCGTGCTCTGCTACGGCCGGGATCTCTCCCGCGGCGAGATGGTGAACCTGGGCGAGGCCGTCGGCGTGATCGCGGCCCAGTCCATCGGCGAGCCCGGCACCCAGTTGACGATGCGGACCTTCCACATCGGCGGCGCCGCGACCCGGCGCGCGGAGCAGAGCCACCACGAGGCCGGCGGCGAGGGCGAAGTGCGCTTCGCCAACCTGCGCACGGTGCGCGATCGCGAAGGCCGGCTCATCGCCATGAATCGCAACGGCGAGATCGGCCTCTTCGATCTCTCTGGCCGGGAGCGCGAGCGTTACCCGGTGGTCTACGGCGCCCACATCCAGGTCGAGGACGGGCAGAAGGTCACCGCCGGCACCCAGCTGTGCGAGTGGGACCCCTTTGCCAACCCCATCCTCACCGAGGCGAACGGCACCGTGGCCTTCGGCGACATCGTCGAGGGCAGCACCATGCAGGAGCAGGTGGACGAGTTCACGGGCCTGTCCTCCAAGGTCATCATCGAGTCGAAGGACCCCGACATGCGGCCGCGCATCTCGGTGAAGGGAAGTGATGGGGAGACCGTCTACCAGGCGCTCCTCCCGGTGGGGGCCTACGTCTCGGTGACCGAGGGCCATGAGGTGGCCGCCGGCGACGGCGTGGCGATGATCCCGCGCGAGAAGAGCAAGACGAAGGACATCACCGGCGGTCTGCCTCGGGTGGCCGAGCTCTTCGAGGCCCGCAAGCCGAAGGAGTGCGCCATCGTCACCGAGATCGACGGCGTGGTCGGCTTCGGTCCCGATTCGCGCGGGAAGCGCCGGGTGATCGTCACGCCGGAGGACGGCGGCGAGGCCCGCGAGTACCTGATCCCCAAGGGCAAGCACATCAGCGTGCACGAGGGCGACCGGGTGCTGGCCGGCGAGCCGCTGATGGACGGCTCGGCGAACCCCCACGACATCCTGCGTATCGAGGGCGAGCGTGAGCTCTCGAAGTGGCTCGTCGACGAGGTCCAGGAGGTCTACCGCCTCCAGGGCGTGAAGATCAACGACAAGCACATCGAGATCATCATCCGCCAGATGATGCGCAAGGTCCGGGTGCAGGACGTGGGCGACACGGACTTCCTGGTCGGCGAGCAGGTGGACCGGGTCGTCTTCGAGCAGGTCAACCTGCGGATGGACGCCGAGGGCAAGGAGCTGGCCGTGGCCGAGCCCCTGCTGCTCGGCATCACCAAGGCCTCGCTCTCCACCGAGTCGTTCATCTCGGCGGCCTCCTTCCAGGAGACCACCAAGGTGCTCACCGAGGCGGCGATCTGGGGCAAGACCGACCATCTCCACGGGCTCAAGGAGAACGTCATCATGGGCCGGTTGGTGCCCGCCGGGACCGGCCTGGCCCGCTACAAGAACATCGGCATCCAGGTCGAGGGCCAGGAAGACGACGAGGAGCTGCCCGTCGAGGGCGGCGGCCTCGTCGAGACCTCCACCGCGGATACGGTGGGGCTCGTCCCGGAGCCGCCGCCTGCACCGGAGGGCCTGCCGAGCTGATTCAGCGGGTCCCTTTGGCCCCGCTTCCTCACCTTCTGGCCCTTCTCGGGCACGTTGACAGGGATCGCAAGCCCGTTAAGATGCTGCGGTTTCTCGGTCTGCGAGGGTAGTTGCCACCTTCGGCCGCCTCGCCGGCGAGGAGAATCTCCCGAGCCCCGGCTCCGGTCTCCTCGCGGGTGAAGGGTGTCGCCGCAAGGGCTCGTTGTCGTTTCGCGCCCCTCCGCACACCGCGTCCTCCACACCCGAACCCCTCGCAAGCCGGGACCTACCCGGACACGCGGAGATTCCATGCCCACCGTCCAACAGCTCATCCGCAAGGGCCGCGCCCGCAAGCCGAAGCTCTCGAAGGCTCCGGACCTGCAGTCGTGTCCCCAGCGGCGCGGCGTGTGCATCCGCGTCTTCACGGCGACGCCGAAGAAGCCCAACTCGGCGCTTCGCAAGGTCGCGCGGGTGCGGCTGACCAACGGCCGGGAAGTGAACGCCTACATCCCCGGCGTCGGCCACACGCTTCAAGAGCACTCGGTGGTGCTCGTGCGGGGCGGCCGCGTCAAGGATCTCCCGGGCGTCCGCTACCACATCGTGCGCGGCACCCTGGATTCGACGGGGGTCGCCGACCGGAACCAGAGCCGCTCCAAGTACGGAGCCAAGCGACCCAAGTAATCTTCGCCGCGGCGATCGGGCCCTCCCGGTCGCCGCGAGCCGTCTCGAGGAACGCATGCCGCGACGCCGAGAAGTCCCCAAGCGCGAAGTCCTTCCGGACCCCAAGTACGCGGACCGGATGGTCACCCGCTTCATGAACATCATCATGCTCGACGGCAAGAAGAGCACCGCGGAGCGCATCCTCTACGGCGCCTTCGACGAAATCGAGCAGAAGACCCGCAACGACCCCCTGGCGATGTTCCGGCGGGCCCTGGACAACGTGCGGCCGCGGATCGAGGTGAAGTCTCGCCGCGTCGGCGGTGCGACCTACCAGGTTCCGATCGAGGTGCGCCCGGAGCGCGCCACCTCCCTGGCGATGCGCTGGCTCGTGAGCTCGGCGCGTTCCCGCAGCGGCAAGAGCATGAAGGACAAGCTCGCCAACGAGCTGATCGACGCGGCCAACGAGCAGGGCGAGGCCGTGAAGAAGCGCGAAGACACCCACCGCATGGCGGATGCCAACAAGGCCTTCTCGCACTACCGCTGGTAGGCGAGGGAGGCGACGGCGTAGAGCGCAGCAGCGCGAGTCGAACCATGACCCCGACCCCGACCACATCTCTCGAGCGCACGCGCAATCTCGGCATCATGGCGCACATCGATGCCGGGAAGACGACCACGACCGAGCGCGTCCTCTACTACACGGGCGTCACCTACAAGATCGGCGAGGTCCACGACGGCGCCGCCACCATGGACTGGATGGAGCAGGAGCAGGAGCGGGGCATCACGATCACCTCCGCCGCGACGACCTGCTTCTGGAAGGACCACCGCATCAACATCATCGACACACCGGGCCACGTGGATTTCACGGTCGAGGTGGAGCGCTCGCTCCGCGTCCTCGACGGTGCGGTCGCCGTGTTCTGTGGCGTGGGCGGCGTCGAGCCCCAGTCCGAGACGGTCTGGCGCCAGGCCGACCGCTACCGGGTGCCGCGCATCGCCTTCGTGAACAAGATGGACCGGGTCGGTGCGGACTTTCCCCGCGTGCTCGAGATGATCCGCGAGCGTCTGGGTGCCAACCCCATCGCCCTCCAGCTGCCGATCGGCGAGGCCGAGAACTTCCGCGGTGTCGTCGACCTGGTCCGTGAGAAGGCGCTCGTCTGGGACGGCACCGAGCTCGGCGCGACCTTCCACGAGGAGCCGATCCCCGAGGACCTCCAGGACACGGCCTCGGAGCACCGCGAGAAGGCGATCGAGGCGGCGGCGGACGTCGACGAGGACCTGATGGCGGCCTACCTGGACGGCGCCGAGATCCCGGTCGAGTCCGTCGTGAAAGCGCTGCGCGAGGCGACCCTGTCGCTCCAGATCGTCCCGGTGCTGTGCGGCTCCGCCTTCCGGAACAAAGGCGTGCAGCCCCTCCTCGATGCGGCGGTCGACCTGCTGCCCTCGCCCCTGGACGTACCGCCGGTGGAGGGAACGGTTCCGGGCAAGGAGGAGAAGGTCCTCCGCAAGCCCGATCTCAGCGAGCCCTTCTCGGCCCTCGCCTTCAAGATCGCCACGGACAAGCACGTCGGCCACCTGACCTACATCCGCGTCTACTCGGGGCGGGCCAAGACCGGCGATCAGGTGCTGAACGCGGTGACCGGGAAGAAGGAGCGCATCGGGCGCCTGCTGCAGATGCACGCGAACAAGCGCGAAGAGATCCCGGAGATCTTCGCCGGCGACATCGCTGCGGTGGTCGGACTGAAGGGCGTCGCCACCGGGCAGACCCTCTGCCACCCCCAGCACCCGATCCTGCTCGAGTCCATCGACTTCCCGGTGCCGGTCATCTCGATCGCCGTCGAGGCCAAGACCAAGGCCGACATGGAGAAGCTGGCCACCTCCCTCGACCGGTTGGCGGCCGAGGATCCGACCTTCCAGGTGACGACGGACGAGGAGACGGGCCAGACCCTCGTCTCCGGCATGGGCGAGCTGCACCTGGAGATCATCACCGATCGCCTGGTGCGCGAGTTCGGCGTGAGCGCCAACGTCGGCCGGCCCCAGGTCGCCTACAAGGAGACGGTCACCCGGACCGCGAAGGCCGAGGGCCGCTACATCAAGCAGACCGGCGGCTCCGGGGACTACGCGGTGGTGAAGCTCGCCCTCGAGCCCGGTGAGCCGGGAAGCCGCTTCACCTTCGAGAACGCGGTGAAAGGTGGCGCCGTCCCGAAGGAGTTCGTCGGGCCGGTGCGCCAGGGCTGCGAGGAGGCCTGCACCGCCGGCGAGCTCGCGGGCTTCCCGGTGGTCGACGTGAAGGTGACGTTGCTCGACGGCCAGGCCCACGACGTGGATTCCTCGGAGCGTTCCTTCAAGATCGCCGGCTCGATCGCGACGCGGGAGGCCCTGCGCAGCGCGGGCTCCGTGCTCCTGGAGCCGATGATGAGCGTCGAGGTGGTGACGCCGGAGGAGTTCGTCGGCCCGGTGCAGGGTGACCTGAACAGCCGCCGCGGCCAGATCACCGGCCTCGATCTGCAGGGCGGCGCCCAGGTGATCCGGGCCGAAGTGCCCCTCGCCGAGATGTTCGGCTACGTGAACTCGCTGCGTTCCATGACCCAGGGGCGCGCGAACTACACGATGCAGTTCTCGACCTATTCGGAAGTTCCGCCGGCTGTCGCCGGCGGGATCGTGAAGATCTACTGACCGGCGGGCCGACCGCCAGCAACGGCAATGACCGGCGGGCCCACGGCCCCATCAACGGAGAGCAGGATGGCCAAGGAGAAGTTCGAGCGCACGAAGCCCCATGTGAACGTGGGGACGATCGGGCACGTGGACCATGGGAAGACGACGCTGACGGCAGCGATCACGGCGCGTCAGGCGCAGAAGGGTCTGGCCGAGCTGGTGGCGTTCGACAACATCGACAAGGCGCCGGAGGAGCGGGAGCGGGGGATCACGATCGCGACGGCGCACGTGGAGTACCAGACGGACGGTCGGCACTACGCGCACGTGGATTGTCCGGGTCACGCGGACTACGTGAAGAACATGATCACGGGCGCGGCGCAGATGGACGGCGCGATCCTGGTGGTGAGTGCTGCGGACGGTCCGATGCCGCAGACGCGTGAGCACGTGCTGCTGGCGCGGCAGGTGAACGTGCCGCACATCGTGGTCTTCCTGAACAAGGTGGACCAGGTGGACGATGAGGAGCTGCTGGAGCTGGTGGAGCTGGAGGTGCGGGAGCTTCTCTCCAACTACGACTTCCCGGGCGACGACATTCCGATCATCAAGGGTTCGGCGCTGAAGGCGGGCGAGGACTCGGCGAACGACGACGGCAACAAGTGCATCGACGAGCTGATGGATGCGCTGGACGCGTCGATTCCGGAGCCGGAGCGTGCGCTGGACAAGGACTTCCTGATGCCGGTGGAGGATGTCTTCTCCATCACGGGTCGCGGCACGGTGGTGACGGGCCGGATCGAGCAGGGGAAGGTGAACACGGGCGACGAGATCGAGATCGTCGGGATCAAGGAGACGCAGAAGACGGTGGTGACGGGCGTGGAGATGTTCCGGAAGATCCTGGACGAGGGTCTGGCCGGGGACAACGTCGGCTGCCTGCTGCGGGGCACGGGCAAGGACGAGGTGGAGCGGGGTCAGGTGCTGGCGAAGCCGGGCTCGATCACGCCGCACACGAAGTTCAAGGCGCAGGCGTACGTTCTGACGAAGGACGAGGGGGGCCGGCACACGCCGTTCTTCACGGGGTACCGGCCGCAGTTCTACTTCCGGACGACGGACGTGACGGGAGTGGCGAACCTGCCGGACGGGACCGAGATGGTGATGCCCGGGGACAACATCGAGATGACGGTGGAGCTGATCACGCCGATCGCGATGGACCGGGAGCAGCGTTTCGCGATCCGCGAAGGCGGCCGCACGGTCGGCTCCGGCGTCGTCACCGAGATCATCGAGTAACAACATGGCGGATGTTTCAGCGAAGATCCGGATTCGGATGAAGGCCTACGACTACAAGCTCCTCGACCAGAGCGCCGGGGAGATCGTCGATACGGCCATTCGGACCGGCGCCCGGGTGGCGGGACCGATTCCGCTACCGACGGCCATCAACAAGTACACCGTGCTGCGCGGCCCCCACATCGACAAGAAGTCGCGGGAGCAGTTCGAGATGCGCACCCACAAGCGGCTGATCGACATCCTCGATCCCACGCCGCAGACCGTGGACGCCCTGATGAAGCTCGAGCTGGCCGCCGGCGTGGACGTGGAGATCAAGCTCTAGCCATGGCGACCGTAGACGTCACGACGACCTCTGGGGGCAAGGCCGGCTCGGCCGATCTCGATCCGGTGGTGTTCGAGGCTGCCGTGAAGCCCCATCTCTTCCACGCCGAGGTGCGGCGTCAGCTCTCCCGGCGCCGGGCGGGCACCCATGCCACGAAGAACCGCTCCGCGGTCTCCGGCGGCGGTGCGAAGCCCTACCGCCAGAAGGGCACCGGACGCGCCCGGCAAGGCACGACCCGGGCGCCCCAGTTCGCGGGCGGCGGCTCGGTCTTCGGGCCGGTGCCGCGAGGCTACGAGCACAAGCTCACGAAGAAGACCCGCCGCGCCGCCCTGCGCGGAGCGCTCTCCTTGCGCCAGCGGGAAGGCGCCGTCGCCGTGGCCGATGCCTTCGAGCTGGACGAGTTCAAGACCCGCCGCGTCGTCGAGGGTCTGAACGCCCTGGGCCTGGGCGATGCGAGCGTGCTGATCGTGATTCCCGAGCCGGCGCCGCAGCTCGAGCGTTCCGCCCGGAACCTGCCGCGGGTCGGCGTGGTCCGCGCCGAGGGCCTGAACGTCCACGACGTGCTGCGTCACGAGAAGCTGCTGATCGTGCAGGGCGCGCTCGAGAAGATCCATGCGCGCCTCGGCGCTGCCCCGGAGGCCTCGGCATGAAGGTCCAGGACATCGTGCTGCGCCCGGTGGTCACGGAGAAGAGCACCATCTCCCGCGAGCTCGCGAACGTGGTGACCCTGGCCGTGAATCCCCACGCGAACAAGGCGCAGATCAAGCAGGCCGTCGAGGCGATCTGGCAGGTGGACGTCCTGGACGTGCGCACGATCCGGATGCCCCGAAAGAGCCGCCGGGTGGGGAAGTTCACCGGCCGCAAGTCGGAGTGGAAGAAGGCGATGGTCACGCTGGCCGAGGGCCAGACCATCGAGTTCTACGAAGGAGTCTAGAGTCGTGCCGGTTCGCATCTACAAGCCGACGTCGCCGGGGCGACGCAAGATGAGCGTCTCGGACTTCGCGGAAGTGACCCGTGCGAAGCCCGAGCGGTCGCTCGTCACGGGTCTCGTCAAGAAGAGCGGCGGTCGCAATGGCTACGGCCGCGTGACCTCCTGGCACCGGGGCGGCGGCCACAAGCGCCGCTACCGGGCGATCGACTTCCGGCGCAACAAGGAAGGCGTGCCGGCCAAGGTGGCGGGGATCGAGTACGACCCGAACCGCTCGGCGCGGATCGCGCTCCTCCACTACGCCGACGGCGAGAAGCGCTACATCCTGGCGCCCGCCGGCCTGCGGGTGGGGGATACGGTGCAGTCCGGTCCCGAGGCCGAGATCCGGCCCGGCAACGCGCTGCCCCTCGAGAGGATTCCCCTGGGCACGGTCCTCCATGCCATCGAGATGAAGCCCGGCAAGGGCGCGCAGCTCGTGCGGGCCGCCGGGACAGGCGCCCAGCTGATGGCTCGCGAGGGCAAGTACGTGACCCTGCGCATGCCGAGCGGCGAGAACCGCATGATCCACGTGAAGTGCATGGCGACCGTGGGCCAGGTGGGCAACCTGGAGCACGAGAACCAGCGCATCGGCAAGGCCGGGCGCGCCCGCTGGAAGGGCAAGCGCCCCAACGTCCGGGGAGTGGCCATGAACCCGGTGGATCATCCCATGGGCGGCGGCGAGGGCAAGAGCTCCGGCGGCCGCCATCCGTGTACGCCGTGGGGCAAGCCCACGAAGGGTCACAAGACCCGCAGCAACCACCGTTCCGACAAGTACATCGTCAAGCGGCGGGGGAAGAAGTAGTGGCGCGCTCACTCAAGAAGGGCCCGTTCGTCGATACGAGCCTTCAGAAGAAGGTCGATGCCGCCGTGGCGACGGATTCGAAGCAGGTCATCAAGACCTGGTCGCGGCGCTCGATGATCACACCCGAAATGGTCGGGCTCACCTTTCACGTCCACAACGGCAAGCTCTTCATGCCCGTCTACGTGACGGAGAACATGGTAGGCCACCGCCTCGGCGAGTTCGCGCCCACGCGCAAGTTCACGGGCCATGCCACGGACAAGAAGGTCAGGCGCTGATGGCCTCCTCGATCGCCAAGCTCAACAACTACCGCGTGAGCGCGCGCAAGGCGCGGCTCGTGGCGGACGTGATCCGGGGCCGGCAAGTCGAAGACGCGCTCAACCTGCTCGACCTGTCGCCCAAGCGTGTCGCCCGCCCGCTTGCCAAGCTCGTGCGTTCTGCCGTGGCAAACGCCGAAGAGAAGAACGCCCGCGACAAGGCGGGCATCGACATCGACAACCTGATCGTCTCGAAGATCACGGTGGATGAAGGGTCGAAGATGTGGCGGATCCGCGCGCGGGCCCAGGGCCGCGCCGCGTGGATCCAGCACAAGACCAGTCACATCGCCGTCGAGCTGGAGGAGCGCTAGGTGGGACAAAAAGTCCACCCCTATGGATTCCGCCTGGGGACCCTCTACGGATGGAAGTCCAACTGGTACGAGGAGCGTCGCTACGCCGACCAGGTCCTCGAAGACCACGCCATCCGCAAGCACATCAAGAAGAAGCTCTACCACGCGGGCATCTCCAAGGTGGTCATCGACCGCACCGGCGAGAAGTGCGTGATCAACATCCACACGGCCCGTCCCGGCATCCTGATCGGGAAGCGCGGCGCCGAGGTGGAGGTGCTGCGGGCGGAGCTGAAGCAGCACACGCCCCACGAGATCTTCATCAACATCAAGGAGATCCGGAAGGCGGAGCTCGACGCCCAGCTCGTGGCCGAGAACATCGCGCTCCAGCTCGAGCGCCGGGTGGCGTTCCGACGGGCGATGAAGAAGGCGATGACTTCGACGATGAAGTTCGGGGCCAAGGGAATCCGCATCGAGTGCGGCGGCCGGCTGGGCGGCGCGGAGATGGGGCGCCGAGAGCGCTATGCCGAAGGGCGCGTCCCCCTCCACACGCTGCGCGCCGACATCGAGTTCGGGACCGCCGAAGCCAAGACGACCTACGGCGTGATCGGCGTGAAGGTCTGGATCTTCAAGGGCGACGTGGCCCCCACCGAGCTGCGGCAGGGCACGCTCACCCAGCGCATCACCGACGACGGGGTGAGGTAGGCATGCTCCAGCCCAAGAAGGTCAAGCACCGCAAGGTGATGAAGGGCCGTATGCGCGGCAAGGCCTATCGGGGGAGCGACGTCTCCTTCGGCGAGTACGGCCTCCAGGCGATGGAGATGGGCAAGATCACGGCCCGCCAGATCGAGGCGGCCCGGATCGCCATGACCCGCCACGTCAAGCGCGGCGGAAAGATCTGGATCCGCATCTTCCCCGACAAGCCGATCACGAAGAAGCCCGCCGAGACCCGGATGGGAAAGGGCAAGGGCAACCCGGAGGAGTGGGTGGCCGTCGTGAAGCCCGGCCGCATGCTCTACGAGATGGAAGGCGTGCCCGAGCCGGTCGCGCGGGAGGCCTTCCGCCTGGCCGCCCACAAGCTGCCCATTTCGACCCGCTTCCGGATCCGGGAGGAGTGGTAATGACGGCGGGAGAGCTGAGAGACCTGTCGACGGAGGAGCTCCTGGCGAAGGGCGAGGAGCTGCGGACCGAGCTGGTGAGCATCCGCCTGCGAAAGGCTACGGGCCAGCTCGAGGACACGGCGAAGCTGCGGACCCTCCGCCGCGACGTGGCCCGCGTCGAGACGATCCTCCGTGAGAAGAGCGTGGAGAAGACCGGTGAGTGAGCGTGGAAGTCGACGGACCCTGGAAGGCGTTGTCGTGAGCGACAAGATGGACAAGACCGTCGTCGTTCGCGTCGAGCGCCTCGTCAAGGATCCCCGCTACCAGAAGTACGTGCGGCGCCATGCCCGTTTCATGGCCCACGACGAGGAAAATGGCTGCGCCGTGGGCGATCGGGTCCAGATCATCGAGCATCGGCCGCTCTCCAAGCGAAAGCGCTGGAAGGTGCAGTCGACCCTCGAGAAGTCGACCCAGGTCTAGGCGGGCGGAGAAGGAACCATGATCCAGCCGGAACTCCAGACTCGTGGAGAAAAGGCATGATCCAGCCGGAATCGACGCTGGAAGTCGCCGACAACTCGGGCGCGCGGAAGGTCGCCTGCATCCGCGTGCTCGGGGGCACCCGGCGCAAGTACGCCTCGATCGGGGACATCATCGTCGTGGCCGTAAAAGACGCCATTCCGAACGCCCGCGTCAAGAAGGGCGAGGTTCGGCGAGCCGTCGTCGTTCGCACCCGCAAGGGCATCTCGCGACCGGACGGCTCGTACATCAAGTTCGACGACAACGCGGCCGTCCTCCTCGACCAGGCCAAGGAGCCGGTCGGGACCCGCATCTTCGGGCCGGTGGCCCGGGAGCTCCGGGCCCGGCGTTTCATGAAGATCATCTCTCTCGCACCGGAGGTGCTGTGATGACGCCGCGTCTCCTCGAGCGCTATCGCTCCGAGATCCACGGGAAGCTCCGCGCCGAGTTCAACTACGGGAACGCGCACCAGGTGCCCACCGTCGAGAAGGTGGTGGTGAACGTGGGCCTCGGCGAGGCCACCCAGAATCCCAAGCTGCTGGAGAAGGCGGCGGAGGAGCTGGCGATGATCACCGGTCAGAAGGCGATCATCCGCCGGGCGCGGAAGTCCGTCGCGAACTTCAAGCTGCGCCAGGGCCAGCCTATCGGCACGATGGTGACCCTGCGCGGAGCGCGCATGTGGGAGTTCCTCGACCGCCTCATGAACGTGGCGCTCCCCCGCGTGCGCGATTTCCGCGGCACGTCGCCGAAGGCCTTCGACGGGCGCGGCAACTACACCCTCGGCATCCGGGAGCAGATCATCTTTCCGGAAGTCGACTACGACCAGGTCGAGAAGATCACCGGCATGAACGTGACCGTGGTGACCTCCGCGGGCACCGACGCCGAGGCCAAGGCGCTGCTCGCCCACCTCGGCATGCCGTTCCGGAACCAGGGGTAAGCACCATGATGACCGATCCCGTCGCCGACATGCTGGCCCGCATTCGCAACGCGGGCGTCGCCCGCCATGCGGAGACGACCTGTCCCTCCTCCAAACTCAAGCTGGCGATCGCCGGCGTCCTGCGGGACGAAGGCTTCCTCGAGGACGTCAGCGTCGAGGCCAACGAGGGCAAGCCGCTGCTTCGCCTCACCCTGCGCTACGGCCACGACGGCCGGATGATCATCGACGGCCTGCGCCGAGTCTCCAAGCCCAGCCGGCGCGTCTACGTGGGCGCCAAGCAGGTGCCGAAGGTGCGCAACGGCCTGGGCGTCGCGGTCCTCTCCACGCCCCGGGGCGTGCTCTCCGACGACTCCGCCCGCGAGCAGAACGTCGGTGGCGAAGTCGTCTGCGAGGTCTGGTGAAGATGTCGCGCATCGGCAAGCAGCCCATCGAGCTGGCGAGCGGCGTCTCCGTCAAGCGGGAAGGCGACGTCGTCGAGGTCAAGGGGCCGAAGGGAACCCTCTCGAACCGTCTCCCCGCCGAGATCCAGGTGGACGTGGGCGACGGCAGCGTGACCCTCACCCGACCCGACGAGAGCAAGAAGACCCGAGCCCTCCACGGTCTGGCGCGGGCGCTCCTGGCGAACATGGTCACAGGCGTGACCCAGGGCTTCACGAAAGAGCTCGAGATCGTCGGCGTCGGCTACCGGGCCGAGGCCGCCGGCAAGACCCTGAAGCTCCTGCTCGGCTTCTCGCATCCGGTCGACGTGCCGGTGCCTGAGGGGCTCTCGGTCGCCGTCGAGGAGAACACGAAGGTGAAGATCGAGGGCGCGGACAAGGAGCTGGTCGGCCAGTTCGCCTCCGAGGTCCGCGCCCTGCGTCCGCCGGAGCCCTACAAGGGCAAGGGCGTCCGCTACGTCGACGAACACGTCCGCCGCAAGGTCGGCAAGGCCGCGGTCGGCTAGGTCCGCGAAGGCAGGAAGAGATGAAGAGGAAGATCAGGAATCCCCGCCGCGCCCAGCAGCTGGCCCGCCGTCAGCGGGTCACCCGCTCCGTCGCCGGATCGGATCGGCCGCGGCTCACCGTGTTCCGGAGCGCAAAGCACATCTACGCGCAGCTCATCGATCCGGCCTCCGGCGCGACCCTCGCCACGGTGTCGACCCGTTCGAAGCAGATCTCCGGTGACGCCGGGACGGGGAACGTCGAGGCCGCGAAGAAGGTGGGTGCGGCGATCGCCGCCAAGGCCCGGGAGAAGCAGATCGAGGAGGTCGTGTTCCATCGCAACGGCTTCCTCTACCACGGACGCGTGAAGGCGCTCGCAGAGGCGGCCCGCGAGGCCGGCCTGCGGTTCTGAGGGAACGCATGAAAAACGAGAGAACGATCCGGTTCCGAGGGAACGCATGAAGATCCAGCATTCGGAACGGCTGAACGCCAACGACTACGAGCTGAACGATCGGGTGATCCACATCAACCGGGTCGCGAAGGTCGTCAAGGGCGGGCGACGGTTCAGCTTCAGTGCCCTCGTCGTCGTGGGCGACGGAGCCGGCGTCGTGGGCGTCGGCCTCGGCAAGGCGGGCGAGGTGCCGGAGGCCATCCGTAAGGGGGTGGACCGGGCGCGCAAGAACCTGGTCCGCGTGCCGCTCGTCGAGGGGACGCTGCCCCACGCCATCACCGGCCGCTTCGGGGCCGGGCGGGTGCTGCTGAAGCCGGCCTCCGCGGGAACCGGCGTGATCGCGGGCGGCGGCGTGCGCGCCGTGCTCGAATCGGCTGGCGTTCGCGACGTGCTCTCGAAGAACCTGGGCACGAACAACCCGCACAACGCCGTGAATGCCACGATCAGCGCACTCACCGAGCTGCGAGATCCCGAGGAGCGTCGGGCGGAGCTGGCGCGATGAGCGGCAAGATCCGGGTGACCCAGGTGAAGAGCTCCATCGGATACGACCGCAAGCAGCGGGCGACCCTGCGCGGCCTCGGGCTGCGCCGTATCCGCCACACGGTCGTAGTTGACGACACGCCGTCGGTGCGCGGGATGATCCTGAAGGTTCCTCATCTCGTTCGAGTGGAGGAGTAGCGATGCTCGATCGGCTCGAGCCGAAGCACGGCGCTCGTCGTCGGAAGAAGCGGGTGGGTCGGGGTCCCGGCTCCGGAACCGGCAAGACGGCAGGACGCGGCACCAAGGGCCAGGGACATCGCTCCGCTGGCAGGGAGACGCCGCTCTGGTTCGAGGGCGGCCAGATGCCGCTGGTCCGCCGCATCCCCAAGCGCGGCTTCACGAACATCCACCGCAAGCCCGTGGACATCGTGAACCTGCGGGATCTCGCTGGCTTCGGAGAGGGCGCCACGGTCGACGTGGAGCTGCTCGCCCGCAAGGGTCTCGTCGGCGGCAAGGCCCCGGTGAAGCTGCTCGGCGAGGGCGAGGCCCCGGCCAAGCTCACGATCAAGGTCCAGCGCGCCAGTGCCTCGGCGAAGGAGAAGGTCGAGGCCGCCGGCGGAAGCGTGGAGATCGTGGCTTGATCGGAGGCGTCCAGAACATCGGACGGATCACGGAGCTCCGGAACCGGATCCTGTTCACGCTCGGCATGCTCGCGGTGTACCGGGTGGGTGCGAAGATCGCTACCCCGGGGATCAACCCGGAGGTGATCAAGCAGTTCTTCGACACCCAGGTGTCGGGGACCGCCTTCGCCCTGTTCAACGTCTTCTCGGGCGGCGCCCTCGAGCAGCTCTCGATCTTCGCCCTGGGCATCATGCCCTACATCAGCGCCTCGATCATCATGCAGCTCCTGACCGTGGTGATTCCGTCTCTCGAGGCCCTCAAGAAGGAGGGCGAGCGCGGTACCCGGCAGATCAGCCAGTACACCCGCTACGGGACCATCGCCCTCTCCATCCTCCAGAGCATGCTGATCGCGACGGCCCTGGAGAGCGGTCAGTTCGGCAGCGGCGCGGTGCTCGAGCCGGGTCTCCAGTTCAGGTTGATGACGATGATCACCCTCACGACGGGCACGGCGTTCATCATGTGGCTCGGTGAGCAGATCACCGAACGCGGCATCGGCAACGGCATCTCCCTCGTGATCTTCTCGGGCATCATCGTCGGGATTCCCGGCGGTATGGCCCAGCTCTGGCAGCTCGTCCAGACCGACGAGTTCTCCCTCCTCCAGGTGCTCTTCCTGCTGGCCTTCGTCGTGCTGCTGACCGGCTTCGTGGTCTTCGTCGAGCGCGGCCAGCGGCGGATTCCCGTGCAGTACGCCCGCCGGGTGGTCGGCCGCCGGATGACCCAGGGTGGCATGAGCTACTTCCCGCTTCGGGTGAACACCGCCAACGTGATCCCGCCGATCTTCGCCTCCTCCCTGCTGATCTTCCCGACCACGATCACCCAGTTCACCGACAGCAGCTCCGCCGTGAACCGCTTCTTCCAGGACTATCTGGACTTCGGCGGCTTCTGGTACAACGCCCTCTACGTCGGCCTGATCATCTTCTTCGCGTTCTTCTACACGGCCATCATCATCAATCCCGAGGACGTGGCGGATAACCTGAAGCGCTCCGGAGGGTCGATCCCGGGCGTGCGTCCCGGCAAGAAGACCGCGGAGTTCATCGATCGCGTGCTCGGCCGCATCACCCTGGTCGGCGCGGTCTACGTGGCGGGGATCTGCCTCGTGCCGGTGCTGCTCTCGCTGTGGGCCCGCGTGCCCTTCTACTTCGGCGGGACGGCGCTGCTCATCGTGGTGGGTGTCAGCATGGACTTGATGGCCCAGATCGAAGCGCATCTGGTCTCGCGCCAGTACGAGGGCTTCGTCCAGGGTGCCCGCATGCGCGGGAGGATCGGCCAATGACGGCGCGTCGTCTGCTGCTGCTCGGCCCGCCCGGCGCGGGCAAGGGCACCCAGGCCCAGCGCCTGGTCGACGAGCTGGGCATTCCCCAGGTCTCCACCGGGGACATGCTGCGTGCCGCCGTGGCGGCCGGCACCGAGGTCGGGCGGCGGGCCCAGGCGCACATGGACGCCGGGGAGCTCGTGCCGGACGAAGTCGTGATCGGCGTGGCCCGGGAGCGTCTCTCGGAGCCGGACGCGGCCAAGGGCTTCGTTCTGGACGGCTTCCCGCGCACCCGCGCCCAGGCCGAGGCGCTGGACGAGCTGTTGCCGAAGCTGGGCGTCACCCTGGAGCGCTGCGTGGCGCTCACGGTCGACGAGGACGAACTGGTCGGGCGGCTGCTGAAGCGGGCGAAGATCGAGGGCCGCACCGACGACAACGAGGAGTCGATCCGGACGCGCATGGGCGAGTACCGGGAGAAGACGGCGCCGCTCATCGAGTACTACGGCGCGATGGGAATCCTCGTCCTGGTCGACGGCCTGGGCGAGATCGACGAGGTGGCGGCGCGCATTGCCGCGGCGCTCGAGCAGGAACTGACATGAAGGTCAGGGCATCCGAAGGGCGAGGGAGCTGACATGAAGGTCAGGGCATCCGAAGGGCGAGGGAGCTGACATGAAGGTCAGGGCATCGGTGAAGAAGATGTGTGAGAAGTGCCGGATCATCCGGAGACGCGGCGTGGTGCGCGTCATCTGCGACAACCCGAAGCACAAGCAGCGACAGGGGTAGCGACATGGCACGAATCGCTGGCGTGGACCTTCCGCGCAACAAGCAGATCGGAATCGCACTCACCTACATCTTCGGCATCGGCCGAAGCCGAGCCGTGGAGATCTGCGGCAAGGCCGAGGTGGACGCCGGGACGAAGACGGACCTCCTCGGAGAGGGCGAGGTGATCAAGCTCCGCGAGATCATCGAGCGGGACTACCAGGTGGAGGGCGACCTCCGCCGGGAGGTCTCCCAGAACATCAAGCTGCTGATGGACATCGGCTGCTATCGCGGGCTGCGGCATCGCCGGGGACTCCCGGTGCGCGGTCAGCGGACTCATACCAACGCGCGGACCCGCAAGGGCCCGCGCAAGACGGTGGCCGGCAAGAAGAAGGCCCCGACGAAGAAGTAGGTAGGGATGGTCAAGAAGGGCTCGAAGAAGAAGGTCAAGAAGAACATCGCGACGGGTGTGGCTCACATCCAGTCGACGTTCAACAACACGATCATCACGATCACCGATCCGGGCGGTGGCACCCTCGCGTGGGGAAGCGCCGGCCAGCACTTCAAGGGCTCGCGCAAGTCGACGCCCTTCGCCGCCCAGGTGGCGGCGGAGGATTGTGCCAAGCGGGCCATGGAGCACGGGGTTCGCACGATCTCGGTCTACGTGAAGGGCCCGGGCGCCGGACGTGAGTCGGCCCTTCGGGCTCTCCAGGCCGCGGGGATGCGTGTCACGATGATCCGCGACGTCACCCCGGTTCCCCACAACGGCTGCCGCCCGCCGAAGCGGCGCCGGGTCTAGGAGACCTCATGGCAAGGTATCGAGGTTCCGTGTGCAGGCTGTGCCGCCGGGAAGGGACGAAGCTCTTCCTGAAGGGCGACCGCTGCTACAGCGAGCGTTGCTCCGTCGACCGACGCGCCTACCCGCCCGGCCAACACGGCCAGGGCCGGCCGCGCTTCTCGGACTACGGCGTCCAGCTGCGTGAGAAGCAGAAGGTGAAGCGGATGTACGGCCTGCTGGAGAAGCAGTTCGCCGCGACGGTCCACAGGGCGAGCCGCATGAAGGGCCGGGCGGGCGACAACCTGCTCGGGCTCCTCGAGCGGCGGCTCGACAACGTGGTCTTCCGCCTCGGGTTCGCCACGTCCCGCGCCGAGGCTCGCCAGCTCGTGAAACACGGCCACTTCCTGGTGAACGGCCGCAAGACGAGCACGCCGTCCTTCCTCACCCGACCCGGCATGAAGATCGTCCTCCGCGAGAGGTCGCGGGAGGTGGCTCGCATCGTGGGCGCGCTCGAGACCCTCGAGAGCCGCGCGGTGCCCGGCTGGCTCGAGATCGAGAAAGAACAGTTCGAGGGCACGGTGACGGCGCTGCCTCAGCGTGAGGACATCACGCTGCCCATCGAAGAGCAGCTGATCGTCGAGCTCTATTCCCGGTACTAGGGGGGAACCCAACATGCAGCAGGAACTCATCACCCGGAACTGGCGCCAGCTCATCCGCCCCCGGCGGCTCGACGCGGAAGACGGCGACCAGCAGACCTACAACCGCTTCTCTTGCGAACCCCTGGAGCGCGGCTTCGGCCAGACCCTGGGCAACTCGCTGCGGCGGGTGCTGCTCTCTTCGCTCCAGGGCGCGGCGATCACCTCGGTGCGGATCAACGGCGTCCTCCACGAGTTCTCGACGATCCCGGGCGTCACCGAGGACGTGGCGGACATCATCTTGAACCTGAAGGAGGTTCGCCTGCGGATGCACGCGGAGGGTCCGAAGACCCTGCGGGTGCGCAAGAGCGGGGCGGGCTCGCTGCTGGCCGGCGAGCTCTCGTCGGACGACCAGACCCTCGAGATCATGAATCCGGACCACAAGATCTGCACGCTCACCGGCGAAGCCGACGTGGAGTTGGAGTGCACGGTCGAGCTGGGCAAGGGCTACCGCCTCGCCGAGCGGAACAAGCAGGAGGACATGCCGATCGGGACGATTCCGATCGACTCGATCTTCTCGCCCGTCCGCAAGGTGAACTACTCGGTCACGCCGGCGCGGGTCGGTCGCGATACGGACTTCGACCGGCTGAACCTCGAGGTCTGGACCGACGGCTCCGTCGAGCCGGCGGACGCCGTGGCCTATGGCGCCAAGATCCTGAAGGACCAGCTGGCCATCTTCATCAACTTCGAGGAGCCGGAAGAGGCGGCGGTCTCCGCGCTGGAGGAGCCGGAGCCCCTCAACCCGAACCTCTTCCGCTCGGTGGACGAGCTGGAGCTCTCGGTTCGCTCGGCCAACTGTCTGCAGAACGCCAACATCCGCTACATCGGAGAGCTGGTGCAGAGGACCGAAGGCGAAATGCTGAAGACGAAGAACTTCGGCCGGAAGTCGCTGAACGAGATCAAGGACGTGCTGAGCTCGATGGACCTCGAGCTGGGCATGGCCCTCGACAGCTTCCCCTCCCGCAAGGAGCTCGACCAGCGGTCGCGAGACCGAGAGGCCTGACCGATGCGCCATCGATACCGACACGGAAAGCTCGGGCGCACGAGTGCCCACCGGAAGGCGATGCTGCGCAATCTCGTGACGTCGCTCCTCGATCACGAGGCCGTGGAGACCACCGACGCGAAGGCGAAGGAGCTGCGCCGCATCGCCGACCGGATGATCACCCTCGGCAAGCGCGGCGACCTGCACGCGCGGCGCCAGGCGCTCTCGGTGATCCGGGACAGGAAGGTGACGGCCAAGCTCTTCGACCAGCTCGCGGATCGCTACAAGGAGCGGCCCGGCGGCTACACCCGGGTGCTGAAGGTCCGGCAGCGAGTCGGCGATGCGGCTCCGATGTCCCTGGTAGAGCTGGTCGACCGCGAGTCGGCGGAGTCGTAGCGAGGGCGTGCCAGCATGCACCGCGCCGGGGCGATGCTGCTCGGTCTCGGCATCGCCGTCGGGATCGGCTGGCTGCTGTCCGAAGGGCGCACGCCGCCCCCGATCTCCGCGGGCCTGCCGGCACCCGCGTTCACCCTGCCTGATCTCGACGGCGCATCGGTCGCCCTCGAGAGCCGGCGGGGGCAGGTGGTGCTGGTGAACTTCTGGGCCACCTGGTGCAAGCCCTGCGAGGACGAGATGCCCGCCATGGAGCGCCTCTATCAGGCGCTGCGAGACCGCGGCTTCGAGCTGCTGGCCGTCTCGGTCGACGACAGCGACGAGCCGGTCCGCCCGTTCCGCGACCGTCTCGAGCTGACCTTCCCCATCCTGATGGACCCGGACCGGACCGTCGCCGGCGTCTACCAGAGCCAGCGCTTCCCCGAGAGCTACCTGATCGGCCGGGACGGCATGATCGTGGAGCGTTACATCGGCCCCCGGGAGTGGGACGCCCCGGCCTACGTCGCCCGCATCGAGCGCCTGCTCGAGTAGTGGCCTTCCCCCCGGGCGGCGGATCGGTATGCTCCCGGGCCGGGGGGAGTTCGGTGCGTCTCGGAACACGGCAGGTGTGGCTCGCCCCGGCGATCCTGGCCGCGGCCTGGGTGTTCGCCTGGGTGGACCCGGAGACCGGGATTCGCCGCTGGCTCAGCCTCCGGGAGGATCTGGCCGCCGCCCACGGCCGGATCGCGGCCCTGGAGCGCGAGATCACCTCCGATGAGGCCCGGGCCGGCCGCCTGGAGGGGGACCCCCTCGCCATCGAAGCCGCCATTCGCGAGGATCTGGGGCTCGCGCGGGCCGGAGAAACCGTCGTGATCCTGCGGGATTCCGCCGACTCCGATGGCCGGGTCCGCCTGCGCGATTCCGGTGACCCCGAGGGCTAGGTCCGCCCGTAGACCGGCCCGGCCGGTCGAGGAGACGATGCGGGAGCGATTGGCGGAGCAGATCCAGCTGGCCCTCGGCCGGCTGCTGGTGGCGGCAGGCGACGAGGGCGCCGTGCCGCCGGTCTCCGTGGAGCCGCCCCGCCAGAAGGAGCACGGGGACTTCGCCTGCAACGGCGCGATGGTGCTGGCGAAGCGCCTGAAGCGGCCGCCCCGGGAGATCGCCCAGGAGCTGATCACCGCCCTGGGGGACGCCGGCGGCCTGGTGGCCCGGGCCGAGATCGCGGGGCCGGGCTTCGTCAACCTCTGGCTCTCCGGCGATCGCTGGCAGGCTCTGCTCGGGAACCTGCTGCGGGCCGGCACCGCCTACGGGCGCAGCGACGCGGGCAAGGAAGCGCCCGTCCAGGTGGAGTTCGTCTCCGCGAACCCGACGGGTCCCCTCTCCATCGGGCACGGCCGCCAAGCGATCCTGGGTGACTGCATCGCGCGGCTCCTGCAGAACGCGGGCTATCGCATCACCCGCGAGTACTACTTCAACAACGGCGGGCGACAGATGCGGGTGCTCGGCGACTCGGTCCGCGCCCGCTACCTCGAGGGCCTGGGCCGGGCCGCACCGCCGGATCCCGCAGCGCTGAACGACGAGAAGGCGCCGTGGCCGGAGGAGCGGGACGGACTGCCGATCGTCTTTCCCCAGGACGGCTACCAGGGCGACTACATCGTCGAGATCGCCCGGCAGCTGATCGACGAGGAGGCCGAGACGCTCGTCGACGAGCCCGGCGACGGGCGCTTCCGCGAGGTGGCCGAGCGGACCATCTTCCACGACATCCGCCAGACCCTGGACGCCCTCGACATCGACTTCGACGTGTACTTCAGCGAGCAGTCCCTCTACGACGACGGCAAGATCGAGGAAACCCTCGAGGCGCTCCGGGAGACCGGCCTGGTCTACGACGAGGACGGCGCGGTCTGGCTGCGCTTTTCGGAGCTCGGTCTCGATCGCGAGCGCGTCATCGTGAAGAGCAGCGGCGAGCCGACCTACCTGCTGCCGGACGTCGCCTATCACCGGGACAAGTTTGCTCGCGGCTTCGACGCGGTGATCGATGTGCAGGGGGCCGACCACAAGGACCAGGGGCCGTTCGTCAGGGCCGCGATGCAGGCCCTCGGCCACGATCCGGACCGCATCGAGTTCGTCTTCCACGAGTTCGTGACGCTCTCGAGCGGCGGCCGCACCGTCAAGCAGTCGACGCGCAAGGCCACCTTCATCACCGTCGACGAGCTGCTGGCGGAGGTGGGCCCCGATGTGTTCCGCCTCTTCATGGTGCAGCGGCGGCCGGAGAGCCATCTCGATTTCGATCTCGACCTGGCCAAGGAGCAGGACTGGACCAAGAACCCGGCCTTCTACCTGCAGTACGCCCACGCCCGCACCCACGGCATCGAGCGCGAGGCGCGAAAACGCGGCGTCCCGATGCCGGCCCCGGAAGAGGTCGACACCTCCCGGCTCGAGCTCCCGGAGGAGATCGAGCTCATCAAGAAGCTCGGCGAGCTGCCCGAGGTGGCGCTGCGAGCCGCCGAGACCCGCGCGCCCCACCATCTGGCCTACTACCTGCGCGAGGTCGCCGGCCTCTGGAATCCCTACGTGCAGGACAAGCAGCGCCACGCGGTGCTCACGGACGATGCCGGCCTGACGGCGGCGCGGCTCGGGCTCACCCAGGGCGTGCGCATCGTGCTGGCTCGCGGCCTCGAGCTCTTGGGCATGGCCGCGCCGGAGCGGATGTGAGCGAGGGGGAGCGCCGCCGCAGGCAGGGCGAGGGGCCGGGCTGGTTCGCCACCCTGGGCGGCGCCGCCGTGCTGATCGTCCTGGGCTTCGGCGTGGGGCTGGTCGCCGGCGCGGCCTGGGAGGAGCCGGACCTGGTGATGGACCACTTCAGCGGACGCACGACCGCCGTGCCCGTGGAAGGGGAGGGGGCGCCGTCCTTCGATCCGCCGGCCGAACCGACCCCGCTCGGGGCGCCGCCCGCCGAAGCGGAAGTGCCCGCCCGGACGCCCGAGCGGCCCCAGGTCGCCGCTCCGGCGCCGCCGACCCGCGGTGGGGGGCACGCCGTGCAGGTCGGTGCCTTCGGCGAGCGCGAGGCGGCCGAGGGCCTGGCCCGGGAGCTGCGCCAGGCCGGCTTCCCGGTCTACGTGGCCGAGGACACCGGCGGCTCGGCGCGCTTCAAGGTGCGCGTGGGGCCGCTCGCCGAACGGGAGGAGGCGGAGCAGCTCGCCGCGCGTCTCAAGCGGGAGCACCGCCTCCCGACGTGGCTGCTCTCCCGGGATCCCCGGTGACGCCCCGTCGCTGGTTCGTGACCGGCTCCGAGGGACAGCTGGGCTCGGCGCTGCGGCGGCAGATCCAGGCCCGGGGCGACGTGTTCCACGGACGGGACCTGGAGCTCGACGTGGCGGATGCCGCGGCGGTCGAGGCGGAGCTTCTCGGCCTCGAGGGCGGGCCTCCCGATCTGCTCGTCAACGCGGCGGCCTTCACCCACGTCGACCGCTGCGAGGAGGAGCCCGAGCTGGCCGGCCGGGTGAACGCGGAGGCGCCGGCGGGCCTGGCGCGGCTGTGCGTCCGCCACGGGATCCGCTTCGTGCACGTCTCGACGGACTACGTCTTCGACGGCGAGGCCAGTCGTCCGATTCCCGAGGAGGCGCCGCCTTCGCCCCGGAGCGTCTACGGGCGGACCAAGTGGGAGGGGGAGCGGGCGGTGCTCGGAGCGGACCCGAACGCCCTCGTCGTGCGCACCAGCTGGGTGTTCGGGAGGGGTCGCAACTTCGTCGGGGCGGTGCTCGAGCAGGCCCAGCGGGCCCTGGCCGAGGGCTCGGGCCTCCGTGTGGTCGACGACCAGCGCGGGCGCCCGACCTGGGCGGAGGATCTGGCGACGGCGATCCTCTTCCTGCTGGAATGGGGCGCTACGGGGCTCGTCCACTTCGCAAACGACGGCGAGGCCACCTGGTGGGACCTGGCCCGCGAGGCCCTCGACCTGCGCGGCTTCGACGCCGTACCCATCGAGCGGATCGCCACTGGCGCCCTGGGGCTGCCCGCGCCACGGCCCCGCTACTCGGTGCTGGATTGCACCAAAGCCCGGAGCGCCGGCGTGCCGATGCGTCCCTGGCGAGAGGCCCTGGCGGCCTACCTCGAGACCCCGGAAGCCCCCCGGGCCTGCGCGAAAGGAGCTGCTTGATGACGGAATTCGCTCGTGTGCTGGTCACCGGAGGGGCGGGCTTCATCGGCTCGCACCTCTGCCGACGCCTTCTCGACGAGGGCTGCGAGGTGATCGTCTTCGACAACCTGCTGACGGGCAGCATGTCGAACATCTCCGAGCTGCTCGGTCACCCGCGCTTCTCCTTCGAGCACTACGACGTCACGAACTACCTGCACGTGGACGGGCCCCTGGACGCGATCCTGCACTTCGCGTCGCCGGCCAGTCCGAAGGACTTCGAGCGGCTGCCGATCCAGATCCTCAAGGTCGGCTCCCTCGGCACCCACAAGGCCCTGGGCCTCGCCAAGGCGAAGGGGGCGCGCTTCCTCCTGGCGAGCACCTCCGAGTGCTACGGCGATCCCGACGTGAGCCCTCAGCCCGAGACCTACTGGGGCAACGTGAACCCGGTCGGCATTCGCGGCGTCTACGACGAGGCCAAGCGCTTCGCCGAGGCCATGACCATGGCCTATCATCGACATCACGGGGTGGCGACGCGGATCGTGCGGATCTTCAACACCTTCGGGCCGCGCATGCAGATCGACGACGGCCGGGCGATCCCGAACTTCTTCACCCAGGCGATCCGCGGCGAGGACGTGACCGTCTACGGGGAAGGTTCCCAGACCCGCTCGATCAACTACGTCAGCAATCTCGTGGAGGGGATCTGGCGCCTGCTGGCCTCGGACCACGTCATGCCGGTGAACATCGGGAGCGAGGCCGAGATCTCGATGCTCGACCTCGCCAAGACCATCATCGAGCTGGTCCAGAGCTCGTCACGGATCGTCTACCACGAGCTGCCGCCCGACGATCCCAAGGTCCGCCGCCCGGACATCACGGTGGCTCGTAGCGTCCTCGGCTGGGAGCCGGAAATCGGCCCCGAGGAGGGCCTGGCCCGCACCCGGGACTACTTCGTGGAGGCTCTCAAGAGCGGCTGATGGAAGCTTCGCGCATCCGCAACTTCTGCATCATCGCGCATATCGATCACGGCAAGAGCACCCTTGCCGATCGCCTGCTCGATGCGACCGGCACGCTCGGCGAACGCGAGCGGCGGGACCAGTTCCTCGACAAGATGGAGCTGGAGCAGGAGCGGGGCATCACGATCAAGGCCCAGACGGCGCGGATGGCCTACCGGGCGAAGGATGGCCAGGACTACGTCCTGAACCTGATCGACACGCCCGGCCACGTGGACTTCTCCTACGAGGTCTCCCGGGCGCTCGAGGCCTGCGAGGGCGCGGTGCTGGTGGTCGACGCCTCCCAGGGCATCGAGGCCCAGACCCTCGCCAATGCCTACCTGGCCATCGATGCGGACCTCGAGATCCTCCCTATCGCCAACAAGATCGATCTCCCCGCCGCCGATCCGGAGGGCGCGGCCCAGGAGGTGGAGGACGTGATCGGCCTCGACGCCTCTCTCGTGCTTCCGGTCTCGGCCAAGGACGGGACCGGCGTCGACGAGCTCCTCGAGCGGATCGTGGCGGAGGTCCCGCCGCCCCGCGGAAGCGCGAAGGCTCCCCTGCGTGCCCTGATCTTCGACGCGTGGTTCGACTCCTTCGTGGGCGTCGCCGCCCTGGTACGCGTAGTCGACGGTTCCCTCGCCAAGGGAAGCCGCGTGAAGCTGATGGCCGAGGGGAGCGAGCACGACGTGCAGGAGCTCCACGTCGTCGATCCGCACCCCCGCCAGGTGAAGGAGCTGGGCGCCGGCGAGGTGGGCGTGGTGATCTGCGGGATCAAAACGCTGCAGGACGTGAAGATCGGAGACACCCTCACCGCCGCCGGCGCGCCGGCGCCGGAGCCCCTGCCGGGCTTCCGCGAGGTGAAGCCCATGGTCTTCAGCGGCCTGTATCCGGTGGACGCGGAGGACTACCCGTCCCTGAAGGCCGCTCTCGAGAAGCTGCGGCTCAACGACGCCTCCTTCCAATACGAACCCGAGACAAGCGCCGCCCTCGGCTTCGGCTTCCGCTGCGGGTTCCTGGGCTTCCTCCACTGCGAGATCATCCAGGAGCGGCTCGAGCGCGAGTACGATCTGGCCCTCGTCACAACGGCGCCCACCGTGCGCTACCGCGTCGTCCAGAAGGACGGCGAGACCATCGAGATCGAGACGCCGGCGGCGCTCCCGGATGCGACGCTGATCGAGGCGATCGAGGAGCCCGCCATCCTGGCGACAATCCACGTTCCTCAGGAGTTCGTCGGCGCGGTGATCGCCCTCTGCCAGGATCGGCGCGGTCGGCAACGGGACATGAGCGTCCACGGAAGCCGGGTGCAGATCCGCTACGAGCTGCCGCTGGCCGAGGTCGTGGCCGACTTCCACGATCGCATCAAGAGCGCCACCCGCGGCTTCGGCTCCTACGACTACGACCTGATCGGCTACGTCGCGGCCCCGCTGGTGAAGCTCGACATCCTGGTGAACGGCGATCCCGTGGACGCGCTCTCGCTCATCGTCCACCGGGACAAGGCCCAGGCCCGGGGCGGCGAGCTGGCGAGGAAGCTGAAGGAGTTCATCCCGCGGCAGATGTTCGAGGTGGCGATCCAAGCGGCGATCGGCTCCAAGGTCGTGGCCCGGACCACGGTACGGGCGCTGCGCAAGAACGTCACCGCCAAGTGCTACGGCGGCGATATCACCCGCAAGCGCAAGCTCCTCGAGAAGCAGAAGGAAGGAAAGCGGCGCATGAAGAGGGTGGGCTCCGTGGAGATCCCCCAGGAGGCCTTCCTGGCCGCGCTCAAGCTCGGGGACGAGTCGTGAACGACCGCGCGGAGGCCCGGGCCGAAGAGGAGGAGCCCCCGGCCAAGCCGACCTTCCTGGAAGAGCTGCCGACCCTGGCCGCCGCCGTCGCCGTCGCGCTCCTGATCCGGACCTTCCTCTTCCAGACCTTCTACGTGCCATCGGACTCGATGTTCCCGACGCTCCTCGTGGGCGACCACGTGTTCGTCAACAAGTTCGTCTTCGGCGCCCGGGTGCCCTTCACCGAGATCCAGCTGCCCTCCCTGCGCGATCCCGAGCGCGGCGAGATCATCGTCTTCGATCTGGCCCGGGACGGCCGAGGGGGCATCTACCCCGCCGATCAGCGGGAGGGCCTGCGCACGGACGCCTTCGTGAAGCGCCTCGTGGGCCTCCCCGGCGACCGCATCGCCTATCGGGACCAGCGTCTGATCCTGAACGGGACGACCCTTCCCCTCGAGGACACCGGGCGCACCTTCACCGACGCGAGCGGCCGGCGCTTCGACGTCCACGTCGAGACCCTGGGCTCCTGCCGGCACTTCGTGCTCGACGACCCGCGGTTCCTGCATCCGGACGTTCCCGAGCTCACCGTGAAGGAAGGCCGCTTCTTCTTCATGGGCGACAACCGGGACAACTCCCACGACGGGCGCCGCTTCGGAACCGTCCGTCGCAATGAGCTCGCCGGGCCGGCCGGCCTGCTCTACTGGTCCTGGAACTGGAACGGCGGCTGGCTCGAGCTGCTGAACCCCCTGACCTGGATCCGGAACCTCACCGGGGAGACCCGCTGGGGTCGGATGGGCGGTCTCTCCGAGTGCTTCGAGGAGGGGGAGGCGCTGCCGCCGGTCCCGGAGAACGCCGCGGGCTAGCCGCCTGCGGGCCCCGAACGCCGTTCGTGGCAGGGGGCCCCCGAGTGGGTATCCTCCGCGCCGGCTCGAGACCTTTTAATCCCGTCCGGTGAGGCGGGGAAAGGACCGAGGTGGCGAACCACTCCCCTCAAGGCCAGACGAACGCCGGCGCATCGTCGGAAGGCCCGCCCCTCGTGTCCCAGGTCCTGATGGACGGCGTCGCGATCCGGCGCGCCCTCATGCGCATCGCCCACGAGATCGTCGAGCGCAACGAGGACACGGAGATCCTCTACCTCGTCGGCATCCCCAACGGCGGGGTGCCCCTGGCCCGGCGGCTGGCCGAGAACCTCGCCGATGTGGCCGACCAGGAGCCGCTGGTGGGGGTCCTCGACACGACCCTCTATCGGGACGACCTGATCTCGAGCGGCCGGCGTCCCCAGCTGCGCCTTACCGAGATGCCCTCCGCCGTCGACGACCGGGTGGTGATCCTGGTGGACGACGTGTGCAGCACCGGCCGCACGATCCGCGCCGCCATGGACGCGCTGATGGACTTCGGGCGCCCCCGGGCGGTGCAGGTGGTGGCCCTGGTCGACCGCGGCCACCGGGAGCTGCCGATCAAGATCGACTACGTGGGCAAGAACATCCCCACGCAGCGCGACGACCTGGTGAAGATGCGGACCGAGGACGGGGCCCAGGGCGATCCCCTCGAGGTGGTGCTCCTGCGCGCCGGGTCCGGGTCCGGGGGGGCGCCGGCATGATGGAGAACGGCCTGCTCGGCATCGAGGAGCTGGAGCGCTCGGACATCGAGACGATCCTCGAGACCGCCATCCACATGAAGGAGGTGGCGGAGCGGGACGTGAAGAAGGTCCCGACCCTGCGCGGCCGCACCATCATCAACCTCTTCTTCGAGTCCTCCACGCGTACGCGCACGAGCTTCGAGATCGCGGGCAAGCGCCTCTCGGCGGACGTGGTGAACTTCAGCCCTTCGGGCTCGAGCCTCAGCAAGTCCGAGAGCATTCTCGACACGGCCAAGACCCTCGACGCCATGGATCCGGACGCGGTCGTCGTGCGCCATCAGGTCGCCGGGGTGCCCAAGCGCATCTCCGACGTGCTCGACGCTCCGGTGATCAACGCCGGCGACGGCGCCCACGAGCACCCGACCCAGGCGCTGCTCGACATGCTGACGGTGCACGAGGAGAAAGGGCGCCTCGACGGCCTGACGGTGACGATCATCGGCGACATCGCCCACTCGCGGGTGGCCCGCTCGAACATCTACGGCTTCCTCAAGATGGGTGCCGAGGTCCGGGTGGCGGCGCCGCCCCCGATGATCCCCGTCGCCGTCGAGACCCTCGGGGTGAAGGCCTTCGGCTCCCTGCGCGAGGCCCTGGACGGGGCCGACGTGGTGATGGCGCTCCGCATCCAGCGCGAGCGGCTGGCCGGCGCCTTCTTCCCGAGCGTGCGCGAGTACGCGGCGACCTTCGGCCTCGATCGGGCGAAGCTGCGCTTCGCCAAGGACGACGCGATCGTGATGCACCCGGGCCCGGTCAACCGGGGCGTCGAGCTGGCCCACGACCTGGCCGACCACCGGCCCAGCGTGATCCTGGACCAGGTGCGCAACGGCGTGGCCCTGCGCATGGCCGTGCTCTACCTGCTCGCCGGCCGCCCCCAACGCGAAGAACGAGGAAGTGCCTGACCATGGGACGAGTCTGGATCCGAGGAGGACGGGTGATCGACCCGGCCAGTGGGCGGGACGAGGTTGCCGACGTGCTGCTCGAGGACGGCCGGGTGGAGGCCGTCGGTCACGACATCTCCGCCCCCGACGCCGAGACCCTGGACGCCGAAGGCTGCTGGGTGACCCCGGGGTTCATCGACCTCCACACCCACCTGCGCGAGCCCGGCCAGGAGTACAAGGAGGACATTTCCTCCGGCGGCCGGGCGGGAGCGGCCGGAGGCTTCACCGGCCTGGCCTGCATGGCCAACACGCAGCCCGCGAACGACGACCCGGCGGTGACCGACTACATCCTCGATCGAGCGCGGCAGGATTGCCCGGTGCGCATCTACCCGGTCGCGGCTGCCACGAAGGGGCTCCAGGGCGAGGTGATGACCGAGATGTCCGCCCTGGTCGAGGCCGGCGCCGTCGCCTTCAGCGACGACGGGCGCACGATCATGGACAGCGACATGCAGCGCCGCGTGCTCGAGTACTCGCGGCTGGTCGAGAAGCCGGTGATGGTGCACGCGGAGGATCGCACCCTGGTGCGGGAGGGGGTCGTAAACGAAGGCCCCATCTCGACCCGGCTCGGGCTTCCGGGCAATCCTGCCGTGGCCGAGACCGTCCACGTCGCCCGGGACATCCAGCTGGCCGAGCTCACCGGAGCCCATCTCCACGTCGGCCACGTCTCGACCGCCGGCGCCGTCGCGCAGATCCGGGAGGCCCGGGAGCGCGGCGTCCACGTGACCGCGGAGGTGACGCCCCACCACCTGGCACTCACCGACGAGGCCTCCCTGGGCTACGACACGAACACGAAGATGGCGCCGCCGCTGCGCAGCCGCGCCGACGTGGAGGCCTGCGTCCAGGGCCTGGCCGACGGCACCCTCGACGCCATCGCCACCGACCACGCGCCCCACGCGGTCCACGAGAAGGAGGTGGAGTTCACCGAGGCGCCCCCCGGCGTCCTGGGGTTCGAGACGGCCTACCCGGTGGTGATGGGGCTCGTCCGCGAGGACCGCATCCCGGTGACCACCCTGATCGCGTCGCTCACCTCGAACCCGGCCCAGGTGT
The DNA here is from genome assembly GCA_965223415.1 of Myxococcota bacterium. Lineage (GTDB taxonomy): Bacteria > Myxococcota_A > UBA9160 > UBA9160 > UBA6930. Next base: position 5,615,181 of record OZ245002.1, on the reverse strand, counting down.
TCGGCCTTCCCGGCGGGCGGCTCGCGCGGGGCGCGCCAGGGGACGTCGCCGTGCTCGACCCGGAACGCAGGTGGGTCTACGACCCGGCCAAGGGCTACTCGAAGAGCCGGAACTCTCCGTGGGCCGGGCAGGAGATGATCGGGCGGCCGGTGGCCACCTTCGTCGACGGCGGCCTCGTCTACCACGTGGACCGGGGGGTGATCGTTCCGTGAGTACGCCTCCCTCCCTTCCCCGGCCGGCGCGGCTCGTGCTGGCCGACGGCACGGTCTTCCGCGGGCGGGCCCACGGCGCCGCCGCCGTCGCGGCCGGCGAGGTCTGCTTCAACACGAGCATGACCGGCTACCAGGAGATCCTCTCGGATCCCTCCTACGCGGGCCAGCTCGTGACCCTGACCTATCCCCAGATCGGGAACGTCGGCGCCAACCCGGTCGACGACGAGGCGGAGCGGCCCTTCCTGCGCGGCTTCATCGTGAAGGAGCTGTTCGAGGAGCCCTCGAACTTCCGGGCACGCGAGAGCCTGCCGGGCTACTTGGAGCGCAACGGGATCCCGGCCATCTCTGGCCTGGATACGCGCGCCCTGGTCCGGCGGATCCGCGACCACGGCTTCCAGAACGGCGTGCTCAGCACCGATCCTGCCCAGCAGGACGAGGCGGCGCTCCTCGAGCGGGCCCGGAGCGCGCCGCCCCTCGAAGCGCAGGACCTGGTCGCCGACGTCACCTGCTCCGCCCCCTACGAGTGGAGCGAAGGCGGCTGGGAGGGCATCGCCGGCCAGCTTCCGCCCTCGCCCGTACCCGAGCCGCGCCTGCGGGTGGTGGCCTACGACTTCGGGGTCAAGCGGAACATCCTGCGCCTGCTCGTCGACCACGGCTTCGACGTGACCGTCGTGCCGGCCACCACCTCCGCCGACGAGGTGCGCGCCGAGCGTCCCGACGCGGTGTTCCTCTCGAACGGACCGGGCGACCCGGCGGCGGTGCAGGGCGTGCGCGACCACGTGCGCTCCCTCTCCCAGGATCTGCCCCTCTTCGGCATCTGCCTCGGTCACCAGATCCTCGGGCTCGCCCTGGGCGGCCGGACCCGCAAGCTCAAGTTCGGCCATCACGGGGGCAACCAGCCGGGCAAGGACCTGGCCACGGGCAAGGTCGCCATCTGCTCCGAGAACCACGGCTACGCGGTGGAGGCCGACTCCCTCGAGCAGGCCGGCGAGCCCGTCGAGATCACCCACGTGAACCTGAACGACCAGACCGTCGAGGGCCTCGCCCACCGGGAGCGACCGCTCTTCTCCGTCCAGTACCACCCGGAAGCCTCTCCCGGCCCCCACGACGTTCGCTACTTCTTCGAGCGCTTCCGCACCATGACCCTCCGACACAAAGCCGGCGAGCAGGTGAGCGGCGCCCAGATCGCCAAGGGACTCTGATGCTCAAGCGCAGCACGATCGAAGCCGAGAGGATCTGATGCCCAAGCGCACCGATATCGAGACGATCCTCGTGATCGGGTCCGGCCCGATCGTGATCGGGCAGGCCTGCGAGTTCGACTACTCCGGGACCCAAGCCTGCAAGGCGCTCCGGGAGGAGGGCTACCGGGTCGTCCTGCTGAACTCGAACCCGGCCACGATCATGACCGATCCGGAGACCGCCGACCGGACCTACGTCGAGCCGATGACGCCGGAGATGGTCGAGAAGATCATCGTGGCCGAGAGGCCCGACGCCCTGCTGCCCACGATCGGCGGCCAGACGGCGCTGAACCTGGCGGTGGAGCTGGCGGAGACCGGTGTGCTCGAGCGCCACGGCGTGCAGCTGATCGGGGCCAACCTGGAGGCGATCCTCAAGGCCGAGGATCGCGACAAGTTCCGCGTCGCGATGAAGAAGATCGGCCTCGCGCTGCCCGAGAGCGGCTATGCCCGCTCCCTGGAGGACGCGCGGGAGGTCCTGAAGCGGACGGGCCTGCCGGCGATCATCCGCCCGAGCTTCACCCTGGGTGGCGCCGGCGGCAGCGTGGCGGAGACCGACGAGGAGTTCGACGAGCGAGTCGACTGGGCGCTGCGCCAGTCGCCCCGGGGCGAGTGCCTGGTGGAGCAGAGCGTGCTCGGGTGGAAGGAGTACGAGCTCGAGGTGATGCGCGACACCGCGGACAACGTGGTGATCATCTGCTCGATCGAGAACTTCGACGCGATGGGCGTGCACACGGGCGACTCGATCACGATCGCACCGGCCCAGACGCTGACGGACCGCGAGTACCAGGTGATGCGGGACGCGGCCATCGCCATCATCCGTGAGATCGGCGTGGACACCGGGGGCTCGAACATCCAGTTCGGCGTGAACCCGCAGGACGGCGCGCTCGTCGTGATCGAGATGAACCCGCGGGTCTCGCGCTCCTCGGCGCTGGCCTCCAAGGCCACCGGGTTCCCGATCGCCAAGATCGCCGCCAAGCTGGCGATCGGCTACACGCTCGACGAGATCCCCAACGACATCACCCAGGAGACGCCGGCCAGCTTCGAGCCGACGATCGACTACGTCGTGACGAAGGTGCCGCGCTTCACCTTCGAGAAGTTCCCGGACGCCGACAACCTGCTCACGACCCAGATGAAGAGCGTGGGCGAGGTGATGGCGATCGGCCGGACCTTCAAGGAGAGCTTCCACAAGGCCCTGCGCTCTCTCGAGGTGGGCCACGCCGGGCTCGAGCGACCGGGTGTGCCGGACGGCGCCGAAGGGCTCGAGCGACTCTGGGGGATGGTCGACCAGCCCCGGCCCGGGCGCCCCTGGGCCCTGGTCGAGCTGATGCGCCGCGGCACCTCCGTGGACGAGCTCTACCGGCGCTCCTTCATCGATCCCTGGTTCCTCCGCAACCTGCAGGAGCTGGTCGAGATGGAGCAGGCCCTGGAGGCGGCGCCGGCCGAGGACCGCCCCGCCTGGCTGCGGGCGGCGAAGCAGGCGGGCTTCTCCGACGCCAGGCTGGGTGCGCTCTGGAACGTCCCCGAGGACGGGGTTCGCGGCCTGCGCGAGGAGCACGGCGTAGAGCCCGTCTACAAGCGGGTCGATACCTGCGGAGCCGAGTTCGAGGCCCACACGCCCTACCTCTACTCGACCTACGAGGACGAGTGCGAGGCCGCGCCGACCGAGCGCCGCAAGATCATGATCCTGGGCGGCGGGCCGAACCGGATCGGGCAGGGCATCGAGTTCGACTACTGCTGCGTCCATGCCGCCTTCGCGCTGCGGGATGCGGGCTTCGAGACCATCATGGTCAACTGCAACCCGGAGACGGTCTCGACCGACTACGATACGAGCGACCGCCTCTACTTCGAGCCTCTCACGATGGAGGACGTGCTCGCGATCGCCCGGAAGGAGAAGCCCGAGGGCGTGATCGTGCAGTTCGGTGGGCAGACCCCGCTCAAGCTCGCGGTGCCGCTCGAGGCCGAGGGGGTGCCGATCCTCGGCACGCCGCCGGACGCGATCGATCGGGCCGAGGACCGGGAGCGCTTCGACGTGGTGCTCGAGACCCTTCGTCTGAAGCGCCCTGCCTCCGGCATTGCCCGCAGCTTCCGGGAGGCCGCCGACGCGGCGGCGCGCATCGGCTACCCGGTGCTGGTGCGCCCCTCTTACGTGCTGGGCGGCCGGGCCATGGAGATCGTCCACGACGAGGAGAGCCTGGCGAACTACATGCGCTTCGCGGTGAAGGCCTCGCCGGAGCGGCCTGTGCTGGTGGATCGTTTCCTGGCCGATGCCACCGAGGTGGACGTGGACGCCATCTCCGACGGCGAGCGGGTCGTGATCGGCGGCGTGATGGAGCACATCGAGGAGGCCGGTGTCCACTCCGGCGACAGCGCCTGCTCGATTCCGCCGTACTCGCTCTCCAAGACCGTCGTGGACGAGATCCTCGATTCCACCCGCCGCCTCGCCCGGGAGCTCGGCGTGCGCGGGCTCATGAACGTGCAGTACGCGGTGAAGGACGGCGAGGTGTACGTCATCGAGGTGAACCCGCGGGCGTCACGGACGATCCCCTTCGTGTCGAAGGCGATCGGCCGGCCCCTCGCCAAGCTCGCGGCCCTGGTCATGGCCGGCTCGACCCTGGAGGAGCTGGGGCTGACCGAGGAAATCTGGCCTCGGCACTTCTCCGTGAAGGAAGCGGTCTTCCCCTTCGTGAAGTTCCCGGGCGTGGACACCGTGCTCGGCCCCGAGATGAAGAGCACCGGTGAGGTGATGGGCATCGACTCGGATTTCGGGCGCGCCTACGCCAAGGCCCAGATCGAGGCAGGCAACTCGATCCCCGAGCGGGGGCGGGTGCTCATCTCCGTGAAGCGCGAGGACCGCCGCAAGATCGGCGAGGTGGTGCAGGAGTTCCACGAGGCGGGCTTCCAGGTGCTCGCCACCCCGGGGACGGCCCGGGTGGTCGAGGCCCTGGGTCTTCCGGTGGAGGCCGTGGCCAAGGTCGGCGAGGGTCGCCCGAATGTCGTGGACCGCATCGAGGAGGGCGAGGTCGACCTGGTGCTGAACACGGTGGAGCAGGACCCGGTGGCCGTGCGCGACTCCTTCTCGATCCGCCGGGCCGCCCTGAACCGCGGCATTCCCTACTTCACGACCCTGGCTGCCCTGCGTGCCGCCGCCGGTGCCATTCGCGCCGTCCGCCAGCGCTCGATCGGCGTTCGCCCGCTCCAGGAGATCCACTCCTGAGCCGTATGGAACCGGCCCCCGACGCAACGCCCGGCAACGCAACGAACGGAACCGGCCCCTAACGCAACACGTGGGGCCGCTACCCTCGGCGGGTGGACTTTCCGGCGGCCCTCGAGGCGATTCGCAGGCCTCTCGAGTTCGCTGCGGGCGAGCGGGCGGAGCGCCTGCAGGGCCTCGAGGCGACGGTGCTGGGCGCCGTCGAGCGGGCCGTGCGCATGGCGATTCCGCCGGACGTCCGGAAGACCCTGGCGCGGCTGGCGGAGCCCTTCGGCGAGCCCCTCGAAGGAGAGGCGCGCCGCCAGGCCGTCGCCCGGGCCCTGGAGCTGCTGGCGCCTCTCGAGGCCCCGGACTTCGCCGATCGCACCATCGGGCGGCCCATCGCCACCCTGCCGGGGATCGGCGGCAAGCGGGCCGAGGCCCTCGCGAAGCGCGGCCTGCGCACGGTGGTCGACCTGCTCTTCCACCTCCCGAGCCGCTATGACGACCGGCGCGAGCGGGTCGCGGTCGGCGCCCTCGAGGTCGGCACCCGCGCGACCTTCGAAGGGGAGGTGCTGCTCGCGGACTTCGTCCCGATGCGCGGGCGAGGCCGCCGCGGGCGGCTCTTCCAGGCGGTCGTCGGCGATGGAACCGGCACCGTGACCCTGAAGTGGTTCCGCGGCGGCGAATCCCTGCAGAAGACCGTCGCGAAGGGCGTCCGCCTGCGGGTGACTGGCGACGTGCGCCGCTACCGCTTCTCGAAGGAGATCACCCACCCGGAGATCGACCGGCTCGCGGAGGAGGAGGGCGGTGCCGAGCACGGCGAGGCGGTCGTGCCCGACTACCCGGTGCCCGAAGGCGTCCCGCCGCGGACCTTCCGGCGGCTCGTCGCCGTGGCGGTGGAGCACTTCGCCGATCTCGTGCCCAGCACCCTGCCCGCGGCCCTCGCCCGGGCGCGCGGGCTGCCGCCGACGCCCGACGCGCTGCGCGAGATCCACCAGCCGGGGCCCGAGCCGGATCTCGAGGCCCTGCGCGAGCGCACCACCCCGGCCCACGAGCGGCTGGTGCTCGAGGAGCTCTACCTGCTCGAGGTGGGGCTCGCCCAGCGCCGGGCGGAACGCGCCGCGGAGCCAGGCATCGCCCTGCCCGCCGACGACGCGACGCTGCGCGAGGCCGAGGCAGCGCTGCCCTTCGCCCTGACCGGTGCCCAACGCCGGGCCTGGAGCGAGATCCGGCGCGACCTGACGGCGCCGCACCCGATGAACCGGCTCCTCCAGGGCGACGTCGGCAGCGGGAAGACCGCCGTCGCGGCCCTGGCGGCGGTCGTGGCGGCCCGGGCCGGTCACCAGGCCGCGCTGATGGCGCCGACCGAGCTGCTCGCCGAGCAGCACGAGCGCACCCTCCGGTCGCTGCTCGGGGGCACGGGCCTGCGGGTCGGCCTGCTCACCTCCTCGGCCCCCGGGGCTGCGGCGGTGCGCGCGGCCCTGGCCGCGGGCGATGTCGACCTCGTCGTCGGCACCCACGCCCTGGTGCAGGGCGACGTGGCCTTCGCCCGCCTCGCCCTGGTCGTGATCGACGAGCAGCACCGTTTCGGCGTGCTGCAACGCGCCGCCCTGGCCGCGAAGACACCGGGCGGTGTCAGTCCCCACGCGCTGGTCATGACCGCCACGCCGATCCCCCGCAGCCTGGCCCTCACCCTCTACGGAGACCTCGACCTCTCGGTGATCGACGAGCTGCCGCCCGGCCGCCGCCCCACCGAGACCCTGCTGCTCCGCGAGGGCGAGGGCGAGCAGGTGACGCGGCTCGTGCGCGAGGCGCTGGACCGGGGGGAGCAGGTGTACGTGGTGTACCCGCTGGTCGAGGAATCCGAGAAGATCGACCTGCGCGCCGCCACCGAGAGCACGGAGCGGATTCGCGCCGCCTTTCCCGACGCGCAGGTCGACCTGGTGCACGGCCGCCTCGACGCCGCCGCGCGGACGGCGGCGATGGCGCGCTTCACCACGGGCGAGACCCGGATCCTGGTCTCGACGACCGTGATCGAAGTGGGCGTGGACGTGCCGGCGGCCACGCTCATGGTGGTGGAGCACGCGGAACGCTTCGGCCTGGCGCAGCTCCACCAGCTGCGGGGGCGGGTGGGTCGCGGCGAGCGCCCGGGCACCTGCGTCCTCGTGGCCCGGGGTGGCGGAGAGGACAGCGAGGCCCGCCTGCGGGCGATGCTCGAGACGACCGACGGCTTCCGGATCGCCGACGCCGACCTGCGCATCCGGGGGCCCGGGGAGTTCCTCGGCACCCGCCAGCACGGCAAGCTCCCGGACCTGCGTTTCGCCGATCTCGTGCGGGACGCCCGGCTCGTGGCCGTGGCCCGGGAGGCCGCCACCGCGACCCTGCGGGCGGACCCGGGCTTGCGCCGGGCTCCGGGTCTGGCCCGCTCGGTCCGCACCCGCTGGGGAGAGCGCCTGACCCTGGTCGGCGTGGGGTAGAGAACGGCGGCCGTCCGGCCGATAGGCCCGTCATGCGGACGTTCCTCCTGGCACTGCTCGGCATGGTGGTCGTCTCGGCGGCCGGCGGTTGGGTGCTCTCCCACCACGCCTCGGGCCTGCTGGCGGAGTGGGCGGAGGCGGGGAGCTTCGACCCGCCCTTGGACCTCGCGACCGGGTCTGCCGAGCCCTCCGGCGGCGCCCAGCGCGTTCTCTACCAGTACGTCGACGACAGCGGGACGGTCCAGTTCGTCGATTCCCTGGAGCAGGTGCCCCCGCACGAGCGGGGCGACGTCGGGCGGATCGAGATCGCGGCGCCGTCACCGTCTCCCGCCCGGCCGGTGGGTCGCGCTGTGTCGCGGCCCTTCGCCACCGCCTCCCACGAGGTGGTGATGTTCAGCTCGCCCGGCTGCCACGCCTGCGAGTCCGCCGCCCGCTGGTTCGAGCGCCACGACATTCCCTACACCGAGCTCGACATCCGCTCCGAGCGGGCCCAGGAGGCCCTGCGCGGCCGCGTGGGGCGCTGGGCGACGCCGACCATCGACATCGACGGCCAGCTGGTGATCGGCTTCGATCCGAACCGCCTGGGAGAGCTGCTGGGCGTCTAGGGGCGCGGTCGGGCTTGACTCGCGCCGTCGGCCTGCCGATACTCGCCGGACCATGAACGGTCGCGTGACTCGCCAGCTGCTCTCCCTCGGCCTGCTCCTTCGCAGGGCGGGGGAGGTTCGCTAGCGCACACACCGCGCGGCTCAGCGAAACCCTCTCCCGCCGAACGGCCGGAGAGGGTTTCGTCCCTCTGGGCAAGGGTTGCCCGCATTCCGGCCGGACGGCACCGACGGAGCGAACCCATGTCCGAGCGAAGCCGAACCGAGCCCGATTCCGATCCTGATCCCGAGCGCGTGGTGGTCTTCGACACCACCCTGCGCGACGGTGAGCAGACCGCCGGGGTCTGCTTCTCCGCCGACGACAAGGTCGAGATCGCGCTCGCTCTCGCCGGCATGGGCGTGGACGTGATCGAGGCCGGCTTCCCGGTGAGCTCGTCCGAGGAGTGCCGGGCGGTGGCCGAGGTGGCGGCGAACGTGCGCAGTGCCACGGTCTGCGCCCTGGCGCGGGCGGTCCCGAAGGACGTGGCGGCGGCGGGGGAGGCCCTGCGGCACGCCGAGGCGCCCCGCATCCACGTCTTCGTCAACTCTTCGGACATGCAGCTCGCCCACCAGCTGCGCAAGAGCCGCGAGCAGGTGGTCGCGATGGCGGCGGCGATGGTGCGGAGCGCGCGGGAGTTCACCGACGACGTGGAGTTCAGCCCCATGGACGCCACCCGCGCGGATCGCGCCTTCGTGGCGGAGCTGGCCCGGGCCGCCGTCGATGCGGGCGCCGGCACGATCAACCTGCCGGACACGGTCGGCTGCGCGGCCCCGGACCAGGTGACCTGGCTCGTCTCCCTGGTGCGGCGGGCGGTGCCCGAGGCCGTCGTCTCGTTCCACGGCCAGGACGACCTGGGCCTGGCCAGTGCCAACGCCCTGGCGGCGGTGGCGGCGGGGGCGCGTCAGGTGGAGGTGGCCGTCAACGGGATCGGCGAGCGGGCGGGAAACACCGCCTTCGAAGAGGTGGTCGCCGGGTTGTCCGTGCACGGCGAGCGCCTGGGCGTCGCGACCGGTGTCGACATGACCGGCATGGGCCGCGTCTCCGAGCTGGTGGAGGCCCGCTCAGGCATCCGGGTCCCGCCCAACAAGGCCGTGGTCGGTGCGAACGCCTTTCGTCACGCCTCCGGCATCCACCAGGACGGCGTGCTCAAGGAGCGCGAGACCTACGAGGTCCTCGACCCGGCTGCGGTGGGCCATCGGGTCGGCACCCAGATCGTCCTGGGCAAGCTCTCCGGGCGCACCGGCTTCTCCGAGCGGGTCGCCGCCCTGGGCTACCGCCTCGGGGAGTCCGACCTGGAGCAGGCCTTCCGCCGCTTCCAGTCTATCGCCGCCCACAAACCCGAAGTCGACGACACCGATCTCCACACCATCTGCCGACCCGACACCGGCGATGCTGCGTCTAGAGGAGAGCTTCGATGAGGTGGGGGCCGGGGGTGGACTGGGCGCGGCGGAACGCGTCGGCGAAAGCTTCGGCGGTGTCGACGCGGGTGGCGGGGACGCCGAAAGCCCGGGCCGCGGCGGTCCAGTCGATCTCGGGGCGGCGCAGGTCCGTGAGGCTCTGGGCCTTCGGGCCGGGCTCCGCGATCCCGGCGCGGGCCAGCTCGACCTGGAGGATGCGGTAGCTGCGGTTGGCGCAGAGGATCGTGGTGACGTCGAGGGCCTCGCGGGCCTGGGTCCACAGGGCCTGGAGGGTGTACAGGCCCGAGCCGTCGGCCTGGAAGGCGATGACCGGCCGGTCCGGACAGGCCAGGGCGGCGCCGGTGGCGCAGGGAAGGCCCTGGCCGATGGCGCCGCCGGTCAGGCCGAGGGTGGTGTGGGCCGGGGCGGCAGTTGCGAAAGGCGTGTAGCCGAAGCCGGTGGTGGCGCCCTCGTCCACGACGATCGCACCTTCGGGCTGCAACGCCGCGAGGGTGCGGCCGAGGGTGCCCGGGTCGAGGGCGCCCTCGGCCGGCTCCGGGCACGGCGGCTCTGCCCACTTCGGCTTCGCCTCCGCACCCAGGCGATCGGCCACGGCCGCCAGCGCACCCGCCACGTCTTCACCGGGCTCGGCCAGGGAAATCTCCCGAGTGTCGGGCGGCGCCAGCTCGCTCTTCCCGTCCCGGTAGCCAAAGAACGCGACCGGTGACAGGGCGCCGGCCAGGAGCAGATGGGACGTCCCGGCGAGGACCTCCATCGCCTGCTCCGGGAAGTAGGGAAGGCGCGGGAAGTCCGGCAGCGTGGCCCCGCGCTCGATGCGCGCACTGAAGGTCTCCACCCGCACCTCGACCCCGGCCGAGGCCAGCCGATGGGCCGCGCGCAGGCCCGCCTCGCCGAGCCCGTCGCCGCCGAGGAGGACGACGGCCCGGGCCGCGCCGCGGATCGCGTCCGCCGCGTCCTCCAGCCGGGCGTCCTCGACCACCCGGGGGCCGCCGGTCGTGACACGAGGAAGTGTCGCGTCCGCCGGGTCCCAGGTGGCGTCCACCGGCACCACCAGGCTGGCGACCTGCCCCGGCGGTCCCTGGGCGGCGGCGATCGCCTCGGCCATCGCCGGGGCCGCGTCCGCCGCGTCGGCCACGCCGCGCACCCAGCCCACTGGCCGCGCGAGCGATGCGATGTCCGAGGTGAGCGGCGCGTCCGCCGCCAGGTGCCAGCTCGCCTGGTCTCCGATCAGGTTGACGACGGGCGTCCGCGCGCGCCGCGCGTTGTGGAGGTTGGCGATGCCGTTGGCGAAGCCCGGCCCCAGGTGCAGCAGGGTGAGGGCAGGGCGCCCCGTCATCCGGCCGTATCCGTCGGCCGCGCCCGTGCACACGCCCTCGAACAGGCCCAGCACGGCGCGCATCTCCGGCACCGCGTCGAGGGCGGCGACCAGCGGCATCTCGGTCGTCCCGGGGTTGGCGAAGCAGATCTCGACGCCGGCCTCGCGGGCGGTGCGGATCATGGCTTCGGCGCCGTTCATGGCTCTTCCTCCAGGGCACCGGGGGTGTCCCGCGGGGCGCGGGAGCGGCCAAGATACCCGGGATCCAAGGGGAAATCCCAAGGGCCGGGGTGGAAACCTGCGCCCTCGCCGCCTACAGTGCGGGCCGCTCCGGGGGAGGCGCCGCGGGTCCTCTTTCGCCCGCATTTCGCGTGCGGCCGCCCCCGGCGGGCCCATCCATCAGCTGCCCCCGGGCCGGGCTGGGAGACCCAGAGAGATGACCCTGATCGCCTTCATCGCCGGCGCGGCGGCCCTCGTCATGGGCTTCGTGCTCTACCGCTCGGTGCTCGCCGCCCCGACCTCCACCGATCGCGCCAACGAGATCGCCGCCGCCATCCGCGCCGGCGCCGAGGCGTTCCTGGCCCGTCAATACCGCACCGTAGGGATGGTCGGGCTCCCGATCCTGGTCCTGGTCGGTCTGCTGCTGAACTGGTGGTACGCCGCCGGCTTCCTGCTGGGCGCGGTCGCCAGCGCCGCCGCCGGCTTCATCGGCATGAACGTCTCCGTGCGCGCGAACCTGCGCGTCGCCCAGGCCGCCCACAACGGCTACGGCGAGGCCTTCGGCCTGGCCTTCAAGGGCGGCGCGGTCACCGGCTTGATGGTGGTCGGCGCGGGTCTGCTCTCGCTTGCCGTGATCGTCTTCGCCATGCACAACGTCGGGCACACGGAGCCGGACGCCCTGGTCGGCCTCGCCTTCGGCGGCTCCCTCATCTCGGTCTTTGCGCGGCTCGGCGGCGGCATCTTCACGAAGGGCGCCGACGTGGGCGCCGACCTGGTCGGCAAGGTCGAGGCGAACATCCCCGAGGACGATCCCCGCAACCCCGCCGTGATCGCGGACAACGTGGGTGACAACGTGGGCGATTGCGCTGGCATGGCCGCCGACCTCTTCGAGACCTACGGCGTCACCGCGGCGGCGGCGATGCTGCTCGCTCACATCATCTTCCCCGGCGACGAGGGCATGTTCCTCTACCCGCTGCTCATCGGCGCCGCCGGCATCGTCGGCTCGCTCGTGGCCGTGCCCCTCGTGACCATCGACGAGCCCGCCGAGGGCCAGCTCCCCGCCGTGATGGGCGCGATGTACAAGGGCCTGGCGGTCGCCTCCGGCGTGATGCTGGCGCTCCTCCTGATCGGCGGCTTCTTCGTCGACTTCCCGAGCAAGGACCTCTCCGGCAACAGCGTCGGCGCCTTCGCCTTGTGGCTCTGCGCGGCCCTCGGCGCCGTCGTCACCGCCGTGATGATGTGGGTCACCGACTACTACACCGGCGACGGCTCTCGCCACGTGGACCACATCGCCCGGTCGAGCGAGGGGGGCCACGCCACGAACATCATCGCGGGCCTGGCCGTCGGCATGCAGGCCACGGTGGTCCCGGTGGTGGTGATCGTCCTGGCCATCGTCTTCTGCTTCGAGCTCGCCGGCCTGTACGGCGTGGGCGTGGCCGCCATGAGCATGCTCTCCCTGGCGGGCATCGTGGTTTCGATCGACGCCTACGGCCCGATCACGGACAACGCCGGCGGCATCGCCGAGATGGCGGAGCTGCCCGACGAGGTCCGCAACGTGACGGATCCCCTGGATGCCTTCGGCAACACCACGAAGGCCGTCACCAAGGGCTACGCCATCGCGTCGGCCGGCCTCGCCGCAGTGGTGCTCTTCGCCACCTTCATCGAGGACCTGAAGCGCCTCGGAGGCAGCGACGTCTCGACGAGCTTCGACCTCTCGAACACCCTCGTCCTGGCCGGCCTGTTCATCGGCGCCATGATCCCCTTCATCTTCGCCTCGCTCGCCATGAGCGCGGTGGGTGACGCCGGGGGCAAGGTCGTCGACGAGGTGCGGCGCCAGTTCCGGGAGATCCCGGGCATCATGGAGGGCACGGCCCAGCCGGACTACCGCACCTGCGTGGACCTGGTCACGGCCTCCGCCCTCAAGCTGATGATCGCCCCGGCGCTCATCCCCGCGGTGATCCCGATCGTGGTCGGCCTGGTTCTCGGCGAGCAAGCCCTGGGCGGCCTGCTGATCGGTTCGATCGTGGCCGGCGTGTGCGTCGCGATCTCGATGACCACCGGCGGGGCGGCCTGGGACAACGCCAAGAAGTTCATCGAGGCCGGCCAGTACGGCGGCAAGGGCTCCGAGGCTCACAAGGCCTCGGTCACCGGCGACACGGTCGGCGATCCCTACAAGGACACGGCCGGCCCGGCGATCAACCCCATGCTCAAGCTGGTGAACATCGTCGCGCTGCTGATCATCCCGTTCCTGTAGGAGCGCGCGAGAGGGCGAGCCAGTGAGCGAGCCCACGGCCCATCCCCGGGACCGCCTGCGGCGGGAGCTCTCGCTCCGCGACGCGGTCTTCCTGGTGGTGGCCTCGGTCGTGGGCTCGGGGATCTTTCTCACGCCCGGCGCCATCGCCGATCGGCTGCCCCACGCCGGGCTGATCTTCGGGGTCTGGGCCTTCGGCGGGCTGCTCTCCCTGGCCGGCGCCCTGGCGAACGCGGAGCTCGGCGCGATGTTCCCGCGCGCCGGCGGCGACTACGTCTACCTGCGCGAGGCCTTCCACCCCCTGGCGGGCTTCCTCGCCGGCTGGCTCTCGTTCGTGTCGATCTTCGCCGGGACCGTCGCCGCCCTGGGGGTCGGCTTCGGCGAGGCGCTCTGCGCGATGATGGGATGGTCCGGCAGCTGGGCCGTGCCCATCGGCGTGGTGTCGATCGCCGGGTCGTCGCTGCTGAACTTCCGCGGCGTTCGCCACGGAGCCGTTGCCAACAACGTGACGGCGTGGTTCAAGGTGGTGGCGCTGCTCGCCTTCGGACTGGTCGCGCCGCTCACCGGCGCAGGCGATCTCGGCCACCTGCGTCCCCTCGTGGCCGGCGCCCTCGACGCGGCGCCGCCCCTCGCCTTCGTGCTGGCCCTCTCGCCCGTGCTGTTCAGCTACCTCGGCTGGAACGCGTCGGTCTACGTCGCCAGCGAGATTCGCGATCCGGGCCGCAACGTGCCGCGCTCGCTGTTCATCGGCCTCGGCCTGTGCACCATCGTCTACCTGGTCATGAACGCCGTCTACCTCTACGCGCTTCCGATCGGGGAGCTGCGCGGGACGCCGAACGCCGGCGAGGGCGCGGCGCGGGTGCTGTTCGGAGAGCTGGGCGGCCGGCTCGTGGCCGGCTTCGTTCTGGTCTCGATCCTGGGCACGCTGAACGCGACGGTGCTGGTGGGCCCGCGGATCGCCTACGCCATGGCCCTCGACGGGCTCTTCACCCGGGGTGCCGACCGGGTGCACGAGGGCTACCGCACGCCGAGCGGGGCCCTCGCGGTGCAGGCGGGCGTCTCCATCGCTCTCGTGGTGTTGCTCCAGAGCTTCCCGAGTGCTCTGGACTACACCACCTTCGCCATCCTGCTGGCGACCATCGCCGACACGGCGGCGCTCTACGCCCTGCGGTGGGCCCAGCCCGACCGGCCGCGGCCCTACCGAGCCTGGGGCTACCCGTGGGTGCCGGGGATCTACCTGGTGGCCAACGTCGCCATCGCTGCCGGCCTGGCCATCGGCCGCCCCACCGAGGCCTTCCTCGGTGCCCTCTTCCTGGCGGCGGGCCTGCCGGTCTACGCGCTGTTCCGGCGCCTGGGCTGAGCGGCCCGGCTCCTTGCCGGGGCCGGATTTCTCCAATAATCTCAATGGGCTAGAGCGCCCTCGGCGCGCGCGAGGCCCCGTGGACTTCAGGCACGACTTCGACAAGCTGCGCCGGCTGCCGCCCTACGTGCTGGCCGAGGTGACGCAGCTCCGCCACGCCGCCCGGCAGGCCGGCGAGGACGTGATCGATCTCGGCATGGGCAACCCGGACCTGCCGACCCCGCCCCACGTGGTCGAGAAGATCTGCGAGTCGGCCCGGGTCGACCGCAACCACCGCTACTCGGCCTCCCGGGGCGTTCCCAACCTGCGGGCCGCCTGCAGCGAGTGGTACGCGCGCAGCCACGGGGTCGAGATCGATCCCGACGGCGAGGCCATCGCGGTAATCGGTGCCAAGGAGGGGCTCTCCCACTTCGTCCTGGTGACGATCGGCCCCGGCGACGTCGTGCTGGCGCCGGATCCGGCCTACCCGATCCACCAATACTCGGTGATCTTCGCCGGCGGCGACCTGCGTCACGTACCCCTCAACGCCGAGACGGACTTCTTGCACAACCTCGAGCTCGCGGTCCAGCGCACCTGGCCGAAGCCGAAGCTCCTGATCCTCTCCTTCCCGCACAACCCGACGACCCAGACCGTCACCCGGGAGTTCTTCGAGGGGATCGTCGCCTTCGCGAAGGAGCACCACTTGATGGTGATCCACGATTTCGCGTATGCGGAGATCTGCTTCGAGGGCTACCGGCCGCCTAGCATTCTCGAGGTGCCCGGTGCTCGGGACGTGGCCATCGAGTTCCTCTCGCTCTCGAAGAGCCACTCGATGGCGGGCTGGCGGGTCGGCTTCGCGGCCGGCAACCGGGAGATGATCCACGCGCTCACGCGCATCAAGAGCTACCTCGATTACGGCATCCCGACGCCGATCCAGGTCGGCGCCATCGTCGCCCTGCGCGGGCCCCAGGACTGCGTCACCGAGGTGTGCGACGAGTACCAGGCCCGTCGCGACGCGCTGATCGAGGGGCTGGGACAGCCGGGCCCGGGCCAGTGGAAGATCGAGAAGCCCCTGGCGACCATGTTCGTATGGGCACCGATTCCGGAGCCCCTGCGTAGCCTGGGCTCGCTCGAGTTCTCGAAGAAGCTGCTGCGCGAGGCCCAGGTGGCCGTGGCCCCGGGCGTCGGCTTCGGCGAGGGAGGGGAGGGCTACGTGCGCTTCGCCCTGGTCGAGAACACCCATCGCATCCGTCAGGCCGTGCGCGGGATCCGCCGCTTCCTGCGGACCACCACGGTCTGACCGCGCGGGCGGTGGCCGTCCGGACGAAGACCATCTGAACGCTCCGCTCCGGCTCGGGGCGGCGGGAGGGACCATGAGCAGGGACGCCGTCGGCGTCGGCCTGATCGGGCTGGGAACCATCGGCACGGGCGTGGCGAAGGTGCTGGCCCAGAACGCCTCCGTCATCAGCCAGCGGCTGGGGTTTCCCCTCCGCCTCGCGCGGGTGGCGGATCTGGATCTCGAGACGGACCGCGGTGTCGACCTCAGTGGCGTCCGCTTCGACGCCGACGCCTCCGGCCTGATCGCCGATCCCGAAGTCGAGATCGTGGTCGAGCTGATCGGCGGCTACGAGGTGGCCCGCCGCTTCACCCTGGAGGCCATCGGCGCCGCCAAGCACGTCGTCACCGCCAACAAGGCGTTGCTCGCCAAGCACGGCAAGGAGATCTTCGAAGCCGCTGCCAAACAGGGCGTGGACGTGGCCTTCGAGGCCAGCGTCGGCGGCGGCATTCCGATCCTGCGCTCGATGCGGGAAGGGCTCAGCGCCAACCGCATCCAGAGCCTCCACGGGATCATGAACGGCACCACCAACTACGTGCTGACGGAGATGGAGAAGACCGGCGAGGACTTCGAGGTCGTGCTCAAGCGGGCCCAGGAGCTGGGCTACGCCGAGGCCGACCCGACCTTCGACGTGGACGGCATCGACGCCGCTCACAAGCTCACCCTGCTCGTCGCCATGGCCTACGGCGCCGAGCTGACCGACGAGGACATCCCCACCGAGGGCATTCGGGGGCTGGCGCCGCTCGACTTCGAGGCCGCGGAGGAGTTCGGCTACCGCATCAAGCTCCTCGGCATCGCCAAGCGCCACGAGGGCCCGGACGGCAACGAGCGCATCGAGGCCCGGGTGCACCCGACCATGATTCCCCGCGAAAGCCTGCTCGCGAAAGTCGACGGCGCCATGAACGCCATCGCCGTCCACGGCGACGCGGTGGGCCCGACCCTCTTCTACGGGGCCGGCGCGGGAGAGCTGCCGACGGCGAGCGCCGTCGTCGCCGACCTGATGGAGGTGGCCCGGGAGATCCGGCGCGGCAGCGCCGGGCGGGTCGCACCGCTCTCCTACGTGCCGGACCACCTGGAGCGCAAGCCCCTGGTGCCCTCCAGCGAGCTGCACGCCCGCTGCTACCTGGTGTTCAGCGCCGAGGACCGGCCCGGAGTCCTCGGCCACATCGCTTCGATCCTCGGCGAGCACGGCATCTCGATCCAATCCGTGATCCAGAAATCGCCGGCGCCGGGCGCCCGCGCCGTGCCGGTGGTCGTGCTGACGCACCCCGCTCACGAACAGGCCGTCCAGGCGGCCATGGCCGAGGTCGACCGGCTCGACGAGGTGCGCGCCCCGACGCGCCTGGTGCGGATCGAGGAGGACCTGTGATGTCCGACAAGAGCCAGCCCAAGGCCTGGTTCCAGAGCCTGGCGAACCCTGCCGAACGCTACCCCCTCGACGACGTCGTCTACACGGATCGGGAGGGGGGCCTCCTCCAGGTCGCCCACGACATGGACGAGCTGCGCAAGGTGTCGGCCGACGACTGGAAGAAGCTCTTCGAGGATCGCGGCCACAAGACCGAGTGGCCCTACGGCTCCGGGGTGTGGGGCAAGAAGGAGTGGGTGCTCCCGGAGGTGCAGGCGGACAACGTGGTCTCCATGTACGAGGGCCACACGAACCTCTTCTGGGCCGACCGCTACGGCCGCGAGCTCGGGCTCGACGAGCTCTGGCTCAAGCTCTGCGGGAACACCCACACCGGCTCGTTCAAGGACCTGGGGATGACCGTCCTCGTCTCCATGGTGAAGGAGATGCGGGCGCGGGGCCGGGAGATCCAGGCCGTCGCCTGCGCCTCCACCGGCGACACGAGCGCCGCCCTCGCGGCCTACGCGGCCGCCGCCGAGATCCCCGCCATCGTGTTCCTGCCCCGGGGCAAGATCTCGACCGCCCAGCTCATCCAGCCCATCGCCAACGGCGCCATCGTCTTCGCCCTCGATACGGACTTCGACGGCTGCATGGAGATCGTGAAGCAGGTGGCCGAGAAGGACGGCATCTACCTGGCCAACTCGATGAACAGCCTCCGCATCGAGGGCCAGAAGACCGTCGGGATCGAGATCGTCCAGCAGTTCGACTGGGAGGTGCCCGATTGGATCGTGATCCCCGGTGGGAACCTGGGCAACGTGTCGGCCCTCGCCAAGGGGCTCGACATGATGCTCGAGCTCGGGCTGGTCGATCGCAGGCCCCGCATCGTGTGCGCCCAGGCGGAGCAGGCGAACCCGCTCTACCGGGCCTACCAGCGCGGCTTCGACAGCTTCGAGCCCATTCGCGCCCAGCCCACCCTCGCGTCGGCCATCCAGATCGGCAATCCGGTGTCCTACGCGAAGGCCCGGGACGCCATCGAGCGCTACGACGGGATCGTGGAGCAGGCGAGCGAGGTGGAGCTGGCCGAGGAGTGCGCCCGGGCCGACCGGACCGGGCTCTTCAACTGCCCCCACACCGGTGTCGCCCTCGCGGCCACGCGCAAGCTGGTCGAGCGGGGGACGATCCGCAGCTCCGATCGCGTGGTCGTCGTCTCCACCGCCCACGGCCTCAAGTTCACCGACTTCAAGGTCGCCTATCACGAGATGACCCTCGACGGCATCGTCTCGGACCGGCCGAACCCGGCCATCGAGCTGCCCGCCGATTACGAGCAGGTCCGCGACCGCATGCTGCGCGAGATCGACCTGCGCTTCGGCAGCGGGCGGAGCACCTGATGTTCACCGGAACCGGCAGCGGCGGGGGCACCTGATGTTCACCGGAACCGGCAGCGGGCGGGGCACCTGATGTTCACCGGAATCGTGGAAGCGCTGGGCCGGGTCGAGGCGGTCACGCCGGAGGGCGAGCTCGTCCGGCTCGCGATCGCCGAGCCGCGGCTGGCCGCCGAGGTCGGCCTCGGCGACAGCATCGCCGTGAACGGCGCCTGCCTCACGGTCACCTCCTTCGGCGACGGTCGCATCACCTTCGATGCGATCGCCGAGACGATACAGAAGACCAGCCTCGGGGATCTGGCCGTGGGAGACGCGGTGAACCTCGAGCGCGCGATGCGCGCCGACGGTCGCTTCGACGGGCACATCGTCCAGGGTCACGTGGACGAGGCGGGGCGCGTCCGGGGCGTGGAGCGGCAGGGCGACGACGTGCGCCTCTACATCGCCACGAGCCGCGAGTTCGCGGACCTGCTGGTCGAGAAGGGCTCCGTCACCATCGACGGCGTGTCGCTCACGGTGGTAGGCCTGGTGGACGACGGCTTCGACGTCGCCCTGATCCCCCACACCCTGGAGGTCACGACCCTCGGCCGCCTGGCGGGCGGCGAGCGGGTGAACCTCGAGGCGGACGTGCTCGGGAAGTACGTGAAGCAGTACCTGGCCCGGGGCGGAGCCGGGCAGGGAGCGAGCGCCTGAGCCGACGCGCTGCGATCCTGGGCGCCTCGTTCCTGCTCGTCGCTGCCGCGACGACGGCCGCCGAGGACGCCCGTTGGGAGGCGACCGTCGAGCGCGCGGCGCGCAGCGTCGTCGCCCTCCGGGTGGCGGCGAGCCGCTCCTTCGACACGGAGACGGCCTCCTTCTCGGTGGCGACGGGCTTCGTGGTCGACGCCGAGCGCGGGATCATCCTGACGAACCGGCACGTGGTGCATTCCGGCCCGGTCACCGCGGACGCGATCTTCCTGAACCACGAAGAGGTGCGGGTGTGGCCGGTTTACCGGGACCCGGTCCACGATTTCGGCTTCTTCCGCTTCGATCCTGCGGACGTCCGTTTCATGGAGCTGGCCGAGCTCCGCCTGGCGCCGGAGGCCGCGCGGGTCGGCACCGAGATCCGGGTGATCGGCAACGATGCCGGCGAGAAGCTCTCGATCCTCGACGGCACCCTGGCGCGCCTCGACCGCCGGGCGCCGGACTACGGCCGCGGCCGCTACAACGACTTCAACACCTTCTACTACCAGGCGGCGTCCAGCAGCTCCGGCGGCTCCTCCGGCTCTCCGGTGGTCGACCGGGATGGCCGGGTCGTCGCCCTGAACGCCGGTGGCAGCCGCGGCGCGGCGTCGAGCTTCTTCCTCCCGCTGGATCGGGTCGTGCGGGCCCTGGCCGCGCTCCGGCGGGGTGAGCCGGTCGCCCGCGGAACGCTGCAGGCGGTCTTCGTCCACGAGCCCTACGACGAGCTGCACCGGCTGGGCCTGGCACCGGAGACCGAGGCGCGCCTGCGCCGGGAGTTCCCCGGCGGCACCGGCCTCCTGGTGGTCCGGGAGATCGTTCCTGGCGGCCCCGCCGACGGCGTGCTCGAGCCCGGTGACGTGCTCGTCGGCCTCGAGGGCCGTCCCCTCGCCGACTTCGTGTCCCTGGAGGCGGTGCTCGACGCCGCGGTAGGGCGGTCCGTGCGACTCCAGGTGGAGCGGGGTGGGGCATCCCTCGAGCTCGCGCTGACGGTGCGGGACCTGCACGCCGTCACGCCGGACGCCTTCCTCGAAGTGGGCGGCGCGGTGCTGCATCCGCTCTCGTACCAGCTCGCGCGGGGCTACGGGCTGCCGGGACGGGGCGTGTACCTGGCCTCGACGGGCTACGTCTTCGCGCGGGGTGGCATCCCCGCCCGCTCGGTGCTGACCGACGTCGACGGCGTTCCCGTCCGCGACCTCGAGAGCCTGGAGCAGCAGCTGGCGGCCGTGGCGGACGGGGAGCGCTTCCAGGTCCGCTACTTCTCCCCGGCCGCTGCGGGTGCGCCCCACCTGGGCGTCGTCACGATGGACCGGAAGTGGTTTTCGATGCGGCACTGCCAGCGGGACGACAGGGCGGGGCGCTACCCATGCAAGGCCTCGGCGCTGCCGCCGGAGCCCGAGTCGCTGAGACCGGCGACGGCCAGCCTGGAGGCGAACGGCAGCTACGCCTCCCGGGTGGCGGCGCGCTCCCTCGCGGTCGTGAGCTTCGACGTCCCCTACGCGGTGGACGGCGTCCAGGGCCGCGCCTTCACCGGTGCCGGCCTCGTGGTGGACGCCGAGCGCGGCTTCGTCGTCGTCGATCGAGATACGGTCCCGGTGACCCTGGGCGACGTGCGCATCACCTTCGGCGGCTCCGTCGAGGTGCCCGGCCGCGTCGTCGGCTTCCACCCGGCCCACAACCTGGCCGTGGTCCGTTACGACCCGGCCCTGCTCGGCGAGACGCCGGTGCGCAGCGCGCGCCTGCGGGACACAGCCCTCCAGGCCGGCGACGACGTGACGCTCGTCGCCGTGACGAACCGCCAGCAGGTGCTCTCGGTTCGCACCCAGGTCTCGCGGGTCGACCCGCCGACCGTTCCGCTGCCGCGGGCCCCGCGCTTCCGGGAGACGAACTCGGAGCTGGTTGCGGTGGCCGAGCCCCTGGGCAGCGTCGGCGGCGTGCTCGTCGATCGCTTCGGCCGCGTGCTCGCGCTCTGGGCTTCGTTCTCCACGGAGCGGCGGGGGGAGACCAGCTCCTTCTTCGCCGGGCTCCCCAGCCACCACCTGCTCGATCTCACCGTGCCGCTTCGTGAAGGCGAGCCCTTCACCTGGCGGAGCCTCGGCGTCGAGCTGCTGCAGGCACCGCTCGCGCGGGCCCGCGCCCTCGGTCTCTCCGAAGAGGACGCCCGCCGGCTCGGCGAGCACGATCCGGCTTCGCGGCGGGTGCTCGGAGTCGCGCGCGTCGCCCACGGCACGCCGGCTGCGAAGCTGCTGCGCGCCGGCGATCTCATCCTGGCCGCCGGCGGCGAGCCGGTGACCCGCTTCCGGGAGCTCGAGCGCGCCGCGCGCGCCGAGGCCGTCGATCTCGAGATCCTGCGCCTGGGACGACGGCTGGAGCTCCAGGTGCCCACCACCGCGCGATCGACCCAGGGCACCCGTCGCGCGCTGCTCTGGGCCGGCGCCCTGCTGCAGGACCCGCCGGAGGAGCTCGCCTGGCAGCGGGGCCTTCCGCGCACCGGCGTCTACGTGGCCGGCCGCTGGCGCGGATCCCCCGCCGACCGCTACCGCATCCACGCCACCCGCCGCATCGTGGCCGTCGACGGCCGCCCCGTCGAGGGCCTGGACGCCTTCCTGGCGGCCGTGGCGGGGAAGGGCGACGGCGACTCGGTCCGCCTGCGCACGGTGGACCTGCAGGGCAAGGTGAGCGTGCGGACCCTGGAGCTGGATCCCGGGCACTGGCCGTTGGAAGAGCTGCGGTGGGAGGAGGGCGGTTGGCGTAGGCGGGCGCCGGGGAGTGCACCCCGGTCACCCTGAAGCTCGAGCCGCACTCGGACATTGATAAAGCCATTGATTTCAACGGTTTGTGTCCGATAAGCCGCATCCTGCCTATCGGCTTCGCTCAGCTCGTGACCGGCCCTGTCACGGAGAGATCGGACCTTCCTCTTGGATTGAGCCGAGGAGGGCCGAGCGATGAGGTTTCCGAAGACGCTTCAGGAGTTCCAGGC
Source organism: Myxococcota bacterium (assembly GCA_965223415.1). GTDB lineage: Bacteria > Myxococcota_A > UBA9160 > UBA9160 > UBA6930. The sequence continues at coordinate 5,593,120 of OZ245002.1, read as the reverse complement.
CACATTCCCGGACGAGGAAACGTGCTGGGAGGCGCTGCGAAACGTACGGTGGCCACGGGGCTTCGTTTGCCCTCGGTGCGACTCTCGAGAGAGCTGTTGGATCTCGACCCGGCGCCTCGAGCAGTGTCGAGGCTGCCGGTACCAGTGCTCGGTGACCGCCGGGACGATCTTCCATGCGACCCGGGTTCCGTTGCTCACCTGGTTCTGGGCCATCTTCTTTCTCGCTCGCCACAAGAAGGGAATCTCGGCGCTCCAGCTGCAACGGGACACGGGGATCGGGAGCTATGAGACAGCCTGGACGATGCTCCACAAGCTGCGCTCCGCCCTCGGGCCGCGCCCCGAGGATCGGCTCACGGGCCTCGTCGAGGCGGATGAGAGCTACGTGGGGGGAACGGAACGCGGCCTGCTGGGTGGACGCATGCTCGTGGGCAAGACGCTCGTGGCGGGAGCCGTCGAGCAGCGGAAGCACAGCGCAGGTCGCGCTCGACTTGCCGTCATCGAGGGGCTCACCTTCGAACACGACCTCGGCCCCTTCGTGCGCGGCGTCATCGACGCCACCGATGCCACGGTGCGAACCGATGGCTTCCAAGGCTACCGCCGCCTCTCCAAGGTCGGCGTCCAGCACGAACGGCTGGTCCAAGGATTGGACCCCGACCGGTCGGCCGAGATCCTGCCCTGGGTGCACCGGGTCTTCGGCAACCTCAAGACCTGGCTGCGGGGCACCTTCCACGGAGTCAGCGGCAAGCACCTCCCTCACTACCTCGCGGAGTTCGTCTATCGCTTCGACCGGCGTTGGCGTGAAGGCGAGCTCTTCGGCTTCGTCCTCAACCGCGCTGTCCAGGGCGAGCCGTTCCCGTATCGCCGACTGGTAGCTGAGCGAAGCCGATAGGCAGGAGCCGCATAATGTCAAGTGAGAACCGCAGCTCAGGGCTGACCCTTCTGCGGCTGCTCTTTACGTAGAGAGCGCTCTCCACAGCCGCTCCGCTAAGTCCTCGGCTTCGAAATCGGCGCCAGTCCGAACACACTGAGCAATCGTTCCTAGTGTCCTGTTCCAGAAGAAACCACTCGATTAGAATCGGAGTGGACGTCGAGGACGCGACCACAGTAGCGCCGCACACTCGCGAGGATCTGATCCGCGGTCTTGGTCCAGACGAAGGGTCTCGGATCGTCGTTCGTCGTCTTCAGGAAGCTCCGGATGTCGTTCTCGAGCGCCCTCGTGCTGCGATGCACGCCGCGACGGATGCAACGCTCGGTGATGAGTGCAAAGAACCGCTCGACCTGATTCAGCCATGAGCTGTACGTCGGGGTGAAGTGCACGTGGAAACGAGGGTGGCGCGCGAGCCAGCTCCGAGTTCGCTTCGTCTTGTGCGTGGTGTAGTTGTCGAGCACGAGATGGATGTCGAGTTCGGCGGGTACGTTGTCGTCGATCGTCCTGAGGAACTTCAGGAACTCCTCCGTGCGGTGCCGGCGATGGAGGGATCCGATCACTTCGCCCGTTGCGATGTTGAGTGCGGCAAAGAGTGTCGTCGTGCCATGGCGTAGGTATCCGTGTGTGCGCTGCTCCGCCCGGCCCGGTTGCATCGGCAAGACAGGCTGGTTCCGTTCCAGCGCTTGGATCTGCGATTTCTCGTCGACGCAGAGGACGACCGCGTTCGCCGGCGGAGACATGTACAGGCCGACGATATCCACCACCTTGTCCACAAAATGGGGATCGTTGGAGAGCCGGAAGCGCTCGACTCGGTGCGGCTGGAGGCTGAATGCTCGCCAGATGCGATGAACCGTCGTCGTCGGGAGGCCTACCCGCTTCGCCATCAGGCGAACGGACCAGTGCGTCGCTCCCGTGGGCGTTTCCTCTAGCGTCAAGCGCACGACCTCATCGACCTGCTCGTCGGTCACCGTCCGGGGCGCTCCCGGCTTGGGCTCGTCGTAGAGCCCAGCGATCCGCTTTTCGACGAAGCGCTTGCGCCAGATCCCGACGGTCTCTCGTCGCTTGCCTACGCGTTCCGCGATTTCCCCATTCGTCAGCCCCTGCTCTGCGAGCAATACAATGCGCGAGCGGTAGGCCAACTGATGCGCGCTCTTCCGCCTTCTGGCGTGCGTCTGGAGCTCTTCTCGCTCCGCATCCGTCAGCACAATCGGCGTCTTGGGCCGGCCACGATTCGCCATACGTCCCCCCAACGTGATGCCGGTAAGATGCCCCCTGCACGTTGGGAGTTCGCACTATTTTGCGTACTTTTTTCCGAAACAGGACACTAGGACCATTGCAGCGGCGAACTCGGGAGAAGCAGTGACTCCGGTCTCGCTCACCAGTTGCAAGGTTTCCGCGTCTTTCGCCGCCTGCCTTCGTCGGTTCTTCGGGTCCAGATACGCGTTGTGCGGCTGCGCGACGAGGAAGAGCATCATTTCTGGCTCGTCCTTCGCGAAAGCGGCGAACGACTGCAGGAGGCCGAGGAAGCGCCCCTTCTTTCCCCGCCCTTTGCCTTGGCGGGCATCGTAGGAGGCGGCTCGCTCAAGCACGAGGGTGTAGAGCTCGTTGGCGAGCGCAGGCTTGTCCGGCCATCGCCTGTAAATCGTGCCGACACCGACGCCCGCCACGCGCGCGATGTCTTCGACGGTTGCCGCTCCATATCCCCTTTCATTGAACAGTCGGAGAGCGGCGAACCGGATTCTGTCGTCGATGGAGTCGGCTTCGGGCTTGGTCATGAAGCCGGAGACTAGCGGCGAGAGGCCACTGGCGGAAGAAATTCTCCGCTGCTAACAATGCGGAGGATTTCCTCCGCGCGGCCATCTTGTGAGGACTGCATTGAACCTACCTGGAACCCTCCGTCTCCTACTCACGTCACTTCTTCCACAAAGGAGGACGCCCGACCCTCGACACGCCATTCCCGAGGCGGACAAGGACCTAGCAGGCTGCGGAAGAACGCCGATGGTACGCAGAGAACGGTGCCTTGGAGGCGCTTTGGCTAGGAAAGGAGCGCGGAATCGAGGCCTTGCCGCCGGTTGACGCCCGGCTCGCTGCCAACGGGGCCCTCCACTCGACCCGACAAGCTACGTGGGGCATAGCAGGTTCCTCATCCTCACAAGGTTGTAGGCCGCCTGGGTGAACGTGAACATCCAGCCCACCCGCTCCTTGCCGCGATGCTTCACCTTGCGAATCGGGCCTACCGTCTTCCCCCAGCCGAAGACCTGCTCGATCGCCTTGCGTTTGCGCTGGCTGATCTCGTAGCCCACGTGCGTCGTCGTTCGATCATCGATCGCGCTGCGGCGGCCCTTGTCGTTCTGCGCAACGTGCGGGGTCACGCCCAGCTCTCGAAGCTCTTCGACATGCGACACCGTGTCGTAGCCCTTGTCTCCGCCCAACGTCGATCGCCGTCCGCGTGGCACCCGCTTCACCATCGCCACCGAGGCCTCGCGCTCCGCCGTGCCCGTGGCCAGCGTCGTCTTGGCCGCCACCACCAGGCCATGCCGGTTCTCCGTCACCACGTGGCCCATGAAGCACAGCTTCGCTTCCTTCCCCTTCCCCTTGCGGTAGAGCCGGGACTCCGGGTCCGTCGTCGAGGCGTGCGTGTCGTTCTTCCTACGCTCACCGTGGAAGTCCCGCTCCGTCGCCTTCCGTCCACCCCCGCGGCCGCCCCGGTCCTCGTCCTTCGGCCGAAAGCTCTTCTGCCCCGCCCATGCCTCGATCAGCGTGCCGTCCACCGTGAAGTGCTCGTCCGACAGAAGCCCCTCCTCGCGGGCCTCCGCCAACACGGCCTGAAAGAACCCCTCCGCGATCTCTCCCCGAAGCAACCGATCCCGATTCTTCGTGAACACCGTCACGTCCCAGACCCGGTCGTCCATCTCGAGCCCCACGAACCAGCGGAACAGCAGGTTGTACTCGAGCTGCTCCATCAGCATCCGCTCGCTTCGCACCGAGTAGAGCACCTGCAGCAGCAGGGCCCGCAACAGGTGCTCGGGCGGAATCGACGGCCGACCCGTCCGCGAGTACAGCTTCCGCAACCTCCCGTCCAGCCGGACCAGGGCGCGATTCGTCATCTCCCGCGTCACGCGCAGTGGATGATCGGCGGGGACACGCGCCTCCGGCGACACGTAGCTGAACATCGTGGACTGCGTTCGATCGGTTCCGCGCATCTCCATCCCCCCGGTATGCCTGTACCAACCGATTCGACCCGTCGCACGGGGTTTTTCCGCAGCCTGCTAGGCGGGAAGACTGTGGTCTTCGTCGGAGGCACCGACGGGATGGGCCGCGTCGCCGTCGGAACTCTCTACCGAATGGGCGCAAGCGTCATCCTGTTGGGCCGCGACGAAACCAAAGGGAAGGCAGTGATTTCAGAAGCTGCCGCGTCGGCTGGCGACGGGGCCATCTCCTTCGAGCAATGCGACTTGCTCTCGATGGAGAGCGTTAGGCGGTGCGCTGAACGAGTCTTGAGCTACGCCAAGCGAATCGACGTCCTCGTCAACTGCGCCGGAGCGAACTTTCGGGAAAGAGCCGTGACTGACGATGGCTTCGAGCGCAATTGGGCTGTCAACTACCTCGGACCGTTTCTCTTGACGAATCTTCTCCTCGACCGCCTCGTGTCCTCGGCGCCCGCGCGCATCGTCAACGTGTCGTCCGCAACGGAAGCCGTCGGCCACATCAACTTTCAGGACCTCCAGCTCGAGCACGGATACAGCCCCGCGAGAGCCTATGCGCGCGCAAAACTCGCACTGAACATGTTCACCATCGACCTCGCGCGACAGCTCGAAGGGACTGGCGTATCGGCAAACTCTCTGAACCCGGGGTTCATCAAGTCGAACATTCTTCGGGACCTTCGAGGCTTCGAAGCCATTGGGCGCCCAATGATCCTCGGTGGACGTCTGAAAACCGGCCAAAGGTGGACGTCTCAAAGGCGGCCAAAGGGCCGCGCCCAGGACAGAGGGGTTCTACCGCGCCGGGGCCTCCTTCGGCAAGGCGGTGGTCTTCTTGGTGCGCCAGCTGCGGGGTCCGCACTTGAGCAGGTGGCCGTGGTGGAGGAGGCGGTCGAGCATGGCGGTGACGGCTGCCGTGTCGCCGAGGAGCCGGCCCCAGTCGTCGACGGGTCGGTTCGAGGTGACGAGGGTGCTGGTGCGCTCGTAGCGGCGCATGATCAGCTCGAGGAGGTCCTCGGCGGCCGTGGTGGGGAGCTTGCGCATGCCGAGGTCGTCGAGGATGAGCAGCGGCACTCTCGCGATCTCGGCCAGGTACTCCTTGCGGGTGCCGTCGAGGGTCGCATCAGCGAGTTCCTCGAGGAGGACGTGGACCTCGCGGTAGGCGACGCGATGGCCCTGGTGGATGACGGCGAGTCCGATCGCCTGGGCGAGATGGCTCTTGCCCGTGCCCGGCGGGCCGAGGAAGACAGCGTCCTCGGCTTGCTCGAGGAAGCGGCCCGTGGCGAGCTCGAAGACCAGGGCGCGATCGATCTTCGTATTGAAGCGGAAGTCGAAGCCGTTGAGGGTCCGGTTGGCGTCGCGGAAGCGGGCCTGCTTGATGCGCCGGGCCAGCAGTCGGTCCTGCCGGCGCTCGAGCTCGTCCTGGACGAGCGCCGAGAGCAGGTCGATGGCCGCCCACTCGCCCTTCTGGGCTTCGAGGAGCCGCATCTCCAGATGCTCGGCCATGCCCGAGAGCCGGAGCTTGCGCAGTGCGGGATCGAGTTCAGTCAGATTCACGAGAGGTCTCCTCGGTGCGGCGATCGATGAGATCGCGGTAGTGGGTGAGCTGGCGGATGAGCGGGTCCACCTGCTTGAGCGAGAGCGGCAGCTCGGGCTGACGCTCCAGGTAGCGCTTGACGAACGCGTAGGTGGGCAGCTCGAGGGCCAGGGCGGTGGCGCAGGCATCGTCGACGCGAGGGATGCCGTGGCGCTTGCACAGGGAGAGCACGCCCAGGATGCGGCGCACCCCGGGCTCGCCGTCCAGGCGATGGATCGCCTCACACACCTCGCCCACGTGGGCGCCGGCCCGCCGGGCCCGCGCGAGCAGCTGGAGGGTCGTGGCCGGCGTCCGCTTCGGGCGGTCCTCCTCCCGCATCCTGCGGCGCCCCCGCCTCTGGCGGACGTGCTCGCGCAGCAGCTCCCCCGTCTGCAGATCGAGCATCCGCACCCGCAGCCCGTCCCATTGGACGGCCACCCGCCGCCCCAGCCAGCCCGGCGGCGCGTGGTAGTAGGCCCCCTCCACCTCGATGGCCCCGTCGAGGTGCACCGTGCGCTCGCCGTGCTGGTAGTAGCGGAAGGGCTCGATGGGAAGCCCGAGCAGGTGCGGCTTCTCCTCTTCGTACATCGCCGCCACCTGGCGCTTGGTCGTGCCGTGGATGCGGGTGTCGGCCCACCGGCGCTCCCAGCGGTCGAGGTAGGCCTGGGCCTGCTCGAGCGACTCGAAGCGCATCCCGCGGACCTTCTGCTGCGCGTGGCGCACCCCGGACTCGACCTTCCCCTTGCGATCGGGGTGGCGCACCCGGCACGGAAGCGCCGTCACGCCGTAGTGGGCGAGCACATCGCGGTAGAGGGGGTTGAGCGCGGGGTCGTAGACGTCGGGCTTGAGAACGCCCTCCTTGAGGTTGTCGAGGACGACGGTGCGCGGTGCACCGCCCAGCCGGCGGAAGGCCTTCTCGTGCAGCTCCGACCAGACCTGGCTGCTCGACTTCCACACGAGCAGCCGAACGCACTTGCGGCTGTAGCCCAGGGTGAAGACGAACAGCCTCGTGCGCCGGTACTTCCCCGACCCGGGATGCCGCACCATCGGCCCGTCGCCGTAGTCGACCTGGCCCTCTTCTCCCGGTGCCGTCTCGATCACCGGGTGCGCCTCGCGCGGCGCCGCGGCTCGCTGCTTCGCCACGAAGCGCTTCACACTCGCATAGCTGAAGGCGAAGCCGTGGTCATCGACCAGGTCCTGCCAGATCGCCATCGCCGTCCGGCCCTGGCGCACGCCCGCCTCGATCCACTCGCGGTAGGGCTCGCAGGCGCTGGCCTGGGGGCTCCGGCCCGGCATCGGCGGCCAGGCCGGATCGGTGGACGCCTCTTTGGCCGCTTTTGCTTGTCGAGGGACGTCATCTCTTGCGCGCTAAGAGGACGGCTAGTTTTGCGCACCCCCCTGGGTTGATGTTCGGTTCTTCCTTCTTCTCTTCCGCTCTCCGAAGGAGAGCACGGCCGTCAGGCCGCCCTCTGGGGCCTCAACGCTGGGCGCTTTGCCCCGCGGCCTGCTCGAGCTCGCGGAGCCGGTAGCTCCGCCCCGAGATGTTGAGCACCTGGCTGTGGTGGAGGAGGCGATCGAGGATGGCGGTGGCCAGCACCTCGTCGCCCGCCAGCACCTCGGGCCAGTCGGCGATGCCCTTGTTCGTGGTGATCAGGATCGAGCCCCTCCCATAGCGGTAGGAGACGAGCCGGAAGAAGAGGCTCGCCTCCTGGCGCGTCATGGGCTCGAAGCCGACCTCGTCGATGACGAGGAGCGCCACGTTCATGTGCTTGCGCCGCCGCAGCCGTTGCGGGCTGATCTCGGCGTCGCGCTTGAGGGCCGCCAGCAGGTCCTCGAGGCGATGGAAGGCCACGGAGAAGCCGTTCTCCACGGCCCGCACCCCCAGGGCCACCGCCAGGTGGGTCTTGCCCACTCCCGGCGGACCCTGGATCAGCAGACTCTCCTTGGCCCGGATCCACGCGCAGGTGCCCAGCGTCTCGATCCGGCTCCGCTCCACACTCGGCTGGAAGGCGAAGTCGAAGTTGCCGAGGGTCTGCCCCGTGGGAAGGCCCGAGAGACGGAGCGAGGTCTTCATCCTCCGCTCCTCGCGGTGCTGCAGCTCGGCCTCGAGCAGCAGGTCGAGGAAGCGGTGGGGCACGAGGTCGTCCTTGGTCGCTCGGGCCAGCTCCTCGCCGATGTGCTCGGCCGCGTGATGGAGGCCGAGGCGCACGAGCCGCTCGCGGGTCGGGTCGAGATCCACCTTGCCGCCCTTCTTGGGCACCGGGTTTCCCGCCGTCATCGCGCCACCTCCGCCAGATCGGCATAGAGGTCGATCGGCCGCTGCTCCGGCTCCATCGCCCACAGCTCCTGGAGGCGTCGACCCATGCGCCCGAGCGGTACGGGCGCCTCCACCCCCTCCGTGCTCGGCCCCTCGTAGTGGCTCGGGTCCAGCAGCAGGCGGCTTCGCGTGTGGCGCGGGTGCGCGGCCACCACCGAGCCCTCGGCCCAGACCTGCACCTGCCGGGCGCAGCCGCGCACCTCGACGCTCTGCTCGACGAAGCGGAAGGGGACGCTGTAGGTACGCCCCTCGAAGCGCACCGTGGCGTCGCGCCCGACACGTCGCATCACGGCCAGGTCGAAGGGCTCGGGAAGCCGCTCGGGCAGGGCCCCGAGATGGGGCTTCTCCGCCTCCCACGCCTGGAAGACCGTCGTGCCCGTCGCCGGGCACTGCCGCCGGTGGCTCGAGCGCGCCACCTGGCCGTCCGTCCACGCTTGCAGCGACTCCAGGCTCTCGTGCTCCCGCCGACGCGGATCGAAGCCCCGCCGGTGCCCCAGGATCCGACGCTCCACCTTCCCCTTCTCCTGCGGCTGGCGGGGACGGGTGGCGTCCACGTGGAAGCGAAGGGCCCCGGCATAGCTCGCGTAAGCCGGGTTCACCGTCCCCCATGGCCCCGCCCCCTTCGCCACCGCTGTCTTCACGTTGTCGACCCGCAGCACCGCCGGCACCCCGCCCAGCCGCTCGAAGGCCCGGTTGTGCACGTCCAGCCACGCCAGCGTGTCCGCCCGCTCCGACCACACCACCGCTTCTCGCCGCGAGTGCGAGAGCACCAGGTGGAAGGCATGCAGGTCCACCTCCTGGCCCCCGATCCGCACGCCCGGAAACTCGCCCCAGTCCACCTGACCCTGCGCCCCGGGCGGTGTCTCCACCCGACGCCGGCTCCGCACCTTCGGTCTCGGGAACCGGGCCCGCACGTACCGCTGCACGCTCTTGGAGCTCCCCGTGTACCCGTGCTCCTCCACCAGGAACTCGTGAAGCTCCTGCAGGTTCACGCCACGGCCTCCCGAGCTCGCCTCCAGCCACTCCGCGATCACCTCGTGGACCGCCTCGGCCAGGAAGGGCTTCCCGCTCCGGCCGTCTCGCGCCCCCTCCGCCAGCCGCTTCAGCCGGTAGCGCACCGCGCTCTCCCGGATCCCCAGCTGGCGGGCGATCTCCCGGTTCGAGCACCCCCGCTCGTGCAGCACTTCGATCGTCATCACTTCCTCCTGCCTCAGTCGCCGCTGCCCCACGCCCCCCTCCCTCACGGGGAACGTGCCGCGCAGCGGCTCAACAGGAGGTGCGCAAATCTACGTGTCCTCTTAGCCCTCGAATATCACGTCCTGCGACATTTGCCGGGGCCTTCGAGTCGGTGGACGCCTCTATGGCCGGGTTTGGGGCCCCGTGCCCCCAGCGACCAGGAGATCGCACCGCGATCCCCGCGGCCCGGAGGTAACGGCTCGCCGTCTCCCGGCGCACGCCCGTCGCCTCCTCGATCCGCCGAAGCGACCAGCCGAGGCGGCCAAGTGCCAGAATCTGCTCGCGTTTCTCGTTGCCCAGAAGGTTCGCCATGGCGGCGGGGGATCGCAGGTCCCTCGCCGTCGTCAACGTCCTGGGCGTCAGCCCCTATGGCCGCTTTTCAGACGTCCTTCTATGGCCGGTTTTGGGTGTCCACCGAGGATGATGCGGTTCCTCGCGTCTCCAGCGGAGGTGGGCGCAGACCGAATCGCCAGACTCGCGGTCTCCTCTTCATTCGAGGGCGTTTCGGGCAAGTATGTCTACGAGGATACTGTGCGGCCCCCGAACCCAGAGACGCGCGATTCCGAAACCGTTTCGAGGCTCATGCGCATCAGTGAGAGCGCCGTAGGTCTTGCCACGTGAGCATCGTCCAGTGCCCTGTCCCCCCTGGCGGTTGACACGATCTGAGCTGGGAATCCCCTCCTGGTTGCGGCCTCAAGCGGCCTGGTTGAACTCGATACCGAGGTTCTCGGCTCGTTTCTCGGCAGGCGTCATCCAGCCGAGAGCTTGGTGAGGCCGGACGTGGTTGTAGACGTGCAGCCACTGCTTCACGGCCTCGCGAAGCTCGGCGACGGTCTGCCAGTCTTGCGTCCAGATCAGCTCCACCTTCAGCGTCTGGATGAAGCGCTCGGCGACGGCGTTGCCCGTGGGTCGGCCCACGGGCGCGAACGTGTGGTCGAGGCGCCAGGCCTTGCAGAGGGCCTCGCAGTCCGAGCCCGTGTACTGCGGCCCGTGGTCGCTGCGAAGCTCCAGCCCCTCGGGCACCGACGCGCGCGACCCGAAGGCCTCTTCGAGGCTCCGTTCGACCGGCGCCAGGACGGCGGGCGACTCCTGGGACTTCGTCACCTCGACGTCGAACACCACCCGGTCGCCGCAGTCGATGACCGGGACCAAGGCTACGGTGCCCTCCTGGGCCGTCCAGGTCGTCGTCAGGTCCGTGGCCCAGCGCCGGTTCGATTCCGGCACCGCCACATGCCCTCCCTGGAGCGGCTGGGCCCGCTCCGAGATCGGCGGCAGGCAAAGCCCCAAGGCCTTCATCCGCTTCCAGACCCGCTTGCGCGACACGACCGTCCCCAGCCGCCGCAGGTACGCCCAGACCTTGCGAACGCCCCAGGCCGGAAACTCGGCCACCACGTCCTTGATCTTCTCGATCAGCGTCGCATCCGAGACCCACGGCCCCCGGCGCTCCGGACGCCGGAGGGCTTCCGGCTCCTGCGCCGAGGACGGCGCCTTGCGCGCCGTGTAGTACGCCTGGCGCGAGATCCCGAAGGCCTCGCACAGCTGCCCCACCCTGGCCTCACCCCGGGACGTGGTGAGGCTCATCGTCGAGACCTCCCGGGCCGTGAAGGGCGGTCCTTGAGCGCCCGATCCACCAGCTCGTGCTTGATCGCCAGGTGCGTGAAGGCCTTCTCCAGGCTCCCGAGCTCCTTCTCCAGCTGCAGCTCCCGGGCCGACTTGCCCGAGCCCTGGCGCAGCGCCTGGCCGATGCCCTCCATCGCCTGCTCCCGCCAGCCCTCCACCGTGCTCGCGCGAACGCCGAAACGCCGGGCAATCTGGTCCACGCTGGCCTTGCCGCTCAAGAGCTCCAGCACCGCCTCTGTCCGCTCCTCGGTGCTACGACGACCCGGCCGGCCGCGCACGGGGTCGCCGAGGGCCTCCGCCTCGCTCCGCTCGGCTCCGCCCCTCGGCGACCCCGAACCCCTTCGACTCCTGCTCTGCTTCCTGCTCATCTTCCCCTCTCTGCGAAGGGGATTTCCTAACCCGAATGTGTCAACCCAGCAAAGGGGGACGCGGTAACGTGAGCATCGTCCAGTACTCCCTGGACTGGTGCCGAGGCGAAATCACGGAGGCGTTCGCAATAGGAACCGCTGGCGTCATCGTCGGCACCGCGGCGGCTGCGTTCGCGACATTCGGTGAAACGCCGAACGCCAGGTCCTTGGTGCTCCCGTTCCTCTTGTTTTCCGTGCTCACAACCTCAGCCTCCGCATACGGAATCTGGAACAACAACCAGCGCATCACCCGGTTCCAGGAGGCAATCGCGGTGGACGCTGAAGCTTTCGTTCGCGCCGAAGTTGAACGAGTTGAGAGTTTCGACGCCATCTTCCGCGTCACGTTCCCATCGGGAGCCTTCCTGGTGGTAGCGGGACTCGTGCTCTTCTTCATTGCTGCCGGGCCGAACGCCAAGGCGGCTGGCTTGACGATGGTGATGCTGGGGCTCACGGCTCTTTTCGTGGACCACTTCGCATACGAGCGGGCAGAGGTTTACCGGCAGCAGCTCACGTCCCACACCGACTCCTCTTTGGGCTAGCTCGAAACGGGAGACGGCAGCTCCTCGCCTCGGCCTCTTGCCTTGTGCGAAAGGGCTCTCGCGAAGCGAAAACCCGGGACATAGTGGACCTTACGTCCCGGGTTTCGACCGCCAGCAGCTCGCTCGAGCCTCACGAGCTCCCCGAATCCTGACCTAAAACGCGGGACATATGGTCGTCTCGACTGGTCCCCTCGGGGCTAACTTGGCCCCTTGTTGGTCATTCATAAAAGTGGTTATGGCAGCCCGACTGCCGCTTCACCTGCCCACGCCTTGCCCGCCATACGGTGCGTCGTCCGCTCCGGTGCCAGGTTTCCCGCCCCTTGACGATCCGCGAAAGACGACTAGACTGACTAGTCAGTTCATGGCGACTCCCGCCTCCCGACCGCGAACCCGCGCGCCCCGCGAGGTCCGACGTGCCCAGATCCTCGACGCGGCGCTCCGCTGCTTCTCCGAGCGGGGCTACCACGCGGCGAGCATGGACGATCTGGTGCGGGCCTCGGGGCTCTCGAAGGGGAGCCTCTACTGGCACTTCGAGAGCAAGGAGGAGGTGCTCCTCGCGCTCTTCGACCGGTTCATGGAGGGCTACTTCGCGGATTGGGAGGCCCTCGACGACGGCACGCGACCGGTCCTCGACGTCATCATGGCCGGCGGCGAGCTGGCGCTGCGCACGGTCATGGAGCGGCGCGATCTGATGCGGGCGTGGATCGAATTCCTGGCGCACCCCGCCTCGCGCGCGCGCTTTGCCGAGGCCTACCGTCGCAGCCGCGGACAGCTCGAGGCCCTGCTCGAGCGCGCCATGGAGCAGGGTGAGCTGAAGCGGGCGCCGGTCGCGAGCGTCTCATCGCTGTTGATCGGCGTCACCGAGGGCATCCTGCTGCAGGCCTCGGTCGACACGGACTACGATCCGCTCGCCCACTGGCCGGGGGTGGTGTCGGTCTTGAAGGGAGGTCTCGTCGCATGACGTGGAAGTGGAGGATCGCGCTGCTCGCAGCCGCCTTCGTCGCGGGCGGCGCGTTCGCCCAGGACGATGCGCTCGACCCGGCGCCGGAAGGCCTCACGGGGCGCGAGATCGCCGAGCGGGTGGAGGACATCTTTCGCGGGCAGACCTCCTACATGGAGGCGACGATGACGATCGTCTCGCCGCGTCTGCCGGAGCCGCGTCGGGTGACCTTCAAGGGCTGGGACGACCGCCCGAAGAAGCGCTCCTTCATCCGCATCCTCGGGCCGCCCAAGGACAAGGGCATGGGCTTCCTGAAGCTGCACCCCAACATGTGGAACTACATTCCGCGGGTGGAGCGCACCCTGCGCATCCCGCCGTCGATGATGCTCCAGAGCTGGATGGGCAGCGATTTCACCAACGACGATCTGGTGCGCGAGTCGAGCCAGCTCGACGACTACGATCACACGCTGCTGGGGATCGATCCGGATGGCGCGGGCCCGCGGGCCTACGTGCTCCAGTACGAGCCCCACGAGGACGCACCGGTCGTCTGGGGGAAGATCCTCACCTGGGTCGACGTGGAGCGCTCGGCGCCTCTTCGCCAGGACTTCTACGACGAAGGCGGTGAGCGGCTCCGCGAGATGCGCTTCTCCGAGATCCGCGACGTGAGCGGCCGGCCCTACCCGCACAAGTGGTCGATGGTGCCCCTCGACAAGGAGGGGCACGAGACCGCCATCGAGATCCACGAGATCCGCTTCGACGAGGAGTTCGAGGACACGATCTTCACCAAGCGCCACCTGACGCAGGGAGGGGATCGTTGAACCCGAGAACCCAGCTCGCGCTGGGACGCGGCCCGTGAGCCTCGAGCTCCGCCTTGCCAAGCGGAACATCGGCCGCAACGTCCGGCGAACGGGGCTGACCGTCGCGGCCACGGTGTTTGCCGTCTTCCTCGTGGTGGTCTTCGTCGCGATGGCGGCCGGCGTGCACGAGAAGATGATCGAGGACGGGGTGCGCATCCATTCCGGGCACCTCCAGGTCTCCGGCGAGGACTACCTGGAGAAGCGCACCCTCGAGCAGTTCGTCGAGCTCGATCCGGAGCTGCTCGAGAGCCTCGAGACCGCGCCGGGCGTCGAGGGTGTGGCACCCCGGGTGGTGGGCTTCGGGCTGGCGTCGAAGGGCAGCTCGACCTACGGCGTGGCGCTCTTCGGGGTCGATCCCGAGCGCGAGGGCAGCGTGTCGAGCCTGCCGACCCGGGTGAAGACCGGCGTCTTCGTCGACGGCATGCCGCGCGGCATCGTGCTCGGCGAGCGCCTCGCCCAGAACCTGGGTGCCGAGCTGGGCGACGAGCTCTTGCTCTACTCCGTCGCCTACTCGATGGAGACCGCCTACGACCTCTTCACCGTGGTCGGCACCCTGCGCCTGCCCGAGCCGGCGCTGGAGCGCGTCCTGGCCGTGGTCTCCCTGGCTGACGCCCAGGCCTTCTTCGCCTACGGCGACCGGGTGTCGGAGATCGCGCTCCTGGCCGAGAGCGCCGACCACGTGGAGGCCCTGGAGGGCGACCTCGAGGGCCTCCTCGCCGAGCGGGCCGGCGGCACCCTCGAGCTCCACGCGTGGAACGAGGTGATGCCGGAGCTCGAGCAGTTCATCTTCATCGACGATGCGGGGATGTACATCATGCTCGCCATCCTCGTCGTCGTCGTGGCCTTCGGGATCCTCAACACGATCCTGATGTCGGTGCTGGAGCGGGCGCGCGAGCTCGGTGTGATGCTCGCTCTCGGCCTGAAGCCCGCCTCGATCTTCCGCGTCGTCTACCTCGAATCGATGATGCTCGCGGGGATCGGCCTCGCGATCGGCCTCGTGCTGGCCCTTCCGGTGGTCCTCTACCTCCAGGGACATCCGATCCCCCTGAGCGGGGACATGGAGGGCATGGCGGAGATCATCGCCATGGAGCCGGTGATGACGTTCAAGCTGAAGCCCCTGAACCCGATCGGCTCGGCGATCACGATCTTCGGCGTAGCGGCCCTGGCGGCCCTCTATCCCGCGATCAAGGCGAGCCGCGCCCGCCCCGTCGACGCCCTGCGGAGCCTGTGACGATGGCGACCGGCGGCGTCCTCGGGTTCCTGACCGCGCTGGTGCGACCGGCCACCTGGCGCATCGCCTGGCGCAACGTCGGGCGCAATCCCCGCCGCACGCTGATCGTGGGCTCGGCGATCTCCGTCGGCCTCGGGGCCACGATCCTCGCCATGGCCGTCAACTACGGGCTGATGTTCGAGATGGTGGCCACGGCGATCCGCACCGAGCTCGGCCATGTGCAGATCCACGCGGCGGGCTTCGACGCGAAGCCCGGCATCGAGCTGCGCATTCCGCCGGGGCAGGGCGTCGGCCCGGAGCTGGTGGGCGGGCTGCCGGAGGTGATCGCCTGGGCGCCTCGGGTGCGCCACGAGGGGCTGGTGTCCTCGCCTCGGGCGAGCGTCGGCGTGCGTCTCGTGGCGATCGACCCCGAGCGCGAAGCCGGCGTGTCGGTCATCGACGAGTCGCTCACCGCCGGCCGCTACCTGGACGGCGAGCGCCGTCGCGTCCTGCTGGGCGAGCGCCTGGCCGAGCGCCTCCAGGTCGCCGTCGACGACAAGGTCGTCCTCTCGGTGCAGGACGTGAGCGGCGACCTGACCGGCGAGGCCTACCGGGTGGCGGGGCTCTTCCGCACCCCGTCCCGGGAGCTGGACGAGGGCGCGCTCTTCCTGCACATCGAGGAGGCCCAACGCCTGCTCGGCATCGGCGGGGACATCTCCGAGTTCGTGATCGTCTCCGGCGACGACCGCGCCCTGGACGGTCTGGCCGCGCGCCTGGAGGAGCGACTCGGTGCCGACCTGGAGGTGCGCACCTGGGGCGAGCTGCGCCCGGTGCTGGTCTCGATGATCGAGATCATGGACCAGATGGGCTGGATCATGTACGCGGCGATCTTCATCGCCATGGCCTTCGGTATCGCCAACGTGCTCCTGATGTCGCTCTACGAACGCATTCGCGAGATCGGCATCGTGCTCTCCCTGGGCATGCCGCCGGCCCGGCTCGTCGCTTCGCTGCTGGCCGAATCGCTGATCCTCACCCTGGTGGGCGTCGCCTGCGGCGTGGCCCTGGGCTTCCTCGGCGTGTGGGCGCTGTCCGGCGGCATCGACCTCTCCGCCTGGGCGGACGGGCTCGAGGCCTACGGCATGTCCCCGGTGATCGTACCCCTCGTACGCACCGCCGACGTCACCCAGCCCCTCGGCATCGCCGTCTTGACGGCGCTCCTGGCCAGCCTCTGGCCCGCGGTGCGCGCCATCCGCATCCGACCCGCCGAAGCGGTTCGTCACGTCTAGGAGAGCTCATGCTCGAAGCGGCCCAGGTCTGGAAGGTCTACGAGACGCGAGGGGTGGAGACCGTCGCGCTGCAGGACGTCAGCTTGACGGTGAGCGAGGGTGAGTTCACCGCCCTCGCCGGGCCCAGCGGCTCCGGCAAGACGACGCTCCTGAACCTGTTCGGCGCCTTGGACGTGCCCACGCGCGGATCGATCCGGCTGGAGGGCGAGGATCTGGCCGGCCTCTCGCCGGCGGAGCTCGCGCGCCTCCGGCTCACGAAGCTGGGCTTCATCTTCCAGGCCTACAACCTGATCCCGGTGCTCTCGGCCCGGGAGAACGTCGAGTTCGTGATGGAGCTCCAGGGCGTCGCCGCCGCCGAGCGCAGGGAGCGCGCGATGGAGATGCTCGACGAGGTGGGCCTCGCGGACATGGCCGAGAAGCGGCCCCTCGAGATGAGCGGCGGCCAGCAGCAGCGGGTGGCGGTGGCCCGCGCGATCGTGAGCGACCCGCGGGTCGTGCTGGCGGACGAGCCCACCGCGAACCTCGATTCGAAGACCGCCCAGACCCTCCTCGACTTGATGCAGGAGATGAACCAGCGCCACGCGGTCACCTTCCTCTTCTCGACCCACGACCCGATGGTGATCGAGAGCTCGCGGCGGACGGTGCGGCTCCGCGACGGGCAGGTGGTGGCGGACGAGCAGAAGGCCGCATGAGGCGATCCGCCTCGGCGATCCTCGCCTTCGCGCTGGCCGCGCCTTGCGCGGCCGTCGAGCTGTGGAGCTCCGGCGAGCGCTCGCTCGAGTGGAGCGGCTCGGTGCGGGAGCTCGTGACCACGAGCAACGGCACCGACGGCGCCAAGTTCCGTGCGGCGGTCGCCGCCGCGGGCCCGACCTGCGCCCTGGCCGCGCTCTTCCCGGACTGCCCCGCCTTCGACCTGGTTGGCGACCGCGACGTCTGGGAGAGCCTCACCCGGCTGCGCCAGCGCCTCGACTTCGAGGCCGGGGGTGGATGGTCGGCGGTCCTGATGTACGACCACGAGCTGCGGGTGGGCACCCTCGACCGCCTGGGTCTCGGCGGCGGGGATGCCGACACCTTCCTCGGCCTGGAAGACGAGATCCACGCCTTCGGCCTCGGGGACGACGCCTCCCACCGCCGCTGGCGCCACCTGTTGTACCGCGCCTACGTCCGCTACGAGGGCCGGAAGGCGCAGATCACGGTGGGCCGGCAGCGAATTCCCTGGGGCGTCGGCCGCCTCTGGAATCCCATCGACCGCTTCAATCCGATCGGTCCGCTGGCGCTGGAGGGCGACCAGTCCGCGGGTATCGACGCCGTCGAGGCCCGCTGGCTGCTCTCGGACTTCGACTACCTCCAGCTCGTCTACGCCCCCGGGACCCGCAGCGACGACGCGCGGTACGCCCTGCGCTTCGACGGCGTCCTGCGGGACACCGACGTCGGTCTGATGGCGGGGGTGTTCGAGGAAGCGCGAACGCTGGGCTTCGATCTGGCGGGCAACCTGGGCGACGCCGCCTGGCGGGTGGAGGCCGTCTACACCGATCCCGAGCGCGACGTCCGGGAGATCGGCTGGGAGGCGCCGCGGGAGCTGGACCGTTTCTGGCAGGCCGTCGTCTCCCTCGACTACAACTTCGACGTCGGCAACGGGATCTACACGCTCGTCGAGCACCTCTACGACGGCAACGCCCTGGGCTTCGGAGAAGGCAGGGCCGGGACGCTCCTCCCGCTCTTCGAGGCGATGCCCGGGCCGGTGGGTCCGCTCGGTCCCACGGGCCCGGTGGTGCGTCCGGTATCGGCGGCCCGCTTCGGCGGCAGCGGCGTTGTCTCGAACGCGCGGCATCAGACGGGCCTCCAGGTCGGGACCGACATCGTCACGGCCGTGAACGCCAACCTCCTCGTCATTCACGACTGGAACGGTCACAGCACGGCGGTCTTTCCCTCCGTGGCCTTCACCGGGCTGAACGACGCGGAGATCACCGTCGGCGCCCAGCTCTTCGGTGGGGGGCGGCGCTCGCAATTCGGAGATGCCCAGGCGCTGGTCTACGTTCTGGTGGAGGTCTTCTTTTGAACCGATCCGTCGACGTCGGCCTGTCCGTGGCGGCGACCCTCGCGCGGGGCGCTTCTGGCATGAGCGTGGGCTCGCCGGGAGCGAGGCCGGCGGAGCCCCTCGTGCTCTACGAGTTCGAGAACTGCCCGTTCTGCCGGAAGGTCCGGGAGGCGCTCTCGGACCTCGACCTCGAGGCCCACGTCCTGCCGTGCCCGAAGAAGGGGACCCGCTTCCGGCCCGAGCTGGTCAAGCGCGGCGGCAAGGCGATGTTCCCCTATCTCGTCGATCCCAACACCGACGTGGAGATGTACGAGTCCGACGACATCGTCGCCTACCTCTACGAGCACTACGGCAAGGGAGCGCCGCCGCTCGGGCTCCGGTTGGGCCCGCTCACCCTGCTGGGCGCCCAGCTCGCGAGCGCGACCCGCGGAACCAAGGGCGTGCGGGTCGAGCCGTCCCGGCCGCCTGAGGCGCCCCTCGAGCTGTGGAGCTTCGAGGCGTCCCCGTTCTGCCGCATCGTCCGCGAGAAGCTCTGCAGCCTCGAGATCCCCTACCTCCTGCACAACGTGGCCAAGGGCAGCCCACGCCGGGAGGCCTTCGTGAAGCAATCCGGCCGCATGCAGGTGCCTTGGCTGCGCGACCCGAACACCGGGACCGAGCTCTTCGAGTCCGCCGACATCCTGGCCTACCTCGACCGCGTCTACGCCACCTAGGGGCTGCGGTCAGACCAGACGGTCGAGCAGGGTGGTGCCGATGCCGAGGAAGGCGGCAAAGCCGAAGATGTCGGTGAGGGTGGTGACGAACACGCCGGAGCCGACGGCCGGGTCCTGGCCGGCGGCCTTGAGGATCAGCGGCACGGCGGCACCGAGGACGCCGGCCACCGCCATGGTGGCCATCATCGTCGCGAACAGGACCAGGCCCAGATACGCGTTGCCCTGCCAGAGGTAAGCGAGGCCGCCGCTCACGGCGCCGGTGACGAGACCGATGACGATGGCGACGCTCACCTCCTTCCCGATCGCCCGCAGGCCACTCGAGAACTCCAGCTCGCCGAGGGCGATGGCCCGGGTGATGACGGTGAGTGACTGGATGCCGCCGTTGCCGCCCATCCCGGCGACGACCGGCATGAAGAAGGCCAGGGCGACGATCTGTTCGAGGGTCCGCTCGAAGAGGCCGACCACGTAGGCCGCGAGGAAGGTCGCGCCCAGGTTGATCAGCATCCATGGCAGGCGCTTGCGGACCGCGTGGTGGGCCGGGCTGAAGACCCGATCCTCCTCGGACAGGCCCGCCAGCAGGTACATGTCCTCGGTGGCCTCCTCGTTGATCACCTCGATCACGTCGTCCACGGTGATGACGCCGAGGATGCGCTCCTCGTCGTCCACCACCGGAACGGCCAGGAGGTTGTACCGACCCACGAGCTGGGCCACCTCCTCCTGATCGGCGTGGGCGGGGACCGAGACCGGCTCCGTCACCATCAGGTCGGCACAGCGGCGCTCCGGGCTGGCCGCCACCAGCCGCCGCAGCGGCACCACCCCCAGGAGCCGCGACTTCTCGTCGACCACGTAGAGGTAGAGGATGGCCTCGTCGTCCTCGACGCCGGCGGCCCGGATGCGATCGATGGCCTCCTGCGCCGTCATGTCCATGTGCAGGGCGACGTACTGGGTGGTCATCACCCGGCCGGCGCTGGAGGGCGGGTAGAGCTCCGCCTTGTGGAGCTCCGCCCGCGCGCCGTCCGGCAGCAGCGAGATGATCGGCTCGCGACGCTCCGGGTCGAGCCACTCGACGAACTCGAGCATGTCGTCGAGCTCGAGGCGTCCGAGGATCTGGGCCAGGCGCTCGTCGCCGAGGGCGTCGAACACCTGGGGCAGCAGCTCCGGCGGCAGCTCGATGAGCGTGCTGGCGGCGCGATGCTGCTCGAAGAGCAGATCGATCACGGTGCGGATCTCGGGCGGCGTGAGAGCCGAGATGACCGGCCCCCGATCGGCCGGTCGCATCCGCCCGAGCAGACGCTCCGCACGCGCCGTCATGCCGCTTGCGAGCAGCCGACGGAGGATGCGCGTCGTCTCCTGATGGGAGGTCGCCATGACCGAGGCCCCCTGTCCGCAGGGGCCCGGCGGGCACCCTAGACGGGCAGTCGTCCTTCCCGGCGTCCTGGGCGGTGGAAGGTAGGTTGCGGCTCGTCGCCCACGATGGGTTCCATTCCGCGGGGATGTACCGAATCTGGGCCGCCTTCGCCGCACCCACGCCCTGCGCTCCCGTGGGCGCGCAGCACGCACCGGCAAGTCCCCGCCAATGCGGTGATTTCCCTCGCTCAAGCCGGCAGCGTGCCCGGCCGAAACCCCAGCAGGCCCCGGGCGAAGGCCCGGGTCCGGACAGGGGGGAGCTCCCATGGAAGCGATCACACCCGATGTTCACGGCCGGTCTGAGGCCCGGGGCGCCCGCGAGGTGCTGGTGCAGGCCCTGCGCCGCGCCCTGGGAACCGCATCGGCGGGCACCGCGCCCCGCCTGCGGGACGGCACCCACGAGGAGCTCCTCGTCCAGGCGGTGATGCGCCATCGGGTGGCGGCCTTCCTGCATCCAGCTCTCGAGCAGGGGTTCCTGGGCACGGCCCTGCCGATCGACTTCGTCGGCCTCTGCCGGCAGGCCTACTTCACGACCCTCCGCCGCAACCTCGTCACCCTCGAGGTCGGTGAGGCGCTGCTCGGCCTGGCCGCGGAGCGTGGGCTCGCCACGGCGCCCCGCGGGCCCTGGTCGCTCCTGCGCGGCTCGGCGCCGGTCCACCCGGATCCGGGCGAGCGTCCCGTCGATCGCCTGGAGCTCAGCTTCCCCGCCGAGGCCGAGGTCGAGCTCCGGGACGTCGCCCGGGGCCTGGGCTTCGGGCTTCGGCAGGAGAGCCGCGTGCTGTGGCGGCCCATCGGCCGCTGGGATCTGGCTCTCCAGCTCCACCCGGGGCGACCGGCGGCGGACGCGACGGATCACCTCCTGGACGCGGCGGCCGGCCTCGGCCGGGATCGCTTCGGGCGCTGGGTGGGACTCCTCGACATCCATCGCCTGATCGTCCGCAACGACGTGGAGCCGTCGGAGCTGGCACGGCGGGCTCGCCTGGCCGGGCGGGGCCGCGCCCTCGACAGCTCTCTGCGCCTGGCGCGAAGTGTCCTCGCCACACCGGTCCCCGCGGCCTGGCGTGCCGGAGGCCGGCGGGTGCTCGGGGAGGGGAGGGCGATCCCTCCCGGTCGCCCGGCCCCTGCGTCCCCCTCGTAGCCCGAGGACGAAAAAAACCCCTAGGGGGTCATCGGAGACGCCCAGGTCGGGGGTTTCCGATGGCAGCGGATCCACCGGAGGGCGTACACTCGGGCGATCAGCCCGCATCGCCCCAGCAGTGGGTGGCTGACGCCGTAGCTCCGTGCGCAGGTCCGACGCTGGAGGGAGCTCATGAAGCAGCTCATTGAAGCGATCGTCCATGCTCTGGTCGACAAGCCGGACGAGGTCCAGATCAAGGAGGTGGTGGGCGAGCACGCCCACGTGCTGGAGCTGCGCGTCGCGAAGGACGATCTCGGCAAGGTCATCGGCAAGGGGGGCGCCCACGCTTCGGCCATCCGGACCCTGATGGCCGCCGCCAGTGGCAAGGAGAAGAAGCGCTACATCCTCGAGATCATCGAGTACTGAGCGCCGCCGCCCTGCTTCTCCCATCCACCGGGAACGATCTCGTGCTTGCCGGTTACGAGATCGTTCTCGTAGGGAACCGGCCACGATCGGTCCCGGAGGCGGGATTCCCCTGACCGGGTGTGTCCGTGGCACTCCCCGCTGCCCCTGGGAGAACCCTCGGCACGCGTCTTGCCTTGTGTGCGGTTGCACGTCAGAAGGTGAGCCGGGTCACTCCAGCCCCGGGCCGCACCGGACGATGAGGACGGAGGAGAGAACGTGTCCGTGACCGCTGAGGAGCAGTACCGACGGGGCCGCGACCTGCTCGCTGCGGGGCAGTTCGCCGAGGCGCTCGAGCACTTCCGCAACGCCCACAACCTCGACCAGGCCAATCCCCGCTACCGGTCCTACTACGGTCTGGGCCTGGCCCTCGTGGAGCGCCGCTTCGACCGCGCCCTCGAGCTCTGCCGCTCCGCCGCCAAGGAGGAGTTCTTCAACCCCGAGCTCTACCACAACCTCTCGCGGGTCCACCTGGCCTTCGGCTTCAAGGCCGAGGCGATCCGCTACCTGCGCCGGGGTCTGATGATCGACCCGGGCAACGGCGAGATGCTGGGGGAGCTCCAGGGCCTGGGCATGCGCCGGGCGCCGGTGCTCTCCTTCCTGCCGCGGCGACACCCGGTGAACCGGCTGCTCGGGCGCGTTCGCCGGGCCTGGCCCGGCAGTGGGGCGCCATCCCTGCCCGTTCAACAGACCGCCTGAGGGCTCGCGCTCCGGCGCCGAAGTCGGGCTCCCGCCGGTCTCGGATCGCCGGAATCCCGGACTGGGGCTCTAGCGCTTCCGCTTGTGGCGGGCGCGCTTGAGCAGCTTCTTCTTCTTGTGCTTGCGCATCTTCTTGCGGCGCTTCTTGATGACGCTACCCACGCGGGCTCCTCGGGCTCGGAAGAGCCGGGATGAATAGGGGCTCCGCGGCGACGCGTCAACTCCGCGCGCCGCCGCGCATTTCCGGCTCTCCGCCGCCGGTCCGCGGATCCGCTCGGTCGAGTTCACGGCGATTTCGTCCGATCGCCCGCAGCTTGGGCCTCCATCGTCTTGATTTTTTTGCGTTTCTCTCTTGACGGCCTCGATTTCGCGCGGTTAGCTTCGATCGCAACTTCGGCGCTAGTCGCCGCAAATTGCGACGGAAAGAGGGGTCTTCCCCTTCAAGTCGCAGGTTCCTGCCTCCGATAGGGGCTGGAACCACCAACACCGCGGTGTTCCGGCTCCACAGGGGGGTCCGGAGCGCCCAACGGGGGGTGACCCAAGAAATGGCAGCTCGAAAGAAGGCAACCCGCAAGAAGGCGACGCGCAAGAAGGCGACGCGCCGGAAGGCCACGCGCAAGAAGGCCACTCGCAAGAAGGCGACGCGCAAGAAGGCCACCCGGAAGAAGGCGACGCGCAAGAAAGCGACTCGCAAGAAGGCCACGCGCAAGAAGGCCACGCGCAAGAAGGCGACGCGCAAGAAGGCGACCCGCCGGAAGAAGGCCACGCGCAAGAAGGCCACGCGCCGGAAGAAGGCGACTCGCAAGAAGGCGACCCGCCGGAAGAAGGCCACGCGCAAGAAGGCCACGCGCCGGAAGAAGGCGACTCGCAAGAAGGCCACGCGCCGGAAGAAGGCGACGCGCAAGAAGGCGACCCGCCGGAAGAAGGCCACGCGCAAGAAGGCGACCCGCCGGAAGAAGGCGACTCGCAAGAAGGCCACGCGCCGGAAGAAGGCCACGCGGCGGCGGCGCTAGCCAGCGCCGACCTTCACGGAAGGTCTTGGGACCCCGGCCGGCACCTGCCGGCCGGGGTTTCCTTCTTCAGGGCGGCTGGTAGACTCGGCCGCCTTCTCTCAGCTGCGGCAGCCCCCCAGGGGGCGGAGGAGCCCCATGGCACGGATCACGATCGAGGACTGCACCGCCCGGATCCCCAACCGCTTCCACCTGGTGCAGATGGCGGCGATCCGCGCGAAGCAGCTCAAGAAGGGCGCCCGCGCGCTCGTCCAGACGGACGAGAACAAGGAGATCGTGACCGCCCTGCGCGAGGTGGCCGCCGGCCACATCACGCCGGACTACGAGGTCGCGGAGGAAGAGGCCGAGGAGTAGCCCGCCCGGGGCCGCTTTCGGATCCGGCCAGCGCGGTTCCTACGCCAGCGTGACCGGCACGTCGAAGCCGACGCGCGTCCCGCGGCCCACCTCGCTCGACAGCTCGATGCTGCCGCCGAGGAGCGCCAGGAGCTCCCGGACCAGGGTGAGGCCCAGGCCCGCGCCCCGGTAGGCGGCGGACGAGGCGTCGTCGACCTGGAAGAACTCCTCGAAGATGAACTCCTGGTCGTCGGCACAGATGCCGATCCCGGAGTCCTCGATCGTGCAGTGCAGGCGATCGTCGCGGACCTCGGCCCCGATCTCGATGCGGCCCTGCAGGGTGAACTTGGCCGCGTTGTCGAGCAGGAGGAAGAGGATCTGGTTCACCTTCGCCAGGTCCGTCCGGATCTTCGGCAGCGGCTCGACGATCGCCTTCTCGATCAGGACCGGCTTGTCGCCCAGGGTGTCCTGGACGCTGAAGATGGCCTCCTCGACCACCTCGCGGAAGTTCACGTCCTGCTCCGAGAGCGACAGCTCGCCCTGCTTGAGACGCCACAGGTCGAGGATGTTCTGCAGGGTGCGCAGGAAGACGGTGCCCTCGTCCAGGGCGCCGCGCAGGCTGGCCTTGGCGGACTCCGAGAGCTGCTCGTTCTCGCCCGCCAGCACCGAGATGATCGCCTCGATGATGCTGTTCAGCGGCGTGCGCAGCTCGCGGGACATCTTCTCGATGAAGTCGTTCTTCAGCTTCTGGACGCTACCGAGCTGCTCCTGGCTCTGGAGCAGCTCGATGTCCTGGGCGAACAGCGCCTCGGAGAGCTTGAGGATCTCGTCGCCGCTCTTGTCCTCCGCCTGACCCCGCTCGGAGAGATCGGACTCGAGCTCCCGGAAGCGCCGCTGGAGCGCTTCGTGGTCGAGACGCAGGCCGACGGAACCGGCGAGATGGGCGGCGCCCTCGGCCAGGGACAGGCTCGGCTCCTGGGGGCACAGCACGAGGAGGGCACCGTGGCAGGGACCCTCTTCCGCCTGGAGCGGCAGGCCGAGCACGCCACCGGCCTGCTGGGGTGCCGCGGCAGGGTCGCCGGGCCGTCGCTGGCGGGCGCCGGTGGCGACCACGTCGGCGACCAGGGGCCCGAGCTGGGCCGAGAGCTCTCGGGCCTGCTCCGGCGAGGCGAGGCCTGCCGCGGCGCGCAGCCGGGGCTTGCCGTCCGAGCCGGATACGAGCAGAAGCGCGGCGGCGCCGGGCATCTGCTCCGCGGCCCGGGCCGCGGCGCGGCCCAGGGCGGCCGCCAGGGTCCGGTCGGGGCTCCCCTCCACGCCGGCGGCCATCTAGAACCTGCCGTCCGACTCGATCTCGAGGGGGTCCGGCGGCTTCACGTCGTCCTCGCCGTCGTCCTCGCCGTGGCCCTCGAGCGAGAGGGTCGTCTGGAAGTCGGTCGGGTTCGACGCCGCCGCCAGCGCGGTCTCGACGTAGATCTTGTTCGCCTTGAGCAGGTCGAGCAGGTGCTGGTCGAAGGTCTGCATCTTCTCCGAGCGCCCGCGGGCGATGTAGTCGGTGAGCTCGGTGGTCTTGGCGGGGTCCCGGATGCACTCCTGCATCGTGCGGGTCATCCGCAGTACCTCGACCGCCGGCACGCGCCCGTCTTCCTTCTTGTTGACCAGGAGCCGCAGCGACACGATCGCCTTCAGGTTGTCCGCCAGCCGGGCCCGCACGTTCATGTGCTCTTCCGGCGGGAAGAACGAGACGAGACGGTTGATGGTCGAGGCGACGTCCGCGGTGTGGATCGTGGAGAAGACCAGGTGCCCGGTCTCGGCGGCCTTCATCGAGGTGTCGACCGTTTCGAGGTCGCGCATCTCGCCCACCATGATCACGTCGGGGTCCTGGCGCAGGGCCGCGCGCAGGGCGGCGGGGAAGGACTCGGTATCGGTGCCGATCTCGCGCTGCGTGATGATGGACTTGTCGTGGGTGAAGACGAACTCGATCGGGTCCTCGACCGTGATGATCTTGGCCTTCCGCTGGCGGTTCACCTCGTTCAGCATGGCGGCGAGGGTCGTGGACTTGCCCATGCCCGTGGCACCGGTGACGAGCACGTAGCCGCGCCGCACCTGGGCGATGTCCTTCAGCACGCCGGGGAGGTTCAGCTCCTCGAAGGTCTGGATCTGCAGCGGGATCACCCGCAGGACGATGTTGAAGTGGCGGCGCTGCCGGGAGATGTTGACCCGGAAGCGGCCCTCCTCGGGCAGCTCGTAGGCGAGGTCGAGCTCGTTGAAGTCCATCGTCTCGCCGTGGGGGTCGTCCTCCAGCAGCATGCGGGCGATGGCTTCCGTGTCCTCGGGCTCCAGCACCTTGTAGCGGAGCTCGACGAGGTTTCCGTTGAAGCGATACAGCGGGAGGTTTCCCACCTGGAAGTGGATGTCCGACGCGCCCTTCTCGATTCCGAGCCGGAGCAGCCGGTACAGCGTCTCCCGTTCCATCTCGCTTCCTCGAGGCTCCCGGGCGGCCCTGGAGGGACCGTGGGGCATCTCCCCGTATCGGCGGATCCCCGGGGCGCTTGACCTCGATCCCGCGGCCGAGACCCCCCGGGACGGGGTGCCCGCCCCGTCCCAGCGACCGCTATCCTGGGCCCCCCATGGCCTCGCCCCCCAAGCGTCGCGCCCTGCTGAGCGCCCTTCTCGTCTGGGGCCTGGCCGCGCCGGCGGCAGCGGAGGAGGAGGAGCCCCCGGCGGCGCCCAAGGTGCGCCTCGATCGGCTCCTGGAGCTGCCCGGCGGCCGGACCTACGAGATCGAGAAGAAGGGGGGCCGGACCGAGTCCGAGTGGCGCCGCCGCTTCGACGAGGTGCGCGAGGCCCTGGCGGGCGAACGCGAGGCCCTGGCCAAGGCCGAGCGGGAGCTCGAGGAGATGGCCGCCGCCACCGAGCCCTGGCAGGTAGCCCCGCCGCTGCCCGGTGTGACCACCGCCGAAGCCCCCCTCGACTTCCAGCTCCGCCAGGAGATCCGCCGCCACCGAAGCGAGATCGAGCGCCTCGAGAACCGTCTCCTCGAGCTCCAGGTCGAAGCCGACCTCGCCTCCGTCCCCGCCGATTGGCGCAGCTAGCCGCCCCACCGGCGACGTTCACTCCTCGGGGATGAGGTCGATCCAGCGGGCGGCCTGGGGGAGGAAGGCGAAGGCGGGCAGGGCCATTGCGGCGGTGGCGGCGAAGAAGAGGGCGAAGCCGAGCTGCTCGGTGGCCCAGCCGGATCCCATGCCGGCGAGACGGCCCAGGGCTGCGTAGGCGCCGGTGAGCACCGCGTACTGGACGGCGGCGTACTCGCGCTCGGAGATGCGCATCAGGAACGCGAGGAAGCCCGACGCGGCCAGGCCGCTGCAGAAGGACTCGACGAGGGACGCCGCGTACACGGCCTCGCGAGGCATGCCGGGCTGGGCGGCCGCGGCGTAGCCGAGGTTCGAGCCGAGGGCGAACAGGCCGAGCCACAGGAGCGAACGGCCGATCCCGAGGCGGCTCACCGCCCAGCCGCCGACCGCCGCGCCTGCGACCGTCGCGAGGGTGCCGAGGGTCGTCGACACCAGCGCGATCTCCTCGTTCGAGAGGCCGCGCTCGACCCAGAATGGCTTCAGCATCGGCGCCATCGCCAGGTCGCCCACCCGGTAGAGCAGGACGAAGACGAGCACCCGGGCCAGCGAGCCCCGCGCCAGCCAGGTGCGGAACGCGAGTCGAAGAGGAGGGGCGTGTGCCGCCTCGGCAGCCTGGACCCGCGGCGCCAGCCACGCGGCGAGGGCCATGGCCGCGGCCAGGGCGCCGCCGACGAGATGGGCGACGCGCCAGCCGAAGGGGCCGGCGAGCAGCAGCGGAAGCGTGCCCGCGAGGATGACGCCGACGCGGTACGTCGTGATCCGCACCGCGTTCGCCCGGCCCTCGTCGCCGCGGCGCACCAGGCCGATCGTGTACGCGTCGATCGCGATGTCCTGGGTCGCTGACGCGGCGCACAGGAGGCCGGTGGCGAGCCACAGGCTCCACACCTCCGGCCGCTCGCTCCCGCCCAGGAAGAGCGCCGCCGCCACGACGGCCATCGAGCCGCTGATCCAGGCCCGGTGCTCGCCGAAGCGCTGCACCAGCGGGGACCAGAGCGGCTTGGCCGCCCAGGCCAGGGAGAGCCCCGAGAGCTGGCCGATCGTCGCGAGGGGAATGCCGACCTGCGTCCAGTACACGGGCAGCAGGTCGGAGAAGAGCCCCATCGGGAACCCTTCCACCACGTAGACGCCCGCCACGATGGCGAGCACGCGCCTGCGCCCCACGGCCCCCCCACTCTCGAGGCCGGAGCATACCCGGCCGCTCCTCCGTGACTCGACGCTGGAACGGGGGGCCGCTAGTGTGCGCCCACTTCGGGAGGCTCCATGGAAGAAGAGAACGAAGACAAGGGAACCGTCGACCTGGTGAGCGTGCTCTACATCCTGGGCGGCATCCCCGCGATCGTGGGGTTCGTCGTGATCCTCTTCGCCCTGGTGAACGTCTTCCCCGAGATCCCGGCCTAGGCTGCCCTCTGCCTGCCGGCTGGCTGCCGCTCCAAGAATCGGCAGCTGTGATCTGCATCCCTAAACGGGACGGGTCCAAAACGCCCCGGCTCAGCCATAAGCGTTTCAAAAACAAACACTTAGGCTAAACCTCCCGGCACCCGCGGACGATGAGTGTGGGCAATGCCCCTCACGTCGTACCGCATCGCCGTGCTCGCGCTGGCTGCCTCCCTCGGCCTGGCCTGTGCCACCGCTCCGGCCGCCGAGCCCGTCCAGCCCTACGACTACTTCTCGGCGCCGAACGCCCGGGATCCCTGGAGCCCGAAGATCGCCGGCTGGCAGGTGCGCGAGCAGCGGCCGGTCCCGGCGGTCGCCGCGGTGCCCGCCCACGACCTCCGCGGCAAGTACCTGCGGTTCCGGGAGCAGCAGCGGCGCGCCTCGGTGGACCGGCACCACGTCGCCGCGGGCGTGGCGCGCTGGATCCAGAAGCAGGCCCGGGCCCACTACGTGCCCGACGGGCCGATCGATCACTGGGCGACCCTCGAGGACACGCTGGCCAAGGGTGGCGACGATTGCGATGGCCTCGAGCTCCTCGTCTACCACGCCCTGCGCGACCTCGGCTTCGGGGACGATCGCGTCTTCCGCGCCATCGTCGTGCGGCCCTCCGACGGCCAGCACCACATGGTCACCCTCTGGTTCGACCGACCCGACGATCCCTGGGTGATCGACCCGACCGGCGCGATGACCCGCGGCATGCCGCGCATGTCCGAGGTGGCCGGCTGGGTGCCGCTGAAGGTCTTCAGCGAGACCTCCGAGTTCAGCGTCCGGCCGAGCCTGGCTTTCGCCTCTCGTTAGGCCTGCTCGTCCCGCTCCTCCCACAGCCGGTGCTCGGCGTGGGGGTCGATCCGCAGGTAGCGCGAGAGCCAGGCGGTCCCCAGGTAGAAGGGGACCGTGTCGACGAGCGCCACGACGAGCTTGAACACGTAGCCGGAGGCGATGAACACCCCGAGCTGGGGCCAGATCGCCTGGGCTTCGTCGATCGGCAGCCCCCGCGCCCAGTAATGGGTGATCGTGATGACGCAGACTGTGTCCACGAGCTGACTCACCAGGGTGGAGCCGTTGTTGCGGAGCCACAGGTGCCTGCCCCGAGTGAGGCGCTTCCAGAAGTGGAAGAGGTAGACGTCGACGAGCTGGGCGGCCAGGTAGGCCACCATCGAAGCCAGCACGGCGCCCATGGTGAGCTGGCGAATCCGGTAGAAGGCGAAGTCGTGAGCATCGGCGGCGGGCAGGCCGGAGGTGGGCTCGAAGACCGTCTCCGGCGGCAGCACGCCGCCCAGCCACAGGAACAAGACCACCCACAGGTTCAGTCCGAGGCCCACCCACACGACGTGGCTGGCGCGCTTGCGGCCGTAGAGCTCCGAGATGAAATCCGTGCACAGGAAGGTGACCGGGTACGGGAGCACGCCGACGGCGAGGGGCAGGGGAATCGTCCACGGGCCGAGCTCGAAGGAGAGATCGAGGAAGCGCGAGACGCCCAGGATGTTCAGCATCGTCATCGAGCCCAGGAAGAGGCCCGCCAGGACGAGGTACACCCGCTCCCGGCGCTCGTGCAGCGCCGAGTCCACGTAGTCGTAGGGAAGGCCGTCGTTCATGGCGGCGGAGTGTACCTCGGCGCCCCGGCACGTTACTCTCGCCGGCGAGCAAGGGGGGGCCGGTGGACGACCTGCTGCCGATCGTGAAAGAGTCGGAGCATCCGTGCTTCGACTGCACGAAGTGCTGCACCTACGTAGCCGTCGAGATCGACGAGCCGACGACGAACAAGGAATACGACTACGTCATCTGGTACCTGCTGCACCAGGGCGTGTCGGTCTTCGTCGACTGGGAGAACAGCTGGTACATCCGCTTCGAGGCGCGCTGCAAGCAGCTCTCGGCGGAGGGGCTGTGCAACATCTACGAGACCCGGCCGGTCATCTGCAAGGAGTTCGACTGGCGCGAGTGCGAGCAGCACGTGAAGGACGAGGCGCCGGACAAGTGGGTGTGGAGCGAGGTCGACCCCTTCATGGAGTGGTTCGAGCGCAAGCGCCCCAAGGCCTTCAAGAAGTTCCAGGCCTACCTGGCGAAGAAGCGCCGCAGGGGGGAGGAGGTGGAGCTCCAGCGGGTGAAACCGAAGATCACGGACCTGCCCGGGCCCCCCGCCGACGCCGCTTCCCCGCCGGGCTAGCGGCCGGGCGGGGTATCCTCCGCCCATGACCAAGGCCCCCCGACCGATCGATCCCGAGCGCCTCGGCGAGACCGCGAAGCACGTCTTCGGCCTCCTGAACGGCGCGGTCACCTCCGCGCTCGTCTACCTGGGCGACGAGCTCGGCCTCTACCGTGCCCTGGCGGAGCACGGTCCGACGGATTCCGCCGGCCTCGCGGCCGCCACCGGTCTCCACGAGCGCTGGGTGCGCGAGTGGCTGCACAACCAGGCTGCAGCCGCCCTGGTCGAGCACGAGGGCGGGCGCTTCGGGCTCACGCCCGAGGCGGCGGCGGTCCTGGCCGACGAGGACCACCCGGCCTTCGGAGCCGGCATGTTCACCCAGCTCCCGACCCAGCTCGCGGTGGCGGAGCGCCTGCGCGAGTCCTTTCAGACGGGCCTCGGCCTGCCCTACGACGCCTTCGGTCCCGACGGTGCCCGCGGCGTCGAGCGGGGCTTCGCTCCGTGGGTGAAGCACTTCCTCGTTCCGGTCGGCGTCGGTGCCATCGAAGGTCTGCGCGAGACCCTCGAGGCGGGCGTCCGGGTGGCGGACGTGGGCTGCGGCTCCGGCGCCGCGATCCTGAAGCTGGCCGAGGCGTTTCCGAAGAGCGAGTTCCACGGCTTCGACATCTCCGAGCACGCGCTGTGGCGGGCGGAGGAGAACCGCGCGAGGGCCGCCACCGAGAACGCGGCCTTCCACGACGCGCGCAAGGACCCGCTGCCGGAGGACGGCCGCTTCGACCTCGTGCTCACCTTCGATTGCCTCCACGACATGGCCCACCCGGAGCAGGTGATCGGCCAGATCCGCCGCGCCATCCGAGACGACGGCGTGTGGATGATCGCGGACATCAAGGCCCACGCGACCTTCGCCGAGAACGCCGAGCGCAACCCGATGGCCTCGCTGATGTACGGCTTCTCGGTGCTGACCTGCATGTCCTCCGCTCTCTCGGAGCCGGACGGAGCGGGCCTCGGCACCCTGGGCCTGCACCCGGCCCGCTGCGAGGCGATGGTGAACGAAGCCGGCTTCACCCGCTTCCGGCGCCTCGACATCGATCACCCGGTGAACGCCTTCTACGAGGTTCGGCCGTAGGAGCCCGACCCGAGACTCGCGCGCCTTGTCGACGCGGCGCCTCGACGCCCAGCCGGCGCACCCAGTCTCGGGTCAGGCCCCAGCCGGCCGCCTTCGATTCGGCCGGGCTACTCGGGCTCGATGGGCTCGACCTCGAGCTCGAGCTCCTTCGTCTGGCGGGCCGCGCGTTCCTGGGCCCGGGTGCGCTCTTCCTGGATGTCGAGGAGCAGCTCCTTGCGGGTGCGTTCGGCCTCTTCGCGCTCGGCGGCGACGCGGCCGCGCTTCAGGTTGATGAGGCGCTCCTGGAGGAGCTGGTTGCGCAGTGCGACGAGCTCGCGGGGAAGCCGCACGGGCTTCACGCCCTCGGCGTGTCCGACGGAGACGTCGGCGGTGGCTTCACTGCCGTCGCTGGCCCGGGCGAGCACGCGGATGCGATTGAGCCCCGTCTCCACCGGGACGAGGGCGCCGTAGCTTCCGTCGGCCTGGATGCGGAGCTCGCTGGCGGGCTGGCCCGTGGTGAGGTTCGTGACCTCGATGGTCTCGATGTTCGCGAAGCTGACGTTTTCGATCACCTCGACCAGATCGCCCGGCGACCGCACCGGCGTGAAGAAGCCCCCGGTGCGCGAGGCCATCTCCACCGCCGCCACCGGCCGATTCAGCGCCTTCTGACCGATCGCAAAGGAGTGGATGCGCACGTGGGCGCGCGCGGCCGCATCGGCGGCGCGCAGCACCGTGCGCGTGTTTCCGCGCACGTCGCTGGGGTCGTAGGGGGCAGTGGGCTCGCCGTCCGTGAAGAACAGCACCACCTTCTCGCTCTCCGGGTCCGGCGTCGAGAGGCCGCCGCGAAAGCCCTTGAGCTCGCGGATCGCCTGGCGCAGGCCGGCGCCCATGTTGGTTCCGCCCGTCGGCCCGCGCTCCATCACGTGCTGGAGCGCCTTGTGGACGCGCTCGAAATCGGTGGTGAGGGCCTCCTCGGTGAGGGCTGCGGGGCCGGTGGCCGGACCGATCACGATGCTGCCCCCCGCGCGGGGATCGCGCAGGTCCTCGCTATGGCCGGCGAAGGTGACGAGACCCACCCGGGTGTTCCGCGGGTCGAGGCCCTGGATCACCTGGCGTGCGGCGGCGATCTCCGCGGCAAGCACCGAATCGCCCGGATCCGTGGAGGAGAAGAGGCCCCATCGGTTCTTCCCCACGATGCCGTTCTCGTTGATGTCCGCGCCACTGGCCTCCGATGTCGACCCGGAGGTGTCGAGCACCAGCACCACGTCGAAGCGGCGGAATTCGCCGAGGAGCGCCAGGGCCCGCCCCGCCACGAAGGCACCGGTCGCCTCGCCGACGACGGCGCCGTCCGGCGGCTCCTCGATCTCGAGGCGGATCTGGGTGGAGAGGACGCCCGCACGCCCCAGGAGTGGGCCCTCGCCCGGGAGCTCTCGTGGCTGGGTGCCCATGGCGAGCTGCTCGGAGACCGAGCGGTCCCCCGCGTCGTCCTCCTCCGGGGTGTCTTCCTCGGACGAACGGAAGGACGTGAGGGGCAGCCCCAGGCCCCCTTCGGCCGGTGTTGCGAGGGCCCGAAGGACGCCGGAGATCGGGCCCACCCCCAGCCGCAGGGTGTCGCCCTCCGGCCACTGGGCCTGGAGGATGCCGACCACCGTTCCTTCCGGCTGGCGCAGCACCGGCGCGCCCCCCCAGCCGCGCAGATCCGCGGGGACGTCCAGCTCCACCTCGAGCCGGCCCGGGCTGCTCTCGCGGACGGTGCCGTAGAGGTCGTCCTCGTCCTGGGGCCGGGTGGCCGGCACGCCCAGGATCCGCACCCGCTGGTCGACCAGATCGTCCGGGGCGCCGCTGTCCGGCTCCAGCACCCGGGCGCCCTGGGGCGGGGCGTCCAAGGCGAACACCAGGTAGTCCTCGGCCAGGGTCGCGCCGGGCTCCGAGAAGGGCCGGCCGGGCGCCGCGAACAGGCGCGTCGACGCGGTGACCCGGGCGCGGCTGCGGCCGAGCACGAACTCCACCTCGCCCGCCCGGCCGAGACTGCCGAGGTCGAAGTGGTGGGCCGTGGTCACGGCGACGGTCTCGCCGTCGCCGGCTCGCAGGAAGAAGGCCGTGCCCCCGCCGCCCGCGGGCACCGACGCCGAGGTCATCGGTCGGGCGACCGCCGGCGCCGCCCCGGTCGGCGAGGCGGCCGCCAAGGCGAGACCCAGGACGGCGAGGAGGGGGGCGGGTCGGGGGCGCATCGGATCGAGAGTACGGAAGCGACCCGTGACCGGCATGCTGGAGGTCCTCTCTCGTCGCCGCCAGGGCGCTCGGTCGGGCCTGACTCGCTGCCCGCGCCGCCTTTGATACGTTCGCGGCCCAGGGGGTGTTTCGTGTCGAGGTGGATGCGCATCGGGTGCGCGTTGCTGTGGGCCGCCGCGCTGGCGTGCCCGGGCTTCGCCGCGGAGGCGGACCGGTTCGACGTGGTGGTCGTCGACGCCGGTCACGGAGGCGACGATCACGGCGCCCGCGGCCGCGGGGGCCTGGTCGAGAAGGACGTGGTGCTCGACGTGGCGAAGCGGGTGGAGCGGCGCCTGCGCGCCGACGGCCTCCAGGTGGTGATGACCCGCGAGCAGGATCGCTTCGTCCCCTTGGAGGGCCGGACCGAGCGCGCCAATGGGGCGGAGGCCGATCTCTTCATCTCGATCCACGCCAATGCCTCCGCCTACAGGGGCGCGCGGGGCATCGAGACCTTTTTTGCCTCCCCGGAGGCGACCGACCAGGCCGCGCTCGAGCTGGCCCGGGCCGAGAACCTGGCCTTCGGGGAGGACGCCACGCCGCCGGCCGCCGACGATCCGGTGCTCGCCATCCTCGGCGACATGGCCGCCACCGAGCAGCTCACCCTCTCCCAGGAGTTCGCGCGGCTCACCCAGCACAACATCGCCACCGCCGAGGCCGCGCGCTCCCGCGGCGTGAAGCAGGCTCCCTTCGTCGTGCTGATGGGCGTGCGTATGCCCGCGGTGCTGGTGGAGATCGGCTTCCTCACCCATCCGGCCGACGAGCGGGCCCTCCAGGCCGAGGACGAACGCGAGCGCCTGGCCCGCGGGATCGCCGAGGCCGTCGCCGCCTACCGGGCGCGCTACGATGCGCGGCGCGGCGTCGCCCGAAGCGAGAGCGAGCGCCGCATCCGGTAGCGGGGACGCCGACCCGGCCGTCGGAAGCCACCAAGGGTAGGCGGGGGGTAGCATGGCCAAGCGCATGGACGGACGCGCGGCGGACGAGCTCCGTCCCGTCCGACTGATCACCGATTTCACGCAGAACCCGCTGGCCTCGGTGCTGTGCGAGTTCGGTGCGACCAAGGTGTTGTGCACCGTCTGCAGCGAAGAGACCGTGCCCCGCTTCCTCAAGGGGGTCGGAAAGGGTTGGGTGACCGCCGAGTACTCGCTGCTCCCGGGCTCGACCGATACGCGAACCGACCGCGAGGCGGCGAAGGGCAAGCAGGGCGGCCGCACCCTCGAAATCCAGCGACTGATCGGTCGCAGCCTGCGCTCGGTGGTGGACACCAAGGCCCTGGGCGAACGCACCCTGTGGGTCGACTGCGACGTGCTCCAGGCCGATGGCGGCACCCGCACGGCGTCGATCACCGGCGCCTACACGGCCCTGGCCCTGGCCTGTCACCGCCTGCAGCGACGGGGTGCGGTGGATCGGAGCCCGCTCCTGGACTCGATCGCCGCGGTCTCGGTCGGCCTGGTCGACGGCCGCGTGCTGCTCGACCTCCCCTACGAGGAAGACGCCCGGGCGGAGGTCGACATGAACGTCGTGGCCACCGGAAGCGGCCGCCTCGCGGAGGTGCAGGGCACCGGCGAGGGCACCACCTTCAGCCGGGAGGAGCTGGACCAGCTGACCGATCTCGCCCTCCGCGGGATCGCCGAGCTCGCCCTTCGCCAGCGCGAGGCTCTGGAGGCGGCGGGCGTGAAGGAGGGCTAGTCGCCGTGGCCTGTCCCGCGGTGGTGCTCGCCAGCGGCAATCCGGGAAAGCTCCGCGAGTTCGAGGCGCTGCTGAGCGAGGTGCCGGTGGTGCTGCGCATCGCCACCGCCGACGAGCTTCGCGCCCTTCCCGAGGAAGGGACCGACTACGAGGCCAACGCCCGGGCCAAGGCCGAGACCGTGGCGCGGGTCGCCGGCCTGCCCGCGTTGGCGGACGACTCGGGCCTCGAGGTCGAGGGCCTGGACGGCGCACCGGGTCCTCTCTCTGCCCGCTTCGGCGGACCCGAGCTCGACGATGCGGGCCGGTTCCGGGCGCTGCTCGATGCCCTGGCGGCCCGGTCCGGCGCGTCGCGGCGGGCCCGTTTCGTCTGCGTGGCGGCGCTCGCCCGGCCCGGTGGCGGCTGCGAGGTGCGCCGCGGCGAGTGCCCGGGGGTCATCCTCGAGGCGCCGCGCGGCAGCGGCGGCTTCGGCTACGACCCCGTCTTCCAGCCCGACGGCCACGCGGTGAGCCTGGCCGAGCTCGAGCCCGCGGCGAAGCACGCGCTCTCCCACCGGGGTCGGGCGCTGCGGGGCCTGGGGCCGGCGCTGGCGCGGCTCTAGGCTCGGCCTCCCGCTGCCTCGCGGAGGAGGTCTTCGCGGCCCCCGGCCTAGAGGAGCAGGCGCTCGCTGCGGCTCGCGACGGCCGCGTCCAGCTCGGCCTGGACCTCCTCCGGGAGTGGGTCGAAGTGCACTCCGATGCCGATCGGAGCCCGGCGCTGCCGCTGGTAGCCAGGAGCGTTTCGGCGCACCACCTGGCCGGGAATCCGGGTGGGCCCCGATTCGAGCGGCAGCTCGAGGTCCACCGGGCTGCTCTCGGCCAGGGGGCGCACGAGCTCGAGGAAGGCTCCGTGTTGCGAGAGGTTGTAGAGCCGGGCGGCGTGCTCTCCTCCCTGGCTGCGCAGCCTCACCGGAGCGTCCCAGGGCGCGCGCACCTCCACGCGGGCCTGGCCCGCCTCGCGCGCGCCGAGGAAGGCGCGGTTCACCTGGAAGCGAAGGGTGGAATCGTCGACCGGGCCCAGGGCCGCGAGGGTGACGCCGCCGCCCTGGAGGGCCTCGCGCGTGGCGACGGCCGGATCCTGGCCCACGGCCAGGGCCGTCACCCGGCCGCTGCGCAGCGCTCCGGAGGCGACAGCGAGGGAATCGGCGATCTCCGCGGCCGAGAGCGAGGTGTTCAGGAGCAGGGCCTGGGGCCCCTGGCATCGCGCGAGCTGGGTCCGCAGCTCGGCCTCCTCGGACACCCGCGCCAGCGCGAAGCCGAGCCGCTCGAGCCGCTCGCCCAGGCCCGAGACGGCCGGGGACAGGGGATCCTCGCGCAGGATGACGGGGTCGCGGGCGACGGGGTCCACGGCTCCTCCTCGCTAGGGAGTGGCCGCGGCCCACGAAACGGTGTCGGGAAAGTGAGCCGCCGCGACCGGCAGCAAACCGGCGGCCTGCCATCGTCCGGGTGCAACGGTCGGTCGACGCGCCCGACGTTCCTCGGGCAGCTCGGGCTCCGGCGGTGGCCTACTCCAGCCAGGCGGCGAGCCGCTCCTCCGGCGACGGCAGCTCCGGGTCGTAGCGTCGCAGGCGCCGGCGAAGGACCCGGTTCCGGCGGGGAGGGAGGTCGAGGCCCCGTTCGCCCAGGAAGCCCGCGATCTCGCCGTCCACGGCGGCGAGCAGCTCGCGCCGGGAGAGCAGCTCCGGGTCGCGCCCGGCCTCGCGCAGGCAGAGCCAGAGGTCGTAGCGGGGCAGGGCCACGCCCGTCGCCACCGAGAGCTCGACGTGGAGGTGGTCGAAGGCGCGCCGCTTCGGGAGGGGGGATCGCATCCGTCAGAGGAAGTGGCGGCGCGTCCGGCGACGTGGCACGGGTTCTCCCGGCCGGCCCGCTGCCGGGCGCCTCGAGGGGAGATTTGTCACGGTTGCGCGATGGGGGAGCGGGGCAGGGGGGGGCGCGCGCGCGGCCGGCGGGCCGCGCTCGTCGCGTGCTTCCTGCTGGCGGCCTGCGCGACGCCGGGTCTGCTGTCCCCGGACGTCCTCGCGCCCTACCTGGAACGGGTCCGGCGGGCGCGCGGGGTCGAGCGCGCCCCGGCCGTCGAGGTGCGGCTCCTCGCGCCGGCCGCCGTGCGCGGGCGCATCGAGTGGGAGATGGACCGGGTGGTGGCGCCGGAGCAACGGGAGGCGACCACGGCGCTCCTGCGGGCCCTGGGCCTGATCGCGCCGGACGCCGATCCCTGGACCCAGCTGCTCGAGCTGCAGGCCCACTCGGTCGCGGGCTACTTCACCGCGATCGATCGACGACTCTACGTGGTGGCCCGGGGCGGCGGGCGCAAGGCCGCGGCGCTGGCCCGGCCGGCCGTCGCCCGGGTGCTGGTCCACGAGCTGGCCCACGCCTTCCAGGCCGCCCACTCCCCGCTTCCCGACCTGAGCCTGGGGCTGGAGGGCTTCGACGACGTCGCCTTCGCATGGTCCGCGGTCCTCGAGGGCGACGCCCTCTGGACCGAGCACCGCGACGCGGAGCGGAGCCGCGGCACCCCCATGCCCGACGCGGAGGTCTGGGCGCGGCACTTCGAGATCGACGTGGAGGCTGCGCTGCCGGAGGGCTCCCCCTGGCTGCGCGCCATGTTCCTGCGGCCGTATCCGCTCGGCTATCGCTGGGTGAGCGGGGTGCAGGACGCGCAAGGCGATGCGGGCCGCGCAAGGCTGCTGCGCGAGCCGCCCCTCACCAGCGTTGCACTCCTCCACCCGGAGCGCGGCCTCGCCGGGCGCGATGAGATCGAGGCTCCCGAGGGCGCCTTCGCTCCGGATGCGGACTGCCGCACGCGCTCGAGCAGCAGCTTCGGAGCGATTGGCCTCGAGGCCTGGTTCGACGGCACGCCACGCGCCGCGGACGCCGCCGGCGCATGGCGGGCCGATCGGGCCTGGTTGCTGGCCTGTCCCCAGGGCGACGTGTGGGCTTGGCTCTTCCTGCTGCGAAGCCCCGAAGCTGCCGGCGCCCTCGAGCCCGCGCTGCGGGAGCGCGCGGAGGCGCGGCTCGCGCCGGGCGTGAGCGTCGCACGCAACGGTTCGCGGGTGCTGGTGGAGCGCGGATTGGAGGAGGCGGGGCGTCGCTGGCTCCTCGGGCGCGCGCCGGTACGTCACTATCCGGACCTCGAGGCCTGGCTCGCCGGCCATCCCGATGTGCGCGCGACGGCGGACCGGATCCGGGAGCGCGCGCCGGCGAAGTGAGCGGTGGGCCGCGCCCGGCGCGAGGCCTACCCCTGCGTCGCGAGCCGCTACCCTCGGGCGCGCATGGAGCCCCTGCTCGCGATCCGTCACGGTGAATCCACGATGAACGCCGCCCGCGTGTGGCAGGGCCAGGCCGATGCGCCGCTGACGCCGCGGGGTCGGGAGCAGGCGCAACGGCTGGCTGATGCGCTCGCGGGGCGCGGCGTCGCCGCGCTCGTGACGAGCGACCTGGCTCGCGCTCGGCAGACCGCCGACATCCTGGCGGAGCGGCTCGGGCTCACGCCCTGGCTCGAGCCGGATCTGCGCGAGATGGACGTGGGCAGCTGGAGCGCTCGCCCGCACGCCGAGCTGCTCGCCCTTCATCCGGATCTGGTGGAGCGGGTGCGCGGCGGCGACTGGGACGTTCGCCCCGGTGGCGGCGAGACCCGTCGCGAGGTGCGCGCGCGGGCCCTCGCGGCGCTCGCGCGGGCACGGGCCCGCTGTTCCAGCGGGCTGCTCGGGGTGGTGACGCACATGGGCGTCCTTCGCGCGTTGGTTCCCGGGATCACCTTGGCCAACGCAGAGGCGCGGCTGCTCGAGGGGACGGAGATCGAGGGGAGCGCCGCGCCCGGCGAGCTCGCCACGGCATCCTCCGCGGCGGCCGACGCGGGGGGACCGCTCTGATGATGCGAGCCTGGATCCTGGCCGGCGTCGCGGCCGTCCTCGCGACGACCGGACTCACCCTGGGAGCCGTCGCGGGTGCCGCGGCCTGTGCGCTCTCGCTCGGGCTCGTGGTGCTGGCGGCGCGGCTCGCCCAGGGCGAGGGCCGGCGGCTGCCGCCTTGGATCCTCGCCGCGGGCGGGGCGATGTTGCTCCTCGGCGTCGCCTGGGCAGTGGCCGGGTCCCTGGCCGCCGGTGCGCTCGTGGGGCTGCTCGGGCTGGTGGTGATCGGAACCGGGGCCCAGGCGTCCCTCTTCCACGAGCCCCTGCCGGAAGGCGTCGAGCTGCCCGATCCCCTGTCCCTGGCGACCCAGGCCGCGGTGGCGACCGACGAGGGCCTCCGGCTCCTGTGGGCGGTCACGGCCCTGGCCTCGCCGCCGCCGGCTCCGGACCTTGTGGCCGAGGACCTGCAGGCCGCCGCCCTGCGCCATCGCGCCGACGGCACCGTCGACGATCCGGCCCTCGGGCACCCGCGGCCCCCGGCCCTGGAGAAGGCCACCCTCGCGCCGGCGCGGGTGTGGGGCGCCGGACAGGCCGAGTGCCTGCGCTTCGAGAGCGAGTACGTGCCGCGGGATCCGGAGATCCGCGATCGCTACCTCGCTGCGGCGGCGAATCGGACGGCCCACGTCCACCTGTGGCGTCACGGCGATCGGCCGCGGCCGACGCTCGTCTGCCTGCACGGCTACGGCATGGGTCGGATCGCCTGGGACGCCCGTGCCTTCGAGGTGGAGCGCCTCCACCGGGAGCTCGGGCTGGACGTGGCGGTGCCGACGTTGCCCCTGCATGGCCCCCGGGCCAGCGGTCGTCGCTCCGGTGCCGGCTTCCTGGATGCGCACCCGCTGGAGACGAACGCCGCCTTCGGCCAGGCGATCTGGGAGCTGCGACGGCTGTCCGGTTGGCTGCGCCAGCAGGGCGCGCCCGCCGTCGGTGTCTACGGCATGAGCCTCGGAGGTTACCTGGCCGCCCTGTGGGCGTCGCTCGACGCGGGGCTGGCCTGTGCCGTGCCGTCCATTCCGCTGGTCGCGCTGCACGATCTGCTCGAGCAGGATCAGGGCGCCGCCGCGCGGCGGGCGCGAGAGGCGGCGGGCGTGGGCGCCGATGTCTGGCGCGACGCCTGGGCGCCCCATTCCCCCTTGACCCACACGCCCCGGGTCGCGCCGGAGGCGCGGCTCATCATCGCCGCCCGGGCCGACCGCATCTGCCCGCCCGCGCAGGCCCACGCCCTCTGGGAGCACTGGGACCGCCCCGCCATCCACTGGACCCCCGGCAGCCACCTCGTCCCGATCGGCCGCCGCGAATCCCGCGAGCGCCTCGTCGCCCACCTCCGCGCCACTCTGCTCGAAGCCGCCCCTCCGCTCCTGTCCAAGTTCCGCACATAACAGCGGGGACGCTCCTGAGCGCGCACCTGGGGTGCGTTCAGGTGGGTCCACCCTCGCGGCGTTCAGTACGTGGCGAGCGTGGCTTCGAGGCGGGCGAGGCTGTCGGGGAGACCGCCGGGCCGGGAGCGGGCGAGCCAGGCTTCGCGTTGAAGGGTGATGGCTTCGCGGAGGTCTTCGGCGAGCGCCGCGTCGCCGGGGCGCCCGGGGAAGCCGGCCAGGCGGGCGATGCGCCAGGCGCCGTGGCGGGCCAGGCGCAGGGCGGCCTCGAGCTCCTGGCGGACCACCGCGCCGTCCACCGCCCCCGGGGCGCTCTCGGCGAGGCTTCCCAGGCAGGCGTCGAGGGCGTCGACGGTCGCCGCGGTCCGCTCCGGGTCGGCCTCTCCCATCGAGCCCAGCAGGCCGCCGCCGGTGAGCAGATCCGTGAAGAGGGGGCTGCCGTTCATGGCGGTCTTGCCCGTGGCGTCGTAGAGGTTGCCGGCACGCTCGAGCAGGCCGCCGAGCACTCCGGCCTCGTCTTCGAAGACGTAGGCGTCGAGGGCCGGCGTCACATCGACGTCGCGATTCGTCAAGGCGCACCAGCTCACCGCGGCCCCGTAGGCGAGCGGCGG
Organism: Myxococcota bacterium; assembly: GCA_965223415.1. Taxonomy (GTDB): domain Bacteria; phylum Myxococcota_A; class UBA9160; order UBA9160; family UBA6930. Next base: position 5,551,527 of record OZ245002.1, on the reverse strand, counting down.
CCAGCTCACCGAGAGCGGCTGCATGTGGCCGTTGTCTCCCCAGTCCGTGACCAGATAGCCGGCGGCGCCCCGCGCGAGACCGACCTCGGCCGCGTCGAGCAGGTTGCCTCGTGCGTTGCGCAAGCGGCCGATCAGGGTGTTCCAGGTGGACGTGCCGGGGCACACCCAGAAGGGCACCCCCGCCCGAGCGAAGCCCTCGACGTGTCCCTCGAAGCCGCGCAGCGCATCCCGGGTGACCCCGAAATCCGAGAGGACCTCGAAGAGCGAGTCGGGCAGGGCGCTCGGGTCCATCGGCGCCTCGTAGTGCCAGGCGAGGGCCACCAGGTCCTTCTTCGGAAGCTCGGCGGCCAGCTCCGGATGCCCGCGCAGGATGTCGCCCCAGAAGAGCACCTCGCGGCCGTCGGCCTGGAGCCCGCGCACCAGCCGCAGCAGGTGCTCCAGGTACACCCGCTCCTTCCCCCGGGCTTCCACCTCCGCGGCGCTCCGGCCCTGGCCCAGCTCGAAGGTCTCGTCGCAGCCGATGTTGATCCGCCGGCTCCGGTGGTGGGCGAGGAGCTCCCGGCACAGCCCGAGGGCGAAGTCCGCGTTCTCCTGGGTCGGGGCGAGCACCCCGGCGGGCAGGTGGACGCCGAACTTCGTGGTGAAGCCCTCCGGCGCCTCGGCGAGGTCGCGATAGGCCGGATGCCGCAGCCAACGCGCCATGTGACCGAAGGTGTTCTGGTTCGCGGCCAGCTCGATGCCGCGTTCGGCGCACAGGGCGTCGAGCCACTCCACGTCGTCGCGGGTCATCGGCGACGCGTGCTGCCACACCGCCTCGTGACCGGTGTAGGCGAAGGTGTGCTCCGTATAGAGCTGGAGGTGGTTCAGCCGCAGCAGGTCGAGGACGTCCACGAGCCGCGCCAGGGTGTCGCGGGTGGGCACGCGATCGCGGCTGACGTCGAGCATGAGGCCGCGGACCGGGAAGTCCGGCCAGTCCCGGACGTTGTAGGGCGGGAGCTGGCCGTCCACCGCGCTCCGTTTCAGCTGCTCGAGGGTGGCGTGGGCGTAGCGGCGGCCGGCCTCGTCCGCGTAGGCCAACGAAATCCGTCCTCCCACGGTCCGCAGCCGGTAGGCTTGGGGCGGGAGCCCGCGCTCCTCCGCCTCGAACACGGTGGCGTCCACCGGGGCGCCCGCACCCTCGAAGCGCTCGAGCTCCCTCGGTCGCGGCAGGAGGACCGGCTCGCTCATGCGTCGGTCTCTGCCAGGGCGCTCCGCTCCGCCCGGGCCCCGAGCCAGCGCACCAGGCCCGGCGCCAGGCGCTTCAGCCCGTAGCCGATCCAGGCTTCCGGGCTCACCGGCGCCACCGTGCGGTTCTTCTGGATCGCCTTCAGCAGGCCCTCGGCCACCCGCTCGGGCCCGTAGCCGCGCCGGCGATAGCGCTCCACCATCTCGTCCCGCATGCCCTGGCGCTCCAGCGCGCCGCGCAGGGGCGACGAGCGCGTGATCGGCGTGTCGATGATCCCGGGACACAGGGCCGTGACGCCGATGCGGTGGGGCGCCAGCTCGAGGGAGAGGGCTTCGGAGAGCCCGAGCACGGCGTACTTCGTGGTCACGTAGGCGCTGAGCACGCTTCCCGGCAGGTAGCCCGCCGCCGACGACACGTTCACCACGTGCCCGCCGCGGCCCGCCTCCACCATCTTCGGCACGAAGAAGTGGCAGCCGTGGACCACGCCGCGCAGGTTGATGCCCAGGATCCAGTCCCAATCCTCGAGGCTGGTGTCGAGGAAGCGGGCGCCCAGTCCGACGCCCGCGTTGTTCATCAGCAAGTCGACCGCGCCGCAGGCGTCCCCCACCTCTTCCGCGAAGGCGCCCATCGCCTCCTGGTCGGCGACGTCGACCCGGCGGGCCAGGACCGATCGCCCCTGGGCGGTGAGCTCCTTCTCCGTCTCGGCCAGGCCGGCTTCGTCGAGGTCGCAGATCACCAGGTCGGCGCCGCGTCTCCCGAAGGCCAGGGCGCTGGCCCGCCCGATGCCGCTGGCGGCGCCGGTCACGAGGGCGGTCTTTCCCGCGAGGTTGCGTACGTCCACGGCGATCTCCCTATGCGGCCTGGGTCGCGGGGTGCTCCGGCCGAGCGCCGAGGAGCACCTTCGTGCCTTCGAGCAGCACCCACACGTCGAGCACCAGGATGACGCTCCCGGAGAGCGCCAGCAGCCAGCGCTCCGAGAAGGCCTGGTAGTAGCCGATCACCTCGCCGGTCATCGCGACCACCGTCGCGAGGCCGACCAGGAGCATCGGCACCAGGGTGTAGACGACGGGCTTGCCCTGCTTGCGCAGCCACACCGAGACGACGAGGAGCGTCACGCCGGCCACGAGCTGGTTCGTCGTCCCGAACAGCGGCCAGAGGATCAGTCCGCCCTGGCCGCCGGCCTGGGTGACCGCGAGGAGCAGCGCCGCGCTGATCCCCAGGGCGCCGGCCGCGAAGCGGTTGCGGAGCGCGGTCCAGCCGTAGGCCTCGGCCAGCTCGCTGATCACGAGGCGCTGGATGCGGGCGCCCGTGTCGAGAGAGGTCGCCGCGAAGGCGATCACCATCACGGCGATGAAGGTGGCCGCGGTCTCGGCGGGGATGCCGAGGGACGCGACGAAGCGCGCCCCCCCGTCCACGAAGGCCGAGAGCTTGGCGCCGAGGCCGTTGGCCGCGCCCCAGCTCGCGTAGTGGGTCGACCAGTCCTGGAAGGAGACGAAGCCGGCGGTGGAGGCCAGCACCGCGAGCATGCCGAGGGAGCCCTCTCCCAGCATGCCGCCGTAGCCGATCATCCGCGCGTCGGTGGCGCAGCCGACCTGCTTCGAGGTGGTGCCCGACGACACCAGGCCGTGGAAGCCGGAGATGGCCCCGCAGGCAATGGTGATGAACAGGAAGGGGATCATCGGCGGCGCCCCCTCCGGGCTCGGGTTGATCGCCGGAGCGACCACCGCGGGCTGGAGCACGATGAGCCCCAGGGTAAGGAGCGTGAGGCCCGTGACGAGCTGGTGGGCGTTCAGGTAGTCCCGCGGCTGGAGGAGGAGCCAGACCGGAAGCACCGAGGCGACGAAGGAGTAGATCAACAGGATCCAGACCCAGCCGGTGACCGTGATGCTCTTCACCGCCGGCACCGCCTCGGCGAAGGCGTTGCCGTAGAAGACCGCGGCGAGCAGCACGGCGTAGGCCACGATGGACGGCGAGAGGATCCGGTAGCCGCGGCGGTAGACGAGCCAGCCCAGCCCCATCGCCACCGCGATCTGCACGTTGATCGGGAAGATCGAGCCCGGGTACTGGGTGAAGAGGGTGCCGATGATGAAGGCGAAGACCGCCAGCACGATCCAGATCAGGAAGGAGACGATCAGCAGGAAGAGGGTGCGCACGCGTGGGCTGATCACGTGGCCGGCGATCTCGCCGATCGAGCGGCCCCGGTTGCGCAAGCTGATGACCAGGGCCGAGAAGTCGTGGACGGCGCCCATCATCACCGTGCCGATGGCCACCCAGAGCAGCGCCGGCACCCAGCCCCAGATGACCGCGATCGCGGGCCCGACGATCGGCGCCGCACCGGCGATCGAGGTGAAGTGGTGGCCCCAGAGCACGTCCTTGCGGGTGGGGACGTAGTCGACGCCGTCCTCGAGCTCGCGGGCCGGCACCGGTTCGTCCTCGGCCAGGGCGAAGATCCGGCGGGCGAGGAAGCCCGAGTAGAAGCGATAGCCCACCGCGAACAGGACGAAGACACCCAGGGCGAGCAGCGCGGCGTTCAAGGGATCCTCCAACGGCAGGGTACAGAAACGGGGCCAGAGTTAAGAATTCAGTTCCTCCCCTTCGGGGCGGAACTGAATTCTTAACTCTGGCCCCGTTTCTTCACGGCGTGTACTCGAGGGGGCCGCCGGCGCCGAGGGGGGCGCCCAGCAGGATCCAGGCGACGAGCAGCAGGGACCAGGCCGCGAAGAAGCTGACGGCGTAGGGGATCATCAGGGCCACCAGGGTGCCGATGCCCGCCCGCGGCACGTAGCGCTGCATGAAGACGAGGATGATGACGACGTAGGGGTTGAGGGGCGTGACCACGTTGGTGATGGAGTCGCCGACCCGGTAGGCCGCCTGGGTGAGCTCCGGGCTGATGCCGACCTGCATGAACATGGGCACGAAGACCGGCGCGAAGAAGGCGTACTTGGCGGACATGGAGCCGATGAAGAGGTTGGCCAGGGCGACCACCGCGACGAAGGCGACCATCAGCACCGGGGCCGGCAGGTCCGCCCGTGCGAGCAGGCCTCCGCCGGCGATGGCGGACATCTCCCCCAGGCCCGAGTAGCGGAAGAACTCGACGAACTGGGCCGCGAAGAAGGCCAGGACGATGTAGGGGCCCATGCCCGCCATCACCTCGCCGAGCATGCGCGCCACGTCGCGATCGCTGCGCAGGCTGCCCGTGCGGAGGCCGTAGGCCAGGCCCGGCAGCAGGAAGGCCAGGAAGATCAGCGGCACGATCGCCGCCACCCAGCGGGGGAAGCGCCCGTCGTCGCCGTGCAGCGGCGCGCCGGGGATCCAGGTGGCGAGCATCAGCACCGCCAGCACCAGCGCCAGGGTCAGGCCGCCCGCGCGCAGGCCCCGCTTCTCGTCCGCCGCCAGCCGCAGGGCCTCCGGATCCGCCTCGCCGGCGCCGCCGTCCTCGGCGTGCCTGCGGGCGTAGCGCGGCTCCACCCACCAGGCGGTGGTGGCCCAGCCCACGGCAACCAGCAGCACGGTCGAGACCCGCAGGAAAGTGAGGTTGGCGGTGGCCGGCACCTGGTAGGCGGCGTCCAGGAACTGGGCGCCGGAGGTGGAGAAGCCCGCCAGGATCACGTCCAGGCTCGTCACCACGAGGTTCGCGCTGAAGCCCGCGGACACGCCGGCGAAGACCGCCGCCAGGCCGACGAGCGGCGAGCGCCCCACCGCGGCGAACAGCGCCGCGGCGACCGGCGGCAGGACGACGTAGCCCGCGTCGAGACCCACCGAGGAGAGCACGCCCACGAAGAAGACCGTTGGCGTGAGGAAGCGGGCGGGAACGGCCACCAGGATCGCCTTCAGCAGCGCTCCGATGAAGCCGCTCTTGTCCGCCAGCCCGATGCCCAGCATCCCGACCAGCACGATCGCCAGCGGCGGGAAGTTCTTGAAGTTGTCGACCAGGTGGGACACGGCCCAGTACAGGCCGTCGCTGTCGAGCAGGCTGCGCGGGCGCACGGGCACCTGCACCTTCTCGCGGCGGGGCTCGCCGGTGGCCGGATCGACGGCCGCCGCGCGCAACGGCTCGCCGCTCGCCGGGTCCACGACGGGTTCGCCCGCCGCGTCCAGCACCGGCACCGTGACGTCGCGGGTGACGGTCTTCTCCACCTGCCAGTCGAGGCCCACGGCGAGCTGGGAGGCCACCATCACCAGCAGCGCGCCGATCACGAACAGGGTGGCCGGGTCGGGCAGGGCGTTGCCGAGGCGCTCGATGCGGTCCAGGGCGCTCATGGTTGGCGGGAGGTTAGTGGGTTGGCCACCCTGCGGCGGTGAGCAGGCCCCTGCGCGTCGGAATCGTCTTCGAGGAGCTCGGCGAGACGCTCGCGCGCGGCCCCGCGCCGGACGCCGACGCCGAGTACGAGCCCGAGGAGACGATTGCCCTGCTGGAGGCGGCGCTTCGTGCAGCGGGCGCCGAGCCGGTGCGGCTCGGCGGCCCCCGGGCCTTGCTGGCCCGCCGTCCGGACGTCGACGCGGTCCTCAACATCGCGGAGGGGGAGGGCGGCCGGAACCGGGAGGCCTGGGCACCGGTGCTCCTGGAGATGGCCGGCGTGCCGTGTCTGGGCTCGGACGCGCTCACCCTCTCGCTCTCCCTGGACAAGGCCTGGGCCAAGGACGTGGTGGCGGCCGCCGGCGTCCCGGTCGCCGGCCAGGCCTCGATCGGATCCGCCGGCGAGCTGGAAAAAGCCCGGCTTCCGGGGTCTTACCCCCTGTTCGTGAAACCCCGGTGGGAAGGGACGGCCAAGGGCATCATCCCGGCCTCGAAGGTCCACGATCGGGACGAGCTGGCGGCGGCCGTGGAGCGGGTGGTGCGCCTCTATGACCAGCCGGCCCTGGTGGAGCCCTTCCTGCCCGGGGCGGAGTACACGGTCACCGTCGTTGGCCACGCCCCGCCCCGGGCGCTTCCGGTGCTCCAGCGGGCGCTCGAGCTGAGGAGCGGCATCGGGCTCCATGCCCTCGATCGCGCCTCCGTGCCCGCGCCCGCAGGCGGCTGGCTCCACCACACGCCCGGCGAGCTCGACCCGGCCCTGGAGGCCTCGCTCGCCTGCCACGCTCTCGCCGCCTTCGACGCGCTCCGCTGCCGCGATTTCGCCCGCATCGACTTCCGCCTCGACGCCGCGGGGGAGCCGCGCTTCCTGGAGATCAACCCGCTGCCCACCTTCGCGCCGGGCGGCTCCTTCGGAGTCCTCGCCGAGCTCGAAGGCCGGCCGGTGGAGGCGCTGCTCGGTGATGTCTTCGGGGGCGGCCTCGCGAGGCTCGGGCTCCGGTGAGCGCCACGCCCGACGGCTGGCGCGACTGGGGCTGGCAGATGCGCCATCGCATCCGCCGCGCCGAAGAGCTGGCCCGCGTCGTCCCTCCGAGCGACGAGGAGGCCGCGGCCATCGCGGCCCTGGGCGATCGCTTCCGCTTCGTGATCACGCCCTACTACGCGTCGTTGATCGACCCGGACGACCCGGAGTGCCCGATCCGCCGGCAGGTCGTGCCGCGGCTGGTGGAGCTGGACGATCCGGCCGGCCTGGCGGATCCCCTCGACGAGGTCGCCCACTCGCCGGTCAAGAACCTGGTGCGGGTCTACCCGGACCGGGTGGCCTTCTGCGTCAACAACGAGTGCGCCCTCTACTGCCGCTACTGCCTGCGCAAGCGCATGGTCGGCGACGAGGACTGGACGATGAAGCGGCGCGAGCTTGCCGCGGCCATCGACTGGCTCCGCCGGACGCCGGAGATCCGCGATGTCCTGCTGACCGGCGGCGATCCGCTGGTCTTCGCCGACGACCGCCTCGAGTGGCTCGTCGCCGAGCTCCGCGCCATTCCTCACATCGAGATCATCCGCCTCGGCACGCGGCTCCCCGTGACCCTGCCGTTCCGGGTGACCGACGGGCTGTGCCGGATGCTCGAGCGCTACCACCCGATCTGGCTGAACACCCACTTCAACCACCCCCGGGAGCTCACCCCGGAAGCCGCGGAAGCCTGCGACCGCCTCACCCGGGCCGGCCTTCCCGTGGGCAACCAGAGCGTGCTGCTGGCTGGGATCAACGACGACGTCGCGACGATGAAGGCCCTGTGCGAGGGCCTCGTGCGCATGCGCGTGCGGCCCTACTACTGCTACCAGGCCCAGCTCCTCGAAGGCACCGCCCATTTCCGCGTCCCCATCGAGCGGGGCCTCGATCTCTTCGAAGCCCTGCGCGGCCGCACCAGCGGCTACGCCATCCCGCTCTACGTGCTCGACACCCCTCACGGCAAGGTCCCCCTCCAGCGCAGCGCCCTTCGCGGCCGCGACGGGGACGTGGTGGAGGTCGAGGCCTGGAACGGCCAACGCTGGCGCGAGCCGAATCCGCCTGAGACAAGGGGACGTTCCTGATTGTCTCACCCCCACCCGGGCGGCCCGCCCGCCGGGAGGAGTGAGACAGTCAGGAACGTCCCCTTGTCTCACTTCCTATGCTCCGCGCCATGGCGGAGGGGGTGCGAGCCGGACGCGTGGCCGGCGTGGCGGCGCTGCTGGCAGGGAGCGTCCTGGTCTCGCGGCTGCTGGGCTTCGTTCGCGAGGCGGTGCTGGCGCTCCGCGTCGGGCGGGGGGCGGCCACCGACGCCTATCAGGCCGCCTTCCAGCTCCCGGACCTGCTGAACTACCTGCTGGCGGGTGCGGCCCTCTCGATCGCCTTCATCCCGCTCTACCACGCGGCCCGGCAGGCCGGGGGATCCCCAGCGGCCGAGCGGCTGCTGGCGACCGTGCTCGGCACCGTGGCGGTGATCGCGATCGTCGTCACCGGGGTGATCTGGCTCTTCGCCGATGCCTTGATCAGTCTCCAGTTCCCGCGCTTCGACCCGGAGCAGCACGCGCTCACCGTCCGGCTGACCCGGATCGTGCTGCCCGCCCAGGTCTTCTTCGTGGTGGGCGGCGTGCTCCGGGCGGCCCTGATGGCCGAGGACCGCTTCGCCGTCCAGGCCGCGGCCCCGCTCGTCTACAACCTCGCGATCATTGCCGGCGGCCTGTTCGCGGCGCCGCAGATCGGGGTCGAGGGCTTCGCATGGGGGGCGCTCTTCGGCGCCGCCCTGGGTCCCTTCGGTCTGGCCCTGTGGGACGCGACGCGGCAGCTGCGCGTGCGCGTGCGCTTTGCACCCTGGGATCCGGACTTCGCGCGCTACCTGGTGCTGGCCGCGCCCCTCATGCTGGGCGTCACCCTGCTCACGGTGGACGAGTGGTACGACCGCTGGTTCGGCGGGCTGCTCGGCACCGGCACGATCGCGACGCTGGTCTTCGCCCGGAGGTTGATGCAGGTGCCGGTCTCCCTGGCCGGCGGCGCCGTCGCGACGGCGGCCCTGCCGACCCTCTCGCGGCTGCACGCCGAAGGACGGCACGACCAGCTCAATGGGCTGGTGCAGCGCGTGCTGCAGGCGAGCGGTGGCCTCGCTTGCCTTGCTGCCGGCGGGCTCGCGGCAGTGGCCCAACCCCTCGTGACCCTGGTCTACGTGCGCGGGGCGTTCGCGTCGGCGGACGCCACGCCGGTCGCGGAGGTGCTGCTCGTCTTCTGCCTGGCCGTCCCGGGCTGGGTGCTGCAGATGCTGGCGGTGCGCCCCTTCTACGCGCGAGGGGACATGTGGCGCCCCATGCTGCTCGGCACCGCCGTCGCCCTGCTGGCGATTCCGCTGTACCGGGCCCTCGGGCCGCCGCTGGGCGCCAAGGGGCTCGCCCTGGCCGGGGTGATCGCCGTGTCGGTCAATGCCACGGCGACCCTCGTCATGGCCCGCTGGTTGCACGGGGCGCCGCCCCTCGGCACCCTCGCGGTGGGGCTCCTCCGCGCGGCCCTGGCCAGCTTCGTGGCGGCGGCCCTCGCCTCCCAGGTGCCAGACGTCCGTGAGGGCGCATTCGGCGCCCTCCTCACGTTGCTCGTGCGTGGCGCCGTCTTCGCGGCGATCGGCCTGCTCGCGGCGCGGCTCCTGGGTGACAGCGTACTCCGCGACGAGCTCGGCAACGTCGCCTCCCGCCTGCGCCGCGGACGCGGCCAGTGATACGCTCGCCCCATGGCGATCCACGGACCCGAGCGGCTCGGCGGGCAGGGCCTCGACCGGGAGCAGGAGGAGAGCGGCAACCGGGCCATCCTCGCGTTGCTGGCCGACGCCCCGGTGGCCTCGCAGACGGACCTGGTCCTCACCTGGCGGGCTGGAGACGACGAGGCCGGTGCCTACGAAGCCTGGTCGGCCCGCGGCCTGGTGCGCTTCCAGCGCCACCGCCGGGACGACGGACGTCTCGAGTTCGAGGTGCTGGAGGTGGTCGGCGAGAACCCCCTCGCGAACCAGGATCCGGCCGCCCTTCGCACCGTGGCCCAGGAGAAGGAGGCGGCGGCTGCCTCTGGCTTCGACGCCGACGACCCGGGCCGCCGCTTCATCGCCCCCGAGCACCAGAGCTACCCCTTCGCCTACGAGCGCGTGGCCCAGCTCTTCGACTCGCCGAACGCTCCGGACCTGGCCGTGTCGCCGCGGGATTGGTGCCAGGGCACCCAGCCGGCCACCCACGGCGCCCTGAACGTCCGCCAGTCCCGCGGGCCGCTCTGGCTCGCGGGAGAAGGCGTCACGCCGGGGATGCACGAGACCGTCGCCTGCTCCGTGGACATCGCACCCACCTGCCTGGCCGCGCTCCGCTTCCCCGCGACCAGCGGCCGGGATGCCACGGGCCAGCTCCGGCACGACCTCCTGCTCCGCCGCCAGGACGGCCGGGTCCTCGAGGAGATCCTCGAAGAGACGCCCAACCCCCCGAAACGCCTCTATGTCTTCCTCCTCGACGGCCTCCACCAGACCGAGCTGGAGGACCGCCTGGCGAATGCCCCCGGCGCGCTCCCGCACCTGCGCCGCCTGCGCGAGCGGGCGGCGGTGGTGGCCTCAGGCCAGATCGTGAACTTCCCCTCGATCACCTGGCCGAGCCACACGACGATCGGCACCGGCGCCTGGTGCGGCCACCACGACGTCGTGAACCCCACCTACTACCTGCGCGACAAGCGCGAGAGCGTCTCGCCCCAGGGCCAGCAGGTGAAGACCGAGGGCTTCTCGTCGCCGGACGTCGAGAGCCTGGCCGAGGCCTTCCACCGGGCGTACGGCGCCGACTGCATGACCGCCGCGATCTACGCGCCCTTCGGCCGCTCGGCCAAGCACGCGGCCCTGGAAGACCGCAACACCGCCGACCGGCGGCGCCTCCGCCCGCTCACCGAGATGTGCATGGTCGACCGCAACGAGCGTTGGGCGCGGGAGGACCTTCCGGGCATCGAAGACGAATCGGTGCTCGATACGCGTGGCGTCGCCCAGGTGCTCGAGCTGTTCACCCGCGACGACGCGCCGGCGCCGTCCTTCGTCTTCCACGAGCTGGTGCTCACGGACGGGGTGGGCCACGACTACGGCCCCCACTCGGAGGGCCTGCGCGACGCCCTGGACGAGACGGACCGGCGGGTCGGCCGCGTGCTCGACGTGATCGAGGAGGCCGGGCTCACGGACGAGTTCCTGTTCGTCGTCACGTCGGACCACGGCATGGCACCCCAGGACGTGAGCCTGAACGCCAACCCCGCCTGGCACGTCGACCGGATCGGCATGGCCGCCACCGTGGCGGAGCCGATGATCTGGCTGCACGACCTGGCGGTCCGCGTCGAGCGCGCACCGGACGGGCGCACCGGTCGCGTCTTTGTGTTCGAGAACGACCCGCTGCCCTCCGGCGAGCGGCCTCCGGCCGAGGGCGCGCGGGTGGTGATCGCCCTGCACGAGGAAGGCCACGAGCCCCGGGAGCTCGTCGCCGGCACCACCGGTCCCGGCGGCGTCTACGGCTTCGGCGTGCCGAGCGACGTTCCCTCGGACCAGCTCGTCCTCTCCATCTCCAAGGACGGCTTCAATCGCCGTCACCTCCGGCTCGACGGCCGCTCCCTCGCCGTCGATCTCCGCGCCGCGCTCTACGGCGAGAGCTGATCCCGGGTGGCGCCGAGAAGCCGATCGTCTCGGCAGGCGAGCGAGCGGCGAAGCCGCGAGCCGGGTCCGCCGCAAGCCCTGCCGGGGCGCGCAGCGAGCCGAAGGTGAGCGAAGCTCGCACGGTCTGGAGCTTCTGGGTCGATCGCGGCGGGACCTTCACCGATTGCATCGGGTTGGATCCCGACGGCCGGCTCCACACCCACAAGCTCCTCTCTTCCGACACGGCGCCGATCCGGGGCATCGAAGCCCTGCTGGAGCGGGCCGGCGTCTGGCAGCCCGGCGCGCGGCTCCCGCCCTGCAGCGTCAAGCTCGGAACGACCGTCGCCACGAACGCGCTCCTCGAGCGTCGCGGCGTGCCGACGCTGCTCGTGACGACCCGGGGTCTCGGCGATCTCCTCGCCATCGGCACCCAGGAGCGCCCGGAGCTCTTCGAGCTCCACGTCCGCAAGACGCCGCCCCTCCCCGAGGAGGTGCTGGAGGCGGACCTGCGCCTCGAGCCGGACGGCGCGGTGGCCGCGGAGCCCGACGAGGCCGCGGTGCGCGCGGCCCTGGCGGAGGCCCGGGGACGCGGCCTGGCCTCGGTGGCCGTGCTCGGCCTCCACGCCTACCGCGATCCGAGCCTGGAGGCCCGGGTGGCGGACTGGGCGCGGGAGGAGGGCTTCGTCCACGCCGTCGCGTCCGCGGAGCTGGCCCGCGAGCAGGGCATGCTCGCCCGGGGCGAGACCGCCTGCGCCGACGCCTACCTGACGCCGCTGCTCCGGGCCCACGTGGACACCCTGGCCGCGGCGTTGCCGGGCTCCCGGCTGCGCTTCATGCAGTCCTCGGGCGGCCTGGCCGAAGCCGTGCACTTCCGGGGGCCCGGTGCGCTGCTCAGCGGGCCCGCGGGCGGCGTCGTCGGCGCGCGGGAGGTGGCCCGGGCGGCCGGCTTCCCGCGCGCCATCGGCTTCGACATGGGCGGCACCTCGACCGACGTGTCGCTGATCGACGGCCCGGAGCTCGAGCGCGCCTTCGAGACGCGGGTCGCCGGCATCCGCGTGCGCGCGCCGATGCTGCGGGTGCACACGGTGGCGGCCGGCGGCGGCTCCCTGTGCCGCTTCGATGGCTTCCGGCTGACGGTCGGTCCCGAGAGCGCGAGCGCGCAACCGGGCCCGCTCTGCTACGGCGATCCTTCCGCGCGCGAGCTCGCGATCACGGACGTCAACTTCTTCCTCGGCCGCATCCGCCCGGACCGCTTCCCGTTCCCGCTGCAGCGGGCGCCGGTGGAAGCCGCCTTCGAGCGGCTGCGGGGCGAGCTGGCCCGCGCGGGGCTGCCGCGCACGCCCGAGGAGCTCGCCGCCGGCTTCCTCGAGATCGCCAACGCCGCCATGGCCCAGGCGATCCAGGAGGTCTCGGTGGGGCGCGGCGTCGACCCGCGGGACTTCGCCCTGGTGGGCTTCGGCGGCGCGGCGGGGCAGCACGTCTGTGCGGTGGCGCGCCAGCTCGGCATTCGCGTGGTGCTGCTGCACCCGTTCGCCGGCATCCTCTCGGCCTTCGGGATCGGCGTGGCGGAGCGGGCCTGCGATCGCCAGCAGGACGCAGGCCGGGTGCCCCTCGCGGCCGGGAGCGGGGCCGCGCCTACCGAGATCGAGGCCCTGCTGGACGAGCTCGAGGCCGAGGCGCGCAGCGTTCTCGCGGAGGAGGGCGCCGCCCCGGACGCGATCCGCGTCGAGCGCCGGCTCGATCTGCGCACGGTCGGCACCGAGACGCCGCTCACCGTCGCCGCCCCGGCGCCGGGCGCGAGCTGGGCCGACGCCTTCGCCGCCCTGCACCAGCGGCGCTTCGGCTACACCCGGCCGGGCCGGGCGGTGGAGGTGGTGACCGCGCGGGTGCGGGCGGCGGCCGCCGAGCCGGTCCCGCCGCCGCCGCCGGTGCCCGTGCGTGAAGACACGGCACCCCTGGGTGAGGAGGACGCCTGGTTCCCGGGCGCCGGCTTCACCCGCGCGCCGCTCTTCGACCGCGACACCCTTCCCCCGGGCTTCACCCTCGACGGGCCCGCGATCCTGCTGGAGGGCACCGGAACCGTCGTCCTCGATCCGGGCTTTCGCGCGGAGGTGCAGGAAGGAGGCGTGCTCGTGCTGACGGATACCGGCGAGACGAAGGGCGCCCGCCGCGACGATCTCTCGGTGGCGGACCCGGTGCGTCTCGAGGTGTTCGGCCATCGCTTCATGTCCATCGCCGAGCAGATGGGTGCCGTGCTGCGCAACACGGCGGTGTCGACCAACATCAAGGAGCGGCTCGACTACTCCTGCGCCGTGTTCGATACGGAGGGCGGGCTGGTCGCGAACGCGCCCCACATCCCGGTCCACCTCGGGGCGATGGGCGCCACGGTGCGCGCCGTGAAGGCCGCCCTGCCGGACCTGGGCCCGGGCGATGCGCTCGTGACGAACGATCCCTCGGCCGGAGGGTCGCACCTGCCGGACGTGACGGTGGTGTCGCCGGTCTTCGTGGGCGATGCGCTGCGCTTCTTCGTGGCGAGTCGCGGGCACCACGCCGATCTCGGCGGCAAGACGCCGGGCTCGATGCCGGCGGACTCGGAGAGCCTGGAGGAGGAGGGCGTGGTGCTCGAACCCTTCGCCGCCGTGCGGGCCGGCCGCTTCGACGAGGCGGGTGTGCGCCGGCGCCTGGCCGAGGCCCGCTTCCCCGCCCGCAACCCGGACGACAACGTCGCCGATCTCGAGGCCATGGTCGCTGCCAACCGCACCGGCGAGGCGCTGCTCCAGCGCATGGTTCTGGAGGCCGGGCTCGAGCCGGTGATCGTCACCATGGCGCAGCTCCAGCAGGCCGCCGGCGCCAAGGTGGCGCGGGAGATCGGCCGCCTCCCGGATGGCGAGCACCACTTCGAGGATGCCCTGGACGACGGGACACCGATCCGTGTCACGCTGGGCGTGCGGGGCGAGGCGCTCACCATCGACTTCGCGGGCACGGGGCCGGCGGTCGCCGGCAACCTGAACGCCCCCCGGGCGGTGGTGGAGTCCGCCGTCCTCTACGTGCTGCGCTGCCTCGTGGCGGAGCGCATCCCGCTGAACGGCGGCTGTCTGGCCCCGGTGGAGCTGCGCATCCCGCCGGGCTCGATCCTGGACCCTCCGGCCGGCCGTGCGGTGGTGGGCGGCAACGTCGAGACCTCCCAGCGCGTGGTCGACGTGCTGCTCGGCGCTCTGGGCCAGGTGGCGGCGAGCCAGGGCACGATGAACAACCTCGCCTTCGGCAGCGCGCGCTTCGGCTACTACGAGACCCTGGGCGGTGGCGCGGGCGCGGGCCGCGGCTTCGACGGCGCCTCCGGAGTGCACGTGCACATGACCAACACCCGCATCACCGATCCGGAGGTGCTCGAGACCCGCTACCCGGTGCGCCTGCGGCGCTTCGCGCTGCGCCACGGCTCCGGCGGCGCGGGCCGCTGGCGTGGCGGCGACGGCCTCGTCCGCGAGCTCGAGTTCACCGAGCCCGTTACCGTCTCCCTGCTCACCGAGCGCCGCACCCGGGCCCCCTACGGCCTGGAAGGCGGCAGCGACGGTCAGCCCGGCCGCAACCGCCTCCGCCGCGCCGACGGGACGGAAGAAGAGCTCGCCGCCCGCGCTCGCGCCGAGCTCTCTCCCGGCGATCGCCTCCGCATCGAAACCCCCGGCGCCGGCGGCTTCGGGACGAAGGGCTAGGGCGTGTTGGTGCGGCCCGGGGCAAACTCGCGCTGGGCCTGGCAGCGCTGCTCCGGCAGGGTGCCGGCGAAGCAGGCGGCCTCGGTCGCCTGGGCCGGTGCGTTGCCCTCGGCGAGGAGGTGGCAATCCGCGAGCAGGCCGAGGCGCGCGACGTTCTCCTCGCAGGTCTCGATCGCGCGCTTGCTGGCGCTCGACTGGAGCTGCGCCGAAGCCACGCCCCAGGTACGCCGGCCCTCGGGGGTCACCGCCAGGGCCATGGCCTTCGTCCCCGACATCATCTCGTACACGCTCACCGCCTCGGGCAGGGAGCGCGCAGGGGCGCCGCCACCGAGGGTGGTGGTGCAGGCCGCGAGCGCGACCAGGAGGAGGAGGGGAGAGGCACACTTCACGACGAACACGACGGGCTGGTGGTGAGCGCGGAAGGGCTCGAACCTTCGACCGGCGGATTAAGAGTCCGCTGCTCTGCCAACTGAGCTACGCGCCCACGAGAGGCGGAACGTACGCACCCTTGCGAGGGGGCGCAACGCCACGGAGGTCCTCCCTGGCGCGCGAAAGCCCCTCCTTCCGCTATGTTGCGCCGCTGCGCCCGACCTCCGGGGCCCAGACGTGCCCGGCGGACGGGCCTGGCCGGGGTGGCGGAATCGGTAGACGCAGTGGCCTTAGGAGCCACCGTCCGTTGGACGTGCAGGTTCGAGTCCTGTCCCCGGCACCCGTCAGTCCTTCCCCGGAAGCATCCCGGCACCCCCTCCTATCCAAGGGATCCCCATGAGCGAGAGCGAGAGCCAGACCCCGCCGCCCCCGGCGGTGGAGACCACCGAGACGAGTCCGGTCCTGCGCACCCTGCGCATCGAGCTGGACGCGAAGCGCGTGCGCAAGGCCTTCGACAAGGCCTACAAGGAGCTGGGCCGCAACGTCCGGGTGAAGGGCTTCCGGCCGGGCAAGGTGCCGAAGGCGGTGCTGCAGAAGATGTACGGGGCCGGCCTGGGCGAGGAGCTCGAGCAGCAGCTCGTTCGCGAGAGCCTCGGCACCGCCATCGAGGTGGCGGGGGTCGAGCCGGTGGCAGAGCCGCAGGTCGAGGCGAGTGCCCCGGTGGAGGGCGAGGCCTTCGCCTACACGGCCACCGTCGAGGTGCGGCCTGCGATCGAGCTGCCGGAGCTCCAGGGCCTGCCGGGCCAGCGGCCGCCGGTGGACGTGACCGACGAGGAGCTCGAGAGCGAGCTCGAGGCCCTGCGCCAGCGCCGCGCCCGCTTCGAGGACGAGCCCGAGGGCAGCGAGTCCGGGCCGGGCTCCTTCCTCACCCTGGACTACCTGGGCAAGATCGACGGCGAGCCCTTCGAGGGCGGCGCCGCCGAAGGCGCGACCATCGAGCTCGGCTCCGGGCGCATGATCCCGGGCTTCGAGGACCAGCTGGAGGGCCTGGCCGCGGGCCAGGAGCGGACCATCTCCCTGACCTTCCCGGAGGACTACCCCTCCGAGGACGTGGCCGGCAAGGACGCGACCTTCGACGTCACGGTCAGCAAGGTCCAGCGCAAGGTGGTGCCGGACCTCGACGATGCCTTCGCCTCGGAGGTCGACGAGGAGCTCGACGGGCTCGATGCCCTGCGCGACAAGCTGCGCACGGACATGACGGAAGCCCGCGAGGGCCAGGCCAAGGAGGCGCTCCAGCGCAGCGTGATGGATGCGCTCATCGAGCGCACCGAGTTCGACGTGCCGCCCGGCATGATCGAGCGGCGGCTGGACCAGCAGCTGCGCCGCGCCCACGACCAGCTGGCCCAGTCGATGGGCCACGAAGAGCTCCACCGGCGCCTCAGCGAGTGGGCCGAGAGCTGGCGGCCGGAGGCCGAGCGCGACGTGCGCGAGCACCTGCTGCTCGACGCCGTGGCGGACCAGCAGGAGATCGAGAGCGACGACGCCGAGGTGGACGCGAAGCTCGAGACCATGGCGCGGGATCAGGGGATCGACCCGGATCGCCTCCGCCAGATCTACGAGCAGCAGGGGATGGCAGAGGCGCTCAAGGCCCAGATCCGCTCGGACAAGGCGCTTGAATTCCTCCTGGCTGGGGCTAAAGTCGAAGAGATTGCGGGGAGTTAGCCCCGCATTTGCCGCCTCGCGGCGGCCTGTGAGCGTGCTCCGAACGGTCCGCGGGTTCTTGGGGGGGACCCGCGCCGGCCGCGCCCTCGTTAGACTGGAACCTCAGTAACCCCTCCGGGGTGGAGGGGGTGGAGAGCCATGCCGCTGATCCCGATCCCCGTGCAGGACGAGCCATGCCGCTGATCCCGATCGTCGTCGAGCAGGACCACCGCGGAGAGCGGGCCTACGACATCTACTCGAGGCTGCTGCGCGATCGGGTGATCTTCCTCGGAGGCCAGATCCACGACGAGATGGCCAATGTCGTGGTGGCCCAGCTGCTCTACCTCGAGTCCGAGGATCCCGAGGCGGACGTCAACCTCTACATCAACTCGCCCGGTGGCGCGGTCTCCGCCGGCCTCGCGATCTACGACACCATGCAGTACATCCGCCCGGCGGTCTCGACCTTCTGCGTCGGTCTCGCCGCCTCGATGGGCGCGGTGCTGCTGGCCGCCGGCGAGAAGGGCAAGCGCCACGCGCTGCCCAACGCGCGGGTGATGATCCACCAACCCTGGGGCGGCGCCCAGGGCCAGGCCTCCGACATCGACATCCAGGCGAAGGAGCTGCTGCGCATGCGCGACCAGCTCAACGAGATCCTGGCGCGCCACACGGGACGCAGCCTGGACGAGATCGCCAGGGATACCGAGCGTGACTACTATCTCTCCGGAGAGGAGGCGCGCGAGTACGGCCTGGTCGACGTGGTGGCCGCGGAACGCACGCGGCCGGGCGCGAACGGGGCGAACGGCGGTGCACCGGCGGCGTCGAACCCGGCGAACGGTGGGGAGGCGAGCTCTTGAACCGCAAGCGCGAGGACAACTCCAACCTGTCTTGCTCGTTCTGCGGAAAGAGCCAGAAGGAGGTCCGCAAGCTCATCGCGGGCCCCACCGTCTACATCTGCGACGAGTGCATCGAGCTGTGCAACGACATCATCGCGGAGGAGTACGGCCAGGACGAGGCGAGCTCGCCGACCTCTCGCGTTCCCAAGCCCCAGGAGATCAAGGAGATCCTGGACGAGTACGTGGTCGGTCAGGACGGGGCCAAGAAGGTGCTGGCCGTCGCCGTCCACAACCACTACCGGCGCATCGAGAACCAGGGCACCGTCGGCGACGTCGAGCTGCAGAAGGCCAACATCCTGCTGCTCGGCCCCACCGGCTGCGGCAAGACCCTGCTGGCCCAGACGCTGGCCCGCATCCTCGACGTTCCCTTCACGATCGCGGACGCGACGACCCTCACCGAGGCCGGGTACGTCGGCGAAGACGTCGAGAACATCATCCTGAACCTGCTCCAGGCGGCGAACTACGACGTCGAGCGGGCCCAGCGCGGCATCATCTACATCGACGAGATCGACAAGATCGCCCGCAAGAGCGAGAACCCGTCGATCACCCGGGACGTGTCCGGCGAAGGCGTGCAGCAGGCCCTCCTCAAGATCATCGAGGGCACCCTGGCCAGCGTGCCCCCCAAGGGCGGGCGGAAGCACCCCCAGCAGGAGTTCCTGCAGATCGACACCTCGAACATCCTGTTCATCTGCGGCGGCGCCTTCGTAGGCCTCGACGAGGTGATCCAGCGGCGCATCGGGGTGAAGGGAATCGGCTTCGGAGCCGATGTACAGACCAAGAGCGATCGCAAGCTCGGGGAGATCCTGCGGGCCGTGCAGAGCGAGGACCTGCTCAAGTTCGGACTGATTCCGGAGTTCGTCGGCCGGGTGCCGGTGCTGGCCACCCTCGACGAGCTCGGGGAGGACGCCCTCGTCGACATCCTCACCCGCCCGAAGAACGCCCTGGTGAAGCAGTACCAGAAGCTCTTCGAGTTCGAGGACGTGCACCTCCGCTTCAGCGACGGCGCCCTGCGGGCGGTGGCGCGGCAGGCCCTGCAGCGGAAGTCGGGAGCGCGCGGGCTCCGCTCCATCCTCGAATCCGCGATGCTGGAGCTGATGTACGACATCCCCTCGCGGGACGACGTGGCCGAGTGTGTGGTGAACGAAGAGGTGATCGAGCAGGGCGCCGAGCCGCTGCTCGTGTTCAAGCAGGAGGCGGAATCGGCCTAGGGCCGTCCGCCAGGAGAGCGCATGTCTTTCTTCCGGAGCGACGATTCGAGCGGAGCCCCCCCGGGCCCCGAGGGACCCGAAGGCGGAGACGCCAAGGTGGTGCCGCTCCTCCCGCTCCGGGACATCGTGGTGTTCCCGTCCATGGTCGTGCCGCTCTTCGTCGGCCGGCCCAAGAGCATCAAGGCCCTCGAGGACGCGGTGGCCGGCGGGCGCGAGCTCCTGCTCAGCGCCCAGCGCGTGGCCTCCAAGGACGAGCCCGCCGAGGACGACATCTTCCGCCTGGGCACGCTGGGCACGATCATCCAGCTGCTCCGCCTGCCCGACCAGACGGTCAAGGTGCTGGTGGAGGGCAAGGCCCGCGCGCGCATCCGCTCCTTCACCCAGGACGAGCCCTACTTCGCCTGCGACGTCGAGCTCGTGGAGGAGGCGGAGCCCACCGGTTCGGACGTCGAGGCGCTGGTGCGCAGCGTCCACGCCACCTTCGAGAACTACGTCAAGCTCAACAAGAAGGTCCCGTCCGAGGTGCTGGGCAACATCACGCAGCTGAACGAGGCCGGCCGGCTCTCCGACACGGTCGCGACCCACCTGAACCTCAAGATCGAGGATCGTCAGCGGCTGCTCGAGCTGGCGGATCCCGGCAAGCGCCTGGAAGAGGTCTACGGCCTCATGCAGGCCGAGATCGAGGTGCTCGAGGTCGAGAAGCGCATCCGCGGCCGCGTCAAGAAGCAGATGGAGAAGAGCCAGAAGGAGTACTACCTCAACGAGCAGATGCGGGCGATCCAGAAGGAGCTCGGCGAACGCGACGAGTTCAAGAACGAGATCGCCGAGCTCGAGGAGCAGCTCCAGGGCAAGGCCATGCCCGAGGAGGCGCGGGAGCGGACCGAGAAGGAGATCCGCAAGCTCAAGATGATGTCTCCGATGGCGGCCGAGGCCACCGTCGTGCGCAACTACATCGACTGGATGCTCTCGCTCCCGTGGGAGGAGCACGCCGAGGAGCACGAGGACATCGAGGAGGCCGAGCGGGTCCTGAACGAGGATCACTTCGGGCTGGAGAAGCCGAAGGAGCGCATCCTCGAGTACCTGGCCGTGCAGACCCTGGTGGAGACCATGAAGGGGCCCATCCTCTGCCTGGTCGGACCTCCCGGCGTCGGCAAGACCTCTCTCGGCAAGTCGATCGCCCGGGCCACGGGCCGGGATTTCGTGCGCATCAGCCTGGGCGGCGTGCGCGACGAGGCCGAGATCCGCGGCCATCGCCGGACCTACATCGGGGCGCTGCCCGGCAAGATCATCCAGGGGCTCAAGAAGGCTGGCACCGGCAACCCCATCTTCCTGCTCGACGAGGTCGACAAGATGTCGATGGACTTCCGCGGGGATCCCTCCGCGGCGCTCCTCGAGGTGCTCGACCCGGAGCAGAACCACACGTTCAACGACCACTACCTGGACATCGACTACGACCTCAGCCACGTGATGTTCGTGTGCACCGCCAACGTGCTGCACCAGATCCCGCGGCCGCTCCAGGACCGCATGGAGATCATCCAGCTCCCGGGCTACATCGAGAACGAGAAGCTGCAGATCGCCAAGGACTTCCTGGTGCCCAAGGAGCGCGAGGCGAACGGCCTCGAGGAAGGCCACATCGAGTTCACCGACGCGGGGCTCCTCGAGGTGATCCGCTACTACACCCGCGAGTCCGGGGTGCGGAACCTCGAGCGGGAGATCGCCTCGATCTGCCGCAAGGTCGCGAAGCAGGTGGTCAAGGATGGGGAGGGCGCCAAGAAGGCGCGCATCACCCCCGCCGCCGCGAAACGCCACCTCGGGCCGCGCAAGTTCCGGCACGGCCAGGCGGAAGAGGACGATCGCGTCGGCCTGTGCACAGGCCTGGCCTATACCGAGGTGGGGGGCGAGCTGCTCCAGACCGAGGTGGCCGTCACGCCGGGCAAGGGCAAGCTGGTCGTCACCGGGCGCCTCGGAGAGGTGATGCAGGAGAGCGCCAACGCGGCCATGTCCTACGTGCGCCAGCGGGCCAAGCAGCTCGGCCTGGTGCCGGACTTCTACTCCAAGGTGGACATCCACATCCACGTGCCCGAGGGCGCGACGCCCAAGGACGGGCCCTCGGCGGGCATCACCATCGCCACGGCGATCGCCTCGGCCCTCACCCGGGTGCCGGTGCGTTCCACCGTCGCGATGACCGGCGAGATCACGCTACGCGGGCGAGTGCTGCCCATCGGTGGGCTCAAGGAGAAGATGATCGCGGCGCACCGCGGAGGCATCGAGACCGTGCTCATCCCCAAGGAGAACGAGAAGGACCTCAAGGAGATCCCGGCTCCGGTGAAGCGGAGCATGAAGATCATTCCCGTGGAACACATGGACGAGGTGCTCGCCGCCGCCCTCTCCCTGGAGGACGTGGCCGGCTTCCTCCGCGAGGGCGACCACTCGATCGACATGATCTTCGAGGTCCCGGATCGGCTCGACGAGCTGGGGTCGCCCGCCGGCGTGAACTGACCGCCGGGCGAGCTGCCTTGAGCCTCCGCGAACTCGTGCGCGGCCTGTTGGCAGAGGCCGTCGCGCGGCTTCCACCGGGCCTGCTGACCGATCGTCGCTTCTTCGAGCGCTTCCAGCAGCGGGGCGTCCACGCCAGCCGGGTCCACTTCTACTCGCCCATTCCGGATACCCGTGAGCTGGGCCCCGAGCTGTGGGAGCGCCCTCGGGGCTCGCCGGCCTCGACATGAACGAGCCGGGGCAGCTCGAGCTGCTGGCGGCCCTGGAGGGTGGCCTCGCCGCCGAGCTCCTGGAGGCGGCCGCTACCCAGGAGCCCGGCCGCCACGCCTTCGATCCCCTCCACGGTGCCTTCGGCGGCGCCGACGCGGCCGCGCTCTTCGCAATCCTCCGCCGCTACCGGCCGAGGCAGGTGATCGAGGTGGGCGGGGCCACTCCACGCGGACCATCGCGGCGACGCTCGCGCGCAACCAGCACAAGGGCGCGCCGGCGGCGGGCCTGACCTCGATCGAGCCCTACCCAGCCCCGGGCCCGGCAGCTGGCTCGACACCCACCACCGCGAGCGCTTCCGCGCCGCCTTCGCGGCCTACGACCCGGAGACCCGGCGGCCCGGGTCGGTCTGGATTCGGCGGCACCAGGGGGCGCGGGGCCCGGGGCGAGAGCGGGGTGCGCTTGCGGGCAACGGGGCGGTGCGGGCTTGGGTTCGGTTCGTTCGGGTGGTCTCGCGGCTTCCCCTCAACGCACCGCGTCGCAGCGGCTCCGGGCCGGCCCTCGATTCTGCGGCGCCGAGCCCCAATGTGAGGCCAGGGTTGGGGAGGCATTGGGCCGCCTTCCCGCGGAGAGCCCGTTTCATGCCGCCCTGCGTTGGCATCTCTCCTGCACGACGTCCGGCGCGGAAGGGGGCCTTTGCGTGAGCACACGAACGAACGCCGAGCCCGTCCTCTACGACATGGCGGTGGTGCGGGGGTTTTCCCTGTCAGCGCTGCTGTGGGGTGTGGTGGGCATGCTGGTGGGACTGCTGGCTGCGATCCAGCTGGCCTGGCCGGAATGGAACTGGGGGCCGTACCTGCATTTCGGGCGCGTGCGCCCGGTCCATACGAACGCGGTGATCTTCGGCTTCACGCTGGGCGTGGTCTTTGCGGGCACCTACTACGGGCTCCAGCGCCTGTGCCGCGTGCGGATGTTCAGCGACACGCTCTCGCGGATCAACCTGTGGCTGTGGAACGGCATCATCGTCGCCGCCGCCGTGAGTCTGCTCGGGGGCTACTCCACCGCCAAGGAGTACGCCGAGCTCGAGTGGCCCATCGACATCGCCATCGCCGTCGTGTGGGTGGTCTACGCGATCAATGTCTTCGGCACTCTCGCCAAGCGGCGGGAGAAGGCGATGTACGCGGCCATCTGGTTCTGGGTCGCGACGGTGCTGACCATCGCCATGCTGCACATCACGAACAGCATGGCCTGGCCGGTCTCGTGGATGAAGTCCTACTCGGCCTACTCCGGCGTCTACGATGCGAACATCCAGTGGTGGTACGGCCACAACGCGGTGGGCTTCCTGCTCACCACGCCGATCCTGGGCCTCATGTACTACTTCCTGCCGAAGCAGGCGGGGCGGCCGATCTTCTCCCACCGGCTCTCGATCCTGCACTTCTGGTCGCTGATCTTCATCTACATCTGGGCCGGGCCGCATCACCTGATCTACTCGCCGCTGCCGGATTGGGCACAGACCTTCGGTGCCGCCTTCTCGATCATGCTGATCTTCCCCTCCTGGGGCGGGATGCTGAACGGGCTGCTCACCCTCCGCGGCGCCTGGCACAAGGTGCGCACGGATCCGCTGCTCAAGATGTTCGCGGTGGGGCTGACCTTCTACGGGATGAGCACCTTCGAGGGGCCGATGATGTCGCTCCGCTCGGTGAACTCGCTCTCCCACTTCACCAACTGGACGATCGGCCACGTCCACTCCGGCGCCCTCGGCTGGGTGGCGCTCACCTGCTTCGCCACCCTCTACTACATGGTGCCGCGGCTGTGGCACACGAAGCTCTACAGCCAGCGCCTGGCCGAGGTGCACTTCTGGGTCGCCACCCTCGGCATCGTGCTCTACGTGACGCCGATGTGGGTGTCCGGCGTGACCCAGGGCCTCATGTGGCGGGCGGTCAACCCGGACGGGAGCCTCACCTACACCTTCATCGAGACCGTCTCTGCCATTCGTATCTACGACGTGATCCGCGTGGTGGGCGGCGTCTTCTTCCTCGGAGGCGCCCTGGTGATGGTCTACAACGTCTGGAAGACGATCCAGCAGGGCTCGGTGGAGGTCCCGGAGGCCGACGCGCCCCCGGCCGGCGCCGCGGCCGCCGTGGCGGGAGGGCGCTGAGATGGCGTACGAGTGGCATCGCCCCCTGGAGCGGAAGTGGCTGTCCCTGACCGGGCTCACCCTGCTGTGCATCGTGGTCGGCGGCCTCGTCCTGCTGATCCCTCCCTTCTACCTCCAGGGCACGGTGGAGACGATCGAGGGCCACCGGCCCTACACCGCCCTCGAGCAGGAGGGCCGGGACATCTACGTGCGCGAGGGCTGCAACACCTGCCACAGCCAGCAGGTGCGGCCCTTCAAGACCGAGACCGACCGCTACGGGCCGTACTCCCTGGCCGGCGAGTCGGTCTACGACCGGCCCTTCCTGTTCGGCTCCCGCCGCACGGGGCCGGACCTGGCGCGGGTCGGCGGGCGCTACCCACACTCCTGGCACTGGCTGCACTTCGAGGACCCGCAGAAGATCGAGCCGCGCTCGAACATGCCGAGCTTCTCCTTCCTCTCGTCGAGACCGATCGATACCTCGACGCTCCCTCGCAAGCTGGAGGTGCTCCGCATGCTGGGCGCGCCCTACGAGGACGCCGAGGTGGCGAACGCGGGGCGGGACGCCCTGGCTCAGGCCGACGCCATCGCAGCGGAGCTCCGGCGCGATCGCATCGAGCTGAGCGAAGCCCAGGCCCGCAGCGAGACCGTGGCGCTGATCGCCTACCTGCAGTCCCTGGGGACCTCGGTGAAGGGAGCGGCCCGATGAGCGAGGAGTGGGTCGCCCTCTACAAGCTGGGCCGTCTGGCGTTCCTGGCCCTGGTTCTGGTCGGTATCGGCGTGTGGCTCTTCCGGCCCGGCCAGAGGGCGCGCTTCGAAGCGCCTGCCCACCGCATGCTCGAGGAGGACGGAGAATGAGCTCGGAGCAGATTCCCGAGCGGCCGCTGGTGGACGAGCCCGAGCGGGACGGCATCGGCGAAGAGGACAACGCGATCCCGGCCTGGTTCAACCTGGGCTTCTATGGGCTGATCCTCTACGGGCTCGGCTACATCTTCTTCTACGGCGCCATGGCGCCGCACTCCCAGGCGGAGCGCTGGCAGGCCGAGGTCGCCGAGGCGGAAGCCGCCTTCGCCTCCGTGCGCGAGGCCCTCCCGGACACGAATCCGTACCGCGGCGACAGCGCCGCGATCGCCCAGGGCCAGGAGGTGTGGACCCAGATCTGCGTCGCCTGCCACCTGCCCGACGGGCGGGGGCTCGTGGGTCCGAGCGTGATCGATCCCTACTGGAAGTACGGCGACAGCGACGCCGCGCTCTTCGAGACGGTGAACGCCGGCCGGCCCCTCGGCATGCCGCCCTGGGGCCCCCAGCTCGGCAACGAGAAGATCTGGAAGGTGCTCGCCTACATGGAGACCCTCGAGCGCACCGACGAGCCCGGCGTGGGCTCGCCGGAGCACGACGCGGCCCAGGCCCAGCAGGGCGCAGGGGGGTAGGGCGTGCTCTCCGCTCGCGCGGTGAGCGGCCGGTTCCGTACGCTGCGCGCCTGGGCCGACGTGGCGCTCATCGCCGTCCTGTTCGGGATCCCGTGGATCCGGATCGGCGGCGAGCCCCTGGTGCAGCTCGACATCCCGGCCCGCGAGTTCCACGTGCTGGGCCTCGTGATCGCGCCCCAGGAGCTCTACTTCCTGTGGCTGATCCTGGCAGCGCTGGCCCTGGCGCTCTTCTTCTTCACGGCCCTCCTCGGGCGCGTCTGGTGCGGCTGGGCCTGCCCGCAGACCGTCTTCACCGATGTCTTCGCCGTGGTGGCGCGCTTCCTCCAGGGCTGGAAGGGGCCGCGGCCGCCCGAGCGGGTCGCGGCCTGGCGGATCCTGCTCACCCACCTCGTGTGGATGGGACTCTCCCTCGTGATCGGCTTCCACCTCGTGGCCTACTTCGCCTCGCCCTACCAGCTGCTGGAACGCCTCCAGTCCGGCGGCCCCTACGGCGCCGCCTTCGGCTTCCTCGTGGTGATGGCCGTCCTCTCCTACCTCGACTTCGTCGTCGTGAAGCAGACCTTCTGTCGCTATCTCTGCCCCTACGCCCGCTTCCAGGGCGTGCTGTTCGACCGCGACACCCTCGTCATCAGCTACGACCGGGCCCGCGGCGAGCCGCGGGGCAAGCGCGGGACCGTCGCAGGCGACTGTGTCGATTGCGGCCTCTGCGTGCAGGTCTGCCCCACCGAGATCGACATCCGCGACGGCCTGCAGCTCGAATGCATCACCTGCACCCAGTGCATCGACGCCTGCAACGGGGTGATGGCCCGCACTGGCCGGGAGCCCGAGCTGATCGGATACCGCGCGCTCTCGGCCCTCGAGGGCACCCGGCCGGCCCGGGTCCTGCGGCCCCGGGTGGTCGTCTACGGCGGCATGCTCGTCGCTGCCGGCGTGGCCTTTGCCGCGCTGCTCATGGTGCGCGTGCCGATGGACTTCACGGTCATGCACAACCGCCAGGCCCTGTTCGGTCGCGCCGCGGACGGGCGCTATGGCAACGCCTTCACCCTCCGCCTCGAGAACCGCGATCGGGTCGAGCACGCCTACCGGATCCGCGTCGAGGCCACGGGTACCGACTTCGCCCTGATCGCCGGCCAGAACCCGATCCCCGTCGGGCCGACCGACGCGGTGGAGGCCCGCGTCTTCGTGATGGCGCCGCTCGGCTGGGAGCCCGACGGAACCCGCAAGGAGCTGCGCTTCGTGCTCGAGCCGGTCGAGGGGGGCGATCGCCCCCTCGTGCGGCCGACCCACTTCCTCACACCGGAGATCCGCGATGCAGGCTGACCCGACGGAGCGCCGCACCGAGCCCTGGCCCTGGATCCTCGCCTCGATGCTCGCCCTGATGATGCTGGTGTCGATCGGCTTCGCCGTCGTTGCCTACCGCACGCCGGACCCGGTCATCGTGGACGAGGCCTTCGAAGCCGACGGCGGACGCAGCGGCTTCCACCCGCGGGAGGTGGAGGCGCAGGGATGACCGCGGACGTCGGCCTCTTCCTGGACGGGCTCCACTGCGCCGGCTGTGTGAACCGGGTGGAGCGGGCCCTGCGCGCTGCCGACGGCGTGGACGAGGCCGCCGTGAACTACACCAGCCACCGGGCCCTGGTGCGCATCGACCCGGAGCGCAGCTCCGCCGACGCCCTCGTCGGGGTGGTGCGCGAGCTCGGCTACGACGCGACCCCCTTCGACCCGGAGGTGCTGGATCGGCCGGCCGCCGGCAGCCAGCGCGCCGCCCTCGTGCGCCTGCTGGTGGCGGCCTTCCTGGCCGGCAACGTGATGTGGCTCTCGGTCGCTCTCTACTCCGGCAGCTACCAGGGCATGGATCCGGCCGTGCGCCAGGTCCTGCGCTGGCTCACGCTGGTGCTCACGGTGCCGGCGATCACCTGGTGTGCGGCACCCTTCTGGCGCGGGGCCTGGAGCGGACTGCGCTGCGGCGAGCTCTCCGTCGACGTGCCCATCGTCGCCGGCATCACGACCGCCTTCGGGGTCGGCGTGGCCGGTACTCTCGCCGGCACGTCGCACCTCTACATGGACTCGGCGGCCATGATCGTCTTCCTGGTGCTCCTCGGCCGCACCCTCGAGCGCGGCGCGCGGGGCAAGGCACGCTCGGCGGTCGATCGCCTGGCCGCCCTGGCGCCGCCGAAGGCGCTCCTGTGCACGCCCGAGGGCCCCGTCGAGGTGGACGCCGCGAGTCTCGCGGTAGGCGACCGCGTCCTCGTCCCCGCCGGCCAGGCCGTGCCCGCCGACGGGCGCCTGTGCTCCGGCGCCACCGAGGTGGACGAGGCGCCGTTCACGGGCGAGGCGCGCCCGGTCCTGCGGGAGCCCGGCGAGCTCCTGATCGGCGGCAGCCGCAACCTGCTGGTGGAAGCGGAGATCGAGGTCGTGGCTCGGCCCGCCGAGGGCACCCTCGCCAAGATGGCGGCGCTCCTCGAGCGCGCCCAGGCCGAGCGGCCCCGCATCCAACGGCTGGCGGACCGGGTGGCCTCGGTCTTCGCGCCGGCGGTGCTGGCCATCGCCACCGCCACCGCCGGCTTCTGGCTGTGGAAGGGGGCCGCGCCCCTGGACGTGGCGCTCGCCACCGCCGCCGTGCTGATCGTGGCCTGTCCCTGCGCTCTCGGTCTCGCCACGCCCGCGGCGATCACCGCCGCCGTCGGCCGCGCCGCGTCCCTCGGCATCCTGGTGAAGAGCGGCGAGGCGCTGGAGCGCTGCGCCGGGGTCGACGCGGTGGCCCTGGACAAGACCGGCACCCTCACCGAGGGGCGCTTCGCCGTGCGCGAGCTGCACACCGCGCCCGGCGTGAGCGAGCAGGAGCTCCGGCTCTGGGCCGCCGCCGTCGAAGGCGCCTCGACCCATCCCGTGGCCGAGGCCCTGCGCGAGGCCGCCGCCGACGCCGTGCTGCCCGAGCTCACGGAGCGGCGCACCTGGCCCGGTGCTGGCGTCGAGGCGCGGGCGGGAGATGCGCTCTTGCGCGCGGGCTCTCCGCGCTGGCTGGAGGAGGCGGGGGCCGCGCTGCCCGCGCCGCTCCGCGAGGCCGCGGACAAGGCCGCCGCGGCGGGCCTGAGCCTCGTCGCCGTCTCACGGGACGAGGAGGTTCTGGGCCTGCTCGCTCTCTGGGATCCGCCGCGGGAGGACGCCGGCCTGGCCGTGGAGGCGTTGCAGCGCCAGGGCGTCGCCGCCTCCCTCGTGACCGGCGACCACCCTACGGCCGCCCGTCTGGCCGCCGCCGCTGCGGGCGTGCCGGTGGTCCACGCCGAGCAGTCGCCGGAGGAGAAGGTCGCCCAGGTGCGCACCCTGCGACGGGCCGGCCGCCGTGTGCTCGTGGCCGGCGACGGCATCAACGACGCCGCCGCCCTCGGAGCCGCCGACGTCGGCCTCGCCATGCACCGCGGCTCCGACGTCACCCTCCACGCGGCCGATCTGGTGATCCGCTCGCCTCGTCTCACGGCGCTCCCGACGACCCTGGGCCTGGCCCGGGCCTGCGTGGCCCGCATCCGCGAGAACCTGGGCTTCGCGCTGCTCTACAACCTGGTGGCCGTTCCGCTCGCGGTGGCCGGCTGGCTCGAGCCCCTCCACGCAGCGATCGCCATGAGCGCGTCGTCTCTCGTGGTGACCGGCAACGCGATCCGGCTGCTGCGCTGGAGCCCCGACGCATGAGCTTCCTCGCCGTGACCCTGCCGGTCTCGCTGCTGCTCGCGGCCCTGCTCCTGGCC
The DNA here is from genome assembly GCA_965223415.1 of Myxococcota bacterium. Lineage (GTDB taxonomy): Bacteria > Myxococcota_A > UBA9160 > UBA9160 > UBA6930. The sequence goes on along the minus strand of OZ245002.1, from coordinate 5,522,463 downwards.
CTGGTGCTCCGGGCGGCCCGGGAGGGCCAGTTCGAGGACTGGGAGGGGCCTTCGTTCCGGCACGTCTACGACGACGACGCCTGCCCGGAGCGCGAGAGCGAGGGGTTTTCGGATCTCGACCCACCGGCCGGGACTAGGAATCGCGGAACGCCCGCAGCACCTGCTCTTCCCGGCTCTCGTGGTCGGCGATCGCCGCGCCCACGGTATCGAGGAGCCGCGCGCACTCGTCCAGCCGGGCCTCGACGAACGCCGCCTCCAGCTCCGCCAGGCGGCTTCGCAGGGCGGCGTGCTCCTGGCTCAGCCGTTCGAGGGTGGCGGACAGGTCGCGGCGCAGGCCGTGGAGGGCCGGGAAGTAGAGTTCGTCCTCCAGGGAGAAGTGGGAGTCGAGGGCCTCCCGGAAGCGCTTGAAGGCGGTGATGCACTCGGCGGGGCGGGCGCGGTTGATGGCGTCGACCACCACGCGGTGGAGCATGTTGAGCTTGCGGTGCTGGGAGGAGATGCGCCGGGCTTCGAGGCTCATCCGCTTGTGCGCACCGGGCTGGTCCATGGTGTCTCGGGGCTCCCATGTCCAGGAGGTGCGCATCAGTACTCGACCTCGGCCTCCAATCGGCCCTCGGCCTCGGTGATCCGCAGCCTCGTCAGACACGCCATACAGTACATCCGATCGCCCGGGCGCAGCTCGCGATTGGATCGGACCACGATCTTGCAGACCGGGCACAGGATCTCGTTGGGGCCGAGCTCGTCGTCGGGCCCCTCCCAGCGCCGGTAGTACTTGCGGTACTTGCGGGGCACCTCGTCGAAGCCCCGATCGTCGAGGTCGAACCGCTGGCGGGGTTCGTCGAGACTCATACGATCCCGAGCCTCCCGACGGCGGCGAGGTAGTCGCGGCCCAGCTCGTGGCGCTCGCCGGCCGGCACGGCCAGCTCTTCGAGGGCCTGCTCGAAGCTCTGGAGGACGAGGGGGTCGAGGCGCTCCCGCACCGCGGCCAGGCGGGCGGCCGCATCGGCGTCCTGCTTGAGCTGGCGGCCCAGCTCGTTCTCGCCGAAGCCGATGTGACGGCGCTCGTCCTTGATGATGCCGACCAGCAGGTCCTTCGTCACCGGATCGGCCTCGCGAGCGTGGTAGCGGAAGACGGTGAACTCCATCGCCTCGAGAATGACGTTCTGGGCGAACAGCGCGCGCAGCCAGTCGCCGTCGCCGACCAGGCCGAGGAGCTCTTGCTTGAAGCGCAGCAGGCCCGGGTGGGCGCGGCGGGTGATCTCCGCCTCGGGATCGTCCACGCCGAGCTCGCGCAGGCGGTGGATCAGCACCTCGAGGTGCCGCGCCTCGTCGGCGGCCTGGGTGGCGACGAACACCTTGAGGGGGCGGTTCGGGGCCACGCGGATCAGGCCGCCGGCGCCCTCGAGGGCGGCGGTCTCCCCGACGCAGTAGTTGCAGAGGGTCGACACCAGTCGGTCGCGCTCGGCGGCGGAGAGCTCCCCGGTGGCGAGATCCTCCCGATGGCCCCAGGGACGGTCCTCGAGGTAGCCGTGGACCGAGCCCAGCCAGTGCTCGAAGGAGTGGACGTGCTCGTGGAAGAGGTCCGGGGGCAGATCGTGCAGCTCGCCTGCCCCCGGCTCGCGGGTTGCCATGCTAGGGCCGGATCGGCGTCTGGTACTCGACGCCGATCCGCTCGAGCCGGAGCTTGAACTCCTTCAGGATCGTGTCGCCGAGCACCTCTTCGAGCTCTTCCGGAGAGGCCTGACCGAGCTTCACGCCCTGCCACTCGGCCTCGTCTCGCTGCACGCCGCGGTCCTCCATGATCTGCTGCATCTCGGCCGGGCTCGGGCCCTTGCGGAACTGGGCGCCGAAGGTGGCGAGCATGTGGTAGGACATCTCCTTCTGCAGCTGCTCCACGTCGCCCTTGCGATCGGGATGCTCGCGGATGAGCGAGCCGATGCGGTTCTCGCCGAAGCCTACGTGGCGACGCTCGTCGGCGATCGTGCCCGAGAGGATGTGGGCGAACTTGGGGTTGGTCTTCGCGTTGCCCTCGTGGAGCATCTCGAAGACGCGGAACGCCATGCCCTCGAGCACCACGTTCTGCCCCACCACGCCGGCGACGAAGTCCTTCTTGTCGACTTTGTCCAGCAGCAGCTCGGCGAAGCTCACCAGATGCGGGTTGGCCCGCTGGGAGATCACGTCCTCGAGCTCCTTCGGCTTCACGCCGAGGTCGAAGAGCCGATGGGTGAAGATCTCGACATGGCGGGCCTCGTCGAGGGTCTGGGTGGCGAGGAAGCGCTTGCTGGCCTCGTCCGGGGCGGCGTTGATCAGGCCCGAGGACGCCGCGAGCGCGCAGCGCTCGCCGACGACGAGCTGCACCGTGGTGTCGATGGCCTGCTCGCGGAGGGTCGCCTCCTCCATCAGCAGGTCCGGCTCCTTCTCGCCCACCCGGTGGCCGTACTCCGTGTCCTGCAGGTAGCCCTGGGGAGCGGATTCGAGCCAGTACTGGATGTCGTAGCCCTTCAGGAAATCGGTCACGGTGCTTCCTCCTCGGGAATGCGTGGGGCGGTGCGCGCACGTCTCTCGCGGCGCTTGTCGCGGAGACGGTGGACTTCGCGGGAGAAGGTCTCGAGGGCGTGGTGGAGGGCGGTGGCGGGCTCGTCCGCCTCGCCATGGGCGACCAGCTCGGCCCGCCGAGCCTGGCAGCGGATGGCGACCCGGCGCGGCCCGTTGCGGTGGTGGCCGCTCTCGCTCTCCACGTCGACCCACACGTCGATCAGGTCGTTGTGTCCGTCGGCGAGGCGCGCGAGCCGCTCCTCCGCCTGGTCGCGTTCCGCCTCGTCCAGCTCACCGGGGTTTCGCCAATGGATCTCCATGACCGCATGGGAAGCAACCGGCATGCCGCCCTCCCGGCGAGCTCGGATGGCGCGCAACGCCGACGCCGGTTTCCTTGTGCCCCACCCTGGGACGTTCCGCCCCAGCCTGGCTAGCCTCGGAGGCATGAACGACGCGGAGGACGAGGCGCGGATCGTCCGGCTCAAGGACGGCGGGGAGGCCCGGATGCGGCCCCTCGTCCCCGGTGACCTGGAAGCCTTCGAGCGCTTCCACGCGGCCCTCTCCCCGGAGACGCGTTACCTGCGCTACTTCACGGCGCGGCCGAAGCTGCCCGCCCAGGAGCTGCATCGCTACACGCACCCGGACCCGGGCCGCCACCTGGGCCTGGCCGCATGGATCGACGGCGAGATCGTGGCCCACGGCTGCTACCAGCGCGTCCAGGTGGCCGGCGAGGCGGAGGTGGCCTTCGAGGTGGCCGATGCCCACCAGGGCCGCGGGCTGGCCACCCTGCTGTTCGAGGGCCTGGCGGAGGCGGCGCGACCCCACGGCATCGAGCGTTTCGTGGCCCACGTGCTCCCGACCAATCGGCGCATGCTCGATGTCTTCCAGAAGGTCGGCTACGAGGAGGAATCCGAGCGGGAGGCTGGCGCGATCCGGGTGGACATCGATCTCTCCGAGACGGACGAGCACCGCGTCGCGGTCCGCCAGCGCGCCGACGTGGCCGAGAGCAGCGAGTAGCCGGGCCGCTGGGCCCACGTCTTGCTAGAGCCTGGGCCATGCGTCACCACGTCCGATCGCTCCGCCGCCCCCTCCTCCTCGCCGCAGCCGCCTCCCTGGTGGGGGCCTGCGCCGCGCCCGGGCCGGAGCCGCGCCGGGCCAACGCCTTCCTGGCGGACGAGGGCGCCCGGGAGTTCGCCCGCCATTGCGCCTCCTGTCACGGTGCGGGCGGCCAGGGTGACGGCCCGGCCGGGACGGCCCTCGCCACGCCGCCGGCCGATCTCACCCGGATCGCCGCGCGCCGCGACGGCCACTTCCCCCGCCTCGACGTCGCCTACGTGATCGATGGGCGCTTCGAGGTGCAGGCCCACGGTACCCGCGAGATGCCGGTCTGGGGCACCCGTTTCCTCGAGGGCCTGCCCCAGGACGAGCTGGGGGACGCGATCGTCCGTGGTCGCATCGAGACCCTGGTCGAGTACCTGGAGTCGATCCAGGTCCCGCGCTGATGGTATCGCCGACGGAAGGAGGGCCGCCGCGACGCCGCGTCCTGATCCTGGGCGCGGCCGGCCGTGACTTCCACTGCTTCAACACGGTCTACCGGGAAGACCCTCGCCACGAGGTGGTGGCCTTCACCGCCGCCCAGATCCCCGGGATCGACGGCCGCCGCTATCCGCGGGAGCTGTCCGGCCCGCACCATCCACAGGGGATTCCGATCCTCCCGGAGGCAGACCTCGAGGAGATCTGCGCCGAGCGGGACGTCCACGACGTGGTGTTCGCCTACAGCGACGTCTCCCACGAGCACGTCATGCATCTCGCCTCCCGGGCCCTGGCCGCCGGCGCGGACTTCGAGCTGCTCGGGCCGCGCCGCACGATGCTGACGTCCATGCTGCCCGTGATCGCCGTGTCCGCCGTTCGCACCGGCTGTGGCAAGTCGCAGACCGCGCGTTGGATCGTCGCTCATCTGCACGCGCGGGGGCTGCGCGCCGTCGCGATGCGCCATCCCATGCCCTACGGCGATCTCGCCCGCCAGCGGGTGCAGCGCTTCGCCGAGCGCGCGGACCTGCGAGCCCACGACTGCACCGCCGAGGAGCGGGAGGAGTACGAGGCGTACCTGGAGGCCGGCGCCGTCGTATTCGCCGGCGTCGACTACGCCGCGATCCTGGCGGCGGCCGAGAAGGAGGCCCAGGTGATCGTCTGGGACGGCGGGAACAACGACTTCCCGTTCCTGCGGCCGGACCTCCACGTCGTGGTCGTCGATGCCCTGCGGCCGGATCAGATCGATACGCACCACCCGGGCGAAACGGTGCTGCGCATGGCCGACGTGGTGGTGGTCAACAAAGTGGACAGCGCTGGCGAGGCGGGCGGCGAGCAGGCCGTGGCCGGCGTTCGTCGCCTGCGGCCGGATGTGCCCGTGCTGCGTGCCGCCTCGCCGGTGGTCCTCGACGCGCCGGAGCAGGTTCGCGGACGGCGGGTCCTCGTGGTCGAGGATGGACCGACGACCACCCACGGCGGCATGCCCCACGGTGCCGGCTACGTCGCCGCCACCGGCGCGGGAGCCGCCGAGATCGTCGATCCGCGCGCGAAGGCCGCGCCGCCCATCGCCGAGGTGTTCGCGGCGTTTCCGCACCTCGGGCCGATCCTCCCCGCCATGGGCTACGACGCGGCCCAGCGCGCGGCGCTCCGGCAGACCATCGAGGCTTCCGGGGCCGAGGTGGTGGTGGCCGGAACGCCGGTCGACCTGGCGTCCCTCCTCGAGCTGGATCTTCCCGTCGTGCGGGCTCGTTACGGCTACCAGGACCTCGACACGCCGGGGCTCGAGGCGGTGCTCGCGACCGTGCTCGAGGAGCACGGTCTCGGGTAGGCGGCGTGCACATCGCCGTCGCACGCGGCGGTCACGCGCTCCTGGAACCCGGGGAGCGACCGACGGCGGAAGCGCTGCGGGCTCACTGCCGGCGCGTCGGAGGAGAGGGCTGGGACGCATCCCGGTCTAGGGCTCCGTGAGCGCCAGCCCCCGCAGCTCTTCCAGCCAGCTCGCCACGGCCGCCGGAAGCTGGGTGCCTCCCGAGCCCGTGTAGCCGGCGATCGTCTCCTCTTCGAGCACCAGGTAGGCCTCCCGCGCGAAGCGCGAGCCCGGCGCGGAGCGGATCGCCGCTTCCAGGTAGGCCTCCGGCGCCGCGAGCCAGTAGGAGTGGGCGACCCGCAGCTCCGCGAGGCCGAGCAGGAAGTACGCCTCGGAGGCGTCGTCCGGCGCGAGGGTCTGCCGCGCCAGCGCCCGGTGGAGCAGGCTCGACACCACCAGGTCGTGGACGAGGGTGCCGCGATCCGCGGGGAAGCGCCGCAGGGCCGTCGCCTGGTCGGCCACGGTGCGCGCCTCTGCCAGCTCGGCACCGGGCTCCGCGTCGACGCGCAGGCTCCCGAGGGCGTCGACCCAGCTGGCCGTGATGTGATCGAGGTAGGCCGGCAGCTCGGCGCGCTGACGCCACGCGTCGAGGGTCGTGCGCGGTCGGGCCAGATCCGCCCGGACGCGGATGCTCACGCGTAGGTAGTCCGAGAGGAAGCCGCCCAGGTCGAGCTGGGACGGGCTCACCGTCTCGTCGGCGATCAACGCCTCGAGGGTGGTGAGCGCCAGGTCGAACTGGCGGGTGGCGATTTCGAGACGCACGCGCTCGGCGCGGGGCAGGGCGTTCGCGTCGACGGATTCGTAGAGGGAGCGGCCCAGGTCCGAGCCCTCGGCGGGCAGGCGCGAGTGGCAGGTCACGCAATCGCCGACCAGCTCGCCCAGCAGGAAGCGCGCCTCCTCCGAGCGGCCCTGGCGGAGGCGCCACTCGATCTCTGCCGCGTCGCGGGAGAGGGCGTGGCTCATGTGGGCGAAGCCCGCGTCGCGGCCCTGGCCGTGAGCTTCGAGCGCCCCGGCGCTGCGGCTGAGCTGGGCCAAGGCCTCGTCCAGGGCCACGCGGTTCTCCGGCGCGTGGAAGGCCTCCTCGCTCAGGCTGAGGGGCAGGGCCACCTGGAGGGCCGCGACGATCTCGGCCATGGTCGCGCGGGTCTCCGGCGGCTCCGGAACCGGCTCCGGACGATGCCCGCAGCCGAGGAGAAGCGCCCCGAAGACGATCCCGAGCTGGGGCACGTGGCCCCAGCGGCGGAGGGCGTTCATCCGGCCAGCTCCTCCAGGATGGGGAGCAGATCGAAGGTTGAGATCACGCCGCGAAGCTTACCGTCTTCTTCCACCCAGACCCGGTGGATCCGGTTCTCCCGCAGAGCGCGGGCCACCTCGGAGATGGGGGCGTCCGGGCGCACCGTCACGGCCGTGGGGGTCATCACTTCCTCGACCGAGCGCTCCCCCAGCCGGTCCTGGAAGTCGGAGGTCTCTCCGGCCCAATCCGGCGCGGAGAACTCCAGCAGGTCCCGGAGGTAGTCGCTGGAGCGGGTGACGCTGTCGTGCTCGTCGTGGACGGCGCGCAGCAGATCGCTGCTGGTGACGACGCCGACGATCGATCCATCGTCATCGAGCACCGGCGCCCCGTGGATGCCCTCTTCGACGAACAGGCGATGGGCGTCGGCCAGGCTCATTGCGGGGCTCACCGCCACCACCGGATTCGTCATCACGTTCTGCGCCGAGTGCATGATCGTCCTCCTCGTCGTGTCCGACAGCCCGGTGGGAGTGCACGGCGCGTGCCAGCCCGGCCTTGGCACCGGCCCTGCACAGGAGGATCCCGTGACGACGAGTCCGATCGATCGCCTCGCCGAGGGTCTGGCGCGTCCGGAGGCCTACCGGGGGCTCCAGGACGCCCTTGGGCCCGTGGAGTGGGTTCAGACCCATTTGTCCCACGTCTTCCTGGCCGGCCGGAGGGTCTTCAAGCTGCGCAAGTCCGTCGCCCTGGGCTTCGTCGACTTCTCCCTGCGCGCCGCGCGCAACCGGGATTGCGAGCGCGAGCTGGCGGTGAACCGGCGCCTCTCGCCGGACGTGTACCTCGGACTGGCACCGGTCCTCCCGGGCTCGGGCGGCGTGCGCGTGGGAGATGTCGGCCCGCGGGTGGAGGATCCGGAGGCCGAGCACGTCGTGGTGATGCGGCGGCTCGCGGAGGGGCGCGACGCGCTCTCGCTGCTCGAGCGGGGGGCGCTGACCTCCGCCCACCTCAATGCGGTGGCCGACCGCATGGCGGCGTTCCACCGCCACCACGGCCTCGGCACGCCGGCTCCCTGGCCGCCGGAGGCCTGGCAGGAGCGGGTGGCGGCACCGATCCGCGACAACCTGGACATCCTGGAGGAGGTGCTCGGCCCGGACGCGCTGAAGGGGCTACGGGACGCCACCGAGGCGGCGCTCGCGGCCGCCGCCCCCGCCCTCGAGCGCCGGCGTCGGGAGGGCCGGGCGGTCGACGGCCACGGCGACCTCCACCTGCAGCACGTGTGGTTCGAGGCCGGGCCGGACGCGCCGCGGGTGATCGACGGTCTCGAGTTCTCCGAAGAGCTGCGACATATCGACGCCGCCTCGGAGGTGGCGTTTCTGGCGATGGACCTGCGCTACAGGGACCACGGGGCCCTCGCCGAGGGCTTCCTCGCCCGCTACGCCGAGCGCGCCGACGACTACGGGCTCTACGACGTGGTCGATCTCTTCATGAGCTACCGGGCGGCGGTCCGCGGCAAGGTCGCGGCGATCGCGGCGGGAGACGCCGGTCTGCCCGAGGCCCAGCGGGCGGCGGCGCGGGAGAGCGCCCTGCGACACGCGGCCCTCGCCCAACGGCTGCTCGCGCCCCGCCCGCCGGCGCCCCTGCTGGTGATGTGCGGAACCGTCGGCAGCGGCAAGAGCAGTGTGGCGCGGGAGATCGCCCGGGCGGTGGGAGGCGTGGTCGTGGCGACGGACCGCGTGCGCAAGGTGGGCGGCGGCTCCGGGCCCGTGGCGGCCGGCCAGCGTGGCGTGTCCGGGCCGGCGGCGGCCGATCGTGGACGCTATGCGCCCGCAAAGCGCCACGCCGTCTACCGCGCGGTGCTGCGGCGCGCCCGGGCGCCCCTGGACGCGGGCCGGCCCACGCTGCTCGACGCCACTTTCGCCTCGCGGCGAGAGCGGGAAGCCGCCCGGGCCCTGGCCGACGCGACCGGCAGTCCCGCCCTGCTCATCGAGGTGCGCGTCGGGCGCGCGGTGGCGCGGCGCCGGCTCGCGCGCCGCCGGCGCCTCGGCAGGAGCCTCTCCGATGCGGGCCCCGAGTTCCTCGATCACTCGATACGGAGCTTCGAGCCACCCTTCGAATGGCCGCGTCGCGCCCGCTTCGCCCTGCGCACGGATCGGCCTGCCTGGCGACGCGGGGCGTTGGACGTGGCACGGCATGTGCTTAGCCTAATGGAGAACCGCAAGCGCCAAGGAGACCGCGATGTCGAAGTGGACTGACTTCTTCGAGGAGGAGATGGAGGGACTCCACCAGCTGCGCGACGAGCTGCGCGTGCAGAGCGAGCTCGGCAGCATGGAGCTGCGGGATCAGTGGCAGGAGCTGGAGCACCGCTGGGGCGAGCTCGAGGGCAAGGTGAAGCTGATCCGGGAGGGCGCCCAGGAGGACGCCGCCGAGATCCGCGAGGCCGCGAAGATCCTCGGCGAGGAGCTGCGCAAGGGGTTCCAGCACCTGCGCAGCCGCCTCTAGAAGGGCCCTTGGCATGTACGAGTTCCTCGACTACCGGGTCCTCGACGCGATGACCCGCGAGCCCGTCGGTCTCGGCCCCGAGACTTCCCTGGCCGAGGTGGAGAAGATCCTCGAGGAGAAGAACTGGAACGGCTTGCCGGTCCTGGGCCCGGACGGGCGTCTCCTGGGCTTCGTGACCCAGCTCGACATCCTCAAGGCCTTCCGCTTCAGCCAGGATTCCATGCTGCCCCCCTACGAGCAGATCATGGCCGGCCCCGTTTCCGATGTGATGGTCACGGACGTCACCACGGTGACACCGCGCATGCCGCTCACTCGCGCCCTCGAGCGGATGGTCGAGCTGCGCACGAAGAGCTTCCCCGTCGTCGACGACCACGAGGTGGTGGGCATGATCGCGCGGTGCGACATCCTCAAGGCGCTGCGCCGGGCGGTGCAGGGCGAGAAGGCCAGCGGGCCGATCTGACGACGTCTCCGCCGGCTTGACAGCGCCCACTCTGGCGTCAATCGTCTAGCCGGATGGACGTCTCCGACGAGATCGCGTTCTTCGAGTACGGCGAGGCCGATCGGGAGGCGCTGCGCGACCTGAAGCCGATCCTCGAGCAGCACGCGGAGCGGCTCGTCTCGGCCTTCTACCGCCACTTGCTCTCCTTCCCGGACACGCAGCGGCACCTGCGAGAGCCCGAGGTGACGAAGCGGTTGCTGGATGAGCAGCGCCGCTACCTGATGAGCCTGGCCGGGCCCGAGATCGACGAGGCCTACGTCCGGGAGCGGCGGCGCATCGGCGAGGCCCACGAGCGCATCGGCCTCGATCCGCGCTGGTACATCGGCGCCTACAGCCTCTACTTCGGGCTGCTCACGCCGCTCGTCTGGGAGCACACCCACGGCGACCTGGTGCGGGGTGAGCGGACCCTGGTCGCCCTCCAGAAGCTGATGATGTTCGACATGCACATCGCCATGGATCGCTACATCGCGCGCCGCGAGCGGGACCTGCAGCACCTGAACGAAGAGCTCTCGAACGCGGGCCGCCAGCTGGCCCGGGACCTGGAGAGCACCGGAGTCGAGCTGAGGCAGACGACCGAGCGCGCCCGGGCCGCCGAGCGGTTGGCATCGATCGGCGTGCTCGTCGCGGGGCTCGCCCACGAGATCGGCACCCCCATGGGCGTGATCCGGGGCCACGCCAAGCTGCTCGAGTCCTCGGTGCGGGGGGAGGACGCGGGCTGGCGGCTCGAGACGATCCAGCAGCAGATCGGACGCATCTCCCGCATCATCGAGAGCCTGCTCGGGATGGCGCGTCCGTCGCGCTCCCGCAGCATCCCCGTTGACCTGCGGCCGCTGATCGAGAACACGGTGGCCTTCCTCAACGAGAAGTTCGCGCGCCGCGGAATCGAACCGGTCCTCAGGCTGGCCGACGTGGCCAGCGTCTCCGGCGATCCCGAGCGGCTGCAGCAGGTGCTGCTGAACCTGCTGCTGAACGCCGCCGACGCCATGCCCGATGGCGGCGAGATCCGCGTCTCCCTGGCCCAGACGGACGAGGGCGAGGTGGAGGTGCACGTCGAGGACACCGGCCCCGGTATCGGCATGGAAGACCCGGAGCAGGTCTTCGATCCCTTCGTCACCACCAAGGAAGCGGGCGAAGGCCACGGCCTGGGGCTGGCGGTGGCCCACGGCATCGTGACGGAGCACGGCGGGCTCATCGAGGTGGCTCGCTCCGACGCCCGGGGCACCGACTTCCGCCTTCTTCTGCCCGTCGTCGGGTGAGTCAACGAGGCCCAGTCGTCTGTAGCGTGCTGGGGAATTTTGCCCCACACTCACGCCCCGGAAGCCGATCTCGACCGCAAGGTCTGGCACGCCCCGTGCTTCCGAGAAGGCCATGGCCAAACGACCCTTCCAGATCCTCGTCGTCGATGATGACCGTGCGATGCGCGAGATGCTCGCATCGCTCTTCAAGGACCAGGGCTACTGGGTCCAGCAGGCGAGCTCCGCCGACGAAGCCCTCCAGCAGGCGGCGGAGCTGGACTACGACGTCGTGCTCTCGGACATCCGCATGCCGGGCCGCTCGGGCATCGACCTCGTAGGCGAGCTGCGCAAGATCCGACCCGAGACGCCGGTCGTGCTGATGACCGCCTTCGGCACGATCGACTCGGCCATCGAGTCGATGCGGGCCGGCGCCTTCGACTACATCACCAAGCCCTTCGAGCCCGATGCCGTGGCCTTCACCATCGAGCGGGCCCTCGAGCGCCGCATGCTCGAGGAGGAGAACCGGCAGCTGCGGCGCGCGGTGGATCGCACCAGCTCGATGGGCGAGCTGATCGGCGACAGCCCCGCCATGCGGGAGATCTTCGCGCTCATCCGTAAGATCGGGCACAACCGCAGCAGCGTGCTGATCACCGGCGAGAGCGGGACCGGCAAGGAGGTGGTGGCGCGCACGATCCACTTCCACGGCTCCCGCGCCGAGAAGCCGTTCATCCCGATCAACTGCACGGCCATCCCCGAGGGCCTGCTCGAGAGCGAGCTGTTCGGCCACGTGCGCGGCGCCTTCACCGGAGCTCACGCCAGCAAGCGCGGGCTCTTCGAGAAGGCCGAGGGCGGCACGCTCCTCCTCGACGAGATCGGCGACATGGGCCTCGGCCTCCAGAGCAAGCTGCTGCGGGTGCTCCAGGATCGCGAGGTGCGGCCTGTGGGCGGCACCCAGGCGCTGAAGGTGGACGTGCGCATCATCGCCGCGACCCACAAGGACCTCGAGGCCGAGATGCGCGCGGGGCGCTTCCGCGAGGACCTGTTCTACCGCCTCAACGTGATCCCGATCCGCATCCCGCCCCTGCGCGAGCGGCCCGAGGACATCCCCGCCTTGGTCGAGGGCTTCGTCCGCCGTCACACGGACGGCCCGCCCCGCAGCTTCAGCACCGAGGCCATGGAGCGGCTCAAGGCCCAGCCCTGGCGCGGCAACGCCCGGGAGCTCGAGAACACCGTCGAGCGCGTGCTGGCCCTGACCGAGGCCGATCCCGTCGACGCCGACGACCTCACCCTGCCCGCGACCCCGGGCACGGCCGAGGACGGCCCCGGCGACGGCTTCCTGGCCCGAGCCGCCCAGCGCGGCATTCCCCTCTCCGAGATCCAGGATCGCTACATCGACGCCGTGCTCGCCCACACGAATCAGAACAAGGTGCGGGCGGCCCGGATCCTCGGAATCGATCGCAAGACGCTCTACCGCCGCGCCGAGCGCCGCCAGCGGGCCTCCCAGAACGCCTCCCGGGCCGAGGCCGCCGAATCAGGAGGCACCGCATGAGTCGTCCCCGCAAGCTGCTCGTCGCCACCGATTTCTCCGAGGCCGCCAGTGCCGCGGAGACGGCCGCGATCGTGCTGGCGAAGCGCTTCGGTGCCGAGCTGCATTGGGTGCACGCCCTCGAGGTGCCGCTCCCGATCTTCGAGCCGTACGCGGTCGCCGTGCCGGAAGCGACCCTCGGCGCCGCGCGCACGGCCGCCAAGGAGAAGCTCGAGGAGGCCGCCGCGCGTGGGCGCGAGGCCGGCCTGGAGGGCTCGATCCACCTGGGCGAGGTGCCGGCCGCCTACGCGGTCGCCGATCGCGCGCGCGAGCTCGACGTGGATCTCGTCGTGGTCGGAACCCACGGCCAGACGGGCGTGAAGCGGGTCGTGCTGGGCAGCGTGGCCGAGCACACGGTCAAGCTGGCTCCGTGCTCGGTGCTCACGATCAAGGACGGCGCCCTCTCCGAGGGACCGAAGCGCATCGTCGTCGGGGTGGACTTCTCCGAAGGCGCCTCCGCCGCTTTCCAGACGGCCGTCGACCTCGCCCAGGAGTTCGGTGCGGCCCTGCACCTGGTGCATGCGCTCGATCTGCGCATCCCCTTCGTCACGCCCTACGAGGTGTCGGTGCCCGACAACGTGATCGAGCGGGCCCACGCCGAGGCGACGTCCAAGCTCGAGGAGATGGCCCAGGGGATCACCGACATCATGTCGGTGAAGACCGAGGTGCGCAGCGCCCCCCCGTCCTTCGCCCTGATCGACGCGGCGGCGGACCACGAGGCCGACCTGGTCGTCACCGGCTCCCGGGGCCTCACCGGCCTCAAGCACATGGTCCTGGGCAGCGTCGCCGAGCGCACCCTGCGCGGCGCTCCCTGCCCGGTCTGGACGGTTCGCCCGAAGGCCGGCTGAGACCGCCTCCATGTCCGGCGCGGCACCGCAGGCGGCGCTGCGGCGGCGGGTCTCGTTTCCGCTGCTCGTCCTGTACGGGCTCGGCACCACCGTGGGCGCCGGCGTCTACGCGCTGGTGGGCGAGGTGGCCGGCCTGGCCGGGGCCTGGGCGCCGGCTGCCTTCGGCCTGGCGTCGCTCCTGGCCGGAGCCACGGCGCTGGCCTTCGCCGAGCTCTCCTCCCGCCATCCGCGCGCCGCCGGCGAGGCCGAGTACGTCCGCCAGGCCTTCGCCTCGCCGTGGCTGGCGTGGGCGGTGGGCATGGCGGTGGTGCTGGCCGGCGTCGTCTCGGCCGCCGCTGTCGCGAACGGCTTCGCCGGCTACTGGAGCGCTCTCGTCCCCACGGCCCCCATCGTGGCGATCAGCGGCCTCACCCTCGCGCTGGGGGCGATCGCGGCCTGGGGAGTGAAGGAGTCGCTGCTGGTGGCCGCCGTGATCACGTTGCTCGAGGTGGGCGGGCTCATCGCCGTGGTCACCGCGGTGAGCGTGGCGGAGGCGCCCGCGGCACCCGAGGCGGCGTGGGTCGGCGGCGGAGCCATTCCGATCGCCGGCATCGTCAACGCGGCGACCCTGGCCTTCTACGCGTTCCTGGGCTTCGAGGACATGGTCAACGTCGCCGAAGAGGTGAAGCAGGTCCGTCGCGCGCTTCCCCGCGCGATCCTGTGGACGCTCGGCCTGACGAGCCTGCTCTACGTGGCCGTTGCCTTCGCCGCCGTGGCGCGGGTGGCGCCGGCGGAGCTGGCCGCCTCCGACGCGCCCCTCGCCCTGGTCTTCGAGCGCGCGGTGGGCCGGGAGCCGGTGGAGCTGGTGGTGATCGGCGTGCTGGCCATGGTGAACGGCGCCCTGATCCAGGTGGTCATGGCCTCCCGGGTGCTCTACGGGCTCGCCCAGCGGCAGCTCCTGCCGGCGCCGCTGGGGCGGGTCTCGCCGCGGACCGGCACGCCCTGGGTGGCGACCTGGGCGGTGGCGGCCGTCGTCTGGGTGCTGGCGGTGGCCTTCCCCCTGGCCGGGCTGGCCCGGGTGACGGCCCTCCTGGCCTTGACCGTCTTCGGGCTCATGCACGCCTCCCTGTGGGTGCTCCACAGGCGCCGACCGCCCGCCGGCGAGATCTTCCACTGTCCCCGCTGGATCCCGGTGGTCGGTGGCCTCGCGAGCGTCGTCTTGATCGGGCTCGAAGTCTGGCGCAGGGTCGCAGGATGACCGGACATTGGGGTGGAGCGCCCCAGCCCGGCGAGCAGGCGCGGGATCGTGGGCCCCGGGAGCTGGCACGACCGTTGCTTCGATTCGAGTAGGAGGATTCGTCCGCATGCATCCCGCCGAACGTCAGGTCTCTTCGGTCATGGCCAGCGACTTCGTCTCCGTGAAGGCCAAGGACCAGCTCGACTTCGTCGACGACGTCATGCAGCTCGGCCGCATCCGCCACATGCCGGTCCTCGACGGCGAGCAGCTGATCGGCGTCGTCTCCCAGCGGGACCTGCTCGCGGCCTCCCTCTCGAGGGCCCTGGCCTTCGAGGGCGACCAGCGGCGGAACTTCATGCGCTCCGTCGTCGTGCAGGAGGTGATGACCGCCCAGCCCATCACGGTGGCGCCGGAGGCCACCCTGCGGGAGGCGGCCCGGCTCATGCTCGCCCACCGGATCGGCTGCCTGCCGGTGGTGGACGACGGCGACCACATGGTGGGCCTGGTCACGGAGACGGACCTGCTGCGCGGGGCCTACGGGGACTCGCCCGCTCAGGCGTCGATCACGAGGTGACGAAGGACGTCGTTCTCCGTCAGCAGGCCGAGCAGCCGCGGGCCTTCGGACGTGCTGCGGACGACGCACAGGTGCCCCCAGCGCGCGTCACCGAGCTGGCGCACGGCCGAGCGCAGGTTGGCCTCGCCCTCGACCAGCTGATCGGCGGGCGTCATCACCACGTGCACCGGGACGTTCAGGGCGGCCTCGAGCCGCTCCAGGACCTCCCGATCCGAATCGTCGCCCGACAGGGCCTTGGCGACGAGATCGCAGCAATCGACGAAGGCCAGGGCGCCCAGCAACCGTTCTCCCTTGTCGACGACCGGCAGCGCCCGCAGCCGGCCCAGGCGCATCACCTCGATCACCGAGCCGATCACCGCGTCCGGGGAGACGGTCACCACGTTGCGGCGCACGAGCCGATCAACGAGGTCGTCGGGCAGGGTCGCGCCCGTCACGAGGCCTCGTCCGGCGGCCGCACCGTGAGAACCGGGCAGGGCGCAGCGCGCAGGGTGCGCTCGGCGACGCTGCCGAGCATCACGTGGCCCAGGCCCGTGCGGCCATGGGTGCCCATCACGATCAGGTCCGCGGCGATCTCCTGGGCGACGGCGACGATCGTCTCCGAGGGCATGCCGGGGGCCACGCGGACGTCCACCTCGACCCCGCCTGCGTCCGCCCGGTCGCGCCACTCGGCCAGGGCCCGGGTGGCCGCCTCCCGTGCGTCCTCCACCCGCTCGTGGGTCAGGATTGCCGAGTAGGGATAGACCTGCTCGTTCAGCTGGAAGGCATGGAGCAGGGTGAGGCGGCCTCCGTAGCGGCCCGCCAGTTCGAGGGCCTGGTCGAAGGCGCGCCCGGCACAGGCCGAGAAGTCGAAGGGCACGAGGATGTGGTCGAGCTTCATCTCTCTCCGGGTTTCGCAGGATCCGTGCCAGGGCCAAGGCCCGCCGGCGGGCGGGGGGAGACGGCAGCGGAGGCACCCTTGTCCCAGCGCGCCCCATCGGGGGCGCTCCGCCTCGCCAGGGGTCGCCGGGATGCGGCACGCTGCTTGCTCCTGAGCCGTCCCGAGAGGAGGGAGTCGTCCCATGCACCTTCGCGATCACGACCGGATGCCCACGTTGGCGGCCGTCATGACGCCGTTTCCCTACTTCGCCGAGGCCGGGGATTCCCTGGGCCGCGTCCGCCGCCTCATGGACGACCACGGCGTCCGCCACGTGCCCGTGAAGCGCGACGGCGCGCTGGTCGGCGTCATCAGCCGGCGCGACGTCGATCGGCTGGTGAACCCGGCGCTCCCCACCGACGGCTGGGAGCGCATCCACGCCGAGCAGGTGATGACCCCCGATCCCTACGTGGCCTCCCTCGACGCATCCCTGGCGGACGTCCTCGACGTGCTGGCCGAGCGAAGGATCGGCACCGCCCTCGTCGCCAAGGACGACCGCCTGGCGGGCATCCTCACCCTCACCGACGTCTGCCGCGTGCTGGCCGCCATCCTGCGCGAGCGCTACGAGGGGCCGGGGCCGGTGGTGGCCTAGACGGGCGAAACCCCCTGGAGCGACGTGCGGCGGATGACGTCCGCCCCGGCGAGGCCAGCTCGCCGGTGGCGGCGCACCGCCGCACGGGCTCCACAGAGGCTCCGGTCAGAACTCGATCGTCAGCCCGCTCGTCACCCGCTGCTTGAAGATCCCCTTGTGGTGACTGAAGGGGCGCTCGTAGCCGACGCTGAACGTGATGTGGTCGGTGAGCGGGATGTGAGCACCGATCGCCCAGGTCCAGAGGTCGAGACCGTCGACGTTCCGCGAGCCCAGATTCATCAGGTCCGCACCCTCGAAGGCGCCCGTGCCGAGCACGGTCTGCACCAGGTCGAGCGGCAGCTCGCTGCCGGGCACGATGCCGCGCTTCAGCTTGACCGGGATCTCGCCGTTGCCCGAGCTGATCCAGGTGAGGCCGCTCAGCTGCACGAAGGGCGCGAAGTTCGGGGTCACGTTGTAGTCGGCATACAGGTGGTAGAAGAGCGACGTGCTCTGGTCATCGCCGTCGAAGGGGATCTGGGCCCCGATGTCGGCCATGATGTGGAGCGGGCCGCTCCCCCAGGCGCCGGTGACCGAGGGCAGCACCATGCCGTCGCCCCAGCCCTGGAAGGTGTCCGAGCTGCCCGTGTCGAACTCCACGCGCAGCACGCCGGACACGATGTAGCCGGCCTCCTCGTCCTGGACGAGGGCGTACTTCAGGCCGCCGGCCAGGTTCAGGGTGCCCTCCGTATCGTCGAGGAGCGGGTTGTCAGGCCGCTTCCAGACGTAGCCGTCCTTGGTGGCGATGAACGCCAGCCGGTCGGTGAGCGCGATGCGCGCCTGCACCGACACGTCGTGGGCCTCGCCGCCCTGCAAGGCCGAGCGATCCGGGAACTCGTGGAACGCGTAGTAGGGATAGATCCCCGTCGTGATGAACGGGTCCTCGAACAACGGGAACGACACGATGGGACGGTGGAAGCCCTCCCAGCGGCCGGACCGATCGCAGGTGAAGTCCGGAAGGAAGCCGTCGCAGGACCCCCCTTCCTGTGCCGAGGCGCTGGCCACGCCTCCTCCCATGGCCAGGCCCAGAGCCGTGGCCAATCCCCATCCGAGCCAGCTCGACCGTCCGAAACGCATGATCCCTCCCGTGGAAGCTGCCGAGTTTCGGCCGTGGGGAACGCAAGCGGCGTGCCGGATCGGGCGGGCGCACGACACGCTGCGGCATCGCGTCAGGGGGCAGGATGGGGCACGGCGAAGGGGCCGGGGGCAGCAAGGGCCATCGGCGTGGATCTGCCGCGGCCGGTGCGACTTCCTCGCGGCATGCGTCTTGCTCCCACCGTAGCGTCCGGGTTGGAGGTGGAAGGCGGATGCACGCGGACTACGAGCACCTGACCGCGAGAGAGCAGGGCTTCCTCAAGCTCGAGCACCCGGACGCCCCGCTCCACGTGCTGCGGGTGCAGCGCTTTCCCGCCGCCGGTCTGCGCAACGACACGGGGAGCGTCGCGGTGAACCGCATCCGCGACCGGGTCGCGGCGCGAATCGGGGATCTCCACCGCTACCGCCAGGTGATCGCCGAGCTTCCTCTCGAGACCCAGCCGATCTGGGTGGACGCGGAAGACGTGGACCTCGACTATCACGTTCGACACGTCCGGCTTCCCCGCCCCGGGAGCGAGCGCCAGCTGAAGCGCCTCATCGGCCGCATCGCGGCCACGCCGCTCGACCCGGGCCGCCCGCTCTGGGAGCTCTGGATCATCGAGGGGCTCGAGGACGAGCGCGTGGTGCTCGCGAGCAAGCTGCACGTGTGCGTGGACGATCCAGAGCATCGCACCGGGCTGCCCTATGCGCTCCTCGCCGACGAACCATCGGACAAGGTCGGTCCGCCCGCCCACTGGCGCCCCCATCCCCGGCCGAGTCGGGCCGAGCTCGCGCTCGACGAGCTGCAGGAGCTGGCGCAGCTGCCCGCCACCTGGTGGGAGCGCATGCGTCGCTGGGTCGCGCCGGAGCCGGGGGAGGCCGGGCTCGGCGAGCGCCTCCGAGCCGTCGGGCAGGCCGTCGCCAGCGGCCTCCACCACGGCTCCGACAGCCCCTTCGACGTGCGGGTGAGCTCGCTCCGCCGCACCGATTGGTGCCGGATGGATCGCGAGGCGGTCGATTCGGTGGTGCGTCGCTTCGGTGCGAGTGTCGAGGAGATCGCGCTCACCTGTGCGGCGCGCGCCCTGGCCCGCTTCCTCGCCGAGACGCGCGCCATCGATCTCGACGGCTTCGAGCTGCGTGCCCTCGCGCCCCTCGACGTGGCGGCGGAGGCGGCCGCCGGCGAGCAGGTCGCGTGGATGACCCTGCTGCCCCTGGACGAGCCGGACCCGGTGCGACGCCTGGAGGAGGTCCGTCGCCGCACCCGCAGCCGCGAGGCCCGGGAGCAGGGACGGGGCGCGGGCCTGCTGGCGGAGCTCGGCACGCAGATCCCCGGCGCCATCTTCTCCCTGGCCACACGCGTCCTGCGCAGCCGCCACCCCTTCCACCTGGTGATCGCCGTCGAGCACGGCCCCTCCAGTCCCCGGTTCCTGCTGGAGGCGCCCGTCGAGGAGACCATCCCTATCGAGCCGGTCACCCACGGCCTCGCCCTCGGGATCTCCCTGGCCTACGGACCCGCCGGCCTCTCCTGGGGCTTCAATGCGGATTGGGACGCCTTCCCGGACCTTCATGAGCTCGTCGTGGCGACCGATGAGGCTTGTCGGGAGCTCGTGGACGCGGCTCGGCGTCCGACGCCCCTTCGGCGGGCCACGGAGGATCCACGATGACGACCGAAGGTACCGAGCGGCCAGGGGAGCTCCGCCCGAGCGAAATCCGCCGCATGGTGCTCGAGGACCACGCCCGCCTCCGCCTCCTGCTCCGCGATCTCCGTGCCGCCGCCGAGTGGGCGCGGACCGGGGATCGGACCCGGAGCGTCGAGCTCAAGCGCGAGGCGGAGCGTTTCGCCGATCGGTTCTTCCGCCATCTGGACATGGAGGAGCGCTTCATGGTGCCGCTGCTGCGCACCGTGGACGCCTGGGGGGAGGAGCGGGCCCAGCTCGTCCTCGACGAGCACCGCGACCAGCGGAAGCTGCTCCTCTCCTACGTCCAGGAGCTGAGCAAGCCCAACGCGGACATCGGCCGCCTGGCCCGGCGCACCCTCTTCCTCATCGCGGACATCGAGACCGACATGCTCCACGAGGAGGAGTCGGTCCTCTCCGAGAACCTGCTCCGCGACGACGTCGTCACCCTCGACCCGATGGGCGGCTGAACGCAACCATCGGAACCGGCCCCTCAGAAGGTGTAGCGGAGGCGGACGAAGAACTCGTCGCGGTCCCGGACGGCGGCGAGGCCGTTCTCGACGAAGTCCTTGTAGGCGTGCCGGCCGACGCGGTTCGTGAGGGAGGTCGGGACGAGGGGCATGTTGCGGCGCTCCTCACGGCCCTGGAAGAGGGCGAAGCCGAAGGTGACCGAGAAGTCCGAGGAGTACCGGTAGGTCACCTGGTTGATCATGGCGCTCGAGTTCGATGGGAAGTCGTACACGAACTGCATGCTCGGCTGGAGCCTGTCGTCGAAGTAGCCGGTGTTCACCGTCAGGACCGCCAGCACGTTCCAGGGGCCGCTGCTCGCGAAGCTCTCCTCGTAGCCCGACACGTAGCGGAAGAACCACTGGGTGTTGATGAAGAAGGTGCGGTTGGCGTTCAGGAAGTTGATGAAGGTCGGCCGGTCCACGGAGACGGTGAGGTTGAACTGGTCGACCTCGGTGAGGCCGTCGATGCGGTCGAAGTCGGCCAGGTGGACGTCGTTCTCCCAGGTGAACTCGAGGCCGACGTTCGACTTCGTCACGTCTTCCGCGAAGTCCAGGGAGAAGCCCAGGATGTTGCGCTTCTGGTAGCGGAGGACGATGTCGCGCCCTCCGTGCCATGCGAAGTCGCGCCGGCCGAAGCGGTGGTTGCCGCCGGCCCGGCGGGTGTTGCGCTGCACGCCGGTGATCTGGAAGAAGGACTGCACCACGCTGCAGAGCTGGGGCTTGGCGAAGGAGCAGCCGTTCTTGCGGAACGGGTTGTTCGGCGCGAAGTCGCTCTCGGTGGGGTTGGCCGGATCGTCGGCGCTGGAGAGACCGACCAGGCCCATCAGGAAGTTCCACGAGACGATGGACATCTCGCTGCGCCAGGCCTGGCCGACGAAGGGATGGACCTGACCGGCGGTGCTGCCGTCGACGAGCCGGCTGTAGCCGTCCTCGCCGGGGGCCCGGCAGCCCGGCAGGATCACGACCTCGCTGCCGTCCCAGCGGGTGCACAGCGGCCCGTGATCGAATCCGACGGTGCCGGGCTGGGCGAGGCCTCGGTCGGTGGTGTCCCAGTCGGTGCCGAAGGTGCCGGCGATGCCGGGGAAGGACTGGAACAGTGCGGTGGCCTCGGCGTTCAGCAGGTCGACGCCGTCGATGTCGCAGTTCGTCCCGTAGAACGGGCCGCACCCCAGCAGGGCCTCCTGCTCGTCGGTCAGGAACGGGGAGAGGCCGTTCGAGAGGAACGCGTTGGACTGGAGCGGCGGGACGGCGCCGGCGATCAGAGCCGCCTGGACCGAGGCCGGATACTGGCTGACGAAGGCCTGGCCGCCGTCGGCCGGGTCGGCCACCAGGGGCACGAGCACGGTGGGATCGGTCGTGAAGGTGGTGAGGTTGAAGTAGGACTGGGCGAAGGGCGCGTTGGCGGCGATCGCCGTGACGGTAGCCGGCGTGTAGCCGGCCAGGGTGGGCAGGAACTGGTTGCCGTGGGTCGGGCCGAAGATGCCCGCCGCGTTCTGGCCCGAGAGGATCGTGCCGACCACCCCGACCACCGGAAGGGGTGCCACCTCGACGACCCCCGGCGTGGCGGGATTGTCGTTGTCGACGGTCGCCAGGCTGTTCAGCACGGACTGGCCGCAGGCGCTCAGGTCGAGGGAGCTGAAGCCGATGCTCGTCGAGCAGATCATGGCGAAGAGCTGCTGGTTGGCACTGTGGCGGGTGAGCGCCTCGTCCGAGTCGAGGCACGCGCCCTCGCGCCCGGTCCGGCAGCGGCCTTCGGTCATGGTGTGACGGGGCCGTCCGCTCCCGGGATCGACGTTCCGGGCATAGCGGAAGAGCGTCTCCTGGTAGGCCATGTCGGTGAAGCCGTAGTAGTCCGTGAGCGCGAAGGAGAAGCGGTCGTAGCGCCACTCGAGGCGGGCGCCGAACTCCACGCCGTGCCAGCTGTTCCACGGGTTCGGCGGGCGCCGCTCGCCGGCGACCCCGAAGCCGGTGAGGCCGTGAATGAACAGGCCCAGGGTCTTGTCGCAGACCGGGTTGGGCGCGTAGGGCTCGCCGCAGCGGCCCAGATCGGCAGGCTCGAACTGGTCCATCAGGACGACGGCCTCGGCGCGGACGTCCTCGAAGGGCCCCACATTCCAGAAGGACCACACGGCGCGCGCCGCCCACAGGGCGATACGCGAGTCCTCCAGGCTGGGCAGGGAGGCGAGGGCCAGATCCTGGGGATTCCACTGGTCCTGGTTGCGGAAGAGCTCGGTCTTGCCCCAGACGATGGTCTGCTTGCCGAGCCGCAGCCAGAGCTGGCTGTCGACGGCCTCGACGTCGAGATAGGCCTCCTTCAGCCACTTCTCGTCCTGCTGGCTCGCGCCCTGGTTCCACTGCAGCTCGTTCACCGTGAAGTTCTGGTCGAAGCCATCGAAGCGGCTCTCGCGCAGGGCCTGCTGGAGGCGCTCGTTCGGGTAGTAGGCGCCGCGGGCCACGTCCTTCGGCGCCCAGTGGTCGGCAGCCACGGCGGGTGCGGGCCGGTAGGGGAGCTCGCCCGCGCCGATTCGGCCGGTGATGGGCGAGCGATCGAGCCGGGAGAAGGGGTTGGGCTTGTCCGCCAGCTTTCCGAGGGGCCGGATCGTGCACGCGGGCTGCCAGGGGCCCATGATCTGGCTCCCGACGCCGTCCATGCTGCCGCGGCGCTTGCGGAAGTTGAAGTCGCAGTCGTCGGCGAGGATCTCGGCGAAGTAGAAGGGCGCCGGGTCGTCCTCGGTTCCGAAGACGCCGTCAGCACCGGGGGAGTCGAAGAGGGTGTCGATGCCCTGGATGTTGAAGAAGGGCGAGACGACCCGGGAGCCGCGATCGCGGTCCCGGAAGCGGTAGGGCAGGAACTCTCGGGGGATGTCGCGGAAGAAGCGCGTGTCGCCGTTGAAGAGCTGGCCCGTCGAGCGGAAGCCCGCCCGGCGGCCATCCGCGAGGCGCTTCGGCTGGCGCCCGGGCCGGTCGCCGTACACGTCGACGTTCGGGAAGAGGCCGCAGCCGCGCCGCCACACGCAGTCGTAGCGCCCCTCGATGCGTGCAAAGCCCGAGATGAGGTCGAAGGGGCCCCAGCCGTCCGGCGCCAGATCCGCTTCGATCTCCAGGTTGATGATGTTGTACCACTGGGTGAGGTCGATGTCGTCGGACATGTCGAGATCGCGCGCCATCGTGCGCAGCTGCATCTCGAAGGCGCCGTGGATCTCGACGCGTCCGTCCCACAGGTCGATGGCCGCGGCCGGCGAGGGCAGGGCGAGCCCCGCCGCGATGAATCCCCACAGCCACGCAGGCACGGCACGGCAAACCAGCATCTCGACCCCTCCTCGGGTCGGGAAGGGAACCCGTGAACCATGTCGCCCCAGCGCGCCGGGGCGGAGTGCGCCAATCGGCGTCCTCCTGGGTCCCTCCTCGATCCAATCGTCCATGTTCGCAGGATTCGTGCCCAGCGCGACCCCGGGTGGGAAACTTCCCCCAGTGACCTAGCCTCGGGGAATGCAACGCGCTTTCGGGGTGGCCCTGGTCGCCGTCCTCGTGCTGGTCCTGGCCGCCCTCTTGTGGCTGCGGTCCTCCCTCGACGGGCTCGTCGAGACCGCCATCGAGCAAGTCGGGAGCGATCTGCTCGGGGCCCCGGTCATGGTGGGCGGCGTCTCGATCGACCTGGCCGAGGGCGCTGGCACGGTCCGGGGGCTGCGCGTCGCGAACCCGTCCGGGGAAGGGCTGGCCTTCGGGAGCGCACCGGCCCTCGCGCTCCAGGAGCTGACGCTGCAGCTGCGGCTCGGCTCGCTCACCGGCTCGCCGATCGTGCTCGAGCACCTGCGCGCCGCCCGGCCGGAGATCAACGCCGAGGTGGCCGACGGGAAGCTCAACCTCGACGTGCTGCGCCGGCGCGTCGCCGCGCGCTCCGCCGCCGAGGTCGCCCAGCCCGGGGGCGCCGCGACGCCGGATGGCGAGCCCCTGCGTCTGCGCCTGGAGCGCTTCGAGCTCGCCGAAGGCGCGATCCGCCTCGAGGCCCACGACGAGGACGCGCCGGCCCGCGAGTTCGTCCTGCCGAGCTTCACGATGACGGGGGTCGGCGGGCCGGGCGGTGCCACGCCCGCCGAGCTGGGCAAGGCCGTGCTGGAAGAGCTCCTCGGCCGGGCCGCCGGGGCCGTGGCCCGAGCCCGTGCCCGCGGTGCCGCGGACGCCTGGATCGACGAGAAGCTCGAGGATCGCCCCGCCGCCGCGGACGCGGCGAAGAAGGTGCTCGAGGGGCTCCTCGGCGACGGCGGCGACGAGGCCGAGTAGGGCCGCGCGTCAGGGGGCCGTGACGACCCGGATCATGCTCGTGCTGCCAGCCTCGCTCGAGATGCCGGCCGTCACGACCACGGTGTCGCCCGCCTCCACGTAGCCGCGGCCACGGGCCCAGCGCAGGGCGGCGTCGAGCTTGTCCTCGTCCGAGACCGCGCCCTCGGCGAGCCAGGCGGTGACGCCCCAGTTGAGGGCCAGCCGTCGCGCCACCTCCGGCGAACGCGTCGCCGCCAGGATCGGGCAGCGCGGTCGGTACTTGGAGATCTGGCGGGAGGTGAAGCCGCTCTCGGTGAGCGTCAGGATCGCGCGGGCGTTCAGGTGGTTGGCCATCTCGCTGGCCGCACGGCTCACCGCGTCGGTGACTCGCGCGGTGGGATGGGCCGCGATCTGCTGGAGGAAGCCGTACTCGCGCAGGGAGGCCTCGGCGACCGAGGCGAGCTCCGCCATCGTGCGCACGGCCTCCACCGGGTAGCCGCCGCGGGCCGTCTCGCCGGAGAGCATCACCGCCGAGGTGCCGTCGAGCACCGCGTTCACCACGTCGCTGGCCTCGGCCCGGGTGGGCTCCGGGTTCCGCTCCATCGAATCGAGCATCTGGGTCGCCGTGATCACCGGCTTTCCGGCGAAGACCGTGCGGCGGATGATGCGCTTCTGGGCCGCCGGCACGTGGGCGGCGCTGATCTCCACGCCGAGATCGCCGCGGGCCACCATCGTGCCGTCGGCCACCTCGATGATCGCGTCCAGGTTCTCGAGCCCGTGGGTGCTCTCGATCTTCGCGATGATCGGGATGTGGGCACCGCCGTGGAGCTCGAGGAAACCGCGGATGGCCATGACGTCGGCCGGGCTCTGCATGAACGACGCGGCGACGTAGTCGATGCCGGCCGACACGGCGAAGCGCAGGTCGGCGCGGTTCGCGTCGTTCAGTCCGTCGAGCAGCAGGGAGACCGAGGGCACGTTCACGCCCTTGTGGCTGTCGAGGGGGCCGCCCCGGACCACCCGGCACACGAGCTCCCCGGGTCCGACCTCCTCGACCTCCAGCTCCAGATGGCCGTCGTCGATCAGCACCCGGGTGCCGGGCTCGAGCCGCGTGACCAGGGCCGGGTAGGACACGGAGACGCCCGAGGCGTCGCCCAGCGTGTCGGCGGCGAAGAGACGGAACGCGGAGCCGGTCTCGAGCCGGGTGCCTTCGATGGCGGTTCCGGTGCGGATCTCCGCGCCCTTCGTGTCCATCATACTGGCGACCATCACGCCCACCCGCGCGCTGGCGTCGCGGACGCGCTCCAGCCGGCGCAGATGGCTCTCGTGGTCCTCGTGGGACATGTTGAGCCGGGCCACGTTCATGCCCGCCTCGATCATCTGCACCAGGACGTCCACGTCGTCGCACGCGGGCCCGATCGTCGCCACGATCTTCGCCTTGCGGAGCGGGGGCGCGGTCATGGCTTCCTGCGGAACTGCTTGAAGTCCGGCGCGCGTTTCTGGAGGAAGGCGGTCACCGCTTCGACGTTTTCCGGCGAGCCTGCCAGTCGCATCATCTCCGCGTCCTCGATCTCGCGGGCCGCTGCGATGCCCGCGCGGTGGGCCACCTGGAGCGTCCGCTTGATGCCGACCAGGGCCGAGACCGGCCACTGGGCGATCTCCCGGGCCTTGGCCAGGGTCGCCGGGAGCAGCTCCTCGTCCGGCAGGCAGCGGGCGGCCATTCCCATCTCCAGGGCGCGGGGGGCGTCGATCCACTCGGTCGTGAACATCAGCTCGTTGGCCCGCTGGCGCCCGATGGTCGACTGGAGCGTGTAGCTGCTGGCGATCTCGGGCACGAGCCCCAGGTTCGCGAAGGGCAGCCGCATGCGAACGCTCTCGCCCACGTAGGTGATGTCCGCCGCGATGGCCAGGGTGCAGCCGCCCCCGACCGCCACGCCTTGCACCGCCGCCAGGAGCGGCTTGTCGAAGGCGAAGACCGCATCGACGCAGGCGAAGAACGCGCTTGGCTTGCCGTCGGCCCGCGGCGGCGGGCGCTCGCCGGCGAAGGAGTTCAGGTCGACCCCGGAGGAGAAGTTCCCGCCGGCCCCGGTGAGCACGGCGACGGCCACCTGCGGATCCTGCCGGGCCTGGTCGAGGGCATCCGCCAGCGCGTCCCACTGGGGCTCGTCGAAGGCGTTCTTGCGGCGCGGCCGGTTGAGGGTGAGCGCCAGCACGCCCTCCTCGTCCAGCGCCTGCACCACGCGGGGCTCGTCGGTCATCGTTCTCCTCGATCGGGGTGCCGCACGGTAGCGCTTTCGCCGGGGCGCCGAGGGCGCCCTACCAGGGATGGACGCGGACCGGGAGCTCCGAATAGCCCTTGACGAAGTTCGACGGCACGCGGATCGGCTCGCCTACCACCTCGACGAAGCGGAAGCGCTCGAGGGTCTCCTCCCAGAGCACGCGCAGCTGCATCTCCGCCAGGCGGCTTCCCATGCAGAAGTGCACGCCCCAGCCGAAGGAGAGGTGCTGCTTCGAGTCCGGGCGATCGATCAGGAACTCGTCGGCCCGCTCGATCACCGAGCTGTCGCGGTTCGCCGAGACGTACCAGAGGACCAGCTTGTCGCCCTTGCGGATGCGTTTGCCGGCCAGCTCGGTGTCTCGGGTGGCCGTGCGACGCATGTGGGCGAGGGGCGTCTGCCAGCGGATGATCTCGTTCACCATGTTGGGGATGAGGCCCGGATCGGCGCGAAGCTTCTCGTACTCCGCCGGGTTCTCGTTCAGGGCCACGACGCCGCCGGAGATCGAGTTCCTCGTCGTATCGTTGCCGCCGACGATGAGCAGCACCAGCGTCCCCAGGTACTCCATCGGCTCCATGTTCCGGGTGGCGGCGCCCTGGGCCAGGGCGGTCACGAAGTCCAGGCGGTCGCCCTCGGGGCGAACCTCCCGCTCCTTCCAGAGCCGGGTGAAGTAGTCGAGGCACTCCAGCATGGCGCCCCGGCGCTCGTCCTCGGTGTAGCCCTGGGCGGCGATCTGCTCCTCGCTGGCCGTGGCCATGTCCGACCAGAAGGTGAGCTTGCGACGCTCCTCCCAGGGAAAGTCGAAGAGGGTGGCGAGCATGCCCGTCGTGAGCTCGATCGAGACCCGGTCGACCCAGTCGAAGGTCTCGCCGACCGGCAGGCTCTCGAGGATGTCGACCGCCCGCTCCCGGATCAGGGGCTCCAGGGTCGCCAGGTTGCGCGGCGCCGCCACCGGCTGGACCGTCTTGCGGTGGGCGACGTGCTTCGCCCCGTCCATGGAAATGAAGCCCGGCTCGAGGGGGAAGTCCGGCTCCGGGTCGTCGATCACGATCGTGGGCTCGGACGAGAAGGTCTTCGGATCCTTCTCCACCGCCACGATGTCGGCGAAGCGCGTCACCGACCAGTAGGGGCCGGACTCGCTCTCGGCGCAGAAGTGGACCGGGTCTTCCTTCCTCAGGCGCTCGAAGTAGCCCCAGTGGGTATCGGTCTCGAAGAGCTCGGCGTCGGAGACGTCGATGCGCTCGAGGGGGATCGCGTAGGGGTCCGCGCCGGCCTGGCCCTTGGAGGGCGGCGGGCTCGTGGCGTTCGCGCTCATGGCATCTCCTGTCAGCAGGCTCCAGGCTACCTCGAATCGCCTCGGCCCTGCCCGCTAGGCTTGGGCGCCGGGGGAGCGAGGAGGGCTCGGCCATGCTGAAGCACTACTTCCACCCGCGGACCCGCGCGGAGACGACTGCGTGGATGCTCCGGGAGCTCGACGTTCCCCACGAGGTGGTCGACGTCGACATCCACGCCGGCGCCCAGAACGAGCCGGCCTTCCGCGCCCTCAACCCGATGGGCAAGCTGCCGGTGCTCGTCGACGGAGACGCGGTGGTCACCGAGACGCCGGCGATCTGCGCCTACCTGGCCGACCGCTTCCCCGAGAAGGGGCTCGCGCCGCCGTTCGATTCGCCGCTGCGGGGCCCCTACTACCGGTACCTGTTCTTTCCCCACGTCACCGTGGAACCGCTGCTCTCGGTGCGCAGCCTCGGCATCGAGGATGTCAACGCCTTCAGCATGGGCTTCGGCGATCTGCCCCGGGTGAGCGACACCATCGAGGCGATGACCCCCGAGAGCGGCTGGGCCCTCGGCGACTTCACCGCCGCCGACGTGGTGTTCGGCGGGGCGCTCGCCTTCTTCACCGGCTTCGGGATGCTCCAGGCTTCGCCGAAGGTGGCGGCCTACGTGAAGCGCATCGAAGCGCGGCCGGCCTACGCGGGGGACGACAGCGCTTCGTAGCCGGACGCCTGGGTGCCCGCCGGGCCCGGTGCGGGCGAAGGCCCAGATGTTCGGTCGGGCGCCGCGGAGAGCGGTGAACGAAGGCTGTGGAAGTCGTGGAGCCGGCGAGCGGCGGGCCGAGCTAGGCGAGGGGCTTCACCACGTCCTCGCCGAACTCCTGCAGGCGATCCAGGCCGCCAGGACCCGCAAAGAAGAAGGCCGGCACCATCGCCCGCGAGATGCCGAGCTCCGCCATCTGCTCCGCCCCGGGCCGCGGATCGGCCATCTGGGCGCCGAAGATCGCGTTGACGGCGATCTCGTCACGGCTCCGTCCCTCGGCCTCAGCCGCCTCGCCGAGCCGCTCGATCAGGCCGGCGAGCACCTGGGGATCGCCGGTGCCCGGGAAGTAGCCGTCCGCGAGGCGGGCGGCGCGTCGGATCGCCGCGGCCGAATCGCCGCCGACCAGGATCGGGATCGAGCCGTTCACCGGCCGCGGGCTGCAGGTGACCCTCGGGAAGTCGACGAACTCGCCGTGGAACTCCGCGTGGGGGCCGGCCCAGAGCGCGCGCATGGCCGCGACGTACTCGTCGTTCCGCGCGCCCCGCCGCTCCCACGGCACGCCGAGGGCCTGGAACTCCTCCTCGAGCCAGCCGACGCCGATGCCCAGCTGGACCCGGCCGCCGGAGAGGTGGTCGAGGGTCGCCAGCTCCTTCGCGAGCACCACCGGGTTGCGCTGGGGGACGATCAGGATGCACGTCCCGAGCTTGACCGTGGGCGCGGCCGCGGCCACGTAGGCGAGCCAGATCAGCGGGTCCGGGATCGGCGTCTCCGCGTCGCCCGGCATCTCGCCGTCCTCGGTGTAGGGATAGGACGAGGCGATCGCGTCCGGCCGGATCACGTGCTCTCCGCCCCACACCGAGTCGAAGCCCAGCGCTTCGGCGCGCCGGCACACCTCGAGCGCCGAGTCCGGATCGGTTCCCACACTGCTCGCGAAGGCGAGGCCGAATCTCATGAGCGTTCTCCTCGTCGGGGGGCGGAGGGTACGCGGCTCCGCGTCGCGTCGCACCCGGATCTCCTAGGCTCTCCCGATGCCCAGCGATCGGGCGTTCTGGGACCGGATCGCAGAACGCTATTCGAAGCAGCCCATCGCCGACGAGGCGGCCTACCAGAAGAAGCTCGCCAAGACCCGCGAGTACCTCCGGCCGGACATGGAGGTGCTGGAGCTGGGCTGTGGCACCGGGTCGACCGCCCTCCTGCACGCCCCCCATGTCGCGCACATCCGGGCGATCGACCTGTCGCCGAAGATGATCGAGATCGCTCGGCGAAAGGCCGAGTCGGAGAGCGTCACGAACGTCACCTTCGAGGTGTCCTCCGTCGACGAGCTGGAAGTGGCCGACGGGTCGCTCGGCGCCGTGCTGGGCCTCAGCATCCTGCACCTTCTCGAGGACCGGGACGCCGCTATCGCCCGCGTCCACCGCTGGCTCGCGCCCGGCGGCGTGTTCGTGACCAGCACCGTTTGCCTCGGCGCCTCGATGAAGTTCATGAAGCTCGTCCTGCCGATCGGGCGGCTGCTCGGGAGGATGCCGCTGGTGAAGGTGTTCAGCGCGGACGAGCTCGAGGCGAGCCTGACGGACACCGGCTTCGAGATCGCCTACCGCTGGCAGCCGGGCAGGAGCAAGGCCGTCTTCCTCGTGGCCCGGAAGGGAGAGGGCGCCCCTCAGCGCGGGGCGGTCTCGTAGTCGCCCGGGTCCGGGGTCTCCAGCAGCCCCCGCAGCTCGCTCATGCGGCCCGGCCACTGGGTCACGATGCGGCCGCTCGGGGAGCGGTAGTAGTCGGTGCAGCCCGCCTGCCAGGGCTCGACCGCGGCGATGTCCTTCTGGAGCTTCTCGTTGTAGATGGCCATGGCCTCCGGCCGCACGTCGACCCAGGCCAGGTCCTCTTCCACCAGGCGACGGATCTGGCGCACCGCGTACTCGGCCTCGAACTCGATGGTGGTGATGAGCGAGTCGCCGTTGGTGTTGGGGCCGTAGAGCATGAAGAGGTTGGGAAAGCCCGAGGTCATGACGCCCTTGTAGGCCTGGGCGCCGTCGTTCCAGGCCTCCGAGAGCGGGAGCCCGCCGCGGCCCACGAAGTCGATGACCGAGGCGAACTTCGTGGTCTCGTAGCCGGTCGCCAGCACCAGCGTGTCGATCGGGCGGTCCTTGCCGTCCACGGTGACGACCGACGTCGGTGTGATCCGCTCGATGCCCTCGGTCACCAGCTCCAGGTTGGGCCGGTTGAAGGCCGGGTAGTAGTGGTTCGAGAGCAGGGGCCGCTTGCAGCCCCACGGATGGTCCGGCACGAGCTTGCGCCGGATCTCCGGATCCTCGACCACGGCCATGTGGCCGAGGCACACCTCCGCCATCTGGGCGTGGATCGACGTGAACGCGCCGGCTCCCCCCGGATCGAGGGTGTTCCAGACCTCGTCCCGGGCCGTCTGGACCGCCGCCGGGTCGCTGCGGAAGCGCTCGCGCTGCTCCTCGGTGTAGGGCTCGTCGCCCTTGGGAAGGACCCAGTTGGCGCTCCGCTGGAAGAGGTGGACCCGCTCCGCCCGCTTCACGATCTCGGGCACGAACTGGACGGCGCTGGCCGCGCTGCCGATCACACCGACGGCCTCGCCGCGCAGGTCGTGCTCGTGGTCCCACGCCGCGGAGTGGAAGCAGGTGCCGCGGAAGGAATCGAGGCCCTCGATCTCCGGGAGGTTGAGGGCCCCGAACATGCCCACAGCACTCACCACCGCGTCAGCCTCGAGCGTCTCGCCGGAATCGAGCCCCAGGGTCCAGCGCGCCTCCTCGTCGCTCCACACCGCGCTCTCCACCGCGACCTCGAACCGGCAATGGGAAAGCAGGTCGTACTTCCGGGCGGTGTGCTCGAAGTAGGCGAGCAGCTCCGGCTGGGGCGGGTAGGGCCCGGACCACTCCGGGTTCAGCTCGAAGGAGAAGGAGTAGAGCGGCGCCGCGATGTCGCAGGTGAGGCCCGGATAGCGGTTGCGGTACCAGGTGCCGCCGACCCCGGCGTTCTTCTCGAGGATCACGAAGTCCTCGAAGCCGGCCCGCTTCAGCAAGACGCCCGTGCAGAGTCCGCCCGGCCCGGCGCCTACGATGGCGACTCGCGGGTCGCGTCTTGCCTGGCCGGTCATGTCAGATCTCCGATGTCGAGGGGCCGCTGGTGGGCGCGCCCCGACTCGAACGGGGGACCCCCTGCTTGTAAGGACGACAAGGGGCCTAACGACGACGCCTAGCCCGTCGGGAGTCCCCCCGGCTTTGCCGGGGAGGCAGTCAGAGTTTGACAGTTCCGGAATGCGAAACTCCCCCTCGTGAGCCGCTCAAAGCATCGCGAGAGGGAGCATCTTGTCGAACCATCGGAAGCTACAGCACAGCGAATGGGAGTGTAAGTACCACGTCGTCTTCATCCCGAAGTACCGTCGAAAGGTCCTGTACGGGACGCTCCGGCGGCACCTGGGGGAGGTCTTTCATCGGCTTGCCCGCCAGAAGGAGAGCGAGATCGAGGAAGGCCATCTGATGGATGATCACGTGCACATGCTGATCTCGATTCCACCGAAGTACGCCGTGGCGCAGGTGATCGGGTATCTCAAGGGGAAGAGCGCGATCCACATCGCAAGGCACTTCGGCGAAAGGCGCCGGAACTTCGTGGGGCATCACTTCTGGGCGCGGGGCTACTTCGCGTCCACGGTGGGGCGAGACGAAGAGGTGATCCGGCGGTACATCCAGAATCAGGAGAACGAGGACCGCCAGCAGGATCAGCTGAAGTTCGGTGGATCACTGCCCCCCGTAGGGGGGCGCAAGGGGTCGCGAAGCGGCCCCGTCCAGCCGCTTTGAGCGGCTCACCTGATGCCCCCGGCTTTGCCGGGGGAGCAGTCACTTGTGTCTGGGCCTCTGCAGGGAGCGGCAATGTGCGGAACCGTGATGATCCTGGGACGGCACCGCGGCACCTGACGGCACCTGTTCTGGATGCGACACGCGGCCGTGCAACGCGGCTCAGCCAAGCGGCTGCGCGAGGGAGCAGGGCAGGGCGCCGGTGACGCCCCGACGCCCCCCAGGCGGACCCTACACGTGGTTGTGCCGCATGTGCTGGGCCGCCCTGCCGGCACCAGGGGGGGGGGGGGGGGGGGGGGGGGGGGACCCACCCACGGACCCCCCTCGGTTTCGTCAGTGGGACCTCTCGAAAATTGGAGAACCTCCGGGAGTGGCTATTCCCCTGGGGGACAAGACCTCGACCGCCGGCACTCCAAATCCGCGTGCCCGATCAGCACCCGCCATGGCAGTCCGTTGCGGCCATTCTCGGTCCTCCCGCCGACCGCTGGCTCAACATTCGTACGCCACGCGACAGCCGACACCGAAGCGCCTTCGCACTATTGAAGGCGATCGGCCAGGTCGCGTAGCACCGAGAACCACTCGGCTAGCTCACCGGACTCGCCCCACAGCTCTCGCAGCTCTGATCGTATTCCGATCTGCTCGACGGCCTCGCGTGCGAGACCTCGGGTGTCATTGTCGGCAACAGGCTTCCCGCTCAGCCAGGCGATCAACTCGGGGGGGAGATGGCGCGCGGGACTTCCGCACAAGGCTGCGACAACCTCAGCCGCAACCAACGCTTCACAGGCTTCCGGTGCGTCGACGTACTCAGCGGCGGAGTCATGAACCACAGCTTGAAGCGCCCCCTCGACCTCTAGCAGACCGTCCTCCGCGCTAATGATCCGATTCAGCCAATCAACAGCGTCATCGTTGTCGAAGCAGCCTACGCCCCATGCACCCATTGATTCGCCGGCAAGGCTAACCGGAGCCGCCCCCCTTTGCCTCCTGATCCTCGATCCTCTCCACAAGCGTCGGGAGCGTGAGGATCTCCCTGATGGGCATTGACTGCTGCTCGTCAGAGATCGAACCGACACGCCACTCCCTTTCGCCGTCCCAAAACCACCACGTCTCCACTTCGCCGGTTGCAGGATTGGGAACGCCAGTTCTGAACAACGGAAAGCCGGCTGCTGAGCGTGGAATCGGGTAGTTCCCAATCGCCTTGACAACCCCTGCCCTCAGCGCGGCGTCGAGCGGGAAGAATGTTGCGAACGCGGCCGGCTCACTCACAAGACCTCCGAGGTCCCTGGGAGTCGCAGGGAAGAGCCCTGGCAGGACGCGTACCAGATGGCCGTACTGCTTGTGACGGTGAGTGATCTGCGCGTACGCGAGGCCGCGGCTGGTGCCGATTTCGAACACATCGCCAGGCCTTGCTTTCTTGACTGTCATGTTGCCCCTACGTGAGTCCCTCTAGAAGCCCGGGAACCCCGCTCTCCGCAGGAGCCGCTGGCCTTCCCGAACCAACGCGTTGTAGTTGGCGTTCTTCGGCGAAATGCTGTTGATCTTGTTCAGAAGAGATCCCCCGTTCTTCGCTAGACCTACTTCCCGTCCAAGAACTCGTAAGTCACTGAGAAGAAAAGGAATTGGCGCAAACGCGCCTCCCGATCGAGTTGCGATTGGTGTATGTTAGGTGGTGCCAACCTACCGAACATACACAGCAATTCGCCAACCGGGGGGTGAAGCGATGCGCCAATTCCGAGAAACTCAGCTCTCACTCACGCCCACATGGGGTCCGCATCAACATACCCGAGAGCTGCAGATGATCGCCAGGATCCTCGGGGCGGATCCGCGCTTGGGTGCTGTTGTGCACGGAGATCTGATCGGGGAACGTCGCGCCGATACCGGCCGTCGGGGCCTCAGCGGCGATCAGGTCCTTCGAATCGCCCTACTCAAGCAGATCCACGGGCTGAGCTACCGGGAGTTGGAGTTTCACCTCCAGGACTCGGCCGCCTTCCGCAGCTTCGTAGGACTCGGGCTTGGTGACTGGCCCCGCTTCCAGACCCTTCAGGACAACGTCAAACGGATCCGGCCCGAGACGTGGGAAGCCATCCACCGTGCGTTGATCGGCCTGGCTCGCCGGGAAGGAATCGAACGAGGCGAGACGATTCGGGCGGATACGACGGTCGTCGAGGCGAACATCCACGAGCCCGCCGACTCGGCCCTGCTCTGGGACAGCGTTCGGGTGATGACGCGGATTTTGCGAAGGATGGCGAAGCAACGCCCTTCGCTGCGCAAGATGTTCCCGGATCGTCGTCGTTGCGTGAAGCGACGCGCCTACGCGATCAAGTTCCACCGGCGGTCGATCAACCTGGTCGCGAGCTATCGGTGCATGATCCGGGCCACGGAAGAGGTCTGCCAAGCGGCCCGTAGCGTCGCGGAGAGGGTCGCCCGAGTCGAAGACACGACGCCGCTTCGCGAAGAGCTCCTCGCGGTGCTTCCCCTCGTCGAGCGCGTCATCGATCAGAGCCGTCGCCGTGTCCTCGAAGGCGAGCGCGTCCCTGCAGCCGAGAAGATCGTGTCGATCTTCGAGCCGCACTCGGACATCCTCGTGAAGGACAATCGAGGCACCTACTACGGTCACAAGGTCTGTCTGACTGGCGGCAGGTCGTCACTCGTCCTCGACTGTGTCATCGAGGAAGGAAACCCTACGGACTCGACGCTGGTCGAACGTACGCTCGAGCGCCATGCAGATCTCTTCGGCAAGGCACCCCGCCAAGTGGCGATGGACGGAGGCTTCGCGTCCATGGACAACGTTGCCAAGGCCAAGGCGCTCGGCGTGGAAGACATGGCCTTCAACAAGAAGAGCGGACTCGAGGTCCACGAGATGGTGCGCAGCGCCTGGGTCTTCCGGCGCCTTCGTGACTTCCGCTCGGGGATCGAGGGCGTGATCTCGACGCTCAAGCGAGCGTTCCAGATGGACCGATGCACCTGGCGGGGCCTGGCGTCCTTCAAGGCCTATGTCTGGGCCAGTGTGACGAGCTTCAACCTCGTCGCCTTGGCCCGCCACCTGCTGACTCGCGAGTTCGCCTGAACCCCTGAGAGTGGTTCGGTCGGTGGACACGTGCGCCCGCGCATCGGAACACGGTCGCTCACTCACCCCGACGGCTCCGGGACTGCTGTGACATCGCTACTCTCAACGCCCGCGAAGACCGCCAACGATCCACTAAGAGGCCGACGAACGGCTCTTCTCGGACGGGAAGTAGACCTAGGGAGTTTATGAGAGCCTGCTCAACTCCTCGCGCCTGTAGACGCGTCAAGTTCTCAAGGCCCGGAACTCCCCGAATCGCGATGCCTCGCTCGAGGAGCTGCTCACCAGCCCGTCTCGCAATCTTGTTCGTGATGCCGACGTAGTTGATAGCTCCTGCCTGCACCGACGTGTATACAGACACGCCCCCGGCCGCCACCGGCGCAACTACCGTTGATGCTACTCCACTTGCGATGGCGATGGGGATCATCGGTCCAATGACATCAGCGACGGCTTGAGCTCTTGGGTCCGTCGGGAGGTCTGGTCCGATGTATGGATTCTCAAGGTCATCAAGACCCTCCGGCTTGTCCTCGCGGATGCCGAATCGAGGGAGCACATCGCCCGCAATCCGGCAGAGGTCTGGATGCGAAACCGGCGGCGGCGACGTGGCCGGCGTTCTCGTGAGGTCAATCCCGAGAACGTCCTGACTGGAGACGAGCTTGACGCGTTTCTGAGGCGGGCTCAGGCCCGGTTCCCGTTCGACTTCCCTTTCATCCTATTCATGGCCGACACAGGGGCTCGAATCGGCGAGGCGAGCGCTTTGCGTTGGGCTGACGTAGACCTGCACGCGGGCAAAGCCCGAATTTGCCGAAGCTTCTCCAGCGGCAAGCACCTGATGGAGAGCACAAAGACCGGAGTGAGTCGCAGCATCGAGCTGTCTGGCCGTCTTCGACATGAGCTGGAGCTACGGCGCCCCGACCTCTTCGGCCCTGACACGTTGGTGTTCCCGACCCGGGAAGGGGGATTCCGCAATCCCAAGAACTTCCGTAGCCGGACCTTCGACAAGCTCGTCGAAGATGTCCTTGGGGCCGATCGGGGGTTGACCCCCCACGGACTGCGACACACGTTCGCGACGCTCCACCTGGCGCGGGGCACGAACCCGAAGTGGGTTCAGGCCCAGGGTGGCTGGGAGAGCGCGTCGATGCTTTGGGACACCTACGGGCACTTCCTCCCCGACGAGACGACTGGCTACGCGGACGCCCTCACGAACGTCTCCGAACGGCACCTGGCGGCACCGGCGGTCGCGGCAGGTCAAGCCGACCGTGAGCGACCTAGTGAGCGCGTCGACACTTCGCCTGTAGCGCCGGGCACTTCGACGCCCCCGCGCCCCTGGGCGCGCCCCGACTCGAACGGGGGACCCCCTGCTTGTAAGGCAGGTGCTCTAGCCAACTGAGCTACGCGCCCGGGCTCCGGAACATAGGCCACGGCCGCGCTCTATCCTGGCGGCGCATCCGGGACGTGGGGCCGCGCCCAGCGTCCGGTGAGGAGCCAGCCGACCATCAGCAGGGCGTTCACGAGGGCGTAGGCCAGGTTCGCGATCCACATGCCGGTGGCGCCGTAGTCGGTGCCGGTCAGGTAGAGGGCCAGGGGGATGCCGAGGAAGCCGGCGACGCTGATCGAGATGACCATCGGGGAGGTCATGTCGCCGGCGGCCTGGAGCGCGCGGAAGGAGGCGAAGTAGAGGCCGTAGAAGGCGAGGATCACGGAGGCGTAGACGAGGTACTCGGCGGCCAGGCGCGCGACCTCCGGATCGTCGGTGAACCAGCCGACGAGCGTGTGGCGGAAGAGGAAGATCGCCAGGGCCGCGGGCCACATGGCGGCGAGCTCGACGGCGAAGGTGACGCGGATCGCGCGCCAGGCCCGGGGCAGGGAGCCCGCGCCCAGGTTCTGGCCGACCATCGTGGCGCAGGCGTTGGCGATCGGGAACGCCACCATGATCGGCAGCATCTCCACGCGCAGGCCGATGGTGTAGGCGGCCTGCACCTCGCCGCCGAGCCTTCCGGCGAGGGTCATGAAGAAGACGACGATGGTGCTGCGGGCCAGCATGTGCGCCGCCGGCTGCCAGGAGAAGCGCAGGAGGTCGCCCATGGCGCGGAGGTCCGGGCGCAGGTGATGGGCGCGCACGTGCACGCGGGCGCCGCCGCGGAAGAGGGCGGCGATCAGCACGGCCAGGCCCGCCAAACCGCCGAGGCCCGTGCCCAGGGCGATCCCGACGATGCCCAGGTTCGGGGCTCCCAGGTGACCGAAGCCGAAGCACCACTCGCCGAGCAGCGCGATGGGCGTCTGCACGAAGCTGGCGATCATCGGGGTGGTCGTGTCGCCTGCGCCGCCCAGCACCGCCGAGGCGAGCTGGGTGAAGATGGCCGCGGCCATGAACGGGAAGGCGACGCGCACGTAGGCCTCGCCCAGGTCGATCACCGCCGGGTCGGTCGCGACCAGGCTCACGAGCGGGCGGGCGGCGAAGAGGCCGAGGGCGGTGACGGCCAGCCAGATCCCCGTGCCGATCAGCAGGGTCTGGCCGGCTGTGTGCTCGGCGCGGTCGATGGCGCCTTCGCCGATGCTGCGGGCGACGAACATCTGGGTCGCGGTCATCAGCCCCATCGTCACGAGGAAGATGATCTGGCGCAGCGTCTGGTTCGTGGCGCCGGCGGCGGCCAGGGCGTCCGGCCCGAGCTGGCCCAGGAACCACAGGTCGACCATCTGGAACAGGCCCATGGCGCCGACCGAGGTGACGATCGAGGGCACGGCCAGCGCCAGGATCGAGGTGAGCAGGCTGCCGCGGGTGTGGTCGTGGTCGCGCCAGCGCGAGAAGGCCATGGGCGTCTAGCCCTGGCGCAGGAAGTCGATCACGTGGGTCGCGACGGTCTCGCGCCCCGCCTTCGTGAGCTCGGGGTAGACGGGGAGGGCCACGGTCTCGGCGGCGGCGCGCTCGGCGTGGGGATGGTCGCCGGGGCGGCCGCCCAGCTCGGTGAAGCAGGCCTGGAGGTGGAGCGGGATCGGGTAGTAGATCTCGCTGCCGATCTCCGCCGCGGCCAGGTGCTCGCGCAGGGCGTCGCGCCGCTCCGCAGGCACGCGGACGACGTACTGGTTCACGATGTGACGGACCGGCTCGGGCTCCCGGAAGGGCACGCGCAGGGGCAGCTCGGCCGGCTCGTCGAGGGAGATCCGCGAATCCCGGGCGCCCGCGCCGAGGAAGAGCGCGTCGTAGTGCTCCGCGTTCTGGCGCCGCCGCTCGTGCCAGCCCTCGAGGTGGCGCAGCTTCACCCGCAGCACCGCGGCCTGCAGCGCGTCGAGCCGCGAGTTCATGCCGACGAGGGTGTGGTGGTACTTGGGCTCGGCGCCGTGCAGGCGCAGGAGGCGGAGGCGCTCGGCCAGCTCGTCGCTCGCCGTCGTGATCATGCCGCCCTCGCCGAAGGCGCCCAGGTTCTTGCTGGGGAAGAAGCTGAAGGTGACCTGCTCGCAGGCCGAGCCCACCGGCCGGCCTTCCCGGTCGCGCCCTCCGATCGCCTGGGCGGCGTCCTCGACCACGGCGATGCCGAGCTCGTCGGCCAGGGCGCGCGTGCCCGCCAGGTCGGCGGCCTGGCCGTAGAGATCCACCGGAATGACGGCCTTGAGGTCGCTCCGGCCCTCGGCGGCGCGGCGCGCGGAATCCAGGCACAGGTTGTAGGTGGCGGGGTCGAGGTCGACGAACACGGGCCGGGCGCCGAGGCGGGAGATCGATCCCGCGGTGGCGAAGAAGGTGTAGGTCGGGCAGAGCACGGCGTCGCCGGGGCCTATGTCCAACGCCCAGAGCGCCAGGAGCACCGCGTCGGAGCCCGAGGCACAGCCGACCGCGTGACGCGCTTCGGTGTAGGCCGCGATCTCCTCCTCGAGGGCCTCGACCTCTTCGCCCATCACGAAGCGCTGGCTGCGCACGACCCGCCGCAGTGCCTCGTCGATCTCGTCGGCGATCTCGGCGTACTGGGCGCGCAGGTCGAGGAGCGGGACGGCCATGGCACCTCCGAATCGCCCATGGCCGGCAGCTTGTCAAGCGAAGGAGGCGCGCCGGAAGCGCCGGAGCAGCCAGAGGGTGGCGCCGCCCATGAGCAGCGCGGCGGGGAGGACGAGCCACCACTCGGCGCGTCCTTCGGCGGCGCTCCAGAAGAGCCGCATGGGGTAGTAGAGGGGCGCCGCCAGGCTGCCGATCCACGGCCAGGGCGCGGGCGCGAAGAAGAGCAGGGCGGGGAGCCCGGCCCAGGCCTGCACGAGCTTCCCGGACGCCACCGCCTGCAGCTTGTTGTCGAGGTAGATCGCGTAGCCGAGCGCCACCAACGGAACCGCGAGGGAGGCGGTGGCCGCCGCGCCCAGCAGCTCGGCGAGGGACAGCTCCACCAGGCCGGCGAGGGAGACGCCGAGCACCGTGAGCGCCACGCTCACCGCCATGCCCGCGACGAGCCGGTAGCCGAGGAAGCTCGCGAGGGGAAGCGGCGTCGTCTGCAGCGCCAGCAGCGTTCCCTCGTCGCGCTCCTCGATGAACAGGATCCCGATGGCGTAGCCCACGACGACGGGCTGCTGTCCGAGCAGGTAGGCGAGGATCAGTCCGTAGTAGCGCTCCAGGGCGACCCACTCGGCGACGAGCTCCGTCACCATCGGCACCAGCCAGCGCAGCGCCAGGCAGGCGAGGGGGAGGGCCACGATCACGAGCAGCAGGAAGCCGTCCCGCCAGATGAGGCGGACGTCGTTGGGCGCGAGGACGCGCAGGGCCCGGCCGAGGGGCGCGCTCACGAGGCCGGCTCCCCGCGCACGACGAAGCGATCGAGGGAGCGGGAGGCCCAGACGACGGCGGCCGCGAACGCGACCGCGCCGTACGCGCAGCCGTAGACGAGCTGCCAGCCTTCGACGGGCAGGAACGCGGCCTTGGCCAGCAGCAGGGAGGGCAGGGTGGGCCAGGCGTAGAGGATGGGGGAGGTCCACAGCTCCAGGTACCAGAGCACCGGCAGGTCGAGGGCCAGGGTCCAGGCGATCGCCGGCAGCAGGAACTCGGTGAGGCTCCGGTGCCGCACGCCCACCGCCACGCTGATGGCCCCCACCAGGCCGGCGCGCAGCAGCACCGCCAGCGCGAGCCAGGGCGGCGAGACGTCCCCGCCGTAGGCGGCGCCGACGATGACGGCGCTCTCGACGAGGGCGAGGGCCGTCACCGTCACGAGCTTCGAAGCGAGGTACTCCGAGGGCCGCAGCGGCGAGACCCGCACCACGTCGAGGGTGCCTTCTCCGCGCTCGAGCATCAGCAGCACGCCGACCAGGAAGAGCGTCGTGAGCGTCACGCCGGAGAGTGCCAGGATCGGCATCACGAAGCGGAGCTGGTCCGGCGTGAAGAGCGCGCGCAGGGGAAGCGCCAGGGCCAGGGCAGCGATGCCCACGATCCAGTACACGTGGTTGCGCGCCTGGAGCCGCCCGTCGAGCCGCAGGGTCGCGGTGAGCCGGCTCATCCGAGCTCCCGGCCGGTGACGCGGATGAAGATGTCCTCCAGGGAGGTCTCCTGGGTGTGGATCGTCTCCAGGGTCGGCTCGCGAAGGGTCGCCTGGAAGGCCGCGTTCTCGGCGAGGCCCTGCAACGGGAAGTCCCGGGTCTCGAGCGTCCCGTTCGCCCGGACCTCGAGGCGCACGCGACGCTCGCCGTGGCGCACCTTCAGCTCCCGCGGCGCATCGATCAGCGCCACGCGTCCGTCCACCAGGAAGGCGACGCGGTCGCACAGCTCGTCGGCGGTCGCCATGTCGTGGGTGGTGAGGAAGGCCGTCGCTCCGCGGGCGCGGTGCGCTTCGATCAGGTCCTTGATGCGCCGCGCGCTCAGCGGGTCGAGGCCGGTGGTGGGCTCGTCCAGGAACAGCAGCTCCGGGCGGTTCAGGGTCGCGCGGGCGAAGGAGAGCCGCACCCGCATGCCCTTCGAGAAGCGCGCCACCCGCACGTCCGCCTGGTCCAGGAGGTCCACCTGGGCCAGCAGCTCGTCCGTGTCCGCCGTCTCCCCCGCGTAGAGGGACGCGAAGTAGCGCAGGTTCTCCCGGGCCGTGAGCCGCCCGTAGTGCACCGGCAGCTCGAAGCCGACGCCCACGCGCTCGTACAGGTCCGCGCCCCAGGCCCGCACCTCGCGGTCGAGGACGTCCACCCGGCCCGTGTAGTCGCGTAGCAGGCCCGTCAGGATCTTCTGGGTCGTGCTCTTGCCGGCGCCGTTGGGTCCGAGGAAGCCGAAGACCTCGCCGGCCTCCACCGCGAAGGACACCTCCTGCACCGCGGGTCTCGTGGCCCCGGGGTAGGAGAAGACCAGGCCGTCCACCTCGATCACGCACCGAGCGTAGCGCCGCCTGGGGTAGCCTCCCCGCATGCCCGACATGCGCTTCAACCACATGGAGCTCACCCTCGCCAAGGGCGAGCTCACCCGTCACCGCGAAGCCCTGCGCACCTTCTACGGCGAGGTCCTCGGCTGGGAGGGGCTCGACGTGCCCATCCTGAAGCAGACCGGCCTGCTGCTGCGCTCGGATCCGGAGACGAGCCAGTTCATCCTCGTGACCGAGGTGGACGAGCCCCTCCACTCGCCGGGCTACGACCACCTGGGGCTCCTCTACGAGACCCGCGCCGAGGTGGACGCCCTGCTCGAAGCCTGCCGCAAGTGGCAGGCGAAGGACGACCGCGTGCGGATCAAGGAGTACGAGGATCTCGCCGCCGGCGACGTGACGGTGCACGCCTTCTACGTGAAGTACCTGCTGCCGATCTGGTTCGACATCCAGTGCATGGAGTACGCCGAGGGCACGGCACCCGCGAAGAGCTGGAGCTATGCGTGAAGGCGCTGCGCATCCTCGCGATCGTGGGAGCCGTGCTGGTCGGCCTCGGATGGCTCGGGCGCTCCTGGCTGCTCGGCCCGGAGCCGATCCCCGAGGAGTCGAGCTACGAGCTGGACCTGGTGGAGGTGCGACGCGTGGCGGCCTCGCTGCCCGGGGCCAGGCCGTTGCGCGTGAACGAGGAGCTGGTGGCCGAGACCTCGATGTCCCGGGCGGCGCTGTTCGCCGGCGAGAGCTTCGAGCCCCACCCGTTGGTCCACCGCTCCTTCCAGGTCGTCTGGGAGGACCGCCGCGTGGTGATCGACGCGGCCATGGCCGAGACCACGGCCCGGGAGATGGCCGCGTCCGCGGGCGGCGAGGCCGCCTTCCACCCCGACGCCTACGACCGCATGCAGGCCGGGTTCGGGGGCGCCGAGGCGATCGTCTTCACCCACGAGCACGAGGACCACATCGACGGCGCGGCCCGGGGCGACGCCGCCGCGCTGGCCGGTCGTGTCCGCTTCAATGCCGCGCAGCTCGCCAACACCTCCGCCCTCGACCTGGTCGACATGCCGGAGGCCCTGCGCACCGGTGGCACGCCGCTCCCCGCCGACCGCTACGCGCCGGTGGCACCGGGCGTCGTGGCCATCGAGGCCGCCGGCCACACGCCGGGGAACCAGATGGTCTACGTGGCCCTCCGCGACGGTCGCGAGCTCCTCTTCGTCGGCGATACCGCCTGGCACATGCGCCAGATCCGCGAGCTCGTCTACCGGCCCCGCCTGGTGACGGACTTCCTGCTCGGCGAGGACCGCGCTGCGACCATGGCCCAGTTCCGCACCCTGCACGAGCTCGACCGGAGCGGGTCGGTGAGGCTGGTGGCCTCCCACGACGCCGACCAGCGGGAGCGGCTCCTGGCCGACGGCTGGATCGGCCCCCGCTTCGAGTAGCGCCTAACGTCCGGCGAGCTTCGCGACGACCGGCGCGAACGCGTCGATCACGTTGTCGGGAACCGTGACGTAGGAGATGCCGAAGGTCTCCCGGCGGCGCTCCAGCTCCTCGCAGATGCCGTCGACGGAGCCGATGAGCGCGTGGGGATGGGCCAGCATCGCCTCGGGCTCGAGGCCCATGGCGCCGCCCATGGCCGTGGCCATGCCGTTCGCGTCGTCCGTGACGAAGGTCATGTAGGCGCCAATCTCGAGCTCGAGGGAATCGAAGCGCTCGCCGGCGGCCTCCCGCACCCAGGCGACCTTCTTGGCGGTCTCCTCGGCGGTGCCGCTCGCCATGCCGTCGGGGCCCAGCACGCCGGAGCGGTTGTTGAAGTTGAAGCTCACGATGTCCGCCTCGCGCCCGGCCAGCGAGAGGACCCGCTTGCTGCCGCCGCCGATCAGGACCGGCGGGTGCGGCTTCTGCACCGGCTGGGGAGCCCCCTCGAAGCCCGCCGCGTGGACGTGGCGTCCCTCCACCTTCGCTTCGCCGGGAGCCGTCAGGGTCTTGAGCAGGCCCAGGGTCTCTTCGAGCCGGTCGATGCGCGTGCCGATCGGGTCCATGGGGAGGCCGATCGCCTCGTACTCCGCCTGCAGCCAGCCGGCGCCGAGCCCCAGCTCGAGGCGGCCGTCCGAGAGCACGTCGAGGGTGGCGGCTTCCTTCACGAGCATGACCGGGTGGCGGTAGTCGATGCAGAAGACCCGGCAGCCGACCCGCAGGGCCTCGGTGGCGGCCGCCGCGGCGGCGATGGCGGGCACCGCGGCCAGCTCCTGGATCGGGTGGTTCGTCGAGGCGATCGCCGGGCCCGGCCCGAGGATGTGGTCGGCCAGGTGGAGGGTCGCGTAGCCCAGGCTCTCGACCTGGCGGGCGCGATCGCGCCAGGCGGCGGCGCTCGGCGCGCTGAAAGACTGGACGGCGAATCGGAAGGGACGGGCCACGCGGTTCTCCTGCTACGGGAATGCGCCATACTGCGCCGGATGAGCAGCGACGACAACCTCCGGGACGAGCTCGAGATCCGCAACCTGGTGGCCCGCTACGCGGACGCCGTGAACCGCCACGCCGAGGCGGACTGGGCCGCCACCTGGGCCGAGGACGGCGTCTGGAAGATGCTGGGCAACACGATCGAGGGCCGCGACGCCATCGTGAACATGTGGCGCGGCGCCATGGGCTTCTTCTCCTTCGTCATCCAGCTCATCTACTCCGGCACGGTGGAGATCGACGGCGACACCGCCCGCGGCCGCTTCTACCTGAGCGAAATGGGCCACACCTCGAAGGGCGACCGCCTGCTCACCCTGGCCGTCTACCACGACGAGCTGCGCAAGCAGAACGGGCGCTGGCTCTTCACCCGCCGCCAGTTCGAGCCGCTGTACCAGGGGCCGCCGGATCTGACGGGCCAGGTGATTCCCTATCAGGAGCCGTCGGGCGACTGATCCGCGGGCGCGGAGCCGTCGGCGGACTGATCCAGGAGGGCGGCGTGGGGCGTGCCCGCGAGGATCGCCGCCACCTCCTCGTAGTTCGTCAGCGCATCGCGGACCGCATCCGGCATGAGCTTGCGCAGCGCCAGCTCCACCGGCCGGGGCTCGACGCCGAGGA
Source organism: Myxococcota bacterium (assembly GCA_965223415.1). Lineage (GTDB taxonomy): Bacteria > Myxococcota_A > UBA9160 > UBA9160 > UBA6930. Next base: position 5,477,737 of record OZ245002.1, on the reverse strand, counting down.
ACGAGAAGCAGCGGTCGAAGAGCGCCTGGGGCGCCGCCAGCAGCTCTTCGTAGGTGATCTCGAGATGGCGCAGGCCTTCGAGCCGGGCGCGATGGGTGTCGACCTGGGCGCGGATGCGGTCGAGGCTCTCCAGCAGGCCTTCGGTGGGCAACGCGACCGGACGCGGCGCGTGACGCTCGCCGGGCGGCAGGTGCCGCCGCCCACTGGCCTCGGCCGCCGCCTTCGAGATCAGGATCTTGAGCGGGTTGGCGCGCACCAGGTGGAGCACGTCGCCGCGCCGGGCCTCCAGCCAGTCCCAGATCTCGGGTCGCGCCTGGCTGTACATGAGCTTGAAGCCGGCGGCGTCGATGCCGGCGCGCTCGGCGAAGAAGCCGTTCAGGTAGCGCTGCACGCTCGCGCCCGGGGCCAGGCGCGCCCTCAGCCTGCGGTCCCAGCGGGCCAGCGAAGCCGGGTACGACTCCGGGTGTTCCATGCCCTTCATGAACATCTCGCCCCGCACGCGCAGCCGCGGGTGGGCGTCGAGGGTCTGCCAGACGACGGTGGAGCCGGTGCGTTGGGTGGCGAGGAGGAGGAAGGGGCGGGTCACGGCAGCCCGGCTCAGCCCTTGCGGCGAAGCCACGCCTCCGGCCAGTAGGTGTTCGGGTCCTCGGGGATCTCGCTCTCGAGGAAGGGCGGCGGGGGCGGCGCCAGCTCGAAGTCCGGACGGGCGGTGAGGAACTCGCGAGCGGCCTCGAGCGGGTTGTCGTGGATCCAGGACGGGTCCCCGCCCGGCACGTCGTGCAGGTCGCGCATCGAGCCGTCCTCCACCACGAGGTACTGGCCGGGACTGACGAAGTCGGAGTAGGCCGCGAGCTCGCCGGCCACGTGGGCCTTGGTGTGATTCGAGTCGAGGATCACCATCACGCGCTCGTCCGGCCGCACGTGATCGCGGACGCGCGCCACGATCTCCTCGGCGATCGCGTCCCCCTCGATCAGCGAGATGCGGCCGGCGAGCGGATGGGTCTCGATCGCCTCGCGGTTGTGGGGGCGGATCTCGACGTCCACGCCCACCACCCGGCCGTGGCCCAGCAGCTCGAACAGGCTGGCGTGGAAGACGAGCGAGCCGCCGTGGGCGACACCGGTCTCGATCAGGAGATCGGGACGCTGGGCGACGATTAGCTCCTGCATGCGCATCAGGTCCTGGGGCAGCTGGATCAACGGGCGACCCAGCCAGCTGAAGCGGTAGCTGTAGCGCTGGCCCCAGCCCACGCGCAGCCACTCGCGGGAGAGCACCTCGAAGGCCTCCGGCGAGTGCAACGCCATCTCGCGCTGGCCTTCCGCGTCTTCGACCCGCAGCAGCGCCCGATCGGTGTCCACGAGGATCTTCACGAGATGGCTCCCAGGTCGATCACCTCGGCATCCACGCCCAGCTCCCGGAGCTCGTCGCGAATCTCCGCGGTGTAGTTCGGATTCAGCACGATCACGCGCGAGGGCTCCAGGGCCCGAAGATCTGCCGGCGCGATCACCCGATGGGCGGTGCCCGGCACGAAGAGGTCCTGCTTGGCGGGGTTCTTGTCGACCACCGCGGCGAGACCTTCCGCGTCGGGATCCGCGAGGTTCGCGAAGGTCACGCCCTTGGCGCCTGCGCTCCAGAGCACGCTGGTGCCGCGCCCCGGCTGCCGGGCGGCGAGGCCCCGCCAGCCCTCCACCCGTTTGGGCTCGAGCTCGGCGAAGCGACGCGCCAGGGGGAGGGTGGCGCCGCGGCTCGGCGGCGCGCCGACGCCAGCGCGGCCGGGCGTCGCGTGGGCCAGCAGGTACTGCTCGCCGAACATCGTGTCCACGCCGCCGACCGCGAAGCCCGCTCGCGAGAGGGCGAACGCCAGGGACGAGGCCGAGAAGAGCACGCAATGCTCGACGAAGAGATCCCACGCCACCCCGTGGCGCAGGATCCACTCGAGGCAGGGCGTCTCGAACCAGACCGACGCGTCGGGGGAGCCGCGGAGCGCGCGGGCCGCGTCGCTCAGAAGCGCCATCGGCCGCGGCAGGTGCTCGATCACGTGACGACAGACCACCAGGTCGGCGGCCAGCGCGGCCGCCTCGGCGTCGTAGCGCCGCGGGTGCAGGCGAAGGCGCTCGGCCGCGTCTGCTTCGCCATCGCCGCGGTAGGAGGGGTCGAAGCCTTCGCCGCGCCAGCCCGCCATGCGGGGATCCGCCAGGAGTTTGCGAAGGAAGACTCCCTGTCCGCAGCCGACCTCGACCACGGTGCCCGCTGCCGGCGCGTTGGCGAGGATCCGGTCGAGCACCGCGCCCAGGTGCTCACGGAAGGCCGCCGAGCTCGTCTGGTCGTTCTCGTAGTCCTCGCCGTAGAGCGGGAGGGACGGGTCGAAGGCCGCGTTCCAGCCCATGCCGCAGGCAGTGCAGAGCCGGAGATCGAGATCGCCGCGCGGCGCGTTCCGGGCCGCGTCCGCGTCGGCGAAGAGCCGGTTCTGGTTGGCGACCACCTGCTCCCGGCGCAGGAACGGGAAGCTCTCCGAGCCTTCGCAGACGGGGCAATGGGGCGCGCTCACGACGGCTCCGTTTCGTGGGTCTCCGGGACAGGGCGTCCTGGGTAGCGAGATTCGTTCAGTGCCGCCAACGGCTGATTCCCGAGGGACGGCGCAGGCTTGGCGATCTGGCAGGATTCTCGGAGATCAGTAGGGCGCGAGCGGGCAGGAGGGGATCGCCCGCGCGGAGGTCCCATGGCGGCTGAGAAGGCGGGGCAGCGGCACGGCGCCTCGACCAACCACGACGAGCAGATCCGGCAGGAGCTGGACGCGGTCACCCAGAAGGCCGGCCACCGCCTCTCCGACATCCTGGAGTCGTTCCCGGTCTACGTACGCCGCGTCACCATGACGCGCTTCCTGGCGCACTACGAGCTCTACCGGCGCGTCGCCCACCTCCCGGGGAACGTCGTCCAGGTCGGGATCTACCGAGGCGTGAGCTTCTTCTCCTGGGCCAAGTTCCTGGAGATCTTCCATCCCGGCGACCGCACGCGGCGCGTCTTCGGCTTCGACAGCTTCGCCGGCTTCACCGGACTCGCCGACGAGGACGGCCCGCCGGACGAGAAGTGGCAGAAGCGCGAAGGCGGCTGGGACGCCGGGCCCTTCCGGGACGAGCTGATGACCCACGTGGACCTGTTCCACCGGGACAGCTTCCTTCCCCGGGCGAAGCGGGCGGTGGTGATCGAGGGCGACATCACGGAGACGGCGCCGAAGTTCGCCGAGGACTTCCCGGGCCTTCGCATCTCGCTCCTGCACCTGGACGTCGACTTGTACGAGCCGACCAAGGCGGCCCTCGAGGCCTTCGTCCCCCGCATGCCGAAGGGCGGCATCATCGCCTTCGACGAGCTGAACGTCGAGATCTTCCCGGGAGAGACGACCGCGGTGCAGGAGGTGCTGGGCCTGGGTCAGGTCCGCATCCGACGCTTCCCGTTTGATCCCTACGTGTCCTACTGCGTCATCGAGTAGATCGGCCGGAGGCGTAGAAGCCCAACACGTCCCGGGCGCCGATGCGGAAGTGACGGCACACGGCGCGCGTGCAGCGCGCGCCCAGGCGGAGCCGTTCCGGGCGGCTCATCAGAGCGTAGGCCGGGGAGCTCAGTACGTCGCGAAACGCGTCCCGCGCGATGATCCAGCCGGGTAGGCGCGCCCAGCCCGCCGGGAGCTGCTGGGCGGCCAGGATGCGCGAGAAGCTGTCCGGCCCCCAGCGGTGGGGCCGCCGCAGGCCCGTCGTCTCCAGGGTGCGGACGCGGCCCTGGGCCGCCAGGGCGGCGACGATCAGCCAGTCCGCTCCGAGGGTGTTGCGGAACGGGATGCGGTCCAGGGCCGCTCGTCGGATGACGCCGTAGAAGCTGCTGTTGTCCATCACCTCTTCGTAGTAGCGGAGCACGCGTTCCGCGGGACGGGCGTCCTGCAGGTTCACGGGCACGCCCGGCACCACGGTTCCCTTCCCGCTGCCCTCCACGTTGTCGAGGGTCGCCTGCCCCGAGGCCAGGACGTGGTCGGGGTGGGCGTCCAGGAAGGCGACGCAGGTCTCCACGTAGTCCGGGTCCACCTCGTCGTCGTCGGCGAGCCACATGAAGTACTCGCTCTCGACGTCGCGGCGCAGGCCGTCGAAGTTCTCGACCGGGCCCACGTCGGCGGCGTGGCGGGTGGCACGGATGCGCGGGTCGGCGGCGGTCCAGCGGCGGATCACCTCGGGGGTCTCGTCGGAAGAGGCGTTGTCCGAGATCCGCAGCTCCAGGTCGCGGAAGCCCTGCCCGGCCAGGCAGCTCAGGGTGTGGTCGAGGCTCTTCGCCCGGTTGCGGGTGGGGACGCCGATCGTGACCCGGGGCGCGGCCATGTCAGCGCAGGCCCAGGGCCGCGAGCAGCTGGGCGAGGCCGCTCGCGAGGTCGTGCTTCGGCGCCCAGCCCAGGGCGGCGAGGGCGCGGGGATCCGCGACGAGGGGCGGCTCGGCGGACGCTCCGGTACCCCGCACGACGAGCGCCGGGTCGGCGCCCACCAGCGCGGCCACACGATCCACGAGCTCGCCGACCGTGACCGGCTGGCCGGTTCCGAGGTCGGCGGCGCCGATGGGCTCGCTCGCAAGCACGCAGCGCACCGCCGCCGCCACGTCAGTCACGAAGACGAAGTCGCGCTGAACGTCCGGGTGCCTGACGTGGAAGGTCTCGCCGGACGCCAGGGCGCGGGCGCAGGCGCTCGGGAGCCGCTCCGCCGCTTCGCCCGGGCCGTAGGGGTGGAAGACCCGAAGCCAGCTGGTGGGAGGGACGCGGGCCCCTTCCGCCAGGAGCTGCTCGGCCAGCGAACGTTTGGCCCGGGCGTAGGCGGAGCCGCCGAGGGAATCCGGACCGTCGTCCGGGGCGTTCTCGGCGCAGCTTCCGAGCACGACGAGGTGGCGGGCTCCCAGAAAAGTGAGCCGCTCGGCCAATACGAGCGACGCCTCCACCAGGGAAGCGTTCTCGGGAGACTGGAGGTAGGCACCGGGCGTCGCCATCCAGGCCGCGTGCACGCAGGCCTCGGGAGCGAAGGCGCGCAACGCCCCGTCGTCGACCTCCGCCAGGCTGCCGGCGATCGCGACGGCGCCCTGCAGCGGGGGCGGGTCCGAGCGGTGCCGCAGCAGGCCCAGCTCGTGGCCCGCGGCGTCGAGCTCCCGGGCGATCGCGCCGCCCAGGAAGCCGCTCGCGCCGGTGACGAGGACTCTCACGGCAGGCGGTCGGCGAGGGAGGGGAGGGCGCGGTCGCGGTCCGACAGGATCGGATCGGCCAGCGGCCACGGGATCGCGAGGGTTGGGTCGTCCCACCGGACGCCTCGCTCGGCCCCGGGCACGTAGGCCGTCGTCATCTGGTAGGCCATCTCCACGTCGTCCGAGAGCGCCTGGAAGCCGTGGGCCGTGCCCGCCGGCAGGAAGAGGGTGGTCGTGCCTTCGCCGTCGAGCTCGAAGGAGAGCCAGCGGCAGAAGCTGGGCAGGTCTTCGCGGAGATCGACCACGACGTCGAACACGCGCCCGCGCCCGCAACGGATGAGCTTGCCCTCCGGGTTCGGCGCGGCCTGGTAGTGCAGCCCGCGCAGCATCCCCTTCTGGCGCGTCCGCGTGACCGTCGACTGGGGGAAGCGGGTGGGCAGGCCGGCGGCCGCGAACTCCTCCTCGCAGAAGGTGCGGGCCAGCCAGCCGCGGTCGTCGCCGTGGCGCTCGAGCTCGATCGCGAAGACGCCGGGCAGCCCGGTCTCGCGGAAGATCACGTCCATACCCGCGGTTGCGGCAGGGGGAGTACGAAGCGGCCGCCGGCCCCCTCCCAGGCCTGCTGCTGCCCGCGGATCTCGTCCGCGAAGTTCCAGGTGAGGAGCAGGGCCCGGTCGATGCCCTCCTCGAGGAGCGCCTCGGGCGGTCGGATCGGCAGGTGGGTGCCCGGCGTGAAGAGGCCCTGCTTGTGGGGGCTCCGGTCGGCCACGAAGGCGAGCCGCTCGCGGCCGATGCCGCAGGCGTTCAGCAGGGTGCTCCCCTTGGCGGAGGCACCGTAGGCGGCGAGTCGGTGGCCCTCGGCCGCGAGCTCGTCGAGGAGCTTCACCAGGGCGACGCACAGCTCCCGGGTATCGGCAGCGAAGCGCTCGTAGAGGGCCGGCGTCGCCACGCCGCGCGCTCGCTCCTCGTCGAGCAGGGCGGTGACCCGCGGCGCGGCCTCCGCTCCCGCGTGGGCGACGCTCAGGCGCAGCGACCCGCCGTGGATCGCCAGCCGCTCCACGTCCACCACCGCGAGACCGTGGCGCTCGAAGAGCGGCAGCAGGGGCGTGAGCGTGAAGTAGAAGACGTGCTCGTGGTAGATCGTGTCGAACTCGACGCGCTCGATCAGATCGAGGGCGTAGGGGAACTCGAGGACCGCACGGCCCTGCGGTGCGAGGAGCCGGGCGAGCCCGGCGACGAAGTCGTTCGCGTCCGGCGCGTGGGCGAAGACGTTGTTGCCGAGGACGAGATCCGCCGGGCCGCGCTCGGTACGCAGGGCGTCCGCGAGAGCCGCGCCGAAGAACGCGACCCGGGTCTCGATCCCGCGCTCCTCCGCCGCAGCGGCCACGTTGGCCGCCGGCTCGATGCCCAGGCAGGGGATCCCGAGCCGGGCGCAGTGCTGCAGCAGGTAGCCGTCGTTGCTCGCGATCTCGACCACGAAGGAATCGCCGTCCAGGCCCAGCGCAGCGCGATGGGCGTGCACCGCCGCCCGGGCGTGCGCGACCATCGCGTCGGAGGTCGACGAGAAGTAGACATAGTCGCTGAACAGCTCGTGGGGCGGTACCTCGTCCGCGATCTGTACGAGCCAGCAGTCGGGACAGGCGAAGACCCGGAGCGGCACGCGAAGCTCCTCCCGATCCAGGTCGGCCTCCCGCAGGAGCTGGTTCGCCAGGGGCTGGCGGCCCAGGTCGAGGAAGGGCGCCGGCGCGGGCGTGCCGCAGGAACGGCAGGCCGGAACGCTCACGCCGCTTCCCCGCGCGTGGCGGGCGCCGCGTCCGCGGCCCAGTGGCGGAGCTGCTCGACACACAGCGCGTCCAGGTCATCGCGCTTCTCCTCGTGGCGGGCGCAGTACCAATCGGCCGTGCGGGCGACGGCGGCGGCGGCGTCCCAGGCCGGCGTCCAGCCAAGGGCGTCGCGTGTTGCCGTGATGTCGAGCTCCAGGTGCGCGGCCTCGTACGGGGCGTCGGCCTCGCGCAGGTCCTCCCAGGTTCCGGGCCAGCGGGCGAGGAACGCCTCGACCAGCTCGCGCACGCTGAGGCGGCTCCCGAGCTCCGGGCCGATGTTGAAGGCGCCCGGCCGCTCCGGGTCCCCCGGTCGCTCGGCGAGCTCCTGGGCCAGGCGCAGGTATCCCGAGAGGCAGTCGAGCACGTGCTGCCAGGGTCGCACCGCATCCGGGTTCCGGACCGGCACGGCGGAGCCGCGCACGAGCGCCCGAACCGCGTCCGGGATCAGGCGGTCCTCGCCATAGTCGCCGCCACCGATCACGTTGCCGGCACGGACCGTCGCCACGCCCGGGGCCGAGGGCCCGCCCAGGAAGCTCGCCCGGAAGGACGTCACGACGAGCTCCGTCGCGGCCTTGCTCATGGAGTACGGATCGCGGCCGCCGAGAGGGTCGCCCACCCGGAAGGCCCGGCCCTCGCCGCGGTTCTCGTAGCACTTGTCCGTCGTCGCGATCACCACCGGGCCCGGGACGCCGACCTCGTGGATCGCCTCCAGGAGATGGTGGGTGCCGAGGGCGTTGGTCTCGAAGGTGAGCCGCGGCTCCCGGTAGGAGCGGCGCACGAGCGACTGGGCCGCCAGGTGGAAGACGAGCTCGGGCTCCGCACGGGCCACGGCCTCGCGCAAGGCATCGACGTTGCGGACGTCGCAGGGGATCTCCGCCTCGAAGGTGCCGGCTCGGAGCAGCCCGTGCAGGTTCGGCGGCGGGTCCGGCGGCAGCGAGAGCCCCGTCACCCGGGCTCCCAGCTCCCGCAGCCAGAGCGACAGCCACGCACCCTTGAACCCGGTGTGGCCGGTGACCAGGACCCGACGGCCCCTGAATGCGTCGCCGAACATCCCTACCAGAGCTTCCAGGGAGCCCGTCCGTCGGTCCACAGCTGATGGAGCAGCTGCTGTTCCCGGTAGGTGTCCATGCACTGCCAGAAGCCGTCGTGCGGGAAGGCCTTGAGCTGGCCCTCGCTGGCGAGCTGCTCCAGGGGCTCCCGCTCCAGGATCGCGTCGTCGCCGGGCAGGTAGTCGCCGATTCGCCGATCGAAGACGAAGAAGCCGCCGCTCACGAAGGCGCTCTCCTTCTCCGGCTTCTCGTGGAAGGAGGTGATCGTCCGGCCGTCGAGGCCGAGCTCGCCGAAGCGGCCGGCGGGACGCACGGCGGTGAGCGTGGCGATGCCGCCGTGCTCCCGGTGGAAGCCGACGACGGCGTTCAGGTTGCAGTTCGTGAGGCCGTCGCCGTAGGTGCACAGGAAGACGTCGTCGTCGACGTAGTCGAGGGCCCGCCGCAGGCGCCCGCCGGTCTGGGTCTCCTGGCCGGTGTCGACGAGGGTGACGGTCCAGTCCTCCTCGTCGTGGGCATTGTGGTAGGTGATCTCCGGTGTCGGTCCGAGCTTCAGGGTCAGATCGCTCGTGTTCCACTGGTAGTTGCGGAAGAAGTCCTTGATCACCTCGCCCTTGTAGCCGAGGCACAGCACGAACTCCTTGTGCCCGAAGTGGGCGTAGAGCTTCATGATGTGCCAGAGGATCGGGCGGTCGCCGATCGGGACCATCGGCTTCGGCCGGTACTCGGTCTCCTCGCGAAGCCGCGTGCCGAGCCCCCCGCACAGGATCACGACCTTCATCGCGGCGGAGGGTAGGCAATCCGCCCGCTAGCGGCTGCCGTGCAGGCCGCGGAGGCGGGCGCGGAGGCGCCTCCAGGGGCTTCGGCGGGCCGGGGGCGGGCTCTCGACCGCACGCTGCGAAGCGACGGCGGCGTCGAGATCGGTGGGGTAGCCGAAGCGCTCGAAGTCGCGGGTGGCCCAGGCGCGCACGTCCCGGACCAGGCCCTCGTCGTAGCTCTCCCACCAGGCCTCGTTGCCGGACTTGTTCTGGACGGGCACGTCCTCCGCTCGCGTCAGGATGCCGACCCGCAACAGCTCCTCGCCCAGGCGCTCGGCGTACAGCACCTCCGGCTCCTCGGGGAGCGCCGCGTAGTCGAGCCAGCGGCACATCGACCACTCCATCACCGGCCGGCTGTCCGGCTCCGGAGGGTCGAGGAAGAACGTGTCCACGAAGGCGCGGAACTCCCGCACGAGCTCCGGGCGGTAGCCTTCGGTCCACCAGGCGCCCTTGGCCACGTCCTTGCCCCACATGCGCCAGAGTGCGGTGGCCCGGCGGAACGGGTTCATCACCGTGACGAACACCCGGTAGTGTCGCCAGGCCTCGGGGATCGCGGTCTCGTGCTGGTCGCCGTGGGCCTCGCCGCCGTGCTGGGGCAGGAACCGGTGAAGCGTGGTGCTCGCCGTCTTGGGGATCCCGAGATAGATCCAACGGCGCTGGTGGTGGACGATCACGCCGGGGCTCCGCTCTCGATGCGGCCGGCCCAGCGGTTGGCCGCGATGCGGCCCTCCAGCGCGAGCCGGCGCACCAGGCCGTGACGGGCGAGGGGCTGCTCGAAGCCGGCCGTCGCCTCGGCGATGCCGGCGTCCACGACGGCGGCCGGGAGCGCAGCGTGGGCGTCGCACCAGGACCGGATCTGCTCGGCGAAGCGGCGGCCCAGGCCGTGGACCTCGAACTCGGCCTCGATGCGGGCGCGGGCCGCCCGGCCGAGCGCGACTCGCCGCTCGGGCATCTCGGCCAGGTCGTCGAGCAGGCGCGCCAGCCCGCCCGCGTCGCCCTCGTCGGCGAGGAGCCCGGTGACGCCGTCCACCACGGCCTCCGGAATGCCCGCGTGCTTCGTCGCGACGACCGGCAGCCCCATGGCCATGGCTTCGAGCACCGTCGTGGGGATGCCCTCGGCGTGGCCCTCCGCATCGGTGCGGCTCGGCTGGAGGGCGACGTCCGCCTCCGCCCAGGCCCGGGTCAGCGTCTCTACCGGCACCAGCCCTTCGAAGGTCACGGCCCCTGCGATTCCGAGCTGGTTCGCGAGGTTACGGGTGTCTTCCTCGAGCGGCCCTTCACCGTAGAGATGGAGCCGGCTCTCCGGGTGGTGGGCGTGGTGGGCGGCGAAGGCCCGCAGGCCCGTGGCGTGGTCCTTGAACGGGACGAAGCGGCCGGCCATCGCGATGCGCAGCCGGCCCGCGCCGGCCGCCCGCGCGGGCGGCTGGAAGCGGGCGAGGTCGACGCCGTGGTGCTGGAGGAAAGTCTGCTCCGGCGCGACCCCCCAGGCCTCCAGGTCCTGGACGACGTTGCGGGAGACGCCGCCGAGGTGGCTCCCGGGAAGCCGCCGCAGCCGATCGAAGCGCTCGCGGAAGCGCTCGTCGGCCATGCCGACCCGGGCGTCGCCGCCGTGGAAGAGCGTCGCCAGCGGCACCCGCGCGTGGGCGGCCAGCACCAGGCTGCGCCAGCCGTTGTTGCCGAGCTGGGCCAGGATCGCGACGGGCCGCCCGTAGCGGCGCGCGATGCCGGCCAGGAGCCAGCGCACGTACTCCTCGTGGTGGAGCCGCGCCCGGTCGACGCGACGCACCGCGATCCCCCGTTCCGCGAGCTCCCGCCGGGCGTCCGGGGAGAGCTCGCTCTCGACGTAGGCGTTGTCGTCGAGCTCCAGCACCAGCTGCCGGAAGCTGTCGGCGAGGCCGCCCGCCAGACGGAAGATGGTGGGATGCGCCCGTGGCGTGAAGCGGTGCGACGTCGTCTGGATCAGGAGCGGCCGATCAGCGGGCGAGGACGGCATCGTAGATGTCCAGCGTCGCTCGGGCCGCGGTGTCCCAGGAGAGCTCCTGCTCGGCGAAGCGCCTTGCCGCCGTGCCGCGGGCGTCCTGTTCGGCGGGATCCCCGAGCCGCCGCAGCACGGCCTCGGCCATTCCACTCACGTCACCGCGGGGAAGCCGATCGGCGAACTCGGGACGGGTGTAGTCGGGCAGGGCGCCGACGTCGTTGGTCACCACCGGCAGCCCGCAGGCCAGCGCCTCGAGCAGCACGCTGTTGCCCAGGCAGTCGAACATCGGCAGCAGCAGCAGGCTAGCGCTGCGATAGAGGGCGAGGAGCGCGTCGTCGGAGAGGCCCGCGTGGAAGCGCACCTGCTCGTGGCGGGCGAGGCGCAGGAAGAGATCGTCCTTGCGGTCGTCGTGGGGGACGAGCAGGTCGAAGCCCACTTTCGGGTCGCGGGCCAGCACCTGCTCGATCACCTCCTCGAGGGCCGGGAGGTCTCGCAGCCAGCGGCCGGCGAAGAGACAACGGGGCTCGCGCGGGCTGCGCCCCGGGTCGGCGGGACGGAAGAAGTCCGTGTCCACGGCGTAGGGCACGAAGTGGACGCGGCCCGGCACCCGCGCCTCGAACCAGCGCGCCGCCTCCCGGCCCATCACGATCAGCGCGTCGAGGGCCTCGAGCTGGGCCGGGTTCTTGTGGCGCATGCGGTACCAGCCCGGCGGCTGGTGCACCGTTCCCACCAGCCGGGCCGGGAGCCGGTCGCGGTGGCGAGCGAGCAGGCCGAGCTGGTTCTCGACGTAGGTGACGTGGACGAGGTCCGGGCGCTGGAGGCGCGCGCGCAGGAGCGTCTCGGCCTCGGCGCGGGCCCCGAAGACGTTGTAGAACGGGCTGCCCCGGCCGTGGCGTCGGAGCCGATCGAGCAGCGGCCGACTGCCCCGGGGCAGGCGGCGCTTCACGAACACCGAGCGGTGATCGCCGGGGCGCAGGCGGAGCACCGCATCGCATAGCGGGTCGTAGCCGCTGTGGCGGCCCATCCAGCGGAAGTGCTCGCGCAGGAACAGGATGCGCGGCGTCACCGGACGGGCTCCCCATGGGGCGGGAGGTGGACGAGGCCGGGGCTCACGGAGTGCGAGGCTAGCCGTTCCGCGGAGCGGCGCCCCGATCCACTAGACTCGGTTCCCGCATCGAGGAGTGGATCGCTTGCGCCTGGTTCTCCACGTGGGTCTGCCCAAGACCGGCTCTACGCACCTCCAGGCGCAGCTCTTCGGGCACCGGGAGGCGTTGGCGCGCGCGGGCGTCGAGGTGCCCGCGACCGGGACCAAGGGGCACCGCCGTCCCCCCTACAACCTGGTCCGGGAGCTGCTGGGCGACCCGGGCTTCGACCCCAGCCTCGGGACCTGGGACGAGCTCACCCGGGAGCTGCGCGGAACCGAAGCGCCCGTGGCCCTGGTGTCCTGCGAGAACCTCGCCCACGTGCTGCGCTCGCCGGAGGCCCTCGAGCGGCTGGTCGGTCACGCCAAGGAGGCGGGCCGCAGCCTCACGATCCTGGCCGTCGTCCGCGAGCCGATCGGTTGGCTCAACAGCACCTATCAGCAGAACGTGCGCGACTTCGCCGTGACCGAGTCCTTCGACGGCTTCCGGCGCCGGCTGGTCGCCGAGGGGGCGCTCGATCCCGGGGCGCAGTTCGAGGCCGTGTCCGCCCATCCGGCGATCGAGCTCGTCGCCGTCCCGTATGGGCAGGTCCGCGCCCAGGCGCCGCTCGCCATGCTGGCCTCCGCACTCGGGCTCGACGCGGGCGGCCTGGCCGGTCTGGAGGAGGTGGCGGGGCGCGAGAACGTGTCGGTGGGGCCGCTCACCGTCGAGGTGGCGCGCCTCGTCGGCCGAGCGCTTCGCGCCGAAGACCCCGCCTTCTCCGATCGCCACCCGCGCTACAAGCCGCTGCGTCGGACCTTCCGCGAGCTCGCCGACGAGGCGGGCTGGAACACCGAGGCATTCTGGGGCTGGACCGACGCGGCGCTCGAGGAGACATGGGGCGCCCTGCAGCCGGCCCTCGACGCGTTCGCGAGCCGCGTCTGGGGCGGGCCCTGGCCGAACGCTCCAGCGCGCGGACGGCCGACCCGCACCGCGGACCTGGCCGACCTCGCGCCCGAGCAGGCCGCCGCCGTGCTGCGGGTGCTGGCCCGTGTGCAGGAGCTGCGGACGACCCCGGAGGCGTCCGCGGAGGAGACGGCCCGGTCCTGGTGGCGGGGACGGCGCTGACCGGCCTTGAGCGTCCTCCACCTCACGTCCCAGACCTTCGCGCCCGGGAGCCATCCGGGCGTCCATCGCACCGTGGAGGCCCTCGCCGGGCACGAGCCGCAGATCGTCCTGGAGAGCCCGCGGGCGGGCTACGTGGATGCGGCACCCACCGCCGAGGAGCGGGCGGCGCAGGCGGCGCGCGGCATCCACGTCCATCCGATCGACCTCGGCCTGCTCCGCAAGGCGTTCCCGCCGCGCCAGCTCGTGGCCGCGATCCGCGGCCGTCACGGCCGCGTCCGGGCGGTCGTCGCCCACCTGGGAAAGAACGCGTTTCGCGCCTTGGCCCTCGGCGCCGTCGCCGACGTGCCCGTCCTCGCCATCTTCCACGGCGAGGACGCCAACCTGGAAGTGCGCGACCCCGCCTACCGGGAGCTCTTCGAGCGCTGGTACGCCTCACCGGGTGCCGTCGCGCTGGGCGTGGCGGATCACCTCACCCGCAAGGTCGTCGCCGCGGGCTTTCCGGCGGAGCGGGCACACACCCTCCACCTGGCGGTGGACCTCGCCGCCTACCGGCCGCGCGGGCCCCACGAAGGCCGGGGCCCGCTTCGCCTCGCGCTGAGCGGTCGGCTCATGGAGGTGAAGGGGCACGCCACCGCCTTCGAGGCCCTGGCGGCGGTGCGCAAGGAGCTGCCCGGGTCGAGCCTGCACCTCTTCGGCCGCGGTCCGCTCGAAGCCTCGCTGCGCGAGCTCGCGAGGAGCTCGGGGCTCGCCGACGCCGTGCACTTCCACGGTGCCGTGCCGGTCGAGGTGCTGCGCGCCGAGCTCGCCGCCACGGACGTGCTCCTCCAGCCCAGCGAGCAGGACGACGACGGGCGCGTGGAGGGCGTGCCGAACAGCATCCTCGAGGCGATGGCGCTGGGGCTGCCGGTGGTCGCGACCCGCCACGGCGGGATCCCGGAGGCCGTGGTGGACGGCGAGACCGGACGGCTCGTGCCCGAGCACGCGCCGGAGAGCCTGGCCCGCGCCGTGCTCGAGCTGGCGGATCCGGCGCTCCGGGAACGCTTCGGAAGGGCGGGGCGCGCGAAGGTGGAGGCGGAGTTCGGGCTGGCGGTGTGCGGGGGCGCGCTGGCCGCGCACATCGATGCGGCCGTCGCGGCCTACCGCGCGCTCCCGCGCTCCGCGCGGCGGGCGGCGTGGCACCGGGCCCTGGCCGGCCACGTCGAGCTGCCGGAGGCGATCGGCCGTCGCGAGCGCTGGCGCTGGCCCGCGCGGCTCTTCGCGAGCTGGTGGCGTGGAGCGCTTCCGTGACCCGGGGCGTGGTGCTGCACGCGAAGTTCGCGGCCTACCTGGCCTGGAGTCAGCCCTTCCTGCACCGGCTCATCACCGGCCTCGAGCCCGAGGCGCCGGGCGCCATTCTGTGCAACCGCCGCGAGCATCGCGAGCGCTTCCCGCTGCCGCGCTACGCCTGCGCCACGACCCAGGCGCTGCTGCGGCCCGCCGGGGCGGCCCTGGTCGCCGAGGCGCTCCGACGCGCCTGGCAGCCGCGCCTCCTCCACGCGCACTTCGGCTGGTCCGGCATCCGTTCCCTTCTCCTTCGCGAGTGCCTCGACGTTCCCCTCGTCACCACGTTCGGCGGCCGCGATCTCGGCAGCGATCTCCGCGACCCCCTGCACGCACCGCTCTACCGGCGCCTCCTGCAGGCCACCGACCTGTGCGTGTGCGTGTCCGACACGCTGGCCGGCCTGCTCGAGGCCGAGGGCGTCGAGGCCGGGCGGATTCGCTTGATCCGGCGCGGCGCGGACACGTCGTACTTCGAGGTGGTGGACCGCGCGGGGCGGAGCGACGGACCCCTGCGTCTGCTCATGATGGGTCGACTCGTGGAGAAGAAAGGGCACGGCGACGCTCTCGAGGCCCTGGCCGCCCTCCGCGCGGAGGGCGTCGACGCCGTGCTGCGCGTGGTCGGCGCCGGGGACAGGGCGCCGATCGCCGACGCGGCAGCCAGGCTCGGCGTGGTCGACGGCCTCGAGCTCGTGGAGCCGACCGACGCCGCCGGCGTCCGCGACCACTTCGCCTGGGCTGACGTGCTCGTGCACTGCTCCCGCAGGGCGGCGGACGGCGACGTTGAGGGCATCCCCAACGTGGTGGTCGAAGCCGCGGCGACGGGGCTTCCCGTCGTGGGCACCCGCCACGGGGGCATTCCCGAGGTCGTCCGGGA
The DNA here is from genome assembly GCA_965223415.1 of Myxococcota bacterium. Lineage (GTDB taxonomy): Bacteria > Myxococcota_A > UBA9160 > UBA9160 > UBA6930. Next base: position 5,462,432 of record OZ245002.1, on the reverse strand, counting down.
CGGCGAGACCGGGGCCCTGGTGCCCGAGGGCGACGCCAAGGCGTTGGCCTCCGCGTTGGCCGGCCTCGCCCGCGGGCGTGACCAGCGTCTGGCCATGGGGGCCGCGGGGGCCCGTCGCGTTCGCGAAGGCCTCACCCTGGCCGCCCAGGTCGAGGCGCACCTGGCGGCCTACGACGCCCTGGAGGGTGTGACGGCGCGGGCGGCGCCCCTGCCTCCGGCCTACACCCGCGAAGCTCTCGCAGCCGTCGCACCGGCGATCGACGCGGACCTGCTGGTCGCCTCGCGCTGGTTGCGGGGACACTGGGTGGCGGCGCCGGCACGGCCCGCCTCGTCGCCGGCTCCTCCGTCCGCGGCGGTGCCGCCCGCCTCGTCACGGGAGACGCCTGCGGCGCCGGCGGTCCGATCCCCGCGAGAGGAGCTGCGCCGCTTCGGCGCGGCCTGGGCCGAGCGGCCCGTCCTCGGGCTTCCCATGCGGGGGTACAGGGCGATCCGCCGTGCCTGGGTGGCGGCGGCGCAACGCCGGGAGGACGCCAGGGCATGGGACGCCGTCTCCCGGGGCCTGCGCCCGGACCTGTCCGCCGAAGGCGCCCGGCGCGCGATCCGCCGCGTGCTCAAGGAGGGCCCGGCAGCCGATGGCTAGGCGCTTCCCGCCCTTCGCGCCGCTTTCCTGACCCGCGAGCGCACGCGATCGCGCACCGCGAGGGCGCGCTCCGGGCTCCAGCCGAGCCGGCACAGGCCGAAGCGCGCGACCCGCAGCCCCAGCTCGTACTCCAGCATCGCCGCCCGCGGCGGCCGACGGGCGCCCCAGGCCTCCGGGAAGGCGAAGCCCCAGCGGCGCATGTAGGGGCCGAAGCTCGCGACCGTGCGCTCGCGGATCTCCGGCGTGTAGTAGTCGGCGAAGGGGCCCTTCCGGGCCGGCGTGACGTTGGCCGGCGGGATGTCGCGCTGGGCCTGGATACCCAGCCGTGCCAGCGCGGCCCGGAAGTCCCGGTCCAGGCTCTCCTTGCGCAGCACGAGGTCGAAGCGATCGAGGAGGCCCGTGAAGTAGGGGCTCTCGTAGAGACGAGGGGCGAAACGAAGGAAGTAGCTCGGGAAGTCCGCGTCCTTCTCCTGGATGAACTGGTAGCGCTCGCGCTGTCGCTCGGTGATGTGCCCGCCGTTCTCGACCCAGAACTCCGGGTTCGTGAACATGCCGCCCCGATCCACCTTGAGCTTGAAGTAGCGCGCCACCATGATCTCCAGCGGGTGGCGGATCGTTCCGAAGGCGAAGTAGTCGCGGTAGCGGCCGTCGGTGGCCGCGTGCAGCGTGACCAGGTGGTCGTGCTTGGCGCCGATCTCCTCGCCGTCGTAGAGCGCGCAGAGCTCCCGGCCCATCGCGGTGGAGGCGGAGTCCGGGACCTGGACGAACACGTAGCGATGCTCGTGGCTGATGATCACGGACCGAAGGCCTCGGCATGGCGCGCGCCCAGGTGGGCGTAGAGCTCCGACTCCCGCGCGAAGCGCTCAGTGAGGGCCTCCTCCTCGTCGGTGAGCTCGGCGCTCTCCTGGGAGACGACGGCCGGCTCTCCTTCTCGCTGGAAGGCCGCCACGACCGGCGCGTTGCCGCCGATGGAGTGGTCCGCCTGCGACGCGCCGGCGGCTCCCGCATCGGGGAAGGCGAGCAGGCTCGCGAGCCGTGCCAGGTGGCGATCCGGGTCCTCGCGAAAGCGATCCAGGTCGAGGAAGAGCTTGCGGCCCCGGTTGGGCAGGTCGAAGGCCAGGCGCCGGTAGTGCTCCTCCCACCGCTTTAGGTAGGGGACGACCTCGCGCCACTTGCGTCCGGGCCGCACCGCCGAGTGCCAGGCGTGGCGGGGGTGCCGGAACAGCACGAGGGCATCGAAGCGCAGCCACGGGTCCTGGGTCAGGTGCTTGAGCTGGTTCTTGTCCGAGGAGACCAGGACGGGGGTGCCGAGCGCGAGCCCGATGCGGTGGAACCAGTCGCGCCGGTCCTCGGAGAGGGCACGGCGTGCTTCCCAGGTCCACAGCGGGCAGGTCGGGCCGCAGCCGTTGCAGTGGAAGACCGCCGCCTCCCGGTCCGCGTCGAAGTCGATGTCGTAGCTCTCCCGCTCGACCCGGCGGTGGATGAGCCAGTGGCTCTCGCCGATGTTCGAGAGGCCCGGCTGGCCTCCGAGCAGGTTCGCGAGCAGCGTGCTCCCGCTGAAGGCGACGCCGGTGACGCAGACGTGGCGGACGTCGCTGCGCTCCGGGTCGCATTCGAGGTGGGCGCGCAGGCTCTCGACCTGCCGCCGCAGGCTGAAGGCGCGGGGCTCGGGCTCGCTCTCGGCGAGGAAGCGGTCGGCGTGGGCGCGCGCCTGCTCGGTCTCCCCGGCCTCGAAGGTGCGGCGCGCGAGCTCGCCGTGGGCGCGCAGGGCGAGGTCGGGGACGTCCCGCGCCCGCTCCCACAGCTCGCGCGCGCGGCCCGCATCGCCGCAAAGCGCGGCCAGCTCCGCCGCCCGCCGGAGCGCGCGGGGATGGTCGGCCCGGGTGCGCAGCACCGCCTCCCAGGCCTCGCGCTCCTCCGGCAGGTGCAGCGCCTCGTGGGCGGCTTCCGCCTGGCGGACCCGCCGCGCCGACAGGCGCCGCGCGATCCTCTTCAGCATCCGTCGAAGCTCTCGGCGTGTCGCTCCTGGAGCTCGGCGAAGACCGTGCTGCGCTCCTGGCGCTCGGCGATCGCCCGCCCCGCCTCGTCCGGCAGCTCGTGCACGTCGCCGGTGCGGATCCCGAGCCGTCGCCCTTCCTCACGGACGTCCTGGCGGGTGTACGGGTTGCCGCCGATCACGTGCTGGGCCGGGTCGACCTCGAGCGGGTCCGTCGTATCCGAGACGGGCAGGTCGAGTCGCTCGAGCAGCCGGCGCAGGTGCACCTCCGGCGCTCGCCGGAAGGCGTCGAAGTGCAGCACGATCTTGCGGCCCTTCACCGGCAGGTCGTGGAGCAGGCGAGCGTACTCGCGCTCCCAGCGGGTCATGTAGAGCTGCGGGTCCTTCGGCGGCCGGGGCCGGAGCCGCGCCGACGCGAAGTGCACCGAGGGCGTCTTGAACAGGATCACCACGTCGTGCCGGCTGAAGGGATCGAGCCCGGAGAGCTTGGCGTGGCTCTTGTCCGAGGAGACGAGGATTGGTGCGCCGGCCTGGACCGCCAGCTTGCCGTACCAATCGATCGGGTCGGCGGCGAGGGTGCGCCGGAACGGCACGGTCCAGATCGGGCACTCGCCCTCTCCGCAGAGCGTGCAGCGGATCATGCCCTCTGGCTCGTCGCTCGCGTAGTCGACGGGAATCGGTCGCATGCCCTGGCGGCGGTAGACCAGCGCGTGGGACTCGCCGACGTTCGCCGCGTCCGGCCGGCTCCCGAGCAGGTAGCCGAGCAGGGTCGAGCCGCAGAACGACATGCCCGCGATGGCCAGGTGGCGGGCGGCCAGGGGCACCTCGCCCCGCGCCAGGTGATCGCGCAGGTTCTTGGCCCGGTGCGCCAGGGCATGGGGCTTGCCGGGCGGGGCCAGCTCGGCGGCGCGGGTGGCGAGCCGCAGCGCCTCCTCGGGATCGCCCGCCCGAAGACGCAGGCGGGCGAGCTCATGGCAGGCGTCGGCCCGTTCGGGTCGCTCGGCCAGGAGCCGTCGCCAGAGATCCTCGGCCTCGTCGATGCGATCCTCGAGCTGCGAGAGCGCGGCGAGTCGCCGCAGGGCGCCGGCGTGGGCCGGCTCCCGCTCCAACGCCTCGGCGTAGACGGCTCGCGCTTCGCCGTAGCGTCCGAGCTGCTCGAGGGCATCGGCGCTGCGCACCCGCTCGTTCCGCCGCTCGTGACGGCGCCGGGCTGCACGGCGGAGGATGGCGAGCATCCGCATGTTTCTAGCGCACGGCGCGCGCCGCGCCCGGACCCGCAGGGGGGTCGTTACACTGCGGGCTCCCAGGAGGTCTCATGCCCGCCTTTCCCGACGCCCCCCTCGCCCCGGCCGCCTTCCTGGAGGAATGGCTGCCGAAGGCCTTCGCCGAGGCCGGTCCCATGCCCGGGGCCGACGAGGTGGACGTGAAGCTCGGGGTTCGGCTCGAAGGAGAGGGCGGGGGCGAGTGGGTGGTCCACGTGGCCGGGGGGCAGGTCACGATCGAGGCCAGCTCGCGGGACGAGGCCGCCTTCACCTACGTCCAGAGCGTGGCGGACTGGCAGGGCGCCCTGTGGGAGGGCCGCGGCGGGGCGATCGGCAAGGGCGCCTCGCTCTTCTTCCGGCCCGACGCGCTCAAGCAGGCCGGCGACGGCGCCCCGGGGCTGGGCGGTGCGCCCACGCCCCAGGCCCTGGCGGAGATGCAGCAGCTCTCGGGCCTGATCCGCATGGTGGTCGCCGCCGACGAGGCCTGGAGCGTGGGCTTCTGCCTCGGCCAGGGCCCGATCCCCGACGAGGCAACGACCACGGTGCGGATCACCGGCGAGGACGCCGCCGCCATGGAGAGCGGCGAGCTCGATCCGATGACCGCCTTCATGTCCGGCAAGATCCAGGTCGAGGGCGACATGACGCTGATGATGCAGATGCAGGCGATCCAGATGCAGGTCGCCCAGCAGCAACAGCAGCAGGGTGGGAGCGGGAGCGGCGCCTAGCGCTCCGCCGCCGCGCCATGCATCCGATCCTCGAGGAGCGGCCCTTCGAGCCGGAGCGCCGGCTCGTCGCGCTGGAAGGCCTGGGCGGGGAGGGCGCCCACAGCGGCACCGCCTTCCGCGTGACCGACGGGGCGGGCCGCGCCTACAAGCTGCGCGCCTGCGCCGGTGAGCGCCGCGCGAGAGAGATCGAGGCCCTGGTGCGCGGGCTGCCCTGGCTCTTCCCACCCTTCGTCGCGCGAAACGGCCGCTTCTTGCTCCTCGACCTGCTCGCCGACCACCGGCCCCTCACCCGCCACGAGCTGCTCGCCCAGGCCGGCCGCGTCGGAAGCCTCGCGGCACGCCTCCACACGATGGGCCGCGCCCCGCACGACGCGATGCCCACGCCCCCGCGATGGCTCGCCTCGCTCACGGCCCTCGGCCGCTTCGTCGCGGACCTCGCCACGGTCGCGACCCGCGCCGGGCTCCCGGGCCGCAGCGTGGGCCGGGTGCTCCGCAAGGCCCTGCGCCACGCCCTCCGCCACGGCCTGCCCGTGGAGCTCGAGATCGACGACGTCCACAAGGACAACTTCATGTGGAGGCCCGACGACGACGACCTCCGCTACGTGGACGAAGAGGCCATCGGTCTCGCACCGCGCGGCTGCTCCCTGGCCACCCTGCTCAAGACGGCCAACGACTCGGACACCCTGGAGGCCTACTTCGAGGGCTACGCCACCGAGGCGGATCCCGACTGGATCGAGCCCGGCTACGTGGAGTGGCTGCTCCTCCAGGACGCCGTGCGTCGCGTCGCCCACAAGCTGCGCAGCGGTCGGCGCGCGGAGAAGCTCCCGGACGAGGTGGCGGAGATCCGGGCGGTGGCCGACGCGACGGAGGGGAGCCTCACCTGGCGCTTCCCCAAGGACGCGATCCGCGCCGACCGCCGCGCGGCGCGCCAGGCCGCCCGCGCCGAGGCCCGCGAGACCGCGACTCCCGCCTCGAAGGCGCCCGATCGCTAGCGCCCCAAGGGCCGATCAGCTACTTCCTGAGCCCGCCGCGGGGCGGTAGTTCAATTGGTTAGAGCACCGGCCTGTCACGCCGGAAGTTGCGGGTTCGAGTCCCGTCCGCCCCGCCACAAGCCGCTGGATTCGCTGAGGAATTCGCGTTCTGGCGGTGCTTGGTTCGGGGCTTTGGCTGCGCTTGGTTGTCGCGGCGAGCGCCCGATCTCGGAGTCCTGACGCCTGGATGCGCGCGTCTGTCCGAACTGTGTTGTCCGGCCGTTCGACATCGAGCATCTGGGGGTCTGGGTCCGCCTGGTCGATCGGACCTGGGATCGCCTGCCCGGAGGCTCCGGCGCAACCGAACCGTCGGATAGGCTGCAGCTCTCGCGGTGTCTCCGCACACTCGCGAGAGCTCGCTGGCGGAGCAATGCGTTGATCTGCGGTGAGAAATCGGTGCCAGGGGTCTCGACCGCTGCAGTTCGATTCAAGAATCGACCGTGGCAGCCACCGTTCCGGTTGCCTCACCGAACCCGATTCCTCGGTAGCCTTCCGCATTGCAGCCTGCGCGCAGCACGAGCTCATCACCATCCTCGAGGAATCCGCGCTTGGCACCGTCGGGCAGCACTACTGGCGATGCGCCGGCTTTCGACAGCTCGAGCAACGTCCCTGCCTCTTCCGGGTTCGGTCCTGACACGGTTCCGGTTCCCAGGAGATCACCTGGCTCGAGAGGGCAGCCGTTGGAGGTGTGGTGCGTGATGAGCTGCGCGGCTGTCCAATAGCTCGTCGCATACGAGCTATGAGACAGGCGATACGGCCGGGTCGCGTCCGCCGTCCTGATCCACGCCTCGACCTGGATGTCGAAGTGGCCCCGCTTTTCGTTGCGCGAATCGGTCAGGTAGGGCAGCGGCTCCGGATCCCCCTGCGAACGCGCGAAGGCGGGGGCGCGAAACGGCGCGAGCGCCTCGAGGGTGACGACCCAAGGCGATAGTGTCGTCGCGAAGCTTTTCGAGAGGAAGGGGCCGAGCGGTTGATACTCCCAGGCCTGAACGTCGCGCGCGGACCAGTCATTCAGAAGAACGACACCGAAGAGATGGTCCTCCGCACGATCGATGGGGATCGCATTGCCGCGCTCGTTCCCCGGGCCGACGACGAGTCCGAGCTCGACCTCGTAGTCCAGTGCCTTCGAGGGGCCGAACATCGGCGGGCCCTCGCCTTCGGGCGACTGTTGCCCCGACGGCCGGTAGACGGGAGCTCCGCTCGGCACGATCGACGAGGACCGGCCGTGGTAGCCGATGGGAATCCACTTGAAGTTCGGCGTGAGCGGATCATCGGGACGAAAGAGCTGCCCTGCGTGATACGCATGGAAATACGAGCTGTAGAAGTCGGTGTAGTCGCCGACGGCGACGGGGAGACCGAGCTCGACGTCCGAAAGGGAAGTCAGGTATCGCTCGAGCTTCGCGGAGTGGCCCCGATCGGAAAGCGCGTGCGAGAGCCTCTGGCGCAAGTCTCGCCAGGTCGATCGACCGGCAGCAGCCAGTGGGTTCAAGGTCGGGCCGGTCTCCGCGTCGACGGCGGCCAGGTCGAAGACCTGGTCGCCGATTGCCACACCGCCCCGCCATTGCGATCCGGCGTCGCGCGATCGATAGATGCCGAACGGGAGATTCTGGATCGGAAAGTCCGAGTCGGGATCGTTCGCGCTCGTGACCCAGCTCCGGAGCTGCGGGTCGTGGGTCTCGTCGACCGTCGTCATTCAGGTCGATCTCCCGCGCCTTCCGACGAATCGGCCACTTCGGGTGCCGCGTTGATCCGCGCGAGATCGGCCGCGACACTCTGCTCGACGCTCTCGATCATTCGCGCTGCGAAGTTTCCGACCAGTACGCCCGCTTCTTCGAGTTCCTTGACTGCGGCATCGTCGAGTCCGAGCTCGGAGCAGACCTGAGCGTTGTGCTCGCCCTGGAGCGCTGGCTCGCCGGGCGGAGAGAGTTCCGCGCCCGAGAACCTCCACGGTCGGCCCGGTAGCCGAAACGAGCCGCCGTTGCGGTCCGAGACCTCGTGGGTCGCAGTCCAGTAGTCGGCCCACTCGGACTCGGCCACTTCTTGGAGCGGTCGGATCTCTCCGATCGCGATCTTCGCTTCGTCGAGCTGAGCGTCGAGGGAGGCCATGTCGGGGAAGGAGTAGATCCACGACTGGATCACGTCTTTCAGGGATTCGAGGTTCGCCCGGCGCGCGCCGGGTGTTGCGAAGCGCGGGTCGAGGGCGAGGTCGGGTCGGCGCATCGCCGCCATGAAGAAGCGGAAGGTGATCGTTCCGACGATGCTGATCGCGGAGATGAACGGCTCGCCACCCGGTCCCGTGAAGAACGAGCCATCGGTCGCGCCGAGGATCGCGGGCTCGTCCTCGAGCTCGAGCCCGTTGAGATCGACGTGCGCGCGCTCGTTGATCGCGATCACCGTTGCCGCCATCGCCACGTCGATGTGCTGCCCGGTCCCCGTCGTCTCCCTCTGGCGGACGGCGGCGAGCACCGCGATCACCCCCTGCAAGCCGGCGTAGACGTCGGCGTGGGAGAGGGCGTCGGTCTGGGGCGCCTGGAGATTCTCCCCGAAGTGGCGAAGGGAGTGATGGGTGAAGCCCGCCTCGGCCTGAACGGTCGGCGCGTAGGCCATGCGCCCCTTGAAGGGACCGCCTTGCCCGTAGCCCGAGATCGAGACGTAGATGAGTCGCGGATTACGCTCGGCGAGCGTCGCGTAGTCGAGCCCGAATGCACCGAGTGCCCCCGGCCGGAAATTCTCGACGAGTACGTCCGCTTCGTCACATAGCTTGAGCGCGATCTCCCGCGCCTCCGGCCGATTGAGATCGATCGAGATGTTCCGCTTGCCGGCGTTCTGTTGGGCGTAGTAGCCCGACATGCCGTTGGGATTGATCGGAGCCGAGAAGCGGGAGACGTCTGCACGCGGCGGCTCGATCTTGAGCACCTCCGCGCCGAGGTCCTGCAGCGTGCGCGCGCAGAGCGGACCGGCCAATACGCGCGAAAAATCGACGACCTTGAGTCCTTCGAGAGGTCCCGACATGGTTTACCTCCCCTCGAAGCGGGCGAGGCCCGGACCGTTCTTCATGAGCGATTCGAGGCCGATCTTCAGATCCTCGGACGACCAGAGCGCCTTCTGCTTCTCCTCCATCACCGCGTCCGCCGCTGCAACGCCTTCGTCTTCCGCAATGCGCGCGAGCTCCTTCGTGATGCGGTGTGCGACCGTCGGACCGTTGGCGAGTTCCATCGCCACGGCGTGGGCGGCCGCTTCGAGGTTCTCGTCGTCGACCACGCGGTTCACGAGATTCCAGCGTTCGAGGGTCTCGGCGTCATAGCGCCGGCCGAGCATCGACATCTCCTTGGCGCGGAGCGCCCCGGCCCGCTGGACCTGCCGTTGGATCGCGCCCATGAGCGGATTGAGCCCGATCGTGGCCTCGACCGATCCGATCTTCGAAGAGCGCGCGGCGATGATGAAGTCGCACGTGAGGGCGGGCTCCAGACCGCCGCCGACACAGACGCCGTGCACGGCTGCCACCATCGGCAGCGGGAACGCCTCGAGCACCTTCAGGAAGTTGACAGGCGAGAGCTCGAGTCCGCCGCCTCCGTCCATGGCGCCTTCGAAGAGCGCGATGTCGGCGCCCGCCGAGAAATGCCGCAAGCCGCTCTTGAGGAGGACCGCTCTCGCACCTTCCTTCTCTGCGGTGGCCAGCGCGTCGCGCACGCCCTTCATCAAGGGAGGACCCAGCAGATTGTGCGGGGCGTGGTGCATCGTCAGGATGCCCAGCGGGCCGTCCTGCTCGTAGCTCACGGAGGTCTCTTCTGACATGGGTTCTCTCCTTGTGAGTCGGATTGGGTCGGTGGATTCGCGGTCAAACGATCCGCCGCAGGAATTCCAGTAGCTTCAGGGTGCGGTCGGAATAGGGCGGTTGGAACATCGCCATCGAGTACGGCCACGCCGCCGAGTGGTAGACGGGTTTCTCCTTCGAGAAGGTGCGGAAGCCCGCCTCGCCGTGATAGGCGCCCATGCCGCTCTCGCCGACACCGCCGAAGGGTTGGTCCTCCTGGGCGAAGTGCCAGATCGCGTCGTTGATCGTGACGCCACCGCTAATCGTCTGGTGGAGCACCTCTTCTCGACGCTTCTGATCCTGGCCGAACCAGTAGAGCGCGAGGGGGCGCGGCCGTTCGTTCACGTAGCGGATGGCCTCATCGGGCGTTTCGTAGGAGACGACGGGCAGGAGCGGCCCGAAGATCTCCTCCTTCATGACGCCGAGCTTCTCGTCCGGGTCGAGCAGGATCTGCATGGGGATCCGGCGATCGTGGCTCTCTTCGATGCGCGCCACGTTCAACACCTCGGTGCCAGCGGCTCTCGCCTCCGACAACAGCCCGAGCAGGCGCTCATGATGCCGGTCGGACACGATCGAGCAGTAGTCGTCGTTCGTAGTGGCGTCGGGGTAGAGGTCACACGCCTCCGCGATGACCGCCTGGGCGAACTCGTCACGCCGTGAACGCGGCACGAGCGCGTAGTCGGGGGCGATGCAGATCTGGCCGCCATTGAGGAGCTTGGCGAACGCGATGCGCCGTGCCGCTCGCTTGAAGTCCGCGGAGTCGTCGATGATGACGGGGCTCTTGCCGCCGAGCTCGAGCGTGACCGGCGTGAGGTTGCGCGCGGCGGCCTCGGCCACGCGCCGACCGATCGACGTCGATCCCGTGTAGAGGAGATGGTCGAAGGGAAGCTCCGAGAAGGCAGCAGCCAGCTCCGGACCACCCGGGAAGACGTCGAACTCGTCGGGGTCGAAGTTCTCGCCGACCATGCGACGGATCAGCTCGGCACTGGCCGGCGTGATCTCGCTTGGCTTCAACATGACACGGTTCCCCGCGGCAAACGCTGCGATCGCCGGCCCCATCGAGAGGTTGTAGGCGAGGTTCCACGGCGCGATCACACCGACGACGCCTACGGGCTGCGCCATGAGACGGTTGTAGCCGGGCCGGAAGGGCGGCGCGGTGGGCATCCGGCGAGCGCGCATCCACTTCTTCAGGCGGCGTTTTGTGTTGCGCGCGTTGGCGGTCGTTCCGAAGACCTCGACCATGGTCGTCTCGGCCGGCGCGCGGCCCCCGAAATCCACGTGTGCCGCCTCGACGATCTCGTGCTGGTAGCGGGCGGTCATGTCGAGGATGCGATCGATCCACTCGCGCCGCCGAGCCAGCGTCGGGTACGGCTCCGCGGCGAAGGCGGCGCGTTGGGATCGGAGTCGTTGGGACAGGGCTTCGATGGGGGGCTGGGTCGTCATCGGGGACTCCTGCTCGACGGGCACCAGGAGTATCTGCGACAGCGCCACCGACTGTGAGGTGATATCCTGCCAATCATCGAGTGAAATCGTGCCATCCTAGGCTCGAAGGCTCGAGCGAATAGCGAGGAACGTCGGCCGGTGCCCTCCCAGCTGCCCATTCAACGAGAACGTCCGGAAGTCCCCGTTGACCTCTCGTCCGGAGCCTCCCTCGGCTTCGGACTCGACGCGCTCGGCCGCGAGCTCGCCGAGCAGGGCATCGATCACCGAGCATGGACTTCCGCGTCGGGCGTCACATTGGGCGACGCGTTGAGTTCCGAGCACCCGATCGATCATGGTCGGCGAGTTGCGCTGCTGCGAAGCGCCGAGCGCCTCGCACGACGGCCTGACACGGCCCTGCGGGCCGGCGCGCGGCAGCGCATCAGCGACTTCGGCCTCTTCGGCTATGCGCTGTTGACGAGTCGTACCGTCGGCGAAGCGTTCGAGTTCGGTCTCGAGCACCTGGAGCTCGCCGGTCCCGTCCTGCGCATCACCTTCGAGCTGCAGGGCGACGTGGGCGTCTTGCGCTCCCACGATGCGCACTCGCTGGGCAGTGCGCTCCCATTCGTGGCCGAGTTCTGGCGAAGCTCGATGTCGACGCTACTCGGCTACGTGGTCGGGGCGCCTTTCCCCTCGAGCGCGATGTACTTCCCGTACGAAGCGCCTGCCCACGCAGCGGCGTACCGCGACGCGCTCCGATGTCCGATCCATTTCGCCAGCGATGTGATGGAGTGGCACTTCGATGCGGCCGTTCTGGAACGGCCCTGTCCCGAGGCGAGCGATGCCACCGCACGCGTGTGTCAGGACTTCTGCGAACGCATCGTGTCGAGCGGCGTCGGGGAAACGAGACTTGCTCGGGACGTTCGAAGGCTCTGCCTCGCGCGCCAGGGGTATGCTTCGACCGCACCTGAGATCGCCAAGAACCTCGGTCTATCCCTCCGGACGTTCTACCGGCGTCTTCGCGACGACGGGCTTCGCTTCCAGCAGCTCGTCGATGAAACACGCTTGTCGGTGGCGGTCGAGTATCTGGAGAACACGCGCATTCCCGTGGACGAGATCGGGCGACGGGTCGGGTTCGAGGACGCCTCGAATTTCCGCAAGGCGTTCAAGCGCTGGGCGCAATGCGCGCCTTCGGAGATCCGTCGACGGGCGCGGCTTCAGTCCGCCGCGGCGGGCGAATGATGCACGCCTCACGGGTGGTGAGTGACGATACGAGAGATCGACGCCACTCCTTTCCGGCGCTTGCGTCCCTTGAGCCCGGGTTCGATTCCCGCGTCCTCTTCGCGCGAAGTCCGGTTCGAACTGGTCGCACCTGGTTGACTGGGTCCCGCCAAACCCCACTGCGCTCGGGGCAGCGGGGGGTCCCGGAGAGGTTGGGATACAACGGGATACAAGCTTCACCGATCCGGACCCCTGCGTTTCCGCGGAGTTACGGCCGGAGGTTGTAGGTTCGAGTCCCGTCCGCCCCGCCACAAGTCGCCGGATTCGCTGAGGAATTCGCGTTCTGGCGGTGTCTGATTTCGCGTTTTGGTCGTGCTTGGTTGTCGCGGCGAGCGCCTGGTTCCGGGCCGCTGAACGCTGGATGCGCGCGGCTCTTCGAACTGCGTTGTCCGGTGGTTCGACATCGAGCACCAGGCTTCGAACCTGGGGGTCGGGGGTTCGAATCCCTCCCGGCGTGCCAGCGAACTCGCGCACTTACCGCACGGCAGCATCGAGCCTCAGGCAACGCACCTGGGGCTCAGCATTAGATGCGAAGCGACTCGATGCGTTGCCGTTCCAGGCCAGCCAGCAGTGACGGCACTGCGCAGTTAAGCACCCAGCCGAGGAAGCTCGGAGCGCCTAGCCCACCCGGATCTCGCCTTTGCCGATGGCGTCGAAGACCGCGGCGTCGATGGGCCGATACGACTCGCCATCGAAGTAGTAGAGCGGGTCCTCGCACTGGCCGGGATCGAACGCCTCGTTGCGGTATCGCACCTTCTGGTGCTTGAAGGTGCCGGTGGTCTGCATCTCGCCGCCCAGCAGGCGCACGAAGAGCGGACGCTGGTAGCCGGGAAGCGCCGACTTCACGAACCCGGCGAACGCCTCGAGGTCGAAGCCCTCGTCCGTGTCGATCGCCGCCATGCCGGCCCGGCCGTCTGCGCCCGGAACCTGAACGCCGTAGACGTTGGTCTCGAGCACACCCGGCGCTCCGTTGCAGACCTCCGCGACCTCGTTGGTCGAGACGTTCTCGCCCTTCCAGCGGAAGGTGTCCCCCACCCGATCCGCGAACGAGAGCCACTTGCCCTCGTGGAGTTGCAACAGGTCCCCCGTGTTGAAGAAGCGATCGCCGCTCTTGAACACGTCCGTCAGGATCTTCTTCTGCGAGGCCTCCCGGTCGACGTAGCCGTCGAACGAGGTCGCCTTCGAGATCGGTCCCAGCAGCAGGCCGATCTGCCCCGGGTCGACCGGGGTACAGAAACCGTCGGCGCCGCGAATCGGCTCGCCGGTCTCCTGGTTGCAGGTGACCAGCTTCATGCCGAAGCCGATCTTGCCCACCATGCCCGGCTTGCCCGTGCGATTCATGAGCCCCGCCGTGCCTTCGGTGGCGCCATAGAACTCGCGGATCTCCGGGATCCCGAAGCGCTCCTGGAACTCGTTCCAGATGTCCGGTCGCAGTCCGTTGCCCATTACGCAACGCAGGTCGTGGTCGCGATCGCCCGGACCGGGCTCCCCGTTCAGGAGGTAGCGACACAGCTCGCCGATGTAGACGGAGTGCGTGGCGCCGAAGCGACGCACGTCGTCCCAGAAATGCGTGACCGAGAACTTGCGCCGCAACGCCATCGCAGCGCCGGAGTTCAGCACGGCGCTCCAGCCGATGAACATCGCGCTCGAGTGATAGAGCGGCAGGGCCACGTAGCTCACGTCACCCGGCTCGAGCCGCATCATGAGGTGCGCAGCGCCGAGCCCCCCGATCATCGCGCGCCGGTGCGAGACGACCGCAGCCTTCGGCAGCCCCGTCGTCCCGGACGTGTAGATGAAGCAGAAGAGGATCTCGGAGTCGGCCTCGACTGCGACCTGCGGCTTCGACGCCTGGGCCGACTGCAGCGCCTCGTTGAGCGGCACGCCCCCACCGGGTCGCGGCTGCGTCGCGTCCTCCACGTGGAGCAGGACCGGGTGCTCGTCGTCGAGGGTCTCGAGCTCCGCGATCACCTCTTCGACGGCGGCCGCGTGCTCGTCGCCGGCGACGACCTTGCGCGAGTTCCCCACGGTGATCGCGTGGACGAGGGACTGACCCGTGAGATTCGTGTTGATCAGCGCCGCCGCCGCACCGACCTTCGCGAGGCCATGGACCGCGAAGAGGTACTCCGGTCGGTTGTCCATGATCAGCGCCACGATGTCGCCGGGCTCGATGCCCTCGTCCAGGAACACGTGGGCCCAGCGATTCGCGTGCTGGTCGATCTCGCCCCAGGTATACCGACGATCGAGGTACGCGAGGGCAAGATCGCCGGGCGCCCGGTGTGCGCGCTCCTCGAGCAGCCGCGTCATGGTCCAGTTCGATTTGGGCAGCGCACGTCGAGCGCTCCCTACTAGACGTCCGATCGCAGTGAGTTCGTCGAGCCAAGCCATGTGGGTCCTCCTCGCCGTTCCGACGGTGGCGCAACCACGGGAGATCTCCAGTGTTCCCGGCCCCAGCTCCGCCGTGTCGGCCACCGAGCGGAGGGCGACCTCGCCTTCAGATCGTGAGCCCCGGGTCGGCCCTCGCGTCCACTACGCAGTGGTCGGGCGCGCCAGGCGGCCCGGGCGGGCACCGGTATCGGCGTCGTTCGCGCGGGTTCGCACGCCGTTCACCCAGGTGCCGAGGTAGCCGCTGGCGTTCTGCAGGATGCGACTGCCGCCGGCCGGCAGGTCGTGGTGCACCTCGATCCGGCCGAGCGACAGGTTGTCGAAATCGATCAGGTTGAAGTCGGCCCGCTTGCCGATCTCGAGCGTCCCGCGGTCGCCCAGACCGTAGAGGTGTGCGTTCCTTTGCGTCTGCTTCTGCACCACGAACTCGAGGGGCAGTCGCTCGCCGCGGGTGCGGTCGCGCACCCAGTGGACCAGCGAGTAGGTCGGCGCCACGGCGTCGAAGATCAGGTTCACGTGCGCGCCGGCATCCGAGAGACCCGTCACCGTGTGCGGATCCGACAGCATGGTGTGGATGACGTCGTGGTTGAAGTCGCAGTAGTTGGAGCCCAGGACGATCGCGAAGTTCTTGCCGCCGTCCTCGAGGAGGAAGTCGTACATCACCTCGTCGATGTCCTTGCCCGTGGCCTGCACACGGTGGATGAACATTTGGCTCGGGTCGGGCTCGTAGTCGATGGGCATCGTGATCGGGAACATGAACGGAGCGACCTGCGCGAGCAGGCTGTGCACGTTCACGATGGCGCCGGGCGTATCGACGGGGAGGTCGGCGTCCTTCAGGATGGCTGCCTTCATCTCCGGCTTCTGCATCTCCCGCACGCGTTGTTCGAGCGGCAGCTCCGCGATGCGCAAGTAGCTCTCGCGGCGTTGGAACATGTGGTAGGCCTGCAGGCCGGTCACGAAGCCGATCGGTCGCGAGGCGACCTGCGGGTGCAGATCCGCGCCGTTGGCATTCTCCTTGCCACTCTCCGCGAGGAAGTACTGCCAGGTCTCCGGGAACTCGGGGAACTGCAGCGTCGTGAACGTCACGGGGCGCCCGAAGCGCCCGATCTCCCGGATCAGCTCGAACTCCTGCTCGAGCGAATAGCGCTCGCCGCCGAGCTCCTGCAGGCTGCCGATCGTGCTGGCGGGGATCAGCTCGAAGACGCCCGAACCCGCACGCTGCATCGCCTGCGCGAGCGCGACCAGCTCGTCACGGTCGGCAAAGGTGCCGGGCACGGGATCGCCACCTATCGAGCGGTGTCCGATGGTCCGCGAGGTCGAGAAACCGACGGCGCCGGCGCGCATCGCTTCCTCGACGAGGCGCGCCATCTCGGCGAGGTCCTCGGCCGTCGGACTCTCGTTGTCGCGGCCGCGCTGGCCCATCACGTAGTTGCGCAGCGCGCCATGCGCGAGCTGTGCCCCGATGTCGAGCGCGTACTCGCGACTCGCCAGGAAGTCGAGGTACTCGGGGAAGGACTCCCACGCGCCCCAGGGCATGCCCTCGTGGAGCGCCGTGCCGGGGATGTCCTCCACGCCCTCCATCAGCTCGATCAGTTCCTTCTCGCCGCCCTTCGGGCAAGGCGCGAAGCCGACGCCGCAGTTGCCCATCACGACCGTGGTGACGCCGTGCGACGCGGAGGGGTCGACCTGATCGTCCCAGGTGACCTGGCCGTCGTAGTGGGTGTGGACGTCGACCCAACCGGGCGCCAGCAGGGCTCCGTCCGCGTCGACGGTCTCGCGCGCGGCTTCGCCGACCTGGCCGCGAGCGACCACGCAGCCGTCGCGGATGCCGAGGTCGCTGGTCTCCTGGGGTGCGCCGGTGCCGTCCACGAGGGTGGCGCCCTTGATCACGAGATCGAGCATCGTGTGCCTCCAGATGGAGTCGAGTGCAGGGCCGAAGCCCGTGAAGGGCCGACATCCGCCGGCCCGATGAACCTCACGCCCCCGAGGACGGTGGCTGCGTCGGCTTGAAGAGAGCGGTGGTGTCCTCGGGCTGCGTCGTGTCCGGACGGTCGAGTACGAGCTCCCGGTTGAGGACCGCGCGCTTCCATTCCTGGTGTTCCGGGTCGCGACCGTGGAACTCCGGCATCACTTCGCGCGCGAACAACTCGAGGCTCGAACAGATGTCCTCGTGCGTATTCTTGCCAGCCTGATTGAGCAGGATGACCTGGTCCACGTTCGACTGCTCGAACTTGCGGAGACGACGCCGCAGTGTGTCGGGCGAGCCGATCAGCCCGGTGCGGCTCTGCTTCTGGCCCTCCGGCGTCGCCCGCCACTTCTCGTACTCCTCCCAGAGCGAGACTTCTCCGGGGGGAAGCACGCCCTTGCTCCCGTAGTACCGGAGCGCGAACTGGAAGAAGGTCCAACCATCGGCCTTTCGCAGGGCCTCTTCGTCGGTCTCGGCGCACATGAAGCCGGAGACGACGGCGATGTTCGGGTTCGTCTGGTAGTCCGCGAGCTTGTCCAGCTGATTCAGGTAGGCGTCGTAGTAGGCATGGACCCACTTCGTCGCGGTGTCGGCCGAGGCGAACTGGAAGCCCAACGCGCCCATGCCGCGCATCCCCGCCATCTGGATCGTCTCGAGCTGGGAACACGCCACCCACAAGGGCGGATGCGGCTTCTGCAACGGCTTCGGCAAGACGTTGCGCGGCGGGAAGTCGAAGTGGGTTCCGTGATACTCGGCGACCGGCTCCGTGAACATCGGGATGAGCGCCCGAACGGCGTCCTCCCAGACCGGCCGCTTGTCGCGGAATCGCCGATCGAACGGGTGCAGCTCGGTCGACGTCGAACCCTCACCGATCCCGAGCTCCACGCGCCCGTCGCTGACGAGGTCGAGTGTGGAGACTCGCTCGGCCACTCGCGCCGGGTGGTTCGTCGTCAGCTGGATGATTCCGTGCGCCAGCCGGATCCGCTCGGTGCGCTGGCTCGCGGCGGCGAGGAAGACCTCGGGCGCCGAGGAGTGGGAGTACTCCTCGAGAAAGTGGTGCTCGACTTCCCACGCGTAGTCGTACCCGAGCTTGTCCGCGAGCTCGCACTGGGCGAGCGAGTCCTTCATCAGCCGATGCTCGGCATCGTCCGTCCACGGCCGGGGCAGCTGGTGCTCGTAGAAGATTCCGAACTTCATGCGCTGCAGGCTCCCATCGGCGGTTGCGGTGAGCCGAAGCTCGGCCGTGGGACCTACTGTAGATCATTTAGAGAATGATTTACAGAAAAAGATCTCAAATATGATAGGCTGCCTCGCGGCCGCCCACCCTTCCGGAGGAAGAGACCTTGGCGCCGCGCGCAATCGACTGCTGGGTGAACGTGAACGTGGCCGAGTTCGGCCGGCCCGCTTACCTGGAACAGGTAGGGAAGGACTACTTCAAGCAGGGCGAGGACTTCTTCCGCAACTACGAAGTCCAGGAGATGCTCGACATGATGGATGGCTGCGGCGTCGCGCGGGCCATCCTGACGACGGATCCCGCGAAGCCGTCCGAGCACGTCATGAAGTTTCCCGAGAAGCACCCGGAACGGTTCTCGCTCGGCGCCCAGCTGAACCCACGCCGCGGGATGAAGACACTCCGCGCACTCGAGTCCTTCCGACGGGACCACCCGGTGGTGCTGGCGCGCATCACCCCCTTCTTGTTCGACATCCCACCGAACGACGCCATCTACTACCCGGTGTATGCGAAGTGCATCGAGCTCGACCTGCCCATCACGATCAACACCGGAATTCCCGGGCCACAGGTGCCGGGCGAATGCCAGAACCCGATGTTCCTCGATCGGGTCTGCCTCCACTTTCCAGAATTGAAGCTCGTGATGGCCCACGGCGCCGATCCGTGGTGGCAGGTCGCGTTTCGCCTGATGCTCAAGTATCCCGGGTTGCACCTGATGACGTCGGCCTACCTTCCCAAGCACTTCCCGCCCGAGCTGATTCATTTCATGAATACGCGTGGCCAGAAGAAGACCATCTTCGCGTCCGACCATCCGGCCATTCAGATGCCCAGATGTGTCGAAGAGGCGCGAAAGCTCGACCTTCGCCCCGGGGTCCTCGATCGTTTTCTCTACCAGAACGCGGCGCGTCTGTTCTGGAATGAAGACGACGGATGATGTCGAACATCCCAGTGCGGCCGAGTTGCATTTTGCCCCGAGGAGAAACCATGCTGGACACCATCACCGTCCGACGGATGCCGTTCGAGTTTCCTGATGAGATCGACCCGGTCTTCATCGAGGGCGATCACGAACAGTCGTTCACCTTCATCGCCGCCTCGCTCCTGCTCCCGCACCTGGAGCCCTACTTGATTCGGTCGATGAAGGCCGCACAGAGCCATGTCACCGATCCGAAGGTTCTCGAGGGCCTGAAGGGGTTCGCCGCCCAGGAGGGCCAGCACTACCGGATGCACATGAAGTTCAATGAGACCATCCGCCGCTCGGGCTTTCCCGGACTCGAGACGCTGGAGAAGGAGCTCTCGGACGACTACCACCGATTCTCCAAGACCAAGTCGCTGCGCTTCAACCTCGCGTACGCGGAAGGCTTCGAAGCCTTCACGATGCACGTGGTCAAGCACCTGATGGAACCGAACGGTTTCGGCGAAGACCTTCCCACCTTCCTGCAGATGTGGGAGTGGCACTTCGTCGAAGAGCTGGAGCATCGCACCGTCGCATTCGACGTCTACGATCACGTTTGCGGCGGCTACCTCTATCGCCTGGCCGTCGGCACCTGGGCCCAACTCCACTTCTCCAGATGGGTGCGCCGCGTGGTGAAGTACATGATGTCCGTGCGTCCGCCGCCGAAGCGCAGCGCACGGGAGAAGGCGGAGTTGAGGGAGGCATCCCTCGTTCCCCGATCCGGCAGGGTCCGCGATGTGTTTCCGGGGCTGCTCCGCATCTACATGCCCAGCTACACGCCCCACGATGTCGAGATCGCACCGGGGATGGAGGCTCTCGCTGACAAGTACAGTGAGATGGCGCTTCACTGCTCCTCGATCCAGGGATCGTCGCTCGAGACGCCCTGAAGGGGAGTGCCGTGGATCTTCCGGAGGTCCGAGCCTACGGCGCCGTCGCAGCCGGAGGCTGGTTGGGCAAGACCTCACCTCGGCGGCGGGCGATGCCTGCGAGCGTGAACCAGACCAGTTCGTCGAAGGCGGCGTTCAGAGAGGGGAGATCGGTCCGCTCGAGTCCACCCAGGACAGGCAGCTCATCCGGATGGCTCGCGAACGCTTCCTGGAGCAGTCCCCATTCGTCGAGACCGGACTGCGCACCCTCGGCCCGCGTTGCTTCGATCTGCGCTCCGAGTCCGAGTACCAGGAGCCCGACCTGGTGGAACGCGTACACAGCCTCGCTGCCGTTCATCCCGAGCGCGATCAGCTGGGCGAGGACGCGTTCGGCGTGGCGGAGCTGGCCGCCGGCCATCGGCCGGGTTCCATGGGCGACGGGATAACGTTCGATCATGCGGCGGGAGTCGCGCGCGTACTCGAGCAGCCAATCCGCCCAGTGGGTGCCCGGTTGAGCGGGCGGAATCGGCCAGGTGTCCAGGACGACATCCGCCGCAAGCCGCCGGAGTTCCTCCTGGCCACGAACGTGGCTGTAGATCGTGGCCACGCCGATGCCGAGTTGTCGGGCAAGGCCCGGCAGCGTCGGTACTTCTCCCTCGATGGCGAGGATCGCGTCCTGCAGACGTTCCGCGGTGACGCGCGGGGGGCGGCCTCTCGAGGCGGTCTTGGGATTCGAAGTCTCGGCCACGGGTCGGAACCCTATCAGTTTGCGCTGCGCTTTCGAAAGAGGAGCCGGAGTGCGGGTCGGACGCCTACCAGCCGGCCAGCCCTGCCGCCCGGTCACGGTGCACGTCCGGGGTACCCAGGAACGCGCGATCGAACATCGCCCGCTTGAACCACAGCTGGACGTCGCATTCCCAGGTGAACCCGATCCCGCCGTGCGCCTCGACCGCGTCGCGCGCGATCTGCATCACCCGGTCGGTGATGTGCGCTTTGGCGAGGGTTGCCGTGCGTTCGCGCTCGTCGGGCAAGTCGTCGAACGCATGGGCGGCGTACCAGAAGAGCGCCCGCGACGGCTCGAGCTCCACGGCCATCGTCGCCAGCTGATGCTTCACCGCCTGGAAGTGGCCGATCGTGACACCGAACTGCTCGCGGGCCTTCGCGTAGTCGACCGACATCTCGACGAGCCGTGAGCCACAACCGAAGGCATCCGCGGCCAGCAGGACGAGCGCAGCGTCGCGGACACGCGGTGCCGCACCCACGGCATCGGGGAGAACTTCGCAGGGGGTGGCATCGAAGGTCACGTTGTCGATGCGCCGCGACCGATCGACGCCTTCGGAGGCCTCGACGCTCATGCCGGCGGCATCGCGCTCGACGAGGACGAAGCCGCCGCCCGCGGTCCCCACGACGAGGACATCGGCGACCGAGGCGAACGGAACGTGGAGCTTCGTGCCCGTGAGCGAATCACCGGCGCCCAGCTTCCACTCGTTCGGCTGCCATGCGCCGCCCTCCTCGGCGAACGCGACGGTGCCGATCGCGTCGCCTGCCGCGAGGCGCGGCAGCCAGCTTCGTCGCTGGTCGGCCGAGCCGGCTAGCTGGATCGCCATCGCCGCGAGGACGTGACCGAGGAACGGGCCCGGCACGCCGCCGTAGCCGAGGGCCTCGGCGACCAATGCGAGGTCGAGCAGCTCCAGGCCCGCCCCACCCCACTCCTCTTCGATTTGGGTGCCCGTCACGCCGAGTTCGACGAGTCCTTTCCACAAGCCGGGGTCGAAGCCCGTGTCGGACTCGATGACCTCGCGCGTGGCCCGCGGCGGCCACTCGCGCTCGAGGAACTCGCGGATCACGCCCTGGAGCAGTTCCTGCTCCGCGGACACATCAAAGTTCATCGTGCGGCGTCCTTCTGGAGGTGGACGTCGCGTGGAAGCCCGAGCCCGCGTTCGGCGATCAGGTTGCGTTGGATGTTCGCCGTCCCGCCCGCGATCGCTCCGGCGAGCGTGTACATGTAGTGCGTGATCCAGGATCGCTCGTTCGTCGGGCGTTGCCCGTCGCGCTCGATCCCGGTCGCATCGAGCAAACCTCCGTCGCCCAGCAGGTCGAGTGCGAGCGCGGCGACACGTTGACCGATGTTCGTCGAACTCAACTTGTTCATCTGCTGGATGATGCCGGGGTCCTCGCCCTTGGCGTTCTTCGTGAGCTGCCGGTAGCTCGAGTACTCGTGCGCCCGCACATAGCCTTCGATCTCGACCAGACGTCGCCGCACGGCCGGATCCTCGATGTTGCGCCGGCCGCCCCGGGACGTCGTGCTCGCCAGCTGCACCAGGCCCTCGAACAGCTTCGTGGTCTGCGTCGCGGCGCCGATCCAGTTGCGTTCGTGCTTGAGCGTCGTCCGGGAGACCTGCCAGCCCTGGCCACGCTCGCCGACGATGTGGTCCTTGGGCGTACGCACGTCGGTGAAGAAGACCTCGTTGAAGTCCGCTGCACCGGTCATCTGGCGCAACGGCTTCACCTCGATGCCGGGTTGGTTCATCTCGATCAGCAGGTAGGAGATGCCGGCATGCTTGGGCGCATGCGGTTCGGTGCGGACCAGGCAGAACATCCAGTCGGACGCATGAGCGCCGCTGGTCCAGACCTTCTGCCCATTGATCACCCATTTATCGCCGACCAACTCGCCGCGCGTCGAGATCGACGCCAAGTCGCTGCCCGCCCCCGGCTCGCTATAGCCCTGGCACCAGATCATCTCGCCGCGCATCGTCGGCCGCACGAACTTGTCCTTCTGCCACTCGGCACCGCGGTCGAGCAGCGTCGGGACGAGCATCATCGTGCCGACGCCGCTCGGATCCATCGGGGCGCGAACCCGCCTGAATTCCTCACGCAGAATCGCGCCTTCGATGACGTCGGGCGGCTGCTCGGACCCGCCGTAGCGGCGCGGGATCGAGCGGCGCAGGAAGCCGTGTTCGGTTGCGAGGTCGCGAAACGCCGCGACCTCGTCGGCCGTCGGTCGCTCGCCGCTCCCGGAAGGCGGCCAATGCCGGCCCAGGAACGCGCGCACCTCCTCGCGGAAGACGTCGTATTCCTCTCCGTAGGTCAGGTCCATCACGCCTCCCTGGGGTCGTGCCCCTGGGCGGTCGCGTTCATGAGAGCGGCGAGGTTGCCGCCCATGATCTTCCGCTGGTCCGCTTCTTCTAGGCCGTCGAGCTCATGGACGAAGGCCCTCGGCTTGTCGAGGCCTTCGGGGTGCGGGTAGTCGGAACCGAAGGTCACCTTGTGCGGGCCGATCTCCCTGGCGAGGTTCACGGTGTCCTCTTCATGGAACGGGTGGATCCAGATGCAGCGCTCGAAGCCCTCCATCGGATCCTCGGCGAACGCGGCCGACGAACGGCCATAGACCTTCTTGAACTTCGCGAGCAGGGGCAGCACCCACGCCGACCCGGTCTCGATCGGGAGCATCCGCAGTTTCGGGAATCGTGCGAGCAGGCCGTGGCCCACGATCGAGCTGATCACGTCCACGATGGGCCGAGATTCGGCGTTCACCAGCTTCGTGAAACCCGAGATCCCAGCATCGAACGGCAGGAATTCGCCGGTGTGTCCTTCGTAGTCGTTCAGGTAGCGCTGGAACCCGGTGTCACCGCCGTGCATGCCCACCAACACACCGGCCTCTTCGACCCGTGCCCAGAAGGGGTCGAACTCGGGTAGCGCGAACGACCGACGACGGCCGTTGAAGTCCGGGACCGGGGCGGGGCGCACGAGGATCACTCTCGCGCCGTGTTCGAGGGCCCACTCGAGTTCCTCGATCGCCTTGTCCACGATCGGCAGCGTGATGAGCGGTGCCGCGAAGATGCGGTCCTCGAAGCCGAACGACCATTGATCGTGCAGCCAGCGGTTGAACGCATGGACGACGTCGTGCGTCGTCACCGGATCGTCGGCGAGGCGTTCTTCGATCAACGTCGCCAGGGTCGGCCACAACAAGGTCCGGTCGACACCCAGCTCGTCCATCAGCTTGATTCGAGGCTCGGGCTCGAAGTAGGCGGGAATGGACTTCTCGTAGCGGGGCGGCAACTCCTGCGTCTCGCCGGGTGCGGTCTTGGAGTCGGGGTTCTTCAGCCGGTAGGCGATCTCGAAGCGTCCGGGGGGAGCGACGACGTTGAAGGTCGGGTTCGGGATGTATTCCGAGATCACGTTCCGGATGGCGAGCTTCGTGCGACCGTCCACCTCGACGTACTTGATGAGACCGTCGTAGCGCTTCGGCAAGAACCGCGTGAACGCATCGGTGGTTTCGTAGTAGTGGTTGTCTGCATCGAAGATCGAGAAGTGATCCATACCTGCGCCTCCTGGTATGAGGTCGACACTATCATATTCGGGAATAAATTCTGTAAATTATTCTTCTAAGGCACTACCGTTGGCCGTGACCCAGCGAGGAGAAGCCTGATGGCAGAAACGCCGGATCGCCCCCTGCTCAGCGAGAAGCAGGTCGAGAGGCTGAAGTCGGGGGTCCTGGCGAGTGCCGGGACGCGAACCCCCGAGCACCCCACCCGTCCGGAGATCCGTCTCCTGCATCCCGACTTCCATGCCGACCCGGGGCCTCACTACGAATGGATGCGAAGGGAGGCACCCGTCTACTGGGACGACCATTCGGGGATCTGGGGGATCGCCCGCTACGAAGACATCATGGAGGTGGCCCGGGACCACGACACTTTCTGCTCGGGCGAGGGTTCGCGTCCCCAGGGACGGGCCCCGCAGATGATCAACTGCGACCCGCCCGAACACAATCTGCGTCGCGGCATCGTCAGTGCCGGATTCACGCCGAGGCGCGTCGAAGCGCACGAGCCGTACCTGCGAGAGAAGGTCACCCAGTTGATCGACGCCCTTGTCGAGCGCGGCTCCGGCGACTTCGTCCGGGACCTCGCGACACCGCTCCCGATGTACATGATCGGTGCGCTGATGGGGCTCCCGGAAGAAGACCATGCCAAGCTTCTCTACTGGTCGGACATCTTCGCCGCCGGGAACTTCGACGACGTCGACGGACTCCTCGCGGCCGTAGGCGAGTACAACCGGTACATGCATCCGATCGTCACGGGGCGTCAGGGGAACGAGGGCGAGGATCTGATCAGCCTCGTCGTCAATGCAGACTTCGAGGGCCAGCAGCTCTCGCTCGACGACGTGATCTCCGAGGCGATGCTCATCCTGGTCGGAGGCGACGAGACGACGCGGCACGTGATGTCCGGCGGCTTCGAGGCGCTGATGCGCCACCGCGACCAGTGGGAAGCACTGCGCACCGACCGCTCGCTCCTGAAGGGAGCCATCGAGGAGATGCTCCGCTGGGTCACGCCGGTCAAGAACATGTCCCGCACGGCGACGCGCGACGTCGAGTTCGGGGGCCAGCAGATCCGGAACGGAGAGAAGCTGCTGCTGCTCTACCCGTCGGGCAATCGCGACGAGGACGTCTTCGAGGACCCCTACCGCTTCGACATCCGCCGGTCGCCGAACCTGCACATGGCCTTCGGCGGCTACGGGCGGCACCACTGCCTTGGCGCACAGCTGGCCCGCCTCGAACTGCGCGTCCTCTTCGACGAACTGCTCGACCGGCTCCCGGACATCGCGCTCGCGGAACCGGACGCCCCGCTGGACATGCGCCGCGGCAGCTTCGTGCTGGGGCTCGAATCGCTGCCGGTCGTGCTCGAGAGTTCTTAGGCGAGGAGACTCTCTAGAGAGGCGCCGTATAGTGCCGTCCCGCGACTCGGTGCCGTCGAAACGACACCTTCCTGCACCCTATTGCACCCCCCTGCACTGCAACGAGACGTAACCCCGCGTCACTTCTTCTTCTTGGACCAGGCTTCGAACCTGAGATACCGTGATCTTCAGCAAGGGGCTGGGCCCGGTTTTCTCGGTTCATGGGTTGGTCTCTAGCTGTGGAACGAAGGGCTTGCGGGTCCTCGCCACGACGTGAACCGCGATGAGCAGCTTCCTCGTCGAGGCGATCAGCGCGACCTTTGCGGGCTTGCCGTTGTCGCGCAGCCGCTCGTAGTGGGCCCGCACCCAGGGGTTCTTCCGAACGGCGACCAACGTCGGCATCCACAGTGCGCGACGTAGCCGCGCGTGACCGATTGGCGAGAGGTTCCCGCGTTTGCCTTGGCGCTTGCCCGACTGCTTTAGGCCTGGAACGACGCCCACGTAGGCGGCGAGGGCTGCGGCCGTGGCGAAGTCGGCCGGGTCACCGAGCTCCGCGATGAGCCGTGCTGCCGTCGTCGGCCCGATCCCATCGATCGTCGTCAGCAAGCTTCCGACCTCGTGCGCGGATAGCTGATCCGCGATGTCGCGGTCGATGTCGCCGAGTCTCTTGCGCAAGACGTCCATGTCTTCGCACAGGTAACGCACCTGCACCTGGTAGGCCGGGCCATGATGGGCGCCCACCGAGTTCTGCGCAGCCTCGACGAGCTGCTTCGCGAGCGCATCGCCTACACGATGACGACCGTCGTAGCGAAGCTTTGCCACGCGCCCCACAGAGGCTTCCTGGAAGGCTCTTGCCGTGGGGTACTCCCGCAGCAGCCCCGTCGACAGCTGGCTATCGAGGTGCTTCACGTACCGTTTGAGCTCTGGGAAGCCCAGATCGACCATGCGGTGGAGCCGCCGGGTGCAGTCCCCGAAGTCCTGAACCAGACGATCGCGGAGCCGGACGAGCTCACGAAGCTCTTCTGTCGCCGCGTCCGGAAGGCGAGTCACCCTCGGACGCTTCTGTGCTCCGAAGCGAGCCAGGCCGAGCGCATCGATTGCGTCGGTCTTCGTCCGCTCCAAGTCTTCTTGTGCGAACCGGCGACTGCGCAGCGGGTTGATCAACGCCACGGCAAAACCCCTCGCCGCAAGCGCCGCGAACAGGTTCTTCCAGTAGTGCCCCGTTGCCTCGAGCGTTACGAGCGTGTCCTCGGGGCCTCCCAGCTTCTCCCACAGCAGTGCGTAGCCAGCCGCCTCCTCCCGGAACGAGACCGGCTTCAGCAGCACGCCCCCGTCTTCTCCCACCATCGCGACGACGTGCGTTTCCGAGGCGATGTCGATCCCAACGAAGCGCATCCCCTTCTTCCTCCTCGAACGGGAGCGTCGGGAGCCTCGGTGCCGACCTCGGTGCTCTTCCTTGTGCATGCGAGGACGAGCGGCAGACCGCTGCCTCGGGATACCGTTCGAGCTTGCGAGATCGGGCGAGGGCGCCTCTCTCAGGTACGAGGACCATGCCTCTGGGTCGGGACGGCGACCCTCCCCCGAAACCCGTTCTGACCCTATTGAACCAGATCCGGGTGAGTGGAGTAGATACAAGGGTCGGGGGACAGCGGCGGCCTTCGCTTGAAGGGTTGCGGCGTTCCCGGCTGCTTCAGCCCGTTGCCTTCAGCTCGACGCTCAGGCGGAAGCCCAGCGCGTCGAGGAGTGCCTCCAGGCTGCGGAGCTCCGGGTTGCCGTTCTCGGAGAGCATCCGGTAGAGGTGCTCGCGGTTGAGCTGCGCGGCCTCGGCCAGGCCTGCGAGTCCACCCTCTCGAGTGCGGGCCACGTCGCGGAGCGCGAGGAGGAACACTTCCGGGTCGTCCTCCGCAAGAGCGGCGTTCAGGTAGGCCACCGCCTCCGCGTCGTCCTTCAGCACCTCGTCCAGGTGCTCTCGGTAGTCTCTAGCTCTTGCCATCGTTTCGACTCCGGTAGTCGCGCCAATACCCTTCGGCGCGCTCGATGTCTCTCGCCTGTGATCCCTTGTCTCCGCCGCAGAGCAGGACCACCACGGCGTCGCCGTCCCTTCCGTAGTAGATGCGGTAGCCGGGCCCGGCGCGAACCCGAAGCTCGAACACCTCACCCACGCGCTTGGCGTCGCCGAAGTTGCCGAGCCGAAGCCGTCCGATCCGCGCCCGGATGCGTGCCCGCGCCTGTCTGTCCCTGAGTGCCGCCTCCCACCGCGTGTAGGGCTCGCTGCCGTCCGGCAGGGCGTAGATTCTGACCTCGACCTCCGTCGGCACCGAGCTAGCGTAGCTTTAAAGCTACAACCACACCACGGATGTCGGAGCCCTTGCCTGCGGATGGCGGGATACAACGGGATACAAGCTTCAGTCGTCTGAACCATTGTGTTTCCGGGCACTTAGGGCCGGAGGTTGTAGGTTCGAGTCCCGTCCGCCCCGCCATCTAGCTGATTTCGTTCAGCTTTTCGGGTTTCTCGAAACCCGCACGCTTCGTCTGCAAGTGGGCGTGCTCGCTCGTGTTCTCGACGTGTGCGCGGGTCGGGATACAAGCGGGATACAACCGCGCCCATCGAGCCGTTGTTGGAGTTCGCCGGGTGGGGTCTTCAGCGCGCTCGCGAACGGCTTTGGGAAAGGGGCAGGAAGAGCGACTCCGAGAGCGACGGCGCTCGTTCTGCTTTCCAGTCGGGCAGCCCGGTCACCACGCGGCGAGCCCCGTCACTCGTGCGCAGCGTTCCGGCGAGGCGATCCCACGCCGAGAGGATCGTGCCGAAGTTCGTGTCCAGCTCCTGCCAGTCGGAGACGTGATGCGCCCGGTGCAGCGCCGGCGTGATGAGCACGCGCTGCGCCAAGGGCTCGAAGCGGCGGGGAAGGTCGAAGTTCCCGTGCTCCAGGAGGTTCGCGATCCCGAAGACGATCTCGAAGAGGAGGACGCCCGCCGGTGGCACGCCCAACGCCACCACGGCGGCGAGGCGGACGGGGAGGGCGAGCAGGAGCTCTCCGGGATGGAAGCGCAACGCCGTCGTCACGTGGAAGCTCGTGTCCGCGTGATGTACCTGGTGGAAGCGCCAGAGGAGCGGGATCCGGTGGTTCGCGCGGTGCCAGGCGTACGAGACGCCATCGAGCGCCAGCACGCCGAACGCGGCCGCCGCCCAGGTGGGGGTGTCAAGCCAGGCGAAGAGCCCGAGTCCGAGGCTCGCCGCCCAGGCGGCCACGAGCCACCCGCACGCCCCGCAGACAGCGGCCATGACGGCGGCGTCGATGGCCCAGAGGCCGACGTTGGTGCGCCACGCCGGTCGCAGGCGTTCGTGCGGGCGCCACTGCTCCAGCGCGATTCCTAGCGCAAAGGCGACAGCGAGCCCCAAGCCGCGCAGTAGCTGGTAGGTGGCTTCGTCGCCCACGGTCATCTCCCGCAGCTCCCCGTGCCCAAAGCCCAGATCGAACTCAGAGGATAGCTCTGCGCCGCCCACGCGAATCGCATCACCCCGACGGAGGGTGCCCACGCCCGGCCGTCTCCGCGAGGCTCCCTCCAACGGAGGCGCCGCCGCCCGCGCCCATCGCGCCTTCGAACCATCGGCGCACGGGGTAGAGGAGCTGCGCGATGAAGCCCGCGGGCACCGGGTCGCCCCCGATGCCGTAGTCCTCGAACGGGTGCCCGTCGGGGTGGCGGAAGGTGCCGAACACGACGTCGAAGAGGGTGCTCACGCCCGCGAAGTTCGAGTCCTGCAGGCGCCGCTCGCGCGCATGGTGCAGGTGGTGGACCTGCACCGTCGGGTAGAGGTTGTCGCAGGACGTGATATTCGAGGGCTAAGAGGACACGTAGATTTGCGCACCTCCTGTTGAGCCGCTGCGCGGCACGTTCCCCGTGAGGGAGGGGGGCGTGGGGCAGCGGCGACTGAGGCAGGAGGAAGTGATGACGATCGAAGTGCTGCACGAGCGGGGGTGCTCGAACCGGGAGATCGCCCGCCAGCTGGGGATCCGGGAGAGCGCGGTGCGCTACCGGCTGAAGCGGCTGGCGGAGGGGGCGCGAGACGGCCGGAGCGGGAAGCCCTTCCTGGCCGAGGCGGTCCACGAGGTGATCGCGGAGTGGCTGGAGGCGAGCTCGGGAGGCCGTGGCGTGAACCTGCAGGAGCTTCACGAGTTCCTGGTGGAGGAGCACGGGTACACGGGGAGCTCCAAGAGCGTGCAGCGGTACGTGCGGGCCCGGTTCCCGAGACCGAAGGTGCGGAGCCGGCGTCGGGTGGAGACACCGCCCGGGGCGCAGGGTCAGGTGGACTGGGGCGAGTTTCCGGGCGTGCGGATCGGGGGCCAGGAGGTGGACCTGCATGCCTTCCACCTGGTGCTCTCGCACTCGCGGCGAGAAGCGGTGGTGTGGTCGGAGCGGGCGGACACGCTGGCGTGGCTGGACGTGCACAACCGGGCCTTCGAGCGGCTGGGCGGGGTGCCGGCGGTGCTGCGGGTCGACAACGTGAAGACAGCGGTGGCGAAGGGGGCGGGGCCATGGGGGACGGTGAAC
This sequence comes from Myxococcota bacterium, assembly GCA_965223415.1. GTDB lineage: Bacteria > Myxococcota_A > UBA9160 > UBA9160 > UBA6930. The sequence goes on along the minus strand of OZ245002.1, from coordinate 5,432,649 downwards.
CCGGCTTACGCGAGCTATGCCGGGGCCCTTCGCTTCCACGTGGACGCCACCCGTCCCCGCCAGCCGCAGGAGAAGGGGAAGGTGGAGCGTCGGATCCTGGGGCACCGGCGGGGCTTCGATCCGCGTCGGCGGGAGCACGAGAGCCTGGAGTCGCTGCAAGCGTGGACGGACGGCCAGGTGGCGCGCTCGAGCCACCGGCGGCAGTGCCCGGCGACGGGCACGACGGTCTTCCAGGCGTGGGAGGCGGAGAAGCCCCATCTCGGGGCCCTGCCCGAGCGGCTTCCCGAGCCCTTCGACCTGGCCGTGATGCGACGTGTCGGGCGCGACGCCACGGTGCGCTTCGAGGGGCGTACCTACAGCGTCCCCTTCCGCTTCGTCGAGCAGAGCGTCGAGGTGCGCGGCTGCGCCCGGCAGGTGCAGGTCTGGGCCGAGGGCTCGGTGGTGGCCGCGCACCCGCGCCACACGCGAAGCCGCCTGCTGCTGGACCCGAGCCACTACGAGGGGCCGAGCACGGAGGGGGTGGAGGCGCCCGTACCGCTCGGGCGCATGGGTCGACGCCTCCAGGAGCTGTGGGCGATGGAGCCGGAGCAGCGGCCGATCGACCTCTATGCCGATCTGGCGGAGGTGGCGCGATGACGGCGGGAAACCCGGTGCCCAAGAAGGGCGGCAAGGTGGATCTCGACCCGACCCGCGAGCGGCTCGTGCGCCTCGGCCTCCATCACGCGGCCGAGCACATCGGCGAGGAGCTGGCCCGAGCGACCAAGGACGACCTCGTGCCCCACCGCTTCCTCGACCTGCTGCTCGAGGCCGAGCTGCAGCACCGCGAGGAGCGGAGGATGAAGACCTCGCTCCGTCTCTCGGGCCTTCCCACGGGGCAGACCCTCGGCAACTTCGACTTCGCCTTCCAGCCGAGTGTGGAGCGGAGCCGGATCGAGACGCTGGGCACCTGCGCGTGGATCCGGGCCAAGGAGAGTCTGCTGATCCAGGGTCCGCCGGGAGTGGGCAAGACCCACCTGGCGGTGGCCCTGGGGGTGCGGGCCGTGGAGAACGGCTTCTCCGTGGCCTTCCATCGCCTCGAGGACCTGCTGGCGGCCCTCAAGCGCGACGCCGAGATCAGCCCGCAACGGCTGCGGCGGCGCAAGCACATGAACGTGGCGCTCCTCGTCATCGACGAGGTCGGCTTCGAGCCCATGACGCGCCAGGAGGCGAGCCTCTTCTTCCGGCTCGTCTCCTACCGCTATGGGAGGGGCTCGATCCTGATCACCACGAACAAGGGCATCGCCGACTGGCCCGAGGTGCTGGCGGGCGACGAGGTGCTGGCCACCGCCATCCTCGATCGCCTCCTCCACCACAGCCAGGTGCTCAACATCTCGGGGCGGAGCTACCGGCTCCGCGAGCTCGAGCAGGCCGCGGGGCAAAGCGCCCAGCGTTGAGGCCCCAGAGGGCGGCCTGACGGCCGTGCTCTCCTTCGGAGAGCGGAAGAGAAGAAGGAAGAACCGAACATCAACCCAGGGGGGTGCGCAAAACTAGCCGTCCTCTTAGCGCGCAAGAGATGACGTCCCTCGACAAGCGTGGAGCAGACGAGGGCGGCCAGATCCTCCAGAGAGGTGGGCTGGCTGATCCGAGGCTTCTTGCTCAAATCGGCTTGCCCGCTCGGCGCGGCCGTCTTCGTTCGGTGAAGTAGCGCTTGCGCTCTGACGCGGGCAGCTGGTCGAGCGCCTTGCGGAGGAGGGCCCGCAGCTCGCGCCGAAACGGATAGCGGGGATTCCAGGTGTAGAGGCGGGTGCGGCCCTGGAGCGAGCTCACCAGCGCGCCGGCGCGCTCGAATCGCTCGAGCTGCCGCTGCGCCATGTTGAGCGACAGGCCGTCGAAGGTCCGGGCGATCGCGGTCGCGTAGCCCTCCTCGTACTGCTCGAGGTAGAGCAGCACTTTCTCGGCGCTGGCGTTTCCGAAGATGCCTTCGAGCATGTTGACTTCGAGAGACCGAAGAGTGCGTTGGGCGACGCGAAGGGAACCCCGTTGTCGGTGCGGATCGCCGTCGGCAGCCCGAAGTCCTTGAAGGTCCTCTCGAAGACGGAGAAGGCGAAGTCCGACCGCGTCGACGAGAGACCCTCGCAGGCGAGTAGGTAGCGCGTTCGGTAGTCGGTGATCGTCAGCGGGTAGCAGTACTGCTTGCTGCCGAGCATGAACTCGCCCTTGAAGTCTGCGCACCACAGGCCGTTCGGAGCGTGGGCCGCCTTGAGCTCCGTGCCCTTGGCCTTGTGGCGTCTCCGCTTCCGCCGCATGACCAGTCCGTTGCGATCCAGCACGGCATGCACCGTGCTCACCGCGGGCGGTTTGATCATCGGGAAGTCGCGGATCAGCTTGTCGCGGATCTTCGGAGCCCCCCAGGAGGGGTACTCCTTCTTGATCCCCAGGATCGCGCGTTCGACCTGGTACGGCAGCTTGTTGGCGTGGCGATAGGGCCGGCGGGAGCGGTCGTTCAGGCCCTCGAGGCCGCAGGTCTTGTAGCGCTCGTAGATCTTGTACCCGGTGACCCGGGAGATCCCGAACTCGCGGCACAGGGGCGCCATCTTCTCGCCCTCGAGCAGGCGAGCTACGAAGCGGAGGCGTTCATCCATCGGTCTACACGTTCTCCACGGCATCCGGGGGCTCCCCAAATTGCCGATTGTGTAAACCATGTCTCCGGAATCAGGTGTCAGCGATGTCTCGCTAAGCACACGCGGGGTTGCATCGGTTCCGCTGCGACCCTCAGGTGCCGCGGCTGGGGCTCAGTTCGGACACGCAGTGTTCTCGAGGGGTTGCGAGACTCGGCCGCTCGGCAGTGACGGCACCGACCGGCACCCGACACCCCCAATCGCTCCGCATGGTTGTAGGCCAGACGCCAACGCTCGGGATCGCCCGGTGCCCTGTGACCGGTCCGGCTGATCCTTTACACAAGTCCAGGTAGATCGTTTACACCTCTCAGACTCCGGTGATCTTCCTGCTGCGCTCGTCGATGCGGCCCAGGATCGTCTCGTAGTAGACGATGCTCCAGATGCCGTCGCCGATCTCTTCAAGTCCGATGTACTCATCGGCCAGTGCGTTGCTCAGGAAGGGCTGCTTCGCCTTCAGCCGAAACGTCCCGGCCCGGCTCACGCGGCGCACTTCCATCTGCGCAGGGTACTCCGGCGGCGAGAGGCGACTGGGGTACGGCCGCGGCGAGGGCTCGTAGCGCTCCTCGGGAAACGCTCCACCGAGTGCTTCGTGCGGCCGCTCCTCGTTGTAGCGTCGACGAAAGGCCTCGAGCATCCGCTGCTGGACGTTGAGGTTCGCGCCAGGCGGGCGGGTCGCCTCGCGTTTGAGGTCCTTGTGCATCCTCTCGTGCTGCCCGTTCTGTTGGGGGCTCGAAGGACGGATGCGCTGGTGCACGATGCCGAGCTTCATCCACCACACGTTGAGTTCGCACAGGCCGTGGATCCCGGTCGATGCGAAGGGGGCACCGTTGTCGGTGCGAATCGCCTCGGGAAGTCCGACCTCGCGAAAGAGCTCCCGAAACAGCGGCTTCACGCCCTCGGTGCGAATCGAGTGCAGCCCGCGGCACATCAGGAGCTTGCGGCTGCAGTGGTCGGTCACGGTCAGCGGGTAGCAGTAGCGACCGTTGCGCATCTTGAATTGGCCCTTGAAGTCCGCGGGCCACACCTGGTTCGGGTGGTCGGTCGACAGCGACGCAGCGCCGGGATGCGACCACTTCTTCCGACGTCGGTTCTTGCGCAGCTTGCCGTGGCGATCGAGGATCGCGTTCACCGTGCTTCGCGCGGGCCTCTGCATCTTCGGGTACCGGCGCTCGAGCACCTGCAAGATCTTCTTCGCACCCCAGCCGTACTCGGCGCGAAGGGCCAGGATCTTGCGCTCCACGCTCGCTGGCGTCCTGTGCGGGCAGCGAGCCGGCGCACGGGACCTCTCCTCCAGGCCGGCCTCCCCCTCCGACTCGAAGCGCCCGAGCCACTTGTAGCCTGTGGGCCGGGAGACACGATACCGCCGACACAGCTCGCTCATCGACCACTGACCGCTCTCGTAGTCGCGAACGAACGCCTGCCGCTGCTTCCTTGCATCCGTTTGTCGATTCCCGCGGGCATGACCCAGGTATTCTCACGGGGTTGACCCATGGGTCCCGGGCCGGTGGATGAGGTAGCACGCTCCTTGTTTGGCGTCAGCGGACGCGGGTTCGGCGGCGGCTTCGGCGCTGGGGATTGGCGGGGGTGTGGGTCGGCATTTCGCCGGGGCGCTGTTGCTTGCGGTAGCTCTCGCCCTCGATGACGAGCTGGTAGGCGTTGTGGGCGAGGCGGTCGAGGGCGCTCTGGGCCAGGATGGGGTCGTCGAAGAGGGGGATCCATTCCTCGATGGCGCGGTTGCTGGTGACGATCGTCGAAGCGCGGCGGTGGCGTTCGAGGACGACCTCGTAGAGATCGCTCGACTGCTCGGCGGAGAGGCGCCGGAGGCCGAAGTCGTCGAGGACGAGGAGGTCCGGGGCGAGGAGGCGTCGGAAGACCTTCTCGGTCGAGAGGTCGGCTCGCGACTGGTGGAGCCAGTGGAACATGCGGTCGACGCGGAGGAAGAGGACGTGGTGCCCGGCCCGGCAGGCGGCGTGTCCCAGGGCGGAGGCCAGGAAGGTCTTGCCCACGCCCACGGGGCCGAGCAGGATGACGTCCTCGTGGCGCTCGAGGAAGCCGAGGGAGAAGAGGTCCTTCACGCGATCGCGATCGAAGGTGACGGGGGCATCCCAGTCGAAGGCCTCGAGGGTCTGCTCTTCCTCGAAGCCGGCGCGGGAAAGGCGCGTCTCGAGGTTCTTGTGGTCGCGGCGATCGACTTCGTCCTGAAGGACGAGCTCCAGGAGGTCGAGCTCAGGGAGCTTCGTCTTCCGGGTGTAGGCCACGCGATCGGGGAGCGTGGCCAGCATGCCCGAGAGCTTCAGGCGTTTGAGCAGGGTCTTGAGGGACGGGTTGATCTCGGTCGTCATGGGGGGTGGTCTCCTTGTCGGGGTTGTCGTTGGGGTGGGTGAAGTGCCCTTGCGGGCGCAGGAAACGGGGCGGCAGGAGCAGGAGCTGTCCGGGGGTGCTGGGGTCGCCGAGCGGCTGGATGCCTTCGGCCACGATGCGTTCGAGGCGCTTCGTGTTGATGAGGTCGAAGGCGAGGGCCCTGCGGCAGCCGGCGTCGACGCGCGGCAGGCCGTACTTGTGGCCGAGGCGAAGCAGCTTCTGGGCCTGGCGGAGCTTGGACCAGGGGAAGGGGCCGGCCAGGAGCTTCTCGGCGAAGCGCCCAATGTGAGGCCCCTGGTCGCGCGCCTGGCGGATCGCCGCTTCCGGGTCCCGCATGGCGTAGGGGGCACGCTCGGGCGGATAGTCGTGGTAGTCGGTGGAGCGGCAGCCAGGGTCCACGCGCTCGTGGGTCTTGATGCACTCGCCGTCGACGTACATGCGGATGAGCTTCGAGTCGCCGCGAACCCAGACGCGCTTGCCCACGTGGCGGGTGGGCACGGTGTAGAAGGCCTTTTGGAACTGGACGTGGTGGTCGGGGTGGACCTTCGCCTCGGCCCAGGTGGGCGGATCGAAGCGCGGGCGCACGAGGGGCTGCAGAGCCGGCTTCTCCGTGTTCTCGAAGACGGCCAGGGGCCTCTTGCGCGTCGTCCCGTGAGTGCGCTGGCCGGCGACCTCCAGGCACCAGCGCGCGGCCTCGCGCTGCACGTGGTCGCGTCCCAGCCACTGCTCGCCACGGAAGAAGCGCTCGCGCACGTACTGCACCTGGCGCTCGACGTGGGGCTTGCCCTTGGGATGCCGAGGCACGGCGGCATCGATGACGAAGCCGCGGTAGTGGGCGTACTCGGCGAAGGTGCGCTGGAAGATCGGCTCGTAGCGGTCGGCCTTCGTGACGGCCGCCTTCAGATTGTCCAGCACCACGCGCACCGGGACCCCGCCGAAGAACGCCCAGGCGTCCTCGAGCCCCTCGAGCAGATCGGGGAGCTTCTGGCCGTAGGTCACGTGGACGTACTGGTGGCGGCTATGGACGAGGGTGACGATCAGGGCATGAACGGTGCGGCGGCGCCCGGTCTCCGGATCCCAGACCATGCCGAGGCGGCCGAAGTCGACCTCGGCGAGCTCGCCGGGGGCCACCGCCGCCATGCGCACCGTCACCCGGCGCCGGTCTTGGAACCCGCAGTGGCGGACCGCGAAGCGGTGGAGCGAGCTGTAGGGGACGCGCACGCCCTCGCGCCCGAGCAGGTCGTAGACCTTCGTCAGCCGCAGTCCTCGGCCACCCGCCTCGGGCTGGAGCCACGCTCGGATCCGGTCGGCATGCGGCGCCAGCTGCGCCTCGCTCTCTCCCGCGTCGCGCTGCGTGGGCACAGGCCGCACCCGAGCCGCCACCCCTTGGGCCAGGGCCTCATCCGGCTCCCTCGGCCCCCTGGCGACCCAGCCCAGCTCCCCGGCGACTTGCACGTAGCGCCGGATCGTCTTGCGCGTGTGCCCCGTGGCCCGCGCCATCGCCACCTGGCTCTCGCCTCGGTGCGCCCGGCGGAGCACCTCCAGAATCTCCCACATGCCGACCTCGCGATACGCCATCTGCCTGCGCCTCCTCTGGCGCCGCAGAATGGCCTGGGTCGGCCACGGGACCGGCCTCCTCCTGAGCCCCCCCCATCTGGGGTGGGTCATGCTCGTGAGAAAACCGCGGTCAGGCCTGGGTCATGCCCGTGAGAAAAGGTGAGTCATGCCCGTGAGAAATGACATCCGTTTCCATCCAGGGCATCCCCCGGGTGTAAACGATGTCCCTGGACTCCTGTAAAGGATGTGGCCGGACCGTACCCTGGTATCGCCTAGCAGGCTGCTGAAAAACCCTGCGTTTCCGTGTTCTCGATGGTAGAAGATGGGTCGGGGGGAGAGAGGATGCGCGGCAGCGACCGAGAGCAGGGTTCGATGTTCAGCTACGTCTCGCTGGAGACGCGGATTCCGGAGGATCATCCGCTTCGCCCCATGCGGGCGATGGTGGACGAGGCGCTGAGGGGCCTGTCTCGGCGGTTCTCGGAGCTCTACGCGTCGACGGGCCGGCCGTCGATCCCACCGGAGCGGCTGCTGCGGGCTCTGTTGCTGCAGGTGCTCTACTCGATCCGGAGTGAGCGCCAGCTGATGGAGCAGCTCGAGTACAACCTGCTGTTCCGTTGGTTCGTAGGGCTGGGGATGGAGGATGCGGTCTGGGTCCCGACGGTCTTCACGAAGAACCGGGACCGGCTGCTGGAAGGGGACGTGGCGGAGGCGTTCTTTGAGGCGGTGCTGGCGCAGGGAAAGGACCACGGCCTTCTGTCGTCGGAGCACTTCACGGTGGATGGCACGCTGATCGAGGCGTGGGCGAGCCAGAAGAGCTTCCGGGCGAAGGACGGCTCGGGGGACGACGGAGACGACGATCCGGGCAACCCGACGGTGAACTTTCGGGGAGAGCGGCGGAGCAACGCGACGCACGAATCGACGACGGATCCCGAGGCGCGGCTGGCGCGCAAGAAGGGCCAGACCTCGCAGCTGGCCTACATGGGCCATCTGCTGACGGAGAACCGCAACGGCCTGATCGTCTCGGCGCTGCTGACGGAGGCCGATGGCTACGCCGAGCGGCTGGCAGCGCTGGAGATGGCGGAGGACGTGGCGGGAAGGCGCCGGATCACGCTGGGCGGGGACAAGGGCTACGACACCGAGGAGTTCGTGGCGGGCTGCCGGAAGCGCAACATCACGCCGCACGTGGCGCAGCACACGACGAATCGGGCCAGCCGGATCGACGGTCGCACGGTCCGTCACGAGGGCTACGCGATCAGCCAGCACAAACGCAAGCGGATCGAGGAGTGCTTCGGTTGGATGAAGACGGTCGGGGGAATGCGAAAGACGCGTCACCGGGGCACGGATCGGGTCGGGTGGATGTTCGTCTTCACGGCGGCGGTCTACAACCTGGTCCGCATACGCAACCTCGTAGAGGTCACATGACGCACCTGCATCGAGACGAGGTACCCCGGATCGCTTCCGGGATCGAAGAGCGAGCCGAGCGGGCCGCGGGGACCCGCGCCCTCTGGCGTTCTGGCGCCTCTCAGCGCCGAATTTCAGCAGCCTGCTAGGCGGCCGCGAATCCGACGGGCGGCCACGTCGGGAACAGGGCGGGCGTCGGATTGTCGGGAAAGCACTTCCTCATGCGGTCGTACCACGCCTGGATCAGCTCTGATGACGACGTGTTGAGCGTGCCCTCGAACTCATGCGTCGTGCAGAACGCGATTTCCGCGAATGCGCCGATATCTGCGAACGAGGGGCCCTCCGTCCCAGCGAGGAAGCCCGTCTTGGCAATGCGGTCCTCGAACCCCTTCAGCACTTCCCCGTGGAGCGATTCGATCTCCTTGGCGGTGTCGAGCTGGTGAGCGGCACGCTTGACGAATCCCGTGTTTCGCAAGATGAGGTGCCACACCGGCATAACGGCCTTTTTCAAGAAGGACGGCATATTGTGCGTCGTCCCGAGGATGACAGTCGCCATTCTTCGCGCGTTCCGGACGGTTGCTGCGCCCTCTCTCTTGTCGATACAGGCAAGGAAGTGCAACGCAACGACGTTGTCGGTCACCCATCGGTCGGCTTCCAGGACCGCCTCGCGCTCCGCTTGCGTCGCCCCGGCGATCAGGCGCTCGGGATGGACTTCATCCAACCGCACGCAGTTCTCCGAAGAGTCCTGCACCCATTGCTCGCCGACGGTCAGGACCGGGACCAATCGTTGATTCGTGAAGCGGATCTCTCCTCGGACCAACGGGTTGACGTTGACGAGTTCGAAGTCGAGACGCTTGTACTGCAACGCCCAATAGACCTTCGCACCGAAAGGGCTGTTGGCGTAGGTGAGAAGCCGGATGGGTTCGTGGCCGCTCTCGGGCGTCGATGCGGAGGCCCCGGGCTCAATCTGCTCGGTCATGGTTGGCTACCTCGCGGCGCGCGTTGCTCGGAGTGACGATTGGCATTGACGATTCGCTCACTAGAGTCAACATTATACTGAGTCAAACGTCAATAGAGGGCTCGATGTCTTCTCCTACCGCCGCCCGGCGCCCGCGTGCTCCCCGCCTGTCGCCCAAAGCGCGCCGCGCATCGCTTGTCGCGGCAGGGATCCACGTGGTGGCCCGCTGCGGGCTTTCAGGTGCGCGCCCGGTCGACGTGGCGGAGGAGGCGCGTGTGTCCGAGGCGACCGTCTACGCCTATTTCCCGAATCGGGATGCCCTCATCGATGCAGTCCTCGACGAAGTCGGGCGACATTTCCTGGCCATCACGAAGACCGCCTTCGAGACCGACACGTCGCTCCCGGAGCGATACGCGACCGTATTCGAAGCGATCGCGGCGTCAGCCGAGAGCGACCCGGATCAAGCGCGCGTCTGGTTCGATTGGGCCTCGGCCATGCGAGGCGAGCTGGGGCCGCGATTCCTCGAGGCGCAGTCCCGCTTGACCGAGATCATGGCGTCCGCGGTGCGGTCCACGCCAAAGGGCGAGCGGGCGGGACTCGAGCTGCATCCCGACGACGTTGCGCACCTGGTGCTGGGCGCGGGCGAGATGATGGTCCGGCTACAGCTAGCCGGGCGTCAGCGACGGGAGATCAGGCGCTTCGTCAGGTCGACGCTCAGGATGCTCTTTCCCAGCCCTTGAAGCCCGCCACGGGCCCACCAGGAGCGCCGGTCGATCGACGGGGTTGTCGCTCACCCGAGGATTGCTCTGCTATGCGACCCCTTGTTGTTGATGCCTTCACGTGTGATCACGGACCGAGAGAGTCTCTCGAGAGGCGCCGCATAGTGCCGTCTGCGGATCTGGTGCCGTCGAAACGACCCCTCCCTGCACCCTATTGCACCCCCCTGCACTGCAACGAGACGTAACCCCGCGTCACTTCTTCTTCGTGGACCAGGCTTCGAACCTGGGGGTCGGCGACCAGCCGTTGGCCTTCGGCTGAAGGGTCGCGGCGTTCCCGGCTTGCTTCAGCCCGTTGCCTTCAGCTCGACGCTCAGGCGGAAGCCCAGCGCGTCGAGGAGTGCCTCCAGGCTGCGGAGCTCCGGGTTGCCGTTCTCGGAGAGCATCCGGTAGAGGTGCTCGCGGTTGAGCTGCGCGGCCTCGGCCAGGCCTGCGAGTCCACCCTCCCGAGTGCGGGCCACGTCGCGGAGCGCGAGGAGGAACACTTCCGGGTCGTCCTCTGCTAGAGCGGCGTTCAGGTAGGCCACCGCCTCCGCGTGGTCCTTCAGCACCTCGTCCAGGTGCTCTCGGTAGTCTCTAGCTCTTGCCATCGTTTCGACTCCGGTAGTCGCGCCAATACCCTTCGGCGCGCTCGATGTCTCTCGCCTGTGATCCCTTGTTGTCGAGGGACGTCATCTCTTGCGCGCTAAGAGGACGGCTAGTTTTGCGCACCCCCCTGGGTTGATGTTCGGTTCTTCCTTCTTCTCTTCCGCTCTCCGAAGGAGAGCACGGCCGTCAGGCCGCCCTCTGGGGCCTCAACGCTGGGCGCTTTGCCCCGCGGCCTGCTCGAGCTCGCGGAGCCGGTAGCTCCGCCCCGAGATGTTGAGCACCTGGCTGTGGTGGAGGAGGCGATCGAGGATGGCGGTGGCCAGCACCTCGTCGCCCGCCAGCACCTCGGGCCAGTCGGCGATGCCCTTGTTCGTGGTGATCAGGATCGAGCCCCTCCCATAGCGGTAGGAGACGAGCCGGAAGAAGAGGCTCGCCTCCTGGCGCGTCATGGGCTCGAAGCCGACCTCGTCGATGACGAGGAGCGCCACGTTCATGTGCTTGCGCCGCCGCAGCCGTTGCGGGCTGATCTCGGCGTCGCGCTTGAGGGCCGCCAGCAGGTCCTCGAGGCGATGGAAGGCCACGGAGAAGCCGTTCTCCACGGCCCGCACCCCCAGGGCCACCGCCAGGTGGGTCTTGCCCACTCCCGGCGGACCCTGGATCAGCAGACTCTCCTTGGCCCGGATCCACGCGCAGGTGCCCAGCGTCTCGATCCGGCTCCGCTCCACACTCGGCTGGAAGGCGAAGTCGAAGTTGCCGAGGGTCTGCCCCGTGGGAAGGCCCGAGAGACGGAGCGAGGTCTTCATCCTCCGCTCCTCGCGGTGCTGCAGCTCGGCCTCGAGCAGCAGGTCGAGGAAGCGGTGGGGCACGAGGTCGTCCTTGGTCGCTCGGGCCAGCTCCTCGCCGATGTGCTCGGCCGCGTGATGGAGGCCGAGGCGCACGAGCCGCTCGCGGGTCGGGTCGAGATCCACCTTGCCGCCCTTCTTGGGCACCGGGTTTCCCGCCGTCATCGCGCCACCTCCGCCAGATCGGCATAGAGGTCGATCGGCCGCTGCTCCGGCTCCATCGCCCACAGCTCCTGGAGGCGTCGACCCATGCGCCCGAGCGGTACGGGCGCCTCCACCCCCTCCGTGCTCGGCCCCTCGTAGTGGCTCGGGTCCAGCAGCAGGCGGCTTCGCGTGTGGCGCGGGTGCGCGGCCACCACCGAGCCCTCGGCCCAGACCTGCACCTGCCGGGCGCAGCCGCGCACCTCGACGCTCTGCTCGACGAAGCGGAAGGGGACGCTGTAGGTACGCCCCTCGAAGCGCACCGTGGCGTCGCGCCCGACACGTCGCATCACGGCCAGGTCGAAGGGCTCGGGAAGCCGCTCGGGCAGGGCCCCGAGATGGGGCTTCTCCGCCTCCCACGCCTGGAAGACCGTCGTGCCCGTCGCCGGGCACTGCCGCCGGTGGCTCGAGCGCGCCACCTGGCCGTCCGTCCACGCTTGCAGCGACTCCAGGCTCTCGTGCTCCCGCCGACGCGGATCGAAGCCCCGCCGGTGCCCCAGGATCCGACGCTCCACCTTCCCCTTCTCCTGCGGCTGGCGGGGACGGGTGGCGTCCACGTGGAAGCGAAGGGCCCCGGCATAGCTCGCGTAAGCCGGGTTCACCGTCCCCCATGGCCCCGCCCCCTTCGCCACCGCTGTCTTCACGTTGTCGACCCGCAGCACCGCCGGCACCCCGCCCAGCCGCTCGAAGGCCCGGTTGTGCACGTCCAGCCACGCCAGCGTGTCCGCCCGCTCCGACCACACCACCGCTTCTCGCCGCGAGTGCGAGAGCACCAGGTGGAAGGCATGCAGGTCCACCTCCTGGCCCCCGATCCGCACGCCCGGAAACTCGCCCCAGTCCACCTGACCCTGCGCCCCGGGCGGTGTCTCCACCCGACGCCGGCTCCGCACCTTCGGTCTCGGGAACCGGGCCCGCACGTACCGCTGCACGCTCTTGGAGCTCCCCGTGTACCCGTGCTCCTCCACCAGGAACTCGTGAAGCTCCTGCAGGTTCACGCCACGGCCTCCCGAGCTCGCCTCCAGCCACTCCGCGATCACCTCGTGGACCGCCTCGGCCAGGAAGGGCTTCCCGCTCCGGCCGTCTCGCGCCCCCTCCGCCAGCCGCTTCAGCCGGTAGCGCACCGCGCTCTCCCGGATCCCCAGCTGGCGGGCGATCTCCCGGTTCGAGCACCCCCGCTCGTGCAGCACTTCGATCGTCATCACTTCCTCCTGCCTCAGTCGCCGCTGCCCCACGCCCCCCTCCCTCACGGGGAACGTGCCGCGCAGCGGCTCAACAGGAGGTGCGCAAATCTACGTGTCCTCTTAGCCCTCGAATATCACGTCCTGCGACACTTGTCTCCGCCGCAGAGCAGGACCACCACGGCGTCGCCGTCCCGCCCGTAGTAGATGCGGTAGCCGGGCCCGGCGGGCACCCGAAGCTCGAACACCTCACCGACGCGCTTGGCGTCGCCGAAGTTGCCCAGCCGAAGCCGTCCGATCCGCGCCCGGATCCGTGCGCGCGCCTGTCTGTCCCTGAGTGCCGCCTCCCACCGCGTGTAGGGCTCGCTGCCGTCCGGTAGGGCGTAGATTCTGACCTCGACCTCCGTCGGCACCGAGCTAGGGTAGCTTTAAAGCTACAACCGATCCATGGGCGTCGGAGCCCTCGGCTGCCCGCAGCGGGATACAACGGGATACAAGCTTCACCTCTTCGAACCCCCGCGTTTCCGCGGGGTTACAGCCGGAGGTTGTAGGTTCGAGTCCCGTCCGCCCCGCCATAACCCGCTGGATTCGCTGAGTAATTCGCGTTCTGGCGGTGCTTGGTTCGGCGCTATGGTTGCCCTTGGTTGTTGCGCGGAGCGCCAGATCTCGGATCCCCGACGCCCGGAAGCGCGCGGCTCTTCGAACTGCGTTGTCCGGTGGTTCGACATCGAGCATCGGGCTTCGAACCTGGGGGTCGGGGGTTCGAATCCCTCCCGGCGTGCCAAAGATTCCGCGGTCCATTCCGGGCACATGGTTTACAGATCATTCCGGGGACATGGTTGACACTTTCTGGGGCCCGAAGGGGTTCGGGGCGGGCTCGATCCGGCCCTCGTCCTGGTCGAAGAAGCCCAGATCGAAGTCCAGGAAGCTGACGAGCCAGACCTGGTCGTCGACCTCGCGGAGGCCCACGGTCTGGCCCGCGAAGACGGTGCTGAGATTGATCTTGCGGCGTCCGAGGCAGATCCGACCGCACTGGGTGACCCGGACGGATCGGTCGTGGAACGGGTACTCGGGCTCCCCGGGCGGCTCGTAGGCGCGCGGCGAAGGTGTATAGACGTCGCCGGGGTACGCCCCGTCCAGGGCCTGGTGCGGTCGCTCGTGATTGTAAACGCCTGTGAACCGGTCGAAGCGCTCCTGCTGCTGCAGGAAGTTGAACGACGCGGGCTTGGTGGCTTCTTTCTTGAGCGTGAGATGCATGCGTTCGTGCCGTCCGTTCTGCTGGGGGCAGCCCGGCTTGATGCGCTGGATCTGGATGCCGAGCTTGAGCCACCAGATCGAGAGCTCGAGAGACCGAAGAGTGCGTTGGGCGACGCGAAGGGAACCCCGTTGTCGGTGCGGATCGCCGTCGGCAGCCCGAAGTCCCACGACCTTCGCGAATCTGGATATGCCGAATGCGCGGGAGCCGAACCCGATCGTGCGCGTCCATCCCGCGGACGCGCGGGCGAGAGACGTGGCAGATGGAGACATCGTGAGCGTCTTCAACGACCGGGGCCAGATGAAGATCGAATGTCGACTCGACGATGCGATCCGACCCGGCTGCGTCCTCGTCAGCGAGGGCCACTGGACGGAGCACTTTATCGAGGGGGATCCCTACATCCTGACGCATGACCTGGTTAGCGCCACGTCGGAGAACTACGCCCACTACGACGTTCTGGTCGAAATGTCGGCCAGCTCGTCCGGAAGTTCTTCATCAAGCCCTTGAGGAAGTCACCCTCGGCGAGGGCGAATTTCCGCGAGAAGTCCGCTGCGGGGCTCCCCGTAGGGGTTTGACATAACGCCCATACGCGGACCTCGAGATTCCGAACTCATGCGAGGTCGCCCGCCCAGAGCCGGCGAACGAAGGATGATGCGGGAAGGATCTCGATTCCGTCCTCGGTCTTGCGCGCCCGTGACTCCCGGCAAACCACGATCCGCCGCCCCACGTCGGGATGGTCCTCCACGAGGCTCCGCAGCCCCTTCAAGTGATCGCGTGTGACCCTGGCACTGGACTTCGCCTCGATGGCGATCTCCATGTCTCCGAGGATGAAGTCGACCTCGATACCACTGGCCAACCGCCAGTAGGACAGACCGCCGTCGAACTCCCGATAGCTCGCGAAGGCCGACAGCTCGTGGAAGACCCAGTTCTCGAAGGCCTTGCCGTAGAGCTCGGAGCCGGGAGACAGCTCCCCCCGCTTGGCCAGCCGGTTCACGACGCCGACATCGACGAAGTAGAACTTCGGCGCGCGGATCACCCTCCGCTTCGGTCGCTTCCGATAGGCCGGCAGCCAACGCCCGAGCAGTGTGTCTTCCAAGATCTGGAAGTGACTCTTCGTCGTGTGACTCGAGACTCCGCACTCACGCGCGATGTTCGAGAAGTTCACGATCTCACCGTCGCTGAGGGAGGCGACATCGAGAAACTCAGAGAAGATTGGGAGGTTTCTCACCAGGCCTTCGGCCGCGACCTCCTCCTTGAGGTAGTCGGCCACATACGCGTTCAACAGCCGGCGCGGGCGACTCGCCTCGTAGATCCGGGGCAGGTAGCCGTGGTTGAGCATCCGGTCGAGGTCGAACTCGCGACCGAGCTCGCCTGCGGTGAGACCGTGAAGCTCGAACCGTAGAGCTCTCCCACCCAGGAGGTTGGCCGCACCCCGTTTGACCTTGCGGGCGCTGGAACCGCATAGCGCGAAGTGCAGGCCGCGATTCTCGATGAGCCAGTGAACCTCGTCGAGCAGAGCGGGCACCTTCTGAATCTCGTCGATCACGACTTGCCGATTCTCTGTCGGCCACTCGGCCTCGATCTCCTGCCGCAGCAACTCGGGGCGAGCCAGATAGCGTCGAAACTCCTCGGCCTTGAGCAGGTCGATCCAGCGACCGTCCGGGTAGGACTGCCGGAGCAGCGTGCTCTTGCCCGTCTGACGAGGCCCCCAGAGAAAGAAGGACTCCGTCCCTGGCCGAGGCAGATGCAGGTACCGTGCGAACATGAACTTCAATATATCATGACCATTCGAATAGGAAAATCAGATGGGTCGCCGCATGAGAATTGACTCGCCGGAGCATTTCCGGTGTGACCATTTTGTGCCCGTATTCCCGCTCATTCCCGCGTATTCCCGCTCGGAATCCCGTAACTATTTGGATTTCCTACGGGTCCCTTCAGGCTTCGAACCTGGGGGTCGGGGGGCGGGCCCCCAGCCGCGGCTACTCGCTCTCGCCGAGGCGATCCAGTAGTCGACGAAGGCGGGGCAGGGCGAGGCGGTCTTTCTCTCGACCGGCAGCTTCCTTCGAGCGAATGATGTCTGCGAGCGATGCCACCAGGATGTGTAGGCGCTCGGCCGCTTCGATTTCAACGGCGTCTCGCCGGAGGTCCCGGAAGCCCTGCGTTCCGCTCGGGCAGAACGTGACGTCCAGGTCGCCTGCCTGCGTGGTCATGTTCACGATCGAGTCAGGAGACAGGTTGGCGAAGAACTGGGCCGAGCAATCGAACGCCAATCCCTCCGGCTCACCCTCGGTGCGGATGCGTGCTCCAAGCTCTTGTAGAGCTCGCGCGAGACGCTCGAGATTCGCCGCTTCGCGGTCAGGAACGACATCCAGGTCGACGGTGACCCCGACGTCGCCGTGCAGGATTGCCGCCATACCGCCGATGAGGACGAACTCCACGCCTGCCTCCGCCAGCACGGAGAGCATCTTCTCCGGGTCGAAGTCGCGACTAGCCATCGGCCGCGGCCGCGATCTCGCGCCTGCCGCGCAGGACGAAGCGCGCCGCTCGAGTCGCATCGGCGAGTCGCTCTGCAGGTGTGCGGCGTAGCGTGCGCTCGAACAAGGAGTCGGTTCCGGGATCGGGCTCGGACAAGGCGATGGTGACCTCGAGCCCGGCCGCTCGGACGAGCCGCTCCACGAGCTCGACCGAAGGCGTTCGAGCCCCGGACTCGATCCGGCCTACGGTGGACTTCGGAACGCCCGCCTTCTGGGCCAATGAGGCCTGGGTCAGGCCCGCGCGGCGGCGGGCCTCCCGGACGATGCTTGCGACCGACATGGTCCGAATGGTAGCCAATTGGCTATCAGAAGCAGGGCCCGTCGGGGTTCGGGATACAACGGGATACAGGCTTCAGCCTCAAGAACCCCTTCGTTTCCGAGGAGTTACAGCCGAAGGTTGTAGGTTCGAGTCCCGTCCGCCCCGCCATAAGTACCCGGAATCGTTCATCTATTCTCGTTCTGGCGGTGCTTGGTTCGGCGCTTTGGCTGCCCTTGGTCGTGCGGCGAGCGCCTGATCTCGGACCCCTGACGTCTGGATGGCTCGGTGCGCAGTTCGCGCATCTCTCTGAGGGTTCTTCGCATGGTCCACCTCACCAGGCCGGGCGCGTACCGGTACGAGCGCCAGGCGACCTTGGCGAGGGTGCTGACGACGATGGTCTCCTGGTTGCGCTCGACTCCGCGCAGGATGTCCCGCGCACACCGGTCCGCGGGCATGAGCTTCGGTGCTCCGGCGAGGAACGCCTCGCGGTTCAGCCCCACCACCTTGCTGGTCTGGAAGGCCGTCTCGACGAAGCCGGGGCACGCCACGCTCACCTTGACGCCCAGAGCCTCCGCCTCCAAGCGCAGGGCGTGTGAGAGGCCGACCACGCCGTACTTGGCTGCAGAATAGGAGGCCCCGCCGACCCCGGGAATCAATCCGGCGAGCGAAGCCGTGTTGACGATGTGGCCGGAGCCCTGCTCCACCATGAGCGGGTACGCGGCGGTGACACCGTGCACGACGCCGTAGAGATCGACGTCGACGACGTTGCGCCAGTCCTCGAGTGAGACGTCGCGGGCCTCGCCGAAGACGCCGATCCCGGCGTTGTTGAAGAGGTAGTCCAGCCGGCCGTGCTCCTGCGCCGTCTTCTCGACGAGCTCGTGTACCGCGCGGGAGTCCCGGACATCGAGGATGGCCGTCCGGGCCCTCGCACCGGCGGAGCCGAGGCCTTCGCCTGCTCGGAAGAGCCGCTCCGCGTCGCGGTCGGCGAGCACCACCCGCGCCCCCGCCCGGGCCAGCGCCTCCCCGAGTGCCCGGCCGATGCCGGAAGCGCCGCCGGTAATGATCGCGACCTTGTCCGTGAACACACTCACGCGAAGGAGTCGCGCGGATGGGCGTGGCCGTTGGCACGCCAGAGCCTCGCGTTCCGCGACGAGTCGGCGCCTAACATCATTCCGACAGCCGGGAGACGGGCCGAGCGGATTCGCAGAAGGGCCGATCAGGCACCCGCCCAATCCTGGGGCGCCGTCGTGTCCACGGCGAACCAGAGGGAGACCCGGTGACGTCCGAAGAGGCGGAGCGTCGTCACGCCCAGGAACACCCCCGGTGACACCTCGCGCAGCTCGTCCCAGGTGAGCCGCTCCCACCACGGATTCCGCGGCACGTCGTAGTCGATGACCACGCAGGGCTCGCCGTCGATCACGGAGGTCCCGAGGCTGGTCTTGAAGGGGAAGACGGTGAGGATCGGGCCGCGGCCGGTGCGGTTGAAGCCCCAGCCCTCGGTCTCGGTCTTCATCCGGAAGCTCTTCCCGTGCCACAGGAAGCGCTCGGTCGTCGTCCGCTTTCGGAGCCAGCGATCGATCCAGCCGCGCGACCAGAAGTGCAGCCCGATGCCGACGCCTCGTGGGTCGCCCTCGATCGCGGCCAGGGAGGTTGGGGCACGGCCCTTGTGGAAGAGGTCCATGAGCTCTTCCGGGGAGAGCTCGCGGAGGTCCTCGGCTTGGACAGGGGCCTGGGCCTCGCGGGTCGTGTTCTCGGGCTGCTCGGTCATGGAGTCCTCCCTGGAGCGCCGGGTGGGCAGCAGCAGGACTATCTAATACCATTAGATTTTCTGCAACACGCCGGAGGTCTCGTGGGACGGCCCAGAGGCTCGCTAGATCGAGCCGCGACGCGAGAGCGGATCCTCTCGGCAGCGGAGCACGCCTTCGCCAAGGGCGGCTTCCACCCGACCTCCCTGCAGCAGCTGGCCGAAGCGGCCGGCATGCGAGCCCCGTCGCTCCTCTACCACTTCGGATCGAAGGAAGTCCTCTTCGACGAGGTGATGCGTCGTGCCTATCGCCGCATCGAAGAGCCGCTCGTGCGAGTGCTCGCGTCCGACGAGTCACCCCGCAAGCTGCTGGCCGACGTCCTGGATGCGATCTCCGCCTTCGAGGTGGAGCACCGCGATCTCCTCGGCGTGCTCAACGCCGAGGTCCTCGGCCCCGGAAGGCACGGGATGGCCGCGGTTCGCGACACGATGCTGCCCCTCGTGGAGCGGATCGAGGCCGCGGTGCGCAGTGCGAGGGGTTCGCGCATGCCCGCAGAGGCCCCGCTGCGGCAAGCGCTGCTCCACGTCGTCGTCTTCCATGCGGTCCGCGTGAACCTCGGGGAGATGGGGTCGGAACTCCTCGGCGGCGTCGAGCAGGAGCGGGCGCTTGCCGTCGCTCTCCTCGAGACGGTGCTCTCCTGGTCCGGGAGCCGCGCCGAAGCCTGATGCGGGGGCCGGGCCGATGTGGCCTGTGCGACGTCCCCTCATGTCGCTGGCGCAGGGGGTTCGAATCCCCGGCTGGCCTGCTACGGCATCCAGCGCTCCAGCGGCTCTTGCTCGGCGATTCGCGCGAAGTCCGCGTCGGTGGTGAGCAGCCGTAGCTCGTAGCGGATGCAGAGCTGGGCGAGGATCGCGTCGATCGTGCCGACCTGGACTCCCCGACGGCGGGCCCGGTTGCGCAACTGCGCGGCCTCGAAGTGATCGTGGCGATCGGGCGTCAGGAAGGGCAGGGCGCCGAAGTGCGCCACGATCGCCTCCTGGTCGCGCGGGCCATGGAACCCCTGGAGGAGCTCCTGGTAGACGAGGCCGGTGGTAGTGATCAACTCGCCCTCCGCGAGCGCCCGCTCGAGCGCGCCGACCTCTGGCACGTCGGGTGGACGGTCGCGGCGCAGTGCGAGCGACCAGACGCTCGTGTCGACGAACAGGCTCAATCCCGGGAGCGCTCACGCTTGTAGTCGTAGCCAGGATCCCACTCGAGCTTGCCAAAGAGCTCGAGGAGCCCGCGCTGCTCACGCCGCGCGATGAACTCCTGGAGGGCTGCCGTCACAGCCGCCTTCTTGGTAGGGGCCCCGCTCAGGGCCAGGGCGCGCTCGACGAGGTTGGGGTCGAGATCGAGGTTGGTCGCCATGTGTGAGAGGCTACACAAGGCGCGAGGTCACCAGCCAGCCGGAGCGCCCTCGCCCTGGTGGGATACAACGGGATACAAGCCTCCGCCTCACGAACCCCCGGGTTTCCGCGGAGTTACAGCCGGAGGTTGTAGGTTCGAGTCCCGTCCGCCCCGCCACAAGGTTCCGGATTCTCTAGGGTTTCCCGACCGCCTGGGAGTCGGGATACGAGTGGGATACGCACCGCCCGGTCCAGGGCGCGCGCCTTGCGCCATGGCCCTCGGTGGACACCCAAAACCGGCCATAGAAGGACGTCTGAAAAGCGGCCATAGGGGCTGACGCCCAGGACGTTGACGACGGCGAGGGACCTGCGATCCCCCGCCGCCATGGCGAACCTTCTGGGCAACGAGAAACGCGAGCAGATTCTGGCACTTGGCCGCCTCGGCTGGTCGCTTCGGCGGATCGAGGAGGCGACGGGCGTGCGCCGGGAGACGGCGAGCCGTTACCTCCGGGCCGCGGGGATCGCGGTGCGATCTCCTGGTCGCTGGGGGCACGGGGCCCCAAACCCGGCCATAGAGGCGTCCACCGACTCGAAGGCCCCGGCAAAAGCGGCCAAAGAGGCGTCCACCGATCCGGCCTGGCCGCCGATGCCGGGCCGGAGCCCCCAGGCCAGCGCCTGCGAGCCCTACCGCGAGTGGATCGAGGCGGGCGTGCGCCAGGGCCGGACGGCGATGGCGATCTGGCAGGACCTAGTCGATGACCACGGCTTCGCCTTCAGCTATGCGAGTGTGAAGCGCTTCGTGGCGAAGCAGCGAGCCGCGGCGCCGCGCGAGGCGCACCCGGTGATCGAGACGGCACCGGGAGAAGAGGGCCAGGTCGACTACGGCGACGGGCCGATGGTGCGGCATCCCGGGTCGGGGAAGTACCGGCGCACGAGGCTGTTCGTCTTCACCCTGGGCTACAGCCGCAAGTGCGTTCGGCTGCTCGTGTGGAAGTCGAGCAGCCAGGTCTGGTCGGAGCTGCACGAGAAGGCCTTCCGCCGGCTGGGCGGTGCACCGCGCACCGTCGTCCTCGACAACCTCAAGGAGGGCGTTCTCAAGCCCGACGTCTACGACCCCGCGCTCAACCCCCTCTACCGCGATGTGCTCGCCCACTACGGCGTGACGGCGCTTCCGTGCCGGGTGCGCCACCCCGATCGCAAGGGGAAGGTCGAGTCCGGGGTGCGCCACGCGCAGCAGAAGGTCCGCGGGATGCGCTTCGAGTCGCTCGAGCAGGCCCAGGCCTACCTCGACCGCTGGGAGCGCCGATGGGCCGACACCCGCATCCACGGCACGACCAAGCGCCAGGTGGCGGCGATGTACGAAGAGGAGAAGCCGCACCTGCTCGGGCTTCCCATCGAGCCCTTCCGCTACTACCAGCACGGCGAGCGCACGGTGCACCTCGACGGGGCCATCGAGGTGGAGGGGGCCTACTACCACGCGCCGCCGGGCTGGCTGGGGCGGCGGGTGGCCGTCCAATGGGACGGGCTGCGGGTGCGGATGCTCGATCTGCAGACGGGGGAGCTGCTGCGCGAGCACGTCCGCCAGAGGCGGGGGCGCCGCAGGATGCGGGAGGAGGACCGCCCGAAGCGGACGCCGGCCACGACCCTCCAGCTGCTCGCGCGGGCCCGGCGCGCCGGCGTCCACGTGGGCGAGGTGTGTGAGGCGATCCATCGCCTGGACGGCGAGCCCGGGGTGCGTCGCATCCTGGGCGTGCTCTCCCTGTGCAAGCGCCACGGCATCCCTCGCGTCGACGATGCCTGCGCCACCGCCCTGGCCCTCGAGCTGCCCACCTACGCGTTCGTCAAGCGCTACCTGGAGCGTCAGCCCGAGCTGCCGCTCTCGCTCAAGCAGGTGGACCCGCTCATCCGCCAGCTCACCCACTACCGCGATCTCATCGATCGCCGCACCGAGGAGACCTCTCGTGAATCTGACTGAACTCGATCCCGCACTGCGCAAGCTCCGGCTCTCGGGCATGGCCGAGCATCTGGAGATGCGGCTCCTCGAAGCCCAGAAGGGCGAGTGGGCGGCCATCGACCTGCTCTCGGCGCTCGTCCAGGACGAGCTCGAGCGCCGGCAGGACCGACTGCTGGCCCGGCGCATCAAGCAGGCCCGCTTCCGCGACGCCAACCGGACCCTCAACGGCTTCGACTTCCGCTTCAATACGAAGATCGATCGCGCCCTGGTCTTCGAGCTCGCCACGGGCCGCTTCCTCGAGCAAGCCGAGGACGCTGTCTTCCTCGGCCCGCCGGGCACGGGCAAGAGCCATCTCGCCCAGGCGATCGGCCTCGCCGTCATCCACCAGGGCCATCGCGTCGCCTACCGCGAGGTCCACGTCCTCCTCGAGGAACTCGCTGATGCGACCCTCGACGGCACCCGCAAGGAGTACCTGGCCGAGATCGCGAGAGTGCCGCTGCTCATCCTCGACGACCTCGGCATGCGCAAGCTCCCCACCACGGCCGCCGAGGACCTCCTCGAGCTGATCATGCGCCGCTACGAGCGCACCAGCACCCTCGTCACCTCGAACCGACCCGTCGACGACTGGGGCCGGCTCCTCGGCGACACGGCAGCCGTCACCGCCATGCTCGACCGCCTCCTCCACCACGGCCACCTGCTCAAGTGCGGACCCCGCAGCTGGCGCACCAAGAAGACCACCGCCTTGCCGAAGGAGGCCCCGGCGCGGTAGAACCCCTCTGTCCTGGGCGCGGCCCTTTGGCCGCCTTTGAGACGTCCACCTTTGGCCGGTTTTCAGACGTCCACCGAGGCCATGGCTCAATGACGTAAGTCACTGACCTAGTCAGTCAATGACTTACCTTCTTCCCTGTGCGTTTCGAGTGGGACGATGCGAAGGACCTGCTCAGCCAGGAGAAGCACGGCATCTCGTTCGGGGAGGCTCGATGGCTCTTCGAATCCGATGTCGACTACTTGGAGATCTTCCACAGCGAACACTCCGACTCCGAGGATCGCTTCATCGCGATCGGTCCCATTGAGCGGCGAATCGTGGTCATCGTCTATACCGAGCGCGACAAGACATCATTCGAATCATTGGCGCCCGTTGGGCCAACGCATGCGAGGGGTCGCTTTACCGCTCGTACATGGATCAGAGCCGATGACAGATATCCCCGAACTCACCGAAGAGCAGCTGAAGCGGGCGATTCCCGCCCGTTTCGGAGGCGGCTGATACAGGGCCGCTTCGAGTCTGGACAGGACATCGCTGCGCTCCGCACCTTCGTGGGGCTGACACAGACGGACTTCGCGAAGGCGATGGGAATCAGCGTCCACACGCTTCGCAACTGGGAGCAGGGCCGGAGGCAGCCGGAGGGTCCTGCGATCGCGCTGCTCCGGATCGCCGCACGTCACCCACGGATCATTCGCGAGAGCCTTGAGGCGGCGGCTTAGGGAGGCTCCAAGGCTCGGACGCGCCGATGCCTGTTGGTTGCTCGCCTTGAGCACACCTTGAGCACGGGGTCGCCGAGAAAAACCCTCACGATTCCGGGGTCTTATCGCCCGGCTCCGCGGGTTCGAGTCCCGTCCGCCCAGACATCTAACTGATTTCATTCAGCTTTTCGGGTTTCACGTGACCCGCACGCTCTGCGGGCAAGTGCCGCGTTTCCGGCGCTTCTCGCGCCGGGGACCGCGCGGGCTACAAGCGACCTCCCCGTCCACCGAAATCGAGATGGGAGGCAGGACCCAATCGGCAGGTGCGGGCCCAGGATCCGGGCGCGGATTGGCCGGGTTCGACTCGGAGTCGTGACGACGGCGGCGAGCCCTACACGGGCTGGGCGTAGATCCTGACCTCGACCTCCCTCGGCACCTCATGACGCACCGGCGTCTCGCGCGCCGGTTCCAGGAACCCGTCGGGAGGGGTAGGGCTGGTCATGTCGGGGGTCCGGGGTGGCGCGCGGAGTCCGCTGTCTCCTGGATCCAGCGGAGAGTTTGGGCGAATCCTTCTCGATTGGGGC
This sequence comes from Myxococcota bacterium, assembly GCA_965223415.1. Lineage (GTDB taxonomy): Bacteria > Myxococcota_A > UBA9160 > UBA9160 > UBA6930. Next base: position 5,408,953 of record OZ245002.1, on the reverse strand, counting down.
GCGCACTGTATCCCAGCTCCTTGCATGCCTTCTCGGAAGACACCGCGAAGCTGCAGAGCAGTGAGCTCAAGGACTCACGGGAGATCAGAGGCCTCCGGCCGCGCAGGCGGGACACGCGTTCTTCGACGAAGGCCATTGCCCTGGCGATCCCAAGCGGGATCGTGAGCCGGGGAGGCTTCGATCCAGCGATTTCCGTGACGCAGCGAATCATGTCGCCGAAGCTCATCACCTCGCCCGCGAGGATGTACGACTCACCAGGCCGGCCCTTCTCGAGGGCGAGGAGGATCCCCTGCACGACGTCGTCGACGTGGACGTAGGTGAGGGTCGATCGCTCTGCTCCCGCGATGAGCGCCGGAAACGTGCCCGCCGCGAGCTTGGCGAAGGTGTCGCCGATCAGGCTCGGATCCCCCTCACCGTAGACCGCCCCCGGCAACACCGTGACGAGCGGCAGTCCCTCTCGGGCGAGGCGTTGCGCGACGCGGTGGGCTTCGAGTTTCGTGCGCTCGTACTCGCACGTGAAGCGGCCGCAGTGCTCGAAGCTCTCGTCCGCGAGCTGGTCTCCGGTCTGGCCGATTGCGTAGGCCGTGCTGACGTAGACGGTTCGGGGAATCCCCAGCTCGCGCGCCAGCGTGAGCACGTTTCGCGTGCCCTCGATGTTGATTGCCTCCATGCGCGGAATCTCGGAGCGAGGGATGCCGAGCTCGTACCAGGCCGCCAGATGGAAAGCTGCGTCGCAGCCCTCCATCGCCGGGCGCAGCGAAGCCGAATCGGTGACGTCGCCATGGAAGACGCGGATCCGATCCGGTTCGGGCAGCTGGCTCTTCGCCGGGTTGCGCACCAGGCAGTGGATGCGATCGAACGCCTCCCTTGCGGCCAGCTCGCGGACGAGCCGGCCGCCGATGAACCCGGTTGCACCGGTGACGAATGCGGTGGTCATCCTCAGTCACTCCCTTCCAAGATCGAACGGGCAATGGTCTGGAGCTGGATCTCGTTGGTCCCGCCCCCGATCTCGAACATCTTCGCGTCGCGCATGAGCTTCTCGAGGGGAAGCTCGGCCATATAGCCCGCGCCGCCGTGGATCTGAATCGCGTCGAGCGAGACGCGCACGGCCTCCTCGGCGCAGTAGAGCTTGGCGAGCGAGGCGAGCCGGGCGTCGAGCCGCCCCTCGCGCTGCGCCCAGGCCAGCTTGGCCACCAGGTTGCGGGCGTTCTCGAGGGTCAGCTCCATGCGGGCCAGCTTGAAGGCCACGCCCTGGAACTCGGCGATCGGATGCCCGAACTGCTCGCGCTGCCCCGCGTGGCGGATCGACTCCTCGACGCAGCGCTCGATGATGCCGAGGCACATGGCGGGCATGACGGCACGCTCGTGGTTGAGTGTGTCGAGTGCGGCCGATCCACGCGCACCCGTGGACGCCTCGACCGATCCGATCAGATTGTCGTGCGGGACCCGGCAGTCCCGGAGGAAGATTTCACCCGTGGGCGAGTCGTGCATGCCCATCTTGCGCATCGGGGGTCCCGTTTCGAGCCCCGGCGTCCCGCGCTCGACGACGATCGCGCGCACCGGCCTCTCGTCGGTCGAAACGTGCGGGCTCGCCGCGACGCGCGCGTAGATGGCGAAGACGTCTGCGTATGGCGCGTTGCTGATGAAGGTCTTCTGCCCGTTCAGGACGAGCGTGTTGCTTTCGAGGACCGCCGTCGTGTGCATGCTGCCGAAGGCATCGCTGCCGGCACCGGGTTCCGTCAGCGCCCAGGCGCCGATCTTCTCGAAGCGGAGGACGGGAAGGGCACAGTGCTCGATGGCCTCGCGACTCCCCCGGCCCAGGATCGCCATGCCGCAGCCCAGCGTCGCGATGAATACCATTCCGAAGCCCGGGGACACGCGTGAGATCTCCTTGAGCAGGAGGCTCGTGAGCATCGGATCGTCTGCCATGCCGCCATCGCCGGAGCTCTCTCGAGCTTCTGCGCTTGGGGCCGAACCGCGCTGGAGCGTTCGCAAGCGGCGTTCCGCCGTCTGGCCCAACAGCTCGGCTACGCCTAGGTCACGGCCCAACTTGCGCAACAGGTCATAGGGAAGCTGATCGCCAGACTCGAGCGCCGGCACGGCCGGGGCCAGCTCCCTCTCACACCAGCCCCGCACGGCCGACTCGAAGGCGCGCTGTGTGTCGTCGAGCTCGAACATTCCGTCTCCCACTAGCTCGGGCCCGCGCGCCGGCCCAGAAGAAACGTTGTCACTGCGAGAGTGAAGGCTTCCGCATTCTCGAGCTGCGGCCAATGGCCGGCGGAGGGGACCTCGATGAGCGACGCGTCGGGAAGCGCCTCCGCCATCTGCCTAGCGGCCGCGGCACGCATGACGGAGCTCTCATTGCCCCTCACCAGGAGTACGGGGCAGCCGATCCTGGGAAGGTACGGGCGGGCGTCCGGAGCCGTTACTCTGCGGAGCACCCCTCGATCGAAGCGGTAGACGCGAGTCCCGTCGGGCTGCCCGAGTGTATCGTGGATCGCCTTGGCTCGCGCGAGTTCGTCTGGCACATGGGGGTGACGCTCCCGGATCTGCCGGACGACCGCGTCGAGATCCTCGAAGACGGGATGGGAACGTGTCCCCAAGCGTCGCAGCTTTTCGGGCTGTTCGCGCGGCGGGAACGCTTCGATGTCCACCAGGACGAGCGACGCGACGAGGTCTGGCTTGAGCGCCGCCAGGACGAGGCAGACATGGCCTCCGATCGAATGACCGATGAGGGTGACTGGCGCGCCAATCCGTTCGATCATTGCCAGCAGGTCCGCGATGTAGTCGAGGTGTTCGTAAGTCTCACCCTCGGCCCATGCACTCTCGCCGTGCCCGCGGAGGTCGAGTGCCACGATCCGATGTGTCAGGGCGGCGGTAGTGGCAAGAACCTGCCAGTCGCGGGCGTTCCCAGTGATCCCGTGCACCAGAAGGACTGGGGGCGCCTCCGGAGGTCCCCACTCGAGCCAGTGAAGCCGGTCGTCGAGCCAACCGTCGCGCGGCTTCAGCTCGGCCATGCAATCGACTTCCCGAACGCATCGACGAGGTCGATCGAGGCCGGGTCGTTCGTGCCCGGGCCCAGGCGCGCGGCGGACTCGATGTAGCGTGCCCGCCGGGCCACTCGCTCGATGCCCTGCGCCCTTCGCCCACCGTCGACCAACGCGAGCATGTACGCGTCGAGGGCCACCGGATCCGCGGCGAGCAAGAGACTCCGTGGCTCGAGCTGCGGCTCGCCCCAGGCTCCGCCGTCGTAGATCGCACGCAAGGCGTCGCAGAGATGAAGTCGGACCTTTCCCGAGATGCACGGGTTGGCGTACAGCTCGGCGATCTGCGGGTCGCCGCGGCTCGCGTGCATGCGGTCGGCGTGAGTGGGTCGAAACGTATCCCAGAGCGGGACGCAGCCGTAGAAGTTCTTGAGCGCGCAGGTGACGCCCGTAATGCGGTGATCCTTCGGTACCGGCAGGTTGATGATGTGATCGCAAACGCGCGTGAGGATCTTCGAGACTGGCAGCCGCAGCCCCTTCGAGGGGATTGCCGCGCGGACGCTGCGGGCGTAGCCCAGGCCGACGGGCCGGGGAACGGTGCATAGCAGGCGAGGAGCGGCACGGGAGTCAGGCACGAAGCCCGCCCGCGCCATTCCCTGGTAGTAGGCGCCTTCGGGCTTCTCGAGATCTCCGTAGAAACGCATCCGCATCGGACCGAGGTGGCCCAGGTTGTCCCAGATAACGATGTCGCGGCGCTGGACACCCACCTCGGCCAAGCTTGCGACCAGTGCGTCGACCACCACCCGGTGTGGGGCGAGATGGACGGCAACCGTGTTGAGCTTGATCCCGACGATGTGGCCCGGGCGAAGCTCAGAGAGGAGCGAGGCCCACGCGCTCCGCTCATCGGGCTCCCCGGTGAGCCCGGAGAGGCCGCGAGCGAGCACCGAGCGGATGACATCCCCGCGCGGCGCGCCGGAGGCGTCCAGGGAGTCGTCGCCCCGGGCGACGACGAGCCGGCTCGGGCCGCCGGGGATAGGCTCGGGATCGCGCCCGTCGAGTGGACCCGGCGGCGGATCTTCGAACCAGCGCTGTCGCTCCCGCTGGCGGACCGCCCGGTCGAAGAACCCCAGGTCAGGCATCGGCGCCTCGGTCGCGACGTCGAATCGGGTGTTCGCCCCCCGGAGAGTCGACCGGGCGGAAGACGGCAAGCGTGATCTCGTCACTCGCGTCCTCGAAGCACACCTCCACCGCCATTCCGACTCCCACCCGCTCGGGAGGGCACTCCACGACGCGCGCGGGAAGGCGGATTCCGCCGGTTCCTTCGAGCTCGACCAGCGCGACCGCGTACGGGACGTCGTCAGCGTAGGCCGGATGCGACGCGCGATGGACGACGACGTAGCTGTAGACCTCGCCGCGCCCACTGATGCGCTGCCACCGGCTCTCGGGCGAGCCGCACGCCGGGCAGACCGGCTCCGGATAGAACCGGAACGCCTCGCAGCTGACACACCGCTGCAGACTCAGCTCGCGCCGCCGGCAGGCCTCCCAGAACGGACGGGTATCCGGGTCCGGGCAGGGGAGGGGACGGGGCATCGTGCTCACGCTCCATCTCCCAACAGAAGTCCGGACGCCACTTCGGGTCCGCCCCAGCCCGTGCAGAGCCCGACCTCCGCGTGCGCTACCTGACGCTCGCCGCCTGCGTACTCGCCGCGCAGCTGGCGCACGACCTCCATCAGGTTGTTCATCCCGTGGGTGTAGGCCTCGGAGAGCTGGCCCCCCGCCGTGTTGCACGGCAGCTCGCCCCCAACTGCGAGCCGGCCACCCTCCGCGAAGCACCCACCCTCGCCCTTCTTACAGAAGCCAAAGTCCTCGAGCTGGAGCAGGACGACGAAGGTGAAGCAGTCGTAGATGCCCGCGACGTCGACATCGCTCGGTCGGAGGCCGGCCATCCCGAACAGCCGGGGCGCGACGTGGCGGCCGGCAGCCTCCGTGATCGCCGGAAGCCCGTAGTGGTAGATGCCCTGGCCTCCCGCCCGGGCGACGGCACCGAGGATGCGTACGGGGCGGGACCGGCAGTCGCGCGCCCGTTCGAGCGAGGTCACGATGCAGGCCGCGGCCCCATCGCTCTCGAGGCAGCAGTCGAGGACACGGAACGGATCCGCAACGAGGGGAGCGGCGAGGTAGTCCGCCATCGTGAGAGGCCGCTCGTGCATCATCGCCCGCGGATTGCGGCACGCGTGCCCCCGGAACGCGAGGGCCACGGCCCCGAGCTGCTCCGTCGTCGTCCCGTACTCGTGCATGTGGCGGCGAGCGATCAGGGCGTAGTACTGCGCGGGTGTCGTGATGCCGTGAGCGGAGAAGAAGCCCGAGAAGGGATAGATCTGCTCGAAGCTGAAGCCGCCGTCCGCCTGGGTTCCAAAGCGTCGTCCTGATCGACCGTTCATGGCCCGGTAACAGAGCACCGTCGAGCAGAGTCCGGCCTCGATGGCGGCCGCGGCGGTGGCGACGAGAAACTCGGCCGAGGAGCCACCGCCCACGATCTCCGCTGAGTAGCTCGGCTGGGCCCCCAGGCCCGAGGCGAGATGGAGCCCGTCAGCCGAGTCGGCTTCCGCGTATGAGAGGAACCCATCCAGGTCCTGCGGACGCAGCCCTGCGTCGGCCAGGGCCTGCCGGGCGGCTTGGAGTCCGAGGGTCAGCGGCGTTCGGCCCGACTCCGGCGACCAATCGGTCTCTCCGACCCCTGCGATGGCGTACCGGCCGCCCAGAAAAGCCACGTGTGCTCCCTTGAGCCAGAGAGCCTATCACACGGAGAGACAACAACGTTGTTGACTCACCTCGTCCGGCGCTGCATCCTCTCGGCATGGTCAAGGAGCCCTCGCCGCCGCCCGCCCGTCCCGAGGGCGGTCCGGCTGCCACCGCGGCTGCCATCCTGAAGGCGGCCCGGGCCGTCCTGGCCGAGCGCGGTCCCGAAGCTCTCAGCGTGTCTGAGGTCGCCCACCGCGCTGGCGTCAACCGCACGACGGCGTACCAGCACTACCGCACGCGGGAAGAGCTGATCGGCGCCGTGATGGCCGAGCTCTCCGACGAGGTGAGTCTGTTGCTGACGCAGGACGTTCCCTCCGGCGAACGCCTCGGCGAGATGGTGCGCTTCTTCGTGGAGCACCCCGAGATCTCGCGCCTCTGGATGTTCCAGACGCTCCACGAGATCCCGATGCCGCACGACGAGGGCTGGAGCCGCTACGTGCGAGAGCTTCGCAGCCTGGCGGACAGTCCGCGCACGCAGGACGGAATCGATCCCGAGATGCTCGGACACATTCTGACCGCGGCGGCGCACGTCTGGTCGCTCCGTGTGCGTGCGCTCGCAGAAGACGACGCACAGGTGCACGCCCTCACCGAGCGGTTCATCCGAGAGCTCACGCGCTTCGTGCTCTTCGGTGTGATGAGGCCCGACGCCTGGCCTGCCGTGGTCGCATCCCTCGCGTCGAACGAGGGCTCAGCGACGTTTGACGAGGAGGTAGGTGAGTGAGCGACAAACTCCGCTATAGCTACGACGAGCTCATGGCCGAGCGCGCCTATGCCTCGCGCCTTGGCCGTGGAGGTGTCCGCTTCCACGGCGGCCTCGACGGAGACGGACGCTACATCCCGCCGCGCAGCCTCCACCGCCTGGACGCCATCCGCGTCTGGCGCGAACGCCTGGAGAGCGAGGGCTACCCGTCGCGCGTGGTGGCGCGCGAGCAGCTCGCCCTCGAGCACTTCCCCAACGCGCCACAGGCCAAGCTCTTGCTGCGACACGGAGCCAAGGGGGCGATGACGCGAATCCTGACGATGATCGGGATCGTCGAGGGCTTCGGGAACGCCGGCATCCGGGCCATGCCCCGGCCCGATCTCCAGCCTCTCTTCGCCGACTCCGTCGAGGGGACCTGCCTAGACCATCTCTACACGGGGCTGCTCGAGGCGCACGGCAACGACGAAGCCGGCCGCGGAGACGAAGCTGGCCACGACCGCATGTGGTACGCGATCCGCGACGCCGCCCTGGAAGATCCTGAGATCACGCCCGACATGTATGAGAACCTGCCCTTCGTCCCACCTCCTGGCTACGAAGGGAGGGCAGTGGCGTCCCCGGACGCGATGCGCGCGGCTCACGGCGGTGGCTACCGGCCCCTCTTCCCCGACCTCGACGGCGGATTCGAGATCCTGCTCTCGGGTCTCGCGCAGCTTCTCCTCATCGAGCACGGGGCCTACGCCACCTTCGCCTGGGCGCGGGACGTCCTCTCGGATCCCACGGGCTCCGCCAGCCCCGAGTGGGCGCCCTTCATCGTGAGCTGCATCCAGGAGGACGAGAACATCCACGTCGACCAGCTCGACTGCGTGCTCGCGGAGGTCGCCTGCCGGACGCTGCTCGACCGACCCGGTAAGCCCGTCTCGGGTCGCGAGGTCGTCGATGCGGTGTTGGAACGCGCGCTCGAGCGGCAGAGGGGGCCCGCGCGCCAGCGCCAGAACGCCCACCGCATGCGACAGATTCGCGACGAGCTATCCGCCCGCACGGGCGGTAACCGCATTCTCGCGGAGTTCGCGGCGCTCGGTCCTGTTCCCGAAGTTGCCAGACCTTGAGTCATGGAGCCCAGCTACACCGCGCTGGCAGGGCCCGCCTACTTCGCGCTGAGCGGCGTCGAGATATGGCTCGCACGCCGCCGCGGCAGAGACTACTACCGGCTCAACGACGCGATCAACGATGTCAGTACGGGGCTTCTGATGCAGCTCACCATGCTGCCTTCGAGGGGCCTGATCGTCGCGGGCTACTTCGCGATCTACGCGAATCTCCGACTCGCCGATCTCTCGACCGGCAGTGCTTGGACCTGGTTTGCGTGCTTCCTCGGGGTGATTTCGGGTACTACTGGTTCCATCGCCTGAGCCACGAGGTGAACTTCCTGTGGGCCGCACACGTGGTTCACCATCAGAGCGAGGACTACAACCTCGCGGTAGCGCTCCGTCAGAGCACCCTCCAGCCGTTCTTCGGGTCGATCTTCTACTGGCCGTTGGCGCTGCTCGGGTTTCCCCGGCTGGTGTTCCTGGCCTGTGCATCCTTCAATACGATCTATCAGTTCTGGCTCCACACCCAGGCGATCGGGACGCTCGGCCCCCTCGAAGCGGTGCTCGTCACGCCGTCCGCGATGTCCCGAGCATCCGTGCGGCCCCAGCGAGCCAGAGTGGCGGCGACTCGGGGACGGGAGGAATAGCGATGGCCGGAGAGGAGCGATTCGATGCCGTAGTGGTGGGGGCGGGCTTCGGAGGCCTCTACGCGCTGCACCGGCTGAGGGAGCAGGGGCTTTCGGTGGTCGGCGTCGAGGCGGCTCCCGACGTGGGGGGCACGTGGTACTGGAACCGGTACCCCGGGTGCCGCTGCGATTGGCCCAGCCTCTACTACTCCTACAGCTGGTCGCCGGAGCTGCGGAGCGAATGGCGCTGGACCGAGCTCTATGCCGGTCAGCCTGAGATTCTCGCCTACGCCCGGTTCGCGGCGGAACGCCTGGGACTGCGGAACCTCGTGCGTTTCGAGACACGCGTCACGTCGGCCGCGTTCGACGACGACGAGACCTGGCTCGTGCGCACGGACCGCGGTGAGGCGCTTCGTGCGCGCTTCTGCGTGATGGCCACCGGTTGCCTATCCGTGCCGAGCGAGCCCGATTTCCCGGATCTCGAGAGCTTCGCGGGACCGATCTATCACACGGGTCGCTGGCCGCACGAGCCCGTCGACTTCGCGGGGCTCAGGGTCGGCGTCATCGGCACGGGGTCCTCGGGAGTGCAGACGATTCCGATGGTCGCCCGAGAGGCCGATCGCCTGACGGTCTTCCAGAGGACCCCCTGCTACTCCGTCCCGGCCCGGAATCGACCGCTTACCGAGGAAGACCTCGAGGCATTCGAGGCCGACTTTCCGCTCTATCTGGCGGGACTCGACTCCGAGCGCTCAGGGCGGGTGAGCGCGGATGCGTTCGAAGCGCCCGTCCCGCCGCGGGAAGAACAGCTCGAGCACTACGAGGCGTTCTGGCAGCGGGGCGGAGGCGCGATCCTCCTCGCGTACCCCAACATGCTCACGAGTCGGGAAGTGAACCAGGTGGCTTGCGAGTTCCTTCGCGAGAAGATCCGGCAGGTGGTGGAGGATCCCGCGACGGCCGAGGTGCTGTGTCCCCGCTACCCGCTGGGCGCGAAACGGATCTGCCTCGACACGGGCTACTACGAGACGTTCAATCGACCGAACGTCACGCTCGTCGATCTCCGCAAGGAGCCGATCGAGTGCCTGGCACGAGACGCGTTGCGGACCACCGCGAACGACTACGAGATCGACGCGCTCGTGCTCGCGACCGGATTCGACGCGATGACGGGCGCGCTACTCGGCATCGACATCCGCGGGCGGAGCGGAGTCTCCCTGGCGGACGCGTGGAGGGATGGGCCGCGCGCGTATCTCGGAATCGCCGTGGCTGGCTTCCCCAACATGTTCGTGCTGACCGGTCCCGGCAGCCCCTCCGTGATCGGGAACGTCCTCCACAACGACGAGCACCACGTGGACTGGATGATGGGATGCATCGAGTACCTCGATCGGCGCGGGCTCTCGACGGTCGAGGCCGATGAGGAGGCTCAGGACGCGTGGGCGGAGCACGTTTCCGAGGTCGGCCATCGTACGCTCATACCGACGACGGACTCCTGGTACGTGGGGACGAACGTCGACGGAAAGCCCCGCGTGTTCATGCCTTACGTCGGGCAGGGCTATCGGCACCGCTGTGCCAGGATCGCAGACAATGGGTACGAGGGCTTCCGGCTCGGATAGAGTGGCGTTCGCAGAGGCAACCCGGGAGAGGAACGGAGTGGCGGATCGGCTGGCGGGAAAGATCACGTTGATCACGGGGGCAGCGAGCGGCATCGGCCGAAGTGCTGCGGAGGCGTGTCTGCGCGAAGGCGCTTCCCTCGTCGCGACCGATATCGACGCCGAGGGAGGGAAGCGGGCCCTCGGTGACGCGGGCGGCAGCATCTCGTTCCTGACGCACGACGTCACGAGCGAGTCGGACTGGCGCTCCGTCGTGGGCATCGTCGAGGAGCGGTTCGGTCGCTTGGACGTCCTCGTCAACAACGCGGGGATCGGCCTCTCGGGGCCCGTGGTCGATACGTCGTTCTCGGAGTGGCAGCGCCTCATGCGCGTGAACGTGGACGGGGTCTTCCTGGGCGTGAAGCACGGACTGCCGCTGATGCGTGCGAGCGGCGGAGGGAGCATCGTGAACGTCTCGTCGATCGCTGGGATCACGGCTTCTCCCAACGCATCCGCGTACTGCGCGTCGAAAGGCGCCGTGCGGCTCTTCACGAAGTCCGTCGCCCTGGAGTGCGCAGATGCGCGTGACGGTGTGCGTGTCAACTCGGTCCACCCGGGGCCCGTCGACACGGCGATCTGGGACACGCTTCTGGGCATCGCACCGGGATCGCAGGTATCCCGCGAAGCGATCCTCGACAAGTACGCTGATCAGACCGTTCCGCTCGGAAGGCTCGGCACGCTGCAGGAGATCGCTGCCGGGATCGTCTGGCTGGCTAGCGACGAGAGTAGCTTCGTCACCGGGGCGGAGCTGGTTATCGACGGCGGCAAGTCGATCCGCTAGTGGCGCTGACCACGCGCGGTACGCCCGGCGAGCAGGTTCGACTGCGGTTGTCTGTTCTCAGAACTCATCGCGGGCATCCCTGGGCCGAGCACCGCGCAATCACGCCGCTGGGCTCCACGCGTATCGATGGTGAAGACCGCCGATGCGAGGGAGCGCGACGAGCGTTGTGCTCGGCGAGATCCGGGCCTCGCAGGGGCGTCCATCGGGTGAGTCCTCCAAGCGCGTGTGAACGCGATCGGCGTTGTCGTACTCGACGAAGTCGGCGAGCAGTCGCCGGAGATGCCGTTCGCTGAGAACGACCACGTGGTCGAGCAGCTCGCGCCGGCAGGTCCCGATGCACCGCTCGGCGAACGGGTTCTGCCACGGGCTCCGGTACGCCGTTCGGACAGGCTCCATGCCGAGGCTCCGGATCGTGTCGGTGACCTCGGCCGAGAAGATCGAGTCGCGGTCGTAGAGCAGAAAGGGAAGGGCGCTGTCCGATGGGAAGGCCTCCCGGAGCTGCTGGATCACCCAGGCTGCCGTGGGATCGTCATGACGTTGAAATGGATGACTCGTCTCCGGCCGTGGTCGAGGACGAACCAAGCCTACAAGAGCTGGAAGCGCACGGTCGGGACGACGAAGAAGTCCATCGCCGCGATGCCACCTCGGTGATTCCGCAGGAACGAGAGCAGGATCCTCACAGCGGCGGCGAGCCTGCGTGATCCTGTGGTCAGACACAACGCTGTCGAGGCTCACGGGCCCCACGGTAAGCTGGCGGGTCGGAGCTTCGGGAGAGCAGCGTGGACCAAGTTCTGAGAACACACAACCCCGGATCGCTTCCGGGAAGGAAGAGCGAGCCGAGCGGGCCGCGGGTACCCGCGCCCTCTGGCGTTCTGGCGCCTCTCAGCGCCGAATTTCAGCAGCCTGTTAGGCTATCGATGGTACGGTCCGGCCACATCCTTTACAGGAGTCCAGGGACATCGTTTACACCCGGGGGATGCCCTGGATGGAAACGGATGCAAGGAAGCAGCGGCAGGCGTTCGTTCGCGACTACGAGAGCGGTCAGTGGTCGATGAGCGAGCTGTGTCGGCGGTATCGTGTCTCCCGGCCCACAGGCTACAAGTGGCTCGGGCGCTTCGAGTCGGAGGGGGAGGCCGGCCTGGAGGAGAGGTCCCGTGCGCCGGCTCGCTGCCCGCACAGGACGCCAGCGAGCGTGGAGCGCAAGATCCTGGCCCTTCGCGCCGAGTACGGCTGGGGTGCGAAGAAGATCTTGCAGGTGCTCGAGCGCCGGTACCCGAAGATGCAGAGGCCCGCGCGAAGCACGGTGAACGCGATCCTCGATCGCCACGGCAAGCTGCGCAAGAACCGACGTCGGAAGAAGTGGTCGCATCCCGGCGCTGCGTCGCTGTCGACCGACCACCCGAACCAGGTGTGGCCCGCGGACTTCAAGGGCCAATTCAAGATGCGCAACGGTCGCTACTGCTACCCGCTGACCGTGACCGACCACTGCAGCCGCAAGCTCCTGATGTGCCGCGGGCTGCACTCGATTCGCACCGAGGGCGTGAAGCCGCTGTTTCGGGAGCTCTTTCGCGAGGTCGGACTTCCCGAGGCGATTCGCACCGACAACGGTGCCCCCTTCGCATCGACCGGGATCCACGGCCTGTGCGAACTCAACGTGTGGTGGATGAAGCTCGGCATCTTGCACCAGCGCATCCGTCCTTCGAGCCCCCAACAGAACGGGCAGCACGAGAGGATGCACAAGGACCTCAAACGCGAGGCGACCCGCCCGCCTGGCGCGAACCTCAACGTCCAGCAGCGGATGCTCGAGGCCTTTCGTCGACGCTACAACGAGGAGCGGCCGCACGAAGCACTCGGTGGAGCGTTTCCCGAGGAGCGCTACGAGCCCTCGCCGCGGCCGTACCCCAGTCGCCTCTCGCCGCCGGAGTACCCTGCGCAGATGGAAGTGCGCCGCGTGAGCCGGGCCGGGACGTTTCGGCTGAAGGCGAAGCAGCCCTTCCTGAGCAACGCACTGGCCGATGAGTACATCGGACTTGAAGAGATCGGCGACGGCATCTGGAGCATCGTCTACTACGAGACGATCCTGGGCCGCATCGACGAGCGCAGCAGGAAGATCACCGGAGTCTGAGAGGTGTAAACGATCTACCTGGACTTGAGTAAAGGATCAGCCGGACCGGTCAGCTCGTGCATCTCCCTGACCAGACGAGTTCTCTCCGGCCCGGGTCGGGTGCTGTCCAAGAGCTTGCTGATCTCGATGTACCGCTCGCGGGCGGACTGGAAGCCGGGGCTTCGGTAGAGCCCCGAGGCCCACTCTCGTTCTTCATCGGTCCAGAGCTTGAGATACTGATCGGGGATGTGATCGACGTACCTGGCCTCCGCGTCGCTGGATCCATGCCAGATGTCCAGCTCGGAGATCGGCGCACCGAGCAAGTGCGGAACGAGGTACAGATTGCTGAGCATGGCCTGCCGCAGCTTCTTGGCAGCGCCGATTTCGTTGCCGGCACGGTGGAGCGCGAGGCTCCAACAAAGCGAGTGGTCGGGCGTTCCGATATCTTCATCGAACTCGTGCTCGAACCACTCGAAGGCTGCGAGCGCACCGGCGTTGTCGCCTAGCAGCATATGGTGGGGCGCAATCTGGTAGCGCTTCCCCGCGCCGTCGTGGTAGTAGCCGAACTTCCTTTTCTCTTGCTCGAGCTTTCGCTCGTAGCTTCGAAGACGGGACCGGATCTTCTGCTGCTCTTCTTGCGCCATCGCGTCCTCCGGCAGTTTCGCTACGCCGCGAGCGGGTTCGCGGTGGCGAGGCTTGGGAACCGGCTGAAGTCGCGGTCCGCGGTCCAGAGCTCGCGGACTCCGTGCTCGAGGCACAGCGCCGCAATGCGCGCATCGTGCACCCGGGGGCCGGCGATGCGGCCTGTCGCGATCTGATCGCGCAGTTCCCTCCAGTGCTCCGGGCTCTCGGCGAGGAGCACCAGACTCGGCGACTCGAGCCAAGCTTCGACCTGATCGAGGGCTGCCTCGGTCGGCGTCGGGGGATCCCAGATCCTCGGGTGGGTGGCGATCGCCAGGAACTCGTGGATGCAGGGCCAGGGCAGGGCCCACGGCGACCTGGCCTCCGCCAGCTCGCGGATGCAGGCGGAGGCCCGTTCGTGCCATTCCGATTCGGTCCGGTGCGCGTAGACGAGGAGGTTCGTGTCGACGGCGATCAACCGCCGTGGCCCTCGTAGGCGGCCTCGCGGATGCGCTGCCAGTCGCCGTCGCGGAACTCGGGCTGGAGCCCCCGGCCGCCGAAGCTGGCGTCGCGGAGTTCGAAGCGCGCTCCGCGCCGCCGGTCGCGCACCACGTGGCGCAGGCCCGCCTCGATCAGCGCGCGCAGGGTCGTCTTCTCGCGACGGGCCACGGCCTTGGCCTCCTCGGCGAGAGGGTCGGGGATCTCTACCGTGGTCTTCATATGGTTGACCATATCGGCAAGACCGTACTCCCACAAGAGAGCCTGTTCCGGTATCGACGGCCTGGGAGGCCTTGAGCACAACTTGAGCACGGGGTCCGCGAGAGAAACCCTCACGATTCCGGGCCCTTATCGCCGGGGTCCGCGGGTTCGAGTCCCGTCCGCCCCGCCACAAGCCGTCGGATTTCATTGCGTTTTCCCGCGGCCGTGCGGGTGTCCACGGCTTGTCGGAGTCCGCCTCTGCGCCCCATCGGTCTGCCGAAAGGGTGACAGGGGTCTACCGACACCCCGTCCATCACACCCTCCGCCGCTCAAACAGCTCTCGTCGCCCGGTTGTCCCGGCGATGTCGGCGGAGCGGATGGCGGCGCGGCGGCGGTCGGTCATGGGAGGCCGGCCTCGCGGAGGAGGGCGTCGCCACGCGCCATCTCCTCGGGGAAGGCTTCTCGCAGCGAACGCATTCCGCGCCCGACGCGGAAGTCGGGATTCACTTCAAGGATCTCCGGAACGATCTCGCGTGCCCTCTCGTGCTCGCCGATGTCCTGGTAGTGGGCAACCAGATTGAGGCGAGCCCCGAGGCTGTCCGGGTCCGCCGCTCGCCTGCGCTCCCAGATCGAAGCAGCCTCCTTCTTCTGTCCCAGTGCCCTCATCACCATGGCGATAGGGGTGTTCGAGAGGTCGCGCCTCGTGGGATCGAGGCGCAGGCTGAGATTGAGGTCCCGCAGGGATTCGAGCATGTGGCGCTGCATGACACGGGCCATGGCAAGTTCGCCACGGACGAAGGCATTGCTGGGTGCCAACTCCACAGCTCGCTCTACCGCTCGACGATGTGCCTCGATGTCACCGCGCTCGAAGGCCACGCATGCGAGCACAGCGTGGGCGTTGGCGTTGAACGGGTCCAGCTCGATGGCACGACGCACGTAGGTTTCCGCCTGGTCCAGACGAGAGAGATCCTGGTCCCATTGGTGTCTTACGGGGAGCAGATGCACCCACGCCAGGCCATCCCACGCGTTCGAATAGCCGGGGTCGAGGTTCGTCGCTTGCTCGAAGAGCCGCCGCGCCTGAGGGACCGCGTCGCGACTGACGCCCCGATCTCCCTCAGGCCTCAGGAGGAGAAGGCCTTTGGTAAACGCCTCGTAGGCGTTCAGGTTCTCGGTGGGCTTGGCTCTCACCCGCTCGTGCTCGGCCTCCAAGAGCTGGACGTTCAGCGCGCGGAGGATCTCCTCGACGATCTCCGACTGGATCGCGAAGAGGTCCGCCAAGTCCCGGTCGTACCGCTCGGCCCAGAGGTGGTTGCCCGTACTGGCCTCGACGAGCTGTGCGTTTACGCGGATCCGGTCTCCGGCGCGGCGGACGCTCCCTTCCACCGCGTATCGCACGCCTAGCTCGCGACCCACCTGTCTGATGTCGATCGGCTTGCCCTTGTATGCGAACGCAGAGTTGCGGGAGATCACGAACAGGTGTTGGTGGATTGAGAGATCCGTCGTCAGGTCGTCAACCAGGCCGTCGGCAAAGAACCCCTGCTCGGGATCGCCGCTCAGATTGTCGAATGGAAGCACGACCACGGACGGCTTGCCCGGTAGCGGCGGGTTCTCGGGGATGTCCAGGAGACCCGCCTCCTCCAGCACGAAGGCCAGAGGGCGAGGCCAGGTGGCCCAGAGCGCTAGCACCAAGACGGAAACGACTACGCCACCTGATGCAAGCACCAGGCGAAGCCGGTTCTGGCCCGAGTGCGTGGTGGCCGCCGCGGGCTCGGCCGCCGCCCCGCGCAGCGAATACACCTCCACGGGCTTGGAGACGTTCTTGAACTCGTGCTCCCCCAACGAGGTCGCCTCGACGTTAGGTTGGTTCTTCACCGAGTCGAAGACCGGTTCCGAGACACACACTCCGCCCGGCTCGGCATGGGGCCGCACCCGGGAGGCCACGTTGACCCCGTCGCCGTAGACGCGGCCTCCCTCGAAGATCACGTCGCCGAGGTGGACGCCGATGCGAAGCTGGAAATCGGAGGCACCTGCCAACTCGGCCCGGGCCGCCAGCGCGCAGTTCACGGCCTCCACCGCGCTCGGGAACCAGAGCACCAGCTCGTCCCCGTTCTCGTCCACAACCTCGCCGTGATAGCGGCGGGCCTGGGCGGCCAGGAGGCTGCGGTGGCGCTCCCGGGCGCGGAGCCCGGCGGTCTCGTCCCGTGCCATCAGGGCCGTGTAGCCCACGATGTCGGAAAAGAGGATTGCAGCCAGACGACGCTCGGGGCCGGGCACAATGAGATGATACCCCGCGGGGCATCAGAAGGGGCGGGAAGTGTGGCCGTCTGAGCTAGTGCCGAAGCGGCTACTTAGGCCAGGGCTCGGTGCACGGCGCTTTTGGACGGACCGAGCATGTCGGCGATCTCGGGCAGGCTGGAGCCACTGGCGGAAAGCCGGCGAGCACGCTCGATCTGCCGCTGGGTAAGCGCGTTTGGCCGACCGATCCGCCTCCCTCTCTTCCTGGCTCTAGGCCGTCTAGATTGACCTCCACGAGCTGCGGCTCGCCTCGGTCGTGCGCCCAGGCGCTCTACTTCCTTCTGCTGGCCGTAGCGGCGCTCGCCATCGCCTTCCTGGCCTGGAGCTTCGGTGCCGCATCGCAGCGAGGCCGGGCGCCGATGCTGCTGCTCGTGCTCCTCATCGGCGCCGTGCTGCTGCGCATCATGGACGTGAACCACCCGCAACGGGGCAGGATGGAAGTGGGAGTCGCACCGCTCGAGCGAGTGGAGAAGAGCCTCCCCGCAGCCGGGTCGATGTGGCTCCAGTGCGTACGCAGCACGAACGTGCGAGATCGCTACCAGTGAGACTCTCCCGGGAGGCGCCGTCCAGTGCCGTCCGCCGATCTGGTGCCGTCGAAACGACACCTCCCTGCACCCTATTGCACCCCCTGCAGACCAGGCTTCGAACCTGGGGGTCGAGGGTTCGAATCCCAGGTCGCGGCTACTCGCTCTCGGTGGTTAGGCGGGAAGCTGCGAGTGATCCTCTTCCTCCTGGCCTGAGGGTCAGTTCGGGATTGCCCGCCACCGGCGGGCACATAGGGGCCTCGGGATAGCGGCTCCGAACGGCGCCGGGCGGCACGAACAATCGCAGATCCGTTCTGGGCGCCGAGCGAAACTGCGCCAAGCGCGAGCCGCGAGGCCGAACCTTGCACCGCTAGCTCCAGCGGCCGTGGCCTCCCTGCCATCAGATCTTCTCGCCTCTCGGCTGGTCCGACCGTCATGAACGAAACTGGGGACTCGGCGCAAGAGACGTAGGCTCCTCACTGGGTTCCCTCATCCCACAACGCCGCGGATCCGGCAACGCGCGGGACTCGCCCATCCCCAGTCGCTGCATCTAGTCGTAGAGGCCCTCATAGCGCAGTGATCCATCTGGATAGACCACTCGTGAGGGAGCCTTCAAGAGGATGAAGAGGCTCGGAATCGAGTGAGCCTTGCGCGTGCTTGAAGGCATCCGTGGCGACTCGCTCCAGGGGACTCCGGAGAATCGGATACCATCCTCTCACGCCGTGACGCTCACAGTCGGGACCGAGCGAGAGGGCGTCACCAACGCGGGAGCGAGACCTTGGCAGAACGGGCACTGATTCTCGGAGGGTACGGCGCCGCGGGACGGGCCATCGCGCGGCTGTTGCTTCGCGAAACTTCACTCGACGTCACCCTCGCGGGCCGAGATGCGAAGCAAGCGAGCGCGGCGGCGGCCGAACTCGGCTTGGGGCTTGTCGAGGGACGTCATCTCTTGCGCGCTAAGAGGACGGCTAGTTTTGCGCACCCCCCTGGGTTGATGTTCGGTTCTTCCTTCTTCTCTTCCGCTCTCCGAAGGAGAGCACGGCCGTCAGGCCGCCCTCTGGGGCCTCAACGCTGGGCGCTTTGCCCCGCGGCCTGCTCGAGCTCGCGGAGCCGGTAGCTCCGCCCCGAGATGTTGAGCACCTGGCTGTGGTGGAGGAGGCGATCGAGGATGGCGGTGGCCAGCACCTCGTCGCCCGCCAGCACCTCGGGCCAGTCGGCGATGCCCTTGTTCGTGGTGATCAGGATCGAGCCCCTCCCATAGCGGTAGGAGACGAGCCGGAAGAAGAGGCTCGCCTCCTGGCGCGTCATGGGCTCGAAGCCGACTGTCATTTCTCACGGGCATGACTCACCTTTTCTCACGGGCATGACCCAGGCCTGACCGCGGTTTTCTCACGAGCATGACCCACCCCAGATGGGGGGGGCTCAGGAGGAGGCCGGTCCCGTGGCCGACCCAGGCCATTCTGCGGCGCCAGAGGAGGCGCAGGCAGATGGCGTATCGCGAGGTCGGCATGTGGGAGATTCTGGAGGTGCTCCGCCGGGCGCACCGAGGCGAGAGCCAGGTGGCGATGGCGCGGGCCACGGGGCACACGCGCAAGACGATCCGGCGCTACGTGCAAGTCGCCGGGGAGCTGGGCTGGGTCGCCAGGGGGCCGAGGGAGCCGGATGAGGCCCTGGCCCAAGGGGTGGCGGCTCGGGTGCGGCCTGTGCCCACGCAGCGCGACGCGGGAGAGAGCGAGGCGCAGCTGGCGCCGCATGCCGACCGGATCCGAGCGTGGCTCCAGCCCGAGGCGGGTGGCCGAGGACTGCGGCTGACGAAGGTCTACGACCTGCTCGGGCGCGAGGGCGTGCGCGTCCCCTACAGCTCGCTCCACCGCTTCGCGGTCCGCCACTGCGGGTTCCAAGACCGGCGCCGGGTGACGGTGCGCATGGCGGCGGTGGCCCCCGGCGAGCTCGCCGAGGTCGACTTCGGCCGCCTCGGCATGGTCTGGGATCCGGAGACCGGGCGCCGCCGCACCGTTCATGCCCTGATCGTCACCCTCGTCCATAGCCGCCACCAGTACGTCCACGTGACCTACGGCCAGAAGCTCCCCGATCTGCTCGAGGGGCTCGAGGACGCCTGGGCGTTCTTCGGCGGGGTCCCGGTGCGCGTGGTGCTGGACAATCTGAAGGCGGCCGTCACGAAGGCCGACCGCTACGAGCCGATCTTCCAGCGCACCTTCGCCGAGTACGCCCACTACCGCGGCTTCGTCATCGATGCCGCCGTGCCTCGGCATCCCAAGGGCAAGCCCCACGTCGAGCGCCAGGTGCAGTACGTGCGCGAGCGCTTCTTCCGTGGCGAGCAGTGGCTGGGACGCGACCACGTGCAGCGCGAGGCCGCGCGCTGGTGCCTGGAGGTCGCCGGCCAGCGCACTCACGGGACGACGCGCAAGAGGCCCCTGGCCGTCTTCGAGAACACGGAGAAGCCGGCTCTGCAGCCCCTCGTGCGCCCGCGCTTCGATCCGCCCACCTGGGCCGAGGCGAAGGTCCACCCCGACCACCACGTCCAGTTCCAAAAGGCCTTCTACACCGTGCCCACCCGCCACGTGGGCAAGCGCGTCTGGGTTCGCGGCGACTCGAAGCTCATCCGCATGTACGTCGACGGCGAGTGCATCAAGACCCACGAGCGCGTGGACCCTGGCTGCCGCTCCACCGACTACCACGACTATCCGCCCGAGCGTGCCCCCTACGCCATGCGGGACCCGGAAGCGGCGATCCGCCAGGCGCGCGACCAGGGGCCTCACATTGGGCGCTTCGCCGAGAAGCTCCTGGCCGGCCCCTTCCCCTGGTCCAAGCTCCGCCAGGCCCAGAAGCTGCTTCGCCTCGGCCACAAGTACGGCCTGCCGCGCGTCGACGCCGGCTGCCGCAGGGCCCTCGCCTTCGACCTCATCAACACGAAGCGCCTCGAACGCATCGTGGCCGAAGGCATCCAGCCGCTCGGCGACCCCAGCACCCCCGGACAGCTCCTGCTCCTGCCGCCCCGTTTCCTGCGCCCGCAAGGGCACTTCACCCACCCCAACGACAACCCCGACAAGGAGACCACCCCCCATGACGACCGAGATCAACCCGTCCCTCAAGACCCTGCTCAAACGCCTGAAGCTCTCGGGCATGCTGGCCACGCTCCCCGATCGCGTGGCCTACACCCGGAAGACGAAGCTCCCTGAGCTCGACCTCCTGGAGCTCGTCCTTCAGGACGAAGTCGATCGCCGCGACCACAAGAACCTCGAGACGCGCCTTTCCCGCGCCGGCTTCGAGGAAGAGCAGACCCTCGAGGCCTTCGACTGGGATGCCCCCGTCACCTTCGATCGCGATCGCGTGAAGGACCTCTTCTCCCTCGGCTTCCTCGAGCGCCACGAGGACGTCATCCTGCTCGGCCCCGTGGGCGTGGGCAAGACCTTCCTGGCCTCCGCCCTGGGACACGCCGCCTGCCGGGCCGGGCACCACGTCCTCTTCCTCCGCGTCGACCGCATGTTCCACTGGCTCCACCAGTCGCGAGCCGACCTCTCGACCGAGAAGGTCTTCCGACGCCTCCTCGCCCCGGACCTCCTCGTCCTCGACGACTTCGGCCTCCGGCGCCTCTCCGCCGAGCAGTCGAGCGATCTCTACGAGGTCGTCCTCGAACGCCACCGCCGCGCTTCGACGATCGTCACCAGCAACCGCGCCATCGAGGAATGGATCCCCCTCTTCGACGACCCCATCCTGGCCCAGAGCGCCCTCGACCGCCTCGCCCACAACGCCTACCAGCTCGTCATCGAGGGCGAGAGCTACCGCAAGCAACAGCGCCCCGGCGAAATGCCGACCCACACCCCCGCCAATCCCCAGCGCCGAAGCCGCCGCCGAACCCGCGTCCGCTGACGCCAAACAAGGAGCGTGCTACCTCATCCACCGGCCCGGGACCCATGGGTCAACCCCGTGAGAATACCTGGGTCATGCCCGCGGGAATCGACACCGACCTCGTCGATGACGAGGAGCGCCACGTTCATGTGCTTGCGCCGCCGCAGCCGTTGCGGGCTGATCTCGGCGTCGCGCTTGAGGGCCGCCAGCAGGTCCTCGAGGCGATGGAAGGCCACGGAGAAGCCGTTCTCCACGGCCCGCACCCCCAGGGCCACCGCCAGGTGGGTCTTGCCCACTCCCGGCGGACCCTGGATCAGCAGACTCTCCTTGGCCCGGATCCACGCGCAGGTGCCCAGCGTCTCGATCCGGCTCCGCTCCACACTCGGCTGGAAGGCGAAGTCGAAGTTGCCGAGGGTCTGCCCCGTGGGAAGGCCCGAGAGACGGAGCGAGGTCTTCATCCTCCGCTCCTCGCGGTGCTGCAGCTCGGCCTCGAGCAGCAGGTCGAGGAAGCGGTGGGGCACGAGGTCGTCCTTGGTCGCTCGGGCCAGCTCCTCGCCGATGTGCTCGGCCGCGTGATGGAGGCCGAGGCGCACGAGCCGCTCGCGGGTCGGGTCGAGATCCACCTTGCCGCCCTTCTTGGGCACCGGGTTTCCCGCCGTCATCGCGCCACCTCCGCCAGATCGGCATAGAGGTCGATCGGCCGCTGCTCCGGCTCCATCGCCCACAGCTCCTGGAGGCGTCGACCCATGCGCCCGAGCGGTACGGGCGCCTCCACCCCCTCCGTGCTCGGCCCCTCGTAGTGGCTCGGGTCCAGCAGCAGGCGGCTTCGCGTGTGGCGCGGGTGCGCGGCCACCACCGAGCCCTCGGCCCAGACCTGCACCTGCCGGGCGCAGCCGCGCACCTCGACGCTCTGCTCGACGAAGCGGAAGGGGACGCTGTAGGTACGCCCCTCGAAGCGCACCGTGGCGTCGCGCCCGACACGTCGCATCACGGCCAGGTCGAAGGGCTCGGGAAGCCGCTCGGGCAGGGCCCCGAGATGGGGCTTCTCCGCCTCCCACGCCTGGAAGACCGTCGTGCCCGTCGCCGGGCACTGCCGCCGGTGGCTCGAGCGCGCCACCTGGCCGTCCGTCCACGCTTGCAGCGACTCCAGGCTCTCGTGCTCCCGCCGACGCGGATCGAAGCCCCGCCGGTGCCCCAGGATCCGACGCTCCACCTTCCCCTTCTCCTGCGGCTGGCGGGGACGGGTGGCGTCCACGTGGAAGCGAAGGGCCCCGGCATAGCTCGCGTAAGCCGGGTTCACCGTCCCCCATGGCCCCGCCCCCTTCGCCACCGCTGTCTTCACGTTGTCGACCCGCAGCACCGCCGGCACCCCGCCCAGCCGCTCGAAGGCCCGGTTGTGCACGTCCAGCCACGCCAGCGTGTCCGCCCGCTCCGACCACACCACCGCTTCTCGCCGCGAGTGCGAGAGCACCAGGTGGAAGGCATGCAGGTCCACCTCCTGGCCCCCGATCCGCACGCCCGGAAACTCGCCCCAGTCCACCTGACCCTGCGCCCCGGGCGGTGTCTCCACCCGACGCCGGCTCCGCACCTTCGGTCTCGGGAACCGGGCCCGCACGTACCGCTGCACGCTCTTGGAGCTCCCCGTGTACCCGTGCTCCTCCACCAGGAACTCGTGAAGCTCCTGCAGGTTCACGCCACGGCCTCCCGAGCTCGCCTCCAGCCACTCCGCGATCACCTCGTGGACCGCCTCGGCCAGGAAGGGCTTCCCGCTCCGGCCGTCTCGCGCCCCCTCCGCCAGCCGCTTCAGCCGGTAGCGCACCGCGCTCTCCCGGATCCCCAGCTGGCGGGCGATCTCCCGGTTCGAGCACCCCCGCTCGTGCAGCACTTCGATCGTCATCACTTCCTCCTGCCTCAGTCGCCGCTGCCCCACGCCCCCCTCCCTCACGGGGAACGTGCCGCGCAGCGGCTCAACAGGAGGTGCGCAAATCTACGTGTCCTCTTAGCCCTCGAATATCACGTCCTGCGACAGGGCTCGACCCTGAGCGCGTGGGCGCCGCGCAGGTCGACGCCAACGACGCGGCATCCCTTACAACCGGGCTGGAAGGCTGCGATCTCATCATCGTCTGCATCCCCCTCGAAGGAATCGCGCACCGCGTGGCCCTGACCGCGATCGAGGCTGGCGTCGACTGGATCGACATCAGCCTGGGGCTGCAGAAGGCCGCGGCACTCCGCGACCTCGGACCGACGATCGAGCGCTCTGGCCTCCGCTTCATCACGGAGGCCGGAGCGCTTCCCGGATTGCCCGCCACCCTGGTACGCCTGGCAGCAGATCAACTTGGAGAGCTGCAGGCAGCCAACTACCGCGTCCCCCTTTGCTGGGTTGACACATTCGGGTTAGGAAATCCCCTTCGCAGAGAGGGGAAGATGAGCAGGAAGCAGAGCAGGAGTCGAAGGGGTTCGGGGTCGCCGAGGGGCGGAGCCGAGCGGAGCGAGGCGGAGGCCCTCGGCGACCCCGTGCGCGGCCGGCCGGGTCGTCGTAGCACCGAGGAGCGGACAGAGGCGGTGCTGGAGCTCTTGAGCGGCAAGGCCAGCGTGGACCAGATTGCCCGGCGTTTCGGCGTTCGCGCGAGCACGGTGGAGGGCTGGCGGGAGCAGGCGATGGAGGGCATCGGCCAGGCGCTGCGCCAGGGCTCGGGCAAGTCGGCCCGGGAGCTGCAGCTGGAGAAGGAGCTCGGGAGCCTGGAGAAGGCCTTCACGCACCTGGCGATCAAGCACGAGCTGGTGGATCGGGCGCTCAAGGACCGCCCTTCACGGCCCGGGAGGTCTCGACGATGAGCCTCACCACGTCCCGGGGTGAGGCCAGGGTGGGGCAGCTGTGCGAGGCCTTCGGGATCTCGCGCCAGGCGTACTACACGGCGCGCAAGGCGCCGTCCTCGGCGCAGGAGCCGGAAGCCCTCCGGCGTCCGGAGCGCCGGGGGCCGTGGGTCTCGGATGCGACGCTGATCGAGAAGATCAAGGACGTGGTGGCCGAGTTTCCGGCCTGGGGCGTTCGCAAGGTCTGGGCGTACCTGCGGCGGCTGGGGACGGTCGTGTCGCGCAAGCGGGTCTGGAAGCGGATGAAGGCCTTGGGGCTTTGCCTGCCGCCGATCTCGGAGCGGGCCCAGCCGCTCCAGGGAGGGCATGTGGCGGTGCCGGAATCGAACCGGCGCTGGGCCACGGACCTGACGACGACCTGGACGGCCCAGGAGGGCACCGTAGCCTTGGTCCCGGTCATCGACTGCGGCGACCGGGTGGTGTTCGACGTCGAGGTGACGAAGTCCCAGGAGTCGCCCGCCGTCCTGGCGCCGGTCGAACGGAGCCTCGAAGAGGCCTTCGGGTCGCGCGCGTCGGTGCCCGAGGGGCTGGAGCTTCGCAGCGACCACGGGCCGCAGTACACGGGCTCGGACTGCGAGGCCCTCTGCAAGGCCTGGCGCCTCGACCACACGTTCGCGCCCGTGGGCCGACCCACGGGCAACGCCGTCGCCGAGCGCTTCATCCAGACGCTGAAGGTGGAGCTGATCTGGACGCAAGACTGGCAGACCGTCGCCGAGCTTCGCGAGGCCGTGAAGCAGTGGCTGCACGTCTACAACCACGTCCGGCCTCACCAAGCTCTCGGCTGGATGACGCCTGCCGAGAAACGAGCCGAGAACCTCGGTATCGAGTTCAACCAGGCCGCTTGAGGCCGCAACCAGGAGGGGATTCCCAGCTCAGATCGTGTCAACCGCCAGGGGGGACAGGGCAAGCTGCAGGCAGCCAACGTCTCGGGCTTCATCAGGGGTCCCGAACTCGCACTGGGATCGTCGATCGATCTGTTGCGGCTGGCTGCAACCCCAGCAATGGAGTTCAGTGACGGCGAATGGAAAAAGGCAAAGCTCATAGCAACCCGGAGCGTTGAGTTCGGAGATCCATTCGGCGCATTGC
The DNA here is from genome assembly GCA_965223415.1 of Myxococcota bacterium. GTDB lineage: Bacteria > Myxococcota_A > UBA9160 > UBA9160 > UBA6930. Next base: position 5,384,259 of record OZ245002.1, on the reverse strand, counting down.
AGTGCTACCCGATGGATCTGGTCGAGCTGCGAGAGCTGCCTGAACAGCTGGATGTGAAACACCTCTCGGCCCACTCTGCGGGCGTCAGCCCCGTCATCGATCTATTCGTCTTCCTTTTCAAGCTCCTGGGACTCGGGAGGAGCGAGAGCGCGATTCGCCGGTGTGCGCGCCTCTTCGTGAAGGCGAATCGCCGCTTCACGAAGCCACCCTATAGCGTCCGGATCAAACTGGAGGCCGAGGCCCTCGTCGAAGATTCTCCAGAGCGTCTCGGAGTGCTCGTCAGTCACGAAGACGGATACGAGATCACGGCGTTTCCATTGGTTGCCTGCGCGTTACAGCTTCTCGACGGCACGATCCAACGGCCCGGTCTGAGCTACATGGGGTGTGTGGTCGATCCAAGACGGCTCCTCGAAGACGTGAGGCGCCTCGGCGCCACGGTGAGCGGCATCTGAAGCCTGCGGACGGCCGAGGCGCGGGGCCCGATGCTGACTCGAGCGACGTCTCGCTCTGAATCCGTGCAGGCATCACTTCGCTGTAGGCGAGTCTAGTTGAAGATGCCCTCGCTGGTAATTTCGAAAGCGAGACGCTCCTTGGAGGGCGCCGGGTAGTACCGCGCTGGATCTGGTGCAGTTGAAACGCCCCCTCAATGCAGGCTATGGCAGCCTCCTGCAGTGCGACGACTCGCAAGTCCGTGTCATTCCTCATCCTCTTCACGGGCTTCGAACCTGGGGTGTAGGGCGCACACGGCGAGCGTTCAGGCGGATGGGCGCGGGGCGAAGGCCGGCGCCCATTCGAGTTAACCGACGATCGTCACCCCGAGGGGATCCAAGAGGCTCCGCCAGTTCCCCGCGACGCCTGCGCGGATCGACGGGGCTAGGCGCGCTGGCAGCGCCGCCGCGTCGCGAGCGCGAGGCCCGCGAGCGCCAGCAGGGCAGCGACCGAGGCCTCGGGGGCGAGGATCATGCCTTCGGCGACCGGGTCCATGCCGGCGGGGAACAGGGTCGCGAGGTCGTAGGTCGCACCGGTCCAGGTCGCGCGGTCCCAATTCGCCGTCCCGGAGAGATCGGCGCCGACGAGCGTCGCGTTGGTGAAGTTCGCGTTGCGGAGCTGGGAGCCGGACAGGTTCGCGTTCGTCAGGTCGGCGCCAGCGAAGGTGGCTCCGCGGAGCTGGGCGGAGAGGAAGAACGCGCCCAGGAAGCTCGTGCCGCTGAAGTCGGTGTTCCGGAGGTTCGCGCTCGACAGGATGATGCCGTCGAGGTGCGCTCCGGCGTGCACCTCGTTCGCGTGGTTCTCGCCACTGTGATCGGCCCCGGCCAGCAGCGGACTGGCGCCGGCGGCAGACGCGGCCACCAGGGCCAGCGCGAACGCGAGCGTCGCCCTGCGGACGGTCTGGCGAAACGGACTGAGGGGGAAAGGGGGCATTCCCCAGCTTCTTCGGTGAGCTGAGTCACGATCTTGACCCCGCGGGGCAACTGCGGTCGAGAGGGCTCCCCGCGGGTCGGCACAGCGTGGCCTAGGCGGCCTCCTCGGCCGGGATCCCGGCCTCCTCGGCGGCTCCCCGGCCCCGCGCCCCACGCAGGTCCTCCAGGATCACGTAGCCCGCCGGTACCACGAAGAGCGTGATGAAGGGATCGATGAGCGCGACGCGTTTCTGCGGCGGGAAGGTCGACAGGGCTTCGGTGCTCATGGGCGCTGGGCCCCGCTCGACACCGGGTCGAGGCGCACGATTTCACGCCCCGGCGGAAAACCCATCAGGAACTGCATGAAGAGCGGGAGGGGGAATTCGGCGGCGATCCGATCGAACTCGTCCCCGGTGATGACGACGGCGACGTAGTCAGCAGACTTGCCGTCGAACTCCACGCGGACCTCCGGGTGGGCGACCAGCTCGTGGTACCAGCCGCGCGTCCAATGGTGCGCGGACACGTACATCGGTCCGGAGGCCGATTCGAGCCGGGCCAGGCGGCGTTTGGTGGGTTGCCCGGCCTCGTCCTTCGTGACGATGTCGAGCATCGGGATGCCACGTTCCTCGAAGCTCGGCTGCAAGTGGCCGAGGTAGACGGATTCGAAGATCACGACGAAGACGACGTAGAGTCCGACGATGCCGCCGATCCATTTCAGTAGCTTGTTCATGGAGGCTCCATTGGGTCAACGATCGATTGGGTCGGAAGTTGCACCAGCGGCGTGAGGCCTTCCAGGACCGGCCCACTGAACTCTCATGGTGCAGGAGAACGCCCCGGAAGGAACCGTGCCGAGCCGGTTGGCACTCCCGTCGCGCTATCGTCCGGCGGCGAAACGAGAATCACCGGGGAGAAGGAACATGCCCGATGTCGTGTCCAAGCTCATGAAGATCAACCTGCGGGTGCGCTCCAGGGATCGCATCGAGCACCTGCTGGTGGACGTGCTCGGCGCCACGGCCGGTCCCGACCGTGGCGCGAATACGAGGGGTGATTTCGATGGCGCCTTCTTCGACGTCGGTGGCGTGACCTTCGACGTCATGGTGCCGGGCGGTCCGGACAGCTCGTTGATGCGAGTCATCGAGCGGCACGGAGAGGGGATCGATTCGATCTGCTTCTCCGTTGACGACATGGACCACGCGCAGGCGGAACTCGCGAGGCGCGGCATCGCGTTCTCCTCCCTCGAGGAATTCCACGGCAACCAGGTGGCCTTCGTGAGCCGCAAGGACGCGTGTGGCATCTCGCTCGAGTTCATCCAGCCTGCGAAAGAGGGGGCGCCGAGCGACACGTAGCGGCGGATCTCCACGTCGTTCCTCCGCACTCGATGCGAGGCGCGCTCGGGGAGCTCCACCGAGCGGACCGCTCGAGACCGGCCCAAGGAGTGTCTCGTCATGGCCAAGCGCTGGGCGCGCGTTCTTGGCGCGCTGCTCGTCGCGGTCCTCGTCGGACTCGGGATTCGGAGCCTCCTGCTGCCCGCTCAGTCGGCGTGTGTGTTCCTGGAGTACGGGGAGGGTGCCTCCTGGGAGCGCGCTCCGGAGAGCCCGCTCTTCGAGAGCGGCGACCTGGCGTTCGCCGGGTTCGAGCCGATCCAGATGGCCGGCGAAGACCTGGGCGCTTGGGACGAGGTCGTGATCGTGGACTTCCAGAGCCCGGCCGACTACGAGGCATTCCTCGGGCGGATCGCCGCGGAGGAGAGCCTACTCCGCTACCACCTCATGGAGGTCACGCCCGGCGCACCCGAGCTCCTCTACTTCTTGAACCTGCGGCTGCGGTGCTACCGGGGCGACGAGTCAATCGATCCGGGCGCATCGGCGCCCCTCGAGGAAGTGGTTCCCGATGCCCGGTATGCCGAGCGCTGGAGCGAGTTGTTCGAGGGGTCGTATCGTGGCGCGGTCGTCATGCTCAACCTCATCGCGAATCGAGAGGATCCACGGGGCCCCGTCGATGACCGGGAGAGTGACGCCACCACCGAAGAGCTCCACGACCGCTACCAGCAGAAGGCGCGGCGGACTGAGTCGGCCCGAGAAAGCCGGCCGTGGAGGCGCTTCCTCGGGAAGCGAGCCATCCCTCCCGGCGTGCCAGATACGGTGCCTTGGCCGGTGGCGTCCGGCGATCCGTCCCCTCTCAGGCGAGATCGCAACGGTCGAGCTTTCCGCTCGTACCTCACAGGCCGAGACGACGAGAACCAGTGCGAGTGCCGCGAGTGACTCCTCTGAGCGGAAGCGGGCTCGCGAGCATCTGCAGGGCGTGGCGCCAACCTGGGCGTGCCCGGCGGCGCTCCGAGCTCCTAGGTCCGCTCGCCCAGGAACGACTTCACGTCGAGAAGGCCCAGCTCCTTCGCGATCGCTGGCGCCCGTAGGCACGGCTCGTGCGTCCACGCCTCGCGGGGGTCGTTCTCGGCCAGCCAGGCCACGACCGCGCCGACGCTGGCCGCACTCGTCGGCTTGAAGCGCTTCAGCACCGCTTCGTCGATGCCGTGCGCCTTCATGAGCTCGGTGACCACCATGCCCGGCTCGATGTTGAAGACCCGCAACGGCGCACCGAGGTGCTCCGCGCGCAGGGAGCCGGCCATCCGCCCGAGCGCGGCCTTCGAGGCGGGGTAGGCGAAGCCCCAGCCCCCCTCGTCGGCGGGCGCCGGCGGGTCGAGGAACGCGGTCGCCGAGAGCATGTTGAGGATCGTGCCGCCGCTCCGCTCCAGCATGGTCGGGAGGAAGGCCTGGACCAGCGCCAGGGGCGTGAGGACGTTCCCCTGGTAGATGGCGCGCACCTGGTCCGCGCTGACGTCCAGGAGGCGCTCCTGGTTTCCGGCCCCCTGATAGGCGGCGTTGTTCAGGAGGAGGTCGATGCCGCCGAACTCGTCGAGCGCGGCCCGGGCTGCGGCCGAAATGGAGCCGGGATCGAGGATGTCGGCCCGGAGGCAGAGCGCCCGGGCACCTTCCGCCTCGACGGCCGCCGCGGTTGCGCGCAGGCTTCCCGGCAGCGCCGAAGCCTTCCCGACGTGGTCGTGAGCCTCGCCCTCGTCCAGGGTCCGGGCGGTGATCACCACGTGGAAGCCGCCTCGCGCGAGCGCCACCGCGGCTTCGGCTCCGATTCCGCGGCTCGCGCCGCTGACGAAGGCAATCCGGCGTTCCATCGGATCCTACTCCTCGAAGGCGATGAAGATGGGCGAGGACCACGCGCGCTCTTCGGTCGCGGCGAGGCAGTCGTCGTCGGCCGGCCGGTCCCCGCACGGGTCGACTGCGACGCAGCGCCCGCTGGCGTCGTATCGGCAGCCCTGGGCGTCGGCGCCGATCGCGAGGCTCGGCGCCTCGATGGCGCGGACGTAGTAGAGGGTGTCGCGCGAGGCCGCCTCGAAATCCCTGTCGATGAACTCCACGGCGCAGCCATCGGCTCCGCCGGAGCACGGCAACACCTGCCAGGGATCCTCGATGAGCGCGTCGAGGGGCTCGTCGGGCCGGTCCTGGGGTCGAATGCGGACGACCTCGATCCGGGTGATCGGACGGCGGATGTCGCTCGGGTGATCGCATTCCCCGCCGCAGACGGACGCGATCCGCTCGGGGCCGAGCGCGGCCCGCGATTCGTCGGGACAGCCGGGACGCTGCTCGAAGGATCCGGCGGCGCGGACGCGGAAGGCCGGTGCCGTCGACCGGGCGACCTCGGAGCCCATGGGCAGGCTCGCGCCGTCGCCGCCGGGCCCGTTCACGAGATCGAACCAGAGCAGGATCTGCGGCCCGCTCGTCCCGTAGACCTCCTTCCGCTGGAAGGCCTGCCAGATGGCGTCACGCCCGCGTCCCTCGGCGTGGACGGCTACGAGGCCGCCCGTCCCGAAGAAGGAGGCGCCCCGCTCGGCGTCGGCCTCCACCGGGGTGAAGGGACCCGAGGGCGGCTCGGCGGGGACCGAGTGCGCCGGGCGTTCCGTGGACGGCGCTTCGGGGTCGAGGACGCGACTGAGGTGCATGCTCCGCGCGTCGGTCATCTCCGTTCGGCCGAACTCCTTGTACCCGGTTCCCGGGCGCGCGGAGTGGTTGTCGCTCGAGGCGATGAATCCCATGTCGAAGCGGCGCGGTGCGCCTTCCACGGCGAAGTCGCGAATCGCGAGGATCGCCTGGGCCGAGCTTCCGGGGCGATAGCGGAAGGCCGGCTGGAAGCAGTCGCGGCACTGATCGGCGTCGAGCCACTCGTGGGGCTCGGCGCCGGGGACCGTGAGGTGCCCGGGAAGGCCGGCCTCCACGAAGTGTCGTCGCGCCTCGGCGACGCGCTGCCCGCACTCGTCCGCGCTCTCGCCGGCGGCGACGCAGCGCTCCTCGACGAGCTCTCCCGCCCGCCAGCATCCCGAGAGATGGCCCGCGGAAGGCGGCGGGCACGAGAGGCGTCCGTCGGCGTCGGCCTGGACGGCGCGCCAGGCCCGGTGCTCCTCCGAGTTGCCGTGGCCCGAGAACACCTCGATCAATGTCTGCCGCGTGGGATCGTGCATGTCGCCGACGAGCTGCTTCTCCCAGTTCGCGCCCGGCGGGGTGTAGGCGCCCCAGGTCGTGCCGTGGGGAATCACGATCGAGTCGAAGCCCCAGTCGTCGAGTCGTGCGAAGAGCTCTGCCGGCGTCGCGACGATGTCCCGGCAGTTCGGCACCTGCTCGCGAACGGGGAGTCCGGAGGGGCAGTTCGGGAAGCTCACCGACTCGTCGAAGGCCCGCACGAGATCGAAGACCTCCTGCTTGGCCACCATGGCGCCGAGCAGTCCGCCGAAGATCCGCCCTGCGCCCTGGTCGCCGAGCCCGCGATCCGCCTTCGCTGCGATCGGTCGGTCCGGGATCTCCCGGTCCGCGAGCCCGCGGAGCACCACGTTCTTGTGCCCGTAGTGGTTCGCGGGGGTCATGCCGACCTGGGTCCACTCCCAGCCGAGGAAGGGAGTGACGTCGTTCGTCCCGCCGGCGACCGCGTCGCACTGCCGGATCGCCTCGATGCTCTGCTGCCACTTCCAGGGGGTGAGGCCGATGGCGTGGTCGTTGATGCTCCAGAAGTCGAGCCCGGAGCAGAAGCGGGCGAAGTCGCAGGCGTCGGAGATCGGCCGAGCCCCCGCTCCGCCGACGATGGGCAGGGCCATGGCGAACGCGTCGAGCGAGAAGGTCGAGTGGACGTGCAGGTCGCCGAAGAGGATCTGCTTCGATTCCGCGCCCGCCGGGGCCGCAGACGCCCGCCGCGTGTCCCGTTGGTCGATGGTCGTGTCCGCGAGCGGAGTGGCAGTGGGCGCCCCTTCCTCCCATCGCTCACCCGGGCCGCCGGCACCGATCCAGTACAGGGCCGCCAGCGCGGCCGCGACCACGAGGGCAGCGGCGACCGCGATTCGAAGGGCAACGGTTCGGACGCGCATGTTCCGGGCTCCGGTGTCGAGTGCCTCAGGCGGAGGGTGAGTAGTGGCCCGTGATGAGGGGCAGGTCGGTGTACGTACGGATGCCCGGCTCCGCGGCGCAGACCGTCGGGATCGCGGCGACTACCGGCATCGACGTGATCGTGTTCGACATGTCGAGGTAGTCCTCGAGGCGCCCCTGCTTCTGCGGATGGAACCGGACACGCGTCTGCACGTTCGGGTTGCCCTCGACCTCCATCGTGTAGCCGTGGTGGATCGGCCACTCCGGTTCGAGGCCGGGGCCCGCCACCCAGCACACGTCGAGCTCGAGCACCGCCTCCGATTCGCCCGCGACGAAGGCCTGCCACGTCGACTTCTGCCCCGCGATCGTGCCGGCCTGGAGCGCGAAGCCGAAGTACTCGCGGTCGTCGGGCGTGATCGCCCACTCGCAGGTGAAGCGCCGCTCCGCGACGGGCACGCGCAGCATCCCGGCCATCACGTCGAGACACTCGTCGTAGAAGCCCAGCACCTGACGGCTGGCCTCCTCCCACTTTGGCTCGGGGGGCTGGCCCCAGCCGAGGTTCGCGTAGTTGTGGATGGCGTGATAGGTCGAGACGTCCACGGCCTCGAGGAAGCGGACCCGGTGGAAGCCCTGGCTCACCGTCGCCATCTGGGCGGCGATGTAGTTGGCGAAGCCGGGGAAGATGCCGGTGCCGAACACGCTGGCTCCGCCGCCGGCGGCAGCCTTCTCGACCCGGGCACGCGCGGCGTCGCCCATGCTGCGGAAGTTCGTGACGTTGCTCGCGGCGACGTTCAGCCCGGACTCGAGGAGCCGGCAGATCTCGTCCAGGTCCGGATGGTTGGGCGTGTAGCAGACACAGTCCGCGCCGAGCGCGACGAGCGCCTCGACGTCGTTCGTGGCGTTCACGCCCAGGCGGCCGATCCCGCACAGCTCGCCCACGTCGCTGCCTTCCTTCTCGGGGCTCCAGGCGTAGGCGCCCACCAGCTCGAGCTCGGGGTGCGCGACGATGGCCTTCACGGCCTCGCGTCCGACGTGCCCCGTCGTCCACTGGATCACCTTCCACGTCATCCGTTTCCCTCCTCGGCGCCCGGGTGGGCCGGGATCCCCCGGCTTCTCCACAGGGACGTCGCTCTCCAAGGACGGACCGAGCTTTGCACGCCGCGCCCGCCAAGTCAACAGTGTTGACATCGCTCTGGAGAGCGGGCAGAGTCATGCGGATGGACGCCGACCCAGGCGGCTCCGCCCCTCCCGACGAAGAGGCAACCCGGATGACGACGACGACCCGAACGGCTCTCATCACCGGCGCGGGCCAGGGCATGGGCCTCGGCATTGCAAGGCGGCTCGCCGGCGCGGGGGCCCGAGTCCTCGTGAACGACGTCGACCCGGGCCGCGCCGAGGCAGCCGCTGCCGAGATCGCGGGCGGTGGGGCCGAGGCGCTGCCAGCGCCCTTCGACGTCACCGACGCGAAGCAGACCCAGACCGCAGTCGCCGAGCTCGACGCGCGCTGCGGCGGGATCGACATCCTGGTGAACAACGCCGGCAACGCCGGCACCCGGGAGGTGGATCAGCTCTCGTTCCGCGACATGCCCATCGAGCACTGGGATCGCTATCTGCGCGTGAACCTCTACGGGGTGCTCCATTGCACGAAGGCCGTCCTGGACGGGATGTGCGATCGCGGCTGGGGGCGCATCGTGACGATCTCGTCGGAGGCGGGCCGGGTCGGCCTCGACATCGGCGTGTCCGTGTACGGGGTCGCGAAGGCGGGTGCCTCCCATCTCATGCGCCACCTGGCGCGCGAGGTCAGCCCGCACGGCGTCACCGCCAACTCGATCTCCCTCGGCCTGATGGACAACGTCCCGGACGAGTTCACGGCGCGCATCATCCCGACCATTCCTGCGAGACGCCTGGGGACGCCGGACGACGTGGGTGGCGCCGTGGCCTTCCTGGCCTCCGACGAAGCGGCCTGGATCACGGGGCAGACCCTGGTGCTGAACGGCGGCTCCTACGCCTTCTGACCGCGCCATTGGCCACGCTCCCCGGGCCTGGCGCCTCAGTCGGCGTGGTGTCGATGTTTCCGCCGCACCTCGCTCTCGACGAGCACCAGGCTCAGCCCGAAGCAGTCGGACGGCGCGTAGCAGACGGCGTTCTCGATCTTCGCCAGGTAGGCCGGCGTCTCGATCCGGGTCAGCCCGAGCTCGTCTGCGCGTCGGGTCGCCGTCTCGAGCTCCGGCACCGCCATCGCGAACGCGTCGATGCCCTCCCGGTCGCCGTCGCCGACCCACAGGTGCACGTCGAGGGAAGAGGTGGCGGACCTCCCATCCCGGGCGCGCTGCCACGTGCACACGAACCAGCTCTCGAACCGGGCGATGGCCGCCTCCAGGGCCTCGGCCGACCCGACCCGCAGGCGTACGTGGTGGATTCCCCCGGTCGGCACGGCGCCGGGCAGGCTCTCGATGTGCGGCTTGCCGTCGTTCTGGCTCGCCTGGCTCTCCTGGATGGCCGCCATCTTCTCCGTGGCGCCGGGATGGAGGTAGACGAGCTCGAGGGACATGCCGAAGCAATCCCGGGCGTGGAACTGCGTCTGCCGTTCGATCTCCGGATAGCCGATCTCGCTGACCTTCCGGATGCCCGTGGCCTCGATCTTGCGGGTCGCATCGTCCAGGTCGTCCACGTAGAACGACACGGCCGAGATGCCTTCGCCACCCAGGCGCTCCATCATGCGCGCGTAGCGACTGTCCTCGGAAGCCGGCGCGACCACGTCCATTCCCAGGCTGTTCATCGAGTTCATCCCATCGACGGAGTCGATGTAGAGCGGGACGTTGTGCTTGCACTGGAAGAGGCGAGTGAACAAGCCGATCGCCTCGTCGATCCGATGGACGTTCAGGTGGAGGTGGTCGATCCCGGCCGTTTCGACCCGATCTCGGCTCTGCACGTTCGCGACTCCTCAGCCATCGACGCCAGGAATGGGCAGGTCCCCGGCGCGATGACGGACGTGGGGCCAGACTTCCTTCTCGAAGCGCCGAAGCCCCTCCCAGGCGAAGGTCGGATCGAGGCCGCCCAGCAGCGGGAACAGGATGAACGTCGAGCAGTCGTCCATCCCCTCGATCATCTCGATCGCCTGCTCCGGAGGCAGGACCTGGTAGGCGCCGCTCTGGCGAAGCAGCGCCGGATCGACGCCGTCCGCGAACGGTCCGGCGGCGCGGCCGTAGGCCTCGACGGTCCACTCGGTGTACGACTCCACGCAATGCACGGCGTGCGGGAGGATCCTCTCCCAGGCCGCCTCGACGTCACGGGTGACGTAGGTGAAGATCGGGCCGAGCGCGTGGAACTTCTCGCCGGGATCGGACTTGCCCAGCTTGAGCCGCTCGTCGCGGTAGACGTTCCAGTTCTCGCCGCCCGGCGGGAAGTAGCCGTCCGCAATCCGGGCGGCGCGTCGCGCGACCGCCGGATGCGCTCCTCCCAGCAGCAGCGGCGGCGGCTCGTCCGGCTGGGGCGTGATCCGGACCTTGCGCCCCTCGTACTCGAACTCCTCTCCTTTCCAGGCGGTCCGCAGCACCTCGAAGACGTCGAGGTAGCGCTGCTTGCGGTCCTCGCGCCGCGTGCCGAACATCTCGAACTCGTAGGGGCGATAGCCAGCTCCGAGCACGACCTGCAGCCGGCCCTGGGCGAGGATCTGGATCACCGAAAGATCCTCGGCCAGTTTGATGGGCTCGTAGAAGGGCGCGAGCAGCACGTTCGGCCGGAGCTTGGCGCGCCGGGTGCGCGCGGCGATCGCCGAGATCATCGGAAGCGGGGAGGGCAGGTAGCCGTCCTCCGCGGCGTGGTGCTCGCCCAGGCTGATGACGTTGAAGCCGAGGTCGTCGGCCCATTCCGCCATGTCGAGGGCGGCCCGGTAGAGGGCTTCCCGGGGCGCTCCGAAGGAGGGGGAACGCATGTCGAAGCTGACGACGAACTCCATCTCTCGGCCTCCTGATCGGCTCAGTCCCCTAGCAGGCTGCTGAAATTCGGCGCTGAGAGGCGCCAGAACGCCAGAGGGCGCGGGTCCCCGCGGCCCGCTCGGCTCGCTCTTCGATCCCGGAAGTGATCCGGGGTACCTCGTCTCGATGCAGGTGCGTCATGTGACCTCTACGAGGTTGCGTATGCGGACCAGGTTGTAGACCGCCGCCGTGAAGACGAACATCCACCCGACCCGATCCGTGCCCCGGTGACGCGTCTTTCGCATTCCCCCGACCGTCTTCATCCAACCGAAGCACTCCTCGATCCGCTTGCGTTTGTGCTGGCTGATCGCGTAGCCCTCGTGACGGACCGTGCGACCGTCGATCCGGCTGGCCCGATTCGTCGTGTGCTGCGCCACGTGCGGCGTGATGTTGCGCTTCCGGCAGCCCGCCACGAACTCCTCGGTGTCGTAGCCCTTGTCCCCGCCCAGCGTGATCCGGCGCCTTCCCGCCACGTCCTCCGCCATCTCCAGCGCTGCCAGCCGCTCGGCGTAGCCATCGGCCTCCGTCAGCAGCGCCGAGACGATCAGGCCGTTGCGGTTCTCCGTCAGCAGATGGCCCATGTAGGCCAGCTGCGAGGTCTGGCCCTTCTTGCGCGCCAGCCGCGCCTCGGGATCCGTCGTCGATTCGTGCGTCGCGTTGCTCCGCTGCTCTCCCCGAAAGTTCACCGTCGGGTTGCCCGGATCGTCGTCTCCGTCGTCCCCCGAGCCGTCCTTCGCCCGGAAGCTCTTCTGGCTCGCCCACGCCTCGATCAGCGTGCCATCCACCGTGAAGTGCTCCGACGACAGAAGGCCGTGGTCCTTTCCCTGCGCCAGCACCGCCTCAAAGAACGCCTCCGCCACGTCCCCTTCCAGCAGCCGGTCCCGGTTCTTCGTGAAGACCGTCGGGACCCAGACCGCATCCTCCATCCCCAGCCCTACGAACCAACGGAACAGCAGGTTGTACTCGAGCTGCTCCATCAGCTGGCGCTCACTCCGGATCGAGTAGAGCACCTGCAGCAACAGAGCCCGCAGCAGCCGCTCCGGTGGGATCGACGGCCGGCCCGTCGACGCGTAGAGCTCCGAGAACCGCCGAGACAGGCCCCTCAGCGCCTCGTCCACCATCGCCCGCATGGGGCGAAGCGGATGATCCTCCGGAATCCGCGTCTCCAGCGAGACGTAGCTGAACATCGAACCCTGCTCTCGGTCGCTGCCGCGCATCCTCTCTCCCCCCGACCCATCTTCTACCATCGAGAACACGGAAACGCAGGGTTTTTCAGCAGCCTGCTAGCGCCGTTTCGCCGGCGCGAAGCGCGGCGAGGAGCGCGCGCACTGCGAAGTCGAAGAAGGCGTCGAAGTCCACGGACCATTCGGTCCGGGCGCTGGTCGTGGGCCAGGCGCGGCGCACCGCTTCAGGCAGGGACTCGTAGATCGTCTTCGCGAAGGCGCGGTTCTGCTCGCGGGGCGTCTCGCTGGCCAGGACCTGGCTCTGGGCGATGGCGATCACCAGGTGGAGCACGGTCTGGGTGGCGTGGACGAGCGCGTCGCGGGCGAGCCCGGATTCGTGGAGCAGCTCGGCGACGAGGCCGTTGGCGCGGGCGAAGAAGGGCGTCGCCCAGGGCGAGCCGCCGGAGTGGATGCCGAGCTCCGGGTGCTCGGCGATGCGGTCGCGGATGGCGCGACACAGGCCGACGAAGCGCGCCTCGAAGTCGCCTTCCTTGGGTGCGTCGAGCTCGACCTGCTCCGAGGCGAGGCGGCCGGCCTCCTCGAGCAGCTCGTCCTTGTTCCGGACGTGTCGATAGAGCGCTGCGACGTCCACGCCGAAGGCCGCGGCGACCCTGCGCATGGAGAGGGCTTCCAGCCCTTCGTCGCGCACGATGTCGATCGCGGCGGCTGCGATCTTGCGGCGCGAGAGCGGCCGGGAGAGGGCGGGCTTCCGGCGCCCTGCGGTTCGGGTCGGCGGCGGCATCAGCGGGTCCTTCGGGCCTAGGCGCTCTTCGGCGCGTCCCAGCGCGTGCGAAGGCGGGAGCCCGGGCCGCGGGGCTGGAGGTCCTCGAAGATCCGCTCGTAGCCGGTCCGCTGGATGTGCCAGGCGCCGTCGATCTTGACGTAGTCATCGCGGTAGACTCCGGTTCCGTGCATCACGGTTCCGTCGGGGGCGTCGTCGCTCGGCCTGGCGCTCAGGACGAAGTCCTCGAGGTACCAGGTCCCGGTCGCGGTCGAGTCGCCGGTGATCTCGATCTCGGGCGTGTGGGCGTGATGCATCGACTGGATCTCGGGAGAGCCCAGGCCTTCCGCCAGGAACGTCACGATGGCCTCGCGCCCGTCGAAGCTGTACTTCCCGTCGCTGTAGATGCTCTTCGCGTCGGGGGCCAGGACGCTTCGCATCAGCTCCCAGTCCTTGGTGTCGACGGCGCGCTGATAGCGGGCCTTCAGCTTCTTGATCGCCTCGATCTCGACGAGCTCCTGGATCGCATCCATTCGTCTCTCCTCCAGCCGTCAGAGCGTCATGCGCTGGCCGCCGTCCACGCGCAGGCACTGGCCGGTCACCATGCGCAGACGGTCGCTCAGGAACACCACCACGGCCTCGGCGACGTCGTCGTCGGCGGGCACCTCGCCGATCGGGAACAGGGCTTCGAGCTCCGCGTGGATCTCTTTCTCCGAGAGCCCGCGCTCCTTCGCCTGCCAACGCACCCAGCCCTGGACCGGCGGGCCCCACATCCAGGTCGGGATCACGGTATTGACGCGGATCTTCCGCGGCCCGAGCTCCGAGGCCAGGTGGATCGCGGCGGCGCGGAGCGCTCCCTTCGAGGCGGAGTAGGCGAGCTGCGGTGTGGGCGGGGGATGGTCGGTCGACTGGGAGCCGATCAGGACGACCGACCCGCCCGCCGCCCGCTCGAGCGCGGGCGCCGCTGCCCGCACGAGCTGCACGGAGCCGATCACGTTGACCTCGGTCGAGCACCGGAAGTCCTCGGCCGGCGTGCTCGCGAGATCACCCATCGGCTCGGCCGCCGCGACCTGGGCCACGCCGTCGAGGCGTCCGAAGCGTTCCTCCGCCGCGGCGATGATGCCGCGGCAGGCCTCCTCGTCGGTGATGTCGAAGGTGTGCGCATGGATGCGCTCGCCGCTCGCGTCGAGCTCCTTCGCGATCGCGTCGAGACGCTCGGCCTTGCGGGCCCCGACGACGACGCGTCCACCGTCGCGCAGCACGCGCGACGCCACCTCGCTGCCGAGCCCCGGGCCCACGCCGGAGACGAGGATCGTCTTGCCCTCGAGGATCATTCGGGGGCCCCTCCTTCGCGCGCATCCCTGGCGGGCTCGTACCAGATCGGCGACGTCCAGGCGCGCTCCTGGGTCGTCATCGGGACGTTCGGTAGGTCGCACCACGCGGGGCGGCTCTCGCCGGGGCGGCAGGCCCAGCCCGTCTGCCGACAGCTGGGATTCTCGACGACGCGCGCGTAGTAGACGGCCCCGCGTGCGGGATCGAACTCCGGATCGGTCCACGTGCCGCACAGGGCCTCGGCGCCAGGCCCGGAGGGGGCGCAGCTCGCCGGATCCACGTTGGCTTCGTTGGCTCCGCCCGCCACGTCGATCACCCGCTGGTGGATCCTGCCATCCGGGTCGGCCCAGCCCTTCACGATCTGGACGCGCTGTAGCAGGCCGCCCGGGTGCTCGGGCGTTCCCGGGTCGCGGAGCGCGCTCACGACGAAGGCCGGCGCCTGGCCCGCGTCGCCGGCCGCGAGCGTGCCGCCCATCGGGACCCCGCCGGCGTAGCCCTTGCGCACGAGGGCGGGGTCGTCGCAGAGGCCCTCGGGAAGCCCGAAGCCGCCGAAGAAGCGCACGGACATGCGCGGGCCGCTGGTGCCGTAGGTCTCCCTCCGGCGCAGGGCCTCGAAGAGGGCCTCCCGCGAGTTCTCCTCTGCCCACACCGCCGCGAGCCCGCCCGGGTTGCGGCCGGGCCCGGGGCTCGCCTGGCCGACGAGCAGATCCTGGCGCCACTCCTCGACGGCGCCGGGCGTGCCGTCGTGGCCGTCGGTCGCGGCGATGAAGCCGACCGGGAAGGGGTTCACCCCGATCCGCTCGGCCTCCATGAGGCCCTCGACCAGGGCGTAGCGGGCGAAATCCCGGCGGGAGATGCAGCCGGTGTTGCCGAGCGCGCCCTCGCCCCGGCCGCCCTCGCAATCGGGCGTGTCGGGGGCGCGCATCTTCTCGAAGCCGCACAGCTCGTCGGTTCCGCCCAGGACGTTCCACATGCCGTTCCGGCATTCCGAGTCGCCCTTCATCTGGCTCATCTCGACGAGGGGCTCCAGCCCGGCCCGCAGGCGGGCGATCTCGGCCTGCTCCTCGGGGGTCTGGGCGTCCCCGTACTCGATGGCGAACAGGTTGCCGTTCGAGAGGTTCGGATTGTGCGGGATCGCCAGGGCGTCGCATCCCGTGCCCGCGTCGAGGCACTGCCGGCGCAGCTCGCGCCACAGGCCGATCGCGGTGGGCTCGTCGTCGTAGGAGATCGGGAGCGGCGGCACCGTCGTGTTCCGGAAGATCACGTTGCGGTGGATCTTCGTGAGGTTCGGCGTGGCCGTGTACTCGTAGGCGACGAAGGTGGTGAACGCGCAGGCGGGCGACGCGTCGTTCCAGGCCGCGGCGGCCCGCTGGGTCTCCTGCCAGACGTCGCCCATGGCCGCGCGGCAGCGCGCGCCGTCTTCGCCGCAGACGGCCGGCGACGCGAGGCCGACGTCCGTCCGCTGGCGGATGTCCTTCACGATCTCGGCCAACGGACGTCCCTGGACCTGGAGCGGCGAGCGATAGGCCCGACACGCGTCCGAGTCGTAGACGGCGCTGCCCGGCGTGGTGCAGAGCTTGACGCCGCCCGACCCGCTGGCGTGGTCGGTGACGGCGGCGAAGTCGAGGGGGCGCTCGAGTCGGACCTCGCGCACGGGTCGTTCTTCGGCATCGCGCGGTCCGATGCCGATCGCCTCGCCTCGCGCGAAGCGATAGGCATCTGCGGGACGCGGCCGGGTGCCGAACATCCAGGCGTCCATCGAGACGGCCGTGTGGACGTGGAGGTCGCCCCAGAACACCTGACGGTCCGGCTGGTGGCTTTGGCAGCGGGCGCCGTCGGTCGAGCCGGGCGACGCCAGGCCGGCGGTGGCTGCGAGGAGGAGGGTCAGGGCGCAGGGGACGAGTCTCATGGGGCATGACGGTACGCCCGCTTCCGAGTGGAGTCAACACCGTTGACATGGGCCCGGCCGGCGGCGTAGGCTTCGCGCCATGGGAGCCCTGGACGGCAGGACCGCGTTCGTCACCGGCGTCAGCCGGGGAATCGGTCGGGCGATCGCCCGGCGCTTCGCGGCGGAAGGGGCCGCCGTGGTGCTCTCGGCCTCGCGCTCCGGGGCCCGCCGGGGTCGCCAGGGCACCCTCGAGGAAGCGGTCGACGAGCTCCGGGCCGCCGGCGCCCGGGCGGACGCCGTCGTCGCCGATCTTGCGGCCGAGGCGGCGCGCTCCGACCCCGTCGAACGGGCGAGCCGCGCCTCCGGACCGATCGACGTGCTCGCGAACAACGCCGCCGGGGCGCGCATGCGGCTTCCGAGCGAGACGACCGCGGCCGAACGCCGCTTCATGTTGGTGCGCTCCCTCGATGGCCAGGCCGTTCTCGGAGACGCGGAGGTCCCTGCCGACCTGGAGGCGACGGCCTAGGCGTATGCGCTTCCACTTCGACTTCGACAACTATCGCAGGCTGGTCCGGTTGGCCTGGAGCGAGCGATCGGTCCGGGCGCGTCTCCGCTCCCTGGCGACACTCCTCGTCGGAGTGCCGATCGCGTCGACCTTCCACGCCATCTGCTTCGCGCTCGATCCCGTCCTGTGTCCGTCCCTGCGGCGCACCGAGGTCCGGGAGCCCGTGTTCATCCTGGGCCACGCGCGCTCCGGCACGACTCTCACCTTCCGGCTGATGAGCCAGGACGAGTCGCGCTTCAGCTACTTCCTCCTCTGGGAGTGCTACTTCCCCTCGCTGCTCCAGAAGCGCGCGATTCGGGCGATGGGGTCCCTGGATCGGCGCTTCCTCGGGAGCCGGCTCGAGGGGCTCGCCCGGCGTTTCGAGGAGCGCCGCTACGGGCCCGCGCGTCACATGCACACGATGGGGCTCGACCTCCCCGAAGAGGACGACATCTCGCTCTTCTACTCGATGGCGTCCGGGTTCTGGATGACCCGCATCCCCGGGATGGGCGAGCTCGATTCCTACTACGTGGACCGCTGGCCCGAGCGGAAGCGGAAGCGCTTGAACGCGTTCTATCGCGAGCTCGTGCGCCGTCAGCTCTGCCTCAACGGCAGCGAGCGCCAGCACCTCTCCAAGAACCCGTACTGGACCGGACGCATCGCCTCCCTGATCGACGCGTTTCCGGACGCCCGCTTCGTGGTCAACGTGCGCGATCCCCGGGCCACGATCCCGAGCCTCCTCAAGCTCAATCGCTCCGCGTGGCGGCGCCTCGGGTGGGACGACGGGAGGCAGCAGGAGAGCCTCGACGTGCTCCTCGGTCAGTCGACCTACAACTACCGCCATCCGCTCGAGGTCCTGGAGTCCCGCCCGGACACGCGCTACGCGATCCTCGAGTACGACGAGCTGACCGCGGACCCGGCCCGCGCGATCCAGGAGGTGTATCGGCGGCTCGAGCTCCCGATGACCGACGCCTTCCGCGAGCAGCTCGCCCTCGAGAGCCCGCGGGAGTCGAAGCACCGCACGAGCTACTCCTACAGCCTCGAGGAGTTCGGCCTCGGGGAAGACTTCATTCGCAAGGAGTTCGGTGACCTGTTCGAGCGCTTCGGATGGGACGACGCCGCGACGGCCGGGCCGAGAGAGGAGGCGCGTACGACATGAGCGAGATCGACGACGAGACCCGGGAGGCCCGTGACGAGCTGAGCGCCGCCTTCGACGAGCTGATCCGCGATCTCCAGGACGCCCGCGACACGATCGACGACCCGAAGTACTTCCCTCCGGCGCCGACGCCGCGGGTGCTCGCCGAGGGCTACCGCTACCTGGCGGGCTTCGTCCACCACGGGATCGAGCGGGCCTTCCACGAGGATCCGGACTTCCCCGCCTTCCGCAATGCGCTCTCGATCTTCAACAAGTCGACAATCGAGAACTCCGACGCCGTGTACTTCTACGCGCCCATCGACGGGCGGAAGAGCTACCGGGTGACGGGACGGGCCGAGGACTTCCGCCACTGGCGGGGCGAGGCGCGTGTTCCCGGGAAGCCGGCGGCTCCCCAGTATCTGATCTTCGAGGTCGCCACCGGCCCCATGTCGGGCGACAGCGGCGATCTGCGCGAGCTCACGCCGGGCTTTCGGACCGGCTTCGGCACGATCGATTCCTCGTCGCTGCGCCTCGAGGACGACGGATCCTTCGAGCTGCGGCTCGGGCCCGAGCCGCCGCCGGGCTACGAGGGCAACTTCATCCGTACGAAGAAGCCCCCGAGCCGACGGAACCCCGACGGCGGCGACCGCCACGCCGAGTACGTGAGCGGACGTCAGCTCTTCTACGACTGGGAGAACGAGGAGCCCATCCACCTCACGATCGAGTGTCTCGATACCGCAGGAGGGCAGCCGGTAGCGCTCACGCCGGGAAAGGCGGCGGCCAACCTGCGCCGCATGGGCGGCATCGTCCGCGGCCAGATGCGCTTCTGGCTCGAGTTCTACGACGTCGTCCTCAACTGCAACCAGACGCACGAGCACGATGGGCGTCCGTACTTCATGCCCGTGAACGCCTACAACGAGCCCAACGCGGCCTCGAGCGATACCGGTGGCGGCATGAGCACGAACATCTACGCCGGCGGCATCTACGACCTGGCGGAGGACGACGCCCTCTACGTCGAGGCGACGTTCACCGGCGACCCCGTCTACACGAGCATGCACCTCGGCACCCTCTGGGGGGAGTCGCCCGACTACGCCAACCACCAGAGCAGCCTGAACCGCCATCAGATGTACATGGGCGCGGATCGGGTGCAGCGGTGGGTCGTCGCTCACCGCGACCCGGGCGTCCAGAACTGGATCGATACGACCGGGGTGCCGCGGGGCTTCCTCTCCCATCGCTGGGCCTACGCGGAGCTCCCCGCGAAGGAGGACTGGCCGCGTATCTCGGCGCGCAAGCTCCGCTTCGACGAGATTACGGACGCATTCCCCGGAGACCAGCCGCGGGTGACGCCGGCCGAGCGACGGGAGGCGATCCGCGTGCGCCAACGGCACGTCCAGAAGCGCTTCCGCGTCTTCTGAGCCGACCGCGCGAGGGGAGCCGCGATGATGGCGACGCGCTGGAGCGAGGACCGGGCCGCGCGCTGGTCCGCCGAGCAGCCTTGGTGGGTCGGCTGTAACTTCACTCCCAGCACGGCCGTGAACCAGCTCGAGATGTGGCAGGGCGAGACCTTCGATCCCGACACCATCGGGCGGGAGCTCGGCTGGGCGTCGGAGCTCGGCATCAATGGCGTCCGGGTCTTCCTCCACGACCTCGTCTGGGAGCAGGACGCGAGCGGGCTCCTGGAGCGGGTCGATCGCTTCCTCTCGTTGGCTTCGGACCGTGGAATCAGGACGATGCTCGTGCTCTTCGACGACTGCTGGTTCCCGCCGCAGGCCGGCCCCCAGCCCGATCCGATCCTGGGTGTGCACAACTCGCGATGGGCCCAGTCGCCGGGTCACCACGTGGTCCGCGACCCCGGCCAGTGGGGGCGGCTGGAGCGCTACGTGAAGGAGGTGCTGGACGCGTTCGGACGGGACGAACGCGTCTGCGTGTGGGACCTCTACAACGAGCCCGGGAACGCGTTCCTCCCCCTCGCGACCCTGCCGACCCGCCGGAGCCTGCCAGGAGCGATCTCGCGTGTCGTCCGTCACTTCGTGCTGACGAGTCCGTCCCTCGCGCTCCTGCGCGCGGCCTTCGGGTGGGCGCGATCGGTCGACCCCGCGCAGCCGCTCACGGCCGGCCTCTGGGCGCCGAACCCGCGGCTCAATCGCTTCCAGCTCGAGGCGTCGGACGTCGTCTCGTTCCACCAGTACGCGAGCGCCGAGAAGCTCGAAGAGCGGATCCGCTCCCTGCAGGCGCATCGCCGGCCTCTCCTGTGCACGGAGTGGATGGCGCGCTCGCGGGGAAGCCGCTTCGAGACCCACCTGCCGATCTTCCGCGAGCAGCGGGTGGGCTGCTTCTGCTGGGGGCTCGTGTCCGGCCGCACCCAGACGATCTTCGGCTGGGAGGACCGGGAGGGGACACCCGAGCCCGAGGTCTGGCATCACGACCTGCTGCGCGCGGACGGTCGGCCGTTCGATCCGGCCGAGGCCGAGACCCTTCGTCGAATGACGGGGGCCTGAGCGATGCACGGGCGGCTCGAGGCGCGCAGGGCACCGCGCATCGCGTCCTCAGGGCGCGTAGCGGCGCACGAACTCGCCGACGCGCACCATCGCCGCTGTCGCCTCGGGGCACATCCCGGCGAGACCGTGAATGCCGTGGATCCCGTCGGCGCACAGATCGAGCAGGACCTCGACACCCGCCTGTCCCGCCCGAGCCGCGAGCCGGGTCGCGTCGTCGCAGACCGTGTCGACGTGACCGACGCCGAGGTAAAGGGGGGGCAGGCCGCGCAGGTCGGCGTGGACCGGCGAGAGCCTCGGATCGTCGAGCGGGTGATCGCCCGCGTAGTCGCGGAAACGAGCCCGGATCCAGGGCGCGTTCACGAAGGGGTCGACGCCGCGCGGATGGCAGGCCGCGTCGCCTTGCTGCTGGCCGTCGAGCCACGGCGTCAGCCCGGCGTAGCAGGCGGGCAGGGCACTCCCGTCGTCGCGGAGGCGACACAGCGCGGCCAGCGCGATCCCGCCGCCGCAAGAGTCCCCCATGAAGGCACTTCGCTTCGGGTCCATCCCCGCCGCGCGCCAGACTGCCACCGTCTGGTCGAGCTGGCCCGGGAACTGCATCCCAGGCGCGAGGGTATAGGCGAACACCAGGACCCGGGCGTTGCAGAAGCTCGCGACGCTCTCGGCATAGGAGTAGTACTCGTCCAGGCCGGTGGAGACGAAGGCTCCGCCGTGGACGAAGAAGACCGTGCGTCCGGGGTCGGACTCCGGGGTCGACACCCACGCGCTCGGAACCCCTGCGAGCTCCAGGTGCTCGACCGTGCTCGTTTCGCGATGGCCGCGGGGATGGATCGCCTTCATCTTCGCGATGACGGTCTCGAGCGGATCCGCCGCGTCCATCATCGATTGGGGGAACCTCGAGAGGAACTTCTCGAGCTCGGGGCTGGCCATCGTCACTCCTCCGGCCGGGCCCGGTCGCATCGGCGCGGACGTGCCGGCGCGGTCCGACGCAGGAGCCACGGAAGCGGATGCCGTCGCCCGCCGCGCGAATCCCGGCCCACCCCATTCGGAGATCCGACATGAACCACGCCGCGCTCTGCCAGGCCCTGGGCCTCCCCGACCTCTCGGATCCGTACCCGATCCGCGACGAGCAGGTGGCGCGCTACCGGGAGGAGGGCTTCGTCGTGCTCGAGAACGTCCTCTCGCCGTCGGAAGTCGCGGCCTACGCCCCCGCGATCCGCGAGGAGGCCATGCGGCTCCTGACCGAGGACGGCATGCCGATGACGTTCGGCGGCGCCTTCCACCAGCGTCTCAATCTGCGCTTCGACTCGGACGTGCTGAAGGCCTACTGCCTCTGCCCTCGCCTGGGCAGCATCGGCGCCCGCCTGAGCGGCGCGGCCGCCGTGCGGATCTACCACGAGCAGGTGCTCTTCAAGCCGCCCGGGGCCGACGCCTCCTTCTGGCATCAGGATATGTACTTCTGGCCACTCGAGACGGATCGGTCGCTCGGGACGTGGATGCCGCTGACCGACGTGTCGGAGGAGATGGGAGCGCTGCGCTATGCCCGGGGCTCCCACCGACTCGGCGACCTGGGTCAGCACTCCATCGACGAGGCGTCCGAGGCCTTCTTCGATTCCGTCATCGCGGAGAACGGGCTCGAGGCCGTGCAGTTGCCCGCGGTGGGCGCCGGGGACCTCTGCGTCCACAACGGATGGATCATCCACGGCGCGGCGGCGAACCGCTCGGACCGCATGCGCGAGGCCGTGGTGGTCACGATGTACCCGGACGGCACGCGCGTGGCGCCCCTCGTGAACGAGTACCGGAGGTCCGACGCGGTGAACTACCTGGGCGGACGCGACGTCGGAGAGCGCGCGGACAGCGCGCTCAACACGCTCCTGTATCCGCAGGAAGCGGTGGCGCCGCAGGCGGAGCCAGGGGACCCGGGGCCGGACCGGGGGCGCCGATGACGAAGCCGGCCCGGGAGCTCTGCCGGCGCCAGCCACCGGCGACCTGCCCCCGCCGCCGCCCCGCCCCGCGTGGCCAGGCTTGCGAAGACCCGCGAAGAAGCGGACCTTTCCCTCCCGGAAGCTCCCGATGACCAAAGCTCCCCGTCGAGAGGCCGCCGATCGTGCCCGGGCCTCGCACTCCGGAAGTGGGCCGAACGGCGGACGCCAGGGCGTGCGGGCCGAGGAGCCGCCCCGGCCGTCGATCCTGCCGAAGAACTACCTCGTCGAGTTCATCGCGGGCACCTTCGGCCCCGCCTCCACCGGCCAGGGCTTGACGGACCACCTCGAGAGCGAGCAGAAGGTCCGCCGGGTCGCCAATCGCACCAACCTGGGCGTCATGACGGCCCAGGACCTGGAGGAGAACTCGCGGCGCAAGCTCGAAGAGGTCCACGTCACGCGAGCGGTCAAGTTCAAGCACGCGATCGAGCAGCTCGTCGACCACCTGGCCAGCTCCGCCCGGCGCGACCAGGACCGGCCCCACGTGATCCGGGAGATCTTCTACTTCGACGATTCGGCGACCGCCCAGCAGGTCGCGGTCCGGATGGCCGAGACCCGCTTCCTCGAGCGGCTCGCCGAAGAGGGCGCGGCGATCCCCGAAGCCCCGCTCGCCTGGCTGCAGGCCTCTTCCACGGCGGCCCACTTCGTCGACGTCGAAGGTCGCTTCCGCGCCGAGTTCGCATCCTTCCTTCCGGACCACGCGGTGGACGAGGAGGGTGCTCGTGCCCCGGTCGCAGACGACACAGCGCTGAAGATCATCAATCGCGTCTTCGATGCGTTCGCGCCGCGGATGTTCCTGATCGGTCACAGCCAGGGCGGGCTCGTTGCCCTCCGCGCGATGCAGCTGGGAATGCGGCAGGTCCGCGTGAAGGACTCGCGGCGCTTCCTCTACTCGCCCCGCAGTGGCCGCGTGCATCGCTACAGCCCCGTGGCCCTGGCCATCGGACTCGGCGCTCCCTTTGACGGCATCGACCGGGGTCCCTCCGAGCGCGACGGTGGGCTCTACAAGGCTCTCCGTTGGGGCGGTGTCCGCTGCGCCGTGCAGACCTGGATCCCCGGTGTGGAGCAGATGCTCCACGGCAGCCCGTTCCTGAAGACCCTGCGCGGAGCGTTCATTCCCTTCGACTGCTCGGCGATCTCGATCGGGAATCCCGAGGACGGCGTCGTTCCCCTCGACGGGACCCGCCTGCCGGTGGGCGATTTCAAGAACATGCACAACCTCGAGGTCGGCTCGAAGAACCCCTTCGACGTGGCCGACCTGGTTCCGCCGCTCCTGCGTCCCGCGCTCCAGCTCGGCCTCCGTCAGCTGCTGAACGACCACGCCGTGTTCGAGGGGCTGCGTCAGCACTGCTCGTTCCTCTTCGACCTCGGCGAGACCTGGGACGTCGACAAGGGCGAGATCGTCCGTCAGATCTTCTCGGGCGAGAGCGGAGAGGGCGTCTTCGACGAGATGATGTCCGAGGTGAACTTCGACGGTGTCCGGGAGCAGCTGATGGCCAACCTGCTCTACCGCCTGCGCGGGGCGGGCCCGGAGGAGCGTCGGCACCTGGCCTGGATGACGCCGAGGCTACGGCACATGATCCGCGAGGAGGCGCTTCCGTTCATCAACAGTCTCGACAAGCGCGCGGCGCTGGCGCTCAACTACATCGAGCCGCAGTAGCTCCGGCTACGCCGAGAAGAGCGCCACGAGCAGTGCCGCCTGGGCGACCAGGAAGCCGCTCATCACCGCGGCCCAGGCGCGCGGCCCGCGGAGCATCTCCATGAAGACACCGGCCACGAGATGCGCCTTCAGCGTGGCGATCGCGAGCACCAGGCCGGCGGTCGCGGCGCCCGGCGCGACCCGAAGGTCGGCGATCCAGAAGCTCCCCGTGGTCAGGGCGAGCAGGAGGAGCCAGATGGCCAGCAGGAGCCGGGCCTCGCGCCGGGAATGCGGTCGGGACGTCACGGTCACCTCGCCAGGTAGAGGAGGGGGAAGAGGACGATCCAGAGGAGGTCGACCAGGTGCCAGAAGACGGCCACGGCCTCGACCGTGAAGGGGGCCTCCGGGCCGTAGGCGCCGCGCGCTGCGCGGACTGCCGTTGGCACGAGGAAACCGACACCGGCCAGCACATGGAGGAAGTGGAGACCGGTGACGAACAGGTAGAAGAACCAGAAGGTGTTCGTGGAGAGCGAGACGCCCGCAGCGAAGACGTCCGCATACTCGTGGAGCTTGATGGCCATGAAGACCAGGCCGGTGGCCGCTGCGCCCGCGAGGTAGCCAGCCGCGGCGCGGGGCTCGTTCGAGCGATTCGCCAGGACGCCGCGAGCCGCGCACCAGCCGCCACAGAGGAGAACGCCGGTGTTGACGGCACCCAGCAGGGGGTGGAGCTGGGCCTGGCCCGCCAGGAAGGGCTCTGGGTCCGCGCGCCGTGCCGCCGCGAAGCCGACGAAGAAGAGGCCGAAGGTCAGGAGCTCGATGGCGACGAAGAGCCAGATGACCGTGCCACCGGAGAGCGCGCGGTCCGTGCGCGCGGCGCGGGATCGATTCGACATGCCGTCGCGGTGATGGTAGGGATTCCCCTGAACCCCGCTCACCGGAGGCCGACACCTCGCACCGCCGTGCTGGCCGTCGAGCTCGCCGCGCTGATCGATCTGCCCCCCCGCCGTCTTCGATGACGAGCTCCTGAAGGCGGCCGAGGAGCTGCTCGAGCTCTCGGCCGGGAGGGCTGTTGCTGGCGGTCGCCGACACCGTGGGTCGCCGGGTAGCGACGCTCGCCGCTACCTCGGCCCGCGGCGCCTGGCGCGGTAGCATCGAGGCATGGAGCCATCCCCGCCCCAGCTGCTTGTCCCGCTCGGGTTCACCCGGGCCGAGAACGTCTCGCCGGACGCCGAGCGCCCGGGCCTGCTGCGGGCCCGAACGCTTCCCTTCGGCATCGACCTGCACGAGGCGTTCGACTTCCGGTCGTGCGCCCTACGCGATGGCACGGCTCCCGGTACGCGCGAGCCTGGTCTGGAAGAGGCGGGCTTCGAGGCCATCGATCTGTCGGGCAACCCGCGGCTGCAGCAGGCGCTGGCGGTCGTGCGGGAGAAGGATCGGATCTCGGACGCCACCGCCGCCGCGCTGCGCCAGGGCCTGAACGGGGCGCGGTTCCATCTGGCCAACGGAAGGGAGCTACAGGTCCAGCACGTCGCGGAGGAGGGCCTGATCCACCGGCGGGCGGGCCCGAACGGGCTCGACGTGAACCCGGGCGGCATGGACGGCGCGAACGGCCACGACGGCGCGCGGGGGATCCACGCCGACCAGGACGTGTTCGGGACCCCGCTGCGGCAGATGATGAACGGCGAGGCGCCCCAGCTGTTCCGGCACCGGACGCCCGACGGCCGCAACGACGATTCCTCGCTCTTCCTGCTGAACCTGTGGATTCCGATCCAGCAGGTCACCCGTCCCCTGGTGCTGATGGACCGCCGCACGCTGGACGCGAAGCGCCACCAGCTTCGCTACGGCCTCCCGGTGACCCGCTTCCTGGATCGCGACGAGGAGCGCAGGGTCAACGATATCTGGACCTTCCTCCCGGACCCGGCGCAGGAGTGGTACTTCCGCTCCGAGATGGGGCCGGACCAGGGCTGGGTGTTCGATACCCTCGGCGAGCCGCACGGTGCCTGCGTCCTGCCCGGGGAGGAGGCGCTCGAGCGGCTCTACCTGGACCTGGGCCGCGCCCGTGAGGCCCTTGCGGCCGGCGACGAGGATGCGCTGCGTGGGGCCGCTTCGGCCCCGCCGCCCGCGCTCCCCGACCTCACGAGCCGCGCGGTGCGCCGGGCCTGGCAGCGCATGGTGGCACTGCTGGACGAGGCCGGAACGCGGGCCGCCGAGCTCTGCGTCGCGGGCGAGGCCTGGCGCTCCCGCGCTCGAGCAGCCATGGACGGGGTGATTCGCAAGTCCGTCGAGATGCGGCTGGTCGCGACCCTCACGTCCGATTGACCCCCGCTGGAGAGAGCCCTCGTGACGACTCCTGATTCCGCACCCGACGTCCACAACGCGTGGCGGCTCGAGACCCCCGGCCGGGAGGACTGGCCCCGCTCCGTCCGCCCGGACGCCGGAGACAAACTCTTCCTGGTCTCGGCCGACGGTCACGTCCAGGAGCCCAACGACTTCCTCGAGTCGCGGGTCGACCCGAAGTACCACGACCGCCTGCCCGGCCTCGTGTTCATCGGCGCTTCGGGGAAGAAGCGGCAGATGGCCCAGAAGGTGGACGGGTTCCGCCAGGTGCTGAAGGTCCGGGACATCCGATTCGAGGGCGAAGACCGTCTCCGCAACCGCGCGGGTCGGGAGCCGGAAGAGCGGATCGCGGATCTCGCCGCCGACGGCGTCGACGCCGAGATCCTGTTCCCGAACAAGGGGCTGACGATCTGGGCCACCCGGAGCAGCGAGCTCTCGGCGGCCATGTGCCGCGCCTACAACGACTGGGTCTGGGAGACCTTCGCCGCGCACAACGACCGTCTCGCACCGATGGCTGCCATCGCCCCCGGCGACGTCGAGGTGGCGATCGCCGAGATCCAGCGCTGCGCCGGCCTCGGCTTCAAGGGCCTCGCACTGCCCTGCAAGCCCCAGTGGGGGCCGCCGGACCACAATGACCCGAACTACAACCTGAAGGAGTTCGATGCGCTGTGGGCCGCGATCTGCGAGGTCGATCTACCGGTGACCTTCCACGTGTCCACCGGCCGCGACCCGCGGACCTCCCGCAGTCGGGGTGGTGCCGTCATCAACTACGCGGTGCATTCCCTGGCGCCTACCATGGAGCCCATCGTGAACATCTGCGCTTCCGGGGTCGCGGAGCAGTTCCCGAAGCTGCGCTTCGGGACCATCGAGGCGGGCATCGGCTGGGTGGCCTGGGCGCTGCAGGCGATGGACGAAGCCTACCTCAAGCACCACATGTTCGTGCGGCCCAAGCTCGAGATGCTCCCCAGCGAGTACTTCCGGAGGCAGGGCTTCGCCTCCTTCCAGGAGGACAAGGTCGGCCTCGATCTCGCACGGGAGCACCGGCTGGTCGACAGCTTCCTCTGGGCCAACGACTACCCGCATCACGAAGGCACCTGGCCTCACTCCGCCCCGGCCATCGAGCGCACGATGGGCCAGCTGAGCGACGCCGAGCGGGCCCGGATCCTGGGACTGAACGCCGCGGAGATCTTCAAGCTCCCGATTCCGGAGCGGTATCTCCATCACGAGGACGCCGCCGCCTCGGCCGCGAGGATCGCGAGGAGGGCCGCGTGACCGCGGGAGTACCGGCCGTGTTCGACGTGGTCGTCGTGGGAGCCGGCTTCGGCGGCATGTACGCCCTCCACAAGCTGCGCGAGCAGGGCCTTCGCGTTCGGGCGCTGGAAGCCGGGGCCGACGTGGGCGGCACCTGGCATTGGAACCGGTACCCGGGATGCCGCTGCGACGTTCCGAGCGTCGAGTACTCCTACAGCTTCTCCAAGGAGCTCGAACAGCAGTGGGAGTGGACGGAGATCATGGCCGCCCAGCCCGAGATCCTGCGCTACGCCCACCACGTGGCCGATCGCTTCGACCTGAGGAGGGACATCGACTTCGAGACGCGGGTCTCGGCGGCGCACTACGACGATGCCGGCCGGGGCTGGCGGATCGAGACGGAAGACGGCCGGCATCTCGAAGCCCGCTTCTTCGTCCTGGCCACCGGCTGCCTGTCGACCCCGAACACGCCGCCGATCGAGGGCGCGGAGGATTTCGCCGGACGCGTCTACCACACGGGGGAGTGGCCGTGCGAGGGTGTGGACTTCCGTGGCGTTCGGGTGGGCATCATCGGGACCGGATCCTCCGGCGTCCAGGCGATTCCCGTCATCGCCGAGGAGGCGGAGCACCTCACGGTCTTCCAGCGAACGCCGAACTACACCCTGCCGGCGGGAAACCGCCCGCTGCCCCGCGAGGACCTGCAGCGGGCAAGGCGGAGCTACGAGATCATCCGCCGGGCCGAGCGGGAATCCCAGGGCGGCTTCGTCTTCGGATTCGGCGGAGGGGCCGCCTTCATCGCGCCCACCGAGAACCTCCTCGAGACGAGCGAGGAGGAGCGGCAGGCGGTCATGGCCAGCGAGGGCTTCGCGGCGCTCAGGCGCTACCTCGACGTGGCGACCGATGCAGAGGCCAACGAGATGGCCTGCGAGATGTATCGGGAGCTCGTGCGTCGGCGGGTGAAGGACCCGGAGACCGCAGAAGGGCTCTCTCCGCGCGGGTACCCGCTGGGCTGCAAGCGCCCCGTCATCGACACGGGCTACCTGGACACCTTCAACCGCGACGACGTCACGCTGGTCGACCTTCGCAAGGGTGGCATCGAGAGGATCCTCCCGAACGGGCTCGAGACGGCCCAGGGGACGTACGAAATCGACGCGCTGATCTACGCCACGGGCTTCGACGCGATGACCGGCACGATCCTCCGCATCGACATCCGCGGAAGCCGGGGCGCGAGCTTGCGGGAGGAATGGGAAGCCGGCCCCCGCAGCTACCTCGGGCTCCAGGTGCACGGGTTCCCGAACCTGTTCACCGTTACCGGCCCCGGGAGTCCCTCGGTGCTCAGCAACATGATCGTGTCGATCGAGCAGCACGTGGACTGGATCGCGGAGTGTATCGCCCACCTGGACGCCAACGGGCTCTCGAGAGTCGAGCCGGAGGCCGAAGCGCAGGAGGCCTGGGTCGCCCATGTCAACGAAACCGCCGAAGGGACGATGCTGACGGCGCCCAGCTGCCAATCCTGGTACCTGGGCGCGAACATCCCGGGCAAGCCGCGCATCTTCATGCCCTACGTGGGCGGCGTCGGCGAGTACCGGAAGACCTGCGACGAGATCGTGGCGGACGGCTACCGCGGCTTCGCGATGACGTGACCGGCCCGACCCGATCTCCGGCCGCGACCGGGGGTACCAAGGGGGCGATCGTGTGAGCGAGCAGGCGCTTCGGCAGGGCGGCCGCGACTGGGCCCGTATCGGCCTGTGGCTGGTGGGGGCGACCCTCGCCTTCAACGTCGTCGAGGCAGTGATCGCCCTGGCCTCGGGGGCCGCGGCCGAGAGCATCGCGCTGGTCGGCTTCGGCCTCGACAGCGGCATCGAGGTCGCGGCGGCGTCGGTCCTGCTCTGGCGCCTGTCCCTCGAGACCCGGGGCGTGGACGGCCCGCAGCTCGAGCGGGCCGAGCGCCGGGTGCATCGATTCGTCGGGGTGACCTTCCTGGTGCTCGCGCTCTACGTGACGGGGCAGGCCGGCTTCACGCTCTGGGCGCGGGACGCGCCGCACGAGAGCCTGGTGGGCATCGTCCTCGCCGCCGTCTCGCTGGTGGTCATGCCCCTCGTGTCCTGGGGGAAGCTCCACGCCGCCCGGGAGATCGGCAGCGCGGCCCTCCGCGCAGAAGCCAAGGAGACGCTCGCCTGCTCCTACCTCTCCCTGGCCCTGCTGCTGGGTCTGGCGGCGAACGCAGCGGCCGGCTGGTGGTGGGCGGATCCGGTCGCCGCCCTGGTCATGGTGCCGTGGCTGGTCAAGGAAGGGATGGAGGGCATGCGCGGCGAGCGCTGCGAGGATGCCTGCGGTCCGGGCTGATCGCAGGCCCCGTCAGGCTTCGTCCCAGAGCGAGAGCACGTGGCCGTGTCGGGGCTCGGTGCGGCCGGCCAGGGTGTCCTCGTAGACGCGCTCGACGGCCTCGCGACCCTGGCCGCGCTGCACCTGCAGCCAGCCCCCGCTGAAGCCGAGGAAGCCGGCCCAGGCTTCGGCGAGCCGCCGCTGCAGCTCGTCCGGGCCCCACTCGGCGGAACGCTTCTGGATCTGGCCCGGCGCGAAGAAGAACTCCGGCTTCGGCCCGGGCAGCCGCAGGTCGGTCTCGCCGCGCTCCTCCCAATGGGTCGCGCCGATCGTGCAGGAGTGGGCCAGACGATCGCCGAAGTGCGCGTGTACCGCCCGCCGGAGGCTGTCGCTGCCGGCCATGTCGACGTAGACCGTCGGCCTGGCGGCGTCGATCGTCGCGACGTCGTCGTAGGTGACCACTTCGTCGTAGCAGCCGAGCTTGCGCACGAACTCGAGGTTGCGGGGCGACGTCAGGCCGACGGCCCGGGCGCGGCCCTCCGCCGAGACCTGGTGCCCGAGGGCGATGGACGTCTTGCTCGAGGCGCTCGAGATCAGCACCGCTTCCTCGCCGAAGCCCTTGTCGGCGATGAAGTCATGGGCGAGGAAGGAGGTGAGGAAGAGCCCGCGCATCAGCATCAGCGCATCCTCGTCCTCGGGACGGTAGAGCGCGTCTCCCCCGGTCGGGTTGTACTGGTTGTAGGCGGGGGCCAGGCCCTCGCGATGGGGCGCGGCGTCCATGATGCCGGCCCTGCCCACCGCGCCTGGCTGGATCACCAGGTAGCGCGACATGGGATAGAAGCCGAAGCAGCGGGTGCCCACCGCGACGTCCGCGTGCTGGGTCGCGATCACGTCGGCGAAGCCCATGGTGGGGAGCCGTCCCCAGCCGTCCGGTGCGGGGAAGAAGCGCCAGTAGCCGAGCATGTCGCCTGCGAGCGCGTAGGAGATGTTGTTGGCCGTGAAGGCGAAGCGGTCCACGCGGAAGAGCACCTGGCCGTCAACGAGCTCCGGGATCTCCGCCTCGTCGAAGCGGTGCCGCTTCCAGTCGCTCTTGTCGACGAGGAAATCGAGTCCGGCGGCGTGGGTCATGGGGGGCTCCTTCGGTGCAGGCCCCTGGCGAGGGCGCTGGTATCGGCATATACTATGCCAAAAATGGCCGCCCGTCAGCCGCGAGGCTGGAGTGCCGACCGCAGGAACGGAGGCGCGATGCCCGCGTCCATTCGGCCCGCCCGGGCCACGCCCCTCACCGACGTCCACGAGCCGCACGGTGAGGTGCTCGATCCGCGCACCGGGGACGTCTGGCAGTCGCTCGAGGCGATCACTCCGGAGGACTACGCGGCGCTGCCCCTCGAACCGGGCTGGCTGCGCGTCGGCATCGGTCGCGCCGCCATGGACGAGCACTGGTTCACCCGTTCGCCGGGCCGGGACGAGGACGGGCACATGGCGCTGCGGGAGATCGGCGGGCGCCGTTTCGGCCTGTGCGCACGCCCCGCGAGCGGAGCGACCCATCCCACCGGCCCCGACGGTCCCCGTCAGCTGCAGGTCCAGAAGCACCACGTCGTCCGCTACCGGGCCGGGCGCGAGGTGCCGGTGCTGCGGCTCCCGGACGGGGAGCGCTTCGTCCACGTGATCGAGGGCGGGCAAGGCAAGGCCTCGCTGGCCGTGCCCGACGGTTGGAAGCTCGAGGGCGTGAAGCTGGCCGCGGACTGGGTGGTCCCGCTCCCCACGCCGACGACCGTCTTCTTCTTCGCCAACGGCGACAGCTTCCAGGGCCCGCTCACGGCGTCTTCGCGCTAGGCGTCGGGCGCCCGGAAGGCCGGGTCGTCAGGGTCCCGTGGGCGCCTAGTCCCCGGTGAGCTTGCCGTAGTCCACCGTCAGCCAGCGCTCCGGCTGCATCACGTAGAGGAAGTTCTCGTGGCCGGGCTGGGAGTCGACGTAGGCGTTGCCCATCTCGGTACCGAAGTAGCGGTGCGCCATCGGTCGCGTCTCGGCCTCACGATCGGCGGGACGCGCTTCGACGATCGGACCCTCGACGCTCACGTAGCGGTAGGGCATGTCCTCGCTCTGGGCGACCAGGCTGAAGCGGCCGGCGGCCTCCAGCGCCTTGCCCTTGCGAGAGCCCGGCTCGGTGACGATCCACAGGCCCCGATCGGGGCGGTAGTCGTACCAGATGGGCGCGGAGAGGGGGCCGCGGCCGGGCTCGGCGATCGAGATCACGCCCACGTGCACGTCACCCAGGAACGCTTCGCGCTCGGCTCGCGTCATCCGGAGGTTCATGGTCTCTCCCGTTCGTGATGGCGCCAGGATAGCGGCGCGGGCGCTCCTGCACGGCTACCGGCGTCGGGTCGGGCGCCTCCCTCAGACGCCGCGGAGGGCTCTCGAGATCTCTCCCCACCGAGGCAGGTTCTTCGGGTTGCGCTTCACGTCGTCCATGGCGAGGTAGGAGACGATCCGCGTGGCCATCCCGGCGTAGCGGTCGCGCAACGCGTCGGCCATGTCGTCCCATCGCGCCGCGACCGTGAAGTGCGGGAGCATCTCGTCGCTGATCTCGTTCCCCATGCCCGCGATGTCGCCGGCCTTCATCAGCCGCCCGAGCTTCTCCGTGGTCCCTTCGAAGCCCAGATCGTCGAACTGGAAGGCGTAGTTCCGGGTCGAGCCGTAGAAGGCGATCTGGGTCCGCGCGACCTGGGTGGCCCGCTCTCGCTCCTCCGGTGTGTCGCCGGGGATCGCGAAGACGGGAATGATCAGGTCGATCTCGGCCGGGTCACGACCGGCCCGAGCCGCGCCTTCGGCCACGGCCGGGAGCAGACGCTTCTGCAAGTAGGGAAGCGAGTGCATCGGGTGGACGTGGACGCCGTCGCAGAGCTCTCCCGCCACGCGGCACATGAGCGGCCCGACCGCGGAGATGTCGATCTTCACGTCCTCGAAATCGTGGCGCGGCGGCGCCCACTGGGGGGGCAGCAGGCTCAGCGAGTAGTAGGGGCCCTCGTGGGCGAGCTTCTCCTCGCCACGGAACGCTCGGATGCAGGCCTTGAAGGCGCCGACGTAGTCGCGCATGTGCGGTGCGGGCTTGTCGAAGACCGCCCCGTAGCGGCGCTCGACGTGCCCGCGCACCTGGCTGCCGAGCCCGAGACGGAATCGCCCCTCGGTGTTGCGCGCCATCTCCCAGGCCACCTGGGCCGAGATCATCGGGCTGCGCGGGAACGCGACCGCGATGCCGGTGGTGAAGGTCAACGTCGGCGCCGCCATGGCCGCCGCCTGGATCATCATCCAGGGCACGTTGCCCGCCTCGGTGAAGAGCATGCCGGAGAAGCCGACCGACTCGAGGTCGACGGCGAGCTCGGCGCTCTCCTTCCAGGTGAGGCCACCCGTCATCAGATCGAATTCCATCGGTGTCTCCTTCCTTCGAGCGTGTCGGCTGCAGACCGTCCCGGATCGGGATGCTAGCCCTGGCCAGGGCCTCCCTCCGCACCGTCCGGCGGCCACGGAGCCACCCCTTCCTCCAGGGGCACCTCCAGGCTGCGCAGGACCTGCGAGATCATCCGCCAGGTGCCGATGGCGCCGAGCAGCTCCAGCTGCTCGGTCTCGCTCGGCAGATGCTTCGCGCACTCGGCCCAGGTTGCGGCGGAGACGCAGCCGGCTTCGAGGGTCTCGTCCGTCGCCTGGAGGATCGCGCGGTCCGCATCGGACCAATGGCTGTGCGCCTTCCAGTCGCGCACGGCCATGAGGTCGGCCTCCTCCACGCCCAGCTGGAGTGCGATTCGCCAGTGCTGGGTCCACTCGTAGACCGAGCCGGTGGCCCAGCCGATGCGCATGATGACGAGCTCCCGCAGCCGTGCGTCGAGATCGCCGCCGAAGAGCAGGCCCATCAGCAGGTTGTTGACGTTCCTGGCCAGCTTCGGCTGGCGCAGGAGGATCCGGAAGATGTTGAGCTCGGCGATCTGTTCCGGCACGCCCTGCTCGGCGGCCGCCTTCTTGGCTTCCTCGACAGGAAGCAGGGGGATTCTCGGCTCGCTCATGTCGTCTCCTTCAGGCGGGGGAGGAATCGGTCGACGGCGTCGATCACGAAGTCCGGCTCGCTCAGGTGCACCCAGTGGCCGCAGTCGGGAACCGTCACGAGCTCCGCCCGTGGGAACTGGGACGCGATGATCGAGGACGCCTTGGCGCCCATCGGGTCCTTGTCGCCGACGATCAGCAGCACCGGGCAGTCGATCTTCGGGAGCTTCGGCGTGAGGGGGTCCTCGTAGAGGCTCTTCAGGGTCCGCGTGACCTCGGCGATGCCCCGCGCGTCGCCGTGGATCTCCTTCTTGCTCTCTTCCCCGTAGATCGCCCTCTTCAGCCCCGGGATCCCGTCGGCTTCGCCCGCCTGGGCAATGCGCTCGTACCAGCCCGCGGTCTTCTCGTTGCACTGGCTCGCGGTTCCGATCAGCACGAGCCCGGCGATCCGCTCCGGGAAGGCGAGAGCGGCGGCCATCGAGACGATGCCGCCCATCGAGTGCCCGATGAGCACGGTGGGCCGCGAGCCGAGCGCGCGGATCACGGCCGAGACGTCCGAGGCCAGGTCTTCGCGACGGTAGGGGCCAGGGGGCGCGTCGGACTCGCCGTGCCCGCGCTGGTCGAGGAGCACGAGGCGGCCGCGCTCCGCGAGGGGCGCTGCGACCCGATCCCAGATCTCGACCCGGTCGACCAGGCCGTGCAGGCACAGGAGGTCCAGGGTGCCCTCGCCGGAGACCACGGCACGCAGCTCGTGCCCGCCGACGTCGATGCGTTGGGTGGTGCGGTCGTGGGTCTCCCGGGGCGGGGGCATTGGGGGCTCCAGCGGGGGAGGGCGCTCAGGTGAGGATCCGGTACAGCACCGTGCCGCGGGCCGTGAGGCGGCCGCGGGCGGCGTCCGCCACCTCGACGTCGGACCAGAAGATCTCGTTGTCGCGCTGCACGCAGCGGCCGTAGGCGACCAGATCCCCGTCCGCTGCCGGTGCCAGGTTCTGGAGCTGCATGGAGGTGGTCGAGGCCTTGTAGGGCCCCGGGCCGCTCTCGGCCCAGGAGGCCATGGCGCCGGTCGTGTCGAGGAGCGCCAGCACGGCTCCCTCGTGAACGCCTCCGCCGAGGTCGGCGTTGGCCTCGCTGGCGGGCATGATCAATCGCGAGGTGCCGCCCGTCATGTGCTCGACGGCGATGCCCCGGTGCCCGATGAAGGGCACCCGGCCGATGTGCGGGCCCATGGGGCCCGGATCGGCCTCGCCGTGGTCGCCTGCGGACTTGACGGTCTCCACGGGATCGGCGCCCATCCGGCCCCGCACGGTGGTGTTGATGCGCGCGATCGGCTTGCCGTCGCCCGTGTGCACGGCGATCGCGACGAAGCAGAGCTCCTTTCCGCGACGCAGGAGCTCCGCATCGGCGATCACGTCTTCGCCGATCGCCGCCGCCAGGTAGCTCACCTGCATCTGGGCCGTGTGCCAGAGGCCGGATTCGGCGCCGAGGGCGGCGCGGGCGACGGCCTGGCCTCCGATGGCGCCGATCGATGCGGCGCAGCCACCATGCAGGGCTTTGCCCGGGTTCGAGTTCTCGTCCTGGTAGGGAAGGACGAGGCGCGCGCTCTTCTCGTCGACGTGCTCGAGCTGGACGCCCAGGAATCGGCTGTAAGGCGATTCTTCGACCCAGCGACGGATCTCTTCCATGGATCTCGGTTCCTCACTCTTCGGGAATCAGGCAGGAGTGGATGGACTCGTCGCCCGGGATCTCCCGGGCGAGGGTGCGGATGGCCAGCTCGGCCTCCCGCAGGTCGAAGTCGTGGGTGTGCATACGCTCCACGTCGTAGCGGCGCGACTCGAGCAGGCGGATCGCGTTGGCGTAACCGCTGCTGGTGACGCCGATGGCGCCCTTGATCGCGACTTCCTTCATCACGACCGCGCCGCATCTACTCCTACATCCCGCTTTCGGACGATCCCGGGCTCTGGGGCTCCTACCGAGAGCATGGTCTCGACTGCGATCCGGTCGCCCACGTCCACCCCCCAGCGCCGGGCCGCGCGATCGCCGATCGCCGCCACCACGCCCAGCGGCTCGTGGCCGGGCACCACCGGCATCGGCGTGCGCAGCACGCCTTCGTACTGCTCGTAGTCGCTTCCGCAGATGCCGCAGGCCTCGATGCGCACCAGGCCCGAGTCGTCGGCGATCTCGGGCAGCGGAAGGTCCATGGGCTCGAGGGTTCGCGGCGCGGTCTGCACCATCGCCAGGCTGGTCTTGGGCAGCGTCACCGGCCCTGGTACTCCCCATCTCGCTTCTGGAGCCAGGCGGTCATCGCCTCGCGGAAGTCCTGGGAGCCGAGGCAGGTGGCCTGGCTCTCCACCTCGTACGCGAGGGCCTCCTCGAAGCTCCAGCTCGTGGCGCGGTTCAGGCCGCGCTTGATCGTCGAGAGGGCGATCGGGGGCTTGGCGGCGAGGGTGCGCGCGTACTCGTCGACCCGCCGGGCCAGGGCGTCGTCCGGCACCACCTCGAGCACCAGTCCCATGGCGAGAGCCTCGTCCGCGCTCACCAGCTCTCCGCGGAAGGCCAGGTCCTTCGCACGCTGGAGCCCGACGAGGCGCGGGAGCAGCCAGGTGCCCGCGTAGTCGAGGGCCAGCCCCCGGTTCACGAAGATCTCGGCGAAGCGGGCCGATGCGGCGGCGAAGACCAGGTCGCAGCCCAACGCGAGATTGCATCCCCCGCCGGCGGCCACCCCGTTCACCGCGGCGATCGTGGGCTTCGGCAGCCGGTGCAGGGCCAGAGCGGCCGCGGTGGTGGTGCGGATCCAGTCCGCCCTGCCGACCGGGCCGTCCGCCAGCCGCGCAGCGGCATCCGGGGAGCCGCTCAGGTCCGCCCCCGAGCAGAAGGCGTCTCCGGAGCCGGTCAGCACCAGGACGCGATCCTCCGGGTGGGCCGCCACCTCGTCGAAGCGGGCCTCGAGCTCCTGGAACAGGGCCGGGGTGAGGGAGTTGCGGGATTCGGGCCGCCGCAACGTGATCGTGGCGACGCCGTCCTGCCGCTGGAGCTCGATCATGAAATCCATCATATCTGTTGGATTTAAGAATTACAACAGGTATGATGGATTTCATGAAGCCCGTTCGAAGCGATGCCCGGGCGAGCCGGGAGGCCTTGCTCGAGGCGGCGAGGCAGATCGTGGCCGAGGGCGGGATGGAGGCGCTGACGGTCGTCGGCGTGGCCAAGCGGGCGGGCCTCAACCGCAGCACGGCCTACCAGCACTTCCGCACCCGGGACGCCCTCGTCCGCGCCGTCAGCCGGGAGTTCGTGGCGGAGCTGCGCCGGATCCTGAGCGAGCCGCGCTCCTTCGGCGAGCAGATCGACTTCTTCGTCCACTACTTCCGCGAGCATCCCCACATCGCCCGGATCTGGATGTTCCGGCTGCTCCAACGCCGGGGCGCCGGAATGTCCGGTGGCTGGGAGGACTATGTGGGCGCTCTCGAACGCCTCGCCAAGAGCGGCAAGAGCCAGGATGGAATCGACGCCGAGATGCTCGGCGTGATCGGCATGACCCCCGCCCTGGTCTGGTCCCTGATGGCGGCCCAGCGCAATCAGGACGAGCAGGCGGCCGAGGAGGAGACTCTGCGTTTCGCCCGGGAGCTGAAGCGGCTCTTCCTGTTCGGTGCGCTGCGCCCCGAGGCCTGGCCCGAGCTGGTCGCGGAGCTTCAACGGGACTGAAGCGGGCAGCGATCCCGACGGGGAGTGCCATGAAGATCGCGTTCGAAGACCCTCAGCTCTCGTTTCAGACCCTCCGGATGCTTGGCAGCGCCGAGGCGGGCCAGGCGGAGGTCGGCGAGGTCCTCCGCACCGCCGAGCGCATCGCCGACGGCGACTTCGACGGCTGGCACCGGGAGTGGCTCGCCACGGCGGAGCGCGTCGAGGCGATTGGCGATCGCAGCCGTGCCCGCGGGCACGACGTGAGCGCCCGCGAGGCGTGGATGCGGGCAAGCAACTACTACCGGGCGGCGGAGTTCTACCTCCACGGCGATCCCGGGGACCCGCGCATCCTCGACCTGTCGCGGCGAAGCATCGCCTGCTTCGACCGCGCCCTCGATCTCCTCGACCTGCCGGTCGATCGCCTGGAGATCTCGTACGAAGGCACCACGCTCCCCGGTCTCCTCTACCGACCCGACCCGAGTCGGGCGACGAGGCCGACGCTGCTCCTCCAGACCGGCTTCGACGGGACCCTCGAAGAGCTCCATCCCATGGCCCTGGCCGCGAACCGGCGGGGCTGGAACTGCCTCACCTTCGAGGGTCCGGGACAAGGGCGGGTGATCCGTGAGCAGGGGCTCCCCTTTCGCCACGACTGGGAGCACGTGGTCACGCCCGTCGTCGATCACGCGCTCTCGCAGGGTGACGTCGACCCGGCCCGGATTGCCCTCGAGGGCGTCAGCCTCGGTGGCTACCTCGCCCCTCGCGCGGCCGCCTTCGAGCACCGCCTTGCCGCCTGTATCGCGAACGGAGGCGTCTACGACTTCATGGGGAGCCGGGTTCCAGCGCAGATGACCCGGGAGCAGTTTCGGAGCTTCGCCGAGAACGCCCCCGACGCGTTCGACGCCGGGATGAGGCAGATGATGGAGGAGAGCTCCGAGATGCGATGGGCCGTTTCGCACGGCATGTTCGTCTTCAAGGCGGAGCGCCCCTCGGATTGGATGCGCGAGGCTCTGCGTTTCGAGCTCTCGGACGTCGCCGGGCGGATCCGCTGCCCGACCCTCGTGATCGACACCGAGGAGGAGGCCTCCTTCGAGGGTGAGGCCGCGAAGCTCTACGAAGCGCTCTCCAGTCCGCGGACCTTCATGCTCTTCACGCGGGAGGAAGGTGCCGAGGACCACTGCCAAGTGGCCACGCCGCGGCTCGCCCAGCAGCGGATCTTCGACTGGCTGGCCGAGGTCTTCGCGGCGATCTGACGGAGCGAGGCTTCGCTCCGAAGACGGCTCTCCTCATCCGTCGGAGAGATGCCTGCGGAAGAACTCCAGCTGGTCGCGCACCGCCGTCTCGAAGTGGGCGCCGTGGTAGACGTCGAAGTGCCCGATCGGGTATCGCCTGACCTCCGCCCGGGCCCCGAGCTCCCGGGCGGTCGCTTCGGCGGTCTCGGGCGCGACGAGCTCGTCGCGCTCGCAGATCTGGAGGAGGACCGGACAGCGCACGTCCTTCGCCCGTTCGATCGGCCGGTACAAGCTCCCCCGTAGGACGATTCGCGCGCACACCTCGTTGCGGAAGCCCTTCGGCGTGAGCGCCGAGTAGCCCTGGTAGGCATCCGGCAGATCGAAGAACGCGACCGTCCCCGGGCGCCCGACGATTCGGGATCCTGTGGGCGGAGAGGCCGAAGCGCGACCGGATCATGTCGCGCTGGCCGTGAAGGATCAGGCGGGCGGCGCGACGCGCGCCGAGCCGCGACACCAGACGCCGGCCGTCCGATCGCGGGTCCAACCCCGGGCACTGGGCGCTGACGCACTTGATCCCCGGGTTCTCTGCAGCGGTGACGATGATGTGGCCGCCGGACGCGGAGCTGCCCCACAGGGCGATCCGGCTCGCGTCGACTTCCGGAAGGCTCTGTGCGTAGGCCACCGCAGCGGCCCAGTCCTCGAGCTGATGGGGGTTCCAGTAGAGCTGGCGCGGCTCGCCCTCGCTGGCGCCGAAGTGGCGGTAGTCGAAGGCGAGGACGGCGAAGCCCGCAGCGCGGAAGCCGCCCGCATAGCGATCCAGGCCGCAGTCCTTCGTGCCGCCGAAGCCGTGGGCCATGACGATGCAGGGGAGGGGAGCCGGCCCCTCCTCGGGCAAGAAGAGCCACGCGCTGATCGCCGCTCCGCCGACCTCGAAGCGCACCTCGTCTCTCGGTTCGGGCTCCCCCGCATCCGCGTCCGTCTCGGCGGGCTCGAGGGGCTGGGCCGGGACCGACAGGTCGAGAACGAAGCCGATCAGCACGAGAGAGGCGACCGCGATGCCTGCAATCACGAGGACGACGTGGAGGAGCATGGCGGACTCCCTTTCGAGCCGATCCGGGGCTAGCGCCCCTCGGGCGCTTTCTTCATCGGCCCCGCTGGGGCCGCATGTCCGCGCGGTCGATGCCCGCGACGACGGTGGGCTTCTTCATCGCGTCGCGCCGGAAGGGCTCGCCGAGCTCCTGGTTCAGCAGCACCTCGATGAAGGTCGTGACCCCGTTCGACTGGGCCTTGCACGCGATGCGGAGCGCCTCGGTCATCTCCGCCTGGGTCCGGACCTGCACGCCCTCGAGCCCGCAGCCCTCGGCGACCCGTGCGTAGTCGACGTTCCGGTCCAGCTCGGTGCCGACGAAGTTGTCGTCGAACCACAGGGTGGTGTTGCGCTTCTCGGCGCCCCATTGGTAGTTGCGGAAGATGATCATCGTGATCGCGGGCCAGCCATCGCGGCCGATCGAGCTCATCTCGCTCATCGAGATGCCGAAGGCGCCGTCGCCGGCGAAGCCCACGACCGGGACGTCGGGGCAGCCGATCTTCGCGCCGACGATCGCGGGGAATCCGTAGCCGCAGGGCCCGAACAGGCCCGGGGCCAGGTACTTGCGGCCGGATTCGAAGCTCGGGTAGGCGTTGCCGATCGCGCAGTTGTTGCCGATGTCCGAGGAGATGATCGCGTCCTCCGGGAGCGCCTCCATGATCGCCCGCCAGGCTTGGCGGGCGGACATGAGCTCCGCGTCCCGCTTGCGCGCGCGCTCGTTCCAGGTCGTGCCCGGGTCGTCGTCTTCGTGATCCATGCCGGCGAGCTCTTCGCTCCAATCGGCTTTCTTTCTTGCGATCAACGCCTCGCGCTCGGCCCGGCCCGCGTCGCCGGCTGTGGCCTCGAGCGCCTGCAGGACCTGCTCGGCCACGAGCTTCGCATCGCCCTCGATCCCGACCGTCACGTTCTTGGTGAGGCCGATCCGGTCGGCATTGACGTCGACCTGGATGATCTTCGCCTCCGCCGGCCAGTAGTCGATGCCGTAGCAGGGAAGGGTGGAGAACGGATTCAGCCGGTTGCCCAGGGCAAGCACCACGTCCGCCTTCGCGATCAGCTCCATGGCGGCCTTCGAGCCGTTGTATCCGAGCGGGCCGCAGGCGAGCGGGTGGCTGCCCGGGAACGCGTCGTTGTGCTGGTAGTTGCAGCAGACCGGCGCGCTCAGCCGCTCGGCCAGGGCCTTCGAGGCCTCGATCGCGCCGCCGAGCACCACCCCCGCACCGTTCAGCACGACCGGGAAGCGCGCCTCGGAGAGGAGCCGCGCCGCCTCCGCGATGGCCTGCCTTCCTCCGCCCTGGCGCTCGAAGCGCACCACCTGGGGCAGCTCGACGTCGATCCCCTGGGTCCAGAGGTCGCGAGGCACGTTGATCTGGGCCGGCGCCGAGCCCCGCCAGGCCTTGAGGATCACGCGGTTCAGCACCTCCGCGATGCGCGAGGGATCGCGGACCTCTTCCTGGTAGCAGACCATCTCCCGGAACATCCCGAGCTGCTCCACCTCTTGGAAGCCACCCTGGCCGATCGTCTTGTTCGCCGCCTGGGGCGTCACCAGCAGCATCGGCGTGTGGTTCCAGTAGGCGGTCTTCATGGCGGTCACGAAGCCCGTGATGCCCGGGCCGTTCTGGGCGATGGCCATGCCCATCTTGCCGGAAGCGCGGGTGAAGCCGTCGCAGATGTAGCCGCCGTTGGTTTCGTGGGCGACGTCCCAGAAGGTGATGCCGGCCCTCGGAAACAGGTCGGAGATCGGCATGAAGGCGGAGCCGATGATGCCGAAGGCATGCTCGATGCCGTGCATCTGGAGGACCTTCACGAAGGCTTCTTCGGTGGTCATCTTCATCGCGGTTCTCCTCGAAGTCGCAGCGGACGCGAAACGGGGATGCTAGCCGGGATGGAGAGGGAGGGGGAGCGCCAGGAGCGCGGCGGTCTCCCGGGCGATCAGCCACTCCTCCCGCGCGCGAACGATCAGGATTGCGATCGGCGACGAGGGGGTGGAAATCCGACCCTCGCCATCGGTGAGTGCGCGGTTGGCCTCCCGGTCGAGTTCGAGACCGAGCCCGCCGAGCCCGCCCAGGAAGCGCGCGCGCATGGGCGCCGCGCGCTCGCCGATGCCGCCGGTCAGCACGACGGCGTCCGCGCGCCCGAGGACCGCGAGGGCCGCGCCGAGGCCGCGCCGCACGCGGTGGGCGAAGAGCGAGCGCGCGAGCTCGGCGTCCGGGTCGCCCGCCTCGGCGGCGGCCTCCACCTCCCGCAGGTCGCTCGACACGCCCGAAACGCCGAGCAGCCCGCTCTCTTCGTTCAAGATCCGTCCGACTCGTTCGGGGCCCAGCTCCGGGCTGGCGGCCAGGGCGAGGACGACGCCCGGGTCGAGATCGCCCGAGCGTGTTCCCATCATCAGCCCTTCGAGGGGCGTCATGCCCATCGAGGTATCGACGCAGCGGCCGGCCTCGATCGAGGCGATCGAGCAGCCGCCGCCCAGGTGCGCCGTGACGCCGGTGAAGTCCCCGGGCGCCCGCCCCAGGAGCTCCGCGGCGCGTTCGGCGGCGTGGCGGTGGGAGGTGCCGTGAAAGCCGTAGCGCCGGATCCGGTCGCGCTCGTAGAAGCCGGGCGGGATGGCATAGCGGTAGGCGGCGGGGGGCATCGTCTGGTGGAAGGCCGTGTCGAAGACGGCGACGTGGGGCACGTCCGGGAACAGCGCGCGGGCTTCGCGAATGCCGAGCAGGCAACGCGGATTGTGGACCGGAGCCATTGGAATCTGGGCCTCGATCGCTGCCATGACCTCGTCGTCGACCCGGGCGGAGGCGGTGAAGCGCTCGCCGCCGTGCACGACGCGGTGCCCCACCGCGTCCGGGGCGAGGTCCGCGAGCTCCCGGCGCGCGCCGGCCCAGGTCGCCTCCGGATCGCGCACCTCCTCGAAGGCGCCGGTGGCAAGCTCACGGCCCGTCTCCGGCTCGAAGAGGCCCCAGCGCAGGGACGAGCTGCCCCCGTTGAGCGCGAGGATCCTCACGATCCGGCCGGGAGCTCCTCGCGGATCGCCCGCTCCAGCGTGGTCGCCAGGAACTCCGACTCCGTCTCGCTCAGCACGAGCGGCGGCGCGACGATGAGCACGTTGCCCATTCCGGGGTTCGTGTTCGTGGTCCGGCCGACGAGGAGTCCGTCCAGCCCGCAACGCGAGACGACCTTCGCCGTTTCCCCGGCGTCCAGGGGAGCGCGCGAGGCCTTGTCTTCCACGAGCTCGATCCCGATCAGGAGCCCCCGGCCGCGCACCTGGCCCACCTTGGGATGTTCCTCGAGCCGGCGCAGCCGGGTGAGCAGGGCGTCTCCCCGCTTGGCGGCGCGCTCGAAGAGCTGCTCCCGCTCCATGATCTCGATGTTGCGCAGGCCGACGGCGGTCGCGACCGGGTGGCCGCCGTAGGTGTTGATGTGTCGGAAGTGACGGAGCTCGTCGGGCTCGCCGAGGAAGGCCTCGAAGATCTCCTGCCGGGCGACGGTCGCAGCCAGGGGCTGGTAGCCGCTGGCGATGCCCTTGCCGAGGGTCAGGAGATCCGGCTCCACGCCGTACAGCTTGTGCGCGAAGGCGGCGCCGAGGCGGCCGAAGCCGGTCACGACCTCGTCGAGGATGAGAAGGACGCCGTGGCGCGAGCAGATCTCCCGCACCCGCGACAGATAGTCCTCGGGCGGGACGAGGATGCCGCCCCCGGCGATGACCGGCTCCATGATGAAGGCCGCTACGGTGTCCGGCCCCTCCCGCTCGAGGGCCTCCTCCAGCGCGTCGGCGCCGTCCCGCTCGCTGCGATAGGGATCCGGCGCCTCGATGTGGACGAAGCCCGGAAGGAGAGGCTCGTAGCGGTCCTTGCGCTCGTCCTGGCCCGTGGCCGAGAGGGCGCCCAGGGTGTTGCCGTGATAGCCCCGGTAGCGGGCGATGATCTTGGTGCGGCCGGGGGCCCCGGTCTGGGCGTGGTACTGGCGCGCGATCTTGAAGGCGGCTTCGTTGGCCTCGGAGCCGCTGTTCACGAAGTAGACCTTGCTCGGGTAGCCGAGCATCGAGGCGAGCTTTGCGGCGAGCCGGGCGGCGGGCTCGTGGGAGAGGGTGCCGGGCAGGTACGGGAGCCTCGCCATCTGCTCGCGGGCGATGTCGGCCAGCTCGTCGCGGCCGTAGCCCACGTTCACGCACCAGAGGCCGGAGACCCCGTCCAGGATGCGGTTCCCGTCCACGTCGGTCAGGTAGACCCCCGAGCC
Organism: Myxococcota bacterium; assembly: GCA_965223415.1. GTDB lineage: Bacteria > Myxococcota_A > UBA9160 > UBA9160 > UBA6930. Next base: position 5,340,334 of record OZ245002.1, on the reverse strand, counting down.
CGAGACGATCTGACGCGGCATGCGCGCTTCGAGCCCGCGATGCTGGGTCATCGGATGCCAGAGGTGCTCGAGGTCCAGCCGTTTCAGCTGGGAGGGGGAGGCCACGGTCGACTCCAGTCGTGCAACGCCGCCAAGCATATCGCACGGCGCGGCGAGCCCGGCGCGCCTCACGCGTCGGCCGCGTGCCAGAAGGCGTGGGTTCCGCAGCAGATGCGCTCCGGCAGGGCCACGCGGGCGACGGGCCCGGCGCCGGGCTGCGCGGCGTCGAGGACCAGGCACTCGGAGAGGTCGCGGTTCAGGTCCATGGTGAAGGTGAGGAGGTACCCGTCGTCCTCGGCCTCGGAGCCGATGCGGGGCGCCATGACGGTCTCGCTCGCGAAGACTCCGCTCGGCAGCTCCACCGCCTCCTCGTGACCGCCCTCGAGATCTTGCTTCACCACGCCCTCGAACCCGAACCAGCCCTTCGCGGGCAGGGCGTTGTAGCTGTAGCGATGGCGGCGGCCGCCGTGGCGGCCGTTGATCATGCCGAACTCCATCACCCGATCGCTCGAGGGCTCTTCGCGACAAGCGCCGGTCGAGAGCTCGAAGCGCCACCGGCGCGGGACGGCGCGCATCTCGTGGAGATCGAGGTAGCGGAACACCGGATCGCCCTGGCCCGTGCCGGACCGCCGCGAGGGCGACGGGTTCTCCTGGAAGAAGCCGTCGAGCACGATCTCGTCCCCGTCCTCGTAGGCGTTGATCCAGTGCAGCACGTAGGTCGGGGCCGCCTCGAACCAGCGCACCGGCTCCGGCCCGCCGTGCCGCGGGACGACGCCGAAGCGAGTCGGCAGGTCCGGGTAGAAACGGGTGACGTGGTGCCCGCGCGCCAGCAGCTCCGGATCCCAGAACATGGGGCAGTCGTTCACGATCGCGTAGTGCTCTGTGAAGGCCATGTCGTGGGGCAGACGCGCACCGGGGAGCGGAACGTCCGTGTAGTGGGCGAGGCGGCCGTCCGCTCCCACGACCCCATAGTGCATGTAGGGCGCCTGGGTGGAGTAGTTGAAGAACAGCATCTCGCCGCTTCGCTCGTCGACTTTCGGGTGGGCCGACACGCCCTCGGTAGGGAAGCGGCCGTCGAAGTCGGTCTTGCCGAGGGGCTCGAGGGTGCGCGGGTCGTGGCGGTAGAGGTCGCCGCAGAGCCAGAAGCTCGAGAGCGCGACGCCACCGTGGACGACGATGTCGGTGCTCGACGCGTCCTTCATGTTGGGGCGCGCTCCGAGCTCGCAGCTTCGCTCCGCCTTTCCGGGATTCTCGGCGGCGCCGGCGAAGAGCGCTCGGCCTGCATTCCGCTCCGCCCGAAAGCCGTCGGTGCGGACGAAGCGATTGCGGTAGACCGCCGTCCCGTCCTCGAAGGAGATCGCGTGCAGCATGCCGTCGCCATCGAAGGGGTGGTAGCGCTCGATGGAGGGCAGGAGCGGGTTCTCGGTGTTGCGCAGGTAGACGCCCGCCAGGTCGCGGGGAATCTCGCCCTCGACCTCGAGGTTCCAGGCGTCGTACTCGACGGTCTGGGGGCGCCACGCGCCGGTGCGGTAGGGGTGGTCGTCGTCGGCCGGAAGGTCCGACTCGAAGCGTTCGTGGATCTGGACCTTCACGCTGAGCGGCTCCTTTCGCGTTCGTCCCCGACGCTTCCGACCGGCATCCCTCCTCCTCCGCGCTCAGCCCAGGCCGTAGGCCCGGCGCACGTTGTCGCCCAGGAGCTTCCCGCGTGTGGTGGAGTCCATCTGCGCCACGCGCTGCTCGAGGTTCGGGATGTACTCGGGCGGATGGTCCGGGTGCGGGAAATCCGAGGCCCAGAAGAAACGATCCTCGCCCACCACCTCCATCACGCCGGGCAGCGAGCGCTCGTCCGGGTCCGCGGAGATCCAGCACTGGCGCGCGAAGTAGGCACTGGGCTGCTCCGGGAGCACCTGGCGCACGGCGACACCCTGGGGCGAGGCCCAGGTGGTGTCCATGCGATCGAGCCAGTAGCCGATCCAGCTCGCCCCGCACTCGAGCACCACGAGCTTCAGGGCGGGGAGCTTCTCCAGCACCCCGAACTCGAAGAAGCTCGTGAAGGCGTGGCGGACCGAGTCGCCCGCGGTCACGTTCAGGAAGAACGCGTAGCGGTTGCTCGTCATCGCCCCGAAGCGCCCCGGTGCCGTCCACTTCGGCTCGAGGCAGGGATGGATGCCGACGGGAAGGCCCGCCTCCGCCGCCGCCTCGAAGACCCGGTGGTGGTCGGGATGGGCGGTGGGAAGCCGGGTGTGGCTGAAGGTCGGCACCCACACGCCGGCTGCGCCGGCCTCCGCCATCGCGACGACCTCCCGCTCCGCCGCCGCTGGATCGCCGAGGGAGAGGGAGGCGATCGGGACGAGGCGCCCTCCGCTGTCGGCGCAGAAGTCGAGGATGAAGCGGTTATAGGCGCGCAGGTAGGCCTGGGTCAGCTCCTCGTCCTCGCACTCGGCGATCCACATGGCGCACAGGGTCGGGTACAGCAGCACGCGCTCCAGGTTCTCGAGGTCGAGCCGCTCGACCCGCTCGGCCGCATCCATGGCACCGAGAGGCGCCATGTCCACGTAGGCCGTGCCGCTGGGCTCGCGCTCGTAGACGATGCCCCCGACCCGATCCATCAAGCCGAGGCCCGCCGGCATGCCCCGACGGATCAGCTTCGAGGGGCGGCCGTCGATCTCCAGGAACTCGAGGCCGTCGGTCGGGTCCTTGCGGATGCGCAGTGCGCGGTCTCGGTACTTCGGCTCCAGGTAGCGCTCCCAGAGATCCGGCGGCTCGAGGACGTGGCCGTCGGCATCGATGCCGCCCGGGTAGCGGAGGCGGGCGAGCCTTCCCGACGGGTCGTCGCTCATCCCGGCAACCTAGCGGACACGCTGATTCGATTCGACGCGTTCGCCGGCCGAGGTATCGTCGCTGCCCGTACCCGGAGGAGCGGATGAAGACGTACAAGGTGATCCAGTGGGCGACGGGCGTGGTGGGCAGCTCCGCGCTGAAGGGCATCCTGCGGCATCCGCGGCTCGAGCTCGCGGGCGTGAAGGTCTACAGCGAAGACAAGGATGGACGCGACGCTGGCGAGCTCATCGGGCAGGGCGAGACGGGCGTCGTCGCGACCCGGGATGTCGATGCGATCATGGCGACCCAAGCAGATTGCGTGCTCTACTGCCCGCTGCCCTGGGACACGGCCGAGATCTGCCGGCTCCTCGAATCGGGCCGCCACGTGGTGACGCCCTGTCCCTACTGGTTCCCCTTCGTCCAGAACCCGGACGTGGCCGGGGAGATCGGCGCCGCCTGTAGGCGCGGGGGCAGGAACTTCCACGCCTCGGGCTGCAACCCGGGGGGCATCGCCGAGCGCTTCCCCCTCACCTTCAGCGGCTGGTGTAACCGGATCGACCGCATCAAGATGACCGAGTGCGGCGACTGCACGACCTACAGCTCCGCGGGGGTGATGCGCGAGCTGATGAACCTCGGCAAGACGCCCGACGCCGCTCGGGGCAACCCCCTGAAGGGGATGCTCCGGAAGAGCTGGAACGAGCCGATCGACATGATCGCCGCCGGTCTGGGCAGCGAGGTGGTGGACTACGACGCGAAGCACGCGTTCATCCTCGCCAGGGAGCCGATCGACACGGCTGTCGGCGTGATCGAGAAGGGAACGATCGCGCTGAACCACTACCAGCACATCGGGATCACCCGGGAAGGCACCGAAATCGTCCAGGAGCAGATCTGGTTCGTGGGCGGGACCGACCAGGCCAAGCTCGAGTCGAAGATGGACATCCCGCGCGAATCCGGCTGGCGGATCAGCCTGGAGGGCGACGTGAACCTCAACGTCGACGTGGACTTCCCGCCGACCTCGAGCCAGGACGAGCGGGTCGCCCAGGGCCTGAGCACGACCGCCTTCCACATCGTCAACGCCGTTCCGCTGGTGTGCGAGGCCGCCGAGCCCGGCATCAAGACCTACCTCGACCTGCCCATGATCACCGGCTGCATGGGCACCCACGAGGTTGCCCGCCCGTGACCCGCGTGCGCGCCACCTGTCGGAGCTGCATGGTCTCCTGCGGCGTCTTCATGGACATCGAGGACGGCCGCGTCACCCGTCTCTTCGGGGACAAGGACGACCCGGCGTCCCACGGCTACACCTGTGCGCGGGGTCGGGACATCGCGACCCAGCTCTACGGTCCGGGTCGGCTCCTCCGCCCACTGCGGAGGACGAGCGACGGGGAGCACGAGCCGGTCTCCAGCGCGGCTGCGATCTCCGAGATCGCGGCTCGCCTGGGCGCGATCGTGGACGAGCACGGTCCGGCATCGGTCGCGCTTTACAACGGGACCTACGCCCTGGCGCCGCCGGCGAGCATGCTCTCCGGCGCGTTCATGAACGCCCTCGGCTCGCCCATGACCTTCAGCTGCGGCTCGATCGACCAGCCCGGGAAGATGCTCGCGCGGGCCCTCCACGGCCGCTGGCAGGGCGGCGGGATCCCCTTCGGCACGGCGGAGACCTGGCTCTTCATCGGCACCAACCCCGCGGTCTCGGGGCTCGGCGGCGTTCCGACCGTGAACCCCAACTGGCACCTCCACCGTGCCCTGAAACGCGGTATCCAGCTGATCGTGATCGACCCCCGCCGCAGCGAGACGGCGAGGAAGGCCCGGATCCACCTGCAGCCGGTTCCCGGCGAGGACGCGGCGATCCTGGCCGGGATGATCCGCATCGTCCTCGAGGAGGGGCTCTACGACGAGAAGTTCGTGGCGGGCAACGCCCGCCACCTCGAGGTGCTGCGGGATCACGTCGCGCCCTTCACGCCGGAGCTCGTCGAGCGCAGGGCGGGAATCGCGGCTCGCGAGCTCGAGGAGGCGACGCGGCTCTTCGCCTCCTGCGCGACGGGCGGTGCCAGCGCGGGAACCGGCTCGAACATGTCTCCGCGCGGCACGCTGGCCGAGTACCTGCTCGCCTGCCTGGTGACGCTGTGCGGCTTCCACGCCCGGGCCGGAGACCCGGTCGCCAACCCGAGCGTGCTCGTGCCCCGTGGCCCGCGCCGGGCCCAGCCCCTCGCGCCGACGCCGGCCTGGGGCTTCCCGCCGAAGCTCCGGGTTCGCGGCCTCACGAACACGGCCTGCGGCCTTCCGACCTCCGCCCTGGCCGACGAGATCCTGCTGGAGGGGGAGGGACAGATTCGCGCGCTCTTCTGCCTGGGCGGCAACCCCTTCGCAGCCTGGCCGGACCAGATCAAGACCCGCCAGGCCCTGGGGAAGCTCGACCTGCTGGTGGTGATGGACCCGAAGCTCACCCAGACCGCGCGCTACGCCCACTACGTCGTCCCGCCCAAGCTTCCGCCGGAGATCCCGGTGATGACCTACGACTTCGAGGAGCTCGAGACCCATTCCCACGGATGGGGATACCCGCTGCCCTACGCGGCCTACCGGGAGGCCCTGGTCGACCCGCCGGCGGGCTCGGACCTGCTCGAAGACTGGGAGCTCTTCTACCAGCTCGGCCGGGCGATGGAGCTCCCGCTGCAGCTCTACCTCGGCATCCTGCGCGCGCCCGGAGACCCGCCGGGTCGCTTCGTGCCCCTCGACATGGAGAACGCGCCGACGGCGGACGAGCTCTTCGACCTCCTCACCGAGGGCTCCCGGATCCCCCTCTCGGAGGTGCGCAAGCACCACGCCGGTCGGGTCTACGAGGATCCGGACGCGGTGGTGCTGCCCCGGGATCCCGCGTGCGACGCGTTCCTCGAGCTCGGCAACGAGGTGATGATGGGGCAGCTCGACGACGCGGCGGAGCAGGGCGCCCTCGACGGCGACGAGGCCTTTCCGTTCCGGCTCGTGAGCCGCCGCCTGCGGAACACGTTGAACTCACTCAGCCGCGATCAACCCTACATCGTCCGTCAGCGGCCGCACCACCCCGCCTACATGCACCCGGAGGACATGGCGCCGCTCGGGCTCGAGGCCGGCATGCTGGTGGCCATCACGTCCCGTCGCGCCACGGTCCACGCGGTGGTCGCGGAGGCGGCGGACCTGCGGCGGGGCGTCGTCTCCATGAGCCACGGCTACGGGCTCGATCCGGGTACGCTCGACGCCGGCGCCGACCCGGGCGTTCCGCAACCCTGGTCGATGGGCAACCACACCGGGGCGCTCGCGAGTGGCGAGTTCGACTACGAGGAGCCGTACACCGGCATCCCGCGCATGAGCTCGATTCCCGTGCACGTCGAGGCAGTCCGGAGGGTCGCAAGGATGGACGGGGCCGGTCGTTAGGCGGCGTCCGCCGCGATGAGCCGGCCGAGCCGCCTCAGCTGGTCGCTCTCTCCACCGAGGGTCAGCTCGATGTGGCGGGCGTAGAGGTAGTAGCGGTGGAGCGGGTACTCCCGGTCCACGCCCACACCCCCGTGGAGGTGCAGGGCCGCCCGCACCACCCGCGCGCCACCGTCGGCGGCCCAGGCCTTGGCCACTGCCGTCTCGGCGTCGGCGCTGCGGCCTTCGTGGATCCGCCACGCGGCCTGCAGCGCCGTCAGGCGGACCGCCTCCGTGTCGATGAACGCGTCGGCGGCCCGCTGCCCCACCGCCTGGAAGGTGGCGATGGGCTGGTCGAACTGCTTGCGCGTCTTGGTGTACTCGGCGGTCAGCCGCAGCGCCTCCTGGCAGACGCCGGCGGCCACGTTGGCCAGCGCCGCTGTCGCCCGCAGCTTGATCCAGCGGGCGATCTCCCGTCCCTGGGCCTCGCCACCGACGAGGGCGTCCCGATGCACCCGCGCGCCCTCCAGCAGCAGCGCGCACTCGGGCTGGCCCGAGGTCGTCTTCAGCTCCTCTCGCGTCACGCCGTCGGCCGAGGTCTCGACGAGGAAGACCGCGACGTCGCCGCCGAGGCGGGCCGGGACCAGGATCGCGTCCGCCAGCTGGCCGGCCGGCACGCAGAGCTTCTCCCCGTCCAGCACGAAGCCCTCGCCGTCCGGACGGGCGGTGGTGCCGGGCTCGTCCACCTCGCGGAAACGCTCGACGAGGGCGCTGGTCACGACCGCTTCGCCCCGGGCGATGCGCGGAAGCCACGCCTTCTGCTGGGCCTCGCTGCCGAAGTGGGCCAGGGGCAGGGCGCCCAGCACGCTGGCTTCGAGCAGCGGCACCGGGGCCGCCGTGCGCCCGACCTGCTCCAGGATGCCGGCCAGCTCGAGGAAGCCCAGGCCCGCGCCGCCGTGCTCCTCGGCGACCATCGCGCCCACCAGGCCCGCCTCCACGAGCTTGTCCCAGAGGGCCCGGTCGAAGCGCGGGCCCTCCCCGCCTTCGACCGCGCGAAGCGCCTCCTGGGTGCAGTGGTCCTCGAGGATCTGGCGGGCGAGCTCGATGACCGCTGCCTGCTCGTCGGTGGTTCGGAAGTCCATGTCTTCTCCTCGTTTCCGTCAGTGCCGGGGGACCCGGGGCAGGCCCATGCCGAACAGCCCGATCAGGTCCCGTTGGATCTCGTTGGTGCCGCCGCCGAAGGTGAGGATCACGAGGCCGCGGTACATGGTCTCGCAGCTGCCCTGGGCGACCGCGTGGGCGGAGCCGCGGGTCAGGTAGCCCGGCTGGCCGAGCACCTCCATCAACAGGCGCAGAGCGTCCAGGTAGAACTCGGTGCCGAACACCTTCGTCGCCGAGGCGTCGGCAGCGGAGAGCGCTCCCTCGCTGGCAGACCAAGCGACCTTCCAGTTGATGAGACGCAGGAAGGAGAGGCCCTTGTAGACCTTCGCCAGGTTGAGCTGCACCCAATCCTCGTCGATGAGCCGTCCGCCGCCGGGCAGCTCGGTCTCGCGCGCGTAGGCGACCACGTCGTCGTAGCAGCGCTCGATCATGCCCGTCGAGCAGATCGTGACGCGCTCGTGGTTCAGCTGGTTCGTGATCAGCTTCCAGCCCTTGTTGACTCCGCCCACGATGTTCTCGGCGGGCACCCGGGCGTTCTCGAAGAAGACCTGGTTGATGTTGTGCTCCGAGAGCAGGTCGAGGGGTTGGATCTCGATGCCCTCGGTGTTCTTCAGGTCGACGATGATCATCGAGATGCCGGCGTGCTTCGCGGCGTCCGGGTCGGTGCGCACCGCGAGCCAGCAGTAGTCGGCGCCGCCGGCCAGGCTGGTCCAGGTCTTCTGGCCGTTGATCACGTAGCTGTCGCCGTCGAGCTCGGCGCGGCACTGGAGGGAGGCCAGGTCGGTGCCCGCGCCCGGCTCCGAGTAGCCGATGCAGAACTCGATCTCGCCGCCGGCGATCTTCGGCAGGTAGAACTGCTTCTGGGCCTCGCTGCCGTAGGCCATCAGGGTCGGGCCCACCGTGTTGATCGAGAGCATCGGAATCGGCGCGCCGCAGCGCATCGACTCGTCGAAGAAGATGAAATGATCGATCTCGCCGCGGCCCTGGCCGCCGTACTCCTCGGGCCAGCCGAAGCAGAGCCAGCCGTCCTGGGCCATCTGGCGGCGGATCGCGCTGGTGCGCGGCCCGATGCCGTGCTCGACCGCCAGCTCCTCCCGGACCTCCGGTGTGAGGAGCTTGTCGTAGTAGGCGCGCAGCTCCTTGCGCAGCGCTTCCTGCTCGTCGCTGTAGCCGATGTACATGTCGTCTCCGTGCTCGGGTGAGATCGTTCCGGCGTCCGCTCAGACGCCCAGGGGCCAGTCGCCGATCACCTCCGCCGCGGCGAGCTGCTGGATCGCCGCGTCGCCGTGGCCGAGCTCGCGCAGGATCTCCGCGTTGTGCTGGCCGAGAACCGGACCGGCCCGCTCGAGCCAGCGCTCGACGCTGGCGAAGCGGAAGGGCGCACCCATCACCGCCTGGCTCCCGACGACCGGGTGCTCCACGGTCTCGTGGAAGCCGCGCGCCAGAAGCTGCGGGTGGCTCGCCAGGGCGCGGGGATCCACGACCGGGGCCGCCGGGACGCCGGCCTCGAGCAGCTGGGCGATGCAGGGATCGCGCTCGCGGGCGGCGAAGACGGCGCGCAGCCCCTCGTCCAGGGCGTCGTGATGGAGGTGGCGAGAGCGCAGGTCCTTGCCCACATCGGCGGCCCAGGCCGGGTGGCCCAGCCAGTCGAGGAGCGCGGCCCACTGGGCTTCCGTCGCGACGGAGAGCGCCAGCCACTGGGGGGTGGTCGCCGGGTCGTGGCCCATGCAGGGGAAGAGACCCTGGGGCGCGGCCTCCGGGCTCCGGTTGCCCTGGCGCTCCATCAGGTGTCCGTAGGCGGTGTACTCGATCACCTGCTCGGCAGTGACGTTCACGGCGGCCTCGAGCATGGCGCACTCGACGAAGTGTCCGCGCTCGTCACGGTCCCGCTCGGCCATCGCCACCAGCAGGGCGAAGGCCGCGTGCATGCCCGCGATCGGGTCGCAGGGGCCGCGTTGGATCCGGGGCTGGTCGTCCACGTGGCCGGTCACCCAGGAGAGGCCGGCGATCTGCTCCATCGTGGCGGCGAAGCCGACGAACTCCCGCCAGGGTCCGTCGAGCCCGAAGGCCGGCATGCGCACGTAGTGGCAGCGCGGGTTGCGCGCCTGCACCCACTCCCAAGTGATCCCGAAGCCGTCCATCACCCGCGGGCTGAAGTTCTCGACCAGGGCGTCCGCGCCGGCGACGAGCGACTCGAAGATCTCCATCCCCTGCGGCTGGGAGAGGTCGAGGGTGAGGCCGCGCTTGTTCACGTTGGCGGACTGGAAGACGAAGCTGCACTCCCACCAGTCGTCGTGCTGGGCCGCGAAGGTGCCGCCGATGGCGCGCCCGCCGTCCATTCGCTGGATGGACTCGACGTGAATCACGTCGGCCCCGAGCAGCGCCAGCATCTGAGTCGCGATCGGTCCCGCCCACCAGGTGGTGGTGTCGAGGATCCGCATGCCTTCGAGCGGAAGCCGGGCGTCCCCGCCGCCGGGCCTTCGCTCCGCCGGAGGCTCGATGCGGCCCTGGTGGGCGCCGGGCGCCGCCGCCGGCTCGCTCGGGCCGCCGGAGCGGCCGTCGATCCGGTAAGGCGGACGCGGCCGCAGGAAGCCCCCGGACGGGTCCTCGACGAAGACGTCCCGCCGACGGAGCTGCTCCTGCTCCAGGACCGTCCGGCCGTTGCAGATCGGCGCGACGGGGATGCGCAGGGCCTGGGCCAGCTCGAGGATCTCGCCCGTGTCGTGGACGCGGGTCCAGGCGTGGACGATCTCCTCCCACTCCTCGAGGCGGCCGAGGCGTTGGGCGAAGGCGTCGAAGTCGCCGGACTCCCGCAGGTCCGTCCGCTCGATCATCAGCAGGAAGTCGGACATCTGCTGGGCCGAGTAGGTCGTGAACCCGACGAACCCGTCCCGGGTCGGCTCGATCGACGGCGTCTCGATGTTCGGGAGCGAGCCGATCACCGGCGGGCGCCCGAGGATGCCCCACATCAGGTCGACGTAGCAGTTCGTCACCAGGGCGGTCGTGGCGTGGAGGGAGCAGTCGATGTGCTCGCCGCGGCCTGTGGCGCGGGCGTGCCGAACGGCGGCCAGCGCCGCCACGGCAGCGAAGCAGCCGCCGGCCCACTCGGAGACGCGCCCGCCGGTCTGGTAGGGCTCGGCGCCCGGACGGCCCCGCGCCCCGATCGAGCCGCTCTCGGCCTGGACGGTGAAGTCGGTGGCAGGCCGGCCCGCCATCGGGCCGGTCAGTCCAAAGGGCGTGATCGAGAGCAGGACGAGGTGCGGGTGGCGCGCGCGGAGGGCGTCCCGGTCGAACGCCTCGGGCGGGAGGTCTTCGATCAGCAGGTCGGCGCCGGCGACCAGCGTCTCCACCTCCGCGGACGCGGGGGCGCCGAGCTCCCCGAGCACGGCGCGCTTCGATGCGTGCAGGTAGCGGAACAGCCCCGCGTCCTCGTCGCCCAGGTCGGTCCCCGACGCGGTCCAGCGGCGCAGCGGATCGCCGGCCGGCGCCTCGAGCTTGATCACGTCGGCGCCCGCGTCGGCGAAGAGCTTGCTGCAGTAGGGCCCCGCGATCGCCGTCGCGTGGTCCACCACCCGGATGCCGTTCAGCCCGTGCACGTCGCGTTGCTCTCGAGGGGGTTGTGCCGCGCCGTGCGGCTTGTATCGGACAGGTGTCTGAGATATCGTACGCTTGTCCGATCGTCTAGGCAACCGTCCCATTCGGGGAGCACCTGCAGCCGTGTCGAAGGCGCCCGTCGAAGTGCTCCAATCCTACCGCCGCAGCCAGATCCTGAAGGCGGCGAGCGAGGTCATCAGCGAGAGCGGCTTCGAGCAGGCCTCCGTCGACCAGATCGCCCGCCGCGCGGGACTCAGCCGCAGCACCGTCTACGAGTACTTCCCGTCGAAGGACGAAATCCTGAAGGGCTGCTTCGCGGCTCGCCGGGAGGAGCTGGCGGAGGCCCTCGCTCGGCGCATCGCCCGCGCCCATGGCATCGAGGAGCAGCTCGCCGCGTTCTTCGAGAGCTGTCTGCTGCGGGTGGACGAGAACCGGGAGTTCTTCCGCGGCATCGCCTTCCCGATCCCAGTCTACGATGCGACGGCCGAGGAGGGGCCCGGCGGCACCGAGTTCGCGCTGGTGCTGAAGAACTTCAACGACGCGGTGGACCAGATCCTCGATGCCGGCTTCGAGCGGGGCGAGCTGCAGCGTGTGGTCACCCCGGCCGACCGGAGCTGCCTCGGCACCCTGGTGGTCGGGGCCATGGGCGCCCGAAGCCGTCTCGGGGCGCCCCCGCCCGTCAAGGAAACCGCCGCCGCCTTCGCCCGCTTCGCCCTGCGCGGCCTCGGCGTGGCCGCTCTCTCCCCACCCTCGCAGCGGGAAGGAACATGACGGAAAGCGTGGACGAGCTACGAGAACGACTCGAGAAGTACGTCGGCGAGCCCATGGGCCCGCCGGCGGAGGCGCCGGATCCGGTCAACGTGCCGATGATCCGTCACTGGGTGGACGCCCTGGACGATCGCAACCCGGTCTACCTCGACGAGGAGGCCGCGGCCCGGAGCCGTTTCGGGGGAATCGTCGCGCCTCCGGCGATGCTCCAGGCCTGGACGATGCCCCGCCCCAAGATCGAGGGCATCGCCGAGCGCGGCGGGGCGCCGGGGGAGATCCAGGTCGACAACCCGATCCCGGTCCTCGACGAGGCCGGGTACAACGGCACGCTGGCGACCAACTCGGAGCTCGAGTTCGTCCGTTACCTTCGCCCCGGCGACCGGCTCCACACCACCAACGAGCTCGAGTCGATCTCGGCCCGCAAGAAGACCGGCCTCGGGCAAGGCTACTTCCTCACCTGGATCACGACCTACCGGGACGGGGAGGGCGAGATCGTGGGGCGGCAGCTCTTCCGCATCCTGAAGTTCGATCCGAGCACGATCGACCTCAGCAAGCTGGGAGGTGCGAAGTGACGTCCCAGGCCCCGGCGGTCGCGGTCGGTGACACTCTTCCGGAGTTCGCCCTTCCGGTGACCTCGACGGTGATCGTCGCCGGCGCGATCGCGTCGCGCGACTTCATGCCCGCCCACCACGATCCCGAGTACGCCCGGGGCCAGGGTGCCCCGGACATGTTCATGAACATCCTCACCACCAACGGCTACGTGGCGCGCTACGTCACCGATTGGGCCGGTGTCGAGACCATGGTGCGCAGCATCCGCATCCGCCTCGGCGGCCCGGCGGTTCCCGGCCAGGCGCTGCGCTTCACGGGCCAGGTGACCCGCGTGGAAGAAGAAGGCGACGAGAGAGTGGTCGAGGTGAGGGTCCGCGCGGCGAACGACCTCGGGGACCACGCCACCGGCACGGTCGAGCTCAGCCTGCCCCGGGTGGGCGCGGCGTGAGCGGACGCAAGGCCCACATCGTCGGGGTCGGCGAGACCGTCTACGCGCGCTGGGGGAAGATCGGCGACGTGACGGAGCATGCCCTCGCGTGCCAGGCGATCCAGCGGGCGGTGGCGGATGCGGGGCTCGACGTCTCGGACGTCGACGGGCTGGCATCCTTCGCCGAGGATCGCAACGAGGCCACCTTCCTCGCGGCCGAGCTGGGCCTTCCGTCCCTGCGCTTCGCCAACATGGTCTGGCTGCCCGGCGGCGGCGGCGGCTGTGCGGCCGTCGGCAACGCGGCGATGGCCGTGGAGACGGGGCAGGCGGAAGTGGTGGTGGTCTACCGCTCGCTCTGCCAAGGCCAGTTCTTCCGCTTCGGGACCGCCGGCCAGGACCTGAGCGCCCCGATCGATCCGGCGCCCCCGACCGTCCAGGCCGCCAGCTCGCTCATGCTGGCGTCGATGGGCTTCGCCATGCCCTACGGCCTGCTGATGGCGGCGGCCGCCTACGCCCTGCCGACCCGGCGGCACATGCACCTCTACGGAACGACCAGCGAGCAGCTCGGGATGCTGGCGGTGACCTTTCGGGAGCACGCCAGCCGGAACCCCCGGGCCGTGATGGGCGGGCGCACGATGACGTTGGAGGACCACCAGGCCTCGCCGATGATCGCCGACCCGCACCGGCTGTTCGATTGCTGCCTCGAGAGCGACGGCGCCTGCGCCGTGGTCGTGACCACCGAGGAGCGCGCCCGGGATCTGGCGAAGCAGCCGGTGGAGATCGTTGCGAGCGAGCAGGGCGCCCCCCGCGGCTACGCCTTCGGCCCCTTCACCAACGCCAACGTCGCCGACGAGATCTATGCCACCGGCGGCACCGAGGAGATGGCCCACCGGCTGTGGGGCAAGGCGGGCGTGGGCCCGAAGGACGTGGACGTGGCGCAGATCTACGACCACTTCACCGGCTGCGTCCTGATGCAGATCGAGGACTTCGGCTTCTGCGGGCGGGGAGAGGCCGGCCCCTTCATCGAGAGCGGTGCCCTCGCCTGGGAGGGCGGGAGCCTGCCCACCAACACCCACGGCGGAAGTCTCTCGGAGGCCTACATCCACGGGCTCAACCACGTGGTGGAGGGCGTCCGCTCCTTGCGGGGCGAATCGACGAGCCCGGTGGAGGGCGCGGAGGTCTGCCTCGTCACGAGCGGCGCCTGCGTCCCGTCCAGCGCCGTGGTCCTGGGGAGCCGATGAGCGAACGGTTCTTTCCCGACAGCATGCCGCCCCCCCTGGCGGATACGACGACCCTTCCGTGGTGGGAGGCCGCGGCCGAGCATCGCCTCGTCGTGCAGCGGTGCGCTGCCTGCGGCCATACGCGGCTTCCGCCGGCACCGGTCTGCCCGGAGTGCCGCTCCGACCATGCCGGCTGGCTGGAAGTTCCCGGCCAGGGAGAGGTCTACACCTACACGATCGTCCACCGGCCGATCGCGGCGGGCCAGGAGCTTCCCTTCGTCATCGCGGTGATCGCGCTCCACGAGTCCGGCGGCCTGCGCATCCTCTCGAACCTGGTGGGCGCCCCGCCGGAGGCGGTCACCATCGGCATGCCCGTCGAGGTGGTCTGGGAGGACATGAGCGATGACCTCGCCATCCCTCGCTTCCGCCCGTGCTCGCGCTGAGAAGGAGGGCCCCATGACCGTCGCCGAGGTGATCCGACCGGATCTCGACTTCGCTCTCGATCCGCTGCCGGATCTCTACGACGTGCTGGAGGAGTTCCGAGCGCTGGGTCCCGCGGTGCCGGTGCTCTTCGCGACCCGACCCCTGTGGATGATCGTCGGCCACGAGGCGGTGAAGGCCGCCATGACCGACGAGGCGCACCTCTCGACGGCGGAGGCCTACAAGCGGAGCCTGGGCCGAACGATGGGCCCGGTGATGGCAACGATGACCGGTAACGAACATCGCAAGAACCGCGGCGTCGTCTCGGCGGTCTTCTATCCGCGGGCGGTCCAGGCCCTCGTGAAGCCGGTGTTCGCCGACGAAGCCGGCAAGCTCGCCGACGAGATCGAGGCGAAGACCGCACCCGACGAGAGCATCGACCTCATGGCGACCTTCGCCCGGCGCTACACCTTCGGCGTCATCACCCGGCTGCTCGGCCTTCCCGTGACCGATGTGGAGCGACTGATGAGCTGGGCGGATCGGATCATGGCCCAGGGCTGGGACTTCGACGGCGCCATGGAGGCGAAGGAGGAGATGGGCGCGTACCTGGAGCCCGTCGTCCGAGCGCGGCGCGAGAACCCCGGAGACGACTTCCTCTCCCTGCTGGTCACCGCGGAGATCGACGGGGAAGGGCTCTCCGACGAGGAGGTCTACGCCTTGTGTCGCAACCTGTTCCCGGCCGGCATCGACACCAGCACGAACAGCCTGGGCAGCCTGCTCCACACCGTGCTCCGTGACGACGGGCTGAAGGCCCTGGCCCGGCGCGGGGAGGCCGAGCGCGAGCAAATCGTGCAGGAGCTGCTGCGCTGGCAGCCGCCCCTGGCGCTGGTCCCGCGGCGCTGCGTCGCGGAGGTGCGGCTCGGTGCGTACACCCTCGAGCCGGGCGACAACGTCATGCTGAGCATTGCCAGCGCCAACAGCGACCCCGCGGAGTTCCCGAACCCCCGCGTGTTCGATCCGTCGCGGACGGGGCAACACCTGGCCTTCGGCCACGGCGAGCACTTCTGCATCGGCACCCACATGGCGCGCCGGGTCCTCGAGACCGGCCTCGAGACGCTCCTGCGGCGCTTCCCGGCGATGCAGCCCTGCCCGGATCGGCCGTCCGAGATCCTCCACGGGACCCTTCGCGGTCCCCGGGAGCTCTGGGCGCGGCCCTGGGGGGCTAGTCCGCGTTCCGCCGCTCGGTGATCCGCTGCAGGACCTCCGCGTGTCGTTCGCGGGTGAGGTCGTAGCGGACGAGAAAGACGAGGCTCGCCAGGAAGAGGAGCAGCATGCTCCCGCCCTGGCCCAGGCCCAGGGCGGCCACGGCGCCGGCTGGCGCCTCACCGGGCGGGGTGTCCGGGCCGATGCCCGAGGAGTCGACCACCAGGCCAGCCAGGACCGGCCCGAGGCCCACGAACATCTTGTAGGCCAGGGACTCCGCCCCGAAGATGACGCCCTCTCTCCGGCGGCCACCGGTGGCCTCGTCGAGGTCCGTGACGTCGCCCAGCATGGAGCCGGTCATGATCGACGGGCCCGCCGAGAACACGTGGGCCACGAAGCCGGTCATGCCGATGTAGAGGGGCAGGTAGAGGGCGCTCTCCGGGTCGGGCCAGAAACCCGCGACCTTCAGGACGTAGGGAGTGATGAACGAGAAGAGGTAGCCCGTGGTGCCGATCAGGTAGACCGTCCGCTTCTCGAGACGCGCGCCCCATCGCCGCCATAGGCCGAAGCCCAGGAAGAGCCCGCTGAACATGCCGATGCCCCACACGAACAGCACGTTCGTCGAGATGCCCCAGAAGTACGTCGCCATGTAGAGCCCGAGGGCGTCGGAGATGCCCCAGGCCGTGTACTGGAGCACGACGCAGAAGGTCAGGGAGCGAAAGGAGCGGTAGTGCAGCGCGTCCCGCACGTCGCGAAAGGGCGCCGTGAGCGCGGTGCGGAGTGACACCGTGGCGCCCGCCTGGGAGAGCCGGCCGATCTCCGAGCGGGTCTTCCAGGCGCTCAGCCACAGGCAAGCCGCCGTGACGAAGGCGCAGAGGACGGCGTAGGGGGGGTAGCCCTCGGGGTTGAGCTGGCCGTTGGGGAAGGCGTCGGTCGGAGCCAGGAAGACGAGCAGGAGCAGCGCTCCGGACGCGGAGCGCCCGATGTTCGAGAGATACGAGCGAACCGTCGTGATGCGCGTGCGCTCGTGGTAGTCCTGGGTCAGCTCGGCGCCCAGCGCCAGGTAGGGCACGGTGTAGAACGTCCCGAGCAGGCGCTGCACGAGGAGCCAGCACACGAGCCAGGCGACGAGGGCCGGCGGCGAGAGCGCCGCCGGCGGCACCCACACGAGGTAGAACACCAGGCCAAGGGGGACCGAGAGAGCGTAGAGGTAGGGATGGCGGCGTCCCCAGCGGGTGCGGGTGCGGTCGGAGATGGCCCCGGCGACCGGGTCCGTGAGCGCGTCGAAGATGGACGCCGCCAGGATGGCCAGGCCCACGGTCGCGGCCGGGACCCCGAGCACCTGGTTGTAGTAGAAGACGAGGAAGCTGCCCGAGGAGAGGGCGACGCCGCCGGGCAGGGCGCCGAGGGAGTACCAGCGGACGAGCGATCCGGGGAGGGGTGCTCCTTCGTCGGGCTGCGCTTGCCGGGCCACGGCCGTGGAAGGCACCGCGGACCGCGCCGCGCGGTTCAACCCGGGCTTCCGTCGTGCCCGAGGCCGAGCGCGCGGAGGGCCTCCTCGCGGAGCTGGCGCTTCAGGATCTTCCCGGAAGCGGTGCGTGGCAGCGGCGAGGAGGTGAAGCGCAGGAAGCGGGGAATCTCGAACCGCGCGAGACGCGGCTCGAGGAAGGCGCGCAGCTCCCGTTCGTCGACGGCGGGCTCCGCGTAGATCGTGGCGCCTACCTCTTCACCGAGGCGCTCGTCGGGCACGCTGTAGACCGAGGCCTCGACCACGTGGGGGTGCTCGAGCAGGGCGGCCTCGACGGCGCCGCAGCCGATGTTCTCCCCGCCGCGGATCACCAGGTCCTTGATGCGGTCGACGATGTAGAGGAAGCCCTCTTCGTCCAGGTAGGCGACGTCGCCGGTGCGCAGCCAGCCGTCGACGAAGGTCTCGGCATCGGCGTCCGGTCGTTGCCAGTAGCTGCGCACGACGGAGGTGCCTCGTACCTGCAGCTCGCCGCGCTCGCCGGGCGCCAGCTCGCGGCCGGCCTCGTCGACGATCCGCAGGTCGAGGACCGCGGAGCAGCGGCCTGAGCTCTCCGGATGGTCGAGGTACTCCGGGCCCATGATTCCGGCCCCGATGGCGTTCGTCTCGGTCATGCCCCAGCCCGTGTTCGGCTGGGCCCGGTCGAACACCCGGTCGATGTTGCGCACCTGGGAGGGCGCTCTCGGCGCGCCGCCTCCGCCCACGACGGCGAGGGAGCTCAGGTCCCGGTTCGTCCGGCGGGCTGCCGCCACGAGATCGCCGGTCATCGCCGGCGTCGCCACGACGGAGGTGATGCGCTCGCGCTCGATGAGCTCCGCCGCCTGCTCCACGTCCCACTTGTACATGGCGACGATCCGCCGCTGGGGACGGTAGGACGCCAGGTAGACCGCGTGGGAGCCGGTCACGTGGAAGAGCGGCACGCCCAGGAGCGTCGCCTGGCCGGCCGGGCGCAGCTCGCGGTTCCGCATCAACGCACCGGCGTGGGCGTCGAGCTCCCAGGAGAGGAGCGCCGACAGGATGTTGCGATGGCAGGCGACCACGCCCTTGGGGTGGCCGGTGGAGCCCGAGGTGTAGAAGATCGTCGCGTCGTCGTCGTGGGCGACGGCGGCCTCCGGCATGGGGGCGGGGCCGGCTTCGGCCAGGGCCTCTTCGAGCCGCCGGGCGCGCAGGCCGTGGAGCTCGCCGGCGCGGACGGCGAGCACGCCGAGGGAGGGGAAGGCCCGGGAGGCGCCCGCCAAACGCTCCACCCGCTCCTGGTCGGCGAACAGGACCTTGGCGCCGCTGTCCCGAAGCGCGTAGGCCATCTCGTCGGGCTGCCACAAGGCGTTCATCGCGACCGCCACCGCCCCGATCGAGGTCGCGGCGGTGAAGGCGAGGATCCACTCCGGGTAGTTGCGCATCGAGATCGCGACCCGGTCGCCGGGCTCGACCCCGTACTCCCCGACCAGCAGCGCGGCGATCCGCGACGCGCCCTGCCAGGCGTCCTCGAACGTGAGACGCTCTTCGCCGTAGACGAGGAAGGCCAGGTCGCTGCGGGCGTCCTCGAACAGCTCGCGCAGGGTCGACGGCCCGTGCTTGAAGGCCCGACAGGTGCGCCCGTAGAGCAGGATCTCCTCGAGCTCGTAGGGCTGTCCCGGCGCCGTCAGCGCCGCGAGGGCGGCCTGTCGATCCATCGCGACCTCTCGGTGCCGTCCCGCGCGGCCTCAGGGCCCGGTGAAGACCTTGCCCGGCTCCGTTCGCCCCAGGTACTCCGTCTTCGGGTTGTACTCCGCTGCACCCTGCTCGCTCCAGTAGGCGAGCTCGGCGCGGCCGACCACGAACCAGTGCACCTCGTCCGGGCCGTCCGCCAGCCGCAGCGTGCGTTGGCCCGCGTACATGTCGGCCAGGGGCGTCCACTGGGACACGCCGGTAGCGCCGTGGATCTGGATGGCCTCGTCGATGATCTTGCAGACCCGCTCGGGCACCATCGCCTTGATCATGCTGACCCAGACGCGGGCCTCGGCGTTGCCGAGCACGTCCATCGCCTTGGCGGCCTTCAGCACCATCATCCGCATGGCCTCGATGTCGGCCCGCGCCCTGGCGATGGTCTCGGTGTTTCGGCCCAGAGTCGCGATGCGGCGCCCGAAGGCCTCCCGGCTGAGGCCGCGCTTCGCCATCAGGCCGATCGCCCGCTCCGCGGCGCCGATGGAACGCATGCAGTGGTGGATCCGGCCCGGGCCGAGACGGACCTGCGAGATCTCGAAGCCCCGTCCCTCGCCGAGGAGGATGTTCTCCTTCGGCACGCGGCAATCGGTGAAGCGCAGGTGCATGTGCCCGTGGGGCGCGTCGTCCTTCCCGAACACGTGCATGGGCCCGAGGATCTCGAAGCCGGGTGCGTCGGTGGGGACGAGGATCTGGGATTGCTGCTGGTGCGGCGGCGCATCCGGGTTCGTCCGGACCATCACGATCATGATCTTGCAGCGCGGATCGCCGGCGCCGGAGATGTAGTACTTCTCGCCGTTGATCACCCACTCGTCGCCGACGAGGACCGCTTCGCAGGAGATGTTCTTCGCGTCCGACGAGGCCAGGTCCGGCTCGGTCATCGCGTAGGCGGAGCGGATCTCACCCGCGAGCAGCGGGTTCAGCCAGCGCTCCTTCTGCTCTGGCGTGCCGACGCGCTCCAGCACCTCCATGTTCCCCGTGTCCGGGGCCGAGCAGTTGAGGCATTCGGAGGCCAGCGGGTTCTTGCCGAGCTCGGCCGCGATGTAGGCGTAGTCGAGGTTGGCCAGGCCCTCGCCGGATTCGGCGTCGGGCAGGAAGAAGTTCCAGAGATCGTTCGCCTTGGCCTTGGCCTTCACGCTGTCGAGCAGCTCGAGCTGGCCCGGCGCCCAGGACCAGGGATCCGTGCGGCCCTCGCCGAGCTGGTAGAACTCGGCGGTGATCGGCTCCACCTCCTCCCGGACGAAGGCCGTGACCTTCTCGTAGAGGGGGCGGGCCCCTTCGGACATCCGCAGGTCGAACATCTCCGGCGTGGTCTGGAGACCGGACATGGAAGGCTTCCTCCTTGGCTCTGGCCGGGTGAGCGGGGCCACCCTAGCCCAGGGGCCGATCTCCTCGGAGACCGGTCTGAGGTCATCGGCGGGAGGAGGAGGGTAGAGTCATGGCATAGGGAGTGCCATCATTTCCGCTCCCCATCCCGGAGGTTTCCCGTGCGCCCCCTCGAGAACGTCCGCATCGTCGAGCTCTCCACCATGATCACCGCGTCCCTGGCGTCCATGATGGCGGCCGAGCAGGGGGCTGTCGTGACGAAGATCGAGCCCGTGGCCGCCGGCGACCCGATGCGCGCCATCGGCTCGTCGAAAGGGGGCGATTCGGGCCTCTTCGCGAACTGCAACCGGGGCAAGCAGTCCATCCGCCTGGAGCTGAAGTCGCCAGCGGGGCGCGAGATCGCGGAGCGGCTGGCCGCCGAGGCGGACGTCCTGATCCACAACTACCGGCCGGGGGTGATGGACCAGCTGGGGCTCGGCAGCGAGACACTCCGGGCCCGGAACCCGCGGCTGGTCTACCTGGCCATCTCGGGCTTCGGAACCGAGGGGCCGATGAAGGGGGAGCCGGCCTACGACCCGATCGTCCAGGCCCAGGCCGGCATGGCGGACGTGCAGGGGACCGAACGCCCCGCCTTCGTGCGCAACCTGGTCTGCGACAAGATCACCGCCTACACCGCGTGCCAGGCGCTCACCGCAGCGCTCTTCCAGCGCGAGCGCACCGGCCACGGCCAGCACATCGACCTCTCGATGCTCGACGCGGGCCTCTACTTCGTCTTCCCCGACGGCTACATGAACCACACCCTGCTCGACGAGGACGTCGTGCGGCAGCCTCTGCTGGCGGATCTCCTCTACGAGCTCACCGAGACCCGGGACGGTGCGATCACGGTGTCGGCGGCCGCTCCGAAGCAACGGGACGGGGTGTACCGGGCGATCGGTCGCGAGGACCTGGCCACCGATCCGCGCTTCGCCAGCCTGGCCGCGCTCCAGGCGAACGTGGAGGCCTACCGTGCGGAGCTCAAGGCGGCGTTCGCCGCCTTCGACACGGACACGATCCTCGAGCGCCTCCGCGCGAACGATGTCCCTTGTGCCAAGTGCCTGTCCCGCGATGAAGCCCTGGCGCACCCCCAGGTGGAAGCCAATCGCACGGTCGACACCGCTCGCCATCCCCGCATGGGTCAGCTGCGCCGGGTGCGTCCGCCGGCCCGCTTCGCCGGGCAGCAGCTCACTCCGGCGGCTCACAGCCCCGGACACGGCGAGCACACGGACGCCGTGCTGGGGCGCCTGGGCTACGCGGCGGAGGAGATCGCCCGGCTTCGCGAGGACGGAGCGATCGGCTAGGCGGCGGGTCCGCCTACGCGAGGCGAAGGCTGACCGCAGCGAAGGACATCGGCGGCAGGCGCAGGACCGCGTCGTCCCCCTGGACATGGTGCTCGTCGAAGGGCTCCGCACGCACGACGTCGGGAGCCTCCCAGTCGTTCTCGGCCTTGGGATCGGACGCCGTGACGATCTCGGCGTCGATCACCCCGCCGACCTTGCCGTCGGCGAGCCGAACGCGGATCTCCGCGGCTTCCTCGTCCCGGTTCGTCACGAAGACGTGCAGGCGAGGCCCGGCCAGGATCGCGCTGGCGTCGACGTGGCTCGTCGTTCCGTAGGAAGGGGAGTCGTAGGTCGGTCCCTCGACCGAGGGGGCCAGCGAAATGCCGTCGCGTCGCCGCGAGAACAGGGCGAAGGGCCAGTAGATGGACTGCACGAGCAGGCCGTCGGTCCGCGTCAGGATGGGCGCGATCACGTTCACGATCTGGGCGAGGTTCGCGATCTTCAGGACGTCGGCGTGGCGGACGAAGCTGTGCAGGAAGCCGGCGACGACCAGTGCGTCCTCCAGGTTGTAACGTTCCTCGATCAGGGGCGGAGCCAGGCGGCCCGCGCCGTTCATGTGCTCGCCGCTGAAGGTCTTGTACCAGACGTTCCACTCGTCGAAGGAGAGGTGGGCGCGCTTCGGCGAGCGCCGCCGGGTCTGGACGAAGCGGCACAGGGCGTCGGCGCCTTCGATCTGGCGATCGATGGCACCGGTAACGGCCAGGAAATCCATGGTGTCGGTGCGGTTGCCGACGTAGTTGTGGAGGCTCAGGTAGTCGGCGTGATCGCCCAGCCGCTCGAGGACGACCCGGTCCCACTCGAGGTAGCTGGGCAGCAGGGTCGTAGAGCTGCCGCAGGCCACGAGCTCGATCGATCGGTCCAGGTCCTTGATCAGCTTCGCCGCCTGCTGGGCGCGGAGCGCGTACTCTTCGGCGGGCACGTGGCCGATCTGCCAGTGACCGTCCATCTCGTTGCCGAGGCACCAAAGCTTCACGCCGTAGGGCTTCTCCTGGCCGTGGGCGACCCGCAGGTCCGCATAGCGGGTGCCGGCGGGAGCGTTGCAGTACTCGACCCAGTTGCGTGCCTCCTCCGGCGAGCCTGTTCCCAGGTTGACGGCCATCATCGGCTCCCAGCCCATGCGACGGGCGAGGGCCAGGAACTCGTCCGTTCCCACCTGGTTGGGCTCGATGCTGTTCCAGGCCATCTCGCGGAGGCGGGGCCGCGCCTCGCGCGGGCCGACCCCGTCCTGCCAGTGATAGCCGGAGACGAAGTTCCCGCCCGGGTAGCGCATCACCGTCAGGTCGAGGCCGCGGAGCCTCTCGAGCACGTCGCTTCGCCAGCCCTCCGCGTCCGCGTGGGGGCTCGCGGGCTCGTAGACCCCTTCGTACACCGCGCGACCCATGTGCTCGAGGAAGCCCCCGAAGATGCGCGGATCGACGCGACCGATCTGGAAGCGGCGGTGAAGGTGAACGGTGCTGCTCTTCATGCCCAGGGGCTCCGGTGCGGGTCTCGGGTGGGAAGCCGGTTTGACAGGCGGAAGCTCCTGGCTGTATAGCTCGCTGGCCCGCGGAGTCCGGAGCCCCTCTTTGCGTGAACGACTGCGATCCGCCCTTGCCCAGGCCGACCTCCGGGTCCTGCTCATGGTCGTCTTCCACCTGAGTGGCGACCGCCGCTGGCTCGAGCCGCCCTACCGGCCCAAGCGCGACGTCTGGCTGATCGCCGACGAGGACGCGGGCCTGCCCGCCGAGGTGCGGGACGAGATCCGCGCGGCGGCTCTCGAGCTGCTCTGCGAGGCCGGTCGGGAGCCGCGGGTCACCGACCCGGGCGACGCCCTCATGCTGGAGATGATGCGCGTGTGCCTCGGCGAGCGGGTGCCGGAGGAGTACGCGCCGATGATGCGCGAGGAGCTCGGCTTCACCTCCCGGGACGTCACCTGGGAAGGGGAGGGGCCTCCGGCCGGGGCGGCGGACAAGCGCGTGCTGATCGTCGGCGCCGGAGCCAGCGGGATCGCCCTTGGCGCGAGGCTCGGACGCCTGGGCATCCCCTACACGATCGTCGAACGGCACCCGGAGGTCGGCGGGACCTGGTACGAGAACCGCTACCCGGGCTGCGGGGTGGACACGCCGAACCACGCCTACTCCTTCTCCATCGGCCGCCGCTACCGATGGAGTCGCTACTTCTCGCCTCGGGACGAGATCCAGGACTACATGGTGCGGAGCGCCGAGGAGCTCGGCGTCCGTCCCCACATCCGCTTCGGGGTTCGCGTCACCGGCGCTCGCTGGAGCGAATCCGATGCCCGGTGGCAGGTGCGCCTCGAGACGCCGAACGGCGAGGAGACCGTCTCCTGTGACTTCCTGGTCAGCGCCATCGGTCAGTTCGGCGAGCCCGCTCTTCCCGAGCTCGAGGGGGCGGATGCCTACGAAGGCGAGCTCTTCCACACGGCTGCCTGGCCCGAGGGCCTCGAGCTCGAGGGCCAGCGCGTCGCGGTGATCGGAACCGGCGCCTCGGCCATGCAGGTCGCCCCCACCATCGCCGAGCAGGTCGCCTCCCTCGCCCTCTACCAGCGGAGCCCGCAATGGGCGCGTCCGATCCCCCGCTACCACGACCCCATCAGCGAGGAGGGCCAGTGGCTCCTGGCGGAGGTGCCCTTCTACGCGGAGTGGTTCCGCTTCACGATGCTCTGGCGCTACGGCGACGGCCTGCTGCCCTTCCTGCGCAAGGATCCGGACTGGCCCCATCCGGAGCGATCGATGAACCGCACCAACGACCGCCATCGCCAGGAGATGGCGGACCACATCGCGGCGCAGCTCGGGGACCGACGTGACCTCCTCGAGGCCTGCCTCCCGACCTATCCGCCCTACGGCAAGCGGATCCTCCTGGACAACGGTTGGTACACGACGATCACCCGGCCGAACGTGGAGCTGGTGACCGACTCGATCGAGCGGCTCGACGCGACGGGCATCGTCACCCGGGACGGCCGGCACCGTCCGGCGGACGTGGTGGTGCTGGCCACGGGCTTCCGCATGGGCTCGATGGCGGCCCGCCTGGGCATCCGGGGCCGGGGCGATCGCGCTCTGGCCGAGGCCTGGGCCGACGACGACCCGCGTGCCTACCTGGGCATCACCGTGCCTGGCTTCCCCAACCTCTTCGTGATGCTGGGCCCCAACGCGGGCCTCGGCCACGGGGGCAGCGCCATCTTCGTGTCCGAGTGTCAGGCCCGCTACATCACCGGCGTCATCGTGGAGATGCTCGAGCAGGGGCTCACGGCGGCGGAGGTGCGCCGCGACCGCCACGACGAGTACGTGCGGCGCGTCGACGCGGAGCACGAGCAGCTCATCTGGACCCACCCGGGCATGTCGACCTACTACCGCAACCGAAAGGGGCGGGTGTTCTCGGTCTCGCCCTGGCGGCTGGTCGACTACTGGGCCATGACCCACGAGCCCTCCCTGGACGACTACGAGCTCGCCTGACCCGCGGTACCGGGGCGGTGCTAGAGTGGCGGCTTCCGAGCCTCCTTCACTCTCCCGAAGGCACGAACACCATGGCGAATGTCCCCAGCGACGATGTGCTCCGCGACCTCCACGACCGGATGGTGCGCATCCGGATCTTCGAGGAGGAGGCCGGAAAGCTGATGGAGAACGGCAAGGTGCCCGGGGCGCTCCACCTCTACGTGGGACAGGAGGCGGTGGCCGCGGGGGTGATGGCGCACCTGACCGACGCCGACCAGATCACGAGTACCCACCGCGGCCACGGCCACCTCGTTGCCAAGGGCGGCAAGTTCCGTGAGATGTACGCCGAGCTCTACGGCCGCTCGACCGGCTACTGCAAGGGCATGGGCGGCAGCATGCACATCTCGAACCTCGACATCGGGATCCTCGGTGCGAACGGCATCGTCGCGGGCGGCCCGCCGATCGCGGTGGGCGCCGCCTTCTCCAACAAGTACCGGGAGACGGACCAGGTCGCCTGCACCTTCTTCGGGGACGGCGCGAGCAATGAGGGCGCTTTCCACGAGGCCGCGAATATCGCCGCCCTCTACCAGCTGCCCTGCCTGTTCGTGTGCGAGAACAACGGCTACGGCGAGTACACCTCCCAGGCGCGGCACCAGGCGATCCGGGACGTTGCGGACCGAGCGGCGGGCTACGGCATGCCCGGGGTGATCGTCGACGGCATGGACGTCCTGGCGGTCTACGAAGCGGCCGGCGAAGCGGTCGAGCGGGCACGCGCCGGCGGAGGCCCCACGCTGCTCGAGTGCAAGACCTATCGCTACTACGACCACGTGGGTGTGCGCGGCATGGGGGTCAAGTACCGCAGTGACGACGAAGTCGAACGCTGGAAGCAGCGCGACGCGATCCAGATGCTCGAGGCCCGCCTGGTCGAGCTCGGGGTGATGTCGACGGAGGACGCCGCCGGTGTTCACGAGCGGGTGCGGCGCGAAGCCCTGGAAGCCATCGAGTTCGCCGAGGCCAGCCCGTTCCCGGATCCCGAGAACCTGCTCGACGACGTCTACTACCGCCCGGGAAGCTGAGAGGATCCTCCATGGCCGCCGCCACCGATACCGACGCCCGCCAGCTTCCCTACATCCTGGCCATCACCGAGGGCTGCCGGCAGGCGCTCCAGGAGTTCCCCGAGGCCTTCCTCGCCGGCGAGGATGTGGCCGGCGCCGGCTCGGTCTTCGGCTGCTACCGCGGGCTCCTCGACGAGTTCGGCGAGAAGCGGGTGGTCGACACGCCCATCTCCGAGGCCGGCATCATCGGTCTCGGGGTCGGCGCCTCCGCGACCGGGCTGCGACCCATCATCGACATCATGTTCATGGACTTCCTGGGCGAGTGCATGGACGAGGTGGCGAACCAGATGGCGAAGATGCGCTTCATGTTCGGGGGGAAGGCCAAGCTGCCGGTCACCGTCCTCACGATGGCGGGGGCCGGCATGTCCTTCGCCGCCCAGCACAGCCAGAGCCTCGAGGCGTGGCTCTGCCACCTCCCGGGCCTCAAGGTGATGATGCCGGCGACGCCCTACGACATGAAGGGCGCGATCCTGGCGGCGGTGCGCGAGGACAACCCGGTCTTCGTGATCATGAACAAGATGTCCCTGCCCCTCACCGGGCCGGTCCCCGAGGAGGCCTACGAGATCCCGATCGGCGAGGCAGCGGTAGCGCGGGAAGGAAGCGACGTCACCGTGGTCGCCATGGGCCGGATGCGCACCGAGGCCCTGGCCGCGGCCGAGACCCTGGCCGGGGAGGGCATCCAGGCCGAGGTGATCGATCCCCGCACCCTCCAGCCCTTCGACACGGAGACCGTGATCGAGTCGGTGGAGAAGACCCACCGGGCGCTCGTCGTGCACGAGGCGGTCCGCTTCGGCGGCTTCGGCGCCGAGATCGCCGCCCAGATCCAGGAGCGGGCCTTCGACTACCTCGACGCCCCGGTCGCCCGCCTGGGGGCCCCCTTCTCGCCGGTTCCCTACAGCCCGCCCCTCGAAGCGTTCTACGTCCCGGATGCGAAACGCATCGCGGGTAGCGTGCGCGAGCTCCTCGGCGTCTAGCTCGTGACAAACTCCGGCACCGCGGACGTCGCCCGCGAAGGGCCCGTCGGCGTCGCGTGCAACCCGGCCTCCGGGAAGGACGTGCGCCGGCTCACGGCCCGGGCCTCGGTGTTCGACAACCAGGAGAAGCACGCGATCGTGCGGCGGGCGATCGTGGGTGCGATCGCCGCCGGCGCTCGGGAGTTCCGCTACGTCCCGGACAGCCACGACATCGCCGCGAGCGCGTTCCTGGAGTTCGAGGGCGAGGTGGCTGCGAAGCCGGTGGATGCACCCCGGACCGGGAGCGCGATCGACACCGTGCACGGCGCCCGGGCCCTGCGCGAAGCGGGCTGCGCCGCCGTGCTCACCCTGGGCGGCGACGGCACCAACCGCGCCTTCGTGCGGGGCTGGCCGGACGCGCCGCTTCTGCCCGTGTCGACCGGCACCAACAACGTGTTCCCGCAGCTCGTCGAGGCGACGGTCGCCGGCGCGGCGCTCGGCGCGGTGGCCTGCGGCCGGGTCGGGCTCGCCGATGTGGCGAGCCGGGCGAAGCTCGTCACCGTGACGGTGGACGGCGAGGCCCCGGACCTGGCCCTGATCGATGCGGTGCTCACCACGGACCGCTTCGTCGGCAGCCGCGCGCTGATGGACGGCGACCGACTGCGCACGGCGCTCCTCACCCGGGCGGATCCCGCCGGCGTCGGCATCACGTCGATCGGCGGCCTGGTGCACCCGGTGAGCGAAAGGGACGACGTATCGCTCCTCCTCGAGCTGGGGGAGGGCGGCGAAGGGATCCGCGCGCCGATCGCGCCCGGGCACTTCCAGACGGTCCATCTGCGGGCCGCGCGAAGCGTCGGGTTCGGGGAGGCCGTCGAACTCCGCGGGCCGGGTACCCTCGCCTTCGACGGAGAGCGCGAGCGCGTTCTGCGAGCGGGGCGGTGCGCCGTCCTCCGGGTGGAGCGCCAGGGCCCGTGGGTGATCGACGCGGATCGGGTGATGGCACGCGCGGCCGAGGGCGGCTGGTTCCGACTGCCGGCGTCCGACTAGCGAGGAGACGGGAGTGCCGAAGGAGATCTACCTGACCCGCGTGGGCATGACCATGACCGAGGGCGTCGTTGCCGAGTGGTTCGTGGCCGACGGGGACGAGGTGAAGCAGGGCGAGCTCCTCTACCGGCTCGAGACCGAGAAGGTGGACATGGAGGTCGACGCGGACCACAGCGGCGTCGTCCGACACCTCGTCGAGCCCGGCGTTACCTGCGAGCCCGGGGACGTCGTGGGTTGGATCTTCGAGCCCGGAGAGGAGATCCCCGACGTGCTGCCCGCCGGAAAGAAGCTCTCGCCGGACGAGATGCCGGTCGCCGAGGAAGAGGGCGCGGCGGCCGCGGCGTCCCCCGTGTCGGCGGCGCCGGCCGCACGCGGCGTCGGAGGCCGCATCCTCTCCTCGCCGGCGGCGCGCCGGCTGGCCCGGGAGCTGGGCATCGCCCTGGAAGGGATCCAGGGGCGCGGACCGGGCGGCCGCATCGTCGAGGCCGACATCCGCGCGGCGGTGGCCACCGCGTCCTCAGCGGCTCCCCCCGCGGCGGCCACCGCGCCCTCAGGGGCTCCCCCGGCCGCGGCCCCCGCGGCTCGGATCAAGGCATCGCCCCTGGCGAAGCGCCGCGCCCAGGAGCTGGGCGTGGACCTCTCCGCCGTCGCCGGCCGCGGCCCCGGCGGACGGATCACGAAGGACGACGTCGAGGCGGCCGCCTCGTCGCCCGCCGCACGGTCCGTCCTGGCGCCGGCCGGCCGGCCCGCAGCGGGCGAGACGATTCCGCTTCGCGGCATGCGCAAGACCATCAGCGAGCGCATGTTCCAGAGCCTGCGCACCACCGCCCAGCTCACCATGGACATGGAGGTCGGGATGGATGACGCGGTGAAGCTGCGCGAGCAGCTCATCGCCGAGTGGGAGCGGGAGGGCGTGCGCCCCACCTACACGGACCTGGTGGTTCGCGCCGCGGCGAAGGCCCTCGAGCTCCATCCCCGCATGAACTCCAGGATGGGCGAAGGCGGGATCGAGCTCCTGCCCGAGATCCACGTCGGCATCGCCGTGGCCCTCGACGAAGGCCTCGTGGTTCCGGTCCTCCGCGACACCCTCGCCCGGGACCTCAAGTCGATCGCCCGCGAGGCGAGTCGCCTCGCGGGAGCGGCTCGGGACGGCAGCCTCGGCCTCGACGAGATGCACGGCGGCACATTCACCGTCTCGACCCTCGGCATGTTCGGCGTCGACTCGTTCACGCCCATCCTGAATCCCCCGCAGACGGGGATCCTCGGGGTCAACCGGATCGCCGATGGCGTGGGTTGGGAGGGCGACCGGCCCGTGCGGCGCCGGACCCTGCGCCTCTCGCTCACCTGGGACCACCGGGTGCTCGACGGCGAGCCTGCCGCCCGCTTCCTCGGCACGGTTCGGGACCTTCTGGAAGCCCCCTACCGGCTGCTGGTGTAGAGAGGCGTAGGCCCATGTCCGAGAGCTTCGACGTCGTCCTCGTGGGGGGCGGGCCCGGCGGCTACGTCGCCGCGATTCGCGCCACCCAGCTCGGCCTGTCCACCGCCCTGGTCGAGGCGGAGCACCTGGGCGGCACCTGCCTCAACTGGGGATGCATCCCGACCAAGTCCCTGCTGCACACGGCGGACCTGCTGAGGGAGATGCGCCGGGCGTCCGAGTACGGTCTCGCGGTCGAGGGCGTGCGCTACGACGCGGCCGCCCTCGTGAAGCGCTCGCGCTCGGTGGCGAGTCAGCTCTCCCGGGGCGTGGCGCACCTGATGAAGAAGAACGGCGTGCGGGTCTTCGAGGGTCGCGGGCGGCTCGTGTCTCCGGGCGTCGTAGCGGTGGAGTCCGCCGACGGCCGCGTGCGCGAGCTGCGCAGCGACGCCGTGGTGCTGGCGACGGGCGCAAGGCCGCGCGGCTTGCCGGGCATCGAGGCCGACGGCGAGCGCATCTGGACCTACCGGGAGGCGATGGTCCCGCCCGAGGTTCCCGCGTCCCTTCTGGTGATCGGCTCCGGCGCGATCGGCATCGAGTTCGCCAGCTTCTACTCGGCGCTGGGCAGCGACGTCAGCGTGGTCGAGATGCTGCCCCAGGTCCTGCCGCGAGAGGATGCGGAGATCTCGGCCCTGGCCCGCAAGGCCTTCGAGCGGGAGGGCATGGTGATCCACACCGGGGCCCGGCTCGCCTCCCTCGAGCCCCGCGACGGCGGCCTCGCCGCGACGATCGAGACGCCGGACGGCGGTGTCGAGGGCGTCTTCGAGCGCGCCATCCTCTCAGTGGGCGTCACCGGGAACGCCGAAGGCCTGGGCCTCGAGGGAACGCGGGTGGAGGTGGAGGGGGGCTTCCTCCGCACCGACCGCTTCGGCGAGACCCCGGAGCCCGGAGTCTACGCCATCGGGGATGTCGCGGGCCCGCCCTGCCTCGCCCACAAGGCGAGCCACGAGGGCACCTTGGTGGTCGAGCACATCGCCGGCGAGTCCGTGCACCCCATCCGCACCGAGCGGATCCCGAGCTGCACCTACGCCTCTCCCCAGGTTGCGAGCATCGGTCTCACGGAGGCGGAGGCCGGGGAAGGCGATCGCGCGCTCCGGGTGGGCCGCTTCCCCCTGCTCGGCAACGGCAAGGCCATCGCCACGGGCCACGCCGAGGGCCTGGTGAAGACCGTCTTCGACGCGGGAAGCGGCGAGCTCCTGGGCGCCCACATGGTCGGCCCGGACGTGACCGAGATGATCCAGGGCTTCGCGATCGCAATGGGCCTCGAAGCGACCGAAGCCGAGCTCATGGAGACGATCTTCCCCCACCCGACCGTGTCGGAGGCGATGCACGAGTCCGTGCTGGCGGCCTTCGATCGGGTGCTCCACGTCTGAGATGGGGCGCCCGAGCTAACCTCGCTCCGGTCATCCAGGAGAGGCCATGCCCTACCAACCCGTGCCGGAGCTCGAGGTCGAGCACCGCGGGCCCGTCGCCGTGCTCACCCTGAACAACCCGGAGATGCGCAATGCGTTCTCCGACGACATGCACGAGGGCCTGCGCGAGATCTGGGAGCACTTCGCCCAGGATCCGTCGGTGCGGACGATCGTCCTGACCGGGGCGGGCAGGGCCTTCAGCGCCGGCGGCAACATTCCGAGCTTCGTCCGGGACTATGAGGACCCGCAGCACCGGCGGGAGACCATGCGCGGCGCCCGCCGCCTGCTCGACGCGATGGCGGCCTGCCCCAAGCCGGTCGTCGCCGCGGTGAACGGGCCCGCCGTGGGGCTCGGCTGCAGCGTCGCCGTGAGCTGCGACCTCGTGCTCATCGCCGAGAGCACGTACATGGCCGATACCCACGTGAGCCTCGGCCTGGTTGCCGGCGACGGAGGCGCGGCCCTGTGGCCGCTGCTCACGAGCCTGCTGAAGGCGAAGTACTACCTGCTCACGGGCGACCGCATCCCGGCGGCGGATTGCGTCGAGCTCGGCCTGGCGAACTTCGCCGTCCCCGACGCGGAGCTGCTGGATCGCGCCGTCGCCCTGGCGGAGCGGCTGGCCGCCCAGCCCCAGCAGGCCGTGGAGGAGACGAAGCGGGCCCTCAACCTCCACGTGCAGCGGGCGATCCAGGCGGTGGCGCCCTTCGCCCTGGCCGCGGAGGCCGAGTCCTTCAACACCGACGACGTCCGCCGCACCATCGAGAGCTTCCGCAAGAAGAGCTGATCACCGGGAGAGGGGAGAGCGATGCGATTCAGCGTCTGGCCCGCGCCCACCCAGGGCTTTGCGGAGGTGCAGCAGATCGCGCACCACGCCGAGGCCACCGGCTGGGACGGCCTCTGGTACGCGGACCACTTCATGCCCGACGGGGACGACACGAGCGCGCCCTGGCCCGAATCCTGGACCACGCTGGCTGCGCTCGCGGCCTCGGTGCCGCGCGTCCGTCTCGGCACCCTGGTGAGCGGCAACACCTACCGGCACCCGGCCGTGCTCGCCAAGATGGCGGCCACCGTCGACCACATCAGCGGCGGCCGCGCGGTGCTCGGTCTGGGCGCCGGCTGGCAGGAGAACGAGCACCGGCAGTACGGGGTGCCCTTCTACACGGTGCCGGAGCGGCTCGCCCGTCTCGACGAGGCCTGCCAGGTGATCAAGCGGCTCTACGCGGAGACGAGTGCGAGCTTCGACGGCAAGCACTACCAGCTGGAGGCCGCCTCCCTGGAGCCGAAGCCGCTCCAGGATCCGCTTCCGCTCCTCGTCGGTGGCGGCGGCGAGAAGGTGACCCTGCGCATCACCGCGAAGTGGGCGGACGAGTGGAACGTCTGGGGCGATGTGGAGAAGCTGCGCCAGAAGATGGCGATCCTGGATCGCCACTGCGAGGAGGTAGGCCGCGACCCCGCCGCGATCCAGCGTTCGGCGGTGGCGCTGCTCTTCCTCTCGGACGACGCCGATTTCGTGGCCAACATGCGAGGCCGTGACATCGGCCGCCCGACCATCGTCGGCAACGCGGACGAGGTGCGGGAGATCGTCGCCGCCTACCGGGAGGCGGGGGTCGACGAGCTGATCGTGCCGGACTTCACCCTCGGCCCGATGCCCGCCAAGCTCGCCACCCTCGACCGCTTCATCGAGGAGGTCGCCGCGCCCCTGCGCTAGCAGGCTGCGGAAGAACGCCGATGGTACGCAGAGAACGGTGCCTTGGAGGCGCTTTGGCTAGGAAAGGAGCGCGGAATCGAGGCCTTGCCGCCGGTTGACGCCCGGCTCGCTGCCAACGGGGCCCTCCACTCGACCCGACAAGCTACGTGGGGCATAGCAGGTTCCTCATCCTCACAAGGTTGTAGGCCGCCTGGGTGAACGTGAACATCCAGCCCACCCGCTCCTTGCCGCGATGCTTCACCTTGCGAATCGGGCCTACCGTCTTCCCCCAGCCGAAGACCTGCTCGATCGCCTTGCGTTTGCGCTGGCTGATCTCGTAGCCCACGTGCGTCGTCGTTCGATCATCGATCGCGCTGCGGCGGCCCTTGTCGTTCTGCGCAACGTGCGGGGTCACGCCCAGCTCTCGAAGCTCTTCGACATGCGACACCGTGTCGTAGCCCTTGTCTCCGCCCAACGTCGATCGCCGTCCGCGTGGCACCCGCTTCACCATCGCCACCGAGGCCTCGCGCTCCGCCGTGCCCGTGGCCAGCGTCGTCTTGGCCGCCACCACCAGGCCATGCCGGTTCTCCGTCACCACGTGGCCCATGAAGCACAGCTTCGCTTCCTTCCCCTTCCCCTTGCGGTAGAGCCGGGACTCCGGGTCCGTCGTCGAGGCGTGCGTGTCGTTCTTCCTACGCTCACCGTGGAAGTCCCGCTCCGTCGCCTTCCGTCCACCCCCGCGGCCGCCCCGGTCCTCGTCCTTCGGCCGAAAGCTCTTCTGCCCCGCCCATGCCTCGATCAGCGTGCCGTCCACCGTGAAGTGCTCGTCCGACAGAAGCCCCTCCTCGCGGGCCTCCGCCAACACGGCCTGAAAGAACCCCTCCGCGATCTCTCCCCGAAGCAACCGATCCCGATTCTTCGTGAACACCGTCACGTCCCAGACCCGGTCGTCCATCTCGAGCCCCACGAACCAGCGGAACAGCAGGTTGTACTCGAGCTGCTCCATCAGCATCCGCTCGCTTCGCACCGAGTAGAGCACCTGCAGCAGCAGGGCCCGCAACAGGTGCTCGGGCGGAATCGACGGCCGACCCGTCCGCGAGTACAGCTTCCGCAACCTCCCGTCCAGCCGGACCAGGGCGCGATTCGTCATCTCCCGCGTCACGCGCAGTGGATGATCGGCGGGGACACGCGCCTCCGGCGACACGTAGCTGAACATCGTGGACTGCGTTCGATCGGTTCCGCGCATCTCCATCCCCCCGGTATGCCTGTACCAACCGATTCGACCCGTCGCACGGGGTTTTTCCGCAGCCTGCTAGGGCCTAGCCGACCCGGGTGAGCGTGTTCTCGTCGGTGTGGTGGAACGGCTCGTCCTTCCCGCGGATCTGCAGGACGGTGTCCTCCCGGTAGTGGATCGTGTCGGCGTCGCGCTTCTCGAGATGCAGCTCGTAACGCACGGTCTTGAACTCGCGATCGAGGAAGCGGTTGGAGCAGATGCCGTAGGTCTCCGAGCCCACCTCCGCGGCCAGGTCGAAGTTGCGGGCATCGGCTTCGGCCGTCCCGCCGGCGATCACGGTGACGCCCCGGGGCACCATGAAGCAGCGCAGTACCTGCTTCGCCTCGGCGTCCCACAGCCAGTAGCCGAGCTCCTCGTGGAAGGGCTCCTCCTCCCCGATCCGCCAGGCCGTGGTGGTGTAGCGGAGGCCCTGGAGCTTCTGTTCGTGGTTCTCCACGAGCCCCGTCGGCTCGAAGGTGATGCGCTCCCGGTAGCGGTTCGTCTCCGTGCTGACGCGGTCGTCGTCCGGGGCCTGGTCGGTTCCCTTGTCTCCCTCCCAGATGCCGGCCAGGCCGGTCAGCGGCCCGAGCTCGTCGCTCATGTCCGATCTCCTCTCTACCCGATGGAGAAAGCAGGCTAGCCTACCCCGACGTGGGCCAGAAGAAGCGGGGCCGGATCCCGGTGAGGGTGACCATCGAGGGCATCCCGTTCCATGTCCAGCTCTTCGACCGTCGCGAGCAGGACGAGTTCGAATACTGGGAGACCCGCCTCGTGGGCCATCGCATGTACCTCTACAAGCCGATGCGCGAGCGCATCGACTTCTGGGAGGGGAAGTGGCTCGACTTGACCTTCGAGTACGAGCAGCACCCGGTCCCGCGGCGGGGCAAGCCGGTGCCGAAGAATCTGCTGCAAACCGCGCGCGCCGAGAGGGAGAAGAAGGATCATGGCCGAGAACGAAGGACTCCAGCTGCTCGACCCCGCACTCTACGCGCGGGGCGGTCCGCCCCACGAGCTCTTCACGAAGCTGCGCCGGCGGTCGCCGGTGTCGCGCTGGGAGATCGATCGGGTGGAGCCGTTCTGGGCCATCACCAAGCACGCGGACCTCACCTCCATCTCGAAGCGGCCGGACCGCTTCCTGAGCGAGCCCGGGATCACCCTGGCCCCGGCCGAGAGGGTGGGGCAGGACGTCCCTGGCTTCAGCAGCATGCGGGTCGTGATCACCATGGACCCCCCGGAGCATCGCAAGGTGCGCAAGGTGGCGAGCCCCTGGTTCACGCCCCGGGCCCTGAGGCGGATCGACGCCGCCGTGGACGCCAGTGCCCGCCGGCTGGTCGATGCCCTGGCGCAGAACGCGGACGGCGAGGCGGACCTCGTGACCGAGGTCGCGGTCAAGCATCCGCTGCGCATCCTGGCGACCGCCCTCGGCGTCCCCGAGGACCAGGAGGGGAAGATCCTCGAGCTGACCAATCGTCTATTCGCTCCCGACGACGAGGAGCTCGGCGGCGGCAACCAGATCGAGGACTTCGCCCAGCTCGGCAAGGAGTTCCTCGAGCTGTTCCTTCCGATCATCCAGGATCGCCGCGCCCATCCCCGGGACGACCTGGCCAGCGTCCTCGCCAACGCCCGGATCGACGGGCAGCCGATGGGACCGAGCGAGACCCTCGGCTACTACCTGATCGTCTTCAGCGCCGGCCACGACACGACCAAGAACGCGCTCGCCGGCGGCATGCGCGCCCTCGTGGAGCACCCGGAGCAGTTCGAGAAGCTGCGCCGCGATCCCTCCCTCGTGCCCTCCGCGGTCGAGGAGATCCTGCGCTGGACCTCGCCCGTGAACTACATGAAGCGGACGCCCACCGAGGACGTGGTGGTGAACGGCGTGACCATCCCGAAGGGAGAGGCCGTGGTGATGCTCTACGCCTCGGCCAACCGCGACGAGGACGTCTTCGACGATCCCTTCCGCTTCGACATCGAGCGCAAACCCAATCCCCACGTCGCCTTCGGTCACGGCGAGCACTTCTGCATGGGCTCCCACTTCGCCCGGCGCTCCTTGTCGGCGATCCTCCGAGAAGTGGTACGCCGGGTCGAGGGCTGGGAGCTCGTCCGGGAGCCCGAGTGGATCAAGTCCAGCTTCGTGGTCGGCTTGAAGCACCTACCGGTGCGCTACCGCATCGCGGCCTAGCGGGGATCCCATGAGCGTCGCGATCGAGTTCCACTTCGACTTCGGTAGCCCCAATGCCTACTTGAGCCATCTCGTCATCCCCGGGATCGAGAAGCGGACTGGGGAGACCTTCCGCTACGTCCCGATCCTGCTCGGGGGCGTGTTCAAGGCGACGAACAACGTGTCGCCCGCGGTTTCGCTCCAGGGCATCAAGAACAAGCCCGCCTACCAGGCCCTCGAGACGAAGCGCTTCCTGGCCGCCCACGGCATCACCACCTTCAGCCCGAACCCCTTCTTTCCGGTGAACACCCTCCAGATCATGCGCGGGGCCATCGTCGCCGGCCGCGAGGGCTGCTTCGAGCGCTACGTGAAGGAGGTCTACCGCCACATGTGGGCGGAGCCCAAGAAGATGGACGATCCGGAAGTGATCGCAGCGGCGCTGGCCGAATCCGGACTGCCCGCGCAGGCGATCCTCCAGGGCGTCCGCGACCCGGACGTGAAGGCGGAGCTGTTGGCCAACACGCAGGCGGCGGTCGACCGGGGCGTCTTCGGCTCGCCCAGCTTCTTCGTAGGCGAGGAGCTCTACTTCGGCAAGGATCGGCTCCCGGAGGTGGAGGCAGAGATCCTCCGCCAGAAGGGCGGCGCCGGCCTCTGACGGGAGCCCACCGGACCGGTAGCCTCCCCGCGGGACCGTCATGAAGTTCCTCCCTTCGCAGCTGACCTATCTGCTCGGCGAGCGCGAGATGCGGCGCAACATGAGTGCGCTGCTCAAGTACCTGGTCTTGCTGGGCACCACCGTCGCCGCATTCTCGGTGCTGTTCCACGTGATCATGCTGGCGGAGGGGCAGGAGCACTCCTGGCTCACCGGCTTCTACTGGACGCTCACGGTGATGAGCACCCTGGGCTTCGGCGACATCACCTTCCACAGCGACCTCGGCCGGGGCTTCAGCATCGTGGTGCTGCTCTCGGGCATCGTCATGCTGCTGATCGTGCTGCCCTTCGTCTTCATCCGCTTCTTCTACGCACCCTGGCTCGAAGCCCAGGTGAGGCTGCAGGCGCCCCGTGCGGTCCCCGAGGACATGCGCGATCACGTGGTCATCTGTCGCCACGACGAGCTGGCGGCCGGGCTGCTTCCCAGGCTCGAGGAGTACGCGATTCCCTACTGCGTGGTGGAGCCCGATCCCTCGGTCGCTGCCACCCTTCACGGCGACGGCGTGTCGGTGGTGACCGGGGAGTACTCCGCCAGGGCCACCTACGAGGCCGTGGCGGCAGCGCGGGCCCGCCTGGTCTTCGCCAACCTGGGCGATGCCGCGAACAGCAACATCGCGCTCACCGTTCGGGAGGTGGCGCCGGAGGTGCCGATCCTCGCGCTCGCCGAGGACGAGAACTCCATCGACGTGCTCGAGCTGAGCGGTGTCAACCAGGTGCTCCCGCTCAAGCACGAGCTCGGCGAGCACCTGGCGAGCCGGGTCACCGTCGGCACTCCCCATGCCCATCGCATCGGCCGCTTCGAAGACCTGGTGATCGCCGAGTTCCCGATCGAGAACACCTCGCTCCCCGGCCGAACGATCCGCGACACCCGGCTTCGGGAGCTGACCGGTCTCAGCATCGTCGCCGTCTGGGAGCGGGGGGAGCTGGTGCCGGCCGGCCCGGACACCGTGCTCTCACCCCACAGCGTGCCGGTGGTGGTGGGAACCGAGGAGCAGGTCACCGAGCTCGACGCGCTCTTCGTCATCTACCGGGCCAACGAGAATCCGGTGCTCGTGATCGGCGGGGGAAACGTCGGCGGCGCCGCGGCACGGGCGCTTCAGCGCCGGGACGTCAAGGTCACGATCCTGGAGAAGGATCCGGCCATGGCCCACGGCCTCGAGGAGGTGGCGGACAGGGTGGTGGTCGGTGACGCGGCGGACCTCGCCGTGGTGACCCAGGCCGGGCTTCCCGAGACGCCCTCGGTCGTGCTCACCACCAACGACGACGCGACGAACGTCTTCCTGGCCGTCTACTGCCGGCGGCTGAACCCGGACGCCCGTATCGTGTGCCGGGTGAGCGAGGAGTGGAACCTGGAGGCGATCCACCGGGCCGGCGCGGATTTCGCGCTGAGCCATGGCTCCCTCGCGGCGAAGTCCGTGCTCTCGGTGGTCCAGGCGAGCGAGCTCGTGGTGCTGGGCGAGGGTGCGGATCTCTTCGTCGAGGGCGTGCCCGAAGCGTTGGAGGGCAAGACCCTCGCGGAGAGCGGCATCGGCGCCCGGACGGGCCTCAACGTGATCGCCCTCCGTGCGGGGGGCGGGTCGGTCACGAACCCGCCCGCCGATACGGAGCTGTTGCGAGGGGCGGAGATGGTCATGCTCGGGACCGTGCCCCAGCACCAGGCGTTCGCGAAGATCTTCGGCTAGCGCGGGTCAGGGAGCGCCAGGCGTCGGGTCCTTCGCCGGTCCAAGCAGCAGCTCGCCGCAATGAGGGCAGGTCGCGAGCGGGATGGGCTCCGGAGGTTCGAGGCCACGGATCGCCTCTTCGGTCAGGGCGAGGGATTCCCGCACCGCTTCGAGGTGCGCGCGTTCCTCGCTGTCGATCATGCCGTCGGCCATGGCCGTCCGGACCTCGCGGGCGTACTCGTCGCGGCGACTGCGGAGCTCGAGGGCGAAGCCGGAGGCGAAGATGCCCGTGGGCAGCGCGACGACGCCGATGCCGAGCATCATCACGGCGGTCGCGAAGGCCCGCCCGCCGAGGGTGACCGGGGTGACGTCGCCGTAGCCGACGGTCGTGAGGGTGGCCACGGCCCACCACAGGGCCGCAGGGATCGAGCCGAAGGCCTCGGGCTGGGCGTCGTGCTCGAAGACGTAGATGCCGCTCGCGGCGGCCAGGAGGCCCAGCACGACGAGGAAGTAGGCCGCGCCGAAGGCGCGGCGTTCCATGCGGATCACATCGAGGACGATGCCGAGCGCCGAGAAGTAGTGTCCGAGCTTGAAGATCCGGATGAGCCGCAACACCCGAAGCATGCGCAGGTCGATGTTGACGATCGCCGTCAGGTAGAACGGGAGGAAGGCGAGGAGGTCCGTCACGGCGATGGGGGTCGCCATATAGCGGAGCCGCCCCTTCAGCGGGTGGTGGAAGCGCGGGTCCGGACCGTCGACGATGGTGGTCACGCGCAGCACGTACTCGACCGAGAAGACCATCACCGAGAGCAGCTCGAAGCCGGCGAAGGCAGCGGCGTAGCGGACGCCCACCGCTGGGATCGACTCCGCGATCGCCGCAGCGACGTTCAGGACGATCAGCGAGACCAACGCCAGATCGCAGCCGCGGCTCACCGGATCCCCGGTTCGGGCCTGGTCGAGGATCTCGAAGATGCGCCGCCGGTCGAGCGCCTGCATGGGGCTGCTCATCGGCTGCCGGCGCGCGGGGCGCGATCCGGCGAACGCCCGGCGACGGGCTACCGTGTTCCCATGATCGATCACATCGGAATCCAGGTGACGGACATGGAGCGTTCGAAGGCGTTCTACGCCGCGGCGCTCGCCCCCATCCGCTACACCGTGCTCGCCGACTTCGGTCCGGCAGCCGGGCTCGGCTCCGATCGGCCGTTCTTCTGGATCCAGGTGGGTGAGCCGCCGACCCCGGTCCACGTGGCCTTCCAGGCCGCGGACCGGGCGACCGTCGACGCCTTCCACGCCGCCGCCATTGCCGCCGGTGGCCGCGACAACGGTGCCCCGGGCCTCCGCCCCCAGTACCACCCGAGCTACTACGGTGCCTTCGTCCTCGACCCCGACGGACACAACATCGAAGTCGTCTGCCACGCCCCGGCCTGATCGCGGCGCAGGAGACACAACACCCGGGACGTCCCGAACGCCACACCGGTGTTGCGTTCAGGAACGTCCCCGGGGTCGGGTTCGGCGGGCGCGCCAGCGGGTGAGGCGCTCGGCGATGGCGGCTTCGTGGCCGCGGTCGGTCGGCTGGTAGAACTCGGCGTCGCCGACGGCGTCCGGGAGGTTGCGGTCGGGGACGAAGGTGGCGGGCTCGTCGTGGGGGTAGCGGTAGCCCTCGCCGTAGCCCTGCTCCTTCATGAAGGGCGTGGGCGCGTTCCGGAGGTGCAGGGGGACCGGGGCGTTGCCGTGGGTGCGCACGGCCTCGGCGGCTCGGGCGAGGGCGAGCGTCGAGGCGTTGCTCTTGGGTGCGGTCGCCAGGTAGGTGGTCGCCTGGGCCAGGGTGAGTCGGCCCTCGGGCAGGCCGATGCGCTCGAGCGTTTGATACGCGGCCAGGGCCAGGGGCAGGGCAGCCGGATCGGCGTTGCCCACGTCTTCGGAGGCGAAGATCACCAGGCGACGGGCCAGGAAGAGCGGGTCGTCGCCGCCCTCGAGCATGCGCGCCAGGTAGTAGAGGGAGGCATCCGGATCGCTGGCCCGGAGGCTCTTGATGAAGGCGGAGACGACGTTGTAGTGCTCCTCCCGATCCCGATCGTGGAGGAGCATGCGTCGACCGACCGCATCGCGGACGGCTTCCGGCGTGAGCGCGCCCTCGTTCCCCGCCGCCACGTGGACGGCGACGGCGGTCTCCAGCATGCCCAGGGCCCGTCGCGCATCGCCTCCGGCGGCGTCCGCCAGGGCACGGATCGTCTCGGCCTCGGCGGTCACGCCCCTGCCGCCGAGGCCGCGCTCCTCGTCGCCCAGCGCGCGTTCCAGGAGATCGACCAGCTCGCCCGCCTCGAGGGAGCGCAGGGTGAACACGCGGGTACGGGAGAGCAGCGGGCCGATCACCTCGAAGGAGGGGTTCTCGGTCGTGGCACCGACCAGGGTGATCGTGCCCGCCTCGACGTGGGGGAGCAGCGCGTCCTGCTGCGCCCGGTTGAAGCGGTGGATCTCGTCGAGGAAGAGCACCGTGCGGCGGCCGAGTCGCCGGCCGCGCTCGGCGTCCGCGACCACCGCCCGCACGTCCTTCAGGCCGGCCACCACCGCCGAAAGGGCGACGAAGTCGGTCTCCGGGCCCCGGGCCAGCAGGCGGGCCAGGGTGGTCTTGCCGGTTCCCGGCGGCCCCCACAGCAGGAGGGACGGCAGCTCGCCCCGCTCGATCAGGGTGCGCAGGGGCGCTCCCGGCGCGAGCAGGGCCTCTTGCCCGACCACCTCGTCGAGGGTCCGCGGTCGCATGCGTTCGGCCAGGGGCCGGGCCGGCTGGCCCCGCTCCTCCCGCGCGGCGGGCTCGGGCGCGCGGCGCTCGTCCGGGAACAGATCGAGGGAGTCGCCGTCGCCCATGGGGCCTACTCTATCGCGTAGGGTTTCATCCATCGGGGGTAGCGCCGGCCATGACGTCTCGGCTTCGGCTGATCGGCTGTGCCCTCGTGCTCGGCGTCGCCGGGCCGGGCGCCGCTGGCAGCGCCTGGCTGGAGGTGGTGGCGCCGGCGCCCCGGGAGCGGGTGCAGGACGTGGCGCTCTTCGAGGTGACGGGGCGGGCGGGCTCCCGGGGCGGCGCCGGCTTCGACCTGGTCGTGGCCCTCGACCTCTCGGACAGCACGCTGCATCCGAGCGGCGCCGATCTGGACGGGGACGGCGCCGACGGCCGGACCGATCCCGCGTGGCTCGCCGGCCTGGAGAAGCGCGGCAACGTGCCCCCGCGTCTGGCGGTGCGCCTCGAAGGAGGCCTCGACCTGGAGGACTCGATCCTGGCCGCCGAGCTGGAGGCGACCGCCGCCCTGATCGAGCGGCTCGATCCGCGTCGCTTCCGCGTGGGCCTCGTCGTCTTCTCCGACGACGCGAGCTGGGTGGCGCCTCTCGGCACCCCGCCGGTGGCCCTGCGTCGCGCCCTCGACGAGATCCGGCTCGCCGCGCCCCGTTGGCTGCGGGGCACGAACCTGGCCGGCGCGGTGCGACTCGCCACCGCGGCCCTGGCGCCGGACGACCAGCCCCTCTCGGAGCGTGAGCGGTTCATCGTGCTCCTCACCGACGGGAAGCCCACCCTGCCCATCGCCGACGGACCCGCCTACCACGCCCGGCAGGCGGCCCGGGAGGCCGGCGGGCGGGGCATCCGCGTGTTCCCCTTCGCGATCGGTCCTCGTGCCCTCGAGGCCGAGGCGACCCTCGACGCCATGGCCCGGGGCAGCGGCGGGCGGATGCAGCGGGTGGAATCGCCTGCAGAGGTGGCGACGGTGCTCCGTCGCCTCGATCTCGTCGAGCTGGCAGGCCTGGAGATCCGCAACGCCACCACCGGCGAGCCCGCTCGCGCGGTGCGCACGTTTCCGGACGGCAGCTTCGACGGCCTCGTTCGCCTGGCGGAGGGGCGCAACCGTCTGCGCGTCGAGGCGAGGCGGGTCGACGGCCGAAGGGACGTCGTCGAGCGGACGGTCGAGCTTCGGGTCGGCGGGATCGGCGACCGCGCTCTCCTCGAACGGCGCCTCCAGGCCCTGCGGCGCCGGACCCGCGAGCTCGAGATGTGGGCGGAGATCGAACGCGGGCGGCAGCGGGACCGCCGTTCCCTCGAGATCCGGGCGGAGCCCGAGCCCGGTCCCCAGGCTGCGGACGCCGAGCCGTCGCTGCGCACCACATCGCAGCCGTGATAGGGTGAGGTCCCCGGATCAGGGGAGGAGGAGGAGTGATGCCCATCGGAATGCGAAGGCACCTGCGGAGCGTCCTGGCCCTGGGTGCGGGCCTCGTGCTGCTGGGGGCGGCCGGCGCCGGCTGGGCCCAGGGCGATGAACCCGTCGCCAACTGGAACCAGGAGCGGCTCACCAGCTACGCCCAGGAGCTCGCCGACGCCTGCGCGGCCCTGGACGACGCCATTGCCAAGCTCCCGGACAACCTCGACCCGGCCAACCAGGCCAGCTGGTACCGGGCCAAGGACGACGTGCGCATGCTGGCGAGCGCCTCTCGTGGCCTCGCTGCGAGCCTGGCGAACGGCGAGGGCAAGGAAGCGACCCTTCCGCGCTTCAAGCGCATCGAGCTGCTGCGCAACGACGCCGCCGAGAACGGCCGGCGGGCCCTGATCCCGGAGGCGGTCTTCGCCAAGATCACTCCTGTCGGCACGGCCCTGATCAAGCTCGCGCCCTACTACCGCTAGGAGCCCCCGCGGCCCGTTGCGTTCGGGGCCGGTT
Organism: Myxococcota bacterium; assembly: GCA_965223415.1. Lineage (GTDB taxonomy): Bacteria > Myxococcota_A > UBA9160 > UBA9160 > UBA6930. Next base: position 5,297,211 of record OZ245002.1, on the reverse strand, counting down.
CCGTCGGCCGCATTGCGGGCGTCGGCCGAGGCGGGCCGACGCCCGGGTTCCCTACTCTTGGGAAGCTGACGAACGGGCAGGAGGCCGGGTGACGGTGGCGTCGGGCAGTCGCGGGATGGAAGCCGTGTCGGGAGGGAGCCGATGACGGCCCGCTCTCCGGTGCGGACGGTCGGCGTGTGCCTGAAACCGGCGGCGCGCGATGCCGGGGAGGTGGCTGGGCACCTCCTCGCGGAGCTCGCGGCCCGGGGCGTCGAGGCCCTGCTCGATCCCCAGGCCGCGGAGCTGCTGGGCGGCGAGGGTGTGGCGCGAGCCGCCCTCGCGGAGAAGGCGGACCTGCTGATCGTCGTCGGCGGCGACGGCACCCTCCTGGCCGTGGCGCGGGAGGCCGGCTCGCGCCCCGTGCCCATCCTCGGCGTGAACCAGGGCGCGCTGGGCTTCCTCGCCGAAGTCGCGCCGGAAGAGCTCGATGCGGTACTCGGGCGGGTGCTGGCCGGCGACTTCGACGTCGTGCCCCGCACCCGGCTCCAGGTGCGGGCCCTCCGCGGCGAGCGCGTGCTGATCCAATCGCTCGCCCTGAACGACGCCGTCATCAACCGCAGCGATCTCTCGCGGATGATCGACCTCGAGACCTGGACCGACGGCGCGCCGGTGACGACCTACCGCGGCGACGGCCTGATCGTCGCCACACCGACCGGCTCCACCGCCTACACCCTCTCCGCGGGCGGGCCCATCCTGATGCCCGGCTCCCGCGCCCTGGTGCTCACGCCGATCTGTCCACACGGCCTGTCCCAGCGCCCGGTGGTGGTGCCGGACACCTCCCGTCTCGAGATCCGCGTCTTCCCCCGCGACGGCACCGCCAATCTCACCCTCGACGGCCAGGTGGCGGTGACCCTGGAGACCGACGACCGGGTCGAGGTGCAGGGCTCCGAGCACCCGGCCCACTTCGTCGTCTCGCCCTTCCGCTCCCGCTTCGACGTGCTGCGAACCAAGCTCGGCTGGGGCAAGGCTTGAGCGAAGAACGGGGGGAGGCTTGATCGAGCGGCTTCGCATCGAGCAGCTCGCCCTGGTCGACGCGCTGGAGCTCGAGTTCGGCCCGGGGCTCAACGTGCTCACCGGCGAGACCGGTGCCGGCAAGTCGATCGTGCTGGGCGCGCTCGCGCTGCTGGCCGGGGCCAGGGCCGATCGCGAGGCGATCCGCGAGGGCGCCGACCAGGCGGTGGTCGAGGCGGTCTTCGGGATCGGCGGCCAGCCCGAGCTCGCGGAGGCGCTCGCCGAACGCGGACTCGAGGACGAGGACGGCGCGTTGATCGTACGGCGCAGCCTCCAACGCAACGGGCGGGGGCGGGCCTGGGTCGGCGGCCGCCTGGTTCCCATCTCGACGCTCGCCGAGCTCTTCGCGGGACGCATCGAGGTGTCGAGTCAGCACGCGTCCCAGGCGCTGCTGCGGGCCGAGACCCAGGGACGCCTGCTCGATCACCACGGCGGCTTGCAGGGCGATCGCCGGGCCGTGGAGGAGGGCGTGCACGAGCTGCGGGCCGGGCGGGCCGAGCTCGAGGCCCTGCGCACCGAGGCCGAGGAGCGGGCCCGGCGCGAGGACTTCCTCGCCTTCCAGGTGAAGGAGATCGACGAGGCCGGTCTCGACCCGGCGGAGACTACGGAGCTGGAAGCGGAGCACCGGCGCCTCGTGCACGCGGAACGCCTGGCCGGCGAGGCGAGCGGTGTCGTCGCCGCCCTCGCCGGCGACCCCTCCGGTGGCGAGGCGGCAGCGGTGGGCGATCGCCTGGCCGAGGCCCAGCGCACCCTGGCCGCCCTGTCCGAGCTGGATCCGGAGCTGGGCGAGGCCGCCGAGCGCCTGGCGGGGGCGGCCGCGGAGCTCGCCGACCTGGCCCGGGACCTCGAGCGCTACACGGGGCGGATCGACGCGGATCCGGCCCGCCTGGCCTTCGTCGAGGAGCGCATCGAGGGCCTCGAGCGGCTGAAGCGCAAGTACGGCGCGCGGGTCGAGGACATCCTGGCCTTTCGCGAGCAGGCGGCGTTGGAGCTCGCGGCCCTCGGCAGCAGCGACGAGCGCATGGGCAAGCTCGAGAGCGAGCAGGCCGCTCTCCACGACAAGCTCGCCAAGCGTGCGGCCAAGCTCAGCCGGGCGCGCCGCAAGGCCGCCAAGGCCCTGGCCGAGGCCGCCGAGACGGGGGTGCGCGAGCTGGCCCTGGCCCAGGCGCGGGTCGAGGTGGCGCTCGCGCCGGTGCCCCCAGAGCCGGGTGTGCCGTGCGGCCCGAGCGGCGCGGAGAGCGCGGAGATCCTGTTCTCCGCCAACGAGGGCGAGGCGCCGCGGCCGCTGCGCAAGGTCGCGTCCGGCGGCGAGCTCTCGCGGATCTTCCTGGCCCTGAAGAACGTGCTGCGTGAGACGACCCAGGGCATGGTGCTGGTGTTCGACGAGGTCGACGCCGGCATCGGCGGCGCGGTCGCCGAGCGAGTCGGTGGCGTGCTGGCCTCCCTGGCCCGGGAGCACCAGGTGCTGTGCATCACCCACCTGCCCCAGATCGCCGCCCAGCCGGCAAGCCACTTCCGGGTCGCGAAGGGCCAGGCCGGCGGCCGCACCGTGAGCCGGGTGGAGGCCCTGGACGACGAGGGGCGGGTCGAGGAGGTCGCCCGCATGGCCGGCGGGGAGGCGCCGGGGGACGAGACTCGGGAGCACGCGCGGTCGCTCCTGAAGGGCGCTCAGGGTGCCTCGCCGAAGGGAAAGCGACGCACCCGGCGCCAGTAGCCGGGCTGCCCCGGTCAAGTCCGCCCCGGTCCACTCCGATGAAGGCCCCGGGGGCTGGCCCGCGCGGCCGATGGGCATGGGGATCCCTGGATGGCGACGGAAGCAGCACAGGCCGCGGGGCGGATGCCGATGGGCGCTTCGATCACGGTCCTGCGCGGCTTCTACGAAGGCCTCGAGATCCCGGTCGAGAGCGACTGGTTCGTGATCGGCCGCGGCCGCACCGCCGACGCGGTCCTGGCCGAGCCGACCATCTCCCGGGCCCACGCCGCCATCGGCTGGGTGGCCGCGGACGGCTTCTTCGTCGAAGACCTGGGGAGCACGAACGGCACGCTGGTGAACGGCAAGAAGCACGAACGCCGCGTCCTTGGCGACGGCGACGAGATCCAGATCGGCAAGCTTCGCCTGCGGTTCGCGCGCCCGTGATGCGTCGGGTGGCCCCCCCAAGACCCCTCCCGTAACCTCCGTCCCTCACCCCCGAGGGAGCCGGGTGCCCGCTGATGCAGTACCTCAAGAAGATCTTCGGGAGCCAGAACGACCGCGAGCTGAAGAAGATGCTCCCGCTCGTCGAGCAGGCGGGCCGGCTCGAGCCGGAGCTCCAGAAGCTCTCCGACGCCGATCTCCGCGCCCGCACGGCGGATTTCAGGCAGCGGATCGAGAACGGCGAGCCCCTGGACGACCTGGTGCCCGAGACCTTCGCCACGGTCCGGGAGGCCGCCAAGCGCGTGTTGGGCCAACGGCACTTCGACGTGCAGCTGCTCGGCGGCATCGTGCTCCACCGCGGCCGCATCGCCGAGATGAAGACCGGCGAGGGCAAGACCCTCGTCGCCACGCTGCCCTCGTACCTGAACGCGCTCCCCGGCCGCGGCGTCCACGTGGTGACCGTCAACGACTACCTGGCGAGCCGCGACGCCGAGTGGATGGGCGAGGTGCACCGTTTCCTCGGCCTCTCGGTCGGCGTGATCGTGCCGGATCTCTCCGAGGCCGAGCGCAAGCAGGGCTACGCCGCCGACATCACCTACGGCACGAACAACGAGTTCGGCTTCGACTACCTGCGCGACAACATGAAGCCGGCCATCGAGTACTGCGTCCAGCGCGAGCTCAACTACGCGATCGTCGACGAGGTGGACTCGATCCTGATCGACGAGGCGCGGACGCCGCTGATCATCTCGGGCCCGTCGGAGCAGAACACGGACGTCTACCGTGTTGCCAACCAGGTGATCCCGCGGCTCCACGCCGGCCAGAAGGGCGAGGCGAGCAAGGGTATCGAGGAGACCGGCGACTACTGGGTGGACGAGGAGCACCACCAGGCCACCCTGACCGAGCAGGGCGTGCACGCGGTGGAGAAGCTGCTTCGCATCGAGAACCTCTACGACCCGCAGATGCTGCCCGTCCTGCACGCCGTGCAGCAGGCGCTCTCGGCGCACACCCTGAAGAAGAAGGACGTGGACTACGTCGTGCGCCGCAGCGACGAGAGCGGGCGGCCCGAGGTCGTGATCGTCGACGAGTTCACCGGTCGCCTGATGGACGGCCGGCGCTGGTCCGACGGCCTGCACCAGGCGGTGGAGGCCAAGGAAGGCATCCCGATCCAGAGCGAGAGCCAGACCTACGCTTCGATCACCTTCCAGAACTACTTCCGCATGTACGAGAAGATCAGCGGCATGACCGGCACCGCCGACACCGAAGCGCCGGAGTTCGCGAAAATCTACGATCTCGACGTGTCGGTGGTCCCGACCAACCGCCCGATGCAGCGCGAGGACCTGCCGGACGTGGTCTACAAGACCGAGCGCGAGAAGTTCGAGGCCGTGATCGAGGACATCAAGGAGCGCAACACGACCGGGCAGCCGATCCTGGTCGGCACGATCTCGATCGAGGATTCGGAGCGCCTCGCGAAGCGCCTCAAGAAGCGCGGCATCAAGCACAACGTGCTCAACGCGAAGCAGCACGAGCGGGAGGCCGAGATCGTCGCCCAGGCCGGGCGCAAAGCCGCCGTGACCATCTCGACGAACATGGCCGGCCGCGGCACCGACATCGTGCTCGGCGGCAACGCCGAGTTCATGGCGCTGGCGAAGTGCGGCGGCGACAAGGAGCACCCGGACTTCCCGCACCGCCTGGCGGAGTTCGAGGCCCAGTGCGGTGCCGAGGCCAAGCAGGTACTCGAAGCCGGCGGCCTGCACATCGTCGGCACCGAGCGCCACGAGAGCCGGCGCATCGACAACCAGCTCCGCGGCCGCGCCGGGCGCCAGGGCGATCCCGGCTCGTCCCAGTTCTTCATGTCCCTCGAGGACAACCTGCTGCGCATCTTCGGCTCCGAGCGCATCACGCCGTGGATGGAGCGCCTGGGGCTCGAGGAAGGCGAAGCCATCGAGCACAAGATGATCACCCGGGCGATCGAGAACGCCCAGAAGAAGGTCGAGGCGCGCAACTTCGACATCCGCAAGCACCTGCTCGACTACGACAACGTGATGAACAAGCAGCGCCAGGCCTTCTACGGAAAGCGGCGCGAGATCCTGGCCGAGGAGGAGCTGCACGACGAGGTGCTCGAGATCATCGAGGGGGTGCTGGTGGGGCTCCTCGGCGGCTACTGGCCCGAGAAGGGCGAGCCGGACGAGCAGGAGCGCATCGACCTGGCCGCGTCCCTCGAGGGCCAGTTCGGCGTGCCCTTCGACGCGAACGCCGAGCCCTTCGTGGTGGACGCGAAGCCCCAGCGCGATCGGGACGAACTCGCCCGCGGCGTCCTCGACCGGCTGCTCGAGGTGCTCGAGGCGAAGCGGGGCCAGAGCAACGCCTGGGCCGCCGCTCACGCCGAGAGCGGCTACCCGGACTTCAACTGGTGGGAGCGGCGCATCCTGCTCGACATCCACGACCGCCAGTGGAAGGACCATCTCCACGCCATGGACGGCCTGCGGGATTCGGTGAGCCTGCGCGGATACGGCCAGAAGGACCCGAAGCTCGAGTACCAGCGCGAGGGCTTCGGCCTCTTCGAGGAGATGAGCGGGCGGGTCGACGCCGAGGTGGCGGAGATCGTGTTCAAGTTCGCGCTGCCGGATCCGCAGGCGCAGCCCCGGCCGGCGCCGGCCGCCCGGCGGCCCCAGGGCACCGCGGGCCGGCCCGGGCTGCCCCAGGCGCAGCCTGCCGACGCCGCGGGGGCCAAGCCCGCGGAAGGCGCCGCCCCCCCCCGTAAGGTCGGCCGTAACGACCCCTGTCCGTGCGGGAGCGGAAAGAAGTACAAGAAGTGCTGCGGGGCGGCGTAGGGAGCTGATGGCTCCGCGAGCCCGCCGCGTAGGGAGCTGATGGCGGCTCGAGCCCGCCGCGTTCGCGGATTCGCGTTCGCGGGCGTGCACTGCGGGATCAAGGACGATGGGGCCCGCGACCTGGCGCTGATCGTGAGCGATCGTCCAGCCGCCGCCGCCGGCGTCTTCACGCGCTCGACCGTGCCCGGCGCACCGGTGGTGGTCGCGAAGCGCCACCTGCGCGGGGGCCGGGCGCGGGGCATCGTCGCGAACGCCGGCAACGCGAACGTGGCGATGGGCGAGCGGGGCGAGCAGGACGCGTTGGTGATGGCGGCGGCGGCCGCGAAGGCCGTCGGCTGCGAGGCGCGCGACGTGCTCACCGCGTCCACGGGGGTGATCGGCGTGCGGCTTCCGATGGGGAGGATCGAGCGCGGCATCCCGCAGCTGGCCGCCGCCCTCGATCCGGACGGCCTGGCGGCAGCGGCGGAGGCGATCCTGACGACCGACACCGTTGCCAAGGTCGCCCATCGGCGCCTGCGGGTCGGCGAGGCGATGGTCAACATCGCCGGTATGGCGAAGGGCTCCGGGATGCTCGAGCCCCGCATGGCGACGATGCTCGCCTTCGCGGTGACCGACGCTGCCATCGAGCCCGACCTCCTGCGCGGGATGTGGCGCGAGGTCGCCGACGACACCTTCAATCGGGTCACGATCGACGGGGAGACGTCGACGAGCGACACGGCGATCCTGCTGGCCAACGGCGCCTGCGGCGCGCGCCCCCTGCGCAGCGCCCGCGGCGCGGCGGGCCGCCGCCTGCAGGAGGGGCTGCACACGCTCTGCACGGAGCTGGCTCAGGGCCTGGCCCGGGACGGGGAAGGCGCGACGAAGCTGGTGACCGTCGAGGTGACCGGGGCCCAGAGCCCGGCCGAGGCGGAGCGCGCCGGCCGCCGCATCGCCAACTCGATGCTGGTCAAGACCGCGCTCTTCGGCCGCGACCCCAACTGGGGTCGCATCCTCCAGACCGTCGGGGCCGGGGAGGTGCGGCTCGATCTGGCCCGGACCCGGGTCGACCTGTGCGGCGTCCCGGTCTTCCGGCGGGGCGCCAGCACCGGCGAGGCGGCGCGCGAGCGGGCCGGCCGGCGCATGGGTGCCCCCGAGATCGCCATCCGCATCCACCTCGCCGCCGGCCGGGCCAAGGCCCGCTTCTGGACCTGCGACCTCTCCTACGACTACGTCCGCATCAACGCCGAGTACACGACGTGAGACAAAGGGACGTTCCTTTCTGTCTCACGGCATCGCCGTGAGACAGAAAGGAACGTCCCTTTGTCTCACCTTCCGGAGTCTGCTAACTCTTCGCGACTTCACACGTTCCGGGCTGCCCCAGCGGTCCGCCGGCTGCGGCCGGCGGTGGGGAGGACACGGCCCGGGGCGGAGGACCAACCGCGAAGGAGACCCGAATGTCCGAGACGCCGACGGATCCGTCCGTCCAGGCCCCGGTCGCCGCCCCGCCGGCCGCTGCCGAGCCCGCGGCCCCGGCCGAGGAGCGCGAGAAGCGTACGGCGAACGTCCGCTCCCTGCTGGAAGCAGGTGCGCACTTCGGCCACCAGACCCGCCGTTGGAACCCGAAGATGAAGCCCTTCATCTTCGGCGAGCGCGGCGGCATCCACATCATCGACCTCGATCAGACCGCCCCGCACCTGGTCGGTGCCCTCGAGTTCCTCCGGGAGACGGTGGCCCAGGGCGGCAAGGTGCTGCTGGTCGGCACCAAACGACAGGCAGGCCCGGCCGTGAAGGGTGCGGCCGAGCGAAGCCAGCAGTTCTACGTGAACAACCGCTGGCTCGGCGGCATGCTCACCAACTTCCGCACGGTCAAGAAGTCCATCGAGCACTTCAAGGAGCAGCTCGAGATCCTGGCCGACGAGGAGAAGGTGGGCGAGCTCTCGAAGAAGGAGCTCTCGCGTCTCAACCGCTCGGTCACGAAGTACCGCAAGTCCCTCGACGGCATCCGCGAGATGGGCCGCCTGCCCGACGCGATGTTCGTGATCGACGTCAACAAGGAGCACATCGCGATCTCGGAGGCCCGGCGCCTGGGGATCCCGATCGTCGCGGTGGTCGACACGAATTGCGATCCGCAGGGGGTCGACTTCGTGGTGCCGGCCAACGACGACGCCGTGCGGGCGATCGAGCTCTACTGCGAGCTGGTCGCCGACGCCTGCCTCGAGGGCGCCGAGCTCTTCAACGAGCGGGTGGTTCACGACGAGCCGACCCGGGGTGCCGAGGCCCAGCCCGAGGCGACTCCGGGACGCCGCGTTGTGGAGATCAAGCAGCAGCCAGCCGGAGGCCGCCGCGGCCGCCAGGCCGGCGGCGCCCACTCGGCGATGGGTCGCCCTCGCCGCGAGGAGGCCCCGGCCCCGGCTCCGGCCGAGACCGAGGCCGCTCCGACGGCTCCCGCTGCTCCGGCGGCGCCCGCCGCGCCCGCCGAGGGGGGCGAGGCCAAGGCCAAGGCCGCCGACGAACCCAAGGCGGACGCCTAGCCGGCCCGCCCAACCCACGTGCGGCCGCCCGCCGGCCGCTCCCACCCGAAGGGCCCGTCCGACCGGCGGTCCCGGGCCCCAACGGGCCGACCAAGATCGAGGAGAGGACCCCAGTGGCCGTTTCCGCCAGTGACGTGAAGGGGCTCCGGGATCGCACCGGAGCCGGGATGATGGACTGCAAGAAGGCCCTGGCCGAGGCCGACGGCGATGTCGACAAGGCCATCGAGCTGCTGCGCGAGAAGGGCCTGGCCAAGGCCGTCAAGCGCGCGGGCCGGGAGACCTCGGAGGGCACGATCGCCATGGCCCTCGCCGGCAACGTCGCCGGCCTGGTGGAGCTCGGCTGCGAGACCGACTTCGTCGCCAAGACCGACGACTTCCAGGCCCTGGCCACGGCGATCGCCGGCGCCGCCGCGGAGAACCCGGACGCCGCCGGCAGCGAAGCCCTGGCCGACGTCCCCCTCGACGGAGAGAAGATCGGCGATCGGATCGGCGCCGCCGTCGGCACCCTGGGCGAGAACGTCCAGCTGAAGCGCTCGGCCCGGCTGGCCGTCGGCTCCGGCCAGGTCGGAGGCTACATCCACGCGGGCGGCAAGCTCGGCGTGCTCGTGGCCCTCGAGACCGACGCCCCGGGCGACCCGGTGGCCGCCCTCGCCAAAGACCTGGCCATGCACGTGGCCGCCGCCGACCCGAGCCCCGTGGCGGTCGACCGGGACGGGGTCTCCCAGGACCTCCTGGACCGGGAGGCCGAGCTCTTCCGCCGCCAGGCCGAGCAGGACGGCAAGCCCCCGCAGGTGATCGAGAAGATCGTGGAGGGCCGGATCCGGAAGTACTACAGCGAGGTCTGCCTGCTCGAGCAGGCCTTCGTGAAGGATCCGGACCAGAGCGTCCAGGCCCTGGTGAAGGAGGCCGGCGACGCCCAGGGGAGCCCCATCAAGGTCTCCGGTTTCGTACGCTTCAAGCTGGGAGAGAGCCCGACGGAGTGACCCGGCTCGATCCGGGAGAGGGTGCCAAGGAATGAACGCCGCCTACCCGCGGATCCTGCTCAAGCTCTCCGGTGAGGTGCTCGCCGGAGAGAGCGGCTTCGGCATCCAGCCCGCCGTCCTGCGCGGCCTGGCCGAGGAGATCCGCGACGTCCACGCCCTCGACACCCAGATCGGGATCGTGATCGGTGGCGGCAACATCATCCGCGGCGTGACGGCAGCGAGTGAGGGCATGGATCGCTCCACCGCCGACTACATGGGCATGATGGCGAGCATCATGAACGGCGTGGCCCTCCAGGACGCCCTCGAGCACCTGGGCCTCGATACGCGGGTGCTGTCCGCCCTCGAGATCCAGGAGATGGCCGAGCCCTACATCCGACGGCGCGCGATGCGTCACCTGGAGAAGGGCCGCATCGTGATCTTCGCCGGCGGCACGGGCAACCCCTACTTCACCACCGACACGGCGGCGGCGCTCCGCGCGGCGGAGGTCCACGCCGCCGTGCTGCTCAAGGCCACCAAGGTCGACGGCGTGTACGCCGCCGATCCCGAGAAGGACCCGAAGGCCGAGCGCTTCGAGCAGCTCAGCTTCGACGAGGTGATCCAGCGCCAGCTCGGCTTCATGGACCAGGCGGCCATCGCCCTGTGCAAGGAGAACTCGGTCCCGATCGTGGTCTTCGACATGACCGCCCCCGGCAACATCCAGAAGGTCGTGGCGGGCGAGACCATCGGAACGGTGATCTCGGACGGATCTCGGTAGGAGAGGAGAGCGCGGCATGGCGGACGAAGAAGTGACCCTCGTGCTGGACGAGGCCAAGGGCGACATGGACCGGGCCGTCCGCAGCCTCGGCGCCGAGCTCCAGAAGGTCCGCACCGGCCGGGCGAACCCGGCGCTGCTGGAGGGTGTCCAGGTGGACTACTACGGCACGCCCACGCCGCTGAACCAGCTGGCGACGCTCTCGGCTCCAGATCCGCGGCTGATCGTCGTCTCGCCCTTCGACAAGGGCTCGCTGGGAGACGTCGAGCGGGCCATCCAGGCCGCGGACCTGGGGCTCACGCCGAGTAACGATGGCAAGGTGATTCGCTTGCCAATTCCGCCACTTACCGAGGAACGTCGCAAGGAACTCGTGAAGCAGATCAAGAAGACCGCCGAGGAGCACAAGATCGGCGTGCGCGAGGCCCGCCGCAGCGCGGTCTCGATGCTCAAGGACCTGGAGGGGGAGGGCAGCGTCCCCGCCGACGATCGACGCCGCGCCGAGAAGACGGTTCAGGACCTGACCGACCAGTTCATCGGCAAGATCGACACCATGACCCAGGAGAAGGAGGAGGAGATCCTCCAGGTCTGAGCCCGGAGCACCCACCCCATGGCCGAGCCGCGCAGCCCCAGGATCCCGCATCACGTCGCCGTCATCATGGACGGCAACGGCCGCTGGGCCGAGCGGCAGGGGCTTCCGCGTACCGAGGGCCACCGGGCCGGGCTCGAGGCCGTGCGCAAGGTGGTCCGCGCGGCGGACGACCTGGGCGTGGGCTACCTGACGCTCTACGCCTTCTCCTCCGAGAACTGGAACCGGCCGAAGCAGGAAGTGGACCTGCTGATGCGCCTGCCGGAGGAGTACTTCGAGCTCGACCTGCCCGAGGTCATCCGGCGCGGCGCGCGCATCCGCACCATCGGGCGGATGGAGCGGCTGCCGCCGAACGTGCGCCGCACCCTCGAGAACGCCAAGCAGCGCACCCGGGACGGCACGGGGCTGCAGCTCGTCTTCGCCCTGTCCTACGGGGGCCGGGCCGAGATCGTGGACGCGGCCCGTCGCCTGCTGCGCGAGCACGAGCCGGGTCGCATCGATCCGGACGGTCTCGACGAGAAGACCTTCGCCGCCCACCTCGACCTGCCGGACCTGCCCGACGTGGACCTCTTGATCCGCACCGGCGACGAGCAGCGCGTCTCGAACTTCCTGCTCTGGCAGATCGCCTACGCCGAGATCCACACCACCGCCTGCATGTGGCCGGACTTCGGCCGCGAGCAGCTCGAGGCCGCCATCGCCGATTTCCAGGGGCGGGAGCGGCGCTTCGGCCAGACGAGCGCGCAGGTCCGCGAGGAATCGTGAGGTGGTTCGCCGCTCCCCGCGGAGCGCGTTCGTGAAGCGGCTCGCGGTGCTCGGCAGCACCGGGAGCATCGGCGAGCAGACCCTCTCGGTGGCCGCCGAGTTCCCGGACCGCTTCCAGGTGACGGCGCTGGGGGCCGGGCGCAACGTCGAGGCCCTGGCCGAGCAGGTGCAGCGGGTCCGACCCGGGCGGGTCGCCGTGGCCGAGGAGGCCGGCGCCGGCGAGCTGCGCGAGCGTCTCCGGGCTGCCGGGGTTCCCGCGCCCGAGATCGGCGTCGGGCCCGCGGGCCTGGTCGCCGTCGCCCAGCACGAGGCAGACCTGGTGGTCGCCGGCCTGGTCGGCGCCGTCGGCCTCGAGCCCACCCTCGCCGCCATCCGCGCCGGCCGTGACGTCGCCCTCGCCAACAAGGAGGTGATGGTGATGGCCGGCGCCCTCGTGCGCCGCGAGGTGGAGCGCGCCGGCGTCGAGCTCCTGCCCGTGGACAGCGAGCACAGCGCCATCTTCCAGGCCCTCGCGGGCCAGCGTCCCCAGGACGTCGACGCCCTGATCCTCACCGCGTCCGGCGGCCCGTTCCGCACCTGGAGCGCCCCGGAGATCGCCGCCGCCACGGTGGAGCAGGCCCTCGATCACCCCAACTGGGACATGGGCCCGAAGATCACCATCGATTCCGCCAGCCTGATGAACAAGGGCCTGGAGGTGGTGGAGGCCCGCTGGCTCTTCGACGTGCCGCCCGAACGCATCCGGGTCGTGGTGCATCCCCAGTCGATCGTGCACTCCCTCGTCGAGTTCGTTGACGGCTCGGTCCTGGCCCAGCTCGGCATGCCGGACATGCGCGGGCCCATCGCCCTGGCGCTCTCCTGGCCCGAGCGCCTGCCGGTCTCGACGCCGCGTCTCGACCTGGCCGCCGCCGGACGCCTCGACTTCGAGACCCCGGACACGAAGCGCTTCCCGTGCCTCGAGCAGGCGTTCCGGGCCCTGGCGGGGGGCGAGGCCGCTCCGGCCGTGCTGAACGCGGCCAACGAGGTGGCGGTGGCCGCCTTCCTGGAGGGGGGCCTGCGGTTCCCCGACATCGCCCGGACGGGCGGCCTCGTGCTCGACGCCTGGCTGGCCGATCATCGGGGCGAGGCGGTCGAGCGTCTCGCCGACGTCTTGGCCGCCGACGCCTGGGCCCGCGATCGGGCGCGGGCCGCGCTGGAGGAGACGCAGCCGTGAGCCAGATCGCCACTGGCATCGAAGGCCTGTTCGCCTTCGTCCTCATGCTCGGCGTGCTGATCACCGTGCACGAGTGGGGCCACTTCATCGTGGCCAAGCTCAGCGGCGTGCGCGTGCTCAAGTTCTCGATCGGGTTCGGGCCGCCGATCGGCATCGGGCGCTTCCGCATGCAGTGGACGCGCAGCGGCACCGAGTACGTAGTGGCGTGGATCCCGCTGGGCGGCTTCGTGAAGATGCTCGGCGAGAACCCGGGCGACGAGGAGAGCCCCGAGGCCCAGGGGGATCCGGCCCGCAGCCTCCCGGCCCAGCCGGTGTGGAAGAAGCTCGCGATCGTGCTCGCCGGCCCGGTGATGAACCTGGTGCTGCCCGTGCTCCTGCTGATGGGCACGCTCTGGGTCGGCATCGACCGGGCCGCCGGCGTGATCGGGACCGTGGAGCCCGCCTCGCCGGCGGCGCGGGCGGGCCTCGAGCCCGGCGACCGCATCGTGGGGCTGAACGGCGAGCCCCTGGCCTGGTGGGACGATCTCGACGACCACGTGCGCGCCCACCCCGGCGAGGTGGTGCGGCTCGACGTCGAGCGCGCGGGCACGGACCCGTTCCAGGCGGACGTCCCGATCGAGACCCGGCCCGGCATCGACCGGGTCTTCCGCGAGGACAAGGAGATCGGATGGCTCGGCGTCCAGCACCGCCGGCAGAAGGCGCTGCTCGGGCTGGCGGGGCCCGATACGCCGGCGGAGCGGGCGGGCCTCCGGGCTGGCGATCGCGTCGTGCAGGTCGGGGACGTGGAGGTGGAAGACTGGGCCGGCTTCGCCCGCGCGCTGGCAGCTCGGGCCGGGATCGACGCCGTGCCGATCCGGGTGGCCCGCGCGAAGGGCCCGGGCCCCGACGCCGAGGAGGCCACGGTCGACCTCCGCGTTCCGGGAGGCGGGACCGAGGCGCTGGGCGTGGTGCCCGCCGTCGTGCTGGTGGCGGCGGTGCGGCCGGAGCTGCCCGCGGCTCGCGCCGGCCTCCAGGCCGGCGACCTGATCCTCTCGGTCGACGGCCAGCCGATCGGGAGCTTCCTCACCTTCCAGGAGACCGTGCTCGGCAGCGGCGGGCGCAGCCTCGCGATCGAGTTCGCCCGCGCCGGGAAGATCCGCCGTGCGGCGATCGAGCCCGAGGCGCGCCCCTCCCAGATCGAGGGCCTCGATCGCGACGAGTACCTGATCGGCATCCAGGGAGCGAACGCGGCGCTGCCCGGCGCGGTGAAGGAGGAGCAGCTGCGCAATCCGCTCCGCTCGATCCCCCGGGCGGTGGCGATGACCTACGAGGTGACGTCGATCTTCCTGAAGGGGCTGCGCAAGCTCGTGACCGGCGAGATCTCCCGCAAGGCCATCGGTGGACCGATCGAGATCGCCAAGCAGAGCCACTCGGCCTTCCAAGCGGGCTGGGACCACTACCTCCAGCTGCTGATGCTGATCAGCATCAACCTCGGCATCCTGAACCTGCTGCCGATCCCGATCCTCGACGGCGGCCAGGCGCTGATCTTCCTGGTCGAGGGCGTGAAGCGCGGGCCGCTCTCGCTGCGCACCCGCGAGCTCGTCCAGCAGGTGGGCCTGGTGCTGCTCGTGGCGCTGATGGGCTTCGCCTTCTGGAACGACATCACGCGCAACTGGTCCACCTTCTTCGACTTCCTGCGCGGGCTCTAGCCGATGGCCGAGCGCGGCCGGCCGCGGCATCGCACCGAGGCGGGCCGCTCGAACCGCCCCCCGCCCCGCGGTGAGGGCCCTTTGCTGCTCGCGATCGAGACGTCGACGCGGGTGATGGGCGTGACGCTCGCCGACGGGCCGCGGCTCGTGGCGGAGGTGGCGACCGAGGGCCCCCGGGTGCACTCGGAGCGGCTGCTGCCGACGATCGACGCGGTGCTCGGCGAGGCGGGCGCCACGCCGGACGACCTGGACGCCATCGCGGTCTCGGCCGGGCCCGGCTCCTTCACGGGCCTGCGCATCGGCATCGCCACCGCCAAGGGCCTCGCCCTGGGCGGCGGCCCGCCGGTCGTGGCGGTGTCGAGCCTGGCGGCCCTGGCCCGGGCCGCCCGCGGTGCGCCGGGCCCGGTGGCCGCCCTGCTCGACGCCCGCCGCGGCGAGCTGTACGCAGGCGCCTGGTCCGGTGCGGACGCCCTGGGCGAGCCGCTGGTGGAGGAGAGCGTCTACGATCCGGAGGTGCTGGCGGCACGTCTCCCGGCGGACACGACGATCGTGGTCGGTGAGGACGCGGGCCCGGCTGCGTCGAGGCTGGCCGAGGCGGGCCTCCCCTCGCTGCGGCTCCTGCCCGGCGTGGTGGCGCGGGCCGCGCGGGTCGCGGAGCTGGGCCTGGCGGCTTTTGTCGCGGGCCACGCGGTGTCCGCGGCCGAGCTCCTGCCCCGCTACCTGCGCAGGGCCGAGGCCGAGGCGAAGCGCACCGGACAGGCCCTCGTCTGACCAGGGGGCTGGCTCCGAGGCCGGTTTTGACACCCCTCCGGGGCTTTCGTAGCCTCGCCCCTTCGGCGCGGCCCAGGACCCGTAAGCGCGTCGTTCCGGAGGCGGAAGGCCGGCGGGACGCACGAGAGCGTAGGCGGAGCCCCTTCCACCCGGCTGCGCCCCCACGGAGAACCCACCCCCATGGCACTGAACATCTACTACGACAAGGACGCGGACCTCGCCCGGCTCGAGGGCCGGACCGTGGCCGTGATCGGCTACGGCAGCCAGGGCCATGCCCACGCCCAGAACCTGCAGAGCTCGGGCGTGAACGTCGTCGTGGGCCTGCGCAAGGACTCGGCATCCTGGTCGAAGGCCGAGGCGGCGGGCCTCACGGTGACGACGCCGGACCAGGCCGCCCGGAAGGCCTCCGTGATCATGCTGACCGTCCCGGACGAGACGGCGGCGGGCCTCTACGCCGAGGAGATCGCTCCGGGCCTCGAGCCCGGCGACTACCTGGCGGTGGCCCACGGCTTCAACATCCACTTCCAGGCCATCACGCCGCCGGAAGACGTGAACGTCTTCATGGTCGCGCCGAAGGGCCCGGGCCACACCGTGCGCGCCCACTACGAGGAAGGGAAGGGCGTGCCGTGTCTCGTGGCCGTCCACCAGGACCCGGCCGGCGACACGCTCCAGATCGGCCTCGCCTACGCAAAGGCCATCGGCGGCGGCCGGGCCGGCATCATCGAGACGACGTTCCGTGAGGAGACGGAGACGGATCTCTTCGGCGAGCAGGCGGTGCTCTGCGGCGGCCTCACCGAGCTGATGCGCAACGGATACGAGACCCTGGTCGAGGCCGGATACGCCCCGGAGATGGCCTACTTCGAGACCATCCACGAGGTGAAGCTGATCGTCGACCTGATCTACGAGAACGGCATGGCGAACATGCGCTACTCGGTGTCCAACACCGCCGAATACGGCGACTTCACCCGGGGCCCGCGGGTGATCGACGCGGGCGTGAAGGAGCGCATGAAGGAGGTGCTGGGCGAGATCCAGCGCGGCGAGTTCGCGAAGGAGTTCATCCTCGAGAACCGCTCCGGCTTCGTGGCCTTCAATGCCATGCGCCGCCGGGCCGCCGAGCACCCGATGGAAGAGGTGGGCGCGCGCCTGCGCGGCCTCATGTCCTGGCTCGGCGAGAACCGGCTGGTCGACCGGTCGAAGAACTGACGTGACGACGCAGCCAGAGCCGCAGCGCTTCGACGAGCGACTGACCGCCTGGTTCGCGCCGGACGTCTACCGCTTCGCGATCCCGCTCTTCCTGATCTCGGGCTTCGCCTGGGGCGCGGGCTCAGCGCTCGTGGCGGGGCTGTTCGGGGGCCTGGGGCTCTTCGTCGCCGCCTTCTTCCGGAACCCGGGCCGGGACATCCCGGAGGGCGAGCACCGGGTCGTGGCACCCGCCGACGGGCGCGTCCTCGAGGTCGGGGAGATCGAAACGCCGGGCGGCGAAAAGGCCTTGCGCATCGGCATCTTCCTCTCGGTCTTCAACGTTCACGTGAACCGTGCGCCGGTGGCCGGCCGGGTCGTCTCCCTGGAGCGGTCCGGCGATGCCTACCTGGCGGCCTTCAACCGGGACGCAGAGACCCGCAACGTCCGCTGCGCCATGACCCTGGAGATGGCCGACGGCCGGCGGGTTGGCGTGGTGCAGATCACCGGCCTGATCGCCCGGCGCATCCTCTGCCAGCCCGAGATCGGCGAGTGGCTCGAGCGGGGCGTACGCTACGGACTGATCCGCTTCGGCTCCCGCACGGACGTCGTGCTGCCCCTCAGCAGCGTGACGCGGGTGGAGCGGGGCGCGCGGGTGCGGGGCGGCAGCACGGTGATCGCCGAGCTGGCCTACGAGGGGGAAGGCGCATGAGCGAGCCCGAGGTTCCGGTCCGACGCCGCCGCCGCCGCCGCCGTCGCCGGGGGGCGAGTGAGCCCCACCGCGGCGTCGCGCTGCTCCCCCAGCTCTTTACCACCGGCAACCTGGCGGCGGGCTTCTGGTCGATCACGCTCGCCGCTCGGGGGGATCTCGATCGGGCCGCCCTCGCCATCTTCATCGCCTGGATCTTCGACGTGCTCGACGGGCGGGTCGCGCGGATGGCCAGGGCCACCAGCCGCTTCGGCGCCGAATACGACTCCATCGCCGACACGGTCTCCTTCGGGGTGGCGCCGGCGATGCTCGCCTACCAGGCCGGCGCGCTCCAGCAGCTCGGCTGGACCGGCTGGGTGCTGGCTTTCCTCTACGCCGCCTGCGCGGCGCTGCGCCTCGCGCGCTTCAACGTGACGCCGGAGAGATACCGCGGGCGCTTCGAGGGCCTCGCCACGCCTTCCGCCGCGGGGATGGTGCTGGCCTCGGTGTGGTTCGCGGGTTTCCTGCGCGAGAGCGGGCTGCCCCTCGACGTGCCGGCGCCCCTGGCCGGCGTGGGAATCGCGCTGCTCGGCGTGCTCATGGTGAGCCCGGTCCCCTACCGCAGCTTCAAGGACCTGCGGGTCAATGGCTCCTACGGGACGACAGTGCTGATGGTGCTGGCCCTGGCGGTGATCCTCTCCAAGCCGTCGGTCACCTTCTTCCTGGTCGGGATTGCCTATGTGGCTTCGGGCCCGATCGAGTGGCTCTGGCGCTGGCGGACCGGGCGCGCCCTCGAGGAGATCCCGCCCGCGGAGCCGGAGGAGTCGGCATGAACGACGACAAGCCGCCTTCAGGAGGGATCTCCTCGTGAACGACGACAAACGAATCCGGATCTTCGACACCACGCTGCGCGACGGCGAGCAGGCGCCGGGCTGCAGCATGAACCTGAACGAGAAGGTGACCCTCGCCCGCCAGCTCGAGCGCCTGGGCGTCGACATCATCGAGGCGGGCTTCGCGATCGCCAGCGAGGGCGATTTCCAGTCCGTGCGGGCGATCGCGGAGGCGTTGGAGCAGACCTCGGTCTGCAGCCTCGCCCGCACCGCCGAGGCGGACGTGGCCCGCGCCGGCGAGGCCCTCGAGAAGGCGCGGCGCCCGCGCATCCACACCTTCATCGCGACCAGCGACATCCATCTGGAGCACAAGCTCAAGATGGGCCGGGAGCAGGTGCTGGAGGAGGTGGACCGGGCCGTGCGCCAGGCCCTCCGGTACACGGACGACGTGGAGTTCTCGGCCGAGGATGCCACGCGCTCGGACTGGGACTATCTCGTCCAGGTGTTCGGCTGTGCGGTGAAGGCCGGCGCGACGACCCTGAACGTGCCGGACACGGTGGGCTACACCACGCCGGTCGAGTACCACGAGCTGATCCGCTACCTGCGCGAGCACGTCCCGGGCAGCGAGAACGTCGTGTTCAGTCTGCACTGCCACAACGATCTGGGGCTGGCCACGGCGAACAGCCTGGCGGCCATCCAAGCGGGCGCCCGTCAGGTGGAGTGCACGGTGAACGGCATCGGCGAGCGGGCCGGCAACACCGCCATGGAAGAGGTGGTGATGGCGCTGAAGGTGCGCAAGGACGCCTTCGACGGGCTCGACACGGGGATCCGCACGACCGAGATCTACCCGACGAGCCGCTTGCTCTCGTCCATCATCGGCATCCCGGTGCAGCCCAACAAGGCGATCGTCGGCGACAACGCCTTCGCCCACGAGGCGGGCATCCACCAGGACGGCGTTCTGAAGGCGGCGATCACCTACGAGATCATGACGCCCCAGTCGATCGGCCGGCCCTCCAACGAGCTGGTGCTGGGGAAGCACTCGGGGCGCCACGCGTTCCGGGAGCGGCTCGGGGAGCTGGGCTACCAGCTCGCCGACGAGGAGTTCCAGAAGGCCTTCCGGCGCTTCAAGGACCTGGCCGACAAGAAGAAGACCATCTACAACGAGGATCTCGAGGCCATCGTCGCCGATTCGGTCACGATCGACGACGGCCGCTTCCAGCTCGGCAACCTGGTGATCCAGAGCGGCACCTTCGCTACGCCCAACGCCACGGTGGAGCTGATCGTCGACGGCGAGGCCCGCAAGGCCACCGCCCAGGGCGACGGCCCGGTGGACGCGGTCTTCAAGGCCATCACCGAGCTCACGGACACGAAGGCCGAGCTGCTCCAGTACCAGGTGAAGGCGATCACCGGCGGCATGGACGCCCAGGGCGAGGTGACCGTCACCATCACCGAGGACGGACGCCGGGTGATCGGCCACGGCGCCCATACCGACATCATCGTCGCCAGCGGCCGCGCCTACGTGAACGCCATCAACCGCCTCGAAGGCCACAAGGCCCACCGCGAGCCCGACGCCCCCCGTGGCATCTGACGGAGCAAGATGACGGACGAGATCCTGGTACTTCCCGGCGACGGCATCGGCCCCGAGGTGACCCGCGAGGCGGTCCGCGTCCTCGAGGTGGCGGGGCATCGGGCCGGGCTGCAGCTCGAGCTCTCGGAGGGGCTGATCGGCGGCGCGTCGATCGACGGCCACGGCACGCCCCTGGCCGACGAGGTCGTCGAACGGGCCCGCACCAGCCGGGCGGTGCTGCTCGGCGCGGTGGGCGGGCCGAAGTGGGACGCGATGCCCGTGGACACCCGCCCCGAGAAGGGCCTACTGCGCATCCGCAAAGAGCTGGGGCTGTTCGCGAACCTACGCCCCGCCACCGTCTTCCCAGCCCTGGCGGCCGCGTCGACCCTGCGCCCGGAGGTGGTGGACGGCATCGATCTCTTGGTCGTGCGCGAGCTGACCGGCGGCATCTACTTCGGCGAGCCCCGCGGCCGCGCCCTCGTCGAGGGCCGCCGCGAGGCGCGCAACACCATGGTGTACGACGAGGTGGAGATCGAGCGCATCACCCGCGTGGCCTTCGATGCCGCCCGCCGGCGCCGCCACCACGTGACCCACGTGCACAAGGCCAACGTCCTCGAGGTGTCCCAGCTCTGGATGGAGGTCGTCGACGAGGTCGCCAAGGACTACGACGACGTCGAGCTCGCCCATCAGCTGGTCGACTCCTGCGCCATGCTGCTGGTCCGCGAGCCGGCCCGCTTCGACGTGATGGTCACGGGCAACCTGTTCGGCGACATCCTGTCCGACGAGGCGGCCATGATCACCGGCTCCCTCGGCATGCTGCCCTCGGCCAGCCTGGGCGAGGGCGGGGTCGGCCTGTACGAGCCGGTCCACGGCTCGGCGCCGGACATCGCCGGCCAAGACGAGGCGAACCCGCTGGCGGCGATCCTCTCCGTGGCGATGCTGCTCGAGCACACCTTCGGGCGCGAGGACGTGGCCGGCCAGGTGCGCGCGGCCGTGACCGCCGTCTTGGGCGAGGGCCACCGCACCGGCGATCTCGTCCTGGAAGGCGAAGAGCGGCCCACCCTCGGCTGCCGGGCCATGGGCGACGCCGTCCTGCGTCACTTGGAGCCCGCCGGGTGAACGCGGCCGAGCTGCTGCGGGTCGCGGTCGTCGGGGCGACGGGCCACGTCGGCCGCGAGCTGCTGGAGCTGCTCCAGGAGCGGCGCTTCCCGATCCAGCGCCTCGTCCCCCTGGCGACGGACGCGTCCCTCGGCCAGGACGTCGCGTGGCTGGGCCACGACCTGCCGGTGGAGGTGGATCCGCCGCCCCTGCGCGAGCTCGACCTGCTGTGGCTGTGCGCGCCGGCCGGCGCCGCCGTCGAGTGGATCCGCGACGCCCTGCGCGCCGAGGTGCCTTGCATCGATCTCTCGGGAGCCCTCGCCGATCGGGGCGAGGTGCCCCTCGGCCTGGCTGGCCCCGGCGGCCGGGCCTGGGCCCCGGACCAGCCCCTGGTGGCGGGGCCCGCGGGCCCGGTGCTGCTGCTGGCCCGGGTGCTGGCGGCGCTGCGCGAGCGGGCGGGGATCGTCCGGCTCCACGCCACCGTGCTCGAGTCCGCGTCCAGCGCCGGGCGCTCGGGAGTGGAGGCGCTCCAGCAGGAGACCCTGGGTCTCTTCCAGCAGCAGGAGCCCGACGCCTCCGACGTCTTCCCGCGCCCCCTGGCCTTCGACTGCCTGCCCTCGGCGGACGCCCCGGGCGTGGACTTCGCCCCGGACCGGGAGGCGCAGATCGAAGGGCACCTCACCCGCCTCCTACGGGATCCGCCGCCGCTCTCGGTTTCGGCGCTGCGCGTGCCAACCTTCGCCGGCTGCGGCATCCAGCTCGCCGTGGAGACCGAGGCACCGCTGGCGGCCGCCGAGGCGGCGGACGCGCTGTCGAAGGCGCCCGGCGTGGTGGTCAGCGACCGCCGCGACGCGCCCACTACCCGAACCAGCGTGGGATCGGACGACGTGGGTGTGGGCCGGGTGCGGAGCGACCCGAGCGTTCCCGCTGAGCGCGGCCTGCTCCTGTGGATCGCCGGCGACCCGGTTCGGCTCGCCGCCGCCAACGGTCTCGAGCTGGCGCAGCAACGCTTCTTCGGGGCCTGATCCGTGCCCACCTTCCGCCTGACCGTGGAGTACGACGGCACGGACTTCGAGGGCTGGCAGCGCCAGCCGGACGGCCACCGCTCGGTGCAGGCGGAGCTGGAGGGCGCGCTCGCCGCGATCGCGGGCGTGCCGGTGGTGGCGAAGGGCGCGGGGCGCACCGACACCGGCGTCCACGCGGAGGGCCAGCTCGCGGCGGCGAGCTTCGCGACCCGCCTCGATCCTCCGACGCTGATGCGCGCCCTGAACGCGAAGCTCCCGGCGGACCTCGCGGTGGTGGCGTGCGCGGCGGCGCCGGACGGCTGGAACCCCCGCTACGCGGCCCGGGGGAAGCTCTACCGCTACCAGGTCTGGAACGGGCGGGAGGCCTCGCCCCTGCGCGCGCGCCGCTGGCACCACGTGCCCCCGCCCCTCGACCTTCCGGCCATGCAGGAGGGCGCCGCCTCCCTCCGGGGCACCCACGACTTCGCCTCGTTCCAGGCCGCGGGCTCGAGCGTGTCCGACACGGTCCGGAGCCTGCGTGGGCTCGAGGTGCGGGGCTTCGCCGGCGGCGAGGTCGTCCTCCTGGCCGAGGGGGACGGCTTCCTGCGCCACATGGTCCGCAACCTGGTCGGGACGCTCCTCGAGATCGGCCTCGGCCGCCGGGAGCCCGGCTGGGCCGCCGCGGCGCTGGTCGCCCGCGAGCGGTCCGCCGCCGGTCCCACGGCTCCCGCCCGCGGCCTGACCCTGGTCCGCGTAGAGGCCTGAGCCGGTCGCCGGCGGCTCCGAGGGGAGGCCGGAGCCGAGAATCCCTCAGGATCCCGGCGGCTTACCGGTGCCCCTCGCTTGACCCTGGGGGGCCGGCTTGCTATCGAACACCGCTCGCCACCCGTGTGGCCAGAAGAAGAGGACCGCACCCATGGGAGTCCAGGCCCACCAGGCCACCCGCAGTGCCAAGTCCGCCGAGGTCGAGCGGCGCTGGCTGGTCGTGGACGCCGAGGACCAGGTGCTCGGCCGGCTCGCCACCCGGGTCGCGACGATCCTGCGCGGCAAGCACAAGCCGTCCTTCACGCCCCACGTCGATACCGGCGACTACGTGATCGTGGTCAACGCGGAGAAGGTGAAGCTCACCGGCCGCAAGCGCGAGGCGAAGACCTACTACCGCCACTCGGGCTGGGCCGGCGGCCTGCGCGAGATCACCGCGGACAAGCTGCTCTCCGGTCCCTACGCCGATCGGGTCGTGCGCCGGGCGGTGCGCGGCATGCTGCCGAAGAACAACCTCGGCCGGAAGATGCTCGGCAAGCTGAAGGTATACGCCGGCCCGGATCATCCCCACGCGGCCCAGAAGCCCGAGGAGCTCGTCCTTGAGTGAAGTCCAGACCGAAGCCGCCGCCACCGGCCGGCGCAAGACCTCCGTGGCGCGGGTGCGCGTGAAGCTCGGCGTCGGCAACATCATCGTGAACGGCCGGCCCATAGGCGAGTACTTCCCGCGCGAGAGCCTGGTGAAGATGATCCACCAGCCCCTCGACACCACGGGGCTCGGCGGCCAGTACGACATCACCGCCAGCATCAAGGGCGGCGGCGTGGCCGGCCAGGCCGGCGCCCTGCGCCACAGCATCGCCCGGGCCCTCGAGAAGCTCGACCCGGCCCAGCGGGCCGCCCTGAAGAAGGCCGGCTTCCTCACCCGGGACGCGCGCAAGATCGAGCGGAAGAAGTACGGGCAGCGCGGCGCCCGTGCGCGTTTCCAGTTCTCGAAGCGCTAGGCCTCCGCCAGCAGTTCGCACTCGAACGGGAGGCCTTCGGGCCTCCCGTTTCGTTTTGGAGCACAAGGGAGACAGGACCATGCGGATCGCCGTCGTCGGAGCGAGCGGGTACACCGGGCTCGAATCCCTGCGCATCCTGCATCGCCATCCCCACTGCGAGATCGTCGCCGCCACCAGCGAGCAGCGGGCGGGGGAGGCGGTGGGCGAGGCCTACCCGGCCCTGCGCGGGGTGGTCGACCTCCACTTCGAGAGCGCCGATCCGGAGGCCCTGGCCCGGCGGGCCGACGCGGCCATCCTGTGCCTGCCCCACGCCACCGCCGCCCCCATGGCTGCGGGCCTGCGCAAGGCCGGGGTGCGGGTCGTCGACCTCTCGGCAGACTTCCGCTTCACCGACAAGGCCGTCTACGAGGCCACCTACGGCCCCCACGGCGCTCCGGAGCTCTTCGGCCAGGGCGTCTACGGCCTGCCGGAACTCTACCGGGAGGCGATCCGGGGGGCTGACCTGGTGGCGGCCGCCGGCTGCTATCCCACCTCGGTCCTGATCCCCATGATCCCGTTCCTGCG
This sequence comes from Myxococcota bacterium, assembly GCA_965223415.1. Lineage (GTDB taxonomy): Bacteria > Myxococcota_A > UBA9160 > UBA9160 > UBA6930. The sequence goes on along the minus strand of OZ245002.1, from coordinate 5,273,245 downwards.
GGCCGGCCTGGCCCTCACCGACGCCGTCCACGTCGACAGCAAGTCCGGCGTCTCCGGCGCCGGCCGCAAGCTGGACGCGGATTTCCTCATGGCGGAGCTCGACGGCAACGCCCGGGCCTACGCCGTGGCAAGCCACCGGCACGCGCCGGAGATCGAGCAGGAGGCCGGGGCCGCTGCCGGGAGCGAGGTGCGGGTGACCTTCGTGCCCCATCTCCTGCCGACGGTCCGGGGCATCATCTCCTCGGTCTACCTGCGCACGACGCGGCCCCTCGGCGAGGACGAAGCGCGGGACGTCCTGGCCGGGGCCTACGGGGACGAGCCCTTCGTGCGGATCCTGCCGCCCGGCGAGACCCCGCAGCTCTCGAGTGTTCGGGGCAGCAACTTCTGCGACGTGAACGTCTTCGCCGACGAGCGCGCGGGCACCGTGGTGCTGCTCTCGGCGATCGACAATCTGGTGAAGGGTGCGTCCGGGCAGGGCGTGCAGTGCCTCAACCTGATGGCGGGCTTCGGCGAGACCGAGGGCCTGCTGGAGGCGCCCCTGGCGCTCTGAAACGCCGTTTCCGGCGGGCGAAATTGCGGCGCCCCGGGCCGGTCGCTACAACCCTCCGAACTCCTTCGGGGTGAGAGACATCCGATCGGTCCCGTCGCATTCCCCCACGGCGCAGCCGTGCGCGGCAAGACCCGGATCGCCAGGCCGATGACGTCCACGACGTCGTACTTCGCCGCCGATCCGACGGAGATCCGCCTCTCGGTCTCGGCCGTCGTCTGGAAGGGCGGTCCCGGCAGCGAGCTCCTGCTCATGCGCCGGAGCGACAACGGCCACTGGGGGCTCCCCGGCGGCTACGTCGAGGCCGGCGAGACGGTCGCGGCCGCCGCCGCCCGGGAGGTCGCCGAGGAGACCGGTGTCGAGATCGACGTGGGCCGGCTGATCGGCGTGTACTCCGACCCGGCCCGCCAGGTGATCGCCTACCCGGACGGCAACCGGGTCCAGGCGGTGAACCTGTGCTTCGAGGCCACACCGGTGGGGCAGGGCGAGCCCACGACGCCGGAGGAGACCCTCGAGATCGGCTACTTCCCGCCCGCTGGGCTCCCTTCGCCCTTCGTGCCCATCCACCAGATCCGCATCGACGACGCCCGCGCCGAAGCTGCCCCGGCCATCCGATAGACTCCACAGGAGAGCTCATGAACACGCGCCCCAAGAAGTTCATCTTCGTCACCGGAGGGGTCCTGTCGGGCCTCGGGAAGGGCCTCTCGGCCGCCGCCATCGGGGCGCTGCTCGAGGCCCGGGGCCTGCGGGTCGCCTTCCTGAAGCTCGATCCCTACCTGAACGTGGACCCGGGGACGATGAACCCGGTGCAGCACGGCGAGGTGTTCGTCACCGACGACGGCGCCGAGACCGACCTCGACCTGGGGCACTACGAGCGCTTCACGCGCAGCCGCACCAGCCAGGTCAACAACGTGACCGCCGGGCGGGTCTACCACTCGGTGATCAGCAAGGAGCGCAAGGGCGACTACCTGGGCGGCACGGTCCAGGTGATCCCGCACATCACCGACGAGATCAAGGCGCGCATCCAGCAGGCCGCCGAGACCGCCGACCTGCTGATCGTCGAGGTGGGAGGCACCGTTGGCGACATCGAGTCGCTGCCCTTCCTCGAGGCCGTGCGCCAGCTCCGCGGCGACGTGGGCCGCGAGAACGTCTGCTACGTGCACCTGGCGCTGGTGCCCTACATCTCCTCGGTGGGTGAGCTGAAGACGAAGCCCCTCCAGCACTCGGTGAAGGAGCTCCAGGCGGTGGGCATCGCGCCGGACGTCCTGCTGTGCCGCACCGACCGCTTCCTGCCGCGCTCGGTGAAGGCCAAGATCGCGCTCTTCTGCAACGTGGACGAGGACGCGGTCGTCACCGCCAAGGACGTGGAGCACATCTACGAGGTGCCCCTGGTCTTCGCCGACGAGGGCCTGGACGAGAAGATCACCCGCGTGCTCGGCATCTGGACCGGTGCGCCCAACCTCACGGGCTGGGAGCAGGTGGTCCACGCGGTGCGCCATCCGGAGCGCGAGGTGCGCATCGCCATGGTCGGCAAGTACGTCGACCTGACCGACGCCTACAAGAGCCTGAACGAGGCGCTCCACCACGGCGGCATGGCGAACCGGGCCAAGGTGAAGATCGAGTACGTCGATTCCGAGAAGCTCGGCAGCCCGGACGAGCTGCAGGGCGTCGACGGCATCCTCGTCCCCCACGGCTTCGGCGCGCGGGGGATCGACGGCAAGATCGCCGCGGTGCGCTACGCCCGCGAGAACCGCATCCCCTTCCTTGGGATCTGCTACGGGATGCAGGCGGCGGTGATCGAGTACGCCCGCAACGTGGCCGACCTGGCCGGCGCCAACTCGAGCGAGGTCGACCCGGAAACCCCGCACCCGGTGATCGACTACCTGCCGGACCAGCGGGACGTGGACGACCTGGGCGGCTCGATGCGGCTCGGCGCCTACCCCTGCAAGCTCCAGCCCGGCACGAACGCCGCCGAGGCCTACGGCGCCCTCGAGATCTCCGAGCGCCACCGCCACCGCCTCGAGTTCAACCCGGAGTACCGGGACCGCCTCTCCCGGGCCGGCCTGGTCCTCTCCGGAACCTCTCCCGACGGCCACCTGGTCGAAATGATCGAGATCGCCGACCACCCCTGGTTCGTCGGGAGCCAGTTCCACCCGGAGTTCAAGAGCACCCCCTTCGAGCCCCACCCGCTCTTCACGGCCTTCGTGAAGGCGGCCGCCATCCGGGCGGAGGAGGCCGAGGGAGTCGAGGGGGCCGGCTGAGAAACGTCCGGTTCCGCCGGGTCGAATCGTCGGGCTCGTGGAGGACCACCACCGATGCCCCTCTTCATGCTGATCGTCGTCGACGACCCCGCCCGCGAGTGGGGGAGCCCGGAGGCCCAGGCGGCCGAGATGAAGCGGATGGGCGAGTTCGCCGCCGCCCAGGCCCGGGAAGGCCGGATGCGCGGCGGCAACCCCCTCACCGGCATGGACCAGGCAGCCCGCGTCCAGATCCGGGACCGAAAGCCCCTGGTGAGCGACGGCCCCTTCGCCGAGACGAAGGAGATGATCGCCGGCTTCTTCATGATCGAGGCCGAGGACCGGGCCCAGGCCATCGAGATCGCGAAGCAGTGCCCCCACGCCGAGATCGGCCCGGTGGAGGTGCGCGAGGTGATCCCGATGGGGCCGCCGCCTCGCTGAGCGCGGGCGCTGCCGAGGCCCCGGCCGCGCTCGGGCCGTTCTTGCATCGCCCCGGTCCCTCGCCTAAAACCCCTCGACCCGCAGGGCCTTGGCCCTCCCGGGGCGTTAGCTCAGTTGGCTAGAGCGCCGTGTTCACACCGCGGAGGTCACTGGTTCGAGTCCAGTACGCCCCACCAGAGTGGCCGCGATCTCTAGCCCACGCGGCGAGGGTCATGCCCTGTCTCGTGGGGCGAGCGTGGCCCCCGGGAACTCCGTCTCGAGGTCAGCCGCTGGGCACTGGCTCGAGGAAGCGCTCCCCTGTCGACCTGCCCACCGATCGCCTTGGCTGCGCAGGCGTGCAGGGGCCAGTGGGACGGAATCCATCTTCTCTCTTCGGCTCCCCAGCGATCGAAGAGGGTCCCGGAGGCCGCCCAAGTCGAGCCGGAAGGGATGTCCGGGGCATGGCCTGGCGCCATGGAGCGCCATCAGCGGTCCGCCGGGCCCGGGGCCATGGCGTCATTCTACGTGCCAGCGAGGCGGGTAGCCGCGGGACTTGCACCGGCCCACGTTGCGGGGAGGGGAAGACTCGGAGCGGCGCGCGGCGTCCGCTCGGCGACGACCGCATCCGGGAGCGCGTCTTCGCCGGCGCCGATCGGGAGCGGGGCGGCGAGCCCAGAGCAGGCGGAGAGCTGGCGCGTTGCGGGGCGCGTGGGGAGCACGCCCGCCATGCTAGGCCCGCCCGCGGGCCGTCTCCGGCTCAGCCGCCCATCGGCCCCTGATACACCTCCACGAAGCGCATCGCCGGATCCCCCGGCGTCGCCAGGTTCGCCTCGCGGCTCGTGCGCAGGCACACGACGGCGGGGCCGTCGCCGTCCCGGGCGGCTTCCAGTGCGGGACGCAGGCCTTCGAGCGAGTCGACGTAGTAGCCGCGGCAGCCGAGGCCCTCGCCCACCACGTCCCAGCGGATCGTGCCCTGGTCGGTGCCGAAGGTCTTGCCCCAGGTGAGGCGCTCGTTCGGCTCCTCCATCGACCAGGAGCCCTCGGCGAAGACGATGGTGGTGAGCTTCAGGCCCTCCCGGGCGGCGGACTGCATCTCCATCATGTTGAAGCCGGCGGCGCCGTCGCCGGTCGTGCAGACGACCTCGCGCTCCGGGTTGGCCAGCTTGGCGCCGATCGCCGAGGGGATGCCGGTGCCGAGCATGCCGAGCTCGAGGATGTTCAGGTAGGAGCGGGGGCGAGTCGAGGGCAGCAGCCAGTGGGCCCACAGCGAGGTGTTGCCGCCGTCGGTGGCGTAGATGGCCTCGCCGCCGAACACCTCGCCGATGGCGCGCATGGCGTGGGCGGGATGCAGGCCGCCCTCCTTCCAGGCGTCGACGCCCGCGAGCTGCTCCTGCCACCAGGCGTCCTCGGTCTCCCGGTAGCGGGTGAGGTCGCCGGCGCCCTGGCGCTGCACGCCCCGCTTCTCGAGCACGCGCACGAGCCCGTCCAGGGTCTGCGCCGCGTCGCCGACGACGCCGAGGGTCACCGGGCGGGTGACGCCGATGTGGAGCGGGTCCACGTCGATCTGCACGATCTGCTGGCGGGCCGGGTCGCCCCAGTACTTGTCGTAGGGCAGGTCGAGGTTGCCGAGCCGCGAGCCCACCACGAGCACCACGTCGGCTTCGCGACGCACCCGGTCGGCGGCGCTGCTGTAGGGGTAGAAGGCGTGGCCGTGGTCGCGGGGGACGACGGCGCGGCCGGCCATGGTGGTGAGCACGGGGCAATCGAGCAGCTCGACGAGGCGCAGCAGCGCCGCGTTGGCGCCGGCGCGGTCGACACCGGAGCCGGCCAGCACGAAGGGTCGTTCGGCGGCTGCGAGGAGCCCGGCGACCTGCTCGAGCTGGGATTCCGAGGCCTGGGGCGGCTCCGCCCGGTACTGCCCCGGCGCCCAGACCGGTGTGCTGGCCTCCTCGCCGGTCGCGTACAGGACGGGAGCGGGGATCTCGAGCTGCACCGGCCCGGGCCGGCCGCTCCACATCTCGCGGAAGGCGAGCCGCGTCACCTCCGGGATGCGCGCCCACTCGAGGATCGGGCCGCCCCACTTCACGCTGGGGCCGAAGGCGTCGAGCTGGTCCTGGCCCTGGAAGGTGGAGGGGGGCGAGGGGTAGACGAGGCCGAGGCGGTGCTGGGAGGTGAGGGCGATCATCGGCACGCCCTCGTGGCGGGCGGTGATCACGCCCGGCAGCAGGTTCGCCGAGCCGGGCCCCGGGTTGCCGAGCACGACCGAGGCCGCGCCGGTCGTCTTGTAGACCCCCTCGGCCATGTGGGCGCCCGCAGCCTCGTGGCGCAGCGGGACGTGGCGGATGCCATGGGCCTCGAGCGACGCGAGCAGCGGATCGATCTCCGGGCACGGCAGCCCGAACACGAAGCGGACGTTCTCGGCGGCGAGGCAGCGAGCGAGCAGCTCGCCGCCGGTGATCTCGGCCATGGGGTTCCTCCGTTGCGGAGTATCGCACCCCAGTGCGCGGGAATCAGTGAGGCAATTCGCCTCGACCGTCGGCGGCGAAACGGCGACGGGCGGGTCGCTGCCCGCCGGTGGTCCACGGGCGGGGGAGGCTGGTCGGCGTGCTCTCGGAGACCGACGCCCTGCGCGCTCTCGCCGCGGCGGCCTGGACGCGGGACGGACGGAAGGCGCCACTCCGCTACTTGCCGTGGTGGTGGCCGCCACCGTGGTGGTGACCGCCGCCGTGCTTCCCGTGATGCCCGTGGTGTTTCTTGTGGTGCTTGCCGTGGTGCTTGCCGTGCCCGTGGCCATGTCCGCGGTGACCGGGATGGTGCACGAGATGGTGGCACCCCATCAGGCCGACGCTGCCGGCCAGGAGGGTCGCGAGGAGGAGGGTTCGGGCTCGTTGCGTGCGCATGGAAGCTCCCTTCGAGTGGGCCGTGGCCCACGGGATCCGACGCGGCGACCGCCCCGTGCATTCACCGGGGGGGAGGCGACCTAAGGGGTCGGCGTGCCCGTGCCCGTGCCCGGCGCCGGCGCGGCCTCGTCGATCAGGCCGTCACAGTCGTCGTCGATGCCGTTGGCCGGATCCTCGGGGGCTCCGGGGTAGACGCCGGCCATCGTGTCGTCGCAATCGCCCTGGTTCTCGCTGAAGCCGTCCATGTCGTCGTCGGTGGCCAAGCCCTCGAGGGCCTGGAGGCGCATCTCGAGGTCGGTGACCCGCGCGTCGAGGAGCAGGACCGTGGTGTCGAGCTCCTGGATGCGGCCGAGCAGCATGTCCCGCATGGCGGGCACACCCCCGGGGCCGATGCCGTGCTGGGCCGCAGCGGCCGCGCGGCGGCGAGCCTTCTTGCTCTTCTTGGCCATGGCGAGGCTGGGAGCCAGGAGGCAGAAAGAGAGGCTCACGACGAGCAGGATCCGGGTGGGGCGGGAAAGACGCATGGAGACTCCTTGCGGTGAGGTCTCGGGTCCATCGGAGGCCGAATCGGGGCAGAAAGTGCCCTGGCTCACGTCCCGGGTCGCTCCACTTCCCGATGCTCCTGGAGGTTCCCCAGGGAGGTGCGGATTGACGCGGGCGTGGTGGCTGATGGCCCTGATCCTGGGTGTCGGCTTGGCCCTGGCGGCCGGCCAGCGGCCGTCCCTGAGCCCGGAGAGCGCGGCTTCCGGGGCATCTGCCTCCGGCGCGCGCGAGGGCGCCGCATCGCGTTCCTCCGAGGGGCGGGTCGCCGCCGATCCCGACGAGCCGACGCGGGAGCCCCCCTCGGATCGGCGTGAGCCCGCCGCAGGCGCGCCCCCGGCGCTGCTCGCGGCCCTCCCGCCCGAGCTCGGCCCGCTGCCCAGCCTGTGGCAGCTCGACGAGGGCGCCTCCTTCCTCTTCGACCACCCGGTGGGCGACTACCGGCCTGCCCGGTTCGGCCTGCGCCTCGACCCGGAGGCGATCCTGGCCCTGGAGGTCGGCGACAACTTCACGATCCCGCTGCCTGGGATCGGCGAGGTCGAGGGCACCGTGTCCTGGGTGAACGAGCACGCCAACGGCGACCGGGGCGTGGGCGCGGTGATGGACGGAAGCGACGACGAGTACGCCCTCACCCTCACCCTCGGCGAGCGCGCGCTCTTCGCCCAGGTGGCCACCGCCCAGGGCCGCTTCCTCGTGGAAGGGGTTGGCGGTGCCGCGGCCGTGTTCTACGACGATCTCGAACAGGTGCTGGTGGATCCGACGCGCACGGACGAGCGGGTGCCGCCGGAGGTGTCGGGATGACGCGTGGCCTGCTGGTCCTCCTGGCGATCCTCGTGGCCGGTCCGGCCGTCCAGGCGGTGGAGCCGACGCCGGTGACCATCGACCTGCTCGTGCTCTACTCGCCGGGCGTGACGGCCCGCTACGGCAGCGGCGTGGACACCCGGGTGAACCACGTGGTGAACGTCGCCAACGACGCCTATCGGCTCAGCGAGGCGGGCCTGCGCCTGCGGGTCGTTCACCGCGAGGAGGTCGCGGTCAGCGACACGATCAGCTCCGATGCGGCCCTCGACCAGGTGACGATGAACCAGGGCGTCTTCCAGGGCGTCGACGCCCAGCGGAGCCAGGTCGGGGCGGACCTGGTGGTGCTCCTGCGGCCCTACGTGGGCGACGGCGTGTGCGGCGTCGCCTGGGTGGGTGGCTACTTGGCGAATGGCAACTTCTCGCGTTCGCGTCGCTACGGCTACAGCCACGTTTCCATCGACTGCTCGGACGTGGTGCTCCCCCACGAGCTCGGCCACAACATGGGCCTCACCCACTCCCGCCGGCAGGACGGGAGCGGCGGGACCTTCCCTTGGGCGCTCGGGCACGGGGTCGACAACCGCTTCGCCACGGTGATGGCCTACGCCCAGGCCTTCGGCGCGCCGAGGGTCTCGCTCTTCTCGAGTCCGAATCTCACCTGCAACGGCCTGCCCTGCGGCGTCGACCGCAACGATCCGGTGAACGGGGCCGACGCCGTGCACACGCTCCAGCACGGCCGCACCCAGATCGCCGCCTACACGGCGAGCGTGGCGCCGCCGCCGCCCCAGCCGCCGCCGCCCGTCACGCCGCCGGTGCCGACCAGCAGCGTGTCGCTCACCGCGCCGCCCGCGGGAACCCTCGTTCCGAACACAGCGACCACCTTCACCTGGCAGGGGACCGCCGACGTGGCGAGCGTGGACCTGCTCTTCCGCATCGAACGCCGGAAGAGCGGTCGCTGGAAGAAGACTGCCTGGCACGTCCTTTCCGCCGCCGACGGCGACGGCCGCCACAATTGGACCGTGCCGAACGTCGGCAGCCGAAAACGCAAGAGCCGTCTCCGCTTCCTCCTCCAGGCCTACGACGGCAGCGGCAACCAGGTGGCCAGCGAGCTCAGCTCGCCGTACGCCCTTCCCAAGAAGAAGGGGAAGAGGCGCAAGCGCCGCAGGCGCTGATCCGGTCGCGTCCGGAGGCGCGTCAATCCGCTTCCGCGGTGCGTTCCATGAGCAGGCGCTGGATGCGGCGGCGGCTCACCTCGACCACGGTGGCCCGGAAGTCCCCCACCTCCGCCGTGTCACCCTTGCGCGGCAGCCGGCCGAGCCGGGCGGTGACGTGCCCACCGATCGTGTCCTCGGCTTCTTCCTCCTCCGGAGAGAGGGCGACGCCGAGGCGGTCGCACGCCTCCGGCAGGGCGAGGCGGCCCGAGAGCTCGAAGCGGCCGTCGCCGAGATCCACGAGGCCCAGCTCGTCCTCGTCGAACTCGTCGCCCAGGGGCCCCACGATCTCCTCCAGGGCGTCCTCCCGGAAGGCCAGGCCCAGGGCGGTGCCGCGCTCGTCGACCACCACGGCGCAGTGGGCCCGCTGGCCCTGCAGCTCGAGCAGGAAGTCGGACACGGACATGGTGTCGGGCACGAAGACCGCGGGGCGGGCGATGGCGGAAAGGTCCGGCGTCTCGCCGGTGAGGGTGCGATCCAGGACGTCCTTGGCGTGGACGAAGCCGACGACCGTGTCGAGCGCCACCTCGCAGAGCGGCATGCGGCTGTGTCGCATTTCGCGTAGGCGCCGCAGGTTCTCCTCGGGCGGCTTCTCGAGGGAGAGGTACTCGACGTCGATGCGGGGTACGACGATGTGGCGCACCTCGAGCTCGATCATGCGGAAGACGTTGGCCGTGAGCTCGTACTCGCGCTCCGAGATGGCCCCGGCGCTGGCCGAGAGGGAGAGGATGCTGCGGATCTCCTCGGCGGTGTGGGAGGCCTCGTGGCCGGCGTCCGGCGGAAGGCCGGCCAGCCGGAGCATCCAGTTCGAGATGGCGTTGATGGCGGTGATGAAGGGGCCGAAGGCGAAGGTGAAGGCCCGGAGCGCGTAGCTCGTCTGGATCGCCGTCGATTCGGCACGGCGAAGCGCCCACATCTTCGGCGCCTGCTCCCCCACGGTCATGTGCAGGGCGGTGATCACCGCGAAGGCCAGACCGATGGAGACGAAGGGCAGCCAGGCGGCCTCGCTGTCCACGCCGATGCCCATCCCGGCCGCGGCGGCGAGGATCAACACGGAGACCGCGGGCTCGCCCAGAGCGCCGAGGATCAGGCTCGCCAGGGTGATGCCCAGCTGGCAGGAGGAGAGGTAGCGGTCCAGGTGGCCGAGGATGTGTTGGACGGCCCGCGCGCCGGCGCGGCCCTGGCCGGCGAGCTGGTCGATGCGGCCCGAGCGCACCTTGACCAGCGCGAACTCGGCGGCCACGAAGAAGCCGTTCAGTGCGACGAAGAAGAGGGTGGCGCCGAGGCGCCACGCGATGCCGAGAGCGTCGAGGCCGGAGCTGGCGTGTTCCATGCTGGGTCCTGTGGTGGGCGGCGAACATAGCGGCCCGGATCTGGGCTAGGCTGCGGCCCGGGGGATTCACCATGCGCATCTCGGGGGCGCTCCTCGCAGCGCTCTGCCTGCTGACCGGCTGTGCCATCGGGACCTACTCCGAGGGCACGCGGCTCGACTCGGCCCAGGTGGGGGAGATCCGCGCCGGCATCACGACCAGGGCCGAGCTCCTGGACTGGTTCGGCCCGCCGGCCAACTTCTCCGATGCCTCGCTGCTCGAGGAGCTGATCCTGGCCGAGGAGAACGATCTGGGCGGCGCCGCGCCGCGCCAGTTCTCGGACATCCTGGCCTGGGAGGCCCACGAGGCCCGCCTCTCCGGCGTCGTGACGATCTTCTTCAACATGCTGGAGATCCGGTCCGATTCGGACCTGCTCGTGGTCTTCTTCGACGACGCGGACGTCGTGAAGTACCACGGCTTCCGCGAGAGCCGGGTGCGTGAATGAGGCGACCGCTTCTGTTCGCCCTCGTCGCGGGCCTCTTGCTCTCCGCCGGCGTCGGCTGCAGCATCACCCGCGTCTACCGCGGGACGCCGCTGCGCGCCGTTCCCGACCAGGTGCTCTCCGCGGGCGTCACCACCAAGGCCCAGGTCCTCCAGGTCCTGGGACCGCCGGACCGGATCGTCCGTCAGCACGACGGCGACGCCTTCCTCTACCGCTTCGTACGCCGGAACGTCGACGCGCTGGAGCTGGAAGAGCCGGTCTTCACCAACCTGACCCTCTTCTCCTTCACCCGCAACGAGCAGCGGGACGACACGCTTCTGGTCCTCTTCGATCCGGACGGGATCGTCCAGAGCTGGGGCGCGCGTCACGGCACCGAGGAGATCGGAGTCCGCTGAAGGCCCCCGGTTCGCGACAGGGGGCCGATTCCGGTAGGCTCCGCTCCCTCGCGTGGCCCAGTAGCTCAGCTGGATAGAGCACCAGCCTCCGAAGCTGGGGGTCGCAGGTTCGAATCCTGCCTGGGTCACCACGCGCCGCCGCCGATGCTAGGTGCGAGTTGACGCGAACCCTCCCGATGCTCCACCATGCCGAGTGGAGGACCAGGGATGCGGCGGCGGAGCGCGCGGGTACTGGGGGTGGTCGTCGCCCTCGCCCTCTTCGCGCCGGTCCCCCTGCTCGACGGGCCTCCCGGCGCGCCCGTAGCCGAGCAGGCCGCGGCGGGGCTGGGCTCGGCCCCTCCGACGCCGGCCACCCCAAAGGCCGCACCCGGGCGCGAGCGGACGCGGGATCTGTCCGCCCGGATTCCCTCGTTTCGGGGCACCGGCCGCGCCGCGGTCGTCCCCGGCGCCGGCGCGGGAGGCCGCTTCCGCGGGCCGCGCTCGTCCCTCCACCTGGCCCTGCTCCAGGAGTCGGGGGCGCTGGCCGCCCAGGGACCGGCCCGAGAGGTTGGCGGGATCACCCACACGCCCTACGCCCTGATGAAGGACGGCCAGCCGGTCTTCAACCGCCGGGGTCGTCTCCACGCGAGCTCCGACCCGGAGGTGGCGGCGCTCCTGCCGCCGGTCACGGGCGCCACCGCGCTGCCCCGCGCCGAGCCGGGGGAGTGGCGGATCGGCCGCGGGGAGGCCCTCGCCCGCGCGCGGGCCGCCGCCGGCGTCGTGCGCGAGCGCATCTCGCCCCGGGTCAGCCAGGGCTGGCTGGCCCTCGAGGACCGCACGGTGCCCGCCTGGCAGGTGCAGCTGGCGAGCCACGTCCCCCTGGGCTCCTTCGAGGTGATGGTGGACGCGGGCAGCGGCGAGGTGTTGCGCCTGACCGATCGGCTGCGCACGGTGGAAGGTGTCGGCGACGTCTACGATCCCAACCCGGTCCAGGCGCCGACACCGGCCCGGGTGACGATCACCCACCTGAACGGCTCCGGCGCCCTCGCCGGGGACTTCACCCGCGTCGTCGATCTCCAGGCGCCGGCGGCCTACCGCCCGGCGAACGATTTCACCTTCCCCGTCGGTGATCCGCGGCTCGTGCAGACGGGCATCTATCATCACCTGACGCGCACCGGCGCTCTGGCCGTGGCCCAGGGCTTCCCCGCCTTCCCGACACCGGTCGTCGCCTTCACGAACCTGCGAGCGCCGGGCGGCGGCCCGGTGAACAACGCCTTCTACGACCCCTTCACCCCGGCCTTCCTGTTCGGGAGCGGGGACGGGGTCGTCCTCGCGCACCTGGACGAGGACAGTGACGTGGCGGCTCACGAGATGGGGCACCACCTGTTCGAGGAGCTGGTGCAGCCGGACCTGCGCAGCTCCTTCGACCCGGCGTTCGCCATGAGCGAGGGCATCGCCGACACGATGGCGGTGCTGCTGAACGGCGATCCCCGGGTCGGCGAGTCCACGCTGCCCGGCGCCCCGGAGCTGCGCCGCGTCGACGGCGGATGGAAGTTCCCGGACCAGCTCGATCCGGACCCCCACGTGACGGGCCTCGTGTACGGCGCCACGAACTGGGACCTGATCCAGCTGCTCGGGGCCGAGCGCTTCGGGACGGTGCTGTGGCGGGCGCTCCCCTTCGTTCCGCCGGACGCCGAGCACATCGACTACCGCGACGCCTATCTGGCGGCGCTCCGCACCACCTTCCCGGGCCGCAAGGGCAGCAAGGGGCGCCGGCACAAGAAGATCCGGAACCAGGCCGCCCGCGTCTTCGCCAACCGCGGCTTCCAGTTCGCCGAGGATCCGGACTACCGGGGAGAGCTCGTCGAGGGCACGCCCGCGTCGGACACGGTGGCGAACAACGGAATCCACTTCTACGACTACCTCGTCCCGCCCGGCGCCACCACCGCGCAGTTCCAGATGACGGGAACCGGGGACGCGGACCTGGTCGTCCTCGGTCCCCGCTCCGATCCCAGCAACTCGAGCACCTTCCTCTTCTCGGCCAACCAGGGCACCACCGAGTCGGTGAGAGTCGGCCGCCTCACGAACCCCTCGGTGGACGATCTCTTCCTCACCGTCGTGGTGCTCGACTGGCCCGATCGCCGGAAGACGCGGAGCAGCTACACGCTCTCGGTGACGACGACCCTCGGCGCGAACGACATGGCCGTGGACGGGCCCACCCATCACGAGACCCTCAGCCAGCCCGGAGAGGTGGACGCCGTGACCTTCCGCGGTACGGCGGGCCAACGGGTGCGGGTCGAGGTGACCGCGGCGGACCCGAACCTGGATCTCGTCGCCGGGATCCTCGACCCACGCACGTTCGACGTGCTCGACGCGGACGACGATGACGGGCCCGGCCGCGACCCGCTGCTCCAGGGCGTCCTGATGCCCACCACCGACACCTATGCCGTGGTGGTCCTCGCCCTCTACGACGATTTCCGGCCGACGACCCAGACCGGGGCCTACACCATCGACCTCACCACCTGTCCGAACGTCGGAACCGACACCGACGGCGACGGCATCGCCGACGCCTGCGACGACGACGACGATGACGACACCTTCGACGACCCGAGCGACGCCGCTCCCCTCGACCCGACCCAATGCGCCGACGTGGACGGCGACACCTGCGACGACTGCAGCTCCGGCGCCTTCGACCCCTTCCTGGACGGCCCGGACGCGGACGTGGACGGCGAGTGCGACGTGAGCGACCCGGACGACGACAACGACGGCTGCAGCGACCTCACGGATCCGGACCCGCTGGTGCCGTCGCTGGACGACGACTTCGACTTCCTGGGCGCCGCCTGCGACAACTGCCCGCTGCTGGCCAACCCGTCCCAGGCCGACAGCGACGGCGACGGCCTGGGCGACCGCTGCGCAGCGTGCAACCCACCGGCCGGGCCGCCACCGACCGGCGTCCAGACCCAGTACCTCTTCCCGTTCGCGCCGGGTCGCCAGGGCGTCGTCACCCGCGGCTCCTTCGTCCCCGCCCAGGCGGGCCCCGTCGACCCGAAGACGAACGGCGTGCACCTGGTCGTGGAGGACGACCACGGCGCCATCGTCGACGTGAACCTCCCGCCGGGTGGGCCAGGTACGTCGGCCTGTGGTCCCCGGGACGGCTGGGGGCCGATCCCCGCCCCCTTCTCCGGTGCCGCCGAGAACAACTACCTGAACGGGTTCTACGGCGCGCGCGCTGGCTACGACGGATTCGTGGCTCCGCCTCCAGTCGCTCCGAGCACGGGGCCGGTTGTCAGCTCTCTTGCGGCCGGTGCAGCGGCGCCGATCCAGTACCTGAACGCGTCCGGCGCGCTCCCGCCCGGCTGTCTGCCGGGCTCGGCCCAGGGCATCACCCTCGTGCGGATCGGCGACCGGGCGCCGGCCAGCACGGCACCGATCCCCTACGAGATCGAGGCCCACGGCCTGGCCCTCGCCCAGCCGCCGGGGATCGGCTTCTTCCGGCTGGCGATGGCTTTCGAGCCGCAGCCGGCCCCCGGCATCGCCAGCGCGGCCGCCCAGGCCGGCCAGTGCATGGAGGTGGTCGCGCCGCGGACCGGCGTCCCCTTCGACTGCCGGGTCGTGAAACGAAAGCGAGCCCGTCCGCGCTGGAAGCGCTTCCCGCGCATCGACTGCATCGGGCCGTGAGCCACGCTCCTCCCAGGGGGCGGACGCGAAGTGGCTTGAACGTTCCGGTTTCCGGCGTTTGGATCGGATCGATTCACGCGCGGGGGACCGATGCCCGAGCTCGCAGCACACCGGGGCCTCCGGCCGCCGAAGCAGGAACGAAGCCGCCGTAGCCTGGAGCGCATCCTCCAGGCGGCCCGGGGCCTCCTGTCGGAGCGCGAGGTGCGCGACGTCTCTCTCCGGGAGATCGCCGAGACGGCCAGGGTGTCGCTGAGCAGCCTGTTCGCCCGCTTCGCGAGCAAGGAGGTCCTGGTGGACCACCTGCACCAGGATTTCTGCGACGAGCGTCTGGCCCACGTGACGAGCGTGGTGGAGGCCCTGGCGCAGGCCGACCTCTCCCTCGATCGCATTGCTCGCGACGGTGTGCGGGTGATGGTGGTGGCGGCCCGCGAGCACGGTGGGCTCGAACACACCTTCCACGCCGCGACCCACGGCTCCGAGAGCATCCGGCTGCGGGAGGAGCGCTTTCAGGCCCGCCGGATGGATCTGCTACGGAGCTTCGTCCACCGCCAGCTCGAGCGGCACGGCCTGTCCCCTCGCGAGGGCGAGGTGGAGTCGGTGCTACGCCTGGTCGTGGCGGCGGCGCCGGAGATGATCCGCCACGCGCCGGACGACGAGGCGGGTACGGACGAGCTGGTCGACACCTTGAGCGACCTGCTGCTCCGCGCCGTGGGATGCTCGCCGGAGCCGCGCAGGGAAGCGCCGGCTCTGCCGTCTTCGACGAGGGCCCGCACCGATCGCATGAGCGCCGCCACCCGACAGCGCATCCTCGATGCCGCCGAGCGGGTCTTCGACGGGCGAGGCCTCGCGTCGATTCGCATGGAGGAGATCGCCGAGCTGGCCCAGGTCGACGCGGAGACCATCAGGCTCCACTTCGAGGATCTCCGCGGCCTGCTCCACGCCTGCCTGGACCGAGTCCATCGGGAGAGCGTGGCCTGGATCGAGGAGCGCGCGGTGTGGGAGCGCTGGGAGGGCCGCAGCCTCGGGGCAATGGTCCGCGAGGCGATCGAGCTCTACGCCGACGGCTGGCGTCGTTGGGGCGGTACGGTGCGCACGCTTCGCCTGGAGGAGCGGTCCGACGACGCATTGCTACGGCGCCATCGCGACCTCGACTTCGCCGTGGCGGCCCGGATCCGGGCGCTCGCGATTCGCATCGAGCCCACGCTGGCCTGCCACATCGGTAGTGACGAGCCCTTCTTCCGGGCCATGGCCACGATTGCGGCGGCGCTCCGGACCTCGATCGACCGGCCCGCTCTGTTCGGACTCACCGCCGACATGCGACCGGAGGTACTCGTCGACGAGCTCACGGAGGTGGCGCTCCGCTACGTCGGCGTCAGCTGATCCCCTACGCCGGCGCCTCGAGCTCGGCGAATACCTCCTCGTTGTGCTCGCCCAGGGCCGGCGCCGGTCGTCGGAGTGTCCAGGGCGACTTCTCGAAGCGGTAGGGTGCCCCGGGATAGGTCACGCGGCGGCCGAGCCGCGGATGCTCCAGCTCCACAGCGAAGCCGCGGGCCCGGAAGTGCTCGTCGTCGAAGGCTTCCTCCGGCGCGTAGACCACGCCCACGGCCATGCCCCGCTCCTGGGCGCCGCGGAAGAACTCGTAGGCCGAGACCCGCGAGGCGATGGCGTTCATGGCCTCGCGGCCGGCGCCGAAGATGGCCGTGATCTCGTCGTCCTGGCCGATCAGCGAGAGGTCGATCCCGTCCCGCTTGGCGCCCATCTCGAGGAAGACCGCCTCCGGGAAGTCGTCCTGGATCCCGAGCTCCACGACCCACTCGTGCAGGTGCCGGAACTCCTTCGGGGTGCGCGGTGGCACGCCGGTCGTGACATAGCGGCCGTCGGCGCAGCGGATCTGGGTGTCGAGGGTGGGCACCTCCATGGCGTGGCGCCCGGTCTGCCGCTGCACCGTCCCCTGCTGGATGAGCCAGTGGTAGGACGCCATCTCCGTCGTCACGTTGGCGGCGGCGTGCATGTTCACGTCCAGGGACTGCCCCTCGCCGGTGGCGAGGCGGTGCAGGTAGGCCGTGAGCAGGGAGAGCACGGCGTAGTGACACGCGATGTTGTAGCCCTGGTTCCCGCCCCCGCGGATCGGCGGAAGGCGGTGATCGTCATAGCCACAGCTCCAGACGGGTCCGCCCGCTGCCAGGACGGTGAGATCGGTGCTCTGCTCGTCGCGCCGCGGCCCCTGGCCGCCGAAGGGCGTGATCGAGGCCCAAATCAGCTCGGGCCGCTGCTCGCAGGCGCGGGCGCCGTCGAGTCCCAAACTGGCGAGGCGTCCCGGCGGCTCGCTCTCGATCACCAGCTCGGCGGCGTCGACGAGCCGGACGAGGCGCGCACGCCCCTCCGCATCCTCCAGGTCGAGGGTGACGCCGCGCTTGCTGGTGTGGAGGCTCCAGAAGAAGAGGCTCTGCTCGGGATCCGGCCGATCGCCGACGAACGGCGGATGGCCGCGGGAGGGGTCGCCCTCCGGCGGCTCTACCAGCACCACGTCCGCCCCCATGTCGGCCAGCAGCTTGCCGGCCAGGCCGCTGCGCTCGCTCGCCAGCTCGACCACCCGAACACCCTGGAGCACGCTCACACCACGCCCTCCTCGTGGAGCCGGGCCAGCTCGTCGTCGGACAGCTCGAGGAGCTCGCGCAGCACCTCGTCGGTGTGCTCTCCCACGCACGGCCCGCCGCGTTCGATCTTCCAGTTCGTCCGCGAGAAGTGAACTGGCAGCCCGTCCACGCGGACGTTGCCCATCTTCGTGTGGTGCACCGTCGGCCACAGGCCCCAGGCCGCCGTGTTCGGATCGTGGTCGATGCGCTCCGCCGGGCGGGCGACCGCGGCGGCGGGAACGCCGGCGGCCTGCAGGGCTTCGGCCGCGTCGACCTTGTCGCGCTCGCGGGTCCAGCCGGCGATCGCCTCGTCGAGGGCGTCCTGGTGCTCGAGACGCGCGGCGAGGCTGCGGAAACGCGCCTCGCCGGTCCAGCTCTCGCCGACCACCGCGCCGAGGGCGCTCCAGTCGTCCTCGTTCCGGCAGGCGATCGCCACCCACTCGTCCTCGCCCCGAGATGGATAGACGCCGTGGGGCGCCATCGGCGGCCACTCGTTGCGGTTGCTGTGGGGCTGCCCCTCGCGTCGCAAGCCGCGCCCGTTCACGCTGTAGTCGAGGAGCGCCGGCCCGTTCAGGGTGAGGCCCGCCTCGGTGCAGGACAGGTCCACCCACTGCCCCTCGCCGGTGCGCTCCAGGTGCACCAGCGCCAGCAGGATCGCGAGCGCCATGTAGTAGCCGCCGGTGTGGTCCATGTAGGAGTAGCCCCAGCCGGCCGGCGGCTGGTCGGGCAGGCCGGAAGTGAAGGTGAGGCCCGACATGGCCTGCACGATGGGGCCCCAGGTCTTGTAGGCGGCGTAGGGGCCCGTGTGGCCGAAGCCGCAGTTGGACACGTAGACGATGTCCGGCTTCAGCTCCTTCAGCCGCTCGTAGCCGAAGCCGAAGCGCTCCATCACCCCGGCGGCGAAGTTCTCGGAGACCACGTCCGAGCGCTTGACGATCTCGGCCAGGAGCTCCTTGCCCTTGTCCGTGCGCAGGTTCAGGGTGATGCCGCGCTTGCCCACGTTGTGGTTGTTGAAGCCGCCGCCGAAGTCCATGCCGCGGCGCTCGTCGACGTAGGGCGGCATGGCGCGCAGGATGTCCCAGCTGCCCTGGCGCACCGGATCCTCGATGCGGATGACCTCGGCGCCGAAGGCCGCCAGCCACTTGGTGGCGCCGGCGCCGGCGAGCTGGCCGGTGAAGTCGCAGATGCGGTAGCGGGCGAGCGCGCCCGGGGCGTCGGTCACGGGGCCTCCTGGCGAGCGGGGGGGAGGTCGAGCAGCTCCGCCGTCTCGCTGCAGCTGGCGAGGGGCCGGCCCACCTTGCCCGCGAGCTCCGCGGCCTCCCGCACCAGCTCGAGGTTCGAAGGCGAGCGATCCGGCGAGTAGAACTCCTCCACGCCGACGTGCAGGTGGCCGCCGCGCTCCAGGGCCAGACGGGCGATGGGGGTCTGCATCAGGTCGCCGCCCCAGACCGAGACGGACCAGGGGAGCCCGGTGCCCTCCAGGAGGTCCAGGTAGGCTAGGAGCGCGTGCTCGGTGGGCGGCAGGCCGAAGGTGGCCCCCGGCTGCGTGCCCATCAGGCCGTACTCGCCACCGAAGTAGAGCTTCACCATCGTGCCGCGGGGGAGCCTTCCGGCCCGGTGCCAGGCCAGGGTCGTGCGCAGGGAGCCGGCCTCGTAGATGCCGAGGCTCGGGCCGAGGCCGAGGGTGCGGCAGGTCTCGAAGCCGGTGCGGACCGCGTCGTAAGAGACGCCGTAGACGCCGCCCTCCGGAAGCCCGTCCGCGCCGGGAGCACCGATGTTGGTCGAGCCGGGATCGAAGGCGCCGATGCGCAGCGGCACCTCCGCCTGGAGGACGGCCAGGTGCGCCATCATGCCGGTCATGTCCGGGGCGATGCCGAGGGTGGGATACCAGAGCGTGTCGGGTCGCTCGGTCAGGATCGGTCGCCAGGCCTCGAGGTAGTCGGCCGCCGCGGCTTCGCCGGTCAGCGCGATGTCCCGGTTGTGGGCGTGGATGATGGCCGCGCCGGCGTCGAGGCAGCGAAACGTGTCCAGGGCGATCTCCCCGGGCTCGCGCGGAGCGTGGGGGTTCTTCTCCTTCGAGGTCATGCCGTTGAGGGCGGCTTCGAGGATCACGGGGGCGGCGGGGCTCATGCCCCGCCACATGTACCACGTCTTCCTATTCGCCCGCGAGGATTCCCGGCCAGTTCGCGTCGGCGCGCGTGATGTGCCCCGGGACGTCCTTCTCCCAGCGCTCTTGGATTGCCGCGTTGTAGTTCAGGTAGAGCTTGCCGTCGACGATCTTCCAGCGCTCCGGGTCCGCCGAGGCGGTCTTGCCCTGGCTGACCGCCCAGGCGCAGTAGCCGCCGTACTGGGGGGCGTAGGCGGCCGGGTCGGCCTGGAAGGCCGCGCGGTTCGTGTCGCTGGCGAACCGCCAGGTGGCGCCGTTCCATTCGAGGGTGTGATCGCTTGTGCCCTCGACCGGGCGGCCCTCGGTGAAGTACGCGACCGGGTCGTAGCCGCTCACCGCGAGCGAGCTGAAGCGGCCGGTGTAGACGGGATCCACCGCCAGCGCGGGAGAGGCCGCGAGCAGAAGGATGGCGGACAGGGCGAGACGAACGGACATCGTGTTCCTCCTGGCCCATCCGATGCCGGGTGTCCCGGGAGGTTACGTGGCGAGAGGGCTCGTGCCGAGCAGCCCGGTGCCCGTGTAGGGACGGAGCCGGGCGACCAGATCCCGCGCCGCGGAGCCGCAGCGGTCCCAGCCGTCCGCGATCTCCCGGACGATCTCGTCGACCCGGGCGACCTCCACGACCGGCACGTCCCCGAGCTCGGGTGCGGCTCGCAGTCGGGCTCCGAAGCCGAGGGGGCCGCCTCCGAGTGGGCTGTGGCCCACAAGGATCGCCGCCGGACGCTGCCGGCGGGCCTCGCGCAGCCCCTCGCTCGGGGTCCCGACGGCGCGGACCGGGAGCCCCCGGGAGCGGAGGAGCAGGCAGAGCGCCTCGCGCACCGCCTGCGAGTCGTCCACTACCAGGAGCGTTCGGGTTTCCATCGCCCGTGGGTGCTTCGGAAGCTCCGGTGGGTGACGTCAGCCGGCCGAGGTCTCGAAGAACTCGATCAGCTCGATCAAGTTGCCGTCTGGATCCCGGCCGTAGGCGTTCTTGATGTTCGCCTGGGCCACCGGCCCGCTCTGGAAGGGCATGCCCGCGGCGTGCAGCCGCGCCATCTCCTCCTCGATGTCCTTCACTTCGAAGGAGAAGTGGCAGATGCCGAGGTCCGCGTTCTGGCGGTTCGGGATGTCGGGGCAGGGCGCCGGCTTCTCGTACTGGAACAGCTCCAGGCGGTGATCGCCGTGCCGGAGCATCACCACGCGGCCGCGGGTCTCCGGCTGGGCGTGGGTGGTGCGGAAGGCCTCGTTGGCCTCGTCCCAGGGGAAGTCGAACTCGACCTCGAACCCGAACAGGTCCCGGTAGAAGGCGACCAAGCGGTCGAGGTCCCGCGTCGAGAGCGCGGTGTGGTGGATGCCGACGAGCATGGGCAGAGGATACCCTCCGCCCATGCTCACCCGCGACGACCTCGTGCTCTGCTCCGGGAGCCTCCTGCAGACCGGTCTGGTCGAAATGATCGAGGCCGCCGCGGCCGCCGGCTTCCAGGCCATCACGGTCTGGCCCCAGGACTGGCGGGGCGCCCGGGCTGCGGGACACGACGCCGCGGAGATCCGGGCGCGGCTGGACGATCACGGCCTGGTCGTCGCCGACCTGGATCCGCTCCTCACCTGGCTCCCGCCGGAAGCCACCGCGGGCGTCGACCCCGGTCCGTACGCCGACGCGGTCGAGGCGGACTTCTACGAGATCGCCGAGGCGCTGGGTGCGCGCTCGCTGAACCTGGCCCAGGGCCTGGGCGCGAGCCTGGATCTGGATGCCGGGGCGGAGGCCTTCGCGGGTGTGTGCGATCGGGCGAAGGAGCACGGCCTGCTGGTGACGATCGAGTTCCTCCCCTGGTCGGGCATCCCCGACGTGGCCGCGGCCCAGGAGCTCGTGCGGCGGGCCGGGCGTGCCAACGGGACGGTGATGGTCGATACCTGGCACTGGTTCCGCGGGCCCTCCGACCTCGCCCAACTCGAGGCGCTGCCCGGCGCACGGGTGGGCGGCGTGCAGCTCAACGACGCCCCGAGCGCCGCGGCGGACGATCTGCTGGTGGAGACGATGGAGGCGCGGCGGCTCCCCGGCGAGGGCGACATCCCGATCGCCAACGTGATCCGCAGCCTCGACCGGATCGGTGCCGACGCGCCGATCGGCGTGGAGGTGTTCTCGAAGGAGCTCCACGCGCTTCCCCCGGGCGAGGCGGCGCAGCGCTGCGCCGAGGCCGCGCGCCGGGTGCTGGCGCAGGCGCGGGGGACGCAGCCCCGGCGGACCGCGCCCGCCTAACGGTAGTCTCGCTGGATCAGCATCAGCAGGTCGTACTCGAGCTCTGCCACCCGGCGGCCGCTGGCGGCCATGATGATGGAGGGCACGCTGCCGTCCAGGTGCGCCTTCGCCTGGCTCGCTAGACCCAGGCCCCAGCTGAGGGTGCCGTGGACCTTCCACCAGTGGAAGGCGTCGTCCCGCCAGGTGCCACCCGCCGCCTCGTAGCCTTCCCGAAGCGACGCGCGGTCGCCGAAGCCCCCGACCTCGAGGGCGTCGTTCCGGAAGCGCCACATGCGCTGGCAGAGCCAGGCGGGATCGCGCATCGGGTCGCCGAGATGGGTCAACTCCCAGTCGAGGGCTGCCCGCAGGCCATCGGGCGCGACGATCAGGTTGCCGTTGCGGAAATCGCCGTGGACGAGGGTCGGCGCGGCAGGGGGCGGCGGCGCGTGGCGCTCGAGCCAACGCAGGCCCAGGGAGAAGCTCGGCGACGGCTGGAGGAGCTCGCGGACGAGGGCTTCCAACCCGAGGAGGGCCTGGGCGATGGGGTCGCTGCCGGCGGCGGGCCGCGCGAGATCGGGGTGGGCGGCGGCCGGGTCCGCTCCGTGGAGCCGGGCCAGGGCCTTGCCGCATTGGCGGGCCAGCTGCGGGCCCAGGGTCGGGTCCGCCTCGACCAGGCGCAGGATGCGGCGCGGGATCGTCTCGCCCTCGATGCGCGTGGTCACGAAGAAGGGCCCGCCGACGTGGGCATCGTCCTCCCACACGCCGTGGAGCTCGGGCACCGGCATGCCCGCCTCGAAGGCGAGGCGCAGGCTCGCCGCCTCCACCGCGATGTCCATCACCTGCATGGCGCGGCTCGGGATGATCGTCGCCACGAGCGGCAGGGTCTCGCCGGCCCGGCTCGCATCGAAGAGCACGTTGCGCCGCCGCGCGCCGGCGGAGGCGACGCCGACCAGCTTCACGTCGACCGGGGTCTGCCAGCGCTCGCCGAGCGCCCGGGCGAGTCCGGCGGCCAGGTCCTCCGGGCTCACTCCGGGATCTCCCCCTCGAAGGTCCACGCGTCGTGGGCCGGCTTCGCGACCGCGAGCTTGCCGCGAACGATCTCGAGCAGGGCGGGCCACGCGCGCGCCTCGAGCTCCGGGTCCTCGTCCTCCGCCAGCGCGCGGGCGAGCTGCTCGGTCAGGCTCGCCGCATCGTCGGCGCCGGTCGGTTCGGCGATCACCTCGCGCAGGAGGGCGATCTCGCGTTCTTCCTGGGGGCCGCCCAGCCGCGCCTCGCGCTCGAGGATGCGACACAGGTTGCCGGCGACGCGCACCTGATGGCGCAGGGGCCCGTCGGTCGCCGGGAGCACCTGCTGCTCCAGCAGGTCGGCGATCGCTTCGAGCAGCTCGGCGGCCGTGGGCCGATCCTGCACTAGGCCTGGGGTGCCAGCTCGAGGGCCCGCTCCACCTGCTCCCGGGTGGAGCCGTGGAAGGCCTCGAGGGTCTTGACGCGCTTGTAGAACACGTGGGGATCGTACTCCCAGGTGAAACCCACCCCGCCGTGCATCTGGATGGCTTCGCCGCACACGAGCCTGGCAGCGTCGCCTGCCCAGGCCTTCGCCACCGCCACCAGGTACGCCGCCTCCGGGAGCCCCGCGTCCACGGCCCAGGCCGCGCGGAACACCGCCGCGCGGGAGCTCTCCGTCTTCAGCAGCATGTCCGCGGCCCGGTGCTGCAGGGCTTGGAAGCTCGCGATCGGCGCACCGAAAGCTTCGCGCTCCGCCGTGTAGGCGAGGGTCAGCTCGAGGGCCCGCTCCATCAGACCGAAGAGCTGCGCGGCCGCGCCGAGGGTGCCGACCTGCCGGGCCGCGTCGAGCGCCGAGGCGGTGTCGCCGGCCAGCCGCAGCCCGGGCCCGTCGAGGGCGATGGCTGCGAAGCGTTGGGCGTGGTCGAGGGTGGGGAGGGCGGTGGCCTCGAAGCCCGCGTCGGGTCGTTCCACCAGCACGACGCCGTCCCTGGTGGTCACCAGCAGGGCGTCCGCCTGGGCGCCGAACGGGACGAAGGTCTTGCTCCCGCGGACGCGGCCGTCGCCGAAGGTCGTCTCGGGCGCCCCATGAGCGGCGCCCTCCGTGGCCTCGCGCTCCGCCAAGACCACGAGCCCCTCACCGGCCACGATGCGCTGGCACCAGCTGCGCGCGACGTCGTCTTCGCAGCGGCGCAGCAGCTCCACGGCCTGGACCGCCTCGAGGAAGGGGCCGGGAAGGGCCACCCGACCCATCTCGGCCAGGACCGCAGCCAGACCGACGGCGCCCATGCCGGCGCCGCCTTCCTCCTCCGTGAGCAGGAGGCCCAGGTAGCCCAGCTCGGCCAGCTGGGCGTGGAAGGCCTTCGAGTAGCCCTCCGCCGAGTCCTCCATCAGACCGCGGCTCTCCGCGAGATCGGCCTCCGCCTCGAGCAGCTCCCGGGTGGAGCTGCGCAGGAGGGCGCGATCGTCGTCGAGCTCGAACTGCATCGGATCTCCCCCCTCTACTTCGTCGGCATCGCCAGCACGCGCTTGGCGATGATGTTGCGCTGGATCTCCGAGGAGCCCGAGTAGATCGTCCCGGCCCGATCCCAGAGGTGGGCGTAGGCCCAGTCCACGGCCGGGCGGGCGCCTGGAGATCGGGCCAGCAGCTGGGCCTGGGGCCCGAGCAGGTCGAGGGCCGCGTCCGATTGCCGCTTCGCGTACTCGGACCAGAAGATCTTGTCGATCGACGATTCCGGACCCGGCGCGGCGCCGGAGGCCAGGTTGGCGAGGGTGCGCAGCCCGTTGGCCCGCAGCACTTCGTTCTCGACCACGAGCCGGCCCAGGGTCTCGCGCACGTCGGCGCGCGGGAGGTCGCCGCGGGCGGCGAGGCCCTCGATCAGGTCGCGCAGGTAGCCGTCGTTCTGGGCCGGGTTGGCCAGGGTCGTGGCCCCGCGCTCGTAGCCGAGCACGGTCATGGCGATCCGCCAGCCCTCGCCGGGCTTGCCCACCAGGTGCTCGCGCCTCGCCAGGGCGCCGTCGAAGA
Source organism: Myxococcota bacterium (assembly GCA_965223415.1). Lineage (GTDB taxonomy): Bacteria > Myxococcota_A > UBA9160 > UBA9160 > UBA6930. The sequence goes on along the minus strand of OZ245002.1, from coordinate 5,248,682 downwards.
ACACCTCGCCGAACTCGCTCTCCCCGGTGATCTGGCGGATGCCGCGCACCTCGACGCCCTCCTGCTCGATCGGCACGAGGAAGAAGGAGATGCCGCCGTAGCGGTCCTCGAGGTCGGTGCGGGCGAGCACGAAGATCCAGTTCGCCCAGGGGCCGAAGGTGGTCCAGACCTTCTGGCCGGTGATGCGGTAGTCGTCGCCGTCCGGCTCGGCGCGGGTGCGAAGCGAGGCCAGGTCGCTTCCGGAGCCCGGCTCGCTGAAGCCCTGACACCAGATCTCGTCGGCACTGAGCATGGGTGGGATGAAGCGGCGGCGCTGCTCCTCGCTGCCGTGGTGGATGAGGGCCGGGCCCAGGAGCCCGATGCCGAGGGAGTTCGGGATGGCCGGCGCGTCGGCTCGCGCCAGCTCGGCCTCGAAGAGGGCGCTCTCCACCTCGGTGGCGCCCCGGCCGCCCCACTCCTCGGGCCAGCCCATGCCGAGGAAGCCGGCGCCGTGCAGCTTGCGCTGCCAGGCCCGGCGCACCTCGACCAGGGAATCCGGGTCGTGCTTCGGATCGCGCAGCTCGGCACTCCAGGGGCGCTCCAGGTTGGCGGCGATCCACTCGCGCACGTCGCGCTGGAAGCGGAGCTGGTCCTCGGTGAAGTGCAGGTCCATCGCGCTCTCCTTGCAGGCGGGCGGCGATGGTAGAGCAGGCTTACCCTTCCGGCCCGGAGGACGACGTGGGACGCATCGGTTGGATCGGCGCAGCGCTCCTGGCGCTCGCACCCCAGGGAGGCCGCGCCGAGACGCCGCTCGAGCCCGCGCCGTGGATCGAGAAGATGGTCACGGCGCTGCGCCCGGGGGAGACCATGGGCGCACACATCGCCGCCTGGACCAAGGACGAGACCGGCTCCGAGCGCCGCTTCGAGATCGAGCTGCTGCGCCAGAGCCGCCCCGGACGCCTCGTCGCCGTCGTGGAAATGCGGGAGGAGGGAACGCCGGCGCCCGGCGTGCTCAAGATCGAATCCCCGGACGGGGGCGAACTCGCGAGCTGGAGCTGGGACGTGCGCTTCCAGCGCTTCGTGCGCATGCGCGGACTGAAGGGCACCGAGGTGTTCGCCGGCACCCATTTCCGGCTCGAAGACCTGGGCTTCACGGACCTGCGCACCCGCAAGGCCGGCAGCGCTCGCCGTACCGAGCGAGACGGCCGTGAGCTGGTGGCGCTCTCGAGCCCGCCGTACCACTACTACGGGCGCGTTGTCACCCACGTCGATCCCAGCACACGCCTGCCCGCCGTCGTCGACGTGTACGACCACACCCAGGCCCGCATCCGCGAGCTGCGCTTCGACGGGGTCGAGGCCTTCGCCGGTCATCCCTTCCCGACCCGGCTCGCCTTCCGGGACGAGATCACCTTGGCGGAGACCCGCCTCGTGTTCGATTGGATCCGGGTGGGCCTCACCGTCCGCGCCGAGGACCTGGACCTGGAGGAGCTCGAGCGGCGCATCCAGGGCGGGGAGGATCCGGTCCGGCTGCCTCGCTAGGCCGCTCCGGCGGTCGCGGCCTCGAGGTGGGCCAGGATCACGCCCTCGCGCAGGCCCCAGTCGCAGAGGGTGTAGGCGTCCAGGGCGAGGGCCTCCGCCAGCACCAGCAGGATCAGGGCCGCGGTGGGCAAGAGGTCCGCGCGCCGGCGCCGGATGCCGGGCAGGGCGAGCCGCTCCTCATAAGTGGAGTGAATCAGGATTTCGCTGATTTCTCGCAGCTCTGCGAGCGAGAGCTCGAGCTCGTTCACATGGGATGCCGGAGGCCGGCCGCGCAGGCCGAGGGCCAGCTGGCCCAGTGCGCGGGCGCTTCCGCCGGTGGCCACGGCGGCCCGGGGGGGCCGCTCGAGGAGCGATTCGCGCAGGGGATCCAGGTGCTCATGGACCCGCTCGGCCACGGCCCGCAGCTCGCGCTTGCGCATCGGGTCCGTGGCCACGAGCTGGCTGTGGAGCCGCGCCGCCCCGAGGCGGAGCGTGGCCTCGAAGCGCACCGCATCCTCGTCGCCGACGACGAGCTCCAGGCTCCCGCCGCCGAGGTCCACGCCGAGCACTGGATCGTGCGGCAGCAGCACGCGGCGCTGGAAGGCGCGGAAGATGGTGCGCGCCTCCTCCGCGCCGGAGAGCAGGCGGATCGGCGCGCCGATCGCGTCGCCGAGGGCGCGGGCGAGGGCCTCGCCGTTGGTCGCCTCCCGCAACGCGGCCGTGCCGACGGGGATCAGGGTCTCGGTCCCGAGGGCATCCGCCTCGGCGCGCAGGGTCTCGGCGGTGCGGACGGCGCGATCGAAGACCTCACCGGGGATGGCGTCCCGGGTCGCGATCACCGCGCCCAGCCGGAGCTGCACCCGCTCCCGGTCGACCGGGCGGATGTGACCGCTGGGCGTCGCATCTGCCACCAGCAGATGGAACGACGTGCTGCCCAGGTCGAGCACGCCGATCCGGTGGACCTCGTCGGGGCCGGGCTCCGGTGTCCGCGGCCAGCGCACGATCGCCACGCCGTCGTCCTCGAGCTGGGCCGCGAGGGCCGCCTCCAGGTCCGTGTGGGTGCAGCACAGGAGCGGTCGCTCCTGGGTGGCACTGCGTACTCGCGCCGAGGCCTTGCCGGGGTCCCCGCCCTTGGCGAGGACGTCGCACACCCGGACGGGCAGGCCGAGGCGCCGGGCCAGGGGCTCGACGGTCTGCCGGCAGCGCAGGGCCGGACTGGTCCAGATGGCGGCGATCTCCGGCGGGCCCTCGCGCCCGATGCGGCGCGCTTGGCGAAGGCCTTCCGAGGCCAACGGGCGCAGGGCCTCCGGACCGTTCCAGGCCACCCGGCGCACCGCCCGCGCGTTCCGGTACAGGTGAACGCTGCGGTTCAAGGGGCCTCGGCCGCCTCGAGATCCCGCGGGCGGTCGAAGGCGCGCAGGTAGCCGCAACCGGCGCCGACCTCGCGCCAGAGCGCGACCTCGAGCCGCAGGTCTGCGAGCGCGCCGGTCTTGAATCCCTCGGCAAAGCCCGCGAGCGCCGCTGGCTCACCGTTGCTGACGAGCAGCCGCACGAGCAGTTCGAGGCCCGGGTTGTGGCCCACCATCAGCACGTCGTCCGTGTCCTCCTCGATCCGCGCCAGGCGCTCCAGCAGGGCGAGGGGGTCCGCCAGGTAGAGCCCCGGCTCGACGCGCAGCTCCGGCCGCTTCGCCCAGCCCGCTTCGGCGGCGGCGAGGGTCTGGCGGGCGCGCACGGCCGGCGAGCACAGGACGAGTCCCGGCGGCTCGGTCAGCAGCCGCCCCGCCACCGTGGCCGCGTTGCGCTCGCCCCGCGGCGCGAGCACACGCTCCGCGTCTTCCTGCCGGGGATCGCCGGCCGAGGCCTTCGCGTGGCGCCACAGGAGCACTCGCTTCGCGCTCACGCCCGGTCCTTCGCGCGCCAGGCCGGCGGCAGCCGCTCCGTGTCCACGCCGAAGGCGTGTCCGAGCCGCTCGATGGTGGTCTCGATCACCTGGATGCGGGCGTGCTTCTTGCTCTCCCCGGCCACCACGTGCCAGGGGGAGAGGCGAGTGTGGGTGCGCGCCAGCATCTCGTCCGTTGCCTTGCGATAGGCCGCCCACTTCTCGCGGTTGCGCCAGTCGTCCGGCGTGATCTTCCAGCGCTTGAACGGGTCCTTCTCGCGCTCGCGGAAGCGCTTCAGCTGCTCGCGCTTGGAGATGTGCAGGAAGAACTTCAGGATCGGGACTCCGTCGTGGATCAGCAGCTGCTCGAAGTCCTCGATCTCTGCGTACGCTCGTTGCCACTCGGCAGGCGTGCACAGTCGCTCGACCCGCTCCACGAGGACTCGTCCGTACCAGCTGCGGTCGAAGATCACGAGCCGTCCCGCCCGGGGCAAGCGCGCCCAGAAGCGGTGGAGGTAGTGGCGCCCGTGGTCGAGCAGGTCCGGTGCGCCGATGGGATGCACGCGGACGCTGCGCGGATCCAGCTTCTCGGTCAGGCGCCGGATCGCGCCGCCCTTGCCGGCGGCGTCCCAGCCCTCGAAGACGAAGACGGCGCGGTTCCCGGTCTCCAGGAGATGGCGCTGGAGGTAGAGGAGCCGGAGCTGCCCGCGGGCGAGCCGTCGCTCGTAGGCCTCCCGCCCGAGGGAGACGTCCAGGTCGACGTCCGCCAGGGAGGGCGCCAGGCGGTGACCGCGTCGCGTGGTCTTCATCGGAGCCCGACTCGTCGCACCGATCGCCGGCTCAACGGCCGTCGCCATCGACCCAGAACGGCGCCGCGGCCGCGAAGCGCCGCCAGCGCGCCTCGATGCGCCCGATCTCCTGGCTGCCGCCGCGCTGGATCCAGCCCATCACGAAGCCGGCGGCCCGGTGGTGGTCGGGGCCCAGCTCGCTGCCCAGCCGCGACAGCACGAGGGAGAGCAGGGCCTCGGCGTTGGCGCTGTCGTTCAGGTGCCCGAGGGCGTCCTGCAGCCGGGCGGCCCGGCGCAGCACCCGCCGTGCAGGCTTGCGCGGGTAGAGGCCGGCGAAGAACTCGCCCAGGTAGCGCAACTTCTTCAGCGTGATGCGCAGGCGGTGGAGATCCTCGACCGGCCGGTGCGTGAGATCGCGACCGCCACGCAGGGCCTTGCGGTGGTGTCGGCCGAGCAGCTCGGCGGCGTGCGCGCGGGCCGGCGAGAAGAGCCTGGCCGATTCCGGCGAGAGGGGCTGGTCGCGCCACGCCCGGGAGGAGAGGGTGCGGCCCAGGCGCAGCAGGAGCCGCGTCGTCCTCGGTGAGGTCACCGCCTCGCGGACGCGATCGTAGGCGTCGGCTCGCGCCTCCAGGGCGGCGTCGCGCAGCCGCTTCAGGTGCGCCTCGGCGGGCTGGAGGGCCAGGATCGGCTCGAGGGTCTCGGCCAGGAAGACGTCGAGGTCGCGGGCGGGACCGAGCGCGCTCGCCAGCCCCCGCAGCTCGTCCCGCAGCTCCCGACCGAGCTCCGCCGGCAGCTGGGCGCGCAGCAGGCTCAGGGCGGAGCGAAGGCGACGGGTGGCGACCCGTAGCTGGTGGACGCCCTCCGGGTCGGCGCCCTCTGCGGCGGGCTCGAGGTTGGCCGTGATCTGGCGCAGGCACTCGGCGAAGATGGCGGCCAGCGCGTCGTCGAGGGTGGCGTCGGCGTCCAGCTCGACCCGGCGGGCGCGGCTCGGAGCCGGTGTCAGGCCGAGCAGGCTGGCGAAGCCGCGCTCGGCCTTGCTCTGGGTGGAGAGCCGCAGGGGGAGATCCGCTGCGAGCTCCAGGCCGAGGTCGTAGAGCTCGATCGGATCACCGTGCACGAGCTCCAGCTCGAGCTCGCGGATCGGCTCCGCGCCCCGGTGGGTGCGCAGCTCGCCTACGTCGAGGGCCAGCTCGATCTCCGTTTCGCCCGCGATCAGCTGGCGCGTCACCCGCCGCACCTCGGTCTCGACGCTCGGATGGAGGGTTCGGCCGCGCTCCTCGGTCTCGGCGTAGACCGCCGCCCGGAGCTCCGGATCGGTGATGGCCCAAAGCTCCGGAGAGGTGCCCGCCACCTCGGTCTGGTCCTCGGCCCGGCGGTAGAGCCCGGCACGGGCCTCCCCCCGCGACTTCACCGTCTGGATTCGCCCGCGCTCGGCGTCCCGCAGTCGCACCGCCAGTCCGCGCTGGTAGAGGGCGAGCTCGGGAGTGTCGAAGTAGACGCTCCGCAGACGGCGGCGCTGGCTCCGGCCCCGGGCGAGGCGCCGGATGAGCGGGTGCGCCAGGACGCGTGCCGGGTCGTCGGCCTCGATCTGGAGCTTCAGCTCGATTTCTTCGGGGGCGCGGGGGGCCTCGGCCATCGAAAGGGAGGATACCGATGTCGGATCGGTGATCCGCCCCGCCCACGGGCCTCCCTGCGGGGAGCCTCGAGCCCCGGGGCTCCTCAGGTTTTTCGAGACAGCGTTTGTAAGTGTCGCCCCAGGGGTCGCTGGCGTGGTAGCGTTTTTCCGGCGGCCATCCGGTCTTCCCCCCACAGCCGCCACCGAGACCGAGCATGGGCAACCCCCAGTTCCACCCTGCTCCGAGCGAACCGGCTCTCGACGAGATCGAGGGCCTCCTCGCCGCCAAGCCGGACGCGTTCCAGGCGTTCTTCGAGCGCTGGTACACCCCCGTCCACGGCTTCGCCCTCGTCGCGGCGCCGGGGCTGGCGGACGCCCGGCGGCTCACGCGAACGGTGATGCGGCGCTTGGTCGAGGACATGCCGTCCGCTCCCTTCGCCGACGCGGATGCGGTCGCGCGCTTCGTGTTCTCGATCGCCCGCGAAGAGGCGCGCCGGCAACCGCGGATCTGAGCGCTTCGCCCGCTGGCCGGCGCCGGCGGAGCCCAGGGGGCGGTGGGAGCGCTTGCACAGGTCCGCCCGGGCTCTGCCCCGGGTCGGCCATCGGGCGACCGCAGGCCCGCCACCACCGGTGCCTAACGTCGGGCCTCCACACCGGAGGACCCGATGACCGACGCCACCCCCCCGCCGCCTCCTCGCTCGCCTGCCGTGCCCGGCCTGGAGGGCGAGCTCGCCGCCCTGGAAGAGCACGGCCTGGGCCGGATCGTCGACGCGCTCCTGAAGAGCCCCACCCGGATCCTGCACGAGATCGTGCAGGGCGGGCCGGTGGCGCTGCCGCTGGTGGGGATCGCCCTTGCGGCCACCGCGGCCACGGGCTTCGTGATGGCGCTCCACGCCGGCGGCCTGCAACTCCTGGCCGTTCCACTGCGCGCCGCGCTGGGCCTGCTCTTCGCCGCCGGGATCTGTCTCCCGAGTCTCTACATCCTTACCTGCCTCGGCGGCGGGACCCAGAGCTTCCGAGAGACGGCGGGCGTCCTGCTGATGGGCGTGGCGGTGCTGGCGATCCTGCTGGTCGGCTTCGCACCGGTCGGCTTCGTGTTCAGCCAGGCGACCGCGTCGCCCGCCTTCCTCGGCGGGCTGCATCTCGTGTTCGTCGCGGTCAGTGCGGCCTTCGGCGTGCGTCTCGTGCGGGGCGGCCTCGAGCGCCTCAGCCGTCGGCCGCTCCCGGTGGTGCGGCTCTGGGCGGCCGTCTTCCTGCTGGTGCTGGCCCAGCTCACCACCACCCTGCGTCCCCTCGTCGGTCCGTTCGACGGCTGGGGGCTGCAGGAGCGCCAGTTCTTCCTCGCCCACTGGACCGAGGCCCTCGAATGATGACGACCTGGCCCGGTCCGGGAGAGCTCACCCGCTTCGACGGGCCACTGGTCGCGCGCCTCGCCTCGGGCCGGCGGCTCTCGGGCGTCGCAGCCGGTGCGAGCGCGGTGATCGTTGCCGGCGCCGGCAGCTACGGCGCGGCCTTCGGCCTGTGGCGGGCGCCGGAGCAGGCGCTGATCGCCGCTGTGAAGCTGCCCCTCGTCTTCTTCGGCGTGGCCGCGGCCAGTGCCGGGGCCGGCGCGGCCCTGGCGGCGGTCCTGGGCTCGGGCCTCACGGCCCGCCAGAGCCTGACCCTCCTGCTGGTGGGCCTGGCCTGCGGCGCGGCCCTGCTCGGGGCCCTCGCTCCGGTCGCGGCCCTGTTCGTCCTGCAGGCGCCGCCGCCGGAGCCGGGCATCGTGGGCCTCGAGGCCTGGCAGCCGGCGACCCGACCCTCGCTGCGCGTGCACCACGCGCTGCTCCTGGCCCACACGGCGGCGATCGCCGTCTGCGCCACCGCCGGAATGCTACGGCTCCGCACCGGGCTCGCCCGGGTGATCGGCGATCCGCTGCGCGCCCGCGCCGTATGGCTGGCGTGGATGGGCGTCGCCCTGCTGGCCGGGGCCGAGCTCTCCTGGCTCGCGCGCCCCTTCCAGGGCGTACCGACCCTGCCCCCGGGCTGGTTGCGCAGCGAGCCCCTCACCGGCAACTTCTTCGAGTCGGTATCGCGGATGCTGCAGACGCTCTTCTAGCGGGCGCTGGCGGATGCTGTAGGTGCTCTTCTAGCTCGTCTCGTAGATGAGCATCCCTTCGGGGTCGCGGTGCACACCGGCCTCGCCGGCGATCCGCAGGTGCTCGAGGTGCGCGAAGGTCTCGCTCTCGGCCATGCCGCCCCAGCTGCGGGGCTTGAAGAGCTTCTTGGAGAAGGCCTGGACGGTGGCGGGACCGAGCTCCCGCCCGATGCGCTTCACCGTGTCGAGCCGGTCGTAGTGGTGCTGCTTGATCGCCTCGGTGCGTCCCGCGAGGTCGCCGAAAGGGTGGCCATGGGCGGGCAGGGCGGTTTCTACGTTCTGGAGGGCGCCGACCCGGTCCAGGGAGTCGAAGAAGGCGTCCAACGGGTCCTTCGACAGGGCGAGGCCCGAGATGTGAGGCGTGATCGTCGGCAGCACGTGATCGCCGGCGAGGAAGAGACCCTCCTCCGGCGAGTGCAGGCAGATGTGGTCCTCGGTGTGCCCCGGCGTGTGGGTCACGAACCACTCGCGACCGGCCAGGCGCAGCGCGTCGCCTTCGGCGACCGGCTTGGAGACGGCCGGGATGAACGAGCTGCCGAACCAACGGGCCGCCCGCCACTTGAGTCGCGTGCGGAAGCCGGGCTTCGGGTGCTCGCCGCCCCAGGGCGTCTTGTGATTCCAGCCCCGGATCACCCGGCGGTGGTCCTCGTCGTTCTCCCGGGCGGAGAGGTCGTCGACCGACACCTCGGCCGCGTCGCTCGACTCGAGCACGCCGAAGCGGAAGTCCGCGTGGGCAATGACCTCGGCGCCGGCCTCCTTCGCGAAGCGGGCAGCGCCACCGAAGTGGTCCGGATGTGAGTGGGTGACGATGACCGTGTGGACGTCCTTGACCCGCAGCCCGGCCTGCCCCAGGCGGTCCTTGATCGCCTTCCAGGTCGCGGGCCCCGGCAAGCCGGGATCGACGACGGCGGCGCCGTCGTCGTCGGTGAGGGCATACATGTTCACGTGCCCGAGGCCGGGCATGTTGATCGGGAGCTCCATGCGGAGGATGTTCCGGCCGACCTCGGTGACCTCGGTCCGGGCGTCCTCCTGCTCTTGCTTCTTCGCCATGGCGGCCGAGGGTAGCGGACCCCCTCTGGGCGAGGGCCGCATGTATCCTCCCGGGTCTTGCGAGGAGCGCCATGACGCGTATCGGAATGACCATTCCCTTCGAGAGCCTTCCCCTCGACGTCCATCGCGACGCCATTCGCGAGCTGGAGGCCCTGGGCTACACGGACGTCTGGACCAGCGAGGCCCAGGATCTCGACGGTCTGCTTCCCCTGGCCCTGGCTTCCGAGTGGGCGCCCGCACTGCGCCTCGGCTCCGCGGTGCTGCCGGTGCAGACCCGCGGCCCGGCGGCCTTCGCGATGAGTGCGGCGACCCTGGCCCTCGCCGCACCCGGGCGCTTCGCCCTCGGCATCGGCTCCTCCTCCGAGTACGTCGTCCGCTTCCAGAACGCGCGCCCCTTCGAGAAGCCGTATGCGGCCACGCGGGACATGGCCCGCTTCCTGCGCGCCGCACTCGCCGGAGAGCGGATCGACGAACGCTACGAGACCTTCGCCGTCCACGGCTTCCAGCTCCAACGCAAGGTCGGCGTGCCGCCGAAGATCCTGGTCGCCGCCCTGCGCCCGGGGATGCTGGAGCTCGCCGGGCGCGAGGCCGACGGCGTGATCCTCAACTACGTCACCGCCGAAGACCTCCCCAAGGTGATCCCCCACGTTCGCCAGCACGGGGCTTCGAAGGAGATCGCAGGCCGCATCTACGTCTGCCCCACACGCGACGGCGCCGACCACGTGCGGGCCGTCGCCCGCCACTCGATCGCCGCCTACTTCAACGTCCCGACCTATCGCGCCCATCAGGAATGGCTCGGCCACGCCGACCACTACCAGGCCATGTGGGATGCCTGGGACGCCGGCGACCGCAAGGCCGCCCGCGCCGCCCTCAGCGACGAAGCGGTCGACCGCCACTACATCCACGGCTCCGCCGAGTACTGCCGCGAGCGCATCGACGCTCTCCGCGAGGCCGGCCTCGAGACGCCGATCATTGGACTCGTCGAGCAGGCGATGGATGTGCGGGAGGCGGCCAGGTTGCTGGCGCCTCGGTAGGGGGGTGGGGTCGATCGCGGCAGGTCTGAACCGCCCCGCACCTCCAAGGCCGCCCCAGTCCAAGCCGAACCAAGCCCGCACCGTCACGGCGCTCCCGATCGAGCAGGCCCTGCTCCGTCCCTAGGCGCTCCGCCGGTCGACTCCACCCCGAAGCCCGCGCCGCTTCAGCCGGGTCGCCTGCCGGTACCGCTTCACCGCCCACTCGATGAAGGTCTCCTGGGAGGAGCCCACGAGGCCGTCGCCGGCGGGCTTGCGCTGGACGTAGCTGCCGTCGGGCTGCATGTCCCAGGCGCTGCGGGGGTCGGCGAGCTGGGTGTCGAGGAAGAAGCGGAGGTCGCGGCGGAGGAGGGAGGCTTCGACGGGGGCGAGGACTTCGACGCGGTTCTCGAGGTTGCGGCTCATGCAGTCCGCCGAGCCGAGGAAGTACTCCTCCTCGCCGCCGGCCCGGAAGTAGTAGACGCGGGTGTGCTCGAGGAAGCGGCCGACGATGCTGACGACGCGGGCGGATTCGGAGAGGCCGGGGATTCCGGGGCGGAAGCGGCAGGTGTCGCGCACGATCAGGTCGATGCGAACGCCGGCGCGAGAGGCGCGGTAGAGGGCGCGGGTGATGTCGGCGTCCTCGATGGCGTTGGTCTTGATCTGGATGTGGCCCGGGTCTTCGTTGCGGTGGAGGTCGATCTCCCGCTGGATCTTCTGGAGCAGGGCGGCCTTGCAGTGCTTCGGCGAGGGCAGGAGCTTGCCGTAGGAGCGCCGGGGGCGGATGCCGGTCGTGAGGTAGTTGAAGAGCTCGGTCAGGTCGCGGCCGATCGCCGGGTCGCAGGTGAGGAGGCCCAGGTCGGAGTAGAGGCGTGCGGTCTCCGCATTGTAGTTGCCCGTCCCGACGTGGGCGTAGCGGCGGAGCCCGTCGAAGTCCTGGCGTACGACCAGCACGGTCTTGCAGTGGGTCTTGAGACCGACCACGCCGTAGGTGACGTGGACGCCCGCCTCTTCCAGCCGCCCGGCCCAACGGATGTTGCGCTCCTCTTCGAAGCGCGCCTTCAGCTCGACGACCACGGCTACCTGCTTGCCGTTGTCCGCCGCATCGATCAGGTGCTCGATGACCTTCGATTCGGTGTCCGTGCGGTAGAGCGTCATCTTGATGGCGCGGACCTTCGGGTCCTCACTGGCCTCGCGCAGGAAGCGCTCCACCGAGGTGGCGTAGGACTGGTAGGGGTGGTGCAGGAGGAGCGACCCGGCTTCGCGGATGATGTGGAAGATCGAACGGGTGGCCCGCACGAAGGCGGGGTGGTCCACCGGCGCGAAGGGCGGGTCGTGGAGCTCCGGGATCGGCAGGCGGGAGAGCTCGAGCAGATCGCGGGTGGCGAGCAGGCCTTCCATCTCGAAGACGTCCGCTTCCTGGTCGAGCCCGAGCTCCGCGGCCAGCAGCCCGCGGTGATAGCTCGACAGCTCCGGCGAGACCTCGAGGCGGACGATCGGGGCGAAGCGCCGGTCGCGCATCTCCGTCTCGATCAGCGCCATCAGGTCGTCGGCGCCTTCCTCGTCCCGCTCGGTGTTGGCGTTGCGGGTGACGCGGAAGAGGGCGGAGCTCTCGATCACGGCACCGGGGAAGAGCAGGTCGAGGTTGGCGGCAATCACGCTCTCGAGGGAGACGAAGGTGCCCTCGCCGCAGCGCAGGAAGCGGGGGATGCCGGCGCCCACCGGCACCTTCACGCGGGCCAGGGAGGGCGCGGCCTCGCGGCTCTCGCGCAGCTCGACGAGCAGGTTCAGCGAAAGGTTCGAGACGAAGGGAAAGGGATGGGCCGGGTCCGTTACCTGGGGTGTCACCAGGGGAAAGATGTTCTCGGTGTATTGGGCGCGGAGCTCGCCTTGGAGCGCCTCCGGGAGCGCGTCGAAGGGCGTCAGCGAGATCTCGTGCTGCCCGAGCTCCCGGATGAGGTTCGCGAGGAGCCCACGCTGCCGCGCCTCCAGCTCGAGCACGACCTCGTGGCATTCCTCGATCTGCTGGGCCGGGGTGCGCCCGTCCACCGAGAGCTCGCGAACCCCGGCAGCCTGCTGCTGCTTCAGGCCGCCGATCCGCTTCATGAAGAACTCGTCCAGGTTCGAGCCGACGATCGCCAGGAACTTCACCCGCTCGAGGAGCGGCGTGCGTTCGTCCTCGGCCTCGTGCAGCACCCGGGAGTTGAAGGCGAGCCAGGTGAGCTCCCGATTGAGCAGCAGGTCCGGGCTCGAGGTCCAGTCCTCGGAGGGCTCGTCGGTCGGGGGCACGATCGGCTCGGACACCGGTGGGGCTCCGCATCGGGAAAGGGGGAGGTGTGGAATGTACCGCGAGGGCTAGGCGGGTTCCGACGAGCCGCCGAACCGAGTGGGGCAATTCACCCCGCTCGACGCTGGGCCACCCGTTCGGCGCCCACCTGGGCCGCCAGCGCATCGAGTGCTCCTGCCAGGGCTTCGCGGCGCCTCGGCGAGCGGGCGCCGCGCTCCCAGCGCAGGCGGCGGATCTCGAGCACGCCGGCCGCCCGATCGAGGCGCGGGTCGAAGCGCGCGACGAGCCGGTCGCCGTCGAGCACCGCCATCACGTAGTAGCCGTCCCGGCGCTGGGCCGCCGGGACGAAGCCCTCGAAGCGATAGTCGAAGTCGAACAGCCGCGCCGTGCGCTCGCGATCGCGCAGCAGCGGGTCGAAGGGGCACAGCAAACGGAGCTCGTCGGGGGCCGCGCGAAGGGAGGCCAGGCGGCGGCCCAGGTTCGGTAGGGCGACGCGCAGGCCTGGGAGGGCGCCGCTGCCGTCGCCGGCGTCCTGCTCGACCTGGACCCAACGGCCGTCGCGCAGGGCCGCCTCGCACCAGCCGCGGGCCTCCGCGGCGGTGACGCCGCCCCAGAACGCGGCCAGCTCCCGGGGCGTGGCGACGCCGAGCCGCTCGAGGGCGGCGGGCAAGGCCCAGTCCAGCCATTCCGCGAGCTCGACCGGCGGGGCGTCGCGGCACTCCGGGTGCACGCGGCGGAGCAGGTCGTAGCGCTTCTGGAAGCCGTCGCGCCCCGCGATGGCCAGCTCGCCGGTCCGCCACAGGTACTCGAGGGCCCGCTTGGCGGGCTTCCAGCTCCACCAGCTGCTCTTCCGCTTCCCCGCCGGCGCTTCGAAGTCGGAGGAGAGGAGGGGGCCCTCCCGCTCGATGCGTCCGCGCACCCGCGCCAGGAGCTCGTCGAAGCGGCGGGGCGAGCCGCTGCCCTTCGCGTAGCGCGCTCGCCGGGTCTCCTCGAAGCGCCGGAACTGGAAGGTCCAGAGCGGCAGCAGCGCTGCCGGCAGCACGGCGGCATCGTGGGTCCAGTGCTCGAAGAGGCTCCGCTTCGTCTCCAGGAGGCGGGTGAGCTGGCTGGGGCGGTAGCCCCGGAAGCGCGCCGCGAGGATCAGGTGATGGGCGCGCTCCACCACCTGGATCGAGTCGACCTGCACGAAGCCGAGCCGCTCGATGCCACGCTGCACCGCGGTTGGCGTGGCGCGGACCGGTGCCTTGGCGAGGCCCTGCCCCGCCAGCAGGAGGGCGCGGGCTTCGGGAACCGTGACGCGGCGCATTCCCGACCCGCGCCTACAGGATCTCCTTCTCGCGCAGCTCGCTGATGCGGCCCCACTCGTAGCCGAGCACGTCCATCAGCACCTCTTCCGTGTGCTGGCCGAGCTCCGGGGCCACCTCGCGGATGCGGCCCGGCGTCTCGCGCAGGCGGACCGGGACCCCCACCATCGGCGTCGGCCCGTGCTGGGGATGGTCGACCTCGACCAGGTAGTCGTTCGCCTGCACCTGCGGGTCGTTCGGCAGGTCGTCGACGGAGTTCACGATCGTGAAGATGAAGTCGCCGGGCGCCTCCCGCAGCCTGCGAATCCACTCGTCCCGCGGTGCGGTGGCGAAGGCCTCGTCCAGGATGGCCACCGCCTCGGCGGCGTGCCGGGAGCGGGCCGCCATGTCGGCGAAGCGCTCGTCGGTGACCAGCTCGGGCCGGTCGACCGCCCGGGCGAAGTCCGCCCAGTAGCGGTCGGGCTGGAGCATGGCGAGGGCCAGCCACTGGTCGTCGCTGCAGCGGTAGTGGTTCCAGAGCGGATTGAAGGAGCGGGCCCGGAAGCTGCGCGGCATGGGGATTCCGGCCATGCAGAGCATTCCGAGGGACAGGCCCTGGAGCCACATCATGCTGCCCAGGTGGGAGGCGTCGACCGCCTGACCGACACCGTGGCGCTCGCGGGCCATGAGGGCGGCGAGGATGCCGTAGGCCAGCATGACGCCGCCCATCTGGTCGGCGATGCCGCCGGAGATGCCCAGCGGCGGCATGTCGGGCTCGCCCACCGCGTTCATGATGCCGGAGCGGGCGAGGCCCAGGTGGTCGAAGGAGGGCTCGGTGCGCTCGGGCCCCTCCGGTCCGTAGCCGGTGGCGCTGGCGTAGATGAGCTTCGGGTTGATCTCCCGGAGCGCCTCGTAGCCGATGCCCAGCCGGTCGGCGACGCCGAAGCGGAAGTTCTGCACGAACACGTCCGAGCGACGCACCAGGTCGTGCACCACCGCCACGCCCTCCGGCCGCTTCAGGTCGAGCGTGAGGCTCTTCTTGTTGCGATTGTTGGCCTCGAAGTACCAGTTGGGCCGCTCGCCGCTGCCCGACGCCCCTCCGGCCGCGGCCAGGTAGCGCCCAGGGTCGCCGCTGCCGCGTTGCTCGAGCTTGATCACCTCGGCGCCGAGATCCCCCAGCATGGCCGAGCAGATCGGACCCTGTTGCCAGATCGTCCAGTCGAGGACGCGGATTCCTTCGAGGGGCATGGGCATGGAGGGCTTCTCCTACTGCAGGTAGTTGGCGCCGGACAGGCGCGTTGCCTTCGGGTTGCAGCGCACGTGCACCACCGCCACGCGGTCGGCGGCGAGGGCGCGGTCTAGGGCCGGGCGGATCTCGTCGGGCCGGTCCACCCGCTCGGTGTGGGCGTCGACCAGCTCGCCGATCTTCTCGTAGTGGGCCGGCAGCAGGCTCGCGATGCGCGGCGAGTCCGGCGGCAGCATGTGGTCCTGGATCATGTGGCCGGCGATGCCCTCGTTGTTGGCCACGACGTAGACCGGCGCCGCGCCGACGCGGGCGGCGGTCTCCACGACCATGGCCGCGGCGCCGAAGGCGTAGTCGCCCAGCACCGCCACCGACGGGCGCTCCGGGCAGGCGAGCTTGGCGCCCAGCGCGTAGGGCGCGCCGGTGCCCATGCAGCCTGTCGTGCCGGCATTGAACCGCGAGCGCTCGCCGTAGCTCGGCAGCATGGCGCGGCAGATGCCCATGATCGTCTCGCCCTCGGCGGTGACGATGGCGTCGCGGGGCAGGGCCTCGCGAACCTCGGCCACGAGCCGGTAGGGGTTGATCGGGATGGCGTCGTCGCCGAGCGCCTGGCGCGCTCCGCCTTCGTTGCGCTCCGCCTGCTCCCGCAGGCCGGTCAGCCAGCCCGTGCCCTCGGAGCGGAGTGTCCGGCTGTCGAGGGCGCGGTCCAGGGCCTCGGCCGTGGCGGCGGCGTCGGCGACAAGGCCCAGGGAGAGGTCCGCGCCGGAGAACATCTCCTCCGCCTCGACGTCCACCTGCACGAGGGTGGCGTCCGGGGCGAAGCGGCGGCCCATGCCGAAGATCCAGTTGAAGCGGCCGCCGAACAGGACGACGAGGTCCGCGCCGCCCAGGGCCGCGGAGCGGGCGGCGTTCGCGAAGTTCGGGTGGTCGTCCGGGATGACGCCGCGTCCCATTGGCGAGCACACGTAGGGCAGCCCGCGGTCCGCGAGCCGTGCGAGAGCCCCGCCGGCCTCCGCCCAGCCGGCGCCCTTGCCGACGAGGAGCAGCGGGCGCTCCGCCTCCGCCACGAGATCGGCGAGCCGGTCGATGGCGTTCGGGTCCGGGTGGGGCCGGAAGAGCTCCGGCGCCCGCCGCCGCAGCACGGCGCTCTCCTCCGGGATGCGCTGGCTCACGAGCTGGCCCGGGAAGTCGAGGTACACGGCGCCGGGCCGCCCCTCGAGCGCCTTGCCGAGGGCCAGGTGCACCCACTCGCCGATGCGCTCGGTCGAGTCGACCTGGCCGACCCACTTGCAGCCAGGCGCGGCGAAGGCCGTCTGGTCGGCCTCCTGGAAGGCGCCGACGCCGCGGGTGTTCGCGAACGCCGAGCCGCCCAGGACGACGAGCGGCATCGCGCTCTCGGTGGCGACGTGCATGGGCGTCACCGCATTGGTCATGCCGGGCCCCGAGCCCACCACCAGCACGCCCGGCTTGCGCTTCTGGTACCCCCAGGCGGAGGCGGCGAAGCCGGCGTTCATCTCGTGCCGGCAGCCGATGGAGCGGATGCCCGCCTCCTGCGCGCCGGCGAACACCTCGATCATGGGCCCGGCGACCACTCCGAAGATCGTGTCGATGCCCGCCAGCTCGAGCTGCCGCGCCGCGACCTGCCCGCCGTGAATCTCCGCCATCGTGCCTCCCTCGTTCGGGAGGGCAGTCTAGTTCAGCGCGTCGACGAGGGCCGCGAGATCCGCCCCCGTGCTCGGCGTAGCGGTCCAGTCCCCGTCGAGGGGCGTGATCGTGACGAATCCCTCGTTGAGGGCGGAGATGTCGGCGTTCGGCACGGTCTCCTCCCGCACGTCGGGACGGAAGCCGATCTCGAAGCCGGCGTCGTTGCGCTCGTAGGCCAGGTCGAAACCCGCCGTCGCGCCCTGGCGGGTGAGCCGCACGCCGGCCACCGCATCGGCGTGGCGGGTGGGATGGTTCGCGTTCAGGATCAGGCCCAGCGGAAGCACCGGGCCTTCCCCGCGACGGGCGGCCAGGGCGCCGACCAGGCGCGCCGTGAACGCGGCCGCGTCGGGAAAGAACTGAAGCGTGGCGCGGGGATCGCGGAAGTCGACCGCCTGGCTCACCGCCAGCGCCGGCACCCCCAGGCGCAGCGCCGTGATCGCGGCGCCCACCGTGCCGGAGGAGGTGGTTCCGCCGCCCACGTTCTGGCCGAAGTTGGCGCCGGACACCACCAGGTCCGGGGGCGAGTCCAGCACGGCACCGAGGGCCACCCGCACGCAGTCCGCCGGCGTGCCGGAGACGCTCCACACGCCGGGCTCCCGCTCTTCGGCGGCCAGGGTGCCCTCGGTGGTGATGCTCACGCTGCTGCCGCTGCGATTGCCAGCGGGCGCGACCACGACCACTTCGTGCCCCGCCGCCACCAGGGCGGCGCGCACGGCGGCGAGACCCGGAGCGTCTACGCCGTCGTCGTTCGTGAGGAGGATGCGCAGGGGCGCCGGCACCGCGTCCGCGGCGCGAGCATCGGCGGAAGACGTCGCCGCCGGCAGGGCCGCACACCCGAGCACGGTGGCGGCCGCGAGTGCCAGTCCGAGGAGCTGTCGTCGTGTCATGGATCCCTCGTCGTCCGATGCATCATCCGTCGCCCCCGAACCGTCGTCGGCCCATCGCGCCGTCGCGGCGCCACACGTAGCAGGAGTCCGGAAAGCCGCCCATCGACTGCATGTCCGGTCCGCTGCGCGCGGACTCCGGCGCGGGATCCTTCGGCCCGCGCGCGGCGCGGGCCATCCATTCCATCGACGTCGCCGCCAGGCACTGGATCAGGCACGGTCCCAGGTTGAGCAGCACGTCGGTCAGCAGCTCGTGCTCGGGGCGACCACCGAGGCGCTCCAGCACGGCCCGGGAGAGCCCGCGCAGGGCAGGGCCCCCGACGAACGGAGCCACCGCGTCGGCGCGGGACGTCCAGGACTCGTCCCCGAAGCTCGCCCAGCTCCGCACGCGCTCCGCCGCGTCGAGAGCGACGAGCTGCATCTCCTCGAGGCCGATCCGGGCGTCCACGTGCACCTCGTGGAGCCGGGCCAGGCGCTCGAGGGGCATGTCCACACGCTCCCGCGGCCGCATGTGGAAGGCGCTCAGCTGGGCCGTCACCTCCATGTGGCCCGGCCCTGCGGCCAGGCCGTCGAGGATCAGGGTGCGCTTGAAGAGACGTTCTCCATCCCTTCGTTCCGAAAGGCCTTTCGGGGCGATCGCCTGGTCCTGCTCCAGGCCCGGGGGCAGGCTCGAGCCCATCAGCTGGGCCAGGGTGAGGAGGTGGGAGCAGCCGAGCGGGCCGCCGAACACCTCCCGCAGCCGGGCGGCGAAGCGGTCGTCCAGTCGCTCGCCCACCAGCGCCTGGAGGCGCGGCGCCGGGTCCCGACAGCACTCACCGCCGGTGGTCTCCGCGTCCGGCTCGTAGGCGACGGTCGGCTGGTCCACCTCGAGGCGGCGAATGCGCAGATCCTCCCGGTCGAGCCCGAGGCCGATCTTCATCAGGTGGATGAAGCCCGCGGTCTGGAGATCACCGGCGCCGGGCACGAAGCCGCACTTGCGGACGTCGAGGATCTGGCCCTCGGCGCGCAGGGTCTCCGGATCGTGCCGCATCACGTCCACGACCAACGTACGCGTGTGGAGGGGCTGGCCGCGGGGCGCCAGCTGTGCCGCGTCGACGTTCGGCTCGAGATCTGCCATGGGCGCGCGAGTATACGCGCACGCCCCCAGAAGGGGTGGACCCGGCCGCTGGGGGGCGACCGGGTCCGTCGGGGGGGCTCTGGGGGGGAACTCGTTGGTTCGTGACCTCTGACTAGAGCAAGGCACGTGCCACGTGCAGCTGCGCCTGCAACCCCGCGGTCTCCGGCCCGGCGGCTCGGCGGGCGCGGAGCGCCGGGTGGCCGCAATTCGTCGCGCCTGGCATCTCCGCTGCGCAGCTCCGCCCGAAGTCGCCCAGCGCCGCGTCCAGGACGCCACCGCTCACGGTGTTGGCGGCGGCTTCGCCAACCTGGTTGGCGGTGGCTGCGGAGCGGCGCGCGTGAGGCCCGGGCTACAGGCCGTAGCGCTTGACCTTCTTGCCGAGCCCCACCCTCGACAGCCCGAGGGCCTCCGCTGCGCGGGTCTTGTTGCCGCCGTGCTCGGCGAGGGCCTCCCGGAGGAGCTGTACTTCGAGACGCTCCACCTGCTCGCGAAGGCTGCCCCCACCGGTCGGGATCGAGGTGGAGGCGCCGCCGGTCGGGCCGGCGCGCAGCGCGGAGACCGGCACGTCCTCGCCGGGCCGCGTGAGCGCGATGGCGCGCTCCACCGCATTGCGAAGCTCGCGCACGTTGCCCGGGAACTCGTAGGCGGAGAGGGCATCCAGGAACTCGTCGCTCAGGGTGATCTGGCGGGCGTTCTCCTCGCCGAAGGCCTCCGCGAAGTGCTGGGCCAGGAAGGGGATGTCGACCCGGCGGCGTCGGAGGGGAGGCAGCTCGAGGGTGACGGTGTTGAGCCGGTAGTAGAGGTCCTGGCGGAACTCGCCGGCCTCGATCGCCGCGGGCAGGTCCCGGTGGGTGGCGGAGACGATGCGCACGTTCACCGGCCGGGTCTCGGAGCCGCCGATCGGGCGGATCTCGCGCTCCTCGAGCACCCGGAGCAGCTTCGTCTGTAGGGCGGGGGTGGTGTCGCCGATCTCGTCGAGGAACAGGGTGCCTCCGTCCGCCTCCCGGAACAGCCCGTCGCGGTCGCGCTCGGCGCCGGTGAAGGCGCCCCGCAAGGACCCGAACAACTCGCTCTCGAGCAGCGTCTCCGGCATCGCGCCGCAGTTGATCGCGACGAACGGACCGCCGGCCCGGGTGCTCTGGTCGTGGACGGCCCGCGCGGCGAGCTCCTTGCCGGTGCCGGTCTCGCCGAGGATCAGGACGGACGCCTGGGTCGGCGCCACGCGGCGGATCTCCTTGGTCACGTCGCGAAGCGCGGCGCTGACCCCGAGCAGGGCCGCCGTCGGGCGCTGGCCACGGCGGGCGCCGGCGCCGGGCCGGGTGGGCAGGGCTTGCCGCAGGGCACGGGCCAGGGCCGGCGCCGGAGGCGGATCCGGCAGCCAGCACTGGGGCTGGAGGACCTGGAGGCCGCGATCGAGCTCAGCGGGCTCCACGTCGGCCACCAGCACGACGCGCTCTGCGATCGGCAGCTCGCGCAGGGCGCCCAGGGCGTCGAGGGCTGCAGGGCCGTCTTCCTCGCGCCAGTGGGCGACGGCGACCGCCGCGTCGACCCAGGTGGCGCCGCGGGCGACCTCGGAGGGCTCGGCCTGGCGCACCTGCAGCTCGCCGCCAACAGCCGCATCGAGCCACTTGGCCGCCTCCGGGTCCCGGCTGACGAGGAGGACCGTGGGCGGGGCCTCGGGGAAGGGGTTCTCTCCCATGCGGGATGCATCGGAGGGCCGGGGGTGGCGCCTGAGCGCGCCGGGTGGGAGGGCTACGGCTCCAGGGTGCAGCCGAAGGGGGCCTCATGGCGGGCGATGCGTTCCGCCAACAGCGGCACCCAGGCGCGCACGCCGTCACCGCCGGGCAGCACCTCCGCCTCGATCGGGTCCATCGACTCCAGCATGTCCGGCCGGCACGAGGCGAAGCTGCGCTGGCCGATGAACATGCAGGAGCACATCTGCTTCGCGACGAAGCCCGCGCCCACGTCGGTCATGGCGCGCAGGTTCGTCAGGTACCAGGCGCCGGCCGCCCCGGCGACCAGCAGCAGCACGAGGACGAAGCGCTTCACGGCATGACCGCCGGGAAGGCCGCGACGAGCGCCCCCATCTGGCGGCCGAGGGTCGACCAGTCGGTGCCGCTCATCTCGCCCAGCCGCACGACGACGAGGTCGCGGTCCGGAACCAGGGCGACGTACTGCCCGCCGTTGCCGCTCATCTGAAAGGCGCTCTCGGGGGCGCCGGGCAGGGGCTGGAACTGGTCCTCCCGCGGCTTCCGGTTCAGCCAGAAGTGAGCGCCGTAGGTGCCGTTGTTCTCGGCCGGGGCCCGGGCGCGCGTGAAGTCGACCCAGCCGCCGGGCAGGATGGGGCGGCCGTCCCAGACGCCGTCGCGGAGGTAGAGGAGGCCGAGCCGGGCCCAGTCGCGGGCCGTGGCCCACACGTGGCTTCCCCCGACGAGCTGCTGGTGCTCGTCGAACTCCGCCACCAGGGAGCGGATGCCCAGCGGCTCGAGGAGCTCGCGCTCCATCCAGCGTCGCGTGCTCCCGCGGTCCGGGCCCGTGAGGCGAGAGACGATCCCGCCGAGGATCGCGCTGGTTCCGGTCGAGTAGGCCCAGTGGGTGCCGGGATCGTGGAGGAGGGGGACGTCGGCCGCGGCGCCGGCCATGTCCCGGGCGAGAGGGCCGAACAGGAGCCGCCCGACGAACGCGGCGGGGTCGGCGCCGCCGTCGGCGTTGTCGAGGCCCGTGGTCATGTGCAGCAGGTGGCGAAGGGTGAGCCGAGCGCGGGGATCGTCGGGCCCGTCCCAGGCCGGCACCGGTGCCGGCGCGTCCACCTCCAGCCGGCCCTCTCGGACGAGGATGCCGACGAGGCACTGGACGACGCTCTTGCCCATCGACCAGGAGTGGAAGCGGGTCTCCGGACCGAAGTCCTCCGCATAGCGTTCCGCGACGATCTCCCCGCCGCGGACGACGAGGACAGCGCGGGTGTCCGGGACACCGCCGCGGCCCACGCTCGTGAAGAGCGTGTCCAGGGCGGCGGATACGGCGTCGTCGTCCACCTCGGCCGGAAGCTCGCCTTCGGGCCAGGCCGCGGCGGGCCAGGCGACGCCGGGGGGCTGCGGAGGCAGGGGCACCGCCACGTCCGCTGCCGCGACGGCCGGCCAGAGAAGGAGCGGAAGGAGTCTCGTCAGCCAGCGCACCGGGGGAAGGTGTCGTGCCGACCCCGGTTCCACAAGCGTCCCGGGGCGGACGGGGCCGGCCTTCCATAGAATGGCCCGCGATGAGCTCCATGGTCCACGGCTTCGCCGCCTTCGCCGCCGCGCTGGAGCCCCTCCTGGCGGAGGCGTTTCCCGGCCGCCAGGTGGTGTGCTGGAAGCAGGAGGACGCGCTGGTGGCCGGCCTCTCCGAAGCGGAGTTCCTGCTCACCCTGGGCGCGCCCCGCAACCACTGGCACCGGGCGAAGCGCCTGCGGCTGATCCAGTGCATGGGCGCCGGGGTGGACGACGTGGTGCCCGCCGAGGGCCTCCCGCCGGGCGTGGCAATCGCCAACAACCGCGGTGCTGCGGCCCCGACCATGAGCGAGTTCGGGCTCGCGCTGGTGCTGGCGCTCCTGAAGCAGGTGCCCCTCGCCGTGCAGGCCCAGCGCGAGCGCACCTGGACCCGCTTCCTGGCGGAGCCAGTGGCCGGCCGCACCCTGGGCATCCTCGGCTGTGGTGCGATCGGTCTGGCCCTCGCGGAGAAGGCAGCCGCCCTGGGCATGCGGGTGATGGCGACCCAGCGCACGCCGAAGCCCCATCCCGCCCTGGAGGAGGTGTTCGGCCCCGAAGGCAGCGACGCGGTGCTCTCGGAGGCCGACGTGGTGGTGCTCCTCCTCCCGTTGACCGACGAGACCCGCGGCTTCCTCGGCGAGGCCCGGCTCGCGAAGATGAAGCCCGGCGCCCGGCTGGTGAACCTGGCGCGCGGGGGCATCGCCGACGAGCGGGCGGTGCACCGGGCCCTCGAGGAGGGTCGCCTGGCCGGGGCCGCCTTCGACGTGTTCGCCAGCGAGCCGCTGCCGCCGAACGACCCCTTCTGGGAGGCGCCGAACCTGATCGTCACGCCCCACGTAGCCGGCGGGTATCCCGCCTACCTCCCGGACGTGGTGGCGCTCTTCGCCGAGAACGTGGCACGGGTCGAGCGCGGAGAGCCGGTCCGCAACCCGGTCGACCCGGTGCGCGGCTACTAGCGAGGGCCCGATGGAGAAGCTGATCTACCTCACCTGGAAGCGCGACGGGCTGGCGATCGGCGCCTACCGCGCCCATCTCCTCGAGGAGCTGGCGCCGCGCATGCTCGACGCCGGGGCCCTGGCCCTGAACGTGAGCCTTGCCGACACCCAGCAAGCGATTCCGAAGCCGACGCTCCTGATGGGGGAGGGCGCGACCGTCTCCGCCGCCGTCGGCCTGTGGATGCGAAGCCTCGACGACCGCGGGCCCATCGAGACGGCGCTTCGCGAGCAGGCGCCCCGGGTTGACGGCTACCTCGTGACCGAGTCCGTGCCCCAGCCCTGCGAGGATCGCGACTGGCCGGACGGCGCGCAGAGCCCGGGCGTCACCCACTTCACCTGGTTCCCGAAGCCCGAGCGCCTGACCGACGAGGCCTTCTACCACGGCTGGCACGAGATCCACACGCCCGCCTCCTTCGAGCTGCACCCGCTGCGCTGGGAGTACGTGCGCAACGCCGTGGCTCGGGTGCTGACGCCCGGCTCGCCGCCGATTCGCGCCATCGTCGCCGAGCGCTTCCGCAGCCTCGAGGACTACACGGATCCCGCACGGCTCTACGGCTCGCCGGACGCCCTGAAGCGCACCGTGGAGGAGCTGCCCCTCTACGGCGACATGGAGTCGATGCACTCGACGCCGCTCTCCGAGGTGATCGTCAAGAGCTTGGGGCGCTAGCGGGTGGACAAGCCCTTTCGCGTTCTGCCCAAGGTGACCGACGCCAACGCCCACTTCTGGCGCGGCGGCGAGCACGGCCGGCTCCAGTTCCTGCGCTGCAAGCCCTGCGGCACCTGGATCCATCCCACGTCGCCGCGCTGCCCCGCCTGCCTCGGCAAGGACCTGGAGGTGGCGGCAGCCTCGGGGCGGGCGACCGTGCTCACCTTCACCTTCAACCATCAGCCCTGGGTGCCGAGCTCCGACCATCCGTATCCGATCGCCATCGTCGAGATCGAGGAGCAGGAAGGCGTGCGGCTGATGACGAACCTGGTGAACGTCGCGCCCGAGGACGTCGCCATCGGCCTGCTGGTGCAGGTGGTGTTCGAGCCGCACGAGGACGTGTGGATTCCGCTCTTCGAGCCGACGGACGCGGCCCTGCGCGCGAAGGCCGCGGCGTGAGCCTGCGGCGCAAGGCGGCC
The DNA here is from genome assembly GCA_965223415.1 of Myxococcota bacterium. Lineage (GTDB taxonomy): Bacteria > Myxococcota_A > UBA9160 > UBA9160 > UBA6930. The sequence goes on along the minus strand of OZ245002.1, from coordinate 5,224,823 downwards.
GTCACGGGGCTCGGCCAGTCCCAGATCGGCCGGCGGCTGATACGCGACCCCCTGGACCTTACCCTCGATGCCTGCGTGGCGGCGATCGAGGACGCCGGTCTCACCCGGGACGATATCGACGGGCTCTCGACCTACCCGGGCGCCATGGGTCCCGGCGGCTTCTCCGGCGCCGGCATCAGCGAGGTGCACGACGCCCTGCGCCTGCCGCTGCGTTGGTTCAACGGCGGACCGGAGCACCCGGGCCAGCTGGGCTCGGTGGTCGAGGCTTGTCTGGCGGTGGCCGCCGGCGTCGCGAACCACGTGCTGTGCTTCCGCGCGGTGTGGGAGGCCACCTTCCAGGGCCAGGGAAAGCGCGCGGGGATCGGCGTAGGCGGGGGAGCCGGCGGCGGCGGCCGCATGACCGGCATGATGGAGTACACGATCCCATTCCGCGCCTACTCGGCGGCGAACTGGATCGCGATGTTCGCCCAGCGCCATTTCCACGAGTTCGGCACGACCCGCGAGCAGCTCGCCTGGATCGCGCTCAACGCCCGCAGAAACGCGGCCCTGAACCCGAACGCGATCTACCGCGACCCGATGAGCCTGGACGACTACCTGGCCGCACGCATGATCTCGACGCCGCTCTGCCTGTTCGACTGCGACGTGCCGGCGGACGGCGCTACCGCCTTCGTGGTGTCGTGCGCCGAGCGCGCTGGAGACCTGCGGCACCCGCCGATCTTCGTCGAGGCCGTGGGCACCGCGCTGAAAGGCCGGCCGTCCTGGGACCAGTTCGACGACCTCACCACGATGGCCCTGCGGGATGCGGGCGCGGCGCTGTGGGAAGACACGGAGCTGACGCCGGCCGACGTGGACGTGGTGGAGCTCTACGACGGCTTCAGCTTCATCACCCTGGCTTGGCTCGAGGCGTTGGGATTCTGCAAGCGAGGGGAGGGCGGGCCCTTCATCGAGGGCGGCACGCGCATCGCCCGCGATGGCGAGCTGCCCCTGAACACCCACGGCGGCCAGCTCTCGGCCGGCCGGCTCCACGGCTACGGCTTCTTCCACGAAGCCTGCGTGCAGCTGCGAGGCCACGGAGGGGAGCGCCAGGTGCCGGGCGACCCGGAGGTGGCGGTGGCCGCGGCAGGCGGCGGACCCCTCGCGGGCTGCCTGCTTCTCACCGCCTCTTGAGCGGCCCCGTCTACGATCCCGGGCGGCACCAGCCCCTTGCCGGCGAGCCGTGGGCGGCCGGCCAGGCACGGGCCGCGATCGACGAGATCGTGGCCGACTTCCGCGACGCCCGCCGCGGCGACGGCACCTGGCCGACCCACCTGCTGGACGGTGGCGAGCAGCCTGGCATGGAGCGGCGCTGGAACGCCTACGGCGGCGCGGCCGGCGCCGTGTGCAGCCTTCGCATTCTCGCCGCGGCGGGCTACGACGCGCCGGACCTCTCCCCATCCCTCGTCGCCATCGCCGAGGGCTACCGGAAGGAGCCGGATGGCGAGTTCGGTCACGGACTCCAGGTCGGGGAAGTGGGCATCCTGGCCCCCGCCGTTCTCGGGCTCCCCGGCGATGCCGCGCTGGCCGACCGGCTCGCCGTTGCCATGGACCAGCTCGTGGGCCACCCCGCCCGCGAGATCACCTGCGGCCAGACCGGCGCCCTGCACGCTGCCCTCACCCTGTGGCGCCAGACCGGGAGCCCCCTGTGGCGGCAGCACGCCGCGCGTCTCGCCGCCGATCTCCTCGCGAGCTGGGAGGAGCGCCCGGATGGCGCCTGGCACTGGACGAGCCACGTCTTCGGCTTCGTGCGCTCCTACTACGGTGCCTGCCACGGCGTCGCCGGCAACGTCGGTGCACTGCTGAGGGCCGGTGCACTCCTGGCCGGGCCGGACCCGCAGACCCTTGCGTCTCGTGCCACGCGAACCTTGCTAGGCGGAGCGATCCGTGACGGCGAAGACGTGAATTGGCCGGTGAGCGCCGACCCGGACGGCACGCGACGCCTCGTCCAGTGGTGCCACGGCGTTCCCGGGATCGTGGCCGCCCTGGCGGACGCTCCGCGCGAGGACGCTCTCGACGACCTGCTGCGCGGGGCGGGTGAGCTGGTGTGGAAGGCCGGGCCGCTGCGCAAGGGCCCCGGCCTGTGCCACGGCACCGCGGGGAACGGCTACGCGCTGCTCGCCCTGGCCCGCCGCTTTGGCGAAGCCCGCTGGCTCGACCGGGCGCGGTCCTTCGCCATGCACGGCGTCCGCCAGCGGCGGAGGGCTCGCGAGCGGTACGGGCAGGGCCGGTACACGCTCTGGACCGGGGACGGGGGGCTGGCGGTGTTCGTGCACCACTGCATGGCGCCGGAGAATGCGGCCTTTCCCGGGCTGGAGGTCCTGTAGCGGAGGGTTCCACGGCGCCGGCATCCCGATCGCCTGGCGCGGAGTGGCCCACCAGGGCCGTCGGGCGATGCGGCGTGCCCACGTGTGCGGGCCGAAGCCCAGGCGTCGTGGGGCGGCCGGGGATGGACGTGCAGGGCGGAGGGCGGTGCCTCCCCTGAGCGCGTGCTCCGCGTTCGGTCACTTCACGAACTGGGCCAACTCGTTCGGCGAGATCGGCGCGCAGTAGAGGAAGCCCTGGACCTCGTGGCACCCCAGGCCCCTCACGACATCGAGCTCTTCGCTGCGCTCTACGCCTTCGGCGACGCTGCGAAGGCCGAGCTCGCGGCTCAGCGCGAGCAATGCAGAGCAGATCCGCCTCCGGTTGGTGATGCGGTCGACATCGGTGACGAACGAGCGGTCGATCTTCACACCATCCGGCGTGATCTCGTTGAGGTAGCCCAGCGATGCGTAGCCGGTGCCGAAGTCGTCCAGGAAGACCTGCGTACCGATGGCACGGAGATCGCGAAGGGCGGTGGCGGAGTCCACGCCGAGCCGCAGCAGCGAGGTCTCCGTGATCTCCAGCTCGATCGTGCTGGGATCGAGGGAGAGTGCACGAAGCGAGTCCGTCAGCAGGCCGAACAGACCGGGATCCGAGAGCTGGGGCGCTGCGAGATTGATTGCGAGCCCATCGACGGGGACCTTCTCGGCGCGCCAGGTGGCAAGCTGTTCCAGTGCGCGGGTGAGCGCCCACGCTCCCACCTCGGCGATGCTTCCCGACGCCTCGGCGATGGGTATGAACTCGGCGGGTGAGACCTCGCCCAGCGCCGGGTGGTGCCAGCGCAGCAGCGCCTCAGCACGAGAAGGCCGCCCCGTCGCGAGATTGAGACGAGGCTGGTAGACGAGGCGCATCTCGGCCCGGTGAGCGGCGCCCACGAGATCCCGGGTCAGGGTGGCGGCGCGTTGGGCACGCATGTCGAGCCGCCGCTGGTAGGGGGCCACCGGGAGTCCGTCCTCCCGTGCGGAACGGCGCGCGAACTCCGCGGCTCGCACGAGCGAAGCGGCATCCGAGGCGTCCAGAGGGAAGCGCGCGATGCCGGCGCGTGCCGTGGAACGGAGGCTGCGGTCGCGCCCCGGAAGCTCCGTGGCGACCGCTTCGACGAGTTCCCCTGCCAGGTCGAGGAGCTCCACCTCGGAGATGCCCGGGCCGACCACGACGCCGAAGGTCGCGCTACCGAGCCGCGCGACCAGCTTCGGCTTGGCCTCGGGGCCGCTGGCTTCCTGGGAGAGGCGTTGTAGCTCAGCCCCCGTGCGCCCCAGCAGGGAGTCACCGGCGCCAGGCCCGGCGATCTCGTTGATGGTCCGCAGGTCGTCCAGGCCCACGACGATGAGGCCGAGCTCCGCGCCGGGTTCGCGGGACCGAGCGACCTCGGCGCGGAGCTCTTCCATGAAGGCCGCGCGGCTCGAAGTCCCGCTCACGGCGTCGGTTCCCTGGAGGCTGCGGAGGTTCGCCTGGGCCTGCCGGAGCCTCGAGACGTCGCGAAGCAGGAGGGAATGCAGGCGGTCCGGGGCCAGGGCGTCTTCCACAGCGCCTCCGACGACCTGGAGGGTCATGTTGCTCTCGGGCAGTGGCAGCTCGAGTGGTCGCTTTTCGGCACCGCCTCGCACCAACCGCTCCAGCAAGGGAAACCACACCGGCTCCAGCTGCGCGGGCTGCGCATCCAGGGACGCGGAGCGCGACTCCGCGAGCATCCGGAGAGCGGCGGCGTTGGCGTCGAGGAGCTTCCCGGCTCCGTCGACGAGGAGCAGTCCCTCGTCGAGGGTGTCGAGAGAGAGAGCGTTCGCCGCCGGCCTCGGCGAGAGGGACGGGCTCTTGTCCGCGATCCGCATCAGGCAAGCTGCCGACACCGCACACCCCAGGGGCGTGAGATCGAGGTGCGGACTCAGGCCCGTGAAGAGCGAGACCGCGTTGGCTACCCACGGTGTCACGACGGCGAGCAGCAGGATGAGGCCCTGCCGATCGGAGCGCGTGGCATGGTGCCGCAACCGCATGCCGATCACCGCGAGACAGCTGGCCAGGGCCAGGTAGGCGTAGGAAACATGGACCCAGAACCAGGGGCCGTGCGCGGTCAGGACGGGCGTCAGCAGGCCCACGAGCGCAGTGCCCTCGGCGACCCAGAAGGTCGGGCTCTGAAGCAGGTTGAGTACCACGGAGGTCGCCGGGATCACGCAGATCGCAGCGATCCACGAGCGGCGCACCGTGCCGATCGAGAGGCGCAGCGCGAGGCTGAGAGTCGCCACCGGCAGCATCGCGATGGCCACGTGGACCCCCTGGTGGAGCCGCACGGAGAGCTGCTCGCCCGGGACCACGAGCTCCGCAGCGTAGAGCGCGATCCACGCGGCGATCGCGACCAACAACACGATCGGCGAGCGACCGGCGGGCCGCGCCAGGAACGCGGGCCGCGACCGGTCCGCGTGAACGAGCCGAACCAGCAGCACGACGGTCGCATGGAAGGCCGAGACGAGCACGGCGAGCAGAAGCGCACTGGCCCCCAGACTCATCGGTTCTCGCCCGTTCGCATCTCGCGCCTGCGCTGGACGACGGCAATCCATCGCAGCGGGCCGTGTTCCATTCGCGGCACCATCCCGCCGGTCTATCGGCCCTCGCGGGGAGGGCCTTGACAACCGGGGCGATTCCGCGGCGGACTCCTCCGCGGAGGTGACGAATCGGCGGGAGGACGGACAACGCGAGTCGATCGCGAGCCGGAGCGCACCGATTCAGGCTGGGTGGCGCGGTGCGTGCCACCCCATCGGTCGTTCGCAACGCGGCGTTCGCAGGGCCGGTGGGTCACCGCCGTTCGCCTCCCGGGCTCGGGGCGGCGGGCCCCGGCCCCCTGCGGGCGGGAGAGTGCTCCCGAGGCCCAGGAATCTCGACGCTCCGAGGAGGCTCGATCGGATGGTTGATTTTCTACCTTCAGAAAGGTAGAAATTAGACATGGCCGCCTGCCTGGAGCCGACCCCCAAGGCCGAGCGCACCCGTGCCTCCATCCTGCTCGCCGCCGAGCGACTGTTCGCCGAGCGCGGCTTCCGGGGCACCCGGCTCGCGGACGTCGCGGAGGTGGTCGGGATCCGGCGGCCCTCGATCGTCTACCACTTCAAGGACAAGGCCGCCCTCTACGACGCCGTCCTGGAGGACGCGCTGGCCGGCCTTCTGGTTCGGCTCGAGGCGGCGGTCGCCGGCGCCGACGGGCTCGAGCCTCGGGTCGAGGCCGCCGCGGGGGCCTGGGTCACCTACCTGGCGGAGCGGCCGACGCTCGCCCGGCTGCTGCTGCGGGACGCGGTCGACGCCGAGCCCGGCGCGGCGCCGCGGCTGGTGGCGCTCACCGAGCCCTTCCGTGCCCTCGCGGAGCGACTGCTCACCGGGCGCCCTCGGGCGCGGAGTCCCAAGCGTCCCCTCGATCCGGCCCACGTGGCCAGTGCCATCGCCGGCGGGACGCTCTTCTTCCTCGGCGCAATGCCCGCCCTCGTCCCCGATCTGGCCGCCGACCCCTTCGCCCCCGAGCAGCTCGAGGCCCACCGCCGGGAGCTGCTCCGGATCACCCGCCGTCTGCTGGGAGACAGCGACGACTAACGACGAGGTCCTCCCCTCATGGATGCAGCCGACCACGCCGCCGCCAGCGATGCCTTCGATCGCTTCAACCGCATCCAGGGCGCCGGCACCGTGCGCGACCCGTATCCCGAGTGGGCGGTGAAGCGGCGCGAGACGCCGGTGTGGGTGGTCTCGCCGTCGGAATTCCTGAATCTTCCGGCCGGGCCCGGCGCGCCAGAGCGCCTCGCGGTGCCGCTCACCTTCGAGGCGGTGAGCGAGGTCTTGAGGGACGGCGCCACCTTCTCGTCGGCGGGCTACGCGAACACGATGGGGCTCGTGATGGGCCACTCGATCCTCGAGATGGACGAGCCGGAGCACCATCGCTACCGCGCGCTCCTCCAGACGGCGTTCAACCGCCGGCAGCTTAAGCGCTGGGAGGACGAGCTGGTGCGGCCGCTGGTCGAGCGCTGTCTCGCTCCGCTGCGGGAGCGGGGGCGCGGCGATCTGGTGCGCGAGCTGACCTTCCCGTTTCCGGTGCGGGTGGTGTGCGGGATGATCGGGCTCCCCGAGGAGACCCATGCCACCTTCCACCGCCTGGCGGTGGAGCTGATCAGCATCGCCTTCGATCCGCCGCTCGGCGTCGCCGCCTCCCAGGGGCTGCGCGAGCTGTTCGCGGACGTGCTGACGGATCGCCGGCGCGCGCCGAAAGACGACCTGATGAGCGTGCTGGCCACCGCCGAGCTCGACGGCACGCGACTCGACGACGAGCAGATCTACGCCTTCCTGCGGCTGCTCGCACCGGCGGGTGCGGAGACCACCTACCGCTCGTCGAGCAACCTGCTCTTCGGCCTGCTCTCGGATCCCGCCCAGTGGGAGGCGGTGAAGCGCGATCCGTCCCTGATCCCTGCGGCCACCGAGGAGGGCCTGCGCTGGGAGTGCCCGCTCACGGGCATCCAGCGCACGGCCACGCGAGATGCCCTTGTGTGCGGCGTGCCGATCCCGGCGGGCACGCCGGTCCACGTGTGTCTCGGCGCTGCCAACCGCGACGAGGCCCGCTGGCCCGACCCGGACCGGTTCGACATCCACCGGCCGCACCGGCATCATGCGGCCTTCGCCTTCGGTCCCCACACCTGCATGGGCATGCACCTGGCGCGGATGGAGACGCGGGTGCTCCTCGAGGCCCTCTTCGAGCTGCCCGGGCTGCGGCTGGATCCGGAGGCGGAGGACGTCCACATCACCGGCCGCATGTTCCGCTCTCCGATGGCGCTTCCCGTCGTGCTCGACGCCTGACGGGCGAGGGGAGGCGGCGAGGAGAACCCGTTGAACGGCACGCCGGAGCTGTTGCTCGGTCTCGATCTCGGCGGCAGCGGCGTCCGCTGCCTGCTCGTGGATGTCGGGTCCGGCGAGGTGGTGCGCAGCGTGCGCACCTCGAGCGGGCGTCCGGCCGAGGGCGGCGGCGTCGATCTCGACCTGGAGAGCACCTGGGCGCGGGTGGGCGAGGTGATCCGGGAGGGGCTGGCCCGTGCGCAGGCGGGGCCCGAGTGCGTCGTCGGCGTGGGGGCGGCGTCCTTTCGCTTCGGCAGCGTCGCGCTCGACGCGGCGGGGGAGGTGGTGCTCGCTGCGCCGAACAACGACGCGCGGGGCGTCGGTGCCGGCCTGGCGCTGGCGGCGGAGCACGGCGAAGCGCTGGAGCGGGAGACCGGCCACTGGCCCGCACCGATCGGGGCGACGCCGCGCTGGCTCGCCCTCGCGCCCGAGGCGCGGGAGCGGGTTCGCTGGATCTTCAGCCTGAACGACTGGCTCGCCTGGCGCATGACCGGCGAGGTGGCGACGGATCCGACCCACGCCAGCGGCATGCTGCTCTTCGATCCGCGCGAGGGGGCGTGGGCGCGGGACTGGGTGCTGCGGCTGGGCCTCGATCCGGAGGCGCTCCCGCCGGTGTGCCCGTGCGGCACGCGGCTCGGTGGGCTGCGAGCCGATGCGGCCGAGGCGCTCGGGCTGACGGCGGGGACGCCAGTGGCCGTCGGTGGCGGCGACACCCAGCTCGGCCTGGTTGGGCTCGGTGTGCTCGGCGCGCCGGACGCGGCGGCGATCTGCGGCACGACGATGCCGGTGCAGGCGGTGGTGGATCCGGCGCCCGCCGCGCATCCGGGGCTCTGGCTCGAGGCCCACGCGGCGCCGGGCGCGCTGGTCCTGGAGAGCAACGCGGGGCCCGCCGGCGATGCCCTCGACTGGCTCGGCCGGCTGCTGGATCGCGCTCACGAGGACGCGAGCGGTGCGGCGCGACTCCTCGCCGAGGCCGCGGTCTCGGAGCCGGGTGCGGGCGGGATGCTCTCGACCTTCGGTGCCCAGGTGATGGACGGGCGCGCGATGGCGTTCCCGATCGGCGAGCTCTCGCTCTCCCATCTCTTGGAGGCCGACCCGCGGCGGGCCGGCGCCCACCTGGCGCGCTCGGTCGTCGAGGGGCTCGCCTTCGCCCTGCGGGCGAACCTCGAGCAGCTCCGGCCCGTCGATGCGGGGCGCATCGTTCTCGGTGGGCGGATGGTGGAGAGCGCGCTCTGGCCGGAGACGGTGGCCGCGGTGCTGGGCCGGCCGGTCGAGGTGGGCGCGGTCTCGGACGCGACGGGTCTCGGTGCGGCGCTGTGCGCAGGTGTGGCCGCGGGGCGATGGCGGGATCTCGGGGAGGCGGCGGCGGCCCGGGTGCGTACGACGACGGTGGAGCCCGACCCGGTCGCCGCGGAGGTGCTGGGCGAGCTCCATCCTCGCTGGCAGGAGCTTCAGGCGGCGCGCCGGCCCGCGGCGGCCATCACCCAGGGCGTGGCGATCCAGGGGCTGCTGCGCGGAGGCGCCGCGGGCCCCAGCGCGACGCGCGCCCCGGGCGATCTCCGCATCCTCGTCACCGCCGACCTGGACGACGAGGCGCTGGCTTCGCTCCGTGAGCTGGGCCAGGTGGAGTACGCGAGCTACCGGGAGGCTCGCCGCCTGCTGACCGGCGCCTCCCTCGTCGAGGCGTTGGCGGATGTGGACGTCTTCGTGACCGAGATCGATCTGGTCGATGGGGCCTCGCTCCCCGAGCTTCCGCGGCTGCGGGTCGTTGCGAGCTGCCGGGGCGACGCGGTGAACGTCGACGTGGAGGCGTGCAGCGCGGTGGGCATCCCGGTGCTGAACGCGCCCGGGCGCAACGCGGATGCGGTCGCGGATCTGACCGTGGCCTTCCTGCTCTCCCTGGCGCGCAAGCTGCCCGAGGCGACGGCTTTCCTCCGCGATCCGTCCGTCGCCGCAGGAGACATGGGCGCCATGGGCCGGGCCTACGGAACGCTGCGCGGCGACGAGCTGTGGCGCCGCACGGTCGGCCTGGTGGGTCTCGGCGCCGTCGGTCGCAAGGTCGCGGCGCGCTTGCGGCCCTTTGGCGTGCGGCTGCGGGTGTTTGATCCCTGGCAGGACCCGGCGGTCATCGCTCGGGCCGGAGGCGAGCCGGTCTCCCTGGAGACGCTGCTCGCCGAGAGCGACTTCGTGAGCCTTCACGCCGCAGTGACCGAGGCTTCGATGGGGCTGATCGGCGAGGACGCGCTGGCTCGCATGAAGCCGTCGGCGGCGCTCGTCAACACGGCGCGAGCTGCCCTGGTGGACGAGGACGCACTGGTCCGGGCCCTCCGGGAGGAGCGTCTCGCCGGCGCGGCCCTGGACGTGTTCAGCGTCGAGCCGCCGGGAGCGGACCATCCCCTGCTGGCGCTCCCGAACGTGATCGCGACGCCTCACGTCGGCGGCAACACCCACCAGATCGGCGCCCACCAGGGTCGCATCGTGAGCGAGGATCTGGCACGTCTCGCGCAGGGCGAGGCGCCTCGTCACGCGCTGAACCCGGAGACGGCGATGGCCTTCGACTGGGCGACGCCCCGTGCCGAGCCCGATGCGGCGACACGGGCTTTTCTGGCGGATCGCCCGCCGCCGGCCGTAACGGACCTCCAGAAGAAGGAGGAGAAGGGGAAGGGGCCTCCGGCGCCCGCACCGGCCCCGGCGACGACGACGGTGGACCCGGCCCTGCGCGAGGAGCTGTCCCGCAGCCTCGTCCCGGTGCTCGAGGCCTTTCTCGCGGGCTTCGCGGGCGACCCGGCGGTCGGGGAGGTCGCGGCCGGCCAGGACGTGACCCTCTACTTCGTGCTCGAGGACCTGGGCCTCGACTTCCACCTGCGCCTACGGGAGGACGCCAGCGCTGCACGGGGGGCACCGGACGGCGATCCGGAGGTGACCCTGCGCCTGCGCGCCGAGGTGCTGGACGGCATGTTCACCGGCCGCCGCGCTGCGATGGACGAGGCGATGGCGGGGCGGCTCTCGTTCCGTGGCGACGCGGCCAAGGCCATGACCCTCCAGCAGCTCGAAGCGGATCTGCGGCGCCTCTACGAGGCGGCCCGGGCGGCCGCCGGCCCGCCGGGCGACCTGTCCCGGACCGCCTGACCGCTATCCTCCGCGCCCGCATGTCCCTCTACGAGCGGCTCTTCCCCTGCGTGCGTGCACTGCCCACCGAACTCGCGCACCAGCTCGGGCACTGGACCCTCGCGCTGCCGGTGCCGTGGGGGGGCGCGCCGGTGGAGGACGCCTTCACCTGGCGGGGGGTCCGCTTTCGCAACCGGGTCGGCATCGCGGCGGGCTTCGACAAGAACGCCGCGGTGCTGTCGGGGATCGCGCGGATGGGCGTGGGCTTCGTCGAAGTCGGCACCGTGCTGACGGAGCCCTGGCCCGGCAACCCCCGGCCACGCATGGGCCGGATCGAAGGGGAACGCGCGGTGTGGAACCGGCTGGGCTTCACCAGCGAGGGGCTTCCGGCGGTTGCCGAGCGGCTGGCGCGCTTCCGGGCGCGGGATCGCAGCGGGATGGTGGTGGCGTGCAACGTGGCGCCGCATCCGCGGACGGTGAAGGGCGCGGGCGGCGATCCGCACTTCCTCGAGCGCGCTCGGGACGAGCTGGCGCGGCTGGCCCGCGGGCTCCACGCCCACTGCGACCTGTTCGTCGTGAACCTGAGCTCTCCCAACACCCGCGGCCTGCGCGAGCTGCTCTACGGGTCGGGCTTCCGGGACGAGCTGGTGGCGCCGCTCGCGGCGGAGCTCTCGGTCCTGGACGCGGCGGCGGAACGGCTCCACCGCACGCAGCTCCTGGTCAAGCTCCCGCCCGAGGACGCGGACGGGAAGCCCTGGACCGCCGAGAGCCTCGCTCCCTGCGCCGAGCCCCTGTGCGCCCCCGGCCCCTGCGACGGCTTCGTCGCCGTGAACACGTCGATCGGCCTGGCCCGCGCCCGGGCCCTGAGTCCGGATCCGGAGCTCCCGGGCGGCCTGTCCGGGGCGCCGCTCCTGCCCCTGGCCGAGTCCGCCGTGCGCTTGCTCGCCGAGCTGCGCCGGGACGACCAGCTCCTCGTCGGCGTGGGCGGCGTCGACCGCCCCGAGGACGCCGCCGCCCTGCGGCGCGCCGGCGCCGACCTGGTCGAGGTCTACACCGGCATGATCTACCACGGCCCCACCTTCCCCGCCGCCTGCGCCCGCGCGCTGACAACTTAACAAACGGAACCGGCCCCTGACTTAACGGTTAGCCGACGGTGAGGACCATGACGGCTTTGGCGGTGTGCATGCGGTTCTCGGCTTGCTCGAAGACGCGGCTCTGGGGGTGCTCGAAGACTTCGTCGGCGACCTCGCAGACGTCCGGGTGGACGCGGGCGAACTCGGTGGAGAGGTCGTGGAGCGCGGGGAGGCAGTGCATGTAGATGGTGTCGGGGCGGCCGGTCAGCGCCATCAGCTCCGGTGTGACGCGGTAGTCGTGGAGCAGGGCGATGCGCTCTTCGATCAGGTCTTCTTCGCCCATCGAGACCCAGACGTCGCCGTAGACGGCCTCGCAGCCGACCAGGGCGCGGTCCGGGTCGGAGGTGACGACGATGTTCGCGCCCACGGAGGCCTCGCTCATCAGCTCTTTCACCAGGGCCTCGGAGGGCGCCAGCTGGGGTGGGGCCAGGATGCGCAGGTCGACGCCCATCTTGGCGGCGCCGATCATGAGCGAAGTGGCCTGGTTGTTGCGCCCGTCGCCCACGTAGCAGATGCGCACGCCGCGCAGCCGGCCGAAGACTTCGCGTACGGTGAGCAGGTCGGCCAGCACCTGGGTCGGATGATAGGCGTCGGAGAGCGCGTTCCAGACCGGCACGCCGGCGTGCTCCGCCAGCTCCTTCACGATGTCGTGCTCGAAGCCCCGCCAGACGATGCCGTCGAAGAGGCGCCCCAGCACCCGGGAAACGTCCTTGATCGATTCCTTGCGCCCGAAGCGGATCTCCTCCGGCGGCAGCACCTCGAGGTTCGCGCCCTCGTCCGCGGCGGCCACGGCGAAGGACGCTCGGGTGCGGCAAGACGGCTTCTCGAAGATCATGGCGATGTTGCGGTTGGCGAGGCGGCGCGGGAACACGCCGCTCCGCTTGGCGGCCTTCAGGTCCGCGGCCGTGTCGACCATCAGCGCGATCTCGTCCGGCGCGAACTCCCGGAGCGTGAGCAGGCTCCGTCCCTTCAGGCTGATCGGCATGACGTTCCCTCCAGGGGGAAAGAGGAACCCTAGCCTCAGGCTATGCTGCTGGCCATGCGAGGCCCTGCAGGCGCGGCGAAGGAGCGGGAGGTGCTGGTGCTCGAGGCGCCCGACGCCGGCGCGCATCCGGCGCTCCGGGTCGGTGACGCGGGCTGGGTGTGGATCAACGAAGCGGCCGAGCTGGAGACGAACACCCGCGTGCATCTCTCGCCCAACACCACCCACGCGCTGCTCGGCCACGGCGTGGTCGACGTCCTGAACGAGCTGCCGCTCGAGATGGGCCCGCTCGGCGACGGGCGCGACACCCTCGTGCCCCAGGCCCTGCTGGAGGACGCCTCCGCCATGCTCTACGAGGCCGACCGCAAGACCTACGGCGCCGTCCACGAGTTCGTCCTCGCCCGCGAGCGGGGACGCGAGCTCCGTCTGCGCATCGACAACCGCGAGTACCAGCGCTCCCTCGCCCGTCTCCAGGATCTGGTGCGCGGCGCCAGCCGGGCGGGCCACGCGGTCCGGCTGCGCATCTGAGGAGAGGCGAGCGGATGCCCACGCAACGACGCGTCGCCTTCGTGACCGGGGCCAGCCGCGGGATCGGCAAGGTCACCGCTACGACCCTGGCCGAGCATGGCTATGCGGTGGTGCTCACTGCGCGCACCCTCGAGACGGGCGAGCGGTACGAGTACTCGAACACCGCCTCCGCCTCCGAGGTGCGTGCCATGCCCGGTAGCCTCCAGGCCACCGCCGAGGACATCCGCGCCGCCGGCGGCGAGGCCTTGCCCATCCGTATGGACCTCCTCGACCGGGCATCGATCCACACCGCGGTGAAGGAGGCGACCGCCGCCTGGGGCCCGATCGAGCTGCTGGTGAACAACGCCATCTACCAGGGGCCTGGCACGATGGACCGCCTGCTCGACCTCCAGCCCGAGCACCTGGAGCGTCTCTTCCTCGGCAATGCGGTGAACCAGCTCGCCCTGATCCAGGCCGTCCTGCCCGCGATGATCGAGCGAGGCCGCGGCTGCATCCTGAACCTCGTCTCCGAATCGGCGATGACGGATCCGGAGCGGCCGGTGGGGGAGGGCGGCTGGGGCTTCGGCTACTCCTCGTCCAAGGCCGCGTTCCTGCGCATGGCCGGCATCTTCGCCGTGGAGCATGCGGAGTCCGGCGTGCGCGTGGTGAACGTCGAGCCCGGCTTCGTGCTCACCGAGACGATGGAAGAGCGCGGCATGACCGAGACCTTCGCCCGCCAGTGGGGCGGAGCACCGCCGCGGGTGCCGGCGGAAGTGATCGCCTGGCTCGCCGACGACCCGGCCGGGGCCCGGTACCAGGGGCAGACCGTCCACGCCCAACGCCTGTGCAAGGAGCTCGGCCTCGTGCCCGGGTGGCCGCCGCCGCGGGACAAGCCCTAGGATCGCCCGCCCAGGAGGACCTCATGCTCGTCATCGCTGGCTACGTGACTCTCGATTCCGCCAAGCTTCCCGATGCCACCGCCGCTGCCCAGGAGATGGTGCGCGAGACGCTGAAGGAAGACGGCTGCAGCGCCTACTGCTTCGCCGCGGATCTCACCCAGGAGGGTCGGGTCCGCATCTTCGAGGAGTGGGAGAGCCAGGAGGCCCTCGACCTCCACTTCAAGACGCCCCACATGGCGAAGTTCCAGCAGGCGATGGGTGGATTCGGCGTGAAGGAGATGGTCGTCCACCGCTACGAGGTGGCGTCGAAGGGCCCGCTCGGCTGAGCCACGCCTCCATCACGGAAGCCGCGCTTCCCCCAGGAGACGAAGAGGCCGGCCAGCACGACGACGGCCACGAAGGCCAGGTTCGCGGGGCCGCAGGCGAAGGGGTTGGCGCCGGTCCAGTCGTTGAACAGGACCGGCGCCTAGAGCGAGATCGTGAGGCACACGGCTCCGAGCGGCATCCTCCAACGCGCGCGTCGGAGGTAGCCTGCGGCGAACACGGGCGAGGCCACGGCGTTTACCAGGTCCACGGAAGCCCATCGCCACCATCCGGTGCACGACCTCGGCGGGCCAGCCGGTCGTCCGGGCTCATGTCGGCACGCGGTGGCGGCCGAGCTTCGGGACGAAGCGCCCGACCTCTTCCGTGTAGCGGGCGTAGGCCGCGCCGTGGGTCGCGCGCAGGTACGGCTCCTCGACCGCGCGCACCTGGAGCTCGATGCCGAGGACGGTGAGGCCGCAGGCCAGCAGCGCGAGGGCGTTCGGGACCATCATCACGAGGCCGAGCACCGTGAGGATGACGAAGGAGAAGATCGGGTTCCGCACCCAGGTGAACAGGCCGTCGGTCACGAGCTCGGTCGTCTCGCCGTCGTCCACGCCGACGCGCCAGGAGTCGCCCATCCCCAGCTGGGCGACCAGGGCGCCGGCGTTGCCGGTCAGGGCCAGGGCGGCGCCCGCGAGGTGAAGCGCGGGGTGGCTGGCCAGCAACGCCCCACCGGGCCACCCGAGGAGCGTGGCGGCCGGTGCCAGGGGGCCGAGCAGGAGCCCCAGGCTCGCGGCGGTTCCGGCGAGCCAGGGCAGGGATCCGATCGCGCCGCGGAAGCCGTGGACGCCGGTCGAGCCCGTGCGGCGCCAGTGCAGCAGGCTGCGGTAGACGAAGAGGGACAGGAACCAGAGGAGACACAGGAAGAGGGCCAGTCGCGGCATGATCCAACCTCGGGCGCTGAGCAGGATTAGATATATGAATATCTAATCATATATCTAATTCAAGCCCGATCCGGGATCACCTCCTTCCAGCGCCCGCCCCGGAAGCGCAGGACCAGGCCGACCGCCTTGATCACGTAGTCGGCCAGCAGCGCCGCGAACACCCACTCGACACTCCATCCCAACCAGGTCAGCAGCAGCGCGAGCGGGATGCGACCCAGGAAGAAGCCCGCGAACACGATGCCGAGCGGGAAGCGGGTATCGCCGGCCCCGCGCAGGGCGCCGCCCAGGGCGAACTCGATCCCCATCAGCGCCTGTACCGAGCCCAGCAGCCAGATGAACACGACCGCCAGGCGCACGACCTCGTCGTCGTCGATGAGGAAGCGCGCGAAGGGCTCGGCGATGGCGATGATGGCGGCGCCGAACACGACCATCACGCCCATCGAGAGCGCCATGGCGCGCCAGCCGCTGCGCTCGGCGGCCAACGGATCCTCGGCCCCCAGGTTCTGGCCCACCATGGTCGAGGCGGCGATCGAGAAGCCGAAGCCCACCAGGAACGAGAAGGAGAGGATGTTCACGCCGATGCTGTAGGCGGCGTAGGGCGCCTCACCGTAGCGGGCGACGATCATCAGGAACGCCATCAGCCCCGCCTGGAAGACGAACTGCTCGAGGCCCGAGGGGTAGCCGATGTGCAGGATCTGCCGGAGGCGCGCCGGCGCCAGATCGCCACCGGTGGGACCCCAGCGCACGACGAGGGCCCGGCCCAGCCAGAGCGCCACGGTGATCACCGCGCCGAAGGCGAAGGCGAGGCCGTTGGCCATGGCCGCGCCCCGCACGCCGAGCTCCGGCATGCCGAGCTCGCCGTAGACGAGACCGTAGAGCAGGAACACGTTCACGATGTTCGTCACCACCGCGATCAGCAGCGGCGTGCGTGTGTCCCCCGCCGCGCGAAGCGCCGTGCCGAGCACGATGTTCACGGCGAAGGCGACGTTGAACCAGGAGATCGTGCGGATGAAGTCCGCCGCGAGGGCCATGGTTTCCGGATCGAGGCCCTTGAAGATGCCGGCGAGCTCCTCGGCGAAGAGCACGCCCGGCGCCGTGAGCACGGCTGCGAAGACGAGACACATCCACAGGGAAGCGCGGGTCACCCGCTCGGCCTCGGCGTGGTCGCCGGCGCCCCACGCGCGCGCCACCAAGGCGGTGGTGCCCGCGGTCACCGCCATCATCACGCCCTGGAGGATGAAGAAGATGCGGTGCCCCGTGGTCACGGCGGCGACCGCCGGCGCGCCCAGGGAGCCCACGATCTTGATGTCCACCATGCCGACGATCGAGTGCAGCAGGTTCGTGGCGATCGCCGGCCAGGCCAGCTCCCAGATGCGACGGGTCGTGCCCGTGCCGCGGCGTGGGGCTTCCTCCTCGGCGCCCTCGGTGGTGGGGAGGGCGTCGCCGGACATGGGCCCTCGTTAGCGGGGGCCGGCTCCCGCGGTCAACCCCCGGATGGGGCGATCGCGGGCTCCGGCGCTGGAGAGCCCCAGAAGGCCCGAGAGACGCTGATCGCTGCCACGAGGCCGAGGGGGCCGATGATCAGCGCGCCTGCCGTGGAGGTCGCCGGGTCCATGCCGAGGGCGTGCAGGGTGAGCGTGGCGGTCGTGATCAGGGTCGCCGCGCCCGAGGCCACCCCCCAGAGCAGGACCTGCCGCGCGACGGCCGGGTCCGCCAGGCCGAGGGGCAGGCGGCGCCGCAGGAGCGCCGCGTAGCGCAGGGCCTCCGTCGCGGTCCAACCCATGGCGAGGCCCGCGAGCGCGTTGATCGCGACGATGGCCAGGCCCTCCTTGGCCAGCGCCCCGGCGCTGTACCCCGGCGACACGCCCTGCCACACGAAACAGCCGGCCAGGGCCAGGCCCAGGGCCGTCACGGCGCGACGTGCGGAGACACTCTCGGGCCGGAACACACGCCAGGTGAACACGCCCATGCAGCCGATGCCCAGGACCATGAGCACGTGGGCCGCGATCATCAGGGCCGTGCGGGTCTCGTCCGAGAGCGCCTGGGCCTGGCGGGCGACGCTCGTCAGCGGGTACGCGAAACCGCCCATCAGCGTGAGTCCGAGGCCCAGGGTGGTCTCGGGCACAGCCCGCGTGCGCAGGGCGAGCCGCAGCAGGCGCAGCCCGACGGCCAGGCTCGCCAAGACGAACGCTCCGCCTCCGAACGCGGCGATCCAACGCATCGAAGCCTGGATCGGCTGGCCACGGCGCTCTCTTGACCCCCCGTTCAGCCGGCGGTCTGGCCCCCGTCGATCGAGAGGCTGGCGCCGTTCACGTAGCGGGCCTCCGCCGAGGCGAGATAGGCCACCGCCGCCGCGATCTCGTCCGGCCGGGCAGGCGGCACGAGCGGCAGCAGCCTCGCGAAGAGCTCCCGGTCCGCGTCCTCGGGTGGCTGGAAGCTGCGGGCCATCGGCGTCATCACGCCGCCCGGGCACACCGCGTTCACGCGCAGGCCCTGCTTGCCGTACTCGAGGGCCATCGACTTCGTGAGCGAGACCACGCCGGCCTTGGTCGCCGCATACACCGACGTGTACGCCTGGCCGCCCAGCCCCGCGGCCGAGGCCATGTTGACGATGCAGCCGCCGCGCTCGAGCAGGGCGGGGACGGCGGCCGCGGAGAGCGTGAAGACGGCGGTCAGGTTGACGGCCAGGAGCAGGTCCCAGTCCTCGTCGGTCACGTCGGTCACCCGGCCGCCGCGCAGCACGCCGGCGACGTTGCACAGCACGTCGAGGCCGCCGAGGGAGGCGACCGCATCGGCCACGGTGCTGCGGCAGGCGGCCCGGTCGCGCACGTCGAGAGGGCGGACCACGGCCCGGCCGCCCGCGCCGGCGATCTCCCCGCGAAGGGTCTCCAGCCCGTCGGCATCCAGGTCGCAGGCGAAGACCGTGGCACCCTCCGACGCCAGTCGCAGGGCCGTCGCCCGACCGATGCCCGAGGCGGCTCCCGTCACCAGCACGGCCTTGTCGGTGAAGCGCGGCTCCATGGTCTCCTCCGTCGGGGACGTGGGGGAGGGCCGGGGAGCGTCCCGCCGCCCGGGCCGGCCTCGACGACGGTGTCAGGGCCGGCGGCAGGGTACCGCGGGTGCCCCCGCGCCGTCGGCGCGGTAGCGTCCGCGCCCCAGGAGGGCTCGCCGTGCTGCGGCTGTACGACCATCTCGAGTCGGGCAACGGCTACAAGGTGCGCCTCCTGCTGAGCCAGCTCGGCATGCCGTTCGAGCGCGTGGAACTCGACATCCTGCAGGGCGAGACGCGCACTCCCGAGTTCCTGGCGAAGAACCCCAACGGCCGCATCCCGCTCCTCGAGCTGCCGGACGGCACGACCCTGGCCGAGTCGAACGCCATCCAGTGGTACCTGGCCGAGGGGACGCCGCTGCTGCCCGACGACCGCCTCGACCGCGCGCGGGTGCTCCAGTGGATGGGCTTCGAGCAATACAGCCACGAGCCCTTCATCGCCGTGCTGCGGTTCTGGCACCACGCGGGCACCCTGGACGAGCACAGCGAGGCGGAGATCGCGGCCAAACGGGCCGGCGGCGAGGCCGCCCTCGGCGTGATGGAGGCTCACCTGGGGACGCGCCCCTTTTTCGTGGCCGAGCGCTACTCGATCGCCGATATCGCGCTCTATGCCTACACCCACGTGGCGGAGGAGGGCGGCTTCGCGCTGGCGGCCTATCCGTCGGTCCGTCGCTGGCTCGAACGGGTGCGCAGGCAGCCCGGACACGTGCCGATCACCGAGCCGGTAGGAGGCCGGTAGCCGGGCAGCGCGCGGTGGCTAGGCGTGGCGCGCGAACATGCCCGCCAGGATGCCGCAGGCCGTGAGCAGGCCCAGCGCCGAGGCCGCGACGCTGACCCAGCCCATCCGACGATGTCTGCGCAGGGCCTCCGGCGAGGCGGCCGGATCGTCCGCGCTGCCGGTCACACGCCGGGTCCCCGCGAGACGCCGGCCGCGATGGAAGGCGACGCCGCCGGCGATCAGCATCCCCATCACCGTCGTCTCGTGGACCCAGAGGTTCACGAGAGCAGCGCGGCCCCAGGTATCGAGATCCTCGCCGCCGATCAGCGCCCGCTTCACCAGGTACGAGAGCAGGAAGAAGACGACGAGGGCGCAAGCGGTGAGCATCGAGCGCCGGTGGCCGGGGACGTCGCCGCGTCGGACCTGCCGGACGCCCAGGGCGGCGATCCCGACGATCAAGCCCATGTTGGCCAGGGCGCCGCACCAGAAGGCGATCCGCGCATCCACGGGCGGCACGGTAGCGGGCCCTGGAGGGGGCGGCCGGCGCCGGCGCGCGGCCGTCGGGAGCGGCCCGCCGACCGGGGACGCCGGGGCTCGCCTCCGGGTGCGAGAGGCGAGCCGCCCGGCGCCGGCGCGCGTGGAGCGAAGGGGTGCGACCCGGTCCGCAGTGCTTCGGGGCTAGGCGACCGCCCGGCCCCGGGTGCACGAGGACCGGGCGATCGATGCCGACCGGAAGGCCGTTCGGGCCCAGGGGCCGCTGGCTCTCCGAGGGCCTTCCGGTCGGCTTGTCGGGGACCGCCCCCGACCTCCCGAGCATCGCCGCTCGAGCCGGGGGTGCACTGTGAAACGCTTCACAGGGGCGCCAGACGTTGAAACGGCCCCGGGGGTCCTCTACATCCCCGCCGTGCAGTACCACGCACTCTCCGTGGCCCGGGTGATCGAGGAGACGGCGGACGCGCGCTCCTTCGTGCTCGACGTACCCGCCGAGCTGGCGCCCCGCTTCGCCTACCAGGCGGGTCAGTTCCTGACCTTCCGAGTGCCCTGGGAAGGTGGAAGCCTGCTGCGCTGCTACTCCCTCGCCAGCTGCCCGGTGACCGAGCGGACCTTCAAGGTCACGGTCAAGCGGGTCGACGAAGGGCGCGTGTCGAACTGGTTCCACGATCGCGTGGGGCCGGGCAGCACCCTCGAGGTGCTGCCGCCGGCGGGCCGCTTCGTGCTGCGCGACGCCGAAGCACCCCTCCTGCTCTTCGGAGGAGGGAGCGGGATCACGCCCGTGATCTCGCTGGTGAAGAGCGCCCTCGCCACCACCCGCCGCCGGATCCGGCTCGTGTACGCCAACCGGGACCGCCCCTCGATCATCTTCGAGGACGAGCTCGACGCCCTGGCCCGCGGCCATCCTGAGCGCCTGGAGGTCGTCCACCATCTGGACGAAGAGCGCGGCTTCCTCGATGCGGCCGGCGCGGCGGCCCACGCCCGCGGCCTGGAGACCGCCCATTGCTACGTCTGCGGGCCGGGCCCCTTCATGGAGGTCGTGGAGGAGGCCCTCGCCAAGGTCGGCGCCTCGCCGGACCAGGTCTTCATCGAGCGCTTCGAATCGCCCGAGGGCAGCGAGGCCCCGGCCGCGGCGCTGGCGGGGCCGGAGGCGGGCGACGCGCCCAGCGAGATCCTCGTGCACCTGGACGGCCGGACCCACCGGGTGCCCTACACGCCGGGCCAGTCGATCCTGCGGGCCGCCCTCGACGCCGGTCTCGACGCACCCTTCGCCTGCGAAGAGGGCTACTGCGGCTCCTGCGCGGCGACGCGGGTCGAAGGCGAGGTCGAGATGGCGACGAACGACGTCTTCAACGAGGCGGAGGTCGCCGAGGGCTGGATCCTGACCTGTCAGGGCCGCGCCCGGGGCGCTCGCTGCGAGGTGAAGTACGACGACTAGAGCCGGTCTCAGAAATGTGAAACGCGTACCGGGCTTCCTCGGAGAGACGGGCGCGCTGGGCACGCGATCGTGCGCACGGTGGTGCGTCAGGCCCACGGGCGCGGCGGGTTCCTCCAGTCCTGGTGCAGCGGGCCGCGCGGCCCGATCCGCGCGTCGCCCTGGCCGTCGGCTGGTGGAGGGAGCCGAGCCGGGTCCGCGCCACCTGAGCTCGCGCCCGGGCCGCGAGCCGCTGCGCCCGCGTAGGGACGGCCCGCTCAGCCAGCTGGCGACCTGACGCCCGGCGTTCAGAACGGGCCCATCGAGAGCGCCCTGCGCTCGGTGGAGCGGCGGAGCTCGTCCCACAGGTCGGCCTCGAGGGCGCGGGCGGCCGGGTCGTCTTGCTCTTCGAGCCGCGCGTGCAGCAGGGTCAGCAGGCCGCGCAGGGTGTCGTTGGCCTCCTGCAGGGCGCTCACCGTGAGGTCGTCGTCGGCACCGCCGCCGGCCTCGCGCAGGCGCGCCGCGAGGGACGGCTCCGTGACGGTCCCGGCGCCGCGGGCCAGGAGCTCGCGAAGGGCGCGGTTCTCCTCCACCCGTCGCGCGGCGGCGCGGTCCACCTCTTCGCGGATGGCGGCGAGCAGGGCGAGCTGGGCGCCGAAGGCGCCTTGGGCGTAGCCGGAGGGCAGAGCGGGCAGCACCTCCATGGCGAGCTGGCCCAGGGTTCGCTCGAGCACGAGGGGGACGTCGGGCCTCACGGGAGCTTCCCCAGCAGCTCGAGGGCCGCCCGGTCCTGGCTGTTGGTCATGGCCCAGCTCGACATGGCCATGATCGGATCGTGGTTCTGGCCGTCGTGGAACTCGCGGGCGGCGGAGATCCAGATGCCCTGGCCCTTCACGCAGGAGAAGAGCTCCCACCAGTGAAGAGCCTCCGAGTTCGCGACGAGGCCGCTGGCCTCCTGCCAGATCGCCACTGCCTCCTCCTTCGGCAGCAGGCCGCCGCGCCGGTCGTCGCGGGCCCAGCACCAGATCCGGTTGAGCCCCCAGGCCAGATCCTCGAGCGGATCGCCCAGGTGGGCCATCTCCCAGTCGAGGATGCCGCGGATTCCGCCCTCGGCGTCGTAGAGGAAGTTGCCGGTGCGGTAGTCGCCGTGCACGACCGAGATCTTCTGGGCCGGCGGCGGGGGATGGCGGCGCAGCCAGCGGATCGCGGCGCGGATGATCGGTTGGGGAGAGAGCTCGTCGTCGTCGAGGACCGACTCCCAGTAGTCGAGCTCCCGGGCCCAGGCGCGCTGCGGCGCGACCGGCTGCATGGCCTTCGGCAGGTCGAGGCCTTCCGGATCGGCGGCGGCGATGCGGCCGAGGATCGTCCACTTGCGGCGGCCGATCGCCTCGAGGTGCTCGGCGTAGGGAGGCAGCAGGATCGTCTGGGGCGAAGCCTCGAGCCCGACCAGCTCTTCCATCACGAAGAAGGGATGGTCGAGGTGGCTCGGATCCTCTTCGAGCCAGATCGGCTCGGGTACGGGCACGTCGCTGCCGTGGAACGCGCGGTAGGCGCCGAACTCGATGGCGCGGTCGGTCTCGATCAGGCTGCCCGGCGGGTCCCGGCGCAGGATCAGCCGGCGCTCCGTCTCCCGGCCGTCCACGGTGGCGTGCAGGACGAAGCGGAAGGTCTGGCGGGAGGCGCCGCCGAAGATGCGCTCGAGGCCGGACACGCGGACGTCCCGCGCGTCCGGCATCCGCCGGGCGGCGTAGGCGGCGACCCGATCCGACAGCTCGGCCATGGGCGGTAGGGTGGCACAGCCCGCCGCTCAGTAGCGCAGCTCGATGCCCGCGCCGGCGCCGTTCTCCGAGTGCCAGGAGGCCGTGAGCGACCAGCGCCGTCCCATCCGCCAGCGGAGACCGGTGGCCCCCTCGAAGCCGCCCTCGGTGTCGAACTCCACGTCGCCGAACCAGCCGAGGCGGCGCGTCAGGTCGAGCTCCTTCTCGAGGCCGACCCGGAGGTCGCCGTGGTGGTCGACCCAGGCGCGGGAGTGAAGGTTCAGGGGCAGGTGGTAGGTGAGGCCGAGCACGGCGGCGTTCCGCTCGTGCTCGAGGCTCGCGCCGGTGAAGACGCTCAGGAAACGGTCGACGTGGTGCTCCGCCAGCAGCCAGGTCTCGTGCTCCGCCCCGTCCACCCGTTGCCAGCCCACCTCCCAACCCAGGCGCAGGCTCTGGCGGGTGCGCGAGGCGACGATCTCGCCCTCGCTGCGGTGGCTCTGGAGCACGGCGTCGGCCCACACCGCCCAGGGATCGCCGAACAGCCGATCGCGCATGGCGGCGATGTCCGGGGCCGGCTCGGACCCCTCGTAGTGGAAGATGCGGCTCATGCCCGCCTTCATGTGGTAGAGGACGTGGCAGTGGAAGAACCAGTCCTTGTCCGCATCGGCGAGGAACTCGATGGTGCGCCGGCCCATGGGCGGCACGTCCACCGTGTGCTTGAGGGGCGCGCGATCGCCCTGACCCTCGAGCACGCGGAAGAAGTGCCCGTGCAGATGGAGCGGGTGGTGCATCATCGTCTCGTTCTCGAACTCGATGCGCAGCACCTCGCCGCGCCGCACCGGGATGACATCCGCCTCGTTCAGCGTCTTGCCGTCGAAGTGCCACGTGTACCGCTCCATGTCCCCCGTGAGCCGCATCCGGATCGTGCGCCGCGGTGCCTCGGCCGCCGCGAGCGTCGCCTCGCGCGCCCGCAAGGCTCGGTAGGGCGCTCCCGGCCGCCGGAGGGCGGGAGCTTCGGGTGCGTTCCCGTCGTCTTCGGGCTCGGCTTCGTGGCCGTGGTGCATTCGGTGGCTCCCGCCGTGGGAAGAGTCGGCGGCTTCGGGGGCGTCCGGGTGTTGGTGGTCCATGCGATAGGGATCCGGCGGCGGCGGAGGCGTGGCCGGGTGATCGGGGCCGTGGCCGATCCACAGGGAGGCGTGGCCGCTGCCGTCCTGGGCCGTGGCGCGGAGCTCGGCGCGGCCGTGGTGGGGGGCTTGGAGCAGGAGGTCGTAGGTCTCGGCGACGCCGATCAGCAGGCGGTGGGTGTCCGTGGGCTCCACCTCGGGGCCGTCGGCGGCGACCAGGCGCATCGGGCCGCCGGACCAGTCGAGGTAGAAGTAGCTCGACGCGGCCGCGTTGATGACGCGCACCCGGAGGCGTTCACCGGCCGCGGCCCGGAGCGTGCTCTCCGGCGCGCCGTTCGCGAGGAAGCGGTCGTAGGCCACGTCCGAGACGTCCATGGGCGGCATGCGACCCCAGGCGCGGCGCAGGGTCGAGCCCAGCGGGCCGGCGCGAAGCGCGCCCCAGACCGTCTGCAGACTGCCCTTGGCGTAGGCGTAGTCCTCGCGGCCGGCCCGCAGGTTGCGCCAGACCTCGTTCGGGTCCTCGTCGGTCCAATCCGAGAGCACCAGCACGTGCTCCCGCGGGAGGACGCCCGCCGGCGTCACTCGCGGATGGATGACGATCCCGCCGTAGACCCCGCGCTGCTCCTGGAGCTTCGTGTTGGAGTGGTACCAGTAGGTGCCGGCCTGGCGCAGCGGGAACTCGTAGGTGTACGTCGTCCCGGGCAGGATCGGCGGCGTCGTCAGGTAGGGCACGCCGTCCTCCCGGTTCGGGAGTAGCAGCCCGTGCCAGTGGACCGACGTCTCGACGTCCATGCGGTTGTGCACGTGGATTCGGGCCCGGTCGCCCTCGCGGAAGACGAGCGTCGGGCCGGGAATGCCGCCGTTCACCGTCATCGCCTCCACGGGCCGCCCCGTGAAGTCCACGCTTTGCCGGGCGATGGTGAGCTCGATCTCGCGAAGCTCCGCCCGCGCGGTGGCCGCGAGCAGCGTGACGAGAGCCAGGGCGAGCGCGATGCGGGTCACGGGTTCAGCTTCGCAGCTCTCGGCGATCGGGCCAAGGAATGTGGCATGCTCGTCCGCGAATCCACCAAGGAGCCCGGCGTTGGACCTGTACGAAGCCCTCTACACGACCCGCGCCATGCGCAGGGTGAAGACCGATCCCATCCCCGAAGGCGTGCAGCAGCGCATCCTGGACGCGGCCATCCGGGCGCCGAGCGGCGGCAACGCCCAGGCCTGGCGCTTCCTCTTGGTCGACGATCCGGCGGTGAAGGCCCGGCTCGGCCCGATCTACCGCCAGTGTCTGGGCCAGCTCTGGGAGACGGTCTACAAGCCCCAGGCCGACGCCGCGGCCGCCGACCCGGACAGCGTGGACAGCCGCCAGTTCCTGACGATGCAGCGCTCGGCCCAGTGGCTCGCGGACCACTTCGAGGACTACCCGCTGCTGTTGTTCGCCTTCTCCCAGTTCGATACGACCGGCGGCTCGATCTTCCCCGGCGTGTGGAGCGCCATGCTCGCGGCCCGGGCGGAGGGGGTGGGCTCGGCCCTGACCAGCGTCATGCTCTTCCGGATCGACCCGGTGCTCGAGATCCTCGGCGTGCCGAAG
Source organism: Myxococcota bacterium (assembly GCA_965223415.1). Classification (GTDB taxonomy): domain Bacteria; phylum Myxococcota_A; class UBA9160; order UBA9160; family UBA6930. The sequence continues at coordinate 5,199,560 of OZ245002.1, read as the reverse complement.
GACGCGGGCTGGCAGTTCAACTGCTGCGTGACGATGGGCTACCCGACCGGCCGCTGGGGCGTGGCCCCGCGCACGCCGGTCCACGAGGTGGCCCGCCGCAATCACTGGGACCAGCCGGTCGGCTTCGAGATCCCCGAGCCGCTCTGGTCACCGGAGGCCTAGGGCGGAATGCCCCAGGGCGCGTGACGGGGCCCCCGGCGCGGCTAGAATCCGGCGCCATGAACGACGTGAACGACGACTTCCTGCGCTTCACCGGGACCGAGGGCTACATCGCCTCCGCGGCCCTGGTCGAGGCGGTGAACGCCTCGATCGCGCTGGAGCGCCCCCTCCTGATCAAGGGGGAGCCCGGCACCGGCAAGACCCTGCTCGCGCGCCACGTCTCGGAGGGGCTCGGCCTGCCGATGGAGCAGTGGCACATCAAGTCGACGAGCAAGGCCCAGGACGGGCTCTACGTGTACGACACGGTGCAGCGCCTGAACGACGCCCGCTTCGGCGAGGGCGACGTGGCGGACATCCGCGCCTACATCAAGCACGGGCCGATCGGGCGGGTGTTCGCCGCCGAGAACCGCCACGTCCTGCTGATCGACGAGGTCGACAAGGCCGATCTGGAGTTCCCGAACGACATCCTGCGGGAGCTCGACGAGATGCGCTTCACGGTGATGGAGACCGGTGACGAGGTCGTGGCCAACCAGCGCCCCATCGTCCTGATCACGTCGAACAACGAGAAGGAGCTGCCGGACGCCTTCCTGCGCCGCTGTGTGTTCCACTTCATCGAGTTCCCGGACCCGCAGCTGATGAAGCAGATCGTGGACGTGCACCACCCGCACCTCGACACCCAGCTCCTCGATCAGGTGCTGCTCAAGTTCTACTGGCTGCGCGAGCAGAACGAGCTGCGCAAGAAGCCCTCCACCTCCGAGCTGATCGACTGGATCTCGGTGCTGCTGCGCTCCGGCGTCAGCCGGGAGCAGATCGAGCAGCAGATCCCCTTCCTCGGCGCCCTGCTGAAGAACGAGCAGGACACCGAGGCCCTCCAGATGTATGACGAGCGGGGCGGGCGCTATCCGGAGAGCTGGAGCGACCTGGGCCCGCGCTACAACAACTAGCCACGAGCGGGTGCGCCGTGTTCCTCGACTTCTTCTACGAGCTCCGCGAAGAGGGCGTCCCGGTGGGGATGCAGGAGTGGATGATGCTCATGGAGGCCGTGAAGAAGGGCCTCCACGGCTCGAGCCTGCGCCGCTTCTACAACCTCTCCCGTGCGCTGCTCGTCAAGAGCGAGACCTACTTCGACGCCTTCGACCGGGTCTTCCTCCACGTCTTCGAAGGCGTGGAGGGCGAGCTCGCGATCGAGGAGGAAGTGCTCGATTGGCTGCGGGATCCGAAGAACTTCCAGGAGCTGACCGAGGAGCAGAAGCAGGCGCTCGAATGGCTCACCGGCGACGAGCTGATGCAGCAGTTCCTCGAGCGCCTGGCCGAGCAGACCGAGCGCCACGACGGGGGCGACAAGTGGGTCGGTACCGGAGGGCGCTCGCCCTTCGGCCACGGCGGGGAACATCCCACCGGCATCCGGGTGGGGGGCCAGAGCAGGGGTCGCTCCGCCATGAAGGTCGCCCAGGAGCGACGCTTCCGGGACTACCGCACCGACGCGTCCCTGGACATCCGCCAGATCCAGATGGCGCTGCGCCGGCTGCGCCAGCTCACCCGGGTGGGGCCGGCCACCGAGCTCGATCTCCCCGAGACCATCGACGAGACGTGCAAGAACGCCGGCGAGATCGAGCTGGTGTTCCGGCCCGAGAAGCGAAACAACGTGCGGCTGCTCCTCTTGATGGACGTCGGTGGCACGATGGACCCCTACTACGAGCCGGTGAGCCGGCTGCTCACGGCGCTCCACGAGGAGCGGGGCCTGAAGGAGTTCAAGGCCTACTACTTCCACAACTGCCCCTACGAGATGCTCGGCACCACGGCGGCGCTGCTGCGGAAGGACGCGGTCCCGACCGGCGACGTCCTGCGCAAGCTCGATCCTCGCTGGAAGGTGATGATCGTCGGCGACGCGGCGATGCACCCGGCGGAGCTGATGGAGGAGTTCGGCAACATCGATCCGCGGCGGACGGCCCAGACCAGCGGCATCGACTGGCTCCACGCCATCAATGACCACTTCGAACGCGTCGTGTGGCTCAACCCGGACGCGCCGGACGTCTGGGACCAGGCCCACACGACACGGATCATCAGCCGGCTGTTCCCGATGTTCCACCTCTCGGTGGACGGCATCGCGGACGCGGTGCGGGCGCTGATCGGCGCCAGGACCCTGGGGCAGACCGTCCACTGATGGAGGCGGATCCCAAGGGCTACTGGCGCGCCAACCTGCGCGCGATGGCGGTGCTGCTGGCCGTCTGGCTCTTCGTCGCCTACGGGCTCGGCATCCTGTGGGTGGAGCCCCTGAACCGCTTCCGGCTCGGCGGCTTCCCGCTGGGCTTCTGGTTCGCCCAGCAGGGCTCGATCTACGCCTTCGTCGTCCTGGTCGCGATCTACGCGCTGTGGATGGACCGCCTCGATCGCCGGTTCGGCGTGGGGGACGTCGGCGTCGGGGACGGCTTGGGAGACGACGACTAGCATGGACGTGCAGGCCTGGACGTACCTGCTCGTCGGCCTGACGTTCAGCCTCTACATCGGCATCGCCGTCCTGAGCCGGGTCCGCTCGACCGCCGGCTTCTACGTGGCGGGCCGCGGGGTGCCGGCCCTGGCCAACGGCATGGCCACCGGCGCGGACTGGATGAGCGCGGCGTCCTTCATCTCGATGGCCGGGCTCATCTCCTTCATGGGCTACACCGGCACCATCTACCTGATGGGCTGGACCGGGGGCTACGTCCTCCTGGCCCTGCTGCTCGCGCCCTACCTGCGGAAGTACGGGAAGTTCACCACCTCCGAGTTCCTCGGTGACCGCTACCACTCGCAGCTCGCCCGCCTGGTCGGCGCCCTGTGCACGATCTTCGTCTCGTTCACCTACATCGCGGGGCAGATGCGCGGCGTGGGCGTCGTGTTCTCGCGCTTCCTCGAGGTGGACGTGACGACCGGCGTGGTGCTTGGCATGGCCATCGTGTTCTTCTACGCGACCCTCGGCGGAATGCGCGGGATCACCTACACCCAGGTGGCCCAGTACTGCGTGCTGATCGTCGCCTACCTGATCCCGGCCGCCGCGATCTCCTGGAAGATCACCGGCAATCCGATTCCGCAGATCGGCTTCGGCGGGAGCGTCGCCGAGGGCGCGAACGCCGGGCGCTTCCTGCTCGAGACCCTCGACGCCCTGCACCGGGAGCTCGGGCTCCCGGAGTACACGGGGGCCTGGCTGCCGGGCAAGAAGAGCATGGTGGACGTGTTCGCCATCACCGCGGCGCTGATGGTCGGCACGGCCGGCCTCCCCCACGTGCTGATCCGCTTCTACACCGTGCCGAGCGCCCGGGCGGCACGCTGGAGCGCGCTGTGGGCCCTGGTCTTCATCGCGTTGCTCTACACGACGGCGCCGGCGGTGGCCGCCTTCGCCCGCGTGAACATGATCCAGGACCTGAACGGCGTGGCCTACGAGGAGGCCCCGGTCTGGTTCCGGAGCTGGGAGGCCACGGGCCTGATCGGCTTCGAGGACAAGGACGGCGACGGGCGCATCCGCTACAGCGGCAACGCGGAGACGAACGAGCTGCGGGTCGATCGGGACATCATGGTGCTCGCGAATCCGGAGATCGCGCGCCTGCCGGCCTGGATCGTCGCCTTGGTCGCCGCCGGGGGGCTCGCCGCAGCGCTCTCGACCGCGGCGGGGCTGCTGCTCGTGATCTCCTCGGCGATTTCCCACGACATCGGCAAGAGCTGGCTCCGTCCCGGGATGAGCGAGCGCCGGGAGCTCGGGATGGCCCGCGGCGCCGCCGGCGTCGCGGTGCTGATCGCCGGGCTGTTCGGCATCTACCCACCGGGCTTCGTCGCCCAGGTGGTGGCCTTCGCCTTCGGCCTGGCCGCCTCGAGCTTCTTCCCGGCGCTGGTGCTTGGCATCTTCACGACGCGCACGACGAAGTGGGGCGCCATCGCTGGCATGCTGACGGGCATCGGCTTCACGGCCAGCTACATCATCTGGTTCAAGTACGTGGACCCGACCGCGGGGGCGGACGCATGGTGGTGGGGCATCAGCCCGGAAGGCATCGGCAGCGTGGGGATGCTGCTCAACTTCGCCGTGGCGTTGACGGTGAGCCGCTTCACCGAGCCGCCGCCCGAGGACGTGCGGCGGCTGGTCGAGGAGATCCGGCTGCCGCGCCGCGCCCGCTGAGGCGGCAGCGGTGAGGGCGCCGGCCCGGCGGCCGAGGCGGCAGCGGTGAGGGCGCCGGCTTCGCGGCTGAGGTGGCAGCAGTGACGTCGCCGGCCCTGTGGGCGGGCGCCGTGGGGCTCGCCGGGGCGACGGCCCTGGCGCGCCTCGGCGATGGCTCCTGGCCCGTCGAGTTGCTGAGCCACTTCCCGTTGCACTACGCCCTGGCGGGGCTCGGCCTGGCCTGTCTCGCCGCTGCGCGCGGTGCCGTGCTGCCGATGGCGCTCCTGGCGGCGGTCGCCTGGCTGAACGCGGCCGCCCTGCGCCCCGCCGGCGGGCCGGCGGGCGACGCGGGGGGCCCGCGGCTGCGGCTCGCCATGGCCAACCTCTCCCTGGCCAACCGGAACGGCTTCCTGCCCGACGCCCTGGTCGCGGGCCGGAATCCGGAGGTGCTGGGCTTCGCCGAGGTGAGCGAGCGCTGGGTCCGGGACCTGAACGCGGCGCTGCCGGGCCATCCCCATCGCCTGCTCGAGCCCCGGGAGCACCACTTCGGTATCGCGCTCTACAGCCGGCTGCCTCTGGAGCGCCCGGAGGTCCGCCTCCTCGGCGGCGATCCACACCACCCGGCACTGCTGGCGACCGTGCGGGTGGACGGCGAGCCGGTGAACCTGCTGGTGGCCCATCCCCATCCGCCGTTCAGCGCCTTCGTCACGAGCCTGCGCGATCGCCAGCTCGCCGAGCTGGCCCGCATCCGCCGCGAGCGGCCAGGCCGGTTCGCGCTGCTCGGCGACCTGAACGCGACCCCGTGGTCTCGCGCCTTCCGGCGCCTGCTCGCCGACGCCGACCTCCGCGATACCCGGGCCGGCCACGGGCACCTCGCCACCTGGCCCGCCGCACTCGGCCCGCTCGGTCTCCCCCTGGATCACATCCTCACGAGCCCCGACCTCGTCACGACCCGTCGCGAAGTCGGCCAGGGCACCGGCTCCGACCACCGCCCCGTCTTCGCCGAGCTCCGCCTCGACCCCTGACCCCCCAAACAACGCAAGAGCGGGGACGTTCCTTGCAACTTGCGTTTTCCAAGAACGCAAGTTGCAAGGAACGTCCCCGCTCTTGCGTGTTTTGTTAGGCGTCGGGGTCTTGCTGGAGCTCGACGGTGTTGCCGGCGGGGTCGGTGAACCAGAGGATGCGGGCGGGGCCCTCGCCCATGGCGGCGGTGAAGGTGACGCCCTTCTCACTGAGCTCGGCTTCGGCGGCGGCGAGGTCGTCGACGTAGTAGGAGACGTGGGGGCCGATGGGAGCGCCGGGGGAGCCGTCGTAGGGGGCGTCGATCACGTGGACCTGGCCGTTCGGGAGCTGGAGCCAGCAGCCGCCGATGGTTTTCTCGATGAACTCCGGTCGAGGGGTCGTCCCGATGCCCAGCAGCTCGGTGTAGAAGACGCGGGTGGCCTCCCACTGGCCCTGGCAGTTGATGGCGGCGTGATTGAGGCGGGTAATCTTCATAGTCTCTCTCTGTGGGGAAATCACCCCTGGGGGACAACGCGGGGGGCGCGAGGGCCGATGTCCGGCGCACGCGCGGAATGATGGTAGGATGCCGAGAGCGTCCCGCGCTGCTCGTTTGGGAGAGAACGAACCGATGTCGACCCCTCGCCGCGCCCTGGCAGCCCTCGTCCTGGCCGCCGCCCTGTTGGCGGCCGGAAGCCCGGCGGCCGCCCATGACCACGATTCCACCCGCTCTGGCCACCCGCTCCGGATCGTCGCCTACGTCCTGCATCCCATCGGTGTGATCCTCGACACGCTGATCTTGAAGCCCGCCCACTGGCTGGGCTCTCACGAGCCCGTCGCGACCCTCGTCGGACACGACGAGGACTGATCGCGGGGCTCGCCGACCACGGCGGGCCTTCACACAGCGCTCATCCGCCCCGGTTGCCGGCGCGCTCCCCGTGGGTATGATCCTTGCATCTTGAGTGCCGAGGGGCGGGGAAAGCGGCTCGACGAGGGGCCCGCAAGACGAGCTGCGGCCGGGGCCCGACCTCTCCTGCCCGTGTTATGGGCGTTGTGCGCCCTCACCCTCGTCGCCGCCGCGCTGCCCGCCGCCGCCGACGAGGACGCCGACGAGCAGGAGCGCTCCCTCGCCCTCTCCGGCATGACCTACGTGTCGAGCCACAGCGACTTCAACGAGATGGTGCTCGACGCCGAGACGGCTGACATCCGGCCGGAGCAGGACGTCGCCCACCTGGAGGGCGTGCACGCGGTGCTCGCCTCGTTCGTCGACGGTCCCCGGGGCCGGGGCGGTCTCGACATGACCTGCGACACGGGCACCGTCGATCTCGACAGCGGCAACTTCGTGGCCGAGGGCGACGTGCGGGGCACCACCGGCGACGGCCGGCGCTTCCGCACCACCCACCTGAGCTACGACCACGCCAAGGGCCTGGTCGTGACCGACGCACCGGTCTCGATCCGGGACCGCGCGGGGACCTACCGAGGCGGCGGCTTCCGGTACTGGATCCGCGAGAATCGCTTCAAGCTCTCCGGCGGAGCCTCGGTGGTCGCCCAATAGGCGCGACTCGGCCGGGGCCCTGCAACAAGGACGGGAAACGATGAACCGAAACGGACTGCGCGGCTCGGTGGTGCTCGCCACAGCTCTCCTGGTGTCGGTCGGCCTGGGCGCCACGGCCTCGGCCGAGGTGGCGATCGGTGTGGCGCCCTTCGAGCGCGTCGCCGCTCGCGGGCAGGTGGTGCCCGACGTCGCGACGCGCCTGGCCCAACGCCTCGGCACCCGGGGCGTCCAGAAGGTGGTCGGGCCGTCGGAGATGGGAGCGGCGCCGAATCCCGATCCGTCCGCGAAGGACCTGGCCGGCTGGGCCGAAGGAGCCGGCGTGGGCGCGGTGGTGGTCGGCAAGACGACCCGCCTCGGCCGTTCCCTCTCGGTGGACGCGCGCCTCTACGATGCCCGCGGCGGCCTGCTGGGCGCGCCCCTCGTCGAAGAGGTGACGCGGGTGGAGGACCTGGGCCGCGCCATCGAGGCGCTCGCCGACCAGGTCGTCGAGCGGGTCGGGGACGGCGCCCAGGCCCCGCAGGTGGCGAGCCGCACGCCTTCCGTGAGCGCGCCCGCCCCCAAGGCCGCGCCCTCGAGTGGCGGTCGCTACGACGACAACGCGCCGATCTCGATCAAGGCCGATCAGCTCGAGTCGCTCAGCGAGGGCGACAGCCGCAAGTTCGTGTTCCGGGGCAACGTCCGCGCCGTGCAGGACGACCTGATCGTGACCTCCCGCAAGATGGTGGCGTTCTACCCGCCCGGCCGGAGCTCGCCGGATCGCATGATCGCCACCGGTCGGGTCCGCCTCGAGCAGGAGGACCGGGTGGCCTACTGCAAGCAGGCCATTTTCTTCCGGGCGGATCAGCGGGTCGAGTGCACCGGCACCCTCGCCCGCCTCGAGCAAGGCTGTGACGAGGTCCGCGGCGAGACGATCATCTTCCACCTGGATACCGAGGTGATGAACGTGGAAGGCGCGGCGGACGTGCGCATCCGGCCGGACGAGCCGGGCTGCGGCACGCCGCCGGCTGCGGGCGCCGCGGCGGGAGCGGGAGCCGGCCGATGAACCCGGCCCAGATCACGACCGAGGGCATCACCAAGCGCTACGGCGAACGCAACGTCGTCGACGGACTGGACCTGGAGGTGCACCCGGGAGAGATCGTGGGCCTCCTGGGCCCGAACGGCGCCGGCAAGACCACGACCTTCAACATGATCGTCGGCGGGATCCGGCCCACGGCCGGGCGGGTGATCCTCGGGGACCGGGACGTGACCGACCTGCCCATGTTCCAGCGGGCGCGGCTCGGCGTGGTGTATCTGCCCCAGGAACCCTCGGTCTTTCGCAAGCTCTCGGTGGCCGACAACGTCAACGCCATCCTCGAGACCGTGGAGCCCGACGGCCGGCGGCGCCGGGAGCGCCTGGAACAGCTGCTGTCCGAGCTCGGAATCGCCGATAAGGCCGGACAGCGAGCGGACTCGCTCTCCGGCGGCGAGCGCCGCCGGGTCGAGATCGCCCGCGCCCTGGTCCTGGATCCCAAATACCTGCTGCTGGACGAGCCGTTCACCGGCATCGACCCGATCGCCGTGATCGACATCCAGAAGATCGTCGAGCAGCTCAAGCTCCGAGGCATCGGCATCGTGATCACCGAGCACAAGGTCCGCGAGACCCTCGAGATCTGCGACCGGGCCTACATCATCAAGGACGGCCGGATCATCCGGCACGGCACGCCCGAGGAGATCGCGGGGGACCCGAAGGTCCGCGAGATCTACCTGGGCGAGAACTTCCAGCTCGGATAGGCGTGAGAACGGCCCCGAACCCATGGCGATCGAGCTCAAGCAGCAGCTGAAGCTGTCCCAGCAGCTGGTGATGACGCCCCAGCTGCAGCAGGCGATCAAGCTGCTCCAGCTCTCGCGGCTCGAGCTCGAACAGACCGTCCACCAGGAGCTCCAGGAGAACCCGGTTCTCGAGGTGCTCGAGGTGGACGAGGAGCTCCCCAAGGAGGTCGGCCGGGAGGAAGAGGCGCCGGAGACCGCGGCCGCCGACGCGTCGTCCGACACGACCGAGCCCCGCGAGGCGTCCGACGTCGACAAGATCGCGGACATCGACTGGCAGAACTACATGGACGCCTACCCCCAGACGGGCATGGGCTCCGCGGTGATTCGGAACGACGACGAGCGCCCCGGCTTCGAAGCGACGCTCACGAAGCGCGAAACCCTCCAGGACCACCTGGAGTGGCAGATCTCGCTCTCGGACCTCCCGGAGGAGGAGAAGGTCGCTGCGGGCTGGATCCTGGGGAACCTGGACGATAACGGCTTCCTGCGCGCCACCGTCGAGGAGATCGCCCGTCAGTCCGGCGTGGACGAGAAGGACGTGGAGCGGGCCCTGGCCCGGGTGCAGCGCCTGGACCCGCCGGGCGTCGCCGCCCGGGACCTTCGCGAGTGCCTGCAGAACCAGCTCGCTCCCCTGGGCATCAAGGATCCGCTGGTCCGCACCCTGATCGACGAGTACCTCGATGCGCTCCAGAAGCGCGACTTCCGCCGCGTCGCCCGGGAGCTCTCGGTCACCCTCGAGGAGGTGGCCGCCGCCGCGAACGTCGTGGCCCAGCTCGAGCCGCGCCCCGGCCGGGCCTACGGCGGCGACGAGCCGATCTACATCACGCCGGACATCTACGTCTACAAGGTCGGTGACGAGTTCCACATCGTGCTGAACGAGGACGGGTTACCCAAGCTCAAGATCAACAGCCTCTACCGCGACGTGCTCGCGAAGGACCGCTCCGTCGAGAAGGACACCCGGGACTACGTCCAGGAGAAGGTCCGGGCGGCCATGTGGCTGATCAAGTCGATCCACCAGCGTCAGCGCACGATCTACAAGGTGATGGAGAGCATCATCCGTCACCAGCGGGAGTTCTTCGAGCAGGGCATCGCCTACCTCAAGCCGCTGAACCTGCGGGACGTGGCCGACGACATCGGCATGCACGAGTCCACGGTCAGCCGCGTCACCACGAACAAGTACTGCCACACGCCCCAGGGCATCTTCGAGCTCAAGTACTTCTTCAACTCGAGCATCAACCGGGTGCAAGGCGAGGCGATCGCCAGCGAGAGCGTGAAGGAGAAGATCCGCAAGATCATCGCCAACGAGGACGGCCGGCGCCCGCTCTCGGACCAGCGGATCGCCGAGATGCTCAAGACCGCCAATATCGACATCGCCCGGCGCACCGTGACGAAGTACCGGGAATCCATGAATATCCTCTCCTCGACGCGACGAAGGCAGGTCGGCTAGCTTCGGCGGCGCTGCCGCCCGGGGGACCCTCATGAAGATCATGGACATCCTCGCCAGGGACGCCGTGATCCTGGATATCGCAGCACAGGAGAAGGAAGAGGTCCTGCGGGAGCTGGCCGGGAGGCTGGCTGCTGCGGAGCGGGATCTCGACCCGGACCGGCTGCTCCAGGTCCTGGTCGAGCGCGAGAAGCTCCAGAGCACCGGAATCGGCGACGGCGTGGCCATCCCCCACGGCAAGCTGGCCGGGCTCTCCCGGCTGGTCGCCTCCTTCGCCCGCAGCAAGGCCGGCGTGGACTTCGACTCCATCGATGGCCAGAAGACCCACCTGTTCTTCCTGCTGGTCGTCCCGGAGCACTCCGGCGGCCAGCACCTGAAGGCCCTGGCCCGGATCTCGCGGTTCTTCCGGGACGCTTCGTTCCGCAAGGCCCTGGAGGAGGCCTCGACCCTGGAGGATGTCCTCCAGGCGATCGAGGAAGAGGACGGGAAGTTCTGACCGTGGCAGGCCGCCGGCCGGCCGCAGCGGGCGCCGGATGACCGGGCCGGGCACCGGGGGCGGGGGGGCGCCGGTGCGGATCCATGCAGCGCTGGTCCAGGTGCTGGGCGTGGGTGCGCTGATCCAGGGCAAGAGCGGCGTGGGCAAGAGCGAGACCGCCCTCGAGCTGGTCCACCGTGGCCACCGCCTCGTGGCCGACGATGTGGTCGAGATCGTCGCCCAGGGCGACGGCACGCTGCTCGGCCAGGCGCCGGACCTGATCCGCCACCACATGGAGATCCGGGGCATCGGGCTGCTCTACGTCCCCGAGCTGTTCGGCGAGCGGGCGGTGCAGGATCGGACTCGCGTCGAGCTGGTCTGCCGGATGGAGCACTGGCAGGAGGGCCAGGCGTACGAGCGGATCGGCCACGACCGGCCGCGGGAGGAGGTGGCCGGGGTCGAGCTCCCGGCGGTCATCCTCCCGGTGCGCCCGTCGGGCAACATGGCCACCCTCGTGGAGGTGGCCGTGCGCGATCACCTCCAGCGCGGCCTCCACGGCAGCGCGGCCGAGCGCTTGGACGAGCGTTTCCGATCGGGGACCCGGGGATGAACGCGGCGGACCAGAGGGTGATCTTCGTCAGCGGCCTCTCGGGCAGCGGCAAGAGCACCGCGATGGCGGCCCTCGAGGACCTGTCGTTCTACTGCGTCGACAACCTGCCGGCGCCGCTCACGCCCCAGTTCCTCGACCTGTGCGCCGGCTCCACGCCGCCGATCACGAAGGTGGCCCTCGCCATCGACGCCCGCGAGAGCGCCTTCCTGCGCGGCATTCCGGCGGTGGTGGAAGATCTCCGCCGCTCCGGCGCGGCCGTCACGGTGGTCTTCCTCGAGTGCGCCAACGACGTGCTGGTGAACCGCTACCGGGAGACCCGCCGCGTCCACCCGCTGGCACCCGACGGCTCCGTGGAGGCGGGCATCCAGACCGAGCGCGAGCTCCTAACGGACGTCTCCAGCCTGGCGGACGTCACCATCGACACCAGCGACCTGAACGTGCACGAGCTGCGCGAGACGGTGGTGAGCTCGGTGGCCGGCCACACCCGCCAGACCATCGTCAACCTCACCTCCTTCGGCTTCCGCTACGGCGTCCCGACCGCGGCGGAGCTGCTCTTCGACGTGCGCTTCCTGCCGAATCCCCACTTCGAGCCTGCCCTGCGCCCGGGGACCGGCCGCGACCCGGCGGTGGCCGCCTACGTGATGAAGGACGGGCGCACCCAGGCCCTGCTGGGGCACCTCCACAAGCTCCTGGAGTTCCTGCTCCCGTGCTACGACGACGAGGGCAAGGCCTATCTCACCGTTGGCATCGGCTGCACCGGCGGCCGGCACCGTTCGGTGGCGATCGTCGAGGCCGTCCGCGGCTGGCTCGACGAGCTGGGGCGCGAAGTGAACGTCACCCACCGTGACGTGGAGAAGCTGACGTGAGGCGGCGATTCCGACCGAAGTGGAGAAGCTGACGTGAACACCGGTGTCCTGATCGTCTCGCACTATCGGCTCGGCGAGGAGATGCTCCAGGCCCTGCGCCTGATCGTTCCGGAAGCGCCCCCGTTCCAGGCGGTGAGCATCGATCCCAAGCAGACGGTGGACGAGATGCGCGCCGCCATCTCCGAGCGCATGGAGACCGTCGATCAGGGGGAGGGCGTCCTCATCCTGACGGACATGTTCGGGGGCACGCCCTCGAACATGAGCCTCTCCTTCCTGGACGAGCACCGGGTCGAGGTGGTGAGCGGCGTGAACCTGCCCATGCTGATCAAGCTCGCCACCTGGAGCGACGCGCCGCCCCTGGAACAACTCGCACGAAAGATCCGGGACTACGGCCAGCGCGACATCAAGGTCGCGAGTGAGCTGCTCCCGGAGCGGGGCTCTTCGGACACCAGCGGATGAGCGAGCCGATCGAGAAGAAGTTCGTGGTAGCCAGCGAGCTCGGCCTCCACGCCCGCCCGGCCGGCGAGTTCGCGAACCTGGCCGGCCGCTTCGAGGCCGAGATCGAGGTCTCCCGGGGCGGCGAGTGGGTGAGCGGACGCTCGGTCCTCTCCCTGCTGAGCCTCGCCGCCTCCCGCGGCACCACCCTCCGCCTCCGCGCCACCGGCCCCGACGCCGAACAGGCCCTCACCGCCCTGGGCGCCCTCATCGAACGCCCCGAAACCTCCGGCACCTGATCACCGCTCCCCACCCCACGCACCGGCTCCACCCTCCCGCCACCCCGGGCCGTGGTGGGACGCCACCTACCACCGCGCCCACCTCGAATCGGCACGCGAGCCTGGGACGGGTGGCGGTGCTGAAGCGAGCGACGGATCCCGCCCAACGGCCCCAGGTGCCCGAACGCCCCGCCAGGGGCGCCCAAGGCCCTGGAGCTCCAAGCATCCCCGGAGCCGACTCTCGAGCAAGGAAGGGCCCTGTCTCGCACACCCGGGTGCCAAGGAGACCAGCGCAAGCACCGCCACCCGGCCCCGTCCCGGTCCCCCGCAAGAGACACCCCGCAGAAAGCCCCCCACCCCCGGAACCCCCCGTTTTCATTGCCCATCCAGGGCCCGTCTCCTACCCTCCGCGCCCGCCACCCGAAGCCGCCGCCCGCCCCCCTTCCCGGGCGCCCTCCGAGGAGAACACCCGATGGCTGCCCGCTCCGTCTTCACGTCCGAGTCCGTCTCGATGGGCCACCCGGACAAGCTCTGCGATCAGGTCTCCGACGCGGTGCTCGACGCCATGCTGGCCCAGGATCCGCACTCCCGGGTCGCCTGCGAGACCCTCACCACCACGGGCCTGGTGATGATCGCCGGCGAGGTGACGACCAAGGCCCGGGTAGAGCTCGGGCCGCTGATCCGCAGCGTCGTCCACGACATCGGCTACACGAGCTCCGAGATGGGCTTCGACGCCTCGACCTGCGCGGTGCAGATCGCCCTGGGTCAGCAGTCCCCGGACATCTCCCAGGGCGTCTCGGAAGGCGAAGGCCTGCACAAGGAGCAGGGCGCCGGCGACCAGGGGATGATGTTCGGCTTCGCCTGCACCGAGACCCCCGAGCTCATGCCCATGCCGATCCTCTACGCCCACAAGCTGATCGAGGCCCACCGGGGCCAGCTCGAGAGCGGCGAGATCGACTACCTGCGCCCCGATGCCAAGAGCCAGGTGTCGATCGAGTACGACGGGGACCAGCCGGTCCACATCTCGGCGGTCGTGCTCTCCACCCAGCACGCCCCCGAGGCCACCTACGACCGCATCCGCAGCGACATCATCGAGCAGGTGATCCGCCCGACTCTCCCGGCGGAGCTCGTCGACGACGACACCGTCTTCCACATCAACCCCACCGGGCGCTTCGTGGTCGGCGGCCCGATGGGCGACGCGGGCCTGACCGGCCGCAAGATCATCGTCGACACCTACGGCGGCATGGGCCGCCACGGCGGCGGGGCGTTCTCGGGCAAGGACCCGAGCAAGGTCGACCGCAGCGCCGCTTACGCAGCCCGCTGGGTGGCGAAGAACCTGGTGGCGGCGGGCGTCGCGACGCGCTGCGAGGTGCAGCTCGCCTATGCCATCGGCGTGGCGGAGCCGGTCTCGGTGCGGGTCGACACCTTCGGCACCGGCGATGCCGACCGGGTGGAGCTCGAGCGGCTCGTGCGCAAGCACTTCGACCTCACCCCGGCGGGCATCATCGATTCCCTCGGCCTGCGGACCCCGATCTACCGGCCGACCTCCTACCACGGCCATTTCGGGCGCGAGGGCTTCCCCTGGGAGTCCACGGCGAAGGCCGACGCCATCCGGCGAGACGCCTAGCCGTGGGTATCGCGCCCCTGCTCCTCCAGGCCGGCCCCGGCTGGGACGCCGGCGACTTCATGTTCATCGGGGCGCTCTTCCTCATCTTCTACTTCCTGATGATCCGGCCGCAGACGAAGCGCCAGAAGGAGCACGACGCGATGCTCGAGTCGATCCAGAAGGGCGACCGGGTCGTCACGACCGGCGGTCTCCACGGCGAGGTGGTGGGCAGCTCCGACGAGGTCCTCACCCTGGACGTCGGGGCCCAGAAGGGCCAGCTCAAGGTCAAGGTCGACCGCGCCCGCGTGGAGCGGAAGGTCGAGAAGAAGGGATCGGCGGAATGAATCTGCGGTGGCGCCTGGGGGCCGTGCTGGGCCTGGTCCTCCTGTTCGGGTGGATCGCGGTCGGCGGCTTCTTCGAGGAGGAGCAGCGCAAGGCGGCCTGGTGGCTTCCCGACGACGGCATCCGCATGGGCCTCGACCTGCGCGGCGGCATCCACATGGTGATCTCGCCGGACCTGGAGGTCGCCCTCGACCAGGAGCTCGAGTCCCTGAGCAGCGGGCTGGAGAGCGAGCTGGAGGACGACTCGGTCAGCGGCGTCCGGCTCCTCGTGACCGACAAGCAGCTCCGGGTGCAGCCCGCCGGACCGTCGGATGCGGAGGCGGTGCAGAAGATCCTGGACGAGTGGGAGGTGGTGGACATCGCCCGGCCGGACGAGACCGAGTTCGTCCTCACCCTCACTGCCGAGACCGCCGACCTGGTGCGGCAGAACGCCATGTCCCAGGCCCTGGAGGTGCTCCGCCGGCGCATCGACGATCCCCAGACCGGGATCCCGGAATCGGTCATCACCAAGCAGGGAACCGACCGCATCTTGATCCAGATTCCGGGCATGGACCGGGTGCCGGACATCTTCCGCACCACCGGCTTTCTCGAGTTCAAGATCGTGCAGGACGCGGCGCCCACCGAGGAGCTGCTGCGGGCCAAGTACGAGGCGGGGCTGCCGACCGGCACCACGATCACCTTCGAGAAGGACCGGGAGACGGACCGCGTCCTGAACGCCTACCTCGTGCCCGAGAACGCCGACATCACCGGCGAGCGGCTCTCGGACGCGCGGGTGGGCTTCGACAGCCGGCGCAACGAATGGCTGGTGAGCTTTCGCTGGGATGCAGAGGGCGGCCGCATCTTCGGCGATCTCACCGAGGTGAACGTCGGCAAGCCCCTGGCGATCATCCTCGACGGCGGCGTCTACAGCGCGCCGACCATCCAGACCCGCATCTCGCGGGAGGGGCAGATCACCGGGCGCTTCTCCTCCCAGGAGGCCACGGACCTGGCGATCATCCTGCGGGCCGGCGCGTTGCCGATTCCGCTGATCATCGAGGAGGAGCGGACCATCGGTCCGGCCCTGGGCGCCGACTCGATCGACCGCGGCCTGCGGGCCTCGGTAGCGGGCCTGCTGATGATCGTGGTCTTCATGCTCGGCTACTACCGCCTCTCCGGCGGCTACGCGAGCGTGGCGCTGCTGGCGAATCTGCTGATGATCGGCGGGCTGATGTCGCTCTTCGAGGGCACG
This sequence comes from Myxococcota bacterium, assembly GCA_965223415.1. Lineage (GTDB taxonomy): Bacteria > Myxococcota_A > UBA9160 > UBA9160 > UBA6930. Next base: position 5,183,634 of record OZ245002.1, on the reverse strand, counting down.
CTCACCGTGCCGGGGATCGCCGGGCTCGTGCTCACCGTCGGCATGGCGGTGGACGCGAACGTGATCATCTTCGAGCGCATCCGCGAGGAGCTGCGGGCGGGGCGCACCCCCCGGGCCGCGATCGCCGCCGGCTTCGAGAAGGCCCGCTGGACGATCCTCGACGCGAACATCACGACGCTGATCACGGCGATCATCCTCTTCAACTACGGCACGGGCCCGATCAAGGGCTTCGCCGTGACGCTCTCGGTGGGCATCCTCACCAGCGTGTTCGCGGCGCTCGTGCTGACCCGCCTGCTCTACGAACTCCATCCCGGCCAGCAGTCCGTGGCCGAGCTCTCGATCTAGGAGTCGCTCGTGATCGAGATCATCAAGCCCGGTACCCACATCGACTTCATCGGCAAGTGGCGCGTGTGCGTCGCGGTCTCGCTGGCGATCATCGCCGCCGGCCTGGTGGGCGTGGCGACCCGCGGCGTCCAGCTGGGCATCGACTTCGCCGGCGGCACCGAGGTGCAGATCCGCTTCCACGAGGGGGTCACCACCGACGAAGGCGCCATCCGCAGCGTGCTCGACACCCTGGACATCGACGGTGCCAGCGTGATCCGTTACGGGCCGGCCGATACCCAGGAGTTCCTGATCAAGTTCCCGGGGGAGCGGCGCATCGCCCAGGAGGAGGGCCTGCCGCTGGAGGAGAGCGGCAAGGTCGACGCCTCCACCGACCGGATCATCGCCCTCGACGAGGCCCTGACCGGGGAGATCGGCGGCCACGACCGGCAGCGGGTCGATTTCGTCGGCCCGAAGGTCGGCGCCGAGCTGCGCGAGGACGGCCTGCGGGCGATGCTGATCGCGGGTGTCCTGATTCTCGCCTACATCGCTTTCCGCTTCTCCACGCGTTTCGCGCCCGGCGCGGTCGTAGCCCTGCTGCACGATGTGCTGATCACCTGCAGCCTCTGGGTGCTGCTCGGCCTCGAGTTCGACCTGCGCGTCCTGGCGGCCCTGCTGGCGATCATCGGCTACAGCCTGAATGACACGATCATCGTCTACGACCGGGTGCGCGAGAACATGGAGCTGCGCACGAAGTTCGACCTGCTGGACGTGCTGAACCGCAGCGTCAACCAGACGCTCTCGCGCACCGTGCTGACGTCGATCACCACGCTCGCGGCGGTGCTCTGCCTGCTCTTCCTGGGTGGCGAGGTGGTGCGCCCCTTCGCCCTGGCCATGACCATCGGCGTCGCGGTCGGCACCTACTCGTCGATCTACATCGCCGGCCCGACCCTGCTCTGGCTCGAGTCCCGCTTCGGCGGGACACCGACGGCGGCCGCCCCGTCGACCTCGCCCGCCAAGGGGAAGGGCAAGCCGAAGGCCAAGGGAAAGGGCAAGGGCGGGAAGGCCGCGAAGGCCGCGCTGTAGAAGGAGCGAGACCGGTCAAGCCACGCGCTCCGAGGGCCGAAGAGGGGGTGTGGAGCGCCGGAAGAGCCATCGGATCCAGCGGCGGGCCCAGTGCCGGATCCTCGTCGCGAAGAAGAAGCACGAGGGTATGATTCTCGACCTCTCGGAGGGAGGGTTGGCCTTCGTCTGCAAGGCCGATCTCGAGCCCGCAACGCCTGTCAGGCTGGAGTTCGCGGGGCTGGGCCGGTCGGTGCAGGTGTCCGCCGTCGTCTGGCACCAGCGCCGGGTGCGGTTTCGCGGCGGAGAGAGCTACGGCTACGGCTGCATCGTCGAGGATCCCGGCCCCGAGTACCTCGATCTCCTGCCGGACATGACCGCGAAGCGCGACAGCGCGCCCCCGGTCGAGCCGGCTTCGCCGGAGCGGGCGCGGCTGACCCGGCTTCGGGCCGAGCTGTCGGACGCGATCCGGGAGTCGGCCGCCAGCTCCGATCCACGCACCTACCGTGTTCGGGTCCGGCAGGGCAACCGGACCCGGACGCTGACGCTCGCGGCCGCCGACGAGGACGAGGCGCGGGCGGCCGCCCAGGAGGCCCTCGACGACGGTTGGGAGCTGCTCGACGTCCAGGAGGCCCAGGGCCGGCGCTCGGGTTCCTAGCCCTCCGAGGCCGTCCCCGCGGCGGCCTGGGGCGGAGCGGGGGCCTTGGCGGGGGGGCTGCTGGCCTTGGCGCCCATCTCGACGGCGCCGTTCAGGACGGCGCCTTCCTGGATGATGAGGCGGGGGGCGCGGACGTCGCCGTCGACGATGCCGCTGGACTCGACCTCGATCTTGTCGGTCGCGCTCAGGTTGCCGGTCACGTGGCCCACCACCGTGACGGCCTTGGCGGTGACTTCGGCCTTCACCTCGCCCTCGGCGCCGATCGTCAGCTGGTTGTTCGGAAGGTCGATGCGGCCCTCCACGTTGCCGTCGATCTGGAGATCCTCGTTGCCGGTGAGGTCTCCCTTGATGGTGATGGACTTGCCGATGTTGGCCACGCTGGCTCCTCCTTGGCTCTGCGTTCGTTCCCGTCCGGATGCAGGCGATGCCGGCGGCGGCGCCGGTGCTTCCTTCGCGACTCCGGACGGGGCGGCGGGAGCTTTCGGCTCGGGTGCGGAGTCGCGCTGACTCTTTCCGAACAGGCTCACGGCTTCCTCCGGTGACGGCGAAAGCGGATGTTACCGCAGCGGTCGCGCCTCTTCGACGACGACGCCGCGATCTTCGAGGATCGTTCCCTGGGCCCGGTCCAGGGCGGCCACCGAGCTGTGGTAGACCTGCAACGCTCCGATCTTCTGGCTCTGGGCCTCGACCAGGTCCTCCTCCCGCTGCAGCACGTCGAAGGGCGTCGACTCGCCGTGCTCGAGGCGGATCTGCTCGGCGCGGTGCTGCTCCTCCGCCGCCACGCGCCGGCGCTCGGCGGCCTCGATGCCGAGCTGGGCCGAGCGCAGGTCGCGCACCGCCTTGCGCACGTCGATCACGATCTGCTGCTCGAGGCGCCGCAGGTTCGTCCGCGCCTTGCGCAGCTCGAGCTCCGCCTTCGTGACCCCGCCGCGCCCCCGCCGGTTGCCGAGCGGGATGGTGAGCTGGGCGCCTCCCGTCCACTGCTTGGCGCCGTCGGCGGAGAAGAAGTCGTCGTCCGAGCTCCAGAAGCTGCGGTCGATGTTGATCGGCGCTCGAGTCCTCTGGTCCGGAGGGGTCGTGTCGAGGACCGAGACCGGAACCGTGGTGCCGGTCGCTACATCGACGACCGTTGCTACTTGGGCGTCCCCTCCTCCGAAAAGCGGAGGCTGGGGGTTCGTGTCGCCCGCCAGCCCCCGGTATCCGTACGTCCCCACCAGGTCCAGCTGCGGCAGCCGTTGGTTCCGGGCGAACTTCAGGCTCACCCGGCTCTGCTTCAGGCGCCGCCGGGCCACCCCGAGCTCCGGCCGCTTCTCGAAGGCCTTCTTGGCGCTCTCCTCCGAATCGAGGACGAAGGTCGTGTACTCCTCGGGCTGGTCGGTGGGGACGACTCTCAGGTCCGAGGTCGGGGCGAGATAGGGCCCGAGCACCGCGTCGATCAGGGTGTCCTGGGCGTTCTCGTGGCGGTTCCCGGCGCCGATCTGGCGGAACTCCCGGTCGGCCACGCCGGCCTCGGCCTCGGTCACCTCCACCCGGGAGACCACGCCCACCTCGTACTGGGCGTTCGTCTGGTCGAGCAGCGCCCGTGAGGTCTCGAGGCTCTTGTTGGCGACGGAGCGGTTCTCCCGCTCGGCGGCGAGGGTCCAGTAGGCGTCCTCGATTCCCTTCACGACGTCCATCAGCTGCTGGCGGAACTCCTCCTTGGCGATCTCGTCGCCCAGGCCGGTGATCTTCACCTGGGTCCAGGCCTCGCCCCACAGGAAGCCCTTCAGGATGGGCATCGTGAGGGAGCCGGTGACGCCCGAGTTGTACTCCGGGGAGAGATCCGAGATGGAGGAGGTGGTCTGGATGCGGCGGCCGGTGACGCCCAGGTCGTAGGTCCAACCGAGCTTGGGGACGAGGCCGCGCAGGCCCGCGCTGCCGGTGCTCTCCCGCTCGACCAGGCGATCGCTCGCCTGCAGGGCGCTCGCCACGGGGGTCTCCCGGCTCGCGTAGTCGAAGGTGCCGTAGAGGCTCGGGTCGTGGGCGCCGCGGGCGATGCGGTGGTCCTGCTCGGCGATCAGCGGATCGTGACGCACGATCTCGACGTCGAGGTTGTTCTCGATGCCCATGGCGATGGCGTCGCGAAGCGAGAGGGCCAGCTCTCCCCGGAGCTCCGGCTGGGTTCCGCCGGGCAGATCGGACGGGGGCGGCGCGACGGCTCGCGTCTCGGCCGCGTCGTCGGCGTCGTCCGTTGCGGTCGGCTCGGCGGCGGGCTCCTCCTCCGCGAGGACCGGCGGGGCGATGGCCAGGGCCAGCGCCAGACCAAGGATCGAGGCGACCGCGAACAGGTGGCGAATCATCGAGACGTTCTCCCCTCCAGGCGTCGCTCCGTCGGAGCGACCACGAATGCACGAATCGATTACGCCGCCGAACCGTAGCAACCCCGGGGGGGAAGGCACGCGGCTTCCGCTATGTTGCGCCGATGCGCGTGGCCGCTCTCGTGCTCGCCGCCGGCCTCGGCAGGCGCCTGCGCCGCAGTCTGGCTTCCGCCGGCGGCGGAGCGGGCGAGGAGCTCCCGCCGAAGGCGTTCCTTCCCGTCGGCGGGCGCAGCCTCGTGGAGCGCTCGCTGCTGCGCATGGCCCAGGTCCGGGCGATCGGAACGCTGGTGCCGGTCGTTCCGGAGCCCTGGCTCGGCCGCTTCCAGGCCCTGGCCGAGAGCCTGACCGCGATCGATGGGCTGGCGCCGGCGGTGGCCGGCGGGGCCGAGCGGCAGGATTCGGTGGCGGCCGGGCTCGCGGCCCTTCCCGACGACGTCACCCACGTCGCCGTGCACGACGCCGCGCGGCCGCTGGTGCCGGCGGCCGACGTCGCGCGGGTCGTCGAGGTGGCCCTCGAGCACGGCGCGGCGTTCCTGGCCGCTCCGGTCGCGGACACGATCCACCGGATCGAGGCCGGCCACCTCCGGGAGACGCCGCCCCGGGAGGGCCTGTGGGCAGCCCTCACACCCCAGGTGTTCCGCGTGGACTGGCTGCGGGAGGCCCTCGCCAAGGCGCGGGCCGAGGGCGTCCACGGCACCGACGACGCCGCCCTCGTGGCGCGCCTCGGCGTGGAAGTGCGGGTCGTCGAGGGCGACCCGATCAATCGCAAGATCACCACCACCGCCGATCTCGCCTGGGCCGAGAGCGTGCTGCAGGGAGCGGCGCCGTGAACACGCGCGTGGGCCAGGGCTTCGACGTCCACGCCCTCGAGCCCGGGCGAAGGCTCGTGCTGGGTGGCGTGGAGATCCCCTCCGACCGCGGCCTGGCCGGCCACTCGGACGGCGATGCGCTGCTCCACGCGGTGACCGACGCGGTCTTCGGCGCGCTCGGCGAGGGCGACCTGGGCCGTCACTTCCCGTCCTCCGACGAGAGCCTGCGCGGCATCGCCTCCCGGGAGCTCCTGGAGCGCGCCATGGCCCTCGCTCGGGAGGCGGGCTTTCGGGTCGGCAACTGCGACGCGACGGTCATCGCCCAGGCACCGCGGCTCTCACCCCACCAGGACGGCATGCGCAAGGGCGTGGCCGAGGCCCTCGGGGTGGACCCGCGCCGGGTGAACGTCAAGATCACCAGCACCGACCACCTCGGCGCGATCGGAAGAGGGGAGGGCATCGCCGCCCAGGCCGTGGTGCTCCTGGAATCGGACGACGAATGACCGAGCTGTTCCTGTACAACTCGCGCACCCGCCGCAAGGAGCGCTTCCTGCCCCTCGAGGCGGGCCATGCCCGGGTCTACTCCTGCGGGCCGACGGTCTACTCCGCCCAGCACATCGGCAACATGCGTCCCTACCTGTTCGCCGACCTGTTGGTGCGGGCGCTCCAGTCGAACGGGCTTCGGGTCACCCACGTCATCAACGTGACCGACGTGGGCCATCTCACCGACGATGCCGACGCCGGCGAGGACAAGATGGAGCAGGCGGCGGCTCAGAGCGGGCGCCGGGCCGAGGACATCGCCGCCGAGTACACCGCGCAGTGGCTGCGGGATCGGCGCCGCCTCGGCATCCCGGATCCGGACGTCCTGTGCCGCGCCACGGAGCACATCCCCGAGCAGATCGAGATGATCCGCCGGCTCGAGGCCAAGGGGGTCACCTACGTCCTGGCCGACGGCGTCTACTTCGACGTCTCGAAGTTCCCGCACTACGCCGAGCTGGCGCGCCTCGATCTGGTCCAGCAGGCCGGCGGCCACCGCATCGGCGAGGTGGAGGGCAAGCGGCACCCGGCGGACTTCGCGCTCTGGAAGTTCGCCGGCGAGGGCGTGAAGCGTCAGCAGGAGTGGGACTCGCCCTGGGGGCGCGGCTTCCCGGGCTGGCACATCGAGTGCTCGGCCATGAGCACGAAGTACCTGGGGACCCGCTTCGACATCCACACCGGCGGGGTGGACCACCTGCCGGTCCACCACACCAACGAGGTGGCCCAGAGCGAGGTGGCCCTCGACGTCCACCCCTGGGTGAACGTCTGGATGCACGAGGAGTTCCTCGACTTCCAGGGCGAGAAGATGTCCAAGAGCCTGGGCAACGTGTACGTGCTGCAGGACCTCGTGGACGCGGACATCCTGCCGCGCTCCTTCCGCTACTTCTTCCTCCAGGCCCACTACCGCAAGCAGCAGACCTTCACCGACGACGCCATGGCGGCGGCGGACCGCGGCTACCGGCGGCTCGTCGGCCAGGCCCAGGCCCTGCCGGACGAGGGTGGCGTGGACGAGGCCGCCGCTGCTACCCACGGCGCCGAGTTCCGCGCAGCCATGAACGACGACCTGAACGCGCCCCGGGCCCTCGCCGCAGCGACCGGGATCGTGCGGGACGAGAGCCTCTCGCCGGCGACCCGCCGCGCTCTGCTGACGCAATGCGACGCCTGGCTGGGCCTGGATCTCTTGACGGCGGAGCTTCCCCAGGCGATCCAGGAGAGCGATCCTCGCATCGACGGGCTCGTCGCGGCGCGGCAGGCGGCGCGGCAGGCCAAGGACTGGGCCGAGGCGGACCGCATCCGCGACGAGCTGGCCGGCGAGGGCGTGACGATCGAGGACACGCCCGAGGGCCCGATCTGGAGACGCAGCGGACCATGAGCCACCCCTTCAAGATCGAGAGCGAGTTCGAGCCCCAGGGCGATCAGCCGCGGGCCATCGCCGAGCTCGTGGAGGGCATCGAACGCGGCGCCGCCCACCAGACGCTGCTCGGCGTCACCGGCAGCGGCAAGTCCTTCACCATGGCCTGCGTCATCGAGGCCCTGAATCGGCCGGCCCTGGTGATGGCGCCCAACAAGACCCTGGCCGCCCAGCTCTACGCGGAGTTCAAGCAGCTCTTCCCGTCGAACGCCGTCGAGTACTTCGTCTCCTACTACGACTACTACCAGCCCGAGGCCTACATCCCCTCGACGGACACCTACATCGAGAAGGACTCGTCGATCAACGACGAGATCGACAAGCTGCGGCACTCCGCCACCCACGCCCTGCTGACCCGCCGCGACGTGCTGGTGGTGGCGAGCGTCTCCTGCATCTACGGCCTGGGCTCGCCGGACGCCTATGGCTCGATGCACGCCTTCCTCGAGGTGGGCGGGACGATCGACCGGGATGCCTTCCTGCGCCAGCTCGTCGACATGCTCTACGACCGCAACGACCACGACTTCCGGCGCGGCACCTTCCGCGTGCGCGGCGACGTGGTCGAGGTGATCCCCCAGTACGAGAGCGAGCGGGCGCTGCGCATCGAGTTCTTCGGCGACGAGGTGGAGAGCATCGCCGAGATCGATCCCCTGCGCGGCAAGGTCCTGGCGCGGCCGAAGCGGGCGATGATCTACCCGGCCAGCCACTACGTGGCCACCGAGCAGCGCATCCGCAAGGCCTGCGAAGGCATCAAAGGCGAGCTCGGCGACCGGCTCGGCCTCTTCCAGAAGGAGGGCAAGCTCCTCGAGGCCCAGCGCCTCGAGCAGCGCACCCTCTACGACGTGGAGAGCTTGCAGGAGATGGGCTTCTGCCACGGGGTCGAGAACTACTCCCGCTGGCTCGACGGCCGGCAGGAGGGGCAGACCCCGTACACCCTCTACGACTACTTCCCGGAGGACGGCCTCGTCTTCCTGGACGAGAGCCACGTCTCGGTACCGCAGATCGGCGGCATGTATCGGGGCGACCGGGCCCGCAAGGAGACCCTGGTCGAGTTCGGCTGGCGGCTGCCGTCGGCCCTCGACAACCGCCCGCTGCGCTTCGAGGAGTGGGAGGCTCGTGCCAACACCCGCGTCTACGTCTCTGCCACGCCGGGCGATTACGAGATGGAGAAGTGCCAGGGTGTGGTGGTGGAGCAGATCATCCGGCCCACCGGCTTGGTCGATCCCCAGGTGGAGATCCGGCCGGCCCAGGGACAGGTGGACGATCTCCTGGCCGAAATCCGCGGCCGGGTCGAGGCGGGCGACCGGGTGCTCGTGACGACCCTGACCAAGCGCATGGCCGAGGAGCTCACCGACTACTACGCCGACCACGGCGTCAAGGTCCGCTACCTGCACAGTGACATCCAGACGATCGAGCGCACGGAGATCATCCGCGAGCTGCGCGAGGGCGTCTTCGACGTCCTGGTGGGGATCAACCTGCTGCGCGAGGGGCTCGACATCCCGGAGGTGTCGCTGGTCGCCATCCTGGACGCGGACAAGGAGGGCTTCCTGCGCTCCACCCGCAGCCTGGTCCAGACCATCGGGCGGGCGGCGCGGAACGTGCGGGGCACGGTGGTCCTCTACGCCGACAAGGAGACCGACTCGATCCGGGAGACCGTGGCCGAGACGAACCGGCGCCGGGAGGCCCAGATCCAGTACAACGAGGAGCACGGCATCACGCCGAAGTCGGTGGAGAAGGCCATCGTCTCCCTGCGCGACTCGATCTGGGAGGCGGACTACGTCACGGTTGCGAAGAGCGAGGAGCGCAGCGAGCCGGAGATCCCCGCCCACGAGGTGCCCGAGGTGCTCGAGGCCCTGCGCGAGGAGATGAAGAAGGCCGCCGACGCCCTCGAGTACGAGCGGGCGGCCATGCTGCGCGATCGCATCCGGGAGCTTGCGACCGAGCAGCTCCGCGAGCGCTGATGGCCGCCTCCGCCGAGGAGCGGCTGGCCGAGCGGATCGAGAGCCTGCCCGCCGTCCCGGGCGTGTACCTGATGAAGAGCGCCCGGGGGAAGGTGCTCTACGTCGGCAAGGCCCAGAACCTGCGCACGCGCGTGCGCTCCTACTTCCAGGCCGGGGGCGACGGGCGGGTGCAGGTGCCGAAGCTCGTCTCGCGGGTGGCGGACGTGGCCGTGCTGGTGACGCCCACCGTGAAGGACGCGCTGCTCCTCGAGAACGAGCTGATCAAGCAGCACAAGCCGCCCTTCAACGTCCGGCTGCGGGACGACAAGCAGTACCTCGCGTTGCGTCTCGACCCTCGCGAGACCTGGCCGCGGCTCACCATGGTGCGCCGCTTCAAGCGCGACGGCGCCCAGTACTTCGGGCCCTACACCTCGTCGACGGGCATGAAGCACGCGCTCTCGAACCTGCGGAGGATCTTCCCGCTGCGCACCTGCAGCGACGGCGTCTTCAAGGACTACGCACGGCGGGGGCGCCCCTGCATCGAGTACGAGATGGGCCGCTGCCCGGGCCCGTGCTGCGACAAGGTCACCCCCGAGGCCTACGCGGAGCTCTTGCAGGGCACCGAGCTCTTCCTGCGCGGTCGCTCCGGCGAGCTCGTCGCCGCTCTGGAGCGACGAATGCAGGAGGCCGCCGCTGCCGAGCGCTTCGAGGACGCGGCCCGGCTGCGCGACCGCATCCAGGCCGTCGAGCACACGGTGGAGCGCCAGCAGATCGTGAGCGACCGGCAGATGGACCGCGACGTGTTCGGCCTGGCGCGGAAGAAGGGCGAGGCCCTGGTCCAGGTGCTCCACGTCCGCGAGGGCCGGGTGATCGGCTCCGCCGAGTACCCATTCTCGGACGTGCGCATCGACGACGGCGACGTCATGAGCTCCTTCCTGGGCCAGTACTACGGCCTCGACCACGAGCGCCAGGTGCCGGCGGAGGTGCTGGCCTCGGCGACCGCCGGCGACGAGCCGGCCCTGGAGGCACTGCTCGGCGAGCGGGCGGGCCGCAAGGTGGCGGTCCGGGTTCCCCAGCGTGGCGCCGGCCGCGAGCTCGTCGGGATGGCCCTGCGCAACGCCGAGCTTGCCCTGGCCCGGCGCCTCGAGAACCGCGAGAGCGTCGACGCGGCCCTGGCCGAGCTGGAGCAGAAGCTCTTCCTCACCACCGCCCCGCGTCGCATCGAGTGCTACGACGTCTCCAACCTGCAGGGCACCCTGGCGGTCGCGAGCCGCGTCACCTTCGTGGACGGCCTGCCGGACAAGAGCGGCTACCGCCGCTACCGCATCCAGGAGGCACCGGCCGGCGACGACCTGGCGTGCATGCGCGAGGTGATCGCCCGGCGGCTCGAGAAGGTCGGGAAGGACCCCCTCCCGGACCTGCTCGTGGTGGACGGCGGTCGCGGGCAGCTCGCCGTGGTGACGGCGCTCGTGAAGGACGCGGGCCTGGAGGTGGGCCACGTGGGCATCGCCAAGGAACGCGACGAGGAGAGCCCCTCGGAACGGGTGAAGCGCTCCGGCGGCCTCAAGGCCGAGCGCCTGTTCCTGCCGAACCGGGTGAACCCGGTCCTGCTCTCGCCCAGCTCGCGAGGGCTCCTGCTCCTGCAACGGGTGCGCGACGAGGCCCACCGCTTCGCGGTCGAGTTCCAGCGCTCCTTGCGCCAGAAGCTCGGCCTCACCTCGATCTTGGAGGAGATCCCGGGCATCGGTCCCGGCAAGCGGAAGGCGCTGTTGCGGGAGCTGGGCTCCCTGCGCCGGGTACGCGAGGCGACGCCGGAGGCCCTCGCGGCGGTGCCCGGCATCTCGCCGAAGGACGCCCGCCGGATCCATGCCTTCTTCCGAGCCGTCGCCAGCGTGGACGAAGGCGGGACGGCTCCCGCCGAGCCCGTTGCCGACGACGCGGCCGTGGAGCCCGTGGCGGAGCCGGCCCCGGACGGCGAAAGGGCTGCGGAGCACCCAGACGGAGGTGGAAGCGGAGTTCCGTGATTGGGGAACGGGCCGCCCACTGGGCATCACGCGCCCAGGAGACGGGGCCGGCCCGAAAGGCCTTGCTGCGCCGCGGGGATGCACGCGGCGGCTGCCGGTCGCCGGGCCGGCGGCACGGCGTTTGCTCCTTGCCCGGGCATGTCGAAGCGCAGCGCCGATCGCATCCGGCGGGATCTGGAGGATCGCGGCGTCCCCGCGTCGGTCTCGCAGACCCTCGCCGCCCACCTGGCGCCCCAGGCCGACCAGCTCGGGGGCCAGTCCTACGAGAGCCTCCTGACCGGCGCCGTGCTCACCTTCGTCGTGCACCGGGACGGCGAACCGGAGCTGCGCCGTACCGCCCGTGACCTGGGCGAGATCCAGCAGCTGATGAGCGACTTCCACGACGAGCTGCGCAAGCTCGACGAGGCCCTCGAGACCCTGGCGGCCTATGTCGTGCGGCTTCGCACCCAGTCCGACCTGAAGGACCGCACGCTCCACTAGAGCCGGTCTCCCAAGTGTGAAACGCGTACCGGCCTTCCTCGGTGACACGGGCACGCTGGACATTTTTGAGACGGGCTCTAGCCAACGCTCGCGCTAGGCTCGGGGGCCCCGGTCCCGGGAGGCTCGGCGTTGCCGTTCCTTCCGCTCTGGCTCGGCGGCCACGTCGCCGGGCTGCTGCTGGCCGATGCGGGCGCCCCGATCGGCCCGGGCTTGGTCGCCGGCCTTCACGGGGCGGCGCTCTCATGGGGACTCGGTGCGTGGGGGCGGCGTGGCGCCGTCGTCCTGCTGGGCGCCGTCGCGGGGCTGCTCTCGCTGGGCTCGGTCCTCGCCTCGGCCGACCGGCACGTGCCGGTCGCGGCGGCCGAGCGGGTGGTCGAGGCCGACGTGGAGCTCGTGGAGCGTCGCGGCTCCCGGGCGCGGGTGGTGCTCGGCCGGATGCGCGCCGAGGACGGGAAGCCGGTCCCCGAACGGATCGAGGTGTGGACCGGGCCGGAAGGTGAGGGCGCTTCGCCGCCGGAGCGCGCGGACTTCGCGAGCCTGCCGCTGGCCGACCGGCCCGTCGGGTGCCGGCTGCGGCTGCGCCTTCGGCTCGGGCCGGTTCCGTCCTCGTTCAACCCGGGCACGGCGAGCCCTCGGGTCCGCGCGCGGCGCCACGGCATCGCAGCCCGCGGCCGGCTCGTGGACGAGCGGCTCCAGGTGCCGGTGAGCGGTCGGTGCACGCCCGGCGCCGTCGCCCGCTGGCGCCGGGAGCGGCGGGATGCGCTCCTCGCCCGAGGCGAAGGCGGCGCCCTGCTGGCCGCGCTGGCGCTGGGGGAGGCGCGGGCGCTCGCACCGGAGACCCGCGACGCCGTCGCCGAGCTGGGCCTCGCCCATCTGCTCGCGGTGTCCGGCCTGCACCTGACGTTGGTGGCGGGCCTGGTGTTCGCCGCCTTGCGCGCGTTCCTGCCGCCGCCGCGAGCGGGAGACGCACGCCGCCTCGCCCTGACCGGCGCGCTCCTCGTCGCCGCGGGCTACGCGCTGCTGACCGGCGCCCAGCTCCCGGTGAGGCGCGCCTGGATCCTGCTGGCGGCCCTCTCCCTGGCCGCCCTTCGGCGGCGGCCGTTGCCGACCCTGCACGGGCTGGTCGCCGCGGCTTCGCTGCTTCTCCTGGCCGAGCCCGGTGCACTCTTCTCCCCGGGCGCCCAGCTCTCCTTCGCCGCGGCCACGGCCCTGAGCCGGTCTTCCGCGCCGGAGGCCGCCGGGCTGCGCGGTCGGGCTCGGGCGCTGGTGAACGTCACGGCGACAGCGCTGCTCGCCACCGCGCCTCTGGCGGCACTGCACCTGGGCCGGGTCGCGCCCTTCGGGCTGCTGGTGAACCTGGTGGCGGTTCCGCTCGTGGGCGTGCTGCTTCCGTTCGCCCTGGCGGCGGCGCTGCTGGCGCCGTGGGCGGCGGCCGGCCCCGCCGTGGACGGGCTCGCGGCAGTCGCCGGCTGGCTGCTCGGCGCGGCCCACGGGCTCTCGGCGGGCCTCCCGCCCACGCCTCGGGTACGCCCGGCGCCCCTCGTGGTGGCGGCGACCCTGGGAATCGGCGCCGTTGCGCTCTTCCGCGGGCGCACCCGTGGGCGGGTGCTCGCCGCCCTCGTCGTCGTGGCCATGCTGGTCCTCGGGCCCGCTCCGAGCTTCGAGCCCGCGCCGCCGCGTGTCGTGTTCCTGGACGTCGGCCAGGGCGACGCCATCCTCGTGCAGACCGGCCGGGCCAACCTCCTCGTCGACGGAGGCGCCGCCGCGCCCGGGCGCTTCGATCGCGGGCGCAGCGTCGTGCTCCCGGCACTGGCGGCGCTCGGCGTGCGTCGCCTCGACCTGGTCGTGGCGAGCCACGCCGACGCGGACCACCGGGGTGGGCTTCCCGCCGTGCTGCGCGCCGTGCCTTGCGAGCGGCTCTGGCTCTCCGACCCCGGCGATCCGGCCTTCCGGGAGCTCCTCGACGTCGCTCGGGCGCGGAACGTGCGCGTGGAGTCGCCGCGGCTCGGCCGAGCGCCGCTCGCGATCCCCGGTGCCCGGGTGGAGGTGCTGTGGCCGGCGCCCGGCTTCCGGGCGTCTGTTCGCAACGAAGGCTCCCTGGTGCTTCGCGTCGAGGTCGCAGGCCGGCGCGTCCTGCTGCCCGGCGACCTCCCGCGGGCCCAGGAGGGGGCGCTCCTCGCCCGCGGCCTGGAGCTGCGATCGGAGGTGCTGCTGCTCGGCCACCACGGCAGCCGCACCTCGTCCGGGGCCGCCTGGCTCCATGCCGTGGCGCCCCGGCTCACGGTGGCCTCCGCGCCCCGCCGCTCGCGCTTCGGCTTTCCGCATGCGGAGGTGCGTGCTGCCGCCGCCGCAGCCGGCGCCGGCTTCCAATGGACCGGACGGGACGGCGCGGTCGTCGTCGGGCTCGGGCCCGACCTCCCGGTGCGGACCCTGGCACCGCCGGCCCTCAGCCGGCGGTCGTTCCCCCGTCGACGGGCCAGATGGCGCCGTGGGTGTAGGGCGACTCGCCGGACGCCAGGAACGCGAACACCCGTGCGATCTCCTCCGGCGGGCAGGCGCCCCGGAAGGAGGCAAAGCGCTGGATCAGCTTGCCGTTCACCTCCGGCGGAAGCTGGAGGGTCTCGTTCATCTCCGTGTCGACGCCGCCGGGAGCGATCGCATTGAAGCGGACCTTCTTTCGGGCGTACTCCATGGCCAGGGCCTTGGTCAGCTGGCCAACCGCGCCCTTGGTGGCGCAGTAGCCGCCGGTGTAGGCCTGGCCGATGAAGGTGGCCTGGGAGGCGATGTTGACCACGCTGCCCTCGCTCTCCAGCAGGTGCGGGATGGCGGCCTGGGTCATGTAGATCACGCCGTCCAGGTTGACGCCGCGCAGGAGCTCCCACGTCTCCGCGTCCATCTCGTGAAAGTGGGTGAAGCGGTTCACGCCGGCGATGTTGCCGAGCACGTCGAGGCGGCCGAAGCGGGCCGCGGCGGCGGCCACCGTGTCGAAGCAGGCCTGGCGCTCGCGCACGTCGCAGCGGGCCACCTCGATCTCGCCGCCCCCTTTGCGGACCCGATCGGCGGTCTCCGCGAGACCTGCTTCGTTCACGTCCACAGCAAAGATCCGCCCGCCTTCGGAGGAGAGCTGGAGCGCCGTCGCGCGGCCGATGCCCGAGGCGGCTCCGGTCAGGAGCGCCACCTTGTCGTCGAATCGTCCCATCGAGACCTCCTCGTCGGAAAGGGGGCGGAGGGTAACAGCCCTCACCTATCCTGCCGCCGTGCGCCCGGACGAATCGCAGGCGGGCCGCTCCTCCCTCGAGGCCGGCGGCGTCGACGGCTATCTCGTCTTTCTCTTCTTCCTGCTCTCGACGGCCACCCTGTTCGACGGCTTCGACTCGGCGATGCTCACGGTGGCGGCGCCGGACGTGCGCGAGACCCTCGGCATCGGCCTCGACCAGTGGAGCTGGCTCTTCGCCGTCACCCGGGCGGGGGCCGTGGGCTCGTTCCTGTTCCTGCTGTTCGCGGATCGCTTCGGCCGGCGGACACTGATGATGACGACGATCGTCGGCTTCGCGGTCTTCAACGCCGCGACGGCCTTTGCCGACAGCATGGTGGAGCTGGCCTTCTTCCAGTTCTGGGCCCGACTCTTCCTGGTGGCCGAGTACGCCCTGGCGATCATCATGGTCGGCGAGGAGTTCCCGGCGCGGCTGCGCGGCCGGGCGATCGCGATCCTTACCAGCTTCGCCACGGCCGGCGTGATGGTGATCGCCAAGCTCCACCCCTACATCCTGCTCGAAGGCGAGGGCGCCGAGAGCAACGTGGTGCGCGATACCGGCCTGGCCGTGGTGGCGTGGGTGCAGCGGGGGCTGGGCCTGGCGGTGGACGGCGAGGACTGGCGGGTGCTCTACCTGCTCGGCGGGATCCCGCTCGTGATCGTCTTCGGCCTGCGTTTCGCCATGCGGGAAACGCGGCGCTTCGAGGCGGTCCGCCGGGACGAGGTCCGCGAGCCCTTTCGCGAGCTCGTGCGCCGGGAGTGGGCGAATGCCCAGATCCCCTTCGAGCCCCAGTACCGGAGCCGCTCGCTGCTGGTGATGCTGCTGTGGAACTGCGTGCACCTGGTGACCGCGCCGGCGGTCGCCTTCTGGGTGATCTACGTGCGGGAGGAGCTCGGCTTCTCGCCCCACGTGGTAGGCGACATCCTGTTCTGGGGCTACGGCGGCGGCGTGGCCGGGCACTTCGTGGCCGGCTCCCTGATCGATCGCATCGGTCGAAAGCCCGTGTGTGCCGGCCTCTACGTCTTCGCGGCCATCGCGATCTTCCTGCTCTTCCAGGTACGCAGCGTGCCCCTGCAGTACATGACCCTGATCGCCACGGTGTTCGGCTTCGGCGCGGCGAACACGGCCACCCACGTCTACGCCTCGGAACTCTTCCCAACGGAGATCCGCGCCACTGGCTACGGCTGGACGACGAACCTGTTCGGGCGCGTGACCGAGATCGGCGTTCCCCTGGTGGTCGGGACCTTCGTCGCCTCCCTCGGCCTTTCCTGGTCCGTCGGCGTGGTCGCCTTCGGGCCCATCGTCGGTGCCGTCCTCGTCATGCGCTACGCCCCGGAGACGAAGGGACTCACCCTCGAGCAGATCGAGAGCGTCGCGGTGGGCGAGCCGGGCTCGGGAGCCTAACGACCCCGGAAGGCCGGCCGGCGCTTCTCGACGAAGGCTTGCTGGGCCTCCCTTGCGTCCTCGGTCTTGCGAAGGGGGCGGCCGAGCTCTTCCTGGCGCTCGTAGGCGGCTTCCAGGGGGAGGGGGAGGATCTCGCGCACGCCGGCGCGGGTGGCGCGGACGGCGAGGGGGGCGTTGCGGGCGATGGCGTCGGCGGCCTCGAAGCTGGCCTCGAGTACCCGGTCGGCCGGGACGATGGCGTTCACCAGCCCCACCGCCAGGGCGCGCTCCGCGTCGATGGGGCGTGCCGTCAGCAGCAGGTCGTGGGCGTGCACCCAGCCGATCTGGCGGGGCAGGGCGACGGTGGCGTTGCCGGTGGGATAGAGGCCGAGAGCCACTTCTTCCAGGGCGAAGGTCGCGTGGGGCGCCACGTAGCGGAGCTCCGAGGCCAGCATCAGGTCGAAGCCGCCGGCGCGGGCGTGGCCGTTGACGGCGCAGACGAGCGGCTTGCCCAGGTCGAAGCCCGCGAGCAGGGCCGTTGCGACGCTGCGCAGGCCCTCGAAGCTGCGCTCGTCCACGCGCTCGCCGCGGGCGAAGGCCTGGGAGATGGGGATGGTGGTCGTCATGTCCATGCCCGAGCAGAAGACGCGCTCGCCGCCGCCGGTCAGCACGATGCAGCGCACCGCGTCGTCCGCCGCGAGCTCGCGCCAGGTGCCGGCCAGGTCGGCGAGCATTCCCGGGTCGAGGCTGTTGGCCTTCTCCGGGCGGTCCAGGGTGACCAGGGCGACGTGGGGGTGGTCGGCGGGCTTCTCGAGGCGGATCGGCACTAGACTGCGGGCTCCCGAAAGGAGCCCCAGCATGCCGCGCATCCGCCCCGCCCGCCGCACCGAGATCCACCCGGCCGCCGAGCCGGTCTTCCAGATGCTCTTTGGGGATCGCGACCCGGTGGACGAGCCGGGCACCGAGACCGGGACGCCGGGCGACTGGTGGCCGGTCTTCGCGCGGGTGCCGGATGCCTTCGACCACGCCGTCGCCGGCTTCGGCTTCTATCGCAGCCCCGAGCGCGAGCTCGACCCGAAGCTGCGCGAGCTGGGCCAGACCCGCGCCGGCTTCGCCCGGGGCAGCCGCTTCGTCTTCTCCCAGCACTGCAAGGCCTCGCGGGCCGTCGGTCTCAGCGAGGAGCAGGTGGCGGCGATTCCGCACTGGAGCACCGCCGATTGCTACACGCCGCTCGAGCGCGCCGTCCTCGCCTACACCGACTGCCTCGTCCTGGACGGCGGCCGCACGCCCGACGGCGTCTTCGAGGCGCTGCGCGCGGGCCTCTCGGAGGAGGAGATCCTCGAGCTCACCTACGTCGTCTGCCTCTACGAGATGCATGCCACCATGTGCCGCGCCCTGCGCCTGGAGTACGACGACGTCGACGAGCGCATTACCGAGGTGCCGGCCCCCGAAGGCGGCGGTACCGCCGCCGACGCCATGGCCGTGGTGGACGGTGAGACAAGGGGACGTTCCTGACTGTCTCACTCCTCGAAGCGGATGGGTGTACTCCCTCGGGAGTGAGACAGTCAGGAACGTCCCCTCGTCTCACTAGTACACGCCGAGCATGCGGCCGGCGAGGGCGGTGGCGGCGACGGTGAGGACGGCGCGGATCAGCTGCTCGCCGCCCTTCACTGCGAGCCTGGCGCCGAGGGCGCCTCCGGCGGCGAAGCCGGCGCCTAGGGTCAGCGCCTCGGGCCAGGCCACCTGGTCGGCGGCGATGAAGATGGGCACCGCGAGCAGGGTGAAGCAGAAGTTGACCATTACCTTGACGCTGTTGGCGCGCACCAGGTCGAGGCCCCCGAAGGAGAGGGCGGCGATCAGCAGGAACCCGACGCCGGCCTGGAACGCACCGCCATAGAGGCCGATCGCCAGGAAGACCAGGGTCTGTAGCCAGCCCGGTCGCTCCGGCGGCGGCTCGGCCGGCGGCGCCCTCCGGCCCCGCAGCACGGGCACGAGGAGCAGCAGCATCACCACACCGAAGGCCCGCTCGAAAACGTCGTCGGGGAGCTGGGACGCGAAGGCGGCACCCGTCGCGGCGCCGATGGCCACCGGGCCGATCACCGGCACGGCCCGGCGCAGATCCCCCACGCCCTGGGCCCAGAAGCCCCAGGAGGCCACGCCGTTCTGGAGCAGCACGCCGACCCGGTTGGTGCCGTTCGCCAGCGTGCCGGGCAGGCCGACCAGCACGAGCAGCGGCACCGTGAGCATCGAGCCGCCACCGGCCATGGTGTTGACCACGCCGGCGATGAGGCCGCCGCCGATCAGGAGCACGGCATCGGCGGCCGTCATGGGCCCGGCTCGGTCATGGGTCGGTACAGTAGTCGACGGCCATGGCCCGCACCGCACCCTACGGCTCCTGGAAGTCGCCGCTGTCCGCCGATCGGCTCGCCCGGGCCGCGAAGCGCCTCGGCCAGCCGCGGCTCCAACGGGGCCGCGTCCTCTGGATCGAGGGCCGGCCGGAGGAGGGTGGGCGCCAGCAGCTGATGGTGGCCGAGCCGGGCCGCGCCCCGGCACCGCTCACGCCGGAGAGCGAGAACGTCCGCAGCCGGGTCCACGAGTACGGCGGCGGCGACTACGGCCTCGTCGGCGACAGCGTCGCCTACGTGGTGCTGGGCGAGGACGGCATCCGTCGCCTTGGCGAGCGGCCCGTCGCCGGCACCCGCCCCGGGGCCCGGCATGCGGACTTGGTCGGCTCGCCGGACGGCCGCTTTCTCGTGGCGGTGGAGGAGTGCGCCCGCGAAGGCGGCGAGCCCAGCAACCGCCTGGTGGCCTTCGACCTGGCGGCGGGCACCCGCTGCCAGCTCGTGGCCGACCGGGACTTCGTCGCCATGCCGGCCTTCTCGCCCCGGGGCGACCAGCTCGCCTGCCTGGCCTGGGACCACCCGAACATGCCCTGGGACGGCACGGACCTGCTCGTGATCGGCTGGGGGCCGGAGGGGCCCGCGGGCGCGCCGCGCCAGGTGGCGGGTGGCCCGGACGAATCCATCTTCCAGCCCCGCTACTCGCCCGGCGGCGTGCTCACCTGGATCAGCGACCGCTCCGGCTGGTGGAACGTCGAGCAGCTCCGCCAAGGCGGGCCCACCCCCGTGTGCCCTGAGGCGGCGGAGTACGGGCGCCCGCTCTGGGTGTTCGGCCTGTCGAGCTACGACTTCGAGGGCGAAGAGCGGCTGCTGTGCATTCGGAGCGGGGAGGCCGGTGACGAGCTGGTGCGCGTCGACGTCGCTACCGGCGATCGCGTGCCGCTGCCGACGCCCTTCAACGAGCTCGAGGGCCTCCGGGTCGAGGGGCGGCAGGCGGTCTTCCTGGGTGGGAGCCCGAGCCGGGCCTCCACGGTCTGCCGGCTCGACCTGGACGACGGGAACCTCGACGAGCTGGCCAGCGCCTTCGACGTGGCCGGGGCGGACCCGGCGCTCTGGAGCGTGGCCGAGGCCCTTCGCTTCCCCTCGGCGGACGGGCGGGAGGCCCACGCCTTCCTCTACCGGCCGACCCATCCGGAGACGCGGGGTCCGGAGGGCGCCGCGCCGCCGCTGCTCGTGAAGAGCCACGGCGGCCCGACCGCGGCCACCGGGCCGGCCCTGCGTTTCGGCATCCAGTATTGGACCAGCCGCGGGTTCGCGGTCCTGGACGTGAACTACGCCGGAAGCACGGGCTACGGCCGCGCCTATCGAAACGCCTTGCGGGGCGCCTGGGGCCTCGCCGACGTGGACGATTGCTGCGAGGCGGCGGCCTTCGCCGGCCGTGAAGGCGTCGCGGACCCGGCGCGGCTCGCCATCACCGGCGGCAGTGCTGGCGGCTACACCACGTTGTGTGCCCTGACATTTCGCGACGTCTTCGGCGCCGGCGCGAGCCACTACGGCATCGGCGATCTCGAGACGCTGGCCCGAGACACCCACAAGTTCGAGTCGCGCTACCTGGACCGCCTGGTCGGCCCTTACCCGCAGGAGCGCGAGCGTTATCGCGCCCGCTCCCCGATTCACGCGGCGGATCGACTCTCCTGTCCGGTGATCTTCCTGCAGGGGATGGAGGATCCGATCGTTCCGCCCAACCAGGCCGAGGCGATGGTGAAAGCGCTGGCCGCCCGCGCCATCCCCCACGCCCATGTCACCTTCCCCGGCGAGGGGCACGGCTTCCGGGCCGCGGAGAACATCCGCCGCGCCCTGGAGTCCGAGCTGTCCTTCTACGGCCGCATCTTCGGCTTCCCCACCGACGCCTCTATCGACCTCGTGATCCAGGGCCTCTAGGGGTGGCGGAGGGGCTCGCCTCCCGCGCCTTCTGGCTGTGCTTCTGGGCGAACCTGCTCCAGGGCGTGGCCTTCAACCTGTTTCTCCACTTTCCGGGCTATCTCCATGATCTGGGGGCGGGAGACGTGGAGATCGGTTGGATCTCCGGCATCACGGCCGTGGCGGCGATCGCCCTGCGCCCGCCCATCGGCCGGGCCATGGACCGGCGCGGCCGGCGCCCCCTGATCGTGCTGGGTGGGGTGCTGCACGCGGCGGTGGTCGGGCTCTACCTGGCGGTGGACCAGATCGGTCCCTTCCTCTACGCGGTGCGCGTGCTCCACGGCCTGGCCGAGGCGATGCTGTTCTCGGCGCTGTTCACCTACGCGGCGGACCACGTGCCGGCCCGGGGCCGCACCCAGGGCCTGGCCTGGTTCGGCGTCTCGGGCATGCTGCCGATGTCGGTGGGGGGCGTGCTCGGGGATGCGCTGCTGGAGGTGCGCGGCTTCGACGCACTCTTCCAGGTGGCCCTGGGCCTGGCGCTGCTCTCGCTGCTCGTCTCCCTGGCGCTCCCCGAGCGCTGGCAGGCGCGCCGGGGGGCCGACGGCGCGGCAGACGAGCCGCCGGCCGGGCTGCGGGCGGCCCTGGCCCAGCGGGACCTGGTTCCCCTCTGGCAGGTCGGCGCCGCGTTCTCGATTGCGGTGACGGCGCTCTTCGTCTTCACCCGTCGCTTCGTCGACGAGACGGGCATCGGGAGCGTGGGCTCGTTCTTCACGGCCTACACGGTGGCGGCGCTCTTCCTGCGCGTGTTCTTCGGCTGGCTGCCGGATCGCATCGGTCCCAAGCGCGTGCTGCTGCCGGCGCTGCTGGCCCTGGCGGCGGGCTTCGTCTGGCTGAGCCAGGCATCGAGCGATCGCGACGTCGTCGTCGGCGGCGTGCTCTGCGGCATCGGCCACGGCTACGCCTTCCCGATCCTGTTCGGCCTCGTCGTCAGCCGCACGCCGGAATCCAACCGCGGCATGGCCATGGCCGTGTACACCGCGCTCTTCGACCTGGGCGTGCTGCTTGGCGGGCCCTTCTTCGGCCTGTGGATCGAGCTGCGCGGCTTCGCGGTGATGTTCCTCGCCGCCGCTGGGCTGGTCCTGCTGGGGACGGCGGTGTTCTACGCCTGGGACGGGCGGGCCGCCGTTTGACCGGGCACGCGGGCCGGGCGGGCCGCCCGTTGATGACCGGGCGCGTGGGCCGGGCGGGCCGCCCGTTGATGACCGGGCACGCGGGCCGGGCGGTGGTGTTCGCGGTGGTACTCGCGGGCTGTGTCGGGCCGCGGGACCCGCTGGCAGGGCTGCACCCGGTGGTGTGGGCGGAGGACGGCAGCGTCGCCCTGCGCACCTGTCGCTGGCCCGACGGGGCGAGCCTGGCGGTGGCGCTCGACGGCGCGCCGACCCGCGACGAGCGAGCCGACCTGGCCCGTGCCCTCGAGGCGTGGAGCCAGGTGGGCCTCGCCCTGGAGCTCCGCATGGAGGCGCCCGACGAGGAGGACGCCGCGCCGCTGCGGGTGCGCTTCCGCGACGAGCCGCCGGAGCGAGATGCGGGCGCCCTCGGCGTGGGCCTCGCCACCGCGGATTGCCGTCGCGACGGGCCCGGCGCCCTGGTACTCGACCGCGCGCGCGTGGAGATCGCGCGCCGCGTGGGCCCGGACTGGCGCGGCCACTTCCGTCCCCTCTCTCCGGACGAGCGCCTCGGCGCCCTGGTCCACGAGCTGGGCCATGCCCTCGGCTTTGCGGGGCACGCCCGTGCCGGCGAGGGGCCGATGGTGGCGGCGCCGGAGGCGATTCGCCGGATCGGGCGCAACGTACGGCGGGGCGGCCGGCTGCGGGCACCGGGGCTGCGCGCCCTCTACGCGCTCCCGTCGGGCTCCCTGCGGCGACGCGTGGCCGTGGCTCGCTGGCGCACGGAGGCGGTCGACGGCTTCCGGCCCCTGGCGCGCAGCACCGGGCTGCGCGGACCGTGGCTGCGGGCCGGGGACCGGGTCGCGCGCATCTTCTGGCGCCGGCCGGACGGCGAGCCCCTGGGCTTCCTCGTGCCGGAGCTGCGGAACGTGGCCCGGGACCCGCAGGCGATCGTGGTGGTCGCCGATCGCGCCCTGCGGAGGTGGCTCGAGGCGGGGGCGCCTAGACCTTGACCTGGGGGTCGAGGGCCTGGGCCCGGGCGCTCTCGCTGGCAGCCCGGTCCGCCTCGCCGTTCGCCTTGAGGACGAGGGCGAAGCGCGCGTGGATGACCGCGTCGTCTTCGTTCAGGGAGAGCGCCTTCTCGAAGTGCTCGATGGCGCGGGCGTCCTCCGGCGGGGTCTTCTTGAAGAGCGTCCAGGCGAGGGCGGCCTGGTAGTCGGCCTCCTCCGGCCAGAGCGAGACGGCGGCTTCGAGAAGCTCGTGGGCCTCCCGGAAGCTGCCCGCCTTCATCATGATCTCGCCCTTGCGGAAGAGCGCCTCGGCCTGGCCGAGCCGGTCCGCGTCGAAGGTGGTGTGGCCCTCGAGGGAGGCCTCGTAGGCGCGGCGCTCGTCGGGATCGGTGAGCACCTGATGGGCGCGGGTGATCTCCGCGAAGAGCTCGTTGGCGGCGTCCTTCACGTCCTCGAGGCCGGCCTGGGAGACCTTGTCCGGGTGCAGGCGCTTGGCGGCCTTGAGGTAGGCCTTCTTGATCTTCGGCGCCGGGGCGTCCCGGTCGACGCCCAGCAGGGCCCAGTAGTCGAGGTCCTGGAGCTGGTCGTAGAGCTTGAGGATCTCCGTCCGGAGCGTCTCGGCCTTGGCGTCGGTGGCGGAGGAGGCCTCGGCCGTCGCGCGAGCTGCGCTGGCTTCGTCGCTGCCGGCCGGCGTGTCGGCGACGATGATCTCCAGCTCGGTCTGCGCGAAGTCGTCGCTCTCCGCTTCCTCCGGCTCCTCCCGTTCCGGCGGCATGGCGCTCCACTCGAGGGCGCCGCACGCGTCGAGCAGCCACAGCGTGCCGTGGGCGAGGGGATCGTTGACACGGCGCAGGAGATTGAAGGCGGACTCGCCGCTGCCGAGGTTCTCGAGCAGGTCCACGACGGCGGGGCTCGTGGGGAGCCGTCCGCGCAGGTCGTCCAGGGTGTCGCCGGCGGCGGGGAACTGGGTCACCCGGTCGCCCAGGCCCTGGAGCACCTGGTCGGCCCGCCAGTGGCGGGCCACGCCTTCCGCGGCGATCGCCAGCACGTCCACCGGGGCGGCCGCCGGCGCACCTTCACTGCCCGACGCCGGCTCGAAGCTCACGCTGCCCGTCTCCCAGGTCATGGCGTCCAGCAGGCAGGTGCGCAGCTGGTCGCCCACGGCCGCCAGCAGCTCCCTCGGCGGGGCGAGCTTGAGGCCGACGAGCACCGCCAGCTCCGGGGCCGCCTTGCGCGCCAGCTCGCGGCGCACCTTGGTGCGCGCGTCCTCGCCCACGAGGCCGCGCGCGATCAGCCGCTCGACCAGGGCATCGGCTTCGGCGGTCGAGTCCAGCCGCGTGGGCACGCCGCCCTGCCACTGCACGCGCCGCCGCAGGTTCCCCCGCTCGAGGCTCACCCACCCCTCGAAGCCCTGACGGTGGAGCTCCACCAGCAACCGGGGCAGGGGCGTGTCGGCAAGGGAGGCCATCGCCCCGCTTTCGGGCGAACCGCCCCAGGACTTGACCCGCAGTCAGAACGCAAGAACGGGGACGTTCCTTGCAACTTGCGCAATTGCGCAAGTTGCAAGGAACGTCCCCGTTCTTGCGTTTTCGGGGCTAGGCGCGGCGTTGGAGGTCGGCGACCTGGAAGGCGAGGGCAATGGCATCGGGGAGGTCCTTCGAGACGACGAGGTGGGAGGCTTCGAGGCCGGCGACGACGGGCTCCGAGAGGGGCGACACGCCGGCGAGGATCGGCTCGGCGCCCCAGCCCGCGACGGCCTCGAGGAGCTGCTCGAGGGCGGCGGCGCCGAAGCCCTCGTCGATGATGGCGCCGGAGAGATCGATCACGACCACCCGCACGTCGCGGGCGCCGGGATCGCGGCCGATCAGCTCGAGGGCGCGCAGCGACTCTTCGGGGCCCGAGAAGGGGATCACCATCACCGGGCCCCAGACGTGCACGATGGCGGCCCCGGGCTCGAACGCGTCGCCATCGTACGGGTCGGCGATCTCGTGCTCGGCCATGTGCCGCGCGACGACGTCGCGCAGGGGCTGGAAAGGGAGGGCGAGGAGAGCCTCCTCCACGGCCGGGTCGTCCCCGCGATGCCACTGGGAGGCGTCCCGGGCCTGGAAGCTGCACTCGCGTTCGCCGCTGGCGCGGCAGGTCGTCTCGAAGGCGAGGAGATCCGTGTCGTAGATGCCCGAGAGCCATCCGGAGGTGAACCCGGCGCTGACCGCGCAGGCCGGCTCTCCGCGCAGGCCCAGCACCGCGCGTACCGCGTCGGCCTCGTGTCGCTCCGGCCAGCTCCCCTGCACGAGCAGGCCGCCGCCGCTCGGCGCCCGCGCGAAGCGGATCGCGAGCCGCGCGTTGGTCGGCAGGCCCGCCGCATGGGACGCCGAGGCGCCGAAGCCCCGGGCCACCAGCCGCAGCGCGTCCCGCAACCCGTGCAGGAAGCCCATTTGCACCAGCGCCGCCCGCGCATCGACGGGGCCGAGCTGGGCGAACAGCTCCTGGTGCAGGGCGCCCAGCAGCCGCTGGTCCAGCAGGAAGCGCGGCTCCTCCTGCAACGTCGCGTGCAGGTCCACGCCGAGGGCGGCCAGCTCCTGGGACAGGAGCCGGATCCCGCCCCGCACTTCGCGATCAGACTTCGAGGAAGGCATGGATGTCGAACTTCTGGTCCTTCTTGATGAACGACTCGCCCTCGGCCTCGAGCAGCCGCAGCATCACGTCCACGCAGCGGGGATCGAACTGGGAGCCGGAGTACTTCACGAGCTCCCGCACCACCGCTTCGAGCTCGAGCCCGGTGCGGTAGGGTCGGTCGCTGGTCATGGCCTCGACCGTGTCCGCGACGATGATGATGCGCGAGGGGAGGGGAATCGCGTCTCCGTTCAGCTGGTCGGGGTAGCCCCGCTCGCAGCCGTCGTACCACTCGTGGTGGTGGCGCACGCAGGCCACCACATCGGACAGGAACGCCACCGGCTGGAGAATTCGCGCCCCGATCTCCGGGTGCTGCTTGATCTCCTCGTACTCCTCGGGCGTGAGCCGGTCGGGCTTGGTGATGACCGCATCCCGCACGCCGATCTTGCCGACGTCGTGCAGCAGCCCCGAGATGTAGACCCGCTCGATGACCTCCTTCGGAAGCCCGAGCTCCCTGCCCATCTTCGAGGCATACACCCCGACCCGCTCCGAGTGGCCGCGCGTGTAGGCGTCCTTGGCGTCCACCGCCTCCGCCAGCGCGCGGATCGTCTGCACGTAGGCGATGCGCAGCTCCTGGTGCTTCTCCGCCACCTGCTTGGTGCGCTCGCGGACCTTTCCCTCCAGGTTCCGGTTCATGTCCTGGAGGCGCAGGTTCTGCTCGCGGGTCACCTGGTTGAGGCGTTTGATCTCGTTCTTCAGGGCGAAGTGGTCGAAGGCCTGGCGCAGCGTGGCCTTGAGCTCCTCGTCGTTCCACGGCTTCGTGATCAGACGGAAGATCTCGCCCTGGTTGATCGCGTCCACGGCGACGTTCATTTCCGTGTAGCCGGTGAGCATCATCCGCACGATCGCCGGGTAGCGCTCGCGGATCTGCGAGAGCAGCTCGACGCCGCTCATCTCGGGCATGCGCTGATCGGAGACGACGACCTGGGCCGGATGCTGGTCCAGGAGGCCGAGGGCCTCCTCGCCGCGCGAAGCGGTGAGCACCGTCCAGCCTTCGTGGCGGAGCAGGCGCTGGAGCGCCTTCAGGATGTTCACCTCATCGTCCACGAAGAGGACGGTGGGCTCGGGCATGGGGGGTCCACCT
Organism: Myxococcota bacterium; assembly: GCA_965223415.1. Taxonomy (GTDB): domain Bacteria; phylum Myxococcota_A; class UBA9160; order UBA9160; family UBA6930. The sequence continues at coordinate 5,157,212 of OZ245002.1, read as the reverse complement.
CCGGCGGGTTCCGGGAAGGCCGGGGTACTTCAAGGCCCGTGCCGACGCGCCCTGGGCACACCAAAGCCCAGCCCTGCCGGGGGCTTCGGCGCGTTCCTGCCGATCCGGCCCGAACCCGGAAGATTCCTGAGCCTGGGACCCGGAGCGGTCCGGCAGCGCGCAGGAGGGGAGCAGTCGGGGAGCAGGCTGCACCGGGCCTGCCGCCTCACGCACGCGCAGTGGCGGGAGGAGAGGCCCCAGCCGACGCGAGTCTCCCGAGGGGAAGGCTCGAGTGGGTGTGTTTCACATCACCAAGGATCGCCTCGGCGCGTCCCGGATCCGGGACATCCCGATCCCGGGATTTGTTTGCCACCTCCGGGGCCGGCGGGCCACTTCCCTGATGAGATGGTTGTCTGCGCATGGTGTGAAACGACGATCACGGCCCGGCCCGATCCCCGGATCGTCCCCGAGGCCAGCCCGGCCGCGAGCCACGGCATCTGCCGCTCGTGCCTCTCGGCCCGGATCGCCGCCGACCAGGCGGGCTTGCGCGCCCCGACCGCTCTCGCGGCCCGCTAGCGGCGCCTAGGAGCCCGGCGCGAGCCCGAGCCGCTCCCGGCGGTAGCTGCCCGTCTGCACCGCCTCGCACCACTCCCGGTGCGCCAGGTACCAGGCGACCGTGCGCTCCAGGCCCGTCGCCAGGTCGAGGCTCGGCGCCCAGCCCAGCTCCTCGCGCAGGCGTCGGTCGTCGATGGCGTAGCGGCGATCGTGGCCGGGCCGGTCCTCCACGAAGGTCTTGAGGCTCTCGTAGCGCTCCACGTCCCGCCCGCGCAGCACTGGATCGTCCGCGGCCGGGTGGGCCGCCTCGAGCGTCTCGCACAGCCGGTCCACGATCTCCAGGTTCGTGTGCTCCGCCCGGCCCCCGATGTTGTAGTGGGCACCGGGCGCCGCGGCCTCGAGGATGCGCAGCAGGGCGCGGCAGTGGTCCTCGACGAAGAGCCAGTCCCGCACCTGGAGCCCGTCGCCGTAGATCGGCAGGGGCTTGCCCTCGAGGGCGTTCAGGATCATCAGCGGGATCAGCTTCTCCGGGAACTGGTAGGGCCCGTAGTTGTTGGAGCAGTGGGTGAGCAGCGTGGGCAGGCCGTAGGTCACATGGTAGGCCCGCACCAGATGGTCGGCGCCGGCCTTGGAGGCGGAGTAGGGCGAGTTCGGCGCGAAGGGCGTGTCCTCGCGGAAGAGCCCCTCGGCCCCGAGCGAGCCGTAGACCTCGTCGGTGGAGATCTGGAGGAAGCGGAAGGCCTCCCGCTCCGAAGAGGGCAGGCTGGCCGCGTGGGCGCGGGCGGCCTCGAGCAGCTGCAGCGTGCCGAGCACGTTCGTGTGCACGAACTCCACCGGGCCGTCGATCGAGCGATCGACGTGGGTCTCGGCGGCGAAGTTCACCACCACCGCCGGCCGCTCCCGGGCGAACAGCGCGTCCATCGCCTCGCGGTCGGCGACGTCCGCCTCCTCGAAGGCGAAGCGCGGATCGTCGGCCAGATCGCGCAGGCTCTGGAGGTTGCCCGCGTAGGTGAGCTTGTCGACCACCACCACCCGGGCGTCGGTCTCCCCCAGCACGTGGCGCACGAAGTTCGAGCCGATGAAGCCCGCACCGCCGGTGACGATCCAGCGGCTCACAGATAGGTGCCCGCCGGCGCCCGCTGGGGCAGCCGCTTGCGCGTGCGCCGGTAGAGATCCACCTCCCGCAGCAGGTCGTCGGTGGTGACCGGCGCGACCTCCTCGGCGGCCGCCTCACAGCGGGCCTTGCGTCGCAGCACGCTGTGCATCAGGTGGATCCAGTCTCCCGTCGAGGGCTCGCGGAAGCGGCTCACGACGTCGGCCCAGTCGACCTCGCCGAAGAGCGCCTTGCCGGCCCGCTTCTCGGCCGCCCTCGCGTGGATCTGGAGCGCCGCCACGATGTCGTCCGGGTAGGCCGGCGTCACCTCCACGACGCGCTCGAAGCGGCCCGGCTGCACGAACGCCGGCCGCAGCGTGTCGGGGTGACTCGTCGAGCCCACCACCAGGGTGTGCTCCGGCGTCACCGCGCGATCGGTCAGCTCGCCCAGGAAGTCCATGATCGGCCCGATCGGCAGGTCCGAGCGCCGGCCGCCGATCTCCTCGGCCTGGAAGAACTCGAGCTCGTGGAAGTAGACCGTGGTGGGGGGCATCTCCGAGAGCACCTGGCTCCAGCCCTCCAGGAGCTCGCCCACCTTGCCGCCGTGGTGCACGATCTCGAGGGCGAGCCGCGGCACCAGGATGTGCACGAAGGCCGTGTCGGCCCGGGTGGCCAGGGCCTTGGCGAGGAGCGTCTTGCCCGCGCCGGGCTGGCCGATCAGCAGGAGCCCCGAGGGCGGGAACGTGCCCCAGGTCTCGTAGACCTCCGGATTGGTCATGGCGCAGGCGTAGGTGAGCACCTCCTCCTGCGCCTCGGCGAGCCCGCCGATCGACTCGCCGTCCACCTGGGGCGCGCCGATCACCTCCGAGGCCTTCGACAGCGGCGGGATCTTCCGCGTCGCGCTGGTCCAGAGGTTCTGGGCCTTCTCCTGGCGGATCGTCAGATCGTCCATGGGACGAGGGTACCAGGGCCGGCCCGGCCGGCCGCTCGCGTCCCGGGGGACGCCTCCCCGCCGCCCCTATCGCCCGCCGGACCGACTCACCGAGCGCCCGCCGGTCCGCGGCCGCATGCCCGGCGGCTTGCTGCCTCGGCGGGAGCCGCCCGTCCCGTTGGCCTTGGCGCTGGCTCCGCCGCCCGGCCCGTGGCCGAGCCGCGTGCGCTTGCCCGGCGGCCGCGAGGGTCCGCTCTCCCAGCTGCGCTGGGACCAGGCTGGCTGCGTCTCCGGGGGCTTCGTCCTGGGCGTCTCCGCCTCGCCCTGCTGGATCGCCTCGTAGCGGCCCGCACCGCGCAGCTCCGGCGCCCGGGTCGGCTCGGCCAACAGGCTCCGGTAGCGGCTCGCCATGTGCCCGCTCTGCCAGGCCTCCCCGCTGGCCGCGGCCGCCCCGTCCGCGCCCCAGGCGACCCCCGCCGTCGCCACCGGCAGGCCCAGCCCGATCAGCCCGATCCGCATCCACCCCCGGACCCACCGGTCCGCCCGCACGTCGCTTCCGTTCCCCACAGCAGCATCTCCAACGTCTGCGCGACCACCCCCCGGCGGCAGCGCTCCTCTTCCCAGAGCCCGACGGGAGTGAGTGCCGGGGGCGGGGGGCGAGGTGACGGGGGAGCCGGGTCCCCGGGGCCCCTGCTGGGGATCGCGCGGGGGATTCGCGATACTGCGCCGGCGCCGCCAGGTCCCGCCCGCCGTGGGCTCCGTCGGCTCCCCGCGTCCCCATCGTCTAGTGGTCTAGGACTCCGCCCTTTCAAGGCGGCAACACGGGTTCGAGTCCCGTTGGGGACGCCATCTTTCGTTGCGATTTCGGGGGCTTAATGTGTCGCGCCGGACTGGGTCCGGGGCGAACGGATCAGGCGTCTGCCCCGACGCGACGCCGCCATCAGCGGCGGGAGCAGGAAGGCCAGCTCGAACCCGAACCCACAGGCCGAGACGGTCCGGATGGCATCACATCCCGTGAACGTGGTGCCGTCCAGGGTCTCGCCCGTCAAGCAGGCTTCCTCGTCTCCGGCAGCGATGCCGGTCTCCCGTGTCTGGTAGTGCGAGACCAGGTCCGTCAGCCCGTCGCCGTTGACGTCCTCCGGATGCACGTGGGCGGGCGCCGCTCCATCGGGTCCGAATGCCAAGCTGGTCACATCCACGTCGGCCACGTCGAAGGTGTCGGAACCCAGGATGGCCACGGGAATGATGCCGCGGCTGAACGGGTTGACGGAGTTGAGATCGCTGCCGGGCTTGATGTCGATGTCCGGAGAAACGTCGATCACCCAGATGTTGGTGGTCCCGCTGCGGCCAGAGCCGAACGCGATTCGGCTGCCATCCGGCGACCAGGCAGGACCACCGTCGAAAGCCGGGTCGAACGTGAGCTGAGTGGCGGTCCCCCCGGTGGCCGGGATCACCCAGACGTCAGCGTTCTCACTGCGGTCCGACTGGAACGCGATCTGGCTGCCGTCCGGCGACCAGGCAGGCCTCGTGTCCGATGCTGGGTCGAACGTGACCTGGGTGGCGGTTCCGCCGGTGGCCGGGATCACCCAGATGTCCGCGTTCCCACTACGGTCCGACTGGAACGCGATCTGGCTGCCGTCCGGCGACCAGACGGGGGTGAAGTCGTGAGCCGGGCCGGAAGTGATCTGGGTCGCGGTGCCCCCGGTGGCCGGGATCACCCAGACATCGTAGCTCCCACTGTGGAACGAGCTGAACGCGATCTGGCTGCCGTCGGGCGACCAGGCAGGTGACGTGGCGGGAGCCGGGTCGAACGTGATCTGAGTCGCGGTCCCGCCGGCGGCCGGAATCACCCAGATGTCCCAGAGACCGGGGGGGTGACCGCGGAGCGTGTGGAACGCGATCTGGCTGCCGTCGGGCGACCAAGTGGGCGAGAAGTCGTTGCCCGGGTCGAACGTGATCTGAGTCTCGATCCCCCCGGTGGCCGGGACCACCCAGACGTCATAGTTCCCGCCGTGGAGCCAGTGGAACGCGATCTGGCTGCCATCCGGGGACCAGGCGGGCGAACTCGCGCCCCCGAAAGTGATCTGAGTCGCACCCTCACCGCTCAGAGCTGCACACGGCAGGATCAGAGTGATCACGATGATGATAGGTATCGTGTGCCGCACGTCGACTCCTTTCTCCTTCGGAACCTTCGCGCCGAGATGCGGTTGGTGCCCGTGTGACGAAACCTGGCATTGCTCAGGCTTCCCTTGAGACCGTCGATGGGTCCCACGCTTGGAGCGGCGTCCTCGCCGTACCAAGGAACCGAACCACTCTACCTCAAGGAGGGCATCGACGGGGTCGCTTCACGACTGGCTCGGATACCGCAGGCCGGGAAGGCGGAGGCGACTCCGACGATTCCAGGGTCTTCGCCCTTCCGGGCCCTCGCGCGATGTCTGCTCGGGTTCCGGTCCGGTTCTGGACGCCGCTTTCGCTGGCGATTCCGGAGCCCGGTTACTCCAGCGCCACGCTCAGGAGACGCTCGACCACAGCGCCACCGAGCCAGGAGCCGACCGCGAGCGCAGCCAGGACTCCGAGGCGCAGCAGGGTCGGCGCGCTGACGGGCCACTCGCTCACCGCCGCGACGCGCGCCTCGTAGGCCAGGAGCCCGGGCAGGCTCGCCCCCTCGGCGCCGGGCTCGCTCGCCAGCGCCGAGCTGCTGGCCTCGCGGATCCGGGCGCGCACCCGCGCCAGCTCGGCGCTCTTCTCGAGGCGCAGGCGGTCGCGAATCGCCCGCAGCGGACCCAGGAACGCGAAGGCGCCCGTTCCGAGCGTCACCAGGATCACGACGGCGACGGGCCAGGCGCGCTCCACGTCCAGGACGATGAGCGACGCGATCGAGCTCCCGCCCAGCCAGACGAAGGCGTGACGCAGCCCCATGTGCGGGAACGGAGCCAGCGGCGCACGATCGAGCAGGTCGATCCGCTCGATCCGCTCGACGACGTCCGCCAGTGCGGCGTGCGACCGCATGGAGCGGTAGATCCCGACCCCGAGCGTTGCGAACAGCGCGGCATTCGCGCCGAACGACCAGGCCAACCGGAAGCCCCAGAGGCCGGGCTGCAGCAGGGAGAGCGGATCGCGCTGGGTGGCGGGCACGGCCCCGATGCCGAGCAGCGCAGAGCCCAACGCCACAAGGAAGAGGCGGCGCCGATCCACCGATTCGTGCCGCTCGCGCAGCTCCTCGAACTCCGCCTCCCCGCAATCGGTGAGAGAGCGCAGCTGCTCCAGGCTCTCGTCCTTCCGTTGGTTCACGTAGCGCTGGCTCGCGAAGAGGAAGCTCATCAGGAAGATCACGACCACGTTCAGCCGGTGCTCGGGGTGGAGGAGCGGGGCGCCGGCGGCGCTCCAGCGGTGTCCGGGCGCGCCGAGCAGCGCGACACCGGCCACGTAGACGCCCAACAGCAGCGCCGCGACGAGCAGGCCCGACGCGACCGCTCCCGGCGAATGCCCCTCCAGCGCGCGCAGTGCCCGCACGTTCACGAGGCGAGGGTACACCGATCTGTGGTCGCGATCCCGATCGGGGAGATCGTGTAGGCGCCGTCTTCCGTCGTGGCATTGCCCTGCGCGCCGGTCGGCTGGCCGTTGTGCAGCCAGTTCGCGAAGCGCAGGCTGTCCCGGAACGAGACGTAGGTCACGGGCATGTCCGCCCGGCCCGCGATCGCGCGGTAGGTGCAGCTCCCGGAGCTTCCGCCGCGTGTGATGCCGCTGAAGCCCGAGCCCATGCTCGCGTTGTAGAGGCCGTGGGTATCCGTGGCCGCGACCGCGTTCAGGAACTCAGCGTACTGGGCGTTCGTCACCTCGGTCTTCGAGGTGCGGTAGGGGGTTGCCACGGCGCCATGGCCCGTGGTGTCGGCGGCGTTGCCGGCGCCTCCGACCGTGACCCAGTCGATGCTGCCCGAGAGCCTGTCGTGTGGCAGGCCGGCCGGGCAGATGCCGGATCGTGGTACCATCCCCACCATGCGGTGGTCCCTTTCTCTGGCGGTCGTTCTGGGCTCTCTGTGGGTCGCCAGCACGGCCCCAGCGGGAACGCTCACGTCGGCCAGCTGGACGGGCGACTTCCAGGACGGCACGCCGTTCACGCTCACCACCGCCGGGGGAAGCCTGATCGCCTCCGGAAGCTCCACCGCCTTCGGTGCCTCCGTCGCCATCACGGTGCCGTATCAGGGGTTCCTGAGCGGGACGTTCCCCTTCTACATCGCCCAGGTGCTGGGTGGCCAGGCATCCATCGGCATCACCGCGGCCGGTGCCACGGCGAACGCGGGGATTCCGGGCGCCGTGACGTACATCGCAGACATCTTTCCGCTGCTGACGATCCCGATCTCCCCCGGCGGATCGGGCACCGCGATGGTCGTCACCGTCATGCAGCTGGGCGCCGCCACCATCACAGCGACTTTCTTCCCGTGGACACCGGGCTCCGTATCGATCGGCGGTCTGTTCGGCACCACGACCACGCCCAACGGCGCCACCAACATGACGGCGCCCCTGCCGGCGCTCACCGCCGCCGGATCGTTCGGCTTGACGCCGGACGGCGGCGGGTCGATCACCCTGGTTTCGCCCGGTGTCGCTTCGGTGTGCGCGGGGGGGACGACCCTGGGTGCCTGCGACGGCTCGAACCTCGACTTCCGCACCGCGGACGCCACGATCCTGACCCTGAACTTCGTGCCGGAGCCGGGCACGTTGCTCCTCCTGGGTTCCAGTGTGATCGGCCTGGCAGCCATGACGCGCCGCCACCGGAGCTCGCTGCCCAACGGCTTCGACTGAACGCGCCCGTCTCCGGGCGCAGCCCGACTCAACGCGGGTCGAGCCGCACCGGCTTGACGTCGGCGAAGAGCAGGATCGTCCGGATCACCCGGGCGCGGACCCGGCCGACGCGCTCCTCGATCAGCCGCTTCATGTTCGCCTTCGAGGCCGCGTCCTCGAGGGGCACGGCCAGGTAGGCCCGCACCTCGCCGTCGTCCATGAGGAGTTCGACCTCGGAGTTGGCCATGAGGCGGTGGTACCAGCCGCGGAAGTGATGGCCGGACTGCACCCAGGTCACGTCGCCGTCCTGGAGGACGATCATGCGCGTCTCGTGCACCTGGCCGTCCTCGTCGAAGGTGCGCAGGACACCCTCGGGCCCGCCGAGGGCGATCTGCGTAGCGCCGATGAAGGCATCGAAGGCCAACGCCAGGACGACGTAGCCGACGAGCACGGCGACGGTGATCCGGGCGGCCTTCTTCATCTCGGCGTCCCTCCGCAGGCGAGTCTGCCACAGGTGTGCGCGGGCGGCGGCCGCGCCCTTGGCCCGAACCCAAACGAAACCGCGACGCGCCGACCGGGTCGACGCGCCGCGGCGATGCGGGTCGTAGGGGATGCGGGGAGCTAGGCCGCCTGCTTCTCCTCTTCCTTGACCGTGGCGTCCGCGGTCGGCAGCGCGGGAGCGCCGGCGGGTGCGGGGATGGCGGTCGGGACGAACCAGGGGATCGGGCTGTAGCTGTTGTCGAAGTTCTTGTAGGCCAGGCGGAAGCCGAGGCTGAGCGCCCAGTGGGAGAGGAAGACGCCGAGGGTCGGCAGCGCGGCGACACCCGCCATCAGGGAGGCTGTGACCACGGAGGCCAATGCGGCGAAGATCGTGGTGGCGTAGAAGACGAAGGCGCGATCGTTGTCCATGGCGGTTTTCCTGGATCCTCAGTGGCGGGTTCAGCGCGGCGTCCGTCTCTGGTGCGGAGCCACGCTCGCGGTATTTGCAGCCGCCGTGCCATCTCGACAGGGGGCGAACAGAGCTGCAGGGCGGGGTCGTGGGAGATCGCCGCATCCAAGGGGCGTCGACCGGCAGATTGGGACGGAACGCCACGCGGAGTCCCAACGTCCCCGGGGAACTTGTGGCGCAATGCGTCAACCGGATAAGTCACTGAAGTTCAACAAATATATCTGACCCTGCGTCATCCCCGGTCGGCACGGGTCCCGACGCGTGGCGTCAATGGACACCTGTGGCGCGGGGAGTGGCCTACGGCCTCAGCCGTTCTCCCTGCGAACGGAGCTTCAGCGTGCTCGGCGGAGCAGGCCCAGGAGCGCGAGGGCGCCCAGCACGAGCTGGGCGGCGGCGGGCTCCGGGATCGCGGGCTGGGGGCCGCCGGGGCCCGGGCCGGGCGCGAAGGTCAGGGTGAGGCGGGTGACGCTCGGGTCGTGGCGGTTGGGCTGCCCCTGGATGGTGACGTTCGTGACGGAGGGGCCGATCAGCGTCAGTGTGCCCCCGCCGCTGGCCGTGAGCCGGTTCGAGCCCCGGCTGACGTAGCTGCCGTAGGAGATGCCGCTGAAGGTCACGGGGCTCGCGAAGCTCCCCGTGGTCCAGCCGAGGAACTGGTTCACGACCGTGATCTGACCGATCAACGGGTTGAAGCCGGTGGCGGTCGGGGTCTGGCTGAGGCCGATGGCCATGGGCAGGGTGAAGAGGCGGAAGCCGCTAGCGATGGCGAGGGACACGTCGATCGTGGCGCTCAAGGCCTGGTTCGCCACGGCGCCGCCGGGACCGAACGCGATCGTCTGGCTGCCGCGGAGGTGCTGGCGGACGATGGCCGTCGGCACGGTGCTGGTGACGAAGCGGGTCGTCGTGAAGGTCGGGATCGTGAGCGAAACGTGGGCCGATCCTCCGGACGCCCAGCCGCTGGCCTGGAGGGTTCCGGCGCCGGTCGTGAGCCGGTACGCAGAGAGCGGCATGGCGCCCCGCCAGGTCGCCGAGAGCAGCGGGCCCGCCATTGCGCTCGTGGCCGGGGTCAGCGCGAGCAGGAGGCAGAGCAGGGGCAGTCGAAGCAGCATGCGCATCGGGATCCTCCTTGGGAGCGGGCCATCCTACGCGCCGGTTTCTTCCCCTGTCTACCCCCCTGGGACGGAGGCAGCGGGCAGGACGCTATGCTCGGCCCATGTCGAGCTTCGCCTACGAGACGACGCCGTGGCCCGTCCGTCCCGAGATCCCCGAGGCCCATCGCGCCTACTGGCTCGCCCTGGCGAGCACGAGCACGCCGAGGGGAGCGTGCTGCCGGATGCGGCGATCGACACGGTGCACCGGCTCGTCACCGACGCGTCCCGGCTCTCCGGCAGCTGGGTCCAGAAGCTGGCCGCCCAGGGCCTCTCGGACGGCCACTATGTGGAGCTCCTGGGTGTGGTGGTGTCGGTGATCAGCATCGACTCCTTCCATCGCGGCCTCGGCCTGGCGCCGGAGACGCTGCCGATCCCGGAGCCGGGCACGGCTTCCGGCTACCGCCCCGAGGCCCTCGAGACCGAGACCGCCTGGGTGCCGATGATCGCGTCCGGCAAGGCGGGTGCGAAGGAGAGCGATCTCTTCTCGGGCAAGCAGTCCGCCAACGTGGTCCGCGCGCTCAGCCTCGTGCCGGATGCGGTGCGGGCGCTGCAGTCGCTCTCGGCGGCCCAGTACGTTCCGATGTGGGCGGTCGGCGTGCCGACCTGGTCCGAGGGGCGAGCCCTCGATCGGCAGCAGATCGAGCTCCTCGCCGGGCGGGTCTCCGCCCTGAACGACTGCTTCTACTGAACCAGCTCCCACGCGGTGCTGCTCCGTGCGGGCGGCGAGATGGAAGGGCGGACGCTCGACGTGAGCGGCGTGACGAGTGGCGACGCGGCGGAGAGCGGCGTCGCCCACGGGCCGGAGCTGGTGCGCTTCGCCGAGGCGGTCGTCGGCGGCGAGGAGGACGCCATCGGTCGCGCGCGCGAATCCCTTCGCGCGGCGGTGGGTGACGCAGCCACGGTCGATGCGGCGGGCGTCGTCGGCAACTTCCAGCGCATGGTGCGGATCGCCGACGGCACCGGCATCCCCCTCGATACCCCGGTGAAGCTCGTCTCCGCCGACCTGCGCGAGGAACTCGGCATCGACGCCTACGGCTCGGCGGGTGAGACGGCGCCCACCGGGCGGCTCGGTCGTCTGGCCGGGCGGCTGATGCGTCCCCTGGTCCCGGTCCTCGCCAAGCGATTGATGGCGAAGTCGCCGGGCGACTCCTCATCGCTGTGAGCCGGGCCCCGACGGGCGCCTCATCGGTGGCAGCCGGGCCCCGACGGGGGCCTCATCGGTGTGAGTCTGGCCGCGGGTGGCGCCGCCGCTCTCGGGTGAGGTGTGAGGCGACCGCGATCCACAGCAGCCAGAGCGCCGCGACCAGGGCCGCCGCCCAGAGCTGGAGGCCGGGGCGCGCGAGCAGCAGGTCGTAGGCACCGTGGGCGGCCGCGGAGACGGCGAAGCCCAGCGGGAAGGCCCAGCGCGCGCCCCGAAGCACGGTGTACGCGAGGCCGAGCCCCCAGGGCCCCGCGAACACGGCGTGGGTGAGCGGAGCGGCGGCGGCGCGGGCGAGGGTGGAGGTGACGCCGATCTCGCCGAGGGCCGCCAGCAGCACGGCCTCGGCCACGGCGAAGCCCACCGCGCAGGCGCCCGCGTACACCGGGCCGTCCCACAGCTCGTCGAAGCGATGGGTGACGAAGACGAAGGGCAGCACCGGGACCAGCTTGGCGGCCTCCTCCACCGCTCCGATCGCCAGGGCGCCGGCCCAGGCCCGGGGCAGCGGGCCGGTCAGCATCGCCCAGCTCGCCTGGAGGCCCACGCCGTCCAGGGCCCGGTAGCCGAGGTGCGCGAGCAGCATGGCGCCGGCGCCCAGGAGCGCGGCGCCGAACATGAGGGGCCAGGGCTCCGGGGTGCGGCGGTCCTTCCAGCGCAGGTAGGCGATCCATGCCGCCGCCCCGCCGCAGGTGGCGGGGAGCACGAGGAGCAGCACGTGGGCGAGGCCGGGCATTGCCCACGCATCGACGGGCCGGCTCTCCTCTTTCAGTCCTCCGGCGGGCCGAGCTCGACGATCGTGGCGCCCCAGCCGCCGCGCTCCGCCGGGGCGTCGCGGAAGGCGCGGGCGTGGGGGACCGTCGTCAGCAGGCTCTGCACCCGCGCCCGCTGCACCCCCTTGCCCTTGCCGTGGACGAGGCGCACCTCGCGGAGGCCCTTCTCCCAGGCCGCTTCCAGGTATGCTTCCACCACCTCCGGGATCTCCCGGGGCGCGAAGTCGTGCAGGTCGAGCACCTCGGTGATCGGCACCTCGACGACGAGCTCGTCGTCGCCCGAGTCGTCGCCCGGCGGGCCCGGGCGCAGGCGGGTCACGGCGCGGCCCTTGCGAGATCGCGCGGGAGGTGGCGTGCCGCCACCGCGATGCACGCCGCGCCCACGCCGCTCGTCCCGAGCACCAGCACGAGGGCGTAGCGCAGGGCCTGGTCGCCCTGGCTGGCGGCGAGGGCGTCGCTCAGCAGGCCCACGGCCTGGGGACCGAGGCCCATGCCGAGGAAGGTGATGAAGAAGATCAGGATCGACGCCGCCACCGAGCGCATCGCCGGTGGCACGAGGTTCTGCACCACCGTGTAGGTGAGCGGCGCCCAGCCGGCGCCGGCCAGGCCGGCGGGAATCGCGAAGGAGATCGCGATCCACGGCGTGGGCCAGAGACTCACGGCGCACAGGAAGGGCAGCGAGACCGCGACGGCCAGGCTCGCCAGGAGCAGCAGCCAGCGCGGATCCCGCGCACCCAGGCGGACGCCCAGTCGGCCGGCGATCCAGGTGCCGGTGAGCGCACTGAGGCCACTGATCAATCCGAAGCTGGTGCCGATCTCGGCGAAGCTCATGTCGTGGACCCGCAGAAAGAGGGTCGGGATCCAGAAGCCGTAGCCGGTGCCGGCGAAGGACGCGAGGCCGGTGCCGATGGCGAGCCAGCGGAAGGTCGGCATGGCCCAGAGGTGCTTCAACACGTCCGTGAACGGCGGCGGCGGCGCGCCCGTGTCGACCGGGTCGAAGCGCCCGCGCGGTGGCTCGTCGATGGTGAAGCGCAGGAGCGCAGCGAACAAGAGGCCGGGCAGGCCCACCACGACGAAGGTCCAGCGCCAGCCGAGGGGCGCCACGAGCAGGCCGCCGACCGCGAGCCCGAGGATCTGGCCCAGGTAGACCCCCATCTGGAAGATGGAGAGGGCGCCGGCGCGCCGCTCGGCGGGGAAGGTGTCCGAGATCAGCGAGTGGGAGGGCGCCGCACCGGCCGCCTCGCCCACGCCCACGGCGACCCGCGCCAGGGCGAGCTGCACCCAGCTGCGCGCGGCGCCCGACAAGGCGGTGAAGGCGCTCCACAGGACGAAGCCGGCGGCGATCACGTTCCGCCGGTTGGTGCGGTCGGCGAGTCGGGCGATCGGGACGCCGAGGCCGGTGTAGAAGAGGGCGAAGGCCGGCCCGATCAGGAAGCCCATCACGGTGTCCGAGACGCCCAGCTCCTCCTTGATCGGCTGGACCAGGATCGTGAGCAGGTAGCGATCGAGGTAGTTGAAGGTGTAGGTGACGAGGAGCACGGCGAGCACCCAGCTCGCCGTGCGGTCGCGGGCTTCACTCACTCGCCGTGTCTCCCGCCCGGTATACCCGCTCGCCGCCGACCCAGGTCTCGAGCACCCGGATCTCGTCGATGCGGGTGGGATCGTCGAGGGGCGACGCGGAGAGGATCACGAAGTCGGCGAGCTTGCCGACCTCCAGTGATCCCTTCAGGTCCTCGTCGCGGTACTGGTAAGCCGCGTCGAGGGTGGTGGCGCGCAGCGCCTGCATCGGCGTGATACGCTCGCTCGGCCCGATGTCGTTGCCGCTGCTGCTCTTGCGGTTCACCGCCGCCCACATGAGTCGCAGCGGCTCCATCGGCACGACCGGCGCGTCGCAGTGGATCGTGAAGCGCACGCCCTTCTCGAGGGCGCTCTTCGCGGGGCTCATGCGCGCCGCGCGCTCGGGACCCATGAACAGATCGCGGTGGCGGTCGCCCCAGTAGTAGGTGTGCAGGCTGAAGAAGGAGGGGATCACGCCGAGCGCGGCCATGCGGTCGAGCTGGTCGTCGCGGGTCATCTGGGCGTGGATCACGATGGGTCGCGGGTCGTCGGCGGGCGTCTCGGCGAAGGCGGCCTCGAAGGCGTCGAGGATGTCGTCGATCGAGGCGTCGCCGTTGCCGTGGATGGCGAGCTGCCAGCCCGCCGCGTGGTAGCGCCGGGCCCTGCGGATCAGCTCGTCTCGGGCGATGCGCGGATAGCCGCGGAACTCCGGATCGTCGCCGGGCGGCACGTGGTAGGGCTCGGCCAGGTAGCCCGTGTAGCCCTGGATCGAGCCGTCGGCCACGAGCTTCACGGCGCCGATGCGCACCCACTCCGGGTCGTAGGTGGTGTAGGGGTCGCCGCCGTCCAGCAGCTCATCGAGGGCTTCCATGCTGGGCCACAGCACGAGCCGGATCGGAACGATCCCGAGGCGCGAGAGCCACGGAAAGAGGCGCAGCTGGGAGGTCGGCGTGTAGCCGACCTGGGCCGTCGTCACGCCCTCTGCGACGGCGCGCTCCACGGCCAGCCGCACCATCGCCAGCCCGTCGGCCAGGCCCGGGCTCAGGAGCTCCGCCTGCAGCGACTCCATGGCGTTCTCTTCCAGCACGCCGTCGGGCTCGCCCGTCTCCGGATCCCGGCGGATCACGCCGCCTTCCGGGTCCGGCGTGCTCGCATCCCAGCCGAGGTCCCGGAGGGCGCGGCTGTTCACCGAGGCCAGATGGCCGGAGATGTGCAAGATCGCCACCGGGTGCTCGGTGGACACCCGGTCGAGATCGACGCGGGTGGGGTGGCGGCGCTCGGCGAGGAGCGTGTCGTCGTAGCCCATGCCGGTCACCCACTCCCCGGCCGGCGTCGTCTCCGCCCGCGCGCGCATGCGTGCCACGAGCTCCTCGAGGGTCTCCAGGTCGCCGATCGGCGGCGGGTTCAGATCGGTGACGCCGGCCCACACGCCGTCGCCGGGGAAGTGGCCGTGGGCGTCGATGAAGCCCGGCACGATGGCGCCCCCCGAGAGCTCCACCACCTGCGCCGCGGGGCCGGCCCAGGCCCGCACCTCGGTCTCGCTCCCGACCGCCCCGATGCGGTCGCCGTCGATGCCGAAGGCCTCCGCGATCCGGTTGTCCGGGCCCACAGTGAGGACCGGCGCACCCACGAAGACCGTCCGCCTCCCGCAGGCTGTGGCCGCGAGGAGCAGGAGGAGAAGCAAGACGAAGGAGACCCGGCGGGAGGGGAGGGCGCGCACCGGCAGCAGTCTACCGCGACCGCCTTCAGGGAGACGCCGCGGAGGTCGATGAGCTGTCGGATCTCGCACCGGGAGGAGACCCATGGGCTCCAGAGCGATTCACGGACTCGTCGCCCTCGTCGCCCTGCTGGCCGCCTCCGCCGCCACCGGGCGCGGGGTGGGCGAGTGGGTGGTGCAGGATCCCGGCGCTGCGCGCATCGTGGAGAAGTGGGGCACGGCCCGTTGCCAGGCAGGGGGCGAGCCGGCCCAGCCCTGGGTGGCGTGCCGCACCCGCGGTGACGGCCGTCCCGCCTTCCTCGCCTCGGCGGCTCCGATCACGCCGGGCGCCGACCTCACGGGTCACACCCTGCGCACCTGGATCCGGGTGAGCAACCTCGCCCACCTGTCGGGCCTGGAGCTGCGGCTCACCTCGAGCCGCTTCGACGAGGGCACGGCGGCCTTCCCCATTCCGCTCTTCTCGGATGCGCCGTTCAACGTCGTCCAGCCCGGCACCTGGACCCCGGTGAGCTTCAGCCTCGGGACTGCCCGGGTCGAAGGCGCGGTGGACCTCCAGAACGTGCGCGCCGTCGGCCTCTACTTCGCCGATCGGGGCCAGGGCGGGGTCGAGGTGGCGTGGACGGGCTTGACCGCCGTGCAACGGGCCTCTGAGGGCTTCCTCTCGTTCACCTTCGACGACGGCACCGACGACCACGCCACGATCGCCGCGCCGGCCATGCACGCCCACGGCTTCCGGGGCACGGCCTACGTCATGCCGGCGCAGGTGGGCGAGGAGGGCTTCGTCACCGCGAAGCAGCTCGAAGGCCTTGGCGGCCGCTACGGCTGGGACGTGGCCGCCCACCACGCGACCCCGTTCACGGAGATGAGCGAGCTCGAGCTCGAGCGGGAGATCCAGGACGTGCAGGGTTACCTGCGCGGGCGGGGCTTCCGCGCTGACGGCCACCTCGCCTATCCCCTCGGCCGACAGGAGCCGCGGGTGGTGCGGCCGATCGTACGCAAGCACTTCGCGACGGCCCGCGTCGCCGGCGCCGGTCCCGAGACGATCCCGGTCGCGGACCGTCACCTGCTCCGCGCCGTCAACGTGCTGGACACGACGACGCCCGCGGAGATCGGCGCCATCGCGCGGCGGGCGAAGGAGCACGGCGAATGGGCGATCCTGATGTTCCACGTGCTGAACGGCGATCCCCGGATCGAGATCGAGTACGCCGTCGACGACTTCGAGAAGGCCCTGGTCGAGATCGAGAGGAGCGGCGTGACGGTGCTGCCGGTCAGCGAGGTGTGGGAGCGGATCCAGGGGATCCGTCTCGTGCGGCAGGCGGGGCGGCCGGGCTCGTCCCCAGCGCGCGCAGCGCCTCGAGCGCCGGCTTCGGCGCGCCCTCGGCGGTGAGCACGCCGAAGTGGCGCTCGGCGTCGCCGAACCAGCCCGTGTGGTCCGGATCGTCGCGGAGCTGGAAGTAGACGAGGCCGAAGACACCGGCCCCGGTCAGGGCTTCGCGTTCGCGAACGAGGGAGGCGAGGGCCTCGCGCTGGGCGTCCTCCCAGCCGCCGTGGGACGAGACGGCCACGTAGCCCAGGAACAGCGGCCGCCCGAACGCTTCCTTCAGGTAGCGGGCGTAGGAGACGGCGGCGGTCCCCAGGTCGAGGGCGTCGCGCCCGTGGCGCGTGCTGGCGCGCATCTCCTGGAAGGCGAGGAAGTCGAGCTCGTCGGCGACGCCGCCGAGCGCGCGCTCCAGGTTCCGGGTCGGTGAGAAGTCCCCGGCGCACAGGCCGACGCGGACCTCCGGCGCGAAGTGGCGGAGGATGCGCACGGCTTCGCGCACCTCCCGCGCGAAGCCGGGCCAGTCGGTGACGGCGGTCTCTCCCGGCGGCGGGGCGTTGTTGAACTCGGGCTCGAGCAGCACCAGCACCGGCGCGCCGATCGCGATGCGCCGCGCCATGCGGGCCAGGCTCCGGTGCCACGCGTGGCGCTCCGCCTCGACCCGCTCGCGACTGATCGCGTCGCCGAAGAACCAGTGGGCCACCACCGGCGTGGTCCCGGTGTGAGCGAGGGCGCTGAGCGCCGCCGGGTCGAGCCAGGCGTCCTGCCATCCGCGGGGCAGCCAGATCTGCTGGTAGTCCGTGGCCAGGCCCAGGGCCCGCGCCTCGTCCCGCACATGGACGACCCGGCCGGCGCGGTGGAACTCGACCCGGTCCCCGATGCCCACCCGCAGGCCCTCGGCGACGGAGGCGTCCGGAGCGGCGAGAAGGAGGGCCAGGGCGAACCGGACCCCCCAGGGGACGACCTTCGGCGGCTCGCTCGTGCGGGGCATTCCTCCCCTTCGACCCCAGGCGTCCGCTCCTCAAGCCCCCCGGTGAAAGCACCGATTCAACAGCGAAACCCTCGCGAGAGAGCGAGAGAGGATGGGAACGGATGGAGGGGATCCCCACCGGCGTCGATTTCCTCGACGCCGGGGCAGACGGTTTCTTTCGCGCGAAACCCTACATGGCGTTCGGCGCGAGCGGCACCGGCAAGTCGATCTTCGGCCTGCAGTACGCCCACGCCGGCCTGCAGGCCGGCGAGAGCGCCCTCTACGTGTGTCGCGAGAAGGCCGACGACCTGATCCAGCAGGCCGAGCGGTTCGGCTTCCCCTTCAGCCAGTACGTCGACAACGAGCAGCTCATCCTGCTCGAGTATGACGAGGGCTTCCGGGAGATCGTCGCCCGTTCCGGCCCCGAGGCCGTGCTGGTGGAGCTGCAGGCCGAGGTGGAGGGGCTGGGCGTCCGGCGTATCGTGCTCGACCCGGTGGACCCGTTCTTCTCGTCGATGGACGACGAGACGATCCTGCGCAGCGAGCTGCGCATGCTGACCGCCCGCTTCGAGGAGATGGGCTGGAGCCCGCTCATGCTGAGCGACAGCGGGGTGATGCAGCAGCCCTTCGTGCTGCGGGTCTTCTCGGAGGTGTGCTGGGGTCTGTTCGAGCTGCAGCGCGGCGCCGAGGGCGACGAGGGGCCGGACCACTCGCTGCTCGTCTACAAGATGCGCAACGTGCAGCTGAAGAAGAGCCGCTTCGACTTCACGATCGGCGAGGCCGGGATCTCGGGCGGCGGACCGACCGCGGTCGCCCCCGGGCGTCGCGGCTTCGCGCGCTTCAAGCGAGCGGCGGCGCCCGCCGCGACGGAGGAGACGCCGGCCCCGCACGCCGAGCTGGCGCCCACGCTGCTCCCGGATCCGGTCGTCGCTCCAGAGCCGGTCGTCGAGGCCGTGCCGCGGGCTGCGGCGGAGCCGGTCGCCGAGGCCGTGCCGCGGGCTGCGGTGGAGCCGGTCGTCGAGGCCGTGCCGCGGGCCGCCGAGGCGGCAGCCGTCGCCGAGCCGCACGCACCCGTCGCGCCGCGTCCGGCGGCGGGGTCGAGCTCGGGGGCCGATGACCTCGAGCTGCTGGACGACGATACTCTCGACGAGCTCGAGCAGCTCGCCCGGCGCCGCCGGAAGGCCGGCGTCGCGTCGCCGCGGGTGCAGCCGAGTGCCCCGCCGCCCGTCGAGGTGGCGCCCAACCGGCGCCCGGGGCTCTCGGCGACGGTGCTCGTGATCGAGGCCGACGAGGAGGCGCGCCGGGAGGTGGCACGCACCTGCGGCTCGAAGATCGACGTTCTCGAGGCCGCCGACGGGGTCGCCGGCCTGCGTCTCGCCGCCGTCTCCGAGCCGGATCTGGTGCTGATGGGCGCGCGCATGCCGCGCCTGAACGGCATCGGGCTCTGCCGCATCCTGCGCGAGCTCCGCGTGACGGTGCCGATCGTGCTCCTGTGCTCGCCCCACGCCGGGCCGGGCGAGCTGCCCCGGGCCCTCGCCGCAGGTGCCGACGCGGCCCTTCCGAAGCCGATCGACGAGCGGCGCCTGCGGGCGACGATGGTGTCGCTGCTGCGCGCGCGGCCGCCGGGCTCCCAGGAATGGCCGGCGATCGACGTCGAGGCGGCGCCGCGCATGCTCCTCCCGCGAACGCTGGCGCGCGACGAGCTCGAGCCGGCGATCGAGCGCGTCCGGAGCTGGGCCGAGGACGCGGGCGTTCCGGTGAGCCTGGTGGGCTACGAGTTCCGCTTCGTCGACGGCGCCAGTGCCGGCTTCGTGGCCCAGTTCCGCGACGTGCTCGCCCGCAGCATCCGCGCCGAGGACGCGCTGGCGGAGCTGGACGAACGGCGGCTGGTCGCCGTGCTCGTCGACGCGGACGGCGAGGGCGCCCACGCCGTGGTGCGCCGGGTGCACACGGAGATGGCCGGGGCGGCCGAGGCGTTCCTCGGCGAGCAGACGGTGAAGCCGAAGGCCCTCTTCCGTCTCCTCACCCTGCAGCCCGATCGCCTGGCCGACGATGCCATCGAGCCGCCCTACGTCGAGCGGCTCTTCCAGGAGAGCTCGCAGCTCATCGAAGAGGACGTCGACGAGCGACCCGGCGAGCCCGTGGAGAAGTACCCGCTGATCGAAGCGGTCTATCACGCCCTGGCCGGTGAGCAGACCCTCGTCACGTCACCCATCGACGGTGCGAGCCACGAGATCAGCGTCGGGGC
The DNA here is from genome assembly GCA_965223415.1 of Myxococcota bacterium. Lineage (GTDB taxonomy): Bacteria > Myxococcota_A > UBA9160 > UBA9160 > UBA6930. The sequence continues at coordinate 5,138,000 of OZ245002.1, read as the reverse complement.
CGACGGCCTGCGCGCCGCGACCATCGACGCCCACCGCTACCGGCGCCAGAGCGGGTCCGAGGAGACCCCCGCAGGCTTCCGTGCCCGGAGCGGCGCCTGCATCCTCTGGGTGGAGACGGTCGAGAGCCCGCCACGGGTGGTGGCCCGGGTGGAGGAGGGCCGCGTCTTCCGCGGCCGGGAAGCATGAGAGCCGCTCCCCCCTCCTGCTGGCCCTCCTGCTCCTCGCGACCGCCGCCGGAAGCGCCGAGGCCGAGGTGGCGCCGCGTCACGAGCGGGCTCGGGAGCTGGCCTGGTCCGGCGACTACGACGATTCGATCGCGCTGTACGAGACGCTCCTCGCCGAGCAGCCCGGAGACGCCACCCTCCGGCGCGAGCTCGGCCTGACCCAGCTCTGGGCAGGCAGGGAGCTCGACGCGATCCCGACCCTCCAGGCGGTCGTCGCCGATGCGCCCGGGGACGGCGAGGCGCGGCTGTCCCTCGGCCGCGCCCACTACTACCTGGGCGACGGCGGCACCGCGCTCTCCCACTACGTGCTCGCGGCGCCGTTCTTCCGGGACGAGCCCGAGGTGCTGGCGGAGACCGTCGAGGTGATGCGGGCTGCCGAGCGGCCGGACCTGGCCAGCCGCTGGCTGCTCTTCGGCCTCCAGCACTTCCCCGACGAGCCCGCCTTCCGGGTCGCGCGGGCCCGCGGCTATCATGGCGACGGCGCCCTGGACGACGCGGCCCGGGAGCTGGAAGCGGTGCTCGCCGATCATCCCGACCACGAGGGGGCCCGGACCCAGCTCGAGGCGGTGCAACGCGATCAGCGTTCGCCCCGCACGCTCGGCATCCGGCTGGGACAGGAGGGCCACTACGCGGAGGCGCGGCGCCTGCTGCGCCGGCACCTTCGCGAGCACCCGGAGGACGACGAGGCGCGTCTCCACCTGGCGCGCTTCCACGCCTGGAGCGCAAGATACGCCGAGGCCCAGATGCTCTACCAGGAGCTCCTCGAGGCCCGACCCGAAGACCGCCTGCTGCGGACCGAGCTGGCGGAGATGACGAGCTGGCGCGGCCGGTACGGTCCGGCCCGCCGCCAGCTCGAGGCGCTGATCGCAGAGCAGCCCGACGACCACCGCGCCCGAGTCGGGCTCGGCAACGTCCACGCCTGGTCCGGCGCCCATCGTCTCGCCGACGACGTGTACCGCGGCATCCTTGCCGAAGACCCGGACCACGCGGAAGCCAAGCGCCAGCTCGCCCACCTGGCCCTGCTGGCTTCGCCCTCCGCCGAGCCGGCCTTCTCGTGGTTCCAGGACAATGACGGCCTCTCGGTGTGGACCACCGAGAGCGAGGGCCTGTACACGCCCCGACCGGGCCAGCGCTGGTCGCTTCGCCTGGACACGCCCCGGGCCGAGCATGCGGGCGAGCGGGTCGACGCCTACGGTTTCCGCGTCGGCTTCTCCGAGCGGGCCGACGAGCGCTTCGAGTGGGGCGGGGAGCTGGGCGCGGTCCGCTATGGCGGCGTCGGGCTCTCACCGCGCCTGCGGGTCTTCGCGACGCGCTGGCTCGGCTACCGCCACGCGCTCCAGCTCGACCTCCGCCACGGCGACGCGTTCCCCGAGGTGCACTCGATCGAGAGCGGGCTGGAGGGCGTGGAGCGTTCGACCGCTTTCCTGGTGCACATGTACGACGGCGAGCGCTTCACGAGCTGGACCCGCGCCGAGGTCGGTCGCTATTCGGACTCCCCCAGCTTCTGGACCGTGCGGAGCGTCCTGGGCCTGACCCTCGTCGAGCGCCCGCTCGAGGTCGACCTGCTCGCCGTCGGCTCCGTCGGGGACTACAGCGAGACCTCGCCCCTCTACTACTCGCCCCAGGACCTGCTCACCTACGCACTCGGCCTGCGGCTCAAGAAGCGGCTCTGGGACCGGTTCTACCTGGTGCTGACCGGCGAGTACGGCCGCATCCATTCGGATGGGAGCTCCGGCCTCAGCTGGCGCATCAACCCGGAGCTGCTGTGGGAGCTGAACGAGCGCCTGCGCTTCTCCCTTCGCTACGACCACTATCAGTCCGTGCGGTCGGGGCTCGTCTACGAGTCGGACTTCGTGCAGGTGGGCCTTCGCTATCGGTTCCCGGTGGCGCCGTGAAGCATCGCTACACCGCGGGCCTGGTCGTCCTCGCCGTCGCTCTGATCACGCTGAGCGTCGTGCTCTACCGCCAGGTGCTCTCCAAGCGCCTCGTGCTGGAGGACGCCTTCGTCCAGGTCTCGGTGGTGGTGCTCTTCGGCTTCCTCGTCCTACTGGTCATCCGTTACCTCGGCCTCTTGTGGTTCTCCTACCTGGATCAGCTCGAGGACCAGGCCCTGCCGGACATGCGGCAGTACCCGATGGTCACGATCATCGTGCCCTGTTACAACGAGGGCGCCGTCGTCCAGAGCTCGATCCGCTCGCTCCTCGAGCTCGACTACCCGAACTACGAGATCCTCGTCATCGACGACGGCTCGACCGACGACACCTACCGCAAGGCGAACCAGCTGGCGGGCAAGCAGGCGGGCGGCGCCGAGGTGCGGGTGATCCGCAAGCCGAACGGCGGCAAGAGCCGGGCGCTCAATCAGGGCATCCGCTCCGCGCGCGGTTCGATCGTGCTCTGCATGGACGGCGACTCGAAGCTCACGCGGGACACGGTGCGCGAGGGCGTCAAACACTTCCTCGATCCGAACATTGCGGCCGTCGCCGGCAACGTGAAGGTGGTGAACCGATCGAACATGATCTCGAAGCTCCAGGCCCTCGAGTACATCGAAGGCCTGAACATGGCCCGCAAGGCCCAGGGCTTCTTTCGCATGGTGAACATCATTCCCGGGCCGATCGGGATGTTCCGCAAGTCCGCGCTCTTCCATGTGGGCCTCTACGAGCACGACACCTACGCGGAAGATTGCGACCTCACCCTCAAGCTGCTCCTCGAGGGCTTCAAGGTCGTCTACGAGCGGCGCTGCGTCGCGCTGACGGAGGCGCCCGAAGACCTGCTCGACCTGCTCAAGCAGCGCTACCGCTGGACGCGGGGAATCCTCCAGGCGATCAAGAAGCACTCGCGGCTGCTCTGGCGGCCGTGGGCCACGCCCGCCAACAGCCTGATCCTCTGGTACATGGTGTTCGAGGGGCTGATCTGGCCCGCGATGAACATCTTCGCCAACGCCTTCTTCGTCATCGTGGGCGTCAAGTACGGCATGACGGAGCTGCTGTTCTTCTGGTGGACGCAGCTCACGATCCTCGACGTGGCGGCGGCGCTCTTCTGTGTGGCGATCGAGGAAGAGGACCTGAAGCTGGCGTTCTACGCCATCTACTATCGGGTCTTCTTCATCGTCGTGATCGACGTGTGCAAGGTGATGGCCACGCTGGAGGAGCTGATGGGCCGCCAGATGAGTTGGGGAAAGCTCGAGCGAAAGGGGCGCATCTGACGTGAAGTTCGACCTCATCCCGATCCTGTCGACCGTGATCATGGCCACGACGATCGTCACGATCATCCTCGCGTTCGGCTCCTACGCAGCCTACAAACTCCGGGACCAGAAGCGCGCCCGCGCCGGACGGGTGGCGCCGGAGGAGGAAGCGCCGCCGCGCGTGTTCCGCCGCTATCAGCGGGGCGGCGGCGCGTCCGTCGAGGAGCCGAGCGGAGACCCCGAGGCCTAGACCGTGGAGCGAACCGAAGGAGACCCGCGCGGACGGATTCCCTTCTACTACGCGCTGCTGGTGGCGAGCCTCGTGCTGCTGATGGCCAGCGGCGGCCTCGCCTATCTCTGGACCCTGCGCAACCTGTTCCCGGCGATGGAGGTGGCGTCCATTCCCACCGCCGAGCAGGGTACCGCGCCGCCCTGGCGCAGGGGGCCCGCGCGCCGCGTGCGGATCGTGCAGCCCGCGAGCAACATCGCCTGCGCGACCGAGCGGGGCTTCGACCTGTGGTCCCAGACCGAGCGCTGGCGCGGGCTGGCGGAGGCCGTCGGTATCGCGACCGAGCTGGGCAACGCCCGACGCATCCCCGCTCGGCCGGGGACGATCGACGCGATCGTCGTTCCCTGGGTGCTGTGTCTGGCACCGGGGGAGCGCCGGGCGATCGATCGCTTCGCCGCCGCCGGCGGAGGCGTGATCCTCACCGGTGCGGCCGGCCTCGCCGATGCGGCGCCCCGTCCCTTCGGCGCCGAGGCTCTGTTCGTGGTCCCGGCCGGACGCAGCGCGCCGGCGGCTCCCCTCGATCCGGGACGCCGGCTGGAGATCCCGCTGGACTCGCCGGCCTACACCCACGAGAGCGGCGACCCGGTGCTCTGGTGGAGCAGCTGGCAGCTGCGCCCGTCGCCGGACCCGCTCGGCGCCTGGCAGCCCGCAGCGGCGCTCGACGGGGGCGCCTCCCGCCGCGCCTGGTTCGGGTTCCCGGCCACCCATGCGGTGGAGGGCTCTCGCGCCGAGCTGGATCGCCTGCGGAGTCTTGCCCTGCAGTGGGTGGCGGGAGACGACGTGGTCGCGCTCGCGCCGTGGCCCGAGGCGCAGCGCTTCGCCTCCGTCGTCGGCATCGATACCCACGGTGACGAGGACGAGGTGCTGGCCGCGGTCGAGGCCGCTGCAGCGCTGGAGCCGCGTGCCACCGTGTTCGTCTACAGCGACGTCGTCCGCGCCGAGGGGCGCCTGAGGACCCGCCTGCGCGCGAGCGCAGAGCTCGGCTCCCGGGGCGACCGGCGCACCCTATTCGACGGCGGCACACGCATCCACCAGCAGCAGAAGCTCTCGGAGAGCCGGGCGGCGATCGGCGGGCTCCACCCGCGACCGGTCAGGGGCCTGCGCGTGCCTCGCGAGCAGTTCGATGCCCTGACCCTCCACGAGGCGGCGACGGCGGGCTACGCCTACGTCGTCGGTGACCCGGCCTTCGACCGCGCCTACCCGCGCTGGGTCTCGGCGGAGGGCCTCCCGATGGCGTTGGTCTCACGGGCGGCCGCCGCCCACGACCGGACCGCCCGCCAGCGGGTGGCGCCTCGCCAGGCCCAGCGGGACCTGCGGCGGATGCGTGCCCTGGGTGGTCTCCACCTGCTGGTGCTCTCGGGACAGGGCCTGGCCGCGACCTCCCACCGCGAGGCCCTGGCCCCGGTGCTCCGGGACGATCTGCGCCGGGACGCCTGGCGGGCGACGGCGGGCGAAGCGGTGCGCTGGGTCGCGCAGCGCTCGCGGGTCGAGCTCGAGGCGGCGGAGGGCGGCGCCCTTCGCATCGTGAACCGGGACGCACGGCCGTTGGAGGGGCTGGTCGTCGAGGTCTTCGGGGACGATCCGAGACCCGCCCGCCTGGAGGTGCCGCGCCTCGCCGCCGGCAGCGCGGCGCGCATCGAGCTCGGCGGGCGTGCCGTGGCGATTGCCCCGGCACGGCGCGCGCCGGACGCCCTGCTGGGTCGCCGCTGGAGCGCGGGCCCTACTGCATCTCCCGCGCGCCGCTGAACACGGCGACTGCGAGGACGCACACGAGCATCGCACCGCCCGCTGCCGTGAGCGTCGCGAGGGGGCCGACGCGCTCCGCCACGATGCCCGCCAGCAGGGTCCCGATCGGGCCACCGCCCACGAAACCGACCTGATAGGCGGCCAGCACGCGACCCCTTGCCTCTGCCGGCGCCGCTTCTTGCACGAGGGTGCGACTCGTGTTGATGAAGACCGATCCGGCGAGCCCCCAGAAGAGGGCGGCGAGCACCATGCCCGGAAAGGAGAGGCCGGTACCCATCACGACGAGGGTGGTCGCGCCGGCGGCGAGGGCCAGGAGCAGCGCTCGGCCCTTGCGCCGGATGCCGCCGCGGGCCCGCAGAACCAGTGAGCCCAGGATCGTGCCGAGGGGGAAGGTCATGAGCACGAAGGCCAGCTCCTGGGCGCCGCCGGCGTAGCGATCCCGGACGAGGAGCGGGAAGAGCACCAGGTACGGGCCGATGAAGAGGACGCCCACCAGGAACACCAGCGCCACCGGCGTGCGCAGCTCCGGCGTGCGCGCCACGATGCCGAGGCCGGCGCGGATCCGTGCGAGCGCCGAGCCGTCCTGGGCGTCATCCGTCCGAGGTGGACGTTCGGTGAGGAAGCCGGTGGCGCCGGCGCCCAGGGCCACGATGATCGCCTGGGCGACTAGCACGGCCACGACCCCCACGGCCTCCGCCCGACCGGCCAGGAGCGTGCCCAGGGCCTGGCCGCCGAACTGGAAGACGGTCATGCCGGTCACGGCTCGCATCATGTCGCCGCCGGCGACCCGGGAGAGCAGGGCGTCCCGGCTCGGCATCACGAAGGCGGAGAAGGAGCCGAGCACCGCACCGTAGCCGAGCAGCAAGGGCAGGGTGAGGGCGCCGACCTGCACGACGCCGGCCAGGGCCAGGATCGGCAGCGCTGCGGCCAGGTGCAGACCGATCAGCAGACGCCGGGGGTCGAGCCGGTCGGCGACGGCGCCGCCGAACAGGAGCAGGAAAAGCGAGGGCAGGAGCGTCGAGGTCTGGGCGATCCCCACCCAACGCGGCTCCGCCTCGAGGACGCCCACCACGAGCCAGCTGAAGACCAGGGCGTTCATGCCCCAGGCGGTGAACCAGGAGGCGACGCCCGCCGTGAACCATCGGTAGGTGCTCACGACGTGGGGTGGGTCACGTGCGCGGGGGCTCGCCGGTGTCGCCCGCCTCGATGCGCGCGGCGAGCTCCGCCCGCAGGCGCTTCTTGTCGACCTTGCCGCTGTCGGTCATCGGCACGTCGTCGGCACCGGCCAGCCACAGGTGGCGCGGCACCTTGTAGGCGGAGAGCTCGTTTCGCAGGGCGCTGTGGAGCGCGTCGGCCGCCGGGCTCTCGCCTTCCTTCGGCACGACGACCGCGGCGACGTTCTCGCCCCGGTCCGGGTGTGGCACGCCCACGACGAAGGCCGAGCGCACCCCCGGAAGGCCCTCGAGCACGACCTCGACCTCCCGCGGGGTCACGTTCGCGCCGGCGGTCTTGATCATGTCGCCGAGGCGCGCCTCGAAGAAGAGGACGCCGTCGGCGGTGAAGCGCCCGCCGTCTCCGGTGTGGTAGAAGCCGTCGCGGTCGAAGACCTCCTCGCGCTCTTGCTTGTAGAGGCCCTGCATGACGGAGTAGCCGCGCACGCAGATCTCGCCGGAGGCGTCGGCCCCGAGCACCGCACCGGTCTCCGCATCGACCACCTTGTGCTCGACGCCCGGCACCGCGTGGCCGAAGGAGCCGCGCAGCTTTTCGGGCAGGGTCTGGTCCATCGGGTCCATCGTGTGGGGCCCGCAGGTCTCGGTCATGCCGAGAGAGTTGGAGCGGAGCTCGAGGTCCGCCGGGCGCTGGCCTTCGGGCAGCAGGTCGTAGAGGTTGCCGCCGCGTACGGCCGAGAGGTCCCGCTGCGAGAAGGTCGGGTGGTCCGCCAGAGCCTTGCTGTAGTGGGGCCAGCCGGTGACGAGGGTGGCGCGCTCGCGCTCCAGGAGCTCCAGGGTGGGTCCGGGCTCGAACACCTCCTCGCACAGGAGTGCGGCGCCGACGTGCATCACCGAGGCCAGGGTGAAGAGGAAGCCGCCGACCCAGAAGAACGGCATCGGCGAGTACATGCGGTCGCTGGCCCGGAGATCACGGAACTGGTTCAGGTTGTGGGCGTGGCGGATGACGGTGCCGTGGGTGTGCACGGCGCCTTTGGGATCTGCCGTGCTGCCGGAGCTGTAGATCACGATCATCGGGTCGGCGGGAGTCACCTGGGCCTCCACCGCCTCCAGGAGGGTCTCGGGCACCGCCTCCGCCTGCGCCTCCAGCTCTGCGAGGGGCCGTGCCCAGGGCCGGCGCAGCTCTCCCGCCACCAGGACCCGGCGCAGGTAGGGCAGGGCTTCGAGGTGGAGCGGTGCCGCCTCTGCGCGTGCCAGCTCGGGAGCGAACTGCTCGAGGCGCTCCAGGTAGTCGTTGCGGAGAAAGCGGTCGACGCAGAGCAGGGTGTCGACATCGGCGTGGGCCAGCACCCAGCCGAGCTCGCGGGCCTGGTAGAAGGTGTTCAGCGGGACGAGCAGGGCCCCGATGCGGGTCGCGGCGATCCAGGCCGTCACCCAGTCGGGACCGTTGGGCATGAGCAGGCCGATCCGCGTGCCCTTTCCGACGCCGCGGGCCAGGAGCCCCCGGGCCCAGCGTCGCGAGCGGGCTTCGAGCTGGGCGTAGGTGAGGCGCTGCTCGCCGAGGGAGACGAAGGGACGATCGCCGTGGTGCGCGGCCTGGGCGCGCACGAAGGCGGGCATCGAGCACGGCTCGGGCAGACTCATCGCGAACCTCCGGCGGACGGCGGGCTCGCAGGGTCGCCGGGCGCCTGGACGAGCTCGATGCGCGTGCCGTCGGGGTCGAGGACGAAGGCCGCGGCGGAAGGACCCATCGCGATCCGCGTCCCGGCGAGCACCTCGCCGCCGGACGCGGCGACCCGGACCAATACCTCGTCCAGGTCGGCGACCCGCAGCGAGAGATGGGTGAGCCCCAGCTGGTTCATCGGGCGGGGCCGCGGGGCGGCCTCGTGCCCCGGCCTCGCGTAGTGGAGCAGCTCCAGGCGGAAGCCGTCGCGGGTGAGGTACACCGCGTGCAGCTCCGTATCGCGCAGGCCGAGCAGGCTGTCGGTCGGCTCGCCTTTCACCTGCAGCTCGCTCTCCTCGGCGAATCCCAGGGCGTCGACGTAGAAGCGGCGCGCGGGCTCGAGCGCGGCCACGCACAGGCCCAGATGCGAGAAGCGTTGGATCGAGCTCATGGCGGCGATGCTAGCCCTTGACCGAGTTGACGGTCCGTCAAATACTACCCGGGTTCCCCAGCGGAGGCTCCATGGCGGCTCACGACTTCGACACGACCGACGTCGACCGGTGGATCGGGGTGCCTTTGGGGGGGGGCGAGCCCAAGGACCCGATCCACCCGAACGATCTGCGGCGCTGGGCCCAGGGCATGCAGAACCCGAACCCGCTCTACTACGACGAGGAGTACGCGGAGGAGGGTCGCTACGGCGAGCTGGTGGCGCCCCAGTCCTATGCGGTGTGCACCGACGACAGCCACGGGGCGGCGCCGGCCATCCAAGGGCACATCCCGGGAACCCACATGCTCTTCGGCGGCGACGAGTGGTGGTTCTACGGGCCGCGCATCTACCCCGGCGACTCCTTCCGCCACGAGCGCATGCTCTTCGACTACAAGGTCACGGAGACGAAGTTCGCGGGCCCCACCATGTTCTCCCGGGGCGACACGACCTACGTGAACCAGCGGGGCGAGATCGTCTGCAAGCAGCGTTCCACCTCCATCCGCTACCGCGCGGACCTGGCCCGGGAGAAGGGCCAGTTCATGGAGGACCCGACGACGACCTGGAACGACGACGAGCTGCGGGAGATCGAGAAGCAGAAGTTCGACTACTACCAGAGCTTCCTCGATCTGGCGCACGACCGGCGGCTCTTCGTGAAGGCCGGCGACACCCTGCCGACCCGTCCCATCGGTCCGCACACGGTGATGAGTTTCACGACCGAGTGGCGCTCCTACCCGTTCACGGTCTGGGGCACCTTCCGCGCGAGCGGCGGTCCCACCTCCCTGTGGCGGGCAGGCTGGCTGCCGGAGATGTCACGGGACCTGGAGGGCGCGAAGGTGGATCCCACCTACAGCGACGGGCTCTACTACGGGCCTTCCCGGGGCCACGTGCAGGATCGCTACGCCCAGCTGATCGGCATGCCCCGCGGCTACGGCTACGGGGCGTCGATGGGCGCGTGGGTGCTCGACTACCTGACGAACTGGGTCGGCGAGTGGGGGCGGGTGCTGCACAGCAACATGTCCTACCGCTCGCCGGCGCTCCTCGGCGACATGACCTACCTGAACGGCGCCGTCACCGACGTGCAGGAGCAGCCGGAGACGGGCCTGCCGATCGCCACCGTCGAGGTGACGATGACCAATCAGAAGGACGCGGTGATGGCCGCCGGCCAGGCCGAGATCCAGCTTCCCACCGAGGCCCTGCCCGAGGAGTAGACTCGGCTCCCGGAGGCGCTCGCGTGCCCGATCCTCACCGCCAGACCTGGCCGCGTTTCCTCGAGGACGTGGCGGCGCGCTTCGGCGAGCGGGAGGCGCTGCGCTTCGGCGACGAGAGCTGGAGCTACGCACGGCTGCACGCGGGTGCGCGGGCGGTGGCGAAGGGGCTCGTCGCGGCCGGCGTGGTGAAGGGTGCTCGCGTGGGGGTGTGGCTGGCGAACCGCCCGGAGTGGGTGACCGCGGCCTTCGGCGCGGCGATGACCGGCGCCGTGGTGGTTCCCGTGAACACCTACGCGAGCCCCTCGGAGCGCGACCACATCCTCCGCCACGGGGACGTCTCGGTGCTCCTCATGCAGCGGGAGCTCCTCAAGCACCGCTTCCTCGACGAGCTGCTCGAGCAGCACGCCGCCGTCGGGGAGGCCGGGCCGGGGGGGCTGCGGGTGCGGGCGCTGCCGCAGCTGCGGCGCATCTTCTGTCTGGCTCTCGAGCGCGGTCGCGGCGGCGCGGTGCCCTGGTCCCAGCTGATCGAGCGGGGGGCCGGGGAAGACGACGAGCTCCTCGATGCCTGCATCTCGGAGGTCGCACCCTCGGACGAGGGCTGCATCATCTACACGTCGGGCACGACCGCCCAACCGAAGGGCGTGCTGCATCGCCAGCGCGCCGCCATCCTGCAGAGCTGGCGCTTCGCGGAGCTGATGGATCTGTCGTCCGACGATCGGGTGTACTCCGCCCAGCCCTTCTTCTGGACCGCGGGCATCGCCATGTCGCTGGGCGCGACGCTCGCCGCGGGGGCGACCCTGGTCGTGGAGGAGTCCTTCGACCCGGAACAGGCCCTGGCGACGATCGAGCGCGAGCGCATCACCACCGTCCACGCCTGGCCGCACCAGGAGAAGTCCATGGCCGAGCATCCCAGCGCCACCGGCCGGGACCTGCGCAGCGTTCGACGGGTGGAGTTCAGCTCGCCCCTCGCGAAGCTCGTCCCCCTGGAGAAGGACGAGTGGGGGATCTACGGGTCCTACGGCCTGTCCGAGACCTTCACCCTGGCGACGGCGCTGCCCGCCCGGGCCGCCCCGGCGCTGCGGCACGAAACCCACGGACCGCCGCTCCCGGGCAATACCGTCCGGATCGTCGAGCCGGAGTCGGGCGCATCGCTGGCCCAGGGCGAGAAAGGCGAGATCGCCGTCAAGGGGCCGACCCTGATGGTCGGCTACTACAAGGTCGATCCAGAGAACGCCTTCGACGCTGAGGGCTTCTTCCGCACCCAGGACGGGGGCTGGATCGACGCCGATGGCAACCTGCACTGGAAGGGGCGGCTCTCGAACCTGATCAAGACCGGCGGCGCCAACGTGTCGCCCCTCGAGATCGAGACCGCTCTGGCGGCCTACCCGGGTGTGAAGGCCGCCCACGCCCTGGGCGTCCCCCATCCGACCCTCGGCGAAGCCATCGTGCTCTGCGTCATCCCCACCGACGCCACCACCCCGCCGGACCCGGACGCCCTGCGCTCCCACCTGCGCGATCGGATCGCCAGCTACAAGGTCCCCCGCGTCGTCATCCCCGTCCGCCCGGAAGACGTTACCTACACCGGCAGCCAGAAGATCCAGCTCGACCCCCTGCGCGAGAAGGCCCTCGCCCACCTCACCACCCACCACACCGAAATCGCCGGCCACACCTACCGTTAAGTTAGGGGCCGGTTCCGTTTGTTAAGTTGTTGCGCGCTCAGGGGGCGAGCTTCTTGACGGGGTAGACGCTGGCGATACCGCCGTCGACGCGGAGGACGGCCCCGGTGACGTAGGCGGCGGCGGGGCTGGCGAGGAAGACCGCGACGCCCTTGATGTCGTCCGGGCCGCCGGGGCGGCCGAGGGGGACCTGGTGGTCGTGGCGGGCGAGGGTGGCCGGGTCGCTCTTGATGTGGGCGAGCATGTCCGTATCGAAGGGTCCCGGAGCGATCGCGTTCACGCGGATGCCGTGGGGGGCGAGCTTCACGGCCAGGTCGCGGGTCAGAGCCTCGACGGCGCCCTTGCTGGCCATGTACGCGACGACCGGCTGCTCCTCGTCGGTCGCGCCGAAGCGGGCGGAGAGCGAGCTGAGATTGATGATCGAGCCCCCGCCGTGCTCCCGCATGTGGCGCGCCACGGCCTGGGCAAGCAGGAAGACGCCGCGGACGTTCAGGTCGAAGACCTTGTCCCAGCCTTCGAGGGGATAGTCGAAGAAGGGCGCGGCCCAGGCGAGGGCGGCGTTGTTCACGAGGACGTCGATGCGGCCGGCGTCCGCGATCACCTGGTCGACGAGGGCGCGGACGCTGTCCGGCTGCGACACGTCCGCCTGGACGGCGCTGGCGTCGCCTCCGGCCTCGCGGATCGCCGCGGCGGCGGCCTCACAGGCCGCGAGCTTGCGCGACGCCACGAAGACCCGGGCGCCAGCCTCGGCCAACCCCTCCGCCATGAAGCGCCCGAGGCCGCGTCCGCCGCCGGTGACGAGGGCCGTGCGGCCGCCGAGGTCGAACAGCTCCGGAGCGCGCATCCGCCGCAAGGTAGGCCAGCTGCTAGAATTTGACGAAGTGTCAAAAACGAACCGCCGCCGGAAGACGCCGGTCGCCCAGAGCGGCCGCGCCCTCGGGCCCCGCGCCCTCAAGACGCGAAAGCGCATCCTCGCCGCCACCGCACGATTGCTGGACGAGCGCGGCGTCCTCGATCTGTCGGTGGTCGAGATCGCCCGTGCGGCGGGCACCTCCCCCGCGACCTTCTACCACTACTTCAAGGATGTGGAGGAGGTGGCCCTGGAGCTGGCCGAGACGGCCGCCGAGGAGATGCCGGCGCTGTTCGCCCTGATCGATGGCTCCTGGCGCGGCCGCGCCGGGCTCGACCGCGCCCGGGAGATCGTCGACGGCTTCATCCGCCACTGGGAGGCGCACCACGCGGTGCTCCTGCTGCGGAACCTGGAGTCGGACCGCGGGAATCGCCGATTCCACCGAGTGCGCCGCGACGCCCTCGGGCCGCTCCTCGACGCCTTCGCCGCCAAGATCGAGCGGGCCCAGGCGGACGGCCACGTCGAGCCCGAGCTCCACCCCTGGGTCGCCGCCGCCGCCATCGGCTCGCTTCTCGAGCTGATCGCCGCCCACCAGGCCACGCTCCTGAGCGGCGACGCCACCCGCGACGACCTCGTCGAGACCTGCGCCCGCATCATCTACCAAACCGTGACGGGCCGGCCCCCCCGAACAACTTGACAATCGGAACCGGCCCCTAACTTAACGACGCAACGAACGGAACGGGCCCCGAATGCAACGGCTAGCGCAATGACTCGATCTCTTCGGGGGTGAGGCCGGCTTCGCGGAGGACTTCTTCGGTGTGCTCGCCGAGCTTGGGCGGGGGGCGGCGGACGTCGCTCGGGGTGCGGGCGAAGCGGGGGGCGCTGCGGAAGAGGGCGATGGGGCCGGCTTCCGGGTGCTCGAGCTCGAAGACGGTCTGGTTCGACCGGACCTGGGGGTCGGCCAGGAACTCGTCCATACCGTTCACGGCGCCGAGGGGAGCGCCGTGCTCGTGGGCGCGCCGCATCAGCTCGGCGGTGGTGTGCTTGCGGAGCTCGATCTCCATGACGCCGAACAGCTCGCCGGCGTTCTGCAGGCGACCCATGAGGGACGTGAAGCGTGCGTCGGCCGCCAGGTCCTCGCGCTCGAGCACGCGGCACAGGGCCTGGAACTGGTGGTCTTCGATCACCAGGGTCGCGACGTGTCCGTCCGCGGTCTGCCACGCCCGATAGAGCATCTCGCCGACCGCCGGGTCTTCCGGAGGCTCGCCGAACGCGTAGGGCCCGAAGGCGTCGGGCAGCACGAAGCCCGCGAAGGCGTCGAGCATGGGCACGTCGACCCGCTGTCCGCGGCCGCCGCGCTCCCGCGCGAACAGGGCGGCCAGGGTCGCCCAGGCGGCGGTGATGCCGCTGGTCTTGTCGGCCACGAGGTTGCTGATGAGCTGGGGCTCGTCGTCGCTGCCGAGGAGCTTGGCGAAGCCGGAGAGGGCCTGGACGATCATGTCGTAGGCGGGCTGGTCGCGGTACGGGCCGTCCGGCCCGAAGCCGCTGATCGCGACGTAGATGAGCTCCGGATGCTCTTCGGCGAGCTGCTCGTAGCCGAGCCCCAGGCGGTCCATCACCCCCGGTCGGAAGTTCTCGATCAGCACGTCCGCCCGCAGCGCGAGCTTGCGCAGGGCCGCCGCTCCGGCGTCGCTCTTGAGATCGAGCACGACGCTGCGCTTGTTGCGGTTGAACTGGGCGAAGAAGCCCGTCATGTCGGCTCGTCGCAGGCCGCCCAGATACCGGGCCGTGTCCCCGACGGCGGTCTCCACCTTCACCACGTCGGCGCCGAGATCGCCGAGGACCTGGCCGCAGAGCGGGCCCGAGACGATGGTCGAGAGGTCCAGGACCTGCACCCCGGCCAGGGGCCCGGTGGGCTTGCCGCCGATTTCCACGCGCATGGCTTCCTCCTGAGCGGACGGGCCAGGGTAGCCCCGAAGCGCCGGCGGGCGGAGCCCCGGAAGGGTGCCGCCTGCCGGGCCGATCACTCGTGGGAGTAGGCCGTCTCCGAGTGCTCCGCCAGGTCGAGCCCCTCGGCCTCCGCATCCTCGTCGACCCGCAGGTCGCCGAGCACCGCCCTCAGCACGTAGAGGATCACGATGGTCACCAGCGGCGCGAAGATCGCCGTGAAGACGATGCTCTGGATCTGCGCCCAGAGCTGGCCGCCCCAGCTCCCGTCGCCGAGGGCGAAGTCGCCGATGAAGATCGCGGTGGCGAGAGCGCCCCAGGTGCCGCCCACGCCGTGGACGCCGAACACGTCGAGCGAGTCGTCGTAGCCGAGGCGCGGCTTCAGGATGCCGACGGCGAAGTAGCAGACGGCCGCCCCGATGCCTCCCACGCCCAGGGCGCCGACCGGCGTGACGAAGGCGCAGGCCGGCGTGATGCACACCAGGCCGGCGACGGCGGCGGTGGCGGCCCCCAGCACCGTGGGCTTGCCCAGGTGGAGCTGCTCGATGAGCGCCCACACCAGGATCGCCGCGGCAGTGGCCGTGTTCGTGGTGAGAAAGGCCAGGCCCGCGGTTCCGTCGGCAGCGAGCTCGCTGCCCGCGTTGAAGCCGAACCAGCCGACCCACAGGAGCGCCGCCCCGATCACGGTGTAGGGCAGGTTGTGGGGAGGCATCGGCGACTTGCCGTAGCCCTTGCGCGGCCCCAGCACGATCGCCGCCACCAGCGCCGAGTAGCCGCTGGACATGTGGACGACCAGGCCCCCGGCGAAGTCCAGGGCGCCGATGCTCGCGCCGATGAAGCCGCCGCCCCACACCATGTGAGCCAGGGGGCAGTAGACCAGTACCAGCCAGAGGGCGATGAACACCAGATAGGCCGAGAACTTCATGCGCTCGGCGAAAGCGCCCAGCATCAGCGCCGGGGTGATGATCGCGAACATCCCCTGGAACATCACGAAGACGTACTCGGGGATGGTGCCGAACAGCGTCTCCGGCGTGATGCCCGAGAGCAGCACCTTCGAGGTGTCCCCGATGAAGGCATTGCCCTCGCCGAAGGCCAGGCTGTAGCCGAACAGGATCCAGACCACGCCGGCCATTCCGGCGGAGATCAGGCACTGCATGAAGACCGAGAGCACGTTCTTCGAGCGGACCAGGCCGCCGTAGAAGAGCGCCAGGCCCGGCACGGTCATCATCAGCACGAGGGCGGTGCTGGTGAGCATCCAGGCGGTGTCGCCCGCCGAGAGTGCGTCTTCGGCGAGGGCCGGCCCCGCTACGAGGACGACGCCGAGCAGGATCGACAGGTGGACGACGGGGCGCAGCATGGCTTCCTCCGGGTCGGTGACGCCTGCCGGGGGAGCAATCGGCATGCCACGGCGGGAGGCCGTGAACGGCCCCGTGCGGCGGGCTCGCCCAACTCCTGGGCAGGGACTGCCCGTTTCCTGGGCACGCCGGCATGCCCCCACTCCGGAAGGGCCGCGGCGGGCAAGCCGTGTCACTCTCCGGCCGTGACCGACCGCTTTCCCGACGCGCGCATCCTTCCCTATCTCACTTCCCACCCGCGGATCGACGAGAGCGCCTGGGTGGCACCTGGCGCCGCCGTGATCGGTGAGGTGGAGCTCGGGGCCGAGACGAGCGTTTGGTACGCCTGCGTGCTGCGGGGCGACGTGCACCACATCCGCGTCGGCCAGCGCAGCAACGTGCAGGACGGCGCGGTCCTGCACGTCACCCGGGATCGGCATCCGACCGAGGTGGGCGACGAGGTGACCATCGGTCACCGAGCGGTGGTGCACGGCTGCCGGGTGGGCGACGGGGCGCTGATCGGCATCGGTGCCGTCGTCCTCGACGGCGCGCGGGTGGGCGACGAGGCGCTCGTGGCAGCCGGCGCGGTGGTTGCGCCGGGAGCGGAGGTGCCCCCGCGCACCCTGGTCGTGGGAACGCCGGCGCGGCCGGTGCGGGAGCTTCGGGCCGACGAGCTGGCGCTGCAGCGCGAGCGCACGCTCTCCTACGTCACGCTCGCCCGGGAGCACGCCGGACGTTAGGGACCTCTTCGCTCACGAAGGAACCGCCAGAGCGCCGTCAGCTCCAGATCGCTGAGCCCGGCGTAGCGGGGCCAGGGCATCCAGGCCGGGTCGAGGGTGCGGCCGTCCGGAGTGCGGCCGGCGCGCATCGCGAGCCGGAAGTCCTCCTCGGACCAGCCCGCCAGGGCGGCCGGACGCAGGTCTGCGGGCGAGGGCTCTCCCGGCAGGGCGAGGGGATGCAGGCCGCCGGACAGATCCGCGTGGTGGCAGAGGTAGCAGAGGCCGACCCGCGCCAGGTAGGCGCCGTAGGCGGCGCTGGGGGCGGGTTCCGGCATGGGCGGCGGCGAGCGAGTGGGGGTGACACGCTCGGCGGCGAGCACGTCGCTGCCGCGCTCGAGCAGGATCGCGAGCCGCGCGGCGGGCCCGATGCGCCGGGGCGGCGTGATCCGATCCACCGGCGGTACCTGGGCCAGGTAGGCGAGAACGGCCGAGAGGTCCGCCGCCGAGAGCGCCCCGAGATGGTCGGCGGGCATGGCCACCAGGGTGCGGTCGTCCGGGTCGACGCCGCGGCGCAGAGCGTCGATCCAGTCCGCCTCGGTTCGACTCGCGCCGAGGCCGCCGCGCCCCCCCGTCAGATTGGGGGCCCAGAGGGTGCCCGCCCAGAAGCTCTCGGAGATCGCCGCGCCGCCCAGGTCCGCAGCGTGGCAGTGCCCGCAGAGCGTGACGTGCTCTGCCAGGTGGCGCCCGCGATCGAGGGGCTCCGGGTTCGCTACGGTCCGCGCCGGCGGCGAGGCGGCGACGTCCGGGGGCGCCGGCCAACGCCGTTGGAGACGCCACTCGCTGGCAGCGAACACCGCCACCCCGGCGAAGAGCGCGGCTCCCAGGAGCCCGGTCACCCATCGCGCTGCACCGGCCGCCGGCCCCCTCACGCGCTTCGGTGCGTACGCGTGCGGATCTCTGCGAGCACGTCCAGGGGGTAGTGATCCTCCGCCAGCAGGTAGACGCTCCCCGTCTCGGCGCGAGCCCCGAAGCGCCGCTTCTGGAGGCCCGCTCCGAGCCCGAGGGCGATGCTCCGGTAGCCGAGGGCGCGGCCCCGCTGGATGACGTGCCGCAGGCACTGGCGATAGAGTCCTGCGCTGCGCACGTGGTCGTAGTCGAGCCCGATCACCATCGGGCTGTAGGTCCCGGGCCCCCGGAAGCTCGCTACCAGGGCCAGCGGGGGCGTGCCCACGGCGGCGGCGCGGGGGCGCAGCAGCAGGAGCTCCCAGCACTCGTCCTCGAGCATCCGATCGAACACGTCGCCGGGGAGCGGGAACGTGTTCAGCTCGCGGCTTCGCCCGTGCACGTTGCGATAGAGCTCGCGGAGGCGCGCTCGCTCCTCGTCGGAGAGGGCGCGACCTCCGGCGCGGACCACCTCGCAGGCGTAGGCGTCGTTCCAGGGCCGGACCTCGGCACGCAGGAAGGCGCGATACTTCTTGCGCAGACGCCGGAGGTCCTGTGCTTCGTCGGACTCCAGCTCGAGGACGAAGCGCTCGGCGGCGTCCTGGCGCACGAATCCGTGAGCCACCAGCAGGTCATCGAGGCGATCGTCGTCGGCCGGCAGGTCACGAAGCGCGACGAACGGTGCTTGCTCCAGCTCCGCACGCTCCCGCACATGGGTGAGCAGGGCCGAGAGCTGCTTCTCCCA
The DNA here is from genome assembly GCA_965223415.1 of Myxococcota bacterium. Classification (GTDB taxonomy): domain Bacteria; phylum Myxococcota_A; class UBA9160; order UBA9160; family UBA6930. The sequence goes on along the minus strand of OZ245002.1, from coordinate 5,119,819 downwards.
CATGGGGGAGCCCGCGGGCATCCGCGCCTCGTCGACGAAGAGGTGGTTCCCCTCCGTCAGCAGCGATCCCATCGAGAATACCTGGGCCGTCAGGGCATAGGGGTGCTTCTGGCGCAGTCCCTCCACGACCTCGGACACGGGCGCGGCCTCGAGCATGTCCAGCTTCCAGAGGGCCCGGGTGAAGAAGGTGGTCACCACCGGCGCTCCGTCGGGGCCGCGGATCAGGTAGTAGCGGAAGCGCCACTCGTCCTCGGGGCGGCCCGGGCACCGGAACAGGCGTTCGAGGAAGCGCAGGCCGGCCCAGGAGAAGCTCCCGCGATCCCCGAGGCAGGCATCCCAGATCGCGGGTTCGATGTTCTCGATGGAGTCGAGTTCCTCCACCTCCGACGGGAACATCGCCCGCGGGCGGCTGGGCCGTCGCTCGGTCAGCCGGAAGGCGCTCCAGACCTTGCCGGGATCCTGGCCCTCCTCGCGGAAGGCGGCGTGGAAGTGGCGGGCGAAGGCGTCGGCGAGGGCGGCGAGGTCGTCGGGCCGCTGGTGTCGCGTGAGGGTGAAGCGGATCCCCGCCTGCTTCATCGGCACTGCCGGGAAGTGGGAGATGTTCGTGTAGAAGCCGTCCGCCATGAGCCGGGCCGCCAGGTTGCGGGCGACCCGGGGCAGGCCCACCCCCACGAAACGGATCGGCGTGCGGTCGCTCGAGACGAGGGGAAGGCCGAGTTCCTGGAGCAGGCGGGTCGATTCCTCGATGCGCGTCCGCAGCTCGGCCTGCAGCCCCGGGAGCTCCGGCGAGAGGTGGAGCTCTGCCGACGCGATCCCGACGCCGAGCATGGGCGGCTGGACCGGTCCCGAGAAGATCATCGGCCCTCCGACGGTGCGCACCCGGCGGCACTGCTCGGGATCGCCGAACACCAGGCATCCACCCGCGGCGGCGAAGGATTTGTTGAGGCTGGTTGCGACGATGACCCGCTCGTGGAGCGGCGCACGGGAGAGCACCGTGCCGCAGCCCCGCTCTCCGGACCAACCCAGACCGTGGGCGTCGTCCACGTAGAGCCAGAGGTTCGGGACCTTCTCGGCCAGGGCCCACAGGGCCGCCACCGGCGCGAGATCGCCGAACATGCTGTAGACGCCGTCGGCGAGGATCCAGACCCGCCGGTGCCGCGGCGCGAGCTCGCGAGCCCTCTCTTCGAGCGTGGCGAGATCGTCATGGGGGATCAGCTCGACGTGGCAGCCCTCGCCGCGCGCCACCTGGACCGCCATCTGCACGCTGTGGTGCACCTGGTGGTCGAGGAGGAGCGCGTCGTGCTCGTGGACGAGGGCAGGAAGGGCGGCCAGGTGTCCCAGGGTGGTGGACGGCGTCACCAGGGTCGCTCCACCGAGCATCTCTTCCAGGCGCGCTTCGAGCTCCTCGTACAGGGGTGCGGAGACGTAGCTGCGTGACGAGGAGAACTGGGTGCCGTACTGCTCCGCGGCCCGGCACGCGGCGCGTGTCAGGCGCTCGTCGAGCTCGAGGCCCAGGTAGCTGCACGATCCGAACTGCAGCAGGTCGCGGCCGCCCACGCGGATCGTGCGACCGGTCAGGATGGCGTCCTCGGCCGAGCGGTGGACGAGACCGGCTCCGGCGGTGGTGGTGACGAAGGAGTCGAGCAGGTCGAGGGGGGTGCGACGCGCCACGGAAGAGTCCTTTCCTACAGCGAAGCTCCCGCGTCCATGCGGGCAGCACGCCAGTGTCTCCCAGCGGGGGTGGAGCGGATCTACCCCAGATGGGTGTCGCAGAATAAACGCTCCTGGTGTCGGGTCTTCCTCCCGGCGCTGTTTGGGAGGAATCCTAACGCCAGGCGGGGGAGGACCCCAAGGGTCGGCGCCCCCGCGTGCGAATTCCTACTCTCTCACCTGGGGGGAGGGAGCCCATTCCGAGAGAGGGGCCTGAGCTGAGCGCGGCAGGCGGCGAGTTCGCGGACGGGCGGGAGGCCTCCGCGCGCGCGCTCACGAACCTGCTCGCGGGCTACGCCGAGCGGAACGTCGACCTGGCCGAGGTGCTGGACGGGCTTCCGTATTCGGTCGAGACCCTCACCCGCGAGTCGACCTGGCTGCGATGGGACGATCTCATCGAAGTGCTCGAGCGCCTCGAGGGCTTGGGCGGGCCGGAGACGATGCGTAAGGTGTACGAGTCGCTCGCCAAGGGGCCCAAGGGCCGCAGGGTCCGTGCCTCCCTCTCCTTCGCGGTCAGCCCGAAACAGCTCTTCACGCTCCTCCTCCGCTGGATGGGCCCGTCGCTCTATCCGATCCACACGGCCACCCTCGATCGCCTCGCGGATGGGCGCCTGCGCGCCGAGCTGACCGTTCCGCGTCGGGTGCGGGCCTCGGAGCCATTCTTCCGCAGCACCGCCTGCGTGTTCGAGGTGGCGCCGACGCTGCTCGGCCTTCCGGCGGCCCACGTCGAAGCGCACATCGAGCCCCATGCCGCGACCTATTGGATCACTCCGCCTCCGAGCGGCTCCTTCCTCTCCCGCTTCAAGCGCGTCGCCCAGGTATTCACGGGGGCGCGGAGCGCGATCGAGGAGCTCGCCGAGCAGCAGGCGGAGCTACGCCGCAGCTACGACGCCCTTGCCGATTCCTTCGCGGCCCTCCGCGAGCGCGAGCGCCTCCTCGAGGCCGAGGTGGAGGAACGCAAGCGCGCGGAAGAGGCGCTGCGGCGAAGCGAGGCGAAGCTGCTGCGTTCCCAGCGCATGGAGGCGATGGGACGTCTGGCCGGCGGCATCGCCCACGACTTCAACAACCTGATGACCACGGTGCTCGGCTACGCCGACGAGCTCGACGACCCGAAGGTGACGCGGGCGGAGCTCGACGAGGGCCTGTGCGAGATCCGTCGCGCCGCGGAGCGGGCCACCCGGCTTACGGGCCAGCTGCTGGCCTTCAGCCGGCGACAAGTCCTGAAGCTCCAGGCTCTCGACCTGAACCACATCGTCCGCGAGATGGAGTCGATGCTGCGTCGTGTCCTCGGCGAGGACGTGGAGGTGCGCACGGAGCTCGAGGCCGACCTCCCCGGCGTGGTCGCCGATCCCAGCCAGCTCGAGCAGGTCCTCCTCAACCTGGCGGTGAACGCGCGCGACGCGATGGCCGAAGGCGGCACGCTCACCCTTCGCACCTCCCGGGGCAGATCCGGAGCCGAGGGCACCGCGGTCAGCGTTCGGCTTCGGGTCGAGGACTCCGGCCAGGGCATCTCGGAGGACGTGCGCCCCCACATCTTCGAGCCCTTCTTCACCACGAAGGAGACCGGCCAGGGGACCGGTCTGGGCCTGTCGACGGTCTACGGCATCGTTCGACAGAGTGGCGGACGCATCGAAGTCGAGAGCCAGCCCGGTGCGGGCGCTGCCTTCGTGATCGACCTGCCGGCCGCCACATCGCGGCCGACGGTCCGGGGCCCGGCCGCGCCGATCCCCGAAGCGAGCGGTGGCGCCGAGACCGTGCTGGTGGTCGAGGACGAGGACAGTGTGCGCAGCCTGATCAAGCGCGTGCTCTCCGGCGCGGGCTACCGGGTGCTCGAGGCGGCCAGCGGCGACGAGGCGGAGGCCGGCCCGTGGCGCCAGGCCGCCGTCGACCTCGTGGTGACCGACGTGGTCATGCGCGGCACCTCGGGCCCGGAGCTGGCGAGGCGGCTCCGCGAGGAGCGCTCCGATCTGCCGGTCCTCCTGATCTCCGGCTACCCGGGGAATCGCGTCGATCTGGACGCGTCCTTCGGCTTCCTGGCGAAGCCCTTCAGCAAGCGCGAGCTGCTCGCCCGGGTCCGCACCCTGCTCGACGATGGGGGAGGCGACTAACCACGTTGCCCGGCGCCAGGAGGCGACGAAAGGCGCCGCCCGACGCCACGCGCCGAGAGGGCCAGGGCCGCGAGTCCGGCGAAGCCCGCGAGCCACACCGCGGCGACGGTCGTCTCCCTCACGCTCGTGACCAGCCCCCGGCTGACCGGGCTCTCGTAGGGGCGGCCTGCCGCCTGGGCGCGGCCGATGCGGCGCCGTTCGGCCTCGGGCCAGGCGTGCCCCGACGCGGCCAGGCTCTTCGGGAAGGCGGCCTCGAGGATCTCATTCTCCCGGTGGGCGACGGTGAGGTCGCGGCGGGCCCGGGGCGGGTCACCGGCGTGTCGGGCCGCGTTCTCCCGGTAGCGATCCCGGCGGAAGAGATGGACCCGCAGCTCGTGGAGGAAGGGATCCGTGACCGGGTTGTGAGTGGCGAGGAAGGCCGCGTAGTCGGCGTCGTTCCCAAGCCGTCGCAGCACGGCTCCCGCCTCCTCGGCTCGCGCCTGATCGGCGCGCGCCAGGGCCTCGCGGCTGAAGCGCGAACGGAAGCGGGCCAGGTCCGGGAGCTCGTGAAGGTGACCGTACTCGAGCATCACGCCGTCGTTCTCGAGCAGGAAGCCCAGGCCCGGCATGGCGCCGGCGTAGGCGGCGATGCGCGAGGGCGTGTTCAGCAGGCTGGCGCCGAGGAGGACCCAGGCGAGAGCGGCGACGGCGCAGAAGCCGCGCCGACCGCGTGCGCTGTCGCCCCGGGCCGGCGGGCCGAAGGCGCCGGCGGCGAGGCCCAGCTGCACGCCGCTCGCCGCCAGGCCATTGATCGCCAGGTCGCGCAGGTCCCAGTGCCGCGACGGCGTGATCCACTGGAGCGCTTCGTCGATCATGCCGACGGCCGCGCCCAGCAGTGCCGCGGACGGGTAGACCCACGCACCGGGAATGCGGAAGGCGAGTGCCCGTGCACCCAGCACGCCGAGCGCTCCGTACTCCAGCAGGTGGATCGCCTCTTCTGGGTTGCGGCGTAGGACGAAGGCTCCTGCCAGGTAGGCGAGCGAGAGCAGGGCGAGGACCCCGAGCGAGCGCCGGCCGCCGTGGGCGCCGCGCCGCGAACGGCGGGCCGCCGCCCAGGCGGCCGCGACGATCCCGGCCGCCACGACGACGAGGAAGAGCTCGCGCCCCGTCGTCGCCTCCACCGCGTACTGGATCCGTCGCGCCAGGGGGATGGTCGCGAAGACCACGGCGGTGACGACGCTGAAGGCGAGCCAGGCGCGGCGCTCTTCCACCGCGAGACGTTCGCCCCCGCCGCAGCGGGCGGCAAGCGCGGAGGGGCGAGAGCCCGTCTCACAAGACCGAACCGAGCCAGGGCCTGGCGACGGGAGGACTCGTGTGAGATGGGCTCTAGAGGAGCTGGCTCAGCCCGAGCGCGAGGGCCGCGATCAACGACCAGGCCGCTGCGCCCAGGGCAAGGGAGACGAGGATGCCTCGCGCCGGATCCAGGCTGCGTCGCAGCTCACGGTTCCGGGCCAAGCTGGTGGCCGAAGGGCTCGTCGTCGTCATCCAGCTCCCCCCTGCGAACGACCGGACCGTCCCTCCGGTCGTGTCGCTTCCCCGCTGGTGGGCTCCCGGGGCGCTCCCTCGCCAGGCCGAGGCAGGCGTCCCGTCACGAACCTACCCAGATGGGGTGGCACGATGCAGTGACGACTGTCACACGGGCACGGTTCAGCTCGCGGAACGGATCCCAGCGACCAGGAGGGCCAGCCATCCGAGGATGAGGCAGATTCCCCCAATGGGGGTCACCGGACCCAGCCACCGCGGCCCTCCGAGGGCGAGCAGATAGATCGAACCGGAGAACAGCAGGATCCCCGCCGTGAACAGGCGCTGGGCCCAGGTCGCCTCCGGCCCGCCGCCGGCGGCCACCCAGGCCAGCACGAAGAGGACGACGGCGTGGAGCAGGTGGTACTCCACTGCGGTGTTCCATGCGGCGAGGCTCTCCGGCGAGAGGCGCTCCTTCAGTCCGTGAGCGCCGAAGGCGCCTAGCAGTACGCCGCTGGCACCGAAGAGCGACGCCGTCGCGATCCAGCCCACGGTTACGTCACCACCCGGCGCTCGCGCAGCGCGGCGCGCTCGGGCGGCGCGCAGCCGATCTCGTCGAGCACCTCGTCCGTGTGCTCACCGAGGGCGGGCGCTGGCCGTCGCACACTCGACGGCGTGGCGCTGAAGCGCTCCGGGGGACGCGGCTGGCGCATCGCGCCCGCCACCGGGTGCTCGCTCTCGACGATCAGCTCGTTGGCCAGGAGCTGCGGATGGGTGAGCAGGTCCTCGCGTCGCAGCACCGGCGCCGACGGAACGTCTTCGGCCTCGAGCCGTTCCATCCACTCGCGGGTGGTGCGGGAGAGGAAGACCTCGGCGGTCATCGTCAGTCGCTCGCCCGCGTGGAGGATCCGGCCGGCGGCGGTCTGGAAGCGCTCGTCCTCGAGCCAGTCCTCCCGGCCGATCGCTCGGCAGAGCCCCTGCCACTCGCTGTCCGAGACCGCACCCGCCGTCAGAAAGCCGTCCGCCGTCTCGAAGATCAGGTCCTGGGCATAGCGGGCGCCGCGGTCGCGCTGTCCCTCGCCGATGAAGGTGTGGCCCGCCATGCCTTCCGGCCAGGCAAAGGCGACCATGGCGTCGAGCATCGCGAGGCGCAGGTGCTGGCCTTCGCCGGAGCGCTCCCGGTGGAAGAGGGCGGCGGTGATCGCCTGGGCCGCGGTCACGGCGGTGAGCTTGTCGGGCACGATCAGCCGGACCATGCGCGGGCGGCCCGTGTCGCGATCCGCCTGGATCGCGGCCAGCCCCGAGAGCGCCTGGACCACCGGGTCGTAGACCTTCTTGTGAGCGTAGGGGCCCTTCTCCCCGAAGCCGCTGATCGAGCAGTAGACGAGGTCGGGCTTCTCCGCGCGAAGGGCCGCCTCGCCGAGACCCATGCGCTCGGCGGCGCCGGGTCGGAAGTTCTGGACGAAGACGTCGGCGCTGGCGACGAGCCGGCGCAGGACGTCCAGGCCCTCCTCCTGCTTGAGGTCGATCACGACGGAGCGCTTGTTGCGGTTCGAGGTGACGAAGGTGGCGGAGAGACCGTCGCGTCGCGCACCCATCACCCGCACGAGGTCGCCCACCCCGGGCGCCTCCACCTTGATCACGTCGGCGCCTTGATCGGCCAGGATCCGCGTGCAGATCGGTCCGGAGATCATGGTGGTGGTATCGATCACGCGGATGCCGTCGAGGGGGCCGGGCATGGGGACTCCTTGCGGTCAGTCGCTCGAGGCGGCCGCGACCAGCGCCAGGTCGCGCTCGCGTACCGAGCCGAGGTCGAACCTGCGGGCCGCCGCCGCCATCCGGGTGAGGGCGGCCGCCAGCTCCATCGGGGGCTTCGTCTCCCCCTTCTTCGCCCGGTGGAAGCGCACCGGGTTGATCCGGGCGACGACGTAGTTGCGCACGTAGGGCGTGTTGAAGCCGCGCTGCTTCAGCCCCTCGACGATCTCCTTCACCCGCGCGTCGATGGCGAGCAGCCGCGCCGCGTAGCCCTCCCGGGCCTGGAGGCTCTTGCGCAGCGTTCCCGTGGAGAAGCGATCGACCTTCTTCAGGAAGGGGCTGTAGGCGCCGCCGGCGAAGCGGCCGTTCTCCAGGTAGACGAGGCCCAGGGTGAGGAGCTCCGGCGCCTCGAACTCGGCGGCGAAGTCCGCTTCCTTCGCGCGCGGATGCCGCTCGGCGAGGGTGCGCGCCATGCGGATCACCTCGAGGCTGCGGTCCTTCAGGTTGTGGGCCTTCTCGGTGTTGAGGGCGAGGATGCGAAAGGCCAGGCCCTCGTCCGGCGAGATCAGCGCGGTGATCTGCCGTAGGCCCAGCACCTTGGCCGCTGCCAGGCGGTGGCGCCCGTTCGGGGTCCAGAAGCCGCCCTCGGCGCCGCGCACGACGATCAGCGGATCGAGGAACGAGCCGCTCTCCTCGATCTTCTGGGCCAGCCGCTTGGTGTGGGTGGGGGAGAGGTCGCGCTGGAACGGGGTGGGCTCGATCGCCGGGAGGGGCAGAGACGCGAGCAGCAGCGGCCTTCCCGAGAAGGGCTCCCGGTAGGCGCCGATCACCGCGCCCCCCGCCGCCTCGACCTCTCCGGCCAGGGGAGCGAGGTCCGGCTCGTCGGCGCCGAGCACGACCTCGGCTGCCTCGAGGCCGCGCTTCTCCTTGCGCACGGTGAGCTTCTTGCGCGCCGCCTTCTTCTTGGTCGTGGCCTTCTCGCGTGCCGCCATCGCTACACCCTGGGCTTCCGCTCGGCGAAGAAGAGCCGCTCCGCGTTCTCGTGGAGGTACTTCTCGAGTACCCCCTCTCGCAGGTCGAGCTGCTGGGCTTCCTCGAGGCAACGCCCGAAGGTCAGCACCGGGTGGTCCGACGCGAACAGGATCTTGTCCTGCCCCCGCGTGTTCATGTAGTGGATCAGCTCCGGCGGCAGGTACTTCGGCGAGTAGGCCGAGGTCATCAGGTGGAGGTGGCGGTACTTGATCATCAGCCGGATCGCGACGCCCCACCACGGGTCGGCGCCGTGGGCCATGCAGATGCGCAGCTCCGGGAACTGCAAGCACACCTTGTCCAGGTACATCGGGTGCTGGCACTCGCCCGGCATCGGCGGGCCCGGGATGCCCGTGTTGATGGAGACGGGCAGGTCCCACTCCACGCACTTCGTGTAGAGGGGGTAGTAGGCCGTGTCCGTCGGGGGCAGGCCCGTGCCGAAGGGGACGACCCGTGCCATCACCACCGGATGGGCGTCGAGGAGCGCCTTCAGCTCCCAGACTTCTTTCATCTTGCCCGTGGGCTGGAGGTTCACCGCGTAGAAGAAGCGGTCCGGGTGCTTCTCGGCGAAGCGCAGGGCGTGCTCGGACGGACGCGCGGTCCCCACCGACAGGACGGCCTTCTCGACGCCTTTCTGGTTCATATCGGCGACGAGCTCCTCGACCTCGATGTTCTTGAAGAACTCGTCTCCGCCCTTGAAGTAGTCCTCCTTCACGCGGATCAGGTACTTGGGCGGCTTCTGCTCGCCCATGGTGACGTTCACCCACGGGTCGATGGCACGATGGGTCATCGCGTTCTCCTCAAAGGGCGTGGCCCGGCACGACGAGCTCCTCCGCCGCCTGGTCCAGGAGGTCGCTCAGGTGGTCCTCGCCGCGAGCGAGGAGGGTGAGGATCACCTGGTCGGCCCCGGCTTCGTGGTAGGCCTCGAGCGCCACCCGGTCGCATCCCCGAAGGTAGGGCGACACGCTGATGGTGAGCTCCTCGGGCCGCCGGCCATTCGCGTCGAGCAGCTCGCCGAGCCGTTTCATGCGTTCGGCGAAGCCGGCCGGGTCCAGGTTGAAGCCGTACCAGCCCTGCCCCAGGTCGGCGACCCGGCGGAGGGCCGCGTCGCTCTCGCCGCCGAACACGAGAGGAGGGTGAGGCTGCTGCACAGGCTTCGGATACTGGCGACAGGGCGCCAGGCGGTAGAACTCCCCCTCGTAGGACGAGACCGGGTCGCACCACAGGCTGCGCATCACCTCGAGGTAGGCCCGGCAGCGGCGGCCGCGAGCCTCGAAGGGGACGTCCACCGCCGCGAACTCCTCGGCCAGCCAGCCCACGCCGATGCCCAAATCGAGTCGGCCGCCCGAGAGCCAGTCGACGGTGGCTGCTTCCTTGGCGGTGTAGACCGGGTTGCGCTGGGGCACGAGGCAGATGCCCGTGCCGAGGCGGATCCGTTCGGTGGAGGCGGCCAGGTAGGCGAGGACGTTCCACGGATCGAGGAAGCCGCTCTCGCTCGCCGCCGGAATGCGTCCGTCCTCCGCGTAGGGGTAGCGGGAGGCGTAGTCGTCGAAGAGCACGACGTGCTCGGCCGCCCAGATCGAGTCGAAGTGCAGGGCCTCCGCCTGATCGCCCAGGCGCCGCACGAAGGCCGGCGTGGCCACCGGGCTCGCGAGGGGCACGAACAGGCCGATCTTCACGAGCTCTCCTCCGCGAACGCGCCCTCGACGGTGAGGGCCACCTCCTGGCCGTGGGCGATCTCCAGGGTGTGGTGATCCGGGTCCCCGATCAAGGCCCAGTAGCCGACCGGGTGGCCCGAATCGGTGGGCCCCCACACCGGGCGCTGCTCGGCATGCGCCTCACCGACCAGCCGGTCCACCTCCTCCCGCGAGGCGCAGCCCACACCGAGGTGGGCAATCGGCACCAGGGGATGCTCGACCTTGCCGGTCTCGATCAGGACGACGACGAAGGGCCGCGTGCCGTCGCTGATCCAGGCGACCCGCCCGCCCGTCGTCTCGTCGGTGCGCCGGTGGACCGGCTTCATGGCGGCGAAGCGCGCGTAGAAGTCGAGGCTCGCCTCGAGGTCGCTGACCGGCAGCGCGATGTGGGTGAGACCGCGGTCGAGCAAGGCTCAGCCGAGGAGCTTCGCGTAGGTGTCCAGCACGCCGAGGGCCGGGCCGGCGGGGAGCGGGGGCAGAGGGAAGAGCACGCGCGCTATGCCCGCGTCCGCCGCACGCTGCACGAAGTCCGCCTCGGGCGGGCAGAAGTAGAGGCTCACCTCGAAGGCGCCGGCATCGCGCCCGGCGGCGGCGAGGCGCTCGCGGAGGGTCGGCATCAGCAGGATCGGATCGTGGTCACCGGCCGCCAGCGGGACCCAGCCGTCGCAGTAGGCGACGGCGCGCCGGATCGCCGTCTCTCCCGCGCCGCCCATGTGGATCGGCGGGTGCGGCTGCTGGGCGGGCTTCGGCCACGCGTAGGAGGGCCCGAAGTCGACGTGGGTGCCGTGGTACTCCGCCTTCTCCTCGCGCCAGAGCTCCTTCATCGCGGCGATGCGCTCGCGCATCACGGCGAAGCGCTGGTCGAAGGCGGTTCCATGGTTCTCGATCTCGGGCTGGTTCCAGCCGGCGCCGACCCCGAACAGGAAGCGGCCGGCGGAGAAGTGGTCGAGGCTGGCCACCTGCTTGGCGGTCTGGAACACGTCGCGCTGGGGCACGAGACAGATACCCGTCGCGAGCTTGAGCCGCTCCGTAGCGGCAGCCGCCATGCCGAGAGCGACGAAGGGATCCCCCACCGCGTAGTACTCCCGGGGCAGGCCCGGCGCGCCGGGCTCCGGCGGCCCGGGCGTCGCGGGTGAGACCGGAATGTGCGAGTGCTCGGCGAACCACACGGACTCGAAGCCTCGCTCCTCCGCCGCGCGGGCCATCGCGGCGGGATCGATCGAGGTATCCGTGGGGAAGAAGGTGAGGCCGTGCTTCATGCGCCGGACGATAGCGCGCCGCCGGAAGGCCTCAGCGAGTCCGCTCGTTGGCGATCTCGAGCAGCACGTCCGCGTGGCAGGCCGGGAGGCCACAGGGACACCCGAGGTCGTACCCCGCCAGCGCGCTTCGGACGGTCTCCGCGTCGTAGTTGAGGCGTCCGGCCAGGAGGGCCTTCCGGTAGCGCTCCACCGCTTCCTCGTCCGTCGCGCACATCAACGAATCGACGCTCTCGCTCCATCGGTCCGCATGGCGCTGGACGAGTCGCGGTGGCTTGGCGGGATCGATCATGCCCTCGACCGGGAACGGGTTGCCCCAGCGCGTGTTGCGACCGACCTGCTTCTGTCCCGGGGAAAGCTTCTGGCCGCGCTTCGCCTGGAAGCGCCGCGGCCGGGTCATGCGGAGCCGCCCTTCGCCTTGGCCTTCGCCTGGGCGGTACGTCGGGCCTCGCCCGCCCGCCGCAGGGCGAGGGCCTGCTCCGGGTCCACCCGGGCGTAGCGTTCCTTCCAGGAGGCGTCTCCGCTCCAGCGGAACGGGGTCTGCACGGTGGTTCGGGGCAGGGTGGTGCTCTCGAGCAGGTCGAGGGCGTGACCCGCGATCGCGCGCTGCATGTCCCGGTCCCAGGGCACGCCGCAGGGATTGCCGAGGGGGAAGTCGCTGAACAGGAAGCGCGCCACGCCGCACTCCTCCACGATGTCGCGGGCCGAGCCGATGACGACGGTGGGGATGCCGTTCGCCTCCAGGTGACGTGCGGCCAGACTCACGGTCTGGTGGCAGACCGGTCACAGGGGCACGAGCAGCGCCACGTCGACGTCGTCTTCGTGGCAGCGGCGCAGCAGCTCCGGAGCGTCCTTCTCGACCGTGCTGCGTTGGCTGTAGTCGGTGGGGATGCCGTGGAAGCGGGGGGCCACGCCGCCGATCCGGCCTTCCGCCGCGAAGCCCGCGAGCGCGGCGAGGGGCAGGAAGGATTCCACGTCGTCGGTATGGGTCGTCTCCTTGTCCCACGAGAGATGCTGGGTCGAGAGCCGCTCCGGTGCGGGCTCGACCGACGCGGACCAGACCGGCTGCTCGCCGCGCAGGGAGCCCTTCTTCCGCGGTGCCTCGAGGGCAGGGTTCGCCGTCGTCACCAGGGCGACGCGGCACTCCGCAAGAAGCTTCGGCAAGGGGGCGAAGGGCACCTCGTCGTGATGGGCCCACTGGTAGGGCCGGTCGTAGCCCTGGGCCGCGTAGAACTCGCGTGTGCGGTCGATGTAGCTGACGAAGGTGCGGTAGGCGGTCGCCGGAGCGTTCTCTGCCATCGCGCGAAGCTAGCCCAGGCCGGAGGACGGTCGCGATCCGTTGCTCACGGGAAGACGAGGCGGGCCCGGTCCTGGCCGTCCACCTCGATCCGGGGCCGGACGCGTAGGACGCAGCGCGGGTGCTCAGGGCTCCCGCCGTCCGCAAGCGAGAAACGGTAGCCGTGCCACGGGCAGACGAGGTGGTCGCGCTCGACCGTCGCGTCGTCCAGGGGCCCGCCCAGGTGGGGACACACCGTGGAGTGGGCGCGGAGCGCGCCGTCCACCACAAGCACGCGGAAGGGCTCGCCGTGGACGTCGACGACGGCCGGGAGATCGAGCTCGGAGACGGGGCCCAGGTCCACCGACGCGCGGGGGCCCGGGCGCGCCACACCGGGCGCGCGTCCGTCGAGCACGGCCTGGCGGTGCACCATCATGGCCTCGTCCTCGTCCCACAGGCGCGTGTAGAGGGCGACCATGCCGCGGCCGATGGCCTCGGCCTGGGCCGGCTCGGCGACGGGCACCCAGAACTCGACGTGGACGTGGGTGGCGTGCGGTCCCTGAGGCGTGAGCGTGGTGATCGTGTCGGCTCCCGCCCCCGCTCCCTCGAGGGTGCGGGCGTGGTAGCGCTCGGCGTCGTCCTCGCGACGCAGCTCGATGACGAGCTCCTGGGGCGCCTCCTGCGGCGGCGCCTTCACTCGGGCTCGCCAGCCCCAGGGCCCGGCTTCCTCCAGGGCGATCCCACAGAACGCCGTGTCGTGCAGCCAGGGCAGGTGCTCCCAGTCGTGCACGTTCTCCCACACCCGCTCGAGGGAGGCGGCGACGGTGCGCTCGTAGCTGGCGGCGAGGGTGAGGGCCTCGCTCACGACAGACCTCGCAGCCAGGCGACCACCTCTTCCACCGCGCCGTCGCGCCCCTTCTCGGCCGGGAAGCCGTAGTGATCGCCGGGCAGGCTGCGGCGCACGACCTCGGGGCTGGCGAGGGAGGACGCGATGAGCTCGGTGTCGGAGGGGAAGATCGCATTGTCCCCGCGGTAGTCGACCACGAGGGCCGGCAGGGTCATGCGCGCGCCGGTGGTGGCGATCTCCGCCTGGGAGCTCGTTCCGGACCAGGTCGAGAGCCACGCCTCCGGGGAGACCACCCGGCTGAAGCCCACCGGCCCGTAGTTGATCAGGTCCGGCCGGCGCCCCCAGAGCGAGCCGTAGTCCCGCTCCGAGGGATCCAGGGAGAGATCGATGTAGCGTGGGTCCGCATCGGTGCGGTAGACGAGCATGAAGTCCGTGGCCATGGCGGCCCGGGCATCGCCACGCTCCTGGGCGGCCCGCTTGCGGGCCAGCCGCTCTCGGGCGATGGCGTCGAGACGCTCGATCCGCGCCTGCTGCCCGGCGCGGTAGCGCGCGAGGAAGGCCTCGTCGTAGCGGCTCCCCCGCGGCGGTGGCGCGAAGCCGTTGGCCGGATCGTAGAGATCGAGGGACGGATCGCAGGAGACCGGGTCGCCTTCCTCGGCGACCGAGGGGTCGATCGCGTGGAGCAGGTAGTGGCCCTCGCCGGGATGGGCGGCGACATAGGCCATGGCGTCGGCAGCGGGCATTTCGTGGGCGTTCAGGTCGAGGGGCTCGCCGAAGGCGGTCTCGGTGAGGCGACCGCCCTCCGGCGCGAGGGCTTGGCTCAGGTAGAAGGTGAAGAGGGAGCCGCCGCCGGAGTTGCCGAGCAGGATCACGCGATCGAAGCGCTCGCGCACGTGGCGCACGCCCGCCGCCACGTCGAGCAGCACCCGCTCGTGCACGAGGGTTGCGTCATTGTTCAGCCAGCGGCTGTTCTCGCAGAAGACCGCGAAGCCCGCTGCGACCAGGCCCGGCACGACGTAGTGTCGCGAGAAGTTGGCCCGCGGGTGCATCAGGCAGACGACGGTCTCCTCGCCGCCGCGGGCGTAGAGCCAGCCGTGGGCGATCGCCCGGTCGTCGGTGACGAGCTTGACCGGCTCGCAACCCGTTCCGGGCGGTGGCGCGCGGTGCCACTCGGCCACCTCGTAGGGGTTGTCGTAGCGTCCGATGCGCGCCATCAGACGATCCGGCTGTCCTTCTTGCCCCAGTAGCGGTCCTTGAGCAGCCGCTTGTAGAGCTTGCCCGTCGGGTGGCGAGGCAGCTCGGCCTCGAAGTCCACCGAGCGCGGGCACTTCACGTGGGAGATGCGCTCGCGGCACCACTCCATCAGCTCCTGGGCTAGCGCCGGCTCGGCGTCATCCATGTCGACGAGCTGGACGACGGCCTTCACCTCTTCGCCGAAGTCCTCGTTCGGTACCCCGATCACCGCGACGTCGGCGACCTTCGGGTGGGTGATGAGCGCGTTCTCGGTCTCCTGCGGGTAGATGTTGACGCCGCCAGAGATGATCATGTGGGCCTTGCGGTCCGTCAGGTAGAGCCAGCCGTCCTCGTCGACGTAGCCGACGTCGCCGAGGGTCGTGTAGCCCTGGGGGCTGCGCGAGTCCGCCGTCTTCTCCGGAGCGTTGTGGTACTCGAACTCGACGTCGCTCTCGAAGTAGATGCCGCCTTCCTCGCCGGGCGGGAGGTCCTTGAAGTCCTCGTCGAGGATGTGCACCACCGCGTTGGTGGGACGGCCGACGGAGCCCTTGTGTGTGAGCCAATCCTCCGAGTTGATGATGCAGAAGCCGTTCCCCTCGGTGCCGGCGTAGTACTCGTGGATGACCGGGCCCCACCACTCGATCATCTGCTCCTTCACGGGGATGGGGCAGGGCGCAGCGGCGTGGATCGCGTACTGCAGGCTGGAGACGTCGTAGCGGGCGCGATCCTCTTCGGGGAGCTTCAGCATGCGCACGAACATCGTCGGCACCCACTGACTGTGCGTGGCGCGGTGCTCCTCGATCAGCCGGAGCGACTCGAGCGCGTCGAACTGCTCCATCACGATCACCGTGGCGCCGAGGCGCAGGAACGCCATGGTGAAGCCGAGAGGCGCCGCGTGATAGAGCGGGGCCGGCGAGAGGTAGATCGCCCCTTCGGAGCCGCCGTACAGCGCCATCACCCCGGCGGCCAACGCCGGCGCCGTCCCGGCCGGCGCGTCGGGCAGCGGATGCTTCACTCCCTTGGGCCGGCCGGTGGTGCCCGAGGAGTAGAGCATCGCGGCGCCCTCCCACTCCTCGGCCAAGGCCGTGGCGGGCTGGCCCGCGAGCGCCTCCTCCCAGGAGTCGAAACCGGAGACCGGGGCTCCCACCATGTACCGGCCGACGAGGTTCGGGCACGCCCCCGCCAGCCCCGCGCCGATCTCGGCCTTCGCCTCGGAGGTGACGAAGACCTTCGCCTGGCAGTCGTCGATGATGTACTCGACCTCCGGCGCCGTGAGCCGCGAGCTGATCGCCGTGAAGTAGAGCCCGCTGCGCTGGGCGGCCCACGCCAGCGGGAAGAACTCCTCGTTGTTCTCCATGCAGAAGGCGATGTGGTCGCCGCGGCGCAGCCCCAGGGCGTGGAAGAGCTGGGCGCCCTGGTTGGAGCGGTCGTTCAGCTCCCGGTAGGTCACGACCCGGCCGCTCCCGGCCATGATGAAGGCGGGCTTGTCGGGGGTCTTCTCGGCGTGGACGGCGGGGTACATCGGGCTCCCTTCGCGTGAGACGGGACCACCATTATATTCCGCTCGCGTGCAGAAGCCGGCCACCATGACGATCCTCGACCGGACGCCGAAGCCGGCCACCATGACGATCCTCGACCGGACGCCGAAGCCGGCCACCAGGACGATCGGGCCGGGATGCTGAAGCTCGCCTCCGTGACCGATCCCGCCTGGGGCGAGGCGATGCTCCGGGATCTGCCCGGGGTGCTCCTCGACCACGCCCATTGCGAGAAGAAGGCTGCGGGCGTGGCCCTGCGGCTGATCTTCCAGTATCCCGAGCACCCCTTCCTGATGGAGCCGCTGGCGGCCCTGGCGCGGGAGGAGCTCGCGCACTTCGAGGAGGTGCTGGGCTGGCTCGGCCGGCACGGCCTGACCTACCGGCGCCAGCGGCCCAGTGCCTACGCCGGGCGCTTGCGGCGGATCGTGCGGGACGCCGAGCCCGACCGCCTGCTCGACACGCTCCTGTGCTCGGCGGTGATCGAGGCGCGCAGCTGCGAGCGTTTGGGGCTCCTGGCCGAGGCCCTCGGCGAGACGCCCCTCGGCCGCTTCTACCGCGGCCTGCGAAACGCCGAGGCACGCCACCATGGTGTGTACGTCGATCTGGCCTGCCGGCTCGCCCCGCCCGGCGAGGTGGCGGCACGGCTCGAAGAGGTGACCGCTCACGAGGCCGCCGTGCTCGCCGAAGCCCCGGGCGAGCCCCGCCTGCACAGCGCGGCCTGGTAGCGCCATGCGGCCGGGGACCGACGCCTTCCGCCAGACCGCGGTCGACGGAGTCGAGATCACCCACCTGGACGTCGGGGGGCGAAACTCCGGTCCACGCGGCCGGCCCCTCGTCCTCGTCCACGGCTACACCGGCCATTGGAAAGACTTCGAGGGCAGGATCCCCGCCCTCGCCCGGCAGCGGCGGGTGCTCGTGCCGGATCTCCCAGGCCATGGCGTGTCGGCGCGGCTGGCGCCGGCCGAGTACGGCCTCGACCGCCTGGCCGGCCTGCTCGCCGATTGGCTCGTCGCGGTAGACGCCGCGCCGTGCGACCTGCTGGGCCACTCGATGGGCGGCATGCTGGCCCTGCGGATCGCGCTCGCTCACCCGGACCGGGTGGCCTCTCTCGTGCTGATGGACACCGCCGCCCGCCCGCTCTCGTGGATCCAGCTCGAGCTGCTGGAGACCGCCGCGCGGGTGGGCCGCGAGGCCGGGATGGCGAGCCTCGCCCAGATCCTGCGCGCCCGCGCCCGCGACGACCGGGACCGCAGCGATGCCGACCGGCGTGTCGAGGCCGAGTGGGGCGCCGACCGCTTCTGGCGCTGGCGAAGCGAGCGCATCGAAGCGATGGACCCGGAGGCCTACGCCGCCCTCGGGCGGGCGATGGCGGAGGCGCCTTGCCTGGAGGCCCGCCTCGGCGAGATCGGCTGTCCCACCCTCGTGATGGTTGGCGCCGAGGACGATCCCTTCCTCGGCCCGAGCGAGGTCCTGGCGGCGGAGATCCCGGGCGCCGTGCTCGTGACCCTGCCCGGGGCCGCCCACCAGCCCCAGAACGAGAGCCCCGAGGCCTGGCAGGAAGCCCTGGAGGTCCACCTCGAGCGTGTCTCGGTTGCCACCTAGCCGCGCCGAGGGCCACCTCCAGGTAGGATGCCTTCTCTCCGCAGCCCGCTGGCCTTTCTCCTCCTGTGGGTCCTGCTCTCTCCTGCGGCGGTGCACGCCCTCAGCGTGATCGATCCGGGTCAGACGCCGGTCACCGTCACCGGGGCGGGCAACGCGGAGCTCTCGGGGATCGCCCACACCGGAGGCGGCCAGTTCCTCGCCGTCGCCGATTCCGGCGCCACCCTTCACCCCTTGACCGTCGCCATCGATCCGGCGACCGGCTTCGTCACCAGTGCCACGGCGGCGACGCCGGTGGTGCTGCAGAACGGGGTCGACCTGGAGGGTGTGGCCTGGCACGCGGGCAGCGGACGGGTCTGGGTCTCCGACGAAGTCGGTCCGGCGATCCGCGAGCATGATCCGCTCACCGGCGCCCAGACCGGCTCGATCCTGCTGCCTTCGGTCTATGGCCAGGTGCGCACCAACCTCGGCCTCGAGTCCCTCACCCTGGCTCCCGACGGCTCCGCCTTCTGGACCGCCAACGAGGCCTCGCTCCTCGGCGACGGCCCGGATGCGGACTTCACCACCGGCACCTGGGTACGGATCCAGCGCTTCGACGGCCTCGGCAACCCGACGGGACAGTGGGCCTACCAGACCGAGCCGCGGGGCTTCGTGGCCGGCGTGGTCGATCTCGTGGCCTTGCCCACCGGCGAGCTCCTCGTCCTGGAGCGGGGCATCGGGCCCGGGGGCTTCGAGGCGCGTCTGTTCCTCGCGGACTTCACGGGTGCGACCGACGTGAGCGGGCTCGCGGGCCTGGCAGGAGCCAGCTTCCAGGGCGTCGGCAAGACGCTGCTGTGGAGCCGGATCACGGGAAGCCTCAACGTCGAGGGCGTCGGCCTGGGGCCCACGCTCTCGGGCGGCGACCTCAGCCTGGTGCTGGTGAGCGACGGCGGCGGGAACGCACCCGCAACGGCCTTCGCCCTGCGTCTCGTCCTGCCCGAGCCCGGGGTGGCGCTCCTGCTCCTCGCGGCGCTCCTGGCCTCGAAGGCCCGCGGGGCCACCAGTGGGGTCTCGACCCGGCGGGATCTCTAGAGCGTTTACCCTACGCGCACTCCGAAGAGCACGCACTGGTGCCGAGAACTCCGTCAGCGATTCCGACGGGGGGCCGATACACTCCGGCATGGCATCCGTCTCCCGACAGCCCATGCTGCTCCGATCTACCGAGCCGGGCGAAGCCCCGCGCATCAACCCGTCGTTCACGGCCGAGTACGGGCTCCGGGTCGAGGACCTCGTCGCCAGGCCGCTGATCGAGTGGGTGCATCCCGACGATCGAGCCGCGCTACGACGAGCCCTCGAGAGCGGAGAAGGTGAGCTCCTCGCGCGGCACCAGACGCGGGACCGCGAGTGGAGGACGCTGCGTTGGCGCGTACGCACCGACGACGGCCGGGTCGTCGCCCTGGCCCAGTCCCATCGCACCCACCAGGCCTCGGTCGATCTGTCGGAGGCCCCGTCCCGGTCGAAGAGCTCGCTCACCGAGACCCTCGAAACGATGGTCCGCATCGTCGAGTCGAAGGTGGACGGATGCCGATCGTCGATCCTGTTGGTCGAGTCGGACGGCGAGCACGTGTCCGTGGGTGCAGGCCCCAGCATGCCGCCGGAGTACAACCGGGCGGTCCAGGGGCTCCGGATCGGGCCCACCGTCGGCTCTTGCGGCACCGCCGCGTACTGGAACGTGCCAGTCGTCGTGGAGAACATCTACGAGGACCCGCTGTGGAAGGATCTGCGCGAAGCCGCGAAGATCGCCGGCGTGTCGGCGTGCTGGTCCGTCCCGGTCACCGGCGCCACCGGGGATGAGGTCCTCGGCGCGATGGCACTCTACAAGGACGAGCCTGCAGCGCCCGGGCCCTTCGACATGGAGCTGCTGGAGATCGCGGCACGCATGGTCGGCCTGGCGATCGAGCACGACCGGATGGCAGAGCAGCTCCGTGAGGCGACCAAGGCCGAGGCGATCGGCGTGCTCGCCGGCGGCGTCGCCCACGACTTCAACAACCTGATGGCCGCGGTGATGGGCAACGCGGAGCTTGCATCGTTCACCCTCCCGGAGGATTCGCCGGCCCGCTCGAACCTCGACACGATCGTGTCCACCTGCGAGGCGGCGTCCGATCTGTGCAAGCAGATATTGGCCTACGCGGGTCGGGGCTCCAGCTCGAAGGAGGTGCTCGACTGCAGCCTCCTGGTGAAGGAGCTCGGCGACCTCATGATGGCCGCGCTCTCGAAGAAGGTGTCGATGTCCTTCGAGATGCATGACGCGCCGATCGGGGTATTCGGTGACCAGAGTCATCTCCGCCAGGTCTTCATGAACCTGATGACGAACGCCTCGGACGCGATCGGGGACGAGGCCGGGCAGATCGTGGTCGGCACCCGGGCGGTCCGGCTGGGCCCGGAAGAGGTCCAGGAGATCGGCTCCTTCCCGCGGTTGAGCCCGGGCGACTACATCCGCGTTCAGGTGGGCGACTCCGGCGAGGGCATGGGCCCGGAGACGATCGCGAAGATCTTCGATCCCTTCTTCACCACGAAGCGCACCGGCCATGGCCTCGGCCTGGCGGCGGTCCTGGGAATCGTGAAATCCCACAAGGGCGCGATTTCGGTCGAGAGCCAGCTGGGGAGCGGCACGACCTTCACCGTCTGGCTACCGATCACGCCGCTGGACCCACGAGACCCGGCGAGCGCGGCGTCGTCTGCCGGGGCACCGAAGGCCAGGCGGATCCTCGTGGCCGAGGACGAGAAGGCCGTGCGGGTCGTCCTCGTAGCGATGCTCGAGACGGCGGGCTACCGCGTCGTGGAGGTCGAAGACGGCCAGCAGGCCGTCGACGCCTTCCGAAGCGATCCGGACGGCTTCGATTGCGTCCTGCTCGATCTCAACATGCCGAAGCTCGGCGGGGAAGAGGCCTTCGCGCAGCTCCAGGAGATTCGCAGCGACGTTCGGGTCATCCTGAACAGCGGCTTCGCGGAAGAGGAGCTGATGGCACGTTTCCGCGGCGCGGGGCTGGCCGGGGTCCTCCGCAAGCCTGCCCCCATGAAGACGCTGATCGAGAAGGTCGAGAAGGCGCTGCGCTCGGGCTCGCCCTCCTAGCGAGACGGTCCGACGCTCGTGACCTGGAAGACCACCGGGATCCGCAAGCGACCGAACACGTAGGGCAGGGGGGCCGCCTCCCGGGCGCCGCGCTCGGCCGCCGCATCGAGGAGCGCGCTCCCGGAGCTCTCGACCGTCGAGACCTCCGTGGCCCGACCGTCCGCCCCCACCAGGAACTGGATGCGGGCCGTGCCTTCGATGCCGCGCCGCCGTGCCTCCTTCGGGTAGACGACCGCCTCCTGCACCCGGCGCCGGATCTCCTCGATGCGGGCCAGGGCGCTCGGGCCTGAGGGCATGGCGTCGACGTGCTCCGGCTTCACCAGCGGCCGGGAGGTCGAGGCGGCCTCGGCGTAGCTGATCGCGGCGGCGAGGAGCGCGATTCCGATCGAGAGCAGTGCGAGCCCGTGTCCCATGATCAGCGCCTCAGGGTGATGCGGATGCCGGCTGCGTAGTGCCGGTCCGGAGAGGGGAAGAAGCCGACCGTCCCGAAGAACGTGCTGAAGCCACCGTTCTCGACGTAGCGACGGTTCGTGAGGTTGTGCACCGTGAAGTCGGCCCCGACCTCGAGCCATTCGGTGAGCTCGCCTTTCCAGGCCAGGCGCGCGTCGTAGCTCGCGAACTTGCCGAGCTTCGGGGCGGCTTCCCGCAGGTCATTGGCCGCGAAGCGGGCTCCGACGAAGTTTCCGTTCAGCCCGGCCTCGAAGCCCCACGGAAGCAGGAGCCGCACGCCGGCAGTGCCGCGGTGACGCGGGGTGATGGGGATGCGGTTGCCCTCGAGGAAGGTGAGGTTGTCCCGCGCGATCTTGGTGCCGTCGTAGGTGTAACTCCCGTAGAGCTCGAGCCACCCGCACGGCCGCACGCTTCCCGACAGCTCGATGCCGCGGTGGCGCACGCGCTGCAGGTTGACGTCCTGGCCGAAAGTTCCCGCGAACGGGTCGAAGAAGATCTCGTCCTGGACATTCATCGAGTAGACGGCGGCGTCGAGCGTGACCCGTTCCGTGTGGAGCTTGAAGCCGACCTCGTAGCTGTCCGATTTCTCGGGCCGGAGGGGATCGTTGGTGCCGAAGAAGCGGAACAGCTCGTTCAGGTTGGGGAAGCGATAGCCCCGGGTGTAGGACACGTAGACCGAGAGGGGCTCGGTCAGGCGCACGGTGATGCCGGCTCGGGGCCCCCAGGCGGTCTGCCGGGCCTCGAACGCCTGCATCCCGACCATGGCCAGGCGGTTCCTCCCCGCCACCCGGATGCGGTCTCGCCTCACGCCGAAGGAGAGCGACACCCGGTCGTGGATCTCGAGGTCGTTCTGGAGAAAGGCTCCCCAGGTCTTCCGACGGGCGCGGTTCGACGTGCGGGACTCGAAGACCGAGGGCGGTCCGAACGACGGCGTGGAGGTGGTGGTCGAGAGGAACAGGCTGTCGTTGTCCACGTCCTCCTGGAGGACGTCGCCCCCGATCAGCAGGCGGTTGGGGCGCCCCAGCAGCTCGAAGTCGAACTGGAGCTGGCCCGAGAGGCCGAGCTCGTCGCCCTCGCCGTCGGTCTCGAAGGAGCTCGTGGTGTCGAAGACCGTTCCGAAGAACGCCGAGCTGGAGAAGCTCGAGAGCGCCGCCCGGTCCGTCAGGCGCCGATGCCAGGGATGGAGGTTGACCGTGAGGTAGTCCGTCAGCCGCAGGTCGAGCTCGGCTTCGACGTAGCGCTCACGCCCGGAGTTGAAGTCGTCGAGGGTGCCCGGCTCCGCCTGGCGACGGTCTTCGTCGATCTCGAACTGCTCCAGGGCGCCGGGTCGCTTGCGATGGGAGGTCGAGTAGCCCCCCTTCACGCGGAGCTGTCCCCGATCTCCGAGCTGGAAGCGAAGGTCGAGCTCGCCCTTCTTGTTCCGGAAGTCGGCGCGTTCGCGGAAGCCCTTCGTCTTGTAGTCGTCGAAGAAGGCCGTCGCGGAGACCGCGCCCGCCTTGCCCTCGAGGAAGACGCTGCCGGCATCCAGGTCGTAGGTGCCAGACTGCCCGCGCAAGGTCGCGCGGACCCCGTCCTCCGTGGGGTGGCGAGTGATGATGTGCACGACGCCGCCGATGGCGTGATCTCCCCAGGCGGCACTCACCGGCCCGCGCACGACTTCGATGCGCTCGATGTTGTCGAGGGACACGAAGGACCAGTCCACGCTGCCGGAGCCGGGCTCGTTCAGAGGCCGATCGTCGAGCAGCACCAGGGTGCGCCCGCCGTTGCCCGCGCCGTTGTTGAAGCCGCGCGTCTCCACCGTGAAGCCCTCGGGATTCGTGGTGGTGTTCTGGACGTAGACCCCGGCCTCGCGCCGCAGGATGTCCGGAACCGTCCGCACGCCGCTCTGCTCGATCGTCTCGCGATCGATCACGGTCACGTGGGCGGGCACGTCGAGGAGATCCTGCTCGCTGCGCCCGGTGGTGATCGTCACCTCGCGGACGTCGATCACCGGGGGCTCCGGCGGCGGGCTGGGCGCCAGTACGTCCGGCTCTTCGGCCCAGGCGCCGCCGGTCAGCAGGGCGATCGGGAGGGAGAGGAAGAAGCTGCGGAGCGGGAGCCGGTGGACGCGCCGGTCTCGTCGTGCCTGGGCCATGTCGGGCCTCCTGCCGCCGCTCTCCGTTCATGGCGGGCGAGCGAAGGAGGAGGAGCCCGTCTCCTTCAGCGGATCACTGGGCACCTCGCCGCGTCGCTCCCTTTCGCGGAGAGCCGCTGCGTCTTTCGTCCCGGGCAGGTGTCCTGGCTGAAGGGTGTCGGCGGGTCCCCCTGGTCCTCGGGTATCGGGGGGCCGCTGGCGCTCCGCGGCTTCCTTCCCAGGCCGGCCGCGTCCGGATCCCGTCGGGATCGGCGAGGTCGGCCCAGTGGCTCTGGCGTGCGAAGCTCCCCTATCACAGTGGCGCGACCGCGGTCGATTCTCACGACCTTCCCACCGAGCCGAACGCTCGTTCGGCTCGGGCCTTGCGGGGCGCCCGGGCGTTTCTGTTGGCGCAGGGTTAGCAGCCGCCGCGCGGCGCGGTCAAGCAGCATCCCCGAGCACGGCATGTAGGGCGTTCTCGAGCCGCGCCACGCTTTCGGGCCGGGCGTTCTCGCCCATGAGGCCGACTCGCCACACGCCGCCCGCGAGCTTGCCCAGGCCGCCGCCGACCTCGATGCCGTGCTCGTCCAGAAGCCGGCGCCGCACGGCGGCCTCGCCCGCGTTCTGGACCGCGGGCGGCAGGCGCAGGGTCGTGAGCGGCGGCAGCCGCACGGCCTCGTCGACCAGGGGCTCGAAGCCCAGGGTGGCCAGGCGTTGGAGGAGGACGCGCTGGGCCTCGCGATGGCGGGCTTCCCGGGCGGGCAGGCCTTCTTCTTCGACCACGCGCAGGCCCTCGACCAGTCCGTAGATCGCCGAGATGGGCGCCGTGTGATGATAGGCGCGCTCGCCGCCGTAGTAGCCGGCGAGCAGGGAGACGTCGAAGTACCAGCTCTGCACCTTCTTCCGGCGCCCGCGCACCCGCTCCACCGCGCGCTCGCTGAACGAGGCCGGCGAGAGACCCGGCGGGATCGAGAGACACTTCTGGGTGCCGCTGTAGGCCGCGTCGATCCCCCAGGCATCGAGCTCCAGCGACAGCCCCGCGAGAGAGGTGACGCAGTCGAGTACCACGAAGGCGCCGGCCTCGCGAGCCGGCCCGGCGATCGGCGGCACGGGCTGAAGCACGCCGGTGGACGTCTCCGCGTGCACGAAGGCCACCACCTTCGGGGCGACCCGCGTCACCGCGGCCTCCATCGCCGCCGGGTCGAGGGCGGTCCCCCACTCGGCCTCCACCCGGGTGACCCGTGCGCCGATGCGGCTCGCCACCTCGCTCATGCGCTCGCCGAACACGCCCGCCACGCCGACCACTACATCGTCGCCGGGCTCGAGCAGGTTGCTCAGGCACGCCTCCATCCCCGCGCTCCCGGTGGCGGAGAGGGGGAGGGTGAGCGGGTTCTCGGTGCCGAACAGGCGACGCAGCCGCTCCTGGGCCTCGTCCATCAGGGCCAGGAAGGCCGGGTCGAGATGACCGAGGAGTGGGCGGGACATGGCTTCGAGCACGCGCGGGTGGGCGTTCGACGGGCCGGGGCCGAGGAGCAGGCGATCGGGCGGGGCGTCCATGGCGGAATGCTAGCCGTGATCCGGCGCCTCTCTCGGTCCGGTCCGGGGCGCCGTGCCGGGGCCGGTCGCCGGGGCTACGCTCTTCATCTCCCCCGGTCCCCCGCCCCTCACCCCGACCCACGCTCTCCACGTCGGTCCCAGGAGGTGTTCTCGTGACGCGCGGGCCTATGGCATGGGTGGCCCTCGCCCTGGCCGCGCTGGCAGCCTGGGCGTTGGTCACGATGGACGTGCGCAGCGACGGTTCGCAGGCGACGCCGCCTCACGAGCCCATCGACGAGCCCTCCCGCGCGGAGCTGGAGCGGGTGCTTCGCGATTCACGGGAGGAGGCGCCGTGAGCCGATCGCTGATCGCGACCCGCGAGGATCGCGAGGCGGAGGAACGCGCGCGCCTCGCGCCCTTCGCCCAGAAGAGCGGCGACTCCCGCGGACGGGTCCACCCGGAGCCGGAGCACCGCCACCGCACGGCCTTCGCCCGGGATCGCGACCGGGTCGTCCACAGTCGTGCCTTTCGCCGGCTCGAGTACAAGACCCAGGTGTTCGTCTTCCACGAGGGAGACCACGAGCGCAATCGCCTCACCCACACCCTCGAGGGCAGCCAGATCGCGCGCACCCTGGCCCGCGGCCTGCGCCTCCACGAGGAGCTGGCGGAGGCCGTCGCCCTGGCCCACGATCTGGGCCACACGCCCTTCGGTCACGCCGGTGAGCGCGTACTCGACGAGTGGATGAAGGAAGCAGGCGGCTTCGACCACAATCGCCAGACCCTCCGCATCGTCGACTGGCTGGAGGATCGCTACCCGGGCTTCCGCGGCCTGAACCTCACCCACGAGACCCGGGAGGGGATCCTGAAGCACGGCAGCGACTGGGAGCATCCGGCGCCCCTGCCGGAGCTCGCCCGGAGCCCGAGCCTGGAAGCGCAGGTCGCCGACCAGTCCGACGAAATCGCCTACCTGAACCACGATCTCGACGACGGGCTGCGCTCGGGCCTGCTGCAGCCGGGCCAGCTCGACGCGGTGCCGCTCTGGGCCGAGTGCAGGCGCCACGTGGAGGTGCAGCACGGCACCCTGGCGCCGCCCGTGCAGGGCGCCCAGGTGATCGTCGCGCTCATCAACCGGCTCGTGACGGACCTGCTGGAGGCCTCGGCCGCAGGGCTGGCGGAGCGAGCCCCGGGCTCGGCGGACGAGGTTCGTACCTCGCAACGGCTGATCGGTTTTTCGTCCGAGATCCGGGAGCTTAAGGCGAACCTCAAGGAGTTCCTTTCGGTTCACATGTACCACCATCCCGACGTCGTGGGCCGCAGCCGGGTCGCGGAGGAGGTGATCGGGGGCCTCTTCGAGGCCTACCGGCGGGATCCCGGGCGGCTTCCGGCACACGTAGTGGCGCGATTCCCCGAGGAAGGCGAAGCTCGCGCGATTGCCGACTACATCGCGGGCATGACCGACCGGTTCGCGCTCGCGGAACACGAGAAACTGCTGGATTCCCGATGACCCTGGAGGGGGGACGAGACGGCGGAGACGCCTTGCGGCTGGTGCTGGTGACCGCCCCGGACGCGGAGGCCGGCGCCCGCCTGGGCCGCGCCCTCGTCGACGAGCGCCTGGCTGCCTGCGTCAACGTCGTGCCCGGCCTGCGCTCGATCTACCGGTGGGAGGGGGAGATCCAGGATGACGCGGAGGTACTGCTCTTGGTGAAGACCCGAGCGGACCGTCTCGAGAACCTCACCACCCGGGTTCGGGAGCTCCATCCCTACGACGTGCCGGAGGTGCTCGTCCTGGCGGTGGACGGCGGGAGCGCCGACTATCTCGACTGGGTGCGTGCCGAGGCCTCGGCGTGAGCCTGGCCGAGGCCCTGGAGGCGGCGGCGGGTGCGTTGCCCAGCGATGCGGACGCGATCCGGCCCGCCAACGGAGATGCCCATCGCCTGCTGGAGGAGCTGGCGCCCGAGGCCGCGGCCCGCGTCCTGGGCTGGCTCCTCGATCACCATCCCGAGGATGCCATCGAGCTGGCCGAAGCCTGGGAGGCGGAGCCCCGCGGCGCCGAGCTGGTCGCGGAGCTGCCCGAAGCCGACCTGAGCAAGGCCGGAGGCAAGGCGCTGCGGCGCCTGAAGCACCGGCTGCGTTCTCGGGGCGTCGCCGTCCGGGAGGAGGCGCCGGCTCCCAAGGTGGCCGCCCTCGCCCCGTCGGAGGAGAGCCTCGAGGGAAGCTGGCTCACACCGCTGGATCCCTCCGGTGCGCGCATGGCCGTCCTCGTCGAGCCGCACCCGACCTCGGGCACGCGACTGCTCGAAGTGATCCTGGATGACGAGCGCGGGATCCTCTCCTTCGAACGCTATTCGGCGAGCCGTGGCAAGGTGCGCCGGTTTCTGAAGCAGCTCACCGAGCGCGACGGCCACCCGGCCATCCCAGTCGAGGAGGCGGCGCTCCAGGCCGTGGTGGCGCGGGCCCTCGAGGCGCATCCCAAGGACCGCGGGCTGCCGCGGGGCTTCGGCGAGTGCCGCAGCCGGCTCGTCGAGGCACCGGCCGACGCGAAGCTCCCGGGCGAGCAGGCCCGCGAAGCGCTGGAGCTCGACGACGAGGGCGCGCTGCTCGAGCGCGCCACCGAGATGGTGGAGCAGGGTCGCGTGGGCCCCTGGCCGCCGCCCCGCGAGCTGCTGAGCGAGCTCCTCGCCACGATCCAGACCGCCATGGACAGCCCGCTGATCGTGTCCGGCACCGCCAAGCGCGAGCAGCTCGACGGGGTGCTGGCCGACGGCGCCGACGCCATCTATTCCGGCGAGCGAGGCGGGACGACCGCTCATCGCTTCCGCGAGACCGCCTTCCTGCTCTGGCGCCGAGGCGACGAGGACGCGGCCCGCGCCTGTCTCGCGGCGGCGGCGGCCTTCGAAGAGCGCGAGCCCCGGGACAACCCGCTGGCCCGCGCGATGCTGTGGATTCCCCTGGGTCCGGCCATCGCCGGGCTCGGTCTCGAAGACGAAGCCCCTGGCGAGGCCGGCGTCGACGACGAGGGCGACGGCGAGTCGCTGATCGTGACGCCGTGACGCTCCCCGACGAGCCGGAGGGGCTGAGGCCGTGATCCTCTCCCAGGGACGATTCTGGCGCGCCCAGGTACGCAAGGGTGCGAAGAGCGTGACGCTCACGATCCTGCGCGACGATCTGGCGCCGGAGCTGGAGGAGGTCCGTGACCTGCGGATCGACGTGCCGCTGGCCGATTGGAACCGGGTCGTGAAGTACGCCCGGGCCGATCGCAAGCTGCTGGGCGGCATCCTCCTGGATTTCGCGAAACACAAGGACCGCCTGGCGGCGGCGATCGGGCACGACGGGCTCTACCTGGAGCTCGAGAAGGTGCTGGTCGACGCCACCGTGAGCCTCGTCCAGGGAGAGCGGCTCGGCCTCGCGCCGCCTCCCGAAGACGAGTGAAGGCGGCAGCCCGGCCTCGCTGAGGCCGCGACGTTGGAGATGACGGACCCATGGTGATGCGGCGACGATTCCCGCGGCGGCGACGCCGCGCAGACGAGGGGCGATCGACCCCGATTGAGGCACGCTGGCTCGAGCGGGTGCGCGAGACGCCCCAGCTGGCCGGTGCCGAGCTGGAGGCGGCCCAGCCCGAGGACGTGCCGGACCACTACGCCCTGATCGCTCGCGCCCAGCGCGAGGACGAGCGCTGGGTGGTGGCGGTGAGCCCCCACTCCGGCGGCGACGCGCTGCTGGCGGGGATCGTGGCCGCGGCCCGCGAGGAGGGCGAGGGAACGGTCGTCGCGGCCTTCGCGCCGAGGTGGGATCCGGCCAGTCGCCGCCGGCTCGGGGCGCTGGCGGCGTTCGAGCCGACGCCCCGGGCGCTGCTCGTGCCCGGCGACGGCGCCGAGCCCGAACCGGTCGTGGCCGAGCGCGCCGGCGACGCCGTCTGGGCGGCGCCGGACACGGTCGTCGCCCAGGTGAGTACGCCGGAGGGGAGGGCGCTCTGCCAGCGCGCCCTCGAGGCCTTCCGCGGTCTCGCGGCGAAGCACGCGGGCGCCATGCGCGCCGCGGGAGGCGGCGTCGAGCTCGTGATCCTGGCGCGCACCGTCGCCAGCCTGCGGGCGGACGGCGCGCGCATCGTGCTCGAGCTCCTCGAGCCGAGCCGGAGCGTCCATCCCCTGACCGAGGGCAGCGTCTCCGAAGCCATGGATCGCCTGGAGGGCTCCATTCGCAAGCGCCTCAACGACCGCCGGGTCCAGTCCGGCGAGGACGGCGTGCGCGCGCGCTGGCTCCCGGCCCTGGAGGCCCAGGCGGGGCTGCGCTTCGCGCGTCGCTGGCCCTTCGGCTCCGCCGCCGGTGCGATCGACGTGATCGGCGTGACCGGCGACGGCGCGCCGGTGGTGGGCGCGGCCCGACAGCGCCTCGGCCTCGAGGCGCTGGGCGAGGTGCTCGACGCTACCCTCGCCGCCGAGCCGTGGCTCCCGGTGGCCCTCGCCGAGGCCGGTGCGCCGCTCCGCTTCGAACGGCCGCGTCTGGCCCTGGCGGCAGCGGAGTACGACGGGGCGACCCAGGCGGTGCTCGGCCACCTCGGGCTGCCGGTCACCTGCTACGAGGGTGCGGGCAGTGACGGCGGACTTCGGGTGAAGGCAGAGCTCGACGCGGCGGTGACTGCGCCGGCACCCCTTCCCGCGGCCCGCAATGCGCCGGCTCGGGAGGGCGGGGAAGGCCGCGGAGAGCCGCAGCCGGAGAGCGAGGACGGCGAAGGCAGCGAGGCTCGCGAGGGCGGCGCCCGGCGTCGCCGGCGCGGCGGCCGACGGCGTCGCGGCGGTGGTGAGCGAGCTGCGGGGGCGGGCAACGGGGGCGACCCGGCCGATGGCGGCGCGCGAGGCGCGGCCGACGGCGGCTCGCGAGGGCCCGCCGGTAGCGACGGCGCGTCGCCCCAAGGCGACGAGCCGGAGGAGCCGGCCGAGGTGGGCTTCGACGAGCTCTCGCTCTTCGATCTCGACGAGGATGGAAGCGACGACCGCAACGGCGGAGCCCGGCGCCGCCGCCGAGGACGGGGCCGTCGCGGACGCGGCGGCCGCCGGCCGGCGGAGGAAGGCAGCCGCGCCGAAGGCGAGGCCGGAGAGTCGTCGCCGGCCGATCTCGACAGCGCACCAGCCGCCTCGGGAGCCGCAGTCGACGACGAGGACGTCGTCGACGACGAGGAGCTCGGTCTCTCCCCGGACGCGCCGGATCCCGACGAGACCCGGGACGAGGTGAGCTACGACGACGACGACGACGAGCCCATGACGGAGCTCGAACGGGTCCGGCTCGAGCGCGAGAAGCGTCGCCGCGCCCGGCACGCGGCCCTGGCGCCGCCGACACCGTCGGGAGAGCGGGCCGTCGATTCGCCGGAGGAGACCGCGGGGCTGCCGCGGGGGCGGGCCGCGATCCTGGCCCACGCGGATCGCCAGTCCATCGCGGCGGCGGTGCTGCTCGCCCGGGACCTGCGCCAGATCGAGGGGATCTGGGTCTACCCCCAGGAAGAGCTCATGACCTTCTTCCGGGGCGTGGCGACGGACCTCCGCGACAAGACGCCGATCTACGTGGTGGGCTTCGCGGCCAAGCCGGCACGGGACGCGATCCAGGCGGCCTCCCTCTACCGGGGGCGCATCGTCTGGTTCGACCACCACGACTGGCCGCCGGAAGACCTGGGTGCCATGCGCGATGCGATCGGCGCCGGCTACACGCGGGTCGCGCCGGGCGCCGGCAGCTCGCTTCCCCTGGTGATCCCGGAGTGCACCCGTCGCAGCCGCTTCTCCGAGAAGCTCGTCGACCTGGTGACGGGGCGCTTCAGCCACCACGACTTCCAGCGCTGGGGGCGGGTGTGGTGGTGGAGGCTCGGAGAGATCGTGGCCAACCCGGGAGATCGCCGCTCCAACCTGGAGATGCTGCTGGCGGGCCGCCCCTCGGACCTGGCGAAGGAGGCATCCCGCGCCGAGGAGCCGCCGCTGCCCCCGGAGCTCGCCTACGTGCAGGAGCGGGACTTCCGGCTCGTGCACTTCGCAGGCCTCGGCATGGTGGTGGCCTCGGTTCCTGCCCATCTGGACCTACACTTGACCATGCGCATGGCCCGCGAGCGCTACGGCGCGGGGCTGTCCCTGGCGCTGACCGAGGGCGAGGACCTGCTCGTGCTGGGCGCCGACGACGTCACGGGCAAGAGGGCGGTCGACCTGGCTTCGATGCTCGAACACCTGGTGGAGAAGTTCGCCTGGGTCGAGGCCGGGTCCGACGCGGATCACGTGGCGCGCTTCCGGGTGAAGGACCTGGCAGCGAAGCCCGAGCGCCTGGACGATCTGGTCGCGGAGATCGGCATGGGCCGCTCGGTGCTCGAGGGCTGAGCGGCCCGGTGACGTCGGCGAACCTGGTCGAGGTCTTCTCCTCGGTCCAGGGCGAGGGACCGGAGGTCGGCACCCGGACGCTCTTCGTGCGCTTCGGGCGCTGTGACCTGCGCTGCCGCTGGTGCGATTCGCCCGGGACCTGGCTGGCGGCCCACCGCGCGCGTTTCGAGACGGCACCGGGCAGCGGCCAGTGGTACGAGGAGCCGAACCCGGTCGCACCGGAGCGGCTGCTGGCCGCGGCGGAGGCTCTCGACCTGGCGGCCCACCGCTGGGTGAGCTTCACCGGCGGCGAGCCCCTGCTCCAGCCCGAGGCGCTGGCCGCGGCCGCTGAGCGCCTGGCGGGGCGCGGGCCGGGGCTCTTCCTCGAGACCCACGGCCTCCACGCCGACGCTCTCGCCCGCGTGATCGGGCGCGTCGACCTTGTGTCGAT
Organism: Myxococcota bacterium; assembly: GCA_965223415.1. GTDB lineage: Bacteria > Myxococcota_A > UBA9160 > UBA9160 > UBA6930. The sequence continues at coordinate 5,088,283 of OZ245002.1, read as the reverse complement.
GGACTGGAAGCTCGCCAGCGACGTGCGGCGGGAGAGCGACCCCAAGCGCGGCGAGCCGGCGCCCTTCCACCCGGAGCATCGCCGCTTCCTCGAGGTGGCGCGCGCCGCGCCGGCGGTGGTGGTGAAGCTGGTGATCACCCCCGCCAGTGGGGACGCGGAGGTCGAGGAGGCGCTGGCGACCGTGGCCGAGGTCCATCCCGGTGCCTGCGTCGTCCTCCAGCCGGTGACGCCCCACGGCCCGGTGACCGAGCGGCCGAGCGGCGAGCGCATGCAGGGCCTGGCGCGGGCGGCCGGGCGACGCCTGCGCGACGTGCGGGTCATTCCCCAGACGCACCCGCTCGTGGGGGTGGCGTAGACTGGCCGTGAGGAGATCCCATGCAGCGATCGCTCGTTCTCATCGTCGCCGCCCTCGGCTCGCTCGTCTCCCCCGCGGCCCACGCTGAGCGGCCGAACGTCGTCATCTTCCTGGCCGACGACCTGGGCTGGGCCGACGTGGGCTTCCACGGGGAGGAGGTGATCGAGACGCCCTCCCTCGACCGGCTGGCCCGGGAGGGCGTGCAGCTCGACCGCTTCTACTCCACGCCGATCTGCTCCCCGACCCGCGCTGCACTCATGACCGGTCGCGATCCCATGCGCCTGGGGGTGGCCTACGGCGTGATCATGCCCTGGATGACCAACGGCATCCATCCGGACGAGCGCTTCATGCCCGAGAGCTTCCGGGACGCGGGGTACCAGACCGCGATGGTCGGCAAGTGGCACCTGGGCCACGCCCAGGAGACCTATCATCCCAACCAGCGCGGCTTCGAGCACTTCTACGGCCACCTCCACACGGAGGTCGGCTTCTTTCCGCCGTTTGCGAGCCAGCGCGGCAAGGACTTCCAGCGCAACGGCGAGAGCCTGGACGACGAGGGCTACGAATCGTTCCTGCTCGGCCGCGAAGGCGCGCGCTGGATCCGCGAGCGCGACGAAGCGAAGCCCTTCTTCCTCTACATGCCCTTCATCGCGCCCCACACTCCGCTCGACGCGCCGGAGGACCTGAAGGCCAAGTACGAGGACATGGAGGACGACCGGGAGCCGGCCCGCAGCGCCCAGACCGACGATTCGCGCCGCCTGCGCAAGCTGATGCTCCGGCCGAGCGCCCGGCCGATGTACGCGGCGGTGGTCGACGGCATGGACCAGGCCATCGGCATGGTGCTCGACGCCCTCGACGACGAGGGCGTGGCGGAGAACACCATCGTCCTCTTCTTCAGCGACAACGGCGGCGCTGCCTACGCCACCGGCGGCGCCGACAACGTGCCGCTGCGCGGCGGCAAGGGCGACACCTTCGAGGGCGGCATTCGCGTCGTCTCGGTCCTGCGTTGGCCGGCCGCGCTGCCGGCGGGCACGAAGAACACGAGCATCATGTCCGCCATGGACGTGTTCCCCACCCTGTCCGCGGCGGCGGACGTGAAGATCCAGTCGCCCTTCGAGCTGGACGGGCGCAACCTCTGGCCCGGGATCCGGGAGGGGCGCAAGGAGCCGCGGCGGGATTGGCTCTTCTTCGCCTCCGAGACGCCGATCCGCGGCCACTTCAACATCACCGGCTTCAACGACGAGTGGAAGCTCGTCCAGGAGATCGACCAGGGCCTGCTCGGCGCCAGCGTGACGACCCACCTCTTCCGGATCGAGGAAGATCCGAACGAGCACAACAACCTGGCCGCCCTCCACCCGGAGGTGGTGGAGGAGATCGGCGAGGCGATCCACCAATGGCGCATGCTCTACCCGGTCTCCGGGACGCGCCACGAGCTGGTGCCTCCGCCGGGCTGGCGGGCGCCGAAGGACTGGGCGAGCTACCCGGTGCCCGTGGCCGACCTGCAGGACGAGCCGGCTCCCGGCATGCCGCCGGGCTACGCGCTGCCGGCCCTCGACTGGCAGCACGGCGAGGCGGGCCGCCTGATCTACGACTGCGAGCCCTACGCGATCCTGGGCGGCGGGCTCTGCCGGTAGATCAAGCGGGCTCGCGGGCGGCCGCGCCCTCGAGCAGCAGGTCGACCGCGTCGCGGAAATCCGCTCCCGGCTCCTCGATCTGGACGGCTCCCTGCAGCCCCGCCGCCGCCGCCGCATCCACGTCCCGCTCCGAGTCGCCGATCATCCACGAGGTCTCGAGGTCGGCCCCGAGCTCGTCGCGGGCCCGTTCCAGCAGACCGGGCAGGGGCTTCCGGCAGGGGCAGTGCTCCTCCGGCCGGTGGGGACAGTGGAAGGTGCCGGCGATCGGGACGCCCTGCTGGGCGAGATCGGCGAGGAGGTGTTCCTGGAAGCGCTGGAAGTCGGCCTCGTCGAACAGCCCGCGGCCGATGCCGCTCTGGTTGGTGACGATGGCGAGCTCGAAGCCCGCGGCGCGCAGGCGGCGAAGGCCCTCCACCACGCCCGGCAGAAGCTCGTAGTCCTCGAGCCGATGGACGTAACCGGGATCGCGGACCAGCGTGCCGTCCCGGTCCAGGAAGACGAACCGCTTCACCGCGCCAGGCTACCACCCCCGTCAACTCGAGCCTATGTTCGGCCGAGGTAGAAGGGCGAATGCGCATCCTGCTCGTGGCCGACAGCTGCAATCCGTCGATGGCCTCGACGCCGTACTTCGGCTACCAGATCTGCAAGGCGGTCGCGCGGCAGGTGGAGCAGGCCGTCGTGGCCACCCAGGTGCGCAACCACGGGGCGGTCGACGCGGAGACGATGGGCGTCGAGAAGGTGGCGTTCATCGACACCGAGTACATTGCGCGCCCCCTGTTCAAGCTGTCGCGCTGGCTTCGCGGTGGGCCGAACAAGGCCCTCACCCTGAACGTCGCCCTCAACTACGCCAGCTACCTCGCCTTCGAGCGCGGGGTCTGGAAGCGCTTCGGCGACGAGATCCGGCGCGGCGCCTTCGACGTCGTGCACCGGGTGACGCCGCTCTCGCCGACCCTGCCGAGCCCGCTGGCGAGCTGGAGCCCGGCCCCGTTCGTGCTCGGCCCGGTGAACGGCGGCCTCAAGTGGCCCCGCGCCTTCTTCGGGGAGCTGCGGCGCGAACGCGAGTGGATGCGCAGCCTGCGCGGCGCCCATACGCTCATGCCCTACTACCGCTCGACCTACCGGGACGCGGCGGCGATCCTGGCCGGCTTCGACCACACCATCGCCGACCTGCCGGCCAGCGCGCGGCCGCGCACCTTCGACTGCCCGGACGTGGGCTACGACGATGCGGCGAGCCCCACGCCGCCGGAGCGCCCGCCCGGCGAGCGCATGACGGTCCTCTTCGTGGGCCGGCTCGTCCCCTACAAGTGCCCCGACGTGGTGGTCGACGCCTTCGCCGCCAGTCCGGCGCTCCGGAAGCACCGGCTGGTGATGGTCGGCGACGGGCCCGATCGGGAGCGGCTCGAGGCGAGCGTGGACGCCCAGGGCCTGCGGGACTGCGTGGAGTTCACCGGCTGGCTTCCCCACGACGAGACCGCCAAGCACATGGCCGAGGCGGACGTCTTCGCCTTCCCGTCGATCCGCGAGCTCGGCGCCGGCGTGGTGATCGAGGCCATGGGCCAGGCCATGGCCTGCGTGGTCGTCGACTACGGCGGGCCGGGCCGCTACGTGGACGCCGATCGGGGCGTGAAGGTGCCGCTCACCACCAAGCCCGAGGTGACCGAAGCCTTTCGCGGCGCCCTGGAAGAGCTGGCCGCGGACCCCGAACGCCGCGCCCGCCTGGGCCACGCGGCCCAGGCCTACGTGAAGGCGCGCCACTCCTGGGAAGCGAAGGCGCGGCACATCGCCGACGTGTACGAGTGGGTGCTCGGGCACCGGGACGAGAAGCCCGACTTCCACGCGCCGGGGCTCTGACGTGCCGAGCCCGCAGGCCGAGGCCTTCTGCGATCGGGTGCTCGCAGCGGCGGCCAGCCTGGCCCTGCTGCTCCTCCTGGTGCTGCTCGCCTTCGGCTTCCTGCGCGGCTCCGGCCGTGTGGGCGCCTCCTACGGCGTCTTGAACCTCGTGCTCGGGGCCCTGCTCGCGGGCACCCTGCTGTTCCTGCTGCTTCGCCGGCGCCTCTACCGGCTGCTCCCGGCGTCGGCGCTCGCCCTCCTCGTGGTGGGGGGCCTGCTCCCGGTCGCCTGCGTGGAGACCTACGCGAACGCGTTCAACCCCCGCGGCTATCACTACTACGCCGAGTCCGAGCGCTACTTCCAGTGGCAGCGCTGGCAGGGCACGCCCCTGTCCCACGCGCACCCGCCGGACGCGGAGCTCCGCTTTCCCTGGGGCCTGATCGAGACCAACGCCGAAGGGTGGCGCGCCGTCGATCACCCGCGCGAGCCCGCCGAGGGAGCGCTCCGCGTCCTGGCGCTGGGCGATTCGGTCGTGTTCAGCTGGGGCGTGGATCAGGCGAGCACCGTCACGGCCGAGATCGAGCGGGCCCTCGGCGCCGACGAGGCCGTGGCCTCCCGCTACGACCGGATCGAGGTGATCAACACCGGCAACTGCTCGTTCAACAGCATCGACGAGCTGATCGTCCTCCGTAGCCAGGGGCTCGCCTATCGACCCCATCTGGTGCTCGCCGTCGCGGTGGACAACGACTTCACCGACCGGCCCGCCTACGTGGACCAAGTGGGCTACCTGCGCGGCCTCGACGGGGTGGATGCGGGCCTGCTCACCACCCTGGAGGCGACCGCCGTCGAACGAGAGGCCCTCCAGCAGCCGCGCTCGGGGCCGAGCGGCGCGTTCCTCGGCCTCGTCAACTACGGCATCAAGCGCTCCTTCATCGCGACCACGGCGGCGAAGCTGGTGCGCGATCGCCGGGGCAGGGTCGCCCCGCCTGCACCCGCCGCCAAGGGCCAGCCCCTCGATCTCGCCGATCCGGCGGCCACCGCCGCGGCGGTGGAGCGTCGCTACGCCTTCGCCCGCGAGCAGACCGCCGCGCTCCGCGAGATCGCGCGCACGACCCGCGAGGCGGGCGTTCCGTTCGTGCTGTTCACCTACCGGTTCAACGCCGCGCTGAACGCGTATCTCCGGCAGCGGCTCGAGCCCGATGCCCTCGTCCATCCGCTCGATTTCGAGGAAGGGGAGGACATCCTCGCCTCGATCAACTCGCGGACCGACAGCCACTGGAACGCCGATGGAACCCGCCTGTTCGGCAGGAAGATGGCCCGGGTGATGGCGGAGCAGGTAGCGAACTAGGCGCCGCGCAGACCCTCCTGGAGACGGCGCAGGCTCTGGGCGCAGTCTCCGGGCGGGTCCGAGGCGAAGCGCTCGCGAAGATAGGCTTCGGTGATTCGCGCGAATGCGGCGGCGGCGGCGGGCGGAACCTCCCGGGCGACACGGGCCGCGAACTCGCGGGCCGTCGTGCTGGGCTCGCGGGTGAGGCCGCGGCGCGCGAGGAGACGCAGGGCCCGGGCGTAGAAGCCGGGCAACTGGGCGCTACGGGCGCGGCGCCGGCGGTCCGCGAGGACCAGGGCACCGAGAAGCACCGCCGCGCCGCCGATCCAGGCCCAGCCCGGAAGCACCGGTAGGCGCCCCGAGTCGCGGGTCGGGCTCGTCTCCTGGGCCGCGGCCGCGCGCCGCTCGCCGCGCCAGCGGTGCCACGCCAGCCAGGCCTTGCGCAGCACGCGGCCCTGGCTGCTGCGGTCGAAATCGACGATCCGGAACCACCACAGGTCCGCGGCGCTGCGCAGGCTCGCCCACCAGCGCTCGCCGCGCAGCTCGGCGGCGCCGGCGAGGCGCAGATCGGCGGGCGTCGGGTCGTAGCGGATCCAGCCGGCGCGTTGGTAGTGGATCTCGACCCAGGTGTGGGCGTCGGACTGGGTCACCTCGAGGAAGTCGCCGATCTCGTTGACGGCGCCGCCGGCGAAGCCGTTCACCAGCCGCGCCGGCAGCCCGACGCTGCGAGCGAGCACTACCATCCCGCTGGCGAAGTACTCGCAATGGCCGGCCGTGTGTTCCAGGAGGAACGACTCCACGGGCGAGCGGTCTTCGGCCCCGTGATCCGGCGGATCGTTCGTGTAGCGGCCGACCTGCTGGAGGTGCCGCTCCAAGGCTGCCGCCCGGCCCGCGTCCGTGGCCTGGCCGGCGACGACCTCTTCGGCCAGGCGCGCGACGGCGGGATCGAGCTCCGGGAGCTGGAGGTAGCGCTCGCCCCCGTCGCGAGGCGCCGCGGCGACGTCGCGCTGCAGATCCGGAAGCGCTGGTGTGCGCACGTCCCCGGCCACCTGGTAGTCGACGCGGTCACCCGCCGTCCGCAGGCCGTAGAGCGAGCCGCCGGCGTCCTGCTGCAGGCGCCCCACGTCGCCGCGCACGACCATCGCGAGGCCGGGAGAGAAGATCACACCGGTCTCGAGCTTCTCGCGCGTGATGCGCTGGCGGAGCTTGCTGCCGACGCGGCGCTGGCCGAAGTCGATGCCGATCTCCGCGTCTCCCTTCACCGAGGTGCGTTCCGAGGGCGTCACCGCCCAACGGCGCCCGTCGAAGCGATCGAAGGCCAGGCCGCGCCAGTACCGATGCTCGGGGGCAGGGAGGGCCTCTTCGAGGGGCTCGACCCGCAGCACCACGGCCGGGTCCAGGCGGATGCGCCCGAGATCGCCCAGCTCGACGTTCTCGGAGAAGCCCGACATCGCGAGGGGGGAGCCGATGCCGTGGGAGATGAACGAGCCCGATCGAACCCGCGGCAACATGGGAAAGAGGAAGACGGCGAGCAGCACCGAGGCGAGGCTCGCCCCCAGGGTCGTGCGGAGCAGCCCGCTCGAGAGTGCCCGGCGCGCCGCCTCCGGCTCGCCCATCTCGAGGGCCTCGGCCCGGAGCGTGTGCACCGTGAGGGTCCACACCGTGGCGACGGTGAAGACGATCAGCAGCGGCGGGAACGCCAGGTGGTCGGTGAGGTTCGCCGCCAGGACGACCTGCAGGACCGAGAGGGCGACGAGCAGGAACTCCGAGCGGCGGGCACGGGCGTCGAGGAGCTGGAGGCCCTGGGCGAGCACGGCGAAGTGGGCGAGGGCCACGACGGCGAGGCGCTCGACGAGGACCATGGCCGCGACCCCGAGGCAGGCGAGCAAGCCGGCGTTCAGCAGCAGCCGGTTCCGCTGCCACGCATAGCGCCGATCGCGCTGCCAGGCGGTGAAGGCGATGCACGCCGCCGTGACGGCGAGGGCCGCGGGCGACACCTGCTCGGTGATCGCGAGGATCAGGGTCGCCACCGCCACCATCACCACCGCCGAGCGCGGGCGGGGCGACTGGGTGGGCTCCCGGAACTCCTGGCGGCTCACGCGGCGTTCTCCGCGCCGCCGCTCGCGTCGGCTTCGGCCGGCTGCACCGTCGCCAGGAACGCCAGCATCTCACGCCGCGCCGCCCCGCCCAGACGCGGGGGCAGGAAGTGGTGCTCGGTGCGCAATCCGACCCGCCAGCCCTCCGCCAGATGGCGGACGAGCTGGCCGGTGGCGCGGCTGACCTCGGCCTCGAAGCCCGGCCCGGGGGCCACGCCTCGCGTGGCCAGGGTGACGACGAGCTCGGGGCGGGTGTCCTGCTCCCGATCCCGCACGAGCAGCTCGCGCCGCCGCAGGCTGTGGCGCCAGTGCACGCGCCGGAAGCTGTCGCCCGGCGCGTACTCTCTCACCCCTGCGGCTTCGGCGCTCTCGCCGCCCTGGCCGGCGGCGCGCTCACCGGGATCGCTGCAGCGGTTGCCCTTGGCGACGGGCAGGTGGGCGAGAGGCTCCGGATAGACCACGATGCTCTGGGCCTGCTCGACCACCGTCGCCTTCACGAACAGCCCGAAGGGGAAGCGCGTCCAGATGCGGAAGCCGGCGAAGTGGGTCTCGCCCCGGGCGTCCGGCGTCCAGCGCGCGGCCCGGGTGACCGTCTCGCCGGCGGGGACGAGGAAGAAGAACGCCCGTGCGGCCGGCTCGGTCTGGAAGAGATGCGCGCCGGCCAGGTCTTCCACGACAATCGCGTAGCTCGGCACCCGGCGCTTGTGGTTGCGCACCTCGTAGACGATCGAGGCCGGCGTGCCCGCGAACACCTCCCGCGGCAGGCGCCGGCGCACCCGGACGTGTCGTAGGGCGGCCTCGGAGAAGACGCCGGACAGCACGAGGAACGCCAACAGCACCGACAGGACCATGTAGAGGAGGTTGTTGCCGGTGTTCAGCGAGGCGAAGCCCACGCCGAGGGTGAGGGCGAAGAAGCACCAGCCGGCGCGGGTGGGCTTGAGCGAACGCGGGGGCCGGAGGCTGCGGCGCAGGCGCCGTCCCCAGCGGCCGCGCGGGTCGCCGCTCACAACGGAACCGGCACCCGCTCGACGATCTCCCGCAGGATCCAGCGCGCCTCATCGGCGGACGCGTGCCCGCGGGCATGGCCGTCGACCACGAGCCGATGGGCGAGCACGTCCGACGCGAGATCCTGCACGTCTTCGGGAATGGCGAAGTCGCGCCCCTCGAGCAATGCGTGGGCCTGGGCGGCGTGCCGCAACGCGAGGGCGGCGCGGGTGGACGCGCCGACCTGGACGGCCTCGTGCTCGCGGGTCTCGGCGACGATCGCCAGCAGGTAGGCGATCAGCGTGTCGTCGAACTTCACGCGCCGGGCGCACGCGCGCAGGGCCATCACCTGGCCCGGCGTGACCACCGCCTCGAGCTGGGGCAGGGCGGTCGTCGCTGGATCGTCTCGGAGCACCGCAGCCTCGTCCTCCGCCGAGGGGTAGCCGATCGAGATCCGTACGTGGAAGCGATCGAGCTGGGACTCGGGCAGGACGTGGGTGCCCGCGTGCTCGATCGGGTTCTGGGTCGCGACGACGAAGAAGGGCTGGGGCAGGGGGTGCAGCTCCCCGTCCACCGTGACGTGGCCCTCGGCCATCGCCTCCAGCAACGCCGACTGGGTCTTCGGGCTGGCGCGGTTGATCTCGTCCGCCAGCACCACGTGGGCGAAGAGCGGCCCCGGATGGAAGACGAAGCCGCCGGTGGGGTGGCCGTTCGCCAGCTCCGGAAGGGCCGCGCCGATCACGTCGCTCGGCAGCAGGTCGCTCGTGAACTGGATGCGGCGGAAGCTTCCGGCGACGCTGCGGGCGAGGGCCGCGGCGAGGGTCGTCTTGCCGACCCCGGGCACGTCCTCCAGCAGGAGGTGACCGCCGGCGATCAAGGTTTCGATGGCGCGCTCGACGACGCGTGGCTTACCGCGCAGCGCGTGCTCGCAGCTCGCACGCAGCTTCGCAGCCAGCTCGGCGGCCGTAGGGGCATCCAGGGGCGAAGGTTCGGCGTCGTGCAACGGAGGCCTCGCGGGTTCTCCGCTAACTTCGGCAGGTTTGAGCGCCTACGTGAGCCTGACGCTGCAGGGCGGCACCCCCGACGCGCGGGAGCGGGCGCTGGTGGCGGCCGTCGGGGCCGGCGCGGAGGGCGGAGAGGAGCGCGACGATCCCGCCCGGCTGATCGTCTTCGCCCTCGAGGCCCGGGGGGGAGCCGTCCAGGCCGCGCTCCGGGCGGCGGTGGGGGGCGAGCTGGAGATCGGCCCGCCCGAGCCCGTCGCCGACGTGGCGTGGAGCGAGGCCTGGAAGGAGGGGCTCGAGCCGGTCGTCGTGAGCCCGCGCCTCGCCGTCACCCCCTCCTTCGTGCCCTTCGAGCCGGCACCCGGCCAGACCGCCCTGGTGATCGACCCGGGCCAGGCCTTCGGCACCGGGGGCCACGCCTCGACCCGCCTCGCCCTGGAGCTCCTGGCGGCCCTGCCGTCCCCCGCACTGGAGGAAGCGCGGGTGCTCGACGTGGGCTGCGGAACCGGTGTCCTCGGGCTGGCGGCCCTCGCCCTCGGCGCCCGGGAGGTGGTGGCCCTGGACCTGGACCCCCTGGCCTGCAAGGCCACCCGCGACAACGCCGCGCGCAACCGCCTCGAGGCGGGCCTCCGGGTGTGGACGGGCCCCCTGGCGGCGCTCTCCCCCCAACCCTTCTCCCTCGTCCTGGCCAACCTGATCCGGGCGGAGCTGTTCCCTTTGCTGGATGAGATCCGGGCCCGGTGTGCGCCGGGTGCCCGGGTGATCCTCTCGGGCCTGCTGAAGGAGGAGGAGGGGCTGCTCAAGGAGGCCCGGGCCCGGCTGGGGCTGGTGCCCGAGCGGACCCGGCGGGATCGGGATGGGCTGGGCGACCACTGGCTCGCAGCAATGTGGAGAGCTTGAATCAATATATCCGGATACAGTAATATATCTGGATTGACGCCTCACTCGATCGAGCTCGTCCCCCGAGACGAAGCCACCCTCCAGCGCGAGCTGCGCCAGATCGCGAAGCGCTTCCCGGGCTTCGACACGGTCAACATCCCGGACCTCACGCGCTTCGAGCTGCGCAGCTGGGTGGCCTGCCGGCTCGCGCGCCGCTTCGTGGGACGCGCGATCCCGCACCTGCGGGCCGCGGACGTCGACCTGCTCGGAGCGCATGGCGGCGGCCTCGCCCTCGATGTGCTGAAGCAGCATCTCTCGGCCGCTCGCCTCCACGAGGTGATCGTCGTCCAGGGCGACACGCCGGACGGCGACACGCCGGAGGGTGTGACCTCGAGCGTCGCGCTGATCCGGGCCCTCCGGGAGAGCCTCCCCGAGCTGACGATCTACGCGGCCCTGGACCCCTATCGCTCGAGCCCGCAACGCGAGTGCGCCTATGCCGCCGAGAAGCGCGCCGCCGGAGCCGACGGCTTCTTCACCCAGCCGTTTTTCGACCTCCGCTACCAGGATGTGTGGGCCGATCTGCTGGACGAAGAGCGCGTCTACTGGGGCGTGTCGCCGGTACTCGCCGCTTCGACGCGGCGCTACTGGGAGAGGCGCAACCGCGCCTTCCTGCCCCGTGACTTCGAGCCCAGCCTCGCATGGAACCGCAGGTATGCGGCCGCGGCCCTGGCCTGGGCGGAGGAGCGGCAAGCATCGCTCTACTTCATGCCGATCCGCGCTGATCTCGTCGAGCTGCTCGGGGGCCTCGTCTAGGCGACGGCCCCGTCTCTCAGCGTGCGGCGCCAGCTTTCGAGCAGGCGGCCCAGCGTTTCGTCCAGGTCGCGGTGAGGCGCCCAGCCGGTCGCATCGCGCAGCCGCTGCGCGTTGCCAACGCTGCGGTCAGAAGGGTCCTGCTGCTCCGGGGCCACCCGCAGCTCCGCCTCCGCGGTGCTCCCGGCGAGCAGACGATCGAAGACCTCGCGAATGCGAACGCCCTGGCCACTCGCGATGTTGTAGGTGCCGGCTGGCACCGACGGGGCGAGCAGCTTGGCGTAGGCGTCGATCACGTCCTCCACCGCGAGGAAATCGCGCGTACCCTCGACGTTGAGGGCGTCGACGAAGGGCGGCTGGATGCCCAGCTCGACGGCGGCGATCTGCCTCGCCAGCCTGGCCTCGACGAAGTCGTCTCGGCGACCCGGCCCCGTGTGGTTGAAGGGCCGGACACGCACGACGTCGAGCCCGTGCTGCTCCGCGTGAAGCGAAGCCAGCCGATCCCCCGCCGCCTTGCTCCACCCGTAGGCCCCGCGCGGGCGAAACGGCGCCGTCTCGTCGAAGGCCTCGCCTTCCGCGAGGTCGCATCCGTAGATCAGCCCCGAGCTCACCAGCAAGAGGCGCGCCGCCGGAACCCTCTCTCGCACCGCAGCGAGGACCGACTGCACGCCGCCGAAGTTGACGCGGAAGACCTGGGCGGGATCGTCCTCCGGAGTCCGGGTGGCCGAGATCGCCGCAAGATGCACGATCGCCTCGGGCCGCAGCGCGTCGACCAGGGCTCCGAAAGCCACCGGGTTGGCCACGTCCACTTCGTGCTCGCAGCCGGAGCCGGCGACGTCGCAGCCCATTGCGTCGTGGCCCTCCCTTTCGAGGCGAGGCAGCAGCTGGCGGCCGACGAGGCCTGCGGCACCTGTGACGAGGATGTGCATGGCGGCGGAACCTGACAGATGGGGACGCAGCGAACCAGGCGGACGAGCGTTGGCGCCTGGCTGTCCCCGAGGGGAGGATCCTTTAGCGAATCCTGAGGTTTCCGCTCCGGGTCGTCTGGCACGTTCCACGCGATGGACGCCAATGCCCAGCACCGCCGTTCCCATCCCAGCTGCGGGCTCGTCCCGGTGGGTCGAATCCCCCTCCGACACGCCCTGGTGGTGGGTGCGTGCTTCGCAGCAGCCGCCGCGGCCGTCCTGATCACCCCGCGCATGGACCCCGCCTACGGCGACCCCTGGCTCGCCGCGGAGCAGGCGGACGGACCCCTTCGTATCGCGCTCGGCCTCGACGCGGAGGGGCGAGCTGTACCCGCCCGCGTGGTGCTGCCCGCCGACGAACCGCGGCCACGAGTTCTGGGCGCCTATCCCGTTCGCCAGGCACCCGCCCCGGTCCTCGCCTATGGCCCCGCCGAGCCGTCCGGCCTCACCTTGGGCCAGCTCGAGAACTGCGCCGGCGGCAGCCCCGTGATCGCCATCCTCGAGCTGCCCGCGAAATTCCGCGGTCAGGCCGGCACCGGCTACCCCGTCGACCCCCGCGATCGCCTGGGCCGCTCCTTGGGGCCGAGCAGCGGCCTCTGCATCCTCGTGGACTTCTGAGGCACACCCCCGCCGAAACCGTCCAGCCGCGCCTCGGCATCGAGTCGTTAGATTGAGGCCTGCATTGGTTTCCTCGCGATTGGCCGATGCTGCACTCTCTCTGCCGGCTCATCCATGCTGTATCGCTTCCTTGATTTCGAGATCGACGACTTCGCTGGCCAGCTTCGCCGCGAATCCAAGCTAGTTCCCGTCGAGCGACGAGTCCTCGACGTAGTTCTCTACCTAGCCCGGTCTCGGGGTCGGATCGTCACTCGGTCTGAGCTGCTCGCGGAGGTTTGGAAAGGGGTACACGTCTCGGACCACGTCGTCTCTCAGGCGATCTATTCGGCGCGGCGTGTACTCGGTGATGACGCCAAGAACTCACGGCTCATCGAAACAGTTCGAGGGAGAGGGATCCGCTTCGCCACAGACGTCGAAATCGTCTCGGGCCCGAATGAAGCAGGGCCTCCCCTCATCGGCCGGTCCGCAGAGCTTGCGCAGCTCGAGGCGCAGCTGCTGGACGCACCGGGCGAGCAGACTCGGCTGGTTCTCCTTCGCGGAGAGCCGGGCGTGGGAAAGACGCGCCTCTGGTCCGAGTTCGCGAGGCGAGCCCGCGCATCAGGTTCCCCGATCTTCGTCGGCCGCTGTGCCGAGACTCCGGGGGCGCCTCCGCTCTGGCCGTGGATTCAGCTTGCGCGCGAGCTCCGCGATTTCGCCTCGAGTTCCGGCGAAACGCCCTTGGTCGAGAAGGCCGATGGTTGGCTAGCTCGTCCGGGCCGGTCCGCCTCCGATGGAGCTGGATTGGCCGCGGCGACGCACTTCGCCGCGCTGGACGAGACAGCGGAGCTCTGGAGGGAAGCCGCTGATCGACTCTCGCCGGTCCTTGTCATCGACGATCTCCATCGCTCCGATGGCGCTTCGTTTCGGCAGGCGATGTTCGTGTGCTTCGAGATGCGCCCCTGTGCGCTTCGAATGCTCGCCGCCTATCGAGGGGCAGAGACGGAGTGGACGGCGGACCTGGTTCCGCCTCTGAGGAGCCTCGAGAGCCGTTGTGCGGTACTCGATCTAGGGCCCCTCGATATCGACTCGACGCGGGAGTTCGCGACTCAGATCGGCGTTGGAACTGCACGAGACCACGTCGAGAGGCTGTTTCGGCTCTCGGGGGGCAATCCGCTCTTTCTTTCGCAGCTTCTGGCTGGGCCGATCTCACAAGATACAACCAACCTGCCGTCGAACGCGCTGGGCGCTGCGATCGATCGCGTCGATCGCCTACCCCCGCAGTCGAGGCGCGCCCTGGATGTTGCTGCCGTGCTCGGGCAGGAGGTCGATCTCGATCTGCTGGCCGAAGTCCTAGGGTGCGATCTGGCAAGCTTGTCTCGAGACCTTGAACCAGCGGTCGATGCTGACCTCCTCCGATCACCGGGGCCGCATGGGCGGATCACGAGCTTCGCGCATCTCCTCGTGAGGGATGCGATCTATTCCGCGATCGAGCAGCGCCATCGGGTCCAGCACCACTCTGCCGTCGCATCGGCCTTGGAACGATCCGACCGATCCGAGATCGCTTCCGCGCTTGCACATCACTTTTCAGAGGCCATTCCAGCCTGCGGCCCCGAGCCGGCGATGAGGTACTCCGCCGAGGCCGGACTCGAGGCCTTCGCGCGCGGTGCATTCTCAGAAGCTGTCGCGCACTGTCAGCGTGCTCTCGCCCTGATGCGCGAACACTCGATAGGGGCCGAGCTGCAAGCCGCCACGCTGGGCAACCTTGCAGCCGCACAGATGTCTGCGGGAAATCGAGGGGACGCGAGGCGGACCGTGCTCAGGGCCATGGACATCGCTGAGCAGAGCGGCAATTGGGGGGTTGCATGCCAGGCCGCCTTGACAGTGGCTCCCGGCGTTACGTCGCTCGAGGCGGGACGAGTCGATGAGGTGGCGTTGTCGGTCACCCGCCGTGCGCTCGCGCAGGTGCCTCTATCCGCGAAGGAGGAACGCGCACGCCTACTGGCCCGGCTCGCCATGGCGCTGTACTGGGAACCGGGCTCATCCGAGGAGCGGCGGCGCTTGCTTCAAGATGCGTCGCGGGCCGCCGCGGCCTCAGGAGAGCGAAGCTCGAAGCTCTTCGTGGAGGCCTTTCGAATCGCGGCCCTCTGGCAGCCGGGTGACGTGGTCGAGCGCCTAAACGCTGCCACACGACTGGCCGCCGCGGCCGCCGACGCCTCAGAGCGTCAGGTGGAGATCGTCGCGCGGATCTTTCGTGCGTCTACTCTCGCAGAGCTTGGTAGGCGGGTAGAGCGGGAGAGAGAGATCTCGCGTCTCGAGGCAGTCGTCAAGAGGCCGGGGACTCCCGAGAGCCGATGGTATCCAGTCCTCTACCGGGCGAGCATTGCGCTCGATGAGGGCGACTGGGGAGCTGTCGAGCGCCACTCGGCGGAAATGGCACGCGTTGGTGGGCCCTATGGAGACGCGAACCTCATTCACAGTAGTGGCGCGATGTTCGTTGTAACCGCGTACCACCAGGGTCGCTTCAACGAAGCCGTCCCCTCGATCACAGAAATCGTTGATCAATTCCCAGGCTTCGTCGTGTGGAGGGCTGTGAGGTGCCGGTACGCGGAGCAAGCGGGGATGGACCAGCTTGCTCGCAACGACTACCGCGGGCTCGCCGGAGGAATCTCCTTTCTGTCGCTCGACAACGTCTGGCTCCTGACGCTGACTGTCCTGGCAGAAGTGTGCCTTGCGTTCTCGGTCACCGAAGACACACCGCGCTTTCGCGAAGCACTGGCTCCGTTCTCGTCCCAGCGCCCGATGGCGGGGTACGGGGTCATGACGTGGGGAACCGTTGAGCGAATCGTTGGGAAACTGCTGGCGGCTGAGGGTGACCTCGAAGCTGCGATTGCCAGGCTGGAGTCGGCGGCTGAAGCGGAAAGCCAGGCGCAATGCCCGGTCTGGCGGGCGCACACCTTGGTCGATTCAGCCCGGGTTCGCTTGGCGCTAGGCGGGCGGGCACAGGTCGACCAGGCGCTGAAGGAGCTTGGGGAGGCTGAAGAGACCGCAGCTGGCCTCGGAATGGCTGCGCTCGGAACTTCCGTTGCCGACATTCGGCGGCGTGTTGCCGGCTAGTAAGGGGCCGCCTTCGGCGAAACGACCGTGTTGGCTTGGCGCCGCGTAGGTGCAAAGATCAGGCACCGATCGCGAATCAGACCAGGGGAGCCAATTCTATGATCATCGGGGTGTCCGGCCTCTACGCAGCGGGCAAGGGCGAGGTCGTGTCCTTCCTGGAGGGTCGGAGCTTCTCGGCCTGGTCACTCTCCGACGTCATCCGCAAGGAACTTGCTCGCAAGGGGCTGGATGAGACCCGGGAGCGCATGATCCAAACGGGGCGGGCTCTGCGCGAAGCGGAGGGTGAAGGCGCCCTAGCGCGTCGCCTGATGACCTACCTCGAGCCGCATCACAACTACGTGGTCGACTCGATCCGTCATCCCGCGGAAGTGGATGCTCTCCGTGAGCTAGCGTCGGATTTCCGCCTTATCTGGGTGGACGCTGATGAATCCATCCGTTTCGAACGACTGAGAACGCGGGGCCGCTCCGGTGATCCTCACACCCTGGAAGAGCTGCGTCGCCTGGAGGGATCTGAGCTGGCCAGTCCCGATCCAGCGAGCCAGCAGCTCCTTGGCGTCCGCGACCTTGCCGACCACACCCTCAGAAACGATGGGGATCTCGCTGAGCTTCACGCCGCGATCCAGAGCCTTCTTCGGGGCAACCAGTTCTTTCGGCGACCCGACTGGGACGAGTACTTTATGAGCATCGCCCGCGTCGTGGCCACTCGTAGCAACTGCGTGAAACGCAAGGTGGCCGCCGTCCTCACGATCGACCGCCGCATCATCGCCACCGGCTACAACGGGACTCCTCGCGGCACCACGAACTGCAACGAAGGTGGCTGTCCCCGCTGCAACGACTTCGGGCCGGGGGGCAAAGACCTCGGCGAATGCGTCTGCTCCCACGCCGAGGAGAACGCGATTACCCAGAGCGCGTATCACGGGGTCCAGGTCCGGGGGGCGACACTCTACTCGACCTTCTGCCCGTGTCTGCTCTGCACCAAGATGATCATCAATTCGGGGATCGCGGAGGTGGTTTTCGATATCGCCTATCCGCTCGGAGACGTTTCGGTCCGGCTCCTTCGTGAAGCGGGGGTCAAGGCGAGACAGATATCGGGCTCGCCTTAGGGCCTTCTGGCCTGTCCGGGAGCGTCCACTTGTGCCCAGAATCGCTCGCACGGGCGCGCTTACGCTTCCCACGGGGCAATATGTGGGTGTAGTATGGCACCCTAAACGGGTTAATCTCGCCAGCGCCTGTAGTCGATTCGCCCCATCTCACGAATCGGCAGTTCTTTGGTCTAAAACCGCGTTTTGCCGTTACTCTTGAGCTCTTCAGGATCGCCCTAGCCCAGGATTCCCGACCACACATGGATGTCAGTCGGCTCAAGAAGCTCGAGAGCGCCTCGGTCAGGAACTTCATCGATCCGGACGAGGCTGTTGAGTGGGGCGTCCCGTTCCGCGGCGCGCCCCCCCTCCTCCCTGACGAGGCGCTGAGCCTGTTTGGGACGCCCGAGTTCGATCGCCTCTCCGAGGCCCAGAAGGCCGAGCTCGCACTCCATGAGACGGCCGCGATGTTCTCGTCATTCATCCGCTTCGAGGGCGTCCTGAATCAGGCCTTGGCCCGCTTGGTTCGGAACTCCGACCCGGTTGCGGACGTGACCCGATACCGGCTGAAGGTCATCGAGGAAGAGGCTCGCCACAGCCGCATGTTTTCTCGGCTCGTGAGCGAGATCGGCGTAGGTCCGTACCCACCTGCCGGTTTCCATGGTGCGGTCGAACGGGTAGGGGAGTGGGCCGTTGCCAAAGGGAACGCGCTCTACTTCCTAGGGATGCTCGCGGTTGAGGACATCACGGACACGTTCATTGCCCGCGCTCTCGAGCTCGGCGCCAAGCATCCGACCCTTCGGGACGTTGGCATGATTCATCGCATGGAGGAGGCGCGGCACATGGACTATGCCAGAATGAACCTCCACGATGCCTATGAGAGTTCTGGTGCGGTTCGACGAGCAGCAATCGACCTGGCCGCACCTGCCGTCCTGCTTCTTGTCTTTGAAGCCATGAACCCACCGCAGGTCTACGTCCGATCCGGCCTAGCCTCCGACAGTAGTGAAGCGTGGCGCTTGTGGCGTTCTTCGCGCCGCTCGGTACACCGCCGCGAGTTCTTCCGGGACTGCACGTCGCGGATTCTCCCGTTCCTCGTGCAGCTTCAGATGGTGTCTCGTAGAACCCTGCCGTTGTGGAGAGCTATAGGACTCACTCCTCGTTTCGCGTGACTCGGGGCTGGCGAACGGCAAGAGAAGAGGCGGCGGCGTGGCGGTTTCGCAGTTGATCGGTGTGGACGATCTTGCTCGGCTTCATCCTGAGGGCATGCGGGATGTGTCGGGCGTTCGCGCCCTGTTGGAGCAGGCTGCCAGCGAGCGAGCGACCCTCTATCGCGGGATGAACAGGGCGGTACGCCCCGAGTCCGCGACGATCGAGGAGATCCGGGGCGGAGAGCTGGTGCTGGCGACGGAGAACTTCGCCGCGACCGGACGGGAGCAGATCTTCCTGCGCTTCGAACTGAACGGCAACCGGTACTTCTTCTCGGCTGATCCGCTGTCGCCTGAATCCGAATCGCCGTTGATCGTGCGGGTTCCCGATGTCGTGTTTCAGAACGAGCGGCGTGAGCGGCTGCGGTCGGGGGACCTGTCCGGGGAACGCGTCGTCTTGCGAGGCGAAGGAAAAGCGTTCCGAGGCGAGATCCTTGACTCCTCGGAAGCGGGGTTGGCGATTCGCGCGGAAGCGACGAGTGCCCCGCAATCGGGAGCCTCCTTCGAACTCGAGTTCGACACGAGTGCATCCCGCCACAGCCACCGCTTCGCCAGGGTCGCGGGCGTAACTCGGGATGCGAACGGCTGGTCGCGGATACACCTCAAGACATCGCCCGTACCCTACGCTCCGGCGGTCGGTGTGGATCGAAAGGACGCGATCGTTGAGCGCTCTTCAAGCCAGCGGCTATTGCGGAAGTTGGCTGTGGCATCGGGAGCAACCGCGAGTGCAACTGAGCAGCTGCTGCGCCGAGCGGGGCTCGGAACTCGTGACACAAAGATCCATCTTGTGGAGTTCGAGACCGAGGACCGCGAGCCCATTCGAGGCATCGCGGACGAGTGGGGGAGGGGGGAGGGACGCCTCGGTGTGGTGATCCCGCCGGCATGGGGCCGAACAAAGGAGACCCTAATGCCGCTCGCCAGGACTCTCCTGGCGACGTTTCGGGCGGCGAGCCAGCCCGTTTCTATCCTTCGATTCGACGGTGTACGAAAGCGCGGCGAGTCCTACAGGGACCCCGATTGCTTGCAGCCAGGTCGGGAGCACGACCGGTTCACCTTTTCCCAGGGGGTCAAGGACATCCGTGCTGCAGCCAACTTCCTGCGCCGTGAACGCGGCTGCGAGAAGCTGGCGCTGGTCACGTTTAGCGCGTCCTCGATCGAAGGTAGAGCGTATTTGGCTTCGGATCGCGGCGAGACCGTCGATGCGTGGATCTGCGTGGTAGGTACGGCCGATATTCAGTCGATGATGCGCGTCATATCTGGTGGCGTCGACTACATGGGCGGCATCGAAAAGGGGTTGTCGTTTGGCCGCCAGGAGATCCTCGGGGTCACCGTCGATATCGACTATGCGGGGGTGGATGCAACGCAACAAGGGCTCTCCTTCCTTTCCGATTCGCGTCGGGATTTCTCCCAGATCTTCGTGCCCATCACGTGGCTCCACGGGAGGTTCGACGCGTGGATGGAGCTCGATCGCGTGCGGGAGGTCCTCGCCTGCGGGAGTGCTGGCAACCGCAAGCTCCTAGAGGTGCCTACGGGTCACCAGCTTCGCTCTAGCCAAGAGGCGCTCGACGTCTTCCAGCTCATCGCTGAAGAGGTGAGCCAGGCTGCGTTGGAGCGCCGCATCAGCGGACGGGCGCCCAGCATTCGGGATCTTGCGAAGCGGAGTGCGGCCGAGCGGTCTCGCCTCGGGCAGGCCGAGCCGAATGTCGCCGACTTCTGGGCGGACTACTTGCTTGGAAGATCCTCTGGTATGGGGATCGCGCTTCTGAACGCGACACACGACTACCAGGAGTTTATGCAGCGCCAGGTCGCGGATCTCCAGCTGACCCCAGGCAATCGCGTTCTCGATCTCGGCTCGGGAACGGGCGCGTTTCCGAGCTACCTGCGTCGGGCTGGATCCCAGCCCGCCCTGCAGCTCGTTGAGTGCGACCTCGTGATGGGTGCCCTCCAACACGTGAAGACCCAGATTCGCCGAGATGCGAGCTTGAGTGTGGAGTTCGTCCAGGCCGACCTCAAGCGTTCGGTCCTTCCCCTTGCCAGCGGTTCCTGCGATCGAGTGCTCGCATCTCTCCTGCTCAGCTATGTACCGGATGCGAAGTCTGTCCTGACCGAGATCGCGCGAGTTCTGCGCCCGCAAGGGAGGTTGGTTCTCTCAACAATGAGGCCCGATGCGGACATCTCGCAGATCTACACGCGCGCTCTCGCTGGCGTCGAAGATGGCCAGTTCGATTCCTTCTTTCCCGGCGCATCCCGCGCGCAGATCATGCAAGCGGCTCGGGCGTTCCTCAACGACGGTGCGAAGTTGATGGATCTGGAGGAAGCCGGCGCGTTTCAGTTCTGGAGCGAGATCGCTTTCCGAAAGCTGATCGAGAGCGCCGGCCTGCGAGTCGAGTCGGTCTTTCCCTGCCTGGGCTCGCCGCAGCAGGCAATCGTGGCTTCAGCGACGAGGGCGTAGCCCCTGCAGCTTCGTGACCTCACGTCCCGGCCGCTTGAGCGAACGGCGGTTGGATCCCTCCGGCACCCACGCACAGCTCTCTTGGTATGGGCCATCCTCGCAGTGGCCTCCCTGGCAGGGCTCGCGCGATTGAACATCGAAACCTCGACGGACAGCGTGCTGAGTCGCGAGAGCCCATCGTGGAGGTTCTACGAGTCCTCCACCAACACCTTCGGTGGCGACGAGATCGTCGTGCTTGCGGCCGAGGCGCAGCACGCCTTCGACCCGGAAGTGGTTCGCACTATCGCCTCTATCTCGGCAGATCTCGAGGAGGTTGCCGGTGTTCGCCGCGTCGACAGCATCAGCACCATGCCTCTCGTCCACGCGGGGCCTGACGGAACACTCGAGCTGGATCCCGCGATCGAACCAGGCGCCTCGGATGGAGAGGTTGCTGGCGCCGTCGCAAAGATCGAGAAAGACCGGGTCCTTCCCAAGGCAGTGGTCTCAGAGGATGGACGGACCTTCGCCGTGGTCGTTCGAATGGACGACATCGGCGCCGAGAACGATCAACGCGTCGTCGAAGCCGTTCGGGAATCATCTAAGCGACTCGGCTCAGCCTGGATCTCAGGGGGGCCCGTCTTCCGCACTGAGACCAATCGCTTGATGCGAAGTGAGCTGGCGATCTTCTTCCCGGTCACCGGCTTGATCATCGGCCTTCTACTCATGCTTCCATTGAGGGGCGCTCGGGTACCAATCGTCGTTCTTGCCGTCGGATCAGTGGGGAGCCTCCTGACGCTGGGCACAATGGGTGCGCTGGGGGTTCCTCTCACAATCAGCACAGTTGTTCTTCCATCGGTGCTGCTCGCGCTGGGCTGTGCATATTCACTTCATGTGGTCTCGGCAATCGCGGCCGCCCAGGGGGCCCCGGGTCGGATTGAGGTGGAGCTCGTGCGAGTGGTTGCCCCAATCGTGGTCTCGGGCGTCACGACGGCGATCGGTTTCGTGGCGATGACCTTGGTGCGAATTGATGTAATCCGCTGGATCGGTGCATTCGGAGCGTTGGGATGTCTGTTCGTGCTCGCAGCTGCGATTTCGCTAGCGCCCGCGCTTCTGGCTCTATTCCCAGTGGCCGAGGTCCGGTCGGTCCTCGTCGTTCGGGCCCGCGACGCGATCGTGGGCCACCTTCGCTCGCTCTTGACGCGTCCGGTAGCCATCCTGGCCGGTTGGGCTGCAATCCTCCTCGTAGTCGGAGTTGGCATCTCGCGGCTCGACATCGAAACCGACGTGATTCTCTACTTCCAGGAGGACAGCACTCCTCGAAAGGACTACCGCGAGATTCGGACCCGTCTCTCGGGAATTAGCCCCATGAACGTTGTGATCTCCTCGGAGGGGGACCGGCGAGTCACAGATCCGGACGTGTTGCGCTCTATAGATGGGCTCCAGCACTTTCTCGGTCAACTGCCCGAAGTGGGCAAGGCAGTTTCCCTAGCGGACCCCCTACGACAACTCCACGGTGGGTTCCTCGGCGACTCCCAATACCCTCTACCCGTCGATGAGAACGGAATCGAGCAGTACCTGCTGCTGCTCGAGTCGGTTGACTACATGGGAGACGTCGTCACTGCGGATCGACGGCAGGCGAACTTGCTGCTGCGTGTGGATAACAACGGTTCTAACGATCTCCTTCGGGTCGCTCGTGCGTCGGAGGGGTGGTGGGAGGATTTCGGCCCGGCGGACTTCGATGCACAGGTCACTGGCATCATGCACGAGTACGCGCGTTCTGAGCGGGAGATCGAGAGGGGCCAGCTGCGCGGCCTGGTGTTCGCGTTCGTCGCGGTTGGGATCGTCCTAGGCATCCTTCTGCGGTCCGTTCGAATGACGGTCGTCTCACTCATTCCGAACGCGACGCCAGTGGTGTTCGCATTCGGGCTGATGGGCCTACTCGACATCCCTCTCGACGCGGGCACCGTCCTCTTGGGCACCCTTGCCCTTGGAATCGCAATTGACGACACGATTCACGTGGTTGTGGAGTATCGGCGACACAGAAGCACGCTTCCAGCGGCGGAGGCGGTCGCCGGCGCTCTGCGGCGGACTCTCCCGCCAGTGTTGGGAACTACGGTGGTCATCGCGGTGGGGTTTGGAGTGCTGGGGCTCTCGGGCTTCAACCTCGTTCGGAACCTTGGCTTGGTTACAGCGGCGATCATGGGGGTCTGCCTTCTCGCGGATCTCCTCCTCTTGCCGGCCTTATTGGTGGTTTCAGCGCCACGGGAAGGGGCCTCGGAGTAGCGCATCAAGGAGCCCCCCACGGGGGCCGATACAGCTTCCGTGGAGACCGTGCCGCCCAGGACCGCCGAGTCTTTCGCGGACTACCGGGAGTTCGTGCGCCGGGAGTTAATGCCCCCCGCGCTTCGAATCGCCGTCCCCTGCGGCCTCGCGATCGTGCTGGGGTTCATACCGCTGGACGCCATCGCCGAGCCCCAGATGTGGCGCGTCTTCGCCCCAATCCGTGTTGCGACAGCCGGTGTGATGGGTGGCCTCTACTGGGCGTTCCGATCCAGGGCCCCTGAGGTGGCCAGCATCGGAATGGGGCTATCCATCGGCATGATGCTCGTGGCGATCTCCGCCTTCACGGGCGCGGGCACAAGTCCCTACTACTCTGGACTCGTCCTGCTCTTCGGCGCCTTCCCGGTGATCATCCCGGTTACAATCCGGCAGACCGTCCTCGTCTGCGGCGCGACAAGCCTGTGCTTCTTCCTGATGGTCGCGGTGGGCTCCGACGGGACCGGATCCACGACGGTGGTCTTCCACGGCTTGGTTCTGTCCTCGGCGTTCATACTCGCTGTCGCGAGTTCGGTGAACCTTGAGAAGATCCGCTACTCGGACTTCTCGAAGCGGCGCGAACTCGAATGCGCGCGCGACCGACTCGAAGACCTGGATCGCGCAAAGTCCCGCTTCACCGCCAACATCCACCACGAGCTCCGCACGCCGCTCACCCTCATGCTCGCCCCCATCGAAGCCATGCGATCCGGGGACATGGGCGACATTCCCAGCGGGCTCGACCGGACGTTGCGGA
Organism: Myxococcota bacterium; assembly: GCA_965223415.1. GTDB lineage: Bacteria > Myxococcota_A > UBA9160 > UBA9160 > UBA6930. The sequence goes on along the minus strand of OZ245002.1, from coordinate 5,064,909 downwards.
CGATGCAGTCCAACGGGCTGCGCCTCCTGAAGCTCATCAATGGCCTGCTGGATCTTGCGAAGATCGAGAGTGAGCAGCTGTCGGTGCGGCGGGTGCCAATCGAGCTCAGGCGGCTGGTCGCAGATATCGTGGACGGCGCCTTGCCGATGGCGGAGCGGAAGGGGCTTCACCTGCGGGCCGAGGGATTCGACGGCTTGCCCACGGCGAATGTCGACCCGGATGCGCTCGAGAAGGTGCTGGTGAACCTGATCGGGAACGCGCTCAAGTTCACGGATTCCGGGGGGATCACGGTGCGCGGAGCGCCGGCTGCCGCCGGCGACGGGCGGGGCCTCGATGCGGAGGGGGTCCACATCGTGGTCGAGGACACGGGCGTCGGCATTCCGGAGCATCAGCTCGCGCGGGTGTTCGATCGCTTTGCCCAGGTGGACGGGTCGGCGACCCGAAAGCACGAGGGGACGGGGATCGGGCTCAGTCTCGTGCAGGAGCTGGTCGCGCTGCATGGCGGGCGGGTCTGGGCGACGAGCGAGGGCGATGGGCACGGGTCGCAGATGCACGTGCTGCTGCCTCTCGGAGAGGCGGACGACGATCCCGAGGAGGAGGTACTGCTCGAGGCCGGGGGAAATCGCGCTCTCTCCGCAGCCAAGTCCTTTGAGGCGCTGGCCAGCGAGACCTCGATGGACCTCGAGCACGCCGGAGAGGGGCGCTTCGCGGCGGTGGAGCACACGGTGAGCCGCTGGGAGGCGACCCGGCACGGCGACGAGTGGGTGTTCGAGCTTCCGGAGCATGCCGAGGGTACGCCGGAGATCGTGATCGCCGAGGACAATGCCGAGATGCGCCGGCTGCTGGCTTTCCTGCTCGGTCGCGAGTTCCGGGTGCGGCCGACGCGCAACGGCCTGGAGGCTCTCGAGGCGGTCCGCGAGCAGGCCCCCGAGCTGGTCGTGACCGATGTAATGATGCCCGAGATGTCGGGCACCGAGCTGTGTCGCGCGATCAAGCAGGACGGGGCGCTGCGCGGGGTGCCGGTGATGCTGGTGACCTCCAAGGCCGAGCGCGAGATGAAGATCGAGGGGCTGGAGCTCGGAGCGGACGACTACGTGACGAAGCCCTTCCACCCCCGCGAGCTCCTGGCCCGGGCGCGCTCGCTGGTGCGGATCCGCTCCCTCCAGCTCGAGCTCCGCGAGCAGAACGCGGCGCTCGAATCGTCGAACGCGGAGCTCGCCCAGGCCCTCGAGGAGCTGAAGGAGGCGGAGGTCCAGCTCGTCCAGGCGGAGCGGTTGGCGGCCGTCGGCGAGCTCTCGGCGGGCGTGGCCCACGAGGTGAACAACCCGCTCAACTTCGCGCGCAACTCCCTGGCGGCGCTCCGGGCCTACGCGGACGATATCCAGGGCCTGGTCTCCTGGGTCGGCGAGCTCGATGCGGACGATCCCCAGACGCTCCGGGTGCAGCTGCTGCAGCTGGAGCGGAAGAAGCGGGAGATGGGCTTCGAGGACATGGCCTCGGAGCTGGCCGAGCTGGTGGGCATCGTCACCGAAGGCCTCGACCGGACGGCGCGGCTCGTGGCGGACCTGCGGGACTTCGCAGCTCCGGGGCGAAGCGGCCACGCCATCGTGGACGTGGGCGCCGGCCTGCGCTCGACCCTGCAGCTCCTTGGGCATCAGCTGCGCGAGGCGGGCATCGCCACGGAGGTGGAGATCGCGGCGGATCTCCCGGCGGTTTTCGGCGACCCAGGCGGCCTGAACCAGGTGTTCCTCAACCTGCTCAAGAACGCCATCGAGGCGTTCGAAGGAGAAGAAGGGACCATCTCCGTCCAGGCAAAGCGCGTCGACGGGGAGCTGGAGGTGCGGGTGGCGGATACCGGTTCGGGCATCGAAGCGGACGTTCAGTCCCGCCTGTTCGAGCCGTTCTTCACCACGAAGCAGGCGGGGCAGGGCACCGGGCTCGGCCTGGCCATGTCCGATCGCATCGTGCGCGAGCACGGTGGCCGGATCGAGCTCGCTTCGACGCCGGGAGAGGGCACCCGCGTGACCGTGGTGCTCCCGGTCGACGCCGAGGGCGCGGATGCCGGATAGCCAACCGCACCCGGTCGATCTACGTGCCTTCCCGCTCCTCTACGTGGACGACGAGTCGGAGAACCTCCGGGTCTTCGAGCTGACCTTCCGCCGCGAGTTCCGCATCGTGACGGCGGCGTCCGGCGAGGAGGGGCTCGAGCGGCTGATGAACGAGCGCTTCGCCGTCGTGCTCTCGGATCAGAAGATGCCGGGCATGACCGGCGTCGAGTTCCTCTCGCGGGTGCGCGAGATGGCGCCGGAGACCATGCGCATGCTGGTCACCGCCTACGGCTCGGTGGATACTCTGAGCCACGCGATCAACGACGGCTCCGTCTACCGCTATATCGCCAAGCCGTGGCAGCCAGAGGACATGCGTGTTGCCCTGAAGCGGGCGATCGAGCACTACGCGCTGGACCGCGAGCGCGAGGCGCTGGTGCGGGAGCTGCGAACCGTGGGAGAGCTCGCGGCGACGATCACGCGCGAGCTTGCGGTCGATAAGCTCACCGAGCTCCTGGTGGCGTCCCTGACCGATACGCTCCACTACGACGGGGCGGCGCTGCTGCTCTACGACCCCACCCGCGAGAGTCTGGTCTTCGATCGGCGCGTTCCGAGCGACGTGCCCACCGCGGCCTTCCTCGAGAGCCATCAGCTCACCCGCGAGCACGCGGCGGAGCTGCTGGATGCGCTGGCCCGCGGCGAGCCGCGCCTGCTCACCCTCGATCACTGCCTCGACTACCCGGCGCCCATGCGCGATTGGCTCACTGAGATCGCGGGCGACGTGCTGGTGGTTCCACTCGTCGGCAAGGCCGGCCTGCTCGGGGCGCTGGCCGTCGACAACCGCAGCGGTGGGGCGCCCTTCGAGCCGCGCGATTGCACGCTGCTCGCCGCGGTGGCGCACCAGGCGGCGATCGCGCTGCAGAACGCCCGCCTGGTGGAGGACCTGCGGTCGAGCCGGCAGCAGGTGCTGCGCGCTGACCGCCTCGGCACCCTGGGCACGCTGGCGGCCGGGCTGGCCCACGAGATCAACAACCCGCTCACTTCGATCCACACCTTCTTGAGCCTCGCGCCGGCGAAACGCACCGAGGCCGACGAGGAGTTCTGGGGCAGCTACCACCGCCTCGCCTGCTCGGAGGTGGAGCGCATTCGCGGGCTGGTGGCGACGATGAGCCGTCTGGGCCGGGAGGACAGCGGCGCGGCGAAGCGCTCGGCGTGCGATCTCGGGGCCATTGCCAGCGAGGTCGTGACGCTGGTCGCTCCCGAGGCCGAGCGCAGTCGGGTGGGCCTCGAGATCACCGCGGATCCCGCCTCGCCGAAGCTCATGGCCTCCCGCGAACAGATCCACCAGCTGCTCCTCAACCTCACCCTCAACGCGATCCACGCCAGCCCCGAGGGCGAGGCCGTTCGCATCCGCATCGAGCCCGGTGGGCCGGCTCTGGGGGACGGCGCGACCATCGAGGTGGTCGATGCGGGAGAGGGCATCGGCGAGGACGACCTCGAGCGCATCTTCGATCCCTTCTTCACCACCAAGGGGCCGGACCACGGCACGGGCCTCGGGCTGATGATCTGCCACCGGATCGTGACCGAGCACGACGGTCTGATCGAGGTCACCAGCCGGCCCGGCGAGGGCGCCTGCTTCCGCGTCCGGCTGCCTCTCGGCGCGTCTGGTTGACCCTCCCCTCCCCACCTGATAGAACGACTCGCGTCTCCGTCTCCGCGGGGGGAACCCCGCGTCGGTGCGGATCGACGCAGGGGCCGTTGCCCAGGGGAGTGCCCGACGTGAAACGAGAGTCCGCCATCGCTGCCGCGGCCGTCCTGCTCCTCGTGCTGGCGGGCACCGCTGCCGCCGCCGATTCGCGCGCCCGCGTGGCGATCCTCCCGATCGTCGTGCATGCCACGGAGGATCGGGACTACCTGCGATCCGGCCTCGCGGAGATGCTCGCCTCCCGGCTGGGCCAGGAGAAGGGCGTCGCGGTCATCAAGGTCGACGATCCGGAGCAGGCCACGACCGACCTCGAGGCCGCCCAGGGCGCCGGCCGCGCCGCCGGCGCCCGCTGGGTGCTCTACGGTTCCTTCACCCGCTTCGGAGAGGGCGCCAGCCTGGACGTCCGCTGCGTGCAGGTCCAGGGCGAGGACGCCGGCGACCCCCGCTCGGTGTTCGTGCAATCGGGAACCCTGGGCGAGATCATCCCTCGCCTCGACAACCTGGTGAAGCGCGTGGCCCACCACGTCACCGGTGGGCTCGGCAGGCTCCCCAAGGTGTCCGCCAGCGACCCGGCGGCAGCCCGCGGCGAGCTCGAAGCGCTGCGCAGCCGGGTCGAAGCGCTCGAGAAGCAGGTCTTCTCGAGCGGGAGCGCAGCCGGAGATCAGGCCGCCCGCGCGGGCGGCCGCTGAGAGCGCTCCCGCCGGCCGCAGAGAGCAGAAGGGGCCGGATTCGCTAGCTTGCCCCGTCGCGTGGCGATGTAGCTCAGTCGGTTAGAGCACTGGTTTCATAAGCCGGGGGTCGCTGGTTCGAGTCCAGCCATCGCCACCAACGCGGCTCCCCTCTCGGGCTAGCGTCCGGCCAGCCGGAACCTCTGCACCTTCCCGGTAACGGTCTTCGGCAGCGCGCCCACCGCTTCGAAAGTCGTCGGCACCTTGAAGGTGGCCAGCCGCTCGCGCCCCCAGGCTCGCAGCGCCTCCGCGTCGAGGCGGGCGCCAGGCTCGAGCACCACGTAGGCGTGGCCGGTCTCGCCCCAGCGCTCGTCCGGCACGCCGATGACGGCGAGCTCGTGCACGTCCGGGTGGGCCTCGTAGACCGCCTCGACCTGCCGCGGGTACACGTTCTCGCCGCCGGAGATGTACATGTCGCGGGCGCGGCCGGTCAGGGTGACGAAGCCCTCGGCGTCGAAGGCGCCCAGGTCGCCGGTGCGGAGCCAGTCGTCGCGCAGGGTCTCGGCGTTGGCGTCCGGGCGCTCCCAGTAACCCAGCATGGTGATGGGGCCGCGCACGACGATCTCGCCGGATTCGCCCACCTCGCAATCCTCCCACCGGGCGGGAGGCGCCGCGAGCGAGCGCTCGCGGACGATACGCACCTCCCCGTGGAAGACCGGGCGCCCGACGCTCCCGGCCTTGCGCACCGCGTCCGCGGCGTCGAGGCAGCAGAGGATCGAGGTCTCGGTCTGGCCGAAGCCCTGCTTGAGGCGCAGCCCCCGCTCCTCGAAGGCATGGATGCGCTCCACCGGGATCGCGGAGCCGGCGGTGAACACGAAGCGGAGGGAGGACAGGTCGGGGCGATCGGTGTCGAGGGCCTCCTGAAGCGGTCCGAAGAGCGTGGGCACCCCGCCGAAGTAGGTGATGCGGTGCTCCTCCACCGCGCGCCACAGGGCGTGGGGCTCGAAAGCGTCCTGGAGCAAGACCGTGGCGCCGCAGTAGAGGGCCGGGATCGCCAGGATCTTGAGCCCGAAGGAGTGGAAGAGCGGCACCACCACGAGCACCCGATCGTCCTGGGTGCAGCCGAAGAACAGCTGGGCGTTGAGGCTGTTGTAGAGCGTCTTGCGGTGCGGGAGCAGCGCGCCCTTGGGAACGCCGGTGGTGCCGGACGTGTACATGAGGATCATCGGATCCTCCGGTGCGACCGGGGCGATGGTGTCGTGGGGCGCTTGGGCGGCGAGGGCGGCTTCGTAGGGATCGGCTGAGCCCCCCACGGCGCGGGGCGCCGGCGAGGCGAGGCGGGCGCGCTCCAGGCTGGCCCGGGCCAGGGGTTCGAGCGCCGCTTCGTGGAAGAGCAGGCCGGGCCGCGCGTCGTCGAGCAGCTCCGCTACCTCCGGTGGGGCGAGGCGGGTGTTGATCGGCATGGCGATGGCGCCGAGGCGCGCGGCCGCGAACACCAGCTCCAGGTAGGCGCTGCGGTTGCCGAGCAGCAGGCCCACCCGATCGCCGTGCCCGATCCCATGCCCCGCCAGGAGACCGGCGGCGCGGGCCACCCGCTCCTCGAGGGCAGCGAAGTCGAGGCTGCGCTCCGCGTCGATGACCGCCGTGCGCTCCGGTGCGAGGCGCGCGCGCTCGCGGATCCAGAGGCTCACGTTGTCGAGCGGGCTCGGCACGGCGGGTGTGATACCGGAAGTATGCGATCATTGCCGCGGAGGGAGCCGCCACGGCTCCCGGGAGGAGCCCCGTGAACCTGCTCGGTCAGCCGGCCTTCGTCGGCCGTCACTGCGGAAGCCATACCTACGACGTCACTCCGGAGGTGGTCACGTTCTACGCCGACGCCCTGGACGATCCCAATCCGCTCTACGAAGAGGTGGCACCGCCGCTGCTCTTTCACTCCGAGTGCTACCAGTTCGTCGGCGAGTGGTACCTGAAGAACTTGTTCGGGAACCTCCACGGCCAGCAGGACTGGGAGCTGTTCGCACCGATCCGCGTCGGAAGCCGGGTGCGCACCCGCTCGACGATCGTCGGCCGCTACGCCAAGCGCGGGCGCGACTACGTCGTGAACGAGACCGACGTGGTGGACGCCGAGAGCGGCCAGCTGCTCGTGCGCGGACGCACGCACCAGTCCTTCCTTCCGCCGAAGGAGCGGGAGGGCGACGAAGGCTACGTCGTGGACGAGTCGACGGCGAAGAAGAAGACGCCGCGTCCGCCGTTTCCCACGGCCACGGGCGAAGATCTCGCGCCGACGAGCAAGCGGATCGATGCCCGGCGTTGCTGGATGTTCAGCGGTCCCGGACGCAACTACCACACCGATGCGGCAGAGGCCCAGAAGATCGGCTTTCCGAACATCGTGGTGCAGGGGATGATGACCACCTGCTTCGCGGCTCAGGTGATGCTCGACCACTTCGGCATGGGCTTCCTGCAGGGCGGCAAGATGTCGCTGAAGCTCACCAACGTGCTGTGGGTGGACGAGCGCGTCACCGCCTACGGCCGGGTGCGCGAGGAGTGGCCGGAGGGGACGCGCACCCGGGTCGCATGCGACGTCTGGGTCGAGAAGGACGACGGCACCCGCGTCCTGATCGGCGACGCCAGCGCGCTCCGCTAGACCCGTGGGCCGACCCCTCGCCCAGGCGTCCGCGGAGGTGGCGCGGGCGGTCCAGGCGCTCGGGCTCGGCGGACGGCATCTGCTCGTCGCCGTTTCGGGCGGGGTCGACTCGATCGTCTTGCTGCACGCGCTGGCCGAGCTCCGCGAGGAGCTCGGGCTGGGGCTCTCGGTGGGACACGTCCATCACGGCCTGCGCGGCGCTGACGCCGACGCGGACGTGGCCCTGGTGGAGGGGGCGGCAGCGCGGCTGGGGCTCCCGTTTCGCCTGGCGAAGGTGGATCCGGAGCGCCTGCGGGACGAGGGGCCGAGTCGGGCCCGGCCGAGCCTCCAGGAGGCGGCCCGCCGACTGCGCTACGACGCCCTGCACGCCATGGCCGCGGAGCTCGGCGCCTCCCACCTCGCCACGGCCCACCAGCGCGATGACCAGGCGGAGACGATCCTGCTCCGGCTGTTCCGGGGCACGGGCCCGGACGGGCTCGCCGGAATTCCTCCCGTGTCTCCGGACGGGCGGGTCGTGCGGCCGCTGCTCGGCCTGGGACGCGACGAGATCGAGGCCTGGGCCGCCGAGCGCGGGCTTCGCTGGCGCGAGGACCCGTCGAACCGCGAGCCGCGCTTCGCCCGGGCGCGCCTGCGCCTGGGGCTCCAGGAGCTGGCAGTCGCCCTCAACCCGGGCTGGCGGCGGGCCCTGGCGGATCTCGCCGCGGCCCAGCGGGACGAGAACGCCTGGATGGAGACCCTGGTCGACGAAGCCGCGCCGCGCTGGCTCGGAGGCAACGAAGAGGTCGTTCGCCTCGCCGGCGACGGCTGGGAGACGCTGCCGCCGGCCCTGGCCCGTCGTCTGCTGCGCCGTGCGTGGCACGGGCTCGGCGGCGGCCGCGATGTGAGCCGTCGTCACCTCGACCGCGCGCTGGAGTTCGTGGTCGCCGCGGCACCCGGTGCGGTGCTGGAGCTTCCCGGCGGCCTCCGCCTGCAACGGGACGCCCAGGGCTTCCGGCTCGCTTGCGCGACATCCGCAGAACGAAGCGACCCCGACGAGCGTCCTAGCCCTTCGTGACCAAGCGAGGCCGCGCGCCCTCAGGCGGGACGAGACTCCTGCCGAAACGACGTGGGGAGCGATCGGGCACGGCAGGGGGCGGATGCTAAGCTGCGGGAACCACTATCGATCTTGCGTTTGGGGCTTCTTCCACACAGCTCAGATCGGTCTTGCGCGTCCGACCCAACGGCACCACCTACGGCATCTGAATCAACGGCATCCGAGTCGCCGGGAGCGAACGTGAACCAGCAGTTCTACAAGAACATGGCCCTCTGGGTGGTCCTGCTGCTGATGATGATCCTGCTCGTGACGGTATTGCGGCAGGGTCAGCAGACGCCGAAGGACATCGGCTACACCGAGTTCCTCGCCAAGCTCGAGGCCGGCGACATCGAGAGCGTGACCCTCGAAGAGGGCCACATCACCGGCACGCTCCAGGGCGGCGGGGACTACGCCAGCTACGTCCACGAGATCCACTACGACGCCCTGCGCGACCAGCTCGCCCAGCACCCGGAGCTGGCGATCACGAGCCAGCCAAAGCGGGAGTCCTCGGTCTGGCAGCAGATGCTGATCTGGTGGGTGCCGTTCCTGATCCTGATCGGCCTCTGGGTCTTCTTCGTCCGCCAGATGCAATCCGGCGGGGGCAAGGCCATGAGCTTCGGCAAGAGCCGGGCGCGCCTGCTCACGGAGAACCAGCAGCGGGTCACCTTCGAGGACGTGGCCGGGGTCGAGGAGTCGAAGGTCGAGCTCGAGGAGATCATCGCCTTCCTGCGCGATCCCAAGAAGTTCACCCGGCTCGGCGGGCGCATTCCGAAGGGCGTGCTCCTGGTGGGGCCGCCCGGAACCGGCAAGACCCTGCTGGCGCGCGCCGTGGCCGGCGAGGCCGGCGTGCCCTTCTTCTCGATCTCGGGCTCCGACTTCGTCGAGATGTTCGTGGGCGTCGGCGCGAGCCGCGTGCGCGATCTCTTCATGCAGGGCAAGAAGAACGCCCCCTGCATCATCTTCATCGACGAGATCGACGCGGTCGGCCGCCACCGTGGTGCCGGGCTCGGCGGCGGCCACGACGAGCGCGAGCAGACCCTGAACCAGCTCCTCGTCGAGATGGACGGCTTCGAGAGCAACGAGGGCGTGATCATGATCGCGGCCACCAACCGGCCCGACGTGCTCGACCCGGCGCTGCTGCGGCCCGGTCGCTTCGACCGCCGCGTGGTCGTGCCGCGCCCGGACCTGCGCGGGCGCATCGCGATCCTGAAGGTGCACACGCGCCGGGTGCCCCTCGGCGACGACGTCGATCTCGAGGTGCTGGCCCGGGGGACGCCGGGCTTCGTCGGCGCCGACCTCCAGAATCTGGTCAACGAGGCCGCCCTGTTGGCGGCCCGTCGGGACGCCAACCGCGTCGCCATGGCGGATTTCGAGCACGCCAAGGACAAGGTCCTGATGGGCGCCGAGCGGCGCAGCATGATCATGAGCGACGAGGAGAAGCGGGTCACGGCCTATCACGAGGCCGGCCATGCCCTCGTCTCGATGCTCACCGAGGATTCGGACCCGGTCCACAAGGTGACGATCATTCCGCGGGGCATGGCCCTGGGCCTCACCCAGACCCTCCCGGAAGAGGACCGGCACAGCTACACGCGCAAGCACATGGTGGCCATGATCCTCCGCGCCATGGGCGGCCGGGCGGCGGAGGAGCTGGTCTTCGAGCACTTCTCCACCGGCGCCTCCAACGATCTCCAGCAGGCCACGCGGCTCGCCCGGGAAATGGTGTGCCATTACGGCATGAGCGAGAAGATCGGGCCGGTCTCCTTCGAGGAGGAAACGGGCGACGTCTTCCTCGGCCGCGATTTCGCCACCCGCAAGAACTACAGCGAGAAGACCGCGGAGCTGATCGACGGCGAGGTGACGCGGCTGCTGATGAGCCTGTACGAGCGAGCGAAGCAGATGCTGGAGGAGCACCGGGAGGCCCTGGAGCGCATCACCGACGCGCTGCTGGAGCGGGAGACCCTGGAGACGTCGGACCTGGAGAAGCTGCTGGCGGGCGAGGAGCTGGCCCCCCTGCCGCCGCCCGAGGCACAGGGTGGAGGCGACGAGGCCCCGACCCCGTCCGAGCCGGAGCGTCCTTCGGACGTGCGGGGTGGGAAGCTGCCGGATCCGGAGCCGATCCCCGGTTGACGCGAGCCGGGGCGTCCGAGGTGCCAGAGCGAGAATCTCCCCCCAGAGAGGTTGGCGGATGAGCTGGACGACGATCTTCCCGCCCGACCGGGTGACGATCGTCGGGGTGCTGAACGCGACGCCCGATTCCTTCTCGGATGGAGGTCGCTTCGTCCGCGGCAGCGGCGCTCCGGACGTGGGCCGGGCCGTCGAGGCTGCGCGCGCCATGGTGCGCGACGGTGCCCACTGGATCGACGTGGGCGGCGAGTCCACCCGGCCCGGGGCGGGCACGGTTCCCGCCGACGAAGAGATCCGTCGCACCCGCCCGCTGATCGAGGCCCTCGCCAAGCACCTGGACGTGCCGCTGTCGATCGACACCCGCAAGGCAGAGGTGGCAGCCGCGGCCCTCGAGGCCGGAGCCCGGGTCGTGAACGACGTGTCCGGGGGCGCCTTCGACCCGGAGCTCGCGGTGGAGGCCGCGCGCCGGGGCGCCGGTCTCGTGCTCGGCCACCTGCGCGGCGAGCCCGCCACCATGCAGCAGGAGATCGCCTTCGACGACGTGCTCACCGAGGTGGCGGAAGAGCTCCGGGCCGCCGTCGCGCGGGCCGAAGCGGCGGGCGTCGCGCCGGAGCGCATCGCGGTGGATCCGGGCATCGGCTTCGGCAAGGAGCTCCCGCACAACCTCGCGCTCCTGGCCCAGACCGGGGAGCTGCGCAAGCGGGTGGGGCGGCCGGTCCTGGTCGGACCGTCCCGCAAGGCTTTCCTCGGGCAGCTCACCGGGGATCCGGCCGCGGAGCGGGACACGGCCACCCAGGCCGCCTGTGCCGTGGCGGTGTTCGCCGGCGCCGACGCCGTGCGCGTGCACGAGATCGCGGGCACCGCCCGGGCCGTGAAGGTGGCCCACGCCCTCCGCGGAGCCCGCCCGTGATCGAGTTCCTCCTCGAGTGGCTCCGGGCCCAGGCGGGCGAGCTGTGGTCGTTCCTCACGACCACCTACGACCCGGTGCGCGACACCCTCGACATCCTGGTCGTGAGCTTCGGAATCTACTGGCTGCTGCTGCTCTTGAAGGGCACCCGGGCCATCCAGATCCTGCTGGGCCTGCTGGCGTTGCTCGCGCTGCGGCTGGTCTCGGACCTGTTCGACCTGGTCACCCTGTCCTGGATCCTGGAGAACTTCCTGGCCTCGGCGGTGCTGATCATCATCGTGCTGTTCCAGGCCGACATCCGGCGGGTGTTGGCGCGGATGGGCCGGGGTGTGTTCCCGCGCATCAGCGAGCGCCAGGAGTCGCAGATCCTCGAGGAGGTGGTGCGGGCGGGCCAGAGCCTGGCCGAGAAGCGGGTCGGCGCGCTCATCGTGCTCGAGCGCGATACCGGCCTCGACGACCTGGTGGAGGCGGGCACCGCCATCGACGGTGTGGTGACGAAGGAGCTGCTCACCTCGATCTTCCTGCCCTACTCGCCGATCCACGACGGCGCCGTGCTCGTCACCGAAGGGCGCGTCACCCACGCCGGGTGCATCCTGCCGCTCACGCTGAGCGGGGACCTGCCCGAGGGTATGGGCACGCGCCACCGGGCGGCCGTCGGCATCACCGAGGAGACCGATGCGGTGGTGATCGTGGTGTCCGAGGAGACCGGCGGGATCTCGGTGGTGGTCGGCGGCAACATCACCCGCAACCTGGATGCGCCCCAGCTCCGGGTCGTGCTGCGGGACCTCTTCTCCCGGGATTCGATCCTCGGGACGCCCGTGGACGAGATCGCCGCCGAGGCGGTGGAAGAGACGGGCGGCGAGGGCGGCCCCCCCAGCTCGCCCGACGCGGTGCAGACCCGATGAACGCGCTGAATCCCGACGCCGAGCGGACCCGATGAGGCCCTTCAAGAACCTGGGCTTCAAGCTCCTCGCCCTGATCGCGGCCTTCCTGCTCTGGGGCGTCTCCCACAGTACCTCGTCGATCGAGCGGGGATTCGACCTTCCGGTGGCGCTGGAGGGCGTTCCCGACGACCTGGTCGTGACCCAGCAGACCACGGACACGGTGAACGTGCGGGTTCGGGGGAGCCGGGCGGCGCTGCGCAGGCTCTCGGTGGGCGACCTCGAGTACGGCGTGGACCTCTCCGGCGCGCAGAAGGGGGTGACCGCCCACGCGGTGGAGACCCAGGAGCTGGAGCTGCCCCGGGGCCTCCAGGTGGTGAGCCGGTCGCCCGCGGGCATCGAGTTCACTCTCACCCAGCGCGGCCGGAAAGCGGTCCTCCTGCGGCCGGACCTGGCCGGCGACCCGGCCCCGGGCTTCGTGATCGAGGGGGTCGAGCTGGAGCCGGCCCGGATCTGGATCACAGGCGCCCGCAGCGAAGTCCTTCGGTTGGGCGAGGTGATGACCGAAACGATCGACGTGAGCGGCGCGGACGCCCCGGTCGAACGCAGCGTGAAGCCCGCCCTGGTGGGTCGGCACATCTGGCTCGAGAGCGACGAGCCCATCACGGTGCGCGTCCAGGTGATGCCCGAGGCCGCCGCACCCGAGGCAGCGGAGGAGACGGGATGAGCGACGAGCGGCCCGGAGCGCTGTTCGGCACGGACGGAGTACGGGGGCGGGCCAACGTCTTCCCCATGACCGTGGAGGTGGCGCTGAAGCTCGGGCAGGCGATCGCCCATGTCTTCCGGCGCGAGGGGGACGGCCTCCACCGCTTCCTGATCGGCAAGGACACGCGGCTGTCCGGCTACATGTTCGAGGACGCGCTGGCCGCGGGCATCTGCTCGATGGGCGGCCACGTGATCCAGGTGGGCCCCATGCCCACGCCGGCGATGGCCTTCCTCACCCGGGACATGCGCTGCGACGCCGGCGCCATGATCTCGGCGAGCCACAACCCCTACCAGGACAACGGCATCAAGTTCTTCGCCCATGACGGCTTCAAGCTGCCGGACGCGGTCGAGAAGCGGATCGAGGAGCTCGTCGCCTCCGACGAGCTCCAGGACCATCGGGCGGGGCCGGATTCGATCGGTCGGGCCAAGCGAATCGACGATGCGGAGGGGCGTTACGTCGTCTTCCTCAAGAAGTGCTTTCCCTTCGACCGGGATCTCGAAGGGCTGCGGGTCGTGCTCGATTGCGCCAACGGCGCCGCCTACAAGGTCGGCCCGACGATGCTCCAGGAGCTCGGGGCCGAGCTCTTCACCTTGGGCGTGGAGCCGAACGGGACCAACATCAACGACAAGGCCGGATCGCTGCATCCCGAGCGGCTGTCCGCCCGGGTGAAGGAGCTGCGGGCGGACATTGGCATCGCCGTGGACGGCGACGCCGACCGGGTGATGCTGGTGGACGAGCGCGGCGAGGTGGTCGATGGCGACGCGCTGCTGGCGCTCTTCGCCAAGGACTTCTTCGAGCGCGAGAAGCTGCGCGGCGATGCGGTGGTGGCGACGGTGATGAGCAACCTCGGCCTCGAGAAGGCGGTGGAGAAGCTCGGGCTGGGCCTCGTCCGCACCAAGGTCGGCGACCGCTACGTCGTCGAGGCGATGCGGGACGGGGGCTACAACGTCGGCGGCGAGCAGAGCGGCCACATCGTCTTCCTCGACCACAACACCACCGGCGACGGCCTGCTGACCGGCCTCCAGGCCCTGGCGGTGATGTGCAAGCAGCAGAAGCGCCTGTCGGAGCTGGTGGCCGATTTCGAGCGCTTCCCCCAGGTGCTGGTGAACGTGAAGGTGAGCGAGAAGATCCCGATCGACGAGCTGCCCGCGGTTCGCGAGCGGCTGGCCCGGGTGGAGGGCGAGCTGGGCGGGTCGGGCCGAGTGCTCATCCGCTACTCCGGCACCGAGCCGAAGGCCCGGGTGATGGTCGAGGGCGAGGACGAAGCCCGGGTGGAGGAGTACGCCCAGGATCTAGCCGAGGCCCTGCAACGGGCCGTCGGCGGAGGGAGCGCTTGATGCGGAAGCTGGTGACGGGTCTCGATGCGATCGCCGTACTGCGCGATCAGGTGCTGCAGCGAACCGCCACCCTCGGCGCGGCGGCCACCCTCGCCGAGCTCGGTGGCGCCGACGCGGTGCGGGTCGGGCTGCTCGAGGAGCTCCGTCCGGTAACCGAGAGCGACGTGCTCGACGTGCGGCGCGCCTGTCGGGAGCTCGAGCTGCGGATGGCGCCGATGCCGACCCTGGTGAAGACCGCCCTCGAGGCGCGGCCGGAGCGTGTGCTGCTGGCCGCCGAGACCCGCGCCGCGGGCCGGGCCGCCGGTCCCCTCGACTTCCAGGCCTGGGGCAGCGCGCTGTCGCCGGTGGTGCGCACACTCCGCGAGGCGGGCATCGGCGTGATGGCCCGCATCGCGCCGCACCCGGATGCGGTGAAGGCGGCGCGCCAGGCCGACATTCCGGCCGCGGAGCTCGACACGAGCCCCCTCGTCGACCTGCCCGAATCCGAGCTCGGCCCCTCGCTGCAGGCCCTCTCGGACGCCGCGCGCCTGGCCGCGAAGCTCGGCCTCCGCCTCGGCCTCGGCGGCCGCCTCGACGACCGCTCCGCCCCCCGCATGCTCGAAGCCGCGCCCGTCTGCGAGTGGATCGCCGTCGGCCGCGAATGGGTCGGCCGCAGCCTCCTCACCGGCATCCCCACCGCCACCCGCGACCTCACCGACCGCCTCCGCTGAACGCGACGGCGAGAACGCCCCTCGACGCAAACGGGTGATGCGCCGAGCAGCGTCCCCGGTGTTGCGTCGGGATCTCGCTAGGCTTCGGGGATGGGGTTCGAGCGCTGGCCGCTGGTCACGGCGGAGGAGATGCGGGGGCTCGATCGGCACACGATCGAGGAGCGCGGCGTGCCTGGCGAGCTGTTGATGGAGTGCGCGGGGCAGCTGGTGGCGCGGGAGGCCGAGGCGCTGCTCGCGGCCGGCGGGCAGGTGTGGATCCTGTGTGGTGCGGGGAACAACGGCGGCGACGGCTGGGTGGCGGGACGCCATCTCCATGCGCGCGGGGTGGCGGTGCAGGTCGTCTCCGCCGTGCCGGCGGAGCGGCTGCGCGGCGACGCCGCGGCCAACGCGTCCCGTGCCGAGCGCATCGGCGTGCCGGTGAACGCCCGCCTGCGCCCGCAGCCAGGCGACGTTGTCGTGGACGCGCTGTTCGGGACCGGCCTCGGCCGGCCGGTCGAGGGCGAGCCGGCCCGCTGGATCCGGAAGCTCGGGCAGCGGCCCGCCGGCGTCCCGGTGCTGGCCGTCGACCTGCCTTCGGGCCTCGACGCCGACACCGGCCAGGTGCTGGGCGTCGCCGTGCAGGCCGACGTCACGCTCACCCTCGGGCTGCCGAAGCTCGGCCTCGCCCTCGAGCCCGGGCGCCAGCACGCTGGCCGGATCCGCGTGGGGCGCATCGGCATCCTCGACGAGGCGCCCGGCCTGGCGCCCCAGGCCGAGACGTGGACCCGACGCGCCGTCGGCGCCCTCCTGCCCGCGCGTCCGCGTCACGGGCACAAGGGCACCTTCGGCCACCTGCTGGTCGCCGCCGGCTCCGAAGGGATGACCGGCGCCGCCGCCCTGGCCGCCCACGGCGCCGGACGGGTGGGCGCCGGCCTTGTGACCGTCGCCTGCCCCGCCGGCACCAACCCGGTGCTCGAGGTGAAGTGCACCGAGGCGATGACGGCGCCCGTCGCCGAGACCTCCGAGCACGCCTTCGCCCTCGAGGCCGAGAAGGCCATCCTCGAGCTGGCCGCCGGCCGGGACGCGGTCGTGCTCGGCCCGGGCATCGGGCGCGCCGGCGAGACCCTGGCCCTCGTGCGCCGGCTGGCCGAGCGCCTGAGCGTGCCCCTCGTTCTCGACGCGGATGGTCTGCTCGCCTTCCGCGAGGCCCTCGGTGTGTTGAAGGCGCGCCGGGCGCCCACTATCGTGACGCCCCACCCAGGAGAGGCGGCGACGCTCCTGGCCCAGACGACCGCCGAGATCACAGCCGACCGGCCCGCAGCGGCCCGTGCGTTGGCCCGGGAGAGCGGCGCCGTGGTGGTGCTGAAGGGAGCGGGGACGGTGACGGCGGAGGCGACGGGACGCTTGGCGGTGAATCCCACGGGAGGTCCGGTGCTCGGCAGCGGCGGCACCGGTGACGTGCTGGCCGGCGTGATCGGTGGGCTCCTCGTTCAGGGTGTGCCGCCCTTCGAGGCCGCCCACGCCGGGGCCGCGCTCCACGGGGCGGCCGGCGACCGGTTCGCCGCCCAGCGCGGAGAGGCGGGCCTGCTGGCGGCGGACCTTCCGGAGCTCCTGCCCGGCGTCCTCGCCACCTACCGCGAAGCGGCATCGCACGGGGAGCCGGCGGGTGACGTGCTGGACTTCCCGGAGTCCCGCTGAGACACGCGCGTTGGGTCGCGCACTGGCCGCCGCGCTCGACGCCGGCGGAGGATGGGTCGTGAGCTTGAACGGACCGCTCGGCGCGGGCAAGACGCTCTTCGCGAAGGGGCTGGCGGAAGGCCTCGGGATCGATCCGTCTCGCGTCTCGAGCCCGACCTTCGTGATCGCCAACGAGTACGAGAGCGCGGCCGGCACCCGCGTCGTCCACGCCGACTGGTACCGGGTCGAGCACGAGGCCGAGCTCGAGGGCGCCGGCCTCCGCGACTGGCTGGCGCCGGACACCGGCCTGATCGTGGAGTGGGCGGATCGCTTTCCGGAGGCGCTGCCGGCGGATCGCCTCGAGGTGGAGCTCCGCGCCGGGGCGGCCGTCGACGAGCGTGAAGTCTGGGCCACGGCGGGCGGCCCCGGCGCCGCCGCGGCCCTCGAAGCCTGGAGCGCGGCGTGTCCCTGACCGTTCGAACCGGGGGTGCGGCGTGTCCCTGATCGTCCAGAAGTTCGGCGGCACCAGCGTCGGCGACGCGGAGCGCATCCGGAACGTGGCGCGCCGGGTGGTGGCGACGAAGGCCCGGGGCCACCAGGTGGCGGTGATCGTCTCGGCCATGTCCGGCGAGACGAACCAGCTGGTGGCCCTCGCCCGGGACGTGGGCGGGGAGCAGCCGAGCCCGCGAGAGTACGACGTGCTGGTCGCAACCGGCGAGCAGAAGACGATCGCGCTGCTGGCGATGGCGATCCACCAGCTCGGCCACGAGGCGCGCTCGTTCACCGGGGCCCAGATGGGCATGCGCACCGACGACGCCCACACCCGCGCCCGCATCCAGAGCATCGACGCCGACCGCATCCGGGCCACCCTGGACGCCGGCGAGATCGCCGTGATCGCGGGCTTCCAGGGCACCGACGACGACGGCAACGTCACGACCCTCGGGCGCGGCGGCTCGGACACCTCCGCGGTGGCCGTGGCCTGCGCACTGGGGGCCGACGTCTGCGAGATCTACACCGACGTCGATGGCGTCTTCACCACGGACCCGAACATGGTACCGGCGGCCCGCAAGCTCGAGCGCATCTCTTACGAGGAGATGCTCGAGATGGCGAGCCTCGGCGCGAAGGTCCTGCAGATCCGCTCGGTGAAGTTCGCCATGGCCGACGGCATCCCCCTCCACGTGCGCTCGTCCTTCCACGAAGGCGAGGGCACCTGGGTGGTTCGTGAGGAGGACGTGATGGAGCGCCTGGTGGTCTCCGGCGTGACCTACAACCGCAATGAGGCGAAGATCCGCGTGCTTGGCGTGAAGGACAGCCCCGGCGTCGCCGCCGCCCTGTTCGGCCCGCTCTCGGAGGCGGGTATCGTGGTCGACATGATCGTCCAGAACCTCTCCCAGGACGGCACCACCGACATGACCTTCACGGTGCCCCGGGACGACTACACGAGAGCGCTCGAGCTGATGGAGGAGCACGCCGCCTCGGTCGGTGGGGTCCGCGTCGAGGGCGACCAGGAGATTGCGAAGGTGTCGGTGGTCGGCCTCGGCATGAAGGACCACGCCGGCGTGGCGGCCCAGATGTTCGAGGTGCTGGCCGCCGAGGGCATCAACATCCAGCTCATCACCACCAGCGAGATCAAGATCTCGGTGGTGGTCGAGGAGAAGTACACCGAGCTCGCGGTGCGGGCCCTCCACGCGGCCTTCGTGGAGAGCGGCGCGGCGGAGCCCGTTGCCGAGGCTTGAGGTAGGGCCTTCGCTGCGGCCGAGGCGTGACATCGCGGCCCTGGCGATCGCGCTGGGGCTCGTGGTCGTGCCCCTCGCCCGGGCGGCCTCCCGCTCCGGGGCGCCGGCCTGGGCGGAGGGGCCCCAGGGCCCTCCCGCGACGGTCGGGCGGCTCCTCTTCGGCGAAGCGCTCGATCCGAATCGCGCCTCCGCCGAAGACCTGACCGTTCTGCCGGGTATCGGACCGGCGCGCGCGGCGGCGATCGTAGCGGCGCGCGAGGCGCGCCCCTTCTGCGAAGCCGCGGACCTGATGCGGGCCCACGGCCTCGGTCCCAAGACGGTCGCCCGGCTGCGAAGCTGGCTCTCCTTCGATCCCCCGCCCGTCGCGTGCCCTAGCGAGGCCAGGGGCTAGCTTTCCCCGCGGTGGCCAACCTGCTCGAACGCGCGCGCACCTTCCTCCGCGACGACCTGTGGAGCCGCGAGCCCCTGCCGGCGCCCCTCGAATGGCTGCGCTCCGCCGTCCAGCTGGGCTTCCTGATCGCCGAGGGCTTCGCCAAGGACCAGCTCACCCTGCGCGCCTATCACCTCACCTTCCTCACGGTGATCTCGATCATTCCGCTGCTCGCCATCGCCGTGGCCCTCGTCGACCTGATCGGGGGCGGCGAGGACGTGGTGAAGCAGCTCCTGGGCCAGTTCGCGGCGGTGACGCCGGAGGCCCAGGAGTTCCTGCTCGACCAGGTGGGCAAGTTCAACTTCGGCGCCCTCGGCGGGCTGTCCGGCGGGGTCGTGATCTTCACGACCATCCTGCAGATCGGCGGCGTCGAGAAGGGCCTCAACGCGATCTGGGGGGTGCAGGAGCAACGGCCCTGGGTGCGCCGCATCCCGGACTACATGGCCGTGATCTTCGTGGCCCCGCTCCTGATGGGCATCGCCATCCCGCTGCGCACCACCATCGAGAGCCAGTGGCTCGTGCGGCGCGCCCGGGAGCTCCCCGGCGTCGAGTCGCTGCTCGCCTCGGGGATCGAGTACGCGCCGCTGCTGCTCTCGCTGATGGCCTTCGCCTTCCTCTACTGGTTCCTGCCCAACACCAAGGTGCGTCCCCGCTCGGCACTGCTGGGCGGGACGGTGGCGGCCTTCCTGTTCGGCATCGCCCAGATGGCCTTCGTGGCCACGATCCGGGGCTCCTCCCGCTACGGCGCTGCCTTCGGCGCCCTGGCCGGCGTCGCGCTCTTCCTGATCTGGGTCTACTGGTCCTGGAACGTGGTGCTGTTCGGCGCCGAGGTGGCCTACGCCCACCAGACCTTGAACCTCTACCGGCGCGAGGTGCGCGGCGAAGCGCCGCGTCCCGCCGCGCGCGAGACCATCGGCCTGGCCATCGCCGTGCAGTGCGCCCGGGCCTTCGAAGACGGCAGCGAGCCGTGGACGGCGGACAGGCTCTCCGACGCCCTCGACGTGCCCTTGCGCACGGTGCGGGAGCTCCTCGGGGAGCTCGAGGCCGCGGGTATCGTGACCCCCTGCGGCGGCGAGCACCAGGGCGCGCACCAGCTGGGCCGTCCCGCCGAGCTGGTGCGGGTGGCCGACGTACTGTCGGCCCTGCAGGGCGCGCGGCACGCGACCCTCGGCGATCCCGACGTGGCCCGCGAGGTGAACGAGGTGCTGGACGAGGTCGACAGCGCCGCCGCGCCCGCCGCCGAGCGCCGCACCCTGCGCGACCTGGTGCTCGAGCTGCGCGGCCCCGCGGCCCCCGGAGAGCCCACTCAGCTAGCTTCCGAGGCGTGAGGACGGCTCGCGACGAACAGGACTCTCCTCCCCCGTGAGGATCTACCTCGACCACAATGCCACCACCCCGGTCCATCCCGAGGTCGCCGCGGCGATGGAGGCGATGCTGCGGGAAGACTGGGGCAACCCGTCGAGCACCCACGCCGAGGGCGCACGGGCCCGGCGCGGCCTCGACGAGGCCCGGGACGCGGTGGCGGCGCTGATCGGAGCCGCTGCGGCGGACGTCGTGTTCACGGGCAGCGCCACCGAGGGCAACAACACCGCCATCCACTCGGTGTGCGCCGGGAGCGCCCGGCCCCGGCTGGTCTCGACCACGATCGAGCATCCCTCGGTGGACGAGCCCCTGGCCTTTCTCGGCGAGAGCCGCCACGAGGCGGTGCAGGTGCCTGTCGACGGGGTGGGGCGTCTCGATCTCGCCGCCCTGGGACGGGCCGTCGACGACCGCACCGCACTCGTGGCCGTGATCCTGGCCAACAACGAGATCGGCGTGATCCAGGACGTCCCGGCCGTGGCGCAGGTCGTCCATCGGGTCGGCGCCCATCTCCACGTCGACGCCACCCAGGCCCTGGGCAAGATCCCGGTGGACGTGGAGGCGCTGGGCGCCGACAGCCTCAGCGGATCCGCCCACAAGCTCTACGGCCCGAAGGGGGCGGGCTTCCTGTGGGCACGGCCCGAGGTGCCCCTCGTGCCGTGGATCCGCGGCGGTCCCCAGGAGCGGCGGCGGCGCGGCGGCACCGAGAACACCTCGGGCATCGTCGGGCTCGGCCGGGCCGCAGCGCTCGCCGGAGCCGAGCTCGCCGGGCGGGCGGCGGAGGCGGCGCGTCTGCGCGATCGCCTCTGGGAGGGCATCCTGGAGAAGGTGCCGCGGGTGCGGCGCAACGGCTCCGCCGAGCACGTGCTGCCGAACACGCTGAACGTCGAGTTCGAGGGCGCCGCCGGCGACCTGCTGCTCGAGATGCTGGACGGCGAGGGCGTCGCCGTCTCCGCGGGCGCGGCCTGTGCCTCCGGCTCCATCGAGCCCTCTCACGTGCTGAGCGCCCTCGGCCGCACGCCCGAGGAGGCGCGAGGGGCGCTGCGCTTCTCCACCGGCCTCGGCAACGACGAGGCGCAGATCGATCGCGTCCTGGTCCTGCTACCCGAGCTGGTGGCCCGGGCGCGGAAGGTCGCGCCGTGAGCAGCGGTCGCGTCGTGGTCGGCCTGAGCGGCGGCGTCGACTCCTCCGTAGCCGCCGCGCTGCTCGTCCGTGCCGGCTACGAGGTGATCGGCGTGACGATGCACCTGGCCGGGAGCGAGAGCCGCTGCTGCTCCCTCGACGACGCCGACGACGCGCGACGCGTAGCCGACCGGCTCGGCATCCGCTTCTACGTCGCGAACTTCAAGGACCGCTTCCGGGAGGAGGTCATCCTGCCGTTCGCAGACGCCTACCTGGCCGGGCGCACGCCGATTCCCTGCGTCACTTGCAACCGGCGCTTCAAGTTCCACCACCTGATGGAGCGGGCGCGGGCCCTCGGGGCCGACGCGGTGGCGACGGGGCACTACGCGCGGATCGAGGACCACCCGGCCGGCGGCGGGCCGCGCCTCCTGCGCGGCGTCGACCCGGCCAAGGACCAGTCCTACTTCCTGTTCGATCTGGGCCCGGAGCAGCTGCGCCGCATCCGTTTCCCCCTCGGCGCCCTGCGCAAGGGGGAAGTGCGCGAGATCGCGCGGGAGCTCGGCCTGGCCACCGCCGCCAAGCCCGAGAGCCAGGAGATCTGCTTCGTCCCGGACGGGGACTACGCCCGGGTCGTCGAGCGCCTGCGGCCGGAGAAGGTGCCCGGGCCCGGGGAGATCGTGGACGGCGAGGGCCGGGTCCTCGGCCTCCACGAGGGCGTGCACCGCTTCACGGTGGGCCAGCGCAAGAGGCTCTCGCTCGGGACGCCGGAGCCGCGCTACGTGCGCGCGCTGGACGCCGCCCGCAACCGGGTCGTCGTCGGGCGGGCGGAGGAGCTCGAGACCTCCGGTGCGTGCGTCGCCGGTGTCTCGTGGACGCGAGGCGAGGCGCCGCCGGCCGGGTGCCGAGCGCGGGTGCAGATCCGCTACCGCCACGATGCCGCGCCGGCCAAGCTCTCGCCGGGTCCGGAGCAGGAGGTGGCGGTCCGCTTCGACGAGCCGGTGCGGGCGCTCGCGCGGGGCCAGGCGGCGGTCTTCTACGATGGCGACGAGGTCCTGGGCGGCGGGTGGATCGCGGGCCCGTTGCCGTGAGCGCGCCCCTCGCCCCCGACGACCCGCTCGCCGAGCGCCTCGGCCACCGCTTCCTCGACGCCTCCCTGCTGGAGACCGCACTCACCCACCCTTCCGCCGCCTTCGAGCGCGACGGATCCCGCGGCAACGAGCGCCTCGAGTTCCTGGGCGACGCCGTGCTCGACCTGGTGACGGCGCGCCTTCTCTTCCTCGCCCACCCGGATTGGCGGGAGGGCGAGCTCACCCGCGCGCGGGCCGCCCTGGTGAACACGGATTCTCTCGCGGCGCGGGCCCGCGAGCTCTCCCTCGGCCGGTACGTGCAGCTCGGACGCACCGAGCTCCAGTCCGGCGGTGCGGACAAGGATCGGGTGCTCGCGAACCTGCTCGAAGCGGTGGTGGGCGCGCTGTACCTCGATGCGGGCATCGACGCGGTCTTCGCCTTCGTCGAGCGGGCCTTCGCCGGGCCCCTGGCGGCGGGCCGCGCCAACCTGGAGCGCGATCCCAAGACCCGCTTCCAGGAGTGGGCCCATGCGGCGCTACGCGAGACGCCCACCTACGAGCCGCTCGGCGACAGCGGTGAGGAGCAGGCGGAGGATCGTTTCAGCGTGGCCGTGGCGGTCGCCGGCGAGCGCTGGGGCGAGGGCACCGGCCGAACCAAGCGGGCCGCCGAGCGCGCGGCCGCCGCGGCCGCCCTGGAGCGCGCCCAGAGCGATGGCTGAGCCGCCGTCGGACGCCACCGCCGCACCCGAGCGCCCGCACCGCTCCGGCGTGGTCGCGCTGCTCGGGCGCCCGAACGCGGGCAAGTCGACGCTCCTGAACCGCCTGCTCGGTCAGAAGCTCGCGATCGTCACCGCCAAGCCCCAGACCACCCGCAGCCGCATCCTCGGCATCCTGAGCCGGGATGACGCGCAGCTCCTGCTGCTCGACACCCCGGGCTTCCACGAGAGTCCGAAGGCCCTGAACCGGCTCCTGAACGAGGTGGTCGACGACGTCGCCGAGGACTGCGACGTGGCGGTGATCCTGGTGGAGGGCCGGCGCGGCTGGGATGCGGGGCACGACGCCCTGCGCGAGCGCTTCGCCGCCCGCGGCGCGCCGGCGCTGGTGGTCGCCACGAAGGGCGACCTCGGCGCGCCTCCGCCAGACCTTCCGGCGGATCTCCAGCTCTCGGCGAAGACCGGCGAGGGCGTGGAGGCCTTCGTCGACGCGCTGGTGGAACGCCTGCCGGAAGGCCCGCCCTACTACGACGCGGAGCAGGTCACCGACCGCTCGATGCGTTTCCTCGCCGCCGAGCTGATCCGGGAGGCGGTCTTCGAGGCCCTGGAGCAGGAGCTGCCCTACGAGACGGCGGTGGAGATCGAGGCCTTCGACGAGAGCGACCCGGAGCTCACCCGGATCCGCGCCACCCTGCTGGTCGAGAAGAAGTCCCAGAAGGGCATGGTGGTCGGGAAGGGCGGTCAGATGGTCCGCCGGATTGGTACCGCGGCGCGTCATGCCCTGGCCGAGATGCTCGAGACCCGGGTCTACCTGGACCTCCGGGTGAAGGTGGAGCCCCGTTGGACGAAACGACCGAACCGCCTGAAATCCCTCGGCTATCACTGACTCCCGGTCAAGGGCACCTCAACTATTGGCACGTTTGACGCCACTCGCCCCCGTGGGTTAGGGTCGGCCCTCACGGCACCTCCCAGGAGGTGGCCTACGCGCGAGATCGGCCGCGCCCCCGGGGAGCCTGCGGGGCCTCGGCCCCGGAAGGAGCAAGCACCCGATGTCCCCCCCGCCTCTCACCCCCGCCGCGGTCCGCAAGCTCGCCCGCAGTCGGAAGCTCGAGCACGTGGTCGTCCTCGGCGCGAACGGCACCATGGGCTACGGGAGCGGCGCCCTGTTCACCCAGGCCGTCCCGAAGGTCACCTTCCTGGCCCGCACGAAGGCCAAGGCCGAGGAGGGGCTCGGCGACGCGGTGAAGCAGGTCCGCTCGCCCACCGTCGCCTCGCGCGCCCACGTCGGCGACTACGACCACGATCTCGATGCAGCCGTCGCCGACGCCGACCTGGTCTTCGAGGCCCTCACCGAGGACTTCGACGTCAAGAAGGCCATGTTCGACCGGGTCGAGGAGGCGCGCCGCGACGACGCGATCGTGGCGACGGTGACCTCCGGCCTCTCGATCAACAAGCTCTGCGAGGGCCGCGGCAACGCGTTCCGCAAGAACTTCCTCGGCCTCCACTTCTTCAATCCGCCGAACGTCATCGTGGGCACCGAGCTGATCGCCGGCGACGACACGGACCCGGAGCTCGTCGACTTCATCGAGGCCTTCTCCCGGGCGCGCCTCGGCCGGGAGATCGTCCGGACGGCGGATACGCCGGCCTTCGCCGGGAACCGCGTCGGCTTCAAGGTGCTGAACGAGGCCGCCCAGCTCGCCGAGGAGCACGGCCCGGTGCTCGTCGACAAGCTCGTCGGCCCCTACACCGGCCGCGCCATGACGCCGCTGGCGACGATCGACCTGGTCGGCTGGGACATCCACCGGGCCATCGTCGACAACGTCTACGAGAACACGAGCGACGAGGCCCACGAGACGAACAAGCTGCCCGCCTACATGGACAAGCTGATGGAGCGCGGCGTGCTGGGCAACAAGACCGGCCGCGGCTTCTTCTGGCGGGAGGACAAGGTCCGCCACGTGCTCGATCCGGTGAGCGGGGACTACAAGCCCGAAGCCGAGGTCAGCCTCCCCGATCTCTCCTACATCGACGACGTCGCCCACCTCTATGCCCAGGGCCGGTACCGGGAGGGCATCCAGGGCTTCCTCGGCGCCGAAGGCGAGTACGCCGCGATTGCCCGCAAGGTGATCGCCGGCTACATCAGCTACGCCTTCCACCGGGTGGGCGAGGTGACCGAGACCATCGACGGCGTCGACCGCATCATGGGCATGGGCTTCAACTGGGCCCCGCCGTCGGTGCTGGTGGACACGATGGGCGCGCCGGCCGCGGTCGAGATGATCGCGAAGTCGGGGCTGCCCGTGCCGTCGAACCTGGAGGAGATCGCGCGCTCGGGCACGAGCGAGCGCCTCTTCCAGCACCCCCACATCAACCCCGGGCGCTTCTTCGTCGCCAGCTAGGGAATCAAGGAGACTGCCATGGCAGCCGGTTCGGACGTCTACGTGCTCGGTGGCTACCAGACCGACTTCGGTCGCAACTGGACCAAGGAGAGCAAGCACTTCTCGGCGCTGATGCGCGAGGCGGTGCTGGGCGCCCTCGAGAAGGTCGAGATCGCCCCCGAGGAGATCGAGAGCGCCCACGTCGGCAACTTCGCCGCCGAGCTCTACTGCATGCAGGGCCACCTGGGCGCCTTCTTCACCGAGGTGCACCCGGCCTTCAGCGGGCTTCCCACCGGCCGCCACGAGGCGGCCTGCGCCTCGGGCAGCATCGCGCTTCTCGCCGCCTCCGCGGAGATCGAGGCAGGCCGCTACGACCTTCAGGCCGTGGTCGGGATCGAGCAGATGAAGACCGTCTCCGCCTCCGAGGGCGGTGCCTACCTGGGCACGGCGGCCTGGTACGAGGAAGAGGCGAAGGACATCGAGTTCCCCTTCCCGAAGCTCTTCGGCCGGCTGGGTGACGAGTACGACAAGCGCTACGGCCTGAAGGACGAGCACCTGGCCGAGATCAGCCGGCTCAACTACGACAACGCCAAGCTCAACCCGAACGCCCAGACCCGCACCTGGTACATGAACAAGGAACACGCCCTCTGCCGCACGGACGACAACCCGGCGGTGGGCGGGCGCATCCGCATCGCGGATTGCTCCCAGGTGACCGACGGCGCGGTGTGCGTCTTCCTGGCCAGCCGGGACTACGCGGAGAAGTACGCGCGGGGCATGGGCAAGAAGCTCGAGGACATCCCGCGCATCAAGGGCTGGGGGCACAACACGGCGCGCCTGCGCTTCGACGACAAGGTCGCCGAGAGCTCCGACAACCGTTACGTCCTGCCCCACGTGCGCAGCACGATCACGAGCGCGATGGAGCGCGCCGGCATCCCGGACGTCAGCGGCATCGACGGCATCGAGACCCACGACTGCTTCACCACCAGCGAGTACATGGCCATCGACCACTTCGGGATCACCGAGCCGGGCGAGAGCTGGAAGGCGGTCGAGGAGGGCTGGCTGGAGATCGACGGCAAGACGCCGATCAACCCGAGCGGCGGCCTCATCGGTGCCGGCCATCCGGTGGGCGCCACCGGCGTGCGCCAGCTCCTGGACGCCACGCTCCAGGTGACCGGCCAGGCCGGCGACTACCAGGTCGAGGGCGCGACCAACTTCCAGACCCTGAACATCGGCGGCAGCGGAACGACCAGCGTCAGCTTCGTCGTCGGCCGCTAGCTGTTGCGTTAGGGGCCGGTTCCGTTTGTTGCGTTGCCGGCGTTCTAGGACATCCCGATCGAGAGCAGGTTCTCGACGGGCCGGTAGAGCTCCTCGAGGCGGGCGACGGTCTCCGCGTCGAGCTCGATCTCGGCGGCCGCGACGAGCTGTTCGAGCTGCTCGACCTTCGAGACGCCGATGATCGGCGCGACCACCTCGCTCTTGCCGAGCAGCCAGGCCAATGAGATCTGGGCGGGGGTGTGGCCGAGCTCCCGGGCCACCTCGATCACCCGCTCGGCGATGTCGAAGTCCCGCTCCCCGCGGTAGAGGCTCTGGGTGCGGAGCCGATCCCCGCCCTTGGACCGCTCGGTGGTTCCCCCCTCGAAGCCGCCACGGTAGGAGCCCGCCAGGATGCCCCGGGCCAGGGGCGACCACGGCGTGAGCGCGACGCCGGTGCGCCGGCAGTAGGGGTTCATCTCCCGCTCTTCCTCGCGGTAGATCAGGTTGTAGTGGTTCTGCATCGAGATGAAGCGGGTCCAGCCGTTGCGCTCGGCGGTGTGCTGGAGCTCGGCGAACTGCCAGGCGAACATCGACGACGCGCCCAGGTAGAGAGGGCCTTGCCGGCCTTCACCACGTCGTGGAGGGCCTCCAGGGTCTCCTCGATTGGCGTCGGCACCTGGCCGGGGATGGTGTGGGGATGGCGGTGGATCACCAGGTGGTCCACGTAGTCGTGACCGAGGCGCTCGAGGCTGCGCTCGACTCCCTCCATCACGTGCTTGCGCGAGAGGCCGCCCTGGTTGGCACCCGTCCCCATGGGCATCGCGATCTTCGTCGCGAGCACGTACTCGTCGCGGGGGAGGAGCTCCTTCAGCAGGCCGCCGACCACCTTCTCGCTGGCACCCACGCCGTAGAAGTCGGCGCAGTCGAAGTAGAAGAGGCCCTTCTCGATGGCGGCCTCGAAGATCGGCTTCACCTGCTCGCGGCCCAGGGTCCAGTCGCCCTGGTGGCCGCGACCGGGCTCCCCGAAGTTCATGGTGCCGAGGCAGAGCCGCGATACGCGCAGCCCGCTGTTCCTGCCGAGTTGGACCGCTTGGAGCATTCCGGGCGAGTAGCACAGGAAGGCCGAGGAGGGCTGGTGACTGGCAGTCAGTCCGCTATATTTGCCAGCTCACGTCAACTGGCAAACAAGCCGATGGGATCCCATGCCCGAGGAGCACCTGCACTCGATCGGTGAGGTCTGCCGAGCCACCGGCCTCTCTCCGCGCACGGTCCGCTACTGGGAGGAGCTCGGCCTGCTTCCCGGCGTGCGCCGCCGCGCCGGGGCGCGACGGGTGTACGGCGACGACGAGCTCCAGCGCCTGCGCTTCATCCAGCGGCTCAAGGCCCTCGGTCTCAGCCTCGCCGAGATCGGTGAGCTGAACGCGGTCTACGCCATCGAGGGGTCCACCGCGGCCATGCTCCAGCACTTGGGCGAGCTGCTGGGCCGCCACCTGGGCGAGCTCGACGAGCGCATCCGCGAGCTCGGCGCGCTCCGCGACGACATCCAGAAGTACCGGGACCACGTGGGGGCCCGCGCCCTGGCGCTGAGCCGGGAGGCCTCCGAATGACCGCCACTGCCGAAGTCACACCGATCCAGCCGGCGCCCGAGCGCATCCGGATCGTCACCGCCGCCTCGCTCTTCGACGGCCACGATGCGGCCATCAACATCATGCGGCGCATCCTGCAGTCCCAGGGCGCCGAGGTGATCCACTTGGGTCACGACCGCTCCGTCGCGGAGATCGTCGAGGCGGCGATCGAGGAGGACGCCCACGCGGTGGCGATCTCCTCCTACCAGGGCGGGCACATGGAGTTCTTCCGCTACCTGGTGGACGAGCTGGCGAGCCGCGGCGCGGGACACATCCGCGTGTATGGCGGCGGCGGGGGCACGATCGTGCCGGAGGAGATCGAGACCCTCCACGCCCACGGGGTGGCCCGGATCTTCAGTCCGGAGGACGGGCGCAGCCTGGGGCTCGAGGGCATGATCCGCACGATCGTGGACGAGTGCCGCGCGCTTCCGGCACCGCCCCTCGGCGACGCCCTCCGCGAGCTCGCCGCCGATCGGCCCGGCAGCGTCGCGCGGGTGATCTCCTGGCTGGAGTCCCTCCTACCGTCGGAGGACGGAGAGGCCGCGGAGGCCCGCGCGCTCCTCGCGAGCCGGCGCGGTCGGGCGCCGGCGCCGGTCGTCGGCTTCACCGGGACCGGCGGCGCCGGCAAGTCGAGCGTCGTGGACGAGCTGGTCCGGCGCTTCCGGCTGGGCTTCCCCGCGCTGCGCATCGGCCTGCTGCTGGTCGACCCCTCGCGGCGCCGCAGCGGCGGCGCCCTCCTGGGCGATCGGATCCGCATGAATGCGATCCAGGGCGAGACCGTCTACGTGCGCTCCCTCGCGACCCGTCAGGCCCACCTGGCGCTCTCCCGGGCGATCCGGGACGCGGTGCAGGTGCTCCAGGCCGCGGACTTCGACCTCGTCTTGATCGAGACCGCCGGCATCGGCCAGAGCGACTCGGAGATCGTCGACCTGGCGGACACTTCGGTCTACGTGATGACACCCGAGTACGGCGCGCCGTCCCAGCTCGAGAAGATCGACATGCTCGAGCTCGCCGATCTCGTCGTGCTGAACAAGACCGACCGCCGCGGCGCCCTCGACGCCCTGCGCGACGTCCGCAAGCAGTGGCGCCGCAACCACACCGTCTTCGACGCCGACGACGAGGCGGTTCCGGTGGTCGCGACCGTGGCCAGCCAGTGGGACGACCCGGGCGTCGACGTCGTGTTCGAGCGGCTGCGCGAGCGGCTCGTGGCCGATGGGGCCTCGGCGCTGGCGCGGCCGGCCGAGCGCGAGGCGAAGGGCATCGCCGAGCCGCCGCCGCTCGTGCCCGCGGGCCGCGAGCGGTACCTGGAGGAGATCGCGGGCTGCGTGCGGAGCTATCGGGACCGCACCGAGGCGCTGGCCGGGGAGGCCCGGAGCGCCCAGGCCCTCGCCCTCGCCGAAGACGCGCTCCCCGCCGAGGCCGGTACCGCCCGCGAGGTCGTGGCCGCCGAGCACGCCGCCCGCCGCGACGCCCTCGACCCGGCCCTCCGGGAGGCCCTGGAGGCGTGGTCGGAGACGCGCACCCGCTACGAAGCGGACAGCCAGTCCTACGAGGTGCGCGGCCGAAAGGTCCACGTCGAGAACCGGGCCGAAACCCTCTCCGGCACGAAGCTCCCGCGGGTCGCCGTGCCACGCGGGGGCGACTGGGGCGAGCTCACCCGCTACCTGCGCCAGGAGAACCTGCCCGGCCACTTTCCCTTCACCAGCGGTGTGTTCCCGTTCAAGCGCGCCGAGGAGGATCCGGCGCGCATGTTCGCGGGGGAGGGCGGGCCGGAGCGCACCAACCGGCGCTTCCACCTGGTCTCCGAGGGGCAGCCGGCCACCCGCCTCTCCACCGCCTTCGACAGCGTCACCCTCTACGGGCGTGACCCCGCCGAACGTCCCGACGTCTACGGCAAGATCGGCACCAGCGGCGTCTCCGTGTGCACCCTCGACGACGCCAAGCGCCTCTACTCCGGATTCGACCTGTGCGATCCGTCGACCTCGGTGTCGATGACGATCAACGGCCCGGCGCCGATGGTGCTGGCGCTCTTCCTGAATGCCGCCGTCGACCAGGGGGTGGAGAAGCACCTGCGCGAGACGGGCCAGCTCGAGGCGGTGCGCGAGCGCCAGGGCGGCGACGCGCTCCCGGCCTATCGCGCCGAGCTGCCGCCGGGCCACGAAGGCCTCGGTCTCGGCCTGCTCGGGATCACCGGCCGCGAGGCCGTCGACGCGGAGACCTACGCGCGCATCCGCGGCGACGTCCTGCGCACGGTCCGCGGCACGGTGCAGGCCGACATCCTCAAGGAGGACCAGGCCCAGAACACCTGCATCTTCTCCACCGCCTTCGCCCTCAAGGTGATGGGCGACATCCAGCAGTTCTTCGTCGACGAGCAGGTGCGAAACTTCTACTCGGTCTCGATCTCCGGCTACCACATCGCCGAGGCGGGAGCGAACCCGATTACGCAGCTGGCCTTCACCCTGGCCAATGGCTTCACCTACGTGGAGGCCTACCGGGCCCGCGGCATGGCCGTGGACGAGTTCGCGCCGAACTTCTCCTTCTTCTTCAGCAACGGCCTCGACGCGGAGTACAACGTGATCGGCCGGGTGGCCCGGAGGATCTGGGCGATCGCGATGCGCGATCTCTACGGCGCCGACGAACGCAGCCAGAAGCTCAAGTACCACATCCAGACCTCGGGCCGGTCGCTGCACGCCCAGGAGATGGCCTTCAACGACATCCGCACCACGCTCCAAGCGCTCACCGCGATCCAGGACCACTGCAACAGCCTGCACACGAACGCCTACGACGAGGCGGTCACGACGCCCACGCCCGAATCGGTGCGGCGCGCCCTCGCGATCCAGCTCGTGATCAATCGGGAGCTCGGCGCGGCCAAGAACGAGAACGGTCTGCAGGGCTCCTACTTCAGCGAGTGGCTCACCGACGCGGTGGAGGAGGCGGTGCTCCAGGAATTCGAGCGCCTGTCCCAGCGGGGCGGCGTGCTCGGCGCGATGGAGACCCACTACCAGCGCGGCAAGATCCAGGACGAGAGCCTGCACTACGAATCCCTGAAGCACTCGGGCGAGCTGCCCATCGTGGGCGTGAACACCTTCCTGAACCCGGAGCCGGAGGAGGCGCAGCAGCCGGTGGCGCTGATGCGCGCGAGCGAGGCGGAGAAGCGGGCCCAGATCGAGGGGCTGGCGGAGTTCCACGCCCGGCACCGGGAGGCCTGCGCGCCGGCCCTTGCCCGGCTCCAGGAGACGGCCCGAAGCGGCGGGAACCTCTTCCGGGAGCTGATGGAGACCGTGCAGGTGGCGAGCCTGGGACAGATCTCGGACGCGCTGTTCCAGGTCGGGGGGCGCTACCGGCGCTCCATGTGACAGGGGCTAACGTCTGGCCGCCGCGTCGGAGACCCCACGGGGCTCGAAGCGCGGGCGGCGGAAGGAGCGGAGATGAGTGACCCGAACCGGTGGAAGGAAGCAGCAGCCAAGGAGCTGCGCGGGCGGGATCCCAGCGAGCTGGTCTGGACCAGCCCCGACGGCCTCGAGGTGAAACCCCTCTACACGGCAGCCGATCTCGAAGGCCTCGAGCACGTGGACACGCTGCCCGGCTTCTTCCCCTTCCTGCGCGGTCCGCGCGCCACGATGTACGCGAACCGGCCCTGGACCCTGCGCCAGTACGCCGGCTTCTCCACTGCCGAGGAATCGAACGCCTTCTACAAGGCGAACCTGGCCGCCGGCCAGCAGGGCCTCTCGGTGGCCTTCGATCTCGCCACCCACCGTGGCTACGACTCGGACCATCCGCGCGTGACCGGCGACGTGGGCAAGGCCGGCGTCGCCATCGACTCGGTGGAGGACATGAAGCTCCTGTTCGAGGACATCCCCCTCGACCAGGTGACCGTCTCCATGACCATGAACGGCGCGGTGCTGCCGGTGATGGCCTGCTTCATCGTCGCCGGCGAGGAGCAGGACGTTCCGACGGAGAAGCTCGCCGGGACCATCCAGAACGACATCCTCAAGGAGTTCATGGTCCGCAACACCTACATCTACCCGCCCGATCCCAGCATGCGGATCGTGGCCGACATCATCGAGTACACGGCGCAGAAGATGCCGAAGTTCAACTCGATCTCGATCAGCGGCTACCACATGCAGGAGGCCGGTGCGACGACGGTGCAGGAGCTGGCCTTCACCATCGCCGACGGCCTCGAGTACGTGCGCGCCGCCCTCTCGAAGGGCCTCGACGTGGACGCCTTCGCCGGTCGCCTCTCCTTCTTCTGGTGCATCGGCATGAACTTCTACCTGGAGATCGCCAAGATGCGTGCGGCCCGCCGAATCTGGGCCGAGCGCATGCAGGCAGAGTTCGCGCCGAACCAGGCGCGCTCGATGATGCTGCGCACCCACTGCCAGACTTCGGGGGCCAGCCTCACCGAGCAGGACCCGATGAACAACGTCATCCGCACGACCGTCGAGGCGATGGCGGCGGTCTTCGGCGGCACCCAGAGCCTGCACACGAACGGCTACGACGAGGCGGTGAGCCTTCCGACGGACACGGCCGCCCGGGTCGCGCGCAACACCCAGCTCATCCTGCAGGAGGAGTCGGGCATCCCCGCCGTGGTGGATCCCTGGGGCGGCTCCTTCTTCATGGAGTCGCTCACCGAGAGCGTCTACCGGGCGGCGAACGAGCTGATCGACGAGGTGGAGGCCCTCGGCGGCATGACCAAGGCAATCGTCGCCGGCATGCCGAAGCTCAAGATCGAGGAGGCCGCGACCCGCAGGCAGGCGAGGATCGACAGCGGCGACGACGTGATCGTCGGCGTGAACAAGTACCGCGCGGGCGAGGAAACCCGGCTCGAGGTCCGCGACATCGACAACACGGCGGTGCGCGAGGCCCAGATCCGGCGCCTCGAGGCGATCCGCGCCCAGCGCGACGCTGCACTCGTAGAGAAGCGCCTCGCCCATCTCGGCACCCTGGCCGAGAGCGGAGAGGGCAACCTGCTCGAGGCCGCCGTGGACGCCGCCCGGGCGCGCGCGACCGTGGGCGAGATCTCCGAGGCCCTGGAGAAGCACTACACCCGCTACCGTGCCGAGGTGCGATCGGTCTCCGGTGTGTACGGCGGCGTCTACCAGGGCGACGAGGAGTTCGACGGGATCTGCCGCGAGGTCGAGGCCTTCGCCGAGGAAGAGGGCCGGCGCCCGCGCATGCTCGTGGTGAAGCTCGGCCAGGACGGTCACGACCGCGGGCTCAAGGTGATCGCCACCGCCTTCGCCGACATCGGCTTCGACGTGGACGTGGGCCCGCTCTTTCAGACCCCCGACGAGGCCGCCCAGCAGGCCATCGACGCGGACGTGCACGTGGTGGGCGTCTCCAGTCAGGCCGCGGGCCACAAGACGTTGGTACCGGCGCTGATCGACGCGCTGGCAGCGAAGGGGGCGTCGGACATCGTGGTGGTGGCCGGCGGCATCATCCCGCCCCAGGACTACGACTTCCTGCGCGAGAAGGGCGTGGCCGGGATCTTCGGTCCGGGCACGCCGGTGCCGAAGGCGGCCCGGGAGGTGCTGCGGGTGGTGAGGTCGCGCCGTACGTGACCTCCGCCCGGGAGCACGCCGCCGCCATCCGTCGGGGCGATCGCCGCAGCCTGGCCCGCGCCATCACCTGGATCGAGAGCACCCGCGAGGACCACCAGGCCCAGGCCCAGGAGATCCTCGAGGCGCTGGTCGGGGAGACCGGCGGCGCCGTGCGGATCGGCATCACCGGCCCGCCCGGCGTCGGCAAGAGCACCTTCATCGAGAGCTTCGGCCTCCACCTGCTCGCCGAGGGGCACCGGGTGGCCGTGCTGGCGGTCGACCCCTCGAGCCCGGTGACCGGCGGCAGCATTCTCGGCGACAAGACGCGCATGGAGCAGCTCGCCAGCGACGAGCGCGCCTTCATCCGCCCCTCGCCCTCCGGCGGCGCCCTGGGCGGCGTCGCCCACCGCACGCGGGAGGCGCTGCTTCTGTGCGAGGCCGCAGGCTTCGACGTGGTGATCGTCGAGACCGTGGGGATCGGCCAGTCGGAGGTGGCGGTGCGCTCCCTGGTCGACACCTTCCTCGTGCTGCTCCAGCCCGGCTCCGGCGACGAGCTCCAGGGCATCAAGAAGGGCGCCCTCGAGCTGGCCGACGCTCTGATCGTGAACAAGGCCGACGGCGAGCAGAAGGCCATCGCCGAACGCACCCGCGGCGAGCACGAAGGAGCCCTCCAGCTCCTGCGGCCGACCACCCCCGGCTGGAGCCCGCGGGTCCTCTCGGTGAGCTCGCTCGAGCGGGTGGGGCTCCCGGAGGTCTGGGAGACCGTCCAGGGCCACCGCCGGGCTCTCGAGGCCAGCGGCGAGCTCGAGGCCCGTCGCCGCGCCCAGGCCCGCCAATGGATGTGGACCCTGGTGGAGGAGGGCTTGGCCCAGGCCTTCCGCGCCCACCCGGCCGTCGCCGCGGAAGTCCGCCGCTGGGAGGCCGAGGTCGAGGCGCAACGAGCCACGCCGGCCGCCGGGGCCCGAGCCCTGCTGAGGGCCTTCCGCGGGGATTGACCCGCAGGCCGTTTCCCCGGCTGCCACCTTCATTTCCGACCGCTTCCTGCCGATGAGACCGGCATCACGGGCCCCAGGCCCGGGCGGAGCGTGGCCGATGGTGCAGATCAACATGGCGGGCCGTGAGATCGTGCTGAAGCTCGTCTACTACGGGCCGGCGCTCTCGGGCAAGACCACGAACCTGCAGAAGCTCCACGAGCTGCTCGACCCCGAGACCCGCGGCAAGATGGTCACCCTCGACACGGCCGACGACCGCACCCTCTACTTCGACTTCCTGCCGGTCTCCTTCGGCACCTCCGGCGGCTTCACCATGAAGCTGAAGCTCTTCACCGTGCCGGGCCAGGTGATGCACAAGTCGACTCGCAAGGTCGTGCTGGCCGGTGCCGACGGCGTGGTCTTCGTCGCCGATTCCCAGCGCTCCTCCGCCGGCGCCAACGCCTACAGCTGGCGCGACATGGAGGCGAACCTGAAGTCGAACGGCATCGACTTCGACGCCATTCCGAAGGTCGTGCAGTTCAACAAGCGCGACCTCCCGGACGTGAAGGACCTCGAGGAGATCCGCAGCGCCTGGGGCGACATCCCGACCTTCCCCGCGGTGGCCATGCGCGGCGAAGGCGTGGTGGAGACCTTCCGCGAGCTGCTGCGCCGGGTCTACCGCTTCCTCGACGCGCGTCACGCCTTCCACGAGAAGTTCGCCGTCTCCGAGGACGACTTCCTGAAGGGCGTGCTCAAGAACCTCCAGTAGGTGCGCCCGGGAGCGCCCGGTCCGCCCAGTCGAGGAAGCGCTCCCAGTCCCAGCTCGTGAGGTCGTGCTCGCCTTCGCGCAGGTGGTAGCCGAGCGCGCCCTCGTTGATGGCCGTCCCCGGCGCCAGGGCGAAGCGAACGAGGACCGGTCGCCGCCTGACCTGCGGTCAGGCTGAGGCGCCGAAACCCCTTTGGGAACCAGCACTTGCGAAATTCCCGCGATTGACACGAGAGTCAACTGCTGATAGGGTGCTCAGCAAGTTGCCCCCCAACGCCAGCTCCGGCCGCCGCGCGCCCGACGGAACCGTGCCACCCTCGCGGTCCGTACGGAGAGGAACGATGAGCGACCCCCGATCGCAGCCCGACCCGGCTGAACCCACGCGCCTGCCGGTGGACGCGAGCGACGTCATCGTCGCCGTCGACACGGCCATCGAGGAGATCCGCGCCGGCCGCATGGTGATCCTCGTCGACGACGAGGACCGGGAGAACGAAGGCGATCTGTGCATGGCAGCCGAGGCCGTCACGCCCGACGCGATCAACTTCATGGCGAAGTTCGGCCGTGGCCTGATCTGCCTGCCGATGACCGAGGAGCAGCTCGACCGGCTGAACCTGACGATGATGGTGCCGGACGCGGAGAACTCGTCCGGCTTCGGCACGGCCTTCACCGTGTCCATCGAGGCCCGCGAGGGCGTGACCACGGGCATCTCGGCCTTCGATCGCGCTCACACCATCGCCACGGCCATCGCCGAGGACGCCCGGCCCCGGGACATCGTGCGGCCCGGCCACATCTTTCCCCTGCGGGCCCGCGACGGCGGCGTCCTGCGCCGGGCCGGCCAGACCGAGGGCTCCGTTGATCTCGCCCGCCTGGCCGGCATGAAGCCGGCGGGCGTGATCTGCGAGATCATGAACGACGACGGCACCATGGCCCGGATGCCGGACCTGGTCACCTTCGCCCGACAGCACGATCTCAAGATCGTCACGGTCGCGGACCTGATCGAGTACCGCCTGCGCAACGAGAAGCTGGTGCGCGGGGCCGGCGAGTGCGTGCTGCCGACCGTGGGCGGCGGCGACTTCCGGGCCGTCGTCTACGAGAACGACATCGATCACGTCGACCACATCGCCCTCGTGAAGGGCGAGATCCGCGAGGACGACGAGATCCTGGTCCGGGTGCACAGCGAGTGCCTGACCGGCGACGCCTTCGGCTCCCTGCGCTGCGATTGCGGCGAGCAGCTGGAAGCCGCCATGAAGATGATCGAGAACGAGGGCCAGGGCGTGATCCTCTACATGCGCCAGGAAGGGCGCGGGATCGGGCTCAAGAACAAGATCAAGGCCTACGGCCTGCAGGACTCGGAGGGCCTCGACACGGTCCAGGCCAACGAGCGCCTCGGCTTCGCCGCCGACCTGCGCGACTACGGCGTGGGCGCCCAGATCCTGCACGACCTCGGGGTGCGCAAGATGCGCATCATCACCAACAACCCGGGCAAGCGCGCCGGCATCGAGGGCTACCAGCTCGCGATCGTCGAGCGGGTGCCCCTCGAGATCGAGCCCAACGAGAAGAACTTCGAGTACCTGCGTACGAAGAAGGAGAAGCTCGGGCACGTTCTGCATCTCATGAGCTGAGAGGAGCCCCATGTTCGACTCGCCCGAGCAAGTCATCGAGCAGCTCGACGCCCAGGACTACATCTGCGACAAGAACATCGCGACGGTGGTCTTCCTGGCGTCGAAGCTGGAGAAGCCGGTGCTGGTGGAGGGCCCGGCCGGCGTCGGCAAGACCGAGCTCGCCAAGGTCGTCTCCGCCGCCACTGGGCGGCCGATGATCCGGCTGCAGTGCTACGAGGGGCTCGACGAGGCCAAGGCCCTCTACGAGTGGGAGTACTCGAAGCAGCTCCTCTACACCCAGATCCTGAAGGAGAAGTTCTCCGAGGCGATGGCCGGGACCACCACGGTCAAGGACGCCGCCGCCCGGGTGGGCGAGGAGGACAGCGTCTTCTTCTCCGAGAACTTCATCGTGCCCCGGCCGCTCCTCCGCGCGATCCAGGCCGAGCAGCCCACGCTGCTCCTGATCGACGAGGTGGACAAGAGCGACCCGGAGTTCGAAGCCTTCCTGCTGGAGGTGCTCTCGGACTTCCAGGTCACGGTGCCCGAGGTCGGCACCCTGGAGGCCCGTCACAAGCCGATCGTCTTCCTCACCTCGAACGACGCCCGGGAGATGAGCGACGCGCTCAAGCGCCGCTGCCTCCACCTCTACATCGACTTCCCGACCGAGGAGCTCGAGGTGAGGATCCTCGACAAGAAGGTCGAGGGCATCGACCGACGCCTGGCCGAAGAGCTGGTGGGCGTGATGCAGCGCCTGCGCAAGCTCGACCTCAAGAAGACGCCCTCGATCAGCGAGACCCTCGACTGGGCCCGGGCGCTCCTGGCGCTCAACGCCAACGAGCTGGACGAGGACCTGGTGCGCGACACGCTGAACGTGATCCTCAAGTACGAGGGCGACATCAAGAAGACCCAGGCCGAGCTCGGCCGGCTGATCACCCGCAAGGCGGAGGAAGCGACCGAGGCCGCCCCGGAGGGCAAGCCGGCGGAGGCCGAAGCGCCGAAGCCCGCCAAGAAGGGCGTCCTGCACTAGAGGGGTCCCCGTGCAGCAGAAGATCGTCGATTTCACCAATCTGCTCCGGAAGAGCGGGATCCGGGTGTCGGTGGCGGAGTCGATCGACGCCTTCACGGCGCTCGACGAGCTCTCCCTCGGCGACCGGGAGATCTTCAAGGACGCGCTGCGCACCACCATGGTGAAGCGCTCCGAGGACATCCCCACCTTCGACCAGATGTTCGATCTCTACTGGTCGGCCTTCTACGACGGGCTGCGCAACTCCTTCGACAACGCCGCAGGCGAGATGGGCGGCGAGTTCGACCTCGAGCAGCTGATGCAGGCCATCCAGGACGGCATGCAGAACATGGAGGGCAATCCGCAGGATCTCGACCTGTCGGAGCTCGCCAAGGCGCTGCTTACCCAGGATCTGGACAAGCTCGAGCAGCTGATCCGGGAGGCGGCCGAGGCCGCCGGGGTCGAGCGCATCGAGAACATGCTCCAGCTGGGCTTCTTCACCCGGCGCACGATGGAGCAGATGGACGCCGAGGGGGCCGGGGACCAGCTCCGCGAGCTGGCCCAGCAGCTCCGCGAGTCGGGTATGGGCGACGCCGAGGTCGAAGCCCTGATGGAGCTGATCGACAAGTTCCTGGAGGCCCTGCGCAAGAGCGTCCGGAACTACACCGAGCGCCAGCTCCAGCAGCAGAACTTCGACTACATGGAGAAGTTCCGCCGCGAGAGCCTGCTCGAGAAGAGCTTCTACAACCTCACCGAGGACGAGATCAAGAAGATGCGCGAGGTGGTCGCCCGGCTGGCCCAGCGCATCAAGAACGTGCTCTCGATCCGCAAACGCCGGCTCAAGAAGGGCAAGCTCGACCTCCACACCATGCTGCGCCGCAACATGGCCCACGGCGGCGTGCCCTTCGACCTGATCTTCAAGCAGCGCCGCAAGGAGAAGCCGAAGCTGGTGATTCTCTGCGACGTCTCGAGCTCCGTGGCCAACGTCTCCCGTTTCATGCTGCAGTTCATGTACAGCCTGCAGGAGTGCTTCACGAAGATCCGCGCCTTCGTCTTCGTGTCCGAGCTGGGCGAGGTGACCCAGGTCTTCAAGGACAAGGACATCAACGACGCCATCGAGAAGGCCCTCGACGGCGGCGACGTGATCAACGTCTATACCCGTTCGAACTTCGGTTTCGCCTTCCACCACTTCTGGCAGAACTTCCTGTCCTCCATCGACAACAAGACGACCGTGCTCATCCTGGGCGACGCCCGGAACAACTACAACGACCCCCGCGCCTGGTGCCTGCGCGACATCCGCAACAAGGCCAAGGACGTCGTCTGGCTGAACCCGGAGAGCCCCTCCGCCTGGGGCTTCGGCGACAGCGTGATGGACAAATACCTGCCCCATACGGACGTCGCCGAGGAGTGCCGGAACCTGAAGCAGCTCTCCCGGGTCGTCGACCGGCTGGTTCTGTAGGCCGCCATGCGGGGCCTCGATCGGCTCGTGCGCTAGCGCGTGAGGTGGCTCGCCCTCGTCGCCGGCGGGGTCGCGCTGCTCGGGCTCGCCGCCTTTCTCTGGCTGCCCGGCGAGCTGGATCGCCGCATCAACCGGGTGGCGGGCGAGCCGCCCTTCGCGGGCAGCGAGCGCGCCCGCGCGCTCCTCGCCGAGGCCGGTGCGGTGGATCTCCACGCGGATCCGCTCCTCTGGGATCGGGACCTCAGCCGGCAGCTCGCCCACGGCCAGGTGGACCTGCCCCGCCTGTTGGAGGGCCAGGTGGCGCTCCAGGTGTTCGGTCTCGTGACCCAGGTGCCCGCGGGCCAGAACTTCGAGCGCACCCCGGCCGACGAGCCGGACCTGATCACCCTGCTGGCCGTGCTCCAGCGCTGGCCCGTGGCCACCTGGACGAGTCGCCGGGCCCGGGCCGAGCATCAGGCGGCCCGCCTGGTCGAGCTCGCGGGTGGATCCGACGGCCGCCTGCGGATCGTCCGGACGCGGGCCGACCTCGACGCCGTCGTGGCGGCGCGGCGCCGGGGCGAGGCCGTCGTGGGCGGGATGCTGGGCCTCGAGGGCATGCAGGCCCTCGACGGCGAGCTCGGCGGGGTGGACGCGCTGTTCGCCGCGGGGCTGCGCATGATGGCGCCTACCCACTTCTTCGACAACCGCGTCGGCGGCTCATCGGCGGGTGAGGCGAAGTACGGCCTCACCGAGCTGGGCCGGGCCGCCGTGCGGCGCGCGCGAGCGCTCGGGGTGGCGATCGACGTGGCCCATGCCTCGCCGGCGACCGTCGACGACCTCCTGGCGCTCGGGGTCGGCCCCCTGGTGGCCTCCCACACCGGCGTCCAGGCCACCTGTCCGGGGCCGCGCAACCTCGCGGACGCCCAGCTTCGGGGCATCGCCGCCACCGGAGGCGTGGTGGGCATCGGCTACTTCGCCGGCGCGGTGTGCGGCACCTCCCCCGAGCACGTGGCCCGGGCCGCGGCCCACGTGCGCGACCTCGTGGGAGCCGATCACGTGGCCCTGGGCTCGGACTTCGACGGCGCTGTCACCACCGCCTTCGACACGACGGGACTCTCGCTCCTCGTCGACGCACTCGTCGCCGAGGGCTTCCGCGACGACGAGATCCGGGGGGTCCTGGCGGGCAACGCTCTCCGGGTGCTGCGGAGCGTGTTGCCCCGGGAGGGCGGGGCGACTGAAGCCCGCCGACCCGACGGCCGATCGGAAGCCCCGTGACCCGAGTGGAGCTCCTGCTGGCGGCCGCCAGCGTCGCGTTCGTCGTGCTGATGGCCGAGGTCGGCGCCCGCCTGTTCGTGGCGGGGAGCTGGCCCGAGGCCAAGGCCCACCAGCTCACCCACGAGACCGAGACCCGGGGACGCTTCACGTGGGACGAGGCGCTGGGCTACCGCCTCACGCCGGACTTCGAGGCCCCGGG
The DNA here is from genome assembly GCA_965223415.1 of Myxococcota bacterium. Taxonomy (GTDB): domain Bacteria; phylum Myxococcota_A; class UBA9160; order UBA9160; family UBA6930. The sequence continues at coordinate 5,023,923 of OZ245002.1, read as the reverse complement.
CTTTCGCCATGACGAGAGGGGCTTCCGGAGCCCGCCGTTTCGCGTCCCCAAGCCCGCGGGCGTGCGCCGCGTCGTGCTGATGGGCGCCTCGACGGTCTACGGGATCGGGGTGGAGGACGACGAGACCGGCGCCGTGCGCCTCGGCGAGGAGCTGGCCCGCCGCTACCCGGGGCGCCCGGTCGAGGTCGTGAACGCCGGCGTGCCCGGCTGGACCTCCCGCGAGACCCTGCTCCACCTGAACGCCCACGTCGCCGGGCTCGAGCCCGACGTGGTGGTGATGACCGACGGCCGCAACGAGATCTTCCCCCAGCTCTGGAACGACTACCGGGACGATTACAGCCACTACCGCCGATTCGACTACGACCTACGGGCGAGCAATCGGCCCTTCAAGCGGCTGTTCCGGGTCTCCCATCTGGCGATGCTCGTACTGGCCAGCGGCCGCGGGCGCCTCGGGTTCTCGGCCGGTGCCGAGCACCCCCTCTACGGCTCGATCCGCTACGACAACCGGCCGACCGTCGACGAGCTCGCCGCGAACCTGGAACGGCCGGGGATCGGCGCCACCTTCGAGGCGAACCTGCGCCGCTTCGTCGCCGGTGGACGGGCCCTCGGAGCGGTCCCGGTCCTCGCTACCGTCCCGTTCCGGACCGAGGGCTACGCGTCGAGCGTGCTCACCCATCGGCCCGAGCTGCTCCCGAGCCTCGAGGCCCGGGCGCGAGCCAACAACGCGGCGACGCGCGAAGTCGCCGCCGAGCTGGCCGCTCCGCTGGTGGACCTCTACCGCCTCGACCGAGAACGCTGGCTGATGGACGACTGCCACTTCACGCCGGAGGGCGAGCGCGAGGTGGGACGGATGCTCGCGGATGCGGTCGGCCCCGTGCTCTTCGCCTCCAACGAGAAGCCCCGCCAGGCTCGCGCCGGGCGGGGCTTCGTTCAGGGCGGAGAGGCGGTGGATAGATGATGGGGGGTGAGAGGTTGGACATTTCGGTGAGAAATGCCTTATCCACCGCCGCTCCATGAACCTGTTGGAGTCGGTGAAGCCGAGTATGTGCCAGGCCGGCCCGCGTTGTCAAACATCATTTCGCAGAACACGGTTGGTGATCCGCAAAGGCCAGCAACTTCCGTAGGTTGCCCCTGTTCCTTGAGCGTGAAGTTCAGGTTTTTCCAGGAAATCCGGACACTTTGACGCTCGCCGGCGCTCTCGGGTAGGCTGCCGCCGTGCCGCGCCGCTTCGCCCTCCGCACCTACGGCTGCCAGATGAACGTCCACGATTCGGACAAGCTGGCGAACCTGCTCCACCACGCCGGCTGGGGCTCCGCGGACGACGAGGAGACGAGCGAGCTCCTCATCATCAATACCTGCTCGATCCGGGAGAAGGCCGAGCACAAGCTCTACAGCGACCTGGGAGCGCTGCGCGAGTGGAAGCGCGCGGCGCCGGAGCGGGTGCTCGGGGTCGGGGGCTGCGTCGCCCAGCAGGAGGGTGACGCGCTGCTCGGGCGCTTTGGCCACGTCGACTTCGTGTTCGGTACCCACAACCTGCGCTACGTCCCAGAGATGATCGAGGCCGCCCGGACCGGCCGACGGGTGGCCCGCACCGGAGTGGTCGCGTCCCTCGAGCGATTCGATCTGCCCGAGCGGCACCCGGCGTTTCGGGACCGGACCCCCGGGCGGGCCTTCCTGACCGTCATGGAAGGTTGCGACCTGTTCTGCAGCTTCTGCATCGTCCCGACTACCCGGGGGCGGGAGATCAGTCGGCCCGCCGAGCGGATCCTCGCCGAGGCCCGGGCCCTGGCCGGGGGCGGCGTGCGGGAGGTGACCCTGCTCGGTCAGACCGTGAATGCCTACGGCCGGCACGACCTGCGCCGGGGCCGGGCCGAGGCCGCCGGAACGCTGGCGTTCGCCGAGCTGCTGGGGCGGCTGGCGGCGATCCCGGGCCTGGATCGCATCCGCTACACGAGCCCCCACCCGAGCTTCTTCGACGAGGCCCTGGTGCGGGCCCACGCCGAGATCCCGGAGCTCTGCCCTCACGTCCACCTGCCGCTCCAGAGCGGCTCGGATCGCGTCCTCGAGGCCATGCGTCGGCGCTACACCGCCGACGACTTCCGCGACTGGGCCCGTGCGCTCCAGGCGGCCCGGCCGGACCTGGTCCTCACCACCGACCTGATCGTCGGCTTCCCCGGTGAGACCGAAGCGGACTTCCAGGCCACCCTCGCCCTGGTGGAGGAGGTGGGCTTCGTGGACGCGTACTCCTTCAAATACTCGCCGCGGCCTGGCACGGCCGCGGCCGCGCGCCGGGAGGCCCGGGTGCCGCCGGAGGTCGCCCAGGAGCGCCTGGAGCGGCTCCAGGCCCTCCAGCGCCGCCTGACGCTCCAGGCCCACCGGGCCCGGGTCGGGGAGCGCGCCGAGATCCTCGTAGAGGGCGCGACCGGGAGATCGCCGGGCCAGCTCCGGGGCCGGGACCCCCAGCACCGGGTCGTGAACGTCCACCACCGAGCCCCCGGGGGCAGCCTGTTGGAGGTGGAGATCGTCGACGCGACCCCGCACTCCTTGATCGGCCGCCCGGTCCCGCTTCGCGGCACACTCACGGAGCCAGGACGATCCGCCGATGAAGAGGGCGCCTTTCCGACCCCGTCGTGAGGAAGGGCCTACGAACCATGCCCGGACAGGATCCGGGAGGGGTGATCCTTGAACCAGGCCCGGACCCATCACGCGAGGCAAGAGCCTTGAACCAGGCGCGCATCCTCGCGGTCGACGACCAGCTCTACTTCCGGGTGTTCCTCGAGGACCTCCTTCAGCAGGAAGACTTCGAGGTCGTCACGGCCGGAAGCGGCGCCGAGGCCCTCGCCCTGATGGAGGAGGAGCCGGTCGACCTGGTCCTCACGGATCTGGTGATGCCCGAGATGGACGGCCGCGAGCTCGTCCGCCAGGTGAAGGAGCGCTGGCCGGAGCAGGACGTGGTGGTGGTCACCAGCGTGGGCGACGTGAAGACCGCCGTGGAAGCGATGCGGCTCGGTGCGACGGACTACCTGCTCAAGCCCATCGACCGCACCTCGCTGCTGCGCGCGATCGACGGCGTGCTCGAACGCCGGGCCATGCACGCCGAGCACGACCGCCTGGTCGCCGAGAATCTGTCCTTCATGGGCCACTTCGCCCAGTACGAGCGAGCGCTGAGCTTGTTCTCGACGCTTTCGCTGGAGCCCCTGGCCGATCGCGTGGTCGAGGTGCTCTGCCTGGAGACGAACGCCCACGCCGGGGTCGCCTGGCTCGCGGACGGGGACCCGCCGCGGGCACTCGAGCTGTGCGGCGTGGGCGGCCTGGTGCGGGTCGACGAGGAGGAGACGCAGCTCGTCCTGGATCGCCTGCCCGAAGCGCTCCAGCCACTCCGGGACCCGGGCTGCCGCTCGCTGCAGCCGGAGGGCACCGGTGCGTCCCGGGCCCCGCTCTACGTCTCCCTTCGCCACGACGGCCGCTTGCTGGGTGTGCTGCGCCTGACCGACCGGCTCGACGGCGCCGAATTCGACGCGGCCGACCGGGAGGTGGCCGAGCGCTTCGCGCTGTTCGCGAGCCAGGCGCTGGCCAACGCGATCGAGTTCCAGTCCCTCGAGCGACGCTCCTTCAAGGACCCGACCACTCGCGCCTACACCGGCGCCTACCTCGACGACGTGCTCCACCACGAGCTCCAGAAGGCCAAGCGCTTCGGCCGCAGTGTCTCGCTCGTGCGCATGCAGCTGGACCCGATCGGCCCCGTGCGCGAGCGCCTCTCGCTGCGGGAGTTCAGCGCCTGGATCCAGGCGGTGGTGGCCGATCTGGAGAAGGCGGTGCGGGTCACCGACCTGCTGGCGACCCAGAGCGACCACGAGTACCTGGTCATGCTGCCCGAGTGCGACAGCCTGGGCTCGGCGGTGGCGAAGCGGCGGCTGCGGACGGCGGTGGAGCGCAGTCCGGCGCTCCGGGAGCTGGGCGACGACCGGCCCGTGGTCCTTTCCGCCATGGCCACCTTCCCGTCGAACGGTGTCGACCGGACCTCCCTGCACGCCTGCCTCGAGCGGCGCATCGAGGAGGACCGCAAGAGCCTGCTCCGCCGCTACGAGCTGGAGGAGGTCCCCTTCCGGCGGCTCCTGGAGAGCCTCCTGGCCGAAGGCGACGAAGGGCGCGGGGAGCTCGGCGACCAGATGGCGCGCTTCCTTCTCGACGAGGTGAGCCGCAATCCCCATCAGCGGGGGCTGCTCTTCCTGGCGCCGCCCGGCGGCGAGGCCGGCTCCCTGCGCGGGGGCCTGGAGCAGCTGCGCGGCACCACGCCCCACACGGACGTCTTCCTCTTCGCCGAGCGCGACGAGCAGCTGATGCCGGGCGTTCCGGTCACGTGGGTGGCGCCGAGCTCCGGCACCCGCGAGCAGCCCTTCCTCGTCTACATGGGCGAGGGAGCCTCGTATGCGTTCCTGCAAGACGGCAGCGCCGACGACGCCACCACCTTCCACACCTCCGATCCGGTGGTGGTCGAGCAGCTGGCCTTCCAGCTGGGCCACGACCTTGGGATTCCGATCGGTGAGTAGCGCGAGCCGGGAGATGGAGAACCCGATCGGTGAGTAGCGCGATCCTCATCGCCGAGAGCCTGCCCAGCCGGGCGCGCCAGCTCGCGGACGCCTGCGCCGCCCGCGGCTACGCGACGAGCTGCGTGCGGACCGGCGCGGCCGCCCTCGAGGCCGCGCTGGCGGACGTGCCCGACGTCCTGGTGGCGCCGGTCGATCTGGAGCTGATCGATGCCGGCACCCTCGCGAAGATCCTAAGGGCCAACCCGCGGACCCAAGGGGTTCGCTTCCTCTTCCTCGGCGACGACCCGATCAACGGCGGCTTCTTCGACGACGCCCTGCCGCCGTCCGCTTCGGCGGAGGACGTGGCCCTGCGAATCGAAGCGATCCTGGCCCAGCGCGAGCGCATCGACGCGGTGGAGCGCGAAGCGGAAGCCCAGCAGGAGGTCCAGGGCAAGCTCGCCCAGATCCCGCTCACCGATCTGCTCCAGCTCTTCCACATGAACCGACGGACCGGGACGATCGAGCTGGCCCGGGAGGAGGGCGGCCACCAGGACGAGCAGGGCGCCCTGATCCTGCGCGACGGCAACCTGGTGCAGGCGACCGCGGGCCGGGTGGAGGGCGAGAAGGCGCTCTTCCGCATGCTCTCCTGGCGGGAGGGCCGCTTCGCCTTCACGCCGGGCACGGTGACCATGGCGCCGCGGATCACCACGCCGACACGGGCCCTCCTGATGGAGGCGCTGCGCCAGCTCGACGAGTGGGACCAGCTGCGCGAGTCCCTGCCGCCGACCTCCGCTCGGGTGAGCCTGGCCGTGCCGCGCGAGGAGCTGCCCTCCGCGCTCCACCCGGTGACCCAGGAGCTCTTGGGCCTGCTCGAGCGCGACGAGCGGGTCGGCGACCTGCTCGACCGGACCAGCTTCCCGGACTACCAGGTGCTCCGCACCCTCCAGACCCTCTGCGAGCGCGGGCTCGTCCAGCTGCGCCGCGAGGCCGAGCAAGGCGAGGCGGGCAGCCTCGAGGGCCTCTTCGATACCGCCCAGAAGCGGCGCCTGCGGGAGTGGCTGCAGGCGGGTCGGCCCCGAGGCAGCGCGGCCAAGGAGGCCAAGCTGCTGCTGGCGGCGGCGGACCCGGCGGGGACCCGGGACTTCGTCCGCGTGCTCGCGGCCCTGCCGGGCGTGCGCATGGAGCCCGGTGGCTCGGGCGAGTACCGCCCGGAAGACGTGGCGGTGCTGGGACGCATCGAGGTCGGCGAGGGCCTGATGGTCCAGCTCCTTCAGGTGCCGAGCGACCCGCGCTACGCCGCCTGCTGGCCCGCCCTGACCCACGGTGCCCTCGGCACCCTGCTGCTCATGCGCTGGCCCCATCACGAGGACGAGGAGCGGCTGCGGCCGTTGGTCGAGCAGATCCGCAGCCGGGGCCCGGAAGCCCGGGTCTTCCACGTGATCGTGCTGCCGAAGGGCGAGAAGCTCGCGCGGGCGGAGCTGGAGCCAAGCCTCGGCCTCCTCGATCAGGCCTCGGTCTTCCTGCTGCCGCTGGAGGGCGAGCGCGACCCGGTCGCCTTGCTGGGCACCATGCTGGGACGGGTCCTGCCATGAACGGCGCCGATCTCAAGCGCTTCGCGCCCTTCGCGGAGCTGAGCGAGGAGGAGCTCGCCATGGTGAGCGATCTCGTCGAGGCGCGGGAGCTCGGCATGGGTGAGATCGTGGTGGAGGAGGGCGACGAGGCCGACGGGCTGGTGCTGGTGGCCCTGGGCTCGCTGCTGCTCTCGAGCGCCCGGGTGGGCGAGCTCGTCACGCTGCCCGCCGGCCGGCACCTGGGCGGTACCTCTCTGGCCGCCCTCGGTCGCCGGGAGCTCACCGCGGCGGCGGCCGAGGCCTCCCGGGTGCTGCTCTTCCCTCGCAGCGCCTTCCTGCGCCTGTCCGACGACGCACCGCGCGCCGCGACGCGAATCCTGGAGGCGATCCTCCGCGATCTCGCCAGCACCCTCCGCAGCGGGCTCGACCGCCTGATCTAGCGGGCGCTCCACGCCGAGCCGGCCCGATCGAGGAAGCGAATGGGGCCCCCGGCTGGTACACTTGGTCGCCAACTCGGGGGCGGGTGAGGGTCGCGGTCTTCCCTTCTTCGCTCTCCTTCAGCGGGACCGGTCCATCCGGAGCCCGCGGTCCACGGCGGTGGGCTACGGCGTAGGAGTTGGCGGATGAAAGAGAGTCGAATTCGCGAGGGGCTCACGTTCGACGACGTCCTGCTCGTGCCCGCAGCATCGAGTGTCCTGCCCAAGGACGTGGACCTGAACAGCCGGCTGACCCGCGAGATCGACCTCCAGATCCCCCTCGTCTCGGCCGCGATGGACACGGTCACCGAGCACGCCGCGGCGATCTGCATGGCCCAGAACGGCGGCATCGGCATCATCCACCGCAACCTCAGCGTGGCGGCGCAGGCCGAAGAGATCGGCAAGGTGAAGCGCTCCGAGTCCGGCATGATCGTCGACCCGATCACGATGCAGCCGGAGCGGAAGATCTACGAGGCGCTGGACGTGATGGACCGCTACCGCATCTCCGGCGTGCCGATCACGCGGGAGGGCAAGGCGGTCGGCATCCTGACGAACCGCGACCTGCGCTTCGTGAAGGACACCGCCCAGGCGATCTCGACGGTGATGACCTCGGAGGCGCTGGTCACGGTGCCGCCCGGCACGACCCTGGAGCGCGCCAAGGAGCTCCTCCACGAGCACCGCATCGAGAAGCTCCTGGTGGTGGACGAGCGGGGCGACCTGCGCGGGCTGATCACGATCAAGGACATCGAGAAGAGCGAGCGCTTCCCGAACGCCTGCAAGGACGCCATGGGGCGCCTGCGCTGCGGCGCCGCCGTGGGCACCGGCCCGGATTTCGAGGAGCGCGCGGCGGCCCTGGTGGAGGCGGGGGTGGACGTGGTCGTCGTGGACACGGCCCACGGCCACTCGAGCGGCGTGCTCGACACGATCCGCGAGCTGCGCCGCGCCTACCCGGACCTGCCGATCGTCGGCGGGAACGTGGCCACGCCAGACGGCACCGAGGCGCTGATCAAGTCCGGCGTCTCCGGCGTGAAGATCGGCGTGGGGCCGGGCTCGATCTGCACGACCCGCATCGTCGCCGGGGTCGGGGTGCCGCAGCTCACCGCCGTGCTCGAGGCCGCCCAGACCGCGGCCCGCTTCGAGGTGCCGGTGATCGCTGACGGCGGCATCAAGTACTCGGGCGATCTGGTGAAGGCGCTCGCCGCCGGCGCCAGCGCGGTGATGATCGGCTCGCTCTTCGCGGGCACCGACGAATCCCCCGGCGAGGTCGTCCTCTACCAGGGCCGCTCCTACAAGGTCTACCGCGGTATGGGCTCGCTCGGCGCCATGGCGGAGGGGAGCCGCGACCGGTACTTCCAGAGCGAGGTCCAGGACGATCGCAAGCTCGTGCCCGAAGGCATCGAGGGGCGCGTCCCGTACCGGGGCAGCCTGTCGAACAGCATTCACCAGCTCATGGGAGGGCTGCGCTCCGGCATGGGCTACTGCGGCGCGCCCACCCTCGCCGAGCTGCGCTCCAGCGCGCGCTTCGTGCGCATCTCGAACGCCGGGCTCCAGGAAAGCCACGTGCACGACGTGATCATCACCCAGGAGGCTCCGAACTACCGACTGGAATAGGTCTCCGCCGGCCCCCCGCCCGACGCCCCGCACCACCGCCCGCCGTCCTCCCGGTGGGCCCAGCAGGGATTCCCCCTTGTCGACCGACGCCCACCGAGACCGCACCGAGAGCGCACCGTCCGGCTCACACCGCGACCGCATCCTGATTCTGGACTTCGGCTCCCAGTACACCCAGCTGATCGCCCGCCGCATCCGGGAGCAGCAGGTGTACTGCGAGATCCATCCGCCGACGCTCTCGGCGGAGGAGGTCCGTGCCTGGCGCCCTGCCGGGCTCGTGCTCTCCGGCGGGCCGGCGAGTGTCCTGGCGGAGGACGCCCCGCGGATCGCCCCGGCGGTGCTCGAGCTGGGTCTTCCGACCCTCGGGATCTGCTACGGCCTCCAGCTCCTGGCCCACCAGCTCGGCGGGCTGGTCGAGAGCGCCGACGACCACGAATACGGCCGGGCGCTCCTCAAGCTGAAGAGCGCGGAGCACCCGCTGTTCGCGGGGCTGAACGGCGGCGCGGAGCGGACGGTCTGGATGAGCCACGGCGACCGGGTGCTGCGGCTCCCGGAGGGCTTCGAGGTGCTGGCGACCAGCGAGAGCTCGCCCTTCGCCGCGGTGGGGCACCGGGACCGGCCGATCTTCGGCCTCCAGTTCCACCCGGAGGTGGTCCACACCGAGGAGGGGGACCGGATCCTCCGCAACTTCGTCCACGGCATCTGCGGCTGCGAGTGCAGCTGGACCATGGATGCCTTCGTCGAAGAGGCCTGCGACGCGGTGCGCACCCAGGTGGGCGAGGGCAGGGTGATCTGCGGCCTCTCGGGCGGCGTCGACTCCTCCGTCGCCGCGGCGCTCGTGCACCGCGCCATCGGCGAGCGGCAGACCTGCATCTTCGTCGACCACGGGCTCCTGCGGCAGGGCGAGCGGGAGGAGGTGGAGCGCGCCTTCGGCGAGCACCTGGGCATCCCCCTCGTTACCGTGGATGCCAGCGAGCGCTTCCTGCGGCTGCTCACCGATGTCACCGACCCGGAGCGGAAGCGCCGGATCATCGGCCACCTCTTCATCGACGTCTTCGAGGAGCAGGCCAGGAAGCTCGGCGGAGCGGACTTCCTGGTCCAGGGCACCCTGTACCCGGACGTGATCGAGAGCGTCTCGGTGCGCGGGCCCTCGGCGACGATCAAGACCCACCACAACGTGGGCGGCCTGCCCGAGCGCATGCACCTCGAGCTGGTCGAGCCGCTGCGCGAGCTCTTCAAGGACGAGGTCCGGGAGGCGGGGCGGACCCTCGGCCTGCCGGAGGAGATTGTCGGGCGCCACCCGTTCCCCGGGCCGGGCCTGGCCATCCGCATCATGGGGGAGGTCACCCGGGAGCGCCTGGCCATCCTGCGCCAGGCCGACGCGATCCTGATCGAGGAGATCCGGCGGGCCGGCCTCTACGACGCCATCTGGCAGGCCTTCGCGGTGTTCCTCCCGATCCAGAGCGTCGGCGTGATGGGCGACGCGCGTACCTACGAGAACTGCATCGCGCTCCGCTGTGTCAGCTCCATCGACGCGATGACGGCCGATTGGTCCCGGCTGCCGGACGACATGCTGGCCGCGGTCTCGAACCGCATCACGAACGAGGTCCAGGGGGTCAACCGCGTCGTGTACGACATCTCCTCGAAGCCTCCCGCCACCATCGAGTGGGAGTAGCGCGCGGATGACCGTTCCCTTCGCGCACCTCCACCTCCACACCCAGTACTCGCTCCTCGACGGCGCCATCAAGCACAACCCGCTCTTCGAGCGGGTGAAGGCGCTCGGCCAGGAAGCCATCGCCATGACCGACCACGGCAACCTGTTCGGGGCCGTGGAGTTCTACGAGAAGGCGCGGGCGAACGGCGTGAAGCCCATCATCGGCTGTGAAGCCTACATCGCCGCCGGCTCGCGCTTCGACAAGGAGAAGCGCGAGCGCGACGCCAGCGGCTTCGACGCCATCAGCCACCAGCTGCTCCTGGCCATGAACGAGACCGGGTACCACAACCTGATGTTCCTGATCTCGAAGGCCTACCTGGAGGGCTTCTACTACAAGCCCCGCATCGACCTCGACCTGCTGAAGAAGCACAGCGAGGGGCTGATCACGACCAGCGGCTGCCTCTCGTCCCTCGTGTGCCGCCGCATCCTGGGCGGCGAGATGGACACGGCCTGGCGGCTCGTGGAGGAGCTCTCGGAGACCTTCAAGGACCGCTACTACCTGGAGCTCCAGCGCCACGGCATCCCGGACCAGGATCGGGTCAACGCGGAGCTGCTGAAGATGCACTCCGACCTGCGCCTCCCGCTCCTCGCCACCAACGACGCCCACTACCTGGAGGAGCACGACCACGACCACCACGACGCGCTGCTCTGTATCGGCACCGCGTCGAACCTGGACGACACGAACCGGCTCCGCTTCGACGGCCAGGGCTTCTTCGTCAAGAGCGGCGAGGAGATGCTCGAGGTCTTCCACGACCACCCCCAGGCGGTGCACAACGCCATGGAGATCGCCGAGCGCTGCGATCTCGAGCTGTCGATGGACACCTACCACATGCCCGAGTTCCAGGTGCCCGCCGGCCTGACCCGCGAGGAGGTCTTGGAGCGGGACGCCTGGGAGGGGCTGCGGCGGCGCCTCGGCATGGAGCCCGACCAACCCTTCGAGGGCAAGCACGAGGGCTACACCAAGCGCCTCGAGTACGAGCTGGGCGTGATCCAGCAGATGGGCTTCGCCGGCTACTTCCTGATCGTCGCGGACTTCATCGGCTACGCGAAGCGCCACGGCATCCCGGTGGGCCCGGGGCGGGGCTCCTCGGCAGGCAGCCTGGCAGCCTACAGCCTCGACATTACCGGTGTCGATCCGATCGAGTACGACATCATCTTCGAGCGTTTCCTGAACCCCGAGCGGGTCTCCATGCCGGACATCGACGTGGACTTCTGCATGCGCGGGCGCGAGGAGGTGATCCGCTACGTCTCGAACAAGTACGACGAGCCGGATCGGGGCGACGACGGCCGCCGGGTCTCCCAGATCATCACCTTCGGGACCCTGCAGGCCCGGGCCGCGATCCGGGACGTGGGCCGGGTGCTCGGCATCCCCTACGGCGACGTGGACCGGATCGCCAAGCTCGTCCCCGAGACCCTCGGCATCAGCCTGGACCAGGCCCTCGAGCAGAGCCCGGAGCTGCGCACCCGCGGCGAGGCGGACGGCCAGGTGGCGAAGCTCCTCGCGACGGCTCGCAAGCTCGAGGGACTGACCCGCCACGCCTCCACCCACGCCGCCGGGGTCGTGATCGGGACGCGACCGCTGATCGAGATGGTCCCGCTCTACCGGGACTCGAAGACCGGCGACGTGATGACCCAGTACGACATGCGATGCGTCGAGAAGGTCGGCCTGATCAAGTTCGACTTCCTGGGCCTGCGCACGCTCACGATCATCGCGGGCGCCGAGAAGCACATCCGCGCCGGCGGTTTCCCGGACTTCTCCATCGAGACGATCCCGCTGGACGACGAGCCCAGCTATGACCTCTTGTGCCAGGGCGATACCGAGGGCGTCTTCCAGATGGAGTCCTCGGGCATGACCGACCTGGTCTCGAAGCTCAAGCCCCGGAGCTTCAAGGAGGTGATCCCGCTCATCGCCCTCTACCGCCCCGGACCGCTCGGCTCCGGGATGGTGGACGACTACGTCTCCCGCAAGCACGGCGTGACGAAGGTGGAGTACCTCGTCCCGGAGCTCGAGGAGCTGCTGGAGGAGACCCTCGGCGTCATCGTCTACCAGGACCAGGTGCTGCAGATCGCCAACCGTCTGGGCGGCTACACGCTCGGCGAGGCGGACCTGCTGAGGCGGGCCATGGGCAAGAAGAAGCCCGAGGAGATGGCCAAGCACCGGGACAAGTTCGTAGGCGGCGCGCGGCAGAACGGCATCGACCCGAAGAAGGCCGACGAGCTCTTCACCCTGATGGCCGAGTTCGCCGGCTACGGCTTCCCGAAGGCCCACTCGACCGCCTACGCCTACCTCACCTACCAGACCGCCTACCTGAAGGCGAACCACCCGCGCGAGTTCCTGGCGGCCCTGCTCTCGATCGAGGCCGGCAACCACGACAAGCTCTCGCGCTACATCGCGCACTCGAAGGAGCGCAAGATCGAGGTGCTGCCGCCCGACGTGAACGAGTCCGAACGGGACTTCACGCCCGTGGCCGAGGGCATCCGTTTCGGGCTGGCCGGCGTGAAGAACGTCGGCGAGGGCGCCATCGAGTCGATCCTGGCGGCGCGCAGGGCCGAAGGCCCCTTCCAGGGGCTCCACGACTTCACCCGGCGCATCGACGGTCGCCGGGTCAACCGGCGCGTGGCGGAGAGCCTGGTGAAGTGCGGCGCCTTCGATTCCTTCCACGAGAACCGGGCCGCCCTGTGGGCCGGCCTCGATGCGGCCCTCGAGACCGGGGCCGCCGCCCAGCGCGATCGCGAGATCGGTCAGGAGAGCCTGTTCGGCGACGCCGCCGACGAGCTGATCGGGCCGACGGAGCTGCCGGCGGCAGCCCCCTGGACCGACCAGGAGCGGCTCGGCTACGAGAAGGAAGTACTCGGCTTCTACGTCACCGGGCACCCGTTGGAGCAGCACCTGCCCGCCCTGGGCCGCTTCACGGACACGAGCGCCACGACCGCCGCCGAGTGGGTGGGGCGCGAGGTGCGGGTGGGCGGCCTGATCACCGGGCTGCGAGAGACCCGCACCCGGCGCGGCCAGACCATGGCCTTCGGCACGATCGAGGACCTGGAGGGCGGCTTCGAGCTCGTGATCTTCTCCGAGCCCTACGCCACCCACCGGGAGCTCTTGCGAGGGGCGCTCGCGTCCGGAGCCGATGCCAGCCAGGCCGCCCTCCCGTTGATCGTCACCGGGACCCTCGAGAGCGCCGACCCGCCGAAGCTGCTGCTGCGGGACGTGTTCGAGCTGGCCCAGGCGGAGGAGCGGCTGGCCGCCCGCGTGCACATCCGCATCCGGGCCGAGGAGGCGAGTCGCGATCGGCTCACCGCCCTGGGCGACGTCCTGAGCGACCACGCGGGCGACTGCAGCGTCCTCCTCCACCTGATGATTCCCGGGGAGAGTGAGACCGTGATGGCCCTGCCGGACAGCCGAGCGGTCGACCCCTCGCCGGCGCTCCGCAGGGCGGTCGATGGCCTGTTCGGCCACTCGGTGACGGACGTCGGCCTGTGAGGGGCGGGGGCGTGGGCAACAGCAACAGGCCCGTGAGGCGGGGGCACGGGGCCAACGGCAACGGGCCCCTTTGGGGCGGGGTCGCCCTCGTCACGGCGGGGCTCCTCCTGCTCATCGCTGGAGCGGCCCCGGCCGTGGCGCCGGCCCGGCTGGTCGTGGAAGGGGTGAGCCCGGCCGGCGACCAGGCGCCGGCAGGTCGTTCGCCCCGGCAGGCGGCCCTTCGCCAGGGCATCGGCGAGGCGGTCCGCCAGGTGGGCGAGGATCTCGTGGCCGCCGATCGGGGCGCGGTGCCGCAGGACCTGGACGTCCTGGCGGCGCTGGGGGGCGCCCCCGCCGACTACGCCGTCCGCTACCGGGTACTGACGGAGCATGGCGAGCGGGCCGCCCGGGTGCTCCGGGATCCGGCAGTCTCCGTCGAGTACGCCGTCGAGATCGAGGTGCAGGTCGACGTGGACCGGGTCGCCCGGGGCCTGCGCAGCGCCGGTTGGATCCGGACCGTGCCCGGCCAGATCCCCTCCCACGCCCATCGGGTGATCGTCGAGACCACCGACTGGGCGGCCTACGCCGCCTTCGTCGACCAGCTCCGCCGACGCGGCGAGGCGCGCCTGGCGGTGCCCGAGCGCTTCGAGGCGGGCCGGGTCGTGCTGCGGGTCGAGGCCCCGGGCCGCCCGGGACAGCTCCTGGACCGGCTGGCCGGCGATCCGGAGGGCCGCCTCGAGCTGATCCCGCTCTCCCAGGGCCCGGGCGAGCTCCGCGTCCGGGTGCGGCTTCTCGCCCCCGCCGCGGCATCCGGCGCGGGCGGACCGGTCCGGGCGCCGTCCGATTGACACGGAATCGGTGAATCGGTACTGATTTCGAGCTCTTAGCTGGCCGATAGGCACGTAGCTCAGTGGCTAGAGCGCCGCCTTGACACGGCGGAGGTCGGCGGTTCGACCCCGCCCGTGCCTACCATCCTGCGAGCTGATCCATCATGCATTCCCGCCTCTGCGGGGATCCTCCGAACCGATCCATCATGCATTCCCGCCTCTACCCGCGCACATGAGCAACCTGGCAGTCGGGCTTCCCGACGGTCGGACGCTCTCCGTGCCCACGGGTGCCACGGTGCTGGACGTCGCGCGGGAGATCGGAGCGGGGCTCGCCCGGGCGGCCCTGGCCGGCCGGATCGAAGGCGAGTTGGTCGACCTGCGGGCCCCTCTCCGCGACGACGTGGCGCGGCTCGAGATCGTGACGGCGAAGGACCCCCAGGGCGCCCTCGTGATCCGCCACTCCGCCGAGCACGTCATGGCCGACGCGGTGAAGCGGCTCTTCCCCGCGGCCCAGGTGGACGCGGGCCGGGCCGACCACAGCGAGAAGTTCCAGTACGACTTCAAGGTCGCCGAGCCCTTCACGCCGGAGGACCTGGAGCGCATCGAGGCCGAGATGCGCAAGATCGTGAAGGAGAAGAGCGAGTTCGTGCGGGAGGAGGTGAGCCGCGAGGAGGCGAAGCGGCTGTTCCTGGAGGCCGGCGAGCACCTCAAGGTCTCGCGCCTCGACGACATCCCCGAGGGCGAGACCATCACGCTCTTCCGCCACGGCGACTTCGTGGACCTGTGCCGCGGCCCCCACGTCCAGACCACCAAGCAGATCGGCGCCGTCACCCTGCTCGAGGCCGCCGGCGCCTACTGGCGGGGCGACGAGCGCAACGAGATGCTCCAGCGCATCTACGGCACCGCCTTCGCCACGAAGCAGGAGCTGGCGGAGCACCTTCAGCGCCTCGAGGAGGCGAAGGAGCGCGACCACCGGCGCGTCGGCGCCCAGCTCGAGCTCTTCCACCTCGATCCCCTCTCGCCCGGCTCGCCCTTCTGGCTGCCGAAGGGCATGGTCGTTTACAACGGGCTGGTCGACTTCGTGAAATCCCTCTACCCGAAGTACGGCTACCAGGAGGTAATGCTCCCTCAGCTCTTCCGCTCCGAGATCTTCAAGACCTCCGGCCACTACGACAACTTCCGCGACGACATGTTCTGGTTCGAAGGGGCCGACGAGGGCGAGGAGCTCGGCGTCAAGGCCATGAACTGCCCGGGACATTGCCGGCTGTTCAACGCGAAGAAGCGTTCCTACCGCGAGCTGCCCCTTCGGCTGGCGGAGTTCTCGCGCCTCCACCGCAACGAGCGCAGCGGCACGCTGACGGGCCTCGCGCGGGTGCGCTCCTTCGCCCAGGACGACGCCCATATCTACTGCGAGCCCGACCAGGTCGAGAACGAGATCCACCGCTTCTTCGAGATGATGAGCGAGGTGTACGGCGCCCTCGGCCTCGAGGGCGTGGAGATCAACCTGGAGACGCGCCCTGAGGAGGGATTCATCGGCGAGGTGGCCGACTGGGAGCGGGGCGAGCGCCAGCTCGAGGAGGCGGTGCGCTCGGCGGGCTACGCGTGCGGCATCAAGCCCGGCGAGGCCGCCTTCTACGGTCCCAAGATCGCCTGCGACTTCAAGGACGTGCTGGGCCGCTCCTGGACCCTCGGCACGCTCCAGGTCGACATGGGCATGCCCGGTCGCTTCGGCCTCCGCTACGTCGGCCGCGACGGCGGCGACCACCAGCCCGCGATGCTGCACCGGGCCGTGCTCGGCTCGATCGAGCGCTTCCTCGCGCTCTACATCGAGCACACCGGTGGGGACTTCCCGCTCTGGCTGGCCCCGGTGCAGGTGGCGCTGCTGCCGATCACCGATCGCCATGCCGAGTACGCCCACAAGGTCCGGGCGGCCCTCGAGGCCGCCGGCCTGCGCGCCCACCTCGACGAGCGGTCCGAGAAGCTCGGCTTTAAGATCCGCGAGGCGGAGCTGCAGAAGATCCCCGTGATGGCCGTGATCGGCGATCAGGAGGTGCAGCAGGGCACCGTTACCCCGCGCTTCCGGCGTGATGCCGAGCGCGGCGGAGACGCGGTGTCCGTCGATGCATTCGTCACGGATCTGGCCGAGCAAGTCGCTCGCCGCCAGGTCTGAGACGCCCGGAGGGTACTCGTATCGCTGAGAAAGACGCCGTCAGGATCAACGAGAAGATCCGCGTCCGCGAGGTCATGCTGATCGGAGCGGACGGAGAGCAGCTGGGGGTGGTCGCCGCCGACGAGGCGCGCGCCCGGGCCGAGGAAGAGGGTTACGACCTGGTCGAGGTCGCACCCAACGCCCGGCCGCCGGTCTGCCGGATCATGGATTACGGGAAGTACAAGTACGAGCAGAAGAAGAAGGCGGCCGCCGCCAAGGCCAAGGGGAAGGGCCGGGCTGCCGCACTCAAGGAAGTGAAGATGCGTCCCAACACGGACGACCACGACCTCGAGTTCAAGGTGAACAACGCTCGGCGCTTCCTGATCGACGGCGACAAGGTGAAGATCACCGTCATGTTCCGCGGCCGGGAGATGGCCCATCGCAAGGTCGGCTTCGCCAAGCTCGATCGGGTGAAGGAGCTGCTCGGCGAGCTGGTGACGGTGGAGAACCCGCCCCAGATGACGGGGCGCTTCCTCTCCATGGTGCTGGTTCCGAACCGGGAGGCTGTCGAGGTCGCCCGCAAGGAGATGGAGGCCGCCGAGGCCCGCGCCAAGGAGGCAGAGGCCGCCCAGAGCGAAGCAGGAGGAGAGGGCTGATGCCCAAGATGAAATCCCACCGGGGCGCCGCCAAGCGCCTCAAGAAGTCAGGGACCGGAAAGCTCCGGCACCAGAAACGCAACAAGCGCCACATCCTCACCAAGATGCGGACGAAGCGGAAGCGCCACCTGCGCGAGGTGGGCGAGATCTCCGCTGCCGACAAGAAGCGCGTGAAGCAGCTCGTCCCCTACCTCTAGGGAACGGGCAGAGGGAGAAGAACGATGCCGCGAGTGAAGCGAGGCAAGGCCTCCCACGCCCGACACAAGCGGGTGCTGCGGGCCGCCAAGGGATACCAGGGCACCCGCCACCGGCTGATCAAGACCGCCCGCGAGGCGGTGGAGAAGGGCTGGAAGTACGGCTACCGCGACCGCAAGGCGAAGAAGCGCGAGTTCCGCTCGCTGTGGATCGCCCGCATCAATGCGGCGGCCCGCGAGAACGACCTCTCCTACAGCCGCCTCATCCACGGCCTCGGCCTGGCCGGCGTGGAGATCGATCGCAAGAACCTGGCCGACCTGGCCGTCTCCGATCCGGCGGCCTTCGCGGAGCTGGCGAAGCTGGCGAAGTCCCAGGTCGCCTAGCGCCTTGTCCGCCGCCGAGGAGAACCTGGAGCGCGTGGTCGCCCTTGCCGAGCAGGCCCTCGGCGAGGCGAGCTCCGTCCAGGCCCTGGCCGAGGTGCGGGCGAGCTTCCTCGGCAAGAAGGGTTCGGTCTCGGCGGTGCTGCGCAGCATCGGCAGCCTCTCCGGAGCGGAGCGAGCCGCCGTCGGGCAGGCGGCCAATCGGGCCAAGGAGCGGATCGAGGCCTGGGCGGCGGCCCGCAAGGAGGCCCTCGAGAGCGCGGACCGTGAGCGGGAGATCGTCGAGCACAAGCTCGACGTGACGCTCCCGGGCTTCGCCCCGCCGAGGGGCCACCTGCACCCGACCACCCAGATCGAGCGGGAGATGTGCGCCTTCTTCGCCGAGCTCGGCTACGGCATCGAGGACGGCCCCGAGCTCGAGACGGACTGGAACAATTTCGGCGGCCTGAACTTCCCCGAGGACCATCCCGCCCGCGACATGCAGGACACCTTCTTCGTGCCCGGCGGCAACGTCCTGCGCACCCACACTTCGAACGTGCAGATCCGGGCCATGAGCGGCCGCAAGCCCCCGTTCCGCTTCGTCTCGCCGGGGCGGGTCTACCGCCACGACCTCGACGGCACCCACTACCCGATGTTCCACCAGATCGAGGCGGTCTGCGTCGACGAGCGCACGACCTTCGCCGATCTGAAGGGCACGCTCTTCGCCTTCGCCCGGCACCTGTTCGGCGATAGCACCGAGATGCGCTTTCGCGCCCACTTCTTCCCCTTCACCGAGCCCTCGGCCGAGATCGACATCGGCTGGGGCGGGCGATGGCTCGAGTGGGGCGGCTGCGGGATGATCCACCCGCGGGTGCTGCTGAACTGCGGCATCGATCCCGAGCGCTACCAGGGCTTCGCCTTCGGCATGGGCATCGACCGCACGGCGATGATCCGTTGGGACATCCCCAACATCCAGCTCTTCTTCGACGGCGACGTCCGGACCGTCGAGCAGTTCTGATGAAGGTTCCCTTGGGCTGGCTCGCCGAGTGGATCCCGCTGCCGGAGCGCGGGGCCCTCGAAGAGCGCCTCACCGTCGGCGGGCTCGAGATCGAGGACGTGACCCTGACCGGAGCCGACCTGTCGGCCCTCCGCGTCGGCCACGTCCTCGAGCGGGCCCAGCACCCGGACGCAGATCGTCTCTCGGTCTGCGCGGTGGACGTGGGCGAGGGCGAGCCCCTCGAGATCGTGTGTGGCGCGCCGAACGTCGCCGCCGGCCAGCGGGTGGCGGTGGCCACCCACGGCACCGTCCTGCCGGGCGGCCTCAAGATCAAGCGCTCGAAGATCCGCGGCGTGAAGTCCCACGGCATGATCTGCTCCGAGAGCGAGCTCGGCCTGGGCGACGGGCACGAAGGCATCCTCGTGCTCGACGCCGAGGCACCGATCGGAGCACCTCTCGACCAGGTGCTGCCCAGCGGCGAGACCGTGCTCGACGTGGAGATCACACCGAACCGCGGCGACTGGGTGTCGATGCTCGGCATGGCCCGCGAGGTGCAGACCCACTTCGGCGGGGAGCTCACCCTGCCGCCCTGCGACGTGAGCGAGGGCGACCGGGAAGCCAGCGAGGACGTGGCCATTGCCATCGAGGACGCCGCTGGCTGCCACCGCTACGTCGGGCGCGTGGTCCGGGGCGTGCGAGTGGGCCCGTCGCCGGAATGGCTGCAGCAGCGGCTCGAGGCCGCCGGCCTCCGCTCGGTCAACAACGTCGTCGACGCGACGAACCTCGTGATGCTGGAGCTCGGCCAACCGCTCCACGCCTTCGACCTGGACAAGCTGCGGGGCGGCGCCGTGTGCGTGCGCGCCGCCGACGACGGCGAGAAGATCCTCACTCTCGACGGCGAGGATCGGGAGCTGCGCCGGGAGGACCTGGTGATCGCCGATGGGGAGGGCGCCATCGCCATCGCCGGGGTGATGGGTAGTGCCGAGAGCGAGGTCGGCGACGAGACGACGAGCCTGCTGCTCGAGAGCGCCCACTTCGATCCCTCCCGGGTGCGCCGGACGGCCAAGCGCCTGGCCCTGCGGAGCGACGCCTCCTACCGCTTCGAGCGCGGCGTCGACCCGGAGGGGCAGGGGCGCGCCGCCGATCGGGCGGCGCGGCTAATCGTGGAGCTGGCCGGCGGGGAGGTCTCCCGCGGCCCGGTGGAGGCGCTGGGTGATCCCGCGCCGCGGGCCGGCGCCATCGATCTCTCGCCAGAGGGGGTGAACCGCCTGCTCGGCACCGCCCTGGGACGGGACGAGATCGCCGGGCTGCTCGCCCAGGTCGACGTCGCCTGCGAGCCAGCGGGGGACGCCCTCCGCTGCCAGCCGCCGAGCTGGCGGAGCGACCTGCACCTGCCGGCCGACCTGGTCGAGGAGGTGGCGCGGGTCTTCGGCTACGACGCCATCGAGCCCACGCTTCCGAGCGGCCCCCTAGCCGGCGTCCGCGTCGCTCCGCGCCGGCGCACCCGTGAGGCCGTCCGGGACGCCCTGGTCGGCGCGGGTCTGGCCGAGGTCATGACCTTCCCGGGCTGCCCGCCCGCCGACGACGACGGCCTGCGCCTGGCCCCGGACGATCCGCGGCGCGCGCACGTCCCCCTAGTGAACCCGATCCAGGCCGGCGATTCGGTGCTGCGCACCCATCTCCTGCCCTCGGTCCTCCGCGCCGTTCGCGCCAACCGGGCCCGCCAGGCCGAGCGGGTGGCGCTCTACGAGGTAAGCCGCGTCTTCCAGGGTGGCACCGATCGCCCGGAGGCCTGGCACGAACGCGAGCCCCTCCAGGCCGTCGCTGCGATCTCCGATAGCGGCGGCGACGATCTGTGGGGAAGCGGCGACGTCCCCGTCTTCTTCCGGGCCAAGGGCACGGGCGAGCGGCTCCTGGCCGAGCTCGGACGGCGCCCGGAGTTCCGCGCCGGCTCGGACGAGCCCTTCCTGCACCCGGGCGCCGCCGGCGAGCTCCGCGTCCAGGGCCGCCTCGTGGCCTGCGTGGGCGAGCTCCACCCGGAGACCGCCGCCCACTTCGAGATCGATGTGCCGACGGCGGTGCTCGTGGTGGATCTCGACGCCCTGGACGGCCTGGCCCCGGAGCCCCGGCGCTACCAGGAGGTGTCCCGGCACCCGCGGGTCCGGCGCGACCTGGCCCTGCTGGTCGATGCCGGCACGCCGGCGGGCGAGCTGCTCCAGGCCGTGCGCAAGAAGGCCGGCGCCTCCCTGCACTCGGTGCATCTGTTCGATCGCTACGAGGGACGCGGCGTCCCCGAGGGCAAGCTCAGCCTGGCCTTCCGGATGCACTTCCAGCGCACCGACCGCACACTCACGGACGCCGAGGTGGCCCAGGCCATCGAGCGCGTCGTTCAGGTCCTGTCCGAGCGTTTCGGGGCGGAGCTCCGGTGACCCGGAGGCGATGGGTCTCCGGATCCGGCTCCGTTAGGCTCGGGGACGCAGGGAAGGGGGAGAGAGCGTGACCAAAGCCGACATCGTCGAGCACATCTACGAGCGCGTGGGCTTCTCGAAGAAGGAGTCCGCGGAGCTGGTGGAGAAGGTCTTCGACATCATCAAGGAGACCCTCGCGGAGGGGGAGAAGGTCAAGATCTCGGGCTTCGGGAACTTCGTGGTTCGCCAGAAGAACGCCCGCAAGGGGCGCAACCCGCAGACCGGCGAGGAGATCCGCCTGGCCGCGCGGCGGGTGCTCACCTTCAAGCCCAGCCTCGTGCTAAAGAATGTGCTGAACGAGGACGGCGCCCGGAGCGAGACGGCCCAGGGCGGCGAGGTCTAGCCAACGCGTCTTTCCCGGTCGACCGGCCGGGAAGAAGGGGGGAGCGTGGCGAAGAAGCACGGCAGTGCGAAGGGCGACGGCGGAGAGAGCGGCGAGAAGCTCTACTACCGCATCGGCGAGGTCAGCCGGATCACCGACGTGAAGCCCTACGTGCTCCGCTACTGGGAATCCGAGTTCCGCTGGATGGCGCCGGCGAAATCGCGCTCGAAGCAGCGGCTCTATCGCAAGCGCGACATCGAGATCATCCAGCTGATCAAGCGCCTGCTCTACGAGGAGCGCTTCACCATCGCCGGGGCGCGCAAGAAGCTGCGGGAGCTCGGCGTCGGCCGGGCCCTCGACACACCGCAGCTCGAGATGGCCCTGGAAGCCGATCCGCGGGCGGAGCTGAAGCGGATCCGCGGCGAGCTCCAGGAGATCCGTGCGCTCCTGTAGGCGGCGGCGCATCTCCCCATGACGACGAGCGACGAGCCCGCGCTCCCGGCGGGCGCCGACCCCTTCGCCCTCACGACCGGCGCCGAGGGCTACATCCCGCGGCCGGCCTGCGAGCGTGCCCTCGAAGAGCTCCAGGCCGCCCATCGGCGCGGCGCTCCGTGCATCGCGCTGGTCGGACCCAATGGGATCGGGAAGACCCAGCTCCTGCGGGTCCTGGCGTCGCGGCTCGAGAACGAGGCCGAGGTGCTCGTCCTGCCCTATGCGGCGGTGGAGCTGGACGATCTCTGTCATTGGGTCTTGGGCCTCCTGGGGGAGGACCAGGGGCCCTACTCGGACCCCGGCGGCGCGCTACTGGAGGCCGCCCATGCCCGTGCCGAGACCGGCCGCGGCCTCCTGCTTGCCATCGACGACGCGAGCGGGCTCCCGATCGAGACGGCCCGGGCGATCGGCGACCTGGCGCGCCAGTCGGAAGGCGCCCTGCGCGTGCTCGCGGTGCCGATCGACGATTCCCGCGCCGGCCGCGTCCTCGCGGCTCTGGGCGCCGAGGTCGCCCTGGTGCGCTTCAACGCCCCGATGACCGAGGAGGAAACCCACGCCTACGTGGCGGAGCGCCTGCGGGCGAGCGGCGCCACCGCCGTCGTGCGCGAGCGGTTCGCGGAGCCCGTGGTCTCCTGGCTCCACCGCGAGTCGGGCGGGCTCCCCCGCGAGCTGCACGCCCTCGCGGTCCAGTTCTTGCGCGGTCGCCCGGAGGCGGACCGCGACCGCTTCGCCCGGCGGGAGCAGTGGCTCGAGGTGGAGGAGACGGGGAGGGCCGCCGAGGAGGAGGCACCTCTCGTCGAGCCTCCGGGGGAGGCCCTGGCCGCGGCACCGCCTTCCGAGACCGCCGCGTTCGAGTGGCGGGCCGAGCGCGTCGTCGCGCCCTCGGCGCCTCGTGTCCCCGGGCCTCCCCCGACCCGGCCCAGCCCGCCCACCACGCAGCGGGGCGGGCTGCGCCGCCATCTGCCGCTCCTGCTGGGATCGATGCTCCTGGGCTTCGGGCTCATCTTCGCCCTGCGCTCGGGGCCCTCGGACCCGCGCCCACCCGAACGCGCCGCCGAGGCACCGGCTGCGGCTTCCATCTCCGAGCCCGAGGTCCGCGTGCCGCCGGGGACGACAGCCCCGGAGCCGGCCGATCTCCCCGAGGAGCCTCTGGAGGCCGCCCTCGAGGTGGCAGAAACGCCTGCGGCAGAGCCCCTCGTCGAGATGCGATCCGAGCAAGGCGGGGATGTCACGGAGGCGGTCGGGCCCGGGCCCGTGCTGGAGCCGGACCCGGCGGCCGAAGCCGCGCCGCCGCCGGCAGCCGCAGTCCTCGGCGACGAGTCACCGCTCCAGCTCGAGTCCCCCACGGCGGAGATGCCGGAGCGGAAGCCGCCTTCAGCGGAGGCCCCGGGAGCCGACCCGGCGACGGCCGAACCGTCGCCGGCCGCTCCTTCCCGGGAGCCGCAGGAGACGGAGCCCGCGGAGAGCGTGGCGGCCGTTGAGGCCCAGGCGGAGCTTCCTCCGCCGGTCCCCTTCGCCTCCTCGGCCGACGGTCCGCTCGTGGACGTGCGCATCGACGCACTGCCGCCGGCGCGCCTCTGGATCAACGGTCGCGACCACGGCACCACACCGGTCGCCGGTGTCACCCTGGCCTCCGGTCACCACCGCTTCGAGCTGCGCTTCCCGGACGGGACCCGCATCCAGCGGGAGAAGCTCGTCGACGCCACCCACCGGGAGCTGCGCTTCTCGCTCCGCGAGTAGCCGCGGTCGACAGACCCTGGGCGGGGGGCTACTCCTCCTCCGGTCGGGCCGTAGCGCAGCTTGGTAGCGCGCCTGAATGGGGTTCAGGAGGTCGGGAGTTCGAATCTCCCCGGCCCGACCAGCACTTAGCGGAGAGGCCGTAAGAGCCCATCCTCGCAAGGGTATGCAGCTACCGCAGTTCCCTAGACGTCCCGCGTGTTCCCACGCATTCCCCTGCTACTGCTTCCTCAGCGCTTCCTCGGCCCTCTGAGAGCCGGGAGACCGAGCCCGCAGGGGAGGTTGTAACTCGGGGGGTGAAGTGGAGGGCGTGCGCCGTCAGTCGCTCCCTCATTCCCCATCGGTTTGCCTCGTCGCGGATTCGTGTGGCAGAATCGACGCTGCCTGGGAAGGGAGAAACATGAGTCCGAAAGCCAAGAAGTGTCGATCGACTCTCGTGCTTCTTGTGGTCGCCGTGCTTGGACAGCCGTCCGAAGGCGCGGATATCGGCGCGCAGTATCAGATCACAGGTGGGACCTTCGCTCTGGGCGACGGAACCTCCGGAACTCTCTCGACAGGTACTTGGAAGGTCCGCTACTTCGGAGCCGAGAGAAGACTTGTCGACCACAACACCGGACCAGCGCCGAATCCACTTGTCGGAGATCATTCAAGGATCTTTTCGTGTCCGTCGGGGTGTACGCCACGGCTTACCACCATCAGTCTCGCCGGGCACGTGACTGCCGTGGGGAGCCAGTCTTCCCTATTCGTTTCGCAGCCGTTCGTGCTCCGGTTGCTTTCGGGAGTAACGGCCAGCTTCGGAACTCTGTTTCACCAAAGCAGACGGCAAGCATACAGGTCCAGCTGGCACCATATAACGCGCCACAACGCCACTGCGCAGAATGCGAGTGTCGCAAGCGGCCCGACGCTGGCAGGCACTCCGCTCACTGGATTCGCGCATAACGCCGTTTCGACAGCAACCAGCCGGGGCTTCCTCAACTCCATCATCGGATCGTCCTTCACAGGCGGAGCATCCCTGGGCGTTGCGCTTGCTGGAGGCGGGGCAGTGAACGTCACGGGAATGGAGATCAACGTGCCGGAGCCCACCCGGACTCCCTTGTTTGCCACGGCCCTTCTTGGATTGCTCGGCTTTGGCGCGCTTACGCGCCGTGGCGCCCCTCTCCGGAAGATTGCGTCCAGTCTCCGTTGCCGCATCACAAGCTCGCGGACGTAGGGGCGACGGACGCGCGGCGCCGACGGGGCGGCTCCCGCATGTCGGTGCTGTGAAAACGCTTCCCAGGCTTGGGGAGTCTGGTACCTCCGGCCGCCGCCGTAGGGACGCCAGAACGGCGCGGTCCGAGGCCTAGCGGAGATAGCCCATGGCACGCAGTCGCTCGGCGATCGACGGGTCGATGCGGACCCCCTTCTCGACGACGCCTCCGTCCCGCGCGACTAGGTGGGCATCCATCCGCGTGCGCATGCGCTGCGCCTCGTCTCCCTCGCGCTTCATCAGGTTGACGTTCTCGCCGGGATCTACGCGCCGATCGAACAGGAACTCGGCGCCCGGCGTGACCGCCTTGGCCTCGTAGGCGTCCGGATCGCCATCGGGGGCGATCATGTTGCGCGCGTAGGTCCACCTACCATCGGAGAGGGCGGTCTGCACCGAGGCATCGGGAAACAGCGGGACGCCCAGCGCCGCGTACGTCGTGCGGTCGGGCTCTGCGGCCGCGCTCGTCATCAGCGGGACCAGGGATCGACCCTCGTAGCCCGCCGGCACTGGCACTCCCGCAAGCTCCAGGAGCGTGGGCGCCACATCGACGTTGCGCACCTGCGTCGTCACGCGAACCGGGGGCTCCACCCGGAACGGGAGGCGGAGCACGAGCGGCACCGACACCACGGGCGTCAGGACGTTGCGCGCGTGGCCGTGGACGCCGTGCTCGCCGAAGGTCTCGCCGTGGTCGGACCCGAGCACGATCACCGTGCGGTCCAGGAGCCCCTCATCGTCCAGCTGACCGCGGACGCGCTCCACCGCGTCGTCCACCCAGCGGATCGCTGCCAGGTAGGCGCCCCGGTTGTCGGTTCCGAATGCCTTTCGGTTGGGTGGGGCCGCGTACTCGTGCACGTCCATGAAGTGGAGGTACAGGAAGAAGGGCCGACTCGGATCATGGGCGTCGAGCAGGCGCTGCGATTCCTCGATCACGCGGTTCGCGTGGGGCCAGAGGGAGGCCCGCCCGAGGCGTGGATCGCCGCCGGTGGCGGGGAACATGTAGCGGTCGAAGCCCTGGTGGAATCCGAAGCTCTGGTGAAGCCAGCCGTTGGTCTGGACGCCAAAGGTCGCGTAGCCGGCGTCCCGGAGCACCTCGGCCAATGTAAGCGCCTCCTCCGCCAAGCCGTCCTGCGTCTCCCGGATGCCGTGGCTGCGCGGCCAGAGCGAGGTCATGAGCGAGGCCATCGAGATCTTGGTCCAGGAGGACTGGGAGCGGGCGCGCTCGAAGAGCACCCCGCGCGAGGCCCAGGCGGCCAGCTCGGGGGAGGTGTCCTGCTCGAAGCCGTAGGGCGTGGTGTAGTCGGCGCGTAGCGTGTCCACGACGATCAGGACGAGGTTCGGCTGGCCGAGCGCGCCGAGCCGTTCGGGGATCTCGGACGGCGCCACCGGCCGACCGCAGGCGAGAACGAGGGCCAGGGCCACCGGGAGGAGAAGCGCCTTCAGGAGTGCCATGGGACCGCGGCTCATTGCAGCGAGCGGAGCGCCTCCTCGACCTGCGGCTCCAGCGCCGCGTTCCCGGCGACGCTTGGCTGGAGATCCGTCAGGAGCGCTCGGGCCTCCTCCCTGCGCCCCGCGTCGCGGTACGCGAGCGCCAGGTTGAGCGTCACTTCTCCCATCTCGGGCAGCCTGGCGTGCGCCTCCTCCAGTAGCGAGACGGCGCGGCCGGGCAGCCTCTTGCGCAGGTAGAGCGCGCCCAGGGTGTCCTTCACGTAGGGGTTCTGCTCGTCGAGACGGTACGCCTCCTGCGCCGCGGCCAGCGCCCCGTCGAGGTCCCCCTGGGCCGCGAGCAGCTCCGCCAGGTTGTTGCGGGACCGCGCATCGCGCTCGTCGAGCTGGGCCGCGCGTCGGTAGGCGGCGATCGCTGCGTCGGCGTCGCCGAGCCCGGCATGGGCGAGCCCCAGCATGAAGTGGGCCCTGGTGCCGTCGGGGCGCGCCGCGAGGTAGCGGGTGCAGTCGTCCCGGGCGCCCCGCCAATCCCCGGTAGCCACGCGGAACTCGCAGCGGATGCGGAGCGGGCCGGGCTCGTCGGGGTCGAGTGCGAGAGCGCGGTCGGTGGCTTCTGCGCCCTCCTGCGCTGCCTCCGACGCGAAGAGCAGCGCCGCGAGCGCTGCGTGGAGGTCCGCGGAGTCGGAGTCGGCGGCGAGCGCCGTACGGGCTACGGCGACCCCGTCCTCCACCCGCCCGCCCATGCCCAGCGTGAGGATGCGCTCGGCGGCCAGCTCGGGGCTCGCCTCGATGCGCTCAGCTTCGTCGAGCGCAGCCAGCGCCTCGTCGGTCTTGCCCTGGGCGCGCAGCGCCTTCGCCAGCAGCACATGGGGCTCGGCTCGGTCCGGGGACTGCTCCAGGAATCGGCGCGCCACCTGCTCGGCCGCCGCTCCTTCACCGAGGTTCTCCAGCGCCTCGACCAGCGCGATCCAGACGCCTATCTCCTGCGGGCTGTGCTGCACGTGCAGCCGGGCCTGGCCGGCCACGGCCCGCCAGTCGCCCCGGCGCTGCTCCAGGGCGATGAGGGCCGCCCCGGGAGCGGCCCAGTGGGGGTCGCGGCGCTGGGCGAGCGCGTAGCGGCGGCGTGCCCCCTCGATGTCGCCCCGCTCCTCCAGGGCCCGGCCAAGCCAGAAGTGGGTGGGGGCTCGGTCCAGGCGGGGGGCGAGGTTGCGGAGCCGGTTCGCGGCGCCGTCGGCGTCCCCATCGGCCAGCTCGAAGCGGGCGCGCAGGTACTCGATCTGCGGGTCGTCCTCGAAGGTGGCGTCGCGGAAGCGGGCGAACTCGGCACGGGCCTCGGCGTCCTCGTCCTGTGCGAGCAGCGTCTCGGTGCGCAGCAGCCTCAGCGTGGACGCGTCGGGGGTGCGGGCGATCGCCTCGTCGAGCACCTGGCGTGCGGCCTCAGCGTCCCGGCGCGCAGAGTGGAACTGCAAGAGGGGGAGCACCGCCGCGGCCGACTCCGAACGCGCCATGAAGGTACGCAGTGCCGCCTCGGCTTCCTCGTCGTGACCGAGCATCGCGTACATCTGGGCCGCCAGGGCGTAGAGGTCCGCGAGGGGCTCCTCCGCGGCGAGGGCTGCCTCGAGCCGGCTAAGCGCCTCCTCGGCTCGCTCCTGCTGCGCCAGCACCTGGACGAGGGCTCGCCAGGCCAGCAGGTCGCTGGGGTCGGATGCGAGGAGGCCTTCCAGGCTGGTGAGGGCGACCTCGGCCTCGCCCTGCTGTGCCTGGATCTGGGCGAGGGTCAGGTCGAGGTGACGGCGTAGCGCCACGGTCTCCTCGTCGTGGCCTTCGAGGCCGGCCCGGGCCTCCGCGATGGCGGTACGGGCCTCGTCCTGGCGGTGCTCGGAGAGCAAGGTGGCGATGCGCACCAGCCGCGCCTCCGGCTGGTCGGGATAGAGGCGCTCGGCCTCGCCGAGGGTGTCGAGCGCCTGCTCCAGGTCGCCGAGATGCAGCTCGGCCTGGCCGCGCACGATCAGGGCGGCCCCGTGCTCCGGGGCGCCGGGGTCGATGCCGCCCGCCATCGCGCGCGCGCGGGTCGGGTTGCCGAGCAGTAGCGAGACGCGGGCGAGGACCAATGCCAGGTCGGCTCGGTCCGGGTGGCGGCGGACGGCGTCCTCCAGAAGCCAGCCGGCCTCCGGTGCATTGCCGGCCTGCACGAGGAGCAGTGCAATCTCGAGCTGAGCGTCCGCGGTGTCGGGGGCCCAGGCACGCAGATCGCTAATGGCGTCGAGCGCAGCCTCTCGGTCGCCCCGCTCGATGGCCTCGCCGACGGCATCGCGCGACTGCTGGGAGCGCTCTTGGGCCGGCGTGCAGGCTGCGAAGGCGAGGGCGACCGTGAGGGCTACGGGCTTCCGTCTGAGCATCCCCCGCATGGACCAACACGGTACACCTCTGATCGGGGAGGGCCCCGGCTGTTCGCCCTGCGCGATCTGGCCCGAATGAAGCAGCTCGTGGCGGGGCCTCTCGGACATCAGGACCCGCATACTCGCATAGACCGCCCGACCAACGCTGGTCCACACGGGCGGGCGTTGACAGCGCAGGGCAGCCCTCGCAGATCGCCCGCGAGGACCCGCTCAACCCTTTCCGGCGCTTCCCTGGTGCTTTCTCAGAGGTGAGTGCGTTCAACAGGAGGTCTTTGGCTCAGCTGTATCGCATTCAAATCCAGGTAGTCGTCGCTCGCGGACATCCCTTGAAAACCCGCTCGTTCTTTCCATCACTCCGTCCTCTGAACGAATGGAGCCATCGGCAAACCCTGGCGGTTCACCACCCCGTTTGCGGGGGGCGGGTGGAGGACAGGCCGTTCCTTGGTTGGGTTCATCCGAGTAGAATGTCGACCTTGCCCTGTCCCCCCTGGCGGTTGACACGATCTGAGCTGGGAATCCCCTCCTGGTTGCGGCCTCAAGCGGCCTGGTTGAACTCGATACCGAGGTTCTCGGCTCGTTTCTCGGCAGGCGTCATCCAGCCGAGAGCTTGGTGAGGCCGGACGTGGTTGTAGACGTGCAGCCACTGCTTCACGGCCTCGCGAAGCTCGGCGACGGTCTGCCAGTCTTGCGTCCAGATCAGCTCCACCTTCAGCGTCTGGATGAAGCGCTCGGCGACGGCGTTGCCCGTGGGTCGGCCCACGGGCGCGAACGTGTGGTCGAGGCGCCAGGCCTTGCAGAGGGCCTCGCAGTCCGAGCCCGTGTACTGCGGCCCGTGGTCGCTGCGAAGCTCCAGCCCCTCGGGCACCGACGCGCGCGACCCGAAGGCCTCTTCGAGGCTCCGTTCGACCGGCGCCAGGACGGCGGGCGACTCCTGGGACTTCGTCACCTCGACGTCGAACACCACCCGGTCGCCGCAGTCGATGACCGGGACCAAGGCTACGGTGCCCTCCTGGGCCGTCCAGGTCGTCGTCAGGTCCGTGGCCCAGCGCCGGTTCGATTCCGGCACCGCCACATGCCCTCCCTGGAGCGGCTGGGCCCGCTCCGAGATCGGCGGCAGGCAAAGCCCCAAGGCCTTCATCCGCTTCCAGACCCGCTTGCGCGACACGACCGTCCCCAGCCGCCGCAGGTACGCCCAGACCTTGCGAACGCCCCAGGCCGGAAACTCGGCCACCACGTCCTTGATCTTCTCGATCAGCGTCGCATCCGAGACCCACGGCCCCCGGCGCTCCGGACGCCGGAGGGCTTCCGGCTCCTGCGCCGAGGACGGCGCCTTGCGCGCCGTGTAGTACGCCTGGCGCGAGATCCCGAAGGCCTCGCACAGCTGCCCCACCCTGGCCTCACCCCGGGACGTGGTGAGGCTCATCGTCGAGACCTCCCGGGCCGTGAAGGGCGGTCCTTGAGCGCCCGATCCACCAGCTCGTGCTTGATCGCCAGGTGCGTGAAGGCCTTCTCCAGGCTCCCGAGCTCCTTCTCCAGCTGCAGCTCCCGGGCCGACTTGCCCGAGCCCTGGCGCAGCGCCTGGCCGATGCCCTCCATCGCCTGCTCCCGCCAGCCCTCCACCGTGCTCGCGCGAACGCCGAAACGCCGGGCAATCTGGTCCACGCTGGCCTTGCCGCTCAAGAGCTCCAGCACCGCCTCTGTCCGCTCCTCGGTGCTACGACGACCCGGCCGGCCGCGCACGGGGTCGCCGAGGGCCTCCGCCTCGCTCCGCTCGGCTCCGCCCCTCGGCGACCCCGAACCCCTTCGACTCCTGCTCTGCTTCCTGCTCATCTTCCCCTCTCTGCGAAGGGGATTTCCTAACCCGAATGTGTCAACCCAGCAAAGGGGGACGCGGTATCGTTCGAGGCGCTACCACCTCATTTGATCCTCTGGAGAGTGGCTTTCTCCGAGTCCTCCTGCTTCTTGCTCGCGGCTCCACGGAGCCTCTGTTCCCCACTGCCCGTGGACTGACCGCTCTCGATCTCGAAGTTGATCTTGTCCTCGATCTCGTCCTGCTCCTGAGCGGACTTCACGGCGGTGGCCGGAACGAGCTTCCTTGTGTTTGCCTTCGGCTTCTGGATGGCCCGCGCGGGTGCGGTCTTGGCGGCCGCGGGGGCGGAGCGGGCCTTCGGAGTGGCAGCGTCCGCATGGATGGGTGCCGGGCCGGCGAGCAGGCCGACCGTGAGGGCGAGTAGGGTCAGGTAGCGCATGCGGTCCTGTCGATGGGTCACTGCGCGCCGGGTCTCGACGGTACCGGAGCGGCGGGTTCGCGGCGGTGGCGTCTCGGCGTACGGACGGAGCGGGCCAGGTGGGCTACGAGAACCCTTCGCGGCGACACCACGCGAGTGCCATGAGCGCCGCCACCGTCACTGCGAAGAGCCAACGGCCGGCCGGCTCCGGGACGACGGTCACACTCCACGTCCAGTCGAAGCTGATCCCCCCGGTGGTCTTCTGGTTGCTGAATCCATAGTTGTCCGGTGCCGTGAAGGGCAGACCCATCGCGAAGGCGAAGCTCCCGTTTCCGCTGGGCAGCTGCTGCTCAACGAAAGTGAAGGGCGACACCAAGAAGACGGTAGACGCGGCGGTGCCGCTCGGCGCCACGAAGTTCGAGATCTGGAGACTGATCGCCGTGATCTGTAGCCCGCTGGGCAGCAGGATCGATATCGAGTCGCCGGAGCCGCCGCCGGTCACGCTTCCGCTCACCGTGTTCACACCCACGTCGAAGGTCCCCACAGCGGTCGGGGAGAGCTGGTTGCCGTTGAAGTCGGTCGTCTCGACCACGTTCAGCGGAACGGCCGCTGCCGAGGACGCGACGACCCCCGCCAGCACGACGAGCAGCAGGGGCTTCATGCGGATCCCTCCGATCGCGAGATCCCCTCCCTCCGTGGATACGTGGCCTCGGAGGCTCGGAAATGGCAACGGGGCGCGGCCACCACGCCTAGCGACGCCTGACCGCAGGCTCTCGAGTGCGCGCGAGCGCCGATGGACCGTTTCGCCCCATTCGGATCGGAGGCCAGGCGTTCCCGCTACCTTGTAGCGGGTCGCACAAGAGGAGAGACCGTGACGGCGCAGCTCGCTTCGCTTGGTGTCGACGAGGGTCGCCTGGCCCGGGTTCGTGAGGCGATCCTCCGGGACATCGAGGGGGAGCGCTACGACGGCGCCGCCCTGATCATCCACAGGCGGGGCGTGCCTGTTCTCGAAGTGGTCGAAGGCTTCGCCGATCGGGAGGCAGGGCTCCCGCTCGCGCGCGATGCCGTCTTCGCGACCTTCTCCTCCGGCAAGCAGATGACCGCCGTGGCGGTACTCCAGTGCATCGAGAAGGGCCTGCTCCAGCTGCACACGCCGGTGGCGGAGGTGATCCCGGAGTTTGGCGCCAACGGCAAGGGCCGCTTGAACCTCGGCCAGCTGCTGAGCCACACCAGCGGGATCGCCGCGCTGCCGCCTCCCACGCTGCCGCCCCAGTCGATGGGCGATCTCCAGGCGTTCGTGGCCGCCATGTGCGCGACGGCACCGGAGTCGATTCCGGGCGACCGCGTGCGCTACTCGATCCTTCCCGGCCACGCGGTGATGGCGGAGATGGTGCGGCGGGTGGACGGCGGGCACCGCCCGTTCCGGCAGATCGTGAAGGAGGAGGTCTTCGACCCGATCGGCATGACGGAGACCGCGCTGGGGCTGCCGGACGACCTGCGCAAGCGGTTCTGCCGGATCGTCGTGCGCGATCGCTCCGATGGGCTCCTCGATCCGGTCATGCTCGAGGCCTGGAACGTCATGCTCCAGCCCGAGACCGAGATCCCGGCGGGCGGCTACGTGACCACGATCTCCGACTTCGCGCGCTTCGCGGAGATGCTCCGCAACGGCGGGGAGCTGGACGGCGCGCGCGTCCTCTCACCCGCGACCCTCGAGTTCGCCACCCGGAACCAGACGGGAGACATGCCCAACGACATCTGGGACTACGCGGTGGGTGCGCGGGGATGGCCGGTCTTCCCGGCCTACCTCGGCCTGGGTTTCTTCCTCCGCGGCGAGGGGACCCATCCCACCCCTCTGGGCTCGCTGGCGAGCCCGCGCAGCTTCGGCGGCGTCGGCGCAGGGTCCACCGCCTTCCACGTCGATCCCGAGAAGGAGCTCAGCTACGCGTTCCTGTCGACGGGACTGATGGAGGAGACGCGCTCCACCGAGCGGCACCAGCGCCTGTCGGACCTGGTGCACGCCTCGTTGATCGACTGAGCCCGGGCCCGAACCGGGCCTTCCTTGTGGTGGCCGACTATTCGGAAGCCTCCTTCAGGCGGCGTGACGCGGCCGTACGGTCCGCCACCGTCAGCTCACGCCCGGCCCGGAGCAGTCGCTCGACTTCGGCGGCGGCGCCCGGATCGCCGTGGGCGTGGAGGTCGAGCCAGGCGCGCAGCTCGAAGAGCGCCGCATCCTGAAGGCGGGCCAGATCCACGGCGGCGCGCCACGCGTCGCGCGCTTCCGACGCCTGGCCTCCCTTCTGGGCCAGCCGCCCGACCAACCGCCAGGTCTCGCAAAGGACCCAACGCTCGCCGTGCTGTTCGGCCCAGGCCCTGACCGCAGCGGCGTGGCGGCTCGCTTCGTCGAGGTTGCCGGTGCGCTCGAAGATCCGCGCGACCAGGTCCTGGATGTAGCCCCGATAGCCGCCGCCTTCCGGTCGCTCGAAGCGCGGCGCGAGGACGCTCGCCAGGTTGGTCAGGGGGAGCTTCGGCTCACCGCGAAGCTCCGCCGCCCAGGCATCGAACATGAAGCCCGCACCCAGGAAACGCGCGATCCCGTGGTCCGTGCAGAGCGGGTCGACGCGGGCGGCCGAGGCCTCGAGGGCGTCCGCATCTCCGCGCAGGTCATGGACGATGCAGGCCACGAAGTGGGCCATCGCCTCGCTGTACGGGTCCCGCCGCTCCTGGGCCTTGGCGACCGAGGCCGGCAGCCGCCGGAGCGCACCGCGTTCGTCCCCGTAGGCCAGGCAGGCCACGGCGCCGATGGCCAGCCCGACCACCTCCGGATCCTGGAGGAGATGGCGGGAGAAGGCCGGGCTTCGCTCCTCGAGGAGCGCCTCGGGATCGACCGCGCGGGCGGGCGCGAACTCGCCGCCGATGGCGCGGAGGGTGGCTGCCCACACCTCGGCCATGCCGGGAGGCGCGGTGGCGGCTCGTCGCAGGGCCTCGACACCGCGCCGCGCCCGCTCGTAGTGGCCCAGGTTCCCCGCGTGGACGAACTCGAGGCCCGCGAACACGACCCGGAGGTCTTCTTCGTCGTTCCCCGCCTGATCGAGCCAGGTAGCCGCCTTCGCGAGCAGGTCGCTGGTCTCCTGCTCGCGACCGCCGCGAGAGTTGAGCGCCACGCAACGCAGCGCGAGCACCTCGAGCAGGTCGTGAGGCGAGTGGCGGTCGGGCTCGCCCTCCAGGATCTGCAAGGCGGCTGCGCTGTGCTGGTCGCAGGTCTCCCAGGCCGACGCGCGTAGCGCCTCTTCGGCAGCCGCACGCGCATAGCGCAGGGCTTCGGCGCCGTCCTTGGAAGCCGGCATCGCCTGCACGAGATGGTGCGCGATCTCGGTGAGCTCCCTCCCGCGAGGCCTCCCGGCCCGGGCCAGGCGAATGTCCGCAAGCTGGCGATGGAGCACGGCACGGCGGCTGACGTCGAGCTCGGCCTCCGCCGTCTCCCGTAGCAACGCGTGCCGGAAGCGGAGACGCCCAGCGACCGAGGCATCGCCCCGATCCGGCTCGAGCACGCCGTGGCGCTGTGCCTCCTCGCACCAATCGGGCGCGAGGCCCGGGTCGGCCAGGGCCTCCACGACGGCGACCTCGAAGCCCTCGCCCTGGGCGGCCGCAAGCCGAACCGCATCCCGCGTCGCGGGGCGAAGCCGGTTCAAGCTCCGGTTCAAGACGGCGCGCACGCCGCGAGGGAGATCGGACCGGAGTCCCTCGACCGGGTCCACCTCGCCAGCCAGGGCCCACGCGAAGAAGGGGTTGCCGCCCGAGCGCTCGAAGATCTCGCGACCGATCCACTGGGCCGGCGCGCGCCCGAGGGCGGAGTGCAGGAGCGCGAAGATCGGGGCAGGGTCGAGGGGCTCGAGCTCCATCTGACGGACGTGGGGCAGCGAGACGACACCACCGATCGAGGCGCCCAAGTCGGCCAGATCGTCGGGCCGATAGGTTGCGAGCACGAACAGCGGCCACTCGGCCATGCGCCGGGCGACGAACTCCAGCGCGGCGAAGCTCGGACCGTCCGCGTCGTGGAGGTCCTCGAGGACGACGAGCAGGGGTTGCGCGGATGCTGCGGCCCTCAGGCTCGAGACGATTCCATCCAGCACGTCGACGCGCGAGCCGAGGATCGGCGCGTCCCAGGCCAGGCCGGCGTCTTCCGCCTCGCCACCGCCGAGGCCCAGCGCCTCGGCCACGCCCTCGGAGATCGGGACGCGCGGGAGCTCGCGCAGCACCTGGGTCCACGGCCAGAAGGCTGGAGCCGCCCGGCGTTCGTCGCACCAGCCACGCGCTACCACGCAGCCCTCGGCCATCGCAGCCACCTCGAGGGCCGTGCGGGTCTTGCCCATCCCCGCCTCGCCCTCGAGGAGCACGAGCTGCCCGCGGCCCGCGCGCGAAGCGCACAGCTCGCGCAGCAGGGGGGCCCGCCCGAGGTAGGGTGGCCCTTGGCGCAGCTGGACACGGCCAGGCTCGATCAGGACACGACGGACATCGGCGTCGAAGCGGAAGCCCCGGCCACGCAGTGTGCGGATCCACGGCGGCTCGCGAGACGCATCGTCGAGGGCACGCCGCACCTCGTAGACGGCGGTGCTGAGCGCACCGTCGCTCACGTGGACGTCCTCCCACACCTGGGCCAGGAGGTGCTCCCGCGACAGCACCTGGCCCGGGTGGCGAGCCAGGTAGGCCAGCAGGTCGAAGGTGCGCGACTGAAGGTCGATCGGCTCGCCGCCGCTCGAGAGAGAGCGCGCCGGTGTCCAGCTCGAAGTCGCCGAAGGCCAGCCGCTCGCCGCTCACGTCGCTCCTCTTGGCGCCCGCCGAGGCCCCGCAACAGATCTTCGCCACGGAGCGCCGCTGCCGCCACCCCGCCCGCGCAGGGGAACCGGATCCCCGACCTTCCGCTCCCACGAGCCCCTGGTGCGTCCATCGGGCGCTCGACACCTTGGCGGGCGTTGCGCTCCTGGCGGCCCCGTTCCTGCTCGGCTTCGAGGGGATTCCCCGCGCGTTCTTCGTCGGCGTCGCCGACCTCCGGGTCGTGGCGGCCAGCGATCGCCGCGCCACGGATGCGCTCGAGGACTTCTCTGCCGGCGCACCTGCGTCGAAGGCCGCCTGAGAACGGCAGCACACGCCGGGGCCCTGGTGTACCCGTCAGTCAGCCTCGGTGCGTGCCCCCAGGACCGCGCGGTGTCCCGTCGCCAGGATCCACCCCGCCGCCTGCACCGCCGGAACCACGAGAAAGGTGTCGAAGGGAGCCCGGAGCCGCGTGTAGCCGTAGAGCACGGCCACGGCACAGCTGAACGCGAGCAGCAGAGCGGAGCAGAAGAGGGTGCCGCGGCTCCACAGGCCCGGGTGGAGGAAGCCGAGCAGGGCCAGCAGGGTGACCGGGACGAGGTAGAGCCGGAGCACCGTGGCGCGGCGGTCGTAGTTAGGCCGGAACGTCCCCTCGGTGGCAAAGATCGGGGTCAGGTTCCAGCTCCAGGTGCTGTGCAAGCGCAGCGGGATCAAGCCCAGGAACTCGGTTGGGTGCTCACCAATCCAGTCGATGCCCTTCTGGCGAGCGAGGTTCGCGTAGGTGAGCTCGTAGTGCGGGGAGCCCACGGGGGCGCGGCGCCGGGCGGCCGTGGCGATGTGTCCCCCGGGATCGATGTCGATGCTGTCCAGGCTCACGCCCAGCTCGAGAGCCTGCCGCAGGACCGAGTTGTTTCCGATGGCGAACTCGGCGCGGCCGTGTGTGGCGATGAAGAGCTGGTCGGTGAGGAGCCAGTTGCGCAGAAGCCAGGGAGAGAGGGCCGCCAGTGTCACGCTGGCCGCGAGTGCCAGTTGAGGAAGCCGCCGGCGTGCAGAGGTCCAACCTTCCATCCAGAGGGGCAGCCCGAAGAACACGGCGAGGGTCGGCAGCAGGAGCAGGGCCGTGCCGCGGGTGGCGAATCCCAGGGCCAGGCAGAGGCCCGCTGCGATGGCGGCGGATCGTCGGTTTCGCTCGAGGAGCACCGCCCAGGCGGCGGCGTTCGCCGCCAGGACGCTCGCGAAGAGCTGCGTATCGGCGATCACCACGGCCTGGCTGGCCAGGTAGGGATGGGCCACGAAGAGCGCCGTTGCCAGGAGCGCCTGGGAGCGGGGCAGGGCGCACGCGGTGCAGAAGCGGTGGACGCACCGGGCGCCGATGGCGGTGATGACGAGCTGCACGACGGTGAAGCCCAGCCAGTGCGGCCCCGGGAGCGCATCGGCCAGGGCGATCAGGAACGGGAAGAGCGGCTCTTCGCTGACGTTCGCGAACATGCCGTCGGCGGAGTAGAAGCCACGCTCTTGCAGGTTGCGCGCGAGCGCCAGCAGGGTGCCGTGCCGGTTGCCGTCGCGGCCGAAGCTCTCCCGGCTCGCGAAGGCCCAGTAGAGGCGAAACGCGCTGCCCGCCGCGAGGAGCACCCAGGCCCCGAGCCGCAGGACCCGATCCGGAAGTGCTGTCGCGTTCGACCTGCTCATGGACCGGAGAGTGGGAAACCCCTCTCGCGGCCGCCACGCTAGAGTTCGCCGGGGAGACGATCGTTGGCGACGTGGCATGCCGCAAGGAGGCTCTTCGCCGGGCGGCGCGACGACACGTTCGGCCAGCTCGTTCGCTACGGCATGGTGGGCGGCGTGGCCCTCGCCGCGGACTTCGGCACCCTCGTAGCGCTCACCGAATGGGCGGGTTGGCACTACCTGGTCGCCGCCGCCGCCGGCTTCGGCATTGGGCTCGTGGTGAACTACGCACTCAGCATCCGCTGGGTGTTCGCGCGCCGCAGCCTCGACAGCGCCCGTGCCGAGTTCGGCGTGTTCGCCGCGATCGGTGCGGCCGGCCTGGCCCTGAATGAGGCCGTGATGTGGGGCCTCACCGACGGCCTGTCCTTCCACTACACGCTCTCGAAGGCGATCGCCGCCATCGTGGTCTTCGGCTGGAACTTCGGCGTGCGCAAGTGGCTGCTGTTCCGATGACCGGCCCGGCCATGGTAGGCTCCGCGCGATCCCTCCCAGGAGCCCCCGTGAGCACACCCATCCGGATCCTCGTCGCCCTGCCGGGGCTCATGATGCTGGGCAACGCCATCGGCTGGTTGGTTCGTCCGGGGCCGACGGCGGAGGGGCTCGCCATGCCGCTCCTCGATGGGATGGCCCGCAGCACCCAGGTCGGCGACCTGGGCGCCTTCTTCGCCACCGCCGCCGCCACGATCCTGCTCGGCGCCTGGACCCGGAAGCGCACCTGGCTCTTGTGCGGCGCCATGCTCCTGGGCGGCGCAGCGGTGATCCGCACCCTCGCCTGGGCGGCTCACGGCGCCGAGTTCGCCACCGGCTTCATCGTCGCGGAGGTGGTCATGACGGCCATCCTCCTCTTCGGCGCCTCGAAGGCTGAGGCCTAGCGAACCAGCTCCCGCTCGAAGACCGGCGCGTCCTTCCCGGCCTCGACGACCCGCAGCAGCACCACTTCGCGGCCGTCCCGGCGGCCGAAGTCGAGGACGACGAAGCCCGGGTGGGCGTGGGCGAAGAGGGTCTCCGGAAGGTGGGTGACGGTCGAGACGCGCTCCACCGCGCCCGCGCCGCTCACGACGAAGGCGCCGGCGCGGCCGTCGGCGTCGAGCACCTGGAGGTTGTGGTCGTGGCCCGCGGCATAGACGATGGGCGGGTGGGCGCGGAGCACCGGCTCGATGGCCTCGATCCAGTCCGCATAGCCGGGCTCGTAGGTGTTCGCGAGGCGTCCGCCGGTGGGGACGGTGAGGATGCCCAGCAGGAGGTCGATGAAGAAGCCGTAGGTGAGGCCTCCGTGGGGGCCGCCGGTCAGGATCGGATAGTGGGTGGCCAGGATCACCCAGTCGTCCGCGTGGGCGGTGAGCACCTCGTCGAGCCGTGCCACGTGGCTCTCGTAGCTCTCCTCCTCGGGGCACTCGCCGAGGACGTTCTCGTTCAGCCAGGGCGTGGGATCGGCGAGCACGGCGACCAGGGCGCGGCGGCCCGGCGCCGCCGGTGCGAGCTCGCGGGCCACGGGTCCCATGCACCCGTCCTTCGGCAGGAAGGCGGCGCTGCCGTCGGGCCAGCCGTCGACGAGCTCCTGCTGGTTGCGGATCGCGCGCACGCTGTAGCTGCTCGGGAAGAGCCCCCAGTCGTGGTT
The DNA here is from genome assembly GCA_965223415.1 of Myxococcota bacterium. Classification (GTDB taxonomy): domain Bacteria; phylum Myxococcota_A; class UBA9160; order UBA9160; family UBA6930. The sequence goes on along the minus strand of OZ245002.1, from coordinate 4,984,895 downwards.
GCCGGGCACGAAGATCTTGCGGCCCCCCGTCGCGGCGAGCTGCTGCTTCAGGATCTTCTCGCCCCGCTCGCGGTCGTCGTCGCGCAGGCCCTCGTTGTAGAGGTTGTCGCCGAGGAAGAGGGTCGTGCTCGCGGGAGCCGTCTCCGCCCATTCGCCCAGAGCGGCGAGGGTCGGGTCTTCTTCGAGCCAGAGGCCCGCGTCGCCGACCAGCAGCACCCGGTGGTCGAGGGCGAGGGCCGGCGCGCGCACCCCGGCGCCGTTGGCGATCCAGGGCATGCCGTCGGCGCTGTGGATCGGTCCGTCGAGGCGGTTCGTGAGGCAGCCGCTGCAGAGCAGGGCCACGAGGATCGGGGACAGGCGACGGGTGAGGGCGTGCATGGCCGCATGATGCCCTCGCGAGCGGAGGCGCGCGATGCCCTCGTCTATTGGCAGGGATTGTGTCAGCATGCCTCGGCGCGCCTGCGCTTTCTGCCCACCCTCCAAGGAGGAGCCCTCCCATGAAGCTCGGAGTGAGCGCCGGGACCTTCGGCAAGAAGGCCAAGATCGATCTCGGCTTTGTCCGCCGCGCCGAGGAGCTCGGCTTCGATTCCGCCTGGACCGCCGAGGCCTATGGCAACGACGCGGTCACCCTCGCCACCTGGGTGCTCGCCAGCACCACCAGGATCAAGGCCGGCACGTCCATCATGCAGATGCCGGCCCGCACGCCGGCCATGGCGGCCATGACGGCGATGACCCTCGACCACCTTTCCGGAGGCCGCTTCATCCTGGGCCTCGGGCCGTCCGGGCCCCAGGTGGCGGAAGGCTGGCACGGCGTGCCCTACGGCAAGCCCCTCACGCGGACCCGTGAGTACATCCAGATCATCCGCCAGGTCCTGGCCCGGGAGGCGCCGCTCGAGCACCACGGCGAGCACTACGACATCCCGGTCACCGGTGCGGGCACGACCGGCCTGGGCAAGTCGCTGAAGAGCATCCTCCACGGCAATCCGGAGCTGCCGATTTACACCGCGTCGATCAGTCCGAACGGCCTGCGTTGCGCGGGCGAGGTGGCGGACGGCGTCTTCCCCCTGTGGATGAACCCGGAGAAGCCGGAGCTCGTCACCGGGCCGCTGCAGGAGGGCTTCGCCAAGGCGGGTGGGGGCAAGAGCCTCGACAGCTTCGCCGTCTGCCCGGGCGTCACCGTGGTGATCGGCGACGATCTCGAGCAGGCGCGCATGCCGGCGAAGATGAACCTGGCCCTCTACATCGGCGGCATGGGCGCCCGCGACAAGAACTTCTACAACGACTACTGCAAGCGCCTCGGCTACGAGGAGGCGGCGGTCAAGATCCAGGACGCCTTCCTGGGTGGCGACCGGGGCACGGCCGTGAACGCCGTGCCGGACGAGCTGATCGACGAGCTCTTCCTGATCGGGCCGAAGGAGCGCATCCGCGAGCGCCTCGCCGCCTGGAAGGACGCCGGCGCCAAGCGGGTGGTCGACACCATGATGATCGGAACCAGCCAGCCCGAGGCCCTCGAGCTGGTGGCCGAGGAGATGCTCTGATGGCCGACGTGCACCGCATCTGGGGCGCGGAGATCTCGCCGTACTCGGTGAAGGTCCGCTCCTACTTCCGCTACAAGGGCATCCCCCACGAGTGGATCGTGCGCGGGCCCGACAACATGGAGGAGTACCAGAAGTACGCGAAGCTCCCCCTGGTCCCGGTGGTCGCGACACCGGACGGCGAGGCTCTCCAGGACTCGACGCCGATCCTCGAGACCCTGGAGGCGCGCAACCCGGAGCCCTCCATCCACCCGAGCGATCCGGTCTCCTGCTTCGTCTCCGCGCTCCTGGAGGAGTTCGGCGACGAGTGGGGCAACAAGTGGATGTTCCACTACCGCTGGGCGCGGGAGGCGGACCAGAACAGCGCCGCGGAGCGCATCGCTGCGACCATGGCGCCGGGCGTGGAAGGCGAGCAGCTCCAGGGCATCGTACAGGGCGTGAAGGACCGCATGGTGAACCGGGTGTGGTTCGTCGGCTCGAGCGAGCAGACCGCGCCCCAGATCGAGCAGTCCTTCCAGGACGCGGCAGCCCTCCTCAAGGCCCATCTGAGCGGGCGGCCCTACCTGTTCGGCGGGCGGCCGGCCTTCGCCGACTTCGGCCTCTGGGGCCAGATCTACAACGCGTGGACCGACCCCACCGGCAAGGAGATCGTCGAGCGCCACCCGAACCTCCTCGCCTGGGTGCAGCGCATGCTCGACCCGAAGAGCGAGGGCGAGTTCGAGCCCTGGTCGGCCCTCGAGCCGACCCTCCTGCGGCTCCTCGAGACGCAGGTCGGCGGGCTCTTCCTTCCCTGGTCCGAGGCGAACCGCGGAGCCATCGAGGGCGGTCAGGAGGAGTTCAGCGTCGAGCTCGCGTCCGGGACCTGGACGCAGAAGCCCCAGAAGTACCACGCGCGCTCGCTCGGCAAGCTTCGCGAGCGCTACGCCGCGGTGCCCGACAAGCGCGAGCTCGATCCGGTGCTGGAGCGCACCGGCTGCCTGCGCTGGCTCCGGGACGCCTAGCGATGGCGACGGCCATCGTGGTGGGCGTGGGCGCGGAGACCGGCGTCGGCGGCGCCCTGTGCCGGCGCTTCGCGAAGGAAGGGCTGCACGTGCTCGTCGCCGGGCGCACGCCGACGAAGATCGAGGCGGTGGCGAAGGGCATTCACAGCAGCGGCGGAGAGGCGACGCCCGTCGCCGTGGACGCGACCCGGGCCGAGGACGTCGCCCGGCTCTTCGACGCCGCGGAAGCGGCGGGAGGCGTGCCGGAGCTCGTCGTCTACAACGCCGGGAACAACGCCTTCAGCTCGCTCCTCGACATGACCGACGCGTTCTTCGAGGACGTCTGGCGGGTGTGCTGCTTTGGCGGCTTCCTGACCGGGCGGGAGGCCGCGCGGAGGATGGTCCCGGCCGGAGGCGGCAGCTTGCTGTTCACCGGCGCCACGGCCTCCCTCCGCGCCCGGCCGCCCTTTACGGCCTTTGCTTCCGCCAAGGCGGCCCTCCGCGCCGTGGCCCACGGCATGGCGCGGGAGTTCGGCAAGAAGGGGCTTCACGTCGGCCACGTGGTGATCGACGGCGCGATCGACGGTGACATCGTCAACGAGCGCTTCCCGCAGATCAAGGAGCGGCTTGGCAGCGACGGCATGCTGCAGCCCGACGACATCGCTGGCGCCTTCTGGATGCTCCACACCCAGCCGAAGACCACCTGGACCCTCGAGCTCGACCTGCGGCCGTTCAAGGAGACGTTCTGAGGAAGGCCTCGGTGAGTCCGGCCTGCTCGAGCCAGCTCGTGACCGCCGCGCGCTCCTCTACGCCGAGCTGATCCTCGATGCGCCGCTGGATCATGCGCCGCGACTGCTCCGGGTACGGGCGGGCGAGGTAGCTCGTCTCCTCGCCGTAGGTCGGGATCACGAAGGGCTTGTCCCCGGCGGCCAGCGCGCGGGCGGCGGTAGTGGACCATCACCCGGGCGACCCACTCGTCGAGCACCTCTTCCACCACGTGCACCAGCACGCCGAGGGGGCCGGCCGGGAAGAGCCGGCGGGCAGGGAAGCGGGCATCGAGCAGCTCGAGGATGGGCGTCGTGTCCGCCAACATCCAGTTCTCCGGAGTCTCGAGGACCGGAATCTGGTGGGTGGCCGCCCGCTGCTGAGCCGAGCCGGGCTCGTTCCCTCCCGGGGGACGCATCTCGAACCGGGCGCCGTAGAAGCGCAGGGCCGCCTCGAGCTTGCGGGTGAAGAGGCTCCGCGACGTGCCGTAGAGGACGTAGCCCGCCTCGCCCACCGGTCGCTCAGCCGACCCGCTGAAAGCCGACCAGCCCGCCGCCGTCCAGTACCAGGGTGTGGCCCGTGACCCAGCCGCTGGCGCCATCGTGGGCGAGGTAGAGGGCGGCCGCCGCCACGTCCTCCGGCTCGCCGAGTCGCTGCACGGGGTAGGCCTTCGCCACCTGATCGCCCCGGTCCCCCTCCCACAGCACCCGGGCGAAATCGGTCTTGATGAGGCCGGGGGCGATCGCGTTCACCCGCACGCCCGGCCCCAGCTCCGCGGCGAGCTGCTTCGTCAGGTGGATCAGGGCGGCCTTCGTGACGTCGTAGACGCCGAGGATCGGGTTCGTGCCGAGGCCGCCGACGCTGGAGATGTTGACGATCGCCCCACCGTGCTCCTGCATCCGCCGCTGCCAGGCCAGCTGGGTCCAGAGGAGTGGGGCCGTGAGGTTCACATCCAGCGTCTTCTGCCAGCGGGGCAGGTCGACGTCGATGGTGGGACCGGCGTAGGGGTTGGTGGCGGCGTTGTTCACCAGGATGTCGAGGCCGCCCAGCCGCTCGAGGGTGGTATCGATGACCCGCTCCGCGTCGTCGGTACGCCCAATGTGCCCCGCTTCCCAGTGGGCGTTCTCGCCGATCTCCTTCGCCGCTTGCTCGCAGCTCTCGGCCTTTCGCGAGGTGATCATCACCTGGGCGCCCGCCTCGGAAAAGGCGCGCGCGATGCCCTTGCCGATGCCTCGCGAGCCGCCGGTGACGAGCGCCACCTTTCCGTCGAGTCGCCAATTCACGGTCGAAAAATGGCACGGTCCATGCCATCTTTCAAGGCGAGGGAGAACCCACCATGCCCATGAACGTCCAGGTCATTCCCAACGTCTCCGATCGCATCAACGAGGTGCGGCTGCTGACCGCCAAGATCGTCAACGAGGAGATCCTGCCCAACGAGAATGCACTCTGGCGCTGGAACCAGGAGGGTTTCCAGGAGAGCGACCGCACTCGCGCGCGGGAGCTCCGGCACGAGATCCAGGCGAAGGTGAAGCAGGCGGGGCTCTGGGCGCCGCACCTTCCGGAGGAGTACGGCGGCTGCGGGCTCGGGTTCATGGAGCACGCCTACATGAACGAGGTGCTCGCCTACAGCATCGGCGCCGCGTCCCTGTTCGGCGTCGTGGCGCCGAACTCCGGCAACCAGAAGATCCTGCTCAAATACGGTACCGAGGAGCAGCGGCAGAAGTGGCTCGTCCCGCTCACCGAGGGAAAGATGGAGAGCGGCTTCTCGATGACCGAGCCGGACAACGCCGGCTCCGATCCCCGCTCGATCAAGACCACCGCCCGCAAGGAGGGCGACCAGTGGGTGATCAACGGCCACAAGTGGTTCACCTCGAACGGCAAGCGGGCGGACTTCCTGATCGTCATGTGCCGCACCGAGGACCCGGACGCGCCGGGCGACCGCAACGCGAAGATGACCCAGATCATCGTGCCGACGGACACCCCCGGCGTGAACCTCATCCGCGGCGTCGAGGTGTGGGGCCGGCCCAGCGACCACTGCGAGATCATCTACGACGACGTGCGAGTGCCCGTCGAGAACCAGCTCGGCCAGACCGGCTCGGGCCACGCGGCCGCCCAGGATCGCCTGGGTGCCGGCCGGGTCTACCACTGCATGAACTCGGTGGGCCAGATGTGGCGGGCCTTCGACCTGATGGTCGAGCGCGCCATGACCCGCGAGGTGCACGGCGGCCTCCTCGAGACGAAGCAGTTCGTGCAGGGCTGGATCGCCGAGTCCTGGATCGACATCCAGGCGGCGCGGCTGATGACGATCAACTGCGCCGAGAAGATGGACGGCGGCGGAGACGCGCGCACGGACATCTCGGCCCTGAAGATCTTCGTGCCCCACGTGGCCAGCCAGGTCTTCGATCGCGCCATCCAGGTGTGGGGCGCGGCGGGCGTCTCCGGGGATCTGCCCCTGGCGGGCATGTACCAGGGCGCCCGCACGCTGCGCCTCGCGGACGGCCCGGACGAGGTGCACAAGATCCTGATCGCGAAGAACGTGCTCAAGCAGTACCACTCCGGCGAATCCTGGGACTTCGGCAACTAGGAAGGAGGGGCCCCGTGCGCCTCGATACGCCCCGCGTCCCGCCCCTCGATCCGGAGCAGATGGACGAGGAGCTCAAGGTCCGCTTCGGAGACGGACCGCTCCTGAACATCTTCCGGACCCTGGCCCATCATCCGGACCTGATGCGGCGCTGGCTCGTGTTCGGCAACCACGTGCTGGGCAAATCGACGCTTCCCGCCCGCGAGCGGGAGCTGGTCATCCTCCGCATCGGCTACCTGTGCCGCGCCGGCTACGAGTGGGGCCAGCACGTGGTGATCGGCAAGCAGACCGGGCTCACCGAGGAGGAGATCGCCGCCATCGCCGAGGGCCCGGAGGCCGGGAGCTGGGGCGAGCTCGACCGCGCGCTCCTCCAGGCCACCGACGAGCTCCACGGGGACGCCTTCGTCTCGGACCCGACCTGGAAGACCCTGTCGAAACACCTCGATACCCAGCAGCTCATGGACCTGGTCTTCGCCGTCGGGCAGTACAACCTGGTGTCCATGGCCCTGAACACCCTGGGCGTCCAGCCCGAGGCGGGCCTCCCCAAGCTTCCGTCGTGAGCGGGAGGCTCGCCGGCAAGATCGCGGTGGTGGTCGGTGCCGGACAGACGCCGGGCGACACGATCGGAAACGGCCGCGCCACCGCGATCCTGTTCGCCCGGGAGGGCGCCACCGTGATCGCGGTCGATCGCGACGAGGCGTCGGCGGCGGCGACGGTGGCGAGCATCCGCGAGGAGGGCGGCCGCGCCACGGCCCATCGGGCCGACGCGACGATGGAGGCCGAGGTCGAAGCGCTCGTCGCAGCGTGCCGCGAAGCTCATGGCCGGATCGACGTGCTCCACAACAACGTCGGCATTGGCGGCGCCGACGCCGGGCCGGCCCATATCACCGAGGAGGCCTGGGACCGAATCCTCGCCGTCAACCTGAAGAGCGCGGTCATCCCCTGCAAGCACGTGCTGCCGGTGATGCGCGGGCAGGGCGGCGGCGCGATCGTGAACATCTCCTCGATCGCCGCCGTGTGCGCCACCGGCATCGTCGCCTACAAGACGTCCAAGGCCGGCCTCAACGCCTACACCCAGGCCCTGGCCGTGGGCAACGCCCAGTACGGCATCCGAGCCAACGTGATCATGCCCGGCCTCATGAACACTCCCATGGCGATCGAGGGCATCTCCTCGGAGCGGGGCATTCCGAAGGACGATCTGATCCGGGCCCGGGACGCCCAGGTTCCCCTCGGGGCGAAGATGGGCACGGCCTGGGACGTGGCCCATGCCGCCCTGTTCCTGGCCTCGGAGGAGGCCCGCTTCATTACGGGCGCCGTGCTGCCGGTGGACGGCGGCCAGAGCGCCCGGATCGGCTGATCCCCACAGGGATTTCCGAGAAAATTGTGACCCAGGACACGGTTGACGAGGCACTCCCCTATGGGCATGATGTCCGTCGGGCCGCTGTTCCGGCCACCTCAGGCCAACCGGAGAACCATGTTGAACAAGCTGATCCACAAGGCCGTCTTCGCCGCGCTCGCCCTCGCACCGGCTTCGGCGTGGGCCCTCACGGCACCGCCGAAGGGAACCGGGGCCATCGTGCCCGGTGTGCCCGAGCCGGCCAGCGCTGCGGTGTTCGCCGCGGGTGCGGCGATCGTGATGGTCTCCCTGCGCAGGCGCCGCAAGTAGCGCAAGCCACAGCGCGTTGATCCGGCGGGTCTCCCGATGGGGGAGACGCGCCGGTTTGGCAGGTCTTCGAGCGGTTCTCCTCGCGACCCTCCCCGCGCATCAGGGCTCCGGAGGCTGATGCGCACCCGCTGGACCGGCCCTCTCCGCATCGGCCTGGCTGCCGTCGCCTCGGGCGTCATCGCGGCGCTGCCGTTCCCTCCCTACGGCCTGTGGTGGGCAGCGCCCCTGGCGCTCCTTCCGATCCTCGCACTGCTCCAGCGCATGCGAGGGCCCCTCGGCGGTGCTCTCGTGGGCCTGCTCTTCGCCGCGGGCTGGTCGGTCGCCGTCGCGAACTGGCTCTACCCGGCTGCGCAGGAGTTCGACGTCGCCCGCCGTGTGGCGCTGGCGGCCGCTCTGGCGGTGGCCGTCTCCGGCGCGTCGGCCTTCGTCGTCTTCGGCGCGCTCGCCATCCTCCTGAGGCGGGGACGACTGCCCTTCGCGCTGGGGCAGGCCCTCGCCTGGGTCAGCGCCGAGTGGCTCCGGCTCGCCGGTCCCTTTCCGTGGCTGCGGCTCGGCGACGCGCTCTTCGCGCAGACGCTCTGGCTCCAGCCTGCGGCGGTCGGCGGCGTTCCGCTGCTCTCCTTCGGCATCGCCCTCGTCGGCGCGCTGCTCCTCCAGGCGGGAAGCGAGCGGCGGCGCGGGCCGCTCGCCTGGGCGGTGGCCGTGGTCGTCCTATGGGCCGCCTTTGGCGCCGCCCGCCTCGCCATGCATCCCCCGGGCCCGGCTACTCTCTCTGTCGGCCTGGTGCAGGCGGCGACGCCCCAGCAGGAGCGCTGGCAGTCGGACAGCTGGCGACCGAACCTGGAGCGCCAGCTCGCCTTGGCGGAAGGCGCACTGGCCGACGGCGCGGAGCTCCTCTTCTGGAGCGAGACCGCCATCGATGCGGCGCCGGACGAGATCGGCGCGCTCGCCCCGAAGCTCTCCCGTCTCCGGGCGCCGCTCGTGACGGGCCTGCTCCTCCAGCGCCCCGACGGCCGCCTCACGAACAGCATCGCCGGCTTCGACCCGGACGGCGGGCAGGTCGCCCGTTACGACAAGATCGCCCTGTTCCCCCTGGTCGAGGAGATCCCCGCGTGGATCGAGCAGCGCCCGCGGCTCCGCCGCAGCCTCCGGCGCCTGGCCGCGGCCAGCTCCTACGCCCGCGGTGAGAGCTCGGCGCCCATCGAGGTGGCGGGCCATCGCCTGGGGGCGCTCGTGTGCTACGAGGCGATGTTCCCGGAGCTCCCGGAGCGAGCCGTGGCTGCGGGCGCGGACGTGCTCGTCAACCTCTCGAACGACGCCTTCTTCCCCGATCGCGGAGCCGCCCAGCACGGCGTGATGGCTCGCCTGCGCAGTGTGGAGCTCGGGCGGCCCCTCGTGCGGGTGGCCAACCGGGGCGAGGGCTTCGTGGTCGACGGCCTGGGACGGGAGCTCGCGCGAGTCGGTCGCGACGTCCGGGAGGCCCGGGTGGTGCGGTTCGATCCGAGCAGCATCGAGACGCTCTACGCGCGCGGCGGCCGCTACCTCGACGAGGTGCTCGTCGCCCTCGCCCTGCTCGGGTGTCTCCCGCGCGGCGGGCGCCCCAAGGGACGCCCGCCGTTGGAAGCCTCCGGCAGCGGCTAGAACGCCTTCTGCCAGCCGAGGGTGAGCTGCCAATCGGTCTCGAGCTGGGGGCCGTCGAGGCGCTGGACGATCGGGCGGCCCACTTCCAGGGCCAGCCGATGGCCGCGAAGGAAGCCGCCCTGGGCGAGGAGGTTGACCCCCCACAGCAGATCGAGCCGACGTCCCGCCCGCAGGTCCGGATCGGCCGTCGGCACGAGGCCGCGAAGCAGGTCGTCGTCGTCGCCGCGAACGCCCCGCCAGTCCGTGTAGGCGAGCCGCAACGAACTCGACACCCAGGGCGCGAGCTGGAAGCCGAGCCAACCCGATGCGCCCCAGCGATGGCCCCAGCGGTAGCCCTTGTTGCCGAGGCCGGTCCGGTACGTGGCTTCGAGCCGGGAACCCCAGGAGAGGTCGCCGCTCCGGGCGTTGTAGGTGATCGCGGGCAGGAGATCCCAGGTGCCGGAGCCCAGCTGCATCGGGTACGGGAGCCGCACCCGTCCCATCGGCGTGTCGTCCTTCGCCGAGGTGCGGCCGGTGGGCGCACTGATCCCGGCGTTCAGGTGGAGACGATGCGCTTCCTGCTCGAAGAGCCGGACGAGGGCCGAGAACCGAACATCACCGATGCCCTTGGACCGGGTGCGGAAGCGACGTCCCGTGCGGGTGCGGTGGGTCATGTCCAGACGCGTGAACGGCACCATGCCCATCAGCGTCACCGCGTCGCTCGGCGCCCACATGGCACCCAGCATGTGCATCTCCATGTCCATGTCCGTCGGCGCGACCGGAAAGCGGCGGTGCACCGCGTTCGTGCTGACGCGGCTGGATCCATCGCGGTTTCCGTCCATCTCCATGCGCATGAAGCGGTAGGAGAGCATGAAGCCACCGGCGTGGTGCAGGTGGTCGCCCATCACCCCGATCGGCGCGTGATCGTCGGCACGGGCCGACGCACCGTGGGCGGCCTCGTGAACGGTCGCGTGGTCGGTCGCCTCGTCGGCGTGATGGTGGCTGGGATGGGGCGGCGCGTCGCTCCGCGCCGCTCCGGGTATCGAGAGCAGAAGCAGGACCCCGAGCAGGGGTCGGCGGATGGGCATGCCATCTCCTCGTCCGTGGGTTTCGGCCTTCGTCGCGATGAGTACGGGCAGGCCCGGCGGGGCCGGGCGACGTCAGCCGACGAGGGGGACGGGGGCAGGTGGCCGCCGGGGGCGGTCCGGAGCGCGGAGGGGCTCCCGGCGAGGAGCGGCGATGGCCCGCGGCGGCGGGGCGAGCGCCGCGGAGGTCGCGGGTCCGTGGACGGCCAACGCGACGACACCCGGCGTCGGTCGGGTATCGCAGCCGCAGGTGCAGGGCGCGCGAAGGCGGGGCGGCTGGGCATGGGGAGCCGCCGCGGAGGCTGCGGGGGCGGAGGACCGGGATCCGTGGGCGGCGTGGTGCGGCGCGTGGCCGAAACCGGGGTGCGCCGGCGCGCTAGGACCTGCAGCGTCGACCCGGGCCGCCCCGGTGGCCGCGGCCGCCGAGAGGCCGGGCGGGCAGGGCGCCACCGCTGCCAGCAGGTACACGCCGATCACGACGAGGCCGAGGCATCCCCGGAGCGCGACGATCGGCAGTCGGGGGCCCCTCACGAGGGCGCACGGTACCGGTCGCGCCGGGTCGCGCCAGCCGTGTTCCGAGCCAATTGAACGTGTTAAAGTCCGGCTCGTGGAGTCCCTGGAGCAGCCCGTCCGGCGGGGGCGCATGGCCGAGCGGCGCGAGCGCATCCTCGCCGCCGCACGCGACCTGATCGCCGCGAGGGGCATCGAGGCCCTCACCATGCGCGAGCTGGCCCGGGCCAGCCGGGTGACCGTGCCGACCGTCTACAACCTGGTCGGCGGTCGCGACCGGGTCCTGCTCGAGGCCGTCCGTGAGCAGACGGCGCGGTTCGTCGCGGGCATTGCCGCCGCACCGGAGGCTGCGCCGGTCGAACGGGTGCTCTCGGTGGCCGATTCCTGCACCGGCGAGCTGCTCCGCCGTCCCGCCTACTATCGGCCGCTCCTCGCCTGGATCTTCACCGCCGAGGGCGCAGCGGAAGTCCAGCGCGAGGTGGGTGCCGCCCTGAGCCGCGAGCTCGGCAAGGCGCTGACGGCCATGGAGAGCGAGGGCCTGCTCGCCAGCTGGGCCGATTCCGACGTCCTGCGCCTGCGGATCGCGGCGCACCTGGGGATGGCCTCCCTACAGTGGGCGTCCGGCGAGCTCGACGACGATGCGTTCCACGCGGTCGCGCGCCTCGAGACCTCGCTGGCCCTGCTCGGCCTGGTTCGCGGCAAGGCGCGGGCGACTCTCGAGGCCGCGGCCCGCAAGGCCCAGGCGCGTCTCGCTGGCCCGCAGCCGCGCGGCCGGCGCGCCTCCGGAGCCCGGCGATGAAGCTCCGCCACCCGCTCACTGGCGCCACCTACCACCTGCAGGACGACGGGCTGATCCGCGTCGAGCGCCCCGACGGCCTGTCCGGGGTCTTCGATGCAAAGGGCCACCACCGCTCCGGAGAGCTGAAGGACGCCGATCCCCACCTGCTGGGGTGGATCGGCGGGCCCGCCCCGGAGCCGCGAAGCGGCATGGGCGGGCCCCGGCCCCCGCGCCAGACGGGCGGCGTCGCCGTCCCCGAACTCGCGAGTCGCGCAGAGCTCGACTCGGATCCCACGCGAAGGAGCAAGGGCATGGATCTCGGACTCAACGGACGCAAGGCACTGGTCACCGCCGCCAGCCGGGGCATCGGCCTGGCGATCGCGCAGACCCTGGCCGACGAGGGCGCAGACGTGGCGATCTGCGCACGGGCGGAAGCCGGCCTCGAGACGGCGCGCAAGGATCTGGAGGCGCGCGGCGCCAAGGTGTTCACGAAGTCGGTCGACGTGGCCGACGGCGACGCGGTCAAGGCCTTCGTCGGCGAGGCGGCGGACGCCCTGGGCGGCCTCGACGTCTTCGTCAGCAATGCCTCCGCCGGCGGCGGCATGGGCGAGGACGCCTGGCAGGCCACCTTCGACATCGACGTGATGGGCGCCGCCCGCGGCGTCGAGGCGGCCATGCCGCACCTGGGCCAGAGCGAGGCCGCCAGCATCATCTTCATCAGCAGCACCGCCGCCCTGGAGTTCCTGGGCGTGCCGCAGCCCTACAACGCCATGAAGGCCGCGCTGATTACCCACGCTTCGGACCTCTCCCAGGCCCTGGCCAAGCAGGGGGTGCGCGTGAACGTGGTGTCCCCCGGACCGATCTACTTCGAGGGCGGCAACTGGGAGATGATCAAGCAGGCGATGCCGGCGATGTACGAGGGCGCCCTCGCCCAGTGCGCCATCGGCCGCATGGGCACGCCCGAGGAAGTCGCACGCGCCGTCGTCTTCCTGGCGAGCCCGGCTGCGAGCCTCGTCACCGGTGCGAACCTGGTCGTGGACGGCGGCTTCACCAAGCGCGCCGCCTTCTGATCGGCGCGCGGAGGACCCCCGATGGCCGTGGAACCCCTCGCACCCGCCGATCCCAGGCAGGGCGCCCGTTCGAAGGGCCAGAGCTACCAGGAGCTCCTCGACGAGGACACGCGTTCGGTTCCGGAGGTGCTCCGGCGCCAATCGGCCCGGGAGCTCCCGGTCGTGCGCGTTCCCATCGAGCGCTACACGAGCCAGGCCTTCCACGACCTCGAGGTCGAGAAGGTGTGGAAGAGGGTCTGGCAGTTCGCCTGCCGGGAAGAGGAGCTCGTGAAGATCGGCGATCACGTCGTCTACGACGTCGCCGATCTCTCGGTCCTCGTCGTGCGGGCCAGCGAGAGCGAGATCAAGGCCTTCCACAACGTCTGCCTCCACCGGGGCCGAAGGCTCCGGGACGAGGACGGCCGGGCCGACGAGCTGCGCTGCCCCTTCCACCGCTGGAGCTGGAACCTCGATGGCTCGTTGAAGAAGATCCCCTGCCGCTGGGACTTCCCCCACGTCGAACGCGGCGAGTACTCGCTTCCGGAGCTCCAGGTCGGCACCTGGGGCGGCTTCGTGTTCATCAATCCGGACCCGGACGCCGGCCCCCTCGAAGACCACCTGGGCGAGTTGCCCGAGCACTTCGTGCCCTGGCCCCTCGAAGAGCGCTACAAGGAGGCCCACGTCGCCAAGGTGCTGCCCTGCAACTGGAAGGTGGCCCAGGAGGCCTTCATGGAGGCCTACCACGTGGTGGGCACCCACCCCCAGCTGCTGCCGGGCATCGGCGACGCGAACTCCCAGTACGACGCCTGGGACACCTTCAGCCGCGCGCTCACGCCCCAGATGACACCGAGCCCGCACATGGAAAGCGAGCCGACCGAGCAGGACATGCTCGACTCGATGATGACGCGGGACATCGACGGTCCGCCCGTGATGGCCGTGCCCGAGGGCATGACGGCCCGGCAGATGCTGGCCCAGATGTCACGCATGGGCCTGCAGGGCGCCGTGCCGAGCGTGAGCGAGGTGTCGGATGCGGAGCTGGCCGACTCCATCTACTACACGGTCTTCCCCAACTTCCATCCCTGGGGCGCCTACAACCGCATCGTCTACCGCTTCCGGCCCCACGGCAACGATCCGCACCACTGCATCATGGAGGTGATCTACCTCTCCCCCTTCCGGGGGCGGCGTCCGCCGCCGGCGCCGGTGCACTGGCTCGGCGACGACGAGGACTGGACGAAGGCGCCGGAGCTGGGCTTCCTGACCAAGGTGTTCAACCAAGACGTCTTCAACCTGGGCCAGGTGCAGGCGGGCCTGCGCGCGGCGCAGCACGAGGAAGCGGTCTACGGCCTCTACCAGGAGACCAAGATCCGCCACTTCCACACGCTGCTGGAGAAGCACATCTCCCGCTGACACGGGGTTGGGCCCCTTCCTGGGCGAAGTGCGAGCCCTGCAGCGCGAACGGGTGGCGACCTCCTAGGAGCCCGCCCGGAGTTCCGCCTCACCGGGGAAGACCGCAGACGCCCCACCGGGAGAACGACCGGGCCGCGGTCCACGAGGCTCCGGATCCGAGGGGCCGCCGGCGGGCTCGGCGAGAAGCCGCTGGATCGCGCTTTCCGTCGCGGCATGGCCGCCCTCGCCGACCCGCACGTGGCGGATCTGGCCCCGCCTGTCGATCAGGTAGAAGGCGGGCCAGTAGCGGTTGCCGAACGATTTCCAGATCGCATGGTCGTTGTCGATCGGGACCGCGTAGCGGATGCCCTTCTTCGCGAGGTAGTCGCGCACGCGCTCGACGCGCTTCTCGCTCTCGAACTCGGGCGTGTGGACCGCGATGATGACCAGGCCGTCGCCGGCATAGCGCTCGTGCCAGGCCTTCACGTACGGCTCGACGTTGTGGCAGTTCCAGCAGCCGAAGGTCCAGAACTCGACGAGCACCACCTTGCCGCGCAGGTCTTCGGCGGACAGCGGCTCGCTGTTGAGCCACACCTCCGAAGCGATGGCCGGGGCCGGGCGCGCGATCACGGCGCCGGAGCGCGGGCGGGCAGCGGCCGAGAGGGCCGCCCCGATCGCGAGCAGGAGCAGGGCGAGGGAGAGGGGACGGGACATCGTGGGGGGGATGCCGGTGCGCCGGCGAGGATTCGGCCCAGCCTATTCGTCGAAGCGGAGGGAGGTGGGACCCTCCGGCGCGTGCTCCAGCAGCTCCAGGACGTTTCCGAACGGATCCCGACCATAGGCCCAGCGCGTGCCCGGCTCGCCCATCGCCGGCGTGTTGAAGACGACGCCGTGGCCCGCGAGGTGGTCGTAGTCAGCAGCGTAGTCGTCCGTGGCGAGGCAGATGTGAGTGATCCCGGCCCGGTTCACGGGCCGCTTGGTATCGCCCCCCTCCGGCGTGTTGAACTCGAAGAGCTCGATGCAGGAGTTGCCCTTGCGGATCATGCGTACCTTGCAGCCGGCGTCGTCCACGCCGAAGGCCTGGTCCATGGGCGGGATGCCGGAGGGGATCTCGGCGTCCATCACCACCTGGAAGCCCACCACATCGCAGTAGAAGCGAAGGGCGGCTTCGATGTCCGGGACGGCGAGGGCGGGGTGGTGGACTCCGAGGATCATGGCGTCTCCTTGTCGCGGGGTGGGCAGGATACCGGACTCAGCGGCGCAGGAGGCGCATGGCCAGTCCGGGACGGCGGGCGAAGCCGATGATCGCGGCGAAGCGAAGGGCGGGATCCAGCGCGTAGGGCAGGCTGAGGAGGCCACCGTGGACCTGCTGGGCCCCCGCCAGGGGGGCGCGCTCGGCGACGGGAGCGGCGGCGCCGGGGGCTTCGGGGTTCAGGAGGTCGTGGAGCATCAGCCAGCCCATCAGCGAGCGGGTGAAGGGCGGGGGGTAGGTCTCCACGCCGAAGGCCCGGGCGCCACCGAAGGCCGCCTCGAACACCGGATGGGAGAGGGAGCGGGTGCGGCTGATCGGGGCGACGTTGGCCGAGACCGTGACCCGCTGGCCTTCGATCCCCTCCGCGAGCCAGGCCTCGGCGGTGATGCGCTTGCCCAGGTACTGGGCCGCCTGGTAGGAGGCGCCCTGGATCGAGACGATCGAACGGGCGACCGCCGCCGGGCCGTGCTCCACCGCACCGGCCGGGAAGCGCGCCAGGCGGTCGAGGGCGGCCTGCCAGGCCGGCCGCCTCTCGCGCCGCCGCGTCGAAGCCTCCCGATCCTCGGGCTCCAGCACCACGGGTGTGGTGGGCGAGACGAGCAGCGAGACCGATGCGAGCCGGGAGGCGACCGCCCGGGCAATCGCGTTCATGGCGTGGGTCAGGCGCCACTCGCGGGCGGCGCCGGGCGCGTAGGCGTACAGCCCGAGGTGCAGGGGCCCGGTGCCGGCGAAGGCCTCGAGGGTGGCGGCGATCTCCCCGGGCCGCGCCAGGAGGTCGGCGCCTTCCGGCGCCCACCACAGCTCGCCGGACAGCTCGCTCTGCTTCTCGAGCCCTTCCGGCGGCGGAACGCGATCGATCCACAGCACCCGGGCACCGGCTTCCAGCAGGAGCAGGGTGGGAGCCAGCTCGGCGGCGGCACCGAGGATGGCGAACGACGTGCCGCGCAGGTCGATCTCTCCGCCCTCGCGGCGGGCCCGCTCGCAGATCCAGCCGAGTGCCCGGGCGGCGGCGGCGGTGAGCCGACCGTCCGCGAGGAGTCTCCCCGTCGCCGCGTCGAAGGAGCCGGGCCCCTCTGCGGGCACGGGCTCCGGAAGCGCGGGGGCCAGGCCGCCCGCTCCGGCAAAGCGCCGGTGCTCGAGCACGAGCGGGCTCGCCCCCGCAAGCGCCTCGGCCAGCGGGCGCTCGCCCGCATCGTCCACGAACGCCATGTCCGCGGCGGTCGCCGCCGCCAGCGCGACCGCGTGCTGGCCGCGCTGCGGGTGAGCAGCGCGGGCCGCCTCGAAGCGAACCAACGCTTCGCCATAGCCGCGCCGGAACGGCCGCAGCTCCTCGGGAAGCGCGCCGGCGTAGGCGGCGGGATCCCGCTCGGCCTGGCCGCGCAGCTGGCGGTAGAGGAGGGCGGCACCGCCGCGCCCGCCCCGGAACTGCACACCCGCTCGTTGCTCGTCGCCCATCGATCCCCCCGGGCCGGTGCCGGCCCTATTGTGGCGGCAGCGCGGCCGCAGCCACTTTTCCTCTCTTTTTCGAGCGATTCCCAGCCTTCTCTCGAAGTCGCTCGAGGTCGAACGGCGGCGGCGGTGCCCCTCGCGTCCCGGTTGGCGGCGAGTCTAGTCCACTAGGACGGCACGGCGGAGAGCTGCAGATCTCCGGCGTCGTCGACCCGTACCTGCCAGCCCGGAGGGATCGCCACCGTCGTGAAGCTCTCCTCGACCAGCGCGGGGCCCGCAATGCGATCTCCGGGGCGGAGATCGGGCCCATGGAAGACGTCGGTGTCCTCGAAGCCGCGGCCGAGATGGGCGCGGCGTCGCCCGGCGGGCTTTGCGTCCCGGAGCGCCGCCTCGAAGCCCCCGGCGAAGGGAGGCTCTCGAACCGGCGCGCTGGTGAGCAACCGCACGCCCGTGATCTCCGGCTCCTCCGCCGCACGGCGATGGCCGTACTCCGCTTCGTGCCGGCGATGGAAGCGCTCGATCGTCTCGGGCAGGAGGCCCTCGTCCGCGAAGCGCCAATCGACCGGGCCCTGGGCCTCGTGGGCGTCGACGGTGAGCGACCAGTTCTGCCCCGGATAGCGGAGGTTCAGCTGCAGGCGCGAGAGGCAGGCGTCCGGGCCGAAGCCGGCGGCCTCGAGCTGGCGGAGGGCCTCGACGTGGAGCTCCTCCCAGAGCGTGCGCAGGCGTGCGGGATCCGCCTGGCCGGCGGGGACGAGGAAGGACCGTTCCTCGTCGAGCCCCGGCCGCGCGGCCAGGGCGCCGAGTGCCGAGAACGCCGGCGAGCTGCGCGGCACCAGCACCTGCGTGATGCCCAGCTCCCGGGCCTGGGCGGCGGCGAACAGCGGCCCGTTGCCGCCGTAGGCCAGAAGGGTGAGGCCGCGCGGATCCGTGCCGCGCTCGGCGGTGAGGCGGCGCACCGCCTGGGTCATGTTCGCGTTCACCACGCGCCAGCCGTCGAAGGCCGCCTCCTCGACGCTGCAGCCCAGGGGCTCGGCCACGTGTCGGCGAAAGGCCTCGTCGACTCCGTCGCGGGTCAGGGCGAATCGGCCGCCGGCGAAGAGGCTCTCCTCCGAGAGAAGGCCCAGCACGAGGTTCGCGTCGGTCACCGTGGGTCGGTCGCCGCCGCGGCCGTAGCAGACCGGGCCCGGGTCGGCGCCGGCGCTCTCCGGGCCCACCACCAGCCGACCCTCGTGCACGTGGCACAGGGAGCCCCCGCCGGCCCCGAGCGTCTCGACGTTGACCATCGGGAGCCCGATCACGTAACGGTGGTGCCAGTTCCAGCCGGTCTCCGCCGGCGCCGTGCCACCGCGCACGAGCGACACGTCGTAGCTGGTCCCGCCCATGTCGACGCACAGGAGGTCGGGCTCCCCCTTCGCGACGCCAGCCCGGGCGCTGCCGATCACACCGCCGGCGGGGCCCGAGGCCAGCACCCGCACCGGCGCCTGGCGAAGGTAGGCGCGGGTCATGACGCCACCGCTCGACTGCATCACCAGGAGCTCCCGGGCGTAGCCCGCTTCCCGGAGCCGCTCATTCAGGCGGTCCAGGTACCCGGTGACCCGCGGCCCCACATAGGCGTTCACCACGGTGGTGCTGGTGCGCTCGAACTCCGGCGCCTTGGGAAGGACCTGGTGGGAGAGGGAGACCGGGATGCCGGGCAAGGCCTCAGCCAGTAGCTCGGCCAGGCGCAGCTCGTGGACCGGGTTCACGAAGGAGAAGAGGGTGCAGACCGCCACCGACTCCACGCCCTGGCGGCGCAGCCGCTCGATGGCCTCCCGAGCAGCGGTCTCGTCGAGGGGCCGGTGCACGCTCCCGTCGAAGCGGATGCGCTCGGGGACGGTGCGGCGGCGGCGGCGCGGCACGATGGCCGGCGGCGGCGGGAGCCGTACGTCCCAGATGTCCTCCTTGTAGCCGCGGCGCAGCTCGAGCTCGTCGCGAAAGCCCTCGGTCGTGAGCAGGCCCGTGCGGGCGCCGTTCATCTCGATCAGGGTGTTGTCGGCGACGGTCGTGCCGTGGACGATCGCATCGAGGCGCGCGAGCAGGCCGCGCACCTCGAGGCCCTCGTGTGCGGCGAGGCTTTCGATGCCCTCCATCACGGCCAGCGATCGGTCGTCGGGGGTGGAGAGGGTCTTGTCGAGCACCACGACACCGTCGTCCTTCAGCAGCGCGAAGTCCGTGAAGGTGCCGCCGATGTCGATGCCGAGCCGCCAGCTCAAGCCGTCCGCTCCCGCTCGGTGCGGAGGCGCTCGCGCAGCGCCCGGGTGGCGGCTTCGTCGACGGCCAGGCTCTCGTCCTCCACCTCGCCGGTGAACACGACGCCGTAGCGATCCCGGGCCGCCTCGCGGCTCACGTACTCGTCGAGCACGTCCTCCCGCACCGCACCGGGATCCCGCTCGAGGGCGGGGCCGAAGCCTCCGCCCCCTCCGTACTGGTAGGCGATCACCGCGTCTGCGGGCAGCTGGGCCTGGACCGAGCCCTCGATCTCGTACTCGTCGGGCGTACCGACGAGGAAGCGGTTGCGGTAGGGCGCGGCGTCGTCTCCGCCGCACAGGCCGCGGAGCGGATGGCGCTGGGACACCATCCACGCGGCGGCGTTCGAGGGCTCGTGCACTTGCTTCACGTTCTCGGTGCCCGGCTGCCCCCGCCAACGGCCGGCACCGCCGGTGTCCGGCGTAAGCTCCCGGGAGAGGTTCAGCACCGGGAAGCGGCTCTCCGCCTCCTCGGCGGTGGCCAAGATGAGGTTGCCGAGCCCGCTGCACAGGGCGCCCCAGCCGTCGACGCCCTGGGCGGCCGAGGCATCCGAGGCGCGCACGTCGACGCCCTGGTCCATCCACATCTGGCCATCGTCGTCGAAGCCCACCACCGCCGGCGGCATCCCGAGCTTGTAGACCTGGGGCGAGGAGCGCTCCGGCAGGATCTTCGAGAGCGCCACACAGATGGCCTCGCCCACCTCCACCGCCGGATGGAACGCACCCAGGGCCACCGGCTTGCCCGGCGGCGGTTGCAGGATCGAGCCCTCGGGAATGATCATCTCCACCGCGTCGAAGAGCCCCTCGTTCTTCGGGATGGTCGGATCCACCATCGAGGCGAGCTGGGCCATGGCATAGCCGCGGGTGTTGGAGAAGGTGTTCCAGACACAGACCAGCTCCGGGCGTTCGTCGCTCCCGGTCATGTCGACGGTGAGGCGATCGCCCTCGACCCGGCAGCTCACGTGCACGCGCACATCGCGGTGGCCGACCGTGTCGTGGTCGATGAAGACGTCGGCTTCGTAGACCCCGTCTGGCCAGCGCTCCACCTCGGCGCGGAAGCGGCGCTCGGCCTCCGCGATGTTCCAGTTGAGCGCCGCCCGGACGCCGTCGGCGCCGTGCCAGTCCACGAGCTCGCCGATCCGCGCCACGCCGAGCTCGACCGCCGAGATCATCGCCGCCAGGTCCCCGGCAAAGGACGGCATGCGATTGTTGCGGACCAGCAGCTCGAGGATGTCCCGCCGACGCTCGCCGCGGTGGACGAGCTTCACGCAGGGAACGATCAAGCCCTCGGCGTACAGCTCCGTGGCGTCCACCGAGAAGCCACCCGGGTCCTTGCCGCCGGTGTCGCCCTGGTGAGCCTGCAGCGCCTGGATGGCGACGATCTCGCCGTCGGCGTCGAAACAGGGGGCGTAGACGTTGTAGTCCGGAAGATGGCCGCCGCCGTGCTCCGGGTCGTTGCCGACGAAGACGTCGCCCGGCCCCCAGTCGTCCGGCACCCGGTTCTCGAGCCCGTAGCGAACGGTGAGCGGAGAGATGAACAGGAGCTGGGGAATGCCGACGGACACGGCGGCCAGGCGCCCGTGGCCGTCGATCACGCTGCCGTTGCGCTCGTTCGACTGATTGATGATGGCCGACGACGCGCAGCGCCCGAGGTGGGTCGCCACCTCGTAGCACGTCGTCTCCAGGGCGCCGCGGACGATGCCGGCGGTCACCGGGTCCAGCTCGGCGCCCGTCGGCAGCGGCGGGCGCGGCGCCACCAGGCGGCGGTTCACCTCGTAGCTCACGGCGGCTCCTGGAATGGATCTGACGGTCCGTCAGATCCCCGCCGAGCGTATCGGCGGCGGAGAACGGGTGTCAACCGGCGGGGTCGGGCGTCCCTAAGCTACTTCCCGTCCAAGAACTCGTAAGTCACTGAGAAGAAAAGGAATTGGCGCAAACGCGCCTCCCGATCGAGTTTCGATTGGTGTATGTTAGGTGGTGCCAACCTACCGAACATACACAGCAATTCGCCAACCGGGGGGTGAAGCGATGCGCCGATTCCGAGAAACTCAGCTCTCACTCACGCCCACATGGGGTCCGCATCAACATACCCGAGAGCTGCAGATGATCGCCAGGATCCTCGGGGCGGATCCGCGCTTGGGTGCTGTTGTGCACGGAGATCTGATCGGGGAACGTCGCGCCGATACCGGCCGTCGGGGCCTCAGCGGCGATCAGGTCCTTCGAATCGCCCTACTCAAGCAGATCCACGGGCTGAGCTACCGGGAGTTGGAGTTTCACCTCCAGGACTCGGCCGCCTTCCGCAGCTTCGTAGGACTCGGGCTCGGTGACTGGCCCCGCTTCCAGACCCTTCAGGACAACGTCAAACGGATCCGGCCCGAGACGTGGGAAGCCATCCACCGTGCGTTGATCGGCCTGGCTCGCCGGGAAGGAATCGAACGAGGCGAGACGATTCGGGCGGATACGACGGTCGTCGAGGCGAACATCCACGAGCCCGCCGACTCGGCCCTGCTCTGGGACAGCGTTCGGGTGATGACGCGGATTTTGCGAAGGATGGCGAAGCAACGCCCTTCGCTGCGCAAGATGTTCCCGGATCGTCGTCGTTGCGTGAAGCGACGCGCCTACGCGATCAAGTTCCACCGGCGGTCGATCAACCTGGTCGCGAGCTATCGGTGCATGATCCGGGCCACGGAAGAGGTCTGCCAAGCGGCCCGTAGCGTCGCGGAGAGGGTCGCCCGAGTCGAAGACACGACGCCGCTTCGCGAAGAGCTCCTCGCGGTGCTTCCCCTCGTCGAGCGCGTCATCGATCAGAGCCGTCGCCGTGTCCTCGAAGGCGAGCGCGTCCCTGCAGCCGAGAAGATCGTGTCGATCTTCGAGCCGCACTCGGACATCCTCGTGAAGGACAATCGAGGCACCTACTACGGTCACAAGGTCTGTCTGACTGGCGGCAGGTCGTCACTCGTCCTCGACTGTGTCATCGAGGAAGGAAACCCTACGGACTCGACGCTGGTCGAACGTACGCTCGAGCGCCATGCAGATCTCTTCGGCAAGGCACCCCGCCAAGTGGCGATGGACGGAGGCTTCGCGTCCATGGACAACGTTGCCAAGGCCAAGGCGCTCGGCGTGGAAGACATGGCCTTCAACAAGAAGAGCGGACTCGAGGTCCACGAGATGGTGCGCAGCGCCTGGGTCTTCCGGCGCCTTCGTGACTTCCGCTCGGGGATCGAGGGCGTGATCTCGACGCTCAAGCGAGCGTTCCAGATGGACCGATGCACCTGGCGGGGCCTGGCGTCCTTCAAGGCCTATGTCTGGGCCAGTGTGACGAGCTTCAACCTCGTCGCCTTGGCCCGCCACCTGCTGACTCGCGAGTTCGCCTGAACCCCTGAGAGTGGTTCGGTCGGTGGACACGTGCGCCCGCGCATCGGAACACGGTCGCTCACTCACCCCGACGGCTCCGGGACTGCTGTGACATCGCTACTCTCAACGCCCGCGAAGACCGCCAACGATCCACTAAGAGGCCGACGAACGGCTCTTCTCGGACGGGAAGTAAGCTAGGGGCCGTCCGACGAGGCGGGCTCCGGCAGCGCGAACGCCAACAGCCAGTCGCCCCGCTTCGTGCCCAGCGTGCTGTGCCCCCCGGCGGCAATCACGACCCGCTGGCGGCCTCCGTCGCGCACCCGATAGGTCATGGGCGTCGCCTGGCCGCCAGCGGGGAGCCAGGTTCGCCAGAGCTCCCGGCCGGTGGCCAGATCGAGGGCGCGGAAGCCACCGTCCATGGCGGCGCCGATGAAGACCAGGCCTCCGCCGGTCACGATCGGTCCGCCCATACCCGGGATGCCCCAGCCGAGCCAGAACGGCCACGGCGCCTGGGTCCGCGTCGTGCCGAACGGGATCTCCCAACGGGTCTCGCCGCTCACGAGGTCCACCGCCGTGAGGGTGGCCCAGGGAGGCGGTGTGCAGGGGATGCCGAGAGGTGAGACGAACACCCCCTGCAGCAGGCCGTAAGGCGCGCCGCGTTGGGGAAAGAGGATCTCCCGCGGCGGGCGGGACGCGGTGGTGGCCAGCTCGTCCGCGGGAATCAGGCGCTGGACGTTCGCCAGGCGGGTCTGCAGCAGGACGAAGAGCTGCGACGCCGGATCGAAGGCGCCGCTTCCCCAGTTCGCGCCGCCGGCCACGCTCGGGTATTGGATCGAGCCCTGGAGGCTCGGCGGCGTGAACGGGCCCTCGTTGCGCAGGCCGTCGAGCTGCCGGCGGCAGGCCGCGCGGTCGAAGGGCGTAAGCCCCCAGACGTCCGCGGGGTCGAGGCCCGAGGGGTGGAGCGGCGGGGGATGCGTCGGGAACGGCTGGGTGGCAGCGCTCTCCTCGCCCGGAACGTCGGAGCGCGCGACCGGCCGCTCCTCCACCGGGTAGAGCGGCTCGCCGGTGGCGGGATCGAGCAGGAACAGGTGGCCGACCTTCGTGGGCTGCACGACCGCCGCGCGGGTCTCTCCTGCGCTCCGCAGGCCCACCAGGCTCGGCTGGGAGGCGACGTCGTAGTCCCAGAGGTCGTGGTGCACGGTCTGGAAGTGCCAGCGGACGGTTCCGGTCGCGGCGTCCAGGGCGACGACGGAGCTTCCATAGTGGTCGATGGCGCCGCGGCCTCCGCGATGGAAGTCGTTGCTGGGGTTGCCCGTCGGCACGTACAGGAGCCCGCGCTCCGGATCGGCCGAGAGGACGCTCCACGCGTTCGGCGTGCCACGGTGGTAGCGGGCACCGTCGTCCCGCGGTGGAGGGGCGGCGCCGGGAGGCGCCGGATCGAAGGCCCAGCGCAAGGCGCCGCTGCGCACGTCATAGCCGCGGACCACGCCGCCGGGAGCGTCGGCGCGCCGGTTGTCGGCGACGGCGGTGCCCACCGCCACCACGTCTCCCAGGACCGCCGGCGGCGAGGTCACCTGCACCTCCCAGGGACGAACGTCGCCCAGGTGTCCCGTGAGGTCGATCTCTCCGTCCCGCCCGAAATCCCGGCAGGGCTTCCCGGTGGCGACGTCCAGGGCGATGAGTCGCGCGTCCATGGTTCCCGTGAAGACGCGCCTCGTGCAGGCGCCGGAAGCACCTTCGCCGCTCCATGCCGCGACGCCGCGGCAGGTGCGACCGGAGCGACCCTCCCGCGAGACCTCCGGGTCGAAGCTCCACCGGATCTCGCCGGTCTCCGCATCCACGGCCAGCACCCGGTTGAAGGGGGTGCAGAGGAGGAGGGCGTCGTCCATGAGGATCGGCGTGGCCTGGAAGGAGCTGCGCACGGTGCCGCTGGGATCGTAGTCGCCGGTGCGCACGCTCCAGGCGAGCTCGAGCCGGTGCACGTTCTCGGGACGGATCTGGTCGAGGGGCGAGTAGCGGGTGCCCCCCGGCGGCCCGCCCCAGGTCGGCCAGCCGGCCGCGGGGCCGGGCGCGGGCGGCGGCGGGAGCGGGGGCGAGCAGGCAAGCGCCCACACGCAGGCGAGCGCCGCTGCGAGCCGCTCCCCCTGACGACTCCGCTTCCTCGCGCCGCTGCCCCTCGACACGCCGCCGAGCCTACGCGAACCGCCGTGAGCCCGCCTCGGCCCGCCGGTGCCCACTTCGCTAGCCTGCCGCGATGGGGGCGGCGCGCCGTGAGGGAGCGGGCGACTGGGCCGGTGCGCGGCGCCGGCTGCGCGAGCGTCTACGGGAGCACGGGGTGCGCGATACGCGGGTGCTCGATGCAGTGGCTTCGGTACCGCGCCACCTGCTCGTGGACGAGGCCCTTCGCGAGCGCGCCTATCAGGACGTGGCCCTGCCGATCGGCGAGCGTCAGACCATCTCGGCCCCGGGCATCGTCGCCGCCATGTCCGAGGCCCTCGAGCTCGGCGGCGAGGAGACGGTTCTCGAGGTCGGCACCGGCTCCGGCTACCAGGCGGCGATCCTCGCCAGGCTGGCGGCCCACATCGTCTCGATCGAACGCCTGCCCGGCCTGGCCAATCGGGCTCGCTCGGCCCTCGACGTCCTCGGCGTCACCAACGTGGTGGTGCACCTCGGCGACGGGACCCGCGGGCGTCCCGCCGAGGCGCCCTTCGACGCCATCGTGGTGACCGCCGGAGGGCCCGAGATCCCCGAGCCCCTGCTGGCCCAGCTCGGGCCGGGCGGACGACTCGTCGGCCCCTTCGGTGACCGGGGACGCCAGGAGCTCGTGCGCGTGCGCCGCACTCCCGCCGACGAGCTGCGACGGGAGAGCCTCGGCCCCTGTCGCTTCGTGGACCTGGTAGGCGATCACGGATGGGCCGCCTGACGCGCACGAGACTGTGCCCGGTGCTGGTGGCTCTCCTCCTGCTGGTGGGGCTGGGCTCGGCCTGTGCCCATCGCGGCGAGGGCCTGGTGCACACGGTGCAGGGCGGCGAGAACCTGTTCCGGATCGCCCGGCACTATCGCGTGTCCGTGTCGGCGATCGTCGAGGCGAACGACATCCCGAACGTCCGGGACATGCCGGTCGGAACGCGGTTGTGGATCCCCGGCGCCCGGGGGCCGCGGCCGGTCCGAGCCCTGCGGCCGCCCTTCCAGTCGCGCCCGCGGGCGGAGGCCGACGCCCTGGCCGCAGGCGGGCTGCAGTTCGCCTGGCCGGTGCGCGGGCGCATCACCTCCAGCTACGGACCCCGCGGCCGGCGCCTCCACGAAGGCCTGGACATCGCCGCCTCCCGCGGCTCGTTGGTGCGCGCCGCCGAGGCGGGCCGGGTCGTCTTCAGCGGGCGCATGGGCGGCTACGGCAACGTCGTCGTCATCCGACACTCGCCCGCGTATGCCAGCGTCTACGCCCATCACCGCCGCAACCGGGTCGGGCGGGGGGGCTTCGTCGACAAGGGCGCGGTCGTCGGCGAGGTCGGGACCTCCGGCAACGCGACCGGCCCCCACCTCCACTTCGAGATCCGCCGGGACGAGATCGCCCAGGACCCGCTACTCTTCTTGCCCTGAACGAACGTCCCGGTGCGAGCTCCGAATCCACCTCAGGCATTTCGGCGCGGAGACCGATGCGGTGCTGGAGCCATGACTGCCGATCAACTGCGCGCGCTGATTCGGGACGTCCCCGACTTCCCCAAGGAGGGCATCCTCTTCCGGGACGTCACGCCCCTCCTGCTGGACCCGGCCGGCCTGCGGGCCGCCCTCGACGCGCTGATGGCTCCCTTCCGCGATCAGCGCGTGGATCGAGTGCTGGGCATCGAGTCCCGAGGCTTCATCCTGGGCACCCCGGTCGCCCTCGCCCTGGACGCGGGCTTCGGGCTGGTGCGCAAGGCGGGCAAGCTCCCCTGGCAGAGCCACTCGGCGAGCTACGAGCTCGAGTACGGCAGCGACACGGTGGAGATGCACGTCGACACGGTGGAGCCGGGCCAGCGCGTCCTGATCGTCGACGACCTGATTGCCACGGGCGGCACCGCCGCCGCTGCGGTGGAGCTGGTGCGCAAGTGCGGCGGGGAGGTCGTGGGCTGCGCCTTCCTGATCGAGCTCCAGGCCCTGGCCGGCCGCGACAAGCTCGACGTGGACTGCCACGTCGTCCTCGACTACTAGGGCAGGCCGGCTCCGGGCACGTCGACCGGGCAGGTGAGGATCTTCGCGGCCCGCGCCGTCTCGCACTCCTCCGGGTTCGTGCTCTTCGAGGTGAGGACGAAGAGGGTGCGGCGGTCGTCGCCCCCGAGCATGCAGGCGATGGCCATCTGATCCGTCGGAATGCGCTCGGCGACTTCGCCTCCCTCGCGCACCCGC
Organism: Myxococcota bacterium; assembly: GCA_965223415.1. GTDB lineage: Bacteria > Myxococcota_A > UBA9160 > UBA9160 > UBA6930. Next base: position 4,958,214 of record OZ245002.1, on the reverse strand, counting down.
AGCACCTCGTTCGACACCGGCGAAGCGACCCACACAGCGCCCTCGGCGTCGAGGCAAATGCCGTCGGGCACGGCGCCCTGGAGCTGGGCCCAGACCCGGCGCTCCGCCAGGCTTCCGTCCGGCGCCAGGTCGAAGGCGGTGAGGCACCCGCCAAAGGACTCGCCGACGATGAGCGTACTGCCATCCGGCGTGACGACCGCACCGTTGGGGAAACGCATCTCCTCGGCGGCGACGTGCACCGAGCCGTCCGGGTCGACCCGCAGCAGCTCCGTGGGGACGGGCGTGTCGCCGGCATCGAGGTCGAAGCCGAAGTTCCCGACGAAGGCGTGGCCGCGGGCGTCCACGACCATGTCGTTGCAGTGGTAGCGGGCGAGGTCGTAGAGGTTCGCGTGCTCCACCAGGCGGCCGTCGGCCTCGCGGCGGAGCAGGCGGCGATCGTGCATCGAGACGACCAGGAGCCGTCCGTCCGGCAGCCAGCCCAGGCCCGAAGGGCGCTCCTCGACCCGCAGCACCTTCTCGGTCTTGCCGTCCGGGGTGACGGTGAGGACAGCGCGGGCGTGCATGTCCGAGAACCAGAGCCGGCCGTCGTGCCAGCGCGGGCCTTCCGGAAAGACCAGACCATCGAGCAGGGTCGTGAGGGTGCGGGTCATGGCTGCCTCCTCGGCCCAGCGTACTCCAGCTTGCGGTGACGCCGGACCGAGGCAGACTCCGGCTCCACCGGAGGATCCATGCCCCTACGCTTCGTGATCTCGCTGGCCTTCCAGCCGCCGGCCCATCTGGCGCCCCTCGCCCGTGCGGCGGACCAGGCGGGCTTCGACGCCGTCGCCCTCTCGGACCACGTGATCCATCCGGAGAAGCTCGAGACGCCGTACCCGTACACGCCGGACGGCCAACCGCGCTGGGAGCCCTTCACGGACTGGCCGGATCCCTGGGTCACGGCCGGGGCGCTCACGGCGGTGACCGAGCGGCTGCGCGTCATCACCAGCATCTTCGTCCTGCCCATGCGCAACCCGTTCCTGGTCGCGAAGGCCATTGGAACCGCCGCCGTTCTCTCCGGCGGGCGCATCGCCCTGGGCGCCGGGGCCGGCTGGATGGCGGAGGAGTTCGCCCTGATGGAGCAGCCCTTCGCCGCCCGCGGCCGCCGCATGGACGAGATGATCGACGTGCTGCGCACGCTCTGGCAGGGCGGCTGGGTCGAGCACCACGGCGAGCTCTACGACTTCCCGCGCCTCGAGATGAGCCCGGTCCCCGAGGCGCCGGTGCCCATCTACATCGGCGGCTTCTCGAAGCCGGCCCTGCGGCGCGCAGCGACCCGCGGCGACGGCTGGATCTCCGACCTCCACACGACCTCCGAGCTCTCCGAGCTCGTCACCACCCTCGCCGAGCTGCGCGCCAAAGGCCCCCGTGCCAGCCGGCCCTTCGACATCGTGGCTTCCTGCAGCGACACGGCCGATCTCGACGGCTACCGGCGCCTGCACGACGCAGGCGTCACCCACCTGACCACGATGCCCTGGGTCTTCTACGGCGCCGATCCCGCCTCCCTCGAAGACAAGATCGACGGAATCCACCGCTTCGCCCACGACATCCTCCAGAAGCTCTGAGTGAGACAAGGGGACGTTCTTTTCTGTCTCACGCATGCGGTGCGCTGCCGTGAGACGATCAGGAACGTCCCCTTGTCTCATGGTCCGCGAGGATGCGGGCGACGGCGACGGTGAGCTGCTTGGCCGTGGGGAGGTGCAGGAACTCGTTCGGGCCGTGGGCGTTCGAGCCGGGGCCGAGCACGCCGGTGATCAGGAACTGGGCGCCCGGGAAGAGATCGCCCAGCATGGCCATGAACGGGATCGTGCCGCCCTCGCCCATGAAGAGGGCGGGGCGGCCGAAAGTGCCCTGGGAGGCGTCCTCGACCGCGCGCTCGAGCCAGGCGGCGATGGGCGGAGCGTCCCAGCCCGTGGCCGCGGGCTCCGGCTCGAAGTGGACGGCGGCGCCGCTCGGGGGATCGGCTTCGAGGAGCGCTTTCACCTGGGCCGTGGCCGCCTCGCCGTCCACCGTTGGCGGCAGCCGCAGGGAGAGCTTCGCGGTCGTCGCCGGGCGCAGGACGTTGCCCGCGTCGCCGGGGGCCGGCGCTCCGCCCAGCCCTGTGACCGCCAGCGCGGGCCGCCAGGTCCGGTTCAGGATCGCCTCCACCGGATCTCCGGCCATCGGGCGGGTGTCGTCGACGAAGGGGAAGCGCGAGCACACGGCGTTGCCGATCTCGTCGGCCACCCGGCGCGCCTGGGACCGTCGGTCTTCGGGGATCGGCGGGTTCAGCTCCTTCGGCCGGATGCGTCCGGTCTCCTCCTCTTCGAGCCGCGAAAGCAGCTGGCGCAGCAGGCGGAAGCTCGAGGGCACGATCCCGCCCGCATCCCCCGAGTGCACACCCTCGCGCAGCACTTCGACCGTGAGCTCGCCGGTGACCATGCCGCGCCGGGAGGTCGTTCCCCAGAGCTGGTCGTAGTTCCCGCAGCCGGAGTCGAGACACACCACCAGCGAAGGCTGGCCGATCCGGGGAAGCAGCCGCCGCACGTGGTGGGGCAGATCCGGACTGCCGCTCTCCTCGCAGCACTCGATGAGCAGCACGCAGCGGGCGTGGGGGACGCCTTCCCGGGCCAGGAGCTCCAGCGCCGCCAGGGAGGCGAAGGCCGCATAGCCGTCGTCTGCGCCGCCCCGGCCGTAGAGGCAATCGCCGCGCCGCACCGGCGCCCACGGGCCGAGGCCGTCCTCCCAGCCGGTCATCTCCGGCTGCTTGTCCAGGTGGCCGTAGAGGAGCACCGTGTCCTCGCCGCGGCCCGGGACCTCCATCAGCAGCAGCGGCGTGCGCTCCGGGTCTTCGATCACCTCGATGCTGAGCCCGGGGACCTGGCGGCTCCGGCACCACGCCGCCACCTCGGCCACCGCCCGATCCATGTGCCCGTGGGCCCGCCAGTCGGCGTCGAAGAGCGGCGACTTGTTGGGAATGCGGATGTAGCTCTCGAGGGCTGGGACGATGGACCGCTCCCAGAGGTCGTCGATCCAGCCCTCCGCCACGAGACCGCTCACGGCGTGGCCTCCTCGCGGGCGGGAAGCAGACGGAAATCGGCGAAGCCGGCGCCCGCTCGGCTGCAGCTGCCGTCGCTGTCGGTCATCACCGCGAGGGCCGCGGGGACGCCGGGCGCGCGACCGAAGGCGCGCCGGTGCTCGGCGTCCAGGTCGACGTCCTCACGCACCCAGCGATCGTCGGGTGCGCGGCCGGAGCGCAGGGCCAGCATGGCGGAATCCTCGGCGAAGGGGTTGCGCCAGCGACGCCCGGCCGAGAGCCGGCTGGCCCACACGAAGCTGAGCGCGACCCCCGGCAGCTCCTCGTCGTAGAGCGCCCGACCCAGGCCCTGCTGGGCACGCCGCATCATGCCCGCGTGCTCGGGCTCGAAGCGGAACATCATGTAGACGCGGGCAGCGAAGTCGTCGCCGGCCCGGGTCTCCTCGCCGGGGAGGTCCATGGGCTCGTCGATGCGCCAGCGCCAGGAGAGGCGCGGCGTGCGCGCGAGGTCGACGCCGTCGAGGCGCAGGACCATCGCCGAGGCGGAGCAATCGGCACGGCTTCGGAAGGCGCGGCGGCCCGGCAGGTCCTCGGGCCGCGCCACCTCGTAGCGGGTGTGGCGGTCGATGCTCGGGAAGGTGAGCGGGACCCACGCTTCCTCACCGGGCTCGGGAAGGAGCCGAGCCGCGCTCTCGCCGGCGGCCGGGACCACACCGAGCAGGAGCGCGCAGCAGACCGCGAACCCTCCTCGCGTGCGGGCGCTTCCCCCCAACGACACGAGGGCAGGGTAGCAGGCCCGCCGTTCCTCCAGCGGGCCCCCCGTTCGTCCGAACACTTCCTAGACTGACTGGCGCGGACCAGAGGGAGGGTCGACGTGCCCTGGTGGGGTTGGATGGTGGTCGGCGCGGCACTGCTCGCGGCGGAGCTCGGCGTGAGCGCCGACTTCTGGCTCGCCGTGATCGGCGCCGCCGCCTTCGGCACGTCGCTGCTCGGGCTGTTCGGCGTCGACGCCCCCATCTGGGTCCAATGGCTCGTCTTCGCCGGTCTCTCGGTCCTCCTGGCGGTGTTCGTGCGGGGTCCCGCCTACGAGCGCCTGATGGCCGGGACCCAGGACCTGGCGCCGGAGCTTCTCGGAGAGCGAGCCCGGGTCGTCGGCGCGGCCATCGCGCCGGGCGGCATGGGCCAGGTGGAGCTGCGCGGCTCGACCTGGCGCGCACGCAACGAGGGAACCCAGGAGCTCCCGCCCCAGGCCGTCGCCCAGGTCGACGGCGTCGACGGAGTCGTTCTTCGCGTCCGCGCTCCGCGCACCTGATCCACGGAAGGAGATTCGCATGGAGACGCTCATCGGTGTCGGCGTGTTGGCCGCCCTGGTCCTGTTCGTCCTGGCCAAGACGGCGGTGGTCGTGCCCCAGCAGAGTGCCTATGTGGTGGAGCGGCTGGGCAAGTACTCAGACACCCTGCAGGCCGGCTTCCACATTCTCATGCCCTTCGTCGATCGGGTGGCCTACAAGCACTCGCTGAAGGAGCGAGCGATCGATATCCAGGAGCAGATCTGCATCACCAAGGACAACGTCCAGGTGGGCGTGGACGGCGTCCTCTACCTGCAGGTGCTGGACGCGCGGCGGGCCTCCTACGGCATCGGCAACTACGTCTTCGCGATCTCCCAGCTGGCCCAGACCACCCTGCGCAGCGAGGTCGGCAAGATCGACCTCGACCGCACCTTCGAGGAGCGCGCACAGATGAATGCCTCGGTCGTTTCCGAGCTCGACATGGCCTCGGACCCGTGGGGCGTGAAGGTGCTGCGCTACGAGATCAAGAACATCAACCCGCCCCACGACGTGCTCTCGGCCATGGAGAAGCAGATGCGCGCCGAGCGGGAGAAGCGGGCCGTGGTGCTCGAATCCGAGGGCTCCCGCGATGCGGCGATCAACCAGGCCGAGGGCGACAAGCAGAAGGTGATCAAGGAGTCCGAGGCCGCGCGGCAGAGGCAGATCAACGAGGCCGAGGGCGAGGCGGAGGCGATCCTGGCCGTGGCCCGGGCCACCGCCGAAGGCCTGCGCGCGGTGGCGGCGGCGCTCAGCGCCCAGGGCGGCGGCGAGGCCATGCAGCTGCGCATCGCGGAGCAGTACGTGGCGGAGTTCGGGAACCTGGCGAAGGAGGGCAACACCTTCGTCGTGCCTTCGAACCTCTCGGACATCGCGTCGGTGATCGCCTTGGCCACCGGGATCGGGCGCGACGGAAGCGGGGACGGCGCCCGGCGGCCGAACGGCGGCGGGAGCTCCGGCAGCTAGCGGCGGGCGGCGGTGCGCGCGCTGCTGCTGGCGGCGGGCTGGGGCACCCGTCTGGGTGCCGGCGAGCGGGGGCATGCGAAGGCGCTGCTTCCCCTGGGCGGACGTCGCGCCATCGACTGGGCCGCCGACGCGGCCGAGGCGCTGGCCGAGGTCCGCGCCGTCGACGTGCTGGCGAACGAGGCGAGCCGCCCGGCGCTCGCCCGGTGGGCGGAAGCGAGACGCGGACGCGCCCCGCTTCGCGTGCTCGGCAACGGCGTGGCGCGGCTGGGCGATCGTCGCGGGGCCGTGGTGGACCTGGCGGCGTATCTCGCCGAGGCGTCGCCCGACGAGGACCTGCTGGTCCTGGCCGCCGACAACGTGTTCGACTTCGAACTCGCGCCCTTGGCCGCCGGGAGCCGCGTCGCCCCCACGGTCGTGACCTTCGACGTCGGGAGTGCCGCACGGGTGCGCCGCTACGCAAGCGTGCGCCTGGCCCCGGACGGACGGGTCGCCGCCCTGGTCGAGAAGGACCCGAACCCGCCGTCCAGCCTCGCGGTGACCGCCCTCTACGGCATCCCCCGCGCCCACCTGCCCGACGTCGCCGCCTACCTCGCGTCGGGCGGCGCGCCGGACAACCTGGGCCACCTTGCCGAGTGGTGGTGCGCCGCCGGCCAGCTCCGCGCCGTCCGCGCCGAAGGCCTGTGGATCGACGTCGGCACCCCCGACGACCTCGCCACCGCCCGCCTCGCAGTGAAGAAACGGGGCCAGAGTTGAGAATTCACTCTGGCTCCGTTTCTCCATCCATGCGGAAGGCGCGGCGGGCGGCCTGCTCCCATTGGGCCATGGGCATCTGGTCGCGGGCGGCCTTCACCTTCTCGAAGATCTCGGCGGCCTGCTCCTGGGCCTCGCTCCACTCCTTGGCGAAGGCCCCGGAGCGGATCTCCTCCAGGGTCTCGCGCATCTTCTCCTGGAGGGCCGGACCGAGGTCGAGGTAGCGGGCGCCGCGGGTGATGCTGCCGTACTGGCTGGTGCGGGAGTGGAAGTCCATCTGCCGCATCATGCCCACCTCGCGGATCTTCTCGAAGGTGTAGGCCAGCTCCCCGGAGAGGTAGAGCTCGAGCAGCACCGCCTCGGGCGGATAGCCGGCCTCTACCAGGGTCTCGACGGCGCTCATCATCACGCGCCCGAAGGCGGGCCCGAAGCCCTGCTCGGTGAACAGGTCGAGAGCCGCCTCGTCGGCCAGGGACATCTCGATGCAGCCCGCGCGAGTCGACCCCATCGCCTTGGCAAGGGCCAGCATGCGCTGGCGGGCGCGCCCGGTCGCGTCCTGGTGGACGCCGACGAAGCTGGGAAAGCCCTCGCCGGCCACGAACCGGTCGCGGACGCCGACGCCGATCATGCGCGGGGCGATCATCACCACGTCCAGATCCCGCGCGGGCTCGATCAGGCCGAAGGCCACGTTGTATCCACTGGCGAAGTCCAGCAGGTCGCCGGCCTCGAGACCGGGGGCGATCTCCTCCGCGCAGACCGCGGCCATGACCTCGTCGGGGATCAGCACCAGCACCGCCCGGGCTCGCGCCGCCGCCTCGCCGACGGAGAGCACGTCGAAGCCGTCCGCCCGCGCCTTCGCCGCCGCCTCGTCGTCCCGGTTGCCGATCACTACCGGGAGCCCGCCGTCGCGCAGGTTCAGTGCCTGCGAGCGGCCCTGGTTGCCATAGCCGATCACGGCCACGGTTTCGCCCTCGAGTTCGGCCAGGTCCGCGTCGTCGTCGTGGTAGATCGGGTGGTCGGTCATCGGGTCTTGGGCTTGAGCTGGGGGTTGAGGCGGGTCGAGTAGCCGAACTCCTCGATCCGCTCGCGGATCTTCCAGCCGTCCTCGGTGCGCACGAGCCGGTCGCAGTAGTAGCCGCCTTCGAAGAAGAGGAGCCGGTTCTCGCCGTCCTCGATCGGGAGCGACATGGGATTGTAGAAGCCGGCGCGGCTCGTGGCCGTGTCCCCGCTGATCGCGATCTCCTTGTTCAGGATCATGTGCTGGCTCATCGGGAACATCGCCATGGTCTTCTCCAGCCAGGCGCGCACCTCCGCGACCCCCCCGCAGATGCCACCGAAGGCGGTGTAGTCGATCCGCGCGTCTGCCGTGAAGCAGGACTCCCACAGGTCCCAGTCCTTGCGGTCCACGCCGGTGGCGTAGCGGGTCAGGAGGTCGTCGATCTCCAGCCGGTCCGACAGCTCTTCGAGGCTCATGGGCATCCTGGCAGCATACCGCGGGCGCCGAGGCCTCAGTCGGCGGGCACGAGCCGCACGACCCGCCCGCCGGAGGCGTGCTCGAGCAGCAGGTACGGAAGCCCATCGGGCCCGATCTCCACGTCGCGAATGCGCGCCAAGCCCGAGAGCAGCGTCTCTCTGTGGACCACCCGGTCCCCGTCCAGCACCCAGCGATACAGCTCCGTGGCCTTGAGCGTCCCCACGAGGGCATGGCCCCGCCAGCCGGGGAACGCCTCGCCCCGGTAGAACGCGAAGCTCGAGACCGCCGGCGAAGGCGTCAGGTCGACCACCGGCTGCTCGATCGTCGCGAGATCCACGGCGATCCCAAGATCCTTGCCGTACTCGACGGGCGTCCCGTCGTAGTCGACCCCCTTCGACGTGAGGGGCCAGCCGTAGTTCCGCCCCGGCCGGAGCAGGTTGAGCTCGTCGCCGCCGCGGGGGCCCATCTCCGTCGACCACAGGCGACCCGTGCTCGGGTCGAACTCCAGACCCTGCGGGCTCCGGTGGCCGTAGGTCCAGATGCTGGGAAGGGCGTCCGGATCGTTCGCGAACGGATTGTCCGCGGGAACCCGGCCGTCCTCGTGGACGCGGTGGATCTTCCCGTACGGCAGGCCCAGGTCCTGGATTCCGTGGTAGTTCGAGGTGCCCTTGATCCCGACACTCAGGAAGACGTGGCCCCGGTCGTCGAAGCAGATCCTCCCGCCCGCGCCCATGTCCGGGGTACGCGTGTAGGTCTCCTCGGCGGCGCTCCAGATCGTCTCCTCGTCGACCCAGCGGCCCTCCCGGATACGCCCACGGATGAGCTTGTTCATCGAGGTATCGCACTCGGCGCAGCGATCTCCGAAGTGCAGGTAGACCCAGCCGTTGGTCTCGTAGGCCGGGTGGATCGCCACGTCGAGCATCCAGCCGTTGCCGTAGACCAGCTGGAGCAGCTCGAAGCCACCCTCGTGAGCCGGCGGCGTCCCCTGAACGAGCGCCGACTGCACGCCGTCCGCGGAGACGATGCGAAGGCCGCGCATCTTCTCCGTGAGGAGGAAGCCTCCGTCCGGGAGCGGCGCGATGGAGAAGGGCAGGGGGTCGAGGCCATTGGCGACGGTCTCGAGCCGGAAGGCGTGCTCCTCGCTCGGGACCGGGCCCTCCGGCATGACCAGCGGCGCATCGACCTTGAAGTCGGCGCGGCCGTAGTGGGCGCGTTTCTCCGCGATCAGGATCGAAAGCCCCCGGATCCTCCCCTCGTCCAGGGCCTCCCCAAAGGCCGGCATGCCCGCCAGCGGGAAGCCCTGGGCGATGCTCGCCGCAATGGCCTCCGCCGATTCTCCGTGAAGCAGCTCCCGGCCAACCAGCGGGACCCCGAGCGGGGTGCCCTGGAGATCCTCGCCATGGCACTCGGTGCAGTGCTCCTCGTAGACCGGGGCGAAGGGGTCGCGCATGACGGCCTCGAGCACCCGAACCACGATGAAGCATCCACCGCCGAACAGAGCGACGGCCGCGACGGCGATCAGGGTGCGGCGGCGTGACATGGTCCTCGCTCCGGGGCGCGCTCGTTCGGCGCCGGCGGATGGCGCCCGAAGAGGCTACCGCGGGATGGTCCGATCGGTTGCCCGTGGAGTAGAGCCGCCAATTCAGCCTGGCTGCGCGGTTGCCCGTGCCGCCGAGAGCAACACGATGCTCCGACGGCCGGGCATCAGAGCACGATGTCCTCGGCGCAGGTGACTGCGGCCGGGCGGACCCGGGCGGAGCCGACGCGCACCCGGCGCTGCCCCCGCACCCGCTCGAAGCTCGCGCCGAACCGGAGCGGATCCGAGCGCCGCAGTGACGTGAACGACAGACCAGTCAGGTACTCCACCGTGGTCAAGCGGACCTGCTCCAGCACCGGATCGAAGGTGAGCGGCCGATCGCGGTCGAAGTCGCGCTGCCACACGAGGAACGAGGCCCCGCGGAGCCGGCGACGGTGCTTCAGGGCGACGATCTTCCAGAAGCCGGCCGGAATGCGAACGGGCTCCTCGCCCCGGCGGTTCACGATCTCCGGATCCTCGGCCGTGAACACGGGCCCGGTGAAGACGCAGACCCGCTTGTCCTCGTCCTCCGCCACGCCGAGGATCCAGTCCTCGATCCGCCCCCACGCACTGTGGTGGAGGCGCCGGTGCTGGGGGGAGATGTTCGTCCAGAAGAAGCTCTCGTTGTCCGCCCGCCGGGCCGTTGCGAGCGGGCCCCAGTGGAGCGCGCGGCGCCGGACCAGGTGCCCCCGGTCCCAGAGATTGTGGCGCCCCGAGTACCCCCGGCGATCGTCCACCTGGAGGTGGTTGGGAACGTCGGGGTCGAAACGGAAGCGGTCGCGGCGCGGGATCCTCCCTTCCGGGATGATCCGGCCCCCGTCGATGTTGTGGGCCGTCGCGACGGCGAAGCCCCGGTCCTGGTTGAAGAGGATCGAGAAGCGCGTGTGGTCCACCGCCACGCCGCCGCCGAAGACCGTTGGCCGGACGCGGTCGCCGAGCTCCGGCAGCGGAATCCGACAGTCGGCGATGAAGCTCGGGTCGTAGGGCATGGTCTCCTCCTGGGTTAGGGCTCCGCCCGGCCCGCAGGGGCGCGGAGCGCAGGACGGGGAAGGGCGCGGGCGCTCGTGCTCCGGGCAACTAGCGCGCGGGACGTCGTTCTGGCGTGGTGTGCGCGTACTCGACGTCTACCTGGCCCTCGAGGGCGTCGAGGACGTCCGGGGCGCTCGATGCATCCCGGAGCGTGACGGCGAAGAGCCTCTGCTCCTCGTCCCCGGGGAAGACCGCCTCGACGGACGCCGCTTCGTCTCCGGCCAGCTTCCGAACGCGAGCGCAGCCGTCCTTCAGGGAAGCCGCCTCGCGGAGCTTGACGATGACCAGCGTCTTGCCGCCCATGACGAGAGCCTAGCCTGCACCCCATGCCGGTTTCACAGCCGCTGCAACGTGGTGCGGACATTCAGCCGACCGTGCCCGTAGGTGGTATTGAACCCGCGCTGCCCAGAGACCTTTTGGGCTCCGCGGACGAGCGCCCGACGTACCCCCGCCACGCTGAGGGTGGGGCGCCGCGCCAGCACCAGGGCAGCCGCCGCCGAGACGAAGGGAGCCGCCATCGAGGTGCCCGGCCACGCCTCGTAGTCGGTGCCGTCCGCGTCGGTGGTGCGGTAGGTCGGCACCGTGCTGAGGACGTTCACGCCCGGCGCCACCAGGTCGATGTGGGATCCGGTCTGGCTGAAGTCCGCGATCCGGTCGATCTCGTCGGTCGCCCCCACCGCGACGACCCCGCCGATCGCTCCCGGGTAGCTCTTGGGATTGCCTTCCAGCTTGTCGTTGCCCATCGCCGCGACCACCACGACGCCCCTCCGCATCGCGCGCCGGACGAGGTCCTCCTCGGTCGGATCGTGACTCCCGCCGAGGCTCAGGTTCAGGACCCTCGCGCCCTCGTCGGTGGCATGCCGCAGGGCACGGTAGTAGCCGAGGGGCTCGTAGGGCTCGAGTGCCTTCAGGGACATGATGCTGCGGGTCTGGTTGATCCCCCGAATGCCGCGCCGATTGTTGCGAACGGCCCCGATGATCCCGCACACGTGGGTGCCGTGGCCGGAGGTGTCCCTCTTCCGTCGTGACGTGAAGCTCTTCTCCTCCGCGAAGATCCCGGCCAGGTCCGGGTGGGACGAGTCGACTCCAGAGTCGATCACCGCCACCGTCACGTCCCGGGCGTCGGGGAACGAGGCCAGCTGCTCCGCCTGGAAGAGCTGGATCGCGCGGAGGCCCCACTGCCGGTTCGCCATCGGGTCCTGCGAGCGGGAGCGGCGCGCCGTGAGCAGGAAGCGCTCCGGCGCGACGTAAGCGCGCCCGACCAGCGGGTCCTTCCCCAGCTCGTCACAGACGCGAGCGGCGTCCCGCCGGGATCGCGTCGACAGGATCGAGAGGCCCGCGAGCTCGGCCTCCACCTCGCGCTCGGCCTCGACGGCCAGCCGTCGGAAGCCGGCCAGACTCCGGTCCTTGACCGCCCCGAACACGGATTCCATGGCAACGATCCGACGGCCCGAGAGCAATCGGTCCAGGACGCCGCGGGTGCGGGGCATCCGGCCGTCCGCCGCAGCGGCGTGCAGGACCCGCCGCGCCTGTCGCGTGCGCTTGAGCTTGACGATGACCTGGCATCCCGGGTCCGTGCCCGAGTGCCGCCGCAATCCCGAGTCCCGTCGGTACATGCCGCCTCCCCGTGGCTCCGCCTCGGCAGGATCCGCCGGCGGGGACGGTGAGGCGTATGAAGTGCTTCACAGCCCCGCCTCGTCCCCGCGGGACGGCCGGGCGATGGATGGCTCGCCGGCGGGAGCCGCTACACTGCGCCGCCGGGCCCGGAAGAGTGCCCGAGCGGGTCGGAGCTCTTGGGGAAGACGTTCGATCGCTGGAAGCGCGTCCTCGGAACGGGCACCTCGTTCGCGCTGTTCGGCGTGGGCTCGATGCTCCTGGGCGTGCTGGCCTATCCGGTGCTCCAGCTCCGGGGCGGCGAGCGTGACCTTCGGGAGCGCCGCATGCAGTGGCTCATCTACCGCTCCTTCCGGTGGTTCTCTGCCTTCATGGAGGCGGTCGGCGTGATCGCGGTGGAGGTCCGGCACCCGGAGCGCCTGGCCGGGGAGGGGGGGCAGCTGGTCATCGCGAACCATCCCACGCTGATCGACTACGTGCTGCTGGTGGCCCACATGCCCCAGGCGGACGTGGTCGTGAAGCGCTCCCACTGGTCGAACCCGTTCACGGGGGGCACGGTCCGCGGCGCGGGCTACGTGCCGAACGACACCGGCGAAGCCACCCTCGAGGCCTGCTCCGCGCGGGTTCGGGCCGGGCGCACGGTCCTGCTGTTTCCCGAGGGCACCCGGTCGCCGCGCGACGGCCTCGGCCGCTTCCAGCGCGGCGCGGCGCACATCGCCCTGGCCACGGGGGTGGCGGCCCGGCCGGTGACCATCCGCTGCGAGCCCCGCGGGCTGATGCGCGGGCAGCCCTGGTATGATGTCCCCGAGAGCCGCATGCAATTCGTCCTCGACGTCGGGGAGCCCATCCCCACGCCGGCGCTCTCGCCGGCCCCGCCGGCGAACGGGGAGAGCCGGGGGCGGGCCTCCCGGAGACTGACCGCCGTGTATCGCGAGCACTTCGAGAAGAAGCTGGAGCTGCCGCGTGGGTGACGGCGCGCCGACCCGCCCCGACGAGATCTTCGCCATGCTCCGGCGCATCATGGTGCGGGAGTTCGACCTCCACGAGGACGAGATCCAGCTGACCTCCGGCTTCGAGGACCTCGACATGGACAGCATCGACGCCGTGGACCTGGCGGTCTCGGTGGAGGAGGAGATCGGCTTCCAGTTCGAGACCGAGGACCTCGCCGCTCTGCGGACCCTGCAGGACGTGGTCGATCTCATCCACGGGCGGTGCGGGCGGACCGCCGGATAGATGGGCGAGCCCACCGGCCATTGGAGCCGGGTCCAGGAACGCGGCTCCATGTGGGGCCTTCGCCTGACCGTGCGGAGCGTGCGCACCCTCGGGCGGCTCGTGAGCCTTCCACTCGTGGTGGGCGTGGTCGCCTACTTCTTCGTCACCGATGGGAAGGGCCGCGCCGCCTCCCGGGCCTTCCTGGCCCGGGTGGCGGCGCACATCTCACCGACGCCCTCGTGGAAGCCGGGCCTGTGGCAGTGCTTCCTGCACTACTGGGCCTTCGCCACCTCGATCGCGGACCGGGTGGCCCTGTGGGGCGGATCGGCCCACGCGTTCGGCTTCCGCTTCCACGGCCGGGAGCACTTCGAGCCCCACCTCGTAGAGGGGAAGGGCGCGATCGTCCTCGGCGCCCACCTGGGGAGCTTCGACGCGCTCCGCGTGCTCTCCTCCCGCGACCGCGTGCCGGTGAATGTCCTCATGTACACACGCCATGCGCCGAAGATCAACGAGATCTTCCGGGAGCTCTCACCGGACGCGGAGCTCCGCGTCATCAGCGCCGATCCCGACTCCGCGCGGACGAGCTTCGAGATCAAGGCGTGCATCGACCGGGGCGAGCTCGTCGCCATCCTGGCCGACCGGGTGGAGCCGGGGGATCGCGGCCGGGTGTGCGAGGTGGAGCTCCTGGGCGGCAAGGTCGCCCTGCCCGAGGGTCCCTTCCTGCTGCCCCTGGTCCTCGGCTGTCCGGCGGTGCTGGTCGTCGGCCTGCGCGGGAAGGGGCGGCACTACGACATCCACGCGGAGCCCCTCGCCCCGGGCGGGGCGCGCGCGCCGCGAAACGAGCGAGAGGCCCGGGCCCACGCGATGGCGCAGCTCTATGCTCGTCGTCTCGAGCACTACTGCAAGCTGGCTCCGCGCCAGTGGTTCAACTTCTACGACTACTGGGGGGAGGCCTCGCGGGCATGAACCGCGTCGTGATCACCGGAATGGGCGGGCTCTGCTCCCTCGGGCAGGAGTGGAAGACCGTACGCGACGGCCTCCTGGCCGGGCGCAGCGGCACGCGGGTGCTCGACGAATGGGGCTTCATGGGCGGGCTCAAGACGCGCCTCGGGGCCCCGGTGCCGGGCTTCGAGACGCCGCGGAGCTGGCCGCGCAAGAAGACCCGCACCATGGGGCGGGATTCGGCCATGGCCGTCCGCGCCACCGAGGCCGCCCTCGAGGACGCCGGGCTCCTGGGCGGCGCGGAGCTCTCCGACGGCACGACCGGCGTGGCCTACGGGTCCACCGCCGGGAGCCCCGGCGCCCTCGACGCCTGGGCCGAGCGCTTCTACCGGCGCCAGAGCCTGAGCGGGATCGGGGCCAACGAGTACATCCGCTTCATGAGCCACACCTGCGCCGCCAACCTGGCCCAGTTCTTCCAGCTGCGCGGCCGGGTCGTGCCCACGTGCTCCGCCTGCACCTCGGGCAGTCAGGGCATCGGCTATGGCTACGAGGCGGTGAAGCACGGCCACCAGAAGATCATGGTGGCCGGCGGCGCCGAGGAGCTCGGGCTGATCGACGCGGCGGTCTTCGACATCCTGTTCGCCGCCTCGACCCGCAACGATGCGCCTGAGGCCACCCCGCGCCCCTTCGACGTGGACCGGGACGGGCTCGTGTGCTCCGAGGGCGCCGCGACCTTCGTGCTGGAGGAGCGCGAGCACGCCCTGTCGCGGGGCGCCACGATCCACGCCGAGGTGCTGGGCTTCGCCACCAACTGCGACGGGCGCCACATCACGAACCCGGACGCCGAGGGCATGGAGACGGTCATGCGCATGGGCCTGGCGAGCGCCGGGCTCCCGGCCGAGGCCGTCGACTACGTGAACGCCCACGGGACCGCCACCGAGGTGGGCGACATCGCCGAGAGCCAGGCGACCGCGGCCGTCTTCGGGGACCGGGTGCCGGTGAGCACGCTCAAGGGGCACCTGGGCCACGCGCTGGGCGCCTGCGGCTCCATCGAGGCCTGGCTCACGATCGGGATGATGCGGGAGGGCTGGTTGGCGCCGAACCTGAACCTGGCGTCGCCCGACCCGCGCTGCGCGTCCCTCGACTATGTGCGCGACGAGCCGCGGGAGGCGGAGGTGACGGTGGCGGTGAGCAACAACTTCGCCTTCGGCGGCGTGAACACCTCCCTGGTCTTCCGACGCGACGGCTGACATGACGTCGCCCCGCTTCTGCGCACTCGTCCCGACCTTCGACAACCCCCGCACCGTCGGGACGGTCGTGCGCGAGATCCGCAAGCACCTGGACGACGTGATCGTGGTGGACGACGGCAGCGGCGCGGAGGGACGAGCCGCGGTCCAGGCCCTGGCCGAGCTCGCGACGATCCACAGGCGCCCGACGAACGGCGGGAAGGGCGCCGCCGTGAAGGAGGGCCTGGCCGTCGCGCGGCGCCGGGGCTTCAGCCACGCGATCCAGATCGACGCGGACGGGCAGCACCGCATCGACGATCTGCCGCGCTTTCTCGAGGCCGCGCGGGCGCACCCCGAGGCGCTGGTGCTCGGCCAGCCGGTCTTCGACCGCACCCAGCCCCGGGGCCGCGCGATCGGCCGCCAGATCAGCCGGTTCTGGGTGGACCTGGAGACCGGGGGGCGGGTGATCGCCGATCCCCAGTGCGGCTTCCGCGTCTACCCGGCGGAGGCGGCACTGGCCGCGCGCGCCCGCGGCAACCGCATGCAGTTCGACCAGGAGCTTCCGGTCCGCATGGTCTGGCGGGGCGTCCCGGTCGTGAACCTGCCGACGCGGGTCCGCTACCTGACGACGGAAGAGGGCGGCGTCTCCCACTTCCAGATGCTGCGCGACAACCTGCGGATCTCGGCCCTGCACGCGCGGCTCGTGCTCGAGACGATCGCGCGCCATCTCGGGTTCCGGCAATGAAGGCGCTCCAGGTGGCGCTGGGCGTCGGCTACCCGTTCCTCGTCTTCGCCGGCCTTCGGCTGCTGGAGGCCCGCTGGGTGGCGCTGGGCATCGCCGGGCTCCTCCTGCTGCGCGGGCTCGCGCGGGCCCGGGCCCCCCGAGCCGAGGACCTTCGCCGCCTGCTCGCGCCGGCCCTCCTGGTGGCGGCCGCGCTGGCGTTCACCGTCGCGGCCAACGACGAGCACGCGCTCCTGCTGGTGCCGGTCGTGGTGAACCTGGCCCTGCTCGTGGCCTTCGCCCGCACCCTCGTCACCGGGCCGCCGCTCGTCGAGACCTTCGCGCGCATGCAGGTCCCGGATCTGCCCCCGGACGAGGTTCGCTACTGCCGCAGCGTGACCGGGATCTGGTGCGTCTTCTTCCTCACCAACGGTGCCGTCTGCGCCCGGCTCGCCTGGGTCGGGCCGACCTGGCTCTGGACCCTCTACACGGGCCTCGTGTCCTACCTGCTGATCGGGCTCCTGTTCGCCGCCGAGTTCGTCGTGCGGGCCTGGCGCTTCGGGCGCTATGCGGGCACGCCCGTGGAGCCGCTCTTCCGCCGGCTGTTCCGGCCGCCGCCCGAGGATGAGGCGCGGGCCGGTGGCTAGGCGCCGCATCGCCGGCGTGCTGGCCGCCGCGACCCTCGCGGCGGCCAGCAGCGCCGCCGCCGAGCCCAGCCTCGACGCGCTGATGGATCGCCTGGCCGGGAGCCCGGGCCTGCGCACCGGCTTCGTCGAGGTGCGCACCCTGCCGCTCCTCGCCGAGCCGATCGAGTCCCACGGACACATCGCCGTGGTGCCGCCGGACCGCTTCGCCCGCACCACCGAGACGCCGAGCGCCACGCGCCTGGTGCTCGACGGGGACGAGCTGCGGGTCGAGGGCCAGGCGGGCCCGGGAGACCTCACCGAGCCGGCGGCACGTCGCGTAGCCGAGGAGCTGCGCGCCATCTTCGCCGGAGACCTCGCCACCCTCCGCGAGCGCTACGAGCTCGATTTCCAGGCCCGGGACGGCAGCTGGGTGCTCGCCCTGGTGCCGCGCTCGGCCGGTGCCCGTCGCTTCGTCGAGCGCCTCGCGCTGCGGGGACGGGGCACGGGACTCGTGTCCCTCGAGCTCCAGGAGCCCGGCGGCGGCCACGCGATCACCCGCCTGCACGGGCTCGAGACCGATCGTCCCCTCTCCGCCGAGGAGCGGGCCCGGTTCTTCGGCGCCGACCCGTCGCCGTGAGGGCCTGGCTGGCGGTCTTCGCGGTGGCGGCCGTGCTGCTGGCCTTCGCGACGAGCCAGCTCGGCTTGCGCACGGACGTGACCCACTTCCTGCCCGAGCAGGCCGCAGGGGAGGGCGCCCTCGTGCGCGCCCTGGCCGCTTCCGCGCCCACGCGGGGCATGGTCCTGAGCGTGGGCGCACGCCGTCCGGCTCGCGCCCGCGCGGCGGCCCGCGAGCTGGCGGAGCGCCTGCGAGCCCATCCGGAGATCGCCTGGGCCCGGGTGACGCCGGACCCGGAGCTCCCGGCCGCGCTTCACGCGACGTACTTTCACCATCGCCTGGGCTTCCTGGCCGAGACGCCCGAGGAGATCGACGCGCTCACTGCCGACGCCGCCCTGCGCGCAGCCGCCCGATCGGCCCGGGCTCGACTCGCGGCTCCGGGCGGATCGGCCTGGGCGGGGCTCGTCGCCCGCGATCCCCTGGGCGGCTTCGAGCGCATCCTGGCGCGCGTGCGCGGAACCGACCCGGGCTTGCGGGTGGAGGCGGGGCAGTTCGTGTCCCCGGACGGCCGCCACGCCTTGCTCCTCGTCCAGACCCGGCCACCGGCCTTCGACACCGCCCGCCAGGCCCCGCTCGTCGCCGCGATCGGCGACGCCTTCGCGGCGCTTCGCCTGGCGCATTCCGGCGACGATCTCGTCCTCGAGGCGAGCGGCATCAACCGCTTCGCGGTGCGCATCGAGCGCACCATCCGCGGTGATGCCCTGCGGATCGCGCTCGTCTCGGTGGCCGGGCTGGGGCTCCTCTTCGTCGGGCTGCTCCGAGCCCCGCGACTCCTGGGTCTGGCCTTCCTTCCCCCGCTCCTCGGCATGCTCGTCGCCGTCTGCGCGGGGATCGTCCTGCTCGGGGATCTCGACGTCCTCACTCTCGCGTTCGGCACCAGCCTGACCGGCGTCGCCATCGACTACGCGATCCACCTGGTGAACCACCACGCCTTCGCGCCACCGGGCACGACCCCGGCCGCCACCCGGCGGGCGCTCCGCCCGACCCTCGCCCTGGGCGCCTTCACCACCATCGCCAGCTTCGCCGGCCTCGCGCTCACGGACTTCCCGGGCTTCCGCGAGATGGGGCTCATCGCGATGATCGGGGTGGCGGTCGCCCTGGCCGTCACCCTCGGCGTGCTCCCCGTCCTGCTCGGGCCGGAGCGGCCGGCACCGGCCGCCGAGCGCCTGGCCGGGCGCCTGGCCCGCGGCGCCGAGCGCCTGGCCGCGCGACGCCCGGCGAGCCTGCTCGTGCTGGTGGCCTGCCTGGCGGTGGCAGCGATGGGCCTCCCCCGCCTGCACTGGAGCAACGATCTCCGCGGCCTCTCCCAGCTCGACCCGCAGCTCGTGGCGGAGGACCGGCGTGTGCGCGAACGCCTCTCCCAGTTCGATACGAGCCGCCTGGTCCTGCTGCGCGCCGGCGACGAGGCGACGGCCCTGGAGCGCAACCGCAAGCTGTCCGAGCGCCTCGAAGAGGCCGTCGGCCACGGCGCGCTCGACGGCATCCGCTCGCTCCACGCCCTCTTGTGGCCGGCGGAGCTGCAGCGCCAGAGCCAGGCCGCCGTGCGCGGGGATCCGGAGCTGGGTGCGCGCATCGAGGCGGCCTTCGTCGCCGAGGGTTTCCGCGCTGGCGCCGTCGCGCCCTTCCTCGAGACCCTCGCCGCACCACCCCCCGCGCCCCTCACCCTGGACGGCCTGCAGGCCTCGCCCCTGGCCCCCCTCGTCGACTCCCTCGTCGCACCGGTCGGCGACGACCTGGCCCTGATCACCTACCTGCGCGGCGTGCGGCAGGAGGGTCGCGTGGCGGCGGCGGTGGCCGAGGTGCCCGGCGCCCGCCTCTTCGACCAGACCGCCCTCATCGACGACCTGTTCGGCGAGTTCCGGGCCACGACGCTGCGGCAGATGGCCGTGGGCTCCGGCCTCGTCGTCCTGCTGCTGGCGGCGCGCTACCGCCGCTGGCGCCCGACCGTTGCCGCGCTCCTCCCCTCGGTGGCCACGGCTGTGCTGCTGCTCGGCGGGCTGGGCCTGCTGGGGCAGGAGGCGAACCTCCTCCACGCGATCAGCCTGCTCCTCGTGATGGGCATGGGCGTGGACTACGGCATCTTCGTGGTGGACGCGCGGGACCGTCCCGGCCTGGAGGCCACGTTGCTGAGCCTGCTGCTCTCGTGCCTCACGACGGTCTTCGTGTTCGGCACCCTCGCGCTCTCCTCCCATCCGGCGCTGCGCGCCATCGGCGTGACGACGGGCGTCGGCGTGGCGCTCTCGTTCGTCCTGGCGCCGCTGGCCCGGGCGATCGCCCACCCGAAATCGTGAGCTCCCGGAGCCACCCGGCTCGATGGCCTAGGCTCCCCGCGAGCTCGCAGAACCCTTGCTGAAGGAACCCTCATGAGCTGGGAAGCGATCGGCGCGATCGGTGAAGTCGTCGGCGCGGCCGCCGTCGTCGTCACCCTCATCTTCCTGCTGGCGCAGCTGCGTCAGAACACCCGGGCCCTGGACGAGAACAGCCGCACCGCGCGACGTGCGGTCGCCGATC
Organism: Myxococcota bacterium; assembly: GCA_965223415.1. Taxonomy (GTDB): domain Bacteria; phylum Myxococcota_A; class UBA9160; order UBA9160; family UBA6930. The sequence goes on along the minus strand of OZ245002.1, from coordinate 4,938,514 downwards.
GCAACTTCAAGGACCTGTCGCGCTGGCGGACCCTGCTCGTCGAGCAGCCGGACCTCACGGCGATCTGGCATAGGGGCTGCGCTGGAGAGCCGCTGGACGACACCGACGCGGAGCGCTTCGTCCAGCTGATGAACGAGCTCCTCTTCGGCCTCTGGCGCGGCTTCCAGGGCGCGAAGAGCGTGAACGACGAGGTCTACCGGGAGGAGATCGTCCAGATCTCCGCTTCCTTCGGCACCTTCCCGACGATCGGCCGACGTCTCGAGCAGCTCGCCGACGACGAGGCGTTTCGGGAGTATGCGACGGCCGTCCTGCCGCGAATCCAGGGCGCCAGCACGGATCCGGCTTCGGGCGTGCTCACCTACCGCGGCATCCGACCCGGCCAGCCCCCCGAGCCGCAGCGGGAGGCCTAGTCTCCTCCGCCCTTCCGAGACCTCCGGTTGGGATTCCGGTTGGGGTTTCGGCTGTTGGGGTTCGAGCGTTCGCGCTCTCGCGGCTCCTCTTCGACCTCCGGCTCGGGCTCGACCTCCTGGCAGAACTTCGGGTTCCGGCCCTCGCACGCACCGGGCGGCATGTCGGTCGCCACCTCGTCCTCGTCGCGGGATTTCACGCTCAGACCGCCACAGTGGAGCGGGTTCCTCCCCGCGCAGCGTTCCTCGGACTTCTCGACCGCGACCTCGCCATCGGAGGGCGCAGTGGGGCTCTCGGAAGCGGCCGGCGGCGCACCCTCCTCCCAGCTCTTCTCCTGGTTGGTGCCGTCGTTGCAGTGCTGGGGGTTCTTGCCTTCGCATAGCGCCTCGTCTTCAGCCGAAGCCGGGGCCACTGCGAAGAGAAGGCACACCGCCAGCTGGGCAAGCCATCGCCGAGTCGTCGTCCCCACGGTCGCGCCACCTCCTCGCCCCCTTATCGGCAGCCCGCACGAGCCGGGTTGAGACGATTCTCGGTCGCGGGAAAGCCAAGGAGAGGGCCGCGCGGCTGCGGTGCCCCCATGACCGGGAGCCCTGGCCCCCGGGGAGCGGACGTGGTAGCGGGGACCGCTTCGGGACGCGACTGCGGCTGCCGTGGGCCGCTTGAGCGTCCCCCGGGGAATCCGGCTATTGTGGGGCGCCGCTTCTGGACCGAACCAGGTGATCACGGAACTCCGCGCATCCAACTTCCGAAGCCTCGGGCGAGACGTTCGGCTGAAGCTGGACAACCTGACGGCGCTCGTTGGACCCAATGGCTCTGGAAAGAGCAACGCGGTTGACCTCCTCCGTTTCGTCTCCGAGTGCGTGCAGATCGGCCTTGAGGGAGCCATCAGCCGCCGCGGCGGCATCGGAAGGGTCCGACGGTTCAGCTCTGGTGCCCCCTTCGACCTCAATGTGCAGCTGACGATCAAGAACACCTCGTTCTCGGGCATCTACCAGTTCACGTTGGGGGGCGACCGAACCGAGGACTATCGCGTCAAGTCCGAGGTCGCCTCGGTAACCGGGGAGAGTGGGTCCCACCGGATTCATCGCGTTGAGCAGGAATGGCGAGATATGCCTAGCGATCTGCGCCCTGAAGTTGACCCGATGAGTCTCGTGCTCCCTCTCGTCGCCGGGGACACACGTTTCGCACCGCTCGCCCGTGTTCTCAGGAGCATCGCGGTCTACTCGATCTTCCCCGACACCCTTCGGACGCCACACGTCTACGATGCGACGCGTCCGATGGACCAGCACGGCTCGAACTGGGTGTCGATTCTCAAAGACATGAAACAGGGTGACTGGAAGCCCGACCTAGTCGAGGCACTCAACAAGCTCGCTGGCGACGTGGAGGACATCAAAGTCCAGCAGGCGGGTGGGTATCTCACTGTCACATTCAAACACCACCACCGTGCCGGCCTCAAGAAGAAGCTGAAGTGGCTAGACGCTGCGCAGGAATCCGACGGGACGCTCCGCGTCGCAGGAATCATCACTGCGCTGAAGCAGGAGCCACGCCCCGCGCTTATCGGCATCGAGGAGCCGGAACTCACCGTCCATCCAGGTGCCCTCCCGTTGATCTATGACTACATCGCTGAGGCATCCAACTACAGCCAGATTGTCGTGACTACGCACAGCCCAGACCTCCTCGACCGCTTCGATGCCGACCACGTTCGAGTCGTTGCTCGCCGCGGAAGTGAGACCACGATCGCCCCAATGCAGGAGTCACAGCGACAGGCAGTCACCGCGGGGCTGATGACCCTCGGCGAAGTTCTTCGGGTCGAAGGCTTCCAGCAAGAACTGGGCTTTCCGCAGGACTGAACGGCGCAAGAAGACCCATGCCCGGCTACGTGCTAGTTGAAGGACGCGGTGAGGTCGAGGCAGTCGGCAACCTACTCAGCCGCTTGTGGGCTGATCTCGGCCTTCCCTACATGCCATGGTCCAACCCGATGCGTTGGTCCAAGATCACCCTGAAGGAGAGCATCGAGCGGGGGTGTCGAGTCGTAGCGACGAAGAAAAACGCGGACGCGCTGCTGATTCTCCACGACGAAGACGACGGGTGCCCGGCAGAGATCGGCCCTCTCGTAGCGTCATGGACAGCCGGCCTCGGGCTCTCCTTTCCGGTCGCAGTTGTCCTCCTCCACCGCGAGTACGAGGTGCTCTTCCTGCCATGTGTCGCAGAGATGGCAGGCCGCCCTCTTGTTGGCTCGTCCGGTCAAGAGCGCCCAGGGCTCGTCGAAGACGCTCTCCCACCCGATGACCCTCAGGCGATCCGCGGCGCGAAGGGATGGCTCTCACGACACTTTCCCGCCGGTCGTTCGTACAAGCCCACCCTGGACCAGCTACCGATGACGAGGATGATCGACTTCAACACTGTCCGTGGTGCGGCGCTACCTTGCTTCGGAACGCTTGAGCGTGCGCTGAAGTTCCTTAGCACGCATCGAAGCGCCGGCGGCGCGAGCTACCCGCCTCCTGCGAATGCGAGCCGCTCGACGTAGCGAGCTATTCGCAGGACGGAAGATGTAACCATGTTCAAGTCCCAATGAGTTCCGATGACTACTGCCGGGCTGTAACGCGGAAGCGCAAACCGTGTTCGAAGCGCCCGCTCCCAAGGTCGCGCTTCTGCTTCTTCCACTACCCACGCGGCCATGACTGGGGCCTCCCAATCGCCACGCTTCTCATAGGAGTCGCAGTCACCATCGGGGCGAGCCTGTTCTTCGAAGAACGTTCTCATGACACCAGCGCAAGGATCGCGTACGCGACTGCGTTCGGTCACGAAATCGCGGGCGCCAACGTTGATACGATCTCGGTGGGGAAGAGCAGCATCCGGATCTCAGAAGGGACCTTCCCAGTTCTGCCAGGGCTTGCAGTGGTACTTCGTGGCCGGGGCGCGACACTGTCCGGCAAGCTGGTCAACGAAGGAGGTGCGACGATCGCGTTCGTGCAGGACTCAGCCCTCTATCTCCTGCCCGGGCTCGGATACGACATCAACTCTGATGGCCGATTCCTTGAGGTCGTCGATGGAGCGGAGCGTCCGATCGTTCAGCTGGCCGTAGGCCGAAGCGGAGAACTACTGACCGTCCAGGGCGCCGTGTGGCACTTCGAAGGCGGGGCGGCGACCTTCTTTGTCTGTACGGTGAGGATCGGATGTGAGGGCTTCCCAACGGAGGAAGAAGGCCGTGCGGCGGGCAAGCTTGAGCCGCTCTTCAAGTACCCTGCCTACCGTCACCACGGCGTCCGGGCAGCCTCCGGCTAGGACTGGTCCTCCACTCGTCCAGAGGTCCCTCGGGACGCTCCGCGCTTTTGCCCGCCTGGCAATGCTGGTTCCGAACTGAGAACCTCGACCGAGGGCCTAGGGTCGCTCCGGAAGGCCCGGAAGCTCGCCGGCCTGGTCTGCCGTTCCGCGCGGAGTCAGCCTCCAGGAAGGAGCGACGGATCACCTGCAATGGCTACGCCACCCGTGCCCATCGCGACCAGGCTCACGGCCAAGACCACAACGGCAATCCAGCGCTCGCTGGCTCGGAGTCGCTCGTGGCGCCCGGGAAAGAGAGTCAGTGCCCGGAGGATCAGAGCAACCGCGGCGCAGACCGCCAAGGCAGCAGCCTGGTGTTTGAGGGGGAGCACCGGCCCCAACGTGAAGGGTAGCTTCGCAGGAAGCATGTTCCCCGGTCTCGTGAACAGGAAGAAAGCGAGAACCGCCGAGTCCGCGGCAAAGAGAAGGTTCAGAAAGGACCCCAGCTGCGCATCATCCGAGCGCGTCTCCATCGCAGACGCCTCCTCAGCTGGCAGAGGCAACTCCGAACTGAGACTATCGAGCGGGGCCTAGGGTCGCTCCCGAATCGCCGGAAGCTCCGCACCGCGAACTCCTGAGCCATGTCCCAGCCCGAGCCTCCCGTCCTCGACCTCGACGACCGCGAAGGGATCGTCGCCCGCCTCGACTCTCTCCCTCGGTGGACACCCAAAACCGGCCATAGAAGGACGTCTGAAAAGCGGCCATAGGGGCTGACGCCCAGGACGTTGACGACGGCGAGGGACCTGCGATCCCCCGCCGCCATGGCGAACCTTCTGGGCAACGAGAAACGCGAGCAGATTCTGGCACTTGGCCGCCTCGGCTGGTCGCTTCGGCGGATCGAGGAGGCGACGGGCGTGCGCCGGGAGACGGCGAGCCGTTACCTCCGGGCCGCGGGGATCGCGGTGCGATCTCCTGGTCGCTGGGGGCACGGGGCCCCAAACCCGGCCATAGAGGCGTCCACCGACTCGAAGGCCCCGGCAAAAGCGGCCAAAGAGGCGTCCACCGATCCGGCCTGGCCGCCGATGCCGGGCCGGAGCCCCCAGGCCAGCGCCTGCGAGCCCTACCGCGAGTGGATCGAGGCGGGCGTGCGCCAGGGCCGGACGGCGATGGCGATCTGGCAGGACCTAGTCGATGACCACGGCTTCGCCTTCAGCTATGCGAGTGTGAAGCGCTTCGTGGCGAAGCAGCGAGCCGCGGCGCCGCGCGAGGCGCACCCGGTGATCGAGACGGCACCGGGAGAAGAGGGCCAGGTCGACTACGGCGACGGGCCGATGGTGCGGCATCCCGGGTCGGGGAAGTACCGGCGCACGAGGCTGTTCGTCTTCACCCTGGGCTACAGCCGCAAGTGCGTTCGGCTGCTCGTGTGGAAGTCGAGCAGCCAGGTCTGGTCGGAGCTGCACGAGAAGGCCTTCCGCCGGCTGGGCGGTGCACCGCGCACCGTCGTCCTCGACAACCTCAAGGAGGGCGTTCTCAAGCCCGACGTCTACGACCCCGCGCTCAACCCCCTCTACCGCGATGTGCTCGCCCACTACGGCGTGACGGCGCTTCCGTGCCGGGTGCGCCACCCCGATCGCAAGGGGAAGGTCGAGTCCGGGGTGCGCCACGCGCAGCAGAAGGTCCGCGGGATGCGCTTCGAGTCGCTCGAGCAGGCCCAGGCCTACCTCGACCGCTGGGAGCGCCGATGGGCCGACACCCGCATCCACGGCACGACCAAGCGCCAGGTGGCGGCGATGTACGAAGAGGAGAAGCCGCACCTGCTCGGGCTTCCCATCGAGCCCTTCCGCTACTACCAGCACGGCGAGCGCACGGTGCACCTCGACGGGGCCATCGAGGTGGAGGGGGCCTACTACCACGCGCCGCCGGGCTGGCTGGGGCGGCGGGTGGCCGTCCAATGGGACGGGCTGCGGGTGCGGATGCTCGATCTGCAGACGGGGGAGCTGCTGCGCGAGCACGTCCGCCAGAGGCGGGGGCGCCGCAGGATGCGGGAGGAGGACCGCCCGAAGCGGACGCCGGCCACGACCCTCCAGCTGCTCGCGCGGGCCCGGCGCGCCGGCGTCCACGTGGGCGAGGTGTGTGAGGCGATCCATCGCCTGGACGGCGAGCCCGGGGTGCGTCGCATCCTGGGCGTGCTCTCCCTGTGCAAGCGCCACGGCATCCCTCGCGTCGACGATGCCTGCGCCACCGCCCTGGCCCTCGAGCTGCCCACCTACGCGTTCGTCAAGCGCTACCTGGAGCGTCAGCCCGAGCTGCCGCTCTCGCTCAAGCAGGTGGACCCGCTCATCCGCCAGCTCACCCACTACCGCGATCTCATCGATCGCCGCACCGAGGAGACCTCTCGTGAATCTGACTGAACTCGATCCCGCACTGCGCAAGCTCCGGCTCTCGGGCATGGCCGAGCATCTGGAGATGCGGCTCCTCGAAGCCCAGAAGGGCGAGTGGGCGGCCATCGACCTGCTCTCGGCGCTCGTCCAGGACGAGCTCGAGCGCCGGCAGGACCGACTGCTGGCCCGGCGCATCAAGCAGGCCCGCTTCCGCGACGCCAACCGGACCCTCAACGGCTTCGACTTCCGCTTCAATACGAAGATCGATCGCGCCCTGGTCTTCGAGCTCGCCACGGGCCGCTTCCTCGAGCAAGCCGAGGACGCTGTCTTCCTCGGCCCGCCGGGCACGGGCAAGAGCCATCTCGCCCAGGCGATCGGCCTCGCCGTCATCCACCAGGGCCATCGCGTCGCCTACCGCGAGGTCCACGTCCTCCTCGAGGAACTCGCTGATGCGACCCTCGACGGCACCCGCAAGGAGTACCTGGCCGAGATCGCGAGCGTGCCGCTGCTCATCCTCGACGACCTCGGCATGCGCAAGCTCCCCACCACGGCCGCCGAGGACCTCCTCGAGCTGATCATGCGCCGCTACGAGCGCACCAGCACCCTCGTCACCTCGAACCGACCCGTCGACGACTGGGGCCGGCTCCTCGGCGACACGGCAGCCGTCACCGCCATGCTCGACCGCCTCCTCCACCACGGCCACCTGCTCAAGTGCGGACCCCGCAGCTGGCGCACCAAGAAGACCACCGCCTTGCCGAAGGAGGCCCCGGCGCGGTAGAACCCCTCTGTCCTGGGCGCGGCCCTTTGGCCGCCTTTGAGACGTCCACCTTTGGCCGGTTTTCAGACGTCCACCGAGGTACAACGGAACGAAGTGCCGGATCGAGGCTCTCCGGCCTTGACCTGGCGAGCGTCGCGCGGGTATCGACAGCGGAACCCGGCGGGTCGTCACTCTCCCGCCGCAGGCGTTCCCATTCCGAGGTGCGAGCCATTACGGATTCCGACCAACTCTCTTGGCGCTGTCTCTTCTGCCGTATGAGCACCGGCGTGCGACTCTTTCGACTCCCGGTCTGCGACATCTGTTGCGACCAGGTTCAGGATTTCGTGTGGGTCTCGGTGACCCTTCTTGGGCTGGTCCTGGCCGGCTTCATCTCCGGCATGCAGTTCTTCATCGAGGAGGTGCTGGTCTTCGTCGTGCTCGTCGTCGTGAAGCATCGACTGCTGTCGTTCTTCGAGCCCTTCACGCGACGGGCCTGACCCCTGAGGCCACCGGTCACTGCCGGAGTGGCGTTCGGTCCTCTATCGTCGGACCGAGGAGCATCCATGCGGAAGATCCGATTCTCCCTCTCGCTGATCGCCGGTCTCCTGCTGGTCGTTCAGGTCGTTCCGTACGGGCGCGATCGATCGAATCCGGAGATCATTCGAGAGCCAGCTTGGGACCGGCCTCGCACGCGAGAGCTCTTCTTTCGAGCGTGCAAGGATTGCCACAGCAACGAGACTGAGTGGCCGTGGTACAGCCTCGTAGCGCCGTCCTCCTGGCTAGTCCAATGGGACGTCGAAGAAGGCCGTTCGCACTTCAACGTCTCCGAGTGGGGAGAGAAGGAGAACCACGGAGACAAGGCCGGGGAGCTCGTCCGGGACGGCGAGATGCCACCTTGGTTCTATCTACCGCTACATCCGGGCGCACGGCTTTCGGATGATGACCGCGCTGACGTGATCAGCGGACTTGTCGCGACCTTCGGAGAAGAGGATTCTCACGAGCATCAACACAAGCACTGAAGATCGTTGGCCCATCCTGTGCGCCAGATCGATCTCACTCGGGTTGTGACCAGATCGTGCCCGCATTCCCGTAGATTCCCGAGCATTCCCGATCGCAGCCGGCCAACTACCTGCTCCGTCTCGATTTAGCCCCAGGCTTCGAACCTGAGATACCGTGATCTTCAGCAAGGGGCTGGGCCCGGTTTTCTCGGTTCATGGGTTGGTCTCTAGCTGTGGAACGAAGGGCTTGCGGGTCCTCGCCACGACGTGAACCGCGATGAGCAGCTTCCTCGTCGAGGCGATCAGCGCGACCTTTGCGGGCTTGCCGTTGTCGCGCAGCCGCTCGTAGTGGGCCCGCACCCAGGGGTTCTTCCGAACGGCGACCAACGTCGGCATCCACAGTGCGCGACGTAGCCGCGCGTGACCGATTGGCGAGAGGTTCCCGCGTTTGCCTTGGCGCTTGCCCGACTGCTTTAGGCCTGGAACGACGCCCACGTAGGCGGCGAGGGCTGCGGCCGTGGCGAAGTCGGCCGGGTCACCGAGCTCCGCGATGAGCCGTGCTGCCGTCGTCGGCCCGATCCCATCGATCGTCGTCAGCAAGCTTCCGACCTCGTGCGCGGATAGCTGATCCGCGATGTCGCGGTCGATGTCGCCGAGTCTCTTGCGCAAGACGTCCATGTCTTCGCACAGGTAACGCACCTGCACCTGGTAGGCCGGGCCATGATGGGCGCCCACCGAGTTCTGCGCAGCCTCGACGAGCTGCTTCGCGAGCGCATCGCCTACACGATGACGACCGTCGTAGCGAAGCTTTGCCACGCGCCCCACAGAGGCTTCCTGGAAGGCTCTTGCCGTGGGGTACTCCCGCAGCAGCCCCGTCGACAGCTGGCTATCGAGGTGCTTCACGTACCGTTTGAGCTCTGGGAAGCCCAGATCGACCATGCGGTGGAGCCGCCGGGTGCAGTCCCCGAAGTCCTGAACCAGACGATCGCGGAGCCGGACGAGCTCACGAAGCTCTTCTGTCGCCGCGTCCGGAAGGCGAGTCACCCTCGGACGCTTCTGTGCTCCGAAGCGAGCCAGGCCGAGCGCATCGATTGCGTCGGTCTTCGTCCGCTCCAAGTCTTCTTGTGCGAACCGGCGACTGCGCAGCGGGTTGATCAACGCCACGGCAAAACCCCTCGCCGCAAGCGCCGCGAACAGGTTCTTCCAGTAGTGCCCCGTTGCCTCGAGCGTTACGAGCGTGTCCTCGGGGCCTCCCAGCTTCTCCCACAGCAGTGCGTAGCCAGCCGCCTCCTCCCGGAACGAGACCGGCTTCAGCAGCACGCCCCCGTCTTCTCCCACCATCGCGACGACGTGCGTTTCCGAGGCGATGTCGATCCCAACGAAGCGCATCCCCTTCTTCCTCCTCGAACGGGAGCGTCGGGAGCCTCGGTGCCGACCTCGGTGCTCTTCCTTGTGCATGCGAGGACGAGCGGCAGACCGCTGCCTCGGGATACCGTTCGAGCTTGCGAGATCGGGCGAGGGCGCCTCTCTCAGGTACGAGGACCATGCCTCTGGGTCGGGACGGCGACCCTCCCCCGAAACCCGTTCTGACCCTATTGAACCAGATCCGGGTGAGTGGAGTAGATACAAGGGTCGGGGGTTCGAATCCCTCCCGGCGTGCCAGTGAGTCCGCACACACCGAGCACGCACGCGCCACCTCATGGAGTACGACCCCACGCCGCCCTAGTGATCTATCTCGGAGGTATTCTCGCGTCGAAGGGTCAGTGGCAGGGCGAGCTGGCGCAGGAAGCCGTTGGGAACGGGATCGTCGGTGAGACCGGTAGTACGGACCGTCGTCTGCTCGGGTGCGACGAAGGTGCCGAAGAGGAGGTCCCAGATCGGCAGCACAAAGCAGTAGTTGGCGTTGTGGTGCGCGGGATCGACGGAGTGGTGGATACGGTGGAGCTCCGGCGTGTTGAGCACGCGGTACCAGAAGGGGCTCATCCTAAGACGGACGTTGGCGTGTGAGATCGACCCGACGATGGAGATCGCCACTGCGGGCCAGACCAGCATGCCCAGTGGTGCGCCCGCGAGCATGAGGGGCAGGCCCACGAAGAGGCTTCGTAGCAGCGAGTAGAGCCAGTGGTGCCGGTACGTCTTGAGCGCGTGGATGCGGTCCGGCGTGTGGTGCAGCACGTGGATCGGCCACATCCACGAGAGGGTATGCGAGAGCCGGTGGTACCCGTACTCGAGCACGTCGCCTAGGACGATCACGAGCGCGATCTGGGCGCCGAGCGGCCAGGCGTCGGGCCACACGCCCGTCCAGAGCCGCGCCTCGGCGCTGCCCACGAGCGCGATGGCGGTGGAGAGCACGAGGATCTGGCCGAGACGCGTCCCCACCACCAGGTAGACGAACGAGTGGCCCACGTCGTTCCAGATCTGTGGGTCGCCGGATTCGAGCCAGTCGGTCCGGTAGGGAAGCAGGCGCTCTGCAACGGCCAGGATCGCGAGGCTGCCGATCAGGAAGGCCAGCATCAGCAGTGGCAACAGCTGCGGGTTGTCGGCGCCGAACGCAACGCAGAGCCAGAAGATGAGGATGCCCCGCCCGTACACGAAGACGGGGTAGAAGAGGTGCTCGGCGAGGGCTGTGGTCGTGTCCGTCATCCGCAGTCTCTCCGAGAACGACTGTCTGGCGCCCCGGAGGCGTTCGGTCGGGAGAGCGGAACGAAGCGCCTCAGCTTGTGGCTATTCGGCTGGCGTGGGATCGACTCGACCGGCGTGACGCGGACGAGGGGCGAGTCGAGGCCCGCGCGGGCGAGCGCGCCCGCGATCGACCCTTCGAGCGCATCACACGCGCCGGGTGCGGCTCCGACGACGTCGACATCGGCTCCGTGCTCGGTCTGTCGCACCTGGTACTCGGCGATGGCTCCGTGGGTCGTGAGCACGCTGCGAAACGCGTGGGGATGGACCGTGCGATCGCCGTACGTGAACACGTCGTCCCGTCGGCCCTCAATCGCGAGGAGGCGATGCCCCGTCCAGGGGCAGTCGGGATCGGGGGCGACCATCGTCGCTTCGTCGCTGATCTCGTAGCGGATGACCGGCAGCACGCGGTTGACGAGGTTGGTGACGAACAGCTTCGCGGCCGGCTCACCGAGGCCGACAGGGCGCCCGTCGCCATCGACAGGCTCGACGGTCACGAGATCCTCGCAGAGCACGATGCCTTCCGTCCCGGGGAACGACGAGCCGCCCCAGCCGATCTCCGACGCTCCCCATTGGTCGCGTACGGGACATCCGAAGCCGGCGTCGACCGCGGCGCGCGCCTCGGGAAGGAAGGGCTCGCCTCCCTGGACAACCTGGGCCGGCGCGATATCGAGGCGACCGGCGAGCTTCAGCTCCGCGAGCTGCTGCAGCGTCGACGCGTAGCCGCTGAGGACGACCGGCTGCGCCTCCTCGAGGATCCGGACGATCTCTTCCATCGGCTGGGACGCGGCGACCGAGACGTAGGTTGCCCTCTCGGGGTTGGAGAAGCAGGCGTTCACCGCGCCGCCGAGGTGTGTCGCGCCCTTGGACGCGACGATGCAGGCGACGATCGGCAACGATGTCGGCAGACCCAGGTGCACGCTACACGACAGGCTCCACGCCGGCGAGCGTGTTCCGGTGATCCTGAAGCCGTCGAAGTCCCAGACGACGACGGCCCGCCTGCCCGTCGACCCGCCCGTCGCGAGCGCGTGGTACCGGTCGTGCAGGTAAGACGGACCGTCGTGTGCGATGCGTTCGATGTGGGCCTCGACCTGCTTCAGGTCGAGCTGCGGGTCGCAGACGATCTCGTCCCAGTACTCCATGAGGTCGGCCTTCGTCATGGAGGGCAGCGCGCTCACGTCGGCCGCAGAGATACGGTCGACCTCGAGCCCGGCGAGGCGCTCGCGATGCCACGGCGAGTGAGTGCGGGCGTGGGCCAGCAGGCCGCGCAGGCGCTCGTCCCGGATCCGGGCGATCTCGACCGGGCCGGCACCGAGCCGGGCGACCTCCTCGCCAAGACCCGCGCCCATCGCTGCGCAATGGCGCTGGCGGTCGACCTCATAATCGCCCACGGCGGGCGGGATCATCGACTCGGGGCTCGTCATCGCAGTCGCCTCCTCGGAGGGCTGGAAGATCTGCTTCCATTGGGAGTATACACAGATTACTCCCTAAGGGAGTATATTTCTGCGATGCCCGACCTGAGTCCGAACGCCTACGCGATCCTCGGCCTGCTCGCCGCGCGCCCCTGGTCCGCCTACGAGCTCGCGCGCCACATGAAGACCAGCAGCAATCTCCGCTTCGTCTGGCCGCGAGCCGAGAGCAAGATCTATCAGGCGCCCAAGGACCTCGAGGCAGCGGGCTACGCGAAGAGCCGCAAGGAGCGCTCGGGAGCACGCGAGCGCACCGTGTATCGCATCACGCCGGCCGGCCGTCGCGCTCTCGCGCACTGGCTCTCGGTTCCGGCGCCCCCCGCCTCGTTCGAACTCGAGTTCGCGCTCAAGATTGCCTACGCGACCGCCAGCGACATCGAACAGCTTCGCGAGACGCTCGCGCGCGGGCGGCAACGTCGGTCCGAGTGGCTGCACCAGGCCGTCGCGGGGACCGAGGCGCTGCTGGAAGACGGTTTCGCGGTGCCCGAGCGGATCCACACGGCGGCGCTCGTGGCCGAGCTGGTCGCGCGTTTGGCGACCGCGCTCGGCGAGTGGGGGGAGTGGGCCCAGGCGGCGGTCTCAGACTGGGAGACCATCGAGCTCGATGACGAGAAGGAGGCCTGGGCGCGCTCGGTGTACGAAGCGATCGCCGAGCGGGCGCGCGATGCGCTCGACTACGAGGAGGGACCAAGCTCCTGAAGCGATGACCAACCCGTCACCGAGGTCCGAAGGGATTCGGCACCCGCCCGCGGTGACTCATCTCCGCACGCCGAGGAAGGCCTCGTCCGAACCATCAGTGCGTGAGAAGCAACCCCGGTGGACAGGCTGCCGGTGCAGAGGCGACAATGGACGAGGACTTACGAATAGACGTCGCATCGGGGAGAGCCATGCCCAGAACATTCTCCGGGGGCTGTTACTGTGGGGCGATCCGATATGAATCGACGGAATCGCCCGTCACGACCGGCATGTGCCATTGCCGGATGTGCCAGCGTTGGACGGGGATGGCTGCAGGAACGGGCGCCTTCTTCGATCTCGACAGCTTCCGGTTCACGAAGGGGGAACCGGCCCGGTTCATGACCTCACCAATTCTCGAGAGGCACTTCTGTCCGGAGTGTGGGACGCACATCGGGCACAGCTATGCGACCGGGGACATGAGCAACCTCGAGAGCATCTTTATCGGCACGCTGGATGAGCCGCTCGAGATCGAGTCCCCTTCGTTCTATTTCGGGGTCGAGGACCATCTCCCGGGCTGGATACAACTGCAGGAAGGCGTTCCGCAGGTTCGCGCGGACAGTTCGCCACATATCAAGAAGGCCTTCGAGCAAGTGCGTTCGAAGTCCCGGGACGGATAGGGGACCGTACCAACGCCTTACTTACTGCTCGGCCGGGCCTCGCCTTCTTCGCCGTGCGGCACCCGTGAATCATCGGCCAGGACTCTCGCTCCGAGGCGTGACTCACGCCGAGTCGCCGCGCAAAAGGGTCATCGAGTAAGGTCCCGGAACGCTCTCTCTCGCGTGACCATTTTGTGCCCGTATTCCCGCGTATTCCCGTTCATTCCCGCTCGGAATCGCGCAACCATTTGGATTTCCTACGGGTCCGTTCAGGCTTCGAACCTGGGGGTCGGGGGTTCGAATCCCGCTCGGGCAGGTCCGGAACCTACCCGTTCGCGCTCTGTATGGTGCCGTCCCGCGGTTCGGTGCCGTCGAAACGACACCTCCCTGCACCCTATTGCACCCCCCTGCACCGCGACGACGCGCAAGTCCGCGTCATTTCTTCTCGTGCAGCCTCCGCTCGAACTCCCGAAATCGCTCCTCGCCACGAGGCCCTTCGCCGCGCGCCCACCGTTCGATGCGCTTCAGGTCCACCGGCTGGAGCGTCGCAACACGAACCGCCTGCTCGAGGCACTGCGTGTCCGCGTCATGGAAATACCAGGCCAGCCGATCCATCACGCACTCGGTCGGAGCGAGGAGGCGCAGGGTCCCTGCCCGGGTCTCGCGTTCCGCAAAGCTGCGAATCGTCTCTTCCCCGATGGCGACGGGGCCGGGAGGGAACTCGACCCAGTACCGGCTTCGGTGATGCGTCCAGTGGCGCTGCCGCTTCTCGAAGCCGAGTGACTCCATGGCGCCATCGACTTTCCGAGCGAGTCCGATCGGGATGAAGTCCAGGTCGTAGGAGACGTATTCGGCGTCGGAGTAGATCGAGACGACGGCGCCGCCGGAGAGCACGACCGAGATGCCGTGCGCCTCGAGGGTCGTGCAGACGAGAGCGGCGACCTCCTCGAGGGAGGTGTCCTCGTCGATCCGATGCTGCGCGTTCACAGTGGCTTGCCCGCACGGCGCGGCCGTCTGCGCTCGGTGAAGTAGCGCTTCCGCTCGGAGGCGGGCAGTTGGTCGAGGGCCTTGCGAAGCAGGGCCCGCAGCTCCCGGCGAAACGGGTAGCGAGGATTCCATGTGTAGAGGCGGGTTCGGCCTCGGAGTGAGCTCACAAGCGCACCGGCCCGCTCGAACCGCTCGAGCTGCCGCTGGGCCATGTTCAGCGAGAGGTCGTCGAAAGTTCGAGCCATCGCCGTCGCGTACCCTTCCTCGTACTGCTCCAGATAGAGGAGGACCTTTTCCGCGCTGGCGTTTCCGAAGATGCCTTCGAGCATGCTGGGTCCACCCGTCGATTCCGGCGTGAAGTATAACCCAAATAATAGGTTTTATAACCTTATTCTTGGGTTATTGGCCCAAGCCCGGGCGCAAGGCCCAGGGAGGGCGGGGCGATGGCGGGATACAAGCTGCAGTCCTACGAACCCTTGCGTTTCCGAGGGGTTACGGCCGGGGGTTGTAGGTTCGAGTCCCGTCCGACCCGCCACGAGCCGCCGGATTCGCTGAGGAATTCGCGTTCTGGCGGCGCTTGGTTCCGCGCTTTGGTCGTGCTCGGTTGTCGCCACGAGCGCCTGGTTGGGCTCCAACCCCGAGGGTTGGGGATCGCCTGTTGCAGCGTGCGATGCCCCGGCTAGCGAGTCAGCGGGTTCACCGTGACGAGGCTCGAGAACCGGCTGAAGTCGCGGTCCGCTGTCCATAGTTCGCGTACGCCATGCGCGCGGCAAAGAGCTGCGATGCGCGCGTCGTGGACCCGCGGCCCCACGATGCGACTGGCCTCGACCAGGCCGCGAAGCTCGCTCCAGTGATCCGCGCCCTCCGCGAGCAAGACCAGCCCGGGCGATTCGATCCAGGCTTCGACCTGGTCGAGCGCCGCCTCCGTGGGCGAGGGCGGGTCCCAGATCCTGGGATGGGTCGCGATGGCGAGGAACTCGTGGATGCATGGCCACGGGATGGCCCACGGCGCTCTCGCGTCTGCGAGCTCGCGAACGCATGCCGCAGCTCGACCGTGCCAATCGGATTCTGCGCGGTGGGCGTAGACGAGGAGATTCGTGTCGACGGCGATCAACCGCCGCGGCCCTTGTAGGCAGCGTTTCGAATCCGCTGCCAGTCTTCGTCCTGGTACTCCGGCTGAAGCCCGCGTCCTCGGAAGCTGGCG
Source organism: Myxococcota bacterium (assembly GCA_965223415.1). Lineage (GTDB taxonomy): Bacteria > Myxococcota_A > UBA9160 > UBA9160 > UBA6930. The sequence continues at coordinate 4,923,039 of OZ245002.1, read as the reverse complement.
TCGCAAAGGCGAAAGCGGGTCTTGCGCCGTCGCTCTCGAAGCACCAGTCGAAGTCCCGTCTCGATGAGCTCGCGAAGCGTGGTCTTGTCGCGCTGCGCGACGGCCTTGGCTTCGTCGGCCAGCGGATCCGGAATCTCGACTGTCGTCTTCATACGGGTAACCATATCGTCAGGACCGTACTCCAACAACACGATCCCGCCGGCCTGGCCTCCGAGGCTTCCTTGAGCACAGCTTGAGCACCGGCGAGGAAAACCCTCACGATTCCGGGCCCTTATCGCCGGGCTCCGCGCGTTCGAGCCCGTCCGCCCCGCCGTCTAGCTGATTTCATTCAGCTTTTCGCTTCGCGCTCTGGCAGCGGTTTGTTCCGCTCTTTGGTCGCGCTCGGTTGTCGCGGCGAGCGCCTGATCTCGGACCCCTGACGCCTGCATCCGCGAGCCTCTCTGAACCGGCTTGTGCACCAGGCTTCGAACCTGAGATACCGTGATCTTCAGCAAGGGGCTGGGCCCGGTTTTCTCGGTTCATGGGTTGGTCTCTAGCTGTGGAACGAAGGGCTTGCGGGTCCTCGCCACGACGTGAACCGCGATGAGCAGCTTCCTCGTCGAGGCGATCAGCGCGACCTTTGCGGGCTTGCCGTTGTCGCGCAGCCGCTCGTAGTGGGCCCGCACCCAGGGGTTCTTCCGAACGGCGACCAACGTCGGCATCCACAGTGCGCGACGTAGCCGCGCGTGACCGATTGGCGAGAGGTTCCCGCGTTTGCCTTGGCGCTTGCCCGACTGCTTTAGGCCTGGAACGACGCCCACGTAGGCGGCGAGGGCTGCGGCCGTGGCGAAGTCGGCCGGGTCACCGAGCTCCGCGATGAGCCGTGCTGCCGTCGTCGGCCCGATCCCATCGATCGTCGTCAGCAAGCTTCCGACCTCGTGCGCGGATAGCTGATCCGCGATGTCGCGGTCGATGTCGCCGAGTCTCTTGCGCAAGACGTCCATGTCTTCGCACAGGTAACGCACCTGCACCTGGTAGGCCGGGCCATGATGGGCGCCCACCGAGTTCTGCGCAGCCTCGACGAGCTGCTTCGCGAGCGCATCGCCTACACGATGACGACCGTCGTAGCGAAGCTTTGCCACGCGCCCCACAGAGGCTTCCTGGAAGGCTCTTGCCGTGGGGTACTCCCGCAGCAGCCCCGTCGACAGCTGGCTATCGAGGTGCTTCACGTACCGTTTGAGCTCTGGGAAGCCCAGATCGACCATGCGGTGGAGCCGCCGGGTGCAGTCCCCGAAGTCCTGAACCAGACGATCGCGGAGCCGGACGAGCTCACGAAGCTCTTCTGTCGCCGCGTCCGGAAGGCGAGTCACCCTCGGACGCTTCTGTGCTCCGAAGCGAGCCAGGCCGAGCGCATCGATTGCGTCGGTCTTCGTCCGCTCCAAGTCTTCTTGTGCGAACCGGCGACTGCGCAGCGGGTTGATCAACGCCACGGCAAAACCCCTCGCCGCAAGCGCCGCGAACAGGTTCTTCCAGTAGTGCCCCGTTGCCTCGAGCGTTACGAGCGTGTCCTCGGGGCCTCCCAGCTTCTCCCACAGCAGTGCGTAGCCAGCCGCCTCCTCCCGGAACGAGACCGGCTTCAGCAGCACGCCCCCGTCTTCTCCCACCATCGCGACGACGTGCGTTTCCGAGGCGATGTCGATCCCAACGAAGCGCATCCCCTTCTTCCTCCTCGAACGGGAGCGTCGGGAGCCTCGGTGCCGACCTCGGTGCTCTTCCTTGTGCATGCGAGGACGAGCGGCAGACCGCTGCCTCGGGATACCGTTCGAGCTTGCGAGATCGGGCGAGGGCGCCTCTCTCAGGTACGAGGACCATGCCTCTGGGTCGGGACGGCGACCCTCCCCCGAAACCCGTTCTGACCCTATTGAACCAGATCCGGGTGAGTGGAGTAGATACAAGGGTTGGGGGTTCGAGTCCCAGGTCGCGGCTACTCGCTCTCGCCGAGGCGGTCCAGCAGCCTGCGAAGGCGGGGAAGGGCGAGGCGGTCCTTGTCGCGGCCGGCGGCTTCCTTCGAGCGGATGATGTCTCCGAGTGATGCGACCAGGATGTGGAGGCGCTTCGCCGCTTCGATCTCGATCGCATCGCGCCGAAGGTCCTTGAAGCCTTGGGTTCCGCTCGGGCAGAACGTGACGTCCAGATCGCCCGCCTCCGTGGTCATGTTCACGATCGAGTCGGGTGACAGGTTGGCGAAGAACTGTGCCGAGCAGTCGAAGGCCAGTCCCTCCGGCTCGCCCTCGGTTCGGATGCGCGCTCCAAGTGTCCGGAGAGCTCGCGCGAGACGTTGGAGGTTCGCGGCGTCGCGGTCGGGGACCACGTCCAGATCGACGGTGACGCCGACGTCGCCGTGCAGGATGGCCCCCATCCCACCGATCAGCACGAACTGCACGCCTTCCGCGGCCAGAGCGGAGAGCATTCTCTCCGGGTCGAAGTCGGCGCTAGCCATCGGAAGCGGCCGCGATCTGGCGCTTGCCGCGCAAGACGAAGCGCGCGACTCGCGTCGCATCGGCGAGCCGCTCTGCAGGGGTGCGGCGCAGCGTGCGTTCGAACATCGAGTCGGTGCCGGGATCGGGTTCCGACAGGGCAATCGTGACCTCCAGACCAGCCGCCTCGACGAGTCGCTCCACGAGCTCCACCGAAGGTGTTCGCGCCCCAGACTCGATCCGGCCGACGGTGGACTTGGGAACGCCCGCCTTCTCCGCCAACGCGGCCTGGGTGAGGCCCGCGCGGCGGCGGGCCTCGCGGACGATGCTCGCGATCGACATGCTCGAATAATAGCCAATTGGCTATCAGATGTCGGAGCGCGATCGGAGGTCGGGATACAACGGGATACCAGCTTCAGCTCCCTGGACCCCTGCGTTTCCGCGGAGTTACAGCCGGAGGTTGTAGGTTCGAGTCCCGTCCGCCCCGCCAGAAGTAGCCGGATTCGCAGGGGAATTCGCATTCTGGCGGTGCTTGGTTCCGGCCTTTGGTTGCGTTTGGTTGTCGCGGCGAGCGCCTGATCTCGGACTCCTGACGCCTGCATCCACGCGACTCGCCGCACGGGGTTGAGCATCAGGCTTCGAACCGGGGGGTCGGGGGTTCGAGTCGCCTGCGTTGGGGCAAGCGAATCACCCGTGCGCTGGGCCCGACTAGCGGCTGACGGAGTTCTGGCGCAGGAAGACCGCGACCCCGGCCTTGTCGATCGACCCCGCGGCAACGCCGTCGACCAGCTCGTAGAGCGCCTCCGACTCCGCCTCGAGTCGCCAACCGCTCAGTCCGAGGAACACCAGTGCGCACATGAGTGCTGTTCGCTTGTTGCCGTCCACGAACGGGTGGTTGCGGGCGATGTGGAACAGGTAGGCGGCGGCCATTTCGAAGACCGTCCCGTGAAGGAACTCGCCCTCGAAGGTGGCCTCGGGCATGCCCAACGCCGATTGCAGCAAGCCGATGTCTCGCAGCCCAGTCCGCCCGCCGTAGCGCCGGATCTGATCGGCGTGGATCGCCAGAACCTCGTCGAGGGTCAGGAAGAGCGGGTCGGTCACTCGGCGAGGCGTCGGAACACGCCGCCGTACTGCTCGTGGGCTTCGGCAACGAGCTCGGCGACCCGACGCCTCCGCTTGGGGTCGCGCAGCGGGGTCACGACTAGGACGTCTCCATCGGTGGAGAGCTCCAGCTCCGTGTCCGCGTCGATTTCCAGCGCTTCCAGGAGAGGCCGATCGATCACGAGGGCCAGGCTGTTTCCAGAGCGCGTCAGCCTCTTCGTCATGTACGTACGATAGTTGGATTCAGTCATGACGGCAAGGCGCGCGCCACACGGCTCCGCACGGGCTCGGTCCTGGCGGAAGGCCGGTGGCCAAGCATCCCGATGGCGATCCGGCGAAGTCGGGATACAACGGGATACAAGCTTCATCTCTTCGGACCCCTGTGTTTCCGGGAGGTTACAGCCGGAGGTTGTAGGTTCGAGTCCCGTCCGCCCCGCCATCAAGCTGATTTCATTCAGCTTTTCGGGTTTCTCGGAACCCGCACGCTTCGCGCGTAAGTCCACGCGCGAGCAGCGGTTGTCGAGCCGCGACGCGCGCGGGATACATCCGGGAACCAAGCGGGTTCCAGCTTCGCCGACACGCGCGCTCGTGTCCGCGCGGAGCGAGGTTGAGCACCAGGCTTCGAACCTGGGGGTGGTGCCCCGTTTCCATGCACGCGGGGTGAAGGCCTCCGTGCAACGGACGCCCCGCGCGGCCTGAGGGGTTCCGGAGCGGCCGTTACTCCCGGGAGCTGAACTCGCTGATGTCGAGCTCGAGGTCGGCTCCGTCGACCAGGGACAGGTTGCCCTCGTCGTCGTGGTCGTATCGGACCTGTTCCAGGTGTGTCCCCTGCGGCAAAAGGCTCAGGATCAGCCGATTGTCGAGCGGGAAGATTCGAGTGCGGAGCTCGGGCTTCTTCGTGAACGCGCTCTCGGAGGAGTCATAGACGAAGAGATAACCACGAACCCGAAGCGCACGGTCGGCGCACGCCTCGACCTCTCCGACGAAGTGGCGGCGGACATCACCGACGAACAGGCGCCGCTCGATGATGTGGACGATCTCACCAGTTCTTGCGATTTCCACGGCGGCCTCCAAGTCGGGTTCGGCGGGTGAGTCCGGGCGGCAGCCCAGGCAGGTCGTGGTCACGCATCGTCATCCGTCCAGATCCCGAGACGCATGGGCTCGCCCTCGACGAGCGATGCTCGCACCATCTGCGGGCTGTTCAGGACCGTCGTGATGCGACCCCGCCCATCGATCGCCATGCAGCCACCCTGGCCCTTGACCGCGCCCACCTCGGCGAGCGCGCGCTCTGCGTCGCTGGTGCCGCTAGCGCTCACCGCACAGTGCGCGTTGGACCATGTGCTCGCAACGCCGACCGGCGGGTCGCCGAACGACTCCGCGAGATCCACCTCGAGCCGGTCGGCGACGTCGTGGCGACCGAGGCGGAGCGCAGCAAAGCGCAGGATCTCGTGCGGGATGCTGACGGCGCAGCACGACTCGAGACCGCGGAAACCGGGCGACGAGTTCGCCTCGCAGACGAGGTAGTGGTCGCCGTCGAAGAGCAGATCGATCCCCGCCACGTCGAGACCCAGCAAGCGCGTGACTTCGAGCGCCAGCCACTCGCTCTCGGCGTCCAACGAGTAGGCGGTGGCCCGTCCGCCCCTCGAGACATTCGCCTTGAACGAGCCGTCCTGCGAAGAACGTTCCATCGCGGCCACGGCGCGGCCGCCGACCGTGAACACGCGGAGATCGCGCCCTCGACTCGAGGCCACGTACTCCTGGAGGATCAGGTTCGCGTTGCTGCGCGCGGCGAGAACGAGCTCCATCAGATCCTCGAAGTGGTGACGATCCTCGCAAAGGAAGACACCGGCCCCCTGGGATCCGGTGATCGTCTTCACGACGACCGGGAATCCGATCTCTTTCTCCACGAAGGCGACGTCGAGCGGATGTTTGGCGAGCATCGTTCGCGCGATCGGCAGCTCGTTCTGAGCGAGGATCTGGTGGGTGAAGAGCTTGTCCTTCACGGTGTCGATGCTCTCGGCCGAGTTGACCGTCAGCACTCCCAGGCGTTCCAGGTGCCGGATCACGGCAAGCCCGAAGTAGGTCGTGTAAGCACCCATGCGCGGAAGCAGGAAGTCGGGGAGCGGAACGGATCTGCCGTTCCGCGCGATGCTCGGGCGGCCACTGCTCGTCACCACGAGATCGAGCTGCTCGGGCGTGACCAGGTCGACATCGATGCCGACTCTCTCGCCGACCTCCAGGAACCGACGAACTTCGTAGCCTTCGAGTGAGGGGTCCGGGACGGGCTTGCCGTCGAGGATCCAACCGCGCATCGATCTGCTCCTTCTCAGTCCGCCATGGGGGGCGAAACGCCGGAATCAAACAGCTCATCGTGGAAGGACTCGACCTCCCGCGCCACGGATTGCACCGCGTCAAAGCTCGCGACATGGAAGAGTGCATCGCCCTCGTTCACGACGGGAAGACGCGTGCGGCCCACCACGATTCCGGCGCGGCTCGCGCTGACGGTCGTATCCTCCGTGCCCAGCGGGTCGGAGATGACGCCGAGGACGAACCCCTTCTTGACGCGAGCACCGAGCTTGGCGCGGACCCGCAGCAGCCCGCTTTCGGGCGCACGTACCCAGGCACTGCTGCGGGCGACGAACGGCTCGATGATACGACCCCGATCGCCCGCATCCGGGAGCATCCTGAGCTGGCGCATCACGCGAAGCACCCCGCGCACGCCGGCGCGGATGGCGGCCTCGTTGTATCGCAGCGCCTCGCCGCCCTCGTAGACGAGGACCGGAACCCCGTGCTCCTGTCCCGCCTCGCGGAGCGACCCGTCGCGCAGGTCGGAGTTGAGCAGAACGGGCGTACCGAACGCTCGCGCGAGCTCTTCGGTCTCGGAGTCGTCGAGGCAGGCGCGGATCTGCGGGAGGTTCTCCCGGTGGATCGCCGCCGTGTGGAGATCGATGCCATGCGTCGAAGCCTTGACCACGTTCTCCATGAACTGGTGCGCAAGCCGCGCCGCGAGCGATCCTCGGGGCGAGCCCGGGAAGGCGCGGTTCAGATCCCTCCGGTCGGGCAGGGTTCGGCTGTGGGCCACGAATCCGTGGACGTTCACGATCGGAACCGCCAGGAGCGTCCCCCGAAGCCCCCGGAACGAGCGGCGCAACACGCGCCGGATGATCTCGACCCCGTTGATCTCGTCCCCATGAATGCCGGCGCACACGAAGAGCTGCGGCCCGTCCCGGGCCCCGCAGATGACCTCCGCGGACATCGAGACCTCGGCCTGTGTCGGCCGCAGCGCCAGCGGGATCTGGATTCGCCGACGTTCCCCGCGCCGAATCGTCTCTCCCGCGATCTCGACGCATTCAGCCATCGGCGGCCCCCACGGCCGAGCCGCGACGCCGATTGCGACGTCGCGGTGCCGGCGCCAGGGTGCGGAGGGTCAACGTCTTGCCGAAACAGAGCAGCACGTCGCCAGCCAGGATCTCCCGGCTCGTCTTCGGGTTGGGGATCGTGACGCTGCCACGCTGGATCTGGAGGACGAGGACGTCCCGACCCTTCAGACCGGACTCGCGAATCGTCCGCCCGCACAGCTCGGACCCGCGGTCGATCGGGATCTCGAGCACGCCGTACCCGCTCTGCAGTGTGAGTCGCTGCCGGATGTCGATCTCGGGGAAGAGCACCTGATCTTCGATCATCTCGAGAATGGTCGCCGCGATGTCGACGCCAGTCGCCCCTTCGATGCCCTCGAGGCCGGGCGACGAGTTCACCTCCATCAGCATCGGGCCATCGGCGCCCTCGAGCATGTCCACGCCGGCGACCCGGAGCCCGAGGATCTGGGCAGCGTGGATGGCGGTGCGCTCGTACACAGGATCGAGCTCCACCGCGTCGGCCAGCCCGCCGCGATGGACGTTGCTCCGGAACTCGCTCTCCTGCGCCGTTCTCCGCATGGCCGCGACGACCCGGCCGTCGACAACGAAGGCGCGGATGTCGCGGCCGCGCGACTCGGCCACGAATTCCTGGATGAGGACATTGTTGCCCGTCGCAAACTGGAGCGTTTCGACGATCGCCTCCGCGGACTTCTTCGTCTCGGCGAGGATCACACCCAGACCTTGACTCCCTTCCAGCAACTTCACGATGACCGGCGGGCCCTTCATCCGCTCCACCGTTTCGAGCATCGCGTTCTTCTCGCGAACGAAGGACGTCTTCGGGATGCCGACGTGGTGCCGGCTCAGGATCTGGAGCGCCCGGAGCTTGTCGCGCGACGTCGAGATGGCCGTGGACGTGTTCACGCAGAACACGCCCATCTGTTCGAACTGACGCACGACCGCCGTTCCGAAGAAGGTGATGGAGGCGCCGATACGCGGGATCACCGCGTCGAAACGCTCCAGCGCGCGCCCTCTGTAGTAGAGGTGTGGGTTCCCGCTCGCGACTTCGATCGAGAACAGCGTCGGATCGAGTACGCGGGCCCGATGGCCGCGCTCCCGCGCGGCTTCCTTCAGGCGGCGCGTGCTGTAGCTCCGCGGTTCTCTCGAGAGGATGGCGAGCTTCACGCTGCCGCCCTCGCGCTCGCAATCTGGCTGAGGGGGATGTCGCCGGGCCGGCGGTTCTTCATGGGGTGTCTCCGACCGTCGCGGGTCGAGCGGGAACCGAGGCTTGGTGCCCGGGGGATGAAGCGTCACCGCTGTGGCGCGGATCGAGCTCGTGCGCCGCTTGTGTCGTCCTCGCCATGGGCTGGAACGGACCCTGGCGGACCGGATCGACACGGAGGATCCGCAGCGAGGCCGCGAGGCTGAAGCCGACCAGAAGCAGCGCGTCGAGCTGGAGGAACGCGGAAGCACCGAGCCAGGGGCTCGCCGCGCCGACGAGCACCGGTGCCGAGAACGCGCCGATCGACGAAGCCAGCAGGAGCTGACTCGTTGCCGGGAGCGAGTGATTCGCACCCACCCGGTCGATGGTGTGCGCCACGGCCAGCGGGTAGAGGGCAAAGGCCAGGGCGCCGAACGCGAAGGCGAGCGCCCACCAGATGGTGGAAGGCGTGGCGGCCACTAAGAGGAACGCGGCGCAGAGCCCAGCGAGACCCAACATCGCCCCCAAGAGAACGAGCCGACGATCCATGCGGTCCGAAAGCCGGCCGAGCGGCCATTGTCCGGCGAGGCCGCCCGCGAAGAAGGCGGCCATCAGGCCGGCAACGTCGGTCGACTCCATGCCGGTCGCGCGCCCAAGGAGCGGTGCGTTCGCGTAGATGGTGCCCGCGACGAATCCCGAGACGAGGGCCCCGCCGAGCCCGAGGGGCGCGTCGCGCACGAGCCCGGAGGTCGCCCTGGTCGCCGCTTGCTCGAGGCGAGGTGCAGAAACGCGCGTCAGACAGACCGGGACCACTGCGAGGCTCGTCAGCAGGGCAGCCAGCGCGAACGCGTCGAGGGTCTCGGTAGGCGCGAGCGGCAGCAGGAGCTGACCGGCCCCGGTACCCAGGTAGAGTGCGACGAGATAGGCGGCCAGCACACGGCCGCGGCTCTCCGGGCCGGCCTCCGCGTGGAGCCAGGACTCGACGGTCAGGTAGGTCCCGGCCATGCACAGTCCGGTCATCGCCCGAAGCGGAAGCCAGAGCATGCCCGGCGAGGTGAGGCCCTGGGCGAGCGCCGCGAACACGGCGAGTGCCGTGAAGGCCGCGAAGGACCGGATGTGACCGACCCGAGCCACTGTCCTCCCGAGCCCGAGCGTGCCGGCCATGAGGCCTGCGAAGTACGCCGCGAGGACGAGGCCGGTCAGTTCGTCGGGCAGGGCTGCGTCGGCGAGGCGAAGTGCCGACAGCGTACCGAGGAGGCCGTTGCCTGCGAGCGAGAGCCCGACGGCGACGAGCAGCGAGAGCGAGACGGAGAAGACGCGCAAGCCGGCCCACGTCGCCCGGCCGAGGGGACAGGGCGCCGCGATCGCGGACCGGTGGCGCCCTGAAGAGATGGAGATGCGTGCCCCCGCAGTGCGGGGACGCGAAGCTCACCCGGACCCGGGCGACATCCTCAACAAGGCGCGCGCAAGAGCCATGCCGGGGCTACGCCGCCTTGGCCTCGACCCCGGGATGTCTGCGTGCGATCCAATGCCGATTTAGCTCACGTCGAGGCGCTGGCAAGGGGGCTCGCTCGCGGACCCGAGGGATGGCGGCTACCCGCCGCCGCCCCATCGCCCTACCTGGCCCGGCGTGCCCCGGTTGGGATACAACGGGATACAAGCTTCACCTCTTCGGACCCCTGCGTTTCCGCGGACTTACAGCCGGAGGTTGTAGGTTCGAGTCCCGTCCGCCCCGCCAGAAGCCGCCGGATTCGCTGAGGAATTCGCGTTCTGGCGGTGCTTGGTTCCGCACTTTGGTCGTGCTTGGTTGTTGCGCGGAGCGCCTGATCTCGGACCCTTGACGCCTGGATGCACGCGGTTCTTCGAAGTGCGCTGTCCGGTGGCTCGACATCGAGCATCAGGCTTCGAACCTGAGATACCGTGATCTTCAGCAAGGGGCTGGGCCCGGTTTTCTCGGTTCATGGGTTGGTCTCTAGCTGTGGAACGAAGGGCTTGCGGGTCCTCGCCACGACGTGAACCGCGATGAGCAGCTTCCTCGTCGAGGCGATCAGCGCGACCTTTGCGGGCTTGCCGTTGTCGCGCAGCCGCTCGTAGTGGGCCCGCACCCAGGGGTTCTTCCGAACGGCGACCAACGTCGGCATCCACAGTGCGCGACGTAGCCGCGCGTGACCGATTGGCGAGAGGTTCCCGCGTTTGCCTTGGCGCTTGCCCGACTGCTTTAGGCCTGGAACGACGCCCACGTAGGCGGCGAGGGCTGCGGCCGTGGCGAAGTCGGCCGGGTCACCGAGCTCCGCGATGAGCCGTGCTGCCGTCGTCGGCCCGATCCCATCGATCGTCGTCAGCAAGCTTCCGACCTCGTGCGCGGATAGCTGATCCGCGATGTCGCGGTCGATGTCGCCGAGTCTCTTGCGCAAGACGTCCATGTCTTCGCACAGGTAACGCACCTGCACCTGGTAGGCCGGGCCATGATGGGCGCCCACCGAGTTCTGCGCAGCCTCGACGAGCTGCTTCGCGAGCGCATCGCCTACACGATGACGACCGTCGTAGCGAAGCTTTGCCACGCGCCCCACAGAGGCTTCCTGGAAGGCTCTTGCCGTGGGGTACTCCCGCAGCAGCCCCGTCGACAGCTGGCTATCGAGGTGCTTCACGTACCGTTTGAGCTCTGGGAAGCCCAGATCGACCATGCGGTGGAGCCGCCGGGTGCAGTCCCCGAAGTCCTGAACCAGACGATCGCGGAGCCGGACGAGCTCACGAAGCTCTTCTGTCGCCGCGTCCGGAAGGCGAGTCACCCTCGGACGCTTCTGTGCTCCGAAGCGAGCCAGGCCGAGCGCATCGATTGCGTCGGTCTTCGTCCGCTCCAAGTCTTCTTGTGCGAACCGGCGACTGCGCAGCGGGTTGATCAACGCCACGGCAAAACCCCTCGCCGCAAGCGCCGCGAACAGGTTCTTCCAGTAGTGCCCCGTTGCCTCGAGCGTTACGAGCGTGTCCTCGGGGCCTCCCAGCTTCTCCCACAGCAGTGCGTAGCCAGCCGCCTCCTCCCGGAACGAGACCGGCTTCAGCAGCACGCCCCCGTCTTCTCCCACCATCGCGACGACGTGCGTTTCCGAGGCGATGTCGATCCCAACGAAGCGCATCCCCTTCTTCCTCCTCGAACGGGAGCGTCGGGAGCCTCGGTGCCGACCTCGGTGCTCTTCCTTGTGCATGCGAGGACGAGCGGCAGACCGCTGCCTCGGGATACCGTTCGAGCTTGCGAGATCGGGCGAGGGCGCCTCTCTCAGGTACGAGGACCATGCCTCTGGGTCGGGACGGCGACCCTCCCCCGAAACCCGTTCTGACCCTATTGAACCAGATCCGGGTGAGTGGAGTAGATACAAGGGTCGGGGGTTCGAATCCTGCCAGTCAGAGCGGCTACCGACCCGCGGTCTCGCGTAGCCGCCGCTCGAACTCCCGGTAGCGTTCCTCACCATGAGGCCGCTCAGCGCGCGCCCACCTCGCGATGCGCTTCAGATCGACGGGATGCCGCGTCGCGACCTGGATCGCCTGTTCGAGGCACTGCGTGTCCGCATCGTGGAAGTACCCGGCGAGCCGGTCCATGACGCACTCGGTCGGAGCCAGCAGTCGCAGCGTCCCCATTCGCGTCTCGCGCTCGGCGAAGCTGCGGATCGTTTCGTCTCCGATCGCCACCGGGCCGGGTGGGAACTCGACTCAGTAGCGGCTCTTTGGATGCGTCCAGTGCCGCTGGGTCTTCTTGAAGCCGAGGGATTCCATGGCGGTGTCGACTTTCCGTGCGAGGCCCGTGGGAATGAAATCGAGATCGTACGAGACGTACTCCGCATCGGAGTAGATCGAGACGACGGCTCCACCCGAGAGCACGACCGAGATGCCGTGCGCTTCGAGCGTTGTCGCAGGACGTGATATTCGAGGGCTAAGAGGACACGTAGATTTGCGCACCTCCTGTTGAGCCGCTGCGCGGCACGTTCCCCGTGAGGGAGGGGGGCGTGGGGCAGCGGCGACTGAGGCAGGAGGAAGTGATGACGATCGAAGTGCTGCACGAGCGGGGGTGCTCGAACCGGGAGATCGCCCGCCAGCTGGGGATCCGGGAGAGCGCGGTGCGCTACCGGCTGAAGCGGCTGGCGGAGGGGGCGCGAGACGGCCGGAGCGGGAAGCCCTTCCTGGCCGAGGCGGTCCACGAGGTGATCGCGGAGTGGCTGGAGGCGAGCTCGGGAGGCCGTGGCGTGAACCTGCAGGAGCTTCACGAGTTCCTGGTGGAGGAGCACGGGTACACGGGGAGCTCCAAGAGCGTGCAGCGGTACGTGCGGGCCCGGTTCCCGAGACCGAAGGTGCGGAGCCGGCGTCGGGTGGAGACACCGCCCGGGGCGCAGGGTCAGGTGGACTGGGGCGAGTTTCCGGGCGTGCGGATCGGGGGCCAGGAGGTGGACCTGCATGCCTTCCACCTGGTGCTCTCGCACTCGCGGCGAGAAGCGGTGGTGTGGTCGGAGCGGGCGGACACGCTGGCGTGGCTGGACGTGCACAACCGGGCCTTCGAGCGGCTGGGCGGGGTGCCGGCGGTGCTGCGGGTCGACAACGTGAAGACAGCGGTGGCGAAGGGGGCGGGGCCATGGGGGACGGTGAACCCGGCTTACGCGAGCTATGCCGGGGCCCTTCGCTTCCACGTGGACGCCACCCGTCCCCGCCAGCCGCAGGAGAAGGGGAAGGTGGAGCGTCGGATCCTGGGGCACCGGCGGGGCTTCGATCCGCGTCGGCGGGAGCACGAGAGCCTGGAGTCGCTGCAAGCGTGGACGGACGGCCAGGTGGCGCGCTCGAGCCACCGGCGGCAGTGCCCGGCGACGGGCACGACGGTCTTCCAGGCGTGGGAGGCGGAGAAGCCCCATCTCGGGGCCCTGCCCGAGCGGCTTCCCGAGCCCTTCGACCTGGCCGTGATGCGACGTGTCGGGCGCGACGCCACGGTGCGCTTCGAGGGGCGTACCTACAGCGTCCCCTTCCGCTTCGTCGAGCAGAGCGTCGAGGTGCGCGGCTGCGCCCGGCAGGTGCAGGTCTGGGCCGAGGGCTCGGTGGTGGCCGCGCACCCGCGCCACACGCGAAGCCGCCTGCTGCTGGACCCGAGCCACTACGAGGGGCCGAGCACGGAGGGGGTGGAGGCGCCCGTACCGCTCGGGCGCATGGGTCGACGCCTCCAGGAGCTGTGGGCGATGGAGCCGGAGCAGCGGCCGATCGACCTCTATGCCGATCTGGCGGAGGTGGCGCGATGACGGCGGGAAACCCGGTGCCCAAGAAGGGCGGCAAGGTGGATCTCGACCCGACCCGCGAGCGGCTCGTGCGCCTCGGCCTCCATCACGCGGCCGAGCACATCGGCGAGGAGCTGGCCCGAGCGACCAAGGACGACCTCGTGCCCCACCGCTTCCTCGACCTGCTGCTCGAGGCCGAGCTGCAGCACCGCGAGGAGCGGAGGATGAAGACCTCGCTCCGTCTCTCGGGCCTTCCCACGGGGCAGACCCTCGGCAACTTCGACTTCGCCTTCCAGCCGAGTGTGGAGCGGAGCCGGATCGAGACGCTGGGCACCTGCGCGTGGATCCGGGCCAAGGAGAGTCTGCTGATCCAGGGTCCGCCGGGAGTGGGCAAGACCCACCTGGCGGTGGCCCTGGGGGTGCGGGCCGTGGAGAACGGCTTCTCCGTGGCCTTCCATCGCCTCGAGGACCTGCTGGCGGCCCTCAAGCGCGACGCCGAGATCAGCCCGCAACGGCTGCGGCGGCGCAAGCACATGAACGTGGCGCTCCTCGTCATCGACGAGGTCGGCTTCGAGCCCATGACGCGCCAGGAGGCGAGCCTCTTCTTCCGGCTCGTCTCCTACCGCTATGGGAGGGGCTCGATCCTGATCACCACGAACAAGGGCATCGCCGACTGGCCCGAGGTGCTGGCGGGCGACGAGGTGCTGGCCACCGCCATCCTCGATCGCCTCCTCCACCACAGCCAGGTGCTCAACATCTCGGGGCGGAGCTACCGGCTCCGCGAGCTCGAGCAGGCCGCGGGGCAAAGCGCCCAGCGTTGAGGCCCCAGAGGGCGGCCTGACGGCCGTGCTCTCCTTCGGAGAGCGGAAGAGAAGAAGGAAGAACCGAACATCAACCCAGGGGGGTGCGCAAAACTAGCCGTCCTCTTAGCGCGCAAGAGATGACGTCCCTCGACAGCTGTCGCCGGATTTCGATCAGGGGCCGGTCCAGCCAGTCGCCCAGGTGGCGGGGGACCTCGTCCTGGAGGGTCTCTTTCGTTCGCTCGCTTGCATCCTTTGCCTCCAGCCGCCTCAGGTGGATGTCCAGGGCCTGCCGGAGTGTGACGCCCCGGGCCGCCCGGGCCCGCCGGGTGGCGTTGGGGTCCTCGCCCTCGTCGATGCGGGCGATCAGCTCGCGGGCCTTCTTCCGCGCCTGCTGAACGGTCCAGGCGCCGTGGCGGCCGATCGTCACGCGCCGGGTCCGGCCTCCCGGAAGGTCCCGCTGGAGGATGTAGGTCCGGGTCCTCTGACCGACCCGGAGCCCGAAGCCCGGGATCTCCGTGTCCCAGTAGATGGCCTGGCGCCGCCCCTCCGGCAAGCGGCAGCGCGTCTCGACGGCGGTCTTCGTCAGCTTGAGCTTGTTGCGGCCGGGCATCCTCGAGGTCCTCGCGAGTAAGGCCATGGGAAGGCGGCGAGGTACAACATCGGCCGTCTTCGGTATGGCATTGAACGCGAGCAATCCTGGAATCTGCTGCGGGGTAGGGCAACCAACGGCGTGGGAGGGCTACGGTCCGGCACTTCCTAAACCGGGTGTCGCACGTTCGAGTCGTGCCGGGGGCGCCAGGTTTTCGCGGGTCCATTCCGGGCACATGGTTTACAGATCATTCCGGGGACATGGTTGACACTTTCTGGGGCCCGAAGGGGTTCGGAGCCGGCTCGGAAGACCGTGCTGAGGTTGATCTTGCGTCGCCCCATGCAGATGCGGCCGCACTGAGTCACCCGAACGGACCGGTCGTGGAACGGGTACTCCGGCTCGTCGGGTGGCTCGTAGGCGCGCGGCAAAGATGTATAGAGGTCGCCGGGGTACGCACCGCCCAGGGCCTGATGCGGTCGCTCGTGATTGTAGACGCCCGTGAACCGGTCGAAGCGCTCCTGCTGCTGCAGGAAGTTGAACGACGCGGGCTTGGTGGCTTCTTTCTTGAGCGTGAGATGCATGCGTTCGTGCCGTCCGTTCTGCTGAGGGCAACCCGGCTTGATGCGCTGGATCTGGATGCCGAGCTTGAGCCACCAGAGGGAGAGCTTTCGAGAGACCGAGTGCGTTGGGCGATGCGAAGGGAACCCCGGTGTCGGTGCGGATCGCCGTCGGGCGACCGCGTCTGCGACGCTTGACGAGACCGTTGCGATCCAGCACGGCATGCACCGTGCTCACCGCCGGAGGCCTGATCATCGGGAAGTCGCGGATCCGCTTGTCGCGAATCTTCGGCGCGCCAGGAGGTATGCTCCTTCTTGATCCCGAGGATCGCCCGCTCGAGCTGGTACGGGAGCTGGTTGCGTGGCGATCGGGGCGCCGGGATCGGTCCTGGAGGCCTTCCAGGCCGCAAGCCTTGTAGCGCTGGTAGATCTAGTACCCGGTGACCCGGGAGATCCCGAACTCGCGGCAGAGCGGCGCCATCTTCTCGCCCTCGAGGAGGCGAGCTACGAAGCGGAGGCGTTCATCCCTGGGCCCGAACGAGCGTTGGTCGATGGACTTCGTCCGCGACACGAGCAGGCCGCAAAGAAGGGCATCCTTTACGAGTAGGTCCGCACCGGGAGGCCGGCGGCCATTCAAGAATTTCCGCCGGCCTCCCGACAGCGCCGTTCATGATGCGTGGCGCTCTCGCCTGCCTGATGATCGGCCTGTGGGGCGCCACCCCCGCCGGCGCCCGGGACCCGATGCCCCTGGAGGAGGGGACCGCGCAGGTCCGGGAGCTGATCCGCACCTGCGACGGCCTCGTGGCCAGCTGCCAGGAGCGCTTCGGCCCGACCGCCGCCGAGGCCACGCTGCGCGCCGTTCTCCCCGCCGAGGTCGGCGAGAAGTACGCGAGGGACTGGGGGACGAATGGCCTCTGGCTTCGCTGGCAGGCGCTCAAGGAGTCGTTCGTCGAGCCCCACTGCGGGAGGCTCCGCCGCTCGCTCACCGCGCTCACGAGGCAGGGCTTCGCGGACCCCGAGGACATCGCCTACCTGGAGCAGGGGATGCAGGCCCTCGAGCGTGAGCACGCCGCGATGCGGGAGGGCCTCGAGGGCCAGGTCCGCCGCACACAGGAGCGGGGCCAGCTCCAGGCCCAGGTGATGGCGCTCCACGCGCGCTACCGGGACGCCGGGAGCGAGGAGCGCGAGCGGATCCAGGCCGAGACCCGGCGCGTCTCCGCGGAACGCCAGCGCGTCGTCGACACCCTGCGCTCGGAGGCGGACGCACTCCACCGCCACTACGCGGGTCTCGAGCTGTTCTCCGCCCTGGAAGCCGAGGAGCGCATCGCCCTCGCGGAGGAGGAGGAGACCTGCGAGGAGCCTCCGCCCTACCAGGCGACCGACTACCGCGCCTATGTCGAGGAGCAGGTGCGCGCCTTCCACGAGGCCAAGCGACTGGAGCTGGCCGCCGCCGCGGAGACCTGTGCGGAATGAGAGCGGCCCTCCTGCTCGTCGTCTACGCGCTCTTGACGGGCCCCGCGTCCGCCGAGACGCTGCGGTATCAGTCCGGCCGGATGGACGGCTACACCATCGCCCCCGAGTTCCGCGGCATCCCGCTCGGCGTCACGATCAGCGACCGGGGTGGCCGCTTCTGGAACCGCACGCGCGGCAACGCGGCCGGCGCGGCGGCGGACCGAAACTTCGGCGGCCTCGACGCGCTCTGGTCGAGCTACTTCTTCGCGGCCGACATCGTCAAGCAGGGGATCGAGCGCTGCGACAGCCAGATCTACGCCGACGCCATGAGCAGCCTCCAGCAGATCCGCAGCCAGCTCGAGGCCGAGCACCAGCAGGCGATCGACGACCTCGCCTTCATCCGTCGGGAGATCGACGAGCACGAGTACGAGATCGACCAGCTCGTCGAACTCCCCTTGATCGAGTTCCAGAGCGCGGCGGCCAACAAGGGCGGGACCATCGGCGCGGGTCGGCTGCTCGGCTGGCTCGCGGACGGCTCGCGATGCGTCCCCGTGGTGGGCGCGATCAGCGCGACCACCTCCGCGCTGGCGGGCGTCGGAACCGCGATCCGCGAGAGCAACCGCATGCGGGACCTGATCGGCAACGCCCTCGCGAAGCGCGAGATCGCCCTCTGGTACGAGCACGCCGTGCTGCCCCGCTACGAGAGCGACCTGCGCGTGATGGGCTTCATCTTCGACGGCTACCGCAACGAGTTCGCGTCCCGCATGCAGGTCGGCTGCAACCGGCCCGGGTGCGAGCCTCACGCCGAGTAGCCTGCTAGGGCAGCGTGAGCTGGTGCTCGCCCGTCTCGCCGGGCTTCACCTCGAACACCTGCGTGATCTTCTGCCCGTCGAAGCCGAGCTCGGCGACATAACGCCCGGCCGCGAGCACGAACGTGGGGCTCTCGTCGGCCTTGAAGCCGGCCCGCTGTCCGTCCGGCTCGGCGCGGATCGTCCAGGTCTTGTAGCCGCGTCGGCCCGTGCCGTCGGACGCGACGGCAGAAAAGCGGGCCCGGCCGGCTCGCAGCGACACGACGTGCTCGTCCCGGACGCCCGCCTCGATCGAGAAGGAGTAGTGACGCACGGCGTCGCCGAGCTTCGCCACGACCGTGTTCGAGCCCGCGGGTACGACGAAGGAGCGCGTCGATCCGCTCTTGTAGGCCAGCTTCTCGCCGAGGCTCCCGTCAGGGTTCGCCGCGTAGAAGGTCCAGCCGAGCGGCTCCGTGATCCGGGGGCCGCCGTCGGTCAGGGCGGCGACGAAGCTCACGACACCCGCCTCCATCGCGATCGTGTGGGTCGCACGCTCTCCCTCCACGACGTCGAAGGGAAGGCTGCGCCTCACCACGTCCCACTGGAGCTCCGCCGTGTAGGCACCCGGCTCGAGCTCGAAGCCGACCTTCGCGTCGCGAGCCTTGGCCGGTGCGCCGGCTCCGTCGTCGCGGGCGACGCTCCAGGCGACCATCCAGGTCAGGTCCTCCTTGCGGAGCGCGGGCCCGCCCTCCACCAGCGACGCCTGGAAGTGGAGCGGGGGGCCGACGCCTTCCTTCGCTTTCTCGAGGGCCCGTCCCAGGGAAGTACGCAGCTCCCCCGCGTCGGCAGCCGCCAGGAACTCACCGCCGGTGGCCTCGGCGAGGCAGCGCAGTCCGGCCTGCTTCTCCAGGGCCACGTCGAAGCCGATCACGTGGGCGGTGAAGTCCGCGCCGGCGGCTTCGAGCGCCTCGGCCACCGCGCAGGGATCGGCGCCGCAGGTCTCCTCGCCGTCGCTGACCAGCACGACCACCGCCGGATCCTCGGTGTAGGCGAGGTGCTCGGCGGCACGCTTCACCGCCTCGCTGAGGGGCGTCTTCCCCTTCGGGCTCAGAGCCTCCACCCGCTCGGCCACCGCCGCGGCGTTGCCGGCGGCGGTCGGGATCAACAGCTCGATGTCCTCGCAGTCGCCCTCGCGCCGGTGCCCGTAGCTGCTGAGACCGAGGGCCAGGCTCTCGTCCCAGTCCTCCATCAGGTCGCGCACCACCTCGCGCGCGATACCGATCTTCGGCTCGCCGCCGATCTGGCCCCACATGCTGCCGGAGGCGTCGAGCACCAGCAGGACCCTGCCCGGGTCCGTCTCCGCTCCCGAGGCGGTCGCCAGCGCCAGCAGCAGCGCCCCCAGCCATCCGATCCGCGTCGTCGCGCGCAGCCGCCACATGTCCGTGTCCCTCCCGGTTCCTGCCGTTTCGGCCAGCCGATCCGGGAGGCTTAGGCGGGACGCAGGTCAGCCTTGCACTCAGCCTCACCCCCGAACCGGGCGCGCTGCTCCTCCTCGGTGTCGGCGGCAGTGTGACTCTCGTGGCTCCGGCGATTGGCCCTGAGGGCTGGCCCGGGGCTCCTCGATCCGGAACGGCCATCGGTGTGACCGCAACCGGATTCGAGCGAGAGTGGGACATGCGGGGATCTGGGGGCTCTGTGCAAGGGATCCCCAGCGGGCGCGTCGCTCGGGACGTCGCCGGAAGTCCCGGGGCGTCGGGAGCGCCGGTTGGCTCGCCACGCTCACTCCACATACCCAAGGGCGCGCAGCTGCTCGCGCACTTCCGGGCTCATGTCGACCTTCTCGTGCGCCCGATCGTTCCGCGGCGATTCGTCTCTGGAGCGCAGGAGGTGCAGAAGCGCCTCGGCTTGTGCCGGAACCTCGCCTTGCTTGCGGATCTGGGTCCCCGCCTGCTCTCCTCGATCCGTCAGGAGGTCGAAGAAGAGCACCTCTCCCGTTTCGGTGTTTCGAATGAGCTTTGCACCCTCGGTGCGAAGGGATTCGCTGGGCACGTTCTTCCGGTGCCACGGGATCTTCACGAGGGAGGCATGCGCTGGCGGGAGCGCCAGATCGCGCCCCTCGAGAAGGGGCACGAGACTCGTTCCTTGAAGATCCGGGCCGGCCTCGACTTCCGCGATGTCGAGGATCGTCGGGGCGACGTCGATCAACCGGACCTGCTGCGAGACCCTCTGGCCGGCGCGGGACTTGCCGGGAAGCCGCATGATGAGCGGAACGCGAATCGAGTCGTCAAAGAGGTTGTTGCCATGGTACATCGCGCCGTGTTCGCCGAACTCCTCGCCGTGGTCCGAGGTCAGGACCACGAGGGTGTTGGCCAGCAACGCTTCGTCCTGTAGCAGCCCCATCAACTTCCCGATCCAATCGTCGGTCCAACGGATCTCTCCATCGTAGAGAGCGATCAACTCGTCGATGCTCGGAACGGATGGATTCGCGCGGTAGCCGGTGTTGCGCAGCAATCGCCGCTTTCCGGCGGTGGCCGGAGCGGGGAGCCCACGAAACATCGAGTCGTAGGGAGGCGGCGGGATGAAATCCCAGTGGACGTCATAGTAGTGGACGAAGAGGAAGAAGGGCTCGCTGCGCTCATGCCCGAACCAATGCGCCACGCTCTCATGGATTCGTGGGCTGCTCACGTCGAGAAAGGCGGCCCGCTTCCTCTGTGGGCTTCCGGGGGCGAACGCCTTCTTGAATTCCTCCAGGGCGTGGTCCTCGGGCTTGACGAGGTTGGTGCAGTTGTAGTAGCGATCGAACCCGCGAGCGAAACCGTAGTCGGCGCCGAGCATGGCGACGCTGTAGAAGCCTGCCGTGGCATAGCCGGCCGCTCGCATCGCCTCCGCCAGGAAAGGGAGTCCCGCCGAGAGCTTGTCGTGAGGCTCGTCCACTCCGTGGGTCGACACGTCCTGAGACGTGAGCAGCGAGACATGGGAAGGCAGCGTCCAGGAAGAAGTCGAGATCGCCTGCTCGAAGACCACGCCCTCCCGGGCGAGGCGGTCGATCGTCGGACTGGTAGGGCGGGTGTAGCCATAGGCGCCGAGGTGATCGAGCCTTAGGCTATCGATGGAGATCAGCACGACATTGGGCGGCTCCGGCTCTGCGGATGCCGCCGTGGAACGATGGGTCGAGAGCAGGGGCGTGATTGCAAGGCATGACGCCGCGAGCCACCAGCGCATCGAAGACATGGTCGAGAGTCTAGCCGAACGCCAAAACCTCGGAGCCCGCTCCCGTGCCCTTTCGAGGGTGAGAGTCGTGTTCGCTGCCAGCGGGCTCGCGCCTCGCAGAATGGTCGCGGAGATCGTGAGCCGTGCTTTCCGGAGGGCGGCATGATGGAGCCGTGGCCGAGACGCGCGGGCACCGGCGCCGCGGTGGCCGTGGTGTTCCTGCCGTTCGTCCTCTCGTTTCCCGGGGATGTGCTGACAGCCCGGCTGGATCCGTCGTGGATGGGGCTCCTCGCGAACGCCGCCAGCACGGATCTCACGTTCGGACGCGATCTCGTTTTCAGCTACGGCCCGTACGGCCACTTGATCACGCCCCTGTACGACGCCACGTGGCTTCCGTGGAAGGTCGCGTTCGGTGTTGCCCGTGCGGTCCTCGTCAGCGGCATCCTGGCGGTGGCGTTCTTGCGGGCGCCGGGATGGGTGCCGCGCATCGCCATCGCCGCGGGCGTGGTGTATGCAGGCGCCCAGTTCGATGTCGGCAATCAGGCGGCGCTCCTCCTCGGTCTCGTGACCCTCGTGGGCGTTGGGGGAGCGACGAGCCTCGTCCTGGGCACGGCGCTCGTCGTGCTCGGACTCGGGCTGGCTCTGACGAAGACGACCTTTCTGGTCCTGGGTCCGATCTGCCTCGCTTGGTGGCTCGCGGTGGCTCCTTTCCGTCGGCGTCGGGTGTGGCCCAGTGTGGCCTCGATCGCGGGCGCCAGCGCCGCGCTGGCCGCCCTCTGGATCGTTGCAGGCCAGCCGCCGGGGGCGTTCCCGGACTTCGTTCGCGGCATGGTCGAGATCACGTCCGGCTATGAGGCGATGGGCGGCGCCGGTGTATCGCGCCGGGTGTTCGAGTTCGCGTTCGCAGCGCTGGCCATCGCTGCGGTTGCCCAGATCATCGCGCTGGCTCCGCTGCGATCCGCCGGGCCCGCCCTGGCCGGCCGGCAGATCCTCATGGCCGGGCTCATCTGCCTCTTCACGATCCAGTGGTGGAAGTTCGGCTTCACGCGAGAGGATCATGCGATCTTCTTCTTCGGGGCCCTTCCGTTCCTCTCCGGAGCCCTTTGCATCGCGTTCCCGGA
This sequence comes from Myxococcota bacterium, assembly GCA_965223415.1. Taxonomy (GTDB): domain Bacteria; phylum Myxococcota_A; class UBA9160; order UBA9160; family UBA6930. The sequence goes on along the minus strand of OZ245002.1, from coordinate 4,901,162 downwards.
GCCGCGCACGGCGATGCGCGGCGCAGCTACGGCCCTCGTGGCATGCGCAGCGATCGGTGCATCGACCCTGGTCGCGGAGGCTCCTCTCACCTGGCGCGCAGGCGCCTCAGCTCCAGCACGGCGCGTCGCCGGGGTGGTCGGGGCGGTGGCGTCCCCGTCGTCCTGGCAGGCCGCCGCTGAGCGGCGCCAAGCCGAGGTTGGCGCGCGCGTCCAGCTTCCGCGGATCGCCGCACGTGTCGGGACCAGCGCCGTGGTCGTGCAGGGCAACCTGCAGGGGGCAGCGCTATTGAACGGGCTCCGGATCGTGCACCCGCCGGTGTTTCAGAGCTACGCGGCATACTCCAGCGGCCTGATGGAGCGGAACGCGGCCTGGTACCGCCGCCCCTCAGCGCCTCCCTACTTGATGACGAGATTCCAGCCGATCGACGGTCGGCCGCCGCTGCTCGCGGACGCGCTGGCCTGGTGGGAGGTCCTGCACCGCTACGAACCGCTCTTCACCGAGAACGGCTTCTGGCTGATGCAGCGCCGGGCGGGCGTGACGCCCGCCGAGCCGCTCGCCACGCGGACACTCGCGCTGAACCTCGGTACGGGGATCGCGCTCGGCGAGCTGCGCGGCTGCCTCGTGTGGCTTCGTGTGGGCACCCGGACGACCCCTTGGGGCGCCGTGCGCAGAGTGTTGCATCGACGTCCCGACATCCGACTCCAGGTCAGGAGCGTGGGTCGCTCGCGGGCGCGCGCCTATCGGCTGCCGGCCGGAATGGGCGAGCCGGGGTTTCTGCTCAGTCCCCTGCTCGAGACCGCTGAGGACGCCGCCGCACTATCCGCCGGGCGTTGGCCTGGAAGCGCGGTCACGCGGGTTGCGTTCCTGCCCGTGAAAGCCTCGGCCGGCGGGATCGGTGACGTGCTCGACATCGAGCTCGAGGTCCGGCCTCCGCCGATGCCTCACGACGGGCCGACCTGCGATCCCGCAGGCCTCGCGGTACTCTGATCGGTTGCGCGGCGGAGGACCACGCTCTTGACACGTCTCGGGATCATTGGGGGCGGCGGCCGCGTGGGGTTGCCCCTGGCGCTCGCCTTCGCGGACAGCGGTCTTCCCACCTACATCCACGATATCGATGACGACCGCATCAAGGTGATCCGGGCCGGCGAGATGCCATTCCTGGAGAACGGCGCCAAACCCCTGCTCCAGCGCACCTTGAAGGCCGGAACGCTGACGGCGGGCTCCGATCCCGAAGGGCTCGCGGCGTGCGACGTGATCATCGTTGTGATCGGCACCCCCGTCGACGAGCACCTGAACCCGGGTCTCACGGAGATGCGACGCGCGATCGACGGCTGTGTCGAGCACCTGCGCGATGGCCAGGTGCTGGTCCTGCGGAGCACCGTGTATCCCGGAATCAGCGAGCACACCCAGCGCTACCTGCGGGATCGCGGTCTGGACGTCCGGGTCGCGTTCTGTCCAGAGCGCGTCGCGCAGGGCGATAGCCTCCGTGAGTTTCGCGAGCTGCCTCAGATCATCTCTGCCTTCGACGAAGGCACGCTGGACATGGTACGCCTGCTCTTCTCGCGTCTGACGAACCGCATGATCGAGATGGCGCCGATGGAGGCAGAGCTCTGCAAGCTCATGACCAACGCTTGGCGCTATGTGGAGTTCGCTACGGTCAACCAGTTCTACATGATCGCGACGGAGCACGGTCTCGATTTCGATCGCATCCTCGATGGCTGCCGGACCGATTATCCACGCATGGAGCACATGCCGAGCGCGGGCCTGACGGCCGGGCCGTGCCTCGTGAAGGATACGATGCAGCTCGCGGCCTTCTCGCAGGACCGCTTCGCGCTAGGCCACGCCGCGATGCTCGTGAACGAGGGGCTTCCGGCACACCTCGTTCGCCTCGCGAAACGCGAGCGAGACCTGTGGGAGGCCACGACGGGTGTGCTGGGGATGGCGTTCAAGGCCGGCTCGGACGATCCCCGCGACTCACTCAGCTACAAGCTGCGCAAGCTGCTCACGATGGAGTCGAGGCGCGTTCTCTGCCACGATCCACTGGTCGCCGATCCCACCTTCGTGACGCTCTCCCGTGTGCTGGAAGAGGCTGATGTGCTCTTCGTCGCCACGCCCCACGCTGAGTATCGCGGCCTGGCGATCCCGGAAGACAAGCTCGTCGTCGACGTGTGGGGCTGTATCCGGTGAGGGTGCTCGTGACGGGATCCGCTGGCTTCATCTCCGGCTACCTGGTCCACGAGCTGCTCGAGGCGGGCCACGAGGTGGTGGGCGTGGACAACCACTCGAAGTACGGGCCGATCGAGAAGAGCTACCAGGGTCATCCCCGCTATCGCTTCGTGCTCGGGGATGCCAAGGACGTGCCGCTGCTCACCGAGCTCGCGATGGACTGCGACCAGCTCGTCGCCGGCGCCGCGATGATCGGCGGCATCTCCTACTTCCACGAGTACGCCTATGATCTGCTCGCCGAGAACGAGCGGATCACCGCCTCGACCTTCGATGCTGCGGTCGCCGCCCACCGGGACGGGGTGCTCCAGAAGATCACGGTTCTCTCGAGCAGCATGGTCTTCGAGAATGCAGGGGTCTTCCCGACGCCGGAGAGCCACGTGGACGAGTGTCCGGTGCCGTTCTCGACCTACGGCTTCCAGAAGCTGGCAGTGGAGTACTTCGCGAAGGGTGCGCTCGAGCAGTACGGCCTCCCGTACACGATCCTGCGTCCCTTCAACTGCATCGGTATCGGAGAGCGCCGCGCGCTCGGCGGGCGGGAGATTCCGAGCGGAAACGTCAGCCTGGCCATGAGCCACGTCGTACCCGATCTTGTGCAGAAGGTGCTGAAGGGGCAGGATCCGCTGCACATCCTCGGCGACGGCAGCCAGGTTCGCTGCTACACCTACGGCGGCGATCTGGCGAGGGGCATCGTAGGCTCGCTCACGCATCCCGGTGCGAAGAACGAGGACTTCAACCTCTCGACGCCGGTACCGACGACGGTGCTCGAGCTCGCCGAGGCGATCTGGCACAAGGTCCATGGCGAGGGCCCCGATGCGCCGGCGTTCGTGACCGTTTCCGACGAGCCCTTCGCGCACGACGTGCAGCGGCGCATTCCCGACGTGTCGAAAGCAAAGAGCGTCCTCGGTTATGAGGCGAGCACGCCGATCGAGCAGGTCCTCGACGAGGTGATCCCTTGGGTCCGCGAGGAGATCGGGCTGGGGCGGATCTGACGGTGGCCCCCCCGGACGTCGCCGAGATCGAACGCGACTACTTCGACGGGTTGATCGAAGCAGAAGGGGGCTTCGACCCGTTCCTGCCGACGGGATGGAACACGTTGCGCAGGTGTTTCGGGGAGCTCGTCGGTGAAGTTCCGGTGGACCTGCTTCTCGAGGTGGGCTGTGGCACGGGGAGCGCGCATCCCGTCTATGCCGGGCGTTTCGAGCGAAGGGTGGCGATCGACCTGTCTGGCGCGGCGTTGCGGCACGCGCAGGCGCGCTTTCCCGGAGACGACCACCTTCGGACGGACGCCTGCCTTCTCCCGTTCGCCAAGGCGAGCGTGGATACGGTGGCGTTCTCGAGCGTGCTGCACCACATCCCCGAATTCGCTCTGGCACTGCGGGAGGCCCGGCGCGTGCTTCGGCCGGGAGGCGCGGTCTTTGCGTTCGATCCGAATCTGCTGCATCCCGCGATGGCGCTGTTTCGGCATCCGAAGAGCCCGCTCTACCGGGCCGAGGGCGTGAGCCCGAACGAGCGGCCGCTCACGCCGGGAGAGCTTCGCCGCGCATTCGAGGATGCGGGCCTCGGGCCGGTGATGCAGCACGCGCAGGCCGGCATTCCGTATCGGAAGGTTGCACCAGGCGGTCTCAACGCGGTGCTGCGGGTCTACAATGCGCTCGACCGCGCGATGCACCTCTCCGGTGCGGGGCGGGTATTCGGCTCGTTCGTGGTGACCGCTGGGCGCCGACCGGCGGAGCCCTGAGATGCTCCGCTACTCGGTCGTGATCCCAGTCTTCAACGAGGCAGAGCTCATCGAGGAGACGCTGCGACGGCTGCGGGAGCATCTCCCGGACGCCGGGGAGGTGCTGCTCTGCTACGACCACGAGATCGACACGACGCTGCCTGTCGCCCGGGCGGTGCCTGCGGAAGCGCGTCCGGAGACGCTTCGCTTCATCAGAAACGACCTGGGGCCCGGCGTCCGCCACGCGATCGAGGCCGGGATGCGGGCGTCGCGGGCCCCGGTGGTTGTCGTCGCGATGGCCGACCTTTCCGACGATCTGGTCCGGCTCGAGGATATGGTTGCGCGTGCCGAGGCGGGCGCAGACGTCGTGTGCGCGAGTCGCTACATGCGCGGGGGCCGTCAGATCGGTGGGCCTCGGCTGAAGGGGCTGCTCTCGCGGGTGGCGGGTGTGTCTCTGCACGCCCTGTGCGGCCTGCCGACGCACGACCCGACCAACAGCTTCAAGGCGTACCGAGCCGATTTCCTCGCGCGGACCCCGATCGAGACCGAGGCGGGCTTCGCGCTCGGCATGGAGCTCGCCGTGAAGGCACACTACGGGGGCGGACGAGTCGAGGAGGTGCCGGCGACCTGGCGGGATCGCACCGCCGGTGAGAGCCGGTTCCGGCTGATGAAATGGCTGCCGACGTACCTGCGCTGGTACGCCTTCGCGGTTCGCGCGCGGTTTCTGTCCTGAGTCCATCCGACCGGGGGGAGCGCGCACCTCGCCCTCCGCGGCCAGTGCCTAGGCGCGGTCGATCGCTCTGCGACGGGGCGCTCGCTTCCCCGGTGTAGGGGCCGACAAGAGCCGCCCCGCGCCATGCCCTATCGTTCCGGCCGTGGCGCACCCGATCGATCGTAGAGCCTTCCTCGGACTGCTGGCCGCGGGCACGGCGGGCTTCCTGCTGCACGGCTGTGGCGGCCGATCGGAGCCGGGCCGCTACACCGACGCGGACATCGCCAGCCTGGCCGAGAAATGGGCCCGGGAGGTGGCGTCCTCGGGGCAAGGCCCGTTCGGCCCGCAGCGCTACCCGGGCTACCGCGGCCTCGCTGAGCTCCCCTGGTTCGAGGTCGATGCGGCCGGGACCCTGCGCTGCGTGGCGGACGAGTTCCCCCCGGCCATCGACATGCACTGCCACCTGGGAATGTCGCTCCTGATGGCGCCGGAGCTCGACCTGGCGGCGCGTCCGCCCCGGGTCGAGCACCTGCTGGATTGTGACGGCAGCGAGCCGCCTTGCGAGATCGACCTCGACATCTACATGAACGGCAACTTCAGCGAGGCGGCGCTGCGAAAGCTGCGCTGGGGGGCCGTGGCGCAAGGCCTGTGGGGCAGCCGCGCGGCCGCCACCCATACGATCCCGAGCCTGCTCGCAGAGATGGATGCCACGCGCGTCGAGCGGGCGCTGATCCTGCCCATCGTGTTCGGCTTTCCGTTCGGCGACGACCTGAACGAGCGTTGGCGGGCCGCGATCGAGCGGGCCGGGAAGGGCGATCGCCTGCGGATGGGCGCCTCGGTGCATCCGCGCGATCCCGATCGCCTCGCGGCTTTGGAGCGGTACGCCGCCGCCGGCGCCCGGGTGCTCAAGCTGCATCCGCCCATGCAGCGCTTCTATCCCGACGATCCCGAGATGATGGAGCTCTACCAGGGGTGCGAACGGCTGGGGATGGTGGTCTTCTTCCACGCGGGGCGCGCAGGCATCGAGCCGGAGTCTTCCCATCGCTATGCCCTGCCGCGCCACTACGAAGGAGCACTCGCGGCCTTCCCGAAGCTCCCCTTCGTGCTCGGCCACTCCGGTGCGCGGGACGGCGACGGGATGCTCGAGCTGGGCCGGCGGTACGAGAACGCCTGGTTCGGGATCCACGGCCAGGGCGTGACCCATCTCCACGAGATGATCCGCCAGACCGGCGGGGAGCGGATGCTCTTCGGGACCGACTGGCCCTTCTACCACCTCGCGTCGACGCTGGCGAAGGTGCTGATCGTCACCGAGGGGAGCCCGGACGTCCGCGCCGCGATCCTGCGCGGCAACGCGGAGCGCCTGCTGGCGGCCTAGCTCCGACCTACAGGTCGTCGCCGACGATGTCGAGGCCGACGATGCCCACGAGCAGGTCCAGCAGCTCGAGGGGGTCGACGCCCAGGTCGAAGCCCACCAGCACCGCCTGGGCGCCGGCACCGACCTCGAGCAGGCCGTACTCGGGCGCGAAGCCGAGCCCGGTCGAGGCGTCGGCCACGCTCACCTCCAGGCCGTGGTTCGCCTCGAAGCCGATCGGCAGGCTCGGAACCGGCTTCCCGCGCGGCCCGGGGATGCCGGTGTAGAGCGTCGTGTAGGTGCCCAGGAAGACGTCGGCCACCTCGGTGGCCCGGGCGCCGACGGCGATGCCGGGGCCCACGCGGACCCGGGCCCGGAACACGTCGAGGGTGTCGAAGATGCGATTCGGCACGTAGAAGAGGAAGACGTGCAGGGGATGATGCCCCTCCCCCGCCCCGTCCTCGGCCTCGGCACCGCTGGCGGTCGGGACCAGGGACAGGGTCGCAGCGAGCAGGATCGTGCATCCGCGGCGGGCCAGGGCGTTCATGCATCCTCCTCTTCGGCGCGGCGGGCGCCAGCCGTCATCGGGGGGAGGCTATCGGATCGGCCGCGGCCGTCGGTGACGGATCCCACCGGCGCTGCGGCGGCGACCCGCCTCGGCGCCGGCGCGGAGGTGAACCGGAGCGTGGCCTCCCGTACGCTGGGGCCCACCTTGGACCCCGTGACGCACGTGGGCACGACGGCCGGCAACGCCCTGCAAGGGCCGACGGACGTGCACCGCTACTCACTCGACGACGGCGGCGGTGCGACGGTCGACCTGCTCGACCTCGGTGCCGCCATCGATCTCGTCCGCGTCCCGGACGCCCGCGGCGAGCCGGCCGACGTGTGCCTCGCCCTCGACTCCCTCTCCGATCACCAGGATCCGCAGCGCAACCCCTACCTCGGCGTGACGGTCGGCCGCTATGCCAACCGGATCGCCGGGGCCCGCCTGGCGATCGACGGTCGGGTCCACCGCCTCCACGCGAACGAAGGGCCGAACCAGCTCCACGGCGGGCCGGTCGGATTCGATCAAGTGGTGTGGGACGCCGAGCCCGTGACGGGGGGCGTGCGCTTCCGGCGGACGAGTCCGGCTGGCGAGATGGGCTTCCCGGGATGCCTCGAGACGGAGGTGACCTACCGGCTCACCGCGGGAGCCCTGTCCATCCGCTTCGAGGCGACCAGCGATGCCCCCACCGTCGTCTCGCTCACGAACCACACCTACTGGAACCTCGGCGGCCCCGCCGAGCCCGGGGTCGCCGACCACCACGTGATCCTGCCGGCGAGCCGTGTCCTCCCGGTGGACGCGGCCGCGCTTCCCTCCGGTCCTCCGATCCCGGTCGACGGAACCGCCTTCGACCTGCGCACCGGGACGCGTCTCGGCGACCGCATCGGCTCGGCCCTTCCCGCGGGCTACGACCACTGCTTCCTGCCCGACGGCGAGGGGTTCCGCCGCCACGCCCGGGTCGAGCATCCGCGCAGCGGGCGCTGGCTGGAGGTGGGGTCCGACATGACCGGGGTGCAGCTCTACACGGGCGGCTTCCTCGACGGCACCGCGAGCGGCCGCGGCCGCCGTCACGACCGGTTCTCCGCCCTCTGCGTGGAGCCGGGGCACCTGCCCGACGCGCCGAACCAGCCCTGGGCGCCGTCGCCGGTGCTCCGGCCGGGAGAACGGTACGTCCACCGGCTGGAGCTTCGCTTCGGCGCCGGGTGAGATCGCCCCGCCTGGCTACCCCGCCAGGTCCGTGATCACTGCGCGCCCCACGTAACGAGCCGCCTCGAGGTCGTCGAACACCTCGGGCAGCTCCGAGAGCTTGGCAACCCGGCCGATGTGGCTCTTGACCTGGCCGGATGCCGCCATGTCGACGAGCTCTCGCATGTCCTGGACGTTGCCGACGGCGGAGTAGATCAGGGTGGGGTCCTTGTAGAAGAACTCGAAGGGGTTGATCTGGAGCGGGCCTTCGCTGGTCGCCGGAATGCCGACGGCGACGAACAGGCCGCTGCGGCGCAGGAGCTGCAGGCCGAGCTGGAAGCCTGCGATCTTCGCGGTGAAGGCGAGGCTCGCGGTGACGCCGCCGAGCTTCTCGGCGGCGGCCGGTGCGTCCTCCGGGCTGACGGCCAGATCGGCGCCCAGGGACTCGACGAATTTGAGTCGCTCCTCGCCGACGTCGACGCCCACGACGGTGTAGCCGAAGGCCTTGGCGATCTGGATCGCGTAGTGACCGAGGCCGCCCGCGGCGCCGACGATGGCGACGGGGCTGCCCGGGCGCACCTGGTGTTGCCAGAGCTTCTTGACGGCGCCGTAGGCGGTGAGGCCGCCGCAGGCGAGCGGTGCCTCCTCGTCGCCCACGCTGTCGGGGAGCTTCACGAGGGACTTGGCGTAGACGCAGAACTGCTCGGAGAAGGTGCCCATGATGCCCTGAGTCTGGGCACACAGGCGGGGCTGGCCGCCGAGGCAGTACTCGCAGGCGCCGCACCAGTAGCCGCCGCCGCTGCCGCCGAGGCCGAGGATCACGCGATCGCCGACGGCGATGTAGCGCTCGGCGCCGGGGCCCAGGGCCTCGACGGTGCCGATCGCCTCGTGCCCGACGGGCATCGTGTCCGGCACGCCGACCCAGTCGCCGCGCACGATGTGGAGGTCCGAGTGACAGACGCCGGCGGCGTGGATGCGTACCCGGGCCTCCTCGAGCCCGGGGTCGGGGGTGGGGAGGTCCTGGATCTGGAGGGTGCCGGCTTCGAGGCGGGCGGCGCGCATGGCTTGCTCCTCGGTTGGGGGAGGAGCCGAGCGTGCCACGTCTCGCGCGGGGGCGCCGCTCTCGCCGGTTTCGCCCGGGACGGCCGCCGGTCGGCCCCGGCCCCGCTACGCTCCGTCGACTCGCGCAAGGAACCGAGCGTTCCCTCGCATGCCGACACGGCTCGCGAGGGCCATCTTCAGCGCCCACCGCCAATCGCCGATGAGGAGCCTCGTGGACGAGCCCTTCCCGCTGAGCTTCGTGTGCTGCGTCGAGTCCGGGCCCCTCGAGGCGCAGACGGTGCGGATGATCGAGAGCCTGCGGACGTGGGGCGGGGCGCTTCGGAACGCGGAGATCCTGGCGGTCACGCCGCGGGGCGGCTGTCCGCTCTTGCCATCGACCCACGCGGTGTTCCGCACGCACGGCGTGCGGCACATCCGGGAGCGGGTCGACCCTCGCTATGCCTGGTTCGGCCTCATGAACAAGCCGAAGGCGATCCTCGTCGCCGAGCGCGAAGCGAGCCACGACTGTATCGTGTGGCTGGACAGCGACACGCTCGTGCTCGGCGAGCCGGGCGCCGTCCGGCTCGAGGCCGGCGAGGCCTTCGCCGCTTGTCCCAACGAGAAGAACGCGGGCACCTCCGGACCCGCCGATCCCTACGACGGCTACTGGAAGGCGATCTGCGAGCTGGTGGGGCTGTCGCTGGACGACCTGCCCTGGGTCACCACCGAGGAGACCGGCGAGCGCATCCGCTGCTACTTCAACTCCGGTGTCTTCGCGTTCCGCAAGGGGCGGGGGCTCGGTCGCCACTACTTCGACGTGATCGTCGAGATCCTCGACAGCGACGTGCGGCACCCCGATGCCGGCGTCTTCTACTCCGAGCAGATCGGGCTCGGGCTCGCGATGCTGCGCGCGGGTCTCGAGTGGCGGGCGTTGCCGGGCACCCACAACGTGACCATGCGGCCGGAGGTTCCCCACCCGGATCCCCGGATCCTGGAGAAGGCCAGGGTCGTCCACTACCGCGGGTCCATGTGGCCGGAGAAGTGGCCGGCCTTCCTCGCCCACTTCGAGGCCGTGCGCCCGGAGGTGCACGCCTGGCTCGCCGCGAAGGGGCCCATCGTCAACCCGGAACGGCCCCAGTGGCGGGTGGTCAACAAGCTGCTGCGCACCGTGCGCGGCCGCCAGCGCAGCCGCTGGGAGCAGGCCACCGGCTCGTGACGCCCGCCGGACGGCTACTCTCCCGGGCGTGAGCGAGGAGACGGGGGAGGGGACTCGCGGCGCGCCGGGCTCGCTGCGCGCGCGCGCGGCGACGGGCACGGCCTGGACCGCCGGCGGCTTCCTGCTGCGCCAGGCGATCCGCCTCGGCGCGAACCTGGTGCTGGCGCGCCTGCTCTTCCCCGAGGCGTTCGGCCTGATGGCCATCGTCAACGTCTTCCTGATCGGCGTGCACATGTTCTCGGACCTGGGGCTCAGCCTGAACGTCATCCAGAGCCCCCGCGGCGACGATCCCCGCTTCCTCGACACGGCCTACAGCGTGCAGATCCTGCGCGGGCTCGCGCTCTTCGGCCTGGTCTGCGCCTTCGCCTGGCCGGTGGCCGCCTTCTACGAGCTGCCGGAGCTGCGGGCCATGCTCCCGGTGGCGGGGCTCGCGCTGCTGGTGCAGGGCTTCTTCTCGACCGGCGTCTACCGGCTCCAGCGGCACATGTCCCTGGCGCGCTTCGAGGCGATCGAGCTGGCCGGCCAGGTGGCGCCGGCCCTGGCGATGGTGGCCTGGGCGTGGGTGTCGCCCACGGTCTGGGCGCTGGTGATCGGTGGCGTGGCGGGACAGCTCGCCCGGGTGGCGCTGGGCTTCTGGCTGGTGCCGGAGCACCGCGCGCGCCCCGCCTGGGACCGGTCGGCGCTCTCGGAGCTGATCGGCTTCGGGAAATGGGTCTTCCTGAGCACGCTCCTCACGTTCCTCGCCGACCAGACGGATCGGCTGGTGCTCGGCAAGCTCATCGCCCTGGACCTGCTGGGTGCCTACAGCATCGCCGCCATGTTCGCGCACCTGCCCGTCCAGCTGATGACGAAGCTCGGCGCCCTGGTGGCCTTCCCTGCCTTCAGCCGCAGCATGGAGCGCGGTGACGACTTCGCGGCGGTGTTCCAGCGCACCCGCCGGGCGCTGCTCGCGATGGGCGGCCTGGTCGTGGTGTGCATGGGCGCCTCGGCCCAGCCGCTGATCGCCACGCTCTACGACGCGCGCTACGCGGAGGCCGGCTGGATGCTCGGGCTGCTCGCGATCCGGGCCTGGTTCAACGTCGTCCAGGTCCCGCACCAGTCGGCGCTCCTGGCCCACGGCGCGCCGCGCTTCATGGCGCTCAGCAACGGCGTGAAGCTCGCCGCCCTGGTGGCGTTCCTCGCGGCCGGCTATCGGCTCGGCGGTCTGCAGGGCCTGATCGTCGCGCTCGTGTGCGCCGACGTGGTGCGCTACGGGGTGGCCGTCTGGGCGACCCGCCAGTTCCAGCTCCGCGGTCTGCGGGGCGACCTGCTGGCGACCGCGGCGTTGGCGGCAGCGGGGGCACTGGGCCTCGGCGCGGCGCGCCTCGTCGCCGATGCGGGCTCTCCTGCTTGGATGCAGCTGCTCGCGGCCCTCGGGGCCTCGGGGCTCAGCTGGGGCCTCATGGCGGCCCTCCTGCTCCGGGGGGAGTGGCGAGACGTACTAGGTCGCTAGGCGTTCGCGGAACAGGGCGGCGAGGCGATCGAGGAGCTGGGCCTGGTCGAAGCCGGCGGTCACGGCTCGGCGACCGGCTTCGCCCAGGCGCCGTCGTTGCTCGGCGTCGCCGAGCAACACCTCGAGTCGGTCGGCGAGCCCACTGGCGTCGTCGGGCTCCGCCAGCAGGCCGGTCTCGCCGTCGGCGATGAGGTCGGGGATGCCCACGAGACGCGTCGAGACGCAGGGTAGGCCGGCCGCCATCGCCTCGACCAGCACGAGGGGAAGGCCGTCCATGTCGCCGTCCGGCGACCGCACGCAGGGCAGGCAGAAGACGCTGCCGGCGCCGAGGAAGGCCGGGAGCTCCCTCTGCAGCAGGGCCTCGCCCGTGATCTCGGCCACCCCCGCCAGGTCCGGAGCCGCGGCGCGCGTGCGCAGGCGGTCCCGCTCCGGGCCCGAGCCGGCGATCAGGAGCCGGAACGGGACGTCGCGCCCGCGGAGCAGGGCGCAGGCCTCGAGGAGGACGTCGAAGCCCTTCTTGGGAACGAGACGGCCGGCGGCCAGCACCACCGGTGCCGTGCCCGGCGCGGGCTCGAACGGGGCGACCCGGGCGAATCGCGCCACCTCGGTCCCCAGGTAGACGAGCTCCATCTGCTCGGGCCGACCGCCTTCACGGAGGTAGAGGTCGCGGTGGAAGCGGGAGATGCAGTGCACGAAGTTCGCTCGGGCGAGCTTGCGCCGCAGGGCCACGCGGCGCTCGAACAGGTCGTTGGCGTGTCCCGTGAAGCTGAAGCCCACGCCCATGAGCTGGGCGACCAGCATGCCGACGCTGGCCGGGGAGTGCGCCATGTCCGCGTGCACGTGGGCGGCTCGTGCGCCCGGGCCCGAAGCCCAGGACACGGCGACGGCCAGCTGGACGAGGAGGCGCAGGCGATCCGTCGGCGCGGTCGGCTCACCGGGACGCAGGGCGGAGGCGAGGGCGCCGAGCAGGCGCCCGCGGAAGCGGAAGGGCGCGAGCAGCAGGTCCCGGACCACCGCCGCCCATGCGACGGGATACACGCGGTGCGTCTCGGCGCGCAGCGCCTCGATGCGCTCCGAGCCGTGGAAGTCCTGCTCCGCGGCGTGCAGGGCGTGGAGCTCGACGGGGACGCCGCGCGCGCGCAGGCCGAGGACCTGGTCCGGAACCCAGGCGTTCCCCACACCGTTCGACGTGAGGAAGACCACCGCTCGCGCCGCCCCCGGCTCCATGGCCGCGGACATTGGCACAAACGTGTGCCAGGGAACAGGCGCGACCTGCTAGGGTGGCCACCCGGAGGCTCACCTTGCGCTCGGCCCGTGCTCTCGTCGTCCTTCTCTTCGGTCTGGCGGTCGCCGCGGCAGGGCAGCCCCTGGATGCGGGCGAGGCCGAGGAGCTCGTCCGCCTGACCTGGTACGAGGGGCTCCCGGCCGCCGAGGCGCGGCGGATCGGGCCTGAGGGCGCCGAGCGTCTGGCGGAGATGCTGGCGGATGCGGCCGAGGCGGCGCACCACGGGAAGATCCTGGTGGCCCTCGGCCACTGCGGGGCGCCGGGCGCCTTCGAGGCCATCGACGCCTGGGCCGCCGTGCCCCGGACCGGCCAGGTAGATCGCGCCACCTTCCGCGCCTGGCAGGCCCTTCCCCATGCCCTGGGCTACCTGGCCGATCGGGATCCCCGCGCGCTCGGACGGCTGGCCGGGCTCCTGAATGCCCCGGCCCCCACGTGGAGCTTCGGCCGGAATCACGGTGCGGAGCTGCAGACGCTCCAACGCCGGGCAGCGGCCACGTCGTTGGCCGAGACCGGCCTGCCTGCCGCCGCCGCCTCCCTGCGCGGCGGCCGCAGCGCGGATCCGGACTTCGAGGCCCACCTGGCCGCCATGCGGGCACGCCACGCCGAGCGCGCAGCGGAGCGCCTGCGATGAGCCGCCCCGGTCTCGTCCTGGCCCTCGTCCTCGGCGCGTCGGTCCTGGCGCCGCATCCCCTGGGAGCGGCGCCGCCCACCGCCGATCTCCACCAGCTCCCGTGGTTCGTCCACGTGGACCTGATCGACGCGGGGGCCGGCACGGACCTGGCGTACTGGCAGGCGCGGATCGACGAGGCGATGGCGACCGCGACGCGCCTGTACGAGGCCGGGCACGGGCCGTTCGATACGCCCTGCTGCACGCGCATCGAACGCAGCGTCCCGGTCGTGACCTTCGGGACGCCCGGCGACGGCCTCGACGTGCTCGACAGCGCGGCGGAGTACACCACGATCGGCGGAACCGGCCTTCCCGGCTCCCGGGCCTTCCTGGTCGACAGCATGACCTACTGCGGGGGCGCGGCGCCCAGCGCGATCGGCTGCGCCCAGCGGCCCACGTGCGACGGCAACCCGAACGACGATCCGGACCTGTACATGGTCGTCACCGTCGACGCCCTCGACTCCGGCGACCTGGGCGGCGTCACCGCCCACGAGCGCGGCCACAACGCCTGTCTCCCCCACGTCGATGTGGACGAGTGCCAGATCATGCGGCCGGCCGGTGGCGGTGGCTGTGTCGACGCCACCGAGTGCGCGAACCTGAGCGCGGGCCGCAACGCCACCGGCGGCGTGTGCAGCTGTCACGACGGCCTCGGGGGGATCGAGCCGGACCGCCGGAGCTGCAACGAGATCACGAACGGCGTCTGCTCGGGAGGGGTCTGCGGCAACGACGTCAGCCACGCGGGCGTGGAGCTGCTGGGCGCCGCGGGGCCGGAGAACGCCGACGGCGCGACCCCGGACGACGCCCTGCGCATCGCGGGCCTGCCCGGAAACTGGACCGATCTGGGCCCGCTGAACGGGGCCGGCGACGTGGTCGAGGGCCTCGCCTGGTCCACGGACGCGGGCATCCTCTACGGCGTCGTGCCGACCTCCGGCGACGATTCGGTGGTGACCGTCGACCGGGCGACCGGCGACATCCTCGCGACGGTCGGCACCATCGCGAACGGGACCGACCTGCTGGTGGCGCTCGCCTACGATCCCGGCGCGACCTCGGCCACCAGCGACGATCGGCTCCTGGCCCTCGAATCCGACGGCACGTTCGAGGACCTGGTCGAGATCGACCCCGCGTCGCCGAGCTCGACCACCCTCATCGGGCCCCTGGCCTTCGGGGCCGCGAACGGCTTCCGCGGGCTCGCCTACGACAGCGCCAACGCCAGGATCTACACGGCCAGTCCGCTGGTCGACGGCATCTACGAGATCGACACCTCGACCTGTGGCTCCTTCTGCGGCCTCAACCAGCTCGTCGGTCTCGGTGTCGCCCGTTGGGATGCGAGCCTGGCCTACTCGAGCCACACCGGCCGCCTGTACCTGGTCGGGACCCAGTCGGGCGTCGCGCCGCTCGGCCGGCGGCTCCTCTACAACGTCATCGATCCCGTCGCCGTGACCACCGGCGAGGAGGCCGGGCTGGACGCCTTCACGCCGGCCGCCCTGGCGGCGCTCCCCCTTCCGGCGGCCTGCGCCGACGGCGTGGACAACGACGGCGACGGCTCTACCGACTTTCCGTCGGACCCGGGCTGCGCTTCGGCCGCCGGCATTCTCGAGGACCCCCAGTGCCAGGACGGCATCGACAACGACGGCCAGGTCGGCACCGACTTCGACGGCGGCGAGTCGATCCACGGCGTGGGCAACGGTGACCCGAACGGCGCGGATCCCCAATGCACGACGGCGACGCGGAACAAGGAGGCCGCGAACACCGGCGGCGGCTGCGGGCTGGGACCGGAGCTGGGGCTGCTGCTCCCGCTCCTCGGGGCCCTGCGTCAGCGCCGGGCGAGGGCCCGGGCGCGCGTCACCCAGCCGTAGGCTCCGATCGCCTCCGCGGCGCCGGCGGCGGCGTCCGGATCCCGGCCCAGCCGCTCCGCGCCGAGGGTGAGGAGCCAGGCCTCCGAATAACGTTCGCCGATCGCCCGGGCCGCGGCGAGGGCCTGGTCGAGGGCGCCCTGGGCGGCCGTGTCGTCGCCTTGCCGCGCGTAGCCCTGGGCGGCAGAGCCGCGGAGCAGGGGCGAGAGGGAGCATTGGCCGATTTCCTCGAGTCGCTCCACTTGGCGCTCGAGGTCCGGGAGCGCCGCCGCCGCGTTCCGCGCGCAGACCCGAGCCGCCAGCTCGGTCGTCCGTGCCAGCAAGAGCGCCCAGGGCTGACCAGCCTCGCGAAGCCGCTCGACCGCCAGGGCCGCACACTCGAGCGCCTCCTCCTCCCGTCCCTGCAGCAGCCGCACGACGGCCTGGTGGCGCAGGGGATCGGGCAGGGGGCCACCATCGGCCGCCCGGATCCGAGTCGCCGCATCGAGGTGCGCGTCCGCCCGGTCGTCGGCGCCCCGGGCGTGCTCCGCCAGGGCTGCCATCGCGAGACACTGGGCCCGCGGATGGGAGATCCCGAGGCCGGCGACGTTCGTCTCGGCGGGGAGGTCGAGGCGCTCGACCTGGGCCAGGGCCTCCAGGGTGCCGGGCAGGTCTCCCGTCGCGAGCAGGGTCTGGGAGAGCGGCATCCAGGCCCCGGCCCGCGACTGGCTGAAGCCGAGCGCGTCGGCGGCCCGGACCGCCTCCTCGCCCACGCCGCGCGACGCCCGGTAGCGACCGCGGGCGGACTCGCTCATGCACAGGAGGCTCAGTACCGAGACCCGCCGTGGATCGTCCCCGAAGCGACGCGAGACCTGCTCGGCGCGCCGGGCATCGTCGACGACGGCCTCGCTGAACCACTCCCGCGCGAGACGGCAGGTGACCCGCATGAGGAGCAGGGTCAGCTCGAGAGAGGCCCGCGTGTCGCCGTCTTCGACGTCAGCGAGGAGGGGGACGCCGCGATCGAGGAAGGCCTCGCACTCGACGCGGGCCGCGCGATGCACGGCGGCACCGGCGGCCGCGAGCCACCCGTGAAGCGCCGGCAGGGTGCGGCCGGCTTCGGTGGCGTGATGGGCGAGGAGCTGGGGCTCGCCTTCGACCCGGTCGGCAAAGTGGCCTTGCAGGGCGTCCGCGATGCGCCCGTGGATTTCCCGCCGTGTCCGGCGCAGCAGGGATCGGTAGGCCGTCTCCTGGACCAGTGCGTGGCGGAAGGTCCAGACGTCCTCGTCGACCGCCTCGATCAGGCGGGCCCGGGCCAGGCTGCGCAGCGCCCGGGCGCACGCCTCCCCGGAGAGGTCGACGACGCGGGCGAGGAGACCGGCCGGGAACTCGCGGCCGATGGCCGCGGCCACCTGGGCGACGGGCTTGGCCGGGCCCAGCTGGTCGAGACGGGCTTCGAGGGAATCCTGCAGTGTCATGGGCACGTCGGCCTGGGCCAGCGGCCGGTCCAGGTCGTGGCCGGACGCGAGTAGCAGGCGGGTCACTTCCTCGGCGAACAGCGGCACGCCGTCGCTTCGGGCCACCAGCTGCTCGACCAGGCCCGGTGCGAGGGGTCGCCCGGCCACGGACTCGATCAGCGTCGCCGTGTCGCGCGGATCCAGGGCGTCGAGGGTGATCTCCAACGCGCCGTCCGGGAGCGGCAGGGAGGTGGGAGGCGCGGGCCGGCGCGTCAGCAGGAGCAGGAGGTGCCGCCCGGCCACCGCCGGGAGCAGGCCGCGGAGGAGCTCGAGGCTGGAGGGATCCGCCCAGTGCAGGTCTTCGACGAGCAGCACGAAGGGGGACTCGGCAGCGAAGCCGAGCAGGCAGCTGGTGAGCGCTTCGAGGGTGCGCTCGCGCAGCTCGTCCGGCGGCCCCTGGGGCGGCTCGAGGCCCTCGGGGAGCGGTCGGTCCAGGGCACGGAGCACGACGGCCGCGCCGGATCGGTCGACACCGAGCGAGCCCAGGGCTTCTACCGGGTCGGCGCGATCGCCGAGCCACGAGCGGAGGCCCGCCGAGATCGCGTGGAACGGGTGGTTCCGCTGGAGCTCCGAGCAGGGGCAGGAGAGCCAGCGAGGGGCGTCCGGTGCCAGCTCGCTGCGCAGCTCCTCGATCAAGCGCGACTTGCCGATCCCGGGCTCACCGGCGACCTGAACGATCTGGCCCTCGCCCTGGGCCACCTTCTCGCAGCTCACGCGAAGGGTTCGCAGCTCGGCCTCCCGGCCCACGCGAGGGCTCAGGCCGCGGGACGTCGCCAGGTCGAAGCGGGCTCCCTCTCGCGCGGCCCGCACCCGGAAGAGCGCCACGGGATCGCGGACCCCGCGCAGCCGGCGCGTCCCCAGGCTCTCCAGCTCGAACACGCCGGGTGCGAGCGCGCAGGAGGCGGCGCTGGCGACGACGGTGCCCGGTTCGGCCTCTGCCTGGACCCGGGCGGCCAGGTTCATCGCGTCACCGACGGCGAGGGGCTCGCGCCTCGTCCCGGTCGCGGGCGCATCGACCACCACCGGTCCGGTGTGGACGCCGATGCGGAGCCGCGGCTGCACCCCGAAGCGGGTGCCCAGTCGCGGCCGGGCGCCGTCGATCCGCTCCACCGCCTGGATCGCGGCGCGCATGGCACGCTCGGCATCGTCTTCGTGCCCGAGGGGGTAGCCGAAGTAGACGAGGAGTCCGTCCCCCAGGTACTGGGCGATGAACCCGCCATGGCGCTCGACCACGGTGGCCGCTTCGGCCTGCACCGCGTGGAGGAGCGCCTGCCATTCCTCCGGATCGAGGCGGCTCGAGATCTCGGCCGAGTCGGCCATCTCGCAGAACATCGCAGTGAGCTGACGGCGGTCGGCCTCGGGGGGTTGGAGGCGCTCGCCGCACCCGGAGCAGTAGAGGTTGCCCGCGTCTGCCGCCTTGCCGCAGCCGGGACAGATCAAGCGTGGGTGCCCCGCCTCAGGCTCCGGTGGATCAGCAGGGCCTCGAAGGCGACGCTCCGGCCGTAGAGCGGATTGCAGTAGAAGTCGAAGGGCGGCGTCATCACGCCGGTCGGCTCACGGATCGGCCACAGCCCCGAGGCGTCCTGCCGGTCGAGCAGGTGCTCGATCCCGAGGCGGAGCGCCTCGTCGGGAACCCCGACGTCGTCGCCCTGGTGGCGTACGGCCTGGAGGGCCAGCAGCACCGTCGCCGTCTGCAGGACGCCGCTCGGTCCCCGCCCGGCCTGGTCGGGATCGCGGTAGCTCTCGAGGGACTCGCCCCAGCCGCCGTCCTCGTTCTGGTGCTCGAGGAGGAAGGCCACCGCGCGCTGCACCCAGGCCTCGCGCGCATCCTGCCCCACGGCGATGAGCCCGAGCAGCACGTAGGAGGTGGCGCCGAGGTAGTTCACCTGCCAGCGGCCCCACCAGGCGCCGCTCGGGGCCTGCTGGCGCTGCAGGAAGAGGATGGCCTCGGCGACGATCGGGTCGTCGAGGCGCCGGCCTTCCTCGCCGAGGGCGCGGAGCAGGCGCCCGGTGACGTCTTCCCAGGCCGGGTCCGAGAGCTCGGCCGGCGGCCGCAGCAGGAGCTTCGCCATGCCGAAGACCGTGCCCGGAAGCTCCGGCGTGCCGTCCAGGAAGAGTGGCCTCGGGGGCTTCTCGGGCAGGCCGTGGGTGAAGGCCGGCCAGCCGCCGCCTGGGTTCTGCATGGCCACGAGCCAGCGCCACGCCCGTTCGCGGGGCGCCGCCAGGGCATCGCCCTGGCCGGCCGCGGCGGCCATGCGCAGGGCCGCGAGCACCGCCGCGGTGGTGTCGCAATCCGGGGCGAGCTCGTTGCCCGCTTCGAAGGGGAAGGCGCCGGTGCGCGGAGCGCCCGCGGCCGGGTTCTGCCAGTCCTCGGGCTCCGGGTCGTCGCATTGCTGGCCCACCAGGTAGGCCACGCCCCGGGCCGCCGCCCGGTGCGCCTCCTCGCCGCCCTCGATCAGGAGCGCCCGGACCGCCTCGGCCGTGTTCCAGACCTCGGCCGTGTAGGGCATGACGTACATGCCCGCGCCCTCGTAGGATTTGAGGTGATGCAGGTAGCGCACGGCGCCGTGCAAGCGCGGATCCGTACGGGGGACGCCGAGGGCGTGCAGGGCCAGGGCGCCGAAGCAGGTGGTAGTGGCCAGCGATGCGAAGCTGCCATCCGGGTTCTGGCGGTCGCTGAGATAGCGGAGTGCCGCGTTCCGCTCGAGGCCGAAGAGGGGGCCACCGCGCAGCGGTGCGCCCCTTCGCAGGCCGCGCACCACGGCGGGCAAGAGGGTCGCCATGAGCGGCACGAAGAAGAGGAAGCGCCGCCCGAGGGAGCGGTGGAAGCCCGGCAGGAGCAGGGGGAAGAGGGTGCTCGTGCCGAGGCCTTTCGGCTCCAGCTCTCCGGCCAGGGCGAGCCAGACGCGGGTCAGCAGGTCGAGCTCCGCCAGCCCGCCGTGGGCGTCGAGCCAGGTCCGCGCGGCGCGCACCGTGGGGTCGTCTTCGCCGTGGCCGACGGCGCACAGGGCGCCCCAGCAGAGGGCCGTGGCGTTGGGCGTGCCGGGAAGGGTGGCCGACGGCGCGAAGGAGCCGTCCTCCTCCTGATGGTGGCGGAGCCAGCGGGCGCCCTCGTCGGCGTCGCTCTTGGACAGCACGCCGAGCCTGGCCTCGGTGATCAGCACCATGGCCGTGTAGGCGGGGCCGGCGTGGGTCTCCCCCGACCAACGCCCGCTCGGCAGCTGGTCGGCGAGCAGGCCCGCCAGGGCTCGCTCGATGCCGAGGTCCAGCCGCTCGTCGAACGACCCGGGCTCCATCGCGCCATGGTCGCACGCGGCGCCGGGGCGCCGCAATCCCGGCAGGCCCCCCCTACTTCACGGCGAAGACGTGAAGGCTCGTGACGGCGTCGGCATAACCGCGGGCCTCCTCGTCGGAGATCCCGAGGCGGTCCATCGCCTCGCGGACCTGGGGATCGTCGAGCGAGATCGCGTCCACGAAGCTCGCCTCCCGATCCACGCGGATCCCGGAGAAGCCGGCCTCGGCGATGGCCTCGAGGTAGGCGCCGCGCAGGCTGGCGCCGCCCACGCAGCCCAGATAGGCGTCGACCGCGCCTAGCACCGCCTCGGGCAGGGGCCGATCCAGCACCACGTCCGAGATCATCAGCCGGCCGCCCGGGCGGAGCACACGGTAGGCCTCGGCGAAGACCCGGTCCTTCTCCGGAGAGAGGTTGATCACGCAGTTGGAGAGGATCACGTCGACGCTCTCGTCCTCGATCGGGAGCGCCTCGATCTGGCCCCGCCGGAACTCAACGATGCCGTCGACGCCCACGCTGCGGGCCCCCCGTCGGGCCTTCTCGAGCATGGCCTCGGTCATGTCGACGCCGATCACCCGGCCCGTCGGCCCGACCTGGCGAGCGGCGAGGAAGGCGTCCATGCCGGCCCCGGAGCCCAGGTCGACCACCGTCTCGCCCGCGCGCAGCCGGTCGATGGCCGTGGGATTGCCGCAGCCGACCCCGAGGTTGCTCCCCTCGGGCACGGCGTCGAGCTCGCTCTGGCTGTATCCGATGCGGCGGGCCGTCTCCGCGGCCTGGCCCGCGGCATCCTGGCCGGTGGCCACCCGGGTGTATCCCTCACGGACGAGGGCGCGGAGCTGGTCGGGGTCGTCGGGTCGTCTCGGAGAGTGGCTAGAACTCATAGTTCCATAATTATGGAAACATTATCTCTTGTCAAGGTCTAGGTGGCGTCGGGCAGGTCGTAGTCGTTGCGCTCGTCCGGATCGTCGGAGCGGTACTCCACGAACTCCCAGTCGTTGCCCTCGGCGTCGTGGAAGTAGACCCGCCGGCGATGAGGGTGGTCGTTGGGGACGGTCGAGTCCCGGTACCCGGCGGCGGCGAGCCGGCGCCGGAGAGCCTCCACGTCGTTCACCTCGTAGCCCAGGTGGTTCAGGCCGGGCTTGCCCGCATAGGGCTGCCAGGCCTCCGCGGGATCTTCCGGGGCCTCGGTGACGGCGACGTAGGTGTCGTCCGTGCCCACGTGGACCCAGCGCCAGCCCTGCCAGGTCTTGCCTTCCCTCCGGATGCGGAACGAGGGGAAGGCGGTCTGGAGGAAGTGGACGGCGGCGTCGACGTCGCGGACGGCGAGGTTGGCGTGTTCGAGGCGGAGGGTCATTGGTGGTTCTCCCTGGGTGCGCTCCGGGAGCATCGGTCGAGATGGTCGCTGTTTCGACCGAATGGCTATTTCGCTGGCAGGATGCTACTTCATCGTCCGGATGGACGATTCACGAGCCAACTTGGCCACCAACGCCCGCCGGCTGCGGGAGGCCCGTGGCCTCTCCCAGCAGAAGATGGCGCAGCTCTCCGGCATTCCCCGGCCGACCTGGGCCAGTCTGGAGTCGGGCTCGGCGAATCCGACGCTGAGCGTGCTGAGCCGGGCGGCGGCGGCCCTCCAGGTCTCGATCGAGGAGCTGATCGGCGCTCCGCGCACGGCGGCGCGACTGGTGAAGGCCGCCGACGTGAAGGCGCGCAAGCGCTCGGGCGCGACCCTGCGGCCGCTTCTCCCCGAGCCCATTCCCGGCCTCGACATCTCCCGCATGGAGCTCGCGCCGGGCGGGCAGATGCCGGGCGTTCCGCACACCGCGGGCACCCGGGAGTACCTGACCTGCGAGCGCGGCAAGCTCGAGCTGGTCGCCTCCGGCGAGCGCTGGCAGCTCGCCGCCGGCGACGCCCTGGTCTTCCGCGGCGACCAGCGCCACGTCTACCGCAACCTCGACGCCCGAAGGCCCGCCGTCGCGGTGACCGTGGTCTGCTTCGCCCCGGTCTCCGCCTAGCGTCAGCGCGCGATGGCGTCGAGCGCGAGGAGCAGGGCGCACAGGACGGCGAGGGCCATCGTCACCGGGGAGAGCTCCCGACGCCGGCCCGCCAGGGCGAAGAGCGCAGCGTGGGCGACGAGGCCCCACAGGACGCCCTGGGTGATCGAGAAGGTGAGCGGGATCAGGATCACGGTGAGGAAGGCCGGGAAGAGCTCCTCCGGCGTCGCCCCCGAGAGCTCCGCCACGCTGCGGAACAGCAGGCCGCCGACCACGATCAGCACCGGGGCCGTCGCGTAGGCCGGCACGGCCGCTGCCAATGGCGCGACGAACAGGCAGGGGAGCAGGCAGGCCGCGGTGACGATGGCCGTCCGCCCGCTCCGGCCGCCGGCCTCGATGCCCGCGGCGCTCTCGATGAAGGTCGTCCCCGACGACGTCCCCAGGAGCCCGGCTCCGAGGGTGGCCAGCGCGTCCACCCGCAGGCCCTCTCGCAGCCGGAGCGGCTCGCCCCGTCCGTCGACCATCCCCGTGGCCTTCGACACGCCCACGAAGGTGGAGAGGGAGTCGAAGAGGTCGGTGAAGAAGAGGGCGACGATGGCCGGGAGCAGCGCCAGCTCGAGGGCGCCGACCGGATCGAGGGCGCCCAGCAGGGAGAAGTCCGGAGCACGGAGCCAAGTCTCGGGCAGGTCGATGCGGCCCGTGCCGGCGGCGAGGGCCGTCGTGAGGGCCACGCTGCCCAGGAACGCCCACGGACTGCGACGTTGCAGGCCGAAGAGGGCGGTGGCCACGCCGGCGACGGTCATCAACACCGGGAAGGAGAGCCCGCCGAAAGCGACCAGGGTGCTCGGGTGTGCGACGACGACGCCACCGTTGCGGAGACCGAGGAAGGCCAGGAAGAGCCCGATCCCCGCCGCCGCCGCGGCCCGCAGCGAGGGCGGGATGGCGCGGACGATCGCCTCGCGCAGCGGCGTGAGCGAGAGCACGAGGAAGACGACGCCGGACCAGAAGACCATGCCGAGGGCGACCGGCCATGGGATGTCGCGGCCCAGCACGAGGCCGTAGGCGAGGAAGGCGTTCAGCCCCATGCCCGGCGCCACCGCGTAGGGCAGGCGGGCGTGGATTCCCATCAGGAGGGTCGCACCCGCCGCCAGCAGCACCGTCGCGGTGACGGCGCCGTCGAAGGGAATGCCGGTGCCCTCCGCCGCGAGGATGGTCGGGTTGACCACGACGATGTAGGCGAGGGTGAGGAACGTGGTGATTCCGGCCACGCCCTCGCGCCGCCAGCCGGGTGGGGTCTCGGCGGTGTGCGCGACCTGTTCGTCCGGCGCGTCGCTCATGGTCCCGCGGTCGTCGCCGGCATGGCGGGCGAGCCTAGCCCAGCGAAGGGATCGGCTCGTCGGCGACCGCGGGCAGCTCCTCGCTCCCGCGCGGGCGTCGCGCCAGGCGCCAGGCCAGCGGAAGCGGCACCAGGCATAGCAGGCCGAAGGCGACCGCCAGGCCCTCGAGGGGCACGTGGAGCACCTCGTCCGCCAGCCGGGAGAAGTCCATCCAGTGGCCGCCGCCCTTGGCGGCCCCGTAGCGAGCGCGCTCCGCGGCGCTGGTCGCCAGACCCCAGGCGAAGCGCAGGTCGAACAGCACGATGTGGCCGGCGAGCCAGGCGTAGAGCGGACGCTCCGCCTCCAGGTGACAGCCCGAGCCGGTGAGGGCCCGGTAGAAGAAGAGCCCCGCGAACCCGAGCTCCGCCCCGTGCCCCATGGCGAGGATCAGGGCCTCGTCCGCGCCCACGCCGATCGCGAGCAGGTAGAGACCGCAAGTGGCGAGCCCGAAGCGCATGAGGCGCGGGTGCTCGCGGAGGCTCCATAGGCCGAAGCCCCCAGCCCCGAGCACGAGCAGCACCAGGGTCTTGGAGCGCTCCGCATGGGTGGTCACCCCACCGCCGTACATGAAGTCGAAGGCGGGAACCGAGGGGAACCCGAACAGCCAACCGGCGGCCGCGTGACCCAGCTCGTGGACCAGCACGACCATGTATTGGATGAGCATCTGGAGCACGGGCGCGAGCTGCGTCGCGAGCGCGAGGGTGAGGCCGACTCCGAGTGCACGGCGAGCGGCGGGCTCGAGGGGCGGTCGGGAAGCGGAAGCCGCGTGCCGGATCGGCCCGGGCGCGTCGCCCGGGGCGTCCTTCCTCCTGCGCGTGTCGCCGGGGGCGTCCGTCCGCCAGCGCGCGAACACGATCCCGCAGCGCTCGCACTCGGCGCCCGGAAAGACCTGCTCGTGGTCACAGCGCGGACATCGCATGCCTCCCGGTCGGCCGATCGGCGCGGCGGCTTCAGCACGGCGCCGGCGGCGCTCGCGACAGGCTTCAGCGCTCTCGCCGCCGTACCGAAACCACTACTCTCCCCTCGCCTCGCAGCCTGGAGGTTCCTTCCTGGTGGGCAGCAGCTGGTCCGTGGCCGTCGCGTCGTTTCGCGAACGCGGCCTGCTGGACGCATGCCTGGAGGGGATCCTCCCCCAGGCGCGCGCGCGCGGGGCGGAGGTCGTGGTCGCCCGGGCCGGCGACGGGCCGGCCGTCCCCCCGGAGCCCGCAGGGGTGCGTTTCGTGGAGGCGCCGGGCGACGCCTCGGTGCCGCTTCTGCGGGGCCTCGCCCTCGGCGCCTGCGCCGGCGAGAGGGTCGCCCTCACCGAGGATCACTGCGTGCCCCAGCCCGGCTGGCTCGAAGCCCTGGAGCGAGCCCACGACGCCGGCGCCCGGGTGGTCGGCGGCGCCATGGGCAACGCGCGCACCGATCGGGCCATCGACTGCGGCGCCTTCTTCGCCGAGTACGGCTTCTTCGGTCCGCAGGCTGCCGGGCCGGGAGCCCCGATTGCACCGACCGGGGCCAACGTTTCCTACGCGGGCGAGCTCGCCCGGGAGATCGGCGGCTGGTTCCGGGAGGGGTTGTGGGAGAACGTCGCGAACGAGCGTCTCGCGGCGAGGGACACCGCCGTGGCCTTCGCGCCGGACGCCCTCGTCCACCAGAACCACCGCTATGCGTTGGGCGCTTTTTGCCGGGACCGCTTCGACCACGGCTTCGCCTACGCCCGCCGCCGCCTGGTGGACGAGGGCTCCATTCGCCGCTGGCCCTACCTGGCCGCGACACCCCTCCTGCCGTTCCTGCTGCTGCGCCGGGTCGCGGCGGCCGCCCGCCACGGGCGCGAAGGCGAGTTCCTGCGCGCGCTGCCCTTCACGCTGACCTTCCTCGCGGCCTGGTCGGTCGGAGAGGCCGCCGGTTACGCCCGCGGGCCGGCCGAGGTGGCGCGTGCCGCCTGAGACCCCGCCGCAGCTCAGCGTCGTGATTCCCTCGGTCAACGGCTGGGGGGACCTGGAGGGTGCAGTGGAGGCGCTCCAGGCCCAGGAAGGCGGGCACGCCCTCGAGCTGCTCGTGGTCGACCGGCTCGGCGAAGCGGTGAGGGCGCCCCTTCGCGAGCGCTTTCCCGACGTGCGCGTTCTCGAGGTCCCGCCGCCCACCACGATCCCCGAGATGCGCCGCCTCGCCTTCGAGGCCGCCCGGGCAGAGGTGGTCGGCGTGATCGAAGACCACGTGCGCGTGCCTCCCGACTGGGCCGGGCGCATGCTCGTCCTCCAGGCCGCCGGTGAGGAAGTGGTGGGCGGGCGCGTGGACAACGCCGCCGACGTGCGCTTCATCGACCGCGCCGCGTTCCTCTGCGAGTACGCCGCATGCCTGGCGCCGCCGGAGGGGCCCTCGGAGTGGCTCACGGGCAACAACGTCACCTACCGGCGGGCGCTCCTCGAGCGCTTCGCCCCGGTGCTCGCCGAGGGTCGCTGGGAGAACCGGCTCCACGACGCGATGCGCGAGGCGGGCGTCACCCTGCACTCGCACCCCGAGATCGGCGTGGGCCACAAGAAGCACTACACGTTCTGGGAGTACTTCTCCCAGCGCTTCCTCTACGCGCGCTCCTACGCCGCCATGCGGGCCGAGGGTCAGAGCGCGGCCGGGCGCCTCGCCTACGGCGCCGCCGCGTTCGCACTCCCGCCGCTGCTCCTGTGGCGGACGGTGAAGGCGGTGCGAGCCTCCGGCCGGCTGCAGGGAGACCTCGTCAAGTCGCTGCCGCTCCTGGCGCTCTTCGTGTCGTCCTGGGCCGCGGGCGAGGTGGTCGGGGCCTGGCTCGGTGATGGCGGCGCGCTGGCCCGGGTGTGTTGAAGCCATGGGGGAATCGATGACGAAGGTGGCCGTGGTGGGCCTCGGCAACGCGGCGAGGGCCATGCACCTGCCGGCCCTGGCTTCGCTTCCCGGCGCGGAGCTGCTGGGTGGCTGCGATCTCGATGGAGCGCTGCGGGAGGCCGCCGGCCGGGACTTCGGTCTGCGCACCTTCGCCGACCTGTCCGAGATGCTCGCCGCGACGGCCCCCGAGGTGATCGTCGTGGCGACCCCGCCGGCGGCTCACGTGCCGGTCTGCATCGCCGCCCTCGAGGCCGGCGTCCACGTGCTCTGCGAGAAGCCCCTCGCGCCGAGCCTGGCCGAGGCGGATCGCATCCTGGCGGCTGCCGACGCCGGTACCGGGCGCCTGGCCCTGAACCACGAGTTCCGCTGCATGCCCATCTTCCGCGCTCTCCAGGATCGCATCGGGGAGGCCGGGGTCGGCGGCCTGGTCACGGCGCAGGCGTGGCAGTGCATGGACCTGCCGCCCTGGAGGGAGCCGGGCTGGCGCGGCCAGCTGCTCTCCGGCGTGCTCTACGAGGCAGGCCTCCACCTGGTGGACTATCTGCTCTTCCTATTCGGGGAGAAGCCCGTCGCAGTCTCCGCGGCGACGTCGAGCTGCGGCGCCCGCGAGGAAGCGAGCGACGCCGTCGCCTTCGTCACCCTCGAGTTCTCCGGCGGCCGGCTCGCCCAGGTGACCCAGAACCGGCTCTCCCACGTGAACACCCAGTACTTCGAGGTGCGGGCCGATTGCGA
This sequence comes from Myxococcota bacterium, assembly GCA_965223415.1. Lineage (GTDB taxonomy): Bacteria > Myxococcota_A > UBA9160 > UBA9160 > UBA6930. Next base: position 4,874,144 of record OZ245002.1, on the reverse strand, counting down.
GGAGACCACCCTGCGCGCCTCCTACGGCGGCCGCGCCCGGGTGTCAGCCGGGCTCTACCGCTCCACCCGGCCCCACCTGCGCGTCGAGCTCGGCGCCGAGGGCATCGCCTGGAGCGAGTGCGGCACCGACCGCAGTCACCTGGAGCGCAATCCGCGAAACGCGCCCATGGATGCTACCCGTCGCCTGATCGACGCGACTCTCGAGGCCTTCCGCGGCGGCGGCGAGCTTCCCGCCGACGGCCAGGCCGGGCGCGACGTGCTCGAGGTGATCGCCGCCGCCTACCAATCGGCGCGCACCGGTGCCCGGGTGGACCTCCGCGCCGGCCCGCCGGAGGACCTGAGCGGGCTGTGACCGCCACCTAGAAGCCGAGGCCCAGCTGGCGCTCGCTCCAATGGCCGCTGGCCGCCTTGAAGGTGAGCAGCCGCTGGGAGGTGGTGAGAGTGGCCAGGTTCCCGCCGGCTTCGGCGCCCTCCAGCGCCTCGTTCAGGCGCAGCCCGATCTCGAAGAAGCCGCCGCGGAAGGGAGAGAGGCCGAGCGCGCGCCGCCCGGTCGCCAGGATCGCGACGTTCGCCCCCACCGCACGCAGGCGGGGCTTCTCCCGGGGCCCGAGGTCCTTCTCCACGAGGTTGCGGCTGCCGCCGTCGAAGCCGAGGGCGCGGCGGGTGGTGAGGACGAGGGCCACCCGATCGCCCAGCAGCGGCGGCTCCAGGAGCGCCTCGCCGTGGCGAAGGCGCTCCCGCTGCCAGCTGCCCGAGCCGACCCCGACGGCGAGGATGCGGCGATCGGTCACGACCACGCCGACGCGGCCCCGGGTGTGTCGGCCGATCAGCCGCTCGCCGATCTCGAGCCGCAGGGACAGCTCGTGGCCGCTTGCCCCGTCGATCGCGATGAGCTCCCGGTCGAGGGCGACGATCTGGAGCACGTCCTCGATGGGCGTCTCGCCCGGCGGTGCCGGCAGCGCCGGCGCGGCGAGGAGGAGGAGCAGCAGCAGCGGGATCCAGGCGGGGCGTCGCACACGCGTCATCTTCGTCTCCCGGTCGAGCCAGCCTATCAGACGGGCCGCGACTCCCTACTCTTCGCCGGATGTCTCCCCGTTGGCGCCGGCGCTGGGTCGTGTGGCATCTCACCGTCGGCGCGCTGCTCGCTCCCTATGCCCTCGTCTACGGCGTCAGCTCGCTCCTGCTGAGCCACCCGGATTGGGCGCCGGCCGGGCGTCGGGAGTGGCGGGAGCCGCTCGCGGTTCCGGCTGCCGAGACGTCGGAGGCCCGGGCGGTGGCCGCGAGAGACGCGCTCGGCTGGGTGGGCCACGTTCCGCCCTGGCGCGTCGAGACCGAACCGGACGGTCGCCTGCGGTTCCGCGTCGTGCGGCCCGGGCGGGTCTACGACGCGGAGTGGGATCCGGCGGCGCAAGAGGTTCACGTGCGCCTGCGCGACGGAGGGCTGCTCGGCGTGGTGACGGGGCTTCACGGGCTGCACGCGTTGCCCGGATCGTTCTGGGGGCCGGCCTGGGGGCTCTACACCCAGCTGTCGTTCGTCGGCTTCCCGTTCCTCGTGGCGAGCGGCGTGTTGCTGGAAGGCGCCCGGTGGCGGCGGCGTCCCGGCTGGGCGTGGCTCGCCGGCGCGGCGTGCCTCGGGATCCTGGTCCTGGCCGGGTGGCTCGCGGCATGAGGAGGCGGCTCCGCTGGACCCGGGCCCTCTTGACCCTCCACCAGCTCTCGGCGGTGCTGCTGGCGGGGGCGCTGCTCCTCTACACGCTGACCGGCGCCGCGATCGTCTTCGGCACGACGAGGTGGGAGGCGGAGCAGGGCCGCCGTCCGCTGCTCGACGCCGAGACCGGTGAGGAGGCCGCCCGCCTCGTCGGCGTCGGACTCGATCCCCGCGCCCGGCTGGATCGCGTTCGGAGCGACGAGGGCGGCGTCCAGGTGGTGCTTCGCCGTCCGGGCCGACACACGACGGTGACGGTCGCCCCTGGTGCCGATCACGCCCGGGTGCAGGTGCGCGTGCCGAGCCTGGCGACCCGGATGGCCGAGCTGCACGGCCAGCGTCGCTACCGCGGGGGCGCCGTCTTCGTGCTGTGGGCGGCCCTCGCCGACGCGAGCGCGGTCGCGCTCGTCGCCTTCTCCGCGAGCGGCCTCGTCCTGGCGGTACGCCGCGCGCCCCGGCTCACGGCCGCGGTGTTCGGCGCCGCTGGCCTGTTCACGCTCACCGCGATCGTGCAGCTGTGGCTGGCGCCCTGAGGACCGGATAGGCCCGGAGCCACGCGCGCTGCTCGTCGCTCTCTGGAGACACGCCGGGGAGGCCGCAGCGGAGCGCCGCGATCGCCGATGCGACGTCGTCGCTGCCGGCCCGACCGGTGCGGAGCAGGTCGAGCCCCGTAAGCAGGCCGGTTCGCCCCCGGCCGCCCCAGCAGTGCACGTAGCTCGCGCCTTCGCACGCGACGACGCCGTCGAGCCAGTGCTCCAGGGCCTCCCGGCCGGCGGCGTCCGGCACGTCGTGGTCTTCGATGCCGATCCGCGCGACCTCGACCCGAAGCCCACGGGTGGCCGCGAGCTCGTCGAGGCGCGGGCGGTAGGGCGGAGCACCGCGCGGGGGCTCCTCCATCAGGTCGAGCACCCGGCGCACTCCGGCATCGAGGAGCGCGCCCAGCTGTCGGTCGGCGACCTCTGGGAGGACGTGGCCGGGGAAGGCGCCGGCGAGCAGCCGCTCTGGACGGATCCAGAAGGCGAGCGGGACGTTCCGGGGCGCCGGGACCATGGCGCACCGGTAGCACGGCCCCCTCTCAAGGGGGCGCTCCGGGGGGTCGACAGGCGAGAGGTGAAGCTCCTGGTCGTCAGCTTCGTCCTGGCCGGTCTCGCGGCTCCCGCCGCCCAGGCCGAGATCTACCGCTGGGTGGATGCCAACGGCACGCACCACTACACGGACCGCGCCGAGGAGGTGCCGCCGGCCTTCCGCGATCAGGTGCTGGGCCGCGAGGAGATCGAGGATCTCCCGTTCAGCCAGCTCGAAGGGCTCAGCGTCCTTCCCGGCGAGGCGGACGGAACCGCTGCCGGCGAGACCCCGGAGGGCTGGAACACGCCGGAGCTCTCCGGCGACATGCTGGAGCAGGCCCAGGCCTGGACGGAGGACGCCGACGCGGCCGTGATCGCCGGCATCCTGTTCGCCCTCCTCGCGATGATCGGCCTTCTCGTCGCGATTTCCGCCCTGTTCCTGCTGATGGGCTGTCGTGTCGTCGGCCAGGAGAGCCCGGGCTTCAAGAAGGCCTACGGCATCGTGCTGGTCCAGGCGGTCGCCGGCGCGCTGGCAGGCCCGGGCCTGGTGCTGGTCGCCGGACCCACCGAGCCGACCGATGTCGCCGGAGCCCTCGGCTATCAGCTGGCCAGCATCGGCCTCAGCATCCTGGTGAACGCGCTGGTGCTGCGGGCCATGCTCACCGACTCCTTCCCGCGAGCTCTGGGCATCGCGGTGGTGACGCTGCTGCTCGTGATCGGCGTCGGCATCGCGGTCGGGATCGGTCTCGCGATCCTGATCCCCCTGCTCGCCGTGGCGGCGGCCTAGCGCCGAACCGGAGAGGGTTGGCACCCGCCGCCCGGGGCGCCATGGTGGGGAGCGGATGACGGCGGGGAACGATCACGGCTGGTGGCCCTATCTCGCCCCCTACGGTCTCTTCCTCGCCATCGCCGATTTCGGCTCGCGCCTTCCCGAGGCCGCCGCTCCCTACGTGTTGATCGCGCGGGTGCTGCTGCCCGGCGCCCTGGTCGTGGTCTTCGCGCTGCGCGGCCGCTATCCCGAGCTCCGCGGCTATCCGCTGGGGCCGGGCAGCCTCGCCGACGTACTGGCGGGCCTCGCGATCGCCGCCGTGTGGATGGGCCCGTTCCTGCTCTTCGCCGAGCTGCCGCGCCCGGGCTCCGACGAGGGCTTCGACGCCGCGCTCCTGGGTCCGGGCCGCGAGTCCCTGGCCCTGGGCCTGCGGCTCGTGGGCTTCGTGGTCGTGACGCCCTTCGTCGAGGAGCTCTTCGTCCGGAGCTTCCTGATTCGTTACGCCGACGTGATCGATACCGGAGAGGATTTCCGCAAGCAGCCGATGGCGCGTTATGCGGCCCGCAGCTTCTGGGTGACGGTGGTCTGGTTCACCTTCACCCACGCCCAGTGGGAGTGGCTGGTCGCCCTGCCGACGGGCATCGCCTTCAACCTGTGGCTCTATCGGCGCGGGCACCTCGCGGCGCCGGTGCTGGCCCACGCCGTGGCGAACGGCGCGATCGCGGTGGCCGTGCTGCTGGGTCCGGAGGCGCTCCGCCCGTTCCTGTGAGCCGGAGCGACCGTCGAGCGGCGGAGCGATGCCCCGCCTCGCGCCGGGCTCAGGCGGCGGAGCGATGCCCCGCCTCGCGCCGGGCTCAGGCGGCGGAGCGATGCCCGCGGCGGACGCGCTGGGAGACGTCGGTGAGGTCGAGGACTCCCTTGCGCATGGCCTCGGCGCTTCCCTCGTCGCAGGCGGTGGCCACCCGTCGGGCGGTCTCTGCGAGCGCCGGGTAGCCGAGCTCGAGGGCCTCGGCGGCGAAGGCCAGGACGCCGTCGCGGAGCGCATTCGGGTCGCCGCCGGCCTCCAGGTCCTGGAGCCGGTCGATGCGCTCACCCAGACCGGCGATGAACGTGTCGATCCGCTCCTCGACGGCGGGGTCGTCCTCGCGCAGGGAGCGGATCGCTTTCGGAGGGCGCTCGCTCATGCGCCTCGTATCGGAAGCTTCGCCGCGCGACTGGAGACCCGGGGGGCCTCCTAGCGGTGGGAGGAGAGGATCTCCCGATGGCGCTCCGGCGGAGCGCTGCGGCCCGTGACGATCAGGCGCTCCGGCGCCTGCCACACGGCGGCGGCTTCACCGTGCGGGCCGCGCATCCGGCCCAGGTCTCCGGGCCGGACCGGACCTTCGAGATCGGCCAGGGCGAGCAGGCTGCGAAGCAGGACCCGGCCTGCCGGGGATTCCGGGGCCTCGGCCTGCACGTCGGCCGGCTCGGAGAGCAGGCAGCTCCGCTCCGGCGAGCCGAACCAGGCCAGCGGCCGCGGCCCGAGGCCCCGACGGGCCAGGAGGACGGCGGTCGCGAACAGGCGGCGCCCGGCGGCGCGGGAGACCGGCGGAAGATCCCGGCGTCCGGGGAGCGGCGCCGAGGCATCGCGAGGATGTCGGAGGTCCGCTAGGGCCACGTCCCTGCGTTGCCACCCGAAGAAGGCGCCGTCCCGGAGCGGGGCGAACCGTCGTCCCGGGCGTCGAAGGGTGCGCTCGAGGTGGGCCAGGTCCCGCTGGAGCAGCCGCGGCGCCTCCGCTTCGGCCCGGCGCCACCCGCCGCGAGGATCGTCCGGGTCGAAGGCCCGGAGGAAGCGCAGCCGATCCGCGCGGGTGGCGCCGACCAGCTCGCGCTGGAGCTTGGCCAGCATGCGGGTGCGCTCCTCCGCCGTCACCCGGTCGCGCAGCTCCGCGCGCTCGAAGTCGATCATCCAGAGCTCGGGCGGCGAGCCGCGGCGCAGCAGCACGTTGTTGGGGGCGAAGTCGTCCTGGAAGAGGCCGGCTTCGACGGCCTCCCGGGAGAGGGCGCCGAACGCCGTCGCGACGGCACGGCGCTCGGTCGGCGCCAGGGCCCGGCTCTCCCACACGACCCGGAGGTCGACGGCTCCTTCCAGCCGCGGCATCAGCAGCAGGCAGTGGTCGAGGAGACCGGCCCACCTCACCTCCCCCGCGGCCAGAGGCAGGGGCGTGGCGATGCCGCGGGCGGCAGCGCGCTCGGCTCGCTCCAGCTCGCCCCGCGCCTTGCTCCCCCGCAGGCTGCGCCGGAGCCGCGCGATGCCTTCGTAGGCGTTGCGCTTCAGCAGGTGGTCCGGCGCGTCGTCGCCGGCGCCAACGCCCAGCGCCAGGTCGAAGAGCCCCTTGCGTCGGCCGTGCTTGCGATCGACGAGGGCACCGGAGGTCAGGGCCTCCTGGGTCCCGACGAGGGCCGCCCGGGCGGTGTCGAAATCGACCCCGTCTCGCAGCCACCAGCGCGTCGCGCCGATCCGGTAGGGCCCGTGCACCGGCTCAGCGCGGACGGCGGCGGTCCGGGGGATCCCAGCGCACCAGGTCGAAGGACCAGCTGCGTCCGTCCGCGAGCTGGAGGGTGAGGACCCGCTTGTCGCGGGCGCCGAAGTCGGCCAGGCGACGGAAGGCGTCGCTGCCCCGCGCGACGGTGTCGACCCGGAGCTCGGCCTCGGCGAGCTCGAAGGCCGGAAGCCCGCCGGTCGCGGCGCCGGGCGGGCCGCCGCGCAGGCTTCCGCCGGTCACGTCGAAGGCGAAGCCTCCCTTGCGGCGAAGGGTCTCGTCGAAGTCGTGGCGGGCCGTGTCACTGTTGGCCCGCCCCTCGAGCACGAAGTACAGGGCACCGATCAGGTTCGGCTGGTCGCCGCCGGTCTCGCCGTAGCAGACCGTGTTCGACGGAGCCTCCAGGTCGAAGAAGGTCAGGCGTCCGCTGAGGCGCGCGCCCCGGCGCGGGCCGGGACGGACCACCACCCGGCGAAGGGCGCGGGCGGGCTGGCCGTCGATCTCGCAGATCATGGGCGAGCGGTACTCGCCCTGGGCCCACATCACCGCCATGGACGAGACCCCGCCCGGGATCGGCTGGGCCCCGGCCGCCGCCGCGAGCAGCAGCAGGGCCGCACCAGAGAGCCCGAGGGATCTCCGCCCGGGTCCGGTCACCGGGTGATGACCACGTGCCGGTGCTCGGTGTCGATCTGGATCTCCCGTTCGATCACGGTCCCGTCCGCCAGCTCGGCCCGCAGGGCGTGGGGCCCCACGCTGAGCTCGACGTTGCCGAGGGGCGTGGCGCCCAGCTCGCGGCCGTCGATCGAGACCCGGGCCCAGGGTGTGGCGTTGATGTGGACGCTCACGATGTCCGCGTCGACGCTGCGCCCCGGGTCCGCCGGACTCCAGTCGGTGAGGGCGGGAAACAAGAAGGCCGCAAAGGCCAGGAGCGCGAGGGCGCCGATCAGCAGGCCGGCCCACCGTCCGCGAAGCCACGCCGGCTGGCCGACGAGCTCCGGGTCGAAGGGGGCAGCGCGGGTGGTCGGCGGAGCGGGAGCGGGCAGGGCGGAGATCTCCCGCACCCGGTCCTCGGCCAGGCGCTTCAGCTCGGCCGGGTTGCCCCCCGCCTCCTGGTGCAGCTCGCGCACGGCCCGGGCGTGGAACGCCCGGCGCACCGGCTCCGGTGCGGCCGCGGCCCGCAGCTGGGCCGCGACCCAGGCCTCGCTCTCCTCGGGATCGAGAGGATCCGAGAGCGGGATCCGCTGGGGCGCCGGCTCGAGGACGTCGAGGCTCGCCAGCGGGCGATCGCCGCCGCTGTCGGTGGCCGCGAACAGGATGCGCAGGGCGCCCTCGCTCGAGACCGCCTGCTCGTGGAGCCACTCGAGGGAGCGCGGCGGAACGGCGCCGGCGTCGTCGATCATCAGCAGCAGCGGGCGCCCGGCGTGGGAGGAGCTCTTCGCCGTCTCCAGCAGCGCGCCGGGGCTGGTCGGCGCGCCGAGCAGGGTGGCGATCCAGCGCTCGAGCTCGTTGGGCTCGAGGCTGCCGTAGGCCACGTGGAGGGGCTGGAAGCGCTCGCCGACCCGGCCGGCGAGCACGCGCAGGATCTGGGTCTTGCCGATTCCCGCCGGCCCGACGATCGCCAGCAGGGGGGCGCCGCCGTCGAGGGTCTCCTCGAGGGCCCGGAGCGTGTCCTCGGTGGCGGGCCGGGCCACGTAGCCGTCGGCATTGGCCGTGACGGCGAACGGGTCGAACTCGTCGCCGAGCACGAAGCGGCCGTCGGGCCCGGGTGCGGGGCCGCCCTCCAGCACGTGTTGCGTCAGGTCCAGCAGCCGGCCGGGCAGGCCGCTGGAGGTGGCGAAGAGGCCGGCCAGGGTCGTCTCGTCGAAGCGTGCCCGACGGCTCGGGAGCGGGTCGCAACGCTCGACGAAGGCCAGGACCAGCTCGCGGGCCTCGTCCGGCGTGAGGGGCCGCTCGAAAGCGACGTCCACCCGTTCCGGCCCGAAGGCGAGCCGTACCCGGGGCGTGCGCGGGTCCGGGTTGAAGGCCGCGACCAGTGCCAGGCGTCCCTTCGCCTCGGGGATCCAATCCGCCAGCTGCCGCGCGCTCGCCTGGGGCATCGCGTGGGCCTCGTCGATGGCGAGGAGCAGCGGCGGTTGTCCGCTCCGGGTCGCCAGGGCCCGCAGGTTCTCCGCCGGATCTCCCTCCACGGGCTCGTCCAGGGCACCCAGCGCCCAGGCGGCGAGCTCCCTCCCCGGCAGGGCGGCGAAGGGCACGTAGGCCACCCGGAAGGCGCCGCCGAGCACCACGGGCAGGTCGTGCAGGAGACGCGTCTTCCCGATGCCCTCGGGCCCGGTGAGCGCCACGCAGGGGCTCCGCTGGAGCGCGGCCTTCACCGCGCCCCGTGCGGCCACGCATCCCGCAAAGGGATGGAGCCAGGGCGTCTCCGGGCTGGCGCCCGGAGCAGGGGTCGAGGCGTGGGACGACACGGCGGCCTGAGGATCGCGGACCCACGCCCGGTTGCCACGTGGGCGGCTCGCTCCCGGTACGGTACCGACCGAGCCTCGCTCCGAGGCGGAATGGGCCCCGTGCGTTGACACACATCCTCCGGCACCCCACCGTTCGCCGCTGTGTCCGATCCCGCTCCGCCGAGCACCCCCGACACCGGGCTGCCCCCCGACGAGATCCACGTGTGGCTGATGGCCGAGCCGGAGGACACGCCGGCCTGTCTGCGGCGCGTGCTGTCCGACGCGGAACGCGGGGAGCTGGGGCGCATGGCGGAGGAGCCCGGGCGACGGTTCGCCTGCGGGCGGGGACTCCTCCGCCACGTCCTCGCTTGCTACGGCGGGCGCGGGCCGGAGGCCTGGACCCTTCGCCGCGATGCGCGGGGGCGCCCCGAGCTCGCCCAGGCCGACGCCCCGGCGTTCAACGTCTCCCACACGGACGGGCTCGTTGCCTGCGCCGTCGGCCGAGGGGCCGTGGGCGTGGACGTGGAGGGTGGCCGCCGGCTGCGCGACCCGCGGGCGTTGGCCGGGCGCTTCTTCCATCCGGACGAGGCGCGCCGGGTGGGCGAGCCTTCGGACGATGCGCTCGCGCGGGAGCGCTTCCTCCGCCTGTGGTGCCTGAAGGAGGCCTTGGCCAAGGCCGAGGGCGGCGGGCTGGCGGGGCTCCTGGGCCGTGTCCACTTTCCGCCCGGCGACGCCGAGGCCCGCGAAGCCGGAACGCCTTCGCCGGTCGCGCCCGGCGGGGCGGGGCCGGGCTGGCGCTGTTGGCACGGGCGGCCCACCCCCCGCCATCACCTGGCGGTGGCGGCGACCGGCGCCGAGCGGCTGGTGTGCCGCTGGGTTCCGGGCGGGGAGCCCAGGCCGTGACCGCGCCGCCGGCCGGAGGGGCGGCCGCCGAGTACGGGACCTTCGACTTCCACGGGCTTCCGCTCCACCGGATCGATCGCAACGAAGTGTGTCGTCGGGTCCGGGAGGGCGTGGCCGCGGGACGGGGGGGCTGGGTGTTGACGCCGAACGTGGAGCTCGTCCAGCAGGCCAGCCGCGACGCCGAGGTGCGGGCACTCTACGGCCGGGCCGATCTCCGGGTGCCGGACGGTTCTCCGCTGCTGTGGATGGCTCGCCTGGCTGGCCATCCCTTCCCGGAGCGGGTGGCGGGCTCCGACCTGGTCTGGCTGCTGGCGGAGCAGGCGGCCCACGCCGGCCACCGGCTCTTCCTGCTCGGCGGAGACGACGGCGTCGCCTCCGAGGCCGCCCGAAAGCTCACCTCGCACTACCCGGGCCTGGTCGTGGCCGGCCACTTCGCGCCCCGGGTGAGCACGCCGCCGACCGGCGAAGAGCTCGCGGCCATCGCCGAGGCCCTCGCGCCGGCCCAGCCGGACCTGGTGTTCGTGGCCTTCGGCTCCCCGAAGACCGAGTACCTGATCGACGCCCTCCGGGCGCGCTTCCCCCGCACCTGGTGGATGGGCTGCGGCATCAGCCTGAGCTTCGTGGCCGGTGAGGTCCAGCGGGCGCCGCGCTGGGTCCAGCGGATCGGCCTCGAGTGGGCCCATCGCCTGCTGCAGGAGCCCGGGCGGCTGGCGGGGCGCTACCTGCGCAACGTGCCCTTCGCCCTCTCGGGCCTGACGAAGGCCCTGCGGGGACGCCACGGGCCGCCCTCCCTGAGCTGAGCCCTACTTCGCCCCCTCGGGGATCGTCTTGTGCCGAACCGGGCGGTTCCCGCGACACGTTTGTGGCCCCGTGGCCACCTACTGGAGCGAGGGGCTCAGGGGCCTGCCGGCATGGGTGCCGGCCGGAGCGGAGGATCCATGTCACGCATCCACGACCTGACTCGCGCCCTTGGCTTCCTGGCCTTCCTGGCCCTGCTGGGCGCCGCACCGGCGCACGCCGCTCCGATGATCCACGAGAGCGGGTGGAGCCTGGTCCGGACCGTGTCTCTCGCCAACGCGAACTCGGCCCGATACAACCCGGTCGACGGCCTGCTCTACGCCTCGGTGACCACGAGCGCCGCCATCGACGGCGGTCTCTACCGCATCAACGCCGACGGCACCTCCACCCGGGTCGCGACCGGTGAGCGGGCCGTTGGGGTGGTGGTGGATCCGGCCACCGGGAGCGTCTTCTTCGCCACGCCGGGCGTCGGCGCCATCCATCGCCACGTGCTCGGTACGCCCGGCTCGACGGTCTGGGTCGACGGCTTCCATTCGGGCGACGACGACCCGGTCTCGCTGGCCTTCGCGCCCTCCAACTACACCGGCGCCCACCTGCTGCCGGGCCAGTCGATCGTGGTCGACGAAGGCTCCCTCGGTCCCGACGAGCTGTGGGGCTGGAACTTCGGCACGGCCCAGGGCGAGTTCCAGATCTACACGGATCCCAACGGAACGCCGCCCCTGGTGCAGCCCGTCGACGTGGCCGTCTCTGCCACGGACATCTGGATCGCCGACGTGGACGCCAACGCGATCTGGCAGCTCACCGCGGCCGGTACGCCCGTGCAGCTCGCCACGTCGGTGCCCCTGGGCCGGGTGGCCGCGATCACCGTCGATCCGGTCACGGGGGATCTGGTGGTGATCGACAAGACCAGCGACCAGGTGCTGCGCATCGATCCGAGCACCGGCAACGTGAGCGTGATGTTCTCGGGCTTCTCGTTCATCGATTGCTGCACGGAGTTCTCGGGCCTCGACTTCACGCCCGACGGCTCGCAGCTGATCGTCACCGATCGCGGTGACGGCGCGATCTACGTGTTCCAGGTGCCGGAGCCCGGGCTGCTCGTGCTGGGCCTGGCCGGGCTCGTCGCCGCCGTCCGCCGCCGGCGCGCCTAGAAGCGCTTCCCCCCGCTTCCCGGGCGGGTCGCGGCGCGATCAGTAGGTTTCCACGGTGAGTGCGGAGCCGGCGGCGGTCGTGATCGGGCGCAACGAGGGAGAACGCCTCGTGCGCTGCCTCCGCTCGCTCGCCGGGCGCTGCGAGCCGATCGTCTACGTCGATTCCGGCTCCCGCGACGGCAGCGCCCAGCGGGCCCGGGCCTTCGCCAGCGACGTGGTGGAGCTGGACCCCGCGCGCCCCTTCTCCGCCGCCCGCGCGCGCAACGAGGGCCTTGCCCGGGTGCGCACCCTCGCCCCGGAGGCGGAGTGGGTGCAGTTCGTCGACGGCGACTGTGAGGTGGTCGAAGGCTGGATCGAGCGGGGGCGGCGGGCGCTGGAGGACGATCCGCAGAGCGTGGTCGTGTGTGGGCGCCGGAGAGAGCGCGCCCCGGAGGCCTCGGTCTTCAACCGGCTGTGCGACCTCGAGTGGGACACGCCGGTGGGCGCGGCCGAGAGCTGCGGCGGCGACGCGATGATGCGGATCGCGGCCCTGGCCCGGGTCGGTGGATACCGCGACGAGATCGTGGCGGGGGAGGAGCCGGAGCTGTGCCTGCGCCTGCGGCGGGAGGGCGGACGCATCCAGCGGCTGGCTGCGGAGATGACCCTCCACGACGCGGACATCCACGCCTTCGGGAGCTGGTGGCAGCGGGTGCGGCGCGGGGGCCATGCCGCCGCCGAGGGCTGGTGGCGACACCGGGCCAGCAGAGAGGGCTTCATGGCCGCCCGGCTGCGGTCGGCCCTCTTCTGGGGCGCCGCGCTGCCGCTGGCGAGCCTCGCAGCCGCTCCGTGGACCGGGGCCCTGTCCCTGGCCGTCGGGCTGGCGGCCTTCGGCCTGCAGGGGCTGCGCACGGCCCGCGGGCTCCGGGGCGCCGGGCACGGGGCGGCGGACGCCCGGCTCCATGCGGCGTTCCTGATGCTCGGCAAGCCGGCCGAGGCCTCGGGGGCGCTTCGCTTCTTCCTGCGCCGGCTCATGGGCGGGGCCCCCGCGCTCCTGGAGTACAAGGGGCCGGCCCGTTGAGGGGCGGGCCGGGAGCCCGGAGGCAGGACGGGGCCACGTACGGTTCGAAGGCCACGACGATCCACCCCAGGTGATCGAGGGGAAAATCCCGTGGCCGTCAGGCCACGACGAATCGATGCGAATTCGGCACACTCGCACTCCCGCCGGTCAGGCCTCAAGCCCGGCGAATGCTGCCTCGATGAGCAGGGGGCAGGCCGCCAGCCATTCCGGCTCGGTGACCGGGCCTGAGACGACAGGAGAGCCGACCCAGGTGGAGCGATCGGAGGCCGATGTCCTTGCGCTCGTCGCGGTGTCTCCGGCCCGGGACGAAGAGGTGACCCTCGAGCGCACCATCGACGCGATGGTCGCCCAGACCCGGCGCCCGCGGCGCTGGATCATCGTCGACGACGGGTCCACCGATCGCACGGCCCAGATCGCCGCGGAGGCGGCCAAGCGCCACGACTGGATCCGCGTGATCCGCCGTGAGGACCGGGGCTTCCGGCGCCTGGGCGGCGGGGTGATCGAGGCCTTCGACGAGGGCCTTCGATCGGCCGACGTCGACTACGACTTCCTCGCCAAGGTCGACGTCGATCTCGAGTTTCCGCCGACCTACCTCGAGACCCTCATGCAGTACTTCGAGACCGACCCGGAGCTCGCGGCCGCGAGCGGCAAGGTCTACCTGGCCGCCGACGGCACCCTCGTCGAGAACTTCATGGTCGACGAGATGGTGGCGGGCCAGTTCAAGGTGTACCGGCGGCGCGCCTTCGAGGCGATCGGCGGCTTCGTGCGGGAGGTGATGTGGGACGGCATCGACTTCCACCGGGCGCGGCTCGAGGGCTGGCGCACCCGCAGCATCGACGATCCGAACCTGCGCATCACCGAGCTGCGCGCGATGGGCGCGTCCGACCGCAGCATCTACCGGGGGCGTCTCCGCTGGGGCCGGGGCCAGTGGTTCATGGGCTCGTCGCCGCTCTACGTGCTCGCCTCCGGCGCCTTTCGCATGCGCGAGCGTCCCTACGTGATCGGCGGCCTGCTGATCGTGCTGGGCTACCTCTGGGCCGCCCTGCGCGGCGATCCCCGCTACGAGGACGAGCGCTTCCGCCGCGAGCTGCGCCGCTGGCAGAAAGCGCGCCTGGGCGGCTTCCTCCGCGGCGGCGGCGTCCGCTGAGCGGCGCGTTCCGCGCCTAACGAGCCGGTGACGCCGGGACGCATCCGCTGCGGTCGCCGGCGCGGCGCACCCGCACGCGGAACGGCCCCAGCCGCTCCTTCTCCTCGTAGGCACAGGCGAGATAGGCATCCAGCAGGGTCGCGCCCGCCTCCGGAACGTGCTGGCGCAGCTGGGCGAGCCAGGCGTCGAGGTGGGCGTCGGAGACGGTGCTGCGCAGGACGACCAGGGGCGCCTGGCTCGCTTGCAGGTCGGCGATCATCTCGCGCTGCACCAGAGCGGTGTCCGCGACCGCCGGGTGGAGCTCCTGGTAGCGGACGGCTGGCTGGCGCTCGAGTAGGAAGTAGAGCCGGATCGGGCTGTTGAGCAGGGAGTCGTGGCGCGCGGCACCGGCGAAGATCCGCGCGTCCGGCGGCACGGTGCGCTCGACCCAGCCGGCGAGCTGGGCGAGGTGGGCGGTGTGGGGCTCCGGCACACGCAGGCCCCCGGCGGCGGGCAGCGGATGGGCGATCCGCGGGCGCGGATCCGTCAGCCCGCGCACGGCCGGCCCGACCGCGTGGCTCGCCAGCAGAGCCACCGCCAGCGCGAGCCCGGCGCCCCGCCAGGGGAGGGGCGCTTCCCGGCGCCACAGGGCGGCGAGGGCCAGGGCGGGATAGACGGTCCAGGAGATCGCGTGGGTGTTGATCTGCACGCGAGCGGCCAGCATGTGCAGCAGGAAGCTCGCGAAGAGACCCAGGGCCAGCGGGCACCGGGCCGGCCGGCGGGCGGCGGCCCAGGCGACCGGGAGCCATGCCAGCCATGGCAGCCAGAATCCCAGGCTGTTGCCGACATCCACCGCCCGGAGGACGATCGGCACGTCCGGCTTGGCCAGGCTCGCGGGCCAGAGCGGGAAGCGCTCGGGCCGGGAGGCGGAGAAATCGCCGAGGGGGAAGCGGACGAGATCCTGCACCAGGTCCGGGCCCGCGTGGACGGCGAGCAGGGCCATCGGCGGCGCGAACATCGCCAGGGCGCCGCCGGCGACGGGCAGGGGCGCGCGCAGGCCGTCCCGGAGCGGCGCGCCCTCGGCCTGTCGTCGGAGCGTGCCGAAGACCGCGATGCCGACCGCCGCGTAGCCGGCGACGTCGTGCTTGAAGAGCGCCGCCAGCCCCAGGCAGGCCCCTGCGCCCAGGAGCGCCCGCCGCCCGCCGCGGATCGCCAGCGCCCAGGCCCCGACCACGAGCGGCAGGGCTGGCGGGTAGCTGCCGCAGGAACGGGCGAAGGGCGTGGCGGCCACCGCCGCCGCCACGACGAGGCCCGCCGCGAGCGCGGGCCCGCGCCCGGCTCCCGCGCAGCGGCCGGCGGCGTACACCGCGGCGACACCGGCGGCGGCGAGGACGCTGGCCGCCGCGACGCTCACCCACCAGAAGGGCCCGAGCAGGCGGAAGAGCCCGGCCAGGAGGTAGAACTGCCCCGGCGCGTAGATCGTCCAGAAGTCCCGGTACGGTAGGTCCCCTGCCAGGACCCGCTTCGCGCCCACCTCGGCGACGCCTCCGTAGAGGCCCTCGTGCCACCCGGTCGCGAACGCCGCGAAGGCCGCAAGCGCGAGGCCCGCGGCGAGGACCGCATCCCGTGCTCGCGCCCGCTTCGCGTCCCCGGAGCTCACAGGCCGGAGGGTACCGGCCCTGTCGCTACCTTCATTCGCCCGTCGGGCCTGCCGATGCCCAGGGCGAGCGAGGGACCGTGGCCAGAGAGATCAAGGACTTCAACCGGCTCGAGCTGAAGTACGTCGTGCCCCACGCGACGATCGGTCGCTTCGTCGACGCCCTCGGCAGCTACGTCGTCCCGGATCCGAACAACGGGCAGGGCGGCGGCTACCCGATCTACTCGATCTACGCCGATTCGCCCGAGTGGGCCTGCTTCTGGGAGAAGATCGAGGGCCTGAAGTTCCGTCGGAAGGTGCGCTTCCGGCGCTATGGCGAGAGCGACCAGGTCTGGATCGAGATCAAGCAGCGGATCGACCGCACGCTCCAGAAGCGGCGGATCCGCTGGCCCCTGGAGCGGGTGCTCGAGGTCTTCTTCGAAGGCTCCCTGCCCGAGGGCGAGCTGTCCGACGCCGACGACCGCGTGCTCCAGGAGATCCTCTTCCTGTGGCGCCACTACGATCTTCGACCCGCCATGGGAACCTCCTACCAGCGCCAGGCCTACTTCGCCGCCAACGAGTCGGACCTGCGCATCACGTTCGACACCCGGGTGCAATTCCACCCGAAGGATCTCACCCTGCGGCACAAGGCCGAGCCGGCCAAGGCCCTGATCGCGCCGGACCAGGCGATCCTCGAGGTGAAGTACAACCACACGGTGCCGCTGTGGCTCTGTCGCCTCATCGCCGACTTCGATCTGCAGATGATTCGCATGTCGAAGTACTGCACGGCGGTCGATAAGGAGTACTTTGGCGGCGAGCTCACCTGAGCCGCCGCCTCCGGGTCTTCACCCGGGCCGACGCCCGCCGGCCGCCGCCGCGCCGGCACGGGGAGGGAATGCCGACCGATGGACGAGTGGATCAACGAGGCGCTACGCGGACCCGGTGTGGACGCGGGCTTCACGGCCTGGGAGATCCTGCTGGCCCTGGGCCTGGCCTTCTTCCTGAGCCTGGTCGTCGCCTACTTCTACCGGGAGACCCACCGCGGGCTCTCCTACTCCACGGCGTTCGTGCACACCATGATCCTGATGAGCGTGACCGTGTCGATCATCATGCTCATCATCGGCTCGAACATCGCCCGGGCCTTCGCCCTCGTGGGCGCGCTCTCGATCATCCGCTTCCGCAACGCGGTGAAGGAGTCGCGGGACGTTGCCTTCATCTTCATCACCATGGCCATCGGCATGGCGACCGGCACCGGCTTCTTCCAGGCCGCGCTGATCTTCACGGTGGCCGTATGCGCGATGATCTACGTGCTCCACCGCTTCGACGTCGGCTCCGCCAGCGGCTCGGAGGTGCTGCTCAAGGTCCACCTGCCCGAGAACCTCGACCACCATCGCATCTTCGACGAGGTCTTCTACGCCCACCTGCGCGATCACTCGCTGGTGAGCGTCGAGACCATCCGCGGTGGCGCACTCCTCGAGCTGGTCTACTCGATCCGCCTCAAGGACGACGCGGACCAGACGGAGCTCCTGAACGGCATCCGCGCGATCAACGGCAACCAGAAGGTCGTGCTGCTCGTCGGACAGGAGAGCGTCAACGTCTGATGCTTCGCGGGCTCCGGCGCCACGAACGCACCCTGGCCGTGGCGTACCTGGCCGCCGTGGCCGGCGCCCTGGCGCTCTGGCTGGTCCCGGGGGTGCGTGGCTGGGTGTCGGTCCAGGCCAAGAAAGTCAGCTACCGGGCCGAGGCGGCCTGGGCCCTGCGGGTGGATGCGGCGGTGACGCGGCTCGGGGAGGGCGACCTGGAGGCGGCGGAAGCCATGCTCCTCCGGCTCGATCGCCGGCTCCCGGCCCGCCACATCAAGCACGGCCTCGCCAGCCAGCGCGCTCGGGTGCTCGAGGCCATGGCTCGGGTTCACCGGGCGAAGGGGCGGAAGGGGCGCACCCTCGCGACCCTCCGCCGGCTCACCGCCTTCGAGCCGCGCAACTTCGCCTTCCACGCCCTGCACGGCGAGGTGGCGGCGGAGCTCGGCGAGCTGGAGGAGGCCCGCGAGGCCTGGGCGCGGGTGCTCGCGATCCATCCGAATCACCTGCCCACGGTTCGCCGCGTGGTGCAGGACCACGCGGACCGGGGTGATGCGGCCGGCGCCGTCGCGGCCTACGAGCGCTACCTCGACGCGTGGGGCATGGTGCAGCTCGTCCGCGGAGGCGAGCCCCAAGACGTATGGGTGCAGGCGGACGGCGCGCCCCACACCTTCCTGCTCGATCCGGGCTCGGGGGAGCTCGCCGCCGCCGCGCCCCTGGAGACCCTGGAGCGGCGGGTCGACCCGGACGGGCGAGAGCGGGCGACCCTGCGCGTGTTCAAGCCGGTGGATGCCACGCTGTGGGACACGGTGCGCCGCGCCTGCCGCAACCTCACGGACTGGGACCGACTGGCCCGCTTGGAGGCTCGCACCCGGGTGCAGGAGCCGCCCGCCGACGCCTTTGCGGGAGACCCGACGTGATCGCGCGGGACCGCGCCCGTTTCTTCGGCGCGCGCCGGCTGCGCTGGAGGAGCTTCCGGCTATGGGACGCCTTCGTGCTCTCCCTGCCGCTCTGGCTCGTGCTCACGTTCCTGGTCGGCACGCCCGTCGCCCGGTACCTCGACGCCCGGAGCTTCCAGGACTGGTGGACGCGCACCGAGAGCCTGGGCCGGTTGGCCGACGCCCGCATCGCCACCCTCGCGCACCTTCCGGAGGCGCTCGCGCTCCGCCTGCGGCTCGACGCGGAATCCCCCGACCCGCGTTGGCTGAGACTGCACGTGGACCGGGACGTGTGGAACACCTGGCAGGACGCACCGCTCGCCCTGTCCGGCGAGTGGGTCGAGGCGTCGGTGGTGCGCGGGCGCGAGCTGCATCCGGTCAAGCTGCGCAAGCGCGGGGACACCGGCGTGCACTGGCTGACGCCGAAGAAGTCCTTCACGCTGAAGACGCCGCGCAAGCGCCTCTACAAGGGCCGTCGCCGGCTGGTCTACTCGGTGAAGACGCCGGTGGAGCAGGTGGCGGTGAACGGCCTGGCGGGGCACTACGGGCTGCTCGCGCCGGAGACCTTCCTGGCGCCGGTCTTCGTGAACGACCGCTTCTACGGGCTCTTCCGGGCCACCGAGGTGATCGACGAATCGCTGCTCCGCCGCCTCCGGCGCATGCCCGGCGACGTGTTCCGGGGCGACACCGCCGAGCGGGGCGAGAGCTTCCGCGGCGTACAGCGCAACCTGTGGCGCAACCCGGCGGTCTGGGACCGGGTCGCGAAGAACGAGCGGCCGACCCGTCCCGCGGCCTCCGGGCTGGAGCGGCTCCTCACGGCCGTGGCGGCGGGCACCCCGGCGGAGCTGGACCGGGCCTGGCAGATCCTCGACCGGGAGGAGATCGCGCGGCTCCTCGCGTTCCTGCTCGTGGCCGGCGACCCGTACCACATGACGAACCTCCACAACCAGTTCTGGTACGAGGATCCATCGAGCGGCCGGGTGCACCCGATCGTGTGGGACATCCGCCTGCTGTCCCTCGATGCGGAGCCCCAGCATCCGCTGAACACGGGCTTCACCTCGCTCCTGCGGGACCCGCGGCTCCTCGATGCGGTGATGGACGAGATCGCGCGGAGGCGCTCGGACGGCACCCTGCTGGACGGCGTGGCGGCCCGGCTGGAGCGCGCGGAGGAGCGCTTCGCGGGCCCCCTGGCCTACGAGGCCCTGCGCTCCGGGACGGTGCCGGACCTCGCCCCGCCGGCGGAGGTGCGGGCGCGCCTCGAGGCCAATGCCGCGACGCTCGCGGCCTGGGTGGACGACGCGCGGGTGGCCGTGGGGGCCGGAGACGACGGCCTGCTGGACGTGCGCGTCAGCGGGCGCGCCGCGGTGTCCTTCGCGGCGCTGGAAGGGGCCGACGCCAGGACGAAGCTTCGCGCCGACCGCAATCGCAACGGGCGTCTCGACGACGCGGACCCCCTCGTCTCGCTCCCGCTGCGGCTGCTTCCGGCCGCCGACACCACCGCCTGGCGCATCGAGGCGGCGCCGGCCGACTACCGCTTCTTCGTCGAGGGCCCCGGGCGTCCCGTGTTCCAGAACGCCCTCACGGGTTCGCCGATCTCCGCCTCGCTCCTTCCGCCGGCGACTCCCGCTGCGACGGTCGGCTTCCACGCCTGGGCGTTCCCGGAGCCCGAGCCCCGCGCCCTTCGTCTGGCCGGAGAGCAGGAGATCCACGAGACGATCCGGATCGAAGCGGGCGGCAGCCTCACCATCGCCCCGGGCACGGTCCTGCGCCTGGCTCCGGACGTCTCGATCTTCTCGCGGGGGCGCGTCCTCGCCGAGGGCACCGCCGAGGCACCGATCCGCATCGAGGCCCTGGATCCCGCGCGGCCCTGGGGGGCCGTGGCCCTGCTGGGACCCGCGGCCAGCGGCAGCCGCTTCGCCCACGTGACCTTCGCGAGGGGCGGCGGTGCCGAACTGGACGCGGTGGAGTTCAAGGGCATGGTCGACGTCCACTGGGCCCGGGACGTGCGCTTCTCGGCGTGCGCCTTCGAGGACAACCTCCGCTCCGACGACGCGTTCAACGCCGTCCACGCCGAGGTCGACATCGAAGGCAGCCATTTCCGGCGCACCAACGCCGATGCAGTGGACTACGACTACAGCACGGGCGTGATCGCCCGGAACCGCTTCGAGGCCGCCGGCAACGACGCCATCGACCTGATGACCTCCGACCCGCGGATCGTCGGCAACCACATCACGGGCTCGGGGGACAAGGGCATCTCGATCGGCGAAGCCAGCGAGCCCTGGATCGAGGACAACGCGATCCGCGGGTGCGTCACCGGGCTCGAGGTGAAGGACCGCTCGCGGCCCTGGCTGGTCGGCAACCAGGTGCAGGGCAACCGCGTCGGCTTGAACCAGAAGGTGAAGAACTGGCGCTACGGCGGCGGCGGGCAAGCGAAATGGATCGGTCCGGCCCTGGCGGGGAACGAGCTGGACTACGAGGCGGACGAGGCCTCCACCCGCACGCGGGAGGAGCTGCCGGCCCCGCCGCCCTGGATCGCCGGCGCACCCGGGGCCGAGCTGCGCTTCGACGACGACTTCCACGAGGCCTGGGACGGCTGGGCCCTGCGCGGCGACCGGGCGCGGCTGGCCAAGCGCGACGGCGACCTCGTCCTCCAGCCCCGGCGCGGGCCGGCGGAGGTGCGCCGGGCCTGGTCCGAGGCGCGGGGCGGCGCGACCCTGGTGGTCGAGTATGCGACGCGTGGCATCGCTCAGGCGGGGCTCCGCTGGCGCGGGCCGGCGGGCGCCGGTGAGCTCGAGCTGCCGCCCACGGCGGAGCGCGGCGAGCGGCGGCTCGCGGCCGTGCGCCTTCCCGACGAGGGCCTCTCCGAGCTCGTGCTCCGCGCCGAGGGAGAGGAGCAGCGCACGGGCCCGGCGGAGCTTCGCATCCACGGGCTCTACCTTCGCGAGGGGAACGAGTGAAGGCGCTGATCCCGCTCCTCCTCGCCCTGCTGTGGCCCCAGTCGCTTCCGGCCCAGGAGGATTCGCTGCGCTTCGCGGTCGTGGGCCACCTGCGCGGCAACGAGAACGGGGAGATGAACCCGTGGATCCGGGAGATCGCGGCCGACGTCGCCGCCGAGGCTCCGGACCTGGTCTTCCTCACGGGCGACCAGATCTGGGCGGACTACCACGCCGAGCGGGTCGATCGAGAGGTCATCGTGAGGGACTGGCAGGCGCTGGAGACGGCCCTCGCGCCGATCGGCGCGCCGCTTCACATGGTGCCCGGCAACCACGACATCAACGACCCGACCACCGCCGCCGTCTTCCAGGAGCGCTACGGCACCCGGCCTGCGGCGCTCCGCCGGGGGGACGTCCTCTTCCTCCTGCTCGACTCGACCCACTACGACGACGTGATCCCGACGCCCTCTCCCCGCAACTGGGTGCGCACGGAGGGCCTGCCCCCGGCCCAGCTGCAGTGGATCCGGGACACCCTGGCCGAGCACGACGACGCCCGGCACGTGTTCGCCTTCGTCCACCACGTGCTGTGGTGGGAGGCCGACGCGTCCTGGTGGCGGGAGGTGCACCCCGTTCTCGCCGGCCATCCGGTGCGCGCCGTCTTCGCGGGCGATTTCGGCCCGCTCAAGTTCTCCCACACCGAGCGCGACGGCATCGACTACGTCCAGTCCGCCGTCGAGGGCTTCTCCCACATCCGCACGATCCGCAACTTCGAGTCGACGCGGATCATGAACTACCAGCACGAGAACTTCGTCGTGGTCGACATCGCCGGCGACAGGGTCGACCTGCGCATCCGCACCGCCGCCGCCCTCGCCACGGGCAAGCAGGCCCCGGACCGCTTCCGCAAGGTCTTCGCTCCGGAAGAGCTCAGCATCGGCCAGAAGCTCGAACGGGCACTCGGCGGCCCGACCCGCCGGACGCTCCTTGCCCTGGCCGCCCTGGGCTTCACGGCGATCGGAGCCGCCGCGGGCTTCCGGCTCGCCCGTCGCCCGTAGAGGCAGCCGTGTCCTCACGGCTGGGTCAGCGGCGCTGGTGGACGCGGATCGTCCGGCTGCCGGGCGGAAGGCGCCGGGGGTAGCTGCGCTCGGCGATGGGCTGGTAGCCGGGGAGGGTGGGGGCGTGGCTCACGACGAACTCGTCGTCGACGACCCAGCGGGAGCCGGGCTTCGGCTTGAAGCGGGACCAGTCCCGGTCGTCCTTGGCGAAGTTGTAGAGGCCGTTGAACTCGAAGCCGCCGTCGACGCGATCCGGCGTGACACCGGTGGCCTGGAGCTCGGCGAGCAGCTCCCAACGGGCGCGGTGGTGGTCCATCGCGTCGGCGGTGCCGAGCCAGCTCCACAGGGCGAGGAGCGCGACCCCGGCCAGCGCCGGCCCGCACCGCAGCTCGGCGGGCGCGGCGTGGAGCGCGATCGCGGCCAGCGGCGGGACGAAGGCCAGCACCCAGCGATCGAAGAAGGGATGCTGGAAGAGGAGCACGGCCAAGCACAGGGCCGGGAACGCGGCCAGGGCCCAGAGGTCCGGCCGCCCGGCGAAGCGGCCCCCGGCGAGTGCCGCCTGAAAGGCGAGCGCTCCCATGACCGCACAGCCGAGAGCATCGAGCCCCCACCAGAGTGGCCCCGCCCATCCCGGGGCGTCCGGCGGGCTCGGCAGGGTCATGGCGCCCAGGCCGAGATCGGCCCGCAGGACGTCCAGGTGGAAGGGGGCGGAGAGGCCGAGCATCCACGCCACCGCCGCGAGGGCCATCGCCAGGAGGCCGCCGCCGAGCCAGGCCCGTCGATCCAGACGGAGGGCCACCGCCACGGGGAGCAGCGACAGGCCCAGCACCGACGCGGCGGTGAGCAGGCCCCGGGCCACGTGGTAGGGCGCGTGGGGCGCGAGCACGGTGTTGCGCACGAACCAGCCGATGCGCATGTGCCGGCCGCCGTCGCCGCTGCCGTACAGGTACGGGAGCGCCGTGTAGACGCCCAGGCCCAGCAGGGCGAGGGCGCCGGTGACGATCCAGACGGCGGGCCGGTGGCGGTGGCGGAGCAGCAGCGCGCCGGCCGCCGCGGCCGGCAGCATGACCGCCGGCTGGCGGGAGAGCACCGCCGCCAGGGCCAGGGCGCCCGCTCCGATCCACGCCCGGGCCGGGCCGCCGCCCAGCGCGATCGCCATCGCCAGCAGGCTGCCGGTGGTGAGCGCGGCGAAGGCCACGTCCGTCATGAAGGTGTAGGCGAGGTTCACGCAGATCGGGTTCACGGCGAGGCATGCGCCGGCGAGGGCCGCACCGGCGGCAGCGGCTCCGGTGCGCCGGGCGAGGCCGTAGGTCGCGAGCACGCCGAGCCAGCCGGCGAACAGCGTGCTCGCCCGCAGCGCCGCGTAGGAGAAGCCGCCGGGCCAGGCGAACACGGTGCCCAGGGCCACGTTCGTCAGGCTGGGCGCCCACGTCCAGGCGGGGCGCTCGAAGCGGCCCGTCTCGAGCAGCACCTGCACGGTGTGGGCGTAGGACCAGTCGTCGCTGATCGGAAACTCGCCGGCGATTCCGATGGCCAGGGCCGGCAGCCACCAGAGGCCGGTGAGCAGGCCACAGGCCAGCGCGTCCTGGGTTCGCGAGCTCACGGACGCCCGCGGCTAGAACATTTCGTAGACGTCGGAGGAGACATCGGCCTTCTCCGCGCGACGCGGGAAGAGGCGCGCGAGCCGCAGGAGCCCCCTGCCGAGGCCCTCGAGCGGCGTGCCCCGCCAGTGGCCGTCGAGGGCGCGGGCGATGCTGCGGCGGCTGCCGAGGTCGATCTCCATCGACGTGGCCCGCGGCCGCTCGCCGCCTCGGGAGTGGTAGTACGAGTCGTCGGCGCCGGCCGGCGGCCGCGGATGCTCCGCCACGTCGCTCCCCAGCGCGACCACCCGCTGCCGGAAGAAGTCGACGAGGGCGTCCCGCTGCTTCGGGTCGATGCCCTCGACCTCGGCGAGCCTCTGCTTCGAGTCAGTCAAGCTCGTACTCCTCCTGCCAGTCCGCGCGGTCCTCGAATTTCGGCTGTTCGCTCTTGCGCAGCAGGAAGTTCTCGATCACCAGCAGGTCCATGTCCGTACGCATGAAGCAGGTGTAGGCGTCCCGGGGAGAGAGCACCATCGGTTCGCCTCGCACGTTGAAGGAGGTGTTCACCACGCAGCCGACCCCGGTGAGCCCCTGGAACGCGCGGATCACGGCGTGATAGTCCGGCTTGTCCACGCCGTCGACGGTCTGGATCCGCGCGCTGTAGTCCACGTGGGTCACCGCCGGGATGCTGCTGCGGGGGCGGTTCACCTGGGCGATCAGGTCCTCGCCGTCGCCGTCCGCTGCGTCCTCCTGGGGGAGCCGGATCTCCTCGCGCACCGGCGCCACCAGGAGCATGTACGGGCTCTCGGCGTCGAGCTCGAACAGCTCGCCGCAGGCCTCGGGCAGCACCGAGGGCGCGAAGGGCCGGAACGACTCCCGGAACTTGATCTTCAGGTTCATCACGGACTGGGTGTCCGCGTTGCGGGGGTCGCCGAGGATGGAACGGGCTCCGAGGGCCCGCGGCCCGAACTCGGCGGGGCCGACCATGTACCCGACCACCTGGCCTTCGGCGAGGGCCGCGGCCGTGCGCTCGGACCGCTCCTCGTGGCTCACCAGCTCGTAGGGCAGGTCGTGGAGGTCGAGGAAGGAGCGCACCTCGTCGTTGCTGTAGCGCGGGCCCAGGTAGCTCCCGCGCTGGCGGTCGCGGCCCGGGGCCGGCGCGTCCACCCGCGGCACCTCGAAGTAGACGTGGCTCCCCACGTAGGCGGCGCCCAGGGCGCCGCCCGCGTCGCCGGCGGCGGGCTGGATCCACAGCTCGTCGAAGACGCCCTCCCGCAGGAGCTTGCCGTTGGCCACGCAGTTGAGCGCCACGCCGCCAGCCATCACCAGCCGGCTCCGGCCAGTGAGCTCCCGCAGGTGGCGGGCCATGCGCAGCACGGCTTCTTCGGTCACAACTTGAATGGAGGCCGCCAAATCCGCGTCTTTCTTGCGAATTCGCGATTCTCGCTCGCGGGGCGGCCCGCCGAAGAGCGCGTGGAAGCGCTCGTTCGTCATGGTCTCGCCCTCGACGTAGGCGAAGTGATCCATAGAGAGCGCATAGGAGCCGTCGGGCCGGAGATCGATCAGCTCGTCCCGGATGCGGTCCGCGTAGACCGGCTCGCCGTAGGGCGCCAGGCCCATCAGCTTGTACTCACCAGAGTTGACCCGGAAGCCGCAGTACTGGGTGAAGGCGCTGTACAGCAGGCCCAGCGAGTGGGGGAAGCGGATCTCCTCGTGGAGCCGCAGCCCCGTGGCGTCGCCCTCGGCGAGGGTCGTGGTGGCCCACTCCCCGACGCCGTCGATCGAGAGGATCGCCGCGTCTTCGTAGGGCGAGGGGTAGAAGGCGCTCGCCGCGTGGGAGACGTGGTGCTCGCTGTAGAGCACTGGCACCGCCAGGCCAAGCTCCTCGTGCAGGAGCCCCTCGAAGTGGAGCTTCGTCCTGAGCCAGCCGGGCAGGCCTTCGACCCACGCGGAGAGGGCGGCCTCGCCGGCGCCGGCGGCCGTGCGCAGGATGCGATCGAGGGAGAGCAGCGGGCTCTCGTAGAAGACCGCCGCCGCGAGCGCCTCCGCTTCGATCTCCGCCGTCTCGAGACAGGCGTTGATGGCGTTCACCGGGAAGCGCGGGTCGTGCTTCTTGCGCGTGAAGCGCTCCTCCTGGGCCGCCGCCACCACCTGGCCGTCGCAGACCAGGGCGGCGGCGGCGTCGTGATAGAAGGCGGAGACGCCCAGGACGTAGAGCGGGCCCTGGCTCATGCCGCCGCTCCGCGGGCGGGCGCGAGCGCCGCCGCTACGGGATCGGTCAGGGCCGCCGCCAGCAGGCCGTGACCGAGCCGGGTCGGATGGTCGTCCTCCGGGAAGCGGAAGCGCCGCAGCACCGGGCGGGACTCGGCGCGCAGGGCCGGCAGCACGTCGACGAAGGTGGCGCCGGTCGCGGCGGCCAGCTCACCGAAGCGCGCGCGAATGCCGTCGGCGACCAGGTCTCCCGCCACGTGGTCGCTGGTCGGGAGCGGCGCCAGCAGCACGGGTGCCTGGGCCTCGCCGACCCAGCGCTCGAGGATGGCTGCCATCAGCCGCCAGCCAGGGCTCGCCGGATCTTCGTAGTCGAGGGGCCAGCGCACGCCGCGGAGCCTCCGCGAGAGGCCGCGCACGCCCGGCAGCCAGCCGTCGAGCCGGGCGCCGAGGGCCCGCCAGCGTGCTCGGGCCTCGGAGGGCTCCTCCGGCTCGCGCGTCCAGTTCGAGATTCGCGCGCCGGCGTCGAGCTCGGCCTCCGGCACGACCTGCTTCGGCACGGGCTGGTGGTGGAGCCGCAGCGTTCCCTCCTCGAAGGCGAAGTACGGCTTCGCGCGAAGCACCAGGTGGCCGTCACTGGCGCTCTGGGTCAGCCGGTGGGTGTCCAGGTTGCGGCGCACGTTCTCGACCATCGGACACAGGAGCAGCGCGTCCGCCTCGAGATCCCGCGCGAACTCCCGGAAGGCCAGGTACTGCTGGTCCGTGCCCGAGCCGGGCAGGCCGAAGTTCAGCACCTGGAGGTCGGGCACCCGGCGCTCCAGCAGGTCGCCGAAGCGGAAGCGGTTGGAGACGCCCTCGCCGGCGGTGAAGGAATCGCCGAACAGCAGCACGCGTCGCTGGCCCCGCCGCCGCTCCCGGGTCGTCTCGTGATCGCAACGGAAGCCCGCCCGGTTGCAGCGCACCAGGTAGCCGCCGCCCTCGTGGCGGACCCGTGCCCGAAGACCGGGCACGAAGCGGTAGCCCAGGATCGGGTGATGTTCGAAGAGGTTTCGACCCATGCTGCGTGTCGGTGAGGGGTGGGTGTCCCCGGCCCGGGTGTCGGTGTCATCGGCCGTCCGACGGCCCGAGCTGAGGGCGGCGCTCAGGGCTCCACGTAGCCCAGGGTTTCCAGGAGCTCCCGCTCCGCATCGCTCATGCCGGCGCCGGCTGCCTCGCCGGCTGCCTCCCTGCGGTAGATCGGCTGGTCCTTCCGCCAGGCCGCCAGGGCCTCCCGGAGTCGGGCGACCTGCTCCGGGAACGCGGTGGCCACATCGGTCTCCTCGTCCGGATCCACGGTGAGATCGTAGAGGGCCTCTCCGGTGCGGGACGAGACGACGAGCTTGAAGCGCTCGTCCCGTGCGGCGACCAGGCGGGCGGTGAATCCGGCCACGTCCCGCTCCAGGCCGGTGTGGACGGACATGCGCTCGAGGTGGCCGTAGAAGGGGTCTCCTTCGGCGAAGACCGCCTCGCGGCCCGGGTAGGCCTCGTCGAGGAGGCTGTGGCCTGCCCCGGTCTCGAGGCCCGTGCCGGTCCAGGCGGCGACCGTCGCCGGAACGTCGAGGAGCTGGCACAGGCCACTCTCGACTCCGGGCGCCACGGCCCCCGGCGCCCGGACCAGCATGGGAACGTGGATCAGGTGATCGTTCACGGCGAACACGTGATCCCAGCGCCCGGCCTCGCCCAGGTTCTCGCCGTGGTCCGAGGTGATGACGAGGAGGGTGCGCTCGCGCCCGAGCCGCCGGTCGATCACCTCGAGAAGCCTCGCCAGCTGCGCATCCTGGTAGCGGACCTCCGCCGCGTAGAAGGCGCGCACGGCTGCGGTCTCCTGCGGGACGGCCCCGCCCCGGGCGAAGGCCAACGGCCCGAAGAAGCCCGAGACGAGGCGCGTCGCCGTCCAGGCGTCGAGGCCGGCAGGCAGGCCGCGGCGGCGCTCGGCAGCGGGCGGCAGGTAGCGCCAGTGGGGCTCCAGCAGGTTCACGAAAAGGAACGTCGGGACGGAGACTTGAGGGTCCTTTCCGAGAATGGCCTCGACCCGTTCCGCCGCCTCGCTGGCGCCTTCGTCGATCCAGCGAGCGGGCCCGCCCAGAAGCTGCAGCGGCTGGCGCAGCCGCAGGCCCCGCGGCATGCCCAGGCTTTCGTAGCGGGCGAAGCCCTGGGCGAGGTTCGCGAGCGCCACGTGGTGGTTCGCCGCGAGGCCGAGGGTGCGGTAGCCGGCGGCGGTGAGGCCCTCGGCCAGGGTCTCGAAGCGGTCGTCGAGCCAGCGGTGCTGATCGAAGTGGGTTCCGTGGCTCCGCGGGTAGAGCCCGGTGAAGAGCGAGGCATGGGACGGCACGGTCCAGGACGCCGGCGCGAAGCAGCTCCGGTAGAGCCGCGCGTCGGCGGCCGCGGCGTCGAAGGCCGGTGAGATCCCACCGGGATGGCCGTAGGCGCCCAGGTGATCGGCGCGCTGGGTATCCAGCACGATCAGCACGACGTGGCGCGGCTCGGGCTGCGGTGCGCCGACGTCCGGCGCGGGAGCGCGCGTGGCGGCGCCGCCGGCGAAGGCGGCGAGGACCGGCGCCGCCAGCAGGCCCCCGGCCAGGAGCGGCGCGAGGCGCGCCATGCGCGCCGCACCGCCCACCAGCACGCCGAGGAGCGCGAGGGGGACCGCACCGGCGGGTGTGAGCCAGCCCCGGGCGAGGGCGAGCACTGCCGCGGCGGCCCAGCCCACGCCGACCAGCCGTGCCGCGAAGGCCTGTCCGCGAACGCCGCTGCCGAGCGCCCGACCCACGAGCCCGGCCACGAGCGCCGCGGGCAGCGCGAAGCCCGACCAGAGCGCGACGGCGAGGGCCGCATCGCCGGCTGGGAGTGCGCGGCCGTGTCCCCACACGTCGCCGACGCCGATCCAGGCGGCCGGCCACAGGGCGGCCAGGGCCAACGCCCACGCGGGGCTGCGCTCTCGGGGCGGCGGGCTCACGAAGGACGTTCGGCGGCGGGCATCGGTGACGGGCTCGTACGCCTCCCGGACGGCGGGCATCGGTGACGGGCTCGGGCGCCCCCCCAGGCGGCGGGCATCGGTGACGGGCTCGGGCGCCCCCCCAGGCGGCGGGCATCGGTGACGGGCTCGGGCGCCCCCCGGGCGGCGGGCATCGGTGACGGGCTCGGGCGTCGAGTGTAGGAGCCTCGCCGGCCGGCGCCCGGGGCCGCGTCCGCCCGGCCGATGCGGACCGGGTAAGCTCTCCGGGTCGTGGCGCCGATGAGCCCAACACCATGATCCGCACTGCCCTCATCCCGGCGGCCGGCGAAGGCATGCGCGCCTACCCGAAGACGCGCTGGATCCCGAAGCCGCTGCTCGAGGTCGCGGGCAAGCCGCTGATCCAGCGCAACCTCGAGATCCTCCGCGACGAGATGGGCATCGAGGAGGCGGTGATCATCACCGGCCACCTGGGCGACCAGATCCGCGAGCGCCTGGGCGACGGCGCCCAGCTCGGCCTGCGCCTCATCTGGGTCGACTGCCCCGAGCCCAAGATCGGCCTCGCCAACGGCATGCTCCTCGCCGAGCCGCACCTGGAGAAGCCCTTCGTGATGATGCTGGCGGACGAGCTCTACCTGGGCTCGAACCACGCCGAGCTGCGGGAGCCCGAGGGCGACTACCTGGCGGTGTGTGCCGTCCGCCACTGCTCGGACAAGCGGCTCATCCAGAAGAACTACAGCGTGCGCATCCAGGGCGACCGGATCGTCGACCTGGAGGAGAAGCCCCAGCGGCCGCCGACCTCCTGGCTCGGCTGCGGCAGCTACCTCTTCACGCCCGAGATCTTCGACCGCATTCGCGCCGCTGCGCCCTCCCCCCGCTCCGGGCAGGTGGAGCTGATGGACGTGGTCGGGAGCGCGGCCCGGGCTGGCGCCCCGGTCCACGCCTTCCAGCTCGAAGGCCACTACCTCAACGTGAACTCGGTCGAGGACTACAACAACGGCAACTACTTCGCGCGCAGCATGGCCTTCCAGGACGCCCGGGTGAGCGTCGTGATCCCGACCTTCAAGGAGGAGGAGTCGATCGCCTCGGTGGTACGGGACTTCAAGGCCAGCCCCCTCGTCGACGAAGTGCTGGTGGTCGACAACTCCTCGCCGGACGCCACCGTCGCCCAGGCGGCGGAGGCCGGCGCCCGGGTCGAGGTGGTGCAGCGCCAGGGCTACGGCGACACGATCGCCTGGGGCCTCGACCACGCCGATGGCGACATCGTCCTCGTGGTCGAAGCGGACCACTCCTTCCGCGCCAAGGACGTGGGCAAGTTCCTCGAGTACCTGAAGGACTCGGACATGGTGATCGGCACGCGCACCACCCGGGAGATGACCGAGCAGGGCACCAACATGATCGGCATGGTGCGCCTGGCGAACCTGATCGTCGGCAAGCTGGTGGAGGTGCTCTGGTGGAGCCGCGGCGCCCGCTACACCGACGTCGGCTGCACCTACCGGGGCATCTGGAAGGACGTCTGGCTCCAGGTGCGGGACCGCATGACCGGCGTGGGCCCCGAGTTCTCACCCGAGATGATGATCGAGGTGCTGCGGGCCCGGAAGCGGGTGATCGAGATTCCCGTGAGCTACTTCCCGCGCATCGGCGGCGAATCGAAGCATTCCAAGAGCCTGCCCCACCTGACGCGCACGGCCCTGCGCATGCTGAAGCTGATCATCGCCCGGCGGCTGGGCCTGGGGTCCTAGGCCGCTGCTGACGGCGCCTGTCGCCAGGCCCGCCGCGAGCCGGTCCGGCGCCGAGCCCACCGCGGACGGCCCGCTACCCTGGCCCGCTTGCGTGCGATCGGCATCGGCGCCTCCATCCTTGCGTTCGGTCTGGTCAGTCTGGTCGGTCTGGCCGTTCCCGGCTGCACCTCGGCGCCTCCGGTTCCGGGCGGGGCGACCGCGCTCCGGGACGACGTCTACGTCCAGCCCGTCGCTCCCGGCGTGTGGCGCCACGTGTCCTTCCGCTGGTACCCGGCCACGGGGCCCTTCCCCTCGAACGGGATCGTCGCGCGAGCGGCAGGCGGCGGGGCGCTGGTGATCGATACCGCGTGGGACGACGAGCAGACGGCGGCGGTCCTCGACTGGGTCGAGCGGGACGTCGGTCCCGTGTCCGCGCTCGTCGTCACCCACGCCCACGACGATCGCCTCGGCGGGATCCGGGAGGTGCACGCCCGGGGCATCGAGACCATCGCGCTCCAAGCGACCGGCGCGATCGCGGTCGAGAACGGCTGGCCCCCCGTCGCGCGGGCCGTGGACTCGGGGTTCCGGCTCGACGCCCTCGGCGTGCCCGGCGAGCTGTTCTTCCCGGGGCCCGGCCACACCGTGGACAACGCCGTCGTCCACCTCGAGGAGCCCGCTGTGCTCGCGGGGAGCTGCATGGTCCGCGCGGCGGCGAGCACCTCGGTCGGGAACCTTCGCGACGCGGACCTCTCGTCCTGGCCCGCGTCGATTCGCGCCCTGCAGCGGCGCTACGGACGCGCCCGGGTCGTCGTCCCCGGCCACGGGGAGCCGGGCGGCGTCGAGCTGCTCGGTCACACCCTGGACCTGCTCTCCGAGACCCCACCCGCGGCGAGGTGAAGGCATGGACCTCGAACGAGCGCACGACTTCCTGTGGACCCACGCACGCGTCCTCGAGCGGAGGATCTTCGAGCACGGGTTCGGCGGCGGATCCGCCGAGGCGGTCGAGCGGGCCCTCGCGGCGTTTCGGAACCCGGACGGCGGCTTCGGGCAGGCCCTGGAGCCGGATTGCCGGACGCCGCACTCCCAGCCCGAGGCCACGCGTTGGGGCCTCGCGGTGCTGGACGAGGTCGGGAGCCTCGACGACGAGCGGGCGCGCCCCTGCGCCGATTGGCTTGGCTCCGTCGCCACGCCGGAAGGGGGCCTGCCGTTCTGTCTGCCGTCGGTCGAGGGCTACCCCCGGGCGCCCTGGTGGCGGCCGGTCCCCCAGCCGGACCTGAACCCGACGGGGCGCCTCGTCGGCCTCCTGAGGAGGTGTCTGCCAGAGCATCCCTGGGTTCTCCGGGCCGCCGCCTGGTGCTGGGAGCAGGCCCTCGGCGAGCTGCCCGCGAGCCAGTACCAAGCCCACGCCGCATTGGACTTCCTCCTCCACGAGCCCGATCAGGCGCGCGCCCGTCCTCTCCTCGATGCGCTGGGAGAAGCGCTCGGGGACGGCCGCGTGGTGCCCGTCGATCCCGCCGCAGAATCCGGCTCACCGGACGTTCACACGCCCCTCCACTTCGCGCCCGCGCCCGCGCATCCCGTCCGACCGTTCTTCCGCGATGCCGTCATCGAGGCCTTCCTGGACCGTCTGGCCGCGGACCAGCAGCCGGACGGCGGATGGCCGATCGACTGGCCCGCGCCCGGGACGACGGCCGTGGCGGAGTGGCGCGCGATCCGGACCCTCGAGGCCCTGCAGGTCCTGTCCGCCTACGACCGGCTGTGACGATCGAAGGGGCTGCGGCGTCACCGAAGCGCGGGAGCGAGCCGCCGGGCCGCGCGCCGGTTCCCACATCGCGTCGCCTAAAGCTCTTGCTCCTCGTCGCCCCAGGCGCTCGGGATCCCGGCGGTCGGGTGCAGATCGGGCGGCCCCGGCATCGACGTCGCGGCGGCTCGATCTGGTCGATCGAGAGAAGCGGGCTTCGGCCCTAAGGCCGGGGGTCGGCGTTCGCGAGCCGGGAGCATTTCACGCACGGGCGCCGAGACGGGTTCAGCCGGGGAGCGAGGGGCTCCAGCACGACGCTGTCGTCGCCGCGGCGCGTCGCTCGCCAGGCGCTGCGGTCCGGGTAGGCCGCCCGCAGGATCGCGTTCTCGTCGCCGAGGTCCTGGGCGTAGACCACGGTCCCCCGGCCGATCGGGTGCTCGTTCAGGGGGAAGCCGGACTTCCAGCCCCAGTGGTCACCGGCCACGAACACGAGCGCATCCTCGAGCTCCGCGTCCTCCACGGCCTCGCGAAGGGAAGAGGACGCCATGCGGTAGCCGTCGCCGTACTCCAGCACGAGGGGAGGCGTCGCGAAGAAGATCCCATGAGCGGCGAGGGCGACGGCCGCGGCACCGGCGCGGCGGCGGCTGGCAGCGTCGGAGAAGAGGCCCTGGGCGAGGGCCGCGCCTAGCATCAGGGCGGCGGCGGGCAGCGCCAGGAAGTAATGGCGCGAGCCGAAGGCGATGCCGTGGTAGAAGTGCGCCAGGTAGATCGCCAGCAGCGCCAGGGCGGCCGCCGGCAGCAGCTGGAGCGGCAACGGATCGCCCCGGCGCAGGAGCGCCCAGCCGATCAGCACGGCGGTGAGCCAGGGCAGGCCCCAGACGTCCCGCAGCCACTGCACGAGACGATGGCTCGTGACCCGTGGCGCGTCGCTCGGCGAGTAGCCGGGCCACTCGGGGCCGTGCACCTTGCTGCCCATCTGCGGTCCGAAGCCCAGGCCGAAGCCCTGGCCCGGGAAGCGCTGCTCGAAGTAGCGGGTCTGCGGAAACACCAAGGGATCGCCGGTGAGCGCCCGGTTGTAGGCGAAGGTGCCGAGGGCGCCGGTGGAGCCGAGGAGACCGATGGCCAGCAGGGTCGGAAGCCAGCGGGGCCGTCGCAGGGCGCGGAGCGCCAGGGCCAGACCGAAGGGCAGGGCGGCGGCCGCCGCGTCGACCGGCCGGACCGCCAGGCCGAGCGCCAGGGCCAGGCCTGCGACGGCGGCACCGGCCCACTCCGCTTCGCGCCACACGCGGATCCAGCCCCAGAGGAACGCGGAGAGCAGGAAGAGGCCCGCCGTGTGGGCCATGTAGGTCCCGGCCATGAAGGCGGCGAAGGGCGAGAGGGCGAGGGACCAGATGGCGAGGCCCGCCACCGGCCGCCCGGCTCCCGCCCGGCGCAGGAAGCCGTGGAGGAGCGGAAGCGCCGCCCCCGCAAGCACGGGGCCCACCAGCCACGGGACGCCGAGGGCGAACCCCGGGGCGAGGAGCAGCGGCCAGCCCGGGTTCATGATGCCGTGCCAGACGCCGCCGTCGATCGTCGTGTGGATGAACTCGAAGAAGCGCAAGTGGGCGGGTGGGTCGAAGCCGAGCCGTCCCTGGGCGTAGGCGCGGGCCTGGAATTGATAGGCGACCTCGTCGCTCACGTGGGGCACGTCGCCCAGCACGAGCTGCTGGGCGAGCAGGGCGAGGACCGCCGCGACCAGGGCGGGGATCCAGCACGGCGCTTCGACCACGCCGCGCACCAGACGGGCACCCTCGGGCAGGCGCAGGGCCGCGAGCCAGAGCCCGGCGAAGGCGAGGGTGCTGGCGATGGCGCTGGCCAGGTGGCGGAGCGCGCCCTCGGCGCCGTGCGCGAGGAGCGCCATGGCCGCGAAGACCACGAGCGCTCCGGCGAAGAGCGCCCGCTCCCGGAGCGCGGTCGCCCGGGCCAGGCCCGCGAGCTCCGTCCACGCACCCCGCGGCCCGGAGAGAGCCAGGCCCACCAGCAGCGCCCCGGTCGCCAGGGCGAGCTCGAGCTTGAGCTGGATCATGAGCCCGGGGGAGCGGCGGGCCGTTCCGCGGGCCAGTGCCGCCTGATCTGCGGGGAGATCTCGGCGGCGAAGGAGAGCAACCGGCTTCGCGCCGCCTCCCGGTCCCCCTCGCGGATCGGGGTCGAGAGCCGCACGAGGGCGCCGTCCCCGCGGCCCGTGCCGAGCTGGCCCCGGATGTGGTCGACGCGCAGGTCGAAGGTCGAGAGCAGGTCCGCCGCTCGGAACGACTGGTACCAGAAGACGACGAGCCGCTGCTGGCCCTCCAGCTCGACCAGGTACTCGTTGGCCGAGAGCGCCGAGACCGGATCGCGGACGATGGTGGACTCGCTCGCGATCTCCCAGCCGTGGGCGGTGTAGCAGGCGCGCGGCGTGTGCTCGGGCGTTCCGCCGCGGGCCGTGCCGTAGTAGCCGAGGTAGAGCCAGATCACGTCGCCCAGCGGGTGCAGGTAGGCGCGCTGCACGTTGTGGGTGGCGTTCAGCATCGACTCCACCGTGTCTTCGACGGGGATCGGCTCGCCGCGGTAGCGGCCGATCTGGAAGGGCAACGCGTCCAGGGATGCGGGCTCTGGCACCAGCGGTGTGCGCAGGGTGAGCCACCAGGCGAAGGCCCCGGCAAGGGCCAGGCCCAGGCCCAGGATGCCCATCAGGATCCGCTCGCCCATCAGGCCGCAGCCTCCGCCGGCCCGGGCGCCCGCCGCTCCACCGAGAGGAGTACCGCCGCGCCGGCGGCCCAGGGCAGGGCGAAGTCGAGGAAGCGCCGTCCCCCCTCGGCGCCGACCATCTGACCGATCCCGCCCGCCAGGGTGACGGCCAGGGGCTGGAGGAGCACCAGGCCGAGGGCGCCGACCCCGGCGAGGCCCAGGCGGCGAAGGGGCGGCTGGCCGAAGCGGAGGCCGGCGTAGAGCCCGAGGGCCGTGCCGAGCACGGTGAGATGAACGCCGCCGTCGCCGTGGTGCAGGTCTACCGGAAACCGGTACGGCCCGACGCCCGGCAGGACCTGGGAGGCCAGTCGCGCCCAGGTGTGCTCGAGGAAGGGGCTGGTGAGCAGGCTCGCGAAGCTCGGGATCGGCACCGCCAGGAACGCCAGGGCGGCAGAGGCGGGCCGCGTGAGGGAGGTGGCGCGCAGCCAGCCGTAGCCGGCCAGGCCGAGGGACAGGCGGGACCAGCGGAGCACGCCGCTGCCCGCCGCGAACAGCTCCCAGGCGACGGCGAGGGCGATCCAGGCGAGGGCGCCCCGCCGCAGCGGAGCGCCCGGCTGCCGCTCCACCCGCGCGAGTGCGACCAGCAGCAGGGGCACCACCAGCGCCGAGCTCTTCCACGGCTCCTCGCCGAGGTGGCGGGCGGTCTCCGCCAGGCTCGGGGAGAGGGCGAAGGCCACGAGCAGGCCGAGCCACAGGGCCGTCACGGATGCTCCTACGAGATGCGCGGGACCGAGCCCAGCACGGGCAGACCGAACTGCTCCTCGATCTGCTCCCCCGACACGAGCACCGGATCGAGCAGCTCGAGGGCCAGGCCCAGGGCAGCGGCCAGGCCGAGGCTGCCGACCAGACCGGCCAGCAGGTACTTGAGCCGCGTGGCCTCGGGCTCGCTCGGCGGCAGGGCCGGGCTCAGGATCTCGATCTGCTCACCCTGCTGGGCGGTCTCGAGCTTCCCGGCCAGCTCCGCTGCCTCCACCTTCTGGAGGAAGCCCAGGTACTCCTGGCGGAGCACCGAGGCCCGGTCGTCGAGGGCGCTGAGCTCCTCTTCCCGCTTCGGCGTGCGGGCCACCCGGGCCTCCCGGTCGGCGATCTCCACGGCGATCTCGCCGAGGCGCGCGCGCAGGTCGCTGAGGCTGCGCTCCGACGAGCGAAGCAGGATGGCGCGGGTCGGGTCGGCGGTGGCGCCGGCCCCCGCGGCGATCTCCTTCTCGAGGGTCGCGATCTGGCGGCGCAGGGAGAGCACGTTCGGATGCTCGTCGGTGTAGACGGCGGTCTGCTCGGCGAGCTGGCTCTTGAGCGAGGTGAGGCGGGCGAGAGGTGAGTTCGGGTTCTCGGGGGATCCGGTCGCCGACATCATCGCGAGCCGGGTCTCGGCCTCGGCGATGGCGCCGTTGATCGACTGGCGCTCTGCCGCGAGCCGCTCGAGCTTGGCCAGGTTCGACTGCAGCTCGCTGGGAAGCTCGCCCCGGTACTGCTCCTTGAAGCGCGTGATCTTGCGCTCCTGGGCCTGGAGCTCGGCTTCCTTCTCGACGAGCTGGTCACGCAGGAACTGGGTGGTGAGGCGGGCCTTCTCGCCGCGAATGCGCACGCTCACCGCCTCGAAGTCCCCCGCCAGGTCGTTGGCCACGGCCGCCGCCGCCGAGGACTGGGTGTGCCGGAACGAGACGGTGTAGATGCTCGAGGTCTCGCCGCGCTGCCGGCGGCCGAGGCCCCGCTCGGTGCCCACCTCGATGCTCGAGCGCACCATGGCCACCAGCTCGTTCGGCGAGACCGTTCCGCGCAGGGCCGGGTAGAGATCGTGGTCCTTCTCGAGGGTGAGCAGGCGCTCCCGCGAGGTCATCTCGCTGATCAGCTCGTTCATCCGCTCGAAGGACGATTCCTCCACGATCGGGCGGATGAAGTCCTCCGGGATCGACTGCCCGCTCACCAGGATCGATGCGGTCGCCAGGTACTGGACCGGTATCGAGATCACCAGCGCGCCGGTGGCCAGGAGCCCGGTCGCGAGGACCAACGCCATCCACCGCCAGCGGCGGCGAAGGGTGCCCGTCGGGTCGCGCAGGAAATCCGGGAGTCCGCCTCCCTCGAGATCCTCTTCGCTCACGAAGCCGGCTCCTTCTCGGCGGCGTCCTCCGGGCCGGCGGCGGCGGAGGACTCGTAGCTGTAGTAGCCGTAGTAGCGACTGTGGCGCGGCGTGCCCGACTGGTTCAGGAAAACGCCGATCAGCTTCTCGGTGCCCAGCACGTCCAGCATGTCGCGGAAGGCGTGCTTGCGCGAGATGCCCGCTCGGGCGACGAGCAGGGCGGCGTCCGCGTGCTGCAGGATCAGCGGGACGTCGGGCACCGGGAGCACCGGCGGCGAGTCGATCACGACCAGGTCGTACTGTCGGCCGAGCTCGCGGAGGGTCGGGGGAAGGTGCGGCCCGGAGTGCAGCGCGAGCGCGTCCTCCCGGGGCTGGCTGGCCAGGTAGAGGTCCAGGTCCGGAAGCGTCGTCGTGACCCGCGCTTCGGCAAGGCGCGCGTCGCCGGCGAGGACCTGCTCGATCCCCACCCGCGGCGTGACCCCCAGCTCGTCCGATGCGGACGGGCGGCGGATGTCCAGCTCGACGAAGGCGATCTGGCGCCCGCCGGCGATGGATGAGAGGGCCAGGGCCAGGTTGCAGGAGGTGGTGGTCTTGCCCTCGGCCCGGGACGCGCTCGTGATCAGCACCGAGCGGGCCTCGGCCCGCTTGAGGGCGCGGTTCAGACGGATCGCGAAGTGGCGATAGTGCTCCGCCACCGGCCCCTTCGGCTCGAGCAGGACGATGCGCCCGTGGCCGTGGTCCGGCGGTGCGGTCGGGATCTCGACCGGCGGACCGGACTCGGCCGGGGCCTCCACCGGCGCCTGGGCCAGGGCCTCGCGGTAGACGTGCTCGGCGGGCGTCGGCTCCGCGGGCTCCGTCTCCGCTTCCTGGCCCTTGGCACGGCGCAGGGCTTCCGAGATTTCACCCATGCTCGCCCCCGCCGAGGGCCGGAGCGTCGTGGAGGCGCGCCTCGGCCATCTCCTTCGCCTTGCGCTCGACCAGGGCGGCCGGCACCGGCTTCACCTGCTTGGAAAAGGCGGCGAGGAGTACCCGATCGGCGAGCAGGCTGATCAGACGGGGGCAGCCCCCGGAGAAGGCGTAGAAAGCCGCGTCGGTACCGGGCTCGAAGACCTCTTCGGAGCGGCCGCCCGCCACCTCGAGGCGGTGGGCCAGGTAGCGCGCCACCTCGTCGGAGGAGAGGGGCTGGATGTGGTGCTCGATCGCCACCCGCTGGCGCAGCTGGCGCAGGTTCGGGGCCGCGAGCTTCTGGCGAAGCTCGGGCTGCCCGGTGAGGACGATCTGCAGCAGCTTCTCCGTGTCCGTCTCCAGGTTCGAGAGCAGGCGCACCTCTTCGAGCAGCTCGGAATCGAGGTTCTGGGCCTCGTCGATGATCAGAACGGTGTTTGTTCCGCTCTCGAGCTGCTGCATGAGGAAGCGGTTCAGGGCAATGACGTAGTCCACCTTGCCGTCGAAGGGCCCCGGCAGCCGGAACTCCGTGGCGATCAGCTTGAGCAGGTCCACCGGGCGCAGCCCGGCGGTGTTCAGGATCAGGGCCACCTCGGTGTCCGCGGGAATCCGGTCGAGGGCCGCTCGCAGGAGCGTCGTCTTCCCCGTGCCGACCTCGCCGGTGATGAGCAGGAAGCCCTTGCGGCGGGTGATCCCGTACACCAACGCCGCGAGGCCCTCGTCATGGGTGTCCGACGGCCACAGGAAACGCGGATCCGGAGCCAGCGAAAATGCCGGCTCGCGGAGTCCGAAGAACGACTCGTACATGCAGCGGGTGCCTCGGTTCCCGGCGGTGGAGGAAGACTTCGGTCTCTTCGGCGTGACTCTGGGAGGAGTGAAGGTTCCCCTCCGCGCGCCTGGATTGCCAGGTGAGCTTGGGGGCTCTGCGAAAAACAGCAAGAGGTGGGGATTCCCCTCGCCGGGTTAGGGTTTTTCTCGAATCGTTCCGGGAAATCGTGTATTCATCGAAGGTCCAGGTGGCCGCTGGGTCTCGCACAGGCGAGTCCTCACGCTCTCGAAGGATCGCGATGCCGAGTTCGTTGGGTTCCCGGAGGGAACCCGCCGCCGCCGTAGCTGTTCCGCCGCGCCCCAGTTCCCCGCGGGGTGTGCCGTCCATGAAGTGGAACACCGGGTCCCTTTTCCCGGGACACCAGGGGGGGCTTCGAGGCCACTCATCTATCGGTAGCAGTCGCTCTCTGCGGCCGTGCGCCGGGCGAGAGGAGTGGCAGTGCTGAAGAACCAGGGCGGGCGACTCCACACTCTCCTCGTCACCCTGGACGTCGCCCTCTCCGCGGCGATCCTGCTGGGCTTCTTCTTCGCCTTCCCCACGGTGAGCGGCCTCAATGCCGGGGCCGAGTGGGTGATCACGGGCCGGCTGCTGGTCACGGCCCTCGTGGCCTGCCTCGCCTGGCCCCTGACGCTGCAGCAGCTGGGGCTCTACGAGTCCCAGCGGATGATGCCCCTGGACAAGGTGCTGACACGGCTGGTGGTGGCCGGCACCATCGCCACGCTGCTGCTCACCGCGACCGCCTTCGCCTTGAAGGCGCCGGTCGGGCCCCGCTTCCCGTTGCTGTTCGGCCTCGTCCAGTTCGGCCTGCTGGCCGCCGAGCGTCTGGCCATCCTCGGCACCCTTCGGGGCCTGCGGCGCCTGGGACGCAACACCCGCCACGTGCTGATCGTCGGCTCCGGGCCCCGGGCCGCCGCCGTGCAGGAGCTGGTGCGGACCCACCCGGAGTGGGGCCTGCGCATCGTCGGCTTCATCGACGACGAGGACCCGCCGGTCGACGCGGACATCCCGGCGGACCGCTGCCACAAGCTGATCGACATGCCCCAGCTGCTCCGGGACCAGGTGATCGACGACGTGATCATCGCCTGTCCGCGCTCCATGCTGACGGAGCTCCTGCCGGTGGTCGCCGCCTGCGGGAGCGCCGGCATTCCCTTCACCCTGCTGGCGGACATCTTCGGCGACTATCTGCCGCCGCCCGAGGTGACCCGTTTCGGCTCCCTCGCGTCCCTGCGCTTCGCTCCGGTGCACCACAGCGCGAGCCGCCTGCTCGTCAAGCGCGCTCTCGATTTCGCCGGAGCCGGCTTCCTGCTCCTGGCGACGGCGCCGGTGATCGGCGCGGCGGGGCTCGTCATCCGCGCCACCTCTTCGGGCCCGATCCTCTTCCGGCAGCTGCGCAGCGGGCTCAACGGGCGGCAGTTCTCGCTGCTGAAGCTCCGCACCATGTGCGACGACGCCGAGCAGCAGCAGGAGAGCCTGGCCCACCTGAACGAGATGGACGGGCCCGTGTTCAAGCTCCAGGACGATCCGCGCGTCACGCGGGTGGGTCGCTTCCTGCGCCGCTACAGCATCGACGAGCTGCCCCAGCTCTGGAACGTGCTGAAGGGCGACATGAGCCTCGTCGGGCCGCGCCCGCCGCTTCCCCACGAGGTGGCCCAGTACGAGACCTTCGAGCGCCGGCGCCTCTCCATGCGCCCCGGGCTCACCTGCTCCTGGCAGGTCGGCGGACGCAACGACGTGAGCAAGTTCGACGAGTGGGTGCGGATGGACCTCGAGTACATCGACACCTGGTCGCTCGGCAACGACGTGCGAATCCTGCTTCGCACGATCCCCGCCGTGCTGCGGGGCACGGGTCGCTAGGCGATCAGAGCACCCCGCCGCCGGTGACGTTCCGTGTCGCGCCGAAGACCTGCTGGAAGGGAAAGAGCAGGCTCTGCAGCGCATAGCCCACCCGGGCGATGAACGTCGGCGGCACGACGATGACGTCGCCGCCCTGGAGCAGGTAGTTGGTCGAGAGGTCGCCCTTCTCGATGGCGGCGAGATCGCACTGGAAGATCTTCGTCTGTCCGTCCACGAAGCGGATGATGCGGATGGCGTCCTTGTTCGCGTAGGGACGCGGACCCCCCACGGTGCCCAGGGCCTCCACCAGGCGGGTCTCCCGAGAGAGCGGGAAGGTCGACGGGCGGCCCACCTCGCCGAGGACCGTGATCTCGGTGCTCAGGGACTGGGTGAGGGCGACGGTCACCACCGCGTCGCGCTTGAAGCGGCCGATGCGCTGCTCGATGTCGTGGGCGACCTCGTCCGGGGTCCGTCCCGCGGCCGGGATGTCGCCGACCAGGTCGATGGAGATCATGCCGTCCGGCCGGACCGTGACCTGGCGTTGGATCTCCGGCGCCGGAAGGATCGTGATCACGAGCTGATCCGGGGGGCCGATGCGGTACGGCCTCCCGGCCTCGGCGGTGGGCGGCGGACCGGCGGTGGAGGCGCAGCCGGCCAGCCCGGGAGCGAGCCCGAGGGCGAGCAGGGTGACGAGCAGCCACGACCGGGTGTCGAGCGAAACCATGGGACCCTCCGTTCCTGGGTGGGGGTATACCCCTCGGCTCGGGGCAGGGCTAACCGGCATCGGATCCCGCGAGCTCGAAGCGGAAGACGGTGTGGCCGATGGTCACCTCGTCGCCGTCCGCGAGCGGCGCGGAGCGGACGCCCTTGCCGTTCACCTTGGTGCCGTTCGTGGACTGGAGATCCTCGATGGAGAACTCGCAGGTCTCCCCGTCGTAGACCACGAGGGCGTGCTCGCGGCTGATTCCCTCGTCGAGCAGCGTGATGTCGGTCGTCGGGTTGCGACCGATCAGCGTCTCCTCGTCGGCCAGCTCGTAGGTCATCCCCTCGAACCCACCGTTCAGGATCTGCAGCTTGGCGTGCGGTCTCGAAGACACACATCCCCCCCGGCCACGCGGGCCCTGGGAGTCATCGGATCGCCAGCGGGCCCGCTTGAGAGGCCTCAGAGGCGCCGGTGCCGGAGGCAGGGCAGGGCCTTGCGGATGCGGTCCTGGGCCTCGAGGTCGCAATCGGCCAGAAGGACGCAGGGCCGATCCGGCGCGCGAGCCAGCACCAGGCCCCAGGGGTCCACGACCATCGCCCGCCCGTAACTCGAGCGCTCGGGACCGTGAGCGCCCCATTGGGCGGGCGCCAGCACGAAGCACTGGTTCTCGACCGCCCGGGCCCGCAGCAGCACCTCCCAGTGATCCTTGCCGGTCTCCCGGGCGAAGGCGGAGGGCACCGTGAGGAAGCGGGCGCCTTCCGCGGTATAGCGGCGGTAGAGCTCCGGGAAGCGCAGGTCGTAGCAGACCGAGAGGCCGACCGGGCCGAACGGGGTCTGGGCGAGGACCGGCTCGTCGCCAGCGGCGATCGTGGCGGACTCCTGGTACGGGTCGCCGCCCTGGTCGGACAGGTCCACGTCGAAGAGGTGGATCTTGCGGTAGACCGCCACCCGCGTGCCTTCGGGCGAGAGCAGCACGCTCGTGTTGAACACGCGCTCCCCCCCGGCCGCCTCGGGGAAGGTCCCGGCGAGGAGCCACACGCCGTGGCGACGTGCCCAGTCGGCCGCGGCTCCGAGGATCTCGCCGTCCACGCCCTGGGCGCAGGGGAACGGCGTGCCTTCCCGCCGCAGATAAGCGAAGTTTTCCGGCAACGCGATCCAGGATGCGCCGCCGCGCGCCGCCTCGTCCACCAGCGCCTCGGCGGCGGCGAGGTTGCCCGCGAGGTCGTCGGTGGAGCGCATCTGGAGGACGCCCACCCGCAGCATGGCGGGCATGCTACACGAGGCGGGGGGAGCATGAGCAGAGAGGACATTCGTCTCGAGGTCGGCGGTGCGCTGGCCCCGCCGCTCGAGCGCGCCCACGGCGTGTCCCGTGGCGAGGTCACACGGGTCCTTCCGAGGCTCGCGCCCGTCGTGCCGGAGCTCCTTGGAAGAGAGGCGCCCTCCGGGTTCCTGCGCGTCCTCGGACGGCGAGCGCTCCTGCAGGGCATCGTCCGCGAGGCGGCACGTCAGCGCCGGCGGGGCTTCGAGGACCTGATCCACATCGGAATCGGCGGGTCGTCCCTCGGCGCCGAGGCGATCGCGCGCGCGCTTGCCCACCCGCAGCACAACCTGCTGCCCAGGAAGCGTCGCGGCGGGCCGCGGCTGCACTTCGTCGACAACGTCGACCCGGAGAGCCTGGGGGCGCTGCTCGAGTGGGTGGACCTGCGCAAGGCCCTCGTGCACGTGGTGTCGAAATCCGGCAGCACGGTGGAGACCGCGGCGGGCTTCCAGATCGTGCGGGCGGCTCTCGAACGGCGCGTAGGTGCCGGCTGGCAGCGGCATTGCGTGGCGACGACCGGTCGGGGCGCGCTCGAGCGCGTGGCCCGAGAGGCGGGCATGCCCATCCTGCCCTTCCCGGACGAGGTCGGCGGGCGCTTCTCGGCCCTCACCAGCAGCGGTCTGTTCACGCCGGCGGTGGCCGGGGTGGACGTGGAGGGACTCGTGGCCGGCGGACGGCGCATGGCGCGGAGGCTCTCCAAGGCGGCTCTCGCCGAGAACCCGGCGGCCGTGGCGGCGGCCGTGTCCTTCCTGATGGCGGAGCGCAAGGGCAAGCCCGTGCAGGTGATGATGCCCTACGCCGATGCGCTCGAGCCGCTCGCCCGCTGGTACGTGCAGCTCTGCGGCGAGAGCCTGGGCAAGCGGAAGGGGCGGCGCGGGGTCGGCCCGACGCCGCTTCCGGCGAGGGGGACCACGGACCAGCACTCCCAGGTGCAGCTCTTCGTCGCAGGGCCGCCGGACAAGCTGGTGTGCTTCGTGAGCACCGACTCCGATCGCCGTGGGCTGCGGATCCCCGGCGACGGTCCCGCCGGCTACCTCGACGGCGTCGAGCTGGGTGCGCTGCTGCGGGCCGAGCAGCGCGGCACGGCCGTGGCCCTCGCGCGGGCCGGGCGTCCCTCGCTCGCCTGGCGCCTGCCGGAGATCGCGCCGTCCGGACTCGGCCAGCTCCTCGTCGCGTTCGAGACCCAGACCGCCTACCAGGCCGCCCTCTACGGCGTGAACGCCTACGACCAGCCCGGCGTCGAGGACGGCAAAGTCGCCGCCTTCGCCCTCATCGGCCGGGAGGGCTACGAGGACGAGCGCGCCACCATCGAAGCCGCCGCCCCGCCCGAGTGGACCGTCTGACGCCAAGAACCCAAGATCGCGAACGCAAGAGTGGGGACGTTCCTTGCATCTTGCGTTCTTCGAGAGAACGCAAGATGCAAGGAACGTCCCCACTCTTGCGTTTTCTAGGGGCGGAACTCCGAGGGGTCGACGCCGGTGCGACGGATCACGTCGTAGAAGTCCTTGCGGTCCTTCTTGGCCAGGCGCGCCGCCCGGCTGATGTTGCCGCGGCAGCGGCGCAGCAGGCCCACCACGTAGCGGGTCTCGAAGGCGCGCTTGGCTTCCTTGAAGGAGGGCACTTCCTCCGCGTCCTTCGCGAGCATCAGCGCCTCGGCGGAAAGGGCGCCACCGGCCGACAGGGCGATGGCCTGGCGGACCCGCTCGCGCAGCTCCGCCACGTCGCCGGGGAAGAGCTCGGTCTCCAGGCACGCCCGGGCGTCGGCGGTGAAGCCTACCGGGGTCACGCCCGCCTCCTCGGAGAAGGCACGCAGGTAGTGGGCGGCCAGGGGCAGAATGTCCTCGCGCCGCTCGGAAAGGGCGGGGATGCGGATCTCGTGGCCCGCCCCGTCGCCGGCCGGTGCCGCCACGGTGCCGTTGCCCGCTGCGATCATGCGCGCGCTCAGCGGCCGGTCGGTGGCATCCCCTTCGCGGCG
The DNA here is from genome assembly GCA_965223415.1 of Myxococcota bacterium. Taxonomy (GTDB): domain Bacteria; phylum Myxococcota_A; class UBA9160; order UBA9160; family UBA6930. The sequence goes on along the minus strand of OZ245002.1, from coordinate 4,829,781 downwards.
GAAGCTGCGGCCCGAGACGGCGCGCAGGAGGCTCTGGAGCACTTCGCTGCGCAGGGCCTCGATGTCGAGCAGGAGCAGGCTGCTCCCGGCACCGCGCTCGAGAGCGCCGGCATACTCGCCGGGGACGGCCGGATACACGCCGGCCCCGCAGCCGAACAGCTCGCGACCCTGGAGGGCCTCCGGGATGGCGCTGCACACCAACACCTCCAGCTCCCGGGAGCCGCGCGGGCCCCAGCTGTGGATGGCCCGGGCGACCAGCTCCATGTCCGAGCCGGGAGGGCCGACGAGCCACACCGGCAGGTCGCTGCGCGCGGCCGCCGTCGCCTGGGCGATGAGTCGCCGCGTGGCCTCGCTGGCGCCCACGATCCGATCCTCGCGCCTTCGCCCTGCAGGCTCCGACTGCATCGCCTGGTCTTCACCCCTCGTCCCGGTGCGGTCGGTGTCCGCCCCATGGATCCGGGTCGTCATACTGGTCATCTGGCCACCCCTCCCACGGACGGCAAAACTATTGGAAAACCGAGAGGATTGTCAACCAATTTGCGAGTTGACGGGGGAGGACCCCCCAGGCACACTCGCTCTCCGGGGGGACGAGCGTGTCTCAGGGGCCCCAGAAGCCCTCTCCGAGGCTAGCGGAGGAGGGGACTTCCGCAGACGCCTCGCATTCGGGTCGCCAGGGGACGTCGCCCGGGAGGTCGGCCCCTGTCCAGCGGCTGCCCAGCGCCCTGGTGGACCAGATCGCCGCAGGCGAGGTCGTCGAGCGCCCGGCCTCGGTGGTGAAGGAGCTGGTCGAGAACGCGGTCGACGCGGGAGCACGGCGCATCCGGGTCGAGATCCGCGACGGCGGAGCCCGGCTCGTCGCCGTCACCGACGACGGCCGCGGCATGACCCGGGCAGACGCCCGACTCGCCCTCGAGCGCCACGCCACCAGCAAGCTGCGAGAGCTCGGCGACCTCCAGGGCGTCCGGAGCTTCGGGTTCCGCGGCGAGGCGCTGCCGGCGATCGCCTCCGTCTCGCGCCTCCGGCTGCGCACCCGGGCCCGGGGAGCGGAAGAGGGCTGTGAGCTCCGCGTCGAGCGGGGCGTCCTGGTGGAGGAGCGGGCCGCCGGCGGGTCCGAGGGCACCCGGGTCGAGGTCGCGGACCTGTTCGAGGGCGTTCCGGCCCGCCGCAAGTTCCTGAAGCGCGCCTCCACCGAGTGGGGACACATCAGCGACTGGCTGGCCCGCGCCGCCCTCGCGCTCCCGGCCATCCACTTCGACGTCCAGCGCGACGATCGGCCGGCCCTGGCCTGGCCCGCCTGCGAGGACCGCCTCGATCGCGCGGCCGCCGTGCTCGGCGAAGAGGTCGCCGCCGGCTTGGTGGCCGCGGAGCGGGATCACGGAGACCTCGCCCTCCGCGCGCTGGTCTCAGGGCCGGAGCACCACCGGGCGACCGGCGCCGGGATCCACCTGTTCGTGAACGATCGCCCCGTGCGCGATCGCCTGCTGCGCCACGCCCTGCTCCAGGTGTATCGGGATATCCTGCCTCGCGGCCGGTTCCCCAGCGCGATCCTCTTCCTGGAGGTGGGCCCAGAGCTGGTGGACGTGAACGTCCACCCCGCCAAGTGGGAGGTTCGCTTCTCCGACCCCCAGGCGGTGCACCAGCTGATCCGCCGCACCGTGCGCGACGCCATCGAGGGCCGCAGCTGGCTCGCCGCCGAGGACCGCGCGGACGGCGCGACGACCGTAGGGGAGGGCGTCTCGTCGCCGCCGTGGAAGCCGTCGCCCGGGACGAGAAGTCCGATCCGCGACGGCGGACGTCCGGCGTCCGGGAGCACGCTGCCCGGGGTAGCCGCGGGGCCGGGCGACTGGCTCTTCGCCTCGCCCCCGCCCTCGACGGGCGACGAGACGGTCGCCGACACGCGCCCGGTTCGCTTCTCCGACGTGCGGCTGGTCGGCCAGCTCCTTGGCACCTACCTGCTCGCCGAGGACAAGGAGGGGCTCCTGCTGATCGACCAGCATGCCGCCCACGAACGCGTCCTCTACGAGCACCTGCGGGCCTCCTGGCTCGAGGGCGGTGTCGAGCGGCAGGCCCTGCTGGTGCCGGCCACGGTGGAGATGGAGGCCGGGGCCGCCGCCGTCGTGGCCGCCCACACCGAGCTCACCCTCGCTCTCGGCTTCGAGGTGGAGGCCTTCGGCGAGAGCGCGCTGGTGGTCCGGGCGGTTCCGGCGCTGCTCGCCGACCGCGATCCCCTGGGCCTCCTGCGCGGGCTCGCCGACGAGCTGCGAGAGGCCGACCGGGTAGGAACGGCCCTCGAGCCCGGCACGCGGGTGCTCGATGCGGCCGACCACCTGTTCGCCACCCTCGCCTGTCACTCCGCGCGGCGGGCCGGCGATGTGCTCCCGGAGGGCGAGCAGCGGGCGCTCCTCGACGCCCTCGACGCCATCCCGTGGGCCCCGACCTGTCCCCACGGACGCCCGGTCGCCACGCCGCTCTCGATCGCCGAGATCGAGCGTCGCTTCGGCCGACGTTAGGGGCGCCGCGCTCGCGGCGCGCGCGTCCGACGCCTACCGTCTGCGCCGTGCGGACGCGGCCGAACCTCCCCGATCTCGTCGTCGTGGCCGGGCCCACGGCCGCAGGCAAGACCGCGCTCGCCATCGAGCTGGCGCTGCGCTTCGGCGGCGAGATCGTGAACGCGGATTCCCAGCAGGTCTACCGCTTCATGGACGTCGGCACGGCGAAGCCGAGCGCCGAGGAGAGGGCGCGGGTCCCCCATCATGTCATCGACGTGGTGACGCCCGAGGTGCAGTACCACGCGGCCCGTTTCGAAGCGGACGCCCGGGAGGCCGCCGCTCGCATCCGCGCACGGGGCCGGCCGATCTTCCTGGTCGGCGGGACCGGTCTCTACGTGCGGGCGTTCCTCGAGGGGCTCCCGGCTTCGGTGCCGCGGGATCCGGAGCTGCGGGCCGAGCTCGAGGCCTTCGATCGGGCCGCCCGGGACGCGGGCGACGCGACGGCGCTCCACCGGCGTCTGGCGGAGCTCGATCCGGAGAGCGCGGGCCGACTGCACCCCAACGACCAGGTGCGCCTGATCCGCGCCATCGAGCTCACCCAGGCGAGCGGCCGGCCGGCGTCCGCCGTCCGGAGGGCGGGACCGGTGCACCGGGAGCGTGCCCTGTACCTGGTCATCGACCCCGGCCGCGACGAGCTCGTGGCGCGCATCGATCGGCGCTGCGAGGAGATGATCGCGGGTGGCCTGCTGCAGGAGGTGCGGTCGCTCCGCGAGCGCGGCTACGGCCCCGAGCTGTCCTCGATGCGCGCCATCGGCTACCGCCACATGCAGCCGGTGATCGAGGGCCGCGAGATCCTGGCCCACGTGCTGGCCGCGATGCAGCACGACACGCGCCAGCTCGCACGGCGCCAGCGCACGTGGATGCGCGGCGTGGCCGGAGCCCGATGGTTCCATCCGGACGAGCGAGCGGCGATCGAGCGCAGCGTCGCCGCGTGGCTGGAGGAGGGCGAGCCGTCGCCCCAACGCGAGACGCCCGAAGAGAGCCGGGGCTCCCTTCGGGCGTCCTGAAGGGCTTCGGCGCCTAGTTGCTGGTGTAGGTGATCCCGAACTTCACCCAGAAGAAGTCGGTTTCGTAGTCCACCAGCGCGTCCTGCTCGTCGGCCGGGTCGAAGATCGGATCGAACTCCGCGTCCAGGGGCAGGATCGCCAGGCCGATGGGCAGCTCGATCACGCCGGTGATCCCGCGGAGCACGCTGGTGCTGCCCTGGACGAAGACGTTCCAGAAGTAGCCGGGCACCGGGTAGAACATGCGCACGCCGGGCGAGTCCCCGATCGATTCCATGTTGTTCCGGATCGTCTGCCCCGCGACGATCGGGGAGAGCGCCAGATCCAGCGGCCACTGGGTCATGTTCTCGATGGAGCGCTTGAGCGTGTAGGCGTCGGCCGAGGCCTTGCCCGCCGCACCGAGCACAAAGGTCATGGCGAGTGCGAGCATCGCGAGTCGCCGGGTCCAGGAAGAGAGTTTCACCGCGTTTCCCCCAGAATGCGCATCCCTGCGCGCGCTTCGTCCGTTCCCGTCGAAGGCCACCGGCCCCGCTGCTCGGCGGGCCCCTCCGGCCGACACATCTCCGGGGTGCACCCCATGGTACCCCGCTGGGGAGCCTACGGGCGCTGGCGCGCCCTTGTCAAGAAAGCTCTTCCTCTGCCGGGCGTTTGCGGCGCCAAGTTGCGGCCGGGGGGTGCCGCGGTAGGTTGCGCGCTTGTCCCGTCCCCTTCCGATCGTGGCCATCGTCGGTCGCCCGAACGTGGGCAAGTCCACGCTCTTCAACCGCTACGCGGGCCACCGCAGGGTGCTCGTCGAGGACACGCCCGGGCTCACCCGCGACCGCATCGCCGAAGAGGTCGAGGTGGGTCCCCGCAGGGTGCTGCTCGTGGACACGGCCGGCCTCGATCCGGAGCCGGGCAGCGAGATCGAGAGCGCGGTCCAGGAGCAGGCCCGTTCGGCCTTGGACGGCGCCGACGCCATCCTCTGGGTGGTGGACGGCCAGGCGGGGCTCCTGCCCCAGGAGGAGGAGCTCGCCCGGGTCCTCCGGCGGAGCGACCGACCGCTCCTGGTCGCGGTGAACAAGATCGACGCCCCCGGCCACACGCCGCGCCAGGCCGAGTTCCACGCCCTCGGGCTCGAGCCGGTCCGTGCGGTCTCGGCCGAGCACGGCACCGGCGCGTGGGATGCTCTCGAGGAGCTGGTGGCGATGCTGTCGCCGGCCGAGAGCGAGCCCGCGCCCGCGCCTGCCGACGAGCTCCGAGTCGCGCTGGTGGGGCGCCCGAACGTGGGAAAGAGCTCGCTGCTCAACCGCCTGCTCGGCGAGGAGCGGGTGGTCGTCTCGGAAGTCCCCGGCACCACCCGGGACGCCATCGACATGCGCATCCAGACCGAGGCCGGCCCGATGACCTTTGTCGACACCGCCGGCATCCGCCGGGCGGCGCGCCGCCGAGAGCACGTGGAGCGGGGCAGTGCGCTCATGAGCCTGCGCGCCATCGAGCGGGCCGACGTGGCGTTGGTGCTGGCCGATGCGGGGGAGGGCTTCACCGATCAGGACTTCCGGGTCCTCTCGCTGGTCCGGGAGCGGGGCACCGCCGCCGCGTTGGTCGTGAACAAGTGGGACCTGGTCGAGGGCGAGGACCACGAGGACACCCGGCGCCGGCTCGAGGACGAGCTGTCCCGGCGTCTCGCTCCGCTGCGCGACGTGCCCATCACCCGGCTGTCGGCGAAGACCGGCAAGGGCCTGCGCCGCCTGCCGCGACTGATCGTGCGCCTGGGGCGCGCCGCGGCCACCGAGATCCCCACGGCGGAGCTCAACCGCTGGCTGCAGGACTGCGTTCGCAAGCACGAGCCGGCCATGGCCCAGCGGGGCACCCGACGCCGGCCGATCAAGTTCTTCTACGCCACCCAGGTGGCGACCCATCCGCCCACGCTGGTCCTCTTCTGCACGGATCCGCGGGCCGTGCTGCCCTCCTACCGCCGCTTCCTCGTGAACCAGCTCCGCGAGCGCTTCGATCTCGCCGGCGTCCCGGTACGCCTGCGCCTGCGGAAGCGGAGCGGGGAGGGCGCCTCGCCCTCCTAGAGGCACCCCGGCTCAGCCGATACACTCCGGCGCCATCCCGGCTCCTGCGGAGGATTCCGTGGCCAAGCGCCCCGATTCGAAACAAGCGACCGAGACCCTCCAGGAGATCGAGGGCCTCTTCGACGGCCTCGCCGACTGGGTCTCCAGCAACCCGCAGATCGTCCTGGGCCTGCTCGGGACCATCCTCGGCGTGGCCGCGGTCGTGGGCATCACCCAGACCTTGTCGCTTCGCAGCGAGCAGGCCGGCTCCGAGCAGGTGGCGTCGGTCTACGGCGACTACCTCCTGGCCATGGGGGCTGGCCTCGGGGATCTGGACGTGGTGGATCCGGCCAATCCGGAGATCGGCCGCCGCGTCCGACAGGAGTACGCCGACAAGCTCCTGGCGGCCGCCGACGAACACGGCGGCACCCGCGCGGCGGTGGGCGGCCGCATCCAGGCCGGCGTGCTGCAGGCCGAGACCGGCGACCTGGACGCCGCCGTCGAGAGCTGGCGCGCGGCCGCGGAGGCCGCCCCCTCCGGCACCACCCTGGAGAGCCTCGCGCGCCTCCGGCTGGCCGGGGGCCTCGAGCAGCAGGACGACTTCGCCGGCGCCGCCGCGGCCTATGCCGAGGCCGGCGCCAACGCCGACTTTCCCGCGCGCTACCTGGCCCTGGCCAGCGCCGCCCGCTGCTTTCTCCGGCTCGGGGACGAGGACCAGGCCCTAGCGATCGCCGAGCAGCTCGACGCCGCCGACCCGCCGGCCGGCAGGGTTCCGACCCACGTGGAGGCGCAGCTCGAGGAGCTGCAGCTGCGCCGCCGAACGGCTGGGCCGCAGGGCTAGCGCTCGGCGCCCGGGCCGCATGGCCCGGTCCGTCCCAAGCGTCCCGTGTCTCGCGTGCCTCGGGTCCCTCGAATTCAATGTCCGATAAGATAGATTATGTAAAGTAGTAGGGTGGTGTCCTACCCCGGAGGGAATGACTTGACTGGCTGGTCCGCCGGTGCTGATATCCCCCGGGGATGGCCGTCAGAAACCCTCTCATCTTCGAGGTGAACGATCCCCAGGGACGCACCGTCAAATTCAGGCAGAGGACGTGGGATATCCACATCAAGGAGAGGCATGAGGAGGCCGATCAGTCTTGGATGCGGGAGACCATCGAGGATCCCAGCTTCATCTGCGAGAACGTGGCCCACGGCTCTTTGAACTACTACAAGGTATTCTCTGAGGACCGCGCCCATATGGTGTCGGCAAAACCGCGTCCCAAGAACGCCGACCCGCCCCGCTGGTGGGAGCTGGTCACCGCCTACGACAAGGCCATTCCCCCCGCAGGAAGGATGAACGTCGTATGGACGAAATCAGGCTGATCTACTGCCCTGATACGGACGTGGTCCAGGTATCCATCTCAGAGTACCTGCGCGGCCAGACGGTAGCGGTACCGCTGGAGGACATGACAATCTTGGTCTCTGAGGACCTAGATCGCATCGTTGGCATCGACATTCTCGACATGCCGTCGTTCGTCCAGCAGGCCGTATCTGATGCCCTGATTCCGGGGGGAATCACGGGAGAAGAGCTCTTCGAAGCCGCCAAGCCCCACCTAAGCGCCATCATGTCGATGCTCGCGCGGAACCTCGGCCCGATCGCCAAGGAGAAGGTGCGTGCTTGGGACGAATCAGTCCGCCAGCTCGCGAGCTAGTACGGCGCCTCTACCAGCTCCTCCAGGGCCTCGGTGGACGTCTGAAAACCGGCCAAAGGTGGACGTCTCAAAGGCGGCCAAAGGGCCGCGCCCAGGACAGAGGGGTTCTACCGCGCCGGAGCCTCCTTCGGCAAGGCCGTGGTCTTCTTGGTGCGCCAGCTGCGGGGTCCGCACTTGAGCAGGTGGCCGTGGTGGAGGAGGCGGTCGAGCATGGCGGTGACGGCTGCCGTGTCGCCGAGGAGCCGGCCCCAGTCGTCGACGGGTCGGTTCGAGGTGACGAGGGTGCTGGTGCGCTCGTAGCGGCGCATGATGAGCTCGAGCAGGTCCTCGGCGGCCGTGGTGGGGAGCTTGCGCATGCCGAGGTCGTCAAGGATGAGCAGCGGCACGCTCGCCATCTCGGCCAGGTACTCCTTGCGGGTGCCGTCGAGGGTCGCATCAGCGAGTTCCTCGAGGAGGACGTGGACCTCGCGGTAGGCGACGCGATGGCCCTGGTGGATGACGGCGAGGCCGATCGCCTGGGCGAGATGGCTCTTGCCCGTGCCCGGCGGGCCGAGGAAGACAGCGTCCTCGGCTTGCTCGAGGAAGCGGCCCGTGGCGAGCTCGAAGACCAGGGCGCGATCGATCTTCGTATTGAAGCGGAAGTCGAAGCCGTTGAGGGTCCGGTTGGCGTCGCGGAAGCGGGCCTGCTTGATGCGCCGGGCCAGCAGTCGGTCCTGCCGGCGCTCGAGCTCGTCCTGGACGAGCGCCGAGAGCAGGTCGATGGCCGCCCACTCGCCCTTCTGGGCTTCGAGGAGCCGCATCTCCAGATGCTCGGCCATGCCCGAGAGCCGGAGCTTGCGCAGTGCGGGATCGAGTTCAGTCAGATTCACGAGAGGTCTCCTCGGTGCGGCGATCGATGAGATCGCGGTAGTGGGTGAGCTGGCGGATGAGCGGGTCCACCTGCTTGAGCGAGAGCGGCAGCTCGGGCTGACGCTCCAGGTAGCGCTTGACGAACGCGTAGGTGGGCAGCTCGAGGGCCAGGGCGGTGGCGCAGGCATCGTCGACGCGAGGGATGCCGTGGCGCTTGCACAGGGAGAGCACGCCCAGGATGCGACGCACCCCGGGCTCGCCGTGTCGAGGGACGTCATCTCTTGCGCGCTAAGAGGACGGCTAGTTTTGCGCACCCCCCTGGGTTGATGTTCGGTTCTTCCTTCTTCTCTTCCGCTCTCCGAAGGAGAGCACGGCCGTCAGGCCGCCCTCTGGGGCCTCAACGCTGGGCGCTTTGCCCCGCGGCCTGCTCGAGCTCGCGGAGCCGGTAGCTCCGCCCCGAGATGTTGAGCACCTGGCTGTGGTGGAGGAGGCGATCGAGGATGGCGGTGGCCAGCACCTCGTCGCCCGCCAGCACCTCGGGCCAGTCGGCGATGCCCTTGTTCGTGGTGATCAGGATCGAGCCCCTCCCATAGCGGTAGGAGACGAGCCGGAAGAAGAGGCTCGCCTCCTGGCGCGTCATGGGCTCGAAGCCGACCTCGTCGATGACGAGGAGCGCCACGTTCATGTGCTTGCGCCGCCGCAGCCGTTGCGGGCTGATCTCGGCGTCGCGCTTGAGGGCCGCCAGCAGGTCCTCGAGGCGATGGAAGGCCACGGAGAAGCCGTTCTCCACGGCCCGCACCCCCAGGGCCACCGCCAGGTGGGTCTTGCCCACTCCCGGCGGACCCTGGATCAGCAGACTCTCCTTGGCCCGGATCCACGCGCAGGTGCCCAGCGTCTCGATCCGGCTCCGCTCCACACTCGGCTGGAAGGCGAAGTCGAAGTTGCCGAGGGTCTGCCCCGTGGGAAGGCCCGAGAGACGGAGCGAGGTCTTCATCCTCCGCTCCTCGCGGTGCTGCAGCTCGGCCTCGAGCAGCAGGTCGAGGAAGCGGTGGGGCACGAGGTCGTCCTTGGTCGCTCGGGCCAGCTCCTCGCCGATGTGCTCGGCCGCGTGATGGAGGCCGAGGCGCACGAGCCGCTCGCGGGTCGGGTCGAGATCCACCTTGCCGCCCTTCTTGGGCACCGGGTTTCCCGCCGTCATCGCGCCACCTCCGCCAGATCGGCATAGAGGTCGATCGGCCGCTGCTCCGGCTCCATCGCCCACAGCTCCTGGAGGCGTCGACCCATGCGCCCGAGCGGTACGGGCGCCTCCACCCCCTCCGTGCTCGGCCCCTCGTAGTGGCTCGGGTCCAGCAGCAGGCGGCTTCGCGTGTGGCGCGGGTGCGCGGCCACCACCGAGCCCTCGGCCCAGACCTGCACCTGCCGGGCGCAGCCGCGCACCTCGACGCTCTGCTCGACGAAGCGGAAGGGGACGCTGTAGGTACGCCCCTCGAAGCGCACCGTGGCGTCGCGCCCGACACGTCGCATCACGGCCAGGTCGAAGGGCTCGGGAAGCCGCTCGGGCAGGGCCCCGAGATGGGGCTTCTCCGCCTCCCACGCCTGGAAGACCGTCGTGCCCGTCGCCGGGCACTGCCGCCGGTGGCTCGAGCGCGCCACCTGGCCGTCCGTCCACGCTTGCAGCGACTCCAGGCTCTCGTGCTCCCGCCGACGCGGATCGAAGCCCCGCCGGTGCCCCAGGATCCGACGCTCCACCTTCCCCTTCTCCTGCGGCTGGCGGGGACGGGTGGCGTCCACGTGGAAGCGAAGGGCCCCGGCATAGCTCGCGTAAGCCGGGTTCACCGTCCCCCATGGCCCCGCCCCCTTCGCCACCGCTGTCTTCACGTTGTCGACCCGCAGCACCGCCGGCACCCCGCCCAGCCGCTCGAAGGCCCGGTTGTGCACGTCCAGCCACGCCAGCGTGTCCGCCCGCTCCGACCACACCACCGCTTCTCGCCGCGAGTGCGAGAGCACCAGGTGGAAGGCATGCAGGTCCACCTCCTGGCCCCCGATCCGCACGCCCGGAAACTCGCCCCAGTCCACCTGACCCTGCGCCCCGGGCGGTGTCTCCACCCGACGCCGGCTCCGCACCTTCGGTCTCGGGAACCGGGCCCGCACGTACCGCTGCACGCTCTTGGAGCTCCCCGTGTACCCGTGCTCCTCCACCAGGAACTCGTGAAGCTCCTGCAGGTTCACGCCACGGCCTCCCGAGCTCGCCTCCAGCCACTCCGCGATCACCTCGTGGACCGCCTCGGCCAGGAAGGGCTTCCCGCTCCGGCCGTCTCGCGCCCCCTCCGCCAGCCGCTTCAGCCGGTAGCGCACCGCGCTCTCCCGGATCCCCAGCTGGCGGGCGATCTCCCGGTTCGAGCACCCCCGCTCGTGCAGCACTTCGATCGTCATCACTTCCTCCTGCCTCAGTCGCCGCTGCCCCACGCCCCCCTCCCTCACGGGGAACGTGCCGCGCAGCGGCTCAACAGGAGGTGCGCAAATCTACGTGTCCTCTTAGCCCTCGAATATCACGTCCTGCGACACGCCGTCCAGGCGATGGATCGCCTCACACACCTCGCCCACGTGGACGCCGGCGCGCCGGGCCCGCGCGAGCAGCTGGAGGGTCGTGGCCGGCGTCCGCTTCGGGCGGTCCTCCTCCCGCATCCTGCGGCGCCCCCGCCTCTGGCGGACGTGCTCGCGCAGCAGCTCCCCCGTCTGCAGATCGAGCATCCGCACCCGCAGCCCGTCCCATTGGACGGCCACCCGCCGCCCCAGCCAGCCCGGCGGCGCGTGGTAGTAGGCCCCCTCCACCTCGATGGCCCCGTCGAGGTGCACCGTGCGCTCGCCGTGCTGGTAGTAGCGGAAGGGCTCGATGGGAAGCCCGAGCAGGTGCGGCTTCTCCTCTTCGTACATCGCCGCCACCTGGCGCTTGGTCGTGCCGTGGATGCGGGTGTCGGCCCATCGGCGCTCCCAGCGGTCGAGGTAGGCCTGGGCCTGCTCGAGCGACTCGAAGCGCATCCCGCGGACCTTCTGCTGCGCGTGGCGCACCCCGGACTCGACCTTCCCCTTGCGATCGGGGTGGCGCACCCGGCACGGAAGCGCCGTCACGCCGTAGTGGGCGAGCACATCGCGGTAGAGGGGGTTGAGCGCGGGGTCGTAGACGTCGGGCTTGAGAACGCCCTCCTTGAGGTTGTCGAGGACGACGGTGCGCGGTGCACCGCCCAGCCGGCGGAAGGCCTTCTCGTGCAGCTCCGACCAGACCTGGCTGCTCGACTTCCACACGAGCAGCCGAACGCACTTGCGGCTGTAGCCCAGGGTGAAGACGAACAGCCTCGTGCGCCGGTACTTCCCCGACCCGGGATGCCGCACCATCGGCCCGTCGCCGTAGTCGACCTGGCCCTCTTCTCCCGGTGCCGTCTCGATCACCGGGTGCGCCTCGCGCGGCGCCGCGGCTCGCTGCTTCGCCACGAAGCGCTTCACACTCGCATAGCTGAAGGCGAAGCCGTGGTCATCGACTAGGTCCTGCCAGATCGCCATCGCCGTCCGGCCCTGGCGCACGCCCGCCTCGATCCACTCGCGGTAGGGCTCGCAGGCGCTGGCCTGGGGGCTCCGGCCCGGCATCGGCGGCCAGGCCGGATCGGTGGACGCCTCTTTGGCCGCTTTTGCCGGGGCCTTCGAGTCGGTGGACGCCTCTATGGCCGGGTTTGGGGCCCCGTGCCCCCAGCGACCAGGAGATCGCACCGCGATCCCCGCGGCCCGGAGGTAACGGCTCGCCGTCTCCCGGCGCACGCCCGTCGCCTCCTCGATCCGCCGAAGCGACCAGCCGAGGCGGCCAAGTGCCAGAATCTGCTCGCGTTTCTCGTTGCCCAGAAGGTTCGCCATGGCGGCGGGGGATCGCAGGTCCCTCGCCGTCGTCAACGTCCTGGGCGTCAGCCCCTATGGCCGCTTTTCAGACGTCCTTCTATGGCCGGTTTTGGGTGTCCACCGAGGCCAGGGTCCAGCGGTGGTCCGTGACCCCTGCCGCCAGGGCCGGGGTCGTCTTGATGGTGGCGTGCCGGCGGATGAAGTTGTAGTGGCAGAAGTGAAGCGCCACCGCGGCCCGGAGGTTCTCGACCTTCTTGGAAAACCCGTTGGTCAGCCGCGTAAAGCGTCGCATCCCCATCCGCATCGTGAGGTTGTTCCGCTCGACATGGGAGGTGCAGATCGTGGTTGGATCGGGGTTTCCGTAGACGATCTCCGGTCCACCGCGACCACCTTCGGCGGCGAGTACCTACCGGAGTCCAGAGGCTCCCCTGAGAACCGCTTTACGATCCGGCCGTAGTCCACGTCCCTGCCCCATGCCGCGAAGACAGCCTGCCGGTAGGCCCCGAGCTTGTCAGTGTTGATCTGGATGCGGCCTTCGACGCGCTGGGCCAGCTCGCGGGTGAACCGCACGGCGTCGCGAGCCTCGCGCTTCGCGACCAGGTGGTGGGGGACGAGCTTGGAATCGGGATCGAGGGCCACCCAGCACCAGGCGTCGCCCGTGGTGCGCGGGTCATCGGTCTTCTTGAGGTTGGCCTTCTTCTTCCCCACGAAACACCAGATCTCGTCCAGCTGGAGGCTCTGGGGCTGCACGTGGCGGATCTCGTCGGCCATGATCCGTTCAGCCTTCCGGCCCGTCTCCACCACGAGCTTGCAGATGGTGTCGCGGTGGACGCCGGTCATGCGCTCGGTCGAGCGGATCGAGGAGCCCTCGACCAAGGCGCCGAGGATGGTGGCCTTCTTGTCCGTGGTGAGCCGCGCCATGGATTTAATGTACTACAAATATCAAGGGCAATCAAGGATTTTTCGTAGTGCAGATATTCATTTGATGTGGTACAAGAAATCGCATGGCGGCGAGAACGAGGAAGCGCCCGAGGGGCAGACCGAAGCTCCCGAAGGGGCAGGACCAAGACGTAGTAGTCACGATCCGTCTGCGGGCTTCGGACCGGGCGAAGCTCCAGAAGGCGGCCAAGAAGGCCGATATGGCCTTCTCACCTTGGGCGAGGGCCGTACTGCTGGAACGGGCGGACCTTGGCTAAGCTGAGCCCAGGCCCCGGGTGGAGCACTCGGGAGTCGAACCCGACGGAGACGGCTGTAAAGACCTCTGCCGGCAAACCTGCGTGCCCCACTGGGGCGGGCAGGTCCTCCCGCCCGGTATCCCCGAAGGCTGGCCAGCTAGGACGGGATACCGGGCGGTGTTACTTGTGTTCGCGCCGTTCGGGGTGGACCACTCCAGCCACCGGCGCTCTAGACCCTCCTCACCGCTTTCCTCCGCATGCTGGACGGGCGTCAGACAAGTAGAGCGTCGCAATCCGCGATTGTCAACCATTTCGACTGCGGACTGCGAGACAAGCACGCTTTGTCTGCTAGATTCGTGGACGCCGCGATTCACTCTTGCGGCAAGGGAGGTTCGCATGAGCGGAGACTCGATCCCGTCGGTCGCGGATGCGGCGACGGCGAAGGAAGACGGCGGGGGGCGCCAGCGGTCCACGATCGCGTTCCCCTACAGCGATCTGGCCTCGGCGATTCAGATGGCCGAGGCGATCCACTCGAACGTCGGGAGCGGAGAGTGCTCCGACGACCAGCTCGCGCCCTGGACGAACCAGAGCCCGAAGAGCAGCGCGTATCGCACCCAGGTCGCGTCGGCGCGCCACTTCCGCCTCATCGAGGGTGGCAGTGGGTCCGGGATGCACCGCCTCTCTGACCTCGGGCGCCGAGCCATGGACCCGAGTCAGGCGCGAGCGGCGCTCGTCGATGCGTTCCTCTCGGTGCCCCTCTACCGCGAGGTGTACGACAAGTACAGCGGGGGCGTCGTTCCGCCGGCGGCTGCCCTCGAACGCGACATGCAAGGCCTGGGCGTTGCGGACAAGCAGAAGAGCCGGGCTCGCCAGGTTCTGGAGCGCTCCGCGGAGCGGGCCGGGTTCTTCGAGCACGGACGCAATCGGCTGGTGCGCCCCGGAGTGACGACCCCGCAGAATGATCCCCCGGTGAACGAGGTTGACGAGAACCCGAACCATGGCGGAGGCGATGGTTCCGACGGCTTGCATCCGTTCATCCAGGGTCTGCTCGGATCCCTGCCCGAGCCGGATAGCGAGTGGCCGATTCCCGAACGCGCCAAGTGGCTCCAGACGGCCGCCAACATCTTCGACCTCATGTACGAGGGCGAGGGCGGCATCGATGTGCGTGCTGCAATCGCAGAGCGCTCGCCCCGGCCCGAATAGGAATGAACGAGCTGCCGATCCCGCAGATCGAGCAGGCTATTCGGGCCACCCACGGCGCCAAGAGCCGCCTTGAGCGCCGGGAGCCCGTCGTGGAGACCTTCCAAGGCGAGACCGTCTGGGAGGGCGAGGTGCTCGTGTTCGAGCTGCTGGGCCACCCGACGGCGCCCAGGTGCTACGCCTGGGAGGTGGACGGGGAGGTGACGGCGGTACTGCACGAGCCGCCGGTCGAGTCGGCCCAGGATGCCGTCCGGGCGGCGATTATGGCCCCGAGATGACTACCCCCACGGGGCAGGACACTACCAGTAGTAGAGATGATCGCGACAGGGGGCCCGGGCCCGCTACAACCTGCGCAGTGAGCCATCCCCTCCCCGCGCTCCTCGTCGGCCCCGATGCGAGGGAGGCATTGCAGCCGTTTGCGACGGAGGCCGCCTCGGCGTTTCGGGTGGTGCTCGTGGATGCAGCGGATGGCTCGCTGGCCGAGCTGGCCCTGGCGGTGTTGTGGGCCCTGGACCTGAAGGCCCCGGGCACCGACCCGACGGCCGCCCTGGCATTGGCCGCCGCGCCCTCGGCGGGCCCGCCGCTCCTGCTCCTGTTGCGCGATGCGGAGCGGCTCTCGCTCGAGACGGCCCAGCGGCTCGCGGCTGCCCTTCGCCTCCAGGAAGGCCGATTGCACCTGGTCGCGGCCGCGCGGGCCGAGACGGAGGCGATCCGCGCCCTCGAGCCCTTCGCCGCGCGGATCGACGTGGGCGCGATCGGTCCGCGACCCGCGTTGACCAAGCTGGTGCGTCTCTTCCTCGCACCCCCGAGCAGCTCGTCCCGTCGCCCGTCGCGCTCCGGGTCGTCGGGCGTGGTCACGATGGCCCAGCTCGCCAAGGCCGGCCGGGCGGCGGCGCCCCCGCCGCCCCGTCCTGCATCGGGGACTGCACGGGATCCGGCGCCGCCGGTGGCGAAGGCGCCTCCGCAAGAGGCGACCCCGGTTTCATCGTCCGCTGCGCAAGAGGCGACCCCGGTTTCACCCCCCCCTCCGCAAGAGGCCGCCCCTCCGGCCGAGCCGCCTTCCCCCATGCGAGCATCCGCCCCCCCGGCCGAGCCGTCCCCTCCGCCGCAGGACGGGGCTTCGCCGCAGGCGTCCCTCCGCCCGCACGAGGGGACGCCGCCGCAGCAAGGGCCGCGGGATGAAGTCGTGGCCGCCCCTCTCTCGCGGGCGCCCTCCCCCCCGGCGCCGTCGCCGCTGGCCCGGTCGGGCTCCGAACCGGCCGCACCCGTGGCTGCAGACGACGAGCCGAGCCCTCCCGCGGAGCCGCCGGTCACGGTGCGGCGGGGGCCTGCCGCGC
This sequence comes from Myxococcota bacterium, assembly GCA_965223415.1. Lineage (GTDB taxonomy): Bacteria > Myxococcota_A > UBA9160 > UBA9160 > UBA6930. Next base: position 4,814,052 of record OZ245002.1, on the reverse strand, counting down.
AGCGTGGGTGGCTCGCCGCCGCCGTTGCGGCCGGCGTGCTCGCGCTCCTGTGGGGGCTCACGCAGCTCCTGGGGGATGCGGGGGGTGACGCCCCGGGCGCCATCGAGGTCGCAGGGCCGCCGGCCGCAGACGTGGCGGCGGCTCCGCTCCCGGACGGGACGGCCCCGGACGTGGCGGCGGCTCCGCTCCCGGACGGGACGGCCCCGGACGTGGCGGCGGCTCCGCTCCCGCACCGGATGGCTGCGGACGATGAAGCGACGACGAGCCCGACGCCCCCCGACGCGGTTCCTCCGGTCGCGGCCAATCCGGGCGCGTTTGGTCCGGCGCCGGCCGGTCCCGCTTCGGAGCCGTTCGACCCCGCGCCGGTCGGTCCCGCTTCGGAGCCGTTCGACCCGGCGCCGGCCGGTCCCGCTTCGGAGCCGCTGGATGCGAGGGGCGCGGGGGGGCGCCGCGCCCTGGCCCCTGCCCAGCCGCAAGCCCCTCTCCGCGACGTCGCCGCCGCTCCGCGCTCGCCCGTTTCCGGCGAATTGCCCCCAACGCCGCCCGAAGCCGCCCCCCTCGAAGGGAGTGCTGCCCTGGCCGGGAGCCCTCCTCGCGGCGTGGCTGGCGCCCTGCCCGAGGCCGCGCCGACCGGGGCGCCTTCGCTGGAGACCGAGGAGGACGCGGACGCCGAGCCGGCCCCGATCGTCGTCCTCGATCCCGGTCGCCGCCCCGAGGTGGTCCGGGTGGGCCCGCCGCGGGAGCGGCCGCTTCGCGCGGAGCCCCGACGATCCGCAGCGGTGCTGCCGGCTCCGGCTCCCACGCCTGGCGCGGCGCCCCGCGGACCCGAGATCCTGCGCGTGGCGCCGCCGGGCCTGCTGCAGGTCACCATCGACGCCGAACCGCCGGCACGGGTCGTTGCCGACGGTCGCCTGCTCGGCATGACGCCCATCACCGACGCCCGTCTGGCTCGGGGGCTGCACACGTTCCGGCTGGAGTTCGAGGGCGGCGAGATCGCGGAGCGGGCCCTCCCCCTCGATTCGAGCAGCCGTCGTCTGCTCTTCCAGCTCGTCCCGGCCGTCACCGCGGGCGGGACGCCTGCGGAGCCCCCGCTGGCCGACGACGCCCGATGACGATCTAACGATTCTCGATCACGACCTCGACCCGCCGGTTCAGCCTCCGCCCCGCCGGGTTGTCGCGTCCGTCCTCGACCTGGTCCGGCGCCACGGGTCGGGTCTCGCCGAGGCCGAGAGACGTCACGCGCAGCGGATCGATGCCCGCTTCGACCAGCGCCCGGGCGACGCGCTCGGCGCGCCGGAAGGAGAGCTCGAGGTTGTAGGCGGAGTCGCCGACCGAATCCGTGTGGCCCTCGACCTGGATCGGGCGGACGGTCCCGAACTCGAGGATCACGGCGGCCATCGACGCGACGCGACGCTCGGCGTCGGCGCTGAGTCCATGGCTGTCGAACTCGAACAGGACGTCCGGGACGAGGGCGACCACGCCGCGCACGGTCACGATGGCATGGACGTCCCCGCGCGCCAGCGCCTCGACCAGGCGCTCGTTCTCGCCCTGGGTCGCGCACGCGGCGGCCGTCAGGAGCACGAGGAGGCTCGCAGCCAGGAGCCGGATCACGGGGCCGCGTCCGGATCGGTCGTGGCCGCCTCCCGCTGCGTACCCAACGTCGTCGGGGGCTCCGGACGGAAGCGATCCGAGACCTTCGGCGGTGCCGCGTCCGCGTCCCGGGCCGGGCCGGCGGGCTTCGGCGCGGTCGGCTCTTCGAGGGCGGGTGGTGGCGCGGCGACGTCCGGTCGCATGGGCACGGCGATCGGCTCGGCGTCCCCGGCCAGCTCGGGCTCGGTGGGTCCGCACTGCTCGAGGGACGGCGCCCAGCTCCCGTCGTAGAGGATGGCCCGGACCCGGTAGCACAACGCGTCGCCGTCTCCGGCTACCTCGTCGAGGAACCGGGTCGCCTCGGGACCCAGCCGGGCGATCGGCGACCAGCGGACTTCCCCCGCCGGGCGGCGCTCGATCACGAATCCCTGGACCGCCTCCGCCGGGCCCCGCCACTCGACCTCCAGCGGGTCCGCGGCGGCGGCGACCGGGACGACGGCAGGGGCGAGCCCGAGGACGGCGACGAAGAGGCAGCGGAATCCCGGATGCATGGGCACCGCATCCTACCAATGCCCCGGCGCGGCGGGACTCGCATTCTCGACCGGCCTCGCCCGGCGGGAGGGGCGATCCCCGCGGGCGCGATCGCCGGCGGGACCGGGGGCCTCCTACGGTCCGACGTCGATCGTCGAGCACACCTCCACGCTGCCGCCGCCGGCAAGGATCGGGCAGCCCTTCGCCTTCTGGACCGCCTCGTCGAGGCTTCCGGCGTCGATGAGGCTATAGCCCGTCGCCGGGTTGGAGCCGCCGCCCTCCCCGGCGGAGCCGTCCGAGGCGAGGGTCTTCGAGGGCCCGATCGGGTTGCCGCCGTCGACGACCGCGGCGCCGAGCTCGCCGAACCAGGCGCTCCAGGCGGCCATCTCCTTCTGGCGGGCCTCTTCGTCTTCGGGCATCTCGCCGCCACCGTGGTAGACGAGCAGGAACTTGGCCATGGATCTCTCCTTCGCTGGGCTGGGGTTCGACCCAACGACGAACGAGGAGGCCGCGATCGGACCGGCCCGCTTCGCCCAGAGCCCGTGGCTGACTTCCCCAGCCCTTCCCGAACCTGGCCCCCGGAAGCTCAGGTGCTGGATGAAGGTTCCGGGCCGTCCGCCGGAGCCTCCAGGGAAAGCCAGAGCCGGAGCAGGTGGCGGCCGCGCTCCGCCCCGGCCTCGTCCTCGTAGGCGGTGCGCGCGTGGACCACGGTGTGGTTCGAGATCAGCTGGACGTCGCCGGGCAGCAGCTCCATATCGAGGTGGACGCCGGGCATGTGGGCGATCTCCTCGTAGAGGTCGAGGAGCGCCCTGTCGTCGTCGCTCAGCTCGGCCACCTCCGGGTGCCGGGGCGCCGAGCGGAAGTAGTCGCTGTGGTAGAAGGTGCGCAGGTGGCCCGCCGCATGGCGACAGGGCGTGACCGGGATCCAGCCCTGCTGGCCCGGGCGGTTCTCGTTGCGGATGTCGAGGGCGAAGGGCTCGTAGAGCCGCCGGACCAGGTCCGGGCGCCGCTGGAGCAGCTCGTTGTAGACCGTGACCGAGCTGGCGATGCGGCTGGCGCCGCCGCGCTGGGCCGCGCGGAGGCACAAGAGGCCCACCACATCGGCGGCGTCGCAGTGGAATGCGATGTCGCCGGAGGTGCGGTAGCGACGCACGAAGGGGTCGGCGGCATCCTCGCCTGTGTCGACCACGTGGCCCAGCAGGTCACCCTCGGCGTTCTGGGCCCCGGGCCAGCCGAGGTGGAGGCCGAGCCCCCAGAAGAGCAGTCCCGCCTCCTCGTCCCGGAGCCCCGCGATCGGCAGCCCGGAGATCGCCAGGAAGCCCCGCCCCGCCCCGAGCACTTGCCGCCAGCTCGCGATCTCCCGGGCCAGGGACGGAAGGGGGAAGTCCGCCGGGCGGAGGGTCTCCTGGGGAAGCCCGCGAGCCAGTGCGCCCTCGAGTGCTCGCTCCAGCTCGGCGACCTGTCCCGGGGTGAGACGGATCCGCCAATCCTCTTCTCCCAGCTCGTCGCCGCGCCATGCTGCCGGCGTGGCGAGGGGCTCGGCGAGGATCGCCTCGTGGGGACGCTCGAAGAAGTAGTGCCGGGCCTGGTCGGCGTAGGAGCGGTGGAACGCATCCGCCATGGCCGGCCACGGTAGCGCGCGCCGGCCCGGGCCTTCGCCGGAGCAGGACTCCGGGAGATCCCCGACCAGAGCTCCCTCAGGGGCCGGGCTCCAGCTCACGCGTGGGTCGATCGATACAGCCCGGTGGGAACCCGTCCGCTCGGGCTTCCATCGGAGAAAGCTGCCCTGCCCCCTCGCTTCGGAATCGTTCTCGTCATCGCCCTGCTGGCGCCCTTTCCCGGCGCCGCCACGGACTACTACGTGCGCCGCTCGGGCAACGACGGCAACGCCGGAACCTCCGCCGGTACGGCGTGGCGGACGATCCAGCACGCCCTCGACACGATGGCGGCTGGCGACACGACATGGGTCGGTGCCGGGAACTACAACGAGGCGGTCCGCTCCCGCCGCCACGGAACCGCGGCCGCTGCGATCGCGCTGATCGCCGACAGGGACGGCGCAAAGACCGGCGATGCCGGCACCGTGAGGATCCACCGCGGGGGCTCGGACGTCGTGTCCCTCGCCCACCGGTACCACCTGCTGCGCGGCTTCCGCATCACCGGGGGCGGGGACGCGATCGATGCGGACGACGCCGACGGGCTCGTGCTCGACCAGATCTCGGCGGTGTCGAACGGCGACGACGGCATCGATCTCGATCGCACCGACGCGACGCTGACCTCCTGCACGATCGACCGCTCGAGATCCAACGGTCTCGAGGCGACCGGCGCGGGCACGGTGACCGTCTCCGGCGCGACGGTCGTCTCGAACGCCCGAAACGACGGTGTCTTCGGCCGGGACGTCACCCTGACCATCGACGGCGCCACGATCCACGACAATCGCTCCGAAGGCATCCGCTGCGAGAACGCCAGCCTCCGGGTCGCGAACGCGACGATCCGCGACAGCGGCGAGGACGGCCTCGAGTGCTTCCGTGGCGCCGTGACGGTGGCCGACTCCAGCTTCGAAGGAAACGGAGCCGAGGGCATCCAGCTCGGCACGTCGGGCTCGCTCACGGTCTCGGGTACGAGCGTCTCCGACAGCGCCGAGACGGGGGTCCAGGTCTCCGATGCGACCCTGGACGTCCGGGACACGAAGGTGTCCTCCAGTCGCTGGGAGGGCGTCTCCCTCTCCAGAGTGGCCAAGGGATCGATCCGGCAGACCTCGATCCACGGGAGCGGGCGCCAGGGACTGGAGGTGCTGCGGTCCACCATGGACGCCGTGGACCTCCAGATCGATCGCAGCGGCGAGGATGGCATTCGTGTCTCGGGCGCCGGCGACGTGAGGGTCTTCGGAGCCACGCTCGCCGACAACCGCGGCGATGGCATCGAGGTCACGGGCGGCGCCGTGTTCTCCCTGACCGGGGGACAGGTGGAGCGCAGCGGCGACGAGGCGGTCCAGGTCGACTCGGCCGCGACCGGCCGGATCTATCGGAGTCGCCTCCTGGCGAGCGGGGGCCACGGTGTCTACGTCACGCTGAACGCGCAGGCCTCCCTCGTGAACAGCATCGTCGCGGGCAGCAAGGCGAGCGGCGCCCGCGTCGTCCGCGGAAGTCGCGCGAACTTGTGGCACGTCGTCCTCGCCGACAACGGCAGCGACGGGCTGCTGGTGGATCGCGCGAGCGCATTCCTGACGAACTCGATCGTGAGCGGAAGCCGTGGCCACGGCATCCGGCGGACCGGCTCGGGCAGTGCCGTCACCCACGCGTACAACGTCCTCTGGGCCAATCGCGGCGGGCACTTCTCGGGCACCTCCGCCGGCACCGGGGAGGTCTTCACGAATCCGTCATTCGTCGCCGCCGGCGACTTCCACCTCCTGGCGAGCTCGCCCGCAATCGATGCGGGCACCGACGCCAGTGCCACGACGTCCGAGGACCTCGAAGGCAACCCGCGGCCGCTGGGCGGCGCCTTCGACATCGGGGCTTACGAGGCTCTCCGGGCCGCGCGCGTGGACCACTTCGCCATCGGTCACGACGGCCACGGCGTCTACTGCCTGGGCGAGAGGATCACGGTCACCGCCCTGGACACCGGGGGCCTCGCCGTCGACGACTACACGGGAGCCATCACCCTCGACACCCAGACCGGAAAGGGCACGTGGGCGGCGGCCGCATCGAACCAGGGCGGCTTCGCCGACGCCACGCCGAACGACGGCATCGCGACCTACACCTTCACCGACGCAGACGACGGCATGGCGAGCTTCACGCTCACCTACCTGGAGGGCGGCACGCCGGTGGACGTGGATGCCTTCGAGACGGCGACTCCGACCGTTCGGGACGACGACGCGGAGGGCAGCCTCGCGTGGGCGCCGAGCGGCATCGTCGTGACGGCGAGCGCGCTCACGAATCCGCCGCCGGCCGTGGTCGCCGATCCGATTCCCAGTCAGACCGCCGGAAGCCCCTTCTCCCTCCATCTCACGGCCTACGGCCAGACCCCGAACGACCCCACCTGCGGCGTGATCGAGTCCTACACCGGGAGCCGGCCCCTCGCCTTCTGGGGCAGCCATCTCGACCCGACGACGGGCGCCCTCGTCCCGACCGTCGGCGGCGTGCCGATCGCCGCCAGCGAGGCCGCCGCCCTTCCCCACGCGGTCACCTTCGGCAACGGGCAAGCCGTGGTGTCGGCGAAGTACAAGGATGTGGGACGGATCCAGATCGGGCTCAAGGACGAGAGCGTGACCGAGCCCGCTGGCGGCATCACCGGGTCCACGAATGCGTTCGTCGTCCGGCCCGACGAGCTGGAGATCACCGCGGTGCGCCGGCCGGACGGGAGCCCGAACCCCGCGGTCCCGATTCCGACGGGCAGCGTCTTCGTGGCGGCGGGAAGCCCGTTCGAGGTGGAGCTTCGCGTGCTCGACGCCGAGGGCAGCCTGACGCCGAGCTTCGGCCGCGAGGCCAGCCCGGAGAGGCTTCGCCTGCACGCCTCGACCCTCGTGGCTCCGGGCGGTGGGCGCAACGGCACCACGGGAACCGGCGCGATCCTGAACGCGACGGCCTTCGCCGGGATCTCGCCGGCGGGCACCTTCCGAGGCACCACCTTCGGCTGGGACGAGGTCGGCGCGATCCGCCTCCAGGCGAGCCTGGCCGACGGGAGCTACCTCGGGACCGGAGACGTCACGGGAAGCGAATCCGGGACCGTCGGCCGCTTCACCCCGGACCACTTCGACGTCGCGTTGAACACGCCGAGCTTCGCGACGGCCTGCCCCGCAGGGGGCTTCGGCTACGTGGGCCAGCCCGTTTCCTTCGCCGCCGGCCAGGAGCCCGAGGTGACGGCCACCGCACGCAATGCCCAGGGCACGACGACCGAGAACTACACCGGCAGCTGGTTCCGCCTCGACGGGGCGAGCCAGACGGGCCTGGCCTTCCTCTCGGCCACCGGTTCGCTCACGGCCGCCGCACCGAACCCGCCGAGCGTGACGCCCCTGGGCGCCGGCATCGGCCGGCTGTCCTTCACGGGCGGGCCCGATCTGGGCTTCGTGCGCAGCGCGCCGATCCCGGCCTTCGACGCGGAGATCGAGCTGCGCTTCGACCTCCAGGACCAGGACGGCGTCGCTGCTGCGGCCAACCCGGTGCGCTTCGGCCAGGCGACACCGGGCCTGGGGATCGCCTTCGACACCGGCAAGGAGCAGCGCTTCGGGCGCATGGCCCTCGCCAACGCCCATGGCTCCGAGCTCGCGGCCCTGGGCGTCCCGCTGCGCGCCGAGCTGTGGAACGGAAGCGCCTTCGTGGCCCATGCCGCCGACGTCTGCAGCCCCGCCTCGACCGCCTGGCTGGGGCTCGCGCCCCAGCCCCCGAGCCTCCCCACCACGCCCTCGATCGCGAACGATCCGCTCTTCGCCGGGGACGCCGGCCTCGCCCTCTCCGCTCCCGGAGCCGGGCAGACCGGACACGTGGACCTGCTCTTCGACCTCACCACCGCGACCGGCGCCGACCTTCCCTGGCTCTTCGGCGACTGGGACGGCGACGGCGGCTGGCTCGAGAGCCCCTCGGGCCGGGCGACCTTCGGCATCTTCGCCGGCGAGGGGCGCACGATCTACGTCCGCGACGCCTACTGAGCCCGCGCGCCGCCGCGGGCGCGCCGTAGCCTATGCTCGGCCGATGCCCGACGCCGACATCGACGCCGCGCTGGATTGGGTTGGCTCGGAGCTTCCGGAAGCCCTGCGCGGGGACAGCTTTGCGCGCAACTTCGTCAAGCACCGCTTGAACCTCGAGGACGCCCTCGTGTGGGTTCCCGCGGGCGGTCGCGTCCTCGACGTGGGCTCGGGCATCGGCGTGTTCCCCTCGGCGATGGCGCGGCTCGGCTTCGACGTCGCCAGCGCCGACCTCCACACGAACAACCGGGCCTGGCTCGAGGCCCACGGCGTTCCCACGACCCACTGCGACACGCTGGTCGAACCCCTGCCCTACCCGGACGGCCAGTTCGCCCTCGTCACCCTGCTCGACATGATCGAGCACCTGCACGGGAGCCCCCGCCACCTGCTCTCGGAGGTGCGGCGTGTGCTCCAGCCGGGCGGCCTGGTGATGGTGGAGACGCCGAACTACGCCAATCTCCGCAAGCGACTGGCGCTCCTGTTCGGGCGACATCCGATGAACACGCGGCGCTTCTTCGACAGCAGCTATCCGTACATCGACCACGTCCACGAGTACACCCGGGCCGGGTTGCAGAGCGTCCTCCAGTGGTCGGGCTTCGAGATCGCGAGCTTCCGCTTCGACAACGTCGCCAACCGCTTCCACCGCACGCCCGAGGGCTACGCGCCCGGCCTCCGCCTCCAGGGCCCGGGCGACCTGGCGATGTTCGCCTACCTGGCCGTCTGCAAGCTGGTGCCCTCTTTCCGCGATTGCCTCCTCTGCGTGGCGCGAAAGCCGGCGGAAGACGTGCCCGGCTCCTAGCTCCCCTGGTGGATGCTCGCGCGGACGCGTCGTCGGACGTAGTCGGGGTTGCCGAAGGCGCCGTACTCGCCCACCGCATCCAGCTCGAAGATGGTCGACGTGGTCGCGGCTTCGACGTGGACCGTCGCGCTGCAGGTGACCCGGGCGGTGAAGCCCTGGAGCCCGCCCTCGCTCAGGGCCAGGGTGGTGGTCGGCGGGCAGGTGCCGGTGGCGAGCGCCCGCTGGGCGCCCCATTGCAGGCCGCTGCGGGCCGCCTGCCCCGCGCGCAGGGCCTGGAGCGAGAGACTGGACGTGCGCCGCTGGACGGCGCCGAGATCGACCAGGGCGAGGCCGACGGCGGCCAGGACGAGCAGGACGAAGATCGCCATGACCAGGCCGAAGCCCGCCTCTCGCCTCCGCCGCCCCTTCACGGCGCGTTCTCCACGTGGACCTGATGGAGCAGGCTCACGGTCTCCGCCGCTTCGCTCACGCCGAGCGCGACGGTGAGGAGGCCGTCGCGGCTCGCCGTGCCCGCCACGTAGGTGAAGGTGCACGCCGTCAGACCCTCGACCACGAGGGCGCGGGTGCCGCTCGCGAGCGGGGCCGCCGCCGGGGCGTCGGGCTGGGCGGCATGGAAGCCGTAGCCGTCGTAGCGGGTGAGCGTTCCGGCACCGAGGTCGCAGCGGTAGGTGACCGGCGCCTCGATCACGTAGAGGCGCTGGTCCGGCGATTCGAGAGCGAAGTCGAAGGGAGCCGAGAGCGTCAGCTGGTCCTCGTCCCCGTCGTCGAGGACGGTGATCGTGGTGGTGGAGGGCGTGACGGCGGCCGGCGACGCATCCGCCGCGGCCTCGGTGTAGACGGAGGTGCTGGTGGGATAGATGGCGATCCGACGGCCCGCCGGGAGCGCCACGCCGTAGCCGAAGCCCAGGTTCCGGAGCCTCCCGAGCACGTTCCAGGAGGCGTCCCCGGTGAAGTCGAGCACGTCGCTGGCGGCCGTATGGTCGGCGGTGCTCGGGTTCACGCCGGGCTGGCGCCGGTAGCGCGCTCCGTCGGCCGTCGGGATCAGCTCGAGGGTCCGGCCGCCGGCGGCGAGCCGGAGGCTGTTCGGCAAGGCCGAGCGCACCTCCCGCTCGATGTGGCGCGCCGCGTTCTCGGCTCCGTCGACCAAACGGCTCCGACGGGCCACGTCCTCGTAGGCGAGCAGCGGGGCCTGGATCGCCGTCATCAGCAGGCCCGCCAGGAGTGCGCTGATCGTGAGGGTCACGATCAGCTCCACCAGGGTGAATCCGGCCCGGCGCCGGCGGGCCGGCGTCACCGTCGCATCGGACGGCCGGGGAGCGACCGTCAGGTTCAGTTCCCACCATCGGGGAGCGAGCGTCGCGTCCAGTTCCCACCATCGAGGAGCGACCGTCACGTCCAGTTCCCACCATCGAGGAGCGACCGTCACGTCCAGTTCCCACCATCGGGGAGCGACCCTCACGTCCGGGTCCGATAGCCACTGACGACGAAGTCGACGGAGGTGTCGAAATTCACGCGCACGTCGACCCGGACCACGTCCCCGGGTCCCACCAGGCCGCCCAGGGTCGCGGTGGTGTCGACGCTCACGCGCACCCGGTAGCCGCCGAGGCCCGGGATCGCGAGCCCCTGCTGGTCGCGGGCGCCGGCGTCGTCGAGGCCTTCGTAGTCGCACACGTTGTCCCAGACGGCCCGCCCGCCCCCTTCGGCGGCCGGACAGACCCCTCCCCCGGCGCCGAGATCCGGGTCGTGGAACCCCTTCAGCAGGATCTCGGCGAGATGGGCCTCCGCGATCGCGGCGGCCTGCTGTCGGATCATCGGGTCGGCGCTGGCGCCCCCGGTCACCCGCACGACCTGCAACGTGCCGACGAGCGCGACGGCGATGATCGAGATGGAGACGACCAGCTCGACCAGCGTGACGCCCCGGCGGCGGCGGTGGCGGTCAGGGCGAGCGGACAAGTCCCGTGGCCCCCACCACCTGGACGACGCGCCCGCCCACGCGGAGCGTGGCATCCGAGACCGCACCGCCCGCATCGGTGGCGCGGCCCAGGGCGTCGAAGTGAAGCGGGTTGACCGAGCTGGCCAAGGCCACGCCGGGCGGCATGGCTCCCGTGTAGCCCGCCTGGCCGGTCGCCGGATGGAAGACGGGCTGGCCGAAGGCGCCGCTGGTGCAGGCGGTGCGCTGGTCCAGGCGAAAGCTCGACGCGGTCGTCTGCACCCGCACCTCACAGTGGCTCGACAGGGCCAGCTTCTGGCCGTGGCGAAGGGCAGCCGCCAGCTGGTCGCGCGCGATGCGTTCGTCGAAGGTGCTGCGCTCGAAGAAGCGCGGTGCCGCCACGCCGGCGAGCAGGCCCAGCACCATCACGACGAGGACCAGCTCGGTGAGCGTGAAGCCCGCGGAGCGCTGGGGCGGAAGCAGCCCCACCGCGCGGTCGGCTAGTTGACGACGCCGGTCGTGGCGTCGTAGGTGAAGGCACCGCCTCCGGCGCCTGCGAGGGTGAAGGTGGCCGTCCCCGCACCCGCCGCCGGCGCCTCGGTGCCCGCCCAGCCGGTCGGCATCGGCCCGGTCATGAGCAGCGCGTAGAGCTCCGCGGCCGAGTCCTGGGTGGCGTTGGCGGCGTCGACGGTGGGCCAGCCTGCGGCGTTCATGTTGATGACGGAGCCGCCCATCGTGATGGTGGCCGGGGCCGTTCCCGTGGCGAGCCACTGGGCGTGGGCGAGCTGGACGCCCGAAGCGAAGCCGCCGCGAACGCCGTCGAACGCGGCGGTCCGGGCGTTGGCCGTGAGGTCGACGAACTTGGGCAGGGCAATAGCGGCCAGCAGCCCGAGGATCGCGATGACCACGACGAGCTCGATCAGCGTGAAGCCGGAGCCGCGTCGGGTGTTCGCCGGATGCTTCATGGCAATGTTCCCCCTGGTGGGTTTTCGCGTGCCGCTGGAGGCTTCCAGGGACACGCGAATCATCGGCCGGCCCCAGGCTGCACTTGAGCTGCGGAGCCAGCCAGGAGCCGCCGTCTGGCGCACCCCGCTCAGCCGAGGGCCGCCCCGGCCAGGTCCCACATCGGGAGGTAGATGCCCAGGGCCATGAGCAACACGATGCCGCCCACGCCCACGATCAGGATCGGCTCGATCGACTCGGCCAGCCGCTTGAGCTCGTACTCCACCTCGCCTTCGTAGGTCTCCGCGATCTCGACGAACATGTCCGTGAGCATCCCGGTCTCCTCCCCCACCGCCATCATCTGGAGCACCAGCGGGTCGAAGACGTCCGAGGCGGCGGCGGCCCGGGTGAGCGTCTCACCGTGCTCGATGCTCTGGCCCAGTCCCCGGATGCGCTCGGAGAGGAAGGCGTTGTCCAGGGCACCGGCGGTGATGCGGAGGGTTTCGAGCATCGGCACGCCGGCGCGGGAGGTGACCGCGAAGGCCCGGGCGAACCGGGCCAGGATCGCGCGGTACTGGATGTAGCCGACCAGCGGGATACGGAGCTTGGCCCGGTCCCAGGCGAGACGGCCTTCGTCGGTGCGGATGAAAGCCCGGGTCAGGAGCCCGAGTCCTGCCAGCAGGGTCAGGCCGTAGGGCCAGTAGGCGACCGTCCAGCTGCTGGTGGTCATGATCAGCCGGGTGGCCCAGGGCAGCTCCGCGCCCAGCTCGCCGAAGGCGCGGGCGAAGGCGGGGATCACCCACATGTTGACCACCACCAGCGCGCCGACGATCGCCGAGATCACGATCATCGGGTAGCGCAGCGCCGTCTTCACCCGACGCCGGTTCTCGCGGTCGTCCTCCAGGTAGCGCCCCATCTGCTGGAAGGCGTCGTCGAGCTGCCCGGTGTTCTCGCCGATCTGGACGACGCTCACGAAGAGCCGCGGGAAGATCCCGGGGTGCTGGACCAGCGTGTCCGAGAGCTCGCGCCCCGAACGCAGGCCCTCGAGCATGTCGAGGAGGATCTCCCGGAAGGCCGGATTGCGGGTCGACTCGGCCAGGCCGGTGATCGACCGGACGATCGGCACGCCCGCGCGGGCGAGCCGGTGCATCTGGCGGCAGAAGAAGATCAGGTCCTCCTGGGTGACCCGTCGGCGCCGCAGGCGGATTCCGCCCTGTCCGGTGGCGGCGGCGCGCTCTTCGGCCTGCTGGATCCGAACGGGAATCGCGCCGGACTCCCTGACCTGCGCGGCCGCGTCGGCGCTGGAGAGGGCGTCGATCTGTGCCTCGATCAGGGCTCCGTCCCGACCCCGCGCCGTGTAGGCGAAGAGCGCCATGCTAGTCGTCGTCGCCGGAGAGGTCGGGCTCCGCCTCGGTCGCGAGGCGGATCACCTCCTCCAGGCTCGTGAGGCCCGCGCGGGCGTAGTCCATCGCGCAGGCGACCAGGGAGCGGAACTCCGGATCCTCGCGGGCCGTTCGCACGTAGGCGCTGGGGTCGGCCTGGCGCAGGGCGTCGGCGAGGGGATCCGTCATGCTGAGCAGCTCGTAGGCGCCGATGCGGCCCCGGTAGCCGGTCCCGTTGCACTGGGTGCAGCCGGCGCCCCGGGCGAACTCGAGCCCCTCCGCCCGCTCTCCCACGGCCGCCTCGAGCCAGGCCCGCTCGTTTCCCTCGGGCCGGGCCTTGGCGCCGCAGCGCTTGCACACCCGGCGGACCAGACGCTGGGCCATCACGCACTGCAGGGCCGAGGCCACCAGGTATCCCTCGGCCCCCATGTCGGCCAGGCGCATGGCGGCGGAGGGCGCGTCGTTCGTGTGGAGGGTGGAGAGTACCAGGTGGCCGGTCATGGCCGCGCGCAGGGCGATCTCGGCCGTCTCCTGGTCGCGCATCTCGCCGATCATCACGATGTCCGGGTCCTGCCGCAGGGCCGCGCGCAGCACGCTGGCGAAGGTGAGGTCGATCTTGGGGTTGACCTGCACTTGGTTGATCCGCGGCAGCTGGTACTCGACCGGGTCCTCGACGGTGATGATCTTCTTGCTTGCCTGGTTCACCTCCCGGAGCGCCGCGTAGAGGGTCGTCGTCTTGCCGCTGCCGGTCGGGCCGGTCACGATGATGAGCCCGTGGGGCCGGGCCAGGGCCGCGCGGAACTTCGCGCGCACGCGCTTCGGCATGCCCAGGTGCTCGATCTTGAGCTGCTCCTCGCTCTGGTCGAGCAGCCGCATCACCACCGACTCGCCGTGTTGGATGGGCATGGTGGAGAGGCGGACGTCGACGGTGCGTCCGCTCACCTTGATGTTGAAGCGGCCGTCCTGGGGCAGGCGCTTCTCGGAGATGTCGAGGCCGCTCATCAGCTTGAGGCGAAGGACCACTGCCGCCGCGATGCGGGGCCCCGCGACCACCTGCTCCCGCAGCACCCCGTCGATCCGCTGGCGGACGCGCAGGGCCGCCTCGTCCGGCTCGATGTGGATGTCCGAGGCCCCGGTGCGGGTCGCGTCCTCGAACAGGGACTGCAGGAGCTTGGCCACCGGAGCCTCGGTGGCATCCTCGCCGATCGGCAGGTTGCGGACGTCGAAGTCCGCGTCGTTGGCGGCGAGCTCCTCGCCGAGCTCGGCGGCGAGGTCCGTGAGCTCGTCCTTGTCCTGGTAGACGCGATCGATGGTCTGGAGCAGGTCGGCTTCCCGCACGATGGCCTGGCGGATCGGGCGCCGCAGGATGCGTCCCAGCTCGTCCAGGCCGAAGAGGTCCGTCGGGTCGGCCATTCCGACCGCGAAGTCGTCCCCGGAGTCCTCGAGGACGATCGCGCGGAAGCGGCGGGCGTGAGTCTCCTGCAGGTGGCCCACGACCTGGGGGTCGAACTCGTAGTGACGCAGGTCGACGAACGGGATCGCCAGCTGACGGGACAGGAGCTCCAGCATCGCGTCCTCGGTCACGAAGCCCAGCTGGACGAGGGTCTGGCCGAGGCGCCGTCCGGCCTTCTTCTGCTCGACGAGGGCGGTGGTGAGCTGGTCTTCGCTGATGAGGCCGTTCTGCACCAGCAGCTCGCCGATGCGGATCTTCTTCCGGCCCGCAGAGGCACTCACGACGGGTCCTCCCCGGGCCGTGCGGCCCCTCGCGCCAGGCGTCTCCTGGCGTGGCGCGCGAGGGCACCGGGCAGCGACGGATCGCCGAGGGCGTGGTGGTAGGCGATCCGTGCCTCGGCCTCGCGTCCGAGCACGTGGGCGGAGACGGCGAGTCCGAACCAGGCGCGGCCCTCTCCCGGCGCACGGGTGACCAACGCCCGGTACGCCTCCAGCGCCTCCGCGTGGCGCCCTTCCCTTTGCAGCAGCGCCGCGCGCAGGGCATGGAGCCCCGGCGCCGCCTCGAAGGGAGGGAGCGTGGGCTCGAGCGAGCGCAGGGCCGCCTCGGGGCCGGCGACGGCGAGCCAGGCCCGGGCGTCGAGCTCGCGCAGGACCGGATCGTCCGGCCGCGTGGCGCGACTGCGGTCGATCCACACTCGCGCCTCGGCTGGACGTTGCGCAGCCAGGAGCCGCCGCGCAGCCCGGGCTGCCACCTCGGCCCGTGTCGGGTCGAGCTCGAGCGCGCGCCGCCACGCATCGAGGCCCGCGTCGAGCCGACCGCCGGCGATGAGCTGGGCTCCTTCGTGCACGAGCTCGTCCGCCAGCCGCTTTGGCGCGATCGGCTCGCCCCGGGCGGCGACCTGCCCGCCTCGCGCGATCGACTGGGACGGCGGAGGCGCGGCGTTCGCGAACGGCTCTCCGCCCGTGGGCGGTTCCTCGATCGCGACCGGGCTCTCGGACGCCGGGTCTCCCTGCGCCGCGATCGGCGGCGCCGGCGACGTGGGAGGCGCTTCGGCCGCCCCGGGCGCAAGCAAGGTCGGAGCTGCCCGCGTCGTTGTGGGCTCCGGGGAGGCCAGCGACGGCATGGGCGGCGCCGGAGGCGCGGAGGCAACGGCCGGCAGCGGCTGGATCGCAGCCGAGGGGAGCGATGCGGATCGCGCCGGGGCCGTCTCTGCGCTCGGCCGGCCCGCGATCCACGCCACGGCGGCGATTCCGCAGGCGGCCAGGGTCGCGAGGCCCAAGCAGGTCCACGCCAGGCGCCGGCTGCGGCGCCGGGCCTGCACGGCCCGCAGGCCCGTCGAGCGTGCCCGCTCGCCATCGCGCGTGCGCCGGTCCAGATCCTCGAGCATGTCGTTCACGAGGCTCATCGGCGCGCTCCCCGCCAGAGGTCTCCGGGCGTGCGCCCGTGGTGCGGAGAGAGGCTCGGTCGCGGCGAATCGGCCACCGCCCGTCGCGCGCTGCGCAGCCCCACCCGCGCGTCCCCGCGCCCGTAGGCCGCCATCATCGCCTTGTGGGCGAGCACGTTCACCAGCCGCGGAATCCCGGCGCTGGCGCGCTGGATCACGGCCACGGCCGGGGCGCTGAAGAGCCCCGGCCCGCGGCGTCCCGCCGCCGCCAACCGCTGCTCCAGGTAGGCGCCGAGCTCGGCGCGGTCCATGCGCTCCAGCACGTGGGAGAAGGTGATGCGCTGGGCGAGCTGTCGGAGCCCGGGAGCGCGGAGCCGGTGGTCCAGCTCCGGCTGCCCCACGAGGAGCACCTGGAGGAGCTTGCGGCGTCGGGTCTCGAGGTTCGTGAGCAGCCGGATCGATTCGAGGCCCTCGTCGGTGAGGGTCTGGGCCTCGTCGACGACGAGCAGTGCGCTGCGCCCGTCCTCGTGGATCTCGATCAGGGACGCGCGGATGTACTGGAGGAGCTCGTGGGCCTCGAGGCCTCGGGGAAAGGGGATCCCCAGCTCCTGGGCGACGGCCTTGCGAACCGCCAGGGGCGAGAGCATCGGGTCCGGCAGGTAGGCCGTCAGGAAGGAAGCAGGCAGCTCGGCCAGCAGTCGTCGACATAGCAGGGTCTTTCCCGTGCCCACCTCTCCGGTGATCTTGACGAAGCCCTCGCCGCTGCCGACCGCAAAGCGCACGACGTTCATCGCCTCTTCGTGGCTGGGAAGCTCCACCAGGAAGGCCGGGTCCGGGGTGAGCCCGAAGGGCGCGCTCGCGAGCTGGAAGTGGTCGAGGTACAAGCCGGGCTCCTAGGGGGCGCGCAGGTAGCCTTCCGCCGGCAGCAGCCGATCGGCGTTGTCGCCCATCCGACCGAGGCGCTCTCGGGTCGCGTCGAGGGTGCTCGCCCAGGTGCCGTGCTCGACGACCGTCGGCCGCAGGAGGATCACGAGCTCCACCTTGCGACGACTGTCCGCCTCTTGGCGGAAGGCCCGGCCCAGCAGCGGGACCCGCGACGCGATCGGCAGGCCCGCCGTGTCGTCGGTCTCGATGTCCTCCATCAGTCCGCCGATCACCACCAGCTGCCCGCTCTGCGCGCGCACCACCGTGTCCGATTCGCGGATCGTGCTGAAGGCGAGCGGGAGGGACTGGATCTCCCCTCCGACCGTCACCGTCTTCGTCTGGTCGACCACCTGGCTGACGGACGGGTGGATGTGGAGGATCACGCCCCCGTCCTCGGCGATCTGGGGCGTTACGTCGAGGGCGATCCCGGAGAAGAAGGGCGTGAGCTCGATGTCCGGCGTCGTCGTCGTCGCCGTGCCCGTCACCGTCGTGCTCGACACGTCGGTGACGAAGAACTCGTCGTTGCCGACCTTGATCACGGCTTTCTGGTTGTTCACGGTCGAGATGCGCGGGCTCGACAGGATGTGGACCCGGCCCTGGGTCTCGAGAAGCTGGATGAAGGCGAGGAAGTGATTCGCCGCGACGGCGATGCTGAAGGCGCCGCCGAAGTCGGGATTGCCGAGGATGCCTTCGATCGGCAGGTCGAGGTCCGGGTTCAGCACGCCGGAGCCGCCGGCGATGTCCGAGACGCTCGCGTCGGGCAGCGGGCCGAGGCCGCCCTGTCCGAAGACGTAGCGGGCGTCGTCGTGGGTGACGAGCTGGGCCCAGTTCACGCCGGCCCGGTACTCGTCGGCGAGCTCGACCTCCAGGATCTTGGCCTCGAGGATCACCTGTCGGTGCAGACTTCGCTCGATCGTCTCGAGGAAGGACTCGACCTCACGCAGCTCGGCAGGGCTCGCCCGCACGACCACGACGCCGGCGTGGGGGGACGGGACGACGGAGCGCCCTTCCCGCTCGCCGAGCAGCATCTCCAGCGCCTCCACCAGCTCGGTCCAGACGTCGGCGCGGGTGCGCGTGTCGAGGCGGCTGCCGGAGACGACGCCGTCGCCGGAGGTCGCGGCGTCGGTGTTCGCGCTGTCGGCTCCCGCGGTCTCGCTCACCTGCCCCGAGCTCACGCGGGTGAGCGAGGTGCCGAAGCGCTCGATGTTCAGGTAGTCGACGCGGAACACGCGGCTCTGCAGGCCGCCCGGCAGGACATGGAAGCCGTAGGGCGTCGTGCGGTAGGGGAAGCCGTAGGCGTCCCGCGTCGCCTCGAGAACCTCGCGCAGGGTGACGCTCTTCAAGGAGAGCGAGATGCGCCCGGCCACACCGGGATCCACGACCATGTTGAACGGTGTGCCCTCGACCAGGGAAGCGAAGAACTCGTTCGCCGGGGCGTCGACGACGCTGACGTCGAAGCGCGCCTCGGGGGCCGGCGCCGCCGCCTCGTCGGCCAGGTCCGGCAGGAGGGCGTCCTGGACGTCCGGGGGCAGGCGCTCGGCGAGCCGTCCGCGAGCGGCGTCGGGCCGGGCGGTCGGTGCCGGCGGCGGCGGCGTGGCGCAGGCGAGCGTGAGGGCGAGCGCCGTCGCGAGGGATCGGGGCTTCATCGTGCGCTGTCCTCGCGATCCGTCGCGGCCTGCTTGACGACGGGAGTGCGGTAGAGGGACCAGACGGTCGCGGAGGCGCTCGCCGGACCGGTGACGCGGACCGAGGAGGCTTCGATCGCGACGACCCGATGGGCACCGAGGCGATCGCCGACCCGCAGGACGTGGCCTTCGACGACGGCCACGCGCGAACCGCCGCGGCTCACGATCGAGGTGACCCGGGGCTCCGAAGAGACGCCTCGGCCCGGCCCGGCGGCCGCGAGGGTCGCCGGCGGCCGGGTGGGGTCGAGCAGCTCCTCGCTCATCACGGGAGCCGTTGCGAGGGCGAGCAGCATCGCCGGCAGGCCGAGGCGGCCCCTCACGACGCGTCGCCGTCGGCTGTTCTCACACACCCAGGAACGCCTCCTCGAAGCTCAGGGTGAACAGGCGGAGCACCATGCGCGCCCGGGGGTACTCGGTCACCTCGTAGTCGAGACGATCGAGCTGGAGCCCGCTGCCGCCGGCCTCGAGGGCTTCGAGGTAGCGGAGGGCGGCGAAGTAGCTGCCTTCGGTTTCGAGCTCGATGTCGTGCCGGAACAGCGCCGGCTCGTCCGCCGTCTGCCCGGGCGGGGCCTCCGACACGCCCAGGGGCTCCGGCGCGGCGGTTTCGAGGCGCACCAGGCGGAGCTCCCGCTCGGCGGCGACCAGCTCCTTCACCACCCGGGTGGCCTCGCCAGGCGAGACGAGCTGGGTCCGATGGGCCGAGAGCCGGGTCTCGAGGGAAGCGAGGGCATCCTCGAGCTCGCGCTCGCGCCGCGCCAACCGGGAGGAGGGGCCGGTCCGCAGGCGGGTGGTGAGGGCGGCGGCCTCGCCCTCCAGCAGGCCGAGCTGGTCCGCGGCCACCTCGAGCCGTGCGACCAGGTCGTCGCGCTCCCGGATCAGCGGGTCGATCAGGGCGAAGGAGAGCACCCAGTACACGGCCGCGACGCAGGCCACGGCCACGAGCCAGCGTTCGCGCCCGGAGAGCGCGTCGAAGCGTTCGAGGGCGCGGTCGCGGAGCTCCCGGGGATTCACGGCTGGGCCTCCCCGGACGTCGCGCCCTGCAGCTCGAAGCGAAGCGGATCCACCGGCTCCTCGCCGCGTCTCAAGGCGACGCCCTCGAAGCGGACACCGTCGAAGGTGGCCTCGGCCTCCAGCCGATCGATCAGCACCGGGACCCGCTCGCCTCGCATCGCCATCCCGCGAAGGCTGACGGCGCGACCCCCCTCGCGGAGGTGGATGCCCGTGAGCCAGAGCTCGCCGACGGGCTCACGGGCGAGCGCGGTCAACACGCCGGCGAAGGAGCGGCCCGGCCCCGCGTCGCCGGCCAGGTGCTGGAGAAGGCCGGCCTGGGCGCGCCGCTTCCTCTCGAGCGCAGCCACCCGGGCCTTCTGGATCGGGTCCTCCGCCGTCAGCGCCTCCGCCGTGGCCAGCTCGCCGAGCCGCGCGCGGGTGGCTTCGGCGGAGTGCTCGAGCGCCTCCAGGTCGAGACGCAGTCGGCGGGCCTGGAGCTGATCGAAGCCGAACTGGGCGACGCCGAACACGGCCACGATCGCGCACAGGCGGGCCACGGCCTGGGCGTCGAGACGGCCGCTCCGGCTGCGCGCCTTGGGCTGGAGCTCATGGGTGAAGAGCGAGCCCCTGCCCGCCGCGCCGCCGGCGGCCGCCAGGCAGGTGGCCTGGAGCGCCGTGGGGGGAGACGCCTCGCCCGGGAAGCAGCGAGCCAGGTCAAGGAACTCCACCTGCACCCGAAGGTGCTGCTCGAGGTAGGGCCCCAGGGCGGAGAGCTCGGCCTCGGAGGGAGCGATCACCACGCGGCGGATCGGACCGCGGCCGAACTCGCTCTCCACGTAGTCGAGCGAGCGCTGCAGCTCGAGCAGCAGGCTCTCGAAGGCGGGCGCCACGGCGTCCGCCGGCGCCTCCGGATCGCCGCGCTCGTTCCACTCGGCGGCGCCTTCGCTGCCGACGCTGTCGGCGTCGATGCCGAGGGGCCTCGTCACGTGCAGCTCGCCCCGCTCGCCGACCACGAGCAGCCCCGCCTTGGGCTGGAGGTCGATCACCGCGGCTCCCGCCTGCTCCCGGCCGGGATCGGCCAGGGCCAGCAGGGCCCGCTCGCGAACGTCGAAGCCGACGGGCGCGAGGCCGGCCTGGCGCACCTGCTCGACCCGGTCCGCCAGGGCGTCGGGGCGACCCGCCACCACCACGACCTTCCGGGCGCGGGTCCAGCCCGCGTCCACCGGGATGTCGAGCACGTCGATCCAGGCCTCCTCGGCGGGGAAGTCCAGGAGGTCCTGGACGAGCCAGCGGGCCGATTCGCGGCGCTCCTCTTCCGGAACCTCGGGGGCCTCGAGCACCCGCAGGACGCACTCCTCGTCCGGGGGAACCAGGACGCAGCGCGCGCCGGCCAGGCCCTGCTCCTTGACCCAGGCGCGAAGACCGTCCGGCTCGTCGGGGAGGACGGTGCACGCGGCGAGCTGCCGCCCGGCTCCGTCCCCTTCGAGGTGAACGAGGGCGACGCGGCCGTGGCCCCAGGCCACACCCACGGTTCCGCCTGCGCTCCCCCCTCTACGCCAGAGCGATGCGAGTGCCACGTTCCCTTCCTGCAGTGGCACGGCGACCCCGGCGGGACGCCGTTCGAATCCAGTGGAAGCCCTCCGCTCCCGCTGGAATCCGCTATCGGCGTCGCCCGCTTGCGAGTTGAGCCACAGGCCTCTGTTCCCGAGGGGGCAGACGGCTTCCGCACGTTTGGCGAGCGGCAGCCGCTGCGCTATAGGCAAGCCGCCCCCTGTCGCCCGGAGCCTCCTCCCTCGGGGCGAGCCGACGGATCGGGAGATCGATCGCTGCTCGCGCATGCTGCGACAGAAGACGGGCCCCAAGTGCCTGACCAGGAAATCGAACGAGAGCGCCTTTCGGCGTTGGGGCAATCCCACGTCTTCGACTACTGGGACGAGCTCGGCGAGCGAGAGCGCAGGGACCTGTGCCGACAGCTGGCCTCCCTTCCGGTGGAGGCGGCGCTCGCCGCGGCCCGCCGGCCGGCCAGCGGAAGCGCGACGGCCGGCCTCTGCGTCCCGAGCGTCGAGCGGCACCCCACCCGCGGTGGCGACGATGCCACCTTCGCCCGGGCCCGCGAGGCGGGCGATGCTGCCCTCCGGGACGGCCGGGTCGCCGTCCTGCTGGTCGCTGGGGGCCAGGGGACGCGCCTGGCGCACGAAGGCCCCAAAGGCACCTTCGCGATCGGCCCCGTCTCCCAGCGCAGCCTCTTCGAGCTCCAGGCCCAGCAGCTGCGTGCTCACGCCCGGCACTACGGCCGGACGCCCCTCTGGCTCGTGATGACGAGTCCGGCCAACCACGCGATGACCACCGCCTTCTTCGCCGCTCACGGCCACTTCGGTCTACCCGCCGAGGTCGTCCGCTTCTTCCCCCAGGGCGAGACCCCGTGTCTCGATGCCCAGGGCCGCCTGCTTCTGGCGGAGCCCGGCCGCCTCGCGACGGCCCCGGACGGTCACGGGGGCGCCCTGCCTGCCCTGGCCCGAGCCGGCCTGCTCGGCGAGCTGCGGGCCCGCGGGGTACAGCACCTCTTTCACTGCCAGGTCGACAATCCCCTGCTGCCGGTGGCGGACCCGGTGCTGGTCGGCTTCGCGGTGCTGCGGGGCAGCGAGGTCGCCTCGAAGGCCGTTGCGAAGCGGGAGCCGGCGGAGCGGGTCGGTACCTGGGTGGGCGACGGCGAGGGCCTCCGGGTCGTCGAGTACACGGAGCTCGAGGAGCCCGAGCGGTCGGCCGTCGATCCGGAGACCGGGGCTCTGCGGCTCTGGGCCGGCTCGATCAACGTCCACGCGCTCGGTCTCGGCCTCCTGGAGCGGGTCGCCGCCGAGGCGGAGCGCGCCCTTCCCTACCACGCCTCGCCCAAGCCGATCCGGGCGCTCGACCCGGACCGGCCCGACGGGCGGGCCTCGGACCTTCCGGGAGTCAAGCTGGAGCGCTTCGTGTTCGATGCCCTTGGCATGGCCCGAGGCTGCACCCTGGTCGAGGCGCTGCGAGATGAGGAGTACGCGCCCGTGAAGAACGCCCGGGGCAGCGAATCACCGGCGACGGCCCGTGCGGCCCTCGACGCGCGCGACCGGCGCTGGCTCTCCCGGGCGGGTCTCGCCCTGCCGCCGGACGACGTTTCCGTCGAGCTGGATCTCTCCGTCTTCGACGGACCGGATGCCCTGCGCCGCAGCGGCCTCGC
This sequence comes from Myxococcota bacterium, assembly GCA_965223415.1. Taxonomy (GTDB): domain Bacteria; phylum Myxococcota_A; class UBA9160; order UBA9160; family UBA6930. The sequence continues at coordinate 4,791,551 of OZ245002.1, read as the reverse complement.
GCGAATCGAGGACGCTGGCGACGCGATTCTCACCGCAGGCGGAGGCCCATCATGAGCCCGGCCCGAAAGGCGACCAGGAAGGCCGCGAAGAAGGCGGCCCGCAAGAGCACGAAGAAGGCCACGAGCAAGAAGCCCGCTCGCAAGAAGGCGACGGCGAAGAAAGCCGCGGCCAAGAAGCCCACCACGAAGAAGGCGACGGCGAAGAAGGCCGCCGCCAAGAAGCCCACGGCCAGGAAGGCCGCAACGAAGAAAGCCACCGCCAGGAAGGCCACGGCCAAGAAGGCGACGACCCGGAAGGCCGCGGCCAAGAAGCCCACCACGAAGAAGGCGACGGCGAAGAAGGCCGCAGCCAAGAAGGCCGCCCCGGCCAAGGTGGCGACGAAGAAGGCCGCCAAGCCCGAAGCGGCGAAGGCCAGGACGAAGGGCAAGGCGCCGGCGGCGAAGAAGGCCGCCAAGGCGACCGGGCGGAGACGTAAGAGCGAGTTCGCCCCGGCCGAGCCGGCAAGCTCCGAGCCGAAGCCGGGCCTCGGCTACAAGTGGGTCTGCTACGCCTGCCAGGCGAAGTTCTACGACCTCGGCAAGGAAGAGGCGATCTGCCCGAAGTGCGAAGCGAACCAGCGCCAGCGGCCCAAGGACGCCGTCGCGGCGCCGAAGCCCGCACCGGCCCAGAAGCGCCCCGCCGCCGCCCCGATGTCCCGACTCCTCGAAGAGGAAGAGCCCGCCGAGGAGACCTTCGAGGACGACGACGACACCGCCGCCGAGCTCGACATCGGTCAGCTCGAAGAAGGCATCATCGAGGCCACCGACAGCGACGACGACTGACCCGAGAAACGCAAGAACGGGGACGTTCCTTGCGACTTGCGTTCCGGGTGGGTGGCTAGAGCGTCGTGAGGCGCCGCAGGTGAACGGAGAGCGGGGGCTCCTGCCGCGCCTGCCGCTCCTCCATCAGCTCCCGAAGGACGCCTTCCTGGCCGGCGACCCCGGCGAGGGCTTCCCGGTAGGCCCGGCCGTGGCGCTGGGCGGCCTCGAAGTCGTCGACGCGGTCCTGCAGGAGCGGACCGCCGCCGCTCGCGCTCCGCGATGCGTGGGGCAGCGCGCCCTCGCGGCGGGTGACGTCTCCCTCGTAGGCCGCGATCAGCTGGCTCAGCTCCGCATCGCCGTAGCTGCGGTAGGGGCGCGGCGGCTCGGCCTGCAGGTTGCGCCGGTAGTTGTAGCCGCCGCCGGCGAGGAGCAACGCGAGCAGGAGCAGCGCGGGCAGCAGAGCGCTGCCGGCGCTCCGATGGGTGCGGTCGAGGACTCGGGCCATGGCGGGTCACCTCCCGCCTTCCCCCATCGGCCGACCGGCGCCGGCGAGAAAGTCCGCGAGCTCCGTCCGGCTCGGGAGGCCGCCCTGAGCCCCGTGGGCCCGGCAGCTCATGCCCGCCGCGGCGTTCGCGGTTCGCAGCAGCTCCTCCGGGCCCTGGCCTTCGAGGAGCGCCCAGGCGAAGGCGCCGTGGAAGACGTCCCCGGCCCCGGTGGTGTCCAGGGCCTCCACCGGGAAGGCGGCCGCCGCGAGGACGCTCTCCCGCCAGAGCGCCACCGCGCCCTCCGCGCCCCGCGTCACGACGGGAAGGCGGGCACCGCGGGCGGCGAGGTCCGTCAGTGCCCGGTCGGGCCCGCCCAGGGCCGCCGCCAGGGCCTCGGGCACGATCGGGAAGTCCGCCTTCGCGAGGAGCGCCGACGGGTCGGGCTCGAGGGTGTCTACGTCCACCACGACCGGGATGCCGGTGTGCCGCGCGCAGTCCGCCGCCCAGACGGAGCGCTCGAGATCGCTGGCGTCGACCATGAGCAGCCGGCTCTGCTCGATCTCCCCGGCCTCCACTTCGCCTCGAACCAGGGAGAGCGCCGCGGGGCGGTGCCACAGCACGGTGCGCTCGCCGCTGTTCTCGTCCACCAGGATCATGGCGCAGCGGCTGCGCACGCCACTGCGGACGCGCACGCCGTCAAGGGCCACCCCCGCGGCGCGCAGCGGCACCAGGGCGCGCCGGCCCGCGTCGTCGTCGCCGATGCTTCCCAGCAGGCGGGCCTGCGCCCCGAGCCGCGCGCTCGTGAGCACCGCCGTCGCCATCTGGCCGCCCGGGTGCTCGCGCCACGAGCTCATGGCCGTCTTCGTCGCGAAGGCGGGGAAGCGCGGAACCCGCGCTACCTGGTCGAGGGAGATCTCGCCGAGCCCGAGCACGTCGACCTTTCGCGCTCCGGCCGGTGCGACGCTCCAGACGGCCTGGCCGTCGGTCACCGGGCGGAGGCCCCGGGGAGCGTCCGGTAGACGTGCACGCTGCGCAGCACACGCTTCACGTAGCGCCGGGTCTGGGTGTACGGGATCGACTCGACCCACACGTCGTCGGGAAGTCCGCCTCTCCGTGCCAACCACCGCTCGACGGCGCCGGGCCCCGCGTTGTAGCTGGCGACGGCCGCAGAAAGCCTGCCGCCGGTTCGCGCCAGGAGCTGACTCAGGTAGTAGGCGCCCAGCTCGAGGTTGACGGGGGGCTCGAGGAGCTGGCGCGTCTCGAACCCCTCGCGCCCCAGCTCGTGGGCGAGACGCCTCCCGGTCTCGGGCATGATTTGGGTGAGGCCGTGGGCGCCGACCACCGAGAGCACCGCGGGGCGGTAGCCGCTCTCCTCCCGCATCACCGCGTAGACCAGCTCCGTGTCGACGCCGTGGCGCTGGGCCGCGGGCTCGAGCGCCTCGGCGAAGGCACGCGGCCAGGCGAGCTGCCACGCAGCGAGGGCGTCTTCGTCCCCCGGGCCTTTGGCCATCCGCAGCAGATCGTGGTCGAGCATCAGCCGCTGCGCTTCGTGGAAGCGGCCCGCGCTCCGGAACAGGAGGCCGAGAGCGATGCGGTCCGCGCGGCTGCGCGCGCGAGGGCGCAGCGCGATGAGCTCCAGGGCCGCCGCGTCGTCCAGGCCCGCGCCGATCAGGATCTCCGCCCGCTGGCGCCGGACGGCCGGAAGACGCGCCGGCGGCGGAGAGCCCGCCGTCGTCGCGACGGCCGTGCGCTCCCCCAGGTGCTCCGCCGCGCGCCAGCCGTAGTACGTGAAGGGCAGCTCCCGGGCGATGCGGGCCAGCGCCTGCTTCGCTTCCTCCGGCGCGCTGGCTTCGCGTGCCCGGGCCAGCCAGTAACGGGCGCGCAGTGCGTCGAGCGGATCCGGCGTGTCGGCTGCCAGCAGGCGCAGGTGGCCGGCCGCCTCTTCCATCCGACCCGCCCGGTACGCCGCCCACGCCAGCCGCCAACGGGCTTCTCCCCGTTGGGCCGCAGCCGGCGCGTTGGCTGCCACCTGGGTGAAGGCCTCCTGCGCCAGCTCCGGGCGTTGGTCGTCGTCGTCGAGGAGCGTTCCGGCGAGGAAGAGCGCCCGGGCGGCGAGGGCCGGCTCCGCCTCCGCAGCGACGGTGCGAAAGCCGGCGATCGCGTCCTCGACCCGACCGTTGCGCGCGAGAGAGCGGGCGTGCCAGAAGCGCTGCTCCGGGCCTGCCGGGAGCGCGGCGAAGGCCTGCACCGCATCGGCATAGCGTCGCAGCCGGAACAGGAGATCGGCCCTCCGCCGTAGCAGGGTCGCGCGGCTCGCGAGGTCGCCAGGGCCCAGGTCGAGCGCCCGGTCACAGGCCTCGAGGGCGGGGCCGTTGTGATAGGCGGCCTGGAGGCGCGCCGAGCGCTTCGCCCAGTCGGCGGCCGTTCGCTTCGGGCGGCCCAGTCGGCTCTCGGCGCGCAGCAGACCGTCCGCGGCCGCCTCGCTGCCGCGCACCGCAGGGTGGTCCCGCCACAAGGCCACGTAGGCGGTTGCCGCCTCCTCGAACTGCGCCTCCGCCTCCCAGGAACGAGCCGCCTGCAGGGCGAGGGCGAGCTTCTCCTCGGGCCGGTCGGTGTGGCGGATGGCCTGTTGCCAGGCGTCACGCGCGTCGCCGAGCTGACCCAAGGCCTCGTGGGCATCGCCGACCGCGCGCCAGACCGGCCCGACGACCGGCGATGCGCCGTGGCGCCCGACGAAGGCGAGCCCCGCGGTCAGCACTTCGCCCGGAGGCGCGGTTCGGGCAAGGGCTTCGATCCGCAGGTGCTCGGCGTGGTCCGCCACGATCGGCCACCGCTCGCGCACCGTGGCGAAGCGCATCCGGGCCTCGGCCGGTGCGTCGCGAGCCAGGGCCTCGAGGCCGAGGCGTAAGCCTTCAGCCGGGCCCGTCGGCTCGCCCTCCTCCGAGGCGCCGCCGGGAAGCGGGCTCGCCAGGACGAGCCACAGTGTCGTCCACGCCGTCCGCCGAACCGCTGCGGCGGCCGCGCGCCACCCCCTGCCCTGCCCTTCCTGCGGTCCCACGTGACCCCCGTCCCGGCAGTGTGAAGCGAGGTCGGCCCGTGTCAATGGAGCGCGCCACCGGGCTCGGCAGATGTCCATTGGAGCGGGCCACCGGGCTCGGCAGATGTCCATGGAGCGGGGCCGCAGGGCGGCGATGCGGGTGTCATGACGGCGAGCCTCCGGTAGGTTCCGACGACGTTGCGTGCCCCCTTGTTCGGAATCCTCTGCGCCCCGCTGCGGCACGCCCCGCGCCGCCTGAGCGCGGCCGGGCGGCCTCCGGCGCGTGCCCAGGCGGGCCGCGCGAGGGGGCTTCTGGCCCTCGCGGTGCTGATGAATGCGCTCTCGGCGGCGGCCGAGCCGCGCGGGCTGTGGGTGCTCTGCGAGGGCTCCCAACGGGTCCTCGAGCATCCCGAACGCGTCGACCAGCTGCTCGACGACGCCGAGGCCCTCGGCGCCAGCGACCTCTTCGTGCAGGTCTATCGGGGCGGGCGCGCCTGGTTCGCCTCGACCCTGGCCGATCCGACCCCCTACGCGAAGACCTTTCGGGAGGGCGAGCGCGACGCCCTCCAGGTGCTGATCGCCCGGGCCCACACCCGCGGCCTGCGGGTGCACGCCTGGGTCAACGTGCTCTCGCTCGCGTCCCACGCCGATGTGCCGATCCTTCGCGATCTCGGCCGCGACGCGGTCGCGGTCGACGCCCACGGCCGCTCGATCCTCGACTATCCGGCCTTCGAGGTACCGGAGCCCGACCGGCGCTACTACCGCATGGGAACGCCCGCCGTGTGGCTCGACCCGGCCGCCCGCGGCGTCGCGGAGCGCCTGGCCGCGACCCTGGCCGAGCTGATCGCCGGCTACCCCGCCCTCGACGGCCTGCACCTGGACTACATCCGCTATCCGGACGTACTGCCGTACTCGCCGGGGACGCGCTTCGGCGTCGGTCTCTCCTTCGGCTTCGGCGAGGCCTCGCGTCTCCGCTTCCAGCGGGAGACCGGTCTCGCCGCGCCCTTCGGCACGAGCCTGCGCAACGCGAACCGCTGGGACGACTGGCGGCGCGAGAAGCTGGCCGAGCTGGTACGCGAGATTCGCGACGCGGCGCGGGCCGCGAAGCCCGGCCTGCGGATCTCGGCGGCGGTCATCGCCGACCGGGAGCGCGCCTACCTCGTCGACTTCCAGGACTGGGCCGGCTGGCTCGACACCGGCCTGATCGACTTCGCGGTACCGATGCTCTACACCCGCGACGCCACCCTGCTCCGCCACGGCGTCGAGGCGCTGTCGGGCTTGGCGCGGGGCCGGGAGCTCTGGGTCGGTCTCGGCTCCTGGCTCTTCGCCGGGCAGCCCGAGCTGGCCCTGGCCCAGCTTCGCCGGGTGGAGGCGACCGAAGGCCTCGGCTCGGCGCTCTTCTCCTGGGACTCGATCCGCGAGACGCCCGCCCTGCTCCACGCCCTCTCCCAGCCGAGCGCGCCGGAGCCGGTGGCGCCCGCCGCGCCGGGCCCCCCGGCGCCGGAGCCCGCTCCCGCGGAAGCAGGACCGGAGGCCCCGGGCCCGAGGCCCCCTGCGACGGAGCCGCCGGCTGAGGGAGACGGAGATGGGCTCCCGCCTGGATGAGCTCGACTTCGAGCTACCGGCGGAGCGTATCGCCCAGGCGCCGGCCGAGCCGCGGGACGCCGCCCGGCTGTTGGGGCTCGAGCGCGCCACCGGCGCCCTGCGCCACGGGCACGTGGCCGACCTTCCGGAGTGGCTGCGTCCCGGCGACCTGCTCGTCGCCAACGCCACCCGGGTGCTCTCGGCGCGCCTGCGGGGCCGCAAGGCCAGCGGGGGCGCGGTAGAGGCTCTCCTGCTGGGCGCGGCCCCGGCCGGAGGCCAGCGGGCGCTGCTGCGCTGCTCGGGCCGGCTTCGGGAGGCGCTCGAGCTCGTCTTCGAGCGGGACGGGCGGGAGGTCCGCGCTCGGGTCTCGCGCCTCGGCGAAGGCGGCGAGGTGGAGCTGGCCTTCGACCTCCCGCCCGGCCAACCTCCGACCGTCCTCGGGGAGATGCCGCTCCCGCCCTACATCGACCGGGCGGAGGCCGACGCGCAGGATGCGGAGCGGTACCAGACGGTCTACGCCCGCGCGCCGGGCTCGGTGGCGGCGCCTACCGCCGGCCTCCACTTCACCCGCACCCTGCTCGCGCGGCTGGCGGCGGCGGATATCGGCTGGGCGGAGGTCGTGCTGCACGTCGGCCCGGGCACGTTCCGGCCCGTGAGCGACGAGGCCCTCGCCACCGGCGCCCTCCACGCCGAGCCCTTCGAGCTGCCGGCCTCCACCGCCGCCGCCATCGACGCGACCCGCCGTGCGGGGGGACGGGTGATCGCGGTCGGCACCACGACCTGTCGGGTGCTCGAGAGCCGCGGGAGCGAAGGCGGCGGCGTCGCCCCCGGGCGGGGCGAGACCACGCTCTTCCTGCGTCCGGGCTCCCGCTTCCGGGTCGTGGACGGACTGCTCACGAACTTCCATCTTCCCCGCTCTTCGCTGCTGATGCTGGTGGCCGCCTTCGCCGGGACCGATCTCGTGTTGCGGAGCTACCGGAAGGCCATCACGGCGGGCTACCGCTTCTACTCTTACGGCGACGCCATGTTGATCACGTGAATCCGCTCCTCTTCGAGATCTCCGCCCGAGAGGGCGACGCCCGCACGGGCCGCCTCGCCACGCCCCACGGCGTCGTCGAGACGCCCGCCTTCATGCCCGTCGCCACCTACGGCGCGGTGCGCGGCGTCGATGCCGGCGACCTGGAGGCACTCGGCGCCCAGATCGCCCTGGCGAACACCTATCACCTCCACGAGCGGCCCGGCGAAGAGGTGATCGAGCAGCTCGGCGGACTCCACGGATTCACGGGCTGGCGCGGGCCCTGGCTCACCGACAGCGGCGGCTTCCAGATCACGTCCCTGGCCGATCGCGTTCGGGTGGACGAGGACGGCGTGACCTTCTCCTCGGCGCTGGACGGCTCCCGTCGCCTTCTGACACCGGAGAGTGTCGTTGCGATCCAGGAGGCGTTGGGCTCGGATGTGGCCATGGTGCTCGACGAGTGCCTGCCGGAGGCGGTGGACGATCGGGCGCGGGCGAGCGCCGCCCAAGCGCGCAGCCTGCGCTGGGCGGAGCGGGCTCGGCGCGCGCATCGACGCGAGGATCAGGCGCTCTTCGGCATCGTGCAGGGCGGCGTCGAGCTGGGCCTGCGCCGGGAGAGCGCGAAGGAGACCGCCGCCCTGGGCTTCGACGGCTATGCCCATGGAGGCCTTGGCCTCGGCGAGGCCGCGGAAGCCCGGCGGGCCGCGATCTGCGAGGCCCACGGGCAGCTGCCCGAGGAACGCCCCCGCTACCTGATGGGTCTCGGCAAGCCCGAAGACCTGGTGCGGGCGATCGAGTGCGGCGTCGACCTCTTCGACTGTGTCGTGCCCACCCGGCACGCCCGGCACGGGCTGCTCTTCACCAGCGAGGGCCAGATCGTGGTGCGCAATGCCCGCTTCGCTCGGGACGACCGCCCGCCGGACCCGGCCTGCGACTGCCCGGTCTGTGCCCGTCACAGCCGGGCCTTCCTGCGCCACCTGCTCCAGACCGGCGAGAGCCTCGGTGCGCGGCTCGCCAGCCTGCACAACCTGCGCTTCACCCTCCACCTGATGGAGCGGGCTCGCGAGGCGATCGCCGCCGGCGGCTTCCCGGCCCTGCGGGACGAGGTGGCCGCCCTCGCGGAGGTGCGGCTGGGCTGAGGCGGAGCGGAGGCGCTCGGCCCGAGCCAGCTCCGGGGCGGCCCTCTGCCCGGCCGTACGGCCAGCCGCGGCGGTTGCTTCCAAGGTCTCGGGATCGCGTGGCTTTCCTCAAGTCCTGGAGCGGGCCCGCCGATCCCGGCCCGAGGAGGCGACCGGCCGCTCATGTCCCGATCCCGACGCGACCCTTCCGCAGTGCTCCGGCCGACGATGCTGGTGCCTGCCCTCGCAGCCGGCGGCGTGGGCGCCCTCGGCCTCGCCCTGTGCAGCGTTGGGCTGCCCGGATGGATCGGCGCGCTCGGGATCGGCGCCGGGGCCCTCGGGGCCGGCTGGCTCGTCGATCGGGCCGGCGCGTCGGAGCGGCGGACTCGCGCCGAGGCCCTCGAGCTGGTGTCGCGCCTGGCCGAGCACGGCGTGGGCGCCGTAGAGGCGAGCGAGCTCGCACGGATCGGCGAGTTCGGCCCTGCCCTGGAGCGCCTGATCGAGCACCAGCGCACCCTGGACGCCTCGGTCTCGAGCTTCCTGCGGGATCTCGAGGTGCTGCCGGAGCAGATCGCCGAGAGCAACCGCGAGGTGGAGGAGAGCGGCGCCGAGATCGAGGAGTCGGTGGAGGAGACCGCGTCCCTGCTGGCCCACATCAATTCCTCGATCCGCAGCATCAACGCCGAGGTGGAGAGCCTCTCGCGCTCCGCCGAGGAGGCGTCGGCCTCGATCCTCGAGATGGGGAGCGCCAACGAGGAGGTGGCGCGCATCGCCGGCTCCCTGCACCAGGCGGCCGAGGCTTCGACCACGGGCGTCCACCAGATCAGCGCGAGCATGCGGCAGGTGGCCGACAGCGCGGACTCGGTGCAGTCCATGGCCGAGGAGTCCGCGGCGGCGATGGTGCAGATGGATCGCGCCATCCAGGAGGTGACGACCCACGTCGCCGACGCCGCGGAGCTGACCGACCGCGTCAGCACCGGCGCCCAGGAAGGCAGCACGGCGGTTTCCGCCACGATCGACGGCATCGCGGAGATCCGCCACCAGACCCAGGAGGCGAAGGCGGTGCTCGAGCGGCTCGCCTCGCGCATCGCCGAGATCGGCGAGATCGTGAACGTGATCGGTGGCATCAACGACGAGACCAACCTGCTCTCGCTGAACGCGGCGATCATCGCCGCCCAGGCCGGCGAGCAGGGCAAGGCCTTCGCCGTCGTGGCCAATCACGTAAAGACCCTCGCCCAGCGCACCGCTTCGAGCACGAAGGAGATCGAGGGGTTGATCAAGGCGGTGCAGGATGAGTCCGGTAACGCCATGGACGCCATGGCCGCGGGCATCGACTCGGTGGAGACGGGCGTCGAGCGCTCGCGGAAGGCGGGCGAGGAGCTGGCCCGGATTCGCGAGACCGCTCGGGACGCCAGCTCCCGCGTCGCCGAGATCGCCCGGGCGACGACCGAGCAGAGCCGCAACTCGAAGCACGTCACCGAGGCCGTGCAGCGGACCTCGTCGATGGTGCAGCAGATCTCCACCGCCATGGCCGAGCAGTCCGGCGGGGGCGAGACCCTGCTGCGCAACGCGGAGGAGTCCCTCGAGCTCTGCCGCCAGGTGCACCGCTCCACCGAGGAGCAGCGGGAGAGCGGCCGCTTCATCACCGAGAGCATCAGCGCCATCGGCGAGATGATCCGCTCGATCCAGCGCAACACCGAGGGGCACGGCACCGCCAGCGATTCGATGTCGAGTGCGGTCGGCCAGATCCTCGAGATCGCCCGCAAGCGCGGCGCCGGGACCCGCACGCTGCAGGAGCAGCTCGACCGCCTGTACACGGAAGCCGTGGCCCTCGCCCGCGGCGCCGAGGGTAGTGACGTCCGGGAGTGAGCGGAGTCAGTCCGCCTGGGCCACGGCCAGGCCGGCGTAGTAGGGAAGCTCCCCGCCGAGGGCGCTGGGGACGATCCGCAGCACGTCGCGGACCCCGGGCCAGGTGCGGGCGCGGACCTGCTCGCGAACCGGGGCCAGGCACAGTGCCTCGCCCGCCGCCGTGACGATCGTGCCCAGCACGATGCACTCGGGAGCCAGCGTGAAGGCCAGGTGGACCAGGCCCCGGGCCAGGTAGTCGTTGAAGCGCGCCATCTCCGCCAGCGCGAAGGCGTCGCCCTCCCGTGCCGCCTCGACCACCTGCTCCGGCCGCGGCGTGTCTCCGGCCCGGGTGAGGGCGGCGACCCGGCTCGCGGCCGGGGTAATGCGCGCCAGGCGCTCGGCCCAGGCTGCTCCGCCGATGTAGGCCTCCAGGCAGCCCCGCATGCCGCAGTGGCACGTCAGGCCCTCCCACTCGATGGGGATGTGCCCGATCTCGCCCGCGCTGCAGGCCACGCCGCGATGGATGCGGCCGCCGAGCACGAGGCCGCCGCCGACGCCCGTCGACATGGTCAGGTAGATCATGTGGCGGGTGCCCCGCCCGGCGCCGTAGCGCCACTCGGCGAGGGCGGCGGCGTTGGCGTCGTTGTCGAGCCGCACCGCACAGCCGAGCTCCGCCTGGAGGACGTCCCGTACCGGCGCCCGATCCCAGTGCGGGAGGTTCGGCGGCTGCAGGACCAGACCCGCCTCCACGTCGATGGGCCCAGCGACCGAGACGCCGACCCCGGCCAGGTCTCCCGGCGCGGCCCCGGCCTCGGCCAGGAGCCGGCGGACGTCGTCGGTCATCCGGCGAAGATCCGCGACCGGATCCTCCGTGGGCTCGCTCGGGCGGCGCGCGCTCGCGAGGAGCTGGGTGGCCGGCGCGCCCTCCCCTCCGGCGGGCACCTGCGCCGCTTCCGCCGGGGCCTCGGCCAGGGCGAAGGCGGTCTTCGTGCCGCCGATGTCCACCCCTGCGAGCAGCGCCCCTCCCATAGGAGCCGCAGGCTAGCGAAGGCCCCCCGTTCCGGGAGCCGGGGCCGCCGGGGATGGCTCCTCAAGTTCCCATCCGGCAGCGCCGATCGGAAAAACGGCAATGCGGTCCACAGCATGCGGCGTGATCTGCGCCACAAACGGGCCGCGCCCGGGGGAACCATGAGAAGCTTCGTCCAGCGCTGCGCACCGGTCGCGGCCGGCCTCGCCCTGCTTGCCCTGCTCGGGGGCTGCGCCATCGACCTGAACGATCCCTACCAGGCCCGCGACCGCCTGAAGGACACCCAGCGCGAGTTCACCCAGTACCTGCGCTGGGGCGTGATCGAGAAGGCGGCCCAGTTCGTCGTGCCCGAGCAGCGGGCGGAGTTCGAGACCCTGGCCCCGAACCTCACCGACCTGCGCCTCACCGACTACGAGACGCTCAGTGTCGAGACCATCGACGAGAACCACGCCAAGATCCTCGTGCGCTTCCGCGGCTACTCCATGAGCTCGCCGATCGAGCGCACCATCGACATCGAGCAGGACTGGACCTTCGACGTCGAGGCGGCGGTCTGGATGGTGTCCCTGGAGGTGGGACGGCTCCGCAAGGCGTTGGGGGTGGCCACCCGGTGAGCGCCGAGCCGGTCCGACAGGAGGCCGCTCCTGCCGAGATGCCGCGCATCCTGGTGGTCGACGACGTGCCCATGTTCGTCGAGCTCGAGTCGCTCTTCCTGGCGCCGTTCGGCCGCGTGCGAGCCGCTCGCAGCGGCGCCGAGGCCCTCGACGTGATGGCGACCACGCCCATCGACGTGGCCGTGGTCGACTTCCGCCTGCCCGACATCACCGGCGACGTTCTGTGCGGAAGGCTGCGCGAACGCGCCCACGATCCGACACTGCCCGTGGTCCTCGTCTCCTCCGGTGACCCGGAGGAGCACGCGCTGGCGGTGCGCGCCGGCGCCAGCGACGTGATCAGCAAGCCGCTCTCGCGCAGGTCCCTGGTCGGCGCGGTGTCGCGGATGCTCGAGCCCGGAGGGCCCCGCGGCCTCCCGCGCATCGAGGTGGATGCGCCTGCCCGCCTGGAGGGACCGGAGCGCAGCGTCGAGGGACGCATCTCGAACCTCTCGCGGGGCGGCGTCTTCGTGCAGGCCGAGTGGTTCCCGCCGGAGGGCACGGAGGTGACGATCGCGTTCACCCTGCCCGAGCAGGATCTCGCCCTGCGTCCCACCGCCACGACCGTGTGGCGGCAGCTCCGATCCGACCGCGGCGCCCCGGGGCTGGGCATGCGGTTCGTCGACCTGGACGGATCGACCCTGAACGCCCTCGAAGGCTATGTGCACGAGCGCTGGGCCTCCGACAGCTCCCGTTCCGAGACGTCGCCCATGGGAGCGAGCTGATCGCGGAACGGCGAGCCGGACGCGGAGACGAGATCCCGCGCCCGGCTCGATTCTGCGCTGCCCGGGCCCCGAGAGCCCCTAGCGTCGACCCTCGAGGATGTCTTCCTCGCGGACGAAGTCGTTGAAGTTCGTCTGGGTGTGCGGATCGGGGAACACCACCATCAGGATCTCGTCGCCCTGGCGGACCACGGTGGACTCCTGGGTGATGTTCTTGCCCTTCCGAATGGCCCGGACCTGCTCGACCACGATCGGACCTTCGCCGCCGCCCGCGGCGGGAAGCCGGATCGTGGCGCCGTTCACCTCGACCGTGGCCTGGTAGCCGCCGGCCGCCGCGAGGTGGCCGCTCGCCGCCGGGGGCGCGAGGCCGTGGCCGTTGCGCGCTGCGGCCAGGAGCGCCTGCTCCTGGGCCGCCTCGTCCGCCAGCTTGCGCAGACGGTCCGTGTTCTCGCGCAGCCGGGCGATGCGCTCGGCGCTCTCGTCGGCGTGGCTCGGCGAGAGCCGTCCGTAGCCGCGGAGCGGCGTGGTATCGATCACCTCGGCGCTGCGGCGCAGGGCCTCGGGGATCCGCTCCAGGTCGTCGGTGAAGGCCAAGCTTCCGTCCGGGGCGCTGTAGCGATAGGCCTTGCCCGCCATCGCCGGCGTCGCCACGAGCACCGCCAGGCCCAACCCCACCACGACACCAATCCAATGCGTTCTGCTCTGCATATCCAGCTCTCCTCGCAGGTAGGCACTGGGAGAGTGCCTCGGAAGTGACAAAAAGTGTCACCCTTTCGAATGCTTGGAACCCCTTCTCGCAAGCAGCTTCGAGGCATCCGATGCGCAGCTTCACGGTTTGACGCCCCGAGAAACCACGTCTAAGCTGCTTCTCCCAGATCTGTTGCGGGGTGGAGCAGTCTGGTAGCTCGGCGGGCTCATAACCCGCAGGTCGCAGGTTCGAATCCTGTCCCCGCTACCTGACGCCACTGCGCCGGGGCTTCGGCCCCGGCCAGTGGCCTCGGGGGTCCCCAGGGAAGCCCCACGACCCCTTCGACGCGGAAACCGCGATCAGGGTCGGGGGACACGCGGATTCGGTCATCTCCGACGAGCATCCGCAGCGCACTGCGCGTCTCGTCGGGTGCCAGCGCGAACGTGGCCCGAAGGTCGGCCGCGAGTTCCAGCGCGCGGCTTCGGAGTGCGCCAAGGTCGAGCGCCGGCGGCGCCTGTGCCTGCTGGACGGCGAGCCTCTCTCGCTCCGCCTCCAGCTTCCTCAGCTTGCGCCCCACGGCCTCGACGCCGCCACTTCGGACCGCGAGGTCGACTGCGCGCTCGATCTGCTCGTCGAGAGCCTTGTCGCAGGACGTGATATTCGAGGGCTAAGAGGACACGTAGATTTGCGCACCTCCTGTTGAGCCGCTGCGCGGCACGTTCCCCGTGAGGGAGGGGGGCGTGGGGCAGCGGCGACTGAGGCAGGAGGAAGTGATGACGATCGAAGTGCTGCACGAGCGGGGGTGCTCGAACCGGGAGATCGCCCGCCAGCTGGGGATCCGGGAGAGCGCGGTGCGCTACCGGCTGAAGCGGCTGGCGGAGGGGGCGCGAGACGGCCGGAGCGGGAAGCCCTTCCTGGCCGAGGCGGTCCACGAGGTGATCGCGGAGTGGCTGGAGGCGAGCTCGGGAGGCCGTGGCGTGAACCTGCAGGAGCTTCACGAGTTCCTGGTGGAGGAGCACGGGTACACGGGGAGCTCCAAGAGCGTGCAGCGGTACGTGCGGGCCCGGTTCCCGAGACCGAAGGTGCGGAGCCGGCGTCGGGTGGAGACACCGCCCGGGGCGCAGGGTCAGGTGGACTGGGGCGAGTTTCCGGGCGTGCGGATCGGGGGCCAGGAGGTGGACCTGCATGCCTTCCACCTGGTGCTCTCGCACTCGCGGCGAGAAGCGGTGGTGTGGTCGGAGCGGGCGGACACGCTGGCGTGGCTGGACGTGCACAACCGGGCCTTCGAGCGGCTGGGCGGGGTGCCGGCGGTGCTGCGGGTCGACAACGTGAAGACAGCGGTGGCGAAGGGGGCGGGGCCATGGGGGACGGTGAACCCGGCTTACGCGAGCTATGCCGGGGCCCTTCGCTTCCACGTGGACGCCACCCGTCCCCGCCAGCCGCAGGAGAAGGGGAAGGTGGAGCGTCGGATCCTGGGGCACCGGCGGGGCTTCGATCCGCGTCGGCGGGAGCACGAGAGCCTGGAGTCGCTGCAAGCGTGGACGGACGGCCAGGTGGCGCGCTCGAGCCACCGGCGGCAGTGCCCGGCGACGGGCACGACGGTCTTCCAGGCGTGGGAGGCGGAGAAGCCCCATCTCGGGGCCCTGCCCGAGCGGCTTCCCGAGCCCTTCGACCTGGCCGTGATGCGACGTGTCGGGCGCGACGCCACGGTGCGCTTCGAGGGGCGTACCTACAGCGTCCCCTTCCGCTTCGTCGAGCAGAGCGTCGAGGTGCGCGGCTGCGCCCGGCAGGTGCAGGTCTGGGCCGAGGGCTCGGTGGTGGCCGCGCACCCGCGCCACACGCGAAGCCGCCTGCTGCTGGACCCGAGCCACTACGAGGGGCCGAGCACGGAGGGGGTGGAGGCGCCCGTACCGCTCGGGCGCATGGGTCGACGCCTCCAGGAGCTGTGGGCGATGGAGCCGGAGCAGCGGCCGATCGACCTCTATGCCGATCTGGCGGAGGTGGCGCGATGACGGCGGGAAACCCGGTGCCCAAGAAGGGCGGCAAGGTGGATCTCGACCCGACCCGCGAGCGGCTCGTGCGCCTCGGCCTCCATCACGCGGCCGAGCACATCGGCGAGGAGCTGGCCCGAGCGACCAAGGACGACCTCGTGCCCCACCGCTTCCTCGACCTGCTGCTCGAGGCCGAGCTGCAGCACCGCGAGGAGCGGAGGATGAAGACCTCGCTCCGTCTCTCGGGCCTTCCCACGGGGCAGACCCTCGGCAACTTCGACTTCGCCTTCCAGCCGAGTGTGGAGCGGAGCCGGATCGAGACGCTGGGCACCTGCGCGTGGATCCGGGCCAAGGAGAGTCTGCTGATCCAGGGTCCGCCGGGAGTGGGCAAGACCCACCTGGCGGTGGCCCTGGGGGTGCGGGCCGTGGAGAACGGCTTCTCCGTGGCCTTCCATCGCCTCGAGGACCTGCTGGCGGCCCTCAAGCGCGACGCCGAGATCAGCCCGCAACGGCTGCGGCGGCGCAAGCACATGAACGTGGCGCTCCTCGTCATCGACGAGGTCGGCTTCGAGCCCATGACGCGCCAGGAGGCGAGCCTCTTCTTCCGGCTCGTCTCCTACCGCTATGGGAGGGGCTCGATCCTGATCACCACGAACAAGGGCATCGCCGACTGGCCCGAGGTGCTGGCGGGCGACGAGGTGCTGGCCACCGCCATCCTCGATCGCCTCCTCCACCACAGCCAGGTGCTCAACATCTCGGGGCGGAGCTACCGGCTCCGCGAGCTCGAGCAGGCCGCGGGGCAAAGCGCCCAGCGTTGAGGCCCCAGAGGGCGGCCTGACGGCCGTGCTCTCCTTCGGAGAGCGGAAGAGAAGAAGGAAGAACCGAACATCAACCCAGGGGGGTGCGCAAAACTAGCCGTCCTCTTAGCGCGCAAGAGATGACGTCCCTCGACAAGCCTTCAGGCGTTCGGTCGGATCGTCGCTCTGAGCGCCGAGCTGCTCTTGCACGATCTGCAGCGCGCGGTCGGCGACCCGCGCCACATTCTCTTCGGTGAGGACCTGGTCGCGGAGCGCGCCAACGATTCGACCCTCCAGGTCGTCCGCCGCGACGCGCAGCTCACAGCCGCAGGCCGCCCTGCCCCGATCCTTCCGCGCCCCGCAGCCGAACACCCCGCGACGATCGATCGCCCAGAAGCCGCCGCCGCAGAGCCCGCAGGCCAAAAGCCCAGAAAGGAGGTAGCGGCCCTGGGCGCGCCCGCCCGCGCGGTTGCGATCCCGCGGTCGCCGCCGCGACTCCATCCGTGCCTGGGCCGCTTCCCAGGCCTCATGGGTTTGATCGCAGCGTTGGCTCGCAAGGTCGAGCTTAGCCCTTCCCTTGACACAGAGACTTGGGCTCGCCTCGTTTCAATGGTCAACACGTACAACAGTACGACACTCCATTAGCAGCTGTCCCGCTCTCGCTGTTCGAGCAAGACGCGCCGCCCGCGATTCCCGCGGAGGTGAGGAATCGCGGTGCGGCCTCCTTGATGTCGCCCGCCATCCGGTTTCTTGAGAACGGGCGAGCGGAATCGCCGATCCGTCAACGCGGGTTTCGCTTGCTGCCTCGTGACCTGCCATCACGGGGTGATGGAAAGGAAGCCGGATCGTGCGTTCTGGCGTAGGCGAGTGTGAATGCAATTCCGCGATCTCCTCCTGGTCGAGACAACAACGGGTTGCCTCTCAGCTTCAGTTCGTGCTAGTCCGTTGGTCGACGAGCAAGCGTGAGGTCGGCGATGTTCCTGGCTGCGGTCGTCATGCTCCTCGCACTCCCCGCGGGTGCCTTCGCCGAAGTGACGTTTCCGGGTGATACGGAGACCAGCTTCGCACTTCGGCCAGTACCGGCATCCGCCGACTGCGACCTCACCACGAGCCACGTTGGCGACTTCTCTATTGATGAGCGCCACGACTGCAGCACGCGGGCATCACGCTTCGTTGCCACCACTGCGACGCTCTCTATTGGCAGTGCCCCTGCTCTCCCTACGGTCTCCTTCGACGGCAGCATCAAGCTCGCGGGAGACTTGGCTAGCGCCGACAACAAGGCGAACACGTTTGAAGTGTCCTTCGATGAGCCGACCCACGTGTCAATCGAGGGAACGACCCGCGTACTTGGGACCGTTGATCCGCAGTTTCGTGCCGTCGTAGCTCTCTACCGGCTAGCCAGCACTGGCCCACCGCAGCTGGTCCTTTCCCATCAGCACACCCAACGCGGATTGCAGGAGCACTTCGACGTTCGGACATCGGTGAGCGCGCCTCTCCCTCCGGGTGACTACGCACTCGAATGGGAGATGCGGGCCGAGGCCGGAGGCACAGGCGACCCAGCCGAGGTACGTCTCCAGTTCTTGTTCAACGCGCAATGTGTGCTTCCAACTGGCGCCGGCGACTTGTACGTAGCCAACTGTCACGCCAACGGTGAAGACGCTCAGTTGACAGGCGCGGCGTGCGGCCTTCACCAAATCGCCGACTTCAGCCAAGGCTCCGACACTCTCGCATTTGCGCGGGCTAGCCAGGTTCTCTTGAAGCGACAGCGAGGGACGCTCGTTGTTCCGCCGGGCAACTACATCATTGACAACCAGTGTCCAGCAGCGGCCGCGGCGTGCGGCAGCGAACTGTACAATTGCTCTTGCGGAGCAGACAACACGTTGACGCTCTTCATCCATTCCGCGTTTCGCCCGGAGAGCGGCGCCCTCTTGCACGTCGAGAACGGCGTGCGGGTCGAGTTACGAGGCGAAGTGATCGCGGGTCCGCGCCACTTCTGTGAAGAGGAACGCCAGTTCACCCCCGGCGAACTTCCTCCGGAGAAGCCCAACTCTGGCTGTTTCGTCGGGCTGCGCGAGGACCAGGTCGTCGACCGAATCTACGCCGAGTGGTGGGGAGCGATCGGTGGACGCGCCAGTCAATCCCCGTTGCCAGGCGAGCATCTTGAGTTTCCCGACGGGGTGATTCTGGACGAGAACGGCGCACCCAGGCTGGATGAGAAAGGAGCCCCCAGGGTCCGAAGCTGTGCTCGGCCTTGCGAGCAAGACCAAAACGATCCGACCAATACGGCGTGTGGGGCCGCCTGCACCATCCTTCAAACTGAGTGTTCGGAACCGTGCGGCCTTCAGAATCGCACGGGTTTCAAGGACGCGTGCCTAAAGAGAACGTGCGAACACCTCGAATCGGACCCGGCCGCGCTGGCTCAGTGCCGAACGGACAACGACGCTGCTTGCAGCGATGAGGCGGACCAAGACTGCGCGGGTTACGCGAGACGGCTTGACGAATGCGAAGACGACTCTTGGGCAGTTCAACGCGCATTGCAGGAGTCAGGAAAGAGTGGTCAGGTTGTAGGCCTTCCCAAGAGGTATCGAGTGTGCGGATTGACGGTCGGAGGCGGAGTCAAGTGGGTTGGTACCGGCTTGGGAGCCACGGCGCTGGTCAACAACACGCCACCAGACGTTAGCGGTTCGACGATCTATCACTCACTCTACGATTGCGAGCTCGCGGTCGCTGAGCTCCGAGATTCAGTTACAGCCTTGGTCAGTGACATCGGGTTCTATGGGAACCGGGGTGGGATCGCCGGTGCCTACTGCCCCGCGGAGCCGCTCGCAGTACTGCCGAGTTCGTTCAACCTACCTATCGCCCCGGTGAACTTCGGGGTTCCTGGGTGCGTCTGGATTCACGGCGGCAGGAACGACGCCGGCGACGTTGGTGGATCTACAAGCGCAAGGCTGACCAATGTGGCCACGTTCAACTGCGTGGGCTCCGGTGTCCTGGTTGGCGAGGCGAACAACCTCTTGCTCGACAACGTGATTTCATCAAACAACAGCGGACATGGATTCCACTTCTATAGAAGAGGGAGCAGCATTCATCTCAACAACCCTGTTGCGGAAAGGAGCTCTGGTGCCGGTATGTGCTTTACGCACGCCTATCAAGACGGGGCCTATGGTGGAGTAACGGTGATCTCTCCATGGCTTGAGGAAAACGCGACATACGGAATCGTCCAGAACTCTGCGAGCTGCCTAACGGTGGTCGGTGGCAGAGATGTGCAGTCGGGTGTGGGCAGTGTGCTTGTCGAAGGAAGACGCACAGCCTGTACCACAATCGAAGGCCTGGAGATGCGCTACCAGGCAAGGACGCCAACACTGCCGCCCGGCGTTCCTGTCGATGTTGCCAATGCACTGGCGGAAGAGGATCCTGGCAACACGGATCAAGTGGTTGTCGCTGATTGCGCAGCGGTACCGACACTACGAAGTGTCAGGTCCTTTCGCAGCGGAGAATCAAAGATGGACCGCGCCGACGTTAACGTGCGCAACTCCTTTCTCAAGTGCTTCCGTTTGAGAGCCTTCGCAAACCTCTCTTCGGCGTCGACGCTTTCCGGAGTCCCATCCGTCTCCAGCGAGGCGAGCTGCGTACCCCCCAGCTTCCCCTCCACTCGCTAGGCCGAAGCTGGACCCGCCACCCGCGATTCCACCAGAGGGTGAGGAATCGCGATGCGGCGATCTTGATGTCACCCGCATCCGGTTTCGTGCCATAACCGTTTGTGGAGATCGATCATGAAGAGCACCTACCCACCAAGAGAACAACTGATTCACCTAAACGACGCTGGCCTCGCACTTCTTCGTGAGCGCACTAACGAGCTCGGTATCAGCGATCAAGAGCTCTTCGATGCTGCCATTCGAGACGGACTCGACCCGGAGAACGAACTCTGGAAGATGCGACTCCGTGCGCGGATGTACGGCACCTTGCTCTGTCGACTAGGCCCACTTCGAAGCATGGAGATCCACAAACGGATCGTAAGAAACCCACCAGACGAGCATCGCTACACCGGCCGCCCTTGGGCGAATGCCAGGATCATCAAAGCAACTCGTCGAACTCTTCGAGACTATCGAGGCCAAACCGGCCTCCCCGGGTTGAGCACCTTCGTCGCGGATACGGCGGCGAGACCGGATGCAACGAGCTCCGTAGCGTCGAGTCGTCGCTTGAGCTGGCGCACCGCGTCGCGGACGGCCCCGGGAATCGCCGCCTCCGACTGAGGGCGCTTTGCCTCCACGAAGAACTGGGCACCCTCGAACGCGAACGTGAGGTCGCTATCCTCCTCCTCCTCGGGCAGGTGGAGTTCGGGAAGGCTCGCGAACGCGAAGTGCGCGCCGGTGCGTAGCTCGAACTGCATACTCTGTGCATCGCTGCTTCCCGTATCGGCGCTTTCCTTCGCGAGTCTGTGGGGCCCTTGAGCGCGCGACGGAGTCGGAACCGGACGCCTTCGTCTTCCCGATGGCCGAGTCCGGCTTCGATGTCGAGCCACTCCGCCGCCTCCAGGACGGCGTTCGCCAGCCGTTCGGGGCCGATTTCTAGAAAGAGGGCCTGCTCAGCCTCCTGGCCTTCCTCCCGAGCAGATGCGAGGCGCTCGCACAGCCTCCGGTACTGGCCAAGCCGGTCTGCCGCGCTTCGCCGGATACCCAGGCGCGCGCACCACGCGTCGAGACCTCGGTGGACGTCTGAAAACCGGCCAAAGGTGGACGTCTCAAAGGCGGCCAAAGGGCCGCGCCCAGGACAGAGGGGTTCTACCGCGCCGGAGCCTCCTTCGGCAAGGCCGTGGTCTTCTTGGTGCGCCAGCTGCGGGGTCCGCACTTGAGCAGGTGGCCGTGGTGGAGGAGGCGGTCGAGCATGGCGGTGACGGCTGCCGTGTCGCCGAGGAGCCGGCCCCAGTCGTCGACGGGTCGGTTCGAGGTGACGAGGGTGCTGGTGCGCTCGTAGCGGCGCATGATGAGCTCGAGCAGGTCCTCGGCGGCCGTGGTGGGGAGCTTGCGCATGCCGAGGTCGTCAAGGATGAGCAGCGGCACGCTCGCCATCTCGGCCAGGTACTCCTTGCGGGTGCCGTCGAGGGTCGCATCAGCGAGTTCCTCGAGGAGGACGTGGACCTCGCGGTAGGCGACGCGATGGCCCTGGTGGATGACGGCGAGGCCGATCGCCTGGGCGAGATGGCTCTTGCCCGTGCCCGGCGGGCCGAGGAAGACAGCGTCCTCGGCTTGCTCGAGGAAGCGGCCCGTGGCGAGCTCGAAGACCAGGGCGCGATCGATCTTCGTATTGAAGCGGAAGTCGAAGCCGTTGAGGGTCCGGTTGGCGTCGCGGAAGCGGGCCTGCTTGATGCGCCGGGCCAGCAGTCGGTCCTGCCGGCGCTCGAGCTCGTCCTGGACGAGCGCCGAGAGCAGGTCGATGGCCGCCCACTCGCCCTTCTGGGCTTCGAGGAGCCGCATCTCCAGATGCTCGGCCATGCCCGAGAGCCGGAGCTTGCGCAGTGCGGGATCGAGTTCAGTCAGATTCACGAGAGGTCTCCTCGGTGCGGCGATCGATGAGATCGCGGTAGTGGGTGAGCTGGCGGATGAGCGGGTCCACCTGCTTGAGCGAGAGCGGCAGCTCGGGCTGACGCTCCAGGTAGCGCTTGACGAACGCGTAGGTGGGCAGCTCGAGGGCCAGGGCGGTGGCGCAGGCATCGTCGACGCGAGGGATGCCGTGGCGCTTGCACAGGGAGAGCACGCCCAGGATGCGACGCACCCCGGGCTCGCCGTCCAGGCGATGGATCGCCTCACACACCTCGCCCACGTGGACGCCGGCGCGCCGGGCCCGCGCGAGCAGCTGGAGGGTCGTGGCCGGCGTCCGCTTCGGGCGGTCCTCCTCCCGCATCCTGCGGCGCCCCCGCCTCTGGCGGACGTGCTCGCGCAGCAGCTCCCCCGTCTGCAGATCGAGCATCCGCACCCGCAGCCCGTCCCATTGGACGGCCACCCGCCGCCCCAGCCAGCCCGGCGGCGCGTGGTAGTAGGCCCCCTCCACCTCGATGGCCCCGTCGAGGTGCACCGTGCGCTCGCCGTGCTGGTAGTAGCGGAAGGGCTCGATGGGAAGCCCGAGCAGGTGCGGCTTCTCCTCTTCGTACATCGCCGCCACCTGGCGCTTGGTCGTGCCGTGGATGCGGGTGTCGGCCCATCGGCGCTCCCAGCGGTCGAGGTAGGCCTGGGCCTGCTCGAGCGACTCGAAGCGCATCCCGCGGACCTTCTGCTGCGCGTGGCGCACCCCGGACTCGACCTTCCCCTTGCGATCGGGGTGGCGCACCCGGCACGGAAGCGCCGTCACGCCGTAGTGGGCGAGCACATCGCGGTAGAGGGGGTTGAGCGCGGGGTCGTAGACGTCGGGCTTGAGAACGCCCTCCTTGAGGTTGTCGAGGACGACGGTGCGCGGTGCACCGCCCAGCCGGCGGAAGGCCTTCTCGTGCAGCTCCGACCAGACCTGGCTGCTCGACTTCCACACGAGCAGCCGAACGCACTTGCGGCTGTAGCCCAGGGTGAAGACGAACAGCCTCGTGCGCCGGTACTTCCCCGACCCGGGATGCCGCACCATCGGCCCGTCGCCGTAGTCGACCTGGCCCTCTTCTCCCGGTGCCGTCTCGATCACCGGGTGCGCCTCGCGCGGCGCCGCGGCTCGCTGCTTCGCCACGAAGCGCTTCACACTCGCATAGCTGAAGGCGAAGCCGTGGTCATCGACTAGGTCCTGCCAGATCGCCATCGCCGTCCGGCCCTGGCGCACGCCCGCCTCGATCCACTCGCGGTAGGGCTCGCAGGCGCTGGCCTGGGGGCTCCGGCCCGGCATCGGCGGCCAGGCCGGATCGGTGGACGCCTCTTTGGCCGCTTTTGCCGGGGCCTTCGAGTCGGTGGACGCCTCTATGGCCGGGTTTGGGGCCCCGTGCCCCCAGCGACCAGGAGATCGCACCGCGATCCCCGCGGCCCGGAGGTAACGGCTCGCCGTCTCCCGGCGCACGCCCGTCGCCTCCTCGATCCGCCGAAGCGACCAGCCGAGGCGGCCAAGTGCCAGAATCTGCTCGCGTTTCTCGTTGCCCAGAAGGTTCGCCATGGCGGCGGGGGATCGCAGGTCCCTCGCCGTCGTCAACGTCCTGGGCGTCAGCCCCTATGGCCGCTTTTCAGACGTCCTTCTATGGCCGGTTTTGGGTGTCCACCGAGGGTTGGCGGTCGAGGGATCGATACGGAAGATGCGCGAGCTGGCCTTCAGGGTAGAGAGCGTCGAGCCTGGCGGGACGACCCGTGTCCTGCACGAGCGCTAGGGGCTGCCCAGCTTCCTCACGCCCTGCTGGGACAGCGGCGCCGCGCCGGCGACCGGCGGAACCCGCCCTGGGGTCCCGGAATCATTGGCGCTCCGAGCGGACTCGAACCTCTGGAGCCCTCGGCTGGCAGCGATCGCGAAGCTAGTGTCCTGTTTCGGAAAAAAATACGCAAAATAGTGCGAACTCCCAACGTGCAGGGGGCATCTTACCGGCATCACGTTGGGGGGACGTATGGCGAATCGTGGCCGGCCCAAGACGCCGATTGTGCTGACGGATGCGGAGCGAGAAGAGCTCCAGACGCACGCCAGAAGGCGGAAGAGCGCGCATCAGTTGGCCTACCGCTCGCGCATTGTATTGCTCGCAGAGCAGGGGCTGACGAATGGGGAAATCGCGGAACGCGTAGGCAAGCGACGAGAGACCGTCGGGATCTGGCGCAAGCGCTTCGTCGAAAAGCGGATCGCTGGGCTCTACGACGAGCCCAAGCCGGGAGCGCCCCGGACGGTGACCGACGAGCAGGTCGATGAGGTCGTGCGCTTGACGCTAGAGGAAACGCCCACGGGAGCGACGCACTGGTCCGTTCGCCTGATGGCGAAGCGGGTAGGCCTCCCGACGACGACGGTTCATCGCATCTGGCGAGCATTCAGCCTCCAGCCGCACCGAGTCGAGCGCTTCCGGCTCTCCAACGATCCCCATTTTGTGGACAAGGTGGTGGATATCGTCGGCCTGTACATGTCTCCGCCGGCGAACGCGGTCGTCCTCTGCGTCGACGAGAAATCGCAGATCCAAGCGCTGGAACGGAACCAGCCTGTCTTGCCGATGCAACCGGGCCGGGCGGAGCAGCGCACACACGGATACCTACGCCATGGCACGACGACACTCTTTGCCGCACTCAACATCGCAACGGGCGAAGTGATCGGATCCCTCCATCGCCGGCACCGCACGGAGGAGTTCCTGAAGTTCCTCAGGACGATCGACGACAACGTACCCGCCGAACTCGACATCCATCTCGTGCTCGACAACTACACCACGCACAAGACGAAGCGAACTCGGAGCTGGCTCGCGCGCCACCCTCGTTTCCACGTGCACTTCACCCCGACGTACAGCTCATGGCTGAATCAGGTCGAGCGGTTCTTTGCACTCATCACCGAGCGTTGCATCCGTCGCGGCGTGCATCGCAGCACGAGGGCGCTCGAGAACGACATCCGGAGCTTCCTGAAGACGACGAACGACGATCCGAGACCCTTCGTCTGGACCAAGACCGCGGATCAGATCCTCGCGAGTGTGCGGCGCTACTGTGGTCGCGTCCTCGACGTCCACTCCGATTCTAATCGAGTGGTTTCTTCTGGAACAGGACACTAGCCTACTTCCCGTCCGAGAAGAGCCGTTCGTCGGCCTCTTAGTGGATCGTTGGCGGTCTTCGCGGGCGTTGAGAGTAGCGATGTCACAGCAGTCCCGGAGCCGTCGGGGTGAGTGAGCGACCGTGTTCCGATGCGCGGGCGCACGTGTCCACCGACCGAACCACTCTCAGGGGTTCAGGCGAACTCGCGAGTCAGCAGGTGGCGGGCCAAGGCGACGAGGTTGAAGCTCGTCACACTGGCCCAGACATAGGCCTTGAAGGACGCCAGGCCCCGCCAGGTGCATCGGTCCATCTGGAACGCTCGCTTGAGCGTCGAGATCACGCCCTCGATCCCCGAGCGGAAGTCACTGTCGAGGGACGTCATCTCTTGCGCGCTAAGAGGACGGCTAGTTTTGCGCACCCCCCTGGGTTGATGTTCGGTTCTTCCTTCTTCTCTTCCGCTCTCCGAAGGAGAGCACGGCCGTCAGGCCGCCCTCTGGGGCCTCAACGCTGGGCGCTTTGCCCCGCGGCCTGCTCGAGCTCGCGGAGCCGGTAGCTCCGCCCCGAGATGTTGAGCACCTGGCTGTGGTGGAGGAGGCGATCGAGGATGGCGGTGGCCAGCACCTCGTCGCCCGCCAGCACCTCGGGCCAGTCGGCGATGCCCTTGTTCGTGGTGATCAGGATCGAGCCCCTCCCATAGCGGTAGGAGACGAGCCGGAAGAAGAGGCTCGCCTCCTGGCGCGTCATGGGCTCGAAGCCGACCTCGTCGATGACGAGGAGCGCCACGTTCATGTGCTTGCGCCGCCGCAGCCGTTGCGGGCTGATCTCGGCGTCGCGCTTGAGGGCCGCCAGCAGGTCCTCGAGGCGATGGAAGGCCACGGAGAAGCCGTTCTCCACGGCCCGCACCCCCAGGGCCACCGCCAGGTGGGTCTTGCCCACTCCCGGCGGACCCTGGATCAGCAGACTCTCCTTGGCCCGGATCCACGCGCAGGTGCCCAGCGTCTCGATCCGGCTCCGCTCCACACTCGGCTGGAAGGCGAAGTCGAAGTTGCCGAGGGTCTGCCCCGTGGGAAGGCCCGAGAGACGGAGCGAGGTCTTCATCCTCCGCTCCTCGCGGTGCTGCAGCTCGGCCTCGAGCAGCAGGTCGAGGAAGCGGTGGGGCACGAGGTCGTCCTTGGTCGCTCGGGCCAGCTCCTCGCCGATGTGCTCGGCCGCGTGATGGAGGCCGAGGCGCACGAGCCGCTCGCGGGTCGGGTCGAGATCCACCTTGCCGCCCTTCTTGGGCACCGGGTTTCCCGCCGTCATCGCGCCACCTCCGCCAGATCGGCATAGAGGTCGATCGGCCGCTGCTCCGGCTCCATCGCCCACAGCTCCTGGAGGCGTCGACCCATGCGCCCGAGCGGTACGGGCGCCTCCACCCCCTCCGTGCTCGGCCCCTCGTAGTGGCTCGGGTCCAGCAGCAGGCGGCTTCGCGTGTGGCGCGGGTGCGCGGCCACCACCGAGCCCTCGGCCCAGACCTGCACCTGCCGGGCGCAGCCGCGCACCTCGACGCTCTGCTCGACGAAGCGGAAGGGGACGCTGTAGGTACGCCCCTCGAAGCGCACCGTGGCGTCGCGCCCGACACGTCGCATCACGGCCAGGTCGAAGGGCTCGGGAAGCCGCTCGGGCAGGGCCCCGAGATGGGGCTTCTCCGCCTCCCACGCCTGGAAGACCGTCGTGCCCGTCGCCGGGCACTGCCGCCGGTGGCTCGAGCGCGCCACCTGGCCGTCCGTCCACGCTTGCAGCGACTCCAGGCTCTCGTGCTCCCGCCGACGCGGATCGAAGCCCCGCCGGTGCCCCAGGATCCGACGCTCCACCTTCCCCTTCTCCTGCGGCTGGCGGGGACGGGTGGCGTCCACGTGGAAGCGAAGGGCCCCGGCATAGCTCGCGTAAGCCGGGTTCACCGTCCCCCATGGCCCCGCCCCCTTCGCCACCGCTGTCTTCACGTTGTCGACCCGCAGCACCGCCGGCACCCCGCCCAGCCGCTCGAAGGCCCGGTTGTGCACGTCCAGCCACGCCAGCGTGTCCGCCCGCTCCGACCACACCACCGCTTCTCGCCGCGAGTGCGAGAGCACCAGGTGGAAGGCATGCAGGTCCACCTCCTGGCCCCCGATCCGCACGCCCGGAAACTCGCCCCAGTCCACCTGACCCTGCGCCCCGGGCGGTGTCTCCACCCGACGCCGGCTCCGCACCTTCGGTCTCGGGAACCGGGCCCGCACGTACCGCTGCACGCTCTTGGAGCTCCCCGTGTACCCGTGCTCCTCCACCAGGAACTCGTGAAGCTCCTGCAGGTTCACGCCACGGCCTCCCGAGCTCGCCTCCAGCCACTCCGCGATCACCTCGTGGACCGCCTCGGCCAGGAAGGGCTTCCCGCTCCGGCCGTCTCGCGCCCCCTCCGCCAGCCGCTTCAGCCGGTAGCGCACCGCGCTCTCCCGGATCCCCAGCTGGCGGGCGATCTCCCGGTTCGAGCACCCCCGCTCGTGCAGCACTTCGATCGTCATCACTTCCTCCTGCCTCAGTCGCCGCTGCCCCACGCCCCCCTCCCTCACGGGGAACGTGCCGCGCAGCGGCTCAACAGGAGGTGCGCAAATCTACGTGTCCTCTTAGCCCTCGAATATCACGTCCTGCGACAGTCACGAAGGCGCCGGAAGACCCAGGCGCTGCGCACCATCTCGTGGACCTCGAGTCCGCTCTTCTTGTTGAAGGCCATGTCTTCCACGCCGAGCGCCTTGGCCTTGGCAACGTTGTCCATGGACGCGAAGCCTCCGTCCATCGCCACTTGGCGGGGTGCCTTGCCGAAGAGATCTGCATGGCGCTCGAGCGTACGTTCGACCAGCGTCGAGTCCGTAGGGTTTCCTTCCTCGATGACACAGTCGAGGACGAGTGACGACCTGCCGCCAGTCAGACAGACCTTGTGACCGTAGTAGGTGCCTCGATTGTCCTTCACGAGGATGTCCGAGTGCGGCTCGAAGATCGACACGATCTTCTCGGCTGCAGGGACGCGCTCGCCTTCGAGGACACGGCGACGGCTCTGATCGATGACGCGCTCGACGAGGGGAAGCACCGCGAGGAGCTCTTCGCGAAGCGGCGTCGTGTCTTCGACTCGGGCGACCCTCTCCGCGACGCTACGGGCCGCTTGGCAGACCTCTTCCGTGGCCCGGATCATGCACCGATAGCTCGCGACCAGGTTGATCGACCGCCGGTGGAACTTGATCGCGTAGGCGCGTCGCTTCACGCAACGACGACGATCCGGGAACATCTTGCGCAGCGAAGGGCGTTGCTTCGCCATCCTTCGCAAAATCCGCGTCATCACCCGAACGCTGTCCCAGAGCAGGGCCGAGTCGGCGGGCTCGTGGATGTTCGCCTCGACGACCGTCGTATCCGCCCGAATCGTCTCGCCTCGTTCGATTCCTTCCCGGCGAGCCAGGCCGATCAACGCACGGTGGATGGCTTCCCACGTCTCGGGCCGGATCCGTTTGACGTTGTCCTGAAGGGTCTGGAAGCGGGGCCAGTCACCAAGCCCGAGTCCTACGAAGCTGCGGAAGGCGGCCGAGTCCTGGAGGTGAAACTCCAACTCCCGGTAGCTCAGCCCGTGGATCTGCTTGAGTAGGGCGATTCGAAGGACCTGATCGCCGCTGAGGCCCCGACGGCCGGTATCGGCGCGACGTTCCCCGATCAGATCTCCGTGCACAACAGCACCCAAGCGCGGATCCGCCCCGAGGATCCTGGCGATCATCTGCAGCTCTCGGGTATGTTGATGCGGACCCCATGTGGGCGTGAGTGAGAGCTGAGTTTCTCGGAATTGGCGCATCGCTTCACCCCCCGGTTGGCGAATTGCTGTGTATGTTCGGTAGGTTGGCACCACCTAACATACACCAATCGCAACTCGATCGGGAGGCGCGTTTGCGCCAATTCCTTTTCTTCTCAGTGACTTACGAGTTCTTGGACGGGAAGTAGCCTAGGTGACTTCGCCGTTCCGGAATCGGTCGGCAATGTCCGCATAGATGCCTTCCCCGAACTCGCGGAAGTCGAACAGCATGAACATGGGCGCCAGCAGCCGCTGGACGTTTCCGGCAAGGTCGTCGTCGATCGAGCCAAGGACCAAGGTGTGCTCGGTGCGGGCCTTGGGCTCCAATGCCCTGGCACCCGGGAGAATCTGCCGGTTTGGCGTGGATGCGGTCAGCTCCCGACCGGCCAAACCGTCGTGGGTCAGCGCAACACTCAGTAGGGCCCCACCAGGAACGCCTAGCGAATCGTAGAAGCTTCGGAAGAACATCAGGGTCTCCGCCACCCTGACGATCCGGGTATTGAAGAAGATCTTCTGCTCCGAGCGCTGGTCCTCGAAGAGGCTCTGGAGTAGAAAGAAATCGCCGTTGGTACGGGCTGCCCAATAGTCGTATGACGTCCGGCCGCTGAACTTGTCATCTCCGATCGAGATCTCAGCCCGGATCCCGTCCTCCACCGGTCGAGGGCGATACTCGTCAACGCCACCCTCGACAAGTGCGGCAATGGGCCAGCCGAAAGTCTGAATCTGAGACGAGCGCACCGCGCTCAGCAGCTCAATCTGAGGCGCCTCAATCGACTCGTGAAGGGCCGCCCGCACCTCCATCGCGCCATCCAGTCCCACCGCCGAGATGCCGTCGCTAGCTGCCTCAGCCTGCGCTGCAAACCAGGCCTCGTCGAGGATTGCTCCAGCTGACGTCCGGCCGGTTGGGCCGGCCGAACGGCTCGGGCCGCGTGCGGGCGGTGTCGACCCGGAGAAGGGATTCGCACCCAGAGGGGGTTTGCCGGCGGGAGGTACGCCGTGGAGCTCCCTGAGGAGCTCGTCGAGCCGTTCCTCGTAGGCTTGGTCGTCCTCGAAGTCGAGCCACTTCCGCGGGCCCAAGAACGCCGGGATCTTCTGGTCCAAGCTGTTGCCGCGAACGAGCGGTAGGAACTATCGAGTGTCGATGCTCTGGACGAGCTGGTTCGTCACGACCGAGAGCTCGAATGCCACGCCCCCAGCTCCCTGTTCGGCCTTCTGGACGTACTTTTCCGAGCAGATCAGCAGGACCCGTTCCGCATCCGTGATGCTCCGCGTCATGAACACGGCCACATCCTGTCCCAGAGCCAGATCCCACTTGTCGATCTTGGCGTCCACGCCGTTGCGGCGGAGATCGGATGCCAGGCGGACGACCCACTCGATGTGGGACTCGGAATCATACGAGTACGAAACGAAGACGATCGGTTCGCTCAACGGCGCTTCCTGGATGGTGCGGCTATGTCGCGGTAAGCGGCTCGAGCACACGCGACTCGCCATCCGGCGGGTAGCCTGTGTCGTCCACGAAGGTGCAGCTCACGAACGTCTCCTGATGCCATGGATCGGAGCAGTCGCGCTAATGCACACTCGCAGCAATCCCTCCGACCCCGAACGCCTCGCACGCCAGTTCACGGGC
The DNA here is from genome assembly GCA_965223415.1 of Myxococcota bacterium. Classification (GTDB taxonomy): domain Bacteria; phylum Myxococcota_A; class UBA9160; order UBA9160; family UBA6930. The sequence goes on along the minus strand of OZ245002.1, from coordinate 4,761,654 downwards.
CGCCTCCGCCGAATCCGCTCGCACGATCACAGTGTCATGGTGCATTCCCGGCGCCGAGCTCGATGAAGCGAGGTTCGTCGTTTCCGGCTTCCAGATTGCCAACAACGCTCTCCCCGGAACCGCAACCGGCTGCCATCGCCTGCCGAACGTCCCGTCAGCCCACTGGCTGCCTTACTCGGACCTTCCTCGCGAAGCTGGTGCCCGCTGCTTTGGGCGCTGAGGGCACTGTAACCCCGCGAAATCCCTGGCGCCCCCGAGAGGACTCGAACCTCTGACACCCGGTTTAGGAAACCGGCGCTCTATCCAACTGAGCTACGGGGGCGGAGCCGCAGAGCTTAGCGGCTAGGGGATTCGGGTTCCGGTTCCAGCTCCGACAACCGCTCGCCGCAGTCGCGGCAGAAGCGGGAGTCGGAACGGTGGCCCTCGGACGTGCAGTGGGGGCAGCTCCGGGTGGTCACCTCGGCGGGGCGCACCTGCTCGACGATCTCGGCGGTGACGATGCCGGTGGGGACGGCGAGGATGGCGTAGCCGAGGAGCATGACGGCAGCGGCCAGGATCTGGCCGGGGATCGTCACGGGGGCGATGTCGCCGTAGCCCACGGTCGTCATCGTGACGATGGCCCAGTAGACGGCGCGGGGGATGCTCGTGAAGCCGCCCTCGGCGCCCTCCAGCAGGTACATGGCGGAGCCCAGGATCAGGTCGAGGAGCAGGACGGTGCCGAGGAAGACGAGGATCTTGCCGCGGCTGGCGCGGACGGCGTTCAGCAGCAGGTTGGCCTGGCCCAGGTAGCCGGCCAGCTTGAAGATGCGCATCACCCGCAGGAGCCGCAGGCCCCGGATCACCAGCAGCGACTGGGAGCCGGGAAGGAGCAGGCTCAGGTAGGTGGGCAGGATGGCGAGGAGATCGATCACGCCGAAGAAGCTGCGCGCATAGCCCACCGGCTTCGCGACGCAGGCGAGGCGCAGCACGTACTCGACGGTGAAGAGCGCGGTGATCACCCACTCGAGGGTGCGCAGCTCGGTGCCGTAGCGCAGGCGCACCGGAGCGACGCTCTCCAGCATGACCGCGAAGATGCTGACGGCGATCACGACGATCAGGCTGACGTCGAAGAGCTTGCCCGTCGGCGTGTCGGCTTCGAAGATGATCCGGAAGAGCCGCCCCTGCCAGCCACGTCCGCCGGCGTGCTCGCGCAGGGGCGGCCCGTGGGCTGTCTTCATGGCCCGGGAGTGTAGGAGGCGCAGTTGCCGGTTGGCGAGGCGGGCTTGACCGGCCTTCTTCGGGCCCTAGCCTCCGGGGACTCCGGAGGCCGCCATGCTCGCTCGCATCTCGCTCCGCCCGATCCGCTGGAATGGCCCCGCGGCCTAGCGCCGCGCGCTTCCGCCCGGCGCCGCGCGCCCGCGGCGTACCCCTCCCCGTGCACCGGAGTCCCCTTGGACCGTCACGCGCTGCGGGAGATCGTCGCCTGCCTGCCGCGCGGGCGCACGGTCTTCCCCTACTTCCGCGACCGCTACGCCTTCCAGCTGCTGGGCTGGGCGGCCCCCGACGGGGCGAGCATCCGCTCGCTGCGAACGGGCCCGTACGGCTTCCTGCTGCACAAGCCATCGGTGCGTGCGGCCCTTTCCGAGCTGCACGACGGGCGTGTGCCGCCGGGCTTCTTCCAGGCCTTCTGGCCCGCGGCAGCGACACGCCACTTCCGCCTCTCCCTCGCGGCCTGGGGCCACGACCGGGAGTGGGGAAGCGACTGGTACCAGACCTCGCGCCCGGGCTGGAACCTGGTCCTGCGGCTCGACCTGCCCCGCAGCCACGCCCGGCGCTATCAGCGCCTCCTGCGACCGAGCGGGGACGATCCCTTCTACGAGACCCTCCATCCGGTCTCGCGGCGCCCGGGCATCACCCTGGCGTGGGTCCGACTCGATCTCGACCTGGCCCGCGGCCAGGCCCTGATCGAGGAGATCCAGGGGGACTGGCTGCGCCGCGCCCTCGAGCTGGAGCGGGACGTCGCCGGCTGGTCGGTCGCCGATCGTGAGCACTACCTGCGCTGCCTCTTCTCCGAGCGCACTAGCCACACCCGCTGGCAGGTCTTCCGCCGCGAGGACCTGGCGCCCCTCGAGCCGATCTGGGACGAGGCGATGCTCTCGGCTGCCCTCTTCTTCCTGCACGACGAGCTCGGGATCCGCGAGGTCTGGATGCACGGCCTCGAGAGCGCACGGCGGCTTCGCGGCGGTCACCCGCCGCGCTCCCTCTACACGCGGCTCCCGCGCCGCTTCGGCTTCCGGCCGACCCACGAGCTCCCGGCCTGGTTGCTCGACCACCCGAACCGCCGCTGGCGCCGCGCCCTGCGAGGCAGCCCCCCGCTGCTGTTCCACACGCGTCTGCCCTGAGGCCTAACGACCGGCGACCGACACCCACGTAGCCCGGGCGAAGGCCACGAGCCTCCTGTCTTCGCCGTGGAGCGCCACGGCGGATTCGCCTTTCCGCTCGCCCTGGACGAGGGGCCAGGCGATCAGCGTGGCAGGCTCGCCGGCGCAGAGGGGACCGTACACACGGGCCGTCATCCGTCCGAGCACAATCGGCTCGAGGCGCGCGGCCTCGTCCGGATCCTCGAGCAGGGGGAACGAGCTCGGGCAGTCGAGGGCCGCCCACAGGGTGAAGGCGGGGACGTGGCCGCTGCCGTCGTCCCACTCCGGGGTCGGCGTCCAGCAGGCCGCGGCGGCGGCGCCCATGGGGCCGGGAAAGATGCGCAGGCCGTCGGCCCGCTCCGGGCCGCAGACGAAGCAGCCGGGAAAGGGATGGGTCGCCATCGCCCGGGATCGCCCCGCCACCGCGGCCACGGCGCGCGGCTTCGGCGCCGGGAGCGGCTTCAGGTCCAGCTTGCCGGGCCGCGCACGGGCCACGGGCTCGCTTCCGGCGAGGGCGAAGAGCGCCCCGTCCCTCTCCTCCAACGCGAGGTCCACGTCGACGGGACAGGGAGCGAGGAAGGTCACCTCGGTCGGCCCGTCGGCGGCGAGCCGCTCGGCCAGGCGCCCCGCCAGCACGCCACCGTTGGCGTTTCCCGGAGGCCCGCACAGGCGGCCTTCGATGCGCAGGACGGCCATGGGGCTTCGCTAGGTCTCGCGGGAGTCGCGGGCCGCCAGGGCCGCGCGCTTCTCCTCGGCCTCGGCCACGCCCTCGAGCTCTCGGAAGGCGTCGTCCACCGCCTCGCCGAAGGCGCCCAGATCGGGCACCAGGTCGAGATCCGCCGTGAAGCCCCAGAAGAGCGTGCCGGCGTAGCTGAAGAGCGCGACCCCCAGGCCCTGGCTCGGGAGCAAGTTCACGACCGGGTAGCAGGCGATCAGGCGCGCGCCGAGCAGGTAGAGCGGCAGCTGGGGCCCGGGCACGTTGGTGACGACCAGGTTGTAGGGGCGGCCGCGGGCGGCGACGCGCACGGCCAGCGAGAGCAACGTCGCGCTCGTCCACTCGCTCACCGCCGCCAGCACCTCGGCGCCCATGATCTGCCGGGAGCCCTTGAGCCGCGCCATCGTTTCGCGAACCCGCTCCAAGCGGGCGGCGGCGCCGGGCTCGTCGACCGGGAGCTCCGCCATCAGCAGCGCGATGCGGTTGCCCAGCGTCCCCTGCTCGTCCCGGGTGCGAAGGCTCACCGGCACGTTGGCGCGGATCCCGAGGAGGTCCGGGTCGAGCCGGCGGAGCTGGAAGAAGCGGCGCAGGGCGCCGGCCACCGTCGCGAGCACGACGTCGTTCAGGGTGCCACCGAGGGCGTCCTTCACCCGCTTCACCCTCGGCAGCTCGAGGGCCAGCCAATCGAACTTGCGGTGGGGCCCGAGGGGCTGGTTGATGGGCGTCTCCGAGGCGTTGTGGAGACCGGCGCCCAGGGTCTCGCCCAGGGCCTGGGCGCCCTCGCGCAGCCGGTCCACGAAGCCCAGCGGATCGCGGAGCGCTTCGGGCGCGGAGCGCACCGCGTCGAGCGCATCGGTGAAGCGCCGGGCGAGATCTCCGGTCAGCATCTCGAAGCCGCTCGGCACGGGACGCGGCTGCCAACGCGGGGCCGGCGGCGTCGGGGCCTGCGGATCCGGGCTCATCAGGATGGCCATGAGGTCGACGCCCGAGACGCCGTCGATCATGCAGTGGTGGACCTTCTGCACCAACGCGAAGCGCTCGCCCCCGTCGAGGCCTTCCACCACCCAGATCTCCCACAGAGGCCGCTCCCGATCGAGGGGCTGGGAGAGGACGCGGCCCGAGAGCTCCTTGAGCTGGGCCGCGTCCCCGGGGAGCGGCAGCGCCGTGTGGCGCACGTGGTAGGCGAGGTTGAAGTGGGGGTCGTCGACCCAGGCCGGGTGTCCCTCGACCGGGATCGTGGCCAGCCGTTGCCGATAGCGCGGCAGCAGGTGGAGCCGCGCCTCCACGTAGTCGCGGATGCGATCGATGTCGACGCCACCCTCCGGCGTGCGCAGAGGCCCGCTTTCGAAGACGACCGTCGCCGCGATGTGCTGGTGGTGGCTCGGCGACTCCAGGTCGAGAAAGGTCGCGTCCTGGGCGCTGAGGCGTTCGTATCCGTCCCCCATGGGCCGAGCATACACCCCCGATCCCCGGCCCAGGGTTCCATCGCAACTTCACGCCCGTGGCCTACCTTCCCGCGCCCCATGGCTGCCGACCGCACCGAAGCCCGAGCCGTGCCGCCGCGCCGAGAGGCCGGGTGGCTGGCGGGGATCGTCCTGGTGGCGGTGGCCGTGCGGGTCGTCCGCTGGCTCGGCCTGGCCGTGATGTTCAACGACGGGCCGGTCTTCCTGGCCCTGGCCCAGGCGATCGAAGCGGGGCTCCCGGACCAGGCCCTGGCCCATCCCTTCCACCCGCTCTACTCGGGCCTCGTGGCTTTGGTTCACGGTCCGGTCGCCAGCTGGGAAGCCGCAGCGGTCGGCGTCTCGATCCTGTGCGGCAGCCTGGCCGTGGTGGCCCTGTACGGCTTCGTGCGCGAGCTCCACGGCCGCCCGCCGGCGGCCATCGCGGCGCTGCTCCTCGCCGTCCACCCCGGAGCCATCGAGTACACCGGCGACATCCAGAGCGAGGGCGCGTATCTGCTCTGCTTCGTCGGCGCAGCGCTCCTGCTCTGGAAGGCGTTGGCGGGCCAGAAGCCCATGCTCGGCCTGGCCGGCGGGCTCGTGGCGGGCCTCGCCTACCTGGCGCGGCCCGAGGGGCTCGGCATCGCCCTGGTCGCGGGGGGGCTCGCCTTGTTCGAAGCCTGGCGCGAGGGGGCGCCGGCACGCCGGGCCCTCGCGCTCGCGGTCGCCATCGGCCTCGGCGCCGCCCTCGTCGTCGCACCCTACGTGGGCTTCCTGCGCGTCCAGACGGGCGAGTGGACCTTCACCCAGAAGAAGTCCATGGCGGTGATGGCCGGCCTCGAGGCCCCGCCCCGGGACGGCCCGGACCCGGTGCTGCCCAGGGTGAGCCGGGCCGGCCGGCCGGCGGACGGACGGATCAAGCCTCGTCCCCGGCCCCGACAGGCCCAGGAAGACGTCCCGACCCGGTGGAAGGAGCTCTCCACCGGGGAACGGTATGCGGAGGCCGTCTTTGACGTGGCGCGCACGCATCTGCGCTCGCTCCGCTACGAGGGCGCGGCGCTACTCGTAGCGGGGCTGCTCCTCGGGGGCCTGGGCCTGCCCGGGCGTCGCGGGCGCTTCGTCGCGGGCGTCGTGCTGGCCTACGCGGCGGTGCTGCTGCTGCTGGCCGCCAACGTGGGCTACGTGAGCGGGCGTCACGCGCTGCCCCCGCTGGTGCTGACCTTCGGCTACCTGGCGGCGGGCGCGCTGGCGCTTGCCGAACGCGCAGGGCGGGCCCGCCGCGTCGCCCTCGTCGTGCTGCTGCTCGCCGTCGCGGGCGTGGGACTCGGCAAGGCGCTGCGGCCAGACCGCACCGACTCGCGGGCGCAGCGCGACGCCGCCGAGTGGCTGGCCGCCCACGAGGGCCCGGTGCGCGGGGTCGCGGCCCGCAAGCGACGGATCGCCTACTACGCCGGCTCGCCCCACGTGAAGATCCACCCAGAGGAGCGCTCGGCGGGCAAACTGTGGACCAAGGGCGCCTCCCACCTGATCCTGAGCGACGACCCGGATCACTACCCCGCCCTTCGCGCGTCCCTGCCCGGGGAGGCGGTGCGGCTCCACCGGATCGCGACGCCGGCGCCCGGCGCCTCGGTGTACGAGCTGCCCACGCCTCCTCGCTTCCGGAAGCAGCTGTACCGGGATCGCAACCTGCTCGACCGGCGCGACTAGCGCCTCACCGGCGCAACGCCGCGGCCACGAGCACGCAGGCCGTGTTCACCGCGAGACCGATCACGCCGACGTGCACGCCGCCGACCCGCCGCACGCCGAGGAGCGCCGCTCCGGCCGCGACGAGAGTGCCCGCCACCACCCCGACCAGCAGCGCCCGCGCGGTCGGCCGGCGCCAGTGGAGGGCGATCAGGAACGCGGGAACCGCCTGGATCAGCAGCTCCATCTTCAGCTCGATCAACCGCCACAGGGTGAGGCGCGGCGCCAGGGCGATCACCACCGCCAGGGCCATGGCGACCATGGCGATGCGCTTGGCGAAGACGGTCGTCTCGGGCCGACGGCCGTCGCGACCGGCGAGGTCGACGGCGATCAGCGAGCCCAGGGAGAGCAGCACCGAGTCCGCCGTCGACATGATCGCCGCCAGGGCGCCGAGGAAGACGAGGACGCCCAGCAGCATCTGCGCCGTGCCGAGCTCCGCCCAGGCGGCGAGCAGACGGGGCATCACCGTATCGGCCTGGATCTCACCGAGGCCTTCCAGCCGCGGGATCGCGGCCAGGCCGATCAACGTCACGACCAGGGTGGTGGTGAGCGGCATGAACGTCATCAGCGAGAACGCCCGCTTGAGCGAGGCGCTGCTCTTCGCGGCGAAGATGCGCTGGATCGCCTGGGGGTAGACGACGCTCGCCGTGCCGAGCAGCACGATCGTGCTGGCCCAGTTGGCCTGCTCCGTCGCGTCGGGCACGCGGACGGCGGCCGGGCGGGCGACAGCGATGGCCTCGCTCACGGCGGCCAGCCCTCCGGCCTCGCCCAGCAGCCAGGCGAGCAGCGCCAGCAGGCCGAGGGCCATCAGCACGCCCTGGGCCGCGTCGGTCCAGGCGACGGCGCGCATGCCGCCCAGGGTCTCGTACATCAGGATCATCCCCGCCAGGCCGAGCACGCCGGCCCAGAACGGGATCAGCCCCCCGGTCACCTGGCTCGTCACGTGGCCCATGGCGACGAGCTGGGCGAGAAGGAAGTTGCCGAGCGCCACCGCCATCAGGAAAGCCAGGGCCTGGCGCAGGGCGGCGCTCCCGGGCTCGTCCCGGAAACGGTGGCGGATCCAGTCCCCGGGTGTCACGAAGCCGTGGCGCACCGCGAGCGGCCGCAGCTTCGGCGCTAGGGCGTGGAACACGACGATGATGGACATCATGAAGCCCGTCGCCATGATCCAGGAGAAGCCGCGCCGGTAGGCCTCGCCCGGGTAGCCGAGGAGCGAGTTGCCGCTGTAGGCCGTCGCGTACAGGGTGAGGAACAGGACGAAGGTGCCGAGGCCCCGGGCCGCCAGGAAGTGATCCGCGGGCGTGGTGTCGATGCGCGCGCGGCGGGCGGCCTCGGCCACCGCGACGAGGCCCAGCAGGTAGACGCCGAGAGCGATGACGCCGGCGGTGCCGAAGCTCACGGCGCGTCGTCCCCGTCCATGGGCTCGGCGGGCTCGCCCTCCGGCACCTCGGTGAGGGCCCAGGCGACCGAGTTGAGCACGGCCACCGCCACGTAGCAGGCCAGCGCCGTCGCGGCCCAGTCCGGCAGCCCGAGCCAGCCGCCGGACGCGCCCCCACCCGGAAGCGCGCCAGGCTCGCGATACCAGGGAATCGAGAGCACGTAGAGCGCGCCGATCCCGACGAGCAGCCACGCACGAACCCGGGAGACCACGGCCGGAGTCATAGCACTGAAGAAACGGGGCCAGAGTTAAGAATTCAGTTACCCCCCTTGGGGGGTAACTGAATTCTTAACTCTGGCCCCGTTTCTCAATCGAAGAGCGGGAGCGGCTCGAGCTCGAGGCACTCGGGGTCGTCGTTGCGGACGTCGTTCACTCGCTTGCCGACGGGCTTGGCTTGGAGGGTGCGGGCCGGGCCCGGTCGGCAGAGAGCGAGGGCTTCGGCCGGATCCGTCGCCGGGTCGAGCCAGGCGGCGTAGTCGCCGGGTGCCAGGATCACGGGCATGCGGCCGTGGATCTCGCGGATTGGCTCCACGGCTTCGGTGGTCAGCACGGCCACCGAGTCGACGCTGCGTCCCTCCGCATCCTCCCAGTGCTCGACTACGGCCGCCATGGCGAAGAGCGCGCCGCCGGGAAGCGCCAGGTGGTGGGGGAGCTTGCCGCCCGGCGCCTCCTTCCACTCGTAGAAGCCGTCGGCGGGCACGAGGCCGCGCCGCCGGCGCAGGGCGTCGCGAAAGGCCGGCTTGGTCTGGACGGTCTCGACGCGTGCGTTGATCCGCCGCGCGCCGTCGCCCGGCGTCTTCGCCCAGCCCGGCACCAGGCCCCAGCGCCGCAGCTCCAGACGCCGGGCGTCCTCGGCGGGATCGAAGGCCACCACCGCCACGTCCTGGCCGGGCGCCACGTTGTAGCGCCGCGCCAGGGCCGGCACGTCCGGCAGGTCGAAGTGGGCCGCGATCTCCGAGGCGGACTTGCTGAGGGTGAACCGACCGCACACGGCGAGAGGGTAGCCGCGCCGCCGCCCCGAGGGCGTGAATCGGCGGGCCACACCGCTACTGTCCCCGGCTGCCATGAACACGAGCCCGCCGGTCGTCGAGAGCCACCACGTCCTGCCCCTGCGCAGCCTGGTCTTCCGAGCGTCCCTCGGCGGCGTGCTGATGGGGCTGGCGAACCTGGTGCCGGGCATCTCCGGCGGCACCATGCTGCTGGCGGCGGGGGTCTACCCGGCCTTCATCGCCGCCATCGCCGAGGTGACGACCCTCCGCTTCTCCCGGCGCGCGCTGATCCTGCTCGGCATCGTCGCCGGCGCCGCGGGCGTGGCGATCCTGCTCCTGGCGGGCCCCACCCGCGACCTGGTCGTCGAGCAGCGCTGGGTCATGTACAGCCTGTTCATCGGGCTGACACTCGGTGGTGTCCCCCTGGTCTGGCGGCTGGCGCGGCCGGCCACCCCGGCCCTGTGGGCGGGCGCGGCGGCAGGCTTCGCCCTGATGCTGTGGATGGCGCTGGGCGACTCGGGGCGCTCCGGCAGCGAGGCCTCCACCGGCCTGCTCGTGCTCTCCGGCATGGCCGGCGCCGGCGCCATGATCCTGCCCGGCATCTCCGGGGGCTACCTGCTGATCCTGCTCGGCCAGTACCTGCCGATCCTGGGCGCCATCGACACGGCGAAGCAGGGCTTGCTCGGTGACGGCGGGCCCGACCTCGCGTTGCTGCTGGAGGCGGCCGCCGTGGCGGTGCCCGTCGGGATCGGCGTGGTGGTGGGCGTGGTCGGCATCAGCAACCTCCTGCGCTGGACCCTCGACCGCTTCCCCAAGGCGACCCTCGGCGCCCTGCTGGGCCTGCTGGTTGGCGCCGTCGCCGGGCTGTGGCCCTTCCAGCACGGCGTGCCGCCGGAGGCCGGGGACGTCATCAAGGGCCGCGTCCTCGCCGCCGCGGACCTGCCGGAGGTCGAGCCCGAGGACTGGCTGGTCGAGCGCTTCGACCCGAGCGGCGGCCAGGCGGCCGGCGCCGTGGGGCTCGTCCTCCTGGGTCTGGGCGCCACCCTGCTGATCGACCGGCTCGGCGGCGGGAGCGGGGACGACTAGGTCCCACCCTGGGTAGCCCCCTACCCCTTTCGCCGGACGTCGCGACCGGCAGGCGCTGCGCAGGTCGCGACGCAAGTCCAGGGGGCCGCATCGGCTTCGGCTCCTGCCGGTCCCTGGAGCCGCGGTCGCATGCTTCTTGCAGAACCTGGATCCGGCGCTCTGTGCCCGCGCGCGGAGCCGGAGAGAGGTGAACATGCGGAAGCGGAACTCCACCCCGATCCTCACCGTGGCGCTGCTGGCCCTTGGAATCGGCTGCGCGAGCGGCGACACGAACAAGACGATCGAACGGCAGCCCAACTTCGACTTCGGTGCCGGTGCCAAGGTGCTGCTCCCCGGGCAGAGCCTGCCGATGCCTGGCCCGGGCCAGCCGGGCGGCCCGTCGGTCGGGGAGGTGACCTTCCTCGGCGGCTCGAAGAGCCAGGGGAAGACCCACCGGGTCGTGACCTCGGACCCGAAGGAGAGCGCCATGGCCGCGGCGACGGGACCGGCCGGCGTGCTGGCCGCGCCTGCAGGCGCTGCCGTCGAAGGCATCCGCCGGGCGACCGGGCAGGGGCAAGGCAGCACCGAGCCGGAGCAGGAGCAGACGGCACCGGGCGGCGCGCCGATGCATCAGCAGACGGCCCCCACCAGCGCGCCGATGCAGCAGCAGACGACCCGCACCGGACAGGGCCAGCAGCACAGCTCCCGCTCGGCGCCGAGCCCGGGCGTGACGGCGCCCAGCCCGCAGCCGCCGGTCGTGAGCGATCCGCACCGGGCGGTGGAGAACGCCCGGCTGGCCGAGCTCGAACGGCAGCTCGGGGGCGGCAGCGGTGGCGTGCCGCCGATCCCGCTGCCCCTGCCGGTGCCCGGGGGCGCTCCGGAACCGCCGCCGGAGCCGACCCAGCATGCGTCGGTGGCCCCGGCCCCGACCGGGCGCTCCTTCTCCATCGCCGACGAGCTCGCCGTGCTCCAGGCGGGCCTGCCTCCGAAGGCGCGGCCCGAAGACATGGCCCAGGCCCGAGCCGGCACCTCTCCCTCCGAGCCGAACCCACGCCGCGGCGGCGTCGCCGACGAGGTGAGCGACCGGGACGGCGACGGGCGTCCGGACCGCTGGGTGTACCGACACCAGGGCCAGCGGGTGCGTGAGCTCTTCGACGAGGACGGCGACTCGGCACCGGACCGCACCGTGTACTTCGACCGCCAGGGCAAGGAGCAGAGTGTCGAGGAGGACACGAACCTCGACGGGCGTCTCGACTCCTGGGCCGAATACCGCGCCGGCGAGATGGCCCGTCAAAGGCGCGACACGGACTTCGACGGCTTCCTCGACACCTGGACCTTCTACCGGGACGGTCAGATCGCCCGGGAGGAGCAGGACCTGAACGGCGACGGCTTCCGCAACCGCATGGCCTTCTACGAGAATGGCCGGCTGGTCCGGGAGCGGGAGGACCGGGACGGCGACGGCCGGGTCGACCGGGTGACCCTCTACGACGCCGAGCAGCGGGTGCTCCAGCGCGACGAGGACCAGGACGGCGACGGCCTGATCGACACGCGCTCCTACTACGAGGAAGGTCGCCTGGCCCGCCGCGAGCTGCTCGAGGAGGCGCTCCAGGAGTCGGTGGATCGCGAGACCCTGAGCCAGCCCGTCTGGGACGAGGGCTCGTCCTAGTGCCGCGCACGCTGTGGCACGCGGCGTACTTCGCCTTCGGCCTGTGGGCCTCCCTGGTCCTGCTGGTCCCGCTGACGGCGCCCTGGGCCTACGCCGCCGACCCGGACCTGGCCCGCATGGAGGGCCTGCTCGCGCGAGAGGTGAACAGCTTCCGCCGTGAGCACCGGCTGATCGAGCTGCACCGCCACCCGGCCCTCGATGCGGTGGCCCGCGCCCACTCCGAGGACATGGCCCGCCGCAGCTACCTCTCCCACCACTCGCCCGAAGGCCTCGACTGGGTCGGGCGCCTGCGTGCCGCCGGCGTCGAAGGCTTCGCCATGGCCGGCGAGAACGTCGGGCGCACCAACAAGAGCCACCCCAACGACGAGATCCTGACCGGCTGGATCCGCTCCCCGCTGCACCACCAGAACCTGGTCGCGCGGCCCTTCAACTCGACTGGCATCGGCATCGCCCGGGCCCCGGACGGGAGCTTCGTCTACACCCAGCTCTTCGTCACCTTCCCCCGCTGACCCGCGACTGCAAGAGTGGGGACGTTCCTTGCAACTTGCGCAGATGCGCAAGTTGCAAGGAACGTCCCCACTCTTGCGTTCTAGTGCTGGGCGGCCTGGCGGGGGCCGAGGCGGGCGCGGACGTGGCGGTCGTTCCAATAGAGGTCGAGGTCGCCGCTGAGGTCCATGGCCTCCGGGAGGACCACATAGCCCATCACGATCTCGTCGGCGGCGAGATCGCCGAGCCGGCCCTGGAGGATGCCGAGCTGTCCCGGATCCCGGGCGTCGGGCTGGAAGCTCAGGTGCCCCTGGAGCATGGTGAAGTTCGCGTGAAAGGCCTCGGGCCGCTTGGAGCGCGCCGTGAACAGCAGCACCGGGCCCTGGGCGAGGCCGCCGCGGGAGCTCCAGGCCCGCTGCAGCATGGCCTCGAACGCCCGAGAGTGGGCGAAGGCTACCTCGAAGATGCCCCGGCCGTCGGCGGTGCGCCGCGCGATGTGCGCCGGCGCGTGCTCCTGGGAAAGCTCGACGATCCGGTAGAGATCGCGCAGCTCCTGGTCCGAGAGCCCGAGGTCGAGGGGACCGACGTCGCGGGGCGGCGGCGCCTGCGGATCCTGCGGCGCCATGCCCGGCGCCGGCGCGGTGTCGACGGCCGGAAGCGAAGCCTGGAAGTCGCGCACCTGGCGGGCGGAGTCGATCAGGTTGTAGGGGTTGTTCGGGTCGTTGCGCTCGTTCCACACGTCCCAGGTGTAGGGCGTGGGGCGGTACTGGGGACGCACCGGCGGCACGTCCTCCGGGCGCACGCGCTTGGACGCGCGACACGGAACCTTCGCCTCGGACTGCACGACGTAGAGGCTGCCGTCCGGGCAGATGCCCGTGATCGCCCCGGCGAGGCTCGCGTCGGGAGCCAGCCCGAAGGCACCGGCCAGCACGAAGCCGCCCACCCGGAGACACCGCTTCTGCCACCTCGTCCGCATGTTCCGCATCCACCCCGGCAAGAAGAGATGGCCATTCTACTAGAGAAAGCGCTTTGAAATCAACGAGATGGGGTGAACTTCGAGAGATGACTTCGGGGCGCTGCGGGTTTCCGGAGGTGCGGCGGTCGCTATGCGCGCTTGTTGCGCGCGGCTGAGCGGGGCCCACGGTCACGACGCCGCCGCAGGCGGGCGGCGTGCTCCCGGAGCTTCCGGACCTCCCCGGCCGAGAGCGCCCGTGCTGCACCCCGCGGCAGCCGGCCCAGGCGCAGCGGCCCCATGCGCGTGCGCACCAGCCGCCGCACCGGATGGCCAAGGGCGAGGAAGGCGCGCCGGATCTGGTGCTTGCGGCCCTCGGGCAACACCACGTCCAGCTTCGTCGTGCCGGCGTCCTCGTCGAAGCCCCGCACCCGGACCTTCCACGGCTGGGTGGGCCCGTCGTCGAGCCGCAGGCCCGTGCGCAGGCGCTGCACGCTTCCGGGCCCGAGCCGGCCCCGCACCGTCACCCGGTACTCGCGCTCGCTACCGAGGGACGGATGCAAGAGGGCCTGGGTGAGCTCGCCGTCGGTGGTCAGCAGGACCAGGCCCTCGCTCTCGGCGTCGAGACGCCCGACCGGGTGGGGCCGGGCCTCGTGGGCCGGCTCCGGCAGGAGGTCCAGCACGGTCTGCCTCCCCTGACGCCGCGCCCAGGGATCGGAGGTCGTCGTGAGCACGCCCCGCGGCTTGTGGACGAGCCAGTAGACGCGTCGGCCGAGGCGCAGGGGCTCGCCGTCGACGCGGATCTCGTCGCGGGCCGGATCGGCGCGGGCGCCCAGCTCGGCCGTCCTGCCGTTCACCGTGACCCGGCCCGCACGAATCCACGCCTCCGAGGCGCGCCGGGAAGCGACGCCGGCGGCGGCCAGGAGCTTCTGGAGGCGCTCCTCGCTCAGTGCAGCTCGCCGGGCGCCTCGGTCGCGGCGGGCTCTGCCTCCGGCGGGGGCGCCGGGCTCGCGTCGGCCCCGGCGCTCTCCTCCGCGGATCCGGCGCCCTCGTCGGCGGGGAGCAGCACCTCGGATCCGGCGCCCTCGTCCGCCGGGAGGAGCTCCTCGATCTCGCGAAGGGTCGGGAGATCGTCGAGCTTCGGGAGACCGAAGACCTCGAGGAAGCGCTTCGTGGTGGCGTAGAGCATGGGCCGGCCGGGCACCTCGCGGTGGCCGGCGATGCGCACCAGCTTGCGGTCGACCAGGCTTCGCACCGTGGCGCCCACGTCGACCCCGCGCACGTGCTCCACCTCGGCCCGGGTGACCGGCTGCTTGTAGGCGATGACCGAGAGGGTCTCGAGGGCCGCCCGGGAGAGCCGCAGGGGACGCTCCGCCTGGAGCTCGCGCAGGTAGCCCGAGAACTCGGCCCGCGTGCGGATCTGGTAGCCGCCGGCCACCTCCCACACCTCGAAGGCGCGATCCTGCTCCTCGTACTCCTTGCCCAGCTCGGCCACCAGCTCCTTGGCCTTGGCGGGCTTCAGGTAGGGCACGATCTGGGCCAATCGCTGGGCGGTCACCGGCTCTGGAGACGCCAGGATCAAGGCCTCGACGATCTGCTTCTGCTGCTGCCGGTCCATGGCGCCTCCTACATGATCTCCGACACGCGGTCGCTCCAGGCGTCATCGCCCTCGTCCGCGCGTCGCAGGTGGATCGGTCCCTCGGGCACGGAGGCCTCGTCGACCCCTTGGTAGACCCGCACGGCCGCGAGCCGCACCAGCTCGAGCAGGGCGAGGAAGGTGGTCACGAGGACGGGCCGCGACGGCGGGCCGCCGTCCGGGCCGCGGGCGAAGATCTCCTCGAACTCGATCTGCTCCACGTCCCGGAGCACGTCCATCACGCGGATCATGCACTCGCGGACCGTGACGCTCTCCGCCTCCACCTCGTGGGCGTGGCTCTCGGGCCGGGCGCTCGCGAGGACCCGCCGGAACGCCTCCACGAGCTTGACCAGGTCGACCGCCAGCTCCCGCTCGCTCTCGGGCGTAGCCTCCAGCTCCGGGTGGCGTGCGGCGTAGACGTCGCGCTCGAGCAAGGTGCGCTCCCCCAGCTGCTCGGCCACCTCCTTGAAACGCTGGTACTCGAGGAGCCGCGCCACGAGCTCCGCGCGCGGGTCGAGGCCGTCGTCGTCCTCGTCCTCTTCGTTGGGCGGGAGGATGAGCCGGCTCTTGATCCAGGCCAGGGTGGCGGCCATCAGCAGGTACTCGCCGGCTACGTCGAGGTTCAGCTCCTGCATCAGGGCGAGGTACTCGACGTACTGGCCCGCGATGTCGGCGATGGCGATGTCGGTGACATCCACCTCGTTCAGCCGGATCAGGTGCAGCAGGAGATCGAGGGGACCCTCGAAGATCTCGAGCTTGACCGCGTACGCCGAGCCAAGCGGCTGGCCGCCGTCGGATACGGCGTCGGTCCCGAAACTCATGAGGCGCTCCGCGGAGGCGTGGGGGCGGGGGGTGGCCGGAACATACCGATTGCCGGGGGTGGGACAAAGGGACGTTCCTGATGGTCTCACGTTTCGTGAGACCGTCAGGAACGTCCCTTTGTCCCGCTCATCTCGCGGGCCAGGGCCAGGGCTTCGTCGCGGCTGCGCACGGTCTTGTCGAGCACACCGGTGCGGATGCGCTCGAGGGCGCGGCCCACGGCCGGGCCGTCGAGGCCGAGGGCCACCAGGTCGCGACCGGTCACCGGGAGCCGCACGGCCCGATCCTCCTCCGCCCAGCGAAGGATGCGGCGGCGAAGGGGCGGGGGTGCGCCCGCGGCGAGCGCCCAGCGCTCCTCGGCACCCAGCCCGCGCAGCACCGCATCCGTGGCGCCGCGCCCGCGCCGACGCGCGAGACGGCGCAGGGCGGCCGCCGCCTCCCGCGGGTGAGCGACGATGCGCTCGGCGGCGCGGCCGCGCACGGCGAAGCGCCGCAGCACCCGCCGGCGCAGCGGCGCCGGCAGCGGACCGAGCCAGACCATGAACCCGGCGAGCCAGGCCCGCAGCGAGGCGGGCGGGTCGCGCAGGTCCCGTCCCAGGCGCCGCAAGGGCGTGCGCGCCTCGCGGCCGAGGTGGAGGCCGGGCTCGAGGGCGGCGAGCACGTGCCACTCGTCGAGCAGCCCCAGGGCATTGGCGGGATCGAGCCCCTGGGCCGGATCCGCGAAGAGCTTCTCCAGCTCCGCCCGGTAGCGCTCACCCGAGACGCCGCCGAAGGCGCCGTCCCGCAACGCCGAGCGCAGGGCGCTGCGGCTGGGCCGCGCCAGGCTCATGCCCAGCCGGGGTGCGAGCCGCGCGGCACGCAGCGCGCGGGTGGGATCATCGTGGAAGCTCCGCGGATGGAACACCCGCAGCACGCCGCGCTCGAGATCGGCGAGCCCCTCCCCCGGATCGATCAGGGACGATCGCCCGCGGCGCGCCGTCGGGTTCAGCGGCGCCGCGAGCCCGTTCACCGTGAAGTCCCGCCGGCGCAGGTCGTCGTCGAGGCCTCCGGGCTCGACGGTGGGCAGGGCACCGGGCGACGCGTAGCGCTCCGAGCGCACGGTCGCGACGTCGAGGACCGCCCCGCCCTGCTCGATCCGGACCGTTCCGAAGCGCGCATGGGCCACGACCCGCGCCCCGGAGAGCTTGGCGGCGGCGACCACAGCGGCCGCGTCGCCCTTGCCCCGGGCACCCTCCCGCGGCTCGGCCACGAGGTCCACGTCGCGCAGCGGGCGCCCGAGCAGGAAGTCGCGCACCGGGCCGCCGACCAGGTGGATGCCCACGCCCAGCCCGTCGGCGGCGGCCGCCACGGCGAGCGTCGCCTCGCGCACCGCCTCCGGCAGAGCCCGCCGGAGCTGATCGATGCCCACCCGCTTCATCGCCGGGCCCGCCGGAGGTGATCGATGCTCACCCTTTTCGCCGCCGGGCTCGCGGCCTCCCCGCTCCGCGGGGGTGGCGCTCCTCCACCACGTCCCGGAGCCGGCCGCGGCTCACGTGGGTGTAGATCTGGGTCGTCGAGAGGTCCGCGTGGCCGAGCATCGTCTGGACGGCCCGGAGATCTGCGCCGCCCTCGACCAGATCCGTGGCGAAGGCATGACGCAGCACGTGGGGGGAGACCCGGTCCGTGGGCACGCCAGCCCGCAGCGCGAGTGCGCGCAGCCGCTGGAAGAAGTTCTGTCGTGTCATGGCGCCGCCGCGACGGCTCAGGAAGAGCGCGTCCGGGTCCCGGCGCCCCTTGCCGACGAGGGCCGGCCTCGCCTCTTCCAGGTAGCGGCCGATCGCCTCGAGGGCCGGCTCCCCGAGCGGCACGATGCGCTCCTTGCGTCCCTTGCCCACCACCCGCAGCCAGCCCGCCCGGGCGTCCACCGCGGCGAGGGGCAGCGCCACGAGCTCGCTCACCCGCAGCCCGGCGCCGTACAGCACCTCGAGCATCGCCCGGTCGCGCAGGTCCAGGGGGGCGTCGCCGCCGGCCGCCGCCAGCAGCGCTTCGGTCTCGTCGGGCCGCAGCACCTTGGGCAGGGGCCGGCCGCGGCGCGGGGTGCCCACCCCCTCGCTCGGATCCTCGGCGAGACGACCCGTCGCCACCAGGTGCCGCACGAAGCGCCGCACCGAAACGCCCATCCGGGCCCGGCTTCGCACCGCGAGGCCCTCGCCCTCGAGCGCCTCCTGGAAGCCGCTCACGTGGCCACGCTCGATCCCGCCGACACCGCGGACACCGCGGCCCTCGGCGTAGTCTGCGAAGCGGGCGAGGTCCCGCCCGTAGGCCTCGAGGGTCCGCGGGCTGAGCCCGCGCTCGACGGCCAGGTGACGCAGGAAGCCGTCGATCGCCGTGGAGAGCTCAAGGGCCACCGGGGTCCTCGTCCAGGACGACCTGTTCGAGGTCGGCGGCCAGACGCGCCAGGGCGTCCTCGTCCGTGA
The DNA here is from genome assembly GCA_965223415.1 of Myxococcota bacterium. Lineage (GTDB taxonomy): Bacteria > Myxococcota_A > UBA9160 > UBA9160 > UBA6930. The sequence goes on along the minus strand of OZ245002.1, from coordinate 4,743,851 downwards.
GCTTCTTCGCCTTCGGGCCCTTCACGTAGAAGGTGTCGGCCACCTGGTCGAGGACCGTCGTCGCCTTGGACAAAAAGATCTCCAGGTCGTGGGCCGCCAGGGTGCGCGTCAGGTCGTAGAGCAGGCCCGGGCGATCGTTCGCGTTGACGTCGACCACGGTGTAGAAGTCCGATACATCATTGCGGAGGCTCACCCGGCCCGGGCGCGGCGAAGGCGGCAGCGTCCGGCCCACTGGCCGACTGCGGCGGGCGATCAGCTCGTCCACCGGCGCATCCCCCGTCAACACCTGGCCGACGACGTGCTCCAGCTCGTCCCATCGGCTCTGCTGCTCCTCGGCCCCGCCCTCCGGCGTCGACACGCGGTAGACCTCGAGCGCCAGGCCGGTCCGCGAGGTGTAGACGTTCGAGCCCAGGATGTTGATGCCGACCGCCGTGAGCGAGCCCGCCACGTCCGAGTAGAGCCGGCGCACGTCCCGGGTGCAGAGGATGTACTCGCTGAAGCCGCCTCGCATGGTGCGCACGGCGCTGGCGTGGACGTCGTCGGGCCCGAGGGAGAGCACTACCCGCGCGTGGCGGGCGATCTGCCGCGGCGTGTGGGAGACGAAGTAGCGCCGCGGCATCATCTCGAAGAACTCGGCGATGCGAGCCTCCGCGACTCCGAGGCCGGCGAGCTCGCGGGCCGCCTGCTCACGCCTCGTCTCGACCCGCGCGTCGATCTGGCTCTGGGCCAGCCGCGGATCGTCGCCGCCGGACTCGAGGAACTCGGAGGTACGCTCGAAGAGCTCCTTCAGGAGCCCGTAGCGCCACTCGGTCCAGGCCTGGGCCGACGAGGCCCGCATGTCGGCGAAGGTGGCCAGGTAGAGGTTGTGGAGGTTCTCCCGGTCGCCGCAGGTCTGGGCCAGGTCGACGATCACCTTCGGGTCGGCGAGGTCGCGGCGCTGGGCCACGTGGGACATCAAGAGGTGCCAGCGGACGATGAACACGACCCGACGCGTGCGCTCCTCGGCGAGACCGAGCCGCTCGCAGCAGCGCTGGGCCAGGTCCGCCCCCTTGCCCGAGTGGTCCCCGCCCAGCCCCTTGCCGATGTCGTGGAGCAGGCAGCCCAGGTAGAGCACCGACAGGTCCGGCACGCCGCGCACCAGCTCGGTCAGCTCCGGCAGCGCCTGCTCGTACTTTCCCCGCCACAGCCGCCGCAGCTCCTCGACCAGGAAGATCGAGTGCACGTCCACCGTGTAGGTGTGATAGATCACGTGCTGCCAGCGGCACACGATGTGGTCCCACTCCGGCAGGTAACGGCCCAGAAGCCCCACCTCGTTCATCATCATCAACGTGCGCATCACGCGATGGCGCGACGAGAGGATGCGCAGGAAGGCCTCGGCGGCCTCCGGCGAGCGCTGGAAGTCCTCGTCGATCAGGTGCAGGTGCTCGCGGATGTAGCGGCGCGCCGTGCGGGAGAGGGGGACATCGTGATCCTGGGCCACCGCGAAGGCGGTGAGGAGCCGCACGGGGTTCTCGCGCAGCTGGGACGCGTGGGGGATCTCCAGGTGGTCCACCGCCACGCGGAAGCCGTCCTCGGCAGCCTGGGTCTCCGGCGCGCCGCGGTGGGCGCGGGTGCGCGCCAGGCACTGCTCGACCACGATCTCCGAGAAGTTCTGCACCGCCCGAGCGTGCAGATAGTACTCGCGCATGAAGCGCTCGACCGGCAGGTCTCCGTCGCGACCCACTCCGGAGCCGAAGCCCAGCGCCTCGGCGAGGGATTCCTGGAGCTCGAAGCTCATCTGGTCGGTCTTGCGCTTCGTGGTGAGGTGCAGCTGGTTGCGCACGCGCCACAGGAACTGGAGCGCGGACCGGTACTCGGCCATCTCGGATTCGGTGAGGAGCCCCACGTGGAGCAGGTCTTCGAGCCCCTGGAAGAGAGGCTCACTGGCGCGCACTGCCCACCAGGCGGTGTGGTAGTCGCGGAGCCCGCCGGCGCCCTCCTTCAGGTTGGGCTGGAGGAGGTAGAGGGAATCGCCGAACTTCGCGTGGCGGGCCTGCCAGGCCTCCCGGAGCTCCGCCAGGAACGCCCCGACGTCCGGGATCAGGCGGTCCCGCACCGCCGTGGTGAACTGGTGGAAGAGGGTCGGATCGCCGGCGAGGAAGCGCGCCCCCAGGATCGTGGTCTTCGCGGTCAGGTCCTCGTGGCCAAGGGCGATCGTCTCGTCCAGGTTACGCAGCGCGGCCCCCACCTCGAGCCCTGCGTCCCACAGGCAGTACTGGATCCACTCGGCGATGCGAGCGGCATAGGGGCTGATCTCCGCGCCATCGTGCAGGAAGAGCAGGTCCACGTCGGAGCCGATCGCCATCTCACGGCGGGCATAGCCGCCCACGGCCGCGATGCTCACCCGGGCGTCGAGCTCTCCTTCGTCCGCGTAGTAGGCGAACTCGGCCACCTCGTAGAGCCGCCGGAGCAGCCGGTCGACCGCGTCCGCGTGGAGCATGTTGACGGTCTGTCCCGAGTCGCCCATGCGCTGGCGTTCGGCCAGGAACGAGCGCAGCTCGGCCAGGTAGCCCCGGGCGGCGGCCGCGGTCTCCCGCGACTCCCGCTCGTCCCCCGACGCGTAGGGCGGGATGAAGTGGTCGAGGCTGGGCTCGCCGTGGGCGCTCACGACCGGGCCCTGGCGAGCTGCGCCGAGCGCTGGCTGCGGTACCGGGAGAGGCCGCGGGCGATCTGCTCCGCCAGCACGTGCTGGTAGAAGCGGCTCTTCAGCCGGCGGGCCTCCTTCGGGTGGGTGACGAAGCCCGTCTCCACCAGGATCGACGGCATGCCCGAGAGGAACAGCACGTGGAAGGGGCCCTGCTTCACGCCCAGGTCGCGGACGGAGCCGTGGGTCTGGCGCACGCCGTCGACAACCTTGCCGTGGACGGCCGTTGCGAGGGAGCGGGACTGGGCGGACATCTCCGAGACCTTGAGCCCGGCCACCGCCCGCTGGAGCGCGTCGAGCTCGCCGGGCGGCACCCCGTTCTCCCGGGCCGCCACGCGCAGGGAGTGCCGCTCGTGGCTCTTGTCCAGGAAGTAGGTCTCGATGCCGTGGGCGCCCCGCCGGCCGGCGGCGTTGGCGTGAATCGAGAGGAACACATCGGCGCCCTTGCCCTCGGCGAACGCGGTACGCGCCTCGAGGCTGAGGGTGCGGTCCCGCTGCCGGGTGAGATAGACCTGGAAGCCCCGATCGCGCAGCCGGCGAGCGAGCTCCTTCGCGATCCGCAGGGTCACTTCTTTTTCGCGCAGACCGCCGATGCCGATCGCCCCCGGGTCCTCGCCGCCGTGCCCCGGGTCGATCACGACGGTATGCACCGGGCGCAGGCGCGGGGTGGGGGCCGGGGCCGCGCGGCGCGTCGCGGGAGCTCCCGGCCGCCCGGGGCGCCTTGCCGTGATCGTGCCACCCTGGGGGCCGCGGCGCGAGGCGTACACGTCGAGCACCAGCCGGTGGGGCGAGGTCAGGCGGAAGATCCGGTGGCGCTCGTAGCGCTCCAGGTCGATCACCAGGCGGGACGCGGTGGGACGATTCTGCCCGAGCCGGATCCCGCGCAGCAGACCGTCTCCCACCGGGATCGGATCCTCGTAGCGCTTCCCGACCCAGACGTTCGGCAGGTCGAGGTAGATGCGCTCGGGCCGGCCCGCGCCGCGGTCCGCGGCGAGCCGCTTCACCTCGCTGCGCGCCGCCGAGGAGGAGAGCTCGACCACCACCCGGGTGTAGTCGGCGTAGGACCAGTGGCGGACGTCGCGCACATCGGCGAGGCCCGGCGGCCGATCGGCGCCGAGCAGGGCGAGTGCGAGCAGGCCGAGCCCTAGGCGTAGCGCTCCGCGGCTCACGCCCCGCCCGTTCGCCAGGGGGCCGGGCCGGCGGATCACTCGCCCTCCTCCTGCAAGCGGGCCCGCCACGCAGCCAGCCGCTCCAACGCCTGGAGCGGTGTCGTGGCGTCCGGGTCGAGGACGCGCAGCTCTCGGAGCACGGCCTCCTCGGCCGCGCTGGGTGCGTCGCTCGTGAAGAGCGCGAGCTGTCCGTCTCCCGCGGCCGGGTCGCTCTCCGCGGCGAGACGCGGCCGTCCGTCCGGCGCCAGCTCGTCCTGCTCGAGGCGCGCGAGGATCTCCCTGGCACGGCTCGTCACGGCCGGCGGAAGCCCGGCCAGGCGGGCGACCTGGATGCCGTAGGAGCGGCTCGCCGGCCCCGGGGCCAGCCGACGCAGGAACAGCACCTCCTCCTTCCACTCGCGGGCCTCGAAGTGGGCGTTGTCCACGCCGGCACGAGTGTGGGCCAGATCCGCCAGCTCATGATAGTGGGTGGCGAAGAGCGTGCGCGCCTGGAGACCCGGCGTGTCGTGCAGGTACTCGGCCACGGCCCAGGCGATCGACAGGCCATCGAAGGTGCTCGTCCCACGGCCGATCTCGTCCAGGATGATCAGGCTGCGGGGCGACGCCTGTCCGAGGATCTCGGCGGTCTCGCGCATCTCGACCATGAAGGTGGATTCGCCCCGGGCCAGGCGGTCCGAGGCGCCGACCCGGGTGAAGACGCGGTCGACCACGCCCACCTGGGCGCTCTCGGCGGGCACGAAGCTCCCCATCTGGGCGAGCAGCACCAGGATCGCGACCTGGCGCAGGTAGGTGCTCTTGCCCGACATGTTGGGACCGGTCATCAGCAGGAGCTGGGTCTCCGTGGGATCGAGGGCGGTGTCGTTGGCGACGTACTCTTCGCCCGAGCGGCGCAGCATGCGTTCCACGACGGGATGCCGTCCCGCTCCGATCCGCAGGCCGGTCCCGTCGTCGACGACCGGCCGTACCCAGCCGTCCCGGCGGGCCACCTCCGCCAGGGACTGGAGGGCGTCGAGCTCACCCACCGCGTCGGCCGCGGCGCGGATGTCCACGGCGCAGTCCAGCGCCGTCTGGCGAACCTCCTCGAAGATCGTCCGCTCCAGGGCCGCCGCGCGCTCGGTGGCGCCGAGCACCGCGCCCTCCATCTCGCGCAGCTCCGGCGTGGTGAAGCGCTCGGCGTTCGCCAGGGTCTGCTTGCGCTCGTAGTCCTCGGGAACCCGGTGCAGGTTCGCCTTCGTCACCTCGAGCGCGTAGCCGTGCACCGGGTGGAAGCGCACCTTGAGAGTCGGGATGCCGGTGCGCTCGCGCTCCTGGGCCTCGAGCCCGGCGATCCACTCGCGGCCCTTGCCGGCAGCTTCGCGCACCCCGTCGAGCTCGGCGCGGAAGCCGGCGCGCACGTAGCCCGTCTCCGTGGCGCCTCGGGAGCCGCGGGGCACGGCCTTCGGCTCGTCCACCAGGGCCTCCGCCAGCAGCGTCTCCAGCTCGGGCAAGGGCTCCGGGAGCGGCAGCAGCGTACCGGCATCGCCCAGCAGGGCGTCGCCGGCTTCGGCAAGGGAACTGACGACCCGGGGCAGGGCCGCGATCGAATCGCGCAGCGCGGCCAGGTCCCGGGGCTCGGCGCCCGGCCGTTGGCAACGGGCGAAGATGCGCTCGAGATCGCGCACCCGGGCCAGGGCCTCCCGCAGCCGTCCCCGACCACGGTCGCCGTCGGCCAGGGCCGCCACCCCGTCCTGGCGCGCCCGGATCGCGGTCGGGTCGATGAGTGGATAGGCCATCCAGCGGGCCAGGCGGCGGGCGCCGAGGGCGGTGCGGGTCGCGTCGAGCCGCTCGATCAGCGTGCCGCTCCGCGAGCGGTCCTCGTGGCTCTCGAACAGCTCCAGGTGCCGAAGCGTCGCCGCATCGAGGACCATGGCGTCGGTCAGCTCGTAGAGGCGCAGCCGCGGCGCCTGGGCCAGGGCGGCGGGCTGGTGATCGCCCAGGTAGCGCAGCGCCGCCGCGGCGGCCGCCATGCGCGGATCGTCGGCGTCCGCCACGAAGCCGTGGGGCCGGGCCGGCGCGCCCTCCGGATCGAAGTGCGCGTCGTCGAGGGTGCGGAGGACGGTGTGCGGGAGCCGCGCCTCGAGCAGCGGCCCGAGAGCGCCACCCAGGGCCTCGGGTGCCAGGAGCTCCCTCGGCCCGGTCCGTTCGAGCTCGTCGGCGAGGGCGGCGGAGAGCGAAGGGCCGGCGGGGGCCTGGGTAGCCCGGAAGCTCCCGGTCGAGGCGTCGAGCACTGCCAGGCCGAAGCCGGCCTCTCCCCGGGAGAGCGCCGCGAGCGCCACCTCTTCCGCGCCCTCGAGGCCGCTGGGATCCCCGACCAGCCCGGGCGTCACCACCTCCACCACCTCGCGCCGCACCAGCTTCCGCCCGCCCGCCTGGCGCGCGTCCTCGACCTGCTCGCACAGGGCGACGCGATGGCCGAGCTCGGCGAGCTTGCGGATGTAGCCCTCGGCGCTGTGAACGGGCACCCCACACATCGGGATCGGATCGGGCTTGTTCTTGTCGCGGGTGGTCAGGGTGATGTCGAGGAGCGGCGCCGCGCGCTCGGCGTCGTCGAAGAAGAGCTCGTAGAAGTCTCCCATCCGATAGAACAGGAACGCGTCGGGAACCTGGGCCTTGATGCCCAGGTACTGCTTCATCATCGGGGTCTCCCGGGCGGACTTCGCCGTCACAGGAGGGGCTCCCGCGGCTCCAGCAGGCCGCCACGGGCCAGGGTCTGGAGCAGCTCGTGAGCCTGCTTCAGGGCCTCCGGGTCCCGATCGGCGGCGAGCAGGCTCTGCAGCATCACCGCCTGGCCGGCCAGGCTGGCCGGATCCCGCTCCACCAGCTCTCGTGCCTCGTCCAGGGCGGCGTCGGCGTCGCCGCGCGAGAGCAGGCAGCGCACGAGGGCCAGGCGGGCGCCACCGTCCCCGGGCCGCGCGGCGAGGAGCCCGCGAAGCCACTTCTCGTAGTCCCGCGGCTTGCCGAGGGCCGCGTAGGTGGCCTCGAGCCTCGGGTAGACCCGGGGGCCCGCCCGGCGGTCGATCTCCGGGACCTTCGCCCAGGCCGCAAGGGCCCGCTTGTCCTTGCCTCGCTCGGCCTCGATCTCGCCCAGGGCGATCCAGGCGTCGACCGCGTCCGCGTCCCGGCGGAGCGCGCGCTTCAGATCCTTGCGCGCGTCCTCGCTGCGCCCCTCGGCCTGGGCGGCGGCGGCGGAGCGCACCCACAGAGCCGCCTCGTGGGCGGCGCCGTCCTGGCCGGTCGCCTTCGCAAGGCGCCGACTCATCTCGAGGGCGCGTCCCCAGTTGCGTGCGTCCGCGTGCAGCTCGCCGAGCGCCCGCAGCGCCACCGGGTCCTTGCCGTGCTCCTCGAGCACCTCTTCGTAGGCGGCGATGGCCCGTTGCAGGAAGCCGCCGCGCTGGAAGTCCGCCGCCAGCCCGGCCAGCGCCTCGTGACGCCGCGCCGCCGGAAGGTCGGCGCGCAGCAGGAGGTTCTGGTGAATGCGGATCGCGCGGCCGATCTCCCCGCGGCTGCGGTAGAGGGCGGCCAACGCCAGGTAGGCGTCGAGGTCGTCGGAGTCGGCCCGTGCCGCGTCCGCCAGGAGCTCCTCGGCGCCGTCGAGATCGCGGTCGAGCAGCCGCAGGAGCGCACCCCGGAAGGCCTCGTCCGGGGAACGGGACGCCCTCCCCCCACCGCGGAGCGCCCGCTTGAGACGGCTCATGGAGCGCCTGGAACCGGCGAGTCCTCCACCCCGGCTCCGTTCGGGGCCGTCTCGCTCCCGGCGAGGGGCAGGTTGCGCAGCTGGTGGATCTCGGACTCGAGGCCCGCCACGGTCTTGCGGTAGCGGCGCGTGACGAGGCTCTTCTTGGCGAGCTGGTAGAGGAGCCCCGCGCTGGCGCACAGCACGCCGAGCAGGAAGGCGAGACCGAGGACCAGCCAGATCGGAAGCGGCGGCGCCTGCCAGACCAGCAAATCGACGTTGACGAGGACCGAGTTGGCGTCGGGCAGCTCGGAGGCCACGTAGGCAAAGCCCGCCAGCAGCACGAGCAGGACGATTCGTCGCAGCCACTTCACGAGGAGAGGCTCTCCCTAGCCCTGGGTGTCGTCGTCGTCGGCGGACTCATCCAGCGGCGCCTTGGAGGCGTCGACCATCTCCTTCAGCTCCTTGCCCACCTTGAAGAAGGGCGTGCGCTTGGCGGGGATGTGGACCTCCTCGCCGGTCTTCGGATTGCGACCTTCGCGGGCCTCCCGGACCTTCACCTGGAAGCTGCCGAAGCCGCGGATCTCGATCCGCTCCCCGTGCTTCAGGGCTTCCGTCATCGAATCGAAGATCGTGTTCACCACGATCTCCGTGTCCTTCTTCGAGATGTGCGGCGTGAGCTCGGCCACCTTCTCGATGAGTCCGCTCTTGGTCATGAAAGTCTCCGCTGGATCGGTGGAGGCCGGGCGGGCCCGGCCTCCACCGGGAACGGTTGGCCGCGGGAAGGGCGCTAGCCCTCCTCGCCTCCTCCCTGCTCGAGCTTCTCCTTGAGAGCCGCGAGGGCACCGACGTCCCCCAGCGTCGCCGTCTGGGTGGCGGACTGCTGGGCGGCCATCTTCTTGAGCGCCTCACGCTGCTCCCGGTCGGAAACCGCCCGGATCGAGAGCGAGATCTTCTGCTCGACCGGATCCACCTTGGTGACGATCGCCGTCACGCTGTCTCCGGTGGAGACCACGTCCGACGGCTTGTCCACCGGCTCCGTGGCGAGCTCGGAGCTGTAGACCAGCCCCTCGATGCCGTCCTCGAGCTTCACGAAGGCACCGAAGTCGGTCACGTTCGTGACGTCGCCGGTGATCTCGCTGCCGAGGGCGTACTTCTTGAGGATGTCCTCCCACGGGTTGGCCTCGAGCTGCTTCACGCCCAGCGAGAACTTCTCGTTCTCCCGGTCGATCTTCAGCACCACGGCCTCGACGTGGTCGCCCTTCTCGTACTTCTCGCTCGGGTGCTTGATGTTCTCCGTCCACGAGATATCGGAGACGTGCACCAGCCCGTCGATCCCCTCCTCGAGCCCCACGAAGAGCCCGAAGTTGGTGATGTTGCGGACCTCCCCGGAGACGCGGGTGCCGATCGGGTACTTCTCCTCGATCACCGCCCACGGGTTCGGCTCGATCTGCTTCATGCCCAGCGAGATCTTGCGGTTGTACTCGTCCACATCGAGGACGACCGCTTCCACCTCGGCTCCGATCTCCACGACCTTCGACGGGTGCTTGACCCGCTTGGTCCAGGACATCTCGGAGACGTGCACCAGGCCCTCGATGCCGGGCTCGAGCTCGATGAAGGCGCCGTAGTCCGTCAGCGAGACGCACTTGCCGTTGATGCGCATGCCGATCGGGTACCGCATCGCCGCATCCACCCACGGGTCCGGCTGGATCTGCTTCAGCCCCAACGAGACCCGCTCGGTCTCCACGTCGAACTTGAGCACCTTCACCTTGATCTCGTCGCCGACGCGGAACAGCTCGCTCGGGTGGTTCACCCGACCCCAGCTCATGTCGGTGACGTGGAGCAGGCCGTCGATGCCGCCGAGATCGATGAACGCACCGTAGTCGGTGATGTTCTTGATCACGCCGTCGATGATCTGACCCTCCTGGAGCGTCTCCAGGGTGGTGGCCCGCATCTTCTCGCGCTCCTTCTCGAGGAGCGCACGCCGCGAGAGCACGATGTTGCCGCGCCGCTGGTTGAACTTGATGATCTTGAACTCGAGGCGCTCGCCGAGGAGGTTCTCGAGGTTCCGGACCGGTCGCAGGTCGACCTGGGAGCCCGGCAGGAACGCCTTCACGCCGATGTCGACGCTGAGGCCTCCCTTCACCCGCGAGAGGATCCGGCCTTCGACCGGCTTGTCCGCCTCGTAGGCGTCGCTGATGTCGTCCCAGACCTTGACCCGGTCGGCCTTGTCCTTGGAGAGCACGATCCGACCGTCGTCGTCCTCGCTCTCCTCGATCAGCACGTCGACCTCGTCACCGACCTTGACGAGGACGTTTCCCTGCTCGTCCATGAACTCCCAGAGGTCGATGAACCCCTCGGACTTGAACCCGACGTCGACCTGGACGTGGTCGTCGTCGATGGAGAGGATGCGGCCCTTGGTGACCTCCCCCTCCTTCATCTTCTTCTCGCTCGCGGCGAAAAGATCGGCGAAGGATCCGCCTGTGTTTGCTTCCTGACTCATGTGAAGTGTCTTCACTCCTTGGTGGCCGCCTCCGGGGCAGCCTGAATTTCCGGGTTTGCGCCCCCGGATCGGGCGTCGTCGGCTCCGTCCGGGATGGAATTCCCGGATCGGGGCTCGTCTGGGCCGCTCGTCTCCCACTCGCGCGTGGCGAGCAGGTCGCGGGCGGCGGACAGTTCGGCGGAGACCGCGTCCAGGTCTCCGGATTCGATGCGTCGGGCGAGCTCCTGCAGGGCGCGGAGGGCCTCCTGCAGGGGCCCGGCCAGGGCCTTGCGGTTCGTCACCAGGATGTCGGCCCACATCTCGGGCTCGCTCCGGGCGACGCGGGTGAAATCGCGGAATCCCGATCCCTTGAGGGCCGCGGCGGAGGCGCCGGCGCTCGCGAGGGCCCGGGCGAAGGCGAAGGCGACCGCGTGGGGCAGGTGGCTCACCCAGGCCACCTCGTCGTCGTGGCGGGCCGGGTCGCGGAGCTCGACCCGGGAGCCGAGCGCCCGCCAGAAGCCCGCCAGCCGCTGGGCGTCCTCCGCGTCGTCCGCGCCGCGAGGCGTCACCACGCAGGCGGCGCCCTCGAACAGGTCCGCCCGGGCGAAGGCCAGCCCGCTGGCGTGGCTCCCGGCCATCGGATGGGATCCCACGTAGCGCACGGCGGGGGGCAGCAGGCCGGGAAGCGTGTCGGCCAGGACGCCCTTCACGCTGCCGACGTCGGTCACGAGGCAGCCCTCGCGCAGGTGCGCCGCCGCACCGCGCAGGGTCTCCTCCATGGCGTAGACGGGAGTCGCCAGGATTACCAGGTCGGCCTCGCGCAGGCCGGCGGCCAGGTCGGTGCCCGCCTCGTCGCACAGGCCGCGATCGACCGCAGCCGCCGCCATCTCGGGCCGTCGGCTCACGCCGACGACGCGGCCCACCACGCCGCGCTCCCGCGCCGCGCCCGCCACCGAGCCTCCCAGCAGGCCCAGGCCGATCACCGCGAGCGTCTCGAAGCTCACTTCCACGCTTCCACGGCCTTGATCAGCTTCTCGTTCTCCTCGGCGGTCCCGATCGAGATCCGCACGCAGTCCGGGAGGCCCAGTCCTCCCATCGGGCGCACGATCACGCCCTGGTGCAGCAGGCGCTCATAGGCCTCCGGGCCCAGATCCGCCAGCAGGAAGTTCGTATCGGTGGGCCAGACCCGGTACCCGAGGGCTTCGAGGCCGCGGGTCAGCCGCTGGGCGCCCTCCGCGTTCATGCGCAGGGTGGCGTCCACGTGCTCCGTGTCGTCCAAAGCCGCCAGGGCCGCCACCTCGGCGATGGCGTTCAGGTTGAACGGGTGGCGGGCCCGCTCCAGGTAGCCGGCCAGCTCCGGGTCGGCCACGCCGTAGCCCACCCGCAGCCCGGCCAGCCCGTAGAGCTTCGAGAAGCTGCGCATCACCAGCGTGCCCGGCCGCCGTGCGACCCAGCCCAGTCCGTCCGGGAAGTCCGTTCGCCGGGCAAACTCGATGTAGACCTCGTCCACCACCAGCACCACGTCCGGGGGCAGGCTCTCCACGAAGCGGTCGAAGGCCTCTGCCCCCACGCTGGTGCCGGTGGGGTTGTTCGGATTGCAGACGATCACCACCTGGGTGCGCGCGGTGACCGCCTCCGCCATCGCCGGCAGGTCGTGGGCCAGGTCCGCGTCCAGAGGCACCTGCACAGCCCGCCCACCCATGCCCTGGGTGACGATCGGGTACATCGCGAAGGACGGCCACGCGTAGACCACCTCGTCGTCCGGGCCGATGAAGGCCTTGGCGACGAGCTCCAGCACCTCGTCGGCGCCGCAGCCGAACACGAGCTGCTCCGGCGCCACGTCGAGCCGCTCGGCCAGGGCGCCGCGGAGCCGGTAGCTCGCCCCGTCCGGGTAGCGGTGGGCGCCCCGCGCGGCCTGCTCGATGGCGCGGATCGCCTTCGGCGAGGGACCGAGCGGGTTCTCGTTCGAGGCCAGCTTCGCCGCGCCGACGATGCCGAGCTCGCGCTCGACCTCCTCGATGGGCTTCCCCGGCTTGTAGGGCTCGAGCGCCGCGATGTGCGGCTTCACCCGCTCGCGAAGGCTCATCCTTCGGCCCCCTGCACCGGGTTCGGCGAGCCCACCGGCTGGCGCGACGGGTTGCGCGCCTCGGTGGCGCGCGGGAACGAGCCCAGCACGCGGTGGGAGTTGGCGAAGGTGGCGGCCGCCTCGAAGGCCTCTCGCACCTCCGCCTGCTGCAGGTGGCCCTCGACGTCGATGAAGAAGACGTACTCCCAGGGCGTCCCCTGGAGCGGCCGCGCCTGGATGCTCGTCAGGTTGACGCCGCGGTCCGCGAAGGGCTTGAGCAGCTCGTGCAGGGCGCCGCTCTGGCCCTTGCGCACCGTGTAGGCCACGGAAGTCAGATCATGGCCGCTCGGCGGCGGCGGGTCACCGCCGATCACGAGGAAGCGGGTCGTGTTGTCGCGCCGGTCCTCGATCGAGCCCGCCAGGATGTGCAGGCCCCGGAGCTCGGCGACCAGCGAGCTGCCGACGGCGGCCACGTCGCTCTCGCGGGTAGCGAGGTCGGCGGCGGCCGACGTGCTCGTCATCTCCAGGCGCTCGGCGTTCGGCAGGTGGCGATCGAGCCAGATCCGGCACTGGGCGAGGGGCTGGGGATGGCTCGCCACCCGTCGCACGTCGGCGAGCTGCCCCGACCCAGACATCAGGTGGTGGGAGATGCGCAGCAGGCTCTCCCCGGAAATCGCCAGCTCCGAGCCGAGCAGGGCGTCGAGGGTCGGCGTGACGACGCCCTCGGTCGTGTTCTCTACCGGCGCGATGCCGTGCTCCGCCTCGCCGCGTTCGACGATCGCGAACACCTCGGAGAGCGTGGAGGCCGCCACGTACTCGGCGTGGGCGCCGAAGGTGTCCCGGGCCGCCAGGTGGGAGAAGGTGCCCTCGGGGCCGAGGTAGGCGACCCGCACCCGCGCCTCGAGCGAACGGGTGGCCGAGACGATCTCGCGGAAGACCGGACGCACACCGGCGTCGGGGAACGGCCCGGGGTTGGCAGCGACCAGGGCATCGGCCAGGTCCCGCTCGCGGGCCGCGCTGTACACGCCGGCGCTGCGCCGCTGCTTCAGCTGACCGACCCGCAGCACCAACGCCGCCCGCCGGTTCAGATCGTCGAGGATGCGCCGATCCACCGCGTCGATCGCGCGACGCAGCTCTGCGAGCTCCGCCTCGAAAGACGGATCCTTGGGCCCCTGGGCAGGTGCGGCCGCGGGCGTGCGGGAGCCGGGATCGCTCATGCGGATCTCGCGTTCGGGAGCGCGTCCGACAGCGGTGGGCGTCAACGCGCGTAACCCCTCGAAAAGACTGGCGCAATATATCCGAGGGCCCCTGAGCGGTCAAACCATCGACCGGAAATCCCTCGCGCTTCCGGGCAGTTACCCCGGTCCGGCAGAGGCCGGGGCCGGAGGACGGATACCCGATCCCAACTTGTTGGAATCGCACGGCTTTCGGCGCATCCGGGTCAAGCGGAAAGGCCGTCTGGACGATCCGCGGAGCGCCCGACCATGCCCGAACCCACACGCCAGATCTCCTCGGAACGGTGGTCCGCCAGCAGCCTGGCCGGCCGGCTGCTGGCCGTGACCCTGGGTGGCGTGGTGCTGAGCGCGGTGCTGGTCTCCGCCATCGCGGTCCACACGACCTACGCCTTCCTGCGCCGGGAGATGGACCGGACCGTGCCCGTCACCCTGCAGGAGGCAGAGCGGCACGTGGAGGACCTGCTGGCCCGGGCGCGCGCCCGGCTGCCCGAGGCGCTCGACGCGTCGGAGCCGCGCCAAGGACCGCCAGAGCCGTGGACGACCCTCGAGCCCCTGCCCGCGGGTGAGACGCCGGCCGTGCTCTGGCGCCGGGGCGTGAGCGGTCCGCAGCTCGGCCTCGCCGTCGACGACGGGGCGGGCGAGCGGGTCGCCTGGCTGGCTCGGGAGAGCCTCGAGCGCGCCCTCCCGGTGGGCGATCCCGAGCGCACGCGGCTGCGCTTGATTCCCGATCCGCCCCTCGCCGGCGAACCCGGCGACGCGGCCGGCGGATGGCCCGCCTCTCCGGAGCCCTACCGGAACCGGGCCGGCGAGCTCGTCGTCGGCGCCAGCCGCGCGGTACCCGCCGCCGCGGGCCGCCTCGTCCTGGAGATCCCCTTCGATACGGCCTTCGAGCCGGTGCTGGAGGTCTTGGTGCGGGTGGCCCTCGTGAACGCGCTGCTCCTGGTGGGCTTCGCGCTCCTGGCCCGCCGGGTGACCCGCAAGACGGTGGGGCCGATCCTCGCCCTCGCCGGCGGCGCCCGCCGCATCTCCGAGGGCCAGCTCGACGTGGCGATCGAGCCGATCCCGGTCCAGGACGAGTTGGCCTTGCTCACCCGCACCTTCAACGAGATGGCCGACGACCTGCGGTGTCAGCGCGACGACATCGTCACCGCGAACGAGCGCCTCCAACAGAAGAACGACGCGCTGCAGGCCGCCAACGAGGTGCTGGGCCAGCTCTCGATCACCGACGGCTTGACCAAGCTCCACAACCATCGCTTCTTCCAGGACTTCCTGACCCGCGAGATCAAGCGCACCGGGCGCAGCGGCGAGCCGCTGTCGATGCTGTTCATCGACATCGACGACTTCAAGCGCCTGAACGACCAGCTCGGTCACGCCTCTGGCGACGAGCTGCTCGTGCGTCTCGCCGAGATCCTGAACGATTGCGTGCGCGAGTCGGACCTGGTCGCCCGTTACGGGGGAGAGGAGTTCGTCGTCCTGGCTCCCAACACCGACGCGCCCGGGGCACTCCTCCTGGCGGAGAAGATCCGCCACGGGGTCTCGTCGGCCTCGTTCATCCTCGACGACACGATGCGGCTGACGAAGATGACCGTCTCGGTGGGCGTCAACACCTACCGGGGCAGCCGCAAGGCCTTCTTCCAGGGCGCGGACGACGCCCTCTACCGGGCCAAGGCCGAGGGCAAGAACTGCGTCGTCGCCCACGAGCCCGAAGACGACGCCGAGCCCAGCGAGACGGACGAGCGCGGAGACGTCGGCGCGTCGATCTGACCCCGAGGAGCGCTGGCACGCCCGCCGAGCCGTGCCATGCTCCGCCGATGGCGCGGGTGGTGGGACTGACCGGCGGGATCGGCACGGGCAAGAGCACCGTGTCGCGCATGCTCGCCCGGCGGGGCGCCGTCGTCGTCGACGCCGACGCCATCGTCCACGAGCTCCAGGCGCCGGGGGCGCCGATGCTCGCCGAGCTGACCGCCGCCTTCGGAGCGGGGATCCTCCGGGCCGACGGATCCCTCGACCGGGGACGCCTGGGTGAGATCGTGTTCTCGGACCCGGAGGCCCGCGCCGTCCTGGGGCGGATCACCGGCCCGCCGATCGTCGCGGAGCTGCTCCGCCGGCTCGACGAGGCGCGAGGCGGCGAGGCGCCCCTCGTGGTCGCCGACATCCCCCTGCTGCTGGAAGGGCGCGGCCCGGGGCCCTACGGCGTCGATGCGGTGGTCGTCGTCTACGCCCCGGAAGCCCAGCAGATCGCCCGCCAGATCGAGCGCGACGGCGCCAGCGCCGACCACGCCCGCCAGCGCGTCCGCTCCCAGATGCCCATCGACGAGAAGCGCGCCCTCGCCGACCACGTCATCGACAACAGCGGCACACTCGCCGAAACCGAAGCCCAGGTCACCGCCCTCTTCCGATCGCTGACCACTTGACAAACGAACAACGCAACAAACGGAACCGGTCCGTTTGTCAACTTCCCCGGAGGGGTTGCTTGAGGTCGCGGACGAAGTCGGCGACGCGGCGGACGGCGTCGCTGCGGTCGCTGGCGGCCTCGATGCGGTCGACGATGGCGCTGCCGACGACGACGCCGTCGGCGAAGGCGCCCACCCGGGCGGCGTGCTCCGGGCGGGAGATGCCGAAGCCCACGCAGACGGGGACATCGCCGTGGCGGCGAATGGCGGCCACGCCCTGCTCGATCCCGGCGGCCAGCTCGCTGCGGGCCGCCGTCACGCCGGTGAGCGAGACGTAGTAGAGGAAGCCCCGGGACCTCTCGACCAACATGCCGAGCCGGGCGTCCGTGGTGGTCGGGGCCGCCAGCAGCACGCCGTCGATGCCCCGCCGCTCCGCCTCCGCGTAGAGGGCCGCGCCCTCTTCCGGGGGGAGGTCCGGGCAGAGGAAACCGTCGACGCCGGCCTCCGCGGCGGATTCCACGAAGCCCTCCACGCCCATCGCGTAGAAGGGGTTCGCGTAGCCCATCAGCAGGAGCGGCGTATCCAGCTGGGAGCGCAGCGTCTTCACCAGGGCGAGGATGCGACGGAGCGTCACGCCGCCGGCCAGGGCCCGCTCACTCGCCCGCTGGATCGTCGGACCGTCGGCGGTGGGGTCCGAGAAGGGCACGCCGATCTCGATCAGGTCCGCACCGGCGTCCGCCATGGCCAGCACCAGCTCCCCGGTGGCGTCCAGGTCGGGATCGCCGGCGGTGAGGAAGGGCACGAAGGCCGTCTCGCCGGCCGCCCGGAGCCGGTCGAAGGTGTCGGTGATGCGACTCACTAGTGCGGACCGCCCCGGCGCTGCAGGATCTCGCGAACCTGGGGCGCGTCCTTGTCGCCGCGCCCGGACAGGTTCACCACGATCAGCGCCCCTGGCCCGAGCTGCAGGGCCAGCTTCTTCACCTGGGCGATCGCGTGGGCGGACTCGAGGGCGGGGATGATGCCCTCCATGCGCGAGAGGTACTGGAACCCCTCGAGCGCCTCGTCGTCCGTGACGGCCGGGTACTGGGCCCGGCCGGTGGCGTGGAGATGAGCGTGCTCGGGGCCCACGCCGGGATAGTCGAGGCCCGCCGAGATGGAGTGCGCCGGGAAGATCTGCCCGTCGTCGTCCGAGAGCACGACGGTCCGCTGACCGTGAAAGATCCCGACCGTGCCGGTGCCCAAGGTGGCGCCGTGACGACCGCTCGTCAGGCCTTCGCCGCCCGGCTCCACGCCGATCATCTGCACGCCCTCGTCCCCGAGGAAGCGGTGGAAGAGCCCGATCGCGTTGGAGCCACCGCCCACACAGGCGACCAGGGCGTCGGGCAGCCGCCCCTCCGCTGCGAGGATCTGCTCCCGGGCCTCCTCGCCGATGATCTTCTGCAGGTCCCGGACCAGGGTGGGATAGGGATGGGGCCCCATCACGGAGCCGATGCAGTAGTAGGTGGTGCGCACGTAGGTCACCCAGTCCCGCATCGCCTCGTTGATCGCGTCCTTCAGGGTGCGCGAGCCGGAGGTCACCGGATGGACCGTCGCCCCCAGGAGCTCCATCTTGAAGACATTCAGCGCCTGACGGCCCACGTCCTCCTCGCCCATGAACACGTCGCACTCCAGACCGAGGAGCGCGCAGGCGGTGGCGGTGGCGACGCCGTGCTGTCCAGCCCCGGTCTCGGCGATCACCCGCGGCTTGCCCATGTGCCGGGCGAGCAGCGCCTGCCCCAGCACGTTGTTGATCTTGTGGGCGCCGGTGTGGGCCAGGTCCTCGCGCTTCAGGTAGATCTTCGCTCCGCCCAGGTCCTCGCTCATGCGCTTCGCGTGGTACAGCGGCGTGGGCCGGCCCGCGTAGTGGCGGAGCAGATCGCCGAGCTCGCGCTGGAAGGAATCGCTCGGAACGATCGTGCGGACCGCTTCGTCGAGCTCGTCCAGGGCCGCGACCAACGCCTCCGAGACGTAGCGTCCGCCGAACTCGCCAAACCGCCCGGGCAGCTCCTCACTCATCGCCGTCGGTTTCCTCGGACGTCTCCTCGGCGGCTTCCTCGACGCGGCGCACCGCAGCCACGAAGGCGGCCATGCGGGCCGGGTCCTTGCGCACGTCGCTCTCGCGCTCGACGCCGGTGGCGACGTCCACGCCCCAGGGCAGGAGATCGCCCAGGTCCCGGAGCGCCTCCCCCACGTTCTCGGGCGTGAGACCCCCGGCGAGCATCAGGTCGACGCCCTCGGCGATCAGCTCGGCGGCTTCGGTCCAGTTCCAGACGGCGCCCTGGCCCCCGCCGCGGGTCGGGTGATCGAGCAGCAGCAGGGCCCCCGGGTAGCGTTCGGCCGATTCGCGGTCGGCTCCCCGCACGGCCTTGATCACGGGATAGTCGACCAGCTCCACCTCTTCTTCCGACTCGTCGCCGTGGAGCTGGATACGCTCCAGGTCGATGCGGCGCGTGACCCGCTCGATCTCGGCCCAGGGCGCGTCGCGGAAGATCGCGACCCGCTCGACCTGGCCATCCACGCGAACGGCGATCGCTTCGGCGTCCGCCAGGCTGAGGCAGCGCGGCGAGTCGGCGACGAAGTTCAGGCCGATCAGGTCGGCCCCCGCCTCGACGGCGGCCGCCGCGTCGTCCGGGTGGACGATCCCGCACATCTTGATCCGTACCGTCACGCTGCTCCCCGTAGGCGATGCAAGGCGTCCTCCACATCGGGCTCTCTCATCAACGACTCCCCGACCAGGAAGGCCTGGGCCCCGGCCGCCGCGAGCCGGGCCACGTCGTCGTGGGTGAAGATACCGCTCTCCGAGACGAGGACGGCGCCGGCGGGGAGCTTCGGCGCCAGCTGCTCGGTGATGGCCAGATCGGTCTCGAACAGCCGCAGATTGCGGTTGTTCACGCCGATCAGGTCGGCGCCCACCGCGGCGGCCGCGTCGAGTTCGGCCTCGTCGTGCACCTCCACGAGGGCGTCGAGCCCCCGCCTCCGGGCGTGGGCGAGGAGCGACGCGAGGTCCGCCGCGTCGAGGGCGCTGGCGATCAGCAACACCGCGTCGGCGCCGGCGGCCCGTGCCTCGTCGATCTGGTATGCGTCGATCACGAAGTCCTTGCGCAGGAGCGGCAACGGCGTCACTGCACGCACCGCCCGCAGGACGTCCAGGTGGCCCCCGAAGAAGTGCTCGTCGGTGAGCACCGAGAGCGCGGCGGCACCGCCTCTCGTGTAGTCGCGTGCGATGGCGACCGGGTCGAAGTCCGGCCGGATCTCACCGGCACTCGGCGAGCGGCGCTTGATCTCCGCGATGATGCGGGGTTCCGGCGTCTCCACGAGCGCACGGCGGAAGCCCCGCGGCGGCTCCGCGTCCCCGGCGGCCCGGGCCATCTCCGCATCGGAAACCCTGCGTCGGGCCAGCCGAAGCTCCTCCGCCTTGTAGGCGAGGATCTCGTCCAGGATGTTCGTCACGATCCGCCCCGGCCGGCGGTGGCGCTCACCAGCGCGGCGAGCTTCTCCCGGGCGGCGCCGGAATCGAGGCTCTTCCGCGCGAGCTCGGCGCCACCGGTCCAGTCGTCGGCCGCGCCCGCCACCCACAGGGCGGCGCCAGCGTTGGCCACCACGATGTCCCGGCGCGGCCCCGCCTCCCCGTCCAGCACCGCGCGGGCGATGGCGGCGTTCTCCTCGGCATCGCCGCCGGCGAGGCCCTCCGGGACGGCGCAGGCGATCCCGATCGAGGTCGGATCCAGCTCGAGGATCTGCACGCCCCCGCCTTCGACCAGGGCCGCGTGGGTCGGACCCGTCACGGTGATCTCGTCCAGGCCGTCGCTTCCGTGCACCACCAGCGCGCGCTCCGCACCGAGCTCGAGGAGCACGGCGGCGAGACGTTCCACCCAGGGCCGGGCGAACACGCCGACGAGCTGGCGCCGCGCGCCCACCGGATTGAGCAGCGGCCCCATCGCGTTCATCACCGTGCGAATGCCCAGCTGCTGGCGAACCGGCGCGACGAAGCGCATCGCCGGGTGGGCGCGACGGGCGAAGAACGGCCCGATCCCCACCTCGGCCAGCACCTCCGCCGCGGCGTCGACGGGCAGGTCGGCGGTGACGCCGAGCGCCTCCAGGACGTCGAAGCTTCCGGTGCGGCTCGAGGCGGCACGGTTGCCGTGCTTCGCCACGGGCACGCCGGCGCCCGCGACCACGAAGGCGGCGATGGTCGAGACGTTGAAGGTGTTCGCGCCGTCGCCGCCGGTGCCGCAGGTGTCCACGGTGCGGGGGTCGAGGAGCGGCGCCGTCTCGGCCCGGCTGCGCAGCACGCGGGCCAGGGCGGCGATCTCTCCGGTGGTCTCGCCCTTGGCCCGCAGCGCGACGAGGAGCGCGGCGATCTGCGCCTCGCCGGCCACGCCGTCCATGATCGTCCCGAAGGCCGCCTCCAGCAGCGCGGCCGGGACCTCTCGCCCCTCGAGGGCGCACTCCAGGGCGGCGACGAGGCTCATCGCCCGGCCTCCCGGGGACGGCAGCGGGCGACGAAGTTGCCGAGCAGGCGCTTGCCCTCGCCGGTGAGGATCGACTCCGGGTGGAACTGCACGCCCTCGACGTCCAGGCTGCGGTGCCGCACGCCCATGATCTCGCCGTCCTCGGTATGGGCGGTCACCTCGAGCACGCCGGGCCGGCTGGGACCGTCGATCACCAGGCTGTGGTAGCGGGTCGCCTCGAAGGGCGAGGGCAGCCCGGCGAAGACGCCCTGCTCCTCGTGGTGGATGGCGGAGGTCTTGCCGTGCATGATCGAGCGGGCGCCGACGATGCGACCACCGAAGCCGAGGCCGATCGCCTGGTGGCCGAGACACACGCCCAGCACCGGGATCCCCGCCTCGCCGAAGCGGCCGACCGCCTCCACCGACACGCCGGCGTCCTCGGGGCGGCCCGGCCCCGGCGAGATCACCAGGCCGTCGGGCCGCCGGGCCAGGAGCGCGTCGACGCTCTCGTCGTCGTTGCGCACCACCGCGGTCTCCGCGCCGAGCTCGCCCAGGTACTGGAAGAGGTTGTAGGCGAAGGAATCGTAGTTATCGATCATCAGCAGGCGAGGCATCAGCCGCCGCCTCCGGGCTGGGCTCGAGCCATCGCTAGTCGGTCCCCTCCCTCGCCATGTCGATGGCCTGGATCATCGCCCGCGCCTTGTTGTTGCACTCCTTCCACTCGAGCTCGGGCACCGAATCCGCCACCACGCCGGCGCCGGCCTGGAGGTGGACCTCGTTGTCGTGGACCAGCATGGTGCGGATGGTGATCGCCAGGTCCATGTTGCCGGAGTAGTCGATGTAGCCGGCGCAGCCGCCGAAGGGGCCGCGGCGCACCGCCTCGAGCTCGTCGATGATCTCCATCGCCCGCACCTTGGGGGCGCCGGAGAGCGTCCCGGCCGGGAAGGTGGCCCGCAGCAGGTCGAGCCAGTCCCTGCCGGTGGTGAGGTGCCCCTGCACGTTCGACACCGTGTGCATCACGTGGGAGTAGCGCTCGATGCTGGCGTACTCCGTCACCCGCACGCTTCCGATCTCGGCCACCCGCCCGACGTCGTTGCGGCCCAGGTCGACCAGCATCACGTGCTCGGCGATCTCCTTCGGATCCGTGCGCAGCTCCTCTTCCATGGCGAGATCGTCCTCGGGATCCCGGCCGCGGCGCCGGGTGCCGGCGATGGGCCGCACGTCGATCTGGTCGCCGTCGAGGCGCACCAGGATCTCCGGGGAAGAGCTGATCAGCACCGGCCCTTCCATGCGCATGTAGATCAGGTAGGGGCTCGGGTTCACGTGGCGGAGCATGCGGTAGAGCAGGAACGGATCCACCTGGAGAGGCACGCTGTGGCGGAAGCCGAGCACCACCTGGAAGACGTCGCCGGCCACCACGTAGTCCTTCGCCCGCTTCACCGCGTCCTGGTACTGCTCCCGGCTCATGCTGGTGCGCACGTCCATCGGCGCGCGCACGGGCACGTGCCGGGCCTCCGGCGCCAGCGGCGCGCGCAGCTGCTCCACCACCGCGTCGAGAGCCCGCACCTCCTCCGCGTAGCGCCCGGCCGGGTCGTCGCCTTCGCGCAGGTGCACGTGCCGGATGATCAGCGCACTGTGCCGGACCCGGTCGAACGCCACGACCGTCTCGGGGAAGTGGAACCAGAGATCCGGCAGGCCCAGCTCGTCGGGATTGCCGTCGGGGATGCGCTCCACGAAGCGCACCCAGTCCCAGCCGACCATGCCGACCGCGCCGCCGGCGAAGCGGGGCAGTTCCACGCCGGGCAGGGGCACGGGCCGATAGCCGGCGATGCGGTCGCGGAGCAGCTCCAGGGGATCGCCCGGCGCCCGCGCGGCGCGCAGCTGGCCGTCCTCCTCCCACTCCACGTCTGCGCCGCGCGCCCGGAAGATCGCCCGGGCGCCGGTCCCGATGAAGCTGTAACGGGCCCACTTCTCCCCGCCCTCCACGGACTCGAAGAGGAAGGCCGTGCGCCCGTCGTCGAGCTTCCGGAAGAGGGAGAGAGGCGTGTCCAGGTCGGCGAGGATCTCGCGGACCACGGGGACGAGATTGCCCCGGGAGGCGAGCCTCACGAACTCGTCGAGCTGAGGGCGGAGCACGATGCGTCCAGCGAATGCGGGGAAACCCCGTTCCTAGCAGACCCCCGCGGGGGACGCCAGACGGCTCAGGAGGACTCGTCGATCAGCGGGTCGCGCTCGCCGCGGCGGCGGCGGGAGAAGGGGCGAACCGTGTCGTCACCGAGCCCCAGGATGCGGTAGCGGAAGTTGAACTCGAAGCCGCGGCTGCGGTCCTCCTCGAGCTCGGCACGGATGGCCCAGCACAGGCACTTCGACACGTACTCGACGCCGACCTGGTTGGTGAGGGCCAGGCTCTGCTCGAAGGAGTAGCGGAGCCGGTAGGTCACGGCCCAGTTGCGGGTGACGGCGATGCGTGACAGGAAGTCGAACTGGTTGATCTCGAGGAAGCCCTCCTCGAAATCCTCGAAGCGCTCCTCGTCGAAGCGGAAGTTCTCGAAGAAGCGCGGCACGTCCTCGACGTAGCGGTAGGAGAAGCGGAAGTCGTTGCCTTCCGGTGTCCCGTAGCCGATCGAGAAGAGCATCTCGCGGAACTGCGCGTCGTCCAGATCGAAGCCCGCGTTGAAGCGCGTGCGGACGCCTTCCCAGGGGTAGGCGACGCCGTCCAGGTAGAGGCTCGAGAGATCGCTGTCCGCGAAGTCGTGGTGGAGGCCCAGGGTGACGTCGGCGAAGAGCCGGGGCGGCCCGACCCGCTCCTCGCGGACGTGACCCGGGAGGTAGAAGCGGTTGCCCAGCAGGAAGGTCACCGCCTGGACGTCGTCGATGCGATCCGAGGGGTCCCGCACGCGGTTCGTCGGCTCGAGCAGCCGCAGGCGCTCGTTCTGCACCCGCGGCCGGGGGATGAAGAGGGGATGGCCGCCCTGCCCGCTGCCCTCGATCATCGTGTAGACGAAGCGCGGCTCCATCAGGTGGACGGTCGGCGAGCCGTCGTACAGCCAGCTCGGCAGCTGGAGCTCCCGCCGCAGCCGGGTGCGCACGTCGAGCAGCGCCGTGAACAGGTTGCGGAACTCGCTGCTCTGCATGTCCGTGTTGTAGAGCGTGGCGTGCCAGCCGATCTCCGGCATCACCTCGAAGGTGTCCGCCACCCGGAAGGGGAAGGCCAGGCGCGGATTGAACACGAAGCGATGGCCGCGATCCACCAGCGGCTCGCCTTCCTGGAAGCGACCGTCGCCCTCCGGCCCCGGGAAGTTGTCGCCGCTGCCGTCGCCGGTCGGCAGCACGAGGAGCGGATCCGCCATCGGGTTCGCCGCCAGGATCTCGGCAGCGGTGGTCACGGTGCCGTTCGCGTTCAGGATGGTCCCATCCGGGAGCACCTTGCGGCCGAAGCGATCCCGCTCGTCGCCGTCCGGGATGGCCTCGATGCCCGTGTCGGCGAAGACGTCGTCGACCACCGTGGCGAAGGGCTGGACGTCCGTGACGTCGTCCTGGGCCCAGAAGTGCGTGTATCGGGTGTCGAAGGAGAAGACCGCGTTGCCCGGCAGCTGGGGAAGCTGCTGGGGCAGGCGGGCGAGGCGCAGGTCCGGGAAGCGTTGGAGCAGGAAGTCGTCCCGATCCTGGTCGTCCGGGTTCTGCTGGTCCTCGGCGTAGGAGAGCGCTGCCGTCAGGCCGTAGCGGCCGGTCGCCGCCGCTCCTTCGCGGCCCAGGAGATCGCCGAAGCGGTCGAAGCGACCCTCCAGGAAGGTCCCGGACTCGATGTAGCGATCGTCGCGGATCCTCGAGAAATCGCGGTAGTCGAAGGCGTAGTTGTTGTCGGAGAGGATCCGCCCGTCCACCTTCCAGCGCCATCCGGCGAAGGGCTCCGGCAGGTGGTGATCGTGGAGCCACTCCACGGCCCAGCGGTCCCGGCTGAAGGGCGTGGAGATGTCGTTCTCGTTGATGTCGTCGTCGCGGATCCAGGTGCCGTAGAGCTCGCCCTCGGACTTCTCGCCGAAGACGTACTCGATCTCGCCCTCGGGCTTGAAGCCGTTGTCCGTCAGGTAGTGGGGCGTGAACAGCACGTTGATGTTGTCGCGGGCCGCCCAGAAGAACGGAAGCCCCACGTCGAAGCCGTTGCGCGACGCCGCGTTGAAGACGGGGAAGAGGAAGCCCGTCTGCCGCTCGGTCTTGAGGGGCCACCACATCCGCGGCGTCCACAGGATGGGCACGCCGAGCACATTGAAGGTGGTGCTCTTGGTGACGGCGTAGCCCCCGAACTCGAGATCCGCCTCGGCGGCTTCGATCCGCCAGGGCTCCCGGGCGCTCGGATCCGGACAGCGACAGGTGGTGAAAACCGCGTCGGTGAAGACGTACTCCTGCTCGCCGGTACGCTTGATCGTGTCGCCCGTGGCCAGGAAGTTGTTGCCGCCGGTCTCGAGCTTGCCCTGGAAGACGATGCCCTGGAGATCGTCGACCTCGAAGTGGAGGACGTCGGCGAAGAGCTTGTCGTCGCCCTCGGTCACCACCACGTTGCCGCTGGCCACGCCCTCCCGGGTGATGTCGCTGAACACCATCCAGTCGGCGGTGAGCTCTCGGTCCGGTTGGTCGAGGCGCACGTTGCCCCTGGCGATGTAGACCTGGCGAGCGGTATCGAACTCCACCGTGTCCGCGGTGATGTCGAAGGGATCGGCGCCGCCCTCGTCTTCCCCGCCGGCGAAGAGGTCCTGGGCGAAGGCCGCCGGGCCCGAGAGGACCCGCGCCGCCACGAGAACGGCCCCGAGGAGGCGGAAGAGCGCCCTGCCCCGGTCGATCGGTGCACGCTTGTGCTGCAGGACCTGCACTTCCCCCCTCGGCCGTCCACAGTCGGCGCCCACGGTAACGAAGGGGCGCGGCGGGGGGCAATGCGCGGGGATGAGTGGCGGGTGAAGACCACCCCGCAGCGGGGGCCGCGGCGCGGCGGCTCAGCCGGCGAGCAGCTCGTCGGGAGGCTCCACTGCGGCCGCCAGGGTCTCCTGATCGGGGACGTGGAGGGTGTCGTCCGTCAGCTTGACGAGCTTGCGATCGACGAGCTGGGTGAGCGCGCGGTGGGTCTCGAGGAGCGAGAGCCCCGCCTCCCGCGCCAGCTCGCGCAGGGCCAGGGGAACCCTGCGGATGCCCTTCTTGCCCGAGACCGGCCGCGCGTGGCGCAGCAGCACGCGCACCACGGGACGCAGCAGGTCATCGCCGCCCAGGGCCGCGAGGCGCCGCTCCAGGTTCTTGGCCCGTGCCGCCAGCCGCTGGATCACCCGGATCGCGATCTCCGGCTGCTCCACGCACATCGCCTCGAAGGTGGAGGCGTCGAGCTGGAGGACCCGGGAATCGCCGAGCGCCCGCGCGGAGGCCGTGCGAAGGCTGCCCATCAGCACGTCCATCTCGCCGATCAGGTCGCCCGGCCCCTTGCGCGAGAGCAGTCGGGGCCCGTCCGGGCCGTCGCGGGTGAGCTCGATCTGGCCCGTCTGGACCACGTAGACCGTGTCGCCCACGTCGCCTTCGTCGAAGAGCACGTCCCCGCGCACGAGATAGCGCTCGAAAACCTGTCGGACCGAGAGCCCGGTGTCCTCGTGGACCTGGCCGGCTTGGTTGCCCACGCCCTGCCCTTCGTCGGAGACCGGGGGCGACTTGAGACGCCGGCTTCCCCGCACACCAGGCGCCCCCGCGGGGCTCAGACCCCGGCGCGCTCCAGGGCGTCCTCCAGCTCTTCCATCGTCACGATCCCGACGTGGGCCTCGATGATCCGGCCCTGCCCGTCCAGGACGAAGAGGGTCGGGAAGCCGATGGCGCCGTAGTCCTGGGCCAGGGCCTCGTCGCCCAGCAGGACCGTGTAGGCGATCTCGTGCTCCTCGGCGAAGGGCGCGACGACCTCGGCGCCACTCGCGTCCACCGCGATGCCGATCACGCTCACCGCATCACCACGGGCCTCTTGGAGCGCATTCAGCACCGGGATCTGGCGGACGCAGGGGGCGCACCAGGTCGCCCAGAAGTCGATCACCGCCGGCCGGCCGGCGAGGGAAGCCAGGGAGACCTGCGCCCCGTCCAGGGTCGCCAGATCGAAGGCCGGGGCCCGATCGCCCTCGTCGTCCACGTGGGCATCGGTCTCGCCCGGCGGCGCGCCGCAGGCCAGGACGACCCAGGCCGCGAGGGCGAGGCCGGCTCGCCGGAGCTTCCTCACGTCAACCATCCCTCGGCGGTCTCCACGATGCGATTCAGGAAGCTGAAGTACTCGTTCAAGAGGGTCAGCCGGCGCGTCACGACCAGCAGCCCGAGCGCCACCAGCAGCGCGCCCGAGGCGATCTCGATGCGGCGGAAGTGGGCCTTCATGCGCTGCAGGGTCCGGAAGAACAGCTCGATGCTCCAGCCCGCCAGGAAGAACGGCAGACCCAGGCCGAGGGAGTAGACGGCGAGCAGCGCCATCCCCTGCCCCACCGTGTCCCGGGCGCCGGCGATGGTGAGGATGCCGCCGAGGATCGGCCCCACGCAGGGCGACCAGCCGAAGGCGAAGGCGGCGCCGACCAGGTAGGTGCCGATCCAGCTCTTCGGCGTGAAGCGATCGTGGAAGCGGGTATCGCGGTACAGGGCCTGGATCGGCAGCAGCCCCATCAGGTGCAAGCCCATGGCGATGATGACGACTCCGGCGATCTGCACGGCGCTGATCTCGACGCCGGCCACGTCCACCCGCCAGGTGTTGAGGACCCGACCGACCGCGGTGGCCGAGGCGCCGAGCAGGATGAAGACGGTCGAGAAGCCGCCGACGAAGCCCGCGCAGCCGAGCAGGACGCGGCGCCGGAGGCCCTCCTCCGGCGCCTCGTCCCGCAGCTCCTCCACGGAGACGCCGGAGATCAGCGACAGGTAGGCCGGCATCAGGGGCATCACGCAGGGCGACAGCACCGAGATGACGCCGGCGCCGAACGCCGCGCCGAAGGATGCCAGGGTGAGTCCGTCCGCCATGGGCCTCTCAGGATGACGAGCCCGGGCCGGACCTTCCAACACCTCCCAGCAGGGAGGGCCGGCCGCAGGTAGGGCCCCCTTCGGCCGACCGGTCCGGCAGGCGGAGCGGGAGCCCCGGGGGCTCCTGTGGCTACGCCCCTAGAAGCCTTCCGGTTCCGAGGGCGCTGCGACGTCCCAGCCGCCGCCCCGCGCCCGCTCGTGCTCCGGCTGGCGTCCGACGAACTCGATCTCCTCCGGGCCGAAGATCTGCTCCCGGCTCAGGATGTAGTCGCCCCGCAGCGAGGCGTTCACGATCGGGCGGGCCACCTGCTCGTCGCCGCCGGAGAAGGCGTAGGCGATCGTCGCCACCGTGCCGCCGCCGATCGCGTAGAGCAGCTTGGCCGGGCCGTAGACCACGTTGGTCAGGAACGTGCCGACGCCCTTGCCAAACTCCATCGCCGGGCTCTCGGCCTGGGCGGCCACCGGCGCCACCACCAAGCACAGACTCATCAGCACCGCACGCGCCACCCGGCGCGCCGAACGGTCGATTCCTCGCATGTCGTCTCCTCTCTCGGCTCGCGCGGCCAGCGGCCGGGGCCAACCCCATCTCGATCTCGGGGTGAGCATCGAAAGTGGGACGCGTGTGTGCAAGCCCGCATTCACCCGGCGCCCGGGGGCCCGCAAGCCGCCGTTCATCCGGCGCTCAGAATGCCTTCCGGGTGTCGAGCAGGAGCGTGACCGGCCCGGCGTTGACCAGCTCCACCTCCATGCGAGCGCGAAAGCGGCCCGTGACCACCGGAGCGCCGAGAGCCCGGGCCGCGTCGGCGAGCGCCTCCACCAGGGGCTCGGCCTCCTCCGGGGGCGCGGCCTCGGTGAAGGCGGGGCGACGGCCCTTGCGGACGTCGCCCAGGAGTGTGAACTGGGACACGAGGCCGAGCATGCCGTCGGCGTCCAGGAGCGAGCGGTTCATCCGGCCCTCGTCGTCCTCGAAGACGCGCAGGTGCACGAGCTTCGCGGCGAGCTGCTCGGCGTCTGCGGGCCCGTCACCGACGGCCACGCCGACGAGCGCCAGCAGCCCCGCGCCCATCTCCGCCACCGTCTCGTCCCCGACGCGGACGCGGGCCCGGCGCACCCGCTGGGCCACCGCCCGCAACTACAGCTCGTCCTGGCTCGAGAAGCGCCCTTCGTAGACCGCCCGGCCCTCCGCCCGCAGCAGCACGATCTGGCAGATCCGCACGCCGGCGTGGATCTCGAGGGGGTGGCCGGAGACGTTGCTCATCTCCAGCACCTGCCGGTTCGATACCCCGGGCTGCACGAAAGCAGAGGTCACGTGAATCATCAAGCCCAGGCGTGCAAACCGGCTCCGTCCCTCGAGAAATCCGCACAGGTCCGGGGCCAGGGTGATGCGCTCGCGAGTGATCCCGTGGATCGTCACGCCGGGCACCAGCACGAAGGGACGATCGAGGGGTTGGAGACGCGTGAAGTCGCGGTAATCGACGTCGGCCTCGAGGCGGATCGGGTCGTCGCCGGGCTCGATCACCCGGATCTCGTCGCCCAGGGTGAGGTCGATGGAGGCCGGGCCGACCTGGTCCGGCTCGAAGGGCTCGATGCGGATCCGGCCGGCATCGATCTCGGCCAGGATCGCGTCGCGGGTCAGAACGGCCATCGGGCGGCGGAGCGTACCGTACCGCCGCGGGGAAAGGGCGCGGCGCGCCGTTCGGTACCGTACGCGGGATGCCGCACCCGTACTTCGGCCCCCCTCACCCGCTCCTTTTCGGCCACCGCGGCGCGAGCGGCGAGCGGCCGGAGAACACGCTGCCCGCCTTCGAGCGCGCGGCGGCCCAGGGCGTCGCGGCGCTGGAGACGGACGTGCACCTCACCCGGGACGGCGAGGTCGTGGTGTTCCACGACGCCGACCTCGCCCGCACGACCGACGGCGAGGGTCTCGTCGCCGAGCACAGCCTGGCGGAGCTGCGGGCGCTCGATGCGGGCCACCGCTTCTCGCCGGACGGCGGGCGCAGCTTCCCGTTCCGGGGCCAGGGCATTCGCGTCCCGACCCTGGGCGAGCTGTTCGAAGCGTTCCCGGCGCTGCGCATCAACGTGGAGATCAAGGCCGAGAGCGAGCCGCTCATCGAGGCGACCCTCGACCTCGTCGCGCCCCGGGCGGAGATCACCCTGCTGGCCGCGGCCGAGGACCCCACCATGCGCGCGCTGCGCGGCGCTGTGGAGAAACGCGGCGCCCTGCCGGCGATGGGCGCCTCGGTGGGCGACGTGCTGGGCTTCGTGCGCGCGGCCCTCGGCGAAGGGGCGCCACCGGCGGGACCGATGGCGCTCCAGGTCCCACCCTCGTTCGGCGGCGATCCGCTGGTGACGCCGGAGCTCCTCGCCTTCGCCCACGCCCGCGGCGTCCACGTCCACGTCTGGACCGTGAACGAGGCGGCGGAAATGCGCCGCCTCCTCGCACTGGGGGTCGACGGCCTGATGAGCGACTTCCCCGCGCGGCTGGTGCAGGTGGCCGGCGGCGGGTGAGCGAGCCCTCCGCGTTGCTGCTGGACCACGAGGCCGGGATCCGCGCGGCGGCCCGGCTCGGCCCCTGCCTCGACATCGCCTGCGGCCGCGGCCGCCACGCCCTCGCGGTGGCCCGCTGGGGCGTTCCGGTCGTCGCCCTCGACCGGGACGCCGACTCGCTCGGCGAGCTCGCGGGAGCCGCACGCGCCGAGGCCCTCCCCGTCCACCCGGCGCGCGCCGACCTGGAGGCCGCCCCGCACCTCCCGGTTGCGGAGGCCTGCTTCGGAAGCGTTCTCGTGTTCCGCTACCTCCATCGCCCCCTGGCCCCCGAGCTGGCCAGAGCACTCCGACCCGGCGGCCTGCTCCTCTACGAGACCTTCACGATCCACCAGAGAGATCTCGGCTATGGCCCCGGAAATCCGGACTTTCTCCTCCATCCGAGCGAGCTCCCCAGCCTCTTCCCGACCCTCCAGATCCTGCGCCACTGGGAAGGCGAGACCACCCACCCCAAGCCCTTCGCCGTGGCCCACCTCACCGCCCGCCGCCCCGCCTGACCCCAGCCGAGGAGACGGAGACGCAAGACTGGGGACGTTCCTTGCGACTTGCGTTCTTCGATCGAAGAACGCAAGTCGCAAGGAACGTCCCCAGTCTTGCGTTTTGGCTAGGTGGGGAGGCGGGCCAGGGCCCAGTGGGCGTGCTGGGCCAGGAGGGGGTCGCCGCCTTCGGCGTGGCGGTGGACGGCCGGGCGGAGGCTCGCGTCGCCGCTGTTGCCGGCGGCAACCAGGGCGTTGCGCAGGAGGCCGCGGAAGCGGGCCCGGCGCAGGGCCGAGCGACGGGTGGCAGCGCGCCAGGCGTTCTCGTCGAGACCCAGCAGCCAGGCCAGGGTCGGCGCCTTCCAGGCGTCGCGGGGGGCGAGGCGCGCGCGCAGGCCGAGCGGATCGTTCGGCACGCGGCGTCCCGTGCGGCCGTTCCACGGGCACACGGCCTGGCACACGTCACAGCCGAAGACGCGGGCTCCCTGGGCTTCGCGCAGCGGCTCCGGGATGGCGCCGCGCAGCTCGATCGTCGTGTAGGCGAGGCAGCGGGTGGCATCGAGCACGTAGGGCTCGGGGAAGGCGTCGGTCGGGCAGGCGTCCAGGCAGGCGCGGCAGGTTCCGCAGTGGTCCGGCTCCGGCTCGTCGGGCGGGAGCGCCAGGTCCGTCAGCACGACCCCGAGGAACAGGTAGGAGCCCCGGGCCGGATCGATCAGCAGCGTGTTCTTGCCCTGCCAGCCCAGACCGGCCCGGGCCGCCCACTCCCGCTCGAGGACCGGCCCGGTGTCGACGTAGGCCCGCGTCGCCACGGGCTCCGCCACCAGCGCCACCACACCCGCCTCGAAGGCGCGCAGCCGGTCTCCCAGCACGTCGTGGTAGTCCTCACCCTGGGCGTAGCGGGCGACGGGGAGGTCGCTCGCCTCGAGGGGCTCGGGGCCGTAGACGAGGGACACGGCAATGACGGTCTGCGCTCCGGCCAGCACGCGGCGCGGGTCGAGCCGCTCCTCGAACCGCGCCGGAAGCCAATCCATCTCGCCGGCCCGGCCCCGCGCCAGCCAGTCGCGCACGAAGTCGGCCCGCGGGGCCTCTTCCGCGCGGGCGAAGCCGACCGCGTCGAAGCCCAGCGCCAGGCCCAGGGCCCGGATCCGCTCCGCGCGATCTTCCGCGCGCTCGCTCAGGCTTCTTCCCAGCGGCGCAGGAGCGCGGCGACCCCGAGCATGCCGAGGCAGGCGACCAGGTAGGTGCTCAGGCCCAGCACGTCGTGGAGCGGGCCCTCGGTCGCGAAGGCCACGCTCTCCGCATCTGCGAGCCACACCGTCGCCACCACCCGGGTCAGGTTGCCGAGCATGGCCAGGGGGATGACCGCCACGACCAGCGCGACCCGCGATCCAAGCCGGCGCAGGCCGTAGTAGCCGAGCACCACCGCGAGCGGGGTCAGCGTGATGACCGACGTGACCCCGCTGCAGGCCTCGGCCACGAAGAGCGACTCCCCGCTCGCCAGGGTGAGCACGTTCCCGTCCCGCACCACCTCGAGGCCGAGGCCGCGCACGATGGTCAGGGCCACCACGGACACGAAGAGCTGGAGCTGCACGATCAACGGCGTGATCCAGCCCTGGGGCGGCGGCACCATGAACAGGAGGAACGCGATCGGGAACGAGGCTGCCCGAAGCCACGCCGTGCCCCGCAGCAGCCAGGCCGCGCCCGCCACGGCCGCCACCAGGGCCACGCCCTGGAGGGAGACCACGCTGGCCGCGAGCCCCGCCAGGTAGGTGAGCAGCGCCACGCCGATGAGCACCGCGCCGCGACCATCGGCGGCCGCGGCCACGCGCTCCCGGAAGGGCCGCTCGCGCAGGAAGGCCCACAGCGAGACCACCGGGACGAGGAACCCGTGGGACAGGTAGTCGAAGGTGCGCCACTGCTCCGCCATGCCCGCGATCGCCGGCGCGAAGACCACCAGCAGCGCCACGGCGAGAAGCCACTCGCGGGACGGTGCGGGAGAGGGCTGGGCGACCTGCTCGTTCATGGCGACTGGAACCTACCATCGGCGGCCCCGAGGGCCGGCTTGCGCCGGAGGCCGGCAGCCTTGCGCCGGGGGCCGCGGGTCCGAGAAGATCCCGCCGCATGTCTCGCCTTCGCTTCCCGGAGGGCTTCCTCTGGGGAGCCGCCAGCGCCGCCACCGGCCAGGGAGCCGCCACCCAGGACGTCGAGCTGCTCGGCCGGCTCGGGCTCTCGAGCTACCGCTTCGGCGTCCCCTGGCCGCGGGTCCAGCCCGAGGGCCGCGGACCGGCCCGACCGGACGTCCTCGATGCCTACCGCACCCTGGTGGACGGGCTCCTCGCCGCCGGCATCCGGCCGCTCCCCGTGCTGCACCAGGGCGAGCTGCCGGACGCCCTGGCGAGGCGCGGCGGCTGGGCCGACCGCGATACGGCGGGACGCTTCGCCGACTACGCATCGGCCCTGGGACGAGCGCTGGCGGACCGGGTCGACGCCTGGCTCCTCCTCGACGCCCCATCCCTCTTTCTGCGCGAGGCGCTGCCCGAGCGCCGCGCCTTCCTGCGCGGGGTCCACGTGGCGAACCTGGCCCAGGCGGCAGGCGCCGAGGCCCTGCGCGCCGAGCGCGACGGCCTGGCCCTAGGCGCTGGCCTCGTCGCCGCCCCCGCCGAGCCCGAGGGCGACGGGAGCGACGACGAGGAGGCCTTCCGCCTGTGGCGGGCCGGCCACGCCGAGCTCTTCCTGGGCCCGGCCCAGGGCCGCGGCTACCCGCCGCCCTACGCAGACGCCGAGGGCCGCCCGGTGCCCGAGCTGGAGGCCCGCGACGGGGACGGCGAGCGCTGCCTCGGCGCCCCGGACTTCCTCTCGGTTCGGCTGGCTCCTCCGGTGCGCATCCGCGCGCGCGACGATCCCCGCCTCGGCCACGAGGCCGAGGCGCTGCCGGCCGCCTTCGACGCGAGCCGCTGGCCCGAGACGGTCTGCCGGCTGCTCCAGGAGCGCTTCGCAGGACCCGATTGCCCACCCCTCGAGCTGGTGGGCCTCCCCTGCCTGGACGATCCGGAGCCGGAGCCCGATGGCGCCCTGCCGGACGAGGAGCGCCTGCTCCGCCTTCGCGGCGAGCTGGAAGGCGCCGCCGAGGCCGTCGCCCGGGGTGTCGAGCTACGCGCCTACCACGCCCCCCACCTGCTCGACATCCGCGACACGCCCACCGCCCCGCCCCGGGGCCTGGGCCTCGTCGCGCTGGACCCGGAGACCGACGCCCGCACCCCGCGCCGCTCCGCCACCTGGCTCCAGCAGACAGCCGCCGAGAACGGCTTCGAGGTCTGACGCGGCCGGGCCGCCCCGGGCATCGGCCACGAGCGCGGACCCTGCCTACTCTCAAGGCCCGGTCGGCTCGCGACCGATGGGAAGGACTCCATGCAAGACCGACTCGTCTTTCTGATCGGCCCGCCGCGCGGGGGCACCACCCTGACGACGCGCATGCTGGGCGCCCACCCGGCCATCTTCGCCCCGGTGGAGCCGCACCTGATGCCGCCGCTGGCCCACCTGGGCTTCCACGACAAGGTCGAGAAAGCGCCCTACGACCCCACCATCACCCAGCTCGGCCTGCGCGAGCTCGTGGGCCTGCTGCCCGGCGGCGAGGCGGACTACCTGGACGCCCTGCGCGCCGCCACGAACCACCTGTACGCGAAGGCCCTCGAGCCCTCGGGCTGCCGCCTCTTCCTCGACAAGACGCCCGCCTACTCGCTGGTGCTCGACTTCCTGACCCGGCTCTACCCGGAAGCGAAGTACCTCGTCCTCACCCGCCACCCGATGGCGGTGTGGTCGAGCGTCGTCGACTCGTTCTTCGACGGCGACCACGAGAGCGCCCACGCCCACAACCCGATCCTCGAGCGCTACGTCCCGGCGATCGCGCGCTTCCTGCGCGAGCAGCCCGTCGACCTGCACCACC
This sequence comes from Myxococcota bacterium, assembly GCA_965223415.1. Lineage (GTDB taxonomy): Bacteria > Myxococcota_A > UBA9160 > UBA9160 > UBA6930. Next base: position 4,709,648 of record OZ245002.1, on the reverse strand, counting down.
TGCGCTACGAGGAGCTGGTCCAGGCCCCCGAGACGCACATGGAGGCGGCGTGTGCGTTCCTGGGCGTCGAGTACGAGCCGGGCATGATCGACTACGGCGCCTCGGCCGGCGGGGGCGCCGCCTCCGCACGGGGCCTCGGCGATCCCACCGGCGTGGCCCAGCAGAGCCGGCCGACCACCGCCTCCGTGGCGAAATGGGCCGAGGCCCTGGCGGCCGACCCTGCGCGGCTCGGCCAGTGCCGGGAGATCGCCGCGCGCCTCACCGACCCGGACCTGGCCACCTGGGGCTACCCGGGCGAGGAGCTGCGCAAGGCCCTGGCCGAGATCGAGCCGCGGGACGCCGGCCCCTCCCGGGCCAAGCTCACCCGCTACGCCCTCGAGCGCCGCCTGCTCGTCGCCGCCCGCCGCAACATCCAGCGCAACGCCTTGGGCCGGCTCGTCCGACGGGTGCGGGGCGCCTGCGACGTGCTCCTGCGATGAGCGATCTGCTAGCCTGGCCGGCCATGGATCGCGAACACCACGAGACCCGCCCGGACCGCGAGAACGTGCGGACGGAGGCCTACGAGCCCCCCAGCTTCGAGGTCATCTCGCTCTCCTGCGAGATCACCGCCTACGCGCCGGACGACGAGCCGCTCTTCTAGAGCGACCTGGCGCGATGAGCCAGCCAGGGGCTTCGACCGCGCTCCTGCGGCGTGTGCGTGGAGCGGGCGTGTGGCACCATCGACGCTGTCCCTTGGTCCCAGGCGATCGGCGTGGGGTTGTGTGATGCAGAAGCTCCTGATTCTCGCTGCGATCCTCGTGTGGACGGCGGGCTCGGCCCGGGCCGGAACGCTGACCTCCGCGAGCTGGCACACCAGCCTCGAGGGGACGACGTTCACGGTGACGCCCGCCGATCCGCGTTTCTTCGCGTCGGGCAGCTCGACGGGCACGTCCTACACCGCGGCGGTGACCATCCTGCCCGGAGTGGGTTGGGCCGTACTGTTCGATCCCGGCGCGCCGGGTCCGCCGCGGTTTACCGTCGACAAGCAGCTGTCCGGCTCGATCACGCTCGTCGACGGGGTCGCGAACCGCGGGATGGGCGGAGCCACCTTTGCCTTTATCGCCCAAGGCATTCCGCTCGTCATGTGGTCCGTTCCGCTCTCGGTCGGGGTCTCGGTGAGCTCGCAGATCGTGACCGCCAACCCCTTGGTCGGGCCGGTGACGGTGACGTACACGCACCTCGCGTGGACGACGCGCACTTGGACGGCGACGGGCTTGTTCAGCGTCTCGCGGACCATTCCGTCGACGGCGATGTTCACCGGTGCGAACGATCTCACGGCCGGTGGCGCCGGCAGCGTGACGCTCGTCGCGCCGTCGATCGTGGCCGTCAGCCTCGGAGCCGGCGGTAGCTCCCTCCTCCGCCGCACGGCCTCGGCGTCCACGCTGGTGCTGCACTTCGTGCCGGAGCCGGCGGCGCTGTCCCTCCTCGCCGGGTGCCTGCTGCTCATGCTGGCCGGCCGGCGCCTCTCCGCTTCCCTCAGGCCCTCCACTCCGCCGCCCGGACCACCTCGTGCTCCCGGGCCAGCCACAGGGGCGAGCGCTCGAGATCGATGAAGCGCCGCTCGTCTTCCAGGAGCACGGCCCCCGCCTGGCGGCCGGCCTCGCTCGCCGTCGCCGCGGCCATGGCGTCCTGGCTCTCCCACCAGAGCTCCGCGATCCCGTCGTAGGGCTCGGGCGCGCTCCGACTGGCCCGCAGCAGCTGGTTCGCCGGCAGCTCGTCGGGCTCCGAGTGGAGCTGGACGTAGCGCAGGATCCCGAGGGCCTCCGCGTGCCGGGCGACCAGCGGGGCGTGGTTCTCCCGCCAGTAGCGCTGGAACTCCTCCCGGGAGAGCGCGGGCAGGCGGCGTAGACAGAAGACCAGCTTGACCATGGGGGACCTCCTCGGGGCCCTCACGCACGAGAGGCCCGCTACCGATACAGTCTAGAGCGATGCTCTCGAGGCTCTGGAAGAACATCCGGCTGGTGCTGGGCCGCTACTTCGTGGCGGGGGTGTTGGCCTTCGCGCCGATCGGGATCACGGTCTGGGCGATCGCCTGGATCGTGCAACGGCTCGACAACCTGCTCCTGCCCACGGTGCTGCGCTGGGTCTTCCCGGGCGTCCAGGATCCGCCGACCATCCCGCTCCTCGGAGCGGTCTTCACGCTGATCGTGATCCTGCTGTTCGGCGTCATCGCCCGACACCTGTTCGGCTGGGAGCTGGTGCGGCTGTGGGAGCGGCTGCTCTCGCGCGTGCCGGTGGCCCGCAACATCTACGCCGCGGTGAAGCAGCTCTTCGAGGCGATCTTCCGGAGCAGCGACGCCACGGCCAGCTTCAACCGGGTGGCGATCATCCAGTATCCCCGCGCCGGCCTCTACGCGCTGGCCTTCGTGACCGGGCCGGTCCGCGGCCTGGGCCACGCCGAGCTGCCGCCGAACCTGGTGAACGTGTTCGTGCCGACGACGCCGAACCCCACCTCGGGCTTCTACCTCCTCGTTCCCGAGGCCGACTTGACCCCCATCGACCTGAGCGTCGAGCAGGCCTTCAAGCTGGTGATGTCGGCGGGCCTGGTGAATCCCGAGAGCGAGAACCCCGAGGCCGGCGGCGTGCAGGTCGCGCCGGCGGAGCCCGGCAGCGTCCCGCCGGTCGTGCCCTCGCCCGGCGAGGCCTCCTGATCAGGCGTCGCGCCGCCGGCGCCAGGCCCGCACCCCGAGAACGAACCCGGCCACGGCCAGGATCACCGCGCCCCACTGGTTGAAGGCCAGGTAGTTGCTGAGCGACTCGTTGGGATCGAGCCGGGCCGGGTTCAAGAAGCCGTCGTAGGCGAACCAGAGCGACATGCCGAGGAGCAGCACGGGCACGAAGTACGGGCCGTCGAACGGAGTCGGTGCATACTCCGGGGTCTCGTCACCCTCGGGGGTCGGGTCGGATTCGGTCATGGCCCTACTTTGCCTGCCACGGCCGGCCGCGCAATCCCCGGGGAGGGTGCAGCGCCAGCGCTGCACTGTCGCCCCCGGGCTGCAGCAGGCCGGCGACAGTCAATCCGTAACTGCCCGGATTTCCAGGGTTCCCGAAACGGGCACGGCCCTTGCTCTCCGGATCGGGCATGATCTTCGAGCGGACCGAACCCGCCGGCTCCGAGCCCGCCCTGGGAGGCCCCTGCATGTCCCGACGGCGCGACGAACCTCGCTCGCCCCGCTCCCGTACTACCCGCGAGCGGCAGAGGCGCCGCCAGGAGGAGCGTTTGGAGGCCCGCCGAGCCAGGCACCGGGACCAGCAGGACTGGACCTGGAGCCAGACCTACGGCCCGGACGACGATGAGGCCGATCTCCCCCAGGCCCAGCAGGCCGGGGTCTCCCCCCGCGAGCGGGCCTACCGCGAGGCCCGCAAGGCGGCCAACGCGCGCATCGGGTTCATGGCGCACCTGATTCCGTACCTCGCCGTGAACGGCTTCCTGCTTCTGATCGCCGGCCCGCGAGCCGCGTTCTGGACCGCGGTGCCCTGGGGCCTCGGCCTCGGGCTCCACTACTTCTTCGCTCTCGTCGTGCCGGACCTGCGCAAGCGCTGGATCCACGACCAGGTCGACCAGCGCGTCGGCCACGACGTCACCCGGGAGCGCGTGCAGCTCGAGGGCCAGCAGTCGAAGCGGGTCGAGGAGCTCTCGGCGTCCATCGCCCACGAGATCCGCAACCCGATCACGGCGGCGAAGAGCCTGGTGCAGCAGATGGGCGAGGACCCGGCCGCGGGCGAGAACGTCGAGTACGCGAACGTCGCCCTGGAAGAGCTGGAGCGGGTCGAGCGCAGCATCTCCCACCTGCTGAAGTTCGCGCGGGACGAGGACGTGGACCTGCGCGAGGTGCACATGGCCGAGGTGGTCGAGTCGGCCCTCGAGACCTTCCGCGATCGCCTGGAGACCCTCGGCGTGGTCGTCCACCAGGACGTCCAGGGAGCCGGCGCGATGCGCGGGGATCCGGAGAAGCTGCGACGGGTGATCATCAACCTGGTCGGCAACGCCCTCGACGCCTTCGCCGAGGGCCACACCGAGCATCCGGCCCTGAACGTCCAGGCGGGCGAGAACCTGGCGGGCACGGAGGTGTGGATCCGCGTGAAGGACAACGGGCCGGGCATGGAGCCCGAACGGCTGACCCGGATCTTCAGCCCCTTCTACACCTCGAAGGAGACCGGCACCGGCCTCGGCCTGGCCATCTCGAAGAAGGTCGTCGACGCCCACGGCGGCTCGATCGAGGCCCACTCGGATCCGGGAAGCGGCACCGAGTTCGTGCTGACCTTCCCCAAGGAGATCCGCGAGCCCCAGGAGAGCCGCTCGTGAGCGGCCGGGCCCATGCGTGCGGAGGCGGCCCCACGAAGCAGGCGGCGCGAAGACGCCGGCGCAACCGGCGGCACGGGCACGAGCACCGCGAGCCCGCGGTGGACGCCGAGTACGACCCGGCGGACCCGATCGCCCGTGGGCGCCGGCGGGGCAAGGCCAAGGCCAAGCTCGCGAAGGACCTGATGGGCCTGCTCCTGGCCACGGCCATCGTCGGGGTCTTCGCCGGTGCGGCGGCGCGCTGGGTGATCCTGATCGGCGGCTTCATCCTGCTGGGCGACTATCTGAAGAAGGTCCTCGAGCCCCAGCTCCGCGAGCGCTGGATCGAACGCGAGGTCCGGCGCGAGCTCGATCACGAGGTGGCCGCCCACCGCCACCAGACCCAGGGCGAGCACGTGCGACACATCGAGCACCTGGCGGCGGGCGTGGCCCACGAGATCCGCAATCCCATCACGGCGGCCAAGAGCCTGGTCCAGCAGATGGGCGAGGACCCGGGCTCCCATGAGAACGTCGAGTACGCCCACGTCGCCCTGGAGGAGCTGGAGCGGGTGGAGAAGAGCATCTCCCACCTGCTGCGCTTCGCCCGGGAGGAGGGCTTCCAGGCCGAGCCCCTCGAGCTGCGTGAGGTGGTTCGAGGCGCGCTCGAGACCTTCCGCGAGCGCATCGACCGGGAGCGCGTCGAGGTACGGCTACGCACCGACGGCGCCCCCGAGATCCAGGGCGATCCCGAGAAGCTGCGACGGGTGGTGATCAACCTGATCGGCAACGGCCTCGACGCCATGCGCGACGCGAAGCGGCCGGTGCTCGAGATCGAGTGCGGCGAGAACCTGGCCGGCACCGAGGCCTGGCTGCGCGTGCGCGATCACGGCCACGGCATCCCCGAGACGCAGCGCGCCGACATCTGGAGCCCCTTCTACTCGTCGAAGGACGAGGGCACCGGCCTCGGCCTCGCGCTCACCAAGAAGATCATCGAGGCCCACGGCGGCCGCATCGAGCTGGAGAGCCCCTCCGACGGAGCGGCCTTCCTCGTGACGCTGCCCACACCCGCGGCCCCGGCCCAGGAGCTCACATGACCGGTCCCCGCATCCTGATCGTCGAAGACGAGCGCGCCATCCGCCTGGCGCTCTCGGGCCTGCTGAAGCGCGAGGGCTTCGAGAGCGAGCAGGCCGGCGACGGCCACGAGGCCATCGCCAAGCTCGGCGCCGAGCCCTTCGACTTCGTGCTCACCGATCTCGCGTTGGGTGACGGCCCCTCCGGCATGGACGTGCTGCGCGCCGCGAAGGAGCAGCAGCCCGAGACGCCGGTGGTGATGATCACCGCCCACGGCAACGAGAAGATTGCCGTCGAGGCGATGAAGGCCGGCGCCGACGACTACGTGCCGAAGCCTTTCGACAACGACGAGATCCGTCTCGTCGTGCGCCGCTGCCTCGAGCGCACCGCGCTCGCCCGGGAGAACCGGCTGCTGCGCGCGCGGGTCGAGAAGGACTACGGCATGGGCAACCTGATCGGCTCGGGCCCGGCCATGCGCCAGGTGTTCGAGACGATCCAGAAGGTCGCCGAGACCGACCTCACGGTGCTGATCCGCGGCGAGAGCGGCACGGGCAAGGAGCTGGTGGCCCAGGCCCTCCACGAGCAGAGCGCCCGCAAGGGCAAGCCCTTCGTGGCGGTGAACTGCGCGGCCATCAGCCGCGAGCTCGTGGAGAGCGAGCTCTTCGGCCACGAGAAGGGAGCCTTCACCGGCGCCGACGCCCGGCGGGTGGGACGCTTCGAGGCCGCAGACGGCGGCACGATCTTCCTCGACGAGATCGGCGACATGGCGCCGGAGACCCAGGCCAAGGTGCTCCGCGTCCTGCAGGAGCGGAGCTTCGAGCGCGTCGGCGGCGGCCAGCCCATCGAGGTGGACGTGCGGGTCGTCGCGGCGACCCACCGCGATCTCGAGAAGGACGTGGCGGACGGCCGCTTCCGCGAGGATCTCTACTACCGCCTCAAGGTCGTCGAGCTGCAGCTTCCGGCCCTGCGCGACCGCCGGGAGGACCTGCCGGCCCTGGCCGAGCGCTTCCTCGGCCTGGTGGCGGAGCGCCTCAGCCGCCCCCCGAAGCCCATGGCCGATACGGCCCTCGCCGCCCTGGCCCGCCACGGCTGGCCCGGCAACGTGCGCGAGCTGCGCAACGTGATCGAGCAGGCGGCGGTGCTCGCACCCGGCGAGCAGATCGAGGCCGACGACCTGAACCTCTCCGGCGGTGCCGGGCTCGCACCGAGCGACGAGGCAAGGCCCTCGCCCGGGCTCGCCTTCTCCGACGCGAAGCGCGCCGCCGCGCGCCGCTTCGAGCGCAGCTACCTGCTCCAGGCGCTGCGCGAGAACCAGGGAAACATCTCCCGCACCGCCGAGGCCATCGGCATGGTGCGACAGAGCCTGCAGCAGAAGATCCGGGAGCTCGACCTTCGGGACGAGGACTGGACGAACGGTGACTGAAGCGACCGAAACGATCTCGGCGCGCCCACGCCCCAGGAGGACGACATGACCCAGCGACCCGGCTTCTTCGCCCGACTCTTCGGCTTCATCTCGGGATGGGCCACCCACTGGCTGCGCGGCCGCGAGCAGCAAAACCCGCAGGCGGTGTTCGAGAACGCCATCTCCGAGCGGGTGGGCCAGTACCGCGAGCTCAAGGAGGCCGTCGCCGGCATCCTGTACATGCGCAACAAGCTCGAGGGGGATCTCTCCGAGCGCCGCGCCGAGCTGTCCCGGACCCTCGAGGACATCCGGCGCACCGTCGGTCGGGGCGAGGACGACGTCGCCCTCACCCTGATCACCCACAAGCAGGCCCTCAGCGAGGACATCGAGCGGGCCGAGCAGGAGTTCGAGGGCCTGAAGATCCAAGCCGAGGAGGCCAAGACGAACCTGGTGCGCTTCCGCGAGGAGATCCGCGCCCTCGAGCGCGAGAAGGGACGCATCGTCGTCACCCTCGCCAACGCGAAGGCGCGGCGGCGGATCCAGGAAGCGATCGAGGGGCTCTCGGTGGACGCGGACATGCGGGCCCTCGAGAGCGTGCGCGCCCACGTGGCGCGCCTCGCGACCGAGGGCGAGCTCGACCGCGAGCTCGGCGCCGACGACGACCTGCAGGGCCGGCTCAAGAGCATCCGGCGTGAGGCCACCCAGGAGGCGGCGCGCCAGGAGCTCGAGCAGTTCAAGCGGCAGATGAGCTCCGCCGCCCTGCCCGCCAAGGCGGCGCGACCGGCCGCCGCGGTGCCGGTGGCCTCCCGGTGACCGCGCCCGTGCGATCGCGAGCGGAGGGGGCCTGGCGGTCGCCGTCGGAGGACGCCTGGCTCCACGAAGAGGAGCCGGAGTTCACGCGGATCGTACGGCGGGTCGAGGGAAGAGCGCGGGCAGAGGAGCGCGTGCGGCTCCTCGCCCTCGCCTTCCTGGTGGTCCACGGCCTGGGCGCCGCTGCGGCGGCGATCGTCTTCACGGCGATCGCCGGCATCGGCCTGGCCAGCGGCGATCCGACGGCGAGCTGGATCCTGGGCGGCATCGGGGCGGCGATCGCCGCCGTGGTCGGCGGCCTCTCGATCCCGGGCCTCGCTGCCGGCGTGGGCCTGCTTCGCCGCCGCCCCTGGGCCCGGAGCTTCGCCCTCGTGATCGGCGCCCTCTCCCTGTTCTGGTTCCCCCTCGGCACCGTGATCGGCGCGCTCACCCTCTACACCCTCCTCCAGGACGACACCCGCACCCTGTTCGAGACCTAGCAGGCTGCGGAAAAACCCCGTGCGACGGGTCGAATCGGTTGGTACAGGCATACCGGGGGGATGGAGATGCGCGGAACCGATCGAACGCAGTCCACGATGTTCAGCTACGTGTCGCCGGAGGCGCGTGTCCCCGCCGATCATCCACTGCGCGTGACGCGGGAGATGACGAATCGCGCCCTGGTCCGGCTGGACGGGAGGTTGCGGAAGCTGTACTCGCGGACGGGTCGGCCGTCGATTCCGCCCGAGCACCTGTTGCGGGCCCTGCTGCTGCAGGTGCTCTACTCGGTGCGAAGCGAGCGGATGCTGATGGAGCAGCTCGAGTACAACCTGCTGTTCCGCTGGTTCGTGGGGCTCGAGATGGACGACCGGGTCTGGGACGTGACGGTGTTCACGAAGAATCGGGATCGGTTGCTTCGGGGAGAGATCGCGGAGGGGTTCTTTCAGGCCGTGTTGGCGGAGGCCCGCGAGGAGGGGCTTCTGTCGGACGAGCACTTCACGGTGGACGGCACGCTGATCGAGGCATGGGCGGGGCAGAAGAGCTTTCGGCCGAAGGACGAGGACCGGGGCGGCCGCGGGGGTGGACGGAAGGCGACGGAGCGGGACTTCCACGGTGAGCGTAGGAAGAACGACACGCACGCCTCGACGACGGACCCGGAGTCCCGGCTCTACCGCAAGGGGAAGGGGAAGGAAGCGAAGCTGTGCTTCATGGGCCACGTGGTGACGGAGAACCGGCATGGCCTGGTGGTGGCGGCCAAGACGACGCTGGCCACGGGCACGGCGGAGCGCGAGGCCTCGGTGGCGATGGTGAAGCGGGTGCCACGCGGACGGCGATCGACGTTGGGCGGAGACAAGGGCTACGACACGGTGTCGCATGTCGAAGAGCTTCGAGAGCTGGGCGTGACCCCGCACGTTGCGCAGAACGACAAGGGCCGCCGCAGCGCGATCGATGATCGAACGACGACGCACGTGGGCTACGAGATCAGCCAGCGCAAACGCAAGGCGATCGAGCAGGTCTTCGGCTGGGGGAAGACGGTAGGCCCGATTCGCAAGGTGAAGCATCGCGGCAAGGAGCGGGTGGGCTGGATGTTCACGTTCACCCAGGCGGCCTACAACCTTGTGAGGATGAGGAACCTGCTATGCCCCACGTAGCTTGTCGGGTCGAGTGGAGGGCCCCGTTGGCAGCGAGCCGGGCGTCAACCGGCGGCAAGGCCTCGATTCCGCGCTCCTTTCCTAGCCAAAGCGCCTCCAAGGCACCGTTCTCTGCGTACCATCGGCGTTCTTCCGCAGCCTGCTAGGAAACGCAAGAGTGGGGACGTTCCTTGCAACTTGCGCAATTGCGCAAGTTCCAAGGAACGTCCCCACTCTTGCGGGATCGCGTATGCTGGTGGGCATGGGTGAACCGGTGATCCTCGTGGAGAAGAAGGACGGTGTCGCGACCGTCACGTTGAATCGGCCCGAGGCGCGCAACGCGCTCTCCAGCGCGCTTCGGCGGGCCATTGCCGAGACGTTCGACGCGCTGTCGGACGATCCGGAGGTGGGGGCGGTGGTGCTCACCGGCGCCGGCACCGCCTTCTCGGCCGGCGTCGACCTGAAGGAGCTCGGCAGCGCCGGCCCGGCCGAGGGCGGCGCCGGCGAGCTGCCGCCGGTCGAGGACGCCGTACGGGCGATGGAGGCCTGCCCGCTGCCAATCCTCGGCGCGATCAACGGCTTCGCGATCACCGGCGGCTTCGAGGTCGCCCTGGCCTGCGACGTGCTGATCGGCTGCCCGGAGACCCGCTTCGCCGACACCCACGCCCGGGTCGGCATCCTGCCCGGCTGGGGCCTCTCCCAGAAGCTCTCCCGGATGATCGGTATCGGCCGGGCCAAGCTCGTGTCCCTCACCGGCAACTTCGTCGATGCAGAGACCGCCGAGCGCTGGGGCCTGCTGGCCCGCCTCGTGCCCACCGAGGAGCTCCTGCCCACCTGCCAGGCCCTCGCCCGCGACATGCTGTCCTGCGTCCCCGACGCCATGCGCGGCTACAAGCGGATGATCGACGAGGGCTACGCGATGCCCTACGGCGAGAGCCGCGCCTACGAGCGGCGCGTCTCCAACGAGCAGGTCACCCGCGTCAGCGCCGACGACGTGGCAGGCCGCCGTGCCGCCATCCAAGAGCGCGGGCGCAGCCAGTCTCGTTAGGCGCCGCGACGGCGCAGCACGACGCTGAGACGCAGCTCCCCCGGCTCGTCCAGCTCGTCGACGGCCCGGCGCAGGGGCTCGGGCAGCGACGCCGGATCCACCTCGAGCTCGAGCACCCAGGGCTCGCTCCGGACCTCTTCGAAGACGGGGACGAGCTCGAGCTCCTTGGCCTCCTCGGCGTCTGCCTCCACGGCGTCCGCCATCGGCTCGTCGAACTCGGACGAGAAGACCTGGGGAGCGCCGAACAGGTCCGCCTCGCCCGCTTCGATCACGTGCTCGTCCGCCACCGGCGACGGGTCGTCCGGGCCCGCCAGGTCCTCTTCGCGGATCGAGAACGGCTCGAGTCCCGCCGGCTCCAGGTCCGTCACGCCGGACGGGGCCTCCGGGGGGCGCATCATGACGGTCGCCACGCCGTCCCCGTCTCGCTCTTCCTCGTCGTCCTCGGCGAGGGCGCACGCCGACGGCACGACCCGCAGCCGATGGCTGCCGATGCGCAGCTCGTCCTCGGGGCCGATCGGCGTGCGCCCCGCGATGCGTCGCTCGCCGAGCCAGATGCCGTTCTGGCTGCCGAGATCGAGCACGAACACCTGCTCGCCGTCCCGCTCGAGGAGCGCGTGGGTGCGGCTCGCGGCCCGGTCCGGCACGACGACGTCGTTCTCCTCCAGCCGGCCCACCTGGAGCCGGTCGGCGCTGAAGGGAATTTCGGCCAGGAGCTGGCCCTCGCACAGGAGGTGGATGCAAAGGTTCGGCATGCGCAGCTCATCGGCAGGAACCGGGGGGCGACTTGACGATCCCCCAGGGGACGATCTCCTCCGCGCAGGACGCCACGGCTCGGTCCGCTATGATGCGACGCGTCAAGACCTCTCCAGGGAGACCGCATGGCCCGCTACGCCTACGACCGCCTGACCGCCCTCGACAACTCCTTCCTCCTTCTCGAGGGCCCCAACACCTTCATGCACGTCTCCTCGACGGCGCTGTACGACGCGGGGCCCCTTCGCACCGCGGACGGCGGCATCGATATGACCCTCGTGAAGAAGGGCATCGAGTCGATCCTGCACCGCATTCCCCGCTACCGGCAGAAGCTGGCCTGGGTGCCCATCGAGCAGTCGCCGGTCTGGATCGACGACGCGGACTTCAACCTCGACTACCACGTCCGCCACACGAGCCTGCCCCGCCCCGGAGACGATGATCAGCTGAAGCGCCTGGCCTCGCGCATCATGGCCCAGCGCCTCGACCGCACCCGACCCATGTGGGAGATGTGGTTCATCGAGGGCCTCCAGGACGACCGCTTCGCCGTCGTCAGCAAGACCCATCACTGCATGATCGACGGCGTCTCCGGTGTCGACCTGATGAACGTGCTCATGCAGACCACCCCGGAGTTCGAGGTGCTCGACCCGCCGGCCTTCGTGCCGCGGCCGGCCCCGAGCGACGGGGAGCTCCTGCAGGACGAGATGCTCCGCCGGCTGCGCCTGCCCCTCGACCTCGTGCGAGGCGCCCGCGACCTCTGGCAGGAGGTCGGCGAGCGCCGCCGCGACCTGACGAGCCGCCTGCGCGCCGCCGCCGAGACCCTGGGCACGACCCTGCGCCCGGTCTCCTCCACGCCGCTGAACCAGCAGATCGGCCCCCACCGGCGCTTCGACTGGCACACGATGGACCTGGCCGAGGTGAAGCGGGTGCGCAGCCAGCTCGGCGGCTCCCTGAACGACGTGGTGCTGACGATCGTCACCGGCGCCGTCCGCCGCTACCTCCAATACCGACGCGTCGACACCCAGGACCTCGAGTTCCGCGTGCTGGCCCCGGTGAGCGTGCGCAGCCAGGACGAGCGCGGGAAGCTCGGCAACCGCGTCTCCGCCTGGATCCTCCCCCTGCCCCTCGACGCCGAGGACCCGCGCGAGCAGCTCCGGCGCATCTCGGACTCGACCCGGGAGCTCAAGGAGTCGAAGAGCGCGGTGGGCGCCGAGGCGCTCACCCAGGTGGCGGACTGGACGCCGGCCACCCTGCTCTCCCTCGGTGCCCGCAACGCCTCGCGGCTGCTGCCCTTCAACCTGGTCGTCACCAACGTGCCCGGGCCCCAGGTGCCCCTCTACATGATGGGCGCGCCGATGAACGAGATCTACCCGCAGGTGCCCCTCACCGACCGCACCGGGCTCGGCATCGCGCTGTTCAGCTACGACGGCCGGCTGTGCTGGGGCTTCAATGCCGACTACGAGGTCGTGCCCGACCTGGCCCGCTTCGTCGCCTTCCTGCGCGAGAGCCAGGAGGAGCTCCTGAAGCTCGCGGACGGCCCCATCGAGCTTCGGCCGAGGGCCGAGGAGACCGCGTAGCCGCGCGAAGGAACGTCGCCTCGTCCCGCGGTATCCTCGGCCGCTCAACTCGAAGGAGAGCTGACGTATGCAGGAGCTTCGCGATCGCGTGGCGGTGGTGACCGGCGGTGCCAGCGGCATCGGCCTGGCGCTGGTGCGGGCCTTCCTGGCGGAAGGCATGAAGGTGGTGGTCGCCGACGTGGAGAAGCCGGCCCTCGATCGCGCGATCGGCGGCCTGTCCGGCGAGGTGACCGGCGTCGTCACCGACGTGTCCGACCCGGCCTCGGTGAACGCGCTCGCGGATCAGGTGTACGACCTCCACGGTGCCTGCCACCTGCTGTGCAACAACGCCGGCGTGAGCGTGGCGAATCTGAACGTCTGGGAGACCGAGCCCAGCGACTGGATGTGGGTGCACGGCGTGAATGTGCGCGGCGTGGTGCACGGCATCCAGGCCTTCGTGCCGCGCATGCTGGAAGGCGGCGAGGAGGGCTTCGTGATGAATACCTCCTCCGGCGACGGCGGCATCTCACCCCTGGCGGAGCAATCGGTCTACGCCTCGAGCAAGGCCGCCGTCTCCATCCTGACCGAGTGCCTCGGCGCCCAGCTCGCGGGCCAGGACACGAACCTGCGGGCCGCCATCTTCTATCCCTCCGGCGGCATGCTCGACACCGGCATCTGGACCACGCGGCGCAACCGCCCGGCGGAGCTGGCCCGCGCGAAGGAGTTCCCGGCGGGTACCGAGGTGAAGTTCGACGACTTCATGGAGGGCATGAAGAAGGCGGGCATCGAGCTGCCGGTGCAGGACCTGGACGAGCTGGCCCGCTTCGCCATCGAGGGGATCAAGAAGGGCGACTTCGTGATCATGATCGGCCGCGAGGACATGGAGGCCCAGCTCGTCGAGCGGGCGCAGAAGCTGGCGCGGGGGGAGTGCCCGATCGGCCTGCTCCCGCACATGTAGCAGGGCGGTCAGGCGGCGGCGCGCACCGGAAGGGCCTTCAGGCCCCGCAGGATCGGGTTGCTCCGGTAGGCGAGCTCCTCTTCGGCACAGGCCAGCTCGAGCTTCGCGAAGCGGTCGCGGAGCGCGGCGAAGAAGGCGCGCCCCTCGAGGCGGGCCAGGGACGCGCCGAGGCAGAAGTGGGTGCCCAGCCCGAAGGACAGGTGGCGGATGTCCGAGCGCCCGATGTCGAGCCGGTCCGGATCCGGATGCACCTCCGGGTCCCGATTGGCGGCGCCGATCCCGCACACCACCACGGCCCCCGGCTCGATGGCCTGTCCGCCGAGCTCCACCGTCTCGGTGGGCACCCGCACGGTCGCCTGGACCGGGCTGTCGAAGCGCAGCAGCTCCTCCACGGCGTTGTCCAGGAGGCCGGGCTCTGCCCGCAGCCGATCCCACTCGCCCGGGTTCCTCAGGAACGCCAGCGTGCCGTTGCCGATTAGGTTCGTCGTCGTCTCGTGCCCGGCGAGGAGCAGCAGGAGGGAGGTGGAGACGAGCTCTGCCTCGCTGAGCGCATCGCGCTGGTCCCGCGCCGCGATGAGGGCCGACAGGAGGTCGTCCCGCGGCGTGCGGCGCCGCTCGTCGATCTGGCCCCCGAGGTAGTCGACCAGGACCTGCACGGTCTCCTCGGCGCGCGCGCGGCCCTCCGGTGACCAGTCCGGCAGGCCGTCGATCAGCGTCTGCGACCACTGGCGGAACCGCCGGTGATCCTCGGCGGGCACGCCGAGCAGCTCGGCGATCACGATGGCCGGGAGCGGCTCGGCGAGATCGTGGATCACGTCGAGCTCGCCTCCGTCGCCGATTCCGTCGAGGAGCCCCGCCACCAGCGCTTCGATCCGCGGTCGCAGCGCCTCGATGCGTCGTGGCGTGAAGGCCTTGTTCACGAGCCCGCGGAGGCGGGTGTGCTCGGGCGGATCCTGGATCAGCATCGAGCCGCTGATGGGGCCGCCCTGGAGGATGGCCGCGGGGAGCTGGTCCGCGTAGCGCCGGAACACGTCGGCCCGCTGGCGCTGGGCGCTCATGTGCTTGTCGCGCAGGGCGGCCTCCACGTCGGCGTGACGGGTGAGCACGAAGATCCCGGCGCCGGTCTCGATCGGCACCGGGGGCCGGAACACCGGGTTGCTCTCGCGCAGCATGCCGTAGAGGGCGTACGGGTTCTGCTGGAACAGGGGATTCGCGAGGAGCGGGTTGCCGCCGGTGGGAAACGGAGTGGCTTCGCTCATGGAGGGGAGAATGACACGCCGCGGACTCAGCCGCCGTCCGCGCGCACCAACGCCTCGAGGGCGAAGACGTGGGCATCGTCCGCTCCCATCTCCCGCAGCGCCTCCGCCAGCCGCAGCACGTATTCCGGGTTCGCGCCGCTCGGCCCCCGGGAGCGCCGCACCTGATCGGCGATCTCCGGGAGCGGGGCGGGCCCGAGGTAGTTGGGATTGCTCTCGGTGGCGACGTAGACGATGCCGGCGGTCTCGGCGTCCGGATCCCGCAGCTCGAGCCGCTCGTCGGCGCGCTCGTAGCCCCCCTTCTCGCGCCAGTCGAGGTGGTCCATCACGTCCCTCACGTCGCCGGACGCGATGCAGTAGGCCGCGCCCCAGCACTCGGCGTCGGTCTCGCGCACGAGGGTCACCACCCGGCCCGGCGCGCCGGGCACGCCCCGGTGATCCGTCGAGCCCTGCCAGAAGCGCCGGCTCCAGCCGGAGATCCGCGCGGGACGCCGCTCGCGGAACGGGAAGGAGGGTCGCCACACGAGCGAGCCGTAGCCGAAGATCCAGACGTCGCCCGTCACGCGTCCGCGTACCGGATGCCCACGACCTCGAACACCCCGGTGCCTCCGTCGCGGGGACGCGCCACGCGCACCTCGTCACCTTCCTCGCGCCCGAGGAGCGCCCTGCCGAGGGGAGACTCGATGCTGAGCCGGCCCTCCGAGGGATCGGACTCGTCCGGCCCGACGAGCTGGTACTCGGCCGTCTCGCCCTCCGCGTCCTCGACGCTGACGAAAGCGCCGAAGAAGACCTTCCCCTCCTGCTCCGGCGAGGGCTCGACCACCGTGAGCTCGTCCATCCGCTTGGCCAGGAAGCGAAGCCGCCGGTCGATCTCCCGCAACCGCTTCTTGCCGTAGATGTACTCGGCGTTCTCGGAGCGATCGCCCAGGGCGGCCGCCTCGGAGACCTCGCGGGTGACCCGCGGCCGCTCCACCCGCCACAGGCGATCCGCCTCCTCCTGGAGCTTCCGGAAGCCCTCCGGTGTGATGTAGCTGCCCACGCGCCGAATCGTAGCCGCTAGGTTCGCGGAGTGGACGAGCTCTTCGACACGGTGCGCGCGCAGGCGTCGAAGGCGGCGTGGTCCCGGGGCGTCGAGCTCGCGCGCAGCGATGCGGTCACTCGCGAGGGCGGCGACGAGGACGAGCTGATCCTGCGGGTGCGTCCCTCGGCCGGGGTGATCCACCCGACCGTCGTGCTCTACGTGGGCGACGCGGAGTGGGAGTGCGATTGCCCGGGAGGCGAGGATCCCTGCGAGCACGTGGCGGCGGCAGTGATCGCGCTGCGGCGCGCCGAGCGCGAGGGCAAGACGCTGCCCGCCGCCGGCGAGGGCACGAGCGGCGGCCGGGTGGCCTATCGGCTCGCCCGCACGGGCGACGGCCTCGCCTTCGAGCGAGCCATCGTAGATGGCCAGTGCGAAGAACGCCTCACGACGACTCTCACCGCCCTGGCGACGGGCCGCGTCGACGGCCCGCCGGTGAGCCCGACCCAGGCGGATCTCGCCGCCGAGCGCGCCCTCGGCACCCGCCACTCGGGCCCGATGCCCCGCGGCGTCATGCGCAGCCTGCTCGCGGCCCTCGAAGGCTGCGGCGACGTGTCCCTCGACGGCGAGCCCATCCGGACGAGCGGCGAGGCGGTCGTCACCCTCGTGCGGCTGCTGGCCGAGGACGGGGGCTTTCGGCTCGTCTGCGCCCTCGAGCCCACCATCGACGAGCAGCTCGGCGCGGGCCTCGTCCGCTGCGGCGACGAGATCCGCGAGCTCGCGCCGAGCCGCCTGACCGGTCGCGAGGCGGAAGAGCTCGCCCGCGGCCGCCGCTTCCCCGCCGAGGCCCTGCCCGAGCTCCTGGCCGACGTGCTGCCGGAGCTCGAGCGCCGCGTCCCGGTGCGCATCGAGACCGACGCGCTGCCCGAAACCGAGCGGGTGCCGCCGCGGCTCGTGCTGGAGACCGGGCGCGAGGGCGATCGGCTCTCGGTGCTGCCGCTCCTCGTCTACGGCGATCCGCCCACCGCCCGCGTGGATGCGGGACGTCTGGTCCACCTGGGCGGCGCCGTGCCGATCCGCGACGAAGCGGAAGAGCAGCGCCTGGCCGACCGACTGCGCAAGAGCCTGGGGCTCACGCCGGGCCACCGCACCCTGCTCGAAGCCGAGAGCGCCCTCGAGCTGGTGCCGAAGATGGGCCGGCTCGCCGTCGTACGCGGTGAGCCCGAGCGCAGCTTCTTCCACGCCGCCCCCCTGGAGGCGGCCCTTTCGATCGAGGACGATCGGGTGAGCCTCGACTTCGCACCGACGGGCGGCGACGGGCAGGTCTCCGCCGAGACCGTGCTCGCGGCCTGGCGCGGCGGCCGCTCCCTCGTTCCGCTGGAGGGCGGCGGCTTCGCTCCCCTTCCCGCCGATTGGCTGGCGCGCTTCGGCCGCCAGGTCGCCGACCTCCTGGCCGCCCGGGACGCGGAGGGGCGTGTCGGCGCCGCCGCCCTGCCCGACCTGGGCCGGCTGTGCGCCGACCTCGACCATCCGCCCCCCGCGGCCCTGGGGCCCCTGCGCCAGCTCCTCGAAGGCCCGGACGCCCTCCCGGAGAGCCCGCTTCCCCAGGACCTCCGCGCCGAGCTGCGCGACTACCAGCAGGAAGGCGTGCGCTGGCTCGCCTTCCTGCGCAAGGCCGGCCTGGGCGGCCTCCTCGCCGACGACATGGGCCTCGGCAAGACGCTCCAGGCCCTTTGTGCCATCGGCCCTGGCAGCCTGGTGGTGGCGCCGACGAGCCTGCTGCCCAACTGGGAGGAAGAGATCCGCCGCTTCCGCCCCAACCTCTCGGTGGCCGTCTACCACGGCGCCGGTCGCGAGCTCGACGACCAGGCCGACGTCACCCTCACCACCTACGCGCTCCTGCGTCGCGACCGGGAAGCCCTCGCCGGGCGCCGCTGGCCGGCGGTCGTCCTCGACGAGGCCCAGGCCATCAAGAACCCGGATAGCCAGGTGGCCCAGGCCGCCTACACGTTGCGGGCGGACCAGCGCATCACCCTCACCGGCACACCGGTAGAGAACCGCCTCGACGAGCTCTGGAGCCAGCTCCACTTCCTGAACCCCGGCCTGCTCGGGGGCCGCCGGGACTTCGAGGAACGTTATGCGCGCCCGATCGCCCAGGGCGACGAAGACGCCCTCCGGCACCTGCGCGAGCGTCTGCGCCCCTTCGTGCTGCGCCGGCGCAAGGCGGACGTGGCGCCGGAGCTGCCGCCCCGCACCGAGATGGTGCTCCACTGCATGCTCTCCGAGGAGGAGCGCACCATCTACGACGCGGTGCGTGCGGCCACCCGGGACGAGGTGGTGCGCCAGCTCGAAGGCGGCGGCAGCGTGCTGGCGGCGCTCGAGGCCCTGCTGCGTCTGCGCCAGGCCTGCTGCCACCCGCGCCTGCTGCCCGGCCAGACCGCCGACGCCTCCGCCAAGCTCGCGCTCCTCCAGGACCGGCTCGAGACCGCCGTCTCCGAGGGCCACAAGGCCCTGGTGTTCTCCCAGTGGACCTCGCTCCTCGACCTGGTGGAGCCGCGGCTCGCCGCGGCGGGACTGGCCTTCACCCGGCTCGACGGCTCGACCCGGGACCGTGGGGCGGTCGTGCGCGCCTTCTCCGAGCCGGGCGGCCCGCCCGTCTTCCTGATCTCGCTGCGTGCCGGCGGAACCGGCCTCAACCTCACCGCGGCCGATCACGTGTTCCTGCTCGACCCCTGGTGGAACCCGGCGGTGGAGGAGCAGGCGGCAGATCGCGCCCACCGCATCGGCCAGGAGCGGCCGGTCTTCGTCTACCGCATGGTGGCGGAGCAGACCGTGGAGGAGCGCATCCTCGCGCTCCAGGAGGAGAAACGGAAGCTGGCCGACGCGGCCCTGTCCGAGGCCGGCGCCGCGGGCCGCATCACCCGCGATGATCTCCTCGCCCTGCTCGCCTGAAGAGCCGCCGACCGGTAGCCTCGCGCCGCGATGAGCGACGTCCAGGACGAGATCGAGGCCCGGGTACGCCACGACATCGCCCGCCACGGCTGGCATCTGGTGCTCGTTCCGCCGGAGGAGTCGGCGCCCGGATGGGCCCACACGATCGGGCTGTTCGAGGGCTTCGAGCACCCCGAGGTGCTGGTGTTCGGCATCGACCTGCAGGTGCTGGCGCGCCTGCTGAACCACGTGGGCGAGGCAATCCGCCGCGGCCGGCGCTTCGCGTCGGGCGAGGAAGCCCCGGGGCTCCTCGAGCAGGGGGCGCTCGCCTTCCGCGACCTCGCGCCGAAGTGGCGGGATCCCTTCCTCGGCAACGCCGCCTGGCACTACCAGCGGGACGACGTGCCTTGTCTCCAGTGCTTCTGGCCGGATCCGGGCGGACACTTCCCGTGGCAGCGGGAATGCGATGCGGAATGGCGGGGGGACCAGCCGCTGCTCTTCGAGAGCGACACCCGGGCCGCGCTGCCCGAGGCGCTGATCGACTCATTGCGTCGGGAGGGCGCCCTGTGACGAGTCACGTCGCTCCGGCCGGGGGAAGCCCTGGGGCGAAACACGTCGCCGTGGTGGGCGCGGGCATTGCGGGGCTCGGCTGCGCGCTGCTGCTGGGGCGGGCGGGCCATCGCGTCACGCTCCTCGAACGCGACGACACCCCGCTCCCCGAAGATCCCCGCAGCGCCTTCGAGACCTGGGAACGCCGCGGAGCCCCTCAGGCCCGCCACTCCCACGCCTTCCTGGCCCGGCTGCGCAACCTGCTGCGCGACCGGCTCCCCGACGTGCTGGAGGCCCTGCTCGAGGCCGGCGCCGAGGAGCTGCCGATCGCCAACCTGCTGCGGGAGGGCATCGACGACCCGAGCCCGCGCCCCGGCGACGACGATCTCACCCTCCTGGCCTGCCGGCGCCTCACCTTCGAGTGGGTGCTCCATCGCATCTCCACGGACGAGCCCCGGGTCGAGCTGATCGACGGCGCCGAGGTCGGCGGACTCCTCGCCGACGATGCGAGCGCTCCGGTTCGCGTCCGCGGCCTGAGCTACGTGCAGGGGGGACAGCAGCGGATCCTCGAGGCCGATCTCGTGGTCGACGCCTCGGGCCGGCGCTCCCCGCTGGGCCGTTGGCTCGGGGAGATCGGCGCGCCGGTTCCGGAGGTGGAGTCGGAGCCCTGCGGCATCTTCTACTGCTCGCGCTTCTACGCCCTGCGGCCCGGCGTGGAGCCCCCGGAGCGGGATACCACGATCGGCGCCGACCTGGGCTACCTGAAGTACGCGATCTTCCATGGCGATTCCAAGATCTTCTCCGTCACCTTCGCCGCCGCACCGAAGGACCGCCCGCTCCGCGCGCTCCTGCGCAGCGCGCCGTTCACCGCCGCCGCCGAGGCCCTGCCGGCGACCCGCGCCTGGGTCGACCCGGCGGTCGCGGAGCCGATCAGCGAGGTCCATCCCATGGATGGCCTGCGCAACACGCGGCGCCTCTTCGTGCAGGACGGCCGGCTCCTCGCCCTGGGCGTGGTGGCGATCGGCGACGCCGCGATCCACTCGAACCCGCTCTACGGACGGGGCTGCGCCTTCGCCCTGGTGCACGCGGCACTGCTGGCGGATCGACTGGCCGAGCACCCGTACGACGACGAGGCCCTGGCCCTCGCCCTGGAGGCGGACGTCGAGCGGGAGATCGTGCCGTGGTACGACCTGGCCCGCGGCCAGGACCGGGACGCCGCGGCCTGGGCCGAGAAGCTCCGCAGCGGCGCCGACGAAGAGGCCCCGAGCCCCGGCGGCGTGGTGGATCCCAAGGCCTACCTGCGGGACCTCATGCGCCGGGGCTTCGTGCCGGCGCTGCGCCTCGACGCCACCGTGCTGCGCGCCTTCCTGCGCGGCTTCAACCTGCTCGACCCGCCCGGCGACCTGATGCAGAACCCCGAGGTGCTGCGGCGGGTGCTCGACGTCTACCAGGGCCGCGACCAGCGAGAGGAGCCGGAGCTCGGCCCCGGGCGGGCCGCCATGATCCAGCTCCTGGAGGACGCCGCCTAGGCCGGATCCCCCACAAATTTGTGCCCCTACCAGCACAGAACGCGATTTTCGGGCGACGAGGGGCTGGACGCGCCCACCAGGAGAGGAGTACCAAACGCCCCGTCCACTCCTGCCCCGAGGTGCCCCATGTCCACCTGGCTGTCTCGCGTCCGTCTGCTCCTTCCCGCCGCGGTGGCCCTCGTGCTCGCCGCCCCGGCCTGGGCAGAGGATGCCCTGGATACCGGCGACACGGCCTGGATCCTGGCCTCCACCGCGCTCGTCCTGTTCATGACCCTCCCCGGCCTGGCCCTCTTCTACGGCGGGCTGGTTCGGACCAAGAACGTGCTCTCGGTGCTGATGCAGTGCCTGGCCCTCGCGGCGGTGATCACCGTGCTGTGGACGGCCTTCGGCTACAGCCTGGCCTTCGAAGAAGGCGGTGCGCTGATCGGCGGCTTCGGCAAGAGCTTCCTGCGCGGCATCACCGGCGACGCCCTCTCCGGGACGATTCCGGAGGTGCTCTTCTTCCTGTTCCAGATGACCTTCGCCATCATCACGCCGGCCCTGATGGTCGGCGCCTTCGCCGAGCGCATGAAGTTCAGCTCCATGCTCTGGTTCTGCGTGCTGTGGCTGGTCGTCGTCTACCTGCCCATCTGTCACATGACCTGGGGCGGCGGCTGGTTCGGCGAGCTCGGGGTCTTCGACTTCGCGGGCGGCATCGTCGTGCACATCACCGCCGGAGTCGGTGCGCTGGTGGCGTGCATCGTCATCGGCCCCCGCTCCGGCTATCCCCGAACGCCGATGCTCCCCCACAACATGACCATGTGCGTCACCGGCACGGGCATACTCTGGGTGGGCTGGTACGGCTTCAACGGGGGCAGCGCCCTCGGCGCCAACGGCGGCGCGGCCATGGCGGCGGTCGTGACCCAGATCTCGGCGGCCACGGCGGCGGCCACCTGGATGGTGATCGAGTGGGTGCGGCACGGCAAGCCGAGCGTGCTGGGCATCGCCACCGGGGCGATCGCCGGCCTGGCCGCGGTGACGCCGGCCTCCGGGTACATCGGACCAGTCGGAGGGCTCGCGATCGGCCTCGCCTCCGGCGCCGTCTGCTACCTCGCATCGACCAGCATGAAGCGCGCCCTCGGCTACGACGACTCCCTGGACGTGTTTGGGGTGCACGGCGTCGGCGGCTTCGTCGGCACCGTGCTGGCGGCGGTCTTCGCGTCGGAGGTCTTCGGCGGCAACCAGGGAGCGCTCGCCATCGGTTCGCAGCTCGGCGTGCAGCTGCTGGCCGCCGGCATCACGGTCGTCTACACGGCCCTCGCGAGCTACGTGATCCTGAAGGCGGTGAGCGCCGTCATCGGCCTGCGCGTGACCGACGAAGACGAGACCCGCGGCCTCGACGTGAGCCTGCACGAGGAGCGCGGCTACGACTACTGACATCGGGCTCCGATCGGCCGCCGCGCGGACCCGTGTGGGCGCCCCGTGACGCGGGTCCGGATCGGGTTCTACTTCGGTACCGACGAGGGCTCCAAGCTGGGCCCGGGCAAGGTGGCGCTACTGGAGGCGGTCCGGGAGCACGGCTCCATCTCGGCGGCCGCTCGGGCGTCGGACCTGGGCTATCGGCAGGCGTGGGAGCGCATCGACGACCTGAACACGTGCTTCCGCGAGCCTGTCGTCGCCACCTCGTCCCGCGGCGCGGCCCTCACCCCCTTCGGCGAGGAGTTGATCCAGCGCTACCACGCGATGGAGAAGGCCGCCTTGCGCGCCGTGGGCCGGGACCTCCGGCGGATCGAGAAGCAGGTGCGTTGAGGAGCAGCTATACCTCCGCGGGAATAGCGCCCGGAGGCCCGATGTCCGCCCTCGCTCCCGCCCTTGCCGTTCTTCTCCTCCTCGCTTCGCCAGCCGCCGCCGAGGAGGAGAGCGTGGTGCGTGAGGTCCTGGCCATCCTGCACGCGCGCGGCCTGGTCGACGATGCCGAGTACGCCGATCTCGCCTCCCGCCACGAGCGCTGGACGGCCCGCAAGGCCGCCCTGGCGCAGATCGAGTGGTCCGGCGACTTCCGGGCGCGCTACGAGCAGTTCTGGTTCAACCGCGACCCGCTGGGGGTGGACCGATCCGACCGCTCCCGGGGCCGCTACCGCCTTCGTCTCCAGGGCCGCGCCCGCATCAACCCGTGGGCGGACGTGACCCTCCGGCTCGCCTCGGGCGGCCGGCCCCGCAGCGCCAACCAGACCTTCGGCGCGGGCGACGACTTCGACCCGGACGGGCTGTTCATCGATCGCGCCCACCTCGAACTGCGCGCACCGGAGACGCTGCTTCCCCTGGCTGGGACGGCCCGACTGCGGCTGGGCAAGATGGGTGTGCCCTTCCGCTGGAAGCACGGGCCAGACTCGATGCTGTGGGATCGCGATCTCTCCCTCGAGGGGGCGGCCCTCGCGTGGGACTCGGACGACCTGGGCGATGCACGGCTCTTCGCCCGCGCGGCCTACCTGATCGCGGACGAGAACAGCGCGGCTCGGGATCCCCACCTGCTCGGGCTCCAGCTCGGCGCCCTCTGGGAGCCGGCGGCGGCGTGGCAGGCCGGCGGCCGTGTCACCCACTACGAGTGGCGCTCCCTCGATCCGGCTTTCCTCGGCCGCGCGGCGGCTGCGGGCGGCCTGCGCTTCGGCCTGAACGGTACGGCCAGCGGCAACGGCGGCCTCTCGGCCACGGAGCTCGCCGCCTACCTGCGCTGGAGCGGCAACGAAGACTGGCCGGTGCTCGTGTACGGCCACGTCGTGAAGAACCACGACGCTGCCCGCCACGCGCTCCACCCCGACGCCGGCGAAGAAGACCTGGGCTTCGGCTTCGGGCTCGAGGTGGGCGACAAGCGCAAGCTGGCGAAGCTCGAGGTGGGCTTCTTCCGGCTCGAGGCGAACGCCTGGCCGGGCCAGTTCACCGACTCCCCGCTCCTGGACGGACGGGCCAACCGGGAGGTGATCGTCCTCAAGGCCACAAGGGAGGTGCTCCCGAGCACGGACCTGAAGGTCGCCCTCTTCTTCGGGGAACCGGTGGAGCGCGGGTCGGCCTTCGCCGGATCCCTCTCGGGCGCAGAACGGACGCTCCTGCAGACCGACCTGGTCGTGAGGTTCTGAGGTGCCGCGCCTGCCTTCGCTCGTCCTCGTCGCCCTGGCGCTGCTGATACCGACGGCCAGCCATGCGGGGAACGCCGAGCGCACCCTCCTGCTCCAATCCACGACCTCCACACAGAACTCCGGTCTGCTCGACGATCTGATCCCGCGCTTCCGGAGGGCGACGGGCATCGGCGTGCGGGTCGTCGCCGTGGGAACGGGCCAGGCCCTCAGGAACGCGCGAAACGGCGACGGGGACGTGCTGCTGGTGCACGCCCGCGCCCGGGAGGACGCCTTCCTCGCCGACGGGCACGGCAGCATGCGGCGAGACGTCATGTTCAACGACTTCGTGATCGTCGGTCCCGCCGGCGATCCGGCCGGCCTCCGCGGCCGGACCGATGCAGCGGCCGCCTTGCGCAGGCTCGCTGGACAGGAGGTGCCTTTCGCCTCCCGGGGCGACGACAGCGGCACCCACACGAAGGAGCGGGCCCTGTGGAAGGACGCCGGGATCGATCCGAGCAGCGCCAGCGGCAGCTGGTACCGCGAGACCGGCGCCGGGATGGGCGCCACCCTCAACACGGCCGTGGCGATGCAGGCCTACACCCTGACCGATCGCGGCACCTGGATCAGCTTCCGGAACCGGCGCGACTTCGAGGTGCTGGTCGAGGGGGATTCGCGCCTCCACAACCCCTACGGAGTCCTGCTCGTGAGCCCCGAACGCCATCCTCACGTGAAGGCGGCGGAAGGTCGCGCCTTCATCGACTGGCTGACCGGCCCCGAGGGGCAGCGAGCGATCGCCGAGTTCCGGGTCGACGGCCAGCAGCTCTTCTTCCCGAACCCGGCCCGCGGGAGCCGGCCCGGCGAGGGGGATGAGGGGAATCCCGCATCGCGCTCGGGTGTGGCTTCCCCCTAGGATCCGGGCGTGCAGGATCCTTTCGCGTGGGGCGTCCCCGAGTCGGTCCGCCAGCAGGGCCCCGACGCCGTGCGGGCGGCGCGGGCCGTCGTGCTCGGCGGCCTGTTGACCGCAGCGGCGGCTTCCTGGATCGCCTGGATCCAGCTCACCCAGGGCTCGCGGCTGGTGGCGGCGGTGTGCGCGGGCGTGGCCCTGGCCGGCGGAGCCATCCCCCCGGTCTTGCGCCGCACGGGGGCCTGGCGACCGCTCGGCTACCTGCTGTGCTCCGTCCTCTTCGCGGCCCCGGCCTTCGTGGCCGCCTCCACCGGCGGCGCCCTCGTGTCGGCGAGCTTCTACCTGGGCCTCGTCCCCCTCCTCGCGACCGTCTTCGGGGGAGCCCGCGTCGGCGCGGCCTGGGCCGTGGCGTGCTGCGCCTTCATCGTCGGGCTCGAAGCGCTGCGGCGAACGGGCTTCGCCTTCCCGGTGGAGGTTTCGGCAGAGGTCGCGGCCCAATCGGCCTTCCGCGGCGCGCTCGTCTTCGAGGGCCTGCTCCTGGCTGTCGCCCTGGTCTACGACCACCTGCGCCAGAGCAGCCTGCGCGACGTCGAGGAGAGCGAGGCCCGCAGCCGGGCGGTGACCGAGCACAGCGGTGACCTCGTCTCCGAGCTCGACGAGGAGGGTGCCATCCTTTTTGCGAGCCCGAGCCACCACACCACCCTGGGGTGGGACCTCCGCGCGATCCTCGGTACGAACCTGGCCGCCCGCGTGCATCCGGAGGATGGCGCCCGCTTCCGCTCCCAGCTGCGCGAAGCCGTCGTCCTGGGCAACACCCGCGGCGAGCCCCTGCGCGTCCAGACCGCCGACGGCGGCTGGCGTTGGCTCGAGCCCGACGCCACAGCCTTCGCCACCCCGGACGGGCGCCACCGCGTGGTGGTGGTGGCCCGGGACCTGACCGAGCGGCTCCACCTCGAGAGCGAGCTTCGCCAGTCCCAGAAGATGGAGGCGATCGGCCAGCTCGCCGGCGGCGTCGCCCACGACTTCAACAACCTGCTGATGGTCATCATGGGCTACGCCCAACAGCTCACCGCCGGGAGCGCGAGCGCCACCGAGGAACCGGCGATGGTTCGGGAGATCCTGCGCGCCGCCGAACAGGGCGAGGGCCTGACGCGACAGCTCCTGGCCGTGAGCCGCCCGGCCCGCGGACGCCGGCGGCCCGTCGACCTGAACGACGTGGCTGGCAAGGTGGAGAGCCTGCTCTCCCGCCTGATCGGCGAAGACGTCCTGCTCGCCCTGCAGCTCGAGCCGGGCCTTCCCATGGTGTTCGCGGACCCGGCCCACCTGGAGCAGATCCTGGTGAACCTCGCCGTGAACGCCCGCGACGCCATGCCCGAAGGTGGCACCCTGCGCATCGAGACCGAGCGCCACGGCGACCGGGTGCGCCTGGCCGTCACTGATTCCGGCGTCGGCATGGACACCCGGACGCGGGAACGGGTCTTCGAGGCGTTCTTCACCACCAAGGAGCCCGGCTCCGGAACCGGCCTCGGCCTCGCCGTCGTCTACTCGATCGTCCGCAGCATGGATGGCGAGATCCGTGTCGAGAGCGAGCCCGGCGACGGCACCACCGTGCTCATCGATCTGCCTGCCACCGAAGACGAGACGCGGGCCGCGGCGGCGGGCGAAGCCGAGCCCCTGCCCCGTGGCGACGAGACGATCCTCGTCGCCGAGGACCGGGCCGACGTGCGGGCCCTGGTCGTGCGCACCCTCGAAGAGGCGGGCTACCGCGTCCTCGAAGCGCGCGACGGAATCGACGCGCTCGGCATGATCGAGCGCGAGCGCGCCCCGGTGCACCTGGTGCTATCGGACGTGGTCATGCCGCGCATGGGAGGCCCCGAGCTCGCCCGGGTCCTGGTGAAGCGGGACCCGCGCCCCCTCATCCTCTTCATGTCCGGCCACCCGGAGCGCGGCCCGGCCCTCGCGAGTGCCCCGTGCGACGGCCCCCTGCTGATGAAGCCGGTCCGCACCGACGACCTGTGCCGCCGGGTGCGCGAGACCCTCGACGCAGGGGCCGACGCCACTCTCGAGCTCCCGTAGCGCAGGCCTTCGCCTACGCACCCCGGCAAATCGGGGGCCCGCCGCCCTGCGAAGCCTGGTAGGCTGATCCCGATCGCTCATCGCTGGCGACGAAGGAGGCACCCATGGCAGCGCGCCCGAAGGCAAAGCGAGCTCGCAGCGCGAGCACCCGCAGCTCCAACTGGTTCATCAAGGGCGTAGCCCGCTTCGAGAAGGAGCTCCCTCCGAATCTCAGGCGAGGCGTCCGCGAGGTGCGCAAGCAGCTCGCGGACATGGAGAAGCAGATCGAGAAGCTGGTGAAGGACGGCGAGAAGCGGCGCAAGCGGCTCGAAACCGACGCCGAGAAGCTCTACAAGCGCCTCGAGCGCGCCATCCGCGGCACCCCGACGCGGAAGAAGAAGAGCACGCGGAAGAAGACGGCAAGGAGGAAGACCGCGCGGAAGAAGAGCGCGCGCAAGACGGCGAAGAAGGCCACCCGCAAGAAGGCCACGAAGAAGGCTGCGCGGAAGAAGACCACGCGGAAGAAGGCGACGAAGAAGGCCGCGCGGAAGAAGACCACCCGCAAGAAGGCCACGAAGAAGGCCACGCGGAAGAAGGCGGCCCGCAAGCGGGCGCGCTGAGCGGCGAGAGCCGCCACGCGGGCCGATGGGGCCGGAGCAGAGGCCCGTGGCGTCGAGCCAGTAGCGCAGATGGTCGCCGCCCAGGCTGAGGTGAGCGACTCACCGTGCGAGAGATCGAGCCCGCCGAGAAGCGGCTGCGGAGGTCGTCGCGGAAGTATCGGCCCCAATGGGGCGTCGTGACGCTCGCACCCAGCGAGCTGGGACTTCCGGCCTCGCGGCGGAGCCCTGGGGAGCCGGAGCCGCCGCATCGGTTGGCACCCGTCTTGCGTGCTACCCGACCGATCGGTCGGGCCCCCGGCCGGCGCCCGGAGGCTCGAACACCATGACCGATTTTCTCGAGGGTTACTCCATCCAACGCTGGCTCGAATCCTGTCCCCAGGGATACCTGGCCGAGACGGAGTTCGGACACCCGCCCGGCGAGCGCGAGCCGGACCTCGTCGTGAGCGACCCCCTGCTCCGCGAGCAAGCCATCTCGCTCACCGTGCAGCTCGTCGCCGGTGAACGCTGCGCCCTCGCCGCCTCCTCCGGGCTGATCAACGCGGCCCCCGACGAAGCCAGCAAGCGCTTCCTCGCCACCCAGACCCTCGACGAGGCCCGCCACGTCGAGGTCTTCTCCCAGCGCCTCTTCGACCTGGGGGTGAAGAAGGGCGAGCTCGACGACGTCGTGACCCAGCTCGCGAACCCGAACCTGGTGCAGTTCGCCGAGATCCTGCTCGAGAAGGTCGACAAGCGCGACTTCGTCGCGGGCGTGGTCGGCCAGAACATCGTGCTCGAGGGCATGGCCTTCAGCGTCTTCGAGATGCTGCACGCGTCGATGCGGGAGGGCAACCCGAAGTTCGCGCACACCCTCGCGGGGACGATCGCGGACGAGCGCCGTCACGTCGGCTTCGGGGAGAACCGGATCGGCTCGCTGATCCGCGAGCAGCCGGAGCGGAAGGCGGACGTGCAGCAGATGCAAAAGGACATGTCCTACTTCATGCTCGCGACCTTCGCCGATCGCTTCCGCGACGGCGGCGTGGTCGCCCAGCGGGAGCGTGTTCGCGAAGTCGCGCCGGAGAACCCGGACGCCGAGGCGCCCGAGTACCACGGTGTCAACCTGGCCGAGGCCTCTCCGGAGGAGCTCGAAGACGTGCTCACCGACACCGTGCTCGGGGAGTTCAAGACCCGGCTCGGACGCATCGGCTTGGAGTACCAGACGCCGAATCGCCCGTGACCTGAGCGTGGGGGCCGAAGCGCGGAGCGGGTAGCATCCGCTCGGAGGCCCCTTGCTGAAGCGCGTCGACCGATTGCAGATGGCGGTGCCCGATCGCGGCACGGCGGCGAAGCGGTGGATCGAGATGCTCGGCGCCGAGCCGGCGGGCGAGGATCGCGTTGCGGCCCTCTGCGCGCGTCGAAGCCGGCTGCGCCTCGGCAACGGCTTCCTGGAGCTGCTCGAGCCCGACGGCGCCGGGCCCATCCAGGACGCCGTGGCCTCGCGGGGCGCCCAGCTCTACGCCGCGGGCGCGGCGACCGACGACGTCGCCGCCCTCGTGGCCCACTTGCGCGCCCAGGGAATCGAATGCCTTGAAGAGAGAGGCCAGGCCTTCATCGACCCGGCGGCCTCGGGCCAGGTGGGCTTTCGCACCGTGTTGAGCCCCGACGAAGCGCTCGAGCGCGTTGGGGGACGTCGACTTCTTCTACGAGACGACTCTGCTGGTCGCGGACGCGGACCGAGCCGCCGCCGCCTGCGCCTCGATGTTCGCCCTCGACGCCAGTGCCTTCGTGCCCATCGAGTCCGCGCACTACGGCTACGCAGGGACGCTCACCCTCTTCGACCCCGACCAGCTCGGCCGCTTCGAGGTCATCACGCCCCACGATCTCACGAAGACGATGGGACGCTTCTTCTCCCGCTTCGGGGAAGCGTTCTACATGGCCTTCGCCGAGTCCTCCTGCCTCCCGCGGATCGAAGAGCGCGCGCGATCGCTCGGCGCCGGACACACCCCGGAGCCGCCGGCCGAAGGGCGCCGCGGGGAGGCGAACACCGTGTTCCTCCACCCGGACACGTTGGGCGGAATGATGCTCGGCCTGTCGCGTCCGACCATGGCGTGGCAGTGGTCGGGGCATCCGGAGCGGGTGACGCCTCGGCCCGGAGCCTGAGGCGGCGCGGGAGCGCGAGCCAGCTCGTGAACCCTGGAGCGCGAGACGGGACTCGAACCCGCGACCCTCGGCTTGGGAACGGAAGAAGAGGACGAGGACTAGCGAGAGCTTGCGTCTCCAGCTCTGCGAGCCAATGCGGATCGCGGCAGACTGCGGCAGCCGCGTCGGCATTCGGCAGTATTCGGCAGCGAGCAGCGAGGCGCACGCTCCCCCGCGACGAGCCGACGGCTCCCGGGTGGCTCCCGCACGTCATGGGGCGGCAGCAGGCGGAAACACGATCGGCCCCCGGGGCCCCACCACACGGCATCCCCTCGGCTTCGACATTCGGACCTCTCGAAAAATGGAGGATCTTGGGGATTGCGGCGAGCGTTCGCCGCGTCAGGGGTTGCCCATGGGCGCTTCCCCTCCTCCCCCGGAGCGACTTGCTTCCGACGCCCGCTACCGCTCGTCACGACGAAGGCGTGCACCCGCGGTTCGCGAACCCACGGCCTTCGCCAGATGTACGGCACATAGGAGACAGAACACCTAGCTTCTTACCTGCCCCTGTCGGAGCAACTATGGCGGCAAGATCCGATGTGCGAGATCGGTCTCGGAGGCAGTTGCTGCTATGGGCGTCGATCTTGATTGCCTGGGACTGGATTGGAGTTGATCCCGCGAAGGTTGGCGGAGCTGTCGGCGGAGTCCTCCCAGCCCTCGAACGGCCACATATGGTGCCTGGGGCGTTGGTGCTCGTAGTGTCCTACCTGCTCTACCGCTTCGTCCTCGAAACACGGGAACTCGCGACTACGCGGAGCGACTATCCGATTGATGTCGCAGTAGTCTTGGCGATCGCCCTGGCCGGTCTCTGCCGAGGCGCTGACCTCTACGTCTCTTCTTGGTTGATGAGCCCCTTTCATTCAAGTGACTTCGTCCTGAATACCCACATCGAGCGATATGCCTACGATGTCGACAGTCCAATCACCGAAGACGCCCGTGCGGTCTTGCGTGAGGCGCAGATGTTCCTCCAACGGTCTCGTGTCGGCGGGCTTCGATGGGCGTCCTCTCCTCCAGCGGAAGACTTGGTGTGGATGGTCCTCGGCCTGATTGCGGGTTGGCTCGGCTGGAATGCGGTCCGAGAGCCTCGCAGCAGAGGGGCACGAAGGCTCTCGCTTGCAGGCGCCTACGTGCTGCTCTTTGGGATGCTATTCCAGTCTAGCGATGCGGAAATCCGGGCCAGCGGGATCTCCAACAACTACCGCAACTACAACAAGTGGCTGGAGGATGCGGCAGAAAAGCTGAAACCCGTCCATGCGAACCTCAGCAACAACATCGGCAATCTCGCGAACTTCGAAGGCTATCGCCGCCCGCGAGAGCATTACCTGCGTCCCGCAATCGCACTTCGCCACCTGCCTGAGGCGGCGCTCGCAGTTGCCCTGCCTTCGCTGCTAGCCGTCTCGCTTGGCCTGCGACGACCGCGCGAGCAAGGGGCGGATGCTGAAGGGTCGAAGCCCGGGCTCAACGAATAGCCTCAACTGCGCACACGGCCCGGCGTGCCGCTTCGATCGCTTCGTCGCGCGATGACAGTCCCTTCGTTGACGAGAATGCGGGAAGGAGCGGGCGGAGATATTCTGCCCTTGCGGCCCAGTTGACGTCTTGTGGTAGGGATCCCGTTTCTTCGATGAACGGAAGAATCGCCGCTGACGAGGAGACCACTCCGACCACCAAGCCGTCCTCACGGACTACAGGCCCCCCCGAGTTGCCAGGTTGTACTGGAACCGAGATCTGCATGAACGCAGCATCTCCACGAAGACCGGACAATCCACTAATGACACCCTCGGTGAACTTCGGTTCCTCTCCAAGCAAGTCCGGCACCGGATAGCCAACCGTGAAGATCCGTACCCCGGAACGAGAGCCACCGGGCGGTACCAACGACAAGGTGCCGGGGAGGGGCCCGCCGTCTACCTCCAGGACCGCAACGTCAGTAGCCTTCGAGGATCCTCGGATTCGTGCACTACGAGAGCGCGCCTCTCCAAAGAAGTGAACCGAAACCTCCTTTGCCTGGTCCACCACATGGTACGCGGTCGCCACTAGGCCGGCATTCGTCGCGAAACAGGATCCGGCAGAGACTCGGCGAACCGCGGCTCCCGGCTCGCGCCCGGTTTCTGGGCGATTGCCTTCTGCCTTGGCAAGCTGAGCTTCTAGCTCCTCAGCGAAACGGGAATACCCGCTCGACCGTAGCCATTGCATAGCGAGAAGGACTTCGCCTTTGACGTTGGGGATATTCCCGCCTAGCACCGCCTCTTCGAGGAGTATACGGCGGGCCTCATAGGCAAGATGGGCATCCTGCAGGGTAGGTGCGCGGCGCTGTATCAGACGAAGCACGTCGCTGCAATTGTTGCGGAGCCGCATCGTCAAGGCGTCCCGTCCTCGATAGCGTTCCAGCTCTGGAATCTTCGAGATACACTCTCGCCATTCCCCGTTGGCGATGGCGAACAACACTTGCCGATGCGCTTCGTCCACTTGGGCTGAGTCAAGACAAGGAAGAGTCACGCGCCGATCCTCGGTGTCGCGCTCTACTGTGATGGTCACCTTGTCGCGGCCGTAGTTGGCACGCGCAAGGGCGTGCCAGTCGTCGGCGTTTCGAGCGGGCCTCCCCTCCATTCCCCGCATTCGATCACCCTTGCGAATCCCGGCCTGGTAGGCGGACGGCCCCGGGATCACGATCAGGTCGGCATTCATCGCCACGCCGACGATGCATCTCGGCTCGCTCGGGGGCTGGTCAAGCGCCTCGCGAGCGGACTTCCGAAGGTCGGCAGCTTCTCGGGGGACCGTCGCGCACCCAACTACGGTGGGCCCCAGTGCGAGTGCGAGCACCAAGGTCGGGAACTTGCCCATCACTGCCTTCACTCCTGGTGCGCGGATCTCCTAGCGGAGATCCATCCTCGCACGAAGGCCGCCAGGTTTCCTCACGGCTGGAGTTGGCTTCCTTGGCGGCCTTCGACACCCCGATCAATTCCCTACCTTCAAAGTGTAGATTTTGGAAAAAGGAAGCAGCCTCTTGGGGGGAATCGGCAGCACCCGCTGGGCCAGACACGAGAAAAAGCCGCTGGTTGAAGAAGCCATGGCGATCGACGCGCGGGCAATAACCTCGGCGTCTTCCTTCGAGAACGGCCCCGTACGGGGCACCGTCCAGTGCCTCTGGGGCCCCGATTGCGGCAGCAGGGCTGTCCTCGCCCTAGAGGGCCCCTTGGGCCGCGGCCGGCGCGAAGGCAGCCTCGCCCTCGTCCCCGCCGCCGGTGGCCTCTTCGTGCTGCGAGTCGCACTCGTCCAGGTGGACGTCGGCTTCTCGCGCCGCTGGCACTGGGAGTGTCCCCTTGGGTGCGGGCGCCGGGCCCGACGGCTCTTCGTGAACGGCCACCGGAGGCGAGCCGGCTGCCGCCACTGCCTAGCGCTCTCCTACCGGAGCACCCAGACCTGGGATTCGAGGGTGTCCGGGCTGATCACCGCTGTCCGCGAGGCCGACGAAGACGCGCTGTCCGAGCACTACCGCAACCTCGAAAGGCCGGGATACGGCGCGCACGTGGCCACGCGGCTTCACCTCCAGGCGGTCGCCCGTCTAGCGCGCCAATACGGGGCGCGCGCGCCGGCGAAGATCGCCAAGGCCGCCAACCGCACCGCCTAGCAGGCTGCTGAAAAACCCTGCGTTTCCGTGTTCTCGATGGTAGAAGATGGGTCGGGGGGAGAGAGGATGCGCGGCAGCGACCGAGAGCAGGGTTCGATGTTCAGCTACGTCTCGCTGGAGACGCGGATTCCGGAGGATCATCCGCTTCGCCCCATGCGGGCGATGGTGGACGAGGCGCTGAGGGGCCTGTCTCGGCGGTTCTCGGAGCTCTACGCGTCGACGGGCCGGCCGTCGATCCCACCGGAGCGGCTGCTGCGGGCTCTGTTGCTGCAGGTGCTCTACTCGATCCGGAGTGAGCGCCAGCTGATGGAGCAGCTCGAGTACAACCTGCTGTTCCGTTGGTTCGTAGGGCTGGGGATGGAGGATGCGGTCTGGGTCCCGACGGTCTTCACGAAGAACCGGGACCGGCTGCTGGAAGGGGACGTGGCGGAGGCGTTCTTTGAGGCGGTGCTGGCGCAGGGAAAGGACCACGGCCTTCTGTCGTCGGAGCACTTCACGGTGGATGGCACGCTGATCGAGGCGTGGGCGAGCCAGAAGAGCTTCCGGGCGAAGGACGGCTCGGGGGACGACGGAGACGACGATCCGGGCAACCCGACGGTGAACTTTCGGGGAGAGCGGCGGAGCAACGCGACGCACGAATCGACGACGGATCCCGAGGCGCGGCTGGCGCGCAAGAAGGGCCAGACCTCGCAGCTGGCCTACATGGGCCATCTGCTGACGGAGAACCGCAACGGCCTGATCGTCTCGGCGCTGCTGACGGAGGCCGATGGCTACGCCGAGCGGCTGGCAGCGCTGGAGATGGCGGAGGACGTGGCGGGAAGGCGCCGGATCACGCTGGGCGGGGACAAGGGCTACGACACCGAGGAGTTCGTGGCGGGCTGCCGGAAGCGCAACATCACGCCGCACGTGGCGCAGCACACGACGAATCGGGCCAGCCGGATCGACGGTCGCACGGTCCGTCACGAGGGCTACGCGATCAGCCAGCACAAACGCAAGCGGATCGAGGAGTGCTTCGGTTGGATGAAGACGGTCGGGGGAATGCGAAAGACGCGTCACCGGGGCACGGATCGGGTCGGGTGGATGTTCGTCTTCACGGCGGCGGTCTACAACCTGGTCCGCATACGCAACCTCGTAGAGGTCACATGACGCACCTGCATCGAGACGAGGTACCCCGGATCGCTTCCGGGATCGAAGAGCGAGCCGAGCGGGCCGCGGGGACCCGCGCCCTCTGGCGTTCTGGCGCCTCTCAGCGCCGAATTTCAGCAGCCTGCTAGCGGCGGCGGCGGTCTTCATGTCCGGCCTCGCAGTGCGAAGGCGCAAGACCCCCGCGGGGGTTCCCGTTTCGCCTAGCAAAGGAATTCTCGAATTCATTTTCGATTTCTTCCGCGGCCGAAACCGCTATGTCTCGGGTGGCGTGCCTACGGTCGCACCCGAAACGCGCGTTGCTCCCGCGCCTGGCCCGCGCCCCCAAGGAGCGTCGCGGGAGCGGCGGCATGGATGATCTCGAAAGCCGAGAGTCGAGGGACGTCCGGGACGGGGCACCCGAGCGTGCGTTCGCGGACTTTCTCGCTGCGCTGGCAGCGTGCAGGTCCGAGAGCCTAAGGCTCACGGCGGCGCACACCGCCGTCTTCGAGGCACACGACCACGCACGGGATGCCCTCGCCTGGGGCCGCTCCGCTGGCCCCCAGGTCGGCTCCGCCTTCGGTGCGTGGAACGCGCTAGACGAGGCCGTCGACTCGTTCCGCGACCTCTTCGAGACCCTCAAGGCGGCCTTCCTGCGTCTGGTCAAGTCCGTTGACCCGGCCACGGGGCGAGCCCTTGTGGATTCGGCGGAGGCGGCCTTCGAGCTGTTCCGCATGCAGCTCGATGCCGCCCTGTACTGGCGAATCTCCAAGAGCCACCTGATCCAGCTCGCGACGATGCTCTGCCAGGGGGACCCGACCGGGAGCGCCACCCTCGACTTCGCGGCCTCGGGGCTGGGAGCGACGCCGAGCAGGATCGCCGGGCGCCTCCAGTTCCCGAGGAACGGCGACCTCGACGGCCGGGACGCCTTGCTGCGTGGGATGTGGAGTGTCTCTTCGAAGGAACGCTCCGACA
Source organism: Myxococcota bacterium (assembly GCA_965223415.1). Classification (GTDB taxonomy): domain Bacteria; phylum Myxococcota_A; class UBA9160; order UBA9160; family UBA6930. The sequence continues at coordinate 4,674,280 of OZ245002.1, read as the reverse complement.
TCTTCTCGGGGATGGACCAGCCGGAGGCCCGCGAATACGTCGAGAAGGCAGCCGTGCGGAAGGCGATCGACGACTACCGCGCACTCGTCGGTAGGCGCGCAGCGGAGGAGCAGGGCGAGCCCGCCGAGGGGGACGAGGCGACCGAGCCCGCCGAGCCGCCCCTGACCTTCCTCTCCATCTCCGACGAGGCGAACGCCAGCGAGCTGGGCCTGATCGCAGACGCCGCCCAGGACGAGGCGAGCATGAACGCGCTCGTGGCCGAGGTGGCGGCGCTTGCTGACCTGCGCGGACGCGAGTTGGCGGTGCTCCAGGCTCGAACGCAGGGCGCCACCTGGGCTGAGGCCACGGCCGGCGACCGGTCGCTGGAGAGGAAGATCCGGCGGCGCGTGGAGCCGTGGCGGGACTCGCTCCGCCGTCGCGCCTCCCTCGGCTAGCCCCCAAGCCTGCCCCCCAGGGAAGCCCTCCTCAGAAAAAGCGCGCCCTCGTGTCCCAAGACCTGGGTGCGCTGCCGTTCTCCTAGGTGAAGCGACGAACTGACCACTCGCTTCACCTAGGAGGACGATCCCATGGACGAACTCACCCTTCTGCGCTGGGCTGAGCCCGGCGGCGCCGTGCAGGTGCTCGGGCGCACCCGAGACCCGGGCCTGCTCGCCGAAGTGCGACGCCACCTCGCAGAGCAGATCGAAAGCGGCAGGCGGGGCAGCGCTCCGGGCAGGCCTAGTGCGAGCCGGCGCCCCCCGTTGACTCCGATTGTGGGCTGCGCGCCCAGCGAGGATTCCTAGCAACCCCCACCGCACACACGGAGGGCGCCGCGGTCGCACTTCACCACATGCAGCGACGCCCTCACGAGGAACGAATGTCCAACGACAGAATAACAAGGCGCACGGCCTCCTCCAACATCGCCCGGCGGCACATTCCCGCCAACCAGGGTGTTGCCACCTTCGCAGCCCGCCTCCTTCGAATCGTGCGCAAGGCCTTTCAGCTCGACCGCTCTGACCTCCGGCTCCGGAGCTATCGTATCGACGACGCCACGACCCGTCCGCCTCGCGGGAGAGCACCCCACCCCCATCGAATTGAGGTGGACGTCGTCGGCCTCGGCGAGGAGACGGTGCGAATTCCGATCGAGCCTTGGCGCCCGGTCAAGGGCATCACGCCGTTCGAAATCATTGACGGTCCCTCACCGCTTCCTGACCCCCTCCAACTAGCAGCCACCGTCCTCGATGCCGTCGCGGACGGCGATCCGGCCGAACCACGGGCTTCGGTCCTTCGCCGCGTAGCGGACGATATCGAGCGGTCGTTGGCCGGGAATCGGATTCCGCCGGAGAACGGCGATGGGTGAGCTGCTCGTGGAGGCCTTGCGGCTGAGGAATGCTGGGATGCTGCCGATTCCAGTAGTTGCCCGCGGCAAGCGCCCGATTCCATCAGACTGGCCGAACTACGACCCTACCGACGATGCGTTGCGCAGGGATCTACGGGACGGGGCTGCCAACCTCGGTGTGCTCCTGGGTCCCCGGAGTGGCGACCTGGTCGACATCGACCTGGATGCCCCGTGCGCTCGTGCGCTCGCCCGTCGCTTCTTGCCTGCGACTGAATGGGTCGCTGGTCGGCGCGGCGCTCCTGCATCCCACCATTTCTTTCGGTCGATGGATGGGAAGACGAGGCGCTTTCGCGACCCCTCTGATGGGGCCTGTCTGGTCGAGCTGCGCGCAGGCGGTGCCCAGACTGTCGTCCCGCCTTCCTGCCACCCTTCGGGAGAGCGCTACGAGTGGCAATCCAAGAACAACCTCCCGGCCGAGGTGCCAGCCGACGCCCTAGAGGCGGCCGCGGCTCGTCTGGCCGCCGCCTCTCTTCTGGCCAAACACCATCCCGACCCTGGTGGCCGTCACGATGCGACACTCGCGCTTTCCGGGATGCTCCTGCGGGCCGGATGGGAGCAGCCCGACGTCAACTCCTTCGTTGGCGCGGTGGCCGAAGCGGCAGGCGACGAGGAAGCGAGCGCGCGCGCGCGGAACTGCGAGTCTACGCAGGAGAAGCTGCGCAGGGGTAGCCCGGTGCGGGGCGCTCCCCACCTCGCGACGATCATTGCGGAGCCTGTAGTCAGGAAAGCTGCGGAGTGGCTGGGCATACCTTGGGCCAACGGCCAATGCGCAGCGACCGAGGAGCAGCCGCCTCCGGAGCACGCGCCGCCCGAACAGCTCCTTGATCGGCGAGGCACTCCCCACCTCGTGACCGTCGCGGACGTGGAGCCCGAGGACGTCTCCTGGCTCTGGCATCCCTACATCCCGCTCCGGAAGTTGACACTGCTGATGGGGGACCCGGGCCTAGGTAAGACATGGCTCGCGCTGGCGATCGCAGCGGGCGTGTCGAAGGGCGAGTTCGGGACCGAACCAAGCGGGGCGGATGTGATCTTCCTAACCGCGGAGGACGGCATCGCCGACACTCTCCGCCCGCGCCTCGAATCACTCGGGGCCGACCTGGTGCGAGTCCACATCCTCGACCACATCAGGGAATCGAACGGCAAGGAGAGGCCGGTCTCTCTGGCAGATGTTGAGATGATCGAGAGCGCAGTGTCCGAACGCTCCGCTGCACTTCTCGTTATCGACCCGGTCCAAGGTTTTTTGGGCCCTGGCGTCGATTTCCACAAAGCGAACGACATCCGACCCCTATTGGCCGCACTCGCCCGCATGGCTGAACGGCAGAACTGCGCCGTAGTCCCGATCGGGCACCTCCGGAAAGCTGAAGCAGTGAAGGTCATCCACCGGGCGCTCGGGTCTGTCGACTTCATAGCCGCAGCTCGCTCGGCGCTGCTCGTAGCGCAACACCCCGAGGATGTGGATTCCAGAGTATTGGCACATGCCAAGTCAAATCTTGCCCAGATGGGCCCCTCGCTCGCCTTCGCCATCGAAGACGGCGTGTTCTCATGGCAGGGCGAAGTCGATCTCCACGCCGAGGAGATTGCACTCGCCGCACCCAAGGGCTCGCGTCCGAAGAAGCTGGACGAGGCGGCAGCTTTCCTGCGCGAGCTTCTAAGAGACGGGCCTAAGGCGCAGCCATGGCTCAAGGCCGACGCCGAGAAGCGTGGCCTAGCGTGGCACACGGTCGAACGGGCCAAGAAGCAACTAGGGGTCGTTTCCAGGAAGCCAAAGGGCACCCCAAACTCCTCCTGGGTCTGGGAACTCCCATGAAAGAGAATTCTCGCGAGGCTGCCGATTTCGAACGTGAGGGAGCAGGCGAGGCCATGCCGCTTGAGAAAGCCCGTGTCCACAGCCCGCCCGCCGGCTCGTGGCGGATGGCCTCTTTGCTATGCGGGAGGCGGTGGTGCAATGAGTGACGAGCCGCTGCCCAGGCTCGATGAGCGCCTCGCGCTTCGCCCGGGCGAAGCCGCAAGGGCACTCGGAGTGAGCGAACGAAAGCTCCGAGAGATGCTCCCCGCCCTGCCTCACATTCGTGCCGGCGGTGTCGTATTGATCCCCGTCAAGGCCCTCGAAGACTGGCTGACCGAGAACCTCGCAGAGAAGGAGGCAGACCGGATTGACCGGGCCATCACGGATATCATGTCGGCGTAGTCATTGAATAATTCAAACGGAGAGGCAATACTCATCCCTGTGACGAAGAGCCGAGGCATCGGGCGTGGCGGCGCAAGGACAGGTGCTGGCCGCCCTGCCCTTCAGCGGGACCTGAAACGCCGTTCGGTCGACTTGGAGCGCCCTGTCGATGGCGCGCTCCAGGCGATCGCCGAACGCCAAGGCATCTCTGTTCACGAAGCACTGAGACGGGCCGTCCGCGCATTCGTGAGGCGGCACCCCGAAGGGAGAGACCTATGAGTGCCAAGGTCAAGCAGGACGCCAAGGGCAAGTTCTGGCTGGTAGTCAATCACAGCTACCGACGGCGCGTGAAGCTCTTCGGGACCCGGAAGGCCGACCGCGAGGCCGCCGAGAAGGCCGCAGCGCGAATCAACGGCCTCATCGCAGCAGGCGAATTCTCCTGGGCCGATGCTGACGAAGACACTCCGACCGTGAAGGCCGTTCTCGATCGTTGGTACGCGCTACATGAGCTGCAATTCAAGGAGAGCCATCGGGTTACCGCCTCCCGAGACATCAAGAAGCACCTCGTGCCTGCCTTCGGCGAGCTGCCCATCGACCAACTCAAGCGGAGCCACGTCCAGGAGTTCATCCGGGCGAAGGTCGAGGCCGACTTGGGCCCCAAGACGATCCTGAAGGTCCTCAGTACCCTGCGCGCGGCCTGCTACTGGGCCATGGAGGAGGAACTCATCCAGCGGAATCCGGTGGCCCACGTGGGCAAGCTGATCGAGCGGGTCGCCCGGGGCCAATCCAAGGAGGCCCGCCAGGTTGACGCTTTCACGGACAAAGAGGTCGCGACCCTCCTGTCCCTCGCGAAGACGCGAGAAGGCACCATCCATCGGGCTCGGGGAGATCGACCCGACGACATGAGCAAGGACACGTACCGGAAGGCCCGACTTCGCCTCCATGAGCGGCCCTTCTACCCCGTGCTCCGCTTCGCCGTGGGGACGGGCTGCCGGAAGGGCGAGATCCTCGGGCTCCAGTGGACGGACGTCGATTTCGAGCGCTCTCGCGTGACGATCCGGCGCGCGATCGTTCGGGGCCGTGAGACGACGCCGAAGAACGGCAAAGCCCGGACGATCGCGATTCCCATGTCGCTATCGGCCTTTCTCCGAGAACTGCTGGCTCAGCGACGTCGAGAGTGCCTCGACATGGGCTGGCCTGAAGTCCCCAAGTGGGTCTTCCCGGCTGCGGCCGGCGGCCCGATGGAGGACCGCAACTTCCAGCGGTCGTGGGATCGCATCCGACGGGTGGCCGGAGACAAGCACGGTGTCCGCAAGCTCGGCTTCCACTGCTTCCGGCACTACTACGCTTCCAAGGCGCTCGCCTCAGGCCGGAACGTGCTGTGGGTGGCTGCCCAGCTCGGGCACTCCGACGGTCGCCTCGTACTGCGCGATTACGCGCACGTGCTGCCCGAAGAAGAGGTCGACCTCTCCTTCGCGGAGCCGCCGGCGGAGCCCACTCGTCGGCCCCATTCGGCAATATTCGGCACCAGCCACGCTCGCATTGGTCGCCCGCGAACACGCCGCACCGCAACCGTTCGGAAACCCGAAGGATTCCTGGAGCGCGAGACGGGACTCGAACCCGCGACCCTCGGCTTGGGAAGCCGATGCTCTACCAACTGAGCTACTCGCGCGCGGACGAGGAGGGTCGCATGCGGGCTGGGTCGGGGCAAGCGCGCGGCGTGTGGCGCGCGCTGCGAGCTACTCCTCGACGAGATCGACGAAGAGATCCTCGAGCTCGCCGCGGGCCGGGGGCTCGGCGTCGAGGAGCAGCTCCTCGGCCGGAGCCGCGGCGGGCTGGGCCTGAGGCGCGGGCGGCGCCTCCGGCTGGGGCCGGGGCGCGGCCTGCGGCGCCCTGCGGGCTGCCGGTTGCGAGGCCCGGGCGGCTCGCGGCGCGGGCGCCGCGGCCGGCGCCGGAGGCGTGCCTTGCTGGACCGACGGAGGCGGGTCGTTGAACCAGAGCGCCTGCTCGTCGGCCGGGGCCGCAGCGACCGGCGGCTCGGTATCGGAGGCGATCACCTCCGCCATCTCCAGGGCCGGGGAATCGGCGGCCTCGAAGGGATCGGCGGCGGCGGGCGTCGCCGGAGCCTGGGCCGGCGGGGCCTGCGGGCGAGGCGCGGCCGGTGGAGCCTGAGGGCGCGCCGCAGCGGGGGGAGCGACCACGGGAGCCTTCGGGCGCGCGGCGGCCGCGGGCGCGGCCGGCGCTTGGGCAGCGGGGCTCGGCTGGACCGCGTTCGCCTCGGCGGCCTCGTCGTCTTCCTCCGCCCAGAGGCGCAGGTCGGCAGCAGCGCGCTCGACGTCGGCTGCCGTGGCGGAGACGCGGCCGGCCAGGTGCGCTTCGAAGAGCGCGTTGTCGGCGAGCGTGTTCAGGTGGCGGGCCACGCCCCGCGAGTCCTTCACCAGCGCGTCGACGGCGGAGGGGTCGAGGATGGCGGGGTTGCCGCCGGCGGTCATGATGCGGTGGCTCAGGTACTGGACGGCGTAGGCCGGGTCGAGGGGCTGGAGCGCGATGCGCAGGTCGACCCGGTCGCGGAGGGCCGGCTCGTCGGCGATCCGCTCGTCGAGGCTCGGCAGGCCGACGAGCACGAGGCTCAGCATGCGGCGGTCCTCGTACTCCAGGTTGAGCAGGCCGCGCAGGTCGCCCAGCAGGCCCTGCTCGGCCAGCACCTGGGCCTCGTCGAACACCAGCACGGTGTGGCGGCCGTCCTCGCGAACGATGGCCAGCTGCTCGTAGATCTGGGCCATCAGGGCCTGGCGCTCCTCTTCCGGCTTCTCGACGCCGAGCTGGCGGGCGAAGCGGTCGAGGATCCACTGGCCGTCGGTGACGCCGGGGATGGGCACGAGCATGCACGCCTCGAACACCTCCTCCTCGAGGGCCTCGACGAAATGACGCACGAGCACCGTCTTGCCGACGCCGCCATCGCCGGTCACGAGCAGCAGACCCTTGCCCTGGAGCGAGGCGCGCAGCAGCCGGCGCTCGGCGTCCTTCTGGGCCGGCGACTCGTAGTAGAAGGCCGGCTGGGGCTCGTTCGAGAAGGGGTCCCGGCTCAGCTGAAAGGTCGAGAGATGTTCCACGGAGGGGGGCTCCTAGACGAATGAGATCTTCTTCTTGCGGCGGCTCTTCTTCTTGGGCGGGTCGGGCTCGGGCCCACGTTCCGCGACCGGCTCCTCGGAGGCCTCGGGCTCGGCGGCCGGCTCCGAATCCGTGGCGTCGAGAGACTCCGCCGGCTCGGCAGGCTCCGCAGACTCGGGCGATTCCGCGGGCTCGGCGAGCTCCATGGGCGCGACGGGCTCCGCGGGTGCGGCTTCGTCCTCGCCCTCCCCGTCGTCTTCCTCGTCCTCGTCGTCGGCCATCAGGTCGTCGAAGGACTCGTAGGCGGGGGCCGCTCCCTCGTCCGGCTCGGCGTCCGCGTCGACGGACCCGTCGGCCATGAGGTCGTCGAAGTTCTCGAAGGTCTCGTCGGCGACCGCCGCATCGGAGGTGTCCTCTTCGTCCGCCGGCGGCGGCGCCTCGTCGAGGGCGGCGAGCTGCTCGCCGACGTCGAGGAACTCCGGGTCCAGCTCCTGCACCGCCTCGAAGGCCTTCCGCGCGCGGGGCACGTCTCCGGCGCCGGCGTAGGCGCGGCCCAGATCGAAGCGGAAACCGACCTGCTGCTCCTCGGGCACGTCGGGCATGGCCAGCGCCTGCTCCAGGTGGGCCACCGCGTCGACCATGCGGCCCAGGTCGAAGGCGCAGAGGCCCATCATGTGGAGGCACGCGAGCTTGCGCTCGTCGCCGCCCATGGCGGCCCGGAACTCCCCGATGGCGTCGTCGAGGAGACCCATCTCCTTGTAGGCGATGCCGAGGTCGTGGTGGGCCTCGTAGTCGGCATCTTCCAGGGCGTTCTGCACGCCCTGCTTGAAGGCGGCGAACACCTCCTCGAAGCCCTCGCCCTCGGTGCCGGCGGCCAGCGGCGCGGCGCCGCCCTCGTCCAGGTCAAAGGCGTCGGAGAGCTGGGCTGCCAGGTCGAATCCGTCGTCGGGGGAGGCGGCGGCGAAACCCACGGGCGCCGTGATCTCCGCTTCGGCCGGGATCGTGGAGCCCGGCATGGCGCCAACGTCGTCGCCCTCGTCGTCCGATTCGTCCGCCGCCTCGAAGGCGTCGTCCTCGTCGGGCTCGGCATCTGCATGGGCTTCCGCCGCGGCGTCCGTCGCCTCGAGCGCTCCGGCCGCGTCCGGCTCTTCGGCAGCCTCCGATTCGTCCGCGACCTCGGGCTCGGCCACGCCGATCGGTCCCGTGTCGTCTTCGGCCGCGTCCGCATCGAGGCTCTCGTCCCCCCTCGCGGCGCCGAGACCATCGGTCGACTCCTCGTCCTCGTCCGCCTCCGCCTCGGCGGTGTCGCCGTCCGCGGACAGGTCGTCGAAGAGGTCGTCGCTCGCCAGGTCGACGGGCTCGGCCGCCGACTCCGGCGAGACCTCCGCACCGGCATCGGCGCCCGCGGCTTCGCCCGCGTCGGCCACCTCGATCTCACCCACGCGCAGGAGCGCCTGCGGGTGACTCGGCGCCGCGGCCAGGATGCGCTCGTAGATCTCCTTGGCCTCGGCCAGCATGCCCTGCTGGAAGAAGAAGTCCGCTTCCTCGAGATCCTCGGCCAGCTGGGAGGGCGTGGTCGCTGAAGCCGACGCACCGGCCGCCTCCTCGGGGCTCTGCAGGGCGACCACGGGCTCCGCCACCTCCCCGGCTTCGTCGTCATCGTCTTCGAACACCTGGTCGAGATCCGGATCCGAGATCTCGATCGCGAGGTCGTCGGCGCCCTCCACGGCCACGTCCATGAGTCCGTCGTCGATCTCGGCTTCGTCGTCGGCCGGCGCCTCCTCGGGGTCCTCCACGGCGCTCGGCGCGGGCTCCACGTCAGCGGCGAGCTCGACCTCGATCTCGTCGGTCGCTTGCTCGGCCGCATCGCCGCTGGCGTCGTCGAAGGCGACCTCCACCTCGCCGGAGAGGTCGAGATCCTCCACGATCTCGTCGTCGGCCTCGGCGGCCGGAGCCTCGTCCGTCGTCGCGAGGGGCTCGGAGTCGTCGTCCAGCCCCAGCTCGATCTCGATCTCGTCCGACGAAGAGAGCTCCTCGGCACTCGGCGCCGGCGTCTCGTCCGTGAGCGGTGCGACCTCGTCGGAGGCCTCCGGGAGCGGCCCCGTGTCGGCGGCCTCCACCTCGATCTCGGCGTCGAGATCGATGTCGATCTCCTCCGCGCCGGGCTCCCCGGCCGGCTCCGGGCTCGCGCTGGACGCCTCCAGATCTTCCAGCGCCTGGGCCCGATCCGGATCGAGCAGGGCCAAGCGCGCCCGCAGCTCCTCGAACGCGTCGGTGTCGGCGTTCTGCCGGGCGGCCTGGGCGCCGCGCTCGTAGGCGGTGATGGCGTGCTCGGTCTGGCCAGTGGCTTCGAGGGCCTCGCCGAGCTTCGCGAAGGCCGCGCAGCGGGTCGGATCCTGGCTCACGATGGCGCGCAGGCTCTCGATCGCGCGGTCGTGCTTGCCGTAGCGCAGGTAGACGCTCGCCTCGGCCAGCAGCTGCTCCGGATCGCCGTCGACCCGGGGCGCCTCCGGCACGGGGGTCGCGTCCACCTGGGGAAGCGGCGGCAGGCTCGCGCCCTCGCCGGTCGAGTGATCCTCGCCCTGGGGCTCCGCCTCGTCGGCCGCGATGGGCTCGTCTCCGCCACCGAGGGGGCTGCCCAGGGACATGCCGTTGGGATCGAAGCCGGGATCCGGGGCCTCGCAGGCTCCGAGATCGTCGATGGCCGCGCCGAGCAGGTCGTCCTCGGCGGTCTCGTGGCCTCCGGCCGGCGCGACGAAGCGCTGGGTGATGTCGCGAGCCACGTCGTCGTTGCCACGCTCGCGGTGGAGCTCGGCGGCCCGTCGATAGGCCTCGACGCTCTCCTCGCCGCGGCGGAGCCCGCCGCGGGCCTCGCCTAGCAATAGCCAGGCGTCCGGATCGTCAGGCTGCTGCTCGATCATCATGTTGGCGGTCTTCTCGGCAGCCTCGAAGTTGCCGCTGTCGATGCGCGAGCGGGCCACCGACGCCATCAGGTCGACGCGGTTCGGATCGAGCTCGAGCACACGCACGAGCACGCGAATGCGATCCTCCTCGGCGCCCTGCCGTTCCAGCTCGGCAACGACCTCCTCGTACTCGGCAATCGCCTCCTCGTTGCGCTCTTCCTGACGGAGCAGGTCCGCGACCTTGAGGCGGCTGTTCGTGTTCGAGGGATCGAGGGTGCACATGCGACGAAGCAGGTCGAGGGCTTCGTCCTTGCGCCCGTCGCGGTAGTGGGCATCGGCGGCGGTCTGGAGCGCCCCCATGGCGTCGGAAGCGAGACCCATGCGCTGGTAGAGATCGGCCAGCGGCACCAGGACGTCCACGCGCTTGGGATCGATCTTGGCGATCTGCTTGTAGAGCGCGACGGCCTTGGCGTCGAAGCCGTCCTTCATGAACGCCTCGGCGACCTTCATGTAGGCCGCTATGGCCTCGTCGGTCTTGCCGCGCTTCAGCTCGATGTCGCCGATCTTGAGCCGCAGGTTCGCGTCCCGCGGATCGGCCTTGAGCAGCGTCTGGTAGTCCTTCAGCGCCTTGTCCAGGGCACCCTTCTGCAGGTGCTTCTGCGCCGACTGGAGGATCTTCCGCTTGTTGATCGCCAAGAGGGCCCCTCGAACCCGAGAGCGTCAAAGGGCGGTCGAGGGGCTGGGCACGCCCCTCCGCCGCTCCCTTCGTATCGGCTCTCGGGAGGGCGTCTTGAGGGGCGAGGGGCTCGGATTCGAGGCCTCGCCGGGGGGCGGGAGCCCCGGCCCGGGAGGCGGGCCTAGAGGCCCAGGTGGTCCAGGAGGGCCTGGAGGCCCAGGGCGTAGCTTCGGGCCCCGAAGCCCGCGACGGTCCCCAGGGCCACACCGGCCACGTAGGAGTGGTGGCGGAAGGCCTCCCGGGCCTGGGTGTTGGAGAGGTGGACCTCGACCACCGGCAGGTCGACCCCCGCCAGGGCGTCCCGGAGCGCCACACTCGTGTGGGTGAGCCCGCCCGGGTTGATGAGGATGCCCTGCACCTGCTCCCGGGCCTCCTGGATGCGGTCGATCAGCACGCCTTCGTGGTTCGACTGGAGGGAGAGCAGCTCGGCGCCCCGGGCCTTGGCCTGGCCGGCGAGCTCCTGGTCGATCTCGGCCAGGGTCGTGCGGCCGTAGACCTCCGGCTCCCGGGTCCCGAGGAGGTTCAGGTTGGGCCCGTGGAGGATCAGGATGCGCGCGGGCTCGGCCATGGGCGGAACCTAGCCGCTGACCCAAGGCGGGCCTAGAGGAGCTGCCGCAGCTCGAGCAGGTGCCGGCGGATCTGGAAGCGGGCCCGTCCGGCGGTGGCGTCGGGCTCCAGGGCCAGCACCAGGTAGTTCTCGTCGTCGAGGCGCCGCACCACCGCCGCCACCCGCTCCATCTGGAGGGTCAGCTCCTCGGGCGCGCCCGCGCCGCTCGAAGCGGCCATCTTCTGGCACTCCGAGAGGATGCGACCCAGCTCGACGGAGAGGACGGACACGTCTTCCTCAGCGGAGGCCGGCGCGCCGGCGCCGGGCACCTGGGCGATCGGAATGCCGTCGGAGCCCATGAGCGCGGCGCCCAGGACGCCCTGGCAGGGCTCGATCATCTTGTGGAGCAGGTGTTCGAAGCTCATCCGTCTCGTCTCCGGAGTGTATCGAGCCAACGTTCCAACGTGGGGAGGACGCGGCCCCGGTCCTTCTCATCGGCAGCGGGCGCGGCGGGCTCGAGCCCGCGCCGGATCTCGGCCGCCTCCTCGCCGTGGCCCTGCTCCTCCAGCAGCTCCGCCACCGTGGCGGTGGCATAGAGGGGATCGGGCTCGCCCTGGGGCGCCACCGGAACGAGGCCCTCTTCGGCCTCTGCGTCGTCGTGCTCGGCGGCCTGAATCGCCGCCTCGGCGAAGACGTCGGCGGAGAGCATCTGGTCCGTCTCGGGCTCGGCGTGGGCCAGGGCCCGGTCGAGCTCGGCCTCGGCGAGCTCGGGGAGCGGCTCCGCCGCGGGCACCTCCGCGGCGCACGCGCTGGCGATGGGGTGGTCCGGCACGCTCTCGAGAATGCGCTCCAGCTCCAGGCGCGCCTCGCCGGATCGGTCGAGATCGAGGAGTGCAAGGGCCCGGGACACCCGTGCCGCCACGAGCTCCGGCTGGGCGGCCAGGCCCTCTTCCGCCAGACGGAGCGCCTCGCCAGGCTCACCGGCTCGACGCCGGGCTTCGGCCAGCGCAGCCACGCCCGGGGCCTCGGGGCGCCCCGCTCCCAGCGCCTCGAGCCGCTCGGCCTCGCTCTGCCCGTCCACGCTCACCTCCCGCTCTTCCCGCCGCCGCGGCGACGGGCCGGCCAGATCTCGGCGGGCCGCAGCCGGCGCGTCTCCGCGCGCCCGATGCCCCGCAGCACGACGAAGTGTACGTGCCGATCCCTCGCCTTCTTATCGACCGCCACCGCACGGAGATAAGCACTGCGCGGGAAGTCCGGCAGCTCCGTCGGCAGACCGGCCCGTTCGATCAGCGCCCGCAGTCGGTCCGCCGTTCCCGAGGGGGCGAGGCCCAGCTCCTCGGAGCGTCGGGCCGCGAAGACCATTCCCATCGCCACCGCCTCCCCGTGCAGGATGCCGCGGTAGCGCTTCAGGGCCTCCGCCGCGTGGCCCAGCGTGTGGCCGAAGTTCAGCAACATCCGCGGCCCCGCCTCGCGCTCGTCCTCGGCCACCACGGCGGCCTTGATGGCGCAGTTGCGTTGGAGGACCGGCACGAGCACGTCGGTCTCCAGGGCCCGCAGCCGCTCGAGATCGCGCTCGAGCCGCCGGAAGAGCCGCTCGTCCCGGATCGCCGCGTGCTTGATCACCTCGGCCAGACCGGCGGAGAGCTGGCGGGAGGGCAAGGTGCGCAGGACGTCCGCGTCGATCCACACCAGGCGCGGCTGATGAAAGGCGCCCACCAGGTTCTTGCCGCGCGCCACGTTCACACCGGTCTTTCCACCGACGCTGGAGTCGACCATCGCCAGGAGCGAGGTCGGTACCTGGACGACGGGAAGGCCTCGCAGGAGCGTCGCCGCGACAAAGCCGGCCAGATCGCCGACCACGCCCCCACCGAGCGCGACGACCACGCTGCTGCGGTCGGCGCCGGCGGCCAGACAGGCGTCGTAGAGCTTCTCGGCCTGGCGCAGGCTCTTCGTCCGCTCGCCATCCGGTACCAGGAGACGCCGGGGCCGGATTCCGGCCGCCCGCAGGGAGCGCTCCACCCGCGCCGCGTAGCGCCGAGCCACGGGCGCAACGCTGATGAGCATCGCCTTCTTCGCGCCGGTCGCCCGTGCGATCGCCGGGCCCACGTCGTCCAGGCTGCCGGCCCCGATGTGGATGGTGTAGCTGCGCTCACCGAGGGCGACCCGCACGCGGCGCCCCGTCCTGGCCGCCCTGGCGCCTCCGCCACCCCTCACGCCGCCGCCTCCAGCCGGGCCGCGAGCTCGCCGACGACGGCGTCGATCTCCCGATCGTCGGTGTCCACGAGCACGCTCGCGCTCTCGTAGGCCTCCCGGCGCTCCTCGAGGAGCGCCGCCAGCCGGGCGCAGCGCTGGGGGCCGTCCAGGCCCGCGAGGAGCGGTCGCCCGTCGTTGCCGCCGACCCTCGCGGCCAGGGTCTCCGGACGCGCGCGCAGGTAGACGACGGTGCCCGACGCGGCCAGGGCCGCCGCCTGGCCGGGCTGGGCGATGGCGCCGCCACCGAGGGCCACGACGCCGGCTTGCGTGGCCAGCCGGGCGATCGCCTCGCGTTCCCGGGCGCGGAAGGCGGCCTCGCCCTCCCCTTCGAAGATCTCGGGGATGGTGCAGCCCGCGGCCCGTTCGATCTCGGCGTCGGAGTCGGCGAAGGGCACGCCCAGACGCGCGGCCAGGGCCGCGCCCACCGCCGTCTTGCCGGCACCCATCAGGCCGACGAGCCAGATCGTCCCTGCCATCGGCGAAGGATAACCGTAGACGAGCGAGCGGCGAACGCCGCGGGCCCGGCCCCAACGCGAAGCGGCGGGGAGCCGAAGCTCCCCGCCGCCCGGGTGCGAACCCGAGTTTCGGCTCCTAGCTGCCGAGCTCCGGATTGATCACGATCCGCGGGGTCACGAAGACCAGGAGCTCCTTGCGGATGTCCCGGACCTCGTTGTTCTTGAACGCGTTCCCCAGGAGCGGGATCTTGTGGAAGTACGGCACGCGGCTCTCGGTCTCACTCTGGTCGACGACGTAGATGCCGCCGATCACCAGGGTCTGACCGTCCTTCACCAGGGTCTCGGTCTCCGCCTCGTTCTTGGCGATGGCCGGGGAGCCCGTGGGCGTCTCCACGCTGGTGTCGGGCGCGTTGCGCTGGACCTCGAGCTTCATGATGATGCTCTGGTCCGCCGTGATGTGCGGCGTCACGTCCAGGCGCAGGACCGCGTCGATGAACTCGAGCTTGGCGTCGCCGTTCTCGAAGGTCTGGAAGGGAATCGAGACACCCTGCTCGATGGTCGCCTTCCGGTTGTCGAGCGTGACGATGCGCGGGCTCGAGATCACCTTGCCCTCGCCGTAGCTCTCCGCCGCCTCGATCCGGGCCTCGATGTTGAGGCGCTCATCCAGGATGAAGGCGCCCAGATCGAGGAGACCGTTCGGGACCGAGGTGATCGGGTTCACCACCGCCACGTGGTTGAACGTGTCGGTGATGTCGCCCAGGAAGAGCGGGTTGTCGTGGAACAGCACGTCGTTGCCGAGCCCGAGCCGCTCGTCGCGGCGATCGGGGCTGCTCTCGTCGAAGCCGTCGGTGAGCGGCTGCACACCGAAGGCCCAGGTCGCACCCAGCTCCTTGGAGAAGTCCAGGTTGGCCTCGACGATCTTGGCCTCGATCATCACCTGCGGCGTCTGCGTGTCGATCGCCTTGATGAGGGCCGTGGCCTCGTCGATCACCGACGCGATGTCCTTCAGGATGACGGTGTTGGTGCGCTCGTCCACGTCCACGCTGCCGCGGGCGGTGAGGAGCCGCTTCACCATCTTCTCGATCTCGGACACGTCGGCGTAGTTGACCGGCTGGAGCTTGACCACCAGGTCCTCGAGCTTCTCCTTGGCCCGGCGCTCCTGGAGGCGCGCCTCCTCCTCGGTCTTCAGCAGGTCGGCGGGCGCGATGCGGAGCACGTTGCCCACCCGCACGAAGCCGAGGCCGCGGGTCAGGAGGATGACGTCGAGGGCCTGATCCCAGGGCACGTCCACCAGGCGGATCGTGACCTTCCCGTTGACCTCGTCGCCGGCGATGATGTTGAGGTCCGAGACCTCGGCGATCAGCCGGAGGACGTCGTCGATCTCCACGTCCTTGAAGTCGAGGGAGATGCGACGGCCGGTGTAGGCCTTACCGTCGACCAGGCCACCTTCGGCCAGAATATCCACGGCGTCGGCGTCCGGGTCGATCGAAGCGGGCATGCTCTCGGCCGCCGCCACGTCCGACAGCATCGGAAGCCGGGAGGCCATCTCGGCGGGCGCGAAGTCCAGGAAGAGCAGCGCGCCCTCCTGGCTCACGGCCGGCTTGGCGCCCTCCTGGCCCCGCACCACGACCCGCACCTCGGGCTCGGCGGTCTCCGGCTGCTGGAACGCGGTCACGAGGGACACGGCACCGGGCGCGTCGGGCGCGATGCGCACGGCGGCGTCCGGATCGATGGTGGCGCCCTTGAGGCTCACCACGGTCGTGTCCGGGGCGGGATGCGTCGTCACGAACTCCACGGGGCCCTCGGTCACGATCACGACCCGCTCGCGGGCCTCGTCGTTCTCGAGCTGCACTCCGTAGACGGCCTGGGTGGCCGGAGCGGCCTCCTCGGCGGCGTCGAAGGACGCCTCCTCGGCCCAGGCCTCGGCGGTCTCGGTGCCCGCCGTCCCGGTCTCCGCGGCCTGGGCGTCGCCCGAAGCGTCGGCGGTCTCGGTGACATCCTCGGCCGTCTCGGTCTCGGCCAGCTCCGCGGGCGCCGCCTCGGCGGCGTCGGTCTCTTCCTCTGCCCCTGGAGACATGGCCACCGGGGCCACCGGCGACGTCACGTCGCCCAGACCGAGCCAGAGGCCGGTGCCGAGGGTCACGACGTTGACGGCCTCGAAGCCCGGAGCGCCTTCGGCGCCGTCGAGCACGACCCGCACCTTCTCGTCGTGCTGGCCGACGCGGATCCGGGAGACCCAGCTCCCGTTCACGTCGATGACGGGGCTCTCCACCTGGCTGGTGATCCCCGGCACGTCGACGACGAGCCGCTGGGGATCGTCGAGGTTGAACCAGGTCGCGCCCTCGATGGCGCCGTCGGCCTCGAGCTGCACGGCCAGGGCGTCGCCTTCGGTCGCCGTCGAAACCCCGTAGAGGGTGGTCGCGGGAACCGGGGTCTCGGCTTCGGGAGTCCAGGCTCCCTCCTCCGCCTCGGGCGTCGCCCACGGATCCTCCTCGGAGGTGGTCTCCGAGGCGACCTCGGTCGCCGTAGCGTCCGTGGCCGGCTCGGTCACCGCCCAGGCGTCCGCCGCGGGCGCGGCGGCCGGGGTCGCGGCGCTCACGCGGATCTCGAGGCGGTCCTCGAGGTCCACCACCGTGTACTCGGCGTCCGCCGCCAGCGAAAGCTCCACCCGCGTGGACGAAGCGCCCTCGTGGTGGAAGCCGGTGACCGTCACCTCGTCGATCGTGCCGTCGTAGACGGCGATCGCCGATGCAACCTCACCGGGCTCGACCGATGCCAGGTCGATCACGACCCGGTTCGGCTCCGCCTGCTTGAAGGCGTTGTAGACCGGCTCCGTCAGCCCGTTCAGGCTCACGAGCGTCGCCTCGCCGTCCGCCTCGACGGTCACCGACGAGAGGGACATCGGTCCCACGGCAGTCGGCGCCGGCGCCTTCGTGGACGCGCAGGCGAGAAGGGCGGCCATGCAGATGGCGCTCACGGTGAGCCCCACCTTTCCGCAGATTCCGTTCATGGTGCTAGCGAACATCGAGCTCACCCTCCCTCAGTCAACCGAATGCGCATCACGATCTCTTTCTCAGTCTGCTGGCCGTGGAAGTCCTCGTACTTCTCACGAACCATCATCGTGTTGTCCCCGATCGTGATGATGCGACCCTCGTTCTTGCCGATGGGGTCGCCTTCTTGAACGATGTAGGCCTGGCCGGACGGGTCGATCACGAGAGCGCGCTTGCTGCCGCCCTCCCAGACCACGCCGGTGACGGACAGCTGGCTCAGATCGAACTGCTCCAGCGGGCCCTTGGCCTCCTCGTCGACTTCCTTGATCCGATCCAACACGAAGGACCGGAACGGGTCCCGCTTGCCGATCGGGTCGTAGACGTAAGCCCGGGCGTCGGCCACGATCGCGTTCGCCGCGGCCCCCTCCTGGGCACCCGGAGCCGCTGCAGCCGCCGCCTTGCCCTTCGGCTTGGGCGCGGCCGCCTGGGCCGCCGTGCCGGTGGCCGACTCCTGGCAGGCCAGTCCGAACAAGAGCGCTGCCGCGAGCCCCGCGATGATGGACTTCCGGTGCGTCATCACTTTCGCCCTCGCTTTCGGACGGCCTTGCCCTTCTTCGGGTCGGCGGCCTCCGCCCCTTCGGGCGGTGCCTCCACGAAGCGATAGGTCGTGGCCTGTCCCTTCACCTTGAGCACGGTGCGGATCGTGTCCTCGCGATTGATGTCGATCGCGAGCTCGCCGATGTTGACGATCCGCGGCAGCCTCGAGACCTCGTCGAAGAACATCGCGGCGTCGTGGAACTGCCCGGTGAATTCGATGTCGATCGGCACTTCGGCGTAGAAGCCCTTGTTCACCTCGGCCTGGGGGCGGAAGCCCTTGAAGTCGAGGCCCGCGTTCTTGCCGAGGCTGGTGATGTCGGTGAGCAGGACCGGAAGCTCCTTGCTGTCCGGCAGCTGCCGCAGCGCGTCCTTGAGCTTGAGCTCGAGCGCCGCGATCTCCGCCTTCACCGCCTCCTCGTTGCTGGCGACGGCCCGCACTTCGGCGAGCTTCCGCTGCAGCTGCAGGTGCTGCTCCCGCTGGGCGGTGAGCTCCTGCTTCGCCGGCATGTAGAGGAAGTAGACGTAGAGAGCGGCGATCACGACGAGGATCGCCGGCATCAACGCCATCCGGTACGCGCGCGGAAGCTTGTTGAGCCGGTCGAGCTGGCCCTGGAACTGGTCGAGACCGAGATCCATCGATCCCTCCTACTGCCCGTGGTCCACGGCGGCCGTCTCCACCGGAGCCTTCTTGGGCTTCGGCGAGGCGGCCAAGGCGCTGACCTCGAAGGCGTTCAGCTTGAGCCCTTCCTTCTCCTTCGCCTCGGTGCTGAGCAGCTCGACGTTGGAGAAGTACGGGGACTGGTTGAGCGCGGTCAGGAAGACCGCGACGAGCTCGTTGTCGAGGCTCATCCCCTTGATCGTGATCTTGGAGGCCTGGGTCTTCACTTCGGTGATCCACAGCCGATCGGGCGCGTGGGTCGCCAGCTCGTCCATCAT
Organism: Myxococcota bacterium; assembly: GCA_965223415.1. Lineage (GTDB taxonomy): Bacteria > Myxococcota_A > UBA9160 > UBA9160 > UBA6930. Next base: position 4,656,207 of record OZ245002.1, on the reverse strand, counting down.
GTGGACCGGGCCGGCGCGACTCGCGAACAGGCGCTCGATCACCTCGAGCTTCTGCTCGATCTCCGCCTTGGTCCGACGGTACTCTTCGACCTGCTGGAGCTGCGGGCCGAACTTGTCGATCTGCCGCTGGGTATCGGCGGTGGCGGTCTTCACCTCGGCCAGCTCGTTCACCAGGTTCCAGTGGAAGAAACCGGCGATGGCCAGGGCGCCAACCAGGGTCGCCGCCACGCTGACCGCGAATTGCCGAGCGCCGGCCTTTCGGCGCTCCTCGCGGACCGGAAGGAGGTTGATCTTGATCATTAGTCGTCCATCCTCCGCAGGGCCAGCCCGACGCTCACGCCCAGGGAGGGCGCGACCTCGTCGAGGAACGCCTGGTCGACTTGGCTGCCGGGCACGAGGCGCGCCAGCGGGTTCAGCATCTCCACGGGCAGGTTCGTCTTGCCCTGGAAGGCGGCGTCGAGGCCCGAGACCCGCGCGCCGCCGCCCGAGAGGAAGACCCTGCCGATGCGGGCCTCGGCGGCGGTAGCCGCGAAGAAATCGAGGGAGCGGCTAATTTCGCCCAGCACGGTCTCGCTGACCGAGCGCATCGCCTTCTCCACTTCCTGGGGCACGACCTCCTGGCTCTCTTCGCCGGGGTCGCCGCCGATCTTCAGGCGCTCGGCCTCCTCCCACCCCACGGAGAGGGCCTTCTGGATCTCTTCCGTGTAGACGTTGCCGCCGGTGGACACGTCGCGGGTGAAGGCGGGGATGCCCTGGGAGACGATGTTGATGTTGACGACCTGGGCCCCGATGTTGACCAGGGCGACCACCTCGTTCGGGTTGACGTCGTAGTTCGCCTCGAAGGCGTTCTCCACCGCGAAGGCGGCGACATCGATCACCGAAGGCGTGAGACCCGCCTCACTGATGACCTGGACGTAGTCGTCGATCAGGTCCTTCTTGGCAGCGACGAGGAGGACGTCCATCTGCCCTTCCACATCGCCGGACTCGAGGATCTGGAAGTCGAGGTTCACTTCGTTGATGTCGAAGGGGATGTACTGCTCCGCCTCCCAGCGGATCGACTCCTCCAGCTCGTCCCGCGTCATCATCGGAAGGCTGATCTTCTTGACGATCACCGAATGCCCCGAGACGGCCGTAGCGACGTTCTTGTTCTTGATCCCGGATTCCTCGACCGCCCGGGCGATGGCGTCGACGATGGCTCCCGAGTTCAGGAACGCACCCTGCACGATGGCTTCAGGCGGCAGCGGGGCGACGCCCACGTGCTGCAGCTCGACGCCCCTGCTGCGGCTGACGAGCTCGACGATCTTCACGGAGGAAGACCCGATGTCGAGGCCGACGATCGACTTGGACTTACCGAACGAGAAAGGCAACGCGTTCCCTCCTGCCCGCCGCTAGAAGCGCTCCGGTCCGTCGTGGACCGGAGGAGCGGGGAAGTTGCTGGGAGCCGGGCCGAAGACCTTGTCCTTGTCCGCGACCTTGAGTCCGAGCGCGATCAGGATCTTCCGCTTCGTGTCCAGGCGGCAGGGGCGTCCGGCCTCGATCCGATCGATGGTGAGGGTCGACAAGCCCGCCTTCCGGGCGAGCTCTGCCTTGCTCATCATCTGAGCCTCACGGAATCGCTGAACGTTGTTGCTGGGCACTGTCTCCCCCCGAAGGTCGACTGCATGCCGGAGTGGGCGCCCCCGCCCGAACGATCCCCCTATCGTCCTGGGGTTTCGGGGACTTGAGCGGCCTTGAGGGGTCTGCGTGGTGTTGCGGGTCACCTTTTCCCCGCCCCCCCGTCACGGCTCCGCGGGGGCTGGAATCGGGGGCTCCCCGTCCCGGCTCCGGGACCGCCCCAGGGCCCTCACGCCGGCCGGCGGACCGCCGATAAGGCCCTGGGGAGGCAGACACAGGCCCATGTCCGAGCGCATCCTCATCGTGGACGACGACGAGGCCCTCCGGGACAGCCTGGGCATGTTCCTGGCCGCCGAGGGCTACGAGGTGGGCCTGGCAGCCCACGCCGGGGAGGCCCTCGACCAGCTCGAAGGGGCTCCGGTGGATCTGGTCCTCTGCGACCTGCGCATGCCCGGGACCGACGGCCTGGAGCTTCTGCCCCAGCTGCTGCGCAAGCTGCCCGGCATCACCGTCCTCATGATGTCCGCCTACGGCTCCGCGGACCTGGCCATCGAGGCCATGCAGCGCGGCGCCTACGACTACCTGGCGAAGCCCTTCCAGCCCTCCGAGGTGCTCCTGGCCATTCGCAAGGCCCGCGAGCGCGAGCGGCTGCGGCGCGCCAACGCCCTCCTGCAGCGCGACGTCGAGCGGGTCGTCGGCGAGCGCCCGATCGTGGCCGCCTCCGAGGCGATGATCCGCGTCCTCGAGCTGATCGAGCGTGCGGCGGAGTTCAAGGCCACCGTGCTCCTCACCGGCGAGAGCGGCACCGGCAAGGAGGTGCTGGCCCGGGCCGTCCACGCCCAGTCGAGCCGCCGGGAGGAGGCGTTCGTGGCCGTGAACTGCGGCGCCATCCCCGAGGCGCTCCTCGAGAGCGAGCTCTTCGGCCACGCCAAGGGCGCCTTCACCGGCGCCGACCGGGCCCGCCGCGGCCTCTTCGTCGAGGCGAGCGGCGGCACCCTCTTCCTGGACGAGATCGGCGAGCTGCCGCTCGCCCTCCAGGTGAAGCTCCTGCGCGTCCTCCAGGAGGAGGAGGTCCGCCCCGTCGGCGAGTCCAAGTCCCGCAGCGTCGACGTCCGGGTGCTCGCCGCCACGGCCCGGGACCTGCCCCGGGAGGTGGCCGAGGGCCGCTTTCGGGAGGACCTCTTCTACCGCCTCAACGTCGTCCACATCGAGGTGCCGGCCCTTCGCGATCGCCGGGAGGACATCCCGCTGCTGATCGACCACTTCGTCCAGCGCTCGGGCCGCACCCTCGGAAAGCCGATCCGCGGCGTCGCCGACGACGCCCTCGCCCGGCTCACGGATCATCGCTGGCCCGGCAACGTCCGGGAGCTCGAGAACGTGATCGAGCGCGCGGTGATCCTGGCGGACGGCGACTGGATCACCCTGCGCGAGCTGCCGCCGGGCATCGCCGAGGCGACGAGGGAGCCCGAGTCCGCGGCACCGGGCGAGCTCAGCCTCAAGCGGGCGCGCAAGAAGTTCGAGGCCGATCTCATCCTCCGCGCCCTGGCCGCGACGGACGGCAACCGCACCCACGCGGCGCGGCTGCTGGAGATCAGCCACCGGGCGCTGCTCTACAAGATCAAGGAGTACGGCCTGCGCGAACGCGGCGCCTAGGCCGCCGGCCGGGCCGGGGCCCGGCCTCCGATCAATGCGTGAGCAGCGGCCGGACCGTGATCTTCGACGCCGTCACCACGCTCCCGGAGCGCGACCCCTCCACGCGCACCATCACCGAGGCGGGCTTCACCTCCTCCGGGTCCGGGATGTCCGCGTACTGGATCCGCACGCCGTTGGCGTTGCGGATCTCGGTCGAGGGGCCCACCCGCACCGTGACGTCGTCCTCCAGGAGCAGGGAGCTGCTCCCCGGGGCCTTGCTCTGCACCGTCGTCTCGTCGCTCCAGGCCGAGGCTGCGCCCGCCAGGAGCAGGCTGGCCGCCACCACCAGGGCCGCCAGGCCGCATCGGATCGTCTTCGTCATGATCGGATCTCCCATCTCCTCGAGAGGTGATTCGGGGGCTAGAGCTCTCGCCAGTAGTGCTGACCAATGCCGTCGCCGGCGCCGGGGATGTCACCCGGCGGCTGCCAGATGGCCCCGTCCTGGAGCCGGACGATCACGGTCGTGTCTCCGGACTGGTTGTCCATGCTCACCTGCGGGTTGGAAGGCATGCCGTCTCCCATGTCGGACTTCACGATAATGGAGGTAGTACCCGTCACCGAGTTCTTCACCGTCAGTCCCCGACCGCAGGTGATGGAATAGGTGTACAGGGTCGCGTCGCCCGCCGCACCGCAGGTTGTCACTGTTGCCGGAGTGAAGGATGCGGAGATCACGAACTTCGAGAACACCACCGTCTGCGTCACGAACTTCTCCCCCGCGCCTACGCCCCGAACGTAGAATCCACGGCCACTGGGGGAAGTGCACGTCCCGAGAGTCGTGGTGTAGTCCCCGGCCCCAGGGGTCACCCCGTCAAGATCCGCTTCGGTCAGCGTGGTCGGATTCGGGTTCGAGTTCAGGAGGAGGTCGTAGTCCTTCATTGAGTAGAGGCGCGAGTCGTCCGCCGTGGTGCCAGCGATACCGGCCCACTGCAGGTTCGCCCGCTGGCCGGTCCCGAAGGCCATCCAGTAGGTCCCGCTGATCCGGGTGAGGCCCGGGCGGAAGAAGATGCTCTTCCAGAACCGGTTGCCACTGCCCGAGTCGTAGTAGCTCGGCGCCTGGAAGTAGCGGGCGAAGGGCCAGCTCGGCTGGGCCGTGGTCATGGCGCCGTTCAGCACCGGGTCCTCGCCGACGCTCTTCACGACCCACTTCCAGATGTTGCCACCCAGGTCGCCGATCAGGATCACGTCCACGTAGCCGTCGAAGTCGACGTCGAAGACGCCGGGCTGGGCCGCGAAGGAGAAGAACATGCTCTTCTCCGGGTCCATCGGGTCATAGCTGTAGGTGGCCGGATCCGTGGTCGGTGCCTTGTCGGAGTTGTCGAACTTCTTCATCGCCAGGAGCTCGCCCGTAGCCACATCGATCATCATGATCGCGCGACCCTCGTTCGCGGTCGGGTCGTAGCTCGTGTGGACGTTCGGGTCGCTCTTGACGTCGTAGCCGGAGCCCACGATCGCCACGTAGCGGCCGTAGCCGCCGGGCACCGTACCGTCGTCCACCTTCACCTTGGCGATGACCGGCTCGGACCAGGTCTCACCCATGAAGCCGACGTGGCTTCTTGTGTCGAGCTCGTTCGGGAACTCCCACAGGTAGCAGGGGTAGCTCGGCGAGCTCGACTCGGCGCAGGCGGTGCCGCCGGACGGGTCGGTCACGTCGAGAGCCAGGTACTGGCGGCCCCCCTGGCGCATGCCGGTGACCGCCACGGTCTTCCAGTCGGTCCAGGCCGTCGGGTCGTTCAGGTCGCCCGTGCGAGGGTTCGCCGGAAGGAAGGCGTCGGCGACCGCCGGCGCTCCGTCCACGAAGTAGTAGTCGCGGGTCTTGTCGTCCCGCGGCAGCTCCTTGGCGTTCTGCCGCGCCTGCCACGGCATGAAGCCGGCAACTTCCGCGCCCGTGCCGTTGTCATACGCTCCCTTGCCGAAGTTCAGCGCCGGGTCCCAGCTCCCCGCATGAAGGATGTGCAGGAAGCCCGCGTTGCTGCCGGCCAGGATCACCTTGTCTCGCGTCGCGAAGTTGGAGGCGAAGTTCTTGTAGGAGAGCTTCGTACTGAAGCCGTCCGGGTACTTCACCACGGTAGGATTGGAGTGGAAGATGTCACCCAGGAGCCACTTCCGCTGCAGACAGTTCGTGTCCGTGCTGCCCAACTCGCAACCGCGAATCGCCTCCACCACCATGTCCGCCAGGCCCTGGGCCGTCGTAGGCGGCGGGTAGCTGCCGAAGTCGTAGGTAGCGATGTCGGCCACGGTGACGCCCAGGTCCACGTCGGTCACCGTACCCATGTCGAAGGTCTCGACGACGGGCGCCGTGCCGGCGCCGTTGGGATGGGACATGTAGAGGTTGCGCGCGGGCTCACCGGCGTTGGCGATCGTCTGCGCGGCGTCCCAGAAGGGCACTGCGGAGGCGAGGAAGTCGCCCGAGCGGCACTGGGGGTCGTCCAGGGCGCAGTTGTCGAACTTGTCGAGGATCTGCGCCGCGGAGTTGATCTTCCAGGAACGCAGGTGGCCCTGCCAGAATCCGTCCTTCGTGCTCGGGATGAAGTCGCTGGTGTAGAGGCGCTCGTCGGAACTGGCGCGACCCGCAGGAACGGTGGCCGAAGTGAACGCTTGGGACTTCAGCAGGATGTCCGTAATGGCCAGGACGAGATCCTTGGCAAGGGACTCAGGATCGTTGCTGCGGTAGAAACGCCCGCCACCTGCCAGGGCTGCCCGCTTGAGAATGTCGTCGGCGAAAGGCGAGGTCGTGAAACCCACCGTGTAGATGTCCATCGTCTGCTCCTGCCCGGCGTGGGGCGGGAGGTCCGGACGCAGGTCCTTGTCGTGCATGAACTTGGCGACATCGTCCAGATACATGCTGCCGTTGCAGCACCAGCCAGGCGTCTCTGCTTCGTCGAGGGGGATGTAGTCGCCGATCAGGTTCCCGAACTGGGCGAAGCCCTGGTCGGTCGCGTCCGTCCCCCCACTCGCGTCGTCATTCGTGAAGTCGTCGCGAGTCGGCTCGCCGTCGGTGATCACGACGACGAAGTTCTTCTGGCACTCGTACTGGACCGGGCTGTCGGGCACCGTCGGTGCACCGGAGATGTTGTAGGCACCGTTCGATGCGTGACTGGGCTCGTACTCGTACTCCGGGAACGTCCCCGAGTTCGCGCCGGGCACTCGGTCGCTCGCAACGCGGCTCTGGAAATAGGTATAGATCTGGAACAGGGTCTCGGCGAGGGGCGTCCAGGATTCCCCTGTCAGGTTGTCGATGGCGTCGTCAAGATGATCGCCGTGGGGCTGCGTGATCCCGTTCAGCGTGTACGAGTACGGGTTGCCCAGGTTGTCGTGGTAGTCCTCGGCGGGCACGGACACGTAGCCGCCGTTCGGGAGTATTCCCAGGCCATCCGAGCCACGACGGAACTGCGCCATGCCGAAGCGGACGGAGCCGGAAGCGTTCACCTGGCAGATGACCTCCCGGAGGATCTGCTTGGCCGCGTTGATGCGCGCTCGCCGGTGGAGATCGTAGGTGCCCCCGCCCACACAGCTCGAGAACACGCCGTTGTTCACCGCCACGATCTCGGACACGTAAGGATCGGCGGCGGAGCTGTAGTACCAGTTCAGGTAGTGGCCCGTCCAACGCGTCCAGTTGACGGAAGTCGTGACCGCGGGGTCGGCGAAGATCTCTCGAGCCGAGGCGGTGCATCCGGCACTGACGATGGCGTAGGTGCCGTCCTGGAAGGTGGTGTCGCCGCCGCCGTCCGGGAAGGTGTCGCCGGACCAGGGGCCGACGAAGTACTGGGACGTGGTCGTGTCCGTGAAGTACGTGCAGGTGTTCGCGACGGCCGGGTCGTAGGCCGGGTGCCAGACCACGTGGTGCATGGATCCCGAGTTATCCACGAGCAGCACGACGTTCGGGGGCACCGCCGTCGTGAAGAGCGCCTGGTCGTCGACCTGGGCCTGGGCCGTGCCGGCCGCGAGGAAGGCGGCAGCGACCACGAGGGTCACGGTGCGAGCGAAGGTGGGAGCCTGCATGGGGTTCTCCTGGCTTGCGCGGCCAGCGCGCGTCCTGCTTGGGAGCAAGCGCCGTGCCACCAGCGAGACGGACATAAGTGGCTGAAACAATTGGGCTTTCCTCAACTCCGGGATCGTGTCCGCAGCGCGGGCTGCGCAGTCCGCTGCGCGGTGCGCAAGCGGCTGCGGGCCGGGCCGGCGCTCAGGGCGCCGGCGCCGCGGGCGCCGCTTCCTCGGAGCGCATGTCCACGTCCACCGCGAACGAGAAGGTCGTGGCGTCGCCGCTGGCGTCCTTGACACCGACCACGATGTCGTGCCGCCCGCCCTGGCCTTCCGTGGGCCGCCAGCGCAGTTCCCCGGTGATGCCGTCCATGCTCATGCCCGACGGACCGGCCTCGAGGAAGAAGCGCAGGTTGCGATCGCCGTCCACGTCCTCGGCGGCGAACTGGTGCTGGTAGGTCCCGTCCGGCGCGGTCGTCTCCCCTTCCGAGGCGATCACCGGCGGCGTGTTCCCGAGCTCGGTCTCGATCGAGTAGGGCTGGCTCTGCCGATCTCCGTCGGAGGCCTGCACCTCGAGGCCGATGCGATCGCCGCGCCGGAGCCCCGTCGTATCGAAGGTCCGCTCTTCCCCGCGGAGCGCTCCGTTCACGGTCCAGCGGTAGACGAACTCGAGCTCGTCGTTGTCCGGATCCTGGCCTTCGGGCGTGGCGGTGACCTTCATTCCCGCGCGAACGTCCTCCGCCGGATCGAGCGACAAGCCCTGGAGCACCGGTGGCCGATTGCCCACGGTGAGACGGGTGCGCACCGGCGCGCTCGCGTTCCGCCCGTCGCTCGCGACGGCCGTCAGCGTCACGGTGTCGCCCTTCTGGACGTCGAAGAAGGTCATCGCCGGCTCGTGGGTCCGCTTCACCTCGCGCCCGTTGCGCTCCCACACGAACTCGAAGCGCACGGGGCCGCCCTCGGGATCCCGCGCCTCAGCCACGACCCGCAGCTCGCGGCCCGGCGCGATCTCACGCGGCGACACGTCCAGGCGGCCGATCACCGGCGCTTCGTCCGAGCTGGCGGCCTCCACCGCGTCGCTCGCCTCGGCGCCGGCCACCATCGGCTTGCTGCCCGCTCCCGTCGGCACCTCTTCCGCGCCACAGGCCGCCAGAACGACCGACGCGCCCAGAGCGAGCCAGCGCCCGCGCTTCACGAATCCCATGTCCCCTCCCTGCGCGCGGTGTCGCGCGCTATCGCATCATCGGCTTGACGGTCACGACGTCGAGACGCGCCGTGGAGCCGCCGCTGCCAAAGCCCGCACCCAAGGCGTTCGGGCTCTGCCCGACCACGTTGATGCGCCACAGGGTTCCCCAACGTTGGGCCGAGCCGACGGCCAGGTCGTCTCCGTCCATGATCTCGCCGGGGCCGAAGTAGTGAATCGGCTGGGGGTTGGTCGGATCCGGAGGGTTCGGGTCGCCGTAGTAGCGCGGCAGCTCGTTACCGGCGGTGGCCGCGTTCTGCCACGCCGTGTAGGCACCCACCTGACTGATCATGGTGGGAGCCGTCTGCGTGGGGAAGGCCGGGACCGACCCCACTCCCGGAAGATCGGAAATGTCCCCGATCTCGTGCTCGACCACCGCCCGGGCGTAGGCGACGCCGGCCTCGGCGGCGAAGAAGGCGTTCTCGTTGCGGTTCTGGAAGCCTGCCACCTGGTTGTCGCGGGTCACCGAGTTCATCGACGCCATGCCCATCCAGCCCATCAGCACGAGCATCAGCACCGCGACGAACATCGCCGCGCCTCGTTCTCGTCGTCGCTCGGGGTGGTTCATGGTGTCTCCTGTCCTGACCGCGTCGCTCACAGGCTGTTGATGCGGTGGCCCACGTTGCGCGGCCGGACGGTCAGCGTCTGGACCCGGCGCACGAAGGCGTCGGCCACGGGAACCGGCGTGTTGCGGTTCTCGAGGTTCTGGTACTGCCCTTGGGGCTGCAGCGCGTTGGCGATCACGTTCGGGTCCTGCTGGCGGGTGCGCAGCATGAGGTTCACGCGCACCTCGCGAAGGAGCCGGTTGTCCCTCTCGTTCTGTCGGAACTGGACGCCGGCCAGCGGATCGGCCACCGGGATGGTGCGGGCGCCCAGGTACTCACCGGCATCCTGGACATCGTCGTTGTCCAGGTCGAACCACATCGCGACCTGCATGTCCTCCACGTCTTCCACGATTGCGAGGCCGTTGCGAAGGAGGCGAGAGGTGGCGGGCGGGGCGGCGATTCCGGCCGGCTGGTCCACCTGGTAGACCGTGGCGGGGAGCATGTAGAGATCGCCGGGAACCGGGATCGCACCGGGCAGCGGGATGACCGCGGGCATCCCGAAGGTCCAGTCGACCTGGATGCGGGTGGCGGTCACCGAGCCCGGGACGATCCGTCCGCAACGCACGCCCCAGGACGGGTTTGTGCTGTCGTAGACGATGACGCCGCCGGACTGGTCCGTCGGCATGCCGGCGCCCGCGGGCGGCTGCACGTCGAAGAAGTCGCTGTCCGGGGTATTGTCGCCGTCCACGTCGTAGAAGGGCGTGCCCTCCAAGGAGGTGTCCGCCACGTTGAAGGTATCGATACCGGCGCCGCTGTAGTCGGCGTCGGTGATGTCGACGCCCATGTTCGAGGCCGACTGGTCGGTGGGATCGAAGACCGTGGCGTCGCTCACGACGACGATGTCCGGCGCGGCCAGGAGGTCGACTCCGCAGAACACGCCGGACTCCTCGGTCATGAAGCCGGTGGTGCGGAGCTCGCGCTCGAGGATGTCCGAGACGACCCGCGTGTTCTGTTGCATCTCCGTCACCTGGTCGACGACGGTGTAGGTACGGCTCTGCCGCAGCAGCATGTCCGTGAGGTAGACGGTGATCAGCGCGAGGATGGCCATCGAGACCATCATCTCGATCAGCGAGAACCCGCGCAGCTGCTTGTCGTGGGTGATCATGACGTCCCCTCAGTCGTCGTATCGGATGCTGGAGATGACGTAGGAGCGCAGGGGGACGCCGGGCCTGGCGTTCGGGTCCGCCCAGCGCACGCGAACGTCGATCTGCCAGGTGTCGGCGATGATGGCCGGATTCGGATCCGGGTTCTGACTGACCATCCAGTCGAGCTGGTACTGCTGGCCGGTGCTCGCGGCAGCGCCACCGCCGCCGGTCACCGCTCCGGTGACCGGGACCACCACGGTCCAGCCGCCGGTGGCGGCCAGGGTCGTGAAGTCCTGGTGATGCAGCCGCGCCATCTGCGCCTGGGCGATCTGCGCCGCCTCGGTGGCGTTGCGCCCGTGGCGGCCGCCGTTCATGGCCTGGATCTGCATGCTGAGCATGACGAGCAGACCGCCGGCGAGGATGCTCAGCGCCATCATCACCTCGATCATCGAGAGGCCTGCCCGGCGGCGGTGCTCCCGGCGCATCGGTTCGTGCCGCGTCAGTTCGTCCATGTGGCGGTCCCCCGCTCGAAGCTGTGGATCCGCGTCGCGCCCAGCGGTGAGATCACGACGGCATAGTCCCGGGCATCGGCCGGCGCCGTGGTCCCGGTCGTGAGGTAGAAGCCTCCGGTGCCGGTGCCCACGTTTCCGGCGTTGCACACAGCGTCTGGCTGGACCGGCACGCCGTCGGGGCGGATCAGCAGCATGGGTGCGGTTCCGGCGGAGATGAACGGGAAGGTGGTGCCCTGGGCGAGATTGGCCGGCGTCGCTCCCTGGTCCGTCGGCACCGGTGCGGCCGCCCAGGTGGCGCCCCAGGCGAGACTGGTCGCGACGTTCGCATCCGTCGGGAAGTTCACCTGGATCTCGCCGGCATCGATGCAGCAGTTCTGGGTGACGTTGTCGAGGAAGACCGTGACCGGCTGGTTCGCCGGGAGCACGTTTCCGCAAAGATCCTGGTTGCGTCCGGCGCCGAGACTCACGTAGACGCCGTAGAACGCCTCTTCCTGGATGGCGTGGGAGCGCGCGAGCTCGACGGCACCGGCGATCTGGCGGGCCATGAACTTCGTCTTGTTGTTCTGCTGCATCTCCCGCCAGCTGGTCGCGCCCAGCGCGGCCACGATTGCGATGATCGCGAGGACCATCATCAGCTCGAACATCGTGAAGGCGGCTTGGCGTCGATGCACCTGGGAGACTCCTCGCCCGGACCGGGCGCGCTCGGCATGGCCGTCGCAAGGGCCATGCCACCTCCCGAAATCGGCCAAGCCGCGGATCTTCTTGAGCTTTCCGTAGGTCGAAGGCCGGGGAACGAGCGCCCGCGCTGCGCAATGGGCTGCGGGGTCCGCAGCCTGCTTCACAGGGCCGGCGCCGGGCGCACCGTGGCGCCGCGCTGCGTTCCCTCCACGGGAAGCCGCAGGGCCATCGCCGTGCGGAATCCCGCAGGCGGGGGGACCCATTCCACCCGACCACCGAGCTCCTCGGCCAGGCGCGCCGCATTGGCCAGGCCGAGGCCGGTGCCCTCCCCCGGCGGCTTGGTCGTGAAGAAGGGGTCGAAGATCCGCTCCCGGTCGCGCTCCGGGATCCCGGGGCCGTCGTCGCAGACCAGACACTCGACCGCGTCCGGCCGCTCCCGGAGGGCCGCTCTGGCCTCGGGGGTGTCGCTGCCGCGCTGGGCGAGCGCCGCCGGCCGCAGGCGCAGCTCGACCCGAGCGCCCTCGCGCTCCCCCACCGCATCCGCGGCGTTGAGCAGCAGGTTCAGCAGGATCTGGGTCACCGCCGCCGCGTCGCCGAGCACCGCGGGGAGCCCCTCGGGCTCGGAGAGCTCGAAGGCCAGGTGGCGATAGCGGCGCCCGGCGGAGACGAGCACCAGCGTCTCCCTCGCGATCTCGCCCAGCGATACGGGCGCTGGCGTCGGGCGATGGGGCCGCGAGAAGTCGAGTAGCTGGCGGAGGATCGTGCGCACCCGCTCGCCCTCCCGCGCCGCGCGGTCCAGGTGCTCGCGGCTGGTCTCGGCGAGGCCCGGGTCCCGCCCCACCAGGTCGAGGAACGCCAGGATCGCGCCGATCGGATTGCCCACCTCGTGGGCGACCCCGGCGGCCAGGTGCCCGACCGAAGCGAGGCGCTCGGCGCGGTCGAGGCCCTCTCGGGTCCGGCGCAGCTCGCGGTTGGCGGCGCGCAGGTCGGCCACCGCCTTCTCGAGGGCTCCACTGCGCTCCTGGAGAGCCTCGGTCATCTCGTTGAGGGAGCGACCGACGGCGGCCACCTCCGCCGGTCCTTGAACAGGCGCCCGCACGTCGCCGGCGCCCTCCCCGATCGCCGTCGCCGCCCGAGCCACCGCTTCGAGCGGACCGATCACCCGGCGTCGCAGCAGCCATCCGCCGAAGGCCGTGAAAATCGCAACGTTCGCCAGGCCGAGGATCGCCACCACGACGAGGGGCGCCGAGCGGAGGCGAACCGACGCGTCCTGGGGCAGCCGCGCCGCCGCCACGCGATCGTCGGCGACGGGAGCTGCGAAGCGGATCCGGCTGCCGAGCCGTCCGAGCTGGAGGAGGGGCACGCCCTCGCGACGCGCCTGCTCGGCAAGCGCGAGGGTTTCCGGATCGAGCTCCCCGGCGATCGGCCCGAGCGGGCGCACGTCGCCTTCGCCACCGACCGTCCACCAGGCGGTGCCGGCCACGACCTGGTCCGAGGGAGCGGTGGGGCGGGCGGCTTCGGCCAGGAGCGAGCGCCCGAGCACCCGCTGCAGGCCGGCCTCGTGGTGAGAGACGAAGACGGCGACCAGCACGACCGTCGCCAGGAGCATGACGAGCCCGAGGCTCAACAGCACCTCGCTGCGCAGGCCGTGCGAAGGCCGCGGATGGCCGGTGGCGCCCACGCCCTACTGCGGGTCGTCGAGCCCCAGCTTCTCCAGCCGGTAGCGGAAGGACCGGAAGGAGACGCCGAGGAGCTGGGCGGCCTTCTTCTTGACGCCCCCGGTGCGCGCGAGCGCCTCGCGAAGCAGCTCGCGCTCCACCTGGGCGAGCATCTCGTCCAGGTTGCCACCTTCCTCGGGCAGTCGCTGGGCGGCCTCGCCGGTGCTCGGCGGCTGGAGGATCGCCGGCGGGAGCACCTCCACGCCGATCGTCGCCTCCTGGCACAGGGCCACCGCGCGCTCGATCGTGTTCTCCAGCTCGCGGACGTTGCCGGGAAAGCCGTAGGCCTGGATCCGGGCCAGGGCGTCGTCCCGGATGCGCTCGACGGGCTTGCCGAGCTCGAGCGAGTACTTCTCGACGAAGTGCTGCACCAGGAGCGGCACGTCCTCCATGCGCTCGCGCAAGGCAGGCAGCGGGATCTGGATCACGTTCAGCCGGTAGAAGAGATCCTCGCGGAAGCGCCCGGCTCCGACTTCCTGCTGGAGGTCGCGGTTCGTGGCGGCGACGATCCGCACGTCCACCGGCGTGTCCCCGCCGCCACCGACCCGGCGCACGTTCCGGTCCTGGATCACGCGCAGGAGCTTCACCTGCAGGGGCAACGGGATCTCGCCGATCTCGTCGAGGAAGAGCGTGCCGCCGTCGGCGGATTCGAACAGGCCGGCGCGGTTCTGAACCGCTCCGGTGAACGCCCCCTTCACGTGGCCGAAGAGCTCGGACTCGAGCAGGTTCTCTGGGATCGCCCCACAGTTCACCGCGACGAATGCCTCGCCGTCCCGATCGCTCTGGTCGTGGATCGCCCGGGCGATCAGCTCCTTGCCGGTGCCGCTCTCCCCGCTGATCAGGACGTTGGTCTTCGTGCGCGCCACCTGGGCCACGAGCTCGTAGACCTTCTGCATGGCCTGGCTCGTACCGACCAACGTTCGCGGCCGGCTCCGGCTCTCGAGCTCGGAGCGGAGGCGCCGGTTCTCCGAGGCGAGGAGCTTCTTCTCCAGGGCCTTCTCCACCACGAGGCGCAGCTCGTCGACCTTGAAGGGCTTGGTCACGTAGTCGTACGCGCCCTCCTTCATGGCCTCGATGGCCGTCTCCGCGGTGGCGAAGGCGGTGATCATGATGACCACCGTCTCCGGCGCGGTCTCCTTCACCGCCCGCAGCAGGTCGATGCCGTTCTTGTCGGGCATCTGGACGTCGCTGATCACGACGTCGAAGTCATCGGACTCGAGCGCGACGAGGGCCGCATCCACGTCCGCGGCCGTGACCGCCTCGTAGCCCTCGCGGGCGAAGAAGATCTCCAGGAACTCGCGCATGCTGCGCTCGTCGTCGACGACCAGGATGCGAACCGGTGCGTCGCTCACGCCGGAGGCTCGCCGGCCGGGAAGGTCACGCGGAACTCGGTTCCAGCACCTTCACGGCTCGCCACCTGCACCGCGCCCTCGTGGTGCTGGGCGATGCGGTGCACGATCGCGAGCCCGAGGCCCGTGCCCTCCTCGCGCGTGGTGAAGAACGGATCGAAGATCCGCTCCTGCACCCGCGGCGAAATCCCCACACCGTTGTCCGAAACCACGAGCTCCACGACGCGGGCGCCCTCCAGGCCTTCGTTTCGGCGCGCAGCGGGGCGGTCTTGAGGGCCCGGCGGCGCCCCCACCAGGGCGACGCGGAGGCCGAGCCGGCCCGGCCCGGCCAGCGCGTCTCGCGCGTTGCCCAGGAGGTTCCAGAGCAGCTGCTGCAGCTGCTTGCTGTCCGCGTTCACGAAGCAGCCCGGCGCCAGCGAGAGGTCGAGCCGGACGTCCTCGCCGAGGCCCGCGCCGAAGGTCTCCGCCACCTGCCGGGTGAGCCGGCCCAGGTCGACCCGCTCCTTCTTGGGCGGCGCGGGACGAGCGTACTGCAGGAAGTCGGTGATGAGGTGGTTCAGCCGGTCGATCTCCCGCAGCACGATGCCCATCAGGCGTCCGCCCTCCCCGTCCGCCTGCTCCCGCGGCAGCGTCGCCCGCAGCATCTCGACGGAGCCGGAGATCGCGGCGAGAGGATTGCGGATCTCGTGGGCGATCGACGCGGAGAGCTCGCCGATGCCCGCCAGGCGGGCCCGGTGCTCGAGCGCACCCTCGAGCCGCACGACCTCGGTGACGTCCTGGAAGATCACCACCCAGCCCCCCGCGCCGGCCTCGCCGTGCTGCAGGTTCGAAAGCGCCACCCCGAGGTAGCGCTCTTCGCCGTCCGAGCGCTCGAAGCGGAAGCGGGCTCGGCGCCGGCCCGAGAGGCTGGAAGCGGCGATCTCCTCGATCCCCGGCAGGACGTCTTCGATGCGGGCACCCAGGGCGTCTTCCGCCCTCCGGCCGGTGATGTGGGCGGCCTCCGGGTTGAAGGAGGTCACGCGCCCGGCCGGGTCGGTGGTGAGGACGCCGCTGGTCAGGCTCTCCACGATGCGCTGGTGCAGGGAGCGCAGCTCGGCGAGATCGCTCGTGCTGGCTTCGAGCTGCTCGCCGACCCGGCGAAGCTCGCGGGTCAGGCCGGTCGCGAAGAGCGCGACCACGAGCATGGCGCCGGTGTGCACGCCCCAGAGCGTGAAGGCGAACTCCGCCGGCGCGGCACCGAGCCCGCCGGCGGGCAGCCCCATCGCCATCAGGATGCCCACGGCGAAGCCGGCCGAGGCGCCGCCGGCGGTGCCGTAGCCCCCGGGCCGATCGAAGAGCAGGCCGCCGAAGACCACGACCGGCAGGTAGAGGAAGCTGAAGATCGACTCGGCGCCGCCGGAGAAGGTCACCAGGGCGGTGACCAGGGCGAGGTCCGTGACGAGCTGGATGCCCGCGAAGCGCCGCACCGCCCGCACGAAGGGCAGGAGACCCGAGTACACCGCCGTCGCGAAGAACGCGATGCCGAGCGTGCCGTAGAGTCCGAGCTCGGCGGTCTCGGTCGTCAGCCGGCCGGCGCCCACCAGGGTGAGCGCCAGGGCCAGCGCCCCGACACAGATGCCGAGGCGCGCGGCCATCACCCGCAGCAGGCGGGTGCGAAGGGCCTGGGCCGGCGCCGTCGGGCCCTCCGTCCTCCTCTGGGCCGGCGCCGTTCCGCCCTCCATGGCGTCCGACTACTTGATGCTCTCGGCGATCTTGAAGATCGGGAGGTACATCGCGATCAGGATGCCGCCGATCGCGCCGCCCAGGAACACCATCATCAGGGGCTCGAGGAGCGAGGTCAGGGCCTCCACCGCGTTGTCGACCTCTTCGTCGTAGAAGTCCGCGATCTTGGAGAGCATCGTGTCCATCGCACCGGTCGACTCACCGACGGCGATCATCTGGACCACCATGCCCGGGAAGACGCCGGCCTCCTCGAGGGGCTCCGCCATCGTGCGGCCCTCGGAAATCGCGGACCGGGTGGACATGATCGCGTTCTCGATCACCAGGTTGCCGGCGGTCTTCGCGCAGATGTCGAGGGCATCGAGGATGGGCACGCCGCTCGAGACCATCGTGCCGAGGGTCCGGGTGAAGCGGGCGACGGCCACCTTCCGGAGCAGCGACCCGAAGATCGGCACCTTGAGGAAGATCGCGTCGGTGCGCAGGCGGAAGCCCCGGAAGCGCTTCCGGGCCTGGAAGAACAGCACCAGGACGCCCGCGATGACGGCGAGGATGATCAGCAGCCATTCCTGAAGGAACTCGCTCAGGTCGATGACCATCTGCGTCGGAGCGGGCAGTGCCCCGCCGAAGTCCTCGAACATCTTCTTGAAGACCGGGATCACCTTCACCAGCAGGAGGCCGATGACAGCGATGGACACGAGCACGACCGTGGTCGGGTAGACCATCGCGCCCTTCACCTTGCGGCGCAGGGAGTCGGCCTTCTCCAGGTAGACCGCCAGGCGGTTCAGGATCGTGTCCAGGATGCCGCCGACCTCGCCGGCGCGGACCAGGTTCACGTAGAGATTGTCGAAGACCTTCGGCTGCTTCTCGAGCGCGTCGGCGAAGGTGGCTCCCTGCTCCACGTCGTTCTTGATGGAGCGCAGGATCTCCTTCATCGTCTTGTTCGGGTTCTGGCTCGACAAGATGTCGAGGCACTGAACCAACGGCAGGCCCGCGTCGATCATCGTGGCGAACTGCCGTGTGAAGATCACCAGGTCGCGGATCTTCACCGAAGGCTTGAAGAGGCTGATGTTCTCGAGGATATCCTTCGGCTTCGCCTTCACCGAAACCGGCATGATCATCTGCGAACGCAGCTGCGTCATCACCGCGGCTTCGTTCGCCGCCTCGATCGTGCCCTTCTTGGTTCCCCCCTGGCGGGTTCGACCTTCCCAGACGTAGACAGGCATCGGAGACCCCCTTGCCTAAGCTGCCGAGCCGGCGCGGCGCCCCGCGGGCGCTCCGCCGTTCGCCATGATCTGGCGCAGCTCGTCGGTATCACTGCTGCGACCCAGCGCGTCCTCGAGCGAGATCATCCGTCGCTGGTGCAGCGAAGCCAGCGACTGATTCATGGTCTGCATGCCGAACTTGTCCTGGCCGATCTGCATCTGCGAGTAGATCTGGTGGATCTTGTCCTCGCGCATCAGGTTCCGGATGGCGGAGTTCGGCACCATGATCTCCATGCCGAGAGCGCGGCCCGGGCCGTTGGCGCGGGGGATCAGCGTTTGGCTGATCACGCCCTCGAGCACGAAAGAGAGCTGCGCCCGCACCTGCGCTTGCTGGTAGGGCGGGAAGACGTCGACGATCCGGTTGATCGTCTGCACGCAGGAGTTGGTATGCAGGGTCGCGAATGCGAGGTGGCCCGTCTCCGCCACGGTGAGCGCCGCCTCGATCGTCTCGAGGTCGCGCATCTCGCCGATCAGCACCACGTCCGGGTCCTGACGCAGGATGTACTTCAGCGCGGTCGTGAAGGAGCCCGTGTCGGCCCCCACCTCGCGCTGGTTCACCAGGCAGCCCTTGTGGGGGTGCAGGTACTCGATCGGGTCCTCGATCGTGACGATGTGCTCGTTGCGCTCGGCGTTGATCTTGTCGAGGATCGTGGCGAGCGTGGTGGACTTGCCGGAGCCCGTCGGGCCCGTCACCAGGATCAGGCCGCGCGGCTTCTGGGCCAGGTCGGCCACGACCTTCGGCAGGCCGAGGTCCTCGAAGGTCTTGATCTTGTAGGGGATGGCCCGGAAGGCCCCGGCCACCGCGCCGCGCTGCATGAAGATGTTGGCACGGAAGCGCGAGAGCCCGCGCACGCCGAACGAGAGATCGAGCTCGTTGCTCTCCTCGAACTTGTGCTTCTGGCTGTCGGTGAGGATCGAATAGCAGAGCTGCTTGGTCTCCGGCGGCGCGAGCGGCGGCATCTTGAGCGGATGCAGCTTGCCGTCGATCCGCAGCTGGGGCGGCGAGCTGGTGGTGACGTGGAGGTCACTCCCCCCCTTCTCGATCATCGCCTTGAGCAGCTGGTGCAGGTTCGCCATGGTGGCTCCTAGAAGTCCGCGGCCGAGACCCGGTAGACCTCGGGGAGGGTCGTGATGCCCTCTTTCATCTTGTTGAGGGCGCTCCGGCGCAGGGTCAGCATCCCGAGGCGGATCGCCTCCCGCTTGAGCTCGGTGGTGGAGGCGCCGTTCAGGACGAAGTCCTTCAGCTCCTCGCCGATGCGCATCACTTCGTAGAGGGCGACCCGACCCTTGAAGCCGGTGTCCGAGCAGTTGTGGCAGCCCCGCCCCTTGTAGGCGGTGGTGGCCTTGGCCTCGTCCTCGTCCATGCCGGCATCGGCGAGGGCCTCGGCGTTCACGTCCGGATCCGGCTCGCTGCACTCGCTGCAGATCCGCCGGGCGAGACGCTGGGCCAGGATGGCGTTGACCGAGGAGGCGACGAGGAAGGGCTCGATGCCCATGTTCAGGAGTCGGTTCACCGTCGACGGCGCGTCGTTGGTGTGCAGCGTCGAGAGCACCATGTGGCCGGTGAGCGCCGCCTTCACCGCGATCTCCGCGGTCTCGAAGTCCCGGATCTCGCCGACCATGATGATGTCCGGGTCCTGCCGCAGGAAGGAGCGCAGGGCCGCCGCGAAGTTGAGGCCGATGTCCTCGTGCATCTGCACCTGGTTGATGCCCGAGAGGTTGAACTCGACCGGGTCCTCGGCGGTGGAGATGTTCTCGCTGGTCTGGTTCAGCTCGGAGAGCGCGGAGTACAGGGTCGTGGTCTTGCCGGAACCGGTCGGCCCGGTGACGAGCACCATGCCGAAGGGCTGGTGGATCGCATCCTTGAAGACGGAGAGCTGCTCCTCTTCGAAGCCCAGCTTGGTCATGTCGAGCTGCAGGTTCGACTTGTCGAGCAGCCGGAGCACCGTCTTCTCGCCGAAGAGGGTCGGGAGCACCGAGACCCGGTAGTCCATCTCCTTGCCGCGGCCGAGCTTCAGCTTGATGCGTCCGTCCTGGGGCAGCCGGCGCTCGGCAATGTCCAGCTCGCTCATGATCTTGATGCGCGAGGTGATGGCGTTGCGCAGCTTGTTCGGCGGCTTCATCGACTCGTAGAGCACGCCGTCGATGCGATAGCGGACCCGGAAGTCCTTCTCGTAGGGTTCGATGTGGATGTCCGACGCGTCCTTCTTGATCGCGTCGGTGAGGATCAGGTTCACGAGCTTGACGACCGGGGCGTCCTCGGATTCCTTCGCCAGCTCGAGGACGTCGACGTCGTCGTCGTCGGTCAGGATCTCGACGTCCGAATCGTCGAAGTCCCCCATGATGTCGTCGATCGAGGCGCTCTGGTCGTAGTGACGATCGATCGCCCGCTTGATCTGCTCTTCGGCGGCGACGACGACCTCGACGTTGTACCCGGTGAGGAACTTGATGTCGTCGATCGCGAAGATGTTCGAGGGGTCCGCAGTCGCCAGGATCAGGGTCGACCCGGCCCGGTTGACCGGCAGCACGTTGTGCTTGAGGGCCACCTCTTCCGGGATCAGCTGGATCACCGCGGGATCGACGTCGAAGTCCTCGAGGTCGATGTCGGGCACGCCGTACTGCTGGGCGACGAAGCCGGAGAGCTCGTTCTCCTGCAGGTAGCCCAGCTTGGTGATCTGGGCGCCGAGGCGCCCGCCCTTGTCGCGCGCCTCTTCGCGTGCCTTCTTCAGCTGCTCTGTAGTGAGCAGGCTCTCCTTGACGAGGAGCTCGCCGATCCGCTCGTTCAACCCGGTTCTCCCGTCGGCTTCGCGATTCCCAGTGCCGGCGCGGACTTGCCCCGCCCCCTGCGCACCTGGGAAACCCCTGCGAACCCGCCCGGTTATCGGCGGGACCCGGAGGGATCTTTACTCCGGAGCCCCGCTCGGGCTGGGAGCCTCGCCGGCCTCGGCCTCGGCGCCGGCCAGGGTCTCGTCCAGCCGGGTGCCGCGAACGCGGAGCACCGACAGGCCGAGGGCGGTCAGGGTGACCCAGAAGACGATGTGGGCCAGGGTTCCGAGGGCCAGGGCCACCTCCTCGGACACCCCGAGCGGGACCAGGGCCGCCCGGCAGGCGGCGTGGTAGGTCCCGGCGAAGCCCGGGGCGGAAGGCAGCGCCACGGCTGCCCCCACCCACACCATCAGCGAGAGCCCGCCGTGGAGATCGGCCAGGAAGCCCCCGAGGTCGACCCCCAGGGAGCGGAGGGCCGCGTAGTAGGGAACGAGGTTGATGATCAGCCAGAAAGTCAGCGTGTGGAAGAGGACCCAGAAGAGGTCCCGGCCATCCCGGATCCCGCGCAGCCCCTGGGCGATCTGGTCGAGGGTCAGGCTGATCCGGTCGACCAGGCCCTGGGGGGCCCAGCCCAGCCCCCAGCGGACCAGGCCGATGAAGAAGTCCGGGGCCTGACGCAGGGCCACCACCCCGACCAGCGGGACCGAGGCCACGATCGACAGGGCCACGAGGGCCTGCCGAGCATCCAGGCCGGTGGCCTGGGCGCCCTGGCTCCCGATCACGAGGGCGGCCAGGGCCAGCACGACCACCGCGTCGATCACCCGCTCGACGATCACGGTGCCGAAGACGGCGGCGCCGGAGGTACCGGTCTCCCGCGCGAGGAACCAGGAGCGCGCGAGCTCGCCGAGGCGGAAGGGGAAGAGGTTGTTGGCCATGTAGCCGACCGCCGTGGCCCGGAAGAGCGGCCCGGTCTCGATGGCCCCGAAGGCGCGCAGCAGGTGCCGCCAACGCAGGGCCCGGCTCCACACGCAGAGCACGTAGCCGGCCGCCGACGGCAGCAGCAGCCAGGCCATGTCCGCCCTGGCCATCTGGCGGCCGAGCTCGGCGAAGTCGACGTCGCGGAAGGCGAAAGCGAGCGCCACCACGGTGATCACCAGGCCGATCCAGAGGCGGGGATCGGCCCAGCGCCGAACGGCACCGCGGGTGGAGGCGGCCTGGCTCATGCGGATTCCAGGCGTTCCCGCGCGGCGTCCGCGTCCCGGCGGATCTGAGCCTTCAACGCCTCCACGTCGGCGAACTTCTGCTCGGGCCGCAGAAAGTGCTCGAAGCCCATGTCGATGCGCCGGCCGTAGACGTCGCCCTCGAAATCGAGCAGGTGGGCCTCGGCGAGCACCGGATCGTCCGCCTTGAAGGTGGGCCGGCGGCCCACGTTCGTGACCGCGGGCCAGGAGCTGCCCGAGCCGGGCTCTCCCTCGTCCAGGAAGCGCACGCGGCCGGCGTACACGCCGGCGGCGGGCAGGATCTCGCTCTCGGGATCGAGGTTCAGGGTGGGAAAGCCCAGGCTGCGCCCGCGCCGGTCGCCGACCGCCACGCGTCCGCGCACGGTGTAGGGCCGATCCAGCAGGAGCCCCACTTCCTCCACCTTGCCCTCCTCCAACAGCATCCGGATCCGTGTGGAGTTGACGTCCCGCTCCCCCACCGTGACCTCCGGGATGATGGTCACGGCGAAGCCCAGATGGGGACCCAGCTCCGTCAGGGTGCGCATCGACCCTTCCCGGTCCCGGCCGTAGTGGAAGTCGTAGCCGACGTAGACCTCCCGGGGCCGGACCCGCTCGTGGAGGACCTCCCGCGCGAAGCGCTCGGCCGGCAGGCGCGCGAACTCCCGGGTGAAGGGCTCGACGATCGCCACGTCGACCCCCTGCGCCTCCAGCAGCTCCAGCTTCTGCTCCAGGGTGGTGAGCAGCCGGGGTGCCCGGGCCGGGTGGAGCACCTTCCGGGGGTGGGGATCGAAGGTGTAGACCACCGCCGCGCCGCCGAGCGCCCGGGCCCGGGAGATCACCGTGTCCATGATCGCCCGGTGGCCCACGTGGAGGCCGTCGAAGTTGCCGGGAGTCAGGACCGAGCCCGCCAGAGGCTCGCCGAGCGCCTCACTCCCTCGAACCACCCGCAATCGCTAGACTCCCGCGCCCGATGCCCACGCTCTGGCGCTATCTCGCTGTGCGCTTCCTGACGGCCTTCGTCGGATCGCTGCTGATTCTCGCGCTCGTTCTGCTCGTCGTCGACATGCTCTTGAATCTCGGCGACGTGATCGAGGCCGAAGAGACGGTTCTCGGCGCGATCGGCCTGCTCCTGCAGCGCTCGGCGGCCACTTACCTTCCCTACCTGATCCCGGTCGCCACCTTCACCGCCACCTTCGTCGCCGTAGGGCAGGCGGCCCGGAACCGCGAGATCGTGGCCGTGAAGGCCGGAGGGGTGTCACCGCTGCGCGCCCTGCTGCCGATCTTCGCCCTCTCGGCGGTCATCGCGCTCCTGGCCCTGGTGCTGAACGAAACCGTGGCCCTGCGCGCCGCGCGGGCCCTGAACTCGAACAGCGGGTCTTCCGTGGGTGAAGTGACCCTGCGCTCGGGCACGATCTGGTACCACACGGGCCGCTTCATCTACAACATCCGCGATCCACGGCCCCAGGGCGAAACGGTGCGCGACGTGCGGGTCTTCGAGCGCGACGAGGCGGGCCGCCTCGTCCGCCTGATCCACGCCCGCGAAGCCGCCCGCCTCGCCCCCAACGAGTGGCGCTTCCGCGGGGCAACCGTGCGCACCTTCGACCCGGTGGACGCGAAGCGTCCGCCCGTCACCGAGCGGGCGTCGGACATCGTGCTCGAGCTCGGCGAGGACCGCCCGCCCCACCTCCAACAGGCGGAGCTGGTCGTCCTTCCCCTCGGTACCCTCGCCGAGTACGTATCCGCGGTGCTCAACCACGGGGGCAATCCGGGGCGCGCCCGCGCACTCCTCCACAGTCGGCTCACCGTCCCCTTCCTGGTGATCCTCTTCGCCCTGCTGGCCATCCCCCTCGGCCTGGCGGTGGAGCAGACCCGCAGCCTCGCCCTGCCCGCCCTCCAGGGGGTGGGCCTGCTCTTCGTCTTCCTGCTGGTGCGGGAGTACGGCGCCAGCTTCGGCGCGCGGGGGGAGTTCTCCGCCGCCCTGGCCCCCTGGCTCACGCTGATCGTGTTCTTCGCGCTGGGGAGCTGGCGCCTGTCCCGGGTCCCGCAGTAGCGAGACCCGGCCCGCTCAGCGCCGCACCGAGCCGCCGGACTGGAGGAACTCGAGGAACGGGTGATCCGGCGGCAGCACCATCGTGGTGCCCTCGCCCAGGGTCTTCCGGTAGGCCTCGAGGCTGCGGACGAAGTCGTAGAACTCAGGATCCTCGGAGAAGGCCTCGGCGTAGACGCCTGCGGCCCCGGCATCGCCCTCGCCGCGGATGCGGGTGGCGTCGGCCCGGGAGCGCTCGATCGTGATCTCGGCGTCGCGATCGGCCGCGGCGCGGATCTTGCGGGCCTGCTCCTCGCCCTCGGCGCGGTACTTCTTCGCCAGCTCCTGGCGCTCGGAGCGCATGCGGTCGTACACCTTGGCCTCGGGATCGCCCGCCGGGATCTCGGTCCGGTTGATCCGCACCTCGGCCAGCTCGATACCGGTTCCCTCCAGCGCCTGGCAGCTGCGGGCGGTGATCACGTCGGTCAGGCTGAGGGGCAGCTCGTTGCCGTCGATGTCCGTGCGCGTCGGAAGACAAGCCATCTCGCGAGCCGCCGAGAGATCGATCTCCGGCACCTCGCGGGCCAGCACCTGGCCCAGCTGAAGCTGGCCGATCACCTCGCGCACCCGCCCCTTCACCACCTGGTTGAGCTGGCGTTCTGCTTCCTCGATGCCCTGGGGAAAGCTCTTGTGGAACTGGAGCGGGTCGCTGATACGCCAGATCGCGAAGTTGTCGACCACCAACGGCTCCTGGTCCCGGGTCTGGATCGGCTTGGGCTCGGGCCCGGAGCTCAGATGGAGCCAGCGACGGTCGAAGGTTCGGATCTCGGTCACTGGCTCGGTGAGGGAGATGCCGGGCTCGGTGATCACGGCTCGTGGATCACCGAAGCGAAGTGCGATCTTCTGCTCGCCTTCGCGGTTCAGGACCAGCGGCCCGAATCCGAAGAAGCTCGTCACGAACGGCGCAACGACGAACAGAAGTAGGAGGATCCGTCTCATCAGCGCCCCTTCTCCAGCCGGTCCAAGGGCAAGTAGGGCACGACGGCACCGGGCTCGACGATGATCTTCTCGGACTTCGAGAGCACCGCTTCCATGGTCTCCAGGTAGAGCCGCTTCCGCGTGATCTCGGGCGCCTTGCGGTACTCGACGAGCAGAGAGCGGAAGCGAGCGTTCTCGCCCTCGGCCTCCGCGATGCGGCTCTGCTTGTAGGCCTCGGCAGACTCGACGAGCTCCGCCGCCGTCGCCTGGGCGCGCGGAAGCACCTCGTTGGCGTGGGCGCGTGCCTCGTTCTCCTGGCGGTTCTTGTCCTGGTTGGCCGCCACGACGTCGTCGAAGGCGCCGCGCACCTCGGTCGGCGGCTGCACCTCCTGGAGCTCGACCTGGGTGACCTCGATGCCGGTCTCGTACCGGGTCAGCAGCTCCGTCAGCAGGGCAGCCGCGTCCCCCTCCACCGCGAACTTGGCTTCGGAAAGCACCCCATCGATCTTGTTCCGCGCCACCACCTCACGCATGGCGGCCTGGGCCGCGTCCCGCACCATCGCCTCGACGTCCCGGACCCGATAGAGGGCGAGGCGTGGGTCGGCGACCCGGTAGCGAACCACCGACTCCAGGTGAACGATGGCGTTGTCCCCGGTCTGGATGACGGTCTCGGCCTTGGTCTCGAGCGGCTTGTCGACGTCGCCGAACTCGGCGCGGCGGATCTTGCCCGTCTCGACCTTGTCGTGGGTCTCGATCGGCGCGGGCAGGTGGAAACCGAGGCCTTCGGACGTGACCGTCCGATGGAAGGCCCCGAGCCTCAGGATCACCGCCTCTTCGCCCGGCGCGAGCTGAAACGTGCCGGTGTAGGCCACCCAGACCCCGAGACCGACGAGCAGCATCACGAGGGTGAGGGAGCGCCGGATCAGACGTCCGGCCCCTCGTTCCTCCGGCGCATCTCCCTTCGCCATCTAGCCGTTCCCCTCGCCGGAGCCGTCGCCGCCGACGGCCTGCATCTCGTAGAAGGGCTTCAGGATGTCGATCGGGATGGGGAAGACGATCGACGAGCTGTGCTCGGTAGCGATCTCAGAGAGGGTCTGCAGGTAGCGGAGCTGCAGGGACGCCGGCTCGGCGGACAGCACGCGGGCCGCCTCCTGCAGACGCTCGGCGGCCTGGGCCTCGCCCTCGGCGTGGATGATCTTCGAGCGCTTCTCGCGCTCGGCCTCGGCCTGCTTGGCCATGGCCCGCTGCATGTCGCTCGGCAGGTCGATCTGCTTCAGCTCCACGGCGCGCACCTTCACGCCCCAGGGCTCGGTCTGGAGGTCGATGATCTCCTGGAGCTGGCGGTTGATGTTCTCGCGCTCGGCCAGGAGCTGGTCCAGCTCCGCCTGGCCGCAGACGCTCCGCAGGGTGGTCTGGGAGAGCTGGGAGGTGCCGTAGAGGTAGTTCTCCACCTGGATGACCGCCTTCTCCGGGTGCAGCACGCGGAAGTAGATCACCGCGTTGACCTTCACGGAGACGTTGTCCCGGGTGATCACCTCCTGGGGCGGCACGTCCATCACGATCTCCCGCAGGCTCACCCGCACGAGGCGATCGACCATGGGGATGATCCAGCGGATGCCCGCTTCCTTCACCCCGGCGTAGCGGCCGAAGCGGAAGATGACGCCGCGCTCGTACTCCTGGAGGATGCGCACGCCGGCGACGCCGATGAACGCGACGATGCCGACCAGGATGATCAGCGGTGAAAGTGCCATGCTCCCCTCCCGAAGGCCGGAACGCGCCCGGCGCTGCTGCTCGCTGCTCTGCTACCCGGCGTCCTGGGCCCCGGCGGGCCGGACGACCAGGATCAATCCGTCGACGCGCTCGGCCACCACCGGGGCATCGGCGGGGATCGGCTCGTCGGCGCGGGCGTTCCAGTACTCCCCGCGAATGAATACCGTACCGGACGGGTCGATGGCGGTGCGGGCCACGCCCTCCATGCCGACCAGCTCGTAGGTCCCCGACTCCTGCTTGCGGCCCATCGAGCGCCCGACGGCCCACACCACCAGGGCGCCGAACCCAGCCATGCCGGCGACGGCGGGCACCAGCACGGGCCAGAACGAGACGTTCAGGTCCGAGAGCTCCGGGCGGTCGAAGAGCATCGAGCCGCCGAGCAGCATGCAGGCCGCCCCGGCGATGAAGAGCAGGCCGAAGGACGCGACGAAGGCCTCGGCCACCATCAGGCCGAGGCCGACCAGCATCAGCAGGACGCCGGCCCACGAGAACGGCAGGATCTGGAAGGCGATCAGCGCCAGCACCAGGCAGATGGCGCCGGCCACCCCGGGCACGATCAGGCCGGGCTGGTTCATTTCCACGTAGAGGCCCAGCACGCCGGCCATGAAGAGCAGGATCGCCACGTCCGGGCTGGCCAGCACGTCGAGGATGCGGGTGAGGAGCGGCATCTGCAGCTCCTGGGTCGTGGCCCCCGCGAGGGACAGGACGACGGACTGGTTGCCCAGCCGGATCTCCCGACCCTCGAGCTTCTCGAACAGGTCGGCGCGGTCGTCCGCCACCAAGTCCACCACGTTCAGCTCGACGGCCCGGTCGGCGGTGATGGCGACGGAGTCGCGGACCGCCTCCTGGGCCCACTCGACGTTGCGGTCGCGTTCCTCGGCGATCGCCTTGATGAAGGCGGTCAGCATGTTCTCCGCCTTGGCGGCCGCGTGGTCCTCGCTCTTGCCCTCCTCGCTCTCGGGGCTGCCGCTGCCGGGACCGACGCCCACCGGGTGGGCGGCGCCGATGGTGGAGCCCGGCGCCATCGCCGCTACGTGACCGGCGATGGTGATGAAGGTGCCGGCCGAGCCGGCCCACGCGCCCTGGGGCGAGACGAAGACGATGATGGGCACCTTCGAGCGCAGCATCGCCTGGATGATGTCCTGGGTGGAGGTGACCAGGCCGCCGGGCGTGTCAAGCTCGAGGAGCAGCGCCCGGGCGCCGAGCTCCTCGCTCTGGGCGATGGCGCGCTGCAGGTGGTCGCTGCTGGCCGGGTTGATCGAGCCGTCGATGCGCACCACGGTGATCGGGCCCGAGTCCCGCCGGGCGGGCTCGTCGGCTCCCGCGAGCCCGCCCAGGCCGAGCCAGGGCAGCAGGCAGAGCGACCAGAGCGCGATGCGCGCCCGGCGACGACGGCTCACGAGCGGCTCCCGAAGGGGGCGATGCACAGGCTCACGCGCCTCTCCCGCGCAGCTTCTCGACCCGGTCGAGGATGCGCGCTGCCACCTCGGCCTTGGGCAGGAGCGGCAGCTCGTCCAGCTCGCCGCCCGGGGAAACCAGTGTGACGGCGTTCGTGTCCGTGTCGAAGCCGGCGTCGCTGCGGGAGATGTCGTTGGCGACGAGCAGATCGCAGCCCTTGCGCTCGAGCTTGCGGCGGGCCGCGTCGGCCACGTCGTGGCTCTCGGCGGCGAAGCCCACCACCACCCGCTCGCCGCGCCGAGCGCTGATCCCCGCCAGGATGTCGGGGTTCGGAACCAGCCCGATCCGCAGCCCCGCCCCGGGCGCCAGGGCCTCCTTCTTGATCTTGCGGGCGGACGGCGCCTCGGGCCGGAAGTCCGCCACGGCAGCGGCCATGATCGCCACCTGGCAGGCGTCGAACTCGCGGTCGACGGCGGCGGCCATCTCGAGGGCCGTCTCCACGTCGATGCGACGCACGCCGGGCGGTGTCGCGAGCGCGCAGGGGCCGGCCACCAGCGACACCTCGGCCCCCCGGCGCGCGGCTTCGGCGGCCAGGGCGAAGCCCATTTTGCCGCTGGAACGGTTGGTGATGGAACGGACCGCGTCGATCGGCTCGCGGGTGCCACCAGCGCTCACCAGCACCCGCACGCCGCGCCAGCCGTCGCCGCCGAGCAGGAGCTCCGCGTGTCCGGCGATGGCGGCGGGCTCGGCCATGCGGCCCTCCCCTTCCCAGCCACAGGCCAGCTCGCCGGCCTCCGGGCCCTCGAAGTGCACGCCGCGCTCCCGCAGGAGCGCGGCGTTCGCCCGGGTGGCCGGGTGGGACCACATGTTCACGTTCATGGCCGGGGCGACGAGAACCGGCGCGCGGGTCGCGAGCAGCAGGGTCGAAGCCAGGTCGTCGGCCAGGCCCTGGGCCAGCTTGGCCAGGCGATTCGCCGTCGCTGGGGCGACGACCACCAGGTCCGCCCAGTCTGCCAGCTCGATGTGGGAGATCTCGCCCTCCTCCCCCGGGTCGAAGAGCGCGCTTCGCACTGGCGCCCCCGAGAGGGTCTGGAGGACCAGCGGCGAGACGAACGCGGCCGCCGCCTCGCTCAGCACGCATCGCACGGTGTGCCCCGCCCGTCGCAGCTGGCGCACCAGCTCCGGCATCTTGTAGGCCGCGATGCCGCCGGCGACCACCAGCAGCACACGGCCGGACCGCGCTGCCCCGCTCATGCCGGGATCCGAGAAAGCCAAGGGAAAACAACCACGTAAGGCGAAAGGGTACCGAACCCCCGGGACCCGGCGAGGGGGCGCCGTCGAGCGGGTCCTGAAACGGACCGCGGCGGGACGGTCTGCGGGAATCCCGCCCCCCGGGTCAGAGCTTGCCGAACCTCTCGCGGAGGCGCTTCTCGACCAGGGGCGGGACCCACTCGCTCACGTCGGTACCGAAGGAGACGAGCTCCTTCAGGCGCGAGGAGCTGACGTAGAAGTACTCCTGGCCGGTCATCAGGAAGAGGGTCTCGATGTCCGGGTTCATGTGCCGGTTCATCAGGGCCATCTCGAACTCGTACTCGAAGTCCTGGTTCGCGCGCAGGCCCCGGACCATCGTGCTGGCGCCGATCTCGGCGGCGTAGTCGACGACCAGACCGGCGAAGGAGGTGATGCGGACGCCCGGCACGTCACCGATCGCGTCGTGGAGCATCTCGAGGCGCTGCTCCACCGTGAAGGTGCCGCTCTTGTCGACGTTGTGAGCGACGGCCACCACCAGCTCGGGGAAGACACGGCGCGCGCGGTGCACCAGGTCGAGGTGCCCGTTCGTTACCGGGTCGAAGCTCGCGGGGAAGAGGGCCAGCCGGTCCCCGTTGTCGCTCATGTTGCTCCTTCGATCCTCATCCGTCCCCGCTCGGCGCTGGGCCCTTGCCCCCACGCTGCGAGGTGTCGCCCTCCGGGGCGAACCAGATGAGCTGCGTGTCACCGTAGCGCCGCTCGTCGGTGCGGCGCAGCCCGGCGACCGGGTCGGGATCATGCCGGCGATCGGTCTCCAGCACCAGCGTTCCCGCGGGATCGAGCAGACCCTCCCGGGCGACGGCTTCGAGCACGGCCTGGGCCTCGCCCGCCGCGTAGGGCGGGTCGACGAGCACGAGATCGAAGCGAGCGCGCTCCCGGGCCAGCCGTTGCAGCGCGGCCTTCACCGGGCTGCGCAGCACCCGCGCACGATCCCCCACCTCGAGCGCCTCGAGGTTGCGACGGATCGTTGCCGCGCAGACCGCCGTCCGATCGACGAACACCACACTCGTCGCGCCGCGGGAGAGTGCCTCGATGCCGAGGGCGCCGGACCCGGCGAACAGGTCGAGGACCCGACTTCCCTCCTGGGACCCGAGCCGCATGAACAGGGACTCGCGCACACGGTCGGCGGTCGGACGCACCGTTCCCCGACGGGGCGCGTCGATCCGCCGGCCCGCAAGCGCTCCTCCGGTCACCCGCATCGAAAAAAGTTCGCGCGAGGGGGCGGGAAGCACAACTTCGGAATTGCAGCAAGCCGAAGGGCTCGCCTAGAATGCGCGCGCTCTGCGAACGACACCGTACGGTGACGCGCGGTCCGGCCGTCGCGGAGCACCGCCGCAGAGCGGTTTCGAACGCTGAACCGAGGAGAACGGGGATGTCGAAGACGTCGGTGGATCGTGCGAAGAAGAAGCTGCCCGAGCGCCTCTCCCAGGTACGAGGCGAGCGCTCCCAGCGGCAGTTCGCGCGAGAACTCGGCGTCTTCCAGCAGAACGTGAACCGCTACGAGAGCGGAACGACCCCTCACACGGATTTCCTGATCCAGCTCGCCCTGAAGGAGAACGTCTCGATCGACTGGCTCCTGCTCGGCAAGGGACGCATGCGCCGAGGGCGCTGAGGGCCCGGAGACGCCGCGGCGGGGATTCGTGGGCAATCCACTTCCCTCCGCCAAGGGAGCCGCAGCTGGCTGCGCACCCTCTCCCACCGGCAACCGGCCGCCGAACCCCGCGTTCGTTCACACGAGCTCGCTTTCGAGACGCCCGGGGGCACGGAACTTGAACCGTGTGGCGCCATGGTCGTCACGCTCGCGTTCCTGGTGTTGCTGGTATCGGCGGCCGACCACTGGACCACCTTCCTCTGCCTGGACCGGCCCGTGGCGGGCTGGACGGTGACCGAGGCGAACCCCATCTCCCGCTGGCTCTTCGAGGCGATCGGGCTGGCGCCGGGCCTCTGGATCGACAGCGCCGTCACCCTGCTCGGCATGCTCTTCCTGGTAAGGACGCGACTGGTACCTGAAGAGCTGAAGGTGCTCTTCCTGGCCGTGGTCATCGCGAGCACGGCCTACGCCGTCCACAACAACCTGGGCGCGCTCTACGAGCTCGGCCTCTCGCCCCTGGGGTAGAGGTCTCCCGGCTCACGGCCAGCGGGTCGCCACCAGCGCGGCCACGAAGTCGTCGACGGCGTCCATGGCCGCCCGGTCGCCGCGGCCGTAGCCGTTCGCCAGGATCGAGAAGACCACGTCTCGGCCGGCGGCGGTGCGGGCGATGCCGGTGAGGCCGGTGACCCCGGTGAGGAGGCCGGTCTTGGCCCGTACCCGATCCCGCACGGCGGCGGCACGCTTCTCCAGGGTGCCGTCCCGGCCGGCGATCGGGAGCGCGGCCAGCAGGTCCGGGGCCAGCTCGAAGCGGGCGTCCGCCGCCCGCACCACGTCCACGAGCACGCGGGCCGACACCCGGTTGTCGCGGGAGAGCCCCGAGCCGTCCGCCATGCGGACGCCGTCCAGGTCCACGCCCAGGGAGACCAGCTCGGCGCGCATGGCGGCGAGGCCCCGAGGCCAGCTCCCGGGCTCTCCGCCTTCGCTGCGGCCCAGGGCCTTCACCAGCGCCTCGCCGATCATGTTGTTGCTGTTCTTCACGAACAGCTGGACGATGCGCGCCAGCTCGAAGCCCTCGAAGGTGAAGAGCGGCTGTCCGTCCGTGGGCGCCGGACCGCGCCGGGTCGGGCCCATCAGGTCGATGCCGTTGGCCGCCAGCTGCTGGCGCAGCACGGCGGCCGCATAGCGGGTCGGGTGGGCGACGGAGCGGTAGAGGTCCACCGCCTCCCCTCCGGCGGGGAGGGTGCCGGAGACCCGCACCTGCTCGGCGCCGCCGAGCGCAACCCGGTCCACGGTGAGCGCGGCACGGCCGCCCGGCGGGCCCGTCCGGGCCTGGCTTCGCAGCTGCAGGTAGGGCACCGGCGGATCGATCGTGACCCGGGCAGGCTGCCCCTGCCCCGCCCCCGGGGCAGCGCGCACCCGGAAGGCGCCGTAGTTCGCCGACAGCGCGCCGACCGGTGCGTGGTAGGCCCGGGCGGTGATGGGCTGCCAGCTCGGATGCCAGCGCTCGTCGTCGAAGGCGTGGTCGTCCACCACCAACGGGCCGTGGATCCGCTCCACCCCGAGCGCCCGCAGGTCCGCCGCCAGCCGCCACCACTGCTCGGAGGTCATCGCCGGATCGCCGCCGGCGCGCACGTGGAGCCCGCTGAGCTCGCCGTCCGGGCTCACCGCTGCCGGCGCGCGGACCTCGGTCTCGAACCGGTGGGCCGGGCCCCAGGCGGCCAGCGCGGCGGCTGCCGTGAGGAGCTTCTGATTGGAGGCGGGCACCAGCGCCCGCTCGGGATGGCGGGCGAACAGGACCTCCCCGTCGCCCCGGTCCACGACCAGCACGGAGAGGCGCGCGCCAGCCAGCCCCCGCGCCGTCAGGGCCCGGGACAGGGCCTCCGCCGGATCGGCGCCCGCGGGCGCGACGAGCCCGAGCAGGCCCGACAACCCGAGCAGCAGCTTGGCGGCCAGGCCTCTTCCGCGCACGTCGCCGAACCTATCCGCGGGCAGGGCCACCGGCAATGCGCCCTGCCTCGGGGCCTCGGCGCTTGCACCCCGGGCCCCCGACCGCTTGTCTCATGGCCTGCGCCGATGGCGAACCGCGCGGCAGGCGATGCGGCGCCGATGGGGGATGCGCGGTGCTCAATGCCATCTGGATCGGCCTCGTGCTCCTCTCCGTCATCGTGGCGGCGTTCACCGGCCGGATGGAGGACGTCTCGAACGGCGCCCTCCTGGCAGCGAAGAGCGCGATCGAGCTCGTCATCACCCTGACCGGCGGGATGATCCTGTTCCTCGGACTGGTCCGGGTGGCGGCGGACGGCGGCATGCTGCGTTGGGTGGTCCGCGCGCTGCGCCCGATCCTGCGCCGCCTGTTCCCCGAGGTCCCGGCGGACCATCCGGCCATGGGCGCGATGATCATGAACTTCGCCGCGAACATCCTCGGGCTGGGGAACGCCGCGACGCCCTTTGGCATCAAGGCCATGCTCGAGCTGAACAAGCTCAACCCGATCCGCGGCTCTGCCACCAACACGATGGCCCTCTTCCTGGCCATCAACACCTCCTCGATCGTGCTGTTCCCTCCCACGGGCACCGTGTTCGCGCGGGTGGAGGCGGGCTCGGCGATGCCCTTCGCCATCTGGGTCCCGACCCTCATCGCCACCCTGTGCTCCACGACCGTGGCGGTCTCGACCTGCCTGATGCTCCAACGGCTGCGGATCTTCCGTCCGCGCCCGCCCACCGGGGACGCGGACGACGAGATGGAGGCTCCCGACGAGGAGGGCCTGCCCGAGGTCGAGCTGCCGGACGTGGACGCGCCCCGGGAGCCGATGGATCGCGGGCGTGCCGCGGTGCTGGCGGGCTTCGCCCTCGCCCTGCTGGTGGGCCTCCTCTACCGGCTCGACGAGCGCGTCCCCGAGGTCGGCGGCTGGGGTTTCGTGCGCGACGAGTTCATCGTGCACTGGATGCTGCCGCTGCTGATCGCCGGCCTGGTCCTGGTCGGCGTGGCCGGGCGGGTGCGCGTGTACGACGTGCTGGTGGACGCCGGCCGCGAAGGCCTCGACGTGGCGGTGCGCATCGCGCCCTACCTCGTGGCGATCCTCGTGGCGATCGCCATGTTCCGGGGCTCCGGCGCCCTCGACATCCTGATCGGCGCCCTCGAGCCTCTCACCTCCGCCGTCGGCGTGCCCGCCGCTTCGTTGCCGATGGCGCTGCTGCGTCCGCTCTCGGGCTCCGGCTCCTTCGGTGTGATGGCGGAGATCCTCCAGGCCCACGGCGCCGACTCGTTCACCGGGCTGCTTTCCAGCACGTTGATGGGCTCGACCGAGACCACGTTCTACGTGTTGGCGGTGTATCTCGGCGCCGCACGAATCGGTGACGCGCGTCACATCCTACCGGCGTGCCTGGCGGGAGACTTTGCGGGGTTCGTCGGTGCCGTGGCGGCTTGCCATCTCTTCTTCGGCTGATCGACGGCCGATGCGGGGAGGGCCGACCGCGGGCGCATGGCTGTACTCGCGCGCGGCGGAGAGTTGGAGATGTCGGCTGCAGCACAGACCGCTTCGCCCTCGCGCCGGAAGCCGGCGTTGACGACGTCGCGCGCCCCGGCGGAGGTCGAGGCCCTCGCCGCAGCGGTCTTGGGGAAGGTGCCGACCAGCGTCGAGCGGATCCCCGCCGGCCTCGGCCTGCGCCACTTCTACCGGCTGCACTTCGCGGCCGCACCCCATCGCGTGATCGCGCGGGTCGATGCACCGGAGGATCCCGCCGGGCGCCCGGCCGGTGTGCCGCCGGAGCCGCCCCTCGAGCCTCTGCGCACCCACCTCGAGGGTCACGGGCTTCCCGTGCCGCGCCGCTTCGGCGGCGATGCGCAGGCCGGCATCGAGCTGCTGGAGGACGCGGGCGACCTCACCCTCGAGCGCGCCGCGCGTCTGGCGCCGGAGCGCTGCGCGGGCTGGCTGCGCCGCATCGTCGACACGATCCCCCGCCTGCAGCAGGTGCCCCGCGACCCGGCGGTGGCCGCCTTCGAGCGTCACCTGGACGCGCCGCTGTTCCGCTACAAGGCGGAGCTCTTCGCCGCGTGGAGCCTGCCCCAGGCGCTCGGCCGCTCGGCTAGGGCGAGCGAGAT
The DNA here is from genome assembly GCA_965223415.1 of Myxococcota bacterium. Classification (GTDB taxonomy): domain Bacteria; phylum Myxococcota_A; class UBA9160; order UBA9160; family UBA6930. Next base: position 4,621,596 of record OZ245002.1, on the reverse strand, counting down.
CGGCGCCGTTCGCGAGGCCTTCGCGTGGATCGCCGGTGTCTGCGCCGAGGCACCGGAGCGGCTGGCCCACCGGGACCTGCAGAGCCGCAACCTGCTGCTCGCCGATCTCGAGCCGGAGACGCGGATCGTCTGGATCGATCTCCAGGGTGCGTTCCTGGCGCCACCCGAGTACGACCTCGTGTGCCTGCTGCGCGATTCCTACCGGCCGACCCCCGACGCGGAGCTCGACGCCCTGCTCGCCCGGGTGGGCCCCGCCCTGCCCGATGCGCCCCCGGCGGACGTCCTGCGGCGGCGCTTCGACCTGCTCACCCTGACGCGCAAGGGCAAGGACCACGCGCGCTTTCTCTACGCTGCCGCGACCCGGGGGCGTGAAGAGGAGCCGGCGGCGCTCGCCGCCACTGCCCGCATGCTACACGCGGCGGCCTCCGCCACGGCGGGCCTCGCGCCGGAGCTGGAGCGGCTGGCCGAGCTGGTGAGGGCGCTTCCGGAGCAGGCCCGGTGAGGGCGATGATCGTCGGCGCCGGACTGGGCACGCGCCTCGCTCCGTTGACCCGGCTCCTGCCGAAGCCGGCGGTGCCGGTCCGCGGCCTGCCTTTGGTCGCCTACCCCCTGGCGCTGCTGGCCTCCGTGGGCGTGCGCGAGATCGTGATCAATACCCATCACCTGGCCCCGGCCCTGCGCGAGGCCTGTCGGGCGTCCTGTCCGCCCGGCGTCGAACTCCACTTCTCCCACGAGCCGGAGCTCCTCCATACGGGGGGGGCCATCCGGCGCGTGGTCGAGTTCCTTCAGGAGAGCGACCCCTGTCTCATCCTCGGAGGCGACATGATCCTGGACCTGGACCTGGCCGCCCTGCTGGCGCGCCATCGCCAGAGCGGCCGCGCGGCCACCCTGCTCCTCCGGGACGACCCGAGGGCGGAGCGCTTCGGGACGATCGGGATCGACGGAGAGGGGCGCCTGCGTCGGATCGCCCGGCGCTTCGACCTGGGCGGCGAGCAGGCCGCCGGCGTCTACACCTGGCTGAACGTCGTCTCCCCGGACGCCTTCGCCTCCCTGCCCGAGCGCGAGGCCTTCAGCCACCTGGACGAGTGGCTGGCGCCCCGGGCCGAGACGGTGGGGGACGTGGGCGCCGAGATCGGCAGCACGGACGAGACCGTGTGGATTCCGGTCGGGACGCCGGCGGAGTACCTGGCCGCCAACTTCGCCGAGCCGGCCCTCCGCTACCTCGACGTCCCGGCCCGGGCCGCCGGGCGCGGCGTGCGTCTCGGGAAGGACCGCATCCTCGGAGCCGACGCGCGGGTGCCCGCCAGCGCCGAGCTGGATCGGGTCGTCGTCTGGGACGGCGAACGGGTGCCCGAGGGCTTTCGCGGCCGGGACGGGGTCTTCGCCGGCGGCGACTTCGTCCCGTGCGGAACGGCCGCATGACCGACGTCGTCCTGATCGGAACGAGCGACGCGTTCGGCTCGGGCGGTCGGCGCCAGAGCGCCTACCTGGTGCGGGCGCCGAACGGCGGCGCGCTCCTCGATTGCGGCCAGACGACCGGGACCGGCCTCGCGGCGATGGGCCTCTCCCGCGACGAGATCGACGTGATCGTCGTCTCCCACTTCCACGCCGACCATTTCGGGGGCATCCCCCTCTTCCTGCTGGCAGCGGAGTACCAGGACGAGCGGCGCAAGCCCCTGCGCATCGCCGGCCCGCCCAGCGTGGAGCGCCGGGTGCGACGGGCGGCCATGGCCCTGGGACACGGCATCGAGGACCACGGGTGGAGCTTCCCGATCCACTTCCAGGAGCTCCCGCCGGGCTCCGACTCGGAGCTCGGGCCGGTGCGCTGCCGCACCTTCGAGACCCACCACTCGCCCGACTCCTGTCCCCACGGCCTGATCGTCGACGCCGGCGGCCACCAGGTCGCCTACTCCGGAGACACGGGCTGGTTCGACGAGCTCCCGGCCCACGTGGCCGGCTGCGACCTGTTCCTGTGCGAGTGCACCCAGGTGGGCCGGAGCTACGAGTACCACCTCTCCCTGGAGGAGCTCGCGGAGCAGCGCCGCGAATTCGACGTCGGCTCCCTCGTCCTCACCCACCTCGGTGAGGACATGCGCTCGCTCACCGATTACCAGGGCTTCGACGTCGCCGACGACGGCACCGTCGTCAAGCTCTAGCCGCGCGCCACGCGACCCCGAGAACGATCGCCGGCTGGAGAAGCAGCAGCCCCAGGGTCCAGGCGAGCCCCTGGGTGTCGGCGATCCAACCGAGCAGCAGGGGGATGGGGAGCATGATCGCCCCGGCCGCGCTCAGCACGCCGCTGACGGTGCCGGAGGCCTGCGGAAGCGCCCGGTACGCCTGGGCCTGGCACAGGGGATAGTGCATGGCGGCGAAGAAGCCCGAGAGGGCCATCAGCACGCCGCTCGCCAGGGGCGCGGTCGCCGTGAGCCAGGCGCCGTAGCAGCCCACGCAGGCCAGGGTGGACACGATCAGCAGGGTCTTCGGACGAGCCCGCCGGAGCCCGGCCTCGGCGGCGAAGAGCCCGAGGACGCCGCCGGATAGGAAGGCGGTGAGGATCGCCGCCCGGACGGAGGCGCCGGCCTCCACGTGGTCGCGCAGGTAGAGGGCGCCGAAGGCCACCAGGATCTCGTCCATCAGCTCGCAGGCAAGGACGGCCGCCACCCAGGCGCGAAGCCGGGGCTCCCGGAGGGCGGCGCGAACGGAGGCGATCCCGCCGGGCGCGGGTGCGTCCGGGTCACGCACCGGCCGCGGGAAGGCGCGGGTCCAGAGCAGCGCCGCGTAGCCGATCAGGAGCGCGCCGACGGCGGCGAACCCGAGACGCCAGCCACCGCCGAGCAGCCCGCAGAGCAGGAGGAAGCCGGGCGTCGCCAGATCGCCGAGCGCGCCGGCCAGGGTCCAGCGCACCATCATGCGCTCGCGGTGGCGCGGGTGCGCGTCCATCAACGTCGCCTGGGCCGCGTTCACTCCCACGCCGCTGGCGGGACCGAAGAGCAGCAGCGCCGCGACCAGCACCGGATAGCTCGGCGCCCAGGCCGCCATCGCACAGACCGCGCCCAGGGCCGCGAGCCCGCTGCACACGAACCACTTCCGCGGCCAGCGGTCGGCGAGGACCAGGAGCGGCGGCTCCAGCACCACGCCGAGCACGGCCATCGCCGTGAGCAGCCAGCCGGCCGCCTGGCCGTAGCCGAGCCCGAAGTCGGCCTGGATGTCCGGCGAGGAGACGAAGGGGATGCCCGAAGAGAGCTCGTCGAGGAAGTCGACGCCGATCAGCAGGAGAGCCAATCCGACGACGCTGCGGCTCAACGGCGGACCGCCTGGCCGGGAGCGCGGCGGCTCAACGCCCGGGCACCACCTCGCCGAGGACCCGCGCGCCGCGCGCGCCCGTCGTGCGGGGCAGGTGGTTCACGAGGCCGAGGCGCGCGTTGCGTCCCAGGAGCGAGAAGGCCATGGCCTCGGCAGCCGCGGCGGGGACGCCGACCACGTCGAAGGGCTCGACCCGCGGCGCGGCGCCGTGGTCGAGGAGTGCGGCCATCAGCGTGGGATTGCGGGCGCCGCCGCCTCCCACCAGGAGGCGGTCGATGCGGGGCGCACCGAGCAGGCGCCCCGCCGCGTCGGCCACGCTGCGCGCGACCAGCGCGACCAGGGTCGCCAACAGGTCCTCGAGGCTCCGGCCGTCCTCCCGGCTCCGCGCCCACAGGGCCTCCGCCTCGGCGAGCCCGTAGCGCTCGCGGCCGGTGCTCTTGGGCGGCGGACGCCGCAGGTAGGGATCCTCGAGCAGCTCCGCCAGCAGCGCCTCGTCCACCCGGCCGCGGGCGGCGCCGGCACCGTCCCGGTCGAACCGCTCGCTCCCCCCGCTGGCGGCGGCGACCACGCCGTCCATCAGCGAGTTGGCGGGCCCCACGTCGAAGGCCACGACTTCGTCGGCGGCGCCGCCCGCCGGAAGCCAGGTGACGTTGGCGATGCCGCCCAGGTTGAGCACGAGCCGGTGCTCGGCCGGGTCCCTCATCGCCGCCCAGTGGAAGAAGGGGGCCAGGGGCGCGCCCTCCCCGCCGGCCGCCACGTCCCGGGTGCGGAAGTCCGCCACCGTCGCGCAGCCGGTGCGCTCGGCGATCACCGACGGGTCGCCGATCTGGAGCGTGGCCCGGTGCTCCGGGTGGTGGGCCACGGTCTGGCCGTGGGAGGCGATCGCGTCCACCTCCGCCAGGGGCACGCCGGCCCGTTCGGCCACCTCGGCGGCGGCTCCGGCGAAGCGCTCCCCCAGCTCCACGTCGAGACGCGCCAGCTCCGCCAGGGCCTCGGGGCCGGGCACCCGGCCCGCCGCCAGCCGGTGGATGCGCGCCTGGAGCTCGCCGCCGAGGGGGAGCTCGCAGAAGGCGAGCAGCTCGAAGGGCCGCGCCTCCTTGCCCTCGGGCCAGGCCACCAGCGCCGCGTCGACGGCGTCCGCCGAGGTGCCGGACATCAGGCCGATCACCCGCATCGGTGCGCCTCCGGAGTCGCCGCGATCACCTGCACGAGCGCGATTCGCTCTTCATCGGCGGGAGGTTAGGGAGCGGCGCGTTGACACGCTGCGTCCGACCGTCCATCCTCCGCCCCCGGTTCGCCCGGGCGATGGGATTCCGCGCTCGCTCCTGATGGAGACGTGTAAGGGATCCGTCCCTCGCCGGAATGCGCGCCCCCGAGGCATCTCCACCCCACCCACCTCTGTCATCAGGGGCGTCGGGGAGAGGGGCGCTGCCGATCGGGCCCTCGGGCCCGGGACGGGGCGGCCCCGGTGACATGGAGCCCACCTGGTGACCCCACCAGGAACGAGCTCTCTCCCTCCTCGGGCGAACCGGAATGCCCCCCCCAATGTCCTCGGGCGGACCGGAATGCCCCCCATGGAGAGCCTGCGATGACCGACTCGTCCCGAACCCAGGGGTTCCTGATCTGCGGAGCCGCTGGCGTCCTGGGCCTGGTGTTCCTGAACGGCTTGATCGACGGCGCCTGGTGGGCGGTGGCGATCCCAGTGGGCATCCTGCTGGCCTTTGTCCTCGGGCTCACCTTCTGGGTGGGGTGGACCATCGCCACGATCCAGGTGGAGCCGGAGGCGGACCCGACCACCCAGCCGCCCTCGCCTCCTCCCGCCGCCGGTGCGAGCGGCGACGAGACCGACGGGGGCTAGGCCCGTGCGGATCGCGCTCCTCACCTACCGCGGCAACATGTACTGCGGCGGCCAGGGCATCTACGCCGCCTACCTGGCCCGTGAGTGGAAGAAGGCGGGCCATGACGTCCACGTGATCGCCGGGCCGCCGCTTCCGGACCTCCCGGCCGACATCCCGCTCCACGTGATCCCCAACGAGAACGTCTTCGGCCTTCCCCTCGAGGACTGGGCGCGCCAGAAGGACGCCCGGGCCCTGCTCTCGCCGCTGAACCTCTGGGAGCTGGGCGTCTCGCGCCTCGGCGTCTTCCCGGAGATGCAGACCTTCGGCCTGCGGCTCCTGCTGCGCTGGAAGGAGCTCCAGCAGCGGCACCGCTTCGACGTGGTGTTCGACAACCAGTGCCTCTCGTGGGGGCTGCTCGGCATTCGCGCCCTCGGCACGCCGGTGGTCTCCGTGATCCACCACCCCCTGCACATCGACCGGGAAGCGGACTTCGCCATCGATCCGCGGCTCGTGAAGAAGGTGAAGCGCACCCTCTACTTCCCCCTGTTCATGCAGCAGCAGGTGGCGCCGCGCCTCGACAGGATCGTGACGGTGAGCGAGGCGTCCCGGAAGGAGATCGAGCGCTACTTCGGCATTCCGGAGAAGGACATCGCTGTCGTCTACAACGGCACCGACCCCGAGGTGTTCCGGCCGGTGGCGGGCGTGGAGAAGCAGACCGACCTGATCTTCGTCGGCCGCACCGAGGACCGGAAGAAGGGCATCGGGACGCTCCTCGAGGCGCTCTCGCTGCTGCCCGAGCACGTCACCCTGAAGATCGTCGACGGTCGGATCCCGCCCCACGGCCTGGTGCCGACGCTGGTAGAGCGGCTCGGCCTGGGCGACCGGGTGCAGGTGAACGACCGCTTCCTGGAGCTGCCGGAGCTGGTGCGGGAGTACTCGACCGGCCGGATCGCCGTGGTGCCCTCCTTCTTCGAGGGCTTCGGCTTCCCGGCGAGCGAGGCGATGGCCTGTGGCCTGCCGGTCATCGCCAACGCAGCGGGCGCGCTCCCGGAGGTGGTGGGCACCGACGGCTCGGCGGGACGCCTCGTGCCGCCGCGGGATCCGCGGGCCATGGCCGATGCGATCGCCGAGATCCTGGCGGAGCCCGAGCGGGCCGCCCAGATGGGCCGCGCCGCCCGGGAGCGCATCCTCCACGTCTTCTCCTGGGCCGACGCGGCGGCCCAGCTCGTCCAGGTGTTCGAGGACGTCCTCGTTGCTGCTCACGGTCGATCTCGAGCGGCTTGACGTCCGGCCCGGCCAGCTGCTGCTGGACGCGGGCTGCGGCGAGGGGCGGCACTGCTTCGGAGCGTTGGAACGGGGCGCCCGGGTCGTGGGCCTCGACCTCGACTTCGAGAGCCTGCGCCTCGCCCACCGGGCCCTGCGCCGGCGCGGCGACGAGCTCGCGACCGCCACGGGCATGCTCCAGGGCAACACCTTCGCCCTGCCCTTCGCCGATGCCACCTTCGACCGGGTGATCTGCTCCGAGGTGATGGAGCACGTCCACGACTACGGTGCCGCCGCGCGCGAGCTGGCGCGGGTGACGAAGCCCGGCGGCCGCATCGCCGTCACCATTCCCACCGCCACGAGCGAGCACCTCTACCTGCGGCTCGGGGACGACTACTTCGAGAGCCCGGGCGGCCACATCCGCATCTTCAAGCCCCGCCAGCTGGCCCGGGCCCTGGCTCGGGCCGGCCTCGCCACCGAAGGCGCCGGCTTCGCCCACGGCCTGCACACCCCCTACTGGGTGCTGCGCTCGATCATGCGCCTGCCGGTGGCGGACGAGAGCGCCCTGGTGCGGGCCTACCGCCTCTACCTGGTGCGGGCGACCGGCTCGCCGCTGATGGACTGGCTCGAGAAGAAGGTCCTCAACTACGTCTGCCCGAAGAGCGTCATCCTCTACGCGAGCAAGCCGGCGCAAGATGCCGTCCCTACAGCGGAAGGTCCGCGCGCGGCCGCGTGATGGCGCGGCCGCTCCGCATCGCCTTCGTCGCCTACCGCGGCAACATGCAGTGCGGCGGTCAGGGCGTCTACCTGTGGTTCCTGGCCCGGGAGCTCGTGCGGCTGGGGCATCAGGTGGACGTGATCGTGGGACCGCCCTACCCGGATCCGATGCCCTTCGCGGGGGGCGTCGCCCGGGTCGAGAACGAGATGTTCTGGGCCAAGTGGTTCCTGAAGGACTGGAAGGGCTTCCTGCCGCGGCCGAATCCGCTGCGGGTGTTCCACCCGCTCCACTTCTACGAGCTCGCGGCGAGCCGGCTGGGCTTCCTGCCGGAGCCCTTCGCGTTCAGCCTGCGCGCGCTGCGGGTGCTGGCGGATCGGCTGCGGGGCGGCGCGCGCTACGACGTGATCCACGACGTCCAGTGCCTGGGCTACGGCCTCCTGGCCATGCGCGCCATGGGGCTGCCGGTGGTGACGACCGTCCACCATCCCCTCAGCGTGGACCGCCGGGCCTCCTTCGTGCGGGACGAGAGCCTGCGCGAGGCGATCGGCACGATGCAGTTCTATCCGATCGGCATGCAGGCCTTCGTGGCGCGCCGGCTCGAGCGGGTGATCACGTCGTCTGGCGCGAGCGCCCGGGAGATCGAGCGCGACTTCGGCGTGGGCCCGGAGCGGATCGCGATGCTGGGCAACGGCCTCGACACCGAGCTCTTCTCGCCGGACCCGGAGGTGGCGCGCTCGGAAACGGAGATCGTCTGCATCGGCCGCGCCTCGGACCCGAACAAGGGCATTCGCACCCTCGTGCACGCCTTGCCCCACCTGCCCGAGCGGGCCTCCCTGACCCTCGTCGACTCGCCCCAGAGCGAGGCGACCAGGTGGGCCCGGGAGCTCGGCTGCGGCGAGCGCCTGCACCTGGCGGGCCGCGTACCGACCGACGAGCTGGTCCACCTCTACCGGCGCGCGGCTCTGGTGGTGGTGCCCTCCCGGTACGAAGGCTTCGGGCTGCCCGCCGTGGAGGCGATGGCCTGCGGCACCCCGGTCGTCACCACCTCCGCCGGCGCGCTGCCCGAGGTGGTGAGCGTGGGCGGCGGCGGCGTCACCGTTTCGCCGGACGACCCGGAAGCCCTCGCCAAGGCGATCCGCGCCCTGCTCGATCACCCGGAAGAGCGCCGCCGCCTCGGCACCCTCGCACGCCCGCGCGTCGAGGCCGCCTACGCCTGGCCCCGCATCGCCGAGCGCACCGCCGCGCTCTACCGCGACGTACAGAAACGGGGCCAGAGTTAAGAGTTCAGTTCCTTCGGAACTGAACTCTTAACTCTGGCCCCGTTTCTTGTCCCTCTGGGGCTGCCGGCGAGGACGAGGACGTCGGCGAGGGCGGGGAGGCGGGCGGCGAGGCCATCGAGGCTGCGGAGAGCGGCGTCGGCGAGGGCGGCGGGCAGGTGGCCGACGGCGCGCGTCCAGAGGGGCAGACCCCAGGCGAGGGACACGCCCTCGACGTGGTCCACGTCGACGTGGGCCTCGAGCTGCTCGCGCATCAGCGGCAGGTCGTAGCGGGTGAAATGGTCGTTCGGGACGTCGTAGTGGCGGCGGCCGCGGCGCATCGGCCGGCCCAGGCCGAGCTCCCGCGCGTCGTCGGCCGCGCGAGCGGCGCGGCAGGTGAACGAATCGTAGTTGGCGATGGTCAGCACCACCCGACCGCCGGGCCGGGTGACCCGCGCCATCTCGGCGATGGCTGTGTCGGGCTGATCGAAGTGGTCGAGGGCGCCCTTGCAGAAGGCGGCATCGAAGCTGTCGTCCGCGAAGGGCAGCACGTCGCCCCAGGCCCGCACCCAGGCGGGGATCCGCCCCGCAGCCTCGTCGCTCTTCATGCGGGTCCACGCCATCATCCGCTCGGAGGGCTCGGCCCCGACCACCTCGGCACCGGCGGCCTGCAGCGCGATGGCGTCCTGTCCGAAGCCGCTCGCCACGTCCAGGATGCGCCGGCCGGGCCCCGGACGGGTCGCCGCGAGAGTGGCGCGGGTCATGCGGTCGAAGACGTACTCGCTGTCTCGCGTCGTCCCGGTCGGGATGACGTCGCTCATGTCCCGGTCGAGATCGACGACGCGCATGGCGGCGCACGGTAGCAACCGGGGCCGCGGCGCTGGTGTCGAAGGCCCTGATTGGGGATTCGGGGAGCAAGCCGTACCTTGACCGCAGCCATGGAGACCGCCCTGCCCACGCCGGAGTCGGGGTCCCGCGGGGACTCCGGCGAGGCCGTGCGAGCCGGGCGCCCGGGCCCTCTCGAGCGCCTGGCCAGCTTCCGCTTCACCTACCTGGCCATCTTCGCGTTCCTCGTGGCCTACGTGTTCTCGGTGGAGGGCTTCGAGGCGCTGATGGCCCGCCACTTCGAGGCCGCCGTCGCCGAAGCGCTCGCCGTCGACCCGGCCAACGGACCGGTCGTCGGCCAGGTGCGGAGTCGCATCGACGCCCTGCTCTCGGCCTCTCCCTGGGTCCGCTACGGCGAGGTCCGCGTGCGTCCGCTCGTCCTCGGCGCCGACGGCACCACATTGGTCTACGCCCCGGGCCACGCTCCTCCCTTCCCCCCCTCGCCGAGCAATGGCGCCGAGCTCCTGCCTGCCATCAGCGACGTGGACGTGGGCGTTCCCCACAACGCGCTGGCCGCCAACGGCATCCTCGTGATCTACGCGGCGCTCCTGATGTCCGGCCTCGTCGCCTACACGCGCCGGCTCACCCGCCAGGAAGAGCGAGCCCTCCAGGCCGTGATGGGGGAACGTGCCCAGGCGGCGGAGCGCGCCAGCTCGATCGAGCAGGAGCTCGGCCAGGTTCGCGAGCGCCTCGCCGAGGTGGAGCCGGAGAAGGAGATCTACGTCGAGGAGATCGAGTCCCTCCAGGACGAGCGCGCCCGCCTGCGCAGGCGCCTGGACGAGGTCGAGGCCCGGGAGGCGACCCTTCGCGCCGAGACCGCCGGCGCCCAGGATCTCCAGCAGGAACGCCGCGCCCTGGAAGACCTGCTCGAAGAGGCGACCCAGGACCTCACCGCCAAGGACGACGAGATCCAGCGGCTCCAGAAGCAGGTCAAGCGCTCGGGCAAGGGAGCCAGCAAGGACGCCGAGCACCTCGCCCGTCGCTTCCGGACCCTCTACAAGGACCTCGAGGTCGACGACCACGCGATCGACAGCATCCTCGCCCTGGGCGACGAGAGCCAGAAGCTGCGCGCCGAGGAGGCCCTGAAGAAGCTCTGCGACGATCCCGAAGCAGCCGGCGTGCGCCGCAAGGTCGGCGGCCTGCCGCCCTACCTCACGATCTTCGAGATCGGCTTCGCGGGCAAGGGCCGGATCTACACCACCAAGGGCAGGAGCCGGCGCTTCCGGGTGCTCGCCGTCGGCGGCAAGAACACCCAGAAGACCGATCTCGAGTACCTGAGCCGGCTGCCGAACGGCACCTGAGCCGGACGGTGGCGCCGGCCATGGCCTAGCGCCCGAGGCAAGCCCGCAGGGTCGCCTTCAGGTCGGCGTCGTCCCACGGCTTGGGCAGCACCGCGGTGATGCCCGCCGCGGTGATGTCCGCCTGGGGGATCTCCTCCGGCCAGCCGGTCAGCAGCACCCGCGGTGCGTCGCATCCCTTGCGGCCCACCTCGGTGAGGAACACGAGGCCGTTCGTCCCGGGCATCTTCTGGTCCGAGACGATCAGGTCGACGGCGCGCGCGGAAAGGAGGGCCAGCGCCTCGTCCGCCGAGCCCGCCGTGAGGATCTCGTAGCCCTCCCGGCGCAGGGAACGCTGGAGGGCGGACAGGATGTGGCACTCGTCGTCGACCAGCAGCACCACCGGCAGGTCGCCGCTCACGCGAGCTCGTCCGGGTCGCCGAGGGGAAGGCTGAGCTCGAAGCTGCTGCCGCGCCCGAGCTCGCTCTCGGCGGTGAGGGTGCCGCCGTGGTTCCGCACCAGGTTGAAGGAAGTGGACAGGCCGAGACCGGTCCCGACGCCGACCTCCTTGGTCGTGAAGAAGGGGTCGAAGATCCGGTCGAGGGTGCGGGGGTCGATCCCCGTGCCGTTGTCCGAGACCGTCACGACGACCTGGTCTCCGCGCAGCTCCGTCCGCAAGCGGATCTCGCCGCGCAGCTCCTCCTCGGCCGCCCGGGCTTCGATGGCCTGGTAGGCGTTCACCAGCAGGTTCATGAAGACCTGCTTCAGCTGCATCGGGAAGCAGACCACCGGCGGGAGCTCGTCGTACTGCTTCGTCAGCACCACCGAGTGTTTCATCATCGTCCATACGATGTGGGCCGTGGAGTCCAGGGCGCGGTTCACGTCGCACAGCGCCCGCTCGGCGTCGTCCTGGTGGGAGAAGGCGCGCAGGTCCTTCACGATCGCGCGGATGCGCTCCGAGCCTTCGAGGGATTCCCGAATGGCGGTGCCGAAGTCCTGGAGCAGGAAGCCGGCATCGACCTCGCTGATGGTGGCGTCCAGGGCCGTCGCCGCCTGCCGGACCTCGTCGGGGTCGAACCGCTCGCGGCCCGCCGCGCCCCGCAGGCTCTCGATGCGGTCCCAGACCTTCTGCAGGTCGTCCAGGTACTCGGAGAGCTGGGAGAGGTTGGCGTGGATGAAGCCCATCGGGTTGTTGATCTCGTGGGCCACGCCGGCGGCGAGCTGGCCGATGGACGCCATCTTCTCGGTCTGCAGCACCTGCCGCTGCAGCTGCTTGATCTCGGTCAGGTCCTGGAAGATCGCGACGGCGCCCTCCCGGACGCCGTCCGAATCGACCAGCGGCGCACAGGAGATGCCGATCGGCAGGTGGGTCCCATCGGCGCGGGTGAGGACGGTCTCGGCACCGCGGAAGTGGGTGCCCTCCTCCAAGGTGCGAAGGGGCAGGACCTGCTCCGGCGGCAGCTCCGGGAACCAGCTGCGGATGGGCCGCCCGGTGAGCTCGCCGAGGCCCGCGCCGAGCACCCGCTCGGCGGTCGGATTGGCGTAGGCGACGTGGCCGGCCGGGTCCACGACCGCCAGCGCGCTATTCATGTTCTCGATGATGTGCTCGTTGTAACGCTTCAGATCATCGACTCTTTTCCCGAGTCGAGCGGCTTCTCCGCGGGTGCGGATCCGACGCACCCGGCGCAGCTGCTCGAGCGCCACCACGGGAAGCAGGTCGGCGAACTCGCGGCTGCGCTGCACGCAGTCGGCGGCGCCCGCCCGGTAGGCCTCGAGCGCGAAGCCCTCGTCCCCCGACTCACCGATCACCAGGGCCGGGGTGGCACCTTCGGCGGCTCGCCCGAGCAGCACCCAGACGGCCTCGCCGAGGCGCTGGTCGAGGATGGCCAGGTCGGCGTGGCCGGCCCGGAGGGCCGCGCCGGCCGCGCGCGGCTCGTGATGGACCTCGATCTGCACCTCGCGCCCGAGCCGGCGCAGGACCTCCGCCGTCGACGGATCCGACCGGCCGCCTTGTCCCTCCCGAAACGGCTCCGCGATCAGCAGCCGCACCGGCGCTCCCCTCTCCATCGGTCCTCTCAGCTGTCGGTCGATGTCGTGGGGGGCGACGCGGCGAGTCTACCCGACGACCTGCCCGCGGGCGAAGGCGCTAGAGCCCGTCTCGGAAATGCCCAGCGTGCCCGTGTCACCGAGGAAGGCCGGTACGCGCTTCACATTTGTGAGACCGGCTCTAGTGTCCTGTTCCAGAAGAAACCACTCGATTAGAATCGGAGTGGACGTCGAGGACGCGACCACAGTAGCGCCGCACACTCGCGAGGATCTGATCCGCGGTCTTGGTCCAGACGAAGGGTCTCGGATCGTCGTTCGTCGTCTTCAGGAAGCTCCGGATGTCGTTCTCGAGCGCCCTCGTGCTGCGATGCACGCCGCGACGGATGCAACGCTCGGTGATGAGTGCAAAGAACCGCTCGACCTGATTCAGCCATGAGCTGTACGTCGGGGTGAAGTGCACGTGGAAACGAGGGTGGCGCGCGAGCCAGCTCCGAGTTCGCTTCGTCTTGTGCGTGGTGTAGTTGTCGAGCACGAGATGGATGTCGAGTTCGGCGGGTACGTTGTCGTCGATCGTCCTGAGGAACTTCAGGAACTCCTCCGTGCGGTGCCGGCGATGGAGGGATCCGATCACTTCGCCCGTTGCGATGTTGAGTGCGGCAAAGAGTGTCGTCGTGCCATGGCGTAGGTATCCGTGTGTGCGCTGCTCCGCCCGGCCCGGTTGCATCGGCAAGACAGGCTGGTTCCGTTCCAGCGCTTGGATCTGCGATTTCTCGTCGACGCAGAGGACGACCGCGTTCGCCGGCGGAGACATGTACAGGCCGACGATATCCACCACCTTGTCCACAAAATGGGGATCGTTGGAGAGCCGGAAGCGCTCGACTCGGTGCGGCTGGAGGCTGAATGCTCGCCAGATGCGATGAACCGTCGTCGTCGGGAGGCCTACCCGCTTCGCCATCAGGCGAACGGACCAGTGCGTCGCTCCCGTGGGCGTTTCCTCTAGCGTCAAGCGCACGACCTCATCGACCTGCTCGTCGGTCACCGTCCGGGGCGCTCCCGGCTTGGGCTCGTCGTAGAGCCCAGCGATCCGCTTTTCGACGAAGCGCTTGCGCCAGATCCCGACGGTCTCTCGTCGCTTGCCTACGCGTTCCGCGATTTCCCCATTCGTCAGCCCCTGCTCTGCGAGCAATACAATGCGCGAGCGGTAGGCCAACTGATGCGCGCTCTTCCGCCTTCTGGCGTGCGTCTGGAGCTCTTCTCGCTCCGCATCCGTCAGCACAATCGGCGTCTTGGGCCGGCCACGATTCGCCATACGTCCCCCCAACGTGATGCCGGTAAGATGCCCCCTGCACGTTGGGAGTTCGCACTATTTTGCGTATTTTTTTCCGAAACAGGACACTAGCCGACGGCCTCGAGTCGTCCGACGCCGGCGCCGCTGCGCTCGCGCCGCCGGACCTCGATTCCGTGCTTGGCGAGCTTGCGATAGAGGGTGGATCGCCCGATCCCGAGGGCGCGGGCGGCCGCGCTGGCGTCGCCGCCGCTCTCGTCGAGAGCTCGTTCCAGGGCGAGACGCTCGTAGGCTTCGAGAGAGAGAGGGAGCTCGGCTCCCACCGCAGCGGGCGCAGCCAAGGCGGGCGGCGTCTCGCCCAGCGGGAAGTCCGCCGCCCGAAGCTGCTCGCCCTGGGCGAGGGCCAGGGCGGATTCGATGGCGTTCTCCAGCTCCCGCACGTTGCCGGGCCACGGGTGACGGCACAGGCGCTCCAGCGCCTCCGGCGTGAACCCGCGAACCGGAGACTCGGGTCGGCGATGCTTGTGCAGCAGGTGTTGGGCCAGCACCGCGACGTCCTCCCGGCGCTCGCGCAGCGACGGCAGGTCCACCCGGACGACGTTCAGGCGGTAGAACAGATCCTGGCGGAAGGTTCCCGCGGCAACCATCTCCGAGAGGTCGCGGTTGGTCGCGCAGATCACGCGGATGTCCACCTCGACCGCGCCGCTGGCGCCGACCGGACGGACCTCCTTCTGCTGCAGGGCGCGCAGCAGCTTCGCCTGGACGCTCGGCGGGATCTCGCCGATCTCGTCGAGGAAGAGCGTGCCGCCGTCCGCCACGCGGAAGAGCCCCGGCGCGCCAACGGCGCCGGTGAAGGCGCCCTTCTCGTGGCCGAAGAGCTCGCTCTCGATGATCGTCTCGGGCAGCGCCCCGCAATCGACGGGCACGAAGGTGCGCTCGCGACGCGGGCTCATGGCGTGGATGGCCCGCGCCACCAGCTCCTTGCCCGTGCCGCTCTCACCCTGCACGAGGACGTTCGACTCGTTGTGGCGGAGGCTCTCGATCATTCGCAGCACGGCGCGCATGGCCGGTGCGCCGCCGATCAGCTCCGGGGCGCCGTCCCGCCCCGCCAGCTCCTGCTCGAGCTGTCGGGTGCGATCGACGAGCCGGCGGCGCTCGATCGCCCGCCGCACCGTGTGGCGCACCCGGTGCACGTCGCCGACGGGCTTCTCCAGGTAGTCGAAGGCGCCGAGGCGCATGCAGCCCACCGCGCTCTCGACGCTGGCGTGGCCGGTGAGGACGATCACCTCCAGGTCCGGCCGCTCGGCCTTGATCCGCTCCAGCACGGCGACGCCGTCCACGGGACCGAGCACGAGATCCAGCAGAACCAGATCGAGGCCCGGATCCGCCAGCTGGGGCTCGAGCTCGGACCAGCCGGCGGCGGCGGCGAGATCGTGCCCTTCCGGGCGCAGGATGCGCTCCATCGCACGGACGAAGAGCGGCTCGTCGTCCACCAGCACGATCCGGCCGCGGGTCGGGTCCGAAAGCGTCCCGGGGCTCGGGGGGGGAGCGAGCTCGGAGGTCATGGCAGGTTCATCGGCGGCCACCCGCGGCGGGTTGAATCGCGCGCGGCAGCCACCCGCGGCGGGTCCCGCGCGACGGCCACCTGCGGGCGGCCGAATCGGGCCACCGACTTGAACGGGCCTGCCCCGGTTCCTACCTTGCGTCGGCTTCCCCCCGGAAGAGGTCCCGTTCTGGGCAAGCCCCACGTCCTGGTCGTCGACGACCACGAGCTCTACCGCCGGGCGGTCGAACGGGTGCTGACCCGTGCCGGCTACCAGGTGTCGTCCGCCAAGGACGCCAGTGAGGCGATGGCAGCCGTCACCAGCGGACCCCTGGATCTGGTGATGTGCGACGTCAAGATGCCGGGCATCAGCGGCCTGGAGCTGGTCCGCCAGATCGGTGACTTGCACCCGGAGCTGCCCTGCATCGTGGTCACCGGCTACGGCGGCGCCGAGGCCAGCGTCGAGGCTCTTCGGGCGGGAGCCTACTGGTACCTCGAGAAGGCCATGGACGGGCCCCAGCAGGACGTGCTGCGCCGACTCGTGGGCCAGGCCATCGAGCACGGGCGGCTCAAGGCCGAGAACCGCCGCCTCCAGCACCAGCTCCACGACCGCTACCGCTTCGACAACATCGTCGGAGCCAGCAGCGGGCTGCGAGAGGTCCTGGCCATGGTGCGCCGGGTCACCGAGACCGAGAGCACCGTGCTGGTCACAGGGGAGAGCGGCACCGGCAAGGAAGTGGTCGCCCGGGCCATCCACTACAACAGCCCCCGGGCCGATCGGCCCCTCGTGACCGTCAACTGCGGGGCGATCCCGGAGGAGCTGCTCGAGAGCGAGCTCTTCGGCCACGTGCGCGGAGCGTTCACCAACGCGGTCTCCCAGCGCGAGGGCCGCTTCGCCGCCGCCGAGAGCGGCACGATCTTCCTGGACGAGATCGGCGACATGAGCCCGAACCTCCAGGTAAAGCTGCTCCGGGTGCTCCAGGACAAGACCTTCGAGCCGGTCGGCTCCTCCCGCACCGAGCGCGTCGACGTGCGGGTGATTGCCGCCACCAACCAGGATCTCCGCAAGGCGATCGAGGAGAAGCGCTTCCGCGAGGACCTCTTCTACCGCCTGAACGTGATTCCCATCCAGGTGCCCCCGCTCCGCGAGCGCCGGGAAGACGTTCCGCTCCTGGCCCACCACTTCCTGGAGCGCTGCGCGGCGAACCTGGGCGCCTCGCCCTGCCGGCTCTCGGAGGAGGCGCTCGAGAGCCTGGCCCGCCATGCCTGGCCGGGCAACGTGCGCGAGCTCGAGAACCTGATCGAGCGGCTCGTGGTGATGCGGGGAGAAGGCGAGATCGGCGTCGAGCACCTGCCGGAGGAGCTGCGGCGCCTGCCCCGGAGCCCGGACGGCCAGCCCCGGGTGAGCGAGGCCGGCCTCTCCTTCAACGAGGTCGTGGATCGCTTCGAAGCCGACCTCATCCTCCAGGCCCTCGAGCAGACCCACTGGAACAAAAACCAGGCCGCCCAGCTCCTCGGCCTGAACCGCACCACCCTGATCGAGAAGATCAAGAAGAAGGGCCTGACGCCCGAAACGTAGGGAGGCGGCGCGGCACCCGCGGCCCCAGCCGTCCTGGCCGGGTGTCAGTTTCGTAACTGCTGCCCCGGACGCCTGTTGGTCCCTTGACGGTTCCGCGCGCCCCCTGCCGGGGTGCCGCCGCGGGAGGCGCCCGCCCGAATCCTCCCGTGTTCGCCGGGGAGCCGCCCCGCCCTTTCCCCGAAACGCCTGGGAGGTCGCGGGGTTGGCGCGCCACCCGCCGATCCCTGGGAAGCGCCGGCCGCATCCCGGATCCGAGAACCGGGACCTTGGCACGGCGCCTGCTTTGACCCGCACCCGACGTGCAACGGGTCGGCAGGAGGGGTCGCCTGCAGGAGCCCGAGGCCCATGACGCGAATTCCCGCGCAACAGGTGGAGGAACGGATGGAGGCGCAGCTGCGCGACGCGAGAGAGAAACATGGGGACATCCCGGGCGACCTGAAGGAAGCCATCGTCCTCGAGCACACGCCGCTCATCCGTTACATCGTAAACCGCATCGCCGTGCGCCTTCCCTCGCACATCGACCTGGACGACCTGCACAACACGGGCGTCATCGGGCTGATGGACGCGATCGAGAAGTACGACCCGGCCAAGAACTGCAAGTTCAAGACCTACGCCGAGTTCCGGATCAAGGGCGCGATCCTCGACCAGCTGCGCTCCCTCGACTGGGTGCCGCGAAGCGTCCGCCAGAAGAGCCGCAAGCTCGAGCGGGCCTACGGCGAGGTCGAGCAGCGCCTCGGCCGCCAGGCCAACGAGGAGGAGGTCGCCGACTCCCTCGGGCTGCAGATCGAGAAGTTCCACGAGCTGATGAACCAGGTGCGGGGCATCTCGCTCGTCAACCTCGAGGAGATCCGCGGCGGCGGCCAGGACGGCGACCGCTCGGGCAGCTTCTCCGACATCGTCGAGGACGTGAACGCCGAGAACCCGTTCGCGACCTTCAAGCTCCACGAGATGAAGGGCCTGATCGCGGACACCATCGCGGTCCTCCCCGAGAAGGAGCGCCTCGTCATCTCGCTCTACTACTACGAGGACCTGAACATGAAGGAGATCGGCAACATCCTCGGGATCACCGAATCCCGGGTGTGCCAGATCCACACCAAGTCGGTCCTCCGCCTCCGCAGCAAGCTGAAGAACACCCTCGACCGCGAGTAGCCCCCCCTTCCTTCCGCCAGAGACCTGGCCGCTTCGCTCCTCCACGCGTGATCGCGGGGCGGGGGGCGGCCAGCGCTCCATGGCTCGGCCGGGGCACCGCCTCCGCGGACCGGCGTGGACAGGGTGTTCGCCGCCGGCCGAAGGCCGGAAGCGGCGACCCGCCATGCGGGCCCGTACGCGGCCCCCCACGCCCCGGCCGAGCCATGGAGCCCGACCTGTGCCCACCCCCGGCGACTCGCTGCGCGAGGAAGGAGCGAAGCGGCCCCTCAGTCGCCGCAGCACCTCGCGGCGACGACCGTCGTGTTGTCCTCGCCGCCGCGCGCGTTGGCCAGGTCGACGAGGGCGTCGCAGAGCTCCTGGAGGTCCTCGAGGTCGGTGACGAGCTTCGCGATCTCGTGGTCCTCGAGGTGGTTCGTGAGCCCGTCCGAGCACAGCACGAACACATCGCCGATGGCCGGCGAGATCTCGGCCAGGTCCGGCTCCGCGCTCTCGCGCACCCCCAGCGCCCGGGTCAGCACGTGGCGGTGGGGATGCTCGCGGGCATCGTCCTCGCTGATCTCGTTGCGGCGCAGGAGCTCACCGACGATCGAGTGGTCGTCGGTGAGCTGGCGGATCTTGCCGGCTCGCACGCGGTAGGCGCGGCTGTCGCCCACGTGAGCCAGCGCCGCTCGCTCGCCCTCGGCGAGCATCACCACGAGGGTGGTGCCCATGCCCGCGTACTCGGGCCGCTGCTGGGCAGTCTGGAAGATCGAGCGGTTCGCGGAGGCGACCGCGTAGCGGAGCTTCTCGGTCAGGGTGGCGGCGGCGCCTTCCAGGGTCTGGATCGCCCGCAGCGAAGCCTCGGCGGCCAGCTCGGCGGCGACCTGACCGGCGGTGTGCCCGCCCATGCCGTCGGCAACGACGTAGAGGCCCAGCTCGGGCGCCAGGGCGTAGCGGTCCTCGTTGTGCTTGCGCCGCAGGCCGACATCGCTGGCCGCTGCCGCTTTCAGGATCATGGGCGCTCCCCGGAGCCCTCGCGAGCGCGAGGCTCCGTTCGGAGCGTATCGGGTGCGCCAGGGGCTTTCTTGACCGGTGGGCTCGACGAGCCCGGTGGGCGGGTGCGCCCTACCCCGGGGCCGTCTAGGCTGGGGGCGGTTCACCGTCGACGCGCGCGAAAAGGGGTCAATCCCCCGCCCGTGACCGACGATAGACCCGGCGTAGGGACCGCTTCGGCCCGGCGGCGCATTTGCGCCCTGGTCTTCGGGCGCTGGCAGTCCAGGGGGGAACATGCCCAAGACCCTGCTTCTCGCGGACGACAGTGTCACGATCCAGAAGGTCGTCGGCATCAGCTTCGCCAACGAAGACGTGCAGATCGTGACCGTGGACAACGGCGACGATGCCCTGACCCGGGCGCGGGAGATCCGACCGGACCTCGTGCTGGCGGACGTCGTGATGCCGGGGCTCTCCGGATACGAGGTGTGTCACGCGATCAAGGCCGATTCCGAGCTGGCGGACACGCCGGTGCTCCTGCTGACCGGCACCTTCGAGACCTTCGATGAGGCCCAGGCCAACGAGGTGGGCGCCGACGGTCACATCACCAAGCCCTTCGAGGCGCAGGCGCTCGTCGACCAGGTGAACGGGCTCCTCGCCTCCCGGGCGACGGCCGGCGTCTCGCCCGTCGCCGACGAGCCGGATCCCCTCGGACTGACCGGCATGGTCCCCGCCGGCGACGGCGGCGAGGCCTACGACCTCTTCGAGGACGAGGTGACCGCTCCGAGCGGCGTGAACGAGGCGCCGCGCCCCGTCCCGGCCAGCCCGGAGCCGGCGACGGCCGAGCCCGTCGAGAGCCCGCCGACGACGGTGCTCGTGGGCGGCGAGCCCCTGGCACCGGCCGCCCCGGCCGGCGATCCGCTCGCGGAGTCCGACCTCCTCGCGCCGGCGGGAGACCCGATCACCGGATCGGACCGGATGGATCCGGCGGGAGACCCGATCGTTAGATCGGACCGGATGAACCCGGCGGGAGACCCGATCGTTAGATCGGACCGGATGAACCCGGCGGGAGACCCGATCGCCGGATCGGACATCATGGATCCGGCGGGCGACCCGTTGGCCGAATCGGACCTGCTGGCCCCGGCCGGCGACGCCTCGGCGGAGTCGGAGCCGATGAGCCCGGCGGGCGACCCGCTGGCCGAGTCGGACCTGCTGGCGCCGACCGACGACCTGCTGACGGCGCCCGCGGGCGAGGCGGAGTTCCTCCCGCCCCAGCCCGGAGCGTCCGCCGGCGTCGACCTGCTCGGCGCAGCCGGCGGAGGCGAGGCGGGCATCGACCTGCTCGACCGCAGCGACGAAGCCGGCGTCGACCTGCTCTCGGGCGACGGCGAGACCGGAGCCGATCTCGTCGCGCCGGCGGGCGCCCCGGTCGCCGAGGCCGATGTGCTGGCCTCCGACCCGTTCGGCGAGCCGGACTTCGTCGAGGCCGGCGGACGGGACTTCGCCGAGGCGGGCCAGCCCGACAGGAGCTCGAACCTGGAGATCGGGGAAGCCCCGGACCTCCTAGCCGAAGACGACGGGGTGCAGCACGGCGAGCTGGCGGTCGACGCTTCGCTGGCGGAGCCCGTGCCCGCCCCGGGCGAGGGCACGCTCCTGCTGGACGACGTGGTGCCGGAAACGCCGGTCGGGCAGGTCGCCGAAGCGGCCGAGCCCTTCGGCCTCTCCGATCCGAACGGGGCGACCACCCTGCTCGACGAGCCGGCCGCGGCGGCCGCACCCACCATGGAGCCCCCGCTCCCGGACGCGCCCACGGTCTTCGAGTTCGGCGCTCCGAGCGCGCCCGAGGCATCCCCGGAGCCGCTGGCTGCTGCGGACGCCGGCGAGCCGGACCCCTTCGAGGGACCCGGCGGCTTCGACGCGGCTCCGGCCCACGCGACCCTCGACCCGGAATCGGCCCGTGACTACGACGTGTCCTCCTCGGACCTGAGCCGGGCCGGGGCGTCCGAAGCGCCGCTGGCGCTGCCGACCGAGCCGGATTGGCCCGCGGATCCGGAGACCCACGCGGTCACCCAGACGGCGCCCGTGGAGGCGCCCTCGGATGCGGCCCCGCCGGTCCTGTCCCCGGAGCTCGAGCGGCAGGTCCACGATGCCGTCGAGAAGATGGCCTGGGACGCCTTCGGCGACCTGTCCGAGCGGCTCATCAAGGAGGCGGTCGAGCGCATCGAGCGCGTGGCCTGGGAGGTGATCCCCAAGATGGCGGAGACCCTGATCCAGGAAGAGATCCGCAAGCTCAAGGGAAACGACTGAGCCGACCCCACGCCCCTTCCCCGGGACACGCTCGGTCGACCGGGTCGGCCGTCCGTTAGACTCGTGGGGTGGGCCCCCTTCCCCCGTTCCCCCCGCGCGGCACCTGGCAGCCGCTGATCGACCTCGCGGTGGCGGAGGATCTTGGCACCGGCGACGTGACGAGCGCCGCGGTCTTCGGGGCCGACGAAACGCTCTACGGCTGGATCGAGGCCCGGGAGCCCCTGATCGTGTGCGGCCTGCCCGTCGCGGCCGCGGTCTTCGAAACCTTGGATCCGGACACCGTGTTCGCGCCCTCGGTCGGAGAAGGCGCCCGGGCCAAGCCGGGCCAGGTGCTGGTGGAGCTGCGCGGCCGCGCCCGCAGCCTGCTGGCCGCCGAGCGCACCGCCCTGAACTTCCTGGGCCGTCTGTGCGGCGTGGCCACCTGGACGAGCCGCTTCGCCCGCGCCGTGGCGGGCACCGGCGTCGCCATCGTCGACACCCGCAAGACGCTGCCCGGCTTCCGCAGCCTGGACAAGCTCGCGGTCGCCACGGGCGGCGGCACGAACCACCGGGTCGGCCTGTTCGACGCGGTCCTGATCAAGGACAACCACGTGGCTGCGGCCGGCGGCGTCGGCGCCGCGGTGAAGGCGGCGCGCGCCCACGCGGCGCCGCACCTGCAGATCCAGGTCGAGGTGGAGAGCGCGGCCCAGGCCGAGGCCGCCCTGGAGGCGGGCGCCGACCTGCTGCTCCTCGACAACCGCTCGCCCGCGGAGCTGCGGGAGCTGGCGGCGCGCTTCCGGGATCGCGTCCCGCTCGAGGCGAGCGGCGGCGTCACCCTCGCGAACGTGCGCGAGCTGGCGGAGACCGGCGTCCATCGCATCTCGATCGGCGCCCTCACCCACTCCGCACCCAACGCGGACGTCGCCCTGGAGGTCGCGTCCGGGGACGGGAGACGCGCTTGAGCGGCGCCGAGGAGATCCTCGCCGCCCTCGAGGCCGGGCCCTGCTCTGGCGAGCGGCTCTCCGACCAGCTCGGCGTGAGTCGCAACCAGGTGTGGAAGCACGTCCAGGCCTTGCGCGCCCGGGGCTACGAGATCGACGGCGCGCCGGGCGGCGGCTACCGCCTCGTGGCCCGACCGGACCGCCTCTACCCGGAGGAGCTGCGGCGCGGGCTCGCGACCCGGTGGCTCGGCCGGGAGATCCATCACCTGGACTCCACCGACTCGACCAACCGGGTCGCCGGGGAGCTCGCCCGGGAAGGCGCGCCCCACGGCAGCGCCGTGATCGCCGAGCACCAGAGCGCCGGGCGCGGCCGGCTGGGCCGAAGCTTCCACTCGCCGGCCCACCAGAACCTCTACCTCTCGCTCGTGCTCCGACCGGAGATCTCGATC
Source organism: Myxococcota bacterium (assembly GCA_965223415.1). Taxonomy (GTDB): domain Bacteria; phylum Myxococcota_A; class UBA9160; order UBA9160; family UBA6930. Next base: position 4,598,809 of record OZ245002.1, on the reverse strand, counting down.
GCCCAGGCACCGACGCTGATCCTCGGAGCGGGACTCGCCGTCGCCGAGTGCGTGGCAGAACGCCTCGGCGATCCGGACCGGGTGGAGATCAAGTGGCCCAACGACGTGCTCGTCGACGGCCTCAAGGTCTCGGGGATCCTGATGGAGATGAGCGCCGAGGCCACCCGCGTGGGGCATCTCGTGCTCGGGATCGGCGTCAACCTGAACGTCTCGCCGGAGACCTTCCCCGACGCCTTCCGGGCCCGGGCCACCAGCCTGTGCGCCGCCGCCTGCGGGCCGATCGACCGGGTGGACTTCACCCGGCGTCTCTTCTTTACTCTCGAAACCGTGCTCGACCGCCACGCCAACACCGGCTTCGAGGGCCTGCGCACCGATTTCGAGGGGTTCTACCGGATGCGCGGCCGGAAGATCGAGGTCTCCGCCCTGGACGGCGGCGTGCGCACTGGCACCGCCGGCGGCATCGGCTCCGACGGCACCCTCGAACTGCAGCGCGGCGAGGGCGGACTCGAGCGGGTGATCGCTGGCGACGTCACCCTCCGGCCGGAGGCCGGGGAGCCCGGAGGCACCTCCGTGCGGCCACAAGGACGGGCGGGATGACGAGCCCCGTCCTCCTCGCCGTCGACGTGGGCAACACGAACATCACTCTCGGTGTGTTCGACTACGGCGGCGGTCCGGGGGAGCTGGTTCATCATTGGCGCATGGCGACGCACCGCGAGCAGACCTCCGACGAGGTGCTGGTCACCCTGCGCGGGCTCTTCGACCTGGGCGGCTGCAAGATCGAGTCGTTCACCGACGTGATCCTCTCGAGCGTAGTGCCGCCGCTCCTGCCGATCTGGGAGCGGGTGTGCCGCAAGCTCCTGGACCGGCCAGCCATGGTGGTGGGCCCCGGCATCCGCACGGGTATGCCGGTGCGCTACGAGAACCCGCGCGAGGTGGGCGCCGACCGAATCGTGAACGCGGTCGCCGCCTACGAGCTGATGGGCGGCCCGGTGATCGCCGTCGACTTCGGCACCGCTACCACCTTCGACTGCGTGTCGGCCAAGGGCGAGTACCTGGGCGGTGCGATCTTCCCCGGCATGCACATCTCGATGGAGGCGCTCTTCGAGCGGGCCTCGATGCTCCACCGGGTCGAGCTCGTACGGCCGAAGGCGGTGATCGGCCGCACGACGACCCAGTCGATCCAGTCCGGCCTGCTCTACGGCTACGCCGGCGTCGTGGACGCCATGGTCACACGCATCCGCGCCGAGCTGGGGCCGGAGGCCGGCACCATCGCCACCGGCGGCCTCGCCCAGCGCGTCGCCCGCGAGGCCGAGACGATCGAACGCGTCGAGCCCTTCCTCACCCTGGAGGGACTGCGCATCCTCTTCGAGAAGAACCGCGCCGCGGCCTAGCCGGGCACCAAGGGAGACGTCATGCAGAACACCGCTGTCGCCAACACGCGATCCTTCGCGCTCATCGGACACACAGCGGACGGCAAGACCTCCCTGGGCGAGAGCCTCCTGCACGTGGCCGGCGCGACGAACGCCCTCGGCTCGCCGGCGGACGGCAGCTCCGTGCTCGATTCCACGCCGGAGGAGCAGGAGCGCAAGCACACCCTCTCGTCCGCCCTCTACGGCTTCGACTGGAACGACCTGCACCTCACCCTGGCGGACACGCCGGGCGACCCGAACTTCCAGGGCGACGGCCAGGTGCTGCTCCACGGCGTGGACGGCGCCGTGCTGGTGGTGTCGGCCGGGGACGGCGCGAAGGTGGGCACCGAGAGCATGTGGCGGGCGAGTGCTCGCGCCGGCGTGCCGGTGGTCGCCTTCGTGAACCGCATGGACAGCGACCGGGCCGATCTCGACGCCGCGGTGGCCAGCCTGAAGGACCTGGAGATCAACCCGATCAAGCTCTGCTTGCCCATCGGAAGCGGCGAAGGCCTGTCGGGCGTCGTCGACCTGTTGGCCATGAAGGCCGTGGTCGACGGGAAGGACGCGGACATCCCGGCGGAGCTGGCCGACGAGGCGGAGGCGGCGCGAGCGGAGCTGGTCGAGGCCGCTGCGGAGAGCGACGACGAGCTGCTCGAGAAGTACCTCGAAGAGGGCGAGCTCTCCGACGAAGACGTCCTGCGCGGCCTGGTCACCGGAACCCGCAGCCGCAGCCTGGTGCCCGTGCTGTGTGGCGCCGCCCCCCTCGAGGTGGGCGCCCTCTCCTGTCTGCGGGCGATCCAGCAGCTGCTGCCCTCGCCGGAGGATCGCGGCGGCGCCTGGAAGGCGACCCTCGACGGGGACGAGATCGAGGTCACCGCCGATCCGGCCGCACCCTTCACCGCGCGGGTGATCAAGACCGTGATCGATCGCTACGCCGGAACCCTCTCGGTGTTCCGGGTCGTGTCCGGGACGATCAAGGGCGATACGCCCATCCTGAACGCCACCCGCGACGCCAAGGAGCGGCTCGGCAAGCTGCTCCTCCTGCGCGGTGCGGAGCACGTGGACGTGCCCGAGGCCGGCCCCGGCGACATCGTGGCCGTGGCCAAGCTGAAGGACGTCCACACCGGCAACTCGCTCTGCCAGGAAAAGGGGGGCGTCGCCCTGGAGCCGATCCCGATTCCCCAGGGCGTCCTGTCCTACGCGATCTCCGCCACCTCCAAGGGCGACGAGGACAAGGTCTTCACTTCCCTCGGGCGGCTGGTGGAAGAGGACCCGACGCTCCAGCTCGGCCGGGACCCGGCAACCGGCGAGTTCCTGCTCACCGGCATGGGCGAGCTGCACATCCGCATCACCGTCCAGAAGCTGAAGCGGCTCTACGAGGTGGACGTGGACCTGAAGACGCCGAAGGTCCCCTATCGGGAGACAATCAAGGGCAAGGCCGAGAACGTGGAGGGCAAGCTCAAGAAGCAGACCGGCGGCAAGGGCATGTTCGGCGTCTGCTACCTCACGGTGGAGCCGAAACCCCGCGGGGAAGGGCTCGAGTTCAGCGACGAGATCGTGGGCGGCGCCATCCCCCGGGGGCTGATTCCCGCCGTCGAGAAGGGCGTCCTCGAGTCTGCGGACGTGGGCCCCCTTGCCGGCTACCCCGTGGTGGACGTCAAGGTCCGCTGCATCGACGGAAAGCACCATTCCGTCGATTCCAACGAGATGGCCTTCAAGCTGGCGGGCTCCTTCGGCTTCAAGGCGGCTCTGGAGAAGGCCAAGCCCACCCTCCTGGAACCGGTCATGCGGGTGGAGGTGTCCGTTCCGGACGACTTCGTGGGAGACGTCATGGGCGACGTTTCCAGCCGCCGCGGAAGGGTCCAGACCACCGAGAGCCGGGGCCATACGGCGGTGATCAAGGCGGAGGTCCCCATGGCCGAAATGCTGGAGTACGCGAGTGCCCTCACCAGCCTGACCGGTGGGAAGGGGGCCTTCCACATGGAGTTCGATCACTACGACGAGGTCCCGGCGAGCGAACGCGACAAGATCATCGCCGAGGCCAAGGCCCAGGCCGCGGACGAGGGGTAGCGCCGGACACGATCCGGCCGCGCCTGGCTCGTGGGACCACGAGAGAAGGAGTGTGCCGGCTCATGTCCGGACCCGAGAAGCAGACCCTCCGCCTGACCCTGTCCCCCCAGGCGGAGAAGTACGTCCGCCGCGACGCGCCCGTCTCCGTGCGCCGGATGGCCGCGGGCGGCGCCCTGCCCCTCGAGCCCGTCGAGCTGGCCACCGTCCTCTTCGCCCTGGTCCACGACCCGGACGACGAGGTCAAACAGACCGCCGGCCGGAGCCTGGAGGGTCTGCCGGAAGGCGTGGCCCACACCGTGCTCGCGGCGGAGGCGCACCCGGCCCTGCTGGGTTGGCTCGCCCACGTCTGGAAGGACGACGCCGAGCGCATGGAGAAGCTGGCGCTGAACTCGGCCGTGGACGACCGCAGCCTGGCCTTCCTGGCCACCCTTCCCCACCGCCGGGTGGTGGACATCGTCGCCAACAACCAGCAGGCGATGCTGCGCTGTCCCTCGATCGTCGACGCACTGGGCGACAATCCGCTCACCGGACGAGCGACCATCGACCGCATCCTCTCCTTCCTCGGCCTCGACCGGCCCAGCGCCGAGGTGATCGAGGAGGAGGACACGGGCGACCTCCCGCCCACGGAGGAGATCACCGACGCGGCCGCCGCCGAGGCGCTACGCGCCCTGCTCGGCGACGACGCCAGCGAGTTCGCCGAGGAGCTCGTCCGAGAGACCGACGACGACTTCGAGCTGGACGAGGAGGCCGAGAGCAACCTCTACGCCCTCATCCAGAAGATGAACGTGATGCAGAAGATCAAGCTGGCGCGCATGGGCAACAAGGAGGCCCGCGGTCTGCTCGTCCGGGACCGCAACAAGCTCGTGAGCACCGCGGCGATCCGCAGCCCGAAGATGACGGACAACGAGATCGAGAGCTTGGCGAAGGCCCGCAACGTCTCCGACGACGTCCTGCGGATCATCGCCAACAACCGGGAGTGGACCCGGAACTACCAGGTGAAGCTCGGACTGGCCACGAATCCCAAGTGCCCCGTGCCGACCGCCATGAAGTTCCTGAATTTCCTCCAGGAACGGGACCTCCGATCGATCATGAAGAGCAAGGACGTGGCGACACCCATCAGCACCCACGCGCGCCGGCTCCTGCAGAAGAAGGGAAAGATCTAATGGGCGAGGTGAATGCCCGCATCCTCTACTGGGGAGCAGCGGGCTCCGGCAAGCTCTCGAACCTGAAGACGATCCACGCCAAGCTGCGGGCGGACCACCGGGGAGAGATCGAGGCCCATCCGACGCGCATCGACCCCTCGGTGAGCTACCACGCCCTGCCCATCGAGCTCGGCGACGTGGGCGGCCTGCGCACGCGGCTGCGCATCGAGACGGCGCCGAGCACCGAGGAGCACGCGCCCACTCGACGCCAGCTCCTCGACCAGGTGGACGGCGTGGTCTTCGTCGTCGACACCCAGCTGGAGCAGCTCGACGCCAACCTGGCGAGCTGGGCGGAGCTGCGGGAGATGCTCGCCGACTACGGCCGCGAGCTCGCGGACCTGCCCATGGTCGTGCAGTACAACAAGCGGGACCTCTCGGACCCCTTCGCCCTCGAGGAGCTGCACCGCAAGCTGGAGCTCTCGGGCGTGGCCGCCTTCGAGGCCGTCGCCACCGAGGGCACCGGGGTGCTCCAGACCCTCACCACCATCTCCAAGCGGGTCGTTCGCACGCTCCGCGATCGGGGACCGGCGCACGCCGCCGAGGCCCTGGTGACGGACCCCCTCGAGGACTCGGGACCGCGGGCGGACCCGGTGCCCACGGAGGGCCTCGCCGAGGAGCTGCTCGAGCCGGAGAGCGTCGGCTCCGAGCTGGTGCTGGAGGATCCGGCCGAGGGCTTCGCCGCTGAGGTCGCTCCGGAGGCCGAGGACGTCCTCGACCTCGAGGCCATCGAGGCCACCACGACCCTGGCGGAGAGCACCTTCGAGGAATCGTTCCAGGCCGCGACGACGGAGGCCACGGCCGACGCCCTGGGTGGGGACCTGGCGGAGCCAGCGGCGGAAGCGCCGGAGGGCCGCTTCGAGATCGCCCAGGTTGGGACGGCGCGCGCCGACGGGTCCCGGGCCGTAGCCGTGCCCATCGTCCTGCGTGACGAGCGGGGAGAGGAGCGCAGCCTGGTGCTGACGGTCCGCCTCGACCCGCTGGAGGACGCCTAGCCCCCGGCCGGGGCTGGGCTGCTGCACCATGCGCCGCGCCATTGCCATCTACGGGGTGAGCGAGGAGAGCCTCGCCCTGGTCCCGATCCTGGAGGACAATCCGGAGATCGAGGTGCGCGGCGCCTACGATCCGGACCTCGCCTCCGCCCGGGAGCGGGCCGTCCAGCAGCACCAGGAGCTGCGGCTCACCGACGACCTGGCGCTCTTCGGGCCCCCGCTCCACGCGGTGGTGGACGCGGGCACTCTGCCTCCCTTCGCCGAGGCCCATCCGGAAATCGCCGCCGACGGCGCCCAGATCGTCTCGCCGCTCACCGCCCGCCTGCTGTGGGGCTACGGCGTCTCCTCCGGCGATCGCAAGGGCGAGCTGCTGCAGGCCCTCCACGAGATCGTCGAGTCCGTGAATCTGACGGTCGAGCCCCAGGAGCTCTTCGGGCGCATGCTCGAGATCGCCATGAGCGTGACCGGCGCCGACGGCGGCTCCCTGATGCTGCTGGATGCGGAGCGGGGCGACCTGGCGATCCGGGTGGCCGTGGGCGTCGAGCCGGAGCTGTGGCCGAAGATCCGCGTGACCCTCGGCGAGGGCATCGCCGGCAAGGTCGCCGCCGACGGCCGCCCCCTGAAGGTGCGCGGCCACGCTGACCAGGCGGAGTTCCAGGTCCTGCGCGAGCGCTTCGACGTGGAGAGCGCCCTCTGCGTGCCGCTGATTCACGAGGGCCGCGTGCTCGGCGTGCTGAACCTGCACCACGCGACCCGCGCCGACGCCTTCGACGACGACGACCTCGAGTTTGCCGAGCAGCTCGGCCGGCTCGATGCGGAGATCATCCACCGGGCCCAGGAGCACGAGACCCTGCGGCGGGAGGCCTCGCGCTACGCCGCCGTGCGCGAGGTGCGCACCGCGCTGGCGGACGGTGACGCCCTCGACACGAGCCTGCGCACGCTCTGCCAGCTCGTGGCGCGGCGGGCCGGCGGCGGGATCGCCACCGCCTATCTGTACGACCCGATCGAGGACGCCCTGCGCTGGGTGGCCACCTCCCTGGAGGGCGCCGGGCTCGGCGCCGACTGGCGGGTCGAGAGCGGCGACGGCATCGATGGCCGCGCCGCCCGCAGCCGCCAGCCGATGATGCTGCACGGACCCGACGGCCGGCTGGCCTACGCGGCGCTCCCGCTCATGGCCGGCGGCGAGCTGGTGGGCCTCCTGGCGGTACAGGCCGGCGCCCCGGTCCCTCACGGCCGCGGCCTCGAAGAAGCCCTGCTCGAGATCGCCGCCGCCGCCGCCGAGGCCGTCGCCCAGGCCGAGCGCGAGGCGCGCATGTCCGCCCGCGCGACCAAGGTGACCGCCATCAACGAGGCCGGCATCCGCCTGGTCTCGGCCCGGGAGATCAGCGAGGTGACCCGGCTCGCGACCTCCTCCGGCGCCCTGATCCTCGAGGCGGACCACGCCGTGCTACGGCTCCAGGATCCGGAGACCCGCCGCTTCGTGATCCGCTCCTACTACGGCTCCGGCGACCAGCGCACCCAGGAGCAGCTCTTCCAGCTCGACAAGCGCGTGGCGGTCGCGACCCTCAAGACCCGCCAGGCGCGACTGATCAGGCGGGTCGAGGACGACACGAGCCTCGCCGAGGTCGGCGAACGCTTCCAGTCCGTCCTCTCGGCACCTCTCCGGCGCGAGAGCCGGGTGATCGGCACCCTGAGCCTCTACGACAAGGTGGCGCCGGACCAGTTCTACGCCGGCCCCTTCAACGACGACGACCTGCAGGTCTTCGGCCGCTACGTCTCCTACGTCGAGCAGGCCCTCGAGAACGCCCTCTACCACGCGAGTGCGAGCCAGCACCGGAACTTCGACGAGGAGACCGGGCTGCCCAACGCCGAGTACCTGGCCCTGCGCCTCGACCAGGAGCTGGCACGAGCCCGCGGCCAGGAGGGCCGCCTGGCCCTCGCCACCTGCCGCATCGAGAACCTGGACGAGATCCGCCGGGCCGGCGACCCGGTGCGCGCCGACCGCCTGGTCCAGCAGACCGCCATGGCCCTCCGCGAGCCGCTGCGCGATTTCGACATCCTCGCCCGCACCGAGGAGGCGGAGTTCACCCTCCTCCTCCCGGACCCGGGTCCGAACCCCGAAGAGCGCGTCACCGCCGTCTCTCGCGCCGTCGCCGACCGCATCTCCAAGGACGACCGCCTGAACGACCCCATCCGCGTCGTCCTCGCCTTCGGCTACGCCGTCCACCCGGCCGAGGGCAGCGACCGGGAGGCGCTCCTCAAGCGAGCCGCCCACCCCCGCATCCGCATGGTCTAGCCCACCTCGCGAGTCAGCAGCGCCTCGAGCGGCCGAAAAGGCAGGCCCAGCGACTCGGCTACCCCCTCGCACACCACCTCGCCCCGCCACAGGTTCGCTCCCTGTTCGAGGGCGTGGTCCGAGAGGATCGCCTTCTCCACGCCGACCTCGGCGATGTGCTCGACGTAGGGCAGGGTCGTGTTCGTGAGCGCGAAGGTGGAGGTGCGCGGCACGGCGCCGGGCATGTTCGCGACGCCGTAGTGGATGACGTCGTGCACGACGTAGGTGGGCTCCGAGTGGGTCGTGGGGTGGATCGTCTCGATGCAGCCGCCCTGATCGACGGCGACGTCCACCACGACCGAACCCGCCTCCATGCTCGCCACCATCGCCTCGGTCACGAGGGTCGGCGCCCGCCGCCCATGGACGTAGACGGCACCGACCACGAGGTCGCTCTCGGCAACGGCCCGCTCGATGTTCACCGGGTTGGAGAAGAGCGTGTTCAGCTCGCCGCGGAAGATGTCGTAGACGTAGGCCAGGCGCGGCAGGTCGACGTCGAGCACGGTGACGTCGGCGCCGAGCGCGTGGGCGATGCGCACGGAGTTGATGCCGACGATGCCCCCGCCGATCACCGTGACGTTGCCACGTGGAACCCCGGGCACTCCGCCCACCAGCAGGCCCTTCCCGCCGCGGTTCTTCTGGAGGAGCGTGACCCCGATCTGGGCCGCCAGGCGCCCGGCCACCTCGCTCATCGGCGCCAGCACCGGGAAGGAGCCGTCCGGGTTGCGGATCGTCTCGTAGGCGATGCCGATCACCTGGGCCTCGCGCAGCGCCGCGGTGGTTTCCGGCGCCGCCGCCAGGTGGAGGTAGGTGAAGAGGATCTGGCCCTCCCGAAGCCAGGCGATCTCCTTCGGGTTCGGCTCCTTCACCTTCACGACCAGGTCCGGCGCGGTCCAGGCCTCGTCGACCGGCACGAGACGCGCGCCGGCGACGCTGTACTCCTCGTCGGTGAAGCCGCTCCCCTGGCCGGCTCCGGTCTGTACGAGCACCTCGTGCCCCCGGGCCACGAGCATGCGGGCGCCGTCCGGGGTCATGCCGACCCGGAACTCCTGGTCCTTCGTCTCGCGCGGCACGCCGATCTTCATGCCGCAGAGCCTAATGGATCAGGACTTGTACGCCTCGATCAGGATGTCGGCGATCTCGGGCCGGAGAATGCGCGGGTCCGGGTGCTCGCCGCTCTTCAGCAGCTCGCGCACCTTGGTGCCGGAGATGCCGTAGGGCTTCTCGTCCGGGTGGCGCTCCATCAGGTCGACGCGGCCAAGGGACTCGTAGAACGCGGCGAAGCCGATCTTGCAGGGCTGCAGGTGCAGCTCCCCGGGCAAGTCGTCGAAGATCTCCTGGGCGTCGAAGTCGCCCCAGATGGGCTCGCCGTCCTCGTAGGGCGCGTCGGCGTGCTTGCGGCCGATGACGAGATCGCTGAAGCCGTAGTTCTGGCGGTAGATGGCGTGCATGATCGCCTCGCTGGGGCCGCCGTAGAACATCTTGATGTCGAGCCCGATCAGCTCGAAGACTTCCGGCAGGTCGTAGCCGCACTCCTCCCAGAGCGCCTCGTCCTTGTCGCCCTGGCCGAGCAGGCTCTCGTCGTGGAGCTCCCGGTAGCAGGCCATGCGCATGGCCGCGGGCACGTCGTCGCCCTTCAGCTCGCCGACGAGCGGGTTCAGCACGACGCCGGTGTAGTGGCCCTCGCGGGTCAGGCGCTCGGCCCCGGCGACCAGCGCGTACTCGTGGGCGCGATGCAGCGGGTTGCGCGTCTGGAAGGCCAGGGCCCGCTCCCACTTCCGGTCGCGGATCAGCGTGCGCACCATGCGCGGCGAGAACATGTACTCGCCGTACTCGGGGTTCACCGGCTGGGGCAGCACGCGGAGGCGGCCGCCGAGGAGCTGGCTGCGCGGATCACTCTCGACCATGCGGCCGCCGGGATGATCGAAGCGCTCCGTCCGGTAGACCTGCTTGACGTAGCGGCCCTTGTCCCATCCGTAGCAAGCCGGTCCGTCGACGATGGCGACGACGTCACCCTCCTCCGTCCGCACGGCCACGGCCCCGGCGCCCGCGACGGGTGCCGCCTCGTCGTCGGTGACGGGCAGCGCCATGGGAATGGTCCAGGCGTAGCGCCGGCCGTCCCGGAGGATCACCTGCTCGTCAAGCACCCGGTTCCAGGTCTCCTCGTCCATCGGGCCCTCGAGCGGCGAGAGGGCGCCGTCGCCGATGCGGTAGAGGGTCGAGAGGTCCGCCCGGCTCACGCGCACGGCGGGAAGCCCCGCCGCCTCGGCCAGGAACGCCTTGCGCTGGGAGAGGGGAACGGTGCGGTCGACGGGGGCGTCGAGGCCGCCGTGAACGGGGACGAGATCGCCTTGGGGCGTAGGGGACATGCGGGCTCCTGATCGAGGGGGTCCGGGGCGTTCGCCTACCAGACGGGGTGAAGGGCTTCGCCGTCGATGGGCAGGGGACGATCGGCATCTCCGTCGAGCGGGCGGACCCACAGCTTGAAGCCGATCTCGTGCTTGTCGAAGGTCGAAACGTAGACGGCAAACCGGCCGTCGCCGGAGACGTTGGGCTGGTGCTCCCATTCCGGTCCGCGGCCCAGGGGGTGGCGCCCGGTGCCGTCGATGCGCATGCGCCAGACCTTCCAGCCGTCGCGGGTCAGGGCGCTGTAGAGGATCCACGCTCCGTCCGGCGTCACGCCGGGATGCCGGCCGCGGGTGAGCAGCGTGGGCTCGGCCTCCGGATCCTCGAGGTCGAGGGATCGGATCGACTCGCCCTCCACGCCCCGCCCGGTCCAGACCACGCGGCGGCCGTCCGGCGTGCAGCTCGGAGCGTAGTCGCCGGGCCCCTCGGTGACGGCCACGGGCTTGCCGCCGCCAGCGCGCCGCAGGAAGAGCTGACTGCGCCCGGAGGTCGTGATGGCGGCGAAGATCAGCCCGTCCTCGCCGCAGTAGCAGGCGTCGAGGTGCCGCCGGCGGGCGTGGGTGATCGGGCGGACGTCTCCGGTGCGGAAGTCCCGCTCGTAGATGTGCGGGAGGCCGCGGCGCAGCTTCACGAAGAGCAGGCGCTGGTGGTCCGCCGACCAGTCGAGGGGCCGCGAGCCCCGGGGCGCCCAGTCGACGGTCTCGATCTCTCCGGTGCGCGGGTGGAGGAGCGCCACCCTTCCGAGGTTGGCGGCGGCGCGATCCTCGGAGGTGCCGTACACCCCGAACGCCTGGGCGATGTCGTCGACGTCCAGCGTGTTCGGACGGCCGCGGATCGGGACGCCCGTGCGCGCGACGCGCAGCCGCTTCTCCGCCTTGTCGTAGGCGTCGGCGGCCTGCTCCGCTTCGGTCATGTTGCGATAGACGAGCGCGATGGGGCGGTCCGGGAGATCCTCGAAGTCGTAGCCCGGCCCCGCGCAAGCGGTGACGAGGAGCGCGAGGGTGGCGGCGACCCGGCGCCTCACGGCGCCTCCGGTGCCAGGGCCCGGCCCTCGAAGGCCTCCGACGTGTCCAGGCGCCGGAACACCGCGATGTCGCGCACGCGATGCTCCACCACCGAGATCACCAGGTGGTCCGCCCCGGGGAACGGGAACAGGGGCTGGAGGGCGAAGGCCTGATCGAGCTCCGAAAAGTAGGCGCCGGCGCCCACGTGGGAGTGGTAGACGCCGGTCACCTGGAGGCTCTCGCTCTCCGCCTGCTCCTGGATGCGCACGTAGTCCATCTCGTTCATGTGGAACGCCTCCCGCCCATCTCGGGGATGGGAGATCGGATCCTCCTGGTGAAGTCGCGTCATCTCGTTGCGACACCGCGCCACCTGTTCGTAGCGGCCGGCGTGCTTCCCCAGGAGGAGCCCGCAGCACTCCTCCGGAATCGTCTCCAGGGCGTGCCCGCGAAGCTCGTTCCATACTCTGGCGGGCACTGCCACCGGAGGCAGCGACCGGTTCACGTCGATGCGTCCGCTCACGGCCGTCCTGGGGAGCTCGGCCCCTGTGAGTGGGGCGGCGGCAGTCTACGGAACACCCTCGGGGATTTCACCCACCCCGCGGGGTCAGCCGGGCGTGACGCGCTGCTGGCCGTCGAAGATCAGCCGCGACGCGGACGGGCGCGTCCAGGTGCAGCGCACGTCCTCGCCGGTGACGTGGCCCGCCAGGTGCTCGATGAAGCCCTGGATGTTCAGACAGACGCCTTCCGGCATCGGCTCCATCCCGTCGGCGACGACCCGGAAGGCGGTCAGGTCCTCGCCCTCGAAGCGCCAGGTCCCGAAGCTGAAGCCGAAGCGGGCCATGCGGACCAGGGTGGGCCCGAGCTTCACGCCCAGGAACGACGTCCCCTCCAGGAGGACCGTCAGGGCCGGTGCCGCCAAGACCTCGCGCGCGGTCTCCCGTGCGAACTCCCGCAACCCGGCGTCGGTGCCGCCGAGGGCCGTGCGCAGCGCATCGAGGAGACGGCCCTGGCTGGCGACCGGATACCAGATGGTGAGCGCCGCGCCCTGCTCGACGAGCCTGACGTCCTCCGCCTCGAGACGGCTCCACGCGAGATCGGACACCCGGCCCTCGGCCCGCAGGTCCCGCAAGCGAGCGATGGCCGGCCCCATGGCGAATCCCTTGATCGAGGGCTCCATGGTCGGCCTATCGGCGCACCGGGCCGCTGGCCTTTACCCCCCGCTGAGGGCCTGGAGGATCTGCACTTCATCGTCCTCCGCCACCGGCTCGGAGAGGTCGCGCACCCGCTCCCGATTCAGGAAGACCCGCACATGGGGCCGAAGCCGATCCAGCTCGTCGACCATGCGGAAGCGGATGCCCGGGAAGCGCCGGTCGAGGTCGCGGAGCAGCTCGTCCACCGATTCGCCGACGGCTTCGACCTCGTCGGCGCCGGTGTAGCCCCGCAGCGGCTGGGGGATCGCCACCTTCACGGGGCGAACTCCACCGCCTCCACCGCGTAGACGTGGGGCAGGTGAGGAGCGATGCACTGCCAGCTCGCGCCCTCGTCGGCGCTGGCCCAGACGTCGCCGTTGGTGGTGCCGAAGTACACGCCGACGGGGGCCCGCTGGTCCACCGCCATGGCCTGGCGCTTCACGGTGAGCCAGGCCTGCTCGGGTGGAAGCCCCCGGTCCTGGCGCTCCCAGCTCTCGCCGCCGTCGCGGGTCCGGTAGACGGCAGGTCGGCCGTCCGGGCTCGTGCGGGGCCAGACGTCGGTGCCGTCCATCGGGAACACCCAGGCCGTGTCCGGATCGCGCGGGTGGAGCGAGATCGGGAAGCCGATGTCGCCGATCTCCCGCGGCATGTTGTCGCCGATCCGCGTCCACGCGGTAGCGGGCCGCTCGATCCGGTAGATCCCGCAGTGGTTCTGCTGGTAGAGGACGTCCGGCGCCTGGGGATGCTGGGCGAGGTGGTGCGTGTCCTGCCCGACCTCCGGGTACGGATCCGGATGGAAGTTCGCCTCGACGTTGCCGTTCAGCGGCCGCCAGTCCTTGCCCTGATCGACGCTCTCGAACACACCGCCGCTCGAGACGGCCAGGTACAGGTGGGTCGGGTCGCGCGGGTCGATGTTGATGGAGTGGAGGGGCGAGCCGTCCGGCGTCGATTGCTCGAGATCGTCGGGCTCGGCCCACAGGTCCCAGCTCGCATGGTCATTCCAGCCGTCGACCGGGGCCCAGGTGACCCCCGCGTCCTCGCTGCGGAAGAGCCCCTCCGGCGCGGTCCCCGCGTACCAGACCTCGGGCTCGCGGGCGTGCCCCGGCTCGAGCCAGAACACCTGCTCGACGGCGCGCTCCCGGCCGGCCGGCGACGGCCCGGCGAACATGGGCGGCCGCACCGACTCCTCCCAGCTCTTCCCGCCGTCGAGGGAGCGGAACACGGTGGGCCCGAGGTGGCCCGACCGCGCCGCGATCAGGAGCGTGCGGCCGTCCCGCGGGTCGAGGCGGAAGTGATGGACGATGTTGCCGAGAAAAAGGGGGCCGTCGGTCTCCCAGCGCCGCCGCTCTCCGTCGGGGCGCAGGATCCAGGCGCCCTTGCGGGTCGCCACCAGCAGGGCGAGGCCCGGGCGGGGGTGGATCTCGGCGTGGCGGCCCGGATCGAGGGCCGGTGCGTCCAGGCGGGGCTCGTGGGTCTGGGCGGGATCGGACATGGGTGGGGCTCCCTGCCTCACACCATACGCCCGGTCCCGACCCGGGTTCTAGAGGTTTCGCTCGGGCGTCCGCCGCAGCCGGCACACCTTTCCGTCCATCTTCCGGAACCTCTCGAGGGTGCGGAGGTTGTCCGCGACCGCGCTCTGGAACGCCTCGAGACCGCGATTGGCGCCGCGCTCGGCCAGGTGCAGGTACTCGTCCGGCGAGAGCTCGAGCTCCTGGTCCGCCGCCGGACCGGCGGCTTGGATCCGGTCGCGCACCGGCAGCAGCTCCTTCACGATGCCGCCGACCACCGCCCGCTCGAGCAGCTCGAAGGGCGGACACGACCAGCACGGATCCGGCGGCACCGGGAACGGCGGCTCCGGGTCGGGCACGGGCACCGGGGGGTGCTCGAGCCAGCGGACCAGCTCGGGGTCGAGCCAGGGGCGCAGCCAGTCGCGCACCAGGCAGTCGCTGGTGTGCCGCCCGATCACGTCGATGGAGAAGCCGCCGAGCTCCCAGATCGAGTGGCGGCGGTTCATGTCCTCGAAGGTCGAGGCGAGCACCGTGGACCAGAAGACCGAGTAGACCAGCATCTGCTGCCGCTGCTCGGCGCGGGCCAGCCACACGGCGCAGTTGCGGAAGTAGCGGACGATCTTGCGGAACTCCGTGTCCGGGGCTTCCGCCTCGAGGCCCAGCAGGTTCACGTCCATCCAGTGGTGCCAGGTGCTGTCGACGAGCACCCGCCCGACGTCGGCCGCGTCGCCGTCGTAGGCGCCGATCAGGCCGAAGCGCTTGGCCGGGCTGTCGCCCTTGCCATGCCAGTACGGGGGATCCGGGAGCGTCGTGCCCCAGGCGATCACTTCCGGCGCCGGCTGCCCGCCGGCCACGGTCGGATACTCGTCACCGCTCACACCGTCGAACGCGTAGGTCGCCGCCAGGTCAATCTCGTCTTCCTCGAACACCCAGCCCTCGTGGGGATGGTCCGGCAGCACGTCGATCACGCCGAGAGAGCCCCCGCACAGGACCGGATGGGGCCGGCGGCTGCGGTTCGGGAACACCGGCCAGCCGGTTTCGTAGCCCTTCCAATCGACGGGCTGGGGCACGCCGTCTTCCTGGGCCGGGAAGGAAGGGATCACGACAGGGTCGGGCGTCTGCGCTGCGTCCTGGGCCGGGTTCATCGGCCGGTTCGTGTCGTGCCGGTCCGTGCCGCCGATCGGCGGCACGTTCTGGGCGTTCGTCCAGCGGCGCATCGAGCGGACGCGGGGGATCTCGGCGCACATGGCGGCGCCGAGGTAGTGGTGATCGCCCATGGCGAGGACGCCGCCCCCGGCGTTCATCCAGGTGGTGAGCGCGGCGAGGTCCTCCGGCGTCGAGCGATAGGGACTGGCCCACACGTTGTCGTCGCTCGTCGAGCCATCGTTACCCGGCGCGAAGCCGAAGCACCACAGCTGGTCGTAGTCGTCGATCACGAGGTTGCCCCCGTGACGGCTCGCGAAGCGGAAGTTCAGATACTTCTCCTGGTGGCCGGTCGGGCTCGGGTTCACCGAGAGGGCGGAGCCGTCTTCGCCCAGCCGCGCCAGGTCCACCTCGAAGCGGACGTAGCCGTCGGCGTTCGCGCGCACGAGATCGACGACCCGGCCGACGCCGAAGTCGTTGGTGAAGCTCACCGACGTGTCCGCGACGACGAGGATGCGGACCGTGGGCCTGCGGGGAAACAGGGGAACGAGCCGATCGAACTCGATCCGGGGCAGCATCACTGCCCGACCCGCCAGGTCGATGGTTGCGTTCATGGAAGCTCTCCGGCGCGGCCCTGGGGTCGAGGGGGAGCGTGTCAGGCGGGGGGCGCGCCGGCTGTGAAGGGATTCACATGGGGCGGCGGTTTCAGATGTGCCACATGCGATTGGCCGCGCTCGCCCGCGCGACCCCGCCCTCCGCCGCCTCCCGGCACAGCCGCGCCAGGCTCACGTCGAGGGCCCGGCCGATCCGTTCGGCGAGCTCCGGCCAGAGGAAGCTCGGGCGCTCGGCGACGTCCCGGTCCCGGGGCGGCGGACCCGGGGCCAGGGAGTCCTCGAGGGGGCCTTCGACGGCCTCCACGATGTCCCGGAGCGTCACGTCCGCCGCGGGACGCGCCAGCACGTAGCCTCCGCCCGGGCCGCGTTTGCCGCGCACCAGCTCCGCCTTGCGCAGGCGCTGGAAGATCTGCTCGAGGTAGCGGCCCGGGATGCGCTGGCGCTCGCCGATCACGCGCACCTGCACGGGCCCGTCCTCGCCGTGGTAGGCCAGGTCGAACATCCCACAGATCGCGTACTGGCTCTGGAGGGAGAGGCGCATGGCGCCCTGACGGTGCCGTAGGACGCGAGGCACCGCGAGCGGTGCCGGCGCTGGCTCTTTCCGGGGCGACCCCTAGTCTCCACCGGGTCCCCATTCCAACACCGCCGCGTCCCTCCACCGGCGGACCGCGTGAGAGAGGCGTCCGCCCTTGGCGGACGGATGGGGACGTGCCGGAACGAGCCAGCCGAACGAGCACGAGCGAGCGCGTGGCCGCGTTCCTCGCCGCCATCCAGAAGGATGCGGATCTCTCCGCCGCGCTTCGCCACCACGAGGTGATGCCGCCCCGCGAGCCGGAGCTGGCGCCGGAGCTTCCGCTCTCGGAGCCGCTCCAGCAGGTCCTGAAGGGCCGCGGCATCGCGGCGCCTTACGCCCACCAGACCCGCGCGATCGAGGCGCTGCGCGCCGGGCGCGACGTGGTGCTCGCCACGCCCACCGCCAGCGGCAAGTCCCTCGTCTACAGCCTGCCCACCCTCGAGCAGGCCCTGGCCGACCGGGACGCCCGAGCCATCTTCCTGTTCCCGCTGAAGGCCCTGGAGCAGGACCAACGCAAGAAGCTGGAGGAGGACATCAACGCCCTCGGCCTCCTGGCCCCGGACGACCGGCCGCAGGTGGAGATCTACGACGGGGACACGCCCCCCTCGCGGCGCAAAAAGATCCGCGAGAACCCGCCCCACGTGCTGATCACCACGCCGGACATGCTGCACCTTGGCATCCTCCCCCATCACCAGAGCTGGGACGGTCTCTTCCGCGGCCTGCGTCTGGTGGTGGTGGACGAGCTGCACACCTACCGGGGCATCTTCGGCTCCCACGTGTCGCAGGTGCTGCGGCGCCTCCTGCGGGTGGCGCGCAATCACGGGGCGACGCCGCAGCTCGTGTGCGCCTCGGCGACGGTCGCCAACCCCGGGGAGCTGGCGGAGAACCTGACGGGCCGCCCCTTCGACGTGGTCGAGAGCGACGGCGCCTCCCGCAGCCGCCGCAACGTGCTGCTCCTGAACCCCCAGCTCTCGCCCTACACCGTGGCCTCCCAGCTCTTCCGCCTCGCGGTGCGTCACGGCCTGCGCACGATCGCCTTCACCAAGGCGCGGCGGGTGACCGAGCTGATGCACACCTGGATCGCCCAGAGCGAGCCGGCCCTGGCCGGCAAGATCAGCTCCTACCGCGCCGGCTTCCTGCCCGAGGAGCGGCGCGAGATCGAGCGCCGGCTGTTCACCGGGGACCTGCTCGGCGTGATCTCCACCTCGGCCCTCGAGCTGGGGATCGACGTGGGCGGCCTCGACGTGTGTCTCCTGGTCGGGTACCCAGGCAGCCAGATCGCCACCTGGCAGCGCGCGGGCCGGGTCGGACGGCGGCACGAGGCCGTCGTGGCGCTCGTCGCCCAGCCCGACGCCCTGGACCAGTACTTCGTCGCCCACCCGAAGGCACTCTTCTCCGGGCGCTTCGAGCACGCGGTGCTCGATCCGAGCAACGGCGAGATCCTCGACGCCCACCTGCCCTGCGCCGCCGCCGAGGTGCCCCTGCGCGCCAGCGAGCCGGCCCTCCAGGAGCCGCCGGTGCAGGCGGCGCTGGCCCGGCTGGAGGAGGCCGGCGAGCTCCTGCGCAGCGAGTCCGGCGATCGCTGGTTCGCCTCCCGGCGGAGTCCCCACCGCCACGTGAGCCTGCGCTCGGCCGGGGCCAGCTACACGATCGTGCTGGGCGGAACGCCGGACGCCCCCGCGCCCAAAGGCGAAGGCCGCGGCAAGGGCAAGCCCCCCGTGGCCGGCAAGGGCAAGCCCCGGGTAGTCGGCCAGGTCGGAGCGGGGCACGTCTACACCGAGTGCCACGAGGGCGCGATCTACCTTCACGCCGGGCGCTCCTACGTCGTGACGCGCCTCGAGCTGGACGAGCGGCGGGTGACGGTGGAGCCGGTGGACGCGGTCTACTTCACCCGGGCGATCTCGGAGAAGGAGACGGAGATCCTCTCCCGGGAGCGGACGCGCCCGGTCGGCAACGTGCGCCTCGTCGAGGGGCGGGTGAAGGTCACCACCCACGTCACCGGCTACGAGCGGCGGCGGGTGCGCGGTCAGGAGCTCCTCGGCACCGAGCCTCTCGACCTGCCGCCGACCTCCTACGAGACCACCGGAATCTGGCTCGAGATGCCCGACGAGCTGCCGGCGGTCCTCGAGCGCGAGGAGCGCCACGTGATGGGCGGCATCCACGCCGTCGAGCACGCGGCCCTGGCGGTCTTCCCCCTCTTCGCCCTGTGCGATCGCTTCGACGTCGCGGGAATCTCCTACACCCGCCATCCCCAGCTCGGCCGCGCCGCCGTCTTCTTCTACGACGGCCACGACGGCGGCATGGGGCTCACCGGGAGCGCCTTCGATCGGGTCGAGGGCCTGCTCGAAACCACCCAGCTCCTGATCCGGGACTGTCCCTGCGAGACGGGCTGCCCGAGCTGCGTCCACTCGCCCCGCTGCGGCAACGGCAACCGGCCCATCGACAAGACCGCCGCCCTGCGCGTGCTCGAGCTAGTGCTCGGCCAGGAGGAACTGCCGCCGCTCCCGGAGGAGGAGCCGCTGGTGGCGCTCCGCCCGCGGGAGCCCGAGCCGGCGGCGGAGGCGCCGGCCGCGCCCGCGCCGCGGCTCCTCTGGTTCGATCTCGAGACCCAGCGCAGCGCCCAGGAGGTGGGCGGCTGGCACAACGCCCACCTGATGCGCGTCGCCCTCGCCTGCACCTGGGACAGCCAGGAGGAGGCCTTCCGCACCTACCGGGAAGCGGACGTGGACGCTCTGCTCCGCGACTTCGCCGCCGCCGACCTGGTGATCGGCTTCAACTCGACCCGCTTCGACTACAAGGTCCTCCAGGGCTACACCGACGACGGCCTGCGCGGCGTGCCGAGCTTCGACCTGCTCGAGGCGATCCACGCGCGTCTGGGCTTCCGCCTCTCCCTGGGCCACCTGGGCGAGGAGACCCTGGGTGCCGCGAAGACCGCCGACGGCCTGCAGTCCCTCCAATGGTGGAAGGAAGGCCGCATCGACGAGATCGAGCGCTACTGCCGCCAGGACGTCGCTCTCCTCCGCGACCTCTTCCTTCACGCCCGCGACCGGGGCCACCTCCTCTTCCGCACCAAGCGCGGCGAGCGCGTCCGCCTCCCCCTCGCCCTCTCCATCCCCGAGCTCATCGAACGCACCCGCACCCGAGCCCCCGACGGCGCGAGACGCCCCGCCTAACCCCCACCCTTTCTGAGCAAGGCCACTTCGCTTCTCCTTGCGGATCGCGGAGCGGGGGGCGGCCAGCGCTCCATGGCTCGGCCGGGGCGTCGAGGCCGCTCAGGAAGACGCATGGCGGGTTCGCCGCCTCGGCTTCGCCGGCGGCGAACTTGCCGACGACGGACGTGTTGCCTGCCTGCGCTTGACTTCCGCGCTGGCCGCCCCCCGCCCCGCGATCGGTCGAGCTGACCAAGGGGCCCATTTCGCCGGGGGTGGGCACAGGTCGGGCGGAAGTCAAGCGCAGGCAGGCACGATGATCGTCGTGCGCTCAGGTTGCCGCCGGCCGAAGGCCGGAAGCGGCGACCCCTCCATGCGGGCCGTACGCGGCCTCCGCGCAACGGCCGAGCCATGGAGCCCGGCCTGTGCCCACCCCCGGCGACTGGATGCCCACGAGAGAAGCGAAGCGGCTCGTCGTTGAAAGAACGAAGGGGGGAGCCGATGCGTCAGTGGAGGGTGGGGTTCTGGCGGAGGCGGCCGTCGAGGAGCTCGAAGTAGAGGAGGACGAGGACGTGGCGGACGGACGGGGCGAGGCGGGCGACGAAGCGTTGGCCCTGCTCCGGGGTCTCGAGCTCGACGAGCTGCTGGATGGCGCCGTGGATCTCGCCGATGCGGCCGGCGATGTCCTCACGGAGCACATCCGCATCTTGGTCGAAGGCTTCCGAGATCATCTGCCGGTCGAAGAGCAGGTGGATGCCCCGTTCGCCGATCTCCAGCAGCTTGTCCGTGTTCACGTGGGCTCGCTCCTGCCCTACGTGTCGGCCTCGATCCGCCGGGAGTTGAGGGGGATTCGCGCCGGCGCGCCCCGCTGCCTAGGTTCCCGGGCCCATGCTGCTCCGGCTCGACGACGTCTCGCGCGGCTTCGGGGGGCGCACGCTCTTCCAAGGCGTCTCCCTCGAGGTGCGCGCGGGCGACCGCATCGGCCTCGTCGGCGCGAACGGCGCCGGCAAGTCCACGCTGCTGCGCATCGCGTCCGGCGACGAGCCGCCGGACGCGGGCCAGCGCAGCGTCCGCCGCGGCGCGCGCATCGGGATGCTGCGCCAGGAGATCGACCCGGCCCAGGACCACAGCGTGCGCGAAGAGGCGGGCCGCGCCCTGGCCCACGTGGAGGACCTGGAGCGGGAGCTCCGCGAGCTGGAGGCGGAGATGGCCCGCACCGGTGAGGTGAGCGCCGATCTGGCCCTTGCCTACGACCTGGCCCACGCGCGCTTCGACCACGCCGGCGGCTTCGAGCGCGAGACCCGGATCGAGCGGGTGCTGGCCGGCCTGGGGTTCGACATGGAGAGCCGCGGCCGCCCGCTGCGCACCTTCAGCGGCGGCTGGATGATGCGGGTCGAGCTGGCCAAGCTGCTGCTCGCCGAGCCGGACGTGCTGCTCCTCGACGAGCCGACGAACCACCTCGACCTGCCCTCGATCCAGTGGTTCGAGGAGACCCTGGCGGCCTTCGCCGGCGGCGTGGTCGTGATCTCCCACGACCGCACCTTCCTTCGCCGCCACGTGGGCCAGGTGGCCGAGCTCGCCCTGGGACGCTTCACGGTGTACCCGGGGAGCTACGACTTCTATCTCGAGGAGCGCGAGCGGCGCAAGGAGGAGCTCCTCGCCCGCAAGAAGAGCCTCGACCGCAAGGCGGCGGAGACCGAGCGCTTCATCGAGCGCTTCCGCTACAAGGCGAGCAAGGCCCGGCAGGTACAGAGCCGCGTGAAGGCCCTCGAGAAGCAGGAGCGCATCGAGCTCCCGGACGAGGACAAGCGGCGCATCCGCCTCAGGATCCCGGAGCCGGCCCGGGCGGGCGCCGTGCCCGTCGCCCTGCACGGCATCCACAAGCGCTACGACGAGACGGTCGTCTACGCGGGCGTCGACCTGGCGATAGAGCGCGGCGATCGCGTGGCGCTGGTCGGGCCGAACGGCGCCGGCAAGTCGACGCTGCTGCGCATCCTGGCCGGCGTCCTGCCCTTCGAGGAGGGGGAGCGGGAGCTCGGCCACCGGGTCGAGGTGGCCTTCTACGCCCAGCACCAGCTCGAATCCCTGGACCCTTCCCGCAGCGTGCTCGGCGAGCTGGAGTCCGCGGCGACCACCGGCGACGTGCCGCGGCTGCGCGGCCACCTGGGCGCCTTCCTGTTCAGCGGCAACGACGTCGACAAGAAGGTGAGCGTGCTCTCCGGCGGAGAGAAGGCGCGGCTGGCCCTCGCGAAGCTGCTGCTGCGCCCGTCGAACGTCCTGGTGCTCGACGAGCCCACCAACCACCTCGACGTCCAGGCCTGCGAGGTGCTCGAGGACGCGCTGCGCCAGTACAAGGGAACCCTCGTCTTCATCTCCCACGACCGCGCGTTCATCAACGCGTTGGCCTCCCGCGTCGTCGAGGTGAAGGAGGGCCGCCTGCGGCTCTTCCCCGGCAACTACGACGCCTACCTCGCCAAGATCGCCGCACCCCGGGCGAAGGCCCCGACCCCCGAAGCCACCCCGGAGCCCGCGAACCAGACGCCAGGCGATCCGGTGTCCCACAAGGAACGCCGACGAGTGGAGCGCGAGCGCCGCAAGGCCCGGGAGAAGGTGGAGCGCCGGGTCGAGCGCATCGAGGCGGAGATCCTCGAGAAGGAGAACGCCGTGGCCGAGCTGGGCTGGAAGCTCGCGGACCCGGAGCTCTTCAAGGATCCGGACCGGCTGCGCGGCCTAGAGGCCGAGCGGGGCGAGCTCGGAGCCGAGATCGAGGCCCTCTATGCCGAGTACGAGCGACTCGGCGCAGAGCTCGCCGCCATGGCCGATGCCGAGGCCGCCGCTTCGTCGAGTTGACGGGCCGCAGGCCGCCCCGTAGCCTTCGCATCCCGCCTGTGCCCAGGTGGCGGAATTGGTAGACGCGCTAGACTCAGAATCTAGTGGGGGCAACCCCGTGCTGGTTCGACTCCAGTCCTGGGCACCAACGGCGACCGACCGCAGGCTAGGCGAGCCACCACCAGAGCAGCGCCGCGATCGGCACGAGGGGGCCGAATACCACCGCGACCCCCGCCGCGGACCACCCGGCGAAGGCCAGCGCGTCTCCCAGCGTTCCCGCCGGCGCCTGCTCCGGAACGGAGAGCTCGCGGCGCAGGTCGTCGACGCTTCGATCGAGGAGGGCGTCGTCGACCGTCGGGCCGAGGGTGAAGAGGTTGCGGCTGTGCCTCCCGCGCACGAAGGCTCGGTAGGCGCGCGCCGGCATGGCGAACACCATGAAGCCCAGCACGCGGAACGAGAGCCACAGACCGGTCGCGTCGCGCAGCCCGCTCCCGATCTCCCAGGCCGCGATCTCGCACTCACCCGGCAGGTCCGTGGCGTAGCCGGTAACCAGGTGGTGGACGTCGTGGGCGGGGGCTAGCCGCTTGCGCCCCTCGCTGTTGCGATAGCGGAAGGGAAACGGGCCGACCCGGATCCGGACCCACTCCTCGCCGTAGCCACCGTCGTCGGCCAGGCCTTCCTCGGCGAAGTAGGCCGCACGAGCGTCTCGGAGACTGGGCTCGGACATCGGGAGTCCTCGCAGCGCCTGCCCAGGATGACGAATTTCCCCTTCGATGTCGACGGGTTGGGTGGTTTGACCGCTCGCCCCACGGGCCTAGGTTTGGCGTTCACCGCGGGTGGGAGGACGAGCTTGAGCGACGAACCGGGCCGGAGCGAGGCGACGCCGCTGCGCGTCCGGGTCTTCGGGGACGAGACGGTCGAGCTTCCCGCCGAGCAGCCGGTGCTGCCGGTGCGCAACGCCGTGGTGTTCCCGGGCATGAACGTGCCCCTCACCGTGGGACGGCCTGGCTCCCTGGCCGCGCTCGACGAGGCCGGCGACGGGGGCTACCTGGTCGTCGCGTCCCAGGTCGATCCGGAGACCGAGACTCCCTCCCTGGGCGAGCTGCATCCGGTCGGCTGCATCGCGCGGGTGGTGCGGGTGGTCGACGCCCGCAACGAGGCCCGCCAGGCGCTCGTCGTCGGCGTGGTCCGCACGAGGATGCGCGCACTTCCCGACGCGCCGCCGGGGCAGCTGCGGGTGGCAGTCGAGCCGCTGGTCGAGCCGGCGGTCGGCGACACCGAGAGCGAGACCGCGCGGCAGCACGTCCTGCATCTCGCCCACCAGGTGATCGACCTGCGCGACGACTACCCGGACGAGTGGAAGACGATGCTGAGCCAGCTGCCCACGCCGGGCCTCCTGGCGGACCTGATCGCCGCCAACCTGCCGATGAGCATGGACGAGCGGGTGGACCTGCTCGCCGAGATCGACGCCGGTGCCCGGCTGTGGAAGCTGGCCGCCGTCCTGGAGCGGGAGGTGACGATCGCCGAGACCCAGCAGGCGCTGAAGGAGGAGGAGTCGAGCGACGACGCGGATCCCCAGCACCGGGAGAAGCTCCTGCGCCGCCGCATGCGCGACATCGAGAGCGAGCTGGGCGAGGGCGACGAGGGCCAGCGCGAGGCCGACGAGCTGGCTGAGCGGCTCGAGGCCGCCGACCTTCCTGTCGAGGCGCGCTCCCACACGGACCGGGAGCTGCGCCGCTTCCGCGCCCTGCCCCAGCACGCGCCGGACCGACACCTGCTGCGCACCTACCTGGAGTGGGTGGCGGACCTGCCCTGGGGCGTGGAGACCGAGGACCATCTCGACCTGGCGGCCGCGCACCAGATCCTCGACGAGGACCACCACGATCTCGAGAAGGTGAAGGAGCGCATCCTCGAGTACCTGGCCGTGCGCCTGCTGGCGCCAGACGCGAAGGCGCCGATCCTCTGCTTCGTCGGGCCGCCCGGCGTGGGCAAGACCTCCCTCGGCCGCTCGATCGCCCGCGCCATGGACCGCAAGTTCGCCCGCGCGTCCCTCGGCGGCGTGCGGGACGAGGCCGAGATCCGCGGCCACCGCCGCACCTACGTGGGCGCCATGCCCGGACGCATCCTGCAGAGCCTGCGCCGCGCCGGCTCCCGGAACCCGGTGTTCCTGCTCGACGAGATCGACAAGCTCGGCGCGGACTTCCGCGGCGATCCGTCCTCGGCGCTGCTCGAGGTGCTCGATCCGGAGCAGAACCACACGTTCTCGGACCACTACCTCGAGGTGCCCTTCGATCTCTCGCGGGTGCTCTTCATCGCCACGGCGAACACCCTCTCGACGATCCCGGCGGCGCTCCTCGACCGCATGGAGGTGATCGAGCTGCCCGGCTACACGGATCGGGACAAGCTCGTGATCGCGCGCCGCTACCTGATCCCGAAGCAGCGGGAGGCCCACGGCCTCACCGAGGGCCAGGTGGAGATCACCGACGACGCGGTCGACCGGGTCGTGCACGAGTACACCCGGGAGGCCGGCGTACGGAACCTCGACCGGCACTTCGCGACGCTGATGCGCAAGGTGGCGGCGCGGATCGCCGGCTCCCCCGACTCGGCGCCGGTAGTGGCGGACGCGGAGTTCGCGGGCGAGGCCCTGGGGCCGCCGCCGCACCTGCCGGAGACCGCCGAGCGCACGACCCTGCCGGGGGTGGTGGTCGGCCTCGCAGCCACGAGCCACGGCGGCGACATCCTGTTCATCGAGGCCACCTCGGTGCCCGGCGGCAAGGGCGTGCGCCTTCGGCTGACCGGCCAGCTAGGCGACGTGATGAAGGAATCGGCGGAGGCGGCGCTCTCCTGGGTGCGCGCCAACGCGGAGCGGCTGAGCCTCGGCGATCGCTTGGGCGAAGGCTGCGAGATCCACCTGCACGTCCCGGCCGGCGCCGTGCCGAAGGACGGCCCCTCGGCGGGAGCCGCCCTCGCCGCAGCCATTGTCTCGGTGCTCACGGGCCGCCGCGCCCGGGGCAACGTGGCCATGACCGGCGAGATCTCCCTGCGCGGCCGGGTCCTGCCGGTCGGCGGCATCAAGGAGAAGGTCCTCGCCGCGGCCCGCGCCGGCGTCACCACCGTACTGCTCCCCCGCCGCAACGAGAAGGACCTGGTCGAGGTCCCGGACGAGGTCCGCGAGAAGCTCGAGTTCCGCTTCCTCGAGACCGTCGAGGACGCCCTCGAAGGCGTCCTCGAGCCCTAGCCGCCGACCCGCCTCAGGGGCCGCCGAGGGTCCAGAGCGGCGGGGTCTTGGCGAGCTCGACGTTGAACAGGTCGTAGAGAACCGGGATCTCGGTGAGCATCAGGAGCGCGCCGAAGATGGCGGTGGCGACCATGTAGAGGACGAAGCCGCGCTCCTTGTAGAGCCGCTCCGGGTTCTGGACCGGGCTGCCGGGCTTCAGGCCGAGCTGCATGTAGTAGGCGAAGAAGCCGGCCAGCAGCGGCACGATCAGGATCAGCTCGAGGTGGTAGCGGACGATGAACACGCCCGAGAAGAGCGCGCTCGCGATGGCGTAGAAGAAGAGGCTGATCAGGAGCCGCGGCTCGTCGTAGTAGGCGAAGGACTGGCGGTAGCGCGCCGCGACACCGGGATCGCCGATCTCCCGGTACTCGGCGAAGCGCTTCATGGCCATGAAGAAGGCGCCCACCATCCAGTAGGCGAGGATCAGCGTGACCGGCGGGAAGCGGTCGGGGATCAGGGCGAACCATCCCAGCACGAGCCGGATCGGGTTGTTCACCGACTCCGAGAGGACGTCGAGGTAGGGCACCTCCTTCGTCCGCACCGGCCGCACGTTGTAGAGGACGCCCATCACCCACAGGGCGACCAGCGCCCAGGCGAAGGGCGCGTTCACGAGCCAGCCCAGGCCGACGCCCAGGGCGCCCAGCAAGAGCCATTCGGCCAGGGCGTAGCGGCGCCGGATCTCCCAATTGGCCGCCGGGCGCTGCTTCTTGGTCGGGTGTTTGCGATCGAAAGCCGCGTCGAGGGTCTCGTTGATGACGTAGTTGCTGCTGGCGGTGATGCAGGTGGCGAGGAACGCGAGTGCCAGCAGCGGCACCGTCTCCCAGCGCAGCAGCCCGTGGTCGACGAAGAACGCCACGAACACGCCGAGCAGCATGAAGACGTTCTTGAACCAGTGGTCGATCCGGGCGATCTGGACGTAGGGCCAAAAGCGCGGATTGTCCCGGTAGGCGAGAGTCTCCTCCGTCATCGCCTCCGGACGATCGCGATCGCCGCCGCCCCCCGCAACCATCCCCCCGGGTCCCTCTTCATCCATCCGACACGCGGAAGATCTGCACGGGCTTCTCGTCGAGGTGCTCCGGGAGCCGCAGCGTGGCCACGTGCTCGAAGCCCGGTACGGGCCCGGCGCTCTCGAACAGCTCGGCCAGGTAGGTCTTCTTCTCCCGGTAGTAGTAGTGATGGGAGGGATTGCGCAGCGGGCCGCGATCCGTGAAGGCCACCACCGTGATGCCCCGCTCGACGAGCTCGCCGCGCAGGCCCTCCAGGCCCTCGGACTCGAGCTTGGCGTAGGCGACGAGCTGCCGGGGACGGAGGGCGGTGAGGTGGGCCACGTGACTGCGGGGCAGCAGCACCGCCCGCTCGTCCGGACCCAGGTGCTCTCCGAGCCAGCCCGCCAGCAGATAGGCGGACCAGTTGGCGTAGTAGATCTTGTGCAATGCGCGCTGCTTGCCCACCAGCCCGCCGGCCACCAGCGGAACCGCGGCCAGCAGGAGGCCGGCCGCTGCCGCCGCGCGCCACGACGCCGGGCCGACATTCGCGAGGCCACGGAACACGCCGAGGCCGGCCAGGCCGAGACCCGCCGCCAGGAACCCGAGCTCCAGGCCGAGGGACGCGGTCTGGGGCTCGTCGCTCATCTTTCCGATCCAGAAGGCCAGGGCCAGCCCCGACAGGACGAAGCCGGCGGCCGCGAGCGCCCACCCGACCCGCGCGCCGGCACCCCCCGCCCACCCGGCCACCCGGGCCGCGAGGCGCAGCGCGCCCCACGCCCAGAAGAGCAGCCAGATCCACTCGGTCGGGTAGACGTAGCGGGCCTTGTTGATGCCGAACACGACGATCACCGTCACGCACACGAGGCCGAAGCCCAGCATCGAGAGCGCGAGGCGGCGCTGCTCGCGCACGCCTGCCGCGATCCCCACTCCGAACGGCAGGAGCACGACGCCCGCGAAGGGCACGAGCCAGATCCACTGGCTGGTGTACCAGCCGGCGAAGGGCTCCTTCAGGGAGCGCAGGAAGAAGCCCGGCGCCGGCTGGAAGCCCATCCCCTCCATGAGGTCGTAGTAGCTGGCCCCGCCGGAGCCGCCCATCGCCCCGAGGGCGGTCCACACCAGGAGCGGCAGGGTGGCCAGGGCGGCCTTCGCGAAGGGCGGCCCGAACCGACGGCCCGCGGACCACTCGGCGAGGAAGAGCACCGGGATCAGCATCGCCGCCTCGTACCTGGACAGGGCCGCCGCTGCGGCGAAGACGTACTGCAGGGAGTGCCCTCTTCCCTGCATCACGAACGCCCAGACGACGAAGCACCCGAGGCTCGGCTCGACCAACGGCTGGAGCCCGTTGGCGTGGAACTGGGTCGTGGTCGCGAACAGGAGCGGTGGCAACAGCGCACCGCGCCCGAGGGTGCGACGGCCGATCAGGAACAGGCCCACCAGGGTGGCGATGGAGAAGACCTGGTTCCACCCGAGCGCCGCGTGGAGGTAGGGATGGGGCCCGGGAATCGCCGGTGCGGCCACCGCCATCAGCGCCGGCAGGATCGGCATGCGCTTGAAGCTCGTCGGCAGCTCGAAGAACGCGAAGCTCCGAGCCGTGCGCTCGAAGGAGTGGTAGTCGTTGTTCGGCAGGACGAAGGGCTGGAACTGGAACGCCCAATAGCCGAGCACGGCTGCGCACAGCAGGACGAGGAGGTGCCGCTCGAACGGCTCGGGCCCGGGTTCGCGGGAGGACACCGTCCCTCAGCGGGGCCAGCAGATCTGGAAGCCCTCGTGCACGCCCTTCGGCGAGTAGCCGAAATCCGCGGTCGCGTTCGAGTGGTCCAGGTTCGCGTCCTGGATGACGCCGGCGATCATCTGCCAGCTGATCGGGGGCTTCGCCATCAGCTTGCCCAGCACCCAGGCCGCGGCCTGGGCGGCCCACACGGGAATCCTCACGAAGGGCCGGCTCGCGCCCTGGTGGGCGAGCATCAGCTTCGAGAGGTCCCACATGCTGATGTCCTCGCCTCCGCTGAAGGCGTAGGTCTGACCGTAGGTCTTCTCGTTGCCGGCGATCGCGATCAGCCCGTCCATGATGTCGTCGGTGTGGACCGGGCTCTTCAGGGCCGAGCCGTCCCCGATGATCGGAACGATCGGGAAGCGCTTCAGGTCGTTCAGGTAGCGCATGAACTCCTCGCCCCCGTTCTCGTCGTACACGAGCGTCGGCCGGATGATCGTGTACGCCATGGCCGTCTGGGAGGAGATCATCGCCTCGGTCTGCCGCTTCGAGAGCGAGTAGGCGGTGGTGTGCGGGTAGACGACCGACGCCGACGAGATCAGCACGAAGTGCTTCACCCCGGCCTCGGTGGCCGCGTCGATCACGTTGCGCGTGCCCTGCACGTTGACTCGCTGGAACCAGCCGTCGTCGGGCGGGAGGATCACCGCCGCCAGGTGGTAGACGGTCTCGACGCCCTCGAAGAGCCCCTTCATGCTGGTCGGATCGGTGATGTCGCCGTGCACCACCTCCACGTCGAGGCCGGGCAGGCTCGTGCCGGGCCGGTCGAGCACGCGGATCTCGAAGCCCCGTTCGAGCAGGCCCTTGCACAGCCGGCGTCCCACGACGCCGGCGCCTCCGGTAATCAGGATCATCGGGTCCCCCCTTCCCTCTCGTGCCTCACCACATCGCTTCGCGGTCGAGGAAGATCGTCTGCCACAGCTCCAGGATGACGAGGCTCATCACCTGCTTCAGGTAGAGGAACTCACCCGTCTGCATCCGCCCCACCAGCCGCGTCACGGCCGCCGGATCGAACAGCCCCCGCCGCTTCACCCGCTCCGGGTCCAGGCACATGCGGATCAGCTCCTGGATGGCCTGGCTCTCGTGGAAGTACTCGAGCGGGAAGTAGAAGGGGTTCTTGCTGCGCCCGACGTTCTCGCCGGGCAGGAGCTTCCGGCCGATCTGTCGCTCGGCGTACTTGTCCACGAGCCCGCGCAGCTTCATGCGCGCCGGCATACGGAAGGCCAGCTCGATGATGCGGTGGTCGAGGAAGGGACAGCGGAGCTCCAGCGAATGGGCCATGGTGTTCTTGTCCTGACGAAGGAGCAGGTTGTCCTGGAGCCAGTCGTCGAACTGGAGCTTCAGCAACCGGTCGAGGAACGGGCCGCCCTCGGGATCGTCGCGCACCCACGCCTCGCTGGCCGCGCCGCGGAAATCCTCGCTGTAGAGGCCACGCCGCTCCTCCAGATCGAAGAGGGCGCGGAGGGCGATGTAGCTCTGGTTGAGGCTGCGCTCCCGGTAGTGGCTCAGGTAGTCCGCGGTCTTCCTGCGCCCGGTCCGGCCCAGGTGCGCGGGGTAGACGAAGAGCTTGTCGAGCAGGTCGACCGGCGCGTTCGCCACCGCCGGGGCCACGACCTTCCGGGTGAGGTAGCCGGGCACGACCTTGTGGGCCCACTCGGTCCAGCGGATGACCTTGTGGAACGCGTAGCCCGCGAAGCTCTCGTCGGCGCCCTCTCCCGAGAGCACCACCTTCACCTCGCGGCCCGTCGCCTCGGCCAGCAGGTAGTAGGCGAGGATCAGGACGTCGCCGATCGGGCGCTCCAGGTGCCAGACGGCCCGGGGAAGGCGCGAGAAGTCCTCGGGCTTGGCGTGGATCTCGTGGTGATCGCAGCCCAGGTGCCCGGCCAGGCGCCGCGCATCGGCGGTCTCGTCGATGGGGGAGTCGAAGCCGATCGAGAAGGTCTTCACCCGCTCCGTGTGCCGCGCCATCGCCGCCACCACCAGGCTCGAGTCGATCCCGGCGCTGAGGTAGGCGCCGAAGGGCACGTCGCTGCGCATGGTCAGGCGGACGGCGTCCTCGAACAGCGCCTCGAGCTCCTCCTGATCCTCGGCTTCGGATCGGTAGGGGCCGCCGGGCGTCGCCACGTCCCAGTAACGCCGGATCGTGAGCTCGCCCTCGCGCCAGCGCAGAAAGTGGGCGGCGGGCAGCACGCGGATGCCCTCGAAGAGCGTCTCGGGCTGGGGCACGTAGCGGAGCGTCAGGTAGGGATCGACCGCACGGCGGTTCAGCGCCCGCGGCACGTCCTCGCACTCGAGCAGCGACTTGATCTCGGAGGCGAAGAGCAGCCGCCCGCCGCGCTCCGCGTAGTAGAGGGGCTTCTGCCCGGCCCGGTCGCGGGCGACGAAGAGCTCCCGGCGGCGGGTGTTCCAGAGGGCGAAGGCGAACATCCCGTTCAGGTGATCGAGGGCGTCGGCACCCCACTGCTCGTAGGCGTGGACCAGCACCTCCGTGTCGCTCTTCGTCTTGAACTCGTGGCCCAGCTTCACGAGCTCGTCGCGCAGCTCGCGGTAGTTGTAGATCTCGCCGTTGAAGCAGACGACCAGCGAGCCGTCCTCGTTGGCGATGGGCTGGCCGCCGCCCTCCAGATCGATGATCGAGAGCCGGCGCATGCCCATCGAGAAGCCGGGCTCGGTGTGATAGCCCTCGCCGTCGGGCCCGCGGTGGACGATGACCTGCCCCATGCGCTGCAGCAGGTCGCCGTCATCGAAGCCGGCAAAGCCGAAGATCCCGCACATGTTGGCGCGGCAGGATAGGCAACCCCTCCTAGGGGGTCGATGAAGCCCCTTCGTCGGCGCGGAGGCGGAACACGCGGTAGGTGAACTGGGGCTCGATGCCCTGGAAGCGATTCACCTCTTCGTAGCGTTCCGGGTCGAGCAGCCGCGCGATGCCCTCCGGCCGTTTCGCCCGGTTCTGGCCCGGGTAGCCGTAGAAGACGTGGAGCGGCCGCCCCTCGGCACGGGCTTCGCCCTCGAGAGCGGCGATCTCCCGGGCGCTCTCGACGTGGCGGATCCAGGGGTCGTAGATCCGCGGCATCTCCCCTCCCAGGCCGAAACCGGCGCGCAGGCCGCCGGCGGAGCGGAGGGTCTCGGCCAGCTCCCGCATGGGCGAGTAGGGGCGCGTGAGCAGCACCCGGGTCTGGGGCCAGACCAGGGCCTGGAAGGCCAGCAGGAGCAGCGCGAGGCCGGCCGGCACGACGAGTCGCCTCGCCCGGGCCGGCGCCCGGGCCACAAGCGCCGAGAGCGCACCCTCTGCCCCGATGGCGGCGAGCGCCGCGTAGGCCGCCACCGCGTAGATCGCGAAGCGCGGGTAGAAGTACATCCGGTTCGTCCACGAGACGAGCAGCAGCAGGCCCGGTGCCGCCGCCAGGCCCAGCACGGGCCAACGGGCGATCCCACCGCGGAACGTCACGCGAGCGAGCCCGAAAAAGGCGAGCAGCGGAAGCGCGCCGAACACGACACCGGCCAGCCACGGATCCTCCTCCAGCCAGGAGCCAAGGGAGGGAAAGGGATCGTGGGCGACGCTCTCTGCCTGGCTCCGGGCGGGGACGCCGAGCGCCGTCCAGATCCAGAAGCGGCGGACCACGCCGCGGTTCACGGTCTCCCCGGTCTGCACCACGTCGGTCCAGCCCAGGGCCTGGGAGACCAGGGGCGCCGAGAGCTCGAGGAAGGCCATCGCCGCCAGTCCGCAGGCCACGGCGAAGCGCAGCAGGAGGGCCCCGCGGTCGCGCCACGGGATGTCGCGGGTCAGGATCGCGGCCACCGCCGCGATGCCGAGCGCCACGGCCAGGTACGCGTGGGCGGGCTGTACCCACACAAGGACGGTCAGCCCGGCGCCGTAAGCGAGCCAACGCCGGAAGCGGCCGCCCCGCAGCGCCTCCAGCAGGAGCGCGCTCGCGGCGAGGGCCGCGACCACGCTGAAGGTGTAGGCCCGCCCTTCGGCCCCGTGGCGGATGTGCCAGGGATGGATCGCGAGCAGCGCCGCCGCGGCCAGCGCCGCCCCCGGAAAGCCGAGCCGCCACACGAGCAGCCCGAGCAGCACGACCGCCAGCATCGAGGCGAGCAGCGCCGGCGCGCGAAAGGCGCGATCGGAGAACGTCCAGCTCTCTCGGCCGCTCACTGCCCGTTCCATCTCGATCGCGGCTCGGCCAGCCAGGTTGTACGGAACGTGATTGGTGGGCTTGCTGTAGTACCAGAGCGTGCGGGGCCAGCCCGGCGCCCGGTGGTCGACGCGATCCGGCTCGCCCGCTCGCGGCACCGCGTGGCCGACGACGACCCGGTCGATCGACCAGCCCTCGTCCCACCAGAGCGAGCGCCCGGCCAGGGGCCAGCGCAAGGCCCCGGCCAGGGCCGCCAGCAGCAGCAGGCCGAGGAGCACCCGGCGGCCCAGCGGTCGGCGGGGCGGCGCCACGAGGGGAGCGGTGAGCGGCCGGAGCCAGAGCCGGGCCGTGGCCGCCAGACCGAGGCACAGCAGCGCGTTCAGGGCGGTCGCCCAGAAGAGCGCGATCGCCACCATGTCCGGGAAGGGACGTCCCGGCGGGTCTGCGAAGCCCGGCCCCGTGGGCAGCGCCCAGGGCTTCGGGAGGAGCAGAAGCACCGCCCCGCCGGCCGCCGCCGCCAGGAGGAGCACTCGCCGCGCGGCAGCAATGCCGGTCCCCACGAGCGCGACGGCCTTGCCGCGCAGCGCCACGGCCCGGGGCTCCTAGGCCAGGGGGTCGCCCGCCGCGAGGGTCTCGGCGGGCGTGTGCTCGTGGGTCGCTTCGTAGGCGTCCAGGTCCCCGCCGGCGCGGAAGAACTCGAAGACCCGCCGGTCCACCTCTTCCAGCGTGCCGATCTGCCCGTGGCCCGCCTGGTGCCGACGCTCGATCGCCCAGGCGAGGATCCGCCCGAGACCGATCTTCATCGGGAACTTCACGGCCTGGGGCATGTACCCCTTCAGGTTGTAGAGCTGCTCGAGAGTCGTCTCGACGGTCGCCCCCTTCTCCTGCCGGCCGAGGGCCCGGCGCACGAAGGCCCGGCCCACCGAGAGGAGCGCCGAGAGCAGGCCGACCTGGCGGCCGTCGGCTCCGCCGGCGAGCTGGGACGCCTCGGGCAGGAACGCCCGTGCGGCGCCGTCCGGATCGGTCTCGAACTCCGCGCCGGCGTTGAGCCTGCCCTCGAGACGCCGTGCCCACACGAGGCGCTCCAGGAGCTCGGCGATCGAGAACTCGGTGGGGTGGCGGATGTTCTGGGCGAGGAGCGTGCAGTCGACCAGCGCCGAATAGTCGTCCGGCAGCCAGTTATGGACGCGCCACTCCGGATCGGAACGGGTCGTCGTCACCACCTTCTCGTAGATCGCAACGTGCTGCTTCACCTGGTTCAGGAGGTTGAAGTTCGCATCGACGAAGCGCCGCGCCTGCTGGCCCATGTCGAGACGGCGTTCGCGATCGAGCAGCGCCTCCATCGCCTCGGTGAGCGGCGGAACGACCCGCTCGGGTACGAGCAGCCCGGTCTCTCCGTCGCGCACGGCCTCGGCGATGCCGCCGTGGAGGGTGCCGATCACCGGCAGCCCCATGGCCTGGGCCTCGACGACGACGTTGGGGATGCCTTCCACGTCGCCGCTCTCCGGCGTGACCGAGCAGTGCACCAGGAAGTCCGCGTCGCGCATGTGCTGGCGCACGCCGTTGTGGTCCGTCGATCCCACCAGCTCCACGTGGCTGTGCAGGCCGAGGCGCCGGCGCAGGCGCCGCACCTCGTGGTACGCCTCGCCCTCCCCCACCACGGTGAGGTGCACCTTGCGCCCGCTGGTAACGAGAGGCTCGAGCGCCCGCAGGGCGTAGGAGTGGCCCTTCTTCTCGACGATGCGCCCCACCATGAGGGCCCGCACCGGCGCATCCGCGGGCCGGTTCGAACGATCGACGTAGGTGAAGCGCGAGAGGTCGGTGCCGCGGTAGACGACGTGGATGCGGTCCGGGTCCGCGCCCGCCTCGATCAGCTTGCTGCGCAGGTCCTTCGACACGCAGATGATCGCGTCGGTGCCGGCGAGCATGGCCGCGTAGAGCCGGTCGAAGTCCGGCAGTCGCATCTGCAGGCCCACGTCACGCCCGCCGAAGGTCACCACGAGCGGGATGCGCAGCATCTGCTTCATCAGCAGCAGCCGCAGCCCGGACCAGCCGAAGTGGGCGTGCATCACGTCCGGGCGCCAGGTGCGGCGGAGGTAGCTCGCGGCGAGCACGCCGAGCCGCGGCTTCACCAGGTAGCGGGTGGGGACGCGCTCGACGTTCGGGACCGGGAAGCGGTTCAGGTTCTCGGTGCGATTGCAGAGCACGACGTTGTTCACGTGCTCGTCGAGCCCGCTGATCAGGGCGTGCAGGAACGGCTGGCTCCAGGAGAGGTAGGCCGCGAACTTCGCCTGCAGCACCGTGAGGCGCGGTGCGCCCTGGTTTCGGCCGGACGTGGCGAGGCCCGGGCCGCCTGCGGCTCGGCCGGCCGCCTCGGTCGGAGCGGTCACGCTGGGCTCTCCCCCTCTCTGAGCCGAGAGGGTAACGAACCCGGAAACCCTGCGAGATCAAGGACCTAGAGCTCGTCCAGCCACCGGGCCAGGAGCTCGACGCGAGCCTCCCAGCCGTGCTCGCGGGCGGCCCCGCTGCGGGCCAGGCGTCGCTCCGGCGGCTCCGCCGCCGCCCGGGCGACGGCCGCCCCGAAGGCTGCCGCGTCCACGGCGGTCTCGACCCCCGCCGCCTCGCGCCCGACGAGGTTCGGCAACGCCCGGGCCACCACCGGCAGGCCGGCCGCCAGGTACTCCCACAGCTTGAGCGGCAGGCTCCCCCGGGTGTGGGCGGTATCGAGGAACGGGATCACCGCCACGTCACAGTGCCGCATCCAGGCCGGCAGCTCCTCGTGAGGTCGCGGACCCGCCTCGATCACCCGTGGATCCTCGAGCAGCGCCCGGAAGGCGGCGGGCAGCCCGCCCGTATCGCCCAGGCCGCTGGCCCCGACCAGCACCAGCACGCCCCCGGGCACCGCGTCCAGGGCGGCGCGCAGCAGCGCCGGGTCGATGCGGTAGGCGGCCAGATTGCCCACGTAGAGGACCCGCGGGCGCGGCTGGCCGCGCAGGGCCTCGGGCTCGTCCAGCGCCTCGACGACCGCGCGGGAGAAGAGTGCGGTGTCGGCCACGTTCGCCGCCAGGCGCACGTCGGTCCGCCGGGTCCGCAGGCGCTCGGCGAGCACCGGACTCGACGCGATCACCAGGTCGGCCCGCTCGAGCATCCGACCCTCGAGAGCGGCGACGTGAGCGGGATCGACGCCGGGGTTGCCCGCGTAGTCGTCGACGCAGTGGTAGATGACCGCTCGCGGGTCGATCCGATCGGCCAGCGGGAGGGCCGTCGGCAGGAACGACCACAGGACCGGCCGCTCCAGCCCGAGACGCCGGGCGGCCCGTGCCACCTGCCCGCCCAGGGCCCAGGCCGAGAGGCGGCGGACCCGCGGCGAGCGGCTGCCCGGCAGCGCCAGCGGCCCGAGCACGAAGAGCCCCGGCTCCACCTCCCGCGCCCCGGCTGCGACCCGGCCGAGGCGTGCGGCGATCCGGCGCAGGTCCTGGGACGACGCGGCCGAGGGCGGCCGCAGACCCGTCGACTCGACGAACAGCACCCGGTGCCCGCGGGCGGCGAAGCGCCGGGCGATCTGGTGGACGTTCACCGGTGCCGGCGT
Organism: Myxococcota bacterium; assembly: GCA_965223415.1. Classification (GTDB taxonomy): domain Bacteria; phylum Myxococcota_A; class UBA9160; order UBA9160; family UBA6930. The sequence continues at coordinate 4,562,634 of OZ245002.1, read as the reverse complement.
GTCCCAGACGGCGCTGGCCGCGAGCACCAGGGGCACCCGCACCGACGGGCTCACGCCTCGACGTCCTCTTCCTCGGCGCCGCCGCTGGCCGCGACGTACTGGTCGAGCACGCCCTTCGCCTCGCCGAAGCCCCGCACCCTGCCCTGCTCGAGCCACAGGCAGTGGGTGCAGAGCTCGCGCAGGAAGCGCACCTGATGCGACACCAGCACGATCACCCGGCTGCGGTCCATCATGCCCTGGAGACGCTCGCGGCTCTTGCGCTGGAAGGCGCGATCGCCCACCGAGAGCACCTCGTCCAGGATCAGGATCTCCGGATCGAGGGCGGCGGCCACCGAGAAGCCGAGCCGGGACTTCATGCCCGAGGAGTAGAAGCGGATCGGCTGGTCGATGAACTCGCCGAGCTCCGAGAACTCGATGATCTCGTCCATCTTGGCCTCGATCTCGCGCCGCGGCAGCCCGAGGAAGGCCGCGTTGAGATAGATGTTCTCGCGGCCGGAGAGGTCGCGGTTGAAGCCGGCGCCCAGGGAGAGGAGCGTCGAGACCTCGCCGCGAACCTTCACCGAGCCCTCGTCCGGCGTCAGGATCTTCGAGAGGGCCAGGCAGAGCGTGCTCTTGCCGGCGCCGTTCGAGCCGGTGATGCCGAGGATCGCTCCTTCGTGGCATTGGAAGCTCACGCCGCGCAGCGCCCACAGGAGCGGCGCGTCGCGCCCGAAGCCGCCGCCGGAGAGCACACGCTTGATCCCGACGCGGCGCCGCTGCTGGAGGCGGTAGAAGATGCCCAGGTCGCGGACGTCGATGACGAGATCGGAGCTCACAGGAACTTGATCACCCGGCGATCGAAATACTGGTAGAGCTTCCAGCCCCCCAGCAGCAGGATCCCCGCCTCCAGCGTGAGCAACCCCCACAGGCCCGGCTCCATCATGCGCCCGTAGAAGAGCGCGTCCCGGTAGCCGGTGAAGAGGATCGCGAAGGGGTTCAGCATGTAGAGGGTCGGTACCCACTCGGCGAAGGGCAGCTCGCCCAGGGGGCCCGAAAGGAAGCGCTCCTGCACCATGTCCACGCCGTACAGACATGGCGAGACGTAGAAGCCGATGCGCGTCAGATGGCCGAGGAAGCCCGAGAGATCGCGCACCAACGCGCCGAAGCAGGCGACGCCGAGGCAGAGGCCCGACACGATCACCAGCTGGAGCAGCATCAGCGCGGGAAGCTGGACCAGCGCCCCGCCGAGGGGGCGATCGAAGGCCGCGGCGGCGCCGAAGAGCACGATCTGGCCGAACAGGAAGTTCGAGAAGCCGGCCAGCACGATGGTGAGGGGCAGGACGATGGTGGGAAACGCGATGGACTTGATGAGCGCATCCCGCGCCCGCAGCACTTTCGCCGAGGCGTTCACCGCACTGGTGAAGTGCTTCCAGGGCAGCATCGCGCAGAGGATGAAGACCGGATACGGGGTGTACTGCTCACCGCGGCCGAAGATGCCGACCACGACCGCCCAGTAGATCAGCATCATGATCAGCGGGTCGACCAGCCACCACAGCCAGCCGAGCCGGGTCTCCTGGCTCTGGCTGCGCAGCTCGGCGAGGGTGAGCTCCCGCAGCAGATCGCGGCGGGCGACCAGGTTCGACCAGTTGGAGATCATCCGGCGGGACGGTCGCGACTTCCCGCAGGGGACGCAACATCGCTAGCCTCCGGCCCCGATGCGCGTCGCACTGGTGCACGACTGGCTGACCGGGCTGCGGGGCGGCGAGAAGGTCCTGCACGAGCATGCGCGCCTGTTCCCGGAGGCGGAGCTCTTCACGCTGGTCCACGTGCCCGGCGCGACCACGCCGGAGATCGAGGCCCTGCGGATCACGGCGAGCCCGCTCTCGCGATGGCCCGGCGCGGCGCGGCACTACCGCAAGTGGCTGCCGCTCTTCCCCTGGGCCGTGGGCCGCCTGCAGGTCCCGGAAGGCACGGAGCTCGTGCTCTCGAGCAGCCACGCGGTGGCCAAGGGCATCCTGCCCCCTCCCGGCGCCGTCCACGTCTCCTACTGCTTCACGCCCATGCGCTACGTCTGGGACCAGGCCGACGCCTACCTCGGCGCCGGCGCCTTCCGCACCCTGGCGCAGCCGCTGGTCCGCGCCCTCCGGCGCTGGGACGTGCGCACCAGCACGCCGGATCGGGTGCACCGCTTCATCGCGATCTCGGAGACCGTGCGGGATCGCATCCGGCGCCACTACGGCCGCGGGTCGGAGGTGATCTTCCCGCCCGTCGACGTCGATCGCTTCCAGCCCCCGGACGATCCGCGCGAGGACTTCTTCCTGATGGTCGGCGGCTTCGTGCCCTACAAGCGCGAGGACCTAGCGATCGACGCCTTCCGGGAGCTCGGGCTTCCGCTGCGGGTCGCGGGGGACGGGCCTTCCCGGGTGGCGATCGAGGCCAACGCCCCGGCCAACGTGGAGTTCCTGGGTCGCGTCTCCGATGAGGAGCTCTCCGGCCTCTACCAACGCTGTCGCGCGTTGGTGTACCCGCAGGAGGAGGACTTCGGGATCATCCCCGTCGAGGCCCAGGCCACCGGCGCACCGGTGATCGCCTTCGGGGCGGGCGGCGCCAGCGAGACCGTCGTACCCGTGGACGACCCGGCCGGGCGCGCGCCGACCGGCGTGCACTTCGCCACCCAGACCCCGGCGGCGCTCACCGAGGCGGTCCGCCGCTTCGGTGCGCACCGGGACGAGCTCGAGACGAAGGCGATCCGCGCCCACGCCGAGCGCTTCTCGGTACCGCGCTTCCACCGGGAAATGCGCGAGGCGCTGAGTCGCGCCCTCGCCCTCGGACCCGGACACTAGAGCCAGGGCTCCAGGAGGTCGCGCCAGGACGCCAGCGCCCGCGCCTCGGACCAGAGGGTCGCGCGAGCGCGCAGGCCCTCCGGCTCCGGGGGCGCGGCCAGCGTGTCGTCGATCGCCTCGGCCAGAGCGAAGGCATGGCCGACCGGGACGAGCCGCCCGTAGCGGCCGCCGGCCAGGATCTCTCCGGGCCCGCCACAGTCCGTCGCCACGACCGGCGTCCCGCAGGCCATCGCCTCGACGAGCACGTTGCCGAAGCCCTCGTAGCGGGAGCTCGAGACCAGCAGGGCCGCGCGGGCCATGTGGGGAAGCGGATTCGCCACGAATGGATGGAAGCCAACGTCCGCTGCCACGCCGAGGCTCGCGGCCAGGCGGGCGAGCCGGTCCCGATCCTTGCCCTCGCCGAGCAGGAGCAGCCGCAGGGGCCGCTTGCGGCGGAGCATCGCGAACGCCCGGACCGTGGTCGCGAGATCCTTCTCCGGGGAGAGTCGTCCCACGGAGAGGAGCACGGGCGGCTCGCCGTCGGCGTACCAGGGGTGACCCGGCGAGGCGCCGGCCCGCTGGGCCATGGCCGCGTCGACCAGGGGATTCGGCACCGTGCGCATCGCCGGATGCGACAGGCCGGTCGCGCGCACCAGGTCGGCAGCGATCGCGGCCGAAGGCGTCACGACCGCGTCGGCGTGGGGGTAGCCCTCGCGAATGAGCCTCGGGAGGCCGCGACGTTTCGGCTTGCGGGAGCGCCCGAGGCTGTGGGAGAGGAGCGTATGCTCGGTGCACACCACGCGGGTCGCGACGCCGGCGCGCTCCCGAGCCCAGAGCGCCACCAGGTTCGGGTAGGACTTGGCCGCGATCAGGACCGCCGGACGCTCTTGGGCCAGGTAGAGCGAGAGCGCGCCGAGCCAGCGAAGTGCGCGGGACGGCCGGCGACACAGGACGACCGTGCGCGCGAGGGACGCGGCGCCGCCGGGATGCGCGCGCCAGGCGTGCCAGCGCCCGGCGAGCCGGAATCCCGGGGCGAGGAACACGCCTCGAGGCCCGGCCGGGAGGGCGTCCCGCAGCGGACCTTCGGCGCGGCCGAGCACGAGATCGACCTCGTAGCCGTCGTGCGCCAGGAGCCGAGCGAGCCGCAGCCACGAACACTCGACACCCCCGACCCGGAGGGTGTTGAGCAGGACCGCGATGCGCGGGCGAGCTGACATGCGCACACCCTAGGCGCGTACCGCGGGCCTCCCATCCTCGATCCGTGGCCTCGCGATCGGCGAAACCGCCAGCGCCCGGTACCTATCACCCTATTGTGGGCGCCTATCACAGTCAGCGGATGGGGCCCGGTCGCCTCAGGACGACGCCCGATGCCCCGCCGACCACGCCAGCACGCGTCGCGCCAGGGCCCCGGCCGCCGTCAGCCCGGGAGACTCGATGCCGATCAGATGCAGCATGCCGGGCGTCTCTCGCGCCTCTTCGACGACGAAGTCGCGGAACGGATCGCCGGGGCCCTGCAGCTTGGGGCGGATGCCGGCCATCTCCGCGTGCAGATGCTCGGCGCGAAGCTCGGGGAGGAAGCGACAGGCCAGTTCGGCGAACGCGGACGCCTTCTCCGAGTCGACCTGCAGGTCCGGCGTCTCGACGTAGGTGGCGTCGGGTCCGAGCCGGTAGCGACCGCCGAGGTCCACGGTGACGTGGATACCGAGCCCAGCGCCAGCGGGAACCGGGTAGACCAACCCTCGCGTGAGCGCCCCGAGACCCGGGGCCACCGCGAAGTAGTCGCCCTTGCAAGGATGCAGGCGCCAGCCGAGGGCGTCCACATCGAGGCCGGCGAGCTCCGCCACGCGATCGCCGGCGAGCCCGGCGGCGTTCACCACGCAGCCGGCGTCGAGGACGTAGACGCGGCCGTCGGCCCCCCGGGTCCCGACCCTCCAGCCGTGGGCGCGCGGCGTCAGCTCGACGGCCTCCGTGCGCAGAGCGATGCTGCCGCCGCGCGCCTCGAGCTCGGCGTGGTAGCTCGCCACCAGGGCGTGAGCGTCGACGATGCCGGACTCTGGCGACTCGATGGCCGCCAGCGCACGCACGCGCGGCTCGCGCCGCCGCACCTCGGCGGCCTCGAGGAGGGCCACGTCCCCGGCGCCGTTCTCCCGCGCGCGCTCGAGCAGCGCTTCGAGGTCGGCGCACTCCTCCTCGCGGGTCGCGACCACCAGCTTCCCGAGCTTGCGGTGCGCAATACCCTGGCGGACGCAGCGTTCGTAGAGGAGCGCACGCCCCTCCACGCAGCTCCGTGCCTTCAGCGATCCCGGCGGGTCGTACAGCCCCGCATGGATCACCTGACTGTTGCGCGACGAGATCTCCTGACCGGCACGCGCATGCCGTTCGAGCACCACGACCGAGCGGCCGCGGGCTGCCAGCTCCGCCGCCGTGGCCAGGCCGACGATGCCGGCGCCGATCACCGCCACGTCGGCGCGGTCCCGGGTCACGCTCCCCAGCGGGCTTCCACCGCCGCCCGCAGGTGGGCGGCGGCCCCGCCGCAGGCGAGGACCAGGGGCTGCAGGCGCATGCTCCAGACGTGCAGGTCGTGCTCGCGGGTGAAGCCCATGGCGCCGGTCATCTGGTGGGTCTCGATGAACACCTGCTGGGCCGCCGCGACCGCCTGGCTCGCCGCCAGGGCTGCCCGCTCGGCCGGCGCCCCCGCTGCCGCGGCCTCGTAGGCGAGCCAGCGAGCCCCCTCCATGGACGCCCGGCAGATCGCCAGGCGGTGCTGGATCGCCTGGAACGAGCCGATCGGCCGCTTGAACTGGCGGCGCTGCTTCACGTATTCGACGGTCACGTCGAGGGCGCCGCCCATCAGGCCGACGGCCTCGGTGGCCAGGGCCAGCCGCCAGAAGCGGCGCAGTCGCTCGCCGGAGCCCGCGCCGAGGCCGTCCCCGCCACCCAGGTCGACCTTCGGCCGGGCCACCGGGATCATGTAGTTGGAGCGCACGGGCACCGCGTCGCCGGGCGCGAGCCGGAGCTGCCGCGCCTCCTCCCCCGCGTCGACCAGCAGGGTCTGGGCGTGGGCGGCGATCGGGATCACGGCGGCGTCGCCGGCGCGCGCCAGGGCCACCGGGCCCTCGGCCCGGGCGCCGAGCACACCCGGCGCCACGATCGCCGCGGCGCCGATCGACGCCACGCCGCCCGCTCGCGCCACGGCCTCGACGACGAGCGCGGCCTCGAGGAAGCCCGTGCCCTCCCCCGACGCCACGTCCAGGAAGCCGGCCTCGTCGAGGGCCTGCTCGAGGGCGTGGTCGTAGCCGTCCTCCCGGTCGAGGGCGATCGCGCGGGCCGGACCGGCCCCCTGCGCGAGCAGTCGCTCGACGGCGCTCTGGATCTCGCGCTGGTCGTCGCTGAGCTCGAAGTCCAAGGTCGACTACTCCCGCGGGAGCCCGAGCATGCGGCTCGCGACCAGGTTGAGGTTGACCTCGGTGGTGCCGACGGCGACGCCGGACCACATCACCATGCGGAAGTACACCTCCGCCCAGGCGCCGTAGGCCAGGGCGTCGTTGCCGTACACCTCCATCGCCAGGTTCGCGACGGCGCGCTCCGCGTCGGTCTGGGCGACCCGCGCGAGGTTGGTGTCGGCGGTGGGCGGCCGGCCGTGGGCGCGCACGTCGATCACCTTGTAGGTGAGGAGCTTCGCCGCCTCCACCGCGGCGAGGGCGCGCCCGAAACGCTCCTGGAGCGCCGGGTCGCGGAGCCGGCCGCGCCGCTTCGCCTCCTCGGCCAGCTGGTCGAGGGCGAGGGCCGCCCGGGCATAGCGCGCTGCGCCGACGCGCTCGTAGGAGAGGGCGTAGGTCACGACCTCCCACCCCGCGTGCTCGGGACCGAGGCGATCGGCCACGGGCACGCGCACGTTCCGGAAGAACACCTCGTGGAAGTAGCGGTCGCCGATCACCGCGGGGATCTCGCGCAGCTCGATGCCGGGGAGATCGACGGGGCACAGCAGCACCGAGATGCCGCGCCGCCCGCTCGAGGCGGGATCGGTGCGGACGACGAGGAAGCACGTTTCGGCGTGGGCCACGTAGGAGGTCCAGATCTTGGAGCCGTTCACCACGTAGTCGTCGCCGTCGCGGATCGCCTGGGTGCGCAGGGCTGCCAGGTCCGAGCCGGCCTCGGGCTCCGAGAAGCCCTGACACCACATGCCGTCGCCGCGGCTGATGCGCGGCAGGTGGTGCTCCTTCTGGGCATCGCTGCCGTAGCGGAGGATCGTCGGCCCGACCCAGTTGACGGCCATGTACTGCTGGCCCCGGGGCTCGCCGCGGCTCCACATCTCCTCGCCGACGATGGCGTGGCGCCAGGGGCTCGCGCCCCGGCCACCGAACTCGACGGGCCAGTGCTGGGTGAGCCAGCCCTTCCGGGCGAGCTTCGCGCAGAAGCGGCGGGAGAAGGCGGCCTGCTCGTCGCTGCCGGGGCCGCCCTTCGAGATCTCCTCCCAGTCCTCGGGCAGCTCGGCGTCGATGAAGGCGCGCAGCTCGTCGCGATAGGCGACGTCTTCCGGGCTCCACTCGAACTCCATGCCGGCCTCCTCGCCCATTGACGGCCCCGACACCTACGCCAGCATGACGCCGATGTCGACCGCTCCGCCGCAGACCTCCGCCGTGGGAGCGCTCGGGCCCGAGCCGGGGTTGGAGGCGCTGGCCCGGGCCTTCGACGCGTGGCTGGCAGAGCGGCGCGAGGCGCACCTCCCCTTGCGGAAGCTGGGCCGCAGCTTCGACGAGCGCCGCGAGCGGGTGTGCGCGCTGCAGCGGGAGCTCTTCGACGCGGGCTGGGCCCGGGTGGGCTGGCCCCGGGAGCTGGGCGGGCTCGGCGGCAGCGTGCTCCACCGGGCGGTCGTCCTCGACCGGCTCTCCCGCGCCGGCTACCCCGGCCGCTTCCTGCTCGAGCACCTGGAGATCCTGCCGCCGGCCCTCGCCGCCCACGGCGCGCCGGCCCTGGTCGAGCGCCTCTTCCTGCCGACCCTGCGCGGCGACGTGCTCTGGTGCCAGGGCTTCTCGGAGCCCGGCGCCGGCTCGGACCTGGCCGCCCTGCGCACCCGGGCCCGACCCGGCGACGGCGGCTACCGCATCGACGGCCACAAGATCTGGACGAGCTGGGCGGCCTGGGCGAGCCACGTGCTGCTGCTCGCCCGCACGGGAGCCCCGGAGGACCGGCACCGCGGGCTCAGCGCCTTCGTCGTTCCCCTGGACACACCGGGCGTCCAGGTCTCACCGATCCGCCAGGCCAGCGGCACCGACGAGCTGGCCGAGGTGTTCTTCGACGACGTGCACGTGCCCGAGGACCATCGGGTGGGCGAGCTGAACGGCGGCTGGGCGGTAGCGATGCACATCCTGGCCGGCGAGCGCGGGAGCTACGCCTGGATGCGGCAGGCGCACCTGCTGCCGGTGCTCGCCCGGCTGTCGGCCCACCGGGATGCGGAGAGCTTCACCCGGGAGCTCGGCGCCTGTCTCGTCTCGCTCGTCGCGGTGCGCTGCCGCGCGCGGGAGGTGCTCGAGATCCTCGCGCAGGACGGGCAGCCGGGGCCCGAGTCCTCCGTGTCGAAGGTGCTGATCATGGACGCCGAGCAGGCGCTCTACGACGCGGCCCACGAGGTGCTGGGCACCGACCTTTCCCTGGGTGACGCCGACGACGCCTGGGAGTGGCAGGAGGGCTACCTCTACTCCCGAGCCTCGTCGATCTACGGCGGTGCGCGGCAGATCCAGCTGAACGTGCTGGGCGGGCGGATGGTGCGAGCCGGCGAGGCGGTCGTGGAACGGACGCGCCTCTCGGAGGAGGAGCGTGCCGTCCGCTCCAGCGTCGCGGAGGCGGCAGCGCAGGGCGCCTCGGGCCGCGACGCCCTGCGGGGCCTCGACTGGTGGCCCCTGGCCGCGACGCCTGGCGACCCGGTGGGCCGCGCGGCATTCGCCGCCTGGTTCCAGGAGCAGGGAGTGCGCCTCGGCACCGACCCGGCGCTGGCCGGCGTGGCGTCCGCCGCGGTCGCCGAGGCGCTGGACGTCGCGCCGGACCAGGTCGCTTGGGCCGAGCGGCGACCCACCGGCTCGGCGGGCGTGACGCTCTCGCTCATCGGCTGGGACGCGGGCACGGGCTGGGTGGCGATCGCCGGAGGCGGGAGCGCCGTATCCGTCGCGGAAGCCCGGGCGATCCGCGAAACGCCGCCGGGCGCCCTCGACCCGGCGCTCGTCCGCCGGGGCGTCGTCGCGCCAGAAGCCCTGCGCGCCCTGCCCGTCTCGTCCGAAGGTCACGAGCGGGCCCTCACCCTGGCCCGCATCGCCGCAGCCCTCGAGATCCTGGGCGCCGCCACGGCCCTGACCGACGGCGCCGTCCGCCACACCGGGGAGCGGCAGCAGTTCGGCGCTCCCCTCTCCGACCTCCAGGCCATCCAGCACCTCCTGGCCGAGTGCCAGGTGGACCTGGCGGCCCTCTCCTCTCTCTGCGACGCCGCCCTCGAGCAGTGGAGCCACGACGGCGCCCCGGCCCTGGGCGCCGCCGCCAAGGCCCACGCCGGCCGCTCCGGTGCGCGCATCGCCCAGCGCACCCTCCAGTGCCTGGGTGCCATCGCCTTCACCGACGACCACGACCACCACCGCTACACCCGCCGTATCCACACCCTGGGTGCCCTGCTCGGCCGCAGCGCCCGACTCGAGCGCGAGCTCGGCGAGCACCTCCAGCGCAACGGCCAGGCTCCCGCCACCCTCGAGCCCTGGCGCCCGCGCCCCCCGGCTCAGTAGGCGTTGCGGTGGACGAAGCCTCGCCAGAAGGTCATGGCGAGGATGCGCAGGTCGAGGGCCAGGGACCAGTTCTGGATGTAGTAGATGTCGTGCTCGACGCGCTCGTGGAGCGAGGTATTGCCGCGCCAGCCGTGGATCTGGGCCCAGCCGGTCATGCCCGCCTTCACCTTGTGGCGCAGCATGTAGCCCGGGATCTCGCTCTTGAACTGCTCGATGAAGACGGGGCGCTCCGGGCGCGGGCCGACCAGGCTCATGTCACCGCGCAGCACGTTCCACAGCTGGGGGAGCTCGTCGAGGCTGGTCTTGCGCAGCAGGGCGCCGAAGGGCGTCACCCGGGGATCGTTCTCGGCGGTCCAGACGGCGCCGGTGGCCTGCTCCGAACCCCGGCGCATGCTCCGGAACTTCCACATGCGGAAGAGGCGCCCGTCCAGCCCCATGCGCTCCTGGGGATAGAAGATCGGCCGCCCGGCCCCCGCCCACACGCCCAGGGCGATCAGCGCCAGCACCGGGCTGGCGGCCAGCAGCACGAGCCCGCTCACCACCACGTCGAAGACCCGCTTCTGGAGCGCCGCCCAGCCGACCAGCGGCCCCTCGCGCAGATTGATCACCGGCAGGCCGTCGAGGTCCTCGACCGAGGAGCGCAGGGTCATCACGTGCAGCAGGTCCGGGATGAGCCGCACCGTCACGAGCTCCTCGTCGAGCTCCGCCAGGATCTTCTCGAGCTGGTCGCCGTCCTCCCGCGGCAGCGCGATCACCACCTGGTCGACGGTCCGCTCGGCGAGCACGGAGGCGACGCTCGCGTAGGGGCCCAGCACGCGAACGCCCTGGATCGTGCGGCCCTGCTGACCCGGATCGTCCGAGAGCGCGCCGATCACCCGCAGGCCCGCCTCGGGATGCCCGTGGATCGACTCGATCGTCTCCTGGGCGAGCCGCCCGGCGCCGACGATCAGCACGTAGCGCAGGTTGTAGCCCTTGCGGCGCAGGTGCCGTAGCACGCCGCGGCCGAGGAGCCGACCGCTCGTGATCGAGACGATCGACAGCCCCCAGAAGCCGACGATCACGAGCCGCGACAGGAACGTCCGGGAGATCGCGTCCGCCGCCAGGACCACCACGAGCACGACGCTCATGCCGCCGATCACCGCCGCGATCTCGCGCAGCAGCGAGCCCGTCCGCCGAGGCTCGTAGAGCCCGCGGCCGCGCAGCGTGAAGAACGCCACCGGCAGGATGCCCGCCAGGGCGATCGCGTACTCCTGGGGGTTCCAGCCTTCCGCCACGGGATAGCCCGCGTGGAACCGCAGCCAGTAGGCCGCCCCCCAGGACGCCGCGACGAGGGAGAGATCCGAGACCATCAGCAGGCCGCGGAACACCTCGCTGTAGCGGTGCAGCACGCGCGCCCCCTAGCTGCGGGTCGCCGCCAGCGCCGTGTCGATCGCCCGCGCTTCGACGAGCAGGCGCTCGAACGTCCCGAAGTCGATCTGGCTCGGCCCGTCGCAGGGCGCGCTGTCCGGCTCCGGATGCACCTCCACGAACAGCGCGTCGATACCGACCGCCACGGCCGCCCGTGCCAGGGGCAGCACCATGGTGCGATCGCCGCCGCTCGCCTCGGGGCCGGCGCCCGGGCGCTGCACCGAGTGAGTGGCGTCGTAGCAGACCGGCGCGTACTCGCGGATCGCCACCAGGCCCTTCATGTCGACCACCAGGTCGTGGTAGCCGAAAGCCGCGCCGCGCTCGGTGACGAAGGCGCCGCCGGAGCCGTTGGCGTCGACCTTCTCGACGGCGAGCCGCAGGTCTTCGGGTGCCAGGAACTGGCCCTTCTTCAGGTTGACCGGCTTGCCGGTGGCGGCGCAGGCCGCCACCAGGTCGGTCTGGCGGCACAGGAACGCCGGAATCTGGAGGCAATCGACCACCTCCGAGGCGGGCTTGGCCTGGCCGGGCTCGTGGACGTCGGTGGTGAGCGGCAGGCCGGTCTCGGTCTTCACCCGCGAGAGCACGCGCAGGCCCTCGTCGAAGCCCGGCCCGCGGTAGGAGCGCAGGCTCGAGCGGTTGGCCTTGTCCACCGAGGCCTTGAACACCATCGGGAAGTCGTGGCGCTCGGCCAGAGCGGCGAGCCGGGAGGCCGCCGCCAGGGCCGCGGACTCGGTCTCGATGACGTTCAGCCCTGCGATCAGGACCAGCGGCGCCCCACCCCCCAGGGGGATCTCACCGATCCGCATGCACGCGCCTCCCCCGACCATCGCTCCGGTCGCGCTGGGTGTTTCGATAGCAATCTCAGCCTTGGCTGTCCGCCTGAGCGGGTCCCAGGGGGTCTCAGCCCTGGCCGGCCGCCTCCCGGAGGCGTCTAGCCCTGGCTGTCCGCCTCCCGGAGGCATCTAGCCCTGGCTGTCCGCCAACGCCGCCTTGGGGAGGAGCTCGAGGATCTCTGGAACCGCCGAGGTGACCCGGTTCCAGTTGGGGATCTGGGGGGCACCCAGGGGATCCCGCACGAAGCCGAGGCCCGCTCCGCGCAGGGCGCTGGAGAAGGTCTCGACGGCCACCTCCTCCTCGTGGCGATCGAAGGCCAGGCCGTTCAGGGCCGCGTCGTCCGAGTAGCGGGCCACGGCGTCCTGGGCCATGCGCACGTAGGCGGCGGAGAGCGTGTTCAGGAAGCCGGCGTCGAACTCGATGCCGTAGCTCGCCAGATTGCGGATCAGCGAAGTGCCGATGTCGGTCACCATGCGGTGCAGGCCCGCGTCCTCGCCCTGGGCCTCGAGCTCCCGGTGCTTGTGGTCGTAGTTCTCGGTCAGCTCGACCTGGCAGATCCGCTTGAGGGAGCAGTTGCGGTAGACCTCGGCCAGCACGCCCACCTCGAGGCCCCAATCGCTGGGGATGCGGATGGAGCGGGCCAGGTCCGTCGTCATCGCGCACTCGCCGGCGAGGGGAAAGCGGAACGAGTCGAGGAACTCGAGCAGCGGGTTCGGGCCGAGCACGGACCGCATGGCGCGCAGGAAGGGCGTCATGAAGAGCCGCGTCACCCGGCCATAGAGGCGGTCGGTGACCCGGGCGTAGTAGCCCTTCACGAACTCGTAGTTCATGTTCGAGTTGGCGATGGGAAAGCACAGGCGGGCCAGCAGCTCCCGGTCGTAGTCGCGGATGTCGCAGTCGTGGAGCGCGATCACCCGGGCGCGGCCGGTGGCGAGCACGTAGCCGAAGGCCAGCCACACGCCCTGGCCCTTGCCGGGCGGTCCGGCGTCGAGGCCTTCCTCGCCGAGCGCCTGGTAGAGCTCCTGGATGCGGGGGCCGTCGTTCCACAGTAGGGTGGCGGGCTCTCCGTTCCGAGTGCGCACGCCCTCGAAGGCCTCGCGCATCTCCTCGTAGTCCTGGCGATCGCGGGTTCCGGCGACGCTCACGATCACCTGCTCCAGGTAGTCGACCCGGCGGAGCTGATCGATGATGCCCTTCAGGGCCACATCCTGGAGCTCCGAGTGGAGGCAGGGGAGCACCAGGGCAACGGGCCGGTCGCGGCCGTGGCTGGCGAGCTCGCGCTCGAGCCGCGCCAGGTCGGCGCGACCGAGCCGGTGCAGGGTGCTGATCACGCCGGTCTGGTGGAAGTCGGCCATCGGGGCCTGAACCGTCGCATCGGCCGACGGCCCGGGCAAGCCCCCGGGGGGTCAAACTGCGTTCGGGCGCCTCAAGCGGCGCCCTCCGCGCGCCGAACAGCCCGTCATGGAGAAAGGGTCGGACCGCCGGAAGTTCCCCCGCATCGCCACGGACCAGGTGATTTCCTTCGCCATCGTCGACGCGAACGACCAGCTCGCGATCAGCAGGGACGTCTCACCGGGCGGCATTCGCTTCGAGTGCGTCGGCTGCGAGCTGGACCTGGGCGACACCATCCGCGTGACCTTCAACGTCGGCGACCGGTCGGTCGTGGCGGTCGGCGAGGTGGTCTGGGCCACCGAGACCGACCCGATCACCCTCGACATCGGCCTCGAGTTCCGCGATATCGACGCCGACGCCCTGCGCGCCATCGAAGAGACCGCCGAGGTCCTGCCCTCGGTCTAGATCAGGAAACGGGACCAGAGCTTGGAATTCAGTCTTCAACTGAATCCTCAACTCTGGCCCCGCTTCTTCATTCTTCGAAGAGCTCGAGCTGGCGGTCGTCTCGGCGGATGCGGACGATGCCGCTGACGGCGATGCCGAGGCGCTTCACGGGCCGGCCGGTCTGGGCGCGGCCCAGGAGCTCGGAGGCCAGCTCGGCGATGGCAGCAGCGCTCGAGAGGGGGCGCGGCAGGGTGCGGCTGCGGGTGGTCGCCTCGCCGTCGTCGTAGCGGAGCTTGAGGACGACGCGCTTCGCGGCGAGCTGCTCGAGGCCCAGGCTGCGCTCGAGATCCGCCGCCAGGCCGGCGAGGCGCTCTTCGAGCACGCCCCGATCGACCTCCGGCGCCTCCAGGGTCGACTCCTGGCTCACGCTTCGCGGGTGCGGCGCCGCGCGCAGGCGCGCCACGTCCCGCCCCTGGGCCAGGGCAAGGATGCCGAGGCCGTGGTTGCCGAGGCGTGCCTCCACCTCGTCCTCCGAGAGCACCCGCAGCTCCCCCACGGTCCGGACCCCGCCGGCCTCGAGCCGCTCGGCGGTGCGCGGCCCGACGCCGGGCAACCGGGTCACCGCCAGCGGGTCGAGGAAGCTTCGCACCTGCCCAGTGGGAATCCAGAGAACCCCTTCCTCTCCGGCCTCTTCCGCCGCAAGCTTCGCGACGAACTTGATGGGTGCAGCGCCCACGCGCAGGGGGAGCTGCAGCTCCCGGCCCACCTCGCCCCGAAGCCGGGCGGCCATCTCGAGCACCGGCTCGTCCGAGCCGCCCAGGTCGAGGAAAGCCGCCTCCAACCCGGCGGCCTCGACCCGCTCGGTCTCCCGGCGGAAGAACGCCTGGAGCCGCTTGCTCACCTCCCGGTACTCGCGCATGTGGGTGCGCAGCGCCCGGGCGTGGGGGCAGAGCGTGAGGGCCTCGATCATCGGCATGCCCACGACCACGCCGGCGGCGAGCGCATCGGGCGTCGCCGCCTGCACCAGGCCGCGCTTGCGCGGGTCCCCGCCCACCACCACCGGCCGGTCCCGGAGCCCCGGGTGGAGGGCGCGCTCGGCCTCGGCGTAGAAACCCGGAACGACGGCGTAGAGCAACACGCCGTCAGGGTGCGGGCTCGAGCCGCAGCTCCGCCACCTGGGTGTCGGCGATCACCGGGTCGCGGGTCGAGAGCAGGGTCGGACGCCCCCGCAGCCAGCGCCCGATGCCGTCGGCCCGCCAGCGGTGGCCGGCCTGCTCGGTCTGCCCGGGCACCAGGAAGACGAGGGCCTGGTCCAGGTCCCCCGCCTCGGCGATCAGCCGGTGCACCGCCACCACCCGCGTCTCGAAGGACTGGAGCGGGCGGTACTCGCCGAGCGCGAGGGTGGTCGCATCGCCGCCCAGGGGAAACGGGCCGAAGGCCGGGTCGGCGCGCCAGCTCGGCTGGCGCGGCGCGAAGCGCAGCGGATGCAGCCGCCCCCATCCCCACTTCTCGCGGTTGGGCCCGAGGGTGACCGAGAGCTCGATCCAGGTCTCGCGCAGGCTGCGGTCGACCGCCTCGGCGACGCGCCCGGGATCGGCCCAGGGCGCCGCGAGGGCGCTCTCCGCCGGCGGCGGGTCGAGGGCCCGACCGACGAGCCAGGCCAGGTCGAGGCCGCGCAACGCCACCAGCCGCTCGAGCAGCTCCGCGCCGAGCTCCGGCTCGAAGAGCCGCCGGGCGAGCCGACCGAGGAACACGTGATAGGCCGCCGCCTCCACCCGCTCGGCCCCCATGTCCCCGTTCCAACGGCCGAGCAGCGACGCGAGCTCCCGGGCCTCCTGGCTACTCGGCGGGCTCTCGCCGAGGTGCCCGAGGGCCCGCTGGACCAGCGCGACCGCCACCTCCGAGCGCGCGTCCCCGTGGAGCATCACCAGGTCGTCTTCGTCGAGGGGTTGGCCGCGAAGGCCGCGCAGCAGCTCCGCGAGCCGGTCGGCCCGGGCGCCAGCCCGCCAGAGCAGCTCGATGCGCCCGGCGCCGCCACCACGGAGCGGCCCGTCGGCGGCGATCAGCCACGGCCGCACCGAGCTGAGCGTCCGGTAGGGGAGCGCCTCGAAATCGAGCGGGCGGTTCCACGCGTAGGCCTGGTTCGTCGAGGGCAGCGGCACGATGCCGCTCGGGTGCTCGCGGTCCGGCAGCGCACCCGCCACCTGGAGACCGCCCCGCCCCTGGCGATCGGCCAGCACCACCGCCACCACCGGTTCCGCGTGATCGCGCAGGGCCTCGCGAGCCGCGTCGCGGTTACCCGAACGCGCGACTCCGAGGAAGCCGGCCAGCGGGCGGTGCGTGTCGGCGCCCATCCAGCGCACGGAGACCGGCACCGGAAGCCCGAGCAGCTCGTGGACCAAGGGCCCCCGCGGCGTCTCCCGCACGACCAGGGGCTGGGACGGGCCACCGCGCACGCGGATCTCCTCCTCCCGCTCGGCGATTCGCCGCCAGCGCAGGCCGTCGAGCACCCGGTCGCCGCGCTCGGCGTGGAGGGTCTCCCAGGCGAGGTCGGTCACCACGGCGGGCAGGTGCGTCACCGCCCACACCAGATCGGGGCTGAAGCCGTTCCAGAAGATCGGCACGCCCGGCATGGCGGCGCCGGCCACCTGGAGGTCCCCGCCGCGCACGTCGGCGAGGTGCAGCTCCGCGGGCGCGCGCGCCGGGTAGTGGGCGTCGGCGGCAAGCAGGGGAGCGCCGCGCCGGGTCCGCGAGCCGGCGAGGAGGAAGGCGGAGCTGCCGACGCCCTGCCCCGCGTGCCCGGCGCGCCGCCGGAGCGGATCCGCCGAAGGCCGCCAGGCGAACGGCAGCTCGGGCGCCGCGCGCTCCGCCCCCCGCTGGCCGGCACCGGACGGGAAGAAGACCCGCGACAGCGCCGGACCGAGGGAGCGGATGATGGCGTCGAGCACGAGCGATTCCTCGACGCTGGCGCCGAGGGTCCAGGCCCGGTGCTTCAGGAGCGCGATCGAGTCGGCGGGCGACCAGGGCTCGAGGGCCTCCGGGTCGGGCTCGCCGAGGGGAGCCACCAGCTGGCCGCGGCGCACCCGATCGAGGCGCGCGTTCACGCCGGCCGCGTAGGCATCGAGGACCCGACGCTCGTCCGCCGACAGGCGCGCCGCCTCCGCCGCCGCGAGCCGGCCGAAGCCCAGGGTGCGCGCCCAGCGATCCGCCTCCAACCCTGCCGGGCCCAGGGCCTCGGCACTGCGGCCGCGGGCCGCCCTCCGGGCCGCCAGCATCTGGCCGAGCCGGTCCTGGGCGTGGACGAAGCCCAGCCCGAACCAGGCGTCCGCCTCGCCGGCGGCGCGAACGTGGGGGATCCCGGCCCGGTCCCGCAGGATGCGCAGGGGCGCCTCGAGGCCGGGGACGCTGCGCTGGCCGTCGAGCTGGGGATGCCGCCCCCGCTGGGCGCTCTGGGCGCCCTGCCAGAACGCCGCCGCTGCCGCGAGCAGCAGGAGGCCCGCGGCCACGCCGACCATCCGGCGGGTGCCCCGCGGCGCGCTTCCGGCCCCCCTCTCGCCCATCCCCTCCCCCTGCGGCGCCCGGCGGCCCCGAGCGCCTCAGGATAGAGAGCGGGGCACTCTGCCGCTGGAACGGCCGTGGGGGGACGGGTACATTGCGGCCGCCCCGGGCCCGGCCCGCGGGCCCCCTTCCCCCCGCAGCGGACCCGGCGCCCCGGAGGCCGCCCGCACCGCCCGCGGGGCCCCATTTCCAGAGAGGACGACACACGATGACGGTCAAGGTGGGCATCAACGGATTCGGACGGATCGGCCGGCTGGCCCTTCGCGCCATGCAGGGCAGGGACATCGAGGTCGTCGGCATCAACGACCTGGTCGACGCGGCCACCCTCGCCCACCTGCTGAAGTACGACTCGGTCCACGGCGGCTTCAACGGTGACGTGGCCTCGGACGGCGACACGCTGGTGGTCGACGGCAAGGCCATCCCGATCACGGCGGAGCGCGACCCGGCCCAGCTGCCCTGGGGCAAGCTCGGCACCCAGGTTGTCATCGAGTCGACGGGCCTCTTCTCCGCTCGCGAGAAGGCGCAGCTGCACCTCGACGCCGGAGCCGAGCGGGTGCTGATCACCCAGCCGGCCGGCGACCCGGACGTGACGGTCGTGCTCGGCGTGAACGACTCGGACTACGACCCGGCCAGCCACCGCATCGTGTCCAACGCCTCGTGCACCACCAACTGCCTGGGCCCGGTGGCCAAGGTGCTGCACGACGAGTTCGGCATCGAGCGGGGCCTGATGGTGACGATCCACGCCTACACCGCCGACCAACGCCTGGTGGACGCGCCCCACAGCGATCTGCGCCGCGCCCGCGCCGGCGGCCTCTCGATGATCCCGACCAAGACCGGCGCCGCCCGCGCCATCGGCCTCGTACTCCCGGAGCTGAACGGCAAGCTCGACGGCTATGCCATGCGCGTGCCCACCCCGGACGTCTCGGTGGTGGATCTCTCGGTGCAGCTCAAGAAGTCCACCGACGACGCCGCAGTCAACGGCGCCATCCAGGCCGCCGCCGAGGGCCCGATGAAGGGCATCCTCCAGTACATGGACGAGCCCCTCGTCTCCGCCGACTTCACCGGCAACCCGCACTCGTCGATCTTCGACGCGCCCAGCACCAAGGTGATGGACGGCAACTTCGCCAAGATCCTCTCCTGGTACGACAACGAGATGGGCTACGCGACGCGGGTGGCCGACCTCGCCGTGATCATGGGCCGCGCTTAGGCCCACGCGCGGCATGGCGACGAAGACGCTCGACGACCTCCTCGCCGAGGGGGTGCGGGGCCAGCGCGTGCTCGTGCGCGCGGACCTGAACGTCCCCCTGAACGACGGGCAGGTCGGCGACGACACCCGCATCCGCGCCGCCACCGGCAGCCTGCGCCGGCTGCTCGCCGGTGGCGCCCGGGTCGTGCTCGTCTCCCACCTGGGACGCCCGAAGGGCGAGCGCAAGCCGGAGCTCTCCCTGGCGCCGGTCGCCGAACGCCTGGGCGAGCTGCTGGAGCGCAAGGTCGCCTTCTGCCCGGAGGTCGTCGGCCCGGCGGCGAGAGCCGCCGCCGACGCCCTCGGCGACGGCGAGCTGCTGCTGCTCGAGAACGTGCGCTTCGAGCCCGGCGAGACGAAGAACGACGAGGCCCTCTCCCGAAGCTTCGCCGAGCTGGCCGACGCCTACGTGAACGACGCCTTCGGCACCGCCCACCGCGCCCACGCCTCCACGGCGGGCGTGGCGGCGCTCGTGGCCCGGCGTGCCGCCGGCGACCTGCTGCGCGCGGAGCTCGAGCAGCTGAGGACGGTGCGGGAGCCGGAGCGACCGCTCTTGTGCCTGCTCGGCGGCGCCAAGGTCTCGGACAAGCTGGCGGTGTTGGAGGCCCTCGCACCCCACGCGGACGTGCTCGCGATCGGCGGAGCCATGGCGTACACGTTCCTGGCCGCCCGGGGCGAGCCGACGGGAAGCTCGCTGGTCGAGCCGGACCGGATCGACGACGCCCTGCGCGTCGAGGAAGCCGCCGCGAAGGCGGGCCGGAAGCTCCTGCTGCCCACCGATCACGTGGTGGTCGAGAAGCTCGAGCAGGGCGCGCCCGCGGAGGTGGTCGCCCGGGTGCCCGACGGGCGCATGGGCGTGGACGTCGGCCCGGCGACCGCCGCGGCCTACGCCGCGGAGGCCGCTCGCGCGAAGACGATCTTCTGGAACGGCCCGATGGGCGTCTTCGAGATGGACGCGTTCGCGAAGGGCACCGAGGCCGTGGCGAAGGCCGTGGCCGGGTCCCCCGCCCACTCGGTGGTGGGCGGCGGGGACTCGGTGGCCGCCATCAACAAGCTCGGCCTCGGCGAGCAGATCGGGCATCTCTCGACCGGCGGCGGCGCCTCCCTGGAGTTCGTCCAGGGCAAGACCCTGCCGGGCGTGGCAGCCCTGGAAGACTAGGAGGCACCCCCATGGCACGCCGACCGATCCTCGCGGCGAACTGGAAGATGCACAAGACGGTGTCGGAGGCCTGCGACTTCGCGGCGGCCTTCCTTCCCCTCGTGAAGGACGCGGCGGCGGACGTGGCGCTCGCGCCGGCCGCCACCGCCCTGCACCCGCTCGGCCAGGCGCTGTCCGGGAGCAACGTGGCCCTCGCCGCCCAGAACGTGAACCCGGAGGCCAAGGGTGCCTTCACCGGCGAGATCTCCCCGGACATGCTCGTGGACGTGGGCTGTGCCTACGCCATCGTCGGCCACAGCGAGCGCCGCACCCTCTACGGCGAGGGCGACGACTTCGTGGCCGCCAAGGCCGAGGCGCTCCTGGCCCGCGACGTCCTGCCCATCGTGTGCGTCGGCGAATCCCTGGAGCAGCGCGAGGCCAGCCAGACCCTCGACTTCGTCGGCGGCCAGATCCGCCAGAGTCTGGCCCGCGTCGACCGGGCCCGCGCTGCGGAGATCGTCGTGGCCTACGAGCCGATTTGGGCCATCGGCACGGGCAAGACCGCCACACCCGAGATGGCCCAGGAGGTCCACGCCATGATCCGCGGCGTGCTCGGCGAGCTCTTCGGCGGCGACGCCGAGGCCATCCGCATCCAGTACGGCGGCTCGGTGAAACCGGACAACGTCCGCGAGCTGATGAGCCAGGCCGACATCGACGGCGCCCTGGTCGGCGGCGCGAGCCTCGAGCCCGAGAGCTTCTCGCAGATCGTCCTCTTCGACCGCTAGACTCGCGCGTAAGGAGCGCCCATGACCCTCTTCGTCACGGTCCTGCACATCCTCGTGTGCGTCGTCCTCATCGTCGTCGTGCTGCTCCAGCGCGGCAAGGGCGCCGAGATGGGCGCCGTCCTGGGCGGCGGCGGCGGCAGCACGGTCTTCGGCGCCCGCGGCGCAGGGAACTTCCTGAGCCGCCTCACCACCGCCGCGGCGGTCATCTTCATGTGCACGAGCCTGGTGCTGGCTTACTTCGCGAGGGAGAGCGCGGACTCGACGCTCTTCGAGGAGCTGCCCGGGGCGGAATCCCAGGAGGGCGGCGCGTTCGAGGCGGTGCCGGCGGAGGAAGAGGCGGAGGCGCCGGCCGCCGGCGGGTTCGAGGAGATCCCGGCCGAGAGCAGCCCGGAGCCGGACGCCGGGGCAGGCAACGCAGAGGCCGGCACGGGCGCGGAGTAGGCCCGGCGTTGGTGCGGCAGAGAGGATTCGAACCTCCACGGGATATGCTCCCGCCAGCCCCTCAAGCTGGTGCGTCTACCAGTTCCGCCACTGCCGCACGTCCTGGGGTCGCCAGGGTCGGGGAGCGTACCCCTTCCGAAACGATCGTCCAGCCGCCGAGCGCCGGGCTAGACGATGGTCCAGCCGCCGAGCGCGGGGCTACACGATGGTCCAGCCGCCGTCGACCATCAGGACATGGCCGGTGACGAAGGCGGAGGCGTCGGAAGCGAGGAACAGGAGCGGGCCCACCAGCTCGTCGAGCTCGCCGCCGCGACCCATCGGCGTGCGACTGCGCATCCAGCTCTCGGAGCGCTCGTCGCCGAACATCTCGCCGGTCATCTCCGTGGGGAACCAGCCCGGGGCCAGCGCGTTCACGCGCACGCCCTTGCGCGCCCACTGGGCGGCAAGCTCGCGGGTGAGGTTGGTGAGGCCGCCCTTGGAGGCGGCGTAGGCGGCCTGCTTGATCTGGCCGGAGGCCACCGAGCCCAGCACCGAGGAGACGTTCACGATCGTCCCGCCGTCCCGGTCGATCATACGGCGGCCGAAACGCTGGGCGCACAGGAAGGCGCCGGTCAGGTTCACGTCCATGTGGGCGCGGAAGTCCTCGGCGCTCTGCTCCTCCGCCGGCACCACGGTGGTGAAGCCGGCGTTGTTGACGAGCAGGTCGGCGGGACCGAAGGCGGCCTCGGTCTCGGCGACCAGCCGGTCCACGTCCTCGTCCCGGGCGACGTCGCACTCGACGGCCTGGACCGTGCCGCCGTGCTTCTCGATGGTGCGGGCCACCTCCGCCAGGCGGTCGGCCCGCCGCGCGGCGATCACCACCCGGGCCCCGGCCGCGGACACGGCGTGGGCGAAGGTCACGCCCATACCCGACGAGGCGCCGGTCACGACGGCCACCTTCCCTTCGAGGGAGAAGCGATCGAGAGGAAAGCTCAAGCGTCGAGCACCCCGTCGCGCAGCCGCCCGATCCAGCGGCGGTAGGTCTCGACGGGCTGGGCGCCCATCACGAAGGCGTCGTGGCCGGAGACGCGCACGGCGGGAACCCCGGTGATGCTCACCTCGAGGGCCTCGTTGTGCTGGAGGGCCACCTCCCGGACCAAGGCGCGCTCCTGCGCCTCGTCCGCGAGGACGGCGATGCCCTCGGCGGGGAGCTCGAGCTCGTCCCAGAGCTCGCGAAGCACGGGGCCGCGGCTGATGTCCCGGCTCTCCTCGAAGTAGGCGCGGAGCAGGCGCTCGTGCATGCGCCCGAACGCCTCCTCGGACACCCGCGCGGCGGCCTTCGCCACCAGGTGGGCGGGAACGCTGTGCGTGGGCGGACCCTCGCTGCTCTCCCACACCACGAAGCGTGGAGCGTCCGGCTCCGACGCCGGCCGCATCCAGCTCTGCGTGTATCGCATGAACTTCTCGAGGTCCCGGCCGGGCCCGGGCTGGGGGCGCAGCAGGTAGCTGCGCCACTCCAGCTCGAGCCCGTCGCCGAGCTCCTCCTGCACCTGGTGCAGGCGGTGGGACGCCAGGTAGCACCAGGGGCAGAGGTAGTCCGAGTAGACGACGAGTCGGACCGGGTCCAAGCGCGGACCTAGTCCACGTCGGAGACCTGCGCCTCCATGCGAGCGATCTCCGCCATGTCCTCGGCGGTGGCGGGCAGGTAGATCGTCGTGAGCGGCGCCGGATCGCCCCGCTTCTTGCCGGGGCGCAGCACCAGGGCCAGCTCGTCGCCGCTGGCGACCAGCCGGTCGATCTCGGCCTTGAACCAGTCGGCGCTCTCGGTGTCGTTCAGCATCTTGCCGGTGAGGTTGTTCCGCACCTGGGTCACGCTCATGCGACCGCCGGTGGGCTTGACCGGCAGCGTCGGGTTCTTGAGCGCGCTGCGCTTGCACTTCTTCGGGATCTTGGTGATGTCGCCGGTGGCGCCTTCCGGCCGCGGGAAGAACTTGGTGGGCTTGCCTTTGGTGAACTCGACCTCGACGGTCTTGCCTGCCGCGTCGTAGGACAGGATCTTGCCGAAGGCCGAGCAGCTGGCCGCCTGGGCGTGGGCCGCCGCGAGGAACGGGACCGCCGCCACGAGAACGAACATGATGGAGCGCATGACTTCTCCTTGGGTGGTGGGTCTTGGGTGGTGGGTCTTGGGTGGTGGGTGGTTGGAGCCGGATCAGCCGGCCGCTGAGAGGCCGCGATAGGCCCCAGCATAGTAGACGAGAGGATCGCCCTCGCGATTCACGATTTCCTGGACCCGGCCGACCAGGATCACGTGGTCGCCGCCCTCGTGGGTCGCCTCCAGGCTGCAGTCGAGGCCGACCAGGGCTCCCGGGAGGAGGGGGGCGCCGGTGGCGGCCGTGGCGCAATCGAGGCCGTCGAAGCGCTCCCATTCCTGTTTCTTGGACGCGAACTTGTTCGAGAGCGCCTCCTGGCCGGCCGCCAGCACGTTCACCGCGAAGCAGCGGCCCTTCTCCACGACCCCGAGGGTGTTGGAGGTCCGGTCGGCGCAGACGATCACCAGCGGCGGATCGAGGGACAGGCCCGCGAAGTCCGAGACGGTCATGCCGTGCACCTGATCGCCGGCGCGAGCCGTGACGATCGTCACCCCGGTCGCCCAGCATCCCATGGCCTGCTTGTACTGCTCCGCGTCGACGGGCATGGCGGGGCAGAGTAACGCGGACGGTGCGGCCCTGCCGACCAGCTCATGCCGGCGCCAGCCCGGGCGCGGATCGGGGCCCGGAGGCGGGTCCCGGGAGCTCCCCCGCCAGGAAGGTCACGACATAGGGGCCCACCACCTCGAGGGGCCGGATGCCCGGGGCCAGCTCGGTGGCGAGACCGAGCAGCAGCGAGAGCGCCCGGGACCACATGACCAGGCCGTCGGGGAGGCGGAAGCTCTTCACCCGCTTGAGCTGGGCACGCATGCGCCGCAGGTAGACCGTGAAGTCGATCTCGGCCACCTCCTTGGGGGTGAGATTCCAGTACTCGGGAGAGAAGGAGATACGCAAGATCTCCTCCACCGCGTCCCGGTCGGCGGCGTCGATCACGTCGGCGGCCAGCAGCGCCGCCGCATAGCGCCGCTCGTCCCGGCTCACGGTGGAGAGCAGGGTCTCCCGCAGCATCGCCATCACCTCGGGCTCGATCCGCTTGTTCATGCCGAAGTCGATGATGCCGAGGCGCCCGTCGTCGCAGACGAGCAGGTTGCCCGGGTGCGGATCACAGTGGAAGAAGCCGTCGCGGAACATCATGTGGAGGAAGGCCCGGGTCGCCCACAGGACCAGGCTCTCCCCGTCGGCGCCGCGAGCCTGGACGCCCGCCGGGTCGTTGACCTTGCAGCCGTCCAGGAACTCCATGGTGAGCACCCGGGGCGCCGTCGCATCCCAGTGGATCGCCGGGATGCGCACGCGTGCCACCACGTCGGGATCCCGGCCCAGGTTGGCCGCCACCTCTTCGGCGGCTCGCCCTTCCCGCTCGTAGTCCATCTCGCCGTGGATGGACTCGGCGAGCTCCCGGTGCACCTGGCGGAGGTCCGCCACCGTCACCCAGTCGAAGAGCCAGAGCCCGATGCGCGCGGCCAGCAGGTCGATGGCCACGGAGCGTTCCACGCCCGGGTAGAGAACCTTCACCGCCACCCGCTCGCCACTCGCGAGCTCCGCCTCGTGCACCTGCCCGAGGCTGGCGGCGGCCAGGGGCTCGTCGTCGAAGCGGGGGAAGACCTCCGCGACGGGCCGACCGAGCTGGGCCTGGAGCTGGCCGCGGATCTCCGCGACCGGATGGGGCGCGACCCGATCCTGGAGACGGGCCAGCTCGTCGCTCACCTCCTCGGGGAACACGTCCACCCGCAGGCTCGCCACCTGGCCGAGCTTGATCAGCCCACCCTTGAAGCGGTTCGCCACCGCCACGAAGCGCCGGGCGAAGCGGACCTGCCGGGCGTCCAGGGCCCCCGGCGCCGCCCGCCAGACGCCCCGCCCGTCCAGCACGATCGCCAGCCAGATGCCGGCCGCCCGCCCGATCAGGCCGAGCAGCACCAGGAAGCGGGTCGACAGCGCGAGCAGCGAAGGAGAGCCAGCCGGTTGCACCGCCGGAGCCTAGCAGTGAGACAAGGGGACGTTCCTGACTGTCTCACTCCTCGATGCGAACCAGGGCACCCCAATGGGAGTGAGACAGTCAGGAACGTCCCCTTGTCTCACCGACCTCGATCAGGACGAGGTCCATGACGTTCGTGCGGGTCGGGCCGGTGACGAGGAGGCCGCCCTCGGCGGCGAAGAAGGTGTAGGCGTCGTTGTCGGCGAGGTGGGCCTCGGCGGAGGCGCCGGCGGTGCGGCCGCGCGCCACGCTGCCGGCGTCGGCGAAGGCGCCGGCGGCGTCGGTGGGGCCGTCGGTGCCGTCGGTGCCCGCGGCGAGGAGCACGATGTGCGGCGCATCCTCGAGCGCCAGGGCCGCCGCCAGGGCGAGCTCCTGGGAGCGCCCTCCCCTCCCCTTGCCCCGCACGCCCACGGTGGTCTCGCCGCCGATGACCAGGAGCGTGGGCTCGGCGGGGGCGAGGCTCCGCGCGAGCTGGACCAACCGCCGGCCGGCCACCCGAGCCTCGCCCCGCAGGCCTCCCCCGAGGTCGACCGCCCGCAGGCCCTCCTCCCGGCCGGCGTCGAGGGCCGCGCGGCGCGCCGTCCGGTTCGACGCGACGATGCGGGTGTGCACCCGCGCGAGGACCGGGTCGCCCGGCTTCACGCTCTCCTCCTGCGCCGCCTCCAGGTGTGCGCGCACCGCCGTCGGCAGCCGGTCCCACGCGCCCAGGGACGCAACCGCCGCGCAGGCGTCGCCAAAGGTGGTGGGGTCCGCGGCGCAGGGCCCGGAGCCCAGGTCCGCCGGCGCGCCGCCGGGCACGTCGGAGATCGCGAGCACGTGGATCTCCGCCGCCCGGGAGGCCGCGCGAGCCAGGCGTCCCCCGGACACCGCGGTCAGGTGGCGGCGCAGGGTGTTGAGCTGTGCGATGTCGCCCCCCGCCGCGAGCAGCACGCGGGTCGCCTGGGCCAGGTCCTCGGGCGTGAGCGCGCCGGTCGGCGTGGACAGCAGCGAGGACGCGCCGCCGGAGAGCAGCAGCACGAAGGCCTCGTCGGGCGCGGTGCGCTCGGCCACGGCCAGCACCTCCCGCCCCGCCGCCGCACTGCGCCCGTCGGGAACCGGGTGCCCCGCCTCGAGGAGCAGGCATCGCTCGAGGGGAAGGCCGTGGCCGTCCTTCGTGACGACGAGGCCTTCCCGGATGCGCGCGCCGGCGGCCCGCTCCAGCGCCCGCGCCATGGGCGCCGCTGCCTTGCCCGCTGCCACGAGACGCAGCGGGCGGCCCGCCGCCAGCTCCGCCGCCCCGGGCGCCGTGCAGGCTTCCGGTTGGACCCCCGCCAGGGCCGCGCGATGGATGCGTGCCAGCCGCTCCCGGGCCGCGCGATGGGTGCGCGTCAGCCGCTCCCGGGCCGCGCTCACTCGGCGGCGGTGGGCGCCTGGCTCTCCGTCCCGGGCTCCGGCTGCAGGCGGATCTCGATGCGCCGGTTGCGCGCGCGCCCTTCGGCGGAGTCGTTCGACGCAACCGGCCGGTGGGGCCCGTGGGAGATGGCGGAGAGGCGCGCCGACGCCACGCCCGCCCCCTCCAGGATCCGCACCACGGCGGCGGCCCGCGCGGCGCCGAGCTCCCAGTTCGAGGGATACTGCTGGGCCAGCCGCCCGCGAATCGCGTGGGGATCGGTGTGCCCGAGCACCTGGACCGCGTGCCCCTCCCCGCCCAGCCGCCCGGCCACCCGCTCCAGCACGCCCCGCCCTCCCGCAGACACCCGGGCGGAGCCCTTCGGAAACAGGATCTCCTGGGAGAGCTTCACCTGCAGGCCCTCGCGCAGCCGCTCGATCTCGATCCGGCCCGCGGCCACCTCGCTCTGGAGCTCGGTGACGAGCTCGTCGTAGGTGGAGCGCAGCTCGTCCACTTCCTGCTGCTCTTCCTCCACCTCGCGGGTCCGCGACGCGAGATCCGCCGCCAGCTCGTCCCGCCGGGTCGTGAGCTCGGCCACCTGGCCCTCGAGGTCGGCCCGGCGCGCCGCCAGCTCCTCGCCGGTGAGCCGCAGGTCCTCCACCTGGTCCAGGAGCGTCACGCGCTCGCCGCTCAGGCTCTCGTTCGATGCCTCGAGGAGCTGGACGCGCTTCTCGAGGCGGGCCCGCTCGCCGCGCAGCGCATCGCGCTCGTCCACCACCTCGGCGTGGGTGCCGGGCAGCACGCAGCCTGCAGCGAGGAAGGCGGCAAGCAGCGCCGCCGTGGGGTGCCGGCGCTCAGTCCGCCGCGGCGGGAAGCAGGATCCGATCGAGGGCCTCATCGATCGCCGAAACGTAGTCGAACTCGAGGCCCTTGAGCAGCTCCGGCTGGATCTCCTCCACGTCGCGCCGGTTGCGCTCCGGGAGCACGACCCGGCGGATGCCCGAGCGCTTGGCCGCCAGCACCTTCTCCTTGATGCCGCCCACGGGCAGCACCTTGCCGCGCAGGGTGATCTCGCCGGTCATCGCCACTTCCGGTGCGGCGGGCCGCCCGAGCATCAGGGAGGCCAGGGAGGTGACCATGGCGACGCCGGCCGAGGGCCCGTCCTTGGGCACGGCGCCCGCGGGCACGTGCAGGTGGAAGTCGCGCTTCTCGAAGGCCTCCCGGTCGAGCTCGAACTGCTCGGCCCGGGCCTGGAGCCAGGTGCGCGCGGCCTCGGCAGACTCCCGCATCACGTCGCCGAGGGAGCCGGTCAGCTTGAGCCCCCCGCGGCCGGGCATCTGGGTGCTCTCGACGAACAGGATGTCGCCTCCCGCCGGCGTGTAGGCCAGGCCCACAGCCACGCCGGGCTGCCCGGTGCGCTCCGCCAGCTCCGGCTCGAAGCGGATCGGCCCGAGCAGCTCCGCCAGGTCCGGGGCGTCGATCACCGACGCCTCGCCCTCGGCCAGCTGGCCCTCGGCGACCCGACGCGCGACCTTGCGGCAGAGCTTGCCGAGCTCGCGCTCCAGGTTCCGCACGCCAGCCTCGCGGGTGTAGCTGCGGATCACCGTGCGCACGGCGTCGTCGCTGATGCGCAGGTCGATCTCCGCCACGCCGTTGGCCTCCCGCTGGCGGGGGATCAGGAAACGGCGGGCGATCTCGACCTTGTCCTCCTCCGTGTAGCCGGGCAGCTCGATCACCTCCATGCGGTCCTGGAGGGCGGCGGGCACCGGCTCCATCTGGTTGGCCGTGGCGATGAAGAGCACCTGGGACAGGTCGAAGGGGACCTCCAGGTAGTGGTCGCTGAAGGTGCTGTTCTGCTCCGGATCGAGCACCTCGAGGAGCGCCGACGAAGGATCGCCCCGGTAGTCGGCGCCCACCTTGTCCACCTCGTCGAGGAGGAACACCGGGTTGCGCGTCCCGGCGCGGCGCATGCCCTGGACGACCCGCCCGGGCAGCGCTCCCACGTAGGTGCGGCGATGGCCGCGGATCTCCGCCTCGTCCCGCACGCCGCCCAGGGAGATGCGCTCGAACTGGCGGCCGAGCGCCCGGGCGATCGACCGGCCGAGTGAGGTCTTGCCCGTGCCCGGCGGGCCCACGAAGCACAGGATCGGCCCGCGCAGGTCGCGCTTCAGGGAGAGCACGGCGATGTACTCGACGATGCGGTCTTTCACCTTCTCGAGGCCGAAGTGGTCCTCGTCGAGGACGCACCGGGCCTCCTCGACGGAGAGCTGGTCTTCGCTGGTCTGGCTCCACGGGAGATCGACCATCCACTCGAGATAGGTGCGGATCACGCCGTGCTCGGCGGAGGCGGTGGGGGTCTGCTCCAGACGCTCGAGCTCCCGGAGGGCCTGCTTCTCGGCCTCCTCGGGCATCCGCGCCGCCTCGATCTTGTCGCGCAGGACGTCGGCCTCGGCCTCCTCGTCCTCGGCCTCGCCCAGCTCCTTGCGGATGTGGTCGAGCTGCTGGCGCAGCATGTACTCCCGCTGGCTGCGCCCCATCTCGCTCTGGACCTTCTCGCGGATCTCGCTCTCGATCTGGATCGCGTCGCCGGCGCGGCGCAGCTCGTCGCGGGCGCGGTGCAGGCGGGCCACCACGTCGAGCTCTTCCAGGAAGGCCTGCTTGCCGGCGATGTCGAGATCGAGGTTCGAAGCGACCAGGTCCGCAAGCCGCGCCGGCTCCTCGACGTTCATCGCCAGCACCTGGAGCTCGTCCGAGAGCCGGCTCGACTCGGAGACCAGGCCCACGAACTGGTCCCGCACCTCGCGGGTCAGCGCCAGGGCCTCGACGGAGGTCGCGTCCCCGTGGTCCTTCAGGTCCTCGATGCGGCCGCGGAAGAACGGGTCCTCGTCGAGGAACTCGGTCACGCGGGCCCGGCCCGCCCCCTGGACCAGCAGCCGGTAGGAGTCGTCCGGGAACTTCAGCATCTTCACGATGCGAAGCACGGTGCCGGTGCGGTGGAGATCCTCCGTGCGCGGACTTCCCTCGAGCGGCCGGTTGACCGCGACGCTCATCATCAGCCGATCCGGGTCGGCGAGGACCGCGTCGATCAACGTCTTCGAGCGCTCCGTGTTGACCAGTAGCGGTGCCAGCAGGTGCGGGAAGATGACCGTGTTCTTGAGCGGCAGGATGGGCAGGTCGCCCGGCAGCTCGCCGACCTCCTGCGCGACCTCCGGGCTCGTGGCTTCGAGCTCGTCCAAGGGGGCCTACTTCTCCTCCGAGAACTCGGCGTCGATGACGTCGTCGTCGCCGCCGGAGCCGGCGTCGGCCGCCTCCCCGGCCGGGCCGCCGGGGTCCGCCGCCTCGCCGGCCTGGGCCTGGTAGAGCACCTCGGCCACCTTGTGCATGGCCTGCTCGACCCGCTGGCGGCCGGCCTCCATGCGCTCCTTCTCGTTGCTCTCGAGGTCCTGCTTGGCGGAGGCGATCGCCTCGTCGATCTCCTTCTTCTCCGCCTCGCCGATCTTGTCCGCGTTCTCGGAGGCGGTCTTCTCGGCCTGGTAGAGCAGCGAGTCGAGCTGGTTGTGGGCCTCGACCGCCTCGCGGCGCTCCTTGTCCTCCGACGCGTGGGCCTCGGCATCGTCCACCATGCGGTCGATCTCGTCGCTGGAGAGGCCGCCGGAGCCCTCGATGCGGATCGACTGCTCCTTGCTGGTGGCCTGGTCCTTGGCGCTCACCGAGAGGATACCGTTGGCGTCGATGTCGAAGGCGACCTCGATCTGCGGCACGCCGCGGGGCGCCGGCGGAATGCCGTCCAGGATGAAGCGGCCGATCTCCCGGTTGGCGCCAGCCATCTCGCGCTCGCCCTGCAGCACGCGGATCTCCACCTGAGGCTGGCTGTCCGCCGCGGTCGAGAAGACCTGGCTGCGCTTGGTGGGGATCGTGGTGTTGCGGTCGATGAGCCGCGTCATCACGCCGCCCAGGGTCTCGATGCCGAGGGAGAGCGGCGTCACGTCGAGGAGCAGCACGTCCTTGACGTCGCCGGCCAGGACGCCGCCCTGCACCGCCGCGCCGACCGCGACCACCTCGTCCGGGTTCACGGTCTTGTTCGGCTCCTTGCCGAAGAGCTCGGTGACCTTCTGCTGCACCAGCGGCACGCGGGTCGAGCCGCCGACCAGCACCACCTCGTCGATCTCGCCGGTGGAGAGGCCCGCGTCGGCCATGGCCTTGCGGCAGGGCTCCAGCGACTTCTCCACCAGGTCCTCGATCAGCTGCTCGAACTTCGCGCGGCTGAGCTTCAGGTTCATGTGCTTCGGGCCGCTCTGGTCGGCGGTCACGTAGGGCAGGTTGATGTCGGTGCTCTGGGAGGTGGAGAGCTCGATCTTCGCCTTCTCCGCCGCCTCGCGCAGGCGCTGCATCGCCATCGGGTCGCTGGTGAGGTCGATGCCCTGGTCCTTCTTGAACTCGGCGACCAGGTACTCGATCACGCGCTGGTCCAGGTTGTCGCCGCCCAGGTGCGTGTCGCCGTTGGTGGCCTTCACCTCGACCACGTTCTCGCCCACCTCGAGGATCGAGATGTCGAAGGTGCCGCCGCCGAAGTCGAAGACGGCGATCTTCTCGTCACTCTGCTTGTCGAGGCCGTAGGCCAGCGCCGCAGCGGTGGGCTCGTTGATGATGCGCTTGACGTCGAGGCCCGCGATCTTGCCGGCGTCCTTGGTGGCCTGGCGCTGGGCGTCGTTGAAGTAGGCAGGCACGGTGATGACCGCGCCGGTCACCTCCTGGCCCAGGTAGTCCTCGGCGGCCTTCTTCAGCTTCTGCAGGATCATCGCCGAGATCTCCGGCGGCGTGAACGGCTTGCCATCGATCTCGATGACCGCGGCGTTCTCCTTGCCCTCGCCGACCGTGTACGGGACGAGACTGATCTCTTCGGGCACCTCGCTCTTGCGACGCCCCATGAAACGCTTGATCGAGTAGACGGTGCGCTCCGGGTTCGTCACCGCCTGGCGCTTCGCCACCGCGCCGACCAGCCGCTCGCCCTCGTCCGTGAACGCCACCACGGAGGGCGTCGTGCGCCCTCCTTCCTCGTTGGTGATCACCGTGGGCTGCCCGCCTTCCATCACCGCGACCACCGAGTTGGTGGTCCCGAGGTCGATGCCGATGATCTTGCCGCTGTCCGCCATGTCCCTGCAGGCCTCCTCGCAGATGTGCCCGCGAAGCCTGGTCCCCAGCCGCCCCCCGTCAAGATGCCCCCGGGGGAACAGAAGGGGGCCAGCCCCGTTTACTTCATCCGCGGTCGAGGTCGAGGGGTGGGCGGTAGCGGATCGAGTAGCTGCGGGTCTCCTCGACCAGGAGATCCGGGGGCCAGTAGCCCTCGCCGTAGACCTCGAAACGCAGCTCGTTGTCGCCGTGGAGGAGGCCGTGGAGGGAGCCGTGGACACCGTTCGGGGCCACCTCCAGCTCGTCGGTGACGTCGGCGCCGTTCAGGAGCGCCCGGAAGGTGGCGTGGCGGGTGCGCTCCGCGTCGAAGCGCAGGAACACCTCCACCCCCTCGAGCCCCACGGTCGCGGCGCCGGCGGGCGCCTGGACGTCGAGCAGGACCGGGCCCAGCAGCAGGAACGCCCCCAAACCGACGCCCGCCGCCAGCCCCGCGGCGGAGGCGGGGAGGAGCCAACGGAGGGTGCGGAGAGGCGGCATGGACACGGTCGATCTCGTCTCGGGAAGTGGCCCGGGGAACCTCCCGGGTGGCGCGGGCATCGAATCGCCGAGGGTGTGAACCCGATCACCGAGAGCACGCGCGGTAGACGCGATAACCCCCCGGAATTGCGAGGAAACCGGCTTGGAGACGGCGGCCCGGGGCGATATACTCGGCCGTTCCCTGGGGGTGGCAGCGCCGCCCCGGGCCGAGCCGAGCGGAGGGGTACCGTGGGCATGACCGGCACGAACGAGGGCGCCGCGTGAGCCGCGCGCTGATCCTCGGCATCAACGTCGCCCTGGTGGCGGCCTGCTGCTTCTTCGCGGCACGGGTGATCGCCGCCGTGTCCGGCTCGGTGCTGGAGCCCGCGGCCGGCGCCGCCCACGTCCAGCCCATCCCGATCCCTCCGACGGACCGGAGCTGGGACGCGCGCCAGATCATCATCAGCCGCAACCCCTTCAACGCCTCCACCCTTGCGCCCACGGCTCCGCCACCGACGGAGGAGGAGAAGTACGCCAAGACGAAGCTCCCGCTGGAGCTCCTCGGCACCGCCGCCCACGAGGACACGGCACTCTCCTGGGCCGCGGTCGAGGACCTGGAGACCCGCACCCATCTGGTCGTGCGGGTGGGCGACCGGCTCAAGGGTCGCGCGGACGTGCTGCGCATCGAGCGCCGCCGCATCGTCCTCCAGAACGGGCCCCGCCGCGAGGAGCTCGCCCTCAAGGAGGAGAACGGGGGCAAATCGACGCGCCCGGCTCGCCGGACCGCCCGCGCGCGACCCCGCGCCCGGCCCGCCCGCAACCCGCAGGTCGAGCAGCTGGCCGAGAACCGCTTCGCCGTCGAGCGCCAGGACGTGAACAGCGTGGCGAACAATCCCGCCGCCCTCTTCTCTCAGGCCCGCATCCTGCCGAAGTATGAGAACGGACAGATGGTGGGCGTGCAGCTGAACGCGATCAAGGCGGGGAGCCTCTTCCAGCAGATCGGCATCCAGGACGGCGACACCATCACCGAGTTCAACGGAATCCAGGTGACGGGCCAGCAGGAGAGTGCACAGGTGCTGAGCGAGCTCTCGACCTCTCAGCAATTCAGCGTCACCGTCACGGGACGCGACGGGCAGGTCCGTCAGCTCCAGTACGAGATTCGATGATGGGGAGTCCCACGCTGATGCGACCGCTGGTTTCGAAGATGGAAGGCCCCGGGCGGATGCGTTCGCTGCTGCACCGTGGCGTCGTCGCCTTGCTCCTGATCCTCCTGGCCGGCGGTGCCGCCGCCCAGGCCCCGCCGGAAGACGGCCTCACCACCGACAACGGCCACGTGCAGCTCGACTTCACCGACGTCGAGCTCTCGGTCGTGATCGACACCATCGCTCGCCTCACGAACAAGAACTTCATCTACGACGATCGGGTGCGCGGGCGCGTCACGATCGTCTCGCCCACCAAGATCACCCGCGAGGAGGCCTACGCGGTTTTCGAGTCCGTCCTCCAGGTGAAGGGCTTCACCACGGTGGAGACGCCGGGCGGCGCGATCAAGGTGATTCCGATCCGCGAGGCCAAGGAGAGCAACGTCGAGACCGTTCGCGGTCGCGCGGCCACGCCGAAGAGCGACCGCTTCATCACGCGGCTCATCCCCCTTCGCTTCATCGACGCCGAGGCCATCACCAACACGGTGAAGCCGCTGGTCTCGAAGGACGCCTCGATGGTGGCCTACCCGCCCACCAACACGGTGATCCTCACGGACTCGGCCTCCAACATCCGGCGCATCCTCTCCATCCTCCAGTCGATCGACGTGGAGACCTACAAGGAGGAGCTGACGGTCATCCAGGTGCGGCACGCGGACGCGACCACCCTCGCGGCCCAGCTCTCCGAGATCTTCGAAGCCGAGGTGACCAGCGCTACCGGCCAGCCCGTGGCCCGGGCCCGCGCCCGGCGCACTCCCCAGGCCGTCCAGGCGGCCGCCAACGTCGGCGCCCCCAAGGGTCGGGTCCGGCTGATCACCGACGAGCGCACGAACTCGCTGATCGTCCTCGCCTCCCGCCAGCGGGTGGCGGAGATCCGCGAGGTGATCCAGCGCCTCGACGTGCCGGTGACCGGCGGCGGGCGCATCCACGTCTACTACCTGAGGCACGCGGACGCCGAGGAGCTGGCGACCACCCTCTCCACCCTGATCGGCGGCCAGCCGCCGGCCTCGCCGGGCGGCGCCGCGGCGGTGGGCGGCGTGGCGGCGAACCCGGCCCTGCGGGCCGCCATCACCGAGCTGGCCGACGGCGTCACCGTGACGGCGGACGCGCCGACCAACTCGCTCGTCATCCAGGCGACCCGGGAGGGCTACGACACCCTCGCCCAGGTGATCGCCCAGCTCGACATCGCCCGGCCCCAGGTGCTGGTCGAGGCGCTGATCATGGAGGTCGATGTCACCGACGCGCGGGACCTCGGCTTCAACGGCTTCGGTCGGATCTTCCGGGGCAACACGAGCTATGCGCTGGGTTCAGTCACGGATAGCGGAGCGGTTCCGAACGTCTTCGGTTCGTCGACGACGGACGGGAACGGCGGCACAACGGATACCGGCGCTGGAACCCTGGGCAACTCGATTCTGAGCAGCCTCTTTGCCGCAGCCACCCGGAGCACGGTGTCACAGGTCATGGTGCCGGCCCTCGATCCGATGACCGGCCTGGCGACCGGCGCCCTCGAGCAGGCCACAGACGGCTTTGGCAATCCTCTCTTCAGCGGCTCCCTCATCCAGGGCATCATCCGCGCCAGCGCCTCCCTCACCAGCACGAACATCCTCTCCGCCCCCCACGTGCTCACCCTCGACAACGAGGAGGCGGAGATCAAGGTCGGCAACAACATCCCGATCGTCACCAGTCGCGTGGAGTCGGCGGCGGGCCAGAGCACCGGCGGCCTCGCCACGAGCCAGAACATCGAGCGCCAGGACATCGGCATCACCCTGCGGGTGACGCCCCAGATCTCCGAAGGCGAGAGCCTGCGCCTCAAGATCTTCCAGGAGATCACGGACATCAACGCGGGCCTCACCGCCCAGACCGGCTCCGCGGAAGAGGTCGGCGTGGCGCTCTCGAACCGGAAGATCGAGAACGTGGTGGTGGTCGGCGACGGCGAGACGGTCGTGATCGGCGGGCTGATCGACGAGAACCAGGGCGACATCGAGACCAAGGTGCCCTGGCTCGGCGACATCCCGATCCTGGGCTGGCTGTTCAAGACCACCGACGAGGACGTGCGCAAGGTGAACCTGCTCGTCTTCCTGACGCCCCACATCGTCCGCAACGAGGCCGAGCTCGCCACCGAGACGATCCGCAAGCGCGAGGAGTTCTGGGAGTCGAGCGAGAAGGCCCTGCGGCTCACCGACAAGGAGAAGCGCCAGGCGAAGGAGCGCCGCGAGGAGGCCGAGGCGGCGGGCATCTCGATGACGCCCTTCAAGGGCAAGAACCCGGTGCGGGGGCGCCTCGTCGAGCATCGCGACCGCTACCCCGTGGACCAGATGCGCGAGATCGAGCGCCGGGAGCGCGAGGCCCGCCAGCAGGCCGCCGCCCAGGCCCAGGTCGACGGGGGCAAGCGCTACGGGGTGCTGGCCGCCACCTTCGGCGACGAAGGTGCCGCCGCCGCCGCCCTCCAGCAGCTCATCGACGCGGGCTACGACGGCGCCCTCGTCACCGAGGACCGCTCCGGCACCGTGCTCTACGAGATCCGGATCGGCCCCTTCGGCGAGTTGGGGGAGGCCGAGGAGGCGGCGGAGGTGATGCGCCAGAGCTTCGAGATGTCGCCGGTCGTCACCGTGGAGAACGGAGAGTGACCGGCGGAGTTCGAACGATCGTGGAGAACGGAGAGTGACCGGCGGAGTTCGAACGATCGTGGAGAACGGAGAGTGACCGGCGGAGTTCGAACGATCGTGGAGAACGGAGAGTGACCGGCGGAGTTCGAACGATCGTGGAGAACGGAGAGTGACCGGCGGAGTTCGAACGATCGTGGAGAACGGAGAGTGACCGGCGGAGTTCGAACGATCGTGGAGAACGGAGAGTGACCGGCGGAGTTCGAACGATCGTGGAGAACGGAGAGTGACCGGCGGAGTTCGAACGATCGTGGAGAACGGAGAGTGACCGGCGGAGTTCGAACGATCGTGGAGAACGGAGAGTGACCGGCGGAGTTCGAACGATCGTGGAGAACGGAGAGTGACCGGCGGAGTTCGAACGATCGTGGAGAACGGAGAGTGACCGGCGGAGTTCGAACGATCGTGGAGAACGGAGAGTGACCGGCGGAGTTCGAACGATCGTGGAGAACGGAGAGTGACCGGCGGAGTTCGAACGATCGTGGAGAACGGAGAGTGACCGGCGGAGTTCGAACGATCGTGGAGAACGGAGAGTGACCGGCGGAGTTCGAACGATCGTGGAGAACGGAGAGTGAGCCGGCGGTGTCGAACGACCGTGGAGAAGCCCGCGTGAATCCGATCGACGAGCGCCTCGGGCTGCGGGAGGTCCTGCTGCGGACCACCCCGCTCACCCTCCAGCAGCTCGAGGAGGCGGTGCGCCGCCAGCAGGACGAGGGCGGCAAGCTCACGGAGCACCTGCTCGAGCTGGGCTTCCTCAGCGAGGATCAGCTGCTGGGGGCGATCGGCACCCAGCTCGGCCTGCCGGTGCGGCCCTCGATCAGCGCCGACGACGTGGACGAGGGCCTGGTCGAGAAGCTGCCGATCTCCTTCGCCAAGGCCCACGGCCTCCTGCCGATCGGCCGGGCCGACGACGGCTCGGTGCGGGTCGCCATGTCGGACCCCTACGACACCGCCTGCCTCGACGACCTGCGGCTGCTCTTCGACGGCGCTGCCATCGAGACGGAGCTGGTCGGCCAGCGCGCGGTGATGACCGCGATCAACCAGGTCTACGACCGCGGCGGCGCCGGCTCCCTCGACGCGATCCTCGAGGACGCCGCCGACGATTTCGCCTCGGTGGCCAGCGAGCTCGCGGCGGAGCCGGAAGACCTGCTCGACTCCGACGACGAGGCGCCGATCATCCGCTTGGTCGACTCGCTGATGCAGCAGGCGGTGAAGGAGCGCGCCAGCGACATCCACATCGAGCCCCACGAGAAGGAGATCCGGGTCCGGTTCCGGGTGGACAACGTGCTCTACGAGCCGGTGAGCCCGCTGCCGAAGGCCCTGCTCCCCTCGGTGGTATCGCGCATCAAGATCATGGGCGGCCTCGACATCGCCGAGAAGCGGCTGCCCCAGGACGGCCGCATCCGCCTCAAGATCGCCGGCCGCGACTACGACGTGCGGCTCTCGACCGTGCCGATCACCCACGGCGAGCGGCTGGTGCTGCGGCTGCTGCCGCGCACCTCCGACATGCTCAACCTCGAGGCCCTGGGCTTCGGCGAGGCGCAGCTCGAGATCTGGAACCGCCTCATCCGGCGGCCCAACGGGATCATCCTCGTCACCGGCCCGACCGGCAGCGGCAAGACGACCACCCTGTACGGCGCCCTGGCCCGGGTGAACAGCGCCGAGTCCAACATCATCACCATCGACGACCCGGTGGAGATCCAGCTGCCGGGCGTGAGCCAGATCGAGGTGAGCCCGAAGATCGGCCTCACCTTCGCCAGCGCCCTGCGCACCGTGCTGCGCCAGGACCCGAACATCGTGCTGGTCGGCGAGATCCGCGATCTCGAGACCGCCGAGATCGCCATCCAGGCCTCGCTCACCGGCCACCTGGTCTTCTCGACCCTCCACACCAACGACGCGCCGAGCGCCATCACCCGGCTCGTCGACATGGGCGTCGAGGCCTACCTCGTGGCCTCGTCCCTCTCCGCCGTCCTCGCCCAGCGTCTCGTCCGCGTGCTGTGCCGGCACTGCCGCCAGGCCTACGAGCCCACCCCCGAGGAGCTCGCGGAGGTGGGCATCAAGGCGAACGCACCGGTCGAGATCTACCGCGCGGGCGGCTGCGCTCAGTGCCACGACTCCGGCTACGCGGGCCGGGTCGGCATCTTCGAGCTGATGATCGTGGACGACCCCATCCGCAACCTCGTGACCCAGAACGTCGACGCCAAGGCCATCAAGCGCCTGGCCGCGCAGGGGGGCATGCAGACCCTGCGCATGGACGGGGCGCGCAAGGTGCTCGCGGGAGTGACCTCCCTCGAGGAGGTGGTGCGCGCCACGGAGGAAGAGGAGGGGATGGCGGCGGCCTGAGGCCGCCTCCAACACCACCCCCTCCAGCCAGTGGGAGGCCAGCGGCGTGCCGGTCTATGCGTACAAGGGCGTCACCGACGGCGGCCGCGCGACGAAGGGCTTCGTCGACGCGGACAGCGACCGGACCGCCCGCCAGAAGCTGCGGCGCGACGGCGTCTTCCTGACGGAGCTCACCGAGAGCGCCGCGGCCCCCAAGGCCGCGGCCGGCAGTGGAGAGCGGCCCACGGCCTCGGCCCTGTGGGCGAATGCCAGCTTCCGCCGTGTCTCGGGAACCGATCTCGCCATCGCCACCCGCCAGCTCGCGACCCTGCTCGGCGCCGGCATCCCGCTGGTCGAATCCCTGGGCGCCCTCACCGAGCAGGTGGAGAACGCCCGGCTGAAGAGCCTGCTCGGCATCGTGCGCGATCGGGTGAACGAAGGCGCCACCCTGGCGGACGCCCTCGCCTCCGCCGGCCCCTTCAACAACCTCTACGTGAGCATGGTGCGGGCAGGCGAGACCGGCGGCGCCCTCGAGACGGTCCTCGACCGCCTGGCCGACTACCTCGAGGGGCAGGTGCGCACCCGCAACAAGGTCGTCTCGATCCTGCTCTATCCCGCGGTGATGATGATGGTCGCGGTCTCGGTCGTGGTGGTGCTGGTGACGATCGTGCTGCCCCAGATCACCCAGCTGCTCGAGAGCCTCGACCGGCCGCTGCCCATCTACACCCGCGTGGTCATCGACATGTCCGAGTTCCTGCGCTCCTGGTGGTGGGCGGTGGGCCTCGCGCTCTTCGCCGGGGTGGCGGGCCTGCGCGCGTTCATCGCCACCGAGCGCGGCCGCCACGTCTGGGACGGCCTGCTGCTCCGCGTCCCGCTGATGGGCAAGATCTTCCGCCAGCTCGCCATCTCCCGCTTCACGCGCACCCTGGCGACACTCCTCGCCGGCGGCATCCCGATCGTGCGCTCCCTGGACATCTCGCGCCACGTGGCCGCCAACACGGTGATCGGCGACGCGGTGGAGCAGGCGCGCAACTCGATCACCGAGGGCGCCTCCATCTCGGCACCGCTGCGCGCGAGTGGCCACTTCCCACCGCTGGTCACCCACATGGTCGACGTGGGCGAACGCAGCGGCGACCTCCAGGGCATGCTGGCCAAGGTCGCCGACACCTACGAAGAGCAGGTGGAGAACACGGTCACCCGCATCACCGCGCTGCTCGAGCCCTTCCTGATCCTCATCATGGTGGGTGTCGTGCTGGTGATCATGCTCTCGACCCTGATGCCCCTTCTCGAGCTCACGAGCTCGATCCAGTAGAGGAGACTTCCCATGCCCGCTCCCTTCCGCCCGCACGAGCGCTCCCGCCCCCGGCGCCGGCGCGGCTTCTCGCTCATCGAGATCATGGCGGTG
This sequence comes from Myxococcota bacterium, assembly GCA_965223415.1. Classification (GTDB taxonomy): domain Bacteria; phylum Myxococcota_A; class UBA9160; order UBA9160; family UBA6930. The sequence goes on along the minus strand of OZ245002.1, from coordinate 4,523,188 downwards.
GTCGTGATCATGGCCCTGCTGATGGGCCTGGTCGGAACCGCCGTGTTCGACCGCATCAACGTCGCCCGCATGGAGACGACCCGAACCCAGATCAAGCAGATCGAGGGCGCCCTGGCCTTCTACCAGATGGACAACGGCCGCTTCCCGAGCAGCGAGCAGGGCCTCTCGGCCCTGGTGACCCGCCCGGCCTCCGGGCCCGAGCCGCGCAACTACCGCCCCGGCGGCTACCTCTCGAGCAAATCGCTGCCCAAGGACGCCTGGGGCGAGGCCTTCCAGTACGAGGCGCCCGGGACCCACAACCCGGAGACCTACGACATCTGGTCCTACGGCGCGGACAACCAGCCCGGCGGCAGCGACACGAACGCCGACATCGGCAACTGGGAGTCCCAGAACGGATGAGGACGCGCCGCTCCGGCCATCGCCGCGCCCTGGAGCGGGCCTTCACGCTGATCGAGCTGGTGGCGGTGACGCTGCTCATCGCGCTGCTCGCCGCCGTGGCGATCCCGAACCTGGGCCTGCGGGGCAGCCGCGTCTCGCTCCAGGAAGCGGAATCCCTGGCGGCGCTGCTCGAGTTCGGCCGCCAGCGCGCGGTGATGACCGGCCAGCCCCAGCGGGTGGTCGTGGACCTCGACGCGCAGCGCTACTGGCTGGAGAGCCTGAGCCCGCCGCAAGTGGCGACCGGTGAGCCGGTGGAGGGCTGGGCGGCGCTCTCGGAGCTGCCCCTGGCCGCGCCGCGCGGCGACGAGGCCCTCTACCTGCCGGCGCCGGGCCCGCCCGGTCGCCCCCGTGCGCCCGCGGCCGGCGTCTGGCTCGCAGCGATCGAGACGGAAGCGGGCCGCGAGGAGCGGGGCCAGGTGGCCCTGCCCTTCGCCGCGGACGGCAGCTCCGAGGCCACCGATGTCTGGCTCACCTCCGAGGCCGGCCACCGAATCGTGCTCTCGCTCTCGCCGATGGCCGATCGCATCCGCATCGCTCGGCTCGGCGGCTGACGCGATGGGCAGGGCGGCGCGCAGAACCGGCCACGTACGGCACCCGGGCTTCACCCTGCTCGAAGTGATGGTGGCGGTGCTCGCCCTCGGGATCGTCGTGACCCTGCTGACCCGCGCCGCCGTCGACGGCATGCAGCTCGAGGGAGACGCCCACCGGCGCCTGGCCGCCTCGCTGCTGGCGGACCGCCTCGTGGCGGACCTGGAGGCCGGGCTCCTGGGCGGCGTCGTTCCCCAGGTCGGCCAGCAGAACCTCGACGAGGGGGAGTTCGGCATTGTGCTCGAAGCCCGCCCCCTCGACCCGGCGACCCTCGGCCTCGAGCTGGGCGATCGGCGGGACCTGGGGCCTCCCCTGGGCCTGGTCGCCGGCGACGGGCTCGGCGCCACGCCGCCGGTAGTCGAGATCGAGATCGCCGTGACCTGGAAGGAAGGCATCCACACCCAGGAGGTGCGCCGCACCACCTTCGGCTTCGACGCCCAGACGGCCGCGGCGGACCTGCCCACCGCGAGCTCCCAGGCCGGTGGCGATCCGGATGTCGACCCGGACGACCCCGCCGGAGAGCTCGAGTGACGCCCCTCACCCCGCGCGTGAGCCCTCTCACCGGGCGGGGCCGCCGGGTCCGCGATGAGGCCTTCACCCTCATCGAGATGATGTTCGTGATGCTCTTCACCGTGATCGTGATGACCCTCGCCATCAACTTCTACCTCCAGATCTCCCGCCAGAGCGCCGCCGCCGTGGCGCTCACGGAGAACGAGCGGCGCGCGGCGCTGACCCTCGATCGCCTGGCGCGGGAGCTCCAGGAGACCGTGCTCGTGAAGAAGCCGGCGGAGCTGGAGCGACTGGCCCACCCCTGGTTCTTCCTGGCCGAGGAGAGCCGCGGCGGCGACGGCGCCGACCGGCTGAAGTTCCAGACCCGCGCCCACCGGCCCCGCTCGAGCACCCGCCGCGAGTCGGACCTGGCGGTGGTCGCCTACTTCACCGCCCGGGACGACGAGGGCCGGGCCCTCGAGCTCCTGCGCTGGTCCGAGGCCCATCTTCCGGAGAGCCTCGACCAGCGCTTCCCGCGCCGGGGCGACCCGGGCGTCCAGGTCCTGGCCGAGAACGTGGCCTCCTTCGGGGTGCGGCTCCAGGACGAGGAGGGCAGCTGGACCGATCGCTGGGACTCGGCCATCGGCCTGGAGCGGGCGGGGGAGCTGCCCGTGCAGGTCGAGCTGCGCCTGGCCCTGCAGGGTCCGGACGCCCCGGAGCCCGGCTTTGGCGACGAGCCCGAGCCGAGCATCCGGCGGGTCGTGCTGCCGGTGCGACCCCTCGACCTCTCGCCGGAGGAGCTCGCGTCGGAGGACGACGCCGACGAGGAGTGCGTGACGGTCGCCGAGTGTCGCGGCCAGAACGAGCCGGTCTTCGCCGCCGCGGAGGCCGCCGACCCGCTGGGCTTCCCGGAGCTCTTCGCCCAGGTGGCCGACGAGTGCTTCCTGGACGTGGCCGACACCCTCGAGATCGACGCCAGCGTCGTGGTGGGCTGCGAATGACGGTGCGGAGCCACGCTCCCGACAGGCGGCGCGCCGGCCTGGCGCTCGTGGCAGTGATGTTCTTCGTGCTGCTGGCGGTCACCGGCATCGCGACCTTCCTGCGCAAGGCCACCGTCGACGGGATGGTCGCCCGCAACCGGGACTACGCCGCCCGCTGCGAGGCCCTGGCCCGGGGGGGCGTGCGCCTGGCCATGGCACTCCTGATCCAGGATCGCCTGGACGAGACCGCGAACGAGCTGCGGGCCGAGACCCGCGACGAGCTCTGGGCCCGGGTCGCCGCCGCGCCGCTCCGGGTGACCGACGGCGGCGAGCTGCGGCTGCGCATCGAGGACGCCGGCTCGCGGCTCAACCTGAACGCCCTCGTCGCCGACGGCGCGGTCCGCGACGAGATGGCGGAGCCCTTCCTGACCGAGCTCCTCGACCGGGTCATCCAGGAGATTCCGGGGGGCGCCGAAGAGAGGAGCTACGATGCCGAGGAGCTGGCCCGAAATCTCCTCGACTACCTGGACGAGGACGACGTGCGGATCTTCGGCGGCCTCGAGGACGACTACTACCAGCTGCAGGATCCCCCGTACCGGGCGGCGAACCGCCCGCTCCTCTCCGTGGACGAGCTGGCGCTCGTCGAGGACTTCGACGCGCGCCTGGTGGAGGCCCTTCGCCCCTACGTGTCGGTGCATCCCCTCACGTCTGCCGACGGCATCAACCCCAACACCGCCCCGCCCTGGATCCTGGCGCTCCTCTTCCACGGCACGAGCGACGACTACCGCTTCGCGGTGTCCGATACCGTCCGCGACGTCCTGGAGCTGCGGGAGGACGGCGATCTGCTGTGCGAAGAGGGGACCGACCCCCGCTGCACGGCCCTCGAGCAGGCGGTCGAGGGGACGGTCTTCCCCCCCGCGACCTTCCAGACCGACGTCTTTCGCGTCGAGTCCATCGCCCGCTACGGTGACATCCAGCGCACGGTGACGGCGTGGGTGGACCGCAGCGAGCCGGCCCAGCCCCGTTGGCTCGCCTGGGACGTTCGATGACGCGGAGAGGCCGGAGCCGGGCGCGCGGAAGGTGAAGATGGAAGGGGACGATCCATGGCCAGGCGCATCCTGGGGCTCGACCTGGGAAGCCACGCGATCAAGGCCGTGGAGCTGCGCCAGACGCTCCGCGATCTCGAGGTCGTGCAGCTGCGCACGCTGCCCCTGGACGATCCGTCGCCGTCTCTCGCCGTCGAGATTCGCGAGTTCCTGCAGCTCCACGACCTGCCGGAGACCGGCGCGGTGGTGGCCCTGGCCGGCGACCGGGTCTCCAGCCGGCGCCTCACCTTCCCCTTCCGCGACAAGCGCAAGATCGGCCCGGCCGTGCCCTTCGAGCTGGAGGCCCAGGTGCCCTTCGACCTGGACGAGTTCGTGGTCGACTGGGAGGTGGTGGCCGAGCGCAGGGAGCGCGCGGAGGTGGCGGCCACCCTGGCGCCCCGCAGCGAGGTGACGCTGCTGCTCGAGATGCTGCACGAGGCCGGCGTCGAGGTGCGCGTCGTCGAGGCCGAGGGCCTGGTGCTCGCCAATCTGGCCAGCGCCTTCGAGCTGCCCGGACCGCGCCTGCTGGTCGACCTCGGTCACCGCAAGACGACCCTCTGCCTGTGCCTGGACGGCCACCCGGTGGCCGCGCGCACGCTGCCCGTCGGCGGCGAGGCGATCACCCGGGCCGTCGCCAAAGATCGGGGCCTGGGCGATCTGGAGGCGGAGCGCCTCAAGATCGAGCAGGGCATCTTCGGCGGCGCCGGCCGTGCCGAGTGCCCCGGCGCCGTCGAGGTGATCGACCGTCTGGCCCGGGAGATGCTGCGCACCCTGGGCTCGGTGGAGGAGATGCTCGAGCAGGGCGGCGAGGCGCCGTCCCCGCCCCAGATCGTGCTGATGGGCGGCTCGGCCCGGCTCCACGAGCTCGACCGCTTCCTCTCCGAGCGCACCTCGGTGCAGACCGTCCGGCTGCCGCTGCCGAAGGGCGAGATGGGTGCGTCGCTCCTCGCCGGCGGCGACCCAGTGGTCTTCGGCCCGGCCATCGCCCTGGCGCTGCGCGGCAGCGCCCAGGCCGTCTCGCGGATGAACTTCCGCAAGGACGAGTTCGCCCGGCGCGTCGACCTGCGCAAGATGAGCCGCGAGATGCGCCCCACGGCGCTGCTCGGGGGCCTGGCCCTGCTCCTGGCCTGCGCCTCCCTCGGCACCGACGCCTTCCTCCAGGAACGCCGCGCCCAGCGTGCCGAGGCAGAGGCCCAGCAGCTCTACAGCCAGGCCTTTCCCGGGGCCGTCCCCTCCAACCCGGTGGCCGCCCTGCAAGGCGCCCTGCGCGAGGTGGAGAAGGAAGCCGACACCCTCGGCGTCTTCGGCGGCCATCTCTCCGCCCTCGACATCCTGACCGAGCTCTCCCGCCGCGTGCCCCCGGACCTGGGCGTGGTGTTCGAGGAGCTCTCGATCGACCGCCAGGTGATCCAGATCAAGGGACACCTCCCGGAGTACGGCGGCGTGGACCGGCTGGAGAAGGCGCTCACCGAATCCGCTCTGTTCCGCGAGCTCACCGTAGGCGACGCCTCCACCGACACACGCAGGGGCGGCACGAACTTCAGCGTGCGCATCTCCCTGGCGCCCCCGGAGGCGGCCCCGTGACGGCCTGGTGGAACCGGTTGAAGGACGCCTGGAGCGAGCTCTCGGGCCGGGAGCGGCTCCTGGTCGGGGGCGCGGGTGGCGCGGCGGCGCTGGCGCTCCTCTACCTGTTGGCGATCGCACCGGCTCTCGGCTGGGCCGACGACGCCCGGCGCCGGGCCGTGGTGGCCGAGGAGCAGCTCCTGGCCGTGCGCGCCTTGCGCGCCAAGTACGACCGCATCGAGGCGCCGGTGCGCCAGGTGCGGGACCGCATCACCACCGGGCCGCGCGGCGAGATCTTCACCGCCCTGGAGGAGCTGGCGCGGGAGAGCGCCGTCAAGGTCGCCTCCATGGAGCCGCGCAAGTCGGCGGCGAGCGATGCCTACGAGGAGACCAAGGTCGAGGTCGTGCTGAAGAACGTCTCCCTCGCCCAGGTCGTGAACTACCTCCACCGCATCGAGTCGGCGGCCCAGCTGCTCTCCATCAAGACCCTGCGCATTCGCACCCGCGCCGACAAGCCGGAGCTCCTGGACGTCACCTTCACGGTCTCGTCCTTCGAGTCGATCGAGTCGTGAGCCCGCGCGGGGGCTGGCTGCGCCGCCTGGCGATCGCGGCCGGCTGCCTGGTCCTCACCCTGATGTTCGCCGTCGCCCAGTTCCCCTGGGAGCGCCTCGCGCCCTGGCTGGTCGGCCGGATCGAGCAGGCCACGGGCACGCGCATGGAGCTGGCGAGGCTCGAGGGCAGCTGGTCGGCCACCGGACCGGCGGCGGTGCTCCACGGCCTGGTGGTCCATGTGCCGGGCCGCGGCCCCCTGGCCTTCGAGCGGCTGCGTGTGCGGCCGGCACTCTCGACGTCCTGGCTGGCCGGCGAGCCCGCCCTCGGCGTGGAGCTGGCGCTGGCCGGCGGCTCCGTGGTGGGCACCGTGTGGCCCGTGGGCGAGGCGGGCTTCGACGGGCGCTTCGACGGCATCGACACGGCAGCGCTCCCCGAGGCCCTGGCTCCCGACGGGCTTCCGGTGGACGGCGTCCTCTCCGGCGCATCGGACGTGCGACGCCAGGGCCACCTCTGGGTCGGGGAGGTCTCGGTGAAGGGCAACGACGGGAGCCTGGCGCTGCCGAGCCTGCCGATCGCCCTTCCTTACGACACCCTCCTGGCCGAGCTCCGGCTCGGCGAGGACGGACAGGTCGCGCTGGACCAGGGCAGCCTGCAAGGCCCCCTGGCGTCCTTCGAGGCCGCCGGCAGCCTCGCCCTCGACGGCGCGGGCCGACCCGGTGCCCTGGACCTCACGGTCCTCATGCGGGACGTCGACCCCTCCCTGCGGGGCATGCTCGAGCAGCAGGGATTCCGCCTGGACGCGGGGGGCGGCGCCGAGATCGCCGTGGGGGGCACGGTCGCCGCGCCCCAGATCCAGCTCCGCTGAGCCGACCGGGGGTACCGGCACGGTCCTCATCCGTTTATCCTGATGGACGGATCAAGCAACCCTCTCCTCCCGCCGATGCGACCCCGAGCATGAGCACTCCCCCGGCCGATGCGACCCGAGCATGAGCAGCGACGAGCTCCAGAAGGTCTTCAAGACCCTGTCCGATCCCACCCGTGTGCGGATCCTGGGCCTGCTCGCCCGGGAGGAGCTGGCGGTGCAGGAGCTGATGGAGGTGCTCGGCATGGCCCAGTCCCGGGTCTCCCGGCACCTGGGCATCCTGCGGGAGGCGGGCCTGCTCGGCGATCGGCGCGACGGCACCTTCGTCTTCTACCGCTTCGCGGAGCCAGAGGATCCGACTTGGCGCGACGCCTGGGGGCTGGTCGCGCGGGCCCTGGCCGACGACCCGGCCGCCCGGCGCGACGCCCTGGCGGTGGCCCGGGTGATCGACGCCCGCGCTGCCCGCAGCCGCTCCTTCTTCGACGAGGTCGGCCCGGAGTGGGACGCGTTGCGCAAGGTATGGGGCGACGAGCTGCTGCGCGCCCGCGCCCTCACCCGCCTCGTGCCCCGGGGCCTGCGGGTCGCGGACATCGGCACGGGCACCGGCGTGCTCGCCCTCGAGCTGGCCCAGGCCGGCCTCGAGGTCGTGGCCGTCGACCACTCGCCGGCGATGCTCGAAGCCGCCCGGGCGAAGGTCGACGAGCAGGGCCTGCACGGCGTGGAGCTGCGGCAGGGCGACGCCTCCCAGCTGCCCCTCGCCGACGGCGAGGTGGACGCCGCCTTCGCCCACATGGTCCTCCAGTACCTGGCCTCCCCCGGCGACGCCCTCGCCGAGATGGCGCGGGTGGTGGCGCCCGGCGGCTGGGTGGTCGTGATCGACTTCGTGCGCCACGACCGGGAGTGGATGCGGGAGGAGCTGGGCGTGCAGTGGCTCGGCTTCCCGCCCGACGAGATCCGCGACGCGTTCTCCGCGGCGGGCCTGGGCCAGATCGAGGTCTCGGTGCAGGCCTCCGCCGCCCGGGGCGCCGACCTCCCCGAGACCTTCATCGCCAGCGCGGCCCGCGCCAAGGAGACGTCCCCGTGAACCAGGCTTCCCCGGAATGGAGCCGCCTGCTGCGCGAGCGCATCCTGATCAAGGACGGCGCCATGGGCACGATGATCCAGGGGCGCAGCCTCGGTGAACAGGACTGGCGCGGCGATCGCTTCGGCGATCACCCGCGCGAGCTCAAGGGCAACAACGACCTGCTCGTGCTGACCCAGCCGGAGCTGATCGTCGAGATCCACGAGGAGTTCCTCGCGGCGGGCGCGGACCTGCTCGGTACGACCTCCTTCAACGCCACGGCGATCTCCCAGGCCGACTACGGCACCGAGCACCTGGCCCGGGAGATCAATCGGCGCGCCGCCGAGCTGGCGAAGGTCGCCGCCGGTCGGTGGACCGAGCGGACGCCGGACAAACCGCGCTTCGTCGCCGGCGCCATCGGCCCGACGAACCGCACCCTGTCCCTCTCGCCGGACGTGAACGACCCGGCTCACCGGGAGATCACCTGGCAGGCGCTGCTGGCCGCCTACGGCGAGCAGGCGACCGGGCTGCTCGAAGGGGGCGTCGACCTGCTCGTGGTCGAGACGATCTTCGACACGCTGAACGCCAAGGCGGCGCTCTTCGCGATCGAGGAGGCGTTCCAGGCCCGTGGCAACCGGGTACCGCTGATCGTCTCCGTGGCGATCACCGACGCGAGCGGCCGCACCCTCTCGGGCCAGACCCTCGACGCCTTCTACCACTCGATCCGCCACGCGGCGCCCCTCGCCGTGGGTCTCAACTGCTCCCTCGGTGCGAGCGAGATGCGCGGCCACCTGGACGCGCTGGCCCAGATCGCCCGGGAACCGGTCTCCTGCTACCCGAACGCGGGCCTGCCCAACGCCTTCGGCGAGTACGACGAGACGCCGGAGGTGATGAGCGGCCTGGTCAAGGAGTTCGCCGAGAGCGGACTCGTGAATCTGCTGGGCGGCTGCTGCGGCACGACACCGGACCACATCCGCGCCATCGCCGATGCGGTCGCGGGCATCCCTCCGCGGCCCGTACCCGAGGCGGGGGCCGCCCTCACCGAGCTCTCGGGTCTCGAGACCCTGACGATCCGCCCCGACTCGAACTTCCAGATGATCGGCGAGCGCACGAACGTCACGGGCTCGGCCCGCTTCCGCCGCCTGATCAAGAACGAGGACTACGAGACGGCCCTCGAGGTGGCCCTCGACCAGGTGCGGGGCGGGGCCAACCTGCTCGACGTCAACATGGACGAGGGGCTGCTCGACTCCGAAGCCTGCATGCGGACCTTCCTGAACCTGATCGCCTCGGAGCCGGAGATCGCCCGCATCCCGATCGTCATCGACAGCTCCAAGTGGGAGGTGCTCGAGGCCGGCCTCCAGTGCTGTCAGGGAAAGAGCGTCGTGAACTCGATCTCCCTCAAGGAGGGCGAGGATGACTTCCTGGAGAAGGCGCACCTCCTCCGCCGCTACGGGGCCGCCGTGGTGGTGATGGCCTTCGACGAGACTGGCCAGGCCGACACCCGGGAGCGCAAGGTCGAGATCTGCGAGCGGGCCTACCGGCTGCTCACCGAGCGGGCCGGCTTCCCGCCCGAGGACATCATCTTCGACCCGAACATCCTGGCCATCGCCACGGGCATCGAGGAGCACGCTGGGTACGCCAAGGCCTTCATCGAGGCGACCCGGGAGATCAAGGCCCGCTGCCCGGGGGTCCACGTCTCCGGCGGCGTCTCGAACCTCTCCTTCTCCTTCCGCGGAAACGACCACGTGCGCGAGGCCATCCACTCGGCCTTCCTCTACCACGCCACCCAGGCCGGCATGGACATGGGCATCGTGAACGCGGGCCAGCTCCAGCTCTACGAGGACATCCCGAGGGACCTGCTCGAGCACGTGGAGGACATCCTCTTCGACCGGCGACCGGACGCCACCGAGCGCATGGTGGAGTACGCCGAGCAGGTGAAGGGCGAAGGCAAGAAGCGGGAGATCGACCTCTCCTGGAGGGAGGCTCCCGTCGAGGCCCGCCTCTCCCACGCCCTCGTCCACGGGGTGATCGACTTCATCGAGGAGGACGCGGAGGAAGCGCGCCAGAAGCTCGGGCGCCCGCTCTCGGTGATCGAAGGCCCGCTGATGGACGGCATGAACGTCGTCGGCGACCTCTTCGGTTCGGGGAAGATGTTCCTCCCCCAGGTGGTGAAGAGCGCCCGCGCGATGAAGAAGGCGGTGGCCTATCTCGAGCCCTTCATGGACGACGAGAAGGAGGGCTCGGCCTCGGCCAAGGGCAAGATCGTGATGGCCACCGTGAAGGGCGACGTCCACGACATCGGCAAGAACATCGTAGGCGTGGTGCTGCGCTGCAACAGCTACGAGGTGATCGACCTCGGCGTGATGGTGGCCGCGGACAAGATCCTCGACACCGCCATCACCGAGGGCGCGGACCTGGTGGGGCTCTCGGGGCTCATCACGCCCTCCCTCGACGAGATGGTGCACGTGGCTCGCGAGATGAAACGCCGGGATCTCGACCTGCCGCTCCTGATCGGCGGCGCGACCACCAGCCGCCAGCACACGGCGGTGAAGATCGCGCCCTGCTACGGGCCGACGACGGTCCACGTCAACGACGCCTCCCGCGCCGTTGGCGTGGTGTCGTCCCTGCTGGATCCCCGGCGATCTCCGGAGTTCGACCGTACGAACCGCGAGAAGCAGGCGCGGCTGCGCGACCTCCACGAAGGCCGGCGGGCGCGGCCGCTCCTCCCTCTCACCGAGGCCCGGGCGAAGACGAGCGCTCCCGCGTGGCGGGCCGAGGACATCGCCCGGCCCGCCTTCTTCGGGCGCCGCGTGCTGGACGAGGTGCCCCTGGAGGAGCTGCGCGGCTTCATCGACTGGACCTTCTTCTTCTCCGCGTGGGAGCTCTCCGGCCGCTACCCGAAGATTCTGGACGACCCGAAGCAGGGCGCCGCCGCCCGCGAGCTCTTCGAGCACGCGAACGAGCTGCTGGATCGGATCGTGGCGGAGAAGCTCCTCACCGCCCGCGGAGTCTACGGCTTCTGGCCCGCGGCGAGCGACGGAGACGACCTGGTCCTCTACGAGGACGAGGCCCGGCAGAGCGAGCGCTGCCGGTTCCCGATGCTGCGCCAGCAGCGGGGCAAGGAGGACGGCACCACCGCGTCCCTCGCGGACTTCGTGGCGCCGATCGGCAGCGGACTGGCGGATTCGATCGGCGCCTTCGCCGTCAGCGCCGGCCTGGGCGCCGACGAGCTGGCCCGTTCCTTCGAGAAGGACCACGACGACTACCACGCGATCACGACCAAGGCCCTGGCGGACCGGCTGGCGGAGGCCTTCGCCGAGTGGCTCCACGCCCAGGCCCGGCGCGATTGGGGCTACGGAGCGGACGAGGCCCTCGACAACGACGACCTGATCGCGGAGCGCTACCGCGGCATCCGCCCCGCCTTCGGCTATCCGGCCTGCCCGGACCACAGCGCGAAGCGGACGCTGTTCGAGCTGCTCGAGCCCGGCAGCCTCGGCATCGAGCTGACCGAGAGCTTCGCCATGCACCCGGCCGCCAGCGTGAGCGGGATCTACCTCGCCCACCGCTCGGCCCGCTACTTCAACGTGGGGCCGATCGGACGCGACCAGGTCGAGGACTACGCCCGCCGCAGGGGCATCCCGGTCGAAGAGGCCGAGCGCCACCTGGCTCCGAACCTGGCCTACGATCCCGACGATCGCTGAGGGGGGGGCCATGGCCGTGCTGCGACCGATCCAGGCGGTGATCTTCGACGCCGCCGAAACCCTGATCCGCACCCGCGAGCCGGTGGGCGACAGCTATGCCCGGATCGCCGCCGCGCACGGCGTGGAGCTGCCGGGCGGACGTCTGGACGAGGCCTTCCATCGGGTCTTCGCCGCCGCTCCTCCCAACGTGCATCCGGGAGAGCCCATGGCCCGCGCCGCCGGGCTCGAGAAGCGTTGGTGGTGGGAGCGGGTTCGGGAGACCTTTCGCGCGGCGGACCAGATGGTGCGCTTCAAGGACTTCGACGCCTACTTCGAAGCGCTCTGGCGCCACTTCGCGTCGGCGGCCGCATGGGAGCTGGCCCCGGGCGCCCGCGCGGGGCTCGAGGACCTCCACGAGCGCCGCTACCTGCTCGCCGTGCTGTCGAACTTCGACCAGCGCCTGCGTCCGCTCCTCCGAGAGCTCGGCGTCCACGATCTCTTCGAGGCCGTGACGCTGCCCGCCGATGCGGGCGCCGCGAAGCCGGAGCGGTTGATCTTCGACATCTGCCTGAAGCGCCTGGGCGTGGCCAATCACCGCTGCGTCTATGTCGGGGACCGGGCGGAAGAGGACCTCGTCGCCTCCAAGACCGCCGGCCTGCATCCGATCGACGTCGCCTCCCTTGCTACCCTCGCCGAGCTTCCCCAACGGGTGGAGGCTCTCGAGAAGGAGCTCTCATGAGCGAGACGGCGGCGCTCTTCCGCGATCGCTTCGGAATCGACGAGCGCGCCCTCGACCGCACCCTCGGCACCGCCCTGGAGCGTCGGGTCGACCACGCGGACGTCTTCTTCGAGTACACCTCCCAGGACTCGGTGGTGCTCGAAGAGGGCATCGTCAAGAGCGGCGACCGTCACCTGGTGCAGGGGGCCGGCGTGCGCGTGCAGGCCGGCGAGCGGCAGGGCTACGCCCACTCGGACGAGATCACGGTGGAGAGCCTGGAGCTCGCGGCGGGGACCGCGCGGGCCATCTCCGAGGGCGGCCGCGAAGCCGGCCCGGTGGCCGTCGCCGGGAGCGGTGCGCCGACCCACGATCTCTACCCGGTCGTCGTGAGCCCCACCGACGTGCCGGTGACCCGGAAGGTGGGCCTGCTCGGCGAGATCGACGCCTACGCCCGGGCCAAGGACGCCCGCATCCGCCAGGTGATGGCGAGCGTCGTCTCCCAGAACCGCAACGTGATGATCGCGGCCAGCGACGGCACCTGGGTGACCGACGTCCAGCCGCTCGTCCGGCTGAACGTGCAGGTCATCGCCGAGGACGAGGACGGGCGCCGGGAGGTGGGCTACCAGGGCGCCGGCGGACGGGCGGGCCTGGACGCCTGGCTCTCGCCCGATGGCTGGACGCCGCTCGTGGACGAAGCGGTGCGACTGGCCCTGGTGAACCTGGAGGCGGGGCCCTGCCCCGCCGGCACCCTCGACGTGGTGCTGGGCCCGGGCTGGCCCGGCGTGCTTCTCCACGAGGCGGTGGGACACGGCCTCGAGGGTGACTTCAACCGGAAGGAGACCTCCGCCTTCGCCGGCCGCATCGGCGAGCGGGTGGCGGCCCCGGGCGTCACGGTGGTGGACGACGGCACCCTGCCCGGCCGGCGGGGCTCGCTCAACGTCGACGACGAGGGCACGCCCACCGGCCGGACGGTGCTGATCGAGGACGGCATCCTGAAGGGCTACATGCACGACCGGCTGAACGCCCGGCTGATGGGCCACGCGCCCACGGGCAACGGCCGGCGGGAGAGCTACGCCCACCTGCCGATGCCGCGCATGACCAACACCTTCATGCTCGCCGGCGAGGACGACCCGGAGGACATCCTTCGCTCGGTCGAGCGCGGCCTCTACGCGGTGACCTTCGGCGGCGGCCAGGTCGACATCACGAGCGGCAAGTTCGTGTTCAGCGCGAGCGAGGCCTACAAGATCGAGAACGGCCGCCTCACCCAGCCGGTGAAGGGCGCCACCCTGATCGGCAATGGGCCCGACGTGCTCACGCGGGTGAGCCGCATCGGCCACGACCTCGAGCTCGACCAGGGCGTGGGCACCTGCGGCAAGGACGGCCAGGGCGTCCCGGTCGGCGTCGGGCTCCCGACGATCCGCGTCGACGAGCTCACCGTGGGGGGCACCGAGGGATGAGCGCCGAATCGGCTTCCGAGCGCGCCCTCGCCGCCGCCGGCCGCGCCGGTGCCCACAGCGCCGACGCGGTCTGCATCGAGAGCGATGCCACCGAGGTGCGCGTGCGGGACGACGACATCGAGCACGTGAAGCAGGCCCGCGAGCGCACCCTGGGGCTGCGCGTGTTCGTGAACGGCGGCGGGCCGGGCTCCGGGCTCCGCCAGGCGATCACCTCGACGAGCGACCTCTCCGACGAGGCGATCGCCCGCATGGCCGAGGAAGCCGTGGCCCTGGCGCGAGAGACGGCGCCGGATCCGGACGCGGGCCTTCCCGAGGGCGGCTTCGCCGCCGATTCGCCGGACCTGGCGCTCCTCGAGGCGCGGGACCGCGAGGTGGGCCTCGAGCGCCACGTGGAGGCTGGCCGGGCCGCCGAGGCGGCCGCGCGCCAGGTCGACCCGCGCATCGTCAACTCCGAGGGCTCCGACGCGGGCTCGACCTTCCGGCGCGTCCACTACGCCAACAGCGCCGGCTTCGAGGGCCGCTACGAGAGCGCCTCCCACTCGCTCAGCTGCTCGCCGATCGCCGCCTCCGAGGACGGCGCCATGCAGACCGACTACTGGTTCACGGTGTCGCGGGCCCTGGACCAGCTGGAGGACCCGGCCAAGGTGGGCACGCGGGCGGCCGAGCGCGCGCTCGGCCACCTGGGCGCGCGACGCGTGGCGACCGGCGAGTTCCCGGTGGTGTTCGACAGCCCCTCCGCCCGGAGCCTGCTGGGCGGCTTGGTCGGCTGCCTCTCCGGCTACGCCGTCTACCGCAAGAGCTCCTTCCTGGCCGGCCGGCAGGGCGAACGCATCGCCGCCCCGGAGATCCACATCGTCGACGACGGCCGCCTCCCGGCCGGCCTCGGCAGTCGCCCCTTCGACGGCGAGGGCCAAGCGACGCGCCGCAACGTGCTGGTGGAGGCAGGCGAGCTGCGCTCGTACCTGCTCGACTGCTATGCCGCGCGCAAGCTCGGCCTGGCCAGCACCGGCAACGCCACCCGCAGCGCCGGAAGCGCGCCGGGAGTGGGCTCCACCAACCTCTGGCTCGAGCCGGGCTCCGCCGGGAGCCTGGACGACATCGTCGCCGACACGGGAAAAGGGCTGCTCGTGACGGGCATGTTCGGCCACGGATTCAACCCGGTGACGGGGGACTTTTCCCGGGGGGCCAAGGGCTTCTGGATCGAGGACGGCCAGCCCGCCTTTCCCGTGGAGGAGATCACCATCGCGGGCAACCTTGGCGATATGCTCTGTGACGTGGATGCGATCGGCGACGAGCTGATGTGGCTGGGCAACGTGGCGGCACCGGCCCTGCGCGTGGCGAAGATGACCGTCGCTGGAGAATGACCCTGTCGAACGACACTCCCGTCATGCCGAGAGCCTGATGTCGAACGACGCCCCCGTCATGCTCGGAATGACCCTGCCGGACGTGGACGTCTGGTCGGAACGGGTCGCCGTGGCGTTGGGCCAGAACCCGAGCCCGTTCTCCGGCCCCGGGACGAACACCTACCTGATCGGCACCGGCCCGCGGAGGATCCTGCTGGACCCGGGCCAAGGGGTCGACGCGTACCTGCCGATCCTCGAGCAAGCCATGGAGCGCTCCGGCTGCGAGGGCTTCCAGGAGATCGTGCTCACCCACGGGCATCCGGACCACATCGGCGGCGTGCGCCAGGTGCTCGACCGCTTCGGCCCCCTGCGGGTCTCCAAGCGGCCCTGGCCCGGTGTGGACGAACGCTTCGAGGTGGAGCTCACGGCGATCGACGACGGCTCGGTGATCGAGACCGAGGGCGCCACCCTTCGCGCCCTGCACACGCCGGGGCACGCACCGGACCATCTGTGCTTCATGCTCGAAGAGGAGCGCGCGCTCATCTCCGGCGACAACGTGCTGGGCGTCGGTACCACGGTGATCCCGGCGGAGAGCGGCGACCTCGGCCAGTACATGGCCTCCCTCGAGCGCCTGCGCGCCGAGCAGCCCGCCTGCATCTACCCCGCCCACGGTCCGAAGATCGAGGACGGCAAGGCGAAGCTCGACGAGTACATCGCCCACCGCCACGAGCGAGAGCGCCAGATCGTGGCCGTGCTGGAGAGGGGGCCGGCGCGACCGATGGAGATCGTCAAGGTCGTCTACGCCGCCTACCCGGAGGCGCTCCACGCGGCCGCGTCCCAGTCCGTGACCCAGCACCTGATGAAGCTCGAGGGCGAGGGGCGGGTCGCCCGCGAAGGGGCGGCACCGACGGCGGCGACCTGGAGCCTCCAGTCGTGACGCACCCGATCCTCCTGCGCCTGGGCAGCCGCGACCCGATGGAGCGCCGCGAGGCCTGCCGCTCCGCGGCCGAGGACCCCTCCGGCCCGCTGCTCACCGAGGCGCTCGGCGCTGCGCTCGGAGATCCGGTCAAGGCAGTGGGCCGCGCCGCCTCGGACGCGCTGGTCGCGATCGCCGACCAGTCCGGCGATCCGAGCGCACTCGACGCCGTGCGCACGGCCCTCCACAGCGACGACCCCGCGCGACGCTGGCGCGCCGCCTTCACCGCCGCGCGCCTCGAGCCGCCCACGCCGCGCCTGCTCCCGGCCCTGGTCGAGGCCTTCGCCAGCTCGGACAGTGACGTCCGCTGGGCGGCGGCCCGGGTGATGGTGGAAATGGGGCACATCCACGCCGAGGTGCTGAGCGTGCTGGTCGGCCTCGTGCGCTCGGACGAGAGCCCGGTCGTGCGGCGCATGGCCACCTTCGCCCTGCGCGAGCTGGCGCCGGACCGTGCCGAGGCCGCCGAGGTGCTGCTGGAGGCGACCGAGGACCTCGACCACGGCGTGCGCCGCGCCGCCTTCACGGCGATGGCGTCCCTGATGGCGCCCCCGCCCAAGATCGGCGAGCGCCTGCTCGAAACCCTGCGGACCGACACGGACGCACCGGCCCGCCGCCTGGCCGCCCTCGCCCTGGGCGAGATCGGTGCCCAGGATCCAGGCCGCCTGCCGGACCGCACGAACGCGGAGCTCGAGGAGGCCCGGGCCCGGGCGGCGGACGATCCGGACCTCGTCCGGGCCGTCGACCGCGCGCTGGCGCGGCTCCGGGCGGGCCAGCCCCGGCCGTGAGCCCCCCCTCGAAGTCCGCCTTCTACCGGGAAGCCCGGCCCGACGCCGGCGGGCCCCTCTCCGGCGTGCGGGTGGTCGAGCTGACCACGACCTGGGCGGGGCCGATGTGCGCCTGCCTGCTCGCCGACTTCGGCGCCGACGTGATCAAGATCGAGCATCCGGGCGGCGAGGTGGCGCGGCGCTCGCCTCCCTTCCTTCCCGATACCGAGCCGCCGATCTCGTTCATGCAGGCGACGGTCAACCGCAACAAGCGAAGTCTCACCCTCGATCTGCACCACCCGGAGGGCCGGGACGTCTTCCGCCGGCTCGCCGCCTCGGCGGACGTCGTCGTCGAGAACTTCCGGCCCGGCACCCTCGAGGGCTGGGGCATCGGCTGGAACGAGCTCCGCGCGATGAAGCACGACCTCATCCTGGTGTCGATCAGCGGCTTCGGCCAGTTCGGCCGGGACCACGATCGCGCCGGCTACGACCCGCTGGCCCAGGCAGCCAGCGGCTTCCTCTCCCTGAACGGCAGCCCCGACGGCGAGCCGGTGAAGTCCCCCACCTTCCTGGGCGACGACCTGGGCGGCCTCCACGGTGCACTGGCCGCCCTGGCGGCCCTCCACCACCGGGACCGGACCGGCGAAGGCCAGCACGTGGACGTGGCGCTCCTCGACGCGATGCTGTTCCAGTCCACCGGCTACCTCACCCTCGGTGCCATGGGCGCCGACCTGCCGCGGCTCGGCAACTCCTTCCGCGTCGCCGCCCCGGCGAACACCTACCCGTGCAGCAACGGGCTCGTGATGGCCGGCGTGCTGGTCGACGCCCACTGGAAGAAGCTCGCCCGGCTGATCGGCCGCCCCGAGCTCGCCGACGACCCGGGCTACGCCACGACCGCCGCTCGGCTCGAGCGCCGGGAGATCGTGGACGGCCTGATGCGCGACTGGTGCGCCGGGCGCACCTGCGAAGAGGCGGAGCGGGCGTTCCAGGCCGAGGGCCTGCCGATCGCGAAGGTGCGCACCTACGCCGAGGCCGCCCAGGACCCCCACACGACCGAGCGGGACATGCTCCAGCCCACCGAGGTGGAAGGGAACCCGCGCGTGCCGGTCGTGGGCCCGGCCGCGAAGTTCTCCCGAACACCCACCCGGGTGCGCCACGGTGCGCCGGCCCTGGGCGCCCAGACGGACGAGATCCTGGACGAGCTGGGATTCGAGGCGGAGGAGCGGGCGGCGCTGCGCCGGAAGAGGATCGTCTGACGGGGCGTCCCCGCGCGACTGGCCGCTCGGAGGTCTCGTGTCTACCATGGCCCCTCGCTTCAACCGACGGAGGGACCATGGGCGATCTCAAGGGCAGCAAGACCCACCAGAATCTCAAGGACGCGTTCGCGGGCGAGTCCCAGGCGAACCGCCGCTATCTGTACTTCGCCAAGCAGGCGGACATCGAGGGCTACCCGGACGTCGGCGGGCTGTTCCGCGACACGGCCGAGGCCGAGACGGGCCATGCCCACGGCCACCTGGACTACCTGAAGGCCGCCGGCGATCCGGCGACGGACAAGCCGATCGGCTCGACGGACAAGAATCTCGAGGCGGCGGTGGCCGGCGAGACCTACGAGTACACGGAGATGTACCCGGGGATGGCCAAGACCGCCCGGGACGAGGGCCACGGCGACGTCGCCGAGTGGTTCGAGACCCTGGCGAAGGCCGAGAAGAGCCACGCCGGGCGGTTCCAGAAGGCCCTGGACGAGCTCGAGGCCCTCTAGGCGACCCGTTTCCCGGGGGCGCCGCCCGCGCGGCGGCGCCCCGACGGACCCCCATGAAGGTCGAGCTCCCCGAGCATCCGAGCACCATCGGATACGACGACCCGGACTACCTCGACCTCGCGGAGATCGAGCGCGAGCTGCGGCGGGTCGGCGAGATCTGCCACCAGTGTCGGCGGTGTCTGCCGTTGTGCCCGTCGTTCCCGACCCTCTTCGACCTGGTCGACGCGACGGAGAGCGAGATCGAGGGCGTCACGATGGACGGCTTCGATCGGGTGAACGAGCTCTGCTACCACTGCAAGCTCTGCTTCAACCACTGTCCCTACCATCCACCCCACGAGTGGGACGTGGATTTCCCGGCGCTGATGCGGCGCCACCAGCTGGCCCGGGCGAAGCACCATGGCGTGCCCCTGTCGCGCAAGCTCACCACCCAGACGGACCTGATCGGCAAGGTGGGCTCCCTCGCGGCGCCGCTCATGAACTTCGCCAATCGCAACCGGGCCAGCCGGGTGCTGATGGAGAAGACCGTCGGCATCCACCGGGACTGGGTCCAGCCTAGCTACGGCTTCCAGACCGTAGAGCGTTGGTTCTCCAAGCGGGGCGGCCCCCAGGTGGAGGGCGCGAACGGGCGGGCGGTGCTCTTCACCACCTGCTCGGTCAACTACAGCGATCCGATCGCCGGGCGCTCGGCGGTGCTCGTGCTGGAGCACAGCGACGTGCGCGTCGAGCTGGCCTACGACCGCTGCTGCGGGATGCCCTACACGGATACCGGCGACCTGGACGCGGCCCGCCGCAACGCGGAGCGCAACGTCACCGATCTCCTGCCCCACGTGGAGGCCGGCGCGACGGTGGTGGTGCCCGGGCCTTCCTGCTCGCTGATGCTGAAGGAGGAGTACCCCCGGCTGCTGGGAACCGACGCGGCCCGGAAGGTGGCCGAGCACACCCAGGACCTGATGGAGTTCCTCTACCACCTGGCCCGGGCCAAGAAGATGCAGCGCGACTTCTCGGTGCCGCTGGGCACGGTGGCCTACCACGCTCCGTGTCACCTGCGCGCCCAGAACATCGGCTTCCGCTCCCGGGATCTCTTGAAGCTCGCCGCCGACGAGGTGGTGCTGGTGGACGCCTGCTCCGGGGTCGACGGCACCTGGGGGATGCAGGCCCGCTTCCACGCCGAATCGTTGAAGGTGGCCGAGAAGATGCTGGGCGGCATCGAGGAGGCCGGCGCGGACCACGTGGCGACGGACTGCCCGCTCTCGGCCCTGCGGATCGAGGAAGGGCTCGGGCGCAAGGCGGTCCATCCTGTGGTGCTGCTGCGCCACGCCTACGGGATCTCCGCCGAGTGAAGCGGCTCGCGCTCCGGGAGCTGCCCTCCCCCGCCGGCTTCGAGCGCCTGCGTCCCGCCCTCCGCCAGGCGATCCTGGCGCACAAGGCGGCGCGGCGGCTGGCCGTGGGGAATCGCGTGACGCTCCTCTTCGAGGATCGCGAGACCGTGCGCTGGCAGGTGCTGGAGATGTGCCGTGTCGAGGGGTTAGGGGAGCCCGCCGCCGTCCAGCACGAGCTCGACGTCTACAACGAGCTCGTGCCCGGCGAGGGCGAGCTCTCGGCCACCCTCTTCATCGAGATCACCGACCTGGCCGAGATCCGCCCGGAGCTGGACCGGCTGGTCGGGATCGACGAGGCCCTGCACCTGCAGATCGGCCCCCATCGCCTCCGGGCGAGCTTCGACGAGAAGCAGATGGAGGAGGACCGCATCAGCGCGGTCCACTACGTCCGCTTCCCAGTGCCGGGCGACGCAGCGGCAGCGCTGGCGGAGGCGGGCACCGAGGCGGCGATCGAGATCGACCACCCGGCCTATGGCGCCCGCGCCGAGCTCCGCGGCGGGATCCGCGAGCAGCTCCTGCGCGATCTCGCCGGCGGTGCGGGAGAGCTCGTACCGGCAGGCGATGTCCCGCGGGCCGACGAGGGCAGTCGCGACCAGGTGCTCGAGACCCGTGGCGCGGTCCGGGTCGTGCGCCCGGCCCGGCCTCGCGCACCGGGCCACCGGATCGTCGAGCCGGCGGAGCCGGCTCCGCCCTTCCCGGATGCGCCCGCCGAGCTCCTGGCCGCCCTCTTCGCCCTCGCCCAGGACGTGGCCCGCGGCGTCGAGGCCAAGCACGGCAGCTGCCGTGTCTCCACCGACGCGACCACGCCCCTACGAATCGACGTCTACGCCCCGACAACTTAACAAACGGAACCGACCCCTGACTTGACGGTCATTGGATGGGGGTGCGGCCGGCGTAGCCCTGCTCGTAGGTGTGGAAGTAGGCGAGGCGTTCTTCGGGCCACTTCCAGCAGAGGTAGCCGCCACCGGTGTCGAAGTCGACGAGCCAGAGGCCCTTGATCTCGAGGCCCAGGGCTTCCATCTCGCGGACCCAGCGGGAGACCTCGCCGTCGATCTGCTCCTCGAGGGCGCGACGCTCCGGGGTGTTCGCGGCGATGCGCTCGCGGCGGGCGACGAGGGCCTCGGTCGCTTCGACGGCGCGGGCGGTCCGTTCCCTTACGTCCGGGAAGAGGGCCTGGGCCGAGGCGAGAGTCCATCGCTTCGCCATCGCGGGGGCTACTCCCCCTCGCCGTCGGTGGAGAGGCGGATCAACGAGCGCACGACCAGGCTGCGTTGGGCGCCGCCGACCAGCTCCTGCAGGTCGTGGTAGAGGCCGGGGTCGTTGACCAGGAGCCCCAGGGTCCCGTTTCCCGCATCGACCTTGCCGAGGATCGTGTTCAACTGATGGATCGCCACCAGTGCCTCCGAGAGCACGTCGGAATCCTCGCCGTCGCCGTAGATCAGGCGGTGGAGCGTTCCGTCGCCCTTGGCGATCTCGTTCAGGATGTCCTCGAGGGTGGCGAGCGAGTTCTCGATGCTCTCGACGCCGCTGCCTTCGTAGGAGTCGTAGATCAGGCTGTGGAGCAGGCCCTCTCCCTCCTGGATTTCGCTCACGATCGCGGTGAGGGAGCCGGTGGCCTCGGCGACCTTCTGCCCGCCCATGGCCGTGCCGAACTCCTCGACCACCCGGTTCACGTTCTCCGCCAGGGTGGCGATGTTGTCGATGGCCTCGCTGCCGCGCGCCACCGCCATCCCCAGATCGAGGGGACTCACGGAAGCCAGCTCGTCGCCGTCCTCGAGCACGCGGCCGAAGGCCGTGCCCATGGAGACTTCGACGTACTTGTCGCCGAGCAACCCGATGGTCGCAATGCGAGCCACCGAATCGCTGCGCACCCGGTCCTGCACCGACTCGTCCACCTGCATCACCACCCGGACCGGCGGCAGGTCGCCGCCGAGGGGCGCGAAGTTCACGAACTCCACCGAGCCGATGTCCCGGCCCGCCAGGCGCACCGGTGCGCCGGACACCAGGCCCTGCACGTCGTCGAAGTAGGTGACGAGCCGGTAGCGCGGGTTCAGGATCCCGCCCCGGGCGCCGAGGAAGAGCACCGCGAGGGCACCCACCACGAGGGCCGCGACCACGAAGGTCCCGACGATCAGGCTCAGGCGTCGTCGATCAGGCATGCGAGGCGTCCTCTCCCTGATGCCGGCCCGCGCGGGCCGGAGGCGTCGGCTCGTCACTCCCGTCGTCGGGATCGCCCGTGCCCTCGAGGAACTCGCGCATCTCGGGGTGCCGGCCGTCGGCCAGCTCCGCGGCCGGACCGTCCACCACGATGCGCCCGTCCCGCAGCAGGGCAATGCGGTCCGAGACCGCGTGACACAGCTCCATGTCGTGGGTCACCACCACGGAGGTGACCCCGAGCTCCCGTTGGAGCTGGCGGATTACCCGGCCGATGCGCCGGGAGTTCGCCGGGTCCAGCCCGGTGGTGGGCTCGTCGTACAGGATCACCGAGGGCTCGAGGGCGATCGCCCGAGCCACGCCGACCCGCTTGCGCATGCCGCCGGAGAGCTCGGCCGGGAAGAGCTCCTCGATACCCGGGAGCCCCACCTCCGCCAGGCACCAGCGCACTCGCGCACGCACCTCGGCCTCCGGGTCCGGGCGGTGTTCGCGGATCGGGTAGGCGACGTTCTCGTACACGCTCAGGGAGTCGAACAGCGCCGCCCCCTGGAAGACCATGCCGAAACGCTTCCTCTCGTCGACCCAGCCCCGCTCGGAGAGGTGCGTGACGTCCCGGCCGTCGATCCGCACCTCGCCGGTGTCGGCTTCGAGGAGCCCGATCATGTGCTTCACACACACCGACTTCCCGGAACCGGAGCCGCCGAGGATGGTGAAGGTCTCGCCGGGCGGGATCGCCAGGCTCACCCCGCGCAGCACCGGCTGTCCACGAAAGGCCTTGCGGACGTCCCGCAGCTCGACGGCGGCGGGCGCGCTCACGAAAGCGCCCTTCCGAGCCACACGAGGATCCGCTCTCCGGGCACGAGCATGAGCAGCTTGGTGAGGAAGAAGTCCGACACGAGCACGGCGATCGAGGCCGTAACGACCGAGCGGGTCGTCGCTCGCCCGACCCCCGCGGTCCCGCCCTCGGCGCGCAGGCCGACGAAGCAGCCGACCATCGCGATCGTCCAACCGAAGACGAAGGTCTTGACCACACCGGAGAAGAAGTCACCGACGGTCACGGTGGTGGTCACGGTCTGGAGGAAGAAGTCGGGAGCGATCCGGTACTGCAGGTCCGCAACGATGAGCCCGCCCAGCACGCCGAGCACGATCGCGAACAGGGTGAGCAACGGGAGACCCAGGGTCGTCGCCACGACCCGCGGCACGACGAGCTTCTCCACCGGGTCGGCCCCCATCGCCCGGATGGCGTCGACCTGCTCCGTCACCTTCATCGAGCCCAGCTCGGAGGTGATGCCCGCGCCGACCCGCCCACCCACCATGAGCGCCGCGAGCACCGGACCGAGCTCCCGGACGATCGCGAGGCCCACGATGCTGCCGACGTAGGGCTTGGCGCCGAAGCGGGTCAGCGCGAAGGCGGTCTGGAGCGCCAGCACCATGCCGGTGAAGAGCGCGGTGATCGCGACGATCGCCGTCGAGCGGACGGCGATCTGCTCGAACTGCAGGAGCGTCTCCTGCAGCGGAAGGCCCCGACGGCGAAGCGCCCGCAGCGAGGCCAGGCAGAGCAGGCCGAACTCCCCCATCGTGTCGACGCCGCCGAGCACCCGGTCGCCGAGGCGGGTGACCGGGCTGGGGAGGCTCAAGGGCTGGCTCACGGCGCCTCTCCCTGGGCCCCGGGCGGCGCCCCGGCCGCCACCTCGGAGGCGCGGACCGAGCCCCACCAGGCCTCGAAGGCGTCGGCCAGGGCGAGCTCCCGGGACGCGACCAGCACCCAGTCGTCGGTGCAGTCGCCGACGACGCGGGTGACCGTGTGCACGGCGAGCTCGCGGCGGCCCTCCCGCACACGGGCTTCGACCCGCCAGGCGCTGCCCGGCCCGGCGTCGAGCGGCCCTTCCGCGTCGACCACCAGCCCGTCGATGCTGCGGAGGAGCGCCCGGGCGGCGTTGCGGGCCGACGGCGGGTGCTCCTCGCAGGCGCGGAGCCAGCTGAAGGTCGCGCCGGACGGGCCCTGCAGGGTGAGCGTCGCGCCCTCGACGGAGACCTCGCGCCAGGGTCCGCCGGGCGGCGCCGAGATGGAGAGCCCGCGTCCCTCGTGGACGAAGCGCCCACCCCGCTCCACCCAGCCGGTGGCACACCCACTGCCGAGCCAGGCGAGCAGGCCGAGCGCCGTGCCGCGCACCCAGCCGGCCGGGATTCCCCGGAACCGCGCGGCCCGCCGACCCGACACCGGCCCGGACCGCGAAGGGCACCGACCGGACGTCGGCTGGGACCACGAAGGGCACCGACCGGACGTCGGCTGAGACCGCGAAGAGCACCGACCGGACGTCGGCTGGGACCGCACGGGGCGCCAACCGGACATTGGCCGGGATCGTGCCGGTCGCCGACGGGACATCGCCTCGAAGCTAGCTGTTGCTCCGGTGCTTGACTCGGGCCCGGGCGGCCGGTACCCCGGCCCGCATGGCCGAACGTCCTCTGCCGCGGCTGATCCTCGCGAGCGGCTCGCCGCGCCGCCGGGAGCTGCTTGCCAAGACGGGGCTCCCCTTCGAGGTCCGGCCCCCGGACGTCGACGAACGGGGCCTGCCCGGGGAGACACCGCGCGAGCTGGTGGAGCGGCTGGCCCTGGACAAGGCCTCGGCGGTGGCGACCGCGGAGCCCGCGGCAGCAGTGCTCGGCTCGGACACGGTCGTCGTCCTCGGCGAGGAGGTGCTGGGGAAGCCCCGGGATCCGGACCACGCCTTGGAGCTGATCGGGCGGCTGGTGGGGCGCACCCATCGGGTCCTGACCGGGGTGGCCCTGGTTCGCGAGGGCGGCGCCGTCTCCCGGGCGCTCTCGGTCGAGAGCGTCGTGGTGATGCGCGCAGCGGAGGCCGACGAGCTGCGTGCCTACGTCGCGACCGGCGAGAGCCTCGACAAGGCGGGTGGCTACGCCCTCCAGGGCGAGGGGCGGCGCTTCGTCGAGCGCGTCGTCGGCAGCGAGACGAACGTGATCGGCCTGCCGCTCGACGAGACCGCCGCCCTCCTCCGCGAGGCCGGCTTCGAGGCGGAAGCCCCGTGAGCGGCGCCGCGGAGCGCCTCGCCCGGGTCCGCGAGCGCATCGCTGCCGCCGCCGCCCGGGCCGAACGGGACCCGGCGGAGGTGACCCTCGTCGGTGTCAGCAAGCGCCAGCCCCGGGAGCGCGTGCTCGCCGCCCTGGCGGCGGGGCTCGGCGACCTCGGGGAGAACTACGCCCAGGAGGCCCGCGACGAGCGCCCGGGCTTCGATGCGGAGCGCGAGCGACTCGGCCTGCCGGCGCCGCGCTGGCACTTCGTCGGCCAGCTGCAACGCAACAAGGCGCGGCTCGTCGTGCCCCTGTTCGACATCGTGGAGACCGTGGACCGAAGCTCCCTCGCGACCGAGCTCGACCATCGGACCGGCGCCGCCGGCCGCGTCCTCGACGTGCTGCTGCAGGTGGACGTGAGCGGCGAGGCGGCCGCCGGCCGAAAGGGCGGCGCGGCGCCGGAAGCCGTGCCCGAGCTGCTCGCCGAGACGGCGGCCCTCCCCCACCTGCGGGCCGTCGGCCTGATGGCGATCCCGGCCGCTTCCGACGATCCCGAGGCGGTGCGCCCGGCCTTCGCCCGGCTGCGGGCCCTGCGCGACGACTTGTCTTCGCGGCCCGAAGGCGGGACCCTGCGAGAGCTCTCCATGGGCATGTCTTCCGACTTCGAAGTCGCCATCGAGGAGGGCGCCACGATCGTGCGGGTCGGTACCGCGATCTTCGGACCCCGGGAGCGTTGAATCATGACGGACCCCAAGACCGGCTTCCTCGGCGCCGGCGCCATGGGCGAGGCCCTCGCCGCCGGCTGGATCGCGGCGGGCGGCGCCCCGGAACGCGTCCGGGTCGCCGACCCCCTCGCCGACCGGGTGAAAGAGCTGGAGGCCCGCCACGGCCTGCGCGGCAGCACCGACAATCGGGAGGTCGTGGCCGAAAGCAACGTCGTGGTCCTGGCCGTCAAGCCGGGCCTGGTGCCGGCGGTGCTGGAGGGCGTGCGCGCCGCGGCCGGCGCCGCCGATGCGCTCTGGATCTCGATCGCGGCCGGCGTTCCCCTGGCGACCCTCGAGGCCGGGCTGCCCGCCGGCGCGCGGATCGTACGCGCCATGCCCAACACGCCTTCTCTCGCCGGCGCCGGCGCCACCGCCTTCGTCGCCAACGAGGCCTGCGGCGACGAGGATCGCGCCCGGGCCCTGGCGCTCTTCGAGGCGGTGGGTCTGGCGTGGGAGGCGCCGTCCGAGAGCCTGCTCGACGCCGTCACCGGCCTGTCGGGCAGTGGGCCCGCCTACGTGTTCGTGCTGCTCGAGGCCCTGGCGGATGCGGGCGTGCGCATGGGGCTACCGCGGGACGCCGCCTCCGCCCTCGCCACCCAGACCGTCTACGGGGCGGCCAAGCTGGCCCTGGAGAGCGGGCGACACCCGGCGGTCCTGAAGGACCAGGTCGCCTCGCCAGGCGGAACGACGATCGCCGGCCTCGAAGCCCTCGAGCGCAGCGGCCTTCGCGCGGCCGTCTACGCCGCGGTCGGGGCGGCCACGGCCCGCTCCAAGGAGCTCGGGCGCGGCTGAGAAACGCTCAAGTCTTCCATGGCTTGGGCCGATCTCCTGCGCAGCGGCGTGACCGCGCTGAGGGGGATCCGCGTGAAGCTCACTCCGCTCGACATCCAGAAGCACACCTTCACCCAGCGCATGCGCGGCGTCGACGCGATGGAGGTGGAGGGCTTCCTCCAGCTCGTCAGCGAGGACTACGAGGCCCTGATGCGCGAGCGCGACCAGCTGATGGAGCGGGTGCAGCATCTGGAGGAGCGGGTCAAGGTGCTGGGAGACAAGGAGAAAACCCTTCAGGAAACGCTGGTTACAGCCCAAGCCTTGAGTGAGGACCTGAAGAAGACGGCGATGCGCGAGGCGGAGGTACGGGTGACCGAGGCCGAGCTCCAGGCCGAGAAGGTGCTGGAGGCGTCCCACCGGCGGGCGGCCCGGATCGCCGAGGACATCCGCGAGATGAAGGCCCTGCGCGGCCGCCTGGGCGCCGCCCTGCGCCAGACCCTGGAGACCCACATGGCCCTGGTCGAGACCATCACGGCCGTGGACGAGACGGGAGAAGGAGAGCCCATGCCGCCGGCCTACGGCGCGGCGCGTCCCGGGAGCGACCGCTAGCGCAGCGAGGTCGCCCTCGACGCGGGCCGCGACCGCGCGTCCGGCCCCGCGCTTCGGCGAGCTGGCAGGGGCGCCGTGACTCGGCTACCCACCGTCCCGGTTCGCCCCATCCGTGGAACCCCGCCCGTCTGCTGAGGAATCTCCATGCCGGTGTACGACTACGAGTGCAAGGGCTGCGGCCACGAGTTCCAGAGGGAGCAGCGCATCACCGCGAACCCGGTGAAGAAGTGCCCGGAGTGCGGGGCCATGAAGGCGAAGCGGCTGATCTCCCAAACGTCGTTCGTGCTGAAGGGCAGCGGCTGGTACAACGATCTCTACGCGTCGAACCAGCCCGCCAAGAACGACGAAGGCTCCGGCAAGGAGACTTCCGAGAGCAAGGACACGGGCAAGAGCGAGTCGAAGGACGAGCCCAAGGGCGGCGGCAAGAGCGAGAGCAAGGGCAAGGGCAAAGGCCAAGGCGGCTCGAAGAAGGGCAAGAGCGCAGCCTGAGCCCGGGCGGATTGGTACCCTGCGCGGCCATCAGAGGAGGGACGCCCCCCGTGCCCATCGAGACCGTCGTCGTCGACGGCCTGGCCCTGGCCCGCAAGCTCCGCGAGCAGATGCGCGAGGAGATCGAGAAGCTCGTCGCAGGCGGCGGTCGTGCACCGTGCCTGTGCGTGGTGCGCGTGGGAGACGATCCCGCCAGCGCCTCGTACATCAAGGGCAAGCGCCGCGCAGCGGGGCGCATCGGGATGGAGTCGGTCGAGCACCATCTTCCCGAGGAGACCTCGGAGGAAGCGCTGCTCGAGCTCGTCGCGGAGCTGAACGCCGACCAGGGCATCGACGGCATCCTGGTCCAGCTGCCGGTGCCGGCGCAGATCCGGGCCAATGCCGTGGCCGAGGCGATCGAGCCGGCCAAGGACGTGGACGGAGTCGGCCCGATCAACGCCGGGCGGCTCGTGATGGGCGAGGACGGCCTCTTCTCGTGCACGCCCCTCGGGATCCTCGAGATCCTCGACCATCACGGCGTCGAGGTGGAGGGCGCCCACGCTGTGGTGATCGGCCGCAGCATGATCGTGGGCAAGCCGATCTCGCTCCTCCTCCAACGCCGCAACGCGACGGTGACCATGTGCCACTCGCGCACCCGCGACCTCGCCGGGATCTGCCGCAGCGCTGACATCCTGGTCGCCGCGACCGGGCGGCCGCGCATGGTACAGCCGGATTGGATCCGCCCCGGCGCCGTGGTGATCGACGTGGGCGTGACCGAGGTCGACGGCGAGCTGGTGGGCGACGTGGACTTCGAGGGCGTGCAGGGCATCGCCGCCCTCGTTACCCCCCATCGCCGGGGCGTCGGCCCGATGACGATCACGATGCTGCTGCACAACACCCTGCGGGCCTATCGTTCGCGGACGGGCGCTTGACCCAGCTCCAGCACACGCCCCTGCACGACACCCACGTGGCCCTCGGTGCCCGCATGGTCGCGTTCGCTGGCTTCGACATGCCCGTCCAGTACACCTCCATCAAGGAGGAGCATGCGGCGGTGCGGGAGGGCGCCGGCGTGTTCGACATCTCCCACATGGGCCAGCTCCACTTCGGCGGGCCGGAGGCGGTGTCCGCGGTCGAGCGATTGGTCACCTGCAGGGTAGCGAGCTTGCGGATCGGCCGGGTCCGCTACGGACTCCTCTGCAACGAGGAGGGCGGCGTCGTCGACGACGTCACCGTCTACCGCACCGCGGAGGACGCCCTCTTCCTCTGCGTCAACGCGGCCAACGTCGAGAAGGACTATCGCTGGTGCGTCCGACACGCGCCCGAGGCGGCCGGCGTGCGCAACCGCAGCGCGGAGACCGCGCTCCTCGCCCTGCAGGGCCCGGAGAGCGCGGCCATCCTGTCCGGCCTGTGCGGCCCGCTTCCGGGCGGCCTCCGCCGCTTCCGCTTCCTCGAGGCCGAGTTCGCCGGAGCGAAGGTGCTGCTCTCGCGCACCGGCTACACCGGCTCCGACGGCTTCGAGATCTACGGGCCGGCCGGCGCCGCCCGGGACCTCTGGCAGGCCCTCACCGGGGCGGGCGCGCGCCCCTGCGGCCTTGGCGCCCGGGACACCCTTCGCCTCGAAGCCGCCCTGCCCCTCTACGGCCACGAGCTGGACGACCGCACCTCGCCGCTGGAGGCCGGCCTCGCCCGCTTCGTCAAGCTCGACGAAGGCGGCTTCCTGGGCGCGGAGGCGATTCGTGCGCGAGCCCGTGCCGGCCACACGCGGCGGCTGGCAGGCTTCGAGATGACGGGCCGCGGAATCGCACGCGCCGGCTACCCGATCGCCCGCGACGGTGAGAGCGTCGGCGAGGTGACCTCCGGCGCACCCTCGCCGACGCTCGGAAAATCCATCGGCCTCGGCTACGTTCCGCCGGCGCTGGGCGAGCCGGGCGAGACCTTCGACGTCGTGATCCGCGGCAAGCCCGTGGCGGCTCGGGTGGTCGAGACGCCGTTCGTGGGCTGAGGGGGAATCGGTGGGCGACTACGACATTCGCGACGGGCTGCGCTATTCCGCCGAGGACGAGTGGACGCGGAACGAAGGGGGCCGGGTGACGATCGGCGTCACCGACTACGCCCAGCAGCAGCTCGGGGACGTGGTCTTCGTCGAGCTGCCGGAAGCCGGGCGCAACCTCGAGAAGGGCGAGCCCTTCGGTGTGATCGAATCCGTCAAGACCGTCGCCGACCTCTACGCGCCGATCTCCGGCGAAGTGGTCGAGGTGAACGAAGCCCTCGCCGAAGCCCCCGAGTCGGTGAACGAGGACTGCTACGGCGAGGGATGGATGGTCGTGATCTCCATCGCCGACGCCAGCGAGCTCGACGGCCTGCTCGACGCCGCCGCCTACGGCAAGCACATCCGGGATCGCGAGGACCAGGGCTCCTAGCTTGCGCTACATCCCCCACACCGACGACGACGTCCGCGAGATGCTGGCCGTGGTCGGCCGGCCCGACGTCGACGCCCTGTTCGAGGTCATCCCGGAGAAGCTGCGCTTCACCGGCCAGCTCGAGGTGCCTGAGGGGCAGAGCGAGCTGCAGGTCCAGGCGCGGCTCGAGGGGCTCGCCGGCACGAATCTGCACGCGGGAGCCGACGGTTTCTTCCTGGGCGCCGGCACCTACGCCCACTTCGTCCCGAGCGCGGTCGACGCCCTGATCTCCCGGGCGGAGATCACCACCTCCTACACGCCGTACCAGCCGGAGATCAGCCAGGGCACGCTCCAGACCATCTTCGAATGGCAGACGATGATGGCGTCGCTCTGCGGCCTCGAGGTGGCCAACGCCTCGATGTACGACGGTGCGTCCTCCACGGCCGAGGCCGCGCTGATGGCGATGCGCATCACCCGGCGGAGCCGCGTGGCCGTGTCGGCGGGCGTGCATCCGCACACCCGCCACGTGCTCGCCACCTACCTGGACGGTCTCGGTGCCGAGGTCGTGGTGCTGCCCCTGGCGGACGACGGGCGCACCGCGCCGCCGGAGCTGCCCGCGGACCTGGCCTGCGTCATCGTCCAGCAGCCGGGCTTCCTCGGCGGCATCGACGATCTCGGCCGGCTCGCCAAAGCGGCCCATGCGGCGGGCGCCCTGATGATCACCTGCGTCGGCGAGGCGCTGAGCCTGGCGCTCCTCCGGCCGCCGGGCGACTGGGGGGCGGACATCGTGTGCGGCGAGGCCCAGAGCTTCGGCGTGCCGATGGGCTTCGGCGGCCCGCACCTGGGCTTCCTGGCCGCGCGCATGAAGCACGTGCGCCAGATGCCCGGCCGGCTCGTGGGCGAGACCGTCGACGCCCGGGGAAGGCGGGGCTTCGTCCTCACCCTCTCGACCCGCGAGCAGCACATCCGCCGCGAGCGGGCGACCTCGAACATCTGCACCAACCAGGGCCTGTGCCTCACCATGGCCACGGTCTACCTCTCTCTGATGGGCCGGAAGGGCCTGCGGGAGCTGGCGGAGCAGAACCTGGCAAAGGCCGAGTACGCGAAGCAGCAGCTCCGCGCGGCGGGCCTGGAGCTGCTCCTCGGCGCGCCGACCTTCAACGAGTTCGTCGTTCGTGTATCGGGCGAGCCGGCCGCGGCGCTGGCCCGGGCCCGCGAGGCGGGCCTGGTCGGAGGCCTCGACCTGGCTCCCTTCCACCCGGAGCTGGGACCGGCGCTGCTGGTGTGCACCACCGAGCTCTGCAGTCGCGACGCGATCGACCGGCTGGCGGCGGCCCTCTCGGGAGGGAGCGCATGAGCAACGCCACCCGCGGCCTCTCCTACGAGGAGCCCCTCGTCTTCGAGCGCAGCCGGCCGGGCCGCCGCGGGGTGGACCTACCGCCTCTCGACGTGCCGCCGGTCGACGCGGCGGCCCTGCTCGGCCCGGCCCATCGCGAAGAGCCGTCAGTCCTGCCGGAGCTCTCCGAGGTCGACGTGGTGCGTCACTTCACGCGGCTCTCCACCTGGAATGTGGCGGTCGACCTGGGGCTCTACCCGCTCGGCTCCTGCACCATGAAGTACAACCCGAAGCTGAACGAGCGGGTCGCGCGGCTGGCGGGCTTCGCCCTCGCCCATCCCTTCGCTCCGGAGGAGGACGTGCAGGGACTGCTCGAGCTCATGCACGAGCTCGAGGCGCTGCTCGCGACCGTCAGCGGCATGGCGCGGGTCTCGCTGCAGCCGGCGGCGGGAGCCCAGGGCGAGCTGGCCGGCATCATGATGATCCGCGCCTACCACGAGAGCCGCGGGGACAGCCGTCGCCGCAAGGTGATGATCCCGGATTCCGCCCACGGCACGAACCCGGCCAGCGCGGCCCTGAACGGCTACGACGTGGTGGCCGTGCCCTCGGGCGACGACGGTCTCCTCCACCCGGAGGCGGTCGAGGCCGCCATGAGCGACGAGATCGCGGCGCTGATGATCACGAACCCCAACACCCTCGGCCTGTTCGAGACCCACATCGGCCGCATCTGCGAGATCGTGCACGCCGGCGGCGGCATGGTCTACGGCGACGGCGCCAACCTGAACGCGATGCTCGGCCTGTCCCGCCCCGGGGACCAAGGCATCGACGTGATGCACTTCAACCTGCACAAGACCTTCTCGACGCCCCACGGCGGCGGCGGGCCCGGCGCCGGGCCGGTAGGCGTCGTCGACGCCCTCGAGCCCTTCCTGCCGGTTCCCGTGGTCGAGCGGAGCGAGGCGGGCCGCTACCGCTGGGACCACGATCGCCCCCAGGCGATCGGCCGGCTCCACGGTAACCACGGCAACGTGGGCATGATGGTGCGCGCCTACGCCTACATCCTCTCCCTCGGTGCGGAGGGGCTTCGGCGCAGCTCCGAAATGGCCGTGCTCAATGCGAACTACCTGCTCGAGCGCCTGCGGGAGCACTACCACGTGCCCTTCGCCGGCAGCGTCATGCACGAGTGCGTTCTCTCGGATCGCCGCTTCGCCGAGTCCGGCGTGACCACCCTGGACGTCGCCAAGCGCCTGATCGATCACGGCTACCACCCGCCGACGATCTATTTCCCCTTGATCGTTCCCGGAGCCCTGATGATCGAGCCCACCGAGAGCGAGGATCGGGAGGGCCTCGACCGCTTCGCCGACACCCTGATCGAGATCGCACGGGAGGCCCGGGAGGATCCGGAGGCCGTGCGCAGCGCGCCCCAGCGCACGCGGCTCACCCGTCTCGACGAGACCCGGGCCGCGCGCAAGCCGGTGCTCCGGTGGCAGCCCGGCGACGGCCCGTGAGGCCGGCCGGGCTTCGCGTCCCTGTCGGGGCCCTCGCCCTCTGCCTGGCGCTCGGTCCCGCCGCCTGCATCCAGAACGACGGCAGCCGTAACCCGCTCGGGAATTTCGGCAAGGTCAGCGTCTACGACGAGCGCAGCCTCGGCTACGAGGCCGACCAGACGCTCCAAGACAACCTGGTCCTGATCGAGGACGCCCTCGTGCTCTCGATGCTGAACGACCTGGGCCAATCGCTGGTGGCCACGCTCGGCGAGCAGCCGTTCACCTACCGCTTCCGGGTGCTGGTCGATCCCTCCCTGAACGCCTTCGCCCTGCCGGGCGGCGCGATCTACTTCCACACCGGCACGATCCTGAACGCCGGCAGCCTCGACGAGCTCGCCGGGGTGATGGCCCACGAGATCGCCCACGTGAAGGCGCACCACTACGCGCGCCGGGCCGAGGCTGCAGCGATCCCCGGCCTGCTGGCCCAGCTCGCCGGCGTCCTCGCCACGGCGGCCACCGGCCAGGCCGAGCCGTTGGTGATCGCCCAGGGCGTGAACGTTGCCCTGCAGCTCTCCTACACCCGCGAGCACGAGGCCGAGGCCGATACCCTGGGCGCCACCTTCATGGCGCGGGCCGGCTACGACCCGCTCGGTGCCGTGCGCTTTTTCGAGCGCCTGATGGCGACCCGGAACCTGCCCAGCATCGAGCTGCCGCCCTATCTCTATAGCCATCCGGCGGTGGAGAGTCGGATCGAGGTGGGCATCGAGCGCGCCGAGCGGCTCACCGTCACCGGCACGCGGCCGCCGGACCTCGATCGCGCCTTTCGCGCAGCCCAGTTCCGCCTCGCCCAGATGGTCGAGCTGCGCCGCACGGAGCTGAAGGAGACCGTCGGCGCCCGCGATCCCGCCGCCGACGCGCTGCTCGCCCGGGCCGCGGCAGCGGCCGACCAAGGCGACACGGCCGCGGCCCTGGCGAACCTCGAGCAGGCGGGCCTGGCCCACCCGGCGGATCCGCGCATCTGGTTCCGGCAGGGCGAGCTGCTGGCGAAGCAGGAGCGGCACGAGGAGGCGGTCGTCGCCTTCCGCCGCGCCCTGCGCCTCGACCCCGAGGTCGCCCTCAACTACTACCACCTCGGCCTCGCCCACAAGGAGCTCGGCCACACGGTGCAGGCGACCTTCTACCTCGAACAGGCGGCCCGGCGCTTCGAGGGCCGCGGCAACCTCCCCCAGCGCGCCCAGGCGACGGTGCGCAGATTGATCTTCCCCGTCGTCGGGCGCGCGGGCCTCGCCGACGGCGCCCGGACCGCGTCCGCCGACACGCCCGCCGGCCGCTCCCGTGAGGCCTTCGACGCCCGGGACGATCGGGTCACCTGGTGGGCGTGGGTCGAACCAGACTACATCGACCGCCGCGACGAGATCCAGGTGCGCTGGATCGATCCCAGCGGAAGCGTCGTCGACGAAGGCACCGCCGCGCGTCTCCGACGACCCCAAGCGAGCGCGGAGCTCCTGCTCACGCCGGAGCTCACCAGGCGTCACGGCATCTGGCGGGTCGAGGCGAGCCTGGACGACGAGGTCGTCGATCGCCGCACCTTCCGCATGACACCGGTGCCGCGCCCCTAGGAGAGGAGAGCTACTCCTCGTCGACGCGCTGGCGCGCGATCTCCGACCAGTTGCCGTCCGGCACCCGCTGGAGGTAGCGGCGCCAGTGCTCCCGGGCCGTGCGACGCAGCTCGAGCTTCTCGTAGAGCAACGCCAGGTTGAGGTGCGCGTCCGGGAAGAGCGGGTCGCTCTCGAGGGCGGCCTTGTAGTGGTGCACCGCCGACTCCCGCCGCCCCGCCTCCTCGAAGAGGTTCGCCAGGTTGAAGTGGGCCTCCAGGTGGCCCGGGTCCCGCTCCAGGGCCGCTTCGTACCAGCGGCGCGTCTCCTCCCGATCGCCCCGATTGAAGTACACCGTGCCGAGGTTGCAGTAGGCGTCGGCAAAGTCCGGATCGAGGGCGATGGCCCGCCGGTAGGCCTCGATGGCCTCGTCCAGCCGTGCCGGCTCCGCGTCGAGCTCGCAGCCCCGTTCGAACCACCCGAGGGCCCCGGAGTTGGGCTCCCCCTCTCGCTCCAGCGGCGTGGGGCGGTCGGCAGCACCGGCGTCCGTCCGCTCGAAGTCGAGGGCGAGCTGGCCGTCGGGCTCGATCAGGACGCCGGCGTGGCGCACCGCGACCCGGCCGGCTCCGGCTGTGGAGAGGCGCAGGGCGCGCAGCGGACGCTCGAGCTCCGGCAGGCGCGCGCGCAGGGCGTCGAGGCTGCGACGGATGCGCTGGGCCGGAACCCCGTCCTCGACCAGCGACACGAGGGAGCGCACCTGCAGCAGGTCTTCGAACGCGAAGGCGCTCCGGCCGCCGTCGTCGGCCGAACGGCGCACCAGGTCCTGGCTCTCCCAGTAGCGCAGGCGCGCCGGTGTCACGCGCAGGATCTTGGCGGTATCCGCCCGTGAGTACACTGCCTCCCCCCCGGTAAGGCCCGAACGGAATTGTAACGCCCTTCGCGCGGGGGAAAACCGTTTTCTTGCCCGATCCGGCGGCGTTCCGCAGAGCTGGCAGCGTCGGATCGGGGCTATCCTGCGCGGCGGAAGCGTTTCGAGCGCTGGTGCCTCGCCCGGACTTCAAATCCGGTGGGAATCGTGGCGACACGGTTCCGGCGGGTTCGATTCCCGTCCGCTTCCGCCAACCTGCCGCGCTCCTCGCGATGCGCCGGGCTCAGGCGCCACCGCCCGACGGGAGAAATCCCCGCTCGGAGTGCTCCAGCATCAGCTCGCGCAGGGTGCGGCAATCCGCGTTGTCCTCGGGCAGCTTCGCGCCGGCGCGTAGCGGGCGCTGAACTCATTCCTCCACGATCGCCGGGCGGTTCGAGTCGAAGATGCGCAGCGAGACCGTGGCGAAGCCCTTCGTCGTGATCGAGCCGAGCGGGTCGCGCACGGATTCGTGGATCGGCACGTCGATCAGCTTGGGCGGCGGAGGCTGTTCGGGTCGCGGACCGAAGAGATGGTTGACGAGCCGATCCGAGAGCTGGGCTCCGGCGTCGGGATGGCTCTTCGGCGAGCCGAAGGTCGAGACCGGCCTCGAAGGGCGGCACGTGCCGATGCTGGAGCGGCAGCTCCGACGAGTCCTCGCGCACGATGATGCGCTCGTCGTCGCCGAGGAAGCCGGACAGGCAGCTCAGCAGGGCGGCCACGGTGTCGCGCAGGAAGGGTCCTCTGGGCTTTCCGGGTCGGTGGTGCCCCCCGGGGCAGGCAACGCGGATACCACGGCCACCCCGCCCCCGGACTCGGCCATCTGGCCGAGGCCGCCGCCGCCGATCGGCCTCGGCCTCTGACGCCCCCCGGGGCGGGGCCCCGTGATAGAATCGAAACGACCGATCACGGGGGATCCATGGCGAACGAATCCGTCGCACTGCACGTCAGGGAAACCGATCTCTCCGACGAGGCCCGGCGCCGCCTCGAGGCGCGCTGCCAGGCGATCGTAGAGGAGTTCCCGGAGCTGAACCGGCTCGAAGTCACTCTCGCCCCTGACGGCCTGGGCCACACCGCCAGCGCCCACGCCACCGGCAAGCGCACCGAGGCCGCCAGCCATGCGACCGGGGAGCAGGCCGCCCAGGTCGCCGACCAGGTCCTGCACAAGCTCGAGCACCAGCTGCGACGCGTGCACGACAAGCGGATCTTCGCCCAGCGACGCGAGGTCCGGCAGCATCATCCCAAGCGCGCGTAGGCGGGCTCGCGCGGAGCCCTTGCGAGGCCCGGGGGCGACCGGTGGGGAGCCTACGCGGATTTCGAGGGAGTGCGGGCTTGGGTTCGGTTGGGATGGGGCGCTTTCGGGGTGTTTCGCGGCTTCCTTCTCTCCTGCGGGACGCCGGGGCGTCCCGGCCCCGTGCGGATCGATCCGGCCTCCTCCGGCCGCGGGTTCGAGGGGTGGAAGCGCACCGCCAGGAACCGGGTCCTCGTCGCCGAAGCCCGGGCCCGGCTCGGAGGCCACCTCCGGGCCACCGCGGACCCTCACACCTGGCTCCTCGGCACGGCCTGGCGCAAGGCAGGGCCAGGGTTCGACCCAGCCGAGATGCCGGCGACCTAGCCCGCCTCTCCGCGTTCAGTTTCGGGGGCTCAGCGCCGCCACCAGCTCCTTGACGGTCTCCTCGTCGACGCCCTCGAGGACGCTCATCACCTCGGGGTCGTCTTCGAGGTCCTCGAATCCCACGGCCGCTGGACTCAAGGTGTCCAGCTCGCCGAGCGCACCGGCGAACGCGTCCGCGAGGGCGGGCCAGCGCATGCCGAGGATCGTCCAGCGCACGAGCTGGTCGCGCTGCGCGTCGTCCTGCACGAGCGTCGGGTCGTAGAGGGTCACCACCGCCAGGTTCATCCCGTAGGCCTGGGTCAGCCGCTTGATCGAGCGGGGGTTGGACTCCATGAGGCCGACGAAGCCCGACAAGTAGTGCTCCGTCTCCTCCTCGGGCTCCTGGCCGGCCAGGTGCACGATCGCCGCCTGGCGGCGCGCCATCTCCTCGACAACGTCGTCGGCTCCGGCGTCGTCGTCGACCAGGCGCCCCAGGGTCTCGGTCACTCCGCCGGCGGAGAACTCCCGATGGGCGCGTCCCTCGGCCTCCTGCAGGCGCTGGGCAAAGCTGCCGAGCTTCCCGCCCAGGAACTCGTTCAGGAACTGGAGCTTCAGCTCCGGGTGCATGCCCGGCACCGACACCTCGAGCTGGAACGCCTTGGCGAGGAACAGCCGGCCCAGCGGCCGGCCCGGCTCGGCGACGCCCTGGATCTTCGCGAAGCCCTCCTCGAAGCAGGCGGTCAGCCAGCGCCGGTCCGCGGCCATGATCCAGAAGACGCGGGAGTGGGAGAACAGGGTCTGGATGCCCTCCACCAGGCGCACGACGTAGCCGGGCTCGCAGCGGTCCAGGTCGTCAACGAGAACGAGAATGGGACGATCCATTTCCTTGACGAGCCGGCGATAGTGATCGCGGAGCTCACCCATCGAGTCGTTGGCCAGGTCTTCGAAGCGCTTCGCCGAGGCAGGAGACGAGCGGGAGCCGAGCAGGGCGAAGAGCGTCATGCCCAGGGCGAGAACGGCCGACCCGGCCTTGGCGGCGGTCGCCCAGTTGCTGGGTCCGAGCTGGTTCCAGGTACCTAGAACGATCAGGATCAGCACCAGTGCCGCCCCGACCAACGCCAGTGCGCGGGCAGGCTGGCTCCCGGGCAGATGCCAGACGCGCCACCAGAAGTCGCGCCACAGGATCCGGCGCATGGGCCCGGGCTCGGTGGGCAGGCCGCCCGACAGGACTGCCCGGTAGAGCGCCCACCACGGCGGATCGAGTCGCTGGTGCTTCCATGCGTTGAAGCGGACGATCGCCCAGGGCTCCGGCGCTCCCGCCAGCTCGCGGGCCACGAACTCGAGCAGAGTGGTCTTGCCGGAGCCCCACGGACCATCCAGCTGCACGGCGTACCCGTACTCCCCCGACTCCCGGCCCTCCGGATTCTCGGCACGCCACACCGCGCCCATGCGCAAGGCCAGGGCACGGGCGAACCCGCGCCGGCCGAGTGCGTCGCGCTCGGCGACGGCGTCGGCGGCGTAGGCCGCTACGTCCTGCCGCGTCGGACCCGAAGCGGTCGATACCGACAGACCCGGCTTCCGCGACGAACGCGGAGAGGTCTTGGCCGACGGGGCCGGCTTCCGCGACGAACGCGGAGCGGTCGAAGCCGACGGGGCCGGCTCGCGCCCCTGCCATGCCTCCTCCAGATGAAAGGCCAGCCTCTTGAGGTCCGCTCCGGCGGCCTCGAGACGCTTTGCGATGCGTCCGCCGCCCTTCCCATCGCGGAGGCTGAGCGCGATGCCGTATAGGAAGCCTGCGGACGTCAGGGGTCGCTCGATCCCCTCACGAGCCAACGCATCGAGCGCCGCTCCCACGTAGGCCGGGTTGACCTGCACGTCCTCGCGGCCTGCGAGCTTGGACGGCACCCCGTGCGACGCCAGGCCCAGGCCCTCCACCCAGGCGTCCCAGTCGAGCCCGGACCCATCGAAGGCCTCGCGCACGCGGCCACTCTGCAGACAGCCGGCGTGCATCCAGGTCGAGCGCGAGACCGTATCGCCGTCCCGCACCTCGCCCTGCACGCGTTCGCCATGGATCCACCAGGCCAGCCGCACGAGCTCGACCAGGTCGTCGGCGACCTCCCAGCCGGCGGAGCGGACCAGATCGAAGAAGGACGGGCTCGCTGCCATCCACGGCAGCGTACCGCGGGCCCGCGGTGGAGAGGTGCGACCTGCTTCACGGGCGCCGTCCCTCACGGCCCGAGCGGGCCTCCCGAGTGCGATTCCGGATCGAGCCTCACCCGAGAATCAGATGCAGCTTCACCGCCAGGGCCAGGTTGCCCTCGAGCCGTACCCTCCGCTTCAGGAACGCCTCCGGAGCCGAGAGCTCGCCGGCGTTCAGGCTCTTCCAGGTGGCGACGTCCAGCTCGATGCGCAGATCGGGGGCGAGGGCGCGGCCGGTGACGCCGACCACGAGGCCGCGCTCGACGCGCAGGTGATAGGTCCCCTCTACGTGGTCGGTCAGCGTGAACTCGAGCACCGCCTCGGTTTCGGCGAGGCGTAGCCGGCGGCCCTCGTCCGACGCGACCGAGGTGGGGACCCAGCGGGTGAAGAACTCCTCCGGATGGATGTCCGGGGGCGGAACGGCGCGTTCGGGCGCGCGGGCCATCGGTTCAGCCGAACTCGCCGCGCAGGGCGGCTCCGGTGAACGAGGCGTCGACCTTCGCGATCGCTTCCGGCGTTCCTTCGGCGACGAGGCGCCCGCCGCCCGGCCCGCCCTCGGGCCCGAGATCGAGGATCCAGTCGGCGGCGCGGATCACGTCCAGGTTGTGCTCCACCAGGATCACGCTCGAGCCGGCGTCCAGCAGCGCGTCGAGGCACGAGACGAGGACCTGCACCTCCGACACATGGAGCCCGGTGGTCGGCTCGTCCATCACGTACAGCGCGCCGGGCGTTCCGGCGGCCAGGGCCTGGGCGATGCGCAGGCGCTGAAGCTCGCCGCCGGAGAGGGTCGAGAGGGGCTGGGCCAGGGTGAGGTAGCCGAGGCCCACCCGGCACAGGGGCTCGAGCCGCGGGCCGATGGTCTTCTCCCCGGCGAAGCGCTGCCGCGCCTCGCGCACGGAGAGCGCCAGCACGTCGACGATCGAGAGGCCGTTCACCGTGATGTCCCGCGCCTCGGGCTTGTAGCGGGCTCCGTCGCAGTGCTCGCAGGGGATGCGCACGTCCTCGAGGAACTGCATGTCGACCACGGTCTCGCCGCTGCCTTCGCAGGGCTCGCAGCGACCGCCGGGGACGTTGAAGGAGAACCAGCCCGGCGCGAGGCCACGGCGCTTCGCCGCGGCGGTGCCCGCGAAGCGCTTGCGGATGCCGTCGAAGGCCTTGGAGACCGTCGCGGGGTTGGAGCGGGCGCTCCGACCCGGCGGCGTCGGCTCGACCACTACCACCTCGTCGACCTGGTCCGCCCCGACGAGACGATCGCAGGGCCCCCGGTCGCTGTCTCCCTGGAGCTCGCCGACGAGGACCGAGCGCACGAGGGTCGACTTGCCGGCACCGGACACCCCGGTGACGACCACCAGCTGGCCCAGCGGAATGCGCACGTCGAGATCCTGGAGGTTCTGGGCGCGTGCACCCTCGATGCGCAGCTCGCCACTCGCTCGCGCCCGCCGCCGGCGCGCGAGCGCCAGCTCTCCGGACAGCATGCGTCCGGTCGGCGAGGTGCCCTGGGCGGCCACCTCCTTCACGCTGCCCTCGGCCACGACCTGGCCGCCGTCCCGACCCGCGCCCGGACCGAGATCGACGACGTGGTCCGCCGCCGCCACGATCTCGGGCGCGTGCTCGACCACCACCACCGTGTTGCCCTGGTCGCGGATCGCCTGGAGTACCGTGAGCAGCCGGCCCACGTCCCGCGGATGCAGGCCGACGGACGGCTCGTCGAGCACGTACAGAGCGGAGGTGAGCGCGCCGCCGAGCGCGGTGGCGAGCTGGATGCGCTGGGCCTCGCCGCCGGAGAGCGTGCGCACCTGCCGGGCCAGGCTCAGGTAGCCGAGGCCGACCTCGAGGGCCGTCCCCACCCTCGCACGCACGAGCGCCAGCAGGCGACCGCCCCGCTCGCGGGCGGCGTCGTCGAGGTCGAGCCCGGCGAGCCAGGCCGCGAGCTCCTCGATCGTGAGCGCCGAGGCCTCGCCCAGGTGCCGACCGCCGACCCATACCTCCAAGGCCTCGCTCCGCAGGCGGTGGCCCGCGCAGGCCGGGCACGGGTCGAAGCGCCGGTAGCGCGCGATGGCGATGCGTGCCTGCACCTTGTAGCGACGGGACTCGAGCCATTCGAAGTAGCCCCGCACGCCGTACCACTCGTCGTCTCCCTCGATGACCCACGCGCGCTGGCGCGAGCCGAGCCGCTTCCAGGGCCGCGCCGGATCGATGCCCACGGCCCGGCAGGCGCGCATCAGGTCGCGCTGGCAGCTGCGGCCGCTCGGCGTCGCGAAGGGCGCGATCGCGCCTTCTTTCAGGGAGACCTCCGGGTCCGGGATCACCTTCGCCAGGTCGAGGGCGGACACGCGGCCGAAGCCCTGGCAGGTGCCGCAGGCGCCGAGGGGGCTGTTGAAGGAGAAGAGCGCGGGCTCCGGCGTCGGATGCCGCCGGCCGCAGCGCTCGCACACGAATCCCTCGCGGAGCGTCATCGGCTCGCGGTCCTCGGGAACGAAGAGCGCCTCCCCGAAGCCGCGGCCCAGGGCCGCTGCCACGGCTTCGGCCAGCCGGGCGCGCGCGTCCTCGGCGATGGCCAGGCGGTCCACCACCGAGCGCAGCCGCGCGCGCTCGCGGTCGAGACGGGCGTCGTCCACGTCGTCGAGCTCGAGGCGCCGGCCGCGGGCGTCGAGCAGGCGGGTCCAGCCCTCCCGGGCGAGCCGCTCGCGCAGGGCCGGCGCGGCGTCGGCGGCGGGCAACGCCACCGCGAGGCTGCCGCGGGTTCCGGCGAAGCGCGCGAGCAGGCGGTCGGTCCAGCCCTGCACCGTGCCCGGCCGCACCGGGGCGCCGCAGCAGCGGGTCTCGCCGATCTTGGCGTAGAGGAGGCGCAGGTGATCCAGGATCTCCGTGGCCGTTCCGACGGTCGAGCGCGCGTTCGTCACCCGGTTGTGCTGCTCGATCGCGATCGCCGGGGGCAGGTTGCTCACCAGGTCGACATCGGGCCGCGGGAGCCGCTCCAGGAACTGACGCGCGTAGGTGGAGAGCGACGCCACGTAGCGCCGCTGGCCCTCCGCGTAGAGGGTGTCGAAGGCGAGGCTCGACTTGCCCGAGCCGGACACACCGCTCACCACCGTCAGGCTGTGGAGCGGAATCGTGCAGGATGCGTTCCGGAGGTTGTGGGTCCGGGCATTCTCGATGCGGATGGCGGGCAGGTCCATGGCGGCGCGGTCTCCGCGCGGCTCACGCGGGAAAGATCGTGCGGAGCTTCATGGCGAGGCCCAGGTCCCCGTCGAGCTCGAGCCGGCCCTCCATGTGCAATACGTCGGCGCTCTCGCAGCCCGAGAGGATGGAGAAGACGTCCGCAGCCGCCGCCCGCAGCCGGAGGTCCGGCTCGGTGACGGCGCCCCGCCCCACCTCGGCGCGTCCGGGCTCGATGCGCAGTACCACGGAGCCGCCGTCCGGGCCCTCCAGGTCCAGGTGAACCACGGCGAACAGGTCCGTCGCGGCCTTGGCGTCGAAGCGTGCACGCAGCCATTCGACGAGCTCATCGAGGCAACGGGGGACCGGGGGGCGCACCGCACGGAGAGTACCGCAGCCCGTCGCGGAGGGACTCAGGCGCCAGGTGTGAGCTCGTCGTAGATGAGCGTGACGCTCAGGTACTCGCCGGTCTCGCTCTGCGCCATGTGCAGGACGTTTACCTCGGCCGAGGCGAGGAACTTGTTGATCTCCTCCTCGACCTCCTTCACCAGCCCCCGCACCACCAGACAACGCAACGGCATCGATCGCGACCTCAGTCTGCGGGCCGCCCGGCCTGGCGACTCGCTTCCGAAGCGTAGCGATCCTTCCCGAGGGCGCGCGCCCGCTCGGCGACGCGGGCCCAGGTCTCGGAAGGGACGGAACGCTCCAGAGCCTCGGCGGCCTGCCGCACGAGAAAGGCGTCGCCGGCCTCGACCGCCTGCTCCAGGAGCGTCTCCAGCTCTTCGGTCGCTTCCGCACGCGCCAGGAAGACGATGGCTTCCTGGTGGCGACCGTCCGCCAGGTAGGCCTCGGCCACGGCCCGCGCCTTCGCCGGGTCCAGGTCCCCCTCCACCAGGTGACGGCGTTTCAGCGGGTCGGGAATGCGGGTCGCCATCGTCAGTACCGGGGCACGGACGAGTCGACGGTGAGGGACCAGGCCTCGATCCCGCCCACCAGGTTG
Organism: Myxococcota bacterium; assembly: GCA_965223415.1. Lineage (GTDB taxonomy): Bacteria > Myxococcota_A > UBA9160 > UBA9160 > UBA6930. The sequence continues at coordinate 4,480,029 of OZ245002.1, read as the reverse complement.
GTGAGGTCGGTGAAGCCGGCCTTCGCGAGGAGCTCGCACGCCATCGCGCTCCGCCCGCCGTGATGACAGTGGACCACGATGGGGCGGTCCTTCCACTCGGCGAGCTCCGCCACGCGGCTCTCGAGCTCGCCCAGGGGAAGCAGCTCCGCGCCCTCGATGCGTGCCGTCTCCCACTCTTCCGGGTTGCGCACGTCGAGCAGCAGGAACGCCCCGCCCGCGTCGAGCCGCGCCTTCGTCTCGCTGGCCGAGATCTCCTTCACCGGGGTCTCCTCCTCGTGGGCCGCGGGCACGCCGCAGAAGCCGTCGTAGTCGATCAGCTCGGTGATCGACGGGTGCTCCCCGCAGACGGGGCAGTCCGGGTCCTTTCGGAGCCGGTACTCCTGGAACTTCATCGACAGAGCGTCGTAGGTGACGAGACGCCCGATCAGGGGCTCGCCGATCCCGGTCAGCAGCTTCACCGTCTCGGTCGCCTGGATCAGGGCGATCGTCCCGGGCAGGATGCCGAGCACCCCGCCCTCGGCACAGGACGGCACCGAGCCCGGAGGCGGCGGCTCCGGGAACAGGCAGCGGTAGCAGGGCCCGCGGCTCCCATCGAAGGTGGAGGCCTGGCCTTCGAAGCGGAGAATCGCCCCGTAGACCGTGGGCTTGCCGAGCATCACGCAGGCATCGCTCGAGAGGTAGCGGGTCGGGAAGTTGTCGGTGCCGTCCACCACGACGTCGTAGCCGGCGAACAGCTCGAGCGCGTTGTCGGAGGTGACGCGCTCGCGGAAGGTGCGGACGTCGACGTCCGGGTTCATGGCCTCGATGCGCTCGCGGGCCACGTCGACCTTGGGCCGGCCCACGTCCCGGGTGCCGAAGAGCACCTGCCGCTGCAGGTTGGAGGCGTCGACCACGTCGAAGTCGACCAGGCCCAGGGTGCCCACGCCGGCGGCCGCCAGGTACTGGGCGAGGGGGCAGCCCAGCCCCCCGGCGCCGATCAGCAGGACGCGGCTCTCGAGCAACCGGCACTGCCCCTCGACGCCGAACTCCGGGAGGTTCAGGTGCCGGCGGTAGCGATCGAACTGGTCCGGGCGCAGCAGCGGTTGCGGGGAATCGGCCATGAGGAGGAAACGGTAGTCCCGCGCCCCCAGAAGACAACGGCCCTCCGCCCGGCCGGGCAGAGGGCCGCGGCGCCCCGCTCGGGGCGGGGCTTCGTCAGCGATGGCTTTACTCGTCGGTGGCGCCGTCGTCCGGCTCGTCCTGGACCGTCACCTTGTAGGCCAGGCGCGGGTTGTCCGTGAACTTCCAGCACACGCCCACGTACATGTTGTTCTTCAGGTCTTCCCACTTCTCCGCCTTCTTGCCGGCGCTGCTGGTATCGACCACCTCGACCGACTCGGCCTTCTGGAACTTGACCTTGTCGCCCATGCGGTTGTCGAGAACGAAGCCGGCCTTCCGGCCGCTCTTCTTGTACTTCTGGATCAAGCCGCGGAACTCCCGCATGCCCTCGCAATCGGCGGCTGCCGGCGCCGCGGCGAAGAGGGGCATGGCCAGGGCCAGGCTCAGCAGACCGACGATTCCCTTGCTCTTGCGCATTCCGTCTCTTTCTCCCGTATCTCGCCCCCGGGCGGCCGGGGTGCGGCTCGACTCTTCGACGTAGGGGGACCGGGTTTATTCGGCCCCCGGGGTTTCGGGCTCAGCGGCCCCAGAGCTGGTGCCGGAGGTGGGATTCGAACCCACACGGCCGTCTCCAGCCGGGGGATTTTGAGTCCCCTATGTCTACCGATTCCATCACTCCGGCGAGTGAGGGAGAGGAGAATGGCTCATCGGCCCGGAGGCGTCGAGCGGCCCGGGAGCGCCGGACCCTTTCCTTCGGGCGCCCCCGGTCCCGCTGAGAGCCCCACCTCGGCGCCCCGGGCCAGCAGTCCCGCCGCCAGGGTCTCGCCGACCAGCCGGTAGCCGGCCGCCGTGCAGTGGGCGTCCTTTCGCCAGTAGAGGCTCGCCGGGTCCGGGTGGCTTCGGAAGGCCTCGAGGGTGTCGATCACCGGGACCCCGTGGGCCGCGCCCCAGGCCGCGATCCGCCGACCATAGGCGCGGGGATCGAGGCCTTCGTGCAGCTCCGTCAGCTGCTCCCGAAACGGGATCACGACCAGCGCCAGGCGGGCCCCCAGGCCCTGGGCGTGCTCGCGGAGCAGCCCCAGGTGCTCGTAGGCCAGGGCGTAGCGGTCGCGCGAGGCCGCGTCCTGCGCGAGCTGGTAGACGTGGTGGTGGGGATAGATCTGGCTGTGCGTGAGCCGCCGGACGAGAGGCGCGCCCCGGAGCCGCTGCACGAGTAGGCTGCGATCCACCCAGCCCGGCACGCTGTACCACTGCTGGCGGTCCTCCCAACGCGTCCGGTGCGCGTCCGTCGACGTCTTCCAGCGCAGCTGGCCGTCCTCGGCGGTGACGAGCAGCGGACGCAGGTTCTCGCTGAGATCGTTGGGCGTCATGCCGTGGACGATGAGATCCGGCTGGAAGTGTGAGGCGAACTTCCCCACCCAGCGCGCCGCGTGCACGGTTCCGTAGGCGGGGTGACCGGCGTTGATCACCTCCACCGCACCCTCGCCGAGGGCCGTCGCCAGCTCGGCCTCGAGGATCCCCGGATAGGTCTCGGCCAGGGACACCTGGCCGCCGGCCGTGAACGAATCGCCGATCACCAGCACCCGGAACACCCCGGCGGCCTTGGGGCCGTAGTCGCGATCGGCGCGCACGCCCTCCCCGTTCGTACGCCAGGTGGAGCGGAACTCCCCGGTCTGGAGCTCGAGGGATTGGTTCGGGGCGAAGACGTGGCCGACGTCCGGATCCGGCGCGTGCCGGCGATCGTTCCTCGGCAGGGCCTCGAAGCGCGGCGCCGGCTCGAGCGCCCGCAGGGCCAGCTCTCCGAGCAGCCAGGTGGCCAGGAGCGTCGCGGCCACCATCACCAGGCTCGCCCGAAGCCGCTCGACCAGGGCCGGCACCGCCAGCCGGTAGCTCCCCACCACGGCCACGAAGGCCGCACCGTACAGGGCGGTCCAGAGGAGCTGCCGCTTGCTGAACCGCCACCAGGTCGGCTGGACCGGCCGGTCCGTCAGCCCGTAGAGGAGCGGCCCGCACAGGACCAGCGCCGCGAGCGCCATCAGCACCCACGTGGTCCGTGCCGATCGCCCGCTCCGGTCCATCATCCCGGAGGTTATCGGCCCGCCCGGGGTCGTGGGCAAGACCGGCCCGCGCGGCAGAGGGCACTTTTGACAGGCCCAGAGCCGGCGGATAGCCTGGTTTGCCCCTGGGGCTGTAGCTCAGTTGGGAGAGCGCGTGAATGGCATTCACGAGGTCAGGGGTTCGACTCCCCTCAGCTCCACCAGGGTTTCCGCGGGGTTAGCAGGCTGCTGAAATTCGGCGCTGAGAGGCGCCAGAACGCCAGAGGGCGCGGGTCCCCGCGGCCCGCTCGGCTCGCTCTTCGATCCCGGAAGTGATCCGGGGTACCTCGTCTCGATGCAGGTGCGTCATGTGACCTCTACGAGGTTGCGTATGCGGACCAGGTTGTAGACCGCCGCCGTGAAGACGAACATCCACCCGACCCGATCCGTGCCCCGGTGACGCGTCTTTCGCATTCCCCCGACCGTCTTCATCCAACCGAAGCACTCCTCGATCCGCTTGCGTTTGTGCTGGCTGATCGCGTAGCCCTCGTGACGGACCGTGCGACCGTCGATCCGGCTGGCCCGATTCGTCGTGTGCTGCGCCACGTGCGGCGTGATGTTGCGCTTCCGGCAGCCCGCCACGAACTCCTCGGTGTCGTAGCCCTTGTCCCCGCCCAGCGTGATCCGGCGCCTTCCCGCCACGTCCTCCGCCATCTCCAGCGCTGCCAGCCGCTCGGCGTAGCCATCGGCCTCCGTCAGCAGCGCCGAGACGATCAGGCCGTTGCGGTTCTCCGTCAGCAGATGGCCCATGTAGGCCAGCTGCGAGGTCTGGCCCTTCTTGCGCGCCAGCCGCGCCTCGGGATCCGTCGTCGATTCGTGCGTCGCGTTGCTCCGCCGCTCTCCCCGAAAGTTCACCGTCGGGTTGCCCGGATCGTCGTCTCCGTCGTCCCCCGAGCCGTCCTTCGCCCGGAAGCTCTTCTGGCTCGCCCACGCCTCGATCAGCGTGCCATCCACCGTGAAGTGCTCCGACGACAGAAGGCCGTGGTCCTTTCCCTGCGCCAGCACCGCCTCAAAGAACGCCTCCGCCACGTCCCCTTCCAGCAGCCGGTCCCGGTTCTTCGTGAAGACCGTCGGGACCCAGACCGCATCCTCCATCCCCAGCCCTACGAACCAACGGAACAGCAGGTTGTACTCGAGCTGCTCCATCAGCTGGCGCTCACTCCGGATCGAGTAGAGCACCTGCAGCAACAGAGCCCGCAGCAGCCGCTCCGGTGGGATCGACGGCCGGCCCGTCGACGCGTAGAGCTCCGAGAACCGCCGAGACAGGCCCCTCAGCGCCTCGTCCACCATCGCCCGCATGGGGCGAAGCGGATGATCCTCCGGAATCCGCGTCTCCAGCGAGACGTAGCTGAACATCGAACCCTGCTCTCGGTCGCTGCCGCGCATCCTCTCTCCCCCCGACCCATCTTCTACCATCGAGAACACGGAAACGCAGGGTTTTTCAGCAGCCTGTTAGGGCTCGGGCTCTAGCCCCGCGCTGCGTTTCCGGCCTAGGCCTCCACGTCTCCCCGCGCCTCGCTCCGCGCGTCCACCATCATGCGGTAGATGCGGCCGTGGGAGCCGTCGCGGATGGCGTCGGCGATGATGCCGTCCGGGTCGCAGCGGCCGGCGTGCTCGAGCAGGCGCTCGAAGGTGCGAATGAAGCCGCGGGTGTGGTTGCTGCGCACCTCGGTGCCCCAGAAGAAATCGGCGGACTCGATCACGCCGCCGTAGACCATCGAGAACATCTTGCGGTCGAAGGCGGAGTAGTCGCCCTGGCCCATCTCTCGCCAGAGGTCGCTGCCGCCGTTCCCCTCCACCCCGCCCGGCAGCTCGATGAGCTTGGAGGTGACGAGGAAGCCGGCGATGGTGCCCAGCTGCTCGTTCACCATGTCGGCGACGCGCAGGAAGGTGTCCTGGCGGCTGTGGAGCTCGTCGGCCTCGATGGCGCGGGACTGCACCTCGGCCTGCTCGGCGGCGCGGCGCATCTCGACGAGCTGGGCGCGGATCGACGCGGTGTTCTGCTCGAGCTGCTGCTGCTGGAGGAAGAAGCCGACCACGAGCCACAGGAAGGCGAGGGGCGCGAAGGCGCCCTCGAGGAAGCCGCCCATCTCCGGGGCGCGCTGCTGGATGAAGTTGGGCCAGCCGACGATCGCGGTGATGTAGGAGGCGCCGATCACGAGCCAGACGATGGTGACGCCCATGCTGAGACGCAGGCGCCAGTCCCGGGCGCTGTCGAGGTCCGGAGGTGCGGTGTCGGCGGTCATCGTTCCCCCTTGGCTACAGGGCCTGCGCGAGGCGGGCGCCCTCGAGCAGCCCGCGTTGGAGATAGACGGGGCCGCGGCAATCGCCGAGGCGGTGGGGCGAGATGCCTTCCGCCTCGAGGGCCGCGGCCACGGGGTCGGCGGCGGTGAGTCCGTTCGCCGCCAGCACGAGATCGACGGCGCGGCGCTCGGGCGCGCCGCCCTCCGGTGCGAAGTGGACGGCGCCCTGCTCGGCGCGCACCGGACCGGAGGCGAGCACCAGCTCGGCGCCCGCCCCGCGCAGCAGGTGCAAGGCGCGCCAGCGGCGCGGGAGCCCCACCTGGGGCGCCCAGGCGCCGTCCGGTGCGTCTCCCAGCAGCAGCACGTGGTGCCCCCCGGTCGCCAGCGCCTCCGCGGCCTTCACCGCGATGACGTCGTCACCGAGCACCGCGACCCGGAGCGGATTCCGCGCCAGGACGTCGGGCAGGGCCTCGACGGCGAGCTGCTCCGGCGCCCCTTCGCCTCGAGGCAGCCGGGTCGCCCGACGTGCGCCGGTGGCGACCACGACCTCGTCGGGCGCCAGGGTGCGGAGTGTCTCTGGCGTGGCCTCCCGGCCCACATGGATGTCGACGCCCGCCCGGCGCGCCTCGCTCTCGAGCCAGTGCAGCCAGTCGGCGGTCTCCTCCGCCAGCGCCGCCGCCAGCCGGGCCCGGCCGCCGAGCTCCGTTTCCTGTTCGAAGAGCGTCACCTCGTGACCGCGGGCGGCGGCGCGTCGCGCGAAGTCGAGGCCGACCGGCCCGCCGCCCGCTACCGCGATGCGCCGGCGCTCGGCTGCGGGCCGGATCGCCAGCTCTTCTTCGCGCCCCAGCTCGGGGCTGATCATGCAGCGCGCCGGCTCGCGCAGGAACACGTTGCCGACGCATTGATAGGCGTACACGCAGGGCCGGGCCCGGTCCGCCGCGCCGGCCGCGAGCTTGCTCGGGAGCCCCGGGTCGGCGAGGAGCGCACGGCCCATCGCGACGAAGTCCGCCCGCCCGGCGCGAAGGGCCTCCTCGGCCGCATCCGGAGTGATGCGGCCCACGGCGATCACGGGGATGGAGAGGCGTTTCCGGATCGCCTCGGCCATGGGCAGGTAGCGGCTCGGCTCGTGCACGAGGGGTGCGTCGGTGAAGGCGATGGCGGAGGTGGGATCCGCGTAGGCACTCACGTGGACGGCGTCGGCGCCGGCCTCTTCCGCCAGCACGGCGGTACGCTGGGCGTCCTCCTCGCGAATGCCCCCCTCGATGCCGAACTCACAGCCGTCGATGCGGCACCAGATCGCCAGCGCGGGGCCGACCCGCTCGCGGGTCGCACGGATCGTCTCCACGAGGAAGCGCGCACGGTTCGGGACGGAGCCGCCGTAGCGATCCCCTCTCCGGTTCGAGGCGGGCGAGAGGAAGGACGACAGCACGTAGCCATGGCCCGCGTGGAGCTCGACCGCGTCGGCGCCGGCCCGCTGGGCGCGCTCCGCCGCCTCGGCGAAGCGCAGCACGAGGGTGGCGACGTCGTCCTCGGTCATCTCGTGGTAGGCGAGCTTCGCGGTGGGCGCGCGGTAGGCGGAGGTGGCCTTGGCGAGCTCGGTGGGGGAGAGGTCCGCCATCAGGTCGCCGCGCTTGGACTCCGGGACCGAGGGCACCCACAGGGGCCGGCCGGCCTTCACGTCCTCCTGCGCGACCTTGCTCGCGTGCTGGAGCTGCACGGCGAGCTTCGCGCCATGGCTGTGGACGCGGCGGGCCAGCTCGGCCCACTCGGGAAGGAAGCGATCGTCGGAGATCGCCGCCTGGTTCGGGTTGCAGGCGCCCTCGGGCCAGGTGATTGCCGCCACGCCAGCGATGACGCAGCCCACCCCACCCTTCGCGCGCTCCTCGTAGTAGCGCAGGATCCTCTCGCCGAGCCGGCCGTCGTCCCGCTCCTGGTTCGTGCCCATGGGCGTCATCAGGATCCGGTTGCGGAGCTCGACCCGCCCGATCCTCCCGGGTGAGAGCAGCGCGGAATAGGGACCGTCGGCCATGGCGGCGATGCTAGCCGCTCAGCGGCCGAGCAGGAGATTGCCCGGGCGACACGCGTCCACGAGGGCGCCGCGCTCGTCGTCCTCGAGGGTGGGGAGGCGGGCCTCGGGCGTACCGCGGATCAGGGCGGCGGCTTCGTCCCGCCAGGCGCCCGCCGGGTCGGGCAGGTCGAGGAAGGTGGCGACGGCGTGCAGGGTCTCGTGGGGCTCGGCCAGGAGGGACTCGAAGCGCACCTCCTGGTACTGGGTGGGCTCCAGGGCCGGCATCGCGCGGAAGCCGCGCAGCACCTGGTCGGTCCACCAGCGCCCGAAGAAGCGGGCCGGCGGGCGGGAGGCCAGGAGCTGGCCGATGGCATCCCCCGGCGCCCCGGGATCCGGCGGCAGCTGGTTCGCCAGCAGGATCGCGAGGCGGAAGGCGTGGTGCTCCCGCATGGAGAGCGCTGCCTCCTCGCCGGCGCGGTGGATGTGCAGGAAGCGGGCGCCCTCGAACGAGGCGTTCAGCGGTCCCAGGTAGTCGATCGAGGCGCCGGAGCGCTCGACCCACACCTCGCGCCCGAAGCGCCGGGCCAGCCAGTCGAAGAGCGCCCGGTGATGGTCCGGCGGAGGGCGCGGCGGGAGCGACCGGGCGAAGGCCAGCACCTCGTCGTGGAGCGCGTGGGGCTCGTCGGTGAGGGCGGGCAGCGTGCACACCAGGATCCAAGGCAGCCCGTCCTTGCGCCCGTAGCGCGCATCGGGGGCGTCGAAGGGATAGAGGACCTCCGGCGCGTCGTAGCCGCGCTCGTAGACCATGGTGAGGAAGGGCTGCTCGCCGCTGATCAGCGCGGCGTAGTCGGAGCCCGTCATCGGCTCGGTGGCGAACCGCCGGGCCCCGTCTAGCCCGTTGAAGAACTCGAAGATCGAGAGGGCGCCCGGGTGGCACGCCAGCATGCGCGAGAGCAGGGTCGAGCCGCAGCGGCCGGTGCCGACGATGAATCGGTGCATGACGCGAGTATCCTACCGCCGGAGGAAGAGCCGTGTCCGACGACCCGCGCGTCACGAGTGGCGAGATCTGGAGCGAGCTGTGCGCCACCCTCGAGGACGCGCGCCGCTTCGTCCTGGGCGACGGCGTGCCCGACGGTCCCAAGGACCGGGCCGAGGGCTTCCGCTACCTGCTGCGCTTCCTGGCCGCCGGCATCAACGCCTGCGTCGAGCACTCGGACCCGGACCACCCGGAGTTCGGGCGCATGATGGACCTGAACGAGCGCTGGGGCCTCGACAACCCGGACTGCCTCTACCTCATTGCCCCGCTGCGAGGCGACGCCGCCTACCGCATCCACGGCGAGCTCGGCAGCGCCTGCCATCTCGACGTGCAGGTGAACGCCGGCCACTACGCCTACGGTGCGGTCGAGGCGGTGCGCACCCTGGGATCCCTGAACCTCCCGCAGCTCGAGGTCGCGCCGGACGGGCGGATCGAGATCTTCCTGGGCGGTCCGGAGCGGGCGGGCAACTGGCTGCCCCTCGGCGAGGGCGCCGAGTTCGTGCTACTCCGCCAGCTCTTCGCGGACTGGGAGCGCGAGCAGCCCGGCACCTTCCTGATCGAGCGCCTCGGCGCGCCGGTGAGTCCTCCCCGCCCCGATCCCGACGCGATGGCCCGGCGCATCGACCGGCTGCGGCGCTGGCTCGACGAAGGCGGCCAGCTCTGGGAGAACATGAGCCGGGTGATGGTCGGCCGCGAGCCCAACTCGATGCTCGTCGTGCCGCCGGAGCGCAGCGGCGAGCACTCGGGCACCGCCGGTCAGTCCTACGGAATGGGCAACTTCCACTGCGGCCCCGACGAGGCGGTCGTCCTCGAGTTCACCCCGCCGCCCTGCCGCTACTGGAGCGTGTCCCTCGCCACCTGGTGGTGGGAGGCGATCGATCCCGCCGGCCGGCAGTCCTCCCTGAACGGACACCAGGCGGCCCTCGACCCGGACGGGGTGTTCCGGGCCGTGATCAGCCACGACGACCCGGGCGTCGCGAACTGGCTCGACACGGCGGGCCACCGCAAGGGCACGCTGATCGCGCGCTTCGTGGACGCGGAGGCGGCGATCGAGCCGCGCTATCGCGCGGTGAAGCGCGCCGGCCTTCCCGGCGAGCTCCACCGGGAGGCGGCGCGGGTCGACCCGCAGGAGCGGAAGCAACGCCTGACCCGCCGCCGGGAGGCCTACCTGCGGCGCTACCGCCGGTAGGAGGCATCTTCCGGGTACCGTCGCCCGAGCACGTAGCTCTCGGTGAAGGGAAAGCGATCGTCCCCGGCGGTCTGCACCGTATGGGTCCAGTCGAACACGCAGGTGCGGCGGGCGATGCGCCAACCGACGGCCCTTCGCTCGAAGCGATCGGCATAACGAAGGCCGATCACCAGGTCGCTCACTGCACCGTCCTCGTCCGGCGCCGACACGTGATGGGCGACGCAGGTCGTCTCCACGTCCGCGCGGTCCCCGGCCAGCTCGATGCGCGGCGCCCCCACGAAGTGGGTGGTCGCGGCGAAGTGGGGCAGCACCTCGAGCACCCAGTCCGCGAACGCGTCGCCGCTGCCCTGGAAGGCGCCGTGGTCGTCGAAGGCATCGTCGTGGTAGCAGGAGGCGATGAGCGCGCGGTCCAGGCGGTCGGTTCCGCGTGCCAGGTTCTGGACCACCGTGTGGATGGCGTCCTTGGCGAGCAGGTCGTCGAGGGTCGTGTCCGGCATGGCACCTCCTGCGCAGAGGGAAGCACGCCGGCGAGGCGCTTCGCTCTAGTCCCGCAGCAGGAGCTCGAGCGTCGGAGAGAGCTCCTTCAGCTCGAGGCCGACGCTGCCGGAGCCCATCCCGGTCAGGCTGCGGGGCACCTCGCGGCGCTGCACGACCCGACACTCCCAGGCGATGGTGGCGTTGCCCTCCAGCTCGACCCGGACGTCCGCGCCCAGCCGCAAGCCCGCGTCCGTGCGCAGCCCCAGCCCTCCCCGCGAGAGGTTCTCGAGCGAGGCCGAGGCCGACTCCTGCCCCCACAGGACACGCACCGGGAGGCCGCTGCTGCGGCGCAGGCTGCCGCGCCGCTCGAGGGCCTCGGGCCACTCGTCGCGCACCAGACCGCACGCGTCCGCGTGGAGATCCTCCGCGCGGAAGGGCTGGGCTTCGTTCCAGTCGATGGCTCGAGGGCTCCGGTCCATGGCAGGCCTCCACGCCCCACTTGAGGGGCCAACCGGGGTGATGCCGGTGAGTAGCCGCAAGCGTCGCGCAGGTGACTTCCCGGAGTTTCGGCTCGGTTTCGCCAGCGCAGCCGTGGCTCCCGCCGATTCGCCGCTGAAAACCCGCCCCACAGGACCACGGTTCCGAGGCCCGGAGCGGCGGTTTCGGCACCTCCGGCCCCCGCTTTCGGGCGCTCCAGGGCGGGTACGGGCTTTCGAGTGAAAAACCGTCCGCCCGGCCTTGCCAGATCGAGAACCCATGCTATCTTCGGAACACCACATCGCGAAACGAAGCCCGCCTTCCGGCGGGCTTTTCCGTTTCTGAGGCTGTTCGCGGTGTCTTCGCCTCCCGGACATGAGGCGCCCTGCCCTCCCGTCCCGGCCCCGCTACCGTGTCGTCCCCACCAGCCACGGGCCCCGCGGGGCCAGGAGACGCGGCGGCGATGGACGGAACGCAGGAGCCCCGGGTGCTCGGGGTCGTGGAGGCCATCGTGGCGGTCCGCGACCAGTGCCCCCATGCTCACGTCCGCCAGCACGCCGCCCGGGCCCTGGAGGCCGTGCAGGCCGGCGGCGCCGACGCACTTCGGGAGCAGGCGTTCCTGGTGCTGGCCACCCTGGCCGGGTGGCGGGGGGAGCGCGCCGACCAGATCAAGCGCTCCCTCGAGAAGTTCCTGGCATCCTCGGGCTCGTAGCGGGCACCGAGCGGAGAGCGACACCTTGGTTACGATCGGCATGAACTACTTCGTCCTGCCGGGCAAGGAGCAGGTCTTCGAGAATGCCTGCGCCAGCGTCCTCGGCGCCCTCCGCGATGCAGGGGGGCACGAGGAATCGAAGATCTTCCGCAACGTCGAGGATGGGGACCCGGAGTACCTGATCGTCTCCCGTTGGACGAGCGAAGAGGCCTTCCGGGAGTTCGTGCGGTCGGACGCCTTCCGCAAGGTGACGAGCTGGGGCGCGGAGAACATCCTGGCCGGGCGCCCGAAGCACACCACCTACGGCAGCGACTGAGAAGGGAGGGAGCCGCGCGCGCCGATCCCGCCGCTCTCCGGGTGGAGCTGGCCGTCACCGAGCTGGCGCTCGGGTCCCTGGTGCGCGCGCCGCTCTCCGGGCGCGGCGGCGCACCGAGCCCGTTCGGCGGCGCCCTCGGCGCGTCGCGACACCGCCGCTACCAGGACCTCCGGCTCGGCGAGGACCCGACCTACCGGGCGGAGCATCCCCTCCGCGCGGAGCTCCTGCACCGGGGCTGGACGGTCGAGCTGCGCGGTCGGGCGGACGGGGTCCAGGGCCTCGCGGGCGCGGAGGAGACACCGCTCCTCGTCGAGGAGGTGAAGACCGGGATCGGCAAGCTCGAGCCCGGCGGCCCCAAGGCCCAGGCCTACGCGCTCCAGGCCGCCACCTACGCGTGGATGCTGGCCCGCGAGACGGGACGGCGCACCGAGGCCTGCCTGGTCTGGTGGCCCCTCGAAGACGACGCGCCGAGCCGGATCCCGCTCACCTGGAGCGAGGCCGAGACCGAGGCCCGCCTGCGCGACCGCCTGGACCACGTCCTCGCCGCGGTCGAGGCCCGCTCCGCGCGCCTCGCCCAGCGTCGCGAGGCGGCCGGCCGCCTGACACCGCCCCACCCGACCTGGCGCCCCGCCCAGGAAGAGATGCGCCGCGCCGCCCTGCACGCCCTGGAGCACGGCGAGCACCTGCTCCTGCAGGCGCCGACCGGCACCGGCAAGACGGCCGCGACGCTCCTGCCGGTCGCCCGCGCCGCCCTGGAGCAGGACCGACGCGTCTTCTACCTCACCTCCCGCCGCACCCAGCAGCGGCTTCCCCTGGCGACCCTGGCACACATGGCGCCGCCGGACCTGCCCTTCGCCGTGCAGCTCCGGGCCAAGCGCGATCTTTGCGCCACCGGCGTCGTCTGGTGCCACGAGGCGGCCTGTGCGCTGGCGGCCGATCCGGGCGAGCGCGGCGAAGCGGTGCTGGAGGAGCTGCTCGCCGAAGGCGTGCTCCAGGGAGAGACCCTGCTCGAGCGCGGCACCCGCGAGCGGGTGTGCCCCTACGGCCTCGCCCACACGGCGGGCGAACGGATGCCGATCAGCGTCGCCGACGTCCACCACCTCGTGAGTCCGAACCCGCTCCGCAGCCATGCGGGCGAAGACGTCTTCGAGGGCGCCATCGTCGTCGTGGACGAAATCCACAACCTGCTCGAGCGGGCGCGCGAAGCGGGGAGCCTCACCCTCGACGCCGGCCGGGCCCGCGCGGCGCTCGAGCGCGCGGCACTCGGAAGCGATCCCCACCACCGCGCCCAGCGCGAGCTCGCCGAGAGGGCGCTGAACCTGCTCGAGGAGAGCGCCCGGGACGCCGGCCTGGAGGGAGGCAGCGGCTGGGTGCTCCACGCCCACCCTCACGAAGCGCTGGCTCGCCTCGCCGAGGAGCTGGAGCCGGTGGTGGTGCAGAGCCTGATCCGTTCCGGCACCGAAGGCTTCGACGGCGGGCCGGATCCGTTCGTGGAGCTGGCCCTCGGTGTGGCGCAGCTCGCCGAAGGCCGGGCGCGACCGGGCTGTGTCACGCTCGTCGGCCGCCTCGAAGGCGGGGAGCCAGCGCTGCGCCGGCTCGAGCTGGACCCGTCCCCGCGGCTGCGCGACCGCTTCGCCGGGCTCCACGCACTGATCGGTCTCTCCGCCACCCTCGAGCCGGCGGCGCTCCACCGGGACGGCCTCGGGCTGGATCCGGACCGCACCCACGTCGTCCACGTGCCGGGCCCGCCCCCGGAAGACCGCCAGCGGGTCGTGATCGACCCCACTGTCGACACCTCGTTCCGGGCCCGCGCCCGCCAGCTCCCGCGCATCGCCGAACGGCTCGCCGGCTTCGCGGCTGCGGTCCCGGGCAACATCCTCGCCGTCCTGCCGAGCCACGAGGTGCTCGCCGAGATCCGGCGCGCGCTGCCGGAGCACGGGGGCTACGTCGAGGCCCAGTCGCCCCGCGACGGCGAGGCCGAACGCAGCGCCCGCCTGGCGCTGCTCGAAGTGCGACGCGACGTGCTCCTGCTCGCCGTCGCGGGAGGCCTGTACACCGAGGGCGTCGACTACCCGGGAGACCGGCTCCAGGCGGTCGCGGTCGTGGGGCCCTGCCTGCCGCCCCCCACGCTCGAGCGCCGGCTGCTCGCCGAGCACCTGGAGGAGCGGCTCGGCGAGGGGCGGGACGCGGCCTTCGCGGTGCCCGGCATGGTCCGCGTCGTGCAGGCGGTGGGCCGCCTGCTGCGAGGTCCGGAGGACCGCGGCGTGGTCGCACTCTTCGGCCGCCGCTTCCTGCGCGAGCCCTATCGCAGCCTGTTGCCGGACACCTGGCTGGGCGGCCAGGAGCCGGAGGAGCTCGCGGGAGACGCGGCCCAGGTGGCGCGGGATTTCTTCGCCGACGGCTGAGTCGCGCCGGCGCCGCGCTCAATCCCCGGCGGCTTCCAGGGACGCCGGGTCGACGACGACCTGATTGCGGCCGCGGGACTTGGCCTGGTAGAGGGCCTGGTCCGCGGCGGACACCAGGGCCTCCGGCGTCGCCATCGACTCCCTGTAGGTGGCAACGCCCAGGCTCGCGGTCACCTGGATCGGCGTTCCGTCCTCCGCGTCCACCACGAGTCGCTCCACCTCGGCGCGACAGCGCTCGGCCAGCACCTGCGCGCCTTCGGCGGGCCCGCACAGCAGCATCAGGAACTCCTCGCCGCCGAAGCGGCCACCGACGTCGGTGGCGCGCAGACGGGACGTGAGCGCCTCGCCGACGGCGCGGATCATCGCGTCGCCGGAGGCGTGGCCGTGCTGGTCGTTGACCGCCTTGAAGTGGTCGATGTCGACCATCACCGCCGAGAGCGGCGTGCTCTGGCGACGCGCCCGCCGGAACTCGCGATCGAGGGCCTGGTTCAGGTGGCGACGATTCGGCAGGCCGGTGAGCGGATCGGTCGTCGACAGGCGCTCGAGCAGCTGGTTCTTCTCCACCAGCTCGTCCTGGAGGCGCATCAGCTCCAGGTGCAGCTCGATGCGCGCGATCATGTCGAGCGGGTGGAAGGGCTTGGTGATGACATCCCGGGCGCCCTGGCGAAACAGCCGCGCACGCCGCTTGGCGTCCTCGACGCCGGTCAGCATCAGGAACGGCACGGCCCGGGCCTTCGCGGAGGTGGACATCCGAATGAGCTTGTCGCCGTCGAGGCCCGGCATCTCCAGGTCGCAGACCACCAGGTCCACTGGCTCCGAGAGCAGCAGCTTCAGGCCCTGGATGCCGTCCTCGGCCTCCAGGATCTGCTCGAAGAGCTGCGCCTCCATCAGGGCGTCCCGCAGGGCGGCGCGCTGCTGGGGCGAATCATCGATGATGAGCAGGGTGGCCACGGGGGACTCATCGGGCGGCCCCGTGCTCCACTCAAGTCGGAACCAATGAAGGGGGAGCCGATATCGACACACCGGGGGCGCGGGCCGGATCTAACGCTCCCGGCCGCCGAGCAGGCGCCGCACCACGGCCAGGACGTGGTCCGGGCCGGCCTCGAAGGCGGCGCGGGAGATGCTCTCGTCGGGCTGATGGGCCTCGTCCAGATCGCCGGGGCCGCAAACCAGGCACTCCATTCCCGCTCGTGCGAACTGCCCACCGTCCGTGCAGAACGGCGCCCCTCCGGACCCAGAGACGCCGAGCTCGGCGAAGAGCGCCGCCTCCAGGTCCGTCCCCCGCGCCGAGAGCATGCCGGGCGCGACGAAGGGCTCGGAGACGGCGAGCTCGGCGCGGCGACCGGGAGAGCCCCAGTCGCGGGGGTCGAGGGCCGCCAGGGCCTCCCGTACGCGCCGGTGCAGCGCCTGGGGATCCTGGTCGGGAAGCGGTCGGTAGCTGACGGTGAAGCGACAGGCCTCCGCAATCATGTTGGCGGCCGTGCCACCCTCGATCGTGCCGAAGTTGACGGTCGCGTAGGGCGCCTCGGGGAAGAGCGTGCGCATCTCCGCCGAGCCCCCCTCCCGCCGCAGGGCCTCCTGCAGCTCGCCGATCACGGCCAGCGCCCGCCCCGCGACGGCGATGGCGTTGACGCCCTCCTCGGGCCGGCTGCTGTGCCCGCCCTCGCCGCGCACCTCGACCTGGAAGCCGGCTACGCCCTTGTGGGCGTGGAAGACCTGCCAACGGGTCGGCTCGCCGATCCAGGCGAGACGCGGCGGCGGGCAGTCGCCGAGGAGCGCGGGCAGCTCGTCGGCCAGGCGCCGACCTCCCTGGCAGCCGACCTCCTCGTCGGAGGTGAAGAGGAGGACGAGCGGACGCTCGAGCCGCTCGAGATCGAGCCGACGCGCCGCCGCCAGGCACTGGGCGAGGAAGCCCTTCATGTCGGTCGTCCCACGGCCGTACAGCCGCTCGCCCTCCTCCGAGAGGGCCAGAGGCTCCCGGGTCCAGCCGGGCTGGCCCTCGAAGGGCACGACGTCCACGTGGCCCGACAGCACCAGGCCGCCCTCCCGTTCGGGCCCGACCACGGCCACCAGGTTCGCCTTCCGGCCCTTGTCCCACTCCTGGAGACGGACGGAGAAGCCCAGCGTCTCCAGGCGGTTCGCCAGCCTCGCCATGGCTGGTGCGCTGGCGTGGTGGCTGACCGTGTCGGCCCCGATGAGCTCGCGGGTCACGTCGTAGAGGTAGCGATCCTTCAATTGAATCCCCTGGGGGCTATCAATTTTGACCTCTGAATGCCCGATTGTTCAGCATGGTCCCCTCGGGATGACCAAGTTCTTCTTGGAATCCCAGGGTGACTCGCCTAGGATTCCGAAGCCAACCCCCGTTCCGGAGCGTCTTCATGCCTCCGACTCCCGACAACACACCCTACGGTGCCGAGGTGCTGATCCGCTGCCTCGAGCGCGAAGGGGTCGAGTACATCTTCGGCCTCTCGGGCGGCGCCGCCATCCCCATCTTCGATGCGCTGGTCGACTCCTCGATCCAGCTCGTGCTGGTGCGCCACGAGCAGGGAGCCACCCACATGGCCGACGGCTACGCCCGCGCCACGGGCAAGCCGGGCGTCGTGCTGGTGACCTCCGGCCCGGGCGCGACCAACACCGTGACGGGCCTCCTGACGGCCCAGATGGACTCGGCGCCGATCGTGGTGATCTCCGGCCAGACGCTCACCAGCAACCTGGGCAAGGACGCCTTCCAGGAGGCGGACGTCACCGGCATCACCTACCCCGTCGTGAAGTACAGCACCTTGGTGCGCGACCCGAACGACATCCCGCGCGTCGTGCGCGAGTCGTTCCACCTGGCGAGCACCGGCCGGCCGGGGCCGGTCCTGATCGACGTTCCGAAGGACGTGAGCGAGGCGCCCTGCGACGCGCCCCACGCGGCCGAGATCGACCTGCCCGGCTACCGGGTGCCGGGGCACGCGGACCCGCTGGACGTCGAAGCCGCCGCGGAGCTGATCGGTCGCTCGCGGCGACCGCTCCTCTACGTCGGCCACGGCGCGGTCATCTCCGGCGCCGGCAAGGCGGTCATGGAGCTCGCCGAGACGCTGCGGGCGCCGATCGTCAACACGCTCCTCGGCAAGGGAGCCGCCGACGAGACCCATCCCCTGCACCTCGGCATGCTGGGCATGCACGGCACCGCCTACGCGAACAAGGCCGTGGTGAACTGCGACCTCATCTTCGCGATCGGCGCGCGCTGGGATGACCGCATCACGGGCAAGGTCGACGAGTTCTGCGTCGACGCGGCGAAGATCCACCTCGACGTGGATGCCTCGGAGTTCAACAAGGTGCTGCGGCCCGACGTGTGCCTGCTGGGCGACGCCCGGCTGGTGCTCGAAGATCTGCTCCCCAAGGTCGGACCCCTCGACACCGCCGAGTGGCTCGCCGCCTGCGAGGGCTGGCGCGAGCGCTACCCGCTCAAGTACGCGAAGAAGGGCGGCTTGCGCGCCCAGCACGTACTCGACCGCCTCGACGCCCTGACCGAAGGCAACGCGGTCGTCACCGCCGACGTGGGCCAGCACCAGATGTGGGCCGCCCAGTTCTGCCGCAGCCGCAACGGGCGGGACTGGATCACCTCCGGCGGCGCCGGCACGATGGGCTTCGGCTTCCCTTCCGCCATCGGCGCGAAGTTCGGGCGGCCGGAGAAGGAAGTCTGGGCGGTGGTCGGCGACGGCGGCTTCCAGATGACCCTCTGCGAGCTCGCCACCGCCGCCGTCCACGGCCTGGCGGTGAAGGTGCTCGTGATCAACAACAACTTCCTGGGCATGGTCCGCCAGTGGCAGGAGCTCTTCTGGGAGAACCGGCTCTCGGGCGTCGACCTGGAGGGCAACCCGGACTTCGTGAAGCTGGCGGAGGCCTACGGCGTCAAAGGCCTGCGCATCCGCCGCCCCGGCGACGTCGACCGCAAGATCCAGGAGGCCCGGGCGCACGACGGTCCGGTGGTGCTGGTGGCCGAGGTCGCGAAGGAAGACAACGTCTTCCCGATGATCCCGGCGGGCGCCCCGGTGGCGAACATGATCATCGAGCCGCCCAAAGAGCGGATGGAGAGGCCCAGTGGGAGCACTTGATCTCACCCAGATGGAGAGGCCCAGTGGCAGCACCTGATCTCGTCGAGCGGCGTGCCGAGGCGCGCCCGATCCACACCATCTCGCTCTACGTCACCAACAAGCCCGGCGTGCTGGTGCGCGTCGCCCTGGTGTTCGCCCGGCGGGGCTACAACATCGAGAGCCTGGTGGTCAGCCCGGCGGCCCGCGGAGACTTCTCGCGCATGACGATCACCTGCTCCGGGGAAAGCACGACCCTCGAGCAGATGATCAAGCAGCTCGCGAAGCTCGTCGACGTGGTCCACGCCATCGACCACACCGGCGACGACGCCTACGAGACGGAGATCGCCCTGGTCAAGGTCGAGGCGCCGCTCTCGTCGCGCACCGAGATCCTCCAGATCGCCGAGCATTTTGGCGCCAAGGTCGTCGACTACGGAAACGAGTCCTTGATCCTGCGCGTCTTCGGCGCCAGCGAGAAGCTCGACGCCTTCATCGAGCTGCTGCGCCCCCAGGGCCTGCTCGAGCTCGTGCGCTCGGGAAAGATCCTGATGGCCCGGGGGCTCCAGGAGACCTAGGCCGGCTCGAGCACCGACACGGCGAGCCCCTCGCGGCGAAGCACCTCGGCGCGCACGGCTCGTCGGCGGCCGTTCAGCCAGAGGTGCGCCTCGGGCTCGGCCTCGAGATTGCGCACCCACTGGGAGCGCGCGTCGCGCACCGTGGTCACGACGACGCGCCGTCCGAGCCGAAGCGCGAGCAGGGGGGACGCGTAGGTGCGACCACTGCTGCGGCCAGTATGCTCGAGCACGACGAGGCCCAGCGGCGTCACGCAGGGTCCGGCCAGCCCGCGCCGCACGAGCGGGCCGGCGACCGCGTTCACGGCGCGGAACAGTCCCCGCTCGAGGTCCTCGAAAGCCATCATCCACTCCTCGTCGGGCGCGACAGGAAGGCGACCAGCTCGTCCGAGAGCCGCTCGAAGGAGCGGCCCATCTGCAGGTGGTCGGCGAGGTGAAGGGAGGCGAGCCCGTGGAGCGCGGCCCACAGGAGATGGGTCACCGTGACGGGATCGCCCTCCAGGGCACCGGCACGCACCGCCTCGCGCACCGCTTCCACCAGGGGGCGCTGGCTGCGCTGGGCCTGCTCCCGAAGCTCCGGTGAGGGCTCGGTCCGCGCGGCGAGCTCGAACATCAGGCGGTAGCGGTCGGACTCCTCGGCGGCGAAACGGAGGTAGGCGCGGGAGACGGCCTGGACCCGGGCCGCCGGGTCGCCGGCGCCAGGGGCCGCCGCTTCCTGGAGCTCGGCGAGGCGCCGAAAGCCCTCCGCCTGCACCGCGGCCAGGATGTCCGCCTTGTCCTTGAAGTAGCGGTAGGGGGTCATGCGGCTGCAGCCGAGCTCGTCCGCGAGGGCGCGCAGGGTGACCCCGGCGTAGCCAAGCTCGGCGAAGCGTCGGGCGGCGACGCGGCACAGCTCGCTGCGGAACTCGCGAATCGCCTCCTGGCCGAGGGCATGGGGCATCGGCCGATTTTGACTAAGTCAATTGACTTAGTCAATAACCACGTAACATTATGCTTTGATTCAGGTTTCCGGGCATCCACCGGCTAGGGATGGCGCTGGTAGTACCCGGCCAGCTCCCGGCGCACGACCGGGGCCAGCAGGTAGAGCCCGAGCACGTTCGGCACGCACAGCACGAAGACCATGGCGTCCGAGAAGTCGAGGATGGCCTGGAGCTTCACCATGCAGCCCAGCGCCACGAAGACGCAGAAGACGAGGTTGAAGCCGAGGGCCCGGCGGCGGCCCTCTCCCACCAGATAGGTCCAGCCCTTGAGGCCGTAGTAGGACCAGCTGAGCATGGTCGAGAAGGCGAAGAGCAGCGCCGCCACCGCCACCAGCGCCGGCGACCAGGCCAGGCTCCGTTCGAAGGCGGCCGACGTCATCTCGACGCCGCCGAGCCCGGAAGCGAAGAGGTCCGGCTCGTAGTAGAGGGTCGTCACGATGACGAGGGCAGTGGCGCTGCAGATCACCACCGTGTCGATGAAGGGCTCGAGCAGCGCGACGAGCCCTTCGGTCATCGGCTCGTCGGTGCGCACCGCCGCGTGGGCGATGGTGGCCGAGCCCAGGCCCGCCTCGTTCGAGAAGACGGCCCGCTTGAAGCCGATGATCAGCACGCCGAGTGCGCCGCCGGAGACCGCCTCCGGCGCGAAGGCCTGGCCGACGATCTGCCCGAGAGCGAAGGGCAGCGCTTCCGCGTTCATCGTGAGGACGACCGCGCAGCCGAAGAGGTAGAGCCCGGCCATGAAGGGCACGATCTTCTCGGTCACCCGCGCGATGCTGCGGATGCCACCAACGATGACGACCGCCACCAGCACGGCGAGGACCAGGCCCACCAGCCATCCCTTGTCCGCCAGCCAGCTCGCCTCGGGCCCGCCGGTCACGGTGACGAGCTGCACGAAGGCCTGGTTCGACTGGAACATGTTGCCGATGCCCATGCAGCCGATCACGATGCCGGCGGCGTAGAAGGCGCCCATGGCGCGTCCGAGTCTCGGCAGGCCGCGCTCGGCGAGACCGCGGGAGAGGTAGTACATGGGCCCACCGGAGACCGAGCCGTCCTCGTGCTCCTGCCGGTAGATCACGCCCAACGCGCACTCGACGAACTTGGACGACATGCCGAGCAGGCCGGCGACGAGGAGCCAGAAGGAGGCGCCGGGCCCGCCCAAGGAGATCGCCACGGCCACGCCGCCGATGTTCCCGATGCCGACGGTGCCGGACACCGCCGTCGCGAGGGCCTGGAAGTGGGTCACTTCGCCGTGGGCCGGGTCGTGGGTGATCGGCGTGCGGCCGCTCACGATGCGGATGGCGCGGCCGAACTCGCGCAGGTTCACGAAGCGGAACATCAGCGTGAACCAGACGGCGCCCACCACCAGCCACAACACGACCAGCGGCAGCTGGGCGCCGAGTACCGGCACCTCGAAGAAAATCAAGCTCGAGAGGCCCTCGGCCCAGGGCGCGACCGCGTCGTTCACCCAGGCATCGAGTCCACTCGAGTCGCTCAAGGTCGTCCGGCCCCGACTACTCGTCGGTGACGCAGCCCTCGGACGCCGACTTCACGTTCTTGATGTACTTGAAGAGCGTGCCCCGGGTCGCCTTCACGGGCGGCGGGGTCCAGGCGGCGCGGCGGCCCTCGAGCTCCTCCGGCGGGAGGTCGACCTCGATCAGGTTCTGCTTCGCGTCGATGTGCAGGCGGTCGCCGTCGCGCACCAGGGCGATGGGCCCGCCCTCTTGGGCCTCCGGGGTGACGTGGCCGATGATGAAGCCGTGGGAGCCGCCGCTGAAGCGGCCGTCGGTGATGAGCGCGACCTTGTCGCCGAGCCCCGCACCCATGAGGATCGACGTGGGCGAGAGCATCTCGGGCATGCCCGGCCCCCCCTTCGGCCCCTCGTAGCGGATGACGATCACCGAGCCCTCGCGGATCTCTCCCTTTTCCGCCGCGGCGACCATGTCTTCCTCGCAGTCGAACACCTGGGCGGGGCCGGTGAAGGAGAGCCCCTCCTTGCCTGTGATCTTCGCGACGGCCCCCTCCGGAGCCAGGCTGCCCTTCAGGATGCGGATGTGGCCCGTCTCCTTGATCGGATGGTCGATGGGATGCACCACGTGCTGGCCCCGGGAGAGCCCGGGAAGCTCCGCCAGGTTCTCCGCGAGGGTTCGTCCCGTGACGGTCATGCAGTCACCGTCCAGGAGCCCGTGCTCGAGCAGCAGCTTCATCACCGCCGGCGTGCCGCCCACCTTGTGGAGATCCTCCATCACGAACTCACCGCTGGGCTTGAAGTCCGCCAGGAGCGGCGTGCGATCGCTCACCGCCTGGAAGTCGTCGATCGAGAGGGCGACGCCGGCCGCCCGTGCCATGGCCAGCAGGTGCAGCACCAGGTTCGTGGAGCCACCGAGCACCATCCCCACCACCATCGCGTTCTCGAAGGCCTGGCGCGTCATGATGTCGCGAGGCTTGAGGTCCCGCTCGAGCAGCCTGCGGATCGCGGCGCCTGCCTGCCGGCACTCTTCGATCTTCTGGCCGTCCTCGGCAGGTGTCGAAGCGCTGTAGGGCAATGACATCCCCATGGCTTCGATGGCGCTGGCCATGGTGTTCGCGGTGTACATGCCGCCGCAGGCGCCGGCGCCGGGGCAGGCGCGGTGGATGACCGAGAGGCGCTCTTCGTCGGTGATCGTGCCGGCGATGTACTCGCCGTAGCTCTGGAAGGCGGACACCACGTCGATCGGCTTTCCGGAGGTGCTCCGCCCCGCCCGGATGGTCCCGCCGTAGACCATGATGGCCGGCCGGTTCACCCGGGCCATGGCGATCAGGCAGCCGGGCATGTTCTTGTCGCAGCCCGGGATCGAGACGTTGGCGTCGTAGAACTGGGCGCCCATCACCGTCTCGATCGAGTCCGCGATCAGGTCGCGGCTCTGGAGCGAGAAGCTCATGCCTTCGGTGCCCATGGAGATGCCGTCGGACACGCCGATGGTGTGGAAGCGCAGGCCCACCAGGTCCGCCTCTTCGACACCCTCCTTCACGGCTTCGCCCAGCAGGCCGAGGTGCATGTTGCAGGGGTTGCCCTCGTAGGCCATGTCGACGATGCCGACCTGGGCCTTGTCCATGTCCGCATCGGTGAGGCCGGCGGCGTGGAGCATGGCCTGGGAGGCGCCCTGGGCTTTCTCCTGGGTCAGACGGCGCGAGAAGCGGTTCAGGCGAGCCATGACGGGCCACCGTATCACTTGGGCGTGGGCGAATCGAGCCGAGCGGGCGCTCGAGAGAGGCGGTTTCGCCCCCCGGATCCGGCCGGTTATGCTCCGCCCCCCACGGCCGGAGGCTTGCCCTCGGCGGGAGGACCGTTGCCGAAGATCGCCCTCATCGTCCTCGTCTGGGCCGTCGCGAGCGCGGCGGCGCACGCCGCTGCCCCGCCCTTCGCACGGACCGAGACCCGCGAGCCCTGCAGCCAGCACGACCCGCTGCGCCGGCCCTTCTTCGGCGATACCCACGTGCACACCGGCTACAGCCAGGACGCCAGCACCCAGGGAACCCGCAGCACGCCCCGGGACGCCTACGCCTTCGCGCAGGGCGAGGCCCTGGGCATCCAGCCCTGGGACGCGGACGGCCTGCCCCAGCGCACGGTTCGCCTCGACCGGCCCCTGGACTTCGCGGTGGTCACCGACCACGCCGAGCAGATCGGGGAGGTGCACGTGTGCAAGACGCCGGGCTCCCCGGGCCACGGCTCGCTCGTGTGCCACCTGTATCGCAGCTTCCCCCGCATCGCCTTCTACGCGATGAACTTCAGCTACAGCGACGGCGGCGAGCGCTGGGGCTTCTGCGGCGAGGACGACGTCCACTGTCTGAACGCCGCGCGCACGGTGTGGGACGACACGCGGGCCGCCGCCGAGGCCGCCTACGACCGCACCCCGAGCTGCCGCTTCACCAGCTTCGTGGGCTACGAGTGGACCGCCAGCGGCGCCACGGGCAAGAACCTCCACCGCAACGTCGTCTTCCGGAACGATCGGGTCCCGGAGCTGCCGATCAGCGTGATGGAGACTGGCGTCACCGCGAGGGATCTCTGGGACGCACTCGATCGGGAGTGCCTGGGCGCCATGCCCGGCTGCGACGTGCTCACGATCCCCCACAACTCGAACCTGGACGGAGGCCTGCTGTTCCTCTCCGCGGCGGAGGTGGGCGCACCGATCGGCGAGGAAGAGGCACGGCGGCGCGCCCGCTGGGAGCCCCTGGTGGAGGTCATGCAGCACAAGGGCGACTCGGAGTGCCTCCTCGGCGGCGACACCACCGACGAGGCCTGCGGCTTCGAGAAGCTCTCCGTCGACAGCTTCGGGGCCCAGTTCTCCGGAGGGGACTCGACGCCGCGGCCGAGCCAGTTCGTTCGCCACGCCCTGAAGGAAGGCCTGCGCCTCGAGCGAGAGCTCGGCGCCAACCCGTTCCGCTACGGCCTCGTTGCAAGCACGGATACCCATCTCGGAACGCCAGGCCTGGTCGCCGAGTCCGACTACCCGGGCCACGGGGGCGCCGGTGATCCCGCCGCCGATGCGCTGCCGCCGGGCCTGCCGGACAACCCGGAGTTCGGCCCCGGCGGGCTGGCGGTGGTGTGGGCCGAGGAGAACAGCCGGGACGCGCTGTTCGCCGCCATGCAGCGCCGCGAGGTCTACGGCACGAGCGGGCCGCGCCTGACCGTCCGCCTGTTCGGCGGATGGGACACCTCCGCCGCGCTGTGCGGGAGCGACGACTTCGTCGAGCAGGGCTACGAGGGCGGCGTGCCGATGGGCGCCGATCTCGGTCCGCGCCCGCCAGAGGTCGGCGCCCCGGCCCTGGCGGTCTGGGCGCTCCAGGATCCGGGCCCGCCAGGGCGCCCCGGCGTCCCGCTGCAGCGGGTGCAGATCGTGAAGGGCTGGCTCGAGGGCGACACCCCTCGCGAGCAGGTCTTCGACGTGGCCGGCGGCCCGAACGGGGCCGACGTCGATCCGACCACCTGCGAGCCGCGCGGAGTGGGCGCGCGTTCGCTCTGCAGCGTGTGGCGCGACCCCGCCTTCGACCCGCAGCAGCCGGCCTTCTACTACGCCCGCGTGCTGCAGAACCCGACCTGCCGCTGGAGCCAGCGCCTGTGCCTCGCCGCCGGCGTCGACTGCGCCGACCCGGCGACGATCGGCGAGGGCTACGAAGCCTGCTGCAGCGAGGACCACCGGCCCGTCGTCCAGGAGCGCGCCTGGACCTCGCCCATCTGGTATCGGCCCGCCGGCGAGGAGAGCTCGTGAAACGGCCGCTCCTCCGCTTCGTCGTGCTGGGCGTGACGCTCTTCCTGGCGGACGGGCTGATGGGCCGCGTCGCCGACGCGAACCGTCCCCCCGCGCCTCCCGGGACGGCGCTCAGCGACGACGAGCTCCTGTTCCGCGAGGCCGTGCTGCGGGGCTACCACGAGAGCGACTCGATCGTGCGCATGCGCCTCGCCCGCAACATGCGCTTCGCCGGAGCCGACGAGGCGCGCAGCGACGCCGACCTGGTGGAGGAAGCGTTGGCGCTCGGCATGCACGAGAGCGATCTGGTCGTGAGGCGGCGGCTGGTCCAGAAGCTTCGCCTGCTCGGCCAGGAGCGCGGCCGCCACCCCGCTCCCACCGAGCAGGAGCTGCAGGCCTACCTGGATGCCCACCCGGAGCGCTGGCGGCGACCGGCCCGGGTGACGGCAACCCAGCTCTACTTCCGCACCCCCGAGGCGGCGCGGGCGGTGGCGAACCGCCTGCCCGACCCGCCGGACCCGGAGGACCCCGCCCTGCGCGCCCTTCCCCACCCGTTGCCGATTCCGATGCACCTGCCCCGCCACGCGGAGCGGGAGCTCGCCAAGCTGCTGGGCCCGGACTTCGCACGCGAGGCCTTCGCCGCAGGAGATCGGGCCTGGTCCGGACCGATCGCCTCCGCCTACGGACACCACTGGGTGTACCTCCACGACCGCACGCCCGAGGGCCCCGTGCCC
Source organism: Myxococcota bacterium (assembly GCA_965223415.1). GTDB lineage: Bacteria > Myxococcota_A > UBA9160 > UBA9160 > UBA6930. Next base: position 4,454,385 of record OZ245002.1, on the reverse strand, counting down.
CTGGACGCCGTGCGCACCGAGGTGCGCGAGTCGCTCCTCGCCGAGCGCGGGGCTCGGGCGCTCGAGGAATGGATCGCCGAGCTCCGGGCCCGCTACGACCTGCCGCCGCCCGGCGCCAGCGATCCCAGAGGCCCATCGTCGAACGAGCCCGGAGCCGCGTCGTGATGCGGGCCATCGCCCTCGTGCTCTTCGCGTCGGCCCTGGCCGCGCCGGCGAGCGCCCATCGCCTCGCGCCCTCCTTCCTCTCGCTCGAGGAAGACGAAGGCGGCCGGGTCGAGGCCCTGTGGAAGACCTCGCGCATCGTGGCCCGGGGTGCGCGGGTGGAGCCGATCCTCCCGGCGGGCTGCCAGCCGGCCGGCGAGCCCGAGACCTCGGCCGAGGACACGGCCTGGGTCACCCGCATCCGGCTCACCTGTCCGACCGGCCTCGTCGGCGAGCGGATCGCGGTCGAGGGCCTCGAGGCCAGCGGCACCGACGCGCTGGTGCGCATCGCCTTCGCCGACGGCCGCGAGGTGCGCACCATCCTCACCCGAAGCGAGCCCGAGATGCAGGTCCCGGAGCGGGAGAGCCGGGGCCAGGTCTTCCTGGGCTACTTGCGCCTCGGCGTCGAGCACCTGCTCGGCGGGCCGGACCACCTGCTCTTCGTCCTCGGCCTCATGCTGCTCATGCCGAGCGCGCGCAAGCTCCTCGCCGCGGTCACCGCGTTCACCCTCGGCCACAGCGTCACCCTGGCCCTCGCGGTGCTCGGCGTGATCGGCCTGCCCCAGGGCCTGGTCGAGCTGGCCATCGCCGGCACCCTGGTGGCCCTGGCCCGGGAGGCGACCGTGCCCCGGCCCGACGCCTCGCCTCTGGTGCGCCGGCCGTGGATGGCGCCGGCCGCCTTCGGCCTGATCCACGGCCTGGGCTTTGCCGGCGCACTGGCCGAGCTGGGCCTGCCGGGCCACGCCATCCCGCTGGCGCTCTTCGCCTTCAACGTCGGGATCGAGCTGGGGCAGATCGGCGTCGTGCTCCTCGGCTGGGGCGCGGTCCGGATGCTGCGCCGCGCCGAGCCCTCCCTGCCGCGCCTGCTCGCCGAGCTGCCGGCCACCGTGATCGGCAGCCTGGGCGTCTTCTGGTGCTTGCAGCGAGCCGCCGACTGGCTCGTGGGCTGAGCCCCCGGGGTTCCACCGACTGGCTCGGGAGCGGAGCGCCGGCTATCAACCCGCGGTGACCAAGCTCCAGGTGGACTTCGAGCACGCCTCCCGCATCTGGTGGGAGTCCGGCGGCCAGGAGCTCTGGGAGGGGCTGTGCGACGACGGAAGCTCCGTCATCGTCGACGACGCCATCGCGGCGTCGTGGCTCGCCGAGGCGGAGAAGCTGCCCGGCTGGAACGACGGCCACGAGTACGCCCCCCACCCGATCGCCGCGTCCGCCGTGAGCGACGAGGAAGCCCTGCTCGAGTGAAGGACACCCATCCATGGCCGACAGCGAGCCGCTGATCGCCGTCTTCATCGACTTCGAGAACCTGGCGATCGGCGCACGACGCTCGAAGCTGGGCCCGATCAAGATCGACCTGGTCCTGAAGCGCCTGCTCGAGAAGGGCCGCATCGTGTACAAGCGCGCCTACTGCGACTGGAGCGGCTACCAGAAAGAGGGTAAAGAGCTCCACCGCCACGGCGTCGAGATGGTCGACATCCCCCAGACCAAGGTGAGCGGGAAGAACAGCGCGGACATCCACATGGTCGTCGACGCCCTCGACCTCTGTTATGCGAAGCAGCACATCGACCTCTTCGCCCTGCTCTCCGGCGACAGCGACTTCTCCCCCCTCGTCGCGAAGCTGAAGGAGAACGACAAGCGGGTGATCAGCTGCGGCGTGAAGAGCTCCACCTCCGATCTCCTGGTCAACGCCTCCGACGAGTTCCTTTACTACGACGATCTCGTGCGGGCGGAGCGCGGACGCGCCGAGCGGGCGGCCCCGAAGACGAAGACGGCGAAGAGCAAGAGCGGCGGCGCGAAGGCGCCGGCGCCCCTCGGCGAGGGGCTGAAGCAGGTGTTCGAGATCGTCGAGTCCCTGGCCGGCGACTACGACCAGATCTGGGGCTCGATGGTCAAGCAGACCGTGAAGCGGGTCTATCCCGGCTTCAGCGAATCCGCCGCGGGCTTCTCCTCCTTCCACGACCTGCTGGAGGCCCTGGAGGACAAGGGCGCCGTGGAGCTGGAGTGGGACGAGAAGCGCGGGAACTACCTGGTCAAGCTGCGGCGGGCGCGGAAGGGCTGAGGCCGCGAACCGCGCCTAGGAGCGCCGCGCGAGCACCGACGGATCGCCTTCGGTCCAGGTGACCCGCAGCTCTCGCGCGGTGATCTGCCAGCCGTCGGCGGTGCGGGCCAGCTCGTCCACGTAGGTGCCGCCCACCGTGTAGCGACCGGCCGCGGTCCAGTGCTCCGCCGCAAGATGGCAGCGGGAGCGGGCCCGAACGCCGTCGACTTCGATCAGGGCCGAGGCCACCCGATGCTGGGTGCCGTCCAGGGGCTCCACCACAGCCCGGCAATAGGCTGCGGTGGCCTCCGGCCCTTCCAGGGGCTTCGTGCCGCCGTAGAGCACCCGGGCCCCGGGTGCGAAGCAGGCCTCCAGGGCGGGCCAGTCCCGGTCATCGATGGCGTGGGCGTAGCGGGAGAGCAGGTCCTGGATCGCCAGGCGGTCTTCGAGGTCCGACATGGCCTGGTGGTACCACCCCTCGGGGACCGACTCAAGTCGTTGGAGAAAACACCCGATGAGAATTTGTGACGCAGCTCACCTCAGGAATCCCGACCATGAATCGCTCCCCCTCCCTCCTCCGTCTGGCCCTGGCCGGCCTGAGCGCCCTCGTGCTGGCCACGAGCGCCCAGGCCGTTCCGATCCTCGACGGCAGCTTCGCCGGCTTCAGCGGCAGCGAGACCGTGATCGACTTCGACGAGGTGCCGCTGACCCCCTTCCAGGCCGTGACCAACGAGTTCGCGGGCCTGGGCATCACCTTCTCGCCGAACGTCTGGTTCGAGAACACGCGCTTCTTCCCGAACTTCGACGGCGCCAGCATGGCCAACTTCCGCTCCAGCGCCGCCCCGGGCGGCGCCCTCCCGCCGATCAACTTCACGGTGAGCTTCACCTCGGTGATGACCGACTTCGCCGCCTTCTTCGCGACGAACAAGGGCAACACGATCACCCTCGACGCCTACCTGGGGGGCAGCCTGGTCGAGTCCCTCACCTTCACCGACACCGCCTGCTGCAACGGCCACGTGCTCGGCTTCGCCGGCATCGCCTTCGACAGCATCGCGGTCAGCGGCAGCAACCTGATCATCTTCGACGAGTTCCACTTCGAGTCCGTGGCGGAGCCGGCCACCTCGGTGATGCTCGTGCTCGGCCTGGCGGGCCTGGCCCTCGCCGGCCGCCCGGTGCGGGCTCGCCGCCAGGCCTAGCCCCCCCGCTCCATCGCTCGCACCTCCGCCTGCGGTACGCTGCCGGTGGAGGCCGACCATGAGCGAATCCCACCTGGACCGGGGCACGGGGACGGTCAACCTCTTCAGCGGCGAGCACGCCGCCTGTCCCCAGGCCACCTACCGCGACCTGAACCTCCACTGTCCCGTCGCGCGGCAGGCCCTCACCGACGGACCGGTGATCTCCCGCTACGAGGACGTGGTCTGGGCCCTGCGGCATCCCGAGATCTTCTCGTCGGAGATGGAGATGCAGGTGATGCTCGGCACCGAGCGGCCGATGATTCCCCAGCAGATCGACCCGCCAGCCCAGACCCGCTTCCGCAAGCTGCTCGATCCCCAGTTCTCGCGGAAGCGCATGACGGCCATCGAGCCCGCCGTGCGGCAGCAGGCCAACGAGCTCATCGACGCGTTCCTCGGCCAGGGCCACTGCGACTTCGATCCGGCCTTCGCCATCCCGCTGCCCTGCAGCGCCTTCCTCAGCCTGATGGGCCTGCCCCAGAGCGAGCTCCCCTTCTTCCTGCGCCTGAAGGACGGCATCATCCGGCCCCAGGCCCAGGTCGAGGGCGAGGTCACGGCCGAGAGTCTCGTCGCGCACCGCAAGCAGACCGGAGCGGAGATCTACGGCTACTTCCGCGAGGTGATGAAGGAGCGCCGCGATCGGCCGGGGGAGGACCTGCTTTCCTACCTGCTCCAGGCGGAGATCGACGGCCAGCGGCTCAGCGACGAAGAGGTCCTCGACGTGAGCTTCCTCCTGATCCTGGCGGGCCTCGACACGGTGACCGCGACCCTCGGATGCAACGTCGCCTACCTGGCCGCGAACCCGGCCCAGCGGGAGCGGCTCGTGGCCGACCCCACACTGATCCCGGCGGCCATCGAGGAGCTGATGCGCTGGGAGACGCCGGTCACCGGCGTGCCCCGGGTCGTGAAGCAGCGAACGACGCTCCACGACGTGACCCTCGAGGAGGGCCAGCTGGTCACGCTGCTGCTCGGCGCGGCGAACGTGGACGAGGGCGAGTTCCCGCGCCCCGAGGAGGTGGACCTGGGCCGCGAGCGCAACCGCCACGTGGCCTTCGGCTCGGGCCCCCACCGCTGCCTCGGCTCCCACCTGGCCCGCATGGAGCTGCAGGTGGCCATGGAGGTGTGGCACGAGCGGATCCCGAGCTACGCGATCCGGCCCGGCGAGACGCCGCGCTACAGCCCGGGCATCCGCGAAGTGACCTACCTGCCGCTGGTCTGGCCGGCGCCTTGAAGGTGGCCCTCGCGGGGCCGGCGCCTTGAAGGTGGCCCTCGACCGCGCGACCTGTGTCGGGCACGGGCGTTGCTATGCGCTCGCCCCTGACGTGTTCGGCGAGGACGACGAGGGCTACTGCGTGGTGCTGGCGCCGGACGTGCCCCCGGAGCACGAGACCCGCGCCCGACTGGCCGTCGTCAACTGCCCGGAAGAGGCGCTGCGCGTCGAGAGCTAGGCGCCCGTTTCGTCCTACTCGGGACGCGGCCCACCCATCTCACGGTCCCAGAGCGCCTCCTGGCCGATGCGTCGCAGGAGCCCCTCCTGCACGACGCTGGCCACCCGCGTTCCGTCGGCGGTGTAGACGGCGGCCTGGGCGAAGCCCCGGGCGCCGTAGGCCGCCGGGCTCTCCTGGATCGAGACCAGCCAGTCGTCCATGCGGAAAGGGCGGTGCAGCCACAGGGCGTGGTCGAGGCTGGCGATCATCACGTCGCGCTTTCCGCCGGCGTGGGGACGGAAGAGATTGTCGACGAAGCCCATGTCCGAGGCGTAGGCGAACAGGCACTGGTGGAGCAGCGGGTCGTCCGGAAGCTCACCTCGAGCCTTGAGCCAGACCGTGTTGGGGCCCGCCGTCGGCTGGCGGGCGAACCAGCTGGGCGCATGCTCCGTGCGGATCTCGATGGGGGTCTCGTTCGTGAGCCAGCCGCGGGCGGGCTCGGGAATCTGCAACTCGACGTCGCGGGCCCGCTCCTCCCAGGTGGGCAGGCCCTCGGGCCCGACCACGGCCGGCAGCGGCGCCTGGTGCTCGTAGCTGGGCTCGGGCGCGTGGAACGAGGCGGAGAGGTTGAAGATGGCCCGCTCGCCCTGCATCGCGACCACGCGGCGGGTCGTGAAGGACGAGCCGTCTCGGATGCGGTCCACCTCGTAGCGGACCGGGAGCTCTGGATCCCCGCCACGCAGAAAGTAGGCGTGGAGGGAGTGGGCGGGCCGGCCTTCGACGGTGCGAGCCGCGGCGGCCAGGGCCTGGCCCGCCACCTGCCCCCCGAAGAGCCGGCGGTGGCGCCCGGGCTCGTTGCTCCCGACGAACACGTCGGCGCCCTCCGGACGCAGATCGAGCACCTGGAGGAGCTGGGCGAGGGCGGCGTGCACGCGCGCTACAGTAACGGAATGGCACAGGACGACATCCTCCCCGAGGGCTTCGACTGGAAGGCCATCACCCCGGACGACTCGCCGAAGACGCCGCCGGACCTCTTCGCCGACGCCAAGGTGCAGGACCTGACCCGTGCGAAGCTGGCCCCGGCCGATCTGGCCCACGACTTCTCGCTCCCGGTCTACGACTTCAGGGAGGGCGTGCGCCGGGAGACCGGCGAGACCTTCCACCTCCACGGCGCCGCCCGGAAGCGTCCCGTGGCGCTCGTATTCGGCTCCTATACCTGACCGCCGTTCCGCGCCCAGTTGGGCGCCCTGCACGAGCAGTGGGAGCGCTACCGCGACCGGGTCGACTTCGTCGTCGTCTACATCCGCGAGGCCCACCCGGAGGACGGCTGGGTCGTCAGCATGAACCGCGACGAGGACATCGCCTTCGACGACCCCACCACCACCGAGGAGCGCACCGAAGCCGCCGCCAGCTGCGCCATCGGTCTCCGCATCCGCATGCCCGTCGTCGTCGACGAGATCGACGACGCCCTGGCCCGCGCCTACGGCGCCCTCCCCGACCGCCTCTACCTCGTAGGCCGCGGCGCCCGCATCGTCTACCAGGGCGCCCCCGGCCCGTTCGGCTTCGACCCCGCCGCCCTCGAAGCCGCCATCCAATCCGAGCTGTCAAGTTAGGGGCCGGTTCCGTTTGTCAAGTTGTTAGGGAATCGGTGTCGATGCGATAGAGCTCGGCGACGTTGGCGGCGAGAATGCCTCTGCGCTGCTCGTCGGTGAGGTGGGTGGTGTGCTCGGCCAGCATGTCCTGGCTCCAGGGCCAGGTGGAATCGCTGTGGGGGAAATCGTTCGCCCACAGGAGCCGCCGCCAGTTCATCAGGTGCGCGACCTTGAAGGCGACCCAGTCGTCCTGGAAGGTCGCGTAGATGTTCTCGCCGAAGTACTCGCTCGGCAGCTTGGAGAGCTTCTGACCCGCGGGCAGCCAGTAGCGATGGCGCTTGTAGGCGTGATCCATCCGGTACATGTAGTGGGGAATCCATCCGGCGTCGGCCTCTGCGCACACCACCCGGAGCTCCGGGTGCCGCTCGAACACGCCGCCCAGCACGAGCGTGCCCATCACGTCCTGGCAGCCCCGCACGATGGAGAGGAAGCCGTTCATCGCCGGACCGCGCGGCTTGGCGCGGAACGCGTAGTTGCGGTCGGTCAGGATGTGGAACGACGGGGGCAGCCCCAGCTCCACGCACTTGTCCCAGAACGGGTCGTAGACCGGGGAGTCGTAGTCCTCGACCGCCGGGTCGCCGGGCATCATCACGCCCCGCAGGCGCAGCGCCGCCACGGCCTCGAGCTCCGCCACGCCGTCCTCCGGGGATCGCATCGAGACCTGGCCGAGCCCGATCAGCCGGGCCGGGTGCTTCTCGCAGTAGGCGGCGAGCCAGCGGTTGTAGGCCTCGAAGCACGCCTTCTTGTAGTCGAAGTCCGGGTGGTTGCAGAGGACCATGCCGACGGTGGGATAGATGACTTCCGCCGCCACCCCGTCGCGGTCCTGCTCCGCCATCCGCGCGTCCGCGTCCCAGCCGCCGGGGTGCATCTCCTCGAAGCGCACGCCGGTGACCCGAATCTCCTCCGGTGGCTTCCCCGCCGCCGCCACGAGCCCCATCGGCACGGGCTTGTCGAGCCCCTCGACGAAGAACGCGTCGCCGAGCTTCTCGTGGTAGCGGAGCTGCGGCGCCCGAGCCCGGTACTTCGCGTCGATGAAGTCGACGTAGGTTCCCGCCGGCTCCGTGATGTGGCTGTCCGCCGAGATGCAGAGCCCGCTCATGACGATCCTCCCCGAAGAACGCGGCCCGGCAGGGCCCCGTCCGGGTCGACCCGGTCCTCGCCGCCCTCCCGCAGGACGACGCCGTTCACCACCACCGCGTCGATGCCGAAGGCCTCGGACTGCAGCCGATCGGCGCCGCCGGGCAAGTCGTGCACCCGCTGGAGCGGCCCGCATCCGACGATCTCCGGGGCGAAGACGACGAGATCCGCCGCCAGGCCCGGCGCGACGCGCCCCCGATCGTGAAGGCCGAAGACGTCCGCGGAGCGCGAGGTCAGCAGCCGCACCCCCTCCTCGAGGGAGAGCGCACCCTTCTCCCGCACCCAGTGCCCCAGCAGGTGCGTGCTGAAGCAGGCGTCGCAGAGCTGGCTGGCGTGGGCGCCAGCGTCCGAGAGCCCGAGCATCGCCGCCGGATGGGTGAGGAGCTCCGCGACGATCGACTCCTCCGCATTGGCGATCGCCGAGCGGAAGCGCGCCTCGAGCTCGCTCTCGAGACCGAGGTCGAGGGCCAGGTCCGCCGGGTGGACGCCGCGCTCCCGGGCCACCTCGTCGAGGGAGCGCTCCGCCAGCTCCGGCTGCCCAGGCACGTCGGCGATCGTCGTCCGGTCCCAGCGCACCCCGAAGCCGGTGGGGGCGTCCCACTCGCGCAGCTGCCGGCGGAACTCCGGATCGGCGTAGATCGCCTTCTTGCCCTCGAAATCGGCGGCGGAGACCGGATGGAAAAGCGGCATCGACTCGAAGGGGAACGGCGCCTTCCACTGGAACTCGAACATCAGCGGCCGGCCGGTCACCTGGGGCACGATCTCGAGGCCCTCGGCCTGGAGCTTCGCGGCTTGCTCGAGGATGCCGCGATGACCCTCGGGACCGAAGGCGCCGCCGAGGAGCGCCGTCCAGCTGAAGGGCTTGCCGGTGGCGCGCGCGATCGAGGCGAACTGGTCGGGGAGGAAGCCCGGGCCGAGGGTCGCCTGCACGACGCCGTGCTCGCTCTCGGCCAGCACGCTCGCGATCGTCTCGATCTCGTCGAGGGACGCCGCGCGGCTCGGCACAGGCCGCCCCGCGTAGCCCACATGGGTCGGCGCCTTGGACGTGGCGAAGCCCAGGGCGCCGGCGCGCATCGCCTCCGCGACCAGCCGGCGCATCTCGGCGACTTCGTCCGCGCTCGCCTCCCGCTCGGTCGACGCCTCCCCCATCACGTACGTGCGGAGCGGCGTGTGCCCGATCAGGGCTCCGACGTTGATCGCGGTGCCCCGCCGCTCGATCGCGTCCAGGAACTCCGGAAAGGTCTCGAAGGGCCAGTCCTCGCCGACCCCCTCCTGGAGCGCCTCGAGCCCCATCCCCTCGACGTTCTCCAGCGTGCGCAGGATCAGCTCGCGATGCTCCGGGCGGGTCGGGGCGATCCCGAAGCCGCAGTTGCCCACCACGACCGACGTCACTCCGTGCCAGGGCGAGATCGTGAGCATGCGATCCCAGAACACCTGGGCGTCGTAGTGGGTGTGGATGTCGACGAAGCCCGGCGCGACGACGCGTCCGTCGGCCTCGATGGTGCGCTCGGCCGCGGCCCCGAGATCCGGACCGACGGCTTCGATGCGGCCTGCCCGCACGCCGACGTCGGCACGCACGGCCTGCGCCCCCGTCCCGTCGACCAGCGTGCCACCGCGAACCAGGAGATCGAACGCTTCGCTCATGGGAGCCTCCTCGCCGGCACCAGGGTAGCGCTCACGCCACCTCCTTGTGGACGGCCTCGATGTTGTTGCCGTCCGGGTCGCTGACGAAGGCGCAGTAGGCGCGGTACTGCGGCCAGTAGCGCGGCCTCTCGCGCTCGCGGCCTCCGGCGGCGAGAGCCGCGCGGAAGAAGGCGTCGACCTGCGTCCGATCGGCGGCCTGGAAGGCCAGGTGCACCCCGCGCGTCACCTCGTCGCGGGCGACGCCCAGGGAGAGTGACGGCGTGTCCGCCTCCTCTCGCCAGAACTCGCAGACCTCCTCGGCCTCGTAGCCCACCACGATACCGAGCGGCGCCAGGGCGGCCGCGTAGAAGGCGCGACTCGCCGGGAAATCCGAGGCGAACTCGCCCAGGTGGTGGATCATCCCGGAGCTAGAGGCGTCCGTCCCGGAGCAGGTCCACCGGATCCTCGAGGCCGAGCATGCCCAGGTAGCCCCCGCCGTGGCGGATGGCGTCGTGCACCGCGTAGCCGAGGAGCTCCTGGGCGCGCCGCGGCAGTTCGCGGGCCAGCTCCGGCGGCACGGCGAGCAGGTTGCTCTCCTCGGTGCGCAGCCAGCCGAGCGTGTAGCTCAGGTGCAGGCCGCGCCGGAAGCGGTCGGACGTCGAGTTGGCGCCGCCGCCGTGGATGGTCGAGCCCAGGTAGATCGCCGCCGAGCCGGCGGGCATGATCGCCTCTACGACCTCCTCGGGCTTCGCCTGCCGATCCCTCGGCCAGCGGTGGCTCCCGGGCACGAGCCGCGTCGCTCCGATCTCGCCGGTGAAGTCCTCCAGGGCGATCATCGTCGCCACCTGGAGCTCCGGGTGGGGATCGGGCACGAAGGACCAGACCAGCTCGTCGCGGTGCAGCAGCTGGGCCTCGGAGCCGGGCCCCCGGTCGATCACGTGGCCCAGGTTCAGCTGGTAGGCCGCGCAGGCCGGCAGCAGCACCCGGTCGCACACCGCCAGCAGGAGCGGGTCGATCATCACCTCGGTGGCGAAGCTCCGGGACTTCCCGGCCACCCCCGAGACGTGGCGGGTCTTGTCCCCGAAGAAGAAGGCCACGCCCGGGTTCAGGTGGGCCATCCCCGGATCGGCGGCCTCGAGGTGCGGCGTGAGCTCCTCGTTCACCCGGGCGAGCGTGTCCCCCGCTAGCAGGCCTTCGACGATGACGGCACCGTCCGCCTCCAGGGCGGCGACGACGGCGTCGGGACCGTCGGCGGGCTTCAGACGGGCGAGCTCCGGCATGGCGACCTCCTCGGGCGCCATCCTAGCGCGGAGGGTCGTCGCCTCCGAGATACCGGTAGACGTAGCGCGTGCGCACCGGCGTATAGCCGGGGAGGGTCGCTATGTGCTCGAAGCGCGAGGGATCCTCGACCAGGGCCAGGTTCTCCGGCGCCCGCCGGACCGCCATGTTGCGGCGTCCGAAGTTGACGAAGAGCGGCAGGCCTCTCTCCTCGGCCTCGGCGATGACCGCCAGGAAGTCCTCGTGCTTCGGCACGTAGCGGGCCTGGGGGTCGTAGTAGACCGGGGGCGACGTCCAGGTGGCGGTCAGGATCCGGCCGTTCTCTGCGCTGCTCGGGTCGAGGCTCGGCCGGGTGAGGAGCACCGAGTCCCTCTCCGGGAAGTAGGCACGGGCGCGGAGGGCGCTTCGACCGGGCTCGGTCAGCCAGGCGAACCCGACGAGGACGAGAGTGGCCAGCACGACCCCCCCCGCCGCCACCGGGCGGCGCGCCCGCCCCGCTTCGAGCAGCCAGGTGGCCCCCAGTGCCGCCAGGGCCGCGAGCTGGGGAACGAAGAACACGAAGTACCAGGTGTAGCTGCGGTCGTCCCGCAGCCACAGGTAGAAGACCGTGACCGGCAGGGCGAGGAGCAGCGGGAAGGCCAGGTTGCGCCGGACGACGCCCGACCGGACGAGCCGCGCGGCGCCGGCGAGCACCAGCAGCACCAACGCGGCGATCAGGGTGCAGGCGGGAAGCGGATGCTCCGAGACCATCGCGGAGAGCTCCGGATAGAGCGGCGCGCCCCCGTGGCGCCAGTCCATGCCCGAGATCAGGTTCGCGGCGCTGTCGCGCAGGAATCGGGGTGTGATCCAGACCTTGCTGCTCCCTTCGGCCAGGTAGCGAAGAAGCTGCGGCACGTTCGGCGCCATCAGGGGCAGCCAGAGCATGCCGCCCAGGATGTTGACCGCGCTCCACCGGGTCACCTGCTCGCGACGCTCCGAAGGCCCGGGGTGCAGACGGAGAAGCGACGCCAGGATCGCGAGGTTCAGGAGGACCAGGAAGTAGACGACGGAGGGGTTCGTCCAGAGCAGGAAGAACTGCGCCGCTCCGAAGCCCAACCAGGCCCGCCAGGCGCCGCGGTGGAGCGCCGCCACCGCGGCCGTGACACTGAGGCAGCCCAGGAACATCGCCATCGAGTAGCCACGCGCCTCCGCGGTGTAGCGGAGCGTCCACGGGTGCAGCGCCACCAGCCAGGCGGCGAAGATCCCCGCCGTGCCGAAGCCGAGCCGCCACAGCATCCAGGCCACCGCTCCAACCGCCAGCAGGCCGAACACGAAAGCCGGTGCACGCAAGGCGCGTTCGTCGACCCGCTTGTCGTCGCGCTTCGCGAGCTTCGCCGTGGTCCGCGCGAGGATGCTGGCCGGGACGTGATTGGTGGGCTTGCGGTAGAACCAGAACGCCGCCGCCCAATCCGTCTTCTTGTAGTCGATCTCCCCGCTGCGTTCGTCGACGACCCAGTTGCCGGCGATCACCCGCGCGACCGCGTAGGACTCGTCGTCCCACAGGCTGTGGGAGAGCCTGGGCCAGGCCAGGACCGCGAGGGTGGCCATGGCGGCGAGCACCAGGAGCACACCGGCGAGACGGCGACGCGGACGGCCGAGACCGGCGACCTCCGAGACCTGGGTTCCCCCGAGCCAGAGCGGCACGAAGGCGATCGCCAGCGCCAGGAGCACGACGTCCGCGACGGCGAAGGGGAAGCCGAAGCTCGCCCAGTAGTCGACGGGCTGCGGGCTGTGGCCCCGCTCCAGGGCCCAGCCGACCCCGGCCTCGTCGAAGGGCGTGGCGCCGGAGGCGAGCCCCCAGACGAGCAGGCCGAGCACCACGAGGAGGCCCAGACGGACCCGACCCACACGCCCTGCGAACACCGCGGCCCTCCCCCTGCTTTCGGCCCGGGCGCGGAGGATACTGGCCCGCCCCGCGGACTCAACGGCCTCGCGGGTCGTCGCCGAGGATCCAGCCTCCGCCAGCCCCCTGCCGCCAGCCGCCGGCGGCCGCGGTGCCCCCGTCCACCGAGAGGGTCACACCCGTCACATAGGCCGCCATGTCCGATGCCAGGAACACGCAGGCCGCCGCGCAGTCATCGACGCTCCCGAGACGGCCCAGGGGAACCAGGCGCTCGGCGCGGGCGCGCGCGCCGGCGCCGGCCTCGAAGAAGCCCGCCAGTCCCGGGGTGTCGACGACGTCGGGGGCAATCGCATTGACCCGGATGCCGTGGGGAGCCAGCTCGAGGGCGAGGCTCTTCGTGAAGCCGAGCATGCCCGCCTTGCAGGCGGCGTAGACCGAGTAGCCCGGCGCCGCACGCAGCCCCTCGATGCTGGCGACGTTGACGATGCTTCCGCCGCTTCCCCCCGCGATCATCGCCCGGGCCGTGGGATCCGTGGGCGCGAAGAGCCCCTCGAAGTTCAGGGCCACGTGGCGGCGGCGCCCCTCGGGGCCGAGCTCGAGGAAGTCGGCGGGGCGCACCCCTCCGGCGTTGTTGACGAGGATGTCGACCCGGCCCAGCTCCGCTCTGGCGCGCTTCACCAGCTCGTCGCAGGCCTCGGGGTCGCGGACGTCGGTCGCCACCGCGAGGGCGCGCTGGCCCGCCTCCCCCAGGCCCGCCGCCACGCGCTCCCCGGCGTCGGCGTCCTTGTCCGCGATCACCACGGCGGCGCCGAAGGCAGCCAGCGTCCGTGCGACTCCTTCGCCGATGCCGCGCCCGCCGCCGGTGACGATCGCCACGCGGTCGGTCAGGAGGATCGCGTCCGGCGTCACCCGGCGGTCAGTCCTGTCCCATCAGACTCACGTCCATCGTGAGCTGGCCGGTCATCATGCCGGCTGCCCCGCCCCCGTCGGTGTAGAGGTTCTCCCCAGACACGTAGCTGGCGGCGTTGCTGTTCAGGAATGCCAGGGGCCAGCCCTGCTCCTCGGAGGTCGAGTTCCGTCCGACCGGCTTCGGGTAGGCATCCATGAACCTCTTGCCGGCCTGCTCCACGAACGCCGGCATCATCGGCGTGTCCGTGGGGCCGGGGCTCGTGCAGTTGAGTCGAATCCCGGTCTCCGCCGTGAGCGTGGCCGCGCGCTTCAGCGTGTAGACGATGGTGCACATCTTCGAGAAGGAGTAGGCCTCGATCTCTCCGGCATGCTCCTCGACCCACTTCTTGCCTTCCGCATGACCGGCCGCATCCACCAGGGGCATCACCGCCTGCATCTGCGCCAGGTAGCCCATTCCCGCGGAGGAGGAGATGCTCACGGCGGCCCCGCTCCGGGGCATGTGGGGCACCGCCGTCTCGATCGTGTGCTTGAGCCCGACGAAGTTGACGAGCATCACGTCGACGGTGGGGAAGGTGCCCGGGAGCCCCGCACAGTAGAAGAGGCGATCGATGGGCCCGCCCGACGCCGCCTCCGCCACCATCTGCTCGATGGCCGCGGCCTCGCGCAGGTCCACCTCCAGGAAGCGCTCGTAGCCGAAGCTGGTGGGGCGCTTGATGTCCGCGGCGACCACGGTCCCGCCGAGGCTCTCGACGATCTGGGCCGCCGCCTCCCCCATGCCCGAGAAGCAGCCCGCGAACAGGCAGCGCTTGCCTTCGTAGCCGAACAGGTTCTTCATCACGTCTCCTCAGCCGCCAGGGTATGCCCGGATCGGAGCTGCCGCACCTCGGGAACCGTCAGCACCAGCAGGGTCGGTACGACGATGAAGCCGACGCCCCAGGCCAGGGTCGTGCCGGCACCGAGGGCTTCGACCAGAGGGCCGGCCACGGCTTCGCCCAGCGGCGCCAGGGCGATCGATCCGAGGATGTCGTAGGCGCTCACCCGCGAGAGGGCCTCCGGTGCCACGTGGGTGTGCAGGGCCGTCTGCCACAGCACCGGCGCGTCCCCGCGCAGCAGCAGCCAGGCCAGCGCGAGCTCCGCGGCCGCGGCCAGGAGGTCCCCGCCGATCATCATGCGCTTGCGGGAGCCCCGGTCGGCGAGGGCGCCACCGAAGAGCTGGACGGCCACCTGCGCCGCCGTCTGGGAGGCGATCACCCAGCCCACCATCCGCGGCGCGTCGGTCAGCTCGAGCACCCCGAAGGCCATCGCCACCGGCGCCATCGCGCTTCCGAAGGCCGAGACGAAGCGCGCCGCGAAGAGCCGGCGGAAGCCCGGCTCGGCGAGCAGCAGGGAGCCTTCTCGGAACGCGGACGGGGGGCCGGACACGGCCCCCGATGCTAGCGGTCCGCGATCTCCTGCTGCACGCCGATGCCTAGCGGTCCACGATCTTGCGCTGCTCGCGGATGAAGTGGGTCAGCTCGGTGACCGGCGCGCCCTCGTAGGGCACCGCCTCCGCGGTGCCGAAGCGCTCGGCGTACTGCTTGGTGAAGCCGTCGCAGATGCTCCGCACGCTGCAGGTCGAGCAGGTCGTACAGGACGCGTAGGCATCCTCCCGGGTCCGGCGGGCCTGGAACTCGTGGAGCGCGTGCTCGTCCTCCTCGAGAGACGGAAGCCAGGTCGGATACTTCGCCGAGGGGTTCTCGACATCGATCGAGTACCAGCTGTTGTAATCCCACTCGTGGTGGTCGTAGGAGAGCTGGCCGTAGTTGTAGGCCTTCTCCTCGTGCCCCTTCATCATGCAGAGGGGGAAGTAGCGGACGTTCGCCTCCAGCCCGACCTCGTCGCAGTAGGCCAGCGCCTCGGCCAGGTAGGGCGCCACCTCGGTGTGGCGGGCCTGGAAGTCGATGTCCATCTTCGTCTGCCACTCGTAGAACGGGTTGTAGTTGATGAAGTTGATCGCCCGGCTCCCGTTCAGCAGGGAGAACTCGGCGATCTTCTTGAGCTGGCGCAGGTTGCGCAGGGTCAGCGTGCAGTTCGTCCGCCAGGGCATACCCAGCTGGTTGATGTGGCCGAGCCCGCGGGTGAGCTTCTCCCAGCCGTTGCGCGTCTGGGCGATGAAGTCGTAGGCGCGGCCCAGAGCGTGCACCGAGCACAGGAAGTCGTCGACCCCGGCGTCCTTCAGTGCCCGCGCGTGATCGAGCTTCGCCAGCTTCCGCATGTTCGTGATGAGCGTCGGGCGCAGGCCGATCGTGGCGCAGTGCTCGACCAGCGGCACGATCTTCGGATAGGCCGTGGGCTCGCCGCCGGTGATGTCCACCGCGTCGTTGCCGTAGTGGTCGCGGTAGAGGTCCGCGTCGTGGATGCACTGCTCGAGCGGGTTCCACTTGGCCCCGTCCATCACGTAGGTGTAGTAACAGAAGATGCAGCGGATGTTGCAGGGGAAGCCGGTGTAGAGGACCGCCCGCTTCGTGATCGTGCGCTCGGTAGTCGTCTCCGGACGCGGCGGTGTGCTCCACGCCGGGTCGATCTTGGCCGGGACGAAGGCGTCGCCCTCGGCGATGGCCTGGGCTTCCTCTTCGCTGGTGAAGCGCACCCGCGCCTCGTCCGCCGGCGCCTCGGACCGGGCGACCCGGCTGCCGTCCAGGGCCAGGATGCGAACCGCATCGGCCCGAGCGCCCAGCAGGTCGAGCAGCGCCGTCGTCACCTCGCTCTCCCGGCCGAGGGCCGTGATCAGCACGGCGTCCACTTCCTCCACGCGCTCGACCAGGGTCTCCGGCGGATGCACCTCCACGCCGTGGAAGGGCTTGCCGTGGCGCTCGGGGTTGCGGTCGAGGACGAAGGCCACCTGCTCGCCGAGCAGCGGCACCACCTCCTCCGCGACCTGGCCGGCGCCGTACACCGCGATGCGGCCGCCCTCCCGCACCTCCCGCAGCACGCGGATGGCGGTGCGCAGGGGCGTCGCGACCTCGGAGAGGGAGGCGACGTCCCGGCTCGCGGTGTAGGCGGTCGGGAAGAAGTGGACCTCGCGAGGCAGGCGGACGGGTTGATGGGGGGAGCGCTCCGCGGCCGGCGTACCGACCGTCTCCGCCTCCCGCTCGACCTTGAAGCCCAGGCGGGAGAGGCCCGCGAGCAGCGCGACGTCTGGGTGGGTGCCGTCGAGCGGGCCGAACGTCTTCGCCACGGGCCCGTCTTCGAGGAGCGCCCGCACCGCAGCACCGCGAACGAGCAGGAGATCGAAGGAGCCCTCCTCCTCGCCGCCCCCGGAGGCGAGGACGTCCATCGCCTCGGTCTCGGCGCGGGTGACGAGGGCCGCCAGGCGCGTTACGGAAGGAGCGCTCGCATCGGTAGCCAACACCCACCAATCCCAGTGGGTGCGGAAGCTCTCGAACACGGCGGCCCGCAGGAGCGCCTGCCGCGCCCGCACGGGGCTCGCATCATGGCGCCAGCCGCAGGAGCTGGCGCCGTGGAACACCTGGCTCAGGTCGAAGGCGAACGTGCCCAGCCGGAGCGCGCAGGTAGCGCCGAGGTCTTCGGCCGTGGCGATGCCGACAGTGAGCTTGATGGCCCTGAGGTCGCGCATGGCGGGTTCTCCTGGGGGTGCTGTTCGAGGAGCGCCCGGGCCTTGCGGTGACCCGGCTCCGCTTCGAGGCAGGCCTCGAGGTGGGAGCGCTCCCCTTCGATCTGATAGAGGTGGAACCAGGCGCCCGAGACACGCTCCGGCGTCGGGCACTCGCGGGCGATGCGCCGGAACACCTCGGCCGCGAGGTCCGGCTCGTGCGGCTGGCGGGCCGAGGCCTCGCGGTAGACCATCAGCCAGTTCGACTGGCGCGCCGTGGCGGCGAAGCCCGCGAGCTCCGGGATCACGTAGAGGCTCTCGCTCGCGAAGGTCTGCCACTTCTCGCGGAAGCGCGTCGCGTCGGGCCAGAAGCGCCCGATTACCTCGGGGCGCGTCGTGGCGTAGTCGCCCATCACGTGCACGACCGAGAGCTCGGGACAGCAGGCCACCCGCCCGCCCTGCTCCCACGTCTGCAGGCCGACGTCGAGATCGTGCTGGTACTTCGCGAAGCGCAGGTCGAAGCGCACGCGGGTCGGGTCGGCGATCAGCATCACCGCGCTGCTCACCGCCGGGACGAAGGGCCCGGGGCCCGCCTCGGCCGGGCGCTCGCAGAGGATCTCGGTGGTTCCGTCCCGGAACACCTGGGCGCCGACGTGGTTCGGCGTTCCTTCGCGCGAGCGGTGGCGGCAGCCCACCACGTTCGCGCCGCTGCTGCGGTGGGTCGCCAGCAGGCGCTCGATCCAGTCCGACGTGTCGATCTCGACGTCGTCGTCCAGGTAGATGATCGGCCGATTGCCGCCGAGCACGCGGAAACGCTCCATCGTCGCCGGGTGCTGGAAGCCCGCGTCCCAGGCGTTGTCGACGATCAGCAGCTCGGCTCGGGAGAGATCGGTGGAGCGCACCGTCTCGAGACAGCGTCGGGCCGTCTCCCGGCGGTGGTCGGGGGTGCAGAGCACGAGGAGGACGTCCTTCATGTCGGACTCCCGGGGGGCGGGGAAGGCGAGGTCCAGGCCGCCGCCGGCGCCTGGATGCGGAGGCGCTCACCGGGGCCGAAGTGACCGGGCACGAAGGGCTCGCCGGGCGCGAGGGCGAGATCGCACACGCCGTCCGCCGTGCGCTCCACCGCCCAGAAGCCGTCCCAGCAGGGGACGCGGCCGAGCACCTCGGCCACCGCCCGGGTGACCCCGGGGTGATAGAAGCCGTCGTTCTCGAGCAGTTTCGTGTCGGTACCGCCGTCGCGGAGCACCTCTTCTTCGCTCACGCCCTCGATGCCGCGGGCGGCATCGCTCTCGCCGATCTGGCGCTCCAGGTCGTCGCCACAGAGGATGCCGCCCAAGGCGGTGAGCCGGACGGCTTCGCGCAGATCGTCCAGCACGTCCAGGTAGTAGTGGGAGCCGTCGACGTAGACGACGTCGAAGTAGCCGTCGCGCAGGTAGGGGAGGACGTCGCGAGACCGCCCGCGCAGGTGATCGATCGTCACCGCCTCCGGCGCCGTGCGGACGTTGTGGAGGAAGACGTGGTAGGGCACGTCGGCATGCAGGGCCGCGTCCATCCGCTGGGGGAACTCGAGGGTCCGGGCGTCTTCCGGGGTGTGGTAGGGAACCCAGGGATCCACGCACAGGACCCTGCCGCCCTCGGGGCGTCGGGCGAGGGCCTCGGCCCAGGTAAGGGCGGAGAAGCCGAGCCAGCTGCCGATCTCGAGCACCCGGAGCGGACGCGCCACGCCCGCCAGCCGCTCGATGGTCAGCTCCATGTAGACGTGGCGCTCGACCGGATCGCCCGCGCTCAGCGTGTCCGGAAAGCACGGCCGCCCCAGCGACAGGAACGCGAGCAGATGACGCACGATCTCCGTCCCCCTCCCCTCGCGGCCCTATCGGGTGCGGCCCGAGGGGCCTTGAGCGGGAACGGACGCGCTCCGCTGCCACGGGAACTCGGGCGAATGCCCTAGGGGGCGAGGCCCACGCGCGGGAGGACCTCGGTGGCGAAGCGCTCGATCGAGCGCATCAGCTTGTCGTGGGGGATGAAGCCGTTGTAGGTCCAAGCGAAGAGCCAGCGGGCGGGGAGGCGGCCCGTGAGCCGCTCGAGCTGGCGGCAGACCGTGTCGACGGAGCCGACCAGAGCGAGGCTCTCGCCTAGCATGTCGGGGCCCGCGCCGGTCGCCGGATCCACCATCCCCTTCGAGAAGCCGAAGGGCTCGAACCAGGCGGCGCCGACGAAGATGCCCGAGTCGTGCCACAGGGCCTGGGCCTCTTCGTCGGTATCGGCGACGACGACGTCGCGCAGCACGCCGATCCCCTCCCCGAGCGCCCGGCCCGAGACCTCCGCGTAGAGCTCGAAGAGCCGGGCCTCGAGGCTGGGATGGAGCGGCGGGAGCACCGCCGTGATGCCCTCTTCCGCGCACCAACGGATGCTGCGCTCCGAGGAAGCGAAGGGCTGGAAGATCGGCGGATGGGGCTCCTGCAGCGGCTTCGGCACCACCCCGACCTGGCGAACCACACCGTCCGCGACGCCGCCCCCCATCGTGCGCGTCGCCTCCAGCTCCCAGGGCGTCGGTCCCGCCGGCACCCGCCAGTACTTCCCCTCGAAGTCCAGCAGGTCCTCGGTCCAGGCGCGCTTGATCAGCCGGTAGCACTCCTCGAAGGCCTCCCGGTTCGCCTCGTCGATAGCGTCGTGCTCGTGGGGCGTGGCGCCGTGGATGCCGTGGGTCTGCTGGGCGAGCACGTCCACCCAGCGACGCTGGTAGCCCCGCGCGAAGCCGGCACAGGCACGCCCTCCGCTCATGTGGTCGAGCATCGCGATGTCCTCGGCGATGCGGATCGGGTTCTGGGACGGCAGCACGATGCCGAGCTGGCCCACGCGGATGCGCTTCGTCTGCATGGCGACGAAGAGGTCGAGCAGGATCGGATTGTTCGAGAGCTCGAAGCCTTCGACGTGGAAGTGGTGCTCGGTGAAGGAGATCGAGTCGTAGCCGAGATCGTCGGCGAGGCGGGCCTGCTCGCCGATCTCGTCCAGCATCCGGCCGTAGAGATCTCGCCGCAGCCCGGCCATGCCGCGGCTCACCTCGGCGCGGCTCCCGATCGAGGGGAGGTAGAAGAGGGAGGTGCGCAGGCGATCGCTCATCGCCCGACGCTAGCGCGGGTCGGCGGGCGGCACGCCCACGGCGGCGGGCCGTCTCATGCGCCTCGGCCGCGACCCCTCGCTGCAGACGACCAGAACTCCCGGAGTGCGTACTTCGCAGCCTCCGCGTCCGCGTGCTCCGGAGAAGCCGCCATCCGCTCCAGGAACTCGACGACCACCTCGCACTCCTTGCGTGTGAAGAGGGCATACCGCGAGCGCGCGTAGTCCGAGTGGGGTTGGAGCTCGAAGACCGTCGCGTCCGACACGTACTCGGTCGACGTCCGGTACAGGCGAAGCGTCGCGACCATGAAGGCCGGCGGGAAGAAGCGGAACGCCTCGGGGCCGAAGAAGCTGAGCGCGTCCCAATGCCGGCAGAGGATCTCTTTCGGGACCTCCTGCCACGATTCCCACGGCTCGAAGGGTACGATCGCCGCCGGGTCCCGACTGTCCGGGTGAAGGAGCTTCCCCGCTGCCGGGCGAGGAACCGGCGCGAAGACGTTCGCGATCTTCTCTTCCAGGTTCGTCATGGGAGGTGGCCCCATGGCCGCAGGGAGGGGGCCGGCCTTCCCCGGCGACCCGCGCCGCGACTACGACGCCTTCGACTCCGATGCGTAGAGATCCGGGAGGAACCCCGCAAGGGTCGTCATCTCCTCGTGGCAGTGCACGAGCAGAGCGCGTCCCGAGGAGACGCGCGTCGCGAGCCGGCGCACCCAGGGGCGGTTGGCGAGCGCGTCGAGCCGGCCGGATCCCCCCCGCGAGCGCACGTAGCCCAGCCAGAACCGGCTGTGCAGCTCGCAGCCCCACGACCTCGGCAACGCCAGGTGCACCATCCGCCCGAGGTCGATCGGACGGTCCAGGAGGCCCGCCCGCGCACAGATCGCGGCAGCACCCGGCACCTGCCGCACCGCCCCGAAGCCGAACTCCTCCGGCGGCACGAAGGAGATCCGCAGCTTGTTCATGCGCCCGCCGATGTACTCGTGCACGAGGTGCTTCGCGCCGACATGGGTTCCCGGCTCCTTGTCCTCCCAGTCCATCCACACGTGGTCGCGGGGATGCCAGCGCCGGTAGTGCTCGGTCGTCTCCATGTAGTCACCGAACCACCACTCGATCATGGCGGGCGTGACGCCGGGCATCCGCGTCAGCACGGCCACGTGCAGGATCCCGTCCGGAAGGCGCTCGACGCCGCTCGGATAGGGGAGCTTCTCGGGGGTGAGGAGGGACGCGAGGTCTTCGAAGTGGGTCATGGCATCTCCCGCCCCGGCGATGGCGCGTACGCGACCGGGTGTGGCAGCAGCTCGGCGATCGCGAGGCTCCGCACCTCGCCGGAAGCGCCCTCGGTGACGACCTGCGCTGCATCGCCGAACTCGGCGATCACCTGGCGGCACGCACCGCACGGCGACAGGGGGATGGACTGGCCGTCGCCCGTCAGCGCCACGACGGCAATCGCCTCGAGCTCGAAGCCCGGGCCCTCCGCGCACACCGCAGCTGCGATCGCGTTGCGTTCGGCGCAGGCGCTCGAGGAGAACGAGACGTTCTCGACGTTGCAGCCCGTGTACGTGGCTCCCGCCGCCGACCGGACAGCCGCCCCGACGCGGACCTTCGAGTACGGGGCATAGGCATTCCGGAGCGCGTCGCGCGCGGCGTGGACGAGCGGGCGGAGGTCGCCGCTCACGGGGGCTCCGGGTCGAGCCGCACCGGCACGCGCAGGCTCGCGTCCCCCGAGAGCGCCACGATCGCGTCGGCCACACCGTACTTCGAGGTGAACGCCCCGTTGACCTCGCCGACGACCGGGCCCTCGCGCACCGGGACGGCGAGCCGGGCGCTGCGGGAGCCGGCGCGCTCCAAATCGACGCGGGGATCCTCGACGACGTGGGTGAACCAGCCCTTCCCGGGGTGCCCGGTCCGGACCCATTCGGAGCCGGCGTGGTCGACGACCCAGAGCCGCGTCGTGACCGTTCCGCCGTCCGGGGCCCTCGTTCGCAGGGTGACCACCTCCCCCGACTCCGATGCGAGGAGCACCAGGCCGAAGAAGGCGACGACCAGGATGGCGGCTCCGCCGAGGAGCCAGCGTGCGATGCGGATCGGGAATCCTCCGGCTGGAGCCTCATCGTACCACCCGGGGTCGGGTGACCCAGGCGAAGCGCACCACCTCGTCCGGCCCCGCTCGAACGGAGCCCGCGACTTCGAGGCCGTACCGGCGCAGGAGCGCCTCGAGCTCAAGGGGACGGAGCCCCCGCGAGTGGCTGCCGTAGGAGCCCACGATCAGCGTGCCGTCGGGCTCGACGGCGCGATCCAGCAGTCGTTGCAGGTAGGCCTGCAGATGCGTCTCCGGGACAACGTCGGCCAGCGTGTACACATGGGTGAAGCGGCGCGGCGGCTCCCACGACCAGACGTCGTCCGTGTGGAAATGGGAGGCGAAGCGCGTGTGCCGCTGCCGCGCGAGCTCGATCAGCTCCTCACACTGGTCGACGCCGTGGGGCTCGAGCTCGAAGCCATCCTCCGCGGCCCACGCCACGAGGCACTCGAGCAGGTACCCGTTGGCGCAGCCGAGATCGAGGAGGCTCCCGTCGCGGTCGACCGGCCCGAGGATGGGCCGCCGCTCGTTGGCCCAGCGCTCTGCGCCCCCTCCGAACCCGGATTGCTGACGCGGATCCGAGTGGGCCAGGTAGCGGCGCGTCATCCGCGCCTTGGCGGCGAGGAATCCAGGAGGAAGCTCGGTGCGAATCGTCTTCGTCATTCGGCGAGGCCGAACGGTAGGCCGCCTGGGACTCGAACCCAGAACCCGAGGGTTAAAAGCCCCCTGCTCTACCAGTTGAGCTAACGGCCCGAATCCCGTCCTGGTCTGGAGTACCAACCGGCCCTGGGACTGTCGACGGCGACCATTTTCGCCTGCCCTGCAGTTTTCGTGTTGATTTTCGCTTTTTCTTCGAGTAGGGTGCTGGACATGCCACCCCCTACCCCGTCGCGGTCGAATCTGGAGGCGCTGGCCTTGGCGCAGTGGAGAGCCAGAGGAGACCGGGGCGGGGGCCGCGGGAGGCGAGCGTCGTTGCGATCGTCCGACCTGCCGGGAGCGAGATGCGCCGGCGGGGTGAGTGAAGAGAAGGGCCGAGGGGACCACCGGCCTCACTCATGGAAGATCGGCCCGGCCGTGCCGCCGGGTGCTCGAGGTCTGGGAGGAAGACCGCGAGCCGAGACACTCGCCACCCGCGTCGGTGGCGGTCGCGGCTGGATTGCTAGTCGCGCAGCCAGGCGACGAGGCCACGCAGGCCCGCTCGCAGGGTGGGCATGACGATGCCCTGGAAGCCCGCGCCTTCGTAGTGGCGGCGGTACCCCGCGAGGCGGGCCTCGAGCTCTTCCCGCGTGTAGAGACGACCGTCGCGAACCACGGCGCGGAGCGTCGCGAGGGCCGCGATGTCCCGCGTCGGATCCTCCCGGAAGATCGCCAGGTCCGCGGGCGCACCGGGAAGCAGGCTGCCCGCTCCCTCGACGCCCAGGAACGCCGGCGAGGCCCGGGTCGAGAGGGCCAGCGCCTGCTCGGGCACCAGGCCGGCGCCGACCAGCAGCTCGAGCTCGCGGTGCAGGCTCGCGCCCGGCACCACGTTGGGCGCATTGCAGTCGGTGCCTGTGTGGAGCGGGATGCCGGCGGCGTGGAGGCGGCCGGCGGTCCACTGCATGCGTCGGAAGGCGCGCTCGACCATGGCGAAGTCCGCGTCGGTCATGAAGCGCACCGGGTCGGCACGGCCGCCCGGCAGCACCGGCTCCGGGCCGTCGAGCCAGCGGCCGCAGGAGAAGACCCGCGGAAACGGCAGGCGGCCTGCCCTGCTCTCGGCACGCAGGCGTCCGGCGTCTTCCGGCGCCGTGCCGCCCGCGATCCGCACGGTCGTGACGCCGTGGGCGAGGAGCAGCAGGCCGGTGTAGGCGTCGTCGCCGGGCAGGCCGAGCGCCGGGAAGTGCACGTGCATGTCGGTCAATCCGGGCAGCACGGTCGCGCCGG
Source organism: Myxococcota bacterium (assembly GCA_965223415.1). Taxonomy (GTDB): domain Bacteria; phylum Myxococcota_A; class UBA9160; order UBA9160; family UBA6930. Next base: position 4,430,306 of record OZ245002.1, on the reverse strand, counting down.
CGAAGCGCTCGTCGGCCCCGGCCTCCCGTTCGCCGATCGCCTCGATCCGACCCCCTTCGACCCGCAGCGTCGTCGCTTCGCGCCGGCTGCCGCCGGGCTCGACCAGGTTCACGCCGGCCAGCGCGAAGCCCCGCTCCGGAGCGGCCGGGGGCGCTGGCGCGCGCAGCGCCAGGCCCAGCAGGGCGAGCGCGCCGACCCCGAGCACGACCAGCGAAGCGAGGAGCTTCTTCATCCCGGCCCCCGGAGCCTATTCGGCGAAGAGGTCCTTCCGGTAGATCGTCTGGTCGCGCCCCGGCCCGATCGAGATCACGTCGACGGGCACGTCCACCCAGGCCTCCACCTGGTCGATGTAGCGGCGGGCGTTGTCGGGCAGCTCTTCGTAGCGGCGCATGCCCGTGAGGTCCTCGGTCCAGCCGGGCAGCGCCTCGTAGACCGGTTCGGCCCGGGCCAGCTCGGCCAGGGTCATGGGGAAGTCCTCGGTGAGCTTGCCGTCGATCCGCCAGGCCCGGGCCACCGGGATCTCGTCCAGCCCGGAGAGGATGTCGAGCTTGTTCACCGCCAGCGAGGTGAAGCCGTTCACGATCGCCGCCTCGCGCAGCACGACCATGTCGAGCCAGCCGCAGCGACGGCGCCGGCCGGTGGTGGCGCCGAACTCGTTCCCCTTCTCGCCGAGCCACTGGCCGCCGGGGCCCTCGTCCTCGGTCGGGAACGGGCCGCCGCCCACGCGGGTGGTGTAGGCCTTGGTGATGCCGAGCACCCTGTCGATCCTCGTCGGTCCGACGCCGGCGCCGGTGCACACGGCTCCCGCCACGCAGTTCGAGGAGGTCACGTAGGGATAGGTGCCGTGGTCGATATCGAGGAAGGTCCCCTGGGCGCCCTCGAAGAGCACGTTCTTGCCCTCCCGCAGCGCCCGGTCGAGGATCCGCCCGGTGTGGTCGACGTAGGGCGCGAGCTGGCGGCCGAGCTCGACCAGCTCGTCGTAGAGCGCGTCGGCGTCGATCGCCGGCCAGCCGTGCACCTCGGTGAGCTCGAAGTTCTTTTCCTTGGCGATGCGGTCGACGGCCGCACGCAGCGCTTCGGGCACCAGCAGGTCGGCGACCCGGATGCCCCGGCGCGCCACCTTGTCCTCGTAGGAGGGTCCGATACCGCGCCCGGTCGTGCCGATCGCGGCCTCGGCCCGCGCCTCGTCCCGCGCCTTGTCGAGAGCCACGTGCCAGTCCGCGATCACGTGGGCGCGCCCCGAGACGCGGACCCGCGAGGGATCCTTGAGCGCCCCCTTGGCCCGGATCTCGTCGAGCTCGCTCACCAACACCCGCGGATCGACCACCACGCCGGGCCCGATCAGGTTGGTCGCGTTCGGCTGGAGGATGCCGGAGGGCACCAGGTGCAGGACGGTCTTCTCGCCGTCCACGATGAGCGTGTGCCCCGCGTTGTTCCCGCCCTGGAAGCGCACCACCAGCTCGGCCGACAGGGCCAGGCTGTCGACCAGCTTGCCCTTCCCTTCGTCGCCCCACTGGGCGCCGACGGCGACCAGGGCCGTCACGGTCCGAGATCCACGAGCTGGGCGGTGATCATGTGGGGCAGGCTCCGGAGGCGCTCCATCACGTCATCCGAAGGCGCCGGGTCGACGTTGACGAGCATGGCGGCCTCGCTGCGCTCGGGCACGAGGGCGAGCTGCATGCGGGAGATGTTCACCCCCGCGTCCCCCAGGCACTGGCCTACGGAGCCCACCACGCCGGGCTGGTCATGGTTGTGGAGGAGGATGGTCGGGCCCTCGGGAATCGCCTCGAGCATGAAATCGTCGATGCGCACGATGCGCGGCTGGCCGCCGTGGAAGAGCGCGCCGGAGATCAGACGGTCGGCGCAGCCGCGCACCCGCGTCGTGATCGCGCTGGCGAAGTCCATCGGGCGGCTCGACTTGGTCTCGACCACGCGGATGCCGCGCTCCTGGGCCACGACCGGTGCGTTCACCATGTTCACCCGGTCGCTCACCGACTCGAGGAGCCCCTTCAGCACGGCGATCGTGATGGGCGCGACCCGCAGCTCGGCCACCTCGCCGGCGTACTCGATCTCGATCTCCTCGATGGCTCCCGGGCAGAGCTGGCCCTGGAAGCGGCCCAGCTTCTCGCCGAGCTGGAGGTAGGGCCGAACCTGCTCGAGCAGCTCCGGCGAGATTGACGGCACGTTCACCGCGTTGCGCACCGTGCCGTCGACCAGGAAGTCACGAACCTGCTCCGCCACGGCCACCGACACGTTCAGCTGGGCCTGGGCGGTGGAGGCGCCGAGGTGCGGCGTGCAGATGACGTTCGGGTGCACGACCAATGGATGGTCCGCCGCCGGCGGCTCCTCGACGAACACGTCGAGGGCGGCGGCCGCGACCCGCCCGTCCTCGAGGGCCCGCAGCAGGGCCTCCTCGTCCACGATGCCGCCCCGGGCGGCGTTGATCACGAGCAGCCCGGGCTTGGCGCGGGCGAAGGCGGCGTCGCCGAGCAGCCCCGTCGTCTCCTTGGTGCGGGGCACGTGCACGCTCACGACGTCGGCCCGCTCGATCAGCTCGTCCACCGAGACCAGCTCCACGTCGAGCTTGGCCGCTACCTCGGCATTGATGTGGGGATCGGCGGCGATCACCCGCATGCCGAGGCCGCGGGCGCGGTCCGCGACGATGCGGCCGATGTTGCCGAGGCCAATCACGCCGAGCACCCGGTTGTAGAGCTCCATGCCCTGGAACCTCTTCTTCTCCCACCGGCCCGCCTTCATCGAGGCGGTGGCCTGGGGGATGTGCCGGGCCAGGGAGACGAGCAGCGCGATCGAGTGCTCGGCGGTGGTGACGTTGTTGCCTTCCGGCGTGTTCACCACCACGATGCCGCGTTGGGTCGCGGCGGGGACGTCGACGTTGTCGACGCCGATGCCGGCGCGGCCGATCACCTTGAGCCGGGGCGCGGCCTCGATCACGTCGGCGGTCACCTTCGTGCCGCTGCGGATCACCAGGCCGTCGGCCTCGGCGATCGCCAGGGCCAGCTCGCCGGACGGGAGCCCGGGCGTGTTCACCACCTCGAGCCCGGGGGCCTTCTCGAGAACCTCCAGGCCTTCCGGCGCGAGCGCATCGGTCACCAGGACGCGGGGCACGGTCTCTCCTCGAGTGGGGCTTCTTGGACTCCGGCCAGAGCGGTGCCGGGGTCGGTCGGGGGTCGCGCGCGCCCGGCACGGCCCCGGGGCGGGGGCGGCGCGCGGGCCGCCGAGACCCACCAGAGGAAGGAGGGTGGCCGACGGCCCCGGGGGTGTCAACGCGGAGGGGGCTTGCCTACGGTCGGCGGCCATGGTCGCGTCCCGTCTTCCCGATCCCCTCCCCGTGCGACCCCGCGGCCCCCTGGAGGCGCGGCTTCGCCCGCCCGGCTCCCGCAGCATCACCAACCGCGCCTTGGTGGCGGCGGCCCTGGCCCCGGGAACGAGCCGGCTCCTGGGGGCGACCGGGAGCGACGACACCCTCGCCATGGCCCACGGGCTCGCAGCCCTCGGCATCGATGTGGCCCGCGGCCGCGAGGCCTGGAGCGTGCAAGGCCGCGGAGGCCGCCTGATCGCGTCGGGACGGCTCGACGTGGGCGCCTCCGGAACGACGGCGCGCTTCCTGACGGCGGTGGCGACCCTGGCGGACGGCCCCTCGGAGCTGGACGGCACCCCGCGCATGCGAGCGCGCCCCATCCAGGAGCTGGTGACGGCGCTGGGCGCCCTGGGCGCGCCGGTCGAGGTCCTCGGCCGCGACGGCTGTCCCCCGCTGCGCATCGCGGGCGGCGGCCTGCCGGGGGGACGCGCGACCATCGACGCCAGCCGCTCGAGCCAGTTCGTCTCGGGCCTGCTCCTGGCGGCGCCCTGCGCCTCCCGCGACGTGGAGCTCGCCCTGGCCGACGGCCAGCTCGTCTCCCGCCCCTTCGTCGAGCTCACCCTGGAGGTGATGCGGGCCTTCGGCGCCGAGGTGGCCTGGCGGGGCGGCGCCGGCCTGGTCGTCGCGGCGAAGGGCTACCAGCCGTGCCGCTACGCCGTCGAGCCCGACGCCCAGTCCGCGGTCTACCCCTTCTGCGCCGCGGCCATCGCCGGCGGCGAGGTGACGGTCGAAGGCATCCCGGCCCACTCCCGCCAGACCGATCTCCTGCTCCTCGACGTGCTCGAGGCGATGGGCTGCACCGTGGAGCGCCGCCCGGAGGCGGTGGTCGTGCGCCGCCCCCCGGACCGCCCGCTGCGCGGCACGGAGGTGGACGGCAACGCCTTCCCCGACGCCGTCCTCGCCCTCGCAGTCGTGGCGCTCTTCGCCGACGGCCCGACCACGGTCACCGGGCTCGGCCACCTGCCGCTGAAGGAGACGGACCGCCTCGCCGCCCTGCGCACCGAGCTGCGCCGGCTGGGCGCCGGGGCCGAGGTGGGGCCGGACTGGCTGCGCGTCGCGCCGGCCCCGCTCCACGGCGCGGCGATCGAGACCTACGACGACCACCGCATGGCCATGTCCTTCGCCCTGGCCGGGCTGCGGGTGCCCGAGGTGGCCATCCGGGACCCGGGCTGCGTCGCCAAGACCTGGCCCGACTTCTTCGAGGTGCTGGAGCGGCTGTGAGTGGATCGGCCGGCAGCGTCACGGTGTCCTCCCGTACGGTGAAACGCGGGCCCACTGGCCGGCGTACCATGGGCAAGCGGGGCCCGACAGAGTGAGCAGCGAGGAACAGGGGAAGACCGGCGCGGCGTCGGAGCGAGCGGACGCTGCCGAGAAGGGGGCCCACGTCGCCGCGCGCGCGGTCTCGCGCCGTTTCGGCAGCCACGTGGCCCTGGACCACCTCGACCTGGAGATCGAGCCGGGCCAGGCCTTCGGCCTGCTGGGAGCGAACGGCGCCGGCAAGACCACGTTCATCCGCCTCGTGACCGGCGTGCTGCTGCCCTCGGGCGGCGAAGTGCGGGTCGACGGCTTCTCGCCGGCCGGCGAGCCGGCCGAGGTGCGCCGCCGCCTGGGCTACGTGCCGGAGACCTCGCGCATCTATCCGGACCTGCGCGTCCGCGCCTTCCTGCGCTTCGCGGGCGCGGCGCGGGATCTCGGCGGCGGAGACCTGGACGCCGCCATCGAGCGGGTGATCGAGCGCTTCTCGCTGGAGGACGTGGCCGGGCGCTGGATCGGCCAGCTTTCGAAGGGCTTCCAGCAGCGGGTCTCCCTGGCCCAGGCTTTCCTGCTCGACCCGCCGCTCCTGATCGTCGACGAGCCGACGAGCGGCCTCGATCCGCTCCAGCAGGAGGAGGTGCGCCGCGTGCTGCGGGGGCTGCACGGCCGACACACGCTGATCCTCTGCACCCACGATCTCTCGGAGGCGCGAGCGCTGAGCGAGCGGGCCGCCGTGCTGCACCGGGGAGCCCTGGTGACCGAGGGCGCGACGGCGGAGGTGCTGGGCGGCAACGACCCCCTGGCGCTCTTCCGCGGGGAGCACGCAGCGTGAGCCGGCTCCGCGCCCTGATGCGCAAGGAGCTCCTCGTCCTGTTCGGCTCCCCCCTCGCCTACCTGGTGCTCACCCTCGTCGTGCTCGTGGCGGGCCTGATCTTCTTCGATCACCTGCGCGCCTACAACCAGATCCTGTTCCTGTTCCAGTCGTCGACCATGGGCGGCTTCGAGACCGACACGATTCCGGACCACGTGAACCTGCGCGACACGGTCTTCTTCCCGGTGATGGAGAACCTCGGCATCACGCTGATCGCCGTGATCCCCATGATCACGATGCGCGTCTTCGCCGAGGAGCGGGCGCGCGGCACCGACGAGCTGCTGGTGACGACGCGGCTCTCCCACCACGAGATCGTGCTCGGGAAGTTCGCCGTGACCTACCTCTTCGTCGTCGTCGCCATGCTCGCGAGCTTCGTCTACCCGGCGCTCGCGATCCTCCAGGGCGGAATCGGGCTCCAGCACCTGTTCTCGGTGTTCATGGGGCTCACGCTGCTGGCGATCTCCCTGGCATCGATCGGCCTGGTGTGCTCCGCCTGGACCTCAAGCCAGCTCATCGCCGTGGTGGCCTCCTGGGCGGTGGGCTTCGTGCTGTGGGATTGGAGCTGGCTCACACCGTTCCTGCGCGAGGCGGAGGGCGTGGCCCGCTTCTTCGACGCCATCTCGATCCACCCCCGCTACTCGATCTTCGCCGAGGGCATCGTCAACCTGGCGAACCTCGTCTACTTCGTCGGCGTCGCCCTCGTGGCCTACGCCCTGGCGCGTTTCGCCCTGGACTGGCGGCGGATCGCCGGATGAGACGGGGCATCGTCCTGTGCGGGCTCGTGATGCTCGCCTTCGGCGCGGCGGCCCTGGCGGGCAGCGGTGAGCGCACCTGGTTCACTCGCGTGAACCTGGTGGGCGGCGGGCTCGTGGTCGCCGTCGCGACGGTGCAGGCGCTGCTGCGGGCGCGCGGCGCCGGCGCGCCGGCCTTCCGGAGGCCCGTGCTGCGTGCTCTCGGGCGCGTGGCCCTCGCGCTCCTGGCCGCCGTCGCCCTGGAGCGGGCCGCGGCCCGCAGCGACGTGCAGCTCGATTGGAGCTTCGAGAACAAGTACGAGGTGGCGGACGCCCTGCAAGCCGCCCTCGACGACCTGTGCGGCCAGGGCGAGCTTCACGCCGGCCTCTACTACGACGATCTCGATCCGCGCATCCGCGCCACCCGCTCCCTGCTGCGGACCCTGGGCAATGCGAGCTGCCTGGGCTTCGACGAGCGGCGCATCGACGACCACCCGGAGGACGAAGACCGCTTCGCCATCGGCTCCTCGAACAGCGTGGTCCTGACGCTCCGGCGCGAGGGCCGGGAGAGCTGGGAGACGGTCGAGCGACCCACCCAGGGCGCCCTCTACGAGGCCCTCTTCCGCCTGCGCCAGCTCCAGAGCGGCACGGTCTACGTGGCCCGGGGCGCGGGCGAGGGAGACTTCAGCGCGTCGGGAGACACGGGGTTCTCGGGGCTCACTGCCGCCCTCCAGACCGAGGGATACGAGGTGCGCGAGTTCGTGAGCGCGGCAACGGCGGAGATCCCGTCCGACGCGGACGTCGTCCTGTGGGTGCGGCCAGAGCGCGGCCTGGCCGAGGGAGCCGGCGCCGCCCTGCGCCGCTACCTGGCGGGCGGAGGGCGCCTGGTCGCGATGGTCGAGCCCGGCTCGGACACCGGCCTGGAGGCGGTGCTCGCCGAGTGGGGCCTCGAGCCGCTTCCCGGGGCGGTCGTGGACCCGGCGTCCGGCGAGCTGGAGGGCCTGGCGAAGGGGCTGGCGCCCCTCTCCTACAGCTACAGCCCCTCCCATCCCGTCGGCCAGGGCCTGGGACCGAACCGCATGACCTTCTTCAAGGGCGTGCGCAGCTTCCGCCTGCGCAAGCCGCAGATCGGTGACAAGATCCGCGGCGTCGCCTTCGCGAGCCCGCGCTCGTGGATCGTCCCCGAGGCCGCCGCCGTGCGGTCGAACACCGCGCCCACTCCGCCCCCGGACGTCGACCGCGACTACTGGCCCCTCGTCGTCGCCGGCGCCTACCCGCGCGAAGCCGGCGAGACCCGCATCGTGGCCTTCGGCGATGCCGACCTCGCCTCCAACCACTACCTGCGCTCCCTCTACAACCTCGATCTCGTGCTCAACGCCGTCCACTGGGCCGCCGAGCGGACGCCCCACCTCACGATCCGCCCCAAGGAAGGCATCTCCGGCAAGTCCCAGTTCCCCCTGGCCCTGCCGAACACGCTCACGATGTACCAGAGCCTGGGGCTGCTCCTCCCCGAGCTCCTGCTCATCGCCGCCGCCCTGCTCTGGTCCCGCAGCCGCTGAACGCAACTGGGGGGACGTTCAGTTCTTGCCGGGTCTCTTGGTGGCGAGGGCGAAGCCCTCGGCGCCGGCGAGCTGGGCCTGGTCGAGGACGTGGACCGCTCTCTCGAGGTAGATCTTGCGGTCGCCACGGAGGATCACGGTCTTCTGCTCGGCGGCGTCGAGGGCGGCCTTCAGGTGGGCGAAGAGGTTGTCGTAGGCCACATCGGCGCCGTTGATCTGGACCTCGCCGCCCTCGGTGATCGTCACGTTCACGGCCTGCTTGGGCGTCTGGGAGCTCTCCACCGCCTCGGGCAGGTTCACGTTCTTGCCGGTGTTCGCGATGACCGACGACGTGACCATGAAGATGATCAGCAGGACGAGGAAGACATCGGTGAGGGGCGTGATGTTGATCTCGGCGACGATGCCGCCGGCGTCGTCACCCTCGTGCGGGACTGAGTTCGCCATGGGACGCCTCCTTGTCACCTTCGGTGCCGGCTTCCACGAACAGGAGCGCCTGGACGAAGCGCTCGCTGGCCCGGGAGAAGGTCGACGCAATGGTGTTGACCCGCACCTGCAGGAAGTTGAAGAGCGCCAGGGACACGATCGCCACGAGCAGGCCCACCGCCGTGGCGATCAGCGCCTCGGAGATGCCCGCGGAGACCACCTCGAAGCCGGCGTCGCCGCTCTCGGCGATGGCGCCGAAGGCGACCATGATGCCCACCACGGTCCCGAGCAGCCCGATGTAGGGCGCCAGGGAGCCGATCGTGCCGATGAACCAGAGCCCCCGCCGGAGCTCGGTCACCACCTCGTTGCGGGCGGTGGCGAGCACCTCGTGGAGATCCTCCAACGCGATGTTGCGCCAGCGCAGGCCCTCGCCGAACACCTCCGACATGGGCGTGCTCGAGGCCTCGCACAGGGTGCGGGCCGCGGAGAGGTCGTGACGCACGAGCGTGTCGACCAGCTTCCGGGTCAGATCCCGCGTCGCGCGGTCGAGCCCGCGGTACTTCCAGAAGCGCTCGATGGCGATGCCGAAGACGATCACCGAGAGCACCCCGAGCGGGTACACCGTGAGCCGGCCCTGGTGCAGGAGCTCCAGGAGCTCGTTGAGTTCCATGTTCACGGGCTCGTTCCCCCTGCCCGGTGTGGACCCACCGACACCAACCGGGCCTCGAAGTCGACCTACCTTACAGAGGTGAGTGCCTCGTTGACACCCCCGGGTGGCTCCCATAGGATCGCTCCGGGGTCGGAAAATCCACAATGGTGCCGGTAAGTTGCGTCTTTCTTGCCACGTTATGAAGGGCTCCCTGCGGGCGTCTGCGCCCGGCCGGCCGAACGCACCCCGAAGCTCCGAACCGCGCGCCCCCAGGCGGGTTCCGAGCCTTCGAAGCAGGGGGAGCGCCCGATGACCGCTGGATTCGTCGTCAGCCTGCGCCCGAAGCGCAACCACCCGATGCGGACCCGGCGCATCGGCGCCGTGGGCGCCCACGGCGGCGCCTCCTCCGGCGAGGCGATCCCGTTCCCCGGCTCGGAGATGCCGGATCCCGAAGGCGGCGGGCGGGCCTGGGTCACGAGCGGCATCTCGCTCCTGGTCCACGGCGGCGCCATCGCCCTGCTTCTCTTTATCGCCAGCCAGATCCCGGAGGAGGAGAAGGAGAAGATCATCGAGCTGATCCTCCCGGAGGAGGTGGCCAGCGAGGAGGAGCCCGCGCCGGCGCCCACCGCCATCGCCGAGAGCCTGGCCGCCTTCGATCCGGCGCCCATGGCGATGGCCCCGCAGATCGTGAACCCGACGGTCATCCAGGACTTCGCCCAGCCCGTCGAAGCGGCCCGGATCGACACCGCGGTCGTGGCGCCCACCGTCGCGCCGACCCAGGTCGACTTCCGCTCCGTCACCGTCGAGACGACGGGCCGCGTCGCCTCGGTGGCGAGTGCGACCACGGCCCCGGTCGTCCCCAACTACCAGGGCCCGGCCTTGGCCGGGCCGATCCAGCACCAGGCGCCGGTCGGCGTGGTGAGCGGCCCGCGTCAGGTGGTGCCCTCGGGCAACACGATCGGCACCGCCGGTCCGAACTCTCTCGGCAGCGGCTCGAGCGTCCGCCAGGGCATCGCGTCGAGCCGGGACGTGTTCGGGGCGGACCAGGGCGTCGTCGCCAACCCGAACATGAACCTCGGCAGGATGGGCGGCGCCGGCGTCGGCGGGGACGGCCGGGGCCCGGGGGCCGTCAGCTTCGACGCCTGCCTGGCCCGGCCCGAGGTGAACGCCTACCTCGCCCGGGTGAAGGACAGGACGCTCTCCCGCTGGATCCTGCCGGAGGGCGTGCGCACGTCCACCGCAAAGCTCCGCTTCCGCATCGATCCCGCCGGCTCCGCCAGCGGCGTGTCGGTGGTGGACTCGGGCTCGGATCCGGCGGCGGGCAAGGCGGCGGTCGAGGCGCTCCTGGCGGCCTCGCCCTTCAGCCACATGGGGCCGCAGGTGCGCTGCCTCGCGAACCACAACCTGTTCGGCAGCTTCACCAACACCCTTGACTAGCATCCGGCTCGCCCCCTTCGCGCTGCTTCTTACAGCGCTCGCCGCCCTTCCCCTCGCCTCCTGGGCCCAGGGCGCCCCCACCGTGCTCGACTTCGACGAGAACGAGCAGGTGAAGTCGAAGAAGGCCGACACGAACCGGGACGGCCGCTACGACGAGTTCGTCGAGTACCAGGGCGGCCAGCCGGTGAAGGCCGAGCAGGACACCACCTTCGACGGAAAGGTCGATACCTGGATCGCCTTCGAGGGCGAGGGCCAGCCGAAGCTCCAGGAGCGGGACACCAATGCCGACGGCCGCAAGGACCAGTGGATCGACTTCCAGAACGGCAAGCCGGCCCAGCAGCGGGACGACCACAACTTCGACGGCAAGACCGACGCCACCCTCTTCTACGAAAACGGCGTGCCCGTCCGCAAGGAGGAGGATCCGGACTTCGACGGCACGATCGAGCGGCGCGTCACCTACGCCGGCGGCGAGCCGGCCATCGTCGAGGAAGACGAGGACGGGGACCGCAAGCCCGAGTTCCGCGCCGAGTACGAGCCCGACGGCACCAAGACCCTGGAGCTCCAGGACACGAACGGAAACGGCCGCTTCGACGTCACCATCCGCTTCCGGAACGGCCGGAAGGCCCGGGTCGAGGAGGACACGAACCACTCGGGCAAGGTGGACGTGGTCACCGACTACGAGAACGACAAGATCGTCGCCCGGCGGGCCGACACCACCGACGACGGCCGCTTCGATACCGAGTCGAGCTACGAGGACGGCCGCGAGCGGCGCCAGGTGAAGGACGAGGACCGGGACGGGACGCCGGAAGCCGTGGTGCTCTACCGCCCGAACGGCGACCGGGAGCAGGAGCGCTTCGATCCGGACGACGACGGCCGCATCGACCTGGCCCGCCACTACGAGAACGGCCAGAAAGCCCGGGAAGAGGAAGACCAGGACGACGACGGCCAGGTCGACCTCGAGACCTGGTTCGCCGGCGACATGATCCTGAAAACCGAGGCGGACTCGAACCGGGACGGCCGCCGCGACACCTTCGTCGAGTTCCAGGCCGGCAAGCGTTCCGTCCAGAAGGAAGACCAGAACGACGACGGGAAGATCGACGCCGAGTTCGAGTACGCGCCGGACGGCGAGGCGCTGCTGCGCACGCGACGGGATGCGGACTTCGACGGCCGCTTCGAGGCCCAGAGCCGCTACGAGCAGGGCCAGCTCGCGCGCACGGAGATCGACCGGGCCGGCCGCGGCCGCCCGGACCGCATCGAGCTCCACGGCGAGGGCCGGCTCCTGCGGGTCGACCTCGACGAGGACGGTGACGGCGGCTTCGAGCTGCGCAATTTCTACGACCCGGAGGGCCGGCTCGAGAAGCAGGAGCAGGACACGGACGGAAGCGGCCAGCCGGACAAGTTCGTCACCCTCGACGTCGTCACCGGGGAGGAGCGCCGGCTCCTCGAGGACACGGACGCCGACGGCAAGGTGGACCGTTGGGTGACGAAGGGCGCCGGCGGTGCGACGGAGCGGCTCGAGGAGGACAAGAACGCAGACGGAGACGCGGACCGGGTCGTCTTCTACGAAGCGGGCAGGGCCGTCCGCTTCCAGGAGGACACGGACTTCGACGGCAAGCCGGACGTGAAGGGCAGCCTCGACGCAGAGGGTCAGGTGGTGGCCGAGCAGCGCGCCACCGGCGATGGCGGGGGCTTCGACGTCCAGGTCGAGTACGAGAACGGCCAGAAGGTCCGCGAGCGCCGGGACACCACCGGCGACGGCCAGCCAGACGTTCTCTCCCTCTTCGAAGGGGGCGAGATGGTCCGGCAGGAGCTGGACACGAATGCCAGCGGGAAGAAGGACACTTTCCTCCTGTTCGGGGCCGGGCGGCGCACCCGCCAGGAGAAGGACACGACCGGCGACGGCCGGGTGGACCAGATCGTCTTCTACGGCACCGACGAGGCGCCCGTGCGCGACGAGGTCGACAGCAACGCCGACGGCCAGCCGGACCTGCGGCGCCACTACGAGAACGGCACCGCCTCCCGCGAGGAGCAGGACGGCGACTTCGACGGAAGCTTCGAGCTCACCACCTGGCTCGAGGGCGGCAAGCCCACCCGCTCCGAGCGCGACGGCAACGGCGACGGCAAGCCCGACGTGTTGATTGCCTACCGGGAGGGGCGAAAGCACGTCCAGCGGGAGGACCGGAACTTCGACGGCCAGATCGACGTCGAGACGACCTTCGGACCGGACGAGGAGCCCGCCGAGATCCTGGAAGACGGCGACGGCGACGGAAGCCGGGAGACCCGCACCTTCCTAGAGGGCGGCGTGCCGGTGCGCAGCGAGCGCGACCGCAACGGCGACGGCCAGCCAGACGTGCGCACCCGCTTCGAGAACGGCGAGCCCGCCTTCGTCGAGCAGGACGACGACTTCGACGGCGTGTTCGAGATCCAGGTGGCCCTCGGAGAGGGGGGCACGCAGCAACAGACCCAGGATCGCAACGGGGACGGCCGGCCGGACCTGTGGGTGACGACGGACGCGGAGGGTGTCGTCGTCCGGCAGGAGGAAGACCGGAACCACGACGGGAAGAAGGACGCCCTCACGGAGTTCGGCCCGAACGGCAAGCCGCGTCTCGTGCGCCAGGATCGCGAGCTGCGGGGCTGCTTCGATCTGGAGGAGCAGTACGACCGCAACGGCGATCTGAGCGACCAGGCCGTCGACCAGGACGGCGACTGCAAGTTCGATCTCTGGTCCCACCAGGAGAACGGCGTCATGACCTGGCAGGCCATGGACCAGCGGAAGGCCGGCCACGCGACCGTGCTGAGCCGTTTCGGCCCCAACGGCGTCGCCACCCACCAGGAGCTGGTGAGTGAGGGGAAGAAGCGTCCCGACGTGAAGGTCTTCCTCGAGCCGGGCGGCGCGGCGCGCAGCCAGTGCGTCGACAGCGACGGCAACCGCAGCCTGGACATCCGCTACCGCCTCGCCGGCGGCGTCGTCGTGGAGGGCCTGATCGACCAGAACGGCAACGGCCAGGGTGAGATCCGCCAGATCTTCGAGGGCGGTCAGGTGGCCCGCAACGAGATCGACACGGACGCCGACGGCAAGGCCGACGTCATCCAGTACGTCTCCGGCGGGGCCGTAACCCTGCAGTGCGAGGACTCGACCCGCGACGGCAGCGTCGACCGCTGCTTCGAGGGCCAGGAGCTGGTGGATGTGCGCGGCGTCACCGATTTGGGTGCTCCCCTGGGTAAGCTCGATTGCGGCCGCTTCCATTCGTTCTGGCGGAAGCGGCGCTAGCGCATCGCTGACTGGACGCTCCGACGCGCTGGCCCTTGGCGTGGAGGGGAGAGCTTGCGATCGGCGTGGTTGGCGGCGGTGGCACTCTTCGCTTCGAGCTGGGCATGCGGTGCCGAGCCCAGCGCGCCACCGGCCGCCCTTCCCCCGCCCGACGTCGCGGCTCCTCCCGCAGAGCGCCGGGACGTGCTGCTCGTGGAGATCGGCGAGCCCGCCGACGAGGAGACCGAGGCCGAGGAGCCGATCGCCATGGAGGCGGCGCCCCCGGAGACCCTCGACCGCGAGGAACGGGCCGAGCCCGAGGACCCGGACCCCACCTACCACACCGCCACGACCACGACGTCCGAGTCTCCTCGCCACTACACCGTCCGCGAGGGCGACTGGCTCGTCCAGATCGCCCGCGACCACTACGGCTCCGCCGCCGACGCCGAGCGCATCCTCGAAGCCAACCGGGACCGCATCGACGACCCCGACCGCCTCGTCCCCGGCCAGCGCCTCCTCCTCCCCGCCCCCTAGCCAAAACGCAAGACCGGGGACGTTCCTTGCATCTTGCGTTTTCGGCCCGCGGACCGGCGTCCGCGGGGGCGTGAAGCGCGAGGCGCCTTCCGCCTCCGCGCGACGCGAACGCGATCGCCGCGGGCTCGTGTGTCGCTCCCAGCCCCGACGTAGGCGGCCGGCGCCGCACGGGCCGACCCGGTCGGGCGGCGCCGTGCAGCGGCGGGCAGGCGTCGCTGCGGCTCGCTGGCCCCTACCCGGCGCGCGAGACCGCGTGTTCGCATGGCCAGGGCCGGCCCCGGCCGGCCGGTCCTGGCCACCTCGGCGCCCGCACGCGCGGAGAGGAGCGCAGCCCCGGCACGCCCTTTGCTCCAGGCGTGTTCACCCCGCGACCCAGGAGCCCCCATGTCCACCCCCCTGCAGACCGTGCTCTGGATCGGCGACGCCAGCGGCCTCGAGGAGAGCCCGATGGCGGCGTCCCCCACCGTCGACCTCGTCTGGACACCGGTCCTCGACGACGCCCTCGGCCTCCCCCTGCCCGACTTCCACGCCGTCGTGATGGACGCACCCGATCACCTCCGGGACGGCGCGGTGCGTCGCCTCCTTCGCGCCGGCGCCCGCCGCGTGCTCGTCACCTCCTCCCCGGCGACCTACCCGACCCCGCGCGACCTCGCCGCCGAAACGACCCGCCGCCCCGCCGGCCTCACCGACGTGATCGGCCAGGGTCCGGCCATGCAGCGCACCTTCGAGCTGGTCGGCCACGCCCAGCGCACCCGGGCCACCGTGCTCCTGACCGGCGAGACAGGCACCGGCAAGGAGGTGCTCGCCCGCTCGATCCACGCCGGCAGCGAACGCGGCGGCGGCCCCTTCGTCGCCCTCAACTGCGCCGCCTTCCCGGACACGCTGCTCGAGAGCGAGCTCTTCGGGCACGTTCGCGGCGCGTTCACCGGAGCGGACAGAGCGAAGACCGGCCTCTTCGAGGAGGCGAACGGCGGCACCCTCTTCCTCGACGAGATCGGCGAGACCTCCGGCGTCCTCCAGGTGAAGCTCCTGCGCGTGCTCCAGGAGCGCGAGGTGCGCCCCGTCGGCGGCAACCGCTCGCGCCGGGTCGACGTCCGCGTCATCGCCGCGACCCACCGCGATCCTCGCGCCGAGATCACCCAGGGCCGCTTCCGCGAAGACCTCTACTACCGGCTCGCCGTCTTCCCCCTCGACGTCCCGCCGCTGCGCGAGCGGCGCGAGGACATCCTCCCCCTGGCCCGGCACTTCCTCGCCCTCCACGGCAAGCGCGAGAAACGCGCCGATTGCCACCTGAGCCCCGAGGCCGAGAACCTGCTCGTCGCCCACGCCTGGCCCGGCAACGTCCGCGAGCTCGAGAACGAGATGCAGCGCGCCCTCGCCCTCTCGCAGACCGGCGACGTCATCCCGCCGGAGCGCCTCTCCCCGCGCCTGCGAGACGGCCTCGAGGCCCTCGAGCCCGAACGCATCGAAGGTGAGACCCTGCAGGAGAGCCTGGCCCGCGCCGAGGCGTGGCTCCTGCGCAGCGCACTCGAACGCCACGGCGGCCGCCGGGCGGCGACGGCGCGGGCGCTCGGAATCACGCGGGAGGGCTTGTACAAGAAGATGAAGAGGTTGGGGATCGAGTGAGCCTTGCGCGTGCGCGAAGGCATCCGTGGCGACTTGCTCCAGGGGCTCCGGGGAATCGGATACCATCCTCTCACTCCGCGACGCCTGCAGTCGGGACGGAGCGTGAGGGCGTCACCAACGCAGGAGCGAGACCTTGGCAGACAAAGCGCTGATTCTCGGAGGGTACGGTGCTGCGGGACGGGCCATTGCGCGGCTGCTGCTTCGCGAGACTTCACTCGACGTTACCCTCGCCGGCCGAGATGCGAAGCAGGCGAGCGCGGCGGCGGCCGAGCTCGGGTCTGATCGCGTGGGTGCGGCGCAGGTCGACGCCAACGACACGGCATCCCTTGGAGCGGGGTTGGAAGGGTGCGATCTCATCATCGTCTGCATTCCCCTCGAAGGAATCGCGCACGGCGTGGCCCAGACCGCGATCGAGGCTGGCATCGACTGGATCGACATCAGCCTGGGTCCGCTCAAGGCCCAGGCGCTCCAGCTCCTCACGCCCAGGATCGAGCAGTCCGGTCGCTGCTTTGTGACGGAGGCCGGAGCGCTGCCCGGGTTGCCGTCGGCCCTGGTACGGCTCGCAGCGGATCGCCTCGGAGAGGTTCGCGCAGCTGCTGTCTCGGCCCTGATCAAGGAGTCCGACAGCGCGCTGGGTTCTGCACTCGACATGGTGCGACAGGTGGCAACCCCGGCTTCCGTTCACGAGGCCGGGGGCTGGCGGAGGGCGAGCCTCATGGCGACCCGAAGCTTCGATTTCGGCGATCCATTCGGCACGCATCGATGTTTCCCGACGGATCTGATCGAGCTGCGAGAGCTGCCCGAACAGCTCGGAATGGAACGCCTCGCGGCCTACGTGGCTGGCGTCAACCCGGTCGTCGATCTGCTGCTCATGACGTTCGCGACGACGGGACTCGGACGGTTCGACAGCGCGGTTCGGGCCTGTGCGAGGCTCATGGTGCGGGCGAATCGTCGCTTCACGAGAGCGCCCCACGGCGTCCGGATCAAGCTCGAGGCCGAGGGCAGCGGCGACGGAGCCCCGCGCCGTCTCGATCTGCTCGTCTCCCACGAGGACGGATACGAGATCACGGCGATTCCGCTGGTCGCCTGCTTGTTGCAGCTCCTCGATGGCTCGATCCGACGGCCCGGCCTGCACTACATGGGGTGTGCGGTCGATCCAAGGCGCCTTCTGGAGGACATGAGGCGCCTTGGCGCCGGGGTGAGCGGCATCTGAGACCCGCGGCCGCTCGAGGCGACCGAGCCAGATGCCGGCCCGGCAGATCCCCCTACCCCGCGACGGGCGCCCTTGCCTGCTTCGGCATCGGTCCGCCCCGCCGAATGCGCGACCTGATCTTCAGTACCTTGCAGGCGTTCGGGGAGTACCAAGATTGCAGCTGTCTGATGCCCCGCTCGAAGGACGGCCTGCGCATGATCTCCGCGGCCCAGCGACGAAGGTTGGGGTAGTTCACGAAGTCGACCATGCCGGTGCGCCACATCAGGAAATACTGCACGAACCAGGCAATGTCAGCGTAGGAGTATTCGTCTCCGACCAGCCATCGATGTTGGCCGAGCTCGGACTCGAGTCGGTCGAAGAACGCGAACAGATCCCTTTCTGCAGCGACAATCCGGGCCTCCGGGAAACCGGCGGTCGCCTGTTGGTGGAACTCTGCCATCTCCCGACTCCGTGATCACCACACCGTCGTGGACCAGGGCGGGCACGAGACCGGCGGGATTGATCCTGAAGTAGTCGTCCTTGGAGTTCGCCCCGGTCAGCAGGTTGACGGAGTGCGGCGTGAACTCGAGCCCCTTCTCTGCCAGCGTCAGGGAGACACGCTGAGCGCGATTCGACAGGAAGAAGTGGTACAGGTGGATTCCCGTCATGGAGCGGATCTCGGGATCCGTCGCTTCGCGAATGGGCATGCCCAGGTCCCCCGGTCGGCCCCGCTAGAGCTGCGCGACGAGGCCAGACGCCTCGACGCCCGCAATCGCGCAGAGCTCGTCGTTGGGGCCGGTGTCGCCGGAGACGCCGATCCCGCCCACCAGAACGCCGTCGCGGGAGATCAGCACGCCTCCGGGCGACGGGACGATCCGATCGTCGGCGAGGGCGCGGAAGGTCTGGAAGAGCGGACCCATGCCCTCTGCCATGCCCGTGAAGGAGCGGGTCGAGAAGCCGAGGCCGAGGCAGCCCCAGGCCTTCGCCGTGGCGATCTGGGGCCTCATCAGCACCACCCGATCCTCGGTCTGAATCGCCTTCGTCGTCCCGGCCGCATCGAGTACCGCGACCGAAGTCGGAGCGAGCTCCAGCCGCCGCGCTTCGGCGATGGCGGCGCTCGCCATCGTGTTGGCTTCTTCGAGAGTCAAGGTGGCTTCGGGACTGAGCGTCGCTCTCATTTCCGTCTTCTTCCTGTCTTCGATGGCTGTTTGGGTGGCTGGGGGTTCGTCATCGTGCCGCCTCGGGCCTAACCCGAGAATCGCGCTCGGAGCTGGCCCGCCGCGGCCCGCGCGACGGTCGGAAGCATGCGCAGCTTCTGTGCAGCCGGCATCCGGTGTCCCCAGACGGCATCGTGATCGGGCAGCTCGAGGAAGAAGTGGTGCAGGCGTTGCCGGCTCGGGATTCCGAAGCTCGCGCACCCCGCGGAGTGATGCCTCGGGTTCGCCCGGTAGAAGCCGACCCGCACCCGGACGCCCGTCATCAGGTTCAAGTCGTTGTAGTCGGTGATCTCGAGTCCGAGGGCATCGACGTAGAACCGCTCGAGGCGGTCGAGATCGGCGGACTGAAACGAGAAGTGGCCGACGCCGAGTCGACCCGTCTTGTAGGTCTGTTCGTGATGCGGGGCCTCGTACGAATGGTGCGATGCCGTGGCGTCCGCGATCTCGACGACGAGTCCCTCCGAGTCCACCGTTCGAAGCAGGCGCCCAGCGCCCCGCTCCTTGGCCTCGTCGTCGCTCGCCCAATCGGCCTTCTCGCCGCAGGCCAGAATGCGTTCCTCGAGGCCATCGAGATCGTCACAGTGTCGATTCCCGCGGGCATGACCCAGGTATTCTCACGGGGTTGACCCATGGGTCCCGGGCCGGTGGATGAGGTAGCACGCTCCTTGTTTGGCGTCAGCGGACGCGGGTTCGGCGGCGGCTTCGGCGCTGGGGATTGGCGGGGGTGTGGGTCGGCATTTCGCCGGGGCGCTGTTGCTTGCGGTAGCTCTCGCCCTCGATGACGAGCTGGTAGGCGTTGTGGGCGAGGCGGTCGAGGGCGCTCTGGGCCAGGATGGGGTCGTCGAAGAGGGGGATCCATTCCTCGATGGCGCGGTTGCTGGTGACGATCGTCGAAGCGCGGCGGTGGCGTTCGAGGACGACCTCGTAGAGATCGCTCGACTGCTCGGCGGAGAGGCGCCGGAGGCCGAAGTCGTCGAGGACGAGGAGGTCCGGGGCGAGGAGGCGTCGGAAGACCTTCTCGGTCGAGAGGTCGGCTCGCGACTGGTGGAGCCAGTGGAACATGCGGTCGACGCGGAGGAAGAGGACGTGGTGCCCGGCCCGGCAGGCGGCGTGTCCCAGGGCGGAGGCCAGGAAGGTCTTGCCCACGCCCACGGGGCCGAGCAGGATGACGTCCTCGTGGCGCTCGAGGAAGCCGAGGGAGAAGAGGTCCTTCACGCGATCGCGATCGAAGGTGACGGGGGCATCCCAGTCGAAGGCCTCGAGGGTCTGCTCTTCCTCGAAGCCGGCGCGGGAAAGGCGCGTCTCGAGGTTCTTGTGGTCGCGGCGATCGACTTCGTCCTGAAGGACGAGCTCCAGGAGGTCGAGCTCAGGGAGCTTCGTCTTCCGGGTGTAGGCCACGCGATCGGGGAGCGTGGCCAGCATGCCCGAGAGCTTCAGGCGTTTGAGCAGGGTCTTGAGGGACGGGTTGATCTCGGTCGTCATGGGGGGTGGTCTCCTTGTCGGGGTTGTCGTTGGGGTGGGTGAAGTGCCCTTGCGGGCGCAGGAAACGGGGCGGCAGGAGCAGGAGCTGTCCGGGGGTGCTGGGGTCGCCGAGCGGCTGGATGCCTTCGGCCACGATGCGTTCGAGGCGCTTCGTGTTGATGAGGTCGAAGGCGAGGGCCCTGCGGCAGCCGGCGTCGACGCGCGGCAGGCCGTACTTGTGGCCGAGGCGAAGCAGCTTCTGGGCCTGGCGGAGCTTGGACCAGGGGAAGGGGCCGGCCAGGAGCTTCTCGGCGAAGCGCCCAATGTGAGGCCCCTGGTCGCGCGCCTGGCGGATCGCCGCTTCCGGGTCCCGCATGGCGTAGGGGGCACGCTCGGGCGGATAGTCGTGGTAGTCGGTGGAGCGGCAGCCAGGGTCCACGCGCTCGTGGGTCTTGATGCACTCGCCGTCGACGTACATGCGGATGAGCTTCGAGTCGCCGCGAACCCAGACGCGCTTGCCCACGTGGCGGGTGGGCACGGTGTAGAAGGCCTTTTGGAACTGGACGTGGTGGTCGGGGTGGACCTTCGCCTCGGCCCAGGTGGGCGGATCGAAGCGCGGGCGCACGAGGGGCTGCAGAGCCGGCTTCTCCGTGTTCTCGAAGACGGCCAGGGGCCTCTTGCGCGTCGTCCCGTGAGTGCGCTGGCCGGCGACCTCCAGGCACCAGCGCGCGGCCTCGCGCTGCACGTGGTCGCGTCCCAGCCACTGCTCGCCACGGAAGAAGCGCTCGCGCACGTACTGCACCTGGCGCTCGACGTGGGGCTTGCCCTTGGGATGCCGAGGCACGGCGGCATCGATGACGAAGCCGCGGTAGTGGGCGTACTCGGCGAAGGTGCGCTGGAAGATCGGCTCGTAGCGGTCGGCCTTCGTGACGGCCGCCTTCAGATTGTCCAGCACCACGCGCACCGGGACCCCGCCGAAGAACGCCCAGGCGTCCTCGAGCCCCTCGAGCAGATCGGGGAGCTTCTGGCCGTAGGTCACGTGGACGTACTGGTGGCGGCTATGGACGAGGGTGACGATCAGGGCATGAACGGTGCGGCGGCGCCCGGTCTCCGGATCCCAGACCATGCCGAGGCGGCCGAAGTCGACCTCGGCGAGCTCGCCGGGGGCCACCGCCGCCATGCGCACCGTCACCCGGCGCCGGTCTTGGAACCCGCAGTGGCGGACCGCGAAGCGGTGGAGCGAGCTGTAGGGGACGCGCACGCCCTCGCGCCCGAGCAGGTCGTAGACCTTCGTCAGCCGCAGTCCTCGGCCACCCGCCTCGGGCTGGAGCCACGCTCGGATCCGGTCGGCATGCGGCGCCAGCTGCGCCTCGCTCTCTCCCGCGTCGCGCTGCGTGGGCACAGGCCGCACCCGAGCCGCCACCCCTTGGGCCAGGGCCTCATCCGGCTCCCTCGGCCCCCTGGCGACCCAGCCCAGCTCCCCGGCGACTTGCACGTAGCGCCGGATCGTCTTGCGCGTGTGCCCCGTGGCCCGCGCCATCGCCACCTGGCTCTCGCCTCGGTGCGCCCGGCGGAGCACCTCCAGAATCTCCCACATGCCGACCTCGCGATACGCCATCTGCCTGCGCCTCCTCTGGCGCCGCAGAATGGCCTGGGTCGGCCACGGGACCGGCCTCCTCCTGAGCCCCCCCCATCTGGGGTGGGTCATGCTCGTGAGAAAACCGCGGTCAGGCCTGGGTCATGCCCGTGAGAAAAGGTGAGTCATGCCCGTGAGAAATGACAGTCACAGAGCCATCCGTATGCGACGAGATCCTCCGCCGGCCCCTCGGAGAAGAGCAGCCGAGAGCCCGCGTCGTCGACGACCGCCTCGAACTCGCCCGGCCTCGTCGATGGCTTCAGCTCGAGGCCGTACAGGAGCTCCATGAATCGGCGCCACCTGGCGATGCTCTTCACTTCGAAACGCCCGTAGACGGCGGACTGGACCTTGCCATGATCATGCCTCCTCGAGCGGATGGGGGGGGGCGTCGCGAGCATCTCCCGCGCGTAGGCGGCGAGCGATCGTCTCATCAGATCGAAGGCGGCGCGCAGATCGGTCGCTTCCGAATCGACGTGGTGCGCGATGAACGCACCGTCCGCCACCATCAAGGCGAAATCGGCGAATCGCTGAGCGAGCGCCGAGCGAGAGTGTGGGCCCGCTGCTGGCGCCAGCAGATCTCCCATGATCGTCGTCAGTCGTTCCCGAGCGAGGGCACGAGCGCGCCGAACGGTTGCGAGCGATTTCTCGTCGACTTCGCGCCGCTCGAGACTGATGAGGAGGATCAGTCGTAGGAACTCGGGGCGATCTTGGAGCGACCTCGCCGCCGCGTCGAGCAGGGCCTCGACCCGCTTCTGCGGCTCGGGGGGAAGCGTCTCCGGTCCCGGAAGGGCTTCGAACCAGCGAGTCGCCGCCTCCTCGATCACCGCGCCGAGCAACGCTTCCTTGTTCTCGAAGTGCCAATAGATCGAGCCCGACGGCAGGCCCGACCTCTCCTTCACGGCGGAGATGCTCGTTCCGGCGAAGCCCCGCTCCGCCATCAACGCGGCCGCTGTCAACCGAGCGGGCGATGGAGTTCGCGATCCGAATTGCTCTAGACTATTGATCTAGAGATGGCTAGGAACCGACCCGACCGGACCCGCGAGGACAAGACCGCCGAGATCGTCGCGATCGCGCAGCGGCTCTTCCAGGAGCAGGGGTACGACGGGACCACCATCGCATCCATCGCCCGCGAAGCGGGGATCGCCACCAACGTGGTCCACTGGTACTTCGCAACCAAGGACGACCTCTTCGCGGCCGCGCTCCATGCGCTTCAATCGGAAGACCTGGAGGAGGGGAAGGAGCGCCTCTCCCGGTCGCTCCCGGGCCAAGAAGTGAAAGAGCTGGAGACGCTCCTCACCGAGTTCGTCTGGCGCCGCCTCGAGCGGCACAGGCTCATCGCGACGCTGCACGAGCGATCGCACCACTCGTCCGCCATGGCCGAGTTCCACGAGCGGGCGCACCGCCGATACGCGGACTACCTCGGGCGCGCCATCGAGCTCTGCTCGATCCCTGCCGCCGACCGGGAGCTCGTCGTGGAGGCCCTCATCACGGCCGCGGAAGGCCTCGTCATGCACCGCGCCAGCAAGCGCGAGGCCAGCCGGATGATGACCTTTCTCGCGAAGCGGCTCGTCGCCGCCCCGTAGAACATCCCCAGCCCGAAAGGAACACGAACCATGAACCTGCTCCCCCTCGCGCCCGAACCCTTCACGGCGCCCACGGATCGAGACCTGCTTCCGTCCGAGCGTCGCGAGTTCCTGCGCACGCACCGGACCTGCGTGTTCGGCTACGGGCGCCGCGACGACGGCCCAGCCATGTCGATCGTCTACTACATCCCGACCGACTCGGAGGAGCTGCTGGTGTCGACGATGCGGGACCGCGCGAAGGCGAAGGCCGTCGGCCGCAGCGCGAAGATCAGCCTCTGCGTCCTCGACGAGCGGTGGCCCTTCGCCTACCTCCAGGTCTACTGCGACGCCGAGATCGATGACGACCCGGAGCTCGTCGTCGACGTGATGATGGCCGTCGGAGGCCGGATGTCGGGGAACCCGCTCCCGGAAGAGGCTCGGCCCGCCGTCGAGGCGATGGCGAAGGCCGAGGATCGGGTCGTCCTGCGCTGTCGGCCCTACGCGACTTTCGCCTCGCCTCCGCGGCATCTCCATCGCAACGACCAGCAGGAGGAGATCAGCCATTGGGTCACGAGCAGCATGCCCTGGGACGCTGGCGACGAAGCTCCTGCGCAGTAGGAGCCTCTCCAAGAGGGGACCGGCGCCTCGCCTTGGCCGGAACCCAGGTCGCGAGCAAGCATTGCCGAGGCAGCGACGCAGAGGCCGCGCCTCCCCTCACCCGCCAGGGCAGGGATCGAGCCGTAGGGAGACGGAGGCGTCCGGAGCCTCGCTCGGGTAGAGGCCGACCGCCGCAGCAGCCCGGGCGACTCCGTACTTCTCGACCTTGAGGGCATGGATCGCCCGGACGGTCGCGCGATCCTCGTGGAGGGCCGGCACCACGCACAGGGTCTCGCCGCTTCGGAGCAGCTCGTGGCGCGCCCCGTCCAGAGAGTGTTCGACCGCCTTCGAGCGCGGCATCCCTACCCACGCGCCGTCGTCGCGGTCCACGATCCAGAGCCGCAGCTCTGCCGGCTGGCCGGCGCCGTCGGTGGCGTAGAGGGACACCACCTCTTCGAGCTCCGCCATCGTCGCGTAGAGGCCGAAGAAGAGCACCACCGGGCTGACCACCAGGGCGAGCCATCGGAGCCCCCGCGGCGCTGCGGACGAGACCAGCACGCCGCCGAGCAGCAGCGCCCCCAGTCCACCGAGCAGGTTCCCGCCGCGGGGGACCGCGTAGGCACCTTCGTGCAGCAGGCGAACGGCAAACACGGCGATCCCGAGGGCGAGCAGTCCCCAGCCGACCCCGGTCTGGAGCTTCGATGACGCGTTCGACTCCTTCAAGACGCCCTCCTGGCCTCCAGAAGCTACCTCACGCCCTTGCGAAGATGCAGTCGACGCCGCGGTACGAGAAGACAGAAGTCTTCCAGACTATCGGGATCCGAGTAGAGCAAGTCTCGGACTTCCACTGCGTGACGACCTGGACGCGGCGGGGTCTGCCCTGGGGCGGATGGCGGTTCCGTGACGTCTACGAGCAGCTCGTCGTGCCCCGCGTGCGTCCGGAGACCGACGCGACGCTGGTCGTCCTGTGCGGGCCGGACGGCCTGGCGCAGCGCTTTCCCGGTCCGTGGTTCCTCATGAACCCTCCGCGCGCACGCGTGATGCACGAGGAGCGAGGCCGGGTGTCTCCGCCCTGGGTCCTGGACATTCTGTTGCCGACTGATCGTGTACCCTGCAGCGGACGAGGAGGACCCCGTGGCCAACTTCAGCGAGATCCCCTGGATCGCCGAGCACATCGAGCTCTACCGGACCGACCCGGAGAAGGCGCGTCTCTGGGACTCGACGCCGCTGGGCGGGCCCGGGGTGCTTCCGACCCTCCTGCTCACGACGACAGGCCGGAAGTCCGGCGAGCCCCGCTCCCTCCCCCTGATCTACGGAGAGGCGGGCGACGCCTACGTGATCATCGCCTCGAAGGGCGGCATGCCGAGCCATCCCGTCTGGTTCCTGAACCTCGAGGCCGAGCCGGCCTGTGAGCTCATGGTCGGCGCCAAGAAGGTCTCCACCCGGGCGCGGGTCGCCGAGGGCGGGGAACGCGAGGCGCTCTGGAAGCAGATGGCGAAGCTCTACCCGCCCTACGATGAGTACCAGGAGCGCGCGGGGGACCGCACGATCCCGGTCGTCGTCCTCGATCCGGCCTAGGGGCGGGGCTAGGTCAATCCCGAGATCAGCCGATCGATCACCGACTGCGGCGCGACGCCCTTGAGCAGCGCCAGCACCCGGGCCCGGTCCATCGGGACGCGAAGAGGCTTCTTGTCCGCGGTGATCACCTGATGGATCTTCTGCGCCACGGCCTCCGGTGTGAGGTTGCTGGCGGCCGTGTCCCGGGCCATCCGCTCGACCATCTTGTGGCTCGGCGAATCCGCGGCGACGCCCTCCACGGTGCTGAGGTGGGCGCCGGTGGCGGGCCGCTCCATCGCCATGGCAACGGGCTGCATGATCACCACGTCGATACCGTCGGCGGCGACCTCGTGGTACATGGCCTCGGTCATCGCCTCGAGGGCGAACTTCGCCGAGGTGTAGGCGCTCATGTAGGGCACGGCGAGGAGCCCGCCCAGGGAGCTCATGTTGACGATCGTGCCCTTCCCCTGCTGGCGCATCACAGGGATCACGTGCTGGCACACGCGCAGCACGCCGAACACGTTCGTGTCGTAGAGGGCGCGCACCTCGTCGACGGTCTGCTCCTCGACGGACCCGATGATCATCTGGTTGACGCAGTTGATCACGACGTCGATGCGGCCCTCGCGCCCCAGCACCTCGGCCACACACTTCTCGACCGAGGCGTCGTCGAGGACGTCCATGGCCAGCATGGGGAAGGCGCCCTCCCCTTCGCGACGGGAAGGGTCCCGCATCGTGCCGTAGACGGTCAGGCCCTTCTCGACGAGGAGCCGTCCCAGCACCTCACCGAGCCCGCCGGACGCGCCGGTGACCAGGACCACCATCCGTCGAACGCCGGGAAGGGGCCCTTCGGCTCCCGCGGCAGGATCGCCTCGAGGAACGGCACGGCCTCCCGGGTGGTGACGAGATAGATCACTGGCTCCGTCACCTCGCCCTCCGCGTGCCAGGCGCCCTTCGGGATCACCAGGCGGTCGCCGGGACCGATCGGCACCCTCCGCTCTTCTTCGTCGAGCAGGTAGGCCTCGCCCTCGATCACGTAGCCGATGATGTCGTGATCGTGGTAGTGGAGGGGCAGCTCCGGCGATTTCCCCGAGACGTAGGTGGTCGGCCAGTAGCCGGTCTCGCGGATGTCGTCCATCGCCTGGGCCCGGGTCTCGAAGTACGCCTTCTCGATGACCATCTTCGCCATAGCGCCATTCTAGGCGATCCGCGGCTCAGAAGGAGTACCGCACGCGCACGAAGAGCTCGTCCCGGTCGCGAATGGCGGAGAGCCCGTTGTCGACGAAGTCCTTCCCTGCGCCCCGGCCCGTGCGGTTGCGGCTGGCGATCGGGTTGATGGCCATGTCCTTGCGCTGGGTGCGACCCGCGAAGAGGGCGAAGCCCATGGTCGCCGAGAAGTTGCTGGAGTAGCGGTACTGGACCTGGCCGAGCACGGCGCCGGAGTCCGAGCCGACGTCGTAGACGAGGGTCAGGCTCGGGTTGAGGCGATCCTGAAAGTAGCCGGTCGTCGCCGTGAGCGTGACCAGGGTGCTCCAGGGGCCGTTGCTCGGAAAGCCCTTGCGGTAGCCGCTCACGTAGCGCACGAAGACCTGGGCGTTGAAGAGCAGGGTCCGGTTCGCGTTCAGGAAGTTGATGAAGGTGGGGCGGTCGGCGGAGATCGACAGGTTGAAGGTGTCGACCTCGCTGAGCCCGTTCTGCTCGTCGTTGTCGGTCTGGAGCACGTCGTCCACCCAGGTGAACTCGAGGGCCCAGTTGCTCTTGCTGACGTCCTCGGCGAAGTCCATCGAGAAGCCCAGCACGTTGCGCTTCTGGAAGCGGGTCACGACGGGGGTGCCGTCGTGCCACTGGAAATCCCGGCGGCCGAAGCGGCCGTTGCCGCCGGCTCGCACGGTGGGCCGTTTGCTCGAGACCGACAGCCAGAAGTTGCTGAAGGCGTGGCAGAGCTGGGGCTTGGCGAAGGAGCAGCCGCCGCTCCGGAAGGCCTGGTCCGGATCGAACTCGTCGATGCGGATCTTGTTCGGGTCCTTCGGGATCGAGTTGCCCACCAGGACCATCATGAAGTTCCAGGAGAAGATGGACATCTCCGTGCGGAAGGGCTGCCCGGTGAAGGGGTGCAGCGCACCGCCGGTCGAGCCGTCGACAAAGACGGAGTAGCCGTCGTCCCCGCGGCCGCGGCAGCCGGGAAGCACGTGCAGGCGGCCGCCCTCGTAGCGGGTGCACACCGGCCCGCCGTCGAAGCCCACGGTGCCCGGCTGGGCGCGGCTGCGGTCGGTCGTCGCCCAGTCCTCCCCAGAGCTCCCGTCGAAGCCGACGAAGGACTGCATGATTGCGCTGGCTTCCGCGTTCATCAGGTCGATGCCGTCGATGTCGCACTGGGTCTGGAAGAAGGGGCCGCAGCCGAGCAGCGCCTCCTGCTCGTCGGTCAGCACGGGCTGGAGCCCGGAGCCCTGCCAGATGATCACGCCGAAGTCGCCGGCGAACTGCGGCGGCAGGGTCGAGGGCCCCCCGTCGTTCAGGTCGACCGAAAGGGGCACGAGCGGCGTGCGATCCCCGGCCGAAGGGCCGGCTCCGAGCACGGTCTGCGTCCAGGGGAAACGGGCCAGCGCCGCGGTGGTCTGGGGCGTGAAAGCGGCCAGCCCGGCGAAGACCTCCGCGCCGCCGCCCGAGAGCCCGAAGTTGCTGAGCGACCCGGCCCACATGTTGGCGAACGCGATCATCAGCCGCGGGGCCGCGGCCTGGGTGGGATCCGTGTCCACCTGGCTGTTGAAGATGGTGAGGCCGCAGGCGCTCGGATCCAGCGCGGCGATGCCGAAGGTCGACGCGCAGTTCTTGGCGTAGAGGGTCTGGTTGGCCGCGTGGTGCAGCAGGGCGTCGCGGCCGGCCCGCAGGCAGGCGTCCTCCCGTCCCGTCCGACAGACGCCCCGCGAATTCTCGCGCCGGGGCCGTCCGGTCGCCGGATCCACGTTGCGCTCGAAGGTGTAGATCTTCTCCAGGTAGGGAAGGTCGTCGTAGCCGTAGAAGTCGCTCAGGGAGAAGCTGAAGCGGCGCCAGCGCCACTCGAGACGGAGCCCGGTCTCGAGGCCGTGCCAGCTGTTCCACGGCGACGGCGGCGTGCGCACGCCGGCCAGGCCCTTGGCCTCGAAGCCGTGGGCCAGGAACCCGAAGCTGCCGGCGCAGACGAGGAACACGGTGTAGGGCTCGCCGCAGCGGCCGAGATCCGCCGGCTCGAAGTCGTCGAAGTTGACGGCGAGCTCGAGGCTCACGTCTTCGAGGGGCCCCACGTTGTAGAAGCTGTAGACCGCGCGCAGGGCCCAGAGGGCGGTGCGGGACTCCTCGAGGCCCGGCAGCGAGGAGAGGGCGAGGTCCTGGGGATTCCACTGGTCCTGGTTGCGGAAGAGCTCCGTCTTGCCCCACACGATCGTCTGCTTGCCGATCCGCAGCCACAAGCGGCTGTCGAGCATCTCGACGTCGACGTAGAGCTCCTTCAGCTCCTTCTCGGCGCCCTGGCTGGCGCCCCGGTTCCAGGCCAGCTCGTCCTGGCTGAAGTTCAGTGCCGGCTCCTCGAGGTCGCCGTCCTCGAGCAGCCGTGCCAGCTCCGGGTTGGGGATCCACAGGCCGCGGGGAATCCACTCGGGCGAGTCCGAGTCGAAGGCGATCTCGGGAGCCGGACGGAAGGGCAGCGCGCCGCCTCCCCCGCCTCCCGTGAGCGGGTTCCGATCCCGCGCGCGGAAGGGATTCGGCTTGTCGATGAACGCCGCGATCGGCTCGACGTCGCAGTCCGGATCCATCGGGCCGAGGTTGAACACGCCGACGCCGTCCGTGTAGCTCTGGGTGCGCTTCACGGCGAACCTGCAGCGGCCGGGCTGGAAGTAGCGATCGAAGTAGAAGGGCGACGGGTCGTCGGCAGTGCCGAGCACCTGGTCGCCGCCGGGCGAGGTGAAGATCGTCCAGAAGGCCTCGGTGTGCTGGATGCCGCTGGGCACCCGCCCTTCCTCGGGGCGATCCTTGTAGGAAAAGCCGAAGGTCTCGATCGGGTCGGCCCGCCAGCGCCGCGTATCACCGGCCCAGACACCGCCCACGTAGCCGAAGCGCCGCCCGTTGTGGAGCCGCTTGGGGTAGCGCTTGGCGCCGTCGCCGTAGGCGTTGATGCTGGGGAAGAGGCCGCAGCCCCGGGTCCACACGCAGTCGTAGCGCGCCTCGATGCGGGCGAAGGCGCTCACCAGGTCGAAGGGGCCGAAGCCGTTCGGCGCGAGCGCCGCCTCCACCTCCAGGTTCAGCACGTGGGCCATCTGGCTGACGTCGAAGTCGTCGGCGTAGCTCAGGTCGTCGGCGAGGGCGCGAAGCTGGAAGTCGTAGTACCCGTGGACCTGGACCCGCCGTTCCCACAGGTCGATGGCTTCCGCGCCGGTCGCCCAGAGGGCCAACCCGTAGAGCGCCGCCGCGACGGCGCCGATTCCCCTCCGCATGGGCCTCCTCGTCCCCTCGTTCGGGAAGCGATCGCAATTCCCGTTCCAAGTGTCCGCACCTTCCTTCGCGGCGAACGGCCCCGGCGCTGGGTCGCGCTGCCCCGAGCGGCGCGGCCCCGTGGCGGGTGGCCCCGGCGGACGAGCCACCCTTCCGGTGGCCGGGTCCGGTAGGCTGGGAGCGTGAAGGTGAGGGAGTGGATCGCCGTGGCCGTCGCGGCGGGGGTGCTGACGGGTTCGATGGGAGCGATGGGCCTGCAGAGCCAACCGGACGACTTCGCCGAGCTGCGGGACCGGATGGTGCGCGAGCAGATCGAGGCGCGCGGCGTGGCGAACCCGCGGGTGCTGGCCGCGCTGCGCAAGGTGCCGCGCCACCGCTTCGTCCCCGCCGACCTCGTCGATCGCGCCTATCGCGACGGCCCGCTCCCGATCGGGAACGGGCAGACGATCTCGCAGCCCTACATCGTGGCGTCGATGACCGAGCTGGTGGATCCCGAGCCGAACGATCGGATCCTCGAGGTGGGTACCGGCTCCGGCTACCAGGCCGCGGTGCTCGGCGAGCTGGTCCGCGAGGTCCACACGATCGAGATCGTGCCGGAGCTGGCCGAGCGCTCCCGCAAGCTCCTGGCCGAGCTCGGCTACGAGAACGTCGACGTGATCACCGGGGACGGCTGGAAGGGACTCCCGGCGAAGGCGCCCTTCGACGGCATCGTGGTGACTGCCGCGCCCGCCGAGATCCCTCCGCCGCTCATCCGACAGCTCGCCGTGGGGGCGAAGCTGGTCATCCCGGTCGGCCGCTGGGACCAGATGCTGCGGGTGGTCGAGCGCACCGAGGACGGTCTCCTGGACCGCGGCGAGTACCCGGTGCGCTTCGTGCCGCTCGTGCGTGAGCCCGGCGGGGACTGATTCGACGGGCCCCTCGGGACTGCTAGGTTCCGCCGCCCATGAGCCCTGCGGAGACCCGCCCCACCCCGCGCAAGGATCTGCGCAACCTGGCCATCATCGCCCACGTCGATCACGGCAAGACGACGCTGGTCGACGGCCTGTTCCGCTTCACCGGTGCGGTCGCCAGCCACCAGCAGGTGGAGGATCGGGCCATGGACAGCCAGGACCTGGAGCGCGAGCGCGGCATCACGATCGTCGCCAAGAACACGGCGATCGACTTCGAGGGCGTGCGCATCCAGCTCGTGGACACACCGGGCCACGCCGACTTCGGCGGCGAGGTCGAGCGGGTGCTCGGCATGGTGGACGGGGTGCTGCTGCTGGTCGACGCGGTGGAGGGGGTGATGCCCCAGACCCGCTTCGTGCTGGGCAAGGCCCTCGAGCACGGGCTGCGGCCGATCCTGGTCGTGAACAAGATCGACCGGCCGGAGCAGCGGGCGGAGGCGGTGGTGGACGAGGTCTTCGACCTGCTGGTCGAGCTCGGCGCCGACGACCGGCAGCTCGACTTCCCGGTGGTGTACTGCTCCGCCAAGGCCGGCGTGGCCGGCACCCGCGCCGAGAGCCCGATGGAGGACCTCCGTCCGCTCCTGGACGCCATCCTCGAGCACGCCCCGGCGCCGGAGGTGGACCCGGACGGCTCCCTGCAGTTCCAGGCCGTGACCCTGGGCTACGACGAGTTCCTGGGGAGGCTGGTGATCGGCCGGGTCGAGCGCGGGTGCATGAAGCGCGGCACCACCGTGGTGCGGCTCGCCGAGGACGGCGTTGCCGAGCCCTTCCGCATCACCAAGCTCTTCGGAACGCGGGGGCTCGAGCGCGTCGAGCTGGACGAGGGCCGAGCCGGGGACATCGTCATCCTCGCCGGCGTCGACACCATCGAGATCGGCGACACCATCTGCGATCGCGAGGCCCCGGAGCCGCGCCCGCGCATCGCCATCGATCCGCCGACCATCCGCGTGCGCTTTTCGGTGAACACCTCGGCCTTCGCCGGGCAGGACGGACGCTTCCTCACCAGCCGGCAGGTGGGCGAGCGGCTCGCGCGCGAGGCCCTCACCAACGTCTCGATCCGCATCGAGGAGACCGAGTCGCCGGAGATCTTCGAGGTGGCCGGGCGCGGCGAGCTGCAGATCGCCGTGTTGATCGAGACCATGCGCCGCGAGGGCTACGAGTTCAGCGTGTCCCGGCCGGAGATCATCCCGCGGGAGGTGGACGGCAAGACCTGCGAGCCGGTCGAGGACGTGATGATCGAGGTGCCGGAGACCGCCTCGGGCTCGGTGATGGAGAAGCTCTCGGCCCGGCGCGGCCGCATGGTCTCGATGGAGCCGCGCGGCCAACGCATGCACCTCCACTTCGTGGTGCCCTCGCGCTCGCTCTTCGGCTACCGCAGCGAGTTCCTGACCGACACCCGCGGCGAGGGCATCCTGCACCGCACGGTGAAGGGCTACGAGCCTCACGCCGGCCCGCTCGAGGGGCGGCAGGTCGGCGCGATCGTCGCCAGCGAGGCGGGCAAGACCACGCCCTACGCGCTCTTCAACATCCAGGAGCGGGCCACCCTCTTCCTCGGTCCCGGCGTGCCGGTCTACGAGGGCCAGGTGGTGGGCGAGAACCGGCGGGCCGGGGACATGAACGTGAACGTCTGCCGGCAGAAGAAGCTCACCAACATCCGCGCCGCCGGCCGGGACGAGGCGACCGTGGTGTCTCCGCCCCGCCCCATCACGATCGAGAGCGCCCTCGAGTGGATCGAGGACGACGAACTCCTCGAGGTGACCCCGAAGCAGCTCCGGCTGCGCAAGCGGGTGCTCCAGGCGAACCTCCGGAAGCGCTAAAGGAGCCGGCAAGTCGAGCCGACAAGTCCCCTGAACTCCAGGGGGACTCCGCCTTGCTCGATCTCGTCCAGCCGCTCGATGAAGACACCCTCGAGCGCATGCTCCGCTACGCCGCCGCCACCGCCGCCCAGCGCCTCCACCTGCGGCCCGGCCACCGCCCGATGGTGAGCGGCTTCGGCGCGCCCCGCGAGATCGGCTTCCGCCAGCTCAGCGGCGACGACACCCAGGCCGCCGCCGGCCACTTCCTGGCCGCCGCCCGGGTCTCGGAGCGCGCGCGCCAGTCCGAGAGCGACGCCGCGCGGGAGATCTTCCTGTTCATGCAGCTCCGCGACGGCACCCTCGCCGAGGCCATCCTCGAGCCCTGCCCCGGCGGCCTCGCTCTCACCGCCGAGCTCATCCCACCGCTGCCCGCCGGCGAGACCGTCGACGTCCTCGAGCCCTAACCCCGAGACCGCAAGAGTGGGGACGTTCCTTGCATCTTGCGCTTTCTGACGAAAGCGCAAGATGCAAGGAACGTCCCCACTCTTGCGTTGTGCTAGAGCTCGGCGCGGAGGAAGGTGAGGAGCTGGCTCCAGGCGCGGGCGGCGAGCTCGGCGTCGTGGACGTCCGGGCGGGTGTCGTTCATGAAGGCGTGCTGGGCGCCGGAGAAGATGGTGAAGTCGGCGCGCTTCCCGGCGGCCCGGAGGTCCGACTCGAGCTTGCGGGCGCTCTCCATGGGCACGAACTCGTCGTGCTCGGCGAAGATGCCCATTACCGACGCCTCGAGGCCGGAGAGAT
Organism: Myxococcota bacterium; assembly: GCA_965223415.1. Classification (GTDB taxonomy): domain Bacteria; phylum Myxococcota_A; class UBA9160; order UBA9160; family UBA6930. The sequence goes on along the minus strand of OZ245002.1, from coordinate 4,397,369 downwards.
CGAGCTGCACGTTCGGGTGGATGCCGTAGCAGTCGACGACCGCGCCGATGCGCGGGTTGCGGGTCGCAGCGTCCAGGGCGAGCTGGCCCCCCATGCAGAAGCCCAGCACCCCGACGCGGCTGCCGCGAACGGCCTCGTGGCCCAGCACGGCCTGGACGGCAGCGTCCAGGTCGCGGGCGGCCCGAGGCAGCTCCAGATCCATCATCAAGCGCCCGGCGGCGTCCGGATCGGTGGTGGCCTCACCGCGGTAGAGGTCCGGCGCCAGGGCGACGAAGCCCTCCCGGGCCAGCCGGTCGCAGACGTCCCGGATGTGGTCCACCAGCCCCCACCACTCCTGGATCACCACCACGCCGGGGCCGTTGCCGGACGCGGGGGTGGCCAGGTAGCCACGCGTCGTCTCCCCGTTGCTGGCGAACTCGAGATCGCCGCCGAGGCGAGCCATGTCGTCCCCTCCTATTCGCCACGCTTCGTCAGCGGACGTCGAGCCCGGTGCATAGCAGAACGGGGGAGACGGCAAAGCCGTCTCCCCCGTCGGGAGCATCGAGAAGGCCCGGGGCCTAGTCGTTGTTGCCTCCGCAGCCGAAGCCCGCGCCGCCGCAGCCGGTGCCGGGCGTGGGATCGACCACGCGGAAGCGCGAGGGCGGCCGCGGCGGGATGATCCGGCGCGGCGGAGGCTGCGGCGTGACCTGGTTGCGGCAGTTACTCGCCTCGCAGGCCCCGCGCCGCCAGTTGTCGGCCGCGGCCACGTTCGGGAACGCGTCGAAGCCGATGTCCGCCGACACGTCATACGGCGTGAACATCCCCGCCAGCTCGATCTCGCAGCTCGGCGTTTCCTGCACGCCGATGCTCGGATCCGAGGCGGGTGCCGCCGCGACGCCGAGGCCGGAGCTCACCGCGCAGCCACTGGCCAGGTCCAGGGGATCACCGCCACCGGTGCCGGCCACCCGGAGCGAAGCCAGGTGGTTGCACAGGCGGGTGCGACTCGGGTCGCTCACGAACAGCTCCGTGTCCGTGCCGAGGGCCTGGGTCGCCACGTGGGGCGTGCTCATCGGCACGGCCGCGGCGCCGGCACCCCGGGGGTCGATCACCCGCAGCCCGCCGGCGTGGAGCATCAGGCTCGGCTGGTCACCGGCCGTTCCGATCTGCAGCCGGCTGTCCGTGTCGACATGGGCGTAGAGGTTGCCCGTCAGCACGCCGACCCGCGAGCCCGCGGTGGTGAGGAGCGTGTCGCAGGCGTGGATCGCATCGTTGCAGGCGAGTGCCCGCTGGTCCTCACCGGGCCGCTGGGCATGGACCGAACCCGCCAGGGCCACGACGTGACCGACGATCTGGTCGGGATCCCCGTTGCAGGAGAGATCCGCCGGCGCGCCGGCAAGGGGAGGCGCGGAGGAAACCGGAGGGAGATCGGCGGCGGTGCGATCACCGGCTCCGTTCGATCCGGCATCCGCCCCCTCGGGGTCGCCCCCCGCGAAGGCGGGCATGGCCAGGCAGGCCAGCAGCAGGGCCATTGCAAGTCGTGTGCAGGTCATGGGTGAGACCTCCTCGACCAGTGAGTCACTCCTCGAGCCGATAGGTGACGTAGAAGCCGAGGATCTCCCGGTCATAGTCGAAAACCGCCACGTTGGAGTGGTTCTTGATGTAGCGGTACGCCACTTCAGCCGAAAACGCGTCCGTGATCTTCTTCTCGAGCTCCACCGCGAAGTACCAGGCGTCGTCCCGGCGGTTCTCGTTCTGCAGCGGGTACTCGAGATTGAAGAAGACGTCCTGGGGATCCGGGAAGCTGGAGTTGTTCCGGTAGGGTCGCAGCGTGTAGGCCACCAGGGTGCGCAGCTGGAAGTCGTGCGGGAGCTGCGTATCCGTTTCGACCCGGAACTGGTGGGCGCTGAAGGAGTACTCGCTGCCCCGAGAGCTGTAGCGGTCCCAGCGGTAGCCGAGGGTGAGCTCGGTGTCTGCGAAGCCCAGCGGGATCGAGTGGTCCACGCCGGCCGCGATTCCCCAGCCGTCCTGGTTGCGATCCTCGCCCTCGCGGATGCCCGGCGGCGAGCAGAAGAGCGTGCCGGGGCTGAGGCAGCGCGAGAACGCCCGCCCGCGGCCGTCCGGCACCTCGCCGTCGTCCTCGTAGAGGAAGTTGTAGTCGTAGAAGGAGGCGAAGACCTTGGAGCGGCCGGCCGCCTCTCCCCACTCGTGGAAGAGGGTGGGCGTGAGCGTGTGGCTGTGGAGGAAGGGATCGCTGTCGATCCAGGAGTGGCTCAGGTCGTAGCGGAGGCGCAGGGTCGTGGGCTTCGCCAGCCGCCGGTCGACCCACAGGCTCACCACCGGGTTGTGCTGATTGAAGTCCTCGAGATCGAAGTGGGACGAGCCGTAGTAGGTCAAGGCCGTGCCCGCCGACCACTCCTTCTCGCGGATGAACTCCCAGCCGCCGTGGAGGATCCAGACAGCGCGCATGTCGTGGACGCCGCTGATGCCCCGGGGCAGCAGGCCGCCCTGGTGGCGCAAGACGACGTTGTCGTCGTACTCGACGCCGAACTTGCCCCAAGCCCACCAGGACCCGCCCTCGGCCGTGTCGAGGCGCTCCTTGGCCTTGCGGGCCTCCTCCGCCCACTCGCTGCCCGCGGGCTCCATCGCGATCACCCGGTCCAGGGCCACGACGGCCCGGTCTGCGTCGTCGGCCCCGGCGTAGGCGAGCCCGGCGTAGTAGGAAGCCGTGGGCTCGACCGAGTCCGACATGGCCCGCGCGCGCTCCAGCGAGGCCGCCGCCTCGGCGCTCTGCTTGCGACGCAGGGCGAGGAGCCCGTCGTACAGGTGCAGCTCCGCCCGATCCTGCGAGCCGGCCCGCGCCTTGGCGATCGCCTCCTCCGCTGCCGGGATGTCCCCGAGGTGATACGCGGCCATGCCGTAGTAGAGCTCGACGTGGGGCAGCGTCGGGTCGGCACTGCGGGCCTGGCCAAGCTCCGTGACGGCGGCGGGATATTGGGTGAGCTGGATGTGACAGCGCCCGCGGAGGAAGCGCTGATCCGCGCTGGGCGAACCCACCCCGGACAGGACATCCAGGGCTTCGCTGCAGCGGCCGGAGCGCTCGAGGACGGCGGCCCGCGACGTGGCCGCATCGTCCTGCGCGAAGGTGTCCGTGGGCGCCGCCAGCAGCAGAGCCGCGGCCAGGCTGGCAGCGACCCGGCGGAGGCTCACGCGCGGCGGCTGCGCAGCGCCGCGGCCAAGCCGGTCGCGAGGAGCAGCAGGGTTCCGGCCTCGGGCACCGGGGCAAACATCAGGCCAACGAGATGCTGCGGAAATTGGAGATCTCCCGACGAGGGGTTGGTGATGATGTCCTGCGTGACGCGGTAGAAGAACGTCTTCGTCACGGTCTGCCCCGGAGCCAGATCCCCGAGGTAGAGCGCAAGATAGGAAGTCGCCGGCTCTCCACCCATGGCCGGCAGGTTCACCATTCGCCAGATGTCGGTCGTGCTCATGGGGTCGATGTTGAGCCCCACGTTCTGGGGCAGATAGCCCCCAGCGAAGTTGTTGATGCCCAGGACGTCGGTCGGGTCGTGGCCGCGGAGCACGATCCACACGTCGTTCAGCTGCTGGTTCGCCGTGAAGCTCCAGGTGTTCTGATCCTGCGCCGGGTTGGTCAGGAAGTTAGGTCCTCCTGGCACGTAGTTCGCCGTGATGTCCAACGGGTTCGCGATGGTCATCTTCATTCCGACCAGCGAGAACATCGGCATGCCGCCGAGCACCTGGCCGCCGTTGGCCAGGAAGTCGGTCTGTGCCTGGGCCGAGAGCCCGTAGAAGTTCCCGTCCGAGGACGGCACGGTGCCGTTGAAGAAGAGATCGACCGGGGTCGCGGAGGCAGCGGCGCTCGTGACGACGAGCGCGGCGGCCAGCAGCAGGGCGCGGACCCGGTGGAACGAAGGCTTGGCGGTCATGGGCATCAACTCCTCTCACCCTCCAACGAGCCACCGCCCGGAGGAGCGGTTGCATCGGCTCACCTGGTGAGTGGCCGCGGGGAAAAAAAAATGTCGCGAGAAATTTCGAGGAGAATCAGGGAGTTGCGAGAGAACCGTGCTGCATGGCGGTTTCCCCCCGCGACTTGCGCATGAGTTGCCCCTCGAAGGGGTCGCCCTCCGGGAAGCCGGGCAGGCGCGGGAAATCCGGCCCCGGCGGCGCCTGCTCGAGGCGGTCGAGGCCGCCGCCGCCGGCTGCGGCGGCCTCCTGCGCGAGGCTGGCCAGCCCGCCCCGTCGATCCCGCAGGTTGCGGGTCACGAGCAGCCACCCGCCGGGCGCGAGCTGCCGCCAGGCCCGCGCCAGGAGCGGCCCGAGATCCCGACGCACGCTCCAGTAGCGGCGCCCGGAAGCGGCCGCCGTCGGCGGATCGACCACGATGCCATCGAAGCGGGGTGCGTCCTGCGCCCGCTCTTCCAGGAAGCGGCGCGCATCGCGACGCACCCCGTGATGGCCGGCCGCGCCGAGCCCGTTGAGCTCGAGATTCTCCTCGAGCCGTGCGAGGTAAGCGCGCGAGAGATCGACGCTCCACACCTCTGCGGCTCCGCCGGCTAGCAGCGCCAGGCTGAAGGCGCCGGTGTGGGCGAACAGGTTGGCGAAGCGCCCACCCCGGGCTTCGGCGCGGAGGCGCCGGCGGTTCTCGCGCTGGTCGAGGAACAGGCCGATGCCCGGGCGTGGGCGGTACGGCTCGGCGAATCCGGGATCGACCCGGAAGCGAAGGCCCGCCTCCCGCACCACGAGGCGACCGGCCTCGTCGACGGGCAGGGGATCGTGGGCGTGCACCCCCCGGAGGCGGCTTCCCCGGGGCCGCTGCAGGTTCGTCACCTCCAAGATCGCCGGCGCTGCGCCGAGCGGGTCGGCCAGGCCTGCGCGCAGGGCGGCGATCGCCTGCGAGCGCAGGCCCAGGGCCGCGCGGCCCTGGACGAGCACCCGCACCACCGGACCCAACCGATCGACCACCAGTCCCGGCAGACCGTCGGCCTCGGCGTGGACCAGGCGATAGGCGTCGGTGTCGTCGGCGGCGGCGTGGAGGGCCGCGCGCCGCGCCACCGCCGCCGCGACCCGTTCCGCCGTGCTGGCCCCCTCGTCGCCGGGCCCGGCCCAGCGCCGGGCAGCCAGGTCGCCCTCCCCGTCCGAGCGGGCCAGGCCGAGATCGCGCCCATCGGGCCCGCGCAGCCGGATGCGTCCGCCGACGGGCACGCAGCCGACGTCCCCCAGCCCTGCGTCGGCGCGCACCCACGGATGGCCGCCTTCGAGGGCGCGGGCGGTGGCGCTGGAGACCGGCACGTCCGGCACGAGGTCGTCGGGAGGAAAGGCGGGCTCGTCGGGCCACCAGGTGGGCGGCGGCGGGGTGCCCGCCTCGCGCACCCGCAGCCCCCCCGCCACCAGCACGCCACCGCGACGGACGTCGCCGAGGGCCGGCGCACCGAGGACAGCCAGCCCGTCCAGCGCCAACCCCGGCGCCGGCGTGTCGAGCTCGATCGCGAGCTCCCGGAGGAGACCCCGTTCCGCAACGGTGCGGAAGCGTAGGCCGGGCGCCTCGCCCTCGGGCCAGGCCAGGGGCCCGCACAGGACGCGGAGGTGCGGGGCCTCCGGCGGCCGGAAGTGCCGCACCGGCCGGACCTCCACGCAGAAGGCGCGGCCCGCCTCGAGGCGCCTGCCGGTCACCGGCTCGCCGGGCGCGAAGCCGTCCTTCCCCGGCGAGGCGCGGCGCAGCGGCTGCTTGCGGGCACCGGGCCGGCCGAGGCGTCGCCACACCTCGTCCACATCGAGTGGCACCCCGGGCATGCGGAAGAAGAGCCGGGTCACGCCCCGGGGTATCGCCCATCCGGCCCCGTGGAGCCCGCGCCGCCGGGGGCCGGGGGCCCGGCCGTGCGAGCCCGGCTCGGAGGCGCGCGTACACTCCCTGGGTGAGCACCCCCGTTCCGGAACCCGTTCGAGACCTCGCGGCCGTGCTCCTCGCCCGGGGTGTCCGCTGCCTCGTCGTGGGACGCGCCGCCCGCGAGCTCTTCGCCGGCCGCGCTCCGCGCGACCTGCGGCTGCTGTGCGAAGCCGACGGGGATGCCCTGCTCAGCCTCGCCGGCGCGGTGGCGGGGCCGCCGGGCGGGCCGATCCGCGTGGGGCGCCGTGCGCTCGCCCCCGCGCCGGGGCCGGGAACCCACCCGCTGGTCGTCGAGCTGGCAGCGGCAGGCGCCCCCCTCGAGAAGGCCCTGGCCGACGCGACCCTCAGCGTGACCGCCTTCGGCCTGGAGCCGCTCTCGGGCGAATGGGTGGATACCTGGGACGGGCGTGCCGACCTGGTGGCCGGGCGCGTCGGCCCGGCAGGAGGCGCTGCGCGCCTCGCCCATCCGCTGATCGCCGTCGCCGCGGCTCGCCTGATGGCCGAGCTGGACCTGGCCGCGAGCGAGGCCCTCGGCCGGGCCGCAGCCGCGGCGGTGGCGGCCCTGCCGGAGGCCCTGGGCGCGCGGCTGCGACTCGAGCTGGAAGCGCTGCTCCTGGCCGAGGCTCCGGACCGGGCCCTCGCCTGGCTCCGGGAGACCGGCCTCGAGCAGGCCCTCGCCCCCCGCGCGCGCCCGGACGCCGCGCAGCTCCTCCGCCGGTTGCCCGCGGATCGGGTCTTGCGCTGGACCGGCTGGCTGCGCGGAGGGCAGGCGGGCCGCGTGCTGGCGCGGCTGCGCATGCCGCGCGACCGCAGCCGGGCCATCGAGCGGCGACTGGCCTTCCACCCCGTCGACCGGATGGTCGCGCCGCGACCGGGCAGCCTCGGCAAGGCGCTCCGCCGGCTCGGCGGCCGCGAGGCCTTCGAGGGGCTCTGCGTGCTTCGGGAGGAGGAGCTGACCCTGGGAGACGAGCCGATCGCCGCGCCCCTGGCCCGGCTCGCGGAGCTGCGCGAGCTCGCGGACGCGATGACCGCCGCCGAGGCTCCCACCCTGGCCTGGTCCGGCCGCGACGTGATGGAGGCGCTCGGCGAGCCGGCGGGCCCCCGCATCGGCCAGGCCCTCGCCTTCCTCGCGGACCGCGTGCTCGAGGATCCGAGCCGCAACACCCCGGAAGCGCTCGCCGGCTGGCTGGTCCGCTGGCGGAGAGAAGCCGAGGGCTAAGGTCCCCCGCCATGATCCACGCGCCGCGTTCCCCCCTCCGCCCATGACCCACGCTCTCCTCACCATCGTTCGCCACGGCCAGACGCCGGCCAACACCGGCGGCGTGTGGCACGGCTCGACGGACACGCCCCTCAGCGACGAGGGCCATGTCCAGGCCGAGCGGGTGGCCGCCCACCTGGCGCGGACCCGCGCCGATGCGGTGGCCCTCTACTCGAGCCCGCTCACCCGCGCGCTGCACACCGCCGGGCCGATCGGCGAGGCCCTCGGCCTCGAGCTCCGCGTGCGGGAGGACCTCCAGGAGTACCACCTGGGCGAGTGGGAAGGCCTCACCTACCACGAGCTGATGACGGAGCACCGACTCTTCGAGCGCATGCACGCCGATCCGGATTGGCGTCCCGGCGGAGGGGAGTCGGCCCGGCAGGTGGCCGAGCGGCTCTCTGGCGCCCTGCGCGCGATTGCGTCGCAGCACCCGGGTGAGCGCTGCGTGGTGGTGAGCCATGCCGGCGCCCTCACCTTGGCCTTCGGCTGGCTGGTGGACCGTGACCCGCGCTCCTGGCGCCGCACGATGGACAACGCGGCGGTCACCGATCTGCGAATGTCGGATCCGGCGGAGCTGGTCCACTTCAACGAGACGGTCCACCTGGACGAGCGGGCTTGAGCGAGACGGCCGCGGCGGATCTCGAGGCGCAGGTGCTCGCCTTCGTGCGCGCACACGACTACGTGACCTTCGCCGCCCTCCACGAGCACTTCGCCGGCGACGCCCGGGAGGAGACCCAGATCGTACTGCCGGGCAACCGGGTGGTCTGGGCCGGCGCGCCCCGCGCGCTCTTCGACGCGGTGCTGGCGCTGCTCGAGCGCGGGGAGCTGGCCTCGATCCCGGGACACAAGTCCGCCTACAAGCGGGACGGCAGGGTTCTCGACCTTCCCGTCGAGAAGGCGCCGCCCCGGGAGCCCCACACGGTGCCTCACTGGTTCCCGGTGCTGCTCCGCCCGATGGAGGCCGTGCGGGCCGAGGAAGGCTGAGCCGGCACCTTCAAGGCACGCCGCAACCCACAGGAACGACTACAGAATCGCGCCCACCCCGAGGATGCCCACGCCGAGGGCCAGCACCGCGTAGGACAGCGGGTCCCGGGTGGCGAAGAGCACCGGGTCGTCGTCCATCTGGCCGCGGTGGGCGAGCAGCCAGACCCGGCTGATCCAGTAGGCGACCAGCGGGATCAGCGCCCACAGCACCTCGGGCCGGGAGTAGAGGGTGGCCACCTTGTCGCTCTGCACGTACAGGGCGAGCACCACGGCGCCCATGTAACCCGCCGCCGGCCCGAGGGAGAGGAGCAGTGGCGCGTCGGCCACGGCGTAGTCGCGCCCGGGCGAGCTGCTCCCCGCCTCGTTCTCGACCAGCCGCAGATCCGCGTAGCGCTTCAGGAAGGCCAGGTTCAGGAAGAAGAAGAGCGAGAAGCCGATCAGCCAGGGCGACACCGGAATGTCCAGGGCCAGCCCGCCGGCCAGCACGCGCAGGCTGTAGAGACACGCCAGGAAGATCACGTCGGCGATGGCGACCTTCTTGAGACCGAAGGTGTAGATGCCGTTCAGGATCAGGTACGCGACGAGGCAGCCGGTGAACACCGGGGGCAGGAACGCGAGGGAGAGCCCGAGCCCGGCCCCGAGCAGCAGGGGAACCGCCGCCAGGCCCTGGGGAATGGAGAGCCTTCCCGCCGCGAAGGGCCTCCGGCACTTGGTGGGATGCAGGCGATCCGCGTTCAGGTCCATCAGGTCGTTGAAGACGTAGACCGTCGACGCGCACAGGGAGAGGCAGAGGAAGGCCAGCAGTGCCAACCCCCAGAACGGCACCTCGGTGAAGCGGTGGGAGGCGAGGAGCGGGACGAAGATCAGGACGTTCTTCACCCACTGGTGCACGCGCAGGGCCCGCAGCCAGGTGCGCGGGCCGGCCCGGGGCACCCGGAAGGTGCGGGCGAGCGGAGCCCCCTCGGTCGCCCGCTCCGCCTCCCGCTCGTCCCGCCCCACCCAGGAGGCAGCGGCCGCGCGTGCGAAGACGGGCCGGTCCGCAGCCGCGTCGCCGATGTATTCGAAGCCCTGCTCGCCGAAGGCCGCGGCGAGGGCGTCGGCCTTGCGCGGGCCCTTCAGGTTGACGCCCCCCTCGCTCGCCATCACGGCGTGGAAGAGGCCCAGGTGATCCGCCACCGAGCGCGCGATCTCCTGGTGGCTGGCGGTCGCGAGGATCACCGGCCGCCCTTCCTCCCGCGCCTCGCGCAGGTAGGCGAGGACCTCCTGGCGATAGGGAAGCGCCGCGGCGTCGGGACGGGCCCGGGCCGCGAGCTCGCTCTTGAAGCGCGCGCGCCCGCCCAGCACCCACAGCGGCAGGGCCAGGGCGCGCAGCGGGCGCTCCCGCAGCAGCGCCAGGGTGCTCTCCCATAGGGTGTCCGTCGCCACCAGCGTGCCATCCAGGTCCACGGCGAGCGGCAGGCCGACGTCCCCGCTGTCGATGTGCTGCGGGTCGCTCAACCCACCGTCTCCATGGCCAGGCGCTGGGGGCTCAACCGGGCTCTCCCGTGTGACCGACGCGCGCGCCCCGGCCAAGCCGGTGCTCGAGCCAGCAGAGGACGTAGGCGGCGCCGCTGTAGAGGTAGTAGAGCTGATGGAAGGCCATCGCGCTCACGGCGAAGAGCAGGCCGCGGCGACGGCGGAAGACGGCGAAGAGCCCGCGGTTCACGACGATGGCCGCCGCGAACAGGGCGACCGTCACAGCGGGCCAGAGCCCGCCCTGCAGCGCCGCGGGGAGCGAGAGCACGAACAACCCCGCGAGGACGGCCTTGGCCTGCTCGGCGGTACCGGCGTTCAGGTCGGGCGCCGCCTCGGGCTCCGCGATCAGCATGCGCGACCAGGGCAGCGCGCGACACACCACGTCGGTGTGGATCACGCTCCAGGGCGTCCACTTCTTCAGGTGGGTGCCCTGCATGGCGGGCAGCAGCTCGATGCGCCCGCCCGCCCGGCGCAGCCGGTAGCCCAGCTCGATGTCCTCGACGCTCGGCCGCGCGAAACGCTCGGCGTCGTACCCGCCGCAAGCCAGGAAGGCGGCCCTGCGCACGGCACCGCAGCCGGCCCAGAAGGTGCTGGCCTCCCCCGCCGCCCGATGGTGGACGTGGTGGTGGCGCAGGTTCATGTACTGGCTCGCGAAGGCCGGATCCGGCGGCGCGTCGTCGTAGCTGCCGAACACGGCCACGACCTCCGGACGCTCGAATGCGACGAGGGCGTGGTCGACGGCGTCCGGATGGATCACCACGTCAGCGTCGACGAAGAGCAGCACGTCGCCCCGCGCCTCTTCCGCGGCCTGGTTGCGCGCCGCGCCGGGCCCCATGCGGCCGCCGGTCTCGAGCACGTGGGCACCGCGCTCGGCGGCCCAGGCGCCGGAGCCGTCCAAGGAGCCGTCGTCCACCACCAGCACTTCGCAGAGCTTCCCCGCCTCCACCAGGGCGAGGAGCGGCGGCAGGCTCTCCCGCAGGTAGCCCATGCCGTCGAACACGGGCATGATCGCCGAGACCGCGGTCACGAGCCCCGCACCCCGCGAAGGAAGCGGCGCAGCGCCAGGTAGAGATAGAAGCCCCGGGTGTCGAAGCGGGCCTGGGTCCAGGGGCTCTGCAGGTAGAAGGCATCGAGCCGCGGCAGGGCCGCCGCGTCGTCGCTGCCTCGCAGCGGCGCCAGCTCGGTGGTGAAGGACCAGCGGTAGCGGGCGGAGGCCCGCGCCCGGACCCGGGCGTCGTGGTATCCGTAGGGGTAGGCGAAGGCCTCGGGGCGCCGGCCGAGCCTCGCTTCGATGGCTTCGTCGGCGGCGCGGAGTTCGCTCTCGAGGGCATCGTCCGACAACGCCCGCAGGTCCGGGTGCCCGGCCGTGTGGGCCTCGATCGCCCAGCCGGCGGCGTGGAGCGCCTCGACCTGGTCCCAGTCGAGCATCGGGAAGCGCGGCGCCCAGTCCGGCTGGCCCGGCCAGTGGTTGTCGCCGCCCAGGACGCCGGTGGTGAGGAAGAGCGTGGCCGGTGCACCGGCCTCCCGCAGCACCGGGAGCGCCGCCTCGTGGACCGAGCGGAAGCCGTCGTCGAAGGTCAGGGCCACCCGGTCGGGCCGCTCCGGCTTCTCCATCAGCTCGGCCAGGGCCACGATCTCGTGGCCGGCGTCTCGCACCGCGTCCACCAGGCCCGCGAGGGCCTGGGGCGAGACCGACAGGACGGAGCCGGTGCCGTCGACACCGTGGAAGGTCAGGGCGGCGCGCACCAGGGCCTCGGGTCAGGCCGGAATCCGGCTCTCGGCCACGCGGTTGTAGATCCAGGCGACGGCCCAGCCCACGGCGGCGCCGGCCAGGGCTCCGTAGAGGAGACCCAGGAAGGCGCCGGGCCAGGTCACGTCGTAGCCCGGGAAGTAGTTGCCGAGCAGGCTCAGGGTCTTGCCGACCTGCTTGCCGCCTCTGATCAGGAGCCACGCGGTGGCCGCGAAGAGCCCCACGCCCCCGACCATGCCGAACACCACCGCCATGATGCGGGCGCGCATGCGGACCACCGCGTTCTGGATCAGCGAGCGCTCGTCGATCGCCGGTGCCTGGGTGTTCATGAGTCGTCCCCCTCGAAGAGATCCACGGCCCGGCTCTCGACCTGGGCCATCAGGTTGCGCTCCTCCAGCGCGATCACGCCGTTGATGAGCTTCGCGAGGAGCCAGCCGAAGCCGAAGCCGACGGCGCCCATCTCGACGCTGCCGAGGGCGGCGCCCAGCCAGCTCACCGCGAAGCCCGGCAGATAGTTGCCGAGCAGCGAGAGGTTCGCGCCCACGTTCGGGCCGCCCTGCACCAGCAGGGCCACCGTGGCGAGGAAGAGGCCGGCGCCGGCCACGGCGCCCAGGGCGGAGCCCAGGGCCACCGCGTCGTAGCGGGCGAAGGCGTCGCGAATCAGCTCGATCACGTCGTGCTCGGTCACCCGGCCCGGCACGGCGCGGTCGCCGCTGGCGGCGGCGCTTTCGCCGGCCGTCACCTCTTCGTGGTACTCGTCCTCGACGTTCACGTCCCAGACGTCGTAGTCCGTCGCGCCGGCGGCGATGTTCCGCGCGGCGTAGATGGCCGTGACCATCGAGTGGTCCTGGTTGTTGTAGCGATGCTGGCCGTTGCGCCCGACGAGCTGGAGGTTCGGCAGGCTCGCCAGCCAGCCGCGGATCTCGGCCAGGGCGTCCTGGTAGGTGTCGTCGTAGACCGGGTAGGCCTTCGGGATGCGGATGACCGTGCCGTCCAGCACCTTGTCCGCCGCCGCCAGGCCGAGCTGGTCGCACTCCCGGGCGCCGAGGGCGATCAGGTCCTCGTCGCTCGAGGTCCAGAGCTCGTCGCCCTCGTTCACGAAGTACTCGAGGCCGAGGCAGGTCTTGCTCGAGTCGGGCACCATGTGCGGGCTCCAGTTCTTGAAGTTCTGGATGCGCCCGAGCTTCACGTCCGGCGAGTGGATGTAGATCCAGTTGTCCGGGAAGGTCTCCTCCTGGTCGACGATCAGGCCGACGGTGAGGAAGTCCCGGTAGCGGAGCGAGTTGGCCGCCGCGAGGATGTGGTCCGGCGGCGCGGGATCGAGACAGTTCAGCAGCGTGCGCACGGGCATCGACGAGAGGAAGTGCTCGCCCTCCACTTCGCGGGTTCCTTCGGGACCGGTGACGGTCGCAGAGACGATCCGGCCGTTCTCGTGGCGCAGGCGGTCGACCCGCGTCTCCAGGATCGTCTCGACCCCCTTGTCCGCGAGCCGCTTCACGCAGCTCTCCCACATCTGGCCCGGGCCGTAGCGGGGGTAGTGGAAGCGCTCGATCAGGGTCGTGACGACCTCGCCGCCGCTCCCGCGCTCGCCGAGGAAGGCGTTGCGCACGGCGGTGATCAGGTCGAGGTTCTTGATCCGCTGGGCGGCGAAGTCGGCGCTCATCTCGGTGCAGGGCATGCCCCAGACCTTCTCCGTGTAGGTCTTGAAGAAGATCTCGAACAGGCGCTTGCCGAAGCGGTTCGACACCCACTGGTCGAAGGTGCGCTCCTCCTTGGAGGGGAAGAGCATCGCCGCCAGGTAGCTCGTACCGATGCGCACCGCCTCGATCGGCCCGAGGCCGAGCAGCGCGTTCATCGGCTTCAGCGGGTAGTGGAAGAACTTGCCGTCGTAGTAGATCCGGGAGAGGCGGGGCCGCACCAGGAAGTCGTCGTGGAGGATCTCGTGCCAGAGGTCGTCGACCATCTCGACCTTGGTGAAGAAACGATGGCCGCCGATGTCGAAGCGGTAGCCCTTGTAGTTCACCGTGCGGGAGATGCCGCCCACCAGCGCGTCCTGCTCGAACACGACCGAGTGCCGGCCCAGCTTGGCCAGCTCGTAGGCTGCGGTGAGGCCCGCCGGGCCGCCGCCGATGACGACGCAGTGATACACGGAGACTCCTGGGATCGCGCGAGGGTGAGTCGTCGCTACAGCGGAAAGCGTGTCGTCCGAAGAAGCCCTTGACCCATCGGCCGATCCCACGACCGGCCATAGCCCCTTCGGGGCGGCCCTTCGTTGGCCTGCTGGGCTCCGAAGTGTACCGTGAGCGGGACACCCCGGGGGGATTTCGGGTTTTCTTCAACACCGGAGGCTGGCCGACAGCCACTCACCGCCCCGGGGCTTGGGCCGGAGAGCCATCGAGGACCGGACCGCTTGGGTGAGAGACTGCACATCGGCATCGACGGGACCTGCCTGGCCTCCGGGCGGGGCTACGGGCGTTTCCTCCGGGAGCTGCTCCCGCCGCTCGCCGCCGACGGAGCCCACGACTACCGGCTCTTCGTCGACGAGGCGACCGCGGCCTCCATCGAGCTGCCGGATATGCCGGTGTGTCGGCTCGGCACCCGCGAGAGCCAGGCCGCCGCCGCTTCGGCCCGAGGCAGCCGCGGCCTGGGCGACATGCTCCGGATGGGCCGCGGCGTGGCGGCGGAGAGGCTCGACGCCTTCTACTTCCCGTCGGTCTTCAGCTATTTCCCGATTCCGTCCCGACTGCCGGTGGCGGTGGCGATCCACGACACCATCCCGGAGCGTCACGGTCGCGTCGTCTTCCCGGACTGGCGGACGCGGCTCTTCTGGAGCCTGAAGTCGCACCTCGCCCGCTGGCAAGCCCGGACCATCATCACGGTCTCCGAATACGCTCGGGGCCGCATCGCCCAGGAGATGGGAATCGCCGCCGAGCGCATCCACGTGACTCCGGAGGGGCCCTCCCCCGCGTTCTCGGTCCCGGCCGACCGCGCGCCCCTTCACGCCTGGCTCGGCGGCCGCGGCCTTCCCGTCGACGCGCCCTACCTGCTCTACGTGGGCGGCTTCAACCCCCACAAGAACGTGATCGGGCTGGTGCGCGCCCTCGGCCGGGTGGCCCTTCCGGAGGATCTGCACGTCGTCCTGGTGGGCGACTACCAGGGCGACACCTTCCACGGCAACGTGTCGGCGATCCGCCGGGAGATCACCCTGGGCGGGCTCACCGACCGGGTGCACTGGGCCGGCTTCGTCCCCGACGAGGAGCTGCGCCAGCTCTACGCCGGCGCCCTCGCCCTGGTGCTGCCTTCCCTGGAGGAGGGCTTCGGGCTTCCCGCGGTGGAGGCGGCGGCCTGCGGCACGCCCTGCGTCGCGACGATCGAGAGCCCGCTGCCGGAGGTGCTCCAGGGCGGCGGCCTCTTCTTCGACCCGATGGCCGACGGCGCCCTCGAAGCGTGCCTGCCGATCCTGTGGCGGAACCCGGAGCGGCGCGATGCCCTGGCGCAGACAGCCCTCGAGCGGGCAAACGCGCTCTCCTGGAAGGTCACGGCCGAGGCGACGCGGCGGGCCCTCGAGGCCACCGCCGGAGTGCCCACTCCGTGAAGATCGCGATGGTCACGACCTTCTACCCGCCGTACCACTTCGGCGGCGACGCGATCTTCATCCGGCGCCTCACCCACGCCCTCGCGCGGCGCGGCCACGAGGTGACGGTGATCCACGACGCCGACGCCTGGCGCATGCTCTCGGGCCGCGAGGATCCGGAGGGTACGCCGGAGCCCGAAGGCGTGCGGCGGGTGCAGCTCGAGAGCGCAACGCCGCTGCTCGGCCGCACCTCCTGCCTGCTCACTCAGCAGACCGGCCGGCCCATCGTCCACGGCGCGCGCATCCGCCGCGAGCTCGAAGACCCGAGCGTCGACGTGATCTTCTTCCACAACGTCTCGTTGGTGGGCGGCCCGGGCGTGCTCGCCTACGGCGACGCGGTGAAGCTCTACATGGCCCACGAGCACTGGCTCGTGTGTCCGACCCACGTGCTGTGGCGCCACGGCCGCGAGCGGTGCGACGGCCGGGAGTGCCTGCGCTGCGTCCTCCACCACCGGCGCCCGCCCCAGCTCTGGCGCTACACGGGGCTCCTCGAGCACGAGGCCCGCCACGTCGACGTCTTCTACTCGCCTTCGCGCTTCAGCGCCGACATGCACCGCCGCTTCGGCTTCTCCCGCGAGCTGGAGGTGATCCCCTACTTCTTGCCGGACCTCGACGCGGATGCCGAGACGCCCGAGGCCCTCACCGACGCCCCGAGCGACCGGCCCTACTTCCTTTTCGTGGGCCGCCTCGAGAAGATCAAGGGCCTGCAGGACGTGATCCCGAACTTCGCCAGCGACGACGGGCCGGAGCTCTGGGTGGTCGGCACCGGAGACCACGAGGCCCCCCTTCGCGCCCAGGCCGAGGGCCATCCACGGGTGCGCTTCCTCGGGCTGCGCTCTCCGGAGCAGCTGCGCTCGCTCTACCGGGGCGCCCTCGCGGCGGTGGTGCCCTCGGTTTGCTACGAGACCTTCGGGATCATCCTGCTGGAGGCCTTCCGCGAGGAGACACCGGTGATCGCGCGCAGGCTCGGGCCCTTCAGCGAGATCGTGCAGTCGAGCGGCGGCGGCCTCCTGTTCGACACCGGGCAGCAGCTCGAGGAGGCTCTCCAGGCCCTCTCGGGAGACCCGACCCTGCGCGAGAAGCTGGGACGCTCCGGCCACCAGGCCCTGCGGGAACGCTGGACCGAGAGCGTCGTCCTGGAGCAGTACTTCGACCTGATCACCCGCGTGGCGGAGCGCAAGCGCCCGGAGCTCCACCGCGCCTTGATTCGAGAACGCGGAGAAGTCACGGAATGAAGTTCTTCATCACCGGCGGCGCCGGATTCATCGGCTCGCACCTGGCGGAGCACCTGATCGCGGACGGCCACGAGGTCTGGATCCTGGACGATCTCTCCACCGGGACCATGACCAACCTGGACGGCATCCTCGAGCACCCGAAGTTCCATCACCGGATCGGCTCGGTGACGGACGAGGAGCTGGTGGCGGAGCTCGTGGACCGGGCGGACGTCGTCTACCATCTGGCGGCCGCCGTCGGCGTGAAGCTGATCGTCGAGAAGCCGACTCACACCATCGAAACGAACGTGCGCGGCTCGGAGGTCGTGCTCCAGAAGGCGGCCAAGAAGGGCAAGCTCACGTTCATCGCGAGCACCTCGGAGGTGTATGGCAAGGGCGTGAAGCTGCCCTTCTCCGAGGAGGACGATCTGCTCTTCGGCGCCACCACCAAGAGCCGCTGGGCCTACGCCTGCTCGAAGGCGATCGACGAGTACCTGGCACTCGCCTACTTCCGGGAGCGCGAGACGCCGGTCGTCATCACCCGCTTCTTCAACACGGTGGGGCCCCGGCAGACCGGCCGCTACGGCATGGTGCTGCCGAACTTCGTGCGCCAGGGCCTGGCCGGCGAGGACATCACCGTCTACGGGACCGGCGACCAGAAACGCTGCTTCGGCTACGTGGGCGAGGTGGTCGAGTGCCTGGTGAAGCTGGCGGGCAAGCCCTCCGCCGTGGGACAGGTCTTCAACGTCGGCAACGACCAGGAGATCTCGATCAACGAGCTGGCCGCGCTGGTGAAGGACAAGACCGGCGGGCGCTCGAAGATCGTCCACGTGGACTACGAAACGGCCTATCCCGAGGGCTTCGAGGACATGGACCGGCGCATTCCGAACCTGGCCAAGCTCGAGGGCGCCATCGGCTACCGGCCCTCGATGCACGTGAACGACATCGTCGACCGGGTGATCGAGTACCAGACGGAGGTCGGCGACTAGCCGACACCGAGAGCATGGCGCGGGGCGATTTGCACTCCGGAACGGACGCGAGCTCCGCTCGCGCCCACCCGCAGGGCAGCCGGGCCCGCGGGCGGCGCCCGCGGGTCTCCGGCTGATGAGCCGGTTCCGCCTGGTCCGCGACTTCGCCGCCCTCTCCGGGGGAGAGCTGGTGAGCAAGGTCGCCGGCTTCCTGGCCTTCGCCTATCTGGCGCGGGTGCTGGAGCCCGCGGCCTACGGCTCCGTGGAGCTGGCGGCGGCCATGGCGCTCTTCTTCGCGCTCGTGGTGGACTTCGGCTTCGGGCCGATCGGCGCGCGGGAGATCGCCAAGCATCCGGAGCGCGCCGAGGGACTGGCGGCCCGGGTGCCGGCCGGCCGGCTCCTGCTGGCCGCGATCGCCGTGCCGCTGATGGGGGGCGTCGGGCACCTGCTGGGCCAGCCGGCCGAGACGGTTCGGCTCATCTGGCTCTTTGCCCTGTCGCTCCTCTTCATGCCCTGGGTGCAGCGCTGGCTCCTGCAGGGGCTCGACATGATGACCTGGGTGTCCGGCGCCCAGGCCCTGCGCATGGTCGTGTTCGCGCTGCTGGTGGTCGGCCTCGTGGACGGCGCCGACGACCTCCTGCGGGTCGGCTGGATCGAGATCGCCGCTGCCGCCTCCATGGCCGGGTACTTCGCCTGGGTCCAGGGCACGCGCGTCACCTCCCTGCGCCTCTCGTTCCGGCTCGCCGACCTGCGCGCTCTGGCCAGGGAGGCGCTGCCGGTGGGCGCCGAGCAGCTGGTCTGGGCCGCCAACCAGTACGTTCCCACGGTGATGGTGGCCGTGCTGTTGGGCGGCGCGGATCTGGCCTGGTTCGGCGGCGCCCACCGCCTCGTCCTCTCCCTGGGAACCTTCGTGTGGCTCTACCACTTCAACCTCTACCCGACCCTCGCGCGCTCGGCCGGCGACGGCGGCGCCGCCGTGAACGCGCTGGTCGAGCCTTCCTTCCGCGTGACCGCCTGGGGCAGCATCGGCCTGGCCCTGGGACTGGCGCTCCTGGCGGGGCCCATCACGCGCATCGCGTTCGGGGACGCCTTCGGCGACGCCGCCCTGCCCTTCGCGGTGTTGGTCTGGGCGCTGCCCCTGGGCCTCCTGAACGGCCACGCCCGCTTCGGCCTGATCGCCGCCGGCGAGCAGACCCGCGAGCTGTGGGCCCAGCTGGTGGGCGCGGCAGTCACCCTGGGCGTGGGCGGCCTCGCGATCCCGACCCTCGGCCCGGTGGGGGGCGGGGTCGCCATGCTCGCGTCGAACGTCGCGGTCTGGGCGGTGGCCCATCGCGCGATGAGCCGGCACGTGGCCCCGATTCCCTTCCTGGGGCCGGTCTGGAAGCCGGCCCTGTGGGCCGCGATCCTGGCCGGCCTCGCCCTCCGGTTCGGCCCGGACCAGCCCTGGATCACGGCCCCGCTGGTCGGCGGCGTGTTCCTCGCCACGGCGCCCCTCGTGGATCGCCGGCTGCTCGGGGATCTCGGGCGGCTCGCGAGCGCGAAGAGCGCGCCCCTGTCCTCGGGAGGCAGTGCCTGATGGCCTGGGACCGCGTGGCGTGGCGGCTGTTCGTGACGTGCTGGGTCGTCTTCTCGATGCACTTCGCCACGAACATCGCCCGCGAGTACTACCCGGCCTTCTCGCTGGCCGAGCGCGGCACCCTGCGCGTCGACCCCTACGTCGGGCTCCACCCGGACCTGTTCGAGATCGAGGGCCGGGGCGCCTTCATGAACAACAACCCGGGCACGTCGATCCCGGCCGCCCTTCCCTATCTGCTCGCCCGCCCGGTCGTGGACCCGCTCGTCGCCCGCGTCGCCGCGGGCCGCGCGGCCCGGGGCGAGGAGCTCAGCACCGACTACGAGGACCACCGGCCGCTGCGCCGCAAGTTCTTCAAGCAGGTGCGCGAGCAGGGCCTGGACGTGCGCTTCGGTCTGGCGAGCGGCGTGATCCAGCTGGGCTACACGGCGCCGCTCTCGGCGCTGGCGGTGGTGGTGATGCGGGCGCTGCTGCTGCGCATGGGCTTCGGCGCCGCCGCCTCCCTGGGCCTGGCGCTGCTCTACGCCTTCGCCACGCCGATCTTCTTCCGCACCGGCTTCATCAACCAGAACCTCACCGTCGCCCATCTGGCCCTCTTCTCCTTCGCCTGCCTCTACCGGCCGGCGGGCCAGAGCCCCGGGAGCGGCGCGCTCCTCGCCGGCGGCTTCCTCGCCGGCTACGGCCTGTTCTGCGACTACAGCGGCCTCGTGCCGATCGCCGTCCTCGGGCCCTACGCGGTCGCCAAGCTCGTCGCCGAGCACGGCGCCCTGGACGGCGCGCGACGCAGCCTGTGGATGGTGGCGGGCGGCGTGGCGGGCTGCGGCCTGCTGCTCGCCTACCAGGCCTGGGCCTTCGGCCATCCGATCTATCCCGCCCAGAACTACATGCCGGCCACCGAGTTCAGCGGCGACGGCTGGAACGGCGTCCACCCGCCGGCCTGGGACTTGGGCTTCCAGAACCTCTTCGACCCGCGCTTCGGGCTGTTCACCGCCGGGACCGTGCTGCTGGTGGCCTTCGCCGCGCCCTTCGTCCGGGGCGGGTCGCAGCCCCGTCTCGGCCGGCTCGAGCTCGTCACCTGCTTCGCCATGCTGGTCGCGATCTGGCTCTTCTCGAGCTCGGTGGCCTTCGCGCGCCTGCAGTGGAACACCGGCGTCCGTTACCTGATGCCGGCCGTCCCGTTCCTGATCCTGGCCAGCGCGCCGGTGTGGGTGCGCATGGCGCCCCGCCTGGCCGCGCCCCTGGCCGCCGGGGCGATCCTCCAGGGCTGGAGCCTCGCCATGGTGCGAGAAACCCCCGCCGAGTCCCTCGCCACGGTGCTGCTCGGCGGCCTGCAGCTCCCCTGGCTCACGGTGCTCGGCAAGATGGGCGGCCAGTACGTACCCTTCTTCGAACGCCAGGCGCCCGACCCCACCCTCCTCGTCCTGGCCGTGGGCCTGGCTCTGGCCTGGCTCTGGTGGCCACTCAGGTATGTGGCTCGGGAAAACGAAGAGACCCCCAGAGGTGATGCGTGACCCAGCCTTCCCCGGAGTCCGGCTTCAGTGTCGTCGTCCCCGCCTTCAACGAAGAGGATGGGATCCAGCCGGCGTTGCGCCAGCTGAAGGACGCCCTCCGCTCGGTCACCCGGCCCTACGAGATCATCGTGGTAGACGACGGCTCCACCGACCGCACCGCGGAGCGCGCCCGGGCCGAGGACGTCCAGGTGATCCAGGCCCCGATGAACCGGGGTTACGGCGCGTCGCTCAAGACCGGGATCCGCGCGGCCCGCTACGACGTCCTCGTCATCACCGATGCGGACGGCACCTACCCGGCGGATTCCATTCCGAAGCTGGTCGAGCTGACCGACAGCTACGAGATGGTCGTCGGTGCCCGGGTCGGCGAGCAGGTCGCGATCCCCCTCGAGCGGCGGCCGGCCAAGTGGTTCCTCGGCTGGCTCGCGAGCTACCTGGCCGGCCAGAAGATCCCGGACCTCAACTCGGGGCTGCGGGCCATGCGCCGGGATCTCATCGATCGCTACGAACACCTGCTGCCGTCGGGCTTCTCGTTCACGACGACCATCACGCTGTCGGCCCTGTGTCGCGACCATCTGGTGCGCTACGAGACGATCGACTATCACCCGCGCACGGGAGACTCGAAGATCCGTCCGCGCCACGCCTTCGACTTCCTGCTGCTGATCGTGCGGACCATCATCTACTTCAATCCCCTGAAGGTCTTCCTGCCCGCCGGGTTCGTCTTCTTCCTGGCCGGCGCGTCGAAGCTCGCCTACGACGTGACCAACGGGAACCTCTCCGAGGGCGCCATCTTCTCCTTCCTCTCCGCCGGGCTCGTCTGGGCGGTCGGGCTGCTCTCGGACCAGATCTCGCGTGTGGGCATGAGGCCCGGCTCATGAAGCCCCCGGTGGCGATCCTCGGCGCGGGGCCCGCGGGCCTCGGCGCCGCGCTGGCGCTGGCCCGCCGAGACTTCCCGGTGACGGTCTTCGAGCGCCGGGCCGAGGTCGGCGGCAACGCCGGCAGCTTCGAGCTCGGGGGCCTGCGCGTCGACTACGGCAGCCACCGGCTCCACCCTGCGTCGGATCCGGAGGTGCTCGGGCTGATCCGCGAGCTGCTGGGCGACGACCTGCTCACCCGCCCACGCCACGGACGCATCCGCCTGATGGGCCGCTGGCTGCACTTCCCCCTGCGCGCCGGCGATCTCGCCCTGCGCGTGCCTCCCCGCTTCGCGGTCGGCGTCGCTCTCGACCTGGCCCGCAAGGTCCTTCCCGGCGGCGCCGACACCGAGGGCACCTTCGCGAGCATCCTCGAGCGCGGCCTCGGGCGCACCATCTGCCGGGAGTTCTACTTCCCCTACGCGCGGAAGATCTGGGGCATGGAGCCGGAGGCGATCAGCGCGGCCCAGGCGGAGAAGCGCGTCTCCTCGGGCTCGATCGGCAAGATGCTGAAGCGGCTCCTTCCCGGCGGCTCGGGCACGGGCTCGGCCCAGCCGAAGGGGGTCTTCCACTACCCGCGTCGCGGCTTCGGCCAGATCTCCGACACCCTGCTGGAGGCCGCCCGGGATGCCGGCGCCGAGGTCCTCCTCGAGGCCGAGCTGAAGCAGGTGGGCGTCGCCCGGAACGGCACACGGATCGAATTCGAGCACGAGGGCCACCTACGGGCCATGGAGGCCCAGAACGTGTGGTCGACGATCCCGGTGACCGGCCTGGTCGGTCTGCTGGAGCCGTCGGCGCCCGAGCCGGTGCGCGAGGCGGCCCGCTCGCTTCGCTTCCGATCGATGCTGCTCGTGTACCTCGTGCTGCCGCAGGACCAGTTCACGCCCTACGACGCCCACTACTTCCCGGGAGCGAACCTCCGCATCACCCGGCTCTCGGAGCCGAAGAACTACGCCGCTGCGACCGAGCCGGCGGGCCGCACGGTGCTGTGCGCCGAGCTGCCCTGCCAGATGGACGACGATGTCTGGTCGATGAGCGACGAGGCCCTGGGCGAGATCGTCCGGGACGACCTGGCCCGCGCCGGCCTGCCCCGGCCCGAGCGGCTGGAAGGCGTGGCGGTGCGGCGCCTCCCCCATGCCTACCCGCTCTACCCGACGGGCTACGAGCGCCCCTTCGACGTCATCGACGCCTGGCTCGAGGGGATCCCGGGCCTGCTCAGCTTCGGCCGGCAGGGGCTGTTCGCCCACGACAACACCCACCACGCCCTGTACATGGCACTGGCTGCCGGTCGCTGCCTGGACGACGCGGGCCAGCTGGACGAGGCCGCGTGGGCGGAGCAGCGGGAGATCTTCGCTACACACGTCGTGGAGGACTGACCGGCGTCCCCGAGGGGGGAGGCCGCCGGGATGTTTCTCCGAAATGAGACAGTTCGCCCCGAAACAGGGGTTGACTCCCTGCATCGCGTCACCGAAACATGGGAAATTGCACTCACTTCGGGGGAACGCCCGGGGGGGCGCATGTGAGAGGTCCCGGCCCGTGAAGATCACGCTCTGCTATCCGGCGCTGCTGCCCGGCCACAAGTCCAAGTACGGCCTCCAGCCGCTTGGCGTCCTCTACATCGCTTCGCTGCTGAAGCGGGAGGGCTTCGACGTCGAGGTGCTCGACGCGGACATCGATGGCCTGTCGGTCGCGGAGACCGTCGATCGCATCCTCACGAGCGAGCCGGACCTGATCGGCTTCAGCATGATGACCCCCCAGCTGATCACCGGGCTCGCCTGCAGCACGCTCCTGAAGCAGGCCCGCCCGGACCTGCCGGTCGTGCTGGGCGGGGCCCACTTCGATTCCACGAAGGGCGACACCTTCGACATGGCCACCTGCTTCGACTTCGCCATCCACGGCGAGGGCGAGTGGAGCCTCCTCGAGGCCTGCCAATCGCTGCGTGACCACGGCGAGTGGACGCCGGAGGGGGTGACCAACCTGCAGGAGTGCGTCGAAAACGTCCCCGGCGTGGTCTACCGCGATCGCGAGACCCTCGAGGTCCACGCCAATCCGGCGCGGCCCTTCGTGAAGGACCTCGATGAGCTTCCCTCGGTCGACTACGACATGGTCGACATCAAGAAGTACAGCATTCCGACGATGGCGGGCCGCTTCGTCCTCTCGATGATGCTCAGCCGCGGCTGCCCCTTCAAGTGCACCTTCTGCGACGCCCCGATGACGATGGGGACGAAGCTCCGCTTCTGGTCGATCGATCGTGTGATCGAAGACATCAAGTTCTACAAGGAGAAGTACGGCGTCACGAACTTCGTGTTCAAGGACTCCACCTTTACCGCCAAGAAGAAGTGGGCGGACGAGTTCTGCCAGCGGCTGATCGACGAGGGCCTCGACATCAAGTGGCGCTGCAACACGCGCGCGAACCTGGTGCCGCCGCCGCTCCTCGAAAAGATGGCGAAGGCCGGCTGCTACGTGATCAACTTCGGCGTCGAGTCCGGCGACCCGGAGATCCTGAGGAAGATCAAGAAGGAGGTCTCCCTCGACGAGGTGCAGGATTGCTTCGAGCGCTGCCGGAAGCTCGGCATCCGCACCTACGCCACCTTCCTGATGGGCAACCCGGGCGAGACCGAGCAGAGCGCCCAGAACACCATCGACTTCTCCAAGAAGGTGCGCCCGAGCCTGTGCATGTTCTTCGTGTCCACGGCCTATCCGGGCACGCCCATGTACGACGAGGCCCTCGAGGCCGGCGAGGTGCGCCCCCGCTGGTGGGCGGAGCAGAGCTTCGACGCCTCGAAGAACTCGGCCTTCCAGGTGCGTTGGGGCTGGACCGACGCCGGGGCCCTCACCTTCGCCAACGGCTTCGACGCCGAGTTCTGGCAGCGCAAGGCCACGCGGGAGTGGTACCTGCGGCCCCGCTTCATGTGGGACACGCTGACCTTCACGGTCAAGAACCCCTACTTCCTGCGCCACATCTGGAACCTCGGCACCGAGATCATCCCGTTCTACAAGCTGCGGAACCTGCTGCCCGGCAAGAAGATCAGCCAGGACGAGCGGCTCCAGATCCTCGAGCGCTGCCCGTCGGCCCCGAACTGGGACCCGAAGAAGCGGACGGACATCGACGCGGGCGCCCACCTCCCCCACGAGGGATAGGCAGCCTTCCAAAGACCCGTATCCTGGCGGGCACGGCCGACCGATGAGAGGCCAGGGAGGTCCGACGTCGCCTTGCTGATCGTGGGGGGAGTACTGATCGCGCTGCTCGGCCTGGCGCTGCCCACCGCGTGGCTTGCGGGTCCGGAAGCCGAGAGCGCCCGCGTCCAGGGCGTCTGGCTGCTGCGCGGCTCCTCACTCGTGCTGGGTGCGGCCCTGGCCGCCTGGGGCCGGGCGACGGCCCGGAGCCCCGAGGCGGCTCCGGCCGTGCGACCTCCCGTGCCCTGGCTGCCTCTCGGCGCGATCCTGCTCGTGGCCCTGGCCCTGCGACTCGTCGGCCTGGAGTCCGACCTCTGGTACGACGAGGTCGTGACGCTGACCGAGTTCGTGCGGCTCCCGGCGCGCGAGCTGCTCACGACCTACACGGTCCAGAACAACCACATCCTCTACTCGCTGCTGGCCAAGGGCTCGATCGGCCTGTTCGGCGAATCGGCCTGGGCGCTGCGGCTCCCCGCCGCCCTGTTCGGCGTGGCGAGTGTGGCCGGCGTCTTCTTCTTCGGCCGGCGGGTAGCGAGCGACCGGCAGGCGCTCCTCGCCGCCGCCCTCGTCGCCCTGGCCTACCACCACGTCTGGTTCTCCCAGAACGCGCGGGGCTACACCGGGCTCATGTGCCTCGGGCTCGTCGCGTCCGGCCTCTTCCTGGACGGCATGGCAGCGCGGCGCCGCGGGCTCTGGCTCGCCTACGCGGCGGTCTTCGCGGGGGCCATGTACGTGCACCTCTCCGCGGTGTTCCTGTTCCTCTGCCACGGGCTCGTCTACGTGGGGCTCGGGCTCCGAGCGCTGCGAAGTCCGGAGGCTACGCGCCGCTATCCGGGAGCCCGGGAGCCCTGGCCGCTGGGGGGCTTCGTCGTGGGCGGCCTGCTGGTCGTGGAGATCTACGCCCTGATCCTCCCGCAGATGTTCGAGACCTTCGGCCGCACGGTCAGCCAGGCCACCTCGCTGCCGGGCGTCGGCACCTGGCGGAGCCCGCTCTGGACCGCCCTCGAGATCCTGCAGGGGCTTCCGGGAGGCGCGTGGAGCGCGGTCGCCGTGGTCGCGGCGGGGCTCGTGGCGGGATGGGCCTGGGTCCTGATGCTGCGGCGCGACCCGGCCTCGGCGTTGATCATGGCCCTGCCCTTTCCGGTCACCCTCGGCGTGCTGCTGGCGGTGAGCTTCCACATCTGGCCGCGGTACTTCTTCGCCTACCTGGGGTTCGTGGCGGTGCTGATCGTGCAGGGCGCCTTCGTGCTGATGCCGGTGCTGCTGCGCTGGCTCGGGCGCGACCCGGCCCTGGCGGCGCGACCCGCGACCGTCGCGGTGCTGGCGGTGATCGCGGCCTCCGCAGCCACCCTGCCGGTCAACTACCGGGCGCCGAAGCAGGCCTATCAAGCGACGCGCGAGTACGTGGAGGCGAGCCGGGCGCCGGACGACGTGGTGGTGACCGCCGGCCTCGCGACCCTTCCCTACGAGCGGCTCTACGCGCCGCACTGGGGGGCGGTGGCGGACGCGGAAGAGCTGGCTCGCCTCGAGCCCGCGTGGCTCGTCTACTCCTTCCCCACGTACATGGGCGTCGCCCACGAGGACATCCTGCTCGCCCTGGAGAGCGGCTACGTGGAGGACGCGGCCTTCCGCGGCACCCTCGGCGACGGCACCCTGTTCGTCTACCGGCGGAGCGACGCGAAGTGACCCAGGGCGGCTTCCTGGCGCGCCTGGGCGTGCGGCTGCCGGAGCGCTGGACGCCGCTCCTGTGGCGCCTCGGCGTCACGGGCCTGACCTTCGCGCTGCTCTTCTGGTGGATTCCCCTGGGCGAGGTGGGCGCCGCCATCACGGGCATCGGCTTCGGGCGCTGGGCCGGGGTCGTCGCGCTCTTCGCGCTGATCCACGGGATCGCGGCGGTGAAGTGGGCGGTGCTGGTGCGCGCGTCCGGAACGCCGCTGCCCCTCTCGGTGGCCGTGCGGGCCCACGCGGCCGGGCTCTTCGCCAACATCTGGCTGCCCTCGATCGTCGGGGGCGATCTCGTGCGCGCCGGGATCGCCGCCCGGAGCAGCGGCCAGCTGGCCGGCCCCACGGCGGCGGGCATCGCCGACCGGGTGCTCGACCTGCTCGCCCTCGTCTCCATCGCCGCGGTCGGCCTGGCGCTGGCACCGGCCGCCCGGGACGACACGGCGCTGCGGGTGCTGGAGCTCTCGGTGGTGCTGCTGCTCGGCGGCCTGCTCGGTGGGCTCGTCGTGCTGCGCTACCTCGACCCGGGCCGCCTGCCCGCCCGCGTCGCCCGGGTCGTGGGGCGGCTCCGCGAGGTGACGCTCACCCTGGCGTCGCGAGGCGGCGCGACCGCCCTGGCCCTCGCGATCGCGCTGGGCGTGCAGGGCGCGCTCTCCTGCATCAACGACCTGCTGGGCGCGCCGATCGGGATCGACTGCGGCCTGGCCGTCTGGGCCGTGGCCTGGCCCCTCGCGAAGATCGCCGCCTTCGCCCCGGTGAGCCTCGGCGGCATCGGCGTGCGCGAAGCCGCCCTGGTCGCCCTCCTCGCCACCTTCGGCGTCGACCCGGCCCTCGCCGTCGCCCAGGGCCTGCTCTGGCGAAGCGGCCTGATGGCCCTGGGCCTCCTCGGCGGCCTCGTCGCCCTCTTCATCCCCAAGCCCGTGTGAAGAAGCCGGCCATCAGCTCGGCCACCTCGCGCTGCCGGAGCGAGAGCCGCGGCACCGTCACGCCCTCGGCGGCGGCGCGCAGGGCCGCCGGCACGTAGACCTCTCCGGCGAGGACCCGGCCGAGCGCCTCCGGCCCACCTCGGGCTCCGACGCGAGGATCGGCCAGGCCTCGTCGGCCGTGCGCGCCTCGAGCCGCTCCGGCGCGCCGTGCAGCTCGGAGGTGACGCGCCGCAGACCTCCCGGAAGAGCTCGTGGTCCTCGATGGAGAGGATCTTCATGCGCCCGGCAACGCAGCCATTGGGCCGGGGCCCCCTCGCGCGCGTCAGGCCCGACGACGCCGCACCGCGAATCCGCTTGCCACCGCGAGGGTGGCGCAGCTCGCGACGAGAACGCCCCAGGTTCCGGCGAGCCCCACGCGATCGCCCACCGCCCCCGCCGCCCACGGAAGGAGTGTGCCGCCCACGGCGCCCGCACCAGCGACCAGGCCCACGGCGGTCCCGCGCCGCGCCGGGAAGCGGCGCGCTGTCACGGCGATCAGCACCGGGAACACCACGCCCAGGACGAAACCGAGGGCGAAGAAGCCGGGAATCAGACCGGGAAGGCCAGTGGTGAGACCGAGGGCGAGCATCGCCGTGGCCAGGAGACCGGTCCCGAAGAGCCAGCCCGCATCGGCCGAGCGTCCCGTGGCGAGGAAGGCGACGCGTCCGAGCAGCAGGCCCAGCCACAGCATGCTGATCGCCGCGACGCCGCGGCCGGACGAAGGTGCCGGGCCGTCGGCGAAGGCCGGCGCGAAGGCGGTGAGCGCCGTCTCCAGGCCGACGTAGGCGGCGCTCGCCGCGAGCAGCGGGAGCAGGGTCCCGATCGGCAGGGCCGCCTGGGCGCCCGGGACGCGGGGAGACACCTCGCCCGGCCGGGGCAGCGGGATGACCAGACCGAGCAGGCCGAGCGCCGCGAAGGCCGCCGCACAAACGAGGAAGGCGGCGCCGAAGCCCGTCCCCTCGGCGTAGCTCGCCAGGAGCGGCGGTGCGACGACCGCTCCCGCCGTCGCCGCCGCGTGCACCGAGGCGAGCCGGCGCTCGGCGCGAAGCGGATCCTGCTCGGCCACGACGGTGTTCAGGATCGTCTCGAAGAAGCCCGCGCCGGCGCCAGCCAGCGCCAGACCGCCGGCGACACTGGCGACGTCTCGGCCCGCTGCCCCCCAGCCGAGCCCCGCCGCGGCTACCAGCGCCGCGCCTGCGAAGAGCGGCCGGCGCGGCCAGCGATCGGTCGGCGGGCCGCCGGCCACCACGCCGACGCCGAGACCCAGAGACACGGCACCGGCCAACGCACCCGTTCCCTCGAGCGCCACGCCGAGGCCTTCGGCAAGGGCCACCTGCGTGCCGCCGACGAGGACGAGCAGCGTCCCGAAGACGAAGAAGCCGACGTGGGCGACGAGCAGCACGGACCGATCAGCGCTCCCGTCCACCCGGACGCGTTCGCGGCACGGGTCAGTCCCGCACGAAGGCGACGAAGCCCGCGAGATAGCCCTCGAGCCGCCCGCGGAGCCGCGGGTCCTCGAGCCCTCCGTCGCGAAGCGCCTGATGGGCCCCACCGACGAGGAAGGAGCCGCGCTCGGTCCAGAGCACCATGCGCAGGGAGCGCAGCACCGGCAGCCAGGCGTTCTGGGCCGAGCTCGTTCCCATCGGGCTCGGGCTCGCGCCGAGCAGGGCGACCCGTTTGCCGTGGAGCACGCGCGGCTGGTCCTCGATGGGACGCGACATCCAGTCGACGGCGTTCTTCAGGACGCCCGGGACACTCCCGTTGTACTCGGGCGTGGCGAGGACGAGGCCATCCGCCGCTGCGACGGCGTCCTTCAACGCCTCCACCGGGGCCGGAACTCCGGAGGCGTCCTCGAGATCGCCGTGATACAGGGGCACGTCGTCGATCGAGAGGATCTCGAGCGACGCGCCCTCCGGCAGCAGCAACCGGGCGACGCCCAGCAGCGCGCGGTTGAACGAGTCCCGACGAAGACTTCCTGCGATGCCGACGAGTCGCGTCATGCCGCCACGGTAGCGACTTCAAGGGCCAGGGCCGGGCGACCGATCCACGGGGGCGCGCGCGAAGGATCCGGCCCGGCCGTCCACTCGAGCTACATGAAGAACCTGTTCGCGGCGCTCCTGCGCCGCGAGGCCCTGGAGGCCCTACGGCAGCGCGCGCCCGAGACGACGACCGCCGTGGAGCAGGCCGGCCGCATGCACTGGCTGCCGATCGAGCGGAGGGCACACGGTCGCCAGCCTCTGCGCCGAGCGCGGCGTCACTCTGCTGGCCGACTGTGTGTACGACCAGTTCGACATGCCTAGCGCCCCTTCGTGTCCGGTGCTGTACGTCTGCTCGGTTGGGAGCCGAGCGCCTTGGGCGCTGGCGAGCTCTCACAGATCCCTGCGTCGTTGATCAACCGGGAGCTGTGGCCGCTCTCCCTCGGCATCGGCATGCATCCGATCTCCGGGCTCTGCGCCGCCGAAGCCGTGGCGGAGCGGACGGCCGTGGACCCCCGGGCGCACCGGGCCGTCTACCGCCTGGCGTGGAAGGCCGAGCCGGGAGCCGGGTAGCGCCTAGCCCTGATCCGGCATTGAGATCACGGATCCGAGCGTAGGTCTGGCGGGCTCACGCGGCGAGCGCGGTCTCGGCGGCCCGGATGGTGGAGCGGCTGCGCGAGGACGCGGCGATTCGGAGCGAAGCGCGTCCGGCAGGCCGAGCGATGCGGCCAGGGAGCTGGATCAGCTCGAAGCGGAGCGTGCGGAGCGAGGGGAAGCGGAGCCGGGCGGTCCGCTTTCGGCCGTTGGGTCGCTCTGGCAGGCCAAGCGTGGCTTGGAAGTCCCGCACCAGGTTGTGGGTCAGGGCACTGAGCAGCTGCCAGTTGCTGTTGGCGTCCCAGTCCTGGGTCGGGATGGTGGCGAACGCCAGGTGCTGTTTGAGCTCGGCCAGCGTCTTCTCGTGGCCGCCGCGTCCGGCCATGAAGGCCCAGACGGCGGCCTCGCTGGTCCGCTTGTTCGTCGCGACCATCGAGTACTCGTAGTGGCCATCGTCCGGGGTGAAGAGGTCGAGCTGGAAGTTCTTCGCGCTTCGCCCGGAGACCTTCTTGCGGAACACCACGATCCGCTCGCAGCGCTTCCACTGTGGGATCCGGTGGACGACGGAGAAGGCGTCGACGCTCGCGTTGACGCGGTGCCAACGCTTCCGGGCGGCGATCTTCTCACGCACGCCGAGCCAGCGCCACATGGGGACCTTGAGGGCGTACTCCACGCGAGAGGCCGTGAGAACCTCGAGAACGGCCTTCTGGAAGAAGGCGCCATCGAGCCGCACCTCGATCGGGACCCGATCGAGGCGCCGCTTCGCGTCGCCCAGGAGAAAGGCCAGCTTCTCCGCAGCGCCCACCGCATCGTTCACATTGCCCGGCCGGTTCCATACGCCGAGCAGCTGGCTCGTCTGCGCCAGGTGCGCCGTCAGCGGGTAGTAGGACGGGTCCTTCGGGTGATGTGGGTTGAAGCCGCGCTCGGCGCCGTCCACGTACTCGCCCGTCCGAAGCACGGTGCCGTCCAGCTCGATCGTGGCCCGCTCCAAGCCGAGCCCTGTGTGGGTTCCATAGGCCATGTCCCGCAGCAGTTCGTTCAGACGATCGCGGTAGCCCGACGTCAGCTCCTTCAGGTTCCTCGCCAGGGTCCGCTCGTCCGGAAGCCGCTGCAATCGGACGAACCGCCGAAACAACGGATCCCGATCGAGCACCCGGACATGCGAGAGACGGCTCCCTCCCAGCAGCAGCATCCCCACCACCACCAGCATGCAGCGGAAGGATCCGTAGTCCGAGTCGAACGCCCGATCCGCAAAGGCCGCTTTCAGGCGCTCTGCCCAAAAGCGGTCGAAGAAGCGCCGGAACAGCTCCAGCCCGCCGTAGCTCGTCAGCGCCTCATCCGTGAAGGCGATCGACAATTCGCCCTTGACGCGGGCTCGAATCCGGTGTCTGCTTAGCTTCACGAATGTGGCTCCTCGGAGGCATGATGGTGGTTGGCACTTCCATCAAGCACACCGACGGAGCCACTTTCAATTCCGGGCTTTCCCTACACCTCGCAATGCCGGATCAGGGCTAGGGTGTGGGGTCCACGACGATCATGGCGCCGTCCGCCTCGGTGAAGGTCGGGTCCACGGCGCCCCCGAAGACGTCCTCTCCCTCCAGGTCGAGGGTCGGCCCGTCGAGGAAGGTGATCGTGGTGACGCCGTCCCAGCGGGCCGCACCCTGCTTGGCGAGCACCGACTGGCGCAGGTAGCCCTGCCCCGCATCGCCCTCCACGAGTGCCTCCAGGACCTCCGGTTTCGCGTGACAGGTCGCGAGTGCCGAGAAGACGTCATGGAGGTAGCGGCGCCACGCCTGCGCGTAGGCGCCCTCGATGTCGTCCGTGTCGCACGTCCCAACACAGATCCGCCACATGGGCATCGCGAGCACCGCGCCGGCTCCCCGCGGCACGTAGATCCCGGCCGCCTCGAGCGCCGGGTCCAGTACGGTGACGTCGCTCCAGAGCGGCCCGTGTGTCACCGGGTTGAAGTAGCGGATGTGCGTCTGATAGGTGGCGCCGGGGGGCATGCAGGCCCAACCGCTGGGATCCAGGGTGCGCACGCCGCTGGAGTCGTTGCCGCCGGTCGCGAGGTGGTCCTTCGTCAGCAGCGGACGATCGGGGCCGAGATCCCAAGCCCCGATCAACACCACGAGCCCTCCTCCCTGGACGAAGGTCTCCAGGCGTTGCTCGTCCGCCCAGCCCCCGAACCCGTACTGCGCCTGGATCCCGGGCCGATCCCATTGGATGCGGCTCAGCTCGGGGCCAGACGCGGCCGCGTTCGCGTAGAAGACGATGAGGTCGTAGTCCGAGAGCTCGATCGCGTGCAGGTCCTGGGGTGCGACGGCGTCGAAATGGCTGAACGCGGCGAGCTGATAGACGTCGCTCAGCAGGTCCTGCGTGATGGCCGACACGACCAGCACCCGGTTCTCCGGAGCGATCGGATCGAGCCTGCGAAGCGTGGCGTGGATCGCCTGGTCGTCGCCCCACTTCGTGGGATCGGCGGCGACCTCGGGATCCTGCCAGCTGTGCTCGTCGGCCAGGATCCCGAACGCCTCCGCCCCGCCCACGAAACCGAGCGTCGCCAGTCGCACCTTGTCGATCCAGTCCAGGTCGGCGTCGATGTGCCCCTGGAACAGCAGCTCTGCGCCCGGCAGGAGTCGCCTTGCTTGGCGTACCTCGCGATAGGCGGCGGCGAAGTTGGAGCCGCCCTGGAGGATGAAACCGTCGACGACTGACGCCAGATCGGCGCAGTCGCCAACCGCGGTATTGCTGTTGAGGTCGCAGCTGAGCCAGGAGAAGACCTTCAGTCCGGGGTACTCGGCTCGGACGAATCCTGCGAAGGCGCGCTCCGCGTCGATCACGAGACGCTGTGCGATCCACCCTTCGACGACGTCCCTCGGAATGTCGGCGTCGATGCAGTCCTTCAGGCAGTCGCCGTCGACGCCGGAAGGACAATCACAGTCCGGCGGATCGTACAGGTCGAGTCCGGTGATCGCCTTGAAGTCGCCCCGATGCCGGAACACGTTGCACATCCGGAGGCCGTCGTACTTCGCGTCCGCAGCGTAGTTTCGCGCCGCGAAGTACGGCGTGTCGTACGCGTTGCCGTCGTCGTTCAGTGATCCGTCGACGAAGTCCGCGCACAGCCCGCTGCACACCGGGTCGTCGTTGCCGAGGTCGTCGTCGAGGCAGGTCAGCATGTGGTCGCCGAGGCATTCGGCGGGCACGTCGTCCGGACCGCACTGCCCGGGATCGTCCGCGTCGGAGGCGTGCTGGAGGCCGCTCTCCTCGAGGAGATGCACGCCGTAGAGGTTCTGCGGGCCGATCAGGTCGATCAGGGGCTTCACGGCGTGGTCGAGGAAGCGCGCCTGCACGTCGCCGTCCCGGGCGATGTTGGGGAGCGAGTACACCTCCCAGGGCCAGTAGTAGCCTCGGGGACCACTGATGAAGACCTCTTGGCCGCCCCACCAGATCTGGAGGATCAGCTTCTTGCCCTCGTCCGACAGCTCCTGCGCGCGGCTGGCGAGAAGAGCACGGTCGGTCGCGTCGAGCGAGTCGAGGGGCCGCTGGGCGAACAGGACGTAGGTCAGGTCCGGCGAGTCCCTCCAAAGGCCGAACTCGGCGTCGGACATCAGCAGCAACCCGCCGCCCGGCCCGTAGACGAGACCCTGGATGGGCGTCGGCCCCTGGCAACGCGGCGCGAGCGCGCTGGCCGCGAGAAGTGCGAGCAGTACTCCGAAGCCGAGGCGTCGACGGGATCCGCGCAGACGACGATCCGGGACAGCATCCATGGCTCGACCCTCCGAGACCTAGCGTAGGCGAATCTCGGGGGCGGCCGACTCGCATTCTCCCGCCCCGGAGGGGCGGGGACCGGTGTTCAGCCCGCGTCGATGGCGCTGCGGCTCTCCGTGTCCCGCTTCACGTAGGCCTTGGTGGGCTCCGACGGGCACTGGGAGAACTTCTGGGCCTCTTCGTTGACCTGCTTCTTCTTCCCGAGGAAGGGGAGCTTGATCTTGTGGAGGGGCACGAGCTCCTTGGCCAGGGTGACCGCGTGGCGCAGGAAGTACGGGTTCTTCAGGATGAAGACCGCCGTGTCCCATATGAAGCGGGGCCGCAGGTAGAACTCGCGGGTGCAGCGCTTCTGCCAGGCCTCGGCGTCGAAGCCCGGGATGGTCAGGGCGCCGGCGTCGGCGCTCCAGCCCCAGCGCTTCTCGAAGGCGGTCACCTTGTCCTCGTCCCAGCCCTGGGTGTGCCACCAGCGCGGCTCCACCAGGCCCTCCTTCACGGCCTCCGTGTACATCTCCGTGCCCGGGTATCCGATCGTCACGAAGAACATCGCCATGCTGGGCCGGAGCTTCTTGGCCTCTTCCAGGGTGTAACGGATGGTCTCGTCCGTCTCGCCCGGCGAGCCGACCAGGAAGGTCGTGTAGGTGCGGATCCCGTACTTGTTGGTCCAGCGGTGCGCCTTCCGGACCTGCTCGGGCTCCACCTCCTTCTTGATCCGGGCGACGATCTCCGGGTGCAGGGACTCGACACCGAAGTTGATGGTGTGGCAGCCCGCCTTCTTCATCAGCTTGATGAGGTCCTCGGTGACGCAGTCGACGCGCGTGTTGCAGCGCCACTCCACGTCGATGTCCGCCTCGATCAGCTTCTCGCAGAACTCGACGACCCACTTCTTCTTCGCGGTGAAGGTGCTGTCGCGGAAGGAGAAGCCGCGGACGCCGAACTCTTCGTGGAGCCGCACGATGTCGGACACGGCGCGGTCCGGCGAGTGGTAGCGGATCTTCTTGCCGGTCGTTGTCGGCGCGTCGCAGTAGGTGCACTTGAAGGGACACCCGCGCGTGATCATGAGCCCGACCACCGGCGGCCCGGGCAGGGTCGGGATCTTGTACTTCATCACGTCGACCATGCCGTAGTCGATGGGCGCGAAGTCATCGAGCTCCTTGTAGAAGGAGCGCGGGCCGTTGGTGATGACCATCCCGTTCTGGTCCTTGTAGATGACGCCCTTGATGTCCTTCAGGCAGTCGGGCAGCGTGCCGTGCTGCATCGCCTGGCACACCTCGATCATGGTCAGCTCGCCCTCGCCGCTGACGGCGAAGTCGAAGTCCTCGCTGAGCATGAAGATGTCGGTGTGGGTGGAGCTGATGTGGGCGCCGCCGATCACGATCGGGATCTCGGGCGCGAGCTGCTTCAGCCAGAAGCAGGCCTCGAGGGTGGCCGGGATCTGGGGCGTCATCACCGAGAAGCCGACCAGGTCCGGCTCCTGGGCGATGATCCGATCGACGGTCTCCTTGACCGTGAGGCCGTCGATGTCCGCGTCGATGACGTCCGCGTCCACCCCCGCGCGGCGAAGCTCGGCAGCGATGTAGAGAATCCCCATCGGCGGAAGCCCGTACTCGGGCTTCTCGCCGGGCAGGGTCGAGGGGTAGACGAGCGTGACCTTCATCGGGGAGGGACCTT
Organism: Myxococcota bacterium; assembly: GCA_965223415.1. Classification (GTDB taxonomy): domain Bacteria; phylum Myxococcota_A; class UBA9160; order UBA9160; family UBA6930. Next base: position 4,362,303 of record OZ245002.1, on the reverse strand, counting down.
TCGGGGGACCGCGTCTCGGCGGAGAGGTGGGACGAAAAGCAGCAGGGGCTTCGAAGGCGCGGAAGCCCCATGGTGTCATCGGCTTGGTGAGTGATCAACCTTCCGTCCGAGGTAACTCTTTTCCTCCTGGGAGCGTCAGGTTTCGCGGCCCCGCGGGGATTTGCCGGTGACCTGCCGTCTCGAGCAGCATCCCCTGCGGGAGGAGAAAGCCCATGCCCCGCCCCGTCGCCGTCACCGAGCTCGAGGATCTCGCCCTGGGCCAGGTCGCCCACGCCCTGGTGGCCGGGGTCGACCTGGTGGTGGTGCGCTGGCCGGAGGATCCGAGCCAGGTCTCCGTCCTGTACGGGCGATGCCTCCATCGGGGCGCCCTGCTGGCGGACGGTGAGCTGCGGGGCCACAACCTGATCTGCGGCCTGCACGACTGGGACTACTGCTACAAGACCGGTGTCAGCTCCTACGCCAACGAGGAGCGGCTCCACCGCTTCGGCGCCTGGCAGGAAGAGGGCCGGGTGTGGGTGGACGCGGAGGAAATCGACGCTTGGGAACGTGAGCATCCCCAGCCCTACGACCGCGCCGCCTACCAGGGCGCCTTCGCCGATCCGCACGGCACCCCGGACGAGCCGTTCACCCACTGGATCCAGGAGATGGCCGAGCGCGGCCTGGAGAAGGCCGGCCATCACGGGCGGGTGCAGGCGATGGGCGTACCGCGCCATGAGCTGCCGGGCTGGGAGGATCTCCAGCTCCTGACCGCGCAGCTGCACCGTGTGCCGCTTCTCGACGAAGAGCCGGTCGGCACCGAGCTCGTGATCGGACCGCGAGCGAAGAGGCCCCTCCGCCTCGACATCCCGCTCTTCGTCTCGGACATGAGCTTCGGCGCGCTCTCCTTCGAGGCGAAGGTGGCGTTGGCGCGCGGCGCCGAGCGGGCGGGCAGTGGCATCTGCTCCGGCGAGGGCGGCATGCTGCCGGAAGAGCGGGCCGAGAGCTCCCGCTACCTCTACGAGCTGGCCTCGGCGCGTTTCGGCTTCGCCCTGGACAAGCTCGCCGAGGTGCAGGCCTTCCACTTCAAGTGCGGCCAGGGCGCGAAGACCGGGACGGGCGGCCACCTGCCGGGCCACAAGGTGCACGGGAAGATCGCCGAGGTTCGCGGCCTGCCGGAGGGCACGGCCGCGATCTCCCCGGCGCGCTTCCCCGAGTGGCAGCACGTGGAGGACTTCCGCCGCTTCGCCGAAGACGTGCGCGAGGCCACCGGCGGCGTTCCCATCGGCTTCAAGCTCTCGGCCCAGCACGTGGAGAAGGACCTGGACGCTGCCCTCGAAGCGGGCGCCGACTACGTGATCCTCGACGGCCGCGGCGGCGGCACCGGGGCCGCGCCGCTGCTCTTCCGCAACAACATCTCCGTGCCGACCCTGCCGGCCCTGGCTCGCGCGCGCCGGCACCTGGACGCGCGCGGCGCTCGGGACGTCACCCTGCTCGTGACCGGCGGGCTGCGCGTCCCCTCGGACTTCGTGAAGGCCCTCGCCCTCGGCGCCGACGGGATCGGACTCTCCAACGCCGCGCTCCAGGCCATCGGCTGCCTCGGCATGCGCGCCTGCCACACCAATAACTGCCCGGTCGGCATCGCCACCCAGAAGGAGCAGTTGCGGGCCCGCCTGCAGATCGGCGCGGCCGCGCTTCGCCTCGAGCGCTTCCTGCGATCTGCCACCGAGCTGATGTGCGTGCTCGCCCGCGCCTGCGGCCACCACCAGCTGGGCGACTTCTCGGTCGACGACCTCACGAGCTGGAAGCGGGAGGTCGCCGATCTTACCGGCGTCCCCTTCGCCGGCGTGCGCCAGGAAGGAGGGACCCCGTGATCGGCCGTTCGCGCCTCGGCACCGTACCGCCGGCGGCGCTCACCGACGCCCGGCTCCAGGCCCATTGGGCCGCCCAGGCCCTCGCGGCCGCGGGCGAGCGCTTCCTCGCGCCCGTCCCGGACACGAGTCACACGAACCTGGAGTGGATTCGCGCCCAGGCAGCCCTGGCCGGCGATCTGGTGCCCGGCGCCCACCCCTTCCGGCTTGCGCTTCGCATCGCAGACCTCCACCTGCTGCTGCTCGACGCCCAGGGCGCGATCCGGGAGGAGCAGGCGCTCGTCGGCTCGACCGTCGACGACGCCTACGCTCTCGCCGCGGGCTGGGCCCGGACCTGGACCCGTGGCGCGGTCGACCTCAAGCTCGTCCATCCGGGCTACGACATGCCGGCCCATGCCGCCGGAGAGGGCGCGCCCTTCGACCCCGAGCCGGGCGCCCTGGCCGAGCTGGCCCGCTGGTTCGACGTCGCCGACGACACCCTGCGCCTCCTCGCCGCCCGGCACCCGGACGAGGCGACTCCGGTGCGCTGCTGGCCCCACCACTTCGACCTGGCTCTGCTGCTCGAGCTGGCGAAGGACTCCTCGGGGGCGGCCACCCGGACCGTCGGCGTCGGGCTCTCCCCGGGCGACGAGATCTACGACGAGCCCTACTGGTACGTGAACCACTGGCCCGGCGCGGCGAGCCCGGAGCTCGCCGACCTCTCCGGGGGCGGGGTCTGGCACACCCAGGGGTGGACCGGCGCGATCCTTCGGGGCCGGACGATCGTCCGGGAGCCGGGGGCTGACGAGCAGGCGACGAGACTCGAGACGTTCCTGTCCGCCGCCATCGCGGCGAACCGCAGGATGGCGGGCGGATAGGACGGCTGTCGGGCCGCGGGCTGCCCACGGCCCGGCCCGGAGATCACGGACAGGCCGGCAGGTTCATCTCCTCCACCCACTGGGTCACCAGCGCGACGCCGGCATCGTGGATCAGGCTCTTCTCGATCTCCGGCATCATGACCGCGGGCCGCAGGTCGTCCATGCGCCGAACGAGGATCGAGCTGTCCGGGGCGCCGGGCTCGATGTCGTAGGTGAGCCCGAGCTTCCCCGGGCCGGCGGCGATCGGCTGCTTGCACAGGCCGACGTTCAGGCCGAGGGGCCGGTCGTGCTCGAGCCACAGCTGCGTGGAGCTGGCCCGACCGTTCGGGTTGTGGCAGTGAGCGCAGTTCTCTTCGAGGTAGGCTCGGGCGCGCTCGGCGACGGTTCCCGTGCTCGGCTGGTTCCAGACGGGCAGGAGCGGTGCCTGAGCGGAAGGCGGGGCATAGAGGAGCACGCCCTCGTCGGTCCACAGGTCGAGCTGGTTGCGCGTGCCGAAGGGCTCCAGGCGGTTCAGGTTGCGCACGGTGGGGCCGATCGGCACGTCGCCTCCCGAGCCCGTGAAGTGGCACTGCCCGCAGTCGGTGCGCGACGGCACGCCGTAGTCCGTATTGACCAGCACGTCGTCGTCGGTGAGCAGGTTCGTGTTCACCGACGCGCCCTGGGGCGTGTAAGTCGCGACCGTCTCGGTGACGTCCCAGACGTACGGGAGCCCGACCCAGCCGTTCGCCCGCAGCACCAGGAGCCGGGTCTCGATCAGCACCTCCCGCGGCGGAGAAGCCGTCGGATCGCGGAAGCCGAAGCTCTTGGCGATCACCGTGCCGAGGGGAAAGCCCAGGAAGTCGGTGTCGTCGTAGGACATCGCGGTGCCGGGCGGCAGGAAGATCTGCCGGTGCTTCACCGCGTAGTCAGAGAAGAGCGGCGTGTTCAGCTCGTAGGGCAGGCCGCCGACCTGGGCGTCGCGGGGATCGCCGGTCGGGAAGAGCCGGTAGGCCGCCAGGTCCGGGCAGTTCACGTTGGCCAGTGCGTCCCAGTTGATGCCCTGCTCGCCGTCGTTGCAGAAGGCGTCGATCTCCGCCGGCGTGAAGCCGCCGGTGGTCGGCGGCGGAGGCGGCGTCGGCAGGGTGATCGCGGGAAGCGGCGCCTGGGCGCAATCGTGGGGCGTGGGATCGAACTGAGGCCCCTGCACGCTGAAGCCGTTGATGCTGCCGAACGCGGTGTCGATGGTGTTGTTCTGGATGCAGATCTTGAGGTGGGTCGGCAGCTGGTTCGCGATGGGCTGGTTCGGATCGAGGTTCGGGATGTGGGCCGGGTTCGCATAGCCGCCGATGGCGATGTCCGGCGCCGGGGAGCCCAGGGCCAGCGACACCAGGTTGCCGAGCTGGCCCTGGGGCAGGTTGCCGCCGCCGGTCATCACGTTGTCGTGAATGTAGATGCCCTCGGCGTAGGGGTCGTAGCCCGGCGGGTAGGTCGGATTCAGGTTCGGGAAGTCCGCGATGTGCATGCTCGAGACGAAGAGGTTCACCGTCTCGTTGTTGTCGAAGGTGTTGTTGAAGATCTCGAGGTTCTTGTTGCCGATCACGAGCATGCCCGTGCCGCCGGGAACGCTCGAGAGGATGCCGCCGGCCGCGAAGTTGGGCGTGTTGTTGTCTCGCATCGTGTTGTTGAAGAATCGGTTCTGGTCCGGCGGCTGCAGGCCCACCAGGTTGAAGGCCACGATGCCGGCGGTGTTGTCGTAGGTGAGGTTGTCGTAGGTGTCGGCGCCGATCGTGTTCTCGATCTCGATGCCGAGCACGTTCTCGTAGGCGACGCAGTTGCGGACGATCACGTTGCGGCTCTGGCCGACGTAGATGCCCGCGTCGATCGCGCCGCGCACGATCACGCCGTCGATCAGGACGTTGTCGTTCTGGGCCGGGTAGATGCCGTAGGCGCCGTTGTTCGGATCGGGGCCGCTCGGCCACTCCACCTTCACCCGCTCGAAGACCGCCCCGTCGACGAACTCGGTCTTGATGCCGTCGCCCGGGGGATCGAGGACCGTGAAGTCCTGCACCGCGAAGTGATCGCCCCGCCCGAGGATGCCCTGGGGCGTCGAGGCGCCCGAGAAATCGAGGATCGTGACGTCGATGCCCTGGCCGCGGATCGTCACGTGGGAGGTGTCGAAGGTGACGCCCCCGGCGAACGGGAACGTACCGGCCGGCAGCTCGATGATCGTGCCCGGGTCGACGGTCTGGGCGGCCAGGCGAAGCTGGTCTTCCACGCTGGTGGGCCCGAAGGCGGAGAGCTGGAGCACCGCGTAGCCCGGGAAGGTCGTGTCCGGCCCCGTGGTGGGCGGGGCACAGTTCGGCCCACCGAGCACCACGGGGGACAGAGCGAGGAGAAGGACGGCAGCGCGCAAGGGCATGGAATCGGGACCTCTCCGAGGACGGTGTGTCAGAGCGCGGTGATTTGGGCCCGCACCCCTTCGGGGAGCCGCAGGATGCCTCGAAATCCGCCGCTGGGTCAAGTCGCGACCCGCTGGTGCACCGCGCCCCGCCGACGCTCCTGGGGGCTCCTGGGCTGCCCCATCAAAGGGCACGAGGCTTGCGTGCTGGACCGGGCATGAAGCCGGAGGCCATCCACGACCGGGTGCGGGCGGACCACGCGGCCATCCGCGAGACCCTGGGCGAGCTGGAGAGCACTCTCGAACAGGCCCGGCGAGGGGACGCGGTCTCCCTGCGCCGGGTCCGGGAGCGGGGCCTCCACCTGAACGAGCAGCTCGCCCGCCACCTGGATCTCGAGGACCGGCACCTGGTGCCGTGGGTCCGCGAGACCCTCGGCGAGGACGAGGCCGTGGCCATCGAGGAGGAGCACCGGGAGCAGCGTCTCCTCTTCGAGTACGTGCTCGGCCGATTGGAGCACGCCTCCCGGCCCAGCCGACTCGTGATCCAGGAGCTGCGCACCTTCCTCGCGCTGCTCCGGGAGGACATGGAGGGCGAGGAGCGCGCCGTCTTGTCCGGACGCGTCGACGAGCTCTGAACCGGACGCGTCGCCGACGCGCTCTGGCCCGGAAGGGCCGGAGCGCCCGGTGGGCTCCCTGGCTATCCTCCGCGGCTTCGCGCGCCGGAGGTAGAGATGGGGCTCGTCATGCGACTCGCGACGCGTTGGGTTGCGGTCGGGGCGCTCGGGGGGATGTCGCTCGCGGCCCTCGCCTGCGGCTCCGGACCGGCGCCTCGGGCCGGCGCCGACTTCACGTCGCTGCGGGAGACGCCGAGCGGCCCCGTCGTCGGGTTCACGAGCCCCTACGGCTCCCATGCCTGGTTGGGCGTGCCCTACGCCCAGGCTCCGGTGGGCTCCCTGCGCTGGCGGGCGCCGCGGGCCCATCCCACCTGGAGCGAGCCCCGGGAGGCACTCGCCTTCGGCGCCTCCTGCGTGCAGTTCGCCAGCGAGCTGGGGGGCGACCTCTCGGCGGATCCGGGCGAACCGGTCGGCGACGAGGACTGCCTGTTCCTCAACGTCTACGCCCCGCGCCAGGAGGGCGCCGCCACGGGCCCCCGCCGACCGGTGCTGTTCTGGATCCACGGGGGCGGCAACACCATCGGCACCTCGGCCTTCTACGACGGCGGTCGGCTCGCGGCGGACGAGGACGTGGTGGTGGTGACGGTGAACTACCGGCTCGGACCCTTCGGGTGGTTCCGCCACGCCTCGCTGCGCGACGGCGCCAGCCCGGAGGAGCAGTCCGGGAACTTCGCCCTCCTCGATCTGGCGACGGCCCTCGCCTGGGTGCGCGACCACATCGCGGCGTTCGGCGGGGATCCGGACAACGTCACGATCTTCGGTGAGTCCGCCGGCGGGCACAACGTGCTCATGCTCTACACCTCGCCGGTGGCCCGCGGCCTGTTCCACCGCGCCATCGTGCAGAGCGGCGGCACCTGGACCCGGGAGCCGTCCTGGGGCGAGAACGCGATCGACGCGGAGCCGCAGGGCCATCCCCGGAGCAGCACGGAGATCGTGCTGGACCGCCTGGAGGCCCAGGGGCTCGCCGACGACCGGGAGCAGGCGAAGACCGCGCTCGCCGGCATGAAGCCGACGGAGATCGCCTCCTTCCTTCGCGGGCAGGAGCCGGTGGATCTGCTCAGGAGCTACGACGAAGGCGGCATCGGCATGTACGAGATGCCGATGCCCTTCTCCGACGGCGTCGTGCTGCCCGCCGACAGCATCCGCGCGGCCCTCGAACGTCGGGGCGGCCACGCCGACGTACCGATCGTCCTCGGTACCAACCGGGACGAGGACAAGCTCTTCCTCTACTTCGATCCGGACTACGTCACCCAGTGGTTCGGGTTCTGGCCCCAGGTCCACGACCCGGACCGCTTCCTGCTGACCGCCGAGTACCTGAGCCGCCAGTGGAAGGCGATCGGCGTCGACGAGCTCGCCGAGATCCTGGCGCCCCAGCATCCCGGCCGCGTCTTCGCCTATCGCTTCGACTGGGACGAGGAGCCGACCGTGCTCGGCAAGGATCTGGGCCAGCTGCTGGGCGCCGCCCACGGCTTCGAGATTCCCTTCGTGTTCGGCCACTGGGACCTGGGTCCCCAGACGGGCCTCCTGTTCGACGACGACAACCTGCCCGGCCGCGAGGCCCTGTCCGCGGCCATGCGCTCCTACTGGAGTGCGTTCGCGGCGAACGGCGCACCGGGCCGCGGCCGCGACGGCGTGTTGCCCGAATGGAAGGCCTGGGATCCGGGCACCGCCGGGGAGAAGTGGATGCGGCTCGACGCCACCGCCGAGGGGGGCCTCACGATGGCGCGAGAGGTCACGACCAGCGGAACCGTCGCCCAGGACCTGGCGGAGGACGAGCGTCTGCCGGACGCCGCCGCCCGCTGCGCACTGGCCGAGACCATGATCGGGTGGGGCCGGATCGAACGCGAGGCCCTCACCTCGCTCGAGTGCGCGTCGGCCGCCCCCGTCGCCGCGGGGGAGTGATGGCGGACGAGACCGACGCACGTCCCGAGGACTTCATCCGTCAGATCGTCCGGGAGGAGCTCCTGGCGGGGAAGCACGACTCGATCGTCACCCGGTTCCCACCGGAGCCCAACGGCCACCTGCACATCGGCCACGCCGCGGCAATCTGCCAGAACTTCGGCGTCGCCGAGGAGTTCGGCGGCCGTTGTCACCTGCGCTTCGACGACACGAACCCCGCCGCCGAGGAAGCCCACTTCGCCGACTCGATGATGGAGGATATCCACTGGCTCGGCTTCGATTGGGGCGAGCACCTCCACTACACCTCCGACTACTTCGAGAGGCTCTACAGCTTCGCCTGCGACCTGATCGAGAAGGGCAAGGCCTTCGTCTGCGATCTCAGCTCCGAAGAGATCGCCCTGCGCCGGGGCACCCTCACCGAGCCCGGCACACCCAGCCCCTACCGGGAGCGCGGCCCCGACGAGAGCCTCGACCTCTTCCGGCGCATGCGGGCCGGGGAGTTCGCACCGGGCACCCGGGTTCTGCGCGCCAGGATCGACATGGCCTCGTCGGTGCTGCCCATGCGCGACCCGATCCTCTACCGGGTCCAGGACACGCCGCATCATCGCACGGGCACCGAGTGGCCCATCTACCCGATGTACGATTTCGCCCACAGCCTTTCCGACGCGATCGAGGGCATCACCCACTCGCTCTGCAGCCACGAGTTCGTCGATCGCCGACCCCTCTACGACTGGATCCTCGAAGAGGTCGGCATCCCGGAGCCGCGGCCGCGGCAGATCGAGTTCGGCCGGGTGGGCCTCACCCACACGGTGATGAGCAAGCGCCATCTCGCCCGGCTGATCGAGGCCGGGATCGTCACCGGCTGGGACGATCCGCGCATGCCGACCCTCTCGGGCATGCGGCGGCGCGGCTACACGCCGGAGGCGATCCGGGCCTTTTGCACCGGCGTCGGGCTCACCCGCCAGCCGAAGACCGTCGAGCTGGCGCGGCTGGAGTTCGAGATCCGCGAGCACCTGAACCAGGTCGCGCCGCGGGCGATGGGTGTGATCCGGCCGCTGAAGCTGGTCGTCGAGAACTACCCGGAGGACGCGGAGGAGGAGCTCCCGGCGATCAACAATCCCCAGGATCCCGAGGCCGGCAGCCGCAGCGTTCCCTTCGCCCGGGAGCTCTGGATCGAGCGCGACGACTTCGCCCTGGACCCGCCGAAGAAGTTCCACCGGCTGACGCCGGGCAAGGAGGTGCGGCTCCGCTACGCCTACCTCGTCACCTGTACCGACGTGGTGAAGGACGAAGGCGGCGAGGTGGTGGAGGTCCGCTGCACCTACGACCCGGAGACCCGGGGCGGCGACGCGCCGGACGGGCGCAAGGTGCGCGGCACGATCCACTGGGTCTCGGCCCGCCACGCCCTGGCGGCGGAGCTGCGTCTCTACGAGGTGCTCTTCTCCGACGCCGAGCCCGACCCTCGGGACGAGAGCTTCCGGGAGGCGCTCAACCCGAGATCCCTCGAGCGCGTGTCTCCCGCCTGGCTCGAGCCCTCCCTGGCCGAAGCCGCCCCCGGCACCCGCCTCCAGCTCGAGCGGCTCGGCTACTTCTGCGTGGACCGGGAAGCGACCTCCGCCACCCCGGTCCTGAACCGCGTCGTCGGGCTCCGCGACAGCTGGGCGAAGATCGCGAAGGCCAAGGGGAACGGGTAGACTGCGACCGTTCCGGGGGGAGTGGCCCAGAACGGAATCACCGCAGGGCTTCCGGGGAGACCTCGTGCCGGAGGCTTGCCCGGACCCCGAGGAGAGCCATGAGCGGCGACATCAAGGTCATCGGCGGATCGGCCCACCCCCAGCTGGCAGCGGACATCTGCAAGCACCTGGGCATCGAGGTGTGCCCCTCGGAGGTGGTGCGCTTCTCGAACGAAAACCTGATGGTGCAGATCGAGGAGAACGTGCGCGGGGCGGACGTGTTCGTCATCCAGCCCTCCTGCGCACCGGTCTCGGACGGCCTCGTCGAGCTGCTCATCACCATCGACGCCCTCAAGCACGCCTCCGCCGACCGCATCACCGCCGTCCTCCCCTACTTCCCCTACGCCCGCTCGGACAAGAAGGACCGGCCGCGGATCTCCATCACCGCGCGGCTCATCGCCGACCTGCTCGAGACGGCCGGCGCCCACCGGGTGCTGACGATGGACCTCCACTCCCCCCAGGTGCAGGGTTTCTTCCGCATCCCCGCCGACCAGCTCCTGGCGGCACCGATCCTCTGCGACTACCTGCGCGACCACCGCGACCTCACCGACTACGTGCTGGTCGCCGGCGACGTCGGGGAGTCGAAGGAGGTCGGCAACTACGCCAACCGCCTGAACCTCCCGATCGCCATCGTCGACAAGCGCCGCTACGGCGACGACGAAAAGGCCCAGGCGACGAATCTGATCGGCGACGTCGAAGGCAAGACGGCCCTGATCATCGACGACGAGATCGCCAGCGGCGGCACGATGATGGAGGCGACCCGCTTCGTCCTTGACCGGGGCGCCACCTCCGTCGAGGCCGCCTGCGTCCACCCCGTGCTCTCGGGCAAGGCCGTCGAGCGCATCGAGGCCTCCCCCCTCACCTCCCTCGTCGTCACCGACACGATCCCCATCCCGCCGGAGAAGCGTTCCCACAAAATCGAGGTGCGCTCCGTCGCGCCGCTCTTCGCGAACGCGATTCGAGCGATCCACGACGGGTCGAGCGTGTCGCGGCTGTTCCGGTAGGGCGACCCCGGAAGCGATCGACCCCCACGCGTCAGCCCGGCAGCGGCTCCAGCTCGACCTGCACGCCGCCGTCGGCGAGCTCCTCCAGCATCTTCACCAGGACATCCTTCCGCTGGGCGTCGAGGTCGTCGAAGAGAACGGACATCCCGGCTTCGCCGTCGTCCCGGGCGACGCGGCCCTTGACGACCAGGGGCGTGGTGCCCGACTTGACCTGGATGGCCAGCGCGAGAGGGCTGCCGACGGCGAGCCCGTCCGCGGGCTCGATGCGGAGGCCGGCGACGGAGAGATCCCGAGCGCGGAGGACCACGGGGCCCTCCTGACGATGGGCGATGACGCGGCGATCATAGGTGTGACGCTCGTGGACGCGCCGGTCGCGCAGGACGCTCGGGGCCGCGACGGAGCGGGGGCGCGCCGGGGAGAGACGGGCGCCGGCGTGGTGATGGAGGAGGGCCTGGAGGCGACGGCGCGCGGCCAGGGGAACGCCGGTAAACGAGAGGGCGATCGCGTGGGGCGTCGGACGTTCCCAGGCGTTGGGCTCGCAGCGCAGCACGCGGCCGCTCACCCGGCGCGGCCAGCGGAAGCCGGGCGCTCGGGGAAGCCACACCAGCATGCGAGCGCCCACCTTGACGGGGGTCTCGCAGAGGAGCCGGGCACCGCAGGCCGAGAGATCGACCAGGGTTGCGCGGCGGAAGCCGTGGCGGGTCCACCCCCGGGTGGGAGCACCGATCGCAACCCGCTGGGCCCAGCGGCGCTCGCCGCCCGGATGGGCCAGCGCTTCGAGCAGGGTGACGAGGGCGAAGGGGTGCAACGGCCGGCGGACCCAGGCGTCCAGGGCCAGGGCCGGCTCGAGCTCGTCGCTGGCGAGGACCGCCACGCTGAGGGCGCCGGGCGACCGCGCGCAGAGGTCGGCGATCCGCGCCGGGGAGCCGAGCAGCACCGGCTGGGAGGAGCCAAGGAAGCCGGCGGGGATCGGCTCGCGCTCGACCTGGAGGCCCGCGGCCTGAAGCGTTCCGCGCAGGCCCTCGAGCTCGCCGTCATCGGCCAGCCAGATCCAACGATCCCTCACCGGCGCCCTCCCACCCCCCTATCGGCAAGGCACCGCGCTGGATTGACCCGGCTCGCCCGCGAGTCGGCTCGGCGCTCGTCATCGGTGCCGCAAGTCGGCTCGGCGCTCGTCGGCAGGGGCCTCAGGCCGGCTCGTCCGGCTCCACCTCGAAGCGGTAGCGGGAGTTGCGGGTCCGGGCCTCGACCACGCCGGGACCGTCGAGCTCGACGGCCTCGAGCGGCGAGGTCGTCACGACCTGGCCGTCCCCGTCCTGGAAGCGCAGGGAGAGGCCGAGCTCCGGCTCCGCCAGGAGCCGGCCGCTGCCGAGGGCCTCCGGCTTGGCCTCGGGATCCGCGACCGGCCGGCGCTCGATGCGCACGCTGCACCCGAGGAGCGGAGCCCGCCCGGGACGCAGGAGCGGTTCGCCGATGCGGACGTACTGGGTCATCGCGCCTGGGTCCGTCTCGGGCGCGGCGGGCTCGTCGAGCATCGCAGCGATGCGCTCCTGGAAGCCCGGCGGCTCCGGCGCGCTGCTCTCGCCTTCCAGGAGGCTCAGCACGTAGACGCAGCGGCCGGTCACCACGGCGAGACGGCTCCCCCCGAGGAGGCACAGCTCGCGAACCGGGCTCGACGCGAGCCCGCGCTCGCCGCGGATGCGGATCTCGAGGCGCTCGCCCAGCCGCGGGCGCGTGAGGATCTCGCCGACGCCCAGCTCGCGGAGGCCACGGTCCTGCCCCTCCGGCGCATACTGGCGCAAGGCCACCCGGATCCCCGGACCGAAGGGAGCCACCGCGTCGTCCGGAGCCACGCTCACTCCGTCGCGCTGCGTCCGGTCCCCGTCGTTCATGCCCGGTTCCTCCGCCGCACCAGGTCGATCAGCTCCTCGGCAGCGATCGCCGGCGCGACCAGGAAGCCCTGCATCTCGTCGCAGTCCAGCTCGCGAAGCAGGCGCTCCTGGGACGGCTCGCTGACGCCCTCGCCCACGACGCTGAGTCCGAGGCTGTGGCCCATGACGATCATGGCGCGCACGACGCTCGCCGCGTCCGGGTTCATGTGCAGGTCGCGGATCACGCTCTGGTCGAGCTTGAGGCAGTCGAGGGGGAGATCGAGCAGGACGCCGAGCGACGAGTAGCCGGTGCCGAAATCGTCCAGGGCCACGTGGACACCGGCGGTGCGCACTTCACGCAGCAGGGCCGCCACACTGTCGAGGCCGAAGAGCGCGACGCTCTCCGTCACCTCCAGCTCGATCCGGGAGGGATCGACGCCGGACTCCTGCAGCGCGCAGAAGAGGTTCGGTCCGTAGTCAGGCTCCATCAGCTGGGCCCCGGAAACGTTGACCGAGAGCCGGATGGCGTCGAGGCCGGCCTCGTCGAAGCGGTGGACGTCGCGACACGCCTGCTCGAGGGCGAGATCGCCGAGGGCGCCGATCAGCCCCGCCTCCTCGGCCACCGGGATGAACTCGGCGGGCGAGACCCGCCCGAGCTCGGGGCTCGTCCAGCGCATCAGCGCTTCGGCGCCCGCGACCCGCCCGCTGCGCAGCTGGACGCGCGGCTGGTAGCGCACACCGAGCTCGCCGCGCTCGATGGCGGCCCGCAGGTGGTCGCGGAGCTCGCGCCGGCGATTGCGGCTGCGCGCGAGGCTCGGCTCGTAGAGGTGGCTGCGATCCCCACCCTGGTTCTTGGCCTCGTACATCGCCGCATCGGCATGCCGGATCAGCTCGTCTGCCGCCTCGGCGTCCCCCGGCGCGGCCGCGACGCCGACGCTGGCGGTCGCAGCGACCCGTCCACCCATTACCTCGAAGACCTCGCGGAAGGAGTCGACGACGCGTATCGCGACCGATACGGCCTGGTCGCGATCGAGGCCCGGAAGGAACACCGCGAACTCGTCCCCGCCCAGCCGTCCGAGGATGGGTCGCTCGGCCTCGAGCACCCGGTTCGGCACCTCCGGCGCATCCCGCACCGCGCGGCGCAGGCGCGCGGCGGCGTAGCGGAGGAGCAGGTCTCCCCCGCGATGGCCCATCCGATCGTTCACGTTCTTGAGGCCGTCGAGGTCGACGTAGAGCAGGCCGAGCGGCGCGTCCGCGCCCGTCTGGGTGAGCGCCTCCGAGAGCCGGCTCAGGAAGTGGTGGCGGGTCACCAGGCCGGTCAGGGCGTCGAAGTGGGCGAGCTTCTGGAGCTGGCGGAACGACTCCCGCTCGTCGGTGACGTCGAGCATGGCGCCGACCACCCGCCGAGAGCCCTCCTCGAGTCGGCGGACGCGGTGGAGGAGCGTCCGGGTTCCTCCGGACGGCCCCCGCACCGCGTGCTCCACGACCCGGGTGCCTCCCTTTCGCACCACGTCGCCGATCGTGTCGGTCAGGTGTCTCCGCGCGCCCGGCGAGAGGAGGGCGAGGAGCCGCTCCCACTCCGGGCCCTGTCGCCACGGGCCGGCGTCGTCCAGCGCGGAGGCGATCTCCTCGGAGCACTCCACCCACCCGGAATCCGGATCCACGCTCCAGCTCGCCGCCCCGGCCAGCTCTCTCGCACAGACCGCCGTGTCCCGTTCCGTACGAAGCGCCGCGAGCTCCGCCGCCCGGGCCAGCAGCCGCCGCGCGCGGAGGCAGACCCGCGGCCAGGGCACGGCGCCTCCTGGCGCAGCCACCACATCGTCGTGGGGAAACGCCACCAACCCCTCCTCGGCGGCCTCCTCCTCGTCGCAGAGCAGCAGCCGCGGCGCCCGGTACCGGCCTTCCGCGGGCAGGGGCTCCCGATGCTTCTCCGGGTCGACGCCACCCCGCACGTCCAGCAGCAGGAGATCCGGCCGAGCGGGCCGCCCGGCGCCGAGCTCCTCCCAGTGGAAGGTCACCGTGGCCGCATCGAGGGCTTCCAGGGCCGTCGCGGCCTCTCTCCAGAGGGTCTCGTCGGCGGAGACGACCCAGACGACCGGGGAAGAGCGGGTGCACGGGTTCGGCAACGGGGCTCCTGCGGACGGGCGGACGTCCGTAATGCCTAACATCGGTCGACGGAGACCGGGGATTGAGCGGGGAATTCGGAGGTCTTTTCGCCTCCGGCTGACCGTCCGTTCAGGCGGAAGCGAGTGCCTTGCGAAGCGCCTCAGAGGCCTCGGCGACGGCGTCTCGCGCCGCCTGGGCCAGGAGGCCCATGCCGAAGAACCCGTGGATCATGCCGTCGTAGCGACGTGCCGCGACCGCCACGCCCGCCTCCTCCAGCCGACGCCCGTAGGCCTCGCCCTCGTCCCGCAGCGGATCGAACTCCGCGGTGATCAGCAGGGCGGGAGGCAGGCCGGCCAGGTCGGCTGCCCGGAGCGGGGCGCAGTAGGCCTCGGCACGACGCGCCGGGTCGGGCACGTAGTGGTCCCAGAACCAGCGCATCGAGGCGGTCTCGAGCAGGTAGCCCTCGGCGTTTTCGACGTACGAGGCCCGGGTGAAGTCCGCATCGGTCACCGGGTAGATCAGGAGCTGGAAGGCGAGCCGCGGCCCGTCCTTGTCCCGCGCCATCTGGGCGACAACGGCGCCGAGGTTCCCGCCGGCGCTGTCGCCGCCGATCGCGAGACGGCTGCCGTCCACGCCGAGCTCGGCGCCGTTCGCGGCCACATAGCAGGTGGCTGCGTAGCAATCGTCGGCCGCGGCGGGATAGGGGTGCTCCGGCGCGAGTCGGTAGTCGACGGATACCACAGCGCAGCCGGCCTGGCGGGCGAGGTCGCGGCAGGTGGAGTCGTGGGTGTCGAGGCTGCCGATCACCCAGCCGCCTCCATGGAAGTACAAGAGCACCGGAAGCGGCGCGTCGGTCTGCGGGCGATAGAGGCGCACGGGGATCGCTCCCGCCGGACCCGGAATCGTGCGGTCCTCGACCGAGGCCAGGGGGATCTCCTCGCTCGGCACCTGCATCTCGTCGAAGAAGGTGCGCGCCGCCGCGGGCTCGAGCTCGTGGAGCTTCGGGCCCGGGCTGGCCGCGAGCTGTTCGAGGATGATCTGGAGTCCGGGGTCGACGGGCATGGGGATCCTCCGTGGCGGGGCAACACTGTACCCTCCCGCCGGAATCCCTGCCGAGGAGAACGCCGTGATCACCGCCCGCCCCGAGGACGTGGGGCTCGACAGCGCCCGCCTGGCCCAGATCGATCGCCACCTGCAGGAGCAGTACATCGATCGGGACAAGATCCCCGGCGCGCTCACCGTCGTGGCCCGGCGCGGCGAGGTCGTCCACGCCTCCGCCCTGGGCCAGCGGGATCGGGAGCGGGGGCGCCCGGTAGAGCTGGACACGCTCTTCCGGATCTACTCCATGTCGAAGCCGATCACCTCGGTCGCCCTGATGCAGCTCCACGAGGAGGCCCGCTTCCGGCTGACGGATCCGGTACACCGCTTCATCCCGGAGTGGAAGGACCTGGGCGTCTACGTGACGGGCAACCATCCCCACTTCGTGACGCGCCCCTGCGAGCGGCCGATGACCGTCCGCGACCTGCTCACCCACACCTCCGGACTCACCTACGGCTTCATGGAGCGCACGAACGTCGATGCGGCCTACCGCAAGCTCGGTGTGGGCGAGCGCAAGCCGGGCAGCACCCTACGGGACATGGTGCAGCAGCTCGCCACCCTCCCCCTCGAGTTCGCTCCGGGCACGGCGTGGAACTACTCGGTGGCGACGGACGTCTGCGGTCACCTGGTCGAGGTGATCTCGGGCCTGCCGTTCGACCGCTACCTCGAGAAGCACGTGTTCCGGCCCCTCGGCATGAACGAGACCGGCTTCCGCGTGCCCGACGCGCTGCGCGACCGCTTCGCCGCCTGCTACGTGCGCGGGCCCCGCAAGCGGCTGCGCCTCGAGGACGACCCGGAAGACAGCCCCTACCTGGGGGACGTGACCTTCTTCTCCGGGGGAGGGGGGCTCGTCTCGACGGCGGGGGACTACCTCCGCTTCTGCCAGGCCCTGCTGAACGGGGGCTCCCTCGATGGGGTCCGCATCCTCGGCCCGCGCACCCTCGACCTGATGACCCGCAACCACCTGCCCGACGGCCAGGACCTGTCGGACGCGGCCGTCGGCATGTTCTCGGAGACGCCCTACGACGGCACCGGCTTCGGCCTGGGCTTCTCGATCACCTGCGATGTCGTGAAGGGCCAGAACGTGGGCTCGGTCGGCGAGTACGCCTGGGGCGGAGCGGCCAGCACGATCTTCTGGATCGATCCGGCCGAGGAGCTGATCGTCGTGTTCATGACCCAGCTCATGCCGTCGCGCACCTTCGACTTCCGCGGCCAGCTGAAGGCGATCGTGTACGGGGCCCTCGTCGATTGAGGCGCGCCGCGATCACCGCCACCGCCCTCCTGACCCTGGTCGCCGGCCTCCGGCCCGCCGCCGCGGAGGAGACGCCGAGCGAGCGCGTGGTATTGCTCCATGGCCTGGCGCGCACGCCGCGGGCGATGCGCCCCCTCGAGAAGCGCCTCCACCAGGAGGGCTACGCCGTGCACAACGTCGGCTACCCCTCCCGCAGCGAGCCCCCCGACGGGCTGGTACGCCACGTCCACGCCGCCCTCGGAGCCTGCTGCCTGGCGGACGAGCTGCCGCTCCACTTCGTCACCCACTCGCTGGGCGGCGTCGTCACCCGGGCGCTGCTCGCGGAAGAGCGACCGGACGGCCTCGGGCGGGTGGTGATGATCGCGCCGCCCAACAAGGGCAGCGAGCTGGTCGACACCTTCGGCGACGACTGGTGGTTCCGAATCGTGCTGGGGCCCACGGCGGCGAGCCTCGGCACCGGCCGCGGGAGCTTCCCGAACCGCCTGGCGCCCCCGGACTACGAGCTCGGCATCATCGCCGGTGCGCATCCCCTCTCGACGCGCTTCGGCCGCTGGATCGTCACCGGTGCCAGCGACGGCGTCGTCTCCGTGGAGAGCGCCCGGGTCGAAGGCATGACCGACTTCCTGATCGTGCCCCAGGGCCACGTGCAGATCCGCCGGGATGATCGGGTCGCGGACGAGGTCGTACACTTCCTGCGCGCGGGACGCTTCGCCAGCGGCGAGCGCAGCCGGGCGACGGACGATTGGCGACTGACGACTGACGACTGACGACTGACGAGAGGAGGGGCGATGCAGGAGCTCTCGGGCAAGGTGGCCGTGGTGACGGGCGGCGCCAGCGGGATCGGTCGCGCGATGGCAGAGCGTCTCGGCGGCCAGGGAATGGGCGTGATGGTCGCCGACGTGGACGGAGCGGCCTTGGACGAGGTCGTGGCGCGGCTCCGGGGCGCCGGTATCGAGGCCGAGGGGCGGGTCACGGACGTCGCGCGGGCGGACTCGGTGCAGGCTCTCGCCGAGGCGACCCGAGACCGTTTCGGCGCGGCCCACGTGGTGTGCAACAACGCCGGGGTGTTCGCCGGTGGACTCTCCTGGGAGGCCCCGCTCTCCGACTACGAGTGGGTCCTCGGCGTGAACACCTGGGGCGTGATCCACGGCATCCGCAGCTTCGTGCCGATCTTCCTCGAGCAGGACGAAGGCCACGTGGTCAACACGGCTTCGATGGCGGCGGTCACCGCCACCCCGATGTCCGGCGCCTACGTGATGAGCAAGCACGCCGTCCTGGCCCTGTCCGAGAGCCTCTACCACGAGCTGCGCATGCAGCAGGCGAAGGTGGGCGTGAGCGTCGTGTGCCCGGAGCTGATCGCGACCCGCATCGGGGACGCCGACCGCAATCGCCCCACCCACCTGAAGCGCGGCGACGAGCCGATGCCGGCCGGGACCCGTCTCGTCGAGCAGGCGATCCGCGAGGCGACGAAGACCGGCGCCGACCCGAAGGTCATCGCCGAGCGCACGGTCCAGGCCATCCGCGACGACCGCTTCTACGTGCTGGCACCCGAGGGCGACCCCTGGCGCACCGCCTGCGACCTGCGCCTCGAGGACGTCCGCTTGGCCCGGAACCCGAGCTCCCCCGACCTGGCCTAGACGCTACGCCTGCGCTCGGGAGCGCCCCCGGTGGTGCGTTCGCCAGCGGACAGGCCCAGGATCCCGGCAACGAGCAGCAGCCGCGCAGCGGGCTCCGGCACCGTCGCGTGGGCGACCAACTGCCCGGTGAGGCCGTAGCTGACGTCGAAGGACGAGCTGCCGGGATCGCGCCCGAGCCCGGATGCGTCGAAGGTCATCGCGAAGCGGACCGTGCCGTTGCCGAGGTCCTGGATCGTCCCGCCCGCGAGGGCACCTTCGACCTGGCCGGCGAGCGAGGTGCGTCCGCCGGGCACGCCCGGAACGTTGCTCACCTCGTCGAGCCAGCCCGCCAGAACCTCCCTGTTGCGTTAGCGCTCGATCACTTCGGCCATCAGCTGGGCGTTGGGGATGCTCCAGCTCCCGGAACCGTCCCGGAACAGGGTCTCGACGGGCCCGATTCGCTCGACACGGCCGCGGCGGCCGCGGACGCTGACCTCCTGGCCCTCCTCCAGGGACTGCCGGACATAGTGGCCAGCGAGGATCCCCCGCACCACATCGCCGGAGCCGAAGGCGAAGCTCAGGCCGAGGCCGACCGCGATCATGGCCAGCACCGCGGTGATCGCCGTCTGGAGCACGCGCGTGTCGACACCCAGCTGCTCGAGCACGGTCACCACGACCATCACCACGAAGGCACCCCGCGCCGCGGTGCCGAGCTGCCGGGCGTAGCTCAGGTTCGCCGCTCCGGCGCCGGAGGTCACGACGTCGCCGACCAGCCGGGCGACGCTCACGCCCAGCACCACGATGATCGCGGCGGACAGCACGTTGGGCAGGTAGGCGAAGAGGCGTTCGATCGTGCCGGTCAAGGCGTCCAGGCCGAGGACCTGGGCCGCGCCCATCAGGAAGGCGAGGAGCACGATCCAGTAGACGACGCGCCCCATCACGGCGGCGGACGAGCCCGCGAAGCCCACCCGACCCAGGGCGTCCCCGGCGAGGCGCTCGACGGCCCGGTCGAAGCCGAGACGCTCCAGGGCACGAGCGACGAGCCACCCGAGGCCGCGGGCGGCACCCCACCCGACCAGGAGCAGCAGGATGGCCCCGACCAGGTCCGGAATCAGGTTCGCGGCCATCGTGCCGAGCTGGGCGGCGGCCTGGGTCAGGGGCTCGGCCCAGGCCGACGCGCGGTCAGCCATCGTCTCGTTCATCGTTCCCCTCCCGGGAGTGTGCGGGCAGCAGATTCCCCATGATCAGCTCGAGCATGGGCACGAAGAACCGCAGCACGAGCACCTGGGTCGTGAGGTCGATCCAATCCCGGGCGTGGATCTCCGCGCGGGCCTGATCCATGGCCTGCTCCACGAGATCCCGCTCGGGCGGCGGCGGGGGCTCCCCCAACGAGAGGGGGTCCGCGAACAGGTCGCGCAGAGCCCCCTCGTCGTCGCGCACGTCGCGCCGTCCAGCGCGCGATTCATCCGCCATCGACCCCGCCCTCCGGTGCCAAACGCTCTCGCAGCGCGCTGCAGGCCCGCGAGACCCTCATCTTGAGGGCCGACTCGCTGAGCCCGAGCTCCCGTGCGAGCTCGACGTAGCTCCGCTCCTCGAGCAGGCGGCCCACCACGGCGATGCGGGTCTCCTCGGGGAACGCCTCGAGTGCGCGAGCCAACGCTTCGCGCAGCATGGGGTCGCCGGGCGGATGGGTCGCACCGTTCCGCGGCTCGCGGCCGAAGGCGTCGCGCCGCCGCGCCCGTTGGCCGCGCCGCCGCAGCGTGAGCAGGCAGGCATTCGTCGTCACCCGACTGAGCCAGTGCGAGAAGGGCTGCTCGGGCCGAAGCCCGGGCAACCCCCGAAGCACGCTGAGCATCACGTCCTGGACCACGTCCTCCGCGTCCTCCCGCGAGCCGAGCAGCCGATGGGCCCGCCGATAGACCCCGTCTGCGTGACGTTCGACGAGCCTTTGGTAGGCGATCGTCCGGCGGGGCAGCTCGAGCCGAGCTCGCTGGACGAGCGTGTGGTCGTCCAGCGCCTCTCGGCCCGGCGAATCGGCGCCGGGAGCGCCGCCAGCCTTCCCCCTCTCCACTGGCTGAGAGTAGTCCCGACGGCCACCGGTCGAGGAGGGGGCGGGTCCCCCCGCCCCCTCCTCCGGACTAGCTCCGAAGCTGACCCAGCCAGTGTTCCATCTGCCGGCCCGCCGCCTCTCGGCCACCGAGGCCGAAGGAGAGCGCGACCGCCACGGCCACGGCGCCGAGGGTGAGGCCGAAGGCCATGTTCACGATCGAGTCTGCGAGCCCCATGGCGCGCAGGCCCATCGCCACCACGATGCCGAGGATGCCGAAGCGAACGATGCCCGCGACGCCCCCGGCACCACCTCCGCGAACGCGCGCCACCGCGTCCGAAGCCAGGTTCGAGATCCACACTCCGACCGCGATGATCGTGATCCCGAGCAGCACGTCGCCGCCGAAGGCAATGAGCATGCCGACCAGTCCGGACATCTGCTCGAAGCCGAGACGGGCGGCTGCCTCCACGAGCGCGAAGAGCATCACGAAGAACACCAGCACGCGGCTGGCAACACTGGAGAGGGTCGCGCCGGCGGGCATCACGCTGGCGACTCCCAGGGTTTCCGGCAGTCGATCGAAGCCCATCCCGCCGAGGAGCGACTCGAGGAGCCCCGCCACGAAGTTCGACACGATCCAGGCCACCGCGAGGATGATGCCCGCCGCGAACAGGTTCGGAATGGCCGCCATGAACTGGCCGAGCATCTCCGTCGCCGGCGCGGAGATCGCGTCGATCGCCAGGACGTTGAGAGCGGCGATGAGGGCGGGCACCAGCACGAAGATGTAGACCAGGAGGCCGGCGAGGCCCGAGAGCGTGGTGTTGCCCTGGAGGCCCGCGCGCTCGCCGAGCCGGTCGGCGCCGGTGGCCGAAAGCAGGTTCTGCACCAGGTCGCGGAGCAGCCGCGCGACGAACCAGCCAGCGACGCCCAGCACGCCGGCCCCGAACACGTTGGGCAGGTGGCCCAGGATCTCGTCCACCATGGTCTGCACGGGCGCGAGCAGCCCGCCGAGCTCGAGGACGCCGAGGATCGCCGGAAGGAAGAGCAACAACACCAGCCCGTAGAGGACGTTGCCGATGCTCGCGCTCGGCGGCGCGATGCCGGCTTCCTGGGTGAGCCGCTCGTCCAGCGTGGTCGCCGCCAGAGCCCGGGTCGAGAGCATGCGCACACCGGTCGCGAGCAGCATCGCCACCCCCAGCAGTACGCCACCGGCCACGAGCTTGGGCAGGAAGACCATCACCTGGTCCACCAGCTGCTGGAGCGAGCCGGAGGCCTGGTTCAGGTCGAGGGCGTTGAAGAACGCCACGCCGACCATCGCCAGCACCACCCAGTACACCCCCTTGGCCACTCCGTTCTCGGCGTCGACCGAGATCTCGGTGCCCGCCGCCAGGCGCCGGTTCAGCCCGGCCGCACCCAGGCCGCGGCGCACGATCGCGCGCAGGACGAGCGCCGCGATCCAGCCGACGACCGCGATCAGGAGCGCGCCGGCGATGCCGGGCACCGTCGCACCGAGCGCCTCCTGGATCGAGTTCAAGAGGTTCGTCCAGTCCATCTTCGGTTCCTCCCGAGAGCGTGGGTTCCATGCCCTCCGGAGAGACCAATGACGGCCGGCCGCGAAACGTCACATCCGCTGCGCATTGCGAGCGGATTGCGAGCCCCGCAGGGACCCCGCGTGGGAGAACAGGCCGCTGCCGCGCCTCAGCCCAGCCACCCTGGACGCAACGGAGACGCGGTCGCCGCGGCGGGGGCGTGCAGGAGTGGAGGACCCGCGAGGGCTAGCGGGGCCGCCCGGACGGCCGGCCATGCCGGACCAGGGCCAGCGCCAGATGGGTGACCTCAGCCCAGCCCCAACCGTCGGGCGATGATCACCTTCATGATCTCGTTGCTTCCGGCGTAGATGCTCTGGACGGCGGCGTCCTGGTAGTCGCTGGAGATCGGGTACTCCTCCATGAAGCCGTAGCCGCCGTGGAGCTGGAGGCACTCGGCGGCGACCTTCTTCTGGAGATCGCTGCACCACCACTTGGCCATGCTCACCTCGGAGACGATCTCGTCACCGCGCACGTGGGCCTGGAGCAGCCGGTCGACGAAGGCCTGGCCGATCTCCATCTCCGTCACCAGCTCTGCCAGCTTGAACTGCGTGTTCTGGAAGCGGCCAATGGGCTGGCCGAAGGCCTGGCGCTCCTTCACGTAGGCCAGGGTGTCGTCGAGGGAGCGGCGCGCGCTGGCCACGGAGCCGACGCCGATGCACAGGCGCTCCTGCTGCAGCTTCTCCATCAACATCTTGAAGCCCTGCCCCTCCTGGCCCAGCAGGTTCTCCGCGGGCACCCTGCATTCCCGGAAGAAGAGCTCGCTCGTGTCCTGGCCCTTGAGGCCGATCTTGGCCAGATTGCGCCCGCGCTCGAAGCCCTCTGTATCGGCCTCGACGAGCAGCAGGCTGATCCCGTCGTGCCGCTTCTCCGGATCGGTCTTGGCCACGACGATCACCAGGTCGCAGTTCTGTCCGTTCGAGATGAAGGTCTTGGCGCCGTTCACCACGTACTCGTCGCCTTCGCGGATCGCCTTCGTCTGCACGGCGGCGAGGTCGGAGCCCGTGCCGGGCTCGGTCATGGCGATGGCGACGAGGCAGTCGCCGGCGATGGCCGGCACCAGCCAACGCTGCTTCTGCTCCTCGGTGGCGTAGGTCGTGAGGTAGGGAACGCAGATGTCCGTGTGCAGGGAAGCCTGGAGTGCGTGGGCGCGGGCGTAGGCCAGCTCCTCCATGATGACCGCGTCGAACAGGAAATCGCCGCCGGCGCCGCCGTAGGCCTCGGGCTGGTTCGCGCCCAGATAGCCCTCTTCGCCCATCCGCTTCCAGATCCGGCGCGGGGTGATGCCGGCCTCGTTCCACGCCTGGACGTGGGGCTCCACTTCTTCCTGGACGAAGCGCCGGAACTGCTCGCGGAAGAGGTCGTGCTCCTCGCTGAAGATCTCTCGTCGCATGGGGCCTCCTACGGCAGGATCGCCTGGACGGCGGGGTCGGCCAGCAGGGCGGCGCGCACCACCTCGGTCCAGGCAGCGTAACCGGTCGCGTTCAGGTGCAGGCCGTCGAAGATGAAGACGTCGTCACGAGGCGTCCCGTCGGGCCCCAGGGTCGCGGGGCCGATGTCGATCACACCGAGCCGTGAATCGCCGGCGGCGAAGGCGGCGATCGCCTCGTTCGCCCGGGTCATCTCCGGCCAGCGGTCCCAGCGCAGTTTCGAGGGCTTGATGGTCAGGTAGTAGATGCGCGTCTCGGGAAGCCCGGCATGAACGATGCCGACCAGCTCGCGAAAGTCCGCGAGCACCGTCTCCGCGGTCTTGCCGGTGCGGGAGTCGAGGTCGTTGTCACCGGCGTAGACCACGACCGCCGTGGGCCGGTAGGCGTTGATCACGCTCTCGGCGAAGTAGACGACGTGGCTCATCTGGGATCCGCCGAAGCCGCGGTTCAGCACGGGGATGGGAGCCATGTCCCGCTCGAGGCTCGACCACAGCCGCACGCTCGAGCTCCCGGTGAACACCACCACCGGGTGCGGCGGCGACATCGCGCGGTCCTCCGCCTCGAAGGCGGCGATCGAGTCCTCGAAGAAGGTCGGGTCCTGGCTGCGCGCGCCGTACCACCGCAGCCAGCCCCAGAGGCCGGCCGCCAGCAGGACGACCAGGACCAGGAGACCGACGAGCACTCGCTTCACGGATGTCCTCCCCGGGCCCGGCGGTGGAACGCCCGCACGCGCGCGAGCCAGCGCTCGCGGCGAGCGGGCTCCCGGAGCCGATGCTCCTCCTCCACCGGCAGGTCCGGCAACCCGTCGCAGAGGGCGGCGGCGAACAGGCCCCGCCCGTCGAGACGAAGCTCGCCCTCCCCTTCGGGCCCGCCGGCCCAGACCGGCACCGCCGCGAGGCCGCAGCTCGGCGAGCCGCTCTTCAGGACGTAGCCGCAGAGCCCGAGCCCGGCGAGCCGGCGCACCCGTTCCCGGGCGAACGCCCGCATCCGCTCCCCGTGGTCCCGCCCGCTCGCTTCGCCGACCAGGCGCAGGCCGTCCGGCGACCCGACGAGCCGGATCGGCTCCCGGGGCACGCCCAGCCCGAGCTCGACCTCCGGGCACACCGGAACCAGCTCGACGGCTCCGGCCAGCTCCTCGGCGACGAAGCGCTCCCGCTTGTGTCCGCCGTCGTAGCGCACGGACTCGCCGAGCAGGCAGGTCGAGACGCCCACGCGGATCGGCCCACGCCGCTCAGGCTCCGGCGACACGGACGAGCAGCTTTCCCGTGTTGCCGCCGCTGAAGAGCTGCCGGAAGGCGCCCGGGGTGTTCTCCAGGCCGTCCACGACGGTCACCCGGTTGTTGACCTTGCCCTCCGCGACCCAGGGCGCCATCCGGGCCATGGCCTCCGGGAAGCGCGGCATGTAGTCGAGCACGAGGAAGCCCTCCATCCGCGCGCGCTTCAGGATGAGCTGCATCAGGTTGTTCGGCCCGGGCTCGGGCTTCGTCGCGTTGTAGCCGGAGATGCCGCCGCAGAGCGCGATGCGGGCGCCCTGGTTGAGGCGGGCGAGGGCCAGCTGGAGGATCTCGCCGCCGACGTTGTCGAAGTAGACGTCGATGCCGTCGGGACAGGCGGCGTCCAGGCCGGCGCCCACGTCCTCCGTCCGGTAGTTGATGCAGGCGTCGAAGCCGAGCTCGTCGGTGACCCAGCGGCACTTCTCGTCGGTGCCCGCGGTGCCGACCACCCGGCAGCCCTGGATCTTCGCGATCTGCCCCGCCACCGAGCCCGTGGCGCCGGCGGCACCGGAGACGAAGACCGTGTCGCCGTCGTTCGGCTGGCCGATCTCGAGCATGCCGAAGTAGGCGGTCATGCCGGTGATGCCGAAGACGCCGAGGGCGTCAGTGGGCTCCACGCCGGGCGGAAGCGTCTGCATCCCGCGCCCGCCCTCGTCGGCCACCGCCAGCTCCTGCCAGCCGGGCATGCCGAACAGGCGATCGCCGACCTTGTAACGGCCGCTCCGGCTCTCCACGACCTCGCCGACGCCCCCCGAGCGCACGACTTCGCCGATCTGCACCGGCGGCATGTAGCCCGGCGCGTCGTCGAGCCAGCCGCGGATGGTCGGATCGAGGGAGACGTAGAGGGTCCGCACCAGCGCCTCGCCTTCCGCGAGGGCGGGCACCTCCGTCTCCTCGAAGCGGAAGCACTCGTCGCCCACCTCGCCGCGGGGGCGCTGGGCGAGCACATGGCGTCGGTTCGTTCGGTCGGACACGGATGCTCCTCGGGTCAGGGGCGCGGCGCCGCCGCTTCGAGCAGGGTATCGGCCGAGCGGCGCCAGGCGTCGTCGTGGGGATGGGTGAGCTTGAGCTGCGCGATCATCTGGGCGGTGCCCACCAGGAGCCGTGCGCAGGCGTCCGGGTCGACGTCGCGGCGCACGTCGCCCGCCACCTGGCCCCGGGCGAGCGTGCGCGCGTGGCTTCGCACCAGCCGCTCGGTGAAATCGAGGAAGCCCTCGAAGATCTCCTCTCGGAAGCTCGTGCTCCAGTCCAGCCAGATGCGCACGTGGTGCGGATGCGAGTCGATCGACGCGATGAAGGCGCGACCGTGCTCGCGAAGGACGTCGCGACAGGGCGCGTCCATGCCGTGAATGCGGTCGGAGAGCGCCGTGAAGAAGCCGTCGACTTCGTCGAGGACGGCCTGCACGAGCTCCGCCCGGGTCGGGAAGTAGAGGAACACCGTCGACACCGCGACGCCGGCGCGCTTCGCGATCTCGGCGTGCCGCGCCCGGCCGAGACCCTGCTCGGCGAACACCTCGAGGGCCGTGTCCAGGAGCTGTGCGCGCCGCTGTTGGGGCGGCAGGCGGCGGCGGACGGGTTCCGGGCTGGCGCTCACGCCGGGGGGCTCCCTCGATAATGACAAAGGAATCAGTAAAGTAGGTCCGCGCCCGACGCCGGGCAACGGCGGGGGTCGGAGAGGCTTCATGGATTTCGCGCTGTCCGAGGAGCAGGAGCTCCTCCAGGAGACGGTCCGCAGCTTTGCCGAGAACGAGTGCCCCGCTCCGAAGGTGCGGGAGGTCTTCGACGGCGACAGCGGCTCCGACCCGGCCCTTTGGAAGGGCCTGCTCGAGATGGGTCTCGGCGGCCTGTTGATTCCCGAGAGCTACGGCGGCGCCGGGCTCGAGCTGCTCGAGAGTGCGCTCGTGTCGGAGGAGCTGGGGCGCGGCGCCGTTCCCGTGCCCTTCCTGGGCCACACCCTCGCCTCCCTGGCGTTGGTGCAGGGTGGCAGCGAGACCCAGAAAGAGCGCTGGCTACCCCGGCTCGCCTCCGGCGACACCCTGGGCACGGTGGCCCTGGGCGAGACGACCGGTGGCTGGGACCCGTCCCGGTGGACCGCCCTCGTGGCCGACGGAGCCGCCCGCGGCGTGAAGACCCTGGTGCCCGCCGGGCCCGAGGCCGGGCTCGTCGTGGTCGGCGGACGCGGCGGCCGCCTGGCTCTGGTCGACGCGACCTCCGACGGCGTGCGCTGGAGCGAGACCGACACCCTCGACCGCGGCCGCCGCCTCTTCGAGCTGACCCTCGACGGCGCCGCCGCCGAGCCCCTGGCTCCCGGCACCGGGGAACGGCTGCGGGACGCGGGCCTCGTGCTGCTGGCCGCGGACGCCTTCGGCGCCGGGCATCGCCTGGTGCGGATGTCGGTCGAGTACGCGACGACCCGCGAGCAGTTCGGTCGCGCCATCGGCAGCTTCCAGGCCGTGAAGCACCAGCTCGCCGACATGGCCCTCGACGTCGACCCCACCCGCGGGCTCTACTGGTACGCCGCCCACGCCTTCGACCACCTGCCCGCCGAGAGCGCGCGGGCCGCCGCCCTCGCCAAGGCCCACATCACCGATCGCGTGATGGACACGGCCCGCGCGGCGATCGAGATCCATGGAGGCATCGGCATGACCTGGGAGTGCGACGCCCAGATCTGGTTCAAGCGCGCGCTGTTCGACCGCCAGTACCTGGGTACGCCGGAAACCCATCGCGAACGCATCGCCACCCTTGGGAACTGGTAGAAGGGAGGCTGGCAGGGATGGATCTCCGCTACGGCGCCGAGTACGACGAGCTGCGCGAGAAGGTCCGCGCCTTCTGCGCCGAGGCCTGGCCGCCGCGGGGCGACGAGGCCGGCCTGCCCGAGGCCGAGCAGGCCGTGCGCTTCCGCAAGCGCGCCATCGAGGCGGGCTTCCTCTACCGCACCGTCCCCAAGGAGTACGGCGGCGCGGGAGTCGAGACGGACGTGCTCGCCGAGACCGTGATCCGCGAGGAGCTGGACGCGGCGCGCACGCCCCACCGCAGCTCGGTGCAGGGCACCCACATGCTCGTGCCCACCCTGCTCGAGTGCGGCACCGAGGCCCAGCGCCGGCGCTACATCGCCCCGACCCTGGCCGGCGAGATGCGCTGGTGCCAGGGCTACAGCGAGCCCGGCGCCGGCAGCGACCTGGCCTCCCTAAAGAGCCGCGCCGAGCTCGTGGGCGACGAGTGGGTGATCAACGGCCAGAAGATCTGGACCAGCCAGGCCACCGAGGCCCAGATGATGTTCGGCCTCTTCCGCACCGAGCCCGACGCCCCGAAGCACGCCGGCATCTCCTACCTGCTCATCCCCATGGACACGGCGGGAGTCGATCCCCGTCCGCTGAAGATGTTGAACGGGGGCCTCGAGTTCTGCGAGGTCTTCTTCGACGACGTGCGCGTCCCCGCCGAGAACATCGTCGGCCAGCGCGGCGAGGGCTGGAAGGTCTCCCGCTCCACCCTGAAGCACGAGCGCATGCTCATCGGCGACGCCTCGGGGGCTCGGCGCAGCTTCGACAACCTGGTGGAGCTCGCGCGCAAGACCGGGCGCATCGACGACCCCATCGTCCGCCAGCGGCTCGCCGGGATCGAGGGCTACGTCGTGACCCAGGAGTACGCGGTGGCGCGCATGCTCTCGGCCATCCACAAGAACGAGGACGCGAAGGCCATGAACGAGATGCTCATGGCCAAGCTCTTCGCCACCAACAACGGCCACCGGGTCGCGAAGCTCGTGATGGACCTCATGGCCGAGAGCGGGCTCCAGACGCCGGGCGAGGAGGACGTGATCATGGGCATCCCCCACGAGTACGCCGACGGCTTCTGGGTCTCCCACTACATGATGACCCTGGGCAGCGCGATCGCCGGCGGCGCATCGAACATCCAGCGGAACATCATCGGCGAGCGGCTGCTGGGGCTGCCGCGGGACGAGCGGAAGAACTAGGGCGCCTCGGGCAGCGGGCCCCGCGTTGCGTGTACCACGAACGCCAGCGGGTTCACGTCCATCGGGAGTCCCGTCCCTTCGAGGTAGCGACCGGCGAGCGCGGGGCCTCGGACGACCTCCGAGACGCTCCACCCCGTGTCGCCGAGGAATGCAGGCGCCTCGTCGGGCAGGAGTTCGAAGTCGAAGGTCTCCCTCCCCGCGGAGGCGACGGCCCGAACGGCCGAGAAGCTGTTTCCCGAGTTGCCCGCAGCGCCGCCGATCCCGAAATTGACGATGAGGTGACTCCGGGAGGCCGCCACGGCTCGCAGCTCCGCGAGCAGTTGGCGCACCACGGCCTCGCTCAGGTACATCGTCAGGCCCTCGATCGTGAAAACGGCAGGTGCCCTCGGATCGAAGCCGGCGGCAGGCAACGCCTGACGGAGCGAGTCGGCGCCGATCTCCGCCGCGACGTAGCGCGGTCCGCCCGCGGGTGCTCTCGACCGCTTGTCGTTCTGGGTGGCGGCATGGTCGACCTCGAAGAACTGGACTCCCGGCCGCTCCATCCGCCAGGCTCGGCTGTCGTAGCCCGCTGCCAGGACCACCACCTGAGACACGCCGCTGCTCAGAGCCTGACCCACGGTGTCGTCGTAGTAGCAGGTACGACCTGCGAGATGAGCGAACGACCGATTGAGACCCCTGCGCGCGAGCGGCCGATGCCGAAGCGCGCGCTCGGCGAGCCTCCCGGGCGCACGCAGCATGGTTTGCGCAAAGGGATCGGCGAGGACCCCGCGCCACGTCAGATGCGCTCGCGCGAGCGCCACGTGCTGGGCGGTCCAGGACGGACGAGGCGCTCGCATGGGCCGAGCCTAGCCTCCGGCTGACCTCCGGTCGGAACGACCCGCCTCAGGGAGCCTCACCCCCTCGAGGCCGACCCGGAAGCGCGCCGCGGCCTCGTAGCCAGCACCCGGCGTGCCCGACACCTCGTAGACGGTCACCTGGAGCAGGGGCGCCCCGCCCTCCTCCAGGCGGTCCACCCGGGCGAACCCCAGGCTCTCGGCGCCGAAGAGCCGCTCCCGCGGTGTGTCCCGCACCTTGCGCGTGTCGGAGCCAGCGCCGCTCACCACGTGGAGGGCTGCGTCGTCGGTGCCCTCGCCGGCGATCACCTGGAGGTTGTGCTCGTGGCCGGCCAGGAAGAGGTGGACGGGGACGCCCGCCGCCGCGATCGCCTGCCGCACGCGGCGGCCGTACTTCTCGTCGTGGCCGTTGCCCGGATCGGCGATCGGGTGGTGGGCGGCCAGGATCCGGAAGGGGCCTTTCGAGCGGCGAAGCGCGCGGGTGAGGCCCCGCGCGTTCTCGCCGCGGACGAGGGGCATCGACTGGTAGGGGATCAGGCTCACGCCGCCCGGCAGCTCGTGGACGTCCACCTGGTCGGGCATGCGCCAGCCCTCGAGATAGGCGGGGACGACCTCCTTCTGGAGCTGCGGGCTCTCGCGCTCGCCGTAGTCGTGGTTGCCGAGCACCGCGTAGAGCGGGACCGGGTGGCGATCCTCCGGGTCGACGCCGCAGCTCTCCTCCAGGCTGCCCCGGCCGCGGGAGGTGAAGGCGAGGAAGCGGCAATAGGGCGAGACGACGTTCGTGCGCAGGCGGTCCTTGAGCTCGTCGTCCTCGAGGCCGTCCGGGTAGAAGTTGTCGCCCAGGAACACCAGGCCGTGTACGGCCGCCCGTCGGTCCTCGGCCGCGAGGGAGCGGGCCACCTGGTACTGGGGACGCAGGGCCGCGAGGGGGCCGGAGATCGGCTGGCCCGTATCGCCGACCACGAGCAGGGAGAGGGGACCGGGGGCGGGGGCCTCCGCGCGCGGACGGGTCGCGAGCAACAGGGCGACGGCCAGTCCGGCCAACGCCACGACGAGGGCGATTCGCTTCACGAAGGGACGCTACCGGTGGCGGATGAAAGGGCGATGAGCCTCGGCCGTCGGCGGACGAAAGGGCGATGGCCCTCAGCCGTCGGTGGAGAGCAGCTCGAGCAGGTTCCCGTCCGGGTCGCGGAAGTAGACGGACTGGCCGGCGGTCCCGTCGGCGGCGGGCCGGGGCACGGGGCCCTCCACGATCTCGACGTCGCAGGCCTCGAGGTGCGCGGCGGCTCCGGCGATCGGGCCGTCCCAGCGGAAGCACACGTCCTCGCTGCCAGGCGAGGGCACCCGCGCGTGGGGGCTGGCCGGTCCGGCGGCGTCGTGCACGCTGATCCGGCTCGCGCCCACCTGGAGGAGCACGACGGGGATCTTGCCCTCGCGCCACAGGTCCTCGAGGTGGGTCTCGGCGCCGAGCACCCGGCGGTAGAACGCGAGGGTGCGCTCGACGTCCTCCACCGTGATGGCGACGTGGTCGAGGCCGCGGACGCCCATTCAGCGCGGCCCGCCGGCGTCGAAGTCGTCGAGCAGTCCGCGGAATCGCTGCTCGACCAGCGCCCGGCTCTCGGGGTGGGTGATCAGGTGCAGCCGGTCCTCGCGGACGCCGCGGACGACGATCTCGCCGACCACCGCGGCGTCCATCATGCGGGCCTCCATGTCCGGCGGCGTCGCCCCCGGGACGGCGTCCGGGCCACCGAAGGTGTCGGGGCGGTTGCGCGCCGAGGTGGCGGTGAGGTTCGACTTCACCATGCCCGGGCAGAGCACCGAGGCGCTCACGCCGGTGCCCGCGAGCTCGCCGCGCAGCATCTCGGTGTAGCCGACGCAGGCGTACTTCGAGGCGGTGTAGATGCCGATCGGCAGGGTCGGGAGCGCGACGAGTCCCGCCATCGAGGCGGTGTTGACCACGTGGCCCTCGCCCTGCTCGAGCATCCCGGGCAGGAAGGCCTGTACGGACTTCACGATGCCGAAGACGTTCACCGAGAAGACGTACTCCCAGTCCGCCGTCGTCTTCGTGCGCATCGCCTCCATGGGCACGAGCACCCCGGCGTTGTTCGAGAGCAGGTGCACGGCGCCCAGGGCCGAGAGCGACCGCTGGCACAGCTCGTCGAGAGAGGCCTCGGAGGTGACGTCGACCCGGGTGGCCAGCGCCCGGCCGCCGGACTCGACGATCTCTTTCGAGACGGCCTCGGCGCTCGCGGCCTCGATGTCCGCCACCATCACGCTCATCTCTTCGCGGCCGAGCGCGAGGGCGATGCCGCGCCCGATGCCGCTGCCACCGCCGGTGACGACGGCGGCCTTGCCCCTCAGCTCCTTCATGCCGAGACCTCCCGAAGGGTGGGCAGCAGCTCCTCGCCGACCCGGCGGATGCTGCCGAGGATGCGCTCCTGGGACAGGGCGCCGAACTGCATCAGGCACATCAGCCGGTCGGCGCCGAGGGCCGCATAGCGTTCCATCTTGCGCTGGCAGGTCTCCGGGTCGCCGATGATCACCGACTCGACCGCGTCGAGCACCTCGTAGACCTCCTCGGGATCGAGAGCCTGGCCGGCCCGCTGGCGGTTGAGCAGACGGATCACCGGCACCGGGTCGTCCAGGTCGTCGTCCCGCGGCGTCTCCTCCGGGGCGTCCAGGGCGCGGGTGGCGGCGGGATCGTTCGCCTGGAGCTGGCCGCGGATGGCATCGATCCAGATCGAGCGCGGCACCTGGAAGACCCGGGGTGCCGCGTTCACGAACCACAGGGCCGCCTCGCCGGCGCGGCTCTCGATGGCGTCCTCGCGGCTCTCGGCGCAGTGGACGAAGGTGAAGACCGAGCGCTGCTCGTTCACGACCTGGCTGCAGGGCCGGCAGCGTTCCTGGCCCCGCCGGTAGTGGGCGAAGAGCTCCTTCAGGCTGTCCAGGGGCGAGAGCAGGGTCGTCGCGAGGGCGCCCACGCCGAGCTCGCCAGCCATCTCGAAGGATTCGGGGCTGGTGCAGGTCTGCCACAGGGGCGGATGGGGCTTCTGGAGGGGCTTCGGCACGATCTCGCGCTCGGGCACGCGGCAGAAGCGGCCCTCCCACTTGAAGGAGGCCTCGGTCCACATCTTCGGGATCATGTGGAGCGCCTCGCGCAGCTGCTCTCGCGAGGTCTCCGGGTCCACCTCGAAGGTGTCCCACTCGGTGCCGCCGGAGCGGGCGAGGCCCAGCTCGAGACGGCCACCGCTCACCAGGTCGACGAAGGCGGCGCGCTCCGCCACCCGCACCGGATGGTTGATGTTGAAGGGCGCGAGGATGCCCGAGTGGCCGAAGCGCAGGCGCTCGGTGTGCTGGGAGAGCAGCACCGGGATCATCTCCGGCGCCGAGCTGTAGCTGAACTCGACGGCGCCGTGGTGCTCGACGTTCCACCAGCAGCCGTAGCCCAGCTCATCCGCCAGACGGGCCTGCTCGATGGCCTCGTCGAGGATGGCCTTCTCGTGGTTGGGCGGCCAGGGCTTGGCTTTCTGGAGCTCGGAGAAGATGTCCAGGATCATGGGGTCGCAGTCTATCGCAGGCCCGATTCCGCCCGCGTTAGACTGCGCCCATGGACTACGAGTACATCCTCTACGAAGCCCTTGACGGGCGGGCGCGCATCACCCTGAACCGCCCCGAGAAGCGCAACGCCCTGGCGGACCAGCTGCTCGACGAGCTGGAGCACGCCTGCTGGCAGGCCGACGAGGACACCCGCGTGCACTGCGTGATCCTGCGCGGCGCGGGCAAGGCCTTCTGCGCGGGCTACGACCTCGCCGGAGCGGGCCGCCGCAAGCACGACGACGACGTGCCGCGCCGCACCGGGCGCACGATCGACGACGACATCTGGGGCCTCGAGCGCAACAACCGGCGCATCCGCGCGCTCTGGGACATGCACAAGCCCTCGATCGCCCAGGTGCACGGCGCCTGCCTGGCCGGCGGGACGGACCTGGCCCTGGCCTGCGACATGGTGATCGCGGCGGACGACGCGCGCATCGGCTTCCCGCCGGCGCGCAACCTGGGCGCCTTGCCCAACAACCTCTGGGTCTACCACTGCGGCCCCCAGTGGGCGAAGCGGCTGAACCTGACGGGCGACACGGTCACCGGGGCGGAGGCAGCGGAGATCGGCCTCGTCCTCAAGTCCGTGCCGCCCCGGTACCTCGAGCAGGAGGTGGAGGGCCTCGCCGACCGCATGGCGCTGATCGACCCGGATCTCCTCTCCGCGAACAAGCGCATCATCAACATGGCCATGGAGCTGATGGGCGCCCAGACGCTCCAGCGGCTCGCGGCGGAGAACGACGCCCGCGGCCACCGGGCACCCGCGACCCGCGAGTACTTCAAGGCCGTGGCGGAGAAGGGCCTCAGCGCGGCCTTCCGGGAGCGCGACGAGAAGTTCGGTGACGGGCGCGCCCGCGTTCGGGGGCCGGAGATCCGCGACGAGAAGGGCTTCCTGGTCGAGCCGGACGAAGGCTGAGGCGGGCCGATGAGCGATCTCTCGGACGGAGGCGTGGGCCTCGTCGCCTACCGCTCCGCGAACCCCTTCGAGTTCACCCACATCCTGCGCGGCATCGACCAGGCGCCGCCCCAGCGCCTCTTCGGATGGCTGCTGTGGCCCGAGCACGCGCCGAGCCCGGCGCCGGCGATCGTCGCCTGCCACGGCTCCATGGGCTGGCGCGGTCACCATCACGAGCACATGGTGCGCGCCCTCGAGCAGGGCATCGCCGTCTTCCGCGTGCACAGCTTCGAGGCGCGGCAGGTGCAGAGCATCGTCGAGGACCAGATGGCCGTCACCGCCGCCATGCTGCTCACCGACGCCTACCGCGCGTTGCAGAAGCTCGTGACCCATCCGGGGATCGACCCGTCGCGCATCGGCATCACCGGCTGGAGCCTGGGCGGCACCGTGGCCCTCTACGCGGCCCACGAGCCCCTGCGCGAGGCCCTGGTCGGCCCGGAAGGGCCGCGCTTCGCAGCCCACCTCCCGGTCTATCCGGCCGCCCACGTGCGGCCGGAGGAGAGGCGCTGGAGCCCGGCGCCGATCCGCGTGCTCCACGGCGCCGCCGACGACTACACGCCGCTCCACTTCGTGGAAGGCCTGGCCGAGGACGTGCGCGCGGGCGGCGGCGAGATCGAGATCTGCGCCTACCCGGACGGCCACCACTCCTTCGACTCGGTCGAGCCCCTCGCCTGGCTCCCCGACGCCGTCCGCCTCGGCCGCAAGACCCTGACCCTCGCCGCCGACGGCGCCATGTTCTTCACGGCCTCCGACGGCACCCGCCACCCCATCGGCGAGCCCTCGCAGCGCAGGTCCAGCTTCGAGAAGGCCAACATCCGCGGCGCCCACATCGGCGGCCACTGGCCCGCCCGCCGCCAGGCCTTCACCGACGCCGCCACCTTCTGGAACACCACGCTGTTGCGTTAGATGTTGCGTTAGGGGCCGGTTCCGTTTGTTGCGTTGCCGTGGGTGGGCTTGGGCTAGCGGCCCTTGAAGACCGGGGTCTTCTTCTCCACGAAAGCGCGGACGGCGTTGCGGTGGTCTTCGGTGAAGCCGGTATGCACGTGGTGGGTGGCCTCCAGGTCGAGGCAATCGCCCATGTCGCCGCCGACGGCGCGGTTCAGGTTCTCCTTCATGTAGCGGTAGGCGACGCTGGGGCCGTGGGCGAGCCGTGAGGCGATGGCCCGGGTCTCGTCGGCGAGCTTCTCCGCGGGGACGACCCAGTTGACGAGCCCGAGACGCTGGGCCTCCGCCGCGTCGATCCGATCCGGCAGGAAGTAGAGCTCGCGGGCCTTGGCGGAGCCGACCAGCTGGGTGAGGAAGAAGGTGCCGCCGTAATCGCCGCTGAAGCCGACGTTGCCGAAGGCGGTCGTCAGCACGGCGGCTTCGGACGCGATCCGGAGGTCGCAGGCCATGGCGAGGGAGAAGCCCGCCCCGGCCGCCGCGCCGGGCAGCGAGGCCAGCACCGGCTTGGGCATGGTGTAGACCTTGCCCGAGGTGGCGCGCTGGGAGAGCCGCTGCCGCGCGATGGCCGCATCGATGCCGCCGCCCCCTCCGCCGCCGCCCCCCTGGTTCGCCTCGTCCATGGCCTTGACGTCGCCGCCCGCGCAGAAGCCCTTGCCGGCTCCGGTCAGCACCACGCAGCCCACCTCCGGGTCGCGCTCCGCCTCCTGAAGAGCCTGGTCGAGGCCCTGGAGCATGTCGTTGCTGAGCGCGTTGCGGCGCTCGGGCCGGTTCAGGGTGATCGTCGCGACCCGGTCCTCGATCTCGGCGAGGACGTGGTCGGTTCCCAGGTCCAGCTGGCGGGCGGTCATGGCTCAATCCTCCAGGGTGACGTCGAAGTGATCGATGTAGGGCGCGAGGCGGCCGCGAAGATCGGCCGCCTCGAAGCCCCACTCCTCCGGAGTGTACTTGTGCGTGCCGAACTTCCCCTTGGGCTTCTCGGCCAGGTAGTCGCGGATGCTCCGGGCGTAGTCCTCGGTGAAGGGGCGCTCCATCTTGTCGTAGGCCCGGCGCAGCGTCTCCACCGGGTCCTTCAACAGCTCGGTGAAGTGGACGTCGACGAATCGATCGGGCAGGTCGCCGCTCGCCCGGCGCTCGGCAACCGAGTTCAGGGCACCGGCGAAGGCGGCGTCCACCGCCGTACCGAGCGTCGCGATGTCCACCTCGTCCGTGCGCATCCAGTGGAGCATCGCCGTCGTGCTCACCGTCGAGGGCATGGTCTTGGCCGGGTCGCGGTGGGTCTGCACCACCCAGCAATCCGGGTAGGTGGCGAGCAGCGCGTCGATGGTGGTCAGGTGCGACGGCGTCTTCAGCAGCCATGTCTGCGGCTCCTTGCCGTGCTGGAGCGCCTGCAGGATCCGGCGGTGGAAGTCGTAGAAGACGCCGACGTCCATCACCGCGGCCGCCGCGGGCACGACCATGGGCCAGTGAGGCCCGGCGAAGCAGGAGGCGGTGAGGGTCACGCACTCCACCGGCAGGTCCGAGCGCAGCTCGTGGATGGCGGCGAACTCCGGCTGGACGTCGGCCCAGAGCTCCTGCTCGCACTCGCTCGCGGCCAGCCGCTCGCCCTCGCCGGCCAGCCCGTCGGACGGCACCGGATGGAGCGCCTCCCAGGCGAGGGGCGCCCGCACGCTCGGGTCGAGCCAGAGCAGCTCGAAGGTGATCGACGTGCCGGAGCGGGCCGGCCCCGTCACGAGCAGCGGCGCCTCGATGCGCTCCTCGGCGACCTTGGGCTCGCGATCGAGGGCCCGCGCCAGGAGCAGGCGGCTGCGCAGTGCGCGCAGTAGCTCCTGCTTCGTGATCAGGCGCCCCACCACGTGGAGCGGCGCCCGGTCGACGATCTCGACCAGCTCCTCGAAGCGGGCCTGCCAGCCCGGATCGCCCAGGTCGCCGAAGCTCCCGCCGCCGACCGAGCGCGCGGCGTCCTCGAGCATCGTCTCGGCCGAGAAGGGCACGAGCCCGCGCGCACCTTCGACGCGCCCTCCCACGGCGTCGCCCATGGCGATCAGACGGCGCACCCAGTCGGGGCGCTGGTAGCGGTCGGCCATGCTCAGGGAACCCACGGTCTCCTCCTCGTGTCGAACGAATTCCGCACCGGACCAGTGGGGGCGTAGCCCATGCTAGGCACCCACCTGCTCGGCGAAGTGTTTCAGCCCGTCGATCGCCTCCCGGGAGCGGCGCCAGGGAGCGATCATCAGCCGGTCCACGCCGAGCTCGGCCCAGCGCTCGACGTCGCCGGGCCCCTCGACCCGGCCGCCGAGGCTGATCTCGAAGGGTTCTCCCTCGAGCTCGAGCTCCCGGCGCAGCTCGCGCAGGCGCGCGATCAGCGCCGGTGCGGACTCGAAGGTGTGACCGAGACCCATCCAGCCGTCACAGTGGTGCGCAGCGCGGCGCAGGGCCGCATCGGACTCGCCACCTCCGTGGAGCGGCGGCCAGGGCTTCTGCACCGGCTTGGGTTCGAAGGCCACCGCCCCGAAGGAGAAGAACTCGCCGCGGTGCTCGATCTCCGGCTCGCTCCAGAGCCGCTTGCAGACGGCCAGCGCCTCGTCCAGGCGACGCCCCCGGGTGCGCGGGTCGAGCCCCGTCGCCGTCCACTCCTGGCGCAGCCAGCCCGCCCCGATGCCGATCTCCGCCCGCCCGTCCGACACCACGTCGAGGGTCTGCACCGCCCTCGCCGCGGTGAACGGGTGCCGGATGCCGAGCAGGTAGACGTTCGTCCCGAGACGGATGCGCTCGGTCTGCCCCGCCAGCCAGCACAGCCAGCCGAAGGCGTCATAGACCGGCGTGGTCGGCGGCACCGGCGGCTGGTCCGAGCCCGGGTGTGGCGAGCCGGACATGTCGAGGGGAAACACCAGATGCTCCGGCATCCAGACGGACTCGAAGCCCAGCTGGTCCGCGAACACCGCCACGTCCCGGTGCAGGCCCGGGTGGAGCGCGCCGAGGGTGACACCGAACTTCACGCGG
The DNA here is from genome assembly GCA_965223415.1 of Myxococcota bacterium. Lineage (GTDB taxonomy): Bacteria > Myxococcota_A > UBA9160 > UBA9160 > UBA6930. The sequence continues at coordinate 4,324,341 of OZ245002.1, read as the reverse complement.
CCGTGCTCACCCGGGGTTCCTCGACATGGCGGCAGCATACCGCGTGTGGCGCAAGGCCCGCGCGATCGGCGATGCTCCGGAGGTGGACGTCGACGTCTTCTCCGCCGAGTTCCAGGAGGATCCCTTTCCGGCCTACGCGCGGCTGCGCCGCGACGCGCCGGTGTACCGGGAGCCGCGCTACGGCGCCTATGTGCTGACGCGCTTCGACGACGTGCTCGAGGCCCTCAAGGACCCGGCCACCTTCAGCAGCGCCGCCGGCCCGGCACCGCGGGGAGGCGGGCTCGCCAACCTGCCCGCCCTGCCCGCCACCGACCCGCCCCACCACGACCAGCTCCGGGCCCTGGTGAACCGGGCCTTCACGCCCCGGCGCGTGGCGGCGGCCGAGCCGCGCGTGCGGCAGCTGACCCGCGAGCGGATGGACGCACTCCCCGACGACGGTTTCGACCTGGTGCCCGCCCTCAGCATCCCGCTTCCGGTCTTCGTGATCGCCGAGATGCTCGGCGTCGATCCGGAGCACCGCGACGACTTCCGGCGCTGGTCCGACGCCTTCGTGGGCCTGCTCGAGCAGCCCCCGACGCCGGAGCTGCTGGCGTCGGCTCACGAGCTCGTCGACTACTTCCGGGGCCTGGCGGAAGAGCGCCGCCGCGAGCCCAAGGACGATCTCGTCTCGGCTCTCGTCCACGCGGAGATCGACGGCCGCCGCCTCAGCCAGGCGGAGCTGGACGGCTTCTTCATCGTGCTGCTCGTGGCCGGCAACGAGACGACGACGAACCTGATCAGCAACCAGCTGAACCTGCTCGCGACGCGACCGGACCTGTGGAAGCAGCTTCGGGAGGACCGCAGTCGGGTCCCCGCCGCCCTCGAAGAAACCGTGCGCTTCGACGGGCCGGTCCAGAACCTGGGCCGGGAGACGACCCGCGACGTGACCGTCGCCGGCGTCGACATCCCGGCGGGAAGCCGCGTGATCCTCTCCTTCGGCGCTGCCAACCGCGACCCGGCCGCCTTCGCCGACCCGGACCAGTACCTCCCGGAGCGCACCGAAGGCCGCCACCTGGGCTTCGGCTTCGGCGTGCACTTCTGCCTGGGCGCCGGCCTCGCGCGACTGGAAGGACGCATCGCGTTGGACGCCCTCCTGGACCGCTACTCGGAGATCGCCCCCGCTCCGGAGGCCCCGCAGCGCCTGCGCTCGATGGTGATCCGGGGCTTCGAGTCGCTCCCTCTCGAGGTACGTCGCTAGGCATGCATACGATTCGATCGCTCGCCGCCGCCCTGCTGCTCGCCGCCGTCCCGGCGAACGCCGGAGACGCCGACCTCACTCCTGCGGAGCGTCTCGCGCCCTTCAAGCGCGACCTGCAAGCCGCCCTGAAGCAGGGCCTGGCCCAGGGCCCGCGCCACGCGATCGAGGCCTGCCAGCTGCGCGCCCCCGAGATCGCCGCCGCCCACGCGGAGGACGGGCTGCGGGTCGGCCGCACCAGCCACCGGCTGCGCAACCCGGCGAACGCCCCGCCGGCCTGGACCCTGCCGATCCTCGACACCTACCGGGCGGATCCGAGCAACCGCGCGCCGCGAACGGTCGCCCTGCCCGGCGGACGCACCGGCTACGTCGAGCCCATCGTCACCCAGGCGCTCTGCCTCTCTTGCCACGGCAGCGAGCTTTCGCCGGAGCTCGCCGAGCACCTGGCGGCGCTCTACCCGGACGACCGCGCCACGGGCTTCGCCGAGGGCGAGCTGCGCGGCGTCTTCTGGATGGAGCTCCCGGCGGACTGACGCTGCGGGCCTAGCTCTTCTCGCCCTCGCTCGCCCCGCGCATCGCCTCCGGAATCTCCGCGCTCAGGTGGAAGCCGTCCCAGGTCGGCAGCCGATCGTGGTGCCCGATCGGGGTGAAGTGGCCCTTGTAGAGGGAGGAACCGCCGTCGACGCGGATCGTGTCCGCCGTGACGTAGCCGGCCGCCGGGGTGAGCAGGAACACCACGGCCGCGGAGACCTCGCTCTCGGAGCCCATCCGCGAGGGCGGCATCTCCCGGCTTCCCTCGATCGCGCGCCGGTTCACGTCGGGCGGGTAGTTCTTCATGCCACTCGAGAGGATCGCGCCCGGCGCCACCGCGTTCACGCGCACGCCGAAGCGGCTCCACTCGAAGCCGAGGGTCTTCGTCAGGTTGACGACGCCGGCGCGGGCCGCGCCGGTGTGCGCCATGCCCGGGTAGCCCACCCACATGTCGGCCACGATGTTCACGATCGCCCCGCCGTGCTCTCCCATCCAATGGCGGAAGGCGGCCTGGGAGACCCAGAAGGTGCCGTTCAGGTTCGTGTCCACGACCGCGCGCCAGCCCTTCGCGGGGATGTCCTCTGCCGGGGACGGAAACTGGCCGCCGCCGTTGTTCACGAGGCCGTCGAGCCGGCCCCGCTCCGCCACGATCTCCGCGACGGCGGCGTCCACCTGCTCGTCGTCGCGGATGTTCATCAGCTTGAAGCTCGCCTCGCCGCCGGCCTGCTCGATCTCCTTGATCGTGTCCTGGAGGGGCTCGGGCCTGCGCGCCGCGATCACCACGTGGGCCCCCAGGCAGGCGAGCTCGTGGGCGATGCACCTCCCGATGCCGGTGCCGCCGCCAGTGACGAGGTGCACCTGCCCCTTGAAGAGGCCCGGGCGGAAGACGGAGTCGAAGTGATCGGCCATCGGGGAAGTCTACTCGACGGTACCGAGTTCGTCGGCCGGCACCGGCTGCTTCCACAGGACCGCCGAGCCTAGATCACTTCCTGGGCGCGAAGCCCTTCGATCGCCGCCGCATCGTATCCTGCTTCGCGAAGCACCTCGGCGGTGTGCTCGCCATGCAAGGGCGGACGCCGCTCGATCCGACCCGGCGTTTCCGAGAGCTTCACCGGGAGCCCGGTGGTCTTGAAGGTCCCGATCTCAGGATGGGGCAGCTCGGCGAGCATGCCGCGGGCGAGGACGTGGGGATCTTCGAAGACGCGAGCGACCGAGAGTACCGGACCGCAGGGCACGCCGGCGGCATTGAAGCGCTCGACCCACTCGGCGACGTCGGCGTGGGCGAGCGCGGCCTCGATCTCGGCAGTGAGCGCGTCCCGGTGGCGCACCCGGCCGATCACGTCGCGGAAGCGCTCGTCTTCGAGCCAGGCCGGGCGCTCGAGGGTGGCGGCGACCTTCTCCCACATGGCGTCACTGCCAGCGGCGAGGTTCAGGTAGCCGTCCCGGGCGCGGAAGCGCCCGTAGGGGGACGAGAGCGGGTGGTGCTGCCCGGCGGGGGCCGGGTCGCGGCCGCTCTCGAAGAGCATGCCGGCGCCCCAGGTGAGCACGCCGATCGTCGCCTCGAGAAGCGAGGTGTCGACGAGCTGGCCGCGGCCGCTGCGCTCCCGGGCGAGCAGCGCGAGCTGGATGCCGTGGGCGGCGAAGAGCCCGCCCAGCAGGTCCGAGATGGCGATACCCGCGCGGGTCGGCCCGCTCTCCTCGGTTCCGGTCAGGCTCATGAATCCGCTCATGCCCTGGGCGATCTGGTCGAAGCCAGGCCGCTCCGCGTAGGGCCCGGTGCGGCCGAAGCCGGATATGCCGCAGTAGACCAGCCGGGGGAAGCGCTCCAGCAGGGCCTCGGCGCCCAGGCCCAGGCGCTCCATCACCCCGGGCCGGAAGTTCTCGACCAGGACGTCCGCACCCTCGAGCAGGCGCAGCAGGACGTCGCGGCCGGCCGGCTTGCGCAGGTCGAGGGTGACCGAGCGCTTGCCCCGATTGGCGGAGAGGAAGAAGTAGGTGTCGCGGCCGGCGCCGGCGGGGCGGAACTCCCGCCCCTCCCGCGCCTCCACCTTCACCACGTCGGCGCCGTAGTCGGCGAGCAGCATCGTGCAGAAGGGCCCGGCCAGGTAGCGGGTGAGGTCGACGACGCGGAGGCCTTCGAGGGGTGCGCTCACGGGGCGAGCCTACACGAGGCGGGTTACCCTGCCCCTCCCCTGCCGCCCCCGAGGAGAGGAGACGCCATGAAGGTCGACGCGGGACTCATCACCACCGAGCTTTCGCGCGTGCCCGAAGCCGCCCGCGAGCTCGAAGCCCAGGGCTTCGACGGCGCGGTCACGGCCGAGACGGCAAACGACCCGTTCTTCCCCCTGCTCCTGGCCGCCGAGCACACGGAGAAGATCGAGCTGATGACGTCGATCGCCGTGGCCTTCGCCCGCAACCCGATGGTGCTCGCGAACATCGGCAACGACCTCCAGGCCTACTCGAAGGGCCGCTTCATCCTCGGCCTGGGCTCGCAGATCAAGCCCCACATCACGAAGCGTTTCAGCCAGGAGTGGTCACACCCCGCTGCCCGGATGCGCGAGTTCATCCTGGCGATGCGGGCGATCTGGGACTGCTGGTACTCGGGCGAGAAGCTGGCGTTCCGCGGCGACTACTACACCCACACCCTGATGACCCCGATGTTCACGCCGACCAACAACCGCTTCGGGCCGCCCCGGGTGGTGCTGGCCGCCGTGGGCCCGAAGATGACGGAGGTCGCCGGCGAGACGGCGGACGGCATGCTCGTGCACGCGTTCACCACGCCCAGGTACCTGGCGGAGGTGACCCTGCCGGCGATCGAGCGCGGCCTCGCCGCCGGCGAGCGCAAACGGGCTGACTTCGAGGTCTGCTACCCGGCCTTCGTCGTCTCCGGGTCGGACGAGAAGGAGTGGGAGCAGACGCGCACGGCGGTCACCCGGCAGGTCGCCTTCTACGGCTCGACGCCCGCCTACAAGGGCGTCCTCGATCTCCACGGCTGGGGCGAGCTCTCGGGAGAGCTCAACGCGCTCTCCAAGCAGGGGCAGTGGGAGGAGATGGGGACGCGCATCACCGACGAAATCCTCGAGGAGTTCGCCGTCGTGGCCGAGCCCCACCGGGTCGCCGCCGAGCTCAAGAAGCGCTTCGGCGGCGCGGTGGATCGCGTCTTCTGCACCTTCCCCTTCGCGAAGCCGGAGGAGCGAAGCGCCTACCTGGAGGAGCTGCGGGCGTGACGAAGCTCGTCCTGCGCTGGGTGGGTATCGGCACGGTCTTCCTCGGCAGCCTGCTCGTGCTCACGACCCTTGTCGCGCGCTGCTCGGACGGGCCCATCGCGCTCTTCCCCGGCGGCGCCCTCACGAGCGGAGAGTGGGTGGAAGGCCCGGTGACCGACTGGTCCTTCGCCTCCGGTGTCCCGGAGATCGAGCTGCAGCTCGCGGCCCAGGAGACCTCCCGCACGACCTGGATCCTCGTTCACGACGGCCGGGCCTACGTCCCCTGCAGCCTCGGCTTCCCGCCCGGGAAGACCTGGCACGAGGACGCCCGCCGGGACGGCCGCGCCGTCCTGCGCATCGAGGGCCGGCGCTATCGCGCCACCCTCGTGAAGGTGGACGACGAGGCCACGGCGGCGGCCCTCGAGCGCGTGGTCGACGCCAAGTACGGGGGCGGGCCGGGCGAGGCCGGCTGGTTCTTCCGGATCGATCCCGCCGGCTGAGCCGGCCCCGGACACGCCCCGAAACGAACGCGGCGGAGGCCAAGAGGCCCCGGACACGCCCCGAAACGAACGCGGCGGAGGCCAAGAGGCCCCGGACACGCCCCGAAACGAACGCGGCGGAGGCCCGGAGGCCCCCGCCACGCAGGCTTCGACTGGAGCTGGGATCAGTCCCCGCCTCCACACGGGTTGTCGCCGCACGGGTTGTCACCGCAGGGGTTGTCGCCGCACGGATTGTCGCCGCACGGATTGTCGCCGCACGGGTTCTCCGCGCACGGGTTGCACGGGTTCTCGCCGGCCTCGTGGTGCTCGGCGAAGGCCACGAGGGGCAGGGCCAGGAGCCCCGCCACGGCCACGGCCAGGCCGAGGCGCCGCAGGTTCAGGATACGGGTCATGAAGTCTCCTCTTCCGAAAGGTCCAGACCTGAGATGCCTCACCTCGGACCCGGTTCCTCCCGGAGGCAGGATGGCAGACCCGGGCGCCCTTCGGGGTGAGAATCGTCACCCGCCGGGACTTCGATCAAACGCTGTTCCTACTCGCTCGGCCAGAGGCGCTTCCACCAGGGATCGGGCGACGGCGGCTCCGTGGGCTTCGCGGGCGTCGGGGGGAGCCCTGCCCAGCGCCGGATGTCGCCGATGTCCCAGCCGGTCAGGGAGGCCAGGGTCTGGACCTCCTTCTCGTGGCGCTGGGGGAGGGCCGCGCGATAGCTCTCGGCGGCGGCGCACTGGGCGTCGCCGGTCCAGGCGTGGCGCAGCACGTAGCGACCCTGGAAGTTCGTGCGATCGCCGGTCTCCTGGAAGCGCAGGTCCTCCGGGAAGTGCTCCCGGTCGTAGCGCAGGTGGAGGCGGGTCGCGAAGACGTTCTGGGCCGGCGTCGGCGGGGGCATGATGCGCGGCTGGCCGGGCATCGGCACGGGCCCGTCCTCCAGCCAGAAGACGCCGAGCTGCCGGAGCTCGTCGCGGGAGAGCGGATCCGCCGCGCAGGGATCGCACCAGTTCATGTCCCAGGCGTACTCGAGGAAGACCACCTCGGCGTTCTCGCGGCGGGTCTGCTCGCCGAACATCGCCCGGTAGAACTCGCCGAAGCGCTCCTTGGTGGCGACCGGGATGTCCATGCCGGTGGGGAGCTTGACGGTGCGGTAGTTCGTCGTCTCCACGCGGCCGGTCCGGGTGAGGGCGTAGACGAAGAGCTCCTGGGGCCCTTCCGCGTTGACCGTGCCCAGGCGGATGGGCAGCATGAACTTCGGCGACTCGTAGGCCACCTGCAGCGGGCGCAGGGTTTGGTAGCCGGACTTCGCCTGCTCCTCCAGGTTCACCTTGGCGACGAAGAAGCGCATGCCCTGCTTCAGGTAGCTGCCGAGCACGGGGCCGGCGCCCTCGGGAAGCCGGTAGCCGTTCCCGGTGAGCCAGGTCTCGAGGCCCGAGCTCTCCTCGGCGGAGAGGATCAGGATGTCGTACTCGCCGACGGTGTAGGCGGCCTCGATCGTGACGCCGAGGGCGCGAGCGTTGTCGGCCGACGCGCGGCCGGCGGCCGATGCTTGGGGGAGCGCGGCCTCCATACGACGCATCTTCGCGAGCATGCACGGATCCGAGTCGAAGTACTCGACCAGCCGCGGCGCCGTGTAGGCGTCGAGATGGTCGATCACCGCCTTGTCCCCCACGTGGATCTGCTCGCGCTCGAGGAAGGTCGGCACCGGGATCACGACGGCGAACTCCTTGGGGTCGCCCTTGAAGTCGTTGGCCATGGTGAGCACGGTGCGGTCGCCGTCGCGCACCAGCACGACCTGGGAGGCCTGGTTCCAGAGCTTCGTGTCGGCCTTCGCGACGTAGAAGCCACAGAAGGCGCGGGCTCCCTCAGCGAGCCCCACGAGGCACAGGCAGGAGAGGAGCAGGGAGCGAAGACGGGGACGCATGTCGGGGTTCCTCCGGAGCCCGGTCCCACCGATAGGTGGGGCCGGGAAGCCAACGGTCGAGCAGCGGCACCAGGGGGGCCGCTGCGAACAGGGCATGGAGCAGGCCGTTCGGCTCGTGGGCGCCGAACCGCAGGGCGAAGCCGGCGCCGGCCACCACCGCCGCGTAGAACACCCGGCCGGCCCGCGAGCGCGGCGTGGTGCGCGGATCCGAGATCATGAAGAAGGCGAAGATCAGCAACGCGCCGTTCTGGAGCTGGTGCAGCGGAATCGCCCAGGGGTCGCCGAGCCAGGCGGCGCGCCCGAAGGTGAGGCCGCCCCAGGCCGCGAGGAACGCCCAGGTGACGTCGCTGCGCGTGGACCGATGGATCACGAGCTGTCCCGCGCCCGCGAGGGCCAGGGCCAGGAGTGCTGCGTGTCCCCACTGGCCGGCGGACACCCATACCCCGTCCGTGGCGAGCAGCAGCACCACGATGCCGAAGTTGGCCGGGTTGAAGACGTGGCCGCCACGGGCCCGCAGCAGGTGCTTGCTGCCGACGGCGAGGAGCGCCCCGGCCGCGGCGAGGCCCGGCGTCGCGGCGCGCAGCAGGAGCGTCAGGGAGAGCGCCGTGATCAGCGGGCTGCGCGGGTCGAAGGGCTCGCCGCGGAGGCGTCGCCCGATCCACTCCGTGGCCAAGGCCACCGCTACCACCAAGGCGACCCGTCCGGCCTCGATCTCGAAATCGAGGGCCGCCGACCCGTAGACGGCGAGTCCGCCCAGGGCGGCGATCTGGAGGGCGCGCGGATCGCTCATGTTCCGAGCCTAACCGGTGTCCTCGCATCCCGCGTAAAGACTCCGTAAACGCCGCGAGAGTTCAGCGAAGAAAGAGGCGATAGGCCGGATTCTCTGTCTCCTCGCTCCAGGGGTAGCCGAGCTCGTCCAGATAGCGCCGGAAGCCTCCGTCCTCCCCCGCCGGCACCTGGATCCCCGCCAGTACCCGGCCCACCGCCGAGCCGTGGTTGCGGTAGTGGAAGAGCGAGAGGTTCCAGCGCGGATCCATCAGCTCCAGGAAACGGGCCAGGGCTCCCGGGCGCTCCGGGAACTCGAAGCGCAGCAGGCGCTCGTCGGCCAGCTCCGGGGCCCGGCCGCCCACCATGAAGCGGGTGTGGAGGAGTGCCATCTCGTTCTCGGTCATGTCGACGACGCCGTAGCCCGCCCGCTGGAGGCCGCCCACGAGCTCCTCCCGCGCGACGCCCTGGCCCAGCGCGACGCCGACGAACACGTGGGCCTCCGGGCTGTCGGCGTGGCGGTAGTTGAACTCGGTCACGTTGGCGTCCCGCAAGGCGCCACACAGCTCGCGGAAGCTCCCGGGCCGCTCGGGAATGGTCACGGCGAGGATCGCCTCCCGGTGCTCGCCCAGCTCGGCGCGCTCGGAGATGTGCCGGAGGCGGTGGAAGTTGATGTTGGCACCGCTCTGGATCGCGACCAGCGCCCGGCCCTGGCCGCCGCCCTTCTCCTCGAGCCAGCGCTTCATGCCGGCCAGTGCCAGTGCCCCGGCCGGCTCGGCCAGCACCCGGGTCTCCTCGAAGAGGTCCTGGATCGCGGCGCACACCTCGTCGACGCCGACCCGCAGCACGCCATCGACCCGGCCCTGGACGATGTCGAAGGGGAGACGGCCGACCTGGCGCACCGCGGCGCCGTCGACGAACAGACCGACCCGAGGAAGCGCGACCGGCCGGCCCGCCGCGAGGGCGGCCGCCAGGCTCGCCGCATCCTCCGCCTCGACCCCGAAGACGCGGGTCTCCGGGCGCAGGAACTTCACGTAGGCGAGCACGCCGGCCAGCAGGCCCGCGCCGCCCACCGGCACGAAGATCGCGTCGATGGGGTCCGGGTGCTGGCGCAGGATCTCCATGCCGATCGTGCCCTGGCCCGCGATCACGTCCGGATCGTCGAAGGGGTGGACGAAGGCGTAGCCGTGCTCGGCGGCCAGGGCGTCCGCCCGCTCGCCGGCATCGGCCACCGTGTCGCCGAAGAGCTCGACCTTCGCGCCCAGGGCGTCCACCGCCTGCACCTTGATCGAGGGCGTGGTGCGGGGCATGACGATCGTGGCCGGGAAACCCAGGCGCGCGGCCGCAAGGGCCACCCCCTGGGCGTGGTTGCCGGCGGAGCAAGCCACGAGCCCGCGTCGGGCCTCGTCGGGCGGAAGCTGGGAGATCTTGTGGTACGCGCCGCGCAGCTTGAAGGAGAAGATCGGCTGGAGATCCTCGCGCTTCAGCAGCACCCGCTCGCCGAAGCGCGCCGAGAGCCGCGGCGCATCCTCGAGCGGGGTCTCCCGGGCGACGTCGTAGACCCGCGCGCGCAGGATGCGTTCGATGAGGGCATCGGTCACGGTCCGAGCCTACCAACCGTCCCAGTGCAGGACGTCGTCGACGGGCTTGCGCGCCAGCGGCCCGAAGGGACGGTCGGGATAGCCCAGGGCGAGGGTGACCCCGATCCGAACCTCGGCCGGAATGCCCAGCACCTCCCGCACGGTCCCCTCTGCCGCCATGTGGAAGGTGGTGAAGGTGGAGCCGAGCCCGAGGGAGCGAGCGGCCACGATCAGGTTCTGGGCCGCCGGATAGACCGCGGACCAGACCATCTGCTCGCTGGGCGCCTGGGGCGGGTAGACGAGGCGCCCGCACACGAAGACGAGCACCGGCACCTGGTCGAGGTGGCGGATGAGGTGACCCGCGCCGGCCAGCACGCGGCGCTGAACCGGATCGGTCTCGTCGGCGCCGAGGTTCTCGATGGCCGGCGCCATCGTCCCCTCGAGGGCCTCCTGGATGCGCCGCTTCTTCGCCGGGTCCCGGAGCACGACGAACTCCCAGCCCTGACTGTTGCCCGGGTTCGACGCGCGGGTCGCCGCGTAGACGAGCTTGCGCAGCAGGGCCTCCGGCACCGGATCCGGCTTCAGGTAGCGGATCGCCCGGCACGTCTCCATCGCTTCGATCACGTCCATGGCCGGTATGCTACGCGCGATGCCGCTCGAGATCCGCATCGACCGCGAGGCCTGCCGGGGCGCCGGCGAGTGTGTCTTCCGCGCGCCGGGGAGCTTCGCCCTCGACGACGCCGATCGGGCCGTGGTCCGCGGCGCGGGCGACGACCCGGATGCCCGGATCGTCGAGGCCGCCCGCGCCTGCCCCCACTTCGCCATCCAGGTGCTGCGGGACGGCGAGCGAGTCGTCTGACGACGGATCAGAAGACGGAGTAGCCGCCGTCGACGCGAATGGTGTCCGCCGTGTGGAAGCGGGACGCCTCCGAGGCGAGGTAGACGGCGATGCCTTCGAAGTCCTCCGGCGTTCCCCATCGGTTCGCCGGCGTGCGGTGGCGGATGGTCTTGTCGAGGGCCTCCCATTCGATCATGGGACGGGTCGCATCGGTGTCGATCCAGCCCGGAACGAGCAGGTTCACCTGGATGTCGTGCTTGCCCCACTCGACCGCCAGCGAGCGAACGATCCCGCCCAGGGCGGCCTTGCTCGCCGAGTACGGCACCTGGCGGGCCATGCCATAGATCTCGCCGATCGACCCGATTGCGACGAGCTTGCCTCCCTCGCCCCGCTCGATCATGTGCTTCGCGACCTCGCGGAAGGTGAAGAACACGCCGTCGAGATCGACGGAGGTGACCCGGTGCCACTCCTCCGGCGAGATCTTGAGCGACGAGGCCATGTGGCCGAAGCCGGCGTTGGCGAAGCAGGCGTCGATCTTCCCCAGGCCGCTGACGGTCTCTTCCACGGCCCGGGCGATGTCCTCGGGGCTCGCCACGTCGCAAGAGAGCGTCTGCACCCGGGCCCCGAGACCCTCGAGCTCCTCTTTCGCCGCCGCGCTCTTCTCCGCGTTTCGGGCCCAGATCGAGAGGTCCGCACCGGCCTTCGCCAGCCCCCGGGCCAACCCGAGACCGATGCCTCCGTTGCCGCCGGTCACCACCGCCACCCGTCCCGTGAGATCGAACACGGCTAGAGCACCGCGATCGGGTTGACGGGAGAGCCGGTGCCGCCGTCGATCCGCAGCGGCGCCACGTTCAGCAGGAAGCTCCATCGCTCGTGGCGAGCGCAGGCCTCGGCGAGGCCGTCGAGTCGGAGGTTGTCGAGCAGGTGCACGCCCATGGCGACCAGGGTGCACTGGTGCACCGGCATGGGCCAGCCGGGCTGGGGGCTGCCCGGCAGCGGATCCGACACGCCGTCGGAGCCGAGCACCGCCACGCCGCGCTCGTGAAGCCACGGGATGCACTCGGGATGGAGGCCGGCCAGCCCCTCCTCGATCGGGCTCCAGGGCCCCTGGCTCTCGCGGCGGGCGTCCCGGCCGGTCGCGACCAGCAGGATGTCGCCCTCCCCCACCGTCACGCCCTGAGCGGCCTCGGCGGCCTCGAGCTCCTCCACGGGGATCCAGTCGTTCGGCTCGAGCCAGCTCGTGCCTCGCAGGCGCGGGATGTCGAGCAGCACGCCGCGGCCGACGATACCCTCTTTCGCGCACATGATGCTGCCCCGCCGGGCGCCGGTGCTCTTCACCTCGTCGGCGGCGAAGCCGTTGTACATCTGGCCGTTCACGAACACGTGGCAGAGCGCGTCGATGTGCGACGTGGCCATGCCGTGGAAGGCGACGCCAACGAAGTCCATCGTGGTCTCCAGCCCGATGCCGGGGAGCACGCAGTCGTCGCCGGCCACGAGCATCATGTGGAGGGCCGGGTTCGGGTTCTCCACCGACGGGATCACCGGCAGCTCCCTCGCGCAGCTGACGGTCTCGCCGGCGACGGCACAGGCGGCGGCCGCGCGACGCCGCTCCGGGGTGATCAGGTTCAGGGCGCCGGCCTCGTCGTCGGCGCCCCAGCGCCCCCAGTTCTTCACTTTCTCGAAGATCGCGGCGATCTGGTCGGCCGAGGGCCAGTCCATGGGGGCTCCTCCTGCGGTGGGCGACGCGCCCGGGAAGCGGCATCATGCCGGCGATTCGGGTCCACCACAAGCGGAGGGAGCTTCTGTTGAGCGAGAGAGACTGGGAGCTTCGGTCCATCTTCCACTTCACGGTGAGCGCGACGAACTTCGAGCGCTCCCTCGCCTTCTACGAGGCGCTGGGCTTCAAGGTCCTGCGCGACAACCGGGACGTGGTGTGGCCCGACTACGTGGCCACCCAGTTCGGCCTGCGCGAGGCCCAGGGCCGGGGCGCGCTCCTGGCGGTGGACGACGGCGAGCTGCACACCCGCCTCGATCTCATCGAGTGGCTCCGGCCCGAGCCGGAGCCCCCGAGCGCGCGTCCGATCGAGGACCGGGTGCCGCGGATCATCGCCCTGCGCACCCACGGCGTCCGCCGGGCCTACGAAGAGCTGCGCGCGAAGGGCATCACCTTCCTCACGGAGCCCCGGGGCCCCGAGCCCCACACCGGCGTTGAGGCGGTGGTGTGCTGCCGGGATCCGGACGGCCTGATCGTCGAGCTGATCGAGTACATGCCCGGAGTGCTCGGCAGCCGGATCGACCACCTGGAGACGCGAGGGGACGACGCATGAAGGTGCTCGTAATGGGCGGGACGATGTTCAACGGCCTCGCCGTCGTGCGCGAGCTCGCGAAGCACGGCCACGCGGTCACGGTCCTCAATCGCGGGAAGACCGAGGCCGACCTGCCCCGCGGCGTGGCCCGCCTCTTCGCGGATCGCACGGATGCCGCCGCCCTGGGCGAGGCCCTCGGCCGCGAGGAGTGGGATGCGGTGGTGGACGTCAGCGCGTACCGGCTCGAAGACGTGCAGCGCATGGCCGAGCTGCTTCGCGGCCGCACCGGCCACTACGTCTTCATCAGCTCCACGGTCATCTACGCCGCCTCGGAGCTGCTGCCGATCACCGAGCGCTTCCCCGTGGACCGCAGCGAGCGGCAGAACGAGTACGGCCTGCAGAAGCTCGCCTGCGAGGACTTCCTCTTCCGCCAGCAGCGGGAGAACGGCTTCCCCGCCACCGTGGTGGCGCTCTCGATGGTCTTCGGCCCGAACAACATCCTGCCCGACCGAGAGCAGCGCATGTTCGCGCGGCTCCTCCAGGGCCGGCCCGTCCTGATCCCCGGCGACGGCACGAAGATCGCCCAGGTGGGCCACGTGGACGACCAGGCCCGGGCCATCCACGCCGTGCTCGGTCAGCCGATCACCGTCGGCAAGCGCTACAACCTGACCGGCAGCGACTCCTTCACCTCCGAGGGCTACGTCGACCTTTTCGCCGAGATCCTCGGCGCCCCGGCCGACAAGCGCTTCCTTCCCGCGGCCCTGATGGACGACCTCTTCGACGGGCGTGTCCCGATGCAGACGGCCCTCCCGAAGGCGAACGTCGATACGCGCACGGCGCCGGCGGCCGACCACGTCTTCACCAACCGCTTTATGCTCTCGTGCCTCGTGCAGCACATCGCCCCGAACATCCACCGCTGGAACCGCAACGTGCTGTTCGGCATCGAGCGGCTCCGGCGCGACGTGGGCTGGGAGCCCGAGATCCCCTTCCCCGCCGCCGTCGAGCACACCTGGCGCTGGTTCCACGACACGGGCCTCCACGAGACGCGCCGCTTCGACTTCGGCTGGGAGGACGCCCTGGCCCTGCGCCTCGGCTAGCGATGCAGCTCCGGGCAGCGGACGAAGGCGACGCCCCGGCCATCGCCCGCGTGCACGTCGCGAGCTGGCAGCGGGCCTACCGGGGCATCATCGACGACGCGCGCCTGGACGCGCTCCGCGCCGAGGATCGGGTGCCCCACTGGCGGGAGTGGATCCAAGGGGAAGGCGTGCGCGTCCGGATCGCCCACGAAAAGGGAGCCGTGCGGGGCTCTTGCCGTCTGTCCCCCGCACGCGACCTCGCCGCCCCGCCAGCCGGCTTCGCCGAGGTGACCCATCTCTACGTGTCTCCCGACGAGACGGCCACCGGCCTCGGGCACGCCCTCTTCTCCGATGCCCTGGACTTCGCGAGGTCTCGGGCCTACCGCGGCCTGCTCCTCTGGGTGCTCGAAGCGAACACGCCAGCGCGCCGCTTCTATGAGCGACACGGCCTCGCCGCGGACGGCGCCCGCCTGGACAAGCCGGACTGGCTCGGCCCCGGCGTCTTCGAGGTGCGCTACCGCACCCTTCTATGACTGCTCGTGCACCGGTCGCGGCGGCCGCATCCCGTGCCGGGGCAGGCCGTCGGTGATGGAGAACCACGGCGCCTTCTGGTCGACGAACGCGTGGTGGGAGATCGCGAGGCCCGTCTCGTCGTCGAGGGCACCCGGCGGGATTCCGACCCCGCCGATCGCCGGGTACACGAGCGGCGCGGGTGAGCCGCAGACGCGACAGAAGGCACGCCGGTAGGCCGGAGGCAACTCGAGGATCGGCGCCTCGTAGGTCGTGACGAGCTCCTCGCCGGCGAGCCAGCGGAAGGCGTCCTCTCCCACGCCGGCCTCGGGGGCGAAGGCGCCTCCGCCGGCCCGGCGGCAGCGCCGGGCGTGGCAGGCCTGGATGGGTGTGAGCTCCCGGGTGATCTCGAAACGCACGCCGCCGCACAGGCAGCTTCCGGTCCTCATGGGCTTCCTTTCTCCTGCTCCCGGAGCACCTCGGCGCGCTCCTTCAGGGCGAGGTTCATGGCCTCGAAGGCCCGGGCCGTTCCCGGAAGCACCGGATCCTCCTCCGGCCTGCGCGCCCGGAGCAGCGCCGCCAGCCAGCCGCGGAACTCCTCCCGCTGCACGAAGCGCGATCGCCCAGCCTCCAGGGAGACGACTTGGAACGAGTGCTCGGTATCGAACACGCCCTCGATGCCGACCGTGCCCCGCCAGCGAAGCTCGCTGTCGCCGGCGCGCATCACCCGCGCCGTCACGTCCCGGGGCTGGGACCAGTCGTCCTGGGCGATCCGCACGCGCAGGGTCTCGCCGGGCTGGAGCACGCCGTCGATCTCGAGCACGTAGGGATTCCAGGTGGGATGGGCCGCCGCGTCGTTGAGGATCGCCCACACGGAATCGGCGGGGGCGTCGATCTCCACGTCGTGGTGGATGATGAACAGCGGCGGCCCGCCGCGGTGAGTGACCGCCGCCAGGAAGAAGACGCCGATCAGCGCGGCGAGGAACGCCGCCAGCATCACCGTGAGCCGCGTCATCGGAGTCGTGCACCGAACGTCATGTCGCTCCCAGCGAAAGGAGGCGGCCGGGTCACTTCCCCTCGAAGCGAGGCTCCCGGCGCTCTCCCATCGCCTTCACACCTTCGCGGAAGTCGGCGGTCTGCCGCAAGCGCTCCTGCTCCGCCTGCTCGTGGGCCGTGGCCTTGCGGATGCGCTCGGCAAGGTCGCCGCGCAGGGTGGCGCGGATCGAGCGAACCGCCAGGGGCGCGGAGGTCGCGATCTCCCGGGCGAGGGCGCGGGCGGCCCCGCGGAGCTCTTCCCGGGGAACGAGGCGATCGCAGAGCCCGAGGGAGAGCGCTTCGTCGCCCTTCACGCGGCGGCCGGTGTAGAGGAGCTCCATCGCCGCACCCTGCCCGACCAAGGCCGGTAGGGTGACGCTGAGACCGAAGCCGTGGTGGAAGCCCAGCCGGGCGAAGTTCGCCGTGAAGCGCGCCTCGGGGCACGCCACCCGCAGGTCTGCGGCCAGCGCGAGGCCCAGGCCTCCGCCGACGGCGGCGCCCTGGACGGCCGCGAGGAAGGGCAGCGGGGCCGCGAAGAGGCGCACCGCTTCGGCATAGAGATCGCCGGTCTCGTCCCGCCGTCCGCCGCCGCCGAAATCCGCGCCGGCGCAGAAGTGCTTGCCCTCGGAGCAGAGCACGATGGCGCGGCAGCGATCGTCCGCTGCGAGCTCGTGGAAGGTGTCGGCCAGCGCGCGGATCAGTGCGGTGTCGAAGAAGTTCGCCGGGCCGCGACGGATCTCGACTTCGGCGAGGCGGTCTTGAAGCTCGACGTGGAGGTCGCTCATGGCCGGGAGCCTATCACGACCCCCCGACGCGCCGGCGCGCCCGCGGCTCCACTTCCCGCGCGAGCCAGTTGGCCAGCTCCCGGAGACGCACGCCCGGGTCGAGGACGTCGGCGTCGAGGCCATGGCGCCATGCGAGGTCACGGCGCGAGGAATCGGCGTGCAGCGTCTCGAGATCGTCACCCCAGCGGAGGGCGGCCGCCTCGTTGGCGAAACGCCCCTGGGCAACCAGACCGGGCGCTCGTAGCCGGGCCTGACGAGCGATCTCGTGCAGGTCGTACTCCGGATGGTACTGGACGGCCCAGAAGCGCCCGCCCCGGTGCTCCACGGCCACCGCCTGCACGGCGCTCCAGCGGTTGCTCGCCAGGGTGACGGCTCCGGGCGGCAGGGTCACGATCTCGTCCTCGTGACTGGTCAGGGCGTCGAACACGGCGGGCTTGCCGACGAACATCGGGTGACCGGCACCGGCTGCCGTGAGGCCGATCTTCCGCGACACGCCGAACTCGCGACCCTCCGGATGGCGCGCACACGCCCCGCCCGCAGCCACCACCGAGAGCTGGGCCGCGAAGCAGCTCCCGTGGGCCGGCACGCCGGCCTCGAAGCCCCGGCGAGCGAGCTCGATCTGGCGGGTCACCCGCTCGTCGCGCGCGTCGTGGATCGTGAGGCTCGAGCCGGTCCAGAGCATGCCGTCGTTGCCGGCCAGGGCGTCGGGGGGAGCCCAGTCCGGATCGGCGGGGAAGCCGACGTCGACCTGCGCGTCGGGTCGCAGCTCGCGAAGGCGACGGGCATAGAGGGCGCCGGCTTCGCTAGCCCCGGCGGAAGTGAGGTCCGCCCGGCCCTCCCGGGCGTAGGCGTCCAGCACGAGCAGGCGCAGCACGTCGCTCAGGCGGGCCGACCGCCGGCGATCATCGCGCGGGACGTCATTGCTGGAGGATCTTCCGGGCGCCCGCCGCGGTGCGCTCCAGGGCCGCGTCGTCGTCGGTCGGGAACTCGAGGGGCTGGGGTACGGCCAGGCCGGCCTGGACCGCCGGACGCTCCTCCATGGCCAGGATCCAACGCTCGAGGTTCGGCATGCCAGAGCAATCGATGCCGGACCAGCCGCGAATGCGCACCCAGCTGAAGTTGGCGATGTCGGCGAGGCTGTACTCGCCGGCCAGCCACTCGCCCCGGGCGAGCTGGGCGTCGAGCACGCCGTAGAGCCGCCGGGTCTCGTTCTGGTAGCGGGCGATCGCCGCCGGCAGCTTCTCCGGGAAGTAGCGGAAGAAGACGTTGGCCTGGCCCTGCATCGGCCCGACGCCGCCCATCTGGAACATCAGCCACTGCATCACCCGGGAGCGGCCGGCCGGATCCGTCGGCAGGAGACGCCCGTCGGCGGCCTTCTCGGCCAGGTAGAGCATGATGGCTCCGGACTCGAAGACCGGGAAGTCGCCGGCATCCCGATCGACGATCGCCGGGATGCGCCCGTTCGGGTTGATCTCCAGGAACCAGGGCTCCTTCTGCTGGTTCGCGGTCAGGTCGATCCCGTGCACCGCGTAGGGCAGTGCCAGCTCCTCGAGGGTGATCGACACCTTCCAGCCGTTCGGGGTCGGGGCGGTGTAGAGATCGATCATCGGGCCGGGATCCTCACCAGAGAAACGGGGGGGAGAGGGTATCACTCCCCGCCGTCGCGCAGGGCCGCGACGAGGCGCGGGAGCGGCGGCGGCTCGGCGCCGTCCTTGAAGGGGCCGAGGCGCCGGTAGACCTCGGCGGCCGCCTCGTGAAAGCCCTGGGGCAGGTCCACCGCGGCGAAGGCGGACGCGATCTCGCGCATCTCGCCCTCGAAGCGCCAGGCCTTCGGCGCGGTGGCCGGGACGCCCCGCTCGAGGCGCCCGGGCAGATCGGGCACCAGGGCCTCCCACTCCTCGCGCAACGCGTCCTCCACGCCCTCGGCGGATGCCAGGGCGAAGGTCGCCGCCAGGAGCGCGCCGCTGCCCTTCGTCCAGGCCGCGAAGGCCATCTTCAGGGCGGAGGCCGCGCCGACCTCCCCCGAGACGACCTGCACGCGGACCGGCTCGGCGTCGAAGCACCCTGCGACCGCCTCGGCGTCGGGCCCGGAGAGATGGAAACGAGGTGTAGCCGGCGGACCGATGATGCCGCCGTCCACGAAGCGCACACGTCCTTGGCAACGACGGGCCAGGGCGCGAGCGGTCGCTGGCGCGATGG
Organism: Myxococcota bacterium; assembly: GCA_965223415.1. Lineage (GTDB taxonomy): Bacteria > Myxococcota_A > UBA9160 > UBA9160 > UBA6930. The sequence continues at coordinate 4,305,867 of OZ245002.1, read as the reverse complement.
CGTTGGCGTCGAGGTAGAGCCCGCCGAAGCCCGCGGCCAGGGCCGCCTCCAGCACGTCGGCGGCCGCGTGGGGCGGACACACGCTCGCGATCACGTCGCTCTCCGCGCCGAGCCGCGCGAGCTCGCCGAGATCCTCCACACCCGCGGCGTCCGCGCGATCCTTGGTAGCGGCACTGCGGCCCCGGAGCGCCACCACGACCCGGTGGCCCGCCTTCCGCGCCGCCGCTGCGAGGCTCGCGCCCATCTCGCCGGGATGGAGGAGGCCGACCGTCGTCACGGCGTCCCCGGGTCGTGCTTTTGGCTGCCCATCTGTCGCAGGTAGGCGAGCAACGCGTCCAGGTCCGCCTCGGACAGGTGCCCATGAGCGGGCATGCTCGTGTAGCGGAAGCTCTGGGGATCCCGGATGAACGCCCGGAGCTGGGGCTCGGACCGGTACTCGAGGATGTTGCGGGGCACATTCAGCTCCGGGCCGACCTTGCCGCCCTCGCCGTTGATCGCGTGGCAGTGGGCGCACTCCCGTTGGAAGAGCCCGTAGCCCCGCGCCTCGGCGGAGCCGGGCTCGGCGCCGCTCGGCACCGTGTGCGGGTGGCGATCGGCGAAGCTCGCCACCTCGATGGTCGCCAGCTGGTAGGGCCAGGGCCAGGCGTGGGCGTCCCACTGCTCGGGCCGCTCCCACACCAGATAGAAGGGCGCCGGATCCACCTGCCGGCGGTCGATCGGGTCGAAGCCCGCTTCGCCCCGGGCCAGCCGATCCGCGTCGGCGAAGGCCAGGTGGGCGCCTGGATCGAGCAGCTGGCTGCCCTCTGCCGAACGCGTGTAGCCGTCCAGGGCCCGCAGCAGGAAGCCTTCTTCCGCCAGGGCCTCCGCGTCGCCGAAGCCCAGGGCAAGCACCTCGCGCAGCGGGCACACCCGGAAGCGCTTCGCCACGCCGTAGTACGGATCCGTACCAACCTCGAGGGTGCGCTCGCTGCAGGCGGCCCGAAGCGCCGCCACGCCCGGCGCCGCCACGAGGGCACCGTCGCGCACGAAGCGGAGGCGCGCCTCCCCGGCGAGCGGTTCCGCAGCGAGAGACGCCGTCGCCAGGATCGCGAGGCCGACGAGGAGCGAGGCGGGGCGCATGGCCTCCTACCCTAGCGGTTCGCGGCCGCCTAGAGCTGGTCGCGCACCCGTTCGAGCACTCGGTGCAGCCTCCGCACGTAGGTGGTCGTGACGATCTGGCCGAGCTCCTGGGCGAGCCAGGGCTTGTTGCGCGCCAGGTACTGGTAGCCCCGCGCGTCGAACTCGAGGAGCACGGCGTCGGTCTCGGTGATCGCGGACTCGCTGGGCGGAACACCCGCCAGCATCGAGAGGCCGCCGAAGACCTGGCCGCTGCCCACCTTGTCGATCGGCACCTCCCGCACACCACGAGCGCGCACCTGGAGGATCACCGTCCCCTTCTCGACCACGAAGATCGACTCGGAGTTCTCCGGGTCCTTGTCCTGGCGGTAGAGGGTGTGGCCTGCGGGGAGGTTGCGCACGCGCGTGATCTGCGAGAGACCCATGGCGCCGTCGACGCCGAGCGGCCGCAGGTCCGAGCCGACGTAGAGGAAGCGCGCCAGTCGCTTGCCCCCCTCGAGCACCGCGTCCCACAGCCGGTCGACAGCCTCGTCGCTCGGCTCCATGAACTCGACGCCCGTCATCACCACGTCGTCCCCGGCCTCGACGCTCTGCCAGCGGCCCTGGGCGTCCAGGGCGAGCCAGTCCCCGTCGAGCTGGATCTCCACGCGCTGGATGGACTTGGGCGCGACCGGCGAATCGGTGGCGAGGCAGGCGCCACCCACCGAGAGGTCCCGGGTCCGAGCCGCGAGAGGCCCGCTGAAGCTGCTGGAGTACAGCCGCACCGGCAGGTCCGCGCCGATGCGCGGATCGCCGCGGCTGCCGAAGGCCTCGCCGACGGGCATGCCTAGCTCACCGGAACGCGCTTGCTCAACGCGCTGCCCAGCTCGGCCCCGAAGACCTGCATCGCGGGAAAGGTCCGCCCGTCGAGAATGCACTCCACCCTCACGCCCACCAGGTCGCCGACGGGGAAGAGCCCGTCGCCGGGCAGCTCGAGGCAGTGGACCTTCAGGTCCTCCACGGCCTGGCTCACGCGGATCTTCCGCCCGAGTTTCTGGAAGAGGTTGTTGCAGGTGCCGCAGAGCAGGTTCGCCATCTCCTGGAAGGCCTCGAGATCGGACTCCTCGAGGCCATTCTCCTCCTTCTCCTTGATGGTGCTTTCGGGGAGCATCACCATCGTCCCGACCACGCGCGCCGCGAACACCTCCGTAAAGACGAAATGCACCGAGCCCTCGGCGTCGCCGGTGATCTGCGTCTCGATCACGACGACTCTTCCGGGCACGGCCTTGGCCATTGCGTCCCCGGAGCCGGTGCAGACTCCGAACAGCTCCGTCGCGAGCTGAATGCCGAGCATCTCCTGCCAGTCGTCAGCGACTTCGGAGAGCATCCGGTGGGTGAGCCTGGCGACATTGGTGTGAGGATCTTTCGGCATGATCCGTTCCCTAGACGATCGAGTTGATCTTCGCTTCGAGCTTCTCGGGAGTGAAGGGTTTGGTGAGGTAGCCGTTCGCGCCGGCGTCCATGGCCTCCTGGACCTTGTCCCCGGTCCCCTCAGTGCTGAGCATCATGATCGGCGTCTCGTCGCTCTCGCGAGCCTTCTTCACGAAGTCGAGGCCGTTCATCACCGGCATGTTCCAGTCGCAGATGACGAAGTCGAACGTCTCCTTGGCGAGGACCTCCAGGCCCTCCTTGCCGTTGCCAGCCTCGCTCACGCTCTCCACGTCGACCCCGCTCTGACGGAGCGCGCGAGTGATCATCTTGCGCATCACGCCCGAGTCGTCGATCAAGAGGACCTTCATGCGTTCTCTCCTCTCCAGGTCGCAGCGGTCAACACCGTCTTCGGCCCCTCGAAGCGTGAACGTGAACGCGAATCGGCTGGTTCGCCGTCGGTCTCGCCTGCGCGAAACGGGTTCCCCGGGGCTCTCCCCCATGCCGCCCCAGTCCTTCACCCGAGCTACCTGTCCCCGCGAGTTCGAGGAGAGAGACAGCCCGCACCGCGCCACGGCTCTCGCACCCAGTCGCACTGGGCGCCAGGTGGGTTCTCGGTCGCGGCCAGGAACAGATATCCGTCCGGCCGCACGACCTTGCGCACGCGCTGCATGACGCCCTTCTTCGTCTCGGCGTCGAAGTAGATCAGGACGTTGCGGAGGAAGACGACGTCGAAGTCGCCGAGGTTCGGCCACGGGTGCACGAGATTCAGGTTGCGGAAGGTCACCAGACGCCGGATCTCCTGGCGAGCGACCCATCGTCCGTCCCTGGCGATGAAGTACCTGTCGCGCAGCTCCTCATCGAGGCCCCGCCGGACCTCGAGATCGGAGTAGACCCCTTCCTCGGCTCGAGCGAGCGCGCTGCGGGAGAGGTCCGTCGCCAGGAGCGTCACGTCCCAGGACGCAAGCTCGGGAAACGCCTCCCGGATCGTGACCGCAATGCTGTAGGGCTCCTGACCTGTCGCCGACGCTCCGCACCAGAGCCGAAGCTGTTTCGCCGAGTCCCGGGCCACGACGAGACGAGGCAGCACCTGGTTCCGGAGCGCGTCGAACATTGCGGGATCTCGGAAGAAGAGCGTCTCGTTGGTAGTCATCGCGTCCACCACCAGCTCTGCGAGGAGTTGTCGGCCCGGCTCCTGGAGCCGGGCGACGAGCTCTCCGAAGCTGCGAATTCCGTGCTCCGGGAGGCAAGGAGCGAGGCGCGACTCCACCAGGTAGCGCTTCCCTTCGTCGAGAACGATGCCGGAGAAATCATGGACGAGCTCGGAGAGGAAACGAAATTCGTCCGACTTCATCCCGCCTTTGCCTCCGGGCGCACCCGAGGGTGCTGGGGCCGGCCGGCCTCCACGCGACGGACGATCTCGCCGGCCAGCTCGGACAGCGGCAGGACCGCTTCCGCCAGCCCTCCCTCGACGACACTCCCGGCCATCCCCCACACGACGGAGCTCTCTGCGTCCTGCGCGACGACCTTCGCGCCGGCCTCCACCAGCGCCCTCGCTCCGTCGCAGCCGTCGCGCCCCATGCCGGTGAGCACCACGCCGAGCGCGCCGGCGCCTAGCGTCGCTGAAGCGGATCGGAACAGGGGATCGGCCGCGGGCCGACAGCCATGTTCGGGGGGCTTCCGGTCGAGAGCCAGTGCGAGTCGCGGCCCCTTGCGCGCGACGGTCATGTGGAAGCCGCCGGGTGCCACGTACACCGTACGCGGCTCGAGGAGCGCTCCCGCGGAGCCCTCCACGACGCGGAGCGCGGTCCTGCTGTCCAGGCGCTCCGCGAGGAGACGGGTGAACACCGGAGGCATGTGCTGCACGACTACGACCGGGACGGGGAAGCGGTCGGGTAGTGCCGGCAGCAGGTGAGCGAGCGCGTTGGGCCCGCCCGTCGAGGCCCCCACCGCGACCAGCTCCAGGGCGGGCGACCTCGCGATGGGCGAACGACCGCGATCGCTGGGAGGCGGCGACGAGGGCGCGGGCGCCCGCCGCCGACAGGGCGGGGGCACTTGCCGACAGAGGGCCTTCAGCTTGGGCAGAAGTGTCCTTCGCACTTCCTCGGCGGAGGCTTCCGGGTCCGTCTGGGAGGGCTTGGGAGCATAATCGCTGGCACCCAGCGAGAGCGCCTCGATGGTCGTTCGAGCGCCCGCCTCTGTGAGCGTCGAGAACATCACGACCGGAAGTGAGAGCCTCCGCCTGCGCAGCTCCTTCAACGTTTCGATGCCGCCCATCACCGGCATCTCCACGTCGAGGGTGATGGCGTCCGGACGGAGGCTCTGGACGAGGGCGACGGCGACCCGGCCGTTGGCCGCGGTCCCGACCACTTCGAACTCGGGATCGGATTCGATGGCGTTGCGAAGGATCCGCCGGACGACGACCGAGTCGTCGACAACCAGGACTCCGATCTTTCTGCGAACACGCGCGTGGGGGCGCTCGCCCCGGGGAAGCACCATCAGGCTGCTCGGGAGCCCGCGCGCCGCCTGCCGATCTCGAGGGTCTTCTCGATGTCGAGCACCAGAAGGAGCCGGCCTTCCAGCTTGTAGGCACCTCGGATCAGCTCTCGAGCTTCGCCGTGCAAGTTCTGGGGCGGCGGCTCAAAGGCCTCGTCCCCCACTTCCAGCACGTCACTGATGCGATCGACGAGCAGGCTGATCGCTCCCTCCTCGGCCTGGACCACGACGTTGGTCGGCTCCCGGTCGGGATCGCGATCAGGCAACTCCAGGCGCCGGCGCAACTCCAGCACCGTGATGATCTGGCCGCGAAGGTTCATCAGGCCCCGAATTGCTGTCGGCGCCAGCGGTACGGCCGTCATCGGCTGGGCGCGGATCACCTCCTGCACGCGTTCGACTGGCAAGCCGAAGAGAAGATCCGCCAGGTAGAAGGTGCAGTAGCGACGCGGTTCCACAGGTCAGGCCTCGATCGCCGCTGAGAGTTGCGGGAGGACGCGACCGATCGAGTCGGCCAGATCGATGAGCTCGGTAACGCGGCCGTGAATCACCAGGCCCTCGGCGCCCTCGGTGTCGCTGCCTCCGGCAGGGGGCTGCTCCTCCACAATGTCCAGGATGTCCTCCACGACGACGCCGAGGCTCCCACCTTCCGCCGAGTAGACGACAGCCGAGATCGTTGCGCCCTCCCCAGGCTCCGCATGCCCGAGGTCACCCGAGAACACGCGACCCGCCACCAAGTCCTCGACGCGGACCAGCGGCAGGATCTGCTCGCGGTATTGGATCACGGCCTGCCCGCCGAGAGCCTCGACCCGCTGCAGCGGGAAGCTCTCGAGCCGGGCGACCGTCGAGAGCGGAATCGCCATGCGCGTGTCGTCGCCGGCCTTGAACAGAAGCAGTGATCGCGAGCGCCCACCGCCCTCCTCGGCGTGGTCGGAACCCGCCGCGTCGGAGGCCTGCGCTCCCTGGGCCGTTGAGGCCATCTGGGCCCGCTCGGCCAATCCGACCACGTCGAGGATGAGAGCCACGCGCCCGTCCCCCATGATCGTCGCGCCGGCGAACTCCCGAACTTCCTTCAGCTGGCTCCCGATGGGTTTGACCACGATCTCCTGGGTGTCGTTGACCGCGTCGAGAACGAGGCCGAAGCGACCACCCTCGGCCTGCAATACGGCGATGTTGAGTTTCCCCTGGTGCTCCTCGTCGGACCCCTCCCGCGACGACGGCAGGCCGAGCACGTCGTTCAGGTAGACCAGCGGGAGCAGGTCTCCGCGCAGGCGGTGGACCGGAGCACCGTGGACCATCTCGACACCCAGCTCCGCCTCGCGCCCTTCGAGCCGAACAAGCTCGACGAGGCTCACCTGGGGGATGCAGAAGCGCTGGCCGAGAGAGGTCACCACGAGGGCTGGGATGATCGCCAGCGTGAGCGGGATCTTGAGCTTGAACGTCGTTCCAGCACCGACTCGGCTGACGACGTCAACGACCCCGCCGATGCGCTCGATGTTCGACTTGACCACGTCCATGCCCACACCGCGGCCAGACACGTTGGTCACCTTCTCGGCGGTCGAGAAGCCGGGAAGGAAGAGCAGGTTGACTGCCTCGCGCTCGCTCATGGCGGCGGCGTGATCCGCCGGGACAACGCCCTTGCGAACGCCCTTCTCCCGCATCACGTCGGGATCGATACCCCCCCCGTCGTCCTCGATGTCGATGTTGACCTGACCGCCTTCGTGGTAGGCGCGCAGTACGATCTGTCCCTCTTCAGGCTTGCCCCGGGCGGCGCGCTCCTCGGCGCTCTCGATTCCGTGGTCCACGGCATTGCGGATCAGGTGGGTCAGCGGGTCCTTGATCGCCTCCAGGATCGTCCGATCGAGCTCCGTTTCCTTGCCGGACATTTCGAGGCCGACGGCCTTCCCGCAGCCCTTCGAGAGGTCCCGAACGACCCGCGGAAACTTCGACCAGACGTTGCCGATCGGCTGCATGCGGGTCTTCATGGCGGCTTCCTGCAGCTCGGTCGTGACCAGGTTGAGCCGCTGGCTCGTGTTCAGGAACGCACCGTCCAGCTTCGACTCCGAGTATTCGAGGATCTGGTTGCGGGCCAGCACCAGCTCGCCGACCAGGTTCATTAGTTGGTCGAGGAGTCCGACATCGATACGGATCGATTTCTCGGTCGCTGAGGAGTGGCCGCTGGTGGTGCGCGCCTGGACCTGTTGGGCCTCGAGGGCGTCGCGTACCTGATCCGGCTCGATCTTGCCCTTCGCGACGAGGATTTCCCCCAGGTGGCGCGGATCCCCCTCGCTCTGCTCGGCGGCGGCCTGGGCCACGTCCTCGGGAGTGGCGCCCGTCGTTTGCACGAGGATATCGCCGACGTTCTGCCGCGGCATCGGCTCTGCAGCCGCCGGCGCTTCACCGCTGAGCAGCGCCTCGAGCTGCGCGATCAGCTCCGCGTGGTCTTCGTCACCCTCCCGGCCATCGGTCTCGACCTGCCCGAGAATTCGGCGCACTTCGTCGACCAGGCTGAGGAGCGCCGTGATCGTGTCCTCGCTGAGAACTAGCGCGCCGTCGCGCAGGCGGCTCAGCAGGCTCTCTCCGACGTGAGTCACCCGCTCGAGCTTGCCGAGCCCGAGGAAACCGCTCGTTCCCTTGATCGTGTGAATCGTGCGAAAGATCGCCGAGAGCGTCTCCACGTTGCCCGGATCCGACTCCAGCTCGACGAAGCGCTCGTCCAGCTCGTCCAGGTTTTCGTAGCTCTCGACCAGGAATTCCTGGATCAGCTCGTCGTCAGCCATGTCAGACATCGGATGCCTCTCGGAGGACCAGGCGCCCCTAGTACGTGAAGCGCCCGACCAGGGTCTGCAGCTCCTCCGCCATCTTCGCCAACTCCCGGGCCGCTCGCTGGGTATCGCCTGCCCCCGCGTTCGTGCCGTCGGCGCCCCGGGCGACCTCCATGATGTTCTGGCTGATCTCCTCGGTGCTCTCCGCCGCGTTCTGCACGCTCCGTGTGATCTCACCGGTGGTGGCGGTCTGCTCCTCGACGGCACTGGCGATCGTGTTGGAGATGTCGTTGATCTGGTTGATCACGTCGCTGATCTGCCCGATCGCCTGCACGGCCTCGCCCGTATCGCCCTGGATGGCTTCGATCTTCTGGCTGATGTCCTCGGTCGCGTCGGCGGTCTGCTTGGCGAGCTCCTTCACCTCGTTGGCGACGACGGCGAAGCCCTTGCCCGCCTCGCCGGCCCGCGCGGCCTCGATGGTGGCGTTCAGAGCCAGCAGGTTGGTCTGCTCCGCGATGGAGTTGATCACCTTGATGACGTTGCCGATCTCGACACTGCTTTCGCCCAGCTTCGCGACAGATGCGTTGGTGTTGCTCGCGACGGTGACGGCCTGGGTCGCGATCTGCGCCGCCTCCGACGCATTGCGGGAGATCTCGCGAATGCTGGCCGAGAGCTGCTCCGTACTCGTCGCCACGGCTTGCACGTTGTCGTTCACCTGGTCCGACGCCGAGGACACCACGCCGGCCTGCTGGGAGGTCCGTTCGGCGTTGGCGCCCATCTCCTGGCTGGTGGCCGTGAGCTCCTCGGCGGCGGAGGCCAGGGCTGAGGCGTTTTCGCCGATCGAGGCGATGTTCTGGCGCAGGTCGGCGAAGAAGCGCGCCAGCTCCTGGCCCATGCACCCTACCGCGTCGTCGCCCTCGACGCTCAGGTCCTGAGTCAGATCGCCGGCGCTCGCGGCGTTGACGATCTGGAGCATCCTGTCGACCCGGGCCCGCAGGTCCTCGGCCATCCGCTGCTCGCGCTCGGCGGCCTCCTGGACCTCGCGCTCGTTCTTCACTTTCTCGGTGATGAACCACCACGAGGCCAGATAGCCCTCTAGCTCACCGTCATCGTCGAGAATGGCCGATGCGGAGAGCTGCACCATCTCCGGGCCGATCTGAATCTGGGTCGAGTGGGGAAGCCGATTGGGATCCGAGAGGATGGAGCGAACCTTCTCAGGCTGGGTGTGGAACACGTCGATGTTGATTCCGATGATCTCGTCGGCGGACACCGGCAGGTGTTCCCGAACCTGCTTCAGCGACTCGAAGGAAGCGGGGTTCATGTAGCGCACGTTGAAGTCCTGATCGGCGAAAACCATGTTGACCGGCACGTTCTGGACCATCGAGTGGGTCCTCGCCGCCTGCCGCTGCTTCTTGCCGATCTCCGTCCAATCCACGGAGCTTGAGCCGAGGGCACCCGCCATTGCCGCGGCGGCGGTACGAAACGATCGGGCGACGGCGCCGATCTCGTTGTCGACGTCGATGTCGAGCTCGACGTCCAGCTCACCGGACGCCACGGCTTCGGTGCCGTTCTTCAGGTGATTGATGGGGCCGACGATTCCGCGGGCAATGCGCAGCGCCAGCAACCCGATCACCAGGAGCGACCCCGCGATGAGCATCATCGTGAAGTCGCGCAGAGCGGTGGCTGCCGCGGCGGCCTCCGAAGCGTCCTGGCGGATCAACACGGACCAGTCGTATCCGGCGAACCCGAGGGCCCCCTCGGAGTGGGCGTAGCCGGTGAGCACCTCGCTCCCGATGCGCTCGGGGTCTTCGAGGAGGTAGCCGGTCTCCTCTCCGACGGCCTTCTCCGCGGAGGCGACGCCCAGCTCGACCAGGTTGACGTCGCTCATGATCGAATCGACGTCCGGGGCATCCACGAGCTGGCCGCTCTTCGTGAGGACCTGCGATTCCGCGGTGGTCACGCCGACCTTGGCCAGATTGTCCCGGGTCTCGGTCATGATCGCCGCGACCACCCGATCGGCGGAGGCCCAGTTGGCCCAGGCCCCAGCAACGGTGCCCGCCTCGTCGAAGATCGGTGCCGCGTAGAGCAGGCCCAGACCGCGATTGCGGTAGACCCGACCGACCCAGTCATGCTCCGCGAGCTCCGTGTAGAAGGTCTCGCCTTTGCCCACCTTTCCGGCAGCGATCGCGTCCCACCAGTCCAGACCGACGGCGGATTTGCCGACGAGGACCGACGTATCGAGTGTATTGCCCTCCCAGTCGACGGTGTTGGCGCCGACGACGCTCCCCTCGGCGTCCACGATGACCATCAGGTCGTAGATCCCGTAGTTGATCGTGAAGAAGTTCGCGGCCTCGGTCACCGCCTCGCGGTCTCCCTGGGCCTTCGGGTTGTAGGCGAAGGCCTGCACGTCGCCGTAGCGTTCGAACAGGTTGCGATCGATCTTGTCGATGGCGTCCTGGGCCTGCTTCTGCAAGAAGGCGCCCTGGCTGTCGAGCTGAGCCTGCGCGCTGCGCTGGTAACCGATCACGCCGACCGTCACGAGAGGAAGCGCGCCCAGGACCAGGAACCACGCCAGGAGCTCGGTCTGCAGGCTCTTGAAGCGGATCTTCTTCGTGCCGAACATCGCGATTCCCTCCGCCGGTGCGCGAACAGAGCACCGGGGAGAGCAAGAGTCGTGCCGCTTCGGCGGAGGGGGAAACTCCGGGAAAGCCAGCAGGTCTCCTGCACGCAACGATGCGCGGGGACCGCGTTGCGGCCTCACGCATCCGCTGTGGGCCTTCCACCCCCTTACAGGTTGGAAGCCGTGCATTCACATCGAAAGCCCGTCAGCCCTCCCAGGTGCCCGGGGCGCCGGGGATGATGTGGCCCGCGGTGAAGGCCCCGTCCACGGCGTAGTCGCCGCCGGAGCAGAAGGAGCTCTCGTCCGAGGCCAGGAACAGGATCATGTTGGCGATCTCGCGCAGCGTCGAGCCCCGGCCCATGGGCTGGCGGGGTGTCCCGCTGAAGTCGATGCGCTGGCCGTCCCGGAGCGCCGCCTGCACTGCCTCTACGAAGGGGGCGGCCATCTCGCGGCTGCCTCCCGCCGGGCAGACGGTGTTGACGCGAATGCCGTGCACCCCGAGCTCGAGGGCCGCGCACTTCGTGAGACCGCGAAGCCCCCACTTGCTGGCGCCGTAGGCGGCGACCCCGACCTCCCCCTCCAGGGCGTCGATCGACGCCACGTTCACGATCGAGCCCCCGCCGGCCCGACGCAGCTCGGGAATGGCGGCGCGGATGCCCAGCAGGGGGCCGATCAGGTTGACGTCGACGACCGCCCGCGCCGCCTCCGGCGAGGTGTCCTCCAGGGTCGCCACCTCGAGGATGGCCGCGTTGTTCACGAGGACGTGGAGGCCGCCCCAGGCCGCGGCCGCGTCGACCGCGAGGGCCCAGCCCTCCGCCGACGTGACGTCCAGGTGCTGGTAGCGTCCGGCGTCGCCCAGCTCCGCGGCCACCGCGCGGCCGGCCTCGTCGTTGACGTCGGCCAGGAGCACCCGGGCACCCTGCTCGGCGAACAAGCGGGCCGTTTCGGCGCCGGTGCCGCGGGCGGCCCCGGTGACGATCGCCACCTTGCCCTGGAGCCGGTTCATCAGAGCTTGGCGAGGATCTGGTCGGCGTAGTGCTGGAGCCCGCGGGTGATGGCCTCGGCGTCGAATCCCGGCGGCGGCAGCACGTACCGCGACACGCCGAGATCCTGCATCTCCTTCACCGCGTCGAGGGTCGGCGCACCACCGGCGGAGATCTCGATCTCGCCGGGATCACGTCCGATCCGATCGCACTCGTCGCGCAGGGCTTCGAGCAGCGCCGGCAGGTTGTCCCCCTGCGCCGGGAAGAAGCCGTCGCCAAGCCGGGCGGCCCGGCGCGCAGCGCCCTTCACGTGGCCACCGACGATCACCGGCACGCCCGGCCGCTGCACGGGCTTCGGGTTCGACTCGACGGGGGCCCAGCGGTAGTGCGCGCCGGCGAACTCCGACGGCCCGTCGGACCAGAGCGTGCGCAGCGCGTGGACCGCCTCCTCGGTGCGGTCGACGCGCTCGTCGAAGGGAATGCCGAGGGCGTCGAACTCCTCCTGGAGCCAGCCGATGCCCACGCCGAGCAGCGCCCGGCCCTGGGAGAGCTGGTCGAGGGTCGCAACCTCTTTCGCGACGTAGAACGGGTGACGCTGGGGGAGGATCAGCACGCCCGTACCGAGCCGGATCTTCTCGGTCACCGCGGCGGCGTAGGTGAGCCAGACGAAGGGGTCCGGAATCGGCGACTCCTCGGGCCCCGGCATCTTGCCGTCCTGCGAGTACGGATACTCGGCCTGGTAGCCCCTGGGCACGACCACGTGCTCGACGGTCCAGAGCGACTCGATGCCGACCTCTTCCGCGGTCTGGGCCAGGTGGGTCAACATCTCCGGCTGCCCGAAGGGACCGACGTTGGCGAACATGAGACCGAGCTTCATGGCTTCCTCCTGTGGGGGGACGAGGATAGTCCAGCCAGGAAGGCGAGCGTGGCGTCGACCTCGCCGTGCACGGGGACCGCCAGGGCGTTGAAGTCGGTCACGCCCAGGGCCCTGAGCTCGCCGAGGCGATCGGCGAGCTCGCCGGCTCCGCCGATCAGGGCGACGTCCTCGGGGCCGGAGGCACCGCTCGCGCGCAGCACGGCCCGGTAGGAGGGGAGCCGGGCGCTCGGGCCGACCCACCGGGCGACACCGGCGCGGGCCGCCTCCCGATCTCCGGTAAGGGCGATGGGGAGGCCGCACACCACCCGCGGCGTGCCGCGCCCGGCGCGGGCGGCGGCGGCGCGGAGGAGCGGGATGGCACTCTCGCGCAGATGGCGAGCCCCCCCGAGCCAGATCGCGGCGCCGTCGCTGGCCTCACCGGCCAGGGCGAGCATGCGCGGCTGGAGCGCCGCGAGCAGCAGCTCCGGCGGCGGCGCCCCGGGAACCTGCAGGCTCCCGCGCGCGCGCCAGACCGGCCCGTCGCGCTCGACCGGGACACCCTGCAGAAGTGGATCCAGCACTTCGAGGGTCGCCCGCATGTGTGCGACAGGGCTAGGGAAGTCGATGCCGAGCCGCCTTTCGAGCACGGCCGCATGGCTCACGCCGATCGCCAGGCGCAGGCGCCCGCCGCAGGCCGCCTGGGCCGTCAGCGCGGCCTGGGCGAGCGCCATCGGATGCCGGAGGGGGCTGGGCACCACCCAGGTGCCGAGGGCGATGCGCCGGGTCGCTCGACCCAGTAGCCCGGCCAGGCCGAGGGCGTCGTGGTCGAAGGTCTGGCCGATCCACAGGGTGTCGAAGCCGGCGGCGTCGGCTTCCCGGGCCCGGGCTTCGAGCGCCGCCAGGGGGAGCTCGCCGGTGCCCGCCAGGTAGAGGCCGATGCGCACACCGGCGGCTCAGCAGCAGCCGGGGCCGGTGCCGCTATCGCTCTCGTCGTGCCAGTGGGGGCGGTCGAGATAGAGGCCGCGCTCGGCGGCGAGGCGCAAGGCCCGGGCGGTGTCGATCACCCAGGGCCCCTCGCGCACGACACGCAGGTGCATGGGCTCGTCGGGCGCGAGCAGCCGCTCGCGATCGCCGTCGAACTCGACCACGCCGGGCCCGCGCAGCACGACCTCTTCGCCCAGGGCGATGCGCCGCGCGCTCCGTACCCAGGCGGTGCGGTAGAGGCCCGGCGAGACGGGAACGAGCAGCGGACGGCCCTCGCCGCGGGCGGTGCACTCGACCGCCACACCGAAGTCGTCGGCGGCGCTCGCCGGCTCGAGCAAGCCGCCGATGGGCGACATGCCGACGGCTCCGGGCTCGGCGCGGGAGAGCACGACCTGGCGGATCTTCTCCGGGTCGAAGGGCATGAAGCTGCCCGGGTGGTCGTCCGCCACGAGCACGCCGTCGATCACCCCGAGGCTCTCGGCGCCGTCGGCGTACCGGGCGCGGAGGAGCTTGGCGCGAGTCGCCACCTCCGCCACCGGCAGGCGGCCGCTGGCGACGAGGCCGGCGGCCGCGCCGGCGGTGGTCGCCTCCACGGTCTCCGGGAAGACGTTGTTGGTCCCGGTCGAGAGCGGGAGCAGTGGCGCGTCGGGCCAGGCCTTCGCCACCAGGCGCTGGGTGCCGTCGCCCCCCAGCACCAGCAGCGCCCCGCAGCCCGCCTTGCGCATCGCCTCGACGGCGCGAAGCGTGTCGCTGGGCTTCGTGTCGAGCTTGCCGATGTCGAGGAACTCCATCTCGGCGCCGATGCGCAGCAGGTCGACCGCGCGCTCGGAGACGCGGAAGAGATCGCGCACGAGGAGCACCCGGGTCACGCCGCCCGCCACCGCCCCCACCACCGCGCGCTGGAGCTGGTTGCGCTTGGCGTCCGGCGTGTGGGTCTGGGCGCGGCCCACCAGGCGCCGCACGTCCCGTCCGGACATCGGGTTCGCGATCACGCCGAGAGGCCGGGGCTCCACCGGCTAGGAGCCTCCCCCGTGCACGTTGATCTTCTCGCCCGTGACGTAGCTGGCCGCGTCGGAGACGAGGAAGCGCACCACCGCGGCGACCTCCTCCGGCGTGCACACGTGGCCGAAGGGCATGCCGGCGTCGAGGCTGCGGAGATCTTCCACGCCCGCCGTGGCCTTCATCAGCCGGCGGCCCATCTCGGTCTCGATCAGCCCCGGAGCGACGATGTTCACGTGGATGCCGTGGCGCTTCTCTTCCTTCGCGAGGGTGAAGGCCAGAGCCTCCATGGCGGCCTTGCCCATGTTGTAGGGCGCGCCGCCCGCGCCGTGGTGGAGGGTGGCGACGCTGGAGATCATCACGATGTCGCCCCTCGGGCGCTCACGCATGCTGGGGAGCACCAGCTGGCTCAGGTGGTGGGGGCCGAAGGCGTGGGTGCGGACGACCCGTTCGAGCTCTGCGGGGTCGGTCTTCAGCACGCTGTGGCCGCGGCTCGCGATGCCCGCGTTGTTCACCAGGATGTCGACGTGGCCGAAGTCCTTCAGCACCCCGTCGACCATGGCGGCGTCGGCGTCGTAGTCGTCCACCGAGGCGGCGTAGGCGGCGGCCTTGCGCCCCAACGCCTGGATGGCCGCGACGGCTTCGCGGGCGGCCCCCTCGTCCCGGCGGTAGTTCACCGCGACGTCGGCGCCGTCTTCGGCCAGCCCCAGGGCGATGGCCCGGCCCGCGCCCCGGCCGCCTCCGGTTACCAGCGCAACGCGTCCTTCCAGCGACATGGCCCCGGAGCCTAGTTCGGGCCTAGTTCATCCGCTCCCTGCTCTGACGCTGGGCCAGCTCGGTCAGGTAGAGGGCCCAGAGCGTCGGGTCCCAGGTATGGACCGCCGCGTCCATCGGCTCGGCGGCTCCCGGCTCCGGGCGGCTTCCGGTCGGCTCGTCGTTGGGACTGAACATGCCCGAAGCCTCGGAACCCCCACCTCGCTGTCAAACCCCGCGGGGATCAGAAACGGGGCCAGAGTTAAGAATTCAGTTTCGAAGAAACTGAATTCTTAACTCTGGCCCCGTTTCTTCATTCGGAGAGGGCGGAAGGCGGCGAGCTGGTGGAAGTCGGGCTCGCGGCCCGGGAGGGGGAAGGCGGAGAGGTAGCGGCGGGCGCGGCCCCGGCCGTGGATGGCGTAGGCGGCGGCGGCGTGGAGGCCGGGGGGGAGCCAGGCGGCGGGGAAGCGGGCCTCGGCTCGCCAGCGGGGACCGTCGATGCGGGCGTCGAGGCGCAGGGGCAGGCCCTCCCGCACGGCCTGCCGGGCGCCCTCCAGCTCCAGCACCCAGTGATGGCCGTGGGGGCCGACCTCGATCTCGAGGTAGCGCTCACCCTCCCCCAGCAGGAACAGCTCTACCACCTCGTACTCCCACAGGCCGGGCATCGGACCCGGCGGGCCGGGCGGTGCCGGGTCGCCGTGGAGGGGCGCCTCGACCTGAAGCACCGCCTCCTCGGCGTCCCACTCGAGCCGCAGCTCGGCGTGCTCCTCCGGGTCCGCGGGCGCGCCGTTCCACAGCGCGGACACCTTCCAGTCGGCACGAGGCACGGCCCCAGGGTAACCTCGCCTCCCGAAGGAGAGCCCCCCGTGCCCACGGTCGACTACCCGGTCTTCGACGCCGACAACCACTACTACGAAGCTCTCGACGCCTTCACCCGCCATCTCGACCCCAAGACGGGGCCCCGCACGGTGCAGTGGGCGGAAATCGACGGGCGCCAGTACCACGTGGTCGGCGGCAAGGTGAGCCACGCGGTGGTCAACCCCACCTTCGACCCGATCGCGAAGCCCGGCGCCCTCCACCAGTTCTTCCGCGGCAACCCGGAGAAGAAGCACCCGGTCCACTACCTGCGCGAGCGGGAGCCCATCCCCGCCTGCTACCGGGACGCCGACGCCCGGATCCAGATGATGGACGAGCAGGACCTGGAGGCGATGTGGCTCTTCCCCACCCTGGGCGTGCTCTACGAGGAGCTCCTGAAGGAGGACCCCCAGGCGGTGGAGTGGGTGTTCCGGGCCTTCAACCGGTGGATCGACGAGGACTGGGGCTGCCACTACAAGGACCGCATCTTCGCCGCGCCCTACATCAGCCTCTGCGACACGGACTTCGCGGTCTCCGAGCTGGAGTGGGCCCTCGACCGGGGCGCCCGGATCATCGCCATGCGGCCGGCGGCGGTCTGGACCCGCGATGGCACCTTCTCCCCAGCCGACGAGCGCTTCGATCCCTTCTGGGCGCGGGTGAACGAAGCGGGCATCACCACCGTCGTCCACGCCGGCGACAGCGGCTACACCACCCACGGCTACACCCGCGACGGCTTCGGCGCGAGCTTCGACGGCGGCGGCTACACCCCGTCGATCAAGGCCTTCAACATCGAGCGCGCCGCCTACGACTGGCTGATCACCATGTCCTACGGCCGCATGTACGAGCGCTTCCCGAACCTGCGCATCGCCTCGGTCGAGAACGGCTCCGAGTTCCTGCCGGACCTCTTCCGCAAGCTGAAGCAGTCCGCGGACAAGATCCCGGGCTACTACCAGGAGGACCCGGGCGCGCTCTTCAAGGAGCACGTCTGGATCAACCCGTTCTGGGAAGACGACGTGAACGAGGTCGTGGAGATCATGGGCCCCGAGCGCGTGATCTTCGGCTCGGACTGGCCCCACATCGAGGGCATGCCCCAGCCTCTCGACTACCTGGAGGAGCTGGAGGGCTTCGATGCCGCCTCGCTCCAGAGGATCCTGCGCGACAACGCGCGCGAGCTGAACACCCTGCGCCCGGCCTAGGAGAACGGACATGACCCGACGGGCGATCGCTCTCGCCCTGCTCACCGCGCTGGTCGCGGGAAGCCTCGGCTGCGGCTGGCTCAAGCGCCGCATGTACGCCGGGGGCGACCGGGACCAGTGGCAGCAGCCGGCCCAGGTGGTCGCGAGCCTCGGCTTCGCCGAGGACGCCCTGATCGCGGATCTCGGTGCGGGCGGCGGCTACTTCACCTTCCGCCTCGCCGCGGCGGTGCCGGAGGGGCGCGTCTACGCGGTGGACATCGACGCGGACATGACGGATTACATCGCCGGCAAGGCCGAGGAGGACGGCGTTGCCAACGTGAGCGCAGTCCTCGCCGCGCCGGACGACGCGAAGCTCCCGGAGCCCGTCGACTGGATCTTCACCTGCAACACCTTCCACCACTTGCCGGACCAGGCGGCCTACTTCGCGAACCTGAAGCCGCACCTCCGGCCGGGAGCCCGGATCGCCGTGGTGGAGTACGCGCCCCGGGACGGCTGGTCGCTGCT
Organism: Myxococcota bacterium; assembly: GCA_965223415.1. Classification (GTDB taxonomy): domain Bacteria; phylum Myxococcota_A; class UBA9160; order UBA9160; family UBA6930. The sequence continues at coordinate 4,288,336 of OZ245002.1, read as the reverse complement.
CGGCAACCACGCCACGGACAAGGACGCCATCGTCTCCGCCCTCGTCGAGGCGGGCTACCGCCTCGACGCCGACCACACCTTCCTGGATCGGCAGAGCTTCCTGGTGTTCGCCGTCGCCGATTGAAATTCTGGTTCTAATGTAATAGAATCCGGATTCATGGCCCGGAGAGCCCCCGCGAAGACCCGCAGCGCACCGATCCAGCAGCGCATGCGCGAGGAGCGCGCATCGGTCTACCGCGAGGCGGTCGCCGCCGCCGCCGAGCGCGTGTTCGGCGCCAAGGGTGCCGACGGCTCCCGCATGCGGGACATCGCGGCCGAGGCCGGCGTGTCCCTCGGGACCCTCTACGGCGTCATCGACGGAAAGGACTCGCTCTTCCGCGAGATCCACCGGGTGCGGATGCGCGAATTCCTCGCCTGCATACGAGCCGCCCACGACGCGCACGCGGACACCCTCCCCGCCCACCTGGCGGTGCTGCGGGAAGGCGCCCGCTACTTCCTCGAGCGCCCGGACTTCCTGCGAATGTGCAGCCGCGACGGCTACGGCTGGGCGTCGAGGCTCGCCAACGCGGCCGGGGAGTCGCCGATCTGGGACGAGGGCGCCGCGATCCCGCGCGCGCTGTTCGAACGCGGCATCGCAGAGGGCCTCTACGTCCCGGACGACCCGGACCTGCTGGTCCGCAAGATGCTCGCCCTCAAGCAGGTGGAGCTGACCCACTGGGTCGAGCAGGGCCTGGAGGCGGCCCACGAAGCCGTGCTCGAACGGCTGGAAGACCAGTTCATCCGTGCCTTCTGCACCCGCAGAGGCCAGGAGGATCGTCATGCCCACTCGTGACGTCGTCGTCTGTGGCACCCATCTCGAAGGAGAGCGCATCGCGTTCTCGGCGCCGCTCGGCTCCCGCTCCGAGCTGGAGCAGCTGCTGCGAGAGCTGGCAGCGCACCCGGACGTCCGCCACCTGGTGCTCGCGGGCGACGACCGGAAGGCCACCGGCGACGCCCTGGTCGTCCTCTGGAAGCAGGGCCTCGACGAGGACGGCCGGCTGGCGGGCCCTCGTGGGCGGCTCTCGCCGGAGCTCGGCGCCACCCCCGTCGATGCCCTGCGGTCGGACGTCCAGATATCGGACCTGCGCGAGAAGCCTCAAGGCGACCTGGCCGCGTCGATCCGCGACCTGCCCTTCCGGTCCGGAGAGCGCACGGGCCTCCGCCTGACCGCGCCCGAAATCCCCGAGCGGAAGGTCTTCCTCTCGCGCAAGACGAGCTTCCCGATCTTCACCAGCAGCGTCGCCGACGGCTGGCTCCAGCTCCTGAACCTCGCGCTCCGGATCGGCAGCGAGCGGGAGAGCGCCCCCGGCGAGCGCGCCGCCGTGGCGCTGAACGCCCTGGTGACCGTCGAGACACCGGTCCTCGAGAATGGCGAGAAGGAGGCGAGGGACGAGTTCCCTGCCTTCCTGGACTTCACCCGCGACGATTTCGAACGGTGCTTCCTCCCCGGTGCGCGGGACGCGAACCTCGCGTCGGCAGACTTCGAGATCGTCGAGGACAAGCTCTTCGCCTCCTACGTGCTGCAGCGCTGCGACGTCTACACGGACTGGCCCCTCGAAGCGACGGCCCTCGTGCGCCGACACCGGGAGGAGGCCCGGCGTCTCGGGGTCGAAGCGGGTACGGCCACCTTCCTCCTCCAACGGGTCGTGCTCCCGGCCCGGGACTTCGCGCGCTCCTGGCGTGTGCTGGGAGACTGGTTCAAGCGCCCCCTGCCCCTCCACGTCGATCCCTCCGGCGTCTTCCTGTTCGGCAACGACGGCGGCAAGGCCCGGGCGATGCTGCTCAACCACGATGCCAGCGACATCCAGTGGGAGGACGCCTTCAGCGACCCCGAGGATCTCTCCTGGTACATCGTGGACGTGATGCCGTGGCTGCTGCCCCAGCACATCCGCTACGTCGGCCAGGAATGCGCCGCCCTCATGCGCTGCATGCGCGAGGGCGAGTGCTACCTGCAGGGCTGAAGGAGACCTCCATGGGCAAGCTCCTCTGGCAGGCGGTCGAGCGCTCGGGCACCGGGCCGATCATGATCGAAGAGAAGTTCGAGACCGAGCTCTTCCCCACCGTCATGGCCGAGGTGCAGGCCCGGCACCGGATCGAATGGAACGGCGAAGACCCGGTGATGATCGACCCCGACCTGGCGGACGCGATCTTCCGCGCGGGCCTCGACCTGCTGCTCGAGGTGGGCCTCTACTGCAAGGACACCCGGCGGATCGTCAAGTTCACCGAGGAGGAGGTCCTCGAGGCCATCGCCGCCGCCCGCCACGAGATCACCCTGGGATCCGGGCGCGAGGCCATCACCCTCTCGCCCCGGGCGCCGGGCGACGCCCGGCATCCCTTCACCTGGTTCCCGGCGGGCGCGCTCACCAAGAACGTCGACCGCTACAAGCTCTACGCCATGACGTCGATGCAGGAGCCGACCTGCGACGGCGTGATCCCGATCCCGTTGCTCGGCGTGGGCGAGCTGAAGAACATCCTCGACACGCCGGCCCAGACCGTCGTGTGCCAGACCGAGGCCCGCGCGATGAACGAGGCGGCGGCCTGGGCAGGCAAGCCGGGCCTCTTCTTCGGCATCCCGATGAGCGCCACGACGCCGCTCGCGATGATGAGCACCTTCGGTCCCGGCATGTACAACGCTCGGAACTGCACGCTGCCGGTGCAGACCCTCCAGGACATGCGGATCAACTACGACCGCTTCAACCTGGCCTTCTTCGGCGACCAACACGGCATCGAGCCATGGATGAGCAGCTCCCCGGCGATGTACGGCTACGTGACCGGGCCGGAGCAGGCGGCCATCGAGATCATCGCCCACACCCTGGGCATGCTCTGCTACTCGGGCGGCGCACTCACCCAGGCCATGTCGATGTCGATCCACGGCAGCTACGTCGGGGCCGACATCACCTGGTGCAACTCGGCGGCGGCGCTCGCGGCGGAGCGGAACCTGAAGCTCCCCTGGGTTTCCTTCGGCAGTACGGGCCAGCCCGGCGCCGCCTTCTCGGACGACGCCTGGTACGACACGGCCACCCACTGCATCAATGCCTGCATCTCCGGGATGGAGGCTCTGTGGCTGGCAGGGGGCTCGACGGGCCTCGAGTGCCGCTGGGCGGGAGAGATCGCCCGGGCCGCCGCGACCCTCACTCCGCAAGAGGGCGTGGAGATCATCCGAAAGATCAATGCGGCGGAGCGCGAGCCCACTCCGCCCCCGGTCGGGCTCGACAAGCTCTACGACCTGACGACCCTCCGCCCCCGCGAGGAGCTCGTCCTGCAGTACCGGAAGTTCACCCGGATCTTCCGGGAGCTCGGACTGGACTACCCCACCTGGACCGACGCCTAGGAGAGGATGAATGGCGACGATCGGAGACCTGCGACGGAAGGTGAGCGAGACCCAGCCGGAGCCGGCCGCGGAGATGACCCGCGAGCTCCTGGCCGCTGGCCTCGACCCCATGCAGCTGCTCGAAGAAGGCGTGATGCAGGGCCTGAGCGACGTGGGCGATCGCTTCGCCGCCCGCAAGGCCATCGTGCTCGACCTGGTGCGCGCGGGCGTGACCGCCAAGACCTGCATCCCGTTGATCGAGGCGGCGCTTCCCCGGGGCGAGACGCCGAAGAACAATCGGAAGATCGTGCTGGGCACGCTCCTCAGCCAGCACAACATCGGCAAGAACCTGGTGGGAACCCTGCTCTCGATCGGCGGCTTCGACGTGATCGACATGGGCGAGAAGAACACGCCCTGGGATTTCTACGAGACGGCGGAGAAGAGCGGCGCGGACATGATCGCGGTGTCGGTGGTCTTCGCCCCGGCCCTCGAGAAGTTCGCGGAGCTGCTCGACCTGCTCCAGGAGATGAAGGTCCGGGACAAGTACCCGGTGATCGTCGGCGGAGGCGTGACGACCCAGCAGTGGGCCGACGACCAAGGCGCGGACGGCTGGGGCGCCCAGGCGAAGGACGGCGTCGACCTGGCCCGGAACCTGCTGGAGCTCGCCTAGCTCTCGGGAACGGCGCCGCGCTAGAGGGAGAAGAGCTCCCGCATCCGCCCGAGCGTCCCGCGCAGATTCACGGCGTCGTGGCGGAAGGCGTTGTAGGCCAGCGAGTCGAGGCCGATGTGGAGCCCGCACGCGCGCAGGCGCTCCTCGAAGTGGGAGAGGTCGTCGCCGCTGGCGGCGCAGCGCCGGCGGGTCTCGGCCAGCACGAGGTCCGCGTCGAGCCCCGGGTGCCAGGGGGACCGGAAGACGAGCCAGGCGACGTCGTAGAGGAAGTCGCCCACGAGCGAGTTGCCCCAGTCGAGAACGGCCGTCACGCGGCCGTCGGCCACGAGCACGTTGCCGGCGGTGAGATCCGCGTGGACCACGTGGCGCACCCCGGGCGGGCACGCGCCGGCCAGCTCGGCGAGAGCCGCGGCGGACGCGTCGAAGCGAGCGGCCCACTCGGGCTCCGCCCGCAGAAAGGCGCGCCAGCCGGCAGCGCGCGGAAGCTCCTCCTCCTCCACGAGGGCGAGCAGCGCGGCCCGCCAGCTCCGGTGCGGCGTGCGGCCGTCGCTGCGCCACATGCCGAAGCCCTCCGGCCCCGGGGGCGGCAGCGCGCGAATCGCGTCCATCGCGTCGAGCAGGCTCGGCAGCGCTGCGCGCAGGCCCGGCTCGGACAGCCCGTCGAGGGGCTCTCCCGGCGCCCAGGCCGACACCGCGTACGAGAGGCCCCCGTGCGCGGGCCCCACTTCGAGCACCCGCGGGACGGGCAGACGCCCGGAGAAGCGCTCCGCCGCCAGGGCGTCCTTGCGGAAGTCCTCGGGGTGGTGTCCGAAGCGCGCGACGAGGCGCCGGCCGTCCCGCTCGAAGGCATAGGCCGTCGACCACTCGCCGGCGCCGATGCGTTCCGCGTCGCCGGCGCCCAGGCCCTCGCGAAGGAAGCGTCCCTCCGCCCGGCTGCTCAGGGCAGGCCTTGAGGCGGGAAGGTCCGCTTCCCGCTGTGCTGGAGCCAGAGCCGACGCAGGGTGAGCGACTTGATCCGCCAGGCGCCGTCGCCGCCTTTCTCGTACTCCTCGAAGTAGTGGCCCCGGCCGTGCACCACCAGCGGCGGCGGATCGCCCGGAAACTCGAGGTAGTCCTCCATCGCCCAGGTGCCGCTCGCCGTGGTCGGCCCGGTGATCTCGATCTCCGGCATGTGGCCGTGGTGGACCGTCACCGCGGCGCCGACCGCCGTGCTCACCATCTCGACGATGGCGTCGCGGCCGGAAGCCCGGGCGTTCGGCGCCTCCTGGGTCGTATCGAGCTCCGCGTCCTCGCTGAAGACCTGGCCCCACTCCTCCCAGCGCTTCTGGTCCAGGAGGCGGAAGTAGCGGGCCTTGAGCTGCTTGATGGCTTCGATTTCGACCAGGTCGCCCTTCTCCACCGGCAGGCCTCCCCGACCGACCGGTAGTGCAGATCGGTCGGAAGGGCCAGGGGGCGGGCCGGGTCAGGCGACTGCAGGAACCCGGCGCTCTTCGCGAAGCGTGCGGTGGATCAGGTAGGCGAGCGGACCGGCGGCGCCGAAGGTCAGGCTGACGGCGGCATAGGGCCAGAACGGAAGGCCGCGGTCCTTCGCGTCGGTCCACTGCCACAGCGTGAACAGGACCAGCACGATGCCGAGATCCAGCATGGCCAGACGCGTGGCGGAGTTCGCGAACATCAGCTCGAAGAAGCCGACGTAGCCGTGCTCCAGGATCGCGAGATCCGTCATGACCAGGAAGGCCGCGAGCACGAGACCGAGGGCGATGATGCGAGACATGGGTTCCTCCAAGGGTGGGCGTGTGCCGCGTTGAAGAGCAAGCGGCGTGCCGGCCGCGGGGAGCTCCCCGGCCCGCTCCCGGTCCGGGCGGGTTGCAGCCCTGCAACACGGGCCGTGGCAGCGCTGCAACGGGGCACGCCCGGACGGGCCCGGCGGGCCTCCGCGCCGTGGCATGCGGCTTGCGGAGGATGCCCTGGCGTTACCCTTCGATCGAGAGGAGTCACCTCGTGACGGAACGGCGCTGGGCCCTGTGGGGCGCGCTGACAGGAGCCGCCCTCGGGCTGGTGGACACCCTGGCCCTGGCCTGGACGGGCGTGGAGATGCGGCTCGGCGGCGCCGACGCGACCTGGCTCGTGGGCGCGACCTTCACCTTCAACCTCACCGTGATGGGCGGCCTGGCCGGCGCCCTGTATCGCGCCCGGGAGCGGGCGCGACGGGACGCGGAGCGGATCCGCGCCCAGGGAGAGGCCCTGGCGGCCTCCGAACGCAGCGCCTTCGAGAACGAGAAGCTGGCCGCGATCGGCCGGCTCGCCGCCGGCATCGCCCACGAGGTGCGCAACCCCCTGGGCGTGATGCGCGCCTCCGCGGCCATGGTGCAGGAGCAGTTCGACTCCGGCGACGACGCCCACCGCGCCTGCGCCTTCGTGGTGGAGGAGGCGGACCGGCTGAACGGCCTCATCACCGCCCTGCTCGCCTTCGCCCGCCCCACCACGCTGGAGCCCCAGCCGAGCTCCCTCGACGCGGTGGTGGAGCGCGCCGTCGAGCTGGCGCAGGCCCCCTTCGAGGCCCACCGGGTCGCGTTCGCGGACCGCAGGGACGACCTGGCGGGGACGAGCATCGACGTGGATCCGGGTCTCGTCTCCCAGGTGCTCCTGTGCCTGCTGACGAATGCGGCGGAGGCGGTCGCGCCCGAAGGACGGGTTCGCCTGGAGGGATCCCGCGACGAGCGGGGCCTCCACCTGCGGGTGGCCGACGACGGCCCCGGCGTTCCCCCGGACGCCCGCGACAAGCTCTTCGAGCCGTTCTTCACGACCAAGGCGGAGGGCACGGGCCTCGGCCTGGCCATGGCGGCGCAGATCGCCCGGGCCCACGGCGGCAGCCTGCGGCTCGTGCCCGGCGGCGGCGCGGGCCCGAGCGGCCGCGGCGCCTGCTTCGAGCTCAGCCTGCCGTGGCGCCGGCAGGAGGCCGCTTGAAGCCCCGCATCGCCATCCTCGACGACGAGGCCCGGCTCGTTGCCATCCTCGAGATGCTCCTGCGCCGCGAGGGCTACGAAGCCGTGGGCTTCGACGCGCCGGAAGCGGCCCTCGCCGCCCTCACGGAGGGGCGCTTCGACCTGCTGCTGACCGACCTCCGCATGCCCGGCATGGACGGCATCGCCGTGCTCGAGCGGCTGCGGGAGATCGACGCGGACCTGCCGGTCGTCGTCCTCACCGCCCACGCGAGCATCGAGACCGCCGTGCGCGCGGTGCAGCTAGGCGCCTTCGACTACGTCGAGAAGCCCTTCGACAACGACGGCCTCCGCGCCCTCGTGAAGCGTGCCCTGGAACACACCCGGCTGCGCCGCGAGAACCGCCACCTGCGCGCGGAGCTCGGCCGGGAGCAGGGCAGCGAGGCCATCGTCGCCGAGAGCCCGATGATGGCCGAGGTGATGGACATCGTCCGCCGGGCGGCACGCAGCGAGGCCACCGTGCTCGTCACCGGCGAGAGCGGCACGGGCAAGGAGCGCATCGCCCGCGCCGTGCACGTGCTCTCGGAGCGGGTCGGCGGCCCCTTCGTCGCGGTGAACTGCAAGGCACTGGCCCCGGGCGTGCTGGAGAGCGAGCTCTTCGGCCACGAGCGTGGCGCCTTCACGGGAGCGGAGCGCGCCCGAGCCGGCCTGTTCGAGCGGGCGAACGGCGGGACCCTCTTCCTCGACGAGATGGGCGAGGTGTCCCTGGAGTTCCAGGCCAAGCTGCTGCGGGTGCTCCAGGAGAAGCGGCTCGTGCGGGTGGGCGGCGAGACCGAGCACGAGGTCGACGCGCGCATCGTCGCCGCCACCAACCGCGACCTGCCCGCCGAGGTCGAAGCGGGGCGCTTCCGGGAGGACCTCTACTTCCGGCTCGCGGTGATCCCGATCCACCTGCCGCCGCTCCGGGAGCGGCCGGAAGACGTCCTGCCCCTCGCCCGGCGCTTCTTCGCTTCCGCGGCGCGGGACCGGACGCCTCCCCTGGACGGCTGGAGCGACGAGGCCGAGGCGTGGATGCGGAGCCACGGGTGGCCCGGCAACGCGCGAGAGCTCGAGAACGCCATCGAGCGTGGCGTGGTGCTGGCCCGCGGCTCGCGGATCGAGCTCGAGGACCTGCTCCCGGGCGGCGCCGGCACAGCGGCGGCGGGGGAGCCGCCGACGGCGGCGCCTGAGGACGAGAGCCTGCGCGCGACCCTCGACCGCGTCACCGCCGAGCGCATCCGTTCCGCTCTCGCCGCCTGCGGCGGCAGCCGGCAGGAGGCCGCCGCGCGCCTCCAGGTCGACCGCACCACCCTCTACCGGTGGATGCAGCGCCTCGGCATCGACTAGAGCCCGAAGGTGCCGGCGCCCTCGGCAGTCCCGGGGGAGAAGCGGCTCGGCCGCCACGAGAGCGTGTTGTGGCCGGACTCGCCTTCGTCGAAGTCGGACACGGTGACGTTCACGCGCAGGCCGTCCCACTCGCCGCCGGCCCGCTCTTCCAGCGCTGCGATCGGGATCGCCACCTCGGTGGCGTAGCCGTCGGGCGTCCGGCGTGCCGCGTGGAGGTGGACCGGCTCGGCGCCGCCGGCGAACAGCGCCAGGATCGGATCCGGGCGCGGCTCTTCGACGGTGAGGAACGCGGTAACCATCTTCGCCAGCGCACCGCTGCGGATCAACGCGAAGAGGTTGCCGTTCTGGTTGCGCTCCGGTGCCGGGCGCGGATCGAGGGAGAGCTGCACACCGTCCTGTTCCCGGGCGATCTCGTGGGAGGAGGCGACGATGGAATCGTCCGTCACCTCGACCGCCACGTAGAGATGGCTCGCGTCCCGGCGCAGATCGAATCGGAAGCTCGCGTCCTCGGCCCCGTGGTAGCGACCGTGGCCTTCCACGTGGGCGGGCGCGTCGACCCGGAAGCGCAGGCCATCCCATTCCGCGAGATCCCCGTCGACGGTCACGGCCTCGTCGCTGCGGGTGATCGCGAAGGGACCGTCGGGGACGAGAGCGCGCTGCTGCTCGATCTCGACCGGCTCGCCGCCGGGCCCCGCCGCGCGCAGGGTGAAGTGGGCATGGGCCGGTGCCAGCTCCTCGTAGCGGAGCGGCTGGCGCGCGCGCAGCGGCACCTCCACCACCTCGACCGCGCCGGGAGCGAGTCGGCGGGTGGCCCGGTCCAGCTCCGGCGCCAGGTCGCGGCCCGCGTCGAAGTGCGCCTCCACGTCCAAGGGCTGCGCGAGCCCGTTGGTGATCTCGAAGCGGGCGGTGGCGCTGCGGAAGGTGCGACCGGCCCCGCGCAGGGGTAGCACGGCCACGGCGCCGGCCATCGTGTCGACCAGGGCGCGGAGGTCGGCGGTGCGGACGTCGGCGCCCTGGACGCCGTCCAGCATCACGTTCGCGACCACCGGTTCGTCGCCGTCGGCTTCGGTCATGCGCACGAAGGCGACGTGGTCGAACTCGCCCCACGGCAGGCCGCGCATCTGGCTGCCACCTCCCGTGGTGGCCAGGGTGATGAAGCGGCGTCCCGAGCGGACGTGCTCGGTGTAGCGGTGGTAGTGCCCGGCAAAGACCGTGTAACCCCGCTCGCCGAGGAGCTCCTCGACCTTGAGCCAGTCCGGGTGGATCTGGGGCGCGTCCCAGAGGGGCTGGTGGACGAAGACGAAGGTCCAGCGGACGTCGGCGTTCTCGGCGAGGACCTGTTCGACCCACGCCATCTGCTCGGCCTGGGTCCACGGGCCGGGCACCGACTTCCGGGGGTCGTGGACCATCCCGAACAGCTCGCTGTTCAGCACGACGAACAGCGCGCCCTTGTAGCGGAAGTGGTAGTAGGAAGGGCCGAAGCGGTCGCGCCAGGTCTCGGCCATCACCTGGTTGCTCATGTCGTGGTTGCCGGCCGCGTAGAAGAAGGGCATGCGCAGGCCGTCGACGAAGCCCTCGATCTCGTCCCACTCCTCGGCCAGGCGTGCGCGGTCGTCCGTGTAGCCCTCGATCAGGTCTCCGACGCTCACCACGAAGGCCGGCTGGAGCAGGTTGAGCTTGGGCATGGCGGCGGCGAAGACGCCGGCGCGGTGCTCGCCGGTGCGGTCCGAGACGACGGCAAAGTGGAAGTCCTCGGGGGCGTCCAGGGCCGCCAGGCCGGTCCAGGGCGTGGCCTCGCCGGGCGGTGCCGGGGCCTCGATCCGCGGGGCCGGGCGGGCCTCGGCCATCCAGTGCATGCCGAGCTGGGCGCAGCCGGCCAGCAGCACGAGGGTGAGCGCGGACAGGAGCACGCTTCGCAGCTTCATGGCGGACCTCCTCCGGAAGCCGCCGATCCTACCACGAAGCGCGGGCCGGTTTGCAGGAGGCCCGGTTCCCGCGCAGACTGTGCGCCCACCCAAAGGAGGCCCGATGCCGAGCGTGATGGCGACGATCAAGGTGAAGGAAGACAAGGTCGACGAGGCGAAGCAGCTCTTCGCCAAGCTGGCCGCCGGCGTGAGCGAGAACGAGCCCGGAACCCTCGCCTACATCCCCCACCAGCGCGCCGACGAGCCCACCACCTTCATCTTCTACGAGAAGTACGCGGACGGCAAGGCCTTCGCCACCCACGGCGAGAACCTGAAGGCCGTGGGCAAGGAGTTCGCCGGCGTGATGGCCGCCCCCCCCGAGATCGTCATGATGGAAGAAGTCTAGAAGCGCAAGAGGGGGGACGTTCCTTGCAACTTGCGCAATTGCGCAAGTTGCAAGGAACGTCCCCCCTCTTGCGTTCAGCGGCGGTCGGCGGCGCGGGCGGCGGCGCCGCCGATGCGGGCGATGCGGGTGTCGCCGAAGGGGGTGCCGACGCCGCTGTTGACCGTGAGGGCGACGGCGAGCCGGCGGGCCGGGTCGGCCCAGGCGCCGGAGCCGCCGAAGCCGAAGTGGCCGAAGCCGCGGGGGACCTTGGCGCCCACGGCGAAGACCCGGTGGTAGCCGAGCCGCCAGCGCATCGAGATGGGGATCACGCGACCGGCGCCCTGGTTCTGCTGCTCGCCCATGCGCTGGACCGCTTCGGCAGAAAGAAGGCGCACACCGTCCAGCTCGCCGCCGGCGGCGAGGCAGGCGTACAGGCGCGCGAGAGAGCGCGCGGTGAACATGCCGTTCGCCGCCGGAATCGACGCGGAACGGAAGGCCGGCCCGTTCCAGTCGAGCTCCTCCATGCCGGGCGGCGCCAGGGCCGCCAGCGTCTCGGTCGGGTCGTAGCGGAAGCCGAGCTTGCGCAGGCGGTCCCGCCAGCGCTCGGCGCCGCGCTGGATCTTCTCGGTGCGGCGCCGGGCCTCCGCCGGCGGACCGCCCAGACCGGCCGCCATGAGCTCCGCGCAACGGCCCTGCTGCTCCTCCGGAACGCCACAGTAGAGCCCGTCCAGCTCGAGGGGGCCGGCGATCTCGGCCGCGAGGAGCTCCGGGAACGCCTTCCCGCCGGCGACCCGCCGCACCACCTCTCCGACGAGCCAGCCGTAGGTGAGCCCGTGATAGCCGTGGGCCTCCCCCGGCGCGTGGCGGGGCGTGGCCGCCGCCAGGCGCCCGATCATCGTGTCCCAGTCGAGCATCTCCCGGGCGTGGTCGAGCATGTCCGCGATCGCGAAGAGCCCGGCCTCGTGACAGAGGAGCTGGCGGACCGTCGTCGCCTCCTTCCCCGCCGCCGCGAACTCGGGCCAGTAGCGGGTGACCGGCGCGTCGATGTCGACGAGCCCCCGGTCGGCGAACAGGTGCAGCAGCGTCGAGGCCACACCCTTGGTCGTGGAGAAGGAGATGCTGAGGGTGTCCTCCTCCCAGGGGCTTCCCGCCGCATCCCGCGTGCCGCCCCAGATGTCGACGACCTTCTCGCCCTGGTGGTAGACGCAGACCGCAGCGCCCCCCGGCCCCTTGCGGGGCACGATGCGACGCAGCGAACGTGCGACACCGGCGAACTCCGGATGCAGGGTGCCGTGGAGACGGGTCATGGCTCCTCCTCTCGGGCGCGGGAGTCTATCGATCGGCCGGCGGAGCTGCCGGGCCCTGAGGTAGCGTCGCCTCGCGATGGCCACGCCCTCCCCCACTCCCACGCGCCTGCCCCTCGGGCTGGTCGTGGCCTACGGGGTGCCGAGCCTGGCCAGCATGTCCATCGCCATCGTGATGAGCGTGCACCTGCCCATCTTCTACAGCGATACGGTGCTCGTGCCCCTCGGTGCGATCGCCCTGGTGAAGGCCGTCGTGCGCGCATCGGACGCGCTCACGGACCTGCCCATGGGCTGGCTCAGCGACCGCACCCGGACCCGCTGGGGACGTCGTCGGCCCTGGATCTTCGTGGGCGCGCCCATCGCGGCGGTCTCGTTCTGGGCGCTCTTCACGCCGCCGGCGAGCCTCGAGGGCGTGGCGGCGGTCTCGTGGCTCGCGATCACCTACACCCTCTTCTACGTCGGCCACACCGCCTACATCATCCCCCACTACGGCCTGGGCGCCGAGCTGACCGACGACCACCACGAGCGCACGCGCATCTTCGGCTGGCGCGAGGGCTTCATGATCGTCGGCACCCTGCTCGCGGCCGTCGTGCCCTCGGTCGTCGAGAGCGCCACCGGCGACGCACGCACCTCCTTCGCCGGCTTCGCGATCGTGACCGCCCTGCTCCTCGTGGTGCTCTACTGGAATCTGGTGCGGGTCGTCCCGGAGCGTCCGAGCTACGTGGCGCGCGAGCACAACCCCCTCGTGCCCGGCATCCGGCGCTCGCTGCGCAATCCCGTCTTCCGCGTCGTCCTCCTCGCGCAGACCGTGCATGCGATCACGGCGGGCATCCCGCCGGTGATGGCCCCCTACTACCTGAAGTACGTCATCCAGCCGGACGACTACTCGACCGCGTTCGCAGCCTTCCTGGCCACCTTCTTCACCACCGCCTTCGTGGGCCTGCCCTTCTGGATCTGGCTCGCCCGGATCCGTGGCAAGCGATTCGCCTGGATCGCCAGCATCGTGCCGGGGATCGTGGGCTCCCTCGGCTTCTTCCTGCTGGGCCCGGGGGACATCGTCCCGGCCATCGCCCTCGCCGCCTTCACGGGCTCCGCCTTCGCCCCGACCATCTTCCTCATGCAGTCGATCCTGGCGGACGTGATCGATTACGACGAGCTCCACACCGGACGCCGCCGCGAGGCCCAGTACACCGCCTTCTGGTCCTACATCCAGAAGTTCACCGTCATCCCCAGCGCCTCGATCCCGCTGGCCGTCCTCGCGGCGGCCGGCTTCGCGCCGAACGTGGCCCAGGGCGAGAACGTCCAGCTCGCGATCCGCGGCATCCTCGGCATCGCTCCCGCGGTGATCGGCCTCGCCACGATCGCCATCGCGCGGCACTACCCGCTCTCCGAAGCGATCCACCGGGCCATCCGCGACGGCATCGCCCGTCACGAGCAGGGGCTCTCCGCCACCGACCCGCTGGGCGGCCAAACGATCGGGCCGCCGCGCTCGGACGACGACGACGAGGCGAGCTGGTTCCTCGACCACTTCTCGCGGCGGGAGCTCGACGGCCTGGCGAGCCACGGGCCCGGCTCGGTCCGTCGGAGCGCCCTGCTCTCGGCCCTCGCCTCGTTGGCCTTCTGCGTGCTGGCGACCATCATGGCGCTGCGCACCCTGAGCGGCCTCCAGAAAGAGCCGGGTATCGGCGCCGTGTTGTGGATCGTCGGTGCGGGGCTCGGGCTCTCGGCGGTCGTGTACCACGGCATCCGGGTCCATGCGTCCCGGAAGCTCTCGGCCGAGGGCGTGGACCCGGCCCGGGTGCGCAGCCACCTCGACGCGACGGCAGAGCGCTGGGAGATCCCGGCGACGACCGGCCGCTGACCCCGCGCCCCGGATCAGGCGCCGCTCCCGAAGCTCGAGACGATGAAGTCGATGCCCACCTGCACCGCGCTTCGCCACGCCGCCTCGATCTCGGCGTCGAACAGGGGATCGCTCTCCCGCACGGTCTCGACCAGACAGTCGAGCCAGGCCTGGAAGGCCTCGGGAGGCAGGTCGAGACCCCCCGGACCGTGGGTCCGGGCGATGCGCCAGAGGGTCGGGGCGACCGGGGCGCCTCCGGTGCCGAGGAGGATCACCATCGCGAGCCCCTCCCGCAGGAGCTCCGTGTGCTTCTCCAGGTCCACGCCGGAGAACGCCGCTGCCAGCGAAGGCTCGGCCTCGAACAGAATCTGGTAGAAGCGCTCGAGGAAGTCGCCGGTCGCGAGGCAGCGCCCGTAGCTGCCCCTCGGCTCCTGCATGGCCCGTCCTCCTCGCCCCGAGACATCGGCGGCCCCGGCCTCGCGCCGCACCGGGGGATGGCCCACCAGCCGCTCGGGCATTCCCTGTGGTGGGACGCCGCCGGGCCGAGGCCCACCGACACAGGCCTGCGGCACCCGGGTACCCCCTCGCCCCGCGGCCGGCGCGCCCCTTGCTCTCCCCTCGTGCGAGGACAGCTCCGCGATGACCGACTCCCCGAGACCGTTCGGCTGGGCAGACGCCCGACGAGCCGGGAGCACGAGGCGCTTCCACGGTGCCGGGGGACGGCGCCGTTCGGGACGCTTCGCACTCGATCTCCAGCCTTTGCTAGGCGCGCCCGTGCGCCCTCTCCTCCAGGAGCACCCGGTCCCACCACGGCCCGACGCAGTCGAGCAGGTTCAGGTCGTGGTTGATCATGCAGACGTGGCCGTAGCCCTCGAGCACCATCATCTCGCCCCCGGGCACTCGCTCGCTCATGAAGCGCGCCTCGCTCACCGAGGGCACCAGACGGTCCCGGTCCCCGGCGAGGAAGAGCGCCGGGGCCTGAATCTCGCCGAGGCGATCGCGGAGGTCGTAGTCCTGCAGGATCTGGAGGCGGCGGATGTAGCCCTCTCGCCCGATGGCTTTCGAGCGCTCGCGGAACTCCCGCAGGTCCTCCGGGAGGGCGTGGGGGCTGTGGAGGCGGTGCTCGGTGAAGCGCCGCACGAGGGGCATGGCACCCCAGGGCACGGCCTTCAGGGCCAACGGCGCCAGGCCCAGGCGGATCCGTTGGTGGACGCGAGCGAAGGAGTTCAGGATCACGAGGCCGCGGGTCCGCTCCGGATGGGCCAGGGCGAAGCTCAGGCTGAGGGCGCCGCCGAAAGACTCGCCGCAGAGCAGCACCCGGCCGTCGCTCACCTCGTCGACGAGCTGGCGCAGCTCCAAGACGAGCCGGGCCATGGTGCGATCCGACTCGTTCGGAAGCGGAAAGGCCACCACGTGGAAACGCTCGGCCAGGAGCGGGATCTGGCGGTAGAAGAGCAGCGCCGTGCCGTCGAGACCGGGCACCATGACGAGGGTGTCCGAGCCGGTGCCGGCGACGTCCCGGAGGTGGCCGTCGGTCACGACGCCTCCAGGGGGTGCACGGGAACGCCCACGTAGGTGCGCTGACCGTCCAGCCGACTCCCCTTCGGCACCATGGAGAGCGAGCCGATCTGGCAGCCCGGGCCGGTCTGCACGTCGATCTCCACGTGGCAGCCCACCCCCACGACCGTGCCCGCGCCGAGCTTGATCGGCGCCGTGCGCACGACGCCCCGCTCCACCGTGTGGCCGGATAGATGCACGCCGGCCCCGATCACCACGTCGTCGCCCAGCTCGAGCAGGCAGTGGTCCGTGACGTCCAGGCTGTTGATCCAGACCCTCCTTCCGATGCGCGCACCGTTGGCGCGCAGGTACCAGACCCACACGGGCGTGTTGCGCAGCACGGGGCCCACGAGCACCCGTACCACGTGGGAGAGGATCCCGTAGCGGGCCCAGTCGGCCAGGGCCGGCTCGAGGGCCGAGATGCGCATCTCCGTGTTCGGCCGGGGGCGCCAGCCCAGCAGGCGCGTGGCGCCGGCAGAGAGAGCCATCAGGGCGAAGGCGAAGAGCAGGTAGGCGGGTACGGCGGCCATGGCCAGGAACACGATGCGCAGGGGGCCGGCGGGCAGTGCCGCACTCGCCGCCACGTGCACCTGCCAGAAGAGCACCGCCGGAAGCGCCGCCAGACCGAGCACCAGACTCTGGACCCCGAAGGCCGACGCGACGGTCCAGACGAAGCGCCAGGCTCGCGCCCCCCGCCACGCGACGTAGCCCTCGGCTCGCGGGGCGCCGTCGGTCGCCGGGGGGCCGGGAGTCACCCCTCGCTCTCCGCGAGCCCCCGCAACAGGTCCAGGCTCGACACGAGCCCCAGGAGCTCGCCGTCCCGCATCACCAGCAGCCGGTGGACCCGCTGCTCGACCATGCAACGGGCCGCCGCCGCCAGGCTCGCGTCCGGCGCGATGTGCAGCACGTCCTTCGTCATCAGCTCGTTCACCTGCAGGTTGCCCAGCCGGTTGGCCACCGCCACGGACACCTGGGCGTCGTACTCCCCGGTCCGCTCGTCGGCGTCGAAGGGCTCGAGGTACCAGGAGAGCCCCTCGAAGCGGGAGCGCTCGACCTCGAGCTGCCGGACCACGTCACTCCGCGACACCACCCCGACCACCTTCCCGTCCGCCACCACCGGCACGCCGCTGATTCGGTGGCGGGAGAGCAGCTCGTCGAGCCGGGGGACGGTGTCGTTGGCGCGGATCGTCAGGACCTCGCGCTGCATGACGTCGGATACGTGCATGGGAGCCTCCGCTCGGACTATGGTGCAACTGGTGGGCCGATTCTCGCAGAAGGCCCCGACGCCTCCAGCCCGCGATCGACCCGAGGCGCCACGAAAAGGGGCTTGTTGCCCCAATGTACCCGGACCTTCCGGGCCTCCCCCGCCGAACCGGAGCTGGACCCTGGCTACGGATCGCGTCACGCAGGCGCGCGCTAGCCTCTGCCCATGCGGATGGCCCTGGTAGCGGCCGCGATCGTCGTCGCCGCCCTCGTATTCTGGTTCTCCCTCGTGAAGCGGGTCGCGCTCGAAGGGCGGCGCTGGATCCCCCTCGGGCTGATCGGGGCGGCAGTGCTGCTGGCCCTGGCCTCCCTCGCCCAGGGACCGGGCTGGGGCGGTGGTGTCGTGGCGGGTCTGACGGCCGTCCTCGGCAGCGGCTTCCTCTTCCTGGCCCTGCTGGCGCCCCAGTCGAAGCAGGCGCCGGCGGTGGCGCTCGGCGAGCCCCTTCCGGACTTCACGGCGCCGGACGAGAGCGGCGAGCCCTTCTCGCTCGCGAGCCTGGCGGGCCGCCCGGTCCTGCTGAAGCTCTTCCGCGGCCACTGGTGACCCTACTGTGTCGCCGAGTTGCGGCGATGGGAGGAGCTCCGGCCCGAGCTCGACGCGAGGGACGTGCAGATCGTCACCCTGTGCACGGACACGCCGGAGCAGATCCGCGAGGGCATGGGGAAGCACGGCGCCCAGGCGATTATGCTCTCGGACCGCGACCTCCGGGTGACGCGGCTCCTCGGGCTCGAGAACACGGCCCGCATGGTCAAGCCGCCGGGCCTCGATGGCCTGCCGGTCCCGACCACGATCCTCACCGACGCCCAGGGAATGGTCCGCTGGATCGACCAGAGCGCCGACTACCAGGTCCGCTCCCAGCCCGACCGCGTCCAGGCCGCCCTCGACTCGATCTAGAAACGGGGCCTCCGGCCCCGTTTCTCAACTGAAGATGCCGGTCCGCTCTTCGAGGCCGCGTTCGAGGAGCACGCCCATGGCGTCCTTGACCACGTCGACGCGGCGGTCGACGTCTTCGTCCTCCTCGTTGGGGCGGCCCTCGAAGTGGAGCGGCTCGCCGAAATACATTCGGTACTTGGTCGGGAGGGCGAACATCGAGCCCAGCGGGCCGAACCAGGGCTGGCTGATGGTGATGGGCAGCGACGGCAGGTCGAAGCGCCGGCCGAGGTCCCGGAGGTTGGCGAAGCCGGGCTGCTGCTCCTCGGCGCCGATGATGCCGACGGGCACGATCGGCGTGCCGGTCTGGAGCGCCAGCCGCATGAAGCCCGTGCCGAAGCGCTGCAGCTGGTAGCGCTCGCGAAAGGGCTTGTTCGCGCCGTCCGCCCCCTCCGGGAAGACCATCACGCACTCGTCCTGCTCGAGCATCGCCACGCAGTTCTCCGGCGTGCCGACCATCTGCCCCATTCGGGCGGCGGTCTGACCCACCCAGGGCATGCGGAACAGGAAGTACTCTCCCATCCCGCGCACGAGACGCGGGGGCTCGGCCTCGAGCAGCATGGCGGTCGCCAGCATCATGCCGTCGTAGGCGAACTGGCCCGAGTGGTTGCCGACCAGCAGGACGCGGCCGGTCGGGACCCGCTCGATGTCGAAGGTCTCGACCCGGAAGTAGTTCCGGAAGAGCAACGCCCCCGGGAGCAGCAGCCGCCGCGCCGTCTCCGGCTCGAAGCCGAAGCGGTCGAAGCCGAACTCGTTCAGCTGGATCGGCGCCTTGGCAAGGCGGTCGCCAATCTCCCGTTCGAGGCCCCGAAAGGGGCTCGGGAGCCAGCCGGAGCCGCCCTCGGGCCCCTCCCGGCGTTGCGGGACGTCTGCCATCCGGTCAGGGTAGCCCCCCGCTGGCGTCGTCCGCCCGGGTGACGGACGATCCCGGTTCGAGGAGGTTCCCGGCCATGGCGGAGTCGAAGGGAGAGCGCCGCGAGGCCCAGGCCGGCGGCGTGCTGGGCCAACTGGTGGCCGCCGTCCGCAACGGCATCGAGATCGCCCGCTTCGGCGGCCTGGGCGAGCCCGACCCGGCGCCCTACGACGTGGCGGCCGAGGAGCGCCATCACCGCCTGCGTCACTACTTCCCGGATCCGCGGGCGGACGCCGGCCCGGCGGTGCTCCTGGTCCCGCCGCTGATGCTCAGCGCCGAGGTCTGGGACGTGGCCCCGGAATCGAGCGCGGTTCGCCTGCTCCACGAGGGGGGCGCGGACCCGTGGGTCGTGGACTTCGGCTCTCCCGAGGCCGAGGAAGGCGGGCTCGAGCGCACGCTCACCGACCACGTCGTGGCGGTGAGCCTCGCGGTCGACACCGTGCGGGCGGCGACCGGCCGCGACGTCCACCTGATGGGCTACTCCCAGGGCGGGATGTTCTGCTACCAGGCGGCGGCCTACCGCTGCGCGGCCGACGACGCCGAGCCGGGCATCGCCTCCCTCGTCACCTTCGGGAGCCCGGTCGACCTGCACGAGAATCTTCCGTCGGCCCTGCCGACGGACTTCCTGGCCGACCTGATCGAAGGCGTGGGCCGGCTCCAGAGCTCGCTCTTCCCGGACGGCATCCCCTCCTGGGCGACGCGTCTGGGCTTCCAGCTGATGGACCCGGTAAAGACCGTCCAGCAGCGCATCGACTTCGCCCGCCAGCTCGCGGACCGCGAGGCACTCCTCGAGCGCGAGGGCATGCGGCGCTTCCTCGATCGGGAAGGCTGGGTCGCCTTCCCGGGCCCGGCGCTCCAGGACGTGATCCAGCAGCTCGTCTCCCACAACCGCCTGCTGCAGGGAGGCTTCGTGATCGACGGGCGCACAGTCACCCTCGCCCGCCTCGCCTGCCCGATCCTGGCCTTCACCGGCGCCACCGATTCCCTCGCACCGGCGCGGACGGTGCGAGGGATCATCCCCGCCGCGCCCCGGGCTGAGGTCTACGAGACCAAGCTGCAGGCGGGCCACTTCGGCCTCGTGGTGGGCTCACGCTCGGTAGAGGTCACCTGGCCGGTGGTGCTCGCCTGGCTCGAGTGGCAGGAGGGCCGCGGACCGCGGCCGGACCTCGTGGAGTCGATGGAGTCGCCGCGCGAGCGGGAGCCCCGACGCAGCGCCTTCGACGACGTGACCGATGGCGTGGGCCTCGCCCTCAGCCTCGGCCGCGATCTGCTGGGCGAGCTGCCGGAGCTGCTCGGCAGCCGCTTCGGTCTGCTCGGCCGGGCGACGGAGGCGATCTTCCCGCAGATCCCGCGCCTCGGCCGGCTGGACGAGCTGCGCCGCGACAGCGCCGTGAGCATGGCGCGGGCCCTGAGCGAGCGCGCCGACGAGAATCCGGACGACACCTTCTTCCTGTTCGAGGGACGCGCCCACAGCTTCCGGGACGCGAACACCCGCATCGACAACGTGGTGCGCGGCTTCCTCGAGTGTGGCGTGCGTCAGGGGCAGCACGTGGGCGTGCTGATGACCACGCGCCCGAGCGCCGTCGCCGCCACCGTCGCCCTCTCCCGGCTCGGCGCCGTGGCCGTGCTCCTGCGCCCGGACCTTCCGCCGGGCCCGCAGCTCGGGGTCGCCCCGGTCGATCACCTGCTGGCCGACCCAGAGCATGCGGCCGCCGCCCGCGAGGCGACGGGCCGCGAGGTACTCGTGCTGGGCGGCGGCGGCGAGCCCCGCAGCCTCGGACCGGGCCTGGTCGACATGGAGGCCATCGACCCGGATCGGGTGGTGCTGCCCGACTGGTACGAGCCCGACTCGGGGATGGCCGGCGAGCTGGCCCTGGTGCTCGTCACCGGCGACGCCGAGCGCGTCGGCACGAGCCGTGTGTCCAACCGACGCTGGGCCACCTCCGCCTACGGCACCGCCTCGGCCTGCACCCTCGGCTCGGGGGACACGGTCTACTGCATCTCTCCCACCCACCACCCCACCGGCATCCTGGTGTGCGTGGGCGGGGCCCTCGTCAGCGGAGCCCGCCTGGCCATGGCCACGCCCTCCCGGGCAGAGGACTTCGACGTGGAGCGCTTCTGGGACGACGTGCGGCGCTACGGCGTGAACGTCGTGGGCTACAGCGGAGCGATGCTCCGCGCCCTGGTGGCCGGCCCCGAGCACCCGGCCGAGCGGCACTCACCGATCCAGCTCTTCGCGGGAAGCGGCATGCCGAAGGGGCTGTGGAAGCGGCTCATGGCCCGTTTCCCGCGGGCGCGGGTCGTCGAGTTCTACGCCTCCAGTGAAGGCAACGCGGTGCTCGTGAACCTGACGGGTCGCAAGTCCGGCTCGGTCGGCCGGCCCCTGCCGGGGGGCGCCGAGCTCGCCGTGGCGTCCTGGGAGCTGGAGGCCGGTGAGCTCCTCCAGGAGGCGAGCGGCTTCGCCCGCCAAGCGCCGAAGGGAGAGATCGGCCTTCTGCTCGCCAAGGTCGACCGCGGCCGCGGTGAGGTGGTGGGCCGCCCGCTGCGCGGCGTCTTCGACGCGAACGACGCCTGGCTCGACACCGGCGACCTGGTCCGCGTCGACAAGGACGGCGACTTCTGGCTCGTCGACAGCGTGGCGAACCTGATCCACGGGCGCTTCGGCGCGGTGCCGACGATCCCGGTGGAGGACGTCCTCACCGCCGAGCTCGACTTCGTCGACCTGGCGGCGGTCTACGGCATCCGGCTGCCGGAGCTCGAGTACGAGATCCCCGCAGCGGCGCTCACCCTGCGCGACGGCGCGGCGTGCGACCCGGGGCTCTTGCGCCGCAAGGTGCAGGGGCGCCTCGTGGCCCCGCACCGGCCCTGGGTCGTGCGCGTGCTGGACGAGCTGCCCATGACGGCCGGCCGGCGCGTCCGCAAACGTCCGCTGCGCGAGCAGGGCCTCGGGCTCGATGCCGACGGCACGACCCTGTGGTGGGCCCCGGAGGAGGAGGCCTACGTACCCCTGGCCCCCGCCGACGTGAAGAAGCTGCTCGAGAGCGTGCGGAACGGCTGAAGGTGGAAACCGGGGACCAGGTCCTCGCATCGGTGAAGGTGGAGACCCGGGGCCCGGCATCGGCGTCGGCGGAGACAGAGGACCGGGTCCTCGCACTCCTGAAACGCCACAGCCGACACACGACCTCGTTCCAGATCCTGGAGCCCGGCTACCGCTACTGGTTCGACGGGGACGACGCTTGCGTCGCCTACGCCGATACCGGTCGAGCATGGGTCGCCGCGGGCGCGCCAAGGGCCTCGTCCTCCGCCCGGTGGAGGCGGACGAGATCGGCGACACCGGGAGTGACGTCCGCCGGGGGATCGAGGCGCTGATCGCGCGCTGGCTCGCCTCCCACAGCATGAGCGAGATGAAGTTCCTCGTGCTCGTCCATCCCTTCGGCCATCCGGAAGAGCGGCGCTACGTGGTGGCGGAGCGCGAGGGCCGGGTGCTGGGCTTCGCCGCCGCGGTGCCGATCTACGGCCTCGGCGGCTGGTTCGTCGAGGACGTGATCCGCGATCCCGAGGCTCCGAACGGCACGGCCGAGAGCCTGGTCGACGCGATGATGCGCGTCCTCGCGGCCGAGGGCAGCCGGACCGCCACCCTCGGTCTCGCGCCCCTGGCCGGCGAGGTGAACACGGCCCTGCGACTCACCCGCGACTACACGGCCGCCCTCTACAACTTCGGGGGTGTGCGCGCGTTCAAGGAGAAGCTCCGGCCCCAGCGCTGGGAGCCGGTCTACCTGGCGTACCCACGCGAGCACCTGGGCCTATGGGCCATCCGCGACGTGCTCACCGCCTTCGCCCCCGGCGGACTGCTGCGCTTCGGCCTCAGCACGCTGGTGCACGAGCGCAGTCTCGCGACCTTCGTGCTCGCGGCCCTGCTCGTGCCCTGGACGATCGCCATCGCCCTGGCGCCGGAGGGGGTTTGGTTTCCGTCGCGGGCCGTGCAGATGGCCTGGACGGCCTTCGACGTCATGCTGATCGTGCTGCTCTTCACGCTAGTGCAGCGCTGGCGGCCGTGGCTCGCCAGCCTCCTGGTGGGCCTCACCACCTTCGACGCGGCGCTCACCCTGCTGCAGTTCGCCACCTGGAACGCCACGCGCACGGAAGGCGTCGGTGCATGGCTGCTGGTGCTCGCGGGGCTGTCGGGGCCGCTCCTGGCCGCGACCTTCTTCTGGGCCACCCGCCGCGTGGCCATGCGCAGCAAGCTGCCGCTGGCCCGATTGCGCCCGACGTCCCCTTGACGCCTCACCTCTCCGCCCGGGACGCCGCGATCTCCGGGTTGGTGAGCCCCTTCGCTGCCAGCTCCAGGATCTGGCGCTGGCGCGGCGTCAGGGAGCTGGGGTCGGGAAGCAGTTGGCTCACGGCAGGGTCGGCGTGCGCAGGGTGGCAGCCCAGCTGCATCGCTGGCGTATGCTCGCGCCATGCCGTTCCGACTCGAGCCCTCGACCCCCCAAGGCGCGGAGTTCGTCCGCCGCGCCGAAGCACTCGTCCCCCTGCTTGCCGAGCGGGCCGCCGACGCCGACCGCGAGGGCCGCTTCCCGCAGGAGAACGTCGGCGCTCTGCGCGAAGCGGGTCTGCTCGGCGCAATGGTTCCCGAAGCGCTGGGCGGCCTGGGTGTCAGCTCCATCCATGACTGGGCCGTGGGTCTCTCGCGCCTGGGCCGCGGCGAGGGATCGACGGCCATCGCCGTCAACATGCACATGGGCACCAGCCGGGCACTGGTCCAGCGTTGGGAGGCGGCGCGGCGCGAGGGCGACGCGGCAGGCGAAGCCTCCTCCGCAGGCCTGCTGCGGGCGATCGCCGCGGGCGAGCTCGTCATCTGCGCGACTGCGACCGAGCCGGGCACCGACTTCCTGCGCCCGCACACCACCGCGACCCTGGACGGCGACGTCGCCCGCATCGACGGACACAAGATCTTCGTCACGCTCTCTCCGGCCGCCCAGCTCTTCGCCATGAACGTGCGGGTACCCGACCCGGAAGGCGGCCCGGACCGGATCGGCTTCGCCTTCGTCCCAGCGAGCACCCCGGGCCTCGAGCCCCAGGACGACTGGGACGCCCTCGGCATGCGCTCGTCCGGCAGCCAGTCGATCCGCCTGCGGGACTGCCGCGTCCCCGCCGCGTCCCTGCAGATCGCGGGCGAGTGGGGCCGCTGGAGTCCCGGCCTCCTGATGGGCCGCACCCTCGCGAACCAGACCCTGCTCGGCGCCTTCCTCGGCATCGCCGAAGCCTCCGCCGAAGCCGCCCGCGAGGCCGCCTGCACCCAGACCAAGACCAAGGTCGACGGCCCCATCGCGCGCCTCCCGGGAGTGCAGCACCGCGTGGGGGAGATGGAGATCAGCCTCGCAGGATGCCGCGCCGCCCTCGCCGCCGCCGGCCACGCCCTCGACGCGCGCCTCGCCCGCGCGGGCCCGGACCCGCTCTCCCTCGAAGACGCCCACGCAGCGATGGCCGATTATCAAGCGGCGAAGTGGATCGTCAACCGGGCTGCGATCGAGGTCGTCGACCGTGCGATGGACGTTGCGGGCGGCGGCGCGTACATGAGCGCGCACCCTCTCGCGCGCTTGTACCGCGACGTGCGGGCCGGGCCCTTCATGCAGCCCTACTCGCCGACGGAGGCACGGGAGTACGTCGGACAGGTGGTGTTGGGGATGTTGCCCGAGGGGTAGCCCGGCGGGTTCTTGGTTCGATTCGCGAGCTCTCGAGCGCGCCCCACAGCCCCCTCAGCTCGAGAGCGTGTCGTCCTTCTCGTCCTCGACCTCCAGGACCAGATCCACCCGCGGCAAGGGCAGCGCGTCCGCGTCCGGCACCACCCCCAAAGACCCGGGGCGCAGCCAGCTCCGAACCCGATACGACAGCACCAGTCGGATCATCCGCAGCCCCAGGCCGAACGCGACCCACTTGTTGCCGGTCACCGAAGAGGTGCCGACGCGCTCCGTGTAGTTCACCGGGATCTGGATCACGCGCAGGTGATGGAGGATGGTGAGGACCAGCATCTCCGGGCCGAAGAACGAGCCGGAGACGGTGAAGTGGGGCTCGACGCGCTGGAGGGCGTCCCGGCGGATGCAGCGCATCGTGCAGCCCACGTCGGTCAGGGATGTGGTGTTGAACAGGAACTCGACGAGCTTGGCGACGGCCCAGTTGCCCCACTTCAGGAAGAGGCCCATGTTGGCGCCTTCCCAGATCAGCTCCTTCACGGTCCGGCTTCCGTAGACGACATCGAAGTCCTGGGCGTAGGCGAGCAGCTTGAAGACGTCGCGGCCGCGGAAGGTCCCGTCGGGCTCGCTGACGATCACGAGATCGCCGGTGGCTTCTTGGAAGCCGCGCCGGATGGCGGCGCCGTAGCCCTGCTCGGGCTCCAGTACCTCCCGGGCACTGGTCGGCTCCACTTCTTCGCTCGTCCCGGGCGCCGCGTTGTTGTTGACGACGATGATCTCGTCGACGACGCCGGTCGCCTCGAGCTCGCGGATCGAGGCCCGGATCGAGTCGCGCTCGTTGTAGGTCGGCAGAACGACGGAGACGGTCTGGCCGTGCCACATCAGGCTCGCTCCGCGACGACGTACATCTGGGCGGCGAACGGGCGAAGGGGCGCGTTCAGGTAGAGACGCACGAGGAACGGCCACTTCGGTGCGCGGCTCTTCATCGAGAAGGGGAGCAGCCCCGGATCCACCCGGAGGGTGCGGAAGCCGGCTCGCTCGAGCCACGTCGCGATGTTGGCGTCGTCGAAGACCGTGACGTGGGTGGGATCGTCGAAATAGCGCTCCGCGCAGCGACGGTGGTTCGGCTGGATGAGGACCAGGCGGCCGCCGGGTCGCAGGGCGCTGTGAACGCCCTCGAGCAGCTCGTCGACGGCGTCGCCCTCGAGATGCTCGAGGAAGTTGCTGGCGAACACCAGGTCGACGGAAGCCGGGGGCAGCTTCGCGATCTCCCGGGCGTCCGCGCACCTCCAGTCCACGTCGTCGGCAGCGAGGGCCTCCATCTCCGGATTGAGATCGAACGCCAGCTTCCGCTTGGCGGGGAACTGGTTCACGAAGTCGCAGTAGCCGGAGCCCAGCTCGACCAGCGTCTCCACCGCGCCGGCGTGCCGTCGCACGTAGCGGACGATCTCCCGCCACACCGTGCGCCGGGCGGCGTGGAACGGATAGGCACCTCGGTAGTCGTGGGCAGTCACGGGAACATCGTCTCCCGAACCCGTTCCACCCGGGCCTGCAGGTAGGGGAAGCGCTCGCCGTAGTTGAACTCGAGCAGCCTCCGACCCTGCTCGAGCCACTGCGGGTCGTTGGCGGAATACTCCAGGTAGTGCACGAAGTAGTCGAAGGAAGCCTCGACGAGCGGCCTTTGCTCCCCCGGTGCGACGTGGGCAGCGGATCGGAACAGGCTCCGGGACAGGAAGATCGCCGAGAGGCGCTCCGGCGCGAGGTCGAAGGCGATGCGGTAGTGCCGGGCCTGGACGTGGGGAGGCGCCCCGCGGAGGGCCGCCAGCCGCCCGCGGAGGACGTGGAGACGGGCGAGGTGCTTCTGCTCGGCCACGTGGTAGGGCCCGGGAACCCGACTCATGGCCGCCTCGTGGGCGATGCCCCGCTCGACGAGGCCCTCCGCCTGCCCGACCAGGGCGGCCCGGCGCACCGGATCGGCCTCGGCCTCCGCGAGGCGGACGTAGTGCTTCGCGAGCGCCTGGATCGAGAGCAGGGAGGGGTTCTCACGGTGCGCCTCGTAGGTCCAGAGGCTCTCGTTGTCCCGCCAGACCTCCTGCTGGCGCCAGGCCTGGGCCGCACTGGAGATCAGGAACGCCGCCACGAGGACGGCGAGAGCCGGCCGCGCGCGAGGCACGCTGCGGGCCACGTCGCGCACGATGATCGCGGCAATGACCAGGACTCCGGCCGAGGCCACGTAGAAATAGCGATCGGCATGCCAGAAGCCGACGTAGAAGAGACCGGTGTACGGGGCCATCCATGCCAGGGCGAGCAGCGCGAAGAACGCCAGATCCCGACGCCGTCGGAGCACGCCGCCGAGGAATGCGCACCCGGCGAAGGCCCAGGCCGCCGACGCGAGGAGCTCGGCGGTCGTGAGCGGGACCTCCACATGGGGCCAGCGGTAGAACATCGAGAGCTCGCCGGGCCAGGCGAGGTGGGTCAGGTACTCCCCCGCGATCAGGGGGAGGAAGCGAACGACGTGCCCGAGGTGGACCGGGTCGAGGGGCCCGGGGCCGTGGGAGCGGAGGACGCCCCACTCGGAGAGCGTTCGGCTGTACCACGCGAACACCAGGATCGTGAGCACGAGGTGGGGGACGAGCGCCGGCAGCCTGCCCAGCGCGGCTCGCGCATCGACGGATGCAGTGGGATCCGCGCCCCTCTCCAGGTACTGGAGGAACAGGCGGTGCAGGGCCAACGCGAGGACGATGGCGACGGCGCTGATCTTCGAGCCCAGGGCGAGCCCGCAGCAGACGAAGCCCAGCGCCCACCAGCCCCAGCGACGTCCCGGACGCTCCGTCCGCAGCTCCCTGCTCTGGGCGACCAGGGCGGCCAGCCCGAAGCAGGCGGCGAGCATGTCCTTGCGGCCCATGATCCAGGCGACGGCCTCGACGTGGATCGGTGCGACTGCGAACGCCAGCGCCGCCCAGCCGGCCACGGCGCGATCGGTGACCGAACGCAGGAACAGGAAGAGGAGGCCCACGGCAAGCGCGTTGAGCACGACGTTTCCGAGGTGGTAGCCCCGCGCCTCCTCGAAGCCGAACAGGCGCGCGTCGACGGCCCAGCTGACGTCGCGGACGACCAGCGGCTCCTCGCGCGGGAAGTAGTCGACGAAGATCTCGCGCAGGTTGTCGGTGAAGGGGCCCTCCGTCCCGTAGAGGTTGGGATGGCCCAGCAGGACGGTCCGATCATCGAAGTCGACGAAGTCGAAGTCGACGACACGCACGTAGAAGAGCAGGGAGAACAGGACCAGGCCAGCGGCGATCCACCTGTCGAGGGCACCACCGCGGAGCCGCGGGGCCGCAGGTCCGGGGCTGTCTTCGGGTTGCATGCTTGGGGCCTGACGGGTGGGGATCCCCTACCGAATCGGCCGGGATCCCGTCGGCCTGAAGAGCCGTCATTCCCGCGATGTGGCCAGAAGCCCACGGCGAGGCGTCCGGGCGAGCAGCAGCCGGCCGGGCGATGCGCCGTCCACCACGTTCCCGTGGGCCACGACCACCTCACCCGCCACCACCACGTAGGCGATCCCCGCCGAGCCCTGGAACGGGTCCCGGTAGGTCGCCCTGGCCGCGACCGTCTGCGGATCGAACACCGTGAGATCCGCGTCCGCGCCCACCTGCACCCTTCCCTTCCGGGCGAAGACCGGCGCGAAGCCCTCGAGACGGCGGGCGGGCAGGAGCGTCATCCGTGCCAGGGCGTCCTGCATCGTCAGCACGCGGCCTTCGCGGGCATGGCGCCCGAGCACCTTCGCGAAGGCCCCGTTGTGGGGCGCCACCTTGCTCGCCTCGTCGACCATCGGCAGCAGATCGCTCACGACCATCACACCGGGCTCGCGAAGCGCCCGCCGGGTCCACTCCTCCTTCAGGTAGTGATGGATCACCTGCCCTTCGGGCCGCTCCCGACGGTATTCCTCCCACAGGGCCCGGTCGAAACGCTGGCCGGTCTCGGCCCACTCGACGTCCTCGTAGGTGATGTCGAAGATGGTCTGCCAGTCGCGGCCGAAGACCGCGGAGGAGATCAGGGCGGAGCCGGCCTCGTAGGGCAGCAGCTCGGTGGTGACGTCGAGGCCCTCGGCCCGCGCGGCGCGAATCGCGGCGAGGAACGCGTCGATGGCGCGCATGGCGTTGTGGGTCACGTGGCAGACGTGGACGGCGGCGCCGGTCGAGCGCGCCAGATCGATCACCTCGTGGAGGCCCGCCGGGTCGCCGTTCACGCCGCGGCGGATGTGAACGAAGATGGGCACGCGCCGCGCTGCGGCCACCTCGAAGATCATCCGCAGCTCGTCGGCGTCGACGGCTTCGCTGATGTAGTCGAGGGGAAGACCGATCCCGAGGCCGCCCTGGTCCAGGCCCTCGTGGAGGAGCGCGCGCAGGCGCTGTCGCTCCCGGGCCGACGCGGGCTCGGCGAACACATCCCGGGGCTCGCCGAAGAGCGACCGGACGCCAGTCCAGAGCCCGCGCAGGCCGCGCAGCTCCATCTCGCCGCTGAGCAGGTGGGGCCGCCGCACGCCCTGCTTCACCTCGAGTCGGATCGATCCGTAGCCGACCGAAGCGCCGTAGTGGAGGCGCGCCGCCTCCCGGAGCTGGCTGCCGAAGGCCGGGACCGGGAAGGCGCCGGCCTCCAGCTCGAGGGCCGTGGTCACGCCGTCCAGGGCCTGGTAGTGCTGGCCGAGAGGCGTCGGCGAGTGACTGTGCAGATCGATGAAGCCCGGGGCGACCACGTGGGCGGTGGCGTCGACCACCCGGTCGGCGTCGAGACGGTGCTCGGAGATCTCCGCGATGCGGCCGTCCCGGATGCCGACGTCCCGCACCGCGTCCAGGCCGGACTCCGGATCGACGACCCGACCGCCGCGAATCACCAGCTCGAAGGGCGCCTCGGCTGCGGAGAGTGGGGCTGCATGGGACGCCGCGAACAAGGTGAGGACCAGAACACGGCGGGTGCGGCTCTTCATCCGGCCACTCTAGCCGCGGACGAGCCCCGCCCTCCAGGCTAGATTCCCGATCGGTGAGTGCGTCCTCGGCCGGAACGCTGAACCTCACGCAACCCGACGTCTTGGGGCGGGCGACCTGCCGCGGGCGGGCACTCACCTGCACGCGGTCCCACGCGCTTCACAACGCGATCAACCTCGGCAGCCTGGCCCTCGTGCTGGCGCTGGTGCCGCCGATCTTTCTCGCGGCCCGGGCCCTGCCCCTCTGGCTGGGGCCCCTGGTGGCGGCGCCACTCCTCGGGACGGCGATCTTCGCGCTCTTCACCCTGGTCGTGCACGAGGCCTCGCACCAGCAGTTCCTGCTCTGCCGCTCGCCCCGCTTCCGCCACCTCCTGAACGACCTTCCCGGCTGGGCGGTGTGCCTGCTCTTCCTCCGCGACTACGGCCTCCACTGGCGGACGGGCCACCTGATCCACCACCAGCGACCGCTGGAAGACGACGACCCGCAGAACTGCGCGAAGTACGTGCTGGAGGGTCGGGCCCTGCGGCGCAAGCTCGCCAAGACCTTCCTGGTCCCCTTCTACGAGCTGGAGCTCTATCGACTCTGGCTCCCCGAGCTGGACGACCGCTGCCCGAAGCCGGGGCGGATCGGGCCGTCGCGTGAGGGCTGGCGGGCGGCCGCCTTCCTCTTCGGCTGGGCGGCCATCCTGTTCTTCCCGGTGCAGGAGGCGCCGGTCTTCACGCTGCTGACTCTCTTCCTCTCGTTCAAGTACGCCCAGGCCCTGAACGTGCTGAAATCGAGCTTCGAGCACGGAGGCGGCTACACCGAGATCGCCGACGTGCGTCTGCGCACTCGCGGTCTCACCTTTCCGGGGATGAATCTGCTCTTCCCCTTCTGCATCACGCCCTATCACTTCGAGCACCACCTCCTGCCGAAGGTGCCCTGGTATCGGCTGCCGCGTCTGCGCCGGGAGCTCCTCCCGAAGCTGCCGAAGGACGCGCGGGAGCAGGCCTACACGCCACCCTCCCGGCTCGTCCAGCGGATCCTGCTCAGCGACCGGTGAGGCGCCCGTAGACGGAGGTGAGCGCCTCGGGCAGTGCGTCGGGATGGGGGAGCACGTGCCAGGCGCCGGGGCCGAACATCGGCGGGAGCGTGTCGCGGGCGACCGCGTCCACCGCCAGGGCGTGGGCATGGACCTCGCGGCGCTCGGCCTCGCGTAGGGCCTGGCGGACGTCGGCCACGCCGTAGCGGCCCTCGTAGCGGTCGTAGTCCGTGGGCTTCCCGTCGCTGATCAAGAGCAGAAGACGCCGCTCCGCCGGCTCGCGAGCCAGGGTGTCCGTCGCATAGCGAAGGGCCGGGCCGATGCGGGTGTAGCCCTGGGGCTCGAGGCGGCCCAGGCGGGCGCGCGCCCGCGGCCACGCTTCGCGCCAGCCCTTCAGGTGGAAGACGTGACAGCGGTTCCGGGTCTTCGAGGCAAAGGCCAGCACCTGCAGGCGGTCGCCGAGCTCGTCCGCAACCTCGCCGAGCAGGAGCACCGCCTCGCGGGAGACGTCGAGCACCCGACGGCCCTCGTACCAGGAGTCGCTGGAGAGGGAGACGTCGAGCAGCACGGTGGTGGCGAAGTCGCGGCGGCGGCGGCGCGACTTCACGTACAAGCGCGGGTCGTCGCCGTGTCCGGCGCGGGTCGCCGCCAGGTGGTCCACCAACGCTTCCACGTCCACGTCGTCGCCGTCCTGCTGGCGCGGCGCGGGACGCAGGCCGGCGCGGTGGCGCTCGAGACGCCGGAGCAGCTCCTTCTTCAGGCGACGATGGCGGCGCAGCGCCGCCCGGGCCCACGCCTCGCCCTCCGGCGTCGGAGCGTCGCCGGCCGCGGGATAGACGGTGCACCAGTCTCGCCGGTAGCGGCGCCGCCGCACGTCCCACTCGTCGTAGGGAAGGCCGCGGGCACCCGGGGCCTCTTCCCCGGCGTCCGGCACGTCGAGCTCGAGGGGTAGGTCGGCGCGCAGGGCCGCGTGGGTGTCGGTGCCGTCCCTTACGAGAGCGCCGAGGTCGACCTCCTTCAAGGCCTCCAGGTGCTCGTCCAGGTTGTCGCTGCCATCGCTGTCCCGGGCGCCGCCGCGGTACTCGTCGAGGGTCTCGGTCTTCTCGAAGGTATGCAGCAGGACGGCGTCCTCCTGCTCCTGGCGATCGATCACGACACGCCGCAGGTCCTCGGTCGCCGGCGCCGGCGCCTCACTGGTGATCTCCGGCGGCGTGCCGTCGGGCGCTTCGCCGGCCCCCTCGGCCGGGCGCAGCTCGGGGATCCACTCGCCGATCAGCTGGATGCCCGGGCTGGGCGGCCCCCCCCGCACCCGGCTCCGGCCCAGGGCCTGGAGCCGGGCGGGGTCCTCCCACGGCCGCCCGCCCTGCAGGGCCGCGCGTCGCGCCTCTTCGAGAAGCCGTGCCCGGCCGCGCAGCGTCGCCGGATCGGGCCGCGCCGCGAGCTCCAGACGACGTGCCGCCTCCCAGAGCTCGCCGAAGCGCGGCAGCTCGTCCTCCAGCCAGGCGACGGCCCGGTGCGCGAGGCGCAGCGATACCAGCTCCGCCGCGCCGGGAAGCGGAGCCGGCGGCGCGTCCCGAGCCAGGCGACGCATCGCGGCGGACACGGCCGTGCGCAGGCGGTAGAGGGCCCGATTATCGTCGGCGCTCGCCGCGAGCGAGAGCGTCGGCGGCAGGAGCAGGTCGGGGCCGCGCACACCTCCGGCGTCCCGCGCAGCGAGGACGCGCACCGGCTCCGCGGCGACGAGCCGCGCCAGGGTGGAGAGGGCGTTCTCGTGCTCCGCGAGGCGAGCCGCCGACGGGTCCTCCGCCTCGCCGCGCCTCGCGAAACGGCGGCGCAGCGAGAGCAGGCCGCGAAAGGCGCCCTCCTCCCAGTCCAGGTCCACGCGCTGCCTCTAGAAGGCCAGCGCGACCAGGTCGCGCAGTCCCTCGGCGATCTCCGGGTCGTCGGTGAGCGCCTCGACGACCGCCGCGTTGCAGGCGGCGCGAGGGGGGACGCCGGCCTGAATCAGGCGTGCCGCGCTCACCAGGAGACGGGTGGACGGCAGCTCGGCGAGGCCCAGGGGCTCCACCTCCCGCAGCTTGGCGCCGAGGGCGACCAGCCGCCGCGCGATCGCAGGCTCGGCACCGGTCTCGCCCTCGAGGATCTCGCACTCCACCGCCGGCTCCGGCGGGCCCATCGCCACCGCCACGAAGCGCTGCCGGGTCGAGGGCTTCAGCTCCTTCAGACCCCGCTGGTAGCCCGGGTTGAAGCTCACCACGAGCAGGAATCCCGGCGCGGCCTGCACCACCTCGTCGTGGCGCTCCACGTAGAGGGTGCGACGGTGGTCCGTCAGCGGATGGATCACGACGACCACGTCGCTGCGCGCTTCGGCAAACTCGTCGAGATACAGGATCGCGCCCTCCCGCACGGCGCGGGTGACGGGACCGTCCTGCCACAGCGTCTCGCCGCCGCGGACGAGCCAGCGGCCGGTCAGGTCGACGGCGCTGGTCTCGTCGTGGCATGCGACCGTGACGAGCGGCCGCCCGAGGCGGGCCGCCATGTGCTCCACGAGCCGGGACTTGCCGCAGCCGGTTGGACCCTTGAGCAGGAGGGGGAGCCCCTCCGCTGCCGCCTTCTCGAAGAGAGCGCACTCGTCGCCGACCGCCCGGTAGTACGGCAGGAGCGCGTCCGGGCTGGGGAGCTCTTCGGCCGCCATCAGGGTTCGATCGCCTCGTCGTTCGGCAGGCCGTACTGGGCGAAGTTCCACGCGTACATGGCGATCCCGACAGTGAGCAGACAGGCCGCCAGCACCACGCCTCCGAAGTGAATACTCACGGCGTCCTGCACCGCGAGGAAGTCCATGCCGATCCGCCGCTCCATGTACACCTGGCTGATGCCGGCCACGGCGAAGGCGCCGGTCATGCCCATCATCCCGACGTTGCTGGTCCAGAAGGCCGCCTCCGGCAGCCAGCCGGCGTAGAGCTTGCGGCCGGTCATCTGGGGCATGGCGTAGGCAATCATCGCCAAGACCAGCATCGCGTAGGCGCCCCAGAAGGCCATGTGGCCGTGCATGGCGGTGATGATAGTGCCGTGGGTCCAGAGGTTTACCTGGGGCAGGGTGTGAGCGAAGCCGAGGAAGCCGGCGCCGACGAAGGACATGACGCCGCAGCCGACGATCCAGAACAGCGCGATGCGGTTCGGGTGGTTCATGCCCCCGCGCCTCGCCATGGTCACGGCGTAGAGCGCCATGCCGAGGAAGGCCAGCGGCTCGAGGCCCGAGAAGATCCCTCCGATCCAGAGCCAGTACTCCGGGGTGCCGATGTAGTAGTAGTGGTGACCCGTGCCGAGGATGCCGGACAGGAAGGTGAAGCCCACGATCACGTAGAGCCACTTCTCGATCACCTCGCGATCGATTCCGGTGAGCTGGATCAGCAGGAAGGCCATGATGCCGCCCATGATCAGCTCCCAGACGCCTTCCACCCACAGGTGGACGACCCACCAGCGGAAGTAGGAATCGAGCACCTGGCTCTCGAAGGTGATCATGCCCGGCAGGTAGAGGAGCGCCGCCGCCGTGAGGCCGACGAGCAGCACGATCCCGGTGGTCGTGAAGCGCTTGCCGTTCCAGGCGGTCATCCCGATGTTGAAGATGAAGAGCAGGACGTCGACCACGACCAGGTAGTCGAGGGGCCGCGGGATCTCGAGGAACTTGCGGCCTTCCCACCAGCCGACGTGGAAGCCGGCGATGGCGATCACCCCGACGATCACCAGCGCCGCCCACTGCACGATCGCGAGCTTCTCGCTCCATAGCTCGCGCTCCGCCTCGGCGGGGATGATGTAGTAGGCGGCCCCCATGAAGCCCGAGAGCAGCCACACGACGAGCAGGTTGAGATGGCTGGCGCGAGCCGCGTTGAAGGGAATCCACTCGTGCAGGACGTCGTAGCCCATGTGGGCGAAGCCCATGATGAAGCCGAACACGATCTGCAGGCCGAAGAGCAGGAGCGAAGTGGCGAAGAAGAGGTAGGCCACGCGCTGGGACTTGTACTTCACGATCGTCTCCTTCGCCTAACGGAGGGTCACGAGCCAGTCGACCAGCTCGGCACGGGTGGAATCGGGGAGCGCCAGGTTCGGCATGGCCGTGCCCGGGCGCACCGTCTGCGGGTCGGCGAGCCAGCGATCGAGCTCGCTACGGGCCATGCGGCCGCCGACGCCGTCGAGGGCCGGCCCGACCGTGCCACCACTACCCGAGACGGCGTGACAGGCGACGCAGACCTGGCCGAAGTACTCCGGCGCCGCCGGCGCGGTAAAGGCCGCCGCGGCGATCGGGGCGCTGGCGGGAGCCATGTCCGGATCCGGCGGGAAACCGTTGGTGTCGATGCCGCCGATCCACTCCAGGAAGGCGATCACGTCCTCGATCTGCTGGTCGCTGAAGTCGTACTGCACCATGCGCCGCTGGCCGGGGAACATGGCCTCGGGATCGCGCAGGAAGATCGCGAGCCACTCCTTGCCGCGGCGCTCGACGACCCGGGTGAGCTCCGGCGCGTAGTAGGCGCCCTCCCCCAGGATCGTGTGGCAGCCCATGCAGTTGTTGGAATCCCACAGGTGCTTCCCCCGCACCACCGACTCGGTGAGGGCGTCCGAGTTCTGACGGGCCGGGATCTCCCGTAGGGTGTCCACGGTGAGGAACAGGAAGATCGCGGAGAAGAAGATCGTCCCCCCCACGAAGAACCACCGCGCCTGCGACTTCGAGAGCATCGGCTCCCTCCTTCCGCGCGACTGCCGTGCAAGGAAGGGACCATCCCACCACCCACGCTCGCGCCCCTCCGCGCGACACCATTGCCCCTCGCCGCCTCACCCGTGGCGCCCTGCCCCAGAATGAAGAAACGGGGCCAGAGTTAAGAATTCAGTTCTTTCAGAACTGAATTCTTAACTCTGGCCCCGTTTCTCAACTCCGATGTTCGTCGGTTTCGATCTGGCCGTCGACGACGCGGATCAGGCGGCGGGCCCGTTCCATCACGCGCGGATCGTGGGTAGAGAAGAGGAAGGTGACGCCGCGATCCAGGTTGAGCTGCTCCATGATGTCGAGCAGGTGGACGGCGTTCTCGGAGTCGAGGTTCGCGGTGGGCTCGTCGGCCAGGACGACCGCCGGGTTCGAGGCAATGGCCCGGGCGATCGCCACGCGCTGCTGCTGGCCACCGGAGAGCTCGTCGGGCCGGCGGTGCTCGAGGTCCTCGAGACCGACGTCCTTCAGCACCCGCATCACCTGCTCCCGCCGCGCCTCCTTGTCGACGCCCTGGAGGGCGAGCACCATCTCCGCGTTCTCGTAGGCGGTCAGTACCGGCATCAGGTTGTAGGCCTGGAAGACGAAGCCGATACGGTCCCGGCGCAGGTGGCTGCGCTCCCGTTGGCTCATGGCGCCGAGATCCCGTCCCTCGATCCGGATCGTTCCCGAGGTCGGGCGGTCGAGGGCGCCGATCAGGTTGAGGAGCGTGGTCTTCCCCGAGCCCGAGGGCCCGCACACCGCCGTGAACTCTCCCGCCTCGATCGTGAGGGAGAGATCCCGCAGCGCGCGCACCTCGAGGGCACCCTGCTCGTAGACCTTGTTCACGGAGTCGAGCTCGACGAGGGCTTGATCGGACATCTTCCTGGCTCCTAGACCAACCGGATCGTCTCGGCCGGGTCGACGTGGCCCGCCTTCCAGGCCGGGTAGATGCCCGAGAGCAGCGTCGCCAGCACCGCGGCCCCGCCGATCAGCAGCGCGTTCTCGGGATAGATGTCGACCCGCATCAGCTTCGTCATGGCCACCCCCGCCACCTCCGCGTCGGCGCCCACGCCGACCGCGGCCATCAGGTCGATGCCGACCGTGTGCATGTACCAATAGGGCCAGGCGGTCAACGCCAGACCCAGCAGCAGGCCGACCACGGCGAGCCACACGCTCTCCGCCATCACCAGCCGCGCGAGCTGTCCGGGGCTCCAGCCGATCGCGCGCAGGATGCCGAACTCCCGCATCCGCTCCATCACGCTCACGAAGATCGTGTTGAAGATGCCGGCGGCGACCAAGAGCATGATGATCACCTCCATCACCCAGGTACCGCCCACCTTCATCGCGATGAACCCGGCGAGCTCCGGCTGGAGCGCGTGCCAGGGAATCGCCGAGACGTCTCCATCCCGGTGGGCCGCAATCCGCTTTCCGAGCCGCGCCGCCACGCGATCCGCCGCCCGCTGATCCTGGAGGAACACCGCCACCTGCCCGGCCTCGCCGGGGGCGTAGCCCAGGGAGGCGCGCATCACGTCGATGGGCAGGAGCGCCAGGCGGCCGTCGACGGTGGGCGAGCCGGTCTCGAGCAGGCCCGACACCCGCACCGCCTCCTGGACGATCTCCCCGTCCTTGTCGGTGACCGTGTACACGACCTTGTGACCGACCTCGACCCGGAGCTGCTCGGCCAGCTTCACGCCGAGCACGATGCCCCCGCCGTTCTCGCCGGTCCAGAGCCGCCCATCCTCGACCGCCTCGAGGATGGAGAGGGTGCCGATGTCCTCCGCCGCGGCGTCGAAGGCGATGAACCCCGCGCCCTGGTTTCGGGCCGCGGAGGCCAGGATCAGGTTGCCGGAGATGCGCGTCACCGCCCGGGCGACCTCCGGATCCTGGACGGCGATGGCGTGGAGAGGCTCCACCTGGGGAACGCTTCGCGAGAGGGTCGGCGATTCGAGGTACTCGGCGTGCTGGAGGGTCACGTGGCCGCCGCCCATCCGCGCAGCCAGGTCGATCATCTCGCGCCAGTTGGCGTCGCCGAGCCCGGTGAACATCCACGCGAACATCGTGCCGAATGCGATCGAAGAAAGCGTCAGGAGGGTGCGCCTCCGGTGGCGCCAGAGGTTGCGCCAGGCGAGAGCGAACAGATGAGGTCCTCTCATGGGAGCTCCTACCGGTGGTAGATGGCCCGCACCGGATCGATCAGCGCCGCCTTCAGCGAAGGATAGATCACGGCCACGGTCACGATGGCGACGAGGGCTCCCACCGGCGCGAGCACCGTCGGCGCGCTCATGTCCGCGCGCCACACCGGATCCATGGCGATGCCCATGATCGACATGCCGGCGACGGTCGTCAGCTCGATGCCGTGGACGGAGAGGTACCAGAGGGTCGGGACGCCGAGCGCGACGCCGGCGGCGACGGCGAGACCCGTCAGGATGCCCGCCTCCGCGAGCATCAGCCCGAGGATCCCGAGTGGCCCCACCCCCAGCGCCTTCAACACGCCGAGCTCGCGGATGCGCTCGAACACCGCCATCAGCATCGCGTTCAGGATCAGGACCGCGATGGCGAGGTAGACGATGAAGAACATCGCCAGCATCGCGCTGCGGGCGGAGTCGAGGAGCGAGGCCAGGGTGGGCATCAGGTCGCGCCAGGTCTGCACGTCGAGGTCCGGTGCGAGCTCGCCGACCGTGTCCGCCGCCACGGCGAGCTCGGTTTCGGTGGGGCGGCGCACGACGATCTGGTGGGCGCCGGCCGGCACCACGAAGAGCTCGCGAAACGCGCCGGCGGTCATGAAGACCCCCGCGCGATCGGTGGCGTCGCCGACGCTCTGAAGGACGCCGCGCACCTGGTAGAGATCGGCGGCGGTGGCCCCGTCCGCTCCCTGGCTCAGCACAACAAGCTCGGAGCCGGGCTCGACGCCGAGCATGCGGGCCAGGCGGCGGCCCAGCACGACGCCCTTGGGCTCCTGGGGGTCGAGCCAGGTGCCCGCCAGCACGTGCTCGTGGATGCGGCTCACCTCGGCGTCCCGGCTCACCTCGACCCCGCGGAAGGCGACGCCGGCGCTGGACTCCTCCGCCGCCGCCATGCCCCAGGCGAGCAACCGCGGCGTGGCCCGGTAGCCCCGCTCGCGCAGGGCCCCGACCAGGGCATCCGGATCATCGATTCGCGCGTAGAGAGAAGGATCGTCCCGGTACTCGGCGGCATGGATCTGCATGTCCCCGAGCTCGAGGTCGAGGATGCTCTGCTCCATGTCGCGCAGGTAGCCGGCGACAAGCCCCGAGTAGAGGATCATCACCCACAGGGCGAAGGTCATCGCCGACACGGTGACGAAGGTGCGGCGCCGGCTGCGCAGCACGTTCCGCCAGGCCGTCTTCCAGATCTCCACGCCGAGAGGCTAGCTTCGTTCGCTCGGTCAGCGCTTGGAGGCGTTCTGGAGCCTCTTGTACATGCGTTGGGCGTCGCTGCGGGCGGCGCGGGTGAGCTTGCGCCACTGGCGCTCGCCGCTCGCCTCCAGCTGGCCCAGGTGCCGAGCCGCGTCGCGAACGAGGCGCGTGAGTCGCCGGCGCGCATCGCGCCCGGCCGTCTCCACCTGCCGCTCCACGGCCGTGAGCTCTCGCTCCACTGCCCGGCGGAACTGCTTGAGCGACTTCGGGAGCTCCTCCGCGAACGCGCTCTTCGCCGCGGCCTTCTTCCGGGTCGCCTTCTTCCTCGTCGTCTTCTTGCGCGCCGTCTTCTTGCGCGCGGGCGCCTTCCGCCGCGTCGCCTTCTTCCGAGCCGCCTTCTTTCGAGCGGTCTTGCGAGCTGCCATGACATCCTCCTCGTCACGGGCTGGGGCTTGTCCGCATCCGCCCCGCTGTGGGGCGCCATGCCGCGGAACCGGCCTTTCGAGGCGCTTCCGCGTGCCTGAACCCCACCCGTTGCAGGTTCCGTTCCTCCCGCGTTGCGGGAGTTCGCAAGATGCAAGGAACGTCCCCGGCGTTGCGTTCAGGGGGCGAAGCGGGCGGTGAGCTCGGCGCGCGCGCGGCGGCGGGTGGCCAGGTCGGGGTGGGAGGCGGCTGCACGCTCGAGCGGAGCGCGCGCGGAGCGGTCGCCGATCTGGCCGAGGGCACGGATGGCGGCGTGCCGGAGGGAGGGGTCGTCGGCGTCCAGGGCGGCGGCGAGGGCCGTGACGGCGGAGCGATGGGCCGGCCCGCCCAGGGCGCGGGCGGCGGCCGGCGCGGCAGCGCCACCGCCCTGCAGGATGCGGATCAGCTCGGCGGTCACGGGCGGGCTCGGATGTCGCCCGGCAGCGCGGCAGGCGGCCACCAGATCGCCCCCCTCGGTCGCTTGCAGGAGACGCACCCAGCGCGGCCCGGCCTCGAGGTGGCCCCGGCGCGAGAGCTCCACGAGCAGACCGACGCGCAGCCCGATCGACGCGCCCGCGTCGTCGATACGGCGCGCGAGGCGCGTCACGTCCTCGTCCGTCAGCTTCGGGACCACCGCGGAGACCGCCAGGTCCGGGAGCGCGAGCTCGGCGAGTCGGGTGTCCACCCCGAGCAGCAGGTCGACGGTGAGGGCGCGAAGCGCGTCCGCCTGGTCGTCGCGGGGGAGCCGTGCCAGCGCCACATAGCGTCGCGCCGCCGCGAGCGTGGGCTGCCGGTGAGCGCCGTTCAGGGGAAAGCGATCGTCGTGCTCCTGGAGCGACGTCCAGGGCGCCGCCTCCGCAAGGCGCGGATCCGCCAGCTCGGCGACGTTCTCCGTCCGCCTCAGGAAGAGCAGCACCTCTTCCCCCGTTCGAAAGGTCGCAACGCCGTGCCCGTGCTGGAGGAAGCGCAGCGGCCCGGGCGAGAGCGAACCCTTCAGGACCTCGGTGACCACCACGGTGACCGCCGGGCGCCGCCGGTCCGGCGGCCCCACCCGCACCTCCGCTTCGACGACCCGTCCGAGCACGACCGCCTCCGCGAAAGCCACATGCTCTCGCAGGCTCGCGCGGCCGAGCACCACATGGGCCAGGGCGGGCCCCGCCGCCAGCGCCCAGAGCGCCGCGGCCAGCGCGCAACGGAGCCTCAGTGGAGCTGCTGCAACAGGGGGATCATCTCCGCCGACACCGCCGGATCCACGCCCGGCCCGACGTTGTTCTGGAAGACCGTGCTGCAATCGATGTTCGGGTACAGGGGGCACTGGTCGATCACGTTGGCCAGGGCGTAGGGCGCGCACACTTGACAGCTCGAGTCGAACTTCGCCACGGGCACCTGGTATCCGATCTCGTCGTTGCCCAGGCCGATGAGGAAGGTATGGGCGGCGCCCTGCATCTCGGCCCGGTAGGCCTCGCCGATCTGGGGATCGAGCTCCGTCGGCACCACCCCGAAGCTGGCCTCACCCACGCGGAAGGCGCCGACCTCGGTGTGAACGTCCTCGCCGAGGGCCTGGGGGATCCACTGGAAGGGCGGCGGGAAGGGCTGGCCCAGGGCCGGATCGGGCACGCCGTTCGTGAACAGGGTCGCGCCCCGGGTGTTCAGCACGCCGCCGGCGATGAAGAAGCGGAAGAAGGGGTTCGCGAGCGGCACCGCCACGGGACGCACCGTGCCGAAAGCGATGTCCGGCGTGGCGTCCCCCGCCGGCGTGAGAACGTCGAGATGGGCGACCACGCGGTCGGCGATCTGTGCGCCGTGGACCTCGGCGAAGCGGAAAGTGCGACGCGGCGCCGGGAGGCCGGTGGCGGGATCGAGCACGTCGATGTCGAGGGGGCCCTGGAGCACGCCGAGATCGCCGCTCACCCAGATCGCCAGGCCGCCGAGCTGGCTCTCGATGCGCTCCCGCACGTAGTGCGGGAAGTCCGAGGTGACGAGTGTGTTGTTGCTGCCGAGGCTCTCCGGGTGGCTCGCGAAGTTGACGAGGGTCGCGAGGGTCTCGAAAGGATGGGAGCGCTCGCGCACGTGCATCACCGCGATGCGCGGATCGACGATGCGGCCGCCGGTGGCCGGGGCGAGCAGGTCGTCGCCGGCCAGCACCTTGCCGTCAGCGACGCCGAGCCCGTCGTCCTCGGCGTCGACGCCGAGCGAGAGCCCCTCGCCGTGGGCGGTGGCGTAGCGGACCCGCGCCACCTCGAGGTTCGCCACCGCTTCGTCGACGCAGCTCGCCACCGCGTCGTTCACGAAGTCCAGGTAGCCCATGTCGATGCCGCTGGTGAGCGGCGTGGGCCCCCAGATGCCCAGGGTGTCCGGACCCTCGTGCTGGTGGGTGCTGTGAACGACCAGGTAGTCGACGGCGGACTCGGGGGCGACGAGCCCCCGGATCGTCTCGACCTCGGCCGAGAAGTAGCCGACCAGGTCCAGGGCGACGACGGCGATGCGCCCGCCGGGCCCGTCGAGCACGACGCCCCGGGCCCACAGCCGGTCGTGGTAGCCGGTGGCCCGGCGGTCGCCGCCGAAGCCGGCCAGGTAGACCGGGTCCGTGTGGTTCACCGGGGCCGCGTGCCCGAACGCGGCTTGGTAGGCAGGCGCCAGGGAGGGCGTGACCGGCGTGATGTCGCGCAGGCAGGTGCCGGCGCGAAGGCCCGGCTCGAGCTGCGTACATTGGAAGCCCAGGAGGACCGGAACGGCCAGCAGGGAGAAAACGGCGATCGCGTGCAGCGGCAACCTCATGAGCGTGCTCCTCGTCCCCCGACGCGGCCAGGGTAGGCCCGCGCGAAGCCCTCCTGCAAACCGGCGGGCCTTTCGGTATCTCCCCCGGATGCTGAGCCGGGAGCAGTGCCAGGCCTTCGAGGAGCGCGGATTCGTCCGCCTCTCCGGCGTCTTCTCGAAGGGGGAAGCCCGGGCCATGGAGGAGCGGGTGTGGAAGACCCTCGGCCGACGGGGCGTCCTGCGCGACGCACCGGACACCTGGACGCCCGGTGCGGTGTGGAAGATGCAGGATCTGAAGCGACAGGCCGTCTTCGATCCGATCGGCGGCGAGCGCCTGGTCACGAGCCTCGACCAGCTCCTCGGCGCCGGCCGCTGGCACGTGCCCAGGGATTGGGGCCAGTTCCTGATCTCGTTTCCGTCCGCCTCCGAGGGCGGCTGGGACGTTCCCCATCGGGTCTGGCACACCGACTTCGGCTTCCAGCTCCCCCAGCGCCCGCTGGCCGGCACCCTGCTCTTCAGCTTCCTGGCCGACGTCCCGCCGCGAGGAGGAGGCACGCTGGTGGTCGAGGGCTCCCACCGCCTGATGGAGCGCTTCCTCGAGCGGCGCGCGCCGCGGCCCGGCGAAAAGATGAAGGTGACCCGGCTCGCCTTCCTCGCGAGCGATCCATGGCTGCGGGCGCTCTCCACCGAGAGCGACGGCGACGATCGCGTGGGGCGCTTCCTCGGGAGCGAGCGCGTCATCGGCGGCCTCCCGGTCCGGGTCGCCGAGCTGTGCGCCGAGGCGGGGGACGTGATCTTGTGTCACCCGTGGATCCTCCACGCCACCTCGGACAACGCCGGCCGCG
Organism: Myxococcota bacterium; assembly: GCA_965223415.1. Classification (GTDB taxonomy): domain Bacteria; phylum Myxococcota_A; class UBA9160; order UBA9160; family UBA6930. The sequence goes on along the minus strand of OZ245002.1, from coordinate 4,246,020 downwards.
AGCCCCGCATGATGCGGGTCCAGCGCGTCCACCTGGAGCCCGGCCGGCCCGACCCCGCTACTCGGCCTCGATCGTGAGCTGAGGGCGGCAGCGGAGGTCGCGGATGATCATCCGCTGGGCCGCGACCATCGCCGTGAGCTGCTCGTTGCGCTCCTCCAGCTCGCCGAGCTCGCCGCGGAGCAGCTCCTGCCCCTCCTGGAGCTCGCCCAGCCGCGCCTCCAGGGCCTGATGCTGCTCGAGCGGAACCGTGGATGCGCAGCCGAGGGTCGCGGCGACGAGCCCGAGAACGAACACGTGAGCGAGGCGTGCAGCCATGGCCGCAGCATAGGAACCGGTATGGACCCGGGCCCGGAGCTGTGGCCTAATGGGCCTCCGGCTCGCCCTGGCGCGAATCGGAAAGGGGAGGAGGCCGCAGCGGTGATCGGGCGCCTGAGGGCGAGCGACGAATGGGGCTTCTTCGCCCTGCTGCCCTCGGCGGACCGCGCCCTCGCCTTCGGCTGGTGGACGGTCCTGGTTCTCCGCGGCCTGCTGCCCGCCTTCTTCGCCATCGCCATGGGCGGGCTGATCGGCGCGGTCGAGCGGGAAGAGAGCCTGGCTGCGCCCCTCGCCCTCGTGGGCGTGGTGTTCGTCCTGCTCCAGGTGCTCGCCCCCCTGCACCAGGCGCTCTCCGCCAACCTCGGAAGCCGAACTGCCGCCTGGCTCTACGACCAGCTCTCGCGAGCCTGTGTCGGCCCGCCGGGCATGGGCCACCTGGAGAATCCCGAGCTCACGAACGATCTCACCATGGGCCGCGACTTCGATCTCGGCATCAGCGGCCCCCCGCTCAACATCTCCATGGACTTCATCGCCTCGGGCCTGGTCGAGATGGTGGGCGGGCTCGCCTCCGCCGCGGTGCTGGCGGCCTACGCCTGGTGGGCGCCCCTCGTGCTCGGCGGCGCCTGGCTGGCGACCCACTGGCTGCTGCGCGAGAGCGCCGTGTGGAGGGACCGCAACACCGACGAGGTGCGCGAGGCCCAGCGCCACGCCGACTACACCTACAGGCTCGCGGTCGAGCCGCCCGCGGCGAAGGAGCTGCGGCTGTTCGGCCTGGCGGGCTGGACCGTCGAGCGGTTCCGCGCGCGGCGGCGCCAGCTCCATGACCTGCGCTGGGAGGCCACGCGGCTTCGCGAGCGGCCGGTCGTGTGGAGCCTGCTGCTCGTGCTCGGCGCCAACCTGATCGTGTTCGCTTCGATGGCCGCAGCCGCGTCCGACGGCGCGCTTGCCCTGGACCGTCTCGTCACCTTCGCCAGCGCCGCCATCAGCACCAGCATGATCGCGTTCGGCGGCCTCTCCTGGGCCCTGGACGGGGCCGCCGCGCCGGCCGCCGCCGTCGTGCGGCTCCGGGAGAGCATGGCCCGGGGTGGTGCGCTCACCCGCGGCGAGGCTTCCGCCGAGGGCCTGCCCGCCCGGGAGATCCGCTTCCGGGACGTCAGCTTCGCCTACCCGGCCACCGGCGAGCCCGTCCTCGCGGGCTTCGACCTCACGATCCCAGCGGGCTCGTCCCTCGCCATCGTCGGCCAGAACGGCGCGGGCAAGACGACCCTCGCGAAGCTCCTCTGCCGGCTCTACGAGCCCCAGTCCGGCGCGATCGAGGTGGACGGCCTCGACCTCACGACCCTCGACATCGAGAGCTGGCGCTTGCGGGTCACGGCGGTCTTCCAGGACTTCATCCGCTTCGAGCTGTCGCTCCGCGAGAACGTCGCGCCGGCGGGCGCCCCCGACGAGGTCGTGCGTGCGGCCCTCGCCGAGGCCGGCGCCGGCAGCCTGGCCGATCTCGATACCATCCTTGCGCGGGGCTACGAGGGCGGCACCGACCTCTCCGGAGGGCAGTGGCAGCGCATCGCCCTCGCCCGGACGCTCTGCGCCGTGCGCCAGGGCGCCGGGCTCGTGCTCCTCGACGAGCCGACCGCCCAGCTCGACGTGCGCGGCGAGGCGGAGATCTTCGAGCGCATCCTCGCGGCCACCCGGCACACGACGACGATCCTGATCTCCCACCGCTTCTCGACCGTACGGCACGCCGATCGCATCTGTGTGCTCGAGCACGGCAAGGTCGTCGAGCTGGGCAGCCACGACGAGCTGATGGCCCTGGGCGGTCGCTACTGCACGATGTTCGAGCTCCAGGCACAGCGCTTCGGCGAAGACGAGGAAGGAGAGGAGCTCGATGTCCTCGACTGACGACGAGCTGCCGCCGGCCCTCTCCTCGATGTGGCGAGCGCTGAAGCGCGGCTACGAGGCCGAGCCGAGGCTCCTCGTCGTGGCCTTCGGTCTGTCCCTCCTCGCGGCGCTGCCCGATGCGCTCCTCGCCCTGTGGCTCAAGCTACTGGCGGACGGCGTACTGGGCGACGACGGCACCCTCGTCAGCGTCGCCGCCGTCGGCCTGGGTGTGTCGGCCGCCGCCACCTGGTTCCTGCGGGTGATCAGCGACCGCACCCAGCGCCGCTTCCGCGACCAGGTGACCATCGCCCTCGAGACCCACGTGGCCCGCCTGCAGGCTTCGGTGTCGACGATCGAGCACCACGAGCGCCCGGAGCATCTCGACCGGCTGGCGGTGCTGCGGGACCAGGTCTTCGTCCTCGACCACATGTACATGTCGCTGTTCAGCACCGGCGGCTGGATCCTGCGGCTCGGCGTGACCGTGGCGCTCCTGGTCTCGATCCATCCGGTGCTGGTGCTGCTGGCGGCCTTCGCCCTGCCGACCGTGCTCACCTCCACCTGGCGCCCGGGCGTGGAGCGCGCCGCCGAGGAGCGGGGCGCTCCGGCGAACCGTTTGGCGCGCCACCTCTTCGACCTCGCCACCACCGCGCCGCCGGGCAAGGAGGTGCGGGTGACGGGCCTGGGCGAGCGCCTGGCCCTCCGCCGCCGGGAGGCCTGGGAGCGCTGGTACGGCCCGGTGGCCGGCGCGCGCTGGGGCAGCGCGGTCTGGCACGCCTTGGCCTGGCTGGTCTTCGGCGCCGCCTTCGTCGGCGCGGTGGTGTTCGTCTCCTCGGGCCTCGGAGAGACCCCGGGCAACGTGCTGCTCGTGCTCGCCGCCGGCTCGCGGCTCTCGGCCTACATCGGCGCCACCGTCGGCGAGATCGGCTTCCTGCGCGGGATCTGGATGGACGGCTCACGGCGCATGGCCTGGCTCGAGGATTACGCAGCCCGGCTGGAGGAGGACGCGGACGTCCCGGTCCCGGAAGCGCTGAAGGACGGCATCCGCTTCAAGGGCGTGTCCTTCGCCTATCCGGGCACCGATCGCTTCGTCCTGGAGGACGTGGATCTGCACCTGCCGGCGGGCACGGTCGTGGCCATCGTGGGCGAGAACGGCGCCGGCAAGACCACGCTGGTGAAGCTGCTCGCCCGCCTCTACCGGCCCTCGAAGGGACGCATCCTGGTGGACGGAGCCGACCTGGCACGCATGCCCGCCGAGGCGTGGAGGACGCGCCTGGCCGGCGCCTTCCAGGACTTCTTCCGCTTCGAGTTCCGCGCCCTGCAGACCGTGGGCGTCGGCGACGTCCCCCGCATCGAGGAGCGGCCGGCGGTCGGCGCCGCCGTCGGACGGGCCGGCGCCGACGACGTGGTAGAGCAGCTCGTCGCGGGCCTCGACACCCAGCTCGGCCCCACCTGGCCCGAGGGCGTCGAGGTGAGCTTCGGCCAGTGGCAGAAGCTCGCCCTGGCCCGCGGCTTCATGCGCGACCGGCCCCTGCTGCTCGCCCTCGACGAGCCCACCGCCGCCCTCGACGCCGAGACCGAGCACGCCCTCTTCGAACGCTACGCGGCGGTCGCCGGGGACGGCGCCTCCGAACAGCTCGCCCCGGACGGGCGCATCACCCTGCTCGTCTCCCACCGCTTCAGCACCGTGCGCATGGCGGACCGGATCGTCGTGCTGGACGGCGCGCGGGTCGTGGAGGTGGGGAGCCACGAGGAGCTGATGGCACACGGCGGCACCTACGCGGAGCTGTACGAGATCCAGGCCCGCGCCTACCGCTCGGGCAGCTGACCCGTCCTCGGTTACCCTGCCGATCCAGCCAGAAGCAGGAGGCAGCCTATGCGGGTCCCGCTGACCATTCGCGACCACCTCGACCGCGCCCTCGCCGTCTACCCGGATCGGGTGGCCTTCGTCGACGAGCCGGACCAGCCGGCCCCCTCCCTGGGCGAGACGACCTTCCGGGAGCTGGGCGCCCTCTCCCAGGCCATGGGCGCGGGCCTCGACCGCCTGGGCCTGCCGGTCGGCGGGCGCGTGGCCATGGTCTCCCAGAACGCGTCCCGCCTGCTCACCTGCTTCTGGGGTGTGAGCGGGCACGGCCGCATCTTCGTGCCGATCAACTTCCGGCTCTCGCGGGAGGAGGTGGAGTACATCGTCGGCCACTGCGGCGCCGACGTGCTGCTCGTCGATCCGGAGCTCGACGAGACCCTCGCGGGCGTCGGGTGCAAGCACCGCTTCGTGCTCGGAGAGGAGTCCGATGCCCGCATGCTCGCCCCGGGCGCCGAGCCCCAGCCGTGGGAGCCGGACGAGGACCATACCGCGGTGATCAACTACACCTCCGGCACGACCGCCCGGCCCAAGGGTGTGGAGCAGACCCATCGGAGCCTGTGGCTGAACGCGGCGGTCTTCGGCTGGCAGAGCGGGGTCAACGACCGGGACGTCTACCTCCACACCCTGCCCCAGTTCCACTGCAACGGCTGGGGCATGCCCTATGCCCTGGTCGGCATGGGCGCCAGACAGGTCGTGCTGCGCAAGGTGGACGGGCCCGAGATCCTGCGCCGCGTCGAGGAGCATGGCGTCACCTTGCTGTGCGGTGCGCCCGCGGTGGTCGCTGCGATCCTCGACGCGGCCGCCGAGTGGGACGGGCCCATCCCCGGCTCCGGCCGTGTGCGCATCGTCGTGGCCGGCGCTCCGCCGCCGACGCGAACGATCGAGCGGGTGGAGACCGAGCTCGGCTGGGAGTTCATCCAGATCTACGGCCTCACCGAGACGGCGCCTCTCCTGACGATGAACCGCACCCGCGCCGAGTGGGACGGCCTCAGCCCCGCGGAGCGCGCCCAGAAGCTGGGCCGCGCCGGCGCCCCGGCCCTCGGCGTGCGGGTGCGCGTGGACGACGAGGGCGAGCTCCTGGCCCGCACCAACCACGTGCTGGAGGGCTACTGGGACCAGCCCGACGCCACCGGCGAGGCCATCCGGGACGGCTGGTTCCACAGCGGCGACGGGGGCTACCTGGACGACGACGGCTATTTCGCCATCACGGACCGCAAGAAGGACGTGATCATCTCCGGCGGCGAGAACGTCTCCTCCATCGAGGTGGAGGACGCGCTCTTCGCCCACCCCGCCGTCGCCGAGGTGGCGGTGATCGGCGTGCCCCACGAGAAGTGGGGAGAGACCGTGAAGGCGCTGGTGGTGCTGGCACCGGGCAGCGAGGCCGACGAGAAGACGCTGATCGACCACTGCCGGGAGAAGATCGCCCACTACAAGTGCCCGACCTCCATCGAGTTCCGGGACGAGCTGGCGCGCACCGCCACCGGCAAGCTGCAGAAGTACAAGCTGCGCAAGCCCTACTGGGAGGGGATGGAGAAGGGGATCAACTGAGCCCGGTCACCGCGTGCATGGCGGGGCCATCCGGTGAACGCCCGCGCCACCCAGGCGCCGCCGAGAGCGCCCCTCCGGCGGCACGCCGCTTGCTCTCTGGGGCCCCATGGAATCTCCCCCCTCTCTCCGGACGGCCGCCCAGGGCTTCGCCGCCGGCCTCCTGGTCGTGCTGGCGCTGCTCCTCGCCGACGTCGGGGCCGCGCTGCGGACCTACGACGGCACCTGCACCACCCTCGATTGGCCCGGACTCACCGGCGCGGAGGCCACGCCCTGCGGCCGGCTCGCGTTCCTGACGGACGACCCTCGCAGCCCCTTCTGGATCGTCCCGCCATCCCAGCGGGCAGTCGCCATCACCCTGCCGCTGCTAGGCGCCGCCGTTGCCCTCGCACGGCGCCGCCACGGTCAGAGCCAACGCCGGACGCGCGCCTTGTAGGCGGTGTAGGTGCTGCCGAACTTCCGCTCGAGGTAGGCCTCCTCATGGCGGATCGCGATGAGCTGGATGACGGCGCAGGTGACCGGGACCAGCCCGACGACCCAGCCGTTGGCGAGGGCGACGCCGAGTCCCGCCTGCAGCAGACCCATCGCCACGTACATGGGATTGCGCGTGAATCCGTAGACGCCGGATTCGATGATCTCCGGCGTGCTCACCCACGGCTTCGGATCCTGACCGGTGCGTCGGAAGAGGCCCGCGGCCGCACCCATCAGTGCCAGTCCACCGCCCAGGAGCAGCGCGGTCGCGCCCCAGCGCAGCAGCCCCTTCACCGGCAGGGGCGCCGGCCACACCCACCGGTGGAGCGCCACGCCCAGCGCCAGCGCAATCAGGGGAACGAACGGCGGCGGGAACCGGACCGCGGCTCTGTCCTGGTCTGCCATGGGGCCACCTCCTCCCGGATCCTAGATGGGTCCGGGACCGGACCGTCCCTCGAGGATCCAGCGAATCATGGGCAGGTGCTGCCGACCGTAGAACACCTCGTCTTCCACGGCGTAGGCAGGCACCTGGAAGAGGCCCCGCTCCTCCAGCTCGGCAGCCACTGCGCGGGCACGCTCCGGTCCCTCCCCGACCGCCCATTCGAGGAAGGCGGTGGCATCCGCCGAGACGGTCTCGACCAGGCCCGCGACCGCGTCGACCCGGGCCGCGTCGAGATCGAGGGACCAATAGCCGGCGAACAGGGCTCCCAGGAAGGCGGGCAGCCGGCCGGGCTGGTGCTCCCGGACCCACAGCCAGCCGAGAATCGCCGCATCGACCTCCGCGCTGCGGTACGGCTCGCGCAGCACGAGCCCCTGGACCGCGCCGTAGGCCTCGATCTCGCGGGCGATGGCCTGGGCGCGGTAGCGCCGGTGGCGAACGCCCCGGTCGTCGCCCGCCTGGCGCGCACTCGGCGGACGCAGCGTTGGCACCGAGAGCGGCAGCCAGTCGACGTCGAGAGAGAGCTCCCGGGCGAGTGCGACGGTGGGCTGGAGGGCCAGGTAGGCGAGCGGGTGCCGGAGGTCCAGCGCGACGGTGAGACGGCTCACGGGTCGAAGCTCCGGTTCGCCGCTTCGGGCGCAGGACCGACGGCACCGCCCAGCAGCCAGGCGACCCGCGGCAAGTGCTCGCGGCCGAACCACATCTCGTCTCCGACGAGGTACGTGGGGACACCGAAGACGCCGGCGTCGAAGGCGGCCTGGTTCAGGACGTCGTGGGCCGCGCGGCCGGGGCCGTCGGCGAAGGCGTGGAAGCCCGCCGCGTCGGCGCCGGTCTCCGCCAGCAGCGCCTCGAGCACGCCCGCGTCCTCGATGTCGAGCTCACGCCGCCAGAAGCGGGCGTAGGCTTCGTCGACGAAGCGGTCGAAGCGCTCGGGGCCCTGCTGCTTGGCCCACAGCATGGCGATGCCCGCCAGGCTCGAGTCCCAGATTTTGACCGTGCCCCGCAGCGTCTTGCCACGCAGGCTCGCGTAGCGACGCGCGTCCCGGTAGGCGTAGCGCACGCCGGTCCACTGCTGGGGCGTGCGCCGGCTCTCGGCGACGCGGCCCTTCCCGTCGAGGCGCGCCGAGCCCAGGTAGCTGGGGATGTCGAGGGTAAAGGGGCGCCAGTCGATCGCGACGCCTGCCGCCCGGGCCATGGCGCGGGTGGGCTCCAAGGCGATGAACGCGTAGGGGCTCTTGAGATCGAGGTAGACGGCCAGCGCGGCATCGCCCCGCAACGCCGGGAAGGGGTTCACCTGTGCGGTAGCCTCCTGGGAGCGCCGTCACTCTACCCCTCGGAGGATTCCCATGGCCAGCGAAGCCCCCTCTTCCGGATCCGGCTCGCCGCCGCCGCGCTGGGTGCTGAAGACGATGACCCGCACCCACGTCTTCCTGCACCGCCTCTTCGGCGGACGCTTCCTCAACACCCTCGGCGGCGACGAGGTGTGCTTCGTCACGATGACCGGTGCCCGGAGCGGGAAGCGCATCACGATCCCGCTGATGTACGTGCCCTACGGGGAGGGCGTTCTCCTCGTGGCCTCCCAGGGCGGAGCGCCGAAGAATCCGGTGTGGTACGGCAACCTGGTGAAGCACCCTGACATCGAGGTGAACCACCGGGGGCGCAAGATGAAGCTGCGGGCGCGGCTGGCGGGCGCCGAGGAGAAGCCCGCGCTCTGGCCCCTCTGCGACCAGCACTACGCACCCTACGCCGAGTACCGGGAACGCACGGATCGGGACATCCCGATCTTCGTGTGCGAGCCCCCCGGCTGAGTCAATCGGAGCCGGGCAGCCCGCGCTGGATGTAGCCGGCCGTGAGGCCACCGTCGACGACGAGATCGGCGGCGGTCGCAGTGGGGCAGTCGTCCGAGGCCAGGAACAGCACGGCGCGCGCCACGTCGCGCACGTGGTCGTCGAGGTCGTAGCCCTCCGGCGGGCGCAGCAGCTGCCCCACGTTGTGCTCGGCAGCCATACGCGAGTCGATGCCCGCGGGCAGGAAGGGGGCGGACATCTCGTGGTTGCCGGCCTCGGGGCACACCGCGTTGACGCGGATGCGATCGCGCGCGAGCTCCATGGCGGCGGCCTTGGTGATGCCGCGCAGGGCCCACTTCGTGGAGGCGTAGCCGACGACGCCGTTCATCCCCTTCACGCCATCGGAGGAGGCGACGTTCACGATCGCCCCGCCGCCGCGCTCGCGCATCGGCCCGGCCACGGCACGGATGCCGAGGAAGGGGCCGAGCTGGTTCACGCGGAAGAGCCGCTCGAGCTCCTCGGGCTGCGTGTCCTCGATGCCCCGGATGACCAGCACCGCCGCATTGTTCACCAGCACGTCGATGCCTCCGAACACGTCCCGCGCACGGGCGACCGCCGTGTCCCAGTCGCGGGCCTGGGACACGTCCAGCGGCTGGTAGATCGCCGCCTCGCCGAGATGCTTGGCCAGCGCCTCGCCGCGGTCGTGAAGCACGTCCGACACCATCACCCGGGCGCCCTCTTCCACGAAGAGCCGCGCGATGGCCTCGCCGGTGCCGCGAGCGGAGCCGGTGACGATGGCCGCCTTGCCTTCGAGCCGCACTTCAGGCCATTCCGTCGACCAGGATGGCGAAGTGGCTGGAGGTGGCCTCGAGCCGCTTGCCGACCACCGCCTGGTAGTCACCGGACTCGTAGACCTCGCGGGCCTTCTCCTTGGAGTCGAACTTGAGGAGCACGGTCTGGTGGCCGGCGTCCTCGCCTTCGATCTGCTCCGACTTGGCGTCGAACGCCAGCAGCTGGCACTGGTCGCCGATCCCCATGGCGGGCCCGGCTGCGGCGGCATACTCGCCGTAGAGCTCCGGGTTCTCGACCTTGTAGTTCACGATCAGGTAGGCAGGCATGGGTGCGTCTCCAGTTCGGTTCGCGTCGGGTAGGGTCGGGAAGCGCGGGACGGCCGCGCCCAGCCCGTGGTAGCCACGAATCCCGTCCGCCGCCAGCGGGCCCCGGGGCGCGCCCTACCCCTTCGGAGCCTGCTTCGCCCAGGCGGCCATCGCCGCCATGCGCCGAATGTCCGCGACCGGCGGCGCATGGCTCAGGATGCCACCGTCGACGTTGACGATCTGGCCGGTGATGAACCCGGCGGCGTCGGAAACGAGGAAGAGGACGGCCTGGGCGATGTCTTCCGGCTGTCCGACCCGGGGGGTCAGGTGGTGCTCCTCCAGCATGCCGACGTACTCGGCACCACCAAACTGCTCCACCGGATGGGTCAGGATCAAGCCCGGGGCGATGGCGTTGCAGCGGATGCCGCGCTTGCCGTACTGGGCGGCGACGTAGAGGGTCAGCGTGTCGACTCCGCCTTTCGAGACCGCGTAGGAGGGGATCGTCAGGTCGCCGCGCTGGGAGGAGCCCGACGAGGTGTTGACGATGGCCCCCCCGCCGCGCTCGAGCATCCGGGGGATCGCGTGCTTGCAGCCGAGCATGACGCCGCGCAGGTTGACGGCCATCGTGCGATCCCAGACCTCGACGTCGATCGCGGCGACGTCCATGTCCCGGCCGGGGCTCGCCGCGCCGATGGCCGCCGCGTTGTTGTGCAGGACGTCGAGGCCGCCGAAGGCCGCCACGGCGGCGTCGATCATCCCCCGCACCGCCGCCTCGTCCGAGACGTCGACGGCGTGACCCAGGGCGCGGCCGCCGGCGTCGGCGATCTCGCCGGCCACCGTCTTGGCGCCGGCCTCGTCGAGATCGGCCACCAGGACCGCAGCGCCCTCCTTGGCCAGGAGCTGCGCCGTCGCCTTGCCGATGCCCGAGGCTGCGCCGGTGACGATCGCCACCTTGTCGTCGAGGATGGCCATCCGGGCAGTCTAGGCGATGGTGGATGCCAGCCGCCCTGGTGCCGCGCGGGCGGGGTCCCCACCCGGGCGCCGCTCGCCTACCCTCTGCAGGCGGCCGAAGGAAGCCGGGGCCGTTCTCGGGGGTATCCGCCCGGCCCTCGACCGGGTCCTCTCCCACGTCATGCAGGAACCCGACGCAAGCCCCCAGCCCTACGTCGCCCAGGTCGAGCGCGCCCAGGCCGGGGAGCTGGCCGCCTTCGGCGAGCTGGTCGTCGCGTTCCAGGACATGGTCGTGGGGACGGCCTTCGGCTGGCTGGGTGACATCGAGCTCGCGCGGGACGTGGCCCAGGAGAGCTTCGCGAACGCCCACGTCGCCCTTCGGCAGCTCGAGGAGCCGGCGGCCTTCCCGGGTTGGCTCCGGCGCATCGTGCTCAAGCACTGCGACCGGGTGACGCGCCGCGGACGACTCGAGGTGGCCACTCGGGAGCCCCGCGAGAGAACGGCGAGCGGCCCCCTGCCCGACGCCGCTCTCGAGGACCGGCGCGAGGCCGAGCAGCTCCGGCGTGCCGTCGAGGCCCTGCCCCGGTCCGAACGCCTCCCCCTCGTCCTCCACTACTTCGCCGGCGAGCCGCAGCCGGCCCTCGCATCGTTCCTCGAGCTCTCGTTGCCGAGCCTGAAGAAGCGCCTGCGAAGGGCCAGGGCGCGGCTCCGGGAGGCCTACCCATTGCCCGGCGAGCCCGGTGCGCCGGGATCGGAGGAGAACCCCATGGCCGAGCCCACACCCCTGCGCCCCTCCCGGGACCCGCGTTTCAGCGCTGCCGTGCAGTTCTTTCTCGCGCTTCGCGCGGGCGACCACGACGAGGTAGCGCGCATGCTCACGCGCATGCCGGAGCTCGTGGAGACGGAGCAGCGCTGGGATCCGGAGCTCGTCTACGAAGGCGTGCTCCCCTTCGCCTCCCGGGCCACGCCGCTCGTCACTGCCGTCGAACGGGGAGACCTCGACATGACCGAGCTCCTCCTCGCTCGCGGCGCCGTCGCCGACGGGCGGTGCGGATGCGCGACCGGAGAATCCCCGCTCTGGGCCGCCGTCCTCCTCGAGGAGATGGAGATCGTACGCCGGCTCCTCGAGGCCGGCGCCGACCCGAACCGGCGGGCGGCGACGGGCAACGCTCCCATCCACGTGGCGGCCATGCGGGGACGCGAGGATCTCGTCGCCCTCCTGCTCGAGCACGGCGCCCGCTCGGACCTCCCCGACCGGGCCGGACGCACAGCGCGAGCCTGGGCACTGGCGAAGGGGCACGCGCAGGTCGCGGCGCGGCTTCCGGAGCGGGAGGACGAGGCACCCCGTCCCCTGGCCGTTCCGGCCGGGGAAGCGCGAACCTCCGCGACGGGCATCCGCGCGGTGGACCTGTTCGTGCCCCTCGCCCGCGGCGCCCTCGTCCGGGTCCCCTTCCGCGCCGGCTGCGGCATGGTCGTGCTGCTGAACGAGCTGAGCCATCGCTGGGCGAACCGGCCCGACGGGGCGGCGCTATGGACCGGGATCGCCCAGGGCCCCTTCGACCCGGACGACCTGCGGGCGGAGCTACGGGAGGCCGGACTCGCCCGGAACGTGGCCGTGCACCTCGCGCCCCGGGAGAACCCGCCGGACGCCCGTCGCAAGACCTTCGCGGAAGGCATCGACCACGCCGAGGAGCTTCGGAAAGAGGGGCGGGACGTGCTCGTCGTCCTGCTCACGCAGACGGGATTCGAGATCGACGCTGAGGCGAGCTTCACCCGCTTGCGGACGCCGGCGCCGGCTGGATCCATGACCACGCTCGTCGTCTCCCCGTTCGAGAACCAGGAGGAGGATGGCCGCTCGGCCCTCGTCGCTCCCTGGGACGCGCGGGTCACCCTCGACCGGCGACGCGCCCGGCGCGGCCTCTATCCGGCCGTGGATCCGGTCGGCAGCCACGTCCGCAGCGAGCCTGGAGCGTTCGCGAGCCCGCGACATGCGCGCGTGTCCGAGCGAGCCCGGGCGCTCCTGATCGACTACGAGCGGTGCGACCCGGACCTCGCGCTTCCGGATCCGGCGACGATCGCCGACGCGGATCCGGAGGAGACCGCGCGCGCCCAGAGGCTCCTCCGCTTCCTGACCCAGCCGTTCGTGACGACCGAGCCCTTCACCGGCCACCCGGCGCGCCCCTACCCGCTGCCGGAGCTGCTCGATCGCGTGGAGGCGATCCTGGCGGGCGAAGCGGTTCCCGCCGAGGCCGAGCTCACGCCCCAGGGCCTGGCGCGCCCGCAGGGCGATCCGCCTAGCGGTGCAGGAACGTCTTGAGCTGGCGGTCGTGCCGGCTCGCGGCGCTGAAGGGCTTGACGAAGGGTTCCCAGCGCAGCGGAGCAGCGGCCTCGGGCCGATCGCCCATCACGGTGACGCGCTGGATGACCCGCTCACCCTCGAAGTCGTTCAGCACGCAGTGCTGCGTGCAGCGGTTGTCCCACATCGCGATCGTGCCTTCGCTCCAGTGGTAGCGGACCGTGAAGTTCGGGCTCGTGATCCAACCGGTCAGGAACCCGAGCAGGGCCTCGCTCTCCTGGTGGCCCATCTCGACGATGCGGCGGGTGAAGTGCTCGTTCACGAAGAGGGACTTGCGGCCGGTCACCGGGTGGGTTCGCACGACGGGATGGATCGCCATGTTCTCTGGCTTGCCGTGGGGATGGGCGTCGTGGAGAGCGGTGAGCCCCTCGCAGAGCTCCTTCATCGGCGGCGAGAGCTCGTCGTAGGCCTTGTAGGCGTTCGCCCAGAGCGTGTCACCGCCGAAGGGCGGGCACTTCACCATTTGCAGGATCGCCATCACCGACGGCTCCTCCTGACAGGTGAGATCGCTGTGCCATTCGTCGGCGATGGCGCCGGCGCCGCCGGTGGCGTGGAGCTCGAAGAACTCGGGCCGCTCGGCGTCGAGGTGGAGGTTCGGGTGGGCCTCGAGCTCCCCGAAGAGGCGCCCGAAGGCAATGTGGGCGTCGGGCGTGAGGTGCTGGTCCGGGAAGAAGAGGACCAGATGCTCCGCCATCAGCTCCTTCAGCGCCTCGGCCTCCTCCGGACCGGCCTGGCCCAGGGCGATTCCCCGGACCTCGGCGCCGAGCGAGCCCGTGAGACGCGTGACCTCGAGCACGTCGGATGCGAGAGCGGTCGCCATGAGATGCCTCCCGGCCGAGCCCGGCCTTCTGGACGAAGCGGGCATTCTAGCCCACAGTGGCCCCATGCCCGAGCCGACGCTTGCGACCCTCGACATCCACAGCACCGACCGTTACGTGCGCGAGGGCTACCCCTGGCGGGAGTGGGACCTGCTGCGCCGGGAGGCCCCGGTGTTCTGGTACGAGCGGGAAGAGATGGCGCCATTCTGGGCGATCACCCGCCACGCGGACGTGCTCGAGGTCTCGCGCCGGTCCGACGTCTTCGTGAACAGCCGGCGCTTGCGCCTCATGACCCGCGAAGAGGACGCGCGCATGGAGACCTCCATGCGCCTGCGGACCGAGGCCCACGGCTGGGACCCGAAGGAACCGCCGGACTTCATCTACATGGACGACCCGCGCCACCGCGAGTTCCGGCTCGTGGTGGCGCGGCGCTTCACCCCCGCGGCCCTGCGCAAGCTCGAGGGGCACTTCGACGATCTGGCGCGGAAGTTCGCCGACGAGTTCGCCGCGGAGCTCGAGCGAGCGGCCGAGGAGGGTGAGCTCTGCGACTTCGTCCGGAGCTTCGCCCAGAAGCTCCCCCTCGCCGCCATCGGCGAGATGATGGGCCTGCCCGCCGGCGACTGGATGCGACTGAAACAGCTCACCAACGTGCTCATCGGCGCGCCGGAGCCGGGCTTCTTCGAGCCGGGCGAGGAGCGCAACCAGGGCGTGGCCCGGGCCTACGGAGAGATCACCGACTACATGGTGGAGCTCGCCCGGGATCGGCGGGCGCGGGGCCCCGGAGGCGACGACCTCTCGAGCGTGATCGTGCACGGGCGGGTCGACGGCAAGCCGCTGACCGAGCAGCAGCTCCAGGGCTTCCTGTTCGTGATCCTGGCGGCGGGCAACGAGACCACCCAGAACGCGATCAGCGGCGGGGTCTCCGCGCTGCTGGAGCACCCGGCGCAGCGCGACCTGCTGTGCGGGAACCCGGACCTGGTGGCGACCGCCGCCGAGGAGATCCTGCGCTGGACGTCGCCGGTGGTCCAGTTCGCCCGCACCGCAGTGCGCGACATCGAGATCGCCGACACGCGCATCCGCGCCGGCGAAGACGTGGGCATGTGGTACCCGTCCGCCAACCGCGACGAGACCGTCTTCCCGGATCCCTACCGTTTCGACGTCACCCGCTGGCCGAACCACCACCTGGCCTTCGGCGGCTTCGGGGCCCACTTCTGTCTCGGCGCGAACCTGGCGCGCTGGGAGCTGCGGGCGGCGCTCCGGGCGCTCATCCCGATCCTGCACCGCTTCGAGGCCGCCGGGCCGCCGGAGCGGGTGCCGAACCTGCACGTGTCCGCGATCCATCGGCTGCCGGTGCGACCGGCCGCCTAACCGCCTCCGCACAGACGCGGCGCGAGCTTCTCGAGCAGCTCCACGTCGGGTCGGGCCGGATCGTCCACGGACAGGGGCTGGATGCAGACATGGGAGGCGCCCGCGTGCAGGTGCTCCTGGACGCGGCGGACGAGAGCGTCCACGTCGCCCCAGGCCACCACGGCGTCGACGACCGGGTCGCTACCGCACTGGTCGAGCTCGTGCTCGGCGAAGCCCGCGCGAACCAGGTTCCGGCGGTAGTTGGGCATGCCGAGGGGCCCGGCCATCGACTTCCGAGCGCGCGCTCGCGCCTTCTCGGGATCGGTCTCGAGCAGGAGCTTCTGCTCGGGACACAGCCAGGGGCCGGGGCCCATGATCTCGCGGGAGCGGGCGGTGTTCGAGGGCGGCGCGAAAAAGGGGTGGGCGCCGCAGGTCCGCTCGGCGGCCAGCTCCAGCATCCGCGGCCCGAGGGCGGCCAGCACGATGGGCGGCTCGCCCTCCAGGGCGGGACCCCACCAGGGCGCGGCGTCGAGCTTGTCCAGGTACTCGCGCATGCTCGGCACGGGCTTCGGGTACGCCTTGCGGAACATCGCCTCCACGACGGTGCCGTGGGACACGCCCAGACCGAGAAGGAACCTCCCGCCTGACTGGTCGTGCAGCTCACGCTGAGCGCAGGCCGTCGCTTGGGCCTCCCGGAGATGGATGTTCACCACGCCGGTCGCCACCACCAGGCGCTCGGTGTGGGCGAAGAGCCAGCCGGCATGGGCGAAGGGATCGCGTCCGAAGGCGTCGGGGATCCAGAGGGCGCCGTAGCCCAGGGCCTCGACGCGCCGGGCGAAGGCCGCCGCTTCGCCGGCCGAGAGGCCGTCGGTCCGGCTCCACACGCCCACCCGCCCGATGTCCATCGCGATCCCCTCTTCCCGCGCCGACCGACGCCTAGGCGGGCGGCGTGATCTGGTCGAAGCCGGCCAGGATGGTCTGGAAGCGCTGGGCGAAGAGCTCGCGCAGGCTGTCGTCGGTGAAGATGTAGGGCAGATTGGCGCGGATACCGCGCAGCACGATCGGCCCCACCTCCTCCGGTGAGAGGCCTTCGCGAATGAAGGGAGAGAGGGCCTCGGAGAAGCCGCCGGCCGCCTCCTGGGCACCGCGCAGCCGATCCGAGGCGGGAAGGTTGGTCGCCACCGGCCCCGGACAAAGGGTCGAGACGCCGATCCCCTCGGGCTCGAGGTCCGCCCGCATTGCCTCGCTGTACGCCACGACGCCGAACTTGCTGACGCCGTAGGCGAGCCCGGCGCCGTGGGCGACGAAGCCGCCCACCGAGGCCGTGTTCACCACGTGGCCGCCGCGGCCCTGCTCGCGGAGGATTCGCGAGAAGGTCTGTCCGACCCGGAACACGCCGTCCAGGTTCACGCCCAGGACAAAGCGCCAGTCGTCCTCGGTGACATCGCGCATCTCGCCGCCGAGGTAGACGCCGGCGTTGTTGACGAGGAGGTCGACGCCATCGAACTCCTTCAGCGTCGCGGCGGCGAGATCGTCGACGGAAGCGGTGTCGCGCACGTCGGTTCGGACGGCGAAGCTCCGCACGCCGCGCCCGCGAAGGCCCTCGGCGGTGTCCCCCGCCCTCGCCTCGTCGATGTCGGCCACGACGACGTGGGCCCCTTCGGCGGCGAGCGCCTCGGCGATGCCCCGCCCGATGCCGCTGGCGCCGCCGGTGACCACGGCGATCCGGCCTTCGAAGTCCTCCATCCCATGCTCCTTCCTGTTCCTTGCGCTCCGGAGGCGCCAGCCTCGCCCGGCTGCGGCCCCACCGCAACGCCGGCGTCATCTCGACGCGGGGCGCCCCGGGGCTCTCGAAGAGGCCCCGGGCGGCCGATGGGCGCCCTTGGGAGGTTGCCGGTGAGCCGCATCCGATTCCACGGCCTGGTGGAGCAGTACACCCAGCTCTCGGTCCACGCGCCGGCCGCTTTCCGGCGCCGCCTGGGGCTCCTGGTGGGCGGGGCGCTGATCTACTTCGCCGGTGTGCTGGCGCTGCTCGCCGGGGTCGCCGCGTGGGTCGTGGCCACCTTCGCCGCGGGCGGGGGCTCGGGCGCCCTGGCCCTCGTGGGCATCTTCTCGGTGCTGGGCCTCTTCTCGGCGGCGGTCGGGCTGGTCTCGAAGGTCCAAGGCCCGGGGGGCCACCGGCTCGCGCCGGAAGATGCACCGGGGCTCTTCGAGCTGCTCGACGACCTGCGGCGCAGGATGGGCGTCGGCGAGCTGAGCTCGGTGTGGCTCGACGGCCAGTTCAACGCGGCCGCCTCCCAGCGCCCGCTCTTCGGTCTCGCGGGCTTCGCGCGGCATCACCTCGTGCTGGGCCTTCCCCTCCTGGCCGTCGTCCCGCTCGGCACCGCCCGGGCGATCGTCGCCCACGAGCTCGCCCACTTCGCGAAACGGCACGGCCATTGGGGCCCCTCCCTCTACCGCTTCGGCGAGTCCTGGAACGCCCTGCGCCACGCCGGGCTGCCGGGGCTCCTGCTGGTGCCCTTCGACCTGCTGTTCGGCGCCCGACTCGCCGCGGCCATGTCGGTGCACGGACGGCGCCAGGAGTTCGAGGCGGACGCCCATGCGGCGGAGACGGTCGGAAGGGAAGCCGTCGGGGCGGCCCTGGTGCGCATCCAGCTCGGCGCGACCGGCTTCGAGACCCGGTTCGTCGAGGAGTTCGCCCGCACCACGGCGATGGACCCGGAGCCGCCGGCGGACGCGATGACCCGCGCCGTGGCGTTCCTGCGGAGCCAGCCCCAGGACGGGCCGCTCGTGCGGCGAGCGCTGCGCGCCGCCTATGGCGAGTCGACGGACCTGGAGGACACCCATCCGACCCTGTTCGATCGCCTCCGCGAGCTCCGGATCGTCGATCGGAACGCGGAGCCCGAAGCCGCGGTGGACCGCGCTCTGGCGCTGCTCGCCGCCACCGCCGGTCCCAACGCCATCGAACAGCTCGCAGCGGATCCCTCCGCCCTGGTCGCCACCGGTGACGCCGAGGCGAGGAAGGAGATGGACGAGACCTGGGAGGAGGCGCGTAGGCAAGCCGCGGCCGCCCACGAGCGCGCCAGCGAGCTCGCCCGTCGGGCCGCCGGGTCCGGGCCGCCGCTCGAGGTGGAGGAGGAGTGGGAGCACGTGGGCCTGATCGCCCAGCGCGAGGGCCCTGAGGCGGGTCGCGGCGCCCTCGAGGACTTCCTGGCCCGCCACGGGGACCATGCCGACGCCTGCCTCTGGCTCGCGACGCTCCTCTACGACGACGGCGACGCGGCTTGCCTCGGCTGGGCGGAGCGCGCCGCCCAGAACGACCCGGTCCACGGGCCGGCGTTCACGGCTCTGCAGCAGCAGTGGTGGCGCGAGACCGGCGAGGGCTCCCGGGCCGACGCCATCCACGTCGACCTCCTACAGCAGCAGGAATCCCTCGACGAGGCCGCCGCCGAGCGCGAGTCCATCGGGGCGCAAACGCGCTTCGCGCCCCACGAGCTGGGGAACCCGATCGTCGAGCGCCTGGTGAGCCAGCTGCGCGAGGCGGGCGGCATCACGCGCGCCTACCTCGTGCGCCGCGAGCTGAAGCACCTCGCGGAACACCCGCAGTACCTGATCGCGGTGAAGATCGAGCGCAAGGCCTGGTGGCGCTTCCAGGGCGCCTTTCACGAAGCAGACGTTCTCCGCCGCCTCTTCGACGAGGTGACCTTTCCCCACGACTGGCTCGCCGTCTCGCTCGGACACCTGCCGCTGCGAGCCCGGCGACGCATCCGCCGGGTAGCGGGCGCACGAATCCTCCCCGCCTAGGACTTCACCACGCGATCATCAGCAGCGAGACCGCGATCACGGCCAGCGGCGCGAGATAAGCCACGAGCCCGGCCACCGCTACCAGCAGTCGGAAGACGTCGACGCGCTTCGCCGCCGCGCTCACGCGGGCCCCTCCTCGAGCATCCGGAACGGCTCGCCGAGCGCGACGCTCCGGCGGGCCGCCGAATGCCCGTTGGTACGCTCGGAAGCCATGGCCGGTTTCGCGGGCCTGGGCCCTCTCCGCCCCGGGAAGGGGCCTTGCGGGTCTCGGCGAGGCGGAGAGGGCGGACATGGGTGCTACTCGCTGGCCTCGGGTCGCACCCATTCGCCGGTCGTGCCGTCGCAGACCAGCTCATCGTCGCCGACGCTGACCTTCTCGCCGGGCTGGTACTCCTGGCCGGCCCAGGTGCAGGTCTTCGTCCCGGCCTCCTGCCCGGTGGCGGCGGCCGCGAAGGCGAAGGCCAGTCCGATTGCAAGAGCAATGGCGTGGATCGCGTACTTCATCGGGGTCCTCCATGACGTGTCGGGCGACGTTATGTGGAGACACCGGTCGAGCGCGGTGACCCGACTCACCGGATCCGGGAAAATCACCGACGCAATGCGATCGCACGACACGCCGATTCCGACGAAGCCGTGGCCGAGGGTGATCACCCGTCACGTGACGAGCTTCACCGTTCTTCCTCCGGGCCGGCGAGCCGCCGCGCCCGCGGGGCAGGAAGTCGACTATGCTGGCGTTGGGCGAAGAGGAGCCGTCCCATGGCGAAGCCCGAGATCCTGGATCGCCTTCTCTCCTCGAAAGAGCCGGCGATTCGCTGGAAGGTTCGCGTCCGCGTGCTGGGGGAGAGCCCGACATCTGCGGCGATCCGTCGGCTCCAGCGAGAGATCCGCGATTCGCTTCGGGTCCGGCGACTGCTCTCCGGCCGAGAGGGGAGCGGACGCATCACGCGCCCGAGCCCGGAGGTCTACGCGAAGTGGTTCGGCGCCCACTGGGTGATGGCCGCTCTCGCCGATACCGGGTACCCGCGCGGCGACCGCGCGCTCCTGCCGATCCGGGATCAGCTCATGGAGCGCTGGCTCGCCGATCGCTACTTCGCGGAGTTCGAAGCCACGACGAGGAGCCAGGTCTACCGGCGAGAGGGAGTGCCCCTGATGCAGGGGCGCCACCGCCGTTGCGCATCCCAACAGGGCAACGCGCTGTTCAGCGTCGTCTCCCTCGGGCTGGCGGATCGGCGTGCCGAGGACCTGATCGAGCGTCTCCTGCACTGGCAGTGGCCCGACGGAGGGTGGAACTGCGACAAGCGGCCGGACGCGTCCAGGTCGTCGTTCATGGAGAGCCTGATTCCCCTGCGGGCCCTTTCGCTCGTCGCGCGGGAGACGGGCCGCCCGGATGCCGAAGACGCAGCGCGCCGCGCAGCGGAGATCTTCCTCGAGCGCCACCTGTTCCGACGCAGATCGGACGGTGCGGTCATGAGGAGTGGCTTCCTCGAGCTCCACTATCCGCTCTACTGGCACTACGACTTCCTGGCCGGTCTGGTCGTGATGGCCGAGGCCGGCCTCGTCCACGACCCGCGCTGTCGGGAGGCCCTGGACACGCTCGAGGCGAAGCGTCTCCGCGACGGCGGCTGGCCCGCCGAGAAGCGCTTCTTCCGGATGTCGACCCCACCGCAGGCCGGGACCGAGCTCTTCGACTGGGGCCCTGCGAGCAAGCGCCGCACGAACGAGTGGGTCACCGCCGACGCGCTCTACGTGCTGCGAGCCGCGGGGCGCCCGATCGACTGACCGACCCCCGTTCAGCTCGCCCCGACGAGCTCCTCCGCCGTCGGCCCCACCCGGTCGGCGATCGGCTGCAGGGCCTCCTCGTCGAAGCCGTAGAGCTGGGCGGGATTGGTCGTGAGGATCGTGCGCACGTCCTCCGCCGGCACGCCCTCGAAGCAGCGCCGCAGCGACTTCTGCGTTCCCGGCCAGGTGCCCTCGACGTGGGGGTAGTCGGCGCCCCACATCAGCTTGTCGATGCCGATCTGGTGGCGGAGCTTCGTCTCGTGGGAGCCCATGGAGCTGGCCGCGACGTGGCACTGGCGCTCGAAGTACGCGCTCGGCGCGAGCCGCGCCGTGTCCCCGATGTTCCGGAAGAAGGGGGCGCGGTGGATGCCGTCGAGGAGGGCGAGGGTGCCCGGCACCCAGTCGGCCCGGGTCTCGGTGAAGACGAACTGCAGACGCGGGAAGCGCTCCAGGACGCCGCCCCAGATCAAGACCCAGAGGTTGCGCTGGGAAAAGAAGGTGGCCTCGGTGGCGTACATGAGCATGCTCACCACGCCGTAGTCGCCGTAGTCCGGCGTGCCGCCGCCGCCGTGGACGTGGACCGGAAGCTCCGTGTCCTGACAGGTGGCCCAGAGCGGGTCGTAGCAGTCGTCGTAGTAGGGAGGGAGCCCCTTGCCCGGCACGGTCGGGATGATGACGCCCTTCATGCCGTGCTCGGCGGCCCATCGGATCTCGCGACAGGTCGCGTCCAGGTCGTGGACCGTGAGCATCGCCAGCGCTGCGCGCCGGCCCGGGAGATCGTTCGCGAAGTCGACCAGCCAGCGATCGTAGGCCCGGTTGCCGACGCCCCGCAGCTCGTGCTCGGCGGATTCGCCGAAGCCGCCGAAGGGCACGCCGCCGTTCGGGAAGAGCACCTCCGCCACGATGCCCTCCCGCTCCAGCACCTCGGTTCGCACCGACGAGTTCCACTCGCCGTCACGGTCGTCGCCGCGCTCCTCGTTGAAGGCGAAGCTTCCGTCGTCGGTGAAGAGGGACTTCCCCTCTCGTCTGGCCTTCGCCTGTTTCTCCTGCTGGGCCTTGAACTCGCGGACGAACTCCTCGTACCGGCTGCGGTAGGCCGGATCCACGTAGGGCAGGTAGTCCTGGGGACGACCGGTCGCGTGGCCGTCGCAGGAGATGATCACCGGGCGCTCGGCGGGCATGGCGGGGCCTCCGTGGGCAGGAAGTCATCGCATCCTCGACGCGGAACAGTGTACGCTCTACCTCCACCGGTGCGGCGGACAGATGCGCTTGCCCGCGCGGCTCACGCCGAAGTTCTGGCGTTGCGGATCGCCGAGACCCGGCGCCCGTGCCCCGTCCCGGGATCCGGAGGAGGAGCGGGTCTACCGCAGCTGGCAGGAGGCGCAGGAGCCGCACATCCGCGGCTACGCCGCTTGCGCCTTCATCGGCGCCTTCGGGTCGAAGCGCGTCGACCCGGAGGTCGGGGAGGGGGGGGCTGCACGACCGGGAGACGGCGAACGGGGACCTCCCCTGCCCCGGGGCTTGCCCCGCGGGGCGGCATCCGGGCCGGAACCTGCCACACTCGAATCTACGGACGGGCGTTGCGTCGAAGCCTGCGAACCCCTTCGCAGGGAGAGGAGCGAGCGATGCCCCCTGTTCGACACCCTCGGCGAGCCCCCTTCCTTCCCTTCCTGTGGGCGTGCTGTGTGCTCACCCTCGGGTGGGCCGCGCCGGGCGTCGCCGCGCCCGATTGGGACGAGCTGCCCCGCGATGCGGCGGAGCGCGAAGCCCTGGAAGCCATCGCGCGCCAGCCCGGGGCGTTGCGGGACGACGCCCTGCGGGTGAGTGGGCACCCGGATCTGATCGTCGGCGTCGAGAACATCCGCGCCTGGTCTGGCCGCAGCTTCGAGGAGATCCTGGAGGGCCGCAGCCAGCAGGAGCGCGACGATCTGTGGGAGCTCGCGCGCCACCCCGCGCTCGTCTCCGCCCTGGCTCGCGAGGACGCGACGGAAGCCCGGGAGATCCTGGACCGGATTGCCGAGAACGTGGAAGACGCCGCCCGCCGCGCGGCCTCCGGGTCCCACCCCGCGCTCGTCGAGATGGACGCGCTCCACGACGAGATCGAAGCGGCGTTCGCTGACCTGCTCGAAGGGCTCGAGCCCTCGCTGGCCGACGCCCTCGAGCGCGTCGCCGACGAGCCGGCGCTGCTGAGCGTGCTCGCGGAGAACCTCCGGACCACGGTGGCCCTGGGCGAGGCCTACGCCAGCCGGCCGGCCGAGGTGCAGGAGTGGCTGGCCGAGCTGTCGGTGGAGGTCGCCGCGAACGACGAGCGGGAGCGCGACGAGTGGTCCGAGGCGATCCGCGAAGACCCGGTGCTGCGGGAGCAGGTGACCACGGTCGCCGCGGATTGGGAGGCGCAGGTCGGGCCCCGCTGGGACGACTACGACCAGGGATTCGAGGACGGCTACGAGGAGGGCCATCGGGAGGGCCGGTCCCTCGCCTCCCGCGTTCGGCCCTACCCCTACTGGTACGGCTACCCCGCGCGTTGCTGCGACTTCTTCGTGCCCGCGGCCCACGCCCACGCGCTCTGGTACCCGCGGGCCACGTGGGGCCATCTCGGCTTCCACGGTCACGGGCACTCGCTGGTCGTGTTCGCGGCGCCGTCCTTCCCCTTCCTCTATTGGCTGCGTGCTCATCATCCGAGCCACCACTACGTGCGGCGCTATTCCCATCACCACCGTGTGCGGCACGTCCACCACGCCGAGGGGATCCGCCGAGCGCACCACGCCCACCGATCCCACCGTCACCACGATCGCCGACATCACGCCGATCGACACCGCGATCGCCGGCGCCACCTAGACCGGCACGACGATCGCGGGCGCCGATTCGACCGCCACGACGAGCACCGGCGCCACTTCGACCGGAAGGATCAACGCCGGGCCGGGCGCGACGACCGCGACCGCCGCCCGCGTCGACATGCCCGGCTGGCCCCAAAGAGGCGAGGAGCGGAGCTCGACGACCGCCGCAACGGCCGCCGCAGGGGCAAGGCCGCCCGGAGCGACGGCCGGCGGAGAGGCAAGGTCGAGCGGAGCGACGGCCAGCCCGGGAATCGCGAGACCCGAGCGCGCAAGGCACGGCGCGAGCGCGCGAAGGCCAGCGGACGGGGCTCCTCTCGCGAGGAGATGACGGCGAAGAAGCGCCAGCGGACCAAGCGGACCGTCGCGAAGGAGCGCCAGCGGACCAAGCGGACCGTCGCGAAGAAGCGCCGTTCGGAGCCGAAGCGGGTCACGGCGAAGAAGCGCCGAGGACACTCCAAGCAGGCCGCGACGAAGAAGCGCAGGACACGTCCGAAGCAGGTAGCCGCCGAGAAGCGCAAGGGAGGGCGCGAGCGGGCGCGTCGCCCGGAGCGGAGCTCGCGAAAGATGGCCAAGCGGAATGCGCGGCCGAAGGCCGAGCCTCGCGAGAGGCGTGGTCGACAGCGGGCCGAAGCGAGCCCGCGACGCCCGGCGAAGAAGAAGGCGCGACACGACCGCAGGAATGGATCCAAGCGCAAGGCGGGCGCGGGCAAGTCGCGAGGCCGACGGGTGGCGGGCCGCTAGGCCGGATCCAGCGCAACCGGGTCCCGGCAGCTCCGGACACTTCGACCGGCTCGAGGCCGGTCGGCAGCGTGCGCTTCAACCGGCGGTAGCGGGCTGCCGTTGCGGTGGCCATGAGAGCCTTGCTGACCGTTCTGGCCGCGGGCTGCCTGCTCTTCGGCGCGCTCGCCGTGGGAATCTACCGCATCCTGGAGGGTGAGGCCGCGCCGGGCCCCAACGGCATCGGGCGCGTGCTCGCCTCGATCGCCGTGCCCGACTTCTCCCGCTAACGGCGCCGCGGGTGCGAGACCCAGGCCCAGCGCTCCGCGCATCTCGCCCAGGCCGGCCTCCGGGCCTGACAGGCGGATCGCGGCGAGCTGCCCGAGACCCTGGGCGCCCTCGTTCCGGACTACCTCGTCCACGTGCCGGAGGATCCCTTCGCCGCCGCGCCCCTCCGCTACTCCCGCACCGAGCGGCGGCTCGAGAGCGCCAGCGACCAGCGCTGGACGCTTCCGCACTGACCCGCCGCCGAGGCTGCTAGCCTGCTCGGGAGCCGATCAGGAGCACGCCATGGCAACCGAGCCCCCTCCCCTGCAGGACGCGCGGCCCGCTGGGCCGCGGACCACCACCCTGCCCGCACGGCGCAAGGCGGCCGGCACCCGCGGCCTCCTCTACGAGTACGGGCCCCAGGCGTGGATCGACATGTTCATGTCGAAGAAGATGATCGTGGAGCGGGCGTGGCCGATGGTGCACTACACCTTCCTCCCGATCCTCCGCCTGGTCGGCGACCCGGAGGACATCGACCGGCGCTTCGCCGGGATCCGCGACCGGCGGGAGGAGGTGCGCCGCCTCGACTCGCCCCGAGAGCGCTGGCGCAAGCGCTACGGCAACTTCGTTCGCGAGGCCGAGTGGTGCCTGCTGGAGCTGCGCAAGCACTTCTCCCGCGAGCAGTACGAGGAGATCGTCGTCGGTACGAGCGTCGCCCTCGCTTACGAGAACTCTCCCGATTTCCTCGCGATGATGAACAGCATGTCCGAGAAGGCGCGCTCGAAGCCGGCCTCCGCAGGCCCGGCGGGCCCGCCGCGCGGCTTCCAGAAGCTCGCCTTCGAGATGTTCAACCCGGCCGGCTTCCTCACCGGCCCCGCCGAGATCACCGAGTTCGATCCCGCCGCAGGCTCGGTGGTAATGGAGGTGCCGGATTGTGCCTGGCACGTGTGCCCCAGGGCCGACTCCCTGCCGAACCCGGACGCGCTACCCGAGGAGGGCTGCCTCTTGATCTGCAAGGGAGCCTTCGAGCGGCTCTTCGCCGGCGCCGGCGGCGGCCTCTCGATGGAGTTCGAACCGCACCTGCCCGACACCTCCTGCACGGTCCGGATGGGTTGGAAGGCCGGAGGCTCGGCCTGATCGGCCCGCCATGGCCATGCGGAAGTGGACGAGGTTCTTCGCCCGGGAGCGACGGCTCCTGGCCCAGCAGCGCGAGATCGAGCGGCTGCGCACCGAGGTCGAGCGGCTCGAGGCCCGGAACGAGCGCACCCAGCGCGCGATGCGCCGATGTCTCACCTGTGAGTACCGGCTCGAGGTGATTGGCCGCGGCTGACGCCGCCGGGGTGCGCAGCGGCTCCCGGCTGTCAAACTCCGGTCATGCGCGGTCGGCCCGTCGACTGGATCTTCACCCTTCCCTTCCTCATCGGCTTCGGGGGGATCCTCCTCGTCTTCGATCCGCTCCAACGCATCGCCCGCCTGGCCGGCCAGCGACCGCAGGAGATCGTCGCAGGCTGGCTCCAGATCGCTCTCGTCCAGGCGTTCCGCCTGGCGGGCACGCGGATCGTCGTGGATCGCTCCGCCGAGGTACGCACGCACACCCCTTACGTCTTCATCGCGAACCACCAGAGCATGTTCGACATCCCGATCCTTGGCGCGCTGCTGTTCTCGAACTTCCCCAAGTACGTGTCGAAGCGCGAGCTCGCCCACTGGATCCCGAGCATCTCCTACAACCTCCGGCGCGGCGGGAACGCGATCATCGATCGCCGGGACCGGGAGCAGGCGACCCGGGCGATCCGCGAGCTGGGCGAGCGGGTTCGGGAGCGTGGGGTGTCGGCCGTCATCTATCCCGAGGGCACCCGGGCGCGCGCCGGCGAGCTCGGGCCCTTCCGCCCGGCGGGAGCGCTGGCCCTGCTGGAGGCGGCCCCGGACGTGCCGGTCGTGCCCATCGCCATCGACGAATCGTGGCGGCTGCTGCGCTTCAACCTGCTGCCCGTCCCCTTCGGAACGCGGGTTCGCGTGCACATCGGGGCCCCCGTCGCGCGCCACCCGGAGGAAGACCCGATGGCCGTCCTCACCAGGGCGCGGGAGGAGATCGAGAAGACCCTCGTGAGCTGGCGCTGAGGGCAGGCGCCCCACCTCACCCGGTCGACCGGAAGCGCTGGTCCGCCTCCTTCCAGTCGATGTGATCCAGGAACCGCTCCACGTAGTCCGCCTTGCGGTTCTGGTAGTCGATGTAGAAGGCGTGCTCGTAGGTATCGACCACGATCAGGGGGGTCGCCATCCACAGCGGGCCCGCGGCGTGATCGTCGCTGACGAGGTTGTAGAGCTTTCCGTTGGCGGGATGCCGGACGAGCATCGCCCAGCCGGCGGACGCGTTGGCGGACGCCGCGAAGTCCGCCGCCCAGCCTTCGATGGATCCGAAACGCGCCGTGATCGCCGCCTGCAATCCGCCTCCCGGATCCGCGCCCTTCGGACCGATGCCGTCGAAGTAGAGCTCGTGGAGGACCACGCTGTTGGCCTTGCTGGCGATCGCCCGCTTGAGCGCCCCGAAGGTCGGCGCGTCCGGCAGCTTGCCCGAGCGGTTCGAATGCTCGATCCGCTCGTCCGCGGCGATGTAGCCCTTCAAGGCCCCGCCGTAGTGGGCCGCGTGGTGGGGCGCGATCTGCTCGGCGCTCAGGAATCCGGGAACCGACTTCCGACGGAGCGGCTTCGGGCGGCCCGTGACCAGGCCGCTGGCGGAGAAGTCGATGCGGCCTGGATCCGTGGCGAGAGCGGGACCGGAGGCGACGACGTTCCCCACGGCCGCACCGGATGAAGCGAGCAGGAAGCTGCGTCTCGTGAGCTGGGACATCGGAGTCCTCCTTTGCCGAGGAGTGTGTGCCCTTTCGCGCGGAAGCGCTCCCGCCGCTCTCGGAGCGAGTCCGCGAACGCCCCACCCCCGAGTCACGGAGCCCCACGGCGGCGGGCTCTGGTGGCCTACGGCCGGCGCGCGTGGGCATGCGTCTTGCTCCGCACGGGCGGGCATCGGGCTGGTAGTCCGCACTCGAAGGGAGACGGCATTGGGGTTCCTCGTCACCGCACTCGGTGCGCTCCTTCTCCTGCTCGGGGCTCCGGCCGACGCTGGCGCCGAGGACGAGCTCTTCGAGCCGAACGATCACTGCGTGGCCTATCGAACGGTGAAGGACATGTGGTTCTTCGTCGACACGCCGATCGTCGGCAAGAGCTGCGAGGCGACGGCGGCCCTCGAAGTCCCCGCGGCAGGTGGCCCCCCACGGATCTCGGTCACGCTGCCGATCGCGAGCCTGGACTCCAGGAGCGGTTTCCGCGACGGCGTCGTGGCCGAGCTGCTCGGAGCGGAGGACCAGCCGGAGCTGCGCTTCACCTCGGCCCCCCTCGACCCGACCGTCCTGGGCGGCGGGATCTCGAGCGGCAGCTTCGCGTTGGCCGGCACCCTGAGCTTCGGCGCCCGGGAGTTCCCTGTCGAGCTCCCGGTCGAGCTGAGTGAGCTCGGCGGCCGCCACTACGCAGCCGGCGTACTCGCCACGACCTTCGAGGTCTTCGGAATCGAGGTACCCACGGTGGCCGGGGGGCTCATCGCCCGTCCCCACGAAGCGCTCGAGCTCGGCTTCCACGTGGAGCTGGAGCGGGTCGACGGGCTCGAGGCCTGGGCGAAGAGCGAGGGCTTGGCGCCGGACGACGCGAGGTGACGCCGCCCGCCGGCCCAAGCGAGCGGCGCGACCTTCGACTTCGCGCCGGTCGGGGCCATCAAGCTCTGGGTCGTGGCATCGACGGCGGTGCTGGTGCTGCTCTACCTCGCGGCGGCCAATCGGGCGGGCGGCCTTCTACGGAGGGACGGTGCTCCTCCGGCCGGCGGGCTCGCACTCCTGGCGCTGATCGGTGCCTCTTCCCTGGTCGGCGACTTCTACGTCAAGTATTGCGTGGTGAAGGGCGGGCACCTCCGTGCCCCTTCGCGGCTTTCGCCAGGAGGACGCGGCGGGCGGCTAGCGCCCGATGCGACGGCTCCGGCGCCACGCCCGGATCGGCAGCAGCACCAAGACGAGCTCGAACCCGAGGCCGCAGCCAGTGGTCTCCCGCCGGAAGTACTGGACGTCCGGCTCGTTGGCGAGGGCGTAGGCCTCGGTGAGGAACGAGTCGTAGGTCTGCTGCCAGAGCAGATGGCGCCGGAAGAAGGCTACCGCGTAGAGATCCTGGATGCGGAGCGCCTCGTCGAGGGGGAACGCGGGCGGCACACAGGTATCGAGGTAGGGTTGCAGGAGCGCTCCGGCCCCGATGTACTGCCACGCATTGGGCCCGATGCCGGCCGAGATCAGCGCGTCCGCGATCGAGCAGATGTTGGCGAAGTGGGTGTGGGTCGCGCCGACGATGTCGGCCCGATACACGCGGGCCGGAGACGCCAGGTTCCACGGGCGCAGGGTGTCGGGATCGATGGGCGTCGTCGTGTCCAGGGTGCCGGAGAGGAGCAGGAGGGGCCGCGAGATCGATCGCAGCTCGTCGTCGGAGAGCGCACCGCTGGCGGGGGAGATGGCCATGATCGCCCGGAAGCGCGGATCCGGCAGCACCCCGCCGGACCAGCCGGACGCCATCGCGAGGGCCGTGTAGCCGCCGAAGGAGTGGCCGGCGACGCCGAAGGCGCTCGTCCGCACGCGATCCTCGAACGGATCGCCCGGCGTGCCCGATCGCTTCACGAAGTGGTCGGCGACGAAGCTCACGTCCAGCGGACGATCGAGCGCCGATTGGAGGAAGGGCACGCTCGTGCCGTCCTGGGCGTCCTGGGTCGTGTTGCCCGTGTGGGCCGGCGCGACGACGACGAAGCCGTGACTCGCCAGGACTTCGCAGAGCTGGACCGACTGGATGTTGATTCCGCCGGAGCCGTGGGAGAAGACGATCAGGGGGCGGCGGCCGTCGTCGCTGACGGGAGGACCCTGGCTGGCAAGGTCGGAGGGGATGCCGAGGGCGAGAAGCAGCGGGTAGGTGACGGGCACGCCGCTCTCCTCGCCCGGATCGACCGGGTACCAGACGGCGAGCGGAAGCGGGCGATCGTCGCGATCGACGTCGATCGCGACCTCGCTGCGGAAGCCCACGGACCAGGGCCCCGGCGCGTCCGGAGGCAGCCCCTCCTGGGCCATCGCCGGAACCGCGAGCAGCAGGAGCATGGGGAGAGCGCACAGGACGCGAAGCGGCATCGGAGCCTCCGTCGCAGGGGAAGCCCTACGCTATCACGAACACCCAGGTTCGGGAGCGGCCCGCGAAGCGCCTCTCAGGCCAGGGCCATCCAGCTGCCGACCCGCGTGAGGCGCCGGCGAGGCCCGATCTCCAGCAGCGCTTTCCCGCCGCAGCGCTCGAGCAGCTCGCGGCCCGCGTCCCGATCGGCCTCGCCCTGGGCGCGGTACCAGTCGAGCCCGCGCTGGAGCACCCACAGCGGGTAGGTCGCCGCTCCCGCCGGGAGGGCGACACCGCGCAGCTCGTCGTCGAAGCGGCCGACCACGGCTTCGTCGTGGCCTTCCGGTGAGATGACGTCGCCGGTCGGGCGATCAGCCCGCTCCTCGGCCCAGGCGTCGAAGATCTCGGCGGAGCGCACGAGGCCCGTCGCGCAGTCCGAGATGCAGAGCCGCAAGAGCGCCTCCGTCGCCTCGGGAAGCTCGTCATCGGGCAGGTACGCCATCGGGTGGTCCGCGAACTCCGGGGACTGGATCTCCGGCGTGTTCATGTGCTCGGTCCAACGGAAGACCCGCGGCGCGCGGAGCTTCATCAGCCGTGACGGCTCCGGGTCGCGGGCCAAGTGCCCGAAGAGCGAGCCCATCAGCACGTGATCCGCGATCGAGGGGAGCCCACCGAACAGGTACGGGAGCCGGGTGAAGTGCGTCTCCAGGAGCTCGAGCACCTCCAGGTAGATGGTCTCGAGGACCGGCCGGAGCGCCCCGCTATCGCCGAGACCCGCGCGCTTGCTCTCCATGCGCTCGGCGATCACGGCGCCGTAGTGGTCGAGCTCCTCGTCGCTGCCCTGGGGCCGGAACGAGCGCCCGAACTCCCGACCGACGAAGGCGTAGTTCTCGTCCATGTAGTTCCAGCGGTAGTGCCAGGCGACGCGGCCCAGCTCCGCGTCGAGCAGCACCTCGAACAGCCGCGCGACGAGCTGCTGACGGGGCCCGGCGGGGTAGGCCGCGGGCTCGGGAAAGCGCGCTTCCAGGTAGTCGAAGATGGCGGTGGTGTCCTGCACCACCGTGCCGTCCGGCGCTTCCAGCTGCGGGATTCGGTGATTCTCGCTGGTGGGTCGCACGTACTCGCGAAAGCGAGGCGCCGACGGCAACCGCTCGACGAAGGGGATGCCCTTCTTTCGCAGGTAGCTCCGCGACTTCGCGGTGGCGTAGGAGGCATGGGAGCCGTAGAGGACGTAGGGGGCGTCGGCCGACATCGCTGGGTGCTTCCTCAGCCCAGGTCGCTGGCCTTGTGGCGTTCGGGCACCCGCTCCTCCTCGGGCCCCCAGGCCTTGTTGACCCGCTGCCCGCGCTTCACCGCCGGGCGCTCCTGGATCTCCGTGGCCCAGCGCGTCACGTTCGCGTAGGACGCGACGTCGAGGAACACCGCCGCGTCGTACAGGTTGTGCAGCACGAGACCGCCGTACCAGGGCCAGGTGGCCATGTCGGCGATCGTGTACTCGTCGCCGACGAGGTATTTCCTGTCGGCCAGGTTGCGGTCGAGCACGTCGAGCTGGCGCTTCACCTCCATGGCGTAGCGGTTGATGGGGTACTCGAACTTCTCCGGGGCATAAGCATAGAAGTGCCCGAAGCCGCCGCCCAGGAATGGCGTGCCGCCCATCTGCCAGAAGAGCCAGGACATACACTCGGCGCGCGAACTCGGCTCCTTCGACAGGAAGGCGTCGAACTTCTCGGCCAGGTAGACCAGGATCGCTCCGGACTCGAAGACGCGCGTCGGAGGCGATGTGCCGTGGTCGACGAGGGCGGGAATCTTGCTGTTGGGGTTCGCCGCGACGAAGCCGCTGCCGAACTGATCTCCCTCGCCGATGTTGACGAGGTAGGCATCGTACTGGGCCCCCTCCCGGCCGAGCGCCAGCAGCTCCTCCAGGAGCACCGTCACCTTCACGCCGTTCGGCGTCGCGAGGGAGTAGAGCTGAATCGGGTGCTCGCCGACCGGGAGCTCCTTCTCGTGGGTCGCTCCCGCGATCGGACGGTTGATCTTGGCGAAGCGCCCGCCGCTCTCGGCATCCCACTTCCAGACCTTCGGCGGGGTGTACGAGTTCGAGTCGGTCACGGATCTTCCTTTCGTGTCCTCGGGTCGGCTCATGGTCGCCCATCGAGCGAAGGCTGTCCTCCGAGGGGCCCTGCCCTAGAATGGGGTGCCCGCCGGCACCTACCACCAGGAGACCGATCCGAGATGAAGACGCGAATCACCGAGATGCTGGGAATCGAGCACCCGATCGTCCAGGGCGGAATGCACTTCGTCGGCCTGGCGGAGCTGGCGGCCGCGGTCTCGAACGCCGGCGGCCTTGGCATCATCACCGGGCTCACCCAGGGCACGCCCGAGAAGCTCGAGGCCGAGATCGCCCGTTGCCGGGAAATGACCGACAAGCCCTTCGGCGTGAACATGACCTTTCTTCCCTCGCTGAAGCCGCCGGACTATCCCGGGCTCTTCAAGGTCATCGTCGAGAGCGGCGTCAAGGTGGTGGAAACCGCCGGGAACAACCCCGTCGAGTGGCTCCCGATGCTGAAGGAGGCCGACATCAAGGTCGTTCACAAGTGCACCTCCGTCCGCCACGCCCTGAAGGCGCAGCGGATCGGCTGCGATGCGGTGTCCGTCGACGGGTTCGAGTGCGGTGGCCATCCGGGCGAGGACGACGTGCCGAACTTCATCCTCCTGCCTCGCGCGGCCGAGGAGCTGGAGATCCCCTTCATCTCCTCTGGCGGCATGGCGGATGCCCGCAGCCTGGTGGCCTCCCTGGCCATGGGCGCGGAGGGCATGAACATGGGCACACGCTTCATCGCAACCCAGGAGGCCCCCGTCCACTGGAACGTGAAGCAGGCCCTGGTCGACGCCTCGGAGCTCGATACGCGCCTCATCATGCGCGGGCTGCGCAACACCGAGCGGGTGCTAGCCAACGCCGGCGTCGAACGTCTGATCGAGAAGGAGAAGGCGCTCGGTGCAGACCTGAAGTTCGAGGACATCATCCCGGAGGTCGCTGGAATCTATCCGAAGGTGATGCAGGAGGGCGACGTGGAGGCAGGCGCATGGTCCTGTGGCATGGTCGCGGGCCTCATCCACGACGTGCCGACGGTGAAGGAGCTGATCGATCGCATCATGAGCGAGGCGGAGAGCATCATCAACGAACGTCTCGTGCGGCTCCAGTCGGCCTGAGGTTGCCGCGGAACGAGGCCCGATTCGACGAGGCGGTCGACCGGGTGGCTGCCGGTGCGGATCCGGCGGCCGAGGCCCGTGGGCTCGTCGCCGAGCTGACCCTGGACGAGAAGCTCGGTTGCCTCGACGGGGACGTCCCCTTCTGGCCCGGGACCGTCGACATGGGGCAAGGCGGCTACCACGCCCACCCGTGGCCGGCGGCCCGGGTGCCGCGGCTCGGCATCCCCGGCCTCCAGTTCGCGGACGGTCCCCGCGGCTGCGTCGTCGGCCCCTCCACCGCGTTCCCCGTGCCGATGGCTCGCGGCGCGAGCTTCGATCCGGACCTCGAGCGCCGCATCGGTGACGCGATCGGCCGCGAGCTGCGGGCCCAGGGTGCGACCTTCACGGGCGCCGTGTGTCTCAACCTCCTCCGGCACCCGGCCTGGGGCCGCGCCCAGGAAACCTACGGAGAGGATCCGCACCACGTGGGCGAGATGGCGGCCGCCCTCACCGAGGGGCTGCAGCGCCACGTGATGGCGTGCATGAAGCACTTCGCCCTGAACTCGATGGAGAACGCGAGGTTCCAGGTGGACGTCCGCGCGGACGAGCGCACCCTCCACGAGGTGTACCTGCCGCACTTCCGTCGCGTCTGCGAGGCGGGCGTCGCGAGTGTGATGAGCGCCTACAACTCGCTGAACGGCGAGTGGTGCGGCGAGAACGCGGCGCTGCTGACGTCGATCCTGCGGGAGGAGTGGGGCTTCGAGGGTTTCGTCATCACAGATTTCTCGTTCGGGCTGCGCGATCCGGTGAAATCCGTGGAAGCGGGGTGCAACGTCGAGATGCCGTTCCGCCAGCAGCGTGCGGTCGCGCTTCCGGAGGCCGTCGCCGGGGGCGAGCTCTCGATCAACGCGGTGGACCAGCGCGTCGCGGAAACCCTGGCGACGTTGCTGCGCTTCGCCCGGGTGTTCCGGGACGCGCCGGGCGCCGAGGTCGTCGCCTGCGCCGAGCATCGCGCCCTCGCGCGGGAGGCCGCCTGCGCGTCCATGGTCCTCCTCCGCAACGAGAACGGGATGCTCCCACTGGTCGCCGCCAGGACGCGCCGGCTGGCCGTGCTGGGCAGGCTCGCGGACATCCCGAATCTCGGCGACGGCGGCAGCAGCAACGTGCTTCAGCCGGACGTGACGACGCCCCTTGCGGGCCTCCGGGCCGCCTTCTCCGACGCGGAGGTGGTTCACGCGGCGCACGACCTCGAGGTGATCGAGGGAGCCGACACGGTGGTGGTCGTCGTCGGCTACACCGCCGAGGACGAGGGGGAGTACATCGATCCGAACGCGTTCGCGAAGCTCCGGGGGCTCTTCCCGCCGACGGATCATCCCGTGGCCGGCTTCCCTCCGGACTTCCAGGCACCGAGACAGGAGGGTGGGACGCGCCCGGGCTTCGCCGCCGGCGGCGATCGCCGCTCACTGCGGCTCCGCCCCGAGGACGAGGAGCTGATCCTGGCGGCCGCGGATCGGCATGAACGAGTGGTGGTGGCCGTGATGGCCGGCAGCGCAGTCGTGATGCCCTGGCTCGAGCGGGTTCCAGCGGCCGTCCTGCTCTGGTACCCGGGCATGGAGGGAGGCCACGCGCTGGGCCTTGTCCTCACCGGCGCCGCCGAGCCCGGGGGCCGCCTCCCCTTCGCCATCCCGCGGCGTGAAGAAGACCTGGTGCCCTTCCGTGCAGAGGCCGAGCAGGAGACCTACGGCCTCCTGCACGGCCAGTGGTGGCTCGATGCCCGGGGCACCCGGGCCCACCGTCCGTTCGGCTTCGGGCTCGGCTACACCTCCTTCGAGCTGGCGGACGCGAGCTCGTCCGCCGCCGCAGTCCAGGTCACCGTCCGGAACCGCGGCGATCGCTCCGGCTCGACCGTCGTCCAGGTGTACGCCTCGCTTCCGCAGTCCGCCTACGAGCGCCCGCCCCGAAGGCTCGTGGGCTTCCAGCGCGTGCGCCTGCCCGCCGGCGCGTCGGAACGGATCGAGATCGCCATCGACCACCGGATGCTCGCCGTTCGTACGGGAGGCGGGTGGACCCGGGAGTCGTCGCCGATCGCTCTCCACGTCGGACTCGACGCGGAGGGCGCCCGGGCGATCGCGGTGCCGAAGGAGAGCACCCGATGATGCCGTCCGAGGCGGCGCTACAGGCGCTGGTGGGCCGTCGCTTCCCCGGCGGCACCTATCGCATCGAGCACTGGGAGAACTTCCTGCTCAGCGATGCCACCGGCGCGGCGCCCTTGCCGGACCGCCTCGCCCACCCGGCCCATCTCTTCCACGTGGCGATCAACGGCGTGGGCACCAGCATCAGCGAGCTGTTCCGGCTCGCCGGGTCGCCCCCCGGCGCTCCGGTGAGCATCGACTACTACGACTGGCGGATCCACCAGCCCCTGCGCGAGGACGAGTCCTACCACGTGGCCGGCGGGATCACGGGCTTCGAGCGAAGGACGGGCCGGCAGGGGACCGTCTCCGATGCGTTTCGCTACGAGATCGCCCTCGGCGACGAAGACGGCGAGCCCGTGGCCGAGGTCGCGTTCGGCTGGCGCTTCTGGCGCCTCGACCCGGGAGAAGGCGCGTGAAGGTCGCCGTCGGAGACGCCATTCCGCCTTTCCGCCTCGAGCGCGTCACGCCGGAGCGCATGAAGACGGTCGCGGCCATCTTCCGCGACCCGTTCCCGGTCCACTGGGATCGCGAGGCGACCCGGGCCATGGGCTTCGAGGGCCGGCTGCTCAACCAGAGCCCCATCAACCTCGGGTACGTAATCAACATGCTGCTGGAGTGGGCCGGGCCGACCTCCGTGAGACGCATACGGACCGAGTTCCCGGAGCCGGTCTTCGATGGCGACTCGGTCAGCGCCGGAGGCCGGGTGGTGGCGCTCTCTACCGAGGCCGGAGAGACCGTCGCCGAGTGCGAGGTGTGGCTCGACCGCCAGGACGGCGTGCGAAGCGTCACCGCTCGCGCCTGGGTCGCGCTGCCCGAGGCTCCGGCCCGAAGCCCCGCGGACTGACGGACCCGACAAGGAGCGCCCTCCGATGGCCAGCCTGGAAGAAGTCTCCGCCTACACCCTCGACGAGGCCGACCGCGAGAAGCTCTTCGCGCTGCAGCGCATCTGCGCCGTGTGCTGGACCACGCGCGACGGGTGGCCGGTCGGCGTGACCCACCGCTATGTCTGGGAGCGCGGACGCATCTGGGTGACGACCAGCGGCCAGCGCCACCGCGTCGCCGCCCTGCGCGAGCGTCCGCAGAGCTGCGTGATCGTCTCGGGGGACGGAACCGAGATCGGCCCCGATCGCACGATCACGCTCAAGACGACCTGCACGATCCACGACGATCGCGCCACCCTGGAGTGGTTCTTCGACGCCTTCTCGAAGGCGCTCCATCCCGAGGACGAAGGGGCGCGGCGGGGACTCGCGGCCATGCTGGACACGCCGCGCCGGGTGGTGCTCGAGCTCGCGCCGGTGAAGATGATCAGCTACGACGGCCTGAAGCTCGCCGCGGCGATCGCGCGAGAAGGGGTCACGAGCGGCTGAACCGCATCCGCCGCGAGAAGGGTCACGAGCGGCTGACCGGTGTCGGCAGCGAGACGAGGAGAACCCATGGGAAAATTCGACGGCCGGGGGGTCGTGGTGGCCGGAGGCTCGAGCGGGCTGGGGCTCCACCTGGCGAAGGCCTTCGTCGACGAAGGAGCGCGGGTGGTGATCTCGGGCCGCGGGGTGGACCGGCTGGAGGCGGCCGCCGCCGAGATCGGCGCCATCCCGATCGCGGCGGACATCACCGACTTCGAGAGCCTGGCGGCCCTCGCCGTGGGAGCCGCCGAGGCGCTGGGCCCGGTGCACGTGGCGGTCAACTCCGCCGGCTTCGAGCAGCAGACGGCCATCCGCGACATCACCCCGGAGACCCTCGAGCCGATGGTCGCCGTGCAGTTCACCGGCGCCGTCTACTTCTTGCGGCACCTGGCGGCCGTGCTCGAGCGCGGCGGATCGCTCATCACGATCTCCTCGCTCACCGGCGTGCTGCCCCCGGAGAACTACGCGGCCTATGCCGGCGCCAAGGCCGGCATCAACCACGTGACCCGCGTCGCCGCGAGCGAGTACGGGCCCGACGGCCTGCGCGTCAACGCGGTGGCGCCGTCCGTCATCGAGACGCCGATGACCGCCCACCTGCTTGCCATCCCCGCCGTCACCTCCGCGTTCCTGGAGCAGACACCCATCGGCCGCATGGGCCAGCCGGACGACGTGAGCCAGACCGTGCTCTGGCTCGCCAGCGACGACGCCTCCTACATCACGGGCCAGGTCATCAACATCGACGGCGGCACGTCGACGCGGAAGCTGCCGTCGAATGCGGACGTCGCTCGGCACCTGCAAGCGACAGCGGATTCCGGCTGAGTACCCTGGACGCTCCACGCCCTTCCCCGCGGGGTCCAGTCGCCCGCCGTGATGGCCGACACGCCCTCTTCATACCGATCGTTCGGGAGGAGAGAGCCATGCTCCGAAGTGTCCTGGTCGCGAGCTGCTCGGTGTTGGTCGCCCTCGCATTGATGATGCCGACGGCCGGCCTCGCCAAGAAGAAGAAGCTCAGGCTCTCCTGGCAGCAGTTCTCGGTTCCCTTCACCTGCGGAACGAACGCAGCCGACATGGTGCGGGCCGTGCCCGGCGACTACGCGGTGTCGATCGACGTGCACAACCCGAGCGACGTCGATGCGGTGCTGATCCAGCGCCTCGCGTTGAGCTTCCCGCCGGGCGCGCTCGGTGCAGGCGACGTGTCCGAGGCACGGCAGGACACCCTGCCGGCGGGCGCGGCGCTCCAGGTGAGCTGCGCGGAGCTGATGGGCAGCGACTTCGACTTCAGGGGCAGCCCGCCCGCCTCCGCCTACATCCAGGGCGTGCTGGTGATCGAGGCGAGCGGAGCCGGCGTGACCGTGAGCCGAACCCAGACGGCGACCGGGGCGACCGGCGAGGTGAGTGTCGACACCGATCGCGTTCCGGCACGAGCCGTGTCCCACAAGGCGCTGGTCTGCCACGACCCGAGCGACCCCAAGACGATCTCGATTGCGAGCCCCGCCGTGAAGGCCCACCTGGCCCATGGCGATTCCCTGGGGCCCTGCCCGTAGGGGCCTCAGGAGGCGAGAGGCGCCTCCCAGATCACGGCTCGCGAGGTGCCGAGCTCGGTCCGAGGGGCGGTCCGGACCGTGCCCAGCACGCGGAGGGTCCCGTCGCCGTGCCGGACGGCCGCCACTTCGGTCTCCGCGGCGTCGTCGCTGAGGAGCGTGTGGAGGTCGATCGCGACCTGGGGTGTGCCGGCCCAGGCCTCGGCCGGCCGGCGCCGGACGAGCGCGTCGTCGAGCCACGCGACATGACGGAACGGGCGGTGTTCGCGATGCAGGCGTGGGTGGCGCGGCCCTCGCTCCGCCCCTTCGCTTTCGGCCCGCCCAGTGGCTGTGGCGCTGCGCTACCTACGGGCGCCTTCTGCCGCGCGGGCGGGCCGCCGCGCCGGACCCGTCCCGCGAGCCCGCCGACGGGGGTACATTGGGCGCATGAGGATGCACGCCTCCGGAAGGATCCACGCCACCTTCGACACCCAGCAGAAGACGGAGCGGTTCCGCCTGCGCGAGTTCGTGCTCGAGCTGGTCGAGAACCCGCGGTACCCGCAGTACGTGATCTTCCAGCTCACCGGCGATCGCTGCGAGCAGCTCGACGGCCACGCCGTGGGCGACGAGGTGCGGGTCGAGTTCAGCCTGCGAGGCCGGGAGTGGACGAGCCCCAAGGGCGACGTCCGCTACTTCAACTCCCTCGACGTCTGGACCTTGGAGCGCTCGGGAGAGGCGGCCGGCACCGCGGACCCCTTCGCGGGGGAAGGAGCCCCGCCGATGCCGGACGACGACGTCCCGTTCTAGGGCCTCAGCTCTCCGCCGGGCGCACGCCGATCGTGAGCAGCAGGTTCGCGTAGAGCGCCTGATCGCCGGTGGCGACGAGCACGGCCAGGTCCTCGCCGCGGCAGGTCTCGTAGAAGGCGGGGCGGGCAATGCGCTCGAAGGGGCCGGCGAAGGCCGCCTCTTCCCGGAGGACCTGCGCGAAGGTCCGCCAGACCGGCGGATCTTCGGACACGTAGTCGTCCTGCTTCCAGTCCATCACCGCGGCGGCCTCGATCGGCACCGCCGAGGCAATGGCGCGAAGGGCCTGGGCGACGGTGACCACGCCCGGCGAGAGGTTGAGCCAGACTCGCTCCGCGCGGGGGCCGTGCGCCGTCGCGTGGGGATAGTTGCCGTCGGAGATCAGGACGCGGGAGCCGTGGCCGGCGCGCGCCAGGGCGGCGGAGAGCTCCGGGTGGATCAGGGTGGTTCGCAGCATGTCACTCCTCGCCCCGGCGAGCCTTCCAGACCTCGCCGTCCGGATAGCGGTAGCGCGCCCGGCTCTCGGGGCGGAAGTCGAGGCCAATGCCCGGCGTCTCGGGCAGGCGATAGGCACCGCCGCGGACGACCAGCGGGGTCTGGAAGTGCTCGTGCAGGTGGTCGGCGTACTCGATGCGGCGGTCGCGGCCGTCCGGGCTCACGCGAAGCCGATCGAAGACCGACCAGTGCTGGACCTGCTGACACAGGCCGACGCCGCCCGCGTGCGGGCACACCGGCACGTCGAAGCGGGCGGCGAGGAGGAGCGCCGCGATCACCTCGTTCACACCGCCGAGGCGGCAGCCGTCGATCTGCAGGAAGCCGGTGGCCTCGGCCTGGAGCAGCTGTTTCACCATCACCGCATTGGCGCAGTGCTCCCCGGTCGCCACGCGGACCGGTGCCACCGCCCGGGCGATCCGCGCGTGTCCCAGCACGTCGTCCGGGTGGGTCGGCTCCTCGATCCAGAGCGGATCGCACTCGGCCAGGCGCTCCATGGCCGCGATCGCCTCCTCGACGCCCCACACCTGGTTCGCGTCGAGCATCAGCATGCGATGGGGTCCGATCTCCTGGCGCAGGATGCGCGCCCGCCGGAGGTCGTCCTCCAGGTCGCGGCCGACCTTCATCTTGAAGGCGTCGAAGCCGCGGCCGAGGGCTTCGCGGCAACGCTCGCGGATCTTGCCGTCG
Source organism: Myxococcota bacterium (assembly GCA_965223415.1). Classification (GTDB taxonomy): domain Bacteria; phylum Myxococcota_A; class UBA9160; order UBA9160; family UBA6930. Next base: position 4,206,286 of record OZ245002.1, on the reverse strand, counting down.
TCGTAGCCCAGCCAGCCGGCCGACGTGATGTAGGCGGGATGTCCGTGGGACCGGAGCTCCCGCTCGCGCGCCTCGCGTCCGGCCGAAGCGGCCGCGAGCAGGTCGAGGGCCTGCTGCTCGCCCATGGCGTCGCGCAGGTGCCGGAAGTCGACCGCGCCCACCAGCGTCTCGGCGGGCAGCTCCGCCAGGTAGCGCCACAGGGGCTGGCCGGCGCGCTTGGCCAGCAGGTCCCACACCCCGTTGGTGACCGCGGCGAGGGCCAGGTGCACGGCGCCCTTGTCCGGCCCGAGCCAGCGGAGCTGGCTGTCGCCGGCCAGCTCCCGCCAGAAGCGGCCCGGATCGGCCTCGATCTCGTCGAGCCGTCGGCCGACCACGAGGGGCGCGTAGGCCTCGATGCCGGCGACGCACACCTCATTGCCGCGCCCGATCGTGAAGGCGAGCCCGCAGCCTTCCAGCCCCGGGACGTCGGTGTGGATCACCACGGTCGCCGCCGAGTAGTCGGGCTCCGGATTCATGGCGTCGGAGCCGTCCAGCCCGTCGGAGGTCGGGAAGCGGAGATCGAAGGTCTCCAGCCGGACGATGCGCGCCATCGCAAGGAGGGTATACGATCTCGCCGTGGCCGAAGCGAAGCGTCCCCTGCCCCGCCGGCCCCTGGGGCGGTCCCGGGTCGAAGTGACGACGCTGGGCTTCGGCGGAGCGGCGCTGGGCAACCTGTTCGCGCCGGTCTCCGACGCCGACGCCGAGGGCACGCTGCGCGCCGCCTGGGCCGGCGGCGTGCGCTACTTCGATACGGCGCCCTACTACGGCTACGGCCTCGCGGAGGAACGGCTCGGGCGCGGCCTCGCCGCCGCCAACGAGCCCTTCGCCCTCTCCTCGAAGGTGGGCCGGCGGCTGGTCCCCCGCCCGGGCGGCCCGCGCGAGGACCAGGGCTTCGTCGCGGCCCACGCCTTCGATCCGGTCTTCGACTACTCCCACGAGGGGGTGATGCGCTCCTTCGAGTCGAGCTGCGCCCGCCTCGGCCGCGATCACGTCGACGTGCTGCTGCTCCACGACGTCGGCGCCCGGACCCACGGCCCCCGGCACCGAGAGCTTCTCCGGGTCGCCCTCGACGGAGGCCTGCGCGCGCTCCAGGAGCTGCGCGCGGAGGGCTCCATCGGGGCGATCGGCCTGGGCGTGAACGAGTGCGAGGTGTGCCTCGAGGTGTTGGGGCATGCGGACCTGGACGTGATCCTGCTGGCGGGCCGCTACACCCTGCTCGAGCAGGGCGGCCTGGACGGGCTGCTCCCCGAGTGCGAGAAGCGCGGGACGTCGATCGTCGTGGGTGGGCCCTTCAACTCCGGCCTGCTGGCCGCCCCCCCGGGCGAAGGCGCCCGCTACGACTATGCGCCGGCGCCGCCGGAGGTCCTCGCACGCGCCCGGGCGATCGCCGCCGTGTGCGCAGCCCACCGCGTCCCCCTGGCCAGCGCGGCCCTCCAGTTCCCGCTCCTTCATCCGATCGTCGCGAGCGTGATCCCCGGCGCGCGCAGCGCGGCCGAGGCGAGCCAGAACGCCGAGCACATGGCGCAACCGATTCCCCCATCGCTGTGGAGCGATCTCGTGGAAGAGGGGCTGCTGCGTCGGGATGCACCGACGGGAGCGGCGGGCTGATGCGGATCGACGCCCACCAGCACTTCTGGAAGCTCGATCGCGGCGACTACGGCTGGCTCACGCCGGATCTGCGGGCCCTCTACCGCGACTACGGGCCCGAGGATCTCGCCCCCCTGCTCGCCGCCGCGGGCGTCGACGCCACGCTGGTCGTCCAGGCCGCGCCGACCTTCGAGGAGACCCGCTTCCTGCTGGGGCTGGCGGAGGCCACGCCGTGGGTCCTCGGCGTGGTGGGCTGGATCGACTTCGAGGCCGACGACGCCCACGGGCAGCTCGCCCAGGTGGCGGCGCATCCGAAGGGCGTCGGCGTGCGACCGATGATCCAGGACCTGCCGGATCCCGACTGGATGCTGCGCCCGGCCCTGGCTCCGGTCTTCGAGGCTGTCGCCGCGTTGGGACTGTGCTTCGACGCCCTCGTTCATCCGCGACACCTGCCGCCGCTGCTGCGACTCCTGGGCCGCCATCCCGAACTCCGGGCGGTGGTCGACCACGGCGCCAAGCCGGCCATCCGGGACGGAGCCTGGCAGCCCTGGGCCGACGACCTGGCGCGCATCGCCCGCGAGACCGAGGCCTGCTGCAAGCTCTCGGGCCTGGCGAGCGAAGCGAAGCCCGGTTGGACGGCCCGGGACCTGCGGCCCTACGTCGACCACCTGCTGGAGAGCTTCGGCCCGGAGCGGCTGCTCTGGGGCAGCGACTGGCCAGTGGTGGTCCCGGCCGGCGGCTACGCGCGCTGGCAAGAGGCCAGCAAGGAGCTGCTGGCCGGGCTCGATCCCGCGGCCCGGGACGCCGTGCTCGGCGGGAACGCCAGGCGCACCTACGTTCTGGGAAAGGAGCGGTCATGAACGAGCCCACGCACCTGTCCGGTATCTTCTGTCCCAACGTGGTCCCCCTCGACGAGGATCGGCGCGTCGACGAGGCCGAGCTGCGCCGCTACGTCGACTGGTTGATCGATCACGGCGTCCACGGCCTCTACCCCAACGGCTCGACGGGCGAGTTCACGCGCTTCACCCCGGAGGAGCGCCGCCGCGTCATCGAGATCGTGGTCGACCAGACCGCGGGCCGGGTCCCCATCCTCGCCGGCGCCGCCGAGGCCGACGTGCGCGAGACCCTTGGCGCATGCGAGCACTACGCCAAGCTCGGCGTGCGCGCCGTAGCGATCGTCTCGCCCCACTACTACCGGACGTCGCCCGACGGCGTCTACGCCTACTTCCGGGAGATCGGCGACCACACCCCCGTCGACGTCACCCTCTACAACATCCCGATGTTCGCCTCGCCGATCGACGTGCCGACGATCCAACGGCTCGCCGACGAGTGTCCGCGCATCATCGCCATCAAGGACTCCTCGGGCGAGCTGCCCTTCATGATGGAGATGATCCAGGCCGTGCGCCCCCTGCGGCCGGATTTCAGCTTCCTGACCGGCTGGGATCCGGCCCTCGTCCCGATGCTGCTGATGGGCGCCGACGGCGGCACCAACGCCAGCAGCGGCGTGGTCCCGGAGCTGACCCGCGCGCTCTACGACGCCACCGTCCGCGGCGACCTCGACGAGGCGCGCACCCTCCAGGATCGGGTGCGCGGCGTGTTCGACGCCCTGTTCGCCGCCGCCGACTTCCCGGACGGCTTCCGGCTGGGAGTGGCGGCCCGGGGCATCGCCGCCGCCCGCGGGCGCATGCCGAAGACACCCGCGCGGCGCCAGGCCGACCGCGAGGCGGTCGAGACCCTCGAGGTGCTGCTCCAAGAGGCGTTGGCGCCGAAACGGGAAGGCGGGTGATGAACCAGCGCCGGTCCTCCGGCCTCACGGCCCGGTGGTGCACCCTCCTGCCGCGATCTCCGTTTCCGTGAGCCGTCCGTTCGGCCCGCGCACGTCCCGCAGCACCCTGCAGCGGTCGTCGGCGGTCTCGAAGCGCGCGTCCGAGGCGATCCGGCCGATCAGGCCCGGCTGGGTGAGCTCTTCCGGGGTCATGCGGATGCCGCCGTCCGGCTCGGTGTCGAAGACGATCATGCGGTCCGCGTCGGGCTCCGTGCTCCAGGGCTCCCAGCGGAGCAGGTCTCCGTCGACGCCCCGCCCCGGGTCGCCGGTCCGCGCGAACTGCGCCCAGTAGGAACGCATGCGGCGTCCGAGCTCTTCGCGGCTCTCTGCACCCTCCTCGTCGAAGACGAAGCGGGTGGCCGAGCCGAGACGGAAGCCGCCGAAGACGAAGGGAATCTCGAGGGCGTGAGCGGCGCCGAGCAGCTCCGAGAAGTCGAGCCACAGGAAGCGCGGCTCCTCGTCCCAGTCGAAGCGGTAGCCATAGACGCTCGGGCCCTGGGCCGCCCGCATGTGCCGGAGGGGCTCGTCGACCGCCCGGAGCTTCCAGAAGTGGCTCGTGTAGTCGGCGATGCGCGCGTAGGCCACAGGATCCCGCGGGCCCCAGGGAACGCCGAGCCACCAGCGGACCAGCTCCCGGTCGCCGAAGAGGAAGAGCCTCGACTCGTCCCGGTTCGTGCCGCTGATGAAGGGCACCTGGTTGTAGTGGCCCGCCGCCAGGGCGGCGGGCGCCGTCGTGGCGGGCAGCACGTGCCCGTCGGCGAAGATCTGCGGCGAGCGGACCATCCCCATCTGCGGCTCGCCGGTGACGGCGCCGAACACCTGCTCCGAAGTGGTCTCCCGCAACGCCGCTGCGACCGCCGCAAGGTCGCCGCTGGAGGCGTCCGGCACCAGGCGTGCGACGATCCGGCTGCTCGTGTTGTCCGGGCCCCCGCGGCCCATGGCCTGGCCGGCCTCGTCCGTCGGGGTGAGTCCGGCGCTGCCGCTCTGGGCGATCGCGCGGTGGAAGAGCCCGCCGGCCAGCGGCGAGAGCACGAGGGTGAAGACGTTCCGGCCGCCGGCGGACTCGCCGAAGATCGTCACGTTGCCCGGGTCGCCCCCGAAGGCGGAGATGTGGTCGCGGACGAAGCGCAGGGCCTCGATCTGGTCGAGCGTGCCGTAGTTTCCCGAGGCGTCCGCGGCCGAGCCGCCGTGGGCCAACGCGGGGTGGTGAAGCCAGCCGAGCGGGCCGAGCCGGTAGTGCATGGCGACGACGACGACGCCGTGCTCCTTCGCGAGCACGCTGCCGTCGTAGGGCGCGGCGTCGCCGATCGAGTTGCCGCCACCGTGGATCCAAACGAGCACCGGCACGCGGGCATCGCCTTCCGGCACCGCCTCCGGCGCCCAGGCCGGCGCGAACACGTTCAGGTAGAGGCAGTCCTCCTGGCCGGTCAGCTCCCCGGGCTGGGCACCGTCGCGTCCGGCCACGAGACCGGCGTACTGGGGACAGGCCGGGGGATGTTCGAGTGCCTCGAGGGTGCCCGACCAGGCCGTCGCCGACCGGGGCGCACGCCAGCGGAGCTCCCCGACCGGGGGCTCGGCGAAAGGGATGCCGCGCCAGGCGTGGGCGCCGGCGGGCGTCACCGCGCCCACCACCGGGCCCAGGCCGGTCGTGCGCAGGGTGGCCGGATCGGTCGCGGTGGGGAGGGACGCATCGAGCCCTCCCTCGCCATCGCCACAAGCGGAAAGGGCGCCGAGCGCGAGCCCGCACACACACAGGACGAGGAGCCATCGGGTCATCATGAGAGGATCCTACGCCCGGGAGCCGCTCCCCCGCCATCGGACAATCCTCACTTCCTCGAGGCGGAGAGTGCGGCGCGCCCCGGCGAGAGATCTGGCGAAGTGAGGCCCAGGGCAGCGAGGTCGTCCGGCAGGCGCCCCTCCACGATCAGGCCGGCGGCGGCGCGGGCGGCGGCGGAAGAGGTCATGATGCCGAAGCCGCCCTGCCCGGCCAGCCAGAAGAACCCGGCCCGCTCCGGATCCGCGCCGATCACCGGCGAGCGGTCCGCGACGAAGCTGCGCAGCCCCGCCCAGCGCCCGGACAAGCTGACGATCTCCAGGTCCAGCGCCCGCTGCGCGCGATCGACGGCCAGGGCCACGTCGTAGTCCTCGGCCGCCGCGTCACAGGGCTCCGAAGGGCTCTCGTCGCAGGGCGACGCCAACAGCTGCACGCCCTCGGGCTTGACGTAGAAGTCCTCGTCGGCGTCGATCACGCAGGGCCAGGTGCGGATGTCGCAGCCCGCGGGCGGGGCGAAGGTGACCGCGGTGCGCCGCAGCGGCCGCAGACCGACCGGACGCGCGCCGGCCAGCCCCGCCATCACGTCGCACCAGGCGCCGGCTGCGTTCACGACGACCGGCGCACGCCAGCGGCGACCGCCGGCCTCGACCTCCCAGGCCCCCGCCACGCGCTCGATCCGGCCGACGTCGGCCTTGGTGACGAGCTCGCCGCCCCGGCGACGCAGGCCGCGCAGGAAGCCCTCCAGCAGGCCCGCCACATCGATGCTCATGGCATTCGGCTCGACGAGCGCGGCGGCCAGGTAGTCCGGTCGGAGGGCCGGGCACAGCTGCCTCGCCTCGCGGGGCGAGACGGCCTCGATCGAGGCTCCGGTGTCGCGACCCTCGTGGGCCGCCCGCGCCAGGCTCTCGCGCTGATCGTCGCGCGCGACCCACAGCACGGGCCTCGGCGTCACCAGCGGATGCTCGGCGAACCCGTCCGGTGGCCGTTCGAGGAACGCCCGGCCGCCTCGGGTGAGGCGCCCCACCGTGCGGGTGCCGTAGCTCTCCACCAGGAAGGCAGCGGAGCGCCCGGTGGTGTGCTGGCCGGGCAGCGGCTCGCGCTCGAGCAGGAGCGTCGCGCCGTGGGGCTGCAGCTCGTAGGCCGCCGAGGCGCCGGCGATCCCTGCGCCGATCACGATGAAGTCGAAGCTCCCGACGCCGCTCACGTCCCGCCCTCTTCCCGAAGGCTAGCGACTCGCCCGATCGATGCGTCGCCTAGTCTTGTCCACCGAAGGAGGAGACCGCCGATGCCCGACCCCGTCGCCCCCGTGCGAAAACGCACGCTCTGGGGCATCGGCACGCCCCGCACGCTCCGGGTCCATTGGATGCTGGCGGAGCTCGACCTCGACTACGCATGCCGCGCCATCGGCTCGCGGACGGGGGAGACCCGGACGCCCGAGTATCTCGCCCTCGATCCACGCGGCAAGATCCCTCTGCTGGTGGAGGACGACTTCGTGCTGGCCGAGAGCGGGGCCATCACGTCCTACCTGGCGGATCGCTACGCCCCCGGCCGCTTCCAGCCCGCCGCCGGGTCCCGGGACCGCGGCCTCCACGACCAGTGGGTGCACTTCGTGCTCATGGAGCTGGACGCGACCGCGCTCTACGTCGTGCGCCGCCACGCCGGCCTTCCCGAGATCTACGGCGAGGCGCCGGCCGCGGTCGCGTCGTCGATCGGCTACTTCGAGAGGCAGGTCTCGGTCGCGGCGAAGAGGCTGGCCGATGGCCGGCCCTGCCTGCTCGGCGAGCACCTCCAGGTCGCCGACCTCCTCCTCACGACCTGCCTGGAGTGGGCCCGCTTCGTGAAGGCGCCGGTGCCGGCGCCCCTGGACGACTACGTCGCGCGCATCCGGACGCGCCCGGCCTACGAAGCCGCCATGGCGGCGAACCTCCCGCCGGAGGCCCTCGCCGCGACGGCCGCTGCGACGCCGACCGGCGACTGAGCGAGCTGGCGGTCAGGACAGGGTCGATCCGACCCGCCGTGGGCCCGGGGCGGAAGGCCGCGGGCCGTCCGATCACGCTCCGCGCCCGGGCTCTGGAGCCATCTACGCAAGGGGCACGAGATCGGCCATCACGGCGACGTCCACGAGACAGCTACCGCGCTCGGCGTTGCGGAAGAGAGGAGAATCCTGGAGATGGGAATGCAGCAGATCGAGGCCATCGTCGGTGAGCCGCCTTGGCCGATTCGATCGATCGATGGAATCCTCCCAGCACCCGATCCAGGAGGACCCCATGCCCGCGAACCCGCCCGAAGACACGCCCCGCATCTGTGCCTACCTGCTCTACGAAGACGTGGCCGCCGCCTTGTCGTGGCTCGGAGAGGCGTTCGGATTCGACGAGGCCATGCGCATCGAGATGCCGGACGGCGGGGTCGCCCATGCGGAGATGACCCTGGCCGAGGGGCGCATCATGATGGGGCACCCGGGTCCCGACTACAAGAACCCGAGGAAGTCCGGCGCCGGCTCCGCCAACATCTACGTCTATGTGGACGACGTCGACGCGCACTTCGCGAAGGCCAAGGCCGCCGGTGCCGAGATCGTCGAGCCTCCGGCGGACCAGTTCTACGGGGATCGTCGCTACGGCGCCATGGATCCCGAGGGACATCTGTGGTTCTTCGCGACGCACGTCAAGGACGTCGCGCGGGAGGACATGCACCCCTAGGCGCGCGGGCGGGGCTCGACCTCGTCCAGAGGAGCGTGGCGCCGGATGAGCCCCCCGCCCTCCCGGCCGAAGTACGCGACCTCGGTGTAGCCGGCCGCGGCGATCGCGGCGAGACAGGCGTCGAGCCCGACACCCACGTCGTGGGCGCCGTGGCTGTCGTCGCCCAGGGTGACGCCGATCCCCAGGGCCCGGGCCCGCTCGAGGATCACGGGCAGCGGGTAGACCGGCGAGAGCCCCCGGCGATGGGCGCCGGCGTTCACGTCGAGAACGGAGCCGGTCTCGCGCACGGCTTCGAGGGCGCGCGCGATCGCCGGCCAGACGTCGTCGCCGAAGCCCGCCGCTTCCCCGTCGAACTTGCGGACCAGGTCGAAGTGGCCGACCACCTCGGGGCGAAGGGTCGTCACGAGCTCCGCCAGGTCCTCGAAGTAGGCTCGCTGGAGCTCGGTCCTGCCGCCGAGCGCTCGCGCGATCGCGTCCGTCCGCTCGCGCGACTCGTCGATGCACCGGCCGTCCACGTGGTGGACGCTGCCGATGACGAAGTCGGGCTCGACGTCGTGGCGTAGGCCCTTCATCGTGCCGGCCCATCCGTCGGGCGGGAGCCGCTCGGTCTCGAAGCCGACCAGGATCTCGAGCCGATCCCCGAAGGCCTCCTGCAGCCTTCGGGCCTCGATCCGGTAGGCGCGAAACAGCCGCTCGAGCCCCTCGACGCCCAGATCGACTTCGTCGTCGAAGAGGTCTTCGGTGCGGATCCGCGGACAGTGCTCGCTGAGGCCGTAGTGGGTGAAGCCCGCCTGCCAGGCCCGCTCCACCACGTCTTCGAGGCGGCCCTTGGCGTGCCGGCAGAACTCTCCCGAATGGCCTCCGTGGTAGCTGAACCAGGGCATCTCCCATCCATAGCAGGCCGAATGGCGCGGGCGACCGAGGAAGCCGCAGCAGCGCCGCCGTGCTCGTCTCGGCCCACCGCGGGGACGGGGTCGGCCCGAGCCTGATCCGGAAGTTCTCGGATCCCGCCGGCCCGATCGAGACCGTCGTCCTCCGCTGGGCGCGCAGGTCCTGGTCCCCGAGGACGCGGTGGTGCTCGCGATCTTCTAGTCGGCGCCGGCGGGCGCCACTTCCGCGCGGGCCATCGACCAGCGCAGGGCGACGGGCGTGAGGAAGGTGGTCACCATCACCATGATCACGATCGCCGAGAAGACGGCGTCGCTCACGACGCCGATCCCCTTGCCGATGCTCGCGAAGATGAGGCCAACTTCGCCGCGTGGGATCATCCCCAATCCCACCGAAAGCCGGTCCACGCCGCGGCCCGCCGGTGCCCCCGCCGCCAGCTTGCCGACGATGGCTGCCGCGGTGAAGGCGCTCGCCATCGCCAGCGTGGAGGGCTCGGAGAACGTAGCCAGATTCACCTGCATCCCCATGAGGACGAAGAAGACCGGCGCGAAGATCGCCTCCAAGGGGTGCACCAGGTCCTCGACCCTCCACCCGTTCGGCTCCTCGGCGAAGTACTCGTCGCTGACGATCAGCCCCGCCGCGAAGGCCCCCACGATCGCGGCCAGCTGGATCGAATTCGCGAGCCAGGCCAGGAAGAACGCGAGGGCAAGGGGGAACAGGAGCTTCCCCTGCTGCCGGTCCAGGTGCTCGAAGACCCAGGCGGCACCTCGGGCGATGCGCTCGCCCAGGAAGAACACCGTCCCCAGGAAGAGCAGCGCGAGCACCGAGATCCGGGCCATCTCGACGGGATCCGCGTATCCCGTGACGGCGATGCCCGCCACGACGGCCAGCAGCAGGAGCCCCAGGACGTCGTCGATCACCGCGGCGCCGAGGATCACGCGGGCCTCGGGGGTCCGCATCCGGTCGAGGTCCATGAACACCCGCGCTGTGATGCCGACGCTGGTGGCGCACAGGGTGGCGGCCACGAACAGCTGGGCGGGCATGCCCTCCTCGGGCAGCTGCCAGAGAGCGACCCCGAGGCCGAGGACGAAGGGCGCCAGCACCCCGACGATCGCCACCAGGCTCGCCTGGCGACCGACCTCGCGCATCTCGCTGACGCTGGATTGGAGCCCCACCATGAAGGCCAGGATCAGCACCCCGAGCGTCGAGAAGAGCGACAGCGCGAAGCCCGCATAGACCAGGGGCAGCCCCTCCGAACCGGTGACGAGGGGGAGGAGCACGTCGGCGAGTCCGCCGTCTTCGAGGCTCTCGGGCCCCAGTACCCGCGCGGCCGCGTCGGCGATGGCCTCGCCCGAGAGGAAGACTTCCCTGAAGACGGGGCGGGCGTCGCCGAGGTGCATGATCAGCGCGAACATCGGCTGCCCGAGCCAGTAGCCGAGGTTGCCGACGACGAGGCCGATCAGCAGCTCCCCGAGCACCGGGGGTTGGCGGAATCGGCCGGCAAGCCAGCGCCCGATCATGGCGACCGTGATCACGGCGGCCAGGCCGAGGACGACGAAGGCGAAGGGATCCGAGTGGTTCGCTGCGCCGTGGGCCTCGCCCTCCGCGCCGGCGGCCCCTGCGGCTCCGGCCAGAAGCAGCAAGCCGAGGAAGGCCACGGCTCGCCCGAGGACGAGCCGGAGCTGCGGGTTTGCGGACCCCGAGACGGGCGCTCCCGGCGAGATGCTGCGGCCCCCCTTCTCCCTCAGGAGCTCGCTGAGCTTCGGCCAACCACCATAGCGCCGCACGCCGGCTCCCGAACTTCTGGACCGGGGCGACGACCGCTAGTCTCCCCGACCATGCAGGACAGCGTCATCCTGGTGGCGACGGACTTCTCGACCCATGCGGAGGCCGCGGCTCGCGCGGCGTTCCGCCTGGCCGAGGACTTGAGCGGCCGCGTCGAGCTGGTCCACGTGAGGCCGGAGCTCCGGCCCCTGTTCGGAAGCTCGAAGGGGAGCCGCGCCGCCGTGGAGCGCCTCCAGGAAGAGCAGGCGGAGGAATCGCGCCGCGCCCTCGAGCTGCTCCTGGCCGAGGCGGAGGTGCCGGCCCGGGCCCACGTCTGCGCCGGCGACGTCTGCCAGGCGCTCCTTGACCACGCCGACGAGGTGGAAGCCGCCGTCATCGTGGTGGGCAGCCGGGGCCACGGGGCCGCCGGCCGTCTCGGGATGGGTTCCCTGACCAACAAGCTGGTACACCGGTCCGACCGGCCCGTACTGGTGATCCCCGCCGCGCCGAGCTGACGCTCGGCGAACGAAGCGCCGCTTCGCAGACCCGGGAGCTCTAGCGCAGCCGGGTCGGAAAGAGCGTTGGCGCGGGCGCGGAAGGGGGCGCTCGGACTCGACGAATCCCGACGTTGAGCCTCTGGCTCGGGGGCCCTAGCGCGGATCCAGCCGGAGGAACTGCCTCGGTGCAAAGCCGGTGAACAGGTAGCCGACCCGCGGGAACCCGGAATCGTCGAGGAGCCGCTCGCGCTCCTCCTCGCTGACGGGGACCGCGAGGTAGTCGGTGGTCTGGCCGTCGCGGGTAACGCTCACCTCCGGATCGGCGAGCGCGCGCCGGTACCACGCGCGCGGCCAGTGGTTCGCGGCGACGAAGAGCCGCCCGTCGTCGTCGATGGGCGACAGCACCCGCTCGCGCGAGGTCCCGTCCGCATCGGTGGTCGTGATGACGATCGTCGACCCATCGATCTCGGGCTGGAAGGCCGCGATGGCCGTCATGCAGCCCATCTGGGCGACGGTGAGGACGCAGAGTCCCAGGATGGGGATCCTCGTTCGGCACATGGACCTCATGCTACCGCAGGGCCTCGCTACCCGGACAGATTCCGATCCAGCGCGAACCGAACACGCTGTGGATTCGAGTTTGCGCCGCAACATCAGGCACTTGAGCTCGCCGGAGCCTCGCTCCGCCACGCCTCTAGCCACGGGGGGTACGTCGGGCAGCGACGTCGCGGCCGCGAGCGCAGATGCTCAAGGAACTCTCGCGGGGCGCGTACCCCCTTCTCTGATGCGATCCCTGAACCTGGCACTGGCCGCGGGAGTGAATCCGTTGGCCTCGTAGCCGTTCATCGTCAGGGAGCGCCGCCGCTGCTTGCAGCAGACTCCCGCGAGCCGAAGCCCGGCTGCTTCCCTACGTGCTGCAGCCCCACTGCTTCGTCCAGCGGGCGGAGCTCATTGATGGAGACGGCCGGCTTCAGGTCGGACGTCGCGACTTCGATGGCCGCAGCGACGGTCGCCTTCCAGCTCGGTAGACCTGTCTCGCTCATGCCGGTGTTCCTAGCCCTGATCCGGCATTGAGATCACGGATCCGAGCGTAGGTCTGGCGGGCTCACGCGGCGAGCGCGGTCTCGGCGGCCCGGATGGTGGAGCGGCTGCGCGAGGACGCGGCGATTCGGAGCGAAGCGCGTCCGGCAGGCCGAGCGATGCGGCCAGGGAGCTGGATCAGCTCGAAGCGGAGCGTGCGGAGCGAGGGGAAGCGGAGCCGGGCGGTCCGCTTTCGGCCGTTGGGTCGCTCTGGCAGGCCAAGCGTGGCTTGGAAGTCCCGCACCAGGTTGTGGGTCAGGGCACTGAGCAGCTGCCAGTTGCTGTTGGCGTCCCAGTCCTGGGTCGGGATGGTGGCGAACGCCAGGTGCTGTTTGAGCTCGGCCAGCGTCTTCTCGTGGCCGCCGCGTCCGGCCATGAAGGCCCAGACGGCGGCCTCGCTGGTCCGCTTGTTCGTCGCGACCATCGAGTACTCGTAGTGGCCATCGTCCGGGGTGAAGAGGTCGAGCTGGAAGTTCTTCGCGCTTCGCCCGGAGACCTTCTTGCGGAACACCACGATCCGCTCGCAGCGCTTCCACTGTGGGATCCGGTGGACGACGGAGAAGGCGTCGACGCTCGCGTTGACGCGGTGCCAACGCTTCCGGGCGGCGATCTTCTCACGCACGCCGAGCCAGCGCCACATGGGGACCTTGAGGGCGTACTCCACGCGAGAGGCCGTGAGAACCTCGAGAACGGCCTTCTGGAAGAAGGCGCCATCGAGCCGCACCTCGATCGGGACCCGATCGAGGCGCCGCTTCGCGTCGCCCAGGAGAAAGGCCAGCTTCTCCGCAGCGCCCACCGCATCGTTCACATTGCCCGGCCGGTTCCATACGCCGAGCAGCTGGCTCGTCTGCGCCAGGTGCGCCGTCAGCGGGTAGTAGGACGGGTCCTTCGGGTGATGTGGGTTGAAGCCGCGCTCGGCGCCGTCCACGTACTCGCCCGTCCGAAGCACGGTGCCGTCCAGCTCGATCGTGGCCCGCTCCAAGCCGAGCCCTGTGTGGGTTCCATAGGCCATGTCCCGCAGCAGTTCGTTCAGACGATCGCGGTAGCCCGACGTCAGCTCCTTCAGGTTCCTCGCCAGGGTCCGCTCGTCCGGAAGCCGCTGCAATCGGACGAACCGCCGAAACAACGGATCCCGATCGAGCACCCGGACATGCGAGAGACGGCTCCCTCCCAGCAGCAGCATCCCCACCACCACCAGCATGCAGCGGAAGGATCCGTAGTCCGAGTCGAACGCCCGATCCGCAAAGGCCGCTTTCAGGCGCTCTGCCCAAAAGCGGTCGAAGAAGCGCCGGAACAGCTCCAGCCCGCCGTAGCTCGTCAGCGCCTCATCCGTGAAGGCGATCGACAATTCGCCCTTGACGCGGGCTCGAATCCGGTGTCTGCTTAGCTTCACGAATGTGGCTCCTCGGAGGCATGATGGTGGTTGGCACTTCCATCAAGCACACCGACGGAGCCACTTTCAATTCCGGGCTTTCCCTACACCTCGCAATGCCGGATCAGGGCTAGGTGCCCCCGTTCAGAACTTCCCACTGTTGACCCAATCCTCTCTCGGAGAAATCTCTTCCATCACATCCCAGTGCTCGACGATGAGACCATCTTCGACTCGGAAGAGATCGATCACCGCCATCTCGGCTCCCCCGAGCCTCATCTTCGAAAGCGCCGCAACGAAGCTTCCGCAGCCGATGACCCGGTGGATCTCTTCGTAGACCATGGAAGAGCCCTCTTCTGCCAGCGCTTCGACGAACCCGCCGAGCCCCTCGAGCCCGTCGCCGATCTCCGGGTTGTGCTGCGTGTAGCTCGTCGGAGAGATGTAGTCAGTGAGCTTGTCGTACTCTCCGTTCTTGAGAACGTCGTTCAGGAAGCGGATGACGTGGGCCTTGTTCGCGTTCGTCTTGTCGAGGTCCGCCGGCTCCGTCGGGCCGTCGACTTGGGTGTGCCCGGAGACCGTCTCATCCGCCATCTCGGCGATGATGTCCCAGTGCTCCACCATCTTCGCATCGGCGTCCGTTTCGAAGATGTCGGCAGTCACGTATCGGAACTCGCCGTTGTTCAGGTTCTGGACGACGTGCAGAAAGACGAACGGGCCGTCCTCGAAGCCGCGGACGATCTCGATCTCCCGAACAGGGTTCCGGCGATGAAAATCCAGGAAGAACTCGATGAATCCCTCTCGACCGTCCCTTACCGGCGTCGAATGCTGCGTGTAGCGCTCGCCCGAGTACTTGTTGATGGCGTCGGCCGCGTTTCCGTCGCGAATCGCCTCCAGGTAGAGGTTCTTCGCGTTCTCGAGTCGCTGTCCCATGTCGTTGCCTCCTTGCTCGCGGAATCGCCGATCCGTGAAGCGCCTCGGCGGCCAGTGTGCCGGGTCGTATACCGGCGCCCTATGGTCAGAAGTGAGACGCGCAACACCTCGAATCCACTCGGGTTCGAAGTGGCCGATGCGGGTCTCCGAAGAGCGGCGATTTCGTACGCAAGTAACTCAGACTACTTGAAAGTCGGTGGAGGCGGCGGGAATCGAACCCGGGTCCGCATGGCGTCAGAAGATCGTGCCGACGTGCGTCGTCTTCGGTTGGGTCGTCGCAGAAGCGTCTAGGAGGGCTCTCGCAAGCCGGCTTCCTCGAGCCTGGCCACGCCCGGCGCACACGCGTCCGCGAGCCGAGCCTGCTCGGGCGCCGGCAAGCTGTCGAAGCGCGTGGGCGGAACGCCCTTTACGAGGCGGCAGGCCTCCTCGACCCAGTCGCGGTCCGCGGTGGGCAGCTCGAAGAAGTCGGCCATTCGCACGAGGATCGGGCGGGGCGCGACCACGAGGTCCTCGAAGCGCAGCGCCATCACGTCGTTCGGATCGAGTTGGCCGAGCACATCCATACCGCGGACGACCTGGTCACTCCAATAGGCGCCGTAGAGCTCGACCGGCGGCCGGGACGCCAGCGTCTCACTGATCGCCCCTGCGTTCTCCTGTTCAAAGCGTACGAGGCCGTCGTGCGAGTACTCAACGGGCCCGAGCAGACCGTTCATGACCGGTACGGCGAGGCGCAGCACGGAGTACTCTCGCATCGACAGCGCGGTCTCCTGGGGATCGCGGTAGATGTGCACGAAGCGCGCGCCCGGGAAGAAGGCCTTGAGCTCGGCAGCGAAGTCCATCGACGTTCCGGAGCGCTCGATCCAGAGTCGCTTGCCCGTGCGCTCGGTGAGCCAGTCGAGCAGCTCCCGGTAGTGCATCGCGAGGGGCTGCACAGCCTGCCCACTCGCGCGTGTCGCAGGACGTGATATTCGAGGGCTAAGAGGACACGTAGATTTGCGCACCTCCTGTTGAGCCGCTGCGCGGCACGTTCCCCGTGAGGGAGGGGGGCGTGGGGCAGCGGCGACTGAGGCAGGAGGAAGTGATGACGATCGAAGTGCTGCACGAGCGGGGGTGCTCGAACCGGGAGATCGCCCGCCAGCTGGGGATCCGGGAGAGCGCGGTGCGCTACCGGCTGAAGCGGCTGGCGGAGGGGGCGCGAGACGGCCGGAGCGGGAAGCCCTTCCTGGCCGAGGCGGTCCACGAGGTGATCGCGGAGTGGCTGGAGGCGAGCTCGGGAGGCCGTGGCGTGAACCTGCAGGAGCTTCACGAGTTCCTGGTGGAGGAGCACGGGTACACGGGGAGCTCCAAGAGCGTGCAGCGGTACGTGCGGGCCCGGTTCCCGAGACCGAAGGTGCGGAGCCGGCGTCGGGTGGAGACACCGCCCGGGGCGCAGGGTCAGGTGGACTGGGGCGAGTTTCCGGGCGTGCGGATCGGGGGCCAGGAGGTGGACCTGCATGCCTTCCACCTGGTGCTCTCGCACTCGCGGCGAGAAGCGGTGGTGTGGTCGGAGCGGGCGGACACGCTGGCGTGGCTGGACGTGCACAACCGGGCCTTCGAGCGGCTGGGCGGGGTGCCGGCGGTGCTGCGGGTCGACAACGTGAAGACAGCGGTGGCGAAGGGGGCGGGGCCATGGGGGACGGTGAACCCGGCTTACGCGAGCTATGCCGGGGCCCTTCGCTTCCACGTGGACGCCACCCGTCCCCGCCAGCCGCAGGAGAAGGGGAAGGTGGAGCGTCGGATCCTGGGGCACCGGCGGGGCTTCGATCCGCGTCGGCGGGAGCACGAGAGCCTGGAGTCGCTGCAAGCGTGGACGGACGGCCAGGTGGCGCGCTCGAGCCACCGGCGGCAGTGCCCGGCGACGGGCACGACGGTCTTCCAGGCGTGGGAGGCGGAGAAGCCCCATCTCGGGGCCCTGCCCGAGCGGCTTCCCGAGCCCTTCGACCTGGCCGTGATGCGACGTGTCGGGCGCGACGCCACGGTGCGCTTCGAGGGGCGTACCTACAGCGTCCCCTTCCGCTTCGTCGAGCAGAGCGTCGAGGTGCGCGGCTGCGCCCGGCAGGTGCAGGTCTGGGCCGAGGGCTCGGTGGTGGCCGCGCACCCGCGCCACACGCGAAGCCGCCTGCTGCTGGACCCGAGCCACTACGAGGGGCCGAGCACGGAGGGGGTGGAGGCGCCCGTACCGCTCGGGCGCATGGGTCGACGCCTCCAGGAGCTGTGGGCGATGGAGCCGGAGCAGCGGCCGATCGACCTCTATGCCGATCTGGCGGAGGTGGCGCGATGACGGCGGGAAACCCGGTGCCCAAGAAGGGCGGCAAGGTGGATCTCGACCCGACCCGCGAGCGGCTCGTGCGCCTCGGCCTCCATCACGCGGCCGAGCACATCGGCGAGGAGCTGGCCCGAGCGACCAAGGACGACCTCGTGCCCCACCGCTTCCTCGACCTGCTGCTCGAGGCCGAGCTGCAGCACCGCGAGGAGCGGAGGATGAAGACCTCGCTCCGTCTCTCGGGCCTTCCCACGGGGCAGACCCTCGGCAACTTCGACTTCGCCTTCCAGCCGAGTGTGGAGCGGAGCCGGATCGAGACGCTGGGCACCTGCGCGTGGATCCGGGCCAAGGAGAGTCTGCTGATCCAGGGTCCGCCGGGAGTGGGCAAGACCCACCTGGCGGTGGCCCTGGGGGTGCGGGCCGTGGAGAACGGCTTCTCCGTGGCCTTCCATCGCCTCGAGGACCTGCTGGCGGCCCTCAAGCGCGACGCCGAGATCAGCCCGCAACGGCTGCGGCGGCGCAAGCACATGAACGTGGCGCTCCTCGTCATCGACGAGGTCGGCTTCGAGCCCATGACGCGCCAGGAGGCGAGCCTCTTCTTCCGGCTCGTCTCCTACCGCTATGGGAGGGGCTCGATCCTGATCACCACGAACAAGGGCATCGCCGACTGGCCCGAGGTGCTGGCGGGCGACGAGGTGCTGGCCACCGCCATCCTCGATCGCCTCCTCCACCACAGCCAGGTGCTCAACATCTCGGGGCGGAGCTACCGGCTCCGCGAGCTCGAGCAGGCCGCGGGGCAAAGCGCCCAGCGTTGAGGCCCCAGAGGGCGGCCTGACGGCCGTGCTCTCCTTCGGAGAGCGGAAGAGAAGAAGGAAGAACCGAACATCAACCCAGGGGGGTGCGCAAAACTAGCCGTCCTCTTAGCGCGCAAGAGATGACGTCCCTCGACACGCGCGGGCGATCATCTCGGCGAACAGCGCGTCGGGATCGTCGGACACGCGGGCGATGGCGATCGCGAGCGTCCACGGAATCGGATCGTCCGGGGTCAAGCGGGCTTGCGCGGCACCGAAAGGATACGCGACCTCCGGGACCTCGTAGCCGCGCCGCAGGACCATCGTCAGCATCGGGTGATCTTCTTCGAGACGCCGCGCGAGCTCCGTGCCGGGCACCGGGTCGATGCGGAAACGGAAGAATTGGTCGATGCCGGAGAAGAACTCGAAGAGGCTCAGCACGTCCGGATGGCGCGCCAGCATCTTCGACAGCAGCGTCGAACCACATCGCCCGGTTCCCACGACGAAGCGGTCCCGCCGCGGCACGGGAGAGGCGGTCGTCATGCCCTTCCCCCTTCGTCGCGCCAACGATCGATGGGGACGACGCGACAGTCGAACGCCGGACACGGCGCCTCGCTCCGCGACCAGCGGAAGACGATCGAGCCCTGGGTGTGGGACTGCGTATCCAGCCAGTTCGCATCCTCGCCCGGCGACTGCGACGAGACGACCAGCACGACGCTCCCATCGGGCTCGTAGCACACGCTGCGATCGTTGCGCTGCGAGCGCGCATCCTCCCAGCTGAGTGGCTCGTACCAGTAGTTGTCGAGGTGGATCCCCCAGTACGCCGTGTCCCTGGGCGGCGCGAAGCGGACGACCAGCGCTTCGTCGGGCTCGAGCTCGAAGTAACCGCACGCAAACCGATGCCCACTCGGCACGACGATGTCCGTGTCGGACGACGCCCCTTCTTGCGGAACGATGCGGTTCTTCGCGGTGCCGGCCCAGTAGTCGGAGATATCGGCCCACGTGGCGGGCGCTGTCTCCACGAAGCGTGCGGTGCGCTCGAGCGCGTCGGTGATCTCCTCGAGCGTGAGCGGTGGGCGCAGCCCCGGGGACGCATCAGCGCGCACGAGTTCGAGCCGGGCCCCGCGCGTCCGGCTCCAGTCGTGGGCGTACTCGCGGATGAACACGCACTTCGTGCGTGCGTCAGTGCGCAACCAGTTGCCGGGCCGTTCCTCGGGGCCGAGCGCGATCTCGAAGCGCCCGTCGCCGTCGACCACCAGCTCGGCCTCGGTCAGGCAGCCGAGCAACGCGTTCGAGGGATGCAAGCCCATCCTTCCCTCGTACGCCCCGATCTCGATGAGCGGGGCTTCCCCACGGTCGCCGCGGATCACGTGGTGGGCGCGGCCATCGATGAACGCCTGGTGGTAGCGCGCGTCTGACGTGACGCCCTCCGAGAGCTTGGTCGCGCTCGCCATCTCGAAAAGCTGGGGGTGCCCGGGGTCGCCATACTCCGAGACGCACTCGAAACCGAGGCGGATCATCCGCAACAAGTGGCGATGGCCCTCGGCGAGCGACAGCGGGTCACGCGCGAGCGGTTCGCGTTCGAGCACCGCACCCGCCCGCTCGAGCGCTCGGCAGAATTCGCGCCATGCGGCGGACGCGGGAGGGTCGACGGCCATGCCGGCACTCTATCCGAAGGTGCCGCGCTAGGCTCTACCGGCTGTCCACGGGATCGAGCCGCAGGAACCGCTGCGGCGCGAAGCCGACCAGGATCTTGAACACGATCCCGTTTCCGATCTCCGCGGCCACCCGTTCGTGCTTCGTCGCCGACCGGTACGCCCGTGCGTGTCATCCGGTACGCCCCGGAGAAGCTGAAGGATCATCGGACCTCCATCTCGGTTGTCGAGGAGATCGCATCCCGCGCCAACAACCCGATTGAACTCCATCCGTCGGGCACGTGGAGAACCTCCGCGACGGCAGACCTGCAGAGCGAATCGGGCAACACCAACCAGCTGGTAGCGGGCACCCGCTTCAACGCCGAGCTTCCCAACCCAGAGACGAGCGCGATTCACGACCTGATCGGCGGCCTCGTGTGCTTTGTGCGCCTGTTCGCTCCAGTCCGGTCCCTCGACCGGCTGCACAACTTGCTGGGGTCAGCCCGGCTTGAGTCCTTGGTTCGCGAAGGCCCTCCTTGCAGGGACAGCCTTCGCAGCTCTACCAGCGGAGGAATGGGCGGAAGCGGCCACGGGAGATGTCGTCGCGGGGAGGTTCTCCGCGGATCTGGGCGCTGGAGCAGGGCCCGCGATCATCGACGCGATACGGGCTTTCCGAGGGACGGCTGCTGCCGACGAACTCCGGCCGGAGGTTCTCGGTCGGCTGCAGGCGAGCGAAGCCGCCGACGTCGCCGTCTCCGTCAACAGCGGGCTGTCGCGGGCCGTACCCGCCGCCGTGTCGGAGCGGGCGCGTGACGAGTTCAGCCGCTTGTACGTCGCCAAGCCTCCTCAGACTGGGCCTCCGCAAGCGGCCATCTGGAACGACGTACGCTACGCCGACAAGGCCGTGGAAAACTCTCCGGCGGATTCTCGAAGAGAAGTGCGCCCAGAACCGGATCGGGCCGTACTTGCCCTGTCCATGCGGATCAGGAGAGAAGGTGCGGTTCTGCTGCTCAGAGGCCCTCGGATGATTGGCCATCCGGGCGGACGGCGGAATCGCGGTTCGCGAAGCGTGGCGATTCCGGGGAGTTATTGGTGGAGGCGGCGGGAATCGAACCCGCCGGCAGGGAGGCAAGAAGTCAGGGAAATCGGGCACTTCCAAGCCGGGATCGGGGCGCGGACGGGGCGCTGGACAAGACGACGAGGTGCCACCCGGGCGGTGCCCGCGTACCCGGTCTCCTGTAGTATTACTTCTCGAGGTAATACCATGAAGATCACCACCAAGGGCCAGGTGACCATCCCCGTCGAGATCCGCGAGAAGCTCGGCCTGCTGCCCAACACCGAGGTCGAGTTCGAGATCGTCGGCAAGGCCGTCCGGCTGCGAAAGGTCCGACGCGCCGGCCGTGCGGGGCGCCGCGGAAAGTCCATCGTCGAGCGACTGCGCGGCCGCGGATCGGTTCGAATGACCACGGACGAGATCCTGGCGCTGACCCGGGGCGGTCGCTGACCGTCCTCGTCGACAGCAACGTCCTGCTCGACATCATGACCGAGGACCCGGAGTGGTCCGCGTGGTCCGGGGAGACGCTCGCCGAGTGCGCCGAGAGCTCTGCGCTCGCGATCAACCCGTTGATCTATGCCGAGGTGTCGATCCGGTTCGAGCGGGTCGAGGATCTCCAGGACGCCCTTCCCGAGGAGGACTTCCTCCGACTTTCCCTGCCCTGGGAGGCGGCCTTCCTGGCCGGGAAGTGCTTCGTACGATATCGGCGCCGGCGCGGCCCGCGGAGGTCCCCCCTGCCCGACTTCTACATCGGCGCCCATGCGGCGGTCGCAGGACTGATCCTGGTTACCCGGGATGCGACGCGTTACCGCACGTACTTCCCCGGGCTCGAGATCATCGCTCCCTAGGGAGCTGAGGCCGAAGGCAATCCGTCGGGCCCGTGTGTCGTGCCTCCGCCCCCTCAACAGCGCGAAGCGGTCGGATAGGCGTGATCCGCGGATGCGGATAGGGCGGATAGGCCGGACAAGCGGGCGTTCGAGGTCCGATAACCCCCAAAATGACAACTCCCCGGGGGATTTCGGTCTAGCGAGACCGTAGGCGGCTTTGTCTTGGCGCTGATCTTATTCATCATCTACTTCGCCTGGGGATACACAGGTGCCGAATTCGGCAAGTTCTTCTTCCGCTGGCTGCATGTCTTAAGCGGCGTCATGTGGATCGGTCTCTTGTGGTATTTCAATTTCGTACAGATTCCCAACATGCCGAATATCCCTGACGACCAAAAACCGGCGATTGGCAAGGTGATTGCTCCGGCTGCCTTGTGGTGGTTCCGCTGGGGCGCCATGGCAACCATCGTCACCGGCCTTATCCTGGCCATGATGAATGGCTATCTGGTCGACGCCCTTACTCTGGGCGCCACTTCCGGCGAGATTGGTCATACCTCTATTGGCATCGGCATGTGGCTTGGCATGATCATGTGGTTCAACGTTTGGTTCGTGATTTGGCCCAACCAGAAGAAGGCTCTGGGCATGGTCGAGGTTGACGCGACAGCCAAGGCGGCAGCCGCCCGCACGGCGATGCTGTTTTCGCGCACCAACACCCTGCTCTCGATCCCCATGCTCTTCGCCATGGTATCGGCGCAGTCGCTCTATCACGTCTCATAGCGGCGTTGCGAGAGAGACCAGTTCGATCCGCGGGGCCCTTCGGGGCCCCGATGGCATTGTGTGGCCGGTCGCGCAAACTGCGCAGAAGGGAGACCCACTGTGATTACAACCGACTATGTAAAGACGATGGCCGCCTATAACTGCTGGCAGAACCAAAGCCACTACCGGGCCGCCGGCGGCTTGAACGAGGTGGAACGCCAGCAACCACGCGGTGCCTTCTTTGGCTCCATCCACGCAACCTTGAGCCATATTTTGTGGGGTGATCAGATCTGGATGAGCCGTTTTGCCGACATCCCGGCTCCAAAGGCATCCGGAATCCCCGATTCAGGCAATCACTACGAGTGGTCCGAGCTGATGGTCGAGCGGCCGGCCTTCGACCAGGTCATCATCGACTGGGCGGAAAACCTCGATCCCGCTTGGCTTGAAGGCGATTTTGCCTGGTTTTCGGGTGCCGTTGGGCGCGAGGTATCCAAGCCCAAGTGGCTGCTCGTCACCCACATGTTCAATCACCAAACCCACCACCGCGGCCAAGTGCACGCCATGCTCACCGCCGCCGGCTGCACGCTGGACGACACCGATATTCCCTTCATGCCGGGCTAGGGAGTGTCTGGCGTTTCGAGGAGTTGGCGGGCGTACCAGGCGGCGAAGGCGGCAACGCTGGGCTCCAGACGGGCGGCAAAGGGGCCGGCACGCGCGTGCGTGGACGCCAGGCCGCGCTGCTGGCGTTCCAGAACCACAATGTCTTCTTCCAATGCCGCATCGAGGCGCTGGTAATAGGCACTGGCGCGATCCTCAAATCCGGTAGCCGCGATGGTTTCCGGCGGAAAGCAAATGGTCTGAGTAACCCGGCAGCGGTCTGGCCCCAGGGGATAGGCCTCGTACATCCAAAGGGCTTCGCGGCCGGCGGCGAAGGTCATGTTGGGGAAGAGCCAAGTATAGCGCACACCCCGGCTCCAGCGTCCCTCTAGGCGGGGCATCACCGGCAGGGCGTGCTCCTGCTGCTCGCGCAGCAAGGCGCCGGTACCGCTGGTCTCGCCGAATTGGCTGGCATAGCTGCCAGAGGTTTGATCGGGTAAGTCGGGGGCTTGATATAGGCCGTCGATGGTCTTGGGATGCACGTACCTTAGGTGATAGTACTCGTTAAAGACCTCCAGGAAGGCCTTCCAGTTGCAGTCGACCTCGAGGTTCCGGCGCCGTGTCGAGACCAAATCCTGCAGCGGCCAGGGGGCATGCAGGGTGGCGAAGTCGCCAAGCTGATCGTCCAGGTCGCCTGGCTTACTCCCCAAATGCAAGAAGAGGAGGCCAGCACGCTCCGCAAGCGGCAATTCCAGCAGGCCGAATTGAGCACGATCGAAGCTCTTGCTCGCCTCCATATGGGGCGCTGCCAGTAGGTTGCCATCCAAGCCATAGGCCCAGCTATGGAAGGGGCAGGTGATACGGCGACAGCGCCCCTCCCCCTCCAGCAACTGGGTCCCGCGGATAGGCCGGACAAGCGGGCGTTCGAGGTCCGATAACCCCCAAAATGACAACTCCCCGGGGGATTTCGGTCTAGCGAGACCGTAGGCGGGGCATTCAAGCGGGTCGCGCTGTCCGGTCGCCGTTCGTCGGCGCTTGCGCTGCGAATTGCGGGCGGACGTCTCCCTCGGGCCAGCCCAGCCGCGGTCGAAACGGCTTGGCCCGTCGGTCCCGAGCCGGCCCCAGCGCTCAGACTCGGAGGGTCGCTTGGAAGTCGCCGGTCCACTCCTCGGCATCCCGCGGATCGGGGAGGGCCGGAGCCGTGGGTGGGGCACGGCTAGGCAGCTCGAGGGAGTCGAGGATGGCGCCGGTGGCGTCGGGCGGCTGGATCGCGGCCAGCAGCCGCATGCGTCCGCCGCAGCGCGGGCATTCGAGGACGTCGGCTGCGAAGACGCGCCGCAAGAGTTCGGCCCAGGCCAGTCGTCGAGGGCGGGGCGTCGAATCGCCAAGCGCGGACGCGGGCTCCTGGGGACCGGAAGGCGCCGGTGTCGCTCCGTTCTCGTCTTGGCCCAGTGGCTTGCAGCGGTCGGGAGCCGAATCCCGCCGTTTCTCTTCGACTGGCGTCGTGCTGGATGTCGCCGCAGGGAGATCCACGGCCGGCTTTCTCGGCGGCGGGCGGACCCGCCCCTCTGGGGTCGACGAGCCCGGCACGACGCGGTCCCGCGCGCCCGCACACGGGCCCAGGATCCCGTGGTAGCGCACGAGGTGGACGCGGGGCGGGGGAACCAGGGCCACGAGCTTCTCGACCAGCTCCTGCGGCTCGAAGACGACATGGGTCGTGCCGTCGCGCCAGCGGTGCTTGAGGCGGTAGAGGAGCCGCCCATCCTCGAGCCGCGAGAGTCGCTCGGTCGCGACCGGAGGGCGTGCCACATAGCGGCACAGCCGCTCCAGACGCCGGCGGTCGCGAGCCGGGACGGCCACGTTCGCGTGGAGGCTCACGCCGCTCACGCTCGCGCAGCGCTCGCCCTCGAGCGCCGGCAGATCCTCGAGGTCGATGCGGTCTCCCACGCGGACGACGCGCTTGCCCGCGCGGCGGCCCGTGGCAATACGTCCGGCGACGGAGGCGCCGTAGAGCTGGGCCAGAAGAGGCTCGCCCTCGGCCAGGGGATCAACATCGGCCAGGTCCGCTTCGGGGCCGAGACCTTGGCGCTCGAGGAGCCCTCGAAGACGCCGGGCGACCTGCGCCACGACCCGCTCGACCTCGGCATCGTCTGGCGGAGGGAGGGGAAGGAAGCGCAGGGCGCCGTCCGGTCCCGCCGCGTAGGCACCGTCGAGCAGCAAGGAGTGGAAGTGGACGTTCAGGTTGAGAGCGCCGCCGAAGCGCTGCACGAAGGTGACCGCGCCGCACTGGCCGCGGGCGACGCCCCACCGCTTGCGCGCTCGACGCCGTAGCGAAGCGAACACCGTGCGTACGAAGACGCCCAGCACGGCGCTCGTGAGCGGCGCGTCGTAGGCGAGGCGGTAGCGGAGCGCGAAGGGCAGCGAGAGCACCCACTGCCGGACGGGCACCTCCGGCAGGACCCGATCCACCAGGTGCGCCGCCGTGTCGGCCATGCGTCGTCCTCCGCAGGACGGACAGAAGCCGCGGCCCTTGCAGGAGAAGGCGACGACCCGGTCGAGTCCGCAGCCGTCGCAGTGCACGCGCGCGAAGCCGTGGGCGAGGATGCCGCAGCGGAGAAATCCCCGAAGCTCGCGCTCGACGAACCGCGGCACAGGGCGTTCACGTGCCTGCGCGCGAGCCAGGAAAGTCTCGAGCTCCGTCTGGACCACACCGTAGAGGACGCTCTCCTCGGGGCGGCGCCGCGCGTAGCCGTGCTTCTTGCCATGTCCGCTGGCGCCATGCCCATGGGGAACGGGAAGAGCGTCGAAGCCCATCCTGACGAGCGATTGCCAGCTCCGTGCCCGTTGCCAGGCGCATGGAGAACGCGCCTCGGCGTTCCATGGGAGGAAACAGAGCCCGTCCGTCCACGCCCCGGCGCCAACAGCCGGTCACGACTTCCTCAGCCTTCGTCATGGCCCGCGGCAGTCGAGCGGCCGGGTGTCGTGACCACGAATGGAAGGCGACAGAGCCGATCTTCGCGAACCTGACGTGTGACTGATGACGCCCGAAGTACTCCGCGCCGAACCGGCCCGGACCGGCCCGCAGCCACGCGAACCGCCCACGAGATCCGTCGTAGAACCAATGGGTTCCGCGACCACCGGCCCCCTCTTATCTTGCCGTAACCGCGAGCTGCCATCGCAGCCGATCGATCGCACCGAGTTGTTCTCGTCGCCGTGCGAACGTGATTCCGTCGCGGTGCACTCCGCCCTTCCGTAGCCCTGCGAACAAGCGCCCCGCCAACTGGCGGCACAGCTGCGGATGCGGCGCCGCCCAACAACGGGAGTTGGCGCGACGGCGGGAACCAGCGAGTGCCAGCGAGCGGGCCCTGAGCAGCCGGTGAGGCTCCGGAGAGCTGATGAACGGCTCCTCGGATCTACGGCTTCTTCGGCACGGCGATTGCTCTTGTGGATTCTCGTCGCCCTCCCGGATCCGGTTCTCCGCGCCTCTCGCTGCGAGCGAGGGAGGATCGATGGGGTACCGGTGCCAGTTCCCTTCCCAGGCCGCTGCCGCGCATGCTATGGCCTGGCTGGAGATGGGCGACTTCGGGGCGGTCAGGCGGCACAAGGACGGCCGCATCTACGTCGAGCTTCCCAAGGCGGGTGGCGGGGAGCGTCGGATCTGGTCGCAGCCCGTGCCGGGCGGCCGGATGCCGTGGACCGAGGAGAGCGCGAGCCGTGCGCTCGAGCTGATCCGTTCGCGCATCGCCCAGGGCGCCACGGTCGACGAGGCGATGGCAATCTTCCTGCCCTCCGGCCACGCGATCAACCTGGTGCTCGCACGCGCCGTGCACTGGCTGGCGGTGAAGAAGCGGGAAGCGGAGGCCGGCGACCGGAGCCCGACGTACGTGCGCGAGCTCGAGTGCTACCTGGCGCCGAACGGCCACTTCTCCTGGTGGGCCGGGCGCAGCATCCACGAAGTGAGCTATGCGGCGCTGGAGGATTGGTCGCACTGGCTGGCGGATCGCGGGCTGTCGCCGAAGACGCGCTGGAACATACTGGCGGCGTTCCGCTCGTTCCTCGGCTGGCTCTACCGGCGCGAGGAGATCCGCGAGCTCCCGCGCGAGTACCCCTGGCCGAAGCGGCGGGAACGGACGCCCGCGCCGCTCTCGGCGCGCACGCAGGACGAGATCCTCGACGCGATTCCCGAGGACCGGCGCGGGATCTATCTCGCCATGGCACTCATGGGCCTGCGGCCCGGTGAGGCCGTGGCTCTCGACGTGGCCGACTACCACGACGGCTGGCTCACGGTGAGCAAGGCACGCAAGGGTGACCGCCTCGACTCGCCGATCCGCTCGACGAAGACGGGCAAGGTGAAGCGGCTGCCGGTGCCGCAGGTGCTTCAGGAGTGGATCGCGAAGCAAGTCGCACGCGAGGGACGCCTCCGCGCGGAGCCGCTCTTCACCGTGCCCTGGAGCGGCCGCGGGATCCGACCTCGCGGCCGTTGGTCCGGGACCAGCTTGCGCCGCACCTGGATCGAGGCGTGCAAGCGGGTGGGTGTAAAGGTGAGTCTCTACGCCGGCACGAAGCACACCTTCGCCACGGATGCGGCGGCCCCCGGCGTCTCGGAGCGCGCCCTCCAGACCTTCCTCGGCCACGCCGACGTGCGCTCGACGCGGCGCTACGCGGGCATGGCCGACCGTGCGCTGCTCGAAGTCCTGCGCCCTCCACGGGGCGCGGACGGGGTGCAGGGCGCGAAGGCGCCAAGAAAACCGCAGCAGAATCGAGAAGTTATTGGTGGAGGCGGCGGGAATCGAACCCGCGTCCGCGTGATGTCCGACGGTCGCGTCTACGTGTGTAGTCCCCGCTCGATCTCGGGGCGCCCAGTCGCGGGGACGGGAGGAGGCGCTCCTTGGCAGAACGTCGATGTCGCCGTTCGGTGGCGGCCTGCCAGCGGCCGACGGCCGAGCCTTCTGATGACGCCCGCGACCCCCTAGAAGGCGTCGGGGACGGACGTCGCTAGCCCAGGGTCAACTAGGCAGCGAGAGCGTAGTTATCGTCGGCAGGTATGAAGCTACCAACAGTGCCACGGGATTTACGAGGGACGTAGCCTCCTCGACACGCAGCGAACGCCTTCGACCACCCGTCGAAGCCGATCGCCCCCAAGCCCACGAAGGCTAGGCACGGTGGCGGGCCTTGGCAAACGGGGATCCAGTCCCGCTGGAACCGCACACAGCGGCCCCCGCCGCCCGCCCCCCCCTTCGTCCGTGCGCAGGTGCCTCCCGCCTGCGCACGCCCTGCCGTGAGCTGGCTCACCCGGGGCGGTTTGGCCGCGTCCGAAGGGGTGAAACTCGCGGACAGGTCCGTCGACCGGTCGGCTGCGAGCCATCTCCGCACGAGGCCCCGATCCCAATGCGTCATCCCGTCTCCGCCCTCCTCCGCCTGCTGCTGGCCGGCACCCTCCTGCTGCCGACCGCCGCCTCGGCGGTCGACTCCTTCGGGACGGCCGTCGACGCCATCTGCGCACCGGCCACCCCTTACGCGGACATGCGCGACGGCATGCTGACCGAGTGCACGATGTGCCACAACAGCTCCTTCCCGACCGACCTGCCGGACGGCGGCGACGTGGACCCGGTGGCGAAGATGCACTGGGACAACGGGAACCTCGCCTTCTTCTGCAACGTGGGCGGCGGCAGCAACACCGCGCCCACCCTGGCGGCGATCGGCGCCAAGATGACCACCGAGGGCCAGCGCCTCAGCTTCGGCGTGAGCGCTAGCGACCCGGACGCCGGCGACGTGTTGACGCTCACGGCCGCTCCGCTCCCGGGCACCGCCACCTTCACGGACAACGGCGACGGCACCGGCAGCTTCGACTGGACCCCCGCCATGGGCCAGGCGGGCGTCTACAACGTCACCTTCGCGGTGTCGGACGACGCGGCCACGCCCGGCACGGCCATGGAGACGGTGGCGATCACGGTCTTCAACGCGAACCAGGCCCCCGTTCTCGGCGCGATCGGCAACCAGGCCGTGAACGAGGGCACGAACCTCATGGTCAACGTCAGCGCCTCGGATCCGGACGGCGACGGCCTCAGCCTGGCCGCCTCGAACCTGCCGACCGGCGCGACCTTCAACGACGCGGGCAACGGCACCGGCACGCTCGCCTGGACCCCCGGCTACAACCAGGCCGGCAATTTCACGGTCACCGTGACCGCCACCGACGACGGCAGCCCGATGCTCTCGGACGCCGAGACCTTCATGATCTCGGTAGGCGACGTGAACCGCCCGCCGGTCCTCGCGGCGATCGGCAACCAGGCCGTGAACGAGGGTGAGGCCCTGAACCTGGACCTCTCAGCGAGCGACCCGGACGGCGACGGCCTGGCGATCACCGCCATGAGTGCGCCCACCGGCTCGGCCTTCACCGACAACGGCGACGGCACGGCCAGCTTCAGCTGGACGCCCGGCTTCGGATCGACGGGCAACTACAACGTCACCTTCACCGTCACCGACACGGGCAGCCCGCCTGCCAGTGACGCCGAGACGATCCAGATCGCCGTCGGCAACGTGAACCGGCCCCCGATGCTCACGCCCATCGGCAACCGCGCGGTGAACGAGAACGAGCTCCTGAGCTTCACCGTCACCGCGACGGATCCGGACGGCGACGCCCTGGCCCTCACCGTGGCCGGCCTGCCGACCGGCGCCACCTGGAACGACAACGGCGACGGCACCGGCGCCTTCGCCTGGACGCCCGCCTTCAACCAGGGCGGCAACCACCAGGTGAGCTTCACGGCCACGGACAACGGGACGCCGGTGCAGGCGGTGACCGAGGCGATCTCCATCTCGGTCGGCAACGTGAACCGACCCCCGGTGCTCACGCCGATCGGCAACCAGGTCGTCAACGAGGGCGTGCTCCTCCAGCTCGCGCTGCAGGCCACGGATCCGGACGGCGACGGTCTCACCATCGCCCTGGCCGGGGCGCCCCTGGGCATGGCCCTGCAGGACAACGGCGACGGCACCGGCACCCTCGCCTGGACGCCGGGCTTCGGCGACGCGGGCAACCGCAACGTGACGGTCTCCGTGACCGACGACGGCACGCCGGCAGCCATGGACCAGGAGGCGGTGATGATCACCGTGGGCGACGTGAACCGGCCGCCCACCCTGGCCCCGATCGGCAACAAGGCCGGCAACACGAACCAGCTGCTGAGCTTCACCGTCACCGGCACCGACGTCGACGGCGACGCGGTGACCTGCAGCGCAACGGGCGTGCCCATGGGCGCCACCTTCACGGACAACGGCGACGGCACCGGCAGCTTCACCTGGACGCCGGGAGCCGGCGACGTGGGCAGCCACCCGGTGACCTTCACGGTCTCCGACGGCTCGCTCTCGGCCAACGAAGCGATCACCATCGGCATCGGTGTCGTGAACAACCCGCCGACCCTCACGCCCATCGGCAACCGCACCGTGCTCCAGGGGCAGACCCTCGCCTTCACCGTGATGGCGGCGGACCCGGACGGCAACGGGCTGGCGCTGGCGGCGACGAACCTGCCGGCCGGCGCGGCCCTCACCGACAACGGCGACGGTACGGCCGGCTTCAGCTGGACTCCGGGAACCGGCCAGACGGGCAGCTACGACGCCACGTTCACGGTAACCGACGACGGCGTGCCCCCGATGTCCGACTCGGAGGTCGTGAACCTGGCCATCCAGGGGGGGGCGGGCGCCTTCGGGATCGACGAGGCGATCTGGTGGGATACCTGGGGCGGTCACCTGGCGGTGCGCGGCTCCGGCGCCCCCGGCGGCGCGGCGGTCGAGCTCCTCGACGCGGACAGCGGCAACGTGCTGGCAACGCTCATGGCCAACCGCGGTGGCGCCTTCAAGACGGGCCAGTGCCGCATGGTCAGGGACTCCCGACGCCGCAAGGGCAAGCGCCCGGTCTTCCGGTGCCTCGCGCCGGCCCAGGCACCCTGCAACGTGCAGGTGCGCACCGGCGTCCAGCTGAGCGCCCGTATGGCCGTGACGAACGCTCCGGCCCAGTGCGGACCGGCCAGCCCGATGCTGCTGTCGGCGGAGGGCGTCCACCGCTTCCGCATGCGCGGAAGCCGACTGGGCCGGATCCTCGTGGTGGGCGGCCAGCACGCCGGCGCGGGGGAGGCCCTCGAGATCCGCGACGCGGAGACCGACCAGGTCCTCGGGATGACCACGGCCGACGGTACCGGGCGCTTCAAGTGGAGCTCCCAGAAGGCCAACGCCTGCTTCGTGCGCGTGGTGGGTGCCGCCGGCGTCTCCGCGCCCGACAAGCTGGCGCTGAAGAAGGGCGCCGGGGTCGGCGGACGGGAGATGAGGGCGCTCCGCCGCCGCTGGCGCGCGCGCTGCACGGATCCGGGGAGCTTCCCGACGCCGGCGGCCTTCGGCGCCGGCTCCTAGCGCACCTACAGCCTCGATCGGCGGTGCCGAACCCTCGACCACCGGCGGGCTCTGCGCCGCCGGCTCGTCGCGGCGAGCCGGCACCGATCCGCGGTACGCTGCGCCGCCATGGAGCTGATCCTCATCCGGCATGGCTTGCCCGTGCGCGAGGAGAATGAGACGGGGGCACCGGCCGATCCTCCGCTCTCGGAGGAAGGCCGTGTCCAGGCCGAGGCCGTCGCCCTCTGGCTCGCGGCCGAGCGGGTGGACGCGCTCTACGCGAGCCCGCTCCGTCGGGCGCGGGAGACGGCGGAGCCCCTGGCCCGCGCCGCCGGCCTGCGCGTCGACATCGAGCCGGGCGTGATCGAGCTCGACCACGAGTCCGAGCGCTACATCCCGCTGGAGGAGCTCAAGCAGGAGGATCCGGAGGCCTGGCGAGCCATGCTCACGGCCGAGGGCTATGGCGGCGTGGACCTGCCGGCCTTCCGCCGACGGGTGGTCGCGAGCCTGGAAGCGATGGTCGAGCGGCACCCAGGCAGCCGGATCGCGGTGGCCTGCCACGGCGGCGTGGTCAACGCCTGGGCGTCCCACCTGCTCGGCCTCGCGGAGCCCCTCTTCTTCGAGCCGGCCTACACCAGCGTCAGCCGCTTCCTGGCGGCCTCCTCCGGCGAGCGCAGCATCCGCTCCCTCAACGAGACAGGGCACCTGCGGCGCGGCGCCTGAGGGCCACCAAGGCCACGACGCCGAGCAGGACCGTGCCGGGCTCGGGAACGGTGATTCCGTAGATGTCCGTGTTGTCGATCGTCCCGGTCACCAGGTTCCCGTTCTGCCCCCAGGCGTAGACGTTCACCGGCACGCCGGTGTGGTTCGAGTGAGCCCAGGTGTGGCCGGGGAGGTTGCCGGCGCCGTTGTCCTGGGTGACGGCGAGGCCGCCGGTCTCGTGGTCGGCGGTGACGATCAGGAGGGTGTCCGTCGGATCCGGGCGCAGGGCGATCCAATCGAGCACGACCTGCACGGCGGCCGAGAACTCCAGCGTGGCGAAGATGTTCTTGATCAGCTTGTTCGGATCGCTGTTCGCCAGGTGACCGCCCTCGTCGATCTTCTCCTGCTCGATCATCAGGAAGAAGCCATCGGGATCCTGACTGAGGAAGTCCAGGGCGAACTGGGTCATCTCGGAGAGGAAGGGCTTGGTGTCGTAGAAGGTGTTGTTGCCGACGGAGTAGTCCCACTCGAAGGGCAGCGACGAGACCGGCGCGAACTGGCCGGAGACGTGGGTCTCCATGGTGATGTCGAGGGCGTTCATGCCGGCGCGGTCCTGCACCACCGTGTAGCCGCCCGCCGCGGCGATGGTGGGATCGATCCCGATGCCGCCGCCGAAGGCTCCGCCCATCAGCAGGTTGGGGCGGGTCTGGGTCATGTAGTCGTTGGTGATGTCCGGGTAGAAGAAGCGGGTCGGCGCGTGGGCGCCGAAGGCGGCCGGGGTCGCGTCCTCGATGAAGGCCGTCGTCACCAGACCCGTGGCCTTGCCGAGGCCCTTGTGGTGCTCGAGGCTCGTCGGGTAGGCGCTGCCGTCGGGCGCCTGGCTGATGACGAAGTCCGTGACCTTGTTCCCGGTGGCCATCGCCGTGGCGGACGCCGCCGAATCGGTGATGCCCGAAAGCGAGCCGGTGGTCATCTGCCCCTGGTAGGGGGCACTGTCCCAGGCGAGGGCACCGCCGCTGTAGTAGCGGGCGGCCAGCTCGTGCTGGGGGCCCATCCCGTCGCCGATCATCACGATCACGTTGGTCGGCGTGGCCGCGACAGCGGTGGCGAGCAGGAGCAGGAGGAAGGCGAGAGCGAGCGGGGAGCGAAGAGCGCGCATGGGGAATCCTCGAGACGATCCCCCTCCCTCGGGGGAAAAACGCTACCCCACAACGTCGCCGAATCGCAACCGTCCGAGCCTCGCCCTGGACAGGTTATCCTCGCCGTCCTCGGAGGACCCATGGACACGCCGCTTCGCCTGGAAGACATCCAGATCATCCATCCCGACCGCTACGTCGAGCATGGCTACCCCCACGCCGAGTGGTCGCTGCTGCGCCGGGAGGCCCCGGTCCACCGGTACACGAACACCGACGGCCCTCCCTTCTGGGCGATCACCAAGCACGAGGACATCGTCTTCGTCGGCAAGCGACCGGAGCTCTTCCTGAGCAACCCGATGCTGGTGATGCCCTTCGAGGACGAGGGCGGACGGCGGGACGCCGGCTTCCCGGACACGCTGATCAGCATGGACAACCCGCTCCATCGCAAGAACCGCAAGCTCATCAGCGGCCGCTTCACGCCGCGGGCGCTGAAGAAGATCCACCAGGACATCGACGACATCGCCAAGGAGATCGTCGACAGCCTCCTCGACGAGGGCGACGAGGGGGAGTGCGATTTCGTCGAGAAGGTCGCGGCGCCGCTGCCGATCGCCGTGATCGCGTGGCTTCTCGGCGTGCCCCGCTCGGACTGGCGCCTGCTCTTCGACTGGACGAACCAGACCATCGGCGCCGGAGATCCCGAGTACCAGGTGGAGGGGAAGACCGCCCAGGAGACGGCCCAGGGCGCCATGATCGCCATCTTCAGCTACTTCACGGAGCTGGTCGAGGAGAAGAAGAAGAACCCGGCCGACGACCTGGTGACGCTCTTCGCGAACGCCGAGATCAACGGCAAGAAGCTCGACCTGATGGACGTGCTCGCCTGGTGCATGATCGTGGTGATCGCCGGCAACGAGACCACCCGCAACGGCACCAGCGGGGGCATGCTGGCGCTGATCGAGCACCAGGACCAGATGCGGCGGATCCAGCAGGACATGTCACTGCTCAAGCCGGGGATCGAGGAGATCGTGCGCTGGACCAGCCCGATCATCCACTTCGCCCGCACCGCGGCCGAGGATTGCGAGATCCGAGGCCAGAAGATCAAGAAGGGGGAGCACCTCGCCCTCTTCTACCCCTCGGCGAACCGCGACGAGGACGTGTTCGAGGATCCCTTCACCTTCCGGGTCGACCGGCGCCCGAACCGCCACATCGGCTTCGGCATCGGCGAGCACTACTGCGCCGGCGCCCACGTCGCCCGCCTCGAGCTCGAGATGGCCTACAAGTACCTGCTGCCGCGGATCGACGAGATCGAGCTGACGGGCCCGCCCGCGCGCCTGCGCAGCCAGCTCGTGGGCGGCGTGAAGCACCTTCCCATCCGCTACAAGCTCAAGCCCGCCTGAGGACGACCAGGGTCCGTCCGACGGGCGTGGCCTCGTGCTGCCGGTCGGCGTCGAACCGGCTCACGCCCGAGGCCGTCCGGCCGACCTCGGGGTGGCAGGACGCCACCTCCAGGTCCCCGACGAGGTCGACCAGCCCCTCGAAGGCGCCCCAGGTCATGGGGCGGAGGTGCGCCTCCTCCCCCCAGGCCAACACGCGGTGCTCCTCTCCGTCGGTGACGGTGATGGCCTCGTCGTCGGCCCGGACGCGAACGTCGCCGCGCTGCATCTCCCAGGGTTCGTCGGTGGTGATCGCCGGCTCGTCGGCGCAGCCGACGAGCTCCAGATCGAGCACGTAGACGCCCCCCGGACGCAGCCCGGCGGCGACGGCGCCCAGATGCGTCCGGGCGCTGGCATCGTCCTGGAGGAGCCGGAAGGAGCTCATCGGGTTGAAGGCACCGTCGAAGGAGGCGGGAGGAAGGAGAGCCGTCATGTCGGCCTCGATCGTGGCGATGGCGAGGCCCTCGCGCTTCGCCTCGGCGCGCAGGAAGGCCAGCATCCCGGGGCTCGCGTCGAGTCCGGTCAGCTGCCAGCCCCGCTCCGTGAGCAGCCGTGCGACCCGGCCGGGGCCGCAGGCGACCTCCAGCAGCCGCGCTCCGGTAGCCAGGCCGGCCTGGCGGAAGACCTGGTCGTAGAAGCGCGCCTCGGCGCTCCGGTCCCAGGAGAAGAGGATGTCGTAGTACAGGGGATGGTCGTAGATCGTATCCATGGGTCTCTCCGGCGCAGGGGCGAGCCCGCGCTGCGCGGTGTCGTGAGGAAGACGACGAGGGCGGGCTAGAGAGACGTCATGGCGCACACGAGTGTACGGTAGGTTGGCCGGGTGAAGAAGATCCTCGCCGGAGCCGTGCTGGGCGTGGGCGGCCTGCTGCTCGCCGTACGCGTCGCCTACCTGGGGATTCCGATCTTCGAGAACGTCGACCGGCTCCCCGGCGAGGCGAAGACCGTCGCCCTGTCCTTCGACGACGGGCCGAACCCGCCCTACACCGAGCAGATCCTGGAAGTGCTCCGAGCCAGAGACGTGCGGGCGACGCTCTTCATGACCGGGCAGCACGTGGCGCGGCATCCGGAGACCGTCCGCCGCGTGATCGAAGCGGGTCACCACGTCGGAAACCACTCCTGGAACGCGGAGCGGCTGGCCCTGATGCGGCCCTCCCGGGTGCGGGCCTACCTCGCCCGCACCGACGCGCTCCTGCGCGGGCTCGGGGTGACCGGGCCGCTCGACGTGCGGGCTCCCGGCCTTGCGATCGGGCTTCCGGGCGCCTGGGTGTTCCGCGCGACCGGCCGCCGCCACGTCGGAGGGACGAACGGCGCCGGCGACTGGACCCGCGAGCCCGTGGCGCTGACGCCCTGCCCGTTCTGGATGCCGGCCTCCTACTGCCCGACCCAGTCCCCGGACAGGCTCACGGCCCGGGTGCTCGCCGGCGTGCACCCGGGCGCCGTCATCGTGCTGCACGACGGCCACGATGCCTTCGGCGGCGCGGACCGCTCCGGCACCGTCGAAACCGTGCGCCGCCTGATCCCGGCGCTACGAGCGCTCGGCTACGGATTCGCCGCCGTCCAGGACGTGCTGCCGAATCGCTAGTCCGGGTCGTACGTCCGAGAGGGAGCGGCGCGACTTCCGGCGCGGATCTCGAGGGAGCGAAGCGTCTTCTCGAACCAGGGGCGGTAGGTCTCGTACTCGTCGGCCGGGGCCTCGCCGATCGCGACCAGCACCCGGCCATCGCCACTCTCGAGAAGCGTGAACTCCTCGCGGGTCTCGCGCGGGGTGTGCAGCACGTAACGGCGCGCCCTGCGCTCGCCGAGCTCGACCTCCGCCTCCTCGACGACCGCCGACCAGCCCAGGTGGGCGCGTCCGAAGCGGGCCAGATACTCGTCGACGGTGTCGAAGCGATGGACGTTCAGCTGGAGCGACGCTCGGTAGTCCCAGGCCACGCCGTCGACTGCGACGACCCCGTACCGGGTCGGGATGCGCACCCAGCCCTCGGGCGTCTGCAGCTCGAAGCCGAGGCGGGCATCGACATGGGGAGCCAGGTCCAGGGTCGGCGCCTCACGCGGCGGGCCCAGCTCGCGGGCCCGGGGCGCTGCCTCGAGATCGGCGTAGACGGTGCCACTCGGCAGGGCGTAGAGGGCCAGGAAGGAGTTGACGTCGGCGAGGCCGAGGCCATCCCGGGTGATGCGGTCCCGCGCGACCGCGTACATCAGGTCCGAGGGGATCGGGCTGTGGCCGCGCATGCCGAGGGCGTGCCCGACCTCGTGCAGGGCGACCTTCTCCACCTGGTCCGGCAGCAGGAGCCCGTGCTGGTCGGCGACGTAGAGCCGCAGCTCGGGTATCGCGAAGTCGACGTCGACGCGCCCGGTGGCCGGGTCGCCGCTCCGGTGGCGGCAGGCCGAGCCAACGCTTCGGGCGATGCCGAGCACCCGCACGTCCTCCACGGGCACCGGCGCCTCTTCGCCGAGCAGGCGAATGGTCACCCGGGCGTCCCGGGCCTCCCGCACCTCGCGGAACGAGACCGCGCCGCCCAGGTCCCGGGCCCAGAGGCCGAGGGCCCGCCGCACGGCCGCCACGTACTCCCCGGCCTCCCGCGGCCGGAACTCGTCCAGAAGCTCCTGCGGGATGCGCGGCGCCACGATGCGGACGGGAAGGGGGAAATCCTCGGGCTCCCAGTGGCAGAGCACGAGGCGCTCCCTTCCGCCGCCGAGCCCGACCCGGTGGGCCATGAAGGGCAGGTAGTTCGGATCCTGCACGCCTGGATGGGTGTCGCGGAAGATCGCGTAGTCCGGGAGGTTGTGGCGATAGGTGGCGCGCGGCGGCTCCACCGCCGCCTCCTCGCGGGCCGGCGTCGGCGGGCTCGCGCACCCGAGGAGGAAGCAGGCCAGGCCGAGGGCCGCCGAGCGCCTCACTCCCGGCCCTGCCCGCGTCCCCGATCCCGCACGGCGCGTCGCATCTCCCGGTCCTCCTCGCGCCGCCGGATCGTCTGGCGCTTGTCGGCTTGCCGCTTGCCGCGCACCAGGCCGAGCTCGACCTTCGCGCGCCCGTCCTTCCAGTAGAGTGAGAGCGGCACGAGGGTGAGACCCCGCTCGGCCACCTTCGTCTCCAGCCGCCGCAGCTCGTGGCGGTGGAGCAGGAGCTTGCGCTCGCGCAGAGGGTCCGGATTCTCGCGGCCGGCCTGCTCGTAGGGCGCGATGTGGACGCCCCGCAACCAGGCCTCGCCCCGCCGCAGGACCGCGTAGGCCTCGGACAGGCTCGCATTGCCCTGCCGCAGGCTCTTCACCTCCGGCCCGAGCAGCGCGATCCCCGCCTCGAAGGTGTCGAGGATCTCGTAGTCGAAGCGCGCCCGCCGATTCGTGGCGATGCGCCCCTCCGCGGCGCCGTCCTTCTTCTTCTTCGCCACCCGGGGAGGGTAGCCGCTGGAGAACCCGCTAGGGGCGGATCCGGTTCGCCTCGTCCACGAACACGCGCTTGGCGTCCCAGCGCGGCCCGCACTCGGCGTCGTCCACCTGCACGAAGCTGGCGATGATCACCTTGTCGTGGGGCTTCACCAGGTGGGCGGCGGCGCCGTTGATGCAGATCTCGCCGGAGCCCGCCTCGCCGGGGATCACGTAGGTCGAGAGCCGGCTTCCGTTCGTGCAGTCCCAGACGTCCACCCTCTCGTAGGGCAGGAGGTCGGCGGCCTCCATCAGGTCCGTGTCGATGGTGATCGAGCCTTCGTACTCGATGTTGGCCTCGGTCACCGTCGCGCGGTGGATCTTCGACTTGAGCATGGTGCGGATCACGTCCGTTCCTCCAGGGGTCGCGGCGCTTGCAGAACGCGGTTGTCGATGAGTCGTACGGTCTCACCGTCCCCCGCGGCACGAGGGAAGAAGACGGCGAGGGCGAGGAGCGAGGGACCGGTCACTTCGCCTCGCAGGAGCTTCAGGTCGTCCGGGTCGCGCAGCTCGGCGTAGTCGATCTCGGCCAGGGGCGCCTTGCCGATCTCCTCCCGGGCGATCCCGACCAGGGCCTCGGCGCGCACCTCGCCGGCCAGCACCGCCGCCTCGGCGGCGTCGAGCGCCCGCACCAGGGCCGTCGCCTGTCGGCGCACCTCGCCGGCACCCAGGTGGACGTTGCGGCTGCTCCGGGCGAGGCCGTCCGCCTCGCGCGCGGTGGCCACGCCGGCCACCTCGACGTCGAAGCCCAGATCCCGCGCCATCCGGCGGATCAGGGCGAGCTGCTGGTAGTCCTTCTCGCCGAACAGCGCCGTGTGGGGCTTCGCGGCGAGGAAGAGCTTCGCGACGACGGTGGCGACCCCGCGGAAGTGGCCCGGCCGCGCGGCGCCGCACAGGGGCTGGGAGAGCTCCTCGACATCCACCCAGGTCTGGTAGCCATCGGGGTAGAGCTCCTCGGGCTCCGGCGCGAACACCCAGTCGACCCCGGCCTCGCGGCAGGCGACGAGGTCGGCCTCCCAGTTACGCGGGTAGGCGGCGAGGTCGGCAGCGGCGTTGAACTGGGAGGGGTTCACGAAGATCGAGACGCACACCCGCTCGGCCCGCTCCCGCGCGGCCTCCACCAGCGCCAGGTGGCCGGCGTGCAGCGCACCCATCGTGGGCACGAGCGCGATGCGCCGGCCTTCGGCGCGGGCGCCGTCGGCCAGGGCCTGGAGCGCCCGGGTGTCGCGTACGATCTCCACCCCGCCGCCTTGTACCTCTGAGCAGGCTCTTCGGGCCTGAGTGAGACTCCGAGATGGGTTCCCGGGAAAGGCCGTCGCTGCCTGAAGCCAGAGAGCTTGTCCGTTAGATGGGCCTCCCGCCCTCGTCACCCATGCCGTGGAGTATCCGAGGCCCGAGAGCCTGCGTCTACAAGGTCCGTAGGTGAATGTGCAGGGTCGGGAGACCCGGGTCCCAGCTTATCACGGGGAGGAGAGACCTTGAAGAAGTGTCATTACGTGGGCGTGGACGTCGGGGCGAAGGAGCTCGTCGTCGCCATCGACCGGAACGGAACTCGCGAGGGCGGGCTGGTCTTTGCGAACGATCCCAAGGGCCACCAGAGGCTGATTCGGTGGGCCACGAAGGGGAATGCGA
Source organism: Myxococcota bacterium (assembly GCA_965223415.1). Lineage (GTDB taxonomy): Bacteria > Myxococcota_A > UBA9160 > UBA9160 > UBA6930. Next base: position 4,167,183 of record OZ245002.1, on the reverse strand, counting down.
CGGCGCGCGTCGTCCTGGAATCGACCGGGGTGTACGGCCTCGACCTCGCGTTCGCGCTTCACCGTGCGAAGGCGTCCCAGGTGATGGTGGCGAACCCGCGGGCCATTGCCGCGTTCGCCAAGGCATCGCTTCAACGCTCCAAGACGGATGCGCTCGATGCGGAAACGATTCTCGAGTTCGGAATGCGCATGGAGTTTTCCGCCTGGACTCCGCCGGACCCCCGAATTCTGGAGGTACGGGCCCTCTCCCGCCGCGTGGAGGCTCTGAGCAAGACCGTGACGCAGGAGAAGAACCGGCTCCATGCCAACGACCAGAGCGAGGAGCTCAGTGAGTTCGTGAAGCAAGACATCCGCGAACTGATCGAGCTCCTGGAGGGGCGAATCGATCGGCTGCGCAAGCAAGCGTTGAAGGTGATCGAGCAGAGCCCCGAGCTCGCCAGAGACTTCGGCCACATCACATCGATCAAGGGTATCGCCGACGCAGCCGGCATCCAGTTGCTCGCCGAGCTAGGCACCTTGCCCAAGGACATGACGACCCGGCAATGGGTCGCGCATGCGGGCCTCGACCCCCGACAGTTTCAATCGGGCACCTCTGTGCACAAGCCAGCTCGCATCAGCAAGACCGGCAACGCCCACCTTCGCCGCGCACTCTTTCTTCCTGCGATGGTCGCTGCACGCTGGGAACCGAACGTGAAGGCCTTCTACGAGAAGCTGCTCTCCAAGGGCAAAACCAAGATGCAAGCACTCGTCGCCGTCATGCGGAAGCTGCTCCACGCCATCTACGGCATGCTCCGCCACGACCAGGACTTCCTTGGCGAGAAATTCTTCGCCACGAAGGGTTGACGACGAAGGGAGTATCTAACGGTAGGAGTGCTCGTCGCCGGGGAACTTGCGGTGCGCCACCTCCTCGGCGAACTGCCGGGCGGCCTGGGAGGCGGCCGCGCCCAGGTTGGCGTACTGCTTGGCGAAGCTGGGCGTCCAGTCCGAGAGCCCGAGCAGGTCGTGGAGCACCAGCACCTGGCCGTCGCACTCGACGCCGGCGCCGATGCCGATGGTCGGAATGCCGACCGTCGCGGTGATCTCCCGGGCCAGGTCCGCGGGCACGCCCTCGAGCACCAGGGCGAAGGCCCCGGCGGCCTCCACCGCCAGGGCGTCCTGGATCACCCGATCCCGGCCGCTCTCGCCGCGGCCCTGCACCCGGTAGCCGCCCATGGCGTGCACCGACTGGGGCGTGAGGCCGACGTGGCCCATCACCGGGATGTCCGCGCCCGCGATGCGGGCCAGGGTCTCCTTCACCCGGCGGCCGCCTTCGAGCTTCACCGCGTGGGCGCCGCCCTCCTTCATCAGCCGGATGGCGCTGCGGACGCCGTCCTCCGGCGAGACCTGGTAGGAGCCGAAGGGCATGTCGCCCACGACCAGCGCGCGGGAGGCGCCGCGGACGACCATCCGCGTGTGGTAGATCATCTCGTCGAGGGTCACCGGGAGCGTGTTCTCGTGACCCTGGGTGGTGTTGCCCACCGAATCCCCGACGAGCAGGACGTCGATGCCCGCCTGGTCGAAGATGCGGGAAAAGGTGACGTCGTAGGCGGTGAGCATCGAGAACGGCTCGCCCCGGCGCTTCGCGCGCTGGAGGGAGCGGGTGGTCACGCGGTGTTCGCGCTGGCTCGCGGCGGTCACGGTCGACATCGGCGATCCCCCGTCCCCGGGCGATCCCCTCGGCCGAAAAACAAAAACGCGCCTGCCAGAGGATGGATTCCTCCGGAGGCGCGGGCCTCATCGGGAGCCGGGGCTCCCGATCGCGACTTCGCGACTTGGCCTTCCTCGTACGCCTCCGTCTCGCTCCACCAGCGGTGGATGCAAGCGTTCAACTGCGCAGGATCTGGCGTCGTCCTTGTCTTCCGGGCTGGGGGGCCCGGGATGCTGTCCGAGCTTTCGATGAGGATCGCGCCCTGCGATTCCTCTCGGCTCGACCGGAACGTACGCTTGCCCCTCCGCCCCTGTCAACGAGCTTCCGCCCCCCTCGAGGCCCCGCGGGGATTCGCGTTGGGGACCGGTTCCGTTGGTTTCAGGGGTCGTCCAGGCGGGAGCGGACGGCGGGGGGGAGGAAGCGGCGGTCGGCCTCGTCGGCGGCGTAGCGGCGGACGGCGCGGGCGGCCGCGGCGATCCGGTCCTCGATGGACTCGCCGGCGGCGAGGATCAGCCAGGGCTCGCCGCGGATGCGACACACGTCGCTTTCGGGGAGCGGCTCGCCCTCGCGGAGGGCGCTCCGGGGCAGCACGCGGACGGTCACGCCGGCGTCCCGCGCCACCTCGACCAGGGCGTCGAGGATCGCCTCGGGCTCCATCAGCGACGCCGGTCGGTCGGCTGGCTCGCCCAGTCCTGGAGCACGGCCCAGGTGGCGTCGTCCACGTCGAGACGCAGGCCCGTCTCCCAGAAACGTGCCTCGCCGTCGTCGCGGCGGTTCGTCCAGATGACGATACCGGCGGTATCGATGACCGGGCCGGCGGGAGGCAGCTCGAAGCGTACGTGGACCTTCTCGCCGATCGCCAGCACCTCCCGGGTGTGGATGCACAGGCCGCGGGGCGAGAGGTTGACGGCGAACTCCTGGTTCTCGACGCCGCTCGAGCGCCGCACGTCGACGCGGATCGGGACGGAGAAATCGCGGCGCGGCTCGACGGAGGTCACGTCGCCCTCCCCTCGTGCAGGGCGCGGGCCAGGGCCAGCCAGCGCTCGGGGGCGACGGTCTCGGCCCGGGCGCCGGGATCGATGCCGGCCCGGGCGAACGCCGGCTCGAACCACGCGGCGTCCACGAGCGCGGCCCGGCGCAAGGAGTTGGCGAGGGTCTTGCGCCGGTGGGCGAAGCCGGCCCGAACCACCCCCTCGACCGCGTCCAGCTCGGCACGCGAGGGGCGGTCGGCCCTCGGCACCATGCAGACGAATCGCGAGACCACGCGGGGAACAGGGTAGAAGCAACGCCCGTGAAGATCGAGGCTTCCGGTGACCTCCACGCAGAGCCGATGGAGCACCGCGTAGGATCCGTAGTCCCGCTCGCCGACCTCGGCCGAGATGCGAGCGGCCAGCTCCCGCTGCACCATCACCCCCCAGCCGGCGAGCCGATCGGCGCAGTCGAGCAGGCGGCGGAGAATGGGCGTGGCCGCGGAGTACGGCAGGTTGGCCACGACCCGCCAGGGCCCCGGCTCCCGCTCCAGCCAGGTCCCCCAGTCGGCGGCCACGGCGTCCGCGTGCACCAGCTCCACGCCGGGCGGCAGCACGGCGTCGGCGGTGAGCCCGCGGACCAGCCCGGCGTCGATCTCCAGGGTGACCACCCGCCGCGCCCGGGCCGCCAGCGCCCGGGTGAGGATGCCGAGCCCGGTCCCGATCTCGAGCACCGCCTCGTCCTTCCCGACCCCGGCCAACCGCACCAGCTTGTCGGCCAGCTTCGCATCGTGCAGGAAGTTCTGCCCCCGCCCCCGATGCGCCGCCAACCCGTGCCGCTCCAGAAAGGCCCGGATCTCCGCCGGAGTCAAGACGAAGCCGAAAGCGCAAGAGCGGGGACGTTCCTTGCATCTTGCGCTTTCGGTCGAAAGCGCAAGATGCAAGGAACGTCCCCGCTCTTGCGTTGCTGGGTCATGGGCGTTCCCAGGGGCGGGCGCTGAGGGGGACGCGGCTCCAGGCGGTGAGGTCGAGGCCGTGGCGGGTTCCCTCGGCGAGGAGGCGGGCGCCGGCGGCGGCGATCATGGCGGCGTTGTCGGTGCAGAGCTCGGCCGGGGGGAAGACGGCGAGGAAGCCGTCCCGCTCGGCGGCGCGGGCGGTCTCGGCGCGCAGCCGCCGATTGGCGGCGACGCCCCCGACCACCGCGAGCTGCCCGAGATCCTGCTCGCGCAGGGCCCGGCGCGCCTTGGCGACGAGCACGTCGGTGGCGGCGGCCTGGAAGGATGCGGCCAGGTCGGCCCGGGCGGCGGCACCCAGGGGCTCGCGCTCCTGCACGGCCAGGGCCACGGCGGTCTTGAGCCCGCTGTAGGAGAAGTCGAGGTTCGGCTCGGCCTGCATCGGACGCGGCAGGTCCACGGCCGCGGGATCGCCGGCTTCCGCCGCCTGCGACACGGCCGGGCCGCCGGGGTACGGCAGGCCGAGCAGCTTCGCGACCTTGTCGAACGCCTCGCCCACCGCGTCGTCCCGGGTCTCGCCAAGCAGCTCCGGTGCCCCCTCCCCCGGCACCCGGTAGAGCGCCGTGTGGCCGCCGGAGACGACCAGCCCCACGTAGGGCGCCCGCAGCTCGGGCCGGGAGAGTTCGGCGGCGGCCAGGTGCCCCGCCAGGTGATGCACGCCCACGCAAGGCAGCCCGTGGCGGTACGCCAGGGCCTTGCCGAAGGACAGCCCAACGAGGAGCGAGCCGAGCAGCCCGGGCCCGGCCGTCACGGCCACACCCCAGAGCGCCTCCGGCCCGATGCCCGCCTGCTCCAGGGCGGCCCCGCTCACGCCGGACACGCTGCGCAGGTGGTCCCGGCTGGCCAGCTCCGGCACCACGCCTCCGTAGGGCCCATGGACCTCGGCCTGGCCTTCGACCACGCTCGCCAGCACCTCGGTCGTGGCGCCGGAGGCGCGCACCACCGCCGCCGCCATCTCGTCGCAGGAGCTCTCGATGCCGAGGACGAGCCCGGTCACGGAGGGCTCACCCGAGGTTGCGCTCGAGCTTCTCCTGCTCCGACTTGCAATCGATGCACAGCTCGGCGACCGGCCGCGCCTCCAGGCGCTTCACCCCGATGTCCTCGCCGCAGCTCTCGCACTCGCCGTAGACGCCGTCCTCGATCTTCTCGAGGGCGTAGTCGATCTTGGCCAGGAGCCCGCGCTCCCGCTCCCGCAAGCGCCCCTGGAAGGCCAGGTTCATCTCCGAGGAGGCGGTGTCGATCTCGTCCGGGAAGTCGTCGGGATCGAGATGGATGTCGCCGGAGACCGCACGTTTGGCGTTGCCGGCCAGCTGCTCGCGCTGCTGCGACAGGAGCTTCCGAAACTTCTCCAGTTCCCTCTTCCTCACCTCTCACCCTCGTTCTGCCGGCGCCGGACGGACCCGGCCCGCGTTCGCCTTTCGGCGCCGAACCCTAGCCCGCGCTGAGCGAGCGCAGCTGCCGCTCGGCTTCCTGCGCCAGCCTCGAGTCCGGGTATTCGTTGATCACCCTTTCGAACGCCTTCTCCGCCGCCTGTCCGTAGCGCGGACCGAGTTGGAGCAGAGCCTCTCCTTGTCGGTAGAGCGCCTCCGCAGCCTTATCGCTGGCGGGATAGCGGCTCGCCACGTCGTCGAAGCGCAGGATCGCGGTCTGGTAGTCCCCCTGCTTGAAGTAGCAGTCGGCCATCCAATAGGCTGCGTCGTCGGCGTACGCAGAAGACGGATAAGTCTGCAGGAAAGCCCGGAACCGGTCAACACAGGCCCCCGCCTCGTCGGTGCGCCAGGCGTCGTAGCCGGCGCGGTAGGCGTCGAGCTCCTCGCGGGCGGCACGGCCGGCGCCGGGAACGGGACCGGCCGGCGGCGCGGAGGCGCCCGGCGACGGTGCGGTGCCCGGCGGGGGGGCACCGCCTGGCGGCCCCTGGGCCCCGGGATCGTAGGTTCCGGTGCCCGGGGGAGCGGCCGGCGGGTAGGCGTCCGTGCCCGGCGGACCGGCCGGCGGGTAGGCACCGGCGGCGGGCGCCGCCGCGTCCCGGCGCGCCGCCTGGGCCTCCTCGAGGGCGCGGCGGGTATCGTGCTCGCCCACCTCGATCCGCCCCTCGAGCTGGGCGACCTGGCCGCGCAGGGACTCGAGCTCGGCGGAGAGGTCCGCCACCCGCGCTCGATCCGCCGCCGGGCCGTCGCCGGCCTTGAGCTTGTTCACCTGGTATTCGAGCTTGCGGAACTCGGCCACGGTGACGCAGCCGCCCAGGCCCGGCACCAGCAGGGCCAGGAGACCCACCCGGGCCCAACCTCGTGCGCGTTTCGCGATCTCCATGCGATCCCCCCAGAAGGTCCTGCCAGGCTAGCGACCCTACCGACGGTAGGGGCCCCAGTCCGGGTTCGTGTTCTCGCCCCCGTCCGTGACCCGGCGCAGGTTCTTGCCGTTGACGTCGACGACGTAGACGTCCGCCCGGCCCCGACGGGTCGAGCTGAAGGCGAGCTTGCGGCTGTCCGGCGCCCAGCTCGGGTGCTCGTCGCTGCGGCGGTGGGTCACCAGTGGCACGTTCGCCCCGCCCTCGGGGTCGATCAGCCAGATGTCGAACTGCCCGCCGACGCGGCTCTCGTAGGCGATCCACTCGCCGTCCGGCGACCAGGCCGGCGCCGTGTTGTAGCTGCCGTTGAAGGTGAGGCGCCGCTGGCCGCTGCCGTCGGTTCCCATCACGTAGACCTGCGGCGAGCCCGTGCGGTCGGAGACGAAGGCGATGCGCCGCCCGTCCGGCGACCAGGCCGGGGACACGTCGATGGCCCGGTGGCGGGTGAGGTTGCGCAGGTTCGTGCCGCCCCGCCCCACGGTGAAGATGTCCGTGGCCCCGCGGTGGCTCATCACGAGCGCGAGCAGGTTGCCGTCGGGGCTGAAGGTCCCGCGGTAGATCGGCCCGGTGGCGCGCATGTTGCGCAGGATCCGTCCCGGGGAGCGACGCCCCCGGGTCAGTAGGAAGAGCGACGGCCGGTTCCGGTGGCGGTAGCTCGTGTAGACGATGGACGAGGCGTCCGGCGACCAGTCCGGGAAGGAGTTGATCGAGCGGTTGCGGGTGGCCGCGCGGAGGTTCAGACCGTCCGCGTCCATCACATGGACCTCCTTGGTCCCGCCGCGGTTCGAGACGAAGGCGATCTCGGTGTCGGCGACTCCCGGGCGGCCGGTGAAGGCCGCGACCACGTCGTCGGCCACCGCCTTGCCCACCCGCCGGGCCTGGTCGCGCGTGGCGTCGAACTGGTTGCGCTTCTGGCTACGGCAGCCGCGGGCCACGTCCAGCACCCGGAAGCGCACCCGCAGCTTGTCTGCGCTGGCCTGCACCTCGCCCTGCACCAGGGCGTCGGCACCGATCTGACGCCAGCGGTCGCAGGCGACCGGCCGGCGGTCGTCGAAGCGCGGGCTCTCCACCGGCCCGAGGAAGGCCTCCTCGCGGATGACGGTGAACATGCCCGAGAAGTCGAGGCCGGCCTGCAGGCCCGTCGCCACCTCCTCACGCACCCGCTCGGCGCCGCGAGAGGTCTGGGCGAAGCGCTGCACCGCCACCTTCAGCGTGCGGTCCCGCGGATCGAACACGTCGATCGGCGCGCGACCCTGGGCCCAGGCGGCGGACGTGAGACACCCCACGGCGATCCCGATGGCGAGTGCTGCCCTCATCGCAGATCCGTGGGGCTGAAGCGGAACTGCCAGCGGCCGGATTCCGGCGGTGGGGGAAGGGGCCCGGCCTTCTGGATGGCCCGCTCGACGCTCTCGTCGTACCAGGGATTGCCGGAGCGCTCGGCGATGCGCGTGCTGCGGATGTCGCCGGAGGCGGAGAGCTCCACGTCCACCACGGTCACGAGCGGCTGGGAGCGGAAGCCCGGCGCCAGCACCCAGCTCTGGAGCACGAAGGCCCGGGCCCGCTCGCGCCAGGCGAACTCCTCCGCCGAGATCGGCCGGCCCGGCCCGCCGATCGGCCCGGTGCGGGCGGCGGGGGGCGCCACCTGGGGCGCCGCCTCGGGGAAGTCTTCCTTCGCGTTCTCGCGCAGCTGAGCCAACACGTCTTCGTACTCCAGCGGTTTCTCGGCCGGGGCCGGCGGCGCCGGCTCCGGGGTGGGCTTGGCGACCGGCTCCTTGGGCAACACCTTTTTGTCTACGACGGGCGGCTTGGGCTTGGGCTTCACCGCCGGCTTGGGCTTCGGCACGGGCTTCGGCTTCGGGGCCGCCTTGGGCTTCGGGGCGGGCCGGCGGGCGGGCGCCGGGGGCGCCACGGCCACCAGATCCACTCTCACCACCCCCGGCAGGGCCGGCTCCCGGCCGAAGCTCGGGTTCAGCACGAAGAGGAGCGCCCCGGCCAGGTGGACGGCGGCCGACACCCCGACGAAGCGGCGGTACTGCCGCTGGCGATCGGCCTCCCAACTCTCGAGGACTCCCTGCACGTGGTTCAGTCGCCCGTCGCCGGCGCCGGGTTCCGCCCTACTCGGGCTCGGTCACGATTCCGAGGCTGCGGGCTCCGGCCTCCCGGGCCGCCGCCATGGCCTTCACGACCAGCCCGTAGGGCGCCTCCTTGTCCGCCCGCAGGAAGATCTCCTTGTCCGGGGTGGCCTCGAAGATGGCCCCGAGCTTGGTGCCGAGCTCCTCGAAGGGGATCTCGACACTCGCCAGGTGGTAGGCGCCCTCCTTGTCGACGGTCAGGATCAGCGGCTCGTCCTGCATCCGGAGCGGTTGGGTCGTGGTCTCGGGAAGATCGACGTCGAGGCCCTGCTGCAGCATCGGCGCCGTCACCATGAAGATGATCAGCAGCACCAGCATCACGTCCACGAAGGGCGTGACGTTGATCTCGGACATCGCCGCGTGCTCGCGGCCCAGACGCCCCCCGGCCACGGCTCAGGCCTCGACCGCGCGCACGGCCGGGACCCCACCGGGGCGCCGCAGATCGCCCAGCAGCTCGTCCCCGAACAGCTCGATGGCGCGGTGAAGCTCGCGCAGCCGCGCGACGAAGAGGTTGTAGAAGATGGTCGCGGGAATGGCGGCGAAGAGCCCGATGGCCGTCGCGATCAGCGCCTCGGCGATGCCGGGCGCCACGACGGCCAGGCTGGCGCTGCCCGCCGCGCCGATTCCCGAGAAGGCGTTGATGATGCCGATGACCGTTCCGAACAGGCCGACAAAGGGCGCCGCGGCGCCGACCGTGGCCAGGAACGAGAGCCGGGCCTCGAGGCGAAGCTCTTCCTGGGCGGCCACCCAGTGGACCTGACGGGAGAGCGAGTGCACCTGGGCCTCGTCGAGGGGATCGTCCGGCGCCCGCCCGGCGTAGCGGCCGATGCGCTGGAGCTCGCCGTAGGCGGTGAGGAAGATCGCCGAGAGGGGCGAACGCTCCATGGCCTTGGCGGCCTCGTAGGCGCGATCGAGACCGGCTTCGTGATAGGTCTCGAGGAAGGCCTCGCTATCCTGCTCGGCGCCGTTCAGCTCGCGCCACTTGAATACGATCGCAGCCCAAGAAAGAATCGAGGCGGCCACCAGGAGGAGGATGACGAGCTGGACGATCCACGACGCCTGCCAGATCAGGTCGAAGAGGTCCAAGCTCGCGAGACGTCCCCCCACGTCCGTCCCGGCGAGGATGAGGCTCATACACCTTCCGTTTGCCTCTCCCATCGTTGCGGCAATCGCTGCGGCGAGAGGCGAATCGACGCAGTCTAGGAAAGCGCCCATGGCGCATCAACGTGAGGAGACGTGATGCAGGTCACCGCATCCACCCGCAGCCCGCTGGCCAACGAGCCGGAGCTGCTCGCCATTCCCATGACCGAGCTGGATCCGGAGCGCTGGCGGCTGCCGGGACGGGTCGCCGCCCTCGACAAGAGCCTGGGCGGAGCCATCGCGAGCGCCCTTGCCCGCGGCGACTTCCGTGGCAAGCGCGGCGAGACGCTGCTGCTCTACCCGGCCGCGGGCGGCGCCGCGCGCGTCCTCCTGATCGGCCTCGGCGCCGAATCGGGCGTGGACGCGCGGGCCGCCCGAGACGCCGCCGGCCGCGCCGCGGGGGCGGCGCGCCGACACAAGACCCAGGCCGCGGCGCTCCTCGCCCCGGCGACCCGTCGCCTGCGCGCGCCGGCCCTGTGCCAGGCCCTCGCCGAAGGCGCCGTGCTCGGCCACTACCGCTTCGACCGCTACCAGAAGAGCGGGCGGGAGAACGGCGGGAAGGGCCCGGTCGGAAAGCTCGAGATCCACCTCGAGAAGTCCGGCGATCTGCGCGGTGCCCGCGCCGGCGTGCAGCGAGGCGTGGCGCTGGCCGAGTCCCAGAACCTGGCGCGCGATCTCTCGAACGAGCCGCCCAACGTGATGCCGCCGGCAGGGCTGGCAAAGGCGGCCGAGAAGATGGCGAAAGAGGTGGGGCTCAAGGCGCGCATCCTGGAGCCGGCGGAGCTCGCCAAGCGCAAGCTGGGCGCGATGCTGGCCGTGGCGCAGGGCAGCCACAACAAGCCTCGCCTAATCGTGCTCGAGCACAACCCACCCACCCGCGCGAAGGGCAAGAAGAAGCCCGCCCGCAAGCGGCCCACCGTGTGCCTCGTCGGCAAGGGCGTGTGCTTCGACTCCGGGGGCCTCTCCCTCAAGCCCGCCGCCAGCATGGTGAAGATGAAGCACGACATGTCCGGCGGGGCCGCCGTGATCGGTGCCATGCGGGCCGTCGCGCTGCTCAAGATCCCGCTCCACGTGGTGGGCATCGTGGGCGCGGTCGAGAACATGCCGAGCGGTCACGCCTACAGGGTGGACGACATCCTGACGAGTGGCTCCGGCAAGACGATCGAAGTGACGAACACCGACGCCGAGGGCCGGCTCGTGCTGGCCGATTGCCTCCACCTCGCCCAGACCGAGTACGAGCCCCAGGCGATCCTCGACCTGGCGACGCTCACCGGCGCGGCAGCCATCGCCCTGGGCTCGTGGGCGGCGGCCGTGGTGGCCAACCACGACCGACTGGCCGAAGCCGTCGTGCGGGCCGGCGAGGCCACCGGCGAGCGCTTCTGGCAGCTTCCGCTGTGGGACGCCCACCGGGACCACATGAAGAGCAAGATCGCCGACGTCCGGCAGACCGGAGGCCGCGACGCGGGCACCATCACCGCCGGCGCCTTCCTGTCCCATTTCGTCGCCGAGGACCTGCCCTGGGCTCACCTGGACATCGCCTCGGTGGCGGATACCGAGGCGGGTGGCCCCACCCAGGCCCGGGGCGCCACGGGCTTCGGCGTGCGGGCGCTGCTCGAGCTCCTGGGCGCATGGAAGGACGTGAAGCTGGGCTGAGAGGCGTTCTGGACGCCAATGAATCCCCTGCCTAGGATCCGCGTCCAAATCCGGACCGTCCTTCTCGATCCAACGGAGACGACATGAAGCGAATCCAATTCGCGCTGCTCGGCGGCGCGCTCCTGCTCCTCGCTGCCCCCGGCTTCGCGGGCGACGCCGCCGCCGGCAAGGCCACCTACGACATGCTGTGCACCACCTGCCACGGTCCCACCGGCAAGGGCGACGGGCCGGCGGGCGTGGCCCTGCAGCCCCCGCCCCGGGACTTCTCGGTGGGCGAATTCAAGTTCGACGCGGACAAGAACGGCACGCCCGGCGAGGACAACGATCTCAAGCTGGTGATCCAGAACGGCGCGGCCGCCTACGGCGGCAACCCGGTGATGGCGCCCTGGGGCCACCTGGCCGACGCCGACCTGGACAACGTCGTCGCGTTCATCAAGACCCTGAAGGAATAGACGCAAGTCGTCGATTTGAAAGGGCGGGGCCGATCGAACGACCCCGCCCTTCTCGTTTCCGGGCCCCGTGAAGGCCCCCGAGCTAGCCTGCCAGCCGATGCCCCCCGCGGACGATCGCGATCCCACGCTGCCGGTTCCGGCCGAGCCTTCGAAGGAGCGCGTCCCCGCGACCGCCGAGCGGGGCGTCGAGCGGGTCGACGCCCTCACCCGCTACATGGCGGAGCTGCGCCAGTACCCGCCGATCTCCCGGGAAGAGGAGCACGAGCTGGCCGTCCGCTGGCGGGAGCACGGCGACGCGGAGGCGGGGCGACGGTTGGTGCTCTCGAACCTCCGGCTGGTCGTGAAGATCGCCATGGAGTACCGGCGCGCCTGGACGAACACCCTCGACCTGATCCAGGAGGGCAACGTCGGCTTGGTGCAGGCGGTCGAGCGCTTCGACCCGATGGCGGGCACGAAGCTCGCCACCTACGCCGCGTACTGGATCCGCGCCTTCATCCTGAAGTACCTGATCGACAACATCCGGCTCGTGCGCGTGGGCTCGAGCCGGGCCCAGCGCAAGCTCTTCTTCCGGCTCGGCCGGGAGAAGCGCGAGCTCGAGCGCCAGGGCTTCGAGGTCGGCCCCAAGCTCTTGGCCGAGCGGCTCGAGGTGTCCGAGCAGGACGTCATCGAGATGGAGCAGCGTCTGTCCCAGGGCGATCTGTCCCTGGACGCGCCGGTGAGCGGCGAAGAGGAGGACGGCGCCCGCTTCGGCGACTTCCTGGCAGCCGGCGCCGGGGAGGACGCCGAGGACCAGATGGCGATGCAGGACCTGCGTCGCACCTTCCTCGAGCACGTCGAGAAGTTCTCGGAGGAGCTGGACGAGCGGGAGCACCTCATCATGAGCGAGCGGGTGCTGGCGTCCGATCCCCGCACCCTGCAAGAGATCGGCGACGAGCTCGGCCTCACCCGGGAGCGGGTGCGGCAGCTCGAGAAGGGGCTGGTCGACCGGCTCCGGGAGTACCTGCGCGAGAACGTCGTCGACTTCGAGTACTACGCACCCGGCGAGGAGTAGGGCTTCGCGCTGGCGTCGATCATGCCCCGGACGACGCCCGGAAGGCGCTGCTCCAAGAGGGCGCGGCGCTCGGCCCGCGGCAGGCGCGAGAAGGGCCGGCCGGGCGGGATGCGCAACAACGGGCGCCACTCGATCCAGGCGAGCGCCAGCCAGGCCCGCCGAACCGCTCTCACTCCGCGGTGGCGCAGCCAGGCCTCGGCCGCCGGAGCCAGGGCGACCAGCCGGGCCGGCTCCTCCAGCCCGAGGGCGTCGGCCACGTTGGTCAGGGTGCGGGCAGCGCGCTGGGAGAGGATGCGGGGCATTTCCCTTTCAGATTCCATGAGTTGAGCTTCATTTGGAGAGATAACCTGAGACTTGCTTCCGAGCCTTCCTGCGCTTCCGCCGAGACGCGGGGTCCGCCATTCTAGAGCGCCCATGAGCGAGGCCCAGCAGCGAAGGCGGATCCGCGTCCACGGCCGGGTGCAGGGCGTGGCGTTCCGCACGTGCACCCGGGACGAGGCGGAGCGGGTCGGCGCCCGGGGCTGGGTGCGCAACCGGGAAGACGGGAGCGTCGAGGCGGTGGTCGAGGGGAGCGAGGCTCAGGTGGAGGCGATGCTGGCCTTCTGTCGGGTGGGGCCCCGGTGGGCGCAGGTGGACACGGCGGAGGTGACGCCGGAGCCACCGAAGGGCCTGGTGGGCTTCACGATCCGATGAGGAGCCACGCGCCGCTTCTCGCCCTGATGGTGCTCGCGACCGCCTGCGAGGCCGGCGACGACGCCGTACCGGTCGCCGCGGCGCCGACGCCTACGGCAACGGCCACGGTAGAGATCGGCATCCACCGCATCGAAGCCGACGTGGCGGACACGCCGGCTCGCCGGCGCCGGGGCCTGTCCGGTCGCCCTTCCCTCGCCGCCGGCCGCGGCATGCTGTTTCCCTACGAGCCGCCGGAGCGTCCCTTCTTCTGGATGCCGGACATGCACTTCGACATCGACATCGTGTGGATCCGCGCGGGGCGCATCGTCGACGTCCACGCGCGGGTGCCCCACGAGGTGGATCCGCCGCTGCCCCGGTACCGGCCGCGCGAGCCCATCGACCTGGTGCTGGAGGTTCCGGCGGGCACGGCCGATCAGGCCGGCTGGCGGATCGGGGACGCCGTGCGGGTGAGCCCCACGCCCCGCTACCGGCCCGACGCCGAGGGCTAGCGCCCGTCCGCTACACCCGCCCCCGGGAGCTTCCGTTCGCGATGGCCGCGGCGATCAGGTGGGCGAGACGCAGGGGCTCGGGGAGTGCGCTCTTGCGGCAGGCGGCGCGCAGCCAGGCGGCGGCGACGTCGTCGGGCAGGCCCGCGCAGGCGGCGTAGAGGCCTTCGCTCACGGGCTTTGCCGCCGGGGTGCGGGCGACGATCCGGGCGCGCTCGGCGAGGCCGGCGGTCTCGAGGGCGGCCACCAGGGCCTCGTCCCGCGGCGGCCTTCGCCCGACGGCCATCACCGGCAGGCCGGTGGCCTCGGCGAGGGCGGGCACGTCCACCACCGACAGGCCCGCAATGGTGATGCCGCCCAGCACCACGCCGTGGAGCCCGGGGCGGAAGCGCAGGCCGGCGATCCAGGCGGCGAGCACCCGGGTCACGTCGTCGCCGTCCACCTCGAGGCGCGAGACCGCGACGCCTTCCACGAGGTCGCCGGCCTCGGTCACGACGCCGACCAGCGGGGCGTGGGGGTCGCGGAACTTGTCGAAGGGCCCGTCGTCGATGCCGAGGAGGTGGGGACGGTCGGGCCTGCGCACGCCCCGAGTCTACGGGCCCTTCGCCGCCGGCGGCGGCCGGACGCCGGCGAGAGCGCCGCGCAGCTCGTCCTTGAGCGCCTTCTCCAGGCCGGTCGTGGTGGTGCCCACTGCCTCGCGCAGGGCGTCATCGGTGCGCCAGCCCTCGCCGATGCGGCGCAGCAGCTCGGCCCGGGCGGCGGGGGTGCTGTGGCGCTCGATCCAGTCGGCGGCGGCGGTGGCGATGGTGTAGGCGAGGCGGGCCTCGCGGTTGTCGAGGCCGGCGAAGCTCGGTGCCAGGCGCTCGAGCCGGATCCAGCTGCCGGCCTCGATCGCGGTGCGCAGCCGGGATCGTTCGCTGCGGGACAGCGACGCGCGCCGCTGGGAGGCGCGCTCGTAGATCTCGGCCAGCCCCTCGTTCAGCCAGAACGGACGATCGCCGCCGGTCTGCTCGCGGAACAGCGCGTGGGTGTACTCGTGGACCAGGAGCGTCCGCAGCTCGCCGGCCGGGTGCGCCTTCGAGACGACGTGGATGCGGCCGTCGAAGAAGCCGACGGTCTGGAAGCTGAAGCGGTGGGCGTGGGCCTTCACGTAGGCCGCCTTGCCGTAGAGCACGACGCCGGTGGGCTCGGCCGGGAAGGCTCCGACCCGGCTACCCACCAGGCTGCGGGCGTCGTCCAGGTAGCGGGCCACGGTGCGGGCGAAGGTGACCTCGCCCGTGGCCAGGAGCGCCGCGTCGGCCTGGATCCGGAAGGCGTCATGCTCCAGGTCGACGAGGCGTAGGGGCCCGGCGCGGGGCTGGTCCATGAGCCGGCGCTCGTCGTCGAGGCGCGCGAGGCGCTGCTCGGCGGAGGCGCGCCAGGGGTCGAAGCGCTCGCCGGCCACCGAGAGGAAGGTGCGGAGGTGGCTCTCGGCCTGCTCCAGGTGGCCCCTGCGGCCCTCGATCAGGGCCAGGTAGAAGTGGGGCTCCGGGCGGTTCGGCTCGTCGCGCAGGATCGCCCGCAGGGCCGAGCTGGCCCGACCGGCCTCGCCGCGGCCCAGATCGGCCACCGCGTCGCGCAGGACCCGGATCTGTCGGTCCTCGAGACGCCCACTCCAGCCGGGCGGCGTCCAGAGCGGCTCGCCCAGGCGATCGCCGTTCCACAGGCCGCGTACCGCCCCCACGTCCGCCGCCCGCTCGGCCCCCGAGGGCACCCGGGAGGGATCGTCCGTGACGTGGGTCCGCCCCTCCCCGTCGACCCAGACGTGCAGGTCCGCCGAGAGCAGCAGGCAGGCCAGGGACACGAGCAGGAGAATCCGCATTCGACGAGCCACAACCCGTTATCGGCGATCAAGAAACGGGGCCGGAGTTAAGAATTCAGTTGCCCCCCGAAGGGGGGCAACTGAATTCTTAACTCCGGCCCCGTTTCTTGATCAGGGGTCGATGAGGACGCCGGGGTTGAGGATTCCCCGGGGGTCGAGGTCGCGTTTGGCGGCGCGGAGGGCGCGGGCGAAGAGCTCGGGGCGCTGGCGGTCGTATCCGTCGCGGTGCATGCGGCCCACCGCGTGGTGGTGGGTGCTGGTGCCTCCGGCGCGGATCACGGCGTCGGTGGCGGCGGCCTTGATCGCCTGCCACTGCTCCACCTCGGCCCCCTGGCGGCCGCGGGTGGAGAACGTGTAGTAGGGCGCCGGGCCGTCCGGGTACACATGGGTGAAGCGGCAGGAGAGCGCACCGCCGCCGGCCACCTCTGCCAGGGCCTTCTCCACCGAGGCGCGCACCTCCTGGTCGAAGGCGGGCCAGCGGTCCCAGGTGATGGAGGTCTCGAAGGTGTCGGCGATCAGCCCGAGGCCGGTGATCAGGTTCAGCCCCTTGCCGACGCCGATGAAGGCGCTGCGCCAAGCACCCACCGCGCCTTCCCGGCCAGTGGCCTTCTCGCTGGCGTCGGAAACGCGGATCTCGTCGTCGCCGATCTGCCCTCCACACGCCCGGGCGATCTCGACGGCCTGGGCGATGCTGCCGCCCTGGGGCAGCTCGGCGGACTCGAAGCCGACGATCAGCAGCGCCTGGCGGCCGTCGAGCCCGGCATTCCTCGCCTCTCGCGGGTCGAGGAGCCGCAGGTTCGCCGGCCACAGCTTGGCCTGGGCGACGTGCCGGGCCGCCTCGGCGCCCGCCTGCCAGGAGTCGAAGCGCACGCCGGCGGTGGCCCGGTAGCGCGGGCGGCGTTGGATACGCATCCACGCCTCGGTGATCACGCCGAGGATCCCCTCGGAGCCGATCGCCAGCCGGTCCGGACTCGGTCCGGCGCCGCTGCCGGGCAGCCGCCGCGATTCCCACCAGCCCGACGGCGTCAGCATGCGGACCGACTCGACGAAGTCGTCGATGTGGGTGTGGTTCGTCGCGTAGTGCCCGCCGGAACGGGTGGCGATCCAGCCGCCGAGCGTCGACCATTCGAAGCTCTGGGGAAAGTGGCGCAGGGTGTGGCCGCTCGGGCGCAGCTGGTCTTCGAGGGCCGGACCGAGCACGCCGGCCTGGATGCGCGCCGCCCGGGAGGTCTCGTCGATCTCGAGCACTCGATCCAGGCGGTCGAGGTCGACGGTCACGCAGGGGACGTCGTCCTCCGGCACCGAGAGGCCGTAGACCACCGAGGAGCCGCCGCCCCAGGGCACCACCCGCCAGCCCCGGTCGTGGCAGACGGCGAGCACCCGCTCGAGCTCGTCCTCGTCACGCGGGTGCGCCACGAAGTCGGGCGGGTGCGGGAACTCGCCGCGGAACGCCCAGAGCCGCTCCAGGAAGGCGCTGCCGTAGGTGTGGAACGCCCGCTCGTGGGGATCCGTCGTGCAGAAGGACGCCAGCGCGTCCCCGGGCTGGGCCCGCGGCGACCGCAGCTCGATCGCCGAGAGGGGCATGGCCTCGGGCACGGCCAGGTCCGTCCCCCATTCCTCGGACAGGCTCCTGGCGAACCCGATCCGCTCTTCCTGGCTCGGCTCGTCGGACTCGAGGCCCCAGGCCCAGATGCTACGCCGAGCGGCGTTCGCCATGGCGTTCTCCTTCGCGGGCCGAGGGTACCGCGGTCAGCCTTCGAGCAGACGGGCGACGTGGGCCAGCTCCCGGCGGACCTTCCAGCGGAAGAGCGGCCGGGCCAGCCGGCCGACCAGGCCGGGCATCCCCTCGAAGTGCGCGATGCGGGTGCCCGAGCCCTCGGGCGCCGCGGCCATCCCGATCACCACGGAAGCAGAAGACATGAGACACCAACCCGTTCGGAGCTCCGCCGCGAGCTCCACGGCCGGCCCCCGGGACCCACGGGCCTTCACCCGGAGCCGGTCGCCCTCCCGCTCGAGGACCCGAACCTCCTCGATGCCCGTCTCGAAGCGGGGCGCACCCCGCTCGAGATCGCCCAGCAGCGCCCATACCCGGGCGAACCCGACCGCGACGACCCGCTCCTCGAGCGCCACCTGCGGGAGGCCGGCGGCAAGGACGCGGAGCCGCACGACGGCGTCGAGCTCGGCGGTCGGCCAGGCGCTCACGACGACCACCGTCGGGCGAAGGCGCCCCGCGCCCGGTGGAGGCGGGATTTCACCGTGCCCCGCGCCACCCGGAGCTCCCGGGCCGCCTCCTCCTCGGAGTACCCCTCCAGATCGCGCAGCAGCAGGATCGCCCGCTGGTCCGGCGCGAGGCCCGCCAGCACCCGGCGCACGTCGCCGGCGGTCTCCGCCGCCGGAGCCGTCGGGAGATCGATCTGGGTCGGGGGCTCGCGGAAGGCCCTGCGGGCGTGGCGGACCGCCTCGCGCACCGCGATGCGTCGCACCCAGGGGCGCAGGGCCGACCGGTCCCGCAGGCCCGGCAGATCCCGGAACACCTGGAGCAGGGTGTCCTGGGCGGCGTCGGGCCCGTCGTCCAGGGCGATGGCGCCGCAGATCCGGCCGACGTACGGCGCCAGCCCGTCCAGCAACCGGGACATGGCCATCGGGTCGCCCTCCTGCGCGGCGCGAACGGAACGCTCGTCTTCCACGGTCCGGAGGGGCACCGGGGCGGCGAGAGGTTCCCGGGAACCTCTCGCCGCCTCGCCTCCCCTGGGCTTCCGGGGAGGAGTCGAACCGTGTCCGACCGAAACCTGCTGCGGATCCAGGCGGCCTCCGGGCTCGCCTTCGCCGTGTTCGTCGCGGTCCACCTGGTGAATCTCGCCTTCGCCGGCGTGAGCGCCGAGGCCTACGACGGCTTCCAGGCGCGCGCTCGCGCAGTCTACCAGCAGCCGCTGGTCGAGGCGGCGCTGGTCGTCCTCCCCCTCCTCGTCCACGCGGGCGCCGCCCTGGCGAGGCTGCGCCGCAGCGGCTTTCGGCGCACGACGCGCTCCTGGCGCAGCCGCCTCCACCGCCTCACCGGCTACTACCTGCTCCTGGTCATCGGAGGCCACGTATTGGCCACGCGCTCGCCGTCCTTCCTGCTGGGCTTCCACCCGGGCTTCGCCGGGCTCTCCTTCTCGCTCTGGTGGGTCCCGGCGCTCTTCTACCCCTACTACACGCTGTTCGCCCTGTGCGGCCTCTACCACCTGGCGAACGGCCTCGGGATCGCGGCGTCGGTCTTCGGCCGCCCGCTGCCGGAGCGCGTTCGACACGGTGCGGGCTTCTGGCTCCCGATCGGTGTCGCCGGCACGGTGCTGGTGGTCGGTGTGATGGCGCTCGGCGGGTGGCTGTACGAGATCCCGGACCCCGTCGACAACGACTACGCCCGCATGTGGGAGGACCTCGGCGTGGACCTCCGCCGGTGAGCGGGCTCGGCTAGGGCAGCGCGGGCACGCCCGCGATCCACGGGTGGACGAAGAGCAGCACGGCGAAAACCACCGCCGCCCCGACCAGAGGCTTCAGGTCCGCGCTGAAGGGCAGCGACTCGGGCTTCTCCCAGGCACCGTCACGCCGGTTGATCAGTGCGATCTCGAGCAGTGCCCAGGCGCCGAGCCCGCCGAAGAGCACGAGGGAGCGAGAGTCGCCGTTGGCGAGCAGGTGGGCCGCGGCCCAGGTGGCAACGCCGGTGAGCTGGGGATGGCGGAGGAAACGCTTCAGGTTGGTCGGCACGCCCGAGGCCACGAACAGCAGCAGGCCCACGGCCATGAGCCCGTTCGCCGCCCAGCGGCTCCAAGCCGGCACCGCGTAGAGATGGCTCGGCTCGCTGCTCCGCCAGCCCAGCACCATCAGGCCGACGCCGACGAGTACTGCCACGCTGAACACGCCTTGCCACGGCTGGGCGCCGCGTGCCTCGATGAAGCGGGCTCGGAAGCCGGCCTCGAGGGCCTTCGTGAGGTGCATGCCGGCGAACAGCAGCACGCCGAGGATCAACCAGAGCACGACATCTTCTCCCTTCCGGGTGCGGGACTCGGGAGCGAGGAGAGCCTACCGCAGCTTCAAGAAGCGCTGATGCGCAGCGGCAGCGATGCGAAGCCCTGGACGAACTCGGTCTTGAGCCTGACGGCCCGATCCAGGTCGACCTCGTAATCCGGGAAGCGGGCCAGGATCTCCTCCAGACAGATCTTGCCTTCCATGCGCGCCACGTGGGTGCCGAGGCACTGGTGATTGCCGGCGCCGAAGGAGAGGAAACGCGGCGGTCGGCGCAGGATGTCGAAGGTGTCCGGGTCGTCGAACTCGCGATCGTCCTTGTTGGCCGAGGCGTAGAGGAAGATCACGGGCTGGTCCTTCTTCAGGGTCTGCCCGTGGAGCGTGACGTCGCGGGTGAGGGTGCGGCCCAGGAACTGGGTGGGCATGTCGTAGCGGAGGATCTCGTTGAAGGCGTCGGGGATGCCGGTGGGATCCGCGGTGAGCTGGGCGCGCTGGTCCGGGTGCTCCGCCAGACGCCGCAAGCCGTTCGCCAGCACCTTCGGGAAGGTCTCGGAGCCGCCGATCACGAGCATCGAGACGTGGGAGCCCGCGTCGGCGTCGGAGAAGAGCTGGCCGGCGAGCTCGAAGGAGGCCAGCTCGTCGATGGCCGCCGGGGTCTCCGCCGGCTGCTTGCGGCGCGCCTTGATCATGTCCTCGCAGTAGGCGGAGAGCTCCGTGAGCGCCGCGAAGCCTTCGGGAGTGATGCCCTCCTGGCCCGGGTCGTGGTGGAAGAAGCGCTGCACGAGCTTCGAGAGCATCGGCCCGTCCTCGACCGGAAGGCCGATGGCGATGCAGGCCACGGTGACGGACAGGCGAGCGGAGAAATCGCCGATGGCATCGAACCCGTCCCGGTCGGCGACCTCGTCGAGCAGCTCCTTCACGAGCTGGCGTGCGACGGGCTCCACCGCGCGTACGTTCTTCGGCAGGAAGCAGCGGCGGATCACCGTGCGCAGCTGGGTGTGGGCCGGCGGGTCCATCACGTTCAGCATGGGCGTGACGGGCTGGTCCTTGGTGAGCAGCTGGGCGGGTGTGGTGCCCCGGGCCGCCGAGAAGGCGTCGTTCGACGAGGCGTCCCAGATGTCCTGGAAGCGCGAGAGGGCCCAGGCGTCGTACTTCTCCATGTAGTAGGCGGGCGCCTCGTCCCGCAGGCGCTTGTAGACCGGCAGGGGATCGGTGCGGATGGCCTCGTCGAAGGGGTCGTAGGCGAGCGTCATGGGTTGCCTCCTGAATGCGTCGTTTCGATGATAGTAATGGAAATTTCGATTTCAAGAGGTAAGATTCGAGTATGCCGAGTCGCCCCCGCCGACGCTCCCGAGCTGCCGAGGCCCGCGAGCAGATGTACCGGGAGCTGGTGCTCACCTCGGCCGAGCGGGTCTTCGCCGAGGCCGGCTACCACGCCTCCAAGATGGCGGACGTAGCCGCGGAGGCAGGAATCTCCCTCGGCACCCTCTACGGGGCGTTCCCCAGCAAGCAGGACGTCTTCGCGGCCCTCCACGAGTTCCGCGGGGCGGCCTTCCTGTCCCAGGTGGCCGGGGCCCTGAAGAAGCCGGGCGACCCGCGAGAGCGTCTGCACCGGGGCGTTCACGCCTTCGTCGGCTTCCTGATGGAGCACCCGGACTACCTCCGCGTCGACCTGCGCGAGGGCCGCTCCTGGGCGGTGGGAGACGTGGAGGCCAGCGCGTCGTTCCAGGACGGGATCCGCGCCTGGACCGCCCTCTTGCAGCGCGGCATCGAGGAGGGCGTCTTCCGGGCCGAGGACCCGGAGCTCATGGCCACGAACGTGTTCGGCCTGATGCAGCTCCAGCTCGCCACCCGTCTGCAGCGCAGCCCCGACGCCGAGCCCGAGGAGCTCGCTCTGCGCATCGTCGAGGTGCTCGAGCGCGTTCTCTGCCGACCCGAGGTCCTCGAGACGTCGGCGGAAGCCTCCCCGAACCCCCGGGTCGCCTCGGGCTGAACCGACCACCCCAACACCAAGGAGCCGTCATGAAGATCCTCGTCGATCGCGACCTGTGCGAGGCCAATGCGATCTGCATGGAGCAGTGCCCGGAGGTCTTCCGGGTCGAGGAAGACGACACCCTGACCCTGCTGATCGAAGAGGTGCCGCCGGCGCACGAGAAGGCCGTGCACGAGGCGGTCCGCCTCTGCCCGCGGCAGGCCCTCAAGACCGAGTAGGCCGGTGGCCGCCGGCGAGCGGGACCCGTACGGGGAGCTGGGGGGCGCGGACGGCGTGCGCCGTCTGGTCGACCGCTTCTACGACGCGATGGAGCGGAGGCCCGAGGCGCGGGCCATCCGGGACATGCACGCGCCGGACCTCGCCCCCATGCGGCAGCTCCTCTTCGAGTACCTGTCCGGCTGGCTGGGCGGACCGCCCCTCTACCTGATGCGGGAGGACCGCAAGTGCATCCGCTCCGCCCATGCACCCTACGCCATCGGGCCGGCGGAGCGGGACGCCTGGCTCCGGTGCATGGACGCGGCCCTCGGGGAGGTGGGCGCGGAGCCGGAGCTCGCGAAGCTGCTGCACAAAGCCTTCGGGCGGGTAGCGGACGCCCTGCGCAACGACGCGGGCGCCTAGCCGCGCTTGCCGCCCTCCCCGACGAGATGCCCGAGCTCGGGGAGGATGAGCTTCTCGAGGGCGGTGCGCAGGGCGCCGCGGGAGCCCGGCAGCGCGAAGACGACACGCTCGCCGATCAGTCCGGCGGTGGCGCGGGAGAGCATCGCCGCCGGACCGATCTCCTCGAAGGAGAGCATGCGGAAGAGCTCCCCGAAGCCCGGCAGGGCCCGGTCCAGGAGCGGGGTGATCGCCTCCGGCGTGACGTCGCGGGGGGCCACGCCGGTGCCGCCGGTGAGCACGACGGCGCGGGTCTCGGGGCGGGCGAGCAGGCCCTCGAGAGCGGAACGGATCGCGTCCACGTCGTCGGGCACGATCTCCCGGCCGGCCACCCGGTGGCCGGCCTCCTCGAGGAGGCGGACGACGAGCGCGCCGCCGGTGTCGTCGTCCAGGGTGCGGGTGTCGCTCACGGTGATCACACCGATGGCGAGGCTTCCGGGCGCGCGGCGGCGGTGACGATGGACGCTGGCGGATTCTTCGCGCTCGCTCACGCGTGGTCGTCCACCCAGTAGGCGCCGTCGGTCGCGACTTCCTTCTTCCAGATCGGCACGCGCTCCTTCAGCGTGTCGATCGTGAAGCGGCAGGCTTCGAAGGCCTCGACGCGGTGGGGCGAGGCGGCGACCACCACCACGGCGATGTCGCCGATCTCGAGGTGGCCCGTCCGGTGGTCGACGGCAACCCGGGTGCCAGGCCAGCGGGCACCCGCCTCCTCGCAGATGCGGTCCAGCTCCTGCTCGGCCATGCCCGGATAGGCCTCGTACTCGAGGTGGCGGATGTCCTTGCCGCGCGACGCGTTCCGGACGGTCCCGACGAAGGTGACGACGCCGCCCGCGTCCGGGCCCGCGACTCGCTCGACGACGGCGCCCACGTCGAGGGGCGTCTCCAACAGGCGACAGCGGCCGGCAACCTCGCCCTGCCCGCCGGCCACCGGGGGCAGGAAGGCCACCTCGTCGCCGTCGGCCAGGGCCGGCGAGCCCTTCACGAACTCCAGGTTCACCGAAACCCGCAGGCGCTCCCCCATCTCGTCGAAGGCCGGATGGTCCCGGGCCAGGAGCGCCCGGAGGTCCGCCACCCCGGCCCCGGGCGGCAGCTCCACCACGAGCTCCTTCGCGCCGGTGGCCTCGCGGATCGAGCCGAAGAGCTTCACGACGACCTGCATCCGGCGGACTCTAGCCGGTTCAGGCCGAGGGCCTCTACGACCGATAGGAGGGTATGACCGGAGCCTCCCAAGACGTCCGTCGCAAGCTCGAGCGCGCCCTCGACCGGATCCGGCCGGGCCTCCTCCGGGACGGGGGCAACGTGGAGCTCCTGGGCGTGGCGGCCGACGGCACGGTGCAGCTGGAGATGCAGGGTGCCTGCGCCAGCTGCCCCGCCCAGAGCGCGACCGTGCGCTTCGCCCTGGAGCCCGCCGTCCGCGAGGCCGTACCGGAGGTGAGCGGCGTCGTCCCCGTCCCGGGCGATCCGACGCCGCTGGAAGGCTGAGCCCGTGGCCGAGCCGGCCGCGCTGGCGGCCCTGCGTCCGCTGCCCTGCCCCGCCTGTGGCCAGCGTCAGGACCTGGCGGTCTGGCTGGACCAGCCCGACCGCGCCTGGCAGGGCGAGCGCCGCGTCCGCGCCACTTGCTGCGCCTGCGGCGCCGCGACGGTCTTCGAGCTGCAGACCGGCAGCGTCTCCCACGGCAGCATCCGCATCGCCCAGCCCGGCCTCAGCGTCCAGGCCAGCCCGGAAGGCCTCCTGGTCCACCTCAGCCCCCGCCGCTGGTTCCTGCCCCGCGCCTAGCCCCGAGAACGCAAGAGCGGGGACGTTCCTTGCAACTTGCGTTCTCGTGCGAGGGCGGCGCCGGTCCAGGGGACTCCGTCTCCGACGGAAAGCGAAAGACGCAAGGAACGTCCCCGCTCTTGCGCTTTGGGTCGTGCGGCTAGCTGTGGGGGCTGGGCTCGGACGGCTTGGGCGCGGCCTTCTTGTCGCGGGTCATCGTGAGCTGGCCGTTGAAGCTGGCGCCGTCCTCGATCACGACCGTGGGGCAGTCCAGGTTGCCTTCGACGGTGGCCGTCTTGTGCAGCACGATCTTGCGGGTGGCGATGACGTCGCCGGTGACGTGGCCGCTCACCTCGACGGTCTTCGACTCGATGTTCGCGTCGATCTCGCCGGTCTCGCCGACCACGAGGGTGTTCTCGCTGCTGATCTGTCCGCGGAAGCTGCCGTCGATGCGGACCGTGTCCTTGAAGGAGAGCTTGCCCTCGAAGGCCGAGCCCTGGTCGATGAAGGCCGTGAGGCCGGGCTGCGCGCCGCTGCCTCCGGGCTGTTGGTTCCCTGCCATCGTGTCGTCCTCCTCGCCTCGACCGCGTCCGAATGCCATGGGTCGCGCACCCCCCTTGGTGGCCGGTTTCGGCGCGTGCCGGGGAAACTTGAGGGACGCTCCCAGGGAATTGACCAGGCGCCGCCATCGCCTCGAAAAAGGCTGCAAAATCAACGGTTTGGAAGTCCCCCCGCAGCTCCCTTGCAGCCCCGTGAAGCGCTGACCTTCCGCCGGCGAACGCTAGACTCGCCGCGGCATGGCCGTTGCCGCGCTGCCGCCGGGGCTCCGCGAGAGCCTGATCGCGGGCCGCATCCACTCCGCCTACCTGCTCTCGGGCCCAGGCGCAGCTCCCAGGGACGCGGCCGCAGCGTTCGTGCGCGCGCTGGTCTGCCAGGGCGCTCCCGAGAGCGCGCCCTGCGGCACCTGCCGGAGCTGTCGCCGCTCGGAGCCGGGCGAGCCGATCTCCCTGGATGGGGCCGGCAAGAAGGGCCCGCCGATGCGGCACGTGGGCGACCACCCGGATCTCCTGTGGGTCGAGCGCGGTGCCGACGACACGCGGGTGCGCATCGGCCAGGTGCGTGCGGTCCAGTCCGCGCTGCGACTGCGGGGCAGCGAGGACGGCCGCCGCGCCGCCGTGATCGCCGACGCCGAGTGGCTGAATCAGGAGGCCCAGAACGCGCTGCTCCGCCTGCTGGAGGAGCCGCCGCCCCGCACCAGCCTGGTGCTCGTCACCCAGAGCCCGGCCGGGCTCCTGGCTACGGTTCGCTCGCGCTGCACGCGAGTCGCCTTCCCGGTCGGCAGCTCCCAGGCTCTCGAGGGCGAGGAGGCCGCCGCCCTCGCCCTGCGCCTGGAGGGCATCGGGGGGGCCGGCATTCCGGAGCTCCTCGACTGGGCCGAGAGCTTCCGCGGGCCCCGGGCGATCGCCGCCGCCGGCGTGAACGAGCTGCTCGCGACGGCTTCGGCATGGCTCCACCGCGAGCTGTGCGGCGCGGCCGAGGGAGGCCGCACGGACCTCGACGGCGCCCTGGCCGCCTTCGACACCCTGCAGCGCTGCCGCAAGAGCCTGGCCCAGCGCAACGCCAACCCGCAGATGGTGGCCGAGCGCGCGCTCCTCGCCCTGAAGGACGGCGCGCTCGCGTGAGCGGCGACGACGCGTCCACGAGTCCCTACCCGTGAGCGACTACGCCATCACGACGCCCATCTACTACGTGAACGCCGAGCCCCACATCGGCCACACGTACACCACGGTCGTCGCCGACACCCTGGCCCGCTACCACCGGCTGGCCGGCGAGCGGACCTTCTTCCTCACCGGTACCGACGAGCACGGCGACAAGATCGCCCTGGCCGCGGAGGCCCAGGGCAGCGACCCGAAGGCCTTCGCCGACCGGGTGTCCGGGATCTTCCGCTCCACCTGGGAGAGCCTCGGGATCTCCTTCGACCGCTTCATCCGCACCACCGACCGGGATCACGTCCGGGCCGTCCAGCACATCCTCGGGGTCGTCCACGAGAAGGGCGATATCGACTTCCGCGAGTACGCCGGGCTCTACTGCGTCGGCTGCGAGCGGTTCCTCACCGAGCGCGACATGGTGGACGGGCTGTGCAGGGACCACGAGCGCGCCCCGGAGGAGCGCACCGAGTCGAACTACTTCTTCCGGATGAGCCGCTATTTCGACGCCCTGGGCGAGCAGCTCGAGCGCGAGCGCGATTGGATCCGCCCCGCGCGCTACCGCAACGAGGTGATCGCGATGCTGCGCGAAGGCAGCGGCCTCGACGATCTGTGCATCTCACGCCCGAAGAGCCGCCTCGAGTGGGGCATCGAGCTGCCCTTCGACCGGGACTACGTCTGCTACGTGTGGTTCGACGCCCTGATCAACTACCTGGCCGGCCTGGGCTATCCCGACGGCCCGGACTGGGAGCAGCGCTGGGCCGGCGTCGAGCACCTGGTGGCGAAGGACATCCTGAAGCCCCACGGCGTCTTCTGGCCGTGCATGCTGATGGCGGCGGACATCCCGCTCTACCGGCACCTGGACGTCCACGGCTACTGGAACGTCGACGACCGCAAGATCTCCAAGAGCCTCGGCAACATGATCTCGCCCCTCGCCATGCGCGAGCGCTACGGCTTCGACGCCTTCCGCTGGTTCCTGCTGCGGGAGATGTCCTTCGGCCTCGACGCCGGCTTCAGCGAGGAGGCGCTGGTCACGCGCATCAACGCGGACCTGGCCAACAACCTGGGCAACCTGGTGAGCCGCACGCTGAACATGACCGCGCGCTTCGCCGGCGGCGTGGTGCCGGAGCCGGGCCCCGGGGCCGAGCTCGAAGCGGGCGTACGGCAGGCCGCGGCCGACGCGGCCGCCGAGGTGGATCGACGGGTGCGCAGCCTCGAGCTCCACCGGGCGGCCGAGGCCGTGATGCGCCTCGTCGACGCGACCAACAAGTACCTGGATCAGCGGGCGCCCTGGAAGGCGGCGAAGGAGGAGGAACGCGAGGCAGAGGTGCGCACGACCCTCTACACCTGCTGCCAGGCCCTGCGATCGATCGGGCTCCTGCTGGCGCCCCTCGTCCCCGAGGCCGCCGCGGAGATCCTGGCCCGCCTCGGCCAGCCCGAGCTCCTCGCGGGCGCCCGGCTGCCGGACGACGCCGCGGCCTGGGACCGGCTCGCACCCGGCACCGCCACCACCAAGGGCGATTCCCTCTTCCCCAGAGCCGAGCTCCCGGAGGAGATCGCATGAGCGCCCCTGCCTGGCTCGACTCCCACTGCCACGTGACGGCTGACGCCTTCGCCGAGGACCGGGTCGAGGTGATGGCGCGGGCCGAGGCCGACGGGGTCGCCACGATGATCGCCGTCGGTGCCGGCTACGGCGTCGAGCACAACCGCCGCGCCGTGGAGCTGGCGGCCCGCGACCCCCGGGTCTTCGCCACGGTCGGCGTGCACCCCCACGACGCGGACCAGCTGAACGACGCGGGTCGGCCGAAGCTGCGCGAGTGGCTCGCGGCGCCGCGGGTGGTCGCCGTCGGCGAGTGCGGCCTCGACTACTTCTACGAGAACTCGCCGCGGCAGGTGCAGCGCGAGGTCTTCGCCGAGCAGGTGAGCCTCGCGCGGGAGCTCGACCTGCCGGTGAGCCTCCACGTCCGCGACCGGGAGAGCGCCGCCTACGAGGAGATGCTCGACATCTGGCAGGCCTGCGGCCGCGGCGAAGTGGAAGGCGTGCTCCACTGCTACACCCATGATCTCCCCTTCGCCCGGCGCGCCCTCGACCGCCGTCTCTGGATCTCCTTCTCCGGGATCCTCACCTTCAAGCGAGACCGCGGCCTGCGCAACGTGGCCGCGGACCTGCCCCTCGAACGCCTGCTCGTGGAGACCGACGCCCCTCTGCTGGCCCCGGAAGGACACCGCGGAAAGCGCAACGAGCCGGCCCACGTGGCGGTGGTGGGCCGCGTGCTCGCCGACGTAAAGGGCCTCCCCGCCGAGGAGATCGCGGAGCGGACCGCCGACAACGCACGCCGGCTCTTCCGGCTGCCGGGGGAGGAGGCGTGACGGAGGCCGCGCCCGTCCTCGATCTCGCCCGTCGCCTCGCCCGGGAGGCCGGCGCCCTCCAGCGGGAACGCTATGCCACCGAGCTGGTGATCGAGACCAAGAGCGCCGCGGTCGACCTGGTGACCGAGGTCGACCGGGCCTGCGAGGCGATCGTCGTCGAGGGGATCTCCACCGCCCGTCCCGACGACGCCATCCTCGCCGAGGAGGGCAGCGGCGTGGAGCGGCCCGGCGCCGAGCTGCGCTGGATCGTCGACCCTCTGGACGGCACGACGAACTACGCCCACGCCTACCCGCGCTTCTGCGTCTCGATCGGCGTGGTCCGGGCGGGGGAGCCGTGGCTGGGCGTGGTCTACGACCCGCTCCTCGACGAGCTGTACGAGGCCGAGCGCGGCGCGGGCGCGCGGCTCAACGGCAAGGGCATCCGCGTCTCGCCGGAGACCGATCTCTCCAAGGGCCTGCTCGCCACGGGCTTCGCCTACGATCGCCGCAAGAGCGAGGAGGACAACATCACCCAGTTCGCCTCCTTCCTGAAGGCGGCTCGGGCGTTGCGTCGAGACGGGAGCGCCGCCCTCGATCTCTGCTACGTCGCCGCCGGGCGCTTCGACGGCTTCTGGGAGTTCAAGCTCCAGCCCTGGGACGTGGCGGCGGGCTGCCTGATCGTCGAGGAGGCGGGCGGACGCACCAGCGATGCGGAGGGCGGAAGCGGCCACTGGAGTGGCCGCGCGGTGGTGGCGAGCAACGGCGCCCTGCACGAGCCCATGCTCGACGTGCTGCGGGGGTGCGCATGAGCAAGAGCCTGGGCCTGGCGGCGCTTCTGTTGGCGGCCGTGGCGGTTGCACAACCGGTCCACCCGCCGCCGACGGAGATCCCCCTGCCGCAGCCACAGCCGACGATGAGCGAGCTGCGGCGCTTCCTCGAGCAAACGGGCCGGGTGCTGGTCACCCGCCAGAGCCCCCAGCCCTCGATCCCCATCCAGGGCGGCGGCTCGCTGATGGTCTCGGGCATCGGCGCCTTCGAGCCGGGCTACGAGAGCCAGCGCCTGCTCGGCCTGCGCGTCGACCTGGACGCGGCGGAGCTCGAGCCGGAGGAGCGGGTCGCCTACCTGGACCTCCACGAGGTGGAAACGCTGCTCGGCGGGATGGCCAGCCTGGAGCTGGTCGCTTCCGAAGGCGGCCGCGGCCTCGAGACCGAGGCCCACATCGTCGGCGTGGAGGGCTTCGGTCTGGGCGTGTGGGTGAAGGAGGGAAAGGTCCGCTACCAGGTCCGCGTGGGTCGCGACGCCCGGGTGCTCGGCCGGCTCACCGCCGGCCACTTCGCGACCCTGCGCGAGCACATCGAGCGTGCCCGGGACCGGCTGTTCAACGCGGCGTCGCCGGACGGCTAGGCCCTCCCTCCCGCTACGTCCGGGAGAAGTCGAAGCGAAGCGCTCCTCGCACCCTAGCGCAGGATCTTGTTGGCGATCTCGCCCAGCAGCTCGATCCGCTCGGTGTTGTGCCCGTTGGCGGGCAGGTCGACGACGATCCCGTCCAAGCCGTCGGCGACGGCCTTCTGGAGCACCTCACCGACGGTGTCCGGGTCGCCGGTGATCAGCGCCTGCTTCGCCGCAGCGATGTGGGCGTCGCTCCAGCCCTTCACTTCCGCGACCGCGGCGAGGTCGGCGTCGAGCTCTTCCTGAGTGGGCGCCACCGCCACCATCATGAGCTTCGTCACGGTGATCTCCGAGCGGTCGCGGCCCAGACGCTCGCAGTGCTCGGCCAGCACCTCGAGCTTGCGCGGAATCGCCTCGTTGGGACCGACCAGGTTCGACTCGTCCGCGTACTGGGCAACCATGCGAAGGGTCTTCTTCTCGCCCTGCCCGCCGATCATGATCGGGATCTTCGAGATCGGCGCCGGCGAGTTCACCGCCTCGCTCACCCGGTAGTGCTTGCCGTCGAGGGTCGGCCGCTCGCCCCGGAGCATGGGAGCGATGATCCGGAGGGCTTCCTCCAGCTTCTCGAAGCGATCGGTGAAGGTGCCGAACTCGAAGCCCAGGTCGACGTGCTCCTTCTCGAACCAGCCGGCCCCGATGCCCAGGGTGGCCCGCCCTCCCGACACGTGGTCGAGGGTGGTGACGCTCTTCGCCAGCAGGGCCGGGTTCCGATAGGTGTTGCCGGTGACCAGCGCCGAGAGTCGCACCCGCTCGGTGTGCTGGGCCAGGGCCGAGAGCATCGAGTAGCACTCGAACATCGGCTCCTCCGGCGCACCGATCCCGGGCAGCTGGTAGAAGTGGTCCATCACGAAGACGCGGTCGTAGCCCGCCGCCTCGGCTGCCCGGGCCTGGGCGACCACGTTGTCGTAGATGGCCGCCGGACCGATGCCGGGGTAGGTGAAGTTCGGGATCTGATAACCGAGTCGGGTCATGGGTTCTCCTCCGGGCCCGGGCGCATCGCCTGGTGTAGCCCGTCCTCGAGGTGATGGCGCGCCCGGCCGCCCGGCTGGTCAGGGCTGCCGGGGCCCGACGTCGAAGACCGTCTCGATCCCCTCTTCGTCGAGACGCATGACCTTGATCGACTTGCCAGCTTCGATGAGGCCCTTCAGGTCTTCGAGGCCCTCGGCTCGCTGGTCGACCACGAAGTCGCCCGCGCGCAGCCCGAACGCCGCGGCCTTGCCCTCGGGGTCCACCTGCCAGACCCAGTACTGGGCCGGCGCGACGGGCGCGAGCATGGCACCGAGCTCCTTCACCGCGGCCCAGTCTGCGCCACCGAAGGTCACCCGCCGATCGCCGGAGCGCTTCAGCCAGAGCCGCTTGCGCTTGTAGTCGATGCGGATCACGAACTGCCGCAGGATGTCGTAGCCGAGCGCCGAGTCGTTGGCCCCCGCCTGGTTGTACCAACCCTTCGGCGCGACCAGCATCGGCGTCGTGTCGAAATCGTAGCCGGCCCAGCGGAACCCCTCGGTCTCCAGCAGGAAGACCTCCATCGGGCCCATCACGGTGCCCACTTCGCCGAAGGACTTCAGGTTCTCGAGATCGAGTCCGAGCTCCCGCGCCGCGCGCCCAGAGAGGACCACCGTGTCCGGCGCACCCGTATCCAGCAGCACTCGCGTCGTCTCGCCAGCGACCTCGATCTCGGTAAAGACGCGCGTTCCCGAGCGCTTGAACCGGACGACGCGCTCGTCGGCCGCCTCGACCACCTCGGGGACGCGGTACTTCTTCGGGTCGAGGAAGCGGACACGCTGGGCCGGGTAGTCGAGCTCGAGCACGTAGTCGTCCAGGAACTCGCCGCCGAGGAGCCCGTACTCCCAGCCGGTCTTGGAGGCGGTGTCACTGCTCGCGACGTCGACCCAGAACTGGAGGTCGCGTCCAAGGCTCGTACTCCGCCGGTAGGGAGTCGTCTTGGCGCGCCGCACCCGCACACCGAGCTCCCGCGCCATGCGAGGCGTAACGACGGAATCGGAGGCGCCGGTGTCGAGCAGCATCACGAAGGGCTTCTGGCCCTCCGGCGCGAGATCCACCATCACGCGGGTGGGATCGCCGGGAACGAAGGGCAGCACGGCCACTACGGCATCCTCCGGCGGCTCCGGTGCGCCGGCGGCCCAGGCGCCCTGGGACGGGGCCCAGAGGAAGAACGCGGCGGCGGCCCAGGTCCCTCGGATCCTCACCGGCTACTCCTCCTCGTCCGCTCCCTCTTCCTCTTCGGGAGCCTCGTCCGTCTCCGCCTCCTCCGCCAGGAAGCGGTTGCGCCAGGCCTCGAGGCTCACGGGCAGGTGCTCGGCGAGAGCCTCGGGGAGCCAGTAGACGATGGGGTCGTCCGGACGTTGGGCGGCGATCCCCCGGCCCGGCTCGAGGCGGCCGAGGTGCAGCTTCGCCAGGGCGGTGTCGCCCTCCTCCGGCAGTACGCGCACCGTCACCCGGGGCGGCGCGAGGCCGATGCCGGCGAGCTCGTCCGGTCCCATGCTCTCGGCGGCAATGTCCGCGGCCTCGAGGCTCGAGAGCTCCGACAGCAGGCGGCTCGCCTTGCCCGGCGCCAGCGGCTCGGGCGTGCTGGTCCAGCTGCCCTCCGCGGTCTGCTCGGCCTGGACGAGGAGCTCCTCGCCCTCGCCCTGGAAGGCCAGCTCGAAGCGCGCCGCGTCGTTGACCGGGAAGCTCGACAGCTCCTTGAAGCGGAAGGCCGTGACCGTGCGCGGCAGGTCGTCGAGGCGGCCCTCGGCGATCTCGTAGAGGAAGCCCTCCCGGCCCTGCACGAGGCGCCGCGTGCCCTCGCCTTCGTCCCCACCGGCGAATGCGATCCGGAGCTCCGCCAGCACCGCGTCCTCGGCGCCGCGCAGCGTCACCTGATAGGCGGGCGACCCGAGGGCGGTGCGCTGCTCCGCCGCCGGCTCGTCCACGTAGTCCTCCGCCCGGAGGTAGGAGAGATCCGACAGCAGGCCCGAGATCGTCCCTTCGTCCGCAGCGGCGTCGAGGGGCTTGCGAACCCGCCACGCCTCCTCGCCCTTCGCGACGGCGACGCCACCGCCCTTCCAGGTCACCTCGACATCGGTCACCGCCTCCCGATCGAAGGAGAGGATGCGCGCGTCGCGCAGGTCGCCGAGGCTCTTGCGCAGGGCGTTCGTCCGGTAGGTCGCGACGGTAAAGACGCGCTCGTCGCCCTCGGCGGCCACGTAGGTGTTGGTGCCGGTGGGTGTCGCGTCGCCGAGCCACAGCGCCACGTGGCGCTCGCCGGCCTCCGCCCGCACCCGCGGCTCTCCGGTCAGGCCGTAGCTCTCCCGGGGCTCGGGATCGTCGAAGGTGCTCTCGGTGGCCAGGTCTGCCACGGCGGCGGCGAGGGCGTCGGCGGTCATCGGGTCCGCCGGGGCGTCGACCGGCGCACGCAGCCGCCAGCCGCCATCGCGCTCGAGGCGGACCTCGTCGCCCTCATCGCTGCGGACGACCAGCGCGGTCAGGGCTTCGGGGGTGAGGTCCGGGAAGACCTCCTTGGCGGTCTGCTCGGCGGCGGCACGGTCGGCGGCACCCTCCACCTCCCAAAACCAGACGAAGGCACCGAGGGCGGCGACCGCCACGGCCAGGAGCAACGTAGTCCTCGGGCTCACCGTCGCGCCCTCATCGCCCCGGTGCGCGGCGCCTGCGCCACCAGGCGATCACCCCCAGCACCGCGATCGTCTCGGGCAGCACGAAGAGCGAAACGTAGCGCAGATCCAGGAAATCCTCGGTCGTGAGCTGCAGGCGGCTCGCCACGCCCTGCTTCGGGCGAATCGAGATCGACTCGACGTCGCCGAGCAGCCAGTTCACCGTGTTGAGGAAGAAGTCCCGGTTGAGGTACGCACCGATCAGTTGATTCGAGGCGAAGTCCGCGTCGCCGACCACCACGATGCGGGCCGGGTCGGTCGGGTCGCCCTCCTCCGTGGCGTCGACTTCCGCGAGGCTCAGGGTCCCCGCCACGGCGAGGGTGACCGGACCCCGGGTGTCCTCCGGGTCGAAGCCCACCTCGCCCTTCTGCTCCAGGCGGGCGAGGTCCACCTCGGACCAGGAGTCCTCGCCGGTTCGCACCAGGGATTGGAAGGCGCCGGCAGCTTCCGGTGTCGGCGTCACGCTGCGCGCGAACTCGTAGACGGTGAAGCCGCGCAGCTCGTCGGTGATCGGATGGGGGCCGAAGTCCTTCGCGAAGGGGGTGGTCGGGGTCCCGACCATGCCGCCCACCAGGTCGACCACCACGTCCTCGCCGACCCTGACGCCCCACTCGGCGACGAGCGCCGCCAGGTCGGTGTTCGCGCGGGGATCGAGCAGCACGAGGAGCGCGCCGCCCGCCTCGGCGTAGGCGCGCAGGGCCGCGTGCTCGGGCTCCAGGAGAGGCCGCGTAGGCCCGGCAAGCACCACCACGTCCGCGTCGGCAGGAACCTCGCCGGTCTGGGCCAGCAGGATCGTCTCGACCTGGTAGTTCTCGTTGACGAGGGCTTCGGCAGCGAAGGCGTAGCCCGTCGCTTCGTCGGCGCCCTCGCCCTCCGTGATCCGCTCGTTGTGGCCGACGACGAAGTAGACCTTCTTCTGGTCCCGCCGGGTGAGCTTCACGATGGCGTTGGTCAGCGCCTCCTCGGTGAGCTCGCGGACCTCGACCGATTCTTCCCCGATCGTCACGTGGAGGAGCCCGGCCTGGAGGCGCTCCGGCGCGATCCCCAGGTCGCGCAGGCGGCCGGGCTGCCGCTCCGGGTCCAGCCATTCCACCTTCAGCTTGTCCGACACGAAGGTGTACCGCTCGAGCAGCTCTTTGGCGGGCACCGCGGCCATCGGCGAGTAGACCCCCACCACCGAGATCTCGCCCTCCAGGTCTTCGAGGAGACCCGTGGTCTGGCCCGAGAGCGTGTGGGCCTGGGCCACGGTCCAGTCCCAGTGGGTGTGGTAGCGGGTCGAGAGGAAGGCCAGCAGACCGAGGAGCGCGATCCCGAGCACGGCGCTCGCGATCGCGCTGGTCCCGTACTTGCTGGCCCGCCGGGCCTCGCCGGTCTGGAGCCGCTCGCGGTAGGCGTCCGCGTTGGAGAACAGGGCGAAGGCCAGGAGACCGACGCCGACGACCAGGTTGCCGATGCTCCACACGAGCTCCTGCCACAGCAGCACGGGGCCCGAGAGGAGCTGCACCAGGAACGACAGGACGGCGAACAGGATGAGGACGCCGCCCAGCGCCATCAACAGGCTTGCCCAGGGCTTCATCAGCGCCACCTCACGGATTCGACCGCGGTCTTCGTCGCGATCAGGAAGGCCGCGATCATGAAGGCGAAGTAGGCGAGGTCCCGGGTGTCTACCAGGCCTCGCGCCAGCTTGTCGAAGTGGTCCGAGGTGGAGAGCCAGGTCAGCACCCCGGACACGGACGTGGCCGTGCCCGCCGCGCCCTCGGCCACGCCGAGGTCCGCCACCACCGAGAGCAGCCACAGGATCAGCAGCAGCGCCAGGGCGAGGAAGAAGGCGACGAGCTGGTTGCGGGTGACCGACGACGCGAAGGTGCCGACCGCCGCGTAGGTGAGGCCGAGCAGCCAGAGCCCGAGGAGCCCCGCGACCATCTGCAGGCCTTCCGGATCCGGGTCCGCCAGGTCGAAGCTGCCGACCTCGATGAAGAGCATCGACGGCAGGAGGCCCATCATGGCGATCAGCAGGGTCACGAAGGCCGCCGCCGCCAGGAACTTGCCGATCACCAGCTCCCACATCGTGATGGGGCTCGTCATCAGGAGCTCCTGGGTCCCCTGGGTCTTCTCCGAGGTGAAGAGGCCCATGGTGATGCCGGGGATCAGGAACAGGAAGACGATCCACATCACCTGGACGAAGGGACCGATCAGCTGGGTGTTCAGGTTGACCTCCCGCAGCACCTCGAACTGCCCGATCTGCTGGTAGTAGTTCACGGTCTCGCGGAAGCCCTGCACCGAGAGCAGGAAGAAGAATCCCGCCAGCACGGCGAACAGGGTGAGGACCGCGTAGGCCACGGGGGAGACGAAGAGCGAGCGCAGCTCGCGCCCTGCGATGGCGCCGACGTGCCTCATGCGGCCTCCTCTTCGCGGAGGGTGAGCCGCGCGAACACGTCCTCGAGCGCTTCGCCGGCCTGGCGCAGCTCCTCCATGCTCTGGTCGAGCACCTTCCGGCCGTCGTGGATCAGGACCACCCGCCGGCAGATGGCCTCGACCTCCGCCAGGATGTGGGTCGAGAGCACGATCGTGTGGGCGGCCTTCTCCGGATCCGCCAGGTCCGCGATCAGGTGGCGGATCTCGCGGATCTGGATCGGATCGAGACCGACGGTGGGCTCGTCCAGGATCAGCACCTTCGGGTCGTGGACGATGGCCTGGGCGATGCCGACCCGCTGCCGGTAGCCCTTCGAGAGCGAGCCGATCACCCGCCGGTGGACGTCCGACAGGCCGCAGCGCTCGGTGGCGCTCTCCACCGCGGCCTTCCGCTCGGCCCGGGGCACATCCTTGAGCTTGGCGACGTAGGTGAGGTAGCCGGTCACGTCCATCTCGGGATACAGCGGCGGCGTCTCGGGCAGGTAGCCGATGGCTCGGCGCGCCTCGAGCGCCTCGTCGAAGATGTCATGGCCGGCGATGCGCGCCGTGCCGTCCGTCGCCGGCAGGAAGCCGGTGAGGATGCGCATCGTCGTCGTCTTGCCGGCGCCGTTCGGGCCGAGGAAGCCGATCACCTCCCCGGCCCCGGCGGTGAAGGAGACCCCGTCGACGGCGACGAAGTCTCCGTAACGCTTGGTGATGCCGTCGGCCTCGATCAAGCTTCTCCCTCCACCCCTGCGCCGCCGCGCAGGAAGATGTCCACGATCTGATGGGCGGTCTCCAGGTAGAACGCGCGCTGGGCCGCTTCCCCTTCGGGCACCTCGGCGACGCCGATCACGAAGCTCGTGATCACCAGGTCGATGGCGCCGAGGAAGAGCGTCGCGGCCACCGACAGGTTCAGGTCGCTGCGCAGCTCGCCCCGCTCCTGCCCTCCGCGCAGCACCTCCTCGAAGGCGCCGAACAGCGCGGCGACCGCCTGCTGCTGGGCGGGCTCCGCGAAGCGGCTGGAACGCTGGATCTCCAGGACGAGCACCTTCACCCACTCCGGTCGCAGACGGAACGCGTTCAGGACGAGCGTGGTGATGGACACCAGCTGGTTGCGCAGCGTTCCGGGCCCGCGGCCGATGGCGTGGACCGCATCGAGGAAGCCGTGCCAGCGCTCCTCGAAGATCGTGGCGAGGATCTCGTCCTTGTTCTTGAAGTAGTGATAGACGAGGCCGTAGGCGATCTCCGCCTCCGCGGAGATGTCTGAGACCCTCGCCTTGTGGAAGCCCTTGCGGGCGAACACCACGATGGCGGCCTCGAGGATGCGGTCTCGCTTCTCACCCTTCGGCTTGGGTGTGGTCTCGCCGACCTCGTTCGAAGAGGCGTGCGAAGGAGCAGCAGGTAAGGAGCGCGCCATGGAGCGAAATCGGAGTTCTCTCGTTGCTGCGGCCGGAGCCGAGCGGGGCAATATACTACCCTCGGCCCGAGGGTCGAGGGGTCCCGAGGCCGCGAGAGGACCACCGCCCACGGGAGCCTCCTGGCATCGATGCGGATCGCGCTGGTGATCGAACGATTCGAGCCGGGGGGCGGGGTGGAGGGCGCTGCGTGGGCCACTGCCCACGCGCTCCACACGTCCGGGGACGAGGTGCGCGTCTTCGCCCGCCGCGCCGAGCGCTCCGAGGGCCCGCGGGTGCAGCCGTTGCCGGTGGCTGCGGCCTGGCAGCCCTGGCGGGTGTGGGCCTTCTCGCGGGCCGCGGCCCGCGCTGCGCCGCGGGGGGCCTACGACGCCGTGCACGCCTTCTCGCGAACCCGCCACCAGGATGTCTACCGCACCGGCGGCGGCTGCCACGCGGCCTACATGGAGCGCGCCTACGGCCCCGCCGGAGCCCGCCTCCGACGGGCGACACCCCGCCACGCGGTGCTGCTGGCCATCGAGGGTGCCGTATTGCGCGACCCGAGCCAGTGGGTGCACTGCAACTCGGAGATGGTCCGCGACGAGCTCTTCGAACACCATGCGGTGGCACCGGAGCGGGTCGCCGTCATCCCGAACGGGGTCGACCTGGAGCGCTTCCGGCCGGGTCGCGACCCGGCCGGCCGGGAGGCCCTGCGAAGAGAGCTCGACTGCGGCGACCGGCTCGTCTGGCTGCTGGTCGGCCACGGCCACCACCGCAAGGGCATCGACACGGCCCTTCGCGCCCTGGCACGCGCGGGCCCGAAGGAGAGCGTGCTGTGGGTCGCCGGCCGGGAGGAAGCACCGGGCCGGGCGCTGGCCCTGCGCCTGGGCGTCGCCGACCGCGTGCGCTTCCTCGGCGCCGGGCGGGACCCGGCCGAGCTCTACCCGGCCGCCGACGCGCTACTTCTGCCCACCCGCTACGACGCCTTCGCCAACGTGTGCCTCGAGGCCGCGGCCTGCGGCCTGCCGGTGGTGACGAGCGGAGCGAACGGCGCGGCCCGCTGGCTGGGCGAGGCCGGCTGGACCGTCGAGGACCCGGAGGACGTCGACGGCTTCGCCGACGCCCTCGAGCGGCTGGTCGACGCCGGTGCCCGCGAGCGCCTCGGCCGGGCCGCGCGGGCCCGCGCCGAGACGCGCAGCTGGGCCATCTGCGTCGAGGAGCTCCACGCGCTCTACGGGCGGGTCCGGCGATGAGCGAGGCGATCACCTGGCAGGGCGGCGACGCGGAGGTGCAGCGGCGGGTGGAGGCGGCGCTGCAGGGCCACGCGAAGCCGGACGTCCTGCGTGACAACCCCCGCCGTCGGCTGATGCGGCGGGACGACCTGCTGATCAAGCGGTTCCG
The DNA here is from genome assembly GCA_965223415.1 of Myxococcota bacterium. GTDB lineage: Bacteria > Myxococcota_A > UBA9160 > UBA9160 > UBA6930. Next base: position 4,128,926 of record OZ245002.1, on the reverse strand, counting down.
CACCGGCGGGCACCACGCCCTGCGCGAACGCCTGAAGGCGGCGATCGGTCGCAGCCCGGCGGACCGGGAGCGCCACTTCCTCCAGGCCCTGCACGGGGCGGGCGTGCCGGTGCCGGCACCCCTGGCCTGGGGCCGCCTGGCCGGCGGCGATCGGATCCTCGTGCTTCCCTTCCTCGAGGGGGAGAGCGGCGCTCCCGGCCTCGCCGCCGAGCCGGCGAGGCGCCGGGCCCAGCTCGAAGCCCTCGGCCGGACCGTGCGCGCCGTCCACGCCAGCGGCGTCGTCCACGGCGATCTCCACGCCGGCAACGTGCTCTTCACCGCCCGGGGCCCGGTGCTCCTCGATCTCCAGCACGCGCGACGGGGAGCGGGCCCGGCGGCCCGGCGCCGCGACCTGGGCGAGCTCGACTACTCCCTCTGGTTCCGGGCGTCCCTGGCCGATCGCCTGCGGATCCGCCGCGCGGCCACGACCGAGCCCGACGCGGACGAGCTGCGGGCGATTGGCGAGGCGGCCCGCGCCAAGGCCTGGCGCCACGGCCGGAGCCGCACGCGACGCCTGCTGCGCGCCGGGCGGCAGGCGGCGCGGCTGCGCACGGACGCCGGCCGCGGCCTGCGCTGGCACGCCTTCCCCGAGACGGCGGCCGCCGAGGCACTGGCGGCCCACCGCGAGGCCCTCGCGAAGGGCGATGCCGGCCCGGTCCTCAAGGACGACGGCCGCTCGCGCATCACCCGGGTGGCCGCGGGCGGCCGCGGCGTGCTGGTGAAGGAGGTGCTGCCCCGCGGCCCGTTGCGTGTGGTCGCCGACGCCTTCCGCGGCAGTCCGGCCTGGCGCGCCTGGCGCGGCGGCCACGGCCTGCGGGAGCGCGGCCTCGGCGCCGCGCTGCCCCTGGCCATGCTCGAGGCGCGGGTGCTCGGATTCCCGGTGCGCTCGTGGCTCGTGCTCGAGGACCTCTCGCCGGCGTGCGATCTCCTGGCGCTGCCGGAGGCTGCCCGCCTCCCGGCGCTCGGCCAGCTCGGCCCGTGGCTCACCGGGCTCCACCTGCGCGGGATCGACCACGGCGACCTCAAGGCCAGCCATCTCTTCGCTCACCCGGACGCGCCGGGGGCGCCGCCGGTGCTGATCGACCTGGAGGGCCTGCGCTTCCGCCGTCGGCTCCCGGAACGTCGCCGGCTCCGGGCGCTGGCCGAGCTGAACGCCTCGCTCCCCGACGCCTGGCCGGCGGAGGCGAGATGCCGGGCCTTCCTGCGCTACGCGACCTTCGAGTCCTTCGCCGGCGGCCGCGCCCGCGCCCTCCGGGAGATCGTGCGAGCCAGCCTGGCCCGCCGCCATCGCTGGCAGGGCCGCGACTGCGACGTCGCCAGGGCTAGTCGTCCGTGACGCTCACCACCCATTGTCGGGGCTAGCCCTTCGTGACGGTCACCCATTGTCGGGGCTAGCCCTTCGTGACGGTCACCCACTGGTAGTAGGAGGAGGAGCCGGGCACCGCGCCGCCGCTGCCTTCGCTGTAGGCCAGTGCCGGCCCGCTCGCGGCACCCGCCACGATCTTCTGGAAGGCCTCGATCTTCCGGGCGGGATCGTCCGGGTTGAGGCCGTGGAACACCAGCTCCACCTCGTCCCGCACGTCGAGAATGTTCAGCACCAGGGTGGCGAGGGTGAAGAGCTTGCCGATGCCCTCGACCGCCTCCACCGACAGCCGCGGGACGCTGACGTCAGACAGGGAAAAGCTGTACTCGAGGCGCATGGACGGATCTCCCGGTGTCGCGCGAAGTGCGCGCGAAGCGTGGTTGTAGCGAAGGCCGGGTACGCAAGGAAGCGTTAGTCCGCCAGCCGCTTCACCTCGGCCATCAGCTCCTCGCGGGTGAGGACGCCCTTGGCGATCAGCAGCCGGGTCAGGGCCTGCAGGATCTTCCGGGTCGGAACCCGGCCAGCGTCGCCCTCGCGAGCCCCGTCCGACGCCCGACCGGGCCCGTCGAGCTGCTCGACGATGTCATCGAGCCAGCGCTCCTGGGACAGGGCTTCGGCCCCGAAGGCGCGGTCGGGCTCCGCCGCAGGCTCGCTCGCGAACTCGAGCCGGGCCGGCCCCTCGAGCGGCCCGCTCTCGTAGCACGCGGCGATGGCCATGCGCAGCTGGACGGGCCCTGCGAGCAGCGGGTGGACGGTGCAGCCGGTCCGAAAGCTCACGTCGTCGACGGCGACGAGATTCGACGGGTCTTCCATGGCCAGGTAGAGATCGTCGCTCGTCGCGCGCCGCTCCCGGGCCACCGGCAGGCACCCGTACTTCGAGGCGATCTCCGCCGGCAGGGTGGCGACGACGTCGGGATGAATCTGGCGGCCCGCGAGATCGATTCCCTGGTGGCCGAAGCGCTCCGAGAGCACCCGGATCAGGTCGCGCTCGGCGAGGAAGCCGAGCTGGACGAGCGTCTCGCCGAGTCGGTTGCCCCAGCGGGCCTGCTCGCCGAGCGCGGCCGTGAGCTGGGTCTCGCTGATCAGTCCAGCGGCGAGGAGGACCTCTCCAATTCTCTGCATGGTCGAGACAGCCCCCCGGCGTTCTGCATCGGTGGAGCCGACCGGGAGCTGAAGGCGCCTCGGCGCCCGGGGGATTCGCCCCCCGACGCCCGCTTCAGGGAGCGCCCTTCGGGTCGAATGCGTCCCGCAACCCGTCACCCAGGAAGTTCAGGGCGAAAAGGGTGGCCGCCAGGAACGCCGCGGGCCAGGCGAGCAGCCACCAGGGAGACTCGATCGGGTTCACCACTGCCACGCCTTCGGCCACGAGCTGGCCCCAGGAGAGTTCCACCCCCAGCCCGAGGAAGGAGAGGAAGGACTCCAGCAGGATCACCGCCGGCACCGTGAGGGTGGCGTAGACCACCACCGGCCCCATCACGTTCGGGAGCACGTGGCGCAGCAGGATGCGACCATCGGCGGCGCCGAGCACCCGCGCCGCGAGGACGAAGTCGCGATCGCGCAGGGTGAGCACCTGGCCCCGCACGATGCGCGCCATGGTAAGCCACTGCACGAGGCCGAGTGCCAGGAAGACGGGCAGCGCCTCGCCTCGCGCCGTCTCCGAGAACATCAGCATCACCAGGATGACGAGGAACATGTACGGGATGCCGTAGAAGAAATCGACGATGCGCATCATCGCCTCGTCGACGCGACCGCCGTAGAAGCCGGCCACCGCGCCGTAGGCGACGCCCAGGGTAACCGACGCGGCGGTGGCGGCGAGGCCGACGAGCAGCGACACGCGCCCGCCCATGAGCGTGCGGGCCAGGTGATCGCGGCCCAGGGCGTCGGTTCCGAACCAGTGCCGCCAGGACGGCGGCTGATGACGCAGCTCGGGCGCGGTGGCGCTCGGGTCGAGACCGAGCAGCCACGGCAGCACGAAGCAGGCGAAGAGCACGAAGGCGAGGATCGCGGCTCCGGCCATGGCGGCGCGGTGTCGCCGCAGCCGCCGGAAGGCGCGCACCCAGGGGCCGGCCGTCTCGATCAGAGGCGCGCTCACGTGGCGTCCCGCGCCCGCGGGTCGAGCCAGGCCAGGGCCAGGTCGACGGCCAGGTTGAAGAGCGTGATGAAGCCGCAGTAGAAGAGCGCCGTGCCGAGCACGATCGAGTAGTCGCGGTTGATGGCGCCCTTCACGAACCACTGGCCCATGCCGGGGATGCCGAACAGGGTCTCCACCACGAAGGAGCCGGTGAGGATGCCGGCGGCCGCCGGTCCGAGGTAGGACACCACCGGCAGCACGGCGACGCGCAGCGCGTGGCGGGACACGACGTGGCGCTCGGCGAGCCCCTTCGCCCGCGCGGTGCGGATCCAGTCCTCCTGCATCACCTCCAAGGTTCCGCTGCGGGCCAGTCGCGCGATGGTGGCGGCATGGGGCAGCGCCAGGGTGATGGCGGGCATCCAGACGTGGCGGAAGCCGCCCCAGCCGGCGACCGGCAGCCAGCCCAGGCCGAGGGCGAGCACGATCATGAGCCCGGCACCGATCACGAAGTTCGGCAGGGAGATGCCGACCAGGGCGAGGCCCATGCTCGCGTGGTCCGCGAGGGAGTTCGGCCGCGTGCCGGCGCGCACACCGAGCGCCACGCCGAGGGCGACGGCCAGGAAGAGCGCGAGCCCACCCAGGCCGAGGCTCACCGGCAGGGCCGGGAGCAGCAGGTCCAGCACACTGCGACCCTTCACCTTGAGAGCGGGCCCCAGGGAGCCCTCGCCCAGGAGGCGCTGCATGTAGACGCCGAAGAAGGCGAGCGGCGTCTCGGGCACGCCGTACTGCTCCCGAAGCGCCGCCTCCACCTGGGGCGCGATCGCCTTCTCCTGGGCGAAGGGATTGCCCGGCGCCAGGTACATGAGCCAAGTGGTGACGCCGATCAGGAGCACCAGCGAGGGAATCATGAAGGAGACCCGCCGCAGCACGGCGGCGGGAAGCCAGCGCCAGGCCGCAGCCGCCAGGGCCGCGCAGCCCAGCGCGGCCGCCGCGTCGCCGGTGAGGTGACGCAGGAAGACGAAGACCAGCCCGGCGAGCAGCGACGCGCCCAGGATGCGCGTCACTGCGTGGGGCAGGAACGCGATCGACGCGATCGCGAGGAGGGCTCCGGCGGCCAGCAGGGCGGAGATCACCCGGGCCCCCGCACGCGGATCGAGCGCAGGGGATGGAGATCCTGGAGGTTCGGCAGGCGGCGACCGTCGGGCTGGAGCAGCTCGCTGTAGAAGCCCTCCACCTCGGGGCGCACCATGCCCGAGACGACGTAGAAGTAGATGGGGAGGACGGGCACCTCGCGCTCCACGAGGATGCGCTCGGCCTCCCGCAGGAGCTGGAGGCGCAGGGCCGCGAGCTCCCGGCGGCGGCTCTGCACGTCGGTGGCCTCCCGCGCCCGGGCCAGGGCGGCCCGCGCCCGCTCCGGCTCGGCGAGGCCCTCGAAGAAGGGCTCGCGGGCGTAGCGGTCGACGTCGCCGGCGGCGGCGATCAGGCGGTCGTAGCCGGCGTCGCTCCAGCCGGTCTGGTTGTTGCCGCCGTTCGTCACCCACAGGTCGAGGAAGGTGTTGGGGTCGAGGTAGTCGCCGATCCAGCCGGCCCGGGCGAGGTCGTACTCGCCGGACCGCATCGTCGCGAGATAGGACTGCCACTCCTGGTTGTAGGGCTTGACCGAGATGCCCAGGTGGCGACCGAGCTGGTCGGCGATCAGCTCGGCGATCTTCTTGTGGCTCTCGAGGGTGTTGTAGAGGATGCCGATCTCAGGGAAGCCCTCGCCGCCGGGGAAGCCGGCCTCTGCCAGCAGCGCCCGGGCCCGGGCGGGATCGAAGCCCAGGGCGCTGGGCGGCGGCTCGTAGCCCGGAACGCCCGGCGGCACGATGTGGCGGGCGGGCCGCTGGCCGAGGCGAAGCACCTCCTCGACGATGACCTTCCGGTCGACGGCCAGGGCCAGGGCCAGGCGCACCTTTGCTTCGTCCAGGGGCGGGCGCCGGGTGTTGATCCGGTAGTAGTAGGTGATGAAGCCCGCGTGGTCGTAGTGGTCCGGGCGCTCCCGCAGTGCGTCGACCAGATCGCTCGGGTAGCGGGGGATCCAGTCCACGTCGCCGGAGAGGTAGAGGTTGAGCGCGGTCGTGACGTTCTCGAGGGGCAGCGCGTCGATCGTCCGCGACGGCACGTTGGCGCGATCCCAGTAGGTCTCGCTGCGCCGCAGACGGACGCGGTCGCCGATCCGCCAGGCCTCGAGCTCGAAGGCGCCGTTCGACACGATCTTCCCGGGCAGGAACCAGTCGCTCTCGTTGCCGGGAACCTCGACGACCCAGCGCGGGACCGGGAACGAGGCGTAGAAGGCGGTGAGCTCGAGGAAGTAGGGGATCGCCGCCACCAGCTCGACCACCAGGGTGCGATCGTCACGGGCGTAGACGCCCAGGTCGCGGCCGAAGTGATCGCGGGCGTGCGACGCTTCGGCGCTGCGGCGATCGGCCTCCCTCGTGAGGGCGGCCAGGAAGGCCGAGCGATCCGCCGGCGGCGCTCGCAGGCCGGCGAGGAGGACGGGATCCCGCGTGCCCCGCACCGTCGACACCAGCTCGTGTCGGCCGACGAAGTCCGCCCAGGCCGGGGGCAGGGTCGCCTCCGAAGACAGGGCTTCGAGAGCGGCGCGCACCGGCCCCCGTAGCGCCTCGGCCTGGGCCTCATAGCGGTTCAGGGCCTCGGCGCCCCGGACACCGTGGAGCAGGTAGGCGTACTCGCTGCCGAGCTCCGGGAGCTGGAGACGCCGCCAGGCGTAGGCGAAGTCGTGGGCCGTGACGGGGCGCCCGTCGCTCCAACGCGCGTCCGCTCGCAGGTGAAAGACGTAGGTGCGCCCGTCCGGAGAGATGTCCCAGCGCTGGGCGACGCCCGGCACCGGACGCAGGCTCGCCGGATCGCGTCGCGTGAGCCCCTCGAAGACGGCCCAGCCGATGCGGCCTTCGGGCTGCCCCGTCATCAGGCCCGGATCCAGGGTCGTGGGCTCGGTGCCGTTCACGAAGGTGAAGTCGGCGCGGTCCTGGAGGGAGGCACGGAAGGTGAGGCCGATGCCGAGCAGCGCCAGGAGCGGCAACGCCAGCAGGCCGACGGCGGGCCTCACCCCGCGCCGCCCACGTCGTCGTCGCTGCCGGGGGCTCCGTCGGGCCCCGCGCTGCGCAGGCGGAAGCCACCCTCCCCCGCCGAGTAGTCCCAGCGCCGGCCCCAGGGATCGACGGGCTCGCCGTCGTCGAACACCTCGTAGAGACGCCAGCCGAGATCGCCGAGTCGCTCGGGCCAGGCGCCGGTGGCGTCGGCGAAGGCGTGGATCTCGCGGGCGAGGCCGGCGTGCTCCTCCCGGGCCCGGGTCGCGCGGGTTCCCGGCCAGGCGGCGATCAGGAGCGCGAGGGCCGCGAGCGCAAGAGCCGCCGGGACCAGGCGTGTGAGCCAGGTAGGCGGCGGCGGCTCGGGCTCCACGCCGAGGGAGGCCTGCGCCCGGAGCGGCCCCTCCTCGGTCGCCTCCACCCGCCGCGACTCGGCGTGGGCGGCCTCGGCCGCCTGGCGGCGCTCGGCGGTAGCCCGGCGCCAGTCGCCGTCCGCGGGCGCTGCGTCCGCCAGGAAGCAGCTCACCACGTGGCCGTCGGGCAGCTCCACCGCCGGCGGGACGTCGCGGCGACAGCGGTCCATGACGGCCGGGCAGCGGGTGTGGAAGCGGCAGCCCGGCGGCGGATGCATCGGGCTCGGCACGTCGCCCTCGAGCACGATGCGCTCGACCTGGCGGCGCGGGTCCGGCACGGGGATCGCGGAGAGCAGCGCCCGGGTGTAGGGGTGCACCGCGTCGTCGAACAGCCGCGCCGCCGACGCGATCTCCACGATCTGCCCCAGATACATCACGGCGATGCGGTCCGAGATGTGCCGCACCACCGACAAGTCGTGGGAGATGAAGAGGTAGGAGAGGCCGAGCTCCGCCCGCAGGTCGATCAGCAGATTCAGGACCTGGGCCTGCACGGAGACGTCGAGGGCGCTCACCGCCTCGTCGCAAACGATCAGCTTCGGCCCCAGGGCCAGCGCCCGCGCCACGCCGATGCGCTGGCGCTGGCCGCCGGAGAACTCGTGCGGGTAGCGGTTCCGCCAGGCGCCGGACAAGCCGACCTTCTCGAGCAGCTCGACGACCCGGGCGTCGAGGGCCTCGCCCTTGGCCAGGCGGTGCACCCGCAGCGGCTCGCCGATGATGTCCCGCACCGTCATGCGCGGGTTCAGCGAGCTCATCGGGTCCTGGAACACCATCTGCAGCGAGCGCCGCACGGCGCGCAGCTCGGCGCGGGGAAGCGCGGCAAGGTCCTCGCCTTCGAAGCACACGCGGCCGGCGGTGGGCTCTTCGAGTCGGAGGAGCGTGCGCCCGACGGTGGTCTTGCCGCAGCCGGACTCGCCCACGAGACCGAGGGTCTCGCCCGGCGCGATGCCGAAGGAGACGCCGTCCACGGCCCGCACCCGCCCGACCTCCCGGGAGAACACGCCCGCGGTGACCGGGTAGTACTTCACCAGGCCCGAGACCTCGAGCAGCGGCGTCGCGTCGCGGCTCACGCTTCGCCTCCCGCGTTCGCGACCCAGCAGGCCACCCGATGGGCGGGCTCGCCTTCGAGGGGCGGCTCCTCGCTCTCGCAGCGGGGCTGCGCCAGCGGGCAGCGGGGATGGAAGCGGCAGCCACTCGGCATCTGTCGCGCGTCGGGCACGTTGCCCTCGATCGGCGTCAGCCGCTCGCCGACGCCGTCGAGCTTGGGCAGGGAGCCCAGGAGACCGACGGTGTAGGGATGCCGGGGCCCGGCGAAGAGCTCCTCCACACCGGCCTGCTCGACCACCTTGCCCGCATACATCACCACTACGCGGTGAGCGGTCTCCGCGACGACGCCGAGATCGTGGGTGATGAGCAGCACCGACATGCCGAGCTCCTGCTGGAGCCGGTTCAGGAGCTCGAGGATCTGGGCCTGGATCGTCACGTCGAGAGCAGTGGTGGGCTCGTCGGCGATCAGCAGCTTGGGGCTGCAGGCCAGGGCCATGGCGATCATCACGCGCTGGCGCATGCCGCCGGACATCTGATGGGGGTACTCGTCGACGCGCCGTTCGGCACCGGGGATGCCGACCCGCTGGAGCATCTCGACCGCCCGCTTGCGCGCCGGCCCCGCCGCCAGCTTCTCGTGCAGCTGCACGGCCTCGACGATCTGCTCGCCGACCGTGAAGACCGGGTTCAGGCTGGTCATCGGCTCCTGGAAGATCATGGCCACGTCGTTGCCGCGGATCTCCCGCATGCGCTCCTCGCTGGCCTGGAGCACGTCTTCGCCCTCGAAGCGGATCGCGCCGCCGGCGTATTCGCCGGGCGGCACGGCCACGAGGCGCAGGATGGAGAGCGCGGTGACCGACTTGCCGCAGCCGGACTCGCCGACGAGGGCGAGGGTCTCCCCGGTCTCCACGGCGCAGTCGACGCCGTCCACCGCCCGCACCAGCCCATCGTCGGTGCGGAACCAGGTCTTCAGTCCGTCGATCTCGAGCAGCGCCATCGTCAGGTCCGGAGCTTCGGGTCGAGGGCGTCGCGCAGGCCCTCCCCCACCAGGTTGAAGACGCTCACCACGAAGAAGATCGCGAGGCCCGGCGCCAGGATCAGCCACAGCTTCATCTCGAGCCGCCCTGCGTTGAGGGTCTCGCCCCAGCTCGGCACCGAGAGATCGCCCAGGCCGAGGAAGGCGAGGCCGGACTCGATCAGGATCGCCGAGGCCACGCCGAAGGTGGCCGAGACGAGCACCGGCCCCATCGCGTTGGGAAGGATGTGGCGGAAGATCACCCGCCAGCGCGGCAGCCCGAGGGCGCGAGCGGCCAGGGCGTACTCGAGCTCGCGCTGCTGCAGGAACTCGGCGCGGACCAGCCGCGCCACGCCGGTCCAGCTCGTGACGCCGATGATGACCATCACGTGGAAGATGGAGCGGTCCTGCACCAGCGCGACGAGGGTGAGGATGAGGAAGAAGCTCGGGATGCAGATCATCACCTCGATCAGCCGCGAGACCACCACGTCCATCCAGCCGCCGAAGTAGCCGGCCAGGGCTCCGAGCACGATGCCGATCAGCACGTAGATGGCCACCGCCACCACACCGATCGTGAGGGAGATGCGCGTGCCGTAGAGCATGCGCACGAGCACGTCGCGCCCCTCCAGGTCGGTGCCGAGCCAGAAGGCCGCCCCAGGAGCCTGCACGCTGCGTTCCGGGTTCGTCTCGCGGTAGTGGATGCGGCGCGGCGGGAAGAGCGCCGTCACGTCCTCGCCGGCGGCGCGAAGCTCCGCCTCCTGGCCCCGGTAGTCGACGATGGGCGCGTCCCGGTGGAGGGGGTTCGCCACCCCGAGCCAGCTCTCCGGCACCACCAGGAGCGTCGCCAGCAGGTGGAAGGCCAAGAGGCCCAGGGCCGCCCGCAGCCGCAAGCCGCCCCGGCGCCGGCGCCAGAAGACGAAGCCCGCGTAGAGGGGCGAGAGGACGAGGAGCAGGTTGAAGAAGATGTCGACGCCGTTCTCGAACTGGAGCCGGTTGAAGAGCGCCGCGAATAGCGGAAAGGAGGTCTCACCGCGCGCGCTCCAGAAGAAGGGCTGGTCGAGGGCGAGGAGCGGCGCCCCGGTCGCCAGCACGAAGAGCCCGACCGCACACCAGAGGCCCCACACCGCGGGCCGGTTCTTCTTGAACTGGTTTCGGACGACGGCCCAGTAGCTGATGCGATCGCTCGGCTGGCGGCTCATGAGTACCGGATCCGCGGATCGACCAGCGCGTAGCCGAGATCCGAGAGCAGGATGCCGAACAGCACCAGCAGCGTGGAGAGGAGCTGTACGGACATGATGACGTTGTAGTCCCGCTGGTAGATCGACTCGATCAGCCAGCGGCCCATACCGGGGATGTCGAAGATCACCTCGACGATCACCGAGCCACCGAGGATGGCCGGCAGCAGCCCGGCCAGCAGGGTGATCACCGGCAGGAGCCCGTTGCGCACCGCGTGGGTGAAGATCACCTGGTGCTCCGGCAGGCCCTTCGCCCGCGCCGTGCGCACGTAGTCCGAGTGGATCACGCCCAGGAGCCCGGTGCGCATATAGCGCGAGAGGGCCGCGAAGCTGCCGTAGGTCATGCACGCCACGGGCAGCACCAGGTGCCACGTGACGTCCCGGATCTGCGCCAGGCTCGTCATCTCGTCGGCTCCCGGCGAGCGCCACCCACCGATCGGGAACCAGCGCAGCCACGACACCGTCGAGCCTTCGGAGAACCAGAAGAGCAGCAGCGTCCCGACGAAGAAGCTCGGCAGCGAATAGAGCATGAAGAGCGTCACGGTGGTCGTGCGGTCGGCGAAGGAGTCCTTGTACACGGCCGAGTGGATGCCGATCGGGAGCGAGATCAGGTAGCCGAGCAGCAGCGAGGTCAGCGAGAGGGAGAGGGAGTAGCGGAGCTTCTCCATCAACGTGGTGAAGACCGGCTCCTTCGTGACCAGCGAAACGCCGAAGTCGAGCTTCAGGAGGTTGGCCCAGTACCGGGCGAAGCGGGTCTCGAGGAAGAAGACGCGAACACGCTCGGCGTTGCCGAGCTCGAACCGGCCGCGCACCTCGTCGAACCACGCCGACCACTCCGCGACGACCGCTTGCTTCGCCTCCTCCGGGGCGTCCAGGGCATAGCGCATTCCCCGGATCCGCTCGTTCTCCGCGTTGCGGCGCTGGTTCTCCGCGCGCACCTCCGGTGAGGGGCCTTTCGCGAAGGGATCGACGAGGGGGCGCCTCGCGGCCAGGCGCAGGCCGTACACCGCGAGATCGCGGATCAGCGGATCGGCCGTCTCCCGCATCACCGCCACGAGGTCGGGAACGGCCCAGCGCCCCCAGTCTTCGATGCGCTCCTGGGCACGCACCCGCTCGGCGGGGGTCGCCCCTTCGTGGCCGGCCAGGTCCCGCAGTGCCGCCTCGACCTCGTCGCGCTCCAGCCAGATGTAGGTGTTGAAGAGGACCGGCCGATCCAGGCCGAACTGCTCGCGGAAGATGCGGTGGGACTCCTGGGTGTCGGCGCCGCGCACGCTCGCCGCCAGGTCCGCCGCCAGCTGGGTGCCGCCCGGATGCCCCGGAGCGAGGTTCATCACCACGAACACCACGAGGGAGATCCCGAAGAAGGTCGGGATCATCAGCAGGAGGCGCTTGGCGATGTAGCTGCGCAACGCCTGTCAGACCTCGGGTGCGACCCACCAGGCCATCGGCCGGACCAGTGGACGGACCTTCGGAAAGACCACGCGGCGAACCTCGTCCCACCAGGTGTAGTAGCGCTCGCGCACGTAGAAGAAGCTATAGGGCTGCTCTTCGTGCACGATGCGGTGAAAGCGCCGGGCAAGGGCAACGCGGGCCTCGGTGTCGAAGGTCTCGCGAAGCTCCTCGATGATCACGTCAGCCTCGGGATTGCGGAATCCGATCATGTTGGAGGCCTTGGGGAGATCGGCCTGGCTCGAATGCCAGATCTGGAAGAGGTCGACGTCCCAGCCCATCGCCCAGCCGCCGGTGAAGGCGTCGAAGTCGCGCTCCTCCATGCGCTTCTGCATGAGGCTCCATTCGGCCTTGTCGATCTTCATGCGTACGCCGGCCTTGAGGAGGTCCTCCTTCAAGACGTTGGCGACGGAGTCCATCTCCTTCGACGAGGCGTAGATCAAGAGGGTGAACTCGAAGGGCTCCCTGGCGCCGTCTCCGTCGACGTCTCGATCGACCAGGCCGTCTTCGTCGGTGTCCGTCCAACCCGCCTCGGCCAGGAGCTCGCGGGCGCGCACGAGGTCGAAGGGCCACGGGCGGATCGAGGGATCCGCGTAGGGCGAATCGGCGAGGTAGGGGCCGGCGGCCACCTGGCCGAGCCCGACGAAGACGTTCTCGACCAGGCGCCGTCGATCGAAGGCGTGGGTCATGGCCTTGCGCACGCGTGCGTCGGCGAAGATCGGCTTGTCGGCGTTCCAGCCGATGTAGAAGTAGCCGGGCGTGGAGCGCCGGTCGTTGGCCATGCCCGGACCGACGAACGGATTGTCGGCGGGTCGGGGCTTGCTCGGATCGTCCTCCCAGGGCTTCACGAAGTCCCGATACTCGGAGGGTCTGAGGGAGCCGAAGTCGTGCTGGTGCGAGCGGAGCTTCAGGAACTGCACGTTCGCGTCGGCGACGATCTCGAAGACGATACGCCGAACCGCCGGCAGCTCACCGTGGTAGTCCTCGTTGCGCTCCATGACGATGCGCTCACCGGGCTCGTAGGACATGAAGCGATAGGGCCCGGTCCCGACGATGCCCTTGTTGTTGTACCAGTGCTGGTTGAGGTTCAGCCCGAGCGTCTCATCCGGGAAGCGGTTGCCCTCTTCGTCGTAGGCATAGAGGAACTCCGGAGCCGGCCCGAGCCCGAGCGTCGAAGCCAGGGCAGTGAAGATCCGCTTCGACCAGCGCACCTCGAGCGTATGGTCATCGATCACCTTCCAGCTCTCGAGGTCGGCGTAGTAGCTCTTGATGAAGCCGTTCTGGACCTGCGGGTCCTTGATCATGCGGAGCACGAAGGCCACGTCGTGAGCCGTCACCTCGTGATCGCGATCCAACCACGCGTAGCGCGGATCCGTCAGATCGACTCCGCCCGGCCGATGCCAGCGCACACCGGGCTTGAGGTAGAGCGTGAAGGTCTTGCCATCGTCCGTCACCTCGACCCGCTCTGCGAGCTCCCCGTACCAGCGGTCCGGATCCGTGAAGGACATCCGACTGGCGAGGGTCTCAGACACGAGCGACTCGATGAAGGACAGGTCCGCCGCGTTCTCGATCAGGCTGTTGAAGCCCTTGGGATCGCTGGGCGAGAAGAAGAGTGTGAGCTCCCCGTCGGTGTTCTCCGCCGACACGGGCACGACCTCGAAGTCGTGGGGCTCCAGGAAGTTCGGAACCTCCGGATGTAGCCACGTGCGGTCGGAAGACGTCCCCTCCCCGCCGTCGCGTGGCAGCCCGGACAGGTCCCCCGCCCCGATCGCCCGGGTCAGCTTGCGCAGCTCCCCGCGCACGCGATCGGTGCTCTCCGCCAGCTCCCGGAACTGGGCGGACTGGCGGATCATCCGCTCTTCCCGGTTGTCCTGCTGGAGCACGAGCACCAGCAGGAGCGCGGTGTTCACGACCAGCACGGCCGCGAGCAGGGCCTGGAACCATCCCCCCTGACGCATCTCACCCCCCGGGCGACGAGGATACAAGCTCGAGGCGGAACAGCCCTTCCGGGAGCACCGGATCGAGCTCGACCTGTCGGAATTCCACCTCGGCGCGCAGGCCGCGGCTGCCGAAGTCCAGCTCGACCTGGTGGGCGAAGGAGCCCGTGCCGGCGGGGCGGTGATCGGCGTAGGCCACGTCGACCAGCTCGCCGCCGGCCGCGTCCCGGAGCTGGAGCGCTCGGAGCCGGCCCTCCGCGTCGAGGACGGCGCGCAGGGTCGGCCAGGCGAGGGCCAGCCGGCCGTCGGCGCCGCGCCGGGCCTCCTGGGGCGCCTCTCCGGGAACCGCCAGGCCGCCGAGCAGCAGCGCCACCAGCTCCTCCGGGGCCAGCGGCACCCCCGCCACCTCCCCCAGCAGCCCGGGATGGACGACGCCGCTCTCGACCTGGCCGGTCTCGGCGCGGAAGAGATCGAAGCGCTCGCCGTCGGTGGCGAGCACCGCCACGCGCTGGCCGACCAGGCCCATCACCTCGAGCCGGATGCGCGCCGGCCGCTCCAGGACCACCAGGTGGCGGGCGAAGCTCGAGCCCCGCGCCCCCTCGAGGGAGACGCGGGCGCTGCCGCGAAGGCTCTGGTGCGCGCCGCTGCGAGCGGCGAGATCGGCCAGGGCCGCGCGCACCTCCGGCGCGTCGGTCGCGATGGCGTCGCCCTCGGGCACGCCGAGGGTGCGGCAGCCGGCGAGCAGCAACAGGCCGAGGACCGGGGCGCGAGCGCGGCGCCGGGCCGTGTCGGGGCGGCTCACCGCCTTCCGAGCTCCTCGCGCAGGCGCTCGAGCTTCTCGGTCAGATGGGGCTGCTCGGTGGGTCGCGGCCCGAGGCGCCAGGCCTCCTCGTAGCGCTCGAGGGCGCCCCGCCGGTCGCCCTCGAGCAGGTGCACGTCGCCCAGGTGCTCCGAGATGACCGGATCGCCGCCGGTCAGCTGGGCCGCCTTCAGGAGCTCCTGCCGGGCCCGCTCGATCAGGCGGCGCGCGTCCTCGGCCCGGCCGGCCTCCACCAGCGGGCGTGCGCGCATGTAGTAGACCCAGCCGAGGCTGTCGGTGATGTAGCCGTCGTCCGGCCGCTGCTCGAGGGCGCGCTCGATCAGCTTCTCCGCCTCGTCCAGGTTCTCGCCGCGCTCGGCGTAGGTGTAGCCGATGTAGTTCAGGGCCCCGGCGTGGTTCGGGTCCATGCCGATCACGGCCTTCATCGTGCGCACGGCTTCGTCGGTGTTGCTGGCCTCGCCGTGGATGATGCCGATGTTGTAGAGGACGTCCGCGTCGGCGTCGCTGGCGTCGAGCAGGGACTCCAGGAAGACCAGCGCGCCGGCCACGTCGCCGCTCTTCGCCTGGAGACTGCCCAGGTAGAGATCCAGGGCGCGGTTCGGCGCCGCGCCGCGGGCCTCGTCCACGTAGGCGATGGCCGCCGCCACGTCGCCCTCGTCCTCCGCCATGCTGGCCAGCTGGGTGCGGGCGTCGGCGAAGCGCGGGTGGTCGCGGCCGATCCGCGCGAGGGCCTCCCGGGCGCCATCCTCGTCGCCCTGTCGGCGCAGGGCGACGCCGAGGAAGTAGGTCACCTCCTGCTGGCGGGGCTGGAGGGCGAGGGCGCGGCGGAAGCGGCCGGCGGCGGCCTCGAAATCGTTCTCCTCGAAGTCGAGGAAGCCGAGACGCAGGAGCGTGCGCAGGTCGCGGGGATGCTCCTTCTCCACCCGCTCCAGGGTGGTGCGGGCGTCGCCGGACCGGCCCAGGGCCAGCTCGGCGTCGGCCTTCGCTAGGAGCGTCGCCAGGTGCCCGGGATGCTCGCCCAGCAGCTCGCGGTAGATGGCGATCTCGCCTTCCCGGTCGTCGCGCTCGCGGCGCTGGCGGGCCAGGGCGCCGAACAGGCTGAGCTCCGCCGGGTGCTGGATCAGGCCGCGGCGCAGGACCGCCTCCGCCTCGCCCGGGTTGCCGAGCCGCGTCTCCGCGTCGGCCAGGGCCAGGAAGGAGCGCATGGCCTCGGGCACCGTGTCGACCATCCAGCGGGCGACCTCCCGGGCGTCGTCGTGGCGGCCACCCTCGGCCAGGATCCCGTAGAGGAGCGCCGCGGACTCGGTGCTGGTGGGCTCGCCGGACTCGGTGCGCAGCACGCGCTCGGCGTTCTCCGGATCGCGCCGGAAGCGGTAGAGGGTGCCGAGGAAGAGCCGGATGCCCTCGTCGTCGGGCTCCCGGGCCAGCGCCTGCTCGGCGTGCTCGAGGGCCAGGTCGAGCTGGTTGCCCCGGGCGGCCAGCTCGGCGATGCGCCGGTGGAGATAGGCGGAGCCCGGGTCGCCGGCGAGGGCGCGCTGGTAGGCGGCCAGGGCATCCTCGACACGGCCCTCGCCCTCGAGGCGCTGGGCCACCAGCACGTGGAACTCGGGCGGACCCTCGGTCGGCACGGCGGCGACCGCGGGATCGGCGGAACGGGCCGGGAGCCCAGGCAGGTGCGTGCAGCCGGTCGCCGCCGCGACGAGCGCAGCGAGCCCCGCCCGACCCAAGCGCTTCCTCCAGCGACTCCGCTCGCTCATCCAAGCCCCATCGGCCGGCCCCCCAGCCGGACTGAGCGCCCGCGGCGCCTCAGCCCTGTGGAGAGGCCAGGTAGCCCTTCTCTTCGAGATAGCCCACCAGCTGGGCCACGCTCTCCTCGACCGTCCGACCCGCGGTGGGAACCACCAGCTCGGGCTTCTCCGGCTCCTCGTAGGGTGCGGAGATGCCCGTGAACTCCGGAATCTCACCGGCGCGCGCCTTCTTGTAGAGACCCTTCGGGTCGCGCTCCTCGCAGGTGGCGACGTCGGCCTCGACGTAGACCTCGACGAAGTCGCCGGGCTCGAAGAGCTCGCGCACCTGGTCCCGATCGGCGCGGTAGGGCGAGATGAACGACGTGAACACGATCACCCCGGCGTCGGTGAAGAGCTTCGCCACCTCGCCGATGCGGCGGATGTTCTCCGTCCGGTCCTCCGGCGAGAAGCCCAGGTTCTTGTTCAGACCGTGGCGCACGTTGTCGCCGTCGAGCACGTAGGCGAGGCGGCCGCGCTTCAGCAGCTCCGCCTCGGCGGCCACCGCCACCGTCGACTTGCCGGAGCCGGACAGACCCGTGAGCCAAATCGTCGCGCCGTGCTGGCCCAGCACCTGCTCGCGGTCCTTGCGCTCCACGTGGCCGCCGTGCCAGGTGATGTTGGTGGCCTTCTGCTCCGCCATGCTCGGTCTCCTCGCTCACTGCCGGCCGTCGGGGTCCGGCGCTTCCGGGGGGTCGGAAACGGGGGATCCTAGCGGACCGTGGGGGCCCGGTCCCCGGACCCCCCGGCGCCCTCCCGCAGCTTCCCGGCCTCCTCCGCGATGCGGCGCGCGGCGCGGTCGACCTCCTCGGCGGTCGTGAAGCGCCCCAGCCCGATGCGCACGGAGCAGGCGATGCGCTCCTCCGCGAGCCCCAGGGCCTGCAGCACGTGGCTGGGCTCGGGCCGCGCCGAGCTGCAGGCGGAGCCGCTCGAGATCGCCACGTCGTGGAGCGCGGGAAGCAGCGCCTCGGCCCGGGCGCCGGGCAGGCTCACGTTCAGGTTGGCCGGGAGCCGGCGGGTCGGATGGCCGTTCACGACCACTTCCGGAACGCCGGCGCGAAGCCCCGCGAGGAGCCGCTCCCGTAGCTTCCCCAGCCGCGCGCTCTCCTGCTCCCGCTCGGCCAGGGCCAGCTCCACCGCCCGCGCCAGCCCGGCGATGAGCGGCACCGGCAGGGTGCCCGACCGAAGCCCCCACTCGTGGCCACCGCCGTACTGGAGTGGCTCGAGGCGAACCCGCCGTCCCGCCTTGCGGCGGCGCACGTAGAGCACGCCGACGCCCTTCGGCCCGTAGAGCTTGTGACCGGAGACCGAGAGCAGGTCGATGGCCTGGTCGTCCACGTCCAGGGGGATCTTGCCGACCGCCTGGGCCGCGTCGGAGTGGAAGAGCACGCCGCGCTCCGCGCACAGGGCGCCGATCTCGGTCGTGGGTTGGAGCACGCCGATCTCGTTGTTGGCCGCCATCACCGAGACCAGGATCGTGTCGTCGCCGATCGCATCCGCCACCGCCTGCGGATCGACGAGCCCCTCGCCGTCGACCGGCAGGAGCGTCAGCCGCGCACCGCGCTGCTCGAGCACGCGGCAGGGGTCCAGCACCGACGGATGCTCCGTCGCCACCGAGACCACGTGGGGTCGCGAGGCACGGGAGGCCGCGACGGCGCCGAGCAGCGCCAGGTTGTTGCTCTCGGTGGCGCCGCTGGTGAAGACGATCGTCCGCGGGTCCCCGGCGCCGATCGCCTCGGCGATGCGCTCCCGCGCCACCTCCACCACGCCTTCCGCCCGCCAGCCGTACACGTGGGTGTGGCTCGCCGCGTTGCCGAAGTCCTCGGTGAACAGCGGCGCCATCACCTCCATCACCCGGGGGTCCACCGGCGTGGTGGCGTGATGGTCGAGATAGATCGCGGGCGGGGAGCCCCCGCTCATGCGCCCAGGCCCTCAGGCTCCGAAGGACTGCCCGCAGCCGCAGGTCGTCTTGGCGTTCGGATTCTCGATCTTGAAGCCCGACTCCATCAGCGAGTCGACGTAGTCGAGGATCGTGCCCATCAGGTAGAGCGCGCTCTTCTCGTCCACCACCACTCGCACGCCGTTCGACTCGATCTCGGTGTCCCCGTCCTTGTCCTGGTCGTCGAAGGCCAGCTGGTACTGGAGCCCGGAGCAGCCGCCCCCCACCACCTTCATGCGCAGGGCATGGCTCTCGGTCTTCCCCTCGGTATCGAGCAGCCGCTTGATCTGCGTCGAGGCGGCTTCGGTGACCGTGACGAGGGCCATGGCGGGGCTGTCCTCCGGAGGGGCGGATGGGAGCGGAAAGGCTAGCGAACCAAGGATATCGGACCAGTTTGGTGCTGGATTGAGGACGAACGGAAGCCCTGCCCTCAGCAGGCATCCCCCGCGGGGGGAAGGGCCGGTTCGGCAACACGGGGCTGCTCGCCGGCGCTAGTCCTCGAACGCGAGCCGAAGGCGTGAGGCGCCTTCCGGAACCGGTGCCAGGAGGCCGTCTCCAAGCGTCGGCACCTCGTCGACGTCGACGGGCTGGTCTCGCAGGACCATGCGGAACACGACCGGAACGTGATCCGAGACGCGACTGGCGAAGTCGCGGACGGTCCGATCGAGTCGCACGATGGCCGCGTCGTCGCCGTGGATGTCCCCGAGCGCGACGTCGCGGGTGACGAGCACGTGGTCGATCAGCGACCGATGCGAGTCGCCGACGTAGGAGATGGCGTCGGTGTTGGCGTCGTCGCTGGTCATGGCGAAAAGGTCCGGCGAGCCGGTCACCGCCGAGAGCACGTCAGTGTCGATCCGCTCGTTGAAGTCGCCGCCAAGGACCACGGGGAGACCTTCCCGATCCCGGATGTCGTCGATGATCTCGGCGAGCTTCTCCGCAGCGAGGCGGCGCCTCGCCCGGCTCTGGGCATCTCCGAACGCCTTCAGATGCACGAGGATCTTGATGAAGCGCACCTCGCCGTCCCCGTTGCCGACGGTGCAATCCGCGAAGAGCGGCGCGCGGGGGAAGGCCGTCCGCCCCGTCGGGGTCTCGGCACCGAGCCGGCTCGCGTGGCGGCGCGCGATGTCGCGACGCAGCCGCACGTGGGTCGTGTCCCGGTCGTAGAGCACCGCCAGATCCTGGCGCCCGTCGACGTTCAGCAGCTGGTAGTCCGCCGCCATCCCGCGATCGCTCAGTCGGGTGACGAGCCGGTCCATCGCCTCGTCCTGCACCTCCGTGAGGCCGAGGACGTCCATGGAGAGCTCGGCCACGACATCGGCCACGCGGTCGACCCGATCGTTGCTGACACTCGCATTGAAGTGCTCGATGTTCCAGACGCCGATGTCGGCGAAGTCCGGCGTTCCCGCGAAGTGATCGACCTGGACCTCGCGCGTGTCCTCTCCCAGCCCGTAGAGATCGAAGATCCCCAGGAAGGGAGAGGTGCCCCGGATGGACTCGAGAACGGGCCGCAGGGCTTCCTGCTTCGCTTCGCCCCGGGCGACCTCGCCGAGCAGGTGAGCGACGATCGCCGAGATCCGGACGCCCTCGTTGGTCGCCCGGCCGGCGTCGATCCAGCCCGCGTGATGGAGCGCCACGAGATCCCAGGCGTTGTTGAACACTGGCGACCCGGAGGATCCGGGCTCCGTGTCGGTGCGGTAGTGCACGACCTTGTCCCGAAGCTGCGTCACCGGGTTGTTGTGGAGCGCCACCTCCTTCGGCCGGCCCCGCGGATGCTGGATGATGCTCACCCGCTCGTTGGGCGCGACCGTCGCCGGGTTGCGGAGAAGGGGCACCGGGGTGACGCCCTCGATGCCCGACGTGTCGCAGGCCACGATCGTGAAGTCGAGCGCCTCGTGGGTCACGAAGAGCGCTGCCGGGCGGATCGGAACGACGATCGGAGCCCGGCCCCTCTCGAACTGGAACTCGGCCACGCTGTCCTCAGCGTCTTCCGCGGTGGAGAGCACGTGGTTGTTGGTCATCAGGATCCCCGGTGCGACCAGGAAGCCCGTCCCCAGGGACGTGCCGGTGGAGATCCGGCACACGGCATCCGCGCGAGCAGCGCCTTCGCGGAGGAAGCTCGCGGGGAGGAAGTCCGCCCCCTGGTCGATCTTCTCGAAGTGCGCCGCGATGGCGTTCTCGATGTCGGCGAGATCGTCCGCCGACTGGATGTCGATGTGTCGATCCGTGAGGATCTTGCGGGCCCTGTGCGCCACGTGGCGGCGGTAGATGTCGGGCGTCAGGTCCTGGGCGTCCTTGATCAGACGCTCCTTCCCGGGGCTGAGTCGTGCCATGGGGATTCCTCTTTCTGCACGTGCGGAACGGGCGGCCGACCTCGGCACCCGCCCGACGTGCGAGGGGAGTGAGTTGCGACCCCAGGGTGCCGCCCGACCGCCGACGGGGTGTGTGAACTCGTTCACAGCCGAGCCACGGCAGCGCTCGGCATCGTGGGATCCGCGCCGCTCCGGGCTCCGGGTCAGGCCGACCCCGCGGGAAGGCGCAGCCGGAGAAACACCTCCCGATTCCCCTTCGGCCCCGCCAGCCGGCTCTCCGCCTCGCCGACCACCCGGTAGCCGAGCTCGCGGGCGGCCTCGCGCACCCGCGCCACCGCCTCCGCCCGAAGCGTCTCGTCCCGAACCACCCCGCCCTTCCCCACCTGCTCCCTCGTCAGCTCGAACTGCGGCTTCACCATCACCAACACCTCGGCGGCGGGCGCCAGCTCTGGCAGCCGCTGAAGCAGCAGGGTCGACGAGATGAACGACACGTCGATCGTCACCAGGTCGAAGCGCTCGGGCACGTCCTCGGGGCGCAGGTGCCGCGCGTTCGTCCGCTCGAGCACCCGCACCCGCGGATCCCCGCGCAGCTTCAGGTCGAGCTGCCCGTAGCCCACGTCGACGGCCACCACCGCGCGCGCGCCGCGCTGGAGCAGGCAGTCGGTGAAGCCGCCGGTGGAGGCGCCGAGGTCGAGACAGGTGAGGCCGGAGGGATCGAGGCCGAGGTCGTCGAGGGCCCCCGCCAGCTTCTCGCCGCCGCGGGAGACGAAGCGCCGGGCCGCGCCACGGACGCGCAGGGCGGCGTCGGGGGAGACGCGGGTGCCGGGCTTGTCGACGGGAACGTCGTCGACGAGCACCTTGCCGGCGCGGATGAGGGCCTGGGCGGCGGTTCGCGAGGGGGCGAGCCCCTCGCCGTGAACACGCTCGTCGAGCCGGGGGCAGCGGCTCAGGAAACGCCTCCGCCCCTTCCGAGCAGCTCCCGCACCGCCGCCGCGATCCCGTCCGCCGAGAGGCCGATCTCCGCCTTCTGGGCCTCGGCGCTGCCGTGCTCGATGGGTCGGTCCGGGAGCGCCAGGCAGCGGGTGTGGGGCTCGACGCCGGCGGCGGAGAGGGCCTCGAGCACCGCGCTCCCGAAGCCGCCCACGCCCACGTGCTCCTCCACCGTCACGACGGCGCCGGTGCGCGCCGCCAGGGCGACGATGCGCTCGGCATCGAGGGGCTTGGCGAAGCGCGCGTTCACGAGGGCCACGGAGATGCCGTCGGCGGCGAGCTCGGCGGCCGCCTCCTCGGCGTCGTGCACGAGGGTTCCGTAGGCCACGATCACCGCGTCGCTGCCGTCGCGGAGCAGCTCGCTCTCGCCGATCGGCAGGGCCTTGATCTCCGGGTCCATCGGCACGCCGAAGCCGCTCCCGCGCGGGTAGCGGATGGCCGCCGGGCCGTCGTACTCGACGGCCGTGCGCAGCATGTGCTGGAGCTCGTTCTCGTCCTTCGGCGCCATGCACAGGATGTTGGGCAGCGTGCGCAGGTAGGCGATGTCGAACATGCCCTGGTGGGTGGCGCCGTCGGCGCCGACCAGGCCGGCCCGGTCCATGGCCAGCGTCACGTCCAGGTTCTGCAGACACACGTCGTGCACGACCTGGTCGTAGGCGCGCTGGAGGAAGGTCGAGTAGATCGCGGCCACCGGCTTCATGCCCTCGCTGGCCAGGCCCGCGGCGAAGGTGACCGCGTGCTGCTCGGCGATGCCCACGTCGTAGAAGCGCTTCGGGAACTCCTTCTTGAACAGGTCGAGGCTCGTGCCGTCGGCCATCGCCGCCGTGATGCCGACGATGCGTTCGTCCTCCTTCGCCAGGCGGATCAACGTCTGGGCGAACACCTTCTGGTACTTCGGCGGGCCGGGCTTCGACGGCGCGAACTTGCCGCTCTCCACGTCGAAGGCGCCGACGCCGTGATACTTGAAGGGATCCTGTTGGGCCGGCTCGTAGCCGTAGCCCTTTGCGGTGAGCGCGTGGACCAGGATCGGGCCGTCGCCCGCGGCCAGCATGGCCTTCACGTTCTCGAAGGTCTCGAGCACGATCTCCATGCGGTGGCCCTGGATCGGTCCGACGTACTTGAAGCCCAGCGCCTCGAAGAGCAGGCCCGGCGAGAAGAAGACCTTGAGGGATTCCTCCGCCTTCTGGGCCCAGTGCAGCATGTCGCCGGGCAGGGAGGTGAGGAACTCCTTCGCCCAGCCCTTCATGCGCCGCACCATGGGCGCGGAGAGCTTGCGGGAGAGATAGGAGGACATGGCGCCGACGTTCGGCGAGATCGACATCTCGTTGTCGTTGAGGACGACGACCAGGTTCTTCTGGGTCAGGTGCCCGGCGTGGTTCAGGGCCTCGAAGGCCATGCCGGCGGTCATCCCGCCGTCGCCGATGAGCGCGATCGCGCAGTGGTCCTTGCCCTGGTGCTCGAAGGCGCGCGCCATGCCGAGGGCGGCGGAGATCGAGGTGCCCGCGTGGCCCGCGCCGAAGTGGTCGAAGGGCGACTCGGCCCGGCGCAGGAACTTCCCGATGCCCTCTTCCTTGCCGATCTTCGCGAAGCCGGCCCGCCGGCCCGTGAGCATCTTGTGGGCGTAGCCCTGGTGGCCGACGTCGAGGACGAGCCGGTCCTGGGGGGTCTCGAAGGCGTAGTGGATGCCGGTCAGCAGCTCGACGGCGCCGAGGCTGCTCGCCAGGTGTCCTCCCGTGCGAGAGACGTTGTGCACGATCTCCTCGCGCAGCTCCCGCGCCACCTGGGCGACCTGCTCGCGGGAGAGCGCGCGCAGATCCTCCGGCGTCTCGATCCCGTCCAGCAGCTTCCGCTCTTCGCTCATCGATTCCTCCGCACCAGGAGCCCGGTGCCTCATCGATCCCTTCGCACGGCATAGCGTGCGAGCATTCTCAGGGGCTCGGCTTCCGGGCCGAGCTCCGCGATCCGGCCGAGGGCCCCGTCCAGCAGGGACTCGGCTCGCTCGCCCGCCCGCTCTGGACCCAGAACCCGCACCAGCGAGCAGGGTTCGTCGCCGTCCTCCGCATCCAGCAGATCGTCGGCGATTTGAAACGCGATGCCCAGCTCCGGGCCGAACTTGTGCAAGCGGCCCTGCCATGCCTCCCCGGCGCCGCCGAAGCGGGCACCCATCGTGATGGAGGCCGCGATCAACGCCGCGGACTTGCGCAGGTGCACGGCCTCGACCCGGGCCTCCTCGTCGGCGCCGCCGGGCGTGAAGGCCAGGTCGTCCACCTGGCCGCCGACCAGCTCCTGGGAGCCCGCCGCATGGGCGAGATCCCGCGTCGCCGCCAGCACCACCTGGGCGGGCGCCGGGGCCGCTGCAAGAACGCCGAAGGCCTGGGCCTGGAGGGCGTCGCCGGCCAGCAGCGCCGTCGACTCGCCGAAGGCCACGTGCACCGTGGGCCGGCCACGGCGCTCGTCGTCGTCGTCCATGCAGGGCAGATCGTCGTGCACCAGGGAGTAGGTGTGCAGGAGCTCCGCCGCCGCGGCCGCGGGCAAGGCCTGGCTCGCCGTGCCGCCGAACGCCTCGCAGGCCGCGACGGCGAGACCGGGGCGCAGCCGCTTGCCGCCAGGGAAGAGCAGGTGCCGCATCGCCGCATGGAGGGCCGCCGGGGGCGCGTCGGCGGGCGGGAGCGCCCCGTCCAGGAACGGATCCAGCCGTTGCTTCGTCGCCTCGAGGAAGGCCTCGGGCGTCACGCGTCGGCCTCGTCCGCGTCGAAGGGCTCGGTGCGAAGCTCCTCGCCGTCGCCGACCAGCACCTCGATGCGGCGCTCCGCATCGTCGAGCTGGGTCGAGCAGCGCCGGGAGAGCGCCACGCCTTCCTCGAAGGCCGCCAGCGCCGCCTCGAGGCCCAGCTCGCCCCCCTCGAGGCTCTCGACGATCTCCTCGAGCCGGGCCAGGGCCCCCTCGAAATCGAGGCCCTCCGTGGTGTCCGCGGCCCGCTTGGCCGTACGCCCCGCCATGGGGCGAATCTAGCCATTCTTTCGGGATTCTTCGCTCGAGCCGTCGGGAGCGCTGCCGGCGTCGGACTCGGGCCCGACGACGTCCGCGGCGAGCCGGCCGTGCTCGAGCTGGATGTCGAGCCGGGCGCCCGCGCCCACCGCATCGGCGCGTCGCAGGATCCCGCCGCCCTCGGCTTCCCGGACGATGGCGAAGCCGCGAGACAGCACGGCCAGGGGCGAGAGGGCGTGGAGGCGGCCAGCGAGCTCGCGGAGGCGACCGCCCGCCGCCGAGACGGCGCCCGGCCCCGCCCGATCCAGCCGATCGTGGAGTGCGCCCAGGGGCCCGCGCTGCAGCGGTGCCAGTGCCCCGCCGCTCCGGGCGAGCCGCCCGCGCCCTTCGTGGAGCCGCGCACGCCAGCCGTCCCGCTCCCGCTGCCACGCCGCGTCGAGACCGATGCGAGCCGCGCGCAGGCGCTCCCCCTGGGCGGCAAGCCGTGTGCGTGGTGCGAAGCGCTGCAGCATCTCGCCCAGGGCACTCAGCTCGAGGCGTTGGCGATCCAGCGCCGCGTCGACGGCGTGGAAGAGGCGATCGCTCTCCCGGTCGAGGCGTTGGATCCAGGGCAGCGTGTCCGGCGCCGCCAGCTCGGCGGCGGCGGAGGGCGTCGGCGCGCGGGCGTCGGCGGCCAGGTCCGCGATGGTCACGTCGACCTCGTGGCCCACGCCGCACACCACCGGCACCGGGCAGGCCCGCACCGCCCGTGCGACCCGTTCGCTGTTGAAGGCCATCAGGTCCTCGAGGGATCCGCCCCCACGGACGAGCAGTGCGACGTCGACCTCGGGGAGCCGGCCCGCCGCGGCGAGGGCGGCCTCGATCTCCGCCTCGGCCCCCTCGCCCTGCACGTGGGTCGGGCACACGACCAGCGGAATGCCCGGAGCCCGCCGGCCCGTCACCTGCAGGACGTCGTGGAGCGCCGCGCCGGCGGGCGACGTGACGATGGCGATGCGACGGGGCCAGGCCGAGAGCGGGCGCTTGTCCGCCGCGTCGAAGAGCCCCTCTTCGGCGAGACGGCCGCGCAGCTGCTCGAAGGCCAGCTGGAGCGCGCCCTGCCCCCGGGGCTCGAGACGGCGGACGATCAGCTGCACGTCGCCCCGGGGCTCGTAGAAGCCGAGCTCGGCCTGGGCCACCACCTCGAGGCCCTCCTCCGGATCGAAGGGCATGCGCGCGAGGTCGCCGCGGAACAACACGGCGCGGAGCTGGGCCGCGCTGTCCTTCATCACGAAGTAGCAGTGCCCGGAACGCGCGCGAAACAGGTCCCCGATCTCGCCGACGACCCAGACACGCCCCACCTCGTCCTCGAGCAGGCTCTTGATGCCGGCGGCCAGCTCGGAGACCTGGAAGACGCGGGGGCCCTGCTCGCCGGCGGATCGCCCGGTGGTTTCCACGTCGCCAGCGTATCGGAGAGACGCCGGGAGGCGCGAGTCACGCGCAGCCAGCCGGGCTCGGGCGCCCGCTCGATGCGCCTGGCGCTGCCGACCCGGGCCAGGGTGCGGTTGGCGATCTCGACGAAGCGGTCCAGGTCGTAGGCCTCGCGGGACGGCTCGTAGGCGGAGCTGCGGGTCTCGCCCCGCCACGAGACGTCGATGCGCCGCGGCCGGGGCAGCGCGGCGAGCAGCTCGGCTTCGAGCGCCGCCCATGCTCCGAGATCCGGCTTGCCGTCGCGAAGGGGAAGCTCGACGGCGATCGCGTCCCCGTTGATGAAGCCGTGAAAGCGCGCCGGACCGCGGTGGAGGGGAACCCGGTCGACCGCGGGCCACACGTCGCGAAACACGACCTCGTCCAGGTCCGGCGCGAGCGCGGCGGCCATCTCCCAGAGCAGTCGGGAGGCATCCTCGAACTGGAGGCCCGGCACATGCCAGACCGGGAACCCGCCGGCGTGCTCGGGCACCGGCGGACCGCGCTCGGCGGCCGCGCGGGGGCGGTCGATCCAGCGCCCGCCGGGAGCGCAATCGTCGCCCCAGCGGAGCGGTGAGGCGCGTGGATGGGCACCGCGGGCGCGCCACCGCTCCACGGATGCGCGCTGTCGCTCTCGACACGCGACAAAGAAGCGTTCCCGAACGCTCGGATCGCTCTGGTGCCGAAGAGCCTTCACGACCCCCCACTGGATCTCGTCCTCCGCCGGGCGCGACGCCAGGTCGAGGAGATGCGCCGCGGTCTCCTCGTGGACCATGCGTCCGTAGACGGCGAGCGCATCCCTCAGCGGCTCCGGATCTCCGAGCCGGTAGCGAGCGGCCACGATCTCGGCGAGCCGCCGCGAGTGGAAACGGCCGATCGGGCGACGCGCGTGGTAGGCGACGACCGCCGCGTCCGGCGCCCCGGACCCGTCGAACAGCCCGGGCGCGTCGAGAGGATGACAGGACGCGACCTCCCTCCACAGGAAGGTGTCGACCCTCGGACCCCATCGACCGAGCTCTTCGCGCAGCCACGAGCACGGCGGCCCGAAGCGACAGCCTCCCACGATCTCCTGATACGCGGGAGCCAGCGGCGCACCGGGGACGGCCAGCGCACGGGCGAGGCCTTCTAGGTAGCGGGCGCGGGCCACCCCATCGCCCCGGCACACCTCCGCCTGCACCCGGAAGAACCCGGGAAGACGCGCTCCCGAGAGGCTCTGGAGGCGCTCGGTCGGAGTGAGGCGCGTCAGGTCGACGGGCGGAGGCTCCGCGGCCAGCAGCACCAGGGCCACCCCCGCGACGAGAGAAGCGGGGACGGAACGTCGTGTGAGCCGAGCCAACACACCGGGAACGACACCGCCCGGCGCGCCTCCGATGCTAGGGCTGCACCTCCGCCGAAACCGTCGGCTCCGGCCGCTCCGCCTGGGCGGCGCGCAGCTTGTCGAAGTAGGTCCAGCTCTTCAGCACCTCGACGGCGCGGGTGAGCTGCACGTCGTCCGCATTCCGACCGGCGCCGGGGCCGTCCTCGGCGTCCGGCTTCGCGTCTTCCTGGGTGAAGTGGCCCTCGAGGTCCTTCTCGCGGATGTCGCGCCCGCCGCGCTCGTCGGCATCGGCGGCGGCGTCGGGCTCCGGGATCTCCTCTTCGACCGCGATGTCGGGCTCGATGCCCACCTCCTGGATGGAACGACCGGCGGGCGTGTAGTAGAGGGCGGTGGTGAGCCGCAGCCCGGACCGATCCGCCAGCGGGTAGACGGTCTGGACGGAGCCCTTGCCGAAGGTGTTGCCGCCCAGGAGCAGCGCGCGGTGGTGGTCCTGCAGCGCACCGGCCACGATCTCCGAGGCGCTCGCGCTGCCCGCGTTCACCAGCACGACCATCGGGTAGGCGACCTCGCCCTCGGCCTGGGCGCGGAACTCCTGCTGCTGGCTCTCGACGCGCCCTTTCGTGTAGACGATCAGGCCGTCCTTCACCCAGAGGTCCGCCACCTTCACCGCCTGGTCGAGGAGCCCGCCCGGGTTGTCTCGCAGGTCGAGGACCATGCCCTGGAAGCCGCCGGCGGCTTCGGCGTGGAGGCGCTCGAGCACGCTCTCCAGGTCCCGCGCCGTGCGCTCCTGGAACGAGCGCACCCGCACGTAGGCGTAGCCGGGCTCGATCATGCGACCGTCGACGGACACCACCTTCACCACGTCACGGCGGATCGTGTAGGGCTCCGGCTCGTCGAAGCCCTCGCGGAGGATGCGGATCGTGATCGTCGTGCCCTTCTTGCCGCGCATGAGGGCCACCGCCTCGTGGAGCTCCATCCCCTTGGTGCCGCGGCAGGGCTCGGTCCAGTCGTCGGGCACGACGGTCGGGCAGATCGCGACGATCCGGTCCTGGGCGCGCAGGCCGGCGCGCCAGGCCGGGGTGCCCTCGATCGGCGCGACCACCTCGATGAAGCCGTCCCGCCGCTTGCTGATCTCGATCCCCAGGCCGTGGAACTCGCCCTTGGTATCGATCTGCATCTCCTGGTGCTGGCGGCGATCCAGGTAGGACGAGTGGGGGTCGAGCTCGGCGAGCATGCCGCGCACGGCGCCGCGGATGAGGTCGGCCTCGTCCACCTCCTCGACGTAGTTGTCGCGGACCAGCCGCAGCACCGAGCTGAACAGCGAGAGGTCTTCGTAGCGATTGGCGGCCAGGGTGCCGGTGCCGGCGACGGAGAAGACCGTCAGCGACGCAAGGAAGGTGCCGGCGAAGAATCCGACCAGGAAGCGATTGCCTTTGCGGCGCATGTGGGGCTCCTCGCCCGGAGATTCGGGGACCATTGGAGAGGACGTCTTCGGCG
Organism: Myxococcota bacterium; assembly: GCA_965223415.1. GTDB lineage: Bacteria > Myxococcota_A > UBA9160 > UBA9160 > UBA6930. Next base: position 4,100,186 of record OZ245002.1, on the reverse strand, counting down.
TCGTGCGAGTCTACCTAAAGGCCGGGGACCAGCCGGAGCCACTCGGCCGGGTCGACGGCTTCCGAGCCCTTGCGGATCTCGAAGTAAAGCCGCGGCCCGAGGAGCGAGCCGGTCTCGCCGGCGCTGCCGATCGGATCTCCGGCGCCCACGGGCTCCCCGACCTGCACCTCCACGTCGTCCAGGTGGCCGGAGACCGTGAACCAGCCCTCGCCGTGATCGACGATGACCATGCGTCCGTAGCCGCGGAACCAATCGGCGAAGCGCACCTGGCCCGCCGCCACCGCGTAGACCGGCTCGCCCAGGGCCACCTCGAAGTCGACGCCCTTGCGAAAGGTCTGGGTGCGGTACTCGGCGTCGACCACCCGCCCGAAGGAGCGCACCACGGCCCCGGGCACCGGGGGCTCGAGGCGGCCCTTCCCGGAAGCGAAGGACGGGCCGCGGATTCCGGGCAGCGAGGGCTCGCGCTGCAGCTCGTCGAGGGTGGCCTCGAGCTCGGCGGCGGCGGCCTCGAGCTCGTTGAGGAGCGCTCGCTCGCTGGCGCGATCCTGGCGGACGCGCACGAGCAGCGCGCGCTTGGTGCGGCGCTCGGCTTCGAGCTCCCGGGAGCGGGTCTCGAGACGTGCCCGCGCCTCGTCGCGGCGCACCGCGGCCCGGGCGGCTCCCGCACGGGCCGCGTCGAGCTGCGCGCGCTCCGCCTCGAAGCGTCGGATCAGCTGGTCGTCGTGGTCGACCAGGAGCTGCAGGGCCTGCACCCGCGCGACGCGATCGCGCAGCGAGCCCTCGCCGAACACCCAGCGGAGCGGGCCGATCTCGCCGGCCTTGTAGAGCGCCACGGCGCGCTTTCCTAGGCCGCGCCGGGTCTCGTCCATGCGCTCCTCGAGACCCGCCGCCTCCGCTTCGAGCCGCCGCATGCTGCGCTCGGCCTCCAGCGCGTCGCCGGCCGCGCGCTCGGCGTCGCGGCGCAACGCCCGGGCCGCGCGGTCCACCGCCTCGATGGCTGCGAACAGGCCCTTGGCCTCGTCCTCGTAGGCCTGGAGGCGCTCCTTGCGGGTCTCGATCGCGCGCCGGAGATCTTCGAGCTCGACCGCCTCGTCCCGGGCGGCCGCCGGCGAGGCGAGCAGCAGCAGGGCGGCGGCCGCCACGCACGGCGCCCTCATCCCTCGAGCCCGCCCTGCCCCAGGGCCGCCGCGGAGCCCAGCACTCCGAGGCCCGCGCCGACGGCGACCAGCCCGGCACAGGCCCGCGCCTCGAGGAAGGCCGGCGACACGTAGCCCAGCAGGAGCTCCAGGCTGCCGGCGAAGACGGGCAGCGCCAGGTGGAAGATGGCGAAGAGGAGACCCAGGCCGAGGAGGCCGCCGGCCAGCCCCTGCGCGGCGCCCTCCAGGAGATAGGGAACGGCGACGAAGGTGCGGCTCGCGCCGACCAGTCGCAGGATCGACACCTCGTCGCGCCGCGCGTAGACGGCCAGCCGAATCGTGTTCGTCACGATGAGGAGCGTCGCCAGCACCAGCACCGCGCCGATCGCCAGGGCGACGCTGCGCACGAGCCCGACGGCTCGTCCGTAGCCGGACACCCAGTCCGACCCGTAGCCGAGCTCGGCGATGCCGGGCAGCCCCTGCGCGGCGGCCGCGAGGCGCTCGAGCCCCTCGGCACTGCGATGGGCCGGCGCCAGCACGAGCTCGAGGGAGGCCGGCAGGGGATTGTCGTCGAGCCCATCGAGGAGCGCCGCCCGGCCGATGTGGCTCCCGCGGAAGCGCTCGAGGGCGGCGTCCTTCGTCACGAGCTCGACCCGCTCCACGCCCGGCGCGGCGGCGAGCCGTTCCCGGAGCGCGGCCGTCTCCTCGTCCGACAGCTCCTCCTCCAGGTAGGCGGAGACCCGGAACTCCTCGCCGAAGCGGTCGAGGATGCGCTCCATGTTCGCCACCAGCAGCGCGAAGGAGCCGACCAGCAGGAGACACAGGGCGATCGTCAGCACGGCGACGCCGCCGGTCACCGGCGAAGCGCGCAGCCCGCTCCAGGCCGAGCGCAGGACGTAGCGGATCCGTGCCCGCCAGCGCTCCGTCACGAGGAGGACCGTCGCACCGGCGAGTCCTCGACCAGCTCGCCGGCCTCGAGACGCACGACCCGCCGGCCGTAGCGCTCGACGAGGGCGTGGTCGTGGGTGGCCACGAACACCGCCGTGCCGCGGGCCGCGGCGTCGGCGATCAGGTCCATGATCTCGAGGGTGAGATCCGGGTCGAGGTTGCCGGTGGGCTCGTCGGCCAGCAGCACCTCGGGCTCGTTGACCAGCGCCCGCGCCAGGGCGAGGCGCTGCTGCTCGCCGCCGGACAGCGAGAGCGGATGGTGATAGCGGCGGTGCTGCAGCCCGACCCGCTTCAGCATCGCGAAGACCCGCGCCTTGCGTTCCCGCGCCGGCGTGCCCACCACGTCCAGGGCGAGCCCCACGTTCTCCTCCACCGTCCGCCGCGCCAGCAGCTTGAAGTCCTGGAACACGACACCGATGCGTCGCCGGAGGTGCGGCACCGCCGCCGGGGAGAGCCGGCTCACGTTGCGGCCGAGCACGATGATCTGCCCTTCGCTCGGATGTTCGTCGGCGAAGATCATGCGCATGAGCGTCGTCTTGCCGGCGCCGCTCGGCCCGGTGAGAAAGACGAACTCCCCCTTGCCGAGCTCGAGGCTCACGTCCCGCAGCGCCCAGCTCCCGGCCACGTAGGACTTCGAGACGTGGAAGAGCCGCACCAGCCCGCCGGCGCCCGCATGGGCGGGCTCGATGCCCCGGCGGCTCACGGAAGCGGCTCGCGCCGGAGCGCGCGCAGGGTCACGAAGCCTGTTGGCGCTTGCGCTTGCGTGCGTTCGAGACGAGGTAGTTGAGGATCACCTCGTCCAGGGGCTTGTCCGAGACGATCCCGTCGCCGAAGGGCCGGCCGGCGTCGGGCTCCGGCGGCTCCTCGGGAGACGCCACGGCCGGCGGCGGCTCCTCGGGAGACGCCACGGCCGGCGGCGGCTCCTCGGGAGACGCCGCGGCCGGCGGCGGCTCGGCCGCGACCTGCTGGGTCGGCGGGGCGGTGGTCTCGGACGGCGCGTCGACCGCCGCCGCGGCCTCCACGGCGGCGGGGGGCGCCGTTTCGTCCCCGAACACCTCGTCGCCGAGCCGGGCCTGGATCACGTCGTCGAACTCGCCTGCGCGCAGACGCTTCAGCACCGCCTTGTGCTGGGCCTCCATGATCGCGCGCACCACGCCTTCCAGGTCCGAGTCGTCGACCCGGTCGGCATAGCCGCTCTTCTCGGAGGCCATGATGTTGCCGCCGTGGAAGAGGTGCGTGATCACGTGGGGATGATCGCGCCCGCTGTCTTCGCTCTGCACGTGAAACAACACGCCCCGATGTCGGATGTTCGTGTTGAAGCCCGTCAGCATGCGAGCGCTCTCACCCCCGGGAGACGGCGCCGAGTGTCGCGGGCGGCGCCCCCCATTTCAACCGACGCAACGGCCGAACGCATTCCAGGTCTGCGAACGGGTGTATCGGCTCCCGGGGGGGCTCGCTGAAGCCCGCCGCCCGGGGCGGGGGCCAAACCCCATGCGGCCCGAGACGCCCCGGCGCGCCGAGTGGGGTGCGCGCGCCGGGGCGGGACGGCGTGTCGTCCGGGGGAACGAGGGGGGAACGCCGTCCGGGGGTCGAGCTCAGGCAGGCCCGGCCGGGGACCGGCCCGTGCCGAGCCGCCGCCTTGCCAGCGGACGGGTGAGCAGCAGCGCGGCCAGCAGGCCGAGCTGGGAGGGCTCGGGGACCGGCGTGCCCGGGGCCGTGCCCGGCGTCGGGCTGGCGAGGACGCCGAAGTCGAGGGCGTTGTCGTCCGTATCCCGCCAGGCGTCGAGCCGCGCCAGGCTCGAGCCGGCGGCGACGTCCGGTGCGGGCATGCCCTCGCCGGCGAACACCTGGCCGATGCCGAAGCTGCCGTAGCCGAGCGCGTCGATCACCGCCCCGGATGCATCGAGCAGGCGCACCGAGTCCGGCCCGTTCTGGAAGTCGAAGTTGGCGATGAGATCGGCGCCGGCCACCGAGCTGCCGCCGCCGCTCGCCTGGTCGGCCACGACGAAGAGCCCGGTCGCGCCGATCGAGCCACTCAGCACGATCGTCGTGGTGGTGCTTCCGTCGGCGCCGTTCACGCCCTCCAGCGCGAAGCCGGTCAGGTCGGTTCCCGGCGCCCCGCTGATCTCGACGAAGACGAGGCCGTCGTCCGAGCCCGGGGCGTCGTAGTACACCTCCGAGAGCAGGGGGAGCGCCGCGGCACCGGACGCACCGAGCAGCGCGAGGCCGACGGCGAGCACGAAGCCGAGCCAGAGGCGGTTCATGGGTGGATCTCCTGGGGTTCCGGGGGTGAGGAGAGGGACGCGCCCGACGGAGCGGCTGCGCTCCACCAGCCGCCGGTCCAGGCGTCGAGGCCCGCCGCCAGCTCCGCGGCACGAAGGCGCAGCCGCGACGCCTCGAGACCGTGGGGCTCAGCATGGGCGACCAGCGCGAGGAGCACCCGCCGCCGCTCGAAGTAGAGCTGGTGCAGCTCGTCGAGGACCTCGTCGCGCAGCTCGATCACCTCCCGGTGCTCCTTCGCCACGTCGAGCTCCTCCGGGTGGTAGACCGTGTCGCCGAGCTCCCAGCGCAGGACGGCTTGCACATCGAAGCCCCGCTCGCGGCGATGCTCGCGGTCGTAGAACAGGCGGTCCTCGCCGGACGTGAAGGCCTGGTCCCACTCCTCGTCGCGCTGCCGGCCGCCGCCGTAGGCGCCGCGCAGCTCCACGTCCGGGAGCCAGCCGCGGGCCCGGGCGCGCGCCGCCAGGCTGCGCGTGCGCCCGGGCCCGAGCTCCAGGTGCCGAAGCGCCGCCCGGCGCACGTCGCCGATCTCGGGCTCTTCAGCCCACGGAGGCGCACCCGCTGCCTTCGCGGGGCCGACGGCCGGCGAGCCCGGGGCCGCCCACCGGGACGGAGCGGCCTGTTCCGGCGCCGCCGAGAGGGCATGAACGCCGCGCTCGCCGGCGGTGAGGAGACCTCCCGAATGACCGGCCACGGCCTGCACCGCCGCGCTGGCCAGCTCGCCGGGGGCCCGGCGCCACCCGTCGGGCGCCTCCTCCAGCACGCCGCGATCGGTCGCGATCCACAAGCGCCCGAGGGCCCGGGTGATGCGCGAGGCCCGCGCGCCGGGCGGGAGTGGCAGGGACAGGACTCGGAAGCGGTCCTCGCTGTCGAGGTGGAGCAAGCGCCGCTCGGTCAGGACCAGGACGCCGTCCCGATCCGCGTGCAGGTCCGCGACTGGCTCGCGTCCGCCCGGCAGCGGCAGCCGGCGGACGTCCCGCGGCGCCAGGCCGTCCAGGGTCGCGGCGTAGAGATCGCCCTCGGCGGCCAGCCACAGGCCGTCACCGTCGGCTCGGAACGCCAGCGCGGTCGCTCCCTGGGCGGGTAGCGCACCGTCGAGACGCTGCCAGCGGCCGGCCGAGGGACGGACGAAGACGCCGCCCTCTCCGGCGGCGGCGATCGCGCCTTCGGGCCCGAGAGCCAGCCGGTGGAGGGTGCGGCCGGCGCCGGCAGGGAGACCCTGCTCCTGCCAGGGCCCGCCGCCCGGGCGGGCGAACAGGCCCCGATCGGTCGCGGCCCAGAGGGCGCCGCCCGGATCCGCCAGCAGATCGACCACCGCGCCCCGCCGCAGCAGCGCCCGCGGAGGCTCGCCGGCCTCCGAGACGAGCCAGACACCGTCGTCCCGGCCGAGGAGGGCCCGGCCGCGGGTGGCGTCCCAGGCCACGGCGGTGGCATCGCGGCGGCGATCGAGGGCGTGGGCGGCCAGGGCGAGCGGCGGGGCCCCTTCGGCAGGCGGAGCAGCGGCCAGCATCCAGAGAAGTGCGACGGCGTGCATGGCGGGCGTCATCGCAAGGGCCGTGCCATCGCCGGGGACCTGCCGAAGCCTTGCAAGCCGGCCACTTCCCGGGTCGGCCTTGGGCGGGCGTGAACCCGCGGCCTGAACCTCCCGTGAACCCGGAGACCCTGCCGACGGGGCCTCGCCTTGACGGACCCCCACCCCTTCCCAAGAATCGCGCCATGGAACGTCCCGTTGCGCGACGCCGAGGCTGGCTCACCCTGGGGCTCGCCCTCTGCGTGCTCGCGCTGCCACTCGTGGCCGCGGCCCAGGATGCCGAGCCGGAAGGGGCCGCCGCCTCGACCCCGCGCATCTACCGTTGGATCGACGAGAACGGCATCGCCCACTACACGACCGAGCCCGGGCGGATTCCCGCCGCACTCCGCGGGCGGCTGGGAGGCCTCTCGGACACGTCGCCGGGCGCCGCCGTGGGCGGCACCTCGGACGCCTGGGCGTCCCGGGATCGCGCCGTCGCTCCCGACCCGGAGGGCTGGTACGAAGACGGCGACGTCCCCCACGTCGATCCGGAGGTGCAGGAGGAGCAGCGCGAAGAGCGGGCCGTGGCGCTGTTCGACATCGACCTGCGCATCGCCGAGCTCGAGAACGTGATCCGCGAGGACGAGGACGCGCTCAAGACGATGGTCAGTGACCCGAACTCCGGCGGCCCGCTGGCGTCCGACGAGAACGAGGCCTTCAAGACCATCGCGATGCGTCTGCCCCAGCGGCTCAAGGAGCTTCGCTCGCTGCGCGACCAACGCGCCGCCCTCCGGGCGCGAGACGAAGGCGCGGAGTAGGCCCGGCGCCATGCGCGTGGTCGCCCTGGCCGGTGGCGTAGGGGCAGCCCGGTTCCTGCGCGGCCTGGTGCGGGTCGTCGAACCGGCCGAGCTCACCATCGTGGTGAACACGGGCGACGATCGCGAGTTCTACGGCGTGCATGTCTCGCCGGATCTCGACATCGTCACCTACACCCTGGCCGGACGGGTGGACCCGGAGCGGGGCTACGGCCTCGAGGGCGACGGCTTCGCAGTGGTGGACGCCTTGGAGGCGCTGGGCCACGAGACCTGGTTCCGCCTGGGCGACCGGGACCTGGCCACCGCCCTGCATCGCAGCCTGCGCCTGCGGGAGGGCGCAGGGCTAACGGAGATCACGGCGGAGGTGACCCGCGCCTACGGCGTGGACGTGCGCATCCTGCCGATGAGCGAGGACCCGGCGCCGACCTACGTGGAGCTCTCGGGCGGAAGCCGGGTGCACTTCGAGGAGTACCTGGCGCGGGACGGTGCGCCGGACGACGTGGCCGCGGTCGACCTGGCGCCGGCGGCGGCGGCGCGGCCGGCGCCCGGCGTGCTCGAGGCCCTCGGCGAGGCCGAGATCGTGGTGGTGTGTCCCAGCAACCCGGTGGTGTCGATCGGGCCGATCCTGGCGGTGCCCGGTGTGCGGCGCGCGCTGCGCGAAGGCGCGCCGCCGGTCGTCGGCATCTCGCCGATCATCGGTGGCGCGCCGGTGAAGGGGCCTGCAGATCGGCTCCTGCGCGGCATCGGCGTGGAGGTATCGGCCCGCGGCGTCGCGGGACACTACGCGGGGCTCCTGGGCGGCCTGGTCATCGACCACCGCGACGCCGCCCAGCAGGCCGACGTCGAGGCGCAGGGCATGGCCTGCGAGGTGACCGAGACGCTGATGCGGACGCCGGAGGTGGCCGCCTCCCTCGCCGGGACGACCCTGGCCCTGGCCGCTCGGCTTCGATGAACGTCGCCCTGGTCCCGATCAAGCGGCTCGACGCGGGCAAGTCGCGGCTGCTGGGCGCGCTCCCGCGCACGGCGATCGAGGCGCTGTGCCTGGCGATGTTAGGCGACGTGCTCGAGGCGCTGGCAGGAGTCCCCGAGATCGACCGACGCGTCGTGGTGACGCCGGATCCGGAGGTGGGACGGGCGGCGGAGGCGGGCGGCGCCGAGGCGATGGTGCGCGGCGACCCGGGGCTGAACCCCTCCCTGGACGGCGCGACGGCGGTCCTCGCCAAGCGCGGCCTGGAGGCGCTGCTGGTCGTGCTCGGAGACGTGCCCGGCGCGGCGCCGGAGGATCTGCGAGCGCTCTTCCGGGCCGGGACGGAGCTCGGGGAGCCCTCGGCGGTGCTGGCGCCTTCCCGGGACGGGGGCACCGCCGCGCTCCTGCGCGCGCCCTTCGACGCGATCCCCTCGCGCTTCGGCAAGGAGAGCGCGGCCGCCCATCAGGCGGCCGCCGAGGAGGCCGGCGTCCGCTTCCGCCGCTGCCCCCTGCCCTCCCTCGCGATCGATCTGGACCGGCCCGACGACCTCGAGGCCCTGCTCGAGAGCGACGCGCCGGCCCGCCGGACCCGCGCCCTGCTGGCCGTGCTGGGCCTGGAGCGGCGCCCGTGAGCGAGCCGCGCCGGCTGTCCTTCGTGGCCCTGGAGGGCCTGCCGGAGGTGCAACCGGGCGCCGATCTGGCGGCACTGCACCTGGAGGCCGCCCGGGAGACCGGGGTCGAGCTCCGCGGCGGCGTGCTCGTCGTCTGCCAGAAGATCGTCTCGAAGGCGGAGGGACGGCTCGTCGACCTTCGCCAGGTCGAGCCCTCCGAAGAGGCGCTGCGCATCGCCCGGGAGCACGAGAAGGATCCGCGCCACATCGAGGTGGTGCTGCGCGAGACGAAGCGCGTCGTGCGCCGCGGCCACGGGGTACTGATCTGCGAGACCCGCCACGGCTTCGTGTGCGCGAACGCAGGCGTCGACCAGTCGAACACGCCCGACGACGAGGTGGTGATCCTGCTGCCCGAGGAGCCGGACGCCTCGGCCCGGCGCCTCCGCGAAGCGCTCGTCGCGAGAGGGGCCGGCCCCCTGGCCGTGGTCGTGACCGACACCTTCGGCCGCCCCTGGCGCGAAGGCCTCGTCGACGTCGCGATCGGCAGCGCCGGCATCGCGCCGATCGACGATCTCCGCGGCGGCGCCGACCGCCGCGGCCGCGAACTCGTCGTCACCACCCCCGCCACCGTCGACATGCTCGCCGCCGGCGCCGGCCTGCTGATGGGGAAGGCCGCCGGCACGCCCTCCGTCTGGGCCACCGGCCTCCCGCTCGAAGGAGACGGCAGCGTCGCCACCCACCTCCTCCGCGACCCCGCCACCGACCTCTTCCGCTAGCCCCAAGACGCAAGAGGGGGGACGTTCCTTGCATCTTGCGCTTTCCGCTGAAAGCGCAAGATGCAAGGAACGTCCCCCCTCTTGCGTTCTTCTCTCCGGGCTACTGCGCGGCGAGGTGCACCAGGAACCCGTTTCGTGTGCTGGGTATGTGCCGAAAACCACTCGGTGCGCGCCTGGGGGCTGTCGTTCAGAGCAGCGTGAGCAGCACCTGCCAGAGCCGCTCGACCCCCGCTCCGGTCTTCGCCGAGGTCTCGATCCGCCAGTCCGCCTGGACCGGCAGGGCCTCGGCCAGGGCGCGTAGACGCTTCGTCTTCTCCTTCGCCTTGAGCTTGTCGAGCTTCGTCAGCGCCACGACCACCGGGATCTCCCGCTCCGCCAGCCAGGCGATCAGGTCGAGCTCGTCCTCTCCGGGATCCCGCCGCACGTCCTGGAGCAGGAGCGCCGCCCGCAGGTTCTCGCGTTCGCCCAGGTACGCCTCGATCATGCGGCGCCAGCGCCGACGCTCCTGCTGGGACACCTTCGCGTAGCCGTAGCCGGGAAGGTCCACGAGCCGCAGGCGCGTGCCGGGCAGCCCGACCTCGAAGAAGTGGAGCAGGCGCGTCTTCCCGGGCGTCCCGCTGGTCCGGGCGAGCTGCCGCCGCGCAACCAGCTTGTTGAGCAGGCTCGACTTGCCGACGTTCGATCGCCCCATCACGGCCACCTCCGGCAGGTCCGGCGGCGGCCAGCCGGAGGGGTCGACGGCGCTGGCCACGATGTCGGCGGAGAGGATCTTCACCGGGCGGAGCATCGCGCGCCGGCCCGCCGGAGCAAGCGGCTATCCTCGGCTGCCCCCGCGAGAGAGAAGATCATGGCCATCCCCGTCCACATCGTCGGCGGCTTCCTGGGCACCGGGAAGACGACGTTCATCCGAGACCAGCTCGCCCGCCGCCGGGACGAGCAGCTCGCCGTCCTGGTGAACGACTTCGGCGAGGCCTCCCTCGACGAGGCCACCCTGGCCGGCGACCGGCCCTACGAGATCACCAACATCCCGGGCGGCTGCGTCTGCTGCACGGCACCCGAGGGCTTCGTCGACGCCCTCGGCGAGATCGTCGAGCGCGGCCCCGACCGCCTGCTCATCGAGCCGACGGGCCTGGCCCGCCCCCAGGACCTGGTGGACACGATCCGGCGCTCGCCCCACGCGGCCTCCCTGGAGATGGCCCCGGTGATCGTGCTGGTCGACCCGGCGCGGCTCGACGCGGCGAGCGACGAGGAGCGTGCCCTGGTCGCCCACCAGGCGGAGATCGCCGACGTGCTCGTGGCCAATCGCACGGACCTGTGCGACGCCGCGGCCCTGGAGCGCTTCGACGCCTTCGCCGCCGAGCTCTGGCCCGGCCCCCTCGCCGTCCATTGCACCACCCGGGGGCAGGTGCCGCCCGAGCTGATGGAGTGGCCCGAGGACGAGGGCGCCCGGCTCTCCCGGGAGGCGACCGGCCACGCCGACGCCCACGATCACCGTCACGGTGGCGCGTCGACGGAGGGCTTCCGGGCGCGCTCCTGGCGCTGGTCGCCCGACCGCGTGTTCTCCCGCGAGCGGCTGTCCCGCGCCGTGCTGCGCATGAGTCAGGGGCTGGCCGGCGCACCCCTCGCCCGCTTCAAGGGCATTTTCCGCACGGACGAGGGCTTCCTGCTCCTCGAGGTGGCGGGCGGCACGCTCCACGAGGCGCGCAGCCTGCATCGCCGGGACAGCCGGGCCGACGCGATCTTCGCCGACGAGGGCGACGGCGATCCGCTCGATCGCGCCGCCACCTGGCTGCGCGACGCGATGCTGTCCGACGAGGAGCTCGAGGCGAAGACCCACGAGATCGAGCTGGCGCTGCCGGACGGGCGGGTGCGCATCCTCGGACGCAAGGAGCTGGCGGATCTTCCGGACAGCATCCCCGACGTGTCGACACTCTTCCCGAAGCGCGCCGGCGCCGGCGCTCGGATCGAAGCCCTGTGGACGTCCCACGAGCTGCCGGCCGGCGGACATGCCGTCGTGTGCGCCGCCGACGGCTTCACCAGCGAGCCGGTCCCGTTGGACGCCCTGCGCCAGGGCGTGCTCCTCCACACCCTGGACGGCGAGCCCCTGCCGGCGGGCAAGGGGGGCCCGTTCCGGCTGCTGATCCCCGAGCACGTGGAGAACGCGCCTTCGGCCTGCGCCAACGTGAAGGGCGTCGTGCGCATCGTGCTGAAAGAAGGTACGGCCGGTTGAGCGCACCGGTCGTCACGCGCTTCGCGCCTTCGCCGACGGGGCACCTGCACGTGGGCGGCGCGCGCACGGCGCTCTTCAACTGGGCGCTGGCCCGCCGGCTCGGCGGCCGGTTCCTGCTGCGCATCGAGGACACGGACCAGGCCCGCTCGTCGCCGGAAGCAGTGCGCGGCATTCTCGACGACCTGGCCTGGCTCGGCCTCGACTGGGACGAGGGCCCGGAGCATGACGGCCAGGGCGGCGACCCGCGCGGCGTGGGCCCCTTCTTCCAGTCCGAGCGCAAGGTGCGCTACGACGAGGCGATCGCCTCGCTGGTCGAGCGCGACCTGGCGTACCCTGCCTTCGAGAGCCCGGAAGAGCTCGACGCCCTGCGCCGGGAGGCCCGCGAGGCCAAGCGCAACTTTCGCTACCGCCGCCCGGCCGGCTTCGACCGCGACGCCGCCCTCGCCCGGGTCGAAGGCGGCGAGCCCCACGTGGTGCGCTTCCGCATGCCGGAAGAGGAGGTGTCGGTCGAGGATCGCATCCTGGGCCCCGTCGCCTTCCCCGAGGACCAGCTCGACGACTTCGTCGTCCGCAAGCGCGACGGATTTCCCACCTATCATCTGGCCGTGGTCGTCGACGACCAGGCCATGGGCGTGACCCACGTGCTGCGCGGCCAGGAGCACCTGGGCAACACGCCGCGGCACGTAGCGCTCCAGCGGGCGCTGGGCTTCCGCGAACCGGTCTACGCCCACCTCCCCGTCATCTTCAACCCGGACGGCTCGAAGATGTCGAAGCGGGACAAGGACAAGGTGGCGCGCATGGCCGTGCGCGAAGCCCTGGCCACCGATGCGGACGGCACGCGCGCGAGGCTCGCCGGCGTGGTCGACCTGCCGATGCTCGACCGCTGGCTCGCCGACAAGAAGTCGCAGCTCGGGAGCAGCGACCTGCTCGAGGTCGAGAGCCTGCTCGAGCTCGACCTGCCGGGCATCGATGTCGAGGACTTCCGGCACGGCGGCTACCTGCCCGACGTGGTCGTGAACTTCCTGGCGCTCCTCGGCTGGAGCCCGGGCCGGAAGGACGGAGACGGCAAGGACCTGGAGCGATTCGACCCGGCCTTCCTGGCGGAGCACTTCGCCCTCGAGCGGATCGGCAAGGGCAACGCCCGCTTCGACCGGGCCAAGCTGCTGGCGTTCAGCCAGGAGACCCTCGGCACGATGGACGACGCCCGCTTCCAGGGCCACTGGGAGGACTGGTGCGCGCGCTATGCACCGGACGTGCTCGGCCGCCTCGAAGGGCCCGGCCGCGCGCGCTTCGCCGCCGCCATGAAGCCGCGCAGCCGGACCCTGGCCGAGCCCACCGCGCCCGGCGGCCCGGGTGCCTTCGCGCTGGTGGAGGACGACGGGTACGGCTTCGACCCGAAGGCGGTGGGGAAATTCCTGGACAAGGGGGATCCCTCGGGCCGGGCCCTGCTTCCCGAGCTCCGGGAGGCCGTGGCCGCCGTGGAGCCTTTCGAGCCGGAGGCCATCGAGGCTGCCGCGGCAGCGGTGGCGGAAGCCCACGGCCTCGGCATGGGCAAGGTGGCCCAGCCCCTGCGCGTCGCCCTCACCGGCGCCGCGGCGAGCCCGGCCCTGGGCGAGACCCTCGCCATCCTGGGACGGGAGAGCGTGCTCCGCCGCATCGACCGCTGTCTCGCGGAGGCATGAGCCCCTCGCTCAAGCCCGGCGCGGCTGCGGCCGAAATGCGAGTTCATGAGCGAGGTGACGAGGCGGGGGGGCCTCGCCGCCGGACTCGCGGCGCTGAGCCTCCTGCTCGGCAGCTGCGTGCTTCCCGGCGGTGTCGTCCGGCACTACAGCTGGTTCGAGAAGCCGGCCGCCCACGATCCCTGGCGCCGCCCGATCCTCGACTGGCAGGCCCGCGCCCGCGCCGATGCGCCGCCTCCCGGAGACGCGAAGCCCGCATCGGTGACGGAGGAGCCCGAGCTGGCCGGCGCCTACGAGTCCTTCCTCCGCGGCGAGCGTCGCAGGCAGGCCGAGGGCGTCGCCGAATGGATCCAGGGCCAGGCACAGCTTCACTTCGTGCCGGACCCGGGCATCGACATCTGGCCCACCGTGCGCGAGGTGCTCGAGGCCGGCGGCGACGACTGCGACGGCCTGGCCTTCCTGACCCACCGGCTGCTCCTCGAGCTGGGCTTCGAGCGGGACGAGCTCTACCTCGCCATCGTGCGCCGCCGCAGCGACGCCCTCCATCACATGGTGGGTCTGTGGTTCGGCGACGGCTCCGATCCCTGGATCATCGACCCCACCGGCGCCATGACCACCGACGTCGTCCGGATGTCCTCCATGAAAGGCTGGGACCCCCTCGCCGTCTTCAGCGAGACCGAGCACTTCCGCGCCCTCCCCCACATCGCCTCGCCCGGCAGGTAGACGCCCTGGTGCGCCTACCAACCGAGGAGGTAGGCGAAGACGAGGGGAGCCACGATGGTGGCATCGGACTCGATGATGAACTTCGGGGTCCCGGGCTCGAGCTTGCCCCAGGTGATCTTCTCGTTGGGGACGGCGCCGCTGTAGGAGCCGTAGCTCGTGGTCGAGTCGCTGATCTGGCAGAAGTAGGCCCAGTAGGGGATGTCGGCGAGCTTCATGTCCTGCTCCAGCATGGGCACGACGCAGATCGGGAAGTCGCCGGCGATGCCGCCACCGATCTGGAAGAAGCCGATGGGCGCCGCGGCGGCGGTCTCCCGATACCACTCGGCCAGCGTCGTGAGGTACTCGACGCCGGTCCTCACCGCCTGGTGGCTTTGCATGCGGCCGCGGAGGATGTTGGCGGCGAAGATGTTGCCCAGGGTCGAGTCCTCCCAGCCCGGCACGACGATCGGGAGGTCCCTCTCCGCCGCGGCCAGCATCCAGGAGTGGGCGGGATCGATCTGGTAGTGCTCCTCGAGGACGCCGGAGCGCAGCAGCTCGAAGAGGTACTCGTGGGGGAAGGCGCGCTCGCCCGTCGCGTCCGCCTTCTCCCAGAGCTCGCGCACCGCGAACTCGATGCGGCGCATGGCCTCCTCTTCCGGGATGCAGGTATCCGTCACCCGGTTGAGCTTGCGCGCGAGGAGCGCCTGCTCGTCGGCCGGCGAGAGCTCCCGGTAGTGGGGCACGCGCTCGTAGTGATCGTGGGCGACGAGGTTGAAGAGATCCTCCTCGAGGTTCGCGCCGGTGCAGGAGATGGCGTGGACCTTGTCCCGGCGGATCATCTCGGCGAGCGAGAGGCCGAGCTCGGCGGTGCTCATGGCGCCGGCCAGGGTCACCATCATCTTGCCACCGCGCTCGAGCAGCTCCTCCCACCCGCGCGCCGCGTCCACCAGCGTCGCCGCGTTGAAGTGGCGGTAGTGCCGCTCGACGAAACGCCCGACCGGCCCCCGACTCACTCGTCCGGCTCTCCGTCGAAGGGAAGGCTCGGCTGGAGCCGGTGGTCCATGGTGAAGCTCGCGGCCTCGGCGCAATCGCCGTGCAGGGTGGCGGGCACGCCGGCGGCGGTGCAGTAGGGAGGCACGTCCATCAGCACCACGCTGCCGGCGCCGATCTTGGCGCCGTGGCCGATGTGCACGTTGCCGAGCACCTTCGCCCCGGCGCCGATCAGCACCGCGTCGTGCACCTTCGGGTGCCGGTCGCCCTGCTCCTTACCGGTGCCCCCCAGGGTCACGCCCTGCAGCATCGACACGTCGTTGCCCACTACGGCGGTCTCGCCGATCACGACGCCGGTGCCGTGATCGATGAAGACGCCGTGGCCGACCCGCGCCGCCGGGTGGATGTCCACGTCGAAGAGCTGGGAGATCCGGCTCTGGAAGAAGAGCGCCAGGGAGCGCCGGCCCTCGCCCCACAGCCAGTGGGCGATGCGGTAGGAGGCCAGGGCGTGGAAGCCCTTGAAGTAGAGCAGCGGCGTCAGCGCCCCGCCGCAGGCCGGATCCCGGTCGCGCACGGCGGCCAGGTCCGCACGCAGGGCGGCGCCGATGTCGTCGCTCTTCGCGAAGGCCTCGTCGAACACCTCGCGAAGCGTCATCGCCTTGACCGTCGGCCCGTCCAGCTTTCCGGCCAGGTGGTAGGCGACGGCGGATTCCAGGCTGTCGTGGACCAGGATCGTGGCGTGCAGGTAGCTCGCCAGCACCGCCTCGCGCTCGGCTTCGCGGGCCGCGTCCTCGCGGATGGCGTGCCACAGCGGATCGCCGGGAAGGCGCGGATTCGAGCTCATGGAGGACGTCCTCGGGGGCGCGAGGGGCGAGAGGCAAGGAGTCTAGGCAATCCGGGCCCCCGGGGGCCAACGTTGCTAGGGTGGCCGCCTCATGAGCCGGTCCGCGTTCGAGCTCCTTCCCCATCCGAGCTTTCCCGGCGTGGCCGGCCCCGTCGTGGTGTGCGTGATGGACGGCGTGGGGATCGGGCGACAGGACGCCTCCGACGCGGTGCACCTGGCCCGGACGCCGCACCTCGACGGGCTCGCCGCGAGTGCGCCCGGGGTGGAGCTCGCCGCCCACGGTGTCGCGGTCGGCATGCCCAGCGACGACGACATGGGCAACAGCGAGGTCGGCCACAACGCCATCGGCGCGGGCCGGGTCTTCGACCAGGGGGCGAAGCTGGTCCAGAAGGCGATCCACACCGGGAGCGTCTTCGAGGGCGAGAGCGGCGCCGTGTGGCAGGGCCTGACCGAGCGGGTCCGCCAGGTGGGGAGCACTCTCCACTTCTTGGGCCTGCTCTCCGACGGCAACGTGCACAGCCACATCCACCATCTGTTCGCCCTGCTGCGCCGCGCCGACCAGGAGGAGGTGCGGCGCGTCCGCGTCCACGTGCTGCTCGACGGCCGCGACGTGCCGGAGACGAGCGCCCTCGACTACGTCGACGCCCTCGAGGAGCTGCTCGAGACCCTGAACCGCAAGGCCGAGCGCGACTATCGCATCGCCTCCGGCGGCGGCCGCATGCTCGTCACCATGGACCGCTACGAAGCAGACTGGTCCATCGTCGAGCGCGGCTGGAAGACCCACGTGCAGGGCGAGGGCCGCGCCTTCTCCGATGCGCGCACCGCGATCCAGACGTTCCGCGACGAGAGCCCGGGCATCATCGACCAGAACCTCCCGGCCTTCGTCGTCGCAGAGGACGGCGCGCCCGTCGGCGCCGTGCGCGACGGCGACGCCTTCGTGCTCTTCAACTTCCGGGGCGACCGGGCCATCGAGATCAGCCGCGCCTTCGACGACGAGGCCTTCCCGTCCTTCGAGCGCGGGCCGCGACCCGACGTCGCCTACGCGGGCATGATGGAGTACGACGGCGATCTCCACGTGCCCCGCCAGTACCTCGTGGCGCCGCCGGCGATCGACCGCACCCTGGGCGAGTACCTGGCCCGCAACGACCAGCCCCAGCTCGCCATCAGCGAGACCCAGAAGTACGGCCACGTCACCTACTTCTGGAACGGCAACCGGAGCGGCGCCTTCGACGACGGGCTCGAGACCTACGTCGAGATCCCGAGCGACACCCTGCCCTTCGAGGAACGCCCGTGGATGAAGGCCGCGGAGATCACCGACCGCTTGATCGCGGAGCTGCGCACGGGCCGCTATCGCCACGCCCGGGTCAACTACGCCAACGGCGACATGGTCGGCCACACCGGACACTACGAGGCGGCCATCCAGGCCGTCGCCGCCGTCGACCTCCAGATCGGACGCCTGCTCCCGGTCATCGCCGAGCTCGGCGGCGCCCTCCTCGTCACCGCCGACCACGGCAACGCGGACTGCATGTTCGAGCTCGACAAGAAGACCGGGCAGCCCACCAGAACGAAGGAAGGCCGCCTCCGCGCCAAGACCAGCCACACCCTGAACCCCGTGCCCTGCTGGATCCACGCGCCGGGCCACGAGCTCACCATGCGCAGCGTCCCCGGCGCCGGCCTGGCAAACCTGGCCGCCACCATCCTGCAGCTCATGGGCTACGCCGCGCCGGAGGACTACCACCGATCGCTGCTGGCGTAGGGCGGCCGTGAGCGCGCGTGCGGAGCATCAGCTCATGGTGCTCTCCGATGGGGAGCGCTGGGCCGCGGACGTCTCCGGCCTGCTGGATCGAATCGGACGGAACTAGAAGGCGAGCCGCACCGAAACGCGGACGTCGCGCCCGGCGAGCGGCAGCTGGTCCTTCAGGAAGGAGACGTGGTTGCGAGCCTTCTCGTCGGTGAGGTTGCGGCCCTGCAGCAGGATGGAGAGGTCGGGGCGCTTCTCCGGCATCGGGCGGAAGCTGAGGCTCGCGTTCAGCAGGGTGTGGTCGTCGGTCGGCGCCTCGCCGTCGGCGACCCGACTCTGGTCATCGACCCACAGCACCTCGATGCGCCCGTCGACCCAGGTGCTGCGCGCCTCGGCGCCGACACGCACGCGGATCGGGGGGATGCGCGGGAGATCGCTCCCGTTGTGCTCGCGGCCGCGGACGTAGTCGGCGCCCAGGTCGAGGATGCCGGTCCAGGCGTCGGTCTCGAACAGCTCGTAGGCGATGTCGAGCTCCGCGCCGTGAAACATGGCGTCGCGCTGGACGTAGAGGCGGATGGGCAGGCCGTCCTCGATCCCGCCCGCCTCCTGCTGGAAGATGAAGTCCTCGAAGCGCGTGTAGAACAGGTTGAGCCCCCCGGTCAGCCGACCGAGCCGGCGCCTCGTCGTCAGCTCGAGGCTCCAGGCGACCTCCTCATCCAGGTCGGCATCCCCGATCTCGAAGCCCCCCGTCGCTAGGTGCGGCCCGTCCGAGAAGAGCTCCTCCACCGACGGTGCGCGCTCGGTGCGCGAGAGCGAGGCGCCCAGGATCCACTCCTCGGTCGGCTCCCAGGCGGCGCCGAGCGACGCGCTCACGCCGGTGAAGCTCGCGTCGCCGAACCCCCTGCTCGGATCGTACTCGGTGCGCTCGAGGCGCAGCCCACCCTCGATCGTGAAGGGATCCAGGTGCAGCTCCTCGACGGCGAAGAGCCCCCACTGCAAGGTGTCGGTCTGGGGCACGAAGGCCTCTTCGCCGATCGCCTCGAAGTCGCGGGTCAGGAACTGGAAGCCGACCACGCCGTCGAGCGCGCCGAAGGGCTGCTGGATCAGCTCGAGCCGACCCTCGAGGCCGCGGTTCTCGAACACGGTGCCGCGCTCGCCGCCCTCGAGCTCGGTGTGCTGGTAGTCGGCCCAGACCGCTCGGCCCGCCACGGCAGCGAAGGGACCGAAATCGCGACGCAGCTCGCTCGCCAGGTCGAAGCGGTTCTGGCGCCCGTCGATCTGGACGTTCTCGTGCCCGTGCTCCTCGTCGCCGTGTTCCTCCTCCTCGTGGTGGCCCTCTTCGTCCTCTTCCTCTCCGAGCGGGACGCCGTAGACCGTTTCGCCCCGGGAGAAGGACACACCCAGGAAGCCATCGTCGCCGACGAAGGAGAGCCCGCCGCTCCCCCCGTGGCTCTCGACCGCCGAGTTCTCCACGCGCCCGCCCGGCACCTCGAGATCGTGGGTGCGGCGGATGAAGCCGTCGCCGTGGATGACGAGGTGGCCCGGGCCCAGCGGCACTGCGGCGTTGGCCGCGCCGGCCGCGCGCCGCTCGTCCGCCGCGCTTCCGTAGCCGCCTTCGACGACCGCCTCCATCCCGTTCTCCGGCACACGGCTCGGCACGCGCCCGTCGATCACGTTCACCACGCCGCCGACCGCGCTGCTGCCGTAGCGCAGGGTCCCGGCACCGCGCAGCACCTCGATGCGCTCGGCCAGGAGCGGCTCGCTCGCCACCGCGTGATCCTCGCTGGTGGTCGACGCGTCGACAGTGCCGACGCCGTTCTGGAGCACGCGCACTCGCGGGCCGCCGAGGCCGCGGATCACCGGCCGGCTCGCTCCCGGCGCGAAGCCGGTCGAGGACACGCCGGTCTGGCGCGAGAGGGTGTCGCCGATGCCGGCCTCCAGCTGGCGGCGCAGGTCGTCGCCGTCGAGGACGTTGGTGCCGTGGATGACGTCGAAGCGGCTCTTCTCGTGGCCGGAGATCGTCACCACGATCTCGTCGAGAGCACCGCCTTCGTGGCGGTGGTGACCGTCGGTATCGGGCTCATCGGCCCACGGGGCGGTCGGAAGGGACAGGACGAACAGGGAAACGAGCACGAACGGGCGTGCGCCGACGCGGCGTCGCATTCGCATGAGGCATCTCCGCCGGCCGGGCGGGCCGGCACTCGGGTGGTCGAGAGAACGGAGGGAAGCGTCAGACGAAGGCGGGAGGTGCCCGCGTGGGGTGGTCCTCGAAGTGGAGGGTCGCGGGAAGGACGGCGCTCGGGGGCCGAACGAGCAGGTGCCTGTCGGCAAGCGACGCCGTCAGGAGAACGGGGCCCGACGCAGGGGCGGACGCCCCACAGGCCAGGCACGGCCCCGGCGCCGCGTCATGCTCGGCGACGGCGATCGCCGGTGCATCGCCGACGACGACCTCGTGGACGTGCGCTGCTCCGAGGAGCAGGGCGAGGGCGACGAGGGCCGCCGTGGCGATGGCGCAGCCGCGATCCATGAGCGTCAGGAGTTATCCTTACGTAGCCGGGTTTCCGCAAACACCGCGATCGGATTCGCACCGACCAGGTCGACGGTCTTCTGGAGGCCGGGATCTTCCGCGCGCAGGAACGGGTTGGTGCGCAGCTCGAGATCGATCGTGCTCGGGATCGTCGCCTGCCCGGCGGCCCGGGTCTCCTCCACCTGCTGGGCGCGGGCGCGCAGGTCCGGGTTGTCCGGGTCCACGGAGAGGGCGAAGGTGGCGTTGGACTCGGTGTACTCGTGGCCGAAGTAGACCCGCGTGTCCTTCGGCAGCGCCATCAGCTTCTGGAGCGATCCCCACATCGTCTCGGGCGTCCCTTCGAAGAGCCGGCCGCAGCCCATGGCGAAGAGCGTATCGCCGGTGAAGACCAGCTTGTCGTCCGGGAAGAAGTAGTTGACCGCGCCCGCGGTGTGGCCGGGCACGTCGAGCACGCGGACCTCGTGGCCGCCCAGGTCGAAGCTGTCGCCCTGCCCCACGGCGGTCTGGATGCCGGGAATCTTCTCCTGCTCGTTCCGCGGCCCGATGATGTGAGCCCCGGTCTTCTCCTGGAGCTCCAGGTTCCCGCCTGTGTGGTCCGGGTGCCAGTGGGTGTTCAGGATGTGGGTGAGCCGCCAGCCCTTCTCCGCAAGGGCGGCCTCGATCGGTGCGACCTCCGGCGTGTCGACGACGGCGGTCACGCCGGCTTCCGCGTCGTGCAGGAGCACGGCGTAGTTGTCGGTGAGGCAGAGGACGGTGTGGATCTCGAAGTCGGCCATGGAGTCTCCGGGCAGCGAGGGCGGCGGAAGGTAGCATGTGCCCATGCACGACCACGCACAGGGGCCGGGCGACGGGCACGGCCACGGGCCGCCCGCCGGGCTCTCCCGGCGGGAGCAGAGGCGGCGCCTGGCGTGGACCCTCGGACTAGCCGCGACCTACATGGTCGCGGAAGTGGTGGGCGGCCTGTGGACCGGCTCCCTGGCACTCCTGGCCGACGCGGGTCACATGCTGTCGGACGTGGCGGCCCTGAGCCTCTCGCTCTTCGCCCTGTGGCTCGCCCTGCGCCCCGCGCCGGTCGCGCGCACTTTCGGCTATCGGCGCATGGAGATCCTGGCGGCGCTCGCGAACGGCACCGCGCTGGTCGTGGTCGCGGTCTTCATCCTGGTCGAGGCCTGGGAGCGGAGCGCCGCGCCGCCGGACGTGCTGGGGCTGCCGATGCTCGCCATCGCCACCGGCGGCCTGGGGGTGAACGTGGTGGGGCTCGTCCTGCTCCACGGCGGCCGTTCAGACAGCCTCAACCTGCGCGGCGCCTGGCTCCACCTGCTGAGCGACGCGCTGGGCAGCATCGGCGCCATGGCGGCGGGAGCCTGCGTCTGGCTCTTCGGCTGGACCCTGGCGGACCCGATCGCCTCGGCGCTGATCGCCGTGCTCGTGCTCGCCTCGGCGTGGACCCTGCTGAGGGAGACGGTCGACGTGCTGCTCGAGTCCGCGCCGCCGCATCTGGACGTGGACGAGATCGGCCAGGTGCTCGGCCGGGCCGAAGGCGTGCACTCGGTGCACGACCTGCACGTCTGGACCATCACCAGCGGCATGGTGTCGCTCTCCTGCCACGTCACCTGCTGCGACGGCGATCCGCCGGCGCGGCTCCTGGGCGAGCTCCAGAACCTCCTGCGCGAGCGCTTCGCCATCGAGCACGTGACGATCCAGATCGAGCCCGAGGACTTCGAGGAATCGGTCGAGGTCTGCTGATGGCGCGCCGGCTGGCTCTCGTGCTCGGGCTGCTCGCCGGCCTGCTCCCCGCCGCTGCGGGGGCGTGCGGCACGGTCGCGGCCACCCTGCTGCCACTGGCGTGGATGACGGAAGAGATCGGCGGCGAGCGCGTGGAGGCGTTCGCACTGGTCCCGCCCGGAGCGAGCCCCCACGCCTTCGAGCCGCGGCCGTCGGACGTGGCCCGGGTGGAGACCGCGTGCCTGTTCGTGTCCGCCGGCGACGGCAGCGACGCCTGGGCCGAGCGGCTCGCGGCTTCGCGGGGGCCGGAGCGCCGGGTCGTCTTGTCTCGGGGCCCCGGGGCACGAACCCATGCATGGCTCGACCCGCTGGCGGTGCGCGACGAGCTGGCGCCGCGGCTGACCGAGGCCTTGGTCGCCCGGGACTCCCTACACCGATCGGCGTATGCCGACGGCCTGACCGCGTTCCAGAAGCGGCTCACCGCCCTCGATCGTGCGCTGCGCGCCGACCTGTCCGGCGCGGGCACGCGCTACGTCGCGGCCCATGACGGCTGGGGCGCCTTCGCCGCCCGCTACGGCCTCGAAGCCGTGGGCGTGCTCCGTCACGCGGACGGCGGGGAGGCGGGCCCGCGGACTCTCGCGCATGTCGTGCGCGAGGCGCGGGCGGCGGGCGTGCGGGCCGTCCTGGTGGAGCCAGGGCTCCCTCCCCGCCTCGCCCGCGCGATCGCTGCGGAGCTCGAAGCCGGTACCGAGCTGGTGGATCCCCTCGGCGATCCGGCGGATCCGGCCCGCGCGAGCTATGAAGCGCTGCTTCGCTTCAACGCGGCGGCCTTCCGCCGCGCCCTGGGAGAGCCCCGATGAACGCCGTCGTCCACGTCGAGGAGCTCCGGGTGAGTCGCGGCGGCCATCCCGTGCTCGAGGACATCGCCTTCGAGGTGGCGCCCGGGGAGTTCGCGGGCATCTGCGGCCCCAACGGCGCCGGCAAGACCACGCTCCTGAAGACGCTGCTCGGCCTCATCGAGCCGGACGCCGGCCGGGTGCTCGTGCTCGGCCACCCGCCGGGCCGTCGCCGGGAGGAGGGCATCGGCTACGTGCCCCAGCGCAGCGCCGTGCCCGCCGACTTCCCCGCCCGGGTGCGCGACGTCGTGGCCATGGGACGCATGGGCCGCCGCGGCCTGTGGCAGCGGCTCCGACCCACCGCCGCCGATCGCGAGGCCGTCGCGGAGAGCCTGGCGCGGGTCGGCATCGCGGAGCTGGCGGAACGGCCCATCGGCCGCCTCTCCGGCGGCGAGCAGCGGCGCGCGGTGCTCGCCCAGGCGCTCTGCGCCAGCACCCGACTCCTGATCCTCGACGAGCCCACGGTCGGCCTCGACCTGCCGGCGGAGCAGGCCTTCTACCGACTGTGCCGGCGCCTGCAACGGGACCTCGGCCTGGCGGTGATCGCCGTCTCTCACGATCTCGTCGCCCTGGCCGGCGAGGCGGATCGCCTGCTGTGCATCAACCGCCGCATGCACGTCCACGGCCACCCGGAGGAAGTCGTGCACAGCCACGCGCTGAAGGAGGCCTACGCCTGCGAGTTCGACTTCCTGCGGGCGGAGCTCGACCACCACGGGCGCCACGGGCCGGGGCACTGAAGGAGCGTGCTCGAGCTGGCCTTCATGCAGAGAGCCCTCGCCGCCGCCGTCGGCGTGGGCCTGGTGTGCGGTGGGCTCGGGTTCTTCGTCGTGCTGCGTGGCCTGGCCTTCGCCGGCGTCGGCATCTCCCACGCGGCGATCGGCGGAATCGCCATCGGCCTGCTCGTGGGCGTGAGCCCGCTGTGGAGCGGCGCCGTGTTCGCCGTGGCCACGGCCGTGGCGATCGCCTGGACGCGCCGTCGCAGCGCACTTTCCCAGGACACGGTGATCGGCGTCTTCTTCACCGGCGCCATGGCCCTGGGCCTGGCCCTGGTGAGCCTGCGGCGCGGCGCCCAGCAGGATCTGTTCGGCTTCCTGTTCGGGAACGTGCTCGCGATCAGCGGCGCCGAGCTGGCGGTGCTGGGTGTCCTCGGCGTAGCGGTCCTCGCGACCCTCGCCCTCACCTTCCGCGAGCACCTGTTCGTCGCCTTCGACGACGAGATCGCCGGAGCCTACGGCCATCCGGTGGCCCGGCTCGAGACGCTGCTGCTGGTGCTCCTGGCGGTGACGGTGATCCTCGGCGTGCGCCTGGTCGGCGTGCTCCTGATCGAGGCGCTGCTGGTCGTGCCGGCGGCCACCGCGGCGCTCTGGTCCGCGGACTTCCGGGGACAGCTCGCGACGTCGATGGTCCTCGGCGCCGCCTCCGGCCTGGCCGGCCTCGCCCTCGCCTACCAGCTCGACCTGGCCGCGGGTGCGACGATCGCGCTCGTCACGGTGGCGCTGTTCCTCGTCTCGTTGGTTCGTCGCCGCGGGAGCGGCGGCGCTCTCCGGCCCTGATCCGGAGGCGGCTTCCCGAGACGCCGCGGAGACGGGGGGGGGGGGGGGGGCGCATTGGGATGGACTGTGGCGTCCTCCTTTCCTACGCGACGCGGAAGCATCGCGGCCAGTCGGGGCGCGGTGCCTTGGCCGTGGTTGCTCGTCATGTTTGCCGGCTTGGGGTTGACATCGAAAATACATCGCTAGATTCAACACTGTCATGCGTAGGGAACCGAAGCAGCTTTCGTTGCCCACCTGGGGCGGGAAGCGAGAACGGGCCGGGCGGAAGCCGGGGCCGAACCCGAACGTGCCTCACCTACGGCGCGGGAAGCTGGCCTCCCGCTATCCCTGTCACGTCACGCTCAAGGTGCGGGACGACGTGCCTTCCCTTCGCCGTGCGAAGCTCGTGCACGAGGTCGAGCGCTCCTTCGCGAAGGCCTGCGACCGGGGGGACTTCCGGCTCGTGCACTACTCGATCCAGGGGGACCACGTCCACCTGATCGTGGAGGCGCATGGGTTCGACGCGCTCGGGCGGGGGATGAAGTCGCTGGGTGCGAGACTGGCCCGAGCGGTGAACCGGGTGTTCTCGCGGACGGGGCCGGTCCTGAAGGACCGGTATCACCACGTCGTGCTGAAGACCCCGACCCAGGTGCGGAACGCGCTCCGCTACGTGCTCCTGAACGGGCGGAAGCACGCACGGCGGCGGGACGCCGCCGTGCGGATCGATCCGGCCTCCTCGGGGCGCTGGTTCGAGGGGTGGAAGCACACCGCCCGGAATCGCGCTCTCGTCGCGGAGGCACGAAACAGGCTAGGAGGCCACCTCCGGGCCATCGCCGACCCCCACACGTGGCTCCTCGGTACGGGCTGGCGAAAGGCAGGGCCAGCCTTCGATCCAGCCGAGATCCCGCGTCCTAGCCGGTCTCCCTCTCGAAGCAGGGCCGGCCAAGGCACCGCGCCCCCCGCTGGCCGGGACACCCGCCCGCCCCGCAGGAGAGAAGGAAGCCGCGAAACAACCCGAACGCGCCCCCATCCCAACCGAACCCAAGCCCGCGCCCATGCCCCCGCCACATGAGGCCACTCCCGGTGGGCGGGTAGGGATCCACGGCGGGTGCCGCAGCGCTACGCGTGGCCTTGAGCCCGCAGACCGGCAACAGGGGCTGCGCCCGGGCCTCCCGCACCTCCGACCGGCGCACTCGGCTAGAGAATCTCGCGTAATATAGTGACGGTCAGGGCAAGGAAAGGCCGCTCTTGTGGAGGAAGCCCAGCAAGAGTGGCCGGCGGCGTGTCAGTCGGCGCCGTGCCAGGCGCAGAGTCCGAACCAAGGGGCCGAGGCCTTCAGGGCAGAAGTTGGCCGAGACCGTGCGCTTGAACCACGACCACGCGCCTTCCACGGGGTTGAGATCAGGAGCGTAGGCGGGGAGGCGGACCAGCGTGAGCCAGTGCTGCTCGCGTTCGGCGAAGGCCAGCGTCGCGCGGCTGCGGTGCGGATTGACGCCGTCCCAGATCACGATCAGAGGCCGCGGTGATGGCGGTGCAGCCGCTGGAGGAAGCGGATGATGTGCTCGGACCGGACGGCGCCGGGAACCAGTCCGAGGAAGAAGCGGGCGCGGCGGCCATGAGGTGAGTAGGCCAGGGCTCCGATCGCCGAGAGGTGCTTCCAGTGGCCGAAGCGATGCGTCAGGACCGGCGTTTGGCCCCGCGGCGCCCAGGTCCGTTGGACCGACGGCCGCTCCGAGAAGCCGCTCTCGTCGAGGAAGACGATCGTGGCATTGTGGCGTGTTTTCTTAGCACCGGCCACGTCGTCTTCACCCAACGCTCGATGGCCGCGTCATCGCGCTCCCGCGCCCGGGTCGTCGGCTTCTGACGTGACCAGCCGAGCTTGCGCAACAGGCGCCAGACGTGACCGGGGTGGAAGCGCTCCTCTGTGACGCGCTCGATCACCTCGGTCACGCGGGGCAGCGTCCAGTACGCCGTCGCATAGCCCGACGCGACCGGTCCCTCCAGGAGCGCGACTTCCACGTCTTCGAGCTGCTCGGCGGAAAGCCGCGGCTTCCGCCCTGCGCGACCCGCGGCTCGAAGCCCCTCGCGCCCCTCCTCCTCCAACGCCTGCGCCCAGCGCATCGCCGTCGTACGACTCACCTGCAACCGCCGCGCGACGCTGGCCTGGCTCTCGCCTTGCTCGAACAGCCGCACCGCGCGCATGCGACGCTTCTCCAGCCCCTCAAAGTCACGACGTGCCATCCCCCACCTCCCACGGCAGAAGATACCACTGTCACTCTATTACGCGAAGCTCTCTAGACGCCGGCCTGGAGCGTGGGCAGCACCGCGCGGAAGAACTCCCGATCTCCCTGAAACGTCGGCGTGAGATCGTCGAACTCGTCGGCATCGACCCACTTCGTTGCGCTCACTTCGCCGGGATCGGGACGCGGGTCGCCACCGTCTTCCTCGACCAGCCACCAATGGAGCTGAAAACGACCGTCGTCGGTCGGGCACTCCCACACCTTCGCCCAGGGCCGCACCTCCAGGCCGAGCTCTTCCTGCATCTCCCGGACCACCGTGTCCTCCTGGGTTTCGCCAGGCTCGATCCGCCCGCTCGGCGGGCTCCAGTACCCGGGAAGAACGGCGGTGGGCCCTCGCTGGATGACGAGGACGCGCCGGCCTCTCAGGATCACACCGACGACGGCCTGCTGAGGACGCCCCACTCCCTACTCGCGCCCCGGCCGCGACTTCCACGCGCGGGCCAGCGCCACGAGGCCCTCGTCTCCGGGCGCCTCCGCGAACCGGAGCGCATCGTCGTCGAAGCGGACCCACGGCTGGGCGCTGCGGGTCCAGATGTGGCCGGCGGGGCGGAGCCAGGAGGTGTCGTCGAGGGTGCCGGCCTCGAGGACCACGAACGGGCTCTCGGGGGACTGTCCGTAGAGCGTCGTGACACATCGGCCGCAGTAGAAGGCGCCCTTCGTGCGTCCGTCGGCGAGCTCCGTGGTGAACGCGGCGGGCTGCCCCGCATCGAGCTGGAAGGCGTCGCGGCCGACGACCATGAGCAGCGCGAAGCCCGAGCCCGTCTCGCGCTGGCAATCGGTGCAGTGGCAGGCATAGAGGGTGACGGGGTCCGCGGCGACCGTGTAGCGAAGGTCGCCGCACAGACAGCCGCCGTGCTGGGGGAAGGTGCCCATCCCGGGGAGAGGCTAGCGGGGACGCAGCAGGGCCACGAAGAGTCCGGCGTCGGGCTCGGCCGGGCCGCCGGTCGGCGCGCGGAAGGACGGCTCGTCGAAGCCGGCGGCGAGCGCCAGCTCGCGGAACGGGGCCTGCCTCCACGAGCGCTTCCGCCAGGTGCGCTCGACGATCGACGGCTCGCCGACCGGGGGAATCCGCTCGTAGCGAAGGCGTTGGGCGACGTCGCGCCCGTCCTCCGACAGCTCTCCGCTCCGCCACTCCACCGCGAGCCTGCACCCGGACGCGTCCGTGACCTCCCGCCACTGGCCGACTTGACGCCCGACGGCGTCGGCGTCCGGCACCTCCAGGGGGACCAGCGCGCTCCCGCCCGCTTCGAGGTGCGCGTGCATGCAGCCGAGCGCCGCGGCGGCGTCTTCGTCCGTGGTGAGCAGGTTGAAGCTGGCACCGGCCAGGAAGATCGACCGGTAGCGCCGCGGCAAGCGGAACGACTGCATCTCCGCGAGGTGGAGGGTCGGCGCGAGGCCGCTCGCGGCCGCCTCCGCACGGCAGCGCTCGAGCATGTCGGCGGAGGCGTCGAGGCCCTCCACCTCGTAGCCCCGCGCGAGGAGGTCCAGCATCGGCCGGCCGGAGCCGCAGGCCAGCTCGAGGGCCGGGGTTCCGCTGCGGTCGAGGAACGGAGCGTAGGCCCCCGCAGCGGCCCGCTCCCCCACCAACGCGTCGTAGAGCTCGGCCACGAGCCCCGAGTAGAAGGCCGACGGGGTTTCCGGCTCGCGGCCCGGCGTCACGAGGCCGGCGGCGCGTCCGGCTGCACCAGCGGATCCGCCCGCTGGAACGCCTCGAGGGCCTGGCACGCATCGAACACCCGGGCCAGGTTCGGCCAATCATCGAGGCGTCCGCCGCCCTTGCGGGTCCAGTTGACGAGCTGGGGCACCACGCAGACGTCGGCCAGCG
The DNA here is from genome assembly GCA_965223415.1 of Myxococcota bacterium. Classification (GTDB taxonomy): domain Bacteria; phylum Myxococcota_A; class UBA9160; order UBA9160; family UBA6930. The sequence continues at coordinate 4,072,152 of OZ245002.1, read as the reverse complement.
TCGGCGCATCCCCGTGACAGAAGCGACCGGTCGCCGAGTGGTCGGCGAGCATCGACTCGAAGGCGGCGAGACCGCGGGACACCCAGTGCAGGTACCAGCGCGCGCTGCCGTCGCGGTCCACGCCGAGCGGGTCGTGGAGGAACGCCATCGGCCCCATGTTCTGGAGCGGCTGGACGTCCGCGACGACGAGCAGCGCCAGCTCGCGCACCCGCGCCCGTCCCGCGGCGTCGGCGGGCAGCAGCGGCGGCTTCGGGTAGGCCTCTTCCAGGTACTCGAGGATCGCGAGGGCCTGGCCGGCCCGCACCTCGCCGTCGACGAGGTAGGGCACCCGCGCGTTCGGGTTGAGGCGACGGTAGTCGTCGGCGAAGTGCGCACCCTCGCGGATGTCGACGAAGACATCCTCTCGCGGAATGCCCTTCCACTCGAGGGCGATCCGCACCCGGTAGCTCGCCGAGGAGCCGTGGTAGGTGAAGAGCTGCATCCGACGCGAAGCTAGCCCATGGCCTACGCTCTCCCCGCGCCGGGAGACGAGCTTGGGAGACACAGCGCCGATGGGCGCCGGCAGGCAGCGCGCCGCCGATCTCGGCCTGCTGACCCTCGCCCTCGTCCTGGCCGGCGTCCTGCTGTGGAGCGCCTTCGCCCCGCCCTGGGGCCTGTTCCACGACGAGCTCTACTACTGGGCCGGCGCCCAGCGCTTCGAGCTCGGCTACGTCGACCATCCGCCCCTCGCCTCCTGGATCCTGGCGGTGAGCCTGGCGCTGTTCGGCGACGGGCCGCTGGGCTTCGCGGTGGTCCCGGCCGCCTGCGGGGTGGGCACGGTCTTCGTCACGGGACGTCTCGCGCGCACCTTCGGTGCCGGCACCTTCGGCCAGCTGCTCGCCGGCCTGGCGATCGCCGTGGTCCCGATCGACCTGGTGTTCTGGAGCTTCCACTCTGTGAACCCGCTGGAGCTGCTGCTCTGGGCCTGCGCGGCGTGGATCGTCGCGGAGCTCGCGCGCACCGGGGACACCCGCGGATGGCTGGCCTTCGGTGCGGTCGCGGGCGTCGCACTCCTCTCCAAGCACACCTTCCTGCTGTTCGCCTTCGCCCTCGGCGTGGGGTTCGCGCTCACCCCGATGCGCGCCCAGCTGCGCGCCTCCCATCTCTGGTGGGGAGCGGCCCTGGCGCTCTTGATCGCGGCGCCGAACCTCTACTGGAACGCGGTGAACGAATGGCCGTCCCTCGCGTTCTACGCCAACCGCCGCGAGGGCATTCTGGACGCCACCGTCGGGGAGGCCCTCGAGATCCACACCTACGGCATGAACCCGGTCAACCTGCTGCTCTGGGTGCCCGGGCTCGCCTGGCTGCTGTTCGCTCGGGCCGGGCGGCCCTGGCGTGCCCTGGGCATCGCCTTCGCCGTGCTGCTGGCGGTCATCCTCTTCGCTGGCCAGCGCCGGGTCGACCGCATGGCGGGCGCCTACCCGATCGCCCTCGCTGCCGGCGCGGTGGTGTGGGACCTGTGGCGCCCGCGCCTCGCACCGCTCCTGCGGGGCGTGGTCGTGCTGGCGCTGCTGGCGTCCGGCATCGGCAGCGCCCTCGGCGTACTCCCGATCCTCTCGCCCCGAGGCGTGGTGGAGGTCTTCGAGGCGATCGGCGAGGAGCCGGACATCGAGGTCGGCGACGTCGGCTCGGACCTGCCTCTCTTCCTCGCGGGCCGACTGGAGTGGGATCGCTTCGCCGCGGAGGCGCTGGCGGCGTGGGACGGGCTGCCCGCCGCGACCCGCGAGCGCGCCGTGCTGCTCGCGCCCCACTGGGTCGAGGCCTCGGTCATCGAGTACTACGGCCGCGATCGCGACAGCCTGCCCGTCGTGGCCCCCCACAACGCCTACGCCTTTTGGACGGACGCCGCCGCCGGTCGCGACGCGGTACTCGCGATCCACCTTCCCCTGGAGACCCTGGCGGAGCACTTCGAGCACGTAGAGGAGCTGGCCGTCTTCCGCTGCGAGACCTGCACGGCGTTTCGCACCGACGCCACCTTCCGGCTCGCCACGGGCCCACGACGCCCGCTGCCCGAGCTCCTCGCGGCCTGGCGCTTCTACGGCATCCGGCCGCCGCCGGCGCTCCGCGCCGATACCCGTGGCTTCCTGGAGACGGAACAACCGCGGTAGGCTGCCGGCATGTGGAAGCACCGCTCCTGCCCGATCTGCGAGGCCATGTGCGGGCTGCGGGTGAAGGTGGATCCCGCCCCACGCCAGGTGCTGCGGATCGAGGGGGATCCGGACGATCCGCGCAGCCGGGGCCACCTCTGCCCGAAGGCCTACGCCCTCTCCGGCGTGTACGAGGACCCGGACCGGCTCCGCCGGCCGCTTCGGCGAACCGCCGGCGGCTGGACCGAGCTGGACTGGGACGAGGCGATCGACGTCGCTGCCGACGGCCTGCGCACCGTGCGCGACGCCCACGGCGCTGACGCCGTCGGCATGTACATCGGCAACCCGACGGGCTTCGACGTCGGCGCCATGCTCTACAACCGGGCTCTCGCCGGCGTGCTCGCGACGCCCCGCGCCTTCTCCGGCGCCACCATGGATCACCAGCCCAAGCTCGTCGCGGCCCGCGTGCTCTTCGGCAAGAGCTCGATCCTGCCGATCCCGGACATCGACCGCTGCGACTACTTCCTGTGCCTCGGGGCGAACCCGCTCGTGTCCCAGGGAAGTCTCATGTCCGCGCCGGACGTGCGTAGGCGCCTGCGGGCGATCCGCCGTCGCGGCAAGCTGGTGATCGTCGACCCGCGCCGTACCGAGACGGCACGCGAGGCGGACGAGCACCTCTTCATCCGGCCCGGCACCGACGCGCTCTTCCTGCTGGCCCTGGTGCACGTGGTGTTCGAAGAGGGCCTCGTGCGTCTCGGCCGCTTCGCCGCCTTTACCGACGGTGTGGACGCCCTCCGCGCCGAGGCCCTGTCCTTCTCCCCGGAAGCCGTGGCGGACGCGACGGGCATCGCGCCGAGGACGACCCGCCGCATCGCTCGGGAGTTCGCTGCGACGGAGCGCGCCTGCTGCTACGGACGCATCGGCACCTGCACCGTGGAGTTCGGCCTCCTGGCCAGCTGGCTCGTCGACGTGCTCGGCATCCTCACTGGGCACTTCGACGAGCCCGGCGGCATGATGTTCCCGCGGCCGGCCACGGGGCAGCACGAGCCGGGCGGGCCGGGCCCGGAGCTCGAGATCGGGCGCTGGAAGACGGCGGCCCGCGGCATCCCGGAGATCGAGAGCCAGCTCCCCTGCGCCGCCCTGGCCGAGGAGATCGACGCGGCGGGCGAACGGCGGATCCGCGCCCTCGTCACCGTCGCCGGCAACCCGGTGCTCTCGACGCCGAACGGCACCCGCCTCGCGAAGGCGCTCGGCCAGCTCGAGTTCATGGTGAGCCTCGACATCTACCTGAACGAGACCACCCGCCACGCGGACGTGATCCTGCCCAACGCCCCGCAGCTCGAGCACGAGAACTTCGACTTCCTCACCCAGAGCACGACGGTGCGGAACTTCGCCCGCTGGTCGCCGGCGGTGTTCGAGCCCCGAGACGACGCCTGGCCCCAGTGGAAGGTGCAGCTCGAGCTGGCCGCCCGGCTGCTCGGAACCCCCGCCGCCGCCCTCGACGAGCAGCTCTTCGAGGCCGACCTGGCGCGCTTCGTCGGCAAGCCGGGCCTGCCGGCCGAGCACGTGCCGGCGGGCCTGGCCCGGGAGAAGCTCGGCCGCGAGCCCGGCCCGATGCGACGGGTGGACCTGATGCTGCGCGCCGGCCCCTACGGCGACGGCTTCGACGACGACGCCCCGGGCCTCTCCCTCGCGAAGCTGCGCGCCGTGCCCCACGCCGTCGACCTCGGCGCCATGGAGCCGCGGCTCCCGGACATCCTGCGCACGCCGGGCCGGCGGATCCCCCTGGCCCACCCCTACCTGCTCCGCGACCTACCGCGGCTGCGGGCGCGGCTCGAGGCCGGCCGGGGCGACGGCAGCCTGCTCCTCGTCGGCCGCCGCCAGACCCGGAACATGAACTCCTGGCTCCACAACCTGCCCGTGCTCGCCAGGGGGCGCGAGCGCTGCAGCCTGCTCGTCCACCCCGAGGACGCCGCCCGCCTGGGCCTCACCGCCGGCGGCCGCGCGCGCGTCCGCTCCCGGGTGGGCGCGGTGGAGGCACCGGTGGAGCTCAGCGACGACATGATGCCCGGCGTCGTGAGCCTGCCTCACGGCTTCGGTCACTCCGAGGCGGAGACACGCCTCGGCGTCGCCGCCTCCCGCCAGCCCGGCGTGAACAGCAACGTGCTGACCGACGAGGAGGCCCTCGACCCCTGGTCGAACACCAGCATCGCGAACGGGATCCCGGTGGAGGTAGCACCCGCCGGAAGATGCTAGGCGGCCAGGTGGCCGGCGAGGCGCCGGAGCGCCTCTCGGATGTCCTCTTCCGACGCCGCATAGCAGAAGCGCAGGTGCCCCTCGCCCGCCTCGCCGAAATCGATGCCCGGGGTCGCGGCGACGTGGGCGCGGTCGAGGAGGTCGTGGGCCAGGGCGAGCGAGTCCTCGCCGAAGCGGCGCGCGTCGGCGAACACGTAAAAGGCGCCCTCGGGCTCCACGGGGATCTCGAACCCGATCTGCCGCAGGCCAGAGGTCAGCAGCCGCCGTCGCGGGGCCAAGCTCGCGAGGGCGGCCTCCACCGTCGCCGCGCCGTGCTCCAGTGCCGCGACGCCGGCGCGCTGGACGAACTCGCTGGCGGAGATGAAGAGGTTCTGCTGCACCGTCTGCAGGCTGCGCATGGCGGCCTCCGGGGCGATGGCGTAGCCCAGGCGGAAGCCGGTCATCGCGTAGCGCTTGGAGAAGCCGTCCAGGACGAAGGCGTCATCGGTCACCTCGAGGGCCGACGTGACCCGCGCGCCCTCGTAGACCAGGCCGTCGTAGATCTCGTCGCTGACGAGGGGCACACCGAGGCCGGCCAGGGCGGCCATCGTCTCGCGGGACTGGATGGCCCCGGTGGGGTTGGCGGGCGTGCCCACCACGATGGCCCGGGTGCGGGGCGTCACGGCGGCTCGCACCGCGTCCGGGTCCACGGCGTAACCAGCGGCGGGGTCACAGGGCACGAAGACCGGCACGCCCCCGCAGAAGCGCACGAAGTTCGGGTAGCAGGGGTAGTGGGGCGAGGGGACGATCACCTCGCCGCCGGGCTCGAGGAGCAGGCCGAAGACCATCAACATGGCCGGGGACGTGCCGCTCGTCACGATCACCCGGGCCGGATCGACCGACCCCCCTGTGCGACGCCCCTTGTCCGCGGCGATCGCCTCGCGCAGCGCGGGCAGGCCCCGGCTGTCCGTGTAGTGGGTCCTTCCCGATTGCACCGCCTCGGCACAGGCGGCGATGGCAGCCGGGGGCGGCGCGAAGTCCGGCTGGCCGATCTCGAGATGCACCACCGAAGCCCCCTCTCGCTCCAGGGCGAAGGCCCGCTCCATCAGCTCCATGGCGAGGAAGGGCTCGAGGGCGTTGACGTGGGGCGAGATGCGCACGGGGCCGGGGTAGCCCCGGGGGTCCCACGTGTCAAGCACGAGGCCGGCGCAACTGATTGGATTTCAAGGGGTTTCAGCCTCGCCGCCGTTTGACGGCGGAGAGACCAGGGGATAGCTTGCGAGCCATGTCGAAGGGGATCCAGATCGCCATTGGCGGCGCGTTGGTGGCGGCGCTGCTCGGCTGGTACGGGGCGACGCAGGTCGAGGAGGCGTCCTTCGCCTACTACCAGACCCTCGAGGAGTTCCAGGCCGCGGCGGCCGCCAGCAGCCGCGCGGTGCGGGTGCACGGCTACGTGGCGGACGGCTCGATCGAGCGCGACGTCGACGCCCGTCAGGTGAGCTTCCGCGTTCAGAGCACACCGCCCCACGCCGGCGGCGAAGCCGGCGCGATGATGACAGTCGTGTACGCGAGCCTCGAGACGCCGGACCTCTTCAAGGACGGCGCCGAGGTCGTCGTGGAGGGGCGCCTCCATCCGGCGACGAACGGCGACACGACCTTCCACGCCACGAACGTGCTGGCCAAGTGCCCGTCCAAGTTCGAGGGCCAGGAGCCGCCGGGCTCCGACCCGCTCGGCACCTCGAGCTGACCGGGCGTGAGTGACCTCGGCGCCTCGGCCCTGGGGCTGGCCTTCGTCGTCGCCCTGGCCGGGGCCCTGGCGGGCCTGGTCGGCGGCCTGCGCCGGGACGCGCGCTTCGCGGAGGTGGCCCGCCGCGCGGTGCACCTCCACTTCGCCCTGACCACCCTCTCCATCGGCTGCCTCTTCTGGGCCTTCGCCACCCTCGACTTCCAGCTCTCCTACGTCGCGAGCCACGCGGCCCGGAGCATGGACACTGCCTACCGGATGGCGGCGCTGTGGGGCGGCCAGGCGGGCTCGCTGCTCCTGTGGCTATGGATGCTGGCCGCCTACGCCGCCGCTGCCGTGCTGGTGAACCGGCGCAACCAGAGCCTGCTGCCCTGGGTATGCGCGATCCTGCTCTTGAACGCGGCCTTCTTCGGCGTGCTGCTGAACTTCGTCTCGGACCCGTTCGAGAAGCTGCCGCCGGGCCAGGTGCTCTCGGACGGCAACGGGCTCAACCCGCTCCTCCAGCACCCGGTGATGATGATCCACCCGATCATGCTCTACACCGGGCTCGTCGGCTTCGCCGTGCCCTTCGCCTTCGGCTTCGCGGCCATGGCCACCGGCGAGCTCGGCACCGCGTGGATGCGCATCACCCGCCGATGGACGCTCTTCGCGTGGTTCTTCCTCTCCATCGGCATCCTGCTCGGAGGCCGCTGGGCCTACGAGGTGCTCGGCTGGGGCGGCTACTGGGCCTGGGACCCGGTGGAGAACGCGTCGTTCATGCCCTGGCTCGCCGCGACCGCCTACCTGCACTCGGTGATGGTGCAGGAGAAGCGGGACATGCTGAAGATCTGGAACCTGGTCCTGATCGGGCTCACCTACTCGCTCTGCCTGTTCGGCACCATGCTCACCCGCAGCGGCCTGGTGCGCTCGGTGCACGCCTTCGCCCAGACCGAGATCTTCGGCATCTTGTTCCTCGGCTACGTGCTCGCGACGGTCGCCCTCTTCTTCGGCGTGCTGCTGTGGCGCTCGCCGGAGCTGCGCGCCGGGCACCAGCTGGAGTCGGTGCTCTCCCGCGAGGCAGGCTTCGTCGTCAACAACTGGCTCTTCATGGCCTTCCTCGGGATCGTCTTCTGGGGGACGCTCTTCCCGAAGATCTCCGAGTGGATCACCGGCACCGAGATCCTGATCGGCCCGGCCTGGTTCAACGGCCTGGCCGGCTTCGTGGCCCTGCCGCTGCTGCTGCTGACGGGCATCGGGCCGCTGATCGCGTGGCGCCGGGCCTCGGGGGCGAACCTGCGGCGCCAGTTCCTCTGGCCCACCGCCGTCGGCGCGCTCGTCGGCGTGGCCACCGGCGTCGGCACGGGCCTCTCCGGCGGCCTGTTCCCGGTGCTCATCTGGGCGGTGGGCGGCTTCGTGCTCGGCACCATCAGCCAGGAATACGTGCGCGCGGTGCGCGCGCGGATGCGGCGCGGCGAGAACCTGGCCCAGGCGGTCGCGACCCTGCTGCGCAAGAACCAGCGACGCTACGGCGGCTACGTCGTGCACCTGGGCGTGGTCTTCATCTTCATCGGCATCGCCGGCGCGGCCTTCAACGAGGAGCGCTTGGAGAACATGCGAGTGGGCGACGCGGTCGAGATGAACGGCTACCGCCTCGAGTACAGGACCGCCCGAGCCATCCCGGCCCAGCACTACGGCGGGGCCGTCGCGCGGCTGGCCCTCTACGAGAAGGGCGAGCCCCGGGTCACGATGACGCCGGAGCGCCGGGTCTACTGGCTCGAGCAGCAGCCCGCCTCGATTCCCTCGGTGTACTCGACGCTGAACGAGGATCTCTACGTGATCCTCACCGCCATCGAGCCCGACGGCTCGGCGACGGTGAAGATCTACCGCAACCCGCTCGTGAACTGGATCTGGATCGGGGGCTACACCTTCGTGCTGGGAACGCTCCTGATCCTCTGGCCCCATCCGGCGCCGCGGGGGCGCTCGGAAGAAGCGGCCGCATGAGGCGCGCGCTGCTGTGGGCCGGCGTGCTGCTGGCCCTCCCGACCCTCGCCGTGGTGGCGGCGTCCCAGCCCGAAGGCGGCACCCCGGACGTGCCGAAGGGCAACGGCGCGATCCGCGGCCGGGTCGTGCAGGCGGAGACCGGCGAGCCCCTGGCCAGCGTCGACGTCGCGCTGTACGCGCTCTCCGCCGAGGGCCTGCCAGGCCTCCGACAGACGACGAGCGACGCCCAGGGCCGCTTCGTCTTCGAAGGCATCGCCACCAGCGCGAACCTCGCCTACCTGCTCGGCGCCCGCTACCAGGGCGTGCCGTTCCCCGGCGCCCGCGTCAGCTTCGCCGCCGGCGAGACCGAGCGCGAGGTGGACATCCCGGTGACGTCCTTGTCCAGCGACGCCGGCGCGCTGGTGGCGGGCCCGGCGGAGCGGCGCCTCCAGCGCACCGGCGGCGGCCTGCGGGTCGTCGAGACGCTTCACGTCGAGAACCCGGGGCCCAGGACCTTCCACGTCCCGGCAGAAGGCCGCGCCGGCGCCACGCCGGCCCTGCGCGCGCGACTGCCCGAGGGCGCCACGGGCTTCTCGATGCCCCTCGGCGTCATTCCGGACGGGGTCGAGCAGGAAGGCCGCGAGGTGCGCTGGTGGGGCCCGGTGCATCCCGGCGTGCAGGACCTGTCCTTCTCCTTCGAGGTCCCGGCCCCTGAGGAGGCCGAGCGCATCGCCCTCGAGTGGGAGCTTCCCACCGGTGCCTCGGCGCTCCGGCTCTGGATTCCGGCGGGCGCGGGGCTCGAGACGCCTGAGCTTGCGGAGGCCCCGCTGGCCCCCGGCGAGGGCGCCGGCTTCGCGGCCTACGACGGCGGGCCCAGGGCGCCCGGCAGCCGGGTCGTCATCGCGCTGCGCGTCCCGCCCGCGAAGCTCGCCGCCGCCGGTGCGGTCCACACGAAGGAGGTGCGGCTGATCGTTACGGCGGACGACGCCGCCGTGGCCATCAGCGAGAGCCACGTGCTCGAGATCCGCGGCGACGAGCGCGTGTTCGGCACCGCCGACGCGCCCCTCCACTACGTGCCCCTGCCCTCCGGCGCGGGTCGCCTGCGCTTCGGCGCCGACGGCGCGGGGGTCTCCATGCTGCCGGACGCCCGGGGTGGCCTCGCCGTCGTCGGCGAGGCGGAGCCCGGTGAGCTGCGGGTGGAGGTGGCCTACCGCGAGGCGGTGGACGGCTTTCCGGTGGCCCTCGAGCGCAGCTGGCCGGTCCCAGTCCCCCTGCTCTCGATCTTCCTGGCGGATCCGGGCAACCTGGCGCCCCGCTCCGAGCGCCTGCACCGCCGGCGCCCCGTGCGCACCTCGGACCTGACCTACATGCACCTGGAGGCCTTCGAGGTGGAGGCCGACGAGCGGGTCGCGCTGCAGATCGACCGGCGCCCGCCCCGCGCGCGCTTCCCGGCCCTGGCCTTCCAGGGGCTCCTGGCGATCGGCGGCGCCCTCGCCCTGGCCCTGCTCGTGGGGCCCCTGTGGCGGAGCGGGCCGGTGGACGAGCTGGCGGCGGAGACCGAATCCGCCGCGAGCCGGGAGCGTGCCGCCGTCGTGGACGCGCTGCGCGACCTCGAGCACGACTTCGAGACCGGCCACGTGGCGGCGGAGGAGTACGAGAGCCTGCGCGGGGAGCTGCGCGCCCGGGCCCTCGAGCTGATGGCGGAGGAGCGGGGGCTGCGAGCGCCTGACAGCCCAGCGCCACCGGCCGAGACGGCCAGCGGCTCCGAGCCGGGCGGGGAGCCTGCCCTCTGCAACGCCTGCGGTGCCCTACCCGACCCGAGCCATCGCTTCTGCGCCCAGTGCGGCGCCGCTCTTCCCGGAGGCGACGCTTGAGCGAAGCCGCCCTCGCGATCGAGGCCCGCGGACTCACCCGCCGCTTCGGTCCGCTGGTGGCCCTCGAGCCCCTGGACCTGGCGGTGCCCCGCGGCGCCACCCTCGCCGTGCTCGGCCCGAACGGCGCCGGGAAGTCGACCTTGCTGCGGCTGATCGCCGGCCTGACGCGGCCGTCCGCGGGCACCCTCGCGGTGGGCGACGCCGGCCGGGACCGGGTGGCCCGGCGCCGTCGCATCGGCCTGATCGGCCACGCGACCTTCCTCTACCCCGCGCTCACGGCCCGCGAGAACCTCATCCTGGCCGGCCGCCTGTGGGGCGTCGCCGACCCGCCGGCCCGGGCGGAGAGCCTGCTCGAGGAGCAGGCCCTGGCGGCCGTCGCCGACCGCCGCGTCGGCAGCTTCTCTCGCGGCATGGCGCAGCGGGTGGCCATCGCACGGGCCCTCGTGCACGACCCGGAGGTGCTGCTGCTGGACGAGCCCTTCACCGGCCTCGACCCCCGCGCCGCCGACCGGCTGACCCTGCGCCTCGCGGCGGCCCGAGACGGGGGACGCACCTCGGTACTCGTCACCCACGATCTCAGCCGGGCGGCGGGGCTCGCCGACCGCGGCCTCGTGCTCGTGCGCGGCGCAGCCACGCCCCTGGACCCGCAGGCCCTCAGCTCGCCGGACGCCCTCGACGCGGCCTACCGCCGGGTGGTCGGAGCCCGCGAGCCGTGAACGCGCTGTGGGCCGTGCTGTGGAAGGACCTCGTCACCGAGTGGCGCAGCCGCGACCGGCTGATCGCGATGCTGGTCTTCGCCCTGCTGGTGGTGGTCGTGCTCTACTTCGCCGCGCCGCCGGGCCGGGGCGAAGCCGCCCGCGAGCACGTCCCGGGCCTGCTGTGGGTTGCCTACGTCTTCGCCGTCGTCCTCGGGCTGGGCCGCTCCTTCGGCATGGAGCTCGAGAACGAGGCGCTCTCGGGCCTGGCCCTGGCCCCGGCGGACCGGGGCTGGATCTTCCTCGGTAAGGCCGGGGCGAACCTCGCCCTCGTGCTCGGGGTGCAGCTCGTCACCGCCGCGGCCTTCGCCCTGGCCTTCGATCTGGACCTGCGGCCGGTCGCCCTGCCCCTGGCGGGCGTGGCCGCCCTCGGTGCCGTCGGGCTCTGCAGCATCGGCACCCTGCTCTCGGCCATGGCGGCCCGCACGACCTACCGGGAGATGATCCTGCCGCTGCTCATGCTGCCACTGATGGTGCCGGTGCTGCTGGCGGCGGTGCAGGCCACCCGCGGGCTCATCGCGGACGGAGAGCTACCCTTCGCCGCGCTCCAGCTGCTGCTCGTGACCGACGGCGTCTTCCTGATCGTGAGCTTCCTCGGCTTCGAGTACGTGCTGGACGACTGAGGACCCGAGACGATGCCGGCACCCGCCTCCGCCTCCCGCGCCCACACCGTGACGGCCCTGCTGATGGCCGTGTGCGTGCTGGCCTGGGCGTTGCTGGCCTGGAACGCCCCGGTCGACCGGGTCCAGGGCGTGATCCAGAAGATCCTCTACGTCCACGTCCCCACCGCGATCGGCACCTACGTCGGGTTCATCGGTACGGCGATCGGGGGCGCGCTCTACCTCTGGAAGGGCGAGGAACGCTACGACCGCTTCGCCCTCTCCAGCGCGGAAGTGGGCGTGCTGTTCGCCGTGCTGATGCTCGTCACGGGGCCGATCTGGGCGAAGGGCACCTGGGGCAAATGGTGGTCCTGGGACCTGCGGCTCACGGTGACCCTGGTGCTCTTCTTCGTCTACGTGGCGTACCTGCTGCTGCGCTCGTTCACGGAGGGCAGCGAGCGGGCGGCGCGCTTCGCGGCGGTCTACGGCATCGCCGGGGTCGCGCTGATCCCGCTCAACTACTTCGCGATCGACCTCGCCGCCGGGCGCGCGATCCACCCCGAGAACCTGGGGGGAGACAGCCTCGGTGCGGGAATGGGCTGGCCCTTCCTGATGGGCATGCTGACGATGCTCGCCACCTTCGCCTTCCTGGTGGTCCGGCGCATCGAGGTGGGCGCCTTGCGCGCCGAGCGCGTCCGCCAGCAGGCCCTGGCGGGGCGCGGGGAGGAGGCCTCGTGGGGTACGTCGTAGCGGCCTACGGCCTCACCATCCTGGGCGTCGCCGGCTACGCCGTGTACCTCCTGCGCGAGCGCGCGGCGCTTCGGCAGGAGATCGCCCGAGGGGAAGAATCAAATCCCGGTTGACAACCGTGCGGCCGGCGAAGTATAAGCAAGGGCGCCCGTAAGTGTACGTGGCAGTTCGATTTTCCCCCAAATCGGAACGAGCGGGAAGGAGTGCGTCGTCGGCCCTGGAAGGCCCGGCGTGCCCCGGAAGCCACCCGCCGGACACCGTGCGCGGGATCTTGCGGACCGGCCGCCCACGAAGCGGGGGGAAGGGGAATCCGCTTCCCCGTTTGAGTCGAACGGGGTGCCAACGGCTGCAGCTCGTGTGCAGCGCGGCACCCGCAGCGAATGGGCAGCTACACTCCCAACAGCAGAAAGACGCTCGAACATCGCGCCGCGGTGCTCCCCCCAGAGCCGCATGGCACGGGGCTTGCCTCTTGAAAGGCTCGAACGGAGCTCGCGCCACCTAGCGAGAGCCGGAGGCGATCATCCCATGGCAAGCATGAAGCGTGGAGTCGGTTACTGCGAGAACACCGACTGCGAGGACTACGCGAAGGGCGTCTTCCTCCTCAACCACGGCGATACCTTCTACTGCCCACGCTGCCGGCAGCTCGGCAAGGTGGAGAAGGAGCGTGGCTTCTACACCGGCAACTCGGACATCTTCAAGGAGGTCCGGGTCGAGTACAACTTCGATCCGATCAACAGCGTCTACCGCGAGATCGCGATCGTCCGCGACGAGAGCCTCTGGGGACGCAACAACGTCTACACGCTCCAGTCGCCGCTGATCAAGACCGAGAAGCGCGCCCTCAAGGTGGCCGAGGCCATCCTCGCCAACCTCAACCGCTACCGAGGCCTGCTCAACGGGGACGAGATCCCGCGCACCACCGAGATCATCCTCTCCTTCGACGACCCCTTCGACGAGTTCAAGCGCAAGGTCCAGCAGCTCGGCAAGGAGCTCGAGCAGAGCGGGCTGCGGGAGACCAGCGCCTAGGTTCGATCCAGCCTCTGGGTTGAGAAGCGACCGCCCTTCCGGAATCGGCGTTCCCGGGAGGGCGGTTTTCGTTGGGCGTGCGGGCGAGCCGGCCGCCCGCGACCGACGCCCTAGCCCAGCTCGATCTCCATGGCCGCCAGCCCGCGCAGGATGTAGCTCGGCTCGTAGACCAGCTCGAAGTCCTCGGGGATCGTGAACCGGCGGACCCGGCGCACGAGCTCCTCGACCACGACCCGGAGCTCGAGGCGGGCCAGCGGTGCCCCGATGCAGAAGTGCGCGCCCTTGCCGAAGGCCAGGTGCTCGCGGAGATTCGGCCGATCCGGTTCCAGGCGATCCGGATCCGGGAAGACGCGCTCGTCCCGATTGGCCGCTCCGAACATCACCCAGAGCATCGAGCCGGCGGGGATCTTCGTGGCCAGGATCTCCGTGTCCGCCGTGACCACCCGGAACAGGCCCTGGTTCGGCGACGTGAGGCGCAGCACCTCCTCGACGACGTTCGGGATCACCCCCGGCTCCCGGCCCATGCGCTCCCACACGTCCGGGCGCTCGGCGAACAGCCGGAAGCTCTCGTTGATCACCTTCGTCGTCGTCTCGTTGCCGGCCACCATGAGCTGCTGGACCGTGCTCAGGAGCTCGACCGTCTCGAGCGGACGCTCGGTGCCGTCCGCGTCCTCGAAGATCTCCTGGACGAGACCCGTGATGACGTCGTCTCGCGGCTCCTTGCGCCGCGTGTCGAACTCGCCGGCCCAGTACTTCTGCATCTCGACGACGCTCCGGGCGGCGTCGACGCGCTCGTCGTCGGAGACCGCCGCCCCGAGCCCCGCAACCGAGGCGTCGGACCAGCCCTTCACCTGCGGGAGAACCTCCGGCTTCATCGCGAGCGCGTGACCGATCACCCGGATCGGCAGCGGGATCGCGAGGCTCTGCATGACGTCGACCCGGCCCCGCTCCGGCCAGGCGTCGAGGATCTCGGCGGTCATCTCCCGGATGGCCCCCTCCCAGGCGAGGATCCTCCTGCTCGAGAAGGCGCGGCCGATCGTCTTGCGGTAGCGCGTCTGGAGGGGCGGATCCTCCATGAGCATGGTCGAGATCATCGGCCAGCCCTCGGCGAACACCGCCTCGAGCCGCGTGCGCAGGGAGGAGGGCGCCTGGGTACGCGGGTCGCCGCCGAAGCGGGACGAGAAGGTCGCCGGGTCCGCCAGCACCGCGCTCACGGCGTCGTGGCGGGAAACGAAGAAGATCCCGGTGGCGGGGTGACGGAAGACCGGGGCCTTCTCGCGCAGGATCCGGTAGTACGGGATGGGATCCTGCTGGAACTGCGGAGCCATCGGGTCGTAGCCGGCGAGCTCGTCGGGAGTCGTCATGGGTGGGACGGTACCCCGGGCGCCGGAACGGCGCGCGGCACCGCGCTTCCGCCTCCGTCCCCCCGCACGGCCCGGACGCCGCGCCGTCGCCCGGCTCCGGCTTGCGCCACTCCATCGCGTTGAACCAGGGCGCCCGTACGTTCGTGTCGGCCTCGCTGGCGAAAGCGGGCGGTGCCAAGGGTTCGTCGAAGAAGGCCAGCCTCAATCCGCAGTCGAGGTAGGCCTTCATGTAGGCGCTGAGCGGCCGGTGCCAGTTCTCCACACGGATGCCGGCCCATTCGACCCATTCCGCCCACTCGCTGCCGTAGTCGTCGACGGCGAAGTGCAGGGGGCGGCCCGCCGCGCCGCGCTGCCAGCCGCCTCGCATGCCCGCCGACTGGAGGGAGGTCAGGTTGGCGACGAGGAGTGCGCCGCCGGGGGCGAGCACCCGGCTCATCTCCGAAATGGCGGCCCGGAAGTCCGGAATGTCGACCAGCGACACGCAGCTCAGGACGAGGTCGAAGGAGGCGTCGTCGAAGGGCAGGCGCTCCGCGCGGGCCAGACGGTAGTGGCCCCGGGATCCCGGTCCCTCGGACATTCGATCAGACGCTCGGTGGGATCGATCCCCACCGCGGCGACGCCCCGGGCCTTCAGAGCCCGGCAGGTCCGCCCCTCACCGCATCCGACGTCGAGCGCGTTCTCGAAGCCGCCCGCCTGCACGCGGGCCAGCACGACCGGATCGATCAGCTCGCGGCGGCCCGCATCGCCCTCTTCGCCCATGCGGGCGATCCATGCCTCGGCCGAGTCGGACCAGCCACCGTCGGTCATCGGGCGCCTCCGCCGGTGCGATCGTCGCTCCATCTCATCCGAAGGTCGATCGCCATCCCCGCGGCGATGGCGCGGAGCCCCTGATGCTCGGTGCGCTCGACCGGATCGGCCTCGCCGGAGAGCCCAGCCGCCAGGGGCTCCCAGTACCAGGGGAAGAGCGTCGCGGTCGGTAGCGCCTGCGGATCCCACCAGGCCACCCGCGGCGTCTCGGCGCTCGGAGTCGGCGTGCCGGAAACGGGCCGGCAGCGGAACACGGTGACCCGATGGGGCAGGAAGCCCGTCCGCGTCCAGGTTCCCACTTCCCACTCGATCTCGACGTCGATCCCCGTCTCCTCGCGCACCTCGCGCACGACCGTCTCCGTTGACAGCTCACCGGGGTCGACGACGCCGCCGGGCAGCTCCCAGCCCCGGAGCTCGGCACGCACGGTGAGCAGCACGCCCTCCTCGCCGACCACCACGGCCTGGGCCACGCGATGCGGACCGCGGCCGGGAGCCCGATGGCCGAGCCACCCCCGAAGCGCCGTGCGCCCGTAGTCGGGGACGATCCGGGCGAGCCGGACGAAGCGCCCCACCTGCTCAGGCGACGATCTTGTTGATCGGATACTCGACGATGCCCTCGGCCCCGAGCTCGACCAGCTCCGGGAGCAAATCCCGCACGACGGTCTCGTAGACGATCGTCTCGAGGGCGACCCATTCGTCGTCGGCCAGGGCCGAGATCGTGGGCGTGCCGAGCGCGGGCAGCACGGCAAGCACCGCGTCCAAGTGCTTGCGGCGGACGTTCAGCTTGAGGCCGACGCGCCCGGCCGCGGCGATGGCGCCGTTCAGCATCAGCAGCATGCGCTCGAGCTTCCGTTTCTTGAAGGCGTCCTTGACCGAATCCTTGTTGGCGATGAAGCGGGGCGTGCTCTCGAGCACCGTGTCGAGCACGCGCAGGTTGTTCGCCCGGATGCTCGAGCCCGTCTCGGAGACGTCTACGATCGCGTCGGCGAGCACCGGCGGCTTCACCTCGGTAGCCCCGTAGGAGAACTCGATCTCGGCCTTCACCCCGTGCTGCTTCAGGTAGCGGCGCGTGAGCCCCACCGCCTCGGTGGCGATCCGCTTCCCCTGCAGGTCCTCCACGGACTTGAACCTCGAGCCTTCCTTCACCGCCAGCAGCCAGCGCACCGTCCGGTAGTTCGGCCACGGGGCCTTCAGGTCGGCCAGCTCCTTGACCTTGGCCCCGTTCTCCTGGACCCAGTCGATACCGGTGATGCCGGCATCGAGCACGCCCTGCTCGACGTAGCGCGCCATCTCCTGGGCCCGGATCAGGATGCACTCGATCTCCGGATCGTCGATCTCGGGGTAGTAGGAGCGGGACGGGAAGCGGATGTTGTAGCCCGCCAGCTCGAAGAGCCGGGCCGTCGTGTCCTGGAGGCTGCCCTTCGGCAGCCCCAGGCGCAGGATGCGCTTCCGAGCGGCGTTCACTTGCCATAGACCTCGTCGGGATCGAAGACCTGCCGGCCGTCGTCCACCCAGCTGTCGTCCCGGCGCAGGTTGAAGAAGCAGCTGCGCTTGCCGGTGTGGCAGGCGGCGTCGCCCTTCTGCTCCACCTTGAGGAGCACCGCGTCGCCGTCGCAGTCGACGCGCAGCTCCTTCACGACCTGCACGTTCCCGCTGCTCTCGCCCTTGTGCCAGAGCTCGTTCCGCGAGGTGCTCCAATACACCACCTCGCCCAGCTCGAGGGTCTTCGCGAAGGACTCCTCGTTCATGTAAGCCACCATCAGGATCTCACCGGTCGCGTGATCCTGGGCGATGGCCGTCACGAGTCCGCCTCGCTTGGCGAAATCCAGCGGGTTCCGGGCCGTCATGAGGGCGGCGAGACTACCCGGAGCCCAGGGCCCCCGCCAGCCGGCCGAGCAGCACCGGGAGGTCTCCACGGGCTTCGCCGGGCGCGAAGCGTGCTTCGCCGCGTCCTTCAGCGGCCTGGCGCTCCACGATGCCGCGCCGGACCAGCAGATCGAGGGCGTTGCGGAAGGTCACCGGGTTCCATCCCTCGGTGCGATGCACCTCGCCGATCAGATGGGCGCGCCGGAACTGCTCCTCGGCCTCTTTCTCGAGCTGCTTGGCCGTGCGCGGCTCGTCGACAGCGGCCATCACCGCGAGCGCCGCATGATAGGCCTCGAGCAGGCTGCGGGTCTGCTCGGCGAGGAAGCCGAAGTAGGATTGCCCCTTCTCCGTAGCGAGCAGGCGATCGCCCTGCCGCTCGAGCACGCCGATGCGCTCGAAGTAGTCGAGGAAGGCGTCGCAGTGCACGTTCTGCACCAGGCCCTTGGGCGCGAAGAACTCGCGGTAGAGCAGATCGAGCCAGAAGCCGAGCTCGCCGTCGAGATCTTCCCGCGTGCCGCCACGCAGGACCTGGCGGGCGATCAGACTGGGCGCGACGAGGAAGTGGAAGAGCGTGTTGCGGTAGACGTCGAGGGCGCGCCGGTGCCCGTCCTCGAAGTAGAGGATCTCGCCGCGGGGATCCTCCTCGGACTTGATCAGGCCGCTGCGCAGCAGGAAGCCGACCGACTCCGCGAAATCGGGCTGATCGGCCTCGAAGGCGGGCGTGAGACGGACGTCCTGGAGGTTCAGCAGCTCCACCACTTCGGCCATGCGGCGCACCAGCTCGTGGCGGAAGAGCCCCCGCCGCGGCTCCCCCAGGAGCGCGCAAGCGGCCACGGAGGTGGCGTTGGCCACGATCGACCAGTTGATGCGCTCGACGAGATCGTTGGCGAGGCGCTCGGTGAAGTCGCGTCGCTGGGCGACCGCCGCCTCGTCGTCGTCGGAGGCGGCGAAGAGCGCCTCGTGCCCCTCCAGCGCCTTCGCCAGGGAGAGCGCCTCACCGAAGCGGACGAAGACGCTGCCGAAGCGCCGCTGCAGCACCTTCCGAGCGCGCATCAGGCCGAGCACGCTCTCCTCCTGCTTCCGGCCCCCCTCCAGCTCGTCGACCATCGCGCCCTCTTCGACGATGCGCTCGTAGGTGATGCCGACGGGAACGAAGATCAGGTCCTTGCGGCCGCTGTCGAGGAAGGCCTGGATGTTCCAGTTGAGCATGCCCATGCGCGGCGCCAGGCTCTTGCCGGTCCGCGAGCGGCCGCCCTCGATGAAGAACTCCTGGGTGAAGCCTTCCTTGACGAGATAGCCGACGTAGGCGCGGAAGACGGCCTTGTAGAGATCGTCGTCGAAGCTCTTGCGCAGGAAGAAGGCGCCGGCCCGTCGGAACACGAAGCCGAAGGGGCCGAAGGCCATGTTCTCCCGGGCGGCGATGTGCGGCGGCATGGTGTGCTGGCCGTAGAAGAGCCACGTGAGGATCAGGAAGTCGAAGTACGAGCGGTGGCTGGGCACCAGGACGACCGGCTGCTCCTGGGCGTACTGCGCGACCCGCTCCATCCCGGCGGTCTCGATCGAGACGAAGAGCTTCCGGAAGACCCAGGTGGCGACGACGTTCAGGATCCCCAGGAAGGTCGAGTTCATGTTCGCCGCGATCTCGCGGAAGATCTTCTCGGCCTCGGCGCGAGCGGCTTCCGGCGTCGTCTCGGGATCGCGTGCGCGGTCGGCGACCGCCTGCACCACGGCATCGCTTCCCAGCACCAGCTCCTGCACCCGGTGGCGGGGGCGCAGGGTAGGGCCCTCGACGATCCGCTCCTCCCGGAAGAGGAAGATCTGGATGGCGCGACGCAGCTTTCGCACGAGCCGCTGCTCGGGATCCTGCCCCCGGGAGGCGACGAAGGCCTGGAGGTCGATGGGCACGCCGGGACGGATGGCCAGGTCCTGATAGGTCATCAGGAAGGAGGTGACCTTGGCGATGTCGGTCGGGCGGGTCGGCGCACCGTAGGTGAGGTTGAGGAAGCCCCGCGTCGCCCGGGGCCCCTTGCGCCAGAAGAGCGCCAGGGGAACGAGCGCGACCTGCTTGCCCTCTTCGCGGGCGGTGCGAACGACCTCGCCCAGGAGATCCTGCTCGCGACGTCCCTCGGCGACCGCCGCCTCGCGTCCGCGCAGCACGCTCGAGAGCCGCTGGGTGCGCAGGAAGAGGAACATGGACTCGCCGCTGCGCACGACCTCGCGGGCCTTCTCGAGGGCGCGGCGCCGGTCCGCCTCGCGGCGCTCGCTGCGGCCGTGCCGGCGGCGCGACCACCAGCGCGCGAGTCCGGACCAGAGCGGCTGGTAGTAGTAGAAGGAGAGGCCGTTGGCGAAGGCCGAGAGCCGCAGGCCGCGCCGGGCGAAGAGCGTGTTGAAGAGGAAGTAGTCCAGGCGGCTCGCATAGCGCATCACGTACACGACGGCGCCACGCTCCTCGAGCTCCCGCAGCGCCCGGGTCGTCGACGGGTCGAGGTCGAGATGCCGGAAGTAGCGGCGGGCGAACCAGCGGAAGAAGAGGTTGTAACGCGCGGTCATCGCCGAGTAGGGATCGGCGATCTCCGGATCCGGCAGCCGGATCTCCGGCTCGGCCGCGGCCTGCGGCGGACTCTCCCTCGGCCGCTGCTGCTCGTCCCGCTCGTCCACAACCTCTCCTCGAGCCGCGCACGGCTCTCCCCCCGAGAGCGTACCGGTGCCGCCCTCGATGAGAAACGCGCCGAGGAGATGGAGTTCCGGCGGGCTCCCGCGGGGCGAACGGACGCCCCGCGGGATCGAATCCCTACTCCGGAAGCAGGATCTCGCCCATCTGGTCGGCAATCTCCTGGGCCGTCCACAAGCCGCCATCGTCGGACTTCGTGGCGCCCTGGGCCGTGACCATCTTCATCTCGGCGATGCGACCGCCACCGACGTAGAAGGTCTTGTTGGTCTGGTCCTTCGCGAGATCGCTGGCCAGGTAGACCACCAGCGGCGAGACCAGTCCCGGAGCGATCCGCTCCTTCATGGAGTCGTCCTGCATCCCCGGCAGGTCCTCGGTGAGCCGCGTGAGCGCGACCGGCGCGAGGATGAAGCAGCGGATCCCGTAGCGCTGGCCCTCGAGGGCCATGCAGCGGGTGAAGCCGGCGATGCCCGCCTTGGCCGCACCGTAGTTCGCCTGCCCGAAGTTCCCGTTCAGCCCGGAAGTCGAGGAGGTGTTGATGATCACCCCGCCCTGCCCGCGCTCCTTCATGTGGTTGAAGGCCGGCCGCGAGACCGCGTAGGTGCCCTTCAGGTGGACCGCGATCACCGGGTCCCACAGGTCCTCGGTGGTCTTCGAGACCGTCTTGTCGCGCAGGATGCCCGCGTTGTTCACGCAGATGTCGAGCTGCCCGAACGCGTCGAGCGCTCCCTGCACGATCGCCTCGCCGCCCTCCACCGTGGCCACGTTCTCGTAGTTCGCCACGGCCTCGCCGCCGTGCTCCTTGATCTCGTCGACGACCTGATCGGCCATCGCCTGCCCACCGCTGCCACTGCCGTCCCGGGCACCGCCCAGGTCGTTCACCAGCACCTTCGCGCCCTCGCGAGCCAACGCCAGCGCATGCTCACGTCCGAGCCCACCACCTGCGCCGGTGACCAGCGCGACCTTTCCGTCCAAGAGTGCCATCGGGTCTCCATCCGTTCGTCGGAAAGGGCGGACGGTACCGCGAGGTGTGGAAGACGTTCAAGCTGCGGATGAGCAGGATGCCGTAGGAGCAGGGGCGGAGCGCTGCCCCCGAGGGGAAGCCGGACCCCGAATTCGCGGCGGGTGGACGATCCAGCGCCCGCCGTACCGAACACTCCCGTGCACGCGGGGGGCCGCTCCGATCCGATGATCAGCAAACCGTAAGGTCGCCGGGCCATGCGGATGCTTAGTCTGGCGGCTGCAGATCGACCACCGGAGGCTCAGTCGTGGCGCCGAGTTTCGACACGGGCCAGGAGAACGACAAGTGCGCAAGTCCATGATTCTCGTGCTGACCGTGCTGGTCAGCGCGGCCACGGCGTCGGCTGGCACCCTGTCCTCGGCGACCTGGTTCGGTTCTTTCCAGGGCTCGCCGTTCACCCTGACCACCGCTGGCGGCAGCCTGCTTGCAACGGGCAACTCGACCGGCAGCCAGATCACGGCGAGCATCAGTCTGACGCCAGTGTCGCTCACGACTGTGGTCCCCGGCTCCCCGTGGCCGTTCACCACGACGCAGACCCTTGGAGGGAGCCAGACCATCGTGGCCTACTCGGCGGGCTTCGCCTCTGCCTTCCCGGGAGTTGCAGGGAAACTGGGACTGGTCCAGGACGCCACGCTGCCGGTGCAGCTCTGGTCCATCCCGCTCAGCATCGGCGCGAGCGGTGTGACGACGGGATTCGGCACGACCTTCCTCGGATCGAGGGCCTCCATAGCCGCTTCGTTCTTCCGTTGGAGTCCGGGCTCCTATGTCTTCGCGTCCCTCTTCGGCACGACGACGACCATCGGCGGAGCGACCCACATGAGCGTAGCCCTGCCGTCGTTCGCGACGACGGGTTCGTTCAACCTCACCGCCGGCGGCGGCGGCTCAGTGACGCTCGTGGCGCCGATCGTTCTTTCGGTATGCAGGGGAAGGCTGGGCACGTGCGACACCCAGAACAGTCGAACCGCGAGCGCGACGGCCCTTCGCCTGAACTTCACCTCCTCCGTTCCGGAGCCGCAAACACTGCTCCTCCTCGGCGTCGGTCTGGCCGCTCTCGCCATGGCGGGGAGGCGCCGCCGCTAGTGTCCTGTTCCAGAAGAAACCACTCGATTAGAATCGGAGTGGACGTCGAGGACGCGACCACAGTAGCGCCGCACACTCGCGAGGATCTGATCCGCGGTCTTGGTCCAGACGAAGGGTCTCGGATCGTCGTTCGTCGTCTTCAGGAAGCTCCGGATGTCGTTCTCGAGCGCCCTCGTGCTGCGATGCACGCCGCGACGGATGCAACGCTCGGTGATGAGTGCAAAGAACCGCTCGACCTGATTCAGCCATGAGCTGTACGTCGGGGTGAAGTGCACGTGGAAACGAGGGTGGCGCGCGAGCCAGCTCCGAGTTCGCTTCGTCTTGTGCGTGGTGTAGTTGTCGAGCACGAGATGGATGTCGAGTTCGGCGGGTACGTTGTCGTCGATCGTCCTGAGGAACTTCAGGAACTCCTCCGTGCGGTGCCGGCGATGGAGGGATCCGATCACTTCGCCCGTTGCGATGTTGAGTGCGGCAAAGAGTGTCGTCGTGCCATGGCGTAGGTATCCGTGTGTGCGCTGCTCCGCCCGGCCCGGTTGCATCGGCAAGACAGGCTGGTTCCGTTCCAGCGCTTGGATCTGCGATTTCTCGTCGACGCAGAGGACGACCGCGTTCGCCGGCGGAGACATGTACAGGCCGACGATATCCACCACCTTGTCCACAAAATGGGGATCGTTGGAGAGCCGGAAGCGCTCGACTCGGTGCGGCTGGAGGCTGAATGCTCGCCAGATGCGATGAACCGTCGTCGTCGGGAGGCCTACCCGCTTCGCCATCAGGCGAACGGACCAGTGCGTCGCTCCCGTGGGCGTTTCCTCTAGCGTCAAGCGCACGACCTCATCGACCTGCTCGTCGGTCACCGTCCGGGGCGCTCCCGGCTTGGGCTCGTCGTAGAGCCCAGCGATCCGCTTTTCGACGAAGCGCTTGCGCCAGATCCCGACGGTCTCTCGTCGCTTGCCTACGCGTTCCGCGATTTCCCCATTCGTCAGCCCCTGCTCTGCGAGCAATACAATGCGCGAGCGGTAGGCCAACTGATGCGCGCTCTTCCGCCTTCTGGCGTGCGTCTGGAGCTCTTCTCGCTCCGCATCCGTCAGCACAATCGGCGTCTTGGGCCGGCCACGATTCGCCATACGTCCCCCCAACGTGATGCCGGTAAGATGCCCCCTGCACGTTGGGAGTTCGCACTATTTTGCGTATTTTTTTCCGAAACAGGACACTAGCCCCGATCCGACATGGTCGCCGCCACGAACCTCCATGGGGGTGGCCGGGAGACGGCGCCCTACGACGTGAGTGCGAACACCGCCGAGGAACCCAGCCGAAACGCATCGCTCCAGGGCGCTTTCGCCTTCTCTACGCATGCTGATCTCGGAGCACCGCCGGCCGGAGCCAGGTGGATACCTGCTACGGTCATCCCCGGGTGAGGGATGGCTGAACCGTCGAGCAGGGATTCGCTCGGACGGGTTTCCCGCGGTGGCTGCGAGGCCGGGACGTCATATCGATGAGAGCTCCCGAATCGGGCAAGGAACGCGAAGGGGGCGCTGGGTCGGCCGCCACCACCGCCGCCTGGAGCGCTCTCCGCGACCCGATGGCATGGACGGGAGCGAGCAAGTGCCTCTTCGTGGCGGTCGCGTTCCTGACGCCCACGCTCTGGTACTGGGCCGATTGGTCCTACGTGCGCCTTCATCCGGACTCCGCGCCCTACATGGATGTGGGATTCCTCCCCACCGCATTGAGGGTGCAGACGCTCACGATCAGCGCCTGGGCCTTGGTGGCGATCGCTTCCCTGGCGGCGCGGAGTCGGAGCCGGACTCCCCCGGGACTGATCTTCGGAACCCTGGCTCTAGCGGTATGGGAGATCCTCTACGGGTCCTACTTCTTCGGCCACATCACGAGCCTGTTCGCGGGCCTGGTGGTGATCACCTGCCTCGCCATCGGCTTCGTGCTCTTCGAGAAGAGCGCCATGAACGCTGCGGCCGGCGCCATCCTCCTGGGCTTGATCGGTCTCGGGGTGATGGAAGGACTGGGCCTCATCCCCTACGCACCGCTCTTCCGGGAAGCCCCTTACCGATCCGGGGAGCTGCACTCCTCCTGGCTGTTCAACACCGGTGGCGTGACCGCATTGCTGTTCCTGTTCTGCGCCACGAT
Source organism: Myxococcota bacterium (assembly GCA_965223415.1). GTDB lineage: Bacteria > Myxococcota_A > UBA9160 > UBA9160 > UBA6930. The sequence continues at coordinate 4,048,142 of OZ245002.1, read as the reverse complement.
CATCTACCTCGTGATCGACCGCTGGCACGACCGCGAGTCGGCCCTTGCCGAGGCGCGGAGCCAGTTGGCGAAGGCCAACGGCGTGATCCGGCGGTACATCCCGGAGCAACTCGCCGAGCGGATTCTCTCCGGGGCTCATGCCGCCGACGGCCGCCCGGAGCGGCGCAAGCTGACGCTCTTCTTCTCGGATGTCGTCGGATTCACGCAGGCGGCCGACCAGATGGAGCCCGAGGACCTCGCTTCTCTCCTGAACGAGTACCTCTCGGAGATGTCGAGCATCGCCGCCGGGTTCGGTGCCACGGTCAACCAGTTCGTCGGCGACGGGATCATGATGTTCTTCGGTGCTCCCGAGGCCACTTGCGACCAGGACCATGCGATGCGTGCCGTCGAGATGTCACTGGCAATGCAGACGCGCATGTCGGAGCTCGGTGAGAAGTGGTTCTCGGAGGGGATCGAAACACCCTTTCGCATCCGCGTCGGGATCAACACCGGCGTCGCGAGCGTCGGCGATTTCGGCTCCGAGGGTCGGAAGACGTACTCCGCAATCGGCAATCAGACGAACCTCACGGCTCGCATCCAGGATCACTGCGCCCCGGGAAGAGTGCTGATCAGTCACACCACCTGGGCCCTCGTGAGGGACCGCGTTTCCTGCGAGCCACGCGGAGAGATCGCGGTGAAGGGCTTGCACTACCCGGTGAGAGTGTACGAGGTAGACGCGCCAGCGTGACCTCCGCGCATGCGAGACGCCCCTCTGGACACGGGCGGAGTCGGTTGGTTCCGGTCGAGGGAAGTTGCGACTACTGCAATTCCCTCTGACCGAACAGCCGCTCGGCGCGCCTGGCCAGGGGGATCATTCCCACCTCCCTCGCGATCGCGAGCGCGCGGCCGAGATGTCGCCTGCCCCGTTCATGGTCCCCGGGGCCGCCGCGCTCGACCAGGAGCTGGGCAAGCTCGTAGCACCCGAGCGCCTCGAATGGACGCGCACTCGCTCGGACCTCGAACGCGCACGCCTCCTCGAGCCACGTCTCCGCCGCGTCCAAGCGTCCCATGTGACGCGAGAGCAGGCCGAGGAATCTCCCGGAGGAGCCAAGGGCCACGTCCTCCAAGGAGTGGATGAGAATTGGGTGGAGCCGCTCCAGCCTGGAGTAGAGATGCTCCGCCAACTGGGCGTCGCCGACGCTAGCGCAGAGCTCGGATGCCATCGCGAGGTTCAACGCATACATCGTGTCTTCAGGGAGTGACCGAAGGTCCGCCGCCTCCAGCTGAGAGCGTGCCTCGCTCAGGCGCCCACGGTCCGCTAGAAGAAGGCCGAGCGAGACCCGGTAGGTTCGCACCGCCGGCCAGCGCTCGACTCCCTCACGCGCCGCCGTTTCAAGGCTCGCGTGGTCACCCCGAAAGCGCAGGATCCAGAACATCTGAATTCCCGCCGCCATCATCGCTCGCACCGAGTCGCTACGTCTACCTTCGCGAAGGGCCGCCTTCGCCAGCTCCTCAGCCCGTGCGAGGTCCCCGCGCCATAGCGCGATTGCAGCGCTGGCGCGCAGGCCGGCCGCGGCATGACGAGGCGTACCGAGCCGCTCGGCCGACCGGGTGAGGCGTTCGGCCTGGGTGAGTATCCGAGGCACTTCACCGCGCCTCATTTCCCAGTGGAGGTTCGCCAGCTCGGCGGTGTACGAGCACACTGGATCTCCGAGCCGCTCGGCGATCGCCACCTTTTCCTCGACAAGTGACCGAAGTTCAGCGTCGTTCCAGAACACGCCGAGCGTTACGGGATCCAGTAGCTCGAGGATCAGGCGACGATCCCCTCCCTTGCGAGCCGATCGGATGGCCTCGAATCGCAGCTCCTTTGCCTTCGACCGGTCCCCCTCCCAATAAAGGACGCTCGAGAGGGCGCCCAGGATTCGAGCGCGACGAGCGAAATCGCCTGGCGGGAGCATTGCAAGCGCTTCGCGAAGGGGCCCTGCGAGTCCCACCTTGGGAATCGGGCTCTCGTTCAGGTCATGCATGAGGAGCAAGGCGTCAGCCATCAAATCGACATGCGCCTCGTGCTGGGTGGAATCGATCGTCTCTTGAGCTCGGGCGTTCGCATTCTCCAACGCGCCGGCAGCGCTCCATGCCCGCGCGGACTCGAACAGGTAGCGCAAGCGCCGGCGCCGCGATGAAGCCAGCTCGGCTGCGGATTCGAGCAGTTGGGCGGCAGACTCGAAGGCGGTTCTCGCTGCGGCCTCTTCGGCCGCCCGAAGCAGACTCCGGACGGCCCTTTCGCGAACTGGCTCCGGGGGATCGCCGTTGCGTACGTGAAGGAGCAGGTGGTGCGCAATCTCCGGAGCGCCCTGCTCCGTTTCTCGTGTGTTTTGGCGCTCTTCGATCGCATCCGCGCACAGAAGATGAAGCTCCGCCTTCCGGGGGGTTCCGAGGGCCTCGTAGCAGGCCTCCTGGACTAACGCGTGCACGAAGCTCCACGTTGGGACCGACCGTTGCGGAACGGGCGCGACCAGTCCAGCGCGCTCGGCCTCTTCGAGAGCGGGCCATGCTGCGTCGGCGGTCTTCCCGAGCACAGTAGTGAGCAAGCGAATCTCGAAGTCGCGACCGAGGACGGCCGCGATTTCCAAGACGCAGCGCGAGACCTTGCCGACCGACGAGAGACGATGCTCGAGGCTCTCGCGGAGATTCGCCTGCCTTCCGGGGCTCGAGGCGCGGGCAAGCGACAGCAGGTAGAACGGGTTCCCGGCGGTCCTCGACACGAGCGCCTCGATCTCGGGGCTGGCACCTGCCTCGCGGCCCAGGGCGGTCAGCAGGGAGCTGGCTTCCGTCACGTTCAGGCCGGGCAAGCGTAGTTCTGCGGCGGCATTCGGAAGGCGTCGAAGCTCCGCACGCGCGTTCTCGAGATCGGAGCTCCGTGATGCGCCGACGTGCCGATAGGTTGCCAGCAGCGCAACTCGTGCCGCGCTGAGTTCCGCCGCTGCGAAACAGAGAAGCCGCAGTGATGCCGCGTCCACCGCGTGAAGGTCCTCGACGATCAGAAGAAGTGGTCTCGCCATGCTTGCACGCGCAAGGAACTGCGCCACCGAATCGAACAGCCGGAACCGTTGGTCTTGTGCCGGAAGGACCTTGGGCATCCTGATCTTCGGGAGCTTCTCCACGACTTCGGGCACCTGTGCCGCGATTTCCGGGACCCCTCTTCCGAGTTCCTGGGCGAGCCGGACGGGATCCCTAGCTCGAACGAGTGACCGCAAGACCTGAACCCACGGCCAGAGTGCCGGGGCGCCCTCCCCTTCCCGCGCGGAACCCCAGGCCACCTCGAATCCCCGATCGGACGCGATCTTCGACACCTCCTCGGCGACCCGGGTCTTGCCGATTCCCGGCTCGCCAGACAGGAGCGAGACGGCGCCCTTGGCGTGTTCCGCATCTGCAAGCTGACCAGACAACGCCTCCAGCTCCGCCGCCCTCCCGACAAACGGCCTGTCGGCGGGGGGAGCCGCGGGGGACGTCGGTGACTCGGACACGGCGCCGGAAAGCTGGTACCCGTAGCCGCGAATCGTCTTGAGGAAGGGGCGGCCCGCCGGCCCCAGGGCCTGTCTGGCAACGTGCACAGCCCGAGTCAACGACCCTTCGGCCACGTACTCGTTCGGCCACAGTGCGTGGAGGAGCTCCTCCTTCGAGACACTCGCAGGATGGCGGCGCGCCAAGTGGACCAGGAGCAGTAGGGGCTTCGGTTCGATCTTGACCGGATCGCCCTCGCATCGAAGGACAACCTCATCGGTGTCAAGCTCGAAGTCTCGGAACCGAAAACGCATTGCCGCTCGAGGATAGCCGAATAGCGGATCAGGATCGGCATGGCGCTCCGAGTCGATCGCAGATCTCCCGTGCTCTTCCGGCTTGTTCGAAGGCGATGACTTGATCGCCGGGCGCGGCTCGATCGATCAGCATCGATGCGTAGTCGAAGCGAGTCAGCGCCTCGTCCATGGCACTGCCCATCCGCTCCTCGATCAGGAGCGCTGACTCGAAGAGCTGCTCTGCGCCCTTTCCGTCTCCCCGCGCATGAGAGAGGAGGGCGAGCCTTCGGTCCACCGATCCGAGGGCGATCGTGGTGCTGGCATGGACGCATCGTCCAGCCCACGGAAGCAGGAGCCGGAACAGCTCGTCGCACTCTGCTCCGCAGCGGTGTCTGGCTGCGAGCTCGGCCAACCCCGCCAGCTCGACGAGGTACATCGGAGTACGCGGGACGCCGTCGAATCCGTTTCGGCCGAGATCGCTGAAGACGAGGTGCGACTCGTCGGTCTTGCCGGCGTCCAGCAAGGCCAAGGCGAGGTTGGTGTTGACGAGGGACCGCTCGGGAGAGTGCAGGAGCTGCTCCGCCGTGTTCATCAACCCACCCAGCAGCTCCGGCGCCCGGTCGTGTGCCCGACGGATCGAGAAGAGCTTCAGGCCGGCGCGAGCGGCAGAGAGCTCGGGATCGTGGCGTGAACCCACGACTCGATACCTTCGGTTCAGCGCCTCGGCAGCCTTGACCTTTCCTCGCCAGAGCGCCTGGGTCGAGCGCGCGTCGAGCACCTCCGAACGCAGGTCGAAGTGGTATCTCAACCTCCCGGCGACCGCCTCGCACAGCCGGAGTTGATGTTCGAAGCCGTTCGAGTCGCCAAGTTCGATCGCGATGCTGGCGAGGTTGAAGCGACTGTAGGCCTCGTCCACCAGATCGCCGCTGTCGAGGGCGGTTCGCAGGCGCTCGTTCGTGACCTCCAGCTCGCCGTGAGTGTCCGGCGATGCGGCAAGAGTCCATTGACGAGTCTTGAGAGCCTCGCGCATCGCCAGACGATTGCCGCTGGCCCTCGCACCGCGAAGCGCGCGCTCCGCCATCTCGGTCGAATCCGCCTGGGGAGACACCCAGTAGCCGGCCATCACCCGAAGCGACAACGCGAGGGAAACCAAGGCACTCGTGTCCGGCACTCCCGCCAGCGTCAGGATGGCCTCGTCAAGTGAATGAACGGCCTCAGCGCTCTTCGATCTCGTGGAAGCACGCTGCACGATTCCGATCGCCGACGCGATGACCAGGCCAGGGAGTCGACGCCCGCTGGCTTCCCTCAGCAGTTCCCAGCGAACCTGGTCACCCTCGGGCGATCGACCCAGGCGATCGAGGGCCACGGCCTTCCGGAGTCGCATGCTGAAGGCGCGGGTCGACCCTCCCTTGTCGATGCGGGTCAGGAACTCGAGAGCGGTGTCGTAGAGGCGGACGGCGCCCTCGAAGGCGAGCTGAGCCGAGGACTCGTCCGCGGCCCTCTCCACCCACGAGGCGGCTCGACGCAACTCGTCACGGGAGCGGGCGCCTCGTGCCAGGTGGAGCGCGACACGGGCGGCCCGTTGACGCCGAGGCCCGTGATTCTCGACCGTGTCCGCCCAGGCCATGTGCAGGGCTGCTTTCCTCGTCGGGGATACGCCGTCGTAGACCGCTTCGCGGAGGAGATCGTGGACGAAGCGCCACGCTCCAGGCGCTTCGTCGACCGGCTCCACCCAGTGAGCGACCCGGGCGTCCCCGATCATCGCCCGGATCTCGGCCCAGTCCGCGGCTCGCGAGGTCGCGAGGAGCACGGGGTCGAAGTCATCACCGGCGACCGACGCCGCCTCCAGAACTTCCCGGGTTCGCGTGGGTAGCAGCGCGAGCCTCCTGTCCACCGCGGCAGTCACCCCCCTCGGCAGGGCTGGCTCCTCCGGTGATCGCGCCAGCTCGCGAAGAAAGAGCGGGTTTCCCGCGGCGCGCTCCACCCACCCCGTAGCCATGCCTTCGGGGACGTCCTCACCGCGATACGCTCGAATCACCTGGCGCGCCTCCGACGGCTCCAGGCCGCCGAGCCGAACCCAGCAAGCGCGCGAAGCGGCCGGTTCGCCGGCTGGTCCCAACGAGTCAGCGAATCGGCTCTCGGTGGCGTCGTCTTTCCTGGATGTGGCAAGGACGACGGCTCTCGCTCGTCGAATCGACGAAGCGACGAAGTTGAAGAGCGAGATCGAGTCGTCGTCGGCCCGGTCGATGTCGTCGAGGACGGCAAGAATCGGCCGATCTCGGGCCGCCAGGCGAATGAGTCTGTCGATCTCGTCGAAGAGGCGAACTCGCGCGGCGCGATCGTTGCTCTCACCTCGGATGGCGGCGAACGAAGGATCGCCAAGCTCGGGGAGAAGCGATCCGAGCATGGCCCCGTGCTCCCCCGCCAACGCAACCACCGTTGAAAGGCCCTGCCTCTGCACGAGCGACTCCAGGATCTGAGACCACGGCCAGAGCGCCCGCGCATCCCCATACTCGTGGGCGCGAGCCCACAACACATCGAATCCCTGGATCTTGGCGATGTCGGACACCTCGCGAGCAAGCCGCGTCTTGCCGATTCCCGGCTCTCCACAGATGATCGCTGTTCTGCCGTGTCCGGCGACGGCTCCCTCGAGCATGGCGCGGAGCTCGATCATCTCCTGTCGGCGGCCGACGAACGGATCAGGCTGGGGACTCCGCGGATCGCTTGCGACCCGCTTGACGCTCGCGTCCAGCCGATAGCCATGGCCACGAACGGTCTCCACGAGAGCGCGTGTCTCAGGCCCGAGTGCGGCCCGCAGGACATGCACGGCTCGACTCAAAGACGAGTCGGTGACTTGCTCACCAGGCCAGAGCGCATGGAGGAGTTGCTGGCGAGTCGCGCCGGCGGGGTGCCGGGCGGCAAGGTAGAGGAGCAGCCGAAGCGGTTTCGGCTCCAGCGGAATGGGCGTGCCCTCGTTCGAGAGAGAGAAGCGGGCCGCGTCGAGCCGAAGATCACCGATCTCGTAGATCATGTGCCAACTCTGGTTTCGCTGGTGGGGCGACCGCAGGGTAGCGCCCGTCGATCTGCGAACGCCCGTCGAGGCGGCCGCTTGGCGACCGCGGCCGCGCGCATGCAGCGGGCGTCTACGGCCCGAGGAGCCTAGGCCGAAGATCTCGTCCGCATCGATGTGCGTCGTCCGAATGACTCCAAGACCTGCACGGTCTCCATGGCGGCGTCACAGCTGGCCATCTCGCTCGCCAGTTCCCCCGCAGCCTGCGCGAATCGCGGTGTGGAGAGAACGGATCGGACAGCCGACCGAATCTGTTCCGGAGCCGGAGACTCGGTCTTGAGATCGACGCCGACCCCCGACCACGCCACCCGAGCTGCCGTTTCGCCTTTCTCTTCAGTGCGACCGGCAACAACCATCGGCACGCCGTTCGCGAGGGAGTGCTGGACACCACCGTAGCCGCCATTCGTGACGAACGCGTCGACGTGAGGAAGGAGCCGATCGAAGGGAACGAACTCCTCGGCGACGGCGTTCGCCGGCATGGGGTCGGGCAGCTCGCTCGCGGGCACTCCGGCCACCACCACGAGAAACGGCTCGCCTTGCAGGGCCTGCAAGGCTGGTCCGATCAGCATGCTTGGGTCGCGCACGAACGTGCCCTGGGTCACCAGGACGACCTTGTCCTGCCCTCCGAGTCGGTGCCACCATTCGGGGGGATTGAAGTCAGTCGCGGGCTCAGGGAGGAACGGGCCCACGAACTGAATGTGCTCGGGCAGGTCGGACCGCGGATACTCGAATCCCGGCACGGTCCCCTGAACGACCCGGTCGTGCCAGCCGTAGCCCGCGACCAGGAAGTTGGTGCGAAGCGGCGGCAGTCCACGATCCGCCCTGATCGCGTTGACTTTGCGCTGCAAGAGGAAGAAGGGCACGGACGGCATCAGCGATCTCAGCACGCGATCGCGAAGCCGGCCAACCGGGGAGCCGCCAGGGTGGAGGCATGTTCCGAAGGGCGGCAGGTCCCTGCTGGGGACCGGCAGGCTGAAGACGCTGAGCCCGACGAGCGGAGGCATCGGGGTGTTCGCGAAAATCGTGGGCCCTTGCATCGTCACGTCCGCGAGAAGCGCGCTGGCAGGCCGGCGAGCCAACTCGAGGGCGAGATCATCTGCGTGCACTGGACCGGGCCGGACGAAGAGGTGCTCGATCTCGAAGAGCGCCGACCGGATTCCGCGGCGGGCGTGGATGTCGGGGAAGCGAGCTTCGAGCTCACGATCGTCGAAGTCGGCGCTGGCGCTCATGGGAACGTAGTCAGCCCCTACCGCTTCCACCTCGGGTTTGAATCGAGCTCCCGTGTAGCAACCCACCGAGTGTCCCCGATCGACGAGTGCCCGGAGGATCGGCAAGCACGGTCGAAGATGTCCGGTGAGCGGCTGAGTTGCGACCAAGAAGCGTTCCATTTGCGTCTGCTGCCTCGACCTGGCCGGCGTCCCGAGGGAAGCGGGCAATCGGAACGCATCTATAACGCCGCTGCCGGTCCCGAATTCTTACGGTTCGCTTACGCTTGCACGCGGCTCGTCCGGGTCTCGGTTGTATCCCGAATGCAGCCCCCACCCGAAGCGTCCCCCAGGGGGCTCACGCCGGCGCGGACCTGATCAGCAAACCGTAAGGTCCGCAACCCGTTCGGCGTGTGAAGCTTGGCCACGAATGCACCGCTGCGTGAGGAGGCTCAACCGATGACGCTCCGAACAGCCAAGGGCCACACCATGGCCCGGCGACTCTTGCTCTCGCTTCTGGCCCCCCTGGCGCTCTGCGGGACTGCAGCAGCGGCCACGCTGTCGATGACGACGGACAAGAGCTCCTACACGGTCGGGGAGACGGTCACCCTCACGATCGTGGGAGATCCCGAAGGTGCCGCATCCACCCTTGTCTTCGGTGGGATCCGGTTTCCAGGGGCGCTCGTCACCGTCACGAGCGCGACGCAGACCCCGCATACGAGCTTCGGCGGCGCCATTGCCTGGGTGATCGGCCCGCTCACTGGCAGCGCGGATACGCAGGACGTCTTCAGCCAGGTCGCGGGAGTCATCGCGCTCGTTCCGGACCAGCTCCAGGTCGCCGTCGTCACGTTCCAGGCGGTCCAGACCGGCTCCGCCACCGTGAGCTGGGAGGACGTCCACTTCTTCGGCCTTGAAGATCCGACCGCTTTGCCGGGGGTCTCCTTCTCCATCACAGACGGCGATTCCGACCTCGACGGCGTCCTGGATGTCGACGACAACTGTCCCCAGACTCCGAATCCGACGCAGTCCAACCTCGACGGCGACGCGCTGGGCGATGCCTGCGACCCGGATGACGACAACGACGGTTCGCCGGATGCCAGCGACAACTGCCCGGTCGACGCGAACCCCGATCAGAACGACAACGATGCGGATGGTGCAGGCGACGTCTGCGACCCGGACGACGACGGGGACGGTGTGCTGGATCTGTCGGACAACTGCCCATTCGCGGCGAATCCGAACCAGCTGGACTCGGATGGCGACGGCGCCGGCGACGTCTGCGATTCGGATAGCGACAACGACGGCGTGCTCGATATCGTGGACAACTGCCCGCTGCTTCCGAACCCCGGCCAGGAGGACCTGGACCAGGACGGCCTCGGTGACGCGTGCGATCCCGACGACGACGCGGACGGTGTGGACGACGTCTCCGACAATTGCCCCTTGGATGGAAACCCGGATCAGAGCGACTTGGATGGTGATACCATCGGCGACGTTTGTGATGCAGACACCGACGGCGACGGTGTGTCGAACGATCAGGACAACTGTCCGTTGACCGCCAACTCGAGCCAGGACGATTCGGACGGCGACGGGACGGGCGACGCCTGCGACGCGGACGACGACGGGGACGGTCTCGCCGACGATGCCGACAACTGTCCCCTGATCCCGAACCCCGACCAGGCGGACACGGACGGTGACGGGCGGGGAGATCCGTGCGACGCCGATCTGGACGGCGACGGTGTGGCCAACGACGTCGACAACTGCCCGAACGACCCCAACTCCGAGCAGGCGGACTTTGATGGCGACGGCCTCGGCGACGCGTGCGACACAGACGCCGATGCCGACGAGGTGCCAGACGTGGCCGACGCCTGCCTCTTCACGCCGCTCTCGGAAGTCACGGACGCGACGGGCTGCTCCGTGCACCAGCTCGTTCCCTGTAGCGGGCCCTTCGGAACCGCCAATGGTTGGAAGAACCACGGCCAGTACGTGTCCAGCCTGACGAGGACGCTCCAGAGCTTCGTCGAGCAGAACCTGCTTACGGAGACCGAGCGGAACACACTCTTGGTCGAGGGAGCGATGAGTGACTGCGGTGACGACTAGAGCCCGTCCCAGAAATGTCCAGCGCACCCGGCTCTCCGAGGAAGGCCGGTACGCGTTTCACGTTTCTGAGACCGGCTCCAGCAGCAGGCGAACCAGCGTGGACGTGGCCGACCGTGCGATCCCGGCGATCGCATTGAACGAGGGGCAGGCGAGACGTTGGGCTCATCGGCGGCCCCCGGCCGCCGCCGCCTCTCGGCTGTGTTCCGGCTGCCTGCCACGCGATGGCGTCGCCGGCAGGGTCGGGAACACTTGCCCGAACGGGTCGGGGAGCCCGTGGGGCCTGCCGTTCGCACGTCGGTTTCGGTTCTACAAGACGTAGCGCTTTCTCGATGCAAGAGCTGAATCCACGGCACTGGTGGGAGCTGGAGCGCGGGCTGCCTTGCGAGAAGGTGGGAGCCTTGACGGCGCAACATGGCCTCGGGACGGGCCTGGGGCGCTGGTGGGTGGATCGCTGGCCGCGGCCACGAGCGGCCCTTCAGTTCTGCGGCGGCATGATGGACTTGTGGGGGGATGCCAACCGCGTCTCCGCCGAAGACTATGGGCGCGTCGTGGACGAGCTCCTTTTCCATTGGGACCGCCTCTTCGTCCAGCCTCGCCACGGGTTCGACGGGCTCCTGGAAGCGAGGCCCGGAGGGCTACGCGCTTGGTCGCGGCTCGAGTACCTGCTTCACCAGCCCCCGGTGATGATGCAGGCGCCCGCCGGAATGGCCATCCGAGCGATCTGCCCGGACGACCTGGTTTTACTGGAAGCGCTTTCCGACGAGATCCGCTGGATCGCGGATCGTTGGCAGGGGATGGAGAACCTTTCGCGTAGTGGCTGGGCGGTTGGTGCCTTCGAGGGAGAGCGGCTCCTCTCGGTCGCTGCAGTGAGCGCCCTGGGGCGGGAGATCGGCGAGATGGCCGTCGTGACCGAGCCGGACGCCCGAGGTCGCGGAGCCAGTCCGGCATGCTCCGGCGTATTGGCGCGCATCATCATCGCCAGCGGGCGGCGTGCGGGCTGGTCGACGTCCATCGACAACCTGGCGAGCCAGGCGGTCGCCTCGAAGCTGGGATTCGTGCTCGTCGATCGTGATGAGCTCTGGTGGGAAGGTGCACCTCCGCCCGCGCCATCTCAACGAGACTCAGGAGGCTGACACCGGGCCCAGTCCACAGCTTGCGCTCGACCCGCCTTGCCGCCCAGGCGAGCCAACGCCAGCGCATGCTCACGTCCGAGCCCACCACCTGCGCCGGTGACCAGCGCGACCCTTCCGTCCAAGCGTGCCATGGAGTCTCCATCCATTCGTCGGGGAAGGACGGACGATAACGCGAGGGGTGGAGGGGAGTTCAAGCTGCGGGAGCTCAGCGCCGGCCGAAGTTCTCGAGCATGGCGTCGATGGGCTCGGTGAAGCGCCGCACCGGGAAGCCGTGGCCGGCGTCCACCCACAGGAGGCGCGCGCCCGGAATCGCGGCGGCCAGGGCCTCCGCGTGGGCCGGACCGAAGAAGCGATCCTGCCTGCCGTGTACGACCAGGGTCGGGACGCGGAGGCTGCGGAGCGCTTCCAGCCGGCTGGGGGCGCCCGCCACCGCGAAGCCTTGAGCGGAGCGGCCGTTGATGCCGGCGCGCCGGCAGGTCGCGCGCACGTAGCGACGGATCTCCGCGCGCACCGCTGCATCCCCGCCCGCCATGCGCGCGAGCAGCGCCGTCTGCGCGTCGACCACCCGACCGCACCCGAGCCAGGCGAACGCAGCCGCCCGGCCGGCCCGCGGCGCGAGCACGCGCAGGTCGGCGAGGAGCGCCGGCGCGACACCGCCGAGCACCGGGTCGTAGGGGTTCGACGGCGTGGTGGCCAGGAGCGTCAGCGAGCGGACGCGGTCCGGCGCGTCGAGCGCCGCGAGCTGCGCGACCATGCCGCCCTGGGAGACGCCGACCAGGTGGGCGCGCGACACGCCGAGCCCGTCGAGGAGCCCCCACAGGTCGTCGACGTGGGCGGCGAGCGGATAGGGCGGCGCCTCCTCGGGCGTCCAGGCCTCCGGATCGAAGCCGTCGGGGAACGGCAGCCGCTGGGAGAAGCCCGCCTCGCGGGCGTCGTAGCGGATCACCTGGTGGCCCGCGTCGAGCAGCGCGACCACGAAGTCCGTCGGCCAGTAGATCGCCTGGGAGTCCATGCCGTTCAGGAGCACGACCGCCGGCGCGTCGGCGGGGCCGCTGCGCTCGTACCAAAGCTGCACCTGCGTGCGCGACGGTGTGAGGAGGCCGACGCGGCGGGCGTGCCCGTCCAGGGTGTCGGTGGCGAGCACGCCGTCCGCACCGAGGTGAGCGCATCCCTGTGCGAGTACCAGGGCGGCCAGTGAAAGCGCGAGCCGCTTCACCGCCCCTGCTCTCCCGCGATCAGCGCACGCGCCGCCTCGTTCAGGTAGCGGCGCACCGTGCGTGGCGACGCCCCGACCAGGCCGTCGGCGATCGAGACCGCGAGACCGTAGGTGAAGAACCAGAGCCCCCGGTTGATGCGGACGAGGGCGGGCTCGTCCAGACCAGCGAGCTCCGGATCCTCTCCCATCCGCTTCAGCACCGCCTCGAACTCGGGCGAGCTGCGCGCGCGCCCGAAGTCCAGGTGCATGCGCCCCGACGTCATGATCCAGCGAAAGAGCCCGGGCTCGTCGCGACTGAACTCGAGGAGCCGGAGCCCGATGCTCTCGTAGGCGCCTTCCCCGGGCCGCCGGACGAGCACCGCCCGCAGGAAGAAGCCGCGGGCCTCCTCGAGCAGCGCCTCCTCGAGCGCGGCCATGTCGCCGAAGGCGGTGTAGATGGGCTGGGTAGAGGTGCCGAGCGCGGCCGCCAGGGCCCGGGCGCTCAGGCCCACCTCGCCTTCCCGGCGAAGCAGCGCCAGGCCCGCCGCCAGCACCTGGGCGCGGGAGAGACTGGGAGAGCGGGGCATGGGGCATCCATTTCCAGACGGATGTTATATAACGACTGTCATCCACGCAATTCCCACACCAGCGCCTCTGCTGGCGGCGGCAGCGAGGTCACCGGGATCTCGGCTGGATCGAAGGCCCGAACCCAAGCCCGCACCCCCCCCGAAGCCCCCGAGCGCACCCCGCTCGCGACCCGGGCCCGCCCCAGCTCCACCCACGCTCCTCAGACGAACAGCAACGTCCGCAGCCGCGCGTACGCCTCGAAACCCAGGCGCGCATACAGCTGCTCCGCCGCCACGTTCCCCTCCACCACCGCGAGCTGCACGTGCTCCGCCCCGTGCTCGAACGCCCGTCCGCACAGCTCGCTCACCCCTGCGGCGGCGATGCCTTCGCGGCGCACCTCGCGCCAGGTGAACACCCCCTGCAGGAGCCAGCCGCGCTTGCACTGCACATCGGCGTAGCCGACGAAACCGAGCTGCCCGTCGCACTCTCCGACCACGGCTCGCGGCAGGCGACCGTGGACCCAACGTCGGAAGCCGACCGGGTCGCCCTTGGAGGGGTCGGGGCGGTCCTCTTCGCGGAGGCTCTCGCGGGCGGCTTCGACGAGGGCGTCGAGGTCGGCGTCCCGGGCGGGGCGGATCGTCCAGCCGGCGGGGGGCTCGGCGGGGCGGAGCGAGCCGGGGCCGACGGCGTAGGCGATCTCGATGCGGTCGAGCAGCGCGCGTCGGCCGCGGTCCTCGAGCCAGGCCCAGAGCGGGCCGACCCGCTCTTCGGTGCTCTTCACCAGGCCGGAGCCGACGCCGGCCAGGTGGGGGAACAGGGCCTCGAGGGCGTCGGGCTCGGCCAGGGCGTCGAGCATCACGCTCGGCCGGAGGGCGGCGACGCCGACGAGGCGATCCCCCCGCCAAGCGCCGATCAGCTCCGGTCGCGCTTCGCGCCGGGGCACGGGCCGGCCCAGCCGGAGGACGAGATCGATCAGGGCGAGGTTGAGGCGCGGCTCGCTCTCGAGATGGATCAGCGCGGCGTCCCGGTCGCGGGGGCGCAGGGAGCGGACCTTGAGCCCCTTCGCCACGATGCGCCTAGTCGGCGATCACTGCGAGGACGGCGCCCTCCTCGACGTTGTCCCCTTCACTCACCTTGATCTCGGCGAGGGTGCCGCCGCAGGGGGCCTCGACGGGAATCTCCATCTTCATGGACTCGAGGATCAGGATCACGTCTTCCTCCTCGACGCTGTCCCCCACGGCCATCTCGATCTTCCAGACGTTGCCCGTGATCTGGGCTTCGACGTCGGTGGGCATCGGATCTCCTCGCGCTGCCGCCCGCCTCTCCGGGCTGGACGGGGAGATACCACACCGCGTTGTTATCCTCCTCCCCCGTTCGCTGGAGGCGCGATGCTCGAAACCCTGACCGACGGCTTCAAGCGTGCCCGGGAGCACCTGGCCGGAACCCGCACCCTCGACGAGGAGAACGTCAAGGAGGCCCTCGGCGAGGTGCGCGCCTCGCTGCTCGAGGCGGACGTCGACTACGGCGTGGTGAAGGACTTCCTCGCCCGGGTCCGGGAGCGGGCGCTGGGCGAGAAGGTCGAGACGCGCATCCGCGACGCCCAGGGCCAGCTGCACAAGGCCACGCCGGGCCAGCACTTCGTCGCCGTGTGCGAGGAGGAGCTCACGGCCCTGATGGGCCCGGTCGACCCGGAGCTGGCCCGGGACGAGGGCGGCGTCACCTCGGTGATGCTGCTCGGTCTGCAGGGCGTCGGCAAGACCACGATCGCCGCGAAGCTGGCGCGCCACCTGGCGAAGGAAGGGCGGCGGCCGCTGCTGGTGGCGGCGGACGTCTACCGCCCGGCGGCGGTGCTGCAGCTGCAGCAGCTCGGGGCGAGCATCGACGTGCCGGTCCACGCCGGCGCCGAGGGCGAGGCCCCCGCGTCCATTTGCGCCGGCGGCCGGGAGCGCGCGCGCAGCGAGGGCTTCGACGCCATCGTCTACGACACCGCGGGGCGGCTCGCGATCGACGACGAGCTGATGGTCGAGCTCGAGGGCATCGCGGAGACGACGAAGCCGGCCAACGCGCTGCTCGTCTGCGACGCCCTGATGGGCCGCGACGCGGTCAACGTGGCCCAGGCCTTCGCCGAGCGCCTGCATCTCGACGGCCTCGTGCTCACGAAGCTGGACGGCGATTCCCGCGGCGGCGCCGCCCTGGCGGTGAAGCACGTGACCGGCGTGCCGATCAAGTTCATCGGCACGGGAGAGACCGTCGACCGCATCGAGCCCTTCCGGCCCGAAGGCCTGGCCTCCCGCATCCTCGGCATGGGCGACATCGTCGGCCTGGTGAAGGACTTCGAGGAGGTCGTCGACACCCAGCAGGCCGAGGAGGACGCCGAGCGCATCCTGAAGGGCCAGTTCGGGATGGACGACCTGCTCGCCCAGCTGAAGACGATCCAGAAGATGGGCCCCCTGAAGGACGTGATGGGCAAGATGCCCATGTTCGGCGACATGGCCGACCAGGTGGACGAGCGCGAGCTCACCAAGGTCGAGTCGATGATCCAGTCGATGACGCCCCAGGAGCGCACCCGGCCCCGCGTGATCGATAAGAGCCGCGCCCAGCGCATCGCCCGGGGAAGCGGCCGAGCCCCCAAGGACGTGACGGACCTGGTGGCCCGCTTCTCCCAGATGCGCGAGATGATGGCGTCCCTCGGCTCCGGCGGCGGGCTGCTCTCCAAGATCCCAGGGCTCGGCAAGCTGGCCGGCGCCGGGATGCCCGGGGACCTCGATCCGGCCTCCCTGATGGGGGGAATGCCCGGCATGCCCGGGGGCAACCGCAAGATGCGGCGGGCCCAAGACAAGGGCCGGAACAAGCGCAAGCGCAAGGCGGCCCGGGCGGCCCGGCGAAAGGGCCGCAAGAAGTAGCCGCGGCGGCGGGATGAACTTCGCCTGAACCCCCTGCGGGCGGCCGGGTCCCCAGCCTGGGCGGGCGGCCCGCCCGCACCCTAGGTTCCTACCCTGGGTTTCGGTTCCGGGCCGCGAGAGGGCCCTCGAGCCCGGGTACCCGCGTCAGTTTCTCCGCTGCTCTGCCGATGTGCGAAGGATCGATGGGTCGACGTCTGCCGCTCCTGATCGCGATCGCCTGGGTCCTGCTCGCCGGCCCGGCCGCCGCCGGACCCGCCTTCCCGAAGCCCGCGAAGCTCGAGCCGCGGGTCGCCTTCTGGAAGCGCATCTACGCCGAGGTCGACACCGATCACGGGCTGATGCACGACTCCCGGGACCTCCGGGTCGTGTACGGCACGGTGGCCGCGTCGGGCAACCTCTCGCGCCGCGCCCGCGACCGGGCGATCAAGGCCGAGCGGGAGGCCATCAAGAAGGTTCTGCGCACCCTCGCCAGCGGCAAGCGGAGCGGGCTGAACGCCGAGCAGAAGCGGATCCTGGCGCTCTTTCCCCAGGGCGTCAGCAACGCCACGCTGCGGGAGGCGAGCCGCCAGGTGCGCTTCCAGCGCGGTCAGGCGGACAAGTTCCGGGCCGGCCTGATCCGCCAGGGGCGCTGGGAATCCTACATGCGGCGGGTGTTCCAGGATCGCGGGCTGCCGGCGAACCTGACCGCCCTGCCCCACGTGGAGTCGTCGTTCAACCCGAGGGCCCGCTCCCACGTGGGCGCCTCGGGCCTCTGGCAGTTCACTCGCGGCACCGGGCGCATGTACATGCGCGTCGACCATGTGGTGGACGAGCGCAACGATCCGTTCCTGGCGACGGTCGCCGCGGCGAGGCTGCTGCGCTCGAACCACGAGAGGCTCGGCACCTGGCCGCTGGCCCTGACCGCCTACAACCACGGCCCGGGTGGCATGGAGCGCGCCGTGCGCAAGCTCGGCACCCGAAACATCGAGCAGATCCTCGACCGCTACAAGAGCCGCACCTTCGGCTTCGCCTCCCGCAACTTCTACTGCGAGTTCCTCGCGGCCCTCGAGGTACAGCAGGAGGCCGAGCGCCACTTCGGGAAGCTCCAGATCGAGCCGCCGGACCGGCCGGAGATCGTGACGCTCCCGCACTACGCAAAGGCGTCGGACCTGGCGGCGGCCTTCGGCGTCAGCACCGACGAGTTGCGCCGGGCCAACCCGGCGCTGCGCAGCCCCGTGTGGACGGGGCAGAAGCTCGTGCCCAAGGGCTATCCCCTTCGGGTGCCGCCGGATCCGATGCGGGCCTCGGGCAAGGTGGTGATCGCCGGACTCGGCGGCCACCAGCGCCACGCGAAGCAGCTCCCGGACCGCACCTACCGGGTGCGGCGGGGCGATTCGCTCTCCCGCATCGCGAGCCGTTTCGGAGTGCGCGAATCCGAGCTGGTGGCGCTGAACGGCCTGCGCAGCCGCCATCGGATCCGCGCCGGCCAGGTCCTGAAGCTCCCGGTGCGCGCTGGCCGCGTCGTGCCCAGCCAGCCGCCCGCCGCGCTGCCGAAGGACGGCCTCTACACGGTGCAGCGGGGCGACACGGTCTCCTCCATCGCCCGCCGCTTCGGTGTGAGCGAGCGCGACCTCTTGTCGACGAACCACCTGCGCGACCGCAACCGCATCCGCGCCGGCCAGGTCCTCGAGCTGCCCGGCGGCGCCGTGAGCGCCCGCCCGGAGCTGGCCCGCGCTGGCGTCTACACCGTGCGGCGCGGCGACACCCTCGACGGCATCGCGCGGCGCTTCGGCGTGACCCGCAGTGCCCTCGTCGCCCTGAACGGCATCCGCAACGCCCACCGTCTGCAGCCGGGACAACGCATCACGATTCCGGCGAAGTAGGCCGCCCTACAGCGCCTGGTAGATCGTCTCGTCCGGCAGCCGGATCGCCGTGAGGGGCCCGCCGTAGACCGCGCCGGTGTCGATGCCGATGCTGAAGGGATCGTTCCGGC
This sequence comes from Myxococcota bacterium, assembly GCA_965223415.1. Taxonomy (GTDB): domain Bacteria; phylum Myxococcota_A; class UBA9160; order UBA9160; family UBA6930. The sequence continues at coordinate 4,030,227 of OZ245002.1, read as the reverse complement.
GCACGCCGAAGTCGCGGCTCGGAGTGTGGCCGTAGACGACGGTCACGCCGAGGTTGTGGGGCATCTCCATGCTGGAGCGATTCCAGAGCAGGTCCTCCGGGCGCGACCGGCGCAGGGCAAAGGCGGCGTCGCCGGACTGGAGGGTGCGCTCACCCAGGCCGGCGTGGACGAAGAGGTAGTCGCCCTCCGCGTGGTAGGGCTGGAGGTCCAGGTAGAAGCGCTCGTGGGCCGGCGGGAGCTGGAAGACCTCGGGCTTCGGGTCCGGGGCGCTGAAGTAGCCGTAGCTCGCCAGGGTGCGGTCGCCGCCGTTCATCAGGAAGGCGTCGCCGCCGAACCAGGCGGGGCCGCGGAAGCCCAGGAAGTCGAGGAACATCGACTCGTGGTTCCCCAGCAGGAAGACGCAGTCGACCCGGCGGGAGAGATCGACGAGCCGGCTCACGACGCCGGCGGAGTCCGGCCCGCGGTCGACGTAGTCGCCGAGGAAGACCAGGCGATCGCCCTCCGCGAGGGGCAGCTGCTTCAGCAGCGCGTCGAGCTGGCGCAGCTCGCCGTGGATGTCGCCGATCGCGTAGAGCATTCCGAGAGCCCCGTCGGCCGCCCGGGGGGCGAGCCTTACTCGCCCTGCTGGCGCACGGCGAGCTGGCCGCAGGCGGCGTCGATGTCGGCCCCGCGGCTGCGCCGGAGGGTCGTCGTGAGGCCGCCCCGGACCAGCTCGCCCATGAAGGCGCTCGCCCGCTCCGGCGAGGGGGGCCGGTAGCCGCTGTCCGCGTGGGCGTTCATCGGGATGAGGTTGAGCTTGCTGGGGATCCCGCGCAGCAGGCGGACGACCTGGCGGGCGTCCTCCGGCGCGTCGTTCACGCCGGCGATCAGGGTGTACTCGAAGAACACCGGGTGGCGGCGGGAGAGGCGCGGCAGCTCACGCAGGGTGGTGACCAGCTCGGCCAACGGGAAACGCCGGTTCAGCGGCACCAGCACGTCGCGCACGGCGTCGGTGGCGGCGTGGAGCGAGACGGCCAGGTTGACCGGCACCGCATCGAGCAGCGCTCCGATCTTCGGCAGAACACCGGCGGTGGAGACAGTCACCCGGCGCGGCGCCATGGCGAAGGCCTTGGGGTGCAGCAATACCTCCACGGCGGCCACGACGTTCGGCAGGTTGAGGAGCGGCTCGCCCATCCCCATGAAGACGACGTTCGTGATGCGGCCGCCTTCCGGGAGGAGCTCGCGCATGCGCAACACCTGGTCGATGATCTCGGCCGCCTGCAGGTTGCGGGTGAAGCCGAGGCTGCCCGTGGCGCAGAAGGAGCAGGCCAGCGGGCAGCCGACCTGGGTCGAGACGCACAGGGTGGTGCGATCCTCCTCGGGAATCAGCACCGCTTCCACGAGGGCGCCGTCGGCGGCACGCAGCACCGCCTTGCAGGTGCCGTCCCGGGAGCGGTCGACCCGGGCGGGCTCGAGGGCGCGGAAGGACCAGTCGGCGCCGAGACGCTCCCGGAGCTCCTGCGGCAAGTTCGTCATCCGGCCGGGCTCGAGGACGCCGCGGCGGTAGATCCACTCGACGACCTGGTCGGCCCGGTAGGCCGGGAAGCCTTCCTCCCGGAAGCGCTGCCGCAGGTGGTCGGGCGGCAGCCCGATCAGCGGAGCGGCGCTCACGCGGGCATCCTGCGCCGGTAGCTCCAGAAGTGGAGGGGCCGCCCCTCCGCGCGCCACTCCAGCTCGTAGGCGGTGTGGAGCCGGCCGGGGACGTCGCGGCGGAAGGGCACGCCGAGCGTGTTCTGGAGCTCCCGCTCGCCGCGGAGCGCGGCGTCGATCGCCTCGGCATAGTCGGCGTGGTCCGTCGCGATCTCGAGGGCGCCGCCGGGAACGAGGCGCCGTGCGAGCTGGGCCACAAGGGGAGGCTGGAGGAGCCGGTGCTTGTGGTGGCGCTTCTTCGGCCACGGGTCTGGGAAGTTGACCCAGAGGGTCCGCACGCTGGCGGGCGCGAGCACCTCACGCACCACCTGCTCGGCGGGGGCGCAGACCAGCCGGACGTTGCCCGGGTCCTCCCGGGCGATGCGGCGCGCCATCTTCAGGACACGCTTGAAGGAGAGCTCCACGCCCACGTGGGCCTGCTCCGGCGCCTCGGCGGCGAGGTGGCGGAGGAACTCGCCGCGGCCGAAGCCGAGCTCCACCACCAGCGGCAGGGGATCCGCGACGTCCGGCGCGAAGACCGCCGGCCACCCCTTCTCGCGGACCTCCTCCACCGAGAGGCGCCGGTCCGGGCCCGGGATGTCGAGCTTGAGCTTGCGTCCCACGCCGGGACGGTAGCGACCCCATGGAAGGCACCGGGTTCAGGGGAGGAGGGTCGCGAGACGGGGGAGGCGCGGGTGCTCTTCGAGGAGGATGCGCTCGGCGTCGCCCAGGCCGGCGCGGGTGCGGAGCTCGGTGAGGGCTTCGAGGGGGCCGCCCAGGCTGTCGACCAGGCCCTGGGCGGCCGCTCGGGCGCCGCTCCAGACGCGGCCCTGGGCCAGGGCGTGAATCTCGTCCCGGCTGCGGGCGCGGCCCTCGGCCACCCGCTGGAGGAAGAGCTCGTAGACGGCGCCCAGCTCGTCGCGCAGGGCGCGCCGCTCGGAGGGCGTGAAGGTGCGGGCCTCCGAATGGAGGCCCGCCTGGGCGCCGCGTTCGACGGCGTCGCGACCGATGCCGGCCCGCTCGTAGAGGGAGGAGAAGTCGAGCTTCCCGCCGACGACGCCGATGGAGCCGGTCAGGGTCGTGGCCTCGGCGAGGATGGCGGTGGCCCCGGCGGCGAGGAAGTAACCGCCGCTGGCCGCCGTGTCCCCCATCGACACGACGATCGGCTTGGCGTCGGCGATGCGCCGCACCGCCCGGCCCAGGAGGTCCGAGGCGACGCCCTCCCCGCCCGGGCTGTCCACCCGCAGCACGACGCCCAGCACGTCCTCCCGCTCGGCCAGGGGCTCGAGCAGGCGCCGGTAGGTATCGGCGGCGATGCCGCGCAGGCCGCGGCCGCGGCCGATGCCGCCGCGGGCGGCGACGTACACGAGCCGTGGCGCCCGGCGGAGCAGCGGCTGGAAGCCGGCATCGGCGGCGCGCAGGGCCCGGTAGGCCGCCGCGTCGAGGAGCCGGGGCTTGTCCTGGTGCCAGGCGGCGGGCGCGAGCTCGCCGAGCAGCTGCTCCAGCTCGTCGGGATAGAGGCAGGCGTCGATGAGCCCGGCCTCCCGGGCGCCCTGGGCGGTGAGGAGGCCGCGGTCCACGTGCTCGCGCACCTGCGCCTCCGTGAGGCTGCGCCCCGCCGCGACGTCCCGCACCAGTGTTTCGAACAGGTCGTCCGCCAGCGCCTCGAGCTGGGCGCGCGCTTCCTCCGAGTAGCCGGAGCGGGTGAGCAGCTCACCCGCACTCTTGAAGTCGCCGACCCGCAGCACGTCGGCCTGCACACCCAGGCGGGCGAGGAGATCGCGCAGGAAGAAGCCCTCGAAGCGGATGCCGAGCAGGTGCACGCTGCCCGACGGCGGAATCGCCACGCGGCTGGCGGCGCTGGCCAGCCAGGTCTCCTGGGTGCCGAGGCTCTCGGACCAGACGACCACGGGCTTGCCGGCGGCACGCACCGCCGCGATCGCCCGGCGCAGGCTCTCGACCCGGGCCGCGCCGCCGGGCGCGCCGAGCAGCCGGAGCACCACCCCGGCGACGTCCGGGTCGTCCTTCGCCGCGTGGAGCACCCGCACCACGTCGAGCATCGAGAGGTGCGACTCCCGCTGGCCGAACCAGGCCTGGGCGGCGAGCTCGGGGACCGGCGAGGCGAGGCGCAGGCGGAGCCACACGGGGCCCCGGGCAAAGACGCCGCCGGCCACCCCGAGCCGCGCGGCCCGGCTCAGGTTGGCCCACAGCCGGCGGGGGCTGCCGCCGGGATCCAGACTCACGGGGTGCTGCTCAGCGGAACCGACTCCGCTTCTGGGCCAGGTAGTCGACGGTGAGGAAGCTGCCCAGCTGGTTCGGCATCGTGAAGAAGGCGCGCCCCTTGTTGATCTCGGTCATGCGTTCGACGAAGCCCACCAGCTCCGGCGCGTCGTCGAGCATGAAGGTGTTGATCGTGATCCCCCGACGGGTCACCCGGCGAACGGTCTTGAGGGTCTCCGCCACCGCGTGGGGCGAGACGCCGCCGAAGCCCATCGGCCACTCCACCCGCAGCTCGCGGCCCTCGAAGTAGGCGGTGGGCTGGCCGTCGGTGATCACCAGGATCTGCGGGCTCGGGCTCGGGCTCGGGTGCTGGCCGATCAACCGTTCCGCGACCAGGAGCCCCTCCTGGAGGTTCGTGAAGGGATCGCCCATGTCCCAGCGGGCGAGGGGCAGCTCCTTGATCGGAAGCTCCTTCGCCCGGGTCGAGAAGCCCACCACGAAGAAGTCGTCGCGCGGATACTGGGTGCGGATCAGGTGGTCGAGGGCCAGGGCGACCCGCTTCGCCGCCGGGAAGCGCCCCGCCCAGGACATGGACCAGCTCATGTCGAGGAGGAGCACGGTGGTGGTCTGCGTGCTGAAGTCGCACTCGCGCACCTCGAGATCGTCCACGCCAAGCTGCACCGGCGCGGTCGGCCGCCCCTCGGCGACGGCGCGCTTCACGCCGTTCAGCACCGTGCGCACCACGTGCACGTCAAGAGCGTCGCCGAACTGCCAGGGCCGGGTCTCGTCCGGGCGCGGCGTGGCGATGCCCCGGTGCATCGTCTCGTGGCTTCCGGAGCGCCCGCTGCGCAGCTTGCTGTAGACGGAGGCCAGGGCCTGGGCGCCGATGCGGCGGATCGCCCGGGGCGTGAGCTCCATGCCGTCGTCGGCCCGGCGCAGGAAGCCCTCGTCCTGCAGCGTCTGCTCCATGTCCCGGAGCATCACGAAGGACTGCATGCCGTCCTCCGAGAGCATCTCGCGCAGCTCCTCCATGGAGACCTGCTGGAAGTTGCCTTCGGCCAGGTCGCGGGCCATCTGCTGGAGCGCCTGGATGCGCTCGCGGATCTCCTGGGCCGTGTCGTAGTCGGCGGCCTCCTCGCCCCGGAACTTCTCGCCGTGCTCGCGCTGGAAGTCCTCGAGCTCGCGCAGGCGATCCAGCTCCTCGAGCAGCTCGCGGTACTCCTCGCCGGCCTCGTCGTCCTCGAACGCGTGGTCGCGGAAGGCCTCGATGGCGTCCGAGAGGGACTCGTGCTCCCCGTGGCGACGCTGGAGGAACTCGTTCATCGCCTGGGACTCCATCCCGTGGGCGTCGCGTTGGGCGCGCTCCTCCCGGTCGAGGATGTCGTCGAGCTTCTGGGCCAGCTCCCGGGTCGCCTCGTCCAGCCGGTACTGGTCGAAGAGCTCCTGCACCTGCTCGCGGAGCTCCTGGATCATCTCCTCCACGCCCATCACGCGGAAATTCATGCCCGCCAGGTCGAAGCCGCCCCGGCGCATCCACTCGAGGGCCTCGTCCACGTCGAGCCCCTCCATGAGCAGCTCCGAGAGGGCGTCGAGCGCCTGCCGGGCGTCGAGAGTGAACTGCTGCTGGCTCCCGTCCCACCGGCTGTAGCGGTGGATCCTCATGGGCCCCCGGAGGCGCCGTAGCGCGCCCCGCCTTCGGTGCTCGACTTATTGAGGCGGTTCTGCAGGTGGAGGCCCTCGAGCAGCAGCTCGATGGCGCTGGCCAGGCGCTCCGGGGAATCGCCGCCGGCGAGCTGGGAGGCGGCCTCCCGCAGGCCCTGGATCTCGTCGAGACCTTCCAGGTAGTCCCCCGCCGGCATCTCGGCGGACACCTCGACGTTCCATCCCTGGTTGAAGGACTCGATCACCGGCGCCATGCCCTCGAGGGGCACCCGGGCGTCGAACACGAGCCGGGTCGCCCGTCGCATCAGGTCCTCGACCACCTGCGTCTCGGTGCGGTCCTCTCCGGCGTACTCGAGCTCGAGCTTGCCGGCGGTCGAGGTGACCAGCGCCTCGAGGTCGCAGATGCGCGGAACCGCCTCCTTCTCCCCCAACCGGATCGCGCGGCGCAGGGCGTTGGCCACCAGGGTCTCGTAGTTGGCGATGGACATGCGCACCGAGACCCCGGAGGTCTGGTTCACGTCGGGGCTCGAGCGCGCCTGGAAGGTGAGCTCGCCGACGATCTCCTCCATGAAGGGGGGCACGACGACGGTGAGGCCTTCCACCCGGGGCACCCGCGCTTCCTGGTGCACCACGCCCAGCTCGAGCTCGCGGTTCTGCGGGTAGTGGGTGCGCACCTGGGCCGCATAGCGGTCCTTCAGCGGCGTGATGATGCGCCCGCGGCTCGTGTAGTCCTCCGGGTTGGCGCTGGCCACGACCAGCACGTCGAGGGGCAGGCGCACGCTGTAGCCCTTCACCTGGACGTCGCGCTCCTGCATCACGTTGAAGAGACCCACCTGCACCTTCTCCGTCAGGTCCGGCAGCTCGTTGATGCAGAAGATCCCGCGGTTCGTGCGCGGCAGGAGGCCGAAGTGGATGGTCAGCTCGTCGCCGAGGGTGCGTCCCTGGGCGACCTTGATCGGGTCGACGTCGCCGATCAGGTCGGCGATCGAGACGTCCGGAGTGGCGAGCTTCTCCACGTAGCGATCGTCCCGGTGCACCCAGGCGATCTCAGTGGCGTCGCCGTGCTCCGCCACCTGCTGCCGCGCCAAGGCCGAGACCGGCGCGAAGGGGTCGTCGTGGATCTCGCTGCCGGCCACGATCGGCATCCACTCGTCGAGGAGACCGATCATCTGGCGGATCATCCGCGACTTGGCCTGCCCGCGCTCGCCCAGGAAGATGAGGTCGTGACCGCAGAGCAGCGCGTTCTCGACCGCGGGGATCACCGTGTCGTCGTAGCCGACGATGCCCGGGAAGAGGGGATCCCCCTTGCCGAGCTTGTCGAGCAGGTTCGCGTGGATCTCCTGGCGCAGCGTGCGGTGGGCGTGGCCGGCCTGGCGCAGCTCACCGAGGGTCCGGAGCGAGGGGGCTTGCATGCTTCCTCCGTGCGCCCGCGAACGTAGCGCCTGCCGCCTCTGCCCGGCGCGCACCGCGTCCCGGCGCCCGACGCGGACCGCTCAGCGCGGCCGACGGCCGCGATCCCGCGCGCCGTAGCCCATCAGGAGCTCGATGCGACGCTGGATGATCTCGAGCCGGCCGCCGTCCTCCTTGCGCAGCCCCGGCGGCAGCTCGGCCGCCTCGATCCGTGCCCGGGCCGCCTCGAGGCGCTCGTCGGTGGCCGGGTGGCTGGAGAGGAACTGGGGGACGTTCGGACCGCCTTCGGCCTTCATCGTCTGGAAGAAGGTCCAGGTGCCCTCCGGATCGATGCCGGCCCGGGGCAGGATCTCGGCGGCGAACGCGTCGGACTCCCGCTCGGCGTCGCGGCCGAAGGAGTTGATGAACGCCATGGCCGACATCCCGCCCAGCAGGTTGGCCGCACCGGCGGCGGCGCTGCCCCCGGCGATGCCGGCGCCGATCACCGCCGCCTGGTGCGCCCAGCCGGTGGCGCGAGCGCGGTTGTAGTTCTCGGCGATGTGGCGGTTCACGACGTGACCGATCTCGTGACCCATCACTCCCGCCAGCTCGCTCACGTTTCCGGCGGCGAGGATCGTCTCCGTATTCAGGTAGATGCCGCCCGCGGGCATGGCGAAGGCGTTGATCTCCTCGTCCTCGACCACGTAGAAGTGGTACTCGAAGGGCTGGGGACCGGCGGCGGCCAGCAGGCGCTCGCCGAGATCGGTGATGTAGTCGTTCACCACCCGGTCGCGCAGCAGACGCAGCTCGCGCCGGGCCTCGCGCTCGAGCTCCCGCCCGAGGGCCTCTTCCTCTTCCACGGTCAGGGTGGCGCAGCCCGTGAGAAGCAGCGCCAGACCCGCCGCCGCCAGGCGGCGGAGCGGGCCGTCCTTCACGAGCCCACCTGCTTGCGGAGGCTCTCGGTGACGTGACGCAGGATCGAGCGCACCGAGGCGTCGAAGTCGACGTTGTCGACGATCGGCACGTCCTGCTGTTCCGCCAGCTCCAGGATGTGGTCCTGGATCCGCAGGATGGCCGCGAGGTTGCCGAGGTAGCGATGCGGCGGCCGCGCGGCGGCATCCCGCGCCCGCGTCTCGAATCGCTTGCTGAAGGCCTTTTCTTCGAGCGTGGCGACGGTGAGGAAGACCACATGGGCGCGATCGCCGTACTGGGACACGTCGATGAGGTCCGGGAGCACGGCCACGCCGTCCAGGATCAGGTTCGTGCCCTCCTCGATGGCGCGCTCGATCATCGCCCGGGCGCCGACGGAGACCGTCGCGGCCTGGGCGCGGAAGGCGTCGATCACCGGATCGTCGGCCTGCTCCGAGCGCACGACGACCTTGTGGGCGTCGTAGGAGGAGGCGTGGATCGCCGGTACGAGCTCGGGCCCGAGCATGATGCGCATCACCTGGCGAATGGCGTCCGTCGAGGTGACGCCGGCGATGCCCAGCCGGTGGGCGACGGCCTGGGCCAGGGAGCTCTTGCCCACGCCGGCGGTCCCGGCCAGCAGCAGGATCAGGGGGCGCTCCGAATCCAGGAACGAACGCCAGGCCAGGTAGCGCCCGGCGACCCGCGCGCCGAGCCGCCTGGAGAGGGTCTCGGCGGCCAGGGCGCGGATCTCGGCCCGCTCGACGAAGGGCTCACCGCGGGCCACCAACGCGGCCTCGATCTCCCGGCCCACGTCGTGGGCCTGCTCGGGCTCGATGGCGGCGGCGAGGAGCGAGCCCGAGAGCACGCCCTTGGAGAACGGTGTCGGCTCCCGCCCACCGGTGACCTGGATCTCGGGCGCGATCGCCAGGGGCCGCTCCTCGAGACTGCCGGGGAAGTGATCCTCGATCAGGGCGGCCAGCTCGTCCCGGCCGATCCGCTCGGTGCCCCGCAGCTGGTCGCGAATCTGCGACGCCACCCGGTAGGCGTCATCGAAGTCGGCACCCCGGGACATCAGGGAGTGGATCATGATGCCCCGCATGAAGGGGCGCCGGCCCTGGGGATCTTCGACCCAGGTCCGGGTATCTCGGGGCTTGGCCTTGGAGTCCGCCACCGAGCCAAGCTACCGCACGGCCCAAGAGGCGGCGAACCCGGGCGAAGCTCCAACCCCATTCGCAGAAAACCCCCGAAGGCGGCGATCTTCCAGGGGTTTCGGAGTTGACGGCCTACACAGTCGCGTTTACTTTCAGCCCCAGCGACTCCCCGGTCCGATCCCATCCCCGGTCCTTCCTCCGAGTGCCCTCGTCAGGAGGTGACCGCTCATGCGCATCGTCGCCATCGTCAACCAGAAGGGCGGTTGCGGGAAGACCACCACTGCCGTGAACCTGGCGGGGGCGCTGGCCGCCGACGCCCGGGTGCTGGTGGTCGACATGGACCCCCAGGCCCACGCCACTCTGGCCCTGGGCTACGACCCCGAGGCGCTGGACGAGAACCTGTACGAGGTGCTGGTGGAGCCCGTGGGCTCGCCGGCCGCCGGTCGCCTTGCGGACGTGATCCAGGCCTGGAGCGACGCGCTCCACCTGGCGCCCTCGGGCATCGTGCTCTCGGCCCTCGAGCAGAAGCTCACCGCCGAGCGGGCCGAGCGCCGCACCGAGCGGCTGGAAGCCGCGCTGGCCAGCGTCCGGGACGACTACGACTTCGTGCTGATCGACTGCCCGCCGAACGTGGGCGTACTCACCTTCAACGCGTTGCGCGCCGCGGGGGAGGTGCTCGTCCCGCTGGAGACCAGCGACTTCGCCATCCACGGCGTGCAGAAGCTGCTGGAGACGATCGCGCTGCTCTCCGACCGCATCGGCCACGAGCTCTCGGTGCGCATCCTGCCCACCCTCTACGACGGGCGTACCCGCTACGCCCGGGACACGCTGGCGGAGATCCGTTCGTTGTTCGGCGACCTCTGCTTCGACACGGTGATCCGCTCGAACGTCAAGCTGCGCGAGGCCGCCCGCCGCGGCCAGCCCATCGGGTCCTTCGCGCGCACGGCCAACGGCACCCGCGACTACGCGGCCCTCGCCCTGGAGCTGTCCCTGGCCGAACCGCCTCCCGCCCTGCGCGAGGAGCTTCGCCCGGAGGCGGCGGGCAGCGGCCGCGAGGTGGTCGTGCGCTACCGCGATCCGGGGGCCACTGACGTGCGCATCGCCGGCGATTTCAACGGCTGGGTCCCGGACAAGGACGTGCGTTCCCTCGTCCAGGCAGAGGGGGCCGAGCGGGTCTGGACGAAGATCCTGAACCTGCCGCCCGGCACCTACCATTACCGCTACGTGGTCGACGGCGAGTGGCGAGAGGATCCGGACAACCCCAACGCCGTGCCGGGCCCGGTGGGAGGCCGAAACTCCGTCCTGGTCGTAAGCTGACCGTGATCCGGCATCGCTCTCGACGTGCCGTGGCTCTGGGCCGGCGCTCCCCTTCGATGTGGGATCGGGACTAGCCGTGGCCCGCGAGCTCGGCGAGGTCCTCCACTACTTCCTGGACGACGCCTCCCAGCCCCCGGGCCGGAGAGAGGAACCGGGGAAGGCGGAGCCCTGCCCGATCGTGGCCGCGCCGCTCCATCCCCGGGACCCGATCCGCACCGCCCTCCTGTGGAGCCTGGCGGCCGAGATGCGCGCCCTCGGACGGGCGCCGACCCTCCTGGCGCCCGAGCCGCAGCCCGAGCACTCGGCGTGGCTGGACCTCGCCTGCGAGGCCTTTGCGCCGACCTGGGTGCCGCTCCCCGCCGGCGACGTCGGGCCGCTCCTCGGCGCCGCCGCCGACGCGGCGGCCACCCTCCCGCAGGAGAGCGGGTCGGTGGTGCTGGTCCACGTGCCGTCGGACCGCACCTGGAACGACGCCCACACGCAGCTCTTCTCCCGCTGCTGGCTGGTGGCCGGCGCCTCCGACGCGGATCGGCGCGAGTTCCTCGAGCTCTGCGAACGAGTGCTGAGCGCCGCTCCCCGCGCCCAGGTAGGCGTGACGGTGCGCGGTGCCGAGACCCTGGCCGAGGCCCGGGGCGTGTTCGACGGGCTGGCGGAGCTCTTCGCCGCCCGTTTCGAGCGCCCGCTCACGAGCTACGGCCTGCTGGTCGACGAGCTCGAGCTGGCCCGGTCCCTGGTCGAGGGTCCCGCCCGCGGCGAGGGCTTCGGCTGCACGCGGGCGGCGCGGGCCCTGCGCGACGTCGCCCTGCTCCTGCGCGACGACCTGCATTGAGCGCCGTGCCCCTGGCCCCGCCGACGGACGACCTGCGCCCGGCCCTGCTTGCGCTGCCCACGCCCCTCGAGGTGGTGGCCCGGAACCTGCTCGGCGGCGCCGGCCGCATCGCCTACGTCGTGCGGGATCCCGAGGGCCGCGTGGGACTGGTGCAGCCGGCAGCCCCGGGCCGCGATCTCGAGACCTGGGCCGCCCTGGTGGGCGAGCTCTCCTGGCTCGCGCCGCGGATCGCGGACTGGGCCCAGCTCGCCCCCGAACGCCGGCTGGACCCTTCCCTGCGCCCGCGGGCCCTGCTGGTCGCCGAGCGGTTCGAGGAGCGCACCCGGCTGGCGGCCGGCGGCGGCTCGGGGAGGATCGAGCTGTGGAGGCTAGTGCGGACGCCGGCGGGCGCCCTCCTGGTCGCCGAGGATCCGGGGCGTGCGGCGCCGGAGCCGAACCCGCCGCGCCAGGAGCCCCGCGGCCAGGGGCCGGCCGGCGCCTTCCGGTTCCGCAGCCGCCTTCGAGACGGCGATCTCTAGCCCGCCACCCACCCCGGCCCCTGAACCCCTCCCCCGCGGGGGTAACCCCGCACTTTTTTTCGCTGTGGGGTGACATTCTTTGACACCCGACGCGTGGGGCCGGTCACTTCCCATGACGGGGGAGGCTGTTCTGGGACAGCCTGGCACAATGGGAAGGGAGACCATGGCAGCGCCGAACGCCGAGCCCGCGGCCGGGCCGAAGATCGCTGGGAACGCATTGGCCCAGGCCACCGACGAGCAGCTCGTCGCGCGAGTCGCCGAGGGCGACCGCGCCCCCTTCGAGCTGTTGTACGCCCGCTACTTCCCCCGCGTCTATCGCTTCGTCGATCGCCGCGTGAGCAACCGGGCCGACACCGAGGAGATCGTCCAGGAGGTCTTCTTCAACCTCTTCTCCTCCCTCCACTCCTTCCGCGGCGAGGCGCCCTTTGCCGCCTGGGTGTTCGGCCTGACCCGCCGCACCATCGCCTCCCGGTTCAAGCGCAAGCGCCACGACACGGTTCCGCTTCCCGAGGACGATCAGTACCTCGGCCCCGCGGGCCACAGTGGGACCAGCCCCCACGAAGACTACGAGTACCTCGAGCGTCTCGACCGGTTGTCCGCGGCCGCCCGCCAGGACCTGTCGCCGGAGCAGTGGAAGCTCTTCCGCCTGCACCACCTCGAGGATCGCTCGATCCAGGAGATCGCCGGGATGACCGCGAAGAGCGAGGACTCGGTGAAGTCGCACCTCTACCGGGCCCGGCGGGTGCTCCTGGCCCGCTAGACTCCGCGGGTGCCCGCCCGCGACGAACCCCTCGGCTTCTGGAGCGAGCCCTTCGAAGGTGGCCTGCGCTTCGAGGTGAGCCACGGGGCCGATTGGGTACCGGGCCGGCTCTTCCTGCCAGAAGGCGAGGGTCCCTTCCCGCTCGTCCTCGTCCAGCACGGGGCCGGCAGCAGCAAGGACGACCCGGTGATGGACACGGTCACGTCGCCGTGGGTCCTGGGCGGCGCGGCCATCGCCCGCATCGACTTCCCCCTGCACGGCGAGCGCTCGGATCCGAAGCTGGGCGCGCGGGTGCTGGCGGCGCTCGCCACCGAGGGCGAGCGCACGCCGGGCCTGGAGGCGCTCTGGGGGGATCTCCAGCGCCAGGCCGCGGGCGATCTGAGCCGCTGCCTCGACGCGCTCTGTGCGCTGGCCGAGATCGACGCGGGGCGGGTGGGCTACGCGGGCTTCAGCCTGGGCGCGATCCTGGGCACCCCCTTCTGCGCCACGGACCGGCGGGTACGTGCGGCGGCCCTCGCCCTCGGGGGCGGGGGCCTGGCGCCGGCGAAGCACGACCCGCTGGCCTTCGTCGGCGCGATCGCCCCGCGTCCGGTGCTGTTCGTGAACGCCCGGCGGGACGAGCGCATTCCGGAGGACCGGGCCGCGGCCCTGCATGCCGCCGCCGGCGAGCCGAAGCAGGTCGAGTGGTACGACTGCACCCACGGCGAGCTGCCCGGCGCCGCGCTCAAGCGCATGTGGCAGTTCCTGGGCGAGGCTCTCGCGGTCTAGGCGCGGACACTCGAGCGTGTCGTCCCTAGGCGCTTTCCGCCTCGGGCGGGTGACGCAGGACGAGCAGCGTGCCGGCGACGACCAGCACCGGCATCGCCAGCAGGTTCAGCAGCGGGACCGCGCACAGCCCGAAGGCCGCGGCGCCGAAGCCCAGCATGGCGCCACGGTGGCGGGTGAGCCAGGCACGGCGTTCGGCGAAGGGCAGGCGCCGGCGGTCGAGGGCGTGGCTCGCGTAGTCGAGGGGAAGGAACGCCAGGCTGAGGGCGAGCAGCGCCGGCGGGACGAGCAGCTGGGCGCCGGGAATCGCCACGCCCGCGGCGACGATCATCGCGCTCACGGCCAAGAAAAAGCCGGTGCGCTTCGCCTCCTCCGCCACCGAGCGGAGCGCTGCGCGCACCTCTCCCCAGAACGAGTCGCCGGTCACCTCCCGTACGTCGCCGGTGACCAGGCGCTCGACCCGCCGGGACAGCACCTCGTGGAAGGGCGCCGCCGCCAGGTTCGCCAGTACGAACGCGAGGACCAGGGCCAGCACGAAGCCCAGCACGAGCGCGAGCTTGGGCAGGAGCCAGACGAGCGCGCGGCCGGGCCCGACCCACAGCCACTCCCACCACGCCTCCGCCCTGAGCACCGGGAGCGTCGCCGCCAGGAAGGAGTGCAGCTCGTCGGCCCAGGCCACGAATCCGGCGGCGGCACCGGCGAGGGCCAGGGCCGCGAGGGCGACCGGCAGCACGGCCGGCGCCCAGAGCTCTCGCCGGCCCCCGAGGAGCCTCGCCGCCTCCAGGACGAGGGCTCCGCTGCCGGCGCCGGCCTGGAGAGAGGCGACGAGCCCGCCCGGCGGGTCCCCTCTCACGGCGGCCGGCAGTTCCCTGCTCACGGGATGGGGCGCCATTTGCTACGCATCCTGGCTCCGGCCGTCCGGCCCCCGGACGCGCAGCAGATGGCTCCGGCCGTCCGGAGCCCATCCACCCCGCCCCCCCCCGTGAGGTCCCCATGCGACTCCACCGACTGCTCGCGATCGCCGCCATCCTCCTGCTCGGGAGCGTCCTGGCCGTGGGCTGTACCCGAACGACCCCTTCCGAAACGACCGGCGACAAGACCGCCGCCGCGCGCCTCGACGGCGTCGACATTACCGTCGCGGAAGTCGACTCCTGGATCAAGGACGAGCTCTTCCGCCAGGCGAGCCAGGACGGAGACGCGGCCAAGCTCCACGAGCTCCGCAAGCAGGCGGTCGAGAACATCATCAACGAGCGGCTGGTCGAGCGCGAAGCCAAGGTGCGCGGGATGGACTCGGAGGAGATGATGCAGCAGGAGGCCACCGCGCGGATGGCGGTGACCGACGCGGAGGTGTTGGCCTTCTGGGAGCGCAACAAGGGCTCGATGGGGGACGTCGACTTCGAGACCGCCGGCTCCACCATCCGGAGCCACCTGGAGCGCCAGAAGGGCCCGCAGGCGGCCCAGGCCTTCGTGACCGAGCTTCGCAACGACGCCGTCGTCGAGGTGCTCATCGAGACGCCGCGCATCGAGGTCGCCGCCACCGGGGCCTCCCTGGGGAGCGCCGACGCACCGGTCACGATCATCGAGTTCAGCGACTACCAGTGCCCCTTCTGCCGGCGCGCCGAGCCGATCATCGAAGAGCTCCTGAAGCGCTACCCGAACGAGGTGCGTTTCGTCTACCGCCACTTCCCCCTCGACAGCATCCACCCGCGGGCGCGCGCGGCGTCCGAAGCCGCCCTGTGCGCCGGCGACCAGGGCAAGTTCTGGCCCTACCACGAGCTGCTGTTCGGCGAGGACGCGGACCTCGAGGTCGCGGGCCTCGAGGCCGCCGCCGAGCAGGCCGAGCTCGACCTGGAGGCCTTCCGCGCCTGCGTGAGCGAGCGGCGCCACCGCGCCGCCGTCGAGGCCGACGTGGCCGACGGCCGCAGCGCGGGCGTCACCGGGACGCCCGCCTTCTTCGTCAACGGCATCGGCCTGAAGGGCGCCCAGCCCGTCGACGAGTTCGTGAAGATCATCGAGGCGGAGCTGGCCCAGGCCAAGGAAGCGGCGCCGGCGGGCTAGACCATCACCTCCAGCAGGCGGTCCCGCTCGCTCTCCATGCGATCCCGCGTGCGCGCCTCCACGTTGAGGCGCAGGAGCGGCTCGGTGTTCGACGGACGCAGGTTGAACCACCAGTCGTCGTAGCGGACGAGCAGGCCGTCGAGGCGCGAGACCTCCGGCGCCTCGCGGTGGCGGCTCTCCACCGCGTCGAGGATGGCGGCCGGGTCGCCGACGCGGCGGCTGATCTCGCCGCTCGCGTGGTAGCGGCGCAGCGGGGCGATGAGCTCGGAGAGCGGCTTGCGTTCCCGCCCGAGCAGGTCGACCAACGCGACAAAGGCGGCGATGCCGTCGTCGGCCACGAGGGTGGGCGAGAAGCGGAAGTAGAAGTGGCCGGAGAGCTCGCCGGCGAAGACGGCGCCCTCTTCGCGCATGCTCGCCTTCACGAACGAGTGGCCGACGCGGCATATGCCGGCGCGCCCGCCGGCGGCCTCGATCTCCTCGGCCGTCGCCCAGCTGGAGCGCAGGTCGTAGAGGACGAGGCCGCCGGGATGGAGGCGCAGCTGGGTGCGCGCCAGCAGGCCGGTCATCAGGTCCGACGACACGGGCTCGCCGCGGTCGTCGACGAAGATGGCCCGGTCGGCATCGCCGTCGAAGGCCACTCCGAAGTCCGCACCGGTGCGCTTCACGAGCTCCGCCACCTCGGCCAGGTTCTCGACCTCGAGGGGATCCGCCGGGTGGTTCGGGAAGGTGCCGTCCGGCTCGAAGTAGAGCCGCTCGGTGCGCAGCGGCAGGGCCTGGAGCACCGGCTCCAGGGGCACGCCGGCCATGCCGTTGCCACAGTCGATGGCCACGTGGAGTGCGGGGCGCTCCACGCCGACCGCCAGCACGTGCTCCGCGTAGCCGGCCAGGACGTCGCGCTCGTGGACGCTGCCGCGCGTGGCCGCCACCGGCGCTTGCGGGCGCTCGCGGGCGAGGCGCTCGATCTCCTTCAGACCGCTCGCCTCACCGATCGGGATGGCCTGCTCCCGGCAGATCTTGAAGCCGTTGTACTGGGCGGGATTGTGGGAGGCGGTGAGCATGATGCCGCCGCCGGCGCCCAGGAGGTCCACGGCGTAGTAGAGCATCGGCGTGGCGACGAGCCCGATGTTCACGACAGAGGTGCCCTCGTCGCACACGCCGCGAAGCAGCGCCTCGAGCAGCTCCGGTGAGCTGGCCCGGGCGTCGTGGCCGATCACCAGGGTGTCGGAGCCGAGGAAGTGGGCGGTCGCACGACCGATGGCATGGGCGTCGTCCGCGTCGAGCTCGTCGGGCACGATCCCGCGCACGTCATAGGCCTTGAAGATCTTCGGCATCGCGTGATTCTAGACACTCCAACAGCGCGCATCTCGTGCGCAGCGGTCCCCGCCTTGACCGGTCCCTACCCGACAGGCACCTTCTTCGGGAGAATGTTCGGTCTCGGCTTCCCGGAGCTCCTGGTGATCCTGGTGATCGTGGTGCTGCTGTTCGGCGCACGGCGGCTCCCGGAGATCGGCAGCGGCATCGGCAAGGCGATCAAGGGCTTCCGCAGCGGCGTCTCGGGAGACGACGAGATCGACGTCACTCCGGAGCCGGAGAAGGTGACGGAGGGAGACGAGGCTCCCTAGGCAGCGCCGCGGCCATGACCGCCACGCCCCTTGCGCCGACCGGAGGCGACGGGAACACCGCGTGGAACAGGCCGCCGGGCCGCAGCGCCGGGCTCTCGTCCTGCAGCCGCGCGCGGATGCGATCCGGGTCCAGCTCGCGAAGGACCCGCTCGCCCAGCGGGGGGCCCGCCCAGGCCCGTCCCCCCTCGAGCGGGCGACCGGCGGCGTCGAGGAGCTGCACCCGCAGGCCGTCGGGGCCAGCGCTGCGGGCCGCAACCTCTCCGCCCACGACGAGCATGGCCCCTCCGTGGAGGTTCTCGAGGTGGCGGGAGCTGAGCCCGCGCACCTCGGGATCGCCTCGCACCAGCTGAAGGGGGGCCGGCGACGTGGTGGCCACCGGGGCCGGCCACAGGACCTGCGCCAGCCCGACCAGGATCAAGCCCACCGCGCCCGCCCAGCCCGCGGCGCCTCCCAGCCGGGAGAGTAGGGACGCGAGCGCGGGTGGCAGAACCCAGCCCGGGCGGGCCGGCGCCGCCTCCACGGCCCCTGCCGCCACGGGCGGGGGCTCGACCCGGGCCTCGACCGGGGTTTCGGGGACCGAATCCGCCAGGAAGTCCCACTCCGCCGGGTCGCCGAGGCCGTCCAGGGTGTTCGCGCCGGCCGTGGAGGCCTCGGCCGGCGCGGGCGACGGGGCCGCCGCGGGCTTGGCCTGCGGCGGGGCGGGCGTGGGCTTCGGCTTGGCCTGCGGCGGGGCGGGCGCGGGCTTCGGCTCGGCCTGCGGCGGGGCGGCGCCCTTCTCGGCGGCCACCTCGCGGGCCAGGGCCTCCAGCGGATCGTCCGGGTTCGTGCCCGGGAGGGGCTCCGCGGCGCGGGCCCCGGCCGAATCGCCGACCAGGTCGTCCGAGGTGCCGAACAGGCCGGACGCCGGGGAGGTGTCGGCCGCATCGACCGGCGCCTCGTCGCTGAAGGTCCACTGGTCCGGCGGGACCTCGCCGACCGGCTCCAGGGCCTCGCTGAGGCCCGGGTCCGTGTGCTCGGGGCCAGCCGCGCCGGCGCCGGGCTCCGGTGCCGGGATCGCCTCCTCCACCGCCTCGGCCACCACACCGTCGAAGGTCACCTCCGGGTCGACCTCCGGCGGGCGCACGGTGAAGGCGTGGTTGCATTTGGAGCAGCGCACCCGCGCGCCTTCGGAGGGAATGCGCGCCTCGTCGAGCCGGAAGCGGGTCTGGCACTGCTGGCAGGCGAGGATCATCGCGGCGGGCGCCCTCCGGCCCGGATTGCTGCTAGTGTGCGCGCCTCAACGGCGCAGGTCCGTGCGCTCCCATCCACCGCGGGCCGCCCTCCTCGCCAGCCATCCGTCGCTCCAGGTCTCCGCGCTTCGTTTCGGCTCCGCCGAAGGGGTGCTTGAGCCCCCCCGGCTGGCCCCGAGGGGGGCAGGTTTCGGGGGGAGGAGGCGCGACGGCCGCACTCTCACGAGGCCCCGCTTGGCGCAGCTCCGCCCCCTGCTCGAACGACGCCTGATCGTGGTGACCGGCAAGGGCGGCACGGGCAAGACCACCGTCACTGGCGCCCTCGCCCTGGGTGCGGCGGCCCGGGGCCTGCGGGTGTGCGCCATCGAGACCGGGCGGGACGAAGAGCTGCCGCGCCTGCTGGGCGACCCGCTGCCGCCGGTGGGCTACACGGGCCGGCGCCTGGCCTGCGGCCCGGTCGTCCGGAGGATGGAGCCCTACGCCGCACTCGCCGAGTACCTCCACCTCCAGCTGCGGATCCCCGGCCTGGTGACCCGGCTGCTGGACCAGCCCGGGTTCCACGCGCTGCTCGACGCCGCGCCGGGTTGGCGGGAGCTGATCACGCTCGGCAAGGTGTGGCACCTGCTGCAGCCGCCGCCCGAAGCCCCGGATCGCATCGACCTCCTGATCGTCGACGCCCCGGCGACCGGCCACGGCCTCACGTTCCTGGACGTGCCGCGGGTCGTGGTCTCCGCCGTGCGCGCTGGCCCGCTGCGGCGCCACGCCGGCTGGGTGGAGGAGATGGTCCGCGACCCGGAGCGGACGCTGCTGCTGCCGGTCACCTTGCCCGAGGAGCTTCCGGTCAACGAGACCCTCGAGCTCGTGGCCCGAGCGCGAGCGGAGGTGGGCATCGCGATGGACCGCATCGTGGTGAACGCCGCCGAGGCGAACCCGCTGCCCGCCGCGCTCGCCGATCTCCCGGAGCGTCTGGCCGCGCTTCCCGCAGCGCCGGAGGGCCTGCCCTCCCCGGCCAGCCTGGCGCGCTGCGTCGCCCAC
The DNA here is from genome assembly GCA_965223415.1 of Myxococcota bacterium. Lineage (GTDB taxonomy): Bacteria > Myxococcota_A > UBA9160 > UBA9160 > UBA6930. Next base: position 4,011,095 of record OZ245002.1, on the reverse strand, counting down.
CTGCGCGAGCGAGCCGCGATGCACCGGGAGGCGGTGGCGGATCTCCGCAAAGACGCGGACCTCCCGATCGTCCTGCTCCCCTACCGGGACATGGCCGGAGCCGGCACGGCGGCGCTGGCCGAACTGGCGGAGGAGCTGCTGGGCCCCGCGGAGCCAGGAGCGTGAGCGCCACCCCCGCCCGCCTGCTCGAGGAGCACCCGATCGTCGCCTGCGTCGGCTCCGGGGGTGTCGGCAAGACGACCCTCTCCGCCGCCCTCGCCCTGGGCGCGGCCCGGCGCGGCGCCCGCGCCCTCGTGCTGACCATCGATCCCGCCAAGCGCCTGGCCGACGCCATGGGCCTCCCGCGCCTCGGACCGGAGCCGGAGGCCCTGCCGGCGGAGATCCTCGCCCGGCTGGATCTCGCGCCGGGCTCGCTCTCCGCCATGATGCTCGACACGAAACGCACCTTCGACGATCTCGTGCACCGCTTCGCACGGGACGACGCCACCCGCGATCGCATCTTCTCCAACCCCATCTATCAGCACGTCTCCGACGCCCTGGCGGGCAGCAGCGAGTACTCGGCCATGGAGAAGGTCGACGAGCTGGTGGCCGCCGGCGGCTTCGACGTCGTGGTGCTCGACACGCCGCCGTCCCAGCACGCGCTCGATTTCCTGGAGGCGCCGGAGCGCCTGGTCGGCCTGGTCGACAGCCGCATCGCCCGCCACCTGGTGCACCCGGCGATGAGTGCCGGCCGCTTCGGGCTGCGCCTCTTCCAGAAGGGCACCGAGCCGCTCTTCCGCCTGCTCGAGCGGGTGTCGGGCATGGCCTTCCTCGAGGACCTGTCGGAGTTCCTGCTGCTGTTCGAAGAGCTGTCCGAGGGCTTCCGCGCCCGGGCCGATCACGTGCGCGAGCTGCTCTTTGGCGGCACCACCGCCTTCGTGCTCGCGGCAGGCGCGGGACGGGGACAGGTCGACCAGGCCGTCGCTCTGGCCCAGCGCCTCGACGGGCTCGGCGCGGCGACGCGGGGCGTGATCCTGAACCGCCTGCACCTCGACCCGGAGCTCGAGGCGTTCGAGCCCGCGGCGCCCGCGGCCTGGGAGGCGCTGGGGCGCGCGCTCGCCGAGCGTGGTCTCGATCCGGCGCAGGTCGGCGCGGCGGCGCGGACGGCGCGGCACTGTGTCGGCAGCTACGCTCGTCGCGTGCACAGGGATGCGGAAGCCACGGCACCGCTCCTGCGCTGGGCAGCCAAGGCGGACGCCTTCGTGCGACGCGTGCCGCAGCTGCCCCGCGACGTTCACGATCTCGACACCCTGGGCCGCATCGAGTCGGCCCTGTTCGAACCCGGAACGGAGAGCTCCCTGCCATGAGCGACGACGAAGCCGCGGGAATCCCGCCGGAAGAGCCGCCGGCCGACGCCCAGGAGGCCCTCCGCCGCGCCCGCAGCCACGCCCAGCGTGCGGCCGCCGAGAGCGCTGCCGCCCTCGCGGCCCTGCTGGACGCGGCCACCCTCGCCGCCACCGGCCAGGTCGCCGCCGAGACACCGGCGGCCGGCCTGGGCGAGGGCCTCACGGCGCTCCGCCGCTGGGTCGAGCCGGACGCCGTCAAGGACGGAGCCGCCCTGCTGCGAACCGTGGCAGAGGCCCTCGACGCCGAGATCGGCCGATGGGAGGCGCGCAGCCGGCAGGAGCCCGAGGCCCGTTCGGTGCTGCGTGCCTTCCTCGGGGTCCGGGAGCTGCTGTGGGAGCTCGGTGTGCGCACCTCGGAGGGGGAGGAAGCACCCTCCCCCGCCGCCGGGGAGGCCGAGCCGCCGAAGGAGGCACCGCCGCAGGTGCAGCGGATCGCTGTGGAGGGCTGAGCCGCGGCGCAGGTGACAGGCCAGGGCCGTCTGCTAACGTCCGGCCCCTTCCGACCCCGGGGGACCATGTCCGAACCCCGTCGCCGAGCAGAGCAGCCCATGGCCGTCCTCATCAAGCGGTACGCCAATCGCAAGCTCTACAACACCGAGACCAGCCGCTACATCACGTTGAAGGGTATCGCCGAGCTCCTGGAGAACGACCAGGAAGTCAAGGTGATCGACAACGAGACCGGCGAGGACATCACCTCGGTCACGCTCTCGCAGATCCTCGTCGACACCGAGCGCGGCGGCCGTGCGGTGCCGGGCAACCTGCTCTCGGAGCTGTTCCAGAAGGGCGGCGACGCGCTCTACGACGCCCTCCGCAAGGGCGCCGACGACGCCCGGGAGAACGTCGAGGAGTTCCAGCGCAACATGCGCCGGATGCTCGGCCAGGAGGAGGAAGAGGAGGAGAGCGCTCGCAGGCCCTTCTCCCCGCCGGACTTCGAGGCGCTGGTGCAGCGGACGATGGAGCGGGTCGTCAAGCTCCTCGACGTGCCGACGCGCGCCGACATCGACGCGATGAACGAGCGGCTCGATCGCGTGATCGAAGCGATCGAGCGCCGCAACAGCACCGGCGACCCGGAAGACCCGACCCGGTCCTAGGTGGGGACCAGCTCGCCCGAGACGGCTGCCGGGGCCCCGGGCTGTGCGGTGAGCGTCGCGATGCCGTAGTGGGTCCCGCGCAGGAAGCCGCTATGGCGAACCCGCAAGCCCTGCCCCTCGAATCGATGCGCGCGGAGGGCGGCGGTCACCAGCAGGTATTCCAAGAGGTCCGAGCCGTGGCTGATGGGGCTCGAGATCATCTGCTCGAAGACCTCGCCACCGTGGCGGATCTCCGTGCGCTGCACGCCGATGTGCAGGTCCCCGCAAAGCAGGAGGACCGCCCGGTCGCCGTCGGCCTGCCAGCTCCGCAGCAGATCGAGGAGCCACCGCTGCTCGGGACGGTGGCGGGCGTGGGCCCATTGGCCCTTCATGCTCTCCACCAGCGGGCCGAGACCCGTCAGCAGCCAGGGGGAGAGCAGGACGGGCGGCAGGCTGCTCACGACCACGAGCGCGCGAGCCTGCTCGAGCGCGCCGCCAGCAGCGAAGGCGGCCTCCACCGCCGCGCGCTGCGCGGCGCCCAGCATAGGAAACCCGGGGTCCGGCGCGAAGGCCCGAGCGCCGTGGAGGTCCAGGAAGAGCACGGCCATCTCGCCCTGCACGTGAAGATGCCCCTCGTGCTCGCCGTTCGCGCCCACCGGCCCGGCGAGCGCCCCCTGGTAGGCGCGGTAGACCTCCCGGGCCTGGAGGCCGACCTGGTGGCCGGGGGTCGCCGAATCGCGATCCTCTTCCCGGGTGCCCCAGTTGTTCCGCACCTCGTGGTCGTCCCAGATCATCAGGTTCGGTACGTGGGCGAGCACGTCGCGGGTGGCCGGCCGCGTCCAGCTGCTTCGGTAGACCTCCCGGTAGCGCTCCCGGATCACCGGCGCGGCCGCGGATCCCATGGTTTCCCAGTCCGCCACCGACTCGTCGAACAGGTCTTGCGACGGATAGATCTGGTCGCCGGCGTGAACCAGCAGATCGAGCGTCTCCACCTCGGCGCGCACGGCCTGCCAGGCGGCCGCGGCGCCGTGCTTGTTGCAGCTGACCGCCCCGATCCGCAGCACCGTGGGCTGCGAATCGAGCGTGCGGAAGCTGCCGGGCTGGGGCGAGGCGGCGCCGACGAAGCCGACGGTGTAGGCGGTGCCCGGAGCGAGGCCGTCGAATGCGAACACCTGGGGACGGTGGGCCTCGAGAGGAAGCGGCCCGGAACCGGTCACCTGGCCGTTCGCGTCGGTCAGCGTCACGGAAACCGAGACGTCGTCATCCACCTCGGCCAGAACGCGCGCGGTGCGGTCGGTGAGGGCACCGACCACCGGCCCGACGGTCACTGTGGCAGTCATGGCAGCGCTGGCGTGGGCGCACTGCATGTGGCCGGGCAGCCATGGCCGAACCAGTCACAGAGCAGGCCGCCTTCGGGCGGCTGCGAGAGGGGCCGCGCAAGAGCGCGCTGGCTCAGGCCCGTGGGGCTCATCGGATGGGGCGGAACGGTCCGGCCGGCGCCGACCGGCTCGACGTGGAAGGTGTAGGTCTTCGCAGGATCCGCATCGTCCGCGAGCCAGATCGCGCACCACTCGGCCTGGAGCTTCTTGGCCGCGTCGAGCCCAACGTCCGTGACCACGGTGACGATTCCGAGCTCCTCGTTGGAGGCGACCGGCACGTCTCCGTCCTTCACGACGACGCGCGGTAGCGTACGGGCGCAGGCCGGACCACCCATTCCCAACCCCGGAACGTCGTCGATCCAGCAGAAGGTCGGGTAGTCGCGCCGGACGTGGCCGGTTGCCGGGTCCATCGCGATCGCTGCCAGACCATCGTCGACGAAGTAGGGGGGCCCGCCGACATTGGGAACCGAGAACCGGCGCGGCTCCCCTACATCGTGGTCGTACGTGAGGGCGAACTCGCGCTGCCTCGGGATCTCCAGGGTCTTCTTCGCCAGACACGCCAGGCGTTGAGCGAAGATGTGACCGATGCCCGGCCCGTAGAGCGACGACGCACCTTCGTAGTGCTGGGCGTCGTACTCCTCCGGCGTGGTCACGTAGGAAGTATGGCCGTTCGCCATGCCGATCAGGATGACCCGGCCGCCGGGCGGAAGACCCGCCTCCAGGCTCACCAGATGGCGAACACGTCCTCCGAGCGACGTCGTGAACTCGCCGGGCAGACCGACGAGGGCGTGGTCACCGATGCGGTAGACGCCGACTGGCGCCTCTTCCGCTGGACTGAGGAAGTCCAACGCCACCCGGCCGATGGGAATCGAGAGCCAACCGAGGTCCAGACGTGACTTCTTGATGCCGTGCCCGGCCTCGTTTCGCTGGCGCTTCGACGCCCGATCGCCTTCGAGCAGGCCGATCTCGTGGAAGAACGAGTAGCCGTCCTCGGCGCCGCCCATCTGCGGGAAGCCGGGCTTGGGATCCCGCGCAGTGCGGCGTCGCCAGGGCCGGGACGGCGGCGGCTGCGCAAGCTCGAAGTTGTAGTGGCAATCCGGGTCGGTCAGGACGTAGGGGATCAGGGCGTCCGTGGGGAACGCCTCGTCCAGGAAACGGTCGTGGTCCAGGCTTTGGAACTGGTAGCGGAAGCGGATCTCGGTGTTGGTGAGGTCCGGCGCCCCGAGGGTCGTGCACACCCGCTCCGCGACGTCCCGGCCGAGCTGGAGCACGCGCGCCCGGTCGCGCGGAGAGCGGTGATAGTTCGGGGACACGTCTCCCTGGGCCCCGTTGAAGAGGGCCACGACGGGGAAGGCATCCTCCTGGGCGGGGCACGGCCCCACGCCCTGCATGGCGTCGGTCTCCAGCAACGTCGCAGTGGCCTCGAAGAAATCGCCGGCGAAGACCTCGGTCTCCTTGTCGAGAATCGTCGTGTGGGTGGCGAGGAAGACCGCGAGGGCAATCCGTTGGGTTGGATCGTCGCGCTCGACCAGCTCGAGAACGTCGATACGCGGCTCGACGGCCCGGCACTCGTCCGGGCTGTCGAAGTACTGGTCGGCTGGGCAGGTCGGCCTGCCCTGCATCAGATTCGCGGCTCCCGGATTCACCATGAATGCCTCCAGACTCCGGTTCCGAACGAGGCCCTGCAGGCTGGCGGGATTCCCGAGTCGCACCCGCGCGGGCCGTCGCGCCTCGTGGGCATCGACGATGGCCTTGGTGATGCGAATCGCGAGGAAGTCGAACAGGGCCTCGTCGAAGCCGCTCTCTGCGGAGCCCACGGCGTTGTGCATGGGATCGCTGAAGAAGTTGCCCGGGCTCTGATGGGTTTCGGTGGCGGCAAGCACGACGTTCTCACGGCCCACGTGGGGGAGGTGCTCCTGGACCAGCTCGGTCACCCGGTTCGAGAGGCCGTAGGGCATGATCATCAGGTTGGTCGAGACGAGCACGAGCGGGAACTCGTCCTCGTCCTCCAGGTAGATTGCTCGCGCCCACAGGCGCCCCCAGAAGCCGCGGCTGATCTTGCCCTCGACGGAGTAGCCGCCCAGGGGAATGCCCGGGATGGGCGTCAGGTCGACGCGTGCCGCGCCGGCCTCGAAGGCGGGCAGCGCGGGAACGGGCTTCTCGACCCGCTCGCCGATCCTCCCGTCGATGCTGTCCTGCCGGAGGTTTGCCACCAGCATCGAGCAGCCGGTCGAGCCGACGGCCGCCACAAGGAGGAGGACTTGCGGGAGACCGGGGCGTCGAAGGCTCATGAGGGCTCTCCTTTCCGCGCGCCGGCCAGGGGCTTGGCCAGCGCGGCGACGAGATAGATCTTGCGCCCCTCCTCGAACAGACGCCGTTCGCGCTCGTCTTCTTCCAGGTGCGCGAATCGGCGGAACAGCCCGCGCAGGGGTCGCGGCACGACCCGGGTGAGAAGCTCGCGGCGCGGCCCGCTCGAGAGCTCCAACCCGTGGACGACCTGCTTGGAGATGTCGTGCTCCTCCAGGGGCGCGAGCCCCGAGGCCGCCAGCTGGGTGCGGAGCGTCGCCAGCTTCCTCGCGCGGCGGGAATCGGCGAACAGGAAGCGGCCGCCAGGGCGCAGGACGCGGTGCACCTCACGGAAGAAGCGGGCCGGATCTTCGTAGAGGACGGACGACTCGACGTTGAGCACGAGGTCGAACTGCTCATCGGGGAACGGCAGCGCCTGGGCATCGGCGCGCTCGAAGCGCAGGCCGGGCAGCCGGTGACGGCGGCGGCAGAAGCGGATCGCGCGATCCGTGAGATCCACCGCGACGAGCGAGCGCGGCCGGCGCGTGCGCATCAGGAACGCCGCTCCACCGCCGCGCCCGCAGCCGACCTCGAGGGCGTCGCGCCCCGCCCACTCAGCGAGATCGGCGACACGATCGTAGAGCTGGATCGCGAAGCGATGCGGCTCGTCAGCGGCCGACAGCGCCAGCGAATCCGCTGCATCTGCAGGCGCGAAGCCGTGGTTCATGAACAGCAGATGCTGGCCCGTATCGAGAGCCGAGATCGCCTCGTACCACCTGCGCCGGAGCCAGCGCTTGGGGCCCGGCGGCAGCCGCTTCCACAGGTCGAAGAGCTCACGGCTCAAGAGACCCCTCCCGTCGTCCAGGGCCGAAGAGCATATCCCGCGCCGTCGGGAGAGGACCGCCCCGAATGGAGTGGATGCGCGACCGGCCTCGCTGCCCCATCCTCCCTGGGGAGCCCGAAGCGCCATGCGCTGCACCGATTGCGGCAACGACACTCCGACCTCCTCGCGCTTCTGCATCCATTGCGGAACGCCGGTGAACGCCGAGTGCACCCATTGCGGCACCGCGGTTCCCCGGGGTGCCCGCTTCTGCGCTCACTGCGGCCGGCCTCACAGCGGGGCCGCAGAGCCGACCCCGGCCTCCCTCCACGAGGACAACGCCGAGCGGAGGCCCATCACCGCCATGTTCTGCGATCTGGTGGACTCGACCGAGCTCTCCCAGAGGCTGGACCCGGAGGATCTGCGATCCGCTGTGCGCGCCTACCAAGCCGCCTGCGCCCCCGTCGTCGAGCGCTTCGGCGGACGCGTAGCCCAGTACCTGGGCGATGGCCTCCTCGTCTACTTCGGCTACCCGGTCGCTCACGAGGACGACCCGATCCGTGCGGTCGATGCAGCGCTGGGGATGATGGCCATCCTGCCGACGGTGAACGCCAGCCTGAGTGAACGCCTTCCGGCCCTGGGCCTCCACCCCCTCGAGGTGCGGGTCGCCATCAGCACTGGCTCCGTGGTAGTGGGCGAAATGGGAGCCGGCGAACGGCTGGAGAACCTCGCCATGGGCGACGCGGTGATCGTCGCTGCGCGCCTCGAGACCCTCGCCCATCCCGGCGAGATCCTGATCAGCGGCACGACCCGCGCGCTCCTGGCGGACGCCTTCCTGATCGAGGAGCGAGGCGAACACCGACTGAAGGGGCTCGCGGAGCCCGTCACCGCCTTCTGCGTCCGAACGGCGCTCGGGCGTCCAGGACGGCGCAAGCTCGGGGGTCAGCGCGATCTCACGCCGTTCGTCGGGCGCACCCAGGAGGTGGATCTCCTGCTCGATCGCTGCGACCAGGTGCTGTCCGGGCGCGGGCGGGCGATTCTGATCGCCGCGGAGGCGGGCATGGGGAAGTCCCGCCTGCTACGGGTGCTGCGCGAGCATGCGCTGGGGCGTGGCTTCGCCTGGCTGGAGGCCCACTGCTCCGCCTACCACTCCGGCACCTCCTTCCACCCGATCATCGAGCTCCTGCAGGACGCCATCGGCGAGGACGCCGGCGGTCGCGGCGCGACACCCGTCGATCGCCTCCGCTGGGAGCTGGACGAGGCGGACATCGACCCGGACGCCCTGCCCCTCTTCGCTCGACTGCTCTCGCTCCCCGAGAAGCGGGAGCCCGAGCCGCCGGCGCTCAGCCCCGACGCAGAGCGCGCCCGCACCCTCGAGGCGCTGATCACCTGGCTGCTGACCCGCGCGCAGGGCCAGCCCCTGGTGCTGGCCGTCGAGGATCTGCACTGGGCCGATCCCTCGACCCTGGAGCTCCTCGGGCTGGCCCTGGAGCGCATCGCGAAGCATCCGATCCTCCTCGCGCTGACGTCGCGCCCCAGCCGCACGCTGACCCTGGGCGACTCCTCGAGCATCGCTCGGCTGTCCCTCCTTCCCCTCACTCGGCAGCAGAGCCTGTCGATGATCCGGCACATTGCCGCGGCCCATCCGCTTCCGGCCGCCGTCGAGGAGAGGGTGGTCGAGACCACCGACGGCGTTCCGCTCTTCGTCGAGGAGCTGACGAAGACCATGGCCGTGCCCGGGACCGACGGGCGCGGTGGGTCGGCGAGGGAGTTCGTCATTCCCTCGACCCTGCATGCCTCGCTCCTCGCGCGTCTCGACCGCCTCGGGCCGGCGAAGACCCTCGCGCAGGTGGCGGCGGTCATCGGCCGCGGCTTCTCGGAAGAGCTGCTGCGCGCGGTCACCCGCCGAGAGGAGCTCGACCTCGATTCGTCGTTGGGACAGCTGATCGAGGCCGATCTCATCGAGGAAGAAGGGGGGGCCGGGACGAGACGCTACGGCTTCCGCCACGCGCTGATCCAGAACGCCGCCTACCAGTCCCTGCTCCGCTCCACCCGCCGGGCCTATCACGCGCGGATCGCGCGTCTCCTCGAGGAGGAGTTCCCGGAGCAAGCGCAAGGGGAGCCGGAGGTGATCGCCCGCCACTACGAGGAAGCAGGCCTGCCGGAGCCCGCGATCGGCCGCTACGAGGAGGCCGGGCGCAGTGCCGTGGCACGGTCGGCGAACCTGGAGGCCATCGGACACCTGCGGCGGGGTATCGACCTCACGCGTGGCCTGCCGCCCTCGCCGGAACGTGACGCCCGGGAGCTGGTCCTCCTGGTCGATCTGGGCGTCCCGCTCGTGGCGGTCAAGGGCTATGCAAGCCCGGAGGTCGGCGAGGTGTACGCCCGCGCCCGTGAGCTCTGCGGAACGGTCGGCGACGCGCCCCAGGTCTTCCGCGCACTCTGCGGAACGAGCGCATTCTTCGAGAGCCGCGGCGAGCTGGACACGGCCCTCGAGCTGAGCGGCCACCTCGTCTCGGCCGCCACCGAGCGCAGCGATGACGGCCAGATGATTCAGGCTCTGCTCGCCCGGGGCATGGCGTTCTACTGGATGGGCGCGTGGCGCACCGCCAGGGAGGCATTCGGCTCTGCCGTCGCCCTGCACGACCCGGAGCGCCATGCGCACCTGACGGTCGACTTCGGGCTGGACCCGGGGGTGGCCACCCGGGTCTTCGGTGCGCGCGCCGCCTGGTGTCTCGGAGAGGCCGATCAGGCCAAGCGCTGGAGCGAGCGGGCGCTCGAGCTCGGTCGCGCCGACGGCCATCCCTACAGCCTGGGCTACGCCCTCGGCTTCGGGGCCACGGTGCACCTCCTGCGGCGTGAGCCGGCGGCCTGCATGACCCTGGCCGACGAGGCTATCGACCTAGCGCAGACCCAGCGCTTCCCTCTGATCGAGTGGGTGACGCGGGTGGCTCGTGGTTGGGCCGCGGCCGCGAGCGGCCGCGTCGAAGAAGGCCTCGCCGAGGTCGACCAGGGTGCCGCCCTGCTGGGGACCACCGGTCTGCTCGTCGGTGGCCCGATGGTGTGGGCGATGATCGCCGAGGTGAGAGAGCTGGCGGGAAGGGTCGACGCGGCCCTCGAGGCCGTGGATCAGGGCCTCCAGCTCGGCCGGCGCAGGGGGCAGCACTACTGGGATCCGGAGCTCCGGCGCATCGAGGCCGAGCTGCGCGAGACGACCGACGTCGCCCTGGCCGAGCGCCTGCTGCGCGAGGCGCTCCAGCTGGCGGAGGCCCAGGACGCGCCGGCGCTGGCGCTTCGTTCGGCCTCGAGCCTGGCCCGCGTGCTGCAGCGTCGCGGCGCGCGCGGCGAAGGGCAAGAGCTGCTGCGCCCGCGCTACGAGCGTCTGTCGGAGGGACTCGACACTCCGGACGCAGTCGAGGCTCGGCTGCTGCTCGACGACGGCGCATAGCGTGAGGTACTTGCAGTGACGGATTCCGGGCCGGCCTCGGAATAGAAGCTCCGCTCCCACGCTGCGAAGTTCGCCCGGGCGTCCTTCACGTAGCCGGTCTGGCGGAATCCGGCCATGAACAGCCGGTGGAACACGCCGCCCGGCCAGCGCATCGGGCGATCCACGTCGATCAGCAGGACGACCCGATCGCCGTCTGTGTCGTTCCACACCGCGTGGGGAACCGTGTCGTCGAAGATCAGAAGCTCTCCTTCGCGCCAGTGGTGATCGCGATCGGCGATCCGGATACGACATCGCTCCCGAGGCTCGGGCACGCGGAGCGCCAGGTGAACGGTGAGCATGCCGCGCGTGATTCCGCGATGGGAGGGCACGTGGCAGCCAGCGCCGACTACCGAGAACCAGGCGCTCTGCATGCCAGGAATCGCCTCGACGAGGCGAGCGGTCTCCGGGCAACGCTCGCAGCTGCGGGCGACGCGGTAGCCGAAGCCGTGAAGCGGGAACGAGCGCCAGCGATCGTCCGTCGCGATACGCGCCTGGTCCGGCGAGAGCTCGCGGAGGGGCGGCAGGCGATCGCGGTCGGCCAGCACGCCATCCAGCTCCTCGCGGACGCGCTTCCAATCCGCCTGCAGCGCGGCAAGCTCGGGGAAGTCCGATGCGAGAAGCACGGGCTCGGTGCCGACGACCGATTGGGCGCCCAGGAAGTCGCTGGCCCGTCGCACGAGCCGCTTGCCGAGTTTTTTGACGATACGCCGGCGGCGGCGCCGGACCTCTCCAGTGAGACTCATGCTCCGCTCTCCCCGAGGGCCAGCGTCAGGATGGCGGCCTGCCGTGATAGCTCAGCTGCACCCAGCACTGGATCGCAGGGTAGGAAGACGAGCTGGCGAAGGATCTGCTCCGCAGCCACCGGGCGCAGCTCCGGCCGCTCGTCCGGCGCGGGAACCTCGCGGAGGCTGGTGACGGGAGCCGCGTCGAAGCCCGCCGCGCGCAGAGCCAGGATCGCCAGGGCCGGCTGTTTGACGAGCACCGGAAAAGCCCAGAAGCCGTGGCGGACGTGCCGGGTCCCGGGGCAGGCGACACGGCCGCGAAGCGAACGCTCCTGCCCGCGGGCGAGGGAGATCCGCAATGCCATGCGATCCTCCCGGAAGTGGCGCAGCCTCCGCTCGAGCAGCGCAAGCTGCGCGGCGCAGGGGCGCAAGCGAAGCGACTTCGACGTCTTCTGACGGGCGATGGAGCGCACCGCCTGGCCGAGCCTCGCCTCGGCATCGCCGCCGCGGCCCAGCAGGCGACTCAGCATGGCGTAGGGGATCCGGTAGGTAGCGAGCTTGAGCCCGGCGAAGCGAAGCAGACGCACGAGGAAGGCGCGAGGGCGTTGCTGCGAGTCGCCCTCCTGGAGTGTCCGCATTCGCGCGCACAGATCCGGGTCGTCCACCCGCGCCAGGGCGCCGCCCAGCGCTGTCGAGGTCTTGAGCGGCCCGAAGCTGAACAGGCTGACGTCGCTCGGCCCACCCCGGTCGCGGGGGCCGAGGAAGCCCTGAGCACAGTCCTCCACCAGCATCAGGCGGTGCCGGCGGCAGAACGCGGCCAGCTCGCCGAGCTCCGGTCGGGCGCCGAAGAGCGGCGCGACGACGAACATCCGGCTGCGCGGGGTGACGACGCGCTCCAGCTGCTCGACGCGCGGAAGCAGGGTCTCCGGATCGAGATCGACCGGCACGGGCAAGAGGCCGTGGCGGCGCGCCACGGTCACCATGCCTTTGATGTTGAGGGCGGAGAACAGCACCTCGCTCCCAGCCGGCAGCTCGAGCGCACGGAGCAGCAGGTCGAAGGCACTGCGCACGGAGAGGCACGCCACTCCGTCGCCCTGGGGCGCCCAGTAGCGCTCGATCCGGCCCTTTCGCTCGTTCGCATCGCGCTCGAAGAGCACGTAGCCCAGAGCGCTCAGTACGTCGGACCAACCGATGTCGAAGCGCGTTCGTGCCCACATCCGCCCCGCGGATGGTGCCCCACCGAACGCTGGCTCGCGAACGATTTTCGCCACCCGTGGATGTTATTCTCCGCCCATGGCCTCCCCGCGCCGCATCGGCATCGTCGAGGACAGGCGCTACCGGGAGCACCGGGAGCCTGACGGCCATCCCGAGCGCGCCGAGCGCCTGGGCGCGGTCTCCGACGCTATCGACGGGGTGCGCGAACAGCTCGTGCCCCTGCCCGCCCGGCTCGCCGAGCCCGGCGAGATCCTCGCCATTCACGACGAGGCCCACCTGCGAGGGGTCGAAGCAGCGGCGGTGCGGGCGCCCACCCAGCTCGACCCGGACACCTACGTCTCCCCCGCCAGCTTCGAGGTCGCACGCCTCGCGGCGGGCGCGTGCGTCGATCTGACCTGCGCCGTCGCCCGCGGCGAGCTCGACGGCGGACTCGCGGCGGTCCGGCCCCCGGGCCACCACGCTGAGGGCGATCGGGCCATGGGCTTCTGCCTGTTCAACAATGTCGCCATCGCGGCCCGGGCGGCCCAGGCCGAGGGCGCCGAGCGGGTACTGATCTTCGACTGGGACGTGCACCACGGCAACGGCACCCAGCACAGCTTCGAGACGGACCCGGACGTCCTCTACGTCTCGACCCACCAGTTCCCGTACTACCCGGGAACCGGCAGCTTCGGCGAGGTGGGGCTGGGGCGGGGCGAGGGCGCCACCCTCAATGTTCCCCTGCCGGCCGGCTGCGGCGACGCGGAGTACGTGGGCGCCGTCCAGCGGCTCGTGGCCCCGGCCGCCCGGGCCTTCCGCCCGGATCTGATCCTGGTCTCCGCCGGCTTCGACGCCCACGAGCACGACCCCCTGGCCGCCATGAACGTCGGCGCCGGCGGCTACGTCGCCATGGCCGCCGTCCTGCGCGCCCTGGCCGAGGAGCTGTGCGGCGGCCGCCTCGCCTTCGTCCTGGAGGGCGGCTACGCGCTCTCGGGCCTGCGTGAGGGCATCCAGGCCGTCCTCGCCACGGCGCTCCACCCGGCCCCGCCCCTGGCCCCCGCCGTGGACGCACCGGAGGGGACGGTCCTGCGCCAGGTCGTCGACCGCGTGGTCGACGCCCACGGCCGCGCCATCCCGGGGCTCGGCGCAGCCTAGGAGTGAGACAAAGGGACGTTCCTGACTGTCTCACTCCGCCAGGATTGCTCGAGCAACCTGCTCAGGTGAGACAGTCAGGAACGTCCCTTTGTCTCACCCACATCTCGTGTTTGCGGGGGTGGGGCACCCCAAGATCTTGGGGTGAATTCAAAAAGTTCAATGAAGACGAAGATATTGGTTGGCAAGCTGCGGGTGGGTCTCTATAAGGGGGATGTCGTGGCATCAAGTGGCATGGAGTGGAAGGGCGGTATCGAGCGGTGGCACGCGGTCGTTTCTTCCATTCCCTCGATGAAAAAGGGCGAGTGAGTATCCCCGCCGTGCTGAGAACCGAACTCCAAGCCAAGACGGACGCCCCGCCCTTCCTGACGACCCTCGTCGACAGCCCGGCCATCGGCCTCTACGCCCACGACGACTGGCTGGCGATCGAGGATCGCCTCTCCAACGTTTCGCAAATGAAGCCCGAGATCGCATCCCTCCGGCGCATGATCATTTCCGGCGCCGTCGAGGCCCCGATCGATCGATCCGGGCGCATTCTCATCCCGCCCCACATGCGCGAGCACGCGCATCTGGATCGGGAGGTCACGATCGCGGGCGTCGGCCCGCGGATCGAGATCTGGGACAAGACCCGCTTCGACGAGGAGCTCGGCTCGATCCGCCAGAAGGGTCACGAGGTCTCCGACGTCGCAGCGGAGCTGGGCTTGTAGGGGGAAGTGATTGGGGGGGTCCCGGGCGGCGCAAGCCCCCGGGCAACAGAGATGGGGTGTCTCCGGAGTGCCGACCTGAGACGCGCGGGAATCGTTGGGGGGCGTGCCCCCGCGGCTCGGAAAAGCGCTCCGGAGCACCCCAGTCTCTCCTCCCTCCCGGGGCCCTGGCCCCCGGAACCGCACCGCAGCTGAGCGGTTCCGAACCACCAGCTCTCCACTCGATGCAGGGCCCGGGCAGCGGATGCTGTCCGGGCGAACAAGGCAACGGGGGATCGCGGCACGGCGATCCCCACCAAGGTGGGCCTCGAGCGAGATGCCGGGCCCAGGGCCGAGTTGAGCCGCGACACTCTCCACGAACCGGTACTCGTCGCCGAGTGCCTCTCGCTCCTGGGCGCGGGGCCCGGTCGGACCTACGTGGACGGCACCGTCGGCTTCGGAGGACACGCGGAGGCCCTGCTCCGCGAGTCGGCCCCCGACGGCCGGCTGGTGGGGCTCGACCGGGATCCCGAGGCCCTGGCCGCGGCCGCGGAGCGGCTGGCCGGCTTCGGCGACCGTGCGGTCCTCCTCCACGCCTCCTTCCGCGAGCTCCGCGACGTGCTGAAGGCCCGCGGCATCGAGCGGGTGGACGGGGTGCTGCTCGACCTGGGCGTGTCCTCCGTGCAGATCGACCGGGCGGAGCGCGGCTTCCGCTTCGCCGAGGCCACGGCGGACGAGGCGCCCCTCGACATGCGCATGGACCCGACCCGCGGCGAGACGGCGGCGGAGCTCCTCGCTCGCGCCTCCGAGGAGACGTTGGGGGATTGGTTCCGACGCTACGGCGAGGTGCCGGGTGCCGCACGCCTGGCACGGGCTATCGTGCGGGCGCGAGGCGAAACGCCGCTGCGCACTGCCGCCGATCTCATCCGCGTGACCCGGGAGGCCCGGGTCGGCGCGGGACGGCGCCATCACCCCGCCACCCTCGTCTTCCAGGCCCTGCGCATCGCCGTCAACGACGAGCTCGGAGCCCTGGAGGAAGGCCTCGCCGCCGCCGTGGACATGCTCGCACCCGGCGGGCGCCTGTGCGTGATCGCCTACCACTCGCTGGAGGACCGCCTGGTGAAGCACCACCTGCGCGACGCCGAGCGCGGCTGCGTCTGCCCGCCGAAGGACCCGGTCTGCCGTTGCGGACGGACGCCGACCTTGCGACGACTGACCCGCCGCCCGGCGCGCCCCGGCCCGGACGAGATCGAGCGCAACCCGCGCGCGCGCTCGGCGCGGCTGCGGGCCGCCGAGAGGCTGGCCGCATGAGTCGGGCCTGGAGCCAGAAGCGCGCGCGCCTGTTCGACGGGGCGAGCGAGGGCGAGGGCCGGAGCAGCGTGCTGGTCGGTCGCGACCTGAAGCGCACCCAGGGGCGCGGCCGCAGCCGCCGCATCGCCTGGCTGCCGCTGTTCGTGGGCGCGGTGGCCGCAGCCCTCTTCCTCGTCGCCCTGCGCAATTCGATCCTGCGTCTCCGCTACGACCTGGAGGCCGCTCGCCAGCGGGAGACCGCCCTGATGGAGCGGCAGGCCGAAGCCACCGTCCGCCTGCGGGAGCTGCGCGACCCGACCCGCCTCAAGGGACTGGCCGAGGAGCGCGACTTCGTGCGGCCCGAGAAGGTCATCGACCTGGGCACCGGGGCGACGCGTCCATGAGATCCGCGGACCTGCGCCGCTCCGGGCGACGAACCTTCGGCGTGGGCGTGGGCCTGCTGCTGGCCTTCGGCGTCCTGGCGGTGCGGGCCGCCCATCTCACCGTCGTCGACGACCGGGGCGTGGCTCGCGGCGACATGCAGATCGCCACCGTGCTGCGGGTCGCGCCGGCCCGCGGCGCCGTGACGGATCGCCACGGCGCCGAGCTCGCCATCACCGTGCAGGCCCCATCGGTCTACGCCATTCCCGCCCAGCTCGAGGACCGGGAGGCGGCAGCGCGCCAGCTCGCGAAGGCGTTGGGGCGGAGCCCGGCGGCGATCCGCGAGCGCCTCGGCAAGCGCTCGCCCTTCGTCTACGTCGCCCGCTGGCTGACCGCCTCCCAGGCGGCGGCAGTCGAGGCGCTGGCGATTCCGGGCGTCGGATTGGTGGACGAGCCTCGCCGGGCCTACCCGCACAAGGCCCTCGCCGGGCGGCTGGTCGGCTTCGCCAACATCGACGGCCGCGGCGCCCGCGGAATCGAGCAGATGGAGGATGGCTGGGTCGCGGGTCGCGGCCAGACCGTCGTCGTCGAGCGGGATGCGCGCCAGCGGCTCCTGCCCCAGGCCGGCGTCGACCTCCGGGAGAGCGTGGGCGGCGACGTCGCCCTCACCCTCGACGCAGCGCTCCAGGCCGAGGCCGAGACGGCCCTCGCCGAGTTCGTCCGGCAGACCGGCTCCCGGGCGGGCTTCGTCGTCGTGCTCGATCCGAGGAGCGGCGACGTCCTCGCCCTCGCCGAAGCCCCCGGCTTCGACCCCACGGCCTTCCGCTCCACGCCCTACCCGCGCACCGCCTCCCGCGCCTTCCTCGACGCGCCGGAGCCCGGCTCGACCCTGAAGCCCTTCGTCGTCGCGGCCGCACTGCAGCGCGGTGCCGTGCGCCGGAACGAGCTCTTCGACTGTGAGCAGGGCCGCTGGAAGGTGCCGGGCAAGCTGATCCACGACGTGAAGGGCCACGGCCTCCTCGACCCGGCGGGCATCCTCCGGGTGTCGAGCAACATCGGCGCCGCCAAGATCGGCTTCCAGCTCGGCGCCCGTGCGCACTACGACATGCTGCGCGCGCTGGGCTTCGGCCAGCCGACCGGCAGCGGCTTCCCGGACGAGTCCGCGGGCCTGCTGCGTGGCTGGCGGCGCTGGCGGCCGGTCGATCACGCCAACGTCTCCTTCGGCCAGGGGCTGAACACGACCGTCGTGCAGATGGCGAGCGCCATGGCCACCGTCGCCTCCGGCGGCGTGCGCTACCCGCCGCGGCTGGTGGCCGCGCGCCGGCGGCCCGGCGGGAGCTGGCAGCCGGTGGCGGCGGCCGAGGGCCATCGCGTGCTGCGGGCCGACGTGGCGGACGAGGTGATGTCGATGCTCGAGGGCGTCGTCGCTGCCGAGGGCGGTACCGGGCGCCGCGCGGCCCTCGACGGCGTTGCCGTCGTCGGCAAGACCGGAACGGCCCAGAAGCTCGACCTGGTCGCCGGCCGCTACTCCCACGACGACTACCGGGCCTGGTTCATCGGCGCCGCCCCGGCCAAGGAGCCGATGTTCGCCATGGCCGTCATGCTCGACGAGCCGCGGGGCAAGGTGCACGGGGGCGGCTCGGTGGCCGCGCCCCTGTTCGCCCGGGTCGCCTCGGCGGCACTGGCGCAGCGCGGCGTGGTGGCCGCTCCGACGCTCGGCCTGCCGGACCTGGCGCGGGTCGACCTGCCGGAGGAGCCCGGCGCAAAGACGAAGAAGAAGGCGCCGGCCCCGAAGAGGCCCGCCGCCCGCCTGGCGCAGCGCGCCCCGGCTCCGCCCGGGCCCGCGACGACGGCGGCGCCGCGTCCCACGCCGCCGGCTCCCCTCGCGAAGCTCGGCGATCGGGTGCTGCTGCCGGACTTCCGGGGCCTCTCCCGCGGCCAGGTCCAGAACATGACGGCGGGCGTCTCACTGCGGGTGCGGCTCGAGGGCCGCGGACAGGCGGTCGCCCAGGACCCGGCTCCGGGAACCATCGTCGCCGGCACGGCCGCGGTGCGCGTTCGCTTCGAGGGCGACATCTAGTGCGGTTCCACGAGCTCCTCGCCGCCCTGCCGCCCGAGCTCGCCGCGTCGCGGGTCGAGGGGGACGACCCGGTCGTGCGCGGCATCCACTACGACTCGCGGGCCGTCGCCGCCGGCGACCTGTTCGTGGCGCTCAAGGGAGAGCGCGCCGACGGCCATCGCTACCTGGAGCAGGCCCGCGATCTGGGGGCCGTGGCGGTGCTGGTGGAGGAGCCGGTCCCGGCCGCGCAGGAACTGCCCTGGGCGGTGGTGCCGGACAGCCGCCTCGCCCTGGCCCCGATCGCCGCGCACTTCTTCGGCGAGCCCGCCCGCGAGCTCGCGCTCCTTGGCGTCACCGGCACGAACGGCAAGACCAGCACCACCTTCCTGCTCGAGGCGATCCTGCAGGAGGCCGGCGTCCCGACCGGACTGATCGGAACCGTCGAGGTGCGCTACGCGGACGAGCGCGAGCGGGCCGTGAACACCACGCCCGAGAGCCTCGACCTGCAGCGCACACTCCGCGCCATGGCGACCCGCGGCGTGCGGGCCGTGGCCATGGAGGTGTCGTCCCACGGCCTCGCGCTCCGGCGGGTGGCGGGCTGCCGCTTCCGCGTGTGTGCGCTCACCAACGTCACCCAGGACCACCTCGACTTCCACGAGAGCATGGATGCCTACACGGAAGCGAAGGCGAGCCTCTTCCGGGAGCACCTGGCGCCGGGGGGCTGGGCGGTCGTGAACGTGGACGATCCCTCCGCGGCCCGCTTCCTCCAAGCCTCGGCGGAGGTGGGTGCCCAGATCCTGCGCGTGTCCCGGCGCCCGGACGCGGAGGCGGAGCTGCGGGTGCTCGCGGCCGACGTGCGCGTGGACGGCACCCGCGCTCGCCTCGCGCTCCCGGGCGGCCCCGTCGACGTCGAGCTCCCGCTGGTCGGCGATTTCAACCTGGAGAACCTGGTCGTCGCGGCGGGCGTCGCCACGGCCTACGGCATTCCCTCGGAGACCATCGCGCGCGGGATCGCCCGCTGCCGCCAGGTTCCCGGGCGCGTCGAGCGCGTCCGCGGCGGCGAGGGCGCGCCGACGGTCTTCGTCGACTACGCCCACACCCCGGACGCCGTCGACAAGCTGCTGCGCACGCTGAAGCCCCTCACCCCGGGACGGCTCGTCACGGTGTTCGGCTGCGGCGGCGACCGCGACCGGGCCAAGCGACCGCTCATGGCCGAGGCCGTCGCGCGCTTCAGCGACCGGGCCGTCGCGACCAGCGACAACCCGCGCACCGAGGACCCGGAGGCGATCCTGCGCGACGTCGAAGCGGGGCTCGGTGGCCTCGAGCGCTGCGAGGCGGCCAAGCTCGACGCCACCGACAAGGGCTACGCGATGCTCGTGGACCGTCGCGACGCGATCGGCTGCGCCATCGCGTTGGCGCGCCCGGAGGACACGGTGGTGCTCGCCGGCAAGGGCCACGAGGACTACCAGATCATCGGCACCGAGATGCTGCCCTTCGACGACCGCGAAGAGGCGGCGCGGGCCCTGGCGCGGAGGGCCTCGTGAGCGCTCCCTTCGCGGTGGGCGACGCGCTGGCCTGGACCGGCGGCCAGCTCGTCTCCGGGGACCCGCAGCTACAGCTCCGCGCCGTGTCGACGGACACCCGCACGCTCGCTCCGGGCGCGCTGTTCGTGGCGATACGCGGTCCTCGGCACGACGCCCACGATCATCTCGAGGCCGCGCTCGCGGCCGGTGCCGCCGCGCTGCTCGTGGAGCGCGCCGCCGCCGTGCCCTCCGGAGCGGGCGTCCCGGTCGTCGCGGTGCCCGACACCACGGCAGGCCTCGGCGCCCTGGCGGCGGGCCACCGGCGCGGCTTCGCCGGGCCGGTGGTCGCGATCACCGGCAGCAACGGCAAGACGACCACGAAGGAGATGTGCGCGGCGATCCTCGCCGAGCGCGGCCCGTGCCTCAAGAACCGCGGCAACCTGAACAACGCCTACGGCCTGCCGCTCACGCTTCTCGAACGGGAGCCGGAGCACGAGGCCTTGGTGGTCGAGCTCGGCATGAACCACCGCGGCGAGATCGCGCCGCTCGCCGCGATCGCCCGACCGACGATCGGCGTGGTCACCAACGTCGGCACGGCCCACATCGAGCACCTGGGCAGCCAGGAAGAGATCGCCCTCGAGAAGGGCGACCTGGTCGCGGCGCTGGCCGCGGACGCGGTGGCCGTGCTGAACGCCGACGACCCGCGCGTGCTGCGCCAGGCCGAGCGCACCGCCGCCCGGGTGGTGACCTTCGGGCTGGGCGTGGATGCGGACGTCCGGGCCGAGAACGTCGTCGCCGGCGACGAGGGCTACGCCTTCGATCTCGTCGGGAACGCCGAGCGCCGGGCCGTGCAAGTCGCCGGGCTGGGCGAGCCCACCGTGATCAACGCCCTGGCCGCCGCCGCCGCCGCGGGCGCCGCCGGCGCGACGCCGGACGACGTCGTCGCGGGCCTGGCCGCCTACGCCGGCGTCGCCGGGCGGATGGCCCGCGTCGCCCTGACCGGCGGCGTGACCCTGATCGACGACACCTACAACGCGAATCCCCAGTCGATGGAGGCCGCCGTGCGCAGCCTTACCCGCCGCGCTCACGGCGGGCGGGCCTTCGCGGTGCTCGGCAGCATGGGCGAGCTGGGAGCGACCGCCGCCGAGGCCCACCGACGGGTCGGCAGGCTGGCGGGCGAGCTGGGTGTCACGGCGCTCCTGGCCTTCGGCGACCACGCGGAGGCGCTCGCGGCCGGCGCCGCCGAGGCGGGGCTCGAGTCGCTCGTCGGCAAGAGCCACGAAGAGCTCGCCGCCTCCTTGCGCGGACGGCTGCGCCGGGGCGACTGGGTGCTGGTCAAGGGCTCCCGGGCGATGGGCATGGAAGAGGTGGTGGCGCGCCTCTCGGACGCGAAGGAAAGGGCCTGAATGCTGTTCCACCTGCTCGTTCCCTTCGCGGACCAGGTCTCCGCCTTCAACGTCTTCCGCTACATCACCTTCCGCACCGCCGGCGCGACGCTCACCGCCCTCTTCCTTTGCTTCCTGCTCGGCCCGCCGATCATCCGAGCGCTGGGCCGGCTGCGAGTCGGTCAGCCGATCCGCGAGATCGGCCCCGACCACCAGGAGAAGGAGGGCACGCCCACGATGGGCGGGCTCCTGATCCTCCTCTCCCTCGCGGTCTCGGTCCTGCTGTGGGCGGATCTCACCAACCGCGCGATCTGGATCGTGCTCGGTCTCACCCTGGGCTACGGCTTGCTGGGCTTCGTCGACGACTACCGCAAGGTGCGCGATCGCCACTCGGCGGGCATCTCGGCGCGGGCCAAGCTCTTCTGGCAGTGGCTGCTGGCGATCGGCGTGGCGCTCCTGATCTACGCGGACCCGGCCTTCGACGGCGAGCTCGCGGTGCCCTTCTTCAAGGACTTCACGCCGCACCTGGGCTGGATCTACGTGCCCCTCGCCGCTTTCGTGATCGTCGCCGCCAGCAACGGCGTGAACCTCACCGACGGCCTGGACGGGCTCGCGATCGGCCCGGTCATGATCGCCGCGGGCACCTTCCTGCTCCTCGCCTACGCCGCCGGCCACGCCCAGATCGCCGACTACCTCGCCATCAAGTCCGTTCCGGGGAGCGGCCAGCTCGCGATCTTCTGCGGCGCCCTCGTCGGCGGCGGGCTCGGCTTCCTGTGGTTCAACACCTACCCGGCCCAGCTCTTCATGGGCGACGTCGGCGCCCTGGCGCTGGGCGGTGCCCTGGGGGCCATCGCCGTCGTGATCCGCCAGGAGATCCTCCTGGCCGTGGTCGGTGGGATCTTCGTCGTCGAGACCCTCTCGGTGATGATCCAGGTCGCCTCCTTCAAGATGACCGGCCGGCGCGTCTTCCGGATGGCGCCGATCCACCACCACTTCGAGCAGCTCGGATGGCCCGAGCAACAGATCGTCGTCCGCTTCTGGATCGTCTCGATCATCCTCGCGCTGGTGGCGCTCTCGTCACTGAAGCTCCGCTGATGCTCGACCTCGCCGGACAGACGGTGCTGGTGCTCGGCCTGGGCATGACCGGGACGAGTGCGGCCCGCTTCTGCAGCGAGCGCGGCGCCACCGTGGTGGTGGCCGACGAGCGCGCCGGGGCCGACGGCTCCGGCGTGCCGCCGGGCATCGACGTCCGCACCGGCGGGTTCCCGGACATGGGCGACTTCGACCTGGTCGTTCCGAGCCCGGGCATCCCCCGCGAACGCTATGCGGGGGCGCGCCGGGCGTGGGGCGACATCGAGCTGGCCTACCGCGCCCTCGCGGTGCCCGTCATCGCCGTGACCGGCACCAACGGCAAGTCGACGACGGTGCGGCTGGCCGAGGCCATGCTGCAGGCCAGCGGCTTGCGTGCGGCGGCCGCCGGGAACGTGGGCGAGCCCGCCCTCGAGCTGGTCGGGCGCGCCCTCGACGTGGCGGTGCTCGAGGTCTCCTCGTTCCAGCTCGAGGCAGTGGACGCCTTCCGGCCGAAGGTCGGCGTGCTGCTGAACCTGAGCCCGGACCACCTGGACCGCCACGGCAGCGTCGAGGGTTACCTGGCGGCGAAGGCACGGCTCTTCGCCCGTCAGGACGAGAGCGATCACGCGGTGCTGAACCAGGCCGATCTGCATCTGCGGGAGCTGGCGGCGACGCTCAAGGCCCCGGTCGACTGGTTCGACGGGTCCGCACCGGTGGAGCGCGGCGCCAGCTGCGACGGCAGCTGCTTCGTGCACCAGGAAGGCTCACGGGTCCCGCTGCCCGGCGGCCAGCCTCTGCAGGAGCCGCTGCGCAGCAACGCCCTCGCCGCCTGGCTCGCGAGCCTGCTGGTGGGCGCGGATCCGGTGCTGGCCTTGGGCGCCCTGGGCGACTTCACTCCCCTTCCCCACCGCCTGCAGACCGTCGCCGAGGCCGGCGGCGTCACCTGGATCGACGACTCCAAGGCGACCAATCCGGGCGCCGCCGCCCGCGCCCTCGAAGGCATGGAGCGCCCCACGCTCTGGATCGCGGGCGGGCGCGACAAAGGGCTTCCCTTCGACGCGCTGCGCGGCGCGGCCCGCGGCCACGTACGCCTCGCGCTCCTGATCGGCGAGGCGGCGGGCAGCCTCGCCGCAGCCCTGGGCGATGGGGTGGAGAGCGAAGAGGTGGGGACCCTCGAAGCCGCCGTAGCGCGGGCCGCCGAGCTGGCCCGCCCGGGCGACGCGGTGCTGCTGGCACCGGCCTGCGCGAGCTTCGATCAGTTCTCGAGCTTCGAGGCGCGGGGGGAACGGTTCGCCGAGCTCGCCCGAGAGATCGGCGGGGAGGCGGGCGCGTGAGGGGCCGCGCAGGCACCGAGCCGGCCCCCGCGGGCGCGGACACCGTGGCGGCGGTGGGCATGGCCGTCGCCGTGCTCGCGGCCCTCGGCGCCGTTGCCGTCTTCAGCGCCACCGCGCCCCTCGATCTGGAAGCGACGCTGCCGCCCCACTTCCTGCGCCACGCCGGCGCCCTGGCGATCGGCGCCGGACTCGGCTGGCTGGCGTCGCGGGTGCCGCTCCAGATCTGGTACCGCTTCGCGCCGCTGCTGTGGCTCGGCGCCGTCGTGCTCCTCGTGCTGACCGCGCTCTTCGGCCACGAAGCCAACGGCGCCAGCCGCTGGCTCGTCGTGCCCGGCACCGCCGTCGCCTTCCAGCCCGCCGAGTTCGCCAAGCTCGCGACGCTCCTCGCGGCGGCGGCCTGGCTCTCGGGGCAGGACGGCAAGGCCGCCCTCACCCGCCACGGCGTGCTGGGCGCCCTCGGGCTGGCGTTGGTTCCGGCAGCCCTGTGCGTCGCCCAGCCGGACCTGGGCAACGCGGTGCTCCTCGTCGCCCTGACCGGCCTCCTGCTCTTCGTCGGCGGTGCCCCCCTGCGCATCCTGGTCGGCCCCGCCCTGGCCGGCGCGGCGGGCATCGCCCTGTACAGCGTCCTCCAGCCCCACGCCCTGCGGAGGTGGGTGGGCTTCCTCGATCCCTGGGGCAAGGCCAGCGGCGAGGGCTTCCAACTCGTGCAGTCCTTCGTCGCCTTCGGCCGCGGTGGCTGGCTGGGGGTCGGCCTCGGCGACGGGCGGCAGAAGCTCTTCTACCTGCCAGAGGCCCACACGGACTTCGTCCTCTCGGTGGTGGCCGAGGAGCTCGGCCTGGTCGGCGTGCTCATCGCCTTGGGCGGCTTCGCCGCCCTGTGGGTGGCGGGCCTTCGCATCGCCCTGCGCGCGAAGCGGCGCTTCCCGATGCTGCTGGCCTTCGGCATGACGTCGCTCATCGCGGTTCCGGCGGCGATGAACGCGGCCGTGGTGATGGGCCTGCTGCCGACCAAGGGACTCACCCTGCCCTTCCTCTCCTACGGTCGCACCTCGCTGCTGGTCTCCTGCGTGGCGATCGGAATCCTCCTCGCGGTGGCCCGCGAGCACGCGCCGCCCTCGGGGCGGAGGCGCCGCCGATGACCCTGCGCTGGGTAATCGCGGGCGGTGGAACCGGCGGACACGTCACGCCGGCCCTGGCCCTGGGCGAGGTACTGCGGGACGACGGCGATCCGGTGCTGTTCGTCGGCACCGAGCGGGGCCTTGAGAAGCGGATGGTGCCGGAGGCGGGCTTCGAGCTGGTCGCCCTGGACTCCCGGCCCCTGGTGGGTCGTTCGTTCGGCGAGCGGGCGCGGGCGATCCTCGCGCTGCTCGCCGCGACCTGGCGCGCCCGGGGCGTGCTGGCCCGCTTCGGCGCGGACCTCGTGATCTCGGTAGGCGGCTACGCCTCGGCGCCGGCGGCCCTCGCCGCCGTGTGGCAACGGACGCCGATGGTGCTGGTGAACACCGACGCGCGGCCCGGCGCCGCGAATCGCGTCTCGGCCCGGTTCGCGCGGCGCATCTTCGCCGGCGTGGCCGGCAGCGAGCCCGCCTTCGGCAGGCTCGCCGACCGGGTGCAGGTGGTCGGCGTGCCGCTGCGCCGGGCCCTGGTGGAAGCGTTCACGGAGCCGTCGGCCGCGGCGCCGACGCCCGCGGCGACGCGCCAGCTCTTCGTGTTCGGCGGCTCCCAGGGCGCGCGCCAGATCAACGACGCCATGCTCGCGGCGCTGCCGGAGCTGGCCAAGCGCGAGCTGCGGGTCGTGCACCAGACCGGCGAGACGGATCGCGAGCGTGTCACCAACGCCTACACGGCGGCGGGCATCGACGCCCAGGTGGTCGCCTTCGAGCGCGACATGCCGCGACGCTACCGCGATGCCGAGCTGGTGGTGTGCCGCGCCGGCGCCATCACGATCGCCGAGCTGGCCCTCGCGGGCCGGGCCGCGCTGCTGGTGCCGCTGGCCCACGTCGGAGGCGGCGAGCAGTTCGCCAACACCCGCCCGCTCGAGGAGGCGGGCGCGGCCCGGGTGCTCGACAGCCGGGACCTCGACGACGCTGGCTTCCAGCACGTGCTCCTCGAGCTGCTCGACGATCCGGCGGCGCTCCGGGAGATGGGACGACGTGCGGCCAGGCTGGCACGGCCGGACGCCGCTCGCGCCGTCGTCGACGCCTGTCGCGAGATCGCCGGAGACGCCGCATGACCCGACGCTTCCGCGGCATCGACCGGATCCACTTCGTGGGCATCGGCGGCATCGGCATGTGCGGCATCGCCGAGCTGCTGCACGGGCTCGGCTACACGATCACCGGCTCGGATCTCTCCGAGGGAGCGACCGTCGCGCGGCTCCGCCAGCTCGACGTGTCCGTGGTCGTGGGACACGACGAGGCCCACGTGGGGGCGGCCGACGTGGTGGTGGTCTCCTCGGCGATCCGGGCCGGCAACCCGGAGGTGCGCGAAGCCGAGCGCCGCGGCATCCCGGTCATCCCCCGCGCGGAGATGCTGGCGGAGCTGATGCGGCTGCAGGACGGCATCGCCGTGGCCGGCACCCATGGCAAGACCACGACCACCTCGCTCGTCGCCCACGTGCTCGAGGACGCGGGCCTCGACCCCACGGCGGTGGTGGGCGGACGCATCGCCACCGGGGCGCCCTCGGGCGAGCGGACCGGCGCCCGGCTCGGCCGCGGCACCTTCCTCGTGGCCGAAGCCGACGAGAGCGACGGCTCCTTCCTGCGCCTCGCGCCGGTGATCGCCGTGATCACGAACGTGGAGCCCGAGCACCTCGACCACTACGGCAGCGAGGAGGCCCTGCAGGACGCCTTCGTTCGGTTCGCGAATGGTGTGCCCTTCTTCGGCCTGTGCGTGGTGTGCCTCGACCACCCGGGCATCCAGGAGCTGCTGCCCCGCCTCACCCGTCGCCGCGCGACCTACGGCTTCTCCCCCCAGGCCGAGTGGGGCGCCGCCGAGCCGCTGCTCGAGGCCTCGGGCGCGCGCTTCGGCGTGCGGCGGGGAGAGCGGGCCCTGGGCGAGGTCGCGCTCCCGCTCACCGGCCGGCACAACGTGCTGAACGCCCTGGCCGCCATCGCGGTGGCCGACGAGGCGGGCGTGCCCTTCGCCCGCATCCGTGAAGCCCTGGCCCGCTTCCCCGGCGTCGAGCGCCGCTTCGAGACGAAGGGCGAGGCGGCGGGCGTGCGCGTGATCGACGACTACGGCCACCACCCGACGGAGATCCGCGCCACCCTGGGCGCCGCCCGCGCGGTGCACGGGGGACGCCTCGTCGTCGTCTTCCAGCCCCACCGCTACTCGCGCACCCGCGACCTGTTCGAAGACTTCGCCGCCGCCTTCCACGAGGCGGACCTGCTGTGGATCACGGAGATCTACGCCGCCGGGGAGGCCAAGCTCCCCGGCGTCGAGGGCGTGGCCCTGGCCGATGCCGTGCGCGCCCGGGGCCATCGGGACGTCCGGTTCGCGCCCGACCTGACGACGCTGCCCGAGGCCATGGCCGCGGAGCTGCGCGCTGGAGACTGGGTGCTGACCCTGGGCGCCGGCGACATCACCCAGCTGGGCCCGCGGCTCCTGGCCGCACTGGGGGCGCGTTCGTGATCGGCGCCGCGGCCCGCGAGGCCCTCCGCGAAGCCCTGGGCGACGCCGTGCGCTTCGACGCGGACACGAGCCGCCTCACCTCCCTGCGCGTGGGCGGCCCGGCGGATGCCCTCGCCGTCCCCGACGACCGCGAAGCCCTGGGCCGCCTGCTCACCGTCTGCCACGCCCATGGCCTTCGCCAGCGAGTGATCGGGCGTGGCTTCAACGTGCTCGTGCAAGACGACGGCTTCGACGGCGTGCTGATCCAGCTCTCCCGCTTCCGCCGGCTGGAGGAGCGCCCGGGCCCGCGGGTCTTCGCCGAGGCCGGGGTCAGCCACGCGAGCCTGACGCGTTTCTGCCGCGAGCGCGGCCTCTCGGGGCTCGAGTTCGGCGCCGGCATCCCAGGCAGCCTGGGCGGCTGGGTGGCGATGAACGCGGGCATCGGGACCCGGGAGGCGAAGGACGTCGTGGACGAGGTCGAGGTGATCGGCCCGGCCGGCGGCGCGCCGCGGAGCGTACCGCGGGTCGAGCTGGACTTCGCCTACCGGGCCCTGCGCGGTCTCGCGCCCGGGACGGTCGTGGTCTCGGCACTCCTCGCCGTGAAGCCGGCGACGGCGGAGGAAGTGGGCGCGGAGGTGGATCGGCTGCTGGCCCATCGCGCGGCTACCCAGCCCCTCGACGTGCCCTCCTGCGGCTCCGTGTTCAAGAACCCGCCCGGCGGCTTCGCCGGCCAGCTGATCGAGGGGGCGGGCCTGAAGGGAGCCCGGGTCGGCGGCGCCGTGATCTCGCCAGTCCACGCGAACTTCATCGTCAACACCGGCGACGCCCGCGCGGCCGACGTGCTGGCGCTGATCGAGCGCGCCCGCGCGGAGGTGAAGCGCAGCACCGGCATCGAGCTGGAAGCCGAGGTCCAGATCCTCGGAAGGACACCTTCATGAAGTCCCGACGACCGGTCCTGGGGAGGACACACGCATGAAGTCCAGCCGACGAACCCGGGGGAGGACATCCCGATGAAGTCCCGACGACGCTTCAGCAGCCGGGCCCGGCGGGCCGGGCGTTGGCTCACCTGGCTGGCGGCGGCCCTCACGGGCGTAGCGGTGGGCGTGTTCGGCTGGCACCAGCTCGTGAGCCGCGTGGCACCGGAACGCAGCGCCGTGGCCACACTCGAGCTCTCGGGCAACCTGCGCGTGGCGCCGGGCGAGCTGGCGGCCCTGGCCGGCATCGTGCCTGGCACACCGCTGGGCAGGGTCGACCTGGAGGGGGTGCGCCGGCGCATCGCGAGCCATCCGTGGATCGCCAGCGCGCGAGTCACGGCGCTCCCGCCGCGACGCCTGCTCGTGGGCGTGGAGGAGCGAACGCCCCGGGCCCTGCTGCGCACGGCGGAGGGCATGACCTTCGTCGACGGCAGCGGCGTGGCCTTCGCCCCGGCGCCGGCGGCCGGCGGCATCCCGGAGCTGCGCGGCGCCCGCGCTGGGCGGCCGGATGCGCCGGATCCGGACCTGGTGCTGGGCATCCAGATCCTCGACGCCCTGGCGCGAGAGGGCCTGCCGGCGCCCCTGCACGTGGAGCTGGGCGCCGACGACGAGGGCACGCGACCGGCCTTCACCTGGCGGCGCGGCGGCGGCCTGCAGCGGGTGGTGCTCGGCCCAGGCCGCCTGGAACCGAAGCTGGCGCGGCTCGCGCGCCTGATGCAGGCCGACCTGCGTCAGGCGCGGGAGGCCGCGCGACTGGACCTGCGTTTCGGCGGGCGCGTGATTCTGCGCCCGCAGGAAGAGGAGGCCGTGGCGGACACGGCCGAAGAACGCGACCGGCCGCTGGGCTCGGGAGCCTAAGGGGGGAGCACGGACATGGCACGCAAGGACGACCTGATCGTCGGTCTCGACATCGGGACCACCAAGATCTGCGCGATCGTCGCAGAACGAACCGAGACCGGAGTGGACGTGGTGGGTATCGGAACCCACCCGTCCAAGGGCCTGCGCAAGGGGGTGGTGGTCGACATCGACGCCACCGTGGAGTCGATCAAGCACGCCGTCGAAGAGGCGGAGCTGATGGCCGACTGCGAGATCTCGTCGGTCTACGCCGGAATCGCCGGCGGCCACATCGACGGGCTCAACTCCCACGGCGTCGTGGCGGTGAAGGACCGGGAGGTCTCCGACAACGACGTGCGTCGGGTGATCGACGCCGCCAAGGCCGTGGCCATCCCGATGGACCGGGAGGTGATCCACGTGATCCCCCAGGAGTTCATCATCGACGACCAGGACGGCATCCGGGAGCCGCTCGGCATGAGCGGCGTGCGGCTCGAGGCGAAGATCCACATCGTGACGGCGGCTGTGACCAGCGCCCAGAACATCGTGAAGTGCGCCAACAAGGCCGGCCTGAACGTGGTGGACATCGTGCTCGAGCCCCTGGCCTCGGCGGAGGCCGTGCTGGCCGGCGACGAGCGGGACCTGGGCGTGTGCCTGATCGACATCGGAGGCGGCACCACCGACATCGCGGTGTTCTCCGAGGGCTCGATCAAACACACCTCGGTGCTGTCCCTCGGCGGCTACCACATCACCAACGACATCGCGGTGGGGCTGCGCACGCCCTTCGACGAGGCCGAGCGCATCAAGAAGCGCTTCGGCGTGGCGTCGGCGCGCTACCTGGGCGCCGACGACGTGCTCACGGTGCCGAGCGTCGGGGGGCGCCGGCCGCGGGAGGTTTCGCGCAAGATCCTGTGCGAGATCATCGAGCCGCGCATCGACGAGATCCTGTCGCTGGCGCGGCAGGAGCTGGTGCGGGCCGGCCTCGAGGACCGCATCCCGTCCGGCGTGGTGCTGACCGGCGGCGCGTCGGCGCTCACCGGCGCCACCGACCTGGCCGAGGAGATCTTCGAATCGCCGGTGCGCCAGGGCCAGCCCACCCACGTGGGCGGCCTGCAGGACGTGGTGCGCAGCCCGATGTACGCGACCGGCGTGGGCCTCGTGCTGTTCGGCCACGCCCGTATCGGCCGCCATCCGAGCCGCTTCCGGATCCGGGACGACTCGATCTTCCGGCGCGTGAAGCAGCGCATGCGGGACTGGTTCTACGGGGAGTTCGAGTAGAGCCCACGGACTCGCAACTTTTGAGCTAAATGGGCGTTTCCTCTCGGGAAAGTTCCCGCTAGGATGGCGCCCACAAGGGGGGTGAAGATGGGCAAGGATCGCGATCCGCGCGATGCGGCGGAGGAAGGCCTCGACCTGCTCGAGGTGGGCCCCGAGGACGGTGAGGACCTGCTCGAGTTCGAGGACGCGGGCGAGCTCCAGGCCAGGATCAAGGTCGTCGGCTGCGGCGGCGCGGGCGGCAACGCGCTCGACACGATGATTCGGGCCGGACTCTCCGGCGTCGAGTTCGTGGCGGCCAATACCGACGCCCAGGCGCTGGAGCACAAACTGGCGCCGACCAAGCTGCAGCTCGGCACCCAGGTGACCCGAGGCCTCGGCTGCGGCATGAACCCGGAGAAGGGCCGCGCCTCGGCGTTGGAGGATCGGGACAAGATCCGCGACCTGCTGATCGGCTCGGACATGGTGTTCGTCACCGCCGGCCTCGGCGGCGGCACCGGCACCGGCGCGGCTCCGGTCATCGCGGAGATCGCCCGGGAGATCGGCGCGCTCACCGTCGCGGTGGTGACCAAGCCCTTCCCCTTCGAGGGACGGCAGCGCACCAAGCACGCCGAGAAGGGCCTCGACGAGCTGCACCGGGTCGTGGACACGTTGATCACGATCCCGAACCAGCGGCTCCTCGCCCTGGCCGGCAAGGACACGCCGATGACGGCGGCCTTCACGCTGGCGGACGACGTGCTGCTGAACGCGGTGCGGGGCATCTCGGACCTGATCACGGTGCACGGCCTGATCAACCTGGACTTCGCGGACGTGCGCACGATCATGAACGAGATGGGCATGGCGCTCATGGGCACCGGCCTCGCCACCGGCGAGAGCCGCGCCCAGGATGCGGCCTACGCGGCGATCTCGAGCCCGCTGCTCGAGGACGTCTCGATCGACGGCGCCCGGGGCGTGCTGATCAACATCACCGGCGGGCCGGACATGACTCTCTACGAGGTGAACGAGGCCTCGACGCTGGTGCAGGAGGCGGCCCACGAGGACGCGAACATCATCTTCGGCGCGGTCATCGACGAGACCGTGGCCGAGGGCGAGATCCGCGTCACCGTGATCGCGACCGGCCTCGACGACGGCCGGGTGCGGGTCGGCGAGCGGACACCGGCGCGGGAGAGCCTCTCGGAGCTGCGCCCGCTCGCGGTGCCCGCGGCGGGGGATGCGCCGCCGCCCCAGCCGGCTGCCGAGCTGGCGGAGCCGGCGCTCCCGGAGGCGCCGGAACCCGCGCACCCGGCGGCGGAGCCCGCCGCAGCCGCCGGCGCCGACGAGTTCGTCTCGCCCTTCGAGGACGAGCTCGACGTCCCGACCTTCCTGCGCAAGCGCCGCCAGGCCGGCCTGCCCCAGGAGGAGGAGGAAGACCGGGACGCCCCGGCCTTCCTGCGCCGCTCCGCCGACTGAGTCGGCGTCCATTGCCCGAACCGAGGGGCTCCGTCAGCCTACGGGCATGACGGAGCCCCTTCTGTTGGTGGAGCGCGACGGCGGCGTTGCGACGGTCACGTTCAACGATCCGGACCGGCTCAACGCGATGACCGAGGCGATGGGCGAGGCGATCTCGGCAGAGATGGCGGGCCTCGCCAAGCAGGACGACCTGCGGGCGGTGATCCTCACCGGCGCCGGCCGCGCCTTCTCCGCCGGCGGCGATCTCGACATGATCGACCGCATGGGCGCCGCGGGCCGGGCCGACCCGGGCGGCGCCACCCGCGCAGCGAACCGCGACTTCATGCGGCGCTTCTACGGGCTCTACCTCTCGGTGCGCGACCTGCCCCAGCCGACGATCGCCGCCGTGAACGGCCACGCCATCGGCGCCGGCTGCTGCGTCGGGCTGGCCTGCGACCTGCGCATCGCGGCCGACGAGGCGAAGCTCGGCCTCAATTTCACCCGCCTGGGCATCCACCCGGGAATGGCGGCCACCTGGACCCTCCCACGCCTGGTCGGCCCGGCCCACGCCGCCGAGCTGCTCTTCACGGGCCGGCTGGTCGACGGCCCCGAGGCTGCGCGCATCGGCATGGTGAACCGCAGCGTCCCCCGGGACCAGGTGCTGCCGGAGGCCCGGGCCGTGGCCGTGGCCATCGCCCAGGCCTCGCCCCTGGCCGTCCGCGGCACGAAGCGCTCCCTGGCAGCCACCCCCACCGCCCGCCTGGACGAGCAGCTCGCCACGGAGGCCCACGAGCAGAGCCTCTGCTACGAGGGCGCCGACCTGGCCGAGGGCCTGGCGGCGGCGCGGGAGAAGCGGCCGCCGCGCTTCGAGGGGCCCTAGCACGACTTCCGCACCGGCCCGTCCTATGTCCGGAGCCCCCAGGTCACTCATGGACCGAAGGAAGGGGAGTCCGGAGGACACCGTGCGACCCGCATCCCTGCTCCTGCCCCTCGTCCTGGCCCTCGCCGCCGCGGCCGCCGCCCTGCCCCTCGCCGACGTCACGGTCGCGGGGGAGAAGGGGAACGGCGGCATCTACGACCCCAGCGTCGAGTACGCCTCGGTCGGCGGCACCGGCTGGCTCGCCTACTCGGCGGTGTCCGGCCCGGAGCTCCCCTTCGGCCCGAACGTCCAGACCCACCTGGCGAAGAGCCAGGACGGCGGAGCCAGCTGGAGCTTCGTCCAGCCCATCAACCCCTCGTCGGCGCCCACCACCCACCACCGTCACCCTGGCCGACGGCAAGGTCGTCCACGGCCAGTGGAACTACGAGGTCCCGAGCCTGGTCCACGATCCCACCGACGCGGCGGCGCCCTGGAAGCTCTTCTATCACCGGATCTTCCGGGAGCTGCTGCCCAACGGCACCTCAAGGCAGGTGCCGGCGGCGAGCTGGATCGGTTACCGCACCGCCAGTGACCCGGCCGGGAGCTGGTCGCCGGAGGTCGCCCTCTTCCAGGGCGCGATCCCTCTTCCGGATAGCGGCTCGGCGCAGGTGAACGTGAGCGGCCTCGACGCGAGCCTCGGTCACCTGCTCCTCTACTCGGAGCCCGGCGCCATCGCGAAGGGCGGCACCCTCTACGTCTCGCTCACCGGGCTGGTGCAGAGCGGCTCGGACCAGATCGTGATGGTCGCCTCCGACGACCACGCCGGGAGCTGGCGCTTCGTCGGGGCCGCGCTCTCCAGCCAGGACGCGAGCCTGCTCGGCTACACGGACTTCGACGGGACGAGCATCGCCCGGCAGGGAGGCCGGACCTTCCTGCTCGCCTCCCCCGGCTCGCCGACCCGGAAGCGGAACGGCACCCTGGTGTTCGAGTTCGCCGACCTGGCCGCGGGCACCCTCGTGCGGGACGCCAGCGGTGCCCCGGTGGTGCTCGCCCACGTCCTGCCGGACGGCGGCTACGACAACGACGTGGGCGGGGGCCAGGCCGACTACCACGAGGGCAACACGGCAGGCGGGCTGCTGGTGAACCAGCTCGTGCTGGCGGACCTCCCGAGCCTCTTCCACATCCGCCAGACCGGGGCGGCGCTGCCGGTTCCGGAGCCCCAGGCGGCCTGGCTCGGAGCCCTCGCCCTGGCCGGCCTGGCGCGGCGGTGGCGGAGTGCCGTTGGGTGACGTCCCCCGCCCGGGAGCTCGTCGGTCACCACGAAGCCGCCTGGGGCTGGGCCCTGGCCTGCTGCCGCTTCGACGGGGACGAGGCCCAGGAGGTGCTCCAGCAGGCGTACCTGCGGGTGCTCGACGGCCGGGCCCGCTTCGGGGGGAGGTCGAGCCTGCGGACCTGGTGGTTCGGGGTGATCCGCCGCGTCGCTGCGGAGCGCCGGCGGCGGGCCGGGGCCCGGCGGCTCCTGTTCGGCCGCTTCGTCCGCGAGCGGGAGACGCCACCGGGCGTGCCGGGCGCGGAGGGCGAGATCGTGCGCGGGGAGACCAGCCGGGCCCTGATCGCGGCCCTGGGCGAGCTGTCCCCGCGCCAGCGGGAGGTGCTCCACCTGGTCTTCTACACCGGCCTGAGCATCGAGGAGGCCTCCCGCACCCTGGGCATCGGCCTGGGCTCCGCCCGGGTCCACTACGCCCGGGGCAAACGCCGCCTGCGCACCCTTCTGGAGGATCGCGGCCTTGAGCACGCACGACGAGCGACCTGACGACGGCTTCGAACGGGAGCTGGAGAGTGCCTTCGAGACGCTCCGGCGGGAGGACCGGAGCGCCCTGCCGGCGCATCCGACCCCGGAGGCGAGGACGGCCCCCGCCCCCTTGCGATGGGGGCCCTGGCTCGCAGGAGCGGCGGCCGCCGCCGCGGCGGGCCTCCTCCTCTGGGCCGACGGCCCGGACCCCGCCCCCCCGCTCCAGCTCGCCTGGCACGCCCCCACCGACTTCCTGCTCGAGACCCCCGGCGCCTGGCTCCTGGAGCCCGCCATGGTCGACCCCACTGCCGGCCTGATCGGCGACCTCGCCCCGAAAGGAGAACCCCGATGACCCGCAGCGCCACCCTCATCCTGCTCCTGCTGACCGGCCTGCTCGCCCCCCGAGCCGGCGCGGCCGAGGAGCCCGAGCCCGCCTTCATGCGCCACCTCTACCCGCCGGACGTGGTGATGCGCTTCGCCCGGGAGATCCAGCTCAGCACCGATCAGCGCCGGGCCATCACCAAAGCGGTCCGTGCCACCCAGGACGAGGTGCTCGAGATCCAGTGGGAAGTGCAGGACGCCATGCAGGGGTTGGAAGAAGCGGCCCGGCAGGCCGACGAGGAGGCCCTGGTCGCCACCGCCGAGCAGGTCTTCCGTTACGAAGCCCGGATCAAGCTCGCCCACCTGCGGCTGCTGGCCCGGATCAAGCGGGATCTCACGCCGGTGCAGCAGAAGCGCCTGGACGGATTGCGCGAGCCCCCCTCGGAGCCGTGAGCTTCGTCACGCCACGGCGAATCCCATTCGCTATTCCTCAAGTCTGCGCCGGTTCGTTCGAAACGAGTGGAAGGCGGCGCGGGGAACGGACGCACCGGGGGGACGTCGTGAAGCAAGCGATCAAGAGCCACGGACTCTGGCTCACCGTGGCCTACGTGGGCCTGATCCTGCTCATCGCGAGGGGCTACGCCTGATTCCAGGCGCACCGGGCTCAGCGATCCTGGATCTCCTCGCCGAGATCCTCGAGGGCCTCGCCCACCTCGTCGACCGCCTCGTCGAGCTTGCGTCCGGCCTTCTCCAGCGCGCCCTCGTCGCCGTGGCGCACCCGGTCGACGACCTCGTCGAGCTTCTTGCCCGCCTTCTCGGCCGGGCCTTCCTCGCGACAGCCGGCGGCGCCCAGGGCGAGCCCGGCCGCCAGGACCATGCTCAGAGCGCCTCGCACGGCCCTGCGATCTCGCTGGCGTTGAAGAAGTAGGAGATCTCGATCTTCGCGGTCTCCGGCGCGTCGCTGCCGTGGACGGCGTTCTTCTCGATGTCGGTGCCGAAGTCGCCGCGGATCGTGCCCGGCTCGGCCTCGGTGGAGTTCGTGGGCCCCATCAGCTCCCGGTTCTTCGCGATGGCGCCCTCGCCCTCGAGCACGCTCACCACCACCGGGCCCGAGGTCATGAACTTGACCAGGTCGCCGAAGAAGGGCCGCTCCTTGTGCACCACGTAGAAGCCGCGGGCCAGCTCCTCGTCGAGTCGGAGCTTCTTGATCGCGAGGAGCTGAAGGCCGGCCTCCTCGAAGCGGCGCAGGATCTCGCCGGTCGCGCCCTTGGCGACCGCATCGGGCTTCACGATGGACAGGGTTCGCTCGACGGCCACGGGGCCCTCCTGGCGTTTCGTTGGCGGGGGCGAAGGCGCGGGACGTTAGCCGTCGCCCGGGCAAACTTCCAGCAGGAGCGAGGCGCGCGGCGTCAGGCGCGGCGGCGCAGGAGCGAAGCCAGGCCGAAGAGCAGCAGGGCCCCAAGCCCGGGCTCGGGCACGAGGACCTGGCCGCGGATCTCGCCGCCGAGAGCGAATTGACTGTGGATGTTGATGTACCAGAGCCCGTTCAGAAGGTCCGCGGCCTGGCCTGCACTGAGCGTGGCACCGCCGTTGAATGTGCCGGAGCGATTGTCGGGGTTCAACACGACGCTGAACCCCACGGTCACACCGGCGTTCTGGCTGGGAAGCGCCGGCCCGTGGAAGTGGGACAGGGTGTAATCGTCGAGCAGTCCGGTGAAGCTGCCGGACCAGCTCAGCAGGTTCGTCTGGTCATCGAAGGTCAGCGTGGCGCTGCCCGTTCCCGGGGAGCCCGTCCCCGCGCCCGCGTTGGCCTGAGCACCGTCGATCGTGGCCGCCAGCTGGATGATCGCCGCGGAGCCCGCGGTCGGAGCGCCGAGCAGAGCGCAGCCGAGCACGAAGGCTGCGAGGACGGACACGCGCATGGATACACCTCCGAGATCGCCCCGCGGCGAGACCTAATGCAAGCAGCGTGCCAGCCCGCGCGGCGGCTGCAAGTCGCTGATCTTCTAGCGGGCTTGGAGAGGCCGCCGGCGCCGCGAGGGAACGACGCTTCCGCGGGAAGGGAACGCTTGTTCCGTCTTCCGGGGCGCTCAGCCTCAATCGCCCGAGACCTCGAGCACGATCTTGCCGACGTGCCCGCTGGCCCGCATGTGGGCGTGGGCCTGCTCGATCCCGGCCATGGGCAGCACCCGGTCGATCACGGGGCCGATCCGGCCCTCCTCCAGGGCCGCGCCGAAGCGCTCGCGGAAGGCGTCGACCAGCGCTCCCTTGTCGGGCACGCTGCGGGCCCGCAGCGTCGAGCCCTGGATCGTGAGCCGCTTGCCCACGACGAGCCCGAGGTTGATCTCGGTCCTGGCGCCGCTCATCAGCCCGATCAGCACCATGCGTCCGTCCGGGGCGAGACTCGCCAGGTTGTCGGCGAGGTAGTCGGCGCCGATGTGGTCGAGCACCACGTCCACGCCACGGCCCCCGGTGGCCTCCTTCACGGCCTCGGCGAAGGAGGCCTCGCGGTAGTTCACCGCCACGTCCGCGCCGAGCTCCCGGCAGCGGGCGCACTTGTCGTCGCCACCGGCGGTGACGATCACCTTCGCCCCGGCCTCCTTGGCCAGCTGGATGGCGGCGGTGCCGATGCCGCTGGCGCCGCCGTGGGCGAGCAGCCACTCGCCCTCGGCGAGGCGGGCGTGCTGGAACACGTTCTGGTGGACGGTGAGGAAGACCTCGGGAATCGCCGCGGCCTCGGTGAGGGAGAGCCGCTCGGGCACCGGCATGAGACAAGGAGCCGGGGCGACGGCCTCCTCCGCGTAGCCCCCGCCGGCGAGGAGCGCCATCACCCGGTCGCCGGGCTTCCAGGCCTGCACCTCGGCGCCGACCTCGATCACCTCGCCGGCGCACTCGAGGCCCATGATCTCAGACGCGCCGGGCGGCGGGGGGTAGAGGCCCTGGCGCTGGAGGAGATCGCCGCGGTTCAGCGCGAAGGCGTGGACGCTCACTCGGACATCGCCGGCGCCGATCTCCGGCGCCGGCACCTCGGCGACGCGGAGCGTGGAGTCACGGCCCGGGTTGTCAACGACGACGGCGCGCATGGCCGCGAAAGCTAGCGCGCGCGGCCAGGGTTGCGCGCGACCGGAGCGCCACGACCGCCATCGCCTCGGTGGCGAGCGTCTCCGGGCGACGACGGCGCCGAAACCACCGGGCCGGCTCGCGCTCCGGCGGGCCTCGCGCGCTGAGGTCACCCCCGTTCGCGGAAACGACTCGCGACGCCGCGGAGCAGCAGCGAGACCAGCTCCCCTTGGCGGCGGCAGCCGGTCTTGTCGAACACCGACTTGAGCTGGTTGCGGAGCGTCTGCCTCGTCACGCCGAACGCCTCGGCCAGCTCTGCCAGGCCCCACCCCTCGGCAAGACCCGCCGCCAGACGACTCTCCGCGGGCGTGAGCCCGTACAGGCAAGCGAGGCGCTCGGGGAAGGAGGCGATCTCGGTGTCGGGATCGGCGATGAAGAGCGCCGCGCTCGGAATGCGATCCCCGAGGCGGCCCGGGTCACTGACGGCCAGGGGGACCACCCACAGCTCGTACGGCCGGCGGCCGGAGGCACGAGGACACCTCAGCGCGCCGCCCGCCTGGATCCCACCGTGCATCGCTGTCGCAATGGCCTCTCGGAGGTGGTCACGCAACCGCCGCGAAGCCTCCCGGTCGGAGACCGCGATCATGGCGTCACGGACCGCCAGGCCGTCCCCGGCCTCCAGGATCGCGCGCGCCGCGTCGTTCATGTCGCCGACCCGCCCGAGCGCGTCGAGCACGACGACGGCGCTCGAACAGCGGTCGAGGACCGCAGGCGCGAACGCCTGGTGCGAGGGCCCGGCCCCGAGGCGCTGCGAGAGGAGCAGCGCACTCCCGACGTGAGGCGACAGGATCCTCATGACTTCCCGGTCCCGCTCGCTGAAGGTCGGGCGCCCGAGCTCCCGATAGACGCCGAGCCCGGCGAGCGAACCGGCCACGGAGACGTGGGCCGAGAGGCAGTCGCGCACGCCGATGGGTCTCGCCCACTCGTGGAGGAGCCCTTCCACGACCGGACCACCGACATCGGAGTAGCAGAAGACGCCCCAGACCCGGTTCGCCCGAGCCCAGGCCTCCAGCCCCGACGCGTACTGCTGCTCGAAGTCCCGCCTCCATCTCTCCTGCGTGTCGATCGCCAGCACGCGTGGGGAGGGCCCGCCCGTCGCGATGCCGGGCATGACCGAACCCGTGAGCTCTCCCAGCCCGACCAGGAACTCTTCCAGGGCCTCGGGCTCGGTCGCGGAGCGGTAGAGCGGATCGAGAAGGGCGTGGGCGCGGGTGAGGTCCTGGGCTCCGATCTCGGGAGGCGCCATGGGTCCCAGGGTATCAGACCGGCCCGGCGCTCCATGGCCCGATTGGGCCATGGAGCGCCGAGATCCGACCTGCTGGTACGAATGGGTCATGCGGCCGGGGCCTACTCGGGGATAGGGTGCTCGTGCTGCCGCCTTGGCAGCAGCTCTTGGGAAGGAGATGTGGATGAGTGTCTTCACGTGGGATGGCACGTCGTGTCGAGTTGCGTTCGTGGCGGCGGCGGGTCTCTTGGGACGGGCAGCTTTCCGGGTTTCGCTCGTCACGGTCGCGGCAGCGGGTGTTCTCTCGGCCGCGGTGTCTCATGCAACCACCTACTCGGGGAGCTTCTCGGCGTCCGGGTTCACCTGTTCGGGCGGGTGTACAGCTCCCACCGATCCAGCGATCGGCTCCGCGACGATCACCTTCGATGACTCGGCGATCACGGGAATCGGGACGGAGAAGCTCTCGGCAACGATCGACTCGATCACGCTGACGCTTGGTGGACTGGCCTACACGCCCTCCAACGCGAGCGCCCAGTTCTGGTACACCAACGGTGCGCCGAGGCTGGTGGAGATCTACGGCGTCTACCTCGGGCCGCAGATGGGCGCTGTCAGCGGCCCCGCCGACATGATCGCTCGCTTCCTGGTCGATGGGTCGACCAACCACACGTTCTGGTACCACACCGGGAATTCGACTTCGCCGATATTCGTCGCCGGCACGATCAGTCACACGTTCGCTGAGGTCGTCCCGGAGCCTGGCACGAGTCTCTTGATGCTGGTTGCCGGCGGCGTCCTGCTGTTCGCTGGAGGACGGAGGAAGCGAGAGGTGCGTCCTCTCGGTGCGGCCTCTGGCGTCCTGCGCTCGCCGGCCAGCCGCGCGTCCGCGGTCCTGGCGCTCTCACTCATGGCGAGCGGAGGTGCGCGTGCCGTCCCCATTCTCGACCAGAGCTACGACCTCGGCTCGGGGAATGCTGCCCTCGGGGTCACGGCGACCCATCTTGCGCAGGTCTTCGAGGTGGGGGCCTCCGGAACTCTC
The DNA here is from genome assembly GCA_965223415.1 of Myxococcota bacterium. Lineage (GTDB taxonomy): Bacteria > Myxococcota_A > UBA9160 > UBA9160 > UBA6930. The sequence goes on along the minus strand of OZ245002.1, from coordinate 3,971,410 downwards.
GACAGGATCGAGTTCGAAGTCTCCAGGAACAGCGTCTCCAACCTCACAGTCGAGATCTTCTCGGCGGCCGGCGGGGTCCCGACGGGTCCAGCGTTGGCGAGCATCGTGGTCTCGGGTGTCCCGACCACTTTCTCCTGGGTCAGCTTGGACGTCAGTGTCTACGGAATCGCCGTCGCACCGGGCGATCTCCTGGCGCTGGTTCTGTCGGTGCCGACGACCGGGCCGGTCTACCAGTACGCATGGGCCGCCGGCTTCGACTCGGCGGGGGACCCCCTCTACGCGCTCGGAGACAGCTGCGGGTCGAACGGAGGCCCTTTCGCCTGCAGCGCGACCCGCGACTTTCACTTCCGCACCTACGTCAGCGCCGTTCCCGAGCCGGGTGCAGCGATGTTGCTTGGCCTCGGGTTGTTCGGCCTCGGGCGGTCTGCCGCCGGCAGGACGGCGAGCTCTCCACGACAACGCGGATCAGCGCGGCCTGGGCGCTCCTCCGCGAGGTAGATTCGAGATCCCTGCGTGAGGTCGCGACGGCGGCACGAAGAGCCACACCGGCGCCCGGGAGGGTCGGGACGGGTTCCCTGGCGCAGATGGCCTGGAGGCCCGTCCCCGATCCCGACCGGGCTTCCGGCCGCTACTTGAGCTGGGTCCGGTCGTACTCCAGGATCTCGCGGGCGATGATCAGGTTCTGGATCTGGCCGGTGCCCTCGTAGATGTCGGTGATACGGACGTCGCGGAACCACTTCTCGAGCAGGTGCTCGCGGCTGATGCCCATCGGGCCGAGCAGCTCGATGCAGCCCTGGGTGATCTCCCGGACTGCCGAGCCGCCCTTCGCCTTGCTGATCGACGACTCCATGTTGTTCGGCTGGCCCTGGTCCGAGAGCCAGGCCGCATGGCAGACCGTCAGCTCCGCCGCCTCCTGGATCGCCTCCAGGCGCTGGAACTTCGCGGCCGCCGCCGACTGGCCGTGGGTGCCGGCCCCGTAGGAGAGGTCGACACCCGCCCCTTCGAGCTGCTCGCGGGTGAAGTCGAGGGCGGCCTTCGACATGCCGAGGCCGAAGGCGGCGGTCATCGGGCGGGTGATGTTGAAGGTCTTCATCACGCCGCGGAAGCCGCCGGAGCCGGCCTTCGGGATCTCCTCGTTGCCGCCGAGCAGGTTGTCGCGGGGAATACGGCAATCGGTGAACACGTAGGTGGCGGTGTCGTCGGCGCGGATGCCGAGCTTCTTCTCCTTGTGGGAGACCTCGAAGCCCGGGGTGCCCTTCTCGACCAGGAAGCTCTTGATGCCCGCGCGGCCGGCGCTGCGATCCAACGTCGCCCACAGCACCACGCCGTCGGCGCGGCAGCCGGTGGTCACGAAGATCTTCTCGCCGTTGATGATCCACTCGTTGGTCTCCTCGTCGAGGACCGCGGTGGTCTGCACCAGGGAGGGATCGGAGCCGCAGCCCGGCTCGGTGATGGCCATCGACAAGAGCAGGCCGCCCCACTTCTCCTTCTGCTCGGGCGTGCCGGCGGCGCCGAGGGCGGCGTTGCCCAGGCCGACGCCGCGGCCCTTGCGCATGCGCACGGAGTAGTCGCCCCAGGTCTCCGCCATGGTGACGAGCATGCCGATCACCGTCTGGCTGGTGTCCTCCTCGGTGCGCTCGCCCATCAGGGACCACACGCCGGGGTAGTCCTTCGCCTCGTCGAGCTCTTCGGGCGGGAACTCGGCCTCGTTCTCGTCGTAGTGGCGCGCGTACTTGCGGGCCACCAGGGCCTCGCTGCGCACGTAGTCCAAGATCTTCTGGTCGGTATCGGTCAGGTTGAAGTCGATCATCGGGTTCTCCAGGGAGTCGAGATGCAGAGGGTCAGACCGCGGCGACGCCTTCGAGCACGCTCAGCGTGCGCGCGGCGCGGTACCACATCTCGACCGGGTGCTCGCGGATGAAACCGTGGCCGCCGAGCACCTGCAGGCCGTCGTCGGCCAGCTTCATGCCCTGCTCCGCGGTGTAGGTGTGCGCGTGGATGGAGGCGCGGGTCGCGTCCTCCCGGCTCTCGAGGGTGGCGGCGGCCTTCCAGGTGAGCCAACGCATGGCGTGGGTCTCGATCTTCATGTTCGAGAGCATGAAGGCCACGGCTTGCTTCTGGGCGATCGCCTCGCCAAAGGCGTGACGATCCTTGGCGTAGGGGATGGCGTACTCGCGCACCGCCCGCGCCAGGCCCACGAGCAGCGCCGCGTTCGCGGTGCGCGTCCCGGCCAGGAACCGCGCCGCATCGATGCCGGCGTCGCCGCCGAGCCGGGCCTCCGCCGGCACCTCCACCTTCTCGAGCTCCAGGCTCACGGTCGGAAGCGCCTTCATGCCGAGGTTCAGCTCCCGATCGGAGACGCTGAGGCCGGCCGCATCCCGGGGCACGATGAAGGCGTCCAGGGACCGGGCGCCGGCGTCGGCGCTCTGGGCGTTGCGGGCCAGCACGAGAAAGTTCTCGGCCCGGTCGCCCAGGACGACGAAGCGCTTGCGGCCGGAGAGCACGAAGCCGCCCTCCTTCGCCTCGGCCGTCGTCTGCAGCGCCACCGCGTCGAAGGTGGGCGAGGGCTCGATCAGCGCCAGGCTGGCCGGCGCGACGCGCGCCTCGCAGAAGCGCGGCAGGTGGGCCGCCTTCTGCTCCTCGGTGCCGAAGTCGTTCACGGCGAAGGCGAAGGCCGAGGGATGGGTCGAAGCGATCGCCAGGGCCGGATCACCGAAGGCCAGCTCCTCCAGGATCAGGGCGTTGGTGATCGGCGAGCGCACCTCGCCGCCGCCCCCGTACTCCTCGGGGAGCTGGGTGTTGGTCAGGCCCAGCTCCCACACCTGGTCCAGCACGCCGTCGGGCAGCGCACTGGCTTCGTCGGCGTCGCGGGCGGCGGGACGCAGCACCTGCTCCGCGAACTCGCGCATCGCGTCGCGGACGACTTCCTGCTCCTCGGTAGGTCCGAACGAGATCATGGGGTCACTCCTGGGTTCCCTCCCCGGTCTCCGGCAACGTGCTCGGAGCCAGGGGACGGGCAAGCTGGTGGAAGTAGGGGTCCATGGCTTCGCGGCCTCCCTCTTTCTCGAGGAGGCCGCGCTTCGCGGCGTCCCGGGCGTCGAGGAGCCCGAGGGCGACCGCGCACCAGACGCGGGCGTCGGCCGTGTACCGGACATCGGCGCCACTGGCGAAGCCGGGCTCGACGCGGCACTGGCCGTCGTGGATGTGGATGGCCCACACGCCGCCCCCTTCGCCGGTGAGCCGCAGCTCGAAGACGACGTCCGCCTCCTTCGCCCGCTCCTCCCGGAGCAGGAAGGGCAGCGACTCGAGGATCGAGAGCGGGGACGTCTCGGTGAACTGCTGGATGTCGAGATCGAGCTCGTCCACGGCGTGGTGGACGTACCAGCGGGCGATCGCCGAGATGACCGGCTCGAGCTCCCGGGCGCTCTCGGTGGCGGCGTAGGCGGGGCGGCCGGCCTCGGTCTGCGTCGCCTCGACGAAGCCGGCGGAGGTGAGCTGGCGCAGCCGGTTGGAGAGCACCCGCGGCGTGATGCCGGTGCGCTGGCGCAGCTCCTGGAAGCCGCGGGGCCCGCGCAGCAGGTGGCGGACCAGCACCAGGGTCCACTTGTCGCCGATCCAGTCGAGGGCCCGCGCCACCGGATCGAAGATCTCGCCGGGACGGAGGATCGGGGTGGGGGAGACGTGTTCGGACACGGAGATCAGTATCTATCGGATACTGACTGACGAATCAAGTCCCCTCGGGGTGGCTCCCGGACCCAGGGAACTCGGCTGGCGTGCGCTTGCCAGGCCTCCGCTCCGGATTAGGCTTGCGGGGCCGGAGGTGGACGGAGGATCGCCGGCGGGCGGGCATCGCCCGCGGGAGGAAAGTCCGGGCTCCACAGGGCAGGGAGGTCGCTAACGGCGACCCGGGGTGACCCGAGGGAAAGCGCCACAGAAACCACACCGCCGATGGCCCGCGATCCCGGAGGCTCTGAGAGGGGCCGCCGGAGGAGGCACAGGCAAGGGTGAAATCGTGGGGTAAGAGCCCACGCGCGACTGCCGGGTGACCGGCGGCGGGGCAAGCCCCTCCCGGAGCAAGCTCGAATAGGGACGTCGCCGAGGGTGGTCCGCCCGAGCGTCCGCAAGGAACCGACGTCCGGGTGAGAGCGCTCGAGTGGCGCAGCAATGCGTCGCCTAGATGAATGATCCTCGCCGGCTCGCGGGCGACCGCGGGCCGGAACAGAACCCGGCTTACAGTCCACCTCCGGCCACACCGTCGCCGCGGATCTCCCGACGCAGGCAGCGGAGCTTTGCCCGACGCGCCGGGTCGTAGCCGCTCCACTTCTCCGGCGGCAGCTCGGCGGGGTCTGCTTCGACGAAGCCCTGTCGTGTGAAGAAGCTCGCGACCCGCTCCGAGGTGGTGCAGGCGAAGATGCTCCCCAGGCCCAGCTCGGCGGCGCGCTGCACGGCGTGGGCCACCAGGTGCTGCCCCACGCCCTCGCCCAGGAAGCGGGTGAGCGTGTAGAGCGAGCTGATCTCGCCGGTGTCGCCCCAGCGCAGGAGCGCACCGATCCCGGCCAGGTAGCGCCCCTCGACGAAGGCCCCGAAGCCGCTGCCGAGCATGCGGTCGATCTCCGCGTCGCTGCGCGGCGCCAGGTAGCCCTCCTCCATGCCGCGGGCGATCAGGTCCGCCGCCGCGGCGTAGTCGTCGATGGTGAGGGCTCGCACGCCGACATAGCGTTCGCTGGTGAAGAGCGTGCCGACGCCCGCGTAGGTGAAGAGCTCGTCGGTCAGCCCGGCCGCATCGCACACGTTGACCGCCGGCACCCCGGCGTCGAGGAGCGCGACCACCTCCCGCCACAGCGGCAGCCGATCGTCCCGGGCCAACCCCTCGCCGCCGCCGGCGATCCACGCCCGGAGCTCCTCCCGGTGCACGAAGGAGTGCCGGCCCTCGCGCTTCGATCGGAGCCCGCCCCCGGCATCGAGCCGCACCACCTTGAAGAAGCGGAGGCCTGCGGCCAGGCCGCGGAGCGACGCGTCGAAACCCTGCGCCGGCGCGACGACCCCCACCGGCGAGGCCTTGCCGAGCGCCCGCCACAGCGCGCCTTCCAGCCCGTCGTCGTCGATCGCCCAGGTGGCGCCGCCGGTGTGCGCGTCAAGGGCCTCCTCGTCCGGACCGACGACGACGGCCCGACCTCCCCCGTCGTGCAGGACATCGAGGCCCTGGGCCAGGCCCGGATGCCGAAAGTCGTCGGCCCGAAGCGACGCGACCGCGAGGGTGCGCGCGCGGAACTCGCGCTGATAGAAGGCGCGCTCCGAGAAGGCGCGGGGAGGGGCGTCGGGGCCGAAGGGCATCCGGCGCATTGTCGCGGATGGGCCCCGATCCCGGTATGGTCGCCCCCGCATGGGATTCGACGGCTGGCTGACCGTGGGCGTCCTCGTGTTGATGGTCGCCGCCATGGCCAAGGAGCTGGCCGGGCCCGACCTGATCGTGATGGCGGGCCTGTTCACCCTCGCCATCACCGGCGTCCTCACCCCCGGCGAGACCTTCTCGGGCTTCGCGAACCCGGCCATGGCTACGGTGGGCGCGCTCTTCATCGTCTCCGCGGGCCTGCGCGAGACGGGGCTCCTGGAGGGGGCCGTGGTGCGGCTCTTCGGCCGGGCGCGCAGCGAGCTCTCGGCCCTGGTGCGCATGTGCCCGCCCCTCGCCGCGTTCTCGGGCTTCCTCAACAACGCGCCGATCGTGGCCATGATGACGCCGGTGGTGATCGAGTGGTCGCGGCGCACCGGCCTCTCCCCGAGCCGCTTCCTGATCCCCCTCTCCTACGCGACGATCCTCGGCAGCGTGCTGACGGTGATCGGCACGAGCGTGAACCTCACCGCGGCGGGCCTCGTCGACCAGGCCGGCATGCCGCCGCTCCGCTTCTTCGAGTTCCTGCCGGTCGGCCTCCCGATCTGCATCGTCGGCCTGGCGTACGTGGTGGTCGTGGCCCCGCGGCTCATCCCCGCCCGCCAGGACCTGGCCCAGCAGCTCGGCGACCGCTGGCGCGAGTACACGGCGGCGATGCGGGTCGAGGCCGGGAGCCGACTCGCCGGTCAGACCGTGGAGGAGGCGGGCCTGCGCCAGCTTCCGGGCCTCTTCCTGGTCGAGATCGATCGGGACGGGCAGACGGTCACGCCGGTCGGGCCCCAGGAGCGGCTCCGCGAGGGCGACCGGCTGGTGTTCGCCGGCGTGGTGTCGACGATCGTCGACCTGCAGCGCTTCCCCGGCCTGGTCCCGGACACGGACGACGTGGCGGGCACCCGGGAGCGTCGGCTCGTCGAGGCGGTGGTGTCGAGCAGCTCGCCCCTGCGCGGCCAGAGCATCCGCGACGTCAACTTCCGCACGACCTTCGACGCGGCGGTGGTCGCGGTGCACCGCAATGGCGAGCGCGTCGGCGGCAAGATCGGCGAGATCGTCCTGCGCCCCGGCGACACCCTGCTGATGCAGACCGCCCCGGGCTTCATGCGCGCCCACGGCGGCAGCCCCGATTTCTACCTGGTCAGCGAGATCGGTGGCCACGTCGCACCGCGCACGGAGAAGGCCGGCGTGGCCCTGGTCATCCTCGTCACGATGGTCACAGTCGCCGCCCTCGGCGTCGTGCCGATCTCCATCGCCTCCTTCGTCGCCGCGGGCGCCTTGATCGGCACCCGCTGCATCGACGGCCCGACGGCGCGCCAGGCCGTGAAGTGGGACGTCCTCGTCGTGATCGGCGCCGGGCTCGGCATCGCCCTGGCCATGGACAAGACCGGCGCTGCCGCCGCGGTGGCGAGCTTGCTGGTCGGGAGCGCCGGCAGCATGGATCCGTGGCTCACCCTCGCCGCGGTGTACGGCTTCACCGTGCTCCTCTCGGAGTTCCTGCACCACAACGCGGCGGTCGCCATCATGTTCCCGATCGCGATCCAGGCGGCGGCCCAGGTCGGCGCCGAGCCGAGAGGCTTCGTGATGGCCACGGCCCTGGGCGCCGCCTGCGCCTTCGCGAACCCGGTGACCTACCAGACCCACCTGATCGTCTACGGGCCCGGCGGCTACCGCTTCACCGATTTCGTGCGCGCGGGCCTGCCCCTGGACGTGGTGTGCGCGGTCGTCGCGCTCACCGTCATTCCCTGGGTCTGGCCGCTCGGCTGAGCGGAGCTACTCGCCCCGCACGGCGCGCACGGCGGCGATCACGTCGGCATGGATCGGGGCCGCGGTGGCGACGATGCCGCGGTTGGCGTCGAGGGTGCGTCCCCGGCTGAAGTCGAGCTCCTGCCCCAGCACGTCGGACACGCACCCGCCCGCCTCCTGCACGACGAGCATTCCCGCTGCGTGGTCCCAGATCTTCTCGCGGTAGTCCTTGCGGGTGGGCATACGCAGGTAGATCGAGGCGTCGCCCCGGGCGACCGCGGCGTACTTGCACTGGCTGTCGATGCGGTAGGGCTCCTGGGTGATGCCGAGGCGGCTCGCGATCTGGGCGGACTCGCTCTGGTCGGAGTGGGCCGATTCCACCGATTCGCAGAAGCGCGCCTGCGCCGGCGCGGTCACACCGGCGACCCGGATCGGCGTGCCGGCCCCGCCGGGCGCCAGGGCGTGCTCCCGGGCGCCCTGGCCACGCACAGCGGAGAAGAGCAGGCCGCCGTCCAGGTTGGGGCAGCCCAGCACGCCGAGCACCACCTGACCGCCTTCGATCAGGCCCAGGGCCACCGCGTACTGCTCGCCGCGCAGGAAGCCCTTCGTCCCGTCGATCGGGTCGAGGGTCCAGTAGCGCGCGGTGTCGGCGGCGGCGCCGCCCCGGTCGATCCAGCCGAGCACCGCCTCCTCGTCGGCTGCGCCGTCCACCTCGGCGGCCACCTCCCGGGCGACCGCGGCGCGGAGCGCCGCCTGGTCCGGTGCGCGCAGCTCCGCCGAGTCCTCCTCGCCGACCACCCGGTCGTCCGGCAGCGCCGCCGCCAGCCGCTGGCAGACGATCGCCTGGGAGGCGAAGTCGGCCACCGTGACCGGGCTCTTGTCCTTCTTCTCGAGGGTCTCGGCGGTGACGAGGCGCTGCTGCACCGCCCGGCACACGCGGGCGGCCGCACGCACGGCTTCGAGAGCGACGTCGAGCTCGGTGGCGTAGTCGGTCATCGGGCCTCCCTGTGGGCGCCCGAGGGTGCCAGACGGAGCGCCGGGGCGCCCGCCCCGGCGCGTGTCCTAGGCGCGGCTCGCCGGGCGGGGCTCGATGAGTCCCATCGCGTTCTCGCGCATGACCAGCCGGATCTCGTCCTCGTCGTAGCCCTTGCAGTCGTAGAGGAAGTCGGTGGGCTCGGCGAGGCCCTCGGCGTGGGGATAGTCCGAGCCGAAAAGCACGTGGTCGGCGCCGATCGTGTTCCGGAGCGTTTCCAGGTCGTCCTCGTAGTACGGCGACACCCACACGTTCCGCTTGAACTGCTCGACCGGGTCGTGCTCGAAGGCGAAGGGCATCTGGCCGTAGGCCTTCTTGAGACGCCGCAGCAGGGGCTGCACCCAGATGCTGCCGGTCTCGATGGTCGCGATTCGTACGTTCGGGTGGCGGGTGAGGACGCCGTGGCAGATCACGGCGGCGAGGGTGTCGGCGATGGGCTCCGGCGAGAGCGCGCCCCACTCGTCGGCGAAGCGGTTGTAGCCGGCGTCGCCCGAGTGGAAGGCGAGCTGGTAGGCGAACCCCCAGTCCTCTTCGATCCAGCGGTTGAAGGCGCGGAAGGCGGCGAGGGCCGCCTCCGGATCGTCGGCCAGGGCGAACTCCATTCCGACGCCGAGCGTGGGGAACAGGTAGGCGCCGTCGAGGCCCTGGGTGTCGAGGAGTCGCACCCGGGCATCGCGATCCCGGTAGGCGGGGTTGATCGGATCGAGCTCGCCGAAGAGCTCGACCATGCCCTTGCCGTCCGGGTTCTTGCCTCGAAAGAACTCGTCGAGCACACCCGGCCTGGCCACCGGGTCGAAGGTCGGGTTCGGGATGAACGAGTTGACCTTCCCGCCCACGAGCAGCCGCTTGCGCCCGTTCACCTCCGCCCACTGCATGCAGCGCCGCTTCATGCGCGGATCGATGTGGCGGATGAAGGCGTCCTCGTGCTCGTAGTAGTGGTGGTCGGCGTCGAAGGCGCGGAAGGCGAGCTCGGCCATGGCGGGTCTCCTTTGCGGGGCGAGTCGTAAGATGAACGATTTGGAGCGATTTTTCAATGAATTTCTGATAGATTTCGTTCACCGTGAGATCCGAGACCGCCGAGAAGACCGGAAGACGCCAGCAGGAGAGCGAGGCCCGCCGTCAGCGCATCCTGGCCGCCGCCCGCTCCTGCTTCGGCTCCCACGGCTACGCCGGCGCCACCATCGGCGCCATCGCCCGGGACGCCGGCGTCTCCAACGGCCTCCTCTACCGCTTCTTCCGCGACAAGGAGCACCTCTACGAGGTGGTCATGGAGGAGATCATCCGCGACTGGGTCCGCGCGATGGTCCCTCGCGACGCGGAGAACGAGCCCGCCGGGGAGACCCTGGAGGGCATGTTCCGCCGCTCGGTCGAGTTCTGCCGCAGCCACCCCCTCCTGCCCGCCCTGCTGCGGGGCGAGCGCTCCCTCGACCTGCCGCGCATCTCCGCCGCCAGCGCCGACCGGGTGCAGCCCCACCGGGACCTGGTCGCCTCCATCCTGCGCCGCGGCATCGAGAGCGGCGAGTTCCGCCCGGACCTGGACGTCCCCTCGGTGGCCGACGTGATCTGCCAGCTCCAGAGCGACTACTCCGGCCGCGCCTACCGCCGCGACCCGCGCTTCCCGGACACCCCGAAGATCCTCGACGCAGTGGTGCAGTTCGTCCGCGACGCCGTCGCCTCCTGAAATGAAGAAGCGGGGCCAGAGTTAAGAATTCAGTTGTGGACAACTGAATTCTTAACTCTGGCCCCGCTTCTTAGCGTCCTGGCGCTGCGACGGGCTCGGCTCCTCCGCGCCAGGTGACGACCCGGTCCTTCGCCCCCTCCACCATCAGGTAGAGCGCCGGGACCGTGAAGAGGGTGAGGCAGCTCGCGATGCCCAGGCCGAACACGATACCGGCGGCAAAGGGCCCGTACACGGGATGGGTGCCGCCGAGGCCGATCGCCATCGGCAGCAGGCCTGCGATGGTGGTGACCGTCGTCAGCAGGATCGGCCGGAAGCGCAGCCGGCAGGCGGCGCGCACGGCGTCCAGGGCGGGAAGGCCGCCGGCGCGGCCCTGGTTCACGAAGTCGATCAGCACGAGCGAGTCGTTCACCACGATGCCCGCCAGGCCCACCATGGCGTAGAAGACGTACATGGTGAGCGGGTAGTCGAGCACGAACATGCCGAGCACGACGCCGATGAAGGCGAAGCCGATCACGCTCATCACCACTACCGGCTGGAGGTAGGAGCGGAACTGGGCGGCCAGGATCGCGTAGATGGCGATCAGCGCGATGAAGAGCGTGCCCAGCAGCTCCGACATGCTTCGCTCGGTCTCCTGGGCCTCGCCGCCGAAGACCAGGGTTACGCCGGGCCAGCGCTGGCTCGCGTCGGCGAAGCGCGCCGCCATCTCCCGGTTCGCCGAGAACGACGTGGCCTGGTCACCGTCCACCTCGGCGTAGACCACGACGGCCCGGCGGGCATCGTAGTGGGTGAGGGTGTGGTAGCTGCGCTCGACATCGATGCGCGCCACGTCTCCGAGCTTCACGGTGTGGCCGGCGGGCGCGCGGATCTCCACGTCGAGGAGGTCCGCGATGCTCCTGCGCTGGGCCTCGGGATACATGACCCGGATATCGACGTCTTCGTCGGCGGTCGGGTCCTTGAAGGTCCCGGGGACGAGGCCGTCGTTGGCGGCACGCAGCGCCATACCCACGTCCTGGAAGGTGAGGCCGTGCAGGGACGCCCGGTGCTCGTCCAGGCGAACGCGCAGCTCCCGCGGACCGATCGGCATGTTGTCCTCGATGTTGTAGACACCGGGGATGGCTGCCAGCTCGGCCTTGAGCTCCGCGGCGGCCCGCTTCGCCTCGTCGTAGTCGTCCGAGTACACGCGGATCGCCACGGGCTTGCCCACCGGCGGGCCGTTGCGGGGCGCGATCGCGAACACCTTCTCGATTCCGGCCTGCTCCCGCGCCGTCCCTTCCACCCGCTCGCGGATCCGCTCGAAGATGGCCTCCGGATGCGCGACGTTGTGCGGCGTGTCCGGGAATTGCACGTAGAAGACGCCGTAGTTCACACCGTTCGTCGGCCCACCGTTGGGCGACATCTTCATGCCGGCGTAGGAGAGGTAGTCGGTGAGCTCGCCGCCGAACTCGGCGAGCGCCGAATCGACAGCCGCCATCGCCTCGCCGGTCTGGTCGATGCCCGCGTCGATCGGCGCGTCCACGTTCACGAAGAGCTGGTTGAAATCGGACTTGAAGAGCGCGACGTCGACATGCTGGGTGAGCCCGCAGGAGAAGGCGAGCGCGGCGCAGCAGGCCAGGAAGAAGCTCCCCCGGTGGCGCAGGACCGGCTCCAGGGCCCGCAGGTAGCTCTCCCGGGCCTGGCCGAGCCACCCGTCCACGCGAGCGCGCGCCCGCTGGGAGAAGGCCGTGACACCGGGCCCTTCGGCGGCGTCGCCCGCCGCCGCGGCACCGGCACGGCTTCCCCAATCGAGGTAGTGGGCCGGAAGGATGATCAGCGCTTCGATCAGCGAGCCGACCAGGGTGATGATCACCGCCTTCGGCAGCAGCGAGAAGAACTCGCCGGAGGTGCCGGAGACGAGCAGCATCGGCAAGAAGGCCGCCAGGGTTGTGGCGACAGTGGCGATCACCGGCCACATGACCTGGCGCGTTCCCTCCACGATGGCCGTGCGCAGCGGGCTGCCCTCCTCCACGTGGCGGTAGATGTTCTCGATGATGATGATCGCGTGATCGACCAGCATCCCCGAGACCATGATGAAGCCGATCAGCGTCAGGCTGTTCAGGCTCATCCCCATGTACGGGAAGGCGTAGATCGCGAACAGGAACGAGAACGGAACCGCCAGGATCGCGAGCAGCGCGTTGCGGAAGCCGACGGTGAACCAGAGCACGCCGATCACCGCCAGGATGCCGATCACCAGGTTCGACTGGAGCAGCGCCATGCGGGACTCGACGTAGGTCGAGCTGTCCCAGGTGACCGTGGCCTCGACACCCGGCGGAAGCTGCGGCTGCTCCTTCTCGACCAGCTCGCGCACCCGCGCCACGAGCTTGCGTACGTCGACGCCGCTCTGCTGGGCCACGCCGATCTGGATGGCGGGCTTGCCGTTGTAGCGGCCGAACACGCGCCGCGTCTCAAAGCCCTCCTCGATCGTGGCGATCTCGCCCAGGGTGATGTGCCGCCCGTCCCGATCCTTCTTCACCACCGTGGCGGCCAGGGAGGCCGGCGTCGCGAAGCTGCCGAGGCCGCGCACGGTGATCTCGTCGGACTGGGCGTTCAGAAAGTTGCCGGCCGGGATGTTCTGGTTGTTGCTGCGGATCACCGCGCTGATCTCGGGGAGCGTGAGATCCGCTTGCATCGCGAGCCGCCGGTCCACGTACACCCGCAGCTCCCGCTCGCGCTCGCCGCGCAGCACCGCCTTGCGCACGCCGGGAAGCCGCTCGAGCCGATCCTCCAGGCTCCGGGCCACCTCGCGGATCGTGTACTCGCCGACCCCGCCGACGTCCGCCACGGCGATCATGCACGATGGCCGCACCTCGTGGACCGAGAGCTCCATCACGAAGGGCCGCTCGGCGTCGTCCGGCAGGTCGTTCACCCGGTCGATGGCCGCGCGCAGCTCGTTCAGCGAGCTCTCCTGCTCGGCGGCGGAAAGCGTCTCGTCCCACTCGATGTCGATCGAGGAGAGGCCGGCCAACGACGAGCTCACCATCTCCTTGATGCCGTCGACGTCCTGAATCTCCTCCTCGAGCCTGGTGGTGACGAGCCGCTCCATCTCGTCCGCCGAGGCGCCGGGCCAGACGGTATTGACCACGGCCGAGTTGAAGGAGATGTCCGGGAAGACCTCGATCGGGATCCGGGCCCAGGCGAAGAGCCCGGCGCCGATCACCATCACGAACAGGATGTTCACCAGGACGACCTGGCGGACCGAGAACTCGGGCAGGCTCATGCGCCTTCCTCCTCGGCGGCGCGGGCGACCGAGGCTTCGCCCCGCACCCGCACCGAGGCGCCGTCGCGGAGCTCGCGGATCCCGCTCACCGCCACCCGCTCTCCGTCGCGGAGGCCGGAGACAACCTCCACCTCCTCGGGCTGGAAGGGAATGTCCCGCAGCTCGACCCGGCGCTGGCGCACGACGGTGCCGCCCTCCCCTTCTTCGACGACGTACACGAGGCGCACGCCGTACTGGTCGAGGGTCGCGTCCCGCGGCAGCGCCCGGACCGGCGTCGGCGGGCCGAGACCGAGACGGACCCGGGCGATCATCCCGGGCAGGATCCGTCGCTCCGGATTCTCGAGCTCGACCTCGACGGGGAACTTGCGGCTCGTGACGTCAGCGGCCGCACCGACCCGGATCACTCGCCCTTCGAGGGTCTCGCCCGGGTAGGCCTCGAGCTCGACGCTCACCTCGGCGCCCGTATCGACCGTCACGATCTCGCGGTCCGTCACGCCGAGCTCGAGCCGCGCGGTGGTCAGGTCGAGCAGCTCGCCCACCCGCTCGCCGGGCTGGAGCACCTCGCCGCGCTCGACCGGGAAGCCTTGGAGCACGCCGGCGAACGGCGCGCGGATCGTCTTCTTTGCGAGCTGGTCCCGGGCCTGGGAGAGGTTCGCACGGGCTTCGCGCAGGTTCGCCGCCGCCACCTTCTGGGCGTTCACGGCCTGATCGCGCCGCGACGCGCTGGCGGCGTCGCGGGTCGCCAGGCTCTCGAAGCGTTTGCGCTCGCTCTCGGCCAAGGCCAGCTGGCTCTCGACACGCGCCACCGAGGCCAGGGCACGCTCGACCGCGACCTCCGTCAGCAGGGGATCCAGCTGCACCAGCAGCTGGTCGGCCTCGACCTGGTCGAGCTCTTCGGCGCCGAGCTCGGTGACGCGGCCGCCCACCTCGGCGAAGAGCTCCACCCGCCGGCGCGCCTCGACGACGCCGGAGAGGCGGGTCGTGCGGGCCAGTGGCCGGGGCGCGACGGTCCAGATCGACACGGCCACCGCGCTCGCGTCGGTGCGGGCGGCTCCCTCGCGCTCGGGCTCCGGGGCCGAGCCGAAGAGCGCGAAGGTCCCGAGCAGCAGCAGGCCCGCCGCGCCGAGGAAGATCCAGCGCGCGCGTGCGGCCGGTGCGCGGGAAGCCAGGGGCTCGTTCATCGGGGTCCTCCGGAGCGGGCGGCGGGCTCGGCGAGCAATTGGTCGGCCACGAGGGCCTGGAAGGCGGCGCGCAGGGCGGCGGGCTCGATCGCGCCCGGATCGAAGGCGCCGCGGAAGATGAAGCCGGAGACCAGGGCGAGAAGCGCCGCGCTGAACGCCTCCGCGTCCGCGTCCGCCCGGAACGCACCGGCGGCCTGGCCGACCTGGAGGTTCTGGTGGGTGCTGCGGGCCCAGAGCTGGAAGAAGCGCCGCAGCGCCTCCTCCAGCCGCTGCTGCAGCGGCGGCGCGTCGGCCACCAGGGCCCAGGCCTGGTAGAGCAGCGAGGTCGTCTGGGCCTGGACACCGATCAGCTGGACCAGACCGTCGAGGGTGCGCTCGAGGGCACGGGCCGGGTCGGGCTCGGTGCCGACGGCCCGGGCGACGATCTCGGTGCCGAGGGCGAGCCGGTCCTCCAGCATCGCGAGCAGGAGATCTTCCTTGCTCTCGAAGTGGTTGTAGAGGGTGCCCTTGGAGACCCGGGCCCGCGCGGCGATCTGTTCCATACGCACGGCGGCGAGACCCCGCTCGAGGCTCACCTCCCGGGCGGCCGCCAGGATCTGGCGACGCCGCTCGCCGGCCGGCGCGCGCGGCGGCCGAGCGGGTGCGCCGTTAGGATCGGGTTCGGGGCTGGGCACGAAGCGAGCGGCTCGGGGCGCGAGCGGTACTGACTGGTCAGTACTACCGCGGCCCGCAATGGGCGTCAACCGAGCCCGGGCTGGAGGTAGGATGGCTCGCATGCCCGCGCTCGCGCGTCGCTTGGCCGTCTTGGTCGTGCTGCTCGGCCTGCTCCCAAGCTGCGGCGTCGCCACCCTTCCCTACGAGACCCTGGAAGAGCGCGGGCACGGAACTCCGTTGACCCGGTCGAGCCATCCCCGCAGTGGTGAGCTCACCTGGCGCCCGGGGGACGTCGAGCGGGTCGGAGAGGAGCTGCGGATCGACCTCACCCTCACCAACGGCAGCTCCCGGGATCTCGAGCAGGGGATGCTACGGGTCATTCTGTACGGCCCCGGCGGGGAGCAACGGAGCGGCCGGCTCCCATTCGGGGGAATCTCACGGGGCCGGACGCGCCATGTGTCGGCCCGTTTCGCCTCGGTTCCGTTCCGGGTCGCGGATCTGGGACTGGAGCTGATCTTCGTCGTCCCGTGAGGAATCCCGGTCAGTTGGGGCCGCTGCTGCGAGCCGGGACCGTGGCGAGGTACCCCCGCGGGACCGGAATTGACATCGACGTCGAAGAAAGTTCTGGAAATGCGAGGAAGGACGTAAGAAGATATCGGATCGCCTGCCCTGGCCGACTTCGAGTCATCTCCCCCGGGGCGAGCGCGCCCAGCGAGCCGGAGCCAGATCCCAGAGATCATGAGGACCGCGATCTTCCCCCCTGCCGCCCCGGAGGGCCTCGTGTAGCTCTCCGCCGGTGCCCCTGGTCGGAGGCGCACGCCTTCGGCCACCCGACCCTTCGATCGCCTCCCCCCCCTCCCCGACCTGCAAGGAGCCTCCGACCTTGGACGAGACCACGCGAGCCCCCGCCACCACGCCGACCGAGCCCGCTCGGGCGGCGAAGGGTGCCAAGCCCGCCCTCCCCATCGAAGAGCACGACGCCGCCCGCGAGCGGCGCCCCCTCGAGTCCTACTTCCAGGAAATCGGCGGAACCCGCACGCTGAAGCGTGAGGAAGAGGTCGTGCTGGCGAAGGAGCTGGAGGCCGCCACGGCCCAGCTGCGGGCCGCCCTCTACGCCATCCCGTCCTGCGCGCGTTTCGTGATCGACCGCTGGGATTCCCTGCGCGCCATGTCCCATACCGGCGCGAAGCTCTCCGAGTCCGCCGGCGACGAGGACACGGGCGAGATCGCGGCCCGGGTGGAAGCGGCCGTCACCCGCTTGCGCCGCCACGTGAAGCGGCGCGACGGCCTCAACACCCGCTCGCCGAAGGCCCAGTGGACGCGCGCCGATCGTGGCATCGCGACCGAGATGGACAACGCCCAGCTCTCCCTCGCGGTGCTCGCCGAGCTTCGCGAGGACGTGCGGCGGCTCGGCCGCAACATGCGCCGGGCCCGCAAGGGCAGCCGCCGGCTGAAGGAGCTCGAGATCCACGCGGGCCACGACAAGACCACGTTCTCGTCCCGCTGGAACGATGTGGAAGCGGCCCAGGATCGGCTCACCGCCGTCAAGAACCGCTTCATCGAGCACAACCTGAAGCTGGTCGTCGCCATCGCCAAGGACTACCGGAACCTGGGCCTCTCCTTCCCCGACCTGATCCAGGAGGGGAACCTGGGGCTGATCCGCGCCGTCGAGAAGTTCGATCACCGACGCGGGTTCAAATTCTCGACCTACGCGGTGTGGTGGATCCGCCAGGCCCTGGTGCGGGCCATCCAGAACCACTCCCGCACGATCCGCTTGCCCTCCCACGTGCACGATCGGCTCCAGCGGAGCCAGCGCGTGAAGGCCGAGCTGACGGGCAAGCTGGGCCGCGAGCCGACGCCCGCCGAGCTGGCCCCGGCCCTCGGCACCGACACCGAGAGCCTCGAGGCCCTCGACCGGCTCAGCCGCGAGGCCATCTCGCTGGAGTCGTCGGTGGCGGGCACCGAGAAGCGGCTCGAGGACTTCGTCGCCGACGCCGGTGCCGAGATCCCCGACGGCGGCATCGACGACGACCGCATGCGCTCCGGGGTCGGCCACCTGATCGGCGCCCTCTCCGACCGCGAGCAGCTGATCCTGCGCCTGCGCTACGGCCTCGGCGGCGAGGAGGAGCACACCCTCGAGCAGATCGGCCAGAGCCTCGGGCTCTCCCGTGAGCGCGTCCGCCAGCTCGAGGCCCGCGCCCTCAAGAAGCTGCGCGACACCATGCCGGCCCAGCGCCTCCACCCCATCCTTGAGCCCTAGCCGCCGACTCGATTCGTTAAGTTGGGTTCCAGGAACCTAACTTGACAGCAGGTACGTCCCGAAGGCGGCGGCGGCGGCGAAGCAGTAGTAGGCGAAGAGGTGGAAGCGCTGGCTCTCGAGCAGGCGCACGAAGCCGCGCAGCGCCAGCAGGCCCGATGCGGCGGCGGCGAGGGCGCCGATGGCGCAGGCCCAGAGCGTGCTCGCGTCGGCGGCGTTCGCCTCCGGGAGCGCCAGCACCGCAGCGCCGGTGATGGCTGCCACCGCCATCAGGAACGAGAACTCGGTGGCCGCCAGCGGGGCCACGCCCAGCGCCAGGGCCGCGGCGACGGTGGCGCCGCTGCGCGAGATCCCCGGCGCGATCGCCAGCATCTGGGCGCAGCCGATCCAGAAGGCCTGGGACCAGCTCGGCGCCGGCGCGGCGGCCTGTGGCTGGGTGAATCGAATGGTGAGCAGGAACGCCCCCGTCGCCGCCAGCGTCCCCACCACCACCGGCGGGCTCTCGAACAGCGATTCGATGAAGGGCTTGGCCAGGAGTCCGGCCACCACGGCCGGCAACGTCGCCAGGGCCAGCTTTCCCGAATACACCCAGGCCTCGCTCTCCCGGGCCAGCAGGCCGGTCAGGAGCCCGGCGATCCGCTCCCGGTAGAAGACGAGGATCGCCATCAGCGTGCCGACGTGGACGGCGATCTCGAAGAGCACGCCCTCGCCCAGGTGGCCGAGCAGGGTCTCGGCGATCACCAGGTGGCCGGAGCTCGAGACCGGGAAGAACTCGGTCAACCCCTGCACGATCCCCAGCCACACCGCCTCGAGCGGCTGCATGCCTCGCTCCCCCCTTCCCCTTCCCAGCCGCACGAAGAATAATGCCCCCATGCGTGAGAATCTCGGACTCTTCCTGACCAAGCGCGCCGCCCTCGGCCCCGACCGGGAGGCCCTGATCGAGCTCGAGCGGGGCCGTCGGTTCCGCTACGGCGAGCTGAACGCCCGCGCGAACCGCCTCGCCCACGTCCTGCGCGATCAGGGCACGGGCAAGGGCGACCGGGTCGCCGTGCTGATGATGAACGGCGTCGAGTACGTCGAGGCCTACTTCGCCATCGCCAAGATCGGCGCGGTGATGGTGCCCCTCAACTGGCGCCTCGTCCCCGACGAGCTGTCGTTCATCCTCGGCGATTCCGGATCGACCGTGCTCCTCTTCGACCAGGAGTTCGACGACGCCGCAGCGGCCCTTCACGCAGGCGACACCCCCGTCGGCACCTGGATCCGCGCGGGCGGCCCGGGCGACGCTGCGGGCTTCGCCCAGAGCTACGACGCACTCACCTCGGACGCGAGCGACGCCGAGCCCGAGATCGCCGCCGAAGGCGACGACCTCCTCTTCATCATGTACACCTCGGGCACGACGGGCCTCCCCAAGGGCGCGGTGCATACCCACAGCTCGATGCTGTGGGCGTCCACGACGATCAACATGACCGCGGACATGCGGCTCGACGATCGCTACCTGCAGATGCTGCCGCTCTTCCACGTGGGTGCGCTGACGCCGCTGACCTCGGGCATCCACCGTGGCATGGCTCTGGTGCTGATGCGCGCCTTCGACCCTTCCCAGGTCTTCCCCGTGATCGAACGCGAGCAGATCACCGTCGGCCTCGCCGTACCCGCGATGCTCCGCTTCATGCTCGCGGCGGGCAACCACGGCCAGCACGACCGCTCCACCCTGCGCTGGTTCATGTCCGGTGCCGCGCCCGTGCCGGTCCCGCTGATCGAGCAGTACGCGGAGCTCGGCACCGAGATCCACCAGGTCTACGGCCTCACCGAGACCGGCGGCCCCGCCTGCCTGATCAGCCCGGAGGCCGCCATCGCCAAGGCCGGCTCCACGGGCCCGGCCTTCTTCCACACCGACGTGCGCGTGGTCGACGAGGCCCGGCGCGACGTGGCCCCCGGCGAGATCGGCGAGGTGATCATCCGCGGCCGCCACCTGATGAAGGAGTACTGGAACCGGCCCGACGCCACGGCGGAGACGATCCAGGGCGGCTGGCTCCACTCCGGCGACCTGGCGACCATCGACAAGGAGGGCTTCGTCTACATCCAGGACCGGAAGAAGGACATGATCATCTCCGGCGGCGAGAACGTGTACCCGGCCGAGGTGGAGAACGCGATCTCCGCCCATCCGGACGTGGCCGACGTGGCCGTGATTGGCATGCCGTCACCGAAGTGGGGAGAATCCGCGGCCGCCATCGTGGTCCGCAAGCCGGACACGCAGGTCACGGAGGACGACGTCATCCAGTTTTGTCAGACCAAGCTCGCCCGCTTCAAGCAGCCGAGGAGCGTGCACTTCATAGACGAGATCCCCCGCAACCCGACGGGGAAGATCCTGAAGCGGATCCTGCGCGAGCAGTTCCCCGGCCCGGCTCCCGAGTAGGCCGCCGCCATGATCATCGCTTGCCTGGACCTCGAAGGGGTCCTCGTTCCCGAGATCTGGATCGGCGTGGCCGAGCGAACGGGCGTCGAGGAGCTGCGTCTCACCACCCGCGACATCCCGGACTACGACGAGCTGATGACCCGCCGGCTCGGCATCCTGGAGACGAACGGCCTCGGCATCGCCGACATCCAGGAGGTCATCGCCGGCCTCACGCCCCTGGAGGGCGCCGGCGCGTTCCTGGACCGGCTGCGGGCGCGCATGCAGGTCGTGATCCTCTCGGACACCTTCTACCAGTTCGCCAAGCCGCTGATGCAGCAGCTCGGCTGGCCCACCCTCTTCTGTCACGATCTCGAGATCGCAGGCGACGGCCGGATCGCGAACTACCACCTGCGCCAGCAGGACCCGAAGCGCAAGGCCGTCCAGGCCTTCCGCTCCCTCAACTTCCAGACGATCGCGGCCGGCGATTCCTACAACGACACGACCATGCTCGGCGAGGCCGATCGCGGCATCCTGTTCCGCCCGCCGGACAACGTGATCCGCGAGTTCCCCCAGTTCCCGGTCACCCGAGGATACGACGAGCTCTCGGCCGCATTCGACGAAGCGGCCCGGGCGATCGAGGGCGAGAGCTAGCCCTGATCCGGCATTGCGAGGTGTAGGGAAAGCCCGGAATTGAAAGTGGCTCCGTCGGTGTGCTTGATGGAAGTGCCAACCACCATCATGCCTCCGAGGAGCCACATTCGTGAAGCTAAGCAGACACCGGATTCGAGCCCGCGTCAAGGGCGAATTGTCGATCGCCTTCACGGATGAGGCGCTGACGAGCTACGGCGGGCTGGAGCTGTTCCGGCGCTTCTTCGACCGCTTTTGGGCAGAGCGCCTGAAAGCGGCCTTTGCGGATCGGGCGTTCGACTCGGACTACGGATCCTTCCGCTGCATGCTGGTGGTGGTGGGGATGCTGCTGCTGGGAGGGAGCCGTCTCTCGCATGTCCGGGTGCTCGATCGGGATCCGTTGTTTCGGCGGTTCGTCCGATTGCAGCGGCTTCCGGACGAGCGGACCCTGGCGAGGAACCTGAAGGAGCTGACGTCGGGCTACCGCGATCGTCTGAACGAACTGCTGCGGGACATGGCCTATGGAACCCACACAGGGCTCGGCTTGGAGCGGGCCACGATCGAGCTGGACGGCACCGTGCTTCGGACGGGCGAGTACGTGGACGGCGCCGAGCGCGGCTTCAACCCACATCACCCGAAGGACCCGTCCTACTACCCGCTGACGGCGCACCTGGCGCAGACGAGCCAGCTGCTCGGCGTATGGAACCGGCCGGGCAATGTGAACGATGCGGTGGGCGCTGCGGAGAAGCTGGCCTTTCTCCTGGGCGACGCGAAGCGGCGCCTCGATCGGGTCCCGATCGAGGTGCGGCTCGATGGCGCCTTCTTCCAGAAGGCCGTTCTCGAGGTTCTCACGGCCTCTCGCGTGGAGTACGCCCTCAAGGTCCCCATGTGGCGCTGGCTCGGCGTGCGTGAGAAGATCGCCGCCCGGAAGCGTTGGCACCGCGTCAACGCGAGCGTCGACGCCTTCTCCGTCGTCCACCGGATCCCACAGTGGAAGCGCTGCGAGCGGATCGTGGTGTTCCGCAAGAAGGTCTCCGGGCGAAGCGCGAAGAACTTCCAGCTCGACCTCTTCACCCCGGACGATGGCCACTACGAGTACTCGATGGTCGCGACGAACAAGCGGACCAGCGAGGCCGCCGTCTGGGCCTTCATGGCCGGACGCGGCGGCCACGAGAAGACGCTGGCCGAGCTCAAACAGCACCTGGCGTTCGCCACCATCCCGACCCAGGACTGGGACGCCAACAGCAACTGGCAGCTGCTCAGTGCCCTGACCCACAACCTGGTGCGGGACTTCCAAGCCACGCTTGGCCTGCCAGAGCGACCCAACGGCCGAAAGCGGACCGCCCGGCTCCGCTTCCCCTCGCTCCGCACGCTCCGCTTCGAGCTGATCCAGCTCCCTGGCCGCATCGCTCGGCCTGCCGGACGCGCTTCGCTCCGAATCGCCGCGTCCTCGCGCAGCCGCTCCACCATCCGGGCCGCCGAGACCGCGCTCGCCGCGTGAGCCCGCCAGACCTACGCTCGGATCCGTGATCTCAATGCCGGATCAGGGCTAGGGCGCACCGCGGCGGGGCCACAGGAACCCCGCTTCCCGGCGGTAGCCCGCGTACTCGGGGAAGACGCTCGCCAGGAGCCGCTCCTCCCGGCGCGCCCGCCAGAGCTGGAGCCCACTGAACACGCCCGCCAGGCCGAAGGCCCAGAGCGTCGGCCAGGAGAGGGCGATACCCCAGACGGTCGCGATCTCGCCCAGGTAGAGGGGATGACGCACCCAGCGGTAGAGCCCCGTCGTCACGAGCTCCCGCGCCTCGGTGAAGATGCTGAAGGAGCGGCGCAGGCTGATCAACCCGGCGAGCATGACGAGCTCGCCCAAGGCGGCGAGGCCGAGGCCCAACCCCGGCCCGGCGTCCAGGCGGCGGACCCAGAGCCCGTCCCGCGGCAGGCCCAAGGCTGCGAGCCCGGCGCCCAGCTCCCGGGCCAGGTCGGAGGGCACCTGGCTCTGGACCAGCGGAAGGGCCGCGCAGACGAGGGGCAGGAGCACGTCCAGCGGTCCGCGGGCGAGCACCCGGGCGGCGTGGCGCGTCGCGTAGGCGGAGCAGGCCAGCAGGAAGAACAGGCTGATCAGGAGCCAGCGCAGGCCGTCGATGGGATTCAGCGGGTCCGGGAAGAGCGACACCTGGCGGAGCACGAGCAGGCCGAAGAGCAGGAGCCCGACGGTCTGGCCGAGCTGCTCGCGAGGCGGTTTGCGGGACGGCGCGCTCACGGACGCCCATCGTATCGTCTACGCTCCGCTCCCGTGCTGCCCTACATCCCGCACCCCACCCTCGAGCTCGGCGGCTACGAACTGACCGCTTTCCGGGTCCTGACCCTGACCGCCGTCATCGTGCAGTACCAGGTCGTCGTCCGGGCGGCGCCCCGCTTCGCGCTCAGCTCCGAGCGCGCCGGCAGCCTGTGCATCTGGGCCATCGGCATCGGTCTGGTCTCGGCCCACGTCTTCGACGTGCTCTTCTACTTCCCGGAGCAGCTGCGGGAGAACCCGCTCGTGCTACTCGCCGTCTGGGGAAGCCTCTCCTCCACCGGGGGCATGGTCGGCGGGCTGCTCGGCCTGCTCCTCGTGATGCGCTGGCAGGGCACCGGCCCCCGGGACGCGCTGCGCTTGTTCGACCTCTGCGTCTTCGCCCTGCCCTTCACCCTGGCCACCGGGCGCCTCGGCTGTGCACTCCAGCACGACCACCTGGGCGTGGCCTCGACCCACCCACTGGCGGTCGCCTTCCCGGACGGCCCGCGCTTCGACCTGGGGCTGCTCGAGTTCCTGTTCGTGGGCGTCATCGCCCTCGTGTTCGTGGCACTGGCGCGCAGGCCCCGGCCGACCGGCTTCTTCTTCGGCCTCTTCTTCCTGCTCTACGCGCCCGGCCGTTTCGCCCTGGATGGGCTGCGCACCGGCGATGCCCGCTACTTCGGCTGGACCCCGGCCCAGGGCCTGATGGTGCTGGCCGGCGCCGTCGGTGCGACGGTGCTCGTGCTCGCCTTGCGGCGGGGCGCGGCCACCGACCCGGATGCCTGAAGAGGCGCTTCGGGCGTTCGGCCTCGGTCCGGACGCGCTGCTGGGAGAGGGCGGCGAGGCGCAGGTGTACGCCCTGAACGGGTCTCGCGTCCTGCGCGTGCATCGGCCGGGAACGAGCCGCGCGGCCGTCGAACGCCGGGCGGAGCTCTACGCCGAGCTGGGTCGGGGTCGGAACGCGGTGCCCTTCGAGCTTCCCGAGGTGCTCGAGACCGAAGCCCGCGACGACTGGATCGTCTCGGTCGAGCGCCGGCTTCCGGGGCGAGCGATGTGCGACGTGCTCCGGGAAGCCCGGGGCGACCGCCGTGAGGCACTCCTCGACGCCTACCTGACCGCTGCGGACCGCATCGGCGACCTCCCCCTCCCGCGCCCGTGGTTCGGCGATCTGCTGGCGGCGGATCCGATCCACACGCCGACCCAACGCGACTATCTCGAGGCGCGTGCGGCGCGAAGCCTGGCGAGGGCGGGCCCCGGCTTCGACGCGGTCGACGCGGCGGCCCTGGCCCGCGCGCTCCCGGAGCCCGCGCGCGGCGACCTCGTGCACATGGACTTCTTCCCGGGCAACGTCCTGGTCGACGGCGACGGGATCAGCGCCGTCCTCGATTTCGGTCCGGTCACCCTGATCGGCGATCGGCGCCTCGACCCGCTGGGCGCGGCGATCTACCTGGCGCCGGCGATGTCACCGGCCGCCACCGACGCGGATCGCGCCTTCGCCGGCCGCTGGCTCGCCGAGCACGGGCTCGCCGCCTACCGGGATGCAGCCGAGCGTTGGCTCGCGGCGTTCTGGGCCTGGGCCGTGGACGACACCCGGCTGCACTCGTGGTGCCGCGAGGTGCTGATCGCCTAACGTCCGACGCCCCGCACCCGGTCGATCTTGAACATGCGCCGGCCGCCGGGCTGGTAGGTCAGGACCAGGGCGCGACGGGCGCGGCCCGAGCGATTGGGCTGGGAGCCGTGCACGGTGTGGGGGCTGAAGAAGACGAGGGAGCCCGCCGGCACCTCGAGGGCGACCTGTTCCGTCTCGTCGAAGTGATCGGGATGGGTGAAGAGCGGACCCAGGGTGCCCTCGCCTTCGCGTCCCGGCAGGCAGCCCTGGGTGTGGCTGCCGCGCACCACGCGGAAGCATCCGTTCTGCGCATCGGCGTCGTCGAGGGCGACGAGCACGTTGGGGAGCTGGTCCAGGTGGTCGCAGAAGTGCGCCCAGTAGGGCGAATCCTGGTGCCAGTCGAAGCGCGAGCCCTCCCGGGGACGCTTCAGGTTCATCTTGTCCGAGAAGAGGGCGATCCTCTCCGTTCCCACGAGTCCCCGCATGGGCTCGACGATGCGGGGATCGTCGACGAGCCGGTCGAAGACCGGGTGCAGGAAGTGGAAGGGCTCGATCACCCGGATCGTGCGCGAGCCGGGCGCGTGCTCGAGCTGGACCGTCGAGCCGTCACCGAGCTCCCGGACCTCCACGTACTGGTTGCCGTCGATGGCGTAGCAGTCCTCGCTCCCGGCCACGGCCTGCTCGGCTCGCTTCACCACCTCCTCGGCGGCGGTGCGAAGCCCGTCCACCTCGTCGGAGCTCAGCACGGCCGCGCGAAAGAAGAAGCCGTCCTCCCGGTAGGCGTCGCGTTCCTGCGGGGACAGTCCCAGGGGCTCGATGGGGTTCGTCGCCATGGCGCGCCCGATTGTGGGGGAAGCTCCGGGCCCCCGCCAGCGCTTCCCGTCGGCAGCCGTGGGGCCGATACCCCATCGAACCGGGGATTTACGCAAGTTTCACAGGCCAGGCGCCCCGGCCACCGAAAGGGTCCGTATCCTCGCGACCGCTCATCCGGAGGGAACATGGCGAGCGCTGCACCGGCCAAGGAAGATCCGCGCCCCGGGACGCCCGAGCCCGAGAGCTACCGCCAGGGCTTCGAGGCCTCCGACGGCTGGCTGACCCGCACGGACGTGCTCTCCAGGGCCGTCTACTGGGGCATTCACGCCGCCTGTCTCCTGGTCCTGGTGGTCGGCGCGCCCGTCGAGGCCGTACTGCTCGGCGTGGCCACCTACGTGGTGCGGGTCCTCGGCATCACCGGCGCCTACCACCGCTACTTCTCCCACAAGAGCTACAAGACCGGCCGCATCTTCCAGTTCGTGATCGCCTGGATCGGCTGTTCCGCCACCCAGAAGGGGCCGCTCTGGTGGGCGGGCAACCACCGGCGCCACCATCGCTTCTCCGACCAGGAAGGCGACCCCCACAGTCCGAAGGACGGCTGGTACCACTCCCACCAGGGCTGGATCTTCGACTCCCGCTGGGAGGGCACGCCGGAGGACGTGATCAAGGACTTCGCGCGCTTCCCGGAGCTCGTGTGGCTGAACAAGCACCACTGGGTACCGCCGCTCACCCTCGCCGTGCTGTGCGGCCTGGTCGCGGGCTTCCCGGGCCTGGTGTGGGGCTTCGCCGTCTCGACCACGGCCCTGTGGCACGCCACCTACTGCGTGAACTCCCTGGCCCACCTCTGGGGCTCGCGCCGCTACGAGACGACGGACACCAGCCGCAACAACCTGTGGATCGCGCTGCTCACCTGCGGCGAAGGCTGGCACAACAACCACCACTACTACCAGGCGGCCGCCCGCAACGGCTTCTTCTGGTGGGAGGTGGACGTGACCTGGTACGTGCTGAAGGCGCTCTCATGGGTGGGGCTCGTCTGGGACCTCCGCGAGCCCACCGGGGCGATCCGGGCGGGCCGCGCCGCCAAGGCCACCCTGGCGCGGGCCGCCTGACGACGGAGCCCGGTTCCAGGAACGCGGTCGCGCCGGAACGGGGCTAGCCGCGCCGCGCCGCCCGAGCCCGGCGAGGCGCCCAGGGCAGGTAGAGCTCGATGCGATTGCCCACGCGGCGCGACACGAGAGCGAGCCTTCCGCCGCCGGCCCGCAGGATCGCGTCGCCCACCTGGAGCGCCAGCTCCCGCCCGCGGGCCGCGGGCACCGCCGTGGGCTTGGGCAGGACCGGGCCCGTATCGGTCAGCGCCAGCACCAGGTGCCGCGACTGCTGGCGGGTGCCCAGGCGGAGCTGGGAGGTCGCGCCCCCGTCGGCGAGGGCGGCGCTCACGAGGAGCGCCAGCAGATGGTGGACCGCGTCCGAGTCGACCCGGACGTCCGACTGCCGCGTGCCCTTCGACACCTTGAGCTGGTCGGGCTTCCACAAGAGCTCATCGACGCTCCGGCGCAGGGCGGCCAGGATCTCGGCCGGTGCCACCCGGGAGAGCGGCGGTTTGCGCAGCTGGAGCGGACGGATCAGCGCGACCCATGCGCCGGCCTGGGCACTCAGGAGCTGGACGTCCCGGGCCACCTGCCGGCGATCGCGATCGGAGAGCTCGCCGCCCAGGAAGTGCCCCGAGAGCTGGACACCTGCCAGCAGGTTCCCGAGCTCGTGGCAGACCGGCCGGACCCAGTCCATGGGCGAAGCATCCCCTTGCGTTCGGCTGAGGCGGATCCGCGTCCATGCGGATCAGGGGGGCAGGATAATCCGGGCCGGCACGCGCTGCTCTTGTACCTCTGAGCAGGCTCTTCGGGCCTGAGTGAGACTCCGAGATGGGTTCCCGGGAAAGGCCGTCGCTGCCTGAAGCCAGAGAGCTTGTCCGTTAGATGGGCCTCCCGCCCTCGTCACCCATGCCGTGGAGTATCCGAGGCCCGAGAGCCTGCGTCTACAAGGTCCGTAGGTGAATGTGCAGGGTCGGGAGACCCGGGTCCCAGCTTATCACGGGGAGGAGAGACCTTGAAGAAGTGTCATTACGTGGGCGTGGACGTCGGGGCGAAGGAGCTCGTCGTCGCCATCGACCGGAACGGAACTCGCGAGGGCGGGCTGGTCTTTGCGAACGATCCCAAGGGCCACCAGAGGCTGATTCGGTGGGCCACGAAGGGGAATGCGACGGCGCGCGTCGTCCTGGAATCGACCGGGGTGTACGGCCTCGACCTCGCGTTCGCGCTTCACCGTGCGAAGGCGTCCCAGGTGATGGTGGCGAACCCGCGGGCCATTGCCGCGTTCGCCAAGGCATCGCTTCAACGCTCCAAGACGGATGCGCTCGATGCGGAAACGATTCTCGAGTTCGGAATGCGCATGGAGTTTTCCGCCTGGACTCCGCCGGACCCCCGAATTCTGGAGGTACGGGCCCTCTCCCGCCGCGTGGAGGCTCTGAGCAAGACCGTGACGCAGGAGAAGAACCGGCTCCATGCCAACGACCAGAGCGAGGAGCTCAGTGAGTTCGTGAAGCAAGACATCCGCGAACTGATCGAGCTCCTGGAGGGGCGAATCGATCGGCTGCGCAAGCAAGCGTTGAAGGTGATCGAGCAGAGCCCCGAGCTCGCCAGAGACTTCGGCCACATCACATCGATCAAGGGTATCGCCGACGCAGCCGGCATCCAGTTGCTCGCCGAGCTAGGCACCTTGCCCAAGGACATGACGACCCGGCAATGGGTCGCGCATGCGGGCCTCGACCCCCGACAGTTTCAATCGGGCACCTCTGTGCACAAGCCAGCTCGCATCAGCAAGACCGGCAACGCCCACCTTCGCCGCGCACTCTTTCTTCCTGCGATGGTCGCTGCACGCTGGGAACCGAACGTGAAGGCCTTCTACGAGAAGCTGCTCTCCAAGGGCAAAACCAAGATGCAAGCACTCGTCGCCGTCATGCGGAAGCTGCTCCACGCCATCTACGGCATGCTCCGCCACGACCAGGACTTCCTTGGCGAGAAATTCTTCGCCACGAAGGGTTGACGACGAAGGGAGTATCTAAGGGGTTCCTCCGATACACCGCGCCGGATCACTCGCAGGCCAGCGACGGCGCCGATATCCTGCGACCCATGAAGTCCGCGGTCCTTCGTGGCCGGGAGCATGACCACCTCGGCGCGGTGGACGTGGTCGCCGAGGGACCCGTCGCCATCGCCAACTCCCGGGGCGGCGCACCCAAGAGCTACCTGCACACCGATCCCAACGAGGACACCGCCGGATTCTTCCGCGGGACCGGTGGCGCCCTGTTGGTCGTGGCCGACGGCCATTCGGGCTTCGAGGCGGCGGAGGTGGCGGTCGAGCACCTGCTCGCCCACCCGGCGCCCCAGTGGACCGGCGACGACGCGAGCTTCCTCACCGGCTGGGGTCGTCACGCCCTCGCCGCCCTCTGCGACGCGAACCTGGACATCCTCCGCGAGAAGGCTCAGGGCCTGCACCTGGACTCGGAGACCACCCTGGTCGCCACCCTCGTCCGCCCCGAGACCGGGGATCTCTTCTACGCCTGCGTCGGCGACAGCCACCTCTTCGTGGTGGGAGCGGAGGGCAGCGTGCACGAGCTGGGCTCCCGGATCGGCCGACCGACCCCCTTCCTGGGCACCCGCGAGGAGACCCCGGAGAGCCTCCACACCCGCTGCCAGCTCGGGCGTCACGATCTGGCGGGCGTTCGCGCGGTGGTGTGCGTGACCGACGGGCTGAGCGAGCAAGGAATCGGGGTGAAGGACCCGGCGGCGGCCGTCGCCGCCGCGGTGCAAGGCGCCGGGCGGGAGCCCGCCGACCTGCGCGCCCCCGCCCTGGCCCGGGCGGTCTGCGAGCGCGCCTGCGGCTCCCATCGCGAGAAGCGGGCGGGGGACAACGTGGCAGCCGCGGTCGCCTGGCTGGCGGACGCCCGCTAGCGCCGGAACCGAAGGAGCCGGAGCATCGCCCGGCGTCGCGCCGACGAGTGGGCCAGCAAGCCGGCGAACAGCACCAGGTAGAGCCAGGTGAAGGCGATGCGGACTTCCGGGCTCGGGAAGACGAGCTGCACGGCGAACAGGCCGGCGATCGCCACGGCCTCCCAGACCCGGAAGACCCGATCCGCCACCACGAGCACGGCGAAGAGCGATTGGGCCGCCGTCAGCCACAGCTCCTCGCTCTGGCGTGGGGTGAGGAGGAGGCCGCTCAGGGTCCCGGCCGCCACGCAGTAGGCGATGGGGAGCGCCCCGACCAGGAGCGTCCACTGGTTCACCTTCGACGAGATCAACGCCCCGAGCCCCACCTCACCGCGCATCCGGAAGGCGAAGAGCAGCGCGATCATGAACTCCGGCGACTCGGACGCGAGGGGCGCCACCCATTGCACGAGCACGAACTCGTCGATGGCCGTGCGCTTGCCGACCGCGACGAGGCTCTCGGCGAAGGGCTCGGCGGCGACCCAGATGGCGTAACCGGCGAACAGGAAGAGGACCAGGGCCCACACGCGGCGACCGGTGTCGCCGAAGCGGGCCTCGAGGCGCGCCGGCGGGCCGACGAGCTCGACGTCTTCCGCGTAGCCGCGGGAGGCCCGGAAGGCGTAGGCGAGGAAGAGGCCGATCAGCACCGCGGCGTCGAGGAGCGAGAGCCTTCCATCGAGGGGGATCAGGAAGGCATAGACGGTCGCGGCCAGCAGGAAGCGGAGCTCGAGGATCCGCGTCGGCGGTAGCTCGAGCTCCGACGTACGACTGCGCCGACACGCCACGAGCACCACCGTGGCCCAGCCGAGTCCGATCAGCAGGCGATTCGCGCCGGTCATGTTGGCGACCGCGTACTGGGCGTACTCCGGATCCTCGGCGGCGCGAATCGCGAAGGAGAGATCGACGGCGTACTCGGGCAGCACACTCACCAGGGCGAGCACCAGCAGGGCCAGGGACTGGGGAATGTCCTTCTCCGCCAGCTCTGTCGCCCAGGAGAGCAGCATGGCGGAGCCGAGGATCGCCGCGCCGGCGAGCAGCGCGACGAGCTCCGGCGCCGGATGGGCGCCGCGGACGTGTACGACGATCCAGGGCAGCGGAATCGCCAGCGAGATCGCCAGCCACAGCCAGTCCCGCCATGCGCCCGCCTGCCCGCCCGTCATTCCGGGTCCGTGCCGAAGGCCTCGCGATGGCGGGCGCGGACGTCGCCCTGCCCGAAGTCCGCGTTCTGGGTTCCTGCGCGCTCGACCAGGAACGAGCCCATCACGCTTCCGAGCCGAGCGCTGGCCTCGAGGTCGAGGCCGCGCAGGCGGCCGGCGAGGAAGCCCGCACGGAAGGCGTCCCCACAGCCGGTGGGATCGATGACCTGCTCCGCACGCACCACGGGCACCTCGACGCTCGCACCGTCGTGGTAGATGGTGGAGCCGTTCTCTCCGCGGGTGACCACCAGGGCGCCGACCCGGTCCTCCACCTCTTCCCGGCTGAGGCCGGTGGTTTCCTGGGTGAGCTGCCATTCGTAGTCGTTCACGACGTAGAGGTCGGCTCCGGTCAGTAGCTCGATCAGCTCCTCCTTCTCGAAGAGCGGCAGGCCCTGGCCGGGGTCGACCATCGTCGCCACGCCCCGCTCCTTGAGGCCGCGGGCGTGGTCGATCATCGCCTGCTTGCCGTTGGGGGAGACCACGGCGATCTCGTAGGGAGCCCGGACGAGATCCAGGCCGGCCTCGTGGGCCCGATCCATGGCGCCCGGATGGAAGCCGGTGATCTGGTTGTCGTCCAGATCCGTCGTGATGTACGCGCCGGCCGTGGACTCGTCCGCCAGGGGCACGATGGTGTCCCGGCGCAGCCCGTGCCGATCGAGCCACTCGGCGTAGGCGGCGAAGTCGGCCCCGCCGACCGTCGCGAGGATGAGGGGATCCACGTCGAGCAGGCGCAGGTTGAAGGCGATGTTCGCCGCGGTGCCGCCGAAGCTGCGCCGCAGCTCGGGCACGTGGAAGGCGACGTTCAGCATGTGGACCTTGTCCGGCAGGATCACGTCCCGGAATCGGCCCCGGAACACCATGATGTGATCCACCGCCACCGATCCTGTACACAACACCGACATCCGACCCTCCTGGCTGCTCGCGGGGCAGTCTCGCCCATGGCCCCGTAGCGTCAATGGGCCGTCGGGTACACTCCACCGGATGCGCATCGCAGAGCTGTACCAGGGGGAAGGGCCCGTCTTCTCCTTCGAGTTCTTCCCGCCGAAGACCGACGCGGGCTACCGCGCCCTCTACCGCACGATCGAAGATCTGAAGGAGCTGGGCCCGGGCTTCGTGTCCGTCACCTGCGGCGCCCAGGGCTCGACCCGCAGCAAGACCACCGACCTCGTGGTTCGCATCCAGAACGAGCTGGGCCTCACCGCGATGGCCCACATGACCTGTACCGGCCTGACCCGGGAGGAGCTCGCGGTCACGCTAGGCCGGCTGCACGCCGAGGGCATCCGCAACGTGCTGGCCCTGCGCGGAGACCCGCCGAAGGACCAGCCGGAGTGGCGCCCGGTGCCCGGCGGCTTCCGCCACGCGAGCGAGCTCACGGCCTTCATCAAGGGCCACTTCGACCTCACCGTGGGCGGAGCCTGCTACCCGGAGAAGCATCCGGAGGCGGAGAGCCTCGAGCAGGACCTCGCGAACCTGAAGCACAAGGTCGAGGCGGGCGCCGAGTTCCTGATCACGCAGCTCTTCCTGGACGACGAGGACTACTTCGCCTTCGTTCGCAGGGCCCGTGCGGCGGGGATCGACGTCCCGATCGTGCCGGGCATCATGCCGATGGTGGCCCTGCAGAACCTGCGGGCGGCCATGCGGCTCTCACCGGGCTCGAAGACGCCGCGGGAGCTGGAGGAAGCCCTCGCCGAAGCCTCCGGCGATGCGGAGCGCTCCCTCGAGGTGGGCGTCACCTGGGCGACGGCCCAGTGCCGGGAGCTCCTGGCGGGCGGCGCTCCGGGAATCCACCTCTACACCCTCAACAAGTCGCCGGCCTCGCGCCGCGTGATGAAGCGGCTGCTCGCGGAATGACGCTGCACGTGGGTGCGGAATGACGCTGCACGTGGGTGCGGAATGACGCTGCGTGTGGGCGTGCTCCTCTCCGGCGAGGGCACGAGCCTCGAGAACCTGTGCGAGCAGATCGACGCGGGACGCGTGCCGGCGCGGGTGGTCGCGGTGGTGAGCTCCAAGGAAGACGTGGGCGGGCTCCGCCGGGCGGAGAAGCGCGGCATCCCGGCCCTCGCGGTCCCGCGCAAGCGGCATCGCGACCTCGAGGCGTTCAACGACCGCATCCACGCCTTCCTGGCCGAGCACGAGGTGGAGCTCGTGTGCCTGCTGGGCTTCCTCTCGCCCTTCCAGCTGCGCGGGTGCTACGAGGGCCGCGCCCTGAACGTGCACCCGGCGCTGATCCCGGCCTTCTCGGGCCGGGGCTTCTACGGCCGTCGGGTGTACGAGGCGGTGCTCGCCAAGGGCGTGAAGGTCACCGGTGCCACGGTGCACTTCGTCGACGAGGAGTACGACCACGGACCGATCGTCTCCCAGGAGGCGGTGACGGTGCGCGAGGACGACACGATCGAGACCCTGCAGGCCCGGGTGACCGAGGCCGAGCGACGGCTGGTGCCGGAAGCAGTGCGGGCGTTCGCCCTGGGCCGGCTGCGGATCGAGGAGGGGCGGGTCTCCGTTTCGGATTGACCCGAGGCGAAGAAAGAGCGAAAATCCCGAGTCATGCTCTCGCCCCCCCGGGCAGCCGCCCCCGCCGAGGACGGCCGCCTTGAGAGACTCCTGCGCTCCCTTCCCGTCCCCGTCCGACGAGGCGGCGGCCCCGGTCTGCCCGAAGAACGCCAGCCCACCGGCCTGGAGCCGCTGGACGCGCTGCTCGGGGGCGGCTTCCCGCGCGGGCGCGTGAGCGAGATCGCCGGCCCGGCCTCCTGCGGCCGCACCTCCCTGGCCCATGCCCTGCTCGCCCGGGCCACGGCCGGCGGCGGGCTGGCCTGCGTGATCGACCGCGCCGACGCCTTCGACCCGATCTCGGCCCGGGACGGCGGCGTCGACCTGGCCCGGGTGCTCTGGGCCCGGCCCCCTGGCGTGCCCGAGGCCCTGCGCTGCGCCGAGCACGTGCTGCGCGCCGGAGGCTTCGCCCTGGTGCTGCTCGACCTGGCCATGGCCCACGAGACGCCGCGGGTCTCCCAGGCGGTCTGGCCGCGCGTGCGCAAGCTCGTGGCTTCCACCTCCGCCGCCTTCGTCACGCTCAGCCACCAGCGGCTGATCGGCACCTTCGCCGATCTCGCCCTCGAGCTGGGGGAGGCGCGTCCCTGCTTCGAAGCCGGCCCGGCCTGGCTCGAAGGGCTCGACGGTCGCGTCGCCCTGGTCCGCAACCGCCTCGGCCCCGACGGCCGCTCCGTCCCCGTGCGTTGGCGCGCAGAGAGCGAGCCCACCGTCGGAAACGGGCCAACGCGCGCCGAAGACGAGCGCGCCGCATGATTCCACCACCCGGAGCGCGACGTGTCCCCCCCCACGCGTCCCGATTCCCGCGACGAGGCTCCGCGCGCCAAGCGCATCCGTCGCGAGCGACTCACCGAGCGTCTCGAGCAGCCGGCGCTGCTCCCCGAGCTCGAGCCGCCGCCGAAGGCGAAACGCGAGCCGACGAAGCCGCGCAAGGAGCCCGCCCGCAGCGACGAGCCCAGCGCACCTCTCCTCCCGCAAGCGACCCGCGAAGCGAGGCACGCGCAGCGAGCCCGTGAGCGGAAGCGAACGACCGGCGAGCGAAGTCCCAACAGACTGGCGTGTCTCCTGATCCCGGCCATGCCCCTCGCCGCCGCCTTGCGCGCCCACCCGGAGCTTCGGGGACGCCCCTTTGCCGTCGCCTCCGCCGCGGGCTCCCGCGCCGAGATCCTGGCGGTCTCGCCCGAAGCGGCGCGGGCGGCGGTCCGCCCCGGTACGACCGTGGTGCACGCCCGCGCCGCCTGCGCCGAGCTCCACGTGCAGGTCGCCTCGCCCGCGCTCGAGCGCGCCGCCCGGG
Source organism: Myxococcota bacterium (assembly GCA_965223415.1). Lineage (GTDB taxonomy): Bacteria > Myxococcota_A > UBA9160 > UBA9160 > UBA6930. The sequence goes on along the minus strand of OZ245002.1, from coordinate 3,937,441 downwards.
ACGCGCTCCTCGACGCGGCGCTCTCCACCTCGCCCCGCGCCGAGCTCGCCCCGGCCGGAAGCGGCCTGCACGCCGCCGAGGCCGCCGCCATCGTGGACGCGAGCGGCACGAGCGCCCTCTTCCACTCCGAGGCCGGCTTCGCCAGCGCCCTCGGCGAGCGTGCGGCGCGACTCGGACTGCCCGGCGTGGTGGCGGTGGCCGGCTCCCGCGGCGCCGCCCGCATCCTCGCCCGGCAGCTCGCCTTCGCCGGCGAGAGCGTGCGCGTCGTGCCGCCGGGCGAAGACGCGGAGGCCCTGGCCCCTCTCCCCCTCGACCTGCTGGATCCGGACGACGATCTCGCCAGCGCACTCACCCGCTTCGGCCTGCGCCGGGTCTCCGACCTGCTGCGCCTGTCCGAACGTGCCCTCACCCAGCGCCTCGGCGCGCGGGTGGTGCCGCTCCTCGATCTGGCCCGCGGCCACGACCGCGCGCCGCCTCCTTCCGCCGAGGCCACGCTCTGCTTCGAGGAGGCCATGGAGCTCGAGTTCGCCGTGCAGCAGCTCGAGCCCCTGCTGTTCGTGCTGCGCGGCATGCTCTCGCGGCTGCAGGGGCGGCTCACCTGTCGCGGCCTGGCCCTGGGCGATCTCGAGCTCGAGCTCGGCTTCGAGGGCGGCGGCCGCGACGCGCGACGCGTCGGCCTGGCCGCCCCCACCGTCGATCCGCGCCTGGCCCTGCGGCTGGTCGCCCTCTCCCTCGAGTCGAAGCCACCGGGCGAGGCGCCCATCCACGTGCGCCTGGCGACGCCCGGCGCGCCCCTGCGCGGCGACCAGCTCGACTTCTTCCGTCCTCCCGGCCCGAGCCCCGCCGTCCTCGACCACACCCTCGCCGAGCTCGGCGCCCTGTGCGGCGCCGATCGCGTCGGCGCCCCCGCCGTCGCCGACGACCACCGCCCGGACGCCTACGAGGTCGCCGCCTTCCGCCCCTCCCAAGCCGGAGCGTCCGAGCCTCCGGACCCCACGCGCCCCCACCTGGCGCTGCGCGCCCTGCGCCCGCCGGTGCGCGCCCAGGTCGACGCGCCGGGCGGCCAGCCGCGCCGGATCCGCAGCCCCCTGGCCAACGGCGACGTCGTCCACTGCGCCGGCCCCTGGCGCACCACCGGCCGCTGGTGGTCCGAGGGCGAGCGCTACGCCTTCGACCACTACGACGTGCAGACCCGCGACGGCTGGGTCTTCCGCTTGCGATGCGACCACGTCGGACGCTGCTGGTCCATCGACGCGGTGTACGATTAGCCGCCATGGACGAACGACTCGCCGGCAGGATCTCGATCATCACCGGAAGCGGCCGGGGCATCGGGCGGGCCTGCGCGATCCGCTTCGCCCGGTCCGGCGCGACGGTCGTCGTCAGCGACGTCGACGCAGCGACCGCCGAGGACACGACAAAGACCATCGTCGAGTTCGGCGGAAACGCGATCTGCCATCCCGCCGACGTCACCGACTCGGCGCAAGTCGACGGGCTCGTCGACCGGGCGGTGAACGACTTCGGGCGACTCGACGTCATGTTCAGCAACGCGGGTGGCGCACTCCCGCAGCCCACCGAGGGCCTCCGCGACGACGAGTACCGCGCGACCCTGGCGTTGAACCTCGACGGCGTCTTCTTCGGAACCCGCGCGGCGCTCCGGGTGATGCTGCCGCGCAGGTCCGGCTGCATCCTCATCACCACGTCCGGTGCGGGGCTCGGCGCGGTGCCGGGACTCGCGGCGTACGGAATGGCCAAGGCCGGCGTCGTGAACCTCGCCAAGAGCGTGGCGGAGGAGTACGGCCCCCATGGCATCCGCGCCAACGTGATCTCGCCGGGGCCGATCGCCTCCGAGGGCTTCGCCTCGTACCTCGACTCCGTGGAAGGCCTGAGGCAGCGCATGGAGGAGGGCGTGCCCCTGCGCCGGCTCGGCGCGCCGGAGGAGATCGCGAACGTCGCCCTCTTCCTCGCCTCCGACGAGGCGAGCTACGTGACGGGCGTCGTCGTCCCCGTCGACGGCGGCATCGCCTGCCGCTACCCGACCCCCACTCCGGACGTGCCGAAGCGTTGACCGCGGACCGGACGCCTCCGCTCTTCACCCGCTACGGATTCTCGCGAACGGGCGTCGCACGGACCCCGCTGCGGGTCGAGCCCTACCCGCAGGTCTGCCGGAACGGCGCCCTGCGCGCGACGGTGCTCGCATCGGCGGTCGACCTGGTGGGCGGATTCACGGCCCGGGAGGCCGCCGGTACCGACGCTACCTTCACGACGGACCTCTCCCTGCGCGTCCCGCGGCCGGGCGTGCCCGCGAAGGTGATCGCCCACGCCACCCCGCTTCGCGTCGGCCGCCGGCTGGTCACGACGGAGGTCCGCCTGGAATCCGGCGAAGGCATGCACGCCTACGGGCAGACGACGTTCCTGCGCCGGGCCCGCAGCGGACCCGTGCCGGATCGGCGCACGCTCGCGACGCCGGAGCAGATCCCCTTCCACCCCCTGGAACGCCCCCTCGACGAGGAGGTCGGCGTCGAGACGGTCGACGCGACGCGCGGTGCGGTCCGCCTGGCGCTTCGCGAAGCGCTGCTGAACCCCGAGGGCGTGCTCCAGGGCGCCCTCGTCGCCCTCCTCGCCGAGTGCGCCTCGCTGGCCCTCGCCGAGCACGCAGCCGAGGGCCCGGCCGTCGTGACCGAGCTCGATCTTCGCTACCTGGCTGCGGCCTCCATCGGACCCGTGGAGAGCGAGGCCCACTGGATCGGCGAGCCCGCTGCCGGGATGCTCTGCGTGACGCAGCGGGACCGCGGTCGAGACGACGCCCTCACCTCGACCGCTCTGGTCCGGATCGCCGCCGCGCCCGTCGCGTAGGCGCGGTATCGTGCGGCCGTGGAGGACCTCTCCGTGATCCCGGGCGACCTGGCGGGTCGAAGCGTCGTCCTGACGGGTGGGACGCGGGGCATCGGCCTCGGCCTGGCGCGCGTGCTCGCGAGGGCCGGCGTCCAGCTGACGATCACCGGGCGCAAGCAGGAGCGTCTCGAGCGGCTGGGCGAGGAGCTCCGTGCCCTGGGCGCGCCCCATCGTACGAGGGTCGCGGACGTCGCCGATCCGGAGGCCAGCCGCGCCGTCGCGGCGACCGCGATCGACGCCTTCGGCCGGATCGACGGCCTCGTCGCGAACGCCCAATCCCTGCGTCCCGTCACGAAGCTGGCGGATGTCCGGCCCGAAGACATCGATCGCGTCCTGGACACGGGGCCGAAGGGCACGCTCTGGCTGATGCAGGCGGTGCTTCCCCACATGCAGGCCCTCGGCCGCGGGCGCATCGTGACGATGGGCTCCGCCATGGGCCTGACGGGGGCGCCGGGCTACGGCCCCTACTCGGCGGCGAAGGAGGGGACCCGCTCTCTCACCCGGACCGCCGCCCGCGAGTGGGGCGAGTTCGGAATCACGGTGAACTGCGTCTGCCCGGCTTCCGTGGCCCACCGCATGGCGGTCGCGGACGATGACGGCCAGCGCGCCGCGGCCTTCGCCGAGATGTACAAGGACCACCCACTCGGCCGCGACGGAGACCCGGAGGCGGACATCGCGCCGGTGGTGGCCTTCCTGCTGTCGGACGCGAGCCGCTACGTGACCGGCCAGACCTTCATGGTCGACGGCGGCGGCGTGATGCGGGCATGAGCGAGAGGGGGCCCGCGCCTTCGCTCCCCGAGGACGTCCGAGCCTGGAAGCGCTTCTGCCGGCGCGTGGAGGCCCTCGGCGAGCGTCTGCTGGAGGACGAATTCCCGAACGAGCCCCGCGACGTCTCGGAGGGCGTCGCCCACCTCGCCGACCAGGTCTCCTGCTGGCTCGGCTGGGCGCTCGCCCACGCGGACACGAGCGCACCCTTCTTCCACCGCTCGAACGACCTCTTCACCCAATGGGGCGGCCCGAACCAGGACAACGCCTACCACCACGCGCGGATCGACCCGAAGCACCGGTATCGAATTCGCGGGCGCATGCACAGTTGCGAGCACTTCGCGCTGACGCTGCGGGTGGGTTTCATGCACATGAAGGAGTGGGGAACGAAGAAGGCGATCTCCTCGGTCGACCTCGGCCTCGGCCCGGGCGACGACTTCGAGATCCTGCTGGGCGGCAATGGCAGCGAGCCGGGCTGGACGGCGATTCCCGAGGACGTCACCACGGTCTCCCTGCGGGAGTTCTACGTCGACTGGCAGCCGGCCGAGCCGGCCGTGTTCACCATCGAATGCCTCGACCCCAAGGGCGCCCCGCCCCCGCCCGGGCCGGAGCGGATCGCGGCGCAGCTCGACCATGCGCTCGAGCAGGTCGAGCGCTCGATGCTCGGCTGGAACGAATACCTCCAGCAGCATCGCGCGGAGGCCGCGGACAACACCTTCACGATGCACGGAACCGTCGCGAAGGTGCTCTCGGACGCCCGCTACGGCTTCCTGTTCTGGGATCTGGGTCCCGAGCAGGCGCTCCTGATCGAGACGGACGTGCCCCGAGCGCGATACTGGGGGCTGCAGATCGCGAGCCTCGGCTGGTTCGAGCCGATCGAGCCCGTCCACCGGGTGACGTCGATCAACCAGCACCAGGCCGTGGTGGGCGGCGACGGGCGTGTGCGATTCGTCCTGGCCCACGAGGATCCGCGCGTGCCGAACTGGCTCGACACCGCCGGCCACCGAAGCGGGATCCTGACCTACCGCTGGTTCTGGGCCGAGAGCGACCCGACCCCGAAGGTCCGGACGCTTCCCCGCGCCGAGCTGCGCGACGCGCTGCCCGGGGACACGCCGGAGGTCGACGCGGCGGCCCGCCGCGAGGAGATCCGGCGGCGCAAGAGCCACCTCGCGTGGCGCTTCCGGACGTGAGCTGGGAGCCGCCCGCGCGTCCCGACTGGGTGGTGGCCCTGAACGCGGCCGAGGCGGGCCCGGTGGCGGAGGAGGCCGCGCTGCCGCTCCAACGCGACGCGCTGCTGGCGGAGGCGGCTGCCCGGCAGGGCCGGGACGCGCGCTCGCCCTCCGAGCTGCGCGCCGCCTTCGGGCGGCCCGGCTTCGAAGCGGAGCCGGCGATCGGGAACCTGGGCCTGCTCACCACGGCCCTCGAGGAGGAGGCGCGCCTCACGCAGGTCGGGCGCCTCCTCACGCGGCGCTTCCTGCTGCGGCTCCTGGAGGTGCGACTGCAGCTCCTCGCGTACCTGGACGGCGACCCGGGCGTCGTGGACGAGGCCATCGACGCGCCGCTCTTCGTCGCCGGTGCGCCCCGGACGGGGACGACCATCCTCCACACCCTGCTCGCCGCCGATCCGCGCCACCGGGTGCCCCTCGGCTGGGAGCTGCTGCGCCCGGTGCCCCCTCCACGGAGTGACCCGGAGGCCTCGGACGACGATCCGCGGGTCGCCCTGGCCGAGCGCGAGCTCGCCGGCCCCCAGACAGTGGTGAGCGGGCTGCGGGCCATCCACGAGTACGGGGCACGACGACCGAAGGAGTGCCTCTCGGCCATGTCCCTGGTCTTCCAGTCCGAGGAGTTCACGGCGCGCTACGCCGTCCCGAGCTACGAGCGCTGGCTCTTCGGCGCCGACATGGAGCCGGCCTATCGGATGCATCGCCTCGTCCTCCAGGTGCTCCAACGTCGGTGTCCCACGTCGGCCTGGGTCCTGAAGTCCCCCGTCCATCTGCACTCGCTGCCGACGCTGCTGGCCATCTACCCGGACGCGCGCATCGCCGTCACACACCGGGACCCGCCCACCTTGCTGGCGTCCCTGACCAGCTGATCGCCAACCTCCGCTGGGCCCACAGCGACGTGGTCGAGGGAGACGCGATCGCCGAGGGCCACCTGCGGCGCTACTGCGCGACCTTCGAGGCCCTGGTGGACTGGACGGAGGCGGGGCTCCTGCCCGAGGCGCGGGTGCATCACAGCCACTTCGAGGACTTCCAGCGGGACGCGCTCGCGGTCGTGCGCGGGCTCTACACCCGCTTCCAGCGGCCCTGGAATGCGGACACCGAAGCCGCCATGGCGAAGGCCCTCGGCGAGAATCCGGCGAATCGCTACGGCGGGCACGCCTACCCGCTCGACGGCCTGGGCGCCGACCCGCAGGAGCTCCGGGCCGCCTTCGCGCGCTACCGGGCATGCTTCGACGTCGCGCCGGGCGGCTGACCGATCAGCCCAGCTGCGGGAACCTCCGCTGGGCCGTCTCGACGACCAGGTCCGTCGCGAGCCCGAGCGAGAGCGTTCCCGTGTTCACGACCAGGTCGAAGTGGCTCGCGTCATCCGGGTCCACGTGGAAGTGGTGTCGGTTGAAGTGCAGCCGCTCCGCATCCTCCCGGTCGAGACGGGTCGCAGCGGTCGCGGCGTCCACGTCGAGGCGCTTCGCCAGCCGCTCCACCCGCTGGTCCCTTGGCGCGACCACCAGCACACGAAGGGAGCGCTCGGGCCGCAACAGGAAGGCGCTTCCGCGGCCCAGGATGACCGCCAGCCCGCGCTCGCCGAGGGTCGCCACGGTCCGGACCAGCTGCTGGTGATAGGCGCTCTCGTCGTAGGTGCGCCCCTTGGTCGCGTCCACGACGTAGCGCTCGATGGCGCTGCGAACGTGCTCGTCGAGCCCGGCCACGAGCTCCCGTCGGGTGCCGGTCTCCCGGGCGATCAGGTCGACGATCTCGATGCCGAAGAAGCCGAAGCCGAGGCGGTCGGCGACGGCCTGGCCCAGCTCCGCGGCGGCCGAGCCCGGAAGGCGGGAGAGCGCGACGGTCGGCGCGACCCGGCGGCCCGGGGCGCCCTGCGGCGAGAGCTCCCAGCGACGGACCTGCTGGTTGACGAGCGCCTCGAGGCTGCGCGGATGGGCCATGACGTCCTCCCCGTGCCGTCAGGGTAGCTCGTCGGGGGTCCCTTCCACGCACTGGTCGATGGCGCCGAAGATCGAGCGGCCCGCGGCGTCGCGCATCTCGATCCGCACACGGTCGCCGTGGCGGAGGAACGGCGTCTTGGGCGCACCTCGCTCGAGGGTCTCGAGCATGCGCCGCTCGGCGATGCAGCAGGAGCCGCGGCTGCGATCCCGGTTGGAGACCGTCCCCGAGCCGAGGATCGTCCCGGCCGTGAGCGGCCGGGTGCGGGCGGCGTGGGCGATCAGGGTCGGGAAGTCGAAGGTCATGTCGGTCCCCGCGTCCGGAGCGCCGAAGCGCTCGTCACCGCGATGCACCTCGAGGGGCAGATGGAGACGGCCCCCATCCCAGGCGTCCCCCAGCTCATCGGGGGTCACGGCCACCGGCGAGCACGCGGTCGGTGGCTTGCCGTGCAGGAAGCCGAAGCCCTTGGCCAGCTCGTCCGGAATGAGGTTGCGCAGCGAGACGTCGTTCACGAGCAGCACCAGGAGGATCGATCCCTGCGCCAGCTCGGGACCCGCACCGCGGGGCACGTCGCCGGTCACCACCGCGATCTCCGCCTCGAAGTCGATGCCCCATGCCTCGTCGCGAGCCCGGATCGGCTCGCACGGCCCGAGCATGACATCGGAACCGCCCTGGTACATGAGCGGGTCCGTCCAGAAGCGGGGCGGCATCTCGGCGCCGCGGGCGCGGCGCACGAGCTCCACGTGGTTCACGTACGCGCTGGCGTCGAGCCACTGGAAGGCGCGGGGAAGGGGCGCGGCCAGGTCCGCCGGATCCAGGGCGAAGACGCCCGGAGCTTCGCCGGCCTCGAGACGATCGCACGCTTCGGCGAGAGCGGGCGCGAGGATCGCCCACTCGTCCAGGGCCGCCTGCAGCGTGGGCGCGATCTCCGGGGCCCGGACCGCGCGGACGAGATCGCGGCTCACGATCACGAGCTCGCCGTCCCGCCCGCAGCGCAGGGAGGCGAGCTTCACGCCGGCTCTCCCTTCCAGGAGTCCGCGTAGGCCGCCCGCTCGATCTGCGCCGCCCCGGGCCCGGGCTCGAGCGCCTCGAAGGCGTCGATCATCACGGCGACCTCGTCAGTGGCCTCCCGGCCCCCCGCGCGGGCCTCGGCGAGCGCCTTCGGGTGCGGGCCGTGGGGGAAGCCCGCGGGATGGAAGCTCAGCAGGCCCGGCCCCGCATCGTCGCGGCTCATGAAGCGACCGCGGTGGTAGAACAGCACCTCGTCGACGTCGTCGTTGGAATGGAAGAACGGCAGGTTCAGCGCCCGCGGATCGCTCTCGAGCGGCCGCGGGACGAATGTGCAGACGGCGAAGTGCTCGGCGAGGAAGGTGGTGTGGGCGGAGGGCGGCAGGTGGTAGCGCGCGCTCCCCACCGGCCGCAGGTCCCGCCAGTTGAGGCGCACTGGCGCGAGGCCTCCCTTCCAGCCGAGGGCATCGAGGGGATTGAATGGATAGGTGATCGTCGTGCGCCCGCCGCGGCCCTTGACGACGAGCTCCGTGGTGGCCTCGCTGCGCTGGGCGTCGAAGGCCTCGTCGAGGCGCGGCGTCTCGAGCACGTCCGGATCGAAGAGCGCGTGCTGGCAGAGCAGGCCCCGGTCCGGAAGGCCGAGGCGCTGGCCCGTGGCCTCGAGCAGCAGGATGCGCAGCGGCTCCACCGGCTCGATCCTCCAAGCGCTTCCGCGCGGCAGCAGCAGGTAGTCGCCGTCGCGAAACGGCAGGTGGCCGTGGTCGCAGAAGAGCGCACCCCGGCCGGCATGGACGAAGAGCAGCTGGTCTCCGTCGGCGTTGCGGACCAGCTGCGACATGGGCGCGGCGGTGACCCAGAAGCGGAGCTCCAGGTGAGCGCCACCCAGCAGCAGGGGCGCGTCGAAGGGAAGCACCTCTTCGTCCTTGAGGTCCCGCGTGTCGAAGGCGCGCGGGCGCAGGGGGCCGTCGAAGCCGCTCCAGCCCGTGGGCGGGTGGGCGTGGATCACGTGGCTGGCGGGGCCGGCGAAGCCGGCGCGGCCGATCTCGCGCTCGTAGCCCTCCTCCGGCACGTCGACGTGGGCCTGGCGGGAGATGCGTCCCTCCCGCCGCTGGATCGGGATCTCCTGCGGTCGCGGTGCCTTCATGCCTGCACCCTCCCCTGCCGGATCTGCTCCAGCTCCATGGACTCGAAGAGCGCCTGGAAGTTGCCCTCGCCGAAGCCGGCGTTCCCCTTGCGCTGGATGATCTCGAAGAAGATCGGGCCGACGACCGTCTCGGTGAAGATCTGCAGCAGCGTGCCCTCCGCCGATCCGCCGTCGAGCAGGATCCGGTTGGACCACAGCCGCTCGAGATCCTCGCCGTGGTCGGGCACCCGCTCGTCGAGCTTCTCGTAGTAGGTGCAGGGGGTGTCGAGGAAGCGGACACCGCGGGCTCGTAGCGCCTCCACGGTGCCGAAGGCGTCCGCCGTGTGGAAGGCGACGTGCTGGATGCCCTCGCCATGATAGGCCTCCAGGTACTCCTGCACCTGGGAGCGATCGTCCGCCGATTCGTTGAGGGGAATCCGGATCTTGCCGCAGGGGCTGGTCAGGGCCTTGCTGTGCAGACCGGTCGCCCGACCTTCGATGTCGAAGTGGCGGATCTCGCGGAAGCCGAACAGTCGCTCGTAGAACTCGGCCCACTCGGCCATGCGTCCGCGATGGACGTTGTGGGTGAGGTGGTCGACGTGCTCGAAGCCCACCGCGCCTCCCTCCCTCTCGGGGACGGGCAGCTGCATGAAATCCACGTCGTAGATCGTGCCGCGCTCTCCGTAGCGGTCGACCAGGTAGAGCAAGCTGTCGCCGATGCCCTTGATCGCCGGGATGCAGAGCTCCATCGGTCCGACGGAGCTCTCCACCACCCAGGCACCCAGCGAGCGGGCGCGTTCGAGGGCGCGGCCGGCGTCGTCCACCCGGAAGGCCATCGCGCAGATGCTCGGGCCATGGATGCGGGCGAAGGCCTGGGCGAAGCTGTCGGGCTCCGCGTTGACGAGGAAGTTCACGTCTCCCTGGCGGTAGAGCCAGACCTCCTTCGAGCGGTGCCGCGCCACCTTCGCGAAGCCGAGCTGCTCGAAGAGCCGGCCGAGCAGGGCCGGATCGGGCGCAGCGAACTCGATGAACTCGAAGCCGTCGGTTCCCATCGGATTGTCCATGGCGTCTCCCATCACAGCGTGCGCGCGTAGCCGCGCATCGCGTCCTCCAGCTGCCCGAAGCCGTCGAGCACGAACAGTACGGGCTGGAGGTGATCGATCTCGAACGAGGTCTCGCAGACCTCCTCCAGGTCGAAGGGCCTGCGCTCGACGTCCGGGGAACGCAGGGCGTGCACCGCCTCTCGCGGCGAGGAGAGAAGGCCCGCACCGTACAGGCGCGCGTCGCCGCGTTCGGCGACGAGGCCGAACTCGACACTGAACCAGAAGAGCCGCGCCAGGCGCAGCGTGTGGGCGGGATCCTCGGTGGAGAGAGCCGTCTCGCCGTAGAGCCGGAGGAAGTCCGCGAAGGCCGGATCGGCCAGGAGCGGCAGGTGGCCGAAGACGTCGTGAAAGATGTCGGGCTCCGGGAGGTAGGCGAAGCTCGCACGCGGCCGGACCACGACGGTGGTGGGGAAGGTGCGCTGCGCCAGGCACGCGAAGAAGGCGCGCGGCGGCAGGTAGCCCGGCACCGCGCGGCTGCACCAGCCGGTGCGTGCGAGCAGGCGGCGGGAGAGGACCGCGAGCTCGGGAATGCGCTCCCGGGAGAGCCCGATGTCCCGGGCGCCAGCGAGGAAGGCGTCGGCTGCGTGCTTTTCGAGCCAGGCCGTCTGGCGGTCGACCAGGAGACGCCAGGTCTCCTGGTCGCGGCCGTCGTAGCCCGCGTAGCGCTGGTCGATGAACAGGCCCTCGGGGTCCCGCGCGCCCGGCCGTTCGAAGCAGGCCGCCAGGGCCAGGGCCCGGCGGGCCTGAGCGTCGTCGATCATGGGGTGGTGGAGACTGGCCTCCATGGAAGGAGAATCGCCCTTCATCGTTGACAGATCGCTTCTTTCTGGGCCCTGGACTGCACCGTTTGGGAGGATTCTTGCGGTTCTTACTCAATTATTGGATGATTCCTCCATCATGGATCTCGATGAGATCGACCTGCGGATCCTCGACCGGCTGCAGCGGGACGCGCGCGTCTCCCAGGCGGAGCTGGCCCGGCAGGTCGCCGTTTCGGCCACCTCCTGCTGGCGGCGCGTGCGCGCGCTGGAGGAGGCGGGTGTGATCGCGGGGCAGGTGGTGCTCCTCGCGCCGGAAGCGGTCGGCCTCGGCGTCTCGGTGATCGCCAGCGTGTCGCTCACCGAGCACCGCGACGAGAGCCGCGCGGCCTTCGAGCGCTTCGTCGCCGAGCACCCGGAGATCGTCGAGTGCTGGTCGATGACCGGGGACCGGGACTACCTGCTGCGGGTGGTGGTGAGCGACGTCGCGGCCTACGACCGCTTCCTCACCCGCCACCTGCTGCACCACCCGGCCGTCGACTCGGCAAGCTCGAGCTTCGCCCTGCGCCAGATCAAGTACACGACGGCGCTGCCGCTCGCCGCGCCCTGACGACCGAGTCGAGAGACCTGCGCCTAGCGATCCGGCTCGTCCTCCCCCCGCTTGATCTGGAGGCTCGGGGCCATGCGCTCGACGTCGCTCTGGCCGGCGCGTCGCACGGCCTTCGAGCCGAAGCGGTCGGTGAGCTGGTCGAGGGCCCGATTGAGGCGCGCGCGCTTCTCCTGGCCGCTGCCCTTGCGGAAGAGCGAGAGCTGCTCCGGGCGCGAGATCAGGTTCGTCACGCCGACGCCGACCAGGCGCACGGGCTCGGCGAGCTCCGTCCGGGCGAGGAGCGCCTTCGCGGTGTCGGCGATCTCGCCGCCGTCGTCCGTGGGATCCGGCAGCGTCTCCCGCCGGGTCAAGAGAGGGAAGCCGCGGGGACCCGCCGCCACCCGGCGAGCGAGCTTCACCTTGAGCACGACGGTGCGCGCCTTCGCCTCGCTTCGCCGCAGCCGCCGGGCCACGGACTCGGCGTGGGTGAGGATGGCGGCTTCGAGCTTGCGCACGTCGGAGACGTCACGGCCGAAGGTGTTCTCCTCGCTCATGGAGACGGCATCCCGGTAGGCCTCGACCTCGCGCACGTCCACGCCCCGGGCCAGGCGCGCCACCCGCAGGCCCCAGTCCCCGAGCACCTCCTCGAGCCGTTTCCCCTCGGCCCGGGCCAGGTCGCCGATCGTCTCCACGCCGATGCGCGCCAGCCGCTCCCGGGCGACCGGGCCCACGCCCCAGATGCGGCCGACCGGCAGCGGGTAGAGAAACTCCTGGACCTCGCCGGGCCGGATCTCCAGCAGGCCGTCGGGCTTGGCCGAATCGCTGGCGATCTTGGCGACCATCTTCACCGGCGCGATTCCGACCGAGACGGCCAGACCCGTCTCCTCTCGCACCTCCTTGCGCAGCCGCTCGCCCACCCGGGCCACCGGCCCGAGCAGCCGCTCGGTGCCGGTCATGTCGAGGAAGGCCTCGTCGAGGGAGAGGCCCTCCACCGCCGGCGTGAAGCGCCGGAAGATCTCGAAGATGCGCTTCGAATCGGCACTGTAGACCGACATCCGACCGGGCAGGAAGATCGCGTGGGGGCAGAGCTGCTGGGCCTGGGCGCTCGGCATGGCCGAGTGGATGCCGTACTCCCTGGCCTCGTAGCTCGCCGCGGAGACCACGCCGCGGGAGCCCGCGCCGCCGACCACCACCGGCTTGCCCCGCAGCTCCGGGTGGTCCCGCTGCTCGATGGACGCGTAGAAGGCGTCCATGTCGGCGTGCAGGATCGTGCGCTGGAAGCGCGAGGCGGCGGTCACGATCCCGAAAGGTAACGTCCCGGGCCATGACCGAGCCGACCTCGACCCCGACTTCCGGTCCCGGAACGGGCCCCGCCGCCGGCGTGCGCTGGGACCTCTCACACCTCTACCCCGAGCCCGCCCGCCAGGGCCTCGAGGCCGACCTGGAGCGGAGCCTCGAAGCCGCCCGCGCCTTCGAAGCCCGCTACCGCGGCCGCCTCGCCGAGCTCAGCGCCGCGGAGCTGGCCGATGCGGTCTCGGCCTACGAGGCCCTCCAGGAGCCGGTGGGCCGCGCCGGCGCCTTCGCGCACCTCCGGTTCGCGGGGGATACCCAGGCGCCGGCCCACGGCGCCTTGCTCCAGCACGTGCAGGAGCAGGGCACGGCGATCCGCCAGCACCTGCTGTTCTTCGAGCTCGAGTGGGTCGCCGCGGACGACGAGCGCGTCGCCGGGCTGCTGGCGGAGCCAGCCCTGGCCGACCGCCGCCACCTGCTCGAGAGCCTGCGCCGCTACCGCCCCCACGTCCTCTCGGAGCCCGAGGAGCGCATCCTCGAGGAGACGGCGAACACGGGCGAGCGCGCCTTCTCCCGGCTCTTCGACGAGATCCTCGGCGCGGCCCGCTTCGAGGTGGAGCTGGACGGAGAGACCCGGGAGCTCTCGGAGGAGCAGGTGCTCTCGCTGCTGTACGCCCCGAACCGGGCCGAGCGGCGGGCCGCGGCCCGCGGCCTGACCGAGGGCCTGAAGGAGCACGCGCGGGTGCTGGCCTTCATCTTCAACACGTTGGTCCAGGACAAGGCGACCCAGGACCGGCTGCGCCGCTACACGGACCCGATGCAGGCGCGCAACCTGGCCAACGAGATCGACGGGCCCGGGGTGCGCGCGCTCCTCGACGCCTGCCAGACCGGCTACCCGTTGGTCCAGCGCTACTACCGGCTGAAGGGGCGGCTCCTCGGCATCGAGCCGCTCTTCGACTACGACCGTTATGCGCCGGTCGGCGAGCCTCAGGGCGAGCGCAGCTTCGACGAGGCCCGCCGCATCGTGCTCGACGCCTACCGCGACTTCTCTCCGGAGATGGCGGAGATCGCCCGGCGCTTCTTCGACGAGGGCTGGATCGACGCGGAGCTGCGGGAGGGCAAGCGCGGCGGCGCCTTCTCGGCCTCGACCGTGCCCTCGGTGCACCCCTACGTCCTGCTCAACTACACCGGCAACCTGCGCGACGTGATGACCACCGCCCACGAGCTCGGGCACGGCGTCCATCAGTACCTGGCCCGGGAGCAGGGGCTCTTCGAGCAGGACACGCCGCTGACCACCGCCGAGACCGCCAGCGTGTTCGGCGAGATGCTCGTGTTCCGCCGCCTGCTCAAGGAGGAAAAGGACCCGAAGGTCCGGCTGGCGCTGCTGTGCGGGAAGCTCGAGGACGCCTTCGCCACGGTCTTCCGCCAGGTGGCGATGACGCGCTTCGAGGAGACGCTGCACGCGGCGCGGCGGGCGGAGGGCGAGCTCGCGATCCCGCGGGTGAACGAGCTCTGGATGGAGGCGAACCGCCCGATGCTGGGCGATGCGGTGGAGCTGACCGACGACTACGCCTGGTGGTGGCTCTACATCCCCCACTTCGTCCACTCGCCCTTCTACTGCTACGCCTACGCCTTCGGCGAGCTCCTCGTTCTGGCCTTGATCCGCTGCTACGACGAGCAGGGCGAGGCCTTCGTGCCCCGCTACCTCGAGCTGCTGCGGGCCGGCGGCTCCGCCAGCCCGCCGGAGCTGCTGGCCCGGGTCGGCCTGGACATCACGGACCCGGCCTTCTGGCAAGGCGGCCTGGCGCTGCTGGGGGAGATGGTGGACGAGGCCGAGGCATTGGCTGAACCGATCTCGTAAGATTTTCATTGAATTCTTTGGCGAAATCGTTCATTCTATTGCCATGAGCAACGACCCCTACGTCCTCATCACCGCCGACACCCACGCAGGGGGGAGCCACTCCCAGTACCGCGAGTACCTCGACCCGAAGTACCGGGAGGCCTTCGACGAGTGGCGGGGCGGCTACCGCAACCCGTCCGAGGAGCACTACGGGCGAAAGAAGAAGCGCAACTGGGATCTCGAGATCCGCATCGCCGACCAGAACAGCCAGGGCGTGGTGGGCGAGGTCGTCTACCCGAACACGGTGCCACCCTTCTACCGGAAGAGCATCGTCACCACCCAGCCGCCGCGGCCCGGGGACTACGAGCTGTGCCTGGCCGGCGCCCGCGCCCACAACCGCTGGCTCGTGGATTTCTGCGCCGAGGATCCGGACCGCCGCGCGGGCATCGGCATCATCCTGCCGAACGACCTGGACGAAGCGGTGAAGGACATCGAGTTCATCGGCAAGTCGGGCCTGCGAGGCGGCGTGCTGCTTCCGCTGATCCCCGAGGATTGCACCTGGCTGAAGCCCCTTCACCACCCGGACTGGGACAGGGTGTACGCCGCGATCCAGGACCACGACCTGGTGATCAACCAGCACTCGGGGCAGGGATCGCCGGACTACGGAGAAGGGCTCGTCGCCGAGGCCCTGTGGGTCTCGGAGGTCGCCTTCTACTGCCGCCGAGGCTACCGGCACCTGATCATGAGCGGCGTCTTCCAGCGCTTCCCGAAGCTGCGGTACATCCTCACCGAGAGCGGCTGCTCCTGGGCGCCGGAGATGCTCGCCCACATGGACCGCATCCACATGGGCATGAAGCGCGGCGCCATCGGCGAGCTGACCTACGGCGACCAGAAGTGGCACCTCGACGAGCCGCCGAGCTTCTACGCGAAGCGCAACTGCTGGTACGGCGCGAGCTTCCCGAGCAAGGTCGAGCTGCAAGGCATCGAAGAGGTAGGCGTGGACCGGGTCCTGTGGGGCAACGACTACCCGCACTACGAGGGCACCTTCCCCCACAACCTCGAGTCCCTGCGCCTGACCTTCGCCGACATCCCGGAGGAGCAGCGGCGCAGGCTCTTCGGCGAGAACGCGGCGGAGCTCTACGGCTTCGACCTCGACAAGCTGCGCCCCCTGGCCCGGCAGCACGGGCCCACGCCGGAGCAGATCGACACGCCCCTGCCGGTGGAGCAGATTCCCCGGGACTCGCACTGCTACCTCTTCACGGCGGCGCTGCGCGAGGCCGCGGAGCAGCAGGCCGCGGCCTCCTAGGCCGCGACGAAAGGACCCCCCATGGGCATGCCCGCCGACATCGGCATCGTCGACTGCATGATCGGCTTTCCCGCGCAGGACTTCGAGCAGTACGACTTCATCCGCAAGCAGCTGAAGGACGGCTCGAAGGAGTTCGACTTCCCGGTCGAGTACATGTTCAAGCACGTCCCGAAGGAGCTGTACGGCTCGAAGGACCCGATCTCCATCACCCTGCACGAGATGGACCGCTTCGGCGTCGAGATCGGCCTGATCGGCGTCGGCGGCGAGGTGACGAACAAGGCCCTGAAGGACCACCCCGACCGCTTCGTCGGCCAGGGCAACGTGGACCCGAACCGCGGGATGGAAGGCATCCGCGACATGGTCCGGCAGTACGAGGAGTTCGGCGTCTCCTCCTTCGGCGCCTTCAACGCAGGCTTCAACCCGCAGGTCGCCATCAACGACGCGAAGATGTATCCGATCTACGCGAAGTGCGTGGAGCTGGACGTGCCGATCTTCTCCTGCGTCGGCGTGCCGGGACCGCGCTTCCCGATGTGGCCCCAGAAGGTCGAGCACGTCGACCAGGTCATGTACGACTTCCCGGAGCTGGTCTTCGTGACCCGCCACGGCTGCGAGCCGTGGGAGAAGCTGGCCATGAAGCTGATGCTGAAGTGGCCGAACCTCTACTACTCCACCTCGGCCTTCGCGCCCCGGTACTACCCGGAGGAGATCGTGAAGTACGCGAACACCCGGGGCGCCGACAAGATCATCTACGCCGGCTACTTCCCGATGGGGCTCTCCCTCGAGCGCATCATGACCGACATGCCCGAGGTGCCCTTCCGCGACCACGTGTGGCCGAAGTTCCTGCGCGACAACGCCCGCAAGGTCCTGAAGCTCGACTGAGTCGGCGGGCGGGCCGATGACCCTCTGGGAGCTGCTCGAGTGGCGGGTCGCCCGGAGCCCCGACCGCACGATGCTGATCGACGCCGAGGACCGGCGGACGAGCTTTCGCGCGTTCCGGGACCGGGCGGAGCGCGTGGCGGCGGGCCTGGCGGCGCTCGGCGTCGCTGCCGACACGCCGGTGACCTGGCAGCTCCCCACGCGCATCGAGACCCTGGTCGCCTCCTTCGCCCTGTGCCGGCTCGGCGCCGTCCAGAACCCGATCATCCACCTCTACCGGGAGCGGGAGGTGGGCTTCTGCCTGCGCCAGACCCGGCCGCACCTCGTGCTCACGCCGGGGGTCTGGAACGGCTTCGACTACGCGGCCATGGCACGCAGCGTCGCTCGCGGCCTGCCGGAGCCGCCGGAGGTCCTCGTCGCCTACGACGCGCTGCCGGAGGGCGACCCGGCGGGCCTTCCCGCCCCTCCCACCTCCGCCGACGACGTGCGCTGGATCTACACGACCTCCGGCACCACCTCCGACCCGAAGGGCGTCCTCCACACCGACGCGTCGCTCCTCGCCGCCGGCCGCGGCCTCGCCGCCGCCCTCGGCACCGGCGAAGACGACCTGGGCTCGATCGCCTTCCCCTACGCCCACATCGGTGGGCCCGACTACGTCATCGCCATGCTGGAGGCCGGCTTCGGTGCACTCCTGATGGAGCGCTTCGCCCCCGACGGAGCAGCGCGGCTCTTCCGACGCCACGGTGTGACCCTGGCCGGCGGCTCCACCGCCTTCTACGCCATGCTGCTCGAGCACCAACGCCGCAGCCCCGACGAGCCCGCCTTCCCCACCCTCCGCGCCCTCGCCGGCGGCGGCGCCCCGATGCCGGCCGAGCTCTACTTCGAAGTCAAACGCGAGCTCCACATCCCCATCGCCCACGGCTACGGCATGACCGAATGCCCGATGATCAGCCAGGGCCGCCCGACCGACAGCGACGACCAGCTCGCCCACAGCGAAGGCGCGCCGGTGGAAGGGCTGCGCGTCTCGATCGTCCGACCGGACGGCCGGGACGCGGGCCCCGGCGAGCCGGGCGAGGTACGGGTCGCCGGCCCGATGCTCTTCCACGGCTACACCGACCCCGCGCTGGACCGCGATGCCTTCGACGACGTGGGCCGCTTCCGCACAGGGGACCTCGGTCTGCTCCGAGCGGACGGCCACGTCGTCCTCACCGGGCGCCTCAAGGACGTCATCATCCGCAAGGGCGAGAACGTCTCCGCCCAGGAGGTGGAAGACGTCCTCTACACCCACCCGAAGGTCGGTGCCGTCGCCGTGATCGGATTGCCGGACCCCACTCGGGGAGAACGCGTCTGCGCCGTGGTCGAGACCGCGCCGGGAGCGTCACCCCTGGAGTTCGACGAGATGGTGGAACACTGCCGTGCGGCGGGCCTCATGACGCAGAAGATCCCGGAGCAGCTCGAGCTGCGGGACGCCCTGCCTCGGAACGCGACGATGAAGATCCTGAAGCACGAGCTGCGGGAGGAGCTGGGCGGGAGTCGGTAGCGTCGTCCGGCCCGTTCCCAGCTGGCCGGGACGCCCCGGTGTTCCGCAGGAGAGAAGGAAGCCGCGAAACCACCCGAACGCGCCCGATCCCAACCAACCCCAACCCCGAGAGTCACGCCGCCACGACCGGGCTACGCCGCCGCCCCCCGCACCGCCGCTTCCATCCGCTCGAGCACCTCTCCCAGAACCCCCGCCGCCGTCGCGAAGTTCAACCGCACGAACCCGTCACTCCGAGAGCTGAACACCGCGCCGTCGCTCAATGCCACCCGCGCCTCGGACAGGAAGAACTCGTACGGCCGCGAGGGCAGCTCCAGCCCACCACAGTCCATCCACGCCAGGAAGCTCGCCTCCGGCGGATGGAACCCCACCTCCGGAAGCCGGTCGCGGAGGAAGCGCGCGAGCGTGTCGCGGTTCGCGTCGAGCTGCCGGACGGCTGCCGTGAGCCACACCTCCCCGTCGCGCCAGGCCGCGAGGGTGGCCTCGATGCCGAAGACGTTGGGGCTGCCCAGCAGGCGCGGGTGGAAGGCGGAGACCAGGCGATCCCGGAGCGCCTTGGAGCCGAAGTGGATCAGGGCGCACTTCAGACCGGCGATGTTGAAGGCCTTGGTGGCGGCGTTCAGCGTGATCGTGCGGGAGGCGATCTCCGGCCCGAGGGACGCGAAGGGGACGTGGGTCGCACCCGGGTAGACGAGGTCCGAGTGCACCTCGTCGGACACGACGACGAGGTCATGACGCAGGACCCGCTCGGCCAGGCCCTCGAGCTCGCGGCGTTCGAACACGCGGCCGGTCGGGTTGTGGGGATTGCAGAAGAGGACGAGTCGCGTCCCCTCGTCGATCGCCCGGTCCAGACCGTCCAGGTCCATCTCGTAGCGGTCGCCGGTCTCGACCAGGGGATTCTCGACGAGGCGCCGTCCCAGCAGCTCCACGATCTGGAGGAAGGGATAGTAGATGGGCGTCTGGATCAGAACGCCCTCGCCCGGCGCCGTCAGGCTGGCCACGCTCGCGATCATGGCCTGGATCAGATCGCCGACGGGGAGGGCCTTGGGCGGATCGGGGGCCCAGCCGAAGCGCTCCTGCATGCGCGCCGCGAAGGCGGCGCCGAGGGCCCGGTGCGAGTCTTCCCCGGGGTATCCGGCGTCGTTCCGTTCGAGCACGCCGAGTACCGCCTCCCGAATCGGCTCGGCGATGGGGAAGTCCATGTCCGCCACCCAGGCCGGGAGGACGTCGGGCGGAAAGGCGGTCCACTTGCCGCCCCGCCGGCGACGGAGCTCCTCGATCGAGACGTCGAGGTCCGGGGCCACGCCTAACGTTCGCCGTAGCTCTGGGCGAGGCTCGCGATCGGGGACTTGTCGAGCCCGTGGTTCGGGATCGGGTAGCGGAGCCCGCTCTTGCTCAAGGACGCGAGGCCGTCCACGATGCCGGGCAGGTGACGCGGCGCCAGCGCGATCAGCATCTCGTCGTCCTGGACTCCGCCGAACTTGCGCTCCGCGTAGCAGGGAATCGACAGGGAGGGCTCGCCGTTCTGGAGCGCGCGGCCCCAGGAATCGGCGCAGGCGCTCTCGCCGACGCAGGTGAAGGTGTACTTGCGGTAGTTCCGGTACTGGAGGCCGTTCATCAGGGTGATCATCTGCCCGGGCGTGCCGTAGACCAGGCAGATGTCCGGGTTGTCGATGCGGCCGGAGGTGAGCGGCGAGGTGACCAGGGCCTCGTACTCGCCGAACGGTGCGCAGGACATCTCCTCCTGGTGCCGGGCGCTGCTCTCGAGATCGCCGTACCACACGCCGTTGAACATGTGGCCGCTCAGGAAGCCCTCGTCCCGGGGGTGCAGCCCGACGACGGCCCCGCACTGGGCGCCGACCAGATTCTCCATCGTGATGCCGATCGTGTAGCCGAGCCAGCGGGACTGCCCGACGATCTGGTCGGTGGCGAGCTTCTCTCCCTCGGGCGGGCGACGCAGCCGGTGGATGCCCTCGAGCTCGGCCGCGTCGCGGAAGCGCTTCATGCCCACGGGGGTGGTGCGGAGCCGCAAGTAGCGGTTCAGGGCGCCGACCAGGGCCCCGAAATCGTACTCGGTGTCGTCGTTCCAGGAGTTCGGCGTGGTCATGGCGCCATGCTGCCATGGATCCGCTGGACCAGCTCCTCGGCGGTGGCGACCGCCGCGCGGAGGGTGGCGCCGAGGTCGCCGGCCGCGGGCACGCGGGCGACCCGGAGGTCGCCGGCGTCGACCGGGGCCGCCACGGGCACGCAGAACCGGTGCACCTGGGGGCGCGCCTCGGCGAGCCGCAGGTCGGCGGGCAGCAGGTCCCACACGGAGGTCGCCAGCTCTTCGTCGTCCGCATCCCAGAGCGCCCGGGAGGCCTCCGGGGTCAGGTCGATGCGCACGACCCCGTGGTCCCCGTCCCGGAGGATCCACACGTGGGCCGCCTCGCTTCCCGGCGGTACGGCCCCGTGGGTCGCAGCCGCCGCGGCGGCGCCCCCGTCGCAGCCCGCCGTGAAGAAGATCGCCAGACGACGTTCGACGCCGGTCCCCGGCTCGGCAGGCAGCGTCACCAGGGCCGCGTCGGCGTCCTGACTGCGCTCTCCGCTGGGCGCGACGTACTGGACCGTCGCGGCCACGGCCGAGCCCTTCACGTCGAGCACCTCCCACCCGAAGCGGACGGGCACGTCCGGAGCCAGGGCGTGGGCGAGGGCCGCCCCGGGGATCAGGGCGGGAGCCCGGGGAGGAGGCGGCGCGGCGATGCGCGGGCGGAGCCCTGCCAGCCACCGACGGGCGAGAGCTCGCCACCCTCCGGTGGTGCGAACCGGCTCGGACGGAGCACCGGCCTCCGCGATCTCGCTCGCGCCGACAGACGGAAGCTCCCGCACGCCGAGCACGGCGAGGGCCTCCTGGGCCTCAGCGTCCAGCACGCACAGGGGCAGCTCGGTGAGATGGCCTCCGACCCGGCCCGAGGCCTCGATCACCTCGACGTCGCAGCCGAGGGCCTGGAGCCGGCGGGCGCCGGCCAGCCCGGCCGCTCCGGCACCGATGACGAGGACCCGGGTCACGGCGGGAGTCTCGCAAACCGGTGCGGACCCGGCGGGAGCACGCGAGCGATGCGGCGAGCGTGCCGGCGGCTCACGACCGACGGGCGGCCTCCACGGCATCGAGCAGGGACTGGGGACCGAAGGGCTTGGGCAGGTAGACGGCGCCGATGCGCTCGACGAGGAGCTGCAGGTCGCCGTCGAGGGGCTTGCCGCTGGTCACGACCACGAGGGGACGGGGGTCGAGGTCGAGCAGGGCCTCGATCACGGGGGCGGCGCCGCCCGGCGGCACGGTGGCGTCGATCAGCGCGCGGTCGATAGGCCTCGTGCGGTCGCGGATGCGCTCGAGGGCGCCGTCGCCGTCGATCGCCGGACACACCTCGATGCCGTCCCGCTCGAAGATGCGCGCCACGAGGCGCTGGACGATGGGCTCGTCGTCGACGACGAGAGCGAGAGGACCCGGTTCCACACCTCGAAGATGGCGGAAACCCCGGGCAGGAACACTTGACCCGTGGCGAAGAAAAGACGAAAATCCGTTTCGTGCCCGACGCCTCCCCCTATGTCGAGCTCCGGTGCCGAAGCGCGTTCTCCTTCCTGGAAGGCGCGTCCAACCCGGAGGATCTGGTCCAGCAGGGAGCCGCCCTGGGGCACGGCGTGCTGGCCCTGGCCGATCGGGACGGCCTCTACGGCGCCCCTCGCTTCCACGCCGCGGCACGGCGGGCCGGGGTGCGCGCCATCGTGGGGGCCGAGCTGTCCGCTGCCGGTGGTGCGCCCCTGGTGCTCCTGGCCGAGAGCCGCCAGGGCTACCGGAACCTGGCGCGACTGCTCACCACGGCCCAGGGGAACGCGCCCAAGGGCGAGGCCCGGGCCGGCTGGGAGGAGCTCGAGGCCCACGCGGGCGGGCTCACGGCGTTGGTGCCCGCCAGCGGCTCCCTCACGCCGGCGCGACTCGATCGGCTGAAGGGCGTCTTCGGCGGGGGCCGTGTCGCGGTCGGCGTGGCCCGCGCCCTCGATCGCGCGCTCGAGGGCCAGAGCCGCTTCGCGGTGGCGGTGGCCGAGAGCTCCGACGTCCCCGTCCTGGCCTGGGGCGACGTGCGGGTGGCGCGCCCCGAGGGCCGGCGGCTGCTCGACGCCTTCACCTGCCTGCGCGCGAAGACCCGCCTCGACCAGGCGGGGCGGGAGCTGCTGCCGAACGGCGAGCGCGTCCTGCGCACGCCCGCCGAGATGGCAGCGCGTTTCGCCGATCGGCCCGCCTGGCTGCGCGCGACCCGCCAGGTGGCCGAACGCTGCGCGTTCACCTTCGAGGACCTGGGCTACCGCTTTCCCATCTATCCGACGCCACCGGGCGAGAGCCAGAGCTCCTGGCTGCGCAGGCTCACCTTTTCCGGGGCACGGGAGCGCTACGGCGATCCCCTGCCGCCGCGCGCGCGCACGCAGATCGAGCACGAGCTCGCGGTGATCGAGAAGCTCGACCTGGCCGGCTACTTCCTGATCGTCTGGGACATCGCTCGCTTCGCCCGGGAAGAGGGGATCCTGTGCCAGGGCCGGGGCTCGGCGGCAAACAGCGCGGTTTGTTATGCGCTCTCCATCACGGCGGTGGATCCGGTGGGCATGGAGCTCCTCTTCGAGCGCTTCCTCTCCGAGGAGCGCGGCGAGTGGCCGGACATCGACCTCGACCTCCCCTCCGGCGACCAGCGCGAGAAGGCGATCCAGTACGTCTACGAGAAGTACGGCCCCCACGGCGTGGGCATGACCGCGACGGTGATTTCCTACCGCACCCGCTCCGCCTTCCGCGAGATCGGCAAGGTGCTCGGCATGGAGGCCGACTTCCTCGACCGGCTCTCGAAGAAGCTGCGCCAGTTCCGTTTCCGGGAGGACCTGGACGACACCTGCGCCATGCTCCGGGAGGCCGGCGTCGATCCTCGCTCACCCCGCGTCCAGCTCCTGCTCGAGCTGTCGGAGCAGATGCAGGGGCTGCCGAGGCACCTGGGCCAGCACACCGGAGGCCTGGTCATCGCCCAGGACCGGCTCGACGAGGTGGTGCCGATCGAGCCCGCTGCCATGCCGGACCGGCGCGTCGTGCAGTGGGACAAGGACGACTGCGCCGACCTGGGGATCATCAAGATCGATCTCCTCGGCCTCGGCATGCTCGATGCGTTGGAGCAGACGATCCCGCTGATCCGCGAGCACGAAGGGGTGGAGATCGACCTGGCCCACCTGCCCCCGGACGACCGGAAGACCTACGCCATGATCCAGGAGGCCGACACCGTCGGTGTCTTCCAGATCGAGAGCCGCGCCCAGATGGCGACGCTCCCGCGCATGAAGCCCGCCTGCTTCTACGACCTGGTGGTAGAGATCGCGATCATCCGGCCCGGGCCGATCGTGGGGCAGATGGTGCACCCCTACCTGAACCGCCGGGCCGGGCGCGAGCCCGTGACCTATCCGCATCCCTCCCTCGAGCCGATCCTGAAGCGCACCCTGGGCGTGCCGATCTTCCAGGAGCAACTCCTGCGGCTGGCGATGGAGGCCTCGGGCTTCACCGGCGGCGAGGCCGAGGAGCTGCGCCGGGCCATGGGCTTCAAGCGTTCGGTGGAGCGCATGGCCGAGATCGAGGAGCGGCTACGCAGCGGCATGCAGGCGCGCGGCATCACCGGCGAAGCCCAGGAGGAGATCGTCCGCGGCATCACGTCGTTCGCCCTCTACGGCTTCCCCGAATCGCACTCGGCCTCCTTCGCCCTGATCGCCTACGCCTCCGCCTACCTGCGCGCCCACCATCCGGCCGCCTTCCTCGTCGGCATGCTGAACGCCTGGCCCATGGGCTTCTACAACCCCGCCACCCTCGTGAAGGACGCCCAGCGCCACGGCGTCACCGTCCTCCCCATCGAGGTTGCCCACTCCGATTGGAAGTGCGTCCTCGAACCCGGCGAAACGGGACCGCGGCCGCGGGTGGGGCTGCGGTACGTGGCGGGGCTGGCGAAGGAGACGGGGGAGCGGATCGCGATGGAGCGCGCCCAGGCGCCCTTCGAGGGGCTGGCGGACTTCGCGAAGCGGGTGGCGCCCAAGCGAGACGAGACCTTTGCCCTGGCCGAGAGCGGCGCCCTGGCGTCGATCGACCCGGCGGCGCCGACGCGACGCTCGGCGATCTGGCAGGTGGCCGCGGTGGAGCGCGATCCCCAGTCGCTCTTCGCCGGGGCGAAGCCGCCCGGGAGCGACGCGCCCTCCCCTCTCGAGGAGCTCAGCCCCCTCGAAACCACCCTGGCCGACTACCGCACGACGGGCATCACGACCGGGCCCCACGTCATGAGCCACCTGCGTGCGGAGCTCCGGGCCCGCGGCGTCCTTTCCGCCGGCGCGCTGAAGGAGCTGCCGAATGGGCGCTTCGTGCGCACCGCCGGCCACGTGATCGTGCGCCAGCGCCCGGGCTCGGCGAAGGGCTTCTGCTTCCTCACCCTGGAGGACGAGACGGGCACCTCCAACGCGGTCCTCACGCCGGACGCCTTCGCCCGGCTGCGGATCCCCCTGCACGCCTCCCCGCTGCTCGAGGTGGCCGGGCCGATCCAGAACGTGGACGGGGTCATCCACGTGAAGGTCGGGAGCATCCGGCCCCTCGCCATGGAGACCGAAGTGAAATCCCCTGGAAGCGGCGGCCGAAGCGGGCGGGGGCGAGGCTACGGGTCCCACGACTACCACTAGCCCGTCCACCTGACTCAGATTCGCCCCCGGACCCTCGACAGCAACTTCATGGCGGGCAGCTGCTAGTGGGCGGCGTGCTCCCCCGCGGATGCGCCGCCCGCGAGTTCCTGCACGCCCTTCCAGAGGCTGACGAGGAAGCCCGCGGCGAACAGGCCCACCAGGAAGCCGAAGCCGAGCGTTCCCACCGTGCTCTCGGTGCGCTGGAAGCCCGCCGTGAACAGGCAGAGGAACGCCACGTACATGGCGATGGCGGTCAGCCGGGCCAGCAGCGCCTTGCCGCGGCCGGCGGGCACGAAGGACACGACGAGCCAGCCGAGCACCATGGCGGCCACCGCGCTCCAGCCCACGTTCCAAAGGATCGAGGAGTCGATCATCTGCCGTTCCGGCCTCCCGTGAAAGGGGCTCATCGGTAACACCCGGCCCGGCCTTTTGCCAGAACCGCCGCGCGCTCCCCGGAGGGAACGCAACAAGCGGAACCGACCCCTAACGCAACGCGAGGTGGCGGCGGATGGCGTCAGCGAGTTTGGGCGGGGTGAAGCCGAAGTGGTCTTCGAGGGTCTGGTAGGAGGCGGACTTGCCGAAGGAGCGCATGCCGTAGACCAGGCCGCGGCGGCCGAGCCAGCGGCGCAGGCCCTCGCCGGTACCGGCCTCGACGGCCACGGCGGGCACGTCCTCGGGGACCAGCTCCTCCTGGTAGGCGTCGTCCTGCTCGGCGAAGAGCTCGGCACAGGGCACCGAGACGACCCGCGCACGCACGCCCTCGGCGCCCAGGATGGAGGCGGCCTCGCAGGCGAGGGGCACCTCGGAGCCGGAAGCCAGCAGCACCACGTCGAGGCCGCCCTCGGGCTCGCGCACCCGGTAGCCGCCCTTCCACACGTCCTGGGGCGCGAAGGCCGCCTCGCGCTTCAGGGCAGGGACCTTCTGGCGGGAGAGGGCGAGGGCCAGCGGGCCTCCGGCGCGCCGGGCCTGCCAGGCCCAAGCCATCGCCACCTCGATGCCGTCGGCGGGCCGGAACACGGTGAGCCCCGGGATGGTTCGCAGGGCGTCGACCTGCTCGATCGGCTGGTGGGTCGGGCCGTCTTCCCCGACGAAGATCGAATCGTGGGTGAACACGAAGGTCGAGGGGATTTGCATCAGGGCGGCCAGCCGCACCGAGGGGCGCATGTAGTCGCTGAACACGAGGAACGTGCCGCAGAACGGCAGGAAGGTGCCATCGAGGGCGATCCCGTTCGTGATCGCGCCCATGGCGTGCTCGCGCACGCCGAAGTGGACGTTCGCGCCGGCGAAGGGATCGTCGCCCTGGCCCAGGAACCCGCCGTCGCGAATGGTCGTGTTGTTGGAGCCGGCCAGGTCCGCCGATCCGCCCAGCCAGATCGGCGCCGCAAGGGCAAGGCGCTGGATCACGGCGCCGGAGTGCACCCGCGTCGCGTTCGTCTCGCCCTCGAAGCCCTCCAGGAGCGTGGCCTCGAAGTCGTCGGGAAGGGTGCGGTCGCGGGCCGCCTGCCACGCGGCCGCGCGGGCCGGATGGCCGGCGCGCCAGGCCTCGAGCCGGGTGTCCGCCTCGGCCCGTACGGTGCGCTTGGCCTCGATGCGTCCGGCCAGGTACGCGCGCACCTCCGGCGCCACGTGGAACAGGGGCTCCAGCGGGATCCCGAGGTTCTCCTTGGTCAACCGGTCTTCTTCGTCCTTGAAGGGCCCCCCGTGGGCCTTCGAGAGCCCGGCCCAGTTGGGGCTGCCCCGCGCGATCAGCGTCTTGGTGATGACCAGGGACGGCCGCTCGGCCTCGGCCCGCGCCGCCTCGAGGGCCGCGTCCAGCCCCGCCACGTCCTCGCCGTCGATCTCCTGGACGTGCCAGCCCTGGGCCTCGAAACGCCCGCGCACGTTCTCGCTGAAGGTGATGTCGGTGGGTCCGTCGATCGTGACCTGGTTGTCGTCGTAGAGCACGATCAGGTTGCCGAGGCCCAGGTGGCCGGCCAGGGAGGACGCCTCGTAGGACACCCCTTCCATGAGGTCCCCGTCGCCGGCCACGGCATACACGAAGTGGTGTCCCGGCCCCTGGTCTCCGACCGCGAAGCGGGCCCGGGTGGCGCGGCCGGCCATGGCCATTCCCACCGCGTTGCCGATGCCCTGACCGAGCGGGCCGGTGGTGACCTCGACGCCGGGGGTATCCCCGTATTCCGGGTGGCCGGGCGTCTTGGAGCCGAGCTTCCGGAAGTTCTCGATCTCGCGGAGGGGGAGATCGAAGCCGTACAGGTGAAGCAGCGAGTAGAGCAGCATCGAGGCATGACCCGCCGACAGCACGAAGCGATCGCGCAGGGGCCAGGCCGGATCTCGCGGGTCGAAGCACAGGTGGCGGTCCCACAGCTGGAAGACCGGCCGCGCGAGGCCCATCGCCGCGCCCAGATGACCGATGCCGGCGGCCTGGACGGCGTCGATGGTGAGGCCGCGAATGGTGTTCTCGATCTGTTCGCGAAGCGCGGGGGAGAGCTCCGTCGCCATCCATCCTCCGTGGATCGGCCCCCCCGAGATGAGGGGCTTCCGGACGGCGCGGAGGGTAACGGGTTTGCAACCCCCTCGAAACGCGAAGGAAATCGAACGCCGTTTCGAACAGCCTAGGCGCGCGTCAGGCTCCCGAGCGGCACGACCCGGGTGGTGGGGATCGGGTGGGCGTCGGCCCGGACCCAGCGGAATCCCATGGTGCCGTGGTCGTGACCGGCCGTGTCCATCCAGTTGGGGTGCCCCGGGTCACGGGCGGCGACCACGATCTGCACCACGCCGTCGTCCCCCACCACCGCATCGGCGCTGTTCAGGTGGACCCGGCGATTGCGGTAGTCGAGCGATTCCGCCCACACGTTGCCGAGCTGGAAGTTCCAGTAGTGGCAGGCAGGCACCGGCGCCTCGATCACCAGGGCCTCGTCGGGGGCGAGCCGCCAGTAGCCCAGGGGGATCACGATGTTCGGGTCGCCGCCCACGAAGCGGTGGCTCTCGGCGTCCGGGAGATGGAATGCGTTCACGGGCGCCTTCTCGAGGAAGCCCACCACCCAGTCGGCAAACCACTGGGCACAGCCGATCGCGTACAGGGCGGCACCCATGAGCTGGCCGGGCACCCGCGCCGGGTCGAGGGGCGCCGGGGCCTCCTCGTGGTCGAGACACTCGATCGAGGCCTCCACCGGCCGTTCGCGAGCGCGCCGCAGGAAGGTCTGGCGCAGCAGGATCTGGGTGGTGTCCGGGCTCATGCGCAGCCAGCTCACGCCCGGGGCCTCCGGCGGCTCCTGGCTGGCGAGGATCTCGAAGCAGCCGTCGTCGTCGAGCACGAGCTCCGCGTCGTTCAGGTGGCCAGCGCCGCCGGTGATGCGATCCCGCTTTGCGAAGTTCTGGCTCTGGGCCGCGAAGCTCAAGTAGTGGATCGTGCCGC
This sequence comes from Myxococcota bacterium, assembly GCA_965223415.1. Classification (GTDB taxonomy): domain Bacteria; phylum Myxococcota_A; class UBA9160; order UBA9160; family UBA6930. Next base: position 3,909,064 of record OZ245002.1, on the reverse strand, counting down.
GGCGTCCCTGGATGCGGTAGCGGTGGCGGGCGTTCACCGAAGCCGAGAGATACCAGTTGTCCGGGTTGTCGAGGCCCATCTTCACGAGCTCCGGCAGGGCCCGGAACTCCGGGTGCAGGGGGCCCGTGCCCTCGGCGAAGGCGACCAGCCCCGCCCGCAGCAGGCGGCTCAGGTAGCGCATCCCCTCGGCGCGATCGAAGGTCGTCGCGCGCAGCTCTTCGCGCTGCAGGACGTCGCCGGCCTGCTTCAGCAGATCGCAGAAGGCGTGCCAGGCCTCGCCGCTCTCGACCTGGGTGATCGGGTCGTCGGCCATGGCTAGAAGAACGCCAGGGTCCGGACCTCAATGCTCTCACGGGCCGGTGCGTGTTCGGGAGTGGCCGGATCGTCGAAGGCCGAGTGGGCGGTGAAGCGGGCCCGGTCCGCGGCGGAGTCGTAGCACTTCAGGAGCAGGGCCTCGTCCGGCTGCATCTCCGGGTAGTGGGCCCAACGATGGGCCTCGCGCCAGAGCAGCGAGTAGACCTCGCCGGTCCGCTCCGGGTAGCGCAGGTCCGTCGCGACGAAGTCCTCCTGCACGAGGCTCCGCGCGTCGAGGAAGCCGAGCGGTGCCCGCTGCACGGGGCGGGCGATCGGCTTCCAGACGTTGATGACCGCGAAGCGCCGCGCGAGCAGCTCGTCCACCTCGTCGGCGGGCATGAGGTCGCGCACCCGCTGGGGGCCCGAGCCCAGCGTGTAGTCGTTGTGGACGAAGCGGACCGGGGCCTGGGCGCCGTCGGCCCGGGCCTCGGAGCGCACGTTGTGGTCGAAGGCCACGACGCGGGCCGCGCCCGTCGCCTCGCGCACCAACGCCTCGACCTCAGGGAGGTAGCGCCCGCGAACGTCCCTGGGATCCCACGGGTCCGCCGCACTCACGAGCCGCGCTAGCGCGAAGCCCTCGCGGTCGAGGCTGGCTTCGGTGGCCTGCCGGGCGTCCGCCACCGGCAGGCGGCGACGATCGCCCCGGGTGTTGCGCCACGGCCTGCCCTCCGGCGGCGAGCCGACGTAGTAGTAGGGGCGCTCGTCCATGGGCGCGAGGTAGTTGAACAGGCCTTCGGCCATCAGCCGAGGCCCTCCTCGCCGTACTCGGTGGCGACGCCGTCGCCGCCCTCGCCCAGCCGGCCGCCCTTCCCCAGGTGCCCCTTGCCCGGAACGAAGTTCACCTCGATGCGAATGCCGTCCGGGTCCTCGAGCAGGATGGAGTAGTAGCCCGGCGCGAAGCCGCCCTCCTCGGGCCCGTGGACGACGGTGGCGCCGAGATCGTCCCGGGCGAAGGCGAAGATCGCGTCCACGTCCTCGCGCTGACGGGCCCGGAAGCACAGGTGGTGGAGCCCCGGGCGCTCCTGGTCGAAGGCGACGTCGCGCTTGTCTGGCGGCGCGCCCCGCACGAGGATGCCCGTGCGGCTGCCGATGCAGTAGACGATGTCGTCGCCTTTGATGAGCGTCTTCATCTCGAGGAAATGGCACAGCTTCTCCCAGAACGGGATGCAGCGGTCCGGATCCCGCACGGTCAGCTGGAGATGTGCGATCCCGTTGACTTCGACGCCCATGGCTCCTCCCGGGCCCAGTCTATCGCGAGCGCCTCAGCAGGGCTCCCACTGCGGGATGCGCAGCTCCCCGACCTCCTCGAACACGGCACGAACCGCCTGGCCGATGGCGATCTCCCCGGGCGGCGTTCCGACGACATTGCCGATCAGGTGGACCGTCGGCGCGTCGTCGAGGGAGACCACGACGACGGCGTAGGGGCACGCGTCCGCCAGCGCCGGGTGCACCGGGTGGTGGACCACGGCGACGCTCTCGATCCGGCCCCGGCCCGCGCTCTCGAACTCGCCGAAGCGGGTGCCCTGGCAGCTGCCGCATACATCGTCCGGCGGATGGGAGAGCACACCGCAGTCCTCGCAGCGGCGCAGCACGACGGCGCCGCGGGTGAAGAAGGCCCGGTTGCCGTCGTCGAGTGCCGGGACCAGCCAGCCATCGCCCAGCACGCGGCTCATCGGGCCCTCTCGAAGAGCACGGTGCTCGCGGGCGCATAGCCGGGTCCGCCCACCACCAGAGAGTGCTCGACGTCTTCCACCTGGCAGGTCGACTCGCCGCGCACCTGGCGGACGGCCTCGTTCACCAGCTCGAAGCCGTGGATGTAGGCCTCGCCCAGGTTGCCGCCGCTCGTGTTGAAGGGGAGCCGGGCGTCCGGCCCGGCCAGGGCGCCGTCGGCGACGAAGGCCTCCACCTCGTCGGCGGCGCAGAAGCCCATCTCGACCAGCGCCATCAGGACGGGGCCGGTGAAGTTCTCGTAGAACTGCGCGACGGAGACGTCTCTGGGCTCCACCCCGGCCCGGTCCCAGAGATCCCGGGCGGCCTCGCGGTAGAAGACGCCGGGGAAGTGGGCGGGCTGGAAGGCGGCGCTGCCGAAGCGCGGCCCGTAGCCCTGGGCGGCGGCGGCGATCGCCACCGGTGGCTTCGCGAGATCGCGGGCGCGCTCGGCCGAGGTGACGACCACCGCCGCGGCACCGTCGTTCTCGGGACAGCAATCGTAGAGATGGAAGGGCTCCACGATCCATCGGGAGGCATGATAGGCCTCGCGGGTGAGGGGCCGGCCGCCCCGCAGGGCACGCGGGTTGCGCTGGGCGTTGGCATAGCATGCGAGCGCGATCTCGCAGAGGGCCTCCTGGGAGATGCCGTGGTCGTGCAGGAAGCGTCGCGTGTGGAGCGCGCACTCCTGGGCCGGCGAGAGCAGGCCGTAGGCCGCGGACCAGGCCATGGGTCCTCCGATGGCGCCGCCGCGGCCGGCGCCCGCGCCGGCCTGGCCGAAGCGGCCGAACTGCCCCTGGGCCAGGGCGCGGAACGCCACCACGTGGCGGGCGTAGCCGGCCGTGACGGCGGCGTCGGCCAGCTGGACGGCGGCGGCCGCGTTGTTGCCTCCGCCGCCGAAGGGCTGGCCGGTCCAGCGCAGCTCCCGGATTCCCAGGGCCGCGGCCAGGCGCATGGGATCGTTGCGCTGATCCATGTAGGAGACGATGCCGTCGACGTCCTCCAGGGCGAGGCCAGAATCCTCGACGGCGTGTCGGATCGCGGTGCAAGCGAGCTGGAACTCGGTGTCCGGCGACCGGCCGCGCACGTAGTACGCCGATTCGCCAACGCCGACGACGGCCGCGGATCCCTGCATGGAGGCAAGTCTCCATGCGCCGCAGCCGGCGTCAAGCTGCCGAGTTCAGGCCGCGGGCCTCAGGCGAGGAACTGCATCACCAACGCCCCCGCGGCGACGAGGGTGATCAGCAGCGTGCCACCGGCCCCGACGCCGCGCAGGGCGCCCTGGACGGAGTCCGCCTTGAGCCCGACGGCGTGGCAGATGCGCGCGACGACGAGCGCGAGGCCGAGCCCGTGGAGCAGCCCCGCCGAGGCCCCGCCGAGCTCCAGCGCGGCGAACATCACCAGCAGGAGCGGCACGTACTCGACGAAGTTGGCGTGACGGCGCATCGCCAGCAGCAGCTCCGGGTTGCCGCCATCGCCGACGGAGATCCCGGTGGAGCCGCGCAGTCTCCCGGCCGGGAAGGCCAGGATGCCGGACATCACCGCGAAGATGGCCAGGTAGAGACCCGTGATCGGAATGGGCATGGATGCCTCCTGTGAGCGCGGGCGTACTACGACCGGGAACGCCCGATTCGGACAGGCTGCGCCGGAATGGCCAACCCGTCGAGCGGGCCTTCCCCCGCGGGGCGAATCTCCCCCGAACGCGCGGGTCGGGTACCGTTGCGCCGCCATGACGGATTCCGCCCCGATCCCCGGCGTCGACCTGGACGTCCTGCGCGCCTGGATGGACGAACGGGGCCTGGGAAGCGGACCCCTCGAGGAGGTGGAGCCGCTCGGCGGCGGCACCCAGAACATCCTGCTGCGCTTCCGGCGAGGCTGCGACGCCTTCGTGCTGCGCCGGCCGCCCCTCCACAAGCGGGCGAACAGCGACGAGACCATGCGCCGGGAGGCGCGGGTGCTCGGGGCCCTAGCGGGCTCGGAGGTTCCGCACCCGGCGCTCATCGCCGCCTGTCCCGAGGAGGACGTGCTCGGCGCGGCGTTCTACCTGATGGAGCCGATCGACGGCTTCCACGCACCGACCGAGATGCCGGAGCTGCACGCGGGCAGCCCGCACGTCCGCCACCGCATGGGGCTCTCGATGGTCGACGGCATCGCCGCACTCGGCCGGGTCGACTACCGGGCCGTCGGGCTGGAGGGCTTCGGGCGGCCAGAGGGATACATCGAACGACAGGTGCCCCGCTGGCAGAAGCAGCTGGCGAGCTACTCCGAGCTCGAGGGATACGGCGGGCCCGAGATTCCCGGCGTCGACCGGGTGGCCGCGTGGCTCGATCGACACAAGCCCGGTGAGTGGTCTCCCGGCGTCCTGCACGGGGACTACCACCTGGCGAACGTCCTCTTCGAACGCCAGAGCCCGGAGCTAGCGGCCATCGTCGACTGGGAGCTCAGCACCATCGGCGATCCGCTGCTCGACCTGGGCTGGCTGCTCGCGACCTGGCCCCAGCCGGACGGCACCGGCGCCGGCGCGGTGGCGATCCAGCCCTGGGATGGCTTTCCGACCGCCGACGAGCTGGTGGCGCAGTACCGCCGGGGCACCGTCCGCTCCTTGGACGCGATCGCCTGGTACGAGGTCCTCGCCTGCTACAAGCTCGGCATCATCCTCGAGGGCACCCACGCCCGGGCGTGCGCCGGCAAGGCGCCCAAGCCGATCGGCGATCTCCTCCACGCCCAGACCCTGGGCCTCTTCCGCCGCGCCGAAGCCTGCATCGCCCGAAACTGACCCGGCAACGCAACGAACGGAACGGGCCCCCAACGCAACGGGCAGGCGCTCGGCGCGGACCTGGTGGCGTTTCGCGCACGATCTTGTGACGGACGGAGGAAATCAGGTACACCCTGGGCGCCGTTCACCGGGAGGGCCCGCACTTGCCGTTCGGAGTCGCGCCGGAGATCGCCATGGCCGGCGTACTCGCGTTGTACATGGCCTGGGCGATCGGCGCCAACGACGTTGCCAATGCGATGGGAACGAGCGTGGGCTCTGGCGCCCTCACCATCGGCGCCGCCATCGTCGTTGCGGGCGTCCTGGAGTTCGGCGGCGCGTTCCTGGCCGGTGGCCACGTCACCGACACGGTGCGCAAGGGCATGCTCGACATGGAGCTGATCTCCTCCGAGCACCTGCTCTACGGCATGCTCGCGGCCCTGACGTCGGCGGCGACCCTGCTGCTCGGCGCCACCCGCTACGGGCTCCCGGTCTCGACGACCCACTCGATCGTGGGCGCGATCGTCGGCTTCGGCGCGGTCGCCATCGGCCCGGAGGCGGTGAAGTGGGGCAAGGTCGGCCAGATCGTCGCCAGCTGGCTCACCTCCCCCCTGCTCTCGGGCGTCCTCGCGTACTTCACCTTCCAGATCACCCGCTCCCTCGTGCTGAACCGGAGCGACCCGCTCCGACAGGTCCGACGCGTCGGGCCGTTCTTCTTCTTCTACGTGTTCTTCATCATCGGCCTCGTCACCCTGTTCAAGGGCCTGAAGAACCTGAAGCTCGACCTCGACCTCCCGCAGGCCCTGGGCGCCTCGGTGCTCCTGGGCCTGGCGGGCATGGCCGTCGGCACCTTCTTCCTGCGGCGCGTGAAGCCCGGCGAAGAGGACCCGAGCCACCGCTTCAGCCAGACCGAGCGCGTCTTCGTCGTGCTCCAGATCCTCACCGCCTGCGCCGTGGCCTTCGCCCACGGCTCCAACGACGTGGCCAACGCCATCGGCCCGCTGGCGGCGATCGTCAGCGCCCTGGACGGCGGGGAGATCGCGACGAAGGCCCCGATCCAGCCCTGGATGCTGGCGGTGGGCGGCCTCGGCATCGTCCTGGGCCTCGCCACCTGGGGCTACCGCGTGATGGAGACCGTCGGCAAGCGCATCACCGAGCTCACGCCGAGCCGGGGCTTCGCGGCGGAGCTGGCCGCCGCCACCACCATCGTGCTGGCCTCGCGACTCGGCATCCCCGTCTCCACCACTCACACCCTGGTCGGTGCGGTGCTGGGCGTCGGCCTGGCCCGCGGCATCGGTGCCCTCGACCTGCGCGTGGTAGGCAACATCGTGGCCTCCTGGGTCGCCACCCTGCCGATCGCCGCCGGCTTGGCCATCTTCTTCTTCTACTTCTTCAAGGGCCTGCTCGGGCCGTAGGAGGCGACGTGTCCTGGATCGACAAGCTCGTGGGCCGCTCGCCCATCGGCCCCATGCAGCAGCACATGCAGGCGGCCGTGAGCTGCGCCCGCCAGATCATCCCCCTCGTCGAGGCCATGGCGTCCGGCGATCGCGAGGCCCTCCAGCGGACCCGCGCCGAGATCGACCGGCTCGAGCACGAGGCCGACGAGATCAAGAACGAGATCCGCAGCAAGATGCCGCGCCGCCTGATGATGGCGATGGAGCGGCGCGACATGCTCGACATCCTGGACCAGCAGGACTCCATCGCCGACGTCACCCAGGACATCGCCGAGCTCGCCGACCAGCGGAGCATGCAGCTCCCGGAACCCCTCGCCGCCCCCTTCCGAGACCTGGCCGCCCGCGTCGTCGCCGCTTGCGAGCAGGGCCAGCGCGTCATCGACGAGCTCGACGAGCTGGTCGAGACGGGCTTCGGGGAACGCGAAGTCGCTCGGGTCGAGGAGATGATCGGCGAGCTCGGCCGCATCGAGACCGAAACCGACGTCCTCCAGGACCGCGCCGCCCGCACCCTCTTCGGCATGGAGCAGGAGCTCGGCATCGGCACCGTCTACTGGCACCAGACCATCCTCTGGATCGCCGACCTCGCGGATTACGCCGAGCGGGTCGGGAACCGGCTCCGCCTCCTGATCGCAAGCTGACGTTGCGGTCGGTGTTGCGTTAGGGGCCTGTTGCGTTAGGGGCCGGTTCCGCTTGTCGCGTTGTCGGGCTAGCTCGCCGCCTTCATCGAAGAGATCGTCTGACCCTGGATCGCGCTGCCCTGGTTGAGGATCCGCGACTGGGCGTGGGCGAGGTGGTGCATGTCGAAGACGGCCTGCATGGCGTTCCACTGGCCCATCTCGTCGAGGGTCCGGTTGACGGACTGCTTGGCCATGCGCAGGGCAAAGGGGTCCATCTGGGCGATCTTGCCGGCGATCTCGTAGGTCTTGGCCTCGAGCTCGTCCCGCGGCACGACGTGGTTGACCATGCCGAGGCGCCAAGCCTCCTGGGCGTCGATGAAATCGCCGGTGAAGAGGAACTCCTTCGCCTTGCGGGCACCGAGCTCCCAGGGATGGGCGTGGTACTCGACGCCGCCGATGCCCATGCGCAGGACCGGGTCGCTGAAGAGCGCGTCCTCGGAGGCGACGATCAGGTCCATGGGCCAACAGAGCATGAGGCCCCCGGCGATGCACTTGCCGTGGACGGCGGCGAGGGTGGGCTTGGGGAGATCCCGCCAGCGCTTCGTCATCTCGAGGTAGTTCTCCTGCTCCCACGCGTAGTGGGAGAGGACGCCGGTGCTCGGGTCCATCACGTCCTTGAAGTGGGCGGCGGACTCGGGGCTGATGTCGTGGCCGGCGGAGAAGTGGGGGCCGTTGGCCTTTATCACGATCACCCGGACGTCCCGATCGGCCGCGCCCTGCTTCAGAGCCGCGTCGAACTGCTCCAGGAACGGGGGGTGCTGGGCGTTGCGGGCCTTGGGGCGGTCGAGGGTGACCGTCGCCACCGGGCCGTCGGTCTCGTACTGGATGAAGCGCTCTTCGCTCATGGCGTCCTCCGGGCGTTCGGGGCGAAGGGTCCTCCAGCCGCGTGGCCGAATCAAGCGACACAGCGACCCGCGAGCCGGTTTCGGGCATGTATCCTGCATCTTCGACGCCCATGACAGACAAGAGCCTGACCCTGGACGTCGCCGAGACCGGCAAGGGAACCTCGCGGAGCGAGGTCGCCCGCATCGCGGTGGGGGCCACCGCCGGCCTGACCCGCGACGGAGCCGCCACCCTCACGACCGACTGCCGAAGCACGACGGCCTTGCTGGACGAAGTCTCCCGCTTGAAGGGCGACCTCGACGAGGCCGCCCGCGAGCTCCAGGAGCGCTGGAGAGAGGGGGACGAGACTCCGGCCCCGGAGTCCGAGACCCCGGCGGGGCCCGAGGCCGCGGAGAAGGCGGTCCTCCACAGCGACCTCCTGGTCCGGGACGTGATGACCCGCCAAGTCGAGACCGTCGGCCGCAACGACATGCTCTCGGTCGCCGACGGCCTCATGAGGGCCCACCGCTTCCGGCACGTCGTGGTGGTGGAGGAGGACGGCCGCCTGACGGGGGTCGTCAGCCAACGGGACCTCTTCTACGGCGCCCTCGCCTGGTCCCTCGGCCAGGGCTCGGAGGCGCACCGGCGCTCCCTCGAGGCCCTGCCCGTGAAGCAGGTGATGACCACGAACCTGGCCGTGGTCGAGCCCGACACGCCCCTCGCCCGCGCGGCCGCCCTGATGATGGAGCACAAGGTCGGCTGCCTTCCCGTGGTCGAGCGGGAGAGGGTGATCGGCATCGTGACCGAGGGCGATTTCCTGGCGCTCCTGGCCTGACCGGACCCCGGGAGGGGTCCCCGCGTCTCGCGCGATCTGGGTCACGCCCGTGCCCCGGTACCCGAAGGCCTCGAAGCGCTTCCGGGCGGCCTGGGCGATCCGGGATCGCGGAGGTGATCCGCGAGGGAATCGAGGACGGCTCGCTCGCCGAGATCGACGCCGAGAAGGCGGCCTACGTGCTCTTCGTCGCCGGGCGCACCCTGTACGGATTGGACGACTACCCCTACGGAGACCTGCTGCCCGTGCTGATGCAGATCGTCGCCGACGGCATGCTCCCCCGTTGAGGAGGCCCCATGTACGAGATCCTGTTCGACCTCGTCCGAGCCTCGGCACTGGCCCGTTCGACCTGGCTGCTCGTCGGTCTGATCCGGATGATCCCGGTCCACCTGCGGGCACGGACTCGGCGATGGGGAGTCGCCGAGGTGCTCGCCCTGGGCGAGCTCTTCGTCTTCCTCGCGCTCACCGGCTGGCTGTGGACGAGCCCTCCGCCGATGCCGCCGCCGAGCCCCGCGAGCTGGCTCTGCGGCGGTCTGGGCGCCACCGCGACGATGCTGGGCGTCGCGGTCTCGGTCTGGGCCATCGCCACGACGGTTCGCCGCGGGGTCGTGCTCGACGGCGGACACTTCGTCAAGCGGGAGCACCCGCTGGTCACGACCGGCGCCTACGGCTTCGTTCGCAATCCGATGTACCTGGGCATCCTGCTCCTGTGGCTCGGAATCGCCGTCGCCTACCAGCACGCGGTCCTGCTCCTCGCGACCTTCGGCCTGGTCCTGCCCGTGTTCCTCGCCTACATCCGGAGCGAGGAGCAGATGATGGCGGCCGAGTTCGGCGAGCCCTTCGAGGCCTACTGTTGCCGCGTGGGCTCGCTCCTGCCCCGGATGGGGTCTCCCGCCACGCGCTGACGGCGCGAGCCCGCGAGCGGCCGGTCAGATCCCGAGCCGGCTCAGCTGCCGCGTGATCGCGTCCACCACTGTGGTGAGCGTCGGATGCTGGGTCTCCAGCGCGAGCAGCAGATCCTGGAGCTTCTCTCCGAGCCCCTCGCCCTCGTGCTCGCCGCGCAGCGCCGCGTCGATTTCGCGGCCGGCCTCGGCGAGCCGGTCGCGCAGACCGGGATCGAGATCCTTCGTGGTCTCGAGCTCCTGCTCGAGCTTGCGCACCGCTTCTTCCAGCCCCTGCTTGCTCACGAAACCTCCATCGGCACCAACGCGGCCTCAGCCGCTCGCCTTCAGGTGGGAGAGGATCGCCTCCAGGATCTGCGGCATCGCCGGCTCCGGGAAGTCGTGGCCGGCACCCTCGACGACGAGGAGCCGCGCCCCGGGGATCGCCTCGGCCGTGGCTTCGCCGTGGGCCAGGGGCAGGATCGGATCCTCGCTGCCGTGGAGCACCAGGGTCGGCACCTGGAGACCCCGCAGCCGCTCGCGGCGGGAGGGCGAGGCCTGCACCGCCAGGCCGTGGGCGCAGGCCGGGTTGAAGCCGCCGCGGTCCACCCCCAGCTGGAACCCGGCCCGGAACACCTCCTCGTCGAAGGCGGAGCGGCTCCCGGCGAGGGTGGAGAACATCGCCACCGTGGCCTCCACCGGATCCTCCGCCGTCGCCATCGCCGCCACGGCCGCCTCGACCTTCGGCTCCATCCCCGGGAGGTCGGTGTCGTGGGGGCCACTGGGCGACGACATGATCGAGGTGAGCGACCGAACCCGCTCCGGATGGTCGAGGGCCGCCTGCTGGCTGATCATCCCGCCCATCGAGGCGCCGATCCAGTGGGCGCGCTCGATGCCGAGGGCGTCGAGCAGCCCGATCGCGTCGGCGGCCATGTCCGGCACGGTGTAGGGGGCCTTCTCGAAGTCCACCCAGGTCGAGAGGCCGATGTCGCGGTTGTCGAAGCGCACCACGTGGTAGCTCGCGTCGGCCAGGGCCTCGACGAGCGGCAGCGGCCAGAAGATCCCCTGGGCATTGGCGCCCATCACCAGCAGGACCGAAGGGTCGCCGCGGTCGCCGAAGTCCTCCCACCAGAGCTCGACCTCGCCGACCCGCTCCTTGCCTTCCGCCATGACGTCCTCCTCGCGAAGGAGGAGTGTATCGCTTCAGGCTCGGCGCCGAGCCCGTTGCAGCGCCAGCATGGCGAGGATCCCGAGGAGCTCCGGCCCGAGACCGCAGTCGTACTCGGAGCGCAGCGCGGCGATGTTGCTGCCGTCGATCACCTCGCTCGCGATCGGCGCGCTGCCGTGCACCACGGTGCCCGGGTCCATGAATCCCTACGTGACGGTGGTCGGCGTGCCGTGGACCGGATCGTCCCATTTCGAGCCGAAGCCCATGCCGAAGGTGACGTAGCCGGCCCCGACCGGGCCGGCGAAGGCCAGCACGAGGGCCAGCGTGGAGCCGAAGCGCAGCGCTCGTCCCATCGCGACCCCTCGCCCACGCAATGTACAGCACGGGAGCCCTCCCTGCGGTACAACGCCCATCACGGAGGCGAGCGATGACGTGGGACGAGCGAGCGCTGGTCTCGGGAGAAGCCTGGCGGGCCTACTGCGACCGGCTCAAGGCGGCCGGGGAGCGCATCTTGGAGCCAGCTGCACCGGAAGAGCGGGCGGAGGGCTACCGCTGGCTCTCGCGCCTGGTGGTGCACGCCCTGCGCGAGCAGGTGGAGGCCGGCGACCCGGCCTTCCCGCGCTTCGTCCGCTACGAGACGCCGGACAACCAGTGGGGCGGGCCGAACCCGGACAACCTCTACCTGCGCGCACGCATCGAGCCGGGAGAGACCTACCGCGTGCGCGCCGACATCCGCGGTGTGCGCCAGGCGATCTTCTCCCTCCACGAAGGCGACATGCAGCTCCAGCAGTACGGCGTCTACGGCGAGACCTCCCTGGACGCCCTCGAGGTGGGGGCCGACGGACGGCTCGAGCTCCTGCTCTCTCCGGTGAAGCATCCGGGCAACTGGATCGAGATGCACCCGGACGCGCGCATCTTCACGATCCGTGTCTACCTGAGCGACTGGGAGCGGGACGCGCAGCCTCCCTTCCTGATCGAGCGGGTCGGCGCGGAGGGTGAGCCCCCTCCCCCGCCGGAGCCCGCGGCGCTCGCGGCCGCCCTCGACCGGGCCGCCGGATGGGTCGAGCAGACCGCCGCCTACTGGCCCGCCTACACCGCCGCCGGCTGGGAACGGGCGACGCCGAACGTCGCCGCGGCACCGGGCCCGGCCAAGGGTGGTGCCGACAACATCCTGTATGGGAGCTGCTTCTGGGAGCTGGGCGATGACGAGGCGCTGCTCCTCGAGACCGACGTACCCGACGCCCAGTACTGGGGCTTCACCCTCCACACCCTGCCCTGGCTCGAATCCGGCGCCTTCGGGGAGCGCCAGACGAGCCTCTCCGGCCACCAGGTGCACCGGGACGGCGACGGCCGCGTCCGGCTGGTGCTGGCCCACCGGGACCCCGGCAGCCCGAACTGGATCGATACCGAGGGCCGGCGACGCGGCCTGCTCGTCTACCGCTGGGTCTGGACCCGGACGAACCCGGTGCCGACGAGTCGGGTCCTGCCGTCGACCGAGCTACCCGCCGCCCTGCCGGCGGACCACCCCCGCATCGACGCGGCCGAGCGGAGGCGACGCCTGGCTCGCCGCCGCGAAGCCGCCTGCCTGCGGTTCCCCTGATGGCCTGGACGCCGCCGAAGCGGCCCGAATGGGTGGAGCGCCTGAACGCCTACGGCGAGGCGGTGGGCGGCCCCGAGCGCCTCGTCTCGCTCGACCCGGAGGAGCTGCTCGAGACGGCGCGCTCCACCGCGAAGCTCGCCGACTTCGGCGACGACGATTGGCGCACCCACTACGACGCGTTCCTCCAGGCCCTGAACACCGAGTGCGACCTGCACCTGGTCGGACGCATCATCGCACGCACCGAGCTGCTGCGGACGCTCCGCAACCGCCTGGAGCTGACGGCGCTGTGGAGCCGGGAGCCGGCGATCCTGAGGGAGGAGGTGCCGGCGCCGGTCTTCATCGTCGGCGGCGCCCGCACCGGCACCTCGATCCTGTTCGAGCTGATGGCGGCGGATCCGGCCACCCGCTCGCCGGCCATGTGGGAAATGCAGCATCCCGCCGCCGCGGTCCGTGGCGAAGACTGGAGCGAGATCAGCGACCGGGTCGAGACCTTCCACCACTGGCTCCAGCCCGAGTACGAGACGATGCACGCGAACTCCGGGCACCTCCCGAACGAATGCCTGTTCATGACCAACCACGCGTTCCTGTCAGACGCCTGGGGCAGCCAGTACGCCGTTCCGAGCTACCAGGTGCACCTGGCCAGGGCCGACCACCGACCGGCCTATCGCTACCACCGCCGCTTCCTGCAGACCCTGCAGCAGCGGCCCGGCCCGCGGCGTTGGCTGCTCAAGGCGCCGAGCCACCAGTCCCAGCTCCGCGCGCTCTTCGACGTGTACCCGGACGCGCGCATCGTGCGCACCCACCGGGACCCGATGAAGAGCTTCCCGAGCATGCTCGACCTGCTGGGCACGCTGCTGTGGATGCGCTGCAGCCAGGTCGACCTCGGCCTCGCCGCGGCGGCGATCCCGGCCAACTTCGCGACGCTCTTCCGCCAGGAGATCGACGACCGCGCTTCCGGCGCCCTTCCCGACGAGCGTTTCGTCGACGTCCACTTCGCGGACGTGGTGCGGGACCCGGTGGGCACCATCGAGGGGATCTACCGACGTCTCAGCTGGGACTTCACCGAGGACGCCCGCGGCGCGATCGATGCCTACGCCCGGAGCAAGCCCAAGGATTCCCGCGGCGTGCACCGCTACAGCGCCGAGGCGTCCGGGATCGACCCGGCGGACGTGGCGGAGCGGTTCCGCTTCTACATGGAGCACTACGGGATCCCGGCGGAGCCCGCCTGAGCGCGGCGGCCTACCAGAGCATCACGTTCCGGCCGGTGCTCTCCCGTCGCTCCATCCGCTCGAGCTCCGCGGGCAGGTCCCGAGCCGGGGCCGTGCGGTGCACCTGGGGCCGGATCTTGCCGGCCTCGAGGAGCGCCACGAGCTCGGCCTGGACCCGCTCGCCGACGCTCCGCGGAAGCAGCCCCAGGCCGGCGCGCTCCGGCGTCCCGTCCGGCACGTAGGCCAGCAGGACCCCGACCACCGCGCCGTTCGCGAAGATGACCGGCCGGGGCAGGAGGCCGACCTCGTCCTCGGCCTCGATCCCCCCGGAGAAGCCGGTGAGCATGAGCCGCCCGCCGCGGGCCAGGCAGCGCAGGCTCTCCCGGGTCACCTCGCCCCCGACCAGGTCGCAGACGAGGTCGACGCCGCGGCCCTGGGTGGCGTCGAGGACGGCGTCGACGAAGGGCCCGGCCCGGTAGTCGATCGCCAGCTCCGCCCCGAGGGCGCGGCAGGTGGCGAGCTTCTGGGGGCCGCCCGCCGTGGCGATCACCCGGGCGCCCCGCGCGCGGCCGATCTGCACCGCTGCCGAGCCCACGCCGCCGGCGCCGGCGTGGACGAGGATCGTCTCGCCCTCCCGCAGGCCGCCCCGCTCGCAGAGGGAGAGCCAGGCCACGTGAAACGGGAAGTAGAAGGCGGCGGCCTCCGCGTCCGAGAGCTCCGGCGGCGAGGCGAAGGCCATCGACGCCTCGCCGACCACGCGCTCCCCATGGGCCCCGGTCGCCCCCATGCCGGTGAGGGCGACCCGCTGTCCGAGCCAGCCGTCGAGGGACCCGTCACCGACCGCGTCGACGACGCCCACCGCCTCCATGCCGAGGGTGTAGGGGAGCGGCGGGTCGACGGTGCGGTAGCGCCCGTAGCAGCCGTCGATCTCGTTCCAATTGAGCGCGCTGGCGCAGGTGGAGACGCGAAGCTGGCCGGGCCCGGGAACGGGCTCGGGCACGTCCGCGAGCTCGAGGGCCTCTCGCGGCGGGCCGTGTCGGACGACCTGCCATGCCTTCACGGGAAGCGCACCGGGAAGGCGGCCGCCGAAGACCCGCCGAAGTCCTCCGCGCAGAGCTCCCAGATCATGCCGTCCCGCAGCTTTCCGTCGGCACCCTCGCGATGGTCCCGGCGGATCTCCCGCATCCGGTACCCGAGCTTGCGGGGCACCGCCGCGCTGGCTCCGTTCGCCGGGTCGCAGTGGATCTCGATGCGGTGCGCACCCTCGCGCTCGAAGCCCGCCCGGGTGAGCGCGGCGCTCAGCTCCGTCGCCAGGCCGCGGTTCACGAAGTCGGCGTGGATCCAGTAGCCGATCTCGCGCACCGCCGGCGCCTCCCCGCGGTCGTGGAGACCACTTCCGCCGAGGACGCGCCCGGTCCCCCGATCGAGCACCCCGTAGCGGAGGTCGGTGCCGGTCTCGAACTCGGCACGGCTCGCGCGGATGCGCTCCCCCTTCTGCGCGACGGTCTCGGGCTCGAAGGCGGCCCAGCGCAACCAGCGGCGGAGATGGTCGAGGCTCTCGATCACCGCCTCGCGGAGCGCTCCGGCCTCGTCCTCCCGGAACGGGCGCAGAGCGAGACGCTCGGTCTCGATCAGGGGCGCCCGCCCTGCCGGCACCCCGTGCTCGTCCTCTGCACCACGCATCCCGCAGCGAATCTAACGCGGTGCCCGACGATGGCTCAGCTGTAGCCCTCGACGAAGTCCCTGAACTCGTCCAACGCCCGGTCGACCACCCGGCTCACGATGCCCAGCTCGTCGCCGAGGTTCTGGAGCACGCCCTTCGGCTCGTACTCGAGGTGCAGGGTCATGAGGCTGTGCTCGTCGTCGAGGGCGTGGAAGTTGACCATCCCGGCGTTGAAGGGCCCCTCGACGGTCCGCCAGGCGCGGCGCTTCTCGGGGATCACCTCGGTGATTTCGGCGATCCACTGGGTCTTCCGGAAGCCCAGATTCGCCCGCCAGCGAGAGCGGTGCTCGTCGATCCGCTCCACCGACTGGATGGCGGCGATGAAGTGGGGGAAGTGCTCGATGCGGGTCCAGAACGAGTAGGCCGTGGACGCCGGCACCTCGATCTCGACCGAGCCGTCGATGCTGGTCTTCATGGTGGCTCCCTCCTTACGGGTGGGAACGGAGTCGAAGGTAGCTCCGACCCGGGCGCCGGCGCACGCGGCGAGCCGCCAGCTGCGCAGACGGGTCCCAGGTGCCCCGAAATGCCCCACCCCTCTGGCTTGGGAGGGCTCCATGCCCGCTGTCGGTCGCCCGACCCTCGGGCGCTTCGGCGGCTTCATCGCGGGCGTGGTGGTCCTGACGGCGATGCACGCCCGCGAGTACACCGGGCCGGCCTGAGGCTGGGCGGGATCTGGAGTTATGCTCTAGAGTTCTACTCTAGTCATGGACACCCGAGCCCGCATCCTGGGCGAGGCCACGCGCCAGCTGTGCGATCGCGGTTACGCCGACTTCACCCTCGCCTCGGTCCGCGATGCCGTGGGCGTGTCCAACGGCAGCCTGTTCCACGCCTTCCCGAGCCGGGCCGCCCTCGCGGCGGCGGCCTGGGTGGACGGGATGGTCGACTATCAACGCACCGCGCTACGCGCCGTCGACGGCGAGGACGATCCCGAGAAGGCGCTGCGCGCGCTGATCGAAGTCCACCTCGCCTGGGTGGAGACCCACCGGGACCTGGCGCGCTTCCTGTTCGCCACCCTGCCGGACGACGTGATGGCCGAGGCGGCGGCCCCCCTCGCCTCCCACAACGCGCGCTTCTTCGCGGTGCTCGATGATTTCTACCGGAGCCTCGCGAAGGCCGGGCTCTCGGCCCCCATGCAGCGCACCGTCGCCCACTCCCTCGCGATCGGCCCGGCCCAGGAGTACTGCCGGCTGTGGGTGCGCGGACTGGCCGGGCCCCGGCCCACCCGACTCACCCCGACGTTCCAGGCCGCCGCCCTCGCGGCGCTCGGGACGTCGCGCCACCCCCCCGCGCGCCGAAGAGGAAAGAGAGCACGATGACGACTTCGACTCCGGTGACCTACGAGCGGCTGGGATCGATCGCCACGATCCGCATGGACGACGGCAAGGCCAACGTGATGTCCGAGGCCATGCAGACGGCCCTCGCCGCGGCCTTCGACCGCGCCGAGGCTGACAGCGCGGTCGTGCTCCTGGAGGGCCGGCCGGGACTCTTCTCCGCGGGCTACGACATGGCCATGTTCGGTCGCGAGCGGGGCGAGATCGTCCGCACCATCCGGGCCGGCGGCGAGCTGGTCCACCGGATCCTCGGCTTCCCGCGCCCGGTCGTCGCCGCGTGCACTGGCCACGCGATCGCCCAGGGTGCGTTCCTGCTGCTCGCCGCCGACGTGCGCGTCGGTGCCGCCGGCGACTTCAAGATCGGCCTCAACGAGGTGGCGATCGGTCTCACCATGCCGATCTACGGCGTCGAGATCGCACGCCAGCGGCTCTCCGCCCGTTGGTTCGACCACGCCACCACGACCGGCGCCCTCTACGGCCCCGCTGAGGCAGAGAGAGCCGGCTTCCTGGACGCAGTGGTCGATCCGGACGAGCTGCGGGAAGCGGCTCTCTCCGAAGCACAGAGACTCACGGCCCTCGACATGGAGGCCCACGCGGGCACGAAGCTCCGGGCGCGCCGGGAGGCCCTGGCGGCCATGCGCGCGGGGATCGACGCCGAGCTGTCGCGGGCGACCGCGTAGGCCGCCCTGCCCTGAGCTAGCGTCTGCACCCGGCGAAGGAGCGCTCGTTGGCGCGTGCAGACGGTGCGGACCGTGCGGACGGAGAGAGGGGCCTGCGCCGCTTCGCCGGCGAAGCGGCGGGCGGCCGGGTCGTGCGATTCGACCGGGCGCCTGTGGGCTCGTCGCGCCTCACCTTCCTCGTCGACGTGGAGTGCGACGACGGCTCGCGCCGGGAGCTCGTGCTGCGCCACGACAGCGGCGACGGTCCGCTCTCGGGGACGGAGATCGACCTGGCCCACGAGGCGGTGGTGTACCGCGCCCTCGCCGACCGCCCGGTGCGGATCCCCCGCCTGCTGGCCGAATCGGCGGACGGGCTCTCGCTGCTCATCGAGCGAGCCGCGGGCACGGAGAACCTGGCGGAGCTGTCCCCCGCCGAGCTCGAGGAGATCGAGCGGGACTTCGGCCGCGCCCTGGCCGAGCTCCACGCCGTCGAGCCGGCGGGGCTCTCCCTCGGCGACATGGCCCGGCCGCGGACCGCGGAAGACCACGCGCGGCTCGAGCTCGCGCGCTGGACCCGCTTCCAGCAGGACAAGGTCCCTCGGCCCTCGGAGCTGATGCGCTTCGCCGCGGGCTGGCTCGACCGGAACGCGCCGGAGCAGGTGGAGCGCACGGCGCTCTGTCACGGCGACGCGGGCCACGGCAACTTCCTCCACGACGGCCGCCGGGTCACGGCGCTCCTCGACTGGGAGTTCGCCCACCTCGGTGATCCCCACGACGACCTGGCCTGGGTGCGGGTCCGCTCCCATCTGGCCGGGCGCGAGTGGAGCACCGCCTTGACCGCCTGGTCCGGGGAGACCGGGATCCCCCTCGACGGAGACCGCATCGCCTTCTATCGGGCACTCGTCATGCTGCGCATGGCGATCTCCTGCGAGATCGCCCTGGCCCACGCGAGCGCGGCGGGCGACGCCGGGCCCATGGACACCACGGTCCACGCCCTCCTGCTTCCCCTGCTCGGCGTGCTCATGCCGCGCGCGTTGCGCGAGGCCGGCTGCCTCAACACGGGACTGGACGCCTTCGAGGAGGAGGCCCGGCGCCGCCAGGAGACGGATCCGACCCTGCGGGCGATGGTGGGCCGGCTCCCGCCCTGGAAAGACCCGCGATGACGGCCACCGAGAAGGACGACCTCTTCCATCCGCCCACGGAGCCCGATCCGACCTGGGCGGAGACCTCCTGGTTCGCCTTCTCCGCGCCGGAGCGCGGCCTGGCCGGCACCCTCTACCCCCTCTTCCGCAGCCAGCTCCGGGTCTGCGCCCTGGGCGTGGCGGTCTGGGATGCGGGCGCCTTCGAGCCTTGGCGCGCCCGCTACGCGCGCTGGCTCTGGCACGTCCCGATGCCGGAAGCGGAGCTCACCGACATCGAGATCGCGGGCCTGCGGATCCGCCGGCTCGAGCCGCTCCGCGCCTACCAGGTGACCTACCGCGATGGCGATCGCATCGCCCTCGACCTCGAGTACCGGGGCCTGATCCCGGTCCACGCAGCGCGAGTGTCGCCAGAGCAGGGCCACCTGGACCAGCCCTGCCACGTCACCGGCCGCCTGAGCCTTTGCGGCGAGGAGATCGCCATCGACGGCTTCGAGATGCGCGACCGCTCCTGGGGCCCGCGGGACGACCTGCGCCGCACCCGCGGCGCCTACAGCTACGGCATCACCGGCCGGGACGAGTCGTTCCTGGCCTACGCCTTCGAGCTGGAGGGCGAGGAGCGCATCGTCGCGGGCTTCCTGGTGCGCGATGGAGAGAAGAAGCTCCTCGTCGGCGGACGGCGTCGGGTCCTCGAACGCAGCACGCGGGGCTACCCGGAGCGGGTCGCCCTCGAGGCGACCGACGAGGCCGGCCGCGGCCTCGAAGTGGAGGGCGAGTGCCTCTCCCGCCTCGCGAAGCAGGCGACCCCGGGCCAGTTCGCGTGGATGAGCCTGACGCGCTGGTCCGGCGCGGGCGGCGGCTGCCATGGCGAGGACCAGGAGATCTGGTCACCGGATACCTGGCCGGTTCCCTAGGGCAGGGCTCAGAGCTCGTCCAGGAACCGCCGGTCCCACGCCGCGACCGCGTCCACCCAGCCGAAGCGGGCGCGCTGCAGCTCCTCGCCCTCGTTGCGGAGCGACCAGGCGAGATTGGCGAGCGCCGACCAGGCATGCCATGCACGCTGCAGGGGCCGCGAGATCGAGACACCGCCTCCCCGCGCGCGTTCGTAGGCGCGCACCGCCGTGTCGTCCCCCTCCTCGAGGCCCGGGTCGTAGCGCAGGTCGCGGTGGGCATCGCCGACCGACACGTCCGCGAAGTCGAACACGCCGGTGGGTCTCAGGCTCTCCGCGTCGAAGGCGATGTTGTGGTGGGAGAGATCTCCGTGCAGGAGCACTTTCTCCCGGGGCTCCCGCTGGAAGCGCGGAGCGGCATCGAGCACGCCCTCGAGCAGGGCCTCGCGGGCCGGCTCGCCCATGCGGCCATCGAGCACCTCGCGCACCTGCTCGATGGGAGGCCAGAGGAGCTCCCGCACGCCCAGACCTCTCGCCTCTTCGAGGGACATCGCGGCGTGGAGCGACGCGAGGAACTCGCCGAACGGAGCCCGCACGGCGCGTCGTGTCGTCATCGGGAGGGCCGCCCACTCCCGCCAGTCGAGGGGGCGCCCCGGCGCGCGGCGACACAGGTCGGCGTCGGGTGCCTCGGAGACGGCGAGAAGCTCGGGCGTGGGAAGGGGCAGGCACCCGTGGATGCGCCGGAGCACACGTCGCTCGACCTCCATCCGCCGCGCCGCCCGGGCAGACCGGGGAAGGCGGAGCATGTGACGCGAGCCGACGAGCCACACCTGCTTCTCGACTCCGTGCGCCGCGCGTTGGAGCCTCTCGTCGGCGAGCTCGGGCGCCAGCTGCGCCACGAGGGCACGCGCCTCGGGCTCGCCGACCTCCGAGTCCGTCGGTCCTCGCCGATCGCCAGGGGACATGGCTCGAGAATAGGGCCGCGGGCTCGGCACGCAGTCGTGCGGGCTCGGGACTGGCCCGGCCCCGGCAGGTCCGCCCGGTTTAGGTGATTCCACGGGTCCGGAGAGCGCGTAGGATGTCGCACATCCCCGTGCCGGGCTGCAAGGAGAGCGTGAGATGAGAGGCGCGAAGATCGTCGCAGTCCTCGTGACGACGGGACTGCTTCCAGGCTGTGCCACGATCGAGCCGTGGGGGCAGGTCGCGCCTGCGGGCACCTTCCCCCTGCGTGCCGAGGCTTCGATCGCCTCCCAGACGCCGACCGGCCCGCCAGCGGACGCCGCCTCCTGTGCCCGCGCAGCTCTTCGCGACGCCATGCTCGGGCTCGGGGATCTCGCGCTTCCGCGCAGGAAGCAGATCCGCCTCCCCGAGCACCCGCCGCTCCAGCTCTTCCCGCGCCTCGTGAGTCCGGCGTTCGCAGAGCGTTGCGGCGGCGCGTGGTACGTCCCCTGGATCCTCGAAGACGACGGTGTCGCGACGGGACGTCGGGAGCGATTCGCCGAACGGCCGACCCGCGTTCGTTTCGATGGGCGGTTGACTTCGTTCTGGCTGGAGCCGGCGGCGGAGGGACAGGGGATCGCGATCGCCCCAACCGACGTGTGGTCCGAATCCGACATCGAGTTTGTCTTCGAGCGGAGCCAGCTCGTGGTCCACCCGGACCGGGACCTACGGGCCTACGTGCTTCGGATCGGATCGGAGGACCTACCGGGCGGCTACTACTGGCTCCGCGCCGTACCGCGCTTCGCACCCCGGACGGATGCGAACCCCTTCGAGGCCGCACTGCGAACGGGAGACCTCGCAGCCCTCCGCGGATACCTCGACGAAGGCGCGGACGAGTGGACCACCCTCGTCGACGACGTGTCGCGGGTGTTCCAGTGCGCCCGACGGCCGCTCCGGAAGGCCCTGCGGCTCTCCTACGACACCTGCAATCACCCGATGAAGCACTTCTGGCCCCGCCTCAGCGACGTCGTCGCCGCGGCGGCGAGCGGAGACGAGCAGGACGTCGTCGCGGCGCTCGAGGCTCTCTACTTCCGGGACCTGTCACCGGCAGGCGTTCTGCTCGACGACGGTGTGGACGAGGCTCCCTTCATGTTCGCGGTGACTGGGGACGTCCAGGACAGCAAGAGTGCGAGGCGCCTACGCCGGGTCTTCGAGATGATCGAGAACAAGGAGGATCCCTTCCGCCGCCCCCTCGAGAACGCGGGAATCGACGCGATCTCCTTCGTCCTGCTCGCCGGCGATCTGGCGGATGGGGAGGCGGGCAGTGCCATCATGTCCATGGTGACGAACATGCTCGGGCTGGCGCCGCCGCTTTCGGTCTACTCCGAGGAGTATCCCCGCCTGGCTGGGGCGATTCGCGGCTTCGAGCGGCCCTTCGTCGCGGTGCCGGGCAACCACGACGGGTTCGTGGGCTACGGCGGCGTCGTCAACCTGGCGATCGCGCCCTTCCCCCTCGGCGTTCGTCGCATGCTCGATCGCGTCGTGGGCGACATGCCGATCCTCTTCCGGCCTCCGTCGCCGGCACCATTCCGCAACGAGCCACGCTACGACGGACTGGTCGAGTGGGAGTACGCGCTGGGCGCCACATCCTACGCGTTTCGGTTTCGCGGTCACGGGTTCTTCGGCCTGAATTCCTACGGGCTCCGCCCGGAGGAACGCTCCACCACGGGTGGCGCCTCGTTGAACTGGGGCGGCGGCGTGGGCCATCGGGATCTCGATTGGCTCGATCGCTCCCTCACCCAGCTCGGCCGCCGGTCGGCCTCGGAGCCGAAGGGCCACCAGTTCCTCTTCATGCACCACGACCCGCGCGGCTACACGCCGAAGGAGCGCGGCAGCGGCCAGTTCGGCCTCTACGACGAGATCGACGTCCTCGGGAGCCTGTGGACCGGCGGCTACCTCGGCCTCCTCCAATCGCCCTGGTGGGACACCTGGCTGCCCGGCGTCACGCCGCTCATGCACCACGGGACGCGGCTCGTGAACGGCAGCGTGCTGATTCGCTTGCAGGAGGAGTGGATGCGGCGCTCGATCACGCCCTGGGGCTTCGAGCCCGTCGGTGAGTGGTACGGAGCAGAAGGCCTCGTGAGCCTCATCGACCACCACATGCGGGCGGGTGATTGCCGCGCCTGCGGCATCGACGCGCTCTTTTTCGGGCACAACAACGTGACGGATCCAGAGCTTCACTGGGCCAACGACGAGGGGCAGATCGCCTGGGAGACGGCCGGGCGCCGCTGGACACCGGACGAGTTCCGGTGGACGAAGAAGCCCTTCCTGCATCTCCTGCCGTTCCGCAGCAGCGCTCCGCCGAAGTGGCTGCGAGAGTTCCGGGCCGTCGGCGACGGCAGGGACGTTCGCCTCGACGACGTGGCGGATTCGGAGGAAGGCGGCGTCCACCTCGTCACGGTTCACCCGGACCGCGCCCCGGAGATCCAACACGTGAAGCTACCCGCGTGGGAGCCGGGCCCCCTTCACACCCGTTTCTCGATCGGTCCCGTCCGCGCGGACATCGTGTTCGACTGGCCGCCGGCACTGCGCCTCAAGATCGGAGCCGACCCGTCGCTGGGCGAGATCGGCTTCGGAGCCCTGCCGGACGAGAGCGAGGAGCAGGGGCCTAGGCCCTGATCAGGTGTCCGGGGGGCCTTCCCCCTCCGCGAAATCCACGAAGATCGGTGAGGACCAGGCCCGCTCCTCGGCCGGCGCGAGGCAGTCGTCGTCAGTCGGGGTCTTGCCGTCGACGGTACAGGGATCGATCGCCACGCAGGCCCCCTCCTCGTCGGTGCGGCAGCGCAGGTTGCCGGCGTTGACGGTGGGCGTTGCGGCCTGGTGGGCGCGCACGTAGTAGACCGTGTCCCGGCCCGCGCCGGGGAAAGAGGCGTCCTCGAAGGACACCTGGCAGCCGGCGGAGCCGGCATCGGCGCACGGGAGGACCCTCCACGGGTCCTCGATGAGGGCGGCCACGTCCTCGTCGGCAGACACCTGCGGGCGGATGCGCACCACCTCGATCCGGTCGATGGGATGGCGGCGATCGGAGGGGTGGTAGCACTCGCCCGCACACAGGCGGGCGATCCGGTCGGCGGAAAGAGAGCCCACCACGTCGGGCGGGCAGCCCGGCTTCTGCTCGAAGGCGCCCAGGGCCCGCACGGAGAAGCGGGGCGCCCGGGAGCCCTCGACGGACGAGCCCATCGGGATCGGACGCTCCTCGCCCTCGAGATCGAACCAGAGGAGGATCCGTCCGCCGCTGGTCCCGTAGACCTCGCGGCGCTCGAGGGCGTCCCAGATCGCCTGGCGGTCGCGGCCTTCGCTGTGCACGGCGACGAGCCCGCCGAGGCCGAAGAAGGACGTGAAGCGCTCGAACTCCGGGGCCACGGTGGCGCCCGGCTGGAGCGGAACCGAGTGGGGCACGGGCTCCTGCTCGGGCAGCAGGGCGCTGCCGCCGACGGCCCCGAGGTTGGCGTCGCTCATGCGCCGCCGCGCGAACTCCTTGTAGCCGTTGCCCGGGCGCGCGCTGTGGACGTCGCTCGAGCCGAGCAGGCCGAAGCGGAAGCGCTTCGGCGCATCCGGCGTGTTCCGGTCGCGCAGGGCCAGGGCGTACTGGACCGAGCCGGCCGGGCGGTAGTTGAAGGCTGGGAGATAGCAGTCCCGACACTGGCCGGCGTCGAGCCACTCCTCGACCGTGGCCCCCGGCACCGTCTGGTGGCCGGCATCCCGCCCCTCCACGTGGTGGGCCCTGGCGAGGACGGCGCGGCGCTCGCATTCCTCCTCGCCCTCGCCGGCCGCGAGACAACGCGTGCGAATGATCTCGCCGGCCTGCCAGCACGAGGGCAGGTAGTCGTCCCGCGGTGCCGGGCAATGGAGCCTCCCGTCCGGGCCCTCGTCCAGGGCACGCCAGCTCCGATAGGCCTCGATGTTCCCGTGGCCCGAGAACACCTCGATCAGGAACTCGTCCCGCTCCGGGTCCTCGTGGGCACGCAGCTGCTTGTCCCAGCTCGAGCGCGGCGGCGTGTAGATGCCCCAGGTGTTGCCGTGGGGAATGACGAGCCGCGGGAAGCCCCACTGGTCGAGCCGCGCGAAGAGCTCGCTCGGCGTCGCCGCGCTCTCGGCGCAATCCGCGGGAAGGGTACGCACGTCCTCGCCCGGGGGACACGGGGGAACCGACGCCCGGTCCTCCAGGTAGCGGGCGAAGTCGAGGTACGGCTGGCGCCCTCCCCCACCCGGCGCAGCAGCGATGAGCGCCATGCGAACGGGAAGACTGAAGGGATTGATGGCCGGGAAGAGCTCGCGCCGGGACGCGATCGGCCGGGTGGGCACCTCGTCGTCCGCCGTGCCGAGCAGGACCACGTTCTTGTGGCCGTAGTGGTCCTCGGCGGTGGTGCCGATCTGGGTCCACTCCCAG
The DNA here is from genome assembly GCA_965223415.1 of Myxococcota bacterium. Classification (GTDB taxonomy): domain Bacteria; phylum Myxococcota_A; class UBA9160; order UBA9160; family UBA6930. Next base: position 3,884,478 of record OZ245002.1, on the reverse strand, counting down.
CCCAGGAAGGTCACGAGGTCCGGGTTCGCGGGATCGCCGGCCACCGCGTTGCACTGCCGCACAGCTTCCTTGGTCTCCTGCCAGTGGTAGGGCGTGAGGCTCTCGGCGTGGTCGTTGATGGACCAGAAGTCGAGGGCCGAGCAGAAGCGCGCGAAGTCGCAGGCATCGCCGGGCGGGTGACTGCCTTCGCCTCCGGCCATGGGAAGACTCACCGAGAAGGCGTCGAGCGAGTAGGTGGTGTGGACGTGCAGATCGCCGAACAGGATCTGCTTCGCTCTGGCGACGCCCAGCGCGGTCCGAGCACGATCCTGCCGCGCGCCCCGCTCCGCCACCACGGAGGCATCCCTCGGGGCCGCGGTGAGGACACCGCGGTCCTGGGTGCGGCCGAACCCGCCGAGGGCAGCGAGGATGCCCACGCCCACGACGAGAACGAGCAGGATGAGGGATGCGAGGAGGAGCCGCTTCATGGGGCAGCGAGGATGCCAGGCCTCGGCGGGCGGCGCTTCTGAGCGCGGCAGCAGGGTCCCCCTTTCCTTCGGTACCGTCCGGAACACCAGGGGGAAATCACTCGACGATGAAGATCGAGGACGGCACCCGTGCCACGATCCTGATCCACTACTACCGCGCGATGGTCGGACGAGCCGACATCTGGCGGATGCGGATGGACACCACCACGAACTGGGCGATCGGCACGACCGCCGCGGTCACCTCCTTCGCCCTCGGCGACCGGACCTCTCCGCACTACGTCGTCTACATCGCCGCCTTCCTCACCGTCATCTTCCTGCTCCTCGAGGCGCGGCGCCTGACCTTCTACCACCTGTGGCAGCAGCGGGCGCTGATCCTCGAGCGAGGCTTGATCGCACGGGCGGCGGCGGTCGGGGGAGCCGAGAGCTCGGCGACGGTCGCCCTGGACGAGCTCGAGGCCGAGCTCACGCCCCACCTCGGCGCGACCGCGCCGACCATGCCCCTCACCAGGGCCGCGGCGCGGCGACTTCGCCGGGTGTACGTCTACCTCTTCGCGACCCAGGCGCTGGCGTGGCTCGTCAAGCTGTCGACCCATCCGAGCCCGCTCGAGAGCCCTGCCGAACTCGTGCCGCGAGCCGCCGTCGGGGCGCTTCCCGGAACGGTCGTCCTCGGCCTCTCGCTGGCCGGGCTCGGCGTTGCAGTCGTGCTGGCGGGGATGGCGGGCTCGGGGCGACGCTAGCGGCAACGCCGGATGGCTCACCTCGGCGCCGACGCGCGCGTTCGCCTCGGGCCAGCGGGTGGGCGCGAGTCGCACCGGGATCGCAGGCCCGCATCGTGCATGAAGCGGTTCGTCGCTTCGTGTAGCCCGTCAGCAGGATTCGGACTCCGAAGGCCCCTGAGCTAAGAGACACTTTCAGGGGGCGATGGCCCCCGAGGAGAGTGTCGAGATGTCCCGAACGAAGAAGCAATCGACCGAAGCCGCCGTGCGCGAGTCGCACGAGTGTGGTTCTGGCTGGGATTCTTTGACGGGCGAACCGGGAGTGCCTCCTGAGTTCCCAGAGACCTTCGTCGATGTGTTGGATTGCCAAGAGGAATTCAGGCTAGCCAACGGTTCGTCGCGCCGGAACTTCGGCCGGGACGGGGTCCTTCTCGCACGGACGGGTAAGATGGCCCGCAGAGTCTCTAGGCTCACGGTGTGCCGTTTCGCCCCCTTCGCTTCGGTCTTGAGCTTGCCCCGGTTTCGTAGACACATCAATTTGCACGGAAGTGCGTTAGGAGTGTGTCATGGCGAAGCGAAAGAGGCGGCAGTTCACGAGGGAGTACAAGGCCGAGGTGGTGGAGCTGATCCGCCGGAGCGGCAAGAGCGTCGGCGCGGTTTCGCGTGAGCTGGATCTCACGGAGACCGCGGTGCGCGAGTGGGTGAAGCAGGCGGACGCGGAGGAAACGCCAGCGAACACGGGAGCGCTCTCGAGTGCTGAGCGCGAAGAGCTGAAGGCGCTCCGCAAGCAGGTGAAGACGCTCGAGATGGAGCGAGAGATCCTGAAAAAAGCGACGGCCTTCGCCAAGGAAAGTCGATGAGGTTCCGTTTCATCGACGCGGAGCGGGCGAGCTACCCGATTGTGACCCTCTGCCGGTGTCTGCAGGTTTCGCGGGCCGGTTACTACGCTTGGAGGCGTCGTCCTCCCTCGGCGCGTTCGATCGAGAACGCCGAGCTGCGGGTGGCGATCAGGGCCTCCCACAAGGCCAGTCGCGGGACGTACGGAAGCCCGCGCATCCATCGCGACCTTCGGGACGAAGGACGTCGGGTGTCGCGCAAGCGGGTGGCCTCGTTGATGGCGGCCGAAGGGCTCCAGGGGAGCCACAAGCGGCGTTTCCGGACGACGACGGACTCGAACCACGGCAGCCCGATCGCAGCGAACCTGCTGATGCGGGAGTTCGAAGCGCCGGCCCCGGACGTGGCCTGGGCGACGGACCTCACGTATCTGCGGACGCTCGAAGGGTGGCTCTATCTGGCGGTGATTCTCGACATGTTCTCGCGGCGCGTGGTCGGCTACGCGATCGGGGATCGCATCGATACGTCATTGGTGCTGCAGGCGCTGGACCGAGCCCTCGCGAGCCGACCAGGCGCCCGAGAGGTGCTCGTCCACGCGGATCGCGGGAGCCAGTACGCGAGCAGCGACTTCCGCCACGCACTCGACCACGCGAAGCTCGTCCTGAGCATGAGTCGTCGCGGCAACTGCTGGGACAACGCAGTGGCCGAGAGCTTCTTCGGGACGCTGAAGACGGAGCTCTTCCTCGGCGAGCCCTTGCATGGTGCGGCCATGACGGAGGCGATGGTGGTCGACTACATCGACGGGTTCTACAACCCGATTCGGAGGCACTCGTCGATCGGCTACACGAGCCCGATCGAGTACGAACTCCGACATGCCGCCGCGGGGTGCGAGGACTCCGCCCCCGCACCCCGCGGCGGCATCAATCTGCACGGCCAGGAAGGACCTGCCCAAGCAGCGTAACCAGAGTGTCTACGAGATCGGGGCAGGGCCAGGCCGCGGGGCAAAGCGCCCAGCGTTGAGGCCCCAGAGGGCGGCCTGACGGCCGTGCTCTCCTTCGGAGAGCGGAAGAGAAGAAGGAAGAACCGAACATCAACCCAGGGGGGTGCGCAAAACTAGCCGTCCTCTTAGCGCGCAAGAGATGACGTCCCTCGACACCGGCGTTGGTGCGGTGGATGGCGGGCGAACCCTCCTCCGTTTGAAGAAGAGCACTAGGCCTGGAGCTGCTCGAGCGCGCCGACGCGATCGACCTGGCTCTCTGCCAGAACACCGGGTCGAGCGTGGGCCCGGCCGGGATCGCGGACATGATGGCGTCGTTCTCGAAGCGCGTGGTCCTTCGAGAGGGCGAGCGGGTTGGGAACCTCCGTCCGCTGCCATCTTGAGACCCGGAGCCGGAGACCCGCTGTGAACCAGTTCACAGCGCCGCCCGCGATCCGCGATCAGGCATCCAGAAAGGTGACCTGCCTGTGGCGGTAGTCTGGTTGCGAAGCCTCGGTTTCCGAGGGAGATGGCCGACCTACCCCAATCAGGGGATCGACCGCCCATCGAGAGCCGCAGCGTGCAGGGACACGAACCTCGGCATTTGCGACGCGTCGAAGCGCCCACCATTTCTGCGCGTGGGCTACGGGCACCACACTGGGTAATCGAGACCCGAGCAGCATCCAAACAGTGTCACGCTAGTCGCGTCCGTCCGCTCGGAGCCGCCGTGCCTGTAGATCCCGAAGAAATCGCACCCGAAGACGACACGGGCTCAGAAACGTTTGCGCGGTACTACTATCAGGCGCTTGTGGCACTGCCCTTCTGCCTCGAATGTGCGCTCGGTGGCGACATTCTGCGCGTGGTCCCGGAGCACCACGAAGACGTCGCTCTTGTCTGCGACGACCGCTGGCGATTCCTCCAAATCAAGACCAAGGACGAAGAACGCGGCCCGTGGGTGCTATCAGATCTCCTCAAGGAAGATGGTGGCGCGCTTCGCAGCCTGTATCGCACACATCAACTGATGCCCGATGGGAACGCGTCGCTGGAACTCGTTCTTGAAGGGCCCCACAGTCCCCGAAGCCCCATTAAGCATCTGCGGCGCGCGGGAAATCGTGGAGACCCTGATCTCGTGTCCAGGGTCGCTACAGCCTTCGGCATACCCGAACTGGACGCGCGTGCCTTCCTCGAACGAGTAGTCATGCACCCCCCTCATGCCACGCGCGACGCGATAGAGGCGATGAACTACAGGCTCCTCGGCGACCATGCGGGCCACCTTACGCGGGCCCAGATCGAGTCGATCCATGCGGGGTTGGCCTCCAGGATCGAGGCAGCAATGCGGGCAGATCCGATCGGGCCAAACTGGCCCGCATGCGTTGCGGACCCCGAGTCGGCAGCGGACGACGCTCGGCAGCGGCTAGTAGCGAAGACGCTGGAGCGCACAGAGTTGCTCGGTCTCATCGCGCCGATCACTGCGCCTGCTCGCCCGCTCCTGAGGCGAGTCACAGAGGTAGGTGCGCGACAACTGACGAGCGTCGAGAGAAAGATGACCGCTGCAGGCGCCGACTCGAGGATTCAGGCGGACGCCCGAAACCTCAGAATGAACGCCCTAACAGGCTGCTGAAATTCGGCGCTGAGAGGCGCCAGAACGCCAGAGGGCGCGGGTCCCCGCGGCCCGCTCGGCTCGCTCTTCGATCCCGGAAGCGATCCGGGGTACCTCGTCTCGATGCAGGTGCGTCATGTGACCTCTACGAGGTTGCGTATGCGGACCAGGTTGTAGACCGCCGCCGTGAAGACGAACATCCACCCGACCCGATCCGTGCCCCGGTGACGCGTCTTTCGCATTCCCCCGACCGTCTTCATCCAACCGAAGCACTCCTCGATCCGCTTGCGTTTGTGCTGGCTGATCGCGTAGCCCTCGTGACGGACCGTGCGACCGTCGATCCGGCTGGCCCGATTCGTCGTGTGCTGCGCCACGTGCGGCGTGATGTTGCGCTTCCGGCAGCCCGCCACGAACTCCTCGGTGTCGTAGCCCTTGTCCCCGCCCAGCGTGATCCGGCGCCTTCCCGCCACGTCCTCCGCCATCTCCAGCGCTGCCAGCCGCTCGGCGTAGCCATCGGCCTCCGTCAGCAGCGCCGAGACGATCAGGCCGTTGCGGTTCTCCGTCAGCAGATGGCCCATGTAGGCCAGCTGCGAGGTCTGGCCCTTCTTGCGCGCCAGCCGCGCCTCGGGATCCGTCGTCGATTCGTGCGTCGCGTTGCTCCGCCGCTCTCCCCGAAAGTTCACCGTCGGGTTGCCCGGATCGTCGTCTCCGTCGTCCCCCGAGCCGTCCTTCGCCCGGAAGCTCTTCTGGCTCGCCCACGCCTCGATCAGCGTGCCATCCACCGTGAAGTGCTCCGACGACAGAAGGCCGTGGTCCTTTCCCTGCGCCAGCACCGCCTCAAAGAACGCCTCCGCCACGTCCCCTTCCAGCAGCCGGTCCCGGTTCTTCGTGAAGACCGTCGGGACCCAGACCGCATCCTCCATCCCCAGCCCTACGAACCAACGGAACAGCAGGTTGTACTCGAGCTGCTCCATCAGCTGGCGCTCACTCCGGATCGAGTAGAGCACCTGCAGCAACAGAGCCCGCAGCAGCCGCTCCGGTGGGATCGACGGCCGGCCCGTCGACGCGTAGAGCTCCGAGAACCGCCGAGACAGGCCCCTCAGCGCCTCGTCCACCATCGCCCGCATGGGGCGAAGCGGATGATCCTCCGGAATCCGCGTCTCCAGCGAGACGTAGCTGAACATCGAACCCTGCTCTCGGTCGCTGCCGCGCATCCTCTCTCCCCCCGACCCATCTTCTACCATCGAGAACACGGAAACGCAGGGTTTTTCAGCAGCCTGCTAACGCACAAACTGGAGCGTCGAGCAGCCGACCTGTTCGGGTACGAGGAGGAACTAGACGACGTCCGCCAGAGACTCATCGTTCACGCGAATGCGGCAAGATCGATCCACCTCGACAAGCCCAATCCGGCTCGCCACATCTGGAACGACGTTTCGGCCCGCCTGATGCAGAACGCACACACAATCGATCAGCACAAGTTATTCGCAGCCGACGGAATGCTACTGCTCGGCGAGTTGTGTGAGATCAGCGACGAGTGCGATTTCGATTGGGGCTCCGAGTCCGACGATGCGTAGGACCCAGTTCGTTCCGACTCTTGACGCGGAGGCCCGGATCCTCCTACTTATTGATGCGTTTAGCGGCAAGCGCCGACTCACGGGGTCGGTCGACGGCAGGACGAAGCTCGCGAAACTCGACTTCCTCCTCCGGTACCCAACCTATCTCCGCGACATGCTCCGCATCCGAAACAAGCAAGCGGACCTCCCTGACGACACACTTGAGAGCGAGAACCTCGACACGCGAATGGTCAGGTACCGCTACGGCCCCTGGGACCCAGCGTACTTCGCGATCCTTGGGAGACTAATCGGCAGGGGACTCGTCGAACCCGTCTCTGTCAAGAGTGGGATCGGGTACCGCGTCACCGAGGCAGGCCGTGAGGTAGCGCGGAAGATCAGCGAGGAGCCGGAATGGCAGTCAACCATGAAACGTGCAGAGATCCTTCAGAAGCACCTCAACCTCTCGGGCGAGACGCTCAAGAGCCTCGTCTATAGGCACTTCCCCGAGATTGCCGACGCGTCGTGGGGGACGAGGCTGTGAGAGTTCGCTTGAACTCGCTTCAGCTGCGCGGCACCGACCGCTCGGTCGCATTCGAGCCGGGGCTCAACATCATTACCGGGCCCATCGCGAGCGGCAAGACGACACTAATGCGCTTGTGCCGGTCCTTGCTTGGCGGTTCGTTCGAGGACATGCCTAGAGAGGCCCGGGACGCTGTCGACACCGTCGTCGGCGAGCTGATGCTCGGCGACAGCGCGTTCACTGTCGCGCGGCCCGCGGTTACGACAATCAACGCTCCTGTTGAAGTCGCCGGGGAGTCGGGCACCTATCGCCTGCCCGCGTATCGAGCCGACGCACGCTCCACCAGCTATGTGCACTGGCTCCTAGTGTCCTGTTTCGGAAAAAAGTACGCAAAATAGTGCGAACTCCCAACGTGCAGGGGGCATCTTACCGGCATCACGTTGGGGGGACGTATGGCGAATCGTGGCCGGCCCAAGACGCCGATTGTGCTGACGGATGCGGAGCGAGAAGAGCTCCAGACGCACGCCAGAAGGCGGAAGAGCGCGCATCAGTTGGCCTACCGCTCGCGCATTGTATTGCTCGCAGAGCAGGGGCTGACGAATGGGGAAATCGCGGAACGCGTAGGCAAGCGACGAGAGACCGTCGGGATCTGGCGCAAGCGCTTCGTCGAAAAGCGGATCGCTGGGCTCTACGACGAGCCCAAGCCGGGAGCGCCCCGGACGGTGACCGACGAGCAGGTCGATGAGGTCGTGCGCTTGACGCTAGAGGAAACGCCCACGGGAGCGACGCACTGGTCCGTTCGCCTGATGGCGAAGCGGGTAGGCCTCCCGACGACGACGGTTCATCGCATCTGGCGAGCATTCAGCCTCCAGCCGCACCGAGTCGAGCGCTTCCGGCTCTCCAACGATCCCCATTTTGTGGACAAGGTGGTGGATATCGTCGGCCTGTACATGTCTCCGCCGGCGAACGCGGTCGTCCTCTGCGTCGACGAGAAATCGCAGATCCAAGCGCTGGAACGGAACCAGCCTGTCTTGCCGATGCAACCGGGCCGGGCGGAGCAGCGCACACACGGATACCTACGCCATGGCACGACGACACTCTTTGCCGCACTCAACATCGCAACGGGCGAAGTGATCGGATCCCTCCATCGCCGGCACCGCACGGAGGAGTTCCTGAAGTTCCTCAGGACGATCGACGACAACGTACCCGCCGAACTCGACATCCATCTCGTGCTCGACAACTACACCACGCACAAGACGAAGCGAACTCGGAGCTGGCTCGCGCGCCACCCTCGTTTCCACGTGCACTTCACCCCGACGTACAGCTCATGGCTGAATCAGGTCGAGCGGTTCTTTGCACTCATCACCGAGCGTTGCATCCGTCGCGGCGTGCATCGCAGCACGAGGGCGCTCGAGAACGACATCCGGAGCTTCCTGAAGACGACGAACGACGATCCGAGACCCTTCGTCTGGACCAAGACCGCGGATCAGATCCTCGCGAGTGTGCGGCGCTACTGTGGTCGCGTCCTCGACGTCCACTCCGATTCTAATCGAGTGGTTTCTTCTGGAACAGGACACTAGAACAGCTATCGCTTCCGCGCCTTGACGTGCCGTCGCGGCCAACACAGCCGGAGAGTGAGCCGACGCCAGTCACGATTCGCGACTACCTCCTCTACTGCACACTGCGCCAGGACGAGATCGGCGACACAGTCTTCGGACACCGCGACTTCGCGAAGAACATCAAACGCAAGTACGTATTCGAGATCCTCTACGGAATCCACAGCGTCGAAGCCGCTGAGGTTCAGGAAGAACTCCGACACGTGCTTGCTCAGGCCAGGGACCTCAAGTCGCGCGACAGCCTCTTCGAGAAGTTCTTCGACGACACGCCCATGGAGAACCGGGCCGAGATCGAGCGAAACCTCGCCGAAGCGAAGCGCGAACTGCAGGCAGCGGAGGATCAGACCAAAGAACTTGCCCGAGGCGCTGAGGACGAACCCCTCATCAGGGAGCTTCGGCGCAGGCAGCTAGAACTGAGCTCGAAGGTCGCTGAAGCCAGGGAAGGACTAGAAGCCGAGAATCGAAGCGTCGAAGAGCTGAGTCGGCTCGCCGCGCAGTTGGAGACCAACGCGAGACAACTTACGCGGTCGATCGTAGCCAACAAGCACCTTCTCGATATCGACTTCGTGGTCTGCCCCCGGTGTGGATCCGAGGTGGAGCAATCCCGCAGCAGTGAAGACGACTGCTACCTCTGCTTGCAGCCTCCTCGCGTAGACTATTCACGAGAGAGCTTGGTAAAGGAGAGCCGGCGCGTTGATGCACAGCTAGTCGAAGCCAACGAACTCCTCGAGGTTCGTGAGCAACGAGCCAATGAACTAAGAAATGAGCTCGTCATCCTCGAAGAGCAGGCAAGAGAGAACGCACGGGAGCTTGACTTCCGAACGGAATCGTTCGTATCAGCTCGTGCCGCTGCGATGACAGAGGCTGCTGAAAACCGCGCATCTGCCCGAGCACGAGTCTCTCAGTACAGCGACTACCTTGCTGTTCTTGGGAAGCTGGACCGAGATCGCGAGCATTCTCTGAATCTGGAGCGTCGCAAAGAAGAGCTTCAGGCGAAGCTTGAGTCACTAGGCGACGCGTCGGGAAGCGTCCAAGAACGGATCGATGGCCTCGAAGCGGTCTTCGACGAACTCGTGTCACGACTGCACCCTCCCGAATTCGGAGAGGAGGAAGAGTGCAAGATAGACCGAAGGACTTTCCTCCCGATCTTCCACGGTCGCCGATTCGACGAGCTGAGTTCTCCAGGACTAGGAACGCTAGTGAACGTTGCGCACACGGTCGCGCATCAGCTGAATGCGTTCGCATACGACCTGGCGCTGCCCAACATCCTCTTCATTGACGGGTTGAGCGAGCATTTCGGCGAAGAGGGCAGAGATCCCGCCCGCCGAGAGGCGATCTATCGGCTCCTTGGGGACACGTGCCGCGAGCATGGGGACCGACTACAGATGCTCGTTGCCGATAATGATATTCCGGACTCGATGCGCCAGTTCATCCGGCTGGAACTCTCCGAGGAGGATCGCCTCGTTCCCGCGTCCGAGGAAGGCGAGTAGGCAAGGGCAGCCTCGGAGAGATTTTCCTGAACCCCAACTTCAAGGCGCGCATAGTGAGAGGCGGCGCACTCGAGAACTGGAGCGGTTGAGTTGGCTTGGCTGAGCTTGGCCGTCGAGCGTCCGCCAAAGTCGTGGTTGAAGTCGCGCGAAGTGCCACGACGGCTCTCCCCAGGCCCTCGAAGCCGCTGGCACGTCTCTTGCTCTCTCCATTCAGACCAGGAGAGAACCGAAGATGCTGTAGCCACCCATCCCCGGCGTTCTCTTGCTGGGCCTGCTGGGCCAATCAGCGCAACCGAACGCCCGAGATCATCTCGGCCCAAGCTGCCGAGCTGACAGGCCTCCCTCGCGAGGGCGTTTGGTCGGGGTGGCGGGATTCGAACCCGCGACGCGGATCCCCCAAAGATCCGGCTCTGGCCACTGAGCTACACCCCGACGGTCCCGAGAGGGTAGCCAACTGCGGCCCGGGTCTCGCTACTCCGCAACGGGCAGGTAGAGCGTCACTACCGTCCCCCGGCCGGGCTCGCTCTCGACCCGCAGCGCGCCGCCGGCCTGCTCGGCGATGCCGTAGACGGTCGCGAGGCCGAGGCCAGTGCCGCGGCCTACCTCTTTCGTGGTGAAGAAGGGCTCGAACATGCGGGCGCGGACGGCCTCGTCCATGCCGAGGCCGTCGTCGGCGACGGACAGGGCGGCATAGCGGCCGGCGGGGAGCTCGGGGAGAGTGCCGGAGGGCTCTTCCCCGATCTCCTCCTCGCGGGTCTCGAGGGTGACGGTGCCGCCGCCGGGCAGGGCGTCCCGAGCGTTCATGCACAGGTTGACGAGCACCTGCTGGATGTGGCCCGGATCGACCAGGACCGGGGGGAGATCGGGCGCGTGATGCATCACGAGCGTGACCTGCTCGCCCACGGCGCCGCGCAGGACCATCTCGAGGCGATCGACGGCGGCCGCCAGGTGCAGGCGCTCGGGCTGGGAATCCGTTCGGCGGGCGAAGGCCAGCAGCTGGCCCACGATGCGGGCGGCCCGCCTCGCGGCGTCCTGGATCGTCGCGGCGGCGCGGCGGCTCTCGGCCTTCTCGTCCAGCTCGTCGACGAGCTGCTCCGCGTAGCCCTGGATCACGGTGAGCAGGTTGTTGAACTCGTGGGCGGCGCCCCCGGCCAGGCGTCCGACGGCCTCCATCTTCTGGGAGTGGCGGAGCTGCTCCTGCAGCTCGTGTTCGCGGGTGACGTCACGGATGACGGCGACGAAGCGGCTGACGGAGCCGGAAGGCTCGCGCACCGGCGTGACGCTCGCGTCGCGCAGGTGGCGGGAACCGTCCGACCACACGGAGGCGTAACGGCGCTGCCAGACGCGCCCCTGGGCCACGGCCTCCGCGATCTCCGTAAGGAGCGCGTCGTCCCCCTCGCCTTCCGAGAGCGAGAACACGTCGCGGCCGCCCAGGCCGTCCCGCGCCATCATCCGTGTCGCGGCCGCGTTCGCGTACTCGATGCGGGCATCGCGGCCCACCACCAGGATCCCCTCCTCGGCCTGGGCGGTCGCCAGCGCCAGCCGGTTGAGATCGGTCTGACGGCGGAGCACCCCGTAGGCGAGCACGCCGACGAGGGCGCAGGCACCGAGCACACCGAGCAGGTTTCGCAGGTCGGCGGGTGTCGCGAGAGCACTCAGGCGCGCGGGGGTCGGCGCAGTGACGAGCGCGATGGGGCGATCGATCAGTGGCAGCTTGCGCCTCTCGGCGAAGGGCCAGGCTGCCGTTTCGTCGGCGTCTTCGCCTGGTGAGGCGAACGCCACCGACCCGTCGTCCTCCACGAGCCCGATCCGGTACTCGGCTTGGAGCTGGGAGGCCACACGGGAGACCTCCATCATGCGATCGGTGCGGAAGACGGCGTTGACGAAGCCCTCCTCCGTTCCGTCGCGTCCCATCACCGGCCAGTAGGTGGCGAAGCCCTGGCCTCCCTGGAAGAAGACGACGGCGGCGGCCGTGCGAGCGGGCAGCCCCGAGGCGTCGGCCTGGGCGAGGGCGCGGGGAACTTCGGCGAACGGGTGGTGGTGGAGATCGCGGCCCAGAGCCGCCTCGTTGCCCTCGTTCGGAACGGTCGTCCGGATCACCCAGTCGGTGTCGACCCAGTTGAGGGCCTGGAGTCCGGGGAGCCTCTCGAGGAAGACGCGGGCGTCCCGCCGGAAGATCTCGGGCCGGCCCGAATAGCGATCCGGCCAGCGCTGGACGAAGGCGTGGACGGTGGCCACGCGCCCGTCGATCCAGCTCCCCAGGTGGCCGGCGGCCTGGTCGGCGATGAGACGGGTCTCCCGCTCGACCTCGCGCTCGCGCCCGTCCCGCACCTGACCGGCGGCGAGGCCCGTGAGCAGGACGAGGGCCAGCGTGATCGCCGACGCCCGGAGGAGGGCGGAGCGAGCGGCCCCCCGCGACGCCTTCCCGAGCGTGGGCGACGAACGAAGCTGCCGCCGCACCTGCTCGTGGATGCTCTGGCTCACCTACCTCCACCGCAGGCCTCAGCCTATCACGCGAGCTGGATCAGGTTGAAGACCTTCTCCTCGAGCCACAGGACCATCTCCCGGAGGGCCTCGGGACGGATCTCGTGCTGCATCTCGTACTCGCGGTAGTGCACGTTGAGCCCGCGAGCCAGGAGCTTCTCCCGGCTCTCCTGGGCGCGCTCGACCGGGATCATCGGGTCCTGGGTGCCGTGGATCAACAGCGCGGGGAAGTTCTCGAGGGCGGGCTGGGACGGCACCGCCCGCTCGATCGGGTCCGGCAGCCAGCTCGAGAGGGCCACGAGCCCGGCGAAGCGCTCGGGGTGGCGCAGCACCAGGTCGTAGGCCATCACGCCACCCTGGCTGAAGCCGAGCAGCACCGTCTTGCGCGGGTCGAGCGGGTAGCGCTCGGCCGCGGCGTCGAGGAAGCGCTCGATGGCCTGGCTGGCGGCCTCGAAGCTCTCGGGGTCGATCTCCCGGTCTTCGGTGATCGGCCACCAGCCGAAGCCGAGCATGCCTTGGGCGATCTCGAAGGCCACCGGGCCCTGGGGGCTCAGCACGAGGGCCCCGCCTCCGTGGAGCACCGGGGCCAGACCGATCAGGTCGTGGGCGTTGGCCCCCCAGCCGTGCAGGGCCAGGATGGTCGGGAACGGGCCCTCGCCGGGCGGGACGTGCGCGGTGTACAGGAGATCCATCGCGCACACTCTAGGCACTCCCGAGCCGTGCGCCCGCCGGCGGAGCCGGCGGCCCCCGCTCCGGAGCTATCGTCGCCGCGGAGGTGACATGTCGCGCAGGCTCCTGGCCCTCACTCTCTCGCTCTTCGCAGTTCCAGCAGCGCCCGCCCATGCCACCTGGTCGATCGTCGCGGTAGATGCGGAGACGCGGGAGGTCGGCGCGGCGATCGCGTCGTGCATCGGCGGCGTCGACATCGCGGTGAAGCTCGTGCCGGCGACCGGCGTCGTCGTGGCGCAGGCCCTGGCCAACGTCGAGGGAAGGGACCGCCTGGCGGCGCTCCTGACCGACGGCCGGAGCCCTTCGGAGGCCCTCGCCCGGGTCGCGACGCCTGAGTTCGACTCGACGTTCGGAGTGCCGACCGTGCGCCTTCGCCAGTACGGTCTCGTCGGCCTCGGCTTCGAGGACGCGCCGGCCCAGCACACGGGCGCGTGGACCTTCGGGTGGGCGGGCGCGCGGGCGGACCGCGGCGTGGCCGTCCAGGGGAACCTGTTGTGGCGAAGCGCGGTGGTCGAGGACGCCCTGGCCGCCTTCCGCGCGGAGCCGGACGGCTGCCGGCCGACGCTGGCGGATCGGCTGATGACCGCCTTGGAGGCCGGCCTGCGCGCGGGCGGCGATCGCCGCTGCAGTGAAGACCTCGGCGCGCTCTCGGCGCTGCTGGTGGTGTCGAGGCCGGAGGACCCGGTCGGGTCGCCGGCCCTCCGACTGATGGAGACCCACCCGCGAGCCCGGCCGCTGGGCCTGCGTGCCGTCTGGGACGAGATCCGCCGCAATTGGATCCGGCCCGAGGCGGGGACCCGCCGCGAGAGCCCGGTCACGCGCCTCCGCGAGGCGTACGCCCGAGCGCTCGCCGACCGTGGAGAAGCGAGCTGCGCCCCTTCCGCGGAGCCCAGGCTGCCCGATTCTGCTAAAACCCCGGCCCCATGACGTCGCCTCGTAGCCTCTTCGACAAGGTCTGGGAAACCCATACCGTGCGCGAGCTCCCGGACGGCCAGACCCAGCTCTTCATCGGGCTCCATCTGATCCACGAGGTCACGAGCCCGCAGGCCTTCGCGATGCTCGAAGAGATGGGCCTCCCGGTGCGCTTCCCGGGCCGCACCTTCGCCACCGTCGACCACATCATTCCCACGGATTCGCAGCTGCGGCCCCTGGCCGACGGCCTGGCGGAGGAGATGATGGTGGCCCTGGAGCGCAACTGCCGTGCTCACGGCATCCCGCTCTTCGATCCGGCCAGCGGCCACCAGGGCATCGTACACGTGATCGGGCCGGAGCTGGGCCTCACCCAGCCGGCGATGACGGTGGCGTGCGGCGACAGCCACACCTCGACCCACGGCGCCTTCGGGGCGATCGCTTTCGGCATCGGCACGAGCCAAGTGCGGGACGTGCTCGCCACCCAGTGTCTCGCGATGGCGAAGCCGAAGCTGCGGCGCATCGAGCTCTCGGGGAAGCTCGAAGGCGGCGTCTATGCGAAGGACGTGATCCTCCACATCATCCGCCGCCTCGGCGTGAAGGGCGGGGTCGGCTACGCCTACGAGTACGCGGGGCCGGTGATCGAGGCGATGACCATGGAGGAGCGCCTCACGGTCTGCAACATGTCGATCGAGGGAGGCGCGCGGGTCGGCTACATCAGCCCCGACGAGGTGGCCTACGACTACCTGCGCGGCCGCGAGCACGCACCGGCGGGCGCGGCCTGGGATCGCGCCCTCGCCTGGTGGCGGAGCATGGCGAGCGAGCCCGGCGCGGCCTGCGACGATCTCGTGCAGCTCGACGGCGGCGAAATCGCGCCGACGGTCACCTGGGGCATCCATCCGGGGCAGGCCGCCGGCGTGGACGAGCCGATCCCCCGGCTCTCGGACGTCCCGGACGACGACCGCCCCGCCTTCGCCGAGGCACTGGAGTTCATGGGCTTCCGGCCCGGCCAGCCGATCGCCGGCACGAAGATCGACGTCGCCTTCATCGGCTCCTGCACCAACGGCCGCATCTCGGACCTGCGGGAGGCGGCGCGGGTGGCGAAGACCGGCCGGGTCGCGCCAGGCGTGCGCACCCTGGTGGTGCCGGGCTCCCAGGAGGTGGCACGCCAGGCCGAGGTGGAGGGCCTCGACGAGGTGTTCCGCGCCGCCGGCTTCGACTGGCGGGAGCCGGGCTGCTCCATGTGCCTGGCGATGAACCCGGACAAGCTCGTCGGGCGCGAGATGTGCGCGTCGTCGAGCAACCGCAACTTCAAGGGGCGGCAGGGCTCGCCCACCGGGCGTACGCTGCTGATGTCGCCGGCGATGGTGGCCGCCGCGGCGCTGCGGGGCGAAATCGTCGACGTGCGGGAGGTGCTCTAGCCATGGCCAGCGCCATCGAACGGGTGGAGGGACGCGCCTGCGTCGTCCGCGGCAGCGACATCGACACCGATCGCATCATCCCGGCGCGCTTCCTGCGCTGCGTCACCTTCGACGGGCTCGGCGAGCACGCCTTCGAGGACGACCGCGAGCAGGCCAAGGGCGACCACCCCCTGGACGACGAGCGCTTCGCCGGCGCGCGCATCCTGGTGGTGGGCGAGAACTTCGGCTGCGGCTCCTCGCGGGAGCACGCTCCCCAGGCGTTGATGCGCTTCGGCTACGGGGCCTTCGTCGGCGCCTCCTTCGCCGAGATCTTCGCCGGCAACTGCACGGCCCTGGGCCTGCCTTGCGTCACCCTCGCGGAGGCGGACCTGGCGGCGCTGATGGACTCGGTCGAGCTCGACCCTTCCCAGGAGCTGGTCGTGGACCTGCGGGCGCGCAGCGTCACCTACAAGGGCGGCACGCTCGCCGCCGGCGTGCGCGACGGCACCCGCAAGGCGCTCCTCGAGGGCAGCTGGAATGCCACCCGCGTGCTTCTCGAGGCCGGCGACGCCATCGAGACGACCGGCGGGGCGCTTCCCTACCTCGCCGGCTTCTCCGCGGGCTGAGTCCCGGGCGCTTCGGGCCTCCGCCCCAGAGACGCCCCGGTGAATCCAGGAGATCGGCCGAAAGCGACACCGGGGGCGGCACTCGGCCCTCAATTCGAAGGCGAGCGGGGCCGACTCACGAAGGCGTATGGGTGACCACGCTCCCCAGCACGCCGTCCACGTGCGGCTCGACCCCGCGCTGCCGATCCGCGTCCTGCTCGTGGAGGACGACGAGGCCTCCGCGCGCGCGATGCGGCAGGCACTCGGCGAAGAGGCCGCGGGCATCGCGATCACCCACGTCGTGGACGCCGCCTCCGCGCTCTCCCTGGCCCGCCGCCAGGCCTTCGACCTGGCCCTCGTCGACCTGAGCCTCTCGCAGGGTACGGGGGAAGAGGGGCTCGCCTGCACCAAGGAGGTGCTGCGGGTGTTGCCGGTGGTGGTGATCGCGGAGCGCGCCCACGAGGAGCTGGCGCTCGCGGCCCTGCGCTACGGCGCCCAGGACTATGTCTGCAAGCAGGAGATCGAGCCCCGTGAGCTCGTGCGCACCGCGCGACACGCCCTCGAGCGCCACTGCCTGCGCGCCCAGCTGCTCGAAGCCCGTCGCCGCGAGCACCACATGGCGACCCACGACGTGTTGACGGGCCTGCCGAACCGCCATTGGCTCGACGAGTACCTCGGGCGGATGCTCGCCGGCGCCCATCGCCGGGGCACCAAGCTGGCCGTGCTCTTCCTGGACCTCGACGGCTTCAAGAGGGTGAACGACACCCTGGGGCACCGGGCCGGTGACGAGCTCCTCAAGCAGGCGGCGAAACGCCTGCTCGACACGAGCCGCCGCAGCGACGCGATCACCCGATTGGGCGGCGACGAATTCATCGTGATGATCACCGACTTCACGGATCACCACGTTCCGGGTCGGGTGGCGGAGAAGGTGCTCGAGACACTCGCCAGGCCCTTCCGCATCGAGGGCACCGACCAGTGGCTCACGGCGAGCATCGGCATCGCCGTGGCGCCGAGCGACGCGGAGCACGCGGACGAGCTGGTCCGCCGCGCCGACATCGCCATGTACGAGGCCAAGGCCGAGGGGCGGAACCGCTACCTCTTCTACCGCTCCGGCCTGAACGACGAGGTGGCCGAGCGCGCCGAGCTGGTGCGGGGCCTGCGGGAGGCGCTGGAGAAGGACCAGCTCGTGCTCCACTACCAGCCGCAGATCGACGTCCTGCTGGGAGACGCGTTGGGTGCAGAGGCTCTGGTGCGCTGGCGTCACCCGACCCGCGGCATGGTGTCTCCCGCGGAGTTCATCCCCATCGCCGAGGAAGCGGGGCTGATGGGCCCGATCGGGGCCTGGGTGCTGGACCGGGCGTTGCGCGAGCAGCAGCGCTGGGCGGAGCGCGGCCACGACCACATGCGCATCTCCGTCAACGCCTCGGCCCAGCAGCTCTCGCGGGTCGGCTTCGCCGACGAGGTCTCGGCGTTCCTGGCCGAGCACCGGGTGGGCGCCGGCGCCCTCGAGATCGAGATCACCGAGTCGACCGCCCTCAGCGAGGGCGACCTCGTGCGCACGAACCTCCGCGCCCTTCGCGCCCTTGGCATTCGCGTCGCGCTCGACGACTTCGGCACCGGCTACTCGTCCCTCACCCTGCTCCAGAAGCTCCGGGTCGACACCCTGAAGATCGACCGCTCCTTCGTCTCCACCCTCGCCTCCGATCCCACCACCCAGGTGATCGTGAACAGCCTGATCCACATGGCGGCGGGCCTCGGCATCTCTCCTCTGGCCGAGGGCGTCGAGCAGCTGGTGGACGTGGAGCAGCTGGTGGCCCTCGGCTGCCATCGGGTGCAGGGCTACCTGCTCGGCAAGCCGATGGAAGGCTCCGACCTGCTCGCCTGTCTGGAGGCGCCGCGCCCTCCGTGGGAGGAGACGCTCGAGCCGTTCCGGGGGCGCGGGCGTTAACGGGCCCCAGGGTCGGATCGGCTCGTCCGAAGCGTGAGCCGGCGCGACCGGGTCTCCGCCCGCAGGGCGAAGTCGACGACATCGGCCTCGAGACAGAGCTCCACGTCCTGCTCGTGAACTCCCGTGTGTCCCTTCCGGACGGCGCTCCGGAGCCCCTCTGCCGCCCGCGCCCGACGGGCCCGCTCGGCGAAAGGAAACGGGCTCGTGTCCAGGTCCTCCGCCAGCGCGGTGATGAACGCCGCGCAGGCGAGGTCTTCCTCGGCGCGACCGTCGTCGCCGGTGATGACGAAGGCGACGGGGCGATCGCGAAGCAGGCGGAGCTCCCGCGCGGTCGCCGAGGCGCATGCGAAGCTCGCGCAGTACAGCGGCTCGCAGTGGCACGCCGCGATGGCGCCGCGAGTCCCGTGGGTGGTTCGTTGGAAGATGGTTCGGCCAGCCACTTCCAGGCGTCGGAGCATCGCCGGCGAGTTCGCCAGGTCGAAGCCGGAGACCGGTTCGCCGTCCTGGAAGGCCAGCGAGCCCGGCAGCTCACGCTTCATTCGGAGCGCGTTGGCCAGCTCGCGAACGAGGACGATCTCGGAGGCTCCGGACCCGAGAGCGTGCGCGGCGACGGTGAACGCACGCATGACGTCCACGACGACGGCGCCCCCCGAGAAGCCGGAGACCTCGTCGATGGCGCGCGTCCGGGTCTCCATGGCGGGTTCCGTCCGTTCCGGCGACGGCGTCTCGCCGGCGCTAGTACGCGTCGACCCGATGGGCCCAGTCGCGCTCGGCCTCGTACCAGGCGACGCTGGCGGCGATGCCGTCGGCGAGGGAGATCTCGGGCCGCCAGTCGAGGAGCGCGGCCGCCTTGTCGATGCTCGCCCAGGTGGCGGGAACGTCGGCCGGGTGCGCGGGCTGGTGCTCGACGATCGCCTTGCGGCCGAGGGCCTGTTCGATGGTTCCGATCAGCTCGTTCACCTGGTAGGGGTGGTCCCCGCCGAGGTTCAGGATCTCGAAGCCCAGGGGTCGGGTGGCGGCGATGGTGCCGCGCGCGATGTCGTCCACGAAGGTGAAGTCCCGGGACATGCTGCCGTCCCCGTAGACGATGATCGGGAAGCCTTCGCGGATGCGCTGGACGAAGCGGAAGACGCTCATGTCCGGGCGCCCGGCGGGACCGTAGACGGTGAAGTAGCGCAGGATCGACACGTCGAGGCCGTGGAGAGCGTGGTAGGTGTGGGCCAGCGCCTCGGCGCCGCCCTTGGAGGCCGCGTAGGGAGAGAGCGGCCGGCTCGTGTCCTGGTCTTCCGTATACGGGCACGGGTTGCTGGCGCCGTAGAGGCTGGAGGTGGAGGCCAGCACGAACTTCGGGATGCCGTGCTCGCGGCACAGCTCCAGCATGTTCAGCGTGCCCGTGATGTTGGTCTCGACGTACATCCACGGGTACTCGACGCTGGAGCGCACGCCAGCGCGGGCGGCCAGGTTGAAGACGCCGTCGTAGCGGTGGTCGCGGAGGATGGGAAGGCGGAGAGTGGCCGGATCCGCCACGCTCGCCTCCACGAAGCGGAAGCCCTCCTGCTCCCGGAGACGCCCCAGGCGGAAGTGCTTGACGCGCACGTCGTAGGCGTCGTTCAGGTTGTCGAGCCCGAGGACGGTGTGCCCCTGGGAGAGAAGCAGCTCCGTCGTGCGGGCGCCGATGAAGCCCGCCGCTCCGGTGACGAGGTAGTGGCCCAAGGCTGGCAGACTCCCGATTCCGACTAACGTCCGGAGAACTCGGGATCGCGCTTGGCCAGGAAGGCGTCCATGCCCTCGGCACGATCCTCGGTGGCGAAGATGCCGCCGAAGGCCTCCTGCTCCATGGCGTGGGCGACCCGGGCGTCCGAGTCGGGGCCTTCCACGAGCAGGCGCTTGGCCACGGCGACGGCCCGGGGGCCCTTCTTCGCGACGGTCTCGCCGGCCCGTTGGGCGGCGGCGTGGAGGGCCTCCGCGTCCTCGAAGCAGCGGTTGACGAGGCCGATGCGGAGGGCCTCTTCGGTGCCGATCGGCTCGCCGGTCAGGACGAGCTCGCGCACCCAGCCGGGCGAGACCTTGCGGGCCAGGCGCGAGGTGCCTCCGAAACCGGGGATCAGGCCCAGGTTCACCTCGGGCTGGCCGAGGCGGGCCTTGGCGGTGGCGTAGATCCAGTCGCAGGCGCAGGCCAGCTCGCAGCCGCCGCCGAGGGCGAAGCCGTTCACGGCAGCGATGGTGGGCATCTCCAGGGCCTCGAGCACGCCGAAGGCAGCGTGGCCGAGCTGGGAGAAGGCACGGCCCTCGGCCGGCGTCATCTTGCGCATCTCGGCGATGTCGGCGCCGGCGGCGAAGGCGCGGCCGGCGCCGGTGATCACGAGGGCGCGGGCCTCCGGGTCCTCCGCCACCTCGCCGAGGCGCTCGCCCAGGGCGGTGAGCAGGCCGCCGGACAGCGCGTTGAGGGCGTCCGGCCGGTTCAGGGTGAGCCAGGCGACCGGGCCGCGGCGCTCGGAGAGGACGAAATCGGACAAGGGCGCATCTCCCGCAGGGAGCGGAGATCATCGCGGCCCGGGCCGATCCCGCAAGCGCGGGCGCGCGTGCTAGCATCCGCTTCCCGCGGGGGCCCCGTGCGCCGCGTTGGGTCAGGAGGGAACGGATGCAGCGATCCAAGCTCGCTCTCGCCGCCGGCATCCTGGGCGCGCTCGGCGCCTTCGACGTCGTGATGGGCCCGGTGCTGATCCACCTGGGCCTGGTGAGCCCGATGTTCGGGTTCCAATGGATGTTCGGGCTGGGGCTGCTCGAGGGCCTGGTGGCGCTGGTGCTGGGGCTCCTGGCCCTGCGGGCGACGCGGGCGGGCAGCGGACGGTCCGGGCGCGGCCTCGCGTGGGTCGGCGTCGGGTGTGGCGTGGTGCTGGTGGCCGTGCTCGCGCTCTCGGCGGGGCCGAGCGGCGACCTGCCGCCGATCAACGACATCACGACCGATCTCGCCGACCCGCCGGCCTTCGCCTCGGACCCGGCGGAGCGGGGCCGCGACATGGCCTACCCGGAGGCCTTCGGCGAGCAGGTGCGCGCCGCCTACCCGGACCTCGCCCCCCACGCCACGGCCGCCGAGCCCGCCCGCGCCCTCGAGCTGGCCGAGGCGACAGCCGAGAAGCTCGGCTGGGAGGTGATCGCCGTCGACGCTGCCGCCGGCACCGTCCTCGCCCGCGAGACCAGCGCCGTCTTCCAGTTCGTGGACGACGTCGTCATCCGCGTCCGCCCCGCCGAGGGCGGCGACAGCTCCGTCCTCGACCTCCGCTCCAAGAGCCGCGACGGCCGCGGCGACCTCGGCGCCAACGCCGCCCGCATCCGCCGCTTCCTCACCGCCTACCCCCGCTAGGTGTTGCGTTAGGGGCCGGTTCCGTTTGTTGCGTTGCTTCGCAACGCAACAAACGGAACCGGCCCCTAACGCAACGCCGACTCGGCGGTGGCTTTGGCCCAGCGGTAGTCGGCTTTTCCGCTGGGGGCGCGGGTGATGGCGTCGACGAAGACGAAGACGCGGGGGAGCTTGTAACGGGCGATGTGGGCTTCGCAGGCCGCGCGGAGGTCGTCTTCGCTGGCGGTCTGGCCTTCGCGGAGCTGGACGACGGCCGTGACCTGCTGGCCGAAGCGCTCGTGGTGCGTGCCGGTCACCACCGCGTCGTAGACGGCTGGGTGGTGCTTGAGGGCGTGCTCGACCTCCTCGGCGAAGATCTTCTCGCCGCCGGAGTTGATCGTGACCGAGTCGCGGCCGAGGAGCTTCAGGCTGCCGTCCCGGCCGGCGATGCAGCGATCGCCGGGCACCGAGTAGCGCACCCCGCCCACCACCGGAAAGGTCTTGGCGGTCTTCTCCGGATCCTTGTAGTAGCCCAGGGGCACGGGGCCGGTGCGCGCCAGCCAGCCGGTCTCCCCGGAGTCGGACGCGACGACCCGGGTCAGGTCCTCGCTGAGCACGACATTGCCCGGCGCCAGCTCGAAGTCGCCGGTCGTGGCCTTGGCGCCGGAGCGCGAGATCTGGGTCGCCTGGTGGCCGCTCTCCGACGAGCCCAGCACATCGAGGACCCGGGCCTGGGGAAGCGCCCGCAGGAGCTCGTCCTTCACGGCGGCGGTGAGGATCGCGCCGCCGGAGCTCACGGTCTGGACCCTCGAGGTGTCGTAGTCGCCCTTCGCGAGGGCGTCCAGCAGCGGGCGGGCGAAGGCGTCGCCGACGATCGTCATCGCCGTCACCTTCTCGCGCTCGACCGTGCGCCACACGTCGTCCGGGTCGAAGTGCTGCGTCTCGGACTGGACGACGACGCAGGCGCCCACGTGCCACATGGTGAAGGCCGCCCAGTGGGCCGCGCCGTGCATGAAGGGCGGCGTGGGAAGAGAGCGCACCTGGCTCCCCTTCCTCGCCCGCTCGACGAGTGCCGCCCGGCTGGTTTCGACGCGGGGAGGCATCAGCGCCGCCTGGATGACCTCCTCCTGCCGCCACAGCACCCCCTTCGGCATGCCCGTGGTTCCGCCGGTGTAGAGAATGTAGAGATCGTCTTCCGTGAGCCCCTCCGGCGCCTTCGGCGTCGCGCCGGCCAGGGCCTCCTCGTAGTCGACCGCCCCCGCGAGCGCTTGGCCAGAGCCGTCGTCCACCTGAAGCCACAGCTGAACCTGGGGCAGCCGGTCGCGCAGCTTCTCGAGGAGCGGCGCGAAGCCGGCGTGGAAGATCACCGCCTTGGCGTCCGCGTTGTCGAAGAGGTAGAGGAGCTCCTCCTCGACGTAGCGATAGTTCACGTTGAAGGGCGCGCAGCGCGCCTTCATCGCGCCGAGCATGCCCTCGAGGTACTCGTTGCCGTTGTAGAGGTAGAGGGCGACGTGGTCCTGCCCGCTCTCCCAGTTCTCGAGGCCCGCGCGCTCGTGCCGGCAGCCGAGGCCCGCGCCTCGCAGCACGGCCGCCAGGCGCCGCGTCCGGTCCGTGACGTCGCGCCAGGTGAAGCGGCGATCCCGGAAGACCAGGCACTCCCGGTCGGGGATCTCGACGGCGATCGCTTCGTGCACCGCGGCGAGGTTCAGCATGGGGCGGTTGGGTACTTCGTGGGGAAGGCGCTGTCAAACTGCCCTACCCTCCGAAGCTCCATGGACTATCGGGACATCGCGATGCGGGTCGAAGAGGGCGTAGCGACGATCACCCTCGACCGGCCGGACCAGCTCAACACCTTCACCGGACGCATGGGCGAGGAGCTCGAGCACGCCTACCGGCGTTGCGACGAGGACGACGAGGTCCGCGCCGTGGTGCTGAGCGGTGCGGGCCGGGCCTTCTGCGCCGGGGCGGACATGAGCGAGGCCGCCGCGACCTTCGAGAGCCAGGACGGCAACGCCGATTTCAGCGCCGCGGCGGTGGCATTCCCGGCCTTCCGCATCCGCAAGCTCGTGGTCGCCGCGGTGAACGGCCACGCCATCGGCCTCGGCCTCACCCTGGCCCTGCAGGCGGACGTACGCTTCTTCGCCCGGGAGGGCAAGTACGGCGTGGTGCAGGTGCGCCGGGGCGTCATGCCCGATGCCTACGCCCACTGGACCCTGCCGAGGCTCGTCGGTATCGCGCGAGCCGCCGAGATCCTGCTCACCGGCCGGACCTTCCGCGGGGAGGAGATCGAGCCCCTGGGCATCGCCTCACGCGTGCTGCCCGCGGAGGAGGTGCTGCCGGCCGCCCTCGCCCTGGCCCGCGACACCGCCGCCCACGCCTCGCCGCTCAGCGTGGCCGTCAGCAAGCGCCTGCTGTGGGAGAGCCTGGAGCTCGGCCCGGAGGCGGTGGAGCGCAAGGAGACGGCGCTGCACCACGTGCTGATGGGAGCGCCGGATGCGATCGAGGGCCCCGTGGCCTTCATGCAGAAGCGCACCCCCGAGTGGAAAGCGCGGGTCTCGACGGACTGGCCGGAGTGGCCCGAATGAAGCCGCTCCCGATCCGCCGCGTCGACCACGTCTCCATCGAGGTGACCGACCTCGAGCGCTCGAGGGCCTTCTATCGCGACGTCTTCGGCTGGGACCAGGAGTTCGAGACCGAGGTCGACGGCGCCGCCCTCGGCGATCTCGTCGGCAGCGGCGGGCGAGGCGGCCGCGCCGCGGGCGGCACCATCGGCGGCTTCCGCGTCGAGCTGATGGACATGGCCTTCAACCCGAAGACGCCGCCGGCCATGGGCCTGGGCCTGCGCGTCCTCTCCCTCGAGGTGGACGACGCCGACGCGGCCTACGAGCAGGCGAAGGCCCTCGGCGCCCCGACGATGAGCCCCCCGGTCACCCTTCACGGCACGAAGATGTTCTTCGTGATCGACCCGGACGGCCAGGGCATCGAGGTCGTCGAATACCTGGAGAGCGGCGCCGGCTGGACGAGTTAAGAAACGGGGCCGGAGTTAAGAATTCAGTTCCCTATAGGGAACTGAATTCTTAACTCCGGCCCCGTTTCTTAACTCAGCCGGAGGAGGGCTTCGACGGCTTCGAGGGTGGCGTCGACCGGGTCCTGGTCGGGGTCTGTGGGCGGCCAGCTTCCGTCGGGCTGTTGGGCTGCGAGGAGGGAGGCGACCAGCTCCGAGCCCGCGATCCGGGAGCCCGGGAGCGCGCGGACGCGGGCGCGCAGGAAGACGCGGGCGGTCGCGAGGGGGGAGAACGCGCCCATGCGGAAGCCCGCGTCGAGCTCGAGGCCGCAGCGATGCAGCGCCTCGTCCGCCAGCTCCGAGGGCACCTGCGAGAGCAGATGGGTGTAGGCCAGGATGGGCTCGTAGCTCGGCCCCTTCACGCGCTCGACGCTCCAGCGCGAGGCGAGGAAGGCCTCGGCCCCGCGCAGCACCGAGGAACGGGCGAACGGCGTTCCGGCGAGGAGGCCGCCTACGCAGCCGGTCCAGGCGATGCGTTCCTCGTCGTCGGCAGCTCCCCCCGGCGCCCAGGCGCCCTCCCCGTCCTGCAAGCTGCACAGCCACACGCAGGCGCGCTCGGGCACCGGATGATCGGCGAGACCCAGGGCCTCGAGCCGCCGGAGCGCCCGCAAGGTCGAGACGAGACCGCCGCCGATGGCGCCACGCCCGTCCTGACGTTCGGCGAGCGCGCCGAGTAGCTCGGCCGCCGGGCGCTCCTGCAGCAGCGTCTCGAAGAAGACCAGGTCCAGCTCGTCGCCCTCGCGGCGCACGTACGCGTGTGCACTCCCGACGCAAGCCTCGATGGCCGGATCACCCATGGCCGGCCCAGGGTAGCGGCCACGGCGAGCTAGACTCCTCCGCCATGCCCGCGCCTTCCCCGAACCGGCTGGCCGCCGAGACGAGTGCCTACCTCCGCCAGCACATGCACAACCCGGTGGACTGGTGGCCCTGGGGCGAGGAGGCCCTGGCGCTGGCCCGGCGCGAGGACAAGCCGTTGCTCGTCTCGATCGGCTACAGCGCCTGCCACTGGTGCCATGTGATGGAGCGCGAGTCCTTCGAGGACGCGGCCACCGCCGAGCGGATGAACGCCTCCTTCGTCCCCATCAAGGTCGACCGGGAGGAGCGCCCGGACGTCGACCAGATCTACATGGACACGATCATGCGGCTTCAGGGCCAGGGCGGCTGGCCCCTGACCGTGTTCTGCAAGCCGGACGGGGAGCCCTTCTACGCGGGCACCTACTTCCCTCCGGAGCCCCGCCACGGCCTGCCCTCCTTCCGGGACGTGCTGGACGCGATGGCCCGGGCCTGGCGGGAGCAGCGCGACCAGGTCGACGAGCAGGCCCGCCGCATCCTCGCGGCCCTGGCGGAGCAGCCGCGGGGAATGGCGAGCGAGCTGCCCGGGAGGGCCCTCCTGGTCCGGGGGGCCCGCGCGCTGCTCCGGAACGCCGACGACGACCACGGCGGCTTCGGGGCGGCCCCGAAGTTCCCGACGCCCACGAGCCTCGAGCTGCTCCTGGCAGCCCTTCCGCTCCTGGGCGACGACGCGGCCGAGGCCCGGGACTTCCTGCGCCTGACCTGCGAAGAGATGGCCCGGCGCGGTCTCTACGACCAGCTCGGCGGCGGCTTCCACCGCTACTGCGTGGATGCCCACTGGGGCGTCCCCCACTTCGAGAAGATGCTCTACGACCAGGGCCAGCTGGTGCGGGTGTACGCCGACCTCTGGCGCCGCACCGGCTGCGCCGACGAGGACCTGCTGTGGCCGATCCGGGAGACCGCTTCCTGGCTCGAGCGGGAGATGCGCGCGCCGGACGGCGGCTGGTTCGCGAGCCAGGACGCGGACAGCGAAGGCGAAGAGGGGAAGTTCTACGTCTGGCGACCGGAGGAGGTGAAGAGCGCGCTGCCCGGCGCAGCCGCCGACGCCTTCTGCCGCACCTATGCCGTCAGCGACGCGGGAAACTTCGAGGGGACGAACGTCCTCTGGGACGTCGCCCGCAGACCGCGCAGCGAGCTGGCCGCCGAGCGCGACGCGCTGCGCAAGGTGCGGGATGCCCGGGTCTGGCCCGCCACCGACGAGAAGCGCGTCACCTCCTGGAACGCGCTCACCGCCAGCGGCCTGGCCTACGCGGGCAGCGTGCTGCCGGAGCCCGGTCTCGTGGAGGCCGCCCGGGAGACGGTCGACTTCCTGCTCACGAGGGCCCGCGACGGCGAGGGCCGCCTGCAGCGCATCGTCGCCGAGGGAGAGGCGAAGGTGCCCGCCTTCCTCGACGACACCGCCGCACTCCTGGCGGCCTGCCTCGACCTGTACCGCGCCGGCGCCGGGGATCCCTTCCTCACGGCCGCCGTCGAGCTGGCGGAGGAGATCGCCCTGCGGTTCTTCGATCCGGACGAGGACGATCTGTTCCTCACCCCGACGGACGGCGAGCGCCTCCCCCACCGGCCGCGCTCGGACCACGACGGCGCCACCCCCCACAGCACCGGCCTCGCGGTGCAGGGGCTTCTCCGCGTCGCCTCCCTCTCGAGCCGGGCGGCCCTCGGCGGGACCGCCGAGCGGGTGATCCGCAGCCACGCCTTCGTGCTCGAAGAGGCGCCCACCGCCTACCCGACCCTCCTGCGCGCCGCGGCCGGGGCCGAGCGGGGGCTCTCTTGCGCGGTCGTGATCGGAGCGCCGGGCGATCTGCGCACGGCAGCACTCGCGACCGCGGCGCGAAGGGTGCTCGAGCCGGAGGACGCGGTGGTTATCGCGGCAGAGGGCCACGTACCGGGCGGCCTCGATCCCGCCTGGCTCGAGGGGCGCCCCGCCGTCGGCGACGCGCCCACCGTCTACGTCTGCCGCGGCACCTCCTGCTCGCTTCCCGTCACCGAACCCGCACGGCTCGCCCCGCTCCCGCCGCGGTCATGAGCGACATCACGGAGGCCTTCGCGACCGCGCTGCGCCTGATCACGAGCCTGGATCCGGCGCTGGTCGAGATCATCGCCCTCTCGCTTCGGGTCAGCGGCACGGCGCTGCTACTGGCCTCGCTGATGGGTCTGCCCCTGGGTGCGGCGATCGGGGTGCTCCGCTTCCGGGGACGGCGGGCCGTGGTGGTCCTGCTGAACGCGTCGATGGGCCTCCCGCCGGTGGTGATCGGCCTGCTCGCCTATCTGCTGCTCTCCCGCTCCGGGCCCCTCGGCCCCCTCGGCCTGCTCTACACGCCCACCGCCATGGTGATCGCGCAGACGCTACTGGTGACGCCCATCGTGGCCGCCCTCACCCGCCAGGCGATCGAGGATCTCTCCGAGGAGTACGACGAGCAGCTTCGCTCCCTGGGCGCGGGCTTCGCCCAGCGAGTGGCGACGCTGCTCTACGAGGGGCGCTTCTCCCTGGCGACGACGCTCCTGGCGGGCTTCGGGAGGGCGATCTCCGAGGTGGGCGCCGTGATCATCGTCGGAGGCAACATCGCCCACTGGACGCGGGTGATGACCACGGCCATCGTGCTCGAGACGAGCCGCGGCGACTTCCCCCTGGCCCTGGCTCTGGGCTTCGTGCTGCTCGCGATCGCGATCGCGTTCAACGGATGCGCCCAGTGGATGCAGGAGGCCGCGCGACGTGCCGCCGCCTAGCGAAGATCGGCCGGGCGCGAGCCGCCCGCGCATCCTTCCGCTTCGCCTGGAGGGCGTCGTGTGGGAGCACCGGGGCCTGCGGCTGCTCGACGGGCTCTCCTTCACCCTCGAGGCGGGCCCCTGTAGCGTCATCCTCGGCCCGAACGGCGCGGGCAAGACGCTCGCCCTGCGCGTCTGCAACGGGCTGCTCCGACCCAGCGAGGGCCGCGTCGTCTGGGCGGGCGAGGACGGTGCCCGCGCCGGCGATGCACGGGCCCTCGTCTTCCAGCGCCCGGTCCTGCTGCGGCGCTCGGTCGCCGCGAACGTCGACTACGCCCTGCGCCTGCGCGGCGTCTCGACCGAGGAGCGCGCACGGCGCATCGAGACGGTCCTGGGCGACACGCGGCTGCTCACCTTCGCCGATCGCCCGGCCCGCCGGCTCTCGGTCGGCGAACAGCAGCGCCTCGCCCTGGCCCGGGCCTGGGCGACGGACCCGGCCGTCCTGTTCCTCGACGAGCCCGCCGCCGCCCTCGACCCGGGCGCGACCCGCGCCCTCGAAGAGGCCATCCGCGCGGTTCGCGCCGGCGGCACGAAGATCGTCATGACCACCCACGATCTCGCCCAGGCCGAGCGCATGGCCGACGAGATCCTGTTCCTGTACGAGGGACGGCTGCTCGAGCGCGCCCCGGCGGCCCGCTTCTTCGCGGGGCCCGAGAGCGAGGAAGCCCGGGCGTTCCTGAAGGGCGAGGTCCTGTGAGAGAGGGGGCCCGCCCCCGCCTAGCAGGCTGCTGAAATTCGGCGCTGAGAGGCGCCAGAACGCCAGAGGGCGCGGGTCCCCGCGGCCCGCTCGGCTCGCTCTTCGATCCCGGAAGCGATCCGGGGTACCTCGTCTCGATGCAGGTGCGTCATGTGACCTCTACGAGGTTGCGTATGCGGACCAGGTTGTAGACCGCCGCCGTGAAGACGAACATCCACCCGACCCGATCCGTGCCCCGGTGACGCGTCTTTCGCATTCCCCCGACCGTCTTCATCCAACCGAAGCACTCCTCGATCCGCTTGCGTTTGTGCTGGCTGATCGCGTAGCCCTCGTGACGGACCGTGCGACCGTCGATCCGGCTGGCCCGATTCGTCGTGTGCTGCGCCACGTGCGGCGTGATGTTGCGCTTCCGGCAGCCCGCCACGAACTCCTCGGTGTCGTAGCCCTTGTCCCCGCCCAGCGTGATCCGGCGCCTTCCCGCCACGTCCTCCGCCATCTCCAGCGCTGCCAGCCGCTCGGCGTAGCCATCGGCCTCCGTCAGCAGCGCCGAGACGATCAGGCCGTTGCGGTTCTCCGTCAGCAGATGGCCCATGTAGGCCAGCTGCGAGGTCTGGCCCTTCTTGCGCGCCAGCCGCGCCTCGGGATCCGTCGTCGATTCGTGCGTCGCGTTGCTCCGCCGCTCTCCCCGAAAGTTCACCGTCGGGTTGCCCGGATCGTCGTCTCCGTCGTCCCCCGAGCCGTCCTTCGCCCGGAAGCTCTTCTGGCTCGCCCACGCCTCGATCAGCGTGCCATCCACCGTGAAGTGCTCCGACGACAGAAGGCCGTGGTCCTTTCCCTGCGCCAGCACCGCCTCAAAGAACGCCTCCGCCACGTCCCCTTCCAGCAGCCGGTCCCGGTTCTTCGTGAAGACCGTCGGGACCCAGACCGCATCCTCCATCCCCAGCCCTACGAACCAACGGAACAGCAGGTTGTACTCGAGCTGCTCCATCAGCTGGCGCTCACTCCGGATCGAGTAGAGCACCTGCAGCAACAGAGCCCGCAGCAGCCGCTCCGGTGGGATCGACGGCCGGCCCGTCGACGCGTAGAGCTCCGAGAACCGCCGAGACAGGCCCCTCAGCGCCTCGTCCACCATCGCCCGCATGGGGCGAAGCGGATGATCCTCCGGAATCCGCGTCTCCAGCGAGACGTAGCTGAACATCGAACCCTGCTCTCGGTCGCTGCCGCGCATCCTCTCTCCCCCCGACCCATCTTCTACCATCGAGAACACGGAAACGCAGGGTTTTTCAGCAGCCTGCTAGCGCTTGCGGCTGCCGTAGTCGCCGAACGGCGCGCCGTCGCGCTCCCGCACCGCCTCCCGGAAGCCCACCTCGCCGGCCCGGGCGACGAAGTCGAGGCCCTCCTGGGTGTGGCGGGCAATGCCGTCGAAGAGGGTGCCGAGGGTGCGACTCGATGCCAGGCCCATGTTCTCGGCGGTCTGGTTGCAGAGCAGCTTCAGCATCACGAGCTGGTTGGTCGGCACCTGGGCCATGCGTTCCGCCAGTGCGGTGGCGTGGCCCAGCAGCGCGTCGTCGGGCACCACCTCGAGGATCATCCCCATTCGCGCCGCCTCCGCGGCGGAGATCTCGTCCCCGGTGAGCAAGTAGCGCTTCGCCTGCTCGAGACCCATGCGGTAGACCCACATCGCGGTCGTCGGCGTGCCCCACACCCGGCTCGGCGGATAGCCGAAGCGCGCGCCCTCGCCGGCGACGATCAGGTCCGCGCACAGCACCATGTCCGTGCCGCCGCCGATGCACCAGCCCTGCACGGCGGCGAGGGTCGGCTTGCTCGCGTACCAGAGCTTCATGTAGGTCAGGGCGAAGCCCGACATCATCCGGTAGTCGGCGACGCTGTCCCACACCTTCGCTGTGCTCCGCTCGCCGCCCGGGCGCCAGGGCGCGGGCCCCGGCTCGGTCGCCGCGGCCTCCCCCTCCCGGCGTTCCCCGGCCTGGGCGTCCGTGGACCAGTCGAGGCCGTAGCCGGCACAGAAGGCCGGCCCCTCGGCCCGGAGCAGGATCACCCGCGCGTCCCGGTCGGCGTCGGCGGCGTCGATCGCGGCGGCCAGCTCGTCACGCAGGGCCGGCGTGATCGTGTTGTAGGCCTCGGGGCGGGCGAGCACGATGTGCGCGACGCCACCCTGCGTCTCGGTGCGAAGGCCGGTCGGCATGCTCTCCCTCTCAGTCCAGCAGCGCCGGGTTCCGGCACAGGTCCTTCGCGAGGTTCTTGTGGTGCGCCTCCAGCGTGCCGCCGCCGATCTCGAGGAGCTTCGCGTCCCGCCACAGCCGCTCGACGGTGTACTCGCCCATGTAGCCGTAGCCGCCGAGCACCTGGATGGCGGCGTCGGCGGCGGCCTTGGCCATCTGGCTCGCGACGAGCTTCGCCGCGTCCGCCAGCACGCGCTGGCCCGTGGACGCCAGGTCGATCTGGCGGGCAGTGTCGTAGACGAAGGCGCGGGCCGAGCGCCAGGCGGCGAAGTGCTCCGCCAGGTAGCGCTGGATCTGCCCGTGCTCCCGGATCGGCACGCCGAAGGCCCTGCGATCGTTCGCGTAGCCGACCATCACCTGCAGGGAGCGCTGGGCGATGCCCAGGGCCATGGCGGCAAGGGCGAGCCGCTCGACCTCCAGGTTGCGCATCATCTGGAGCGTGCCCTGGCCCTCCTCTCCCATGCGGCGCGCGAGGGGAATCCGCACCTGCTGGAAGACCAGCTCCGCCGTGAACGACGCCCGCATGCCGAGCTTGTCGATCCACTTCTGGCCGAGCCGGAAGCCCGGGTCGCCCTTCTCGACCAGGAAGCTCGAGATCTCGCCGGGTGCGGTGGCCGCGTAGACGACGAAGCAGTCGCCGAGGGTCTGGTCGTCGATGCCGCCGTTGGTGATGAAGGTCTTCACCCCGTCCAGCACGTACTCGTCGCCGTCCCGGACGGCCTTCGTGCGCAGCGAGAGCACGTCGGTGCCGACCTGCGGCTCGGTCATGCACAGGCCGCCCACCCACTCGCCGCTGGCGGCCTTCGGCAGCACGTGCTTGCGCTGCAGCTCGTTGCCGTTCACGTTGACGTTCTGGGCGAACAGGATCGCGTGGGCGAGCACGGCCAGCCCGAAGCCGGGATCGGAGGTGCAGAGCGCCTCCATCACCTGCACCGCCGCCGTCGCGTCCATGCCGGCTCCGCCCAGCTCCTCGGGCAGGGTGATGCCCAGCAGCCCCAGCTCGCCCGCCTGGCGGAAG
This sequence comes from Myxococcota bacterium, assembly GCA_965223415.1. GTDB lineage: Bacteria > Myxococcota_A > UBA9160 > UBA9160 > UBA6930. The sequence goes on along the minus strand of OZ245002.1, from coordinate 3,852,654 downwards.
AGCGCCAGGTTGAAGGCCTCGCGGCGGTCGTGCTCGGCGGCCTGGGGCTCGACCTCGCGAGCCACGAACTCACGCAGGGTATCCGCCAGGAGCCGATGCTCCGGGGTCGGATGGAAGAGATCGAACTCGCGCCATGCGTCGCTCATCGGGGCTCCTCGCCGTGGTCGGCCGAGTGTATCCTCGGGCGGCTCCGTCCACCCACCTGAGGAGAACCGCCATGCATCGCACCGTCCAGACCACAGCCCTGCTTCTCTTGCTGCTCGTGCTCCCGGCCTGCGTCGTCATCGAGGACGGCGAGGTCGGAGTCCAGAAGAGCTTCGGCGCGATCGCCGACGATCCGGTCTCCCAGGGCGTCACCTTCGTGATCCCGGTCGCGCGCCAGATCGAGACCTGGAACGTCAAGCTCCAGGAGCGCAAGGAGGCGACCACCGTTCCCTCGTCCGAGGGGATGATCGTCAAGCTCGAGACCTCCCTGCTCTTCCAGGTGCGGCCCGACACGGCGCCCCAGATCCGCAAGACGGTCGGCTGGGACTACATCGACAAGCTGGTCGTGCCCTACTTCCGGAGCGCCCTGCGCGACGTGGTCTCCGCGTACCCGGTGCGCAACATCTACTCGGAAGAGGGGCGCCAGCAGATCGCGACGCGCATCCAGGCGCGTCTCAAGGAGAGCCTCGAGCCCCGCGGCGTGACCGTGGTCGACGTGCTGCTCCGCGACATCCAGCTGCCCCAACGCTTCCGGGAGAGCATCGAGGCCAAGCTGACCGCCGAGCAGCGGGTGCAGCAGAAGCAGTTCGAGCTGGAGCAGGCGAAGAAGGAGGCCGAGATCGAGGTCGCCCGGGCCAAAGGCGCGGCCGAGGCCCAGAAGATCATCAACTCGACGCTCAGCAACTCCTACCTTCACTATCTGTGGATCCAGACGCTGAACGAGAACCCGAACGTGGTCTACGTGGCGACCGAATCGAACATGCCGCTCTTCAAGGGAGTGGGGAGCGGACCCGGGAGGTAGCCGGGCCTCAGGCGGCGATGAGCCTGCGCTCGACGAACTGGGCGATGGCCCGGCGCCCGGCAGGGGGCGTGGCCTCGAAGACGAGGCCCGTGTCTGGCAGGAGCTGATAGGTCGAGGCGGCCCGGGTGTCGATGCGGTCGCCGCCCGGCAGCTCGAAGGAGAGCTCGATGGCACTGCCCAGAGGCAGGGGCTGGCTGGTGCGCAGCAGACAGCCGCTCTCCGAGAGCGAGAGAACCTCGCCGGCCCACTCCTGGCCGTCGCGGCGCACCTGGGCTGGCAGGTCGATCGCCACCCGCGGCGCCGTTCGCGGCGTCTCCTCGAGGGCCTGCTGGAGCAGGCGGTAGAGCTCGTGGAGACCTGCGGGCTTGTGGACGGCGCCGAGCAGCCGAGGCGCTTCCGGAGGCGCCCCGCGACGGCCGGAGAGAAGGAGGATGGGCGTCCCGCGATGGGCGCGGAGGGCCCGCACCTCGTCCATGCGGGGCTCGTCCACCACGAGGAGCTGGGGCTCGCGCTCGGCCCAGTAGCTCGACTCCGTCCACATCTCCGGATCGAGGAGCGCGTAGCCGAGCCGGGAGAGGATCGTGCGGGTCATGGGCACGAAGGCCTCCTCCCGCGCGAACACCAGGATGAGGTGGCGCGGCGGCGGGAGATCCTCGCGGGAGGTCGGTGCGGCCATGGAATGCGTATCGGCACGGGCGCGGCGCCGGTTGAGCACGGCTACGCTCCAGCGGTGGGGGGCGATCGTCAGCTCGCGTCCTGGCTCCTGGGCCAGCGGCGCGCCATCGAAGGGGCGATGGCAGCGGAGCTCCGCGACCGGGGCCTGCCGGCGGCCGGGAGCACCGAGGCGGAGGCCCTGCGCCGGCTGCGCTCCTTCGCCGTGATGGCGTTGGCCCAGGGCGACGACGCCGCGCCCTCCCTCGAGGGGCTGCGCCTTCGCGCGCGGCGCATGGGGCCGATCCTGGACGCGTGGCTGGCGGGCGCGTGCGCCGTCGCGGGGCCGGAGGCTCCGCGGGTGAGCGCGCGGCTGGAGCCCCTGGTCGCGCGGTTCCGCGAGGCGGTGCGGGCGACCGCGCCGGCGGTCCGGGCCTCGGGCGCTCCTCGGCCGTCCCGTCGCCGGGCCGTCTCGGCGGCCATCGATCGCATCGGCGATGCCTTCCTCGCCATCGACCCGGAATCCGGCCGCATCGCCGATGCGAACCCGGCCGCCGGTGCGCTCCTCGCCACCACCCGCGATGCGCTCGTCGGCGCCGACGCGATGGGCTTCGTCCCCGAGCCGGACCGGGCCGGATGGTGGACCGAGCTCGACGCGATCGCCGAGGGCGACGGAGCCCGCCACTTCTCCGGGCGCCTGCGCGACGGCGAGGGCCGGGAGGTCCGGGTCGACACGCGGATCACGCGCTTCGCGACGCGCACGCGAACCCTGGCGTTGTGCGTGGCCCGGGCCCGGAGCGCCTCCGCGCCCTAGGGCCGACACCGGGGCGGACGAATGGGGGCAACCGCCGGCCCTGCGGCCGCCCCCATCCCCGGTGCCACGGGGATCCCCGGGACGGCCGGCCCCGCGTCGCGGGGGCGCCTCGAGGGAATCGCCAGGAATGGAGTCCCGCAATCCAATCCGGATCGACGGGGCAGGGATCAGGGGGGAGCCGGGCCTCTAGCCGAGCTTCTCTCGAAGGAACGGCACGAGCTTCGCCCAGGCGTCGGCCGCCTGCTCCGGCCGGTAGGCGTCCTCCCGCGTGTCGTTCAGGAAGGCGTGGCCGGCACCGGCGTAGAGGTGGACCGCACCGTCGTGGGGACCCGCGGCCAGGGCGGCCTCCAGGTCGCGGACGTCCCGGACGGGGATGATCGCATCCTCCTCGCCGTACAGACCGAGCACCGGACAGCGGAGCTCGCCCAGGGCGTCGATGGGCGAACGGGGCTTCTTCTCGGGGTCGAGGCCGGGCTCGTTGCGGACCATCCCGTAGAAGGGAGCGGCGGCGGAGACCCCGCTGCAGCTGCAGGCGGCGTGCAGCGCGTACATGCCTCCCATGCAGAAGCCGATCACGCCCACCTTGCGACCCGCCACCGCCGGCTGGCCCGCCAGGTCGTCGACCGCCTCCTGGACGGTCTCGATCACGAGCGGGTCCGAGAGCTCCCGGATGAAGGCCATGGCGCCGGCCGGGTCCGAGAACTCGCCGCGACCGGTCTTGCGGTAGGGATCGACCACGAGCACGGCGAAGCCCTCCTCCGAGAGCCGCGTGGCCAGTCGCTCGTACAGGTCCGAGAGGCCCCAGACGTCGGGAATCAGCACGACGCCGGGATGGGGGCCGCCCCCCGGATGGACGAGGAACCCGAACGGATGCGCCTCGCCCGGCATCGCTCAGTACTCGCGGACGGCGTCGACCAGGGCGAGCACGGTGCCCTTGGCGTCGCCGAAGATCATCATCGTGTTCTCGTTGAAGAAGAGCGGGTTCTGGACGCCGGCGAAGCCCGGGTTCATGGAACGCTTGATGACGAACACGTGCTGGGCGCGATCCACGTCCAGGATCGGCATGCCGTAGATCGGGCTCCCGGTGTCGGCCCGGGCCGACGGGTTCACGACGTCGTTGGCGCCGAGCACCAGGGCCACGTCGGTCTGGGGGAACTCCGGATTGATCTCGTCCATCTCGATCAGCTTTTCGTAGCTGACGTCCGCCTCGGCCAGCAGCACGTTCATGTGCCCGGGCATGCGGCCCGCGACCGGATGGATCGCGAAGCGGCACTCGATGCCCTTCTCCTCGAGGAGATCCGCCAGCTCGCGCACCGCATGCTGGGCCTGGGCCACCGCCATGCCGTAGCCGGGGACGACGATGCAGGAGCGGGCGTTGCTGAAGATCACCGCGGCGTCGTCCGCCGTGTAGCCCTTCACCGTGCCCTGCTCGCCCGCGGCCGCGGCACCGCCTTCCGGCGCCGCGCCGAAGGCGCCGAAGAGCACGTTGGCGAGGGACCGGTTCATGGCGTCGCACATGATCTTGGTGAGGATCAGGCCCGACGCGCCCACCAGGGAGCCGCTGATCACCAGCCCCGAGTTGTTCAGCACGAAGCCCGTGGCGCAGGCCGCAAGCCCCGAATAGGAGTTCAAGAGCGAGATGACGACGGGCATGTCGGCGCCGCCGATCGGGATGACGAGCAGGATGCCGAGCACCAGCGCCACGCCGGCCAGGATCCAGTACGGGCCGAGCTCGAGGGGGCTCGTCGCCACCATCACGCACAGGGCCACCACCCCGAGGCCGATGATCGCGTTCACGAACTGCTGGCCGGGATAGGTGATGGGCTGGCCCGGCATCTTCTCGGCCAGCTTCAGGAAGGCGATCACGCTGCCGGTCACCGTGACGGCACCGATCAGGGTGGAGAGCACGATCGCGGTGGACACGACACCGTCCGGCACCTGGCTGCGGTTCGCGTAGGAGAGCAGCTCGGCGCCGGCGACCAGGGCCGAGGCGGCGCCGCCGGAGCCGTTCAGGAGCGCCACCATCTCCGGCATGGCGGTCATCTGCACGCGCAGGGCGGCGAAGGCGCCGATCACCGAGCCGAGCAGGACGCCGCCGACGATGAACTCCCAGCCCAGGACGCCCTGGCCGACGAGGGTGGTGACGATGGCCACGCCCATGCCGAACGCGGCGATGGCGTTGCCCCGGGCGGCGGTCTTCGCCGACGAGAGCATCTTCAGGCCGACGATGAACAGGACCGCCGCCGCCAGGTAGGCGATCTGCAGGGCGGTGACGCTCACTTGTCTCCGCCTTCGATCTGCTTGGGCTTGAACATGGCGAGCATGCGGTTCGTCACCAGGAAGCCCCCCACCACGTTGATCGTGGCGAACACCACCGCGGCGAAGCCGAACCAGGTCGAGACGACCGGGTTGTCGGAGGTCACCGCGATGAGCGCGCCCACGATGGTGATGCCGGAGATCGCATTCGAGCCGGACATGAGGGGCGTGTGGAGCAGCGGCGGCACCTTCGAGATGACCTCGATGCCGACGAACAGGGACAGGACCAGCACCGTGAGGGCGACGGCCGGATCGGAGAGCATTCAGCTTCCTCCAAGCTTGTCGAGTACGACCGGGTGTACGACGGCGCCGTCCTTCGCGACGAGGGAGCCCGCCACGATCTCGTCCTCCGGGTCGATCGCGAGCGCCCCCTCCTCACCGATCAGGTTCTGGAGGAAGGTCACGATGTTCTTGCTGAACATCTGGCTCGCGTCGAAGGGCAGCTCGCCGGCCAGGTTCAGGGGACCGAGCACGTGCACGCCGCCCACGACGACGTCTTCACCGGCACGGGTTCCCGCGCAGTTGCCGCCGTTCGGCGCGGCCAGATCCACGATGACGGAGCCGGCGGCCATGCCGGCCACGCCACCCTCGTCGAGGAGCTGCGGCGCCGGACGACCGGGCACGAGGGCGGTGGTGATCACGATGTCGCTGGCCGCCGCCTTCTCCGCCATCAGCTTGCGCTGGGCGGCGTAGAACTCCTCGGTCTGCTCGCGGGCGTAGCCGCCGGCATCCTCGGCATCGCCGGCGTCGAGATCGAGCACGACGAACTTGGCGCCGACGCTCTCCACCTGCTCGGCGGCGGCGGCGCGGGTGTCGTAGGCCTCCACCACGGCGCCGAGGCGCTTGGCGGTGGCGATCGCCTGCAGGCCGGCCACGCCGGCGCCGATCACGAACACCCGGGCCGGCGAGCTCGTGCCCGCGGCGGTCACCAGCATCGGGAACATCTTGGGCAGGCGCTCGGCGGCGAGCAGCACGGCGCGGTATCCGGCGACGGTGGCCTGGGAGCTGAGCACGTCCATCGACTGGGCGCGGGTGATGCGCGGCACCATCTCGAGGGAGAAGGCCGTCACGCCGGTCTCCGCCAGGGCCTTCACCTCCCCGGGCTCGTCCAGGGGGCGCAGGAGGGAGATCCAGACGCTGCCGCTCCGCAGCCGGCTGCGCTCCTCGCCGGTGGGCGCGTTCACCCGCAGCACCACGTCCGCCTCGCCGAACAGGGCCACGGCATCGCCGGCGACCTTGGCGCCGGCCTTCTCGTACTGGGCGTCGGAGAAGCCCGCCTCGCTTCCGGCGCCGCTCTGCACGCGCACCTCGATCTCCTGGCGAGCGAGGGTCTTGGCGCCGTCCGGCGTGAGGGCGACACGACGCTCCTCGGGACGGTCCTTGGGTACGGCGACGATCACGGGAGGCTCCGGGAGGGGTTGGGGAGAGGGGCCCGTCGCGGGCGGGGCGGCAGCATAGATGACCTCCGGGGACCCGTCACCGGCCGGCTCTCAGCACGCTTCCCGGAGTCCGTCACCGGCCGACCTCGTGGCGCCCGCGGGGGGGCACGAGTAGGATCCGCCCCTTTCCTGGAGGAGCGGCAGTGGCCGAGGAAACCGGGCTCTTCATCGAGGATCTGAAGCCGGGGCTGGACGTGCCGGGCGGCGCCGTGGGTCGCGGGCTCGAGGTCTCCCCCGAGGCTTTCGAGGCGCGCTTCGGGCGGCTCTTCTGGCGGCCCGAGGGCACCCTCGACCCCATCTATTTCAAGCTGGCGGCGTTCTGCAAGACGACGGCGGTGTCGGAGAACTCTCCCGCCAACCTGGGCGCCAAGAACGTGCTGTTCCGCAAGGCGCCGACCTCCCTCGACGTCGAGGCCGAGACCCGGGTCCTCGGCCGCAAGTTCCGCGAGCATGGCGCCACCACTGGCGTCTGCCAGGTGCGCAGCACCATCGGCGACACCCTCACCTGGACCCGCGAGTGCATCGTGAACGGCCGCCGGAGCTACGCCTTCCCGGACGACGGCACGCCGCTCGACGACCGGGAGAAGATCGAGGTGGCCTTCGACGGGGCGGCCGCGGCGCTGCCGCCGGCCGGCGCCCGGGTGAAGCGAACGCCCGGCGCCCTGGTCGCCGAGGACTTCCGCGAAGGGGAAGTGCTCCCGACCGGGCGCATCTCGGTGCTCCGCCCCGACGAGATCTTCTGGATCACCCGCGGGCTCGGGAACCTGGCCAAGACCCACTACACCCGGGATTCGAGCTACATCGTCTGGGGGCTCCTGACCCTGCTCTACGGCGTCTACAACTACGCGGCCCAGTTCCAGTGCGCGGCGCTGCTCGGTCTCGACGTGGCCCGGCACATCGCGCCGGTGTACCTGACCGAGCAGGTCCGGGAAGAGGAACACGCCACCACCGCTGCGCCGGTGCCGCCGGAGTTCCTCTCCGCCACCCTCACAACGAAGGCCGTGCAGGAGATCCCGGGCCGCGACGACCTGCGCCTCGTGACCGCCGCCCTCGACGTCTTCAACAACGTCAATGCGATCGGGCGCTCCGAGTACGAGCGCCAGAACGCCAAGAAGGCCCTGGGCGGCATCGGCGACGACGGCCGCCTGCACATCGGCGAATACGTGCTGCAGCTGGCCGTCTTTACGGAGGTGGCGCCGCGTTGAGTCAGCTGCCAGGAGCCGATCGCAGCAGAAATCCCTGAAGTGCCGTGTAGGTGTCGAGCGTGCTGGCAGCCGGCGAGATGTCGGTGGTGACGCCATCGCCCCACAGGATCCAGGGGATCTCGCGGTTCGCGGGCGTATCCTCGTGATGGCTCGTCCCACTGCCGCCGTGTTCGCTGGTGACCAACACGACGAGGGGCCGCGGGAGCTCCGCCAGGACCGCGACGAAGGCGGCGAGCCGGGTATCGATTTCCTGCAGCGCCCGCGCCTGAAGGCCGCTTCCCCAGCCCTCGGTGTGACCTGTAAGATCCACCTCCGCGAGGTGCACGAACAGGAAGTCCGGATCGCGCTGGTGCGCGTAGCGGAGGGCGTGGCACAGCACCTCGGCGGCGTTGGCGCCGTACTGGTAGCGCTCGACGCCGGGCTCGTGCTCGGCGAAGTGGACGAACTTGCGCTTGCCGGCGAAGAGGCCGCAGCGCAGGCGGGCCCGGGCGCAATCGGTGTAGATCGTGGCGAAACGCAGCTCGCGCCAGGGCTCGACCCGGTTGAAGAAGACGCCGTGCTCCTCCGGCGGGAGGCCGGAGAGCATGCTCGCGTGGGAGGTGAGGGTGACCGGTGGCACTACGGTGGTCACTGCCTCCGCCTGCAGGCCATCGGCTGCGAGGCGATCGAGAAAGGGGGTGGGCACCTCCGCCAGCAGGCTCGGGCCCAGCCCGTCGATCGAGACGAGCAGCACGCGCCGGGGCGCCGCAGCCTGGCGGGAGCGGCCCTCCGCGCTCCGATCGATCGCGAGCGCCGCGCGCTCCTCGAACAGCGGCGCGTACCGCCCGATGCGGTAGAGCAGCGGCACCAGCAGCACGAGGACCGCGAAGGCGATCCATCGGCTCAGGGAACGAGGCCCTTCACCGCCTCCGGCATGTCGTCGGCGATGCGGACGATCGGGATGCCCGTCTGGGTGTTGAGGTGCATCTCCTGGTGGGCCCGCGGGAGGTCGTCCCAGCGGTAGATCTCGTCGTGGAGGGTCGGCTTGAAGACGCTGCCGTAGAGCTCGGTCGCCGCCTCGCAGCCCTCGGGCGTCTCGTAGTGGGTGTGGTCGATGGTCACCTGCTTCACCGACATCAGCGTCGAGTTGTACTCGACCTGCTGGGAGAGCTGCCATCCGGCGCTGACGTTCACGGCTTGCCGCGCCGTGCACGCGAGGCCGGCGGCGAAGACCGGGCCCCGCAGCATGTCGCAAACCGCGTGCATCAGCTCGCCGTCGGTGAGCCGGCGGCACTCCTTGGTGAAGGCGCGCACGTCGTCGCGGCTGGCGAAGCGGTTGAAGGCCTTCTGGTCGATGCCCACGATGCCCAGCTTCTCGAGGGCGGCGCGGCGCTCGGGGCTTCCGGAGCAGAAGAAGGCGTTGTGGCCCTCGGCCTTGGCGAGCATCAGGAAGAGCTCGGAGACGCCGCCGCCGAAGCCCAGCACGTTGATCCGGGCGCGCCGCTCGTAGGGGACCTTCACCCGGTAGATGCCGATCGCGCGGCGCCACAGGTGGTAGGCGGTGGGCGCGCGCAGGGGCAGCGCGGCGATCTCCCACAGGTTGAGCCCGCAGTCGAGCGGCGCCTTGATCAGCTGCCAGTCGGTGACCACCGCCTCCTTGGCGTACCAGCCGATCGAGTCCTCGGCGTCGTAGCCATAGATCCGCAGGGGAAAGCCGTACTCGTCCGCCCCTCCGTTGCAGTGGGTGATGACGATGTCGCCGGGGACGAACTTCGTCACGTTGGCGCCGACCTCGAGCACCTCGCCCGTAGCACTGTTGCCCGGGTAGATCTTGCCGCCCCGGGCGTCGGCGATGTTGATCGTGTCGGCAGTCGTCGCGTGGTCGATGTTGTGCTCGGCCGAGACCGCCAGGACCTTCATCCGCACGTCGTTCGGCCCGACGGGCGAGAGCTCGAGCTCATCGAGCTGCAGGACGTTGGAGACGTCGAACTGGGAGGGATCGGAGCCGACGCGCTCCTGCTCCTTGGCGATGGCCTCGGTGGTGATCGAGTAGGCGGGGACGGTCGGCATCGGCGCTCGGCTCCTCGTTTCGCGAAGGAGGGGGAGGTTAACACCGGCTCGGGAGCCCGCCCGGGGGCCCTTGAAGGGCGGGGACCCGGTGGTACGCTGCCCCGCCGTTCCCCCGGGGCCCTCGCGGCTGGAGACCTGCATGCGCTTCTACGAGTACGAGTCCAAGGCGCTCTTCCGCCGCCACGGCATGCCCCTCGGCGAAGGCCGCGTGGTCGGCTCCCCCGACGAGGCCCGCGCCGCCGCCGAGGCGATCGCGGGCCCGGTCGTGGTCAAGAGCCAGGTGCTCTCGGGCGGGCGCATGAAGGCGGGTGCCGTCCAGTTCGCCGACACGCCGGAGGAGGCGGCCGCGAAGTACGAGCACGTGCTGCCGATCGTGGTGAACGGCGAGACCGCGCGCTCGGTGCTGGTCGAAGCCAAGAGCCCGGTCGCCCACGAGTACTTCGTGTCGGTCACCTGGGACGGCCGCCGCAAGCTGCCCGTGCTGCTCTTCAGCGACATGGGCGGCATCGACATCGAAGAGGTGGCGGAGACCCATCCGGAGCACCTCTCCCGCACCCACTTCTCGACGATCCTCCCGCTGTCCGAGCGCATCGCCAAGGAGGCGATCTCGGCGGTGGGCGTCTCGGGGAGCGATCTCAACCGGCTGGTGCCGATCGTCTACAAGCTGATCCAGCTGTTCCTCGAGTACGACCTCACCCTGGCCGAGATCAACCCGCTGGCGAAGCTCGAGAACGGCTCGTTCATCGTCCTCGACGGCCACGTGGACATGGAGGCCGAGGCGCGGGGCGACCACCAGGCGCTGCTCGAGGAGCTCGGCATCGGCGAGGACGAGACCCGCCAGGCCCGGCCGCCCACCCCCTTCGAGCTGGAGGGCGCACGGCTCAACGCGGTGGACCACCGCGGCGTGGCTGGAAACGTGGTGGAGTTCGACGGCAACCTGGGCCTCATCATTGGCGCCGGCGGCGGCTCCCTCACCCTCTTCGACGCGGTGCGCAAGCACGGGGGCAAGCCCGCCAACTACTGCGAGATCGGTGGCAACCCGAGCGTCGGCAAGGCGTGCAACCTGACCAAGCTGATCCTGGGCAAGCCCGGCGTCGAGAAGATCGCGGTGATGATGAACGTCGTCTCCAACACCCGCGTCGACATCGTGGCCCGGGGCGTGATCAAGGGCTGCCTCGAGAGCGGCAAGGACCCGGCGGAGGTGATCTCGATCTTCCGCATTCCGGGAGCGTGGGAGGAGGAGGGCTTCAAGATCCTCGAGAAGTACGGGGTCGAGTACTGCGACCGCTCCGTCTCCATGTACGAAGCGGCGGGCCGCGCCGTGGCGAAGCTGTAGAGGGCCCGATGTCGATCTTCATCTCCAGGGACACGACCTTCATCATCCAGGGCATCACCGGCCGCGAGGCCGTGAACCTGACCCGCGAGAACCTGGCTTACGGCGCGAAGATCGTCGGCGGGGTGACGCCCGGACGCGCCGGGCGCGACGTCTACGGCGTGCCCGTCTACAACTGCGTGAAGGAGATCTGCGACGCCCAGGGTGGCCCCCCGGGCGGCTCGATCGTCTCCGTACCGCCGCGTTTCACCCGGGACGCCGTGTTCGAGGCCATCGAGAACGGCATCCAGCTGATCGTGGTGGTGACCGAGAACATCCCACGCCGCCAGGTGGCGCAGATGGTCGAGCTCGCGAACCTGCGCGGCGCGCGCATCATCGGACCGAACTGCCTGGGCATCATCTCGCCGGACGAGGCCAAGATGGGCGGCGTCGGCGGCCCCGCCGCCAACACCAAGCAGGCCTACAGGAAGGGACCGATCGGCGTGATGTCGCGCTCGGGCGGAATGACCACCGAGATCGCCTCGACGCTGACCGCCGCCGGCCTCGGCCAGAGCACCTGCGTCTCGATCGGCGGCGACGCGATCGTCGGCACCACCTACGCCGAGCTGATGGCCTACTTCGAGGCGGATCCGGAGACGGAGGCCATCGCCATCTACTCAGAGCCCGGCGGCCGCATGGAGGCCGAGCTCGCCGAGTGGGTCAAGCAGAACGACTCGCGCCTCCCGATCGTCGCCTTCATGGCCGGCCGCTTCATGGACGAGATGAAGGGCATGCGCTTCGGCCACGCCGGAACCATCGTCGAGGGCAAGGAAGACACCACGGCCGAGAAGATCGAGCGCATGGAAGCCGCCGGCATCTCGGTGGCAGAGCGCATCGAGGAGATCCCGGATCTCCTGCGCAAGCGCATGGGAGCCAGCTGATGCCCGGACTCTTCATCGACGTCAAGGTCGCCGACGAAGCCGCGAAGGACGCCGAGACGGCCAAGAAGCTCGTCGAGGTGTGCGCCGTCGACATCTTCGCCCAGAACGACGACGGGAGCCTCCGGATCGTCGAGGAGAACCTGGACGAGTGCGTGCTCTGCGATCTCTGCATCGAGGCCGCGCCCAAGGGCAGCGTCGAGGTCGTCAAGCTCTACGAGTCGTGATCGGGACGTCTCTTGCGGGGCCTCTCGTGCGCGACACCGGGGCGGGGCCGGGCGCCGGGTGTCGCTCTCCGACTCCGCCAGCGCTTCGGCAACGCGCGGCGCAGGCCCTCGAGTCAGAGACCGGGGGCACCGGGTCGATCGCAGCTCCGGGCCACTCGGCGTTGTCGCATCGAGGGACGACGGGGTTCGGGGCGGGTGGGCTCCGCTCCGATCGACACCCGCCCCCCGGCCTGACACACGCCTCGTCGACCACGGCGCGTCGCTCAAGAGGCTGGCTCCCTGGAGCCGAGGGCCCTAGCGAACCACCGAGGTCCTGAGGCCGGGGGTGGCGTTGCCGGTGCGCAGCGACGTCGAGCGAGCCCCGGTGCCCTGGTGCCCGGCGGGCTCAACGCCGCGAGGGCCCGGAGCTGCGATGGACCTCGGAGCACCCGGTCCCTGCCCGGAGGGCAGGTGCCACGCGTTGCCTCGAAGAAGGAGCGGAGAGAGGCAATGCCGGCCCCGGCCTCGCCCCGGTGTCGCGCACGAGAGGCCCCGGGAACGACGGCCGAAGCTAGGCCGACAGCTCCAGCATGCGCTCGATCGGCGCCAGGGCGCGGACGCGCACGTCCTCGGGGACGGTGACCTCGGGCTCGAGGTCGCGCAGGCAGAGGTAGAGCTTCTCGAGGGTGTTCAGGCGCATGAACGGGCAGCGGTTGCAGGCGCAGCTCTCGTCCATGCCCGGGGCCTGGATGAGGGTCTTCTTCTTGCCCTCGGCCTCGAGCTTCTTCTCGATCTGGTGGAAGACGCCGTCCTCGGTGGCGATGACGAGGATCTCCGCCGGCGACTCGACGGCGCGGGCGATGATGCCCGAGGTGGACGCGATGAAGTCCGCCTGGTCGAGCACCGACGCCTCGCACTCGGGATGGGCGAGCACCTCGGCGTCCGGGTGACGCACCTTCAGCTTGGCCAGCTCCTTGGCGCTGAACTGCTCGTGCACGATGCAGGCGCCCTGCCAGACGATCAGGTCGTCCCGGTTCGCCTGCTGGCCGATCCAGCGGGCCAGGTGGCGATCCGGCGCCACGATCAGGGGCTGGCCGGCGAACTCGCGGGCCATCTTCACCGCGTTCGACGAGGTGCAGATGAGATCGCTCATCGCCTTCACCTGGGCAGAGCAGTTGATGTAGGAGAGCACCTTCGCACCGGGGTGCTGGTCGATGAACTCCTGGAACTCGTCCGGCGGACAGCCGTCGGCCAGGGAGCAGCCGGCCGCGAGGTCGGGGACGACGACCTTGCGATCCGGGTTCAGGATCTTCGCCGTCTCCGCCATGAAGTGGACGCCGCAGAAGACGATGACGTCCTTGTCGACCCGGGAGGCGGCCTGGGCGAGCGCCAGGGAATCGCCGACGAAGTCCGCCAGGTCCTGGACCTCGTCTTCCTGGTAGTAGTGCGCGAGGACGACGGCGTTCTGCCGCTCCTTCAGCTCGAGGATCGCGCCTTCGAGATCGCCCGGCAGGCCATCGTGCGTTTGCGCCATGGGTGAAAAGCTCCGTCCCAGCGGGGATTTGTCAAGCTCGACTCAATCCCGCGGGGCGGGTTGCTTCACCAGGGTCGGTACCCCGTGGGTCGGCCCACGTACCGTGAACACCTTCGTGCCAGGCTTGCGGCCATCGCGCACGTCGGAGACATCGAGGCCGGCCTCGGCCATGCGCGCCCGGGCGGCGTCCGCGTCGCTCACTCTCCAGGAGAGCCCCCACAGCCAGTCCCGGTCCCGGGAGGCCGACGCCTCACCGTCCTCCTTCAGCCGGGCGGCGATCTCGACGGTGACGCCGCCGACGCGGAAGAAGATCAGTCGGGACCCCCACTGGGGAAACTCCCGGTCGAGGCCGAGGCGAAGGCCGAGCTGCTCGCCGTAGAGATGGATGGCCGCCTCGGGATCGCGGGTCTGGACGACCGCGTGGTCGAGCCCGCCGATGCAGGCGGCCTCGTCGGCCATGGGGCGTGCTTCGCTGAGCACGTCGTCCGGCGTGCGGTGCTCGATGGCGAAGAGGAGCACCCCGCGCGTGTCCTCCGGCGGCAGGTGCACGTTGCTCCACTCGCGAAAGGCGCCGGACTCGACATCGCGGCCGAGGCCGGGTGCGGGCTCGGCCGGGTGGAGCCCGGCCTTCGCCCATGCGTCGTGGCACGCGGCCGCGTCATCGGTGCGGAAGGCCAGGCCCGCCGGCCCCTCGCCGTGCTCGGCGATCCGCCGGCGCAGCATGTCCGCGACCGGGCCCTCTCCCTCCGGGGCCAGCAGCTCCAGGTACATGTTCGAGAGGCGGAACAAGGCGTTGGCGGTGCCCATGGCGGGATGCTCTCCCCGCCAGGACGGCGTGCGGCCCAGCAAGCGGACGTAGCTGCGGGTCGCGGCGGGAAGATCCTCCACGGCCAGGATCACGTGATCGAGGGCACGCAGCACAGACGGATCATTGCACAGGGCGGAGGGAAAAGTCGTTCCACAAAAAATGGAACCGAAGTTCCATTTCAGGCTTCCGGCCCGATCAAAGGCGCTGCATTTCCAGTCGGTTGGAGAGCGAACCCGAGCGGCATGCGACTTGCTTTCTCATGGCCCAGGATGAGGGGGAACCCCATGCGTACCCTTCAGGCCTTCCTCCTCGGCTTCGCGCTGCCGTGCCTCGCCGGCTCCCCCGCGGCGGCCTCGCCGATCACGTACGACTTCGTGAGCGGCTCGGCCCTGCTCGAGATCGACGTCGACGGATCCACGGTCTTGAGCACCACGGCGCCCCTCGTGGGCACGTCGACGACCTTCGACGACATGATCCCGGCCGTCACCGACGTGATGTGGGACGTGAGCGACTCGATCGACCTCGGGCTCCTGCTCGGCATCCTCGACATCGACGTCACCGTGACCAGCGCGCCGGGCTTCTCGGCGCCCGCCACGCCCACGGGCGCCGGCGCCTGGGACTGGGCGGGAGGCGCCTTCGACGTGGACGCCATGGTGAGCCTCACCGGAGGCCTTCTTGGGGACCTCGGACCGCTCAACGTCGTCTCCACGGTTCCGTCGGCGAGCGGCACCGTGACCGTGGTCGGCGACACGGCCACGATCACGGCCGCCAAGGAGGAGATGTTCCACTTCTTCCACGGCGGGAAGAAGATCACCGTGTTCAAGAGCATCTCCTTCGTCGGCGTGCCCGAGGCGTCCACGCTGGCTCTCGTCGGGCTGGGCCTCGCGGCCCTCGCGGCTCGGGGGCGTATCCGGAGCTGACCCGGCTTCCAGCCTGGATCCAAGGAGCCTCGTGCCGGGTCCCCCGGGGCGAAGCTCCTGCGTTCTTGGGAACATCGCTTCCCCGATTGCGGAAACGGTTTTCCCGATTCTTGGGCCGGCTGTGTGCGCGGCCTGCGGGGCGGCTCGGTTTCCTTTGCGAAGACAGGTGGTTAGACCACGGACTCGCGCTCCCTGAAGGTGGCACCGGGCTTGCTTAAGCCCGGGGCGGGAAGTTTGGCTTTCGCCCCCGTTGGCCAGGGGAAGTGGATTTTGCGACCCCCGGCCAGCCGGGGGCCTGGGAAGGGGAGTACGAGGATGCGCGCCAAGTGGTTCAACCGAAGAGCAGCCCTGGTTCTGTTGCTGGGCCTTCTGTTGCCGGCCGCCAGCACCGCGACCGCGGTCACGTACACCTTCTCGAGCGGGGACGTCGACGTCACAGGAACCGTCGGCGGGTCGACGCTCTTTTCCCATACCGGCATCCCGCTCACCGGGAACTTCATCATCTTCGACGACATGGCGCCGTCGATCGACGGCATCGACATCACGGGCGGCCCGTCGGCCTTGATCACGCTGAGCTCCCCCTACGGGGGCGCCGATGCCTTCACGCTCGACAGCTTCTCGATCGTGCCGAACGCCGGATTCACGCAAACGGTGGCGGGAGGCCCGACCTCCTTCACGTTCAGCGCTGGCCCGCTGGACGTGAGTGGGTCGGCCACGTCGTACTCTGGCGGCTCACCGATCGGCACGATTCCGTTCAGCACGACGACGATCGCGCCTATCACCGGCACCTTCGACCTGACGACGGGCGCGCTCACCCTCACCGGGGTGACGTTCGTCCTGATCGACGCTTCCCTGGCTCCGGGCGAGACCGAGGACCTGATCGTGAAGGCCGACATCACGTTCTTCGGCGTGCCGGAGCCGAGCATGGCACTGTTGCTCACCGTCGGCATGGCCTGCGCCGTGCGGAGGCGTCGCATCTTCTCTTGATCCGTCGTTCAACAGGGTTTACAACGAACGCGTGAAACGACGGGGAATCACTCCATCCATTCCTGTTGGGGAGCTAGCCGATATGGATCGCAGCAGCGTCGACCGCAGCCTCCGCGCTGGAATCCTTTCCCTCGGCCTCATCCTGGCCGCCAGCTCGATGGGTGCCACGACCTACACGCTGTCGAGCAGCGGTGGAACGGGCATCCTCGCGGGCAATGCGGTTGCCTGCACCTCGGTCGCTACGTGCCTCGGAGGCACCCCGGACTTCGACAATCTCTCGCTCGAGCTGGCCAGCGGCTCGCTCTCCGTCGTCGGAGGCACCACGGGGACGCTGAGCCTGTCGATCCCGACCCTGACCCTGACGGGCCCCGGCCTGGGCGGCGTCGACGAGATCGTGCTGAGCGGGCTGATGGTCACCTTCACCGGAATCACGGTGACGGAGACCGTGCTGCCGGGGCTCACGCTGGTCTCCCAGATCCCCCCGGCCGCCACGGCGACGCTGACGGGCACGGTCGAGGGCCTGCTCGGCGGCAGTACGGTCGTCGGACCGATGGGCCTCAGCGAGACGGTGTCTCTCTCGGCCCTCAACTGCACCATTCCGGGCCAGTGTGGGATCCAGCTCGACTTCACCAGCACAGTCGGAAGCCCGCTCGAGTTTCGCATCACCGCCAACCTGAATGCGGTGCCGGAGCCGGAGCTGGCCCTCCTGGTGGCGCTGGGACTCGCGGCGACGAGGGCCCGCCGAAGAGCCTGACAGCGACTCGATCGACCTTCGACACCCCCGGCGGCTGGTGCCCCCGGGGGTGTTTCGTTAGGATTTCCGGGCACTTGGGTCCGGGCCGGGCCCGAGCCACGGGAGTCCTCCATGGCCGCCGAACGCGACCGCCCCTGGGTGTTCCGCACCTACTCCGGCCACTCCTCGGCCGAAGCCAGCAACGCCCTCTACCGCACCAACCTGGCGAAAGGCCAGACCGGCCTGTCCGTCGCCTTCGACTTGCCGACCCAGACGGGCTACGACGCGGACCACCCGCTCGCCCGCGGCGAGGTCGGCAAGGTCGGCGTGCCGATCGGGCACCTGGGCGACATGGAGGTGCTGTTCCGGGAGATCCCCCTCGACCGGATGAACACCTCGATGACGATCAACGCCACGGCCGCCTGGCTGCTGGCGCTCTACGTGGCCGCCGCCGAGCGGCAGGGGGTGGCGGCGGACCGACTGCGCGGCACCACCCAGAACGATCTGATCAAGGAGTATCTCTCCCGGGGCACCTACGTCTTCCCGCCCGAGCCCTCCATGCGGCTGATCAGCGACATGGTCGCCCACACGGTCCACGCCATCCCGAAGTGGAACCCGATCAACATCTGCTCCTATCACCTGCAGGAAGCGGGGGCGACGCCGGTCCAGGAGATCGCCTTCGCTCTGGCCAACGCGATCGCCGTCCTCGATGCGGTGAAGGCACGGGAGGACGTTCCCGACGACGTGATCCCCGAGGTGTTCGGCCGCATCTCCTTCTTCCTGAACGCGGGCATCCGCTTCGTCGAGGAGATCTGCAAGGGCCGGGCGATGACCGAGCTGTGGGACGAGCTCGGCCGCGACCGCTACGGCGTGAAGGATCCGAAGCTCCGCCGCTTCCGCTACGGCGTGCAGGTGAACAGCCTCGGGCTCACGGAGGCCCAGCCCGAGAACAACGTGGTGCGCATCGTGCTCGAAGCGCTCGGGGTCACCTTCTCGAAGAAGGCCCGCTGTCGGGCGCTCCAGCTCCCGGCCTGGAACGAGGCGCTGGGGCTGCCGCGGCCCTGGGACCAGCAGTGGTCCCTGCGCATCCAGCAGATCCTCGCCTACGAGACGGATCTGCTCGAGTACCCGGACCTGCTCGACGGCTCCCACGTCGTCGAAGCGAAGGTGGAGGAGCTGAAGAAGGCGGCCCAGGAGGAGCTCGACCGGGTGCTCGCCCTGGGCGGGGCCGTGGCGGCCGTCGAGAACGCCTACATGAAGCAGCGTCTGGTCGAGTCCCACACCGCCCGCGTGCGCGCGATCGAGAGCGGCGAGCTTCCGGTGATCGGCGTGAACGTCTACACCGAGACCGAGCCCTCGCCCCTGGTCGGCGACGACGACACGGCCATCCTCAAGGTGGACGACTCGGCGGAGCGCGAGCAGGTCGAGCGGCTGAACGCGTTCCGGGCGAAGCGCAACGAGGCCGAGGTGGAAGCCGCGCTCCAGGGCTTGCGCGACGCTCTGGCGAACGGCGAGAACGTGATGCCGCCGTCGATCCGCGCGGCCCATGCGGGGGTGACCACCGGCCAGTGGGCGGACACGCTCCGCAAGCTCTTCGGCGAGTACCGCGCCCCCACCGGCGTGGTGGCGAGGGAGTCCCAGGTGGCGGACGAAGCCAACGAGAAGGTCCGGAAGCGCGTCCGCGCCTGTGGGGAGAAGCTCGGGCGCCCGCTCAAGATCCTGGTCGGCAAGCCCGGCCTCGACGGCCACAGCAATGGCGCCGAGCAGATCGCCGTGAAGGCCCGCGACGTGGGCATGGAGGTCGTCTACGACGGCATCCGCCTGACCCCGGAGGAGATCGTGCAGTCGGCCCGCGACGAGGGGGTGCACGTGATCGGCCTCTCGATCCTGTCCGGCTCCCATCAGGTGCTGGTGCTCGACGTCCTCGAGGGGCTGCGGGCGGAGGGCCTCGCCGTTCCGGTCGTGGTCGGCGGCATCATCCCCGACGACGATGCCGACGCCCTGCGCGCCGCCAGTGTCGAGCGCGTCTACACGCCGAAGGACTTCGACCTCACCCGCATCATGGACGAGATCGTCGACGTGGTGGAGGCGGGCGGCGCCCTTGGCTGAGGGGGCCGGGGAGGAGCCGAACGCGGCTCGTCCGGAGCTCGCGGAGCGCCTGCTCGCACGGGACCGCTCGGCGGTGGCCCCGGCCCTCAACCTGGTGGACGACGGCCGGCCGCAGGCGCGCCGCCAGGCGACAGCACTCCTCGCCGCCCTCGAGGAGAAGGTGCTGCTGGGCGGGGCCCGGCGCATCGGCCTCACCGGCGCGCCGGGCGCGGGGAAGTCGACGCTGCTCGACGCGTTGGTGCGCCGCCTCCGCGGGCGGGAGCAGACCGTCGGGGTGGTGGCCGTCGATCCCTCGAGCCGCCGCACCGGCGGCGCGCTGCTCGGCGATCGCATGCGCGTGCGTTCGGGGGCGGCGGACCCGGGCGTCTTCTTCCGCTCCATGGCCGCCCGAGACCGGCTGGGCGGGCTCGCCGAAGCGGCCCGCGCCAGCGTGACGGTCCTGGCGGCCGCCTTCGACGTGGTGCTGGTCGAAACCGTGGGCGTCGGGCAGAGCGAAGGCGAAGTGGCCGATCTGGCGGACACCCTGGTCTACCTCGCCCAGCCCGGCGCCGGCGACCTGCTGCAGTTCATGAAGGCGGGCATCCTCGAGCTGCCCGACGTGCTGGCCGTGAACAAGGCAGACCTCGGCCCGGTGGCCGAGCGGACCGCACACGAGCTGACGGCGGGACTGGGCCTCGGCGAACGGGCGAGCGAGTGGCGGCCTCCGGTGGTCCTCGTCTCCGCCCGGGACGGCTCGGGGATGGACGAGCTCGACGCGGCCCTGGAGAGCCACCTCGAGAGCCTGCGACCGCGGGAGCTCGAGGCGCGTCGGCGGCGCGGGCGGGACGCCGGGGTGCGCACCAGCCTGCTCCACCGCTACGGCAGCCACGGCCTGGCCGTGTGGGGCGGGGAGGAAGCGTTGGCCACCCGACTGGCGGCGGCGGCGGATCGCTCGGGATTCGCCCTCGGCGAGGAGCTCGGCCGGGAGATCGAGGCCGCCCTCCGCGGCGGTGAGGGGGGAACGTGAAGCGACTGGGGCGTTGGGTGTTGATCCTGCTGGCGCTGGAGCTGGTGGCGGCCTTCTGGCTCGGCGCCCGCATCCGCGCGCGCTTCGAGGAGCCGGTGCGCATCATCGGGTCCGCTCCGCCGCGGCCGGGTCCCGGCCTACCCGCCGCCCTCCCACTCGACATCCTCGACGCCCGCCCGGTGGTTCTCCACGCGGGCGAGCACGAACAAGAGATCGGATAGGCGGTTCAGGTAGCGGAGGGCTGTGGGATCGAGGGGCTCGGCCCGGTCCAGGGCCACGGCACGGCGCTCGGCGCGGCGACACACGGTGCGAGCCAGGTGGAAGGCCGCGGCCGCGGTCGTGCCTCCAGGCAGGATGAAGCGGCGCAGCGGAGCGAGCTCGGCCTCGAAGGCGTCGATCCGGGCTTCGAGCGCCTCGACGTCCTCGATGCGAGGCTCGGGGATGCGGCTCTTCTCGCGCCGCTCCGCATCGGGAGAGGCGAGATAGGCACCCAGGTCGAAGAGCGTGCCCTGCAGCGAGCGGGTCAGGGCGGCGAGGTCGTCCTGGCCGCCAGCAGCGACCGCGACGCCCAACACGGAGTTGAGCTCGTCCACGGCCCCGTAGGCCTCGACGCGCAGGTCGTCCTTGCCGACGCGGGGGCCGCCGAACAGATCGGTCTCCCCCGCGTCGCCGCGCTTGGTGTAGATCTTCACCGGCGCGAGTATACCGGCCCGTTGTGTCGGCGATGATCGAGGTGCGTTGCGAAGGGCTGCGGCTCGAGGTCGAGCCGCGCCGCGGCGTGGCGCGCGTGCTCGCGCCGGGAGGGCAGCCTCTCGTGCTTCGAACACCGTGGTCCGCCGGTGGGGCACCAACCATCGTCGCGCGCGGGCGCATCAAGACGGCCGCAGGGCCGGCCGAGCGCATCGAGGTGCAGCGGGCCGCCCGGGGTGCCTTGGCGCTGCGTTGGGTGTTGGAGGTGGACGCTGCGGGACGCGGGCTCACCCACCAGCTGGGCATCGAGAACCGCGGCCCGGACACCGTGGTCGGGAGCGAGGAGCCCTGCCTCGTACTCGCGGGGGCCCAGGGCGAACGCTTCGATCCCACCGGGGCCTGGTGTCTGTTCCGCCATGGCACGGTTCGCGGGCTTGCCGGGTTCACGGGCGGCGGCGTGGCCCGGATCCACGCCGAGGGCGGCGGGCTCGCGGCGCAGGCCGGTGCGGCGGAGGCTCCTCTGGCGCCAGGCGTCGCGCGCCCCGGCGATCGGGTGTGGATCGGCGTCGGCGGCGAAGAGCACGCCCTGCTCGAAGCCTGGGCCGAGCGCGCGGCGGCGGAACGCCGCGGGCGGGTGGTGCCCCGGGGCGTTGTGTCCTGGCCCGGCGCCCGGACCAGCCAGACGCTCCCCCACCTCGCCGTGGCCGGGAAGGACGCGGGCGCGGTGCGCACGGCGTCGAACCTGGCGGCCCGGGCCCACGAGGCGGGGCGGCTATGGCACCTGGGTCCTCCGCCCATCGAGACGAGCGTGGGGCGGGCCCGGCTCGAGACGGAGCTCTCCCTGGCCAGCCTCGGCGGGCACGTGGAGCTGGCCGGCCACCCGGACGAGGCCGGCGACGAGGCGGCGACCCTGCTGCGGCGTGCCCTGCCCCCGCTGGCCCGGCCCCTGCGCCGGGTGGGCGAGCACGGGGTGGCGGCGGCGCTGCGGGGAGGGCGGTTCGCGGTGCTGCTGTGGAACCCGGGCGCGGTCCCCGCGCACCTCGGCCTCGATCTGGAGGCGCTGCCCGAGCCTCCGGGAGCGCCGGTCCACGTCTACGAGTTCTGGCCGAACCGCCCGCTCGGTGTCGTCGAGGCGATCGAGCCGCGCGAGGTGCCGGCGGGCGGCTGCCGCCTGCTCGCCCTGACGCCGACCTCGGATCGCCCTGTCGTCGTCGGCTCGAGCCTCCATGTCGGCATGGGCCACGCCGAAGTGGCCCAGCTCGCCGAACGCGCCGGCGAGCTCGTCGTGAAGCTGCGCCACCCCGGCCGCCACCAGGGCGACCTCTGGATCGCGCTGCCCGGCCGCGCCGATCCCCTCCGCGTCCCCGTCACCTTCACCGACCAGACCGAGCACAACTTAACAAACGGAACCGGCCCCTAACTTAACGTTCGAGCTGTTCGTCGAGGAGGCGTTCGAGGTCGGTGTCGGCGGTAGGGCGAGTGGGGGTGGGGGTGGCGGGCTCGGGGTCGGAGGCGGCGCGGGCGCGCTGGAGGAAGACGGCGACGAGGAGGCCGCCGCCGAGGAAGACGACGATGGGAATGGCGTAGGCGACGAGGCCGACGCCTTCGGCTTTGGGCGACTGGCGCAGCTGGTCGCCGAACTGCTCGTAGAGCTGGGCCTCGACCTCGGCCTGGCTCCGGCCGGCCTTCTCCTGGTCGAGGATCCAGACACGGAGCTTCTCGGCGTTCGGGCTCGGGCACTCGGAGAGCGCACGGCCCGGGCAGTAGGGACTCATCAGGTCGCCGGCCAGGCCGTAGGCCCAGCTCTCCTCCCCCGCGACGGGGGCGGCGAGGAGAATGCCGACGAGACAGAGGAGCGCGACGCTGCGGACGATCATGGCCTCAAGGTAGCGAGTGGGGAAGGAGCCAGACGTTGCGGAAGAAGACCGGGTTCCAGTGGTCCTGCAGGTAGAGCGGGCCGGGCTCGGCGCTCTCGGCATCGCCCAGGCCCGTCGGGCCGGGCAGCTCCACGTCGTCCTGGATCACCACGCCGTTGTGACGGACCGTCACACGTGCTGGGGCGAGCTTCTCCCCGTCCTCTCCGAAGCGCGCGGCCTGGAAGCGCATGTCGTAGGTCTGCCAGGTCAAGGGCGGGAAGGCCATGTTCACGGCGGGTTTCTGCACCTCGTAGATGCCGCCGCACTCGTTCCACTCTCCGACCTCGCCGAAGGAATCCAGGATCTGCACCTCGTAGCGGCCCTGGAGGTAGACGCCGCTGTTGCCCCGGGCCTGCCCGCTCGCGGTGGGCATGAAGGGCGTGCGGAACTCCAGGTGCAGATCGAAGCTGCCGAAGCGCTCGCGGCTCGTGGCCCCGGCGGCAAGCAGCCCCCGCTCGTCGACCTCGCCGTCGAAGCCGCCCGCCCCCTGCCCGTCGAACAGCACGACCGCACCGTCCGGGGGCGCCGCGCCCAGGGTCGGACTGGCGCGCTCGAGCTTCGGCAGGCGATGTGCGCCGGCCTGGAGCTGGCCCTCCCGGATGCGCAGCCCGGGCCCGCCGTCGAAGACCACCTCGTTGCCGTCCCAACGGCCGGGGAAGACCTGGCGGCTGACCGGGTCGCCGCCGGCGCCCGGGAGCCCGCCCGCGTACGTCACCGCGCGGAACGTGCCGCCGCCCGTGGCGACCACCTGCACCCCGATCGGCGGCTCGCCGCCGGCGTACTCGCCCTGGACCGGGAAGTCGACCCCCGCCTGGTCGGGCTCCAAGGCGGCGGAATGGAAGCAGCCGACCGCGAGCACGACGGCCGTGAGCGCGGAGGCGCGGATCAGATGTCCCAATGGAGCTGCTCGTCCCCCGGCCGGGTGCCGCCCCGTTGGCGCACCTCCTGCCGCGGCGCCTCGGGCACGACCCGCGAGTTCGGCGGCACCGACTCGGTCACGTAGGCGTTGCCGTTCACGACGCTGCCGCTGCCGATCACGGTCTCGCCGCCCAGGATGGTGGCACCGGGATAGATCGTCACGTCGTCGCCGATCGTCGGGTGGCGCTTCGTGCCGCGAATCGTCTGGCCGCGGCGGGGTGAGAAGGCGCCGAGGGTCACACCGTGGTAGAGCCGGACATTGTCACCGATCTCGCTGCTCTCGCCGATCACCACGCCGGTGCCGTGATCGATGAACAGCCGCCGCCCGATGGTCGCTCCGGGATGGATGTCGATGCCGGTGCGCGCGTGGGCGTGCTCCGTCAGCACCCGCGGAAGCTGCGGCACGCCGAGCCGGAAGAGCTCGTGAGCGAGCCGGTAGATCGTGATGGCATGGATCGAGGGATAGGCGACGATGATCTCGCCGAAGCTCCGGGCGGCCGGATCCCCCTCGAAGGCCGCCTCCACGTCGTCGGCCAGCTGGGCTCGCACCTCCGGGAGCCGGGCGATGAAAGCCTCGGTAGCGGCCTCCGGGTCGAGGTCGTGGCCCTGGCGGACACGCTCCAGCAGGGCGAGCAGCCCCTCGGCCAGGTCCGGGATCTCGTTCGCCAGCGCCTCCTCGTCGCGCTCGTGGAGGATCACGCGCTTCAGCCGCTCGACCCAGACGACGGCCTGGTCCCAGTCCGGGTAGCCCTCCTCGTCGGCCTTGGCGAGCGCGTCGGAGCGGGGTACCGCCAGGCCCTGGATCGCCTCGGCGTAGGCCTGTTCGAGACGCTTCGAGCTCATGGGTCTCCAGGGCGGGGTCGCGCCGCCGATCGGGCGCGCTAAAACACGATTCTAGCGCGTGGGGGAAGACCGGGTGAGCGGGAGCGTAGACGAGGAGGTGAGCGCGGGCGGCGTCGTGGTCCGCCAGGGCGCCGGCGGGCCGGAGGTGCTGATCGCGGACCAGGTGGACTGGAACACCGGGGACCGCAACGTGCGGCTGCCGAAAGGCCACCGGGAGCCCGGCGAGAGCCTGGAGGAGGCCGCGGTCCGGGAGGTCCGTGAGGAGGTCGGCGTCGTCGCGCGGGTGCTCGGCGCCCTCGAGCCGGTCCGCTACGCCTTCTGGCACCGGGGCCGCGAGGCGCACGTCCCGAAGGTCGTGCACTACTTCCTGATGGAGCACGTCAGCGGAGACGGCCAGGCCCAGGACGGGGAGATGGAGCGGGTCCACTGGTGCCCGCTGGAAGAGGCCGCGGAACGACTCACCTTCGATGGGGAACGACGCGTGGTCCGGGAGGCGGAACGGCTGCTACCCTCGCATGACCCCCAAGGCCGCTAGCCGCCCCGACCTCAGAGCCTCCAGCGAGTCCGGGTGCAGAAGACCTTCAGTCCGTCCAGCCTCAACTGCTTCGAGAACTGTCCGAGGCAGTACTACTACCGCTACGTGGAGAAGCTCCCGGTCGAGACCGAGGGCATCGAAGCGTTCGTGGGCAAGCGCGTGCACGAGGTGCTCGAGCGGCTCTACGCTTTCGTGGACCGGGGCATGGTGCCGTCGCTGCCGCGCGTGATCTACCGCTACCACGCCCTGTGGGCCGAGGCCTGGAACGGGGATCGGATCCGCATCGTCCGGGCCGAGATGGACGCGCAGGCCTACCGGCAGAGCGGCGCCCGCTGCCTGGAGAACTACTACCGCCAGCACTACCCCTTCGATCTGGACGAGACCCTGGGCCTCGAGACCAAGATCCAGTTCCGCCTCGACCCGGCGGGCCGCTACCCAATTCGCGGAATCATCGACCGGCTGGTACGGGCGCGGGACGGGGTGCTCGAGATCCACGATTTCAAGACCGGGCGTCGGGTTCCGCGCCAGGAGCAGCTCGACGCGGATCGCCAGCTCGGGCTCTACGAGCTGGGCGTGCGGGACCAGATGGGCGAGGAGGGGGAGATCCGCCTGGTCTGGCACTACGTCCTGCGCAACCAGACGCGGATCTCCCAGCGCAGCGACGAGCAGCGGGACCGACTTCGGCGCAAGACCGCCCTCGCGATCGACGCGATCCGGGCGGAGGACAAGTGGGAGCCGAAGGAATCGGGCCTGTGCGGCTGGTGCGAGTTTCGCAGGGCCTGCCCGGCCTTCGCCCACGAGCGACCGGCGGAGCTGCCCCAGGAGGTCCGCGACCCCGCCCACCAGCCGGAGCTCTTCGCACCAGTGGGCGGCGGGAAGTGAACGACGACCCGCCCTCCGGAGCGGCGACCAGCACCGTCCGGCATCGGGTGCCGTTCTACGAGACCGACGCCATGGGCGTCGTCCATCACCCGAACTACGTGCGGTACCTGGAGCTGGCGCGGATCCGCTGGATGGAGGAGCACCACCGGCCGTACCGGGAGTACGTGTCCGAGGATCGCCACTTCGCCACGACCCGGGTCGAGGTGGACTACAAGCGCGTGACCCGCTTCGACGAGGAGGTCGCCGTCACCTGCTGGCTCGAGTGGCTCCGCGGCGCCTCCCTGCGCCTCGCCTACCGCATCGAAGGCCCGGAAGGCACTGTCGCCCTCGCCGCCACCGAGCACGCCCTGGTCGACGCCACCGGCCGCGTCCGCCGCATCCCCTCCACCGACCGCGAGCAGATGCGCCGCCTGCTCTAGCCGAAAGCGCCTACCTGCCTCATCGTAAGAAACGGGGCCAGAGTTAAGAATGAAGAAACTCCCCCCAAAGGGAGAGTTTCTTCATTCTTAACTCTGGCCCCGTTTCTTAACCGAGGAGGCGGCGTACGACTCCACGGAGGCGACCGGTGAACTGGTCCTCGGCCCAGCCGGTGAGGCGTTGGATGGCTTCGAGGGCGTCGCCCTGGCCGGACCAGTGGGAGCGGACCACGTCGGGGTGGACGTGGTTCACGAGCCGCGAGAGGGTGGCAGCGACCACCACCACGTCGTCGACGAGGCCGATCGGGCCGAGCAGGAACTCGGGAAGGACGTCGATCGGGGAGAGGACGTAGCCGATCCCGAGGAGCGCGATCGCCTTGTCGCCCACCGCCACGCGCTCGTCCCGCAACAGGCGGAACATCAGGGTCGTGAGGTCCGGCAGCAGCAGGACCACGTCGCGGAAGCCCGTCGGGGCGCCGTGCACCGGCGTCTGCAGGCGGCCGCGGAGCCGGTCGTACAGGCGCTGCTCCCGGGTTCCGAGCTCGATCTCCACCTCCGCGCGATCACCAGCCACTCGTCGCCTCCAGCTCGTCCTCGGGCGGAGGCGCGGCCACGGCGCCCGGCACCCGGAGCAGGCCGATCAGGCTGCGGCCCTCGGCCTCGGGCAGCTGGGCGTCGAGAAGCTGGGCCAGGGTCGGCGCGACGTCCAGCTGATGGAGGCTCGGCACGACCAGCCCGCTGCGGATCCCCCGCCCCCAGGCGACGAAGGCCGGCGAGCGCCGGCCCGCCGTGAGGTAGCCCCCGCTCGCCCGCATGGGAGACGGCGCGAGGAACGGCCCGCGCCGCCCGTCGAGGAAGGCGAAGCCGGGCTCGGCCTCGAGCCCGAACCAGGCCTCCGGATCCGCCGCCGCGGCGATCATCTCCTCGGCGGACACCACCCGGAAAGCGCCGGTGCCCTCGGCCTCGGCGGCCAGCGCCCGGCGCGCCGCGACGGCGGCCTCGGAATCGCGGGCGTAGACGAAGGCCGAGCCGCCGTTCGATCGCGCCACCGCCTGCCAGCCGTCGTCGTCCTGCAAACCGGCGTGGGCCAGGGTTCGGTTGGGGCGCACGGCCGTGTGCACCGGGCGCAGCGCCCGGTCCCCGGCCACCACCACGGCGGCATCGGAGAGGCCGGGCCCCGCATCGAGGCAACCGAGCAGCGTGGCGAGGGCGCGGTCCACCTCGGCGAAGGCCGCCTCCGCCGCCTGGGGACCCTGCTCGAGGACCCCGCGCTCGGCGCCCCGCAGCCGCAGCAGCACCAGCCGGGGACGCTCCGCCGACGTCAGCGCCGTGCAGGCCGCGCCGACCAGGAAGCGATCCCGCTCGGGGCCGCTCCGCGCGACCGTCGGCGGCGCCGCCTTGGCGAGGGCCAGGAGCCAGGGCGTCGTCGAATCGGCGATGACCGAGAGCCAGGTCTCGTCGCGCCGGGTCGGCTGCACGTCCGGAAGCACCGCCGCGACGGGCGCGCCCTGGGTCGAGGGCCAGTCGAGGGCGAGCACGGGGCCGTCGAGGCCGTCCCACAGGGCGGGAACCTGGGTGTGGCTCGCGTGCCAGGGCCGCGCCCGGCGTACTCCCTTCTCGCCGATCAGCCGATCGCCGAGGATGCCGTGATCCCGGGGACGCCGACCGCTCAGATAGGTGGCGTGCACCGGATAGGGACTCTCCGGCGTCACCACATCGACCCGCTCGGCGACGACCCCCGACCGTGCCAGCTCGCCGAGGGTGGGCATGGAAGCCGGCAATGCCGCGGGAAGCCCGGCCACACTCGCCACCACCAGCACCGCGGGCGCTCCCGCCGACGGCGTGGTGAGAACCCGCTCGGGCATCGCCGCGCCGGGCGTCTCCGGCACGGCAACGCAGCCCGTCAGGAGGAGGGTGAGTCCGAGCGCCGCTCCCGCGCGCCTCATCGGAAGATCCCCTTGCGCTGCTCGCGGCCCGTGGCCAGCAGCCCGTCGATGGCGGCGCGCACCTCGGTCACCTTCGCCTGCACCACGTGATCCTCGTCGTTGCTGTTTCCCTCGAAGCGCATCGGCTCCCCGAAATGGATCCGGTACTTCACCGGCAGGGGCAGCAGGCACAAGGGCCCGAGCAGGGGAAAGGTAAAGGGAATCGGGAAGCCCGGCGTACCGAGGAGCTTCCCGACCGATTCCAGGTTCGCCAACCCCGGCGCCTGCTCCTCGGATCCCACGACCCCCACCGGCACGATGGGCGTGCGCGTCTGGAGGGCGATCCGCATGAAGCCCAGACCGAAGCGCTGGAGGACGTACCGCTGGTCGAAGGTCTTGCCCATCCCCCTGGCGCCCTCCGGAAACACCATCACGCACTCGTCGGCCTCGAGGAGCGCCTCGCAGTTCTCCGGCGTGCCCACGAGGTTGCCGCCGCGCTCGGCGGCGAAGCTCAGGAACGGCAGGCGCGGGATGAAGTACTCGCCCAGGCCCCGCACGAGACGCGGCGGATTCGCCTCGAGGAGCATGGCCACGCCGATCATCATCCCGTCGAAGGGAAGCTGGCCCGCGTGGTTGCCGATCAGCATCACCCGTCCCGTCGATGGCACGCGGTCGATGTCGAAGACCTCGGCCCGGAAGTAGTAGCGATAGGCCAGGGCCGCCGTGAGCATGTTCTGGCGGGCCGTCCCCGGGTGAAGGCCGAAGGCGTCGTAGCCGAACTCGTTCAGCATCGTGGGGATCTTCTGGAGGCGATCGGCGATCTCCCGCTGCAGCTCTTCCACCGCGTCGGGCATCACCGCCCCGCGGATCGCATCCAGCAGCCCGCCCCGCCGCTCGTCTCGCGCTTGCCGCGACGCCATCGGCCCTCAGCCCTTCTGCAGGGCGGTGAAAGTCTCGTTCAGGCCGAAGAGGGGCTGGAAGCCGGTCTCCTCCGCGAAGCGCTTGCCCGAGAGCGTGACCGGGAACTTCAGGAAATCGATCGCGCCGGGAG
Source organism: Myxococcota bacterium (assembly GCA_965223415.1). Taxonomy (GTDB): domain Bacteria; phylum Myxococcota_A; class UBA9160; order UBA9160; family UBA6930. The sequence goes on along the minus strand of OZ245002.1, from coordinate 3,823,445 downwards.
GCCACGGAACGACGCCGGCGCCGAAGAGCATCCGGATCGCCGGCCGGAACAGGGGTTCGAGGATGGGCAGCGCCTGGCCTCCGGTCTCTGCGATGGCGGTGTGAAGGGGCACCTGGCCCGGGCCGGTGACGTTGAAGATGCCCTGGAGCCCCTTGGCGAGGGCCAGTGCGATGGCCTCGCTCATGTCGTCCTCGTGCAGGAACTGCATCATCGGGTCGAAGCCCAGCACGGTAGGCACGCGCTCGCGACGCAGGTAGTCGGCGATCATCGAGCGCACCTGGCCGCCGAGCACGTTCACCGGGCGGAGCACGCAGGTGCGGATGTGCGGGTACTTCCAGAGAAAGGCGCCGGCCAGGGTGTCGACCTCGACCAGGTCGCGGATCTCCGGATAGCTGCGGCTGGCGGAGAGCGGGTGCTCCTCGTCCAGGTAGAAGGGGTTCTCCGGGAACGCCCCGTAGACGTAGCCGCTCGAGAGCACGACGATCTTCTGGACGCCGTACTCGACACAGTGGTCGAGGAGCTGCTTGGTGCCCCGCACGTTCACGTCGTGGCGCCGCTTCGGGTCGCCCTTGAAGTGGCGGATCATCCCCAGGTGGACGACCGCGCTCGGGCGCTCGGTGCGGATCACGTCCTCGAACTTGCGCTTGCGCAGGTCGAGGACGTGAACAGCCACCCCATCGGGGGCTCCGTCCCACGCTGTCCAGTCGACGCCGCAGACGGCGCCGTCCGCGGCCAGCCGGCGGGCGAGCAGCCGTCCCTGGCCCCCGGCGATGCCGGTAATGAGGACTTTTTCCATAGTGGTCCCGAGGGGTTGCAGCGACGAAGGTATCGAGGCGGGAGCGGCCCCACTACCCCCGACAGGCCGAACGGGTATCCTGCCGGCCGGCAATCCCCGAGGCGCGGGCCCCATCGTGCCTACCCGCGCCGGGTGTGTCCCCAGGGACGGCACCCCGCGGGAAGCGGAAGCCCCGACAGGAGAGCACCGATTGGCGGTGGCCGAGGCCCAGTACGAAGAGATCGAGATCCGCCTGCCGGAGCCTGTGCACGGCCTGGAAGCGGTGAAGGGCGTCCTGGGGATTCCGGAGTGGTGGCCCACCGGCTCCCGGATCAGCGTCGTCTTCGCCCAGGGCGCGGCAGAGGACGACCCGCTGATCGAGTCCCTTCAGCGCTCGCTCACCGAGCGGAAGTACCTGACCCTTCGATTCTGCTTCCCCTATCAGATGGCGGGCAAGCGGAAGCCGGACGATCCGCGGGTGCTCCAGCGCACCTTCCACTCGGCGGTGAACATGCTGGGGCGGGATCCGACGGCGGCGCCGGCCCACGTCTTCATCGGCGGGAAGAACACCGGCGCCCTGGCGGCGGCCCACGCGGCGACCTCCCGGCTGCGCATCGAGGGCATCTTCTTCATGGGCTTCCCACTCCACAAGCAGGACAACCCGGAGGACCTCCGGGCCGAGCGGCTGTGGCGGGTGGTGAGCCCGATGCTGTTCCTCCAGGGGAACAAGGATCGCCACTGCGACCTGCCGGCCCTTCGCAAGACCCTCGGGCGGGTCGGCGCTCCGGTGCAGCTGCACGTGGTCGACGAGGCCGACCACGGGCTCCGGGTCGCGAAGAAGTCCGGCCGGACGCCGGAGGAGGTCCACGCCGAGGTCCTCGGCACGCTGGAGGCGTGGATCCTGAAGACACTGGGCGACGCCGCCTAGCCCGCAGTGGCCTGGCACACCCTCGAGCCCGCGTCGAAGCTCCGCGAGGGCGAGGTGCGCACCTTCCACATGGGCGGCCGCTACCTGGCCATCGGCCGCAGCGCCGAGGGCTACTTCGCCATGGACGATCTCTGCCCCCACGCCGGCGGCAGCCTCGGCGAGGGCACGCTCGAGGGCGAGTGCGTGCTGTGCCCGATCCACGGCTACGCCTATCACGTACGCACGGGGGAGGGCCTGGACGACGGCGACGAGGTGCAGGTGTACGAAGTCAAGCTCGAGGGCGACGTGCTGCAGGTCCACCTGCACGACGAGGAGTAGCTGCCGGACCGGCAGCACCATGCGATGCTCCCTTCCGTGGATGCTCCCCTCGCTGCCCGCACCCTCCTGAGGCTCTCCGCCCTTCTGCTCCTGCTGGGCCGTCCGGTGGCCGCGGCGAGCCCCTTCCTGGAGGTGGACGCGCCGGCCGCGGGCGGCGCGGTCTCCGAGCGGGAGCTCATCGAGGTGCTGGGCCACGGCGGCACGCGCCGGGGCTCGGGCCACGACGTGGTGATTGCCCTCGACGTGTCCGCCAGCACGCTCCTCGACTCGGGTCTCGAGCTCGACGGGGACGGACCGGGGGGCCGGACCGACCCGGAGCTGCTGGCCTGGCTCGAGGAGCAGACCGGCGACTCGCCTCTCGTGCGCAGGCTGCGCGACGAGCAGGACTTCGAAGACACGGTTCTGGCTGCCGAGCTCGAGGCGGCCCGGGCCCTCGTCTCGCGGCTGGACCCGGCGCGCTTCCGGGTCGGCCTCGTCACCTTCGCCGAGGAATCGCGGATCGCTGCGCCCCTCGGCAGCAGCCGCGACGCACTGGCCTCGGCCCTCACCGACGTTCCCCGGGATCTCTACCGCGAAGGCGCCGGCACCAACTACCAGGCGGCGGTCCGCGCCGCCCACGACCAGCTCCGCCCGGCCCAGGGCCTCCCGGACGACCGACTGCGCTCGATCGTCTTCCTCTCCGACGGCGCGCCGACGCGGCCGATCCACGGCGGGCGCGCGGAGCGTTACGCGCTCGAGGCCGCCATCGCCGCCGGGCGAGACGACATCCGGCTGTTCGCCTTCGCCATCGGCCCCGAGGCCCAGGCCGGGGTCGACGTGCTGGCACGCATGACCGGCTGGACCTCCGGCCGGCTCGAGGCCGTGACCCAGCCGTCCATGATCGTGAACCGCCTGCGCCAGCTCGACCTGGTAGGCCTCGCCGACGTCGAGATCGACAACGCCACCACCGGCGAGCCCGCTCGAGCTCTCCGCGTCTTCCCGGACGGGAGCTTCGACGCCTTCGTCGAGCTTCGCCCCGGCCGCAACGAGATCCGCTTCCGCGCGCGCGATCGCAAGGGCGAGCTTCACGAGGTGACGCGAACGGTCCGCTACGAGCCCGAAGCGGAGCCGCCGGCGGTCGCGAGCGGGCCGCCAGGCGACGACGCCCCGCCGGACCCGGTGATCCGGAAGCTGCGCGAGCGCACCGCCGAGCTCGAGGAGCTGGCGAAGATCGAAGCGCGCCGCCGGCAGACGAAGCGCCTCGAGGTCAGGGCCGAGGAGCGGCCTCGGCCCTGACCTCGCCCGGCTGGGTCAGTTGCAGGGCGGCAGGACCCCGAGGAACGAGAAGAACGTGGTGAACGCGTTGCCCTCGTAGCAGTTCCCCCAATCGCCCGCCGTGAGCAGCGTGAAGTCCGCCGCCGTGAAGGCGAAGGGGCTCGTCGGATCCGGGTTCGTGCCGTTGTCGATCATGGTGTTGCCGAGCATGGCGTTGTTCGTCGCCGACTGGTCCGCCAGGAACTGGGGCGTGACCGACGGATCGAGCCCGCAGTCGAAGGGCGTCCCCAACACCGCCAGGCAGTAGTCCACCGTGGCAACCCCGGTGAACTCGTTGTCCTCGATCAGATTGCCCTCGACCGTCGAGTCGTCCACGCCGAGATAGATCACCCCGATCCCCCTCGGTACGGAAGCCAGGATGGATCCGGGGCGCGCGGTGTTCAGCCGGTTGTTCGAGTGGAAGTGGTTGTCGCGAAGGTCGATCCGCTTGGCGCCGGGGCGATCGTCGAAGATGTCCGGAAGCAGCAGGATGGCGGCGCCGATCGTGTTGTTCGTCGACTCGTTGTGGACGACCAGCACGTCGTCGCTGTTGGAGACCTCGATGCCGTTGACGTTGTCCGCCGCGTAGTTGTGGCTGACGACGACGTTCTCGGAGGTCTCGACCCAGATGCCGCTGTCCGTGTCCGAGCCGGTGGCTCGGCTGTGGGTGACGATACCGTTCTTCGAGAGGGTCGGGAAGATCCCGTAGTTGCGGTTGTCCACCGACTCCACGTTGATGATCTTGAAGCCGTCGACGTTCTCGGTGAAGAGCCCGTTGTTGTCGAAGCCCCGGATCGTGATGTTGCGGATCTCGAAGCCCGTCATCATCGGATCCCGCATCTTGAGGCCCAGGGGCACACCGGGCTTCAACGGGAAGGGCGGTGCCAGGTCGGTGTGGCAGCTCATGCAGTCGACCCGGTCCTCGGGCACGACCACGATGCCGTTGCGCTGGTTGCCCGCGTTCTCGATGACCACGCGCTTGTTCGACGTCTCCTGACCGATCAGGCGGATGCCGTTCTTGGTGATGTTGAGGGCATTGGTCGGGTTCGAGAGCTCCCGGTAGGTGCCCGCCAGGATGTAGATCCGCGTGCCGGGCTTGGCCCGGTCGATGGCGGCCTGGATCGACTCGCCCGGGCGCACCACGATGGTGTCGCGCTTGAGCTGCCCGGGAGGCACGTCGGCGTCGTCGTCCGGCGGCGGAGGCGGCGGGGGCGGCGGGGGCTCGGTTCCGTCGGGGTCGAGCTTGCCGATCGTCGCCGGCGGCGGGTTGTTCATCGTGACCAGGCCCGACTTGAAGAAGTGGGTGTTGAAGGCGCCGTTCGTCCAGCCGGGCTGGGTGCTGACTCCGATCTCCGTGGTGTTGTCGACGCCGCTGCCGTCGCCGTCGGAGTTGTCGAGCTCGATGCAGAAGAGTGCTTCGGCGTTGGAGACGGTGCCGTCGCCGCTGACATCGCAGGTGAGATCGACCAGCGCATCCCGCATGTCCCACCCGTAGCCGTTCCACGGATCGCCGCCGTTGGCGTTCACGTGGCAGAGCTGGCAGTCGGCATTGTCGCCGGAGGCGGATGAGGCGCCGTAGCGATTCTGCCAGTCGTTGAGGGTCTTCGGAAAGGCGCCCGCCTGGGCCGCGACCATCATGAGGAGTCCGGCGAGGATCAGCGGCAGGGATCGTGTGGCGCGCATCGAGCAGCCTCCTTGGGGTCGTGAGCACCCACTGTGGAACGGCTGTGGAACCGCGTCAAGCGGTGGCTCGAAAAACAACGGGCGGTACCCGGCCGCACGGGGCATTCTGGGACGCGTGAGTGATGCCAGCGATCTCTACTTCCACCAGATCCCCGTCGGAGAGATGGCGAACCTCGTCTACCTCGTCGGCAGCCGCGCGACGCGGGAGTGTGTCGTCGTGGATCCGGCCTGGAACGTGGAAGGCCTCCTCGACCTCGCCGCGGGCGACGGCATGAACGTGGTGGGCGCCCTCGTCACCCACTATCACCAGGATCACGTGGGCGGATCGATCTTCGGCACGGAGATCGAGGGGCTCGCCGAGCTGATGACCCGCCGGCCCGTGCCGGTGCACGTCAACAAGGTCGAGGCGGAGGGCCTTCGTCAGGTGACCGGCCTCAGTGAGAACGAGCTCGTGCGCCACGAGGGCGGCGACACGATCGAGCTGGGGAGCGTGACGATCCGGCTGCTCCACACGCCGGGGCACACGCCCGGCTCCCAGTGCTTCCTCGTGGAGACCTCTGGCGGTCCCGGCAGCCTGGTCTCCGGCGACACGCTCTTCCTCGGCAGCTGCGGGCGCGTCGACCTGCCCGGCGGCGATCCGGAAGCCCTCTACGAGAGCCTCCACGGCCAGCTCGGCAAGCTCCCCGACGAGACGCTGCTCTATCCCGGCCACCTCTACGCGGCGGATCCCTCGTCGACGATGGGCGAGCAGAAGCGCACGAATCCGTACCTGCGCGTGAGCAAGCTCGAGGACTTCCTCGGCTTCATGGGGTACTGAGCGGGCTCCGTGCCTGCCAGCTCCCCGCCGCTCTCCCGGCGCGGACTCTCCGCCTACGCGGCGGCGGGCTTCGGTCCGAGCTTCATCTACAACGTCATCGTGGTGATGTACCTCTACTTCGCCACGGTCAAGCTCGGTGCGTCGCCAGGAGTGGTCGGCGTGATCTTCCTCGTCTCGAAGATCTGGGACGGGGTGTCGGACCCGATGGCAGGCTTCCTCTCCGACCGCACGCGCGGCGGCCTGGGGCGGCGGCGGCCCTGGCTGCTCGGCTCCTGCGTGCCGATCGCGCTCCTGTCCTGGATGATGTTCGCGCCGCCTTCCGGCCTCGAGGGCTTCTCGCTCCACGCCTGGATCTCCGTAGCGGTGTTCGGCTTCTACACCGCGTACACCGCCTTCGACGTGCCTCACATGGCCCTCGGCGCGGAGCTCACCCACGACCCCCTCGCGCGCAACCGGGTCTTCGGCGCCCGCCAGTTCGTGCGCATCCTCTCGATGGTCGGCGCCTACACCTACGGCGTGTCGGTGGTGCAGAAGGGCGAGCCGCGCGACGCGGAGCTGCTGGCCCTCGGCGTGGGCGCGGTCTCGATCGCGCTCATCGTGTGGGGCGTGCGGGCCATGCCGGGCGAGCGCTCCGACTACCAGGGCCGCGGCGCCACCAACCCCCTACGGGCCGTCGCCGACGTGTGGGCGAACCGGGATGCCCGGCTGATCCTCTTCGTCTACTTCGTCGAGAGCATGGGCACCGGCGCCATCGGCGTGCTGGTGCCCTTCGTGCTCGAGTACGTGATGAAGATGCCGGACTACACGCCGCACATGCTGATGGTCTACACGGGCTGCACCCTCGCGGCGATCCCGCTGTGGGTACGTCTCGGCCGCCGCTTCGAGAAGCGCAAGCTGTGGCTCTTCGCGATGGTCCAGACCGGCGTGGGATTCGGGATCCTGCTCTTCGTGGGCGAGGGCGACTGGCCGGTGATGGCTTTTTCGTCACTCCTCGCCGGCACGGCGGGCGCCTGCGGCGCCACTCTCGGCCAGGCCCTCAAGGCCGACCTGGTCGACGTGGACGAGTTCCGTACCGGCCAGCGCAAGGAGGGCGCGTACTTCGCAGCCTGGAGCTTCGTCAGCAAGGTGGGCGGCGCGCTCATGGTGGGGCTCACTGGTCTCGTGCTCGAGTGGACCGGCTTCGACCGGGAGCTCGCGGAGCAGAGCGCCACCACGAAGCAATCGATGCTCCTGCTGATGGGGGGTGCCCCCCTCCTCCTCTACACGATCGGCGCCCTGATCTTTTCGCGGTTCCGCCTGACCGAGGCCGAGCACGCCCGGATCCGCGCCCGGCTGGACGCCGGGAACGGCGCGTAAACCCGTGAATCTGGGTCACTTTCCCCCAGGTCGTCGGTTGAAATGCGCCCCCTACTCCGTTACCGTCCGCCCTCGCTCGAAGCCCCCTCCCCTCCCCCGGGCCGCTCCGGGATCGCTGGGACCGGCGCGCCTCGGGCCTCATTGACCGCAACCCGGAGTTTGTCCCCATGAAGATCCTGGTCTGCCTGAAGCAGGTGCCGCACCAGGATGCCCGCCTCGACATCGACGGCGCGGGCACCTGGATCAAGGAAGACGGCATCAAGTTCGAGATCAACAGCTACGACACCTTCGCCCTCGAGGAGGCACTGCGCATCAAGGACGCCGGCGAGGCCGAAGTGGTCGTGGCGTCGATCGGCCCCGACCGCGTGACCCAGGCCCTGCGCACGGCGCTCGGCATGGGCGCCGACCGCGCCGTCCACGTGAAGGATGCGGAGGTCGACGGCTCGGACGCGCTCGGCATCGCCAAGGTGCTGGCGGCCGTGGCCAAGGAGGAGAGCCCGGACCTGGTCCTGATGGGGCTCATGTCCGACGACGGCAACGCCTCCGCCGTGGCGCCGATGCTGGCCGAGCTGATGGGCGTGCCGAGCGCCACCGCAGTCATGAGCGTGACGGCCGAAGGCGACGGCTACCGCTGCGAGCGCGAGCTCGAGGGCGGCGCCCTCGAGGTGGTGGACCTGCCGAAGCCCTGCCTCATCGCGGTGCAGTCGGGCCTGAACCAGGTCCGCTACGCCTCGCTCAAGGGCATCATGGCCGCGAAGAAAAAGCCCATCGACGAGAAGGGCGCCGGCGATCTCGGCCTCTCGGGCCAGGTAGGCGGGGCCGCGGCCAAGGCGCAGATCGAGAAGATCTACGCGCCGGTGAAGGGCGAGGGCGCGGATATCATCGAGGGCTCCACCGACGAGGTGGTGTCCCAGCTCGTGAACAAGATCAAGGAGCTGGGCCTCCTCTAGGGGCCGGCGGAAGGAGAAGAGCGATGGGCACGATCCTCATCGTCACGGAACTCAAGGACGGCGCGATCCGCGAAGCGAGCTACGAGCTGGCCGCCTTCGCCCAGAAGATCGGCGGGGACGTGAAGAGCCTCGTGATCGGCAGCGGCGTGGCCGGCGAGGCCGAGAGCTTCGCGAAGAAGGGGGGAGGCACGGTCTACCTGGCCGACGACGCCTCCCTCGCCAACTACAACGTCGACGGCTGGACGGCGGCGATCCGCGCGGGCATCGAGGCCTCCGGCGCCGACGTGGTGCTGGTCTCGAACACGCCCTCGGGCTGGGACGTGGCTCCGCGCATCGCGGCGGGCCTGGACGTGGCCTTCGTGTCCGACGTCTTCGACTTCGCGGACGGCGCCTACGTCCGCCGCGTCTTCAACGGCAAGCTCGACGCCCGGGTGACGGTGGCCGGCGACAAGGCCGTCGTGACCGTGCAGCCCGGCGCGGTGGCCCCCTTCGAGGGCTCGACCGACGGCGCCGTCGAGACGCTCAACGTCGACACCTCCGGCGCCCGGGCGAAGTTCGTCGAGGTGAAGGTGGCCGAGGCGAAGGGCGTCGATCTCTCCAAGGCCGACGTGATCGTCTCCGGCGGCCGTGGCGTGGGCGACCCGGAGAAGTTCCCGGAGGTCATCCAGCCCCTCGCCGAGGCCCTCGGCGGTGCCATGGGTGCCTCCCGCCCGGTGGTCGACGCCGGCTGGCTCCCCCACGAGTACCAGGTCGGCTCCTCGGGCCAGGTGGTGACGCCGAAGCTCTACGTCGCCGCCGGCATCTCGGGTGCCATCCAGCACCTGGTCGGCATGAAGGGCTCGAACTTCATCATCGCCATCAACAAGGATCCGGACGCCCCCATCTTCGAGGTGGCCCAGCTCGGCGTCGTCGCCGACCTCTTCGAGATCGTCCCGGCCCTGACGGCGGCCGTGCAGGAAGCCAAGGGCTGATTCGACTTCGGGGCCGGAGTTGAGCCTCAACTCCGGCCCCGTTTCTTCACTCGGCGTGGTCGACGAAGATCGGCGAGGACCAGGCCCGCTCCTCGGTGGGAGCCATGCAGTCGTCGTCCCAGGGCCGATCGACGCAGGGCGCCGTCGTCACGCAACGCCCCTCCTCGTCGTAGGTGCAGCCGAGCGGGTCGGCCTGGACCGCCGGGCTCTCGGCCTCGACCGCCCGCACGTAGTAGAGGGCGTCGCGGCCCGAGCCCGTGAACTCCGGATCCGTGAAGGCGGCGCTGCAGCCGGCCGGATCGCCGCTGCACGGGATGACCCGCCACGGGTCCTCGATCAGCGGGTCCACGTCCTCGTCTCGGCTCTGCTGGGGGCGGATGCGCACCACCTCCAGACGGGTGATCGGACGGCGCCGGTCCGAGGGGTGGTAGCACTCGCCCTGGCAGAGTCGTTCGATCCGCTCCGGCGCCATCGCCGCCGCGGCGTCCGCCGGGCAGCCGGGTTTCTGCTCGAAGGAGCCCACGGCGCGTACCTGGAAGATCGGCGGCTCGGCGAGCGTCGCCCCCCCACCCATCGGCACGGCCCGGCCGTTCGGCCCGTTCAGCAGGTCGAACCACAGCAGGATGCGTGGGCCGCTCGTGCCGTAGACCTCCTTGCGCTGGAGCGCGTCCCAGATCTCCTCGCGACTGCGGCCCTCCGAGTGGACCGCCGCCAGGCCGCCGTTCAGGAAGAAGGAGGACTGGCGCTCGGTCTCGAAGACCGAGAAGACCGCCGAGCTGTACTCGGTGGTCATCGGCTCCGAGTGGGCGACCGGCTCCCTCTCGGGCACCTCACCCAGGGGCGTGTTCACGAAGTTCCCGAAGCGGGCCTCGGTGAACTCGGCGCGACTCACCTCCTTGTAGCCGGTCCCGGGCCGTGCGGAGTGGTTGTCGCTCGAGGCGATGAAGCCGAAGCGGAAGCGGTCCGCCTCACCCTCGGCCTCCGGATTCGCCAGGGACAGGATGTACTGCACGGAGCTGCGCGGCCGGTAGTTGAAGGCCGGCTGGAAGCAATCGCGGCACTGGCCGGCGTCCTGCCAATCCGCCGCCGTGGCACCGGGCACGGTGGAGGCGCCGCCGTTGCGATCCGCGTCGACGAAGTGCTGGCGCGCCGTCGCGGCCCGGTCGGCGCACTCGTCCGCGTCGGCGCCCTCGGCCAGGCAGCGCGCCTCGATGATCTCGCCCGCCCGCCAGCAGGAGGGCAGGTAGCCCGCCTGAGGCGCGGGGCAGCTGCGGCCTCCGTCCGCCTCGAACACGACCTCGCGGAACGGCTCGTACTCCTCCGAGTTCCCGTGGCCGCTGAAGACCTCGATGATCCGCTGCCGTTCCGGGTCGTGCATGCCCGCGTTCGCGATCTGCTTGTCCCAGGCGGAGCCCGGCGGCGTGTAGAAGCCCCAGGTCGTGCCGTGGGGGATCACCATCGTGGGGAGGTTCCAGTCGCGAAGCTTGGCGAAGAGCTGCTCCGGCGTCGACGCCGCCTCCCGGCAATCGGTGGGCAGGTCGCGCACCGGAACGCCCGACTCGCAGTCCTGGATCTCCGCCGTCTCCTGCAGGTAGCGCGCGAACTCCGGGCCCCCGGTCTCCCGCTCGGCCAGCGCGAACAGGCCCATGAGCAGCGGCGAGGGCACCACGGCCTCGACGTCCGGCGCGCCAAGCGGAATGCCCGAGCTGATCGGGCGCGCAGGGATCTTCCCGTCCTCGAGGTCGCGCACGATCACGTTCTTGTGCCCATAGTGGTTCTTCGGCGTCGTGCCCACCTGAGTCCATTCCCAGCCGAGGAAGGCCACCGTGTCCGGGTTCGCCGGGTCGGTTCCGACCGCATTGCACTGGCGCATGGTGTCGACGGTCTCCGCCCACCGGCGGGGGCCGAGGGTCACCGCGTGGTCGTTGATCGACCAGAAGTCGAGGGCCGCGCAATGGCGGGCGAAGTCGCAGGCGTCGGCCACCGGGTGAGCACCGTCGCCCCCCGCCATCGGCAGGCTCATCTGGAACGCGTCGAAGGAGAAGGTGGAGTGGACGTGGAGATCGCCGAACAGGATCTGCTTCGGACGGGCCACGCCCAGCTCGTCGGCGGCGGCGGCGGCGGCGGCGGCCCGGGCGGCCACCACGGCGTCGTCGATCGTTCGCGCCTGGGGCGTACCGCCGTCCGGAACCGGCACACCACCGCCGGTACCCAGGTAGTGGATCACGGCCAGGCCGGCGGCGGCCAGCAGCGCGAGGACGAGGAGAATGCGGACGAGCATGGTGACCCTTTCGCGGAGGCGGGCCGCGGAGGGTAGACCGTCCGGGCGGTCGCCCGCTCGCGTCGATACCTTGACCACGAATGGTGCACACCGACCAGGAGTCGATCGGAGAGCTGGTGGAGGGCCTGCTAGGGCCCACCGGACCGACGGGGCGGCGCCCTCCCGGCGAGGAGGCGGAGCTCTGGCTGCAGGCGCTCGACGGCCTTCGCGAGCGGCTGCGCGACCGGGGCGCCCTGCCTCGCACTCCCCGGCCCCTGGACGACCCCTTCGGCCTCGACCCGGAAGCGATCGAGCGCGTCCGGCCCTTCGCCGAGTTCCTCTACCACCGCTGGTTCCGCGTCCGCAGCCACGGCTTCGAGCACGTGCCGGCAGAGGGGCCCGCCATCCTGGTGGCCAATCACGGCGGCGTGCTGCCTTTCGACGGCGCCATGCTCATCGCCGACGGCCTCTTCCAGGGCGACCCGCCCCGGGTGCTGCGCTCGCTGGTGGACCGTTGGGTGCAGGACCTCCCGGTGATCCAGCCGTTCTACGCCGCCGTGGGCCAGGTGATCGGCACGAGGGAGAACTTCCGCGCCTTGCTCGCCGGCGGCGAGCGCGTGCTGGTGTTCCCAGAGGGCGCCGCCGGCATCGGCAAGAGCTTCCTCTCCCGCTTCCTCCTGGAGCCCTTCCATCCGGGCTTCGTGGAGGAGGCCGTGCGTGCCAACGTTCCCGTGGTGCCCGTCGCCTTGACGGGGCCCGAGAGCCAGGCGCCGGTGATCGCGGACCTGCAAGGCGTGGCCCGCCGCCTGGGGATGCCGACGCTGCCCATCCCGGTCACCTTCCCCCTGATCCCGCTGCCGGTGCGCTACCGCATCCGCTACGGGCCCGCGATCACGCCGGAGACCCTCTCGCGAAAGGCGCCGGAGAAGGCCGCCCGGGACGTCCGGGAGCACGTCCAGGGCATGGTGGACGCGCTCCGTCGCCGCTAGCTGGACACGGCGCAGGCGCTAGCCGGACACGGCGCAGCCGCTATTCTCTCCCGCCCCGAATCCCCTGGAGATCCAACGGCTTATGGCGGTCGACACGTCGAACTTCAAGAACGGGCTCAAGATCGAGCTGGACGGCGAGCCGTTCGTCATGACCTACTTCCAGCACGTGAAGCCGGGCAAGGGCGGCGCCTTCGTACGCACGAAGATCAAGAACTTGCGCACGGGCCGGACGCTCGAGAAGACCTTTCGCGCCGGCGAGAAGGTGGCCGAGGCCGACGTGGACGAGCGCAACATGCAGTTCCTCTACGCGGACAGCGAAGGCCTCGTGTTCATGGACAACGAGAGCTACGACCAGATGTCGATCCCGAAGGAGCAGGTGGGCGACACGGTCAAGTTCCTGAAGGAGAACGTCGAGGTCGACGTGATCCTGTACAAGGGGTCTCCGATCAACATCGAGCTTCCCGCTTTCATCCACGCGGAGATCACTCAGACCGATCCCGGCGTGAAGGGCGACACCGCCTCCGGCGCCACCAAGCCCGCCACCCTCGAGACCGGCGCCGTCGTGCAGGTGCCGCTCTTCATCAAGGAGGGCGAGGTGGTCCGCGTCGACACCCGCACCGGCGAGTACGTGGAGCGGGTGAACAAGTAACGCCCGATGCGCGGCGACCAGCTCGCCCGGCAGTGGCGCCTGATCCAGCGCCTGGCCCGTAGCCGCTACGGCGTCGGCCTCGACGACCTGGCCCGGGATCTGGAGGTGCACCGCCGCACCGTCTACCGCGATCTGGATGCGCTCATGTACGCGGGCTTCCCGGTCACGAGCGAGAAGCGCGACGGCCGCGTCTTCTACCGCCTGTACGAGACCTTCGAGCTCGCCGACGCCCCCTTCACTGCCGACGAGGTGCTGGCCCTGGCGTTCGGCGAGGACCTGCTGGGCATCCTCCAGGGCACGGTCTTCCACGACTCGATCCACTCGGCCATGGCCAAGGTGCGGGCGAGCCTGGGCCCGGAGCTGGCGGGCTTCCTCGAGCAGCTGCGGGACTCCTTCCGGATCCAGCCCGGCCCCCACAAGCGCTACGACGAGCTGCGGGACGTGATCCGCGTGCTCAACGAGGCCGTGCTCGAGCACCGCACGGTGGCGATGGAGTACCAGACGGGCCGGACCGGCGAGCGGGGCGCGCGGGACCTGGACCCCTACCGGGTCTGGTACAAGAACGGCGGCCTCTACGTGATCGGCCACGACCACAAGAGCGGCGAGGTGCGCACCTTCGCCGTCGACCGGGTGCGCGAGGCGAGCCTGACCGAGCGCCCCTTCACGGTGCCGGACGATTTCGACTTCGATGCCTACACCGCCGCCTCCTTCGGCGTCGTGGTGGAGGCTCCCGAGCCGGTGCGCCTGCTCTTCGAGCCGCGCTGGGCCCTCTACGTCCAGGAGCACGCCTGGCACCCGAGCCAGCAGGCCAGCGTCCGGGACGACGGCCGGGTGGAGCTGCGCGTGGAGGTGGGCACCGGCGAGGAGCTGGTGCGCTGGATCCTCTCCTTCGGCCCCGGCGTCCGCGTTCTGGAGCCCGCCTCCCTCGCCGAAGCCGTCGCCCGCGAGCTCCGCGCCACCCTCGAACGGTACTGAGACAAGGGGACGTTCCTTTCTGTCTCACGGCTTCGCCGTGAGACAGAAAGGAACGTCCCCTTGTCTCACTTGCCTTATACCCCATAGGGGTATATAGTATCCAGTATGGACGACGCGACGCGGACGGCGGTGGAGAAGCGGCTCAAGCGGGTGGCGGGGCAGGTGGCCGGCATCCAGCGCATGCTCGACGAGGACCGCTACTGCGTGGACGTGCTGCTGCAGATCGCGGCCGTACGGGGCGCCCTCGACCAGGTGGGAAAGCTGATCCTCGGCAGTCACGTGGAGACCTGCGTGGCCGATGCCTTCACCGGCGGCAGCGCCGCAGAGCGGAAGCGCAAGAAGGACGAGCTGCTCGAGGTGTTCGCGAAGTTCGGGCGGGTCGGCCGGTGAGCACCGGCGGGGCAGGGACCTGGATCTGCCCCATGTGCCCGGGGGTGGAGGAGCCCGAACCCGGCCCCTGCCCTCATTGCGGCATGGCGCTGGAGCCCGCGATGCCCGGCGCCGAGGCGGAGGACGACGGCGAGCTGCGCGACATGCAGCGCCGCTTCGTCGTGTGCGCGCTGCTGGCGGGCCCGCTCCTCGTCTGGACGATGGGAAGCATGGGCCTCGGCCGGGAGCCCTCGCCGTGGATCCAGCTCGCCCTGGCGGCACCGGTCGTGCTGTGGGGCGGCGCGCCCTTCTTCGCCCGCGGCTGGGCGTCGATCCGGGCCGGCCGCGGCAACATGTTCACGCTGATCGCCCTCGGCACGGGCATCGCGTTCCTCGCCAGCCTGGCGGCCACCCTCTTCCCCGACGTCTTCCCGGAGACCTTCCGCGGCCCAGACGGCCGCCCGGCGGTCTACTACGAGAGTGCCGCCGTGATCGTGACCCTCGTGCTGCTCGGCCAGGTGATCGAGCTGCGCGCGCGCCGCCGCACCGGCGACGCGCTGCGCTCGCTCCTCGACCGGGCGCCCGCTCGCGCCCTGCGCATCGGCGCTGACGGCCAGGACGAGGACGTGCCGATCTGTCACGTGCACCCGGGCGATCGGCTGCGGGTACGCCCCGGTGAAGCGGTGCCCGTCGACGGCGTCGTCGTCTCCGGCTCCAGCTCCGTCGACGAGTCGATGGTGACCGGCGAGCCGATCCCCGTGGCCAAGGCCGCCGGCGACGAGCTGACCGGGGGCACCCTGAACGGCAGCGGTGGCCTGGTGATGGAGGCGACCCGGGTGGGCGCGGACACGCTGCTCTCGCGCATCGCCCAGCGCGTGGCCGAGGCCCAGCGCAGCCGGGCGCCGGCCCAGAACCTGGCCGACGCAGTGGCGGCCTGGTTCGTGCCAGCGGTGGTCCTCTTCGCCCTGGTCGCGCTGGGCGCGTGGTGGCTCCTCGGGCCGGAGCCGCGCCTCGCCCACGGCGTGCTGGCCGCGGTGGCCGTGCTGATCGTCGCCTGCCCCTGCGCGCTCGGGCTCGCCACCCCCATGTCGATCACGGTCGCGTTGGGTCGCGGCGCCGGCGCCGGCGTGCTCTTCCGCGAAGCCCGCGCCCTCGAAGGCCTCGCCCACGCCGACACCCTGGTCATCGACAAGACGGGAACGCTGACCGAGGGCCGCCCGGAGCTGACGGACGTGATGCCCGCGCCGCGGGGCGACGGAAAGGAGCTCCTGCGCCTGGCCGCGAGCCTGGAGCGCGGCAGCGAGCATCCCCTGGCGGACGCGATCGTCCGCGCGGCCGGCGAGCAGGGCCTCGCCCTCTCCGAAGCCGCGAGCTTCCAGGCGCACGTGGGCCAGGGCGTGTCCGCGCGGGTCGAGGGGCGCCCGATCGCCCTCGGCTCCGCGGCCTTCCTCGCCGGCCAGGGCGTGGCCGTGGACGAAGCCAACGCCGAGGCCCTTCGCGCGGCGGGCCGCACCGTCGTGCACGTCGCCGTGGACGGCAAGCCGGCCGGCGCCCTCGCCATCGCCGACCCGATCCGCGCCCGTGCCCGCGAGCTGGTCGACGAGCTCCACCGCCGCGGCTTCCGCATCGTCATGGCCACGGGCGACGTCGAGACCACGGCCCGCGCCGTCGCCGCCGAGCTCGGAGTGGACGAGGTCGCCGCCGGCCTCCTGCCGGACGACAAGGCCGACCTGGTCGAGCGCCTCCGCGGCGAGGGACGAATCGTCGCCTTCGCCGGCGACGGCATCAACGACGCCCCCGCCCTGGCGGCCGCGGACGTCGGCATCGCGCTCGGAACGGGCACCGACGTCGCCATGGAGACCGCCGACGTGACGCTGGTGGGCGGCGAGCTCGCCGCCCTGCCCCGCGCCCTGCACCTGGCCCGCGCGACCGCCCGCAACCTGCGCCAGAACCTGGTGCTCGCCTTCGGCTACAACGCGCTCGCCATCCCGATCGCCGCCGGCGCCCTCCACCCGGCCCTGGGCTGGCTGCTCTCGCCGATGCTCGCCGCGGCGGCCATGAGCCTCTCGTCGGTCTCGGTGATCACCAACGCGCTTCGCCTTCGGCGGGTCCCGATCGGCGGCTGAGCCGGGACGATCCCGCGCGAGCCATGCGACGTGGTCCCTCTCGTGCGAGGAGCCGGAAGGCCCCCCAGCCACCGCGCGAACAGCTGCCGCGGTAGCATGGAGCCACCGCTCAGGAGGGAGCCTGCTTGGCCTCACGGTCGACCCGGCGTGGAATCGAGTTCATCGACGGCTTCGTCCCGGCGGCGCTTCGCGACGCCGAGCCGGACCGGCTGAGCCAGGCGCGGACCGTCGCGATCGCGTGTGTGGTGAGCACCGCCATCCACGCGGCCACGTCGATCGCCATGCTGATCCAGGGCCTCCCGGTCGTGGCCGCGGGCAACGTGTTCGCGGCGCTCTTCTCGGCACTGCTCGCCCGGATGTTCTCGCGAGGCGCATCGATACACCTCGTCAGCAACGGACTCCTGACGGTTCTCCTGCTCTTCGTGGCCGGGGTCGCCGGCTCGACGGGAGGCGAGGCGAACAGCGCCCTGCACACGGTCACCATCGTGCCGGGGATCGCGATCCTGCTGTCGGGTTGGCGATCGGGCGCGGTCTGGATGGCCATCGTCTGCACCTTCGCGGCCGCGCTCGGGGCGCTGCGCGCCACGGGCTTTGAGTTCCCGGTCCAGCTCGCCCCGGAGAAGGTCGCGCTCTCGAAGTACCCGGGCGTCATCTCTCTGACTCTCGGCATCTCGGCGGTGATCCTGCTCTCGGAATGGGTCAAGCGGCGGGCGCTCGACGATCTGGCCGAGGCGCGCCGGGCGTCCGAGGAGGCCGAGCGCGAGCGTCGCCACCTCGAGGCGGCGATGCTCGAGAGCCAGAAGCTCGAAAGCCTGGGCCTGATGGCGGGCGGCGTCGCCCACGATTTCAACAACCTGCTGACGACCATCCTCGGGAACGCGAGCCTGATCGTGACCGGCCCGAGGGAAGAGACCGGGCGGATGGCGGGGGAGATCGTGCTCGCGGCCGAGCAGGCCGCGGGCCTGACCGATCAGCTCCTGGCCTTCGCCGGACGCAGCCGCTCGGTCCCGGGCCCGTTCGGGCTCTCGGACATCGTGCGTCACGTCGAGTCGCTGGCTCACGCGGCGACGGCCCCGAATATCGATCTCCGCTTCGAGCTCACCCGCGAGCGTACGACCGTCGTCGCCGACGCGGGGCAGATCCGGCAGGTGGTGTTGAACCTGGTCAGCAATTCCTGCGCGGCCATCTCGGGCGCGGGGACCGTGATCGTCCGGACCCACGCCCACGGCGACCGTGTCGTGCTCGAGGTGATCGACGACGGGTGCGGAATGGAGGAGACCGTTCGGCGCCGCATCTTCGATCCCTTCTTCACGACGAAGCCGACGGGCCGGGGCCTCGGGCTGTCTGCGCTGCAGGGCATCGTGCGATCTCACGGCGGCGAGGTGCAGGTCGAGAGCGAGCCGGGCCAGGGGACGACGATGCGGGTCGTGCTGCCACGGGTCGAGCTGCCGCCCCAGGCGGTGGGCCCGTCCGCCGAGGTGGAGTCGATCGGAGAGGCCACCGGGCGCGCTCTCGTGGTGGACGACGTCGAGGCCGTGAGACGCTTCGCCGGTCGGGCGCTCCGCGAGCTCGGGCTCGAGGTCCTCGAGGCGCGCAACGGCCACGAGGCGCTGCTCGCGGTCGAGGCGCATCCGGAGCTCCGGCTTGTCCTCCTCGACGCGACGATGCCCGAGCTCGGCGGCGAAGCCGTGCTCGCCGAGATCGCGAAGCGCTGGCCGGGGCTGCCCGTGATCCTGTCGACCGGGGACGCCCAGGGCTTCGCGGGTATCGATCTGGCCATGCCGGGCTTCTCCTGGCTGCCGAAGCCCTACCAGGCGAAGGCGCTCCAGAAGATCGCGGCGAACGCGATCGCGGGAGAGCGGTGGACGTGAGCCGCTCCTGGACGCGCCCCCCTAGGGCTTGAGCCAGCCGAGCGAGCGCCGCATCACGGCGCTGGCACCCCGCTCGGCACAGGTGCCGTGGGCGATCACCAGGCGCTCGGGCTCCCAGGCGAGAGCGGTGCGCACCGCCTCTCGTGCCCGCCCCCGGCGCAAGAAGCTCGCCCGCCACTCCCGGGGGGTGGAGCCGTGCTCTCCCAGGAGCCCGTCGAGGGCCATCAGCCAGCGGGTCGGGCGGGAGAAGCCTCCCGGCGGGTGGCGCTGGATCAGGTCGCAGACGAGGGCCGCCCGCGAGCGCCGGTGGTGAAAGAGCACCTCCTCCATGGCGAGGCTGCCCCGCACCACCACCTGATCGATCTCTTCCGCCCAGCTCTCCGGCGCCTCGTCCCCGAGCTCGCCGTCGAAGCGCAGGTCGCTGCGCTTGGCGGCGAGGCCGGGCGACGCCCACAACCGCGCCTCGGGCCAGCGCTCCTGCCACTCGCCCAGGAAGAGGTGATGGATCTTGTTGGGCGAGACGAGGTGCCGCACCGGGCCGAACGCCTCGATCGCCTTCTCGAGCTCCGGCGTGAGCGCGATCGGCGACCACACCCAGAGCCCACCGTCCGCCAGGCGGGCCACCGCCATGCGCGTCGGGTACGGGACCCGCAGGAACGGGACGGTGGGACCGTCCTCGAGCCACAGCTCCTCGCCGAACCCGATCATGGGCCTCCTAGCCGACCAGGGGCAGCTCCCCCTTCGCGGCGCCCCGCTGCTCGACCAGCATCGCGGCCTGCCGCCAGCCGTCCTCGGTGCGTTCGGTGATCAGGCCGAGGCGCTGGAGGTTCGGCACGACCGTGTGCATGAAGGCCAGGCTGTTGAGCTCCGCGTAGTTCGGGAGGCCCATCATCAGCTTCACGACGTTCTCGCCGTCGATGTCGTACTTCGGGCCGAGCACTCGCAGCATGTCGAGCTGCTGGTTCGCGTTCAGGGCCTCGAGGATCTGGAAGGCCCAATCCTCCATCTCGGCCATCTCCTCGTCGGTCGCCTCCTTCACCACGCGCCGCATGGTGAGGACGCCGAAGGCGGCGTGGCGACTCTCGTCCTGCTCGACCCGCTTGATCATCTCGGTAAAGAGCGGGTTCAGGCTCTCGGTGCGCATCATGTCCATGATGCCGACCGCGGTGCCCTCGAAGAGCGTCTGCATGCCGAGGGTCTTCTTCTGCACGCCCTGGGCCTCGAGCAGCTCGTCGAGCAACAGCTTCAGGGTGGCGCCGACCGGGTAGATCGTCCCCATCTTGCGCTGCAGGAACTTCGAAATCACCTCGACGTGGCGGGCCTCGTCGATCACCTGGCTCGACGCGTACCACTTCTGGTCCATGGTCGGGCAGACGTTGGTGAGCTGGCCGCAGAGCTGCAGCGCCGCCTGCTCGCCGTGCAGCAGCTGGGAGAGGGTGAAGGCCAGCTCGTCCCAGGCGGCGGCCTTCTGGGTGGCCTCGTCCTGGCCCATCAGCTTGCAGGCCTGCGCCATCAGCGAGGCCTCGGGCTTCAGCACCCACTCGTCCTTCGAGACCGGGATGTCCCAGTCGAGGTCGAGCTCCGCGTTCCACTGGTTCACCTTGCCCTTCTCGTACAGGCTGCGCAGCTCGGCGACCTCGCTGCCGTACTCCCAGGTCCAGTTCACGTCGAGGGGCACGTCGATGTCGACCCTGTCGCGGATCGCCTGGATCTCCGCCTCGTCGACCCATTCGATCACCTCGAACTCGCCGAACTTCTTACGGTGCTCTTCCATCAGCTTCTTCACGGGTTCCTCTCCTTGGGCGCGGAGTCGCTGGCGTCGACCGGGGCGACCAGCCCGGATCGAACGAAGGCCTTGACCTCTTGCCGGCGGGCGGCGACCGCCTCGCCGGAGAACAGCGGACGGCCGAGCAGCTCGTCGCCGAACTCACCGGACGCAAAGTGGTAGATCGTGGCGCCGATCAGCGTCTGCAGGGTGTGGGGCACCGAGACGGCGCGGAAGCTGCCGTCGGCGACCCCCGCCTCGATCACGGCATGGAGCGCGCCGATCACGCGGACCATCGTCGCGTTCATGGCGTCGGCCTCGGGCAGGCCTTCGTCGGGCAGGTCGTCGTCCTCGAAGAGCGCGCGGAGAAGCAGCCGCGCCGTCGTCGCCTGCTCCGCCAGCGCGGAGATCAGTTCGTCGAGGCCGGCCTCCAGACGCGCCAGCGGAGCGCCTTCGCCGGCCATGGCCGGGACGATCCGCGCCTCGAGCCGCCGCAGCACGCCGTCGAGCACGCTGCAGTACAGGGCCGCCTTGCTGGGGAAGTGGTGGAAGAGGGAGGACTTGGAGAGTCCGGCCGCCTCGGCGACCTCCCGCAGCCCCACGCCGGCGTAGCCGCGCTTCGCGAAGCGGCCCTCGGCCACTTCGACGATCTTGTCGCGAGAGCTCGGGTGGAAGGGCTGGGGCTCGTTCAAAGAGGCCAACCTCTGGCGGCTCGGTGCGGGGGCCTTCCCCTTCGACCGATCGGTCGGGCCGCTTGACCCTACCCGACCGACCGGTCGGGCGGCAAGGGGAATCTCGCCGATCGCGGAGGGAGGGAAGGGAGCAGGGCCCGCCTAGGGCTGGACGACGCGGACCGGCCCGAAGGGCTCGAGCTGGGGGACCAAGGTCTCGGCCGGACCGACCGCGACGATCAGCGCGTCCTGGGGCCGCACGAAGTCGCGGGCCGCGGCCGCGGTCTCCTCGGCGCTGACGGCCCGGATGCGGCCGCGATAGGTGTCGAGGGAATCGGCCGGGAGCTCGTGCACGTCGAGGTCCACCAGACCGGAGAGCACGGCCGTCGAGGTCTCGAGGCCGAGGGCGAAGCGGCCGGCCAGGAGGGTCTTGGCGGCGGCCAGCTCCTCGCCGCTGGGCGGCTCGCCGCGAATGCGCTCCAGCTCGGCGAGGGTGAGCTCGACGACCCGGCCCACCTCGGGCACCCGCGTGAAGGTGCTGACCGCGAAGGGCCCCGTCCGGCGGCGACCGGCGAACTGGCTGTAGATGCCGTAGGTGAGCCCCTCCTCCGCCCGGATCTTCGACATCAGGCGGGAGGAGAAGCCGGCACTGCCGAGCACGGTGTTCATCACCTGGATCGGGATGCGCCGCGGCTCGGTGCGGGTGGTGCCCGGATGCCCGATCAGGATTTGGGCCTGGCCGAGATCGGGGCGATCGACCACGACGACCTCGCGGCCGGAACGCTCGGGGGGCTCGGGGCCGAGCTCGGGGACCGGCCCTGCGCGCCAGCCGCCGTAGGCCTCTTCGACCCGCGCGGCGAGGACATCGGGGTCGAGATCGCCGACGGCGAAAAAGACGGCGTTCCCCGGCACGAAGACCCGGCGGTGGAAGGCCCGCGCGTCCTCGGCATCCAGCGCCGCCACCGTGTCCGGGCGCCCGGAAGTCGGCCACTGATAGGGATGCCCCCGGTTCAGGGCGAGGGCGAAGCTCCAGGCGGCCAGGGTCTCCGGGTTCTCCCGGGCCTTCTCGAGGGCGGCGAGCTGCTCCGCCCGCACCCGCTCGACTTCGTCGGCGTCGAAACGGGGGCGCAGGACGACGTCGGCCAGCACGTCGAAGAGCGCGTCCCGGTCGCGGCTCAGGCCGCCGACGCCGGCGCTCATGGCGTCCCAGCTGGCCGACACGGCCAGCTCGGCGCCGAGGGCATCGACCACCTCCGCCAGCTCGAGGGCGCTGCGCTCGCCGGCGCCCCGTCCCATCAGCTCGGCGGTGAAGGCCGCGAGACCCGCCTGCTCCAGGGCCACGATCGCAGCGCCCCGGCGCACGGTGACGCCCATGTCCAGGCGCGGCAGCCGGCGGTCCTCGAGGATCAGGACGGTGAGACCGTTGGCGAGGGTCCGCCGGTGCAGGCGAGAGGCGTCGGTCACCGGACGATCCGGCGCCAGCGGCGGCGGCAGCTCCCAGGCGTGGGGCGCGCGGGGAGCGAGCCCAAGGGTCGCGCTGCAGCCGAGCGCGAAGCCGGCGGAGACGACCAGCACCAGGGCGAGGGCGCGACTCACGAGCCCTCCCCGGCTGCGGACGCGGACGCTTCCCGGGCTTCCTCGGGCGGGGCCACGAGCTGGACCACCGTGCGCTTGTCCGGACGGAGGTAGGCGCGGGCGACCCGCTGCACGTCGGCGGCGGTCACGCGGTGGATGGCGTCGAGCCGCTCCTGCAGCGGGCGAACGCGGCCGAAGGCCAGCCAGTCCCGGCCGAGGCGCATGGCCAGGGCGTGACTCGTCCCGAGGCCGCCGATCAGTCCGACCTCCAGGGTGCGCTTGGCCTTGTCCAGCTCCGCCTCGCTGGGCGGCGCGCTGCGCATCGCCGCGAGCTCCTCCAGGAAGACGGCCTCGGCCCGGGCGATCTCCACCCCGGGGCGGAGGTTCACGAAGCCGTACACGACGCCGGCCCGCTCGAGCTCCCAGTAGCTCGCACTCGCGCCGAGAGCGACGGGCTCCTCGTGGACCATGCGCCGGTAGAGGCGACTGGTGCGCCCGCTCGAGAGGATGGTGCTCATCACGTCGAGGGGCTCGGCGTCCGGGTGGCCGGTGGGCGGCCCGTGCCAGGCCATCGCGAGGGTCGGCGCGCGCACGTCGAAGTGGACCGTGGCCCGGCGCTCCCCCTTCTGCTCCGGCTCCTCGGTGGGGTTTCGCGGCACGTCCGGGCGGGAACGCAGCGGGCCCAGGTGCTCCTCGATGCGGGCGAGGGTCTCCGCCGCGTCGAAGTCACCGACCACGACGACGACGAGGTTGTTCGCCGCATAGTAGTCGTCGAAGAAGGCGCGGCACTCGGCGACGCCCATCTTCTCGAGGTCGCTCTTCCAGCCGATGGTCGGCACGCGGTAGGGATGGGCCTGGAAGGCCGTCGCCATCAGCTGCTCGAACAGCTTGCCTTCCGGGTTGCTCTCGGTGCGGAAGCGGCGCTCCTCGATCACCACCTCGCGCTCGCTGGCCAGACTGGCCTCGCTCACGTCGAGGAAGCGCAGGCGCTCGGCCTCGAGCTCGATCACCAGCGGCAGGTTCTCCCGGGTGACGTCGGCGAAGTAGACCGTGACGTCCCGGGACGTGAATGCGTTGAGCCGCGCGCCGCGCCGCTCGAGGATCGTCTGGTGGGCCTCCGGCGGCAGGTGCTCGGAGCCGCGGAACATCATGTGCTCGAACAGGTGGGCGAGGCCGGTCCAGCGGGCCTCGTCGCCGGAGCCCACGTCCACCCAGATCTGGAACGACACGACCGGCGTGCTCGGATCTTCCAGGGTGAGGACGGTCAGCCCGTTGGGCAGCACCGTGCTCTGGAGGCGATCGGCCGGATCCTCGAAGAGCGGCTCGGCGACCGAGGCCCACGCGAGGAGGAGCGTCGCGATCCCCAGGGCGAGGCGCCTCACCCGTCCGTGCGCCCGCCCGGCCGACTTCATGGCGACGGACGGTAACCAGCGGGGTCATGGGGCGCCATGCCGCGCGGGTACGTGGCGTCGGGCGCGATCTGGCGTCTACCCTCGGCGCCATGCCGGTGGAGCGGGACGACGGCCTCCGCGCGCTGCTCGAGGGCGTGCACAGCATCGCCGTCGTCGGCATCAAGGCCGGGGCCCGGGACGACGCCTATCGGGTGCCGGCCTACATGCAGCGCCACGGCTATCGCATCCTGCCGGTTTCGCCGAAGCTCGAGCGGGTGCTGGGGGAGCCCTGCGTCCCGACGCTCGGCGCGCTCCGGGAGGCCCCGGACCTCGTGAACCTGTTCCGCGCCCCGGCCCACGTGCCTGCCCACGTGGACGAGATCCTGGCCCTCGAGCCGCGCCCGCGGGCGGTGTGGATGCAGCTCGGCATCCGCCACGAAGCCTCGGCCCGACGGCTCGAGGACGCGGGCGTCGAAGTCGTCGAAGACCGCTGCCTCATGGTCGACCACGGGCGCCTGCTGGGGGCCGCCCCGCCGCTGCGGGTTCCCGTCCACTACGACTTCGCCTCGACGGTCTGCTACGTAGCCCACCGCGTGATGGACCGCATGGCGCCGACCCTGGAGGAGCTGGGGGTCGAGCTGGCGTGGACGCCGGTCGATCTCTCCCGCATGACCGGCTACGCGCGGGGCCGAGAGATGCCGGAGGCTCGCCGCGCGAACGCGCGGCGCATCGCGGCGGACCTCGCCGTGGCGGTCGAGCCGCCGCCGGTGTGGATGGACTCGCGCCCCGCCGGCGCCGGCGCGCTGCTCGCTGCAAGGGCCGGGCGCGACACGACCTGGCGCGAGCGGATCTGGACCGCGCTCTTCGAGGAGCGCCGGGACGCGCCGGGTGTGGAGGAGGTGGTGGCCCTCGCCGCGGAGCTCGATCTGGCCTTCGAGTCCGACGCCCTGGAGCGCGCGATGGACGAGCTCGACGAGCTCACCCTGCTGGCCCTGGACGCCCAGGTCACCGGCGTCCCCACCTTCATGCTGGGGGGCTGGCCCTTCGGCGGCATCCAGACCGAGGACACGATGGCCCACGTGCTGGAGCGCTACGCCCGCAAGGCCCGCGAAGGAGAGAGCGGGTGAGCCGCCGGGATCGCACGGTCTGGTCCTCGGAGAAGGGCGACCTGCGCTCTCCGCGCAGCCGCCCGCGGGACGAGGCGGCGGCGGTGGCCGGCGACGGCGTCGTCCGCGTGCGCCGGGAGACCCGGGGCCGCGGCGGCAAGACCGTGACGACCGTCTCCGGCATCCCCCTCGCCGGGCCCGACCTGAAGGACCTCGCCAAGGACCTGAAGCGCCTCTGCGGCACCGGCGGCGCCGTGAAGGACGGTGTCATCGAGATCCAGGGCGACCACCGCGACACTCTCGTCGCCGAGCTCGAAGCCCGCAGCTACACCGTCAAGCGCGCCGGCGGCTGAGCGCAACGGGAGCGTTACTCCCGTTCCGTTTCCTCGACCTCGTAGTGGAGGTGTCGGCTCTGCATCCAGCGGACGGCGAAGACGTCGGCGAGACCGACGAAGAGGCGGTTGCCGATGCCGTACTTGGACTGGCCGTGGAGGCGCGGGCGGTGGTTGACCGGCAGCTCGATGAGGCGGGCGCCCTGCATGCGCAGCAACGTCGGCAGGAAGCGGTGCATGCCCCGGTGGAGCGTGACGCCGCGCAGGAAGCGGGTGCGCATGACGCGGAGGGAGCAGCCGACGTCGGTGACCGACTCGCCGGTCATCCAGTTGCGGAAGCCATTGCCGATGCGCGACGAGAGCTTGCGCACCCAGCTGTCGCGCCGGGTCGCGCGCACGCCGTTCACGACGTCGGCCTCGTCCAGGGCGGCCAGCAGCCGCGGCAGATCGGCGGGATCGTTCTGGAGGTCCGCGTCGAGGGTGGCGGTGATCTCACCGCGCACCGCCCGGAAGCCCGCATCGAGAGCGGCGCTCTGGCCGGCGTTGCGGACCATGCAGAGCACCCGCACGCGGGCGTCGCGCTTGGCCAGGCCGAGCAGCGCCTCCCGGCTCCCGTCCCGGCTTCCGTCGTCCACGTACACGAATTCGACACCGCCAGGGATCTCCGCCAGGGCCTGGTCGAGCTCGCCGTGGAGCGTCTCCAGGTTGTCGGCCTCGTCGTACACGGGCACGACAACCGAGAGGTAGGGATCGCCGCTCACTCCTGGCCCGTGCCCCCGCTGGCGGCCGCCCCGGCCAGGAGCTCCGGGTTCCGCGCCTCGACCATGCGGCGGAGGCCCTCCCGCCAGGGGACGCGGGAGGGGCCCTGCCGCGCCTCGAGCTTCGCCACGTCGAGCGGCAGGGGCGCCAGCGCCTGCTCACTCGCCTCGAGCTTCGGCTCGAGGCCGGTGAGCTCGCCCAGGTACGCGCACCAGTCCTCGATACAGGTGTCCTCGCTGCCGGCCCAGTTCACCGCGGTCGCGGGCACGTCGGCCATCTCGAGCAGGCCCGGCACGTGCCGCAGGTAGTCGTCCTCGTGCAGGAGCGGGAAGCGATTCGGCCCGCGCTCGTGCACCGGGATCGGCACGCCGCTCTTCATCATCATCAGGTGGTACCAGGGCCAGCCGCCCTGGTCGCCGTAGGGCACGCCGAGCCGCGCGATCGTCGTCGGCAGCTGCCATTGGCGGGCCGCGAAGCGCACCACCGCCTCGGCCGCGATCTTCGCCAGGCTGTAGGTGGGCATCATCACGCGGTGGTGATCGCCCAGGGGATCGCCTTCGCTGCGGGGTTCGCCGTCCGCCGCCTGGTACACCGCCGCCGTCGAGCAGTGCAGGAAGGCCTGCGCCTCGCGGCAGTGCGCCATCAGCGCGCCCACGCCCTCGGCGTTCATCGCCAGATCGCCGTCGAAGTCCGGCGTGGAGCTGCGCACGACGGCAAAGTGCAGGACGTAGTCGACGTCGCCGGGCACGGCCGAGAGATCGCCGGCGGCGAGGTCCGCGCGCAGGGCCTCGGCGCCGATGCCCCGGATGCGCTCCCGGTCCTCCTCCTCGGCGAAGCGTCCGAGGGCCAGCACCCGGTTGCTGCGGGCGAGGGCCCGCGCGATCGGGAAGGCCACCTGGCCGGTGGCTCCCGTGACGAGGATCGTCCGGTCTTCGAGCGTCACCGTCATCAGGGCTCCCGCGTCAGCAGGAACCAGCTGCCGAGGTCCTTGCCCTTGCGCGCCGCCGAGCCGATCGTGACGTGCTCGGACACCCGCCGCAGCGTGTCGATCATGAAGCCGTAGACGAAGCGCCCGAGCCCGCGCTCGTTCGTGCGGACCGGCGGCCAGCCCGCCGGCGCCTCCGGCGGCACGAGGTGGTAGTCGACCCACACCTCGGGGGCCTCCGGCGAAGGCCGCGCGATGAAGTACCCGGGGCCGGTCACGGGCTGCATCGTCTGGAAGTTGAAGCCCCAGAGCTGCTCCGGCGCCTCGGGCTCCTGGCCCGCCGGTCGGCAGAAGCGCTTCTCGAAGTGGGTGAATGCGGGCAGCGTGTTCTTGCCGAAGTGGCGCACGGTCTTGCCGTCGCCGATGCCGGGCGGCACGAGTTCCTCGAGCCGGACAGGCGCGAAGCCCTGCGCGGAGCGGTAGAGCCGCGCCTGCTCCCGGCGCCCCGCGCTGCGAATCGCCTCGACGCGCTGGGCGTGGCTCAGCCCGTCGAGGAATGCGGCGACCCGTTCCATCTGGATGTCGTCGCCGCGAAGCAGGGACGGGAAGTCGGCGCTCTCGGGATCGGCCATGGGGCACCTCCGTGCCCGAGAGGGTACCGTGTGCCGCCCGTTTCCGAACTGGACGAGCGACGGGAGGGAGGGAGAGGTTGACCGAGCTCCAGGCGGGCCCCCGGCTGCGGGCCGCCGTCCTGGCGGCCGCCGTGTTGCTGCTGCTCACCTGGCTGGGAGGCGTCGACGCCTCGGCCCCCGACGAGCCCCGCTACCTGCAGGTCGCGGAGGAGATGCGTGCGATGGGCCACGGCGTCGTAGGCCTCGTCGTCATGCACCTGAACGGCGAGGTCTACACCCAGAAGCCGCCGCTGTACTTCTGGATGGCCGCCGCCCTGGGCGCACCCTTCGGCGAGGTGAGCGAGGGCCTCGCCCGCCTGCCCTCGGGCCTCGCGGGCATCGCCTGCGTGGCGCTCACCCTGCTCCTGGGCTCGCGGCTCTTCGGCAGCGCGGCCGGTGTGCTTGGCGCCGCCCTGCTGCTGACCGTCTACGAGTTCGGGCACCTGGGCCGGCGCGTGCAGCTCGACGTACTCCTCGCCGCCTGCGAGCTGGCAGCGCTGCTGGCGTTCTGGTGGGTCGACCGCGGCCTGGGCCGGCAGCGCCTGTGGGTGGCGCTCCTGCACGGGGCCCTGGGGCTCGGCGTGCTCACCAAGGGGCCGGTGGGCTTCCTGCTCCCGGTCCTGACGATCGTCGTCTTCCTGGCCTGGGAGCGCCGGCTGCGCGATCTCGGCCGGGTCTTCCCGCCCTGGGCCCTGCTGCTCTCCCTCGGACCGGGCCTCGCGTGGGTGGGCGCCGCCACCGCCCTGGCGCCCTCCGGCTTCGCCGACGAGGCCGTGGGCACGAACCTCTTCGGCCGCTTCTTCCAGGGCACCTCCCATGCCCGCCCCTTCTACTACTTCCTCTACAAGTTCCCCCTCGACTTCCTGCCCTGGACGGTGCTCTGGCCCGGCGTGTGGTGGGTGGGAAGGCGCCGGGTGTTCCAGGCGGAAGGCGCACCGGAGGAGCGCAGTCGCCGCGCGTGGCGCTTCCTGCTCGCCTGGGTCGGCGCGAGCCTGGTGTTCTTCTCGATCTCGAGCGGCAAGCGCGGCCTCTACATGGTGCCGGCGTTTCCGGCCGCGGCCCTGCTGTGTGCGGACGCCTGCATCCGCGGCCTGGCAGGACGCACGGCGCTGCCCCGACTGGCTTCGCTGATCCCCGCCTCCTTCGGCCTGCTCGCCTTCGTGGTCGGTCTCGAGGCGGTGGCCGCCGGCCTCGGCCACTCGTTCGCCCCGATCGCCGCGTGGCGCGGGATGGTGCCCGCCCTCGACACCCCCTTCCTCATCGCCTTCGGCTGCGGCCTGATCGGCGTCGCCTCCGCCGGCGTCGTCGCCTGGGTCGTCCTGCAGCGCAACCGCGCTCCGCTCCTCGGCTACGCCGCCGTCGCCGTGGCGACGATCTTCGCCGTCGAGCTCGCGGTCTTCGCCCTGCTCTATCCGGCCCTCGACCCGATCCGCTCGCCCCGTCCCATCGCGGAGGCCGCGTCGAAGGTGACGCCGCCGGAGGCACCGGTCGGCCTGGTGAGCGACCGCGCCCTCACGGGAGGCCTCGCTTACTACGGCAAGCGGCGCATCCATCCACTCCGCACGTCCGAGGACGTGGCGGCGTTCTTCGGGGACGGTGGCCGCACGATCGTGGTCAAACGCCGCAAGCTCGACCGCGTCGAGGCCGTGACGCCGGTAGAGATCGTCGGCTCGGCACGCACCGGGCGGCGGGAGATCGTCATCGTGGTTCCGCAGGAAGGGGGTACATCCCCGTAGGGCAGCTCGGGGTTCCCAACGGGCCCGCTCCGGGCTCCCCGGCGATCCGGGCCCCCCCCAATGGCGCATTGCGTCGACGCGCTGCGCCGAAGTCCTTGCTTTACCGACGGAATCAGCGTTTCGTCGCCTGTCGGCGCGGAGCGTCATCGGCTAACTTGCGGCGCGGTTTCAGCCGACAGGACGTCGAACGCGTCCGGCCCGCCCGACGCGACCAGCCCAGCCCTCGAAGCCGGCGGTCGTCGTACGCATCGCGGAGCCGGCCTACCACAGGAGGGGAATCCGCCATGGGTGAGAAGGCAGAGCTGCGCATCGGGGATCAGACGGTCGAGCTCGAGGTGGTCGAAGGATCGGAGGGTGAGCGCGCCCTCGACATCGAGGAGCTCCGCGCCAAGACCGGACTCATCACCCTGGACCCGGGCTATGCCAACACCGGCTCCTGCGAGAGCTCCATCACCTTCATCAACGGGGAGAAGGGCATCCTCCGCTATCGCGGCTACGACATCGCCGAGATCGCCGAGAAGTGCTCCTTCCTGGAGACCGCCTACCTGCTGATCGAAGGCGAGCTTCCGAACCGGGAGCAGCTCGAGGCCTTCCGCGATTCGATCCGCTACCACACGATGGTCCACGAGGACTTCCGGCTGTTCTACCGGGCGATGCCGAAGGACGCGCACCCGATGGCGGCCTGCTCCGCGGCCTGCGCGTCCCTCGCGACCTTCTATCCGGATTCCCTCGACCCCCGTGATCCGCGCGAGGTCGAGATCGGCATCCACCGCCTGATCGCGAAGCTGCCCACCATCGCGTCCTACGCCTACAAGCACGCGACCGGGCAGCCCTTCATGTATCCCGACAACCGGCTCTCCTACGTCGGGAACTTCCTCCATCTGATGTTCGCCACGCCTTGCGAGCCCTTCGAGGTGGACCCGGTGGTGGAGAAGGCGCTGGACCTGCTCTTCATCCTCCACGCCGATCACGAGCAGAACTGCTCGACCAGCACCGTGCGGCTCGTGGGCTCGTCCCACGTGAACCTCTTCGCCTCGATCTCCGCGGGCATCAACGCCCTCTGGGGCCCGCGCCACGGCGGCGCCAACCAGGAGGTGATCGAGATGCTCCAGGCCATCGCCGAGGAGGGCATCACCGCCAAGGACTTCGTCGACCGGGCCAAGAGCCGCGACGACACCTCGCGGCTGATGGGCTTCGGCCACCGGGTCTACAAGAACTTCGACCCGCGGGCGAAGATCATCAAGAAGGCCTGCTTCGACGTGCTCGCGCGGCTGGGCGTGCACAGCAAGCTGCTCGAGATCGCCGTGGAGCTGGAGGAGCTGGCGCTGAAGGACGAGTACTTCGTCGAGAGGAAGCTCTACCCGAACGTCGATTTCTATTCAGGCGTCATCTACAACGCGATCGGCACGCCGGAGAGCATGTTCACGGCGATGTTCGCCATCGGGCGGCTGCCCGGGTGGATCGCCCAGTGGGCCGAGATGCACGAGCACCGGCACAAGATCGGTCGGCCGCGCCAGGTCTACACCGGCGCGAACGAGCGGGCCATCGTTCCGATCGCGGAACGCTAGGGGCGCGTCTCGGACACCCTTCGCTGGAAGGACGGCCGCTGGTGCGGCTGGGAGGAGCACTCCCCGCTGCCCGGCCCGCGCTGCTACACGACCGGCCGCTTCGTGGCGGGCCGGCTGCGCCACCGGGCCCGGGTCGTCGCCCGCTGGGTCCGGGACGCCTCTGCCCTGGGCCTCGGGGAGATCGACCCGGCGCTGGCGCAGCAGGCACTGCTGGACCTGGCCCGGCGTCACTTCGGCGACGAGGGCGAGGGCATCGTGCGGCTCGAAGCCCGGGCGGGCGCCGGCGGTGTGGTTTGGCTCGGCACGCCCCGCGAGGTCGGCCCGGAGCCCGCGACCTGGAGCGTCGGGATCGCGGCGGAGCCCCACCCGGGGCCCCGGGACGAGGTCGGCGCCAAGCGCGCCGACCGGGCGGCCTTCGACCGGGCGAAGCGCGAGGCGACCGAGCGCGGCTGGGACGAGGCGCTGCTCGTGAACGCGGACGGCGTGGCGGTGGAGGGCTCGCGAAGCAACCTCGTCGTCGCCCTGGCCTCGGGCCGCCTGGTGACGCCGCCGCTCGCGCGGGGGGCCGTCCAGGGCGTCGCCCGTGCGATCCTGCGCGACCACCTGCCCGAGCTCGAGGAGGCGGACGTCGCCGCCACCGACCTCCCCCGGGCCGAAGAGCTGATCGCCGTCAACTCCGTGCGCGGCGCCCGCTCGATCGTCGCCCTGGACGGACGCCCCGTCGGCGACGGTGCGCCGGGGCCGTGGGCGGCACAGCTCGGCCTGCTGCTCGACGCCAACGCCTGAACGCCCGCAACGAGCTGGACCGCTTGAGTCGAAGCATCAGCCAGCGTACGCTCAGCGCCCCAGCGAGGAGGTCCGGATGGACGTGGGACAAGTCGTGGCCGCGGTCACGGGTGGGGGCTCGGGCCTCGGGGAAGCGACCGCGCGGGAGATCGTCGCCCGGGGCGGCAAGGTGGCGATCCTCGACCTCGGTCGCTCGAACGGAGAGACGATCGCGAAGGAGCTCGGCGCTGGGGCGATCTTCTGCGAGGCGGACGTCTCCGACGAGCCGCAGGTGGGCGCGGCTCTCGATCGCGCCACCGAGGAGCTCGGCCCCCTGCGGGCGGCGATCAACTGCGCGGGCATCGGCACCGCCGGCCGCACCGTCGGCAAGGACGGCTCCCCCTTCGACCTGGGACTCTTCCGCAAGACGATCGAGGTGAACCTGATCGGCACCTTCAACGTGATCCGCCTCGCGGCGGCGCGCATGGTCGGGAACGAGCCGAACCCCGCCGGCGAGCGCGGCGCCGTGGTGAACACCGCGTCGGTCGCGGCCTTCGAGGGGCAGATCGGCCAGTGCGCCTACTCGGCTTCGAAGGGCGGCGTGGTCGGAATGACCCTGCCGATCGCCCGGGATCTCTCGGTCTCGGGCATCCGGGTCTGCACGATCGCACCGGGGCTGTTCGCGACGCCGATGCTGATGGGACTACCCGAGCCGGCCCGCGAGGCCCTGGGCCGCTCGATTCCCTTCCCGCCGCGGCTCGGCGAGCCGGCCGAGTTCGCCGCCCTGGCCTGTCACATCCTCGAGAATCCCATGCTGAACGGCGAGGTGATCCGTCTCGACGGCGCCATTCGCATGCAGCCCAAGTAGGATGGCGGGCCCCCTCGGAACCCTCGCCTTCACGCTGCCCTTCGGCGACGCGCGCACCTCCGTCGAGCTCGCGAAGCGCGCAGAGCAGGACTGGGGCTACGAAGCCATCTGGATGGCCGAGACCGCCGGCCCGGACTCCT
Source organism: Myxococcota bacterium (assembly GCA_965223415.1). Taxonomy (GTDB): domain Bacteria; phylum Myxococcota_A; class UBA9160; order UBA9160; family UBA6930. Next base: position 3,790,843 of record OZ245002.1, on the reverse strand, counting down.
TCACCCTGGCTGGGGCGGTGCTCCAGGCGACGAGCACCCTCACCCTGGGCACGGCGATCGTGCCGGTCTACAACCGCACGCCGGCCGTGCTCGCCATGAGCGCCGGCACCCTGGGCCAGCTCGCGCCCGGGCGCTTCCGGCTCGGGGTGGGCTCGTCGAGCCACGCCATCATCGGCGACTGGAACGGCGTGCCCTTCGAGGCGCCGCTCACGACCGTGAAGGACGCGGTGGCGATCCTGCGCCAGGCCCTCGCGGGCGAGAAGACCGGCTACGAAGGCGAGCGCCTGCGCTCGAAGGGCTTTCGCCTGGGCTGCGTTCCGCCCGAGCCGGTACCGATCTACCTGGCCGCCCTGCGCGAGAAGATGCTGAAGCTCGCCGGTGCGGTCGGCGAGGGGCTGATCATCAACTTCCAGCCCCTGGAAGCGATGGAGCAGATCGTCCGCGCCTACCGGGTGGGCGCCGAGGAGGCGGGCCGCGACGCGACCCGGGACGAGGTGGTGAGCCGCTTCCAGATCGCCGTCACCGACGACGTGCCGGTGGCCCGCAACATCGTACGGGCGGGCTTCGGCGGCTACCTGGCCCAGCCGGTCTACAACAAGTTCATCGCCTGGTGCGGCTACGAAGAAGAAGCCAAGGCGATCCGGGAGGGCTTCGCCCGGCGCGACCGCGAGGCGGTGGGCAAGGCCATCCACGACGACCTGATCGACCGAATCGTCATCCTCGGGAACGAGGGCGAGTGCCGGGAGAAGCTGGCGGCCTTCGTCGAGGCCGGCGTCACCACGCCGGTGCTCGCCCCCCTCGCCGCCCGCGCCGAGGATGCGGTGCGCATGCTCGAGGCCTTCGCCCCGGCCCGGAGCCGATGACCGCGCGCACCCTCTGGCTGAGCGGAGGGACCGGCCTGCTCGGGGGGCGGCTCGTCCCGCAGCTGGTGGCGGGGGGCTGGACGGTCCGGAAGCTGAGCCGCCGGGCCCGGCCCCCCTCGGCCGGCGTGGAGACGCTGGCCTGGGACGGCCTGCGGGTGGATGCGGAGAGCCTTCGGGGCACCACCGCCGCGGTCCACCTGGCGGGCGAGCCGATCTTCGGAGGCCTCCCCACCGCAGCGCGCCGGGCGAGACTCCTCGCGAGTCGGATCGACTCCACCCGTGCCCTGGTGGGCGCGATCGAGGCGCTGCCCGAGGCCGAGCGCCCGCGCGTGCTCGTCTGCGCCTCCGCGATCGGCTACTACGGCGAGCGCGGCGACCTGGAGCTGCGCGAGGACGCGGCGCCGGGCCGCGGCTTCCTCGCCGATCTCTGCGTCGCCTGGGAGGCCGAGGCCGCCCGGGTCGAAGCCCTCGGCGTGCGGCGGGTCTCCCTGCGCTTCGGCATCGTGCTGGCGCGAGAGGGGGGCGCCCTGGCCCTGATGGCGCCGGCCTTCCGCCTCGGGCTGGGCGGTCGGCTCGGCAGCGGGGAGCAGTGGTTCTCGTGGATCCACGTGGACGACGCGGTGGGTCTGCTGCGCCACGCCGTGGAGAACGAGGCCTTCTCGGGCGCGGTCAACGCCACGGCGCCCGAGCCCGTCCGCAACCGGGAGTACACCCGGAGCCTGGGCGAGACCCTCGGCCGTCCCGCCGTGATGGCGGTTCCCGCCTTCGCCGTGAAGGCCGCGCTGGGGCCCCTGGCCGGCGAGCTCCTGGGAAGCAAGCGCGTCGTGCCGGCAGCGGCCGAGCGGGCGGGGTTCCGCTTTCGGCACCCGACGCTGGCCTCGGCCCTGGCGGCCGAGCTCGAACGTTAGTTCGCCGATTCGAAGATGATCGGCAGGATCGTCTTGGCGATCGCCGCGGTGGGTCCCGGCTCCACCTGGAAGTAGCCGAGGGCCACCTCGAAGCCGTCCCGCGGCGCGAACTGCGCCGTGAACTCATCCCGGATGCGCTCCATCACCGACGCCGCCCTGTTCCGGTCGACGTCCGCCAGCAGCAGCACCGCGCGGCCGCGCAGCAGCCGGAACACCCAGTCCTCCACCCGCAGCGCGCTCTCGACGTAATCGATGAACTCCGGCGCGAGGAGGTCCGCCTCGTCCCCGGCGATGCCGACGAACACGGACGTGACACCGTGCTGCTGAGCGAGCTCGGTGGCGCGATCGAACAGCCCGCGCAGGTGGCGCGGGTCGTCCTTCGACGGCAAGGGAGTGGTCAACGCGGTCATCGCCCTCCGTCATCGGCGGGATCGGGGGCCGACTGAAGTGAAAGAGCCCCAATCCCCAAGCTGCCGCAGCTCCCCGGGCCAAGCCCCCGGAAACGCCCGTTTGTTGCCCGGCCCCGGCCATCCCCTACCGTACGCCCTCCCCCATGCAGATGCTCCCTCGAACCCCGGCGCTGGCTCGGGGCGTGGCCGGCCTGGTCGCCCTGACCAGCGTGCTGATCGTCCTGGGGGCCCTGGTCCGGGCCCACGGAGCCGGGCTCGCCTGCCCGGATTGGCCGCTCTGCTTCGGCCGGGCCATCCCCGAGTTCGACCTCAAGGTCGCCTTCGAGTGGAGCCACCGGGTGCTGGCCGGAAGCGTGGGCCTGCTCTTCGCCGGCCTGGCGACGGCGGTGTTCCTGCGGCCGGAGGCCCGGGCCGCCGCCGGTCGACTGGTCCTGGTCGGCGGGCTGCTCCTCGCGGCCCAGGTGCTGCTGGGCGCCCTCACGGTGTGGCAGCTCCTGGCGGAGTGGACGGTCACCTCGCACCTGCTGACGGGCAACGCCTTCAACGCGGCCCTCCTGATCCTGGCCCTGCGCCTGGTCGACGTGGCCCATGCGCGGCGCTTCGCGCCCGCACCGGCGGCGGTGCGACGGTGGGTATGGGCCGTCGCCGCGCTGTTGGCCCTGCAGGTGCTGCTGGGCGGCCTGGTCGCGTCGGGCTACGCCGGGCTGGCGTGCCCCGAGTGGCCCACCTGCAACGGCGGCCGTTGGTTTCCCTCCTGGCGCGGCAGCGTCGGTGTGCACCTGCTCCATCGCATGAACGGCTACCTGCTGGTGTTCGCGCTCCTGGCCGCAGCGTGGCGCACCCGGGGTGTGCCACGGGTCGGCCGCCGGACCGGCTGGGCGGCGGTCCTGGGCCTCGTCCAGATGGTCGTCGGCATCCTCAACGTCGTGCTCGGGATTCCGGTCGAGATGACGGGGCTCCATTCCGCCCTCGCAGCGGGCCTCGTGCTGACCATCGCCGCCGCTCTCTACGGCTGCTACAACGCGGAGCCTGGAGGATCGACATGAAGGCGTATCAGGTCTTCGCGCGCATGAGCCCGGAGCGGGCCACCGAGCTGCTGGGACGAATCCAGGAGCAGGCGCCCGCGGTGTACACCCAGGCCGTCGCCGCGGCGAGCGCCGTCATGAAGGCGCGCCCGCGCTTCGTGATGAGCCTCCCCGCCGGCAAACGTGCCCAGATGGTGCGCCGCTCTCTCGCCCGGGTCGCCGCCAGCGCCCTGGCCGAAGAGGTGCTGGCCGCCTACTTCCTCGAATCGCGCAAGGAGCTCCTCACCGAGTGGCTCGATCTGCTCGGCATCGAGCACGAAGAAGGCACCCTCCAGCAGGACCAGCCCGACTGCCCGGCCCAGGACGTCCTCGCCAAGGCCGTCGAAACCTTCCGGGCCGCCGGCCCCGACGACGCCGACCGCCCCCTCCTCCTCGAGGCCTTCGCCGCCCAGAGCGCCGTCGACTGGCCGGCCCTCGACACCCTCCTCGAACCCTAGAAACGCAAGAGTGGGGACGTTCCTTGCAACTTGCGCAATTGCGCAAGTTGCAAGGAACGTCCCCACTCTTGCGTTCTTGGGTCTCAGGGGCGGGTGGAGCGGTCGAGCTCGAGGCCCTTGTAGCTGGGGCGGAAGCCGGCGCGGGTGAAGGGATCGGCGAGGGCGGAGCGGGCGGCGGGCTCGGCGTCGATCTCCTCGATGCGCAGGGCACGGCGGGTGCGATCGTCGAAGAGCCGGTGGAGGGCGCGGACGGCGCGGGTGAGGATCTCGTCGCCCCGACTCTCGTCGGCGGCGGGGAAGCTCCACACGCGCCGGCCGGAGCCGTCGAGGAAGAGGATCAGCTCTCCGTCGACGAGCACGACCCGGGCGCCGGCGCTGCGGCGCGGGCGGGCGCGCTCGCTGCGCGGCGTGGGCCACGGGACCAGGGCACCGAAGGGCTGGGCGGGGTCGCCGGCGGCGAGCACCCGCACCACCGGCTCGTCGCCGAAGTGGCGAGCGGCGCGAAGACGATCCACGGCGCCGGCATAGGCGAACTGGGCGCCGCTGTAGCCTTCGACGAAGTGGCCGCGGCGCAGCTTGCCCATCTCCTCCATCTCCCGGTAGACCGGGTAAAGCGCGCTCCAGCCCCCCGGCAGGGACTCGAGCGCCAAGACGTCGCGGCTCGCCACACCGTGCCGCTCGAGGAGCTGGAGCGCCCGGGCGTGGGCCCGCGCGGTGGGATCCGCGTCGTCGTGGAGGAGCGCCGATACGAGGGACCAGCGGCCCGCCGCCGCCGACGGCAGCGCCCGGGCCCCGCGCCGCCGCGGCGCCGCCCGCACGGCCAGGCCGCGCAGCGGCGCGAGGGTATCGTTCGTGACGAGACCGGCCCAGACCAGATCCCAGAGGGCGTGCAGCAGCTCGTCGGCGGCGCCCTCGCCCGTGGCCTGACCCAGCTCCGTGAAGAAGGAAGCGCCGCGCGCTTCGAGATGATCGAGGATCGCCCGGTGCAGCGCCGTGGCGCTCTCGGGAAGCGGCGCCTCCTCGACGAGCAGGCCGATCCGCTCCCGCCGGTAGAGCGCGACCCGGCCGTCCCGGTCGCCGAGGGCCCCGCAGCCGACCCAGGCCAGCTGGCCCAGGGCGCCGAGCTCGTCGAGCATGCGCGGATCGAATTCGGGCACTCGTGCCGGGAGAATGGCTCGCTCCAGCTCCGAGAAGGGCAGCGGCACGCCCTCGAGCTGGTCGAGGGTCTCGGCCAGCCGGGTTTCCGGCGCGCCCCGGGCGCCGACGCCGTGCCACTCGGGCAGGAAGTGGACGAGGGTGGCCGCCTCCACCGCCGCCACCTCGCCCCGCAGCCGGGCCAGGGTGCGCCGACGGATGCGCCGCAGCACCTCGGGCTCGCACCACTCCCGCTCGCGGCCGTCGGGATGGAACTCGCCGGAGAGGAGCTTGCCCCGCGCCTCGAGAGCGGCCAGCACGGCCTGGGCCTGGGAGGCGAGCCAGCCGTAGCGGTGGGCGACGCGGCTCGTCACGAAGGGGCCATGTACCCGCGCATAACGAACGAGCAGGCGCTCGGCCGCGTCGGGAACGCGCTCGAGGAAGGCCTCGGGCAGGCCCGCTGGTGGCGAGGCGCCGACGGCGTCCCGGTACAGGCCGGCGTCCTCGGCTGCGATCCAGCGCTCCTCGCCACCCACCTTCAGGCGGGCCGCCCGCCGCGAGACTTCGAGCTCTCCGAGCCAGGCCCCCGCGTCGCCCTCGCAGCGGAGCGCCAGCTCGTCCGGGCCCAGATCGCCGACCCGGCGCAGGAGATCGTGCAGCGCGTCGGCGTGGCGCGCGCGGCGATCCGCCGAGAGGCCCTGGAGATCCGCCTCGGTCTCCTCGATCACCGCCGCGTCGAGCAGCTCGCGCAGCTCCTCCTGGCCGAGGAGATCGCGCAGCATGTCGCGGTCGAGGGTGAGGGCCTGGGCGCGCCGCTCGGCAACGGGCGTATCGCCCTGGTAGAGGTAGACGGCGGTGTAGGCGAACACGAGGGAGCGGGCGAAGGGCGAGGCCTGGCGCGTCTCTACGTCGTCCACGCGCACGCGCCGGCTGCGGATCGCCGTCAGCAGGTCGACGAGCCCGGGCAGGTCGAAGACGTCCTGCAGGCAGGCGCGATAGGTCTCCAGCATGATCGGGAAGGAGGGAAACTCGCGGGCGACGGCCAGCAGGCTCTGGGCCCGCAGGCGCTGGGTCCAGAGGGGGGTGCGGCCACCGGGCCGCCAGCGCGGCAGCAGCAGGGCGCGGGCGGCGTTCTCGCGGAACTGCCCGGCGAACAGCGCCGACCGCTCGAGCTGCCCGACGATCAGGTCCTGGACCTCCTCGGGCTCCGGAAGGAAGGCCGAGACCGGCGGTAGCTCCTCCGCATCCGCGAAGCGCAGTACGATGCCGTCGTCGCTCCACAGAGTCTGCACCTCGTAGCCTTTCTCGGCGGCGAGGCGCGCCTCGATCGCCAGCGCCCAGGGCGCGTGCAGGCGGGAGCCGAAGGGGCTCAGCAGACACACCCGCCAGTCGCCGAGCTCGTCCCGGAAGCGCTCGACGGTGATCGCGCGATCGGTGGGCAGGGCGCCGGTGCTCTCGTGCTGGTCGACGACGTAGTCGACCAGGTTGCGGGCAGCGTACTCGTCGAGGGCGAAGGCTTCGCTCAGCCAGGCCTCGCCCGCCGCCCGCCCCTCGTGCAGCTCGCCGCTGCCCGCCTCGCGACAGCGCTCCGCCAGCTCGCGCACGAAGCGGCCGAGGGCGCGGCCCAGCTCGATCGGCCGCCCGGGCCCCTCGCCCCGCCAGAAGGGGAGCCGGCCCGCCTCCCCCGGCGCCGGCTGCACGACCACCCGGTCGCGGGTGATCTCGGTAATGCGCCAGCTCGAAGCGCCGAGGGTCACCACCTCCCCGGCGCGGGACTCGTGGACCATCTCCTCGTCGAGCTCTCCGATGCGGGGACCGTCGGCGCCGAGGTGCACGGCGTAGAGCCCGCGATCGGGAATGGTGCCGCCGGACAGCAGGGCGATCTTGCCCGCGCCGCGCCGCGCCTCGATGCGATCGCCTTCCCGGTCCCAGAGGATGCGCGGCCGCAGCTCGGCGAACTCGGTGGAGGGGTAGCGGCCCGAGAGCATGTCGAGGACGGCATGGAGGAGGTCCCGAGAGAGGTCGCGGAAGCTGGCGGTGCGCGCGAGAGCGCGGGCCAGGGCCTCGACCTCCCAGACGTCTTTCGACGCCATCGCCACGATCTGCTGGGCGAGCACGTCGAGGGGGTTGCGCGGCACTCGGATGGGTTCGACCTCGCCCTGGCGCATGCCGGCTGCGACCACCGTGGCCTCGAGCAGGTCGCCGCGGTGCTTGGGGAAGACCCGCCCCTTGCTCGGCACGCCCACCTGGTGACCGGCGCGCCCAACGCGCTGGAGGCCCCGGGCCACGGCGCCGGGCGATTCCACCATCAGGACCAGGTCGACGGCGCCCATGTCGATGCCCAGCTCCAGCGAGCTGGTGGCGACGATGGCCCGCAACGTGCCGCGCTTCAGGCTCTCCTCGATCTCCTTGCGCTGCTCGTGGGCGATGCTGCCGTGATGGGCGCGCACGAGGTCCTCGCCGGCCATCTCGTTCAGGCGCTGGGCCAGCCGCTCGCACAGACCGCGACTGTTCACGAACAGGATCGTGCTGCGGTGGGCCCGGATCTCCTCCAGCAGCTCCGGGTAGATGGCGGGCCAGAGGCTGGTATCGGCGTCGTCCGCGGGCGGCGCGAGCAGACGCCCGAGGGTCGAGCCCGAGCTCTCGTCGGCGCCGTCCGGGACGTCCGGCTCGCTCGCGTGCGGCGGCTTGAAATCCGCGGGCCGGGTCATGTCCGGCACGGGCACCGAGAGGGTGAGGTCGAGGAGCGGCGTGCGGCTCGTGTCGACGATCTCCACCGGCCGGTCGCCGCCCAGGAAGCGGGCCACCTCCTCCGCCGGGCGCGCCGTCGCCGAGAGACCGATGCGCTGGGGATCGCGCTCGCCGGTGAGCGCCGTGATCCGCTCGAGAGAGAGCGCCAGATGGGCCCCGCGCTTGGTCGGTGCAAGGGCGTGGATCTCGTCGATGATGATGGTGTCGACGGTGCACAGGGTCTCTCGCTGGCGCGAGCCCAGGATCAGGTAGAGGGACTCGGGCGTCGTGATCAGCAGGTCGGCGGGATCGCGGGCCTGGGCCCGGCGCTCCCGCTGGCTGGTATCGCCGGTGCGCACGGCCACCCGCGGCGCACGGAATGCCTGCGGCCGGCCGATGCGCTCCGCCATCTGCTGGATGCCCACCCGCGGCGCCCGCAGGTTGCGCTCGATGTCGTAGACCAGCGCCTTCAACGGGGAGACGTAGAGCACACGCACGCCGGCAGGCCGATCCGGCCCTTCCGGCTCCTGCCCCAGGCGATCGAGGCAGGCGAAGAACGCGGCCAGCGTCTTGCCGCTACCCGTGGGCGCGATCAGGAGCGCGTGGGCTCCCGCATGGATGTGCGCCCAGCCTTCCTCCTGCACCGCGGTCGGCCCGTCGAAGCTGGCCTCGAACCAGCGGCGGGCCGGCTCACCGAAGGCGGACAGGACCGGTGAGGCGGGGGCGGCCATCGGGGAAGGGTACCTCGCGGCGGGCGCACCCCAAGGCGGGACCGCCATCGCAGCTGACACGGAACGGCTTCAGCGCACTGCCTCGCACCTGACACGGTGCCGCCTCAGTGCACCCGCAATCGGTTCTCCTCCGGCTCGAGGGCCCACTCGGTGGTGGTGCAACGTCGGGCGAGCGCCTCGTCGTGGGTCACGAGCACCAGCGCGCCCGGGTAGGCCTCCAGCGCCTCCTCCAGCCGCAGGGTCGTATCGAGGTCGAGGTGGTTCGTGGGCTCGTCGAGCAGGCAGGCGGCGACGTGACCGCCGAGCCCGAGGGCGAGCGCGAGCTTGCGCGCCTGGCCCGCGGAGAGCTCGGCCGTGCGCAGGGCCTGCTCGGGGTCCATGCCGAGCGCCGCGAGCAGGGTCGCGGTGCGGGTCCGCACAGCTTCCGGCGCACCGACGAGCCGGGCGTGGAGCGCCTCCACCTGTTCACGGGAGAGCTCCTGGGGGAGAGCCAGGATGCGATCGTCGGCCAGGTGGGCGCCTTCGCGCAGGGCCCGGAGCAGCGTGGACTTGCCGGCGCCGTTCGGGCCACGGAGCCAGATGCGATCGCCGCGGCGCACCGAAGCGCTGAGATCTCGCAGCAGGAGCCGCCCGCCTGCCCGGAGCTCCCGGCCCGGCGGCGTGAACAGCACCGCCTGGGGAGCCGGTTCGAAGTCGACGAAGACCGAGCGGCCCCGCTCCTTCGCCACGCCCGCGTCCGCGAGGGTCGCCTCGGCGCGCTCCAGGCGGCGGCGGTCGACAGCAACGGCCCGGCCGCGGGAGGCGACCCCGGCGCGGGCCTGGTTCTTCGCGAGCATGCTGCGGGCGTCGTGGTCCTTGCGACCGCCCATGCGCTTGCCGGTGCGGGCTCGCGATTCGGCCCGGCCGAGCTGGGCGCGGCTGCGGGTGAGCTTGCCCTTCGCGCGCGCGACGCTGCGCTTCGCTTCCTCCCGCGTCCGCCGCGTCTCCTCCTCCCGCCGATCCCATTCCTGCTTCGCCGTGTCGTAGGGAGCGGCGATCATCTCGAGCCGGCCGGCGCGGATGCGCAGGGTGCGGGGGGCCAGCTCGTTCAGGAGCGCGCGGTCGTGGGAGACCACGAGCCCGACGCCCCGGAATCCTGCCAGCGCGCGCACCAGCAGGGCCCGCGCGTCGCCGTCGAGATGGTCCGTCGGCTCGTCGAGCAGCAGCACATCGGGAGCGGCGGCCAGGGCGGCGCCCACCTGCCAGCGCCGCCGCTCGCCGGGCGAGAGACTCGGCCAGCGGGCGAGCTGCTCCGGCTCCAGGTCGAGGCGCGCGCGCAGGCGCACGGCGTGCCGCTCCCAGCTGCCGGCCACGTCGCGAATCCCCTCGTCGAGGCGTTCCGGGGATTGGCGGCACAGATGAACGCCGGCCCCCGCCGGCAGGGTCCGCACGCCGCCGGCATCGGGCCGCCGCTCGCCCATGATCAGCGAGAGCAGGGTCGACTTGCCGGCGCCGTTCGGCGCGACGAGTCCGGTCCAGCCGGGACCGAGGTGTGCGTTGGCCCCGTCGAAGACGACGGAGCGATCGTCGTAGGCGTAGGATACGCCGTCCAGGTGGACGAAGGGCATGGGAGCCTCTGAGCGGGCGAGCGCCGGGGGCGCTCGCGAGATGGGGACGAAGACCTGCTCAGGGGCTAGAGACGCATGCCGCTCGTCGGCTCCTTCTTCGGTGCGACGCGGAGTCTAGCGCGTCGGGTCCAGCCGGCTCACCGTCCGCTCGCGGCCCCAGTGGGACGCGGGGTTGCTCCGGAAGTACGGCGGGCGCTCGGCGAGCACCTCCGTCTCGAGCCAGAGGCGCTTCAGGTGCCGGACGAGGCCGGCCTCCCGATCGTCCACGTAGGCCTTGCGCGCGTGCAGCACGTGGTAGTTGTTCACGAACTGCATGTCGCCGGGCTCGAGGTCCATGAAGACGTTGTAGGACGGGTCGCGGGTCATGGCGTCGACCCGCTGCATGGCGCGCTCGGCCTCCGGCTCGATGCGCGGCGCGTCGGCGTGGCGCTGGGACGCCAGGATGTAGGGGCGGATGTAGCGGACGAAGAGTCGCCCGCCCCAGTCCGTGAAGACCGGCATCTCGTACCAGCCTCTGCCGCCGGGCGGCTGCTCGCCGCGGAAGTCGTAGGGCTGCGCCTCGTAGAGCGCGGCGGCGAGCTCCGGCGCCTCGCGCACCAGATCGTTGTGGATCGCCAGGGCGTTGGCCACGGTGGAGGCCCCACCGCTCTTCGCCTTCTGCAGGCACAGGAGGCCGACCAGATCGGATCCGTCCGAGTGATAGGGGAAGTCGAACTCGCCGCCCAGCTCGTTGCCCCGGGACGTCTGGTCCGTCGCGGGCTTGCCCTGGTCGGTCACGTCGCCGAGCACGTGTCCGCGCTTGTTCTGGGGCCACGGCCGGCCCAGGTGCATGCCGATGCCCCAGTAGAGGAGCTCCATCTCCTCCTGGGAGTAGCGCTCGCGGGGCAGCCCCCGGAGCAGGGCGAAGCCGCGGCCGTCGATCAGCTCCTGCTCGATCTTCTCGAGCCGGACGGCAAGGCTCGGCAGGGGGAAATCGTCGCGGCCGATCTCGAGGGGGTCGCGGGTGCGCGCAGTGACGTGGCGGAGGGCCGCATCGAGCTCGGCCAGCTCCGGCGGAGTGAAGTGCTCCGTCCAGAGGCCGGGATCCGCGACGTCGCCGGCTCGCCACTCGGCGTGGGTCTCGAGGACTCGGGGAGAGTGGGGCATGGGGGCAGCGTATCACCTCCCACCGGCGGCGACCCAGGCGTCCACCTCCTTCTCGAGGATCTCGAGCGGTCGCGAGCCGCCTCCGAGCACGAGGTCGTGGAAGGCCTTCAGATCGAAAGCCTCGCCGAGGGCGCGGCGGGCGCGATCCCGCAGCGCGAGGATCCGCAGCTGGCCGATCTTGTAGGCGCAGGCCTGGCCCGGTGCGACCACGTAGCGCTCCACCTCGCGCACCACGTCGGTGCGAGCCATGCCGGTGTTCTCCTCCATGTAGTCGATCGCCCTCTCCCGGCTCCAGCGCTTCGCGTGGAGGCCCGTGTCCACCACGAGCCGGACGGCGCGGAAGTTCTCCGCCTGGAGCTGGCCGAGAAGGTCCTCGGGCGTGGGCAGGAGGCCGACCTCCGCCGCCAGGCGCTCCGCGTAGAGGGCCCAGCCCTCGACGAAGGCGGTGAAGGTGAGAAAGCGCCGGAAGAGCGGCAGCTCGGCGTTCTCCATGGCGAGGGCGATCTGCAGGTGATGACCCGGCACCGCCTCGTGGTAGGCCAGCGTGCGCATGCCGAAGCGCGCGCTCTCGGCCACGTTGGCCAGGTTCTTGTAGAAGATGCCCGGCCGTGAGCCGTCTAGCGGCGGCGGGTTGTAGTACGCGCCGGCGGAGCCGTTCTCCCGGAACAGGGGCACCCGTTCGACGGCGACGGTCGCTCCGGGAAGGCGCGGGAACCACGTCGGCAGCCGACCCCACGCCTCGTCGATGATCGTCTGGTAGTCGGCGAGGATCTGCTGCCGGCCCTCGTCGGAGTCGGCGTAGCGCTGGGCGGGCTCGCGGGCCAGGGCCTGGAGGCCGGCGATCGGGTCGGCGGTGGGCGTGCCGCGCTCCAGGAAGACCATCCGCATCCGCTCCTGGATGCGCGCGACCTCCTCGAGGCCGATGCGGTGCACCTCGTCCGGGGTGAGCGACGTCGAGGTGTGCCCGCGCAGGGCCCAGCGGTAGTAGGCCGCGCCGTCCGGCAGCCGCCACGCGCCGGCGGCGTCATCGGCCCCGGCCTCCAGGGCGGCGAGGGCGGCGTCCATCCGCGCGTAGGCGGGCTGGATGCCTTCCGCCAGGAGCGCCTCGGCCCGCGCGAGCCAGGGCGCGGCCTCCGGCACGTCGCGGAGCTCGGGAAGGCGCGTCGCCAGCTTGGTGACGAGTGGGCTCTCCACTGGAGCGCCCTGGAGCCCGATCAGCCCCTCGCGCACGCGGGTGAGGACGAAGCGCGGCGGAACGATGCCCTCCCCTGCGGCCTCCTCGACCCGCTCCGTCAGCTGGTCGAGGGCGCCCGGCATCGCTTCGAGCCGGGCCAGGTAGCTCTCGAGATCGCCCCGGTCGTTCACCTGGTGCACGTTGACCATGAAGTCCGGCAGGAAGCTCTGGAAGCCGTCGAAGGCGTTCACCGGGTAGGCGTGACGCACGAAGCGCTCGCCTTCGACGCGATGCTCGAGCCACCAGGCCAGGATGTCGTGGGAGAGCCGCTGGGTCGCCTCGAGCTCGTCGCCGCTGAACGCCCGCAGCCCCTCGAGCGCCCGCCGCGCCCGGCGCTGCTCCCGGAGATCACCCTCGAGGGACAGGTCCTCGAGCTCGTCGGAGTAGTAGTCGAGGTCGTAGGGCTCGAGCACCCGCGCATAGGAGAGCAGCATCGGGTGATCGAGCGCGAGCAGCACGAGCTCGCGCAGGAAGAAGTGGTCGATCGAGAACGGCTTGCCCCACAGCGTCTTTGCCAAGAACAGCCCGCCAGCCACGACCAGGACAGCGAGCCCCAGCCCGACGCCCCGAAGGATTCGCCTCATCGAGACAACGTAGCGTGAGACAAGGGGACGTTCCTTGTTGTCTCACTCGTTCGCCGTGGCTGTGAGACAGAAAGGAACGTCCCTTTGTCTCAGACCACCCCGTAGGCGAGCATTGCGTCGGCGACCTTGACGAAGCCGGCGATGTTGGCGCCGCGGACGTAGTCGACGCGGTCGCCGTTCGCGCCGTACTCGACGCACTGGTCGTGGATGCCCTGCATGATGTTGCGCAGGAGCTCCTGCAGCTCGTCCTCCTTCCAGGAGATCTTGGCGCTGTTCTGGCTCATCTCGAGGCCGGAGACCGCCACCCCGCCGGCGTTCGCCGCCTTGCCGGGGCCGTAGAGGGTCCCGGCCTCCTTGAAGACGTTCACGCCCTCGAGATCGGTGGGCATGTTCGCGCCTTCGGCTACCGCCCGGCAGCCATTCGAGAGGAGCGTGCGAGCATCGTACCCGGTGAGCTCGTTCTGGGTGGCGCAGGGGAGCGCCAGGTCGACCGGCACGGTCCACGGGCGCTGAGCCTCGTAGAAGGTGGCGCCGAACGCCTCGGCGTACTCGGAGATGCGCCCGCGTCTCTCGCCCTTCAGCTCCTTCGTCCACGCGAGCTTCTCTTCCGTGAGACCTTCCGGATCGTGGACGAAGCCCGAGGAATCCGAAAGCGTCACGACCTTGCCCCCCAGATGGAGCGCCTTCTCCGCTGCGTGAAGGGCCACGTTGCCCGAGCCCGACACGGCGCAGGTACGTCCCTCGATGTCCTCTCCCACCCGCGCCAGCATGTCCTGCATGAAGTAGACCGCGCCATAGCCGGTCGCCTCGGTGCGGATCAGGCTGCCGCCGTACTCGAGGCCCTTGCCGGTGAGGACGCCGGTGAAGCGCCGCGTGAGCCGCTTGTGTTGGCCGAAGAGGTAGCCGATCTCCCGGGCGCCCACGCCGATGTCGCCGGCGGGCACGTCGATGTCGTCGCCCACGTGGTGGAAGAGCTCGGTCATGAAGGACTGGCAGAAGCGCATGATCTCGTGGTCGCTCTTGCCGCGAGGATTGAAGTTCGAGCCGCCCTTGGCCCCGCCCATGGGAAGGCCGGTGAGGCTGTTCTTGAAGGTCTGTTCGAAGGCCAGGAACTTGAGGATGCTCTCGTTCACGCTCGGGTGGAAGCGCAGGCCTCCCTTGTAGGGACCGATCGCGTTGTTGTTCTGCACGCGCCAGCCGCGCTGGACGCGGATGTTGCCTTGATCGTCTTCCCAGCAGACGCGGAAGCTCACCACTCGGTCGGGCTCCGCGATACGCCGCAGGATCTGGTACTCGTGGTACTGCTCCTTGTCGGCGATGAAGTCGAAGACGTCCTGGGCCACCTCTTGGACCGCCTGCAGGAACTCCGACTGCCCCGGGTTGCGGCGCTCGACGCCGGCCAGGAACTCCTCGAGGTTGACGTGGTCCGAAACGGACATGGATTCCTTCCTAGGGTCGGGGAACGGGGTCGTACCAGATCGCGGAGGTGATCGCGCGCTCCTGGAGGCTGGTGGGCTCCGGCGCCGGGACGCCCAGGCGCACGGCGTCGTAGGTGGACCAGCGCGGCGTCGGGATCTCAAGCACGCGGGCGTAGTAGAACGCCTCGGCGCCGGGGTCGAAATCCGGATCGCGCCAGTGGGCACGCAGCTCCGGCGCGCCGATCGTGTTGGTCCAGGTGGCGTTGGCCACGTCGACGGTGCTGCCGACCGCGGCCATCCGGCCGCTCGCGGGATCCGGCACGCGCCCACCCGACGCGGCGACGTCGAAGATGCGCTCGTGGCTCACACCGTCCTCATCCACCCAGCCCTTGATGATCTGGATGCGGTCGAGGTGGGCGCCCTCCGGATCCATGAGCGCCCAGACCACGAACCCGGGCGCCGCGCCGCCCGGGCGCGCGCGCAGCGCGCCACCCATCGGCACCCCTGCCGTGTCCACCGCCGCCACGAAGTCGGCGCGCTCCATCAGTTCTGCGGGCAGGTTCCAGCCGCCGAAGAAACGCACGACGATGCGCGTACCGGAGGTGGCGTACGTCTCGCGCCGGCCCATGGCGTCGAACAGCGAATCCCGCGTGTTCTGCTCGGCCCACACGGCCGCGAGACCGCCGCCGTTCCACTGGCCGCCGCGGTTCAGGCTCCTGGGCAACAGGTAGGCGCGGCCGAGACGGATGGCCGGGCTGCCGTCGAGGATCGGCAGCTTGCCGTGATGGGCGCCCTCCTCTACCGGCGAGCTTGCGTTGTGACCGTCGCTGCTGCCGATCACGCCGAAGCGGTAGGGATTGAAGCCCTCTGCGTGCGCCATCTCGAGGCCGGTGCGCAGCGCGTCGCGCGCATAGCTGCCCTTGGTCTCGCCCTCGCCCCCGGTGCCGATGTCCCCATGGATCTCGAAGCCGGCGAACTCGTCGGTGGGGGAGAGCAGCGGATGGGTTTCCGAGGAGCCCTTCACCTGGAGGATCTCGCTGACCGGCTCGTTGCGCAGCCGCCGCTCCCCGTGCTCGCGTGTCATCGGTTCGCCAGCCAGGGTCTTCTTCATGTACATGCGACCGTCGCTGAGGTTCCCGTTGTGAGGGATCGCCATCACGTCCATGCCGGCGGTCCGTTGCTCCTCGAGCGCCGCCCAGAGATCCTCCGGTTCCGGGGCGACGATGGAGCTCACGGGAAGCTCGGGCACCTCGTCTCCGCGGTAGAACACGTTGCGATGCAGCATCCCACCATCGGTCCCCTTGCTCCACTCGTAGGCCACGAACGTGGTGAAGATGCCGGGACGATCGTTACGTTTCGCGGCGGCGATGACCTCCTGCCAGGCGTCTCGGGACGCGAGGTTTCCGCGGGGGTCGTCGGGGCTGAACCCCTCGTCGATCATCCGCGTGACGGTCTGGAACCAGGCGAGAGTGAGGCTCAGCCGGCCATCTTCGAGAAAGCGCTCCCGGATCGAGCGCTGCACCAACGGCACGTCCGGCGGGTCGGCCCGGACCATTCCCATGTACTCGGAGTGGTCGGTGACGGCCGCGAAGTCGAGCGGCCTGGAAAGCCGGATCGGATAGCCGAGGGCGTGCCCGATCTCGCCGCCCCGCGCGAAGACGTAGGCGTCTTCCGGCAGCGCTCGCACGCCCATCGTGAAGGCATCGGTGGAGAAGGCGGTGTGGATGTGGAGATCGCCGAAGAAGACGTTGCGGTCCCGGCTGGCGGGGACGAAGGGCTTCTCGGGCGGCGGCGCGGCGCGAGCGGGATCCCACTCCTCGGCCAGGAGCGGATCTTCGACCCGCGCGCAGGCCGTGAGCAGGAGCAGGGCGACGAGGGCGAGGCGCATGGCCGGGAGGCTCGCGCGCCTCGCCCCTGGATGCCAGGGATCAGCGCAGCGTCAGGGCGGCGTTCGTGATGACCGGGGCGCCGCGCTCCTTCGACTGCGCGTTGATGAAGACCTTGTCCCCCTCCGTCCACAGGGAGGTGACCATGGTCTCCCCCGGGAAGAAGACGCCGGCGAAGCGCGCCTGGTAGCGCGCCACCGGGGCGACGTCGCCGCCGAGGGCGTGGTCCACCGCAGCCTTGCAGTTGATCCCGAAGGAGCAGAGGCCGTGAAGGATCGGCACGTCGAAGCCGCCCATCTTGGCGAACTCCGGATCCGCGTGGAGCGGGTTCTTGTCGCCACACAGGCGATACAGGAGCGCCTGCTGGGGCAGGGTCGGGGTCTCCACCACGTGGTCCGGCTCCCGCTCCGGCGCCTCGTTGCCCGCCTTCGGGCCCGCCTCGCCGCCGAAGCCGCCCTCGCCGCGCAGGAAGAGGGAGAAGCGGTTGGTGAACAGCGGCTCGCCGCCCTTCTCCTTCGTGTCCACCTGCATGACCAGCAGGGCGGCCTTGCCCTTGTCGTAGATCCCCGCGATCGAGGACTGGTTCTCGAGCTCCGCAGCCGCCGGGAGCGGGCGGTGGATCTCGATGTCCTGCTCGCCGTGCAGCAGCATGGCCGGGTTGAACTCGAGGCCGGGCACGTTCATGGCACCGCCCATCGCGCTGAACACCGGAATCACGCCGAAGCTCGGCAGCACCTTCAGGTTCTTCTCGTAGCAGTACTCGAGCTCGTTCGCGTCGGTCTGCTTCGGCGCACCAGCGCCGATGCCGAGGTGGTAGAGGATGACGTCGTCCTGCACGTAGCTGGACGTCGTCGGCTCGAAGCTGGCCGCGAGGGCCTTCTCGGGATCGATCGGCATCGCGCTAGCCCTTCAGCATCTCGGCGACGGCCTTCATCTCGTCCGCGATGCTCGTCGGGATGATGTAGTCGTCGGTGTTGCGGATCTGGTCCATGTTGGCAGCCACCTCCTCGATGGAGGGCTTGGCGTCCGGGCCGGCGCTCCAGCCGGGCGTGAGCCCGACGAAGATGCGCGCGAAGCGGCCGCCGCCCACCGAGAAGACCTCATGGGTCAGCTGGCAGGCCTCGGAAACGAGGAAGCAGCTGAGCGGCGTGACGCACTCCGGGTCGAGCTTGTCGGCGATCGGGCCGAGTAGCTCCTTGGTGAGGCGCGTGTTGGCGATCGGCGCGATCACGTTCGACTTGATGTCGTACTTCGCGCCCTCGATGGCCAGCACGTTGCTGAGCCCGACCAGGCCCATCTTGGCCGCCCCGTAGTTGGTCTGGCCGAAGTTGCCGAAGATGCCGGCGGCGGAGGCGGTGAAGAGGAAGCGGCCGTAGCCGTTCTCCTTCATCGCCCGGAAGGCCGGCTGGCTCACGTAGAACGCGCCGCGCAGGTGGACGTCCAGTACGATCTCGAGGTTCTGGGGCTCGAGCTTCGCGAAGGAGGCGTCGCGCAGGATGCCCGCGTTGTTGATCACGATGTCGCACTTGCCGAAGTTGTCGAGGGCGGTCTGGATGATCGCCTGGCCGCCTTCGGGCGTGGCTACCGAATCGTAGTTCGCCACGGCCGTGCCGCCGGCCTCGGTGATCTGCTTGACCGTCTCGTCGGCCATGCTGCTGCCGCCGCCGGTCCCGTCGGCAGAGCCGCCGAGGTCGTTCACGACCACCTGGGCGCCGCGGCGCGCCAGCTCGAGGGCGTAGGTCTTGCCCAGGCCGCCGCCTGCGCCGGTGATGACGGCCACGCGGCCGTCGTAGCGGATCTCGTCGGACATTTGGGGGATCTCCTCAGGAAGGGGGCGGGATTGTAGCGGTGCCCCTGCCAATTTCAGCCCGGGGCTGGCGGCGCTTCGCTCCTCTTGTGGGGGTGTTGCCGAGCGGTGGGGGTGGGGGCTGGACGGGCGGAAGTCACGCGCAGCAAGGCCTTCGAGTACGCGCCCAGGGCGGCCCGCGGCGTTCTCAATCCGTGCGCGCGCGTTCGAAGGGCGCAGCGAGCCATGGAGCCCGTCCCGCCCCCACCCCCACCGCCCGCCGACACGTCCCGGACGGACGCCGATCCCACCGGCACGGGAACCCTCGGCCTCCCGCTCGGGTAGTGAACCGTGGAGCCGGCTCGGGGCGGCGAGCCGAAGGCGATGCCCGCACGCCTCCACTCCTACTCCCTCCAGGTCGACGGAGTCTCGCGATCGCCTACGGCGATCGCGGGGCGGCGGGGGGCCGGCGCGGAAGTCAAGCGCAGCAAGCCCTTCGAGTTCGCGCCTCGGGCCCGCGCGCTCGGCAACCTCCGTGCGCGCGCGTTCGAAGGGCACAGCGAGCCATGGAGCGCCGGCCCCCCGCCGCCCCGCGATCCGCCACGAGAAGCGAAGCGGCGCCCTAGCCTCTCAGAGCCTTGCTCATCACCCGCCGGTTGCGGTTGATCTCCCGAAGCTCCTCCACCGCCGCCTCCGCAACCTCGATCCCGGCGACCTCGTCGTCCTCCCGCTTGAGCTCGTTCATGTCGACCCAGGCGGCGTACACATCCTTGGTGCGGTCGGTGATGATTCCGGCCTTGAGGAGGGTCTTGATCAGGACGCGGAAGATGTTGGTGCTCTCGGTCATCGACTTGCGCCGGTCGTCGTCGGTGAAGGCCTCGAGCACGGCGCTGCGCACCCACTGCCAATCGAGTCCGAACTGCGGATAGATGGCCTGCTTCTGCTCCGAGTTGACGAGGTTGAACAGCAGCGTCTGGAAGCACTTGGCCGCCCAGTCCTCGACCTGCTCGTGCTCCGCCTCCGTCAGCTTGGGCACGGTCCGGTCGGCCCAGATCTTCCCGAAGCGGTGGTGGAAGGCCTCGTCGCTCATCGTCAGCTGGATCAGCCTGCGAAGGGTCGGATCGTTCGTCTTGGCCTGGAAGGTGGCGAAGGCGCCCATCGCGAGGCCCTCGATCAGCATCTGCATGCCGATCAGCTTCTTGTAGACCTGGCCGGAGTGGACGATCTCGTCCATCAGGCTGGCGAGGGTCGGGCCGCAGGCGATCGGCGTGCCCCAGCGCTTCTGGATGTACTTGGCGAAGCCCGTGACGTGGCGGGCCTCCTCGCGGGCCTGGTTCGACGCGTACTCCTGGGCGCCCGGATCCCTCAGGATGTGGCACAGGCTCGCGGAGAGGGAGAGCGCCCCCTGCTCGCCGTGGAGGATCGAGGACATGGAGAAGCGGGTGCTCTCGTTGGCGAGCCGGATCTGCTGCTTCTCGTCGAGCCGGTCGGCGACGGCGCAGTTGAGCTCGACCACGAAGTCCCGCGGCATCAAGAGCTCCTGCTCGATGTCGAAAGGCTCGGCGTCGAAGTCGATGTACTGGGGATCGGTGGGGTCCCAGAAGTGGTCGCGGGTCGCCGAGATGATGGAGTCGAAGGCGTCGGTGCGATCCGCGTAGCGATCGACGTCGATGAGCGAGAGGAAATCGTCGCGATCGACGGTGTTGTAGATGGGGTCGTACCTGATGTCGTCCATGGGGGCGGTTCTCTCCGTGGGGCGCCTAACGTCGGGGGCGGCTCGGGTGGAGGGCGAGCAGGGTTCGGGTCACGTCGTCGCGGCTGGCGCGGGTCGGGTCTTCCACCCACCAGGCCAGCACGCGGGTCATCATGGCGGCAACCGCCTGGGCGGCGACGGCCGGGTGGGCTTCGGGCTCGAGCTCCCCGGCGATGCGACGCTCCAGGAAGGCCTGCTCCAGGCCGGGGACGATCTGGTCCATCACCTCGTCGCCGATCGTCGTGCTCTCGGCACCGCGGCCGAAGGCCACCCGGATCAGGTCGCCGTGGTCCTGGCCGAAGGCGAGCAGCTCGGTCAGGCGGGCGCGGAGCTCGGCCCGGCTCCCGGGCGCGCTGCCTTCGGCCGCCCGGTCCTGACGCTCCCGCAGCTCGGCCAGGGCGGTGAGGACGATCTCCCGGAAGAGCTCCTGCTTGTCCTTGAAATGGAGGTAGAAGGTCCCGGTGGCCACGCCGGCGGCCCGGGCAATGCGGGCGCTGGTGACCCCGTGGAGCCCGTGGGCGGCGAACAGTTCCGTGGCGGCCTCGACCAGACGGCGGCGCGTGGCCACCCGGCTGCGGGCGGGGGCCGAGGCCGGCCTGACGTCAGATTCAGCAACTGACATGAAGTTCAGTTCAGTCTAGCCTGGGACTTTTCGACCCGGCAAGGGGGAATCTTTCGCTCCGGAGCGGCATCCTCCCCGTGACGATGACCGTCTCCTTCGACGCCGAGCTCACCCGCCGGAGCCTGCCCGCCCTTCGGCGCGCGCCGGCGACGACCCTCCAGGTGAACGTGGGCCTGCGCTGCGACCTGGCCTGCCACCACTGCCACGTGGAGGCCGGGCCCAGGCGGACCGAGGCCCTGGGGCCTGCCCTCGCCGGCCGGGTGCTGGACGTCCTCGGGGCGGACCCCCGGCTCGACACCCTGGACCTCACCGGCGGCGCCCCGGAGCTGAACCCCCACTTCCGGGAGCTGGTGCGCGGCGCCCGACGGCTGGGACGCCGCGTGATCGATCGCTGCAACCTGACCGTCCTGTTCCAGCCGGGCCAGGAGGACACGGCCGGGTTCCTGGCCGCGGAAGGCGCCGACGTGATCGCCTCCCTTCCCTGCTACACCGCCGAGAACGTGGACGGTCAGCGCGGCAAGTGCGTCTTCGAGCGCAGCATCGAGGGACTGCGGCGCTTGAACGCTCTGGGCTACGGGGCGGGCGAGGGCCGCCTGCGCCTGGACCTGGTCTACAACCCCCAGGGCCCGTCGCTTCCCCCGCACCAGGCGGAGCTCGAGGCGGACTACCGACGGGAGCTCGACGAGCGCTTCGGTCTTCGCTTCGACCGCCTCCTCACCCTCACGAACATGCCCATCCGTCGCTTCGCCCGGGACCTGGCGCGGCGCGGCGAGATGGACGCCTACCAATCCCTGCTCGTCCATCACTTCAACCCGGACACGGTTCCGCACCTCATGTGCCGCAGCACGCTCTCGGTCGCCTGGGAAGGCCGTCTCTATGACTGCGACTTCAACCAGGCCCTGGGCCTTCCGCTCCGGGGCCCGCGCTCGCTCTTCGAGCTCGACGACGTGAGCGAGCTGGACGGTCTTCCGGTGGCGACGGGCGACCATTGCTTCGGCTGCGCCGCCGGGGCGGGCTCCAGCTGCGGGGGTGCATTGGCGTAGACGCCGCGTCGGCGGCGGTACGCTCGAACCGATCGGCGGCCGATCGGGAGTGCGTGCTGGCGTAACCTCCCCGGCGGCGCGGCATCGACCCGCGCAGACCCGGAATGGAGCGCCGCACGATGAGTGAGAGCCCGGCCCCCGAGACCGCCCCCAGCGGGCCGCCGATCGGCAGGATCCTGGCGGCCGTCGCGGCCCTCGTTGCGCTGATCCTGCTGGGGCGCCTGCTCGGCGATAGCATCGGGCCCTTCCGCGATTGGGTGGCCGGTCTCGGTCCGCTGGGACCGATCGTGTTCATCGTGGGCTACGCGCTGGCCGTGGTCGCCTTCGCTCCGGCGGCGCTGCTCACCCTGGCTGCCGGCGGGATCTTCGGCCTGCTCGAAGGCGTGCTCTACGTCTTCATCGCGGCCCTCCTGGGATCGACGCTGGCCTTCCTGGTCGCTCGCTATGTCGCGCGGGACGCGGTGGAGAAGCGCATCGAGGGCATGCCCCGCTTCGGCGCCATCGACCGGGCCATCGGCGAGCAGGGGCGCAAGATCGTCTTCCTGCTGCGGCTGACTCCCGTCTTCCCGTTCAGCCTGGGCAACTACGCCCTCGGACTCACCCGGGTGAGCCTGCTCGACTACGTCGTCGCGGGTTTCGGAATGATCCCGGGCACCTTCCTCTACGTGTACCTGGGATTCCTGGCCACCGAGACGGCGGCCGCCGCCGGCAGCGCCGAGAGCGCCGAGGTGGGCCGGCTCGTCCTGAACGTGGTCGGTGTGCTGGCCACCCTCGGCGTCACCACCTACGTCACCATCATCGCCCGCCGGGCCCTGAACGAGGCGACCGGCGAGGAGGAAGAAGCGTGAGCGAGCTCCCGCAGGTCCAGCCCTGGGACGAGCACAACAGGGCCCTCGTCGCCAACGTCCACCCCCAGGACTGGACGAACCCGGTCCCCGACGGCCGCTACAACCTCGTCGTGCTCGGCGCGGGCACCGGCGGCCTCATCACCGCCCTCGTCGCGTCGAGCCTGGGCGCCAAGGTCGCCCTGGTCGAGCGCCACCTGATGGGCGGCGATTGCCTGAACGTCGGCTGCGTGCCGTCGAAGGCGGTGATCCGCGCCGCCGACCTCGTGCACGGGGCGCGCGCCGCAGGAGAGCTGGGCCTGGGCGTGCCGCCGGACCGCCTCCCGGACTTCGCCGCGGCGATGGAGCGGATGCGCGAGATCCGGTCCCGGATCAGCCACGAGGATTCGGCCAAGCGCTACTCGGAGGAGTTCGGCATCGACGTCTTCCTGGGGAGCGCCCGCTTCCTCGGGCCCGGGGCGGTGGACGTCGGCGGCACCACCCTCGAGTTCGCCAAGGCGGTGATCGCCACCGGCGCCCGCGCGGTGGCACCGCCCATCGACGGGCTCGCCGAGACCGGGTACCTGGACAACGAGAGCGTCTTCAACCTGACCGAGCGACCGGCTCGCCTGGCGGTGATCGGCGCGGGCCCGATCGGCTGCGAGCTCACCCAGGCCTTCCGGCGGCTCGGCTCGGAGGTGTGGATCCTCGAGCGCGCGGACCAGATCCTGACCCGCGAGGATCCCGACGCGGCCCGGATCGTCCAGGACGCCTTCGCCCGGGAAGGGGTCGAGATGGTCTTCGCGTGCCAGATCCGTCGCGTCGAGCGACGCGGCGCCGAGAAGGTGATCCACCTCTCCTGCCCGAAGCAGGGCGAGCGCGAGCTCTTGGTGGACGAGATCCTGGTGGGCGCCGGCCGCGCGCCGAACGTGGCGGGCATGGGTCTCGAAGAGGTCGGCGTGGAGTTCGACGAGCGCGAGGGCGTCCGGGTCGACGACCACCTGCGCACGACCCATCGGCGGATCTGGGCCGTGGGCGACGTGTGCATGAGCTGGAAGTTCACCCACGCGGCCGACGCGGCGGCGAAGATCGTCGTGCAGAACGCCCTCTTCTCCCTCGGACCGTTCGGCAAGAAGAAGCTCTCCGACCTGGTGATGCCCTGGTGCACCTACACCTCGCCGGAGATCGCCCACGTCGGGCTCTATGCGCGGGACGCCGAGGCCCAGGGCGTCGAGATCGACACCTACCGGGCCGACATGAGCGAGGCCAACCGGGCAGTGACCGACGGCCAGGAGGAGGGCTTCGTCAAGGTGCACGTCCGGAAGGGCACCGACCAGATCGTCGGCGCCACCGTCGTCGCCGCCCACGCCGGCGACCTGATCACCCAGCTCACCCTGGCCATCACCCAGAAGATCAGCCTGGGCGCCTTCACGGGCGTCATCTACCCCTATCCGACCCAGGGCGAGGCCATCAAGCGCGTCGCGGGCGGCTACACCCGGACCCGCCTGACCCCGACCGTCAAGCGGCTCTTCGAGAGATGGCTCGCCTTCCAGAGATAGACGCCCGGACATGAGTCACGCATCGAAGGCGCTGATTCGACTGGCGGAGCGTCCCGCGGAGGGATCGTTCTCGCATCCGCGAACCCGAAATCCGAGATCCGTGTGCGGCGGCGAGACGAAGGACCCGGAGGTGGCCGACTTCCCGCGACTCGGCCTGCGCATGATCCGAAGGCCGGGCGACGTGGAGGTGCTCCCGATCGAGGCCGGGCGCTCGCCCTTCGGCGAGGGCGACGGCTGATCCACCCGGGCCCTCGCAGGCGTGCGTGGAGACTTCAGGCGCCCGGCGCCCGCCCGCCGACGAGGATGGGATATTGGCGGTCGGGAGCTTCGCAGGGGTGCCGGGCCAGCCGGCCGCCCTCGTTCTGTACGACCGCGGCTCCGTCCGGAGCGAACTGCACGATGTAGGCCTTGCGGGGGCGATCCGCGGTCCGGTTCGGGCCGGTCTTGTGGGGCGTGAGGGATGAGAAGACCACCACGTCGCCCGCGCGGGCCGGCGCGGCGATCAGCTCGCAGGCGTCCTCGTCGACGCCGCAGTCGAAGCCCAGATCGGTCAGCTCGTGGGCCCAGGTTCCCTCCCGATGGAGGCCCGGGACCACGACCGGGCAGCCGTTCTCCTCGTCGGCGTCCGTCAGCGCCACCCAGCAGGTGAGGTACTGCTGGGGGTCGACGTAGGTGTAGCCGTTGTCCTGGTGCCACGGGAACCCGTCGGTCGTTCCCGGCTTCTTGTACACGGCCTGATCCCAGTAGAGCCGCACGTCGTCGCCGAGCAGGTCGTGCGCGAGGTCGCGGAAGAAGGCGCAGCGGGTCAACGCCTTCGCTCTCGGCGAGCGCGTCACCATGTGGGGCGTGAAGGTGATCTCGCCGGAGCGGGCGATGAACATCCGTCCGCCGAACTGCGCGTCGATCAGCTCCTCGAATTCCCTCTCGAGGGGGTCGAGCTCCTCGAGGAGCGCGTCGATCGTCTCCGGAGAGAAGACCTGGGGGAAGACCAGGAATCCCTGCTCGTCGAACTGCCGGGCCTGGTCCTCGCTGATCAGTCGGAAGGGCCCGCGGTGGTTGCGCCACTCGAAGTCCTGGTTGAGCTCGTGCTTGATCATCATCGTCCTCGTCGGGCGTGGCCGCCTCCTCCTCTTCACGGGCGTCCTCCCCGGTGGCGAGTCGGCTGCAAGCCCCGTGCCCCTCCCGGGCGGCGGCTGTCACCGGAACACAGGGGCGCCGCGCCTCGCGTGAGGCTTCCGGGGACCCCATTTCGGGGCGCACGGCCGGAGCCGTCCAGCGGGGGAACCCGCCAACCGGCTGCAGCCGGGCGGGATGCGCGCGGCCGGCCCGATGGCACGCTGCTTGCGGATCCCCCGGTGCCTCCCACGATGGAGTCCACGCCCTGTACCTCCCGAGCGCCCGTGATGAGTGACCCCGCGCCCGCCTCAGGCTGGCGCCGGCTCCGTGACCAGCTGCGAAGCCGGCTCCGCCCCAGCTCCCACCCCCTCGACCGGCTCGCGGCCGCCGCCTGCCGGGAGGCGCCCGAACGAGACGCCGAAACCCTGCTGGACGCCCTCTCGCGAGCCAGCGAAGGCGCGAAGCGGGGCGTGCTCGGCCCCCGCCGCGGCGCCGTCCTGGAGGAGGTCGCGGGCAGCGCCGGCTTCCGAGCCTTCCTCCAGCTCGGGGCCGGCAGCGGCGAGGCGGCGCTCCGGCTCGCCCGCGCACTCGGCGGCGACGAACGGCTCACCCTGGTGGAGCCCTCGCCCCGGCGCCGCAGCCGTCTCCAACAGCTCACGGACCACGCCGCCCTCTCGGACCGGCTCGACGTGCTCGCCTGCTCGGTGCTCGACGCCATTCCGAGCCTACACCGTCGCTTCGATCTACTCCTCCTCGCCCACGACCCCGCCCACTTCCTTGCCGACCTGCGCCACGCCGAGCGACACGGACGGCTGGGCGTCGGCAGCCTCGTCGTGGCTCGCCTCGACGACGT
Source organism: Myxococcota bacterium (assembly GCA_965223415.1). GTDB lineage: Bacteria > Myxococcota_A > UBA9160 > UBA9160 > UBA6930. The sequence continues at coordinate 3,765,114 of OZ245002.1, read as the reverse complement.
GTCGGCGGTCGAACGCGACGACTACCGGGCGCACGTGCGCGGGTGCGGCCTCTACACGAGCCACTCTCGCGAGGGGCTGGAAGTGTCGCGCTGTACCCAGCCGATCGAGGCCTGGTAGGCGAATCGCCGTCGTGCTTCGGCGTGGGGCTAGAGCAGCCCCAGCACGTCCTCCGGCGGCCGGCCGACCGCCGCGCGCTTGCCGCGCACGAGGATCGGGCGCTCCATCAGGATGGGGTGGGCGACCATGGCGTCGAGAATCTCGGCGTCGGAGCTCTCGCCCCGGAGGCCGGCTTCGCCGAAGGCCGCCTCCTTGCGGCGCACCCACTCGCCGACCGGCTTGCCGAGGCGAGCGGCGAGATCCTCGAGCTCCTCGCGGGAGAGCGGCGCTTCCAGGTAGAGACGCTCGGTGAAGCTCGCGCCGCGCTCTTCCAGGAGTGCCTTCGTCGCCCGGCTCTTCGAGCAGCGCGGGTTGTGGAGGAGGACCAGCTCGTCGTCGGAGGTGGGAAGGCTCATGGCGCCAGCGTAGCCTTGCTCTAGGATCCGGGGCCATGTCGTTGCTGCGCTTCCTCGGGATCGGGGGCAAGGACGATCGCCCCGACGGGGGCGAGACCGCCACCGTCCGCGCCATCGCCGAGCGCCTGGAGCGCCTGGACCCGGAGACCTCTCGCTTCCTGGCCGGCTTCGCCTACGTCCTCGCCCGCGTCGCCCATGCGGACCTCGAGATCGCGCCGGAAGAGGCGGACGCCATGCGCCGCATCATCCACGAGCTGGCCGAGCTGGGAGACGAGGAGACCGACCTGGTCGTCGAGATCGCCAAGAGCCAGGCGCGACTCCTCGGCGGCACCGAGAACTACGTGGTCACCCGAGAGTTCCGCAGCCACACCACCCGCGACCAGCGGGTGAAGCTCCTCGAGTGCCTCTACGCCGTCGCCGCTGCCGACGGCACCATCTCCGGCCCCGAGTCCGGCGAGATCCTCGCCATCGCCGACGAGCTCGGCTTCACCCGCGCCGAGGCCAACGCCTACCGCTCCCGGTACCGCGACCAGCTCCCGGAGCTGCGGGGGGACGAGTAGAGGCGCCGCTTCGCGTCTCGAGGCGGATCGCGGGGCGGCGGGGGTGGGGGCCGGACGGGCGGAAGTCAAGCGCAGCAAGGCCTTCGAGTACGCGCCCTCATCCCCCGCGGCGTCCTCCCGCCGTCCGCGCGCGTTCGAAGGCCGCAGCGAGCCATGGAGCCCGGCCGGCCCCCGCCTCCGCCGCTCGGCACCCCCGCCGAGCAGGAAGCGAAGCGACCCCCCGACCCTAGGCCGCCATCTCCCCCCGAACCTCCACTCCCACCGCCTCGGCGAACTCGACGAAGCTCTCCTTCACCATGCCCGTGAACACCGGCAGGTCGGGCACGAGGTTGTAGTCGGCGTTGATGCCCCAGGTGAGCTTGCCGTCGTAGCTGAAGAGCGCGATGCCCAGGCCGACGCCGGCGAGCAGCGGCACGACCGGCATCATCTCCACGAGCTTCGCGCCGAGCATGTAGAGGGGGAACTGGGGCCCAGGCACGTTGGTGATGATGGAGTTCGTCATTCCGTCGATCGACTGGGCGCCGAGGGAGAGCAGCACCGGCGGCGTCCACTCCGCGACCCGCATGATCATCTCGATGCCGAGGGCGGAGTTGTTCTCCTTCAGCTCCCGCGTGGTCTCGTGGATCATCCGCAGCCGCTCGACCGGATCGGCCTCCTCCAGGGGAAGGTCGACCTGCCAGGTGGAGACGCGATTACCGAGCTTGCCCTTCTCCTCGTCCCGGCGCATCGAGACCGGCGCCGAGATGCGGAAGCGGATCTCGGCCGGATCGCAGTTGCGGTGAAGCATGTAGCGGCGGAATGCGCCGGCGGCGGTGTTCAGCACGACGTCGTTCACCGTCGCCTCGGATGCGCGCCGCACGTCCTTCACCTCGGCGAGGGGCATGGAGAGCCAGTCGAAGCGTCGGTGGGGACCGAGCGGCCCGTTGATCGGCGTCTCGGACGGCGGATCCATCGCCTGGTTCACGAGGTCGCCCAGCGCCCTCAGCCGTACACGGATCTCCGTACTCGCGTCCTCGGTCTCCTTGCGGAACTCCCGGTAGCCGCGAACGGCGCGGAAGGGCATGCCGAGGCGATGGGTCAGCGCGTCCCGCAGCAGCTCCTGCCCCGATGGCGCGGGCTTCGGGATGTAGCGCACGGGCTCCGGGACCTCCTTCGTCGGCTTCGTGTCCATCAGGATCTGGGCCAGGTCGACACCGCTCATGCCGTCGATCATGCAGTGGTGGATCTTGCTCACCATCGCGAAGCGGTCGCCCTGCAGGCCCTCGACCACCCACATCTCCCAGAGCGGGCGCTCGCGGTCGAGCTGCTGGGCCATCACCCGGGCCGCCAGCTTCTTGAGCTGATCCAGGCTCCCGGGGCGCGGCAGGCTGGTGTGGCGCATGTGGTAGTCGAGGTTGAAGTCCGCGTCGTCCACCCACACCGGGTCCTCGGTGATCGGCGTCCACTGGATCTTCTGCCGGTAGCGCGGGATCAGGTGGAGGAGCGCCTCGGTCTTGGCCTTGATGGCCTCCATGTCCACGCCGCCCTGCTCAGTGGCGAGGTCCCCGAGCTCGAAGATCTGCAGCCCGGCCACGTGCATGTGGGTGTTCGGCGTCTCGCTCAGGAGGAAGCTGTTGTCCTGGGCGGAGAGACGGTCGTAGCGATAGCTGGGGGGCATGAGTGGGTTCTCCTAGGCCGCCTGCTCGACGTGGCGGCGGTAGGTGTCCTCGAGGAAGGCGGTCGCGGCTCGCACCGCGTGAGCGGAGCGCACTGAGTGGAAGGTGTCGAAGGCGTGCTGGGCGCCGTCGAGCTCCAGGTAGAGCACCGGGTTCGGGGACTTCTCCCGCAGTGCCTGCACGAAGCTGCGCGCCTCCTCGACGAAGACGAGCGAGTCGTGGGTGCCCTGGACGACCAGGAAAGGCGGCGCGTCGCTCGAGATCCGCGAGATGGGCGAGGCGGCCTCCCACAGCTCCGGGTTCTCCTCCGGCGCGCACTTCATCACCTGCTTGGCGAGGAAGGGCGCCATGGCCTGGGAGCCGCGGATGCCTTGGCGGTCCAGGAAGTCATACACGCCGTAGAACGGCACGGCGGCGGCGATGCGCGTGTCGCCCGATTCGAAGCCGGGCTGGAACACCGGGTCGTTCTGGGAGAGGGCCGTGAGCGCGCACAGGTGCCCGCCCGCCGAGCCGCCGGTGACCGCGACGAAGTCCGGGTCGATGCCGAACTCCTCGGCGTGCTCGCGCATCCACACGAGGGCGCGCTTCACGTCGACGATGTGGTCCGGGAAGGTCGCCTTGGGAGAGAGGCGGTAGTTCGGCGCGAAGCAGACCCAGCCGCGCTCGGCGAGGTGATGCATCAGCGGCTGGCCCTGCTGGTCCTTCTCGCCGATCACCCAGCCGCCGCCGTGCACCTGGAGCAGCGCCGGCCGGCCCGCGCCGGGCTCCCGGGGCCGCACGACGTCGACGCGGTTGCGTCCGCCCTTGTCGCCGGGAAGGGACGGGCCGTACTCGCGCCCGCGCAGCACCTCCACGCCGGGCCGCTTCATGCGGAAGGGGCGCAGGCCGTGCCAGGGTGCGACGTCCTCCTCGGCGGTGAGGCCGTGCTCCGCGAGGGCGCCGCGGGTCGTCTCCTGGGCGCGCAGCGCGCGGCCGTGGATCACGAGGAGCCCGGTCCAGCTCGCGAAGGTGATGGCCAGGCCCAGCAGACCCGTGGAGGTCTCGAAGGCACCGAAGGCGCCGAAGATCAGCGTCGCGACGGCCTGCCAGGCCAGGTGGTGGAGGGGCAGCTCCCCGGTCAGCCAGGCACCCATGAAGTAGGGGAAGCTGAGGGCGGAGATGCGGCGTGCCTGGACGAGGGCGCTGGCGGTGAAAGCGGCGCCGATCAGGCTCACGACAAGGAAGAGTTCGGGGGCATTCACGGCCGGCCATGATGCCACTCCGGCAGTGGAGTGTCTCGCCTCCCCGAGGGGCCTTGCCCGCCCTGGGCGAGGCGTGGCACGATGGCCCTACCGGGACGGGGAAGGAGCCCCCATGTCCCTCCGCTTCGCTCTCGCGACGTATTCCCTGGCCGTCCTGCTGATCGCTCCGGCGGGCGCCGCCACGATCCAGCTGGCCGCGACGATCGACGGGGCCCAGGCCAACTCGGGGGCCGGCACCGGATCCACGGCCACAGGCTCCGCCACCCTCACCTTCGACGACCAGACGAACCTGCTCACCTGGTCCTACTCCTTCTCCGGGCTGCTCGGAGACTTCCAGGTGGCGCACTTCCACGGCCCGGCACCGGCCAACCAGAACGGAGCGGTGATCTTCACGACGCCGGTGGTGTTGAACCCGGGCAACCGCTCGGGCACCTCCAACGGAAGCCAGACCCTCACGCCCACCGAGGCGAACGACCTGCTCGCAGGCCTCTGGTACATCAACGTGCACAGCGTCTTCAACGGGCTGGGCGAGATCCGCGGCAACGTCTCGGTGGTGCCCGAGCCTGTCGCGGCGACGCTGCTCGGTCTGGCGCTGCTCTCGTTCCCGAGGCGCCGCGCCGGGAGCTAGGAGCGCGTCAGCAGCAGGGTCTTCGGATCCAGGGCCACGTGGAGGTTCGCCACGTCCGGGTTGTCGTGGTCCTTCAGCGCGCGCAGGGCCACGGTGTCGCTGCCGGGCTCGAGGGCCAGGATCACGTCGAAGGCCTCCCGACCGTGGCCGACCTCCGGCGGCAGATCGCCGATGGTCTCGGTCTCGCAGGCGAAACCCAGCCAGATCTCGAACCCCTGCTCCCTGGCCAGGCTGCGCAGGTCGCCGAGCTCGGCGTCCTGGGCCGCGGCCAGGTCGTAGCCCTCCAGGATCACCACCCGCGGCGCGCCCGCCGCCTCCGCCTCGTGCTTGAGCGCCTCGCGGAGCTTGGCCGCGTCGAAGCCCTGGGGCGGATAGGCGCGGATGCTGCGCAGCCGGTCCACCTCGGAGTGCACGACGGCTTCGTCATCCAGGTGGGCGTGGGAGGCGTAGTCGTCGAACACGGTGTCGTAGTAGGCGCGGGTGTGGGCGACGGTCTGGTCGAGGGCCACGTGCAGCACGGGCTGGCCGCGCAGCAGGTCGTCGAGCGCCACGCCGACCAGGAAGGAGGTCTTGCCGACGCCGTGGCCCGCGAGGACGAGGCCCAGGTTGCCGTCGCCGAGGCCTCCGTGGAGGCCCTTCTCCAGCAGCCGCAGCGGGCTCCTGGCATTCAGGAACTTCGAATCCATGGGGGGATCTTACTCCTCGTCGTCGATCTTGCGGCTGTCCTGGTACTTCTCCATCAGCTCTTTCTTCACCTCGGCGGGCACCGGAGAGTACTTGGAGAACTCCAGGGTGAACTCGGCCTTGCCCTGGGTGACGGACCGCAGGTCCGTGGCGTAGCCGAACATCTCGGAGAGCGGCACGTCGGCCTCGATCGAGCAGAAGCCGTCGTCCTCGGTCGTGCCGATCACGTTGCCGCGACGCTGCATGATCGTCTTGATCACCGCGCCCTGGAACTCCACCGGCCCCTCGACGGCGAGCTTCATCACCGGCTCGAGGATGATGGGCTTGGCCTTGCCGTAGACCTCGCGGAACGCACCCCGGCCGGCGGCCTGGAACGCGATGTCCGAGGAGTCCACCGAGTGGCTCTGGCCGTCGTTCAGCACCACCTTCATGCCGATCACCGGGAAGCCGATCAGGCGGCCCTTCTCCAGCATCTGCTGGAAGCCCTTCTCGACCGAGGGGATGTATTCGGTGGGCACGGCGCCGCCGCGCACCTCGTTGACGAACTCGAACTCGTTGCCGTCGGTGAGGGGCTCTACGTAGCCGGCCACCTTGCCGTACTGGCCCGAGCCGCCGGTCTGCTTCTTGTGGATGTAGTTGTAGTCGGCGCGCTGGGAGATCGTCTCCCGGTAGGCCACCTGCGGGGCGCCGCTCTCGAGCTCCACCTGGTACTCGCGCTTCATGCGCTCGACGTAGACCTCGAGGTGCAGCTCGCCCATCCCGGAGATGACGGTCTCGCCGCTCTCCTGGTCGACCTCGGTGCGGAAGGTCGGGTCCTCCCGCACGAAGCGGCCGAGGGCCTTGCCCATGTTGGCCTGGGCCTTCTGGTCGGTGCACTTGATGGCGATGGAGATCACCGGGTCCGGCACGTGCATGGCGCTCATCGCCACGTCGACCGAGCCGTCGGTGAAGGTGTCGCCGGACGCACAGTCGATGCCGAAGAGGGCGACGATGTCGCCGGCAGCGGCCTCCTCGATCTCCTCCATCTCGTTCGAGTGCATGCGCACCAGGCGACCGATCTTGTGGCGCTTCTTCGTGCGCGCGTTCACGATGTTGCCGCCGCGCTTCATCGTGCCCTGGTAGATGCGGATGTAGGTGAGCTGGCCGTAGCGCCCGTCCTCGAGCTTGAAGGCCAGGGAGACGAGGGGCTTCGTCGGGTCGCTGTCGATCACGATCGACTGCTCGTCGTTCGAGAGGTCGACGCCGGTGTTCTCCACTTCGAGAGGGCTCGGCAGGTAGGCCACCACCGCGTCGAGCAGCGGCTGCACGCCCTTGTTCTTGTAGGCGGAGCCCAGGTAGACCGGGGTGAGCTCCAGTGAGAGCACGCCGTTTCGCACGGCCTCGTGGATCAGCTCGTCGGTGACCTTCTCCTCGAGGATGGCCTCCATCAGCTCGTCCGAGAACATGGAGACCGCGTCGAGCATCTCCTCCCGGGCCACCTCGGCCTCTCCGGCCAGGTCCGCCGGGATCTCATCCTCGACGACGTGCTCCCCGTTGTCGCCCTCGAAGCACAGGGCCTTCATGGTGACGAGGTCGATGACGCCGGCGAAGTCGTTCTCGAGGCCGATGGGGAGCTGCATCAGAACCGCGTTGTGCCGGAGCTTCTCGCGCAGGCCCTCCACCACCTTGCGCGGGTTCGCGCCGGAACGGTCGAGCTTGTTGATGAAGGCGATGCGCGGGACCTTGTAGCGCTTCATCTGCCGGTCGACGGTCATCGACTGGCTCTGCACGCCGGCGACGCCGCAGAGGATCAGCACCGCGCCGTCGAGCACGCGCAGGGAGCGCTCCACCTCGATGGTGAAGTCGACGTGGCCGGGCGTGTCGATGATGTTGACGTGGTGCTTGTTCCACTCGGTGTGGGTCGCGGCGGACGTGATCGTGATGCCGCGCTCCTTCTCGAGCTCCATGTGGTCCATCGTGGCGCCGGCGCCGTCCTTGCCGCGCACCTCGGCGATGCGGTGGATCCGGTTCGTGTAGAAGAGGATCCGCTCGGTGAGCGTCGTCTTGCCCGAATCGATGTGGGCGCTGATGCCGATGTTCCGGATCTTGTCGAGGTCGCTGATCATGGCCGGGTCCGCCGAGCGCTCGGTGGTCGAGCGGTTTGGAGAATGGAAGGATCCACAGGGCGGTGCCCCAAGAAAATGGAACGACCGCGGTGGCGCGTCATCCGTCGTTCGGGGGGCTACCAGGCGCAGGCACCCGGGAGTCCCAGGGCCCGGGGGCCTGATCGGACGAGCGCAGCCTCCCCGTGAGACGCCGCGAAAAATAATCCCTTTCCCCCTCGACGCAACCTGGACGCACCGCGTCATCCCCTCGGGGAACAGGGGCGTGAGCTCAGTTCTCCGAGAGCGGAAGCCTCGACGCTGGCCCCGCCATTGAACTCCTGGAGGCGCGCATGACGTGGGCCTCGGCGGCGGGGGGGTAGGCGTGGCCCTGGCCGAGGGGGCAGGCGCGCCGGGCGTGGCAGAGGATGGCGCAGGGCGTGGCGGCGCGGCGCACCTCTCCGCAGCGGGAGACCGAGAAGCCCTCGGGCCGGGGCGCGTCCGCGGGACAGGCGGCCGTACAGGGTGCCGGGCAGTCCGCGCAGGGGCCGGCGCCGGAAAGCGGCGTGCCCGGGGACAGGGCCAGATCGGTCAGGATGCCGGCGCGAAGGCTCCACCAGGGCCCTCGCTCCGGGTGGAGGAGCAGGCCCAGCCGGCTCGGCCAGCCCAGGCCGGCGGCGCGGCCCAACGCCACGAAGTCGGCGTGGCCGTCGGCGGCGGGGCGGTGGGCGAGCACGGCCCGGGCCCGGTGACCGGCCCGCTCCAGGGTGGCCACCGCCCGGTCGACCACGGCTTCGGTGTGGCGATCCAGGGGGTCCGGCCCGGTCCAGGCGAGCCCTTCGAACAGCGCACGACCGGCGCCCACCACGAGGACGCCGGCGGCTTCCGGAAGCAGGCCCCGGCCCTGCAGGCTGGGTGGCGCCGCGTCGTCCCAGGCCCGCAGGTCCGCCGCGCCGAGCACGTCGAGCCCGCCGGCTTCGAGGACACGACGGGCCTCTTCCGGCAACTCAGCCGAGACGGACACCGCGCTCCAGCACGTCCGCGGCCGGCTGCTTGGCCGCCCCGGCAGGGCGAACCCGGCCGACCCGGAGGGCGCCTCCCGGTGCCGCGACGAGGGCGGCACCCGCGTCGTGCCCGATCACCTCCCCGGGCGCGCCCTGGCCTTCCGCGAGCACCACGTCGAAGAGCCGTAGCCGCCGCCCGTCGAGCTGCGTGTGGGCGCCGGGCTGGGGGTCGCAGCCGCGGGCGAGCCGGTCCAGCTCCACCGCCGGTCGCGACCAGTCGACGGCCGCCACGGCATCGTCCACCAGCCCCTGGAAGCTCGACTGGCTCTCGTCCTGGGGTCGGGCCTCGGCCTCGCCCCGATCGACCAACGCCACCGCCTCGCACATGGCCTCGACACCCAGGTCGTAGAGCCGCTCGAAGTACAGGCTGGCGGCGGTGTGATGGGGCTCGATGGCCACTCCGCCCTTCTGCACGACGATGGGGCCGGTGTCGACACCGGCGTCCGGCCGGAAGACCGTCACCCCGGCCTCGCGCTCGCCCTCGATGATCTGCCACGCCAGGGCGTTTCCACCGCGGAACTTCGGCAGCAACGAGGGGTGGAAGCAGAGGGATCCGTGCCGCGGCGCCTCGACCACGGCTTCCGGCAGGATCATCGTGACGAAGGCCAGCACGTTCAGGTCCGCCCCGAGGGCCGCGTGCTCCGCGACCCGCTCGGCGATCGGCTCGCCTTTGCGTCTCATCGCGCCGTAGCGGAAGAGGCGGAGGCCCCGCGCCGCCGCCTCTTCCGCCAGGGGATCCGGCCGCTTGCCCTCCCGCGGCGCGTAGACCCCGACGATCTCGTGACCCGCGTCGAGCAGCTTCACCAGGACGTCGCGGCCGAAGGGGGCCTGACCGAAGTACGCGATCTTCTGCGCCATGGCCCGACGGTAGCGCCGCCGAGGGCGCAAGATGCAAGGAACGTCCCCAGTCTTGCGGTGTGGGTCAGCGGGCGTGGGTGCGGTCGCCGACGGGGCCGAGGGGGCGGGCGGGGGAGCCGGCCCAGAACTCGTGGGCGGGGACGTCGCGGTTGACGACAGAGCGGGCGCCGACGATGGCGTGGGGCCCGATCGTGACGCCCTTCATGACGGTGACGTCCGAGGCGATCCAGGCGTGGTCACCGACGCTCACCGGGGCCCGACCTTCGGGGCGGGCGTCGTCGAGATCGTGCTGGTCGGCGTCGTAGACCTTGCTGTTCGGGCCGATCTGGGCCTTTCGCCCGAGCCGCACCTCGGTCTTGGCACTCAGGTGGGCCCCGTTCACGAAGCTCGCGGGCCCGAGGACGAGCCGCCCGCCCGGGTAGGCCACCAGGGTCACGGGAGCGACCTCGGTGCGCAGCCAGGTTCCCTCCTCGACGACGATCTCGCCGCCCTCGTGCACGAGCAGGTTGAGCCAGCCGGGCCGCCGCTCCGTGGCGACGCCGGCCCCGATGGTCACCCGGGCGCCGGGGGCGAGCTGGAGGCGGGCGCAGCCGAAGGCACTGCTGGCGCTGGGGTGGACCGAGAGGCCCGGGTGCCGAGCCAGCTGCCAGCGCAGACGCACCCGGTCCATGGCCTGGACAGCGCGCAGCCATCCGCGCAGGAGGCCCGGCGCGACGGGCAAGGGACGGCCTAGCTGCCCGGAGGCTGCTCGCCGTCGCGCAGACGGAAGGTGATGAACCCGTGGGTGGGATCGTAGGGAGACAGGCCGACCTGGACCCGGTCGCCCGGGATCACCCGGATGCGGAAGCGGCGCATCCGGCCCGAGAGCTGGGCCGTGACCGTCTGCCCGCTGTCCAGCGAGATCTGGTAGCGACCGCCGCCGAGGATCTTGTCGACGCTTCCGGTCGCCTGGATCAGATCGTCGCGTGCCACGTGGTCTCGATTCTCCTCTGCAACGGGTGATCCCACCGATCGGTGACGTCACTGCCTCCCGAGGGGCATCCCGGAGGGGCGCGCAAGGTAGCACCTGCCCTTCTGACCCGCGACGCAGGGCCAGCGCGGGCCGACCCCCGCAAGGCAACTCACCGGCAGGCCTCGCCCTCCACGAGGCCGCAGCTTCCGCGACCAAGACCGCGCCCAGGCGGACTCCTCGCCGCCCTTCGTGGGTACGTGACCACAGTCACATCCGCGGTCCTCCGTACATCCGAACGGTCCGGTGGTTCTTGATGGGGGGGCGCATGCTCCGACCGCGACATTTCTTCGTAGCGGCTCTGGTGGTGCTGGTCGCCGCCGTACCCGCCGCGGCCAAGCAGGTGGTCGGCCAGAACCACGCGACGCTCTCCTGGTCGGCGGCCTCTGGGCCCGTTGTGCAGTACGCGGTCTTCGAGTCGCGCAACGGGAGCCCCTTCCCGTCGACGCCGGACCAGATCGTGAGCAGCACCTCCGTCACGGTCCAGGGTCAGTTCGGCGAGAACGTCACGATCCGCGTCGCGGCCCGCGATGCCCAGGGCAACCAGGGCCCGCTGTCCCCCATCTCCGAGATCGCCAGCTTCGTGACCGGCGGCGGGGGCTCCGGCGAGGGCGGCGGGGGCGGAAGCGGCGGCGGGGGCTCGAGCGGGGGCGGCTCCGGCGAAGGCGGGGGTGGCTCGAGCGGCGGCGGGGGCGGAAGCGGCTCCGGCGGCGGCTCGGGTGAAGGTGGCGGCGGCTCCAGCGGCGGGGGTGGCTCCAGCGGCGGAGGCGGTTCCGGCGGTGGCTCCGGCGAAGGCGGGACCTCCGGCGGCGGAAGTGGGGGCGGAAGCAGCTCCGGCGGTAATGGCGACGGCGGTGGCTCCGGGACGACCACTCCGCGCAACCCGCAGCCGAATGCCGTCCTGGACAGCCTCGATCTCGACGGCAACGGCAGCGCGGACCTGCTGTTCCACGACCCGGCCACCGGCAAGCTCCACGCCTGGATGATGAACCGGGGCCAGAAGGTCAGCGTGCGAACGCTCGGCACCCAGCGGGACGCCAATCTGGTGCCCGTCGACGTCGCCGACTTCGACGGCGACGGCCAGGCGGATGTGCTGTGGCACGACGCCCAGTTGGGTCGCAGCGAGCTGTGGAGGCTGCGCGGCACCCGCGCGGTGGTGCGGGCCCTTCCCCACCAGCTCCCGACCTGGAAGCTCAGCAGCTGTGCCGACATGAACGGCGACGGCGTCACGGATCTGCTCTGGAGCCGCGCGAACGGCGCCAATCGGGTCTGGACCCTGACGCGCCAGGGCACGCGGAGCCAGGTGATCGACCTGGGCAACGCGCCCAGAGGCTTCGCGCTCGCCGCGACCGGCGACATGGACGGCGACGGCCACACCGACCTCGTCTGGCAGGGCGGCAGCCATCTCGAGTGGTGGCGGATGCGCGGCACGAGCCCGGTGGCCGTCGGCAGCCTGCCCGACATGCCGCCCGGCGACCGGATCGCCACCGTCGCCGACCTGGACGAGGACGGCCGGGACGACCTGGTCTGGAACCTCACCCGACGCCGCAAGGGCCATCGTCGCCACTACCTGGTCGTGTGGTTCATGAACGGCATGCAGCCGCCCGACAAGGCCGTGGCCTCCTCCAGCCGCAAGGCCTACCGGGTGAGCGGCACGGCGGACGTCGACGGCGACGGCATCCCGGAGCTTGCCCTGCAGCGAGCGGGCGTCACCCTGGGTGCCGAGATCGACCGGCGACAGGTCGCCGTGAAGCTCAAGAATCGCAAGCGCCGCGTGCTCCGCTGGGCGACGCAGTGGAGCGGCGCGGACGGCAACCCGGCCGCGGCGTGGAACACCCTGTCTCCCTAGGGAGAGTCGAGAGGATGCGAATGGCACGGCAGCACAGACGGACGCGGCGAGCGGCACCGACCGGGCTCGCCCTCCTCGTGGCGGCCTGCGTCCTCGGCCTGGCCGGGGCTGCCCAGGCCCGCACCGAGCAGCTGCGCTGGCAGCACGGGAACCCGGCCTCGGTGGCCGGCTTCACGGTTCACCTGGGCAGCTCGTCGCGCAGCTACACCCAGCAGATCAACGCGGGCAAGCCGACCCTGCAGAACGGGGCGTACGTCTTCAACGTGATCGTCTCCGACGCCAAGGACATCTACGTGGCGATCACCGCCACCGGCACCAACGGCCAGGTCAGCGCGCCCTCCAACGAGCGTTTCCGACCGGGCGTCCAGGCGCCGCCGCCCACGAACCCGCCGCCGACGAATCCGCCGCCCGCGGCGCTGGGGACGCCGGGCAAGCCCTTCGTCACGAGCCCGTAGGCCCTTCGGCAGGGCTGCCCTACCCTGGGGCGCCTGGAGGCGCCCCCCCGGTGAAGCTGGTCCAGATCCACGGCCCGGACGACGTCCGCCTCGACGACGTCGAGCTGCCGGAGGCCGGACCGCGGGACGCGGTGGTCCGGGTCGCCGCCTGTGGCATCTGCGGCAGCGATGTGGGCTACGTGCAGCTCGGCGGCGTGGCCGGCCCGAGCCGCGCGCCGATGCCCCTGGGCCACGAGCTCGCCGGTGTGGTGGAGAGCGTCGGCGCCGAGGTGGAGGGGCTCGCTCCCGGCACCCGGGTGGTGCTGAACCCGAGCCGGGCGCGCATCGGCAACGGCGGCCCGGAAGGCGGCTTCACCCCACGGCTCCTCGTGCGCGACGCCGCTGCCGGAGACGCCCTCTTCCCCATCCCCGACGCGCTGCCCTTCGACCGGGCGGCCCTCACCGAGCCCCTCGGCGTCGGCATGAACGCGGTGGACCGCAGCGGAGCGGCGCCCGGGGAGAAGGTGGTCGTATTCGGCGCAGGCCCGATCGGGCTGGCCGCCATCGCCACCCTGCGCGATCGCGGCGTGGACGACGTGGTCGCCGTCGATCTCTCGGAGGCGCGGCTCGCCCTGGCCGAGAAGCTCGGCGCCGCGGCGACGATCCGCGCCGACCGGGACGACACCTGGGCGCGGATTCGCGACCTGCACGGGACGACGCCGCTGATGGGCGCCCCCATGGCCGGGAGCCACGCCTACATCGAGGCCTCCGGCGCGCCGGCGGTGATCCCGGAGATCCTCCAGCAGGCAGCGCCCGAGGCCAGGCTCTCGGTGGTCGCGCTGCACCGGCAGCCGACCGAGGTGCCGTTCCTCCTGGTGATGATGAAGCAGCTGACGATCCGCGGTGCGATGGAGTACCCGTCGGACTACAACGCCATGATCGAGCTGCTGGCCCGGCGCGACCTCGGCCCGATGATCACCCACCGCTTCGGCCTCGACGCCTTCGGCGAGGCGATGGCCGTCGCGAGAGACCCGGAGAAGAGCGGCAAGGTGATGATCGAGATCGAGCGATGAGCGTGCGCTACGGCATGAACCTGCTCCTGTGGACCGACGACCCCACCCAGGAGTCGCTGCTGCCCCTCTACGAGCGGCTCGCGGCCATGGGCTTCGACGGGCTCGAGCTGCCGATCTTCGGCGGCGAGCCCGAGAGCTTCGCGGAGCTCGGCGCCCGGCTCGAGGACATGGGCCTCGCGCGCACCGCCATCTGCGTGCGCAACGAGGAGGACGATCCGATCTCGCCGGACCCGGCGGTGCGCAAGGCGGCCGTCTCGGCGCTGTGCCACGCCGTCGACTGCGCGGAGGCGGCGGGTGCGGAGATCCTGGGCGGTCCGCTCTACGCGGCCATCGGCCGCTTCAGCGGCGAGGGGCCCACCAACGGGGAGTGGACCCACAGCCTCGAGGTGATGGGCCACGCGGCGGACCACGCGGCCCGGGCCGGCATCACCCTCGTCTTCGAGTTCCTGAACCGCTTCGAGATCTACCTGCTCAACAGCACGGAGGACACGGCCCGCTACGTCCGGGAGCTCGGTCGGCCGGGCGCCGGCGTGCACTACGACACCTTCCACGCCCACATCGAGGAGAAGGATCCGGGCGCGGCGATCCGCCGGGCCGGGACGGCCATCCGTCACGTGCACGTCTCGGAGAACGACCGCAGCACCCCCGGCGCCGGCCAGGTGCGCTGGGACGACACGTTCGACGCCCTGGCCGCCACGGGCTACGACGGCTGGCTGACCATCGAGGCCTTCGGCTCGGCGCTGCCGGGTCTGGCCGCGGCCACGAAGATCTGGCGGCGCATGTTCGACGACGAGGAGGGCCTGGCCCGGGACGGCCTGGCCTTCATGAAACGCGAGTGGGAGCGCCGCGCCAACGGAGGAGGAGCATGACCACCCGATCCTTCGAGCCCCAGTACATGCCGGTCGGCGTGCTGACCGCCGCCCTGCAGGAGCTGACGCCCCGAGAGCGGCGGGATCCGGACCCGGACCTCGCCATCGAGGAGTGGCTGGCCTTCGCCGCCGAGCTCGACGTGGAGTGCATCCAGCTCGCTGCGGCCCTGCACCCGGACGAGTCCGACGTGCCCGCGGAGGCCATGCTCGACCCGGTGGCCAACACCCTCGACCTGCGCGCGCCCTTCGACCGCGAACGGGCTAGCCGCGTGCAGGCCGCCGTCAAGTCCACCGGCGTGGCGATCGCGGACCTGGGCTACTTCGACAACATGCTCCACGAGGAGGCGGCGGTTCGCCGCAAGAAGCACGAGTTCATGCTGCGGGTCTTCGACGCGGCGGTGCTGCTGGAGGCGCCGGCGGTGTGCGGCTTCGTCGGCCGCAACCACAAGCTCTCGATGGACCAGAACCTGCTCGACTTCGAGGAGAGCTTCGTCCCCCTGCTCCGGGAAGCCAAGGCGCGGGGCCTCGAGTACCGCATCGAGCAGTGCCCGATGCCCGGCTGGACCACCGGCGACGCTTTCCACAACAACATCGCCTACGCGCCGGGCCCGTGGATCGCGCTCCACCGCGTCTGCGAGAAGCACGGGGTCGGGGACCAGCTGCGGGTCCACTACGACCCGTCCCACGCCGTCCTGATGGGGCAGGACACCCGCGCGATCTTCCAGGTGCTCCGGGACGAGGGCTACCCGTTCCTCATCTCGGGCTTCCACGTGAAGGGGCAGGTCATCGACCCGAAGGGCGTGGCGGCCTGGGGCTACGGCGGCCAGACCGTGGAGCGCGGCGATTGGAAGGACGGTGAGCCCTCCGCGAGCCCTGCGGACCAGGGCAACGCCTGGAAGAAGCAGACGGTCCTGTGCGAGCACGAGCTGCCCGGCACCGCCCGCCACGATCCCCTCGCCTACCTGCAGAACAAGACAGTCGACTGGCTCGATCACCAGCTCGCCGCCCGGGAGCTCCTGGAGCTCGACGTGGCCCGGACGCCGCTCATCGTCGAGCACGAGTACCCGCCGGCGCGGGTGCAGGAGAAGGAGGCGCTGCTGCCGATCCTGAAGGGCTCGATCGCCTTCACCCGCGCGATCGATCGGGCCGCCGCGAGCATGTATGCGCTCCAGCACGAGGTGCTGCCCGCCCAGGGCATCCCGGTGCAGGGCGTGGGCCGCCAGGCCTACCGGAGCTAGGCGGGTGGCGAAGCCGAAGCTCGGGGTGGCGATGATCGGCTACCAGTTCATGGGCCGCGCCCACTCGAATGCCTGGCGCCAGGTCGCGCGCTTCTTCGACCTGCCCTTCGAGCCGGAGCTCCGCGTCGTGTGCGGGCGCAACGAGCCCGAGGTGGCCGCGGCGGCGGAGCGCTTCGGCTTCGCCGAGCACGCGACCGACTGGCGGGAGGTGGTCCGCCGCGGCGACGTCGACGTGGTGGACGTGTGCACGCCCGGCGACTCCCACCACCCGATCGTCCTCGGTGCCGCCGAAGCCGGCAAGGCGATCCTGTGCGAGAAGCCCCTCGCGAACCGCACCGACGAGGCCGAGCAGATGTTGGAGGCGGCCCGGAAGGCCGGCATCGTCCACATGCTCTGCCACAACTACCGCCGGGCACCGGCCGTGCAGCTCGCGAAGCGCCTCCTCGACGAGGGCCGGCTCGGCCGCCTCCACCACTACCGGGGCACCTACCTCCAGGACTGGATCGTGGACCCGGAGTTCCCCCGCGTGTGGCGGCTCGAGAAGGCCCGGGCCGGCAGCGGCTCCCTCGGCGACATCGGCTCCCACTCCCTCGACCTCGCCCGCTTCCTGGTCGGGGAGATCGCGGAGGTGTCGGGCCTGCTCGAGACCTTCGTCTCCGAGCGACCCCTGGAGGACGGCAGCGGCCGGGGCCCGGTGGACGTGGACGACGCCGCGCTGGCCCTGCTCCGCTTCGAGAACGGAGCCATCGGCAGCGTCGAGGGCTCGCGCTTCGCCCCCGGCCGCAAGAACTACAACCGCTTCGAGATCAACGGCAGCCGGGGCTCCCTGGCCTTCGACCTCGAGCGCATGAACGAGCTCGAGGTGTACGAGGAGGAGGGACCGGAGAGTGGCTTCCGGACCGTCCTGGCGACGGACCCGAGCCACCCCTACGTGGAGGCCTGGTGGCCGCCGGGCCACATCCTGGGCTACGAGCACACCTTCACCCACACGGTGCTCGACTTCTTGCGCGGCATCGCGGCCGGCGCCTCCCCCACACCGAACTTCGAGGACGGCGTGCGCAACCAGCGCGTGCTGGATGCGGTGGAGCGCTCCCACGAGAACCGGAGCTGGGAGCGCCCTTGAAGCGGGCCCGCGTCGCCCTGCTCGCCACGGCCCTCGGTCTCGTAACGCCCGGCTGCTGGCAGACGGACTACGGCATTCCCGCCTGGCAGGTGGCGATCTACGCGGTCCAGCTGGCGCCGGGCGCCGTGTGGTGCGCCGTGGTGGGCTGTCCGACGGAGCTGATCGAAGGCATGGAGGAGCTCCCCTTCGAGGAGGGCCTGCTCCCGGCGGTGCCGGTCGCGATCGAGGTCGACGAGCATGGGCGGGTCTACGTGGCCGAGGGCGACCGCATGAACCAGGGCGGCGTGGAGGACAACCGCTTCACGCCGGACGGCTGGCTGCTCGACGACCTGGCCTCGAGGAGCGTGGCCGATCGCCGCGCCTACTACGAGAAGTGGGCCGCCACCGAGCACTTCGACGCCGACCACTTCACTCGCAAGGCGGACCGGCTGATCCGCCTCGTCGACAGTGACGACGACGGGCGCGCCGACCGGGTCGACGAGGTCGCCCGCTTCCAGGACTGGACCGACGGCCTCATCGCCGGCGTCCTCGCCCACGAAGGTGATGTCTACGTCACCTCGATCCCCAGCCTCTACCGCCTTCGGGACGCGGACGACGACGGCGCGGCGGAGGTGCGCGAGGTGCTCTCGACGGGCTACGGCGTGAAGACCTCCCTGGTCGGCCACGACATGCACGGCCTCGCCTGGGGCCCGGACGGGAAGATCTACTGGTCCGTCGGCGACCGGGGATACCACGTCACCACCCGCGAGGGACGGCAGCTCACGCCCACGATGGGCCCGGGCCGGGGCGCCGTGCTGCGCATGAACCCGGACGGCAGCGACGTCGAGGTCTTCGCCACCGGCGTGCGCAACCCCCAGGAGCTGGCCTTCGACGATCACGGCAACCTCTTCACCGGCGACAACAACGGCGACGGCGGCGATCTCGCGCGGGTCGTCTACCTGGTCGACGGCGGGGAGACCGGCTGGGCGATGCCCTACCAGACCCTGGTCGACGACTACGTGCGCGGGCCCTGGAACGCGGAACGCCTGTGGGAGCTCCAGCACGCGGGCCAGCCCGCCTGGGTGCTGCCGCCGATCGCCCACCTCGGCAGCGGCCCGGCCGGCTTCGCCGCCTATCCGGGCACCGGCCTGCCCGAGCGCTACCGGGGCCACTTCTTTCTTTGCGACTACCGCTACCAGGCCGCGATGAGCGGGATCTGGTCCTTCGCCCTGCGGCCGAAGGGCGCCCACTTCGAGCTCACGGACGAGCACATGTTCGCCGGCAACCTGCTCGCCACCGACGTGGACTTCGCCTACGACGGCCGGCTCGTCGTCTCCGAGTTCGACCAGTTCGGGATGACCCAGGCGATCCGGGTGTTCCGCCACCAGACCGCCGTGGCCGATCCGCGGGTGGCGGAGGTGGCGCGGGCGGTACGCGAGGGGTTCGAAGGTCGGGGGAGCGAGGAGCTCGCCGGGCTACTCGGCCACGCCGACCGGCGGCTGCGCCTGCGCGCCCAGCTCGAGCTGGCCCGGCGCGGGGATCCCGCGCCCTTCGCGGCGCGGGTGCGCGAAACGGGGGCCGAGCTGGTTCCGCGTCTGCACGGGCTGTGGGGCCTGGGCCAGCTCGGCGCGGGCGCCCTGGAAGCCGCGGGGCTCGGAGAGCTCCTGGCGAGCCCCGAGGCGCCGGGCGAGCTTCGCGCCCAGCTGGCCAAGGTGGCGGGCGAGGCGGGCGCCGGAGCCTTCGTCCCGGCGCTGCTCGCGGCGCTCGGGGATGCAGAGCCTCGCGTGCGGTTCTTCGCGGCCCAGTCCCTGGGCCGCCTCGGTGCCCGGGAGGCCGTGGCTCCCCTGGTCGAGCTCCTCCGGGAGAACGCCGACGCCGACGTCTACCTGCGCCACGCCGCCTCCTTCGCGCTGTTCCGTATCGGCGACGACGAGGCGCTGCTCGCCCACGCCGGCGACGATTCCCGCTCGGTGCGCCTGGGCGTGCTGCTGGCCCTGCGCCACGCCGGCGATCCGCGCCTCGCACGCTACCTCGCCGACCCGGATCCCTTTCTCGTCCTGGAGGCCGCCCGGGCGATCCACGACCTGCCGATCCCGGAGGCCTTGTCGGCCCTGGCGGCCCTGCCCGCCGCGCGGCTTCCGAGAGACGACGACCCCCAGTCGAGCCTGGCGCTGCACCGGCGCGTCATCGACGCGAACCGCAGCCTCGGCACCGAGGCCGCCGCCCTGGCCCTGGCCGCCCACGCCGCCGATGTGCGGCACCCGCTGGCCATGCGGCAGCTCGCCCTGGAGAGCCTGGCCGAGTTCACGGAGCCCGCGCCGCGGGAGCTCGTGATGGGCTTCCATCGCCCGCTTCCGGAGCGTCCCGCCGAGGTCGTGCACGCCGCCCTCGACCGCTTCGGCCCCGCCCTCGTCGAGGGGGAGCTCGGCGGGCGGGCGCTGGAGGTGGCGCTGGCCTACGACCGGGTGCCCCTGGACGACGACGAGCTGGCCGCCCGGGTGACGGACCGGTCCCTCGAGGCGGATCGCCGTGTGGCCAGCCTGCGGGCCCTCGCGGCGCGCGGGGACGCGGCGGGGCTCCCGGACGCCCTCGCCGGCGCCCTGGCGAGCGAGGCGCCGGCGCTCCGGGCCGAGGCCCGCGACCTGCTGGCGGTCCGGGATCCCGAGGCCGCCCTCGAGGCCGTGCGGGCGCTACCCGCCGATGCGCCGCTCCTCGAGCGCCAGCGAAGCTGGGCGACGGCCGGCGGCCTGCCCGGCCCCGCCGCCGACGCCTTCCTCGCCGAGGCGGTCGAACGGCTCACGGAGGGATCCCTGGACGGCGACGTGAGCCTGGATGCGCTGGAAGCGGCACGCCGCCGGGAGTCGGAAGCGGTCGCCCGGGCCCTGGCCGCCTGGGAGACCTCCCTCGCCGATGCGGATCCGGTGGCGGCCCGGGGCTGGGCCCTGGCGGGCGGGGCGCCGGAGCGGGGCCGGATCGTCTTCCAGGGCGCCGGCGACTGCCAGCGCTGTCACGCCGGGGGCGGCCACGGCGCCCAGGCCGGGCCGGACCTGGCCGGCGTCGGAGAACGCGGCGCCGAGCACGTGCTTCGCTCGGTCCTCGATCCCCAGGCCGAGATCGCCCCGGGCTACGCAACGGTGGCGGTCACCCGCCGGAACGGCGGCATCGTCACGGGCACCCTGCTGGAGGCGAACGGCGAGGCCCTGCGGCTGCGGGTCGGGGACGGCCAGGAGGTGGAGATCGACGAAGCGGAGATCTCCCGCCGGACCGAGCCCTCGAGCGGCATGCCGCCGATGGGGCTGGCGCTCGAGCCGGAGGAGCTGCGGGACCTCGTCGCCTACGTCATGACGCTCTAGGCCCGGCTACAGCCGGCTCTCCGCCCAGCCGATGTGCGTCGTATCGTGGAGTACGAGCGCTTCGCCCTCATCTTCGACTCGGATGCCGGTGAGCTCGGCCGCGCCGCCCTGACCCTGATCGAGAACGGCATCGACGTGCTGTATGCCGCCGACCCGGACGAGGCGATGCTCCTGGCCAGCCAGGAGACGGAGCGGCTCGGAGCGCTGCTGGTTCCATCTTCGCTGGAGCCCTCCGACTTCGACGGACTCATCGAGAGGGTCTGCCCGCGGCTCGGGGGCGGCGTCGAGTCCCTCGTGCCGGTCGGCCTGGAGCCGGATCTCCCGGTGACCAGCCACCTGCGCCGGCGCGGCGTGCGCTGGTGCCTGTGGGAGCCTTTCGAGCCCCGGGAGCTGCGCTTCGTCACCGCGGCGGCGCTGATGGCCGGCGATCCGACCGAGCGGCGCAAGAACCTGCGCGTGCCGGCCCAGCTCTTCGCCGGCACCCTGCAGGATGGCCAGCGACGACAGGCGATCGTCTGCGATCTCTCCACCGGCGGCGCCTACCTGGGCGTCGAGCCGCCCTTCGACGAGGGCACCGAGGTGGACCTGGAGCTCCCGCTCCAACCTGCGTCGGTGTTCTTGCGGGCCCGGGTCGCCCACACCCACGAAGGCGAGGCGCCGCCGCGCCCGGACCTGCCCGGCGGCATGGGCGTGCAGTTCCTGGAGATGGGGCCCGACGACGTCGCGGCGCTCTCCCGTCTGCTGGACGAGCTCACGGGTCCCTTCCGTCTGTAGCGGTCGGCGGGCGCGGTACCCTGCGCCCCATGAAGCGAATCGCCGGCTTGGTCCTCGCGTGCTGGCTGCCGGCGGCCGCCGGTGGCGAGCACCTGCTCGTCACGGAAGGCAATCGCCTGCTGCGGCTGGATCTCGCGAACCTCGCCGCCGGGCCGGAGATCGTGGTCGAGAACGCAGCCCTGGGCGGCGCCCTGGGACGAGACGTGAACGGGATGGTGTGCCTGTTGCCGGACGGGAGCGGGCGGTTCCTGGCGGGCGAAGACACGGGCCAGCCGGACACGCGGCCCGGCTGGGGCGTCTTCGACCGGGAGGGCCGGCAGGTCGCGAAGCTGGCGGGCACCTTCCGTGTGCCCCAGGGCGAGCCCTTCGGCTGCGCCTTCGACGGGCGAGGCCGGCTCTTCACCAGCTCCGTCGGCAACCAGGGCTTCGGCGCTGGCAAGGGACAGCTCTTCCTCTGGTTCCCGCCCTACAGGGGATTCCCGGGGCCGCCGAGCGCCTATCCCGAGACCGGCGAGGCGAGCCGGCGCTTCTGCAAGCTGGCCACCGACATCGGCACCGCGGGTGGCGTCGCGATCGACGGGAAGGGTCGGGTGTACCTGGCCTCGGCGGGCCGTGGCGTGATCGAGCGCTTCACGCCGCCCTTCCCGACCGGGCCGGACGCGGCCGGCGGCTGCGGCGGCGAAGGCCCGGTGGGCTCGCCCTTCGCCGACGCGGTGCAGCGCGAGACCTTCGCGAGCGGCTGGTACACCTTCTCGGGCCTCGCTTTCGCGCCGAACGGTCACCTGCTCGCCGCCAGCGTCTTCACCGGCGAGATCATCGAGCTCGACGCCCGCGGCGAGCGGGTCCGCACCCTCCTCGCACCGGGCGGCTGGCTCCCGCCCTTCGCCACGGGCCACCCCATGGGCCTGGCCCGCGGCGCCGACGGCACCCTCTACTACGCGGACCTCGACCTCACCTGGGACTTCCCGTCCATCGGTCCCGGCCCGGACGGTAAGGTATGGCGCCTGCGCTTCGACGCCGCCGGCGAGCCCCAGCCCCCGGAGATCCTGCTCCGCGGCCTCGCCTTCCCCGACGGCGTCGCCGTCGTGCCCTGAGTGAGACAAAGGGACGTTCCTTTCTGTCTCACGGAATCGTGAGACAGAAAGGAACGTCCCTTTGTCTCACGCTCGCGCCTCTGCGACACTCCGCCGCCGTATGAGTGCGATGGAGCCGCTTCCGAAGGCGTACGACCCCACGGAGGTCGAGGCGCGCTGGTATCCGATCTGGAACGACGCCGGCGTGTTCCGGGCGGACGCCGCCGACTCGCTCGAAGGGCGCCGCGAGGCCTACGTGATCATGATGCCCCCGCCCAACGTAACGGGGACCCTGCACAACGGCCACGCGCTGTTCGTCACCCTCCAGGACGTCCTGATCCGCTACCACCGCATGAAGGGCAAGAACGCCCTGTGGCTGCCCGGAGTGGATCACGCCGGCATCGCCACCCAGGCCGTGGTGGAGCGCGAGCTCAAACGCCACGAGGGGCTCTCCCGCCACGATCTCGGGCGGGAGGCCTTCGTCGAGCGGGTGTGGGCCTGGAAGGAGCGCAACGGCAGCCGCATCGTCGAGCAGCTGAAGGAAATGGGCGCCGCCGCGGACTGGACGCGGGAGCGCTTCACGATGGACCCGATGTGCTCCCGGGCGGTGAAGGAGGCTTTCGTCCGCCTCTGGGACGAAGGCCTCATCTACCGCGGCGAGCGGCTGATCAACTGGGACCCGGCGACGCGCACCGCCCTCTCCAACGAGGAAGTGGAGCACGAGGAGCGGGAGGGCGAGCTGTGGCGCTTCGCCTATCCGCTGGCCGAGGGTGGGGGCGAAATCGTCGTCGCGACCACGCGGCCGGAGACCATGCTCGGCGATACGGCGGTGGCGGTGCACCCGGACGACGAGCGCTACGCCGGGCTGGTGGGCAAGGCGCTCCGCCATCCCTTCTTTCCGGAGCGGGAGCTCAGCGTCATCGCCGACGCCTTCGTCGACCGAGAGTTCGGCACCGGCGCCGTCAAGGTCACGCCCGCCCACGACCCGAACGACTTCGAGATGGGCCAGCGCCACGGGCTCGCCTTCATCGGCATCTTCGACCTCGACGCCCGGGTGAACGAGAACGGCGGCCCCTTCCAGGGCCAGGACCGCTACGAGGCCCGCGAGAACGTGAAGGCGGAGCTCGAGGCCCGAAGCCTCACGCGCGGCAGCGAGGCCATCACCCACGCGGTCTCGATCTCCGAGCGCTCCAGCGACACGGTCGAGCCGATGCTCTCGCGCCAGTACTTCGTGCGCACGGCTCCGCTCGCGGAGAAGGCCTGCGCCGCCTTCGACGAGCTGGGCCAGACCGAGCTGATCCCGGCGAGCTGGAAGAGCACCTGGGATCACTTCATGAAGAACCCCCAGGACTGGTGCATCAGCCGCCAGCTCTGGTGGGGGCACCGCATCCCCGTCTTCTACGACCTGGAGAAGCTCGAGACGGCCATCCAGACCGACGCCGAACGCAAGGGCGGCGACACCGGGGCCCTGCGCGCGCTGCGGAGCGACGCACCCCGCACCGAGGTGCTGCGCCTCGCCCTCGACACGGTGGACGAGGATCTGGTGCGCTCCTTCTCCGTGGCCTCCCGCGAAGACCTTCCCGCCGAGCGCTACCTGCAGGAGGAGGACGTCCTCGACACCTGGTTCTCCTCGGGGTTGTGGCCCTTCGCGACCCTCGGCTGGCCGGACGACACGAAAGACCTGCGCGCCTTCTATCCCGGCGCGGTGCTCGAGACCGGCTTCGACATCCTCTTCTTCTGGGTAGCCCGCATGATGATGTTCGGCTGCCACTTCATGGGGGAGGCACCCTTCGCCCAGGTGTTCCTGCACGCCATGGTGCGCGACGCCCACGGCCGCAAGATGTCCAAGTCCCTGGGCAACGCCATCGATCCCCTCGACGTGATCCACGGCATCACGAAGGAAGAGCTGCTCGACAAGACGAAGACCTACCCGGTGCCCGAGCAGCAGCTGCCGAAGGTGCTGAAGGGCATCGGCGACGAATACCCGGACGGCATCCCCGCCTCGGGCGCCGACGGCCTGCGCTTCTCCCTCGCGGCGCTGTCGGGCCAGGGCCGCGACGTGAAGCTCTCCATCCCGCGGGTGGCCGGCTACCGCGCCTTCCTGAACAAGGTCTGGAACGGCACGCGCTTCGCGTTGATGGGCATGGGGGCGGAAGAGCCGCCGCCCCTCGCGGCGTGCCGCGCACGGCTCTCGCTGGCGGATCGCTGGATCCTCTCGCGGCTTCAGGCGGCGACGGAGCGGGTGGCCACGGGGATCGAGGGCTACCGCTTCGACGAGGCGGCCAACGGCGTCTACCAGTTCTTCTGGAACGAGTTCTGCGACTGGTACATCGAGCTGGCGAAGGACGCGCTGATGCCCGACGCCAGCCAAGAGACGCGCCAGACCACCCGGGCCGTCCTCGTCCACGTGCTCGATACCTCGATGCGAATGCTCCACCCGATCTGTCCGTTCCAGAGCGAGGAGATCTGGCAGCGCCTCCCGGGCCGTGCGACCCGCTGGGGAAACGGGGTGCCGTTCTGCGCGGTCGCTCCCTTCCCGGAGCCGGACCGCTCGCTCGTGGACCCGGAGGCGGAGACGGAGCTCGACCGGGTGATCCGCGCCGTCGGCCGGCTCCGCAACCTGCGCCAGGAGTCGGGCCTGCCCCAGCGCCAGCGGGTGCCCGCCGTGATCCTGGCCGAGGACGCCGCCGTGCGCGCCAGCCTGACGGGCCTGGCCGGTGAGGTGCAGCGGCTGGCCCAGCTCTCCGAGCTGCAGGTGACCGAGCCCGGCGGCTACGAGGTCCCCACCCAGGCCGCCGTGCACGCGGAGCCGGATCTCCAGGTCGTGCTGCCCCTCGAGGGGCTGATCGATCTCGACGCCGAGCGCGAACGGGTGGAGAAGGACCTGGCCAAGGCCCGCAAGGAGCTCCAGGGCTACGAGCGCAAGCTGGCCAACGAGGGCTACGTCTCGAAGGCGCCGCCGGAGGTGGTGGAGGAGACCCGCACCCGCGCCACCCGCTGCCGGGAGCGGATCGAGGGCCTGGAGGGCTCCCTCGAGCGCCTCGGCTCGGGAGGGTGACGGCCTCCGGGGACCGCCAGGTCCCGGAGGGTGACGGCCTTCACGGCACCTCCAGCCCGAGTTGCTATTCACCCACCCGATGCGAGGCGGGGTGGAGCGGCTGCTGGTGCGCTGGGTGGAGGGCGTGCTGCGCCGGCCGGGGGCCGTGAGCCTGGCGATCGGCCTGCTGACGCTCGTGCTGGGCGCCTACGCGGCGACGCACCTCGGCGTCAACATGGACAACAAGACCACCCTGCTGGCGGAGCACCTGCCCTTCCAGCAGCGCGCCCGGGCCTTCGAGGAGCGCTTCCCGGTCCTGGACGACTCGCTGCTGGTGGTGATCGACGGGGGAACGCCGGACGCCAGCCGCGAGGCCACGGCCCGCCTGGCCGACGCCCTGGCCGAGCGCCCGGACGTGGCCCGCTCGGTGTACCCCGCGGATGCGGACCCGTTCTTCGAAAAGCACGCCCTGCTCTACCGCAGCGTGGAGGAGCTCGAGGACTTCTCGGACCAGCTCGTGCGCTTCCAGCCCGTGCTAGGCGAGCTCGCCCGCAGCCCGGACCTGGCCACGCTCGGGGGCGTGATCGAGCGCGCCCTCGCCGACCGCGCCGAGGCCCCGGACGAGCTTGCGCCGCTGCTCGACGGCTTCGGCGACGCGACGGTGGCGGTCTACGAAGAGCGGCCCCTGCGCGTCTCCTGGCAGGACCTGTTGCTCCGCGAGTCGAGCTTCCGCACCGGACAGCTCAGCACCCTGGTCGTCGATCCGGTGCTCGACTTCGACGCCCTGCTTCCGGCGGGTCGCACCCTGGCCGAGATCCGCGCTCTCGCCGAAGGGCTCGGCATCGGCAGGGACGACGGCCTGCGGCTGCGCATCACCGGCTACCCGGCCCTGAACGACGAGGAGATGCGCGGCCTCGTGCTCGATGTGGGGGTCGCGGGCCTCTTCTCCTTCGCGGTCGTGCTGCTGGTCCTGGCCTGGGCCTTCCGCTCGCGGGCCATGGTGCTGGCGACCGCCGCGACGCTGATCGTCGGACTGGTCTGGTGTGCGGCCTTCGCTGCCTTCGCCGTCGGACGCCTCAACGTCGTCTCGATCGCCTTCGCCGTGCTCTTCATCGGCCTGGGGGTGGACTTCGCCATCCACCTGGGCCTGCACGTGCTCGAGCGCCGACGCGCAGGCGAGGACCACGCCGCTTCGTTCGTGGGCGCCACCGCCGACGTGGGGCCCGCGCTCCTCCTGTGCGCCGTCACCACCTCGGTCGGCTTCTTCTCCTTCGTTCCCACCGACTACCGCGGCGTGGCGGAGCTGGGCCTCATCTCGGGCACCGGGATGTTCGTCATCTTCGGGCTCACGCTCTCGCTCTTCCCCGCTCTCCTCACCCGCGGAATCCCCCTGCGCACGGTCGCGCCGGAGCGTCCCTCGATCGTGCGACGGGCGCCGGCGGCGCCGGGGCTCGTGCTCGCCCTCGCCGCCGTGGCCACGCTCGCGGCGGTGCCGGCCGCCCGCAGCGTCCGCTTCGACTCGAACGTGGTGAAGATGCGCAACCCGAACACCGAGTCGGTCCAGACCTGGGAGGACCTCCTCGCCAGCGGGCGCGGCTCCCCCTGGTACGTGGACGTGCTCGGCGCCGATTTCGAGGAAGCCCGCCGTCTGGCGGCGACCCTCGGCGCCCTCCCGCTCGTCGCCGAGACCCGTCACCTGGGCGACTACGTGCCCAGCGAGCAGGACGACAAGCTCTTCCTGCTCGAGGACCTCGCCCTCTTCCTCGACGTGCCGGCGGCCGGCCCCACCGCGTCCGTCGCCGCGGAGCGACAGATCGAGGCGCTGCGCTCCCTTCACGCGAGCCTCGCGGCGAGCCCCCTGTGGCGCACCCGCGGCCTGGCGGCGAGCGCCACGGCCCTGCGGGACCGCCTCCACGCCTTCCTGGAGCAGGTCCGGCGGGAGGAGGACCCGGGGCCCGCCCTGGCCCGCCTGGAGGAGAGCCTGCTCGGCCGCTTCCCCCAGCAGCTCGCGCGCCTCCAGGCCGCCCTCGAGGCGGAGCCCGTCAGCCTCGAGGTGCTGCCGGCGCGGCTGCGCACGCGCCTGCTCGCCGAGGACGGCAGCGTGCGGCTCCAGGTGTTCCCCACGAGGGACCTCAGCGACGATCGGGAGCTCGCCGCCTTCGTGAGCGCGGTCCAGGCCGTGGTGCCCGAAGCGACGGGCCTGCCCGTCAACCTGGTGGAGTTCGGGCGGGCGACCAGCGCTTCGCTGAAGCGTGCCCTGTGGATCGCCGTCGCAGTGATCGCCGGCCTGCTCGTGCTGATCTGGCGCCGGCCCCTCGACGCACTCCTCGCCCTCGCACCCCTCCTGCTCGCCGGCCTCTGGACCCTGGGGATCCTGGGCGTCCTCTCCCTGCCCCTCAACTTCGCGAACGTGGTGGTGCTGCCGCTCTTGCTGGGGATGGGCGTCGACAGCGGCATCCACCTGGTGCGCCGGGCGCGACGAGAGCCGGCGGCGGTGCGGCGCCTCGCCAGTAGCACCACCGGGCGCGCGGTCTTCCTGAGCAGCTTCACGACCCTCGCGAGCTTCGGCAGCCTCGCGAGCTCGGGGCACCGGGGCATCGCCAGCCTCGGCGTCGTGCTGGTGATCGGCATGGCCTGCAGCCTGGCGGCCAACCTGGGAGCGCTGCCCGCCTGGCTGGGCCGCGGCGCGCCGGACCGGGCGGAGCCGATCCTCGAAGAGGATGCGGGCTCGCCGGCGGAATCCTGAGCCTACCAGCCGCGCTGGCGAACCAGCCGGCGCAGCCGCACGAAGGATTCGTCGTCCGGGTAGAGCTGCTCCCCGCGCACGACGTGATCGCGCGCACTGCGCGGGTCGCCGGCCTGCAGGTGGGCACGGGCCGCCAGGACGAGGAGCTCCGAGCGTTGGTTGCCCGCAGCGATGGCCCGCTCGTAGACCGCCGCCGCCTCGGCCCACTCCCCGGCCCGCTCGTGGCTCGCACCGAGGGCCACCCAGGTGAGCACGTTGGCCGAGAGCTCCAGGCTCTTCTCGAGCTGGGCGCGCCCGGCCTCGGGCTCGCCCTTGGCGATCAGGAGCTGGCCGGCGGCGGCCCGCGCCTGAGCCGTGTCCCGGCCCCAGGCGGCCATCCGGTCCTGGAGGGCGATGGCCTCGTGGGCCTCGCCCCGGTTCAGAGCGGCGACCACCCGCTCCCCTTCGACCAGCGTCCAGGAGGCCCAGACGAAGGTGAAGGCGCAGGCGGCCCAGACCGCGCGGCGAAGGATGGGCGAGGCGGGGCGGTCGAGGCTGGTACTCGTTTCGGGCACGTCGCGCACCAGGAGCTCGGCGATCGGTCCGCGCAGCTTCCAGATCGCGCCGTCGAGCACGAAGTGGTGGATGTTCACCACCGCGGCCACCACCAGCGTGAGTCCGCCGTCGAGAGCGAAGGGGCCGGCGCCAGCCACGAACGCGATCCACATCGGGATCGTCCAGACCGCAGCGCCCGCCGCAAGGACCTTCCCGAGGTAGACGGGGAAGCCCTGCCAGCCCGCGGAGCCCCGGGCGAAGTAGCTCGTGACCCATAGGTACTGGAGCGAGTGTCCCCCGGCGATGAAGGTGAAGTAGTAGGCCCGGTACTCCTGGCGGAAGACGTCGATGCCCGTGTCCCAGCCACCGTACTGCACGATCGTCGGCAGGGAGAACCAGAGGGCCTGGGTCACCGAGAGCAGCAGCGCCGGCGCGAGGGCACGCATCGAAGCCTCGGGCAGGAGCCGCACGACCCAGGCCACCGACGTCACCAGGTAGGCGCCGATCACGACCGGCATCGCAAGGGCCATGATCGACGGAGGGATCCCGAGGGGTTGGAACTCGATGTTCGTCCCGCCGTAGAGCGAGAGCGGGTTCGTGGCCACGCCGAGGGTCTGGTGCATCACGCCGAACACGAGCACGAAGGAGAGCAGGAAGGAGAGGTAGAGGAGGCGCTTGGTCCCCGCGTCGAGGTCCACACCGGCGCGCCGCAGGAACATGACCGCCACACCGTAGTTCTGGCCCGTGTAGTGCCAGGGGCTCCAGGTGAGGTAGACCGTGACCAGCAGCGTCCCGATCCAGGTCACGCGGATCCCCGCCAGGAAGGCGAGCACCAGGGCCGCGGTCGCCCAGACCGAGAAGATCGCGTAGCTGCGGCGCTCGCGGCGGCTCTCGTAGATCCTCACCAGGGTACCGCCGTAGTGGGGCTGGCCGAGCAGGAGCACGATGAGGGGGAGGACGGCGTGGGGCACGGCGTTGCGGTAGCTGGCGCCGAAGGCGGCCTGCGCCAGGAAGAGCGCCGCGTAGAGCAGGCCACAGCCCAGCAGGAGGTCGGAAACGGGGCCGTAGAGCCACGGCTTTCGGGTTCCTGCGTCGGCGACCGCCATCGGAGGAGTATGCCATCGGCTCGGAGGCGCCGGAAGGGCGCGGTAGGCTGGCCCGGGTGGACGCCACGGTCTGGTACTTCGGCTACGGCTCGAACATGGATCCGCGCACGTTCCTGGGCCGGCGACGAATGCGCCCGCACGAAGCGCGGGTTGCGCGGCTCGATGCCTACGAGCTGCGCTTCGACCTACCCATCGGACACGGCGAGCGGGCCGTCGCCAACGTCGTCCCGGTTCCGGGACGCGAGGTATGGGGCGTCGCCTACCGCATCGACGTGCCGGAGGCGGCGCGGCTCGACCGGACCGAGGGCGTGCACCGGGGCGCCTACCTGCGTCGCCCCGTGGCCCTGGTGCCCGAGGGCGACGGCGCTCCCTTCGACGCCTTCACCTACCACTCCACCCGGAGCGTGGCCGGCCGCAAGCCCTCCCGCCGCTACCTGGGCCTGCTCCTGACCGGCGCCCGCCACCACGGCCTGCCGGAGGAGTACGTGGCCTGGCTGCGGAGCTTCGAGCTGGCCGTGGACGAGCGCTCGCGTCAGCGGGAGCTGTTCTGAGATCGCGATACCATGGGTGCGAAGCTCGGAGGAGCCCATGAGCGACGCCGCCTACAGCGACGAGCCCTACGTCGTGATCACGGCCGACACCCACGCCGGCGCCAACCTCGCTACCTATCGCGAGTACCTGGACCCCCGGTTCCGGGAGCGCTTCGACGAGTGGCGGGGCGGCTACAAGAACCCGTCGAAGCAGCACATCGGCGGCAAGAAGACGAAGAACTGGGACAGCGAGGAGCGCTTCGCCGATCTCGAGGCCGACGGCGTGGTCGCCGAGGTCGTCTTCCCGAACACGGTGCCCCCCTTCTACCCGAAGGCCTTCCACATCTGCGCCCCGCCCACCGCCGAGCAGTACGAGCTGTGGCGAGCGGGCACCCGCGCCCACAACCGCTGGCTGGTCGATTTCTGCGCGGTGGCGCCGGAGCGGCGCGCGGGCATCGGGCTCATCCACCTGAACGACATCGACGACGCCATCGAGGACGTCCGGTGGATCGCCGAGCACGGGCTGCGCGGCGGCGTGCTGCTGCCGCAGCCACCGGACGACCGGGCCGATCTCCTTCCGCTCTACGCGCCGGAGTACGACCGGCTGTGGACGGTGATCCAGGACCTCGACATGCCGGTGAACCAGCACTCGGGCATCGGCGCGCCGGACTACGGCCCCTACCCGGCGGCCCACCCGCTGTGGATCCAGGAGGTGGGCTTCTTCTCCCAGCGCGGGATCAAGTCGCTGATCTGGGGCGGCGTCTTCGAGCGCTTCCCGAAGCTCCGCTACATCCTCACCGAGGCCGGCTGCCAGTGGGTGCCGGAGCTGCTCCAGCGCATGGACAGGATCCACGAGGGCATCCAGGCGGGCATGATGGGGGAGATGGACTACTCGCAGGTACAGGCCCTGCCCGAGCCGCCGAGCTTCTACGCCAAGCGCAACTGCTGGTACGGCACCAGCTTCCCCGGCCAGAGCGAGATCGAGGGGCGCTACGAGGTCGGCATCGACAAGGTGTGCTGGGGGAATGACTACCCGCACTACGAGGGGAGCTTCCCGTTCTCGCGCTACGCCATGCGCCTGGCCCACGCCGGGCTCGAGGAGGCGGAGGTGCGCGGGCTCCTCGGCGGCAACGCCGCGGCCTTCTACGCCTTCGATCTCGAGAAGCTCCGGCCCCACGCGGCCCGCGCGGCGGTGATGCCGAAGGACGTGGCCGAGCCCCTCACCGAGATTCCCGAGGGCGTGACCAGCCCCACGCTGCGCAAGGCCCTGTACGCGAAGAAGGGACAGGCACCGCCGCCTTCCGCCCACTGACCGAGCCGTGAGGACCCCATGACCGCCACTACGCAGGAGGCCGAGGCGTCCCAGGACGCCGCGCCCGCCGACGCTTCCTCCCTCTCTACCGTCGCGCTGCGGGACGTCGCCATCGCCCTGGCCCTGCTCTCGATCTGGGGCGGCGCCGACGCCTGGACCCTCGCCACCGGGAGCGTCTTCGGCGCCGTGCTCTCGGTGCTGGGCGGCCTGCTCGTCGGTGCAGGCGTGACGTCCCTGGCCCACGAGTGGGGCCACTTCGCCGGCGCGCGCCTGACCGGCGGCACGGCGCCCATCGCACCGGCCCGGAACCTGGTGCCGCTGTTCGTCTACGACTTCGCCCGCAGCGGGGAAGAGCACTTCCGCGCCATGAGCGTCGGCGGGAACCTGGCCCACTGGGCGGCGGCGCTGGCCTGGTTCGCGCTCCTGCCGGGGGAGACGCCCGGGCAGGTGGCCCTGCAGTGCGGCGGCGTGGGCTTCGCCGTCTTCGCGACGACGGTGGAGCTGCCCGTGATCCTGCGCGCCTTCACCGGCGTTCCCGGTGCGGAAGCGCTCCGCGGGATCACCGGCGACAAGCTGCGCCGCGCCGGCGGGCTCGGGCTCGGCAGCGCGCTGATGCTCTTCGCCTTGCTCTAGCCCGGCTCCTCCGTGCTCGGCAAGCTGCTGCTCGTCCTGGTGTCGACCGTTGTCAGCCTATTGGCGGCCGAGGCGCTGTTTCGCGCCCTCCCGGACCTGAGCGGCATCAAGACCGAGGACGACGGCGTCGCCTACCGCTTCAATCCGTTCCGACCGGACGCGGCCCTCCCCTACGCCCTGCGGGAGGGCGCGAGCGCCGTCCATGCCACGGCGAACTTCCAGGTGCAGGTCGACGTGAACGAGCTGGGCCTGCGGGGACCCGAGCGGACGGCGCCAGCGACGCCGGGACAGACGGCGGAGCGCCCTCGCATCCTGCTGCTGGGCGATTCCTTCGCCTTCGGCTGGGGCGTCGAGTACGAGGAGACTTTCGGCGCCCGCCTCGAGCAGACCCTTCGCACGGGCGCCGGCCCCCTGGAGGTGTGGAACACCGGCGTGCCGGGCTGGAGCGCCGACGACCAGCTGATCCTGCTCTCGCAGCGCGGTCAGGAGCTGGCGCCGCACCTGGTGCTCTTGGCCGAGACCGAGAACGACCCGGACGACCTGCGCTGGAAGGAGCTCCAGCTCGACGAGGACCTCCTGCCGACCCGCGCCCGCTCGACCCACCGCATGGTCGACCACCGCGGGCGCCTGCGAACCGTGGACGGTGTGCCCGGCCTGGCGTTTCCGGGAGAGGGCTGGCTGCGCGGGCACTCCTACCTGTGGAACGCGCTGCGCTTCCGCCTCACCAAGCTCTACCTCCGCTACCGGCGGGAGCAGGCGGCCGAGGCGAACGTCGGCGCCGAGGCCGTCCTGGAGGGCCGCCGCCTGGGGGAGCTCACCGCCGCGGAGCTGCAGCAGGGCCTCGGGACGAGCGCCGAGCTGCGGCTCCTCTACCACCGGCACCTGCGCGCGGCGATCGAGGCGCGCGCCCGCTCGCTGGGTGCGCCCATCCTCCGGCTGCTGGTGAGCTTCGACGACACCCGCGCCTACGAGCCCGGCGTCCTCGAGGCCCTCCACGCCGACTGCGCCGCCGCCGGCCCCGCCTGCCTGGACTCGGCGGAGCTGTTCGGCGAGGACGAGCGGGCGAGCGCCTTCTACCCGGAGGACGGCCACTGGACGCCGGCCGGGCATGCGCGGGTGGCGGAGCGGCTTGCGGCGTGGCTCAGCGACCCGGCTCGGGAGCTTGGCGTCGGGCAGCGCTGAATCGGCCGCCGAGCAGCAGGTCGCGATGCTGCAGGACGCCTTCGGCGAAGAGCTCCTGGCCGAAAGAGGTGAGATGGACGCGATCCCACCACAGGAAGCCCTGGTCGTGGCGCGCGCTCAGCCACGCTTGGAGGTCGATCACGGGCACGGCCAGCTCCTCTCCCAGCGCCCGCATCGCGTCGTGTCGTCGGCGCAGCTTGGCGAGACTCTTGGCGCCCTCGATGGTGTTCGGCTCGAGCAGGAAGAGGACGCGGATCCCCGCGCGCCGGCTCGCCTCGACCAGCCGGCTCAGGTTCGCCGTGAGAACGGCGGGATCGTGGTCGTTGTTCGCGAGCAGGACGACGACCACCTCCGGATCGAGGCCGATCCATCGCTCGAGGAAGAGCTCCACGAGACGCCCGCTGTGGGAGCCGGGCACGCCGGCCTCGATCACGTCCAGGTCGAGCTCGCTTCCGTGATCGGGCCCGGAGCGTCGCAGGGCGGCCGCGACCCGCGCCGTCCAGCGGTCCGCGTCGAGGCGCGCGCCTGCGCCCCAGGTCTGGGAGGAGCCGAGGAAGAGGATCCGCCGGGCGTCCGGAGCCAGCGGCTCGCGGGAGCGCGCGTCGATTCGATCCAGCACGTCCTGCTCCGTCGCGATGCGGCTCTCGAAGTGGCGGAAGTCGACGCGCTCCGGGTGGCGCCGGGACAGTACGAAGTGGTCTACGGCGCAGACGAGCGTCGCGATCGCGAGCACGGTGCCGACCGCCGTCAGGAGCCGCAGCCGCGTCTCGCGCCCCGAAGCGCCTCCCAGCCACGTCGAAGCGAGAGCCAGCAGCGCGATCGAGAGGCCGGTCCCCGCACCGACCCCGACCGCGACCCGCCGCCAGCCGGCCGGGCGGAAGCCCTCCTGGCTCAGAACCTCTCCGTGGCGGCTCAGCACGATGTCGTCGACGGCTGCGCGCTTGCCGCGACCCGTCCGGAAGCCCATGTGCACCGGCCCCGGGAGCGCCATCGAGCAGCGGCCCCAGGGCGCGCCGTCGATCGACACCGCGAGCCCGTCCCGCGTCCGCTCCACGTCGAGCCGATGCCAGCCGGCGGCGAGCTCGCGGGGAGGAAGCGGCGCCCGCTCCGCGAAGCGACCCGAGGCGTCACCGCGCAGACACATCGAGGGAAAGTCCGGGTGGCGGCTGACGCGAAGCCCCACCAACGGCGCCTCCGGCTGGGCGCGCACGCCGGCCCGAAGCGTCATGGCCACGTACTCCTCGTCGGACAAGGAGACGGAGTAGCCCACCCGATCCGGATCCCAGGGCTCGACCTGCACCACCTCCTGGAAGGCGTGCCACACGCCGAGGTTGAGGCGATGCCGCGCCAGGGCGGGCCGCGTGAGGAAGGCGGCGGTGGCGCCGGGTACGGCGCGCTCCAGGTCCATCTTCGTGACGACCCAACGTCCGTTCGCAGCCAGGGTATGACCCTGGGCCAGGACGAGCTCCGTCGCGACGAGCACGAAGAGGCCGGACAGGAGGAGCAGGAACGCGTCCTGCGCGCGCGCGGGCGCGCTCATCGCTCCGGGCTGCCCGGGAATGCGGCCAGGGCGAGTTTCCCCTCCCGGGCCAGGGGCTCGGCCCCGAGGACGGTGAGCTCCTCCAGCAACCGTACCTTCGTGATGCAGACCAGGCGGGGCGTGCGTGCACGCATTTCGGCGAGGCGCTCGTCGTCCGAGCGGCGAACGCTGCGCACCCGCCGTTCGAAGTAGAAGCGCGGCGCCGGATGGCTCATGCGGTACACGCAGAGCCTGTCGCTGGGGCCCACCAACTGCCCGTGGACCTCGGCCAGGCGCTTCACGTCGCCGCTGTAGTCGAGGTTCCAGACCCGTTTGGTCGTGGCGACGCTCACGAGGAGCAGCAGCAACGCGACGGCCACGATCCTCGGGTGGTGACGCTCTGCCAGCGCGGCTTGCGCGGCCCAGCCGATCGAGAGCGCCAGCGCGGGGACCGCCGGCAGCACGTACCAGTCGATCTTGGTGGACATCAGGCTCGGCAGGAGCAGCCCGATGACGGCCCACGCCACGACCAGCCGGAGCGCGCTCGCCTCCGTGCGCCAGGCGCTCCAGGCGGCCCAGGGAAGCGTCACCGCGGCGAGCCACGACCAGGGCCGCCCCTCGTCGGCGAGGACGGCAAGGTGGAACGCGGGCCCACCCGTGTTGCCTTCCAGCGATCCTCCGGCACGAGAGATCACGTGATAGCCCACGTACTCGTCCCAGAAGGGCGTGCCGTGCAACACGAGCTGGTGGACGTGCCAGGGCGCGCTGATGGCGAGGGCCAGCGCCACGCCGCCCCAGAGCCAGGGGCAGGCGAAGACGCGATAGCGACCCGCCACGACGAGGTGCGCCATCAGTACGAGCACGCCGAGCCCGGCGGCGGCGCCCTTGGTGAGCGCGGCCACGCCGAGGGCCGCGCCCACCGCGAGGAGCCAGCGGGGCTCCCGCTCCGAGCGCCACCAGGCGAGGAACGCGCCGGCGAACGCCGCCGTGAGCAGGACGTCGAGCATGCCGGTCTTCGCGAGCTTGAGCAGGAGGGGCGTGCCGAGGAACGCAGCCGCGGCGACGATGCCGGCGGTACGGCCGAAGGCCTGGCGCCCGAAGAGGAAGACGAAGACCACGGCGGCGATGCCGGCCAGCGCCGATCCGAGCCGCGGCGCCAGCTCGCCCACGCCGAAGACGTGATAGCCGGCGATCGTGAGCCACAGGTAGAGGGGCGGCTTGTGGAACCAGCTTCGCCCCTCGAGCCGGGGCGTGAGCCAGTCGCCGGCCTCGAACATCTCGCGCGCCACCTGGGCGTAGATCGCCTCGTCCCAGTCGCGCAGGCTGCCGCTGCCCAGGCCGAAGAACAGCACCAGGGCGCTTACCGCGGCCACGAGCGCGAGATCCCGACGAAAGGACGGCGACGTCATCGCGCGCCCCTCCGGCCGCCGCGCCCGTAGCGGAGCCCGATGCGCAGCAGGTCCACCGGGAGGCGAAGCAGGGCCCCTACACCGAGATGGCTCCCTCCGACCTCCCGCCACTGGGAGAGCGGAACCTCGTGAACCCGCCGCGCCAGGGGCCAGCGGAGCAGCTCCCCGCCGGGCGCCGCCGCGATGCGCAGCAGAAGCTCGACGTCGAAGGTCCAGCGCGTGAGGAAGGGTTCCTCCAGGAGTGGCCGGATGTGCGGGCCGACTCGCAGCAGCTTGGCGCCGCACTGGGTGTCGTAGACCGGCTCGCCGACGAGCCACGCCGCCGCTGTGGCGGCGGCCCGACCCAACCCGTGGCGCAGAGCGCCGCGCTCGACCTGGCCGCCGAGCAGACGGACCCGCGAGCCCATCGCCATCCACACCGCGGGGTGTCGCTCCAGGTGGGCGACGAGCGCGTCGACCGCCTCCAGCGGCGTCGCCAGGTCCGCGTCCCAGAACCCGACGAAGCGCGGGCGCCGGGCGAGGCCGGAAAGGAGGCCCGCGCGCACCGCTTCGCCCTTGCCGCGGTTGCGTGGGAGCGCCAGCACGCTCACCTGCTCCGGCGCCGCAGCTGCGAGCCTCTCCAGCAGAGCGAGCGTTCCGTCGCGGCTCCCGTCGTCGACCAGCAGCAGGTGGAGCGTCGGGCGTTTGCCCACGAGCGCGAGGAGCGTGTCATGGGGGAGCCGCGCGGCCTCGTCGAAGCACGGGACGGCCAGGACCAGGGACGGCCCGCTCACGGCCGCCCCCTCTCGTCACCGACCCCGAGAGAGGCGAGATGCCGGGCCACCGCCGCCTCGTCCATGAAGCGATGGTGGACGACGACGCGGGTCGCGCCGTGATCGTCGGTCTTCTCCAGCCAGGAGAAGCAGTCGATGGCGCGCCGGGTGCGCCAGGGAACGCACTCCTGAAGGGGGACGGCGAGCCCTTCGCGCCGGGCGGCGTTGCGCATCCATCGCGCGTCGACGCTCGGCGCCCGCCAGCGGTCCCGGTCGACAGCGCGCAGCCGCTCGAGCGCTCGACGCGCACCCCGCGGCACGTGCCCGAGGGCTCCGAAGTAGCGACGATGGGCCCCGAGATTCGAGTGGTGCAGGAAGGCGACGCCACCGGGCCGAAGGACCCGGGCGAGCTCGCGGACGTAGCCCTTCATGGCATCGGTCTCGGCGTGGACCAGCGAGTCGTAGCTGAAGACCAGATCCACGGAGCCGTCGGCCACGCCGCGAAGCGAGGTGCCGTCGCCCGGGAGGCACCTGACCCCCTCGTCCCCGGCGAATCGTCGCCGGCAGGCATCGACACAGCCGGGATCGAGATCGACCAGGGTGAGCGAGCCACAATGCGGGCGCAGATGGCGACTGAAGCGTCCGTGGCCGGGCGCGATCTCGACGGCGACCTCGGCGGGAAGCCAGGGCTCGATGCGAGGCAGCACGCCGACCCGCCACTGCATGGCGCTCGTGCCCCACGGGCGGGACCAGCGCTCGCCGCCGCAGCGCCGATCCCAGCCCGCATCGGATGCCCAGCGTTCCCGATTGTCCGCGATCGACGGCACTAGGGGCCTCCGCTCTCGGCGGGCGGCGGGCCCAGGACGTGGACGAGCACGACCGCGCCGCGGTAGGCGACGTAGCGATCGAGGGCGGTCTCGATGACGCTCGCGAGCTGGCTCGGCGTGAGTCCCGCCGCCCTCACCCGCGGCCCCCGCGGGACCGCCACGGTACCGTCCGACGCGACCCGGACCGCGCGGACGTCGAGGACCGGATGGTGGAGCACGCGGATGCGAAGGCGGTCGCCGGTCTCGATGCGGCGCGCCGGCTCGGCTTCCTCGCCCGGGCAGGACGGGGCCGCAGCCGTTCCCGCCGCGAGCAGTGCGAACAGAATCACCGGTCTCAGGCGCGCACCGCCAGGCATGGAGCGGCAACTTCATGAAACCACGCCGGACCGCATCCGCAGTGTGTGATACGACGCGAACGTGTACGCCCGCCCGCCGCGTGGGACAGCGGCGGTTGCGACCGCCCGGGCCGCCATGGCGGTTTGCCTACGGACGACCCGTGACGACGAGTAGAGAGCCCGGCAGGCCTGCGACCGGCCCCCGAACCCGCGCCCGCGGGGCCGCGGTACCCTGCGGGACCACCATCCCAGGGGAGCCGCCCTGACCACCCATGCATCGACGCCGGCCGTGCCCGCGGAGGAGCCCCTCGAACGGCGCCCGGTCTTCTGGTTCTACGGCTCCGCCTCCATCGCCTACGGGATCAAGGACAACGCGTTCAGCTACCTGCTGCTGATCTTCTCGAACCAGGTGCTGGGCGTGCCCGGCTACCTCGCCTCGCTGGCCCTGGCGATTGCGATGGTCTGGGACGCGCTGTCGGACCTGCTCCTCGGCCACTGGTCGGACAAGACGAGCTCGCGCCTCGGCCGCCGCCACCCGTTCATGTACGCCGCGCTGTTGCTGCTGCCGGGCTCCTTCTACGCGCTCTTCAACCCGATCTTCGATCTCGATGCCGACTCGACCTTCTGGTACGTGCTGGTGCTCGCGCTCCTGATCCGCACCGGCACGACGCTCTTCGAGGTGCCCTCGACGGCGCTGCTGCCGGACCTCGAGCAGGACTACGACCGGCGCAACAAGTGGCTGGCCCTGCGCCACGCTTTCGGCTGGTACGGCGGCAACGGCATCCACACCCTGAACTTCTTCTTCTGGGTCGGCGCCTACGGTGTGACCGTGCCCGCGGGCTACCTCGTCTACGGCACGGTGGGAGCGCTGACCATCGCCGCCGCGATCCTCGTCTCGGCACTCGGCACCCAGCGCGCCGCCGCCGCCCTCCCCCGCCCCACTGACACCTTTCGCTTCCGGGAGATCGGGCGCGAGGTCGGCCAGATCTTCCAGTCCGTGCGCAACCCGCACTTCGCGGCTCTCTTCTTCTACGGCATCGCGATCGGCGTGGCCACCGGCCTCAGCACCGCGCTCTACCTGTACAACACGACCTACTTCTTCGGCTTCTCCGGCCCCCAGATCGCCACGACCGGCATCTTCGTGCTGGCCTCCCCGGTGATCGCCTACTGGGCCGCGCCGCGCTTCGCGCGCCAGTTCGGCAAGCCGCGGACCGCCATCACGGCGATGCTGCTGCGCCTCGTGCTCGTGCCGATGCCCTACGTCCTTCTCCTGGCGGGCTTCTGGCCGGCGATCGGGAGCTGGCTCTCCCTCGGCATCTACTCGGTCTTGATCGTGGCCGAGGTGGTAGGCTGGGTGGTCGGCGCCGTGCTGCTCGACTCGATGATGGCCGACGTCGTCGAGGACAGCGAAGTCTCGACCCAGCGCCGCTCGGAGGGCCTCTTCTACGCGGCCCGCGGCTTCGCGAACAAGGCCGTCTCCGCCGGCGGCATCA
Organism: Myxococcota bacterium; assembly: GCA_965223415.1. Classification (GTDB taxonomy): domain Bacteria; phylum Myxococcota_A; class UBA9160; order UBA9160; family UBA6930. The sequence goes on along the minus strand of OZ245002.1, from coordinate 3,725,641 downwards.
TCGGCGCCGGCACCCTCGTCTCCCTGGTGGGCCTCGACGGCATCCGCAGCGTCGAGCAGATGACCTGGGAGGTGCGCTTCGACCTGGCGACCCTCTTCCTCCCGGCCTACATCGGGCTGTGCCTGCTCGCGCTCTGGATCGTCTCTCGCTACGGCATCGACCGCGACGACCACGCGCGGAACCTGGACGCGCTGGCGGAGATGCAGGCAGGGGAGCGGGGCTCCGCCGGCCCGCGGGACGGAACCGGGCCGACCTCGACTCGAACCTAGCGGCTCCGGCGGGCCCGACGCGCCACGAGGACGGCGCCGAGGCTGAAGACCACCGCGGCGGCCGGCTCGGGGATCCCGGGGTTCGGGCGTCCCCAGACACGGATCGCCGACAGGCCGCGGCCGGGCGTGAACTGGGTGGTGTCGAAGCCGTTGCCGCCCACGGACATGAAGCCGTAGAGGCCCGTCACGTTGGACGCCTTGACCGTGAAGTAGAGCGGCGTTCCGCCCTGGAAGGCGAAGCTGCCGGTCAGGTCGCCGAGCCGCGTTCCGGCCGGGAAGGAGAAGCCCGCGTCCTGCTGGCTGCTGTCGAAGACACCCAGCAGCACCAGGCCCGTCACGTCCTGGATGCTCGAGAAGCCGAGCAGGTCGTGGGTCTGGTTCACGTTGCCCTGCACCGATCCGAGGAAGGAGCTCGCGGTGGCGGGTGCGGCGCTCAGGGCCGCGAGGCCGAGGAAGAGAGCGAGGGACTTGCGCATGGTGGTCATGCCCGGAACCTACATGAGAAAATGGCGAAGAGGGAGGCCTGTCAACGGGAGAAGTCACCCCGACGAGGCCGGAAATCACTTCTCTGCCCCACAGCGCCATCGATCTTGGACCGAACGCTCTGTAGACAACCCAGCATCTGGTCGAACGAACGGTTCTCAAGCATCCGGAAAACCACGTGCTCGATTGGTTGCATGCTAGGAGTCCTGCCCGGCTCGCCGAGCCATCGCCAGCTCTTGACGCGTCGCGAAGTAGGCATCCAGGAAGTTGAGCCAGCCCTTTGTGCGCTGACGCCCGTTGCAATCGAGTTCGATGTACCGTGCGCGGTTGTTGTAGTAGAGGCTCTCGTACGGTGGGAACCAGACGGACAGCCCGTTGGCGTTTCCGAGCTTGGGTCCCCGGGATTCGAAACTCACGATCGCGTCGTTGGTCGTCTCGATCACCTTCTCCGAGTCGTCCATGACCCTCTCCCAGAACCCGCGGTTCGGACGCACGCCCACTTGGTTGGATCGATTGAGTGCGTGATTCGCGAGCTCTTCGGCGAAATGCACCAGGTCAACGTAGTCGCTCATTTCGAAGGACTGAACCCGGCCGCGAACCTCGCGGAGCTCACGGTAGATGGCACCGATCTCTCTTCTGAGGGTGTTGCCGAGCCCGCTCAACGCCTGGACTGCGGCTTCTGTCTTGGAGAGCTCAATCGACGACTGCGTGATGTTCTGGACGAGAACATCTTCGTAGAAGTCCCTGTACTCCTGAACGAGCCGCCTTGCGATTCTTCTCGCGCCGCCCTTCCCCTTGGGCACTGCCTTGATTCCTGCCAGCACCCGATCGTAGGGCCAGCCATCTGCCGGCTCCGTTTGTTGCGAGCCGACGATGTACCGGACGTGGCCGCGGAAGTGATGAACGATCTCAAGCATGTTCATCAGGCAGGCGTCGAAGGCGAGAATGGAGAGGGGCGAGCCCCCTTTGAATCCACAGCGCTGAAGGACCTTGCGGATGTCGGGCATGTCGAGTGACGAGCCGAAATCGTCGAAGCCCACGTTGCGGGAGCGACGCCGAAAGCCGGTCCCGTGGCCGCCGATCACGATGATGTACTCGTCGGCGGTGAATCGGCCGCAGCCCCAGCGGAGGAAGTCCTCAAGGGTCTTGGGGCTCCCGCTGTCGCGCTCTCGAAGTCGCTCGACCACCATCCGGAAGCTCTCGCCGGTCTCGTCTGGCTGGGTGATCTGATACCTCACCGAGCCCTCGTGCTCACCGTGGGTATCGATCTCCACGCCCACGTGCAGGGAGGGAGCGGCCCCCTCCCTGCACAGCTCTTCAAGATCGCGTAGCCCGTAGTCGCTCAGGTCGTTGTCACCCCCGATGTAGGCGAGGAACGCCCACGGCTTCGACCTGAGGGGTTTGATCCTACGGGTTGATCGTGAACGGCTTCTGCTCATCGTAGTCGGGATTCGGCGCGCCGATCACCATGTGGTTCGGAGACTGGTCGGACGGCATTCGCGACAGGATCGATGCATGGAAACGCGCGTAGTTGCGCCTGAACGCGCCGTCGTTCCAGACCTTGAGCAGCGTCCCCGTGAACAGCCCGTTGAACGTGCCGTCGAGGCTTAATTGATTGTCCTGGCAGCCAGAGATCAACCGGACCGTCGCCTGGATCGGGGAGGGCTGGTCGGGGAGTTTTCCCGCGATGTCGCGATAGAACTCGCGGTTCTGCCGGACCGTCTGCCTTGCCTTGTCGGGAGGCATAACCCGATACGGAATCGCCTCCGTGCCCACCGGCAGGGGATCGCTCACGTTCTGGATGGACTGCGTGCCGTCTCGCGCCACCTTGATCACCGAACCACTGTGGCAGCTGTCCGAGAGGACGAGCACTCGAACGCCGGGAGCGAACTGTGCCCACAGCTCGAACAGCTCGTCGTCGATCAGCTGGCCGTCGAAGAGACACCAGGTCTCGTCCTGGTTGTCTTCCTCGTCGTCGTCGCCAAAGTCCGGGACCTGTCCGCCATGGCCCGAGTACGAGAGGAAGAAGATGTCGCCTTTCTCGCACGCCGATGCCGCGTTTTCGATTCCATTGATCACTGCAGAACGCGTTGCTGCGGCGGTCAGGATCGTTGTCGTCTCGAATCCTTGGGACGCAGCGAGGTCGGTCATGTCTTCGGCATCCGCTTCGCACGCGTTCAGCGGTCCCGACCACCCGCCGTAGTGGTTGGGGTCTACTTCGTTGAGGCCGATGTTGAGGGAGAGTCCCTTCGCCCTTTGCTCGGTCATCGCGATTCCTCCGAATGCGGTTGACTCCACATCGCAACTGGGTTCAGTCCCTAGGTACACCCGTCCGAATACAGGAGGTGTGAACCAGTTCACACGCGGCGAGGAGGGAGAGGAGAGTCCACGATGGGAATGCCCCGCCCCCCGGTATCCGCCGGAGTTCCGACGGCGGATGGTCGAGCTGGTTCGAGCCGGCCGTACACCCGAGTCCCTGAGTCGGGAGTTCGAGCCCTCGGCGCAGTCGATCTCGAACTGGGTGCGCCAGGCCGAGCGGGATGAAGGCGTTCGCACGGATGGCCTGACGACGGACCAGCGGGAGGAGCTGCGGCGGGAGAACTGGGTGCTCCGCGAGGAGAAGGAGATCCTGAAGAAAGCCGCGGCCTGGTTCGCCGAGGAGACGGGTTCGACGCCCCGCGGGCGGTCGAGTTCGTGAGTGAGCACCAGGCCGCAGTACGCCGTTCCGACGATGCGCCTGATGCTGGAGGTCTCCCCCAGCGGGTACTACGCCTGGCGGAGCCGCGAGCCCTCGGCGCGATCGCGGTCCGACGCCGCGCTCCAAGGGGAGATCGAGGCGATCCACGGGCGATCCCGTGGGACCTATGGCGTTCCCCTGGTCCACGCCGAGCTCGCGGCGAGGGGGACGCGGGTGGGCCGCAAGCGCGTGGCCCGGCTGATGCGGAGGGCCGGCCTCGAGGGCGCCAGCCTGCGCAGGAAGGCTGGACCACAGAGCGGGGTCGCGATGCGCGACAGCCCCGGATCTGGTCGAGCGGGACTTCTCGGCGGGTGGGCCCGACCGGCTTTGGGTCGCCGACATCACGTATGTCCCGACCTGGGCGGGGTTCCTCTACCTGGCCGTCGCCGAGGATGCGTGGAGCGGGAGAGTCGTCGGCTGGGCCATGGCCACACACCTGCGCACGGAGCTCGTGCTTGACACCTTGAACATCGCGCTCTGGCAGCGAAGGCCGAAGGCGGTGATCCATCACTCGGACCAAGGCACGCAGTACACCTCGATCGCGTTCGGCCTTCGGTGCCAGGAGGCGGGTGCTCGGCCGTCGATGGGATCCGTGGCGGACTGCTACGACGACGCCCTGCGCGAGAGCTCCTTCGCGACGCTCGAGTGCGAGCTGCTCGACCAGAGACGTTTCCGCGCCCAGGCGGAGGCGCGGATGGCCGTCTTCGACTTCATCGAGGGCTGGTACAACCCGCACCGGCGGCACTCGGGCCTGGCCTATGCCTCGCCCATCGAGTACGAAAGGCACCACTCCACGGGAACCTGAGACTTCAGCACTTCACCGCCCACGGAAGCGGGGCAACTCCACCTTGGGTCGCGGCCTTCGGGTCAGTCTGCGGTAGAGGGCCACTGCCCCCCGGGAATGGCGCAGTCAAGACAGGCTGATCGGCCTGCCCACAATGTCCCCACAAAGCCGAGCGGGGCAGGAGCGCGTCGAGGCCCCGATCCCGTAAGTGCCCGGAATGGCGGAGAGGGTGGGATTCGAACCCACGGATGAGCAAGCCCATCACCTGATTTCGAGTCAGGCCCGTTCAACCGGACTCCGGCACCTCTCCGCGAGGGGGTCGAGGCTAGCGAACCAGGCCCTCGGGGGCCGATTCCTCTAGGCGCCGGTCGGGGAATACCGGATCAACACCCGGCTGCCGTCGCCCAGGCCCTCCTCGAAGCGGGGGCCCCACTTTCCCCACTCGGCCGGGTACTTCGCGCCGAACTTCTCCAGGGCCGCGGCGTGGACCTCCACGTCGAGGCGGGCCTTGGCTTCGACGGTGGGCGCGCGCTTGAAGGCGCCGTCCGAGGTGGTCCACACGCCGTGGTCGCCGATCCAGAGGCGGGCGCGGTCGAGGCCCTTCTTGATGGCGACGGCCTTCCAGCGGTCGACGGCGGTCACGACGAGCAGGTCGTCGCCGTCCGCGACGAACCACACCTCGCCGTGGCAGGTGCTCTCCGCGCCGTCGCTCCGAAGCGGCGAGACGTAGACGAGCGGGCTCTCGGCCATGGCCTTGCGGTGGGCATCGCCGAGGGCGCCCGTGGTGTCGGCTCGCAGCATCGAGGCAGGCGCGATGCCGGCGACCAGCAGCCCCTTGGCGGAGAGATCCAGGAATCGGCGGCGGGTGCAGTCCATGGCCAACAACTTAACAGACGGAACCGGCCCCTTTCTCAACAGACTCCCAGGTCCTGGAGCTGGCGGCGGGCTTTTCTGGCCCAGCCCTGGTTGGCGGCGGGGCTGGCGGGGCTCGGGTGGAGGATGCTGGCGATCTTCAGGTCGGGGAGGTCGGAGAGGGCCTCCCGGGCGCGGGCCTCAGCGAACTTGCCGACGCCGACGAGCCACTGGGGCTCGAGTAGCTCGACGGTGCGGCGCAGGTGGCGGTTGCAGGCTTGGTAGAGGGCCTCGCGCTCGGGCGGCGGCAGCTTGTCCGGGGTGCGGTTGCGGCCGCTGGCCTCCATGAAGACGAGGGGGCAGTAGTTGGCGATGAAGGCGCGCCGGAAGAAGCGCTCGGGTGTGGGGTGGCGCTCGGCGATGGCGCCCCACAGCCGCGCCCCGCTCACCTCGCTACGCGGGCAGGCGAAGCCCTGGACCGGGCGCTTCGGGTGCTCGTCCGGCGGCCGGTCGACCTTCCCCTCGATCCCCAGCCAGTCCCTCACCCGCGCCACCTCGCCGAACGGGACGCCGGTCTGGGCCATCCCGTAGGGACCGGGGTTCATGCCGAGATAGACCACCCGCTTCGGGGTGGCGGCGAAGCGCCGCAGGTAGAGGCGGTGGGGACGGGCCGCGTAGACGAGGGGGTTGTAGACGTGGGTCACCGGCGCCCGGAAGCGGAGGGGTGCCAGGTCGCGAATGAGACGCTGTTCTGCGGCGAGGAGGCGGTCCGGCAGGGCCATGGGGCGGGACCCTACCCCCCGCTACCCTTGCACGCCTCCGTGGGGAGGGAGGATCGCAGGGTCCCGGCCGAGCTCGGAGCCTTGTGAACCCCGTCAGGTCCGGAAGGAAGCAGCGGCAGCAGGGTTCCGGCTGCGGTTGGGGGTGCCCTGCGATCTTCCCTCTCCACGGAGCTACGCTCGGCTTCGCCTCGCTGCGCGCGCCGCCCCCGAGCGGGCGGCACTTGCGGCGCGGCCTCCGAGATGAGCGTCATGCAGGCGGAGGCGCCCCCCACACGTGTCCTACCAGGTCCTCGCCCGGAAGTATCGGCCCCAGGGCTTCGACGAGGTCACCGGCCAGGACCACGTCACGACGCCCCTGCGCAACGCCGTCCGCTCCGGGCGCATTCCCCACGCGATCCTGCTGACCGGGCCGCGGGGTACGGGCAAGACGACGCTGGCGCGCATCTTCGCCTGCTGCCTCAACGCAGAGCAGGGGCCGACGGACGCCCCGGACCCGGACGATCCCTCGTGCCGGGAGATCCAGGCCGGCACGTCGGTGGACGTGCAGGAGATCGACGCGGCGAGCCGGACCAGCGTCGACGACGTGCGCGAGATCATCGAGTCGATCCGCTACGCGGCGGCGCCGGGCAAGCACCGCATCTTCATCGTGGACGAGGTCCACATGCTCTCGACGCCGGCCTTCAACGCCCTGCTGAAGACCCTCGAGGAGCCGCCGCCCCAGAGCCTGTTCATCTTCTGCACGACGAACCCGGAGAAGATCCCGTTCACCGTCGTGTCCCGCTGCCAGCGCTACGACCTGCGGCGCATCGCCACCGCGGAGGTCGCGGAGAACCTGGGCGAGATCGCGAAGGCCGAAGGCCTCACGATCTCGGAGACGAGCCTGCTCGCCGTCGCCCGCGCCGGCGACGGCTCGATGCGGGACTCGCTGACCCTGCTCGACCAGCTGATCGCCTTCGGCGGTGAGAAGGTGGACGACGCCCGGGTGGCGGAAGTCCTCGACCTGATCGACCGCAGCGTGCTGCTGGCGATCGTCACCGGCTGCATCGAGGGCGACGCCGCGGCGGCGCTGGCCGCCTGCCGGCACGCCTGGGAGGCGGGCGTCGATGCCAAGCGCCTGGGCGGCGAGCTGCTCGGGCTGCTGCGGGATCTCGTGGTGCTGCGCGTCGCGCCGGAGGCCGGCATCGTCGAAGGCGCCGACGCCGAGGTCGCGGCCCTGGCCGAGCTCGCCGGGAAGACGGAGGAGGCCCGCCTTCGCCGCATGTTCCGGGCGCTCTTGAAGGAGCAGGAGGATCTCGCCTGGGCGCCGGACCCCTTCGCGGTGCTGGAGGTGGCGCTGATCCGCCTCGCGGGTCTGCCTTCCGGCGACCAGGTCGAGCAGCTGCTGGCGCGCATCGACGCCCTGGAGCGACAGCTACGCGGCGGCGGAAGTGGTGGCTCCGGCGGAGGCGCAGCCGGTGGAGGCGCTCGCAGCGGCGGCGCCTCGCGGGGACGCGCTGGCGCGAACGGCAGCCGGCGCGCGGCTCCCTCGGCCGAGGCGTCGCCGGTGCCGCCGCGCGAGGCCGAGCCGCCGCCCGCACCGACGCCTCCGGCCGAGTCCGCGCCGGTGCCTCCGGCCGAGGCCGAGCCGACGCACTCCCCGACCACCGCGTCCGCCTCTCCGCCAGACGAGGCCAACGCACCGCTCCCCCTCGTCTTCGATCGGCTTCGCTCCTTCGCCCAGGAGGAGAACCGCGGCCTGTTCGCCGCGCTCGAGGGCGGGCGCCTGCTGGAGCGAAGTGCCGAGCGGCTGCGCATCGAGCTGCCCTCGGGCATCGCCGCGCGGCGCCTCCAGGGACGCGTCGCCGAGCTCGCCGCGGTGTGCGAGCGCTTCTTCGGCGAGCCGGTGCAGGTGGAGCTCGTCACCTCGGGCGGGAACGGCGCCGGGGGCAACGGCCCGGCGAGCCCGGACCCGGAGCAGACCGCCGACGGTCGCCGCCAACGCCAGGAAGCCCTCAACCATCCGGCGGTGAACGACGTCCTCGACATCCTCGAGGCGGAGATCCTCGAGATCAAGCCGACCGGCATCGGCGCACCCACGGAGGCCCGGTGAGTCAAGGCAACCTGGGCGATCTCCTCGCCAAGGCGCAGGAGATGCAGAGCAAGCTGGCGAACCTCCAGCAGGAGCTGGCGCGGCGCACGGTCTCCGCCCAGGCCGGCGGCGGCATGGTCACCGCGGTGGTCAGCGGCGATCTGCGCGTCCAGGAAGTGAAGATCGAGCCGGAGCTCGCGGCCAGCGGCGACCGCGAGATGCTGCAGGACCTGGTCACCGCCGCGGTCAATGCCGCACTGGCCGCGGCCCAACGCATGGTGCAGGAGGAGATGCAGAAGGCCGCCGGCCTGGCCGGCTTCGCGCTGCCCGGCATGGGCGGCCCGGGGCCCGAAAGCGGCGGCGCGTGAAGACGCCGCCGCCCATCGAGCGCCTGGTCGGCGCGCTTCGCCGGCTGCCCGGCATCGGCGAGAAGTCCGCCACCCGCCTGGCCTTCTTCCTGCTCTCGGCGCCCGAGACCCTGGTGACCGAGCTGGCGGAGGCGATTCGCCGGGTGAAGCAGGAGATCGTCCTGTGCGAGCACTGCTTCGACCTCACGGAGGTGTCGCCCTGCGCCATCTGCGCGAGCGAGGGCCGCGACCGCAGCCGCATCTGCGTGGTGGAAGAGCCGGCGGACCGGGCCGCCGTCGAGCGCAGCGGCAGCTTCAAGGGCCTCTACCACGTGCTGGGCGGCGCCCTCTCCCCGATCGACGGGGTGGGGCCGGAGGACCTGCACATCGCCGAGCTGGAGGCGCGGGCCCGCAGCGGGAGCGTGCGCGAGGTGGTACTCGCCACGAACCCGAACGCCGAGGGCGACGCCACCGCGGCCTACCTGGCCGAGCGCCTGCGGCCCCTCGGCGTCGCGCTCAGCCGGATCGCCTACGGCATGCCGATGGGCGGCGACCTGGAATACGCGGACCACGTGACCGTCGGGCGCTCCATCCAGAACCGCCAGGTGCTGGAGTGAGGCCCCTTCTGCCCCCGGGCGCTCGCGAGAGGGCTAAAGCCCACCCTCCCGCTGTCCGATCGGAGGAGCGGCCGGGCAGCTTGCCGCAGCTCGGGGGCGGGGGTACTGTGGCTCGGAAGAGTCCTTCAAACCCGGGCAGTTACGAAGGTTCCTGCGGGACCCGGAGAGGGGACCAGCGGAGCCGGCAGGGGATCGCGCGATGATGGACACGCAGCTCGTGATGTACGAGGAGGACTACAAGAAGATCCTCGGCGTCATCCAGCGGCTGGTGCGGGACGCGAACGCCAAGGGCGTCTTCGTGGTCGACAAGAACGGCCAGCTGATCGCCGAGGCCGGCGAGGTCCGCGGCATCGACACGACGAGCCTGGCGTCCCTCACCGCCGGCAGCATCGCCGCCACCGGCGGCCTCGCCAAGATCATCGGCGAGGAGGACTTCCCCGTTCACTTCCACCAGGGCACGCGGGACAACCTGCACATCACCCTGGTCGCGGGCCGCATCATCCTCGTGGTCGTCTTCGACGACCGCAGCTCGCTCGGCCTCGTGCGCCTGCGCGTCAAGAAGGCCGGCGGCGAGCTGGCCAAGGTGTTCGAAGAGATCCAGAAGAAGGCCGAGAGCGAAGCGGCGACCGGAAGCGGCGCCTCGCCCTTCGCCGAAATCACCGACGACGACATCGACAACCTCTTCTCCGAATAACTCCGACCAGCGCGGTACCCCATGTCTTTCATCAACTATTCGTCGCGCGAGATCAACTGCAAGATCGTCTACTACGGGCCGGGCCTGTGCGGCAAGACGACGAACCTGCAGTTCATCTACAACAAGACGAACCCCGACCTGAAGGGGAAGATGATCTCCCTGGCGACGGAGACCGAGCGCACGCTCTTCTTCGACTTCCTGCCGCTGGCCCTGGGACAGATCCGCGGCTTCAAGACGCGCTTCCACCTCTACACGGTGCCGGGCCAGGTCTTCTACGACGCCAGCCGCAAGCTCATCCTGAAGGGCGTGGACGGCGTGGTCTTCGTGGCCGACAGCCAGATCGAGCGCATGGAAGCGAACCTCGAGAGCATCGACAACCTGAAGGTCAACCTGCGCGACCAGGGCTACGAGCTCGAGAAGATCCCCTTCGTCATTCAGTACAACAAGCGGGATCTCCCGAACGCGGCCCCTCTCGACGAGCTCCGCCGCCAGATCAACACGCTGGGCGTACCGGACTTCGAGGCCAGCGCCACCACCGGCGAAGGCGTCTTCGAGACCCTCAAGGCCGTCGCCAAGAGCGTCCTCTCCGACCTCAAACGCCTCTCCCGATAGACGCCACCGAGGGAACGCGCCTCGACGCAACCCGGGTGTCGCGTTGAGGCGCGTCCCCTCGGTTGCGTACAATGCGAGCATGGCGTTGATCGACGCCGGCGGGCGCAAGGTCTACTACGAGCTGCACGGGCCGGAGGGGGCGCCGCCGCTCGTCCTGGTGATGGGGCTTGCGGGGTCGTGTCGGGGCTGGCACCCGCTGCAGGTGCCGGAGCTGTCGCCCCATCACCGGCTGGCGCTCTTCGACAACCGGGGGGTCGGCGAGAGCGAGGACCCGGGCGGCCCCTTCACGACGGCAGACCTGGCGGACGACGTGGACGCGCTACTGGGCGCCCTCGGGATCGAGCGGGCCCACGTGCTCGGCGTCTTTCTGGGCGGGATGACCGCCCAGGAGCTTGCGCTCCGCCATCCGGAGCGGGTCGACCGGCTGATCCTGGTCGGCACCTATGCGCGGCCGGACGCCAAGCGCCGCCTGCTGATCGAGAAGTGGCGGGAGATGGCCCGGGAGGGCACCTCCGCCGAAGTCTTCACCCGCGAGCGCCTGCTCTGGACGCTGCAGGAGGAAACCCTCGAGCAGAGCGACCTGATCGAGGCCATGAGTCGCAGCTTTCCCGGCGGCGCGCCGCCCCTCGATGCCGACGTCCTGATGCGCCAGTGCGACGCCTGCCTCGCCCACGACACCTACGACCGCCTGCGCGAGATCGAGCACCCTACCCTCGTGCTCACCGGCCGGCAGGACCAGCTCACACCCGGGAAGTTCGCCCGGGAGCTGGCCGACGAGATGCCGAACGCCCACATGGTGACGCTTCCCTGGGGCGCCCACCTCGTGATGGCGGAGTGCGCGCTGGAGTTCAACCGGACCGTGCTCCATTTCCTGGGGGAGGGATCGGGGTAGCGGCGGCGAGGGAACGTCGCTTCCCTCGAAGGAAAAAGCCATTCCCCCCCGAGCGGGTCCGGCGCACTCTCGCGGCTGCCCGCGCCCGGCCCCGGGCTTGCGTATGCTACCAGCCGTGAGAATCCGTCGCGCCTTCGCTCTCTTCGCCCTGGTCCTCGCTGCGGCTCCCGCAGCTCGGGCGGGCGTCCTGACGTCGGCCACCTGGACGGGCACCTTCCACTCGGGCCTCGGGTTCGGTCTGAGCGGCAATCCCTTCACCCTCACCACCTCTGGCGGCAGCCTCCTGGCCAGCGGGACGTCGGGTGGTAGCGGCTTCGCCCAGGTGGCGATCACGGTCCTTCCGCTGTCCTTCCGGACCGTGCATCCGGGTCCTCCACAGGTCACCCCCGTGCAGACGTTGGGCGGCTCCCAGACGCTCGCCATCACTCCAGGTGGCGTGATTGCGAACCAGGGCATCGGGGCCGCGAACCTGGCGGCGCCATTCTTGGCACGCCGGTCACGGAACGCGCCACCTTCTTCTCCTGGACGCCCGGCACCTTCGTGGCGACGGGACGCACGGGAACGACATTCACGCCGTCCGGCATGTCCTCCTTCGGCCGACCGCTCCCGAACTTCACCGCCATGGGCTCGATCAGCTTGACGCCCTCGGGCGGAGGAACGATTACCCTCGTCGCCCCGGTGATTACCGAGTTCCAGTCCGCAGGGAACGTGTTCGGCTGGCGAACGGCCTCTGCCTCGACCCTGACCCTCCACTTCGTGCCGGAGCCGAGCGCGGCTGCGCTCGCCTTGCTCGGGATGGCCCTGACCGGCACCGGCTGCCTCGTCGCCGGTCGGCGCTGAGACTCAAGCGGTTCGAAACCGGAGCTGCGAGAGCGATTCCGACAAGATCGGATCTCGTGCCACCTCGGCTCGCAGGCTCCGGGCGTCGAGCGGGCCATCCCTACCCACGTAGATCCGGTTGTCGTAGTCCGCGAGGGAGATCTCGACGACCTGCTCGAACAGGCCCACCATGGCCCGGCGAACCGCTGGCGCCTCGTCCAGGGCGTTGGAGACGAGCACGCCGCCCGGCCGCAGCCGCCCGTGCGCCCGATCCAGCACCGGATGGGGCAACCCGTCGGGCTTGTACGCCTCGCGCCCACCCCCGACGAACACGTCCTCGAGAATCGCGTCGTAGCGGGCGCGGCCCCTCGCCATCTCGTCGCGCGCGTCCGCGATCCGCACCTCGAGGCCGAGGGCGTCGAGCTCGAGCTGCTCCCGGGCGAGCCGCACGACGTCGGCGGAGAGCTCGACGCCGACGATGTGCGCCCCCGGCGCCAGGGCCCGCACGATGCGCGCGGCACTCCCCCCGCCCAGGCCGAGCAGCAGGATGCGCCGCCTCCGCGCGGTGGGCAGCGCCAGCACGCCACAGGCGATCGCGTCCCACACGGAGCCCGTCGCGATGCGCCCGGGCTCGTAGCTGGAGGCGTAGGTGTCGTCGACCCGCAGGAAGCGCCGTCTCCCCTGCTGCGTGACCCGCGCGCCCTTCCGCACCGCCCCCATTCGCCGCTCCGCCTCCCCGTTACACTCAGCCGCGATGACGGGGAGCCTGTTTCCGGAAGACGTGCCGCAGGAGGCGCTGCCCTGCGCCCGCGTCGCCCTTCCCCTCCCGTCCCCTCAGCTCTTCGACTACGCCCTTCCGGCCGACTTGGCAAGCGACGACCTGGTCGGATGCCGCGTCCGGGTCCGTGCGGGCGGGCAGAGCCTCGTCGGGGTGGTCGTCTCCACGGACACCAGCCCGGACCCGGGCCTGCGGAAGCTGCGGCCGATCCAGAAGCGGCTCGACGCCACGCCGGTCTTCCCGCCCCGGCTCCTCACCGCCCTGCTCGAAGAGGCGCGGGAGGTGCTGTGCCCGCCGGGCGTGGCGCTGGCGGCGGCGCTCCCGCCCGGGGGCACGCCCCGGACGGTCAGGGCCCTGGCGCTCACACCGCGGGGCCACGAGGCGCTCCGCGCCGGCGCCATCCGCCGCGAGGAGGCCGCTCTCCTCGAGTGGATCGGGCGTCGGCCGCGCACGCCGCCTGAGGTGCTGCGCCGCGCGCCGGCGCTCTCGGATCGACTCGCTGCGTGGGAGCAGGACGGCCTCGTCGCCGCGGTCTTCGACGAGCGGGGGCCCCGCAGCCGGGTGCCCCGCGAGCGCTGGGCCGCCCTCGCCCCCGACGCGGACGTCGAAGCCGCCCTGGCCGGCCCTCTCGCCCGTGCCCCGCGCCAGGCGGAGCTGGCGGAGGCCCTCCGCGCCGGCCCCGCTTCGCTCACCTCCCTGAACCAGCGTTTCCCCCGGGCGGCGACCACCCTGCGCAGCCTCGAGCGCCGCGGTCTCGTCCGTCTGGAAGAGCGCGACGTCCTGCCCGGTGCCCCGGCCCGGGAGCCGGACAAGGAGGTGGTGCTCACCCCGGAGCAGCGCATCGCCACCGACGCCATCGCCGCTTCCATCGAGAGCCGCGCGCCCGAGACCTTCCTGCTCCACGGCGTCACCGGCAGCGGCAAGACCGAGGTCTACATGCGCGCGATCGCGGCGGCGCTGCGGTGCGAGCGTCAGGCCCTCGTGCTCGTCCCGGAGATCACGCTCACCCACCAGATCCTGGGCCGCCTGCGCGCACGCTTCGGGGACCGGCTGGCGGTTCTCCACAGCGGCCTCAAGCCCGGCGAGCGCCTCGCCCAGTGGGAGCGGCTGCGACGCGGCGAGGTGCCGATCGCCGTCGGCGCACGCTCGGCGCTGTTCGCGCCGCTGCGGGACCTCGGCGTGGTCGTGATCGACGAGGAGCACGACGGCGCGTACAAGAACGAAGAAGGTTTCCGCTACCACGCGCGCCGCTTCGCGGCGCGGCGGGCGCGGGCCGAGGGCTGCCCCCTCGTCCTGGGCTCGGCCACGCCGTCCCTGGAGGTGCGCCATGCGGCCGAGCGCGGCCACGTGCGCCGCGTCCGCCTCGAGCACCGGCCCGGCGGCCAGCCGCTTCCGGCGGTGGAGCTCATCGACCTGCGGCGCGAGCGCGCCGCGCTCCCCCGGGGCCGCAAGCTGATCCTCGGCGCGAGCCTCCTGCGCGGCCTGCGTGAGACCACCCGCGACGGCGGCCAGGCGATCCTGCTGCTCAACCGCCGCGGCTTCTCCACCCAGATCGCCTGCTTCGAGTGCCAGCACGTCTGCCGCTGCAAGCACTGCGACATCTCCCTCACCTATCACGCGGGCCAGAACCTCCTGCGCTGTCACTACTGCGACCACCAGGAGGCGCCGCCAGAGCTCTGTCCCCAGTGCGGTGCGGATGCGACGGCGCTCCTCGGCCTCGGCACGGAGCGGCTCGAGGAGGAGGTGCGGGTGCACCTGCCCGAGGCGCGCAGCGCGCGCCTCGACCGGGACACCACGACGCGTCGCGGCGCCACCGAGGAGATCCTGCGCGGCCTGCGGGAAGGCACCATCGACGTGCTGATCGGAACCCAGATGGTGGCCAAGGGGCACGACTTCCCGGGCGTGCGCCTGGTGGGCGTGGTCAACGCCGACCTGGGCCTGCACTTCCCGGACTTCCGCGCGGCCGAGCGGACCTTCCAGCTCCTCACCCAGGTGGCGGGCCGTGCCGGCCGCGGCGGGCTGCCCGGACGCGTGATCGTGCAGACCTCGAGCCCGGAGCACTACGCGATCGCACCGGTCGTGCGCCACGACTACGAGGGCTTCTACCAGGAGGAGCTCACGCATCGCGCGAGCCTCGGCTACCCGCCGCTGGCGAGCCTGGCCCAGGTGCGGGTGAGCGCCGAGGACGAAGCGCGGGCCGCGAGCTTCGCCGAGCGCCTCGCCGCCCTCGCGCGGGCGGGCGGCGGAGCCGAGCCTTGCGAGGTGCTCGGGCCAGCACCCTCGCCGATCGCGCGGCTGCGGGGCCGTCACCGCTTCCAGGTGCTGCTCAAGCATCGGAACCGGTCGGTGGTACGCCGGGCCGCCGAGCAGGTGGCCGCGGCGCTGGAGGGACTTCCGTCGGGCGTGCGCGCCAGCGTCGACCTGCACCCCTTCGACATGCTCTGAGCCGGCGTTCCTCGACACGTTTTCGGGCCGATTGCTACGTTGCGCGGCATGGCGCTCCGACCGGTGCTCCAGTTCCCCGATCCTCGCCTGAAGCGCGTCTGCGAGCCCGTGGGCCAGGTGACCGACGCGCTCCGCGAGCTCGCCGCGGAGATGATCGACGTCATGTACGACGAGCCGGGCATCGGCCTGGCCGCGCCCCAGGTGGGCGAGGCGATCCGCCTGGTGGTGATGGACACGGAGTGGACCGAGGAGGGGAACGACCGCGATCCGCGCGTGATCGTGAACCCGGAGATCCTGGAGCGAGAGGGCACGGTCACCTGGACGGAGGGCTGCCTCTCGGTGCCGGACTTCCAGGCCGAGGTCGAGCGCGCGTCGCGGGTCACGGTCCGTTACACGGACCTCGACGGCCAGGAGTTCGTCGAGGAGTGCGAGGAGCTGCGCGCCGTTTGCTTCCAGCATGAGATCGACCACCTCGACGGCGTGCTGTTCATCGACCGCATCAGCCGGCTGAAGCGCAGCCTCTACGTCAAGAAGCGCAGGAAGGCGCAGCGGCTCGAGGAGGAGGAAGAGACGGTGCAGGGCGGCGCCCTCTGAGTGCGCCGCGTCTCCGCCTGCTCTTCTTCGGAACGCCGGAGTTCGCCGTGCCGACCCTCGATCGCCTGGCGGCCGGGCCCCATCCCTTGGTAGGCGTGGTGAGCCAGCCGGACCGGCGGCGCGGACGCGGGCGCAAGGCGTCGCCCTCGCCGGTCGCGGCCCGCGCCCTCGCCGCGGACCTCCCGCTCTTCCGGCCCGAGAAGGTGGGCGCCTCGGACGTGGCCGAGGAGCTCCGGGCCACCCGGCCGGACCTGGGCGTCGTGGTCGCCTTCGGCCAGTTCCTGCCCAGACGCATTCGCGAGCTGCCGTCGCTGGGCTACCTGATCAACGGCCACGCGAGCCTGCTCCCCCGCCACCGGGGCGCCGCGCCCATCGCCCACGCGCTGCTGGCGGGCGATGCGGAGACCGGCGTCTCGGTGATGCGGGTCGAGAAGGAAATGGACGCCGGGCCGGTCGCGCTCGAGAAACGCACGCCGATCGACGCCGACGGGGACTGCGGCCGACTCACCGAGCGCATCGCCGAGCTCACCGCCGAGGCCGTCGCCGAGGCCGTGGACGCCATCGCCCGGGGCGAGGTCCAGTGGGCCGAGCAGGACCACGCCCGCGCCACCCTCGCGCCGAAGATCGAGCGCGAGGACGCCCGGCTCGATTGGCGGGACGCGGCGGAGTCGCTCGCCCGGCGGGTGCGGGCCATGGCCCCGCGCCCGGGCGCCTTCACGACGGCGGGCGACGAGACCCTGCGCATCCTTGCGGCGCGGGCCGAGCCGGGGCCGGCGGAGGCTGCACCGGGCACGGTGCGCACGGACGACGGCGGGCTGCGCATCGCCACCGGCGAGGGCTGGCTGCGCGCGCTGCGGCTGCAGCGGCCCGGCGGCAAGCCCCTCGAGGCGGCGGCGTTCCAGCGCGGGCGCGGCCTGGCCGACGGCACGGTGCTCGGCGGGGCCCAGGCATGAGCCGTGGCCTCTCCCGCCGGCGCCGCGGGCGCCCCCAGGCGAGCGCCGGCCCCCGGCGCGGCACCACGCCCACCCAGGCGCGCATCGTCGCCGTGCGCGTCCTCGAGCGGGTGGAGCGGGCCGGCGCCTACGCGGATCTCGCTCTCGCCGCCGCGCTGCGACGCAGCGATCTCTCGCCCCGCGACCGCGCCTTCGCCACAGAGCTCGTCTACGGAACGCTCCGCTGGCGCGGGCACCTGGACGCTCTGCTGCGCGCGGTGCTCGACCGGCCCGGGGAGCGACTCGAGGCCCTGGTCACCACCCTGTTGCGGGTCGGCGCCTACCAGATCGTGTTCGAGCACTCGGTCCCGTCGGCGGCGGCCGTCGACCAGACCGTGCGCTGCGCCCGGGCGCTCGGCGTCTCCCGGGCGGCGGGCCTGGTGAACGCCGTGCTCCGCCGGCTGGCCCGGGGCCACGAGACGATCCCCCTGCCGCGCCTCGAGGAGGATCCCCTCGCCCACCTCGTGGACGTGCTTTCGCTGCCGGCGCCGATCGCCGAGCGTTGGCTCGCGCGCTTCGGAGCCGAAGAGGCGGCTCGCCTCGCCGAGGCGTCCAACAAGGTGCCGCCGCTGGTCGCCCGGGCCAACCCGCGACGCACCACCCGCGACGCACTGCTGGAGGAGCTCCGCACGCGCCTGCCGGATGCGAAGCCGTGCCGCCATGCACCCCTCGGCATCGATCTGGGTCATCACGGCTTCCCGGGCCACGACCCGGCCTTCCTCGACGGCCGCTTCACCATCCAGGACGAGGGCTCCCAGCTCGTGGTGGAGCTGCTCGACCCGCAGCCCGGCGAGCGCGTGCTCGACGTGTGCGCCGCGCCCGGGGGCAAGGCGGGCGCCATCGCCGAGCGGGTCGGCGATACGGGACGGGTCGACGCCTACGACCGCAACCCGCGACGCCTCGCGCTGGTGGCCCGGGGCGCGCGCCGTCTGGGCCTCACGAACCTGCACCCCCGCGAGGTGGACGCGACCCAGCCGCTCCCGGACGAGGGCGCGCTCTTCGACCGGGTGCTGGTGGACGCGCCGTGCTCCGGCCTCGGCACCCTGCGTCGCAACCCGGATGCCCGCTGGCGCTTCGACGCCGCGGTGGTCGAGCGGCTCGTCCAGGTGCAGCAACAGGTCCTGCGCCGGGCCGCCGCGGCGGTCCGGCCCGGCGGCTGCCTCGTGTACAGTACCTGCACCCTGCTCGCCGAGGAGAACGAGGCGCTGGTCGAGGGCTTCCTCTCCGAGGCCCGGGACTTCGCCCCCTGCGGGCCGGAGGCACTGCCCGAAGCGGTGCGGCCGTTACTCGGCGACAGCGGCTGGCTCTCCACCTGGCCCCATCGCCACGACACGGACGGCTTCTTCGCCGCCCGCCTGGAGCGCACCGCGTGAGCCGGCTTCCCCTTCGCATCGCTCCGTCCATCCTGGCCTGCGACTTCGGCCAGCTCGCCCGCGAGGTGCAGGCCGTTGCCGCGGCGGGCGCCGACTGGATCCACGTCGACGTGATGGACGGCCACTTCGTACCCAACCTGACGATCGGCCCGCCGGTGGTCGAGGCGGTGCGCCGGGCGACGGAGACGCCCCTGGACGTGCACCTCATGATCGAAGCGCCGGAGCGCTCGATCGGGGACTACGTGCGCGCCGGCGCGGATCGGGTGGGCGTGCACGTGGAAACCTGCCCACACCTGCACCGCACGATCGGGCAGATCCGCGACCTGGGCGCCAAGGCCTGCGTCGTGCTGAACCCGGCCACCCCCGCCTCCCTGATCGAGCCGGTGATCCCGGACGCAGACCAGGTGCTGGTGATGAGCGTGAACCCGGGCTTCGGCGGCCAGTCGTTCATCGAGAGCACCCTCGACAAGGCCCGCCAGATCCGGGCCTGGGCGGACGAGCGGAACCCGGAGCTCGAGCTCGAGATCGACGGCGGGATCGCCAAGGGGACGATCGGGCGGGCCGCCGCCGCCGGCGTGAACGCCTTCGTGGCGGGCACGGCCATCTTCAAGGCCAACGAAGAGGACTACCCGGCGACCATCGCGGCCCTGCGCGAGGAGGCGGAGTCGGCGCGCGGAAGCTGAACGGCCGCGCCGCCGGTTCGGCGCGAAGAAGCGGATCGGCTACGCTGCCGGGTCGGGTCGGAGGAACTCCACATGCGCGCCCCCCACCGGCTGGCCCCGGCCGCCGGCTCCCTGGTCCTGCTCGTCCTGTGTCTCGCGGCGCCGCCACTGCCCGCGGCCGAAGCCTCGGAGACCGCGCCGGAACCGCCGGCGGTCGAAGATGCCGGCACGCTCCAGTCGGAGCTGACGGGGCGCGAGATCTACCAGTGCGTGCTCGACAACCGCTTCCAGTCCTACATCCAGCACTCGACCCTGCTCTCCGGCGATCGCGGCGGCTCCACCCAGGAGTCGAAGCTGCGCATGACCTGGCGGAGCTTCCGCGAGAAGGAGAAGCGGGTGCTCTCGCGCACCCTGGTGAAGTACCTCGACCCCTTCGACCTGCGCTTCTCCGGCTACCTGATCCAAAACAACAACGCGCGTCCCAACGACCAGTTCGTCTACCTCGCCGCCACCCGCCGGGTGCGGCGCGTGAACCTGCGCCGGGAGGCGGTCTTCGGCACCGACTTCACCTTCGAGGACGTGGTGCCCCGGGAGATCGAGGACGGCGACTACGAGCGCCTGTCCGACAAGGTGATCGAAGGCGTGCCCACCTACGTGGTAGAGGTGATTCCGAAGGACCACGCCGACTCGGACTACTCGAAGTTCGTCGCCCACGTGGAGAAGGAGCACTGCGTGCCGCTCCTCACCCTCTACTGGGACGAGAAGGGCATCGAGGTAAAGAACCTGAGCGCGCCGGCGGACAAGGTCGAGGAGATGGAAGGCGTTTGGATCCCGATGGAGCTGACGATGCGCAACGTCCAGCTCGAGACCTTCACCACCCTCACGATCACCGAGCTCGAGCCCAACCCGAAGCTCCCCCGCAAGACCTTCGACCTCTCCCGCCTCGAATCCCACTGAGTGAGACAGAGGGACGTTCCTTTCTGTCTCACGGCTTTGCCGTGAGACAGAAAGGAACGTCCCTCTGTCTCGCTACGCTCGTGTGCGCACCAGGAGCGCGGGGAGCAGGACGAGGTCGTTCACGAGGCAGACGCCCATCGTTGCGGCGGAGAGGATGCCGAACTGCCTGAGCGTGGCGAAGCCGGAGAGGGCGACGACGAGGAAGCCGGCCATCAGCATCACGGAGGTGATGGCGATCGGGCGGCCGATGCGACGTCCGCAGGTGGCGGCCGCTTCCTCCGGCGAGAGCCCCCGCCTACGCTCGCTCCCGTAGCGCACCAGGAAGTGCACCGTGTCGTCGATGGCGATGCCCAGGGCGACGCTGCCGATCAGGCTGGTGGGTAGGGAGAGGGGCGCCGCGCCGAAGCCCAGGATGCCGAAGTAGATCGCGACGGGGACCAGGTTGGGCAGCATGGCGACCGTGCCCAGCCGCAACGAGCGGAAGGAGAGCGCGATCAGCACGAAGATGGCGATCGCCGCCAGCCCGACCGTCTGGGGCTGGCCCCGCGCGATGCCGTCGGCGCTGTGGGAGAGCAGCAGCGCGTTGCCGGTCACCGCCGCGGTGATGCCCTCGGGCAGCGAGAGCTCCGCCACCCGCGCCTCGAGGCGCTCGGTCACCGCCCGCACCCGCGCGGTGCCGACCGCGCCGGTCCGCACCATCACGTTCGCGCGGCTGTGGTTCACGTTGGCATAACGATCCAGGTGCCCCTTCGGCGCCATGAAGAGCAGCTCGGCGGCGGCGCCGCGCGTGTCGGGGATGCGCTCCTCCTCCGGGTCGTCCTTGGCCATGGCTTTGTTCATGAGCCGGACCGTGTCGACCATCGAGAGTGTGCGCCCCACGTCGGGGATCGTCTCCGCGTCGCGCTGCAGGCGCTCGATCTCTCGCAGCAGCGCGGGCTCGCGGAAGGCGCCCGGCTCCCCGCCGTCGAAGGAGACGTAGAGGGGCACGGCACCGGCGAGGAGCCGGTTCACCGCCTCGAAGTCCCGCCGCACCGGGGCTTCCTCGTCGAAGAAAGAGAGGTAGTCCGTATCGATCACGATGCGCGGGATCGCCGCCAGGCACGCGGCGAGCACGACGCCGAAGACGAGCAGCCAGGTGCCGGCGCGCCGGCCCGCCAGGCTCGCGAGACGTCCGAGCTGGGCGTCGAGGATGCGGGCGACCGCCGCCGCCAGCACCGTGCCGGAGCCGGCGTGCCGCAACGGCATGAGCGCCAGGGCCGCCTGCACCATCGTGAGCGTCAGCACCGTGATGGAAGCGACCCCCAGGACCGCGAAGGCACCCACCTCGAAGACCGCGGGCACGTCGGTGATGAGGAGCGCGGCAAAGCCGATCATCGTCGTGAGGCCGGCCACCGTTACTGGCAGGCGCATATGCTCGAGGCTACGGCGCGCCGCCTCCTCGGGCGTGGCCGCCTGCTCCACCTCCTCCTCGTAGCGCGTCACCGCGTGGATCCCGTAGACGCTGCCGATCGCCGTCAGCATCGGCGCCAACAAGGTGGTCAGCACCGTGAGCGGACGCTCGAGGAAGGCGATGGCGCCGAAGGTCCAGAGGGTCGCCAGCAGGATCGTGCCCATGGGCAGTACGACGCCACGGCGCGTCCCGAACACGACGTAGAGCCCCGCCGCGACCACCGCGAGGGCGAGCGGGATCAGCACCGCCATGTCCTGCATCATCAGCTCGTAGACCCGGTTCTTCACGTGGGGGCGGCCGGCCACGTAGAGGTGGGTCCCGTCGCGCACCTCCGCCTCGACGATCTCGAGGATGCGCGCGTCGAGGCGGGAGCGGATGAACTCCTCGTCCGTGAGCTTGCGAAAGGTGACGTTGATCGCCGCGGTGCGGCCGTCCTCGGAGACGATGGTGCGGTGGTAGATGGGATCGGCGAGGGCGTCGGCCCGGATCCGGACCAGGGCCTGGGGATCGGCGGGGATCTCCTCGATGAAGTCCGCCACCTCGAGCCAGTCCGCCTCCTTGTCGTACCGGAAGGAGACGACGTCGGTGAGGCTCTGCACCGTCCTCACCTCCGGCAGGCGAGCGATCGCATCGGTGACGCGCCGCAGCCGGCCCAGGCCCGGGGTGGTGAAGAGGTCGTCCGCCTCCATGGCGATCACGAAGACCTCGTCGTCGCCGAAGTTGCGGATCGCCGCCCGGTAGACCTCCTGGGCCGGGTCGCCGGCCGGGAGCAGCGGCTCGGTCGAGGGATCGACCCGCAGGTTCAGCCCGAGGGGCTCGAGGCGCACCAGGGGCACCGCCGCCAGCACCGAGAGCACAGCCACCGCGGCGAGGATCAGCCTCGGACGGCCCGTCACCCAGGCGGGACGAAGCACGGGAACGGCGAGACCCACCGCGGTCGCGGCGGCCAGAACGGCGGCGAAGGGCGTCGGATCCATGGCGGGCGGCGGCCCATGATAGGGCGGCCCGCCCGCCTTGGGGCCCGCTTGTGGAGCGCCCCCTCAGGCGTCATATTTCGCCGGCGGCAGAGCCCGTCGGTCGGGGCGTGGCGCAGCTTGGTAGCGCGCTTCGTTCGGGACGAAGAGGTCGCTGGTTCGAATCCAGTCGCCCCGACCAGCTGGGCTCCCCTCCCCGCCAAGGCCCGGGAATCCGTTGCGATTCCGATGGGTTGTAGGAGATCGGGGCGCGGCCCCCGATCTCCCCGGGTGGCTAGCGGCTCTCGCCCTCCACGCCCACGGCGTCGAGCACCTCCCCGGCGTCGTTGTGGCTGTGCGTGAAGCCGAGCCGGCGCTCGGTCGCCACGGTCTCCGCGGCCCGGAAGGCCAGCACGTAGGCGCGGCGGAAGCCCGCTGTGGTGTTGCCGCCGGAGCCGTGCAGCACGCGCTCGCCGTGGACGGTCACGTCGCCGCGGACGATGGGCACCGCCACCACCTCGTCGTCCGGGCGCAGCTCGGTGCCCAAGGCGTGGGACGTGCCCCGGTCCCCATGGAGCGGACGATGGGGACGCAGCTCGGGCTCCTTCGCCGTCGAGGGCACGAAGCGCATGCAGCCGTTGGCGAGGGTCGAGTCGTCGATGGCCAGCCACAAGGTGGCGGTGCGGGTGTCGGGGGTCTCGGGCCAGTAGGCCTGGTCCTGGTGCCAGGCGAAGACCGCGTCCTCCTTGAACGGCTGCTTGGCGAGGAGCTGATCGTAGTCGATCGCCATTCCCTCTCCGCACAGCTGCGCCGCCACCGAGGCGGCCCGACGCTCGAACACGTTGCCCCGCCAGGGCGGGTGGTAGCGCCGCGGCAGCATGACGTTGACGATCGAGAAGTCCTCCGGTGCGCGACCGTAGTCGCCGGCCATGTCGCAGTAGTCCTTGCCGGGCACCTCGATCTCCCGCCGCAGGAAGCGGTCGTAGGTGATCTCGAGCTCCGCGACTTCGACCTCGCTGAGGAGGCGGCGCAGGTGCACGTAGCCGCGCTCCCGGAAGTGCTTCCGCTCGGCTTCACCGACCGCGTAGCGGTCGCCGTCGATGCGATCATCCGCCATGGAACTCGCGGCCCTCCACCGGCGTGAACGGCAGGTCGAAGAGATCCGCGCAGGCCTGGCTCATGCCGTTGACGAGCGGCACCCGCGGCACCGGCCACATGCCGCGCACGGCGGCCTGGTTTGCCTCGCCGGGCACGAAGGTCGGCCCCCTGCCGAGATGGTCGAGGGCCCCGGTCGCCACCTCGGCCGGATCCATCGCATCCTCAAAGCGTTCCCCGGTGCGGAGCATCGTCTCGGTGCGGGTGGGGCCCGCCAGCACGCCCACCACGTCCACCCCCTCCGGCGCCAGCTCGTGCCAGAGGCCCTCCGCGAGGATGGTGTCGAAGGCCTTGGTGGCGCAGTACAGGGCCTGGTAGGAGCTGCCGCCGAGGGCGGCCACGGAGGACATCAGCACGAGGCCGCCGCGGCCCCGGGCCCGCAAGCGCGCGCCGAAGTGGTGGCCCAGCACGAGGGGGCCACCGCAGTTCCGGTGCAGCATGGCGAGGTGCTCCTCGACGGGCAGGTCGAGGAGCTTCGAGGACACCGTGCTGGAGCCGGCGTTGTAGACGAAGAGGCCCACGTCGAGCTCGGCGGTGCCGCGGGCGACCCGTTCGAGCCCCTCGGCCGAGGTGAGATCCGCCCGGATGGCACGGGTGTCCACGCCGTGGGTGTCCGCCAGCTCCGCGGCCTTGGCCTCGAGCACGTCCTCGCGGCGCCCGACCACGGCCACGTCCAGGCCGCGGCGCGCCGCCTCGGCGGCGAAGGCCGCGCCGATCCCGTCCGAGCCCCCGGCGATCACGGCCCAACGGCCGTAGCGCTCCGGGAAGCCCTCCCCGTCGTGCTCTCGCGTCATGGCAGGAGCATGGGGCCTTCCGGGGAGCCGTGCATCCCCGCGCCACCGATGGCAGGATGGCCCCATGCCGGCACGAACCCGCGCTCTCCTCGTCGCCCTTCTCCTCCTCCTGCCCGTGGGATCGCCCGCCTTCGAGCGCACCGAGGAGCGCGAGCCCTGCGCCGATCACGACCCGCTGCGCAGGCCGATGTTCGGCGATCTCCACGTCCACACGAGCCTGTCCTTCGACTCCTACATCTCGAGCCAGCGCAACGAGCCGGCGGCCGCCTACCGCTATGCGAAGGGCGACGCCATCCTGCTGCCCGACGCGGACGGCGAGCCGACGGTCGAGGCGCGCATCGGGCGGCCCCTGGATTTCGCCTCGGTGACGGACCACGCCGAGTTCCTGGGCCCGATCAACGTCTGCACCATCGACCCGGGCAAGCTCGGCTACTGGTGGCCCCACTGCATCATGACCCGCTCCGGCCACTACTGGACCCAGCTCCTGGCGGCGAGCTGGTGGACGTCGCTGGGCGCCCTGGCCGAGGAGAAGAGCCTGTCCTTCGCCTGCACCCTCTCGGATTGCGACGCGGCGGCGGAGGAGGCCTGGGGCGTGCTGCGGGAGGCGGCCGAGGCGGCCTACGACCGCACGTCGCGGTGCAGCTTTACCTCCTTCGTCGGCTACGAGTACACGGACACGCCCAACGCCTTCAACATGCACCGCAACGTGATCTTCCGGAACGACCGGGTGCCGGCCCGGCCGATCTCCGCCTACGACACCGGCACCTACGAGTTCCCGAAGCTCTGGACGATGCTGCGGCAAGAGTGCATCGACGCGGGCACGGGCTGCGACGTGCTCGCCATCCCCCACAACCCGAACCTGGCCGGGGGCCTGATGTTCCGCGATCCCGAGACGCCGGAGGAGGCGACGAACCGGATCTTCTTCGAGCCGGTGATCGAGCTGACCCAGCACAAGGCCAGCTCCGAGTGCCGCTTCGACCGACTCGCCGGCCAGGGCGTCGACACCGAGGACGAGCTCTGCGATTTCGAGCAGGTGGTGGCGGACAACCTGAGCATGCTGGGCTCCGTCCACGGCGAGGTGCGGACCGAGCAGGCGGCGCCGGTGCCCGTCGAGGCGTTTCACCGGCGCAACATGGTGCGCAACGTGCTGAAGGACGGCCTCGCCCTCGAGCGCGCGACCGGGAACAACCCCTTCGTGATGGGCTTCATCGGCAGCACCGACACCCACAGTGCCACCCCCGGCGCCGCCGAGGAGGACAACTACACGGGACACCTGGGCCGGCGGGACGCGGGCTACCGCAACGTCCAAGACCACTTCTTCTCGAACCCGGGAGGACACGCAGTGGTATGGGCGGAGGAGAACTCCCGGGACGCGATCTTCGAGGGCATGCGGCGCAAGGAGACCTACGCCACCAGCGGCACCCGCCCGGTCGTGCGCTTCTTCGGGGGGAGCGCGCTCGAGGCCGACCTCTGCGACGCGCCGGACACCATCGCCCGCGCCTACCGACAGGGCGTGCCGATGGGGGGACGCTTCGCCTCCGACACACCGCCGCGCTTCCTGGTGAGCGCGCTCAAGGACCCGATCGGCGCCGATCTCCAGCGCGTGCAGGTCGTCAAGGGTTGGATCGACGGCAAGGGACGCACCCACGAGCGCGTCGTCGACGTGGCCGGCGGCGACAACGGCGCCGGCGTCGATCCCGACACCTGCGCTCCGGTCGGGGCCGGCGCCGCGAGCCTGTGCGCCGTCTGGGAGGACCCGGATCACGATCCGACCCAGAGCGCCTTCTACTACCTGCGGGTGCTGGAGAACCCCACCTGCCGCTGGAGCACGCTCCAGTGCAAGGCCGCCGCCGTGAACCCGTTCTCCGAGGACTGCGCCGCCCAGGCGGCGGAGGCCACGGCGGCCGCCCAGGCACGGGGCGCCCAGGGCGACGTCTACGGCAAGTGCTGCCTGGATCCGGCGGCGGAGCCCTTCTACACGCCGACCCTTCAGGAGCGCGCCTGGACCTCGCCGATCTGGGTCGAGCCCGCTGGCTCGTGAGCCGGCGCCTCGCCCTCGTCGTCGCCGGCCTGCTGGCCTGCGGGCCGGACGCCCCGGACCCGGGCGCCGCCTTCGAGCGGGCGCGCGCCCGCGGTGCGGCCGCGGAGCGCGAGTGGCGCACCTACCTGGGAGACCGGGGCGTCTCCCACCACTCGCCCCTCGACCAGATCGACCCCTCGAACGTCGCCTCCCTGGAGGTGGCGTGGAGCTACGACGCCGGCGACGCCTCCGAGGGCGGCGGAACCCAGATGCAGTTCAACCCGCTCGTGGTGAAGGGGGTGCTCTACGGCGCCTCGCCGACGCTGCGGCACTTCGCCCTCGACGCCGCCACGGGCGAAGAGCTATGGAGCTTCCAGCCGGAGGACGTGAACCCGCTCTTCACCGTGAGCCGCGGCGCCGTCTACTGGGAGGACGGTGGGGACGAGCGCCTGCTCCTCGGCGCGGGCCCGTACGTCTACGCGGTGGACGCCCGAACGGGCCGGCCGATCCCCGGCTTCGGCGACGGTGGACGCATCGACCTGCGCGAGGGGCTGGGCCGGGACGTCTCCGACGACATGATGGGCGTACTCGCCAATACCCCGGGCACCGTGTTCGAGAACCTGATCCTCCTGGGCGGGCGCGTGAACGAGGGTGAAGGCGCCGCGCCGGGTCACGTGCGGGCCTACGACGTGCGCACGGGCGAGATGCGCTGGATCTTCCACACGATCCCCCGGCCCGGCGAGCCCGGCCACGAGACGTGGCCCGACGACGCCTGGCAGACCGCTGGCGGCGCCAACGCCTGGGCGGGGGTCAGCATCGACGTAGAGCGCGGCCTGGCCTTCGTCCCCACCGGCTCCGCCACGCCGGACTTCCACGGCAGCGCCCGGCTCGGCGACAACCTCTACGCCAACACCCTGCTCGCTCTCGACGCGCGCACCGGGGAGCGGCGCTGGCACTTCCAGGTCGTGCGCCACGACCTGTGGGACCGGGACCTGCCCTCGCCCCCGAACCTGGTGGAGATCAGCCGGGACGGCGAGCGCGTCCCCGCGGTGGCCCAGCTGACGAAGACCGGCGACACCTTCCTCTTCCACCGCGAGACCGGCGAGCCCCTCTTCCCCCTGCGCGAGGAGCCCGTCCAGGGCCCGGTGCTGCCCGGCGACCTGGCGGCAGCGAGCCAACCCCTGCCGACCCGCCCTCCCCCCGTCGTGCGCCAGCACTTCTCCCTGGAAAGCATCACGGATCGCAGCCCCGAGGCGAGGGCCTGGGTGGAGGCCAAGCTCGAGGGCGTGCGCTACGGCCCGCTCTATACCCCCCTCGGTATCGAGGGCGCGATCGCGTTTCCCGGCCTCGACGGCGGCGCCGAGTGGGGTGGCGGTGCCTGGGACGCGGAGACGGGCCTCCTCTTCGTCAACGCCAACGACATCCCATGGCTGATGCGCATGCTACGGCTCCCCGAGGAGAGCGACGGCGTCCGCGACCAGATGGCCCAGGGCTACCTGTTCGGCTGCGCCTCGTGCCACGGCATCGACATGCGGGGCGACGGCACGTCGGTGCCGTCGCTCCTCGGGATCGACGAGCGCATGGGCTTCCTCGATCTCTACCGGTTGGTCCGCGACGGGCGCGGCCGCATGCCCGGGCTGGGTGGCCGCTTCGAGTGGTGGCAGAACGCCGCCATCGCCTGGTGGGTGTACACGGCGGAGGAGGAGGACGTGCCCTCGAACTGGGCGCGCCGCGCGGGGGACTCGCTGCGCTTCGGCAACGCCGGCTACCAGAAGCTCGTCGACCCGGACGGGCTGCCCGGCGTGAAGCCGCCCTGGGGCACGCTCTCGGCCATCGATCTCGCCACCGGGGAGATCCGCTGGCAGATCCCCCTCGGCGACTACGCGAAGGCCCGGGAGCTCGGGCTTTCCGGGCTCGGCGCCGAGAGCTACGGCGGGCCCGTCGTCACCGCGGGCGGCCTGCTCTTCATCGCGGCCACGCCGGACGAGCGCATCCGCGCCTTCGAGAAGACGACGGGTGAGCTGCTCTGGGAGGCGGAGCTGCCGGCCTCCGGCTTCGCCACTCCCGCCACCTATGAAGCGGACGGCCGCCAGTTCGTCGTCATCGCGGCGGGAGGCGGCAAGCTCGACCGTCCGTCCGGCAGCCACTACCTCGCCTTCGCCCTGCCCCGGGCCGGCGCGGAGCCCGTGGCACCCTGACGGGTCCACCCATGGACTGTCCGTCGCGATCGATTTGGGCCTGGCCCTGGCCCTCGGCGGAATCATCGGCTTCGAGCGCGGGTGGGAGGGCCGCGAGTCGCTGCCGTTCTTTCCGGACCGTCAGCTCGGTCCGTGGCAGGCGCTCGACCCGCGCACCATCGGCTCGGCTCGCGCGCGGGCCTGCGGCCCTCGGCGGCCTCACCTCGTCGACGGCGGTGGCGATGAGCATGGTGCTGACCGATGGGCTCGAACGCCCGGCCTGACCGATGGGCGGCCGGGCCGTCGCTTGAGAGCGACCTTTGCGGCGCGTAGACTCGTCCGATGGCGCAGGCTGATCGTCGCTGGCTGTACGGACCGTGGTCGGACCTGCTGCTCGGCTGTGGCGTCCTCTACTTCGGCGTCTTCGCCCTGCTCTTCCTCGCAGGCGACCAGCTCAAGGCTGCGGTTCCGCTCGGCTTCCTTCCGCTCGGCAGCCTGCTGTTGGCGGTGCCGCACTACGGGGCCACGCTGCTTCGCGTCTACGACCGCCGCGAGGACCGCCACCGCTACGCCTTCTTCGCCGTGTGGGTCACGGTGGCGATCTGGGGGCTCTTCGTCGTCGGGCTCTACCAGTCGACGGTGGGCTCCTGGCTGTACACGATCTTCCTCACCTGGAGCCCCTGGCACTACGCGGGGCAGAACTACGGCCTGGCCTCCATGTTCCTGCGTCGACGGGGCGTCGAGGCTTCGCCCCTCGCGCGCCGCGCCCTGTACGGCTCCTTCCTGCTCTCCTTCGTGCTGGCCTTCCTGGCCATGCACGTGGGCTCGGGCGGGAGCGCCGGCTACGCGCCGGCCCCGGTGGCCGCCGGCGGTACCCAGGTCGACTTCCTGTCCCTCGGCCTTCCGCCGGGGCCGGCCGGCCAGATCGCGTCCCTCGTGTTCGTCGCCTACCTGGGGTGTCTCGTGGTGGCATTCGCGTCCCTGCTGCGTGTGGCCTCTCCGAGGGACCTGCTCCCCAGCGCAGTGCTGGTCGCGAGCCAGGCGCTCTGGTTCACCGCCCCCGTCGTGGCGCGCGGCACCGGACTCTTCGACACCAGCGTGGCCTTTGCCCACAGCGACGCCGTATACGCGTTCTGGTGGGTGATCTTCGCCCACTCCGCCCAGTACCTGTGGATCTGCAGCTACTACGCGAAGAGCGAGACGGGCTCCAGCTGGAGCTACCTGCCCCGCACGCTCGTGGCCGGCGCGGCGCTGTACGGCGTGCCGACCCTGCTCTTCGCCACCTTCGGACTCGCGCGGGTGCCCTACGACCACGGACTGTTCATCCTGGTGAACACGGCCGTCAACCTGCACCACTTCGTGCTCGACGGGGCGATCTGGAAGCTGCGCGACGGCGCCGTCGCCCAGGTGCTCCTGCGCGCACCGGAGCCACCGAAGGCCGAGCCGCTCGGAGGGCCGGGCTTCCGCTGGCGACGCGCCCTGGTCTGGGGCCTGGGAGGACTCTGCGCACTGCAGGTCGTGGCCCAGAACATCGAGACCGAGGTCGGCGTGCGGCGGCCGCTCGCCCGGAAGGACTTCGACCGCCTCGAGACCGCCGAACGCCGGCTGCGCTGGATCGGTCTCGAAAACCCGGACGTGCCCCTCGGGTTGGGATTGATGCTCGCCGAACGGGGCGATCTCATCGCCGCCGAGGCCCGGCTCGAGGAGAGCGTCGCCCAGTTCCCGACCGCCGTGAGCTGGACGGCGCTCGGGCAGGTCCAGGCCCGGCGCGGCGCCTGGCAGACGGCGGCCGAGTCGCTCCAGGAGGCCATCGCCCTCGACCCGGCCCAGGTAACGGCCCTTCTGCAGCTGGGGCAGGTGTGGATCGAGCTGGGCGAGCCCGGCCGGGCCGTGGAATCCCTGGAGGAGGCGCGCCGCCACGCTGGCCCGGCCCAGACCGGCGAGGTGCAGGAGCTGCTGGCGCGGGCCCGCCGAGCCGCCGGCCACGACCGCGGACCCGCCCTCGTGACGCCGGATGGCGGTGGCTGAGACGGCTCGCCGGGCGGCCTTCGCCCTCGGCTGCGTGTTGCTCGCGGGCTGTGGAGGCGATGCCGCGGTACCGAGCGGCGACGGCCAGGCGGCCTGCGAGGACGTGCGTCTCGAGGCGCCTTCCGCCCGGCGAAACGTCGTGCTGGTGGTCAACGACACCATGCGCCGCGACGCCGCGGGCCTCTACGATGGGCGTGCGGAAACGCCGCACTTCGACGCGTTCGGCCGCGCCCACCTGTGGTTCGATCGGGCCGCCACCCAGGCGCCCTGGACCAAGCCCGCCGTCGCCACCCTGTTCACCGGCCTGCTCCCCTCCCAGCACCGGCTCGCTTCCCACCCGGAGCTGCGAAGCGAGAAGCGGGCCGCCCACGGCATCCGGCCGATCCGGGCCGACGTCCTGCACGACCAGTTCGTCACCCTGGCGGAGGTCGTTCGCGATGCGGGCCACGCCACGGCGGCGTTCGTCTCGAACCCGTGGATGCGTCAGGAGTTCGGCTTCGGCCAGGGCTTCGAGACCTACGACGACTCCTTCTCCCGCTGGGGCGCCGCCGGCGAGCGCGTGACCCGCGCGGGCCTCGACTGGCTCACGTCCGCCTCACCGGACCGGCCTTTCTTCCTCTACCTCCACTACATCGACAGCCATCGCCCCTACGGCAGGCTCGATGCGACGGACGAGGCCCGTCTCGGCGGCCTGCTCGCGCGGCTCGAGCACAGGCTCGCCGGAGCTCCCGTGCCCGACGAGGCCCACAACGTGATCCGGCACCTGATCCGGCTGGAGGACGGACGCCCGCCGCCCCACGCCGGCCTGCCCGACAGCATCGACCTGATCGAGACGGCCTACCGACCCGGCGTCGAGGACTTCGACCGGACACTCGGCGTCCTGCTGGAGGGCCTCGCCGCCCGCGACAGGTGGGACGAGACCGCGGTGATCGTCACCTCCGACCACGGCGAGGCGCTCTTCACCCGCGGCTACGGCGATCACGGCAAGGGGCTCTTCGACGACGAGCTCGCCATCCCCTTCGCCGCGCGGCTACCCGGGACAACCGCGGCGCAGGCGCGCGTCGAGTGCCTGGTGGGGCTGGTCGATGTGATGCCGACCCTCTGCCACTACCTGGGCCTCGACTGCCCCACCCCGGTCGCCGGGCGGAGCTTCCTCTCGGACCGGGAGGCAGGTCCGTTGCCCGGCGGCGGGCACTACCTGGTCACCCAGGGCGTGATGGGGGAGCCGGAGGCGGTGGCCGTGCAGAACCGCCGCCTGAAGCTGGTTCATCGGCCCGGCCAGGACGGCCCGCCGGGGACGTGGCGGGACTACGCCCTCTACGACCGGGCTCGCGACCCGGACGAGGAGACGAACCAGCTCGCGACGCCCGAGAGCGCAGAGGACTACGCCGAGCCCCTGGCCGCCCTGCTGCGCGGGCTCGAGCGCAGCGTCGTCCCCTTCGAGGCGCCGGAGGCGACCCACCGCCCGCTCAGCGACGAGATGGTGGAGCGCCTCCGCCAGCTGGGCTACGTGGACGACGAGGAGGAACGTTAGGCGGGCTCAGCCCTGGTTGAAGCGCGGCTCGCGCTTCTCGAGGAACGCCCGCATCCCCTCCTGCTGATCCGGCGTCCCCATCGTGGCGAGCACCGCTTCGCGCTCCAGCCTGAGCGCCTCGTCCAGCGACTTCTCGGCGCCGCCGACCACGCAGCGGAGCACGCCGGCCACGGCGCCTGCAGGCATCGCCGCCAGCTCGTGAGCCAGGGCGTGAGCGCGCTCCTTCAGCTCGGCCAGGGGCCACACCTCGTGGACGAGGCCGACGCGCAGAGCCTCCGGGCCGGAGATCTTCTTCGCGCGCAGGATCAGGTCGAGGGCGTGATCGCGGCCGACGCAGCGGGTGAGCCGCGCCGTGCCCCCCCAGGCGGGCACGCTGCCCAGGTCCATCTCGGGCAGGCCGATCTTCGCGCCCTCCTCCGCCGCGAGTCGAAAGTGACACGCGAGGGGCAGCTCCAGGCCGCCACCCAGGCAGTAGCCGAACAGCGTCGCGACGACCGGCTTCGGGAGCGCCTCGATCGCGGCCAGCACCCGCAGCCGCTGGTCGAACACCGCCTCGACGCCGCCCATCCGCTTCGCGCCCTCGGGAAGCTGCTTCAGGTCCATACCGACGGAGAAGTGCTCGTCGCCGGCGGCCGTGATCACGACGGCCCGCACCCCGTCGTCCCCCGCGAGCGCGGCAACCTGCTCCTCCAGGGCGTCCATGAACGCCAGGCTCATCCGGTTGCGCGGAGCATCGTTGTTGACCAGCGTCGCGACGGGCCCGTCGCGCACCACCAAGAGCGGAGCGTCTTCGGTCATCGGGTCTCCTTCGGCTGGGAGCATGCCACCTCCCGCCCGGCCCGGCAGGAGCGATAGACTGGGGCACGGGAGGCAACCTCATGCGCGGTCCGCTCCGTGTCGCCGCCTGGCTGCTCGGCATCCTGGCCTTCGGCTACTTCGTGGTCGGCGGCCTGGCCTACCGCATCCCGGTGGGTCTGGGCTGGTCCGCATGGACCGCGGGATCCCTGGTAGAGCCCGTGGCCCGCGCCCTGGGCTACCGCGGCCATGGCGCCCTGATGGGCGTCCTCTGGCTCGGGGTGTCGGTCCTCGCGCTGCTCTGGGTCGTGGCCGGCGCGCTGGGTCGCAGCCAGCGCGAGGCCGGGGTGAGCGGCGGGCGCCGCCGCGCCGTCGCCACCCTGGGTGCGCTCGGTGCCGGGGCGCTGGCCGGCGGCGCCGGCGCGGCCCGGGCGCTCTTCGGCCTCGGCCGGGACGACGTGGGCTGGAACGCCTTCTCCTCGGTGGGCGATACGACCATCACCCACCCGGAGTACCTGGAGGAATGGAAGGGGGCGCGGGTCCAGGGCTACCGGCGCCTCGGACGCACCAACTGGAAGGTGTCCGACGTGGTCGTCGGCGCCGGTCGGATCGGCCGGCTGGTAGACGAGACGAAGGGCACGGAGATCGTCCGCCGGGCGATCGATCGCGGCGTCAGCTACGTCGACACCTCGCCGGACTACTCGGCGACCGGCAGTGAGAGCGCCGTGGCGGACGCCCTGGAGGGGGTGCGGGACCAGGTGTTCCTCGCGACCAAGTTCTGCACCCCCCACGGCCACCTTGGGGCCGGAACGCCGGTCGCGGAGTACAAGCGCATCATCGAGGAGAGCCTCGGGCGCCTGCGCACGGACTACGTGGACCTCGCCCACGTCCACGCCTGCGACACCACCGATCGGCTGCTGGACGAGGACCTGCACGAGGCGGTGGACCGGCTGCGCGAGGAGGGCAAGCTGCGCTTCCTCGGCTTCTCCACCCACACCCCGAACCTGCAGAACGTGGTGGCGGCGGGCATCGATTCGGGCCGCTTCGACGTGATGATGGTCGCCTACCACCACGGCATCTGGCCCCAGCTCCCG
Organism: Myxococcota bacterium; assembly: GCA_965223415.1. GTDB lineage: Bacteria > Myxococcota_A > UBA9160 > UBA9160 > UBA6930. Next base: position 3,691,884 of record OZ245002.1, on the reverse strand, counting down.
GCGCTCATCTCGCGAGCGCGGAGCGAGCAGGACATGGGCGTCGTCGCGATGAAGACCCTGAAGGGCGCCAAACACCACGGCCTGGCGGGCTTCCAGGAGCAGGCGGCGAGCTACAGCCAGGCCGCCTTGCGCTGGGTGCTCTCGAACCCGGAGGTGTCGGCCGCGGTCATCTCCTTCTTCGAGTTCCAGCACGTAGACGAGTACCTGCGGGCCAGCGGCGGCGAGCTCACGTCGGAGGACCTGGCCCTGCTGGACGAGTACGACCGCCAGATCGTCGGCAGCTACTGCGCCCCCCACTGCGGGGTCTGTCTCTCGCACTGCCCGGAAGGCGTCCCGATCCACGACGTCCTGCGCCACCGGATGTACTTCGAGGACTACGGCGACGAGAAGGAGGCGATGCGGCTCTACGCCGGGCTGTCGGTGAACGGGGAGGCCTGCGCCGGCTGCAGCGCGCCCTGCGCTGGCGCCTGCCCCGTCGGAATCCCGATCGCCGAGCGCACCCGCGCCGCCCACGAGCTCCTGACCCTGTGACGGAGAAGGTCTGCCTCGTCACCGGCGTCGGGCCGGGCACCGGCAGCGCGCTCGTGCGCCGTTTCGCCGAGGGCTACCGGCTCGCGATGATCGCCCGCAAGGCCGAGCGCCTGGCGAAGCTCGAGGCCGAGGTGCCGGGCGCCCGCGCGTTCCCCTGTGACGTGGCCGACGAGGCGGCCCTGGCGGAGGCCTGCGAGTCGATCCGCCGCGAGATGGGCGCGCCCTCGGTGCTGATCCACAACGCGGTCGGCGGCGCGTTCGGCGACTTCCAGGCGATCGAGCCCGGGGTGCTGCGGCGGAACTTCGAGATCAACACCATGGCGCTCCTCCAGCTGGCCCGCTGGGCGGCGGCGCCGATGATCGAGGCCGGCGAGGGGGCCATCCTCGTCACCGGCAACACCTCGACCTACCGGGGGAAGGCGCACTTCGCCGGCTTCGCGCCCACCAAGGCGGCCCAGCGCATCCTGGCGGAGTCGATGGCCCGGAGCCTCGGCCCCCGGGGCGTGCACGTGGCCTACCTGGCGATCGACGCCGTCATCGACGTGCCCTGGACCCGCAGGATGCAGCCGGATCAGCCCGACGAGTTCTTCTGCTTGCCCGAGGACATCGCCGCCGAGTGCTGGCACCTGGCCCACCAGCCGCGCAGCGCCTGGACCTTCGACGTCCAGATCCGCCCGGATCGTGAATCATGGTGAATGGGCCACAGGTATTTCCCTGAACGGTTGCGAGAGCAAGGGAGGCTCGTCCATGATGGGGCGAGTGGGAACAGCCGGGGAGTTCCCGCGGAGGGGCAAGCATGAAGCCGTGGTGGGTGCTGCGCGGGGCGGCGGTCGCGCTGCTTCTGGTGACGTTCGTCACGGGCGCGGTTGCGCAGGAGGACGCCCCCGCCGGGGAGCCCGAGCGGGAGGTGCTGCTCGACGCGGATGCCGAGGCCCAGGCCGAGGCCACCTCCTCGGAGCCGGACGGCGCCATCGAGGAGATGCGGGTCACCATCACCAAGCGCGAAGAGAACATCCAGGACATCGCGGGCTCGGTCTCCGCGATCACCGGCGAGCAGATCCAGGAGGCCAATATCGAGAGCCTCTCGGACTACGTGAGCCTGCTGCCGAACGTCCAGATCAAGGGCGAGGGCAACGCGGCGATCACGATCCGTGGCATCTCCCGGTCCTTCACCAGCCAGTCTCCCGTGTCCCAGCACATGAACGGCGTGTTCCTGGCCGACCCCAACTACCTGGGCGGCCAGTTCTACGACCTCGAGGGCATCGAGGTGAAGCGCGGTCCCTCGGGCACCCTCTACGGCCGCAATGCCACCGCCGGCGCCATCAACGTGAAGTGGCGCCGGCCCCACAGCGCCTACGAGGTCTTCGGCGACTACACCCGCGCCAACTTCGATTCGAACCAGTTCCGCGGCGGCGTGAACCTGCCCTTCCTCGGCGAGGGCGACCAGCGCCTGATGGGCCGCTTCGTCGTGCAGCGCGAGAAGCGCGACGGCTACCTCGACAACCTGCTCGAGCCCCGCAACCGGGATCCGGGGAACGCGGATCGGTGGTCCGGCCGCGGCACCCTGCGCTCCATCCTGATGGACGGCGACGTGGAGGTGCAGGTTCGTGGCCACTGGACCCGCTCGAAGGGCGGCGACGCGGTCAGCAAGCCCTTCTTCACCGACGATTTCCCGATCGGCCTGCAGGACGCGGGCCCGATCGGCGCCGTGCCCCTCGACCTCTACGACGGCTACGAGCTCACCGAGGCGAGGTTGCCGGACATCCTGTTCCCGATCACGCGCCAGGGCTTCGTCGACGGCGTCGTGGCGAGCCTGACGCCGCCGCTGACGCCGACCTTCTTCTTCAACACGCTGTTGCCGGGCCAGATCCTGGCCACCACGGGGAACAACTTCTTCGGGGATCCGGACGGCGCGATCGAATACGCTGTCCGCAACGGGGTCCCGGCCTTCGGCCTCTTCCCGGCGATCCCCAACTCGATCGACATCGCCATCGACCAGACCGTCGCAGGATTCAACATCGACCTCGACACACCGCCCGCGAGGCGGATCCCGTCCAATCCCAGGGACGTCGTCAGCCGCGCCTACGACATCGAGGAACCGAACCTCGAGGCCTACGGCCTCGACGGCGACTTGACGTGGAACCTGCACGACGTGGGCTTCCTCGGCGACATGGATTTCAAGGTCCTGGGCGGCTGGCAGCGGCGTAAATTCGACCAGGTGTCGGACGCAGATGGCACCGAGCTCTTCATCCTCGACAACTACCAGCTGGGAAAGCTCGACAGCTTCACCGCCGAGGTGAACCTCTCCTCGAACAACCCGGACGAGCACTACGCCTGGCTGCTCGGCTTCTTCTTCTTCAACCGCGAAGAGAACCGAAACGACCTCACCTTGACTCCCTTCGGCCCCTTCCCGACCTCGATTCACGAGGAGTCGTCGGGCTACGCCCCCTTCATCAGCGGCGAGCTCCGCATCTGTGACCTCTTCGCCGAGCACATGGGGTGGGAAGATCCGCTCGACGTAACGATCTTCGGCGGCGTTCGCTGGAACATCGACAAGATCGAGCGCCTCGAGATCAACGAGGAGGTCGCCATCCGGCCCGCCAGCATGCTGAACGGCCGCGAGAAGTTCCGCGCACGCACCGGCGAGGTCGGCGCCAAGTGGTTCCTCACTCCGGACAACCAGGTCTACTTCACCTGGGCGCGCGGCTACAAGGCAGGCCAGCTCCAGCTTCTGCAGTCGAGCGGCGAGGCGCTGGGCGTCGATCCGGAGGAGATCGAAGCCTGGGAGCTCGGCACGAAGAACACCTTCTTCGACGGCAAGCTCCAGCTCAACCTGACCGGCTTCTACTACGAGTACACGGATCTCCAGGTCCCGCAGATCCTCGGCATTCAAGTCGTGACCCGGAACGCCGCCGAGGCCACCGTCTGGGGCATCGAGTTCGAGGGCGTGTGGCAGCCGACGCCGGAGTGGACCAGCACGGTCTCGGTCGGCTACCTCGACGCCACCTTCGACGAGTTCTGCAACGACGACGCCTTCGACTTCACCCGCAACTCCGAGCCCGGCTGTCCGGATCCGCGGCCGGGCTCACTCTTCAACGGCCAGAAGAACCTGAAGGGAAACCAGCTGGAGGACTCGCCGCGCTGGACGATCTCCCTGCTCTCCCGCTACGAGATCGACCTCGGCCAGAACGGCACGATCACCCCGGTCGTCGAGTTCACCTACACGGACCAGTACTTCCTGCGGCCGAACAACCGTTCGATCGACCGGGTCGGGGCCTACACGAAGACCGACCTGCGGATCATCTGGCGCAGCCCGGAGCGTCGTTGGTCGGTGGAGGCCTTCGTCGAGAACCTCGAGGACAACACCATCTACGCCCGGCGCATCGTCGGGCCCGAGTTCACCGGCCCTTCCGTGACCGGCTTCGGCCTGCTCCCGCCGCGAGTCTACGGGGTGCGGGTCGGCTTCAACTGGGGCGGCGCGGAGTAGCCGCGAGGAAGGGCGCATGCTGCGACACCTCCTCTCTCCGACCCGCATCGGAGGCCTCGAGCTCCCGAACCGCATCGCGATGGCGCCCATGGGCGTCGAGATCGCCGAGGCGGACGGGAAGGTCCGGGAGCCGGTGGTCCGCTTCTACGAAGAGCGGGCGCGGGGCGGCGTCGGCCTGATCATCACCGAGAACACGTCGGCGGCCTACCCGAACGGCGCCAACTCGCCCCACGAGCTCGGCGTCTCGGACGACGCGTTCCTGCCGGGCCTCCGCTCGCTCACGGACGCGGTGCACGCCCACGGCACGAAGATCGCCATCCAGCTCGCCCACCACGGCAAGGTCGGCCGCCTCGACACGGTGCAGGGCCGCGACCTCCTGATGCCGTCGATGCCGCAGAGCTCGATGGGACTCTCGGGCCCCCTGGATCTCAGTCGCGAAGAGATCGGACTGATGGCCAAGGCCGCCGGGGGTGGCGGCCCCGCGAAGATCCGCGAGGCCACACCGGAGGATCTTGCCTGGCTGGCCGACGCCTTCGCGAGCGCCGCGGAACGCGCCCGCCGCGCCGGCTTCGACGCCGTCGAGATCCATGGCGCCCACGGCTACATCTTCTCCGAGTTCCTGTCGCCGGCCTGGAACTTCCGCGAGGACGAGTACGGCGGGTCCGCCCTGAACCGGGCGCGCCTGCTCTGCGAGGTGCTGCGGGCGTGCAAGGCCCGCGCGGGCGACGACTTCCCGATCTGGTGTCGCATCGACGCGGTGGAGTTCGGCACGCCCGGAGGCATCGAGCTCGCCCATGCCTGCCGCACCGCCGAGCTGCTCGCCGAGGCGGGTGCCGACGCGATCTCCGTCTCGGCCTACGCCAACCCGTTGGGGCCCGGCTTCACCGACGCGCCGATCGTCCACAGGGAATCCGGCTTCGTCGACTTCGCGGCGGCCATCAAGGCCCGCGTCCCGGTGCCGGTCATCGCCGCGGGACGCATCGAGCCCGCCGCCGCCGATCGGCTGGTCGGCGAGGGCAAGACCGACATCATCGCCATGGGACGGAAGCTCCTGGCGGATCCGGAGCTGGCGAAGAAGCTCACGGAGGACCGCGCCGAGGACGTTCGCCCCTGCATCTACTGCTACGTGTGCGTGGCCCAGCCCTTCTTCGACCGGCGGGTGCGCTGCAGCGTAAACCCGATGGTGGCCCGTGAGGTGGAGCTGGCAGAGACCCTGCGCACCCCGGCGGCGCGGCCGAAGCGGGTCCTGGTGGTCGGCGGCGGGCCCGCGGGCATGGAAGCCGCGCGGGTGGCGGCGCTGCGCGGCCACCGGGTGGTGCTGTGCGAGAAGAGCCCGCAGCTCGGGGGTACGCTGCGCTTCGCGGCCCTGTCCTACGAGCCCAACGAGCGCCTCCTGCACTGGCTCGAGACCCAGGTGCGCAAGCTGCCGATCGAGCTCCGCCTCGGCGAGACGGCCGACGAGGCCCTGGTGCGGAGCGTCGCCCCGGACGCGGTGATCGCCGCGGTCGGCGCCGCTCGGGATCGACCCGCGCTGCCCGGTGCCGAGCACGCCCACGTCTTCGACGGCGACGACCTGCGGGATCTGCTGATCGGACCGAGCGGCCGAGGCGGCGGCCCGCGGCTCCCTCTCGCGGCGCGCGCAGCCGTCGCCGCCGGCCGCCTGCTCGGCCTGACGAAGGATCCGGCCCGGCTGCGCCGGGCGTCCCGAGCCTGGATGCCGGTGGGCCGGCGCGTGGTGATCGTCGGCGGTGGGCTCGTCGGAGCCGAGCTGGCCGAGTTCCTGGTGGAGCGCGGGCGCGAGGTCGTGGTGCTCGAAGAGGGGCCGGTGCTCGCTACCGAGATGGCCCACCCGCGCCGCTGGCGGGTGCTGCACGACCTTCGCGAGGCCGGCGCCGAGCTCGTCACCGGTGCCCGGGCCCTCGAGATCGGCGACGACACCGTGCGCTACGCCGTCGGGGACGAGGAGCGGGAGGCTGCTGCGGATACGGTCGTCCTCGCCACGGGCCTGCGCTCCAATCCAGAGTCGCTGGCGCCGCTTCGCGCCGCCGGTGTGCCGGTGGTGTCCATCGGCGACGGAGAAGAGGTGGGCTACATCGAGGGCGCGATGAGCCGGGGCTTCCATGCCGCTCTCGAGCTCTGATCGGAGTAGCCGGCCCGCCCCGAGCCGTCCTACTCTCGCACCCCTCACGCGAGCCGCGCGGTCCGCCGGGCGGCGAACAGGAGCCCCTCGTGACGCGCACGCCCCCCCGCCTGGCCCTCGCTGCCGCCGCTCTCGTCTGGCTCGCCGCCCCGCCGGGCCTGGCCCAGAGCTACACCCAGCTCCAGCAGGTGGCCCAGGCCGCCCAGGGCGACGCCATCCAGTCCCAGAAGAAGATCGACAAGCTGGCGGACCAGACCCGCAGCCTGCTCGCCGATTTCCGGGCCGAGAGCCGCCAGGTCGACTCGCTGCGGGTCTACACCGAGCAGCTCGGCAAGCTCGTGCAGGCCCAGCGGGACGAGATGGAGCAGATCCGAGGCGAGATCGACGGCGTCACCACCGTCGAGCGCGAGATCATGCCGCTCATGAGCCGCATGATCGACACCCTGGACGAGTTCGTGGCAGCGGACCTGCCCTTCCTGCTGGAGGAGCGCACCGAGCGTGTCGCGAAGCTGCGGGACCTCCTGCTGCGCTCGGACGTGACGGTGGCGGAGAAGTACCGCCGGCTGATGGAGGCGTTCCAGATCGAGAACGAGTTCGGTCACACCATCGAGGCCTACCGCGGCACCTTCGGCGAGGGCGAGAACCAGCGCCAGGTGGACTTCCTGCGCATCGGGCGGGTGGCGCTCCTCTACCAGACCCTCGACGGGGACGAGAGCGGGATCTGGGACGGCAGCCAGTACGCGCCCCTCGACAGCGGGCTCAACGGGGACGTGAAGCGCGGGCTCAAGATCGCCCGGAAGCAGGCGTCACCGGGGCTCCTGCTCGTACCCGTCGCGACCGCCGCCGGCGGAGGGAGCGAGTGATGCGCCCGCTGCTCTTCGCCGCCGCCCTCTCGCTCGTCGCCCTTCCCGCGTTCGCCCAGGACGCGGGCGGCGCCAAGTCCCTCGACCAGCTGCTCCAGGAGGTCCGCGCGGGCCGGCAGGCCGACGCCGCGACGAACCGCCAACGCGAGGCCGAGTTCCAGCAGAAGAAGGACCAGCAGGCGGGGCTCCTCGCCCGCACCCGGGCCGAGCGCCAGCGCCTGGAGCAGGAGAGCGCCGCCCTCGAGAAGGAGTTCCAGGCCAACGAGCGCGAGCTCGCGGCCCTGGAGGACCAGCTGACCGAGCGCCTGGGGAGCCTGGGCGAGCTCTTCGGCGTGGTGCGCCAGGTGGCGGGGGACACTCGCGCCCTGGTCGAGAGCTCGATGACCAGCGCGGAGCACGAGGGCCGCGCGCCGGCTCTCGCCAAGCTCGCCGAGAGCAAGTCGCTCCCCGACATGGACGAGCTCGTGAACCTGTGGTTCGCCCTGCAGCAGGAGGCGACCGAGGCCGGCAAGGTGTCGCGCTTCCAGGCCCCGGTCGTCGGGACCGACGGCAACCCGGTGGAGCGGACCGTCACGCGGGTCGGGCCCTTCACGGCGATCGCCGACGGCGAGTTCCTCACCTGGAACTCGGAGACCCAGTCGCTGCAGGAGCTGGGGCGTCAGCCGAGTGGGCCGGCGCGGCGCGCGGCGGCCTCCTTCGAGGGCGCCTCGGGTGCGCGCGCCGTGGCGCCCCTCGATCCCTCCAAGGGCTCGATCCTGGCCCTCGAGGTGCAGCGGCCGAGCGCCGGCGAGCAGGTCCAGCAGGGCGGCGTGATCGGCTACATCATCCTCGGCCTCGGCGCTGCCGGCGCGTTGCTCGCCGCCTGGCGCTTCTTCGTCCTGTTCGGACTCGGGCGAAGGATCAAGGCCCAGCAGGGCCGGGGCGGCGCGGGCGACGACAACCCGCTCGGCCGCATCCTCGCTGTCTACGAGGCGAACCCGGGCGCGGACACCGAGACCCTCGACTTGAAGCTCGACGAGGCGGTGCTGCGGGAGGTACCGCCGATCGAGCGCGGCATCACCACGGTGCGCGTGCTGTCGGTGATCGCTCCGCTGCTCGGCCTGCTCGGCACGGTCACCGGGATGATCCAGACGTTCCAGATGATCACCCTCTACGGCACCGGCGATCCCAAGATGATGGCCGGCGGCATCTCGGTCGCCCTGGTCACGACCATGCTCGGCCTGATCGTGGCGATTCCCCTGACCTTCCTGGCGAGCGTGCTCAAGGACCGCAGCAAGGGCCTGATCGGCGTGCTCGAGGAGCAGGCGGCGGGCATGGTGGCGCGCCGCGCCGAGGAGCAGGGCGGGGCCGCCAGCTGATGGGGCCCTGGCTCGCCGTCGAGGCGTTCATCGAGCGGGGAGGCCCGGTCCTCTACGCGATCGGGGGCGTGCTCGTGGTGATGTGGACGCTCATCCTCGAGCGGCTCTGGCACCTGCGCACGGTGCATCCGGCGGCGGTCCATCGCGCCCTCGAGGAGTGGGAAAGCCGCGCGGAGCGCACCTCCTGGCACGCCCACCGCATCCGCGAGGCGATGATCTCGGAGGTGTCCCTCGCCCTGGAGCGAGGCCTCGGCATGCTCCAGAGCCTGGTCGGGCTGTGCACGCTGCTGGGCCTGCTCGGCACGGTGACCGGCATGATCCAGGTATTCGACGTGATGGCCATGACCGGCAGCTCGAGCGCGCGGCTCATGGCCAGCGGCGTTTCCCGAGCGACGATCCCGACCATGGCGGGCATGGTGGCGGCCCTCTCGGGCCTCTACGCCAGCGTCTGGCTGAACAACAAGGCGAAGCGGGAGGCCGAGGAGCTCGGCGATCTCCTGCGACGGGAGACCTGACGTGGCGCGGCGACGGCACACCAGCGAGTCCGAAGACAGCGACGTCAACCTGACGCCGATGCTCGACGTGGTGTTCATCCTGCTGATCTTCTTCATCGTGACCGCCTCCTTCGTGAAAGAGGCGGGTATCGACGTGAACCGGCCGCCGGCGGCCACCGCCACGCCGAAGCAGCGGGCAGCGATCCTGATCGCCATCGACGCGAACGACGGCATCTGGGTCCAGCGCCGCCGGGTCGACGTGCGGGCGGTGCGCGCCAACGTGGAACGCCTCCTGGCCGAGAACCCCCAGGGTACGGTGGTGATCCAGGCCGACGAGAAGAGCACGAACGGCACCTTCGTGAAGGTGATGGACCAGGCGAAGCTCGCCGGCGCGCCCTCCATCGCCATCGCCGCCCGGCCGGCGGACGAGTGAGGCGCCCCCGGTGACCGCCCGCCTCGCCGGCTCCCTGGCCCTCGCCGTGGTCGTGACGTTCGCGCTCTTCTACGGGATGAACGCGCTGATCGCGGTGAACGAGGATCGGGAACAGGACGAGATCCACGGCAGCGTGATCGACTTCGTGCGCTTGAAGGAGGAATCCGACGCGCGCACCAAGGAGCGGCGCCTGCCCCAGAAGCTCAACCAGGCGAAGCCGCCGCCGCCGCCGGACGTGCGGGTGGCCAGGGCCTCGAAGCCGAAGCTCGGCGAGGTCGACGGCACGGTCGTGGCCCTTCCCACCGGCGATCTGGCCGCCGGCCCCCGGGCCGGCGCGGCCATCTCGGACATGGACGTCGTGCCCCTCGTGCGTATCCCACCGGAGTATCCGCGCCGGGCCGCCCAGCTCGGCCTCAGCGGCTGGGTGCTGCTGGAGTTCAACGTGACGTCCGCGGGAACCGTCGAGGACGTCCAGGTCGTGGACTCGGACCCGCCCCGGACCTTCGACCGGGCCGCCAGGCGCGCCGTCGAAAAGTTCAAGTACCGGCCGAAGATCGAGAACGGCAAGCCCGTGCCGCGCCAGGGCGTGCAGATCGTGATCACCTTCGACCCCAAGGAGGCCGGCTGATGGCGGCGCGGAGCGGGGAGCTCCGGGTGACCTTCACTCTCTCCGAGAAGGACCTGCGCTACTTCCGCCGGCGCCTCTCGGAAGCCAAGGCCAGCGGGCGCCCGGAATCGGAGATCGTGGCCAGCTCCCGGGACGCACTGCGGCACACCGAGGGCCTCGAGCTCCCCTCCTTCGTGACGGAGCGCGTCGCCCAGATGGCGGAGGTGCTCGGCATGCTGGCCGACGACGAGTTCGCCCTCGGCGGCGCGGACCGCAAGCGCGTCGTCGACACCCTCGCCTACTTCGCGGAGCCCCAGGACCTGGTGCCGGACGCGATCCCGGGCCTCGGCTACCTGGACGACGCCATCATGATCGAGCTGGCGGCGCGCGAGCTTCAGCACGAGCTGGAGGCCTGGCGGGACTTCCGGCACTACCGGGAGAAGGAGGCCGGCCGCCGCGGCGCCGGCGTCACCTGGCCCGAGTACGCCAAGGCGCGCCGGCGCGAGCTGCACCAGCGCATGCGGAGGCGCCGGCGGGCGCGGGGGAGGCTCCTGTGAGGCGCCTTCTCGTCGTCGCGGCGGCGCTGGGGCTGGCGCTGCTCCTCCCGGCGGCTCCGGGCCTGGGTGCCGAGCGCCGCAAGCCGCCGGAGACGAAGCGGGTACAGACCGTCTCGAAGGCGGTCTACGAGAAGCTCAACTCCGCCATGGCGGACCTCCAGGAGGAGCGCTTCGAGCCGGCGCTCACCAAGCTCCAGGCACTGCTGAAGCGCAAGAAGCTGAACGACCACGAGCTGGCGCTGATCCACCAGACCCGCGGCTACGTCTACTCGGGCAAGGAGCAGTACAGCCGGGCGATCCAGGACTTCGAGAAGGCGGTGGCCCTGGACGCGCTTCCCGACACCTCGGGCCTCCACACCCAGTTCAACCTCGGTCAGCTCTACCTGCTGAACGAGCGCACCGACGAAGGCATCGCGACCCTGCTGGTCTGGTTCGAGCGCGCCCAGAATCCGGGCGCCTCCGCCTACATGCTGCTCGCGAACGCCTACGCCCAGAAGGAGGACTTCGCGAAGGCCCTCGAGTGGGCGGAGAGGGGCCTCGCCAAGGAGCCGAAGCCCCAGATCGCCTGGATGCGCCTGGCCGCCTCCTTGAACCTCTCCGCCGAGCGCTACGCACGGGCCGCCCACTGGCTCGAACACGTCGTGGCCATCGATCCGAAGAAGAAGAGCGACTGGATGCAGCTCGTAGCGGTCTACGGGCAGCAGGAGCAGGCCCGCAAGGCGCTCGCGGCGCTTCAGGCGGCGGAGCTCCAGGGCTTCGTCGCCTCCAGCGACGAGCGCGTGCGACTGGCCCAGCTCTATCTCTTCAACGGGATTCCCTACAAGGCCGGCGTCCTGCTGGAGCAGGGGCTCGACGCGGGTGCGATCGAGAAGACGGGCGACACCTGGGAGCTCCTCGCCAACGCCTGGTCCCTCGCCCGGGAGGACGACCGGGCGATCGAGCCCCTGCGTCGCGCGGCGGAGCTCCGGGGCGAGGGAAAGCTGTGGCTGCGACTCGGCCAGCTGCACGCGGACGCGGAGCGGTGGGAGCCGGCCCAGTCCGCCCTGCGCAAGGCGCTCTCCCGAGGCGGGCTCGAGGACGCCGGCGAAGCGCGTCTCCTGCTCGGCATCGCCTTCTTCGAGGGCGGCGACCTCGATGCCGCGAGGAGCGCGTTCCGGCAGGCCGCGGCCCAGGGGCAGGCCAAGGCGGCCCGGGCTTGGCTGCAGGTGCTCGAGAGCCGGGTGGCGACTGGCGTGTAGGGCCGGCGCTATCCTCTCCGGAGATCGGAGGAACCATGCGCCTTTCCTCGGTCCTGTCGTCTCTCGCCGCGGCCGTCGCGCTGGCCGGCTGCGGAGACGCCCCTTCCTCCCGGGAGACGGCAGCCTACGTGCGCCACGTGGCCTTCGACCCGGAGGTGGGAAGCCCGGTCGTCGTGCTGCACGAAGAGGACGGCAGCCGCGAGCTGCCGATCTGGATCGGCGTGAACGAGGCGCGTTCGATCGCCGCGCGCCTGGGCGGCGAGACGCCGCCCAGGCCCAACACCCACGATCTCACCAAGCGACTCGTCGATCGCATGGCCGGGAAGATCCGGCGGGTCGTGGTGACGGATCTCAGCGAGGGCGTCTATTTCGCACGCATCCATCTGACCGGCGGGGAGGGCGAGCGTTTCGAGGTGGATGCGCGGCCGAGCGACGCGATCGCGCTGGCGCTGCGCTTCGGTGCTCCGATCTTCGTCCACGAGGGACTCCTGGGCCCTCGGATCGAGCTCCGTCCCGACGACGCAGCGGACCGGCAAGTTCCGGAGCTTCGCCTCTGATTCCATTGGGCTCGGCGCGTTCCCACCGACGGTGGATCGGTCGCGCGAGGTGACGGAAACGCCGCCGAATCGGCCCCGTGCGTTGACAAGGAATACCCCCGGTGGCAGGATCGGCCGTGCCCGAGCGCGCCCGGATGCAGCTCGCGGGCGGGAGCCCCCCATGAACCATGCCGAGCTCGCTTGGGAATTCGCCGAGGTCTTCGGCGAGCTGCCCACCGAGCAGATCAACGAAATGCTCGCCAAGAACGTCCCGCTCGAGACGCTGGAGTTCTTCACGAGCTACTGCGAGAGCTTCGCGCAGTCGGAGGAGCTGGCGGACGTGACGCGGGGGCGGCTGCCGAACCTGATGTTGGTCGGCTACCTGCTGCGGGTGCTGGAAGACCGGCTGCTCGACGACCCGGGCGAAGGCTCGCCCTCCTAGCGAGCGCGCCGTTGGGAACGCGCGAGGTGGGCAAGCGCGAGGTGCGCACGGACGCGGCGCCGGCTCCGGTCGGTCCCTACTCCCAGGCCGTCATCGACGGCGACGTGGTCTACGCCTCGGGCCAGGTGCCCCTCGATCCCGCCACCGGCGAGCTCGTCCCCGGCGGCATCGAGGCCCAGGCGGAGCAGGCCTTCGCCAACCTGCGCGCCGTGCTCGAGGCGGCCGGCGCCTCCATGGACCAGGTGCTGCGCGCCGGCATCTACCTCACCGATCTCTCCCTCTTCCCCACCGTCAACGAGATCTACGCCCGCCAGTTCGGCGACGGCCCCAAGCCCGCCCGCAGCACGATCGGCGTCGCCGCCCTCCCGTTGGGCGCCCTCATCGAGATCGACGCCATCGCCCGCCGCTAGACGCAACCGGTGCGTCCCCGCCGGCTGCGCTCAGGCGCGGGCGAGGTGATGGAGGTTGAGGGCGTTCACGGTGACGTGGGCGGCGGCGGGGGCGGCGAGGCTGCCGGTCCACTCGAACAGGAGGCCGAAAAGCGCGCCGGCAAGGAGGGCGAAGACGGCCCAGATGCGCAGGCCCGGGCGGGGCAGGTAGTGGGCAGCGCCGAACAGCAGGGTGGCGGCGACGACGCCCACCTGGGGCTGGAGCGCTCCGCGGAAGAGCATCTCCTCGCCGACGCCGCTCGCCAGGGCGAGCAGGGCGACGGCCCCGAGCGGGAGGCCGCGTACCAGCGCGGCCAGGGCCTCGGCCAGGGTGGCGCCGGCGGCCGTGCGGCGCGTCCACCACCGCGAGAGCACGACCAGCAGCAGCCCCACCCCGAGACCGATCAGGAGACCGGCGAAGAGCCCGATCCCAGCTCCAGAAGAGGGGCTGCCGGGGGCCCAAGGCCCCACTCCGTCGACCGCCCAGCGCCAGATCCAGGCGATGCCCCCCAGCGCTCCGTAGAAGAGGAGGGACGGGACGAGCGGCAGCCCCGGGGGGGTCGGCTTCGTGGCAGCGGCCATGGGCGAGGGTTAGCCTTCCCGGGAAGCGGCGCCACCTCGGCCCTGGAGGGCGAGGGGGCGCCCTTCCCTTTGGCGCCCGGCCCACGGCTGGTGCCTGCCCTTCCCGTGGGGTGGACCGACTCATGAGCGACCGCGTCCCCATGACGCCCAGGGGCCATGCCCTCCTCGAGACCGAGCTGAAGCAGCTCAAGAGCGAGGAGCGCCCCAAGATCGTGCGTGAGATCGAGGAAGCCCGCGCCCACGGCGATCTCTCCGAGAATGCGGAGTATCACGCCGCCAAGGAGCGCCAGGGCCACATTGAGGGCCGAATCGCCCAGCTCGAGGACAAGCTGGCCCGGGCCCAGGTGATCGACGGCACCGGCCAGGGCACCGAGCGGGTGAGCTTCGGAGCCACGGTGGTGCTCTCCGACGCGGATTCCGGCGACGAGGTGACCTACCGCATCGTCGGTGAGGACGAAGCCGACGTGGGCCAGGGCATGCTCTCGGTCACGTCGCCCATCGCCCGGGCCCTGATGGGCAAGGAGCAGGACGCCAGCGTCCAGGTCCGCGTCCCCAAGGGCACCCGGGAGCTGGAGATCCTCGAGATCCGCTTCGATCCCGCATGAATGGAGCGCCTCGCCGAGGGGCGTGAGCCGAAGGCCTGACCGGAGGAGGGGCCCGCCGTTCGTTCCCTTCAGTTCAAGTTCAGCGCCCTCGTGGTGGCGCTGCTGGTGCTCGCCAGCCTGGCCCTGACCTGGCTGGCCACCCGCCACGAGCGCTCGGCCCTGGAGGCCGAGGTGAGCAAGCGCGGCCTGGCTCTCGCCTCCAACCTGGCGGAGGACGCCAAGGTACCGCTCCTCGCCGAGGACCAGCTCGCCCTCGAGAACCTCGTGGGCCACGCCGGTGCCGAGGAGGGCCTGGTGGCGTCGCGCCTGCTGAACCAGGCCGGCAGTGTGGTGGCCTCCCTCTCGCGGGACGAGACCGGCCTCGTGCTCGAGCCCCAGACCGGAGCCGAGGACGACGCCCCCGCAGTGCGGCGCATCCAGGACGTGCTGTGGATCGCCGCCCCGGTGATGTACAGCGACGTCCGCATCGGCGAGGCCCAGATCGCCCTCGACCTGGACCGCCTGGTCACGCCCGTGGTCACGGACAGCCAGAACCAGCTCTCGGCGGTGGCGGCGGGGATCCTGGTCCTGGGCGTCGTCGCCGGGATCGGCTTCGTGGCGCTGCTGGTGGGTCCGATCCGGCGCCTCCGGGCCGGCGTCGAGCAGCTCACGGACGGCGACCTGGCCACCCGGGTCCCGCCCACCTCCCACGACGAGGTGGGCGAGCTGACCCAGGCGTTCAACAAGATGGGCGAGTCCCTCCAACAGAAGGAGCGGATCCAGAGCGCCTTCGGTCGCTACGTCAACGACTACGTGCTCACCACGCTCCTCGAGGGCCCGGAGGGGGCGCAGCTGGCCGGAGCCGAGCGCGAGGTGACGATCCTGTTCGCCGACATCCGCAGCTTCACCCGGCTGTCCGAGGGGCTCAAGGCCAGCGACGTGGTGGGCCTGCTGAACGACGTGTTCCAGCTGGCCTCGGATTGCATCCTGGCCCGCAGCGGCACGATCGACAAGTTCATCGGCGACTCGGTGATGGCCTACTTCGGTGCGCCGGTCCCCTGCGAGGACCACGCCTCCCAGGCCGTGCAGGCGGCCATCGACATCCAGCGGGCCGTGGCGAGGCGCAACGCCGCCGAGCCCCCGCCGGCCCACGGCGTCGAGGTGGGCGTCGGGATCCACACCGGGCCGGTCGTGGTGGGCACGATCGGCTCCGACCGGCGATCGGACTTCACTGCCATCGGCGACGCGGTGAACGTCGCCCACCGTCTGGAGAAGCTCTCCCAACCCGGCGAGATCCTGGTGTCCGAGGCCGTCCAGCGCCGGGTCCGGGACGTCGTCCGCCTGCGATTCGAAGGCGAGCGGCAGCTCTCGGGGCGGGTGGAGCCGGTTCACGTATACTCGGTCGACGTCCAGGCCGGCGCCTAGCAAGCCCTGCGGGAAGCTGCGGCGAACGGTCTCGGGGGAGAGCTTGATCGGGCCTCGCTGCCAATGCCTCGTCCTCGCCCTCGCGCTCACCGTCGCGGGCTGCACCACGCCACTCGAGCTCGGCGAGCGGCGCTACCGGGAGGGCGATCGGCTGGCCGCCTTGGAGATCTGGCGCGGGATCCGCGGCGACTCCTTCTCCTACGAGGCCGCCCAGCGTCGCATCGGCGAGGTGGAGGAGGAGTTCCAGCAGCTGGTGGTGCGCTACCGCAAGCGCGGCGCCTACTACCAGGATCGCGATCGGCTGGGCGAATCGGTGCTGAACTACCGGCTGGCCCTCAAGCTGCAGCCGGACGACGAAGAGACCCTGGCCCACGTGCAGGAGCTGGTCCGCGAGCTGGAGGCGAAGCGCGCCGAGGCGCGGGCGCGCTTCCGGGAGCGCTTCGAGGCCGGCGACCTGGCCGGCGCCCGCGACGCCCTCGAGCAGACCCGGGCCCTGGATCCCTTCTCCGCCCGGGCCGCGGCGGACGAACGTGAGCTCGAGGCCGCCCTCGACGGGCGGATCCGCAAGCTCCTGGCCCGGGGGCGCCGGGGCTTCACCTCTGGCAACCTGCGCCGGGCCAGCCGGGCCTTCCGCGAAGTGCTGACCCTGGACGAGGACAACGAGAGCGCCCAGGGCTACCTCTCGTACATCGACAAGATCCGCAGTGTCGGGGAGGACACGGAGCAGGCCCTCTCCGCCGGCATCGACCCGAGGGAGATCGATGCCTCGGACGCGGAGATCCGGGCCGAGGGCTTCTTCCAGAACGCCCTCGCGGCCGAGAAGGCCTCGGACCTCTACGCAGCGATCCGCTACGACCTGGCCGCCCTGCGCGCCCATCCGACCCACCCCCGCGTGAGGAACCACCTGGCGCGCACGCGGCGTCGCCTGGAGCCGCGCCTGCCGGACCTGCTCCGCGCCGGCCGCGAGCACTACCAGCAGGAAGACCTCCAGGCCGCCCTCGACCAGTGGCGCAAGGTCTTGCTGATCGATCCGGAGAACGAGCAGGCCCGCGACTACACGGCCCGGGCCGAGCGCCTGCTCGAGAACCTCGAGCGCCTGCGCGGTGAGCCGGGCGGCGGTAGCAGCTCGCGATGACCGCCGGCCGTCTGCTTTGGATCGCGGCCCTGCTCGTCGTCGGGGCGGGCACGGCCGGCTGCCAGACTCTCCTCGATCTCGAGCGCGCGCGGGGCCTGGTCCGAACCAACGGGGCGGTGCCGGAGGTGCCGGTCCTGGTGGAGAAACCGGCGGCGGAGCTTCCGCGGGTGGAAGGCCTGGTCGCCGTCGGCGAGGAGCTGCGCGCCGTGCCGCTGCGCTGGGATCCGGTGCTCAGCGGCGACGTGGGCGGCTACGCCATCGAGAGGGCTCTCGTCGAGGAGGGAAGCTTCGAGCGTGTGGGCTCGGTACCCGGCCGCTACCGCACCACCTGGGTCGATCGCGGAACCGACCACTCTCCCAAGCAGGAGGGCAGCGCCGACCTGGGCGACGGTCACACCTACTACTATCGGGTGCGGGCCTTCGACGTGGATGGGCACCTGGCCGCGGCGGGCGAGGAGGCGGTGGCGGCGCGCACCGCCGAGGCGCCTTCGCCGCCGGAGCGGTTCCAGGCCTTCAGCCAGCTGCCGCGGGAGGTGGCGCTTCGCTGGACGCCGTCAGAGGATCCCCGGGCGGCCGGCTACGTGGTGCTGCGCAGCCCGACGGCCCGCGGCGAGTTCCTGCCCCTCGCCCGCCTGACCGGACGCTTCGCGACCACCTACCTCGACGAGGGTCTCGGCGACCTGCGCGTCTTCTACTACCGGATCGCCGCCGTGAACGCGGCCGGCGGACAGGGCGAGCCGACCCGCGCGCGACGGGCGGTGACCAAGCCCGAGCCGTTGCCTCCGATCGGGTTGGCCGTCACCGGCCAGGCCCTCGGCTCGAACCAGCTCAGCTGGACCGCCAACGTCGAGCCGGACCTCCGCGCCTACCGCCTGCTGCGCCGCCGCGCAGAGGGGGAGCCGGAGGAGGTCGCCATGATCCCGGCGGATGCGAACCAGGCCCGCGACGACCAGGTAGGCGCCGGTGAGCCGGTGGCCTATCGCCTGGTCGCCGTGGATCGCGACGGACTGGAGAGCGGCGCCTCGGCGGAGATCGAGGTGGAGAGCGTCGGCTACGAAGCGACCGCCCGGGTGCGCGACGGCGCCGTCGAGCTCGCCTGGAGCCCGGAGGTGCAGGCGGGCTTCGCCGAAGCCCGCGTGCTCCAGATCGGCACTTTCGGAACCCGTGAGCTGGGCCGGACCAAGGAGCCCGGCTTCGCGGTGTCGGAGGTTCAGCCCGGCCGCAGCTACCGCTTCCGGGTGGTGGGCATTCGGGAGGACGGCAGCGAGGCTCCCTCGTCCCGGGAAGTGGCCGTCGAGGTGCCCGAGGCGGACTCCTCGGGCCCTTGAGCCACGTTGCGTTTCGGGCCCGCGGGCCTAGAATTCCGCGCTCTTCCCCGGTAGCTCAGTTGGTAGAGCAAGCGGCTGTTAACCGCTGGGTCGCAGGTTCGAGTCCTGCCCGGGGAGCCACGCCGCGCACCCTGCGCCGGGGCCGCCTCAGGAGGCCGGCCAACCCTCGCGGGCCAGCACGCGGAGATCGTGCAGCCAGTCCTCGCTGCGTGTGCTGATCCCGTAGCGGAGGTGCGCCTGGTCGTCGGGCGTGTAGGCGAGCACGAAGGACGCGTGGCTGACCGTGTAGTCGAGGCCCTCCCCCGCGTCGCGCTCGGCGGCGGGCACCGCCGCGGCGAGCTGGGCCTTGCGCAGCGATTCCTCGTCGCCGATCAGGCCGACGAAGGACGGGTCGAAGTGGGCGAGCCAGCGCGCGACCTGCTCCGGCGTATCGCGGGCCGGGTCGACGCCGACGAACACCACCTGGACCGCCGCCGCCAGGGCCGGGTCCTCCTCGGCGAGGGCGCGCTTCGCGGCGGCGAGCTGGCCCATGTGGTTCGGGCACACGTCCGGGCAGCTCGTGTAGCCGAAGAAGAGGAGCGTAAGGCGACCGGCGGTCTTCTCGGCGAAGGCGTAGGGCGCTCCGTCGGTGTCGCGAAGCTCGAAGTCCGGACGCGGGAGGGGCGCGGAGAGCGGCCGGCCCCGCCAGGCGACGCGGCGGCTCGCGGGCGGCTCCGCGGCCCCGGCGACGTCGCCCCGTTCACAGGCGGGAACCGCCAGGAGCGAGGCCACCAAGAGCAGGGCGATCGTGCCTCGGTGCGACATGCACCGGCAGGGTAACCGACGGGGACTGGCGTGGGCCGGCCGCTCGCGCCAAGCTCGCCCGGTGAGCTCACCCCGCCTCGTCGTGAAGCTGGCCAAGCAGGACTTCAAGTTCTCGGCCGCCCACTTCACCCTGTTCCCGAACGACGAGGCCGAGCGCCTCCACGGCCACAACTACCGGGTGCGGGCCGAGCTCGAGGGCAGGGAGCCCGGCCCGGACGGCCTGCTCGTGCCGGTGGCGGAGGTGAAGGCCGCCCTGCGGGCCCTGTGCGCCTCTCTCGACGAGCGCACCCTGATCCCGGAGAAGAGCCCCCGGCTCGAGGTGAGCCGGGACGGCGACGAGGTCGAGGTGCGCTTCGGCGCTCGGCGCTACCGCCTTCCCGCGGCGGACACCCGCCTCCTCCCCCTGCCCAACGTGACCATGGAGCTCCTGGCGATGCATCTGTGGAACGAGCTGGCGCCTTCCCTGGCCGGAGGCGCTGTCGATCGGCTGGTCGTGGAGGTGGAGGAGACCGCCGGCCAGAGCGCGAGCTACGCCGGCGCCATCGGCGCCGGCTGATCGGCGGCGGGCGCAGGACCGAAGCGGAGCCAGCGGCCCCGATCCGGCGCGCCCTGACAGGCCTGGAGGCACCGGGCCACCGGCGTCGCGAGGACGGCCGCGTTCGTGCTGATGCCGTCCACATCGTCCCGGTTGATCGCGAGGGCGCCCCCCTGCCGATCCGAGAGGCAGGCGCGCAGGGCGCCGTCGTCGAGCAGGCCGCGGCCGGCGAGGAGCCCGCGCATGCGGCCGAGGCGCGCCTCGGAGGAGGCCCGCGGCGTCGCCCCTTCCAGGGCGGCGAGTTCCCGGGCCTGGCAGTGGTTCGTCTGGACCTCGCAGTCCCGAGTGAGGACCCGCAGGTGGGAACGTGTCGCCGTGCTCTCGAGGACGGCGGCCTTCCCGTGGGCGTCCGCCAGCAGGTAGCTGTGCGCGCCCGCCCGCGGCGCCGTCTCGAGGCAGCGAAGCGCCTCGCCCAGCTCCCGGGCACCGAGCGCCTTGTGGATGAGCTGCAGGTAGGGCACGCCCGGTCTCGCATCGACGGTGCGCAGATTCGTCGTGCCGACGGCCAGGCCGTGCTCGTTGATGCCCATCAGGGAGAGGCATCCCACCGTGGTCACGCACCAGGTCGCGGGGCCGCGCCGCGGCCGACGGTGCACGGCCACGACGAAGGGCTGGTTGTCCGTGCCGAGATCCCAGGTCTGGCCGAGCCGCAGCCGGCCGTCCGCCGCGCGGGCCTCGGGAACGAGGAACGCGGTGCAGCCGCCCAGGGCCTCGAGGGGCCCGCCCCAGGCCAGGGCGTCGCGCAGGTCCGTGAGGCCGCCCATCGCCAGGGCCGCCTCGGGGGCCAGGGCCGCGCCGCGGGCGATCCCGAGAAGCTCCTCGTGGCCGTCCGGATGGTAGGCGGCGCAGGCCTCGAGGCTCGCGGCGGCCAGGGCCAGCAGCGCCCCTTCGTCGACCTGGCGCCCTCCGTAGAGCCGCGCCTGGGCCAGGGCGTTCGCCGTGCGCAGGCGGGAGAGCTCCTGGATCTCGGCCCGGAAGCCCTCTCCGAAGGCCTCCCCCATTTCGGCCGGGGTCCCCTCCAGGTGGACGTAACGCATGCAGCACCTCATCGGTGGGACGCGGGGCGAGGAGAAGGAGTTCCCTCGTTCCAGGCACCCATAGGTGGGGGCTTCCCACCATTTCGAGTCGTCACCAGAGGCCTCGCGCCCCTTCGACGTGGCTGGAGCCTCACCTCGGAGCCGCCGCCGGCCGAAGACCCGGAGGGGGACGCGGACACCATGGAGCTGGCCTGGATTCGAGAGTGGGTGTCGGTCGCGACCCTGGCACTGCTCGTCCTCATGATGGCCGGGCCGCCGCTCTTCCTGATCGGCCTCTACCTCCACGACCGCTTCCAGACCCAGCACGCGGTCCTGCGCAACTTCCCGCTGCTCGGTCGCCTTCGATACCTGTTCGAGCACCTCGGTCCGGAGATGCGCCAGTACCTCTTCGACGGCGACCGCGAGGGCCGGCCCTTCTCCCGGGACGACTACCAGAGCATCGTGCTCTCCGGGAAGTACATGAAGTCGCTGATCTCGTTCGGATCGAAGCGCGACTTCGAGCGTCCCGGGTGGTTCCTGCGCAACGGGCTGCTTCCCACCCTGATGGACGACCTGGCCCTCGATCGCCAACCGTCGATCGAGACCCAACGCTATGTCACTGACCACGACGGGCTCCTGAGCCGGGCCGAGCACGTGGTGACTTGCCGGGTCGCGCCCTGGACCCTCGACGACGCGTTCGCGCCGATGATCGGTGCCGACCTGGCGCATCCCTGGCGGCTGCACGGGCTCATGGGCATGAGCGGCATGTCCTACGGGGCCCTGGGCCAGCACGCGATCCGGGCGCTCTCGCTCGGACTCGGCAAGGCGCACGGGGCGTGGATGAACACCGGCGAAGGTGGGCTCTCGCCCCATCACCTCGTCGGCGGCGGCCCGGTCGTGTTCCAGATCGGTCCCGGGCTGTTCGGCGTGCGGGACGAGGAGGGCCGCTTCGACTGGGATCGCTTCCGCAAGCAGGCTGCGGTTCCCGAGGTGATCGGCTTCGAGCTGAAGCTCCACCAGGGCGCGAAGATCCGCGGGGGCCACGTCGAGGGGGAGAAGGTGTCGCAGGAGATCGCGGAGATCCGCGGCGTGCCGGCCTGGCAGACGATCGACTCCCCCGCCCGCTTCCCGATGATCGCCGACCTCGACGATCTGTTCGAGTGGATCGGCCGCATGCGCCAGGAGGGCGGCAAGCCCGTGGGCGTGAAGGTCGTGGTCGGCGGACCCGGGAGCCTCGACGAGCTCGCACTCGCGATGGCCCAGCGCGGCGACGGCCCCGACTGGATCTCCGTCGACGGCGGCGAGGGCGGCTCCGGTGCCACCTACCGCGAGATGGCCGACACGATGGGGCTGCCCATCCGTTCGGGCCTGGTCGAAGCCGACGACGCCCTGCGGCGCGCCGGCGTGCGCGACCGGGTGAAGATCATCGCCTCCGGCAAGCTCTTCTCCGCGGATCGCATCGCCCTGGCCCTGTGCTTCGGCGCCGACGCCGTCCAGATCGCCCGGGGGCTGATGATCTCCGTGGGCTGCATCCAGGCCCAGCGTTGCCACAACAACACCTGCCCGGTCGGCGTCGCGACGACCGACGAACGCCTGATGAAGGCCCTCGTCGTGAACGAGAAGCAGTACCGCGTGCTCAACTACGTCACCACGCTGCGTGCCGGCCTCGCCTCGCTCACGGCCGCCGCCGGCCTGCGCTCCCCCACCGAGTTCACCCGCGATCACGCCGTCCACCGCGACGCCCTGGGCCGAACCCGCACCGCCGCCGACGTCTTCCCCCTCCCCTGAATCGTCCTCGCGGTTTCCGTCCTATGCTCCGGGCCATGCAGGCGCCTCTCTCGGGTGTGCGGGTGGTGGAGATCGCGAGCTTCGTGGCGGCGCCGGCGGCCGGAGCGTTGCTGGCCGATCTCGGTGCCGAGGTGATCAAGGTCGAGGTGCCGGGAGGCGAGACACTGCGCCACTCGCGGCCGAAGCTCCTGGGCTGGAAGAGCGACTTCCCTGACGCGCCCCAGTTCCACATGGACAACCGGGGCAAGCGCTCCCTCGCGCTCGACCTGCGGCGGGCCGAGGCGCGGGAGGCGCTCCTGCGGGTGATCGACGGCGCCGACGTCGTGCTCACGAACATGCTGCCCGGACGCCTCGAGAAGTACGGTCTCGATCCGGAGCAGCTGCGAGCCCGACGGCCCGAACTCGTCGTGGCCACGCTCACGGGCTACGGCCGCGAGGGGGAGGAGGCCGACACACCGTCCTTCGACTACGCCGCTTACTGGGCCCGCACCGGCCTGATGGACCTGATGCGCGAGCCCGACGCCGCGCCGGCGTGGCAGCGCCCCGGGGTCGGCGACCACGCCGCCTCCCTCGCGCTGACCACCGGCATCCTCTCGGCCCTCCGCATGCGCGATCGGGAGGGCGGGGGCCAGGTCGTCGACGTCAACCTGATGCACATCGGCTTCTACGTGCAGGGCAACGACGCGGCGCCCACCCTCACGACCGGCGACAATCCCCCGCCCCACGATCGTCGCAGGCCGCGCAATCCGCTCTGGAACCACTACCCCACGGCCGACGGCCGCTGGCTCTTCCTCGTGATGATCGAATCGGATCGCTACTGGCCCGCCCTGTGTCGGGCCATCGGGAAGCCGGACCTGGAGGCGGACGAGCGCTTCGACGGCGCCGTCGGCCGCTACCGCAACAGCGAAGCGCTGTCGGCGATCCTGGCCGACGTCTTCTCGAGCCGGAGCCTGGCCGAGTGGGAGCGCACCCTCGGCGGCGAGCCGGTCATCTGGGCGCCGGTGCGCACGCTCGCGGAAGCGGTGCACGATCCCCAGGCCCGGGCGAACGGCGTGTTCGCGCGGGTCGACCACCCGCGCACCGGGCCCTTCGAGACCGTCGCCCCGCCCCTCCGCCTGTCGGCCCACGCCATGGAGGGCGAGCGCCCTGCCCCGGAGCTCGGCGCCGACGGCGCGGACGTCCTGCGCGCGGCGGGCCTGAGCGAGGCGGAGATCGCCTCGGCGTTGGAGAGCGACGACGGGCCGGGCTAGTTCGCCGGCGGCCCCGCCGCCACGTCGGGCCGCCGCACCACCCGCACCCGCTCGCGAATCGCGTCGAAGGCGGCGGGCGCTTGCACCGTCTGGGCCGCCTGCACCACGAACTCCGGGACACCGGTCTTGGGCCAGCTGTCCATCCAGTTCTCGAGCAGCGAGCGCTCACCGCCTTCGCCCCAGGGATGGATGGTCCAGGAGCCGTCGTGCCGGTGGTAGTCCCAGTCCCCGTCGACCAGCGACCACTGCCGCTTGAAGATCCCGCCGGGCAGCTCTTCGAGGAAGGAGCGCGCCGCGTTCGTCCGGTTCGAGAGCGGGAACGGCAGCGCGATCTCCGTCTCGCAGACGTAGGAGTCGTCGGTCTGCTCCGTCTCCACGGCCCGCGCCATGCGCGGCATGAACTCGTCCAGGCGCTCGCAATCCCGGAGCACCGCCCACACCTCGGGCGGCGCCGCATCAACCAGCCCGTAGGTTTTGTAGGCGAAGCCCTCGCCGTCGGTGGGCGGCAGCTCGGTCACCACGACCTCGCCCCGCTCGAGCACCTCGACCTGCTCCACGCTGAGCGTCGGAAGCACGGTGGGCGGCTGGGCGGCGGCGGCCACAGCGAGCCAGGGGAACAAGAGGCCCGGCAGGAGGCGAAGGCGTCCCATCGGGCGAGATCGTATCGGAAGACGGGGCCGGCGTCGTGGGGTGAGGGGAAACCGCCTCCGGCTCCCAACTTCAGGCCGGGTCGATACAATCCCGGTCCTGTGGAGGTGGATCGGATGAGGCGGGGGATCGTGGCGTCCGTCCTGGGGCTCCTGCTACTGGCCGGCGCCGCCGGGGCCGAGGAAGCCTGGGTGCGCGGCGCGCCGCTCAACTTGCGGAGCGGCCCGGGCACCCAGTTCCGGATCCTGGCGTCGGCGACGCCCGGCGATCGGCTGAGCGTGCTCGAACGGGGCGACGGCTGGACGAAGGTCCGCGACGGCGAGGGCAAGACCGGCTGGATCGCCGAGGGCTATCTCGAGCCGGACGCGCCGCCGACCGTGCGGCTCGCCCAGCTCGAGGCGGAGACCGAGCAGCTCCGCAGCACGCTGGAATCGACCTCCGCGGAGGCCCAGCGCCTGCGCCAGTCCAACGACACGCTGAGCTCGGCGGACGGCGGCCAGAAGGAAGAGATCGAGCGGCTCACCCAGGAGAACTACAAGCTTCGGGCAGGCACCCGCTCCGCCGAGTGGCTGATGGGTGCGCTGATCTTCTGTACCGGCATGGCCCTGGGAGCGATCCTGCACGGCATCTCGGGCCGCCGGCGAGCGAGCCGGCTCAGGCTCTAGGGCCGCCTCCCGTCGGATCCCGGGAGCTAGGGCAGCAGCAACGCCGACAGCCGGCTCCGAAGGCCACTCTTCGCCACGACCAGCAGCCGGTCTCCCGGCTCCACCCGGTCGTCGCCGCGCGGCACCCGGAGGCCGCCGCCGCGACCGATCGCCACGAACAGCAGGCCCGGCGGCAGGTCGAGGCTGGCGATGACGTGATTGCACACCGGTGCGCCCCTCCCCACTTCGGCCTCCAGGACTTCGACCCGGTCGCCGAGCAGGGCCGCCATCTCGTGGACGACCGCTCCAGGGATGTGCTGGAGGGTGAGCCCGATGGCCAGGAGCCGGGGGCTGATGATGGCGTCGATGGCGGTCTCGCCGATCAGGTTGGCGAGGGCCGGGTTGTCGACCAGCGCGAAGGCGCGGCCGGCGCCCATGCGCTTGGCCAGCAGCCCCGCCACCAGGTTCGTCTCGTGGTCGTCGCCGACGGCGACGAAGGTGCCGACGCGCTCGATCTGCTCCTCGTCCAGGAGGCGCTCGCTGGTCAGGGAGCCGTGGACGACGACGGCGCGAGAGAGCTGCTCGGCGGCGGCGCGGGCGCGCCCCTCGTCCGGCTCGAGGACCACGAGGGATGCGGTGCTCGACTCGAGGCGCCGGGCCAGGTCCAACCCCATGCGACTGGCGCCGGCGATCATCAACTTGCGACTCGCCTCCCGGGACACCTCCATCAGCTCGAGCATGGCGTCGAGGTCGGAGCGGGCGAGGGCGAAGTAGACGATGTCGCCGGTGCGGATCGTCTCCTTGCCGCCGGGCACCAGCACGTGGTCGTCGCGGTGGATCGCGACGACGAGGGACGGCGTCTCGGCGAAGAAGAGCCGCATGTCGAGCACCGGACGTTCGGCGAACTCGGAGCCCTCGTGGATGGGGAAACCCGCGACCAGCAGGTCGCCGCCCATGAAGTGCCAGACGTCGAGAGCACCGGGCACCTCGAGGAGCGCCCCGATCTCCCCGACGGCGGCGGCCTCCGGGTTCACGCAGGCGATGTCGACGTCGTCGCCGCGCGATAGCGCGCGGAAGGCCTCCTCGTGGTCCGGCTCGCGGAGACGCACCACCACGTGGGGCACCTCGAACATCGACGCCGCGATGCGACCGCAGACGAAGTTCGCCTCGTCGCTCTCGGTGGCCGCGACCACCAGGCTCGCGTCGGCGGCCCCGGCCTGGCGCAGCGCGCCGGCGGTGGCGCCGTTGCCCGCCACCACCCGCACGTCGAGAGTGTCGGCGAGGTCGGCCAGCCGGGCGGGATCGCGCTCCACCACCGCCACGTCGTGACCCTCGCCGGAGAGCTTGGAGGCGAGGGTGGTCCCCACCTGGCCTCCGCCGACGATGACGATGTGCACGGCCGGAGGGTAGAGGCCGCCCCGCGGGGGGCAAGGCCGGCGACGTTGGCGGCGGACCCAGGAGGAATTACCGTCGGGTGTCGGGTGGGTCGGGCGCCCGAGAGGGAAGAACTTGGCGCACCCCACCCAGAACGGCGGTCCCGCATGGGGAGGCCTCGGCCACCTGGGCCAGGGCGGCCGCGCGGACCGGCTTCCCTTCCGGCTCGTCCTTCGCCTGCTCGCCCGGTGTCTCCAGTGGCTGCACCCGCTGCGGCGGCACATGTTCGCGCTGTTCGGCGGATTCGGCCTGGTGGCCGTGGCGCTCTTCCCCCTCGGCCTCCTGGTGCTCGACCTGATCTGGACGCGCGTCCTGCAAGGCCAGCCGCTGCCCCTGGAGCAGGCCCGGCTCCTCGGCCTCGACCCGGCCCTGGTGACGCACGTGGAGGAGCTCGCGGCGCCGGTGCGGCGGGATCTCCTGGAAGGCGCGCTCGTCGCGTGCGGCGCCGTCGCCGTGCTGGTGACGCCCCTGATCCTAGCCCTCTACTACTACCAGGTCTGGATCCTGCAGCGGGTGAACCAGCTCTTGCGGGTGCAGCTCCTCGAGCAGCTCCAGCGGCTCTCCCTGCGCTTCCACAGCGACCACGCGATCGGCGACGCGCTCTACCGCATGATGCAGGACTCGGCGATGGTGACGCAGCTGATCGAGCTGCTCTTCTTCGCGCCGATCGCCACCCTCGGCCGCTATGCCTTCGGCGTCCTCGTCGTCGCCGCCTTCGATCCCTGGATGGCGCTAGCGCTGGGGCTCCTGTGGCCGCCGCTCCTCCTGCTGGGCCTGTGGTTCTCCCGGCGCCTGCGGGTCGGGTTCCGCGAGGCGCGGGAGACGAACGCGTCGCTCACGGCGCGCATCCAGGAGACGCTGGTCGGCATCAAGGTGATCAAGGCCTACGGGGCCGAGCGGCGCTGGCAGGACGTCTTCGAGGGGGCCAGCCGAAGCGCCTTCGACGCGGCCTTCCGCGCCCGGGACCGGCTGGCGGTCTTCACCGTCTCGCTCTTCTGGGTCTGTGGCCTGGCGCTCGTGGGCGGCGGCGCCTTCGCCGCGGCGCGCACGGCGACCAGCGCGCCTCTGATGCTCGAAGTCCTGGGCTTCAGCATCTGGACCCTCGGCCTCTACAACTTCTTCAAGATGCGCTTCGGCGATGGCGCGGGCCAGCTGCGGCTCCTCTTCAAGACCTGGGGCCGCACCCAGGACGTGGCGATCGGCCTCGACCGGGTCTTCGAGCTGCTCGACCTCGAGCCCGAGGTGCAGGATGTGCCGGACGCGGTGCCCCTGGAGAGCATCGGCCGCGGCATCGCCTACCGCGACGTGCACTTCCGCTACCAGCCGGACCGCCCCGCCCTGGAGGGCGTCGACTTCGAGGCCGAGGTGGGCAGCATGACGGCGATCGTCGGCCCGACCGGCTCGGGCAAGACCACGCTGATGGCCCTGCTGCTGCGTCTCTTCGAGCCGGAACGAGGCGCGGTCGAAATCGACGGGCGCGACCTGCGGAGGTTCCAGACGGCGAGCCTGCGCAGCGCCGTGGCGGTTGCGCTGCAGGAGAACCTGCTGTTCGGGACGACCGTGCGCGAGAACATTCGCTACGCGGTGCCCGGCGCGACCGACGCCAAGGTGCGCGAGGCCGCCCGCATCGCCGGCGCCGACGAGTTCATCGCCAAGCTGCCCGGGGGCTACG
Source organism: Myxococcota bacterium (assembly GCA_965223415.1). Lineage (GTDB taxonomy): Bacteria > Myxococcota_A > UBA9160 > UBA9160 > UBA6930. The sequence continues at coordinate 3,663,865 of OZ245002.1, read as the reverse complement.
ACACGCTCCTGGGAGAGCGTGGAACCAAGCTCTCGACCGGCCAGCGCCAGCGCCTCTCGATCGCCCGGGCGGTGCTGAAGGACACGCCCATCCTGATCCTCGACGAGCCCACGGCCTCCCTCGACGCGGAGACCGAGATCCGCGTGCTCGGGAACCTCGCCGAGTGGGGCCGGGGCCGGCTCATCTTCCTGATCACCCACCGGCTCTCGTCGATCCGCCGGGCCGACCAGATCCTGGTGCTCCGGGACGGGCGCATCGTCGAACGCGGCACCCACGAGGAGCTCCTGGGTCGCCAGGAGGGCGTCTACGGAACGCTCTTCCGGCAGGAGGCCGAGCCCGCCCGGGCCGCCGGGGCTTCGCCGTGAGCCGGCTCCAGGAGCGAGGCTCGATCGGCCACGGCGAGACCGTGCGCGTGCTGGGGCGGGCGTTCCGTTACGCCCTGCCCTTCCGTCGGCGCTTCGCATGGAAGTACGCACTGCTCCTGGCCTCCCTGGTTCCCCTCTTCCTGACACCGTGGCCGGTGAAGATCATCGTCGACCACGTGGTCGAGGCGCGCCCGGTCGTGCCCGCGGACTATCCGGCGCTCTTGCGCCCGCTGATGGAGCCGCTGGTCGGCCTGCCCGGCGGCGAGATCCTGGGCTGGATGATCGTCGTCCAGCTCCTGCTTCTCGTGCTGGTCGGCGCCGTCGGCACCGGCGGTGCCGAGCGGGACCGGGCCGAGTCCCATCTCTCCTCGGGCCACGACCAGGCCAGCCGCACCGAGAACGAGGCCAACGAGGGCTGGTCGATGGCGAGCGGACTGCTGGGCCTGCTCGACTTCCGCTTCACCATCCAGTTGACCCAGGCGCTGAACCACCACTACCGATCGCGGCTCTTCGAACGCATCCAGGCCCTGCCGATGACCGTCTTCGACGACGAGCGCATCGGCGACGCGGTCTTCCGCGTCATGTACGACACGCCGTCGATCACCCACGGCGTCTATCGCATCATCCTCACGCCCTTCGCCGCCGCGGCCTTCGCCCTGGCGACGGTGGTCGTGATGTCGCTCCTCTTCGGCGACCACCCGATCTTCTGGCAGAGCGCGCTGTGGATGTTCGGCATCGCCCTGGTGGTGAGCCTGCCCTTCACCGGAGTGCTCCGCCGCCGCAGCAGCGCCAGCCGCCAGGCCGGCGCCGCCACCGCCAGCAGCCTCGAAGAGGGGCTCTCGAACATCCTCGCCGTCCAGAGCCTCGGTGCCGAGGACCGGGAGCAGGATCGCTTCGACGCGGACAGCTGGAGCGCCTTCAGCCGGCATCGGTCGGTGATGGTGGTCGGCATGGGCATCTTCCTGTTCGCCTTCCTGCCCGGGATGTTCTTCGCGGGGCGGGTCTTCCTCTACGGCGCCAACATGGTGATCGCCGGCGCCATCACCCGCGGCGACTTCCTGCTGCTGTTCACCTACTTCCTCTACCTGATGTTCGCCTGCATCGATCTGGGCGCCCTGTGGATCCGCCTGCAGGAGGCCGCGGTGGGGCTGCACCGCGTCTTCTTCCTCATGGACCTGCCGACGGAGGAGGAGCCTCCGGGAACGCCGGCCCTGCCGCGGCCGGTCCGGCACGTGCGGGTCGAGGACGCCGCCTACGCCTACCCGGACGGCACGCCGGCACTGGATGGCGTGAGCCTCGACCTCCGCAAAGGCGAGATCGTGGCGCTCGTCGGCCCCGCCGGTGCCGGCAAGACCACCCTGGCCTCGCTGATCCCGCGCTTCCACGAGCCGGACCGGGGCCAGGTTCTCTTCGACGGAGCCGACGCGCGGGGCTTCTCGCGGGCCTCCATCCGCGAGCAGGTCGCCTTCGTGTTCCAGGAGACCGTGCTCTTCGACGCCACGGTGGAAGAGAACATCCGCCTCGGCCGCCCGCGGGCGAGCGAGGCGGAGGTGAGGCGCGCCGCCGTACGCGCCGGCGCCGACAGCTTCGTGCGCGACCTGCCCCAGGGCTACCGCACGCGGCTCGGACGGGGCGGAGGCAAGCTCTCGGTGGGGCAGAAGCAGCGCATCGGCATCGCCCGGGCGCTCGTGCGCCCCTCCCCGATCCTGATCCTCGACGAGCCGACCTCTGCTCTCGACCCGGAGACCGAGCGCGCCCTGGTGGAGATGATGGAGGAGGCGCGCAGCGATCACGGCGTGCTGGTGATCGCGCACCGCCTCTCGACCATCCGCCATGCGGACCGCATCGCCTTCGTGGAAGCCGGGCGCATTGTCGAGGAGGGCAGCCACGCCGAGCTCATGGGCCGGAGCGGCGGCGCCTACCGCCGCTTCGTCGACCTCCAGACCCGCGGAGCGGCCTAGTGAGACAAAGGGACGTTCCTTTCTGTCTCACGGCGGAGCCGTGAGACAGAAAGGAACGTCCCTTTGTCTCACGCCTACGGCGCTAGCGCCCCTGGTGAATCGAAGCCGTCGGGCAGGTAGGTGCCCATGATCATGTTCTCGTGCATGGCGTAGCAGACCTCGCCGGTCTCGAGCTCGAAGCGGGAGAGGGTCTCGTTCAGGCCGGCCCACTCGCTGCGCTTCGCCTGGCTGCTCATGTCGAAGGTGAGGCCTTCGACCTTCTGGGGACCCTGGTAGTAGCCGTGGCCCCAGCCGTCGTGGGCCATGTAGCCGGTGCCCGCCCGGAGGTAGACGGTGCGCACCGGGTGGCTGCGGATCTTCAGGGCACGGCCGCTCGGATGGGCCAGGGTGATGTCGGCGTGGTCGATCTCCCGGGTCCCGGACAGGTAGGTGATGTCGATGGAGGGCGAGCCCAGGTGCTCGGGCTCCTTGTCGATCCCGTGGTTCCAGACCTTGACGCCCTCCTCCAGCACGACGGCGCCGTCGTGGTGCCGGTCGAGCTGCACCTTCAGCATGAAGTCGTCGAACTGCATCGGGCACCAGTTGTGATAGAAGCCGGCGGTGCCGGCCTGCAGGTCCTTCAAGCGGATGCCCGGGGCCTCGGCCTCGCCCACGGGACGCACGCCCCAGGAGCGGTCGCGGGCGCCCTTCCAGGTGTCGGGCGAGACGTCGTAGGTCTGGCCGGCGACCTCGAGGCGGCCCTCCCAGCGCCCGACCTGGGCGTAGCGCGAGGTGTCGGTGGTCACGCGGCCGTGGTTGCGGCGGAAGGTCTTGGGCTCCTCGAGGGCGGGGACCTGGCCCGTGAAGGTCATGTCGAAGGCGAGGCCCCACTCGTTGGGCTCGCACACGACGCGCAGCTTCTGCAGACCCTCGATCACGTCGACGCGGAACGGTCCGACGGAGGTGTCGTGGCGGTCAGCGCCGAGCTCCCGGGAGGCGCGCACGACGTACTGGCTCGTGCCATGGGAGACGGCGACGAAGGCGTCGGTCACTCCGAGATTCGGGTACTGGCCGAGACCCGTCACGAGGAAGAGCTCGTCGGAGGACGGGTGGGCATTGAAGTAGTAGCGGTCGTAGAAGTTCCGGTCGGAGGTAGCGACGTGGTCGAAGGTCTCCGACGTCTGGTGGGCCAGGTAGTCGTCCATGGGGCTGATGGGCATGCGCGACTCCTAGGGTTGGACGGGCTCGCCGTCCTTCAGGATGAGGAACTGCCGCGCCGGATCGTCGCAGGGCGCGGGCTCCTGGCCGGGGAGGAAGAAGCGGGCCCCGTCAGGAGCGAACTGCACGATGTAGGCCTTGCGCACGCCGTCCGTGGTGTTGGGCCCGGTGGCGTGGGGCGTGAGCGAGGAGAAGACGACGATGCTTCCCGCGCGGACCGGCGCGGGCACGGCGCCCTCCGGATCGTCCGGCAGGCACTGGTAGCCGGCGTCGGTGGTCCAGTGGGCCAGGGTGCCGCGATGGTGGAGCCCGGGCACGACCCAGGGGCAGCCGTTGTCGACGGTGGCGTCGGTGAGCGCCACCCAGCAGGTGACGTACTGCTGAGGCTCCACGTAGGTATAGCCGTTGTCCTGGTGCCACGGGAAGCGGCCGGGACGCTCCGGCTTCTTGTAGACGGCCTGGTCCCAGTAGAGCCGCACGTCGGGACCGATCAGGTCGTGCAGCAGGTCCTGGAACACGCGGTGGGCACAGAACGCCCGGAGCACCGGATCCCGCGTGACCACGTGGGTGGTGAAGGTGATGTTGCCGTCCTCGGCGATCAGCAGCTTCCCGTCCGGGCGCGTCTTCAGGAAGGCGGTCACCTCCTCCTCGAGGGGATCGATGGCGGAGGTCACCCGCCCGATGGTGTCCGGGTCGAAGGCATCTTCGAGCACGAACCAGCCCTGCTCGTCCCACGCGCACCCCTGCTCGGCAGAGATGCAGCGATAGGGACCTTCGGGGGTCTCCCAGCGGAAGTCGACGTTCCTTTCGTGGAGGGCGGGAGACTCGGGCACGAAGGGGTTCTAGCCTACGCGCGAACCGCCCTGCAAACAGGGGTGCGCGCTACGCTTCGGCCCCATGCGGTGCGCGCCCGTCCCCCTCCTGCTGGTCTTCCTGGCCGCCTGCGCCGGGAGCCCCGAGGCCTGGCACCGTGCGGCCGGCGATGGAACCGCCGCGCCGCCGGCCTCCGGCGGCGCGCTGCACGCCACCCTCGCCTCGCTCTTCGAGGCGCCCGGAAAGGGGCACCGGCTCGAAGTCGTGGAGCTGCGGGTGCTCGCGGCCCACGAGCTGCCCTGGACGGCGCTCGAGGCCGGACGCGGCGACGCCTCCCGTGGCCGGGTCGGTGTGACCGCCCACCGGGTGTGTCGCCACCGCGAAGGGCTCACCTTCACACGCACGGAGCGCTCGAGCTGGATGATCTTCGAGGACGATCGCCTGCTCGCCTGGGACCACGGCACCTTCGACAGCGGCTGCGAGACCGGCCGCAGCTACCGGCCCGCCCGGCCCGAGCACCTGGACCTGGAGCGGGGGCTCCTGCGCTACGCCGCCCAGCGCTATCCCGCGGCGCGCCCCTCCCTGGAGGAACGCCTGCGCGGCGGCCTCGCCCTGCTCGAGGTCGATCGCCTCGAAGACGCCGAGCGCCTGCTCCGTCAGGCGAAGCGCAACGTCGGGGAGCTCGCCGACTACGCCGAGAGCGTCTTCGGAGACGAGCGCGAAGCCGCCGAGGAACGCCTCGTCGTCGTCCGCGCCCTCCACACCAAGCTCCGCCGCGCCGTCCGCGACGCGAAACGCAGCGCCGAAGCGGCTCGCTAGCGGGCGCGGAGGCCCTTCAGGAGGGCGCGTTTGAGGCCGCCGCCGAGGCTCGGAGCCGGCTCCGCGCGGCGGGCCTCGGGAGGGCGGCGAACGGGACCGGTATCGCCGAGGCCGAGGAGCTTGCTCACCTCCTCGGCCAGCTCCCGGAACTGCCGGTGGACGGCGGTGCCGCGGGCGTGGTGCAACACCGAGCCGGGAATCCCCGAGCCGGAGTTCAGGGCCTCGACCCGGGGGCTGCGGGACAGGAAGGTCTGGAAACGCGGCCAGCCGCGCTCGTCGCTCGCCCGGGCCAGGCGCTCGTAGAGGTCCCGCCCGGATGCGTCGACCCGCGTCCGGCGATCGACCAGCGTGAAGAGCACGCGGCCGCGGCGTTCGCCGGAAGGCTGACGGCGCAGCAGGTCGAAGGCCTTCTCCGCCTCCTCGAAGGAAGCCCAGTCCGAGACCGGCAAAAGGACGAGGTCCGCCGCCGCCAGGGCGTTGCAGGTCAAGGCTTCGAGATCGCTCTTCGTGTCGAGGATCGTGAGACCCTCGAAGCCCGTCTTCTGGAGGATGCTCCGCAGGATGAGCGGATCCCCGGCGCGGGCCTTCAGGGGGCCCGTGTCCGGCGGCGTCGGCACGAAGTGGATGCCGTACTGGCCGAGCTGCAGAACGCCCGACAGGTTGCGCTGGGCCCAGCCGTGCTTCAGGTTGAGCTCGCCGGAGGTCGACGGCCGCAGCCGGAACATGCGGTCGATGATCGACTGGTCGTCGAGGCCGATCAGCAGCACGCCCAGCTCCTCGTGCAGCGCACGCAGGTAGACCGCCAGGTTCGTCGCCACCGTGGTCTTGCCGACCCCGCCCTTGTTGGACGAGACGGCCAGCACCGGCCGACGCGTGGGGGACGCGTCCATCATCACCGCTCAGGGTACCCGTCCGCTAGCATGCCGTCATGTCGAGCCTCCGGGCGGTGGGCGTGGTTCCCGCGCGCTGGGCCTCGAGCCGGTTTCCGGGCAAACCCCTCGCGGAGATCGCCGGCCGGCCCATGATCCAGCACGTCGTCGAGGGCGCGCGCCAGGCGAAGCGCCTCTCCCGGGTGCTGGTGGCCACGGACGACGAGCGCATCGCCGGCGCGTGCCAGGCCTTCGGCGCAGAGGCGGTGATGACCGCAGCGGACCATCCGACCGGGTCGGATCGCCTCGCCGAGGTCGCCGCGGGCCTGGACGCGGAGGTGGTCGTCAACATCCAGGGCGACGAACCGCTGATCGAGGGCTTCGTCGTGGACGCGGTCGTCGAGGCGTTGCTCGAGGACCCGGACGTGCCGATGGCGACGCTGGTCCACGCCGCCCCGCCCGCGGCCCTCGCTGACCCGAATCGGGTCAAGGTCGTGCGCTCCCGCCACGGCGACGCCCTCTACTTCTCGCGCAGCCCGATCCCCCATCAGCGGAAGGGTGAAGCGGCCGCCCCGATCTGGCAGCACGTCGGCCTCTACGCCTATCGTCGGCCCTTCCTCCTCGAGTACGTCGGGCTGGCACCGACGCCGCTGGAGCGCAGCGAGGCCCTCGAGCAGCTGCGCGCCCTCGAGCACGGCCACCGCATCCGCTGCGCGGTCATCGAGGGTTGGGAGAGCGTGCCGGTGGACACGCCGGAAGACCTGGAGCGCGTGGAGCGAGCCCTGGCCGCCCGGAACGCCGGCGCCTCGTCGTGACGGCGGGCGTGGCTGCCGGCGCTCCGTCGTGACGGCGAGCCGGGCGCTCGCCCGGGGCTGCACCCTCTTCCTGCTCTCCGGCGCCGGTGCGCTGGTGGTGGAGACGCTCTGGCTGCGCTGGTTCCGGCTGCTGCTCGGCGCCACGGCGCCGGCGGTCTCGGCCACCCTGGTCGCCTTCTTCGCCGGACAGGCGCTGGGCGCCGCCTGGGGTGGACGGCTCGCGGCGCGGGCCGAACGACCCCTCGCGACCTACGGCCGGCTCGAGCTGGGTGCGGCGGCGGCAGCGGCGGCCGTGCCCCTTCTCCTGTGGGCGCTGCGCGGCATCGTCGACGCGGCCTCCGACGGGCTGCGCGAGACGCCGGCCGCCCTGGCGGCACTGCGCCTGGCCGCGGCGCTCCTGGCGGCGGCCCCGGCCGGCGTCTTCTTCGGCGCCACCCTGCCCGCCCTGGTCGCGAGCTGCGTCGGGCCTGGCACGTCCCTCGGCCGCGCGGGCGCGGCGCTCCTCGGCGCCAACACCCTGGGCGCCGCCGGCGGCGCCGCCCTCGCGAGCTTCCTGCTGCCCGAGTGGCTGGGCGTGCGCGGAGGCTATGGCGCGGGCGTCGCCACCCTGGCCCTCGCCGGCGGGCTCGCCTGGTCCTGGGGACGCGAGGGCCGCGCGGCTCCGCCGCGGGAGCCGGTGCCCGAGGCGCCCGGCGAGCCGGCCCTCTCCGACGGGATGCTCCTCGGCCTGGCCGCCGCGTCGGGCGTGGCCGTGTTCGCGTGCCAGCCGCTCCTGGTCCAGGCCTTCGCGCGGGTGCTCAACCAGTCGACCTACGCATTCGGCGTGGTGCTGGTCACCGTGCTGATCGCCCTGGCCGCAGCGGCGGCCACGGTGGCGCTCCTCGCCGGCCGGCTCGGCGCGCGCACCCTGCTCGGATGGGCGGCGGTGGCGGCAACGATCGGCTGGGCCGGGTTCCCGGCGTTGTTCGTCGGGGCGACCGACGGGCTCGCCTACTGGGGGAGCGAGCGACCCTGGCCCGGCTACCTCTGGAGCGCCTTCGGCCTGGCCTTCGGCGTGGCGGGCCTGCCGCTCTTCGCGTCGGGCCTGGTGTTCCCGGCCGTGCTGCACGCGGCCGGCAAGCGGGAAGGCGGTGCACCCGGCGCGGCCGCCACCACAGGCCGCCTCCTGGCCGCCAATACGGCCGGCGCAGTGGCCGGCGCCCTGCTCGCGCCCTACGTCTTGCTTCCGGGCCTGGGGCTGTGGCTGGGCTTCGTTGCGGTCGCTGTGCTGTACGGCATCGTCGCCGTCGTCGTCCCGACGGCGCCGGGCCAGTCGCGCCTCCTCCGGGACGCAGCCCTCGGTCTGGCCTGGCTCGCGATCCTCTCTCGCGGCAGCCCGATGGACCTGCCCGCCTTGCGTCTCGAGGGCGACGACCGCCTGTTGTTCGGCGAGGAGACGCCGGCGGGGTTGGTCGCGGTGATCGAGCGCGACGGCGGGCGCTTCCTGCAGACCGACAACCACTACGCCCTCGGCGGCAGCGCGGACCGGGTGCATCAGGAACGCCAGGGCCACCTGCCCCTCCTGCTCCACCCGGCCCCGAAGCGCGCCCTCTTCGTGGGCTCGGCGACCGCCAGCAGCGCCGGCGCCGCCCTGGCCCATCCTGTGGAGGAGCTCACCCTGGTCGAGCTGGTGCCGGGCGTCGCGCGCGCCGCCGGCTTCTTCTCCGACGTGAACCGCGGCGTCTACCTGGATCCGCGGACGCGGGTGGTGCTGGACGACGCGCGGAGCTTCCTGCGCAGCACCGGGCAGCGCTTCGACGTGATCGTCGCCGACCTGTTCGTTCCCTGGCGCGCGGGCACCGGATCGCTTTACAGCGAGGCGCACTTCGCCGCGGCCCGCGCCCATCTCGACGAAGGCGGGCTCTTCTGCCAGTGGCTACCGCTCTACCAGCTCTCGGAGCCGGAGCTCTCGAGCATCGCCGCGACCTTCGACCGCGTCTTTCCCGAAGCGGTGGTGTTCCGCGGCGATTTCTACGGGCGCTTCCCGATCGTGGCGTTGGTGGGATGGCGCGGCGAGGTACCGAACGCGGAGACGATCGCCGCGCGCGTGGCCGCGCTGTCGAAGGCCGGGGAGGCGGACCGGTGGGTGACGTACCCGGAGGCCTTCTGGTCCCTCTACGTAGGCCGCCTCGGCCCCTACGGCGCGGGCGCGCCACGCAACACCGATGATCGCCCCCACCTGGAATACCTGGCGGCCCGCGGCCACGCCGGCGGGAGGCGAGGAAAGCTCGATCCGGTCGTCGGACCCGCCTGGGTGCAGATCGGCAAGGCCTTGCGCGAGGCGAGCCTCGCCGCGGCGCCAGCCTTCCCGGGCCTCGGCGAAGCGGAGCGCCGAGCCGGCGACGGAGGCCACGCGCTGCAGACCGCGGGCGCGCTGTACTCGGTCGGACTCCGCGAGCCCGCGGGCCAGGCCATGGCCGCCGCGGCCGCCCTGCTGCCCCCGGAAGTCTTCGCCAACGCCCCCGCCGACCCGAGCGTCTCCGAGGTCTGGCCCGAGCCGAGGTGAGCGCAACACCGGTACTGTGTTCAGACGCGCGTCCATTCGAGGCCCGCGGTTCCCGGGGGCTCGTGGAAGTGGCGCCAGTCGGTGAGCGCTTCGGTCGGGCGCTCGACGAAGTCGGCGGGCAGCTCGGAGCGCAGGACGAAGAAGGCGTTCGGGGACCAGCTGTCGGTGTGGACGAGGGCGTAGCCCTTGGCGTCGCCGAGCTTGCGGAGGGCCGCGAGGCTCGCGCCGTGGTAGCAGCTGTCGTCCATCCAGACGTGGTCCGGGTCGTAGGGCATCGTCCGCGCGTCGCCGGGCTGGAAGAAGATGTTGTACTCGACCACGACGACCCGGGGCGTGAAGCGATCCAGGGCCTTCCACACCCAGTAGTCGTTGCCGTCGATGTCGATCGAGAGCAGGTCGAAGCGCCTGGGGACGCCGTGGGCCTCGAAGAGGTCGTCCACGTTCTCGGCGGTCACGAAGGCGCGGCGCACCAGGCCGTCGCCGTCGGCTGCGGCCGCGTCCAGCAGGAGCCCGGTCCAGCCGTGGTGAAGCCGCAGGTTGGCGGTGTTCGAGACCGAGAGCCCGTCCTTGGCGCCGAACTCGACGAAGTAGCGGCGGCCGGGGCCGATCGTGGCGAAGAGGTGCTCGAGCACCCCGTCCTCCCCGCACTGGGAGTGGACGCGTCGCTCGAAGGGGCGGAGATCGTTCAGCATGGCCGCGCAGGATAGCGCCGGCTCAGCGCGGCGGGGCTCGACGGGGCGAGTGCTGAAGGGCAGCCGGAAGGCCCGCCAGGGCGGGTGCTGCCCCGGGATCGCCGTCCTCCGCCCGGAGCCCGAGCTCCGCGGGCGACACGCCGGGCCGATACAGGAGGGTCCCGCCGAGCAGGTCCAAGAGCGACCGGGCGGCGCCCTCGTTGGCGGCCTCGGGGTGGACGCGCTGTGGTGATCGCAGTGCAGCTCTGTCGCGCCGCCACAGGTGGCGCCAGGTCATGCGCCATCGCCGCTGGTACGGGGAAGCACCACTCGACGACCAGGAGCACCGCCACCATCCCGCCCGACTCAGCGGAGAAGGCCCGACCCGCACCGCCCGCGCGGGGAGGGAGGCGGCACCCAGGGTCGGCTCGGAAGAGAGGGTCACCCTGGTTTATATGTAAGCACATGCTCATCAACCGATCCCGCCCTATCCTCGGTCATGGCCCGACGCCGCTCCATCAGCGACGAACGCCTGCTCGAGGTTGCGTGCGACCGCTTCCTGGCCGACGGCGTCGGGGCCTCGACCCGGGCCATCGCCGCCGACGCCGGCGTCTCGGAGGGGGTGCTCTTCCAGCGCTTCGGGACGAAGGACGAGCTCTTCTTCCGCGCCATGCGCGTGCCGCGGCCGGACCTGACCGACGCCCTGCGCCGGGCGGACCGCGCGAAAACCCTCCGCCAGGGGCTCGGCGTGCTGGCCCTGGCCGCCCTCGACTCCCTGCGGGAGGCCATGCCGATCACCCTCCTGGTGGTGTCCCACCCGGCCCGGGAGGACCGGCTCCGAGCCGGCTCCGGCCAGGCCCCGGCCCTGCTCGAGGAGGCCCTGGGGCTCCGCGAGGCGTTCCGTAGCTTCCTGGGAGGTCGGGGCCTCGAGCTCGCCGACCCGGGCCCCTGGATCGGCGTACTGATGGCGACGCTGCTCACCCGGGCCCTGCACGAGCAGGTCGGCATGGCGGACCCGGCCGGAACGCGGCGCTGGCTGGGCGAGGCCCTGGCAGCCCTCGACACCGGGCTCGAGGGGGCGGGTCGCCCCGAGACGCCGGAACGGGCCTAGTAGCGCAGGCGCCGCGCCCGAGGCCGCCGGCGCGAGGCTTCGGGCGTCGAGTCCTGGAGCGTACCGGCACAATCGACCCCGGGAGGCGCATAGACCACCCGGCCACCGGCGCCGAAGATGCAGCGGCCCTGGCGTCCCTCGGCGGCAGCCGACGGAGCCGGAACCTCGTCTCCGCAGTCCCGTCCGCGGGGCCCGTAGACGACGCCCTCGGGTCCGTAGACGCAGACCTCGCCGTGGGTGGGCTCGCCCAGGGGCGCCTCCTCCTCTGAGGCCTCCTCGGGCGCGGCCGGTGCGGGCGCGACGGCCGGCGACGGCTCGGCGGCGGGCGCGGCGACCTGCGGAGCCGCCGGGGCCGGCGACACCTCCGGAGCGGTCTCCGCGGCGGGAGCTGGCTTCGGTGGCGACGGCAACCGGTTGAACGACCCCTCGCCAAGCGCCGGGATCGCAGCGAGCAGCGGCAGGACGAGGGCCAGGAGCGGGAGACGCATCTCCCTCCATCGGCAGATGGGGCGAAAACCTGGACCGGCCCCGGGGCCGCCGCCGGTCGGGGCCCGGGCTCAGCCGCCGCCGGCCCCCCGCTCGAGAAGGGCCTCGTACCAGCGAATGGCCTCGAGGTAGGAGTCCACCGCCAGGCGTTCGCTCACCCCGTGGATGCGGGTCCGGTCCGAGAGCTGGATGCGGATCGGCGTGAAGCGGAAGCTCTGGTCGGCGATGCGACCGTAGTGCTTGGTGTCCGTGCCGCCGACCACGAGCCCCGGCACCACCCGCGTCTCCGGAGCAACGGCTGCGAGGGTGTCCCGGAGCAGGAGGTAGGGCGCCGACCCCGGATCGGAGGTGGTCGAAGGCTCCCGGGCCCGGACGACCTCGATCTCGATCTCCGGGCCGACGATCGCCCGCACCCGTTCCACCACCTCGCCGCTCGTGTCGCCGGGCACGATCCGGAAGTTCGCCAGCGCCCACGCCTCTCGCGGAAGGATGTTCTCCTTCGTGCCGGCGCCGGCCATGGTCACGGCGGTGGTCGTGCGGACGAAGGCGTTGGCTGCCGGGTCGCGGGCGACGCCGGCCAGGGCCAGCCGCGAGAGGAGCGGTGTCCCGAGCACGAGCCGACGGCCGAGGGAGAGGTGGGGAACGATCGCGCGGATCGTCTCGCCGAAGACGCCGCCCGTGCGCGCGGGCATCGGTTTCTCCTCCAGGGCCGTGACGGCCCGGGCGAGGGCGCCGATCGCACCGCTTCTCGGCGGCATGCTCGAGTGACCGCCGGGCGCGCGCGCCGTCAAGCGAAGGGACAGGTACCCCTTCTCGGCGATCCCGATGAGCGCGACGGGGGCCCCGAGGCCGAACACCCCGTCCTGGGCGATGACCATCCCCTCGTCCAGGCTGAACCAGAGGCGAACGCCGCGCTCCTCGAGGAGCGCGGTGATCGCACCGGCCCCGGCCTCTCCGCCCAGCTCCTCGTCGTGGCCGAAGGCCAGCAGCACCGTGCGTCGCGGCGCGAAGCCCCCGGTGAGCAGGTTCTCCACCGCCTCGAGGGCGGCGAGCACACCGACCTTGTCATCGAGGGCACCGCGGCCCCAGACGTGATCGTCGACGATGACGCCGCTCCAAGGGGGCTGCTCCCAGCTGTCCTCGGTGCCCTCGGGCACGGGAACCACGTCGAGGTGGGCGGTGAGGAGCAGGGGCTGGAGCGAGGGGTCGCTTCCCTGCCAGGTGTAGAGGAGGCTGTAGTCGGCCACGACCTCCCGCCGGAGTGCGGAGTGGACGCGGGGAAAGCTCTCCTCCAGGAAGGCGTGGAGCGCCTGGAAGGGCTCCGGGTCGAAACGTCCCGGATCCTGGTGGGAAACCGTCGGGAAGCGGAGCGCCGCCGCGAGGCGCTCCTCCGGCGAGACCGCGCTGGCGCTCGCGGCCAGGGCCGCCCCCAGCACGACCCCTGCGAGCAGGCGGCGCATCCTGTGTCGATCCGGAAGTGATTGCATGGAGTGGGATGATGGCACCCCTGTGACCGCGCGCACAGCCTGCGTCGGGCGGGCATGCCAGCTTGGATGCGGTTCGAGGTTCCGCCCGCGCGGCGCCCTCTCCTCGCCGGAGCCCGGAGGTTCCGAGCTCCTTCCCCGTCCGGGCAGGAAGCGGGGCGCTGCGCGGGCTTCGAGCCGTCCCGGAGCTCCGACGCCCTCAGGTCGCCGACGCGCAGCCGGTCGCGGAATGAGCGACCCCCGGGAGCAGGTCCTCGTGGACCCGGATGCGGCTACGGCGTCCGCGCTCCCGGGGGCGGTGGCCTGGGACGACGTCCCAACGACCGAGAAGAATCAATCTTCGGCTCGGGTGGCTAGAACGCCGCCACCTCACTCGCCGTAGGTTGAGATTGGTCCAAGTTTGTGCACCTCCTTCTCGGCGTTGGTCGTACCCCACGAGACCCAGTTCTCGCTTCGGTCCCGGGTGCCTTGAGGGCGCCGATCCCACCGCCCCGGGTCGCCTCGCCGGCGCGGACGAACCGCCCGCCGAGACTCGGGAATGAGTGATTTCCCCTGTCCGGCACCCTATCAGACGGCCCGGGGCGTGGCTAGCATCGCCGCCCATGGCCGCCCCCGAGGACGAAACCGCGACCCTGCTGGTCACCTGCCCGGACCGCCGGGGCATCGTGGCGGCCCTGGCCCAGGTGCTCCACGGCCACGGCGGCAACATCCTGGATTCCGACCAGCACACCGACACGATCGCCGGGCAGTTCTTCCAGCGCATCCGCGTCGACCTGGCGGAGCTCACCTCGGACCGCGTCAGCCTGGAACGAGCGGTGCGGGAGGTGGCGGAGCGCTTCGGCATGACGTGGCGCATCGCCTGGCCCGGACAGGTCAAGAAGACCGCCATCTTCGTCTCGCGCTACGACCATTGCCTGTGGGACCTGCTGCTTCGCCATCGCGCCGGCGAGCTCGCCTGCGAGGTCGCCGCGGTGATCAGCAATCACCCGGGCCTGGAGGACGTCGCGAGCCAGTTCGGCATTCCCTACCACGTGTTCCCGATCCGCAAGGAGACGAAGGCAGACCAGGAGCGCAGGGAACGCGACCTGCTGGAAGGGTTGGGCGTCGACCTCATCGTGCTCGCCCGCTACATGCAGGTGCTCTCCGGCGACTTCGTGGCCGCCTACCCGAACCGCATCATCAACATCCACCACTCGTTCCTGCCGGCGTTCATGGGCGGCAAGCCCTACCACCAGGCCTTCGAGCGCGGCGTGAAGCTGGTCGGGGCCACCGCCCACTACGCGACGACCGATCTCGACGAGGGCCCGATCATCGAGCAGGCGGTCGTGCACACCTCCCATCGGGATTCGGTGAAGGACCTGCTGCGCAAGGGGCGCGACGTGGAGCGGACGGTGCTGGCCCGGGCCGTGCGAAACCACCTCGAGGATCGTGTGGTCGCGTACGCCAACAAGACGGTGGTCTTCGAATGAGCGGCGGTCTGCGCCTGGGTGTGCTGGCGGTGCTCTTCGTCCTGGTCGTCGTGATGTGGGTGATGGCCTGGGCGTCGAAGCGCTTCGAGGCGGTGGCGGGAGGCATCGCCGCCCTCGAGGCCCGGAAGTTCGAGACCCTGTCGGCCGTGGCCGTCGGTACCGGGGGGACCTTCGAGAACCACAACCGCCTCGGTCCGGCGGTGGCGGTCGGGACCAGCGACGCCATGGTGCTGGTGGACGCGGGCCGCGGCGTCACGCAAGCGCTGCGAGCCGCCGAGATCCCGGTCTGGCAGCCCTCCCATCTCGTCCTCACCTCGCTGCTCCCGGAGAACACCCTGGGCCTGGACGACCTGTGGCTCACGGGCTGGCTCGGCCGGCGGGAGGCACCGCTCACCGTGCTCGGGCCACCGGGCACGGCGGCCCTGGTGGAGCGACTGCGCAGCGCCCACGAGGCCGAGGCCCTTCGCCTGGCCGAGTGGTGGGGCCTGCCGCCGGAGGGCGGGCTCACCACGGTCCGCGAGATCTCGGCGGAGACCCAGCTCGAGGTCGGCGCCATGACCGTCCGGGTCGTGCCGCTCGCCGGAAGCGAGCCGGCCACCCTGGGCGTGCGGATCGAATCCGGCGGCCGGTCCATCGCGATCGCCAGCCATGGGCTCCCCACGGCGGCGGTGGCGGCCCTCGCCAAGGACGCGGACTGGCTTTGGACCGAGGCCCTCTACGGCGCCTCCCTCGACGCCGCGAGTGAAGCGGAGGTGGACCAGCTCGAGGAGCTCCAGGCGGAAGGCGCCCGCCACCTGCGCCTCGAGGACGCCGGCGCCCTGGCCACGCGCGCTGGCGTGCGCGGCCTCGTCCTGACGCGGCTGCGCCCTCCTCCGGTATTCCAATCCCAGTATCGGAACCTGGTGAGCGAGAGCTTCCGCGGCGCCGTTGTCATCCCGGAGGACGGCGAGCTCGTCGAGTGACGGGTCGCCGGGCGATCGGGCCCGACCTACACCCGCAAGCCGTCTTCCGGAAGCGGCTCGCGAGACGGAGGGGGGTGCCGCTGCCGCGGCGGCG
Source organism: Myxococcota bacterium (assembly GCA_965223415.1). Classification (GTDB taxonomy): domain Bacteria; phylum Myxococcota_A; class UBA9160; order UBA9160; family UBA6930. The sequence goes on along the minus strand of OZ245002.1, from coordinate 3,648,204 downwards.
GGAGCGACGGGTCCGCCGGGCGATCGTCGGCGGCACGCTCACCGGTGAAGCGGCGCCGCTGCTCCCGGTAGTAGGGCTCTTCCGGGGCCAGGGCGATGGCCTCGTCGATCAGGGCGACGGCGTCCTCCGGCCGGCCCCGGATGAAGGCGATCTCCGCCAGCGTGTCGAGCAGGTTGGGGTTGCTGCGTGAGGTGGCGTCGACCGCCCGCTCGGCCATCTCCTCCGCTGCGGCCAGCAGCTCCGCATCCGGCGCGTCCGAGATGGCGATCGTCCAAGCGGCGTCGTTCAGGAGCCCGGGAGACGCGTCGGGATCGTCGGCCAGGTAGGCGGCGCGGCGGAGACTGGCGGCGCCGGGGTCGAGAACGGCCCAGCCCAGGCCCGCCCCGGCCACGACCACCGAGAAGAGACCCAGCCCGGCGCCGGCCACGACCCAGCGGGGCGGAGGGGCGAGAGGCACCGGGTCGGAGGTCGCGAGCCACGCCGCGAGGCCGCCGGCGGTGAGCCCGCCCCAGTGGGCGGCGTGGGCAACGTCGGGGATGAAGCCGGTCAACAACAGGTCCGCCCCCAGCAGGCCGATGAGCAGCCGTCGCGGCAACCGCCAGGGGGCCGGAATGCGCTCGGGCCGGCCGAACTCCAGGACGACCAGGGCACCGGCGAGCCCCATCACCAGCCCCGAGGCGCCGACGACCCGAACGTAGTCGGCGACGAGGGACGCGAGGGCCGCGCCGCCGCCGGCCGCCAGCAGAACGACCGCGGTCCGCGCCTGGCCGAGCATGCGCTCGACGAAGGCGCCGAGGCCGAGCAGGCAGAGCACGTTCAGGATCAGATGCGGCGACAGCAAGGCGGGAAAGCCCGCGAAGGCCCCGTGGAGGAAGTGGGCCGTCACCGCACCCCAGGGCTCCACCGCCAGCCAGCCGGGCCGCAGGGCGCCCTGCTCGGTGAAGCCGGGAATCCACAGCTGGAGCGCGAAGGCGGTGACACAGAGTGCCGCGATGGCCTGACTGAGCCGCGGAGGACCCGCGCGCAGCATCAGGAGATCCAGGTCCTCCATGCGGCGGATCCGCTCGGAGCCGTCCGGCAGCGCCAGGACCCGCTCCCGTAGTGCCTGGCCGGCGGCGATCGGCGCCGCAGGCGGCTCCCCGGCGCTGCGGGGAACGGCCAGGACGCCGCGCGCGGTGGCGAGCCGGAGGCCCCGTCCGATGCCCACGACGTGCAGGAGATCGCGGTAGGCGACGAAGGACGCCGCGCGCCCCGTGCGGCCGAGCCGCACGCCCGTCTCCAGCAGCTCCACGTTCGGGGAATGGGCGTCCACGGCCCGAAGTGTAGCCGGACGGAGGGCTAGTCCTTGGGAACGAGCAGCGTCGGAAAGATGCGCTGGTAGGCCATCACCGTCATGGCGAAGAGCCCGAGGAAGCCGAGGGCGATGCCGACCTGGATGGTGCCGAGGAAGGCATAGGTGTCGTCCGGAACCAGCGACGGCCACACGAGCACGTTGCGCTCCACCCAGAAGCCGGTGAGGGAGATCGCGGCGATGCTGCCCAGGAAGGCTGGCGTCTTCTTCGGCTTCTGCCCGAGCAGACACCAGAAGGGGATGACCCAGATGCACACCCAGGCGAACAGGCTCACGACCACCCAGGGCTCGCCAGTGATGCGCTCGGCCCAACCCTGCCAGTACCAGGTGCCTTGGAGGAACTCGCTGCCCAGGCGCGCGTAGAAGAACTGGGTCTCCTCGGGCAGGTTGCCGTACCAGATCACCAGGTACTGGGAGAAGAAGAGGTACATCCAGAAGATCGAGAAGGCGAAGATCATCTTGCCCAGGTCGTGGTACTGGTCCGTCGTGATCTTGCCTTCGAGGCCCGGGGAGCGGCGGTAGAGCACGGCCATAACCGTCGTCGCGGAAACGGCGCACAGAAAGCCGCCCCAGGCGAAGAAGCCGCCGAACAGGTTGGAGAACCAGGTCGGCGTGAGCGACATGACCTGGTCGAAGGCCACGAGCGTGTAGCCGAGCGCGTAGGTCAGCGCGATGATCGGCGCGAGCACGCGCAGCCGGTTGGCGGAGGCATCCCGCTCACCCTCGTCGCCGCGCCAGCCCGCGGTCCAGCGGCCGAACAGGCCCTTGGCGATGCCCTCGGCGCCCTCGGCGGCGCCGTTCAGGTGCGGCCGCACGGACGCCTTCAGGAAGGCGATCGAGAGGACCGCCAGGAGCCCCAGCACGGCGAAGTTGCTCCAGAAGAGCCGGGGCTCGTTGAGCCAGGGCTCCTTGCCGGGGGGCGGACCGTGGAGCCAGTTCTCGTAGACGAACTCGCGACCGCCGAGCCAGCCGATCACGAACAGCACCAGCGTGACGGGCACCCAGGCCGCCAACGATTCGGCGATGCGACGCACCGCTCCGGGCCACTTCGCGCCGACGATCACAAAGGCGCAGGCCAGCACGAGCCCGCCCTGGGCCATGCTGCCGAAGTAGAGGGTGTTCACATGGAAGGCGCGCCAGGCGGCGGCGGGATCCCGAGTCAGGCCGGCGGCGAAGGCCAGCACCCCCACCATCGTGAGGAAGGCCGCAATAAAGAACGGCCCGACCGGAAGCGGCCGGGGGTTGGCTCGTTCGGACACGCCGCTCACGGCTGTCCTCCCTTCTGCAGGAACCGCACGTAGTTCACGAGGTGCCAGCGGTCTTCGCTGGGAATGCGCGCGTAGCCGGGCATCCGCTGGCCACCGGCGCGGACGAGGTTGTAGAGGTAGCCATCGCTGCGGGCCATGGCCGTGACCAGGGGGAACACGCCGGCGAAGGGGCCCTGCTGGGTGCCGGCCATGCTGACCGGGCCGTCGCCCTGCCCGGTCGCGCCGTGGCAGGTCTCGCAGTAGATCTCGTAGACCTCCTGGCCCCGGGCCACGGACTTGAAGTTCGCGGGCTGCGGGTTGCGCAGGCGATCCACCGAGGGGTCGTACTGGGGAACGGCGGGCAGCTCGGCGTCGATCGCCACGGCGCCTTCCGGCGGCATGAAGGGATCGACCTGCCCCTCGAAGTCGACGCGCTCGAAGGCTTGGACGGCCTTTTGCCACTTCATCTGCGGGAACCAAGTCTCCGACCACTGCTCCCAGCAGCCCACGGAGCCCGACACGCCCAGCAGCACTACGAAGAAGAGGAGGTGGGCGGGAAGATGTCGGCTAGGCCTCGACAAGGTTCACCTCCTTGGCCGAGGTCGCCCGCAGCAGTGCATCCACCTCGGGGACATCCCGCTCGGGGCAGGACACGACGAGCCCGAACTCCTCGCCGGAGAAGCGCGCGCTGTAGCCCGGATCGTTCACGCCGAAGGTCCCGTAGGGCAGCCCCCCGACGACCAGCAGGCCGAGCAGGGTGGCGAGGCCGCCGAACAGGATCGTCAGCTCGAAGCCGATGATCACGTAGGGCGGAATCGAGGCGAAGGGCTTGCCGCCGACGACGATCGGATAGTCGATCGACATCCAGATCGTCACGGCGAAGCCGGTCACGACGCCCAGCAGGCCGCCGATCAGCGTCCACAGGCGCACCGCCGAGGGCTTCTCCTGCACCACGTCGTCCAGCTCGGGGAAGGCGGCGGGAGCGTAGATCTCCAGCTCGCCGAACCCGCGGTTCTTCAGCTTCGTGGCGGCCTCGGCCACCGGGCCGGGCGATTCGTAGATGCCGAGGAGAGAGGGCATCAGTGCGCGCCTCCATGGGCCTTGTCGTGGATGGCCAGCTCCTTCACCTCGTAGATCGCGATCACGGGGAAGATCTTCATGAACAGCAGGAACAGCATGGCGAAGAAGCCGAAGCTGCCGGCGAAGATGGTGAGCTCCGCCCAGCTCGGCGTGTAGATGCCCCACACCGCCGGCTCGTACTCGCGGGAGAGGCCGGTGATGATGATGACGTAGCGCTCGAACCACATGCCGATGTTCACCAGCGTGGCCACGGTGAAGAGGATCCATGGCGTGGTTCGTGCCCACTTGAACCAGAAGATCTGGGGCGCGATGCAGTTGCAGAAGAGCATCACCCAGGTGGAGAGCCAGTAGGGCCCGAAGGCGCGCAGCCAGAACGAGGTCTGCTCCGGTTCGACCGCGCTGTACCAGGCGACGAAGTACTCGCTCGCGTAGCCGTAGGTGACGATCCACCCCGTCAAGAGGATGAAGCGGGCGATGTTGTCGAAGTGGTAGTCGGTGATGTACTCCTCGAGCCCGTAGATGCGACGCAGCGGGATGAAGAAGGTCAGCACCATCGAGAAGCCCGAGAAGATCGCGCCGGCCACGAAGTAGGGCGCGAAGATCGTCGCGTGCCAGCCCGGCACGATCGACATGGCGAAGTCCCAGGACACCACCGAGTGAACCGAGAGGACCAGCGGTGTCGCCAGGCCCGAGAGGTGGAGCACCGAGCGGGTGTGGGACTTCCACTGGCGGGTGGTGCCCTGCCAGCCGAGGGCCAGCGCCGTGTACACGAGCTTCCGCCAGCCCCGGGTGCGGTCGCGAGCGATCGCCAGGTCCGGGATCAGGCCGATGAAGAAGAAGACGATCGAGATGGTGGCGTAGGTCGAGATCGCGAAGGTGTCCCACTCGAGGGGGCTCTTGAAGTTGACCCACAGCCCGCGCTGGTTCGGATACGGAAGGATGAAGTAGCTCTTCCACATCCGGCCCACGTGGATGCCCAGGAACTGGGCCGCCGTGAGCACGGCGAAGACCGTCATGGCCTCCGCCCCACGGTTGATCGCGTTCCGCCACTTCGCGCGGAAGAGGTAGAGGATCGCCGAGATCAGCGTGCCCGCGTGGGCGATACCGACCCAGAAGACGAAGGTAATGATGTAGGCGCCCCAGAAGATCGGGTGCGTGTAGCCGCCGACGCCGAGGCCGATGTAGACCTGCCACACCCAGGTGGCGCCGGCCGCGACCACCGAGAGCATCGCAGCGCCCAGCAACAGCAGGTACCCGGGCGAGAGCCGGTGGTACATGACCCCGAGCAGGTCCGTGTTGATCTTGCTGTCCGGCGGCGCCGGGGTCGGGCGCATGGTCTCCGCGACGGACATGGCAGGAGGCGGCGTCATCAGTTCAACCTTCCACCGGGCCCCGGACGACCTTCGCCAGATAGGTCACCGCGGGTCTCGTGTTCAGCACGTGCAGCGCGGAGTAACCGCGCTTCGGATCGTCGGCCTTCTTGGAGACGGCGCTGGCGTCGTCCCGCAGGTTCCCGAACTCGATCGCGTCGGAGGGGCAGGTCTGCTGGCAGGCCGTCTGGACAGAGCCGTCGGGGATCGTCTCGTGCCCGGCGTTCTTCGACTCCTGCCGCGCATGCTGGATCCGCTGCACGCAGAAGGTGCACTTCTCCATCACGCCCTGGCCGCGGACGGTCACGTCCGGGTTGAGCCCCAGGTCCATCTGGCCGGGCCACTTCGTGATCTGGTTGTCGAAGTAGTTGTAGCGGCGGACCTTGTAGGGGCAGTTGTTCGCGCAGTACCGCGTGCCGATGCAGCGGTTGTAGATCATCCCGTTGAGACCTTCCTCGTTGTGGTAGGTCGCGAAGACGGGACACACCGGCTCGCAGGGAGCGGCGCCGCAATGCTGACAGAACATCGGCGAGTTGCGGATGTCGGTCTCGCCGAGCTTCTCGTGGTTCGGGCCGATCGGGTCGCGGCCGGCCAGCAGCTCCTTGCGGTCGCCGGGGCCGACGAAGCGGTCGATGCGGATCCAGGGCATCTGGCGCATCTTGCGCGTCTCGTCCTCGCCCACCACCGGGATGTTGTTCTCGACGTAGCAGGCGGCGATGCAGGCGCTGCAGCCGGTGCACTTGTCGAGATCGACGGTCATGCCCCAGCGGTAGTCGGAGGCTTTGACCGAGCGCTCCTCGAGGAACACGCGCTCGCGCTCCAGATCGGCGGCGTCGTCGGCCGGGTCGAAGGGCTCGCGGATCTCGTGGGGGCCGTCGTGCCCGCCGCCGTGGCCGCTCCCGTGCTCCCCGCCGTGCCCGTCGCCATGGTCGCTCTCGGCCAGCGCCGCCAACGAGACCACCTCGCCGAGCTGGCGCTCGCGCTTGTTGTCCTGCGTCTGCTGGTAGGGCAGACGGCGGTGGCGGCCGGTCGGCGTCACGCTGGCCTTCTCGGTGAGCCAGGCGCGCCCCCCGCCCTCGTCGGTGAGGGCCGGCAGAGCGTCGCCGACGTTCACGCCGCGCGCCATGCCGGGCAGGCCCTGCCCTTCCTTGGAGGCGAACCAGCCGACCGTGTGACCCTGCCCCGTCGGCACGGCGATCACGTCGTCGCGGATCCCGCCTCGTAGGTAGACGGCCACCTCGATGCGGCCGGCAGAGGTCTCGATGGCGACCACGTCGCCGGACTCGACGCCCAGACGATCGGCCGCGGCCAGGCTGATCTCGGCCCAGCTCTCCCAGGCGATGCTGGTGACCGGGTCCGGGATCTCCTGGAGGATCGGCAGGGCCGCGCCCCGGCCATCGCCCAGCAGGGCGTGGGGGAACGCGACGAGGGTGAAACTGCCCGTGCCGTTGAAAGCCGGCTCCGCCAGCTCGACGTCGGCGCCGCTGCCGCCGGCTGCCCCCACGGCCGAGGGCGTCGGACCGTAGACGCCGCCCCGCTTGAGGGCGGAGCGGAAGCTCGTGCCGGACCAGGCCGCCTGCAGCACGTCGCGGAAGCTGCCCGAGGGCAGCTGGCCGCCGACGTCGTCGCCCATGGCACGAGCGATCGCCAGGAGCGAATCGCCGAGGGCCTGGGTGTCGTGGAGAGGCCGGATCGTCGGCTGCACCAGGCCGCGCACGCCGGGGCGGGGACGCGCGTCGCCCCAGGATTCGAGGGGGGCGTGGTCGGGCAGCACCCAGTGGGCCTGCTCGGTGGTCTCGTCCTTCGAGGTGGCGAAGGAGACGACCGTCTTCACCTTGGCGAGGGCCGCCGCGAAGCCGGCGCCGGCGGGCAGGTTGTAGACCGGGTTGGCGTCGTGGACGAGGAGGACGTCGACCTCGCCGGCCTCCATGGCCGCCACCAGCGCCAGGGCATTGGCGTAGCTGGAGCGGTCCTTGGCGGTCTCGCCGGCGGGCGGAATCGTGACGGTCTTGCCGATCGCGCCGAGGGAGGCATTCAGCTTCAGCACCGCGGCGGTGGTAGCGACGGCGCGCCGACTGGCCAGGGCCGCGCCGGGCGGAAGCGCCACCGGGCTCTTGGCACTGCGCAGGGCCTTCGCGAGGCGCTGCAGGGTCTCGGCCGGCACGCCGCTGGCCGAGGCCGCGGCGGCGACGTCGCCGCCGGACAGGGCCGCGGCGATCAGCCCCTCGCTGCCGGGCTTGGCCGGCAGCCACTCATCGGCGGTGGACGCGGTCATCGAGAGCCGCGGACCCACGTAGACGAAGCGCGCCCCGCCGTCGTGATGAGCGCCCACGTCCCGGGCCTTCGCCCACTGGCCCTGGTGCTCGACCGGCGAGGGGCCGGTCTCGAGCAGCTCGGCGCCGAAGTCGACGACCAGGTCCGCGCCGGACAGGTCGAAGATCGGCTCGCTCGCGACGCCGAACACGCGGCGGGTCGCCTCGCGCAGGGCCTCGTCGACGGCGGGGTCGTAGATGGTGCGCTTCGCGCCGGTGGCCTGGGCGAAGCGGTCGATCAGCCCCGAGAGCGTATCGCCGGTGTTGCCGCCGAGGATGTGGGTCTTGCCGCCGGCACCCCGGATCGCCTCGGCCACGGCGCCGATCGCCTCGTCCCAGGTCGTCGCCTCGGCGCCCTTGCGCGGGCCGGTGAAGCGATCGGGCAGGTAGGTGCGCGCGATGGAGGCCTGGGCCTTGGCGCAGAGCCGGCCCTCGTTGATCGGGTGGTCCGGGTTGCCCTCCAGCTTGATCGGCCGGCTCTCCCGCGTCCGCACGTGCAGGCCGCAGCCCACCGGGCACTCGGTGCAGGTGGAGGCGTAGACGACCGGATTGCCCGGGGTCACCTCCTCGGGCTGCACGACGTACGGAATCAGCTTTTCGACGTGGTCCGAGCAGCCGGCGGCGGCCGCCGCCCCGGCGCTCACTCCGACGAGCTTCAGGAAGTCACGACGAGAGGTCTCAGGCATCCGGAAGTCCTAGGTCCTAGTAGTGGCAGGCCAGGCAGTCTTGCGAGGCGCCGTTGTCGCGGTGGCACATGACACACCACCCCATCTCGAGCTTCTGGGTCGGCAGCCCGTACTGCCACCACTTCGTGTCAGGCGTGAGGTAGAGCTTGTCGAGCTCCTCCACCTGGCCGTGACAGGTCTGACACTCGAAACCGGCGCGCACGTGGGCCTGATGCTGGAACTTCACGTGCTCGGGAAGACGGTGGATCTGGGTCCAGGGGATCGACTTCTGCTCCGCCCAGTACTGCTTCAGGATCTGGATCCCCTCGAGCTCGTCGTACTCGGCCGGGAAGTGCTCGTGGCAGCCCATGCAGACCTCAGTCGAGGGCACGCCGGCGACGCGGGAGCGATCGGTCCCGGAGTGGCAGTAGAGGCAGTCGATCTCCCAGTCACCGGCGTGGTGCTTGTGGCTGAAGGGGATCGGCTGCTGGGGGCCCTCGGCCGCGGGGTCCCAGGCGGCCTCGTGGGAACGGCAGGCCGCCAGGGTCGGGAAGGACTTGTCGTACTCCGGCGGGATCTCGACCTGGAGGTGCGGATCCTCGGCCGCGAGCGCCTTGAGCTCCTGCGCCTCGCAGACACTCGAGGCCCGACGGGCGGTGTCGGCGGACGCGCGCTCTCCCGAGCCGGCGAGGAGCCAGAAGCCGGCGACCGCGAGGAACAGGAGCAGGCCGATGGAACGACGGGGCGAGCGGTGCGTTCCCATGACGTGTCTGAAGCGCCCCCTGCGTGGGAAGGTCCGGACTCCCGTCACCTGAGCGCGCGCTCGTACACCTCACGGGGTGCACGAAAAAGCGTTGCGGACCCGGGCGCGGGCGACGGTTCATTAGAACTTCAGCCTGCATGCGTCAACCCTGAGGGGGGGCCGGGAAAACCCCCAGAACGGTGTTCTGACGGCCATCTCCGCGCGATGCGGCGCTCCGGTCGATCCGATACCATCCCGCCCGCTTCCCCATGGGGGAGCGCCACTCGCGCGGTCACGCACCGCGAGGAATCTCACCCGCGGAGGTCGGCCCAGCGCCGATCCTGCATTCTCTGCAAGAGGAGCACTCGGCCATGGGCGAAGCCTGGATCATCGACGCGGTGAGGACCCCCCGCGGCAAGGGCAAGAAGGACACGGGCAGCCTCTCCGGCGTGCATCCCCAGCAGCTACTGGCCCAGACCCTGAACGCGCTCAAGGACCGCAACGGCTTCGACCCGAGCGACGTGGAGGACGTGGTGGCCGGCTGCGTCTCCGCGGTGGACGAGCAGGCCGCCTGCATCGCCCGCAACGGCGTGCTGGCGGCGGGCTGGGACCCGAAGACCGCGAGCGGCGTCACCCTGAACCGCTTCTGCGGCTCGGGCCAGCAGGCGGTGAACTTCGCCGCCATGGGCGTGATGAGCGGCCAGCAGGATCTGGTGATCGGCGGCGGCGTCGAGAGCATGTCCCGCGTGCCGATGGGATCGTCCGGCGGCGGCCTCGACGGCAAGGACCCGCAGCTCTCGGCCCTCCACCCGCTGGTGCCCCAGGGCATCTCGGCGGACCTGATCGCCACCCTCGAGGGCTTCACCCGGGAGGATGCCGACGCCTTCGCCGCCGAGAGCCAGGCCCGCTGTGAGGCCGCGCAGAAGGAGGGGCGCTTCGAGAAGAGCCTGATTCCGGTGCGCGACGCCGAAGGCAACCTGGCCCTCGAGCGCGACGAGCACCCGCGGCCCGGCGGCACGGTCGAGAGCCTCGGCAAGCTGACGCCGTCCTTCGAGGGAATGGGCGCCTACGTGCAGAAGGGCGACACGCGCTCGATGGATGAGAAGGCGCTCTCGGTCTATCCGCAGATCGACGGCATCCAGCACATCCATACCGCGGGCAACTCGTCGGGCATCGTCGACGGCGCCGCGGCGGTGCTGCTCGCCGCACCGGAATACGCGAAGAGCCACGGCCTCACGCCGCGGGCGCGCATCGTCGCCACGGCCACCGCCGCCGACGAGCCGGTGATCATGCTGACAGCGCCGACCCCGGCGACGGAGAAGTGCCTCGCGAAGGCGGGCATGGAGCTCGGCGACGTCGACCTGATCGAAATCAACGAGGCCTTCGCGGCGATCCCGATGAAGGTGATGCGGGATCTCGGCATGGACCACGGCAAGGTCAACATGAACGGCGGCGCCATCGCCCTCGGCCACCCGCTCGGCGCCACCGGCGCGATGCTGATCGGCACGGTCGTCGACGAGCTCGAGCGCCAGGACAAGACCACCGGCCTCGTGACGATGTGCATCGGCGGCGGGATGGGCATCGCGACGATCGTCGAGCGCGTCTAGCCCCCGATGATCGACTTCGAGCCGAGCGAGGAGCAGCAGCTCATCGTCGACACGGTGCGCCAGTTCGCAGAGCAGGAGCTCCGCCCCGTGGCGCGGGAGTGCGACGAAGCCGGCAAGCTGCCGGACGCGGTGCTCGCCCGGGCCCACGAGCTGGGGCTCGTGGCGAACGGGCTGCCCGAGGCCTTCGGGGGCGGCGGCGAGCGCAGCGCGGTGACCGGCGCGCTGATCGCCGAGGAGCTGGCCTGGGGAGACCTCGCCCTCGCACTGGCGATCCTCTCGCCGGGGCTCGTCGCCCTGCCCGTCTCGGAGTTCGGCAGCGAGGCCCAGCAGAAGGCGTGGCTCCCGCGCTACGCGGGGCCGCACTTCGTCCCCGGAGCCCTGGCGCTGCAGGAGCCGCGCTTCGGCTCGGATCCCTTCCGGCCCCAGGCGACCGCGAAGAGGGACGGCCAAGGCTACGTGCTCGTCGGCGAGAAGGCCCTCGTTCCGTGGCAGGACGGCGACGACGTCGTGCTCGTCTTCGCCGACGAGGATGGCTCGCCCCAGGGCTTCCTCGTGCCCCGGGACGCGGACGGCCTCACGGCGACCGCCGAGCAGAACATGGGCCTCCAGGCGCTGGCCACCGCGGGGCTCCGCATGGGCGGCGTGCGCGTACCGGCCTCGGCCCGGCTCGGCGAAGGCGCCGGCTCGGACCTGCGGCGCATCGTCGCCCAGGGGCGGGTAGCGCTGGCGGCCGCCGGGCTGGGCGTCGCGCGGGCCACCTTCGAGGTCGCCCGCGACTATGCGAAGGAACGAGAGGCCTTCGGCGTGAAGATCGCCCAGAAGCAAGCCATCGCCTTCAAGCTCGCCGACATGGCCATCGAGATCGACGGCGCGCGGCTGCTCACCTGGGAAGCCGCCTGGCAGCTCGACCGCGGCGAGGACGCGCTGCGCTGCGCGACCCTCGCCATCCAGCAGGTGCGACGGGTGGCCCTCGAAGCCGCCGACGGCGCCGTCCAGGTGTTCGGAGGCCACGGCTACATCCGCGAGTACCTGCCCGAGATGCACCTGCGCAACGCGCGGGGCCTGGCTGTGCTCGAAGCCACGGCCCTGGTGTAAGAGGGGAACGGAATGGCGATCTCCTTCGAGATGAGCGAGACGACGCGCCTGGCCCGGGAGCACTTCCACGCGATGGCCGCGGACCACCTGCGACCGATCTCCCGCAAGTACGACACCCAGGAGCACGACCTGCCCAGCGAGTGGGTGGACTGGTACTGGAAGGAGGGGCGCAAGGGCGGGCCCGAGAAGGCCGGGCCCAGCGACGGCTTCATCCAGGTCTGCGTGCAGACTGAGGAGCTCTGCTGGGGCGACGCCGGGCTCTACCTGCGCACGCCCTTCGCCGGTCTGGGCGGCTCCGCGGTGGCGGCGGCGGGGACGAAGGAGCAGAAGCAGCGCTTCCTCTCCGTGTTCCAGGGCGACGGGCCGCCGGCCTGGGGCGCGATGGCGATCACCGAGCCCTCCGCCGGCTCGGACAGCGCGGCGATCGAGACCACCGCCACCCGCGACGGAGACGATTGGATCCTGAACGGCACGAAGATCTTCTGCACCGGCGGCGAGGGCGCCTCCCAGGCAGAGGGCGGCTTCGTGGTGGTGTGGGCCACCGTCGACAAGTCCGCGGGCCGCGGCGGGATCAAGGCCTTCGTGGTGCCGGCGGGGACGCCGGGGATGACCCTGGTCGGCCTCGAGAACAAGCTCGGCATCCGCGCCTCGGACACGGCGACCCTGGTGTTCGAGGATTGCCGGGTGCCCATGGCGAACCTGCTCGGCAGCGCCGAGGTCAAGAAGAAGGATGCGAAGAGCGGGAGCGGCGGCGACAAGGGCTTCAAGGGCGCCATGGCGACCTTCGACGCCAGCCGTCCGATCGTCGCGGCCATGGCGGTCGGCGTCGGCCGCGCCGCCCTCGACTTCGTGAAGGAGGAGCTCGATCGGCAGGGCGTGCGGATCCGCTACGACGCGCCGCCGTCCGAGCTCACGGCCCTCGAGCGCGACGTCATGGAGATGGAGGCCGAGCTGCAGGCGGCCCGGCTCCTCACCTGGCGCGCCGCCTCGATGATGAACCGCGGCCGCCCCAACAACCTGGAGGCCTCCATGGCGAAGGCCAAGGCCGGCCTCGCCGTCACCCGCATCACGCAGAAGGCCGTGGAGCTGCTGGGCCCGCCGGGCTGGTCGAAGAGGCTGCTCGTCGAGAAGTGGATGCGGGACGCCAAGATCAACGACATCTACGAGGGCACCCAGCAGATCAACCAGCTGATCGTCGCCCGCCGCATCCTGGACTACCCGTCCAGCATGCTCCGCTAGGACCGAGAGGACCCACCACCATGCCCACCGTCAGCCCCGAACTGGTCGAGATCCTGGTCTGCCCGGAGACCAAGCAGCCCGTCGTCCTCGCCACCGCCGAGCAGCTCGAGCGGGTCAACGCGGGCATACGCGACGGCAGCCTCCGCAACCGCGGAGGCGCCCAGCCCGAGCACGAGATCGCCGAAGCCCTCGTCCGCGAGGACGGCAAGGTCCTCTACCGGGTCGACGACGGCATCCCCGTCATGCTCATCGAGGAATCCATCGAGCTCTGACCCAAGAACGCAAGAACGGGGACGTTCCTTGCAACTTGCGTTTCTTGCCCCCCGGGGCGTTGTGCAAGTTGCAAGGAACGTCCCCACCCTTGCGGGTTGCTACTGGGCGAACTCGCGCTTCTTGAGCTCGCGGACGTACTCGGCGAGGGCCGGGTCGGCGGCGACCTGCTCGTTGATGCGCACCTCGAACTCGGCCGCCTCGGCGCGGAGGGGGGACTGGTCGAGGGGCAGGTCGACGGTGCGGGTGAGCGCCTGGATCAGGGCCAGGGCGCCGCGGGGGTTCGGCGTGACGCTGATGTAGTGGGGCAGCGAAGCCCACAGACTCACCACCGGCAGCCCCTGCTCCCGCAGCCGGTCGGCAAGCACACCGACGATACCGGTGGGGCCCTCGTAGCCGGAGGCCTCGATGCCGAGGGACTCGAGCTCCACGGAAGGATGGGCAAAGCCGGTGACCCGCACCGGAAGCGAGTAGAGAATGTCCGCGAGGTAGGCGCCGAGCAACACGACGCGGCGCACCCCGACCCGGTGGACGAGCTCGAGCAGCTCGTCGCAGAAGCTCCGCCAGCGCAGGTGCGGCTCGCCTCCGATCCCGACCACGATGTCGCATCGCCCGGCCACCGAGGCGTAGTGGAAGCGATAGCTCGGCCACTCGATGCGCCGCACCTGGCCCTCACCGAGCTGCACCGTGGGCCGGCGCACGGTGAAGTCGTAGTAGATCTCCGGGTCGATCTCGGCGAGAGGCGCCATCGGCAGCGCGTCACGGAGGAAGTGCACCGCCGACGTGGCGGCATCCCCCGCGTCGTTCCAGCCGTCGAAGGCCAGGATCAGGATCGGCTCGTCGAGGGTCGGCAGCGCGTGCAGCTGGAGCGCGTCCGCCATGGCGGGAGAGTGACAGACCGGCCGGATCAGCGCACGAACTTGTAGCCGTGGCCGCGGACCGAGACGATGTGGCGGGGCCGGGCCGGATCCGGCTCCAGGTAGCGGCGCAGGCGCACGACGAAGCTGTCGACGACCCGCGTGCGCGTCTCCGGGTGCAGGCCCCAGACGCTCTCGAGCAGCTCCCCGCGGCTCACGGCCTCGCCCTCCCGGTCGAGGAGCGCGCGCAGGAGACCCACCTCGCGGGGGGTGAGCGGCTGGACGCCGTCCGGTCCCACCACCTCGAAGCGATCGAAGCGCACGCAGACGGGCCCGAGCCGCAGCTCGCTCTCGCCGTCGTCCTCGCTCCGGGCCCCGTCCCAGCGCCGGCGGCGCAGCAGCGAGCGGGTCCGCGCCAGCAGCTCGTCGAGCTTGAAGGGCTTCGTCAGGTAGTCGTCGGCGCCCTCCTCGATGCCGCGGACCACGTCGGCCGGGGCGTCCTTGGCAGTGAGGATCAAGATGGGGACGTAGTTGCCCGCGGCGCGGGCGCGCCGGGCGACTTCGTGGCCGGAGAGGCCCGGCAGCATCAGGTCGAGGATCACCAGGTCGCACGCCTCGCGGTCGGGCCCTCCGAGCCGCTCCGCCGCCTCCGCCCCGTCGGAGATCACCACCACCTCATGGCCTTCCGCCTCCAGGTTGAAGGCCAGCCCGTCGGCGATGTGGGCCTCGTCCTCCACGACGACGATCCGCGACACGGCTAGGCGCTGGCCTCGACGGCATCGAGCACGGCGCTAGGCCCCGGCTTCCGCAGCGCGAAGGCTCACGCGGAACTCGCTGCCCCGCCCGAGGCCCTCGCTGCGCGCCACCACCCGGCCGCCGTTGCGGCGGACGAGGTTCCAGACGATGAAGAGCCCGAGCCCGAGGCCCGCCTGGCGCTGCACGTCCCGGCCGACCCGGCTGAAGCGGTCGAAGATCCGCCCGAGATCGGCAGCGGCGATGCCGATGCCCCGGTCGGCGATCACCAGCTCGACGCGATCCCCGACGCGCTCCAGGTCGACGCGGATGGAGACCTCCGGCGCCGAGTACTTCACGGCGTTCTCGAGCAGGTTCCGCACCACCACCGCCAGCTCGCCCGGATCGCCCAGGGCCGGGAGCGGCGCCCGCCGGGGAAGCACGATGGCCCCGGGCGCGAGCCCGTAGTGGCCGCGGATCTCCTCGGCCACCTCGGCCACGAGCTGGGTCAGGTCCGTCACTTCGTCGGGCGCCTTGGCCCGCGCGTCCGCCCGGGCGGCGATCAGCACCTGGTTGACCGTGCGCTCCAGGCGCTCCACGTCCTCCCCCATGCGGCCCAGGAACTCCCGGCGCCGGTCCGGCGCCGGATCGTGGCGTCCCAGGGTCTCGACGTAGAGCCGCAGGGAGGCGAGCGGTGTCTTCATCTCGTGGGTCACCGCGTCGAGGAAGGCCTGCTGGCGCTGGTTGAGGCGGATCTCGCGCACCAGCCACACGATCAGCAGCAGGAGCCCCACGATGATCAGCACGAAGAAGGCCGATCCCAGGATCAGGAAGGTCCAGTGGACGGCCGTGAGCCCGCGCGTCACCGGCCCGAGGTCTCCCACCACCAGCACCTGCCAGCCGACAGCGAGCACCAGCGCCAGCACCATCAGGGTGATGCCGACCGCGAGGGGAAAGCCGATCGAGCGACGGTTCACGGGGCCTCCATGGGCTCCCTGAACGTGTAGCGGAGTTAGACTCTGCCGACCCTCGGAGGCCCCTCATGCACATTGCTCCCCGCCCGTGGCTGGTCGCCACCTCGACCGTCGTCCTGCTGCTCACCGGATCGGCCGCCCCCGGCGACGTCAGCGGTCTGCCCCCGGAGGGGCGCTGCCCGGACTTCACCGGTGCTCCCTCCGGTGAGCCTGAGATCGATTCCGGCACCCCCCTCGTGAAGGAGGGGGCGGTGCTGAACCTGGAGGACCTGCTCTCCCTCCGGCAGCTCCTGCCGGAGGAGGTCTGGAGCTACCGGGAGGCCTTCTTCTACGAAGGCATGCGCATGACCATCGGCTTCTGCCACCGGCGCTATCCGGTGCCGGACTTCTACCGCGAGGCCACCGAGGCCTTCCGCGGCCGGTCGGAGCTCGACGACGAGGGCAACCTGAGCGGCTACGTGGCGGGCCTGCCCTTCCCGCCCGAGACGATCGACCCGGAGAGCCAGGACGCGGCCATGCGCTGGGCCTGGAACTTCGAGCACCGCTACCGGGGCTCGGGCCCGGTCGGCACCTTCCAGCTCACCGACATGCCGTCCCGCATCGGCACGCCCCAGACCTACGAGGGCGAGTGGCACATCGTGCGGACGGGCCACCGCTCGGACCTGGTAGCCAGCGACTACCGGGTCGCCGAGAGCACCAAGACCGAGTGGGTCGCCGGCGGGCGCTTCACCGAGCCCACCAACGCCCGCCACCTGGCCTGGCGCCAGGCCCGCCCCCGGGAGGCGGCCCAGGACTACACCGAGCCCGACGACACCTTCGTCTACGTCCCGGACCTCCGGAAGCCCCGCCGGGCCGCCAGCACCTGGACCGACGGCATCTACACCCCGCGCTACTCGGTCTCCGGCGTGGAAGGAGCCGGCGGCTCGGTTCCCTTCGTGACCGAGCCGGGCACCCAGTTCACGCCGGGCGCCATCGAGGCCATCGCACCCACCGCCGGCCTGCTGCTCGCCGCCACCGAGGACATCCGCAAGGGCTTCACGGGCCTCGCCGTGCGGCCGAACGCCTACGACTGGACCCTGCTCGGCATGCGCGAGGTGCTCGCGCCCCTGAACGGCGAGGAAGAGGGCTGGCCGAACGAGGGCGACCGCAACTACGGGCCCACCGGTCTCTCGGTAGCGAGCGATCGCTGGGACGTGCGCTACGCCGTCGTCATCCGCGGCCGCGCCCGCAAGGTGATCGACCAGGTGGCCGCCGTGACCCTCTGGATCGACGTCCAGACCCAGCAGCCCCTCTACTTCATCTCCCAGCGCAAGAACGGCTTCCTGCTCGACATCGGCATCCTCGTCCACCGCTTCAGCGGCGACCGTGCCGGCTACCCGGCCTGGCCCGGCGGCGAGCGCGCTCGCGTCTTCGACCCGGTCGCCGCCGTCTTCTACTACGTCCCCGGCGGCGGCGCCGGCTGGCGCCGCGAGTCCTACGACGTCCAGTCGGTCCCCGTCGATCCCGGCAAGCTCCGCAAGCTCACCTCCACCGACGAGCTCATGAAGGGCCGTTAGCCCGATCGGCGGAATCCACCCCGAAGCCGCGCAACGCCCCCCACCCCATCCCCCACTTCCATGCGTCCGCAGCGACGCACCGAGACGTCCCCTACCCCACCGCGAGCCGCATCGCCGAGGCGGCCCCGGGGACGGGGGGCGGGTGTCGCTGCGTAGCGACGTCAGGAGACCTCGCAGCCCCAGGTGACGTGCGGCTGCGTCACTGCCGATGAGGCCGCGGCCCCGGTTCGAGCCCCGGTGCCGACGCGTTCGGCAAGAGCGGCCCCGCCACGCCCTACCAAGCCCGAGGAGCGGAAGCAGCGACACCCGTCCCCCGCCCTGGTGCCTGGCAAGAGACGCCTCATCGCGAAACGTCCCGCAAAGAGAAGGGCCCGGCAGGATCCCTCCCGCCGGGCCCCCGTAGGGTCCTCGAGCCCTTCGGCTAGAAGGTGTAGCGGAGACGCATGAAGATCTCGTCCCGCTCGCGCACCGCCGAGAGGCCCGCTTCGCCGAACTGGCTGTTGGCGTCCTTGCCCACCCGGTTGTCAGCACCCGCGCCCGGAGAGTTGATCGGAGCGTCGAACTCCTTCCAACGGCCCGCGAAGACGCCCAGACCGAAGCTCGCCGAGAAGTTCTCGGTGAACCGGTAGGTCACCTGGGGGAGCCAGGCCCCCGAGTTCGAGTGGACGTCGTACACGAAGGTCATGGACGGCAGCAGCCGGTCCTGGAAGTAGCCCGTCGAGACGGTGAATGTGAAGAACGCGTTCCACGGGCCGGTCCGGGTGTGGCTCTGCTTGTAGTCCTCGATGTACTGGAAGAACCACTGGGTGTTGAAGAAGAAGGTCCGGTTGGCGTTCAGGAAGTTGATGAACGTCGGCCGGTCCGCCGAGATGGTCAGGTTGAAGGTGTCGATCTCGGAGTTGCCGTCGAACTCGTCGGCGTCGGCGCTCGGCACACCCTCCTGCCAGGTGAACTCGAAGCTCCAGTTCGACTTGGTCGTGTCCTCGGCGAAGTCCATCGAGAAGCCGAGCACGTTGCGCTTCTCGTAGCGGAGCACGAGATCACTGCCGCCGTGCCAGAGGAACTGGCGGCGACCGAAGCGCCCGTTTCCCCCCGCCTTGATGCTCTTGCGCGTCACGCCGGAGAGACCGAGCAGGCCCTTCACGCTCGAGCACCAGATCGGCTGGCGGAAGGAGCAGCCATTGGTCCGGAACGGCTGGTTCGGGTTGAACACGTCGGCCCGTGTCGAGTCGTCCCGCGTGAAGGTGGTGCCCTGCTCGCCCTGGCTCAGGGCCACCAGCGCCATCAGGAAGTTCCAGGACACGATCGACATCTCGCTGCGCCAGGGCTGACCCGTGATCGGGTGCACGGCGCCGCCGGGCGAGCCGTCGACCCGCGGGTCGTAGCAGGGCTCACCGGGCCCCCGGCTGCCGGGCAGGGTGCATCCGCCGCCGGCGTAGCCGACGACCTCGCCGATGAAGCCCCGGGTACCGGGCTGCGGGCGGCTGGCGTCGGCGGCGTCCCAGATGGCACCTCCGGGCAGGAAGGTGCCCTGGACGCCGGGCCACGACTCGAAGAACACACTGGCGTCCATGTTGAGGAAGTCGATCCCGTGGATGTCGCAGTTCGTCCCGTAGAACGGACCACACCCGAGCAGTGCCTCCTGCTCGTTGGTCAGGAAGGACGAGAGGCCCGACGCGAGAGCCGCGTTGGCGAATCCCACGTTCGGGATGTTCGCCAGGGTCGAAGCGGGGAACAGGGCCGTCGTCGCGGCAGGCCCGTCGTTGGGGCCCGCGTTCAGCGGTACCAGCATCGTCGGCACGAAGTTGGTGAAGGTGGCCGCGTCGAAGAAGGTGACGGCGAACGGTGCGTTGGCCGCGATCGCGGCCGCAGTCCCGGTGAAGGGGGCGGCGGGGCCGTTGACGCCCGTCAGACCGCCAAGGCCATACCAGAACACACTGCTGCCCAGGCCGAAGGGGTTCGCATTGTCGCCGGCGCCGATGACAGAGAAGGTCGACGAGATCGGAAGGAATGCGGGCGGCGGGGGAACGACCTGGCTGTTGAAAATCGTCTGAGCACAGGACGCCGGGTCGAGGGCGGAGACGGCAACCGTGCCGGCACAGACCCAGGCAAAGGCCGTCTGGTTGGCGCTGTGGCGAAGCAGCACGTTGTCAGTGGTGAGACACGCGTCCTCGCTGCCTGTCCGGCAGCTGCCGGTGGTGTTCGTGTGGCGCGGACGACCGCTCTTCGGATCGACGTTCCGGCTGTAGGTGAACAGCAAATCGGCGTAGGCCAGGTCGCTGTAGCCGTAGAAGTCGGTCAGCGCGAAGGAGAAGCGGTCGTAGCGCCACTCGATGCGTCCGCCGATGTCGATGCCCTTCCAGCTGTTCCACGGGTTCGGCGGGCGGATCTCGCCGGCCAGGCCAATGGCGTTCTGGCCGTGGTTCAGCAGGCCGAAGGTTTTTCCGCAGGCGACGAGAGGCGAGTAGGGCTCGCCGCAGCGCCCGATGTCATTGGGCTCGAACTGGTCGAAGATCAGCGCCACCTCGGCGCGCACGTCCTCGAAGGGGCCCACTTCGTAGAAGGAGTAGACCGCGCGGAACGCCCACTGGGCGATGCGGCTCTCCTCGAGGGTGGGCAGGGAGGCGAGGGCCAGGTCCCGCGGATTCAGCTGGTCGGTGGTGCTGAAGAGCTCGGTCTTGCCCCAGATGATGTTCTGCTTGCCGATCCTCATCCACAGCCGGCTGTCGAACATCTCGAGCTCGAGGTAGGCCTCCTTCAGCTCCTTCTCGTCCTGCTGGGAGGCACCGCGGTTCCACTGCAGCTCGTTCACGGTGAAGTTCTGGTCGAAGGCGTCGAAGTCGCCGTCCTTCAGAGCCTGCTGGAGCCGCTCGTTCGGATACCAGAGGCCGTGGGGCACGTGGTCCGGCGCGCCCGCGTCGAAGCGGGCCTCGGGTGCGGGCCGGAACGGCAGCGCCGAGCCGCCGCCGGCGCCGCCGAGCACGCGCTCGTTGAAGTCGCGGGAGCGGAAAGGGTTCGGCACGCCCCGCACGTCGTTGATCGGCTCGATCTCGCACTTGATGTTGTGGATGAGGGTACGGTTGCCGAAGCCGTCGACGGGGCCGCGGGTGCGGTTGCTCGCGAACAGGCACTCACCGAGGTTCGCGAAGACGAGCTGTGCCGGGTCGTCGCTGTCGGCGTCGGGGAAAGTGGGGTCGATCACGCCGTCGAAGCCGGCGCTCGCCCCGAAGAACGCGTTCAGGTAGTTGTTCTCGGCCGCGTTGGTGGCGATCCGGGAGCCGGGGACCACGGTGTTCCGGTAACGGAAGGCCGCACCGGGGATATTGTCCGGCACCGGCCGCCGCACGTCGCCGGTGAACTGGGTGCCGCTATAGCCGCTCTCGCGACCGCTCTGGATGCGTCGGGGGAGCCGCCCGGGGCGATCGCCGTAGACGTCGACGTTGGGGAACATCCAGCAGCCCCGCCGCCACACGCAGTCGAAGCGGGCCTCGACGCGGGCGAAGGCGCCCACCAGGTCGAAGGGACCGAAACCGTCGGGTGCGATGTCGGCTTCGATCTCGAGGTTCAGCACGTGGTACCACTGGGTCAGGTCCCAGTCGTCCGCGCCGCTGAAGTCGTCCCAGATCGAGCGGATCTGCTGCTCGTAGAAGCCGTGGATTTCGATCTTGCCGTCCCAGAGATCGATCGCCGCCGACGGCATCGACACCATGACGAGCAGAATCGCGGCGACGACACCGCGCGTCCGGCGAGCCGCAAAAGCTCCCTGCATGACCCCTCCTGATGCCCGGACCGTCCGTGCTGCGCTTACGCCACCGCCGGAGACATCGCGTCTACCGACCTTCTGCAACGTCGACTTGCGTCGAACAACTCGAACCGAACGTCCGGTGCGCTTTCCCCCTAACACCGCTGCGGTCGACCCATTCGGGTCGGTCCGCCCCAGCTCGGTGTGGCAGCGTGGCATCCCTGCCACTCTCACCCCGGGCTCGGCAAGTGGCATGTATACGCCGAACCACCTGCGAAGACAAGAGAAATTCCCCGGGGTTACCCCGCGGGGTGGGGGCGGGGGGAGCCGGAGGCGGTCAGCTCGGCTCGGGCTTCTTGCGCGCGGTCTTCTTGCGGGTCGCCTTCTTGGTGGCCTTGCGCGCCGTCTTCTTGCGCGTGGCCTTGGCGGCGACCTTCTTCCGGGTGGTCTTCGCCCCGGTCTTCTTCCGCGTCGTCTTCTTCTTCGTGGTCTTGCGGCGAGGGGTCTTGGCCTCACCTTCGCTCGCTCCCTCGGCCTTCTTGCCGCGCGGCGGGAACTCGAAGCCGTGGCGTCCGTTCTCCTTCAGCACCAGGGTGGCGGAGAAGGGCCGGCCGAAGCGCGAGGTGAAATCGGTCAGCAGCTCGGTCTTGCCGTGGGCCAGGTAGTACTGGGCCTCGTCCCGGGTGATCTCCCGCTTGCACACGGTGCGCGGAAAGACGAAGCCGCAGTGGTCCGGCGTCTCGGGCTTCTCGGGGGCCGGCTCACCGGCGGCCTTGGCCGCCTTCTTCGCCGCCTTGAAGGCCGCGGTCAGCTCCTCGTCCTTGAGCCGCTTCGGACACGTGTAGTGGGTCGCCGTCTCGATGATCTCGCAGTCTTCGTTGAAGGGGCAGCGACCGAGGGGCTCCGTGTTCACCTCGTACTCAGGGACGTCGCTGGCGCTCTCCTCGTTCCAGCCCTCGCTGACGACCTTGACCTTGCCTTCCTCGCGGTCCAGCTCCAGGTGGCCCTTGTAGGTGCGGCCGTTGCGGGCGGTGAAGCCGTCGAGGATGCCGGTCTGCCCATCCTTCAGGATGGCCTGGGCGGCGGCCTTGTCGAGGTAGCGCCCGGAGGTGTCCTTCCAGAGCAGGAGGGGGCAGCTCTCGTGGGGGCAGCTCTCGTCGGCCTTGGCGTCCCGGGGCAGGTCCGGGTCCTTCTCGCAGGTGTAGAACCAGGCCTGCTCGACCACCGGCCGCCCGCTGTAGGGGCAGCTTCCGATCGGCTCGTCGTTTCCGTAGAGCTCGTCGTAGTCGAAGGTCTTGGCCCGCTCGACCACCTCCTTCGCGTAGCTCTCGATCTCTTCCATGAACTGGGCGGCGGTGCGCTCCCCGCGCTCGACCTCCTGCAGGTGCTGCTCGAGCTCGCCGGTCAGGGCGGGCGAGGCCAGGCGATCGATCGAGAGCCGGTTGAGGCTGTCGATCAGTCGGATGCCCTTCACGCTCGGACGCAGCGCCTTGCCGACGCGCACCACGTAGCCCTTGCGGATCAGGTTCTCGATGATCTCCGCGCGGGTCGCAGGCGTGCCGATGCCTTTCTCGTGGAGCACGGCGGCCAGGTTCTCGTCGTCGACCTGGCGGCCCGCGTTCTCCATCAGCGAGAGGAGGCGCGCCTCGCTGATGCGGGCGGGCGGCTTGGTCTCCTCGGCACTGGCTTCCACCTCGCTCGTCGCCACGGCCACGCCGCTGGCATCGTTCTCGCCCGGGGCCAGGGGCGAGAGCGGCGAACTGTCCCCCTCTTCCTGGGC
The DNA here is from genome assembly GCA_965223415.1 of Myxococcota bacterium. Classification (GTDB taxonomy): domain Bacteria; phylum Myxococcota_A; class UBA9160; order UBA9160; family UBA6930. Next base: position 3,625,585 of record OZ245002.1, on the reverse strand, counting down.
CGGCGGCAGCACGGCGCGCCAGCCTGGCTCCATCAGGGCGCGGGCCCGGGTGCGGAAGTACTCGCCCTCCACGACGGTGGTGCGCTCGACGCGCTCCCACAGCGCGGGCGGGTGGAAGGCGCCCAGGAAGCGTCGCACCACCAGGTCGTAGAGCCGCTTGTCGTCGCCGGAGAGCTCGCCGCGGGGCGCGCTGCCGGTGGGGATGATGGCGAAGTGATCGGACACGCCGGTGTCGTCGAAGATCTTCTTGTCGTTCTGGAGACCGTCGCGCAGGAGGCGGGCCGCCCCCTCGGAGAACTCGGCGCCCGGGCCCTCGCTCTGGCCCGCGAAGCTCCGTAGCACCTCGTCGACGGTGGCGCGGTAGTCGCTCGGCAGGCAGCGCGAGTCGGTCCGCGGGTAGGTGAGGATCTTGTGTCCCTCGTAGCAGCGCTGGGCCGCGGAGAGGGCTCGGCGCGCGCTCCAGCCGAAGCGGCGGTTGCCTTCGCGCTGGAGGCTCGTGAGGTCGAAGAGCGGCGGCGCGCTCTCCCGCGAGGGCTTGCGCGTCTCGCTGGCCGTGCCGGCGCCGCCGCGCGCCGCCTCGACGACGGCCTGGGCCCGGGCCTCGTCGAAGATCCGGTCGTCCTTCTTCTGGTCGTCGTCGCCGGCCTCGAAGGCCGGGTCGTACCAGGTGGCCGTATAGGTCTCGGCGCCGTGTTGGAACGTCGCCTCCACCTTCCAGTAGGGGACGGGCACGTGGGCCAGCACGACGAGCTCCCGCTCGACGAGGAGCGCCAGGGTCGGCGTCTGCACGCGGCCGGCGGACCAGGCGGTGCGCTCCTTGCGGCTGGCGAAGCGCTTGGTGAGCGCGCGGGTGGCGTTCATCCCGATCAGCCAGTCGCTCCAGGCCCGGCACTCGGCGGCCTGGGCGAGGCCCTCCATCTCGCTTCCCGGGATCAGCTGCTCGAAGCCCTGGCGGATGGCGTTCGCCGTCATCGACTGGAGCCAGAGCCGATCGATCGGCTTCTCGACGCCCAGGAACTTCACCACCTCGCGGAAGATCAGCTCGCCCTCGCGGCCGGCGTCGCAGGCGTTCACGACCCGGTCGACGTCGTCGCGCTGCACCAGCTTCTGGATGGTGCGGATGCGGTCGCTCTGCCCCTTCTTCTTCTTGAGGGAGAACGACTCGGGGATGATCGGGAGGACGTCGAGGGTCCAGCGCTTGTACTTCTCGTCTACCTCTTCGGGCGGCGGCAGCTCGAACAGGTGGCCCACCGCGAAGGTGACCACCTTGTCGTCGCTCTCCCAGTAGCCGTCTTCCTCGCTGAAGCCGCCGAGGGCCTCGGCGATGTCGCGGGCCACGCTCGGCTTCTCGGTGATGATCAGCGCCTTCGCCACCGGCTGCGTCCTCTCGGCCCCTACCCCTCGGGGCTCCCCTCTCTATGAGTGCGTTCGGTCCTGTTGGGGGCGGGCCACCCTTAGCCCGAGGCCCCGGGAGTGACAAGTTCGGGTTCGGGCCCCCCGGTCGGGGCCTCGCCCCCAAAACTTGAGTGCGGCCCGCCTCGACCGGGCGCCGGGCGGGCGAATTGCGGTGTCGTTTCGGGCCCCTACCCGGGACCGCCGGGTTGCGGCGAGCCGGCCCGTCGGCCAGCCTCCCGCCCGCTCGACCCCAGCAGGAGGCCCCATCGTGAGTGACGCCCAACCCATCACCGGTCTCACCCCCGGCCAGGTGCCGCCCCATGCCTTCCTGTGCGGCGACCCGGCCCGCATCGACCGGATCAGCGCGGGCTGGGAGGACGCCGCGGAGGTGTGCAACGTCCGGGAGTATCGCGTCGTCACCGGAAAATGGGGTGAAATTCCCATGGCCGCGGCATCGACCGGCATCGGCGCCCCGAGCACGGCCATCCTGGTGGAAGAGCTGGTGAAGCTGGGCGTCCACACGTTCCTGCGGATCGGCAACAGCGGCGGCCTGGCGCCGGACCTGGAGCTCGGCGACCTGGTCGTGACCACCGGCTCCGTGCGCGACGACGGCACGAGCCGGAGCTACGTGCTGCCCGAGTACCCGGCGGTCGCCGACCACGAGATCGTCGGCGCGCTCCTGGCCGCGGCGCGGGAGCGCGGCGCCCGCTGCCGGGCCGGCATCACCTGGAGCCTCGACGCCTTCTACATGCGCAACGCCGTGCTCACCGAGAGCGGCGGCATGGGCTCGATGAGCGTCGGCGACTACTGGACGGCCGATCACCCGAACCGCATTGCCGACCTGCGCTCGGCCCGGGTGCAGAACTGCGAGATGGAAAGTGGCGTGCTCCTGACCCTGGCCGGGCTCTTCGGCGTGCGGGCCGGCTGCATCTGCGTCGTGTCGGATCGCACGCCCTGGCCCGGCCCCGCCGAGATCGACCTCGACCGCAACATGGGCCAGTGCATCGAGATCGCCCTCGCCGCCATGGCGCAGGTGGCCCGGGGCTAGCGGCCGCCCCGGGCCACGGCGCCTCAGCGGCGGGTGCGCGCTTCGAGCTCCCTCTCGTCTTGGAGCCTCCGGACCTCGCGGTAGAGCATCCAGACCACCAGGTTGAGCAGGCCCAATCCCGCGAGGACGAGGCCCAGGGAGAGGGTCCAGACCATCCCCCCGTCGGACGTCAGCTCCAGGTGACGCAGCTGCCCCAGCACCACCAGGGTGGCGGCGAGCCCGATCAGGGGCCCCGCCTGGCCGCGGCGCACACCTCCGGTCCGTCGGTTCCCATCGTCGCTCACAGGTTCAATCCTCCGAGTTGCAGTGCGACACCGAGGGCGAAGCTCCAGTCGAACCCCAGGCTGCCGCCCGGAGCGACCTCGATGGTGAGGGTCTTGATCATGGTGCCGCCGGATCCGCCCGAGCCCTCGCCATCAGCGCCGGCCTCGTCGCCACCGCCAGACCCGGGGCTGCCGCCCGGGGGCCCCCGGGGAGGACCGGGCGGGCCGCAGCCGCACTGGGGGGTCGAGCCGGGCTCGGGATTCGGGACGCCCTCGAACTCCGCTACTACGAGCGAGGCGATCGAGAGCCCCGCGCTCGCGAGGCCGAGCCCGACAGCCCACACCGGCGCGGTCGCGAAGGTGCCGGCGAGGCCGACCGCGATGGCCACGACCGCCAGACCGGTCGAGACCTTGACCTGGAACCGACCCGACGGATCCCAGAAGTCGATCGGGTTGCCGATCGTGTAGGTGTACTGGTTGATCAGCTGGAAGACCGGGTCCGGCGCCAGAAAGCGGCCGACGTCCGGGTCGAGTACGCGGTGCCCGAGGAGGACGAGGCCACCCAGGTCGTGTCCCTGGGCGAAGCGTCGCACCGGATCGGCGCTGGCATCGCCGATCACGCTCTGCACCCCGTACGCCGCGTAGCGGTAGTGGGCGACCACCGCCCCGGCGTCGTCGGTCACGAAGCGGACGTTCTGCCGGAAGTCCATGTGGCGGTAGAGCCGTGCACCGCTGCCGAGGGCGATGCGCACCTCGCCCAGGTCGAGGGCGGCGGGCAGGCCCGCTGCGTCGGCCTCGATCGCGCCGCCGAAGCGCCAGGTGGTGGTGACACCGCCCAGGGTCCGCGACAGCGGGCGTCCCCGCGTGTCCCAGGCGAAGGTGTCGGCTCCGATGGCGCGGATCCGGCCGGCGCCGTCCCACTCGAGAGAGACGCCGTCGCGGTCCACGACGAAGCCAGCCGAATCGTAGGCATAGGCGTGTCCGGTTCCGCAGGTGACGGTCGTCGCCTGCAGGAGCCTCGAGCGCTCCGCGTCGTAGGTGAACGACCAGGTGTCGATCCCTCCGCAGACCGGCGCTGCGCCCACGCCGCCGGTCCGGTTGCTCTGGGCGTCGAAGAAGAAGGACTCGGCGCCGCCGCCCCAGGTGAACCCGCGTTCGATGCGCGCGCCGCCTTCGCTCCCCGGTCCGCCGTCAGTGGCCGCCAGGAGCTGATAGCTCTCCTGGGTGTCGCCGGAGACGGCGCCGTACGTCTGGGTGTGCGCGTGCCAACAGAGCGGTATGAAGAACGCGCAGCTCTCGGTGACGGCCGTGGTCTCGATCGTCTGGCCCTGCCCGTTGACGGTGACGGCGCCGATGCGCTCGCCGCCCGGCCCGTAGCTGAAGCTACGCACCAGGCCGTTTCCGTAGCTCTCCTGGGTGACGAGCCCGTTCGCATACTGACGGTCCCGAACCATCGAGGCACCGTCCCAGAGTGTCCGATCGCGTCCGGCGGCGTCGTAGCTCACCGCGACCGTGCGCAGGAAGCCGGTCGCGGTGTCGCCGAAGCCGCGCAGGACGACCCGGGAACGGGCGTCGTAGACGAGCCAGGTCTGCTCGCCACCGGGGTGGTTCACCTGGGCCGGGCGCCCGTAGGCGTCGTAGCTGAGGGTCTCCGGCACGGCCCCGTGGGCGCTGTCGCTCACCGAGACGAGGCGACCCGCCGCGTAGGCGAAGAACGCCTCGCTCTCGAGCAGCCCTCCCCGGAGGATCGCGTGGCGGATCGTGCGCCCGGCGGCGTCGTGGAACCACTCCTCCCGCATGCCGTTGGGCCGCTCCCGGGCGACGACCCGGCCGCGAAGGTCGCGCTCGATCGAGGTCGAGGCCCAGGCCCCCTGGCTCTTGTCCCGACGCTCGATCGCGCGGCCGTGGGCGTCGTGGACCCAGACCGTGTCGGCGCCGTAGGGGCGCAGGACCGCCGTGCGCTGGTGGTCGCTGCGGTACTGGAGGACCAGGCTCCGCAGCACCGCCCCTGCCTGGGAGCCGTCGGCCAGCACGACCTGGGAGAGGTTGCGGTCCTCGTCGAAGGCGCGTTCGACGATGCCGCCCACGCTGCCGCCAGCCTCACCCGTGCCCGGGCCCTCGAGGCGGTTGCCCACCGCGTCGTAGCGCGGGTGCACCGTGGCGTGGGGGTTCGTGACGATCGTGGGGTGGCCGTGATCGCCGTGGCCCGCGAAGTCCAGGACGACACCATCCGGTGTCGTCCTGCGCGCGACCATCTCGTCGGCGCCGTACTCCCAGGTGGTCGCCTCGCCGGCGCCGTTGCGCTTCTCGACGAGGCGTCCCGCGGCGTCGTAGATCCGCTCCTCGATCAGCCCGAGGCCGTCCTCGGAACGGGCCAGGGCGCGCCGGTGGGGATCCGCCCGGTTCACGCCGTGGGGCGCCCAGGTGAACGTCACGACGTTCCCGCTCGGAGAGCGCGCCGTCGCCATGTCGTCGTTCTGCCAGGTCCACTCGGTCGTCGTGCCGTCGGGCGCCGTGCGGCGGGTCGGTCGCAGGCCCGTCCACTCGAAGAGGGTCTCCTCGCCGGCCCCGTTGGTGCGGGAGACGACGCGGCGTCGGCTGTCGTAGGCCACCCGCGTCACGGCGCCGGTGGGATCGGTGAGCTCCGTCCGGCGGGAGGACGTCTGGTGGGAGAGTCGCCAGGTGGGATCGCCGCCGCCGATCTGGCGCAGCTCGAGGAGCCGCCCGGCGGCGTCGAGGTCGACCTCGACGCGCTCGCCCTCGGAGTTGGTGATCGACGCCAGCCGGCCGGCGACGTCGTAGCCGTACAAGCGGCCGCTCCAGCCCCTGGCCGTGTCGAGGCCGTCGCGAGCGGCCACCAGTCGTCCGCTCGCGTCGTAGGCGAAGTCGGCGCTGCGGCCGGCGCGGTCCTGAATCGCCACCACGCGTCCTGCGGCGTCGCGCTGCAGGTCGAAGACGAGGCTGCAGACACCCGGTCCGGTGCACTGGTCGATCCGCACGGCGCGATCGGCGCCGGCGCTGTGTGCGTAGGCGAGCTCCAGGGAGGGGTAGGCACCGCTCGACCAGTGGATGCGGGCGAGCTGCCCGTCCGGACGGAACGCGTGAACGAGGCCGCCCTTCGTCTGGAGCGTCGTCCCGTCGACCACCACCCACTCGGTCCCCGGAATGGCCTGGCCGGGAGCGACGCCCCCGACGCCGAGGCGCGCCCCGCTCCCGTCGACGAAGGTGGCGCCGTCGAAAGTGGGCTCGAAGGACCAGCGCCAGAGCCCGTCGACCGAGTTGTAGCGAGCGCCGACCCGGCGGGTGCCGAGGCGGGTATCGATCGAGAGATCGACCCGCCGCAGCAGCAGGTTGCCGCCCGCGCCGTTCACCACCCCGCCCGGGACGGGTAGGTGCGCGAGACGTTGATAGTCGACGTCCCCCGCCGGGATGGTGGAGCCCTTGGGACAGGCGAGGAGGAAGACGAGGAGGAGGAGGAGGAACGGCCAGGGGGCCGCCTGCACGGATCGGCGCATGGTTGCGCTCCAGCGGGACCGTGGGGCGTCACGAAGGCCTGTGCAGATCGCGTGCCGGCGCCCGGCGAGCGAGGGCGCCGCTCGCGCGCCCCCGGCGCCCCGCCGCGCGTACCCGCATCCCGGAGCGAACCGACGGACCGGCGAACGGCGCCGGATGCGGGCGAACGGCGCCGGACGCGGGCGAACGGCACCGGATGCGGGCGAACGGCGCCGGACGCGAGCGGACGGCTGCCGCTTCCTCTACGCGCCCGCGTGCCGCGCGGCGGAAGGCTCCGCGATCTCCTGCAGGTCGAGATCGTAGCTGCGGCTCGCGCCCGCCCGGAGATCCGGCAGCAGCAGGTCGAGACCGTCCTGGCCGGCGGGCCGCAGCGTCGGGCCGGCAGCGAACAACGCCTCGATCACCTCCGTGGCGTGCACCTCGCCGCCGACGATCGGCCGGTTCGCGATCACGCGGACGGCGAGGCCGTGAACCGTCTCGCCTCCGCGGTTGGAGACGCGAATGCGCACCCGATGGGGGCCGCGCGCCTGGAAGGCCACGTCGACTTCGTGGGTGGCACGGGCCCAGCGGGCCAGCTCCCGGCCCGTGGCGAGCCACGCCCCCTGGGCCCGAAGCTCGCGGGCCAGGCGGCGCAGACCTCCACCCGGGCCGGTGCGCCGAAGGTCCGGGTGTGGAGCGAGACATGGTGGAGCCCCCCCACGCGACGGCTGCGCGCGATCGGAACGAGCATCGCCTCCGCGAGGCGTGTCGGAACCTCGTTGCCGCCGCGTACTTCGAAGTCGTCATCCGGGGTCGTGCGCGGAACCGTGACGAACGCCCGCGGCCCCGGGCCGAGCTCCTCGACCCGGGGCACGGCGCGATCGAGCAGTGCTTCCCCGAGCTGGTACTCGAAGCCCAGCCCGGCGAGGAGTGCCTGGGTGCCTTCGGCGTAGGCCTCGGAGGGAGGAAGGAAGCCCACGGGGCGGGTGCCGACGGCGGCTTCGGTGAGGCCCACGGCGGTGCGCAGGCGATCCCGTTGCCGGGCTCGGGAGAGGGGCGCCAGGGGCGCGTGCCCGTCGGCGCGGCTGCCCACCTCGCCCTCCCGGACGAGCCGGCGAGCGAGCTCCGGGTGCTCCCGGGCCAGGCGCGCGACGACCAGGTAGGTGACCGGGAAGCCGTCCGCCTCGGCGGCCTCGGCCACGGCGCCGGCGTTCTCGAGCTCGTCCTCCGTGTCCATCGCCAGCCGCCCGGCGCGGATCGCCGGCTCCAGGTCGAGCTCGAGCGCCCGCGCCTGCCGGAGCAGAACCGCCGGCGGCTCGCTCGTCAGCAGCAGGGCGCGCTCGTCCCCGAGCGGCGGCCGCGTGCAGCGCCTGCAACGCGAACACCGTCCGCCCACACCCCATCGGACCGAAGAGCACGATCGGCATTCCCGGTTCGGGCTCGCCGAGGGCGGTGTCCAGGATCGGAACGCCAAGCATCGGATCGGGGATCTCCTGCGGGCGTAACTGCCCGCGATCCCTACCGAGTCCGCGAATCCGCGTCTTGGGGTGCGGACACCGGATTGCACGCCCGCGCACGGCTCCGGACCCACTCGGCTGGGGTCTTCGCCGGGTGGTGCGCGTGGTGCGAAGGCTGGATCGCCTAACGCACGAGTTCGACGGGCACCGGCATCAGGTTCCAGGTGAGGATGGGAAGGGCCTCGCTGCGGGCGTGGATCACCTCGCGCTGGAAGTCGCCGTCCTGCCAGACGTAGCGGCGCAGCTCCTTGTCGTCATCGCTGGCGACGTAGAGCTCGTCCTTGCCGTCGCCGTCCAGGTCGGCGAGGAGCGCCGCGTGCTCGAAGCCCTTCGAGTCGGCGTCGATCAGCGCCTTCTCCCAGGCGCCCTTCGGATCCCCGCCGGGCCGCAGCAGCCACAGGCCCGTGTCCTTCGCGGCGACCACCATCTCCTTGACGCCGTCGCCTTCGACGTCGCCGGCGGTGAGGAAGCGCGCCATCGGATCGCTGAGGGTCGCGATGGTGTGCCCGGCGGCCGGATCGGTACCGGCGTCGTAGCGGCGCACCTCCAGGTCACCGCCCTCGGCGGCCTCGATGGAGACGTAGAGCTCGTCGCGTCCGTCGCCGTCCACGTCGTCGACCAGGATCTCCTTCGCGTGGCGCCCGCCCAGGTCGGCGACCACCACGCGCCCCTCGTTCGCGGCCGGCACGTAGCGCACCACCTCGCCGTGCTGGGGCTTGCCGTCGAGCTTGTTCGGGTCGCTGGGCGTCGCGTACACCTCGGGCACACCGTCGCCATCGAGGTCGCCGATCTCGATCTCGTGGATGAACTTGTCCGGCTGCTCGTCCATCTTGTTCACGTCCCAGCCACCGCCGGCCTTCGGCCGCACGACGGCGAACACACCCTGATCGTGGGTCGCCACCGCCAGGGCGGACCCGCCGTCGCCGTAGAGATCCGCCTGCTCCGCGTCGCGCATGCGGCTCCACTTGCCTCCGAAGTCCTCCTGCCAGAGGGTCTCGGCCGGCGCCAGGCGGCCGTCCTCGCCCTTGCGCCAGAGCTTCAGCACGGCGCCGGTGCCGCCCAGGGTGAGTACGCCGGGCTCCCGGCCCGGCGGGGCGTAGACCATGGCCTTGTGGAAGACGTTGCTCTCCGGATCGTCGTAGGCGCTGGCCACCCAGGCGCCGCCCTCCCGCACGAGCACCATCAGCTCGCTCTTGGGAAGGGGCTTGCCGTCCTTGCGCTCGAACTTCGAGATCGCCACCAGGAGCCCCTGGGGCAGGTCGGCCGGGGTGGCTGACGCGGGCTCCGGAGCCGGGGCGGCGGGGGCCGGGGCGGGCTCCGGGGCGCTGGCGGCCGGGGCCTGGGCCTCCTCGGCGGAGCCGCAGGCCAGGGCCAGGCCGACGAGCAGGCAGAAGGGTAGGGAGAGGACGGGCAGAAGGCGGCGAGTCACGGCGGTCTCCTGGACGCTGGCGGGGCCATGAGGGCCCTCGGGCCGGGGGTGTAGCAAACTCGGAACCCCGCGTACCCATGTCGGTTCTTCGCCGGGAGGGCTTGACCTGGCCGCCCCGGGGAACTGTGTTAGTGACTGCCCGTGGCGAAGATCAACACCCAGCCTCCCCGCGGAACCCGGGACTTCTTCCCGGAGGACCTGCGCCTGCGCCGCTGGCTCTTCGGACTGTGGCGGGACGTGGCCCACCGCTTCGGCTTCGAGGAGGTCGACGCACCGATTGTCGAGCATGCCGAGCTCTACATGCGCAAGGCCGGCGAGGAGATCGTCGAGCAGCTCTACCACTTCGAGCTGCACGACCGGCACCTGGCCCTGCGGAGCGAGTTCACCCCCTCCCTCGCCCGCATGGTCATGGCACGCCAGGGTGCCCTGCGCTGGCCGATCCGCTGGTTCTCGATCCCCCAGTGCTGGCGCTACGAGCGCATGACCCGGGGCCGGCGGCGCGAGCACTACCAGTGGAACATGGACGTGTGGGGGGAGTCCGGCGTCACGGCGGAGGCCGAGCTGATCGCCGCCGTCTTCACCGCCACCGACGCGATGGGCCTCGGGCCCGCCGACGTGCGGATGAAGCTGAACAGCCGCGCGCTGCTGGAGGAGACCCTGCGCGAGCGCTTCCTGGCCGACCGGCCCGAAGCCTTCGAGCCCCTGTGCGTGATCATCGACAAGCTCGCGAAGATCGGCGCCGACGCGGTGGTCGACCAGCTCGCCGACGCGGCCGGGCCCGTGGGCCTGCCACGACCCGACGCCAAGGACGCGGTGGCGCTGCTCTCGGTCTCGGGCCTGGAGGAGGCGCGGCGCAACGCCGCCTCCGGCTCGACGGCCCTGGCCGATCTCGAGCGCCTGTTCGAGCTGCTGGACGGCTACGGCCTGGCCGACCGCGTGGTCTTCGACGCCTCGGTGGTGCGCGGCCTCGCCTACTACACGGGCATCGTCTTCGAAGCCTTCGACGCGGGCGGCGTGCTCCGCTCGATCTGCGGCGGCGGGCGCTACGACCGGCTGCTCGAGAGCCTCGGCGGCAAGCCGGTGCCGGCGGTGGGCTTCGGCTTCGGCGACGCGGTGGTGAGCGAGCTGCTCGCAGACAAGGGGCTCCTGCCCGAGCTGCCCCGCGGCCTCGACGCGGTCGTGTTTCCCTTCGGCGACGCGGAACGCCCGGCGGCCCAGGCCCTGGCGGCCCGGCTTCGCACCGAGGGGCAGTCGGTGGAGCTGGTGCTCGGCCAGGTGAAGCCGAAGCGGGCCCTCGCCGACGCGGACCGCGCCGGCGCCGCGCGGGTCTACCTGATCGGCCCCGACGAGCTGGGCCGCGGCGTGGCGCGGGTGCGCGAGCTCGCCACCGGCGAAGAGCGGGACCAGCCGCTCCACGGGGCGAGCTAGTGCAAGCACGGACCGGCCCGGAGGCGCGCTGATGCACGGCTGGACCGTCCGCGACAGCCTCGAGCTCTACAACGTGCCGGGCTGGGGGCGCGGCTACTTCGACGTGGATCCGGACGGCGCCCTGCTGGTGCGGCCGCGCGGCCCGTCGGGCCCGGCCGTCGCCCTGCCCGCCCTCGTGACGGACCTGCGCCAGCGCGGGCTGCGTACGCCGCTCCTCGTGCGCTTCTCCGACATCCTGAAGAGCCGCATCGAGAGCCTGGTGGGCGCCTTCCGCACCGCGTCGGAGGAGTACGGCTACGGCGGCGCCTTCCGCGGCGTCTACCCGATCAAGGTGAACCAGCAGCGGCACGTGGTGGAGGAGATGGTGGAGCTGGGCGAGGCCGCGCGCCTCGGCCTCGAAGCCGGCAGCAAGCCCGAGCTGCTCGTCGCCCTGGCGCTCCTCGACACGCCGGACGCGCTCATCATCTGCAACGGCTACAAGGACCGCGCCTACATCGAGACGGCGCTCCTGGCCCAGCGGCTCGGCCGCACGCCGGTGATCGTGATCGACCGCTACCGCGAGCTGGAGCTGGTGATCAAGGTGGCGGCGGAGCTCGGCATCCGCCCGCACCTGGGCATCCGCGCCAAGCTCTCGGCCAAAGGGGCCGGCAAGTGGGTCGAGTCCTCGGGCGACCGCTCGAAGTTCGGGCTGACCGCCGCCGAGATCGTGGAGGCGGTGGACCGGCTGCGGCAGGAAGACCTGCTGGGCTCCCTCGAGCTGCTCCACTTCCACATCGGCTCCCAGATCACCACCATCCGCGCCCACAAGGACGCGCTGCGGGAGGCCAGCCGGGTGTTCGTCGGCCTCCACGAGCTGGGCGCGCGCCCGACGCTCTTCGACGTGGGCGGCGGATTGGCGGTGGACTACGACGGCTCGCGCACCCACTTCCACTCGTCGAAGAACTACACGGCCCAGGAGTACGCCAACGACGTGGTGGCGGCGATCCAGGAGGCTTGCGACGAGAAGAACGTCCCCCACCCGGACATCGTCACCGAAGCGGGCCGCTGGATGGTCGCCCACCACTCGGTGCTGATCTTCGACGTGCTGGGCGTGAACGATGTAAAGCCCAGCTCGCGTCCCCAGCCCGTGGGCGAGGACGACCCGAAGATCCTGCGCGACCTGGAGGAGACCTTCGAGAGCGTCACCCGCCGGAACCTGATGGAGTGCTACCACGACGCGGTCCAGCTCAAGGAGGACGCGGCGACGCTGTTCGCCCACGGCCAGCTCGATCTGCGGGATCGCGCCCGGGTCGAGCGTTGGTTCTGGGCCTGCTGCGACCGGATCCAGCGGGTCTCGAGGCAGCTGTCGGAGGTGCCCGAGGATCTGCAGCCGCTCGAGAAGGCCCTCGCCGACACCTACTACGGCAACCTGTCGGTCTTCCAGAGCGCACCGGACCATTGGGCCGTGAAGCAGCTCTTCCCGCTCCTCCCGATCCACCGCCTCGACGAGGAGCCCACGCGACGCGGGGTGATCGCCGACCTCACCTGCGACAGCGACGGCAAGATCGACCAGTTCATCGACGTCCACGACGTGAAGACGGTCCTCGAGCTGCACCCCTTCGACGGCCAGCCCTACTACCTGGGCATGTTCCTGATGGGCGCCTACCAGGAGATCCTGGGCGATCTCCACAACCTCTTCGGCGATACCGACGCCGTGCACGTTCGCCTCGATGACGACGGGGGCTACGAAGTCGACCACGTGGTCGAGGGCGACGACGTGCGCGAAGTCCTCTCCTACGTCCAATACGACCAGAACGCCCTCAAGGAGAAGGTCCGCCGCCTCACCGAGACGGCGCTCCGCCGCGGCCACATCACCCTCGAAGAAACCCGCCTCCTCCGCCGCCGCTACGATCAGGGCCTCTGGGAATACACCTACCTCGACCCCGACCGTTAAGTTAGGGGCCGGTTCCGTTCGTCAAGTTGTCCACGCGTTGCGTTGGGGGCCGGTTCCGATTGTTGGGTTGTCGCCGATGACGGTTCGAATCCTGTCGTGGAACGTGAACGGGCTGCGGGCCTGCGAGCGGAAGGGGTTCCGGCGCTGGCTGGATCGCTCCGGGGCGGAGATCGTCGGCGTGCAGGAGGTGCGGGCGACCCTCGGGCAGCTGCCGCGCCGGCTCGCGGCGCCCAGGGGCTGGCACGCGGAGTTCGCCGCCGCCCGACGGCCGGGCTACAGCGGCGTCGGCCTGTACGCACGGCGCAAGCCGGACTCCGTCGAGACCGCCCTCGGCCGGCGGAGCTTCGACGACGAGGGGCGCCTCCAGCTCGCGCGCTTCGGGCGGCTCGTCGTTGCGAACGTGTACTTCCCCAACGGCAACGGCAAGGAGCGCGACAACAGCCGCGTGCCCTACAAGCTGCGCTTCTACCGCACGCTCTTCGAGCGGCTCGAGCGCCTGCGCCGCGGCGGCTACCGCGTCGTCGTGATGGGCGACTTCAACACCGCCCACCGGGAGATCGACCTCGCCCGCCCGAAGGGCAACAAGGACACCAGCGGCTTCCTTCCCGCCGAGCGCCGCGAGCTCGACCGTTGGCTGGCGGCAGGTTGGATCGACAGCTTCCGCCGCTTCGAGCCCGGCGAGGGCCACTACTCCTGGTGGAGCCAACGCATGGGCGTGCGCGAGAGGAACGTGGGCTGGCGGATCGACTACGTGCTCGCTTCGCCCGCCGCCATGCGCTTCGTGCGGGACGCCTTCATCCATCCCCACGTGCGCGGCTCGGACCACTGCCCGGTAGGCATCGACGTCGACCCGGCGATCTTCGGCTGAAGCGCGGTAACGTGGGGGCCATGTCTTCGCCCCTCTCCCTCGACGACGGCCTGCGCTTCGGCTTCATCACCTCGGTCGGCTCGGCAGCCCAAGCCCGGCGGACCGGCGAGCAGGCCGAGGCCCTGGGCTACGACTCGCTCTGGTTCGGCGACCACGTAGCCTTCGCGATCCCGATCCTCGACCCGCTCCTGCAGATCGCCCAGGTGGCGGCCTTCGCGCCGAAGCTCACCCTCGGCACCTCCGTCTATCTGCTGCCCCTTCGACACCCGGTGCCGGTCGCGAAGCAGGTCGCGACCCTCGACCACCTCTGCGAGGGACGCCTGATCTTCGGCGTCGGTGTGGGCGGCGAGTTCCCGGGCGAGTACCAGGCTTGCGGCGTGCCAGTGGAGGAGCGCGGCGCCCGGCTCTCCGAGGCGATTCCGCTGCTGCGCGGCCTGTGGAGCGGTGAGCCGATCACCAGCGACGGCCGCTTCTTTCCCTTCCCGGAGACGCAGATGCTCCCCGCTACCGTCCAGCCCGGCGGCCCGCCGATCTGGGGCGGCGGCCGCTCGGAGAGCGCGCTGCGCCGCCTCGGCCGCATGGGCGACGGGTGGGTCTCCTACGTGGTGACGCCCGAGCAGTACCGGGACGGGCTGGCGAAGATCGCCCGCGCCGCCGAGGACGCCGGCCGGACGCCCGAGCGCTTCGGCACCGCCCACCTCCTCTTCAGTTTCATCGCCGACCGCTACGAGGACGCACTCGACGCAGCGGCCGAGCACCTCTCGACGCGCTACGCGATGGACTTTCGCCGCGCCGCCGAGCGCTACGCGGCCCTGGGGCCCCCGGAGGCCGTCGCCGAGAAGATCGACGCGTTCCGCCAGGCGGGCCTGCGCCACGTGATCGTCGACAGTACCGGCCCCTACGCGGCGCGCGACGAGCAGCTGGAACGCTTCGCCAAGGAGGTGCGCCCGCTGCTGGGTGCCTAGCCCGGACGAGGAGACACGAGAATGGCAACGATCGACGGCGCGACCCTGGCCGCCCGCAGCCTCGAGGCCCAGGGAGTCGAGTTCATGTTCGGTGTGGTGGGCTTCCCGGTCATCCCGATCGCCGCCGCCGCCCAGCGAGAAGGCATCCGCTACATCGGCTGCCGCAACGAGCAGGCGGCGAGCTACGCCGCCGGGGCCGTGGGCTACCTGACGGGCCGCCCCGGCGCCTGTCTCGTGGTCTGCGGGCCGGGCGTGGTCCACGGGCTCTCGGGCATGGCGAATGCCTGGTCGAACGCCTGGCCGATGATCCTGATCGGCGGCGCGCCGGACGCCTTCCAGGACGGCATGGGATCGTTCCAGGAGGCGCCCCACATCGAGACGGTGCGCTCCTACGCCAAGCTCGCGCGCCGGCCGGAGAGCCTCGCGCGCGTCCCGTACTACGTCGAGCAGGCGGTGCGGACGAGCATCTACGGCAAGCCCGGCGCCGTGTACCTCGACCTGCCGAACGACCTGATCGTGGGCGAGATCGAGGAGGAGGAGGCGCCGATCCTGCCGCGCTGCCCCGAGCCCCCGCGGCCCGCGGCCGGAGAGGATGAGATCCGGCGCGCGCTCCGGGTGCTGTCGGAGGCCGAGCGGCCGCTGGTGATCATCGGCAAGGGCGCGGCCTACGCCCGCGCCGAGGACGAGGTGCAGCGCTTCATCGAGGCGACCCGCCTGCCGTTCCTGCCCACGCCCATGGGCAAGGGCGTCGTGACCGACGAGCACGAGCTCTCCATCGCGCCCGGCCGCTCCTACGCCCTCCAGAACGCCGACGCCATCCTGCTGCTCGGCGCACGGCTCAACTGGATCCTGCACTTCGGCAAGCCGCCGCGCTTCGCGCCGGACGTGAAGATTCTGCAGCTCGACATCTCTCCCGAAGAGATCGGTACCAACGTGACGCCGGAGGTCGCGCTGGTGGGCGACGCCAAGGCCATCGTCGGCCAGCTGAACGCGGCCCTCGACGCGAAGCCCTGGTCCTATCCCTCGGAGACGGCCTGGCGGGTCGGGCTGGCCGAGGCGGTGGAAAAGAACCGCGAGCAGGTCGTCGCCATGGAGAAGGACACGAGCGAGCCGATGGGATACTACCGGGTACTCGCCGAGATCCGCGACCAGGCTCCCCGCAATGCCATCCTGGTGAACGAGGGCTCGAACACCATGGACATCGGCCGGAGCGTGCTCCGGAACTACGCAGCCCGGGAGCGCCTCGACGCTGGCACCTTCGGCACGATGGGCCTGGGCCTGGGCTTCGCCCTCGCGGCCGCCTGCGTGCACCCGGACCGCAAGGTGATCGCCGTCGAGGGCGACAGCGCGTTCGGCTTCAGTGGCATGGAGGTGGAGACCGCCTGCCGCTACCGGATGGACATCACCTTCGTGATCGTGAACAACAACGGCATCGGCTTCGGCGTGGACGAGATCGACCCGGACAACGTCCCGCCCTTCGCCTATACGCCCCGCGCCCACTACGAGCAGATCATCGAGGCCTTCGGCGGCAAGGGCTGGTTCGTCACCCGCGAGAGCGAGCTCGGGCCCGCCCTGAAGGACGCCTACGCCACCCCCGGCCCGGCGGTCGTCAACGTCATGATCGACCCCCGCGCCCAACGCAAGCCCCAGAAGTTCGCCTGGCTCACGAGGTGAGGTGAGACAGAAAGGAACGTCCCTTTGTCTCACCTCAGGGCAGGGCGCCGGTGACGCCTCCGCACTTCTCGAGCTGCTCGGTGAGGGTGGCGACGCGGGTGCGACGGCGTTCGCGTTTGGCGTCGGTGTCGCACAGGCGAGCCAGGACCTCGTCGCCCCAGGCCAGGTGCTTGCGGGTGCGGCGGAGGATGTCCTCCAGGATCTCGATGGTCGGCGCGTCGGAGATCTGGTCGGTCTCGCGTACGTTCAGCTCGTAGACCTGCACCAGGTGCGGCTTCAGCACGTCGAAAATGCCGGCGAGCTTCTCGATGGTGAGGTCCGGGCGCTCGGGCTCGGCGACGGCCTGCACGAAGTCGGCGAAGCCCGGGTTGGCGCTCGGGGACGCGCTCTTGGCGCGGCGACCACCGCGCAGCTCGGGCAGCCGATCGCCCAGGGCGTCGGCGGCCAGGGCCGCCTCCCAGACGATCTTGCCGAGTCCGGTCTTCACCGGAACCTCGGGGATGGTCGCCATCCAGCCGCCCATGATCATCATCATCCACTCCTCCGCATAGCGGTAGTTGCGGATGCGTTGGGCGGTGGCATCCACGTCCCAGCGGCCATGGAGCTCGCGCAGGTCGGCGGGGATGTCGAAGGCCGAGTAGGGTGCGAACTCGGTGGCCTCTTCGCGGCTGTTGCCGGGGTAGAGACGCGGCTCGCTCACCGGGCCGCCTCCTCGCGCTTGGCGTGCCAGCGCTCCTGAAGGATGCGCGCGGCCTCCATCATCGTCTCGCGAGAGGGGCCGGCGGCGGAGATCGTCGTCAGCTCCTCGAGCTCCTCCTCGGTGAAGCCCGCCTCGCGCCGGTCCTCCCAGGCGATCGGGATCGCCGCGTCCTCGCGGTCCGAGCGGGCGCCGCCGAAGCTGAACTGCTTGTCGACCTCCCGGCGGAAGTCCTGGGTCTTCTTCAGGTGCTCCGGATCGTCCCTGGTGAACTCCTTCACCCATTCACTTCCGAAGCGCACGTGGGTGAGCTCGTCGGCCAGCACGAAGTCCACCGCTTGGCGCATGGTCTCGTCGCCGGTCTGCTCCGCGAAGCGGATCAGATCCCGGAACACGTCACAGGCCAGACCCTCGAGGCCGCGGTTCACGCCGGCTACCCGCATGGCCGGATCGTCGCTGCAGGCGCACTCGAACAGGAAGGTGCTTTCCGGGAACTCGCCCACCTCTCCGCCCACGTGCTCGAGGAGCTTCTCGTAGATTTGCACGTGGCGCGCCTCGTCCCAGCACTGCCGCGCCATGTTCATCTTGAACTCCCAGGGCGCGTCCGGGAAGTCCCAGAGCGAGCGGCCGGCACCCTCCAGGGCCTGCAGCTCACCCACGAAGATGCCGTGCATGCGCAGGCGCAGGCGGGTCATCAGCGCCTCGTTCTCGGGGCGGATCGGCTCGTTCAGCGTGACCAGGCTGAAGGCCGGCCCGTAGGCCTCGAAGAGCGGCTCGGCGGCAGTGCCCCGGACCGACTCCTCGATCATGGGCGAGAACTTCTCCAACATGTCGACGACGACGTCGACCTCGTCGGGCAGCTCGGCCATCACGGTGGAGAGGGCGTTGTCCTGGCGGACGAAGCGGCTGTCGCGAGCCAGCTCCGAGTGGTGGATCATGCGCTTCACGGCGGTCCTCCGGAGTCGACAGGGAGCGCTGGGAGGATAGCTCGCCGGCGGCACGGCCGAGGAGGAGGGTGGGCTGCTTCGCGGCCGGGCGCCGGGGCGCGCTGGCCGTCCCTGGGACGGGCGCTGGCCCTGATCCGCCAGTGCGGCCCCTCGAGACGCCGTGAGGTGACCGCGGGGCGGCGTCCTGCGGTCGGCGCGGCCAGGAACGGGGGCCGCCGCTCTGCGCATCATCCACGAGGGAGCGGGCCACCTTGCGGAACGCAGGGGGCCGCGCCTTGCACCTCCGGGCGCCGCCCCGCGGCCACCTCACTCGGAGACGAATGTCGGATCAAGGCTTAGCCCTCGCCGCGGAACTCGGAGTAGTCCACCAGCGCCCGCAGCGCGGCGACCGCCCGGTGGGCACTCGGATAGCAGACCCGCCCTTCCTCGCGAACGCCCACCGGCCCGCTGTTGCCGTAGAAGCGGTCCGCGTAGGCGAGCTCGGTGGCGCTGAGCACCGGCTTGGCGTGGCGCTCGGAGGCCTCGCGGGCGGCCTGGGCGTAGCGGCGATCCTGCCGGGCGTGGAACTCGGCGATGCGCGCGATCCCCTCGTCCGACTGGAACTCGCCGGAGCGGAACACCTCGGCCTGGGCGGCTTGGATGCCCAGGCCCAGGTGGACGACGGCGTCCACCTCCGGGTGAGCGCAGATCAGGTCGAGCACCTCGGGAATGGTGTCCCGGGTCTCGCCACCGGCCAGGTCGATCGGGTTGTTCCGGCTCCAGCGCGGCGGGACCATCGAATCGATCTTCGCGCGCAGGTCTTCGGGCAGGGCCATCAGCTCGAGACCGGCGGCGGCGCAGGCGTCGGCCGCCAGCACGCCCCACCCGCCGGCGGTGGTGAAGACGATCGTGCGCCGGCCCCGGGGCAGCGGCTGAGTGGCGAAGGTCGCCGCCCACTCGAAGGCGTGCTCGACGCTGGGCGCCCGGATCGCGCCGACCTGCCGGGCCACGCCGGCGAAGATGCGGTCGTCGCTGGCGAGGGAGCCCGTGTGGCTCGCCGCCGCCCGCTTGCCCTCGGCGGCCACGCCGCCCTTCACCAGGACGAGGGGCTTGCGCTCGGTGACCCGTCGCGCCGCTTCCGCGAAGCGCCGGCCGTCGGGCACGCCCTCCAGATACGTGAGCGCGACGGCGGTCTCCGGATCCGCCGCGAAGTATTCGAGGTAGTCCGGCAGGCTCGTCTGGGCCGAGTTGCCCGCGGAGACGGCCTTCGAGATCCCCACGCCGGTGAGCACCGCGTAGTTCAGGAAGCTCGAGACCAGGTTGCCGCTCTGGCTGGCCACGGCGATGCGGCCCGGCGGCGGATACGGAGCCACGATCTGGGCGCACATGGAGGGGCCGGTTGAGATGACACCCTGCCCGTTCGGTCCCGCCACCACCATGCCGAGCTCGTTGGCCAGCGCGACGAGCTCCCGCTCGCGCTCGCGTCCCTCGTCGCCGGCCTCGCCGTAGCCGCCGCTGGCGATGAAGGCGGCGCGGATGCCGCGCCCGGCGCAGGCGCGTAGCAGCTCGAGGTTCGCCTGGTAGGGCGTGCAGACGAAGACCAGGTCAGCCTCGCCCTCGGGCACCTGGGAGACGTCCGCGAGGGTCGGGCGGCCGAGGATCTCGCCGCCGTCCCGGGTGACGGGGAAGAGCTTCCCCCGATACCCGAAGCGCAGCAGGTTGTGATAGGTGACGAAGCCGAACTTCCCCGGGTGCGAGGAGACGCCGGCGATCACGATGCCGCGGGGCTCGAAGAGGGGCCGGTAGCGTGCGAGCAGCTCCTCGTCGCTCCTGGCGGCGCGAGGCGGTGCCGGAGCCGCGTCCGGCGCGCCGAGCTCGACCAACCCGTCGACGGCGACCGGGCGACCGCCGCGGAGGATCAGCGGATTGACGTCGACGCTGGCCACGTCCGGCCGCGCCTCGGCGAGCCGCGACAGCCCGACGAGCACGTCCGCCAGGGCGTCCAGATCCGTCGCCGGCTCGCCCCGGAAGGGCTCCGTGACCAGGTGCGAGGCCTCGAGCCGTCCGATCAGGCGCCGGGCCTCCGCCCGGTCGAGCGGCGCCGCCGCGAAGGCCACGTCGCCCAGGGCCTCGGTGAGGATGCCGCCCAGGCCCAGCACGATGCACGGACCAAACTGGGGATCCCGCACCAGCCCGGTGATCAGCTCGCGGCGTCCTGCGACCATCTCGGCCACGAGGAGCTCCACCGAGCCGTCCTCGGGCGTGGCCTTCGCGAGCAGCTCGGCGGCCGCGGTGCCCACGGCGGAGGCGCCGGCGAGGCCCAGGCGCACGAGATCGCGCTCGGTCTTGTGGGCGATGGCGCCGCCGCACAGCTTGAGCGCCACCGGGAAGCCGATCTCCTCGGCGGCCGCGGCAGCGGCGGCGGGATCGGCGGCGGTGGTCTCACGGCAGACGGGAACACCGAACTCGGCCAGGAGGGCCTTCGACGCGTGCTCGGAGAGGGTCGTTCCAGGCATGAGGACCGCCTATCCTAGGGGAGTCCCGGCAGCACGGCCCGCTCCCCCTCGGGCCCCGAGAACGTGGGAGCGACGTGACCATGGAGCAGAACGGCGGATTCCTCGCCGGCCTCGAGGCGATCTTCCAGAACGGCGTCGTCGATCCGATCTCGGCGGTGCTGTTCTTCGACCTGGCCTTCTGGGACGACGCGATCGCGCTGCCGATCGTGGTCGTGTGGCTGATGCTGGGCGCGATCTTCTTCACCTTGCGCTTCCAGTTCGTGAACGTGCGCGCCTTCCGCCACGCGTTGGACTGCGTGCGCGGGCGATACACCCGCCCCGGCGAGACCGGCGAGATCAGCCACTTCCAGGCGCTCTCCGCCGCGCTCTCGGCGACGGTGGGCCTCGGCAACATCGCCGGGGTGGCGGTGGCCGTGGGCATCGGCGGCCCCGGCGCCGTCTTCTGGATGGTGCTCGCCGGAATCCTCGGCATGAGCTCGAAGTTCGCCGAGTGCACCCTGGGCCAGATGTACAAGACCATCCGGGTCGACGGCCACGTCTCCGGCGGCGCGATGCACTACCTGCGGGACGGCCTCGCCGAGCTCGGCCAGCCGGGCCTGGGCAAGGTGCTGGCGGTGGTGTTCGCCGTGATGTGCATCGGCGGGAGCTTCGGCGGCGGCAACATGTTCCAGTCGAACCAGAGCTTCGCCCAGTTCGCGAGCGTGCTGCCGGCCTTCAACAACACTGGCGGCGCGATCCTGTTCGGGGGCGTGCTCGCCTTCCTGGTCGGCCTCGTGATCGTCGGCGGCATCCGGCGCATCGGCGAGGTCGCGGGCTTCTTGGTTCCGATCATGTGCAGCGTCTACGTGGTGACGGGCATCGTGATCCTGCTCTTCCATGTGGACCAGCTCGGGACCGGCCTGGCGACGATCGTGGGCGAGGCCTTCGCGCCCACCGCCGCCGCCGGCGGCCTGGTCGGCGCCATGATCCAGGGCTTCCGGCGCGCCGCCTTCTCCAACGAGGCGGGCACCGGCAGCGCCTCGATCGCCCACTCCGCCGCCGCCACCGACGAGCCGATTCGCGAAGGCGTGGTGGCGCTGCTCGAGCCCTTCATCGACACGATCGTCGTCTGCACCATGACCGGCCTGGTGATCGTCGTGACCGGCGCTCACCAGCAGGAGGGCGTCTCCGGCATCACCATGACGAGCTGGGCCTTCGAGAGCGTCTTCCCCTGGTTCAAGGTCGTGCTCTCCGTCACCGCCGTGCTCTTCGCCTT
Source organism: Myxococcota bacterium (assembly GCA_965223415.1). Lineage (GTDB taxonomy): Bacteria > Myxococcota_A > UBA9160 > UBA9160 > UBA6930. The sequence goes on along the minus strand of OZ245002.1, from coordinate 3,604,179 downwards.
CAGCACCATGATCTCCTGGAGCTACTACGGCGAGCAGTGCTGGGTGCAGCTCTTCGGCCTGCGCTCCATCCTGCTCTACAAGGGGATCTTCCTCGCCTTCGCCTGGCTCGGCGCGATCTTCCAGGCCCGGGCGGTACTGGACTTCGGCGACCTGATGATCCTGGGCATGGCCTTCCCGAACATCATCGGCGTGGTCATGCTCTCCGGGAAGGTGCGCGCAGCGCTCGACGACTACCTGGAACGGCTCCGCTCCGGAGCGATGCGCCCCGTCGTCGACTGACTACGCTCCGGAGGGCTCGGCCGCGGCGTCGTCGCGAACGGCGCGGACCCGGTCGAGGGGAAGGCGGCTCTCGAAGGAGGAGCTGCGGACGGGGCAGTCCGGAACGACGCAGCCCTTGCAGTAGGGCGGACTGCAAGGATCGAAGTGGACCACCACGTCGCCGGACTCCACGTCGCTCGCGAGGGCCTCCTCGACGGCATCGTGCATGCCGTGAAGCCGCTCCGCGTCGTAGAAGCGCGGCACCACCAGGTGGAGGTCCGCGTGGACGTCGGCGCCGGAACGCCACGCCCGCAGCCCGTGCACGTCGATCCAGCCCGGCTGGCGGCTCGCGGCCAGACGGGCGGTGAGTCGGTCGAGGAGGTCCTCGTCCGCCGCGTCCATCAGGCCGGCGGCGGCGTCCTTGGCGAGGACCCAGCCCTCCCGCAGCACGTGGGCCGCCACCGCCAGGGCCACCAACGGATCGAGGCGCGCCCAGCCGGTGGCCCACACGGCGGCCATGCCGATGAGGACGCCGGCGCTGGTCCAGACGTCGGCGAGGATGTGCTTGCCGTCGGCGACCAGCGCCGCCGAGCGGGTGCGGCGGCCGACCCGGAGCAGGTAGATGCCGAGCAGTGCGTTGCCCACGCTGGCCGCCGCCACCAGGCCGAGGCCCAGGTCGAGACGCTGGGGCGCGGCGCCGGTGACGAGGGCGCGGGCGGCCTCGACGCCGATCAGCACCGCCGCCACCGCGATCAGCGTGCCCTCGATGCCGGCGGAGAAGTACTCGACCTTCCCATGGCCGTAGGGATGCCCCTCGTCGGCCGGGCGCGCCGCGATGTAGAGGCTCACCAGCAGGAGCGCCGCCGCCACGAGGTTGACGACCGACTCCATCGCGTCCGCGAAGACCGCAGTGGAGCCGGTCACGGCCCAGGCGAGCAGCTTGCCCCCGAACACCAGGGTGCCGACGGCGGCCGAGGCCCAGCCCGCCCGGAGTCGCTGCCGGCGATCCGCTCCCATCCCGGGCAGGGTAACGAGGCGGCGGCGGAGTGGGCGAAAACGAATTCCGCGTTCAGGATCCGGCGTCCGGGGGCAGCGCCCAGGCCTGGATCCAGTCGCCCATGGGCGAGCCGACACCGACGTGTCCTCCCGGCGCGAGGATCAGCAGCTGACGGCCGTCGGAGGGCCGCCGCACGCTGATCGGGCCGGCGTGGAGCCCGGCGGGCAGCTCGAAGTGCGCGACGAGCTCTCCGCTCCCGAGGTCCCGCACGCGCAGCACCGGCTCCCGGGTGGCCCCGTGAATGACGAGCCCACCGCCGGTCACGAGCAGGGGCCCGTAGGCGAAGAGGCCGGTCTCGGGCCCGCCGATTCCGTTGGGTGCCCGCCAGGCGATCGTGCCGGCATCGAGGTCGACGGCCACCAGCTCATCCCAGGGCGGGCGGTTGCAGGGTACGCCCTCCCGCCTGAAGGCGACCCGGCCGGTGAGCGGATGGGTGATGTAGCGCAGGCCCGTGCCGCGCCCGGTCGCCAGGAACCAGAGCGCGCGCAGGTAGCCGCGCATCGGCTGGTCGTCCTGGTCCCGCAGGTTCGAACCGGCCCCGAGCACGGGCCGCAGCTTGACGACGTTGGCGATGTTGTTGACCGGAACGACCAGCCGCCGCCGCCCGGGATCGAAACCGCCTCCGGACCAGTTCGCCCCGCCGCCGTTGCTCGGATGGACGATCGTCCCGCCGAGGCTCGGCGGCGGCTGGGTGGGCCATGCACGCTCCCCCGGCACGTCGGAGGCGGGCACCAGGCCCTCTTCCACCGGGAAGACCGGCACGCCGGTCTCCCGGTGGAGCACGAAGGCGAAGCCGGTCTTGGTCAGCTGCACCACGGCGGGCACGAGCGCTCCCTCGCGGGGCAGGTCGACCAGGATGGGCGGAGCCGGGAGGTCGGAGTCCCAGATGTCGTGGTGGACGGTCTAGAAGTGCCAGCGGCGCTGGCCGGTCGCGGCGTCCAGGGCGACGAGGGCGTCCGAGAACAGGTTGGCACCGGGCCGATCGCCCCCGAAGAAGTCCGGGCTCGCGGTGCTCACGGGCAGGAACACGAGCCCCCGCTCCAGATCGGCGGTGATCGTCGACCACACGTTCGCGCCGCCGGACTCCCGCCAGCTGCCTTCCTCCCAGGTCTCGTGCCCCGCCTCGCCGGGCCGCGGGATCGTGTGGAAGGTCCAGCGCAGGGCGCCACTGCGCGCGTCGTAGGCTCGGACGTCGCCGGGCGGCTGGACCCGGCGCACGATGTCGGCGATGGAGGAGCCGACGACGACCAGGTCCCCGACGACGGTCGGCGGCGACGTGACGTTGAACTCGTGGCTGTCCGCCACGGGCTCCAGGCCGGCGAGGAGATCGACCTCTCCGTCGGCCCCGAATCCCCCGCACGGCTTGCCCATCGCGGCGTCGAGCGCGATCAGCCGGGCATCCAGGGTGCCGAGGAAGATCCGCTCGGCTCAGGGCCCCTGCTCCTGCCCGTTCCAGTAGGCGACGCCGCGACTGATCAGCATGTTGGCGAAGAAACGCTCCCGGTCGATGGCCGGGTCGTGGGTCCACAGCTCGGCGCCGGTCTCCACGTCGAGGGCGATGACGCGATCGAAGGGCGTGCTCACGAAGAGTCTTCCGCCCACGACGATCGGCGTGCCCTCGAAGGCGCTACTGCGGTTCACCCGGTCCGGGCGGAGCCGCGCTTCCTTCACGTCGCCGTCGCGGTAGCTCCAGACCGGCACGAGGCGGGCCACGTTGCCGGCGTGAATCTCCGCCAGGGGCGAGTAGCGCCCACCCCCCGGTGCGCCCTCGGTGTGCGTCCACTCCCGGCCGCCGGTGTCTCCGGCGAAGGACGCCACCGGAACCAGCACCAGCGACGCCAGAAGGGGAAGCCACCGAGGGCGCGGGAACCGCTTCATCATGCGGGAGGGGAAGTAGCAAGCAGCGTGCCGGCTGCTGCGGGCGGAGCGCCGCGCTGGGGCGCGGCTGCTGCAGTGAAGACACGACGGTGCAGCCCGCTAGCTGCGGCCGCTTCCAATGCAGCCGCCGGCCGCTCTATTCGCCATACCCGGTCGGCGGAGCCCCTGCGCCCGCGAGGGGCGTCCGGAAGTGGACGTCGCGTTGGGGGAACGGGATCTCGATCCCGGCCTCGCCGAGGGCGGCGTTCACCACCACGTTGATCTCGCTGCGGGCCGTCATCCAGTGCTCCGGATCCCGGACCCAGGCGCGGAGCTGGAAGAGCAGCGCGCTGTCCCCGAAGCCGGTGAACAGAGCCTCCGGGGCCGGCGTCTCGAGCACGGCGGCGTGCTGGCTGGCCGCGTCGCGCAGGATCGTCTGCACTACCTCGGGATCGGTGCCGTAGGCCACGCCGAAGTCCAGGTCGATCCGGCGTCGGCGGTCCGAGAGCGTCCAGTTGATCACCTGCTGGGAGACCAGGTCCGCGTTGGGAACGATGATCTCGGAGCCGTCCCAGGTGCGGATGGTGCTGGAGCGGGCCCCGATGCGGCGCACGTCGCCGTGCACCGCGCCCATCTGCACCGTGTCGCCGACCTGCACCGGCCGCTCGAAGAGCAGGATCAGCCCGGAGACGAAGTTGTTGACCACGTTCTGGAGGCCGAAGCCGATGCCCACGCCGAGGGCGCCCAGCACGATGGCGAGACGGTCGAACTGGAGCCCTACCGCCGAGAACCCGATCCACAGGCCGAGCAGTACCAGCCCGTAGTGCAACATGGTCGAGAGCGCGTTGGGAACACCGCGCTTCATGCGGACGCGGGGAAACACCTCCTCCTGGAGCACGAAGCGCAGCAGCCGCGAGAGCAGGACGGCGATCCACAGCACGCCGACCAGGAGCGCCGGATCCCCGAGCCGAAGCTCGACCTCGCCGAGGGTGACGGTCGTGGTGAGGATGGCCGCCGCCGCGCCGTACACCGCATCCCGGACGGCGAAGAAGCCCAGGGTGAAGTGGAGCCAGGTGAGCCCGACCGCCCAGGCTAGGCCCCGTCGCAAGGCCCGCTCGACCCGGCGCGGCTTCAGCCGCACCATGCGCACGGCCTTCGCGGTCTCGCTCCCCAGCAGGATGGCGAGGAAGTTGCGAGCCACCTGCATGGCGCCGACGACCAGCACGCCCAGGTAGGCCGCGTTGAGCACGCCCTCGCCGAGGACCCGGGAGAGGTCCACGAAGCCGAGCACGTTGGCGAGGACCGCCGCCGAGAGCAGGACGACACCGACGCGTGTCACCGCCCACAACAGGAAGGGGCTGGTGAGCTGCCAGGTCTCCTCCTTCTGGAGGCGCTTCGGGCGCAGCATCCACAGCAGGACCGCCAGCGCCGCCAGCACCTCGAACAGGAGAAGCCAGCGCCCGGCGCCTTCGACGGGCTCGAGGATCCCCCGGAGCCGATCGAGCAGGTAGAAGACCGCCAGGCCGACGAGGGAACCGTGAAACGCGCGGGGCACGGCCACCGAGAGCACGCGAAGTGCCGGCACCAGGAAGACGAGACCCATCAGCTCCATCACCGGACGCGGCGCGGGGGGCGTGACGAGGGCCGTCGTGCCCAGACCGGCGACCAGCGCCATCGACCAGGGGCGCCGCAGCAGGAGCCGCCCCTGCTCGCGGCGCGGGTCGTCCGGCGGCCAGTGCCGGGAGCGCGCGCGCAGGGCGAGGATGAGCGCGAGGGCGCCCAGCACCAGGATCGCGACCCGGCTGCGCGGCGCCTCCGGCGCCTGCCACCAGGCCAGGAAGGCCCGGAAGTCCGAGCCCGCCGAGCGGCCGGCGCGCGCCATCAGCGGCTCCTCGCCGGGAGCCCGGGGCAGCGCCCAGAGCGGCGGCCGCTCGGCCTCGAGGAGACTGGCGCGCACCTCGCCCCGATGGGCGAGGATCGCGGCGAGGGACTCGCCGATCCCGGCCTCGTAGGACGAGAGCTCCTGCTGCAACGAGAACAGCCGGCCGAGGCTGGCCGAGACCTGGCGGTCGCTCGCCCGGAGCTCGTCCAGCGCCGCGTGGATCGCCTGCTGCACCTCCGGCGGTCCGGCCTCGTCGCGGGAGGCGGCCAGCGTGGCTTCCCAGCGTCCGCGCTGGGCCGTGAGCTTCCGGCGGGTCCGCTCCAGGGCGGCGAGCCGCTGGTCGAGGGCCTCGCGCCAGGCAACGGCACCCCGGGCCCGGGCGTGCCATGCCTGCTCGAGATCCGCCAGCTCGTCGAGGCGCGGTGCCGCCGCCAGCCTGGCCGCGAGCTCCCCGCGCGCCGCCTCGAGGCCGGCACCGCTCTCCGCCACCTCCGCACGCAGGGCCTCGATGGCGGGATCCGTCGCGGCGAGCAGCCGGGCCTCCCCGTGCAGGCGCGCCAGCTCGTCCGCCTCGGAGGGCACCTCGAAGAGCTCGAAGGGAGCCGGCGCCGGCGGGCTGGGCTCGTCCTCGGCTCGGGCGGTGAGAGGCACCGCGAGCACGAGCAGCAGGAGCCACGGGAGGGAACGAGTGGACGACACGGCGGGAAGGTGCCCGATCCCCGGGGTCGAGTCAGCGCTCCCGGGAGATCGGGAACGTCGTGCCGTCCCGCACCACGCTGGCCCCGTCGATCCGGCCCTCATCGTCCTCCTCGAACTGGATCGCCATGCCCTCGGCCACGAAGAGGCCGTCGCCCACCTCGGTGAGCGACCCGCTCGGGCCCCCCCCCTGTCCGATGGTGAGCGCGTGATCCTTGCGGCCGACCTCGAGCTGGATCCCGACCAGCGGGATGCCGTAGAGGCCGGCGTAGCGATCGAGGCGGTGCTCGACCGGCAGCGCGAGCAGCTCCGCCACCGTCCAGGGAACGCCCCGCCCCTCGGTCTCGGCGCGGATGCGGGCGACGGTCTCCGGCGTCACCGGCTCGCCCGCGTGGCCCCAGGCCCGGCGCAGATGGGTGAGCACGCCGGCCAGCCCGTCGTCGGCGAAGCGCGGGTCGTGGCGGTGGCCGGGCATGGTCAGGTTCCAGTCCCCGCCGTCGATGCGGAGCGGACCGGTCAGGCCGTCGAGGGTGATGCGCACGAGCCAGGCATCGGCGTCGCGCACCCACGGCGAGCTCACGAGGCTCGGCGCGAGGCCGGCGTTGCCCCGACCCTCGGCGCCGTGGCAGGTGGCGCAGCTCTGGGCGTAGAGCGTGCGCCCGGCCTCGCGCCGCGTCTCCTCCTCCGCCGTCAGGGGACGCGCGCCGCCGGGCTGCGGATCGCCGGGCCAGGTGAAGTGCCGGCGCAGGCGGCGGAGCTGGGCGGCGATGCGGTCGGGGAACTCGCGCTCCTCGTCGAAGAGCCGGTGCGGCGCCTCGAGCTCCACGCGACGGCTCGCCGGGCTGCGCTGCGCCAGGGCGATGCCCTCCAGCACGCCGACGGCGGCCTCCTCGCCGGAGAGGCCGTCGACCAGGTCGAGGAGCAGGGCCACCGCCGCGGCGGGATCGGGGGCCGCGTGGGCCGCGAGCTGGGCCGCCGCAGCGAGCTGTTCGATCCACTCCTCGGGCGCGTCGCCGCGAGCCAGCTCGCCCTCCAGCGCCGCGAGCTCGAAGCCACCCAGCCCCGAGACGGCGGCTTGACGGGTGAGGGCGTCGCCCCGGCGGCCCGCTTCCAACAGGGCCGCGACGGGCCGAGACGCGACCGGCGCCTCGCCTAACGAGTGCAGGGCCTGGAGGCGCACCGCGTCGTCGGGATCGGATCGGCGTTCCGCCACCGCCGCCCGGACGTCCGGGTCGGCCAGCAGCGCCTCCCCGGTGCGCAGGGCGATCTGGCGGAGCACCGGATCGGCATCGGCCAGCGCGCGGCGCCAGGTGGCCGGGTCCACGGCACCCAGACGGTCGAGCGCCCACAGGGCATGCCGGCGGCCCAGGGGGCCGAAGCGCTCGAGGCCGCGCAGGGCCGCGATGACGTCCGGACCGCCCCGAAACGCGAGGCGCCGCTGGGCGCGGTCGCGAACCCAACCGTTCGGATGGTCGAGGCCGGCCAGCTGCTCTTCGAGGGTGCCGAGCGGAGGGGTTTCCCGGAGCAGCGGCCGGTCGTCGCGAACGATCCGCCAGATGCGGCCGGTCGCCCCCGGCGGCGCCAGGCCGTGCTCTTCCACGTAGGCGCGCAGGTGGTCCGAGACGTATTCCGCGTGCTGGATCACCCCGCGGTACATGTCGATCACCCAGATGGCGCCATCGGGTCCAACCTCGGCATCGACGGGGCGGAAGCGCTCGTCGGTGGAGGCGAGGAACTCGCGCTCGCCCCACTCGTCGTCGGGGTAGAGCCGGTGCTCGGCGCCCAGCGCGATGCCGTCGCGGGTGACGGCGAAGTGCAGGACGCTGGCGCCGGCCGCCTCCGGCACGAAGGCGTGGCCGACGAGCTCCGGCCCGTACTGGTCGCCCCGCTGGATCGCGAGCCCACTCACGCCGGTGGGCCCGGCCTGGCGGCCGTCGGCGCGCAGGGTGCCCTGCAGGTAGGCGCGGTTCAGGCCCGGCGCGACACGCACGCCGTGCACCAGCTCACCGGCGGCCAGCTCGACGTTCACGCCCGGCTTCGGCACCGCGGCCGCAGTAGCGGCCTGGCGCAGGGCGTAATCGGCGGGGATGGCGTCGCCGTAGAGGAAGCCGGAGTTGTGGTTGTAGAAGACGCGCCCGGCATCGTCCTGGGCGATGCCCCACTGGCCCCGGAAGGCCGTCGGCTGGATCTCGAGGGTGTCGCCGTCCAGGCGGAAGCGGCGCTCGGACTTGGCGTTGTAGATCCAGCCGTCGAGGCCGGGGAGGAGGCCGTTCTCCTGGTGCTCCGGGTTGCCCTCGACCGCGTAGGAGGTGAGGCGGGTCTTCTCGTCGCAGCGAGGCTGCGCACCCTGGCTCCGGCAGAGCCACAGGTGGGGCGGCTCGCCGACGAGCACGCCCTCCGGCAGCACCGCGATGGCGCGGGGCATCACCAGCTCGTCGAGGAAGACCTCGCTCCGGTCCATGCGGCCGTCGGCGTCCGTGTCTTCGAGCACCACGACACGACCGACGGGCTTCTCCTCGTCGCGGCCGTCGATGTCGGGCATGAAGCCACGCATCTCCACCACGTAGAGGCGGCCCTGGTCGTCCCAGTCGATCGCGACCGGATCCACCACCAGGGGCTCCGCCGCCACCAGCTCGACGCGGAAGCCCGGCGCGACGCGGAAGGTCGCGAGCTCCTCCGGGGGCGAGAGGACGGGGGCCGGCGGCACCTCGATGTTCGCGAGGATGGCCTCCGGGGCGGGCCCCATGAGCCAACGCCAGGCCACGGCCGCGGCGATGCCCAGCCCGAACAACAGCCCGAAGGTGATTCCGAGGACGCGACGCATCGGGCGGGGAGACTCTCCTGCAGGTCGGTGGAGCCGGGTGACGATCATAGCTGCCCACCCGCCCGGCGACGTCCCTCGACTGCCCGGGCGCACCGGGCTACGGGTACGCCTCCAGGATCCCCGGGGAGGCGCACGCCGCTCGTCGCCCCGGCCAGGGAGCTGCCCGAGTGAACGAGCCCGCACGCGACCCGACGTGGCAAGGCCTTCGCATGGCGAGCCCGCCGAACCCGGCGGCGCTGGCCCGGGAGCGCGAGACGCTGGTGCTGCTGGGCCAGGAGCCCCTGGGCCGGCGGGTGCGTGGTTACCTGCGCCTGCTCGGCCCGGGCTACCTCCAGAGCGCGATGACCCTGGGCGGCGGCACCGCGTCGTCGGCGCTTTTCGCCGGCGCCATCTTCGGCTACCAGCTCCTCTGGGTCGCACCCCTCGCCATGGCTCTCGGCCTCTGCATGTTGGCGGCGGTCTCCTGGCAGACGCTCTCGACCGGGCGGCGTCCCTGGCCCGCCATGCGCGAGCACGCCGGGCCCTTCTTCGCCTGGGCCTGGGCCCTTGGCGCGCTCGTGTCGTCGCTCATCTGGCAGTTTCCCCAGTACGCGCTGGCATCGGCGGTGCTCGTCGACCTGGGCGACCTGGCCGGCTGGCCCGGCGCGTCGCCGGTGCTGGCCGGCGGCCTCGTGCTGGTGTGGGCCGTCGTCGTGTCCGGGATGTACGGCCGGTCGGAGCGCTGGGTACGGGTCTACGAGCGACTGCTGCAGGGGATGGTGTGGGGCATCGTCCTGTGCTTCGCGTGGGTCGTGTTCCGCACCGGGATCTCTGACTGGGGCGAGCTCCTGCGCGGCTTCCTCACCTTCCAGGTGCCGGACGATCGCAACGGCGTGGCGGCCGTGACCCTGATCCTCTCAGGCCTCTCGGCTGCCGTCGGGGTGAACATGGTCTTCCTCTACCCCTACACGCTGCTGGCCCGGGGCTGGGGCCGTGCCCACCGCGAGCTCTCCCAGTTCGACCTGCTGCTCGGGATGTTCCTGCCCTACGCGATCGCCGTGAGCCTCGTGGTGATCGCCACCGCCAACACGATCCACCTCGACCCGGCCTACCAGGGGATGCGCCTGTCGCCGGTGGAGGCGGCCCAAGTGCTGGCCGGGGGCGTCGGACCGGCGGCTGGGCGTCTCGTGTTCGGCCTCGGCATCCTCGGCATGGCGCTCTCGTCGATCACCCTGCAGATGCTCACCTGCGGCTTCGTCGGCGTGGAGCTGCTCGGCCTCCGCGTCGGGAGCTTCAAGCACCGCCTCGCCACCTGGCTCCCGGTTCCCGGCGTGCTCGGCTGCGTCTACTGGAGCGACATCGCCGTCTGGGTCGCCGTGCCGACGAACATCGTGTGCGGGATCTTCCTCCCCGCCGCCTACCTGGGCTTCTGCCTCCTCCAGCGCAGCCCCGCCTACCTGGGTGACGACCGCCCCCGAGGCGCCGCCGGCGCCCTCTGGCTCACCGCCATGGTCGCCACCACCCTCTTCCTCATCGCGTTCCTCGCCTGGTACCTCCACCGCCTCCTCTGAACACAACGGGGTGTTGGGTTCAGCTCGCGGTGAGGAGACGCTCGCGCAGGGCCACGACGACGTCGCCCTCGAGCCCCATCCGCTCGCGGGCATAGCGCTCGGCACCGCCGTGCTCGGCGTCCAGGTGGTCGAGAGCGGTCTCCATGTTGCCGGGCAGCGCCGAGAGCAGGTGGGAGACGTCGGCCCGTTCGAGGCCCAGCTCGCCGAACCAGCGCGTGGCCGCCCGGCTGGCGCCCCGGGTGTAGTGGGACGAGAGCGCGTAGTCGGCGACGACGTGGGTGCGGGGCACGCCGAGTAGGCGCAGAAGCAACGCCGCCATCACGCCGGTCCGGTCCTTGCCCGCGGTGCAGTGGAAGACGGCGGGCAGATCGTCCTCCGCCAGCGCCCGCAGCACGCTGGCGAAGCGGTCGGGGATGCGGTCGAGCATCCCCGTGTAGCTGCGCGCCAGCCAGCCCTCGTCGAAGGCGCCGAGCTCGCCGCGACGGAAGCGCTCGCGCCACTCGGCAGGTGACGCGTTCTCGCCGATCGGCAGGTGGCGGTAGGCGACGCGCTCGTGTCCCCGATACGGCCCGGGCTCGAGGTAGGTCTCCTCTTCGCCGCGGAAGTCGATCACCAGCCGGAGCCCGAGGGTCTCGAGTCGGGCGATGTCGGACGGCGTCAGCGTCGAGAGCGCGTCGGAGCGGTAGACGAAGCCCCAGCGCACGGTCCGCCCGTCTTCCGTCGGGTAGCCGCCGAGATCGCGGAAGTTCTGGGTGCCCTCGAGGGGAACGAGGCGCTCGCGCATCGCGCGGAAGGGTCGCGCCCCGGGGAGACGGACGCAACACGCCGTGTGTCGCGTTCAGGGGGTGTACCAGATGGGGGAGGTGTAGGCGCGGTCCTGGAGGGTGCGCGGGGCGTCGGGGGTGACTTCGGTGCCGAGGCGAACGGCATCGTAGGCGTTCCAGCGCGGAGTGGGGATCTCGATGACGCGGGCGTAGTAGAAGGCGCGCTCGCTCGGGTCGAAGTCCGGGTCGCGCCAGACGGCGGTGAGCTGCGACTCGCCCACGCTGTTCGTGTAGGTGGCGCTGGCTTCGTCGACGGTCGTGCCCGTCGTCCCGGCCACGGCGACGTCGTGCACGCGCTCCTGCAACACGCCTTCCCCGTCGAGCCAGCCCTTCACGATCTGCACCCGCTCCAGGTTGGCGCCGCTCGGATCGCGCAGGGCCGACACGAGGAAGGCCGGGGCGTCGCCAGCCTTCGCCGGCAGATCGCCGCCCATCGGGACGCCCTTGCGATAGCCGGTGCGCGCCAGGTCTGGATGCAGCGCGTCCTCCGCATCGAAGCTCCAGCCGCCGAAGAAGCGCACGCGCATGCGCGGGCCGCTCGTGGCATACACCTCCTTGCGTCGCATGGCATCGAAGATCGCCTCGCGGGTGTTCTCGGTGGCCCAGACGGCGGCGTAGCCCGACGCCACCTGCTGCCAGGCCATGATCGCCAGCTCGTCGCCGCCGGCCGAGGGCAGAAACACCTCGTTCGTGCGCGGCTGCCCAGGCTCCACCATCACCGCCTTGCCCCAGAAGTTGTCCTCGGCGCCGGTGGCGAGGGAGGTGTGGGCGTCGGTGCTGCCGATCATGCCGAACTTGAAGGGGTTCACACCGGTGGCCGCCTCGAGGCGCAGGCCGAGCCCCAGGGCCGAGCGGGCGTACTCGTACTCGAGCATGCTGGCCTTCTTCGGCACCGTGGCGCCGATGTTCAGGTTGCCCGTGTCCCAGGTCTCGAAGTCCGCGTACTCGTCGTCCGGCGAGAGCAGGGGATGGGTCTCGGCGTCGCCCTTGATCTGGGTCACCTCGACCAGCGGCTCCCAGCGCGCCCGCCGCGTGGCATAGGGCCCGCCGATCGGCGCGCCGCTCGAGTCCTCCACCGCGAACATGCGACCGTTGCTCACGTTCCCGTTGTGGGGGATGGCGAGGATGCGCCCGCCGGTCTTCGCCTCGTAGCGCTGCAGGAACCCCCAGAGATCCTCGGGACGCTGGCCGTCGAAGGCGGACACGGGGATGAGCTGCGCCGCCTTGTCCGCCCCGTCCGCGTAGACGACCACCCGGTGCAGGTTGTCGCCTCCCGGCATCGATGTCCACTCGTAGCCGATCAGGGCGCTGAAGACGCCGGGCCGGTTGTGCCGATCCGCGAGGGAGGTGATCTCGCTCCAGATGCTGCGCTTCACCTGCTCGTTGTCGAAGATCGGCCGGTTGCTCATCAGCGAGGCGATCAGCTCCTGCATGATCTCGCCCGCCGCGTCCGGGCCGCCCGCGAGGGCATCGAAGATCCGCTTGCCGTCCGGATCACCGAGGACGAGCGGATCCTGCGCGCGCATCTTCGGCAGCACGCCCATGTACTCGGCGTGGTCGGAGACGACGAGGAAGTCGAGGGGCCGATCGAGCCGCACCGCCTGGCCGGTGTTCGACGTGACCGTCTCCCCCTTCGCGAAGCGGTAGGCCGCCCCCGGATCGAGCCGCGTGTTGCCCATCGTGCTCGCGTCCATGCTGAAGGAGCTGTGCACGTGGGTATCGCCCCACAAGAGCTGCATCGGAAGGCTCTCGCCGGCGTAGGGCGAGTAGGAGCCGGTCTCCGCCCAGGCGGAGGATGCACTGCAGAGCAGCAGGACGAAGAGGATCGAGGCGCGCTTCACGACGGGTTCCCTCCAGAACGAAGGCGTCCATTGTGGCACGGCCCGGGGCCGGGTTCACGGCAGGTGCGCGTGGGCCTCGCCTGCGCGACGCGAGCGCTTGGTCTGGGCCGGATCGGCGTTGGACTGAGGCACCCCGCCTCCCACCCCATTTAGGCTGGGCACCTTAGACCGCCGCGGCTGGCCTACCTGCCGGGCGAAGGTCCCCCACGCGCGACTGAGGTTGACTTGGCGGAGCCTTCGGCACCGAACACCAGGGCATCACTCGGGAGAAGCTCCCAGGAAGAACGAGAGGTCGCTCGGTGTGAAGCGGTTCACATCGGACTGCCACCGGCCAGGCTTAGCATTGAGGTGTCGCCATCGAATCGGGGCGGCGGTCGCCCAAGCCGGCGCCTTCGGAGATCTGCCATGGACGCCTTGGATCGTCTACGCGAGCTGACCGAGAAGCTCTATCTCCAAGGCCAGCTCCGGACAGCGGATGTGGAACCCTTCTTTTTCGAGTCGCCCCTGCTCCTGCTGATCGCAGACGCAAACGGGATCTGCGTCAAGGCCAATCGCGCCTGGGAGGTGGAGCTGGGGCGAGCACCGCACTCGATGGAAGGCAAGCCATACCTCGAACTCGTCCACCCACACGACCGTGACGCCACCCAAGCGGCAGCCGGCGATCTTCACAAGCATGGAGTCGCGGACTTCCGCAATCGATACCGCTCGAAGACCGGCGAGTATCGCTGGCTGTCCTGGCGAGCATCGCGCTACGACGACGGCAACCTCACGTATGCCGCGGCCGAAGTCCTAGAAGGCGACGACATCCTGGGCGAACTCGAGGACCTTGGGGACCAACGCGCACGTAGCGTCGAGGAGAGATGAGGATGAGTTCTTCGTCCGGCGACTTCGAGCAGTATTCAGCGACCCTCCTGACGGCGGTTGAGCGTCAACTTGGGGAGCTCTCTGCCCAACAGATCCGGTTGAGTCAAGAGAGGAAGTCCGACGCGGACATCAGAGCCATCGCGGACGCTGCGGCCCTCGACTTCTGGAAGTCGAAGGCGAAGATCGGCGTCGCGTTCCTTGCAGGCCTCCTCTGTCTCTTTTCGCTCGGGTTCCTGAAGCCGCAGATCGCAGCACAGCCGGTCTTGGAACATCTGTATCCAGCTGCGTCGCGCTTCTCCACGTTCACACCGCACTTCCAGAAACTCGGCTTGGCCCAACTTCCTGAAGTCAAGCAGGGGATAGAACCCGAGATCTGGGAAACCATGACGACGGCCGAGAAGGACGAGTTCGCTCAGCTCCTGGACCGTGGGGCCTTCTACGCTGCCCTACTCGAGCGGTTTCGTGCTGATCTAGTCCGAGAGTTCGGTACCTACACAAACCCGCGAACCGTCGACGCGTCAAGCGTCGTGTCGTTCGGGAAGGTGCCGGTCCCCGCCACGGCTGTTGTTCTGGCGAAGAAACACGACGGCGAGGGTACCACATGCGGAAAGCTCTTCGACCACGAAGCCAAACAAGCGGTCGTTGTGATCCCTAACGAGGCCAGAGAAACGGACTACGGTTGGCTTGGCTGCGGTAGCTACTATCCGTTCGAGACGGTTCTCAAGGTCCACGACGCCAGAAGCATAGGCGGCATCTTGCTCATGGGAGTTCAACGCGGAAACGTTGATGGATTGCAGATCCGATTGTCCAGGGCAGCAGCTATCGAACTCGGGCTCCCGGGTTCCGAGAGCTACCAGGGGATGGCGACGGTGCATGTATCGGTGGAGGGAACCCGGTAGCGGAGACCGAGGAAAGCCCGTCGCCGCCTGTCCGGGGCTGCCAGCTGAACGCCACGAGCACACGACCTCGGTGAGGTCCCTTGCGAGAGCCCCCTCGACAGACCCACTTGACCGGTGGGGCCACCGAACCGTCGCCACTACTGTGCCCTGTCTGACCCGGAGCGCCAGGTCCGCCCGCCCCGGCTCGAAGCCGCAGATCTCCTACGACCCCACGCCCCCGGGCGTGAACGCACACGGCATCCGCTTGATCCCGTGGATGAACGCCGAGAGCAGCCGCTCCGGCGGGCCGGTGATCGTGAGGTCCGGCAGCCGCCGGAAGATCTCGCGGAACATCACCTTCATCTCGCGACGGGCCAGGTTCGCGCCCAGGCAGAAGTGGGGGCCGGGGCCGCCGAAGCCCACGTGCTCGTTGGGGGTGCGGGTCACGTCGAAGCGGTAGGGATCGGTGAAGGCGTCCTCGTCCCGATTTCCCGAGCCGTACCAGAGGACGACCTTGTCGCCTTCCCGGAGCTCCTGGCCCGAGAGCGCCGTGTCGCGGGTGACGGTGCGGCGGAAGTGGATCACCGGGCTGGCCCAGCGGACGATCTCCTCGATGGCAGTCGGGGCGACGCCCTCGAAGTCTGCCACCCACTTCGCGCGCTCGTCCGGGAAGTCGCACAGGGCCTTCATACCGTGGCTGATTCCGTTGCGGGTGGTCTCGTTGCCGGCCACCACCAGAAGCACGAAGAAGCTGGCCAGCTCGGCGTGCTCAAGGGTCTCTCCCTCCACCTCGGCGTTCACGAGCTTCGAGGTCAGGTCGTCTCCGGGCTCGCGCTTGCGCAGCTCGGCCAGCTCCTTCATCAGCGTCGCGAGGGCGCCGCCGGCCTCGAGGGCGGCGACGATGGGGCTCTTGCCGGGCTGCACGTAGTCCGGATCGCCGAGGCCCAGGATGACGTTGGTCTGGTCGAAGACGAAGCGCTCCTGGCTCTCGGGGATGCCCATCATGTCGCAGATGATCCCGAGCGGCAGCGGCGCAGCGATCTCGGAGACGAAGTCGCACCCGCCCTTCTCGATGACCGCGTCGACCACGTCCTTCGCACGGCGCTCGACGTCCGCTTCGATGCGCGCCAGGGCGTGCTTCGTGAATCCCCGATTCACGATGCGGCGCAGGCGGCCGTGGGCCGGGTCGTCCATGTTGATCATGGAGCCGAAGAACTCGTTGAAACTCTCGGGCATGTCGGCGATCTGGGTGCCGCGGCCGGAGCAGAAGACGTCGGCGTTGCGGCTGGCCTCCAGGATGTCCGCGTGGCGCGTCAGCGCGTAGAAGCCCGGGCCACTCGGCAGCTCGGGGAGCAGCTGCTTCTCCTCGTGGAAGGAGATGGGCCGCTCGCGCCGCAGGGTCTGGAAGGCGCCCTCGCGTTCCTCGGCGGGACGCACCCAGAAGAGGGGATCGGCGAGGTCGATCTCGTCGGCGGCGAGCACTTCCTTCGGTTGCACGAGGTTCTCCTTCAGGGACTCTCGGCGGCGGCCCGCTCCGCGAGCAGCGCCGCCCTGCGACTCAGGATGTAGGCCCGGAGGTCGGCCACGTCCTCGGGGCCGAGCCACGCGTCGAAGCGCGGCATGCCGTTGGGAATGCGCGTCCCGTTCAGCACGATGTCCTCGAGGGTGTCGTAGATACCGGGCTCGGCCTTGCGCAGGTCGGGCAGGACGCCGCCGCTCTTCACGCCGGGGCCGTGGCAGGTGCCGCACCAGCGGTGGAAGAGGTGGTTGCCGCGCTGCACCTGGTCGGCGTCGAGCGCGGCCGGGATGGCGGCGAGCTCGCGCTCCACCGCCTCGTGGACGGGGAGCTTTGCCGTTCCGCCGCGCCTGAAGACCAGCAGCCGTCCCGTGTTGTCGGTGGTGCCGGCGGCCGCGGCGGCGTCGCCGGCGGCCAGGGCAAAGGCTCCGCCCCAACCGGCCATCACGGCGACGTACTGCTCACCGTCCAGCTCGTAGGTGACGGGCGCCGCCACGATGCCGGTGCCAGCGGGGGTCTCCCAAAGCGGCGTGCCGTCGCTGGCCCGGTAGGCGGCGAAGGTGCCGTGGGCGGTGCCCTGGAAGACCAGGTTGCCGGCGGTCGAGAGCGTCCCGCCGTTCCACGGGCCCGTGTACTGGGCGCGCCACACCTCCTTCTGGGCGACCGGGTCCCAGGCGAGCAGGTGTCCGGACACCACGTCGCGGGGAAAGTCGTCGGCGACGGTGAAGTCGTAGCCCAGGTTCCAGGCGCCGGGCTTGTAGTCGTACTCCGGATCGAGCCGGAAGAAGTAGGGCACCTCGTGGGTCGGGATGTAGACGAGCCCGGTGTCCGGGTTGAAGGACATCGGGTGCCAGTTGTGGGCGCCGTGGGGCGAGGGGTAGATCTCGACGATCTCCTTGCGGTAGTCGAGCCCCTCTACTTCGACGGGCCGACCGGTCGCCGGGTCGATGCCCTCGGCCCAGGTGACCTTGGCGAAGGCCTCCGCCGAGATCAGCTCGCCGGTCTCCCGGTCGAGCACGTAGAAGAAGCCGTTCTTCGGCGCCTGCATCAGCACCTTGCGCTCGCGGCCGCCGATGTCGAGATCGGCGAGCATGATGTGCTGGGTGGAGGTGAAGTCCCAGTTGTCGCCGGGGGTCGTCTGGTAGTGCCAGACGAGGCGGCCGGTATCCGGGTCCAGGGCCAGGATCGAGCAGACGTAGAGGTTGTCGCCGCCGCCGGGGCTGCGCACGTAGCGGCTCCAGGGCGAGCCGTTGCCGGTGCCGACGTAGAGCAGGTCGAGCTCCGGGTCGTAGGCCACCGAATCCCACACGGTCCCGCCGCCGCCGACCTTCCACCACTCGCCGGTCCAGGTCTCCGCCGCCGTCACGAGCTCCGGGTGCTCGAAGGGCTGGGAGGGATCGCCCGGCACCGTGTAGAAGCGCCACACGAGGTCTCCCGTCTCCCAGTCGTAGGCGCTCACGTAGCCGCGCACGCCGAACTCGGCGCCGCCGTTGCCGAGGATGACCTTCCCCTTCACCACGCGCGGGGCCATGGTGATGGTGTAGGGGCGGCTCGGGTCGATGGTGACGACCTCGTAGATCAGCTCGCCGGTCTCCGCGTCCAGCGAGACGAGCCGGCCGTCGAGGGTGCCGGCGAACACCCGGCCCTTGTAGACGGCGACGCCGCGGTTGACGACGTCGCAGCAGGCGATGCCGGCAGTCTCGCGCGGCACCCGGGGGTCGTAGCGCCACTTGAGATCGCCGGTGCGGGCATCGATCGCGAAGATCACGCTCCAGGTGCCGGTCGTGTAGATCGTGCCCCCGACGACGATCGGCGTGGCCTCGAGGCCGCGCTTCGTGCCCGGCTCGAAGGCCCAGGCCAGACCGAGCTCGGACACGTTGCTCTCGTCGATCTGGGCGAGGGGGCTGAAGCGCTGCTCGCTGTAGGTGCGACCGTAGGTGAGCCAGGTGCCGGTCTCGTCGCCGGCGGCGACGAGCCGCGCGTCGTCCACCTGGGCGACGCCGGACGGCGCCGAGGGCGCGTCGGCGAGGGGCAGGAGCGCACACGCCCCCAGGAGGCCGGTCAGGGGGACGAGAGCGCGCATCTTCATCGGACCTGCACTCCGATCACGTCACTGAACACCACGCGGCCGGAGCCGCCGGCGTAGCCCCCGCGCAGCATCTTGCCACGAACCGGATCCTCGATCACGCCGAGGGGCGAGCCCTTCTCGGTCCCATACCAATAGGCGGCCGCCAGCGGATGGGTTCCGGGCGTGGTGGGCGCCCGCAGCTTCCACACCACCTGGGCCCGGCCCCACTCCCCGGCCGCCGCATCGGAGCGGATGCCGCGCACGTTCACGAAGGAGAGGTTCCGGCCGGCCTGGGCGGGCCGCTTGTGCAGCCACTCGCTCTGCTCCTTGAAGTCCTGGCCGATCACCTTCGGCTCCCCGATCACCTGCCAGCCGGCGCCGGCAATGGGTCGGGCCAGCGCGCGGTGGGCGCCGTCCACCAGGGCGACCCCGACCACCGGCCCGGCGCCGCCGGTGACGTCCACCGTGACGGTGACCTCCTCGCCGGGCTTGGCGGAGGGCAGCACGTTCACCGTGACGGTCGAGGCCGCGTCCAGGGCCTGGATGTGACCGATCAGCTCCTGGCGCTGCTCGGCGGAGAGCTTCCCGTAGCCGCCCTCCCCGGCCCGGATCAGGGCCAGGTGCTTGTTCTCGGCGAGCTGCTTGGCGGCGAAGCCCGGCGTCCCGCCGGCGAAGACCGCCTCGTCCAGAGAGGAATGGCAGCCGGCGCAGAAGGGCGCGGCGTCAGTCTGGAAGGCGGGCGTGCCACCCGGGTAGGCGCCGGCGGGGCCGACGAGCACCAGGCTGGCGAGGGCAACGACTAAGACGAACGGACGAACGGTCATGACGGGCTACTCCTCTTCGAACTCCGGGTGACATCCCGCGCAGGCGGCGCGCACCGGTTCGGGATGCAGGAAGAACTGGTCGGCGAGCCCGCCGCGCTCGTGGGCAGCGTGGCAGGTGACGCAGGCGACGCCGAGCACGTTGTTGTGGACGGGCAGCCCATGGAAGGCCGGCGGCTCCCACGGCTCGCGAGCGGGCGGGTCGAAAGTGTCGTGGCATTTCACGCAGTCCTCGTCCCACAGCGGCCAGTGCATCCCCTCCGGCTCCTCGAATCGGCCGACAACGTACCAGAAGGCGTCCTTGGCCGAGAGCAGCTTCACCCGGGCGCGCCCGACGAAGCCCGCACCCCCATGGCAGTCGATGCAGCGGAAGGCGCGGCCGTCCCGGTGCCCGGCGGCGGCGTGGGCGGGAGCCAGGGCCTCCGGCGGGCGGGTGTCCAGGTCGGCGTGGTTGCTCTCGTGGAGCGCCGTGTCCGCGTCGAGGTGGCAGGAGACGCAGAAGTCGTTGTCCTGCTCGAGGCGATCGGTGACGAGCCAGCCGGCGGGCGCGGAGATCGCACCGAGGGCGGTGAGGGTGAGCACGAAGGCCTTCCAGCCGGGCATTCCCGTCGCTCGGGCCTCAGGTTCCGGGGCAGGCCGGCGTCGCCATCGCCACCCGTGCCCAAGCGCGGCTCGGCCGCTCGTCGCAGCCCTCCCGCGGTGCGAGGAGCCCGTCGAGACGCTGCTTGCCCGGCGCCTCCCCGCGCGCCTCGCGGGCCGCGGCCACCGTGGGCGGCACGTCCCACTCCGGAGTGCCACGCTTCGTCCGCGCGGGCCACGGACGTGCGGGCGTGGTGTGGAAGGACGGCACGGGCCAGCCCTCGGCCCTGGCGCGGTAGCCGGCCAGGGAGACGCGCACGCCGCCCACCCGCAGCCGCTCGCTCACCGTGCGGAACCAACCGCGCAGGCGGATCGGGACGTGGGGCGCCCGGGCGTCGACCCACACCTCGCCGGCGCCGTCGTCCTGGGGCTCGCCGTCGAGGCTGTCGTAGGGGCGCAGCACGAAGGCCTCGGTGGCGCCGAGAACCGGATCGTCCACGGCCTCGCGGCGCTCCACGTCCACGTGCAGGCCGTAGACCTTGCGCGAGGCGTATACCGGGAGCTCCGCCGCCAGCCCGATCTCGAGGGGTAGGCCGCGCAGGGCGTAGAAGACGTCGAAGGTGTCGTAGAGGAAGGGCCCGGTGTCGAGGACGGCGCTCTTCACCCGCACCGCATGGCGCTTCTCCTCGACCACGTGCACGAGGTGGGTCGTCCAGTCGAACTCGACCTCCTCCCAGGTCTCCTTGTCGGCGTGGCGGGTGAGGGTGGCGGTGCGCAGGGTGCGCAGTCGGTCGACGTCGATCCAGGACTCGCTGCGGTCGTCCACCCGGTAGAAGACGGAGAAGAAGTCGTTGGTGCGGGCGGTGGCGACCACGTGGGCCAGGCGGGCGCCCTGCCACTCGACCAGGCGGGCCACCTCGAGGGAGGCGCGGCCCACCGCGATGCCCCACCAGGCGACGTCGTAGTCGAGGCGCTCGCCGACGGCGAAGGGAAAGCGGCTGGGTCGCGCAGCGAGGGCCTCCGGGCCGAGGACGCGGAGGCCCGGCGCGTCCAGGAGGAAGGGCTCCGGCGCCGGGCCCGTGGGCGGGGCGGGCGCAGCGGGTGCGCTGGCCAGCCAGGCGCAGAGGCCGACACACGCGAGCCTCGGGAGGGCGCTTCCGGACATCCCGGGGAAGGTAGAGGAGGCGCGGACGGGTGCGATGGGGGGCGTTATCGTTCGGCGCCATGGCGCACATCAACGACCACTACCTGAAGCTCGAGGCCGGCTACCTCTTCCCGGAGATCGGCCGCCGGGTGCGGGCCTACCAGGCGGCGAACCCGGACGCCCCGGTGATCCGGCTGGGGATCGGCGACGTCACCCTGCCCCTCGTGCCCGCCATCGTCGACGCGCTCCACGCCGCGGTGGACGACATGGGCCGCGCCGAGGACTTCAAGGGCTACGGGCCGGAGCACGGCTACCCGTTCCTGGTCGAAGCGATCCTCGAGCACGACTTCCGCGCCCGGGGCGTCGAGCTGGAAGCCGACGAAGTCTTCGTCTCCGACGGCAGCAAGCAGGACAGCGGCAACATCCAGGAGATCTTCGGCAGCGACTGCAGCGTACTGGTCACGGACCCGGTCTACCCGGTCTACGTCGACACGAACGTGATGGCCGGCCGCACCGGCGGCGCCGACGGGTCCGGCTACTACGAGGGGATCTCCTACCTCCCTGCCACGGAGGCCAACGGCTTCGTCCCGAATCCGCCGGCGGAGCGCGCCGACCTCGCCTACCTGTGCTCGCCGAACAACCCCACCGGCAGCGTGATGAGCCGCGAGCAGCTCGCCGCCTGGGTGGCCTGGGCGCGGGCGAACGACGCAGTGATCCTCTTCGACGCCGCCTACGACGCCTTCATCTCCGATCCCGTCCTGCCCCGCTCGATCTACGAGATCCCGGAGGCGAAGGAGTGCGCGATCGAGATGCGCAGCTTCTCGAAGCGGGCTGGCTTCACCGGCATGCGCTGCGCCTACACGATCGTGCCGAAGGCGCTCCAGGGCAGCGACGGGGCGGGGGCGAAGGTCTCGATCCACTCGCTTTGGTCGCGGCGCCAGTCCACGAAGTTCAACGAGGTGCCGTACGTGATCCAGCGTGGCGCTGCGGCGGCGTTCTCGCCGGAAGGACGCAAGCAGACCGGCGAGCAGGTGGCCTACTACCTGGAGAACGCGCGCCGGGTGCGCGAAGGGCTGGCGGCGGCAGGCTTCACGGTCTTCGCGGGCGTGCACGCGCCCTACATCTGGCTGCGCACGCCCGAGGGCCTCTCGTCGTGGGACTTCTTCGACGCGCTGCTCGGGAAGACCCACGTGGTGGGCACGCCCGGCTCTGGCTTCGGGCCCTCCGGCGAGGGCTACTTCCGCATCTCGGCTTTCAACTCCCGCGAGAACGTGGACGAGGCGGTCGACCGGATCCAGCGGGCCTTCGGGAGCGGCGCGTGACGGGGCTGCGCCGCGAAGGCGACGTCTTCGTCTTCCAGATGGACGCGGACGAGAACCGCTTCGGGCCGGACATGATCGCCGCTTGGGACGCCGCCCTCGCGGAGGTCGAGGACGCCCCGGGTGCCAAGGCCCTGGTGACCGTGGGGACAGGCAAGTTCTACTCGAACGGGCTCGACCTCGACTACGGCATGGGCAGCGGCGACATGCCCGGCTACGTGCAGAGCGTGCTCGGCCTCTTCCGGCGGGTGCTGTACCTGCCCTGCATCAGCGTGGCGGCGATGAACGGCCACGCCTTCGGCGCCGGCGCCCAGATCGCGCTGGCTCACGACTTCCGCCTGATGCGCTCGGACCGGGGCTACTTCTGCATGCCGGAGATCGACATGGGGGCGTTCCTGCACCCGGGCATGACGGCGATCATCCGGGCGCGGCTCGCGCCACAGACCGCCCACGAGGTGATCGTCACCGGGCGCCGGTACGGAGGCGGGGACGCCGCCGCCGCAGGCATCGTCGAGGCGGCGCTACCCGAAGGAGAGGTGCTGCCCGCGGCGCTGGAGCGCGCGGCGGCCCTCGCCGACAAGGCGAAGCCGGTGATGGCCCGGCTGCGCACGGACCAGTACGGCGACCTGCTGGCCGCCCTCGAACAGAAGCTCGAGCCATCGGGAGAAGGAACATGAGCGAGCTCTCGATCGGGGTGATCGGTGCCGGTGTGATGGGCGGCGGCATCGCCCAGAGCACGGCCGCCGCCGGCTACCGGACGGTCTGCACGGACATCGCGGAGGCGTCCCTCGACACCGCCCGGAAGGACGCCGCCGAGGGCCGCTTCGGCCTGGCGGGGGCCGTCGCGCGCGGCAAGATGAGCGAGGACGATGCGGGGGCGGCGATGAGCCGCCTCACCTTCACCGGGGAGTTCGAGGCCGCTGCCGCCTGCGACCTGATCATCGAGTGCATCCCGGAGCGCCTCGACCTGAAGGTGCGGATGTTCCGCGACCTGGATGCCGCCTGCGCTGCAGACGCCATCCTGGCATCGAACACTTCGGGCTTCCCCATCGCCGCCCTGTCCGCCGCGACGAACCGTCCGGAGAGGGTGATCGGCTGGCACTGGGCCTCACCCGCCTTCGTGATGAAGTTCGCGGAGATCGTCGTCACCGCCGAGACCGCGGACGCGGTCCGCGATCAGGTCGTCTCGATCGCCTCCGCCTGCGGCAAGAACCCGGTGGTGGTGAAGGACAACCCCATGGCCTGGGGCTTCGTCGCCAACCGCATCTACGCCGCCATGCTCCGCGAGGCCTCTCGCGTCGTCGAAGAGGGCATCGCCAGCCACGAGGAAGTCAACCAGCTGATGGTCGACTGCTACCGCTGGCCCGTCGGCCCCTTCGCCATGATCCAGGGCGCCGGCTCCGGCTGGAAATGAAGAAGCGGGGCCAGAGTGAAGAATTCAGTTACCCCCCAAAGGGGGGTAACTGAATTCTTCACTCTGGCCCCGCTTCTATATCCGCTTGTACTTGATGCGGTGGGGCTGGTCGGCGTCGGCGCCCTTGCGGCGCTTGTAGTCGGCTTCGTAGTCCTGGTAGTTGCCCTCGAACCACACCACCTGACTGTCGCCTTCGAAGGCGAGGATGTGGGTGGCGATCCGGTCCAGGAACCAGCGATCGTGGGAGATGACCACGACGCAGCCCGCGAAGTTCAGGATCGCCTCCTCGAGGGCGCGCAGCGTGTCGACGTCGAGGTCGTTGCTCGGCTCGTCGAGGAGGAGGAGGTTGCCGCCGGAGGCGATCAGCTTGGCCAGGTGGACGCGGTTGCGCTCGCCGCCGCTGAGCCTACCCACCTTCTTCTGCTGGTCGGCTCCCTTGAAGCCGAACTGGCTGACGTAGCCGCGGGTGCTGATCTCCCGCGGACCCACTTTCATGCGCTCCTCGCCGCCGCTGATCTCCTCCCACACGCTGCGGTCGGCGCCGAGCGCCTCCCGGCTCTGGTCCACCCAGGCGAGCTGCACGGTCTCGCCCAGGCGCAGCGCCCCGCGGTCCGGCTTCTCCTCGCCGGCGATCATGCGGAAGAGCGTGGTCTTGCCGGCGCCGTTGGCACCGATCACCCCGACGATGCCGCCCCGGGGCAGGGAGAAGGAGAGATCGTCGATCAGGAGCTGGTCGCCGAAGCCCTTCGAGAGCCCCTCCGCCTCCACCACCAGGTCGCCGAGCCGCGGACCCGGCGGCACCGCGATCTCGACGCTCTCGGGCAGGCGCTTCTCCTCCGCAGCCCGCAGGTCTTCGAAGGCCCGGATCCGCGCCTTGCTCTTCGTCTGCCGGGCCCGGGGCGTCATGCGGATCCAGTCGAGCTCCCGCTCGAGGGTCCGGTGCCGCACCGACGCCTGCTTGTCCTCTCCCTCGAGGCGCGCCTTCTTCTGCTCCAGCCAGCCCGAGTAGTTCCCCTGATAGGGGATGCCGCGGCCGCGATCAAGCTCGAGGATCCAGCCGGCCACGTTGTCGAGGAAGTAGCGATCGTGGGTCACCGCCACGACGGTGCCGGGGAACTCCTGGAGGTGGCGCTCGAGCCAGGCCACCGACTCGGCGTCCAGATGGTTGGTCGGCTCGTCGAGGAGCAGCAAGTCCGGCTTCTGGAGCAGCAGCCGGCAGAGCGCCACCCGCCGGCGCTCGCCGCCGGAGAGCCTCGCCACGTCCGCGCCGCCGGGCGGCAGCCGCAGGGCGTCCATGGCGATCTCGAGGGTGCGCTCGAGCTCCCAGGCGCCGGCCGCGTCGATCCGGTCCTGCAGCGCGCCCTGCTCCTCCAGGAGCGCGTTCATCTCTTCGTCTTCCATCGGCTCGGCGAAGCGCGCACTCACCTCCTCGAAGCGGCGCAGCAGGTCGCGCAGCTCGGCGACGCCGTCTTCGACGTTTCCCTTCACGTCCTTCTCCGGATCGAGCTCGGGCTCCTGGGGCAGGTAGCCGACCCGGAGGCCCTCGGCGGGACGCGCCTCGCCGAGGAAGTCCGTGTCCATCCCGGCCATGATCCGCAGCAGGCTGCTCTTGCCCGCACCGTTCGCCCCCAGCACGCCGATCTTCGCACCGGGGAGGAAGGCCAGGGTGATGCCGTCGAGGATCACGCGGTCCGGCGGGACCACCTTGCGGAGATCCTGCAGCGTGTAGACGAACTCGTGGGCCACGGGCTCCCCTCCCTCCCGAGTGAGGGCGCGGAGTGTAGCGGTGTGGCGACGCGCTCAAGTGGACGCGGGAAGCACGACCCGGAAGGCCGTGCCACCCTCCAGCGGCGACGCCACCTCGATCGTCCCCCGATGCTCCCGCACGATGTCCCAGGCGATCGCCAGCCCGAGCCCCGTGCCCTCGTCCGGCGCCTTGGTCGTGAAGAACGGGTCGAAGATCCGCTCGCGGATCTGCGGCGGGATGCCGGGCCCGTCGTCGGCCACCCGCGCGAAGACCCCCTCCTCCCCGGCGCCCGTCCCGACGCGGATGCTCCCACCCGGCGCATCGCCGAGGGCCTGCCGCGCGTTCAGCAGGAGATTGAGCAGCACCTGCACGAGCGCGTCCCGGTTGCCGGCGACGGCGGGGATCCCCTCCGCGAGCTCCGCCTCCACGGCCACGTCGGCGCTCCCCCGGTGGAGATCGGCGAAGCGCATCGCCTCCCGCACGACGTCGTTGAGGTCGACCGGGCCCTCCTCCTCCGTCGCGTCCCGGGAGAGCCGGCGCATCTGGTCGACGATGCCGGCGATGCGCTCGACGCCCTCGAGAGTCTCGACAACCACCTCGGGCAGCTCCACGAGATCCGCCGGGAGCTCCGCCCGTTCGGACTTCGCGAGCTCCTCCAGCGAATCGCAGGCCGCCCGGATGTGGGCGAGGTTCGAGCGCACGAAGGCCAGCGGATTGTTCACCTCGTGGGCGACCCCCGCCGCCAGGAAACCCACGCTCTCGAGCTTCTGGGCCTGCCGCAGCGCCCGCTCGCTCTTGCGCTCCTCGGTGCGGTCGTGGAGCACGACGACGGTGCCGGCGTCACCGAGCGCTCCCGAGGAGAGACGCAGGAGGCGGCCGGAGAGGGTGTTCACCTCGGGCAGGACGCGCGGTCCGCCGGGCCCCGGGCCCTCGGTCGCCATCGCCAGGGCACCGCGATCGGCGGGCTCGACGATCTCCTCCAGGCAATGCACCAGGGCGCGTCCGCGAACGCGCTCGGCGGGAGCTCCCAGCAGGGATTCGGCCGCCGGGTTCAGGTCGACCACCCGGGCGTCGGCGTCGGCCACCAGCACGCCGTCCCGCAGGTGGTCGAAGACGTCCCGCCGCACCAGCGGCACCCGCTCGAGGAAGCCGAAGCGGAAGACCAGGGGGTAGAGAAGGACCGCGGAAACGCCGAGGGCCGACGCCGTCGGGTCCCAGCGCAGGCCGGTCCAGCCGAGTTGGTAGGCGACGCTGACGGTGAGGGGCGCCAGTGCGGCCGAGATCAGGACGGCTGCGCGGACCCGTCCACCCTGCCCCGCCAGCTCCCGCGCCTGCCGGAGCAGCAGTGTCATCCCCGCGATCACCTGGCCGTAGCTCCACAGCAGGAAGACCTGCAAGAGCGGGCCGTTCACGACGCCGGCGGCGTCGATCTGCGCCACCCAGCCGTGGGCGTCGTTGGTGACGAAGGCCAGGTAGAACAGCGCTCCGGGGAGCAGGCAGAGCGCGGTCGCCGCGGGCCGTACCTCGAACCACTCGACCCGGGAGAAGTGACCACAAAGCAGCAGCCAAGCCCCGGGTGCGAACGAAGCACCCAGGAAGGAGATCCGGTAGGCGGCATGCACGTGGGCGAGATCGCCGGCGAGGTAGCGCCAGCTCGCGCCGGCGGTCCAGAGAACCACGGCCAGGAGCAGCGAGAGAAGCGCCCAGTGGATCCGGGTTTTCCCCGATTGCCAGGCGAGCACCGCGGCCAGGCTCGCCGTGGCCACGAAGCTCAGGCACATGGGGAGCAGCGCGGGATGCATCCCGGCATTATCGGCCGACCGGCACGTCCAGATGAAGCGGAAGCGGCCTTCCGATCAGTCGTCGCGAAGCAGGGTCAGGAGGCTCGACGTGTCCCAGCGCCCGCCGCCTCGGGCCTGCACGGCGGCGTAGAGCTGGTCCACCAGGGCGGCGAGGGGCAGGCGCGCGCCGCTTCGTCGAGCCTCGGCCAGGGCGATCGCCAGGTCCTTGCGCATCCAGTCGACAGCGAAGCCGAAGTCGAAGCGGCCCTCGATCATCGTCCCGGCGCGTTGGTCCATCTGCCACGACTGGGCGGCGCCCTTCGAGATCACCTCGACCACACGGGCGGGATCGAGGCCGGCACGCTCGGCGAACGCGAGCCCCTCGGCGAGGCCCTCGATCACGCCGGCGATGCAGACCTGGTTGACCATCTTCGTCAGCTGGCCCGCGCCCGCCGGTCCCATCCACGTGGCCTGGTGCGCGAACGCCCGGATCAGCGGCCGGGCGGCATCGAAGGCGGCACGCTCCCCGCCGGCCATGACGGTGAGGCGCCCGGTCCGGGCCCCCTCCTCGCCGCCGGAGACCGGCGCGTCGACGAATCCCACGCCCCGGGCCCCCGCCCGCGCGGCCAGGGCCCGCGCGCCCGAGGCGGAGGCCGTCGTGTGGTCGACGAAGAAGGTGCCTTCGCCCATGGCGTCGATGGCCGGCTCGGCGACCTGCCGCAGGTCGTCGTCGTTGCCGGTGCAGCAGAAGACGAAGCTGGCCTCGCGGGCGGCCTCGCCGGGGGTTCCGGCTCGCTCGCCACCATGGGCCCGGACCCAGGCCTCGCTCTTCGACGGCGTGCGGTTGTAGACCGTCACCGCGTGGCCGGCGGCCGCCAGGTGCCCCGCCATGGGGAAACCCATCGCCCCGAGACAGAGGAACGCGACTCGCTCGCCCATGGCAGGCGGCGACGCTACACAATCCGGGCGGCATGGACACCGGCCGCACCGGCAGGAGGCGATCGTGACCGATCCCGACGTGGTTCACGCCTTCCTGGTCGCGGAGGTCGAGGCGCTCGCGCCCTTCGACTTCGTGGCCGTCATGCCTCCGGGTCGATCGGATCGTCTGCTCGAGACGACGCGCCTCGAGGACAGCCGCCTCCAGGTCCGGGTGCCGGGCCGGCCACCGGTCATGGCGGAGCTTCCGGCCGCCGTCCGGACCGCGCTGCGCGATCGCGGCTTCACCTCCGAGGATCCGGACGACCCGGACAAGCCGTGGACCCGGGAGGCGGCGAGCGCCCAGGAGGCGGTGACCCTGCTGCGCGAGCTGCTCACCGGCGTCTTCGACGAGAAGGCCGACGGCCGCCTCGACGTGGGGCACGGCAGCCATCGGGCGGAGCACGAGGCCCTGAAGAAACTGGCCGTGGCCCGGACGCGGATCGAGGACATCGTCACCGAGCTCCTGGGAAGCCGGCCGGAGCAGGACAGCGACGGCGACTATGTGCTCCCCATCCAGGAGGTCCACGTGATGGTCTCGCCGCGCGCCGCTCCGAACGGACAGATCGTGGTGCGCGTCTTCGCCATCGCCAACGTCGGTGTGGAGGTGACGCCGGAGCTCGGGCTCTTCCTGGCGCGCCTCAACTTCGGCCTCATGTTCGGCCGTTTCGCCCTCGACACGGAGAACCGCTCGATCTGGTTCGACGAGACCCTGCTCGGTGAGCAGTTCCGGGAGGAGGAGCTGCGCTTTGCGATCGGGGTGGTGGCCTCGACGGCGGACGAGTGGGACGATCGGCTGAAGCAGATGTTCGGCGGCGTCACCTACCAGGAGGTGCTGGCCGGCCGCTCCGCCGAATCGCCGCCGCCGACCAAGCCGGGCGCCGGCACGGGGCAGTATCTTTAGCCCATGCGCGTCGTCTCCCTGCTGCCGAGCCTGACGGAGATCGTCTGCGCCCTCGGCGCGGCGGACGAGCTGGTCGGGCGCTCCCACGAGTGCGACCACCCGCCGGGGGTCGGCGGGCTGCCGGTCTGCACGCGCCCGAAGTTCGAGCCCGATGGGCCGTCCCGCCGCATCGACGACCGGGTGAAGCGGCTCGTGCAGCAGGGACTGTCGATCTACGAGGTGGAGACACGGCGGCTGCGGGAGCTGCGGCCGGACCTGATCCTCACCCAAGACCACTGCGCGGTGTGCGCCGCCAGCCTGGCGGACGTGGAGGCCGCCCTCCGTACGTGGACCGGCGCCGCGCCCCGCCTGGTCTCCGTCGCGCCCGCCGATCTCGCTGGC
The DNA here is from genome assembly GCA_965223415.1 of Myxococcota bacterium. GTDB lineage: Bacteria > Myxococcota_A > UBA9160 > UBA9160 > UBA6930. The sequence continues at coordinate 3,574,998 of OZ245002.1, read as the reverse complement.
GTGTGGGACCAGATCCGGACGCTCGCCGCTGCCCTCGGCCGGGAGGCGCGCGGCGAGGCGTTGATCGCCGAGCTGACCGACCGGGTAACCGCTGTCGGCGAGCGCACCGGAGCAATCGCTCCGCGCCCGCGGGTCGCGTGCATCGAGTGGCTGGACCCGCTGATGGCGGCGGGCAACTGGATGCCGGAGCTCGTGGCGCTGGCCGGCGGCGAGCCGCTCTTCGGAACCCCCGGCCACCCCTCCCCCACGCTCCCATGGGACGAGCTGCGCCGAGCCGACCCGGACGTGATCGTCCTGCTCCCCTGCGGCTTCGACCTCGCCCGCACCCGCCGGGAGCTTCCGGTCCTCGAGCGCCTGCCGGGGTGGAGCGAGCTGGGCGCCGTGAAGGCGGGCCGGGTGTTCCTCGTGGACGGCAACGCCTACTTCAACCGCCCGGGCCCGCGCCTGGTGGACAGCCTCGAGCTCCTGGCCCGCATCCTCCACCCGCAACGGGCGGAGCGGCGGGTAGGCTTCGAAGCTGCACAGGAGCTGCCGGTCGCCCGGATGGAAGGGACCGGCGTCGAGGCCTGAGACCACCGCAGCGCGGGCAGAGTGAGGGAAAATCCCTCGGTGTTTTTGGTCGGCGCGGTTCCGACCCTCGTCCTCCACGCTCCCACCGTCGCCGACCTGCGGCCTCGGGCCCGAGCTGCTGCCGGCCCTCGCGCTGCTGCTCGGGCTCCGCGCGCGGCGCAGGCGCCCCGGGGCGAGCGGAGCCTAGAACAGGCTGGGCCAGCGGCTCTCGAGGTGGTACTTGCGCTTCTGGCCCTCGACGGCGTGGACGATGGCCTGGTTCACGCGGTATCCCTCGCCGGCGGGAACGACCAGGAAGTCCAGGTCGTAACGGCGGCCGTCCTCGCCAGTGAAGTCGGCGCAGCTCACGTAGAAGTCGCCCTTCTTGACGATGCCCTCGTGGAGCTCGGCGAGGCGCAGCTGCAGCAGCTCGCCGGCCACCGGGTCGTAGTGGAGCAGCCGCTCGGCCACGGACTGCCCCTCGATGAAGGACTTCATGGCAGCCTGGATCCCGGCCCGGCGCGCGCCCTGGATCGAGGGATCGTCGGCGGCGAACGAGACGACGGGAGAGAGCAGGAGGGCGAGGGCCAGGACGAAGCGGATCACGGCGGGGCTCCTTCGGGCGCGGTTGCGGAGGAGGTACGACGGGCACCCGGGGAGGGTTTCGGGCAGGCCGTCACCCGAGCGGGTAGGGCACCGCCTTCGAGATGGCGTCGCAGGCGGACAGGGCGGCCGGGTCGAGGGTGACGCTCGCGGCGGCGAGGCTCTCCTCGAGCTGTCGCGCGTCGGTGGCGCCGATCAGGGTGGAGGCGACGAAATCGCGGCTCAGGGTCCAGGCGACGGCGAAGGTGACCGGGGAGATCTCGTGCTCGAACGCCACGGCGGCGAAGCGGTTCGCCGCGTCGATGCTGCGCGAGTTGACGAAGCGCGCGGTCATCGCCTTGGTGCGCGCGCTGAGCTCGCGGTAACGGGTGAAGCGGCAACCCTCGGGCCACACGTCGTCCTGGTACTTGCCGGAGAGCACCCCCGCTGCGATCGGGCTGTAGGGCAGCAGGCTCACGTCGTGCTTGCGGCAGACCGCGGCCAGCTCGTCCTCGAAGCGACGGTTCAGCAGGCTGAAGTTGTTCTGGATCGTCTCGTAGCGGACGGTGGCGTGCTTGTCCGCGGCCCACAGGCTCTCCATCAGGCCGCCGCAGGTCTCGTTGCTGCAGCCGACGGCGCGCGCCTTGCCGGCCTCCACCACGCGGTCGAGCCCCTCGAGGGTCTCCTCGATCGGAAGGCCCGGGTCGGGCCAGTGCACCTGGTAGAGGTCGAGGTAGTCGAGTCCGAGCCGGCGCAGGCTGCCCTCCACCGCGCGCTCGATCTGGTGGCGGTCGAGGGCGGTCTTGCCGTAGCGCACCGGACCTTGGAACCAGCCGCCGGTGGGCCCGGCGATCTTCGAGGCCACCACCAGCGCGTCCCGGGGCTTCGACGCGAGCCACTTTCCGCAGATCTCCTCGCTGCGCCCGGCCGTGCTCCGATCCGGCGGCACCGGGTAGATCTCGGCGACGTCGAGGAAGTCGACGCCGGCGTCGAAGGCCCGGTCGAGGATCTTCAGGCTCTCGCCTTCGTCGGCCATCGAGCCGAAGGTCATCGTGCCCATGCCGATCTCGGACACGGTGATGCCGGTCCGGCCGAGCCTGCGCTGCTTCACCGGCCTGCTTCCTGCCCGCCGAGCACGATCTCGGCGGGACCGGCGGCGAGCCCGCCGTCCGGATCCAGGCGCAGGACCCGCGGGAAGCCGCCCTCGACCTGCCACGTGGGCGCATTGGAGTTCGAGGTCCACACCCGCCCCTGCTCGTCGAAATCGATCTCCCGGGTGTAGGTGACGCGGGTCGGCAGGGGATAGACGGTGAAGCGCTCGGCCTTCGGGTCGAAGCGCATGAGCGTGTCGGAGTTCGTGCCGCAGACCCAGACCTCGTCGGTCTTGCGGTTCACGTGCAGGGCGTAGGGCGTCTCGACGCCCTCCTTCGCCGTGGGGAGGACCCACTCCTCGAACTCGCGGGTCACGACGTCGAAGCGCGCGAGCTTGCCGGAGGAGAAGCTCGGGATCCACAGCCCGTTCTCCGAATCGAAGCGCAGGCGGCGGGGCGCCGGGAAGGGCGTCTCCACCATCTGCACCTCGAAGGTCTCCGGGTCGATGCGTCCGATCTTGTGCTGGTTCAGCTGGCTGAACCAGACCGAGCCGTCCGGCGCGACGTCGATGCCGTAGGGCACGGGCATGAAGTCCGGGTCGCCCCCCTCCATGCCGACGCCGGACGCGCCGCCGAAGGTGTCCGCGGCCCACAGGATGAGCGGGAGCAGCCGCAGGGCGATGTCCTGGCCGAGGCTCCCGGCCGGAAGCCGCTGGGTCCGGAAGGTCTCGGTCTCGGGATCGAACATGCCGAGATGGTTCGAGGCCGCGATCGTGAACCACACCCGGCCCTTGCCGTCGAAGCGCAGGGTGTGCGGGTAGTAGCCCTCCTCGAGTGGGTAGCTCGTCCAGGTCTCGGTGGCGACGTCGAAGCGGCCGAGCTTGTTGCCGAGGGCGAAGGTGATCCACACGTCCCCGTCGGGGCCGAACTGCAGGGAGTGGGGGCCCTCCCGCGCGTCGGCGGTGGGCGGCAGCGGCTGATCGCGGCCGCCGAACACGCCTCCGAGCCCGAGGTCGGAATCGATCGGGAAGGCGGCGGCTTCGCCCGTCGCCGGATCGAGCCGGTAGAGCTTGTCGTGCATCATGTCGACGGAGTAGGCGCGGCCGTCCGGGTGGAAGGCCAGGTCGTGCTGCATCGACGAGCGGGAGCCGAGCTCCCATTCCTCGATCACCGCCTGGCGCACGTCGGCGGGCGGCGCGGGCGCGAAGTCCGGCGAGCCCGCGCCCGCGGTAAGGGCGGGGACCGCGGTCGCCGGGTCGTAGGCCTTGCGGAAGAGCTCGGGCACCTGGGCGCGCAGCTCGAGGGGCAGGATGCCGCCCATGCGGGCCATGAGGGAGAGGATCTTCTCCCACTGCCAGTCTTCCCGGGGCACGCGCGTGGCGGGGTTGCCTTGCTGGTGACAGTAGGTGCACTGGCGCACGAACTGCTCCCGGTGCTGGGCATCCTCGATCTGGTCGGTGAGGAGGGGCAGCCAGCGGTGGGCGGGAAGCTGGGCGGCCAGGAGCGCCGGATCGGTCTCGCGCTCCAGCTCGACGAGCAGGCCTTCCTCGGGGACCGGGACCGCGTCCTCCCGGTGGTCCTTCCAGCCGATGCGCCGCACCCGGAGAGCGACCCGCTCCGCCGCGAGCTCGGGCGTGCGGAAGAAGCCCTCCGTGTCGGTGAAGACGGTCAACGCGTAGATCGGGTCGCCGTGCTGCACCGTGACCATGGCGCCGATCACCGGGCCGTCGACGTCGCGAACGGTGCCGGCCAGCACCCCCGCCGCCGCCGGCGACGACACCAGGCCGAGGCCGGCTACCATGCCGGCTACCCAACCCAGGAAGAACCGGCCCGCCGTGTCGCTTCGCCCGTTCGTCATCTCGCCGCCTCCCGAGGTTCCGCCCCAGGATACCCCGGCGCGCGGCCTGCGCCGCGCGCCCCAGGCCTTCATGGCGGCGCTCCTACTGGGCGCCTGCGGCGGCCCGCCCACCCCGGCGACCATCCCCGTGGACCCGGCGCCGTGGGGGTCGGAGCTCACCGAACGGGCCGAAGCCCTGGCCGCCTCCCTGACCGAGGCTCCGCCGGCCCCGCCCGGCGAGCTGCGCGTGCGTCTCGCCTTCGAAGCGGAGGTCGATCTCGACCTGTTCGTGACCGACCCGCTCGAGGAGTCGGTCTACTTCGCCAACGATCGCAGCCGCAGCGGAGGCGCCCTGGACGCGGACGCCCGCTGTGAGACGCCGGCCCCGCACTTCGAGACCGTGCGCTGGGAGACGCCGCCGAAGGGCCGCTACCGCATCGGCGTCGACTTCCCGCGCCGCTGCTCCGGAGGCGGACGGGCCCCCTTCGCCATCGCGGTCGAGCGCGACGGCACCCGCACCCTTCACCGGGGCGTGATCGATGCGGGGATCTTCCTTCCGATCGTGGATCGCTTCGACCTGCGCTAGCGGCCGGCCGGCTCCAGAGCCGGCCTCGCACGAGCGCGGTATCGTCTCCCCGGAGGTAGCGATGGATCTCTTCGACGAATTCCGCGTCATCGACGTCGACACCCACGTGACCGAGCCGGCGGACACCTGGACCTCGAGGGTTCCCGCCAAGTTCGCCGACCGGGCGCCGCGCATCGAGCGCATCCAGGGCGTCGACACGTGGGTCGTCGACGGCCAGCCCACGCTCGGCCCCGGCCTGGTGACGATGGCGGGCTACGACGGCCGGCCGCCCACCGAGTTCCCCGCAACCTACGAGGAGTGCGACCCGGCGGGCTACGACCCGGCGGCGCGCATCGAGCGGATGGACGCCGACGGCATCTGGGCCGAGGTGCTGTACCCGAACGTCGGCGGCTTCGGCTCCCAGTCCTTCCTGCAGATGAAGGACGAGGCGCTCATGCTCGCCTGCGTGCGCGCCTACAACGACTTCCTGAGCGATTGGGCGAGTGCCGCCCCTAACCGCCTGCTGCCCGTCACCGCCCTCCCCTTCTGGGACGTCGAGGCGAGCGTGCGAGAGATCGAGCGCTGCATCGCCAAGGGACACAAGTCGGTCCTCTTCCCGAGCCAGCCCCAGGACTTCGGCTTTGCGCCACTGGCCCACCGGGACTGGGACCCGGTCTGGTCCGTCGCCCAGGAGGCCGGGCTACCGATCAGCTTCCACATCGGAAGCCAGGAGTGGCTCGGCGCCTCCGACGGACATCCCTTCGTGGACAAGGCCGAGATGGGCATCCACGCCCACTTCGCGCGGCTCTCGGCCCTGGCCTTCATCGGCAACGGGCTCGGGATCAGCGAGATCATCTGCGGGGGGGTGTGCCACCGCTTCCCGGAGCTCGACTTCGTCTCCGTCGAGAGCGGGGTGAGCTGGATCCCCGGGCTCCTCGAGGCCCTCGACTGGCAGTGGGAAAACGTCGGCGTCCGCCGCGAGCACCTGGAGTACGAGCTGATTCCGAGCGAGTACTTCCGCCGGCAGGTCTACGCCTGCTTCTGGTTCGAGCGCGAGATGCTCACCCCGGCGGTGGAGCGCTACCCGGACAACGTGCTCTACGAGACGGACTTCCCGCACCCGACGTCGATGTCCCCGGGCCCGGCGACACCGGCGGTGCCGCCGCGGGAGTACGCCGCCCGGGCGCTGGAGAAGCTGCCCCGAGACGTGGCCGGCAAGCTCCTGCACCACAACGCCGCCCGCGTCTATGGTGTCGACTGAACCCCGGGAGGACGCCCGTATGTCCGAAGCCCTGGCCCAGCTGCCCGTCATCGACGTGGACTCCCACTGGACCGAGCCCGCCGACCTGTGGACCTCCCGGGCCCCCGCGAGCCTCAAGGACCGCACCCTCCGCGTGGAGCGCAACGAGCGCGGCGTGGAGCAGTGGGTGATCGAGGACGGCCAGGTGATGGGCTCCGTCGGCTACTGCTCGATCCGCCCAGACGGCAGCAAGAGCCAGGGCATGATCGCCTTCGACACCTACGACGAGGTGCACCCGGGTGCGATCCGCGTTCCGGAGCGCCTCGACTACATGGACGAGCACGGGCTTACGGTCCAGATCGTCTACCCGAACGTGCTGGGCTTCGCGGGCAGCGGTGTGATGCGGGTGGAGGACGAGACGCACCGGAGCTTCTGCGTCACCGCCTACAACGACGCCTGCGGCGAGATGCAGGCGGAGGGCAAGGGGCGTCTCTACCCCCAGGCGATGTTGCCCTTCTGGGACGTGCCCGCCGCCGTGCGCGAGCTGGAGCGATGCCAGGACGAGCTCGGACTGACCGGTTTCGTGATCACCGACGCCACCGAGAGCTGGGGCCTGACGCCGCTCTGCGATCCCCAGTGGGATCCGCTCTGGGACGCCGCCCAGCAGCGCGGTATCCCCGTGAACTTCCACATCGGCGCGGGGCTGATCACGCCGCGGGTCTGGGCGAGCTACCCGCCGGCGCGGCTGTTCGCCGCGCTCTCGACGATGGCCCAGATGGGCAACATGGCCTGCCTCACCAACCTGATCTACAGCGGGCTCCTCGACCGCTTCCCGCGGCTGCAGTTCGTGTCGGTGGAGAGCGGCATAGGCTGGCTCCCCTTCCTGCTCGAGAGCCTTGATTACCAGTACCACGAGAACGGCGTGACCGACCTCGAGCTGCTGCCGAGCGAGTACTTCCGGCGCCAGATCCACGGCTCCTTCTGGTTCGAGAAGGACCCGACGGACGCGATCGCCCGGCTCGGCGAAGACAACCTGATGTTCGAGACGGACTTCCCCCACGCCACCTGTCTCTACCCGGGCGTGAAGGAGCACATCCAGGCGAGCCTGGGCGGCCTCGAGCCGCGGGTGCAGCGCAAGCTCCTGTACGAGAACGCCGCGCGGATCTACGGTTTGACCCTTCCCCACTGACGCGCCGGAGGCGTGGCATACTGAGCGCCCTTCTCGTCCCAGGAGTGCGCCATGCCCACCGGTCTCCAGATGCAGTCGACGCTCCGCCGCGAAGGCGTCCTCGAGGTGTCCCTCGCGGAGGTCGAGGTTCCCGCACCGGGCCCGGACGACGTGCTCGTGCGGGTCGAGGCGGCGCCCATCAATCCCTCCGACCTGGGTCTCCTACTGGCGGGGGCGGACCTCGCCACCGCGAAGCGCGAGGGAACGCCCGAGCGTCCCGTGCTGACGGCCCAGGTGCCGCCGGCGTTGGTGAAGCTCGCGGCCGCCCGCCTGGAACAGGCGATGCCCGTCGGCAACGAAGGGGCCGGAGTCGTGATCGAGGCGGGCAGCTCGCAGGCGGCCCAGGCGCTCCTCGGCCGGACGGTCGCGATCTTCGGGGGCCCGACCTACGCGCAGCTGCGCTGTCTCCCCGCCGCCTTCGTCCTGCCGCTGCCCGAGGGTACGAAGCCGGCGGAGGGCGCCTCCTGCTTCGTGAACCCGCTCACCGCCCTCGGCATGGTCGAGACCATGCGCATGGAGGGGCACACCGGGCTGGTCCACACCGCCGCCGCCTCCAACCTGGGCCAGATGCTCGTCAAGCTGTGCCGCGCCGACGACGTGCCCCTCGTGAACGTCGTGCGACGACCCGAGCAGGCGGAGCTGCTCCGGGGACTCGGTGCGAAGCAGGTGGTGAGTTCGAGCGCGGACTCGTTCCTCGACGATCTCACCGAGGCACTGGTGGAGACCGGCGCGACCCTCGCCTTCGACGCGATCGGCGGCGGGCGCCAGGCCGGCCAGATCCTGACCTGCATGGAGCGCGCCGCCAGCCGCACGGCCACGGAGTTCACCCGCTATGGGTCGAACGTCCACAAACAGGTGTACATCTACGGCGGCCTCGACCCGTCTCCCACCGAGTTCCACCGCGGCTTCGGAATGGCCTGGGGCATCGGCGGCTGGCTGCTCCCGCCCTTCCTGCAGCGGGTCGGCCGCGAGCGCGGCCAGGAGCTGCGCGAGCGCGTCGCCCGGGAGATCCAGACCACCTTCGCGAGCCACTACACGAAGGAGGTCTCCCTGGCCGAGGCTCTCGACCCGGAGACGGCCCGCGCCTACCGCCGGCAGGCCACGGGCGAGAAGGTGCTCGTCAACCCGGGCAAGGGGCTCTCCTGATGATGAAGCGCTGCACGATCCTCGCGGGGACCCTCCTCCTCCTCTTCGGCGCGGGCTGCTCCGAGGACAGCGAGCCGGCGCCGGCCGCCGAGACCGGAGCCGATACCCAGTACCGCAACGCGCTGCCGGGCGGAGCGGTCTTCGAGACCGACGACCAGGTCCTCACCCTGCGCCCGCCGGCGAACCCGGACCGCAACGCCTACTTCGGGGATCTCCACGTCCACACCACCTACTCCTTCGACGCCTTCGTGTTCGGCACCCTCGCCACTCCCTACGACGCCTACCGCTATGCGAAGGGCGAGACGATCCAGCACCCGGCCGGCTTCGACGTGACGCTTCGGCAGCCGCTGGACTTCTACGCGGTCACGGACCACGCCATGTTCCTCGGCGCGGTTCGTGCGGCGGCCGACACCTCGACGGAGTTATCCAGGCTGGGCTTCAACGAGCCACTCCACGATCTGAACGGGCCGGACAACCGCGACGTCTCGAGCCTGCCGGGCCGTCTCCAGGCCTTCGGGTCCTTCCTGACGAACGCCGTCAGCGGCATCCAGGACGGGACGGTCGACCGGGAGATGGTGCTGGACATCGCGCGTTCCGCCTGGAAGGATTCGATCGACGCCGCCGAGCTCTTCAACGAGCCCGGCCGCTTCACCACCTTCGTCGCCTACGAGTACACCACCTCCAGCGACGACCGCGGCAACCTGCACCGCAACGTGATCTTCAAGGGCAGCGAGCGCCTGCCGGCGGTGCCCTTCTCGCGCTTCCACTCCCAGAACCCGGAGGGCCTGTGGGACTGGATGGACGGCCTCCGGCAGCGCGGCATCGAGAGCCTGGCGATCCCCCACAACTCGAACGGCTCGAATGGCCAGATGTTCAAGCTGGTCGACTGGGCCGGCGACCCGATGGACGACGACTACGCCCGCCAGCGCATCCGCAACGAGCCGCTGGTCGAGATCACCCAGGTGAAGGGAACCTCCGAGACCCACCCGGCACTCTCGACCACCGACGAGTGGGCGGACTTCGAGATCATGCCCTACCGGGTCGCCACCATGCAGCCGAGCGAGCCCGCCGGGAGCTACGTGCGCGACGCCCTGCGCCGCGGGCTCGCCCTCGAGCGACAGGGCATCACCAACCCCTACGCCTTCGGCTTCGTCGCCGCGAGCGATACGCACACCGCCGCGATGTCGGACGACGAGTCCAACTTCTTCTCGAAGGTGGGCCTGCTGGACGCCACGCCGGAGCTGCGCGGCTCCGTGCCGATGGGCCTCGTCCAGGACGTGTTCACCCGGTTCGGCGCGCCACAGATGCGCAAGGAGGTGGACGGCGAGACCTACCTCCACAGCGCGACGTCCACCTACGGCGCCTCCGGCGTGGCCGGCGTGTGGGCGGAGGAGAACACCCGGGCGGCGATCTACGAGGCCTTCCGCCGCAAGGAGACCTTCGCCACCTCGGGCCCGCGCATCCGCCTGCGCTTCTTCGCCGGCTACGACTTCTCGGATCGGATCCTCGATGCTCGGGACGCCGTCTCCCGGGCCTACGCCTCCGGCGTGAGCATGGGGGGCGAGCTGCCGGGTAGCGGCGGCGAGACGCCGCGCTTCCTGGTCTGGGCCCTCGGCGATCCGCTGAGCGCCCCGCTCCAGCGCCTGCAGATCGTCAAGGGCTGGATCGATGCCGCCGGCGACACTCACGAGGTCGTCCACGACGTGGCCTGCGCCGGCGGCGCCGCCGTCGACCCGGCGACCCGTCGCTGCCCGGCGAACGGCGCGAGCGTCGACGTCTCGGATTGCTCCTACGCGCCGGCGGAGGGCGACACGCAGCTCCGCGCCCTCTGGCGGGATCCCGACTTCGACGCCGGCGAGCGGGCCTTCTACTACGCCCGCGTGCTCGAGAACCCCACCTGCCGCTGGTCCACCTGGGACGCGATCCGCAGCGGCGTCCCGCCGCGCTCGGACCTTCCGGCGACCCTGCAGGAGCGCGCCTGGTCGTCGCCGATCCAGTACCGGCCGGGCAGCTAGCTCCCGTCGCCGATCGCCATCACCGACTCGACGAGCTGGTCGACCAGCTCGACCACGCGACCCAGGCCCGGAATGGGTGCGGCGGTCAGCGCGAGCAGGCTGCCGAGCAGCGAGAGGCTCTGCTCGGTGATGCGCGCGGTGCGCGAGGCCCGAGAGGAAGCCCCGTAGGTGGTAGGGCGCGAGGTGCTCGAGGCGCATCGCGAGGAGCGTGCGGATGCGCTCCTCGATGGCGCCCAGGGAGAGGCCCGCCGCGGAGGCGATGTCCCGCATCGACGTCTCGTGGAAGCCCTTTCCTGGAAGAGCCCGAGCGAGGCGCCGAGGATGCGAGCACGCGTCCGAGGCGCCTTCGGCGTCGGACGCGCGGCCAGGCCCGCCTCGCTCATCGGTCTCCGCCGGGGCGCCGGCGATGCGCTCGCCCAGGGCGCTGCGCCGGAATCTCGAGAGCGGGAAGAGGAAACCGTGATTGGACACGGGGACTTCCGCAGCTTCTTGCGTACGGGTCGCGTGCCCTAGCAGGCTGCGGAAAAACCCCGTGCGACGGGTCGAATCGGTTGGTACAGGCATACCGGGGGGATGGAGATGCGCGGAACCGATCGAACGCAGTCCACGATGTTCAGCTACGTGTCGCCGGAGGCGCGTGTCCCCGCCGATCATCCACTGCGCGTGACGCGGGAGATGACGAATCGCGCCCTGGTCCGGCTGGACGGGAGGTTGCGGAAGCTGTACTCGCGGACGGGTCGGCCGTCGATTCCGCCCGAGCACCTGTTGCGGGCCCTGCTGCTGCAGGTGCTCTACTCGGTGCGAAGCGAGCGGATGCTGATGGAGCAGCTCGAGTACAACCTGCTGTTCCGCTGGTTCGTGGGGCTCGAGATGGACGACCGGGTCTGGGACGTGACGGTGTTCACGAAGAATCGGGATCGGTTGCTTCGGGGAGAGATCGCGGAGGGGTTCTTTCAGGCCGTGTTGGCGGAGGCCCGCGAGGAGGGGCTTCTGTCGGACGAGCACTTCACGGTGGACGGCACGCTGATCGAGGCATGGGCGGGGCAGAAGAGCTTTCGGCCGAAGGACGAGGACCGGGGCGGCCGCGGGGGTGGACGGAAGGCGACGGAGCGGGACTTCCACGGTGAGCGTAGGAAGAACGACACGCACGCCTCGACGACGGACCCGGAGTCCCGGCTCTACCGCAAGGGGAAGGGGAAGGAAGCGAAGCTGTGCTTCATGGGCCACGTGGTGACGGAGAACCGGCATGGCCTGGTGGTGGCGGCCAAGACGACGCTGGCCACGGGCACGGCGGAGCGCGAGGCCTCGGTGGCGATGGTGAAGCGGGTGCCACGCGGACGGCGATCGACGTTGGGCGGAGACAAGGGCTACGACACGGTGTCGCATGTCGAAGAGCTTCGAGAGCTGGGCGTGACCCCGCACGTTGCGCAGAACGACAAGGGCCGCCGCAGCGCGATCGATGATCGAACGACGACGCACGTGGGCTACGAGATCAGCCAGCGCAAACGCAAGGCGATCGAGCAGGTCTTCGGCTGGGGGAAGACGGTAGGCCCGATTCGCAAGGTGAAGCATCGCGGCAAGGAGCGGGTGGGCTGGATGTTCACGTTCACCCAGGCGGCCTACAACCTTGTGAGGATGAGGAACCTGCTATGCCCCACGTAGCTTGTCGGGTCGAGTGGAGGGCCCCGTTGGCAGCGAGCCGGGCGTCAACCGGCGGCAAGGCCTCGATTCCGCGCTCCTTTCCTAGCCAAAGCGCCTCCAAGGCACCGTTCTCTGCGTACCATCGGCGTTCTTCCGCAGCCTGCTAGAGGCGAACCGACTCGGCGACGGCGGGAAGCACCATGTTGGCGAGGAGGAAGATCCAGGCGAAGGCGCACACGGCGCACTCGCGCAGGAAGTAGCTGCTGAACTCCCAGCGCTGGCTGTCCCGGTCGAGGACGCTCGGGTTCGTGAGCGACAGGGACGTGTCGATGCCCGGCGTTGCCAGGAAGAGCAGGCGCTTCGTGATTCGACCTCGGCGATGGGCCAGGATCAGTCGCGCCGCCCACATGCAGGGAAGCGCCATCAGCCCCGCGTGGATCCTCGCCTCGCCGACCGGCAGCACCAGGGCGAGGGCGAGGAACAGCCCGAGGAGTACCGCGAGCGTGGTTCCGGCGAAGGCGAGGAAGCGCATCCCCTGCCGCATCGGCCGGCAGGGCCCGTACCTGCAGCGCTACGCTCGGGCCCATGGCGACCCTCCTGGCCCACATCCGGGTGAAGCCCAGCCGCGAGAAGGACTTCGAGACCATCGCGGCGGAGCTCCACGATGCCACCCACGCCGCCGAGAGCGGCTGCCTCCGCTACGAGTACTGGCGCGGTGCCGAGCCCGGCTTCTACTACGCGCTCCTCGCCTTCGAGGATTTTCACGCCTTCCTGCGCCACCAGACCAGCGACCACCACGAGGCGGCGTCGCCGCGCCTCGGCGAGGTGTGCGAGAGCGTGAACCTGGAGTGGGTGGACCCGATGCCCGGCGCATCTCCGCTCCCCGAGACGCGCATGCAGGAGGTCCCCGCCGACGCCGACGACCTCACCCGCCGCTACCACGGCCTCTTCGCCGCCACCGTCCAGGCCTGGTGGCCCCGCTAGCCGAGAACGCAAGAACGGGGACGTTCCTTGCGCTTTTGCTAGAGGCCGAGCAGGAAGTAGCGGGCGGCCAGCGAGCCGAGCTTCACGGCCAGGTCCGCCAGGCGCGCGATCGTGCTCTCCTGCTCGCGGAACTCCGGGCAGCGCTTGGCACGGCGGATGGCAAGGCGCTCGATCTGGTCGAGGCTGGCCTTCTCCCACAGGGCGTTCTCGCGCTCACGGGCCCAGCCGGCGTCGCGCTGATAGCGACTGATCTGCTGGGTGAGCTTCACGCACTCCCGGCCGACCGGCTTCGGCGCGGCCAGCGCCGGGCCAGCGGCCAGCATCGCGATCAGGATGGCGCGAACGAGCGTCTTCACGGCAGTCCCCCCGGAGAGCCGGGAGGCGTATCGGCAGGTCGGGGCTGGAAATGAAGGCTTGCGCCCCGCGGGGATCGCGGGCCCTCAGAGCTCCTCTGCCAGGGCCCCCGCCGCCCGGTGCGCCAGGGCCAGGCCCGTCAGCATCGGGTTCACCGAGCTGCAGCGCGGGAAGATCCCCGTGTCCACCACGTAGAGCCCGTCCATCTCATGGGCCCGCCCGTGCTCGTCCACGACACCGCCCTCGGGCCGGCCGTGCATGCGGGTGGTGCAGAAGGCGTGGTTGCCGCCGAACACGAAGTCGGTGGAGGAGAGCCTTCGGGTGCGGAAGATGGCCGCCTCCTCGAGGGAGTGCAGCTCGTCGGGGATGCCGTGCACGCCGGGCAGGATCTTGCGGGCGCCGGCGGCGAAGAAGATGCGCGCGATCTGGTAGAGCGCCTGACCGAGCACCTGCACGTCGTCCTCGTCGAAACGCCAGTGGAGGACCGGGTCCAGGGAGGCGCCGCGCCGGGGCCGCACCGTGCCGAGGGAGCGGTGGCAGCTGGCGATGGCGTCCCAGTTGGCGGCGTAGGGCACGTCGGCCAGGTGGCGCTTCAGCGCGTGGCCGAAGCCGGGGAAGCGCACCGCCAGCACCGCGGCCGGCGCCCAGAGGGTCTCGAGCTTGTAGCCGTCGCGCAGGAAGGCCAGGCTCTGATAGCCCTGGGTGGCGCCAAAGCCCGGATCGACCTTCTCCGGGAAGACGCCCAGCACCGCGATGCCCGGGTGGAACTGAAGGTTGCGCCCGACCTGGCCGGAGCCGTTCGCCAGGTTGCCGCTCTTCTGGAGCAGCACCGGCGTCGCCATGCAGCCGGCAGCCAGCACGACCATCTTGGCGTCGACGCGGAAGCGATGGCTGCGCCGACCCGTGAAGGGCTCGACCACCTGGCCGCGCACGCCAGTGGCGCGGCGGCCGTCGGCCAGCACCTCCTGCACCTGCACCGACGTGAGCACCCGGGCGCCGGCGCGAATGGCGGCGGGGACGTAGGAGATGTCCATCGACTGCTTCGCACGGGCGCGGCAGCCGGTGAAGCACTCGCCGCTACCGCGACAACCGCGCACATTGCGGGCGATCGGTTCGCTCTCGATGCCGAGGGCTCGGCAGCCGTCCCGGAAGAGCAGGTTGCGGGGGCCCTGCACGTCGTCGGGGGTGGGGGCGATGCCGAGGAAGCGCTCGACCGCGTCGAAGTGCGGGTCCAGATCCTTGCGACGCGTCCCACTGAGCTCGAAGTGCTCCTCCCAGCCCTCGAAGACGAAGTCCGGCGGTCGAACGCAGATGGCGGAGTTGACGAGGGAGCCGCCTCCCAGCGCGATCGCCTGCATGGTGGGGATGACCGTGCCACGGGTCGTGCGCAGGCCCGCTTCGCGCATCGTGCGGGTCATCGAGAGCGCGCCGTCGAGCTCGAACTCCTGGGGCGTGAAGGGCGGGCCTTCCTCGAGCAGGACCACGCGCTTGCCCCGGGTGGCCAGCTCGTAGGCGACGACCGCGCCGCAGGGGCCGGAGCCGACCACCACGACGTCGGCCTCTTCGGTGAAGTCCCGCTCGTACTCGGCGAAGACCCGGACGAGACCGGAGGGCGGCGCGCTCATCCCGGCTCTCCGGCGTGGGCGGGATGCAGCGGCGCGTCCGCCGGCAGCGGCTCTCCGGATGGCTCGGACAGATCGCCGGGTCCGTAGGGAATCGTGCTCGGGTGGGCGCCGATCGCCGGGTAGAGGAGATCCGCCTCGACCACCGGCGAATCGATCCGCTTTGCCGCCAGGTGCAGGTGGCGCAGGACGACCGGATCGGAGAAGTAGCCCATGGTCAGGATGGCCCGCAGGCTCGAGAACACGAGCCGGCGCGGGAACCAGGCGCTGGTCCGCCACCCCTCGAGCACCGCGCAGCGCTGCTCCGCCGAGAGCGCCGAGAAGCGCCGTCGGCCGCCCCGCCCCGGCGCAGCGAAGAGGAAGGTGGCGTGCTCCATCAGGAAGAAGAGCAGCCGCATCAGGAGCGCCGTGCCGGGCGGGACCGCGGCGACGTAGCGATCCGCGAAGGCGGGAATGCCGGCTGCGGGGCCGGAGGGCGGCACGGGGCCGCCCGCCGGATAGGTGGCGTCGGCAGCGGCGGCCAGGAAGGCGAGCTCGCGAGGGGCCAGGGCGCCGGCCGAACCGCGGGCCCGGCGGTAGCCGCCGAACACCCGCCACAGGCCCCAGGCGAGGACCGCGGCGACGAAGAGACCGGCCCAGACGCCCCATCCAGACGGCATCGGGGCAGCATAACCCAGCCATCTCAAGGGGAAATCGCGCTGCGCCGATGCAAGCGGCGATGGGCCCCGCCTCCGTCGTCTCGATCGCGCTGGGCGTGGCCGCCCTCTGCGCGGCCCTGCTCAACTTCGGGCTCCACCGCCTCGGGCGGCGGAGCCGCGATCACTTCTGGCTCGCCGTGGCGGCCCTGGGCATCGTGCAGCTCGCCGTGGGCAACGCGTTGGCGTACGACGCCCAGACCCTCGCCGCGGCCCAGCGCGCCCAGCTCGTCTCGCTCGGCTGCTGTCCGCCCCTGGTGATCGGCTTCCTGCGCTTCACGTCGCTCTTCGCCGATGTGCGCATCCGGTGGCTCGAGATCCCGGCGGCGGTGTTCTCGGTGCTGTTCGTCGCCGTGGCGCTCGCGCGTCCCGACCTGGTCTTCGCGGGCGAGCTGGTCCACGCGCGGGTGCCGGCGCTGGGCCTCGACTTCGTCGAGAGCCGGCTCTCGCCCCTCGCGAGCGTGATGTTCGGGCCCTTCCTGCTGATCTTCGTCGTCGTGATCGTGCTGTTCTGGAAGCGCCGGCGGCACCTGGAGCAGCCGGCGCTCCTGGTGGGCTCGGCGGTCCTCTGGCTGGTGGCCGCCACCCACGACGTGGCGATCGGCATGGGCGCCTACCGCGGCCCCTACCTGGTGGTGGCGGGCTACGTCCTCTTCCTCCTCGCGTTCACCTTCTTCCTGGTGCGACGCTTCGTGGACTCCCTCGGCACCCTCGAGGCCAGCGCCGATGAGCTCCGGCGGCTCGTGGACGAGCGCACCGAAGACCTTCGCCAGAAGGACCTGCAGGTGGCTCATGGTGCGCGCATGGCGACGGTGGGAACCCTTGCCGCGGGCCTCGCCCACGAGATCCAGGACCCGCTCAGCGAGGTGAACCAGCAGCTCGACGGCGTCGCGAGCCGTTTCGGAGAGGAGGGCGAGCGCACCGCCTTCGACACCGGGCTGGCGGACGCCCGGGAGGCGGTCGATCGGATCCGCTCGATCGTCTCCGAGCTCTTGCACGTCGCGCGCCGCGATGCGGGCCAGCTCGGGCCGGTGGACTTGAACCAGGTGGTGGAGGGCGTGCTGCCGATCGTCGGCCACGAGGCGCGGGGGCGGGCGGTGCTCGAGACCTCGCTCGCGCCCCTGCCGCCGATCGAGGGCGACGAGCGCCTCCTCGGCCAGGTCGTGCTCAACCTGGTGCTGAACGCGCTGCACGCGGTGCCCCTGGCGAACGCCAGTCAGCATCGGGTCGTCGTCGAAACCACCGCGACCGATTCGGGCGTGCGTCTCTCGGTGAGCGACACCGGCCCGGGCATCCCGGAGGAGGTGCGCGCGCACGTCTTCGAGCCCTTCTTCACGACCAAGCCGCCGGGCGAGGGGAGCGGCCTCGGGCTCACGGTGACCCGCCAGCTCGTCGAGCGGCATCGCGGTCGGATCGACATGGAGAGCTCGCCGAGCGGCACCACGTTCCACGTGGAGCTTCCGGCCTTGGGCGTGTCCGCGGAGCCGGCATGAACACCGCCGCCTCCCTGACCTTGATGTTAGGCGTAGTGGCGCTCTGCGTCGCCGCGTTCAACGCCCTCTTCTTCTCCTTTCGGCGCGGCGAGCGGGCGCACCTTTGGCTGGCCGTGGCCGCCGCGGGCGTGGTGCCCGCCGCCGGGTTCACGGCCGCCCTCTACCACTCCACCGGCCCCTGGGAGGCCGGCCTGATCCGGGAGGGCGTGCTGCTCTCGTGCGTGGTCCTGGCCTGGGGCATCGCCCGCTTCAGCGAGAGTTTCCTGAACGCGCCCCTGGGCTGGGTGAAGCCGCTGCTGGTCGGCGGCATCGCCATCCTCTTCCCCCTCTCCTGGGTGCCCGGCCTCGGTCACACCTTCGAGCCGGTGGTCCGGGAAGTTCCGCCCCTCGGCATTCGCTACGTCGACACGGTCATCGCACCCGGAATGGGGGTGGCCTCGGTCAGCCTGATCGCGGCGTTCGTGCTGATGGTGCGCCACTACCGGCGGCACCTGCCGGGCACGGGGGTTCCGGCGAGTCCACTCCTGATCGCGGCCGTGTTCTGGGCCGGCTGCGCCGCCTTCGACACGGCGGTGGGAGCGGGGCTGATTTCCGGGCCGTTCCTCATGGTGATGGGCTATGACGCCTTCGCGTGCGCCTTCACGGGGCTGCTGGTGAGCCGCATCGCGCGCTCCCGTGCCCTCAGTCTCGAGGGCGCCGAGCAGCTCCAGGTGCAGGCCGAGGAACGGCTCGAGGAGATCCGCCAACGCGAGCTCCAGCTCGCCCACGGCGACCGGATGGCCACGGTGGGCACCCTCGCCGCCGGCGTCGCCCACGAGATCAACAACCCGCTCGCCTTCGTCTCCGCGAACCTGAACCAGTTGGAGGAGCTGGCGAAGGACCCGGACCAGGAGGACGCCGGCGCGCTGTTCGAGGAGATCCTGCACGAGACCCGCGAGGGGCTCGCGCGCATCTCGTCGACGGTGACCAGCCTCGTGGCCATGGCCCAGCGCGAGGAGGGCGCCGCCCACGCGGTGGAGCTCGAGGGCGTGATCGAGGCCGTGCTGCGGCTCGCCCGCCACCAGGCGCGGGACGACGTGGTGCTGCGCACCGAGCTCGATCCGGCGCCACCGGTGATCGGCGACGAGCGGCTGCTCGGCCAGGTCGTGCTGAACCTGCTCGTGAATGCGATCCACGCGATCCCCGACGACCGCTCCGGCGGCGGCCACGTGACCCTGCGCGTCCGCGACCTGGGCGAGCAGGTCGAGCTGTCGGTCATCGACGACGGCAACGGGATTCCCGACGACGTCCTGCCGCGGATCTTCGACCCCTTCTTCACCACGAAGGAGGCGGGCCGCGGCACGGGCCTGGGCCTGCCGGTGACCCGCCAGCTCATCGCCCGCCACGGCGGCACGATCGACGTGGACACCAGCCCGGGCGGCACGCGCATGCGCGTCACCCTCCCCTCCGCCCTCCGCCGCACCGTCCGCACCCGCGCTTGAGAAACGGGGCCAGAGTTAAGAATTCAGTTACGCCCCTGGGGCGTAACTGAATTCTTAACTCTGGCCCCGTTTCTTCATTCGAGCCGGGTGCCGGGGACGGGGTGGGGGCGGTAGAGGGCGGTGGCACCGGCGCGGCGGAGGGCGGCCTCGAGGGGAGCCGGATCCTTCTCGGGCCAGAGGGCCACGATGGTGCCGCCCCGGCCCGCGCCGGCGAGCTTGGCGCCGGGCGCGCCGGCGGCCCGGGCGGCCTCGATCAGGCGATCGTTGGAAGGGCCGGAGCCGCCGAGGCGCTGCTGGATGGCGTGGTTCTCGTCCATCAGGGCGCCGAGCTCGTCCCAGGCCGCGTCGAGGAGCGCACGCTTGCCGAGCCGGCCCAGCTCGCCGATGCGCTCGTAGGCCGTCACCACCTCCGTCTCGCCGGCCTCCCATCGCTCCCGCAGCGGACGATGCACCGAGTCCGACGAGTGGCGCACGCCGGTGAAGGCGAGCACGAAGGGAAGCTTCGACACGTGGGGCGCGAGGTCCTCGACGCTGGCGTAGGGCGTCG
This sequence comes from Myxococcota bacterium, assembly GCA_965223415.1. Taxonomy (GTDB): domain Bacteria; phylum Myxococcota_A; class UBA9160; order UBA9160; family UBA6930. The sequence goes on along the minus strand of OZ245002.1, from coordinate 3,555,928 downwards.
GGCCGGCGTCTTCACGCGCCTTGCCGCGCAGGTCGACGTGGCGGAGACCGCCGAACACGGCCAGGTACTGGTCGACGTAGCCGCACTGCACACCGAGTTGCTCCCGCTCGACGCGACGCGCCCGTTCGGCCAGGGCGTAGGCCCCGGGAGGCTCGCCCAGCCACTCCAGGAGGGCGCGCAGCAGCGCCACCACCAGGGCGGTCGAGCCCGCCATGCCGCTCTGGAGGGGAATCTCGCTCCCATAGCGCACGCACACCTCGGGCCGATCGATTCCGAGGTGGGCCAGCACGCAGCGAGCGATGTCGAAACGGTCCCCGCGCGGGGCCAGGTCCTCGGCCCCGGCGATGCGGAACGACTGCCCCGCCGTCTCGAGCAGCCCCTTCGGCGCCGCGCTCACCTCGACCCGCGCGCGCAGGGGGACCGAGCAGGAGAGGGTCGAGCCGCCGTACTGGTCCGAGGGATTGCCGATCAGGTTGGCGCGAGCGGGAGCGGTGACGACGAGCACCGGCGAAGAGTAGGCGCTAGATTGTATCGCCTTATACATTCTTTTGTACTGGTACAATCATGAAGACCTACCCTGCCGGCACCCGCAACGTCCTCCGGCGCCTCCCCGAGCGGGGCACCTACGACCGCGACACGGTCCACGCCCTGCTGGACGAGGGCCTGGTCGCCCACGTGGGATTCGCCGTGAAGGGACAGCCCTTCGTGATCCCGACCGCCTACGTGCGGATCGACGAGGTGCTCTACCTGCACGGCTCGCCGGCGAGCCGCATGTTGAAGGAGCTGCGAAGGGGCGTACCGGTCTGCGTCACCGTCACCCACCTCGACGGCCTCGTCCTCGCCCGCTCCGCGTTCCACCACTCGATGAACTTCCGCTCGGTCGTGGTGTTCGGCACCGCCCGCAGCGTCGACGACCTGGACGAGAAGCGGCGGGTGCTCGACGCCCTCGTCGAGCACGTGGCCCCGGGGCGCACGGCAGACGCGCGGCCGCCGAACGAAGAGGAGCTCGCGTTCACCCGGGTGCTGGCGGTCCCCATGGAGGAGGCCTCGGCGAAGCTGCGCACGGGCCCTCCGAAGGACGACCCGGAAGACCAAGGCCATCCGGCTTGGGCCGGCGTGATCCCGCTGCGCCTCGCCGCCGGCGAGCCGGTGCCGGACGAGAGCCATCCCCCGCGCCAGGAGGCACCCTCCTATGTGAAGGGGTACCGTCGAGGTTCCCTCACCCCGCCGGAGTAGCTCACGCCGCGATGCGCATTGGAGTCGTCAGCGACACCCACAACAACCTGCGCAACGTCGCCCGCATCGTCGAGCTCTTCAACTCCGCCGGCGTGAGTCGCGTCGTGCACACCGGCGACATCACCCAGGCCAAGACCCTGCACGCCCTCTCGCCTCTCGTGTGTCCGATGGTCGGCGTCTACGGCAACAACGATCTCGAGCGCCCGAGCCTCGAGGAGACCGCCAGCCAGCTGGGCTTCCAGATCGTCGACCCACCACTTCGCGTCACCTGGCAGGACCGCGATGTCGTGGTGGTGCACGATCCGCTGGAGCTCGCGGACGTCGCCCTCGGGCCCGGTACCCTGGCCCTCCACGGCCACACCCACCTCACCACCCGGGAATGGCAGCAGGATGGCGGGCTGGCCTTCAACCCGGGCGAGTGCGCCGGCATGATGCAGGGACACAACACGATCGGCGTCGTCGACCTGGAGCAACTCGACGTGGAGCTGATCCGATTCTGAGCACCGCGGAGGAGACCCCATGAAGACGGCCGAACTCGCGCTCACCGACTACGAGCCCGAGCGAGCCGAGCTCCTGCGCGACGCGCTCGCGGGCCTGGCCCGCTCGCCGAAGGAGCTGCCCTGCAAGTACTTCTACGACGAGCGGGGCTCCGCCCTCTTCGAGGAGATCTGCGAGCTGCCCGAGTACTACCCGACTCGCACCGAGCTCGAGATCATGCGCCTGCACGGGAAGGAGATGTCCGCCGTGCTCGGCCCCCGCTGCCTGCTCGTCGAGTACGGGAGCGGCTCGAGCACGAAGACCCGCCTGCTGCTCGACCTCCTGGAGGAGCCCGCCGGCTACGCGCCGGTCGACATCTCCCGCGAGCACCTGCTGGCCACGGCAGAAGCGCTCGACGCGGAGCATCCGGAGATCGAGATCCTGCCGGTGTGCGCCGACTTCACCCGGCCCTTCGACGTGCCGGCCTCCCGCGTGCCGCCGGCCACGGTGGCCGTCTACTTCCCGGGCTCCACCATCGGCAACTTCGAGACCGGTCCGGCCACCGCCCTGCTGCACACCGCCCACGCCGAGGTCGGACGCGGCGGCGTGCTCTTGATCGGGGTCGATCTGGTCAAGGACGTGGAGGTCCTCGAGCGGGCCTACGACGACGCAGCAGGCGTCACCGCCGCCTTCAACCGCAACCTTCTCGTCCGCCTGAACGAGGAGCTCGGGGCCGACTTCGATCTCGAGGCCTTCCGCCATCGCGCCCACTGGAATGCCGAGGACGCCCGCGTCGAGATGCACCTGGTGAGCGAAGTGGCCCAGCAGGTGCGGCTCGGCGGCGAGACGATCGGGTTCACCGCCGGCGAGACGATCTGCACCGAGCACTCCCACAAGTACTCGCTGGAGAGCTTCGCCGGCGTCGCCCGGGAGGCCGGCTTCGAGGTGGAGCGCGTGTGGACCGACCCGAGGCAGTGGTTCAGCGTGCAGGCCCTTCGGGCTCGGTGACCGTCCTCTACTTCGCCTACGGCTCGAACCTCTCGATGGGTCGCCTCCGCGAGCGCGTCCCCGTGATCGAGCCGCTCGGAGCGGCGCGCCTTCCGGGACACGCCTGGTGTGCGACAAGGCCGGCAGCGACGGCTCCGCCAAGGCCAACCTCCGCGCCGATCCGAGGGCTCACGTCTGGGGGGCGCTCTACCGGCTCGGGCCGGGGCAGCTCGAGATCCTCGATCGCTTCGAGGGAGGCTACGAGCGCCTCCAGGTGCAGGTGCAATCGCCGCGGGGCGCCTCCCACGCCGCCCTCACCTACCGCTCCGAGCGCCGAACCGGCGATCCCGTGCCCTTCGACTGGTACCGGCAGCTGATCCTCGAGGGCGCCCGGGAGCACGGACTGCCGGAGGACTGGCTGGCCTGGCTCGAGGCCCTGCCCAGCCGGCCGGACCCGGAGCGGGCGCGATAGGATCCGGGCTCGCGGCCCCGAGCGGGAAGTCCGAGATCGAAGGCGAGGAGAAGCCTCGAGCGAGGAGTCCGAGATCGGAAGCGAGGAGAAGCCTTGAGCTGGAAGTCCGAGATCGACGGAATCGGGGAGCGCCGCCGTCGCGCCCTCGAGATGGGCGGCGACGAGGCGATCGCGAAGCAGCACGAGAAGGGCCGGCTCACGATCCGCGAGCGGATCGCGCGGCTCGCCGACGCCGACAGCTTCCGCGAGCAGGGCCCGATCGCCGGTCACGGCGAGACCGATGAGCAGGGCCGCCTCACCTCCTTCCAGCCCGCCAACTACGTGCTCGGCACCGCCCACGTCGACGGGCGACCGGTCGTGATCGGTGGCGAGGATTTCACCCAGCGCGGCGGCTCACCCTCGCCGGCGGGCCTGCGCAAGAGCGTGTACAGCGAGACCCTCGCCCTCCGGTACCGCCTGCCCCTCGTCCGCTTCCTCGAGGGCGGCGGCGGCAGCGTGACCGGCAGCGGCGGCAAGGGCGCCCCGCGCCCGATGGGCGACCCGGTGTTCGCGCCGCCGCGCTTCCGCTCGATCATGCAGGTGATGGCCACTGCGCCGGTGGTCTCCGCTGCGGTGGGCGCGGTGGCTGGCTTCCCCGCCGCGCGGCTCGTCGCCTCCCACTTCTCGCTGATGACCCGCCACACCGCCCAGGTGTTGATCGGCGGCCCTGCCGTGGTGGCCCGCGCCACCGGTGAGGAGCTCTCCAAGGACGAGCTCGGCGGCGCCAAGCTGCACGCCCGCAGCGGCGTCGTCGACAACGTGGTCGAGGACGAGGAGGAGGCGATGCAGGCCATGCGTCGCTTCCTCTCCTATCTGCCCACCAACGTCTGGGAGCTCCCGCCCCGGGCTCCCTGCGACGACGACCCGGGCCGCTGCGAGGACGCCCTGGCGGAGATCATCCCCCGCGAGCGACGCCGGGTCTACGACGCCCGCAAGCTCGTGGGCCACGTGGTCGATCGGGGCAGCTTCTTCGAGATGACGCCGGGCTTCGGCCGCTCCCAGGTGACCGGCCTGGCCCGGCTCGCCGGCCGGCCCACGGGCGTGTGGGCCAACGACAGCCGCTTCTACGCCGGCGCCATGACCGCGGACGCGGCCCAGAAGGTCCGCCGCTTCGTCGACTTCTGCGACACCTTCCACCTGCCGATCGTGGCCTTCGTCGACGAGCCCGGCTTCATGATCGGCTCGGCCGCGGAGAAGGCCGGCACGATCCGCCACGGCGCCGCGGCGCTCTTCGCCGTGCAGCAATCCTCGGTGCCGATGGCGTCGGTGATCGTGCGCAAGGCCTACGGCGTGGCCGCGGCGGCCCACTTTGGCCCGGAGGGCACGGTCTTCGCCTGGCCCTCTGCCGAGAGCGGCGCGCTGCCGATCGAGGGGGGCGTGGCCGTGGCCTTCCGGCGGGAGATCGAGTCCGCCCCGGATCCGGACGCCCGCCGCGCGGAGCTCGAGGAGCGCTTCGCCGCGCGGCGCAACCCGTTCCCCCGCGCCGAGAGCTTCGGCGTCCACGACCTGCTCGACCCCCGCGAGACGCGGCCGGCGCTCTGCCAGTGGATCGAGCTGTGCGGTCCGCAGCTCGAAGCGCTGCGGGGGCCGCGCCACTACAGCCTCCGCCCCTGAGCTTCGCCGCCCGGCGGCCCGGGTTCGGGGGCTCCCGGTGGCCCGGGTTCAGGGTGCCGCGGCAGCGGGGGGCGCGACGGGCGGCGTGGCGGCGTCGGGGAGCGCCGGCTCCGAGCGCGTCTCGCCGGCGTCCGCCTCGGCGAGCGCCTCCCCGGAGCTCGCCCCGGTCGCCGTTTCGCCCTCGTCGGCGGTCGCCGCCGGAACGCTCGCGGCGTCGCCTTCCTCGGCCGACGGATCCTCGGCCAGCTCCGTCTCGCCTTCGCCCGGCTCCGCCTCTTCCGGCTCCGGCGCGCCGACCGGCGGCGCCGGCAGCAGCGCGATCAGCCGCTCGGCGACACTACCGGCCGCGCCGAGCCGCAGATGGGTGCGGAAGCCGCCGTCGTCGTCCGGGCGCAGCTCGCCCTCGTCGATCCAGGTGCTGAGCAGCGCCTCGTCTTCGTCCACGAGCTGCTCGGCCCACGCGCCGGGCAGGCGCAGCTCGAGATCCCCGTGGATGTCGCCGCCGCCGGGGGGCGCGAAGTCCAGCCGACCGCTGACATGGAAGGGGCCGTGGGGCGTCTGGCCGCCGAGCGCGGTGAGCTCGAGCTGCGGCCGCAGTCCGAGCACCCCGGGAAGGTGAGGCGGCAGCGTGGCGGGGTCCGCCGTGTCCGGGTCGCGCTCGGCCTGGAGCTCCATGCGCAGGTCCCGGGCCTCGAGCTCGTTCCAGCGTGCCTGGTCGACCCCGGCCGCCAGGAGGAGCTGCTCGGGCCGGCCGTCGCGGGTCCAGGCGATGCCGGCGAGCTCGATCTCGGTCGGGTCCGCCCCCTCGGCCCCGGGCCAGCCGATGGTCAGGTGCTCCACGACGTGCTCCCCGCGGCTGGCGCGAAGCGAATCGCCGATCGGCAGCTCGATGCTGCCGGTCCAGCTGCCGAGATCCAGGGCCAGAGCCTCGCCACCGAGCCGGAGCCCGCCGCCGCGCAGGCTCACCTGCAGCATGTCGCTGCCCGGCGCGAGCCGGAGATCCGCGTGCACCGCACCCAGCCGTCCGACCCACGGCGGCGACTTCCCGGGGTCGACGTCCCGCGGCTGGAGCGCCGTCGCCGGGAGGGCGACGTGCCCGGCGACGCGTCCGTCGGCAGCCACCTGCAGGGTCAGACTCGCCGGTGCGAACTTGCCGAAGGCCGCGGCCATCTCGGCGAAGGCTTCCTGATCGAGGGCGACGCGGGCGCGCACGTGGGCCACCGGCGGCGTGCCGCGAGCCCCGCTCTGCAGCCACGTCCAGAGGCTCGTGGGCCCGTGGTCGATCTCCTGCTCCAAGCGCAAGCCGACCCGCGGGCGGACGTTCTCGCGGCCCGCCCAGGTGAGCGGCGCCTGGAACAGCATGCCCACCGGGCCGCGAAGCTCGATGCTGGTCTCGGCCCGTGATCGCACGAAGCCGCGTTCGAAGCGGCTCTCGAGCACGCGAACGTGGGGATGGCCTTCGAGCTCGGCCACCAGCTCGTGGTGCCGGGCCTCCACGCGCAGGGCCACCCACACGGACAGCGCGGACGCCACCAGCCCGAAGAACGCCAGCACGAAGAGGGCTTTTCTCATACTTCGCTCCCCATCGGAGCTTGCATCGACCCCCCTCCCGACTCGCTTGAGGGGGTTCCGCCGGTCCCCGTGCGCTGGCGGCCAGGAAGCCCGTGAGTTGCGCCCTCCCGAGGTGACCGGCCTCACCGGTCGGGGCTGGCGAACCCGTGGGAGCGGAAGCCCTCGCGCCGGGCTTCACGGCCCGGGCGTGACGATCCGGCCGGCGTCGAGGAACCAGAGCTCGAAGCGCGGGGGCTCGGCCAGGCCCAGGGCGGCCTGGACGGCCCGGACGTAGACCTGGCCCTGGCCGGCGTAGGCCTGGCTGCGAGCGGCCAGGGCGTCGGCGCCGCGGACCGCATCGGTCTTGTAGTCGGCGACCACCACTTCGCCGTCCTCGTCGCGGTAGAGGAGATCGATGTTGCCGACCACACAGCCCACGCTCGGGTCGCGGCCCTCCTCCGGCGCGAGGAGCAGCGGCACCTCCCGCCCGATCAGGCGCCCGGCGAGCCCGTGCAGACGGGCGGCCAGCGGCGAGCCGACGAAGCGCTCGGCGAGCTGGGCGGCGCGGGCCCGGCTCTCGGGATCCAGGCCCTGGTCGTCGAGCGCCGCCTCCAGCCCGGGAGGCCAGGTGTCGGGCGGCGTCTCGAGGGCCAGCTCCTCGAGCCAGGCATGCACCGCATTGCCCACCTCCATCGCGCGGGCGCGGGCCCGCGGGTCGCGGGCGCCGACGCTCCCCCCCTCGTCGTCCAGGGGAGCGTGACGGGACGAGGCGGTGTCGCGGAACGGCCGCCCCTCCCGTTCCCGTGCCGCCTCCCGGGCGGCTTCCAGCCGCTCTTCCCCGGCGAGGACCTCCGCGGCAGACAGCAGGGCCGCGGTTCCAGATTCCGCGGGCAGGGGCTCCGGCGGCGGCCAGAGGGCGGGGAAGCCCCACATCACGCCGTCGCCGTCGTGGGTGCGCCCTTCGGCGGTGGCCTCGGCCAGGGCCGCCGCCAGGTCGGCGGGGGCACGTCGACGCCGGCCGAGCAGGTCGGAGAACGAAGTGGGCGCGGCGTTGCGCGGCCGCGCCGGACGCTTGCCGGCGATCACGAGGCGCTGCTTCGCGCGGGTCGCCGCCACGTAGAGCAGCCGCACCCGCTCGCTGGCCTCGACCTCCGCGCGCTCTTCCTCGAGGGAGAGCATGCCCGGCGTCGCGGCCCCGAACAGCACGTACTCGCTGCGCCCGCCCCGGTGCACCCAGGTGGTGCGCCGGGCCGCATCCCGCGCCTCTCCCTTGTGGCTCTGCAGCAGGTAGACGTGACGGAAGCCCAGACCCTTGGCCTTGTGCACGGTCATGACGTGCACCGCGTCCTCGTGGAAGGCGCGGCGCCGCCCTTCCCGGTGCTCGCGGTCCGGTCCGCCGGCCCGGCGCAGGTAGGAGAGCACGGCGGCGGCGGAGCCACCGGTGCTCTCGAGCGCGAGGGCGAGCTCCCGGAACACCCGGTCGAGGCTGGCGAGACGGTGCGCGCCCAGGTGGCGCCCGGCCTCGGCGGCCTCGAGCCCGAAGGGCCCGCGCAACGCCTCCACGAAGCGATCCACGGGCCCCTCTTCCGCCAGCGCGCGCAGCGGGCCGAGCTCGCGCAGGAAGGCGACCAGGCCCTCCTCCCAGCCGGCGATGCGCTCGAGGCCCGGCACCTCCGGCGGCAACGCCTTCGCGACCTCCCGTACCTCGCGGCAGAGCGTCTCGATCTCGTCGGCGGGGGCGCCGCGCAGCCGGGCGACCCGTTCCGGCAGCTTTCGCCGCCAGAGGGGCACGAGCGCCGCGTCGGGTACACCGACCAGCGACGAGCGCAAGGTGGCCACCAGAGCGAGCGCGTCGTTCGGGTCGAGCAGGCAGCGGAGCCAGGCGAGGGCGTCGACCACCTCGCGGCGGCGGCCGTGCTGCTCCTCGCGCTCGACGACGTAGGGGATCCCGGCCTCGCGCAGGGCGCCCAGGTAGACGTCGAAGTCGCCGGTGGAGCGGAGCAGCAGGGCGACGTCGCCGGGGGAGACGCCGGCTGCGCGCAGGCGCTGCAGATCGGCGGCCACGCGCCGGGCCTCCAGCTCGCTGGCCTCGCGCTTGGGCCGACCCGGGTCGGGCACGCCGTCATCGCCCGCGGGCCAGCTGATCCAGTGCTCGACGGGACGGAAGGGAGTGGGGAGGTCTTCCGGCCTCTCGCCCTCCCGCGGAAGCAGCCGCTGGAAGGCGGGCTGGAAGCCGGGGGCCTCCTGCATGACCGGCTCGATCAGGCGCTCGACCTCGTCGAGCACCGCCGCCGTCGAGCGGAAGTTCACGACCAGCGGCAACACCTCCCCTTCGGCTGCACGAGCCCGGGCGACGAAGCCCTGGTAGGCGCGCAGGTCCGCTCCCCGCCAGCCGTAGATCGACTGCTTCGGATCGCCGACCAGGAAGAGGCCGGGGCGCTCCCCCTCGTCGCCCTCCAGGGCGAGCCGCTCCAGGATCTCGCACTGGAGGGCGTCGGTGTCCTGGAACTCGTCGACCAGGAGCTGATCGATCTCGCCGCGCAGGCGGGCGGCGACGTCGGGCCGCGCATCCAGGAGGTCCCGGGCGCCCCGCAGGAGGCCGCCGAAGGTGAGGGCACCGCGATCCTGCAGCCTCTCGTGGGCATCGGCGAGCAGCTCGTGCAGCACCCGCCGCGCCGCACCGAGCAGGACCGGGTCGAAGCGAAGCACGTGGCGCAGCCCGTGCAGCAGGGGAGCGGCGAGGCCCTGGAGGGCCTCGGCGTCGTCGCCGAGCTCGGCCCGGGCGGGGAAGTCGCCCTTCGCCCAGGCGATCAGACGACCCATGTCCTTCGGCGCTCCGGGCCACAGCGCGGCCAGCGCCTGGCGCAGCGGCTGCCAGCCTTCCGCATCCCCGGGCGGGTCGCCCTCGAGCGCGGCGCGGGTGGCGAGGAGCCGCTCCATCGTTCGGGTCACCGCCGGCGCCTTGCCGCCGAGCCCGGCCAGGCGCCCGGCCTCGACCGCGAGAAAGCGGTCGACGGCGTCCCGCAGGCGGGCGGCGAGCGTGGCCAGGGCGTCCGGCGTGATCGGCTCGCCGGCCAGGTCGTCCGGCGCGGCGCCCTCGGCGAGCAGGGTGATCAGCGCCTCCTCCACGTCCCGCGGCCCGAGACCCGCGTCGGTCAGGACGCCGAAGTCCGGATCGAAGGACTCGCCGAAGGCGCGAGGCAGGAGGGCCTCGAGCGCCTCCCGGGCCGCCTCGGCCTGCTGCTGGCCGTCCGCGTCCACCTCGAAGCCCGGCCGCAGGCCCGCGTCCACCGCGTGGGCGGCCAGCCAGCGCCGGCAGGCCGCGTGGATCGTGCGCACGGCGAGCTGGTCGAGCGCGCCGACCAGAGCCTCGATACGCGGATGCCGCATCAACGGGGGCGGGAGCGCGCGCTCGAGGAAGCCCTGGGGCAGCCCGCCGCCGCGCAGGTCGAGCAGGGCCTCGGCGACCCGGGAGGCCATCTCCGCCGCAGCCGCCTCGGTGAACGTGATGGCCACAACGCCGCGAAGCACCTCCGCCGCCACCTGCTCGGCGCGAGCCGGCGCCGCGGGCCCCGAGCGCCCGGCGAGCCGCGCCTCCGCCCGCTCCCAGCCCGGCCCGAGGCACCACACCACGATGCGGGCGACCAGCACTGCCGTCTTGCCGGTGCCGGCGCCCGCCTCGAGCACGAGGGGACGATCGAAGCGCAGCTGCGCCTCTTCGCGAGCGCGGCGATCGGCGTCCCGGAGCTTGCGGTCGTCGGGGCGGGTCACGCGCCGCCCGTCCGGAGATCGAAGGCGTCCCTTGCGGCGCGCACGGCGTCGGAGCCGCCCCTGCCGCGGATCCAGGCGGCGAAGCGCCGGCGAGCACCGCTGTCGCCCCGCCCGCAGGCCTCGGCCAGCTCGCAGTGCTCGCAGGCGTTGTTCTCTTCGGTGAGCTGGGGGTTGAGCAGCCGCGGCGGCAACGCACCTGCAGCGAGCGCGCGGAGGAGGATGCCCGCGGCGTCGTCGAAAGCCGCCCGGGCGGCGGCGTCCTCGGCCTCGACGCGCACGAGGGCGTGGTCGTCTTCGAGGCCGGGTCGGCCGAACACGAAGCGGCCGACCCGCGCCGCGGTGGCGCCCCCCGGCGCGGCGTAGGCGGCGACCTGCAGCCGCTTGCCCTCGCGGACCTGCGTGAGCAGGTGCCCCTCCCGCGTCGACGCCCGCTTCGCGTCGGAGACCGGACGACCGGTCTTGTAGTCGACCAGCTCGAGGCCCTTCTCCCGAAGGTCGACGCGATCGGCCCGGAACCGCAGCTCGACGGGACCCTTCGGCCCGGTCACCGGACGCGACGCCTCGAGCTCAGCGCCGACGACGCCGGGCAGCACGCCGTCCCGGGTCTCCAGCTCACCGATGCGCACCAGGAGCGGCCGCGCCCGCCGGGCCAGGAAGTGGGCGAACGCCGGCAGCACGATCCCCTCCTCGGAGGCAGCCCGGTGGGCGGCGGCGAGGAGCAGCGCATCGAGCTCGGTGTCGTCCGGCCAGGGCACGTCGACCGGGGCCTCGTCGGCCCCCTCTGCCAGAGGGCGCCGAGTGGGTGCGCCCGCCCGCTCGACCAGGGCTTCGAGGGCGTCGTGGACCACGTTGCCGAGCAGGGCCGGGCTGGTGTCGGGAAGCGCGGCGAAGGCGTCCGGAACCGGCTCCAGGCCGAGGTGGCGCTCGAGGAAGTGCTGCCAGGGGCACCAGGAGAGGCGCTCGAGGCGGGTCACGAAGAGCCCCTCGAGGCGCGCGGGATCGGCACCGACGAAGCCCGAGTAGGGACCGGGCTCCTGCCGGGCCGGCCCCCGCCCTTCCAGCTCGGCCTGCACCGCCATGCGGGTGGCCCCGCGCTCCCGGTCCAGGGCACCGAGCAGGGCCGCCTGGGCCCGCGGCCCGCCGTGGAGCCCAGCGCGCTGTACCTGCTCGCCAAGGGGCCGCAGGGCCGCCTCCGCCTCGACCGGTGCCAGGGCTTCGCGCACGGGCAGCTCGGGCCGGGCCAGGAGCACGCGCTCGACCAACGGGGAGCGCGGCCGCTCCTTCCCGTCGTCGCTGACCGCCTGCCAGGAGAGCACCACCTCCGGCGCCGCCGAACACAGCCAGGCGAACAGGTGCCGCTCCTCGTCGAAGCCCCGGCCCTTCACCGGAAGGTCCGGCAGCAGCGGCAGCAGCCCCCGGCGCAGCCCGTCGGGAAGCAGCGGATCCTCCACGACGGGTCGCGGGAAGCTGTCGCGGTTCAGGCCGAGGAGGAAGAGCGCGTCGAAGCAACGGCCGCGGGCCTCCATGGCCGAGAGCACCTGGACACCGCCGCCCTCCCCGCCCAGGCCGGGTGTGCCGGCGCCCTCGAGCGGGCCGGCCAGCAGGAGCGCCAGCTCCTCACCGTCGAACTCCCAGTGCGGGAGCAGCTCTGCTGCCAGCCCGTCGCGGGCGGCCCGGACCAGCTCGCGCCCCGGGGTCGTCGGGCGCCAGCCGAGGGGACCGTCCAGCAGCGCATCCAGGGCTTCGCCGTGGACCGAAAGCGCGCGGCACTTCGCGAAGCCCTCGAGCCACTCGAGGGCGGCGCCGGCCGCCGCCACGGCCCAGGCGAGCGTCTTGCGGGAGATGTGTCGGCGCAGCAGGCGGGACGGCGTCCGCGGGCGGGAGACCTCGCCCGCGCCGGAGAGCAGATCCTCCTCGTCGTCGACCACGCCACGCACCGCGGGCAGGCGGAGCCCGCTCGCCGCGCCGAGGCGCGCTTCGAGGTCGAGGGCGGCGACGTCCCGCAGTCGCCCGATGCCGAGCCCGTGGAGCCCGAGCCGCAGGTCCGCGAGATGCCCGCCCCGGAAGGCGTCGGCGGCGTCGAGCCAGCGGTCGGCGGTGCACTCGCCCCCCTCGGTCAGCAGCGCGAGCAGCGCCCGCACCCGGCGCGTCTCGCGGGTGGCGAAGCCCTGGCCGCCGGAGAAGGGGATGCCGAACGCGCGAAGCTCCCGGGAGAGCGCCAGCCGATAGCCGCCGAGATCCCGCGCCACGATGCCCAGGCGCTCCGGCACGGCGCCGGCGTCGAGGCGGGCCCGCAGCTCGAGCGCCGTCGCCCGGGCCTCGGCGCTCGCACCCTGCGCCCGCTGGAGCACGAGCCGCGGCGGTTCGGCGTCGGAATCGGCCGCGGCCGGCTCGGCCCCCGAAGCCGGATCGGCCGGGGCCGGCTCGCCCAGGCGTTCGAGGAGCCGATCGGTGAAGCGGTGACCCGGTGCCGGAGCCCCGGGGAAGGCCGGGTCGTCGGGAAGCGGCAGCGTCACCCGGGCACCCAGCTCGCGCACCAGGGCGGCGATCAGGTCGCTCACGACGCCGGTCGCATCCGCGACCCCGTGGATCCGGACCGCCGTCGACGGAAGCGCGGCTTCGCCCTCCTCCTCGAGCACCTCCCGCGCGGCGCGGTAGAGCGCCGCCCGCGGCACCAGCCCACCCTGCTCGCAGGCGACGAACACCCGGCGCGCGACCCGCACCAGGGCGAGCGCGCGCTCCCGGGGCCGACCCGTGGCGAGCTGGGAGAGACGATCGCAGACGCCCTCTTCGTGGGCGGGCTCGAAGCCGGCGTCGAGCAGATCGCGCACCACGCCGACCAGCACGCCGCCCCGTCCGCCCGGATCCCGCAGCTCGCGCTGCAGCTCCGGCTCTTCCCGCGCGGCCCGACGCGCCAGGACCGGCAGCAGGGGCTCGCCTCTCCGCGCCGGGCCCGGCCGGCGGGCGGCCAGGGACCGGGCACAGGCGGCGAGGGTCGTTACCTCCACGCCCAGGAGCGCCGGGCGGTCGCGCACCAGGCGTGCGCACAGGTGCTCGCGCAGGCTGGCCGACGGAACGAGCACGCGAACCGGCCGGAGCAGGCCACCCGGCGTGCGGGCCGCCGCCTCGACGAGCGCCACGACCTCGCCCACCAGCCGCTCCTCGGCGGCCCGCGCACCGCGGCAGGCGACGACAGCCCCTTCCATCCCGTTCCCCATCGTGCGCCAAGGCTATCGCGCGGGCGTGACGGATGCGGTCTCGCCCACGGGCGCCCGAACCAGGGCCTGGGGCCCGGCGCGAAGCCCGGAGCCCCTGTTCACCCCTCCGTCAGCCGGATCTCGATCGCCGCCCGGTCCGCGTAGCGGCCGGAGACCCGCGAAGTGAGGAGCGCGGCGCGCATCTGCCAGCCGTACTTCCGGACGACGGCATCGAGCCCGCGGTCGCGTTCGGCCGGCGCGTCGAGCATGCGCGCCTCGCCCTCCACCCAGTCGCCGGTGACGCGGCCGGTGGCGGTGCAGGGCGCGAGGCGGACCCGGGCGCCGTTGCGGATGCGTTTCACCTTGCCCGAGGTGCGGTTCGTGTAGACGTAGAGGCGCTCGCCGCCCGGACCCGGTGCGATCCAGACCGGCGTGCGCACCTCGGCGCCGCTCTTGCGGAAGGTGGCGAGGTTCACGTAGGTCTCGTCGCCGATCGGCTTCACGGGGCCTCCTTCGCGCGGATCAGGCGGTCGCCGGAGAAGGTACCGATCCACAGCGTGCCTTCGTGCTCGAGGGCCACCGAGGCGGCTCCTCCGACCGTCGCGGGATCGTGACGAACCAGGGGCGTGACCTCGAGGGTATCGGGCGAGACGCCGACCACGCCGAAGGGGAGGCCACAGGTCCCCTCCCCCCGCTCGAGGCAGGACGCGATGCCGGAGATCGCGCCCATCTGACCGGCGGCGAGCAGCCTTCCCTGCGCGTCCCAGGTGAGGCTGTCCGGATGGAAGTCGACGGGAACCTCCCGGCGGCCGCGGCCGTCGCGGCCCACGCGCACGATGCGCTTGCCGCCCCAGGCCGCGAAGTACACGATGCACCCGTCCGGAGAGATCTCGACGCCGTTCGGCCCGCTGGCCTCGCTGCCGGCGATCGCCCGCCATCCCTCTCCGGCCTGCCACTCGAGCAGGTAACCCGTGTCCCAGCCAGCGAGGAGACGCAGCGCCGTGCCCAGGCCGCCCTCGGCGGGAACCATGCGGGTGGCGATCAGGCCGCCGTCCGGGAGAGCGACCACGTCGTTGGCCATGTCGCCCTCGGGCAGCGGAATGCAGCCGGCCCAATGGAGCCGCGGCGCCGCCTCCGCGGTGTCGACGCGGAAGATCTCGATCGCCTCGCGCCCGCCATGGTTCACGACCAGGAGCTCGGCGCCGGCGGAGCCGGCGCGCAGGTCGATGCCGTGGGGAGAGAAGCCCTCCGCGTCCGACGGGCCCGGGCAGCTGGGGTCGCCGAGCCGTGCCTCGCCGTCGGCGCCGGGCGCCGGATAGAGCCGGTGCCGGGCGCCGTCGAAGGGACGGAAGGCGAGCAGCGCCCCGTCCCCGAGGGCCGCGTCCCGGGCGGCCGGGTACTGGCTGACGAGGAGCCACCCACCGTCGGGGGCGACCGTCAGGTCCTCCGGGTTCACGAAGCCGCGGATCGGCTCGAGCCCGTCTCCCGCCTCGCAGGTGGTGATCGGGTCCAGCGAGGTGCAGCCCTGAGCCAGGACCGCCGCGAGCAGGACGCTAGGCCAGCCCGGCCTCGGGGATGTGGAGTCGCGCGCGCAGCGCCGCCACCGAAAGATCGAGAACGCGCTCATCCCACTCCTCCGCGTAGAGGCTGCGACAGCGCCGCCCGGCGCGAAACGCCCGGGCGACGCGCCGCGGCGCGAGCCATCCGGCGAGCAGCACCGCCGCCCCGTTCAAGAGCCACGCCGCGGCGTGGTCGTGGCACCCGCTGGCCAGCTCCCACGCCCCGATCTCCGCCTCGCCGCGCAGGCTCGTGCCGTAGCCGGTCGCCACGTGGTGGAGATCGTGGAAGCGCACGGAGCGCACCCGCTGCCGCGTGTTCGGGAAGGCGGCGACGGGCACCCCGGCCAGCCGGAGCACGACCCATCGGTCCGCGTAGCCGCCCTCCCCGAGGCCGTTCGCCTCGAAGTAGCGCCTGCGCGCCTCGGCGACGATCGTGCGCGGGTCGGAGCTCACGCCGCCGGTTTCCGCTACAGGGCTGCGAGGACCGCGTCGGCGCCGGACACGTCGAACTTCATCGGCGCCTCGACACCGAGATGCGTCACCACGCCGTCCTCGGCGACGAGGGCGTAGCGCTGGGAACGCGTGCCCATGCCGAAGTTGCCCGCGTCGAAGTCGAGGCCGACCGCCTTCGTGAACTCGGCAGAGCCGTCCGCCACGAGGGTCACCTTGTCGCCGGCGCCGCGATCCTTGGCCCAGGCGTCCATCACGAAGGCGTCGTTCACCGAGAGGCACAGGACGCTGTCCACGCCCTTGGCCGCGAACTCTCCCGCCTTCTCGATGTAGCCGGGCAGGTGCTGGGCGGAGCAGAGCGGGGTGAAGGCGCCGGGGACGGCGAACAGCACCACCTTCTTGCCGCCGAAGAGGTCGTCGGTGGTCGCGTCGCTCTGACCCTCCGACGTCACGATCTTGAGCTTCACCGAGGGGATCTTGTCACCGACCTGAATCGCCATGGGCAGGCCTCCTTGATTTCGGGAAGGGGCATGTTGACACAGCCGGGCCGGCTAGTCTGCGTTCGTGGCCGCACCCCGGATCGGCATTCCCCTGTGCCTCGACGCCGCCGAGCGGTTCCGGCCCGGGCGCCGCTATCACTACCTGGACGAGGCCTACGCGGTGGCCGTGGCCGAGGCCGGGGGTACCCCGTGCTACCTGCCGCTGCCGACCCCGCCGGCCGCCGCCCTCGACGGACTCGACGGACTCGTGCTTCCCGGCGGAGACGACTTCCCACCGCCGCAGCCCTACCCGCCCGGGACGCCCTTCACGCCGGTGGCGCCGGAGCAGCGGGCCTTCGATGCGGCGCTCCTGGCCGGTGCCCGGGCCCGGGGGCTCCCGGTGCTGGGCATCTGCTACGGCATGCAGCTGCTCGCCCTCGAAGCCGGGGGCCGCCTGCACCACCACCTCCCCGTCGATCGTCCGGAGGCCGACGAGCACCAGCTGGACGAGGCCCGCGGACGCCACGGGCTCGCCCTCGTTCCGGGCACCCGGCTGGCCACCTGGCTCGGTGACGCAGCCGGAGAGGTGAACAGCCTGCACCACCAGGCGGTGGAGGCACCGGGCGCCGGTCTGCGGGTGGCAGCCCGGGCGCCCGACGGCGTCATCGAGGCGATCGAGGGCGAAGGCCCTGGCCTCCAGCTCGGCGTGCAGTGGCATCCGGAGAAGCTCCCGGGGGAGGGGCGGCTGCAGTTGTTCCGGGGCTTCGTCGACGCCTGCCGAACAGACCGAGACCCGGCCCCGGGTCGAGGGGATCCGGAAGCCAGCGCCAATCGGTGAGACCGATCCGCACCCGGTGCCAGGTGGCGGCGCCGGGGATCGGCGCGGCCAGTGCGGCACCGATCGCCAGGCCGCGGGCGTGGGCGCGGGTGTCGGCGGGAGGCGCGCGGTGAGCGCGCTCGATCTGGTCCGCGGAGGCGAGCTCGCGAACGGCTCCGCGGCGCCGGAGGCGGGCGTGGCCGCCCCTTGGCCCGAGCTCGTGGTAGCGGAGATCCGTGCGCAGGGCGCGGAAGGCGAGCTCCCGCAGGCGCTCGCCTTCCGGGTCGCCGGGAACGGTCCCGGTGAGCCGCGTTCCCTCGGCGGCGAGCTGCCTCCAGTCCTCGGCGGAGGCGGCATCGCGGCGCAGCAGGCTGCGCTTGGCGACCCAGTCGACCCGGTCGGCCAGGGCGTCTGGATCGCGCTCGAACGCGTCGAGCGTCTCCTCCCACAGGCCAAGCACGCAGCGCTTCCAGTCGGCGACCGGTCCGGGGAGTCGCTCCCGCACCCGGTGCAGCACCTCCCGTTGGATCGCCAGCGCCGACGCCTCGCCGCCGGCGCACAGGGACAGGGGAGTCCCGACGTCACGGCTCAGGGCGCCCAGGGCGGCGACGGGATCGACCAGCTCCGGCCAGGCCGCGTCGGGCTTCGCCTCGATGGCCTCGAGAACGAGGGCGGTCGTGCCCACGCGAAGCACGCTCGCCTGGTCGCAGAGGGTCGCGTCGGCCAGCATCAGGTGCAGGCGCCGGCGCCGGCCGAACACGCTCCAGGGCCGGAAGAACGGATCGCGCAGCTCCACCAGGGGGCGGCGGTCGCCGTGGGTGAAGAGGTGCGACGGCACGCGCAGGAAGGCGGCGCGCTGGCTCGCGTGCAGCAGGTCGCCACCGTCGAACACGACCCGGCCCGCACCGCAGTAGAGGGTGCGCGTCACCAGGTGCGCCATGGCGCCCCGAACCGCGGGCCGGAACAGGAAGCGCCGCGCGAAGGCAGCGTGCAGGTGGAGGACCGGCCGCAGGGGCCACTCGACCCAGGCGAGACGCCGGGGCAAGGCCCCGGGATCGGCCTGGAGCCGGGCGGCGACGCGCATCGGCAGCCCGGAGAGCCGGGCGGCGGCGAGCCGCAGGCGGCGCCCGGTCGGGGCGTGCAGGCGGCCCGCAGGCCGGGCCAGGGCGCGCAGGGCGGCTCCCGACGGCGGGGCCGCCAGCAGCAGGAGCGGGGCGGCCAGCATGAGGGCGCTCACCGCCAGCAGCCACAGCAGCGGCGGCAGGGTCAGCAGCCAGAGCGCCGCCCACAAGGGGGCGATGGCCAGGCGCCGCAGCGGCGGCAGGGGATCGTCGATCCAGTAGCTCTCGTGGGAGCCGAAGGTATGGCCGTGGGCGTCGACGTTGCTCTTGAAGACGCGCACCTCGCCGCGCCAGCCCTGGGCGGCGAGCTCCCGGTTCACCTCGCCGCGCAGCTCCTCTGCCAGCGCGTCCTTGGCCCGCTCGTGGGCGAGCAACGTGAAGGGATCGCGGCACTCCGGGCTCGCGATCTCGAGGAGCCCGTGCTCGAAGGCGTGGGGCGTCGCCTCGTAGTGGAAGGACATGCCGTTGGCGAGGAAGCGGCCCGGCTTCGCACGCAGCAGGGAGAGGGCGCGCGGCACGCCGGGCACCCGCCGCTCCAGGTAGCGCTCGAAGAGCGGGTAGAGGGTGAGGTTCGTCGGTCGCCGCTCCTCGCCCCGGGCCGGGAAGTAGACGACCGCGTACTCGGTCTCGATGCCGAAGACCCGCTCGCGCATGCGCGGGCCATCCTAGCCCTTGTCCGGCGTTCCCCCGCGAGTGCTCCGGCCGGGTGGCGCTATTCCTCGGAGAAGTCGAAGGCGTCCGTGTCGAAGAGCTCGGCGCCGGTGTCGCCTTCGCTGCCATGGCTGCCCGGCGCGTCGAGATCGACGCCCTGGGCCTCGACGCTCCACTCCTCGTCGTCCTTGGAAAGATCGACCGCGTCCGCCTCGAAGAGATCGAGGTCGAGAGCCGGCGACGGGGCCGGAGCGGGTCGGGGAGGCGCCGCCGCGGGGGCCGGCTGGGTGGGCGGCCGCGCGGCGGGCGGCGGCTCGGCCGGCTGCGGAGGCGCGACGACCGACGATTTCGTGGGCTGCGGAGGCGCGACGACCGGCGATTTCGTGGGCTGCGGAGGCGCCGGTGTGGGCGCGGGCGAAGCTTCGGGCGTGGGCGGGGTGGCCGCGAGCTCGGCGGCCCGGCTCGCGAGCTCGGGATCGATGCGGCGGGCGGCTCCGGCGATGCGGCCCGCCGTGGCGCGGTCCGCCCGGGGCAGGAGGTCGGCCAGGACGCCGGCGGCGGCCTCTTGCTGGCCGGTGGCGGCGAGCCAGCCCGCCAGGCGCAGCGCCACGTCCGGGTCGCCGCCGGTCGCGGCCTGGCCGGCCTTCGAGAGGGCCGACCACTCGCGCAGGGCTCCGGCCCGGTCGGCGCGGGCAACGGCGGTCCAGAGGCGACCGATCGAAGCGGCGGGCGTCGCAGGCGTCGCCTCCCGCGTCGTCTCGGGAGCCTCCCCGCCCGAGGGCGGCATGCCGGCGGAGGCCGCCGCCTCGTCCCGGCGGGCGTCGCGGAGCTGCATGCGCGCGTCGGCGCCACTCGCTCGCAGGAGGGCCGCGGTGGCGACGCCGAAGGCGAAGCCGCCCACGTGGGCCCAGTAGGCGACGCCGTCGCTGGCGCCGGTCACGTCCATCAGGCGGGCCGTCGCCAGCTCGTGGCCGAACCAGAGCGGCAACAGCAGCCAGGCGGGCACCGCGAAGGTTCCCCAGAAGAGCCCGAGCCAGTAGGCGAACTTGATCCGCACCGTCGCGAACAGCACCAGGAACGCGCCCATGGCGCCAGCGATCGCGCCGGAGGCCCCGATCAGCGGGCCGGTGAGGTCGGGGCTCTGGATGGCGAAGACGAGACCGGAGGCGACGCCGGCTCCCAGGTAGAAGAGCAGGTAGACCGAACGCCCCCAGCGGTCCTCGATGAACGGTCCGGTGAGGAACAGGAAGAGCAGGTTGCCGAGCAGGTGCACCCAGCCGGCGTGCAAGAACATGTGGCCAAAGACGCCGGCCAGCCGGGGCGCCGTCGGCACGAGACCGAAGCGATACCAGACGTGGCGCTTGAGGGCGGCGTCCGCGTCGGCGGCGAGGGCGTCGAGCTCGACCTGCTCCGCTTCCACCGCGGAGGCGGGGATCGGGACGTCACCGGCGGCCAGGTCGGCCCGGAACTCCTCGCGAGCGCGGGCCCCGTCATCGCCGAAGTGGGTGGCCAGGAGCTCGCCCGGCTCCAGGTAGGGGTGGCTCTGCCAGAAGGCGTGGGCCTCACCCAGCGCCTTCTCGAACTGCTGGACCGCCGGGTCCAGCTCGCTGCCGACCAGCACCACCACGCAGGCGGAGATCAGGGCGACCGTGATCCAGGGACGGCGCCGCAGCTCCGTCGATTCGTGGCTCCAGGGCAACAGCATGGCCGCCCACGAATCGGACTATCCGAGCCCGAGCTGAAGTCCGGCCCCAACTTCTACGAGGCGAATCCACCCCGCTTCTTCATTTCTTGACCTGGACCCAGCCATCGCCGGCGCCCTGGACGTAGTGGCCGGAGCGGGCCTGTTCGATCAGTCGCTGGGCGGCGAGCGCGGCCACCTCGTCGACCGTGGCGCCGGACTTCTTGGCGATCTTCTTGTAGTGGGCGCGGCGCTTCTTGTTGACGTCCTCGACCCACGCCTTCTGCTCAGGGGTCGGCTTCTTCACCACCAGTCCCACGTAGCCGTTGCGGCGCTCGCCGACCACGCCAGCGTCCCGGGCCGCATCCAGGGCGCCGTCCGCGTACGCTGCCGCCGAGAAGAGCAGCAGAGCCAGCAGTACCGTCGTCACTCGCGTCGTCATCAGAAGATATCCTGCTCGTCTTCGAACACCTGATCGAGCTCCTCGTCCACTTTGACGCGAACCTCGTGCTCGATCTTCACGTTCATGTTGATCACGATCGGCTCGTCCGGAGCCTGCACCTGGACGGTGGGGGTGCAGCCCCCAGCGAGCAGGCCGAGCAGTAACGCTCCGGGCAGCAGCAGCCGTCTCATGGAGGGTCCTCCTGCCCGGAGCATAGGGAACGCCTGCGTTCCTGAAGGGTCGTGGGGGAGCTACGTCAGGGCCGCCTCCCCCCGCTCGCCGGTGCGGATCCGGATCACCTCCTCCAGAGGCTCCACGAAGATCTTGCCGTCGCCGATGCGGCCGGTCTGGGCGGCCTCCATCAGCGCCTTCGCCGCCTCCTCCGCCAGCTCGTCGGAGAGCGCCACCTCGAGGCGGATCTTCGGCAGGAAGTCCACCACGTACTCGGCTGGAGCGCCGCCGTGGCGTCCTCCAGCTTGAACGGCTTCAGGATCGCGACCAGCTTCTTCATGTCCTGCCCTCCTAGCTCTCGGTGGCCAGTGTGGCGGCGGCGGGGCGAACGGAGACCGCTCCCGCCACCGCGTCGTCGGCGACGCCCGTCTTGGTGCCGCCGAAGTCGTAGGCGTGAGCGCCGTGATCGGCGAGGTCGAGGCCCTCGAGCTCCTCGGTCTCGCCGACGCGCAGGCCCATCGCCAGCCCGACGCCGCCGAACAGCAGGAACGCCGACGCGACCGTGAAGACGCCGTAGGCCACCACGCCCAGGGCCTGGGCCCCGAGGGTGTGCTTCGGGTTCGTCGAGAACAGGCCGACGGCCAGCGTGCCCCAGATGCCGCACACCAGGTGCACGGAGATCGCCCCGACCGGGTCGTCGATGCGGAGCCGGTCGAACAGCATCACCGAGCCGACGACGATCACCCCGGCGATCGCGCCGATCAGGACGAGCCCAGGATTCCGACGGTATCCGCGCCGGCAGTGATGCCGACCAGGCCGGCGAGGACGCCGTTCAGGCTCATCGAGAGGTCGGGCTTGCTGGCGATCATCCAGGAGGTCGTCATGGCGGCGATGGCGCCGGCGGCGGCCGCGAGACAGGTCGTCACCAGCGTGAACGAGGTGAGGGCCGGGTCCGCCGAGAGCACCGAACCGCCGTTGAACCCGAACCAGCCGAGCCAGAGCAGGAAGACACCCATGGCGGCCAGCGGCATGTTGCTGCCCGGGATCGGGTTCATGCGCTTGCCGCTGTACTTGCCGAGCCGGGGGCCGAGCATCCAGGCACCGACCAGAGCGCCAGCCCCCCACCGAGTGGACGAGGGTCGAGCCGGCGAAATCGTAGAAGCCCGCCGCGTCGAGCCAGCCGCCCCCCCACTTCCAGGAGCCGGCGATCGGGTAGACGATCGCGACGAAGAGCGTCGCGAACACCATGAACGAGGGGAGCTTGATGCGCTCCGCCACGGCACCCGAGACGATCGTCGCGGCCGTGGCGGCGAACATCGCCTGGAACAGGAAGTCGGTCCAGTAGGTGTAGCCGCCGCTCGCGTAGGCGATCGTGAGGCCCGCCTCGTCGGTGCGGATGCCGAGGCCGGCCCAGCCGAGGACCCCGTTGAAATCGCCCGGGTACATGAGGCTGAAGCCGATCAGCGCGTAGGTGAGGATGCCCACGGACACGATGAACGTGTTCTTGAACAGGATGTTCGTCGTGTTCTTCGAGCGGGTGAGCCCGGACTCGAGGGTCGCGAAGCCCAGGTGCATGATGAACACCAGACCGGCGCAGAGCATCATCCACACGTTGTTGGCGGTGAACACGCCGTGATACCGCGTCTTCTGCGAGCGCGGCCGCGGGCGCGAGCCTCACGAGCGCCACGATTCCGAGCCATCGAATCACGTCGTTTCCTCCCACGGGCATCCGCGCCCACGGAAGTCCCCAGAGCAATGGGCGTGCCAGGCCCGAACCCCCGAAGGAGCCGTCCCGCGAGCCCCGATGGGCCGGGCGCGACCCAGCCGGCCGGGGAGCTGCCTCGATTCGGGTCGGCGCTGCTCGTTTCGCGGTCAGCGGCACGAGCCGTCGGCGGCGGTGCTCTACTCCTGGAACCAGCTCACCGCCTTGCCGTCCAGGGTCGCCGGGCGGGCCCGGTGGCGCGCCCAGTTGCGCAGCTCCTTGATGCGCTCCTCGTAGGTCTCGTAGAGCGGCACCGTGTCCTGGATGGCTTCGGCCAGGTCCGTGTCCCGGAGCTCGCGGCTCTCGGCGAAGGCGGCGTAGAGCCCGGCCGCGACCACCTGCTCGAGCTCGGCGCCGGACTGATGCACGGCCCGGGAGGCCAGCTCCGCCAGCGGGAACTGCTTGGGATCCCGGCCCCGCTTGCGCAGGTGGATGGCCAGGATCTCGGCGCGCTCCTCCTCGGTGGGCAGGTCGACGAAGAAGAGCTCGTCGAAGCGACCCCGCCGCAGGAGCTCCGGCGGAAGCGCACTCACGTCGTTGGCCGTCGCCACCACGAAGACCGGCGCCTGCTTCTCCGCCAGCCAGGTGAGGAAGCTGCCGAAGACCCGCGAGGCACCCGGATCGCGCTCGCTCACGGCGAAACCCTTCTCGATCTCGTCGATCCACACGACCACCGGCGCCAGGCTCTCGGCGACGGCCGTGGCCTCGCGCAGGAAGAGCTCTGGGCTGCGGGTGGGATCGGAGAAGGCCGCCGCCAGGTCGAGGCGCAGCAGGGGGAAGCGCCACTCCGACGCGACCGCCTTCGCGCACAGGGACTTGCCGCAGCCCTGGACGCCGAGGAGCAGGAGGCCCCGCGGTGCCGGCAGGCCGAAGTCCCGGGCCTCCTGGCCGAAGGCGCGGCGGCGCTCCCGCAGCCAGCGCTTCAGCTCGCCAAGGCCTCCGACGCCGGCCAGATCGTCCTGGACGTCGTGGAAGCTCAGGGCCGGAATGCGGCGCAGTGCCTTCTGCTTCTCGGACGCGACGCGGGCCACCGCGTCCGGCGAGAGCTCGCCGCAGGCGAGCCAGGCCTTGCGGAAGGCGCGCGCCGCCTCGCCGGCGGTGAGACCAAGGGCCGCCCGGACGCAGTCGTCGAGGAGCGCCGAGGCGGCCTCGGCGCCTCGCGCCCCCCGCATCACCCGCTCGAAGAGGCTTCGCAGCTCCTGCGCCGTGGGAAGGGGCAG
The DNA here is from genome assembly GCA_965223415.1 of Myxococcota bacterium. Taxonomy (GTDB): domain Bacteria; phylum Myxococcota_A; class UBA9160; order UBA9160; family UBA6930. The sequence goes on along the minus strand of OZ245002.1, from coordinate 3,532,231 downwards.
CGCCAGCCGTGCCGCTTCCCGCTCCAGCTCGACGGGGAGGTCGACGAGCGGACCCAGCAGCACGACGGCCTGCCGGCGCTCGGCCCAGCGCGGCAGGGCCTCTCGCAGGTGACGGACGCCGACGCTATCGGCGAGGAGCGCGTGGGCGTCCGCGACGACGAAGATCGCCGGCGTGCGGCAGGCGTCGAAGGCGCGCACGGCCGCGTCGAGACCGCCGGCGCCCTCTCCCGCGCCGTCCATTCCGCTGGCCAGGGACCAGGTGTGCAGACTGCGCTCGACGCGCTTCGCGGTGCGACCGAGCAAGCGCAGGGCCCGCTCTTCCTCCACGGTCTCGAGGACGATGAGGCGGACGCCCGCCCGCAGCTGCAGGCCCAGCTCGCGCTCGGCGGCGGTCATTCCGCGTCCACCGTGAGCCGTACGACCTCTTCGAAGGGCGTCTCGCCGGAGGCCAGCTTCTGGATGGCGGCCTCGCGCAGCGTCTCCATGCCCTCGACCCGGGCCGCGCGAGTGATCTCTCCGGCATCGGCGCCCTCGGTGACGAGGGCGCGCACGCGGCGCCCGACGTCGAGCATCTCGAACACGCCGGTCCGCCCGTGGAGGCCGGTGTGGCGGCAATCGGTGCAGCCCTCGCCCCAGCGCACGCGGAGCTGCTCGCGGCGCTCGAGGGGCACCTTGAGGCCGAGGGCGTCGACCTGGTTCGGCGTGAGGAAGCCCAGGGCGACGCAGTGGGGACAGATGCAGCGGACAAGGCGCTGGGCGAGCACTCCGCGCAGCACACTGGCGAGCAGGAAGCGCTCGATGCCCAGCTCGATCAGCCGGGTGACGGCGCCGGCGGCATCGCGGGTGTGGACCGTGGAGAAGACGAGGTGGCCGGTGAGGGCGGCCTGCACCGCCATGTTCGCCGTCTCCGCGTCGCGAATCTCCCCGACCATGATGATGTCCGGGTCCTGGCGCAGGATCGCGCGCAGGGCCGTGGCGAAGCTGACGTCGGCCTGGCGTTGCACCTGCACCTGACAGAAGCGCGGGTCCACCATCTCGATCGGGTCCTCGACGGTGGTGATGTTGATCTCGGGCCCGGCCAGGTAGCGGAGGGTGGAATAGAGCGTGGTCGTCTTTCCGGAGCCGGTCGGACCGGTGACGAGGATCAGACCGCTCGGGGCGGTGATCCAGCGCTCGTAGCTCTCGCGGTCGTCGCGGGAGAAGCCGAGCTGCTGGAGATCGGTCATGAGCACGTCCGGGTCGAACACCCGGACGACGACCTTCTCGCCGAACGCGGTCAGCAGACTCGAGACGCGTAGCTCCACCTCGCGCTCCGCGCGGAAGGTCTTGATGCGGCCGTCCTGGGGGCGGCGGCGCTCGGCGATGTCCATGCGGGCGAGCACCTTGATGCGCGAGACCACGGCACCGTGCACGTTGAGCGGCATTCGCTCGATGTCGTGGAGGATGCCGTCGATGCGGAAGCGGATGACCGCATCGCCCTCACGGGGCTCCAGGTGGATGTCGGAGGCACGCTGCTCGAAGGCGTAGTTCAGCAGGTAGTCGACGGCGGTGACGACGCTCTCGTCGCCGGCGGTCGCGAGCTCCTCGTTGGAGCGGAGCTCGACGAAGGGCGCCAGGGCGCCGCCGTCGGCGCCGCCGCCGAGGCTCTCCTCTGCAACCGACACGCTGGCGTGGAAGCCGTAGACCCGGTCGATGATGGCGAGGATGTCGCGCTTCGAGCTGACCACGAGCTCGAGGGGAACGCGCAGCTGCTGGGCCAGGGTCTCGCGGAGGACCCCGTCGAAGGGGTCCGTCACGGCGAGCAGCAGCCCGCCGGCTTCGGTATGCGCCAACGGGATGACGGCATGGCGGCGCGCGAAGGGTCGGGAGAAGGTCTTGGTGAGGAGCTGGGCGTCGAGGTGGAGCGGGTCGATCTTCTTCGCCTCGAGGCCAGCGCGCTCGGCCAGCAGCTCGGCGATGGAATCCTCGGTGAGGAAGCGCCCGGGACGGTTCGGGTCGCCGACGCGGGCGGTGGCGACGATCTCGGCGGGCGACACGTCGTAGCGCTGGGCCGCCTGAGAGCGCACCGAGCCGACCCGGTCCTTCAGGACCTGGCTCGCGAGGGTGCGGGCTCGAGCGCCGACGTCCCGCGCCTGGTCTTCGCTCATGTGCCCGGCGGTGGCGAGGATCTCGAGAAGCTCGTCCAGGGTGAGGGGAGCGCGGTGGTCGGTCTCGGCGGGCGCTGCGGTCGGCATGGGGTGCGTATCGGCCGGGACGACCGGGGAATTGAGCGTTGCCCGACGCGGACTTGCCGCCCTACCCTGCGCCTCCATGGACCTTCCCCTCCATTTCGGCGTCACCCTCCCCCAGATCAAGCGCAGCTGGCCCGAGGCCCGGGCCGCCGCCGAGACCTTCGACGCCCTCGGCTTCGACTCGGTGTGGGTGTGCGACCACCTCTACGGCGTGCCGATGCCCCAGCTGCCGATCCTCGAGGCGTGGAGCGAGCTGGCGGCGGTGGCCGCGGTGACAGAGCAGGTCAAGCTCGGAACGCTCGTGACGCCGCCCTTCTTCCGGAACCCGGCGGTGCTCGCGAAGCAGATCGCGACCGTGGACCAGATCGCCGGCGGCGGTCGGGTGATCCCGGGCTTAGGGGGCGGCTGGTTCCAGGCGGAGTTCGAGGCCTACGGCGTGCCCTTCCCTTCCACGGGCGCGCGGCTGCGCGCGCTGGAGGAGATGACCCGGATCGCGAAATCGCTCTGGAGCGAGGAGCGCACCAGCTTCGAAGGCGAGCACTTCCAGGTGAAGGATTGCGCCCTCGAGCCGAAGCCGGCGGAGCCGCCGCCGGTCCTGATCGGCGGAGCGGGCGAGAAGGTGCTGATGGGCATCGCCGCACGCCACGCCGACATCTGGAACAACATGGCCGTCTTCCAGGGCCAGTTGGAGCACAAGGTCGGCGTCCTCCGCCGGCGCTGCCAGGAGGAGGGACGCGACCCGTCGAGCCTCGTCGTCTCCCAGCAGTGCACCGTCGTGATCGCCCCGGACGAAGCCACGGCGAAGCAACACCTCGAGAAGGCCCACAAGGTCTACGGCGGTCACATGGGCGCCGGCCTCGAAGCCCACGGCATCTGGGGCGACCCCTCTCACGTCATCGACTGCATCGAGCGCCACCGCGCCCTCGGCTGCACCATGTTCATCATCGAGTTCTTCGGCCGAGACACCCGCGAGCCCGCCAAGCTCTTCGCCGAGACCGTCCTCCCGTCGCTAAAGTAGCCCGCTTGTTGCGTTAGGGGCCGGTTCCGTTTGTTGCCTTCCGAGCCGGTTCCGTTCGCTAACTTCGTAGGGCCCCGGGTCCCGGGAGACACCGATGCCTCCCCGCCCTCTTCGGCTAGACGCTCCGGGCTGCATCCACCACGTCATGATGCGCGGCGTCGACGGTCGCGCGGTCTTCATGGACGACCTCGACCGGGAGTTCTTCGCGAGCCGCTTCACGAGGGTCCTCGGCGAATCGGGCGCCATCTGCCTCGCCTGGGCGTTCATGACGAACCACGTGCACCTGCTGATCCTCACCGGTGACGTTCACCTCTCGAAGGTGATGCACCGGGTCAATCTGCTGTACGCGACGCACTTCAATCGACGCCATGATCGCCGCGGCTACCTTTTCCAGAGCCGATTCATCTCGCGGCTGGCAGGCGACGAAGCGGACGTGATGGGCCTGATTCGGTACGTGCACCTGAACCCCGTCCGCGGCGGCGTCATTCCCTCCCTCAGCGCGCTGGCGCACTACCCGTGGACCGGCCACCCGTCGCTGCTCGGTCTCATCGAGTCCCGACCCTTCCACGATTCGCACCGAGCCCTGCGATTCTTCGACGAAGACGACGACAGGGCAAGAGCCCGGGTCGGTGAGTGGATGAAGGTCGACGAAGAGGAGCGGGCACGGACGATGGAAGAGCTCGCGAACGTCGTCGCTCTCGAGTTCGGGATCGAAGCCGCCGCGTTGCGCAGCCGCTGCAAGACCAGGGCAGCGAGTCGTGCCCGAGCGGCCTTCGCCCGAAGAGCACGATCGGAGATGGGACTCCGTCCCGCGGAGATCGCCCGATGGCTCGACGTCTCGCGCAGCTCCGTCACCCGAGCCCTCCGCAACGAGACAACGCAACAAACGGAACCGGTCCCAACGCAACACAAGTAACGCAACAAACGGAACCGGCCCCTAACGCAACAGCTACCTCAGCGAGTCGAGGAGGCGGTCGAGGGCGGCGCTGAGGAGGGGGCGGGAGGTGGCGAAGTTGATGCGGGCGAAGCCCTGGCCGGGGGGGCCGAAGTGGCTGCCGTCGCTGAGGGCGACCTTTCCCTTGTCGAGGAAGTGGCGGTAGGGGGACGGCGCCAGGCCCTGGGCGCGGAAGTCGAGCCAGGCGAGGTAGGTGGCCTCGGGGCGGAAGAAGCGGACGTCCGGGAGCTCGCGGGCGACGGTGTCGGCCAGGAAGTCGCGGTTGGCCTCCAGGTAGGCGAGCAGGTCGCGCAGCCACGGGTCGCCCTCGCGCCAGGCGGCCAGCGTGGCCTGGATCCCCAGGCTGCCCAGGCCGCCGCGGAAGTGGCGAGGAAAGGCGAGGAAGCGCCGGCGCAGCTCGGCGCTGCCGAAGACGGCCAGGGCGCAGCGCAGGCCGGCGATGTTGAAGGCCTTCGAAGCGGAGGTCAGGGTGATCGTCCGCGCTTCGGCGTCGTCCGACAGGGTGGCGAAGGGGATGTGCTGGCAGCCGGGGAACACCAGATCCGCGTGGATCTCGTCACTCACCACCACCAGGTCGTTCGCCGCGGCGATCTCGGCCACGGCCTGCAGCTCCTCGCGGCGGAACACGCGACCGGTCGGGTTGTGGGGGTTGCAGAGCAGCAGCACCTTCGAGCGGGCCGCCCGCTCCGCCAAGCCGTCCAGGTCCATGACGTAGCCGCTCTCGCCCACACGCAGCGGGTTCTCCTCGAGCCGGCGCCCGAGCTCCTCCACGGCGCCGAGGAATGGCGGGTAGATCGGCGTCTGGACGATCACGCCGTCACCGGGCTCACTGAACTGCTCGAGGGCGACGTAGATCCCCTGCACCACCTCGGTCAGCAGTTCGACGTGCTTCGGGTCCACCGGCCAGGCCCATCGCTGGGCGGCACGCTCCGCGAAGAGCTCCGGCAGTCCGGTCGGCGCCGGGTGCATGGGGTAGCCGAGGTCGCCGACCTCCAGACACTCCTCGAGCCGGCGGCGGATGGGCAGGGCGACCTCGAAGTCCATGTCCGCGACCCACACGGGCAGGACGTCGGACGGGTACATCCGCCATTTCTCACCGCTGCGCCGGCGCAGCACGTCGATGTCGAGCTCGTCGAAGCGGGGATCGGCCATCGGCGCAGTGTAGCCGCCTCCGGACCGCACCCGGCCCGGACGCACGGCGGATTCCATCGCCGCTTCGTCCCGGCCACCGCCCAGGAACGCCGCGATGCGCGACGCTTCCTCCCGCGGCCGGGCGAGGAGTGCCTCGAAGGAGACGGCACACCAGTCGCAATCGTCACGCGCGTCCAGGAGTGCCCGCGCCTCGGCCTGCCGGACCGCCAGCACCGCGACCAGGCGCTCGCGCGGGAGCCCGCCGCCGTCCTCGCCGAGCCGTGCCAGCATGGCGTCCTGGGAGGCCGCCACCGACTCCGCGTCCCGCTCGGCCCAGAGCACCGCGTAGCGGAGGCCGGGCGCCCGGGGAAGATGGGGAAGCAGCGCCGCCACCACCTTCACCGCGCGGCCCGGGCCGTACCGGGCGAGCCAGGCGGCCGCGTCGCCGTCCCGCTCCAGGGCCCGGACCTGCCGGTGCTCGTGGTACCCGAACGGGTTGCTCACATTGGGCAGCCGCTCGCCGTCCGAGAGGATCGGCACGCGGGCCGCCGCGAGCATCTGCATCAACAGCGACGTGCCCGAGCGCGGCAGGCCGCTCACGACGAGCACCCGCCGCTCCGCGCTCGTCACCCGGCGTCCCGATACAAGCGCCGCACCAGGGGACCCACCGTGAGGCCCTGCACGAGGATCGAGAAGGCCACCACCGTGTAGGTGATCGACACGATGACGTCCCGCTCCGGCCCCGGCGGCAGCTGCAGCGCCAGCGCCACCGAGATGCCGCCGCGAATTCCACCCCAGCACATGATCTTCACCGCGTGGGGGCTGAAGCTGCGCCGCAGCCGCAGGAGCGAAACCCCGGTCCCGACGGCGAGGGCCCGCACCGCCAGCACGAGGGGGATCGCCAGCAGGCCGGCGACCAGCCGCGGGGGCGTGTACTCCAGCACCAGCACCTCGAAGCCGATCATCACGAACAGCACCGCGTTCAGGATCTCGTCCACCAACTCCCAGAAGACGTCCAGGTTCTGGCGCGTGTCGTCGCTCATGGCGAACTGGCGCCCGTGGTTCCCGATCAGGAGACCCGCCGCCACCATCGCCAGGGGACCGCTGGTGTGCAGGGCGTGGGCCAGGGCGTAGCCGCCGGTCACCAGCGCCAGCGAGATCAGCACCTCGAGCTGGGGGCTGTCGACGCTGCGCAGCATGGCGAAGGCGAGGGAGCCCAGCACCAGCCCGAGGGCGACTCCGCCCACCGCCTCCTTCAGCAGCAGCCCGAGCGCCGCCCCGGGGTCGAAGCCGCCCCCGTCCGCGGCGGCCCCGAGCACGACGAGGAAGACGACCACCCCGACCCCGTCGTTGAAGAGGGACTCGCCGGCGATCTTGGTCTCGAGGCTCTTCGGCACGCCGGCTTGCTTCAGGACGGCGAGCACGGCGATCGGATCCGTCGGCGAGATCAGCGCCCCGAAGAGGAGGCACGCCACCCAGGGAAGCGCGAGACCGATGGCGCCGAACAGCCACCAGGCGGCGGCGCCGATCAACACGGTGGAGAGCAGCACGCCCAGGGTGGCGAGGAAGGTCACCACCCAGCGCTGCTCGCGCAGGTCGCCGAGGTCGACGTGCAGGGCGCCGGCGAAGAGCAGGAAGCCGAGCATCCCCTCGAGCAGCGCCGGCGCGAACTCCACCGCCTCGAACCACGCGAACCACTCGTCCGAGCCGAGCCCGACCCGGCCCAGGAAGAGCACGCCCAACGAGAAGACCAGCGCGATGGCCATCACGCCGATCGTGGTCGGGAGCCGCAGGGTGTGGTGGTTCAGCCAGGCGAACAGCGCCGAGAAGCTGACGAGCAGGGCGGCGACGTTGAAGAGCTCCATGGGCGGGTCGTATGCTAGCGACCCCTCGACACCCACCATGCCGAACGCCACCGACCCCGCGCCCCACTTCGCCGGAAGCTATGCCCGGGCGCGCGAGCTCTTCCTGGCCGCCGCCGAGCGTGCCGGCGCCCGGGTCGCCAGCCATCCCCTCGCGGTCCGGGGGCGCGACGGCGGCGAGCTCGCGGTCGACACGGCACGTCTGGGCCCGGGCGCGCCGCCGGCGCTGCTGGTCGTGAGCTCCGGCATCCACGGCATCGAGGGCCACGCAGGGAGCGCACTCCAGCACCTGCTGCTCTCGCGCCCGGGTGACCGGCTGGACCTGCCCCGCGACATGGGGCTCCTGCTCGTCCACGCCCTCAACCCGTGGGGCTTCGACGCCGACCGGCGCGTGAATGAGCACAACGTGGACCTCAACCGCAACTTCCTGCGCCATCCGGAAGACCACGCGCCCTGCCCCGACTACGACGCGCTCTACGAACACGTGAACCCGAGCCGGCTCGACGGGGAGGAGGACGCCCGGGCCCGCCAGGCACTGGCGGCCTTCGCCCGGGCCCACGGAGCCGATCGGCTCCAGGAGGTGCTGTCCGTCGGGCAGTACGCGCACCCAACGGGCACCCAGTACGGAGGACGGGAGCCGGAGCCCGGAAACCGGATCCTGCGCGAGATCGCCCGGGAGGCGACCCGCGGCGTGTCCCGCGCCGCCTGGATCGACGTGCATACGGGCCTCGGCCCTCGCGGCGTACCCGAGCTGATTACCGAGCTGCCGCCCGGCGATCCGGTCTACCGGCGGGGCCGCGCCTGGTACGGCGACGCATTCCGCAGCACCGCCGCCGGTGAGTCCGTCTCCGCCCCCCTTGCCGGCGTGATCGAAGTGGGCCTCTGCGAGGAGGCGGACCGGGGCTGCGCGCTGACTCCCTTCACCGCCGAGTTCGGCACGGTCCCGCCGGAGCGGGTCTTCTGGGCGCTGCGCGCGGACAACTGGCTCCACCACCACGGGAATCCGGGCTCCGCCCGGGGCCGGGCCATCAAGACGGAGCTGCGTGAGGTGTTCGCCCCCGCCGATCCGGGCTGGCGTCGTGCGGTGCTGGAGAAGGGCCTCGCCCTGGTGCGGCGCGCCCGGGACGGGCTCGCGACCGCCTCCATCTGAACGCTAGCCTGTGCCGATCATGACCCCCCGGCCCGCTCCCTCCCCCCGCCCGGCGTCCATCCTTCGGCAGACCGGATGATTCGCGGGGCGGTGGAGCACCTGGGCGGGCGCACCCTCGGCATCGTGGCCGAGCTCGGGCGGATCGCGCGCTTCGCGGGCTGGATCGTGAGCGGGCTGGCCCGCCCGCCCTACCGCCCCTGGCGCATCGTGCGCGAAGCCTACGACAGCGGCGTGCTCTCCCTCGCCATCGTCTGCGCCTCGGGCCTGGCCGTCGGCCTGGTGCTGGGCCTCCAGCTCTACAACGTGCTCGTCCGCTTCGGCGCGGAAGAATCCCTGGGGGCCGTCGTGGGGCTCACCCTGATCCGTGAGCTGGGCCCGGTGCTCACCGGCCTCCTCGTCACCGGCCGGGCCGGCTCGGCGATGGCCGCGGAGATCGGCATGATGGTGGCCACGGAGCAGATCGACGGCATGCGCACGATGGCGGTCGACCCGATCAAGTTCGTGGTGGTCCCGAAAGCGGTGGCCCTCACCCTCTCCATGCCGCTGCTCTCGGCGCTCTTCATCGTGGCCTCCATTCTCGGTGCCTATCTGGTGGGCGTGCAGCTACTCGGCCTGGATCACGGCATCTACCTCTCGGGCCTGGAGAACGCAGTGGAATTCGACACGGACGTGGTGGGCAGCGCGTTGAAGGCGCTGCTCTTCGGGGCGCTGATCGCGCTGGTCGCGACCTTCCGCGGCTTCACGACCGGGCGCAGCACGGCCGAGGTAAGCGCCTCGACCACGTCGACGGTCGTCACGGGCTCCGTCTGCATCCTGCTGGCCGACTACATCTTCACGGCCCTCTGGGGCTTCTAGGAAAGGGGCGTCATGCAGAGCCATCCCGTGCGCGATCTGGTGGTCGGCCTGTTCGTGCTGTCCGGCATCGCCGCCCTCGCCTACCTCTCCATCCAGCTGGGCGGGCTCGAGTACCAGGGCAAGGGCGGCTTCGTGCTGCGCGCCACCTTCGACGAGATCGGCGGGCTCACGACCCGTGCGCCGGTCGTGATCTCCGGCGTGCCCGTGGGCGAGGTGACCGCCATCGCCCTCGACGAAGACCTGCGGGCCACGGTCGAGCTGGACGTGACGACGGGGCTCGAGCTCCCGATCGACACCTCCGCGAGCATCCGCACCTCCGGCCTGCTGGGCGACCAGTTCATCGCCCTCGAGCCCGGTGGCGAGGACGAGCTCCTGAAGCGGGGCGACGTCCTGTCCTTCACCGAGAGCGCGCTCAACTTCGAGAAGCTGGTCGGCACGCTGGTCCACAACGCCGGCCTGGGGGGAGATGAATGATTCGCCGTCCGACCCGTCGAATCCTCCGGGCCGCCCGTTCGGCCGCGGCCGGTCTCCTCCTCGCGGGGAGCCTGGGCTGTGCCACCAACGGGCCGGATCCCTACCAGGGCTTCAACGAGGAGATCTTCGGATTCAACGAAGGGCTGGACAAGGTCGTGCTCGAGCCGGTCGCGAAGGGCTGGGCCTTCGTGATGCCGGGCTTCGTGCAGACGGGCGTGGGAAACTTCTTCGACAACCTCCGCATGATCCGCACCCTGCTGAACGACCTCCTGCAGGGCAAGCCGGGAAGGGCCGGGGCCGACCTCGGCCGTTTCGCGGTGAACACCACGGTCGGTATCGTGGGCCTGTTCGACCCCGCCACCCCGATCGGCATCCCCCACTACGAGGAGGACTTCGGCCAGACCCTCGGTGTGTGGGGAGTCGGGCCCGGTCCCTACATCCAGGTACCGTTCTTCGGCCCCTACACGGGCCGGGACCTGGCCGCCTTCCCGTTGGACTTCGCCACGGTGCCGTCCGCCTACGGCATCAGCGTGATCGACGTCATCAACACCCGGGCCGAATACCTCGAAGAGATCGCCGAGAACCGCCGGACCGCCCTGGATTACTATGTCTTCGTCCGCAACGCCTATCTCCAGAACCGGGAGCGGCGGGTCATGGACGGGGAAGAAGCCGCCGAGGAAGAGGATGAGGATCTCTACGATGTCGACGATCTCGACGACGATCTCGACGAAGGCCCCTGAGGCAGGAAGGGACACGGGCAGACGACGCCTGCTGGCCGTCCTGTGGATCGCCGCCCTGCTGCTGGCGGGGCCGGCCCTGGCCTCCGCCGTGGAGACCGCCGCGGCCCGGGCAGTCATGGACGACACGGTGAGCGCGGTGCTGGCGGTGCTCCAGGCACCGGACCTGGAGTCCGTGGAGCGGCGCACGCGCCTCGAGGCGATCGCCCGGGAGCGCTTCGACTTCGAGACGATGTCCAAGCTCGTGCTGCGCCGGAGCTGGCGGAAGTTCACCCCGGACCAGCGTATCGAGTTCGTGGAGGCCTTCGCCGACCACCTGGCGGCGAGCTACGGCACGCGCATCGACCGCTACGACCAGGAAGGCGTCGAGATCACCGGTGAGCGGGTCGAGCCGCGGGGGGACGTCACGGTCCTCACCCGCATCGTCGGCGGCCAGGCGGACGACGTCGCCATCGACTACCGCCTGCGCCTCCGGGAGGACCTATGGCGGGTGATCGACGTCAAGATCGAGGGCGTCAGCCTGGTCTCGAGCTTCCGCTCCCAGTTCAAGGAGGTGCTCTCCCAGGGTGGCCCGGAGGAGGTGCTGCGGCGGCTGAAGGAGAAGACGGTGGCGGCGGGGGACAGCGAGGCCTCCTGACCCCCCCCCGACCCGCCGAAGACGGCCCGCCTGGCCTCACGAGCCCGCGCGGCGGCTCCGCACCGCCTCCGCCAGGGTCTCGAAGAGCGGCTCGGTGCGCTCCCAGCCCATGCAGGCGTCGGTGATGCTCTGGCCGCGGACGAGCTCCGCGTCCGGGGCGTAGTCCTGGCGGCCGTCGACGAGGAAGCTCTCCATCATCAGGCCAAAGAGGGCCCGGGAGCCGGCGGCCACCTGGCGGGCCAGGTCCTTCGCGACGTCGGGCTGCCGCGCGTGGTCCTTGCGGCTGTTGCCGTGGCTGCAGTCGACCATCACGCGCTGGGGCAGGCCCGCCCGGTCGAGGGCCGTGAGCACCTGGGAGATGGAGGCCTCCTCGTAGTTCGGCCCGTTCGCCCCGCCGCGGAGGATCAGGTGGGTGTCCTCGTTGCCCGCGGTCGCCACGATCGCGGCGACCCCCTGCTTCGTGACGGAGAGGAAGTGGTGGGGATGGAGCGCCGAGCCCATCGCGTCGATGGCGACCTGCACGTTGCCGTCGGTCGCGTTCTTGATCCCGACCGGCATCGAGAGGCCCGACGCCAGCTCGCGATGGACCTGGCTCTCGGAGGTGCGGGCGCCGATCGCACCCCAGGACACCAGATCGGCGATGAACTGCGGCGAGATCGGATCGAGGAACTCGCAGCCCGCCGGCAGCCCCTTCTCCGCCACGTCGAGCAGAAAGCGGCGGGCCTTCCGCAGGCCGTCGTTGATGGCGAAGCTCTCGTCCAGGTCCGGATCGTTGATCAGGCCCTTCCAGCCGACGGTGGTGCGGGGCTTCTCGAAGTAGACCCGCATCACCACGCACAGCTCTCCGGCGAAGCGGTCGGCCACCGGGACGAGCCGGTCCGCGTAGGCGAGGGCGGCCTCCGGATCGTGGACGGAGCAGGGGCCGACGACGACCACCAGACGATCGTCCTCGCCGTGGAGGATTCGCGAGATCTGCCTGCGGCCCTCGGCGACGGTCGCAGAGCTCTCTTCCCCGAGGGGAAGCTCCTCGAAGAGGATCGCCGGCGGGATCAGGGGGCGAAGCTCGCGGATCCGCAGGTCGTCGGTCTGGAAGATCATGGGCGCGGACGGTAGCGGAGTCGCGGACGCTCCTCAGGACGGAGGGGGCACCGGCCGATGAGAACGGCGCCATGTCGCAACGCCCCGTTCCGCTGCTGGGCCGCATCGCCCTGCACCTGAAGCTCATCACCATGGACCAGCTCGCCGAGGCGACCCACCGCCAGGGGACGAACGGGGGCAACCTCGGCGCGATCCTGGTGGAGCTCGGCTTCCTCAGCGAGCCCCAGCTCCAGCAGGTGCTCCGGGCGCGCCAGCAGGTGGTCGCCAAGCACCGGGCGAAGCAGGCCGCCGGGCAGGCCGCGCCGGAGCCGGAGGGCGTCGCGGTCGCCCGCGGAGAAGCCCCGGAGGGCGTCGCGGTCGCCGGCGGAGAAGCGCCGGAGCCCGCCGCCGCGCCCCCGCCCGCCGCCGTCGCGGAGCCCGCCCCCACGCCGGAGCCGGCAGCGACGACCGCAGAGCCCGCAGCGAGCCCGGTCGGGGCGGAGTCCCCGACGGTCGGCGCGGGCGACGCCGAGGCCCTGGTCGCCCTGCTGCGCCAGGGCGTCGAGAAGGGCGCCAGCGACATCCACATCCACAGCGGCGCGGCCCACCGGCTGCGGCTGCACGGCCGCTTCCAGGACAGTGGCGACGGCGCCCTCGACCGGGACGAGGCGGAGCGCATGATCCTGGCGGGGCTCAACGACGCCCAGCGGGCGCTCTTCCTCGAGCGCGGCGAGCTCGACTTCGCCTACGAGGTGCCCGGCCTGGGCCGCTTCCGCGCGAACGTGTTCCGCCAGCAGCGCGGCACCGATGGCGTGTTCCGCCACATCCCCGTGGCACCGGCTTCCCTCGACGAGCTGGGGCTGCCCGGCGGCCTCGCCAAGTTCACCAACTACCACCAGGGGCTGGTGCTGGTCACCGGGCCGGCGAACTGCGGCAAGTCCTCGACCCTCGCATCGATGGTGGACATCATCAACACCGAGCGCCGAGAGCACATCCTCACCATCGAAGACCCGGTGGAGTACGTGCATCCCTCGAAGCGCTGCGTCGTGAACCAGCGCAACGTAGGCCCGCACACCGAGAGCTTCGCCCGGGCCCTACGCGGCGCTCTGCGCGAGGACCCGGACGTGATCGTGATCGGCGAGCTGCGGGATCTCGAGACGATCTCCCTGGCGCTCACCGCCGCGGAGACCGGCCACCTCGTGCTCGCGACCCTGCACACGAACAGCACGATCCGCACCGTGAACCGGCTGGTGGGCGTCTTTCCGGCGGACCAGCAGGACCAGATCCGCAACATGGTGTCCGAATCGCTGCGCGCGGTGATCTCCCAGCGGCTGATTCCGCGTGTCGACGGCCAGGGCCGGGCGCCGGCCCTCGAGATCCTCGTGAACAACAAGGCGATCGGGAACCTGATTCGCGAGAACAAGACCTTCCAGATCGGGTCCATGCTGCAGACCGGCGCCTCCCAGGGGATGTGCCTGCTCGACCAGTCCCTCATGGAGCTGGTGCAGGGCGGCACCGTCGCGCGGGAAGAGGCGGTCAAGCACTGCGAGGACCCGCGCAAGTTCCCCGGCTAGAGGAGAGCCCGTGCCCCAGGTCGACGAACTGCTTCGAACACTGAAGGAGGTGGGCGGCTCGGACCTCCACCTGGCGGCCGGCCTCGAGCCGCGCATCCGCGCCAAGGGCCAGCTGGCCCCGGTGGAGGGATGGGAGCCGCTCACCCACGAGCACCTGACCCAGCTCCTCGAGCCGATCGCCGGCGAGCGACACTGGGAGGAGTACCTGCGCAGCCACGACATGGACTTCGCCTACGGCCTCGAGGGGGTCGCGCGCTTCCGCGCCAACTACTTCATGCAGCAGAACGGCGCGGGGGCGGTGTTCCGGATCATCCCGGAGGAGATCATCAGCCTCGAGGAGCTGAAGCTGCCGCCGGCGGTAGCGCGCCTGGCGGAGCTGCAGCAGGGGCTCGTGGTCGTCACCGGGCCCACCGGGTCCGGCAAGTCGACCACCCTGGCCGCGATCATCGACAAGATCAACCGCGAGCAGGCCAAGCACATCGTCACCATCGAGGATCCGGTGGAGTTCGTGCACCAGAACCGGGAATCGGTGATGAGCCACCGGGAGGTGGGCGAGCACTCCCAGGGCTTCGCGCCGGCCCTGCGGGCCGCCGTGCGCCAGGACGCGGACGTCGTGCTGGTGGGCGAGATGCGCGACCAGGAGACGATCGCGATGGCAATCACCGCGGCCGAGATGGGAATGCTCGTGTTCGGCACCCTGCACACCAACGGTGCCGCCAAGACCATCGACCGGATCATCGACGCCTTCCCCGCCAGCGAGCAGGCCCAGGTGCGGATCAGCCTGTCCGAATCCCTGGCCGCGGTGGTCTCGCAGCTGCTGCTGCCCAAGGCCGACGGCGGCGGCCGCGTCGCCGTGAACGAGATCCTGCTGCGCACCCAGGGCCTCCCGAACCTGATCCGCGAGGGCAACACCCAGATGATCAGCTCGATCATCCAGTCCGGGAAGAGCGATGGCATGCAGGCCATGGACGACGCCCTGATGGAGCTCGTCCAGCAGAACGTGATCGGCCCTCGCGACGCCTACATGAAGGCCATCGACAAGGCCCGCTTCGAGTCCCTCGTCCCCGAAGACTAGAAACGCAAGAGTGGGGACGTTCCTTGCATCTTGCATCCTTCGGAGCGCAAGAATGCAAGATGCAAGGAACGTCCCCACTCTTGCGTTGTTGCGGTCAGGGCGAGCCGATGTGCTCGCGGATGTTGAGGCCGACGCTCTTGGTGTAGCCGTCGGGGACCGCGAAGTCGGTCTTCGGGAGCGTGCGGGTGACGATGTCGGTGATGCGGCTCTGGCGGACAGGGGTGCCGCTCTCGTAGGCGCGGATGCGCAAGGGCACGCCGTCGAGGTGATCGAAGGAGTCGAGGGCGTCGAGGCTGCGGCCGCGCAGGCCCTCGGGCGCGAGAGCCGCAAGGCTCTCGCGCAGGAAGCCAGCGAGCTCGCGCAAGGCGCCCAGGGTCTCGGGCGCCACGCCGACCTCTGCGTACTCCGCCTTGCAGACGTCCGCCACGCGGGTGCCGTCGCGGAGGACGTCGAACTCGCGGCAGGCATGGCCTTCGATCTCGTCGCTGCCGCCGGTCGGAACCACCACCACCTCGGGGCGCTTCGTCTCGGCGCCGGGCCCGAGGGTCTGGTTCAGCAGCCGTTCGGCGGCGGCACGCTGGCTCGCGGGAAGGGAGTCGAGGCGATCCCGCAGCTCCCGATTCACCTTCTCGAGGCCGCGCGCCACCTGCTGGGTGGTCTGCTGGTCGACCTCGAGGTAGGAGCGCTCCGCGTGGTTCAGGACACGCACCGTCCGCTCCTCCGCCAGGTAGACGACGCTGCTCCGGCCGCCGTCGGTATCGACGCGGAGCCGCGTGCCGTCGGCGCGCAGCTCGGTGCGCTCGAGGAGGCTGCCGTCGTCGAGACGGGTGGTCTCGAGCACGAGGAAGGTGCCAGCGCCGGCGGGGCCGGCGACGAGGAGGATCAGGAGGGCGAGGCTACGCATGGTTCTCCCGGGGAAGCCCGTTCGTCCAGGAACCCTAGCCGGCGAGGAGCGCCTCGTAACCCTCGCGCCAGCTCGGATACCGGAGCCGCAGGCCACGGGCGAGGAGGAGGGCGTTGCTGCAGCGCCGATTGCCGAGCGCCGCCCGGCTGCCGGCCGCGGGCTCGGCGGGCCTCGGCGCCGGCGCGCCCAGCCGATCGGCGAGCCCTTCGAGCACCTCGCGCTCGGGAGCGGGTGCGCTGTCCACGCCGAGCAGGCAGACCGGCGGCGCCTCGGCCATGAGCAGGTGCTCCAGCACGGAGACCGCGTCGTCCCGATGGATGCGGTTCGCGTAGCGGGGCGGACCGGGGGCGTAGCGCGCCTCCCCGCGGCGGACCCGGTCCAGCAGGCCCGTGCGTCCGGGACCGTAGAGCCCGCCCAGACGCAGGGCGCAGCCCGCCCCCGGTCCGTCCCGCGCCAGGCGCTCGCCAAGCAGGAGCCTCCGCCCCGAGAAGTGGGTGGGCTCCGCGGGCGAGCCCTCGTCCACCCAGGAGCCGTCCCGCTGGGAATAGACCGCCGTGCTCGACACGAAGACGAAGCGCGCCAGCTCCGGCGAGCCCCGTGTCAGGGCCTCCCGCAGGTTCCGCACACCGGTGACGAAGGTTCGCTCGTAGGCCGCGTCGCTGCGCTCGCCCGGGGACGCGGCGTAGACCACCGCGTCGACGGCGCGCGGGAGCCCGGCCAGGCTCGAAGGCTCCGCGAGATCCGCCTGCAACGGCACGACGCCTTCGGGAAGCGGCGCGTCGCCGCGGCGCAGGCCGAGCACCTCGTGGCCCCCGACCACGAGCCGGCGGGCGAGGGCGCCGCCCAGCCAGCCGCAGCCCGCGACGAGCACGCGACTCACGCCAGCCCCGCCAGGTGATGGAGCAGGATGCCGGCCGCGGCGGCCACGTTCAGGGAGTCGATGCCCGCCGCCATCGGAACCGTGACCCGGGTGTCGCACTGGGCGAGCACGGCCGGTGCGAGGCCCTGCCCCTCGTCGCCGACCACCAGGGCCAGAGGCTGGCCGGCCAGGCGGGGCGCCTGCTCCTGCACGGCCGGCGCCGCCGGATCGGTGACAGCGGCGACGCGGAGGAGGCCGTCCCTCTGGAGCGCCTCCGCCGCCACGGGCCAGCTCCCCACCCGGGCGAAGGGCACCTCGAGGGTCGCGCCCACCGAGACCCGGACGGCCTTGCGATAGAGGGGATCGCCGCCGCCCACCAAGAGCACGCCGCTCGCCGCGAACGCCCGGGCGTTGCGGAAGAGCCCGCCGACGTTGTCCGGGTTCGCCACGCCGTCCAGCACCAGGAGCCGCCCCCCGGCCTCGGCGGCGGCCCGGATCAGAACCGCCGGCTCGAGGGGCTCGCCCCGCTCCGCGATCGCCAGGCAGCCCTGGTGCACGCGGTAGCCGGCCAGCTCGGAGAGCAGCGCCCGCGGCGCCACGTGGACGGGAACTTGCGGATCCAGCCGCACGAGCCAGGGCGCCGTCTCCCGCTCCGCCGTCTCCGCGAGCAACACGGACCGCACACGGAAGCGGCCGGCGTCGATCAGCCGGCGCAGCACGTGGCGGCTCTCGGCCACGAACAGGCCCCGGCCCGCCAGCCGATCCGGCCCGGCAAGCTGCCGGTAGTCGGCGAGGCGCGCGTCGTCCAGCCGGTCGACGCGCAGGCGGCTCATCCGGCGGCGGCCACGCAGCGGTTGTGGAGCGCGCCCAGGCCCTCGATGCGGGTCGTCAGCTGCTCGCCCGCCTGCAGGTAGCGCCGCGGCGTGCGCACGGAGCCCACCCCCGCCGGCGTGCCCGTGAAGACGAGGTCGCCGGGCGCGAGGGGGATGTGGCGCGAGAGGAACGCCACCAGCGCGGGCACCGGGAAGATCATCTCGCGGGTGCGGCTCTCCTGCACCCGCTCGCCGTCGAGATCGCAGGTGATCGCCAGGTCCAGGGGATCGGCCAGCCGGTCCAAGCTCGTCACGGCCGGCCCGATCGGCCCGAATCCCGGCAGCGACTTGCCGAGGGAGAACTGGGCGGGCTTGTCCTTGAACTGCATGCGGCGGTCGGAGACGTCCTGGCCCACGCAGTAGCCCGCCACCGCCGCGAACCCGTCGGCCTCGGAGACGGCGGTGCAGGGGCGGCCGATCACGACGACGAGCTCCGCCTCCCAGTCGACCCGGTCGGAGGAGAGGCGCACCGGGGCCTCGGGTCCGGCAAGGCACGCCGGGAACTTGGTGAACACCATCGGCGAGCCGGGCTCCGGCAGACCCGCCTCCGCCGCGTGGTCCCGGTAGTTGAGGCCGATCGCGTAGACGGCACCCGGCCGGGGCACGCAGGGGCCGAGCTCCGCCGGAGCACAGGGCTCGCCGTCGTCCGGCGACACGCCCTCGGCGAGGGCCCGCAGCGCCTCCCAGTCGGTGAAGGCGTCCATCGGGTCCGGGCCGAAGCGGCCGCCGGTGGCGCGCTCCACGTCGAGAGCCGTGCCCTCGCCGAGCCACACCAACCGGCCGGCGCGGTTCGCGACGCGCATCTAGGCGGGGTGGGTCCGGGAGGTGACGTGCTCCACCTCGAGCTTCGAGCCGAGGATGACCGGCGTGCGGTCGTGCACCTGCGCGGGCACGGCGTCGAGGATCGCCGCCGCGCCAGCGGAGGCCGCGCCGCCCGCCCGCTCGATCACGAAGCCCATCGGGTTGCCCTCGTACATCAGCCGGAGCTTGCCCTGGGGCGCCTTCGCCGTGGCCGGATAGATGAACACGCCCCCCTTCAGAAGCGTGCGGTGGACGTCGGCGACCATCGAACCGATGTAGCGGGCGGCGTATCCCGCGCCGTGGGCGAACTCGAGGTAAGCCTTGAGCCCCGCGTCGAAGTCGTTCACGTAGGCCTCGTTGATCGAGTAGATCTTCCTCTCCGCCGGGATCTCGATGCCCTCCTTGACCAGCACGAAGTCGCCGAGCACCGGGTCGAGGGTGTACATGTCGACGCCGCCGGCCGTCGCCAGCACCAGGACGATCGACGAGCCGTAGAGCACGTAGCCTGCCGCCACCTGGTTGCGGCCGGGCTGGAGCACCGCCTCGGCGCTCTCAGCGTCGGGCCGGTCGTTGGGGAGGACGCTGAAGATGGTCCCCACGCTCACCGCCACGTCGATGTTGGACGAGCCGTCGAGGGGATCGGCCAGCACCGCGTAGCGGCCGCCCTCGCTCGCCGGCCGCAGCACGATCGCCCCCTCCTGCTCCTCGGAGGCGTACACCCCCGCTGCCGGCGCCTCCCGCAGGCACTGGAGGAGCATTTCGTCCGAGAGCACGTCGAGCTTCTGCTGCACCTCGCCGAACACGTTTTCGCCGCCCGCCACGCCGACGATGTCGTCCTCGATCCGCGCCCGCCGCACCCGGTGGCCGATGGCCTTGCAGCCCAGGGCGAGGGCCTCGAGCACTCCCGCCAAGCCGGGGTCGAGGGCGCGCCCAGCGAGGTGCTTGGAGAGGGTCGTCAGGTTCTGAGCGATCACGGGGGGTGCGGGCACGGCGGTGTCGACTCCTGGAGAAAGGCGGGGGCAGGTTAGAAGCGGGGTCGGGCCACGCAACGCCCCCGCGGGGACCAATTTCGTGGGTCCATGGTGGCGCGCCGCGAAATTCTGTAACCCATGGAGGACCGCGGCCCGTCTCTCGACGCCGCAAGCCTGGCAGGCACCCGGACCTCCCCTGTGCCCCCGAGGCGGCGTGACGAGGCCTGGGCTCCGTGGCCGTGCTGCTGGCGCGCCCTGGAGCGGTGCCGCCCTGCGTGAGGAGCAGATTGGCTAGTGATCCGACCGACGGCGAGTCCGACGCGTCCGACGAGGGCGCGGACTCGTCCGGCAGCGGGCGAGGGACGCGCAAGAAGCCGTCCACGAAGAAGGCGGCCACCAAGAAGGCGACCCGCAAGACCGCCGCGAAGGTGGCTTCGACCAAGAAGGCGACCCGCAAGACCGCCACGAAGGTGGCTTCGACGAAGAAGGCCTCCACCACGAGCACCAAGAAGGCGACCTCGAAGAAGGCGACCGCGAAGAAGACCACGCGGAAGGCCTCCCCGAAGAAGGCCACCCGCAAGAAGGCCAACGCCGATGCGAAGGCAGCGGACGACGACGTGAGCGAAGACGAGCGCCCCAAGCGCCGCCCGGCCGCCCGCAAGCGCGCGAAGCCCGCGCCGGAGACCCTCGAGCCCGAGGAGTTCTCGGTGGCCGAGGAGATGTTCGACCTCGACGACGAGCCGGAGGTCCCGGAGGACGCGCCGGTGGACGACGGCGAGCCGGTGACGAAGCTCGCCGCGGTCGAGAGCATCGAGGACGCCCTGGAGGAGCTGCAGGCCGAGGCCGCCGCCCTCGGCGCCCAGCTCGAGGAAGACGAGGACGACCTCGAGCCCGAAGAAGAGCTCGAGATCCCGTCCGGGCCCGTCTTCGAGGGCCCGGTGCCCCTCGACACCCACGAGGAGCGCCTGGAGGCCATGCGCAAGGCGGCGCTCCGCCTCGGCATCCGCCAGCTCCACCCGGAGCAGGAGGAGGTGATCGAGCAGGGGCTCAGCGGGAAGGACGTGATGATGATCCTTCCCACCGGCTTCGGGAAGTCCGCCTGCTACCAGATCCCGTCGATGATCCTGTCGAAGCCGGTGGTGGTGATCTCGCCGCTCCTCGCGCTGATGCAGGATCAGTACGACAAGCTCCAGAAGCTCGGCGTGCCCTGCGTGCGCCTCGACGGCACGATCCGCGGCGGCAAGCGCAAGGAGGCGCTGGCGCGCATCCGCAGCGGCGAACGCGTGCTGGTGATGACCACGCCGGAGACCCTCGCCGCCCCCGACGCCTCCGAGGCGCTGATCGAATCCGGCGTCGCCCTGGCCGCCGTCGACGAGGCCCACTGCATCTCCGAGTGGGGCTACGACTTCCGCCCCGCCTATCTCCAGATCGGCGAACGACTGCGCGCCATGGGCGCGCCGCCGGTGCTGGCGCTCACCGCCACCGCCACCGAGAAGGTGCGGATGGCGATCATCCGCTTCGTCGGAATGCGGGATCCGCACCTGGTCGCGACCTCGCCCCACCGCTCGAACCTGGCCTTCGACGTGCTGCACTGTGCGGGAGGCCAGCGCCTGCGCGCGCTGGCGCGGCTGGCCCTGCGGGTGCGCCGGCCGGGAATCATCTACTGCGCGACGACCCGGGAGGTGGACGAGATCTGGGCCGTGCTGAAACGCTTCGGCGTCCCGGCCCACCGCTACCACGGCAAGATGACCGCCTCCGAGCGCACCAAGAACCAGAACGCGTTCATGCAGCGCGGCCGGCGCACGGTGATGGTGGCGACGAACGCCTTCGGCCTCGGCATCGACAAGTCGGACATCCGCTACGTCCTCCACTACCAGTCCCCGGCCTCCCTCGAGCAGTACGTCCAGGAGGCGGGCCGTGCCGGACGCGACGGCCGCCGCGCCAACTGCATCCTGCTCTTCTCGTCCGAGGACCGGGCCATCCACGAGGCGCTCCTGGCGCGCAGCCGCGTGCGGCCCGAGCAGCTCTACAAGCTGGCCCGGGCCCTGGCCGCCTGGGCCCTCGAGGAGAAGATCCCGAGCCTCCAGGCCCTGGCGCTGTCGGCGGAGCTCGGCGCGCGCACCACCGGCGCGCTCCTCGCGCTCATGGAAGAGGCGACCCTGGTCAAGTGGGACCAGGACGCGGTGTACGTGATCGTGGCGCCGGAGGAGTTCGAGGAGAAGGCCCGGGAGCTGGCCGGCCAGTTCGAGACCCTGCGCACCCAGGACGCGAGGCGTCTCGACGCCGTCGCCGACTACGCCCTCGACGCCGAGTGCCGGGCAAACTTCCTGCGCGAGTACTTCGGCGAGGAGACCACCGAGCCCTGCGGCATGTGCGACGTCTGCCGCGGCCAGGCGGATCGACCGGACAGCTTCTGGGAGCCGCTGGCGCCTCCCAAGGGCGAGGAGCGTCGGCGACGCGGGCGGGGCAAGTCGGGAAGTGGCGGAAGCCGGCGACGGGGCCAGAAGCGCCGCAAGGGCGGGCGCCGCTCCGGCGGCGCCGCGGCGAGCGCCGGCGGCAACCGGGGGCGGCGAAACGCGAACGGCGCCGAGGCCCGCGCCTCCGACGACGGCGAGTCGCGGAGCCGGAACAAGCGGAGGCGGCGCGGCAGCCGCGGACGAAGGCGACGCGGGCGCGGGCGGCGGCCCGAAGGTGGCGACCGCGGCGATCCGCCCCCGTCGTCACCCCCCAGCTGATCCCCGACGCCCCAGGAGCCGCGGGCCCGCATCGCAAGCGGCGGGCTGCACGCCGCCCCAAGCGGCGGACGACGCCGGCGGCTGCGTGGACTGGGAGTCAGGGCTCGCCTAGCGAACGCTCCTGCGTCCTGCGTGGCACGCAGCTTGCTCTTCCAGGGGACGAACCGTGGCGCCCCCGGAGGAGGGATCCGATGATCCGCATGCTGTTGCTGTTGGTGGCAGCGAGCTTCCTGTTCGCCGGCAGTGCCTGGGCCGATTCGCCGACCGCCGAGCCCCAGGACGAAGCCGTGGCCGAGGCGAAGGCCAAGGGCGACGAGGCCCGCCCCGAGAAGGTGCGCCTCTCGACCCACGATCGCTGGCGCGGTCGCCCCTATCTCTCGACGAGCGGCATTCGCGACCCCCGCGACGTGCAGCTGCCGCGGATGAACCAGCCGGCCTCCTCCGGCCGCTTCTCCGCGGAGGGAACCGCCGAGCTGCGCAACGAGGCGCTGAACAAGCGGCTCCCGCTGCCCCATCCGATGGGCAGCGTCTACCCGTTCTAGGGGCTCACACCTCGCACCCAGGCTGTCCCCCCGACGAGCAGGTATCGTCGAGGGGATGACTGCGCCGTGCTCCCTCGCCGCCATGGGTCAGATCCAGGCGCTCGGCTCGAGCGCAGAGGAGACCTGGGCCCGTCTGCTGAGCGGCGACACGACCCGCCTCTCCCTGCGCGACGTGCCCGCGGCCGACGAGCCGATGGTCGTCGCCGCAGTGAACGAGCCACTGCCCGAAATCCCGCCCGAGCTTTCCGCGTTCGCGTGTCGCAACAACGCGATGGCCCTGGCCGCCCTGCAACAGATCGAAGCGCCGCTTCGGGAGGCGGTGCAACGCTTCGGGCCGAAGCGCATCGGCGTCGTCATGGGCACGAGCACGTCGGGCGTCGCCGACGCCGAGGTGGCGATCCGCCACCACCTGGAGACGTCGGCCCTGGCGCCGGCCTTCGACTACGCCCAGCTCGAGTTCGGCGGCATCGCCGAGTTCACGGCGCGCTGGCTCGGTGCGGAGGGCCCGGCCTACACGCTCTCGACGGCCTGCTCCTCCGGCGCGCGGGCCCTGGCCTCCGCCCGCTCCCTGCTGCGGCTCGGGCTGTGCGATGCGGTGGTCGCCGGCGCCGCGGACACCCTGTGCGGCCTCACGACCGGCGGTTTCGCCGCCCTCCAGGCGGTGGCTCCCGAGGCGACCAACCCCATGAGCGTGAACCGGCGCGGGCTCACCCTCGGCGAGGGCGCCGCCGTGTTCCTCGTGACCGGCGACCCGGGCGGCATCCAGCTCGCGGGCGTGGGCGAATCGAGCGAGGCCCACCACATGTCCGCGCCGGATCCGGAGGGTCGGGGTGCGGAGAACGCCATGCGCCGCGCCCTCGACGACGCCAGCGCGGCGCCCGGCGACATCGCCTACGTCAACCTCCACGGCACCGGCACGCCGCTCAACGACGCCATGGAGAGTCTGGCGGTCGACCGGGTGCTCGGCCGCGACGTCCCCTGCAGCTCGACCAAGCCCCTCGTCGGCCACACCCTCGGCGCCGCGGGCGCCCTGGAGGCGGCCTTCAGCTGGCTCGTCCTCGCGGGCGGACACGAAGGCGTCCTGGACCTGCCGCCCCACGTCTTCGACGGCGAGCTCGATCCCGCCTGCGCTCCCATCCGGCTGGCCGGCAAGGGTGAGTCGGCCCCCGTCGGAGACCGGACGCTCGTCCTCACCAACTCCTTCGGCTTCGGCGGCAACAACTGCACGCTGGTACTGGAGCGAAGCACGCCGTGAAGACGCGGCTCCGGGAGCGAAGCACCCCGTGAAGACGCGGCTCCGGGGATGGAGTGCCTGGGCGCCGGGGCTGGAGAGCGCCGACGATTGGATCACCTGGGCCGGGGCTCCGTACCCGCTCGCCGCCGAAGGCGTTCCCGACGCGAAATTCCTGCCGGCCATGCTCCGCCGCCGCTGCACGCCGCTCTCGAAGATCCTGCTGAAGGTCGCGGCGGAAGGCTGCCCCGAAGAGGAGCGGGAGGGCGTGCGAACCGTGTTCGCCTCGCGCCACGGGAGCATCAACGAATCCGTGGGGCTGCTCGAGAACGTGGCCCGGAACGAGCGCATCTCGCCCGCGATCTTCAGCCACACCGTGCACAACGCCCAGGCCGGCCTGTTCTCCATCGCGATGGGCAACCGCCAGGCCTCGAGCTCCCTCGCCGCCCGGGACGACAGCTTCGGCTGCGGGCTGCTGGAGGCCCTCGGCCACCTGGAACGCGAGCCCGAGCGCCCGGTGCTCTTCGTGATGGGAGACGTGCCCCTCGATCCGGTCTTCGCGGCCCTGGTGGACGAGCCCGCCTGCGCCTACGGCGTGGGCCTTCTGCTCGATCCCGGCGAGGGCGAAGGCCGGCTCGAGGTCGGGCTCGAGCGCGCGGGGCCCGACGCCGAGCCCCTGCCCTGGCCACCGGCCGTCGAGTTCCTGCGCGGCTGGCTCGCCGGCGAGTCGTCGTTCACGGTGGCATCGGCGCGCCACCGTTGGTGCTTCGAGCGCGCCTGAAGCTGCCTAGGGTCCGACCACGAGCGCGTTGTTCGCGCGGGTGATCTCCTCCGGGAGCCACGTCGTTCCCCAGTGGAAGTCCGCGTTGGCCGTCGCCGTGAGGATCGGCTGCGTGCCCGCGTCCGAGAGGATCCAGACGCCCAGGTCGAGCGATTCGGCCGCAGCGAGCCCGGGCGCGAAGGTGCTCGTCCACCGGGTGGGATCGGGCGGGCTCGTGCCGAGGAGGCCCTGATCCGGCCAGGCCGAGGTCGGCTGGGAGCTGACGATGGCCACGATCTGCCCTTCGGACACGCGGAAGATCGCCTGGGCGGGCGCGCCGGAGGCGCCGCCCCGGTTGTGGAGCTGGAGGGACACGAAGGTCCAGGTCCACGTGCCCGCCGGGACCACCTGGGTGGCGGGTGCGAGCCAGCGAAAGTCGGGCAGCTCGCAGCCCGTCGCCGGGAGCGGGTCGAAGAGGCAGGGGTCGAGGGGCGGCCAGCCGGGCCAGGACTGGGCAGACGCGCTGCCAGGCGTCAGGGCCAGGAGCAGGAGAGCAGCGGAGGCGAGGCGGCCGAGGGACGAAGGCATCGAAGGGTCCTCCATGGTGGAACGCGAGGAGCACCGTGGGGAATCCGGGCCCACGTCGCTTCAGCGGAACCTCAGCAGATCCCCCTCGCCCCCGGCGCCGACGTGGTGTCGCTTCCGACCGGCACGTTCGACGTCCAGAGCCTCGATCCATCTGCAGGGATCGACGACGACGTCGCCGCGATCGGTGATCTGGACGTACTGGACGACGTGGAGATCGTCGGCACCGGGAGGGATGCCACGATCGTCCGCGTGACCGGCGGAGACGGCTTCGACCACCTGCACGGCGGCACGCTCGAGATCCGCTCGCTCGCCCTCGAGGGTGACCGCTCGCTGATCACCCATGCGATCGAGACGGAGAGCGGTGGCTCACTCGAGGTCATGGACTCGCGCATTCGGGATTGGAACTTCGCCGTCCACGAGTCGGGTTTCCCGAGCGGATCTTCGGTGCTTGCCACCGACACGGAGATCCTCGAGAGCGATTGGGCGATCAGCACCACGAACGTCGACCTGGATCGGGTGACCGTGCGGGACATCGGGAACACGATGGTCTTCGGCAACTACGTGACCGCTGTGGACTCGACTCTCGACTGCGAGATGTACGCTCCTCGCGCGATTCTCGCCCGGCACTTCGTCGCTCTCGAAGGCACGACGGTCCTGAACTGCGGAGAGGGCGTGTCTCTCTCGAACACGCTTCCGATGGACCTCTGGGCCCGCAACTCGACCTTCTCGAACAACGGCGCGGCCATCCAGCTCTATGCGAACGCGATCGTGCGGCTCGAGAACGTCACGGTCGCGGAGTCCCAGCAGAGCGCAGTGGGTGGCGATGCGGACCAGCTCACCCTGTATCTGGACCATACGATCCTTGCGGGCAGCGCCGCGGCCGATTGCGATTTCTCCGGGATCGGCCAGGCCATCGTCGTCTCGACTCACTCGCTCGACAGCGATGGCTCCTGCGGCCTCGCGGATCCCACGGACCTTCCGGCGACAGACCCCCAGCTCCTCGCGCTGGCCGATCGCGGGGGACCGACCTGGACCCACGGACTGCCCGCCGGAAGCCCGGCCCGCGACGCCGGCGCCGCGACATGCCTCCCGACGACCGACCAGCGAGGAGAGCTGCGGCCACAGGGGCCGGCCTGCGATCTCGGGGCCTTCGAGTGGCAGCCCGCCGGCGGGGGAGGCCCGACCTGCGGCATCGGCCCGGAGCTGGCCCTTCTGCTGCCGGCGCTCGGATCCCTCCGTCGGCGCAGGAAGCTCGGCGCGCCCCGCGCCGTGCCGAGGAGGTGACGCGAAGCTTCCGCATCCTCCTGCGGGAGTGCGCGACAATCCGTTCCGTCGCCGCGGGCGGCCACGGAGGCGCCTCCTGCAGAGAGCGGGTTCGCGTGGAGGACCTCCGTCTCGAATCCCAGGGCGCGGCGACATGAGGCGAGGACTCAATGGGAGCGCCGCATCTCGATCGCCCCTCCTACGATCGCGGCAGCGGCGATCCGCGGCTCCACGCGGTCACGGCGCGCGGGTTCGCCGGCGCCAGGCCGTCAGGAGCGGCAGCGCCAGAACCAGCTCCGCACCGAGGCCACAGGCCGGGCCTCCAGAGGGAGCCGGGCCCTCGAAGGCACCGAGATCACACGCGGTGCCTCGGGGCCGCGGCTCGCCGCGCTGGTCGACAGACACGGAGCAGGCGGTGTCTCCTCCATCGAGCGCCGGACTCCCCGAGGCCAGCGAGTGGGTCCACGTGGGTCCGCCGTTGTCGGCAAGAGGCAGCAACGCTGGATCGGTCGCGGGGAGGTCGGTGAGATCCGTGAGGCCGCAGCTTCCGTCGCCGTCGAGTGAGTAGCGGGACTCCACCTCGGTGTAGAAGGCGAAGAAGCAGTCGATCGCGTTCCCCGCGACGATGGCGTGATCGAGGATCAGCGAGTCGACGCCGAGGCTTCCGACGGCCAATCCCGCGTAGCCGGAACCCGTCAGCGTGACGTGCTCGAGCACGACGTCGCCGGCGTCGTCGACACCGATGCCTCCAGCATTCCCCGAGAGCGTCGAGTTCGACACCCAGATCTCGGAGACGCTCACCGAGGTCGAGGTCCAGATTGCCCACGCGAGCCCGCGAAGGGTCGACCTCTCGATCGAGATCGTCGGCGGCGGACCTACCGTCACGGAAACCCCGACACCTTCCCCTTCGACGGTTGTGTCGCGAAGCACGACCGCACTCCCGGCGATGGCCACGCCCACTCCCCCCGAGGCGTTCAGGACGGTCTCGACGCGAGAGCGATCGACGACCAACCGCCCTCCGATCGCCCGGAGACCGTCGACGGTGTCCTCGATCATGGAGTCTTCGACTGTCAGGACGCCCAGAGGAGAGGATGTCTGAGCGAGACGGGAGAAGCCGCTTGCAACCACGCGCCTGAGCGTGACCTCGCGCCATCCTCGCACGACGGCTTGGTTGGTCCCGGAGTTCAGGAGGGTCACGTCGCTGAGCTCGAGGGCAGCCGGGCCCGCGTCCAGAGAGCGGGTGCCCGACAGCGTGAGCGTCGTCGTCGCGATCCCGGCACCGCGGATGGCCACGTCCTCGGTGAGCGCGAATGGATCGTCGTCGTCCAGGATCACCGCCATGCTGGCGGCCGGCAGAAGCACCTCGTCCGCCCCCGGGATCCGATTGGCCTCCTGCAGCGCCCCTCGGAACGTGCAACGGAAGCCCATCGGGGGTGTTGGCGGGAAGCCGACCGGCGGGCCGATGGGAACGAGGGTGGAACAGACGCCGTCGCCGGGCGCGTCGTCCGGTAGGTCCCACGTCGTGGTCACCTGGAAGACGGCGGCCATCGCGGATCCGGCGGTGAGCAGGCACGCCAGGATGGCCGTCCCTACTGCGGAGTGGATGGGTCGTGTCATGGCGTCTCCCTTCCTGGCCCGAGGACCAGGGTGGGCGATGACGCCGTGTGCTGCTTCAGCGGAAGCTCAGCACCGCTCCGGCATGCGGATCCGCATCAAGATATGGGGCGAAATGCCCCATCTCCCCCTCTCGATTCTAGACCTCGAACCGCCGAAAGAGGAGTGACGTGTTGATCCCGCCGAAGGCGAAGTTGTTGCTGGCGACGATCTCGGGAGCGGCTTCGCGGGGTGCACCGGCCACGTAGTCCAGCTCGGCGCAGCGAGGATCGACCTGCTCCAGGTTCAGGGTGGGCGCGAGCCAGCCCTCCCGGAGCATCCCGATCGTGATCCACGCCTCGAGGGCTCCGCAGGCGCCGAGGGTGTGGGCGAGGTGGCCCTTGAGGGAGCTCACCGGAAGCGCCCGGCCGTAGGCGCGGCGGGTGGCCGTGCTCTCGGCGACATCGCCGGCCTCGGTGGCGGTGGCGTGGGCGCAAACGTAGTCGACGCGGGCCGGGTCGAGGCGCGCGTCGGCGAGGGCGCGCTGCATGGCGCCTTCCATGCCCGTCGGATCCGGCGCCATCAGGTGCAGGCCGTCGCAGTTGGTACCGTAGCCGATCACCTCGGCGAGGATCGGGGCGCCCCGGGCCCGGGCGTGCTCCAGGGACTCGAGGACGAGGGTGGCGGCGCCCTCCCCCACCACCAGGCCGTCCCGCTCGGCATCGAAGGGCCGGCAGGCCGCGGCGGGCGCGTCGTTGCGGGTGGACGTGGCGAACATCAGGTCGAAGACGCCGACCTCGATCTCGTGGAGCTCCTCGGCGCCGCCGCAGACCATCAGCTCCTGGCGCCCGAAGCGGATCTGCTCGTAGCCGGCGCCGACCGCCTGGCTTCCGGAGGTGCAGGCGCTCGGCGTGGGCAGCACGGCGCCGCGGATCTCGAAGAACTGGGCCAAGTTCGCGGCGCAGGTGTGGCTCATCAGCTTCACGTACTGGACCGGCACGACGCCCTTCACCCGGCGATCGATGCCGAAGGCCCGCGCGAAATCGACCATGTCGGGGGGGCTGCCCGAGGTGGAGCCGTAGGCCAGGCCGGTGCGGCCGTCGGAGAGGACCGGATCGCCGGCGAGCCCCGCCGCCTCGAGGGCCCGACCGGTGGCCCAGGTGGCAAGGCGGGAGACGCGGCCCATGCCGCGGAGCTTCTTGCGCGGCGCGCCGGTGAGCTCGGGATCCGGAGCGGGCGCGGCGAGGCGGGTTCGCACGCCCTCCACCGCCGCCAGCGCGTCCCAGTGGGCGACGCCGGAGCGGCCCTCGCGAAGGGCCTGGCGCACCTCCTCCCAGCTGGAGCCGATCGGCGAGATGCCGGCCATGCCGGTCACCACCACTCGCCGCTCGCTCACGGCTCCTCCATTCCGAGAACGGTTCGCATCCGGCGAATGTACTCCATCGACCGCCGTCCCCGGGCCGTGCGCTCCGGCGGAAACAGACGCGCGAACAGCCGATCGATCGGTCCCTCGTCGAAGGCGCGGAACCACGACTTGCGGAACACGGACTCGACGGCCTGGAGCGCGAGCGCGGTCACGTAGAGGCCGATGCCCGTCCAGCTGCGCCAGCGCTGCGGGTCCGCGTCGGCGGCGAGGACCGTGATGGCGACGGCGTTGCCGAGGAAGAAGAGGGCCCAGAGGACGGTCACGATCCGGCAGTAGGGGCGGATCCAGTCCGGGAGGTAGGGCTGCATGACATGGGCCATGCGCTCGACCACCGAATCCCCGGGCCGGAGGCTCGCGAGGAAGTAGCCGGCCAGGCCGAGCTGGATCGCCGCCGGAACCAGGAGCAGGGGGGCGCGGCTCTCCTGCACGGCGGCGAGGGCCAGGAGAGCCAGGATACCGAGCTGGGTCGGCCGCAACGCCGGAGCCGTGATCCCCCGCCAGCGCCAGGCGAGGCCCAGGGCTCCGCTCGCGAACAGGGCGATCGCCACCGGGCGCAGCCCGAAGCGTTGGAGCGCCCATTCGAGCGCGAAGGGATAGGCCGCCACCAGCGCGACGCCGAGCACGGCGAGGCCCACCGCGGGCGGGGGCGGCGAACGGAACGGGTGCCGGTGGGCCATCGCCGGGCGGGTCTCAGAAGAGCGGGTTCGGCGTCATCATGCTCGTCAGCGGAAGGGGGGCGTCCGAGTCCCCCTCGCGCCCGAGCAGCTCGAGCCCCCGGCGGCGCACGCCGTTGAAGATCTCGGCGGTCTTCTCGAGGACCTCCCGCTGACTGCGCGGCAGGCCCACCTGCTCGATGAAGTCGATGTTCTCGAGGCCGTAGGAGAAGATGCCCTGGTTGGAGCGGTGGTAGTCGCCCCGTTCGCGCAGGTGCGCCTCGGCGGCACGGAACAGGTCCGCGAAGTTCGAGAGCGCCTGGAGCACGAAGCGCTGCTGGCGCACCTGGCGGCGAAGGAAGGTCTCGTCCAGGTACTCGTCCAGGAAGTAGGGCGCGACCCACAGGTTGAAGTAGCAGCCGATGTCGAAGTCCCACTTCATGCGCATCAGCTCGAAGCTGCCGAGGAGCCCGTAGAGCCCGCGGTAGAGGCGCATGGCCGCCTCCAGACGGAAGGCCATGAAGGCGTCGTAGAGCTCCACCCGGCGCTCGAGCTCGGCGTCGGGCTCGCCGGCCAGATCGCGCTTCACGAGATCGCAGAGGAAGTCGTTCTCGAGGGCGATGAAATCGGCGCCGGGGCTGTAGAGGGGATCGGCGAAGGCCGCCGCCTCCCCGACCAGGCCCCAGCGATCCGCCGAGAAGTACCGGCGCGTCCCGTAGGAGAAGTTCTTGAGCCCGGCGACGTCCACCGCCTTCGCGCGGGTGAGCAACGAGGCGATCGCGCGGTGGGACTCCAGGAACGCCCGAAAGCCTCCTTCGGTGCGCAGGGCGCCGAACTCGCCGGGCGGATCGCCCACCACGCCGATGCTGGTCAGGCCGTGGCCGAGCGGGATGAACCAGATCCAATAGCCCGGGTAGCAGAAGTGGATCGTCGAGATGCCGCGGGCCGTGTGCCGAACGCGGGCGGAGAACGCCGGATCGCCCCAATCGTCCACGTCGGCGACGCCCTCGAAGCGCCCCCACACCGAGAGCACCGGATGGTTCTCCTCCCGGACCCGCAGCTCCAGCGCCCGGGAGAGCAGCGCTGCGCGCCCGCTGGCGTCGAGGAGCCAGCGGCACTCGACCCGCTCGCTCTTCCCTTCGCGGACGATGCGGAACGCGTGGGGCGAGCCGCCCTGCCCCGGCTCCACGTCCTCGACCCGCGTGCCCGTGTGCACGAGGATGCCCGCCTGCTCGTTCATGGCGAGGAGGTCCGCGTCGAGGCGCGCCCGATCGACCTGGAAGGAGGGATGGAAGGGCAGGTTGACCGTGCCGATCTCGCTCATCCCGGTCAGCTCGCTCTGCTTGGACGCGTCGTCGAAGAAGTAGCGGAGCCCGTTCTTCGGCAGGTGCTGCTCGTACAGGTAGCGCGAGAGGCCGACGCGGCGGATCAGGTAGGAGCTGCCGATCTCGACGGTGCTCTCGCCGACCTTGTAGGAGGGCTCGGTGCTCTTCTCGAAGAGCCCGATCCGGAGGCCCGGCGCCTCGCGGCCGAGCTGGCGCGCGAGCAGACTTCCTGCCATGCCGCCGCCGAGGATCGCCACGTCGAGCTTCACGCGAGGCCTCCGTTCACTCCGATCGTCTGGCCCGTAACATAGGCCGCGCCGTCGGAGAAGAGAAAGGCCACCACCGCAGCCACCTCCGCGGCGGTCCCGAGGCGCTGCATCGGGATCAGGGCGCGCAGCGCCTCCGCGCGTTCCGCGTCCACCATCTCGGTCTCGATCAGGCCCGGCGCCACGCTGTTCACCGTGATGGCGCGACCAGCCAGCTCGAGGGCGAGGGCGCGGCTGGCCCCGATCAGGCCGGCCTTGGAGGCCGCGTAGTTCACCTGGCCGCGGTTGCCGATCTGGCCGCTCACCGACGAGATCGTCACGATCCGTCCGCCGCGCCGGGCGCGCACCATCGGCATCACGAGGGGCTGGACCACGTGGTGGAAGGCGTCCAGGTTCGTGCGCAGGACGCGGTCCCAGGCCTCCGCACCCATGGCGGGGAAGGCCGCATCGTCGTGGATGCCGGCACTGCAGACGACGCCCCAGAAGGGGCCGTGCTCCTCGAGCTCCGTGGCCAGTGCGGCGCGGGCGGCGTCGCGATCGGCCACGTCGAAGCCGAGCACCCGCGCTCCGGCGCCGCAGGCCTCCGCCGTCGCCTCTGCCGCCTCGGCCCGGCGGCCGTAGTGGACGATGACGCCGAAGCCCTCCCGCGCGAGGGCCAGGGCGATGGGGCGACCGAGGCCGCCACTGGCGCCGGTGACGAGCACCCGGCGCGGAGCGTCCCCGGCCTCCCGCCTTCGCCTCAACGCCACGGGCCGCTCCCGCCGGAGAGGGAGGCGAGGTCCTCGGCGATCATCACCTGGAGCGTGCCTTCGGCCAGCGCTCCGGCGCCGGGCGCCTCGAGCCGGCAGGCGAAGGCATGGGCACCCCGCCCGGAGCCGCGCACCCGGCGCGCGACGACGACCAGCTCGCCGTCCGGGTCGAAGGCGTCCCCCGGGAGCGAAGCCCGTCGCGCACCAAGGAAGAGGCCGGGGCGCGGAGGCACGCCGTGGGCCCGGGCGCGCAGACCTCCGTCGACGGCGATGCACTGGGCCATCCACTCGAGGGCCACGCTGGCCGGGAGCCGACCGTCCCCCAGAGCCAGGGCGCCACTCGCCTCGGGTCGCACCGCGCAGGCCGTCTCCTCCTCGTCGTGGCGCAGCACGCGATCGAGCAGGCACATCGGGCCTGCGTGGGGCACCAGCTCCTCGATGGCCGGAAAGCTCACCGGGCGCCTCCCTTCTCCTGCCAGGTGTCGTGAAAGTTGAACCACTGATAGGGCGCGGAGCGACAGCCGTCCTCGAGCCGCGCCACGTACGCGGCGAGCCACTCCCGGGCCCGGGCGTCGCGCTCCCGCCGGGGCACCGGACCGCCTTCGTGCAGGGGCTCGACCACGGCCTCGTAGGTGGAGGAGCCGCGCCGCACGCACAGGGCGAAGAGCAGAGGCGCGCCGAGCACGCCCGCCAGCAGGAACGGACGGAGGGAGAAAGGCGCCGGCTCCCCGAAGAAGGGAACCCACTCCCGGCGCCCGGCGTCCGCGGGCCAGAGCCGATCCCCGAGGATGCCCACGAACTCGCCGCGCTCGAGGCACTGGCGGATCTCGAAGGCGGTGCGGGTGGAGGAGGGGTCCAGGGAGATCACGCGCACCGGGTGCTCGGGATCGAGCTGGGCGAGGAAGCGCCCGATCTGCTCCGCGTGCCGGGTGTACATGAGCACGTTCACCACGAGACCGTGCCGTCCGGCGAGCAGCCGCATCATGTCGAAGCTGCCGAGATGGGAGCCCAGCAGGATCGCGCCCTCGCCCCGCTCGGCCAGGGCGAACAGGTGCTCGGAGCCCCGGTGCAGGAACTCGATGTCGTCGAGCTCGCCACCCCACGCGATCATGCGGTCGAAGAGGTTCACCGCGAACTCGTGGGTGTGACGCAGCGCGGTCCGAAAGCTGGGCGACGGCAGCGTGGCGTCGGGCGTCGTCGCGCGCAGCCGGGAGAGGTAGCTTCGGTGCGCCCGGCGCGAGACCCCGTTCACCGCGGTGAAGTAGAGCGCGATCGGCCAGAGCAACGCTCGGGAGAGCCGACGACCGAGCACGCGGTAGATGCCGCGCATGACCCGCATGGCGAGGAGGGAGCCCGACTCGGCCGCCTGGGCCCAGGCCGGCGGGTTCGAGGTGGCGGCGCTCACGTGCTCTCGACCAGGAGCGGCAGCGCCGTGGGCCGCCGCCACAGGAGCCGTGGCGTGCGCGGGAGCATGCCCGTGCAGAGCCGGGTGTAGAGCCAGGCGAGCCGCAGGTCGTCCCAGATCACGTCGAAGTTCGAATGGCCGCCTTCCGGGTAGACGATGGGCGTCGGCAGGTTCACCACCGGCACGCCCTCCCACACCAGGCGCACGGCGAGCTCCGGCTCGAACTCCATGTGGTCACCGGTGCGCACCCGGTCGAGGAGCGAGAGGGTCGGCTCCAGGGGAACGCCGCGGAAGCCCACCAGGGGGTCCTCGACGGCGAAGGAGAGCGTGGCCAGCCACACGAAGAAGCGGGAGAGCTGACGGCTCGCGAGCCGCGCTCTCGGCACCGAGGCGTCGAAGCGCGGCGCGCCGAGCACCAGCGCGTCCGGATGGGTGGACATGGCTTCGAGGAAACGCGGCACGTCCGCCGGCGCGTGCTGGCCGTCCGCGTCCAGGTGGATCACGTGGCTGTAGCCGCGATGGGCCGCGAGCCGGAAGCCGCTGCGCAGCACCAGCCCCTTGCCGCCGTTGTGGGCCCGGTGGTGCAGCTCGACGAAGTCGTGACTGCGGGCCAGCTCCTGCATGCGCTCACGGTTCGCCGCGTCGCTGCCGTCGTCGATGACGAAGCAGGGCAGGCCGTAGCCGGCCAGCCCGTCGAGCACCGCGGCCAGGGGCTCCGCGTGCTGGTGAACGGGGATCAGCAGGGCGGGCTTCACGGCGGGTCCCCGAGGAGGAGGCGGCCGGAGGCGTGCTCACCTCCTTCGTGGGCGATCGTGAACCGGACGCGGGAGCCCGGCCGGTCGAGCTCGAGCTCGAGCAGCACCTCGGCGCCGGGCAGGAGCATCTCCTTGAACTTGAGGGCCTCCACGCCTACGACACGCAGCGCATGGCCGGCGAGCTCCTCCGCGGCGGCCAAGGCCCAGCCGACCTGGGCCGCGCCGGGAACGACCGGGTGCCCGGGGAAGTGGCCTTCGAGCGCGGCGAGGTCGGCGGGCACGCGCAGCCGACGCGCCAGGCGGTCGCCGTCGCGCTCGTCGCCGAGCGTCTCCGGGCTGCGCGGGCGCTCCCGGGCGATGGCCAGCAGCGCCTCGCGGGTGAGCTTGCCGCGCTCGTCGGCGGGCAGGGCGGGGACGAAGCGCCAGACCCGCGGCAGCATCACCCGGTCCCAGTGCGTGGCGAGCCAGGTCTGGAGCGTCCGCACCAGCTCACGACGACCGTCCGCGGCCAGGGCGGCGCGTCCTTCCGGCGAGAGCGCCACCACCGCCGCCACCCGCGCCTCCGCGCCGCGGTCGACGTCGACGAGGGCGCAGTCGTCCACCCGGACGTGCTCGCGCAGCCGGCTCTCCATGTCCGGCAGCGAGAGCCGCTTCTCGCCGATCTTCACCACCCGGTCGGCTCGGCCCCGCAAGACGAAGCTCCCGTCGCCCTCCACCTCCGCGCGATCCCCCATCTCGAACTCGAGCACGCCGGGCGCCCGGGTCTCGGCGCCGACCGAGACGAAGGGAGAGGCGACGCGCAGCCGCCCGGAGGCCGGATCCTGGCGCACCTGCACCCGACCGAGGGGCACCCAGGCCCTGCCCGGCTCGGTGCTGCCCGGCTGGGTGCGCGTGGCGACGCCCCCGGTCTCGGTGGAGCCGAGCATCTCGAGGGGCGGGGCGCCGAGCGCCTCCTCGACGGCGGCCGCGGTCACCGGCGCCAGGGGCCCGCCGGAGGAGAGCACGCGGCGCACGCGCCCGCGGAGCTGGCGGAGCTCGGGACGCACCGTCAGGTGACGGAGGTGGGCCGGCGTCGCGACCAGCACCGACGACGGCGCCTCCGCCAGACGTGGCAGGAGCTCCTCCGGGCGCAGCAGGCTCTCGCCCTGGAAGGGGCGCCCCGTGGCGAGGGGCCAGAGCACGCGGAGCAGGAGCCCGTAGAGGTGCTGGTGCGGCGCCGTTCCGTACACGCGGACGTCCGGGGGGAGGTCCGCTCCCACCCGCCGCTCCAGCTCCTCCACCTCGCCGAGGTGCCGCAACGCCTTCGGGATCTCCTTCGCGCTTCCCGTGGTCCCGGAGGTGAAGAGCTGCACGACCGGCCGCTCGGGGTCGAGCTCTCCCGGCCAGGGCTCGCCCGAATACGCGAGGGGGTCGATCGGCGGCGCACCCGCGGAGCCGCCGGCCGCGTCGTGGAGCACGGCGTCGCAGCGGGCCGCCAGCTCGCGCAGGGTGCCCGGCTGGCGATTCGGCGGCACCAGGGCGACCCCGCCGACCCGCGCCGCGGCGTAGAGGCCGACGGCGAAGGCGTAGCTGCTCGACACGTCGAGCAGGAAGCGCGCGCCCGCCGGCCCCTCGAGGCGCCGGGCGAGGCCGCCGACCTCGCCGGTGAAGGCTTCCCAGCTCCGGGTTCCCTGGCGATCCCAGGCAACGGCGCTGTCGCCGGCCCGCGGCTCGTCCAGGAGCAGGTGGAGGGGAACGGCGCGCACCGGTCAGGCCAGCCGCGCCGCCACCAGGTCGACCACGTCCTGCAGCGTCACGAGGGAGCGCAGGTCGTCCTCGCCCAGCTCGAGCCCGGTGGCGTCCTCGAGGCGCACCAGGAGGGCCACCGCGTCGACGCTGTCGAGGTCGAGATCGTCGGTGAGATGGGCCGCCGGACGCAGCTCGGCCTCGTCGAACTCGAACTCGGCACTCAGCACCTCGCGGACGGTGCCCCAGATCTCTTCGGGGGAAGCCACCCGTCCTAGCCGCGCTGCTCCGTGACGAACTGCGCGAGACTCGCAACGGAGAAGAAGATCTTCTGGTTCTCGTCCGGGTCGTCGCCGACCGTCACGCCGTACTTCTCCTCCAGGGCCATGGCGAGCTCGAGGGCGTCGATCGAGTCGAGCCCGAGGCCCTCGACGAAGAGCGGCGCCTCCGTCTCGATCTCCTCCGGCGCGATGTCCTCCAGCGCCAGCGACTCGACGATGATCTTCTTGATTTCCAGGTGGAGCGCGTCGCTACTCAAGATCGAGCACCTTCTCGTAGAGGTCGCGGAGCGCGGCCGTGAGCTTGCGGGCGGCCAGCATCGGAGGCTCGTCGCCGGTCAGGACCTTGCCCGGGGAGAGCGGCGGCATCACCCGCAGCTCCACGTTCGGCGTCCGATCGGGAACCTCATGCCAGCGCTCGCCCTTCTTCAACGTCGGGGGATCCATCCGGATCACCACGGGAATCAGATCGCAGCCGCTCCGGAGAGCGACGTGGGCCGCCCCGCGCCCGAAACGACCGAGGCCGTCTCGGGGCGAACGCGTGCCCTCCGGGAACATCACCACGCAGCGGCCGGCGCGCAACCGCCGGACGGCCTCGTCGACGGAGGCGTTGCCTCCGTCGGAGGGGATCGCCTCCACCCCGTCGGCGATGCTGCGGAAGAAAGGGACACGCTGCCAGGTGGGGCTCACGAAGTTGTCGGACTGGGGCAGGTGGCGCACGACGAGCGCCGAGTCGATCAGCGACGGATGATTCACCACGACCAGCCGCGGCCCGGGCCCCTTCAGGGCCTCGAGCCCGGACTCCCGGAGGTGGAGCAGGCCGAGGGCCTGCATCACGGTGACGAAGCTGTCGTATCCGTGCTGCAGCAGCCGCTGGGCGGCGTCGCGGGCGAGCGGAGCCCCGACGGCGCTGCGCAGGCCCAGCCAGGCGGCAATGGCGACCAGGCCGAGCCCGTAGTACGCGAAGCCCAGTCCGGTTCGGAGCCGACGCCACGCCAAGGAGAGCCTCCGTCCCACAGCGGGCAGACGATACCGGAGCCGGCTTCCGTCGGTCGGCCCCCGGGGACATCCCGCCCCGCTGCGGGTAGGATCCGGGGCGTGGATGGCGAGACCTTCTGGCTGGGCCAGGCGCCCTTGCGGCTTCCGGACGTCCTGGCGCTGGCCCGAGGCGAGCGCCCCATGGCCCTGTGGGAGGACGCCGGCTTCCGGGAGCGGCTGCGCGCCGGACAGGAGGCGGTGAAGAAGCGGCTCGCCCGGGGCGGCGCCGTGTACGGCGTGACCACCGGCGTGGGGGCCTCGGTGGGCAACGCCATCCCGCAGGAGCTGCAGGACGAGCTGCCCCACCAGCTGCTGCGCTTCCACGGCTGCGGCACCGGGCGCATCCTCGACGACGACGAGGCCGCCGCCGTGCTGGTGGTGCGGACGGCGTCCCTGGCCCGCGGTCACTCGGGCGTGAGTGCGGCGCTGCTCGAGCGCCTGTGCACGGCCCTCGAGCATCGTCTGCTGCCGCGCATTCCCGCGGAGGGCTCGGTGGGAGCCAGCGGCGACCTCACGCCGCTCTCCTACCTGGCTGCGATGCTGATCGGCGAGCGCGAGGTGAGCTTCGCCGGGCGGGTGGTCCCGGCCACCCGGGCCTGGGCGGAGCTCGGGATCCCGCCGCTGCGGCTGGGGCCGAAGGAGAGCCTCGCCCTGATGAACGGCACCAGCGTGATGGCCGCGCTCGGCTGCTTGGTCTGGGAGCGGGCCGTGCGCGTGGCGCGGCTGGGCGCCGCGGTGAGCGCCCTGGCCAGCGAGGTGTGCCACGGCAACCCGGAGCACTTCGACCGGCGCATCTTCGCCTGGAAGCCCCACCGGGGCAGCGAGCGCGCTGCCCACTGGATCCGCGCGGATCTCGAGCGCGACGAAGCCCTGCCCCTGGATCGCCTGCAGGATCGCTATTCGGTCCGCTGCTCGCCTCACGTCCTCGGAGTGCTGCTCGACGCGGCCGACTTCGCCGGCGAGCTGCTCGAGATCGAGGTGAACGGCGTGAACGACAACCCGCTGGTGGACCCGGAGCGCGGAGACGTGCTGCACGGCGGCAACTTCTACGGCGGCCACGTCGCCCTGGCGATGGACACGCTCAAGGCCGCGATCGCGAGCGTGGCCGACCTCCTCGATCGCCAGCTCGCCCTCCTGTGCAGCCCCGCCACCAGCGGCGGCCTGCCGGAGAACCTGGTGGCCGCGACCGGCGAGGGCGCCCTCGTCCACCACGGATTCAAGGCGATGCAGATCAGCGCGTCGGCGCTGGCGGCCGAGGCCCAGAAGCTCACCATGCCGGCGGCGGCCTTCAGCCGGAGCACCGAGAGCCACAACCAGGACAAGGTGAGCATGGGCACGATCGCCGCCCGCGACGGCCTGCGCATCGCCGAGCTGACCGAGCAGGTAGCCGCGATCGCACTGCTCGCCGTCTGCCAGGCCGTCGATCTCCGCGAGCGCGAGGGCCAGATCCCCGGCCGCCGGGCCGGCCTGCTGCGGGACGCCGTGCGCAAGGCGGTTCCGGGTCTCGAGCAGGATCGCCGCCAGGACGGCGACATCGCCCGGGTCCTCGAGCTGCATCGGGCCGGAGCCCTCGGCCTGGAGCCGTGATCGCCGCGAAGACCCTGGCCGTGATGGCCTGGTTCGCGGCGATGTTCTTCGGGCTGGGGCCCTGGCTCGTGCTGCGCGCTGCGGGGAGCAGCTTCGCCCTGGGCTGGGCCCGAAGCGGCCCGGCGGCGAAGGCCGGCCTCGCCCTCGCGCTCGGCGTGCTCGCCGTTCAGATCGCCCGTTTCGTGCGCGCGGGCCGCGGCACCCCGGCCCCCTTCGACCCGCCCCAGGCCTTCGTCGCCGAGGGCCCCTACCGCTGGTCGCGCAACCCCATGTACCTGCTCTACGTGGTGGTGTTGCTCGCCGAGGCCTGGGCCTTCGCCTGCCCCCTGCTGCTCCTCTACGCCGCCGGCTTCTTCGCCCTCGCCCACCTCTACGTGGTGAAGATCGAAGAGCCCGCCCTCCGACGCAGGTTCTGCGACGCCTACGACGCCTACGCCGAACGAGTGAAGCGCTGGCTCTGAACACGCAAGAGTGGGGACGTTCCTTGCATCTTGCGTTCTCGAAGAACGCAAGATGCAAGGAACGTCCCCACTCTTGCGTCGGCGTTCTTGCGATCTCAGGGGTCGGTGTGGCGGGCGAGCTTGCCGGTGGGGGTGAGGGGGAGGGAGTCGACGACATCGAACTGGCGGGGGACCTTGTAGGTCGCGAGGTGGGTGCGGCAGTGGGCCATGAGGGCCTTGCGGTCCGGGGCGTCGGCGCCCTCCTCCAGCTCGAGCTCGGCCACGGGGATCTCGCCAAGGTGGGGGTGGGCGCGGGCGGAGACCCGGCTCCGACGCACGCCGGGCACCCGGTCCAGGATCGCCTCGACCTCTTCGCTGAAGAACTTCATCCCCGCCATGTTGATGCGGTTGGCGCGCCGGCCGGCCAGGTGGAGCCGACCGCCCTCGTCGAACCATCCCTGGTCGCCGGTGCGGAAGCCGTCCGGCTCGAGCACGCGGGCGGAGGGCGTCCAGGGCTCGAGGTAGGCATCGAAGAGCCCGGGGCCGCGGATGCAGATCTCGCCGGTACGCTCCGGGGACGAGGACCCGACCGGGCTCCCGTCCTCGGCGCGCAGCCACACCTCGTAGTTCGGCAGCGGACGGCCGAGGGCGCCGGGGCGAGGATCCTCGAGGTCGATCACCGGCAGCCCGACCTCGATGATGCCGAGGGCCTGGCGCAGCGGCTTCCCGTAGCGGACCGCGAAGCGCTCGGCGATCTCCGGGCGAAGGCCCTCCGCGGTGGAGATCGCGAGACGCACGTCGTCGAGCGGCTCCTCCCCGCCGTCCTTGGCGAGCAGGTTGTAGTGGTAGGGCGAGGCGTAGAAAACGCTGGCGCCCTCGCGGCCGGCGAAGGCGAGCACGTCCTTCGCGAGGGAGCTCTTCGGCAGCAGGATCGTCGCGCCGTAGCGCAGGTAGAGCAGGATCGACACGACGAAGTGATGGGCCATCGGCAGCAGCCACAGGATCCGATCCCCCGCGCCGATGCCGAGACCGCGGTTCGCGGCCACCAGGCGCTCCAGGATGCGCGCGTGGCCGAGGATCACCCCCTTGCGGCGGTGGGTCGTGCCCGAGGTGAAGCGCAGGTAGGCCGGGTGCAGGGCGCGGAAGGCCGCGTCGTCCCCGCCGTCGACGGTGCCCGGGTTCGCGCGGGGCAGGATCCGGGCCTCGCCGTCGCGATCGATGTGCACCAGGCCGTGCAGTCGCGCGCGCTCGGCGAAGGCTTCGAGAGCCGGGCCGGCCGTATCGTCGGGGATCGGCACGAGGCAGGCGTCCGCAGCCAGCAGCCCCAGCGCATGCTCGATGAAGGCAGCGCCCTGGGGCGCCACCAGGCCCCAGCGCTCGCCCGGACGCAGCCCCACCTGCTGCAGCCGGGCCGCCTGGGCGTCGAAGCACTCCACGAGCTCGCCGTAGCGGCCGGCCGTCGCCTCGCCGTCGCCCCGGTCGGCGATCCAGGCCGGAGCGTCGGGGCGCTTCCCGGCGTGGGCACGTATCGCGTCGAGCACCGTGTCCGTCATGGGGCGTGGGATCCTCCCCCGGTGGCCGCTCGCACCCGTGCGGGCTCCACGTCCGCGAGCGTACCGCCCGCGTCGGCGGCCAGCGCCGCCGCGATCCCGATGGCCTCA
Source organism: Myxococcota bacterium (assembly GCA_965223415.1). Lineage (GTDB taxonomy): Bacteria > Myxococcota_A > UBA9160 > UBA9160 > UBA6930. Next base: position 3,491,028 of record OZ245002.1, on the reverse strand, counting down.
CCGGTCGCCAGGGCCGTGCCGATCACCCGCAGCGCGCCGAGGGCTTCCTGGCTGCCGCCCATGCAACGGCCGGCACAGCCGAGCCGGAGGTGACTGCGGCTGCGCAGCGCGCCGAGGGGCACGCCGCAGGGCCCGTCCGGGTGCTCGAAGCGCGCGCGCCGGTGATCGCGCCACAGCTCGACGGGCCAGGTCGAGAGCGCCACCTCGTCGTCGCGCCGGCGCCCGCGGACGACGTCCTCCCGGTCGAGCTCGATCTCGCTGCGCAGCCGCGCGGTCTCCCGGAGGCCGAGGCGGGCGGGCCATGCGTCGACCTCGGCCCACGCGAACGCCGCCCGCGTCTTCCGCAGGTGCTCGACCACCCGCTCGGCGGCGCGCCGCGCGCCGGCCTCGAGCTCTTCCCGACAGGCGACGTCCAGGGGCGCGTAGGGCCGGCCTTCGGGCCGGGCGACGCCTAACGTCAGGTAGGCCGTGCCCGGCGCCGGGCCGGAGCGCACCACGACCGATTCGCAGCCGGCCGGGAGCTCGCCGTGGCGGGCCGCGCCCGCCACGGCGGCGGTCAGCTGGAGACGGGCGTAGCCCTCGAGCCCTGCCGCCCCGACGCCGCGCAGGGCGACGATGTAGGAGGGGAGCTGGAGGCGCTCGGGAGGCTCGGCAGTGCGCTCGGCGCCGAGCTGGGCGGCGACCGCCGCGTCGCCGGTGGCGTCGACCAGCAGCGAAGCCTGCACTTCCCCGCGCGCATGGCGAAGAACGAATCCCCCGCCGTCCTCGGCGATCGCGAGGGCCTTCGTGTCGGTGGCGGCAACGAGCCCCTTCGCCTCGGCGACCGCCTCGGCCAACGCCGCGCCATAGGCCCGCGGATCGATCGGCAGGAAAAAGACGCGCCCCGCGCGCTCGGGCTCACCGGCGGCGCCCGCTCGCTGCAGGCGCCGGGCGAGCCGGGTCGGAAGGCCGGGATGCGCGGGCTTCGCCACCGGACCGTCCGCCGGCAGGTACAGGCCGCAGATCGTGTGCACCAGGGCCAGGCTGGCGTTGCCCCCGAAGCGATCGCTCGCCTCGAGGAGCAGGGTCCGCGCGCCGTGCCCCGCCGCCGCCAACGCCGCGGCCACCCCCGCGGAGCCGCCGCCGACGACCGCGACGTCGTAGCGCCCGGTCACGGGCGACCCAGCAGGTCCGCGCGCAGCGTCTCCCGGAAGAGCGCCCGCTCGCCCTCGTCGAGGAGCCCCGCCTGCTGCACGTGGCTCACGTTCAGCCGACCGGCGCGCAGGCTCATGGCGGCGCTGCTGCCGGGCGAGGTGGGAACCGGCGGCGCGTGGAAGGCGTTCTCGATGGGCGCCCCGAAAAAGCGGTCGAGGCCTCCGGCGAACTCGCCGGTGAAGGCGAAGAAGAAGGAGCACAGCTCGCCCTTCATCGCACGGCGGGCCATGTGGGCGTAGAGGCGCATGGGCGCGAAGCGGGCGTAGTCCATCGCGATCACCCCGCCCTCCACGTGCCCCGCCTTGATGGCGGCGACGCGCTGACGCTTGAGCTCCGCGATCAGCTCATCCAGGTCCTCCGCCTGGCCCGGCAGCACGCGGAACCAGAGCAGCGAGACGCGGGTCCGGAAGATGGCCTGCTCGCTGCCCTTGGGGCGGACGTTCACCGGCAGCGGCACCACGAAGGCGCCCGGATCGACGCCGCGCGCCCGGAACACGGCCGCGTGGGCGCGGACGGCACACGCCAGGTAGAAGAGCATCGGCGTCAGGAAGCCGGCCTTCTGCTTGGCGCGCTCCGCCACCGCTGTGGTCTCGTCCGGCGGAAGACTGAGCAGGTCGTAGCGGAGGGCCTGGCGCACCGTCGCCAGCGGGCCGGCCAGGGAGCGCGGGCGCGGCTCCGCCATCGACGCCATCCAGGCCTGCCAGGCGGTGGCGCGGCGGCCGCGCTCGCGGGCCGAGAGCCCCTCCGGCAGGCCCGGCGAGACCGCCATGTCGTCCGGGGGCAGCTCCGTCACGCTGCGCTCGCCCCGGTGCACCGCTTCGAGCCACTCGAGGAAGACCTCGCTTCCGGCGCCGTCGAAGAGCATGTGCAGCCAGGTGAAGGCCAGGTCGGTGCCCGACGGCCGGGGCACGGCGTCGACGCGCAGCAGCTCGCCCCGATCGGCGCGGAAGCGCTCGTTCAGCCGCGAGAAGAAGAGCTCGGGCAGCGTCGTCCCCTCCTGGATGGGATGGGTGTCGACGCGGGGCAGGCGGTCGGCCCGGGCCCGGTCGGGTCGATAGGCGGGCGGGCCCAGCCGGAAGCGGCGCCGGATGGGCGCGTGCAGGATCGGGTGGGCTCCACAGGCGAGCGCCAGCTGCTTCTCGAAGGCCGGCAGGTCGAAGCCCGGCCCCAGCCTCAGCACCAGCTGGGAGGCGTGGCTCGCGCTGCCGCGGCGCCGCACCTCGTCGTCGAAGGCGCGCAGGAAGCAGTCCGCGCCGGTCAGGGGAATCGGGGGGTGCGCGCGCTGGGGCACGTGGCCTCAAGCCCCTTGGATCTGCTCGTGCACGCAGGCGGCCAGGGTCTCCGCCGTCTCGAGGTTCTCGGGCGTGAGCAGGCTCTCGTCCACCCACACGCCGGTGCACTCCTCGATGGCCAGCATGAGCTGGGTGACCGCGAGGGAGTCGAGGCCCGCTTCGATCAGGTCGGAGCCGGGCGTGAACTCGCCCGACACCTCGAGCAGCTCGTCCCGGAGGATCTCGAAGACGCGCGCGGTCAGCTTCTCGCGGGTCCAGTCCGACATCGCCGCGGAGTCTCGCGCAACCTCCCCGGGAAGGCACGAGGCGAAAGGCCCCAGCCTTTCGCGGCCACGCGGACGGGGGCTGGCTCCGACGCCGCATTGGCTGCCCCTCGAGCCGCGGTGAGGTGGCCGCGGGGCAGCGCTCGCGGTCGGCGCGACCCGGAACCGGGCCTGCCGCTCTGCGCAACACCCGCAAGGATGCGGGTCGTCGTGCGGAACGCAGGGGGCCGCGCCTTGCTCCTCCGAGCGCCGACTCGCAGCCACCTCACTCCGAGCCGAATGCCCGATTAGGGCTAGACTGCGCCGCGATGGCGAAGCGAACGCTCCGGAAGGTGGCGATCCTCGGCGGCGGCCCGGCCGGCTCGGCCGTCGCGACGTACCTGGCGAGGGAGGGCGTGGACGTCGCGCTCTTCACCCGCGGCAAGCGGCCGCCGATCATCGTCGGTGAGTCCCTCGTCCCGGCGATCGTGCCCTACCTGCGCAAGCTGGGCGTCGAGAAGGAGGTGGCCTCCTACAGCCGCTTCAAGGGCGGCGCCACCTTCGTCTTCAGTCTCCAGGACGGTATGAGCTTCAAGTTCCACGAGGTGCCGTCGGCAAAGACCACCTACTCCTACAACGTCCCCCGAGATCGCTTCGACGCGACCCTCCTCCAGGCCGCCCTGAACGCCGGCGCCCAGCAGGTGGAGCATTCGGTCGGCCTCGAGAGCGACGACGGCGAGAGCCTGCGCCTGGACGAAGCCAGCCTCGAGGCGGCGCGACCGGTGCTGGGCGGCGAGCCGGACTGGATCGTCGACGCGACCGGGCGCAACCGTCTGGTCGCCCGCTTCCTCGACCTGCCGTCGATCGAGGGCGATCGCAAGGACGCGGCGCTGCACGCCCACATGGAGGGCGTGCCCATGGAGGTCGAGGGCAACGTCCACACCGATCGCCTCGAGCACGGCTGGAGCTGGCGCATCCCCCTACGCGATCGCGTGTCCGTCGGCATCGTGATCGGCAGCGAATTCGTCCGCGGCTTCGGCAAGACCGCCGAGGAGCAGTTCGACGCCTACCTCCAGGCGGACGCGCACACCCGTGAATGGGCGAAGGACGCGCGGAGGACGACACCGGTGATCCGCTACACGAACTACCAGCTGCGCACCGAGCGCGGCGTAGGGCCGAACTGGTCGCTGGTCGGCGACTCCTTCGGCTTCGTCGACCCGGTCTTCTCGAGCGGGATGCTGATCGGCATGCAGAGCGCCGAAGCGCTGGCGAAGGCGCTGCTCAAGGGCACCGATCGAGCCCTCGAGAAGTACCAGAAGCTCGTGCTGCACAACCTCACGGTCTGGCAGCGGGTCGCCGGCTACTACTACAGCGGTCGGCTGCTCACGATGTTCCGGGTCGGCGAGTACGTTCGACGGACGCCGGTGGGGCGGATGATGGACTTCCACTTCCGTCGCCACATGCCGCGCATCTTCACCGGTGAGGACACGACCAACCCCTACAGCCTCGGGCTGGTCGAGTTCATGTGCCGCTACGGGCTGGCGGGCAACGATCCCGCCGAGCTCGAGATCCGCTGAAGCGCGGCCGCCCCATTGCGGTTCCACCCGGAGGCGCGCAGCGATCACTACGACATCGTCGTGGTGGGGAGCGGGATCGGCGGCCTCACGGCGGCCGCCCTGCTGGCCAGGGCGGGAAGGCGGGTGCTCGTCGTCGAGCGGCACGACCGGGTCGGCGGCTACGCCCACGCCTTCCGCCGCGGGCGCCGGCTGTTCGACTCGGCGGTGCACGTGGTGGGTCGCGGGCGCGTCGAGGCGCTGCTCGAAGAGCTCGGCGTGGCGGATCGCTGCGAGGGGCTGCCGGTCGAGCCCTTCTACGCCGTCGAGCTGCCGGGTACGCGCCTGGAGGTGCCGGGCGACCTGGAGGGCTTCGGCGAGGCCCACGTGGCGGCCTTCCCGAAGGAAGAGAAGGGCATTCGCGCCTTCCTCACCGAGTGCGCGGACATCGCGCGGGAGACGGACCGGGCGGCGTTGCTCGACTCACCGATGGAGATCCTGCGCCGGGCCAGCCGCTTCCCGGCGCTCCTGCGGCACCGGCGCGCCAGCGTGGCCGACGTGCTCGAATCCCAGGTGCGCGATCCCGCCGCGCGGGCGGCGCTCACCGCCCTGTGGCCCTACCTGGGCCTGCCGCCCTCGAAGCTCTCGTTCCTCTACTGGTCGACGATGCTCGTCTCCTACCTGGAGGCGGGCGCAATCTACGCGCGCGGCAGCTTCCAGAACCTGGCGCGGGCCCTGGCCCATGCGGTGGAGAGCCACGGGGGAGAGATCCTGCTGCGCAGTCCAGTCCGACGCATCCTGGTGTCGGACGAGGCGGCGCGGGGCATCGTGCTCGAGAACGGGCAGCGCATCGCCGCGCCGGTCGTGGTCTCGAACGCGGACGCCCGGCAGACCGCCTTCGAGCTGATCGGGCGGGAGCACATCCCGGCGGGCTCGCGGCGCCAGCTCGAACGCCTCGAGGCCTCGATCTCCGGCTTCGTGGTCTACCTGGCGGTGGAGCGCGCCGCGCTGCCGGCGAGGGTCCACGAGACCTTCTTCTACGACGGCGTCGACCACGAGGCGGCCTACGGCACTGCGCTCGCGGGCCGGCCCAGCTGGTTCACCGCCACGGTCCCGACCGGGCTGGACCCGTCGCTGGCGCCGGACGACGAGCACCTGCTGGTGCTGACCACGCTGCTCGGCGCCGACGCGGGCCCCTGGCCGGCCCGCAAGGAGGAGCTCACCGAGGCGTTGATCCAGGCCGCCGCGGCGCGGCTGCCCGGCCTCGGTCCGGCGATCCGCTTCCGCGAAGGCGCCACGCCCCGCACCCTCGAGCGCTACACCCGCAACGAGGCCGGCGCCCTCTACGGCTTCGCCCTCACCCCCGCCCAGGTGGGCCCCGGCCGCCCCGACCCGACGACTCCCATTCGTGGGCTCCACCTCGCCGGCCACTGGACCCAGCCCGGCGGCGGCATCACCGGCGTCATCACCTCCGGCCAACAAGGCGCCCGCACCATCCTCAACGCGGCAGAGGGAACGTTCAGAAGCCGGTGATCTCGGGGACGACTTCCTTGGCGAGGGTCTCGAGGGGCGTGATGTCGTGGACGTCGGGGAGGTTCACGATGGCGTGCTGGATACCGAGGTCTGCGAGCTGGCGGCAGTGGGCGATGACGTCGGGGACGCTCATGTGCTCGGGGCCGAGCTGGATGGTCGAGAGGCTGGTGCGCTCGAGCTCGTCGAAGTCCCGCTCGACGTCTTCGCAGTGGCGGCGGAGCACGTCGAGCTTGCGGCCCAGCTCGTCCATGCCCATGAAGGTGAAGAGGTTGCAGGCGTCGCCGTAGAGGGCGACGAGACGCAGGGTCTTGCGCTCGCCCATGCCGCCGATCAGGATCGGCGGCCGCGGCCGCTGGAGCGGCCGGGGCACGCACAGGGTCTCGGCGAGCTGGTAGTGGTGGCCCTCGTAGGGCCCGTCGTCCTCGGACCACATCTGCTCAGCGATCTGCAGCGTCTCCTCGAGACGCTCGAAGCGCTCGCCCAGGGGCGGGTACGGAACCCCCAGGCCGTGGTGCTCGCGGTCGAACCAGGCGGCGCCGATCCCGAGGGTCGCGCGCCCGCCGGAGAGCACGTCCAGCGTGCTCACGGTCTTCACCAGCACCCCGGGATGGCGATAGGTCACCCCGGTCACCATCGTGCCCAGCCGCACGCGGCGCGTGAGGCCCGCCAGGTAGTGGAGGGCGCCGTAGCCCTCCAGCATGTCGGTCTCGGGCCGTCCGACCAGCGGGATCTGGAAGAAGTGATCCATGACCCAGAGGCTGGCGAAGCCGCCCTCGTCGGCGGTCTCGGCGATCTGCCGGAGCGTGCCGGCGATCGCGTCCGCTCCGCCGGGCCAGGTGAAGTTCGGAACCTGCAGGCCGAGGCGCATGGGCACTCCTCCGGAATCGGCCGTTGACTCTACGCGACCCGGCGGGCGACCGGTACCATCGCCGGATGGCGGAGCCCGCCCGCGAACCCGGCCCGCCGTCGCCCTCCCCCACCGGCGCAGCCGCCGAGCGCGAGCGGCGCCGGCAGTTCGTCTCCTACCTCGGGACGATCTCGTCCTGGTTCGGGGGCTGGGGCATGCAGCAGGTGCTCTTCCCGTGGCTCGTCGTCGGCGTGCTCCAGGCCAGCGCCGAGACCACCGGCCTCGCGCAGATGTCCGTGCTGGTCTCGAACCTGAGCTTCCTTCTCGTGGGCGGTGCCATCGCCGACCGCTTCGACCCGCGGCGCCTGCTCATCGTCCTCCATCTGGGTGCCGTGATCCCCGTGGCCCTGCTCCTCGCCGCCGTGGCGGGCGGCTGGCTCTCGCTTCCGGTGCTCGTGCTCTGCGGCCTGGGCGTCGGCATGAGCAGCGCCTTCAGCAATCCGGCCCGCGACAGCATCCTGTCGACGGTCGCCGGCGACGACCTCGGGCGAGCGGTCACCGGCGTTACGGTGGTCCAGTTCGGCTCTCAGACCGTGGGTATGACCATCGTCGGTGCCGCCCGCTGGATCGGCACCGAGGCGGCCCTCGCCGTGCAGGCCGTCGTGCTGGCCGCGGGGTCGCTCTTCGCCCGGCGTCTCCCGGCCCGCGCCAAGCGCGACGTCCCCCCCGCACGCCGCCTCTCACTGGGCGAGATGACCGAGGGCGTGCGCTTCGTGTGGGCTTCGGAGCTGCGTCCGGTGTTGCTGCTCGTGGCCGGGGTCGGCCTGTTCTTCATGGGCAGCTACCACGTCGTCTTCCCGCTGCTGGTACGCGACGTCTACGGCGGCAGTGTGCAGCAGCTCTCGCTGCTGATGATGATGTTCCCGATCGGCACGATCGCGGGAAGCCTCGTGCTCCTGAAGCGCGGCGGCATCCGGCGCAAGGGCCGCGCCCTCGCGCTGGCCCTGGCGAGCGGCGGGCTGTGCCTGATGGCCGCCGGCAGCGGCGTGCCCTACGGGGGCGCCGTGGCGGCGACCCTGGGCTGGGGGCTCTGCGGCTCGGTCTTCATGAACATGAGCCGCACCCTCTTCCAGGAGCGCGCCCGCGGTCCCTCCCGCGGCCGGGTCCTCGCGGTCAACCAGCTCGGCTTCCTCGGCGCGGCACCGGTGGGCTCGCTCATGGCCGGATACACCACCGCCACCCTCGGACCCGGGGGCTCGCTGATGGCGCTGGGTGGCGCGATGCTGGTGCTGGTCGGGATCGTGGCGGCGACGACCGACGCCGCACGCATGGAGTGAGTTGTGGATCGAAGATTGGGTCTGGGGGGGGGGGAGGTGCCCCCTCGTTCACGGGGATCGGTCGCTCAGTCCGCGTAGCGAAGTCGGTGCGTCCTCTGCCTCGCGAGGCATCGCGTGCGGATTCGGCCGCGGTAGCAGGCCGTGAGCCAGGGCGCGAGCTCCTGGCGCCACGGGAAGAGGCGACGCGAGAGGATCTCGTTCACCGAGAGCCGTGTCGGGACGATCCCGAGCTGCACCGCCGGGGGATCGCTGCGCTTGCCCTCGGCGCTCCACTTCACGTAGTTCCGCCACACCACCCAGATCGCCGCCCGGTACAGCGCCCCCTGCCTCCGCTTCGAGAACGCGATCGTCTCCCGCTTGTGGTTCGCGCTGCCGTGGCGCAAGAGCAGGTCCGCCAGGTTGATCGGGAAGTGCGGGCGTCCCACGCGACCCACCCCGAGACGGCCCGGCGATTGTGGGAGATCAGCGAGGAGCTCTGCGGCCTCCGCTATCCGTAGGCACCGGCTCGTCCAGCAGGATCTCGATCTTCCCGACCAGCTCGTCCGCGAGCGGCTCGATGGCGGGCGCGATGCGGTCGGCGACCCGGCCGTCCCGGCCGACCAGGTACTTCTGGAAGTTCCACTCGACGGGGCCTCCGAGGGGCACGGGAAGGCCGGTCAGGTAGGCGTAGAGCGGATGCTGGTCCGGGCCGGCGACGTGCAGCTTGGCGTACATCGGAAAGGTCACGCCCCAGTTCGCGCGGCAGAAATCGGCGATCTCCGCGTCGCTGCCGGGCTCCCGACCGGCGAAGTCGTTGGAGGGGAAGCCCAGGACCACGAGCCCGCGCTCCCGGTAGCGCTCGTGGAGCGCCTCCAGCCCCTCGTACTGGGGGGTGAAGCCGCACTGGCTCGCCACGTTCACGATCAGGAGGACCTTGCCCGCGTGACGGGAGAGCGCCTCCTCTTTTCCGTCGATCCGGCGAACCGTCACGCCGAGAGGGGAGTCCGGAGCCGCCACCGCCCCGGCGGCCAGCAGGACGAGCAGGGCGAGCAGGGCCGTTCGCATGCTCGGAAGCTAGCTGATCCCCCAGGGGATCCGAGTCTCAAGAAATGCACCATTGCATCCGCATAAACGGATGAATACAATCCCAGCCTTCTTCGGGCCCGCGCGCCCGCACCCAAGGAGTCGCCCCCATGAGCGATCGCCCCGCCTTCAAGGTCGCCGACCTCTCCCTCGCCGAGCTCGGCCGAAAGGAGATCCGGCTGGCCGAGCACGAGATGCCCGGCCTCATGGCACTCCGCGAGCGCTACGGCGCGAGCAAGCCCTTGGCCGACGTCAAGGTCATGGGCAGCCTGCACATGACCGTGCAGACCGCCGTGCTGATCGAGACGCTCACCGCCCTCGGCGCCGACGTGCGCTGGGTGAGCTGCAACATCTTCTCCACCCAGGATTCAGCGGCCGCCGCCGTCGCCGTCGGCCCCGACGGCACGCCGGAGGACCCGAAGGGCATCGCCGTCTTCGCCTGGAAGGGCGAGACCCTGGACGAGTACTGGTGGTGCACGGACGAGGCGATGGAGTGGCCCGACGGCTCCGGCCCCGACCAGCTCGTCGACGACGGCGGCGACGCGACGCTGCTCCTCCACAAGGGCCTCGAGTTCGAGAAGGCCGAGAAGGTGCCCGACTTCAACCCGGAGACCGACCCGGAGGAGTGGGGCGTGATCCTCCAGCTGCTGCGCGACCGCCAGAAGAGCGACCCGGGCCGCTGGCGCCGCCTGAACGCGAACATGAAGGGCGTCTCCGAGGAGACCACCACCGGCGTCCATCGCCTCTACCAGATGGAGAAGAGCGGCGAGCTGCTCTTCCCGGCGATCAACGTCAACGACTCCGCCACCAAGAGCAAATTCGACAACACCTACGGCTGCCGGCACTCGCTGCCCGACGGCCTGATGCGGGCCAGCGACGTCATGCTCGGCGGCAAGGTCGCCGTGGTCTGCGGCTACGGCGAGGTAGGCAAGGGCTCCGCCCAGGCTCTCCGGGGCCAGGGATGCCGGGTGATCGTCACCGAGATCGACCCGATCTGCGCCCTGCAGGCGGCGATGGAAGGCTACGAGGTCAAGACGCTGGAAGACGTCGTGGAGACCGCCGACATCTTCGTCACCACCACCGGCAACTTCGACATCATCACCGCCGACCACATGGCACGCATGAAGGACAAGGCCATCGTCGGCAACATCGGCCACTTCGACAACGAGATCGACATGGCCGGTCTCAAGAAGGTGGCCGGCATCCGCTGCGAGAACATCAAGCCCCAGTACGACGAGTGGATCTTCCCCGACGGCCACAGCGTGCTGATCCTCGCCGAGGGCCGGCTCCTCAATCTCGGCTGCGCCACCGGCCACCCGAGCTTCGTCATGAGTGCGTCGTTCACGAACCAGGTGATCGCCCAGCTCGAGCTGCACCAGCACCCGGAGAAGTACGAGAAGAAGGTCTACGTGCTGCCGAAGCACCTGGACGAGGAGGTGGCCCGGCTGCACCTCGACCAGCTCGGCGTGAAGCTGACGAAGCTGACGGCGGAGCAGGCCGGGTACATCGGGGTCCCGATCGAGGGGCCCTACAAGCCGGACCACTACCGGTACTGAGGCCCGGGCGGGGCACCGCCTTCCTGAGCTGGAGCCGAGGCGCTCCTCCGCCTCGCTCACGGGGGCCCTCGCGGGAGCGGGAACAGGAGCCGCTGCCGGCGACGGTCGGGCAGGCACTCGCTCCGGGTCCGTCCACCTGCTAGAAGTGGAGTGGAGGCGCCGCGCCTCGCTCACCCCCGCGAGATCCGATCGCGCAGCGGTCCCGAAGAGCAGACTCCGGTCTGTCAGAGGTGACCATGCCGGCGCGACGTCTCGCGTCCCGCTCCTTCCCCGCCCGCTCTCCCGCCCACGCCGGGGCCCTCGTCCTCGCCGCCGTCCTCGGCCTCGGAGCGCGCTGCTCCGTCGTGCATCCGCCGGACGTCTGCGGCGCTCCGGCAACGCGGGTCCACGAGATCCAGGGAGCCGGCCTCTCGAGTCCACTCGCTGGTCGGGCCGGCGTCGTGGTGGAGGGTGTCGTGGTGGGCGATTTCCAGGGCTACCCGGAGGGTCTCGGCGGCTTCTTCCTCCAGGAGGAGGACGCCCACGCCGACGCGGATCCGGGCACCTCGGAGGGGCTCTTCGTCTTCGACGGCAGCGCTGCCGTCGACGTCCGTACCGGCGACACGGTGCGGGTGAGCGGCCGGGTCCGGGAGTTCTTCGGACTGACGGAGCTCGGAGGGATCGAGAGCGTGATCCGCTGCGAACCCGGCGGGCGAGCGACCCCCGCCGGCGTGGAGCTGCCGGTTCCTTCCGAGGCGGAGTGGGAGCGATGGGAGGGCATGGCCGTGCGCTTGGACAGCGGCCTGACACTGACCGACCACTTCGCTGCGGGGCGCTTCGGCGAGGTCGTTCTCGCCGCGGGAGGCCGCCTGCCCGCGCCGACCCAGGTCGCCTGGCCGGGTCGGGAAGCCCGGGCGCGGCATGCCGATCATGCCCGGCGCCGCATCCTGCTCGACGATGGCAGCCGGCTCCGGGACCCGACGCCTCCGCCCTACCTCGAGACGATGCACGGCCTGCCCCTGCGCCTGGGCGATCTGGGTGGACCCGTCGAAGGCGTGCTGGACTTCGCCTTCGGCCGCTACCGGATCCAGCCCACCCGCCCCGTTCGCTTCGAGAGCACGGCGCTTCGTCCCACCGGGCCGCCGGACGTCGCCGGCGCGCTCCGCGTGCTCGCCTGGAACGTCGGCAACCACTTCAACGGCGACGGCCGCGGAGGCGGCTTCCCGACCCGCGGTGCCCGCAGCCCCCTCGAGCTCGAGCGCCAGCGCGCCAAGCTGGTGGCGACCCTGGCGGCCGCGGATGCCCACCTGATCGCCCTGGCGGAGCTCGAGAACAACGGCGTCGGGCCCGGAAGCGCCGCCCGCGAGCTGGCCGATGCCCTCGCGCGCCACGTGCCGGCGGCGCCCTTCGCGATCGTCGACCCGGGACCGGGAGCCCTCGGCTCCCACGCCATCTCCGTCGGCCTCCTCTATCGACCCGACCTCCTGGAGCCGGTCGGCGTCCCGGCGGTGCTCGATGCCCTGGCCCACGAGGACTTCGATTCGACCCGCAACCGGCCGAGCCTCGCCCAGACCTTCCGCCACCTGGCGAGCGGTGAGCATCTCACCCTCGTCGTGAACCACTTCAAGTCGAAGGGCTCCTCCTGCGATGCGGCCGGCGATCCGGATACGGGCGATGGACAGGGGCGCTGCAACGGAACGCGGCTCCGGGGCGCCGCCGCACTCGCCGAGTGGCTTGCCACGGACCCGACCCACTCCGGCGGTGCACCGGTGTTGATCGTCGGCGACCTGAATGCCATCCCCGGGAGGACCCGCTGACGGCCCTCGCCTCCGCGGGCTACGTCGACCTCTTCGAATGGCAGGGAGATCCGGAGGCCTACAGCTTCGTGTTCGACGGCGGGGCGGGAAGGCTCGACCACGCGCTGGCCCATCCCGCACTGCTGCCCCGTATCGGCGGAGCGGCCGTGTGGCACACGAACAGCGATGAGCTGCGACTGCTCGACTACCGCGAGGATCGCCCGCCCGGGCTCTACGTGCCGGATCCCTTCCGCGCCTCCGACCACGACCCGCTGATCGTCGGGCTCTTCCCGGAGCCGGCCGACTGAACGGGCCGTCGCGACCCCCGCCGCCTGCGCCACGCCAAGAGCAACGGCAGCAGCCCGACGAGCTCCGGTCCGAGCCCACACCCCCCGCCGCCGAGCGACGCCTCCCGGTCGCCCCAGGCAGCCGGGCACTGGGGGTCGGCGCCGTTCGGGTCCGGGGCGGCGCCGGCGGAGACGCCGCCGGCGTTCGGATCCGTCGGGTCCACGTCCCACTCGTGGACCACCGAGTGGTGGGAGGTGGGCCCGCCCGCCGGCACCGGGAAGTCCGGCGTCACGCTCGCCGGCTGGCTGCTGGCCGTGTAGAGCTTGCCGAAGCCGGCCGCTCCGGAAACGTGGTCGTCCGGGTGGAAGGCGGCGGAGGCGAGGCCCTTCTGGCACTGGTTCGCCACGAGACTGGTGGCGGCGGCCAGGTCGAGGAAGACCGACAGTGAGTCATCCGCGTGGAGCTGGTAGAGGAGCCCGTTGTGGTCGACGACGAAGCGCCGCCCCGCGCCGTCGCCGACGAGGGTCATCGGCCGGGCCCGCGGCTTCGCCAGGCTCCCGCTGTCGGGCAGCGGTAACCACGTGCCGGGCGGCGACACCTCGGGGGCCCTGGGGAACGTCCGGGACCGGGTCGGCGACCTGAGCGCCGCCGGGCGGGGCCGCGAGCAGCAGGAGCAGCCCGGCGACGAGCGCCGCGGTGGCGCGCATCCGAAGGCCCTACCATCGGGCGATGCACTTCTTCCTCCGCGCGATCGCCCTCCCCTCCCTCCTCCTCCTGGCGGCTCCGGCCGCCTCCGCCCTCACCCCCGCCGAGGCCGCCGCCCTGGTCGGCGCCGCGGACCGCACGGACGCGGACCGCGAGCGGGACGGGCGGCGAAAGCCGGCGGAGCTGCTCGTCTTCACGGGCGTCGCGCCCGGCATGAAGGTCGCGGACCTGGGAGCCGGCAGTGGCTACACCGCCGAGCTCCTGGCCCGCGCCGTCGGCGAATCCGGCACGGTCTTCGCCCACAACACGCCCTACGTGATCGAGAAGTACGTGAAGGAAGCCTGGCCCGCGCTCTTCGAGCGTCCCGCCATGAAGGGGGCGGTCCGCGTCGACCGGCAGTTCGTGGACCCGCTGCCGCCGGAGGCCACGGGGCTCGATCTCATCACCATGGTCTTCATCTACCACGACACGCTCTACGGCGACGTCGACCGGGCGGCCATGAACGCCCGGCTGCTGGCCGCGCTCCGCCCGGGCGGCGCGCTGGTCGTCATCGATCACCACGCGAAGCCCGGCGCCGGCCCCGAGGCGGGCGAGACGGTCCACCGCATCGACGCCGCGCTCCTGCGGGGAGAGCTCGAGGCGGCGGGCTTCCGCTTCGACGCGGAAGCGGACTTCCTTCGCCAGCCGGACGACACCCGGGAGAAGCCCTTCTTCGAGATGGAAACGCCGACGGACGCCTTCGTCCACCGCTACCTGCGGCCGGAGTAGGACGCCCGACCCGGGGATCAAGGCGCCGACGCGGCGATCCAGGCCACCAGGTCCTCCGCCAGGCGGGCCTCGCCGACCAGCCCGAGGTGGCTGGCGCCGTCCAGCACCCGCACCTCGGCCTCCGGCGCGTGGGGCCGGATGGCGGGAGCGAAGCGGTCGGCGGCGACGAGAGCGACGCACCTGCTCAAGCGTAGGACTTGCCGGGCATGAAGTCGCCGCGCCCCTCCGGCAGCAGGTCGAAGTAGTGCCAGACCGGCGAGAAGAGGTCCATGCCGCGGAACCCGGCCTCGCCCAGGAAGGCGCACTGGGAGTAGACGTGGGTGAGAGCGCCGTCCTGGCCGCGGCGATAGACCGAGACGCCCGGGAGCTGGGCGCCCTCCTCGGTCTCGAAGCCCAGCTCGGCCTTGAGCCCGGAGCCCGCGGCGGACACGAGACGCAGGTGCCGCCAGCCGCGGCTGCGGGCGTAGTCGGAGAAGGCGCCCACGTCGCCTGCGACGAGCACCGCGAAGTTGGCGCGCTGCGCGATGTGGGGAATGGCGCCGTCGTACCCGTCCGCCCACATCGTGCACATGGGACAGGGCGAAGCCTGGCTACCGCCGAACATGAAGTGCATCAGGACGAGCGGCTTGTCCGCGTCCGTGAAGAGCTCGGAGAGCTTGACAGGCACGCGCTGCCCGTCGCGGATCTCCTCGAGGGTCACGTCGGCGGCGGCCGTATCCAGGGGCAGGCGGCGCCGCAGCTCGGCCACGCGCTCGCGCTGGTCGCGCAAGGCGATCTCGGCCTCCTGCAGCTCGTCGCGCAGCTTCGCGTAGGCGGGGGTTTCGGCGGGATGGCGTCCGGCGGTCATGTCAGGTCTCCTTGCCCATGAGTTCGAGGATGCGGGCCCAACCGGCCTCGTGACCGGCGTAGGTGTCCGTCTCCGGAAGCTCGTCGTGCTCGAGCCGCAGCCGCGTCCGCCCGGCGCCGGCGGGCTCGAGGGTGAGGGTGACACGGGTCCTGGATTCGGCCTCGGGGACGAAGTCCGACACCCAGGAGAAGACCAGGCGCTTCGGACGCTCGTTCTCCAGGTACTCGCCGCTCTGCCCGTAGTCCCGCTCGGAGCCGTGCATGACGATGCGGAAGCGGCCGCCGACGCGGAAGTCGACGTCGACCGTCGCGGGCCGCATGTCCTCCCCGGGGCACATGAAGCGCGAGAGCGCGTCCGGGGCGCTCCAGGCCGCGAAGACCTCTTCGGGCGGCGCTTCGAGGAGGCGCTCCTGGACGATCCGCCGGCTCATCGCCGGCCCCTTCCGGTGGAGCGGAGATGCTCTTCCAGGGCGTCGAGGCGCTTCTCCCAGCACTCCGCGTAGCCCTCGGCGTACCGGGCGACGGAGCGCAGGGGCTGGGCGCGCAGCCGCAGCCGGTGCTCGCGACCCTCGACGCGGCGCACCACGAGCCCCGCCTCTTCGAGCACCCGCACGTGCTTCGAGACCGCGTTCAGGGAAATGTCGAAGGGGGCCGCGACCTGGCCGACGGTGGCGGGGCCGCGCCGCAGGCGCCCGAGGATTGCCCGGCGGGTCGGGTCGGCCAGTGCGGCGAAGGTGCGATCCAGTCGTTCAACCACTGGGTTGAATATTGAGCCGGCCGGCCAGTCGGGTCAAGTCTCTTCCGCGGGCGGCTCCGGCGTCGGCTGCTCGTGGACCGGAATCCGATCCGGCAACCCGCCCAGGGCGACCGCGATCTTCGAGAAGCCCATGAAGAGCGCGATCGCCGCCCCCAGCTCGACGATCTGGGAGGGCGTGTAGTGCCGGAGCAGCTCGGTCCGGAGCTCCTCGGGGAGGGCGGCGTCGCCGCCGGCCAGGAAGGCGTCGGTGAGGCGCAGCACCACCTTGTGGCGCGGCGCCAGCGGGCCCTCGGCGTAGCCGTCGTGGATCAGGTCCACCACATCCTCGCCGAGCCCCTCGGCCCGCGCGCCGGAGAAGCGGATCGCCTTGCAGATCGTGCAGTTCACCAGCCGCGCGTTGCGGATGCGCGCCAGCTCCTTGGTGAACTGATCCACTTCGCCGCGGCTCCAGAGGATGCCGTACAGCCGGTTGAACGCCGCCAGAGCCTCGGGCTGGTGCGCCAGCACGCTGCCACTGATCGGGTCGTCGCCGCGGGCCTCGGGAAGCGCGACACGGAGCTCGCTCATGCATCCTCCGCGGGCGCGATGCCCAGCAGACGCGAGAAGCGGGAGAACCCGTCGAAGACGGCCAGGGCCTCCACGAAGGCGACGGTGCCGGCGTCGCCCAGCGCGGCGGTGACCGGCGCCGCGTCCGCATCGTTGATGCCGTTCGGGTCGAGCACGAACTGCTCGGCGAAGCCGAGGCAAGCGCACTCGAGGGGCGAGAAGAGCGGACTCCTCGGCCAATCGGCCAGGGCGGCGATCTTCTGCTCGTCGAGCCCGGCGGCGCGGGCCTCCTCCATCCGTGTCGACTGGTTCCAGGCCGCGCCGTTCAGCTGGGCGATCCGCAGACGGCACAGCTCGAGGAGCACGGGATCGACCAGCCGCCGCTCCCAGAAGAGGCTCGCGAACTCCGCCCACGCCTCGAACAGGTTGGGACGCAGCGCGAAGACCCGCTCGAAGGGAGTGCTCCCGTTCGCCTCGGTCGGCAGCCAACTCACGTGTACTTCCGGAACTCGGGCGTGCGCTTGGCCCGCAGGGCTTCGCCGCCCTCCTTCGACTCCTCGGTGCCGTAGTAGAGGGCGAGGCCCTGCATCCCCAGCGAGCCGATGCCGCGGATCGACTCGGTGTCCGCGTTGAAGGAGCGTTTGGCCAGGGCGACGGCCGTGGGGCTCCGCTCCACCAGCTCCTTGCACCAGGAGGCGACCGTCGCGTCCAGCTCCCCGTCGGGCACGACCTCGTTGACGAGGCCCATCTCCCGCGCCTCCTCCGCCGAATAGCGCTTGCAGAGGAACCACATCTCCCGGGCCTTCTTCTCGCCGACCACCCGCGCCAGGTAAGCGGTGCCGAAACCCGGGTCGACCGAGCCCATCTTGGGGCCGACCTGGCCGAACACCGCGCTCTCGGCCGCCAGCGTGAGATCGCAGATCGTGGCCAGCACGTTGCCGCCGCCGATGGCATAGCCGCGCACCTTCGCGACCACCGGCTTGGGCACGTCGCGAATCACCGAGTGCACCTCGTCAATGGGCATGCCGATCACGCCGCGCCCGCCGCCGTAGCCGCCGCTCTCGTCGTGACTCGACTGGTCGCCACCGGTGCAGAAGGCGCGCTCGCCGGCGCCGGTGAGCACGATGGCGCCCACCTCCCGGTCGTAGCCGGCCCGCTGGAAGGCGTCGACCAGCTCGACGCAAGTGCGCGCGCGAAACGCGTTCAGCACCTCGGGACGATTCAACGTGATCGTGGCGACGTGGTCGCGCACCTCGTACAGCAGGTCTTCGTAGTCCATGACCTCGTCCGCCCTCAGCCGTGCATGGTGAGCCCGCCCGAGACGCTGATGGTCTGGCCCGTGATGAAGGCCGCGTCGTCGGACAGGAGGAAGGCGACCAGGCCGGGATAGTCCTCGGGCTGGCCCAGCCGCCGCATGGGGATGGCGCGCTCGAGGGCGCCCGCGAGCTTGCCGGTCTCGTCGAAGTCGGCGAAGAGCTTCGTATCCGTCGGGCCCGGCGAGACGACGTTCAGGGTGATGCCCTGGCGCGCCAGCTCCCGGGCCACCGACTTGGAGAGGGCGACGACGCCGGCCTTGCAGGCCGCATACACCGCCTCGCCGCTCGAGCCCACGCGGCCGGCGTCCGAGGCGATGCTCACCACGCGCCCGCGTCCGCGCGAGGTCATGCGGCGCAGCACGGCGTGGCTGACGTGCAGGGGCCCGTAGAGATTGACGTCGATCACCTGCCGCCAGAGCGCCTCGTCGGTATCGAGGAAGGGCGCCGCCTTGTCCCAGCCGGCGTTGTTCACGAGCCCGGCGATCGGTCCGAGCTCCGCCTCGCAGGCCGCGACGCCCCGGTCCACTGCCTCGCCCCGGGAAACGTCCACCTCCCAGGCCCGTCCGCCGATCTCCTCCGCGACCGCCCTCGCCCCCGGCGCGTCCCGGTCGAAGATGCCGACCCGTGCACCCTCTTCCGCCAGCCGTCGGGCGACCGCCCGGCCGATGCCGCTGGCCGCTCCCGTGACGAGAACCGTCGCGCTTTCGAGACCGCGGAGACCCATGGCCAAGGGGTACCGCGTCCGATCCCTGGGGTCACGTGTCGTGGCGGGCCAGGCAGTCGTCGCACAAGCCGTGGGAGAAGTCGGCGAGGGAATGGGCGGCGACGTAGGCTTCGACCTGCTCCCAGGCGCCGTCTTCCCGGCGAACCTTCTTGCACTCGGCGCAGATGGGGACGATGCCGCGCAGGGTCTCGATGCTGTCGAGGGCTTCCTGGAGGCGCGTGATCAGGGCCTCTCGCTCTTCGGCGGCCTCCCGCTCGGGCGTCTCGTCCCGGGCGAAGAGGACGACCCGGCCCTCGCCGTCGGAGTTGCAATAGGCGCGGCCGCGGAGCTGCAACCAGCGCACGCTGCGGTCCGGACGAAGGTAGCGGGCGGAGACGCCGCCCTCCCCTCCACCGGCGACGATGTCGGCGAAGAACGCGGCGACCCGGGGATAGTCGTCGGGATGGACGATCTCGTCCGCGTCCGCCCGGCCCAGGAGCTCTTCGGCGGCCCGTCCGAGCATCGGCTCGTGACCGGGGCTCGCGTAGAGGATGGTGCCGTCCTCGGCCAGCTCGGCGACGACGTCGCGGGCGTTCTCGGCGTAGGCGCGGAAGCGCGCCGCCGTCCGCTCGGCCTCCTCACGCAGCGCGATGTAGCGCGCCTCGCTCGACCGGCGGGCGCGCTCGTAGTAGGCGCTCGCCGCCCAGGAGCTCACGGCGAGCACGCCGATCGCGGCGAGGGTGGTCGGCTGGCCCAACACGTGTGCCTCCGCCTGCAGGAGCGGCGGGGCGAAGCCCGCCACCGCCAGGGAGCCGCACACGGCGATCGCGACCCAGCCGCCCGTCGCGGGCGAGACCAACAGGCTGCCCAGGATCGGGAGCAGGGCCATCAGCACGGCCGGGCCGAGCGCCGCGCCCGCCGTCAGGACCGCGATGACGCAGCTCGTCGCGGTCAGCAGCGCGATCAGCAGCGGCACCCAGGGATCCGCCTTCTGCGTGCGCCTCATGCCGAGCCAGACCACGAGGTAGGCGACGGCGGCCGCTGCGAGCAGCCCGGCGTGGAGCCACCGCTCGTCCGAGACGCGCCAGGCGGCCGAGCCGGCGGACGCCAGGACGAACGCCACGGCAATCGGGGCAGCGACCCGGACACGGGCCTCGATCCCCCCGGGCGTCGGGTGCTCCATCGGTCCTCCCTGGTCGTCTCCCGAAGTGTTGCAGATTCCGACCCTGCCCACGCCCCCCAAGTTCGGCACACTGGCCCGCCGGAGGAGCCGCCCCGTGCGCTTCGGAATCTTCTTCGAGATGTCGACGCCACTGCCCTTCGAGGGCGGGGTCGAGCGGCAGGTGTTCGAGAACGCCCTGGAGCAGGCGCGCCTCGCCGACGAGCTGGGCTTCGAGTGGGTGTGGGCCGTCGAGCATCACTTCCTGGAGGAGTACTCCCACTGCTCCGCCCCCGAGGTGGTGCTGAGCGCGGTGGCGGCCCAGACCGAGCGGGTCCGGGTGGGCCACGGCGCGGTGGTGTGTGTGCCGGAAATGAACCACCCGATCCGGGTGGCGGAGCGCGCCGCCACGCTGGACCTGATCTCCGGGGGGCGGCTGGAGCTCGGCACCGCCCGCTCCTCGACCTGGACGGAGCTGGGCGGCTTCGGCGTCGATCCCGACGACACCAAGAAGACATGGGACGAGTTCGTGCGCGTGCTCCCGAAGCTCTGGGCAGAGGAGCCGCTGGCCTACCAAGGCCGCTGCTTCTCGATGCCCGAGCGAAACGTCCTGCCGAAGCCGCTCCAGCAGCCCCACCCGCCGCTGTGGGTGACGGTGACGAGCCCGGGCACCGAGCTGGACGCGGCGGATCGCGGCATCGGGTGTCTGGGCGTCGCGGCCGCGGGCTACGCGGAGCAGGAGCGACGCACCCGGGCCTATCATCGGCGCATCCAGCAGTGCGACCCGGTGTCGTCGGTGGTGAACGACCAGGTGACCACGCTCAACTTCCTCTACTGCCACGAGGACCCGAAGCGGGCGGCGGAGACCGGGATGCGGCTGGTCGGCACCTTCGGGCTGGCCAACGCGCACCTACTGTGGACGCGCGAGGCCTACCCGACCCGCGCCTATCAATCGCTGGCGAACCTGGCGCCGAGCCCGCCGAAGCGCGGTGGCAGCCCGGGGGACCCGACCGGCGTTGCCGAGGGCATCTGTGTGGGCGATCCGGCCCACATCGTCGACGCCATCAAGCACTGGGAGTCGATGGGCATCGACGGCATCAACTTCCTGTTGAACGGCCTGGAGACGATCCCCCAGGCGGAGGTGCTCGAGAGCATGCGGCTATTCGCCCGCGAGGTGATGCCGGCGTTCCCGGGAGACACCCCCCGATGATGGTCGGCCGCGCCGATCCCGTGGCGCTCGGCCGCGGCCGCCCGCAGGTCGCGGCCCTGCCTCGCGAGACCCTCGTCCTGGAAGGCGTGACCGTGCTGCAGGCCATGTTCGAGATGCCCCGCAGCGCCCGCGAGGCCGTCCTGCCCCCGGGGCTGCACCCGACCAATCCCGCCGCCCTGGTGTTGCAGGCCTGGGCCTGCGAGCGCTCGCCCTGGGGGCCCTTCCGACTGGTCCAGACCCGCGCCCAGTGCCGCAGCGGCGCCCGCCCGCGCGGCTTCGTCACCGGCGCCGTGTGCGACGCGGAAGCGGCCGGCGCGGCCCTGGCCGAAGAGCTCGGCTTCCCGATCCGCCGCGGCCGCGTGGAGCTCTCCCGGGGCTACGACGCGATCCTGCTCCGGGTGGCCGTGGACGAGGCGCCGACCCTCGAGCTCGAGGCCGTCGACCCGGAGCCGCTCGCGCCCGGCGACGTGCAGTACTCCTCCTCCCTCACCCTCGCCCACCTTCCCCGGGGCCTGCGCCTCATCCAGATCGAGCCGGAGGCCCGGCTGGAGCGCGCCGAGCGCCTGCGCCCGCACCTCGCGCACTTCGACGGAGCCGCCTGGGGCGACCCGCGTCTCGACCCCTACCATCCGGTCTCCGCCTCGATCGCCGACGGCCGCCTGGAGATCCCGCCGGTCCGCTACGTGTGCCGGCCGGACGTCCTGGCTTTCGTCGGAACCGAACCCATCGAGGCTTGAGGGAGACACCGTGCGTTGGCTGCGCCTGATCGGCCTCTTGCTGCTGGCCCTCGTCCTCGTGGTAGCTGGGCTCCTGACCCCGGCCCAGCTCCAGATTCGCGAGCTGGACCCGGACCCGCCGCCGGCGTCCTCCCTCCTCGCGCTGGACGAGGAGCGGGATCGACCGGTTCGCCTCGCGTGGTTGGAGACGGCGCGGCAGACGAGCTTCGCTCCGCCGCCGCGGCTGCTCACGCACCCGTCCTTTGCCCTCGGCTGGAGCGACGGTCGCCTGCTGCTCGTCGACCTGGGCATGAGCCCCGAAGGCGCACGCGACTTCTCGTCGATCTTCGAGCGGCTGGGCGCCGAGCCGGTGGAGACCTTCGGCTCGGTGGGCGAGCAGCTCGGCCCCCTGGCGGGCCGCGTGGCGGGGGTCGTGATCACCCACCTGCACTTCGACCACGTGGAGGGCGCGGGGTCCCTCTGCGAAGCCCGCGGCGGCGCGCCGCTGCCGATCTTCCAGGTGCGCGCCCAGGCCGAGCTCACGAACTACACCACCGGCAGCACGTCGGATCTCCTCGACGAAGCGGGCTGCCTCCAGCGCACCGTGGTGCCGGAAGGGACGGCGGCCGCCGTGCCGGGCTTCCCGGGCGTCGCGTTGATCCACGCCGCCGGTCACACCCCGGGCAGCCAGATGCTGGCCGCTTCCGTGGCAGCGTCGGACGGCCCCCGCCGGGTGATCTTCACCGGCGACGTGGTGAACGACGTGGAGTCGGCGCGGATCGACCGCCCGAAGGCGCTGCTCTACCGGCTCCTGATCGTCCCGGAGGCGGACGGCCAGCTCGGCCGCATGCGGCGCTTCCTGGCGGGCCTGGAACGCGAGCACGGATTCACCCTGGCCGTGGCCCACGACGGTGACCACCTGGCCTCTCTGGGCCTCCCGCGCCCCTGAGGGACCCGCTTCCGGCCCCGGGGGTGGTCAGCTAGCTTGCCCGGATGGCCGTCTTCTTCCGGCCCGGCCGGTACGCGGCCGGGCCCGCGCTCTTTCTCGCCGTCGTCCTCATCCTGCCGACGACAGCCCGGGCGGCCCTCACCTGTGGCGACATCCCGGACCTCACGACCTTCTTCTTCCAGAAGCACATCGCGGCCCACCAGCTCGACGAAGGGATCCGCAGCCGCACGATCCAGACCTATCTGAAGCGGCTCGATCCCCAGCGGGTGTTCTTCCTCGAGTCCGAGCGGGCAGAGCTGGAGGCCTCGCTCCGCTCGCTCTTCCTCGAGACCCGCTCGAGCGATTGCAGCCGGCTTCGCCGCCTCCACCAGGACGTGCTGGGCCGCAACCGGGAGATCGAGGGCTTCGTGCGGGGCTTCGTGGCCCGGGACGACTACAGCCTCGACACCCAGGCGAGCCTGCTCCTCGATCCGGACGAGCGCGGCTCCCCGGCCACCAAGGCGGAGCGGGACGAGCTGCTCCGCACCTTGGTCCACTTCCAGATCTCCAACTACCTGGAGGCGGACGCGACCCTCGAAGAGGCCAAGCAGCGGATCATCCACCGCTACGAACTGGTCACGAAGCGCGTCGCCGAGCTCAGCCGGGAGGATCTCTACGCCCAGTTCCTCGACGCCTTCGCCAACGCCCTCGATCCCCATTCCTCCTACCTGTCGAATCACGTGTGGGAGGACTTCCAGATCCAGATGGAGCTCTCGCTGGAGGGCATCGGCGTCGCCCTCACCGAGCGGGACGGCTATGCGGTGGTGGAGCAGGTCATCCCCGGCGGCGCGACGGATCGCGCCTCGGCGCTCGAGCCCGGTGATCGCATCGTCGCAGTGGCCGAGGAGGGGCGCGACCCGGTCGACATCATCGACATGGCGCTGCGCGACGTCGTCCGGCTGATCCGGGGGCGCAAGGGCACGCGGGTGCAGCTGACCGTCTTGCGGCAGGGCGAGTCGACGGAGCGGTTCAAGGTCGCGATCCAGCGGGACAAGATCGACCTGGAGCAGCAGGCGGCCAAGCTGCGCATCGAGAGCGTGGAGACGGAGGGCAAGACGCTGCGCGTCGGCGTCCTCGACCTGCCGTCCTTCTACGGCGGCGATCGCGACCCGGCCAAGCGGCTGGGCTCGCGGGACGTGCGGCGCCTCCTCGCCCAGGTGCGTCGCGAGAAGCTCGACGGGCTGCTCCTCGACCTCTCGCGCAACGGCGGCGGCCTGCTCGAGGACGCGGTCACGATCTCGGGCTTCTTCATCGAGGAGGGCGGCGTGGTCGCCGTCCGCGACGGCGGCGATCGGGGCCGGGTGCTGCCCGACCCGGACGACTCGGTGCTCTACGACGGACCGCTCGTGATCCTGACGTCCCGAGTCAGCGCCTCGGCCTCGGAGATCCTGGCCGGCGCGCTCAAGGACTACCGGCGCGCCGTGGTGGTCGGGGACGACCACACCTTCGGCAAGGGTACGGTGCAGAGCCTGTTCCCGCTGCGGCCGGGCCTGGGCGCCCTCAAGGTGACGACCGGCCTCTTCTTCCGGCCCGGGGGCAGCTCGACCCAGCACGCCGGGGTGGCGGCGGACGTGGTGACGCCGTCGCTCTTCGCCACCGACGAGTTCGGCGAGAGCGCCCAGGCCCACTCCCTGCGCGCCCCGTCGATCGATCCCTTCCTCGAGAACGGGGCCCGACCCCGGAGCTGGAAGCCGGTCACGAACGAGCTGCTGGTCGAGCTGGCCCGCCGCTCGGAGCAGCGCCAGACCGAGAACGAGTTCTTCACCACCATGCGCGAGGAGCTGGCCGAGCGGAAGTCGGAGGAGGGCATCGTCCGCCTTGCCGACCTGATCGCCGAACGCAACGGGCGCTCCGACGAGGAGCCGCTGGCCGCGAACGACGGCAAGCCCGCCGCGGGCAACGCCGCCGCCTCGGTGCCGGCCGGCGCCGACCACGGCGACGACGACGAGCTCTCGCCCCACGCCGAGGAGGCCCTGCGCGTGCTCGCCGACCTGATCCTGCTCTCCCGCTGATGCGGGCGGTCTGGACGGTCCTGGGCATCGCGACCTTCGTCGCCCTCCTGGCCTTCGCCACCCTGCGCAGCGGCCAGGTGGAGTGCGAAGTCTGCGTCACCGCCGCCGGCGGCACCCACTGCGCCCGCGCCGCCGCCGCCACCCGCGACGAGGCCCTGGCCGGCGCCCTCCGCACCGCCTGTGGCACCGCCGCAGGCGGCATGGACGACGAGCTCGCCTGCACGAACCGCCCCCCCACCCGCATTTCCTGCCCCTAGTTGCGCAAGGGGCCGGTTCTGTCTGTTGCGTCGTGTCCGCTGCGTTGGGGCCGCGTCCATTTGTTAACTTGTCCCGATGGCCATCCAGATCCTGAGCTCCCCTCCGCCCAAGCCCGAGGAGATCGCGACCCAGCTCGAGCAGGCGATCCGCGAGGGGCTGCCCGAGGCCGAGGTGTCCGTGCGGGCGGCCAGCCCCGGGCACTTCGAGGTAGAGGTGGTCTCGGCCGGCTTCGAGGGCCTCTCCCGGGTGAAGCAGCAGCAAGCGGTCTACGCGACGATCAAACACCTGATGGCGGGGGACCAGGCTCCGGTCCACGCGATCGACCGGATGGTCACGCGCACTCCCTGAGCCCGTGGACCCTCGCTACCGGAGCCCGCTGAACAAGGACGTCCCGCCGGCGCGCCCTGGCGAGTTCGCGCCGCTCCGCATCGGGCCCCTCGAGGTCGCCGTGCCCTTCGTCCTCGCGCCGATGGCCGGCGTGACCAACGCCCCTTTCCGCACCCTGTGCCGCCGGTTCGGAGGCCTCCGCGCCGGGCTCTACGTGAGCGAGATGATCACGGCCCGGGCGCTCGTGGAGGGCAGCCCGAAGAGCCGCCGCCTCGCGGCCTTCGGGCCGGACGAAGCGCCCCGCAGCCTCCAGCTCTACGGCGTCGACCCGGAGAGCATGGGTCGCGCTACCGCGTGGCTCGTCTCCGAGGGCCGCGTGGACCACATCGACCTGAACTTCGGCTGCCCGGTCCGCAAGGTCACCCGCAAGGGCGGGGGCGCGGCGATCCCGGCCCGGCCCGCTCTCCTCGCGAAGATCGTTCGCGCCGTGGTGCAGCACGCCGGCCCGGTGCCGGTGACGATCAAGCTCCGCATCGGCATCGACGAGCGCCTCACGACCTACCTCGAGGCCGGCCGCATCGGCGAAGTCGAGGGCTGCGCCGCCATCGCGCTCCACGCCCGAACGGCAGCCCAGCTCTACGACGGCGAGGCCGATTGGAGCGCCATCGCCCGTCTGAAGGAAGCCGTGACCGGCATCCCGGTGCTCGGCAACGGCGACGTCTGGGAGGCCTGGGACGCCCTGCGCATGATGCGACGGACCGGCTGCGACGGCGTCGTGGTCGGCCGCGGCTGCCTGGGCCGGCCCTGGCTGTTCCGCGACCTCGCCTGCGTCTTCGCCGGCCGCGAGCCCGAGGACCCGCCGTGCCTCGGCGCCGTCCGCGCCACCATGCTCGAGCACGCGCGGCTCCTCGCCGACTTCTTCGGCGAGGGCCCCGCCATGCGCGCCTTCCGGCGCCACGCTACCTGGTACACGAAGGGCTTCCCCGGGAGTGCGCGCCTGCGCGGCCGCCTGGTCCAGGTGACCACCCTGGCGGAGCTCGGGGACGTGCTCGCCGACGTGGACCCGTCCCTCGCCTTCCCGCCGGAGGCGATGCGCGTTCCCCGCGGCAAGAAGTCGGGCACCCAGAAGGTCGCCCTTCCCGAGGGTTTCTTCGACCACCTGCGGGACGACACACCGGCCGACCCGGCGGCGGAGCTCGCGATCTCCGGGGGCTGACCTCCGCTAGAGCCCGTGCTGCTTCTTCCAGTTCGGGTTCTGCAGGGAGATCGGCGTCAGCTCGGACGGATCGATCTCATCGAGCTCGATGTCGCCCGCCAGCACCTTCTGCTTCCAGGCCTGATGCTCGCCGTCGCGCTCGTGGAACTCGGGCATCACCTCGCGCGCGAAGAGCTCGAGGCTCTCGCAGATGTCCTCGTGGGTGTTGCGACCCGCCTGGTTGATCAGGATCACCTGATCGACGTGGGAGGCCTCGAACTTGCGGAGACGTTCGCGCAGCACCTCCGGAGAGCCGATCAGGCCGCGGTTGCGCCGCAGGCGCTTGCCTTCTTCGGTCTCCCGCCACTTCTGGTACTCGTCCCACAGGCTGATGGAGCCGGGCTCGATCGGGCCGTGGCGGTTGTAGAACAGCAGGGCGAACTGGAAGAAGCTCGAACCGTCGCTCTTCTCGAGGGCCGCCTCGTCGGTCTCCGCGCACATGAAGGGGCTCACCACGGCGATGTTCGGATTGGTCGCGTAGTCGGCCAGCAGCTCCAGGCGCCGGGTGTAGGCGTTGTAGTAGGCGTGCACCCAGGCCCTGGCCATGTCGGACGAGATGAACTGGAACGAGAGCACGCCCATGCCGCGGCGGCCGCACATCTCGATCGTCTCGAACTGGGAGCAGGCGACCCAGAGCGGCGGGTGGGGTTTCTGGCGCGGCTTCGGCACCACGTTGCGCAGCGGGAAATCGAAGTACTCGCCGTGGTACTCCCAGGCCTCCTTCTGGAACATTGGCAGGATACAGCGCACTGCGTCTTCCCAGACGGCGCGCTTGTCGCGGAAGCGCCGGTCGAAGGGGTGCAGCTCGGTGACGCTCGACCCCTCGCCGATGCCCAGCTCGACCCGGCCGTGGGAGAGGAGATCGAGGGTGGAGACCCGCTCGGCGACCCGCGCTGGATGGTTCGTCGTCAACTGGACGATGCCGTGTCCCAACCGGATGTCTCGGGTGCGCTGGCTGGCCGCCGCGAGGAACACCTCGGGCGCGGAGGAGTGGGAGTACTCCTCCAGGAAGTGGTGCTCCACCTCCCACGCGTAGTCGAAGCCCAGCCGGTCGGCGAGCTCGATCTGCTCCAGGGACTGCTGGAGGAGGCGGTACTCGCTCTCTTCGTCCCAGGGGCGCGGCAGCTGGTGCTCGTAGAAGATCCCGAACTTCATGAGGCCAGTGTAGACCAGGCATGGACGGGCTAGCGTGGGCCGACCTGGAGAGGAGGGATGCCATGGAACGCCTTCGAAATCGGGTCGCCGTCGTCACCGGTGGAGCGAGCGGCATCGGCCTGGGCATGGCCCGGGCCTTCGCGGAAGAGGGGATGAAGCTCGTGATCGCCGACATCGAGCAGGCGGTCCTGGACGACGTGGTGGCCGGCCTGCGCGCCGACGGAGCGACGGCGATCGGCGTCCCGTGCGACGTCTCCAAGCCCGAGGCGGTCGACGCCCTGGCGGGGCGGACCCTCGACGAGTACGGCGCGGCCCACGTCGTGTGCAACAACGCCGGCGTCGCCGGCGGCTCACCCGGCGGCATCTGGGAGGCGCCCCTCGACGAGTGGGACTGGGTGATGGGCGTGAACCTGATGGGCGTCGTCCACGGCATCCGGGCCTTCGTCCCGATCCTGCTGGAGCAGGACGAGGGCCATGTGGTGAACACGGCCTCCATGGCGGGGCTCATGCCGGGCGGCGGAATCTACGGCGTGACCAAGCACGCCTGCCGAGCGATCTCCGAGGCCCTGTGGAGCAACCTGCAGATGCGCGGGCCCCACGTCGGCGTCTCGGTCCTGTGCCCCGGGTGGGTAGCGACCAACATCGCCAGCTCGGAACGCAACCGCCCGGAGACGCCGCGGCCGGCCGTCGAGATCCCGCCGGAGGCCGAGGCCATGCGCAAGGTGGTGGAGGGCCTCATCTCCGGCGGCATGGATCCCCTGGAGGTCGGACGCATCGTCGCCGCGGCCATCCAGGAGAAGCGCTTCTACGTGCTTCCCCACCCCTGGGAGAGCATGATCGAGACGTTCATGCGCAACATCATCGAGGGGCGCGACCCGGTGGGAGAGCCTCCGCCGGGCACCCCGGAGGCCTTCGCGGCCATGTTGGGAGGAGACAAGTCCGATGCGTAGTCCGGTCCTCGCCGCAGCGGTGTGGCTGGCGGCCGCGCCGGCTCTCGCAGATTGCGACGCCTTCCGACACCTGGGGGGCAAGGCCTGGGTCGACGGCGACTGCATGGAGACGCCCCTCGGCGAGCGCTGGTGGCCCAACCCGTTGTGGGGCGAGGGCGACCAGGCCGGCTCGACCAACTGGTACACGAAGCCGGAGGTGGTGAAGCGGGCCCTCGCCGAGATCCGGAAGGGCCGGAGCGTGAAGATCGGCCAGGTCTACAGCGCGGACATGCCGCTCTTCGGCGGCCGCAGCTTCGCCCTGCGCATCCCCGGCGCGCCGACCGGCGGACCGGTGGGCAAGAACCAGGGCATCTGGAACGACGAGTTCCTGGCCACCGAGATCGGCCAGGTCGGCACCCAGTTCGACGGCCTCGGACACATCGGCATCCAGATCGGCTCGCCCGGTGACCTGGGCCAGGTCCGCTACTACAACGGCTACACCGCCGCGCAGATCAACCGGCCCTACGGCCTGGCCGAGCTCGGCACGGAGAAGCTGCACCCGATCGTGGCCCGCGGCGTGCTGATCGACGTCGCCGCGGCCCGGGGCGTCGATTCGATGGAGCGCGGCGAGGTCATCACCCTGGCCGACGTGAAGAAGGCCCTCGCCCTGCAGGGCATGGCCGAGTTCGAGCTCCAGCCCGGCGACGCGGTGCTCTTCCGCACCGGCTGGGAGAAGTATTGGATCGCGGACAACGCCAGGTACAACGACGGCTGCCCCGGCATTGGCATCGAGGTCGCACGCTGGCTCGCCGAGGGCAAGGCGGGCGTGACCGGCGCCGACACCTGGCCCGTCGACGCCGTCCCCGGCGAGGACCCGGACTGCGAGTTCTGCGCCCACACCTTCCTGCAGGTGCGCCACGGCATCGTGAACCAGGAGAACCTGAAGCTCTCGGAGCTGGTGGAGCGCGGCGTCTACCGCTTCGCCTACCTCTACACACCGGTGCCCATCGCAGGCGCGACCGGCTCGATCGGCTCGCCGGTGGCGATGTGGTAACGAGGCGGCCTAGCAGGCTGCTGAAAAACCCTGCGTTTCCGTGTTCTCGATGGTAGAAGATGGGTCGGGGGGAGAGAGGATGCGCGGCAGCGACCGAGAGCAGGGTTCGATGTTCAGCTACGTCTCGCTGGAGACGCGGATTCCGGAGGATCATCCGCTTCGCCCCATGCGGGCGATGGTGGACGAGGCGCTGAGGGGCCTGTCTCGGCGGTTCTCGGAGCTCTACGCGTCGACGGGCCGGCCGTCGATCCCACCGGAGCGGCTGCTGCGGGCTCTGTTGCTGCAGGTGCTCTACTCGATCCGGAGTGAGCGCCAGCTGATGGAGCAGCTCGAGTACAACCTGCTGTTCCGTTGGTTCGTAGGGCTGGGGATGGAGGATGCGGTCTGGGTCCCGACGGTCTTCACGAAGAACCGGGACCGGCTGCTGGAAGGGGACGTGGCGGAGGCGTTCTTTGAGGCGGTGCTGGCGCAGGGAAAGGACCACGGCCTTCTGTCGTCGGAGCACTTCACGGTGGATGGCACGCTGATCGAGGCGTGGGCGAGCCAGAAGAGCTTCCGGGCGAAGGACGGCTCGGGGGACGACGGAGACGACGATCCGGGCAACCCGACGGTGAACTTTCGGGGAGAGCGGCGGAGCAACGCGACGCACGAATCGACGACGGATCCCGAGGCGCGGCTGGCGCGCAAGAAGGGCCAGACCTCGCAGCTGGCCTACATGGGCCATCTGCTGACGGAGAACCGCAACGGCCTGATCGTCTCGGCGCTGCTGACGGAGGCCGATGGCTACGCCGAGCGGCTGGCAGCGCTGGAGATGGCGGAGGACGTGGCGGGAAGGCGCCGGATCACGCTGGGCGGGGACAAGGGCTACGACACCGAGGAGTTCGTGGCGGGCTGCCGGAAGCGCAACATCACGCCGCACGTGGCGCAGCACACGACGAATCGGGCCAGCCGGATCGACGGTCGCACGGTCCGTCACGAGGGCTACGCGATCAGCCAGCACAAACGCAAGCGGATCGAGGAGTGCTTCGGTTGGATGAAGACGGTCGGGGGAATGCGAAAGACGCGTCACCGGGGCACGGATCGGGTCGGGTGGATGTTCGTCTTCACGGCGGCGGTCTACAACCTGGTCCGCATACGCAACCTCGTAGAGGTCACATGACGCACCTGCATCGAGACGAGGTACCCCGGATCGCTTCCGGGATCGAAGAGCGAGCCGAGCGGGCCGCGGGGACCCGCGCCCTCTGGCGTTCTGGCGCCTCTCAGCGCCGAATTTCAGCAGCCTGCTAGGGCGCCACCCGCCCGGCCTCTCCACGGAGCTCGGTGAGCAGTCGCTCCGCCACCGCCGCCGGGCTCTCGCCCTCCTCGTCGACGGCGTAGTTCAGCCGCTGCATGCGAGGCTCGTCGATCGATCCGTCGAGCTCGCCCAGCGCTTCGACCACCTCCGGCAGCTCCCGGCGCAGGCGCGGGCTCGCCAGCAGGATCGCATCGTAGGGCGGGATCACGCCCCGGTCGTCCTCGAGCAGCACCAGGTCGTAGGCGGCGATGCGACCGTCGGTGGAGAAGGCGCTGATCACGTCCACCTCGCGCGCCGCGACGGCCTGGTACATGAGGCCGGGATCCATGCTGCGTTGCTCGGCGAAGGGCAGGCCGTAGGTGGCGTCGAGGGCCTTCCACTCGGCGCGGCTGAAGAACTCCAGGTCGCCCCCGATCGAGAGGCGGGGCGCGACCCGCGGCAGCTGGCCAATGCGCGTCACCCCGAGCTCGCGGGCCCGATCGGCGCGCATGCCGAGGGCGTAGGTGTTCTCGAAGCCGAGGGCGGCGACCAGGGTGACGTCGTGCTCGGCGGCGAGCCAGTCCCGCACCTCCTGCAGCACGGCCTGGCGGCTCTCGGGGAGGCCTTCCCGCTTCATCAGGGTGGCCCAGACCGTGCCGGAGTAGTCCACGTAGAGATCGATCTGACTGTCCCGCAGGGCGTCGAAGGCGACTGTCGAGCCCAGGGACTCGAGCGCCCGGGATTCGCGGCCGGTGTCCGCCCGCACCCAGCCCGCCACGAGCTCGGAGAGGATGTACTGCTCGGTGAAGCTCTTGGAGCCGATCAGGACGGGGCGCCCCGCGTCGCGACCGGCGTCGGCGACGAAGGCCCAGCCGACGTAGGCGTAGAGCCCGAGCAGAACCGCCAGGGCCGCACCGACCCTCCCGCGGCGGCGGCGACGCACGCCGGACTCGAGCGCTGCGATGAGGCCATCGAGGAGCAGCGCCAACGCCGCCGCGGCGAGGCAGCCGACCCACACCGCCGTGAAGTTCCGGGTCTGCAGGCCGGTGAAGATGAAGTTGCCAAGGCTCGTCGCGCCGACCGGCGTCGAGAGGGTGGCCGTGCCGACCACCCACACCGCCGCCGTGCGCACGCCGGCCACGATCACCGGGAGGGCCAGGGGCAGCTCCACCCGACGCAGCTGCTGGGCGGAGGTCATCCCCACTCCGCGGGCCGCCTCGACCAGGGCAGGATCCACTCCGCCGATCCCAGCCACCGTGTTCCGCAGGATCGGCAGGATGCTGTAGAGCGCCAGGGCCACGATGGCGGGCGGATAGCCGATGCTGCGCAGCTCGATGCCCAGGGTCTCGAGCCAGACGGCCAGCGCCGCGAGGGTCGGCACCATGATCGCGAGCAGCGCCAGGCTGGGAATCGTCTGGATGACGCTGGCCACGCCGAGCACCCCTCCCTCGAGGTTGCGTCGTCGCGTCACCGCGATTCCGAGGGGAATCGCGAGGGCCATGCCGACGGCCAGCGCGACCAGCGTGAGCTGGAGATGGGCGGTCAGCCGCTCGGGGAGGAGCGCGAGCTGGTCGCTCACGCACCGGCACCCAGCAGGCGGTCGACGGCGTCGCGCTGTCGGCGCGGAGTGTCCAGCAGCTCGGCGACGCGCGGATGGGCCGGCGCAGCCATCAGCTCGGCGGGCGTGCCGATCTGCAGCACGCGACCGGCCTCCATCACCGCGATGCGATCGGCGAGGAGCAGCGCCTCGACCATGTCGTGGCTCACGAACATCACCGTGAGCGCGAGGTCCTCCCGCAGGCGGCGAAAGGCGTCCTGGAGGCGGTCGCGGGTGAGCGGGTCCAGGGCGCCGAAGGGCTCGTCGAGGAGCAGGATGTCCGGCTCGGCGGCGAGGGCGCGCGCCAGGCCGACCCGCTGCTGCTGGCCTCCGGAGAGCTCGGCCGGCGCTCGCCCGCCGAACTCCGCCGGCGACAGCTCGACGCGCTGGAGCAGCTCCTCCACCCGGGCGGTGATGCGCTCGCGCTCCCAGCCGAGCAGCTCCGGCGTGATGCCGACGTTCTCTGCGACGGTCAGGTGCGGGAAGAGCCCGACCTGCTGGAAGCCGTAGCCGATGCGTCGCCGCAGCTCGTGACCAGGCAGCTCGCGATGATCATGGCCGTCGATCTCGACCCGCCCGGCCGTGGGCTCGATCAGGCGATTGATCATCTTGAGGGTCGTGGTCTTGCCGCAGCCCGAGCCCCCTACGAGGAACACGCATTCGCCCTGGGGCACGCGCAGCGAGACGCCGTCCACCGCTGCCGCTCCCCCGTCGACTTCGTGTCCGTCCCCGTAGCGCTTCACGAGCTCGTGGAGCACGATCACGCGCGGAGCTTACCACCCATGGGAGTCGTCTACGCCCTGCTCGCCTACGGCGCGTGGGGAGTGCTGCCGGTCTACTGGAAGGCGCTCGCCGCCGTGCCCGCGGCGGAGATCCTCGCCTGGCGGGTGATCGGTACCGTCGCGTTCACGTTGCTGCTGCTGGGCGTCCTGCGTCGGCTGCCGGAGCTCCTCGCCGTGCGCAGCCGCCCCCGGGAGGCGCTCTTCCTCGGGCTCGCCGGCGTCCTGATCGGGGTGAACTGGCTCGTCTACATCTGGGCCGTGAACCACGACCAGCTGCTCGAGGCGAGCTTCGGCTACTACCTGAATCCGCTCCTCAGCGTCTTCCTCGGCCGGCTCTTCCTGGGCGAGCGCCTGTGGCCGTTGCAGGCGCTCGCGGTGGCGGTCGCCGCCGCCGGGGTCGCGGTGCTGGGCTGGCGGTTCGCGGGGCTGCCGTGGGTGTCTCTCGCCCTGGCCATGTCGTTCGGCCTCTACGGCTTGGTGCACAAGCTCTGCCACGCCCGACCGATCCCGGCCCTCTCCTTCGAGACGGGCCTGCTGGCTCCTCTCGCCGCGCTCTTCCTGATGGTCGGCGTCGAGCCGGTGGGCGGAGCGCTGGGCGGAGGCCTGAGTCCGTTGGAAGAGAGCCTCCTCGTCGGCGCGGGGCCCGCGACGGCGCTCCCCCTGCTCTGGTTCGGCAGCGCAGCGCGCCGTCTGCCCCTATCGATGCTAGGCCTCTTCCAGTACATCGCGCCGAGCATCGGATTCCTGCTGGCCCTCTTCGTCTACGAGGAGCCCTGGTCCGGCGCCCACGCCGTCGCCTTCTCGTGCATCTGGATCGCCCTGGCGCTCTTCAGCTTCGACTCCTGGCGGAGGCGGGCCCCTGCCTAGCCCTTGAGCCGCTCCTCGAACAGCCCGAGCACGCGATCGAGGGCCTCCCGGGTCGGGTGCCCTGCCTCGTCGACGAGATCGGTGGTCACCACGCTGTGGGCCATGCGGGTAAGGCCGTGGGGGTTGCCGGGGCCGGAGTCGATCTCGATGCCCTCGAAGCCGTCGCCGAGCTCCCGTCGCAAGGTCTCGAAGCGCTCGGGAGGGCACATGGGGTCGTGGCTGAAGCGCAGGCCGAGGACGCCGACGCCCTCGGCGGCGCGCTCCTTCACGCAGGCGAGCTGCTCCGGCGTGACGTGCAGCGCGCGCCGCCGCGCCTTGCCGAAGGGAAAGGGGAGCGAGGGCTGGGAGAGGACCGGCGCCATCAGGGACGGCTCCATCATCAGCGCCAGGGCGAAATTGCCCGTCAGGCACATGCCGATGGCACCGACGCCCTTGCCACCCACCTCCTCGTGGAGATCGCGCGCCAGGGCGCGAAGCCAGTCGGTGATCGGGCTGGTGCCGTGGGCGGCCAGCACGTGGAACTCCCGGCTGATGCAGGCCCGCGCCATCTGGCCGAGCACGTAGCCACCCGAGATGGGCTTCTCGAGCACGCCGAAGAGCTCGGGGAGGGCGACGCTGTAGCCCGCGTCGGCGACCGTGCGGGCGAAGCGCGCGACCTCCGGCGTGATGCCCGGGATCTCGTGCATCACCAGCACGCCGGGGCCTTCGCCGCGACGATGGACCGTGCGGGGCACGCCGAGAAGGGTCTTCGTGACGGAGTCGAATCCTGCCAGCATGGCAGGAAGGATACGTCAGCGTTGCCCGTCGTCCGCGTCGCCCCCGGCGCGCAGGGGCGTGGGCTTGCCGAACAGCCAGCCCTGGCCGAAGGAGATCTCGAGCTCCTTCAGCATCTCGAGCTCCTCGAGCGTATCGAGACCCTCGCCGATGATCTTGGCACCGATCGTGCGCGCGACGGATTGCAGCGCCTGCAGCAGGGCCTGGCGGGCCGGGTCCGTGTCGAGGCCGGTCACGAGGGCGCGGTCCACCTTGATGAACTCCGGCTCCAGCTCGATCACGGCCTGGAGGCTCGCATAGCCGGCGCCGGTGTCGTCGAGGGCGAACCGGAAGCCCTGGGCCCGGTAGGCGTCGCGGATCTCGCGGAACACGTCGAAGCTCTCGATCGATTCCTGCTCGGAGATCTCGAACACCACGTCGCTCGGCTGGAGCTTGCTGCGGCGCAGCGTGTGGATCAGCTGCTCGGGCGTGAAGTAGGGATCGTGGATCGTCGTCGGGCGCACGTTCAGGAAGAGGGCCGTTCCCGAGGGCAGACCCACGGCGCCGTCGAGACCGGCGCGCCGACACAGGCAATCGAGCTCGAACACCAGATCCTCGTCCGCGGCAGCGTCGAACAGCGCCAGCGGGCTGCGGAAGGGCGTGCCCTCCGGGCCGCGGACGAGGGCCTCGTAGCCGTAGACGGTCTTGCTCGTGACGTCGACGATCGGCTCGTAGACCGACGAGACCTCGCCCGCCAGGAGCATGCCCTGGAAGTCGCGACGCTGGCGGCGCGCAGCGTTGCGGGCGTTGAGCTCCGCATCGGCCCGGGCCTCGACCACGGCTCCGAGGATCTGGCTCTCGGCTCCGTGGAACGGATTGCGCTGCACGGCCGCGTAGCCGACCGAGAGGGGCGGGACCCGCCGCGAGAACGGGTAGACGAGCCGCACCCCCTGTCGCTCGATCGCCTTCTCGATGCCCCGGGCCAGGGTCGGCAGCTCGCTGCGGTAGAAGCCGCCGTCGCCCTCCCCGCGGAAGAACGCCACGACCACCTCGAAGCGACCGGTCTCGCCGCTCACGACCACCTCGTCGCCATCGAGCAGCCCGGAGGCCACCTCCCAGACGACGGCACCCAGGTTCCCGAGCGTCCCCTCGACGGCAGCGGCGCCGTAGGTGCGCTCGATGGGCGCCAGGCCGGAGCCGTCGACCACGACCATGCCCAGGCACTTGCCGTGGCCGAATTGCTGGACCAGCGCGGGCAGGGAGTCGCCGAAGCGCGGCAGGATGGCACGGCGCGGCGCCGGAGCGCCCTCCGGCGTCCCGTCCTTCTCCGGCTCGGCTGCACTCACCGGGACGTCATCGGCGGATCGCAGGCCCGGATTGAGCTGGGTCGTTTCCCCCAGACGGGAACGACGCCCGGCCCGGAGCGGCCGCCTGGGCTACCGTGCCCGGCCATGTCGACGCTCCGGGCCGTGATCTTCGACCTGGGCGGGGTCGTGGTCGATTCTCCGCTCCACGCCATCGCCCGCTACGAGCGGGACCTCGGCATCCCGGACGGCTTCGTGAACCGGCTGGTCGTCGAGCGCGGCCCGGGGGGGGCCTGGTCGCGGCTGGAGCGAGGCGAGATCGGCCGCGACGTATTCGAGCGGGACTTCGAGGCCGAGTGCCGCGCGGCGGGCCACGCGCTCTCGGCCGGAGAGATGATGCGGCGCATCGGCGAGTGCGGACCTCGGCCCGCCATGCTGCGCGCCATCGAGCGTCTGCGCGACGCGGGCAAGCGGGTCGCCGCCCTGACCAACAACTGGGTGGACGAGGAAGCGGACCCGGATGCCCCCCACGAGCTCCACGCCCTCTTCCACGTCGTCGTGGAGTCCGCGAAGGTGGGCCTGCGCAAGCCCGACCCGCGCATCTACGAGCACGCCTGCCGGGCGCTCGATATCCGACCCGAGGAAGCGGTGTTCCTGGACGACATCGGGCGCAACCTCAAGACCGCCCGGACCCTGGGCATGCAGACCATCAAGGTCGACGCCCCGGAGCCGGCCCTGGCTGCCCTCTCGGAGCTGGTCGGCATCGACCTCCGCTGATCCGAGGCCCCGCATGACGCCTCCGGAGACGCTCGGCCGCGAGGCCCGCCACCTGCTGCGCCTGGCCGGACCCGTGGTGACGGCGCTCCTCGGCAACATGCTGATGGGCTTCGTCGACACGCTGATGGTCGGGCGGGTGAGCGTGGACGCTCTGGCGGCGGCGGCGATCGGCAACTTCTGGATCTTCGCGACGCTGCAGGCCGCCACCGGCGTGCTGTTCGCCCTCGACCCGATCGTGAGCCAGGCCCACGGGGCCGGCGACGGCGAGCGCGCCGGCCTGGCCCTCCAGCAGGGCCTCGTACTGGCGGGCGTTCTGTCGATCGGGGTGATCCTGCTGTGGTCGCTCTCGGGCAGCGTGCTGCTTGGCCTGGGCCAGCAGCCGGAGCTGGCCGCGGAGGCCCACACCTACACCCGCGTGCAGCTTCCGGCGGTGCCCTTCCTGCTCGGCACGGCGGCGCTGCGCCAGTACCTGCAGGCGCGCGAGCTGGTGCGGCCGGCGATGTGGGTCGTGCTGATCGCGAACCTGTGGAACGTCTTCTTCAACTGGGTCTTCATCTTCGGGAACCTGGGCGCGCCGGCCCTCGGCCTCGAGGGGGCGGGGATCGCGACGTCGATCACCCGGATCCTTTCGGCCGTGGCCCTCGTGGGCCTGGTCTGGGCCCGCGGCTACCACCAGGGCGGCTGGGCGGGCTGGAGCCGCGGCGCCTGGGACCCGGCCGGGCTGCGGCACATGCTCGCCCTGGGCATCCCGATCTCGCTCCAGATGGGCCTCGAGATGTGGGCCTTCGGCAGCTCGAACCTGGTGGCGGGCTGGCTGGGGGCCACCTCGCTGGCCGCCCACACCATCGTGATGAACCTGGCCTCCCTCACCTTCATGGTGCCACTCGGGATCGCCCAGGGCGCCGCCGTGCGGGTGGGCAATCTGATCGGTGCCGGTGAGCCGGAGCGCGCGGGACGGGCGTCCTGGGTGGGGATCGGCATGGGAGCGGCGGTGATGTCGGTCTCGGCCTGCCTGTTCGTGCTGCTGCGCGAGCTGCTGCCGCGGGCCTACTCGCCGGATGCGGCGGTCATCGCCCTGGCCGCCACGATCCTCCCCATCGCCGGCGCCTTCCAGATCTTCGACGGCACCCAGGCGGTCGCCTGCGGCGTGTTGCGCGGCATGGGGCGCCCCCGGCCCGCCGCGGTCTTCAACCTCGTCGGCTACTGGGTCCTCGCCCTGCCGATCGGCGTCTGGCTCGCCCTGCGCACCGAGGCCGGGCTTCCCGGGCTCTGGTGGGGGCTGGCCTTCGGCCTCCTGGTGGTGGCCGTCGGCCTGGTGGTGTGGATCCTGCGGCGCGGGCGAGAGGCCTTCCTGGGCGCCGAGGTTCGTTAGGCGGCCTCGGCACCGAGCCATGCCAGGCCCTTGGCGTCGCCGAGCAGGTAGAGCACGCCGCCCGCCGCTGCGTCCTCGTCGGCGAGCACGAGCTCCGCGCACAGGAGCGCGGTGTCCGGCGGGGCGTGGGTCGCGAGGAGCGTCGAGACGACGGCGCCTTCCTCCAGGTGCACGCTGCCGAGGCTCGCCGGATCGCTTCCGAACTCGCCCAGGATGCGCTCCATCATGGCCCGCCCGAGGGAAGTGAAGCGCGCCAGGGGCTCGGCCTCGCTGGGACCGGAAGCGCTGCGGATCAGGCGGAGGGCCGCCTCGGGCTCGAAGCTCAGGACGGCGGTGGCGGGGAACGGGCCCGCGACGGGCAGGACCAGGCTGGCGGTCATGTCGTCGCCGGGCACGAGCCCCTCGTCGGGAAAGGCCGCGAGCCGGCAGGATCGCACCCGGCCCAGGCCGCCCAGGGTAGGCTGGCGGAACAGCTCGGCGCAGGCGGCGGCAGCGCGCTCCAGGGAGGCGCGCAGATCGGAGGCGGGATCGGACACGCTGGGGGGTCCTCCACATTGCCTTGAGGGCCCTCGGGGCTCCCCAGGCGAGGAGAGGGAAGGGAATTGCCTACAGTATATCGGCTCTCGTGAGAATATCGTGAGTCCCCCTTCGTGACCCCCGTCACCCGGCAGCGGCGGCGCTCCGGCCGAAGACCCTCCCTGCCGATGGTCCATGCGTCCGCCCCTCCACGGCGGGCTGGACGCGAGGCGGACACGATGGAACGGCGAACCCTGCTCCTGGTCGATTCGGGCTCCACCAGCATGGAGGCCCTCTCCCTGCGCCTGCGTCAGATGGACTTCCACGTCGTGCGGGCCAAGACCATGGACCAGGGGCTCGAGGCGCTCTCGGATCCCCGCTTCCAGGTGGGCTGCGTGGTCATCCCGCCGGACCTGGCGGTGGTCGACCTGGAGCGCTCCCTGCGAGCCCTCCGCATGGTGGAGCCGGACCGGGTGCCGGCCCTGCCGATCGTCGTCTTCGGGGAGCGCCCCGACGCGGACCAACGCGGCCGCCTGCGCCGGGCCTCCGTCGACTACGGGCTCTGGAGCCCCATCGACGACAACACCCTGCGCTTCCAGATGAACCGCTCGCTGTCCGGCGGAGGCCCGATGGTGGCCACCCGCCGGGCGCCGCGGGTCCCGACGAACTGGCCGGTCGAGATCCACGCAGGGGGCCGCGAGAAGCCGGCCAAGCTCTACTCCCTCTCGGCGCGAGGCGCCTACCTGGCCACCCCGCGGCCGTCGATGCCCAAGGCCGTCGTGCACCTGACCCTGCCGCTTCCCGAAGGCGACGTGCGGGTGTCGGGAGAGGTGGTCGCCACGAACGTGCCGGGCAACCTGGTCAAGAAGAACCTGCCGATCGGCATGGCGGTCCGCTGGAGCGGCCTCGACCAGGACAGCGAGGACCAGATCCGCGGCTTCGTGGAGGAGCGGGACGAGCGCCTCCGGCTGTAGTGAGACAAGGGGACGTTCCTTTCTGTCTCACGGCTTTGCCGTGAGACAGAAAGGAACGTCCCCTTGTCTCACCCCTGCTACGTTTCCGCGCCATGGCAGACGAGATCCTCCGTTTCGAGCAGGACGGCGACGTGGCGGCCCTGCACTTCGATGACGGCAAGGCCAACGCCGTCTCGCCGGCGGCCCTGGAGGCACTGAACGCCGCGCTGGACCGCGCGGAGAAGGGAGCCAAGGCGGTCGCCCTGATCGGGCGGCCCGGGCGCTTTTCCGCGGGCTTCGATCTGTCGGTGATGCGCGAGGGCCCCGAGGCCGCCCGCAGCCTGGTGGGTGGCGGAGCGGAGCTCCTGGCGCGCATGGCGGGGAGCCCGCTCCCGATCGTCGCCGGCTGCACCGGCCACGCCCTGGCCATGGGCTCGCTCCTCCTGCTGGCTTCGGACCTGCGGGTCGGCGCCGAGGGCAACTTCAAGCTCGGTCTGAACGAGGTGGCGATCGGCATGACCCTCCCGCGCTTCGCCGTCGAGCTGGCGCAGGAGCGGCTCTCGCGCCGCCACCTGCTGCGGGCCACGGCCCAGGCCGAGATCTACGATCCGGCCCGCGCCGTCGACGCCGGCTACCTGGATCGGGTGGTCGACGCCGACGCGGTCGCGAGCACGGCGGTGGCCGAGGCGCACCGGCTGACCGAGCTCCACCCGAACGCCCTGGCCGAGACCAAGCGCCGGCTCCGGGCCGACACGGTGGAGCGCATGCGCTCGGGTCTCGAGGCGGATCTCGCCAGCTTCGTCGTCCGGTGAGTCGCCGCGCACGAGGGGCGACGGCACTCGCGCTGCTGCTCCTGGCGTCGCCCGCCCGGGGCGCGGACCCGAGGGAGACCGACCCCTGGTTCCAGTCCGGCCGTGCGGCGGTGGCGCAGGCCCGCTCGCGAATCGGCGCGACGCCGCCGGCCAGGAACGTGATCCTCTTCCTGGGCGACGGCATGGGCATGAGCACGATCACCGCCGCCCGCATCTTCGCCGGGCAGGAGGCCGGCGGAAGCGGCGAGGAGCACCAGCTCTCGTTCGAGCGCTTCCCCCACACCGCCCTCGCGAAGACCTACAACACGAACCAGCAGGTGCCGGACTCGGCGGGAACGATGACGGCCATCGTGTCCGGCGTGAAGACCAAGGCCGGGGTGCTGGGCGTGAGCGACGCGGTGGTGGTCGGGGATTGGAAGAGCGTCGCCGGGGCCCGCGTCCCCACCCTCTTCGAGGAGGCCGAGATTCGCGGCCTGGCCACGGGCATCGTCACCACCGCCCGCATCACCCACGCGACGCCGGCCGCCTGCTACGCCCACGCCCCCCACCGGGATTGGGAGACCGACGCTCTGCTCGAGCACGAGGCCCGCAAGAACGACTTCCCGGACCTCGCCCGCCAGCTCGTCGAGTTCCCCCATGGCGACGGCATCGACGTGGTGCTGGGCGGCGGGCGCGCGATGTTCCTGCCCCGGAACGGCAAGGATCCGGAGGAGCCGGAGCTCGCCGGCACCCGCTTCGACGAGCGCGACCTCGTCGCCGAGTGGCAGGAGCGGTATCCGCGGGGCCGCGTCGTCTGGAACCGGGAGCAGTTCGCCGCCGTGGACCCCCGCGGCACGCGCAAGCTCCTGGGCCTGTTCGATCCGGCCCACATGGAGTTCGAGCTGGATCGGGCCGGTGACGCCGGGGGCGAGCCCTCCCTCTCGGAGATGACCGCCAAGGCCATCGACCTGCTGCGCCAATCCGAGAGCGGCTACCTGCTACTGGTCGAGGGAGGACGCATCGACCATGCCCACCACGCCAACAACGCCCACCGGGCCCTGGTCGAGACGGTCGAGTTCGCCCGGGCGGTGCAGGTCGCCCAGGAGCGCACCAGTCGCGAGGACACGCTGCTCGTGGTGACCGCCGACCACGGCCACCCCCTTCACCTGGCCGGCTACGTGACCCGGGGCAACCCGATCCTCGGCAAGGTGAAGGAGCGGCCCTTCGGTGCGGCGGAGCCGATGCAGGCGAAGGATGCAGCCGGCCTGCCCTACACCACCCTCGGCTACGGGCTCGGTCCGGGGAACACCGGAGCGAGCGAGCGCCAGCCCGCGGGCCCGAAGACCTTCCCCCACCTCGAGCCCGGGGCCTTCGCGCCCGCGGAGGGGCGCCCGGACCTGTCGGAAGTGGACACGGCGGCCCCGGGCTACCTGCAGGAGGCCCTGGTGCCGCGCTACTCCGGCACCCACAGCGGCGAGGACGTTCCGGTCTTCGCCGACGGACCCGGTGCCGGCCTCTTCCACGGCGTCAGGGAGCAGCACTACCTCTACCACGCCCTGGTCGAGGCAATGGCCCGACCGGCCGATGAGTGAGCCATGGCCCAGCTCGATCTCGGCATCCTCGGCAACGGCAGCTTCGCGGCGCTGGTCGACGACCGGGCTCGCAACGTGTGGTGCTGCCTGCCGCGCTTCGACGGCGACCCGGTCTTCTCGAGCCTGCTGGCCGGCGAGGGCGAGCCGGACCACGGCTTCTTCGAGGTGGTGCTCGAGGGCTTCACGTCGAGCGAGCAGGCCTACCTGCGCAACACCGCCATCCTGGTGACGCGGCTCCACGACGGCAACGGCGGCATCGTGGAGATCACCGACTTCGCCCCACGCTACCGGGACCGGGAGCGCATGTACCGCCCGCTCATGCTCGTGCGTCAGATCCGCCGGGTCTCGGGCGATCCGCGCATCCGCATCCGGCTGCGCCCTGCCGTCGACTACGCGGCGCGAGCAGCCCAGACGACCTACGGCAGCAACCACATCCGCTACCTGCTGGCGGACCAGGCGATCCGCCTCACGACCAACGCGCCGGTGAGCTACGTGCTCGAAGAGCGCCCCTTCGTGCTCGAGGAGGACATCGACCTGGTGCTCGGACCGGACGAGTCCCTCGAGACGGCGGTCACCCGCTTCGCGCGGCGGAGCTTCGAGCAGACCCAGAACTACTGGTTCGAGTGGTCCCGGACCCTCTCCATCCCCTTCGACTGGCAGGACGCGGTGATCCGCGCCGCCATCACCCTCAAGCTGTGCAACTTCGAGGAGACCGGGGCGGTGGTCGCCGCCGTCACCACCTCGATCCCCGAGGCCGAGGACACCGAGCGCAACTGGGACTACCGCTACTGCTGGCTGCGCGACGCCTACTTCACCATCGACGCCCTCAACCGCCTCGGTGCCACGCGCACGATGGAGGGCTTCCTCCGCTACATCACGAACCTGGTGCGCAGCTCCGAGGACGGCCACCTCCAGCCGGTCTACGGCGTCAGCCAGGAGGCGCGCCTGACCGAGCGGCAGGTCGACAGCCTGCCCGGCTTCCTCGGCCACGGACCGGTGCGGGTGGGCAACCAGGCCTACGAGCACATCCAGAACGACGTGTACGGAAGCGTCGTCCTGGCCGCGACCCAGGCGTTCTTCGACCGGCGGCTCCAGGCACCCGGCGACGAGAAGCTGTTCGAGCGCCTCGAGCGGGTCGGCGAGCAGGCGGTCAAGCTCTTCGACCAGCCGGACGCGGGGCTGTGGGAGCTGCGCACCCGCGCCCGGGTGCACACCTTCTCCTCGCTCATGTGCTGGGCGGCCACCGACCGGCTGGCCAGGATCGCCGCGAAGCTCGTCCGCCCGGACCGGGCCCGCTACTGGCGGGACCAGGCCGATCACATCCATCGCACGATCTGTGAGCGGGCCTGGAGCGAGGTGCGGGGGAGCTTCGTCGAGAGCTTCGACGGCGACGACCTGGACGCGAGCCTGCTGCTCATCGAGCACGTGGGCTTCCTGCCCGCCGACGACCCGCGCTTCGTCGGGACGGTGCAAGCCATCGAGACGGAGCTCCGACGCGGCCCCTACCTCTTCCGCTACCACGCCGCCGACGACTTCGGCGAGCCGCGCACCGCCTTCAACATCTGCACCTTCTGGTACATCGACGCCCTGTGCGCCCTGGGCCGCTCGGACGAGGCGAGGGACCTCTTCGAGAACATGCTCCGCCGCACGAACCACCTGGGCCTGCTCTCGGAGGATCTCGACATCGAGACCGGCACCCTCTGGGGCAACTTCCCGCAGACCTACTCGATGGTCGGGCTGATCCTCTGTGCCATGCGCCTCTCGCGAAGCTGGCACGAAGCGCTGTAGGCCGAGGGGCCACCGTCCTAGCGCGACGCGCGGCCGGGCCCTCGCAGGGGCACGGTCTGGTGCCACGCTTCGGGCCGCGGAGCCACTCCGGCCGTGGGAGAAACGATGACCGAGGTTGCGCTCACCTTCGAAGGTCCGCCCGCCGCTGGCAGCGGCGAGAAGCGCCCTCCCCGCGGCCTCCGCCAGCTCCTGCGCGATCGACCCCGCTGGCGTCGGACCGCCGTGGCCGTGATCGGCGGGGTCGCTCTGGCGAACCTGACGCTACGGCTCCTGACCGCTTCGATCTGAGCGGCCGGGCGTTTCGCCTGCACTCTCGTAGCGGTCCCAGGCGGCCGCCACGGCGGGATCGCCCGGGGCCAGCCGCTCCGCCGCGGCCAGCTGCTCCCGCGCGTCGTCCCTGCGTCCCATCTCGCCATGAAGGTCCGC
This sequence comes from Myxococcota bacterium, assembly GCA_965223415.1. Taxonomy (GTDB): domain Bacteria; phylum Myxococcota_A; class UBA9160; order UBA9160; family UBA6930. The sequence continues at coordinate 3,446,854 of OZ245002.1, read as the reverse complement.
CAGGTCGAGGCGCGCGGCGACGCGCTCCGGCTGCTTCTCCACCAGCGCCTCCAGGCTGGCGACCGCCTCGGCGGGGAGACCGTGGCGGACCTGGCGGGCGGCGTCCTGGTAGAGCTTGGACGCGCGGCCGGCGATCTGGCGCACGTACAGGCTCCGCTCACTGGCCCGCAACGCCTCGGGGCCGAGCGCCGGACGGAAGCCGGATCCGGCCCCGACCACGTTCAGGAAAGGTCCACTCCGGTAGTAGGCGCCGATCACCTCGAGGGCGCCGCGCAGGTCGCGGAGCTCGCCGTCGGACAGGCCACCCTCGTAGCAGCGGGGGCACCAGCGCCGAACGCCGGAGACGGAGAAGAGATCCGCCGGCAGCTGCCGGTCGCGGCCCAGGAGCCAGCTCCCGTACTCGAGCACCGGACGATCGTCGGACACGGGCGGCGCATCGACGATGGCACCCTCGATGGCGGCGGGCGTTGCGGCCAGCATGGCGGCGATCTCGAAGGGCTGGTCCAAGGAGATCCAGCGCAGCTCGCGGCGCAGGCCGGGCACGTCCGCGAGGAGCGCGCGCATCCGCTCCGGGTCGAAGGCGAGCGGGGCGTCCCGGCGTCCGACCAGCATCAGCTCCTGACGATGGCCGACCAGCAGGAACGCGCCGGGGAAGGCCTCGCGAAAGGCCGCGACGACGGCGCGCGCCGTCTCGTGGCCGACCTGGTAGATCGGCAGCCAGTAGGTCATGAACCCGCCGGGCCGAAGGCGGGACGCCGCGATCCGGAAGAACTCCGCGCTGTAGAGGCTGGCGACACCGGCATAAGCGATCGGCGGGGGCTCCCCCGTGATCAGGTCGTAGTGGCCCCCGGGCGTCATGCGCAGGTGCTGGCGAGCGTCGTTCACGTGAACGCGCACCCGCGGATCCTCGAGGGGGAGGCCGTTGACGCGCTCGAAGAAGGCCGAGTGCTCGAGCACATCCGCCGAGAGGTCGACGACGTCCAGCCGCCGGACCTGGGGGTAGAGGAGCGCGGCGTTGGCGGTATTGCCCACGCCGAAGCACATGATCATCACCCGCTCGATTCCAGCGTCCAGCAGCATCGGAACGTGGACGTAGGCCCGCATGTAGCGCTGGGCGGGCAGGCCGGTGCCGGACATGTTGTGCCCGTTGGTGATGAGCCGGAGCAGCTGACCCTCGCGATCCGCCACGGCGAGGGTCTCGTTCACGCCCTCGCGCACGGCGACCAGGCGTTCCTCCCCGGCTCGCACCTCCTGCGGAAGGCTGCGCAGGAGGAGCCCCCGGTCGGGGAGACGCGCCCAGAGGAGCACGGCGCCGGCCATCGCTGCGAGCGCCACGGCGCGCGGGACGTGGGCCGCCGGCTCGACCCCCCGGGCGGCGACGAGGATCGCGGCCCCGGCCACCACGGCGCTGAGCGCGACGGCGGTGACGGAGGCCTGGAGACCGAGGGCCGGCAGCAGCCAGAAGCCGGCGGCGAGGGAGCCGACCACGCCACCCACGGTGTTCGCCAGGTAGAGCAGACCCGCACGCGCCCCGACGTGGGCCGAGGCCCGCTGCACCAGGGCGTTCGCGAGGGGAAAGGCCGTCCCGGAGAGGAGGGCCGGCGGGCCCACCGCCCAGGCCGTGCCACGGAGCAGGAAGAGGTAGAAGGGGATCGGGCCGGCCTTCGGGTCCCGGTCCAGCTGCTCCACGAGCCAGAGGCCGTCCGCCTCCACGTTCCACAGGGCGCCCAGGGACCAGAGGACGAAGCCCGCCAGGCAGACCACGAAGATCGTGGCCGGCCGGCCGCTGCGACGCACCAGGGCGCCGGCCAGGGTGGAGCCGAGCCAGATCCCGACCAGGATCACGCAGAGAAGGATCGAGAAGACCGGACGATAGGCGCCGAAGAGCGAGATCAGGTGGCGAAACCAGAGGATCTGCAGCGCCATGGCCGCGAAGCCGCTGAGGGCGATGGCGAGGCTCGCCCACCCGACGCGGGCGGAGGCGCCGGGCGCGGACATCGGAGGGGGCGGTGCCTCGGGCGGCGGCGGGACGCTTCGAGCCAGCAGCAGGGCTCCGGCAGCGGCGAACAGGTTGAGCCCCATCGCGAGGAGCTGGGTGTTCCTCACGCCGAAGGCCGGGACCAGGGCCGTGTCCGTCAGCAGGCAACCGAGCGCCGCTCCGGCGGTGTTCACGCCGTAGAGCACGCCGACGTGCCAGCCGGCGCCCGCGAGATCACCGCCGACCAGGTGGCGGATCAGCAGCGTGAGCGTGCCTCCCATCAGCAAGGTGACCGGGAGCAGCAGGACGAGGGCGCTGCCGTAGCGGAGCAGCGACGCGGAGAGGGAGAGGCGATACCAGCCGTTCTCCGCCTCCACGTAGCTCGACACCTCCGCCACCCAGCCGCTGACCTGGGGAAGGACGAGCAGGATGAGGAGCGCCAGCGCCGCGATCCCCACCTCGAACAGGCCGTAGGCCCGGACCGGAAGCGAAGGCTCCTCCCGGAAGCGGCGATCCACCCAGCGGCCGGCCAGGAAGCTGCCCAGCCCGAGTCCGCACATGTAGATGCCCGTGACGAGCGCCGCCGAGTAGACGGTGCTCCCGAAGAGCAGACCGAACTGCCGGACCCAGACGATCTCGTAGACGAGACCGCTCGCGCCGGAGGCGAAGAAGAGGACGAGAATGAGCAGCCGGGCGGGATTCAGCACGATCGACCGCTCACGAGCCCAGCGGGATTCTGCACGATCGACCGCTCACGAGGCCGGCGGGGAGCACGATCGGCCGCTCACCAGACCTCCATGCCGCCGGCGACGTTGAGGGACACGCCGGTGACGTTGGATGCGCCGACCAGGTAGAGGACCGCGTCGGCGATGTCCCTGGGCGTCTGCTCGCGCTTCAGGGGAATCGACGCGTCGATCATCTGCTGGTAGGTCGCGTCGCCACCGCGCTCCTCGGAGGCCAGGTGGTGGGTCCACATGTGGGTCGGGAGGATGCCCGGACAGATGGCGTTGACCCGTACGCCCGCGGGGCCGAGCTCCGCCGCCAGGGACTGGGTGAGCCCCACGACCGCGAACTTGCTCGAGCAGTAGGCGCTGCCCAGGGCGTATCCGCGCTTGCCGGCGACGCTGGCGATGTTGACGATGGTGCCGCCGCTCCGGGTGAGCAGCGGGATCGCCGCGCGGCTCATCAGGAACACGCCCTTCACGTTGATGTCGAACACCCGGTCCCAGCGCGCCTCGTCGAACTCGACCAGCGGCTGGAAGTGGACGATCCCCGCGTTGTTCACCAGCACGTCGAGGCGGCCGAAACGCTCGCGCACCTGGGCCAGGGCGGCCTCCACCTGGTCGGCCCGGCTGACGTCACAGCCAACGGCGAGGGCCTCGCCGGGGCCCGCCGCCGCCACCTGGGCCGTGGCGTCTCCGAGCAGGGCCTTGCCCGAGAGCTCGTACGAGGCGGAGCCGACGTCGGAATCGAGGTCGGCGAGCACCACGTCGGCGCCGGCCTCGGCCAGGCCCAGGGCGATGCCACGGCCAATGCCGCGGGCCGCGCCGGTGACCAGGGCGGTTCGCCCCTCGAGGGGCCGCTCAGCCATCGGTTCCCCCTTTCCCGAGCACCGCGTAGGCATCGGCCAGGAAGCGACGCGGTCGCGGATCGACGAGCCAGGCGCCCTGGTGCATGCGGTTCATCGCGTAGCCCAACGAGAGGCGGTGCTCCGGGTCGGCGAAGCCGAGGGAACCCCCGGCGCCGCCGTGACAGAAGGCCCGTGGGTTCGGCCCCAGGGGCTCCTCGTCGGTCGGGAGGAAGAAGCCCAGGCCGAGGCGGGTGGGCATCGGCAGGACCGCGTCGCTGCCGCGGCACTGCTCGACGCGGGCCCGATCGATCTGCTCGGCGCTGATCAGGCGCACGCCGTCGATGGAGCCGCCGTTCGCGAGGGCGCCGTAGATGCGGGCCAGCGCGGCGGCACTGCCGTGACCGTTGGCGCCAGGGATCTCGGCCGCCCGCCAGGGCCGCGAGTTGGCCGTCTCCTCTCCGAGCACCGGCGGATTGGCGAAGGCCTTGGCGAACAGCCCCTCCGGCTCCTCGGTAATCATCTTCACCAGGTCGAAGTCGATGTCGCCCTCGGGCGGGTGAATCGGCCCCTGCACCAGGTCTGCCACCTGCGGGTCGAGCGCCGGGCCGAAGCCGATCTCGAAGCGGATGCCGAGCGGGCCGGCGATGCGTTCGCGCACGACGTCGCCGATGCGCTGCCCGGTGATCCGCCGCACCACCTCGCCGACGAGCCAGCCGAAGGTGAGGGCGTGGTAGCCGTGGGCGGAGCCGGGCTCCCACCAGGGCTCCTGCTCGGCGAGGGCGCCGGTCATGACCTCCCAGTCGAAGAGGCTGCCCGGCGGGAGGGGCTTCCTCACGGCGGCCATTCCGGCCTGGTGGGAGAGCAGGTAGCGCACCGGCAACCGCTCCTTGCCGCCGGCCGCGAACGCGGACCAGTAGTGGGCGACCGGCGCGTCCAGATCGAGCCGCCCCTCGTCGACGAGCTGGTGCGCCGCCAGCGCCACCACGCCCTTCGTGCTCGAGTAGACGTTCACGAGGGTCTCGCGCTCCCAGGGGCGGCTGCCGGCGGCGTCGGCGTGGCCGGCCCAGAGGTCGACGACCGTCTCGCCCTCGAGGGTGAGGCACAGGGAGGCGCCGAGCTCGTCTCCGTTCTCGAAGCCCTGGACGAAGTGCTCGCGCACCCGCTCGAAACGGGGATGGGAGACTCCCTGCAGGGTGACATCGGCCATGTCGTCCTCGCCTCCTTCGATGCGGGCCCAGAGGCAGACGAGTAGCATGGCGCGCATGGACGATCCGCTGGACGCCTTCCGACTGGACGACCGTGCCGCGGTGGTGACCGGTGGCGCCAGCGGCATCGGCCGGGCGACGGCGGAGGTGCTGGCGGCGGCCGGTGCATCGGTGTCCCTCGGCGACGTGGACGAAGCGGGCGCCCAGGAGACCGCGGCGGCCATCGTCGCGGAGGGCGGCCAGGCACAGGCCCGGCGCTGCGACGTCTCCCGGCGCGGGGACGTCCAAGTGCTCGTGGACGAGGCCGCCGACCACTGGGGCCGCCTGGACGTGCTCTGCAACGTGGCGGGCGTGCCGGCCGACGGCCTGCTGTGTGACGTCGCCGAGGAGGAGCTGGATCGTCTGCTCGCCATCCACCTGAAGGGAACGCTCTTCGGCTGCCAGGCCGCGGTCCCCCACATGCGCGCGGGCGGCGGCGGCAGCATCGTCAACGTGGCCAGCGGCGCCATCGACCTGCCGACCCCCGGCTACGGCCTCTACGCGATCGCGAAGGCCGGCGTCACCCAGCTGAGCCAGACCCTGGCGACGGAGGTGGGCGACGCCGGGATCCGCGTGAACGTGATCGCGCCCGGCGCGACCCGTACCGCCTTCACCGATCGCCACCTGCGCGAGCCCGACGGTCGCCCGAACCCGGAGAAGCTCGAGGCCTTCCTGGCGCGCATGCGCGAGATCTCGCCCCTGGGTCGGGTGGGCGAGGCCGTCGACCAGGCCTGGCTCGTGCTCTTCCTGGCCTCCGATGCGTCGCGGTTCTGCACGGGACAGATCTGGCGGGCGAACGGCGGGCAGACGATTCCCCGGTAGACTCCCCGCCCATGCGACACGCCATCTTTGCCCTTCCCTTCTTCGGCCTCCTCATCGCCTGCTCCCCGAGCGAGACGCCGGCCGCCTCGTCGACCTGCAGCAGCGCCGGAGACGAGGTGAGCGAGATGCAGGTCGAGGTGATGACCGAGGGAACCGGGCGCACGCCCTCGGCCACGGATACGGTCCGGGTCCACTACCACGGCCAGTTTCTCGACGGGCGTGTCTTCGACAGCAGCATGAACCGCGGCAGCCCGGCGACCTTCCCGCTGAACCGCGTCATCCCGTGCTGGACCCAGGGGCTCCAGACCATGAAGGAAGGCGGGAAGGTCTGCCTGACCTGCCCGCCGCACCTGGCCTACGGCGAGCAGGGGTCGGGCCCGATTCCCCCGAACGCCACCCTGGTCTTCGAGGTGGAGCTGCTCGGGGTCCAGTAGCCCTCGGGGCCGGGAATCGGGCTACCCTGCGCGATGCGGAGGTTCCCGATGCGCCTGCTCCCTGCCCTCCTGCTGTCCCTCCTTCTCGGCGTCCCGACCCTCGCCCAGGGCGAGACCGGGCCCTTCGAGCGCAGCCTCGCCTGCCAGCGTCAGGCCCGGCAGGTCGCCCACTTCGAGGCCGCCCTGCTCCGCCACATGGCGCCCGGCGGCAACGCCCGGGTGGTGCCGATCCTGCAGAACATCCGGGATCGCTTCGCCGCCCGCTACGCCGACGCCTGCCTCGATCTGGGCCAGATCCAGTCCCTCGGCACCCACAACAGCTACCACGTGATGCCGCGCCAGGCGCTCTTCGACCTGCTCGTGCTGTTCATCCCCGAGGCCATCGGCTGGGAGTACACGCACCGGTCCCTCGACCTGCAGTTCGAGGAGCAGGGCGTGCGGCAGATCGAGCTCGACGTGTTCGCCGACCCGGTCGGCGGGCTGTACTCGATCCGACCCGCCCTACGGGCGGTGCTCGAACCGGCCGAGTCGCCGGACCCGGAGATGTACCAGCCCGGCATCAAGGTGCTCCACGTACAGGACGTCGACTTCGAGACGACCTGCCTCACCTTCGTCGGTTGCCTGCTCATGGTGAAGGGCTGGTCCGATGCGCACCCACGGCACCTGCCGATCGCCGTCCTCGTCGAGCTGAAGGACGACCCGATCCCGGACCCGATCCCGCTGGGCTTCGCGATCCCGGTGCCGTGGGATCGGGCGGAGCTCGACGAGCTGGACGCCGAGATTCGCTCCGTGTTCCCGCCGGAGCAGCTGCTCACGCCGGACGACGTGCGACGCCCCGGCGCCACCCTGGAGGCCAGCGTGCTCGGCGCCGGCTGGCCCACCCTCGGCGAGGCACGCGGGCGCATCCAGTTCCTGATGGACAACGGCGGCTCGGAGCGCGACGACTACCGGGCCGGGCGACCGAGCCTCGAAGGCCGCGTGCTCTTCACCAACGGCGTGCCGGGCGACCCGGATGCGGCGTTCGTGAAGCTGAACGACCCGGTCGGCGACTTCGCCGCCATCCAGAATCGCGTGCGGGACGGCTACCTGGTGCGCACGCGGGCCGACGCGGACACCGCCCAGGCCCGCACCGGCGACACCACGCGACGGGACGCGGCCCTCGCCAGCGGCGCCCACTTCGTGAGCACGGACTACCCGGTGCCCGACCCGGCCTTCGGGACCGGCTACCAGGTGCAGATCCCGGGCGGTGCCCCCTCCCGGTGCAATCCGCTGACCGCGCCGCCGGGCTGCCGCAACGACGCCCTCGAGCCGGACGGCGGCCGAGCGCCTCGCTGAGAGAGCCCCCGGGGGCCACGGCCCTCTGGTAAGGATCTGGTCAGGTCTGCCGGGCTGTCCCGGACGGCCTGCTCCGGCATGCTTGCGGCGTCGCCCAACGCTCGAGGAGGGATCCATGTCCGATCGAACCCGCCGCGCCGCCTTCGTGTCGATCCTGCTGGCCGCCGCCCTCGCCCAGGCCTGCGCCCCCAGCGCGCCGCCGGAGGTCGCGGACGAGGGGCCGGTCCTGCTCGACGAGCTGGGCGCGCACCGCCATCCGATCACCACCTCGTCGCCGAAGGCCCAGGCCTACTTCGACCAGGGGCTGGCGTTGACCTACGGCTTCAACCACGAGGCGGCGGTGCGGTCGTTCCAGGAGGCGGCCCGGCTCGATCCGGCCTGCGCCATGTGCTTCTGGGGCGTCGGTCTCGCGCTCGGGCCCAACATCAACGCGCCGATGGGCCCGGAGGCCGGTCGGCAGGCCCATGCGGCGGCCCGGCGCGCTCTCGAGCTGGCGCCGGGCGTGAGCGACGTCGAGCAGGACTACATCCGCGCCCTGGCCACGCGCTACGCGGAGGAGCCGCCGGAAGATCGCCACGCCCTCGACCGGGCCTACGCCGACGCCATGCGCGGCGTGCACGAGCGCCATCCCGCGGACACCGACGCCGCCACCCTCTACGCCGAGGCGCTGATGGACCTGATGCCCTGGAGCTACTGGGTCGGCGCGGACGAGCCCCGGGACGACACCCGCCTGGTCCTGCGCCTGCTCGAGGAGGTGCTCGCGCGGGAGCCGGAGCACCTGGGCGCGAACCACTACCTGATCCACGCGGTGGAGGAGTACCACCCGCACCGGGCGGAGGCGGCGGCGGACCGGCTGGCCCCCCTCGCGCCGGACGCCGGGCACCTCGTGCACATGCCCTCGCACATCTACTGGCGGGTCGGCCGTTACGAGGACGCGCTCGAGATCAACCAGCGCGCCGCCGAGGCGGACGAGGCCTTCTTCGCGGTGTGCAGCCCGGGCGCCTTCTATCGCGCCGCCTACTATCCGCATAACATCCACTTCCTGTGGGCCGCAGCGGCCGCGGAGGGCCGCAGCCAGATCGCGCTCAGTTCCGCGCGCAAGCTCGCGGCCAAGACCGCCCCGGCCCGCGCCGAGTTCGACTTCATGCAGGAGTTCATGGCGATCCCGATGCTCACCCTCGCCCGTTTCGGGCGTTGGGACGCGATCCTGGGCGAGCCCCGGCCGGGGGAGGAGGACGTCTACATGACCGGCATCTGGCACTACGTGCGCGGCCTCGCCCGGGTTCGCACGGGGGATCTGGACGCCGCCGGGGCGGAGCTCGCGCTGCTGCGAACCCGCGCCGCCCAGCCGGAGAGCGAGAGCCTGATCCTGGCCGGCGGCACCTCCTCGGCCCGGGCGCTGCTCGAAATCGGTGTGGACCACCTGCAGGGCGAGATCGCCGTCGCCGCCGGACGCACCGACGAGGCGGTCGCCGCCCTCGAGAGCGCCATCGGTCGGCAGGACGATCTCGTCTACATGGAGCCGCCGCCCTGGTACTTCCCGACGCGCCAGGCCCTGGGCGCGGTGCTCCTGGGAGCGGGACGCGCCGCCGAAGCGGCGGCGGTCTACCGGGAGGACCTGGAGCAGTTCCCGGCCAACGGATGGTCGCGTTTCGGCCTGGCCGAGAGCCTGGCCGCCCAGGGCGATCCGGCGTCGGACGACGCCCAGGCGGCGTTCCGGGAGGCCTGGGCGCGAGCCGACGTGGAGCTCACCGCGAGCCGCTTCTGACCACGGGGCGGTGACGCCCGCGGAGGTTTCCGATTCCCGAGACGCGACGCCTGGCGCTGGCCGGCGAGATCGACTTCGCGAACACGCTCGGCCCGATGACGGCCGGCCGCGGCGACCCGACCACCGCGATCGGCCCCGCCGGCGTGGCCCGCGCGACCCGCACGCCGGAGGGCCCGGGGACGCTCCTCGTGATGCGGGAGGGCGACGCGACCCTCGCGTGCCGGGCCTGGGGCCCGGGTGGGGCCTGGCTGCTCGAGCAGGCACCGGACCTGCTCGGTCTCGGCGACGAGCTGCCGCCGCCGGACGCGTTCCCGGAGCCGATCCGCCGCCTGGCGCGGCACCGGCCGGGCATCCGCTTCGCGAAGGGGCACCGGGTCGTCGAGCTGCTGGTGCCGGCGGTGCTGCAGCAGAAGGTCTCGGGAAAGGAGGCGAAGCGGGCGTTCCGGAACCTGATCGGCCGCTTCGGCGAGCCGGCGCCGGGCCCCTTCCCCGAGCTGCGGCTACCCCTGGCCGCGGAAACCCTCCGGGGGCTCCCCCCGGCCGTCTTCCCGGCCCTCGGCATCCTGGCGCGCCAGGGCGAGACCCTGCGACGGGTGGGCGCCCACGCCGCGCGCCTCGAGGAGGCTGGCGAGATGGACGAAGACCCCGCCTTCGCGCGCCTCACGGCGCTCCCGGGCCTCGGCCCCTGGACGGCCGCCTCGGTCATGGGCCGCGGCCTGGGCTTCCCGGACCAGGTCCCCACCGGCGACTGGAACCTCCCGCACCTCGTCGCCTGGCGCTTGGCCGGCGAGGAGCGCGCCGACGACGCCCGCATGCTCGAGCTCCTCGAGCCCTTCCGCGGCCAGCGCGGCCGCGTCGTCCGCTGGCTCCATGCGGCCGGCAAGCACGCCCCCCGCCGCGGCCCCCGCCTCCCCCTCCGCCCCCTCCCGAGTTGAGGAGCGGGGCCAGAGTTAAGAATTCAGTTACGCCCCAAGGGGCGTAACTGAATTCTTAACTCTGGCCCCGCTTCTTCATTCAGACGGGGCGGGCCTGTTCGCCGACGAGGGGTTTGACGTCGGTCCAGATGCGTTCGGCGATCTCCGGAGCGAGGGAGTCGAGGCGTTCCTGCACGAGGTCGCGGACGGCGCGGCGGCAGGTCTCGCGGCCTTCGTCGACGAGGCGGGTGAAGCGCGCCTGGCCGAGCAGGCCGCGCACGGCGAGGCCCGGCAGCGCGATGCGCTTCACGGCGCCGGCGGCGCGGTCGCGACCCAGCCAGTAGGCGCCGCCGGCGCCGACCAGGCCGGCCAGGGCGCCGATCAGGAAGCCAACCGGGCCGGTCGTGTGGAGCAGGCCCACGACGACGGCCGTGCCGAGCACCTTGCCGAAGCCACCGCTCAAGCTGCCCACCGCCAGGGCCACGCCAGCGGAGACGGCGGAGGCCACGAGGTCGGTCAGCCGCAGGCCCACCCGATGGCCCACGTCCCGCGCCGTCGCGCCGCTGCGCTCCGCGACCTCCCCGCCATGGAGCGCCCCGGGCGAGGTAATCACCGGGCCGTCCAGATCGAGGCGCTTCATCACGGCCTTCGCGAGCTGGCTCTCGAACTCGCTGCGAGCCTCGTCGAGGAACTCCTCGATCTCCAGCTGGTAGTCCCGCGCCAGCTCCTCGACGTCGGTCTCGAGCTCCGCCAGCCGCCCGCCCTCCTCGCGAAAGCGGCGCAGCCGCGGCACGACCCGCTCGTCGTAGAGGGACTCGGCCACGTGGCGACCCACCCGTTCGGCGAAGCGGTGGCTCTGGTGCTCGACGTCGTCCTGGATGCGCTCGACTACCTGGCCCTTCTGGCGGGTGCGCGCCGAGGCGAGCAAGGCCCGGGTGTAGTCGTCCGAGAGCCCCAGGTCGATCTCCTCTCCGAGGCGACCGAGGCGCCAGCTCGCATGCAGCGCGAGGACGGCACGCGGAACGCCGATCCACAGCAGCGCCGACACCGCGTAGAGAACGATCCACGGCGCCGCGTCCACGCCTTCCGCCGCCATCATCGCCCGCACGCCTTCGGCGCCGGGGAGCGCCTGCCCCGTCGCCCAGGCGGCGGGCCCGAGCACCACGTCGAGCAGTCGGGCGGCGCCCTCGGGCTCGCGCAAGAAGGTGCTGCGCCAGACCACGTGGTAGTCGAAGAAGAGCCCGCGCACGAAGGTGCCGGCCACGGCCCCCGCCGCGATGCCGATCGCCACCATGTGCAGGATGCGGCGGGTGCTCCACTCGAAGACCGGCGTGGCGCGTTCAGTCCAGTGACGCCAGAAGCCGCGGGCCACGTCGCGAAGGACGCGGCCCTGCTCCTGGGCCTCGAAGCGGCCGCGCTGGAGGAAGAGCCACAAGGCCGGCACGGCCCGACGCACCAGGCGCACCCGCCAGGAGGGACGGGCGGCCGGGGCCCGCCGGCGGCGGCGCTCGCGAGGCGTTCGTGCTCCGCCCAGGGAGAGCGCCCCGAGGATTCGGCCGAGGCCGCCCATCGCCAGCACCACGTAGGCCACAAGGTTCCACACGATCAGCACCGCGATCGGGTTCGCGACGACGTGGATGCGCTCGGTCGGCCCGAGGGAGTTCGTCAGCACGCCCACGACGAACGCCCCGACCAGGAGCAGCGGGCCGGCCACCAGCCCGGCGCGGGGCATGGCCAGGAGCGGATGGAAGCGCCCGAGGGCGTGGTCGCAGAGCCAGCCGGCCCGGCGTGCCAGCCAGCTGCGGGGCTCCCGGGGCGAGCCGGCCGCCTCGAGGGCGTCCACCAGCAGGCCCGGCTCGATCGCTGCGGGATGCTCCTCCTCCACGGCCCGCACCAGGAGGATCTCGGCGACGGCCTCGGGCCTCATGGCCCGCAAGCATAGGCGGCAGCCCCGTGGGTATCATGGCGGGCCGCAGACGAGGAGGCCGTGCCATGAGCTATCGCGTGATCCAATGGGCGACGGGCAACGTGGGGCGTCAGGGCATCGAAGGGGTGCTCGCGCACCCGGAGCTCGAGCTGGTCGGCTGCTGGGTCAGCCGCGAGGCGAAGGTGGGGCGCGACGCGGCGGAGATCTGCGGCCTCCCGCCCTGCGGCGTCGCGGCCACGAACGACGTCGACGCGCTGGTCGCCCTGGATGCGGACTGCGTGCTCTACAGCCCAGTGATGGCAAAGCCCGACGAGGTGATCCGCCTGCTCGAGTCGGGCAAGAACGTGGTCACGCCCCTCGACTGGTTCTTCCCGGCGGAGTCGGACGGCACCGCCGCACTCGAGGCCGCGTGCCGGACGGGCGGTGCCACGCTGCACGGCACGGGCATCCACCCGGGCGGCATCACCGAGCGCTTCCCGCTGATGATCTCTGCCATGAGCCGCGACGTCACCCACGTGCGGGCGGAGGAGTTCTCGGACATCCGCACCTACCAGACCGAGTTCGTGGTGAAGGAGATGATGATGTTCGGGAAGTCGCCGGAGGACGTGGCGAAGAGCCCGATGGTCGGCGTGCTGGGCCACGGCTTCAAGCAGTCGATCCAGATGGTGGCCAAGGCGCTCGGCATGGCTCTCGACGAGGAGGTGCAGACGGAGCACGAGATCGCCATCGCCACGAAGCCGATCGAGACGCCGGTCGGCACGATGGAGACCGGCACGATCGCCGCCCAGAAGTTCGGCTGGATCGGCACCGTGCGAGGCGAGCCCGCCGTCACCGTGCGGACCAACTGGTTCATGGGCCAGGAGAACCTGGAGCCGGCCTGGACCTTCGGTCCGGAAGGCGAGCGCTTCGAGGTCGAGATCGAGGGCACGCCCTCCATCCAGACCACCTTCCACGGCCTGCACCCGCCGAACCTGCAGCAGATCGACCCGAACAACGGGATCATCGCCACGGCGATGCACTGCGTAAACGCGATCCCCGACGCGTGCCGCGCGGAGCCGGGCATCCGCAGCTACCTCGACCTGCCGATGGCGACGGGCCGCGCAGCGGCGGAGCTGCGGGGCTAAGCGCGAGAGCCCGGCCCGGGGTCGCCCCCGGGCCGGGTCGTCGCTAGTCCGTCGAGAGCGCCAGCTCGCCGAGCTCGGCCCCCGAGTCGCCCTCGCGCAGGCGCGCGAGCGCCCGGGCCTCGAGCTGGCGGGCCCGCTCCCGCGAGAGCCCGAGCTTGTCGCCGATCTCCTGGAGCGTGTGCTCGCGCCCGCCGTCGAGCCCGAAACGCCAGGTCAGGATCTGGCGCTCGCGATCCGGCAGCCGCTCCACCGCCGAGAGCGCGGTGCGCTCGAGACGGCTGCGGTCCAGATCGTCCATGGGCGTTCCGGCGTTCGGATCGGCCACCAGCTGCTCGAGTCGGCGCGGCCGGCTCGAATCCTTGCCGGCCACCTCGGCATCGAGGCTCACGGGCTCCGCCGCCATTATCTCGAGCTCCTCGACCCGATCCACCGGGATGTCCATCTCGTGGGCCACCTCGGCGTGGGTCGGATCGCGCTGGAGCTCCTTCGCCAGCCGCGCCTTGGTCTGGTCGAACCAGCGCAGCGTGTCGTAGTGATGGCTCGGGATGCGGATCGTCCGCGAGTGGTTCTGGATGGCGCGGATCAGCGCCTGCCGGATCCACCACACGGCGTACGTGGAGAACCGGAAGCCGCGCCGCCAGTCGAACTTCTCGACGGCGCGGATCAGCCCGGTGTTCCCCTCCTGGATCAGGTCCGGGAAGGAGAGCCCCAGGTTCCGGAAGTCCTTCGCCACCACGACGACCAGCTTCAGGTTGTGCTGGACGAAGCGGTTCTTGGCGTCGCTCATGCGGTCGAAGGCGTCGTCGAGCAGGGCGACCCGCCGCTTGTACTCGGCCGTGTCGAGCCCCACGGCGGTCGCCAGCCGGCCGGTCTGGCCGCGGTGCTGGCGGCGCAGGGCCTCGAGGCCGCCCAGCACGCGGCGCAGCAGCTCGATCGAGAGATCCGCCTCGTGGAGCAGCTTCACCGAACGCTTATCGAGCCGGCGCATGACCGCCTCGTCGGCGTCGCCCTCCGCCATCAGCTTGTCGCGCCGGATCATCTGCCGCTCGAGCTTCACCATCGCCGCGTCCAGCCGCTCACCAGCCTCTGCGGCCCGATCGCCGAAGGACTCGGACAGCCGGCTCGTGGTGCGCCCGCCCTTGCGGGTGTCCTTCCAGATCCGGACCAGCTCGTGAGCGGTCCAGGGCAGGCCGTAGAGGCCCTCCCGGAAGGCGTGGGTCGCCGCCTCGAGCTCCTTCGCGAGGAGCACCTGCTCCTCCCGGCTGAGCGTCGGAATGTGGGCGATGTCGCCGAGGTATGCGGCCAGGGGCTCGCGCCGTACGTCCCGGTCCTCTCGGGCCGGAACCGGACGCGCGGGCGGCTCCGCCCGCGTCGGCCGGGCGGGGGCTTCCCGCCCGCTGGCCGACCGGTCCTCTCGGCGCAGGGAGCGCCGGGCGGGCCGGGGGCGACGTCGCTCGTTTGCCTGGTTCGGCTTCTGGCTCATGGATCCTCGTTCCCTCCTGAGGGGCGCCTGTCGTTCCTTTGTCTTGGGGGATCACTGGCGGGGCGGGGAGTCCGTCTCGCGGAGGGGCGCTCGAGACGAAGCAGGCCCACCCCAGGCCCCGACGCTCGCCCACTGGGGACGAACGCACGGTCCGTTAGATGCCCTCGAGCCCTCGGTGGTTCACGGGTACCCGCGGGGCACAATGCCGCAACGCGTCCCGTCAGCCACGCCGAAGCGCGCGGGCGATCTGCCAACCGTGGGTGGCCCGATGGCCTCACCCGGTATGCATCCTCTCGACTTCCCCCATCTCCATCGGCCGATTGCCCGTGGCACGGCCACCCCCGGGGACCAGGTCCGAGCCGGGAGTCGGTGATGGGATCACGATCACCCAGTTCGCGCCAGGTTTCAACCCCCCAGGGAGCAGAGAGGCCCGGTTCTTTCACGAACGCTAGAGTGGCGGCTCGGTTTTTGGGGGTCGGACCCGTTGCGGCCGGCACCCTCCGGCAGGCTGCCCTGCGGCCCGACCCCGGCCCCGCCCGCGCCGGCCCGTCAGCCGGTGCTCGCGGAGCCCACGTGGTCAAGTCGCATGTCGAGGAGAGCCTGGGGGCCAACCCGGGCGACGCCGCCCTGAACCCGGCGGACTCGGTGGCGATGGGCGTCCCGGCAGCGCGGGCACCGCGCCTGCTCGAGCAGCCGCGCTGGCGAGCCTTCCGCGCCCTGCGCAACCCGAGCTTCCGGCTGCTCTTCATCTCCTTCCTGGTCAACCAGACCGGCTTCTGGATCTCCCACGTCTCGCTCCAGGGCCTGATGGCGCACCTCTCCGCCAGCGATCCCACCCAGCAGGGGCGGCTCTTCTTCGCGATGTTCATCCCCGCGTTCGTCCTGGCGCCCCTGGCCGGTGTCGCGGCGGACCGTTTCGACCGCAAGCGGATCGTGCTGGCTTGTTATGCCGGCGTCGCCGTGGTCACCGCTTCCCTGGCCGCCACCGCCGCGTCTGGAGCCGCCACGCCCCTGCTCCTCCAGGCCTTCGGCTTCGGCCTCGGTCTCTGCTTCGCGTTCTCCGGCCCGGCGAGCATGGCCTTGGCCGCCAACGCGGTGCCCGAGGAGGATCTCTCCAGCGCGGTCTCCCTGCAGTCGACGGCGAACAACCTGACCCGCGTGCTCGGCCCCGCCTTTGCCGCACCGCTCCTCGCCGCCGCCCGGTTCGAGATCGCCTTCGGCGTCTTCACGGGGGCGGCCCTCGTCGCGGCGCTCCTCACGGCCCGCATGCGCCCGCGGCCCTACGAGCCCGAGGCCGAGGACGGCGGCATCCTCGCGCGCCTGAAGAGCGGCCTCGCCCATGCCCGCGCGCGGCGCCCGGCTCTCCCCGCCCTGATCACCGTTGCGTGGGTGTCGCTGTTCGGCGTCTCTCACGTGGCGCTGACGCCGATCTTCGCCAACGAGGTGCTCGGGGATCCGAGCTGGTTCGCCTGGATCGTCGTCACCACCGGCATCGGCGCCATGGCCGGCGCGCTCACCAGCGGCTACCAGCTGGACCTCCCGACCCTGCGCGGCTCGGCCCTGCGCGCCCTGGCCTTCGGACTCACGCTGATCGGCTTCGCGTTCTCCACGACGCCCGTCGTCGCGCTGCTCGTGCAGGTGGCCGTCGGCTACTTCTACTTCGCCACCATGACCGACCTCCAGCGCCTCATCCAGGAGATCGTCGACGAGTCGCGGCGGGGCCGGGTGATGAGCCTGTTCCAGGTGGCCTGGGGCGGAATCGTGCCCTTCGGCGGCTTGGGAATGGGGCTCCTGGCGGCGGAGATCGGCACCGCCGCCACCATCGGGCTCGGCGGAGCCCTGTGCGTGGCCTACGGCGCCGTGCTCGCGGTGATCGGCCCCCGTCTCACGGACGGACCGGTCCACCCGGGCTGACACCCGCGCACCGACCCCCCGGAGGGTCGAGGACTCGCGACCGGCTGCCGAAGCGATGGCATGGAAGCCTCCAACCGGGAGCTGCACGGCGCCGCGCGGGCCGGCCTGTGGATCGGCGCCTTCGGCTGGTTGATCGGGCTCACGGCGGTGACGCTCCCGGAAACGCTGGCCCTGGCGGGCCCGATGGTCGGTGGAGCGGCGGTCACGGCGGCCTGTGCCCTGGCTGTGGAAGCCCTGCTGCGACACGCGCCGCGGCCCCAGCTCGCCGTATGCGGCGGCTCCTGGCTCGCCGTAGGCGTGATCTCCGCCTACTACGCCTGGATCGTCGAGCCCTCGGTTCGCGCCGTGCCGGGGCTGGTCGAGCGTCTGCACGGCTTCGGGGTGTCCGTCGAGCTGCCGATGCCGTTCGCCGTCGTCGCGCTGGCCGTCGGGGCGCCGCTCCTCCTCGCGAGCCTGCACTGCCGCGAGACGCCCGTCGGCGACTAGCGACCACAAGGGGCGGGCTTCTCCAGCGAGAAGCGATCCACGACCTCTCCCGTCTCGTCGATCGCCCGCACCTCGAGGCGACAGGCGTCAGCGTCCAGCAGGATCGAGCCCAGCTCGCCTCCCCGGGACACCTCCATCAGCGGGTGATCGAGGGGACCGTCACCGGGAATGCTCCCGTGGCCCGCCACCACGAAGACCGGCGGGGCGACGGCACGGCTGCGCTCGTAGCTGTGGCTGTGGCCGGCGAAGAGCACTGTCGTGCCGTGGGCCTCGAGGATCGGCAGGATGCGCTCCCGCACGAGGCTGGTGGCGACCTCGCGCTCGGCGTCGTGGCTGCCACGGCTGTGGGGAGGGTGGTGGAGCGCGGCGACGATCCAGGGCGCGTCCGCTGCGGCGAGATCGGCCTCGAGCCAGGCCAGCATCGGCGAGTCCAGCCGCCGGTGGCCGCTCACGCTGTCGAGGGAGACGACGTGGACAGGGCCCCAGTCGAAGGCGTACCAGCGCTCGCGACCGGAGGGCACGCCGCCGGCCTCGCCTGCGGTCGGCGGGGAGAAGACGTCGAAGTAGGGGCCCTCGTCCTCGCGAATCGCGGCGCTGACCAGGTCGTGGTTGCCCGGCGAGGGCCACAGGGTCGTCCGGCGCAGGAGATCGGCATAGGTATCGAAGACCGCCGCCTGCAGCTCGGCTTCGCTGCCCGAGGGATAGGCGTTGTCGCCCAGGGTGATCCAGGCGCCGGGGATCCGGTCTCCGACCGCCGCGAGCATGCCGCCCAGGACGGTTCGCGCCCGCTCGTCGGCGGAGCCCTGGTCGCCGGTGATCCAGACGCGCACCGCCTCACCGGCGCGAGCGATCACGTGCTGCGCGTCGCCGCCGGCGAGTCGCGTCTCGCCCGCACCAATCGCATAGTAGGCGGGCGCCCCGGCCGGAAGGGGGACGGCGATCTCGTGATCTCGGGTCGGGCGGCTCTCCTCGATGCGAATTCCCGCAACGCCCGGCGCCGCCCCGACCTCGACCCAGCCCTGCCCGGGCTGGGCCGTCTGCCATCGGACGACGCTGCCCGTGCGGCTCGTCTGCTGGAGGTAGGGGCCGCGGGTGAGGATCGGCGGATCGTCGACGCGGTGCCCGCGAAGCTCGAGGGCGAAGCGCAGATCGCCGCCGGACGATCGATCCTGGTAGAGCTCGGCCGCCGCGACATTGCGGCCCGGCCGAAGCGCGTCGGCCGGGATCGCGAGGCGCTCCCAGCGATCCTCGTCTTCCCCGTGCACCGAGCGGGCCGCCGGCGTGGAGGCGGTGAGCTCCCCCGCCGGGAGCCCGTGGCGAAGGACCTCGACGCCGTTCAGGAAGAGCCGGAGCCCGTCGTCCCGGAGATAGTGGGCGGTCAGGCCCGCGAGCTCTTGCCCTTCCGCGAGCTCGAAGCCGCGGCGCAGACGAAGGCGTTGGCCCGGCGGCTCCTGGGCCGTCGGGTTCGGCGTGGTCGTGCGCAGGGCGGACTCGCCGAACCCCAGGGGTGCCTGGCCCTTCGCCCAGGCGGCGTCGTCGAAGTCCGTGGCCAGCCAGCCCGGCTGCGACGAGGCGTCGGCCCGGAAGCGCCAGACGGCGTCGTGGGGGATCAGGAGCCGCCCGGCGGCGTTCTCCGGCGGAGGCGTCGGAGGGCTGCACGCGGCGACAGCGATCGCGACCGCGGCGAAGCGCGTCCGCGTCACGAAGCCCGGAGCGGCGCGTGGGTGAGCTCGGGCAGCACGTAACGCGCGAACAGATCGCACTCCTCGGCGTGGGGGTAGCCGGAGAGGACGAAGGCCTCGAGACCCAGGCGCTCGTAGGCGAGGAGCTTGTCGCGCACCTGGTCCGGATCCCCGACGAGAGCCGCTCCGCAGCCGCTGCGGGCCCGCCCGATCCCGGTCCACAGATGCTCCTCGACGTAGCCCTCGTCGTCGGCGGCGGCGCGCACCTCGGCCTGGCGCTGCACCCCGGCGGAGGCGTGGTCGAGGGAGCGGCGGCGGGTCGCTTCGCCGGTGTCGTCGTCGAGCCGCGAGACCAGCCTGCGGGCGGCGTCCCGTGCCTCGCCCTCGGTCTCGCGCACGATGACGTGGACCCGGTAGCCAAAGCGCAGGCGCCGCCCGTAGCGGGCGGCCCGCTCGCGCATGTCGGCGAGCACCGCCTCCACTGCCGGCATCCGGTCCGGCCACATCAGGAAGACGTCGGCGGCGCGGGCGGCCGCTTCCCGCGCGTCCTCCGAGAAGCCGCCGAAGTAGAAGGGCGGCGCCGCGCCGGGCCGACAGACGCGCGGGGGATCGAGCTCGAGGTCGTAGAACTCGCCGTGGTGGGCGGCGGGCTTTCCCTCCAGAAGCGTGCGCAGAATCTCCATCACCTCGACGGAGCGCCGGTAGCGGGGCTCCGAGGCCATGGGGGCGCCGACGAGATCGCTCGAGATGATGTTGATCGTGAGGCGGCCGCCGAGCAGCTCGTCGAGGGTGGCGAGCTGCCGCGCGAGCATCGGCGGCCAGAGCTCGCCGCAGCGCACGGCCACGAGCAGGTGCAGGCGTTCGAGCTCCGGGGCGACGGCTCCGGCGAAGGCCACCGAGTCGATCCCGAGGGCGTAGCCCGAGGGCAGGAGGATGTTGTCGAAGCCGCCGCGCTCGGCGCGCAGGACGATCTCGCGGCAGTGGGCCCAGCTGCTCCGGCGCGACGGCTCCGGCACGCCGAGGTACTCGAAATCGTCGTCGCACAGGGCCGAGAACCAGGACACCTCCATCGGCGGTACGGTACCAGACCGGGAGGAACGTCGTGAGCGAGACGCTGCGGTACGGAATCATCGGAACCGGGATGATGGGCATCGAGCACATCCTCAACCTGAAGCTCGTCGAAGGCGCCGAGCTCGCCGCATGGGCCGACCCGCACCCCCGCTCCCAGAAGTGGGCGCGCGACACGGGCGGGCCCGAGCCCCGGGCCTTCGACGACCACCGGGAGATGCTCGCCGCGGCGTCGCTCGACGTGGTCGTCGTCTGCACGCCGAACCACACCCATCACGACGTGCTGGAGGACGTCTTCGCAACCGGCCTCCACGTGCTGTGCGAGAAGCCCCTCTGCACGACGGTCGAAGACGCGAAGCGCGTGGTGGAGCGGGCGGAGGCCCACCCGGGCATCTTCTGGACGGCGATGGAGTACCGCTACATGCCGCCGGTGGCGCGCCTGATCGAGGAGCTGCGCAGCGGCGCCGTGGGACGGCTTCGCATGCTCTCCATCCGCGAGCACCGCTTCCCCTTCCTGCCGAAGGTCGGGGACTGGAACCGCTTCACACGCAACACCGGGGGCACCCTGGTCGAGAAGTGCTGTCACTTTTTCGACCTGATGCGGCTGATCGTGGGCTGCGAGCCTGCGCAGGTGATGGCCTCGGGCGGCCAGGACGTGAACCACCTGGACGAGGAGTACGACGGCGAGCGGCCGGACATCCTCGACAACGCCTTCACGATCGTCGACTTCGAGGACGGGAGCCGGGCGCTCCTGGACCTGTGCATGTTCGCCGAGGCCTCCCGGAACCAGGAGGAGATCGCCGCGACCGGCGACGAGGGCAAGCTGGAGTGCTTCATCCCGTCCGGCGAGGTGGTGATGGCGAGGCGGAGCCCGCGCAGCGTGGAGAGCGTGCACGTGCCGGTCGACGAGAAGATCCTGGCCGCCGGTGGCCACCACGGATCCACCTACTACCAGCACCTGGGCTTCCTGCGGGCGATCCGCGAGGGTACGCCGCCGGAGGTGAGCGCCCTGGACGGGCTGCGGGCGGTGGCCATGGGGGCCGCCGCCGAGCGCTCCATCGCCTTGCGGCGACCGATCCGGATGGAAGAGCTAGCCTGAGCCGACCCGGTCCCTCCGCGGAGACGAGATGAGCGAAGACGACGCCGACCTGCGTGCCGAGCTGGAGAAGCTCAAGGCCGAGAACGAAGCCCTCAAGGCCAAGGAGAAGAAGGATGTCCGGCTCCAGGTGAGCCAGAAGGGAGCCGTCTCCCTCTACGGCATCCGCCGCTTCCCGATCACCTTCTACGCCGACGAGTGGGACACCATCCTCGGCATGACCGACGACATCCGCGCCTTCATCTCCGAGCACGAGTCCGAGCTCAAGAGGAAGTAGTCACGAGACGGGGCCGCCCCCCGTGTTGCGTTCAGGAACGTCCCCGGGGCCGGGTCTGCGGGCCGCGGATGAGCTGGCCGGGGAGGGTGCCGGTGGGCTCGCCGTCCTGGAAGGTGAGCTGGCCGTGCTGGAAGGTGGCGCGGTAGCCGGTCGCGCGCTGCAGGAGGCGCTTCCCACCGGCGGGCAGGTCGTGGACGATCTCCGGGTGGTGCATGCCGACGCGCTCGAAGTCGATCAGGTTCAGGTCGGCGCGCATCCCGGGCTCGAGGGTGCCGCGATCCTCCAGGCCGACGAGGCGGGCGGTGTCCCGGCTCTGGCTCTTCACGAGCGCCTCGAGGGGGAGCTTCTCGCCGCGACTCCGGTCCCGGGCCCAGTGGGACAGCAGGAAGGTGGGAAAGCTGCCGTCGCAGATGAGGCCGCAGTGGGCGCCGGCGTCGCCGAGGCCCGGCACCGTGTGCTCGTGGACGAGCATCTCGCGGATCGCCTCGAGATCGGAGTCCGCGTAGTTCAGGAACGGGCGGTAGAGGAGCGCGTGGCCGTCCTTCTCGAGCAGGAGGTCGTAGGCGTGCTCGGCCGGCGCGACGCCCCGCCGCTCCGCCTGGGCGGCGAGGCTGTCCTCGGGCGCGGGCTCGTACTGGGGCGGATCGCCCAGCAGGAAGAGCCGGTCGAAGGCGGCGAAGGCCCGCAGGCCCGGGCTCGGCTCCTCCGAGAGGATGGCGCGGCGCAGCTCCGGCTCGCCCATGCGCACCACGCGCTCGGCGAGCGGAAGGCCCGCGATCCGGGCGTAGCTCGGATGGGAGGCGAAGGGGTTCAGGGTCGCCTCGAGGCCCAGCAGGATGCCGATCGCTCGGGTCGCCACCTGCCCCTTGAGCGGCAGCCCCGCGTCGTTCGACGCCTCGAGCTGCCGGAGCTGCTCCCGGAAGCCCTCGGGATGGGCGTCGTTCTGGGCCAGCGAGACCGAGAGCGGCCGCCCGCCGGACGCGCGAACGACGTCCCGAAGCAGATCCCACTCGTCCGAGCGCAGGAGGTGGTCCGTCACGACCTCGAAGACGCCCCGGCCCGCCGCATCGAGCCCCCGGGCGATCCCCAGCAGCTCCGCAGCCGTCGCGGTCAGGCTCGGCGTGTAGCGGCCGTCGCTGGTGCGGTGGTTCTTCGTGCGCGACGTCGTGAAGCCGAGCGCGCCGGCCGCGACGGACTCCCGCACCAGCTCACTCATGCGGGCGATCTCTTCCTCGGTCGGATCCTCTTCGTGGTCGGCGCCGCGCTCGCCCATGACGTAGAAGCGCAGGGCTCCGTGAGGCACCTGAGCGCCGATGTCGATCGCGTGGGGGCGACTCTCCAACGCGTCCAGGTACTCCGGGAAGCTCTCCCACGTCCAGTCGATGCCTTCGGCCAGGGCGGTGCCCGGGATGTCCTCGACGCCTTCCATCAGGCGGATCAGGTACTCGTGGGTGCCCGGGCGAACCGGCGCAAACCCGACGCCGCAGTTCCCCATCACGACACTGGTCACGCCGTGCCAGCACGAGGGCGTGAGGAGCGAGTCCCAGGTCGCCTGACCGTCGTAGTGGGTGTGCACGTCGACCCAGCCCGGCGTGACGAGCAGGCCGGAGGCGTCCATCTCCTGCGCGCCGGGCAGGTCGACGCGCCCGACCTCGGCAATGCGGCCGGAGCGGATCGCCACGTCCGCCGTGCGAGCCGGCGCCCCGGTGCCGTCGACGACGGTTCCCCCGCGGATCACCCAGTCGCCTGCGGAGTCACTCATGCCGTCCTCCCGAGCCGTTCGCCGGCCGCTACCCCCCGGAGTATGCTGCCCCGGCCGCGCCGTCGGCAAGCGGACGCGAGGAGGTGACGGAAGTGCAGGAGTACGAGTCCCACGACGGTCTGGCCCTGGCGGAGCTGGTGCGAAGCGGTGAGGTGCAGCCGAAGGAGCTCCTGGATGCCGCGCTGGAGCGCATGGAGCGCCACGAGCCGACCCTCAATGCCGTGCCGATCCCGATGGTGGAGCACGCCCGCGCGGCCATCGAGGCGGGCCTGCCCCAGGGGCCCTTCACCGGTGTGCCCTTCCTGTTGAAGGACCTGCACCTCTTCTGGGAGGGCGTGCGCACCACCAACGGAAGCCAGCTCTTCGCCGACCACGTGCCGGACCACGACAGCGAGCTGACCGAGCGCTACCGGGCCGCCGGGCTCGTGACCTTCGGCAAGAGCCTCTCGCCGGAGTTCGGCATCACGCCGACCAGCGAGTCGACGCTGTTCGGCGATACCCGCAACCCGTGGAACCCGGAGCACAGCGCCGGTGGCTCTTCCGGCGGCGCGGCGGCCGCGGTGGCCGCCGGCTACCTGCCCCTGGCCAACGCGAGCGACGGTGGCGGCTCCATCCGCATCCCGGCCGCGGCTTGCGGGTTGTTCGGCATGAAGCCGACCCGGGGCCGCACACCGATGGGGCCGGATGTCGGCGAGGGCTGGGCGGGCATGAGCATCGTGCACGCGGTGAGCCGGAGCGTGCGGGACAACGCGGCGCTGCTCGACGCCACCGCCGGCCCGGACCTTGGCGCGCCCTACGTGGCGCCGCCGCCGGTGCGCCCCTACCTCGACGAGGTGGGGCGGCCGCCGGGACGCCTACGCATCTCCTTCCAGCGCGCGACCTGGAACGGCACACCGACCCACCCGGACTGCGTGGCGGCAGTAGAGGACGCGGCGCGCCTGTGCGAGAAGCTCGGCCACGAGGTGTTGGAGCGTACGCTGGAGGTGGATCAGGACGCGATGCGCACCGCGTCGATGACGATCATCCCGACGAACCTGCTCGTATCCCTCGAGGACCGGGCCGAGGCCCTCGGGCGCCCCCTCGCCGAGAGCGACGTGGAGCCGGGCACCTGGGGCATGGCCAACGCGGCGCGGTCGCGCAGCGCCGCCGACTACGTGCGCGCGGTGAAGGGCATCCACCGGGTCGGCCGGCAGGTGGCGCGCTTCATGAACGACGTCGACGTGATCCTCACGCCGACCCTGGGCGTGCCGCCGGCGACCCTCGGCACGCTCAGCCTCTCCAACCCGAACCCCGGCGCCAACATCGGCGCCCTGCTGCAGACCGTCGGCTTCACCCAGCTCTTCAACGCGTCGGGCAACCCGGCCATGTCCGTCCCCCTGTGCTGGAACGAGGCCGGCCTCCCCATCGGCATCCAGTTCGCCGGCCGCTTCGGCGACGAGGGCACCCTCTTCCGCCTCGCCGGCCAGCTCGAACAGGCCCGTCCCTGGTTCGGCCGCCGCCCGCCCATCTCCGGCTGAAGAAACGGGGCCAGAGTTAAGAATTCAGTTACGCCCCAAGGGGCGTAACTGAATTCTTAACTCTGGCCCCGTTTCTTCAGCTGAGCTTGTAGGTGACCATGGCGGCGGCAACCTCGGTGCCGTCCGCGTCGGTGACGGTGACGTCGCCGGTGCTGATGGAGCGGCCTCGCCGGCGCACCCGGGCCGTGGCGAGGAGGTCGCTCCCGCGGGCTCCGGAGAGGAAGCTCACGCTGAAGCCAACGGTGGTGCCGCGGGCGTTCTCCCCGACCTCCGGGTGGGCCCAGAAGCAGGCGGTGGCGGCGATGTCGATCAGGCCGGCGATGACGCCGCCGTGCACCAGGTCGCCCATCGTCGTGAGTTCCTCCCGGTAGGGCAGCCGCACGGCGATCTCGTCCGCTCGCGCTGCGGCCAGCTCCGCGCCGATCAGGCGGCCGTACGGCGAGCGCACGATCGCCTGGTCGACCAGCTTCCGGACAGCCTCGGGCAGCTCGTTCATTCGTCTCGCCTCCGCCCTCACGCCGCGGCCGCGGCCTTCGTAATCGCCTCGAGCTCGGCTGCGACGGTAGGCCGCGCCCCGGCCCGCGCCACCCAGCCGTGAAGGCGGGTGCCTTCCTTGGGAGGCACGCCGAGGGTGGAGGCGAAGCCGATCACCAGGAAGGCGGCGACGTCGGCGACGCCGAAGCTCCCGCCGAGCCACTCGCGCCCGTCGAGCTCCGCCTCGAGGCCGTCGTAGAACCGGTGCAGGGCCTCGCTGGCCCGGGCGAGCCGCTCCACGTCCCGCCCCCCGCCGGAGGGCTTCATGAACACCTCCTGGATGAGGGACGTCACGGCGACCTGCATCGCCCGATCCGCCTCGTCCTCGACGAGCCGGCAGCGCGCACGGTCCGCCGGCTCCGACGGCAGCATGGGCGCCTCCGGATACCGATCCTCCAGGTACTCCACGATGACCGTCGAGTCGTAGACGCTCGTATCCCCGTCGACGAGCGCCGGCACCTCCCCCCGCGGGCTCACTGCAAGGAACGCCGGCGGCTTCGGCCCCCACAGGTTCTCGCGGGTCCAAGGCACCTCCCGCAGCTCGTAGGGCAGGCCCTTCTCGGCCAGGACGATGCGGACCTTCGCGCTGAACGGACTCAACACACCGGACCAGAGCTCCATGACTTTCCTCCGCGGGCGCATTGTCCGATGGGACTGCAGACCGCGTGCCACGCTCTCGCTCCGGCTGACGGGGAGAGCCGTGTGCCGCGATGCAGGACTGCAACGCGGGCGTTGCGACGTCGCTACGGAGCGACCCGGTTGAGCCGCCAGTCGTAGTCGAGGTAGGCGATCCGGTCCGGGTCGCGCCCGAACCTGGCGTAGCGCCTCACGAAGGCCAGCACACCGCCCTGGTCGTCGAAGTCGTCCTCGAACCAGTCGAAGATGCTGGAGAGGTGAAGCGTGCCGGAGGCACCGTCGAAACGGGCCCCCTTGTCCGGGTGGGCGAGCCAGCGCCGGAGGTTCCCCTCGAGCTGGGCATCGAGGGTCTCCACCCGGTACGGCGCCCGCGCGAGCGGGGGACACGAGAGCGAGGCGCACACGATCGCGCCATGGATGCGCGGATCGCCCAGGGGCCGCAGGATCCCGTGCTCGATCTCGTCGAGGGTGTAGACGCGGCCGCCAATCGTCCCGGCGGGCCGCTTCCAGACGGGCCGGAGGAAGGAGCCGAGGTCGCGGATGCTCTCGGCCGGACGGCCCTGCACCACCACGTCGACGGCGAAGACGTTGTAGACGTTGATCCAGTAGGCCAGCCGCTCGGCCGGTTCGCGAAGGGCCGCCGGATCGGACTCGGCGACGGCGGCGAGCAGCCGCGGCCAGTCCGGCTCGGCGCGCAGCGCCTCGTAGTCGACCCGGGTCTGCGCCAGGTCCGCGGTCTCCACCGTGTGCCGCTCCAGGAGCGTCCCCCAGAGAGGCCAGGGGTCCCCGCCGGCCGGGGAAGCCGCGCAGGCCAGCAGGGCGACGATCGACACGAGCACACTTCTCATGCGCCTGGGATGCCCGCGCCGAGGGCAGGTCACGCCTCGTCCTCTTCCTCCGCCTCCTCCGCCTCGGCGGAGAGCTCCCGGCCGACGATCTCCGGCGGGAGGGTCTCGTGCCAGGGCCCCCGCTCGGAGGGCAGGTCGTTCAGGCGGTCGATCAGCTGGCGGAGGCGGCCCACCCGGCGGCGATCGAAGCGGACGACCAGGCGCGGCAGGTCCGGTGCATCGTCCTTCTCCTCGGGGAGCGCCGCCCGCACCTCGGGCTCGCCCTCCAGGAGATCGTCGAACTCGTCGGCCAACGCTGCGCATTGGGCGTCGTCCGGCGTCTGGGCCAGCCGGAGCACGAGTCGATCGCCGACCCACCGGCTCGAGTGGTAGTTGCGGTAGAAGTGCAGGATCTCGCGGACGGCCTCGTCCTGGTCGTCGGTCACGCGGTAGAGGGCCAGGTCCTCGTCGCTGATCAGCTGGCGGGCGTGCAGGTGCGTCTTCACGTACTCGTGCCAGTCGCGCCAGTAGCTGCCGCCGGGCTCGTCCACGAAGACCACCGGCACCACGCTGCTCTTGCCGGTCTGGATCAGGGTCAGGGCCTCGAAGCCCTCGTCGTGGGTGCCGAAGCCGCCGGGGAAGAGCGCCAGCGCGTGGCTCTCCTTCACGAAGGTGACCTTGCGGGTGAAGAAGTAGCGGAAGTTCACGAGCTTGCGGTCGCCCTCGATCACCGCGTTGGCGCTCTGCTCGAAGGGCAGGCGGATGTTGACGCCGAAGCTCGCCTCGCGGCCGGCACCGCCCTGGGCCGCCCCCATGATGCCGTCGCCTGCGCCGGTGATGACCATCCAGCCCGCTTCGACCATCCGCTCGGCGAAGGCGTGGGCCTGTGCCCAGTCCGGATGGTCGTGCCGGGTACGGGCGCTCCCGAAGACCGCGACCTTCGGCACCTCCGCGTAGGGCGCGAAGACACGGAAGGCGTGGCGCAGCTCCTTCAGCGCGTTGTTCACGAGCTTGAGGTCGCCGCTCGAGGATTCCTTGGCCAGGCGGAGCGCCGTCACCAGCACCTGCCGCAGCTGGTCGGCATCCGGCCGCTCGCCATAGTGCTCCAGCGCAGCGCCGACCAGCGCCTCGAGCTGATCGTTCAGATCGGGATCGCGAAGCTCGTAGCGGCGTCTGCGGGGGCTCATGGTCGGCGCTCAGCTGGCGCCGTGGCCGCTCAGGACAGCGGGCACGGTGCGGGCGAGGATGCGAAGGTCGCCGGCCAGCGACCAGGTGTCGATGTACTCCAGATCGAGGCGTACCCAGTCTTCGAACCCGATCTCGTTGCGCCCGTTCACCTGCCAGAGACAGGTGAGACCGGGGCGCATCGAGAGGCGCCGGCGCTCGAAGGTCTTGTAGGAGGCCACCTCCGTGGGCACCGGCGGGCGCGGTCCGACCAGGCTCATGTCGCCCTTCAGCACGCTCCAGAGCTGGGGCAGCTCGTCGAGACTGTAGCGACGCAGGAAGCGACCCACCGGCGTGATGCGGGGGTCCTCCCGGATCTTGAAGACCGGGCCGTCCATCTCGTTGAGCCCGTCCAGCTCGCCCTTCCGGGCGTCGGAGCCCGATTGCATGGTACGGAGCTTCGGCATCACGAAGTGGCGGCCGTTCAGGGAGCAGCGCACCTGGCGAAACAGGATGGGCCCGGGCGAGGTGAGCTTGATCGCCAGAGCGGCCGCCGTGAGGATGGGAGCGGCCAGGACGAGGCCCAGCAGCGCGCCGGCCACGTCGAGCGCCCGCTTCAGCGCGAGGCCCACCACGTTGTGATGGACCGGCGCGAAGGAGAGGGCCGGCAGGGCGCCGAAGCGCTTGATCCGGGGCGTCGGGAGCAGGTCGCCGAAGATGTCGGAAAGCAGGGTGATGGGCACGCCAGCGGCGGTCGCCCGATCGACGACCGGGAGGAACTGGTCGAGCTTCGAGCGAGGGCAGGCGACCACCACCTCGTCGATGACCTGGTCGCGGAGCAGCTCGGCCATGTGCTCCAGCTCGAAGACCCGCTCATCGGGAACGGCCGCCGTGTGCCCGCCCTCCGGTTGATCGATGAAGCCGATCACCGAGAGCCCCCAGCCCGGATGGCGGGTGATCACCTCCTCGACGTAGGCGGCACGGGGCCCGCTGCCGGCGATCAGGACGTTGCGCGAGTTGCGCCCGCGCAGACGCAGGGATCGGAGCAGCGCATGCACCGCCAGCCGCAGGCCGGCGATGCCCACCAGCTGCAGCATCCCACAGGCGATCGGCAGCCAACGGGGCACCGGCGCCCGGGTGAGAAAGGCCGCCGTGCTCTCCGCCAGGATCGCGATGGCCGCAGCCAACGCCAGGCCACGAAGCATTCCGTCCAGGCTCTCGCGCCGCTGGGAAGCGTAGAGGTCCCGGGCGCGCAGCGTGACCGGCCACACCAGGGAGGCCACCAGCCCCAGCGGCAGCAGCGCCAGGCCCGAGCCCTCGCCGGCCCCCGCCAGGGAGACCAGGCCCACGAACACCCCCGCCGCCATCAGGAGGTCCGTCCCCTGCAGCAGCAGATCCAGCTCGCGGGAGTGATCCCTCAGCATCCAGAGACGTTTCGGCCGAATCCCGCACCTCACTGAGCCCCGTCGAATGAGGGGTTATCGACCCACGAACGCCGATGGCCGGTCCGCCCTACCTTGAGCCGGCCATGGCCCGCCACCCGACGCTCGTGGTCCTCGAATCCCGGGCGCTCCGGGCCTTCCTGGTGAGCCGCTTCCTGCGAGGGATCTCCCAGACCGGGCTCGCGGCGACCCTCGCCTGGCACCTCTATGAGCTCCGGGACTCGACCCTGCTGCTGGGTCTGCTCGGCCTGGTCCAGTTCCTCCCCGTGCTCCCGATCGGCCTGTGGGCCGGCGCGATCGCCGACGCCCGGGAGCGGGTGGGCATCGTCCAGCGCGCCCAGGGTGCGGCGGCGGTGTTCGCCCTCGGGCTGGCGGCGTTCGCCGTGGCGCCGGTCGGCGGCGTGCTCCCGCTCTTCGCCCTCGCCTTGCTGGGCGCCGTGGCAGACGCCTTCGAGAACCCCGCGTCGTCGGCCCTGCTGCCGAACCTGGTCGAACGTGAGCAGTTCCCGTCCGCCGTCGCGGTCGTGGCTGCCACCCGCAACGCCGCCTGGGCGAGCGGACCGGTCGTCGCGGGCTTCGTGATCGCCGGCGGAGGGGCGGCCGCGGCCTACGCGCTCCAGGCCGGGCTGATGCTCGCGAGCGTCGTGGCCCTCGCCGCCATGGGGCGGCGCGTGCACGCCGCCCCGGACCAGACCGTCAGCTGGGCCGCAGTGCGCGAGGGCCTCTCCTTCGTGCTGCGCCGCCAGCCCGTGGTCGGCTGCATGGCCCTCGACCTGTTCGCCGTGATCTTCGCCGGAGTCGAGGCGCTCCTGCCGGTCTTCGCCAAGGACATCCTGGGCGCCGGACCCGAGGGCTACGGACTGCTCTCCGCCGCCGTCCAGGTCGGCACCTTCACCATGGCCCTGCTGTTGCTCTTCCTGCCGCCCATCCGCAGGGTCGGGCACGCCCTCCTGGCTGCGGTCGCGATCTTCGGCCTGGCCACCCTGCTGTTCGCCGTCTCCACCTCCTTCGCGCTCTCCTTCGCCGCCCTCTTCCTCTCCGGCGCGGCCGACCAGGTGTCGATGGTGCTGCGCACGACGATCATCCAGCTCTCCACGCCGGACGCCCTCCGCGGCCGGGTGAGCGCCGTGAACATGGTGTTCATCGGCGCGTCCAACGAGCTGGGGCGGGCGGAGTCCGGCCTCCTGGCCGCCCTGACCAGTGCGGTCTTTTCGGTGCTCTTCGGCGGAGCGGCCTGCCTCGCGACCGTGGGCATCACGGCGGGGGCACTGCCCGAGCTCCGGCGCTTCCGCGTCTGACGGGACCGCGTGCTCCGCGTCTGACTAACGCGTGAGAGCCGGCCCGCCGCAGGTTGCGTGCTGTGCGGCGTAGAGACCGGCGCGCGCCTCGACCTTGCGGGCCACACCGAGTAGCCAAGGCTTGTCGTGGTGGCTGCCGCGCCGGAATCCGGCGGGGCCCTCATGATAGGCGAGGTAGAGATGATAGGCGTCGTTCTTCGGCACGTCCGCGGCCCGGTGGATCACGTCGCCGTACCAGCCGATGAAGTCCGCCACGTCGGAGAACGAGGTGCGCCTGGCCCCGTCGTTGCCCGTCTTCCGCACGTAGTCCGACCAGGTCCCGTCCTTCACCTGGCCGTAGCCGTAGGCGGAGGAGAGGCGACCGACGGGGATGATCCACAGCACCCTGCGCCAGCCCGGCCGCGCGTCGGGACGGAAGCGCGACTCCTGATGCAGGATCGCCAGCTGGATCGGCTCGGGCACGCCCCAGCGATCCCGGCTCCGGGCGGTGGCCTCCCGCCAGCTCTCCCGCCGCTCGAACATCGCGCACAGGTCGTCGATGTCCCGGGGCGGCCAGGCAACGCAGGCCTTCCCCAGGAAGAGGAGCGAGAGGCCGACCAGGACGGCGGCGCCGACGGTCGTGGCTCGCCTGTGGAGGGCGGACGTTCGCATGGGCCGATGGCTCACCTCGGTCCAGCTAGGGTAGGGAGCAGCCATGGACTCGGCGAGGCGAAGCGACGCGGTCTTCGTGGCCTTCCGGGCCTGCACGCGCTTCATGCTGAGCGCGCCCTGGTTCTTCCACTTCGCGACGTCGGTGCGCGGCCTGAGCCCGACCGAGTTCGGGTGGATCAGCGGGATCTTCTACCTGGGCGTCGTCGTGCTCGAGGTCCCTTCGGGCGTCCTGGCCGACCGCTTCGGCCGCAAGCCCCTGCTCGTGGCCGGTGCCGTCGCGAACGTCGTGGCCTTCGCCGTGCTCGCCGTCGCCCACGGCTTCGCCGCCTTCGCCGTGGGCGAGATCCTCCTGGCGGTCGGAACCGCCACCGTCAGCGGCGCCGACTCCGCGCTCCTCTACGACCGGCTCGCCGCCGAGGGGCGCGAGCAGCACTACCCGCGCATCGAGGGCGCCGGCCAGGCTGCCTGGCTGATCAGCACCGCCGTGGGCCTCCCCCTCGCCGACCGCTTCCTGCTCGAGGACGGCGACCCGACCGCCGCCGTCGTCGTGACCGGCTTCTTCCAGGCCGTCGGTGTCGTGCTGGCGTTGATGCTGGACGAGCGCCGCGGCCCCGCGAGTCGGAGCGCCAGGGGCATCACGACCGCCGCGCTCCGCAACGTGCGCCGAGTTCCCGGCGTCGCCCGCTGGATCGCCATCAGCGTCGGCGTCTTCGTGCTGATCCGCGCCGCGATCATCCTCCTCTACAACCCGATCCTCACGAACGCCGGCGTGCCCATCGATCGCTGGGGCGCGCTGCTCGCGCTGATCAACCTGGCCGGCGGCCTCGCCGCCTGGCAATCCCACCGGGTGACCGCCGGCGCGGCGGCCGAGCGCATCCTGCTCCTCCTCCCCCTCATCCTCCTCGCGATGTTCGTCGGCCTCGCCGCCGTGCACACCCCAGCGGCGAGCCTCCTCTTCTGCATCCAGGGCATCGCCCTGGGCATCTACCCCGTCGCCATGCGCGCCGTCCTCAACCGCCGCATCCCCGACCCCCGCCACCGCGCCACCGTCCTCTCCATCGAGTCCCTCCTCTGCCGCCTTGCCTTCGCCGCGGTCGCGATCACGGTCGGCGCCCTGCTCGAGCACGCCACCCTCGCGTGGGCGATCGGAGCGGCGGTCGGGCTGGGAGTGGCGCCGTTGGCCGTGGCGCGGCTGCTGCCGGGGTCTGCGCGGGCGGGGTAGCAGTTTCCGCAAGACGAATGATCGCGTTTGATCGGCGACGCGAGGCCTGGGCTCGGCTTTGGACTGGAGGCGGCCGTGGAGGTGCTGCTCCTGGCCTGTGGGCTTGGGGGACGGCGCGCCGGGCCGGGCCCGGGGCTTGGGCCCGCCCTGCTTCGAAAGCGGGGTCGGCTCGGGGATCGGAGGCTCGGTCAGGCTCGACCTGGGGTGGCGGCCGGATCCAGGAGGGGGCCGCCCGGGCGGGTCCGGGCCTCGCGGATCAGCTCGGAGGCCCCTCGCTTCCAGCCGTCGAACCACCGGGCGGAGGAGGCCGGATCCAGCCGCACGGCCCCGGTCGTTTGCCGCAGGTGCCGCCGCGCGTTCAGGAGCACGTAGCGGATGGCATTCCGCACCTGCGTTGTCCGTTCGGCTTCCTTCCCGCCCCGTCGCGCTTCCCACCCCAGGAGGGGAAGTGGATCTCCATCTGCGAAGGGGATCGGCGTCGCGCCATGAAGATGATCCAGCGATCTTCTCTCTACGTGGCGACACCTAACAACCATTCGACCAGGATCGGCCCGGCTGCCCGGTGCGGGCCCGCACGCGGGGCCGATCCCCAAGCCGATCCGGTCTCGAAGCGGGGCGGGGCCAAGCCCCGCGCCCGAACCGGTGCGCCCCCTCCTCGCCCACAGACAAGAAGGCAGCCCGCACCTCCACGGCCGCCCCAGTCCCAGCCCAACCCAAGCCGGCACCACCAACCCGACGCGATCGGCGAAACCCCTACCGCGAAGCCGAGAAGGGAACCGCCCGCGTCACCTTCACCCGCCGCCCCGCCGGAAGCTTCCCGCCCTCCGGGAGGCCGTTGGCGACGGCGGTCTCCGCCACGCTCCAGGCGTTCTTCGTGCGGCGGCCGAGGGTGCGCAGGGTCTCGCCGCGACGGGCCTTGACGACGCGGAGGCGGAGCTCGTGGATGCTGCTGCGTTCCTTGCGGGTGAGGGGGCGGAAGCTTGCGCCGACGGCGGCGAGCTCGCGGAGCGTTGCGTTCGTGGCCTGGCCGCCGGCGATGCCGGTGATGCGGAAGGTGGCCTTGCGGTGGGCAATCCAGGTGAGGAGGACGATGCGGGAGCCACCGCGGGCCTGGACCCGCGCCAGGGCTCGGTAGGCGGGGAGGCCGCCGATCTGGAGTCGGCGTCCGTCCTCGAGGGTCAGGCCCTGCTCCCGGGCGAAGGCACGGGCGGCGTCGGCCGGGGCCTCGGTGACGGGCCCGCCCTCGAGGGTGACGGCTCGGTCCTGCTCGGGAGAGACGCCGACCACGGCGCTCCGGCCGTTCTGGGTGCGCCAGCCTTCGGGGAAGCGCAGCGCGAAGCCGAAGCCCGGATGCAGGAAGAGCTCGTCGCGGAACACGCCCTGGGCGGGGTCGGGGCCGACCGGCAGGCCGGCGAGCCTGGCCAGGAACGCCGGGCGGTCCGGTGCGATGGGCGGCACGTTCGCGCGGCCCAGGCTGGCAGCGAAGGCCTCGGTGTTGCGCACGCGCTCGTCGGTCATGGGATGGGAGTCGAAGAAGCTCGGCTGGCGGTGCTTGCCGCCGGCACGCAGGGCCGATTCCCGGCCCAGGGTCCCGAGGAAGCTCGAGATGGCGGCCGGGTCGTAGCCGGCCCGGGCCGCCAGCTCCTGGCCGACGCGATCCGCCTGGCGCTCCTGGTCGCGGCCGTAGGTCGCGATCAAGCCGGCGCCGGCGACCTGCCCGAGCTGGGCCACGGTCTGGGCGGCGCCCTCACCGCCGGCGGCGCCGGCCGCGAGCACGCCGAGCAGGGTGAGCAGCCCGACGCCGATGGAGCGGCTCTCCCGGCTGGCGGAGTGGCGGGCCGCGACGTGGCCGATCTCGTGGCCGATCACGCCGGCGAGCTCGTCCTCGCTGTTGCAGATCGCGAGCAGGCCGCGACTGACGTAGATCCAGCCGCCGGGGAGCGCGAAGGCGTTCGGCGCCTCCATGTCCGCCACGGCGAAGTGGTACTGGACGTCGGTGCGCGGCGAGTGCTTGGCCAGCCTCGCGCCGAGATCGGCGACGTAGGCGGAGAGGGCCGGCGTCTCCACCAGCCCGATCTGCTCGGCGACCTTCGCCGCCTCCTGCCGGCCCAGGGCCGCCTCGCGCTCCGGCGACATGAAGATCACCTGGCGCTCGCCGGTCACCGGGTTCGTGGCGCAGGCGAGGAGCATCGCCGCCGCGAGGAGCAGGACCGTCCGCGGGAAGAAGCGCGTCACGAGGGCCTCAAACGCTGGCAGCGGGGGCCGGCCGATCGTGGACGAGGGTGCTGCGGCGCTCCTCGTCGAAGAGCACGCGGATCTTCTGGGGGCCGGCCGCACCCTGCACCACGCCGAGACCGAGGGTCGGATGCTGGATGCGATCTCCCGGGTCGTAGTGCTCGCTCAGGCTGTAGCTGCGAATGGGCCGGCTGAGATCCGCCTCGACCACCTCATTCTCGGGCTGGGCCGTCGCCCGCTTGGGCCGGGGCTTCGGCTTCGGCTTGAGCCGGCCGGCGCTCGCTTCCCAGGCCTCGACCATGCGCGGCTCGCACTGGAGGACGGGGGAGCCGTCGTCATAGGCCCAGGGCGGGGTCTCCTTCATCTTGAAGGAGACGTATTCGACCCGCAGGCCGAGCTCGCCGAGCTCCTTCGCGAGCCGCTCCATCTCGCGGATCCAGGCGGCCCCGCGCTGGGCGGCGCGCTTGCGGCACAGCTCCCAGTAGCGGGGGCTGCCGGCGAGCAGCACGATCGGGTGGCCTTCGGCGAAGGGACCCTCGGTGGTGGCACCGAGCTCCTCGGTCAGGGCGGAGGCGTTCGCCTCCGCGACGGCAGCGTGGGCGAGGGCGAGGAGCAGCGCACGCAGCGGCGTATCGCCGGTGCCGACGCGCCCGGCGTCGGGCGGAAGCCAACGGGTCGAGAGGGCGACCAGGCGATCCTCGGGACCGCGACCGACGAGATCGATCTTGTCCAGGCCGAAGTTCGGGTCGTCCGCGCCCGCCGCCTTGTCGGCCGGGGCACTGCGCATTGGAACGAGGGGATGCAGGGCCTCGAAGTGCCCCTCCTCGTCCGCCATGAGGAGCGGCGGCCCGCCGTCCTTGTGACGCCGCGCCAGCGCGATGCAGAGGTGCTCGCCCTCGCGTCCCGCCTTCGGCTCGGATGCGAGCCGACTGTTGTACGCGACTAGGTACTTCTTGCCGGCCTCGGCGCGACTCGGCGCGGCGTCCCGCTCGCGTTCGTACTCCGCCAACAGGATGTCGCCGGTCAGCTGGGCGGCGGCCTCCTGGAAGCCCTTGGCCTGACGCACCAGCTTGTCATTGGCGCGCTCGATGAGCGGATGTCGACCCACGGTTCCCCCTCGGATGAACGGGCCACATCATAACGGCATCGCGCGCGGAGGGCTCCCGGGGCGGCTCAGATCCCCGTTTTCGCGGCGTTCTCGGGCCACTTCCAGCGACGCAGCGTCAGCAGGAGCGCCAGGAGGGCCGCGTGGACCCCCGGTGCCACGAGATCGGCCTTCGCCAGCCACAGGAAGTGCAGGACGCCCAACACCCCGGCCGCGTAGGCCAGGCGATGGAGCGCGATCCACCGACGCCCCAGCCGCTGCTGCCAGCGGCGGGTCGAGGTGATGGCGAGCGGCGTCATGCACAGGAACGACGCGAACCCGATCGTGACGTAGGGACGTTCGGCGATCTCCTCGAGCAGGAAGCCCGGGTCGAGGCCGAGGTCGAACACGAGGAACACGGCCAAGTGGCACACGGCGTAGGTGAAGGCGAGCAGCCCGAGGCTCCGCCGGTAGGGCGCCAGGCGCGTCCACCCGAAGAGGCGGCGCGCCGGCGTCACCGCGAGGCAGAGGAGCAGACAGCGCAGCGCCCATTCACCGGTTGCGTGGGTGAGCTGCTCCACCGGGTTCGCCCCGAGCCGGTCCGTGAGTGCGCCGACCGTCACGACGACGAGGGGGAGGAGTAGGAGGCCGACGACGGCCCGGTGCAGCAGGGCGCTTCTCCTCAGTAGAGCTTCTTCGGATCCATGCCCCGGTAGAGCGAGGCGACCTGGTCGGCGTAGCCGTTGAGCATGAGGGTCGGCCGCTTCTTCCACTCGCCGATGCGCCGCTCCCGCGCCTGGCTCCAGCGCGGGTGGGAGACCTCGGGGTTCACGTTGGCGAAGAAGCCGTACTCGCGCCGGTTCTCCTGGCTCCAGGTCGTCACGGGCTGGGTCTCGGTGAGTCGGATCGTGACGATGGACTTGATGCTCTTGAAGCCGTACTTCCACGGCACCACCAGCCGCAGCGGAGCCCCGTTCTGGTTCGGGAGCTCCTTGCCGTACATGCCGACGGCGAGGATGGTGAGCGGCTGCATGGCCTCGTCGATGCGCAGGCCCTCCCGGTACGGCCATTCGAGCACCAGACGCTTCTGGCCCGGCATCTGCTCGGGATCGACCAGGGTCTCGAAGGCCACGTACTTCGCCTTCGACGTGGGCTCGAAGCGCTTCAGGATCTCGCCCAGGGGAATCCCCAGCCAGGGGATCACCATCGACCAGGCCTCGACGCAGCGCAGCCGGTAGACCCGCTCCTCGGGCGTGTGGGGACGCAGCAGGTCGTCCAGGTCGATGCGCCCGGGCCGGCCGACCTCCCCCTCGATCGCCACGGACCAGGGGCGCGGGCGCAGGCTCCCGGCGTAGCGCTTGGGGTCCGACTTGTCGGTGCCGAACTCGTAGAAGTTGTTATACGAGGAGGCGTCCTCGAAGGGCGTGTGGGGCTCGTCGGTCTGGAATTCCTTCGGCCCGGGAGCGACGCCGGAGAGCGGCGTCGGCTCGCGGCGAGGTGCCGCCTCCACCTCGCCGGCGTCGAAGCAGCCGGGCAACGCGAGGCCGGCGGCGCCGCCCGCAGCCGCGCGCAGGAAGGCGCGGCGCTCGCGGAACTGCTTCTCCGAGGTGATCTCGGAAGAGGGAATCGGGGCGGGACGGAAGATCCTCATGGCGCTCCTCGGACCTGGGATGCCCGACCCGGCCCGTGGTTGCGAGCCAGGGTAGACTCGCGGCAGCCATGGTCCCAGCCCGCCCCGGGGGCCCCAGCGAGGAGACGAGATGGACTTCCTTCGACCGCACACCGAGAAGATCTACGCCGCGATGCGCATCCTGATCGGCTTGCTCTTCCTCCAGCATGGCCTGCAGAAGGTCTTCGGGCTCTTCGGCGGCCCGCCGGACGGTGCGCCGGCCTTCATCGTCTACGGCGCCGGCGGCATCGAGCTGGTGTGCGGGGCGCTAGTCGCGATCGGCCTCTTCACGGGGCCGGCCGCCTTCCTCTCCAGCGGAACCATGGCCGTGGCCTACTTCATGGCCCACTGGGGGCAGTCCGGCGAGTTCTTCCCGATCCTGAACCAGGGCGAGCTCTCCATCGCCTACTGCTGGGTCTTCCTGTTGATCGCCGCGAAGGGCGCCGGCCTCTGGAGCGTGGACGGCGCCCGCGCGGAAGGCCCGGAGTAACCGCCGCAGGCCGCCTCGCGTAGGAGCGGCGATGAGGTGGCACGCGCTCGCCCTGCTCGTCCTGCTGCTCCCCGCCTGCGAGGGCGAGGAGTCGGCGGGCCCGATGGACCCGCCTTCCCCCGACCCCGGGGAGGCCGGGCGCCCGACCCAGCGCGAGCGGGCCCTGGGACCCTTCCTGGAGGCCCACTGGAAGCGCCCGGTCGCCGCCCAGGGCCCGGCACCGGAAGGCTGGAGCCCGCTCGAGGCGTCCCTGGACCCGAAGGACTGCGGCGCCTGTCACCCGCAGCAGCTCGCCGACTGGGAGACGTCCCTGCACGCCGACGCCTTCTCGCCGGGCTTCGCCGGCCAGCTGATCGAAGGGGCCAACGCCCGGCCCCACGCGCTGCGCGGCTGCCAGCGCTGCCACACGCCGCTCGAGGAGCAGCAGCCCTTCGGTCCGGGGCCGGACCACGAGCCGCGCCCGGACCATCGGGCGGACCTGCGCGCCCAGGGCCTGGTGTGCGCCGGCTGCCACGTGCGAGCGCACCAGCGTCTCGGCCCGCCGCGCCGCGCGGAGCTGCCGCCGCTTCCCGAAGCGCTGCCCCACGGCGGCTTCGAGGCTCGCCCCGACTTCCAGGAGTCGCGCTTCTGCGCCCCCTGCCATCAGTTCTTCGATCGCAAGGGCATCAACGTGCAGAACACCTTCTTCGAATGGCAGGAGAGCCCCCATGCGGCCCGCGGCCAGACCTGCCAGAGCTGCCACATGCCCGACCGCCGCCACCTCTGGCGGGGCATCCACGACCGGGAGATGGTCGCCGCCGGCGTGGACGTCGCCTGGGCCCCGGGCGAGGCGCCTGTGCTGGTGGTGACCGCTCACGGCGTCGGCCATGCGTTCCCCACCTACGTGACGCCGCGCGTGGTGATGGCCGTGTGGCAGGTCGACGGCGCGGGGGCCGAGATCCGGGACACGCGTCGCGAGCACACCATCGGCCGCAAGGTCGACTTCCGGAAGGGCGAGGACGTCTTCGACACCCGGGTGCCGGCCGGTGGAACGGCGCGCCTCGCCTACGAGCTCCCCTTCGAGCCCCAGGCGGCGGGCCTGGTCGGGCGGGTGACCGTCGACCCGGACTTCCACTACCGGGGCGTCTTCGAGCGCTACCTGCCGCGGCTCGAGGACGAGGAAGCCCGGGCGCTGATCGCCGACGCGCTGGAGCGGACACGGCGCTCGTCCTACGTGCTGGCGGAGCTGCGTCGGCCGCGCTGAGGCCAGGGGTGGGGACCGACAGCAGGAGGGGTCGCTGTCGGTCCCCGAATTCGCCTGGATGGGGCGAAACGTTGGCGCCGGGCGACGGGTGCCGACCGCCCGGCGCGTGCACTCGTACGGATTAGTTGCCGCACGGGTTGCAGGGGTTCCCGCCTGCGCAGGGATTCGCTCCGCAGGGATTGCAGGGGTTTACCCCCGCACCTGTACCGGCGGCCGGCGCGACGAAGCCCTCCTGCAGCTTCTCGACGTAGGCCGTCAGGGCCGCCAGCTGGCGGGAAGACCAGGGCAGCGGCTCGTTCGCCATCGGCGTGACCATGCAGAACTGCACCATCTCGGCGGCGTTCACCTCCTCCACGCCCGCCGCCTGGTGGGGCATCGCCACCCGATGCGGATAGGGCGCACCGAAGCTGGCGTTCATCTGGGTGGTGCCGCCGACGTGGCAGGTCGCGCACGAGAGCGCTCCGCTCTTCGAGAGCGACTTGTCGTTCCAGAGCGTCTCCCCTTCGGCCCTGAGCGTCGCCGCGTCGGCGCTGGCGAGCGCGGCGCCCTTCGGCTGCACGAAGCGCGAGGCGTCCGTCGTTCCGCCACCGCAGGGATTGCAGGGGTTTCCGCCGCAGGGATTGCACGGGTTCGGGGCGGCGCAGGGGTTGCCGCCGCAGGGGTTCGCCGCACACGGGTTGGCCGCGCAGGGGTTCGCCGCATACGGGTTGGCCGCGCAGGGGTTCGCCGCACACGGGTTCTCGGCGCATGGATTGGCCGCGCACGGGTTGCAGGGGTTCTCCGCGGCGGCCGGCGCCGCGAGCAGGGTGGCGAGCGCGATGCAGGACAGGACGTTGGCGATCTTCGTCATGGGAGCGTTCCTCCGGAAGCTGGGACTCGAAACACACTGGCGTCCGGGTGGAAGGCCGCCCAGGCGAACCAGAACCCCTCGATCACCTCCACCCCCTCCGGCGCCTCGACGTCGAAGGTCTGGGCGGTGTCGTCGTAGCGGACGCGAACCCGGTGGCCGGCCAGCTCCTCCTCCGCGAATCCACCGGCCCGGACCAGCTCTTCCGCCGGATAGCCGCGGGCGACGCCGCCGGGCAGGCGCAGCCCCACGGTCGGCATCTTCGGGTGGTAGCGGTCGTCGGTCGGAGTCGGGAACCGCAGGCGTTTCGAGGTGGCGTAGCCGGCGTAGGGTGAGCGGCCGTAGGCCCGCTGGTGGCCGGTACGCCGGGAGAGCACCGTGGTGTGGGGATGCCGCAGCCGCCACGCGCCCCAGCGCTCCATCCGGGAGCGCAGCAGCCGGAGCTCGCGGCCCCGGCTCGGCCCGCTGATCGCCCGGGAGGAGATCTGGGACCACAGGCTCTCGGTCTCCCGGTCGTACATCAGGACGTCGGAGCGGTAGAGCAGGCCCGACACACCGAAGTGTCGATCGGCCTCGCCGACCCGGCGGTCGAAGACCATCCCCGTGCCGCACAGGGGACACCAGCTGACGAGCACCGGGCGGCCTCCCACCGTGTCGTTCACCAGCTCGTGCCAGTCGAGGATTGGCACCGGGTAGGCCCGGGCCTCGCCGTTCTCGGCGAAGCCCAGCACCAAGACGTCGTCGTCCCAGTCGGCGCCGGCGGAGCCGATGGCCTCGGGGTGGTCGAGGGCGGGAATGTCGTCCCGGGCCGGGCCCCCGGCGAGGATCTCCTCGGCCGGCACGGCGGCGTCCGCGAGGTCGAAGCCATTGCGGATCGGCTCGGCCGGGGCCGCAGCGGCCGCCAGCGCGCCCCACGCCGCGGCGAGGAGCCGCCCCGCCCTTCCCCGGACCCATGCGCCCATTTCCCCGGCCTCCGCGCAGGACTACGCGGCGGGCACGGGGCCGGTTACGGCCTCGTCGCCGCTCCCTGGCTATTCCCCGCGGGACACGGCATGCTGACACCTCCAGACGCTCGCCGGACACCCACGCCTACGGGGAATCCAGCCATGCGATCGATGCTCCTCCTGCTCCTACGTCGAAGCCGGCCCGCGGCCTGGGCCGGCGCCTTCTGGCTCCTGGCGGCCGCCTGCGGCGCCGAGGAAGTGGCGCTGGCCAGCACTCCGGCCGAGGCGGCGACCCTGCCGCCGGTCGACGCGATCGCCCCCTCCCTGCGCACGCCGGACCTGCTCGGCGATCCGAGCCTGGCGAGCCTGTGGGCCGACAGCGTCGAGGCCGAAGCCACCGGCGATAGCCGCCGGGCCGCCGAGATCAAGCGGCGCATCCTCGATCTCCAGCCCGGCGACGTCCACACGTCCTGGAGGCTGGCCCGCGACCTGATGGTGGTGGGGGAGGCGGTGCCGATCGAGGACAAGGAGCAGCGGCTCGCGATCTTCGAGGAGGCCCGCGCCCGCGCCGGAGCGGCCGCCGCCGCCGACCCGGGCTGCGTCGAATGCTGCTTCTACCACTTCGCCTCCACCTCCCGGATCGCCACCGTGAAGGGCGCGATGCGCTCGGTCGGGCTGATCAAGGAATCCGGCATCGAGCTCGAGCGGTGCCTCGCCCTCGAGCCCTCGGTGTGGACCGACAACGAGTGGAACCACGAGCGGGCCAACCTCTACTACGGCGCGGCGGTGTACTACCGGATGGTCCCCGACACCTGGTGGATCGAGCGCATGCTGGGCTTCCGCGGCGACAAGCTGGCTGCGGTGCGCCTGGCCCGGCAGGCGGCGGACGTGGTGCCGAGCCGGATCGACTATCGGGTCGAGCTCGGCGTCGCCCTCGTCTGCCTGGGCGAAGCCGAGAACGATCCGGCGGCGCGGGCCGAGGGCCTGACGCTGCTGGCCGACCTGAACGAGCTGCCCACCCGCATGGATACGGACGCCCTCGATCGGGCCCGGGCGCAGGCGGTTCGCGCCGATCCGGGTATCGCCTGCGACAACGCCCGCTCCTTCGAGCTGGAGTAGCCCGGGGACGGCCGCGGTAATCTCTCGGCCGTGGCGCGTCGCATCGGCTCCCTCGTCTTCTGGGCCTTCCTCACCATCTCGTCGGTCCTGCTCTTCCCGGTGGCGGTGTTGGTCTGGGCCGTCACCGCCCCGTTCGACCGCCGGAAGGTCCTGCTGCACCGCTTCACCTGCTTCTGGGCGTCGCTCTACACATGGTTCAATCCGGCGTGGAACGTCTCGATCGAGGGGCGCGAGAAGATCCGGCCGCGCGAGACCTACGTGATGGTCTCGAACCATCTTTCGCTGGTGGACATCCTCGTCCTGTTCCGCCTCTTCACCCACTTCAAGTGGGTGTCGAAGATCGAGAACTTCCGGCTGCCGTTCATCGGCTGGAACATGCGCCTCAATCGCTACGTCGAGATCCGCCGCGGGGAGCGTTCGAGCGTCCTCCAGATGTTCCGCGCCTGCGAGCAGACCCTCGACGAGGGCAGCTCGATCATGATGTTCCCGGAAGGCACCCGGTCGGTGAACGGCAAGCTCCGCCCATTCAAGAACGGCGCCTTCGAGCTGGCCATCCGCTGCCAGAAGCCGCTGCTGGTGATGACCATCCAGGGCAGCGGTGACGCGCTCCCCAAGCGTGGCTTCGTCCTCCAGGGCCGCCACCCGATCCGGGTCGACATCCTCGAGGAGATCCCCGCCACCGCCCTCGGCACCGACCCGGAAGAGCTCGCGAACCGCGTCCGCACCCGCATGGCCGCCCACCTGCGCCAGGCCTGACCCCCAAGAACGCAAGAGTGGGGACGTTCCTTGCAACTTGCGCAATTGCGCAAGTTGCAAGGAACGTCCCCACTCTTGCTCTCAGCCGGTCGGTCAGGCGGATTCGAGGGGGGGGATGACTTCGGCGAGGAGAGGAGCGGTCTGCTGGAGGATGTCGTGCTCGCCGGTGGCAAGGGGGAGCATGACGAACTTCGACGCGCCGGCTTCCTGGTAGGCGCGAGCCCGGGCGATCAGGTCGGCGGGGGTCCCGATCACGAGGGCGTCGCCGGCCCGCGCGGCGAGGCGCTTCGCCATGGGGTCGTCGGCACCGCCGAAACGGAAGGGGATCGTGGCGCCGAAGTGGTCCGTGGCGATCGTGCGGCCGACGGCCCGGGCCTCCGCCTGGATCGAGCGGATCACCGGGCCCACCAGGCCCGGTGCGGTGATGCCGGCGAGCCAGCCGGTGCCGAGCCGGGCCGTGCGGCGGATCGCCGCCTTGCTACTGCCGCCGATCCACAGGGGAAGCGGCTGCTGGACCGGGCGCGGCTCGATACGCGCGCCTTCGTAGCGATAGAACTCGCCCTCGAAGTCCACCGACTCCTCGGACCACAGACGCGAGAGCAGGGCGAGGGCCTCGTTGGCGCAGCGGCCCCGGCGCGCCGGGCTCCGACCCGTGGCCTGCCACTCCGGCGCGCCGTCGGCACCCACCCCGAACACGGGCAGCAGACGGCCGCCGGACAGATAGTCGATGGTCGCGCACTGCTTCGCCAGCAGCAGGGGATCGCGGAACCCGATCACCACCGCATTCATCCCGAACTTGATGCGCTCCGTCGCGCCGGCCAGGGCGGCCATCGCCGACATCGCCTCCAGGTAGGGCTCGCGGGAGACCAGCCGATCGGTCTGCCAGAAGGAGTCGACGCCCGCGCGTTCCAGGCGCTCTACGAAGCGGAACCAGCCGGAGGCCTCCTCGAAGCCGAAGGAGCCGATCCCCACGCCGACACGCACGCCCATGGTGCGGAGCCTAGCCCGGTTGGCCTACGCTCCGCGGTCCCGAAACCTCGGAGTCCGTCATGGGTCAGTACTCCCGCGAAGAGATCCTCGAAGCCTTCGACCGCTACAAGCAGGCGCGCGACACCGCCTCCCGCACCGGCGACTGGAGCGTCTGGGCGGCGGTCTTCACCGAGGACGCCCACTACATCGAGCACGCCTACGGCGAGTTCCAGGGACGCGACGCCATCGAGAAGTGGATCCAGGGCGTGATGGCGCCGTACCCGACGATGACCTTCCCCCAGGATTGGTGGGTCCTCGACGAAGAGCGCGGCGCGATCGTCTTCTGCTGCCAGAATTCCTTCCCGGAGCCCTTCCAGGAGAACGGCGCGCCCTTCGCGTTCCCGAACTGGACGCGGCTGGTCTACGGCGGCAACGGCCTGTGGGCATCCGAGGAGGACATCTACAACCCGGCCCGGGACGCGGGACGCGTCTTCAAGGCCTGGGTCAAGGCTGGCGGGAAGACCGAAGCCACCGAAGAA
The DNA here is from genome assembly GCA_965223415.1 of Myxococcota bacterium. Lineage (GTDB taxonomy): Bacteria > Myxococcota_A > UBA9160 > UBA9160 > UBA6930. The sequence goes on along the minus strand of OZ245002.1, from coordinate 3,402,784 downwards.
GTGAAGATGGAGCATCGCTAGACATGGGTGACGTCTACATCGTCGAGGCCGCGCGCTCTCCCCTGGGACGACGGGGCGGCAGTCTCTCCACCCTCCACCCGGCGGACCTGCTCGGGAACGTGATGAAGGCGGCGGTAGACCGCGCCGGTGTCGACCCGGCGGAAGTGGGCCAGGTGGTCGGCGGCTGCGTCAGCCAGGTCGGCGAGCAGTCCTTCAACGTGGCGCGTACGGCCTGGCTCTCGGCCGGGCTGCCCCTGGAGGTCGCCTCCACCACCGTCGACAGCCAGTGCGGCTCGAGCCAGCAGGCCAGCACCCTGGCGGCGGGGCTCGTCGGTTCCGGCCTCGAGGACCTCGTGCTGTCCTGTGGCGTGGAGTGCATGAGCCGCATTCCCCTCGGCGCGAACTTCTCCGACAAGAACCTGGGGCGCCCGGTGCCGAGCTCCTACTTCGAGCGCTACGCCTTCAAGTCCCAGTTCCAGGGCGCGGAGATGATCGCCAAGGAGTACGGCATCACCCGCGAGGACACCGACGCTTTCGGCCTGCGCAGCCAGGAGAACGCCGCACGGGCCTGGAGCGAGGGGCGCTTCGACCGGGAGGTCGTGCCAATGGAGGCACCGACCCTCGCCGAAGACGGCCAGCCGACGAAGGAGACGGTCACCGTCACCCGCGACGAGGGCTTGCGCGAGACCTCCCTCGAGAAACTCGCCGCGCTGAAGGCCGTGATGGAGGACGGTGTGCACACGGCGGGCAGCTCTTCCCAGATCACCGACGGCGCGTCGGCGGTGCTGCTCGCCTCGGAGGACGCGGTCTCGCGCCTCGGCCTCACGGCGCGGGCGCGCATCGTCCACAGCACGATCGTGGGCGTCGACCCGGTCACCATGCTGAAGGGCCCGAGCCCGGCGACCCGGAAGCTGCTGGCGAAGACAGGCCTCGGCATCGAGGACATGGACACCTACGAGGTGAACGAGGCCTTCGCGAGCGTGGTGCTGGCCTGGCAGCTCGAGTGCAAGCCCGTCCTGGAGCGGGTGAACCCGAACGGTGGCGCCATCGCCCTCGGCCACCCGACCGGCGCCACCGGCGACCGCCTGATCACCACCGCCCTCCATGAGTTGGAGCGAAGCGGTGGGCGTTACGGTCTCGTCTCCATGTGCTGCGGCGGCGGCCTCGGCACGGGCACGATCATCGAGCGCCTCGACTGACGGGCCGGTCGGGCCCGAGGCAGGAATGACCCGTCCGGGGCTCTGGCTCGCTCTGCTCCTGCTCTGGGCATCCTCCGCGGCCCTGGCGGAGCCTCCCTCCGCCGAGCTGCGGCCGCTGCCCGAGGGCACGGCGCCGCCCACCATCGACGGCGCGCTCGACGACGAGGCGTGGGCCGACGCCGCGCTTCTCAGCCCGCTCACCCAGGTGATCCCGGTCGAGGGCGACGCGCCGAGCGAGCGGACGGAGGTGCGCATCACCTACGACGCGAACGCCATCTACGTGGGCGTCCGCGCCCACGACCGCGAGCCCGACCGCATCATCGCCCGGGGCATGCGCCGGGACGCGAGCCTCACCCCCGACGATCGCATCAGCATCCTCTTCGACACCTTCCACGACCACCGCAATGCCTTCCTGTTCTCGACCAACCCGAACGGCGCGCGGCTCGACGGCATCGTCGAGAACAACCTCTCCTTCAAGGGCGAGTGGGACGGCATCTGGTACGCCAAGAGCCGGCTGGACGCCGAGGGATGGACCTGCGAGTTCGCGATCCCCTTCAAGACCCTCTCCTTCGACCCCACCGGCACGACCTGGGGCTTCAACCTGTTGCGCAACGTGCGGCGGCACAACGAGGAGAACCGCTGGGCGTCAGCGAAGCAGAACAAGTTCCTGATCGACGTGTCCGAGGCGGGCGATCTCCACGGGTTGCGCGGCCTCGAGCAGGGGATCGGCCTCGACCTGAAGCCCTCGGGCGCGCTGGGCTGGACGGGCGACCGCGTCGGCGATCGCCACCACGCCAACGTCGACCCGAGTGTCGACCTCTTCTACAAGGTCACGCCCTCGGTCACCGCGGCCCTCACTGCCAACACGGACTTCTCGGACGCGGCCGTCGACGCCCGCCAGGTGAATCTCTCCCGCTTCGCCCTCTTCTTCCCGGAGACCCGGGACTTCTTCCTGCAGGACGCGGGCATCTACGACTTCCCGGTGGGCAGCTCCGCCGCGACGAACGGCATTCCCTTCTTCTCGCGACGGATCGGCATCTCCGACGACGGAGAGGTGATCCCGATCCGCCTCGGCGCCAAGGTCACCGGACGCACGGGCCCCGTGAACTTCGCCGCCTTGAACGTTCACATGGCCGGCTACGACGGCGTCGACGGCAAGAACCTCTCGGCGGGACGCATGAAGCTGAACGTGGGGGAGGAGAGCTTCATCGGACTGGTCGCGACCCACGGCGACCCGGCGACGAACGGCTCGAACACGCTCGTCGGCGGCGACTTGAACCTGCGGACGAGCCGGCTCTTCGGGAGCCGCATCCTCGAGTTCCGCAGCTGGCTCCAGCACACCACCACCTCCGGGCCGACCGGCGACGACACCGCCTGGAACGTGCGCCTCGCCTATCCCAACGATCTGTGGAACTGGAGCCTCGACGTCAAGCAGATCGGCGAGAACTTCCACCCGGCCCTGGGCTTCGCGAACCGCCTGGCGAGCCGCCAGAGTTCCGCGTTCCTGCGCCGGCGCTGGCGTCCGGCCGGGAGCTCCGTGCGCCTGGCCGATCTCCAGGTCTTCGGCCTGATGACGACGGACCTGGGCAACGATCTCGAGAGCCTCTTCTTCCTGCCGACCGCTCGCCTCGAGAATCACGCGGGCGACTACCTGCAGCTCGAGGGACGCGTCGTCACCGAGGTGCTGGAGGAGCCCTTCCGGATCCTCCCGGGCATCGCCCTGCCCAAGGACCGCTACGACTTCACCCGGGCGAAGCTCCTGCTCGGCACCGCCACCTCCCGCACCCTGGCGACCCAGCTCTCCTTCGAGACCGGCTCCTTCTGGTCCGGTCACATCCGCACCGGCACGGCGCTCCTCGAGTGGCGGGCGTCGAAGCACTTCTTCGCATCGCTGGAGTACATCCAGAACTCGATCCGGCTCCCGGAGGGCAACTTCACGACGCGCCTCGGCCGCGTCCGGGCGAACGTGGTCTTCACGCCGGACCTCTCCTGGGAGACCTTCCTCCAGTTCGACAACCTCTCGAACAGCATGGGCTGGAACAGCCGACTGCGCTGGATCCTGCGCCCGGGCGAGGAGCTTGTCTTCGTCTACAACCAGGCCTTCGACACGGCGAACTACGACCTGCGCAGCACCCGCACGAACCTGATCGGGAAGGTGTCCTGGACGTTCCGGTTCTAGCGCTCGTCTAGCCCTGGAAGCGCAGGGTCACGAGTGCACGCGGCGCCACGGGGGTGGAGAGGGTCCCTCCGCGGAGCGGCAGCGCGGGGCCGCTCGGGGTCTCGTCCAGCCGCACGGGCTGGGCGGCGTCGACGGCACCGCGCAGGGCGCGACCGAGGCAGAGCTCCAGATCCTCGGGTGCATCGGTCGGGTTGAGGACGCGCAGGATCCAGCCTTCGCCGTCTTCGGCGGGCTTGAGCGCGGAGACCAGGAGCGCCGAGGGCGCCAGCTCGAGCAGCGCTTCGCCCGCCGGGGCGAGCGGCTCCGGGCCAGCCGGAACCGCGTGCAGGCCCAGCTCGGCGGCCCGGGCTTCCGCCGGATCGAGGCCGGCGAAGAGCGAGAGACGGGCCGCGAGGGGGCCCGGACACTGGGCGCCGGGCGTGCGGGTGCTCGGGCCGGCGGGCCCGGGACGACTCCGCAGATCGTGGCGGGAGAGGTAGCCGACGGACCGGAGCAAGGTGATGGCGATCCGGCGCCCGTCCCACTCGGCCTCGGGAAGGCCCGGCGCCAGCACGCTGAGGCCGCCGGCGTGGACGAAGCCCTGGTGGGGAAAGGTGCGCGGCGCCCGCTGCACCCACTGCTCGTCGGGAACGGGCTCGGCGGCGCGCGGAACCACGTCGAAGGTGGTCGCGGCCTGGCAGCCGTCCGCCTCCGGGACCGGGAAGCCGATCCGGAGCCGGTGGTCCCGGGCGGTGTTCTCGACGTGGAGATCGAGGTCGACCCGCGGCACCCCGGCGGCGACGCGGATGCGGGTGCGCACGGGCAGGTCGACGAGGGCGTCGGCGCGCCGCTCGCGATCCGGAGCGAGGCCCGCGGGAACCCGCAGGACCCGATCCACCACGAGCTCTTGCAGCCCGGAGGGATGGACGCGCCTTTCGGCGTGCACCACGTCGCCGCCGCGCACGTTCCCGTCGAGGGGATCGAAGTCGTAGCTGTCGCCGCGGTCGCCCTCGCTCACGAGCTCTCCCAGCCCGGCGAAGGAGCGGCTCCCCATCACCACGTCGAGGGTGCCGTCCTCGGCGAGGGCCACGCGCAGGCCATCGGCCTCGATCGCCGCGCCGGAGGCGCCCGGCGTCACCGGCTCCCGCTCCTCCGGCGCGGGAGCCTCGGCGCGCCGCACGCGGACGCGCTTCCACCCGAACGCCGGCACGTCCCGGGCCACGAACTCCAGAGCGTGCACGCGCCGATCGGGCAGGAGAACCACGCCCCCGGGCTCGTCCACCGGCGTGAACCGGGCGGGCTCCCCGTCCACGGCGTAGCTGGCCTCGCCCAGGTCGCGCAGCCGGGTGGGATGGATCATCCGCGCCGGGTCCGGCGACGGAACCATCCAAGGGTGGGGATCGAAGACGAAGCGCACCCGATCGGTACGCGGAACCGGCGACGGATTGAAGACCGCCAGGTCGAGCTCGTCGTCCCAGGGCGGGCGCCGCACGGGATCGAGCCCGGCCACGCGCTCGAGCACGCGCGTCGTCGTCTCGAAGGCGAGCTCCCGGGCGGTGTCGAAGCGGCCGGCCATCTGCGCGTGGACCTCGTCCCGGGAGCAGCCGCAGATCGAGTCGTGGGCCTGGTTCACCAGCAGCGAGCGCCAGGCCAGGCGCAGGGCGGGGCGCTCGTCGGGCAGCCCGAGCCCTGCGCCGAGGGCCGCGAAGGGCTCGGCCCAGCCCAGGAGCGCCGTCTCCGCCGCGCGGTTTGCCAGCTTGATCCAGCTTCGGGTCGACCACACGCCGGGCAGGAGCGGCGCCACCCGCGCTCCCACCAGCTCGCCTTCGAAGCGCGGCCGCGCGGCACCGGACTCCTCCACCTCCATGACGAACTCGTCGATCAGACCTCGCTTCACCTCGAGCCCGGTAGCGGCGGCGAGCTCCCGCGCCAGCTCGGCCACCCGCGGGTCGGGCGGCTGGTGGTCGATGCCGTTCATCAGCAGGATCACCCCGCTCTGCGTGCGCGCGGCCAGGGCCTTGGCGGTCTCCGCCAGGGGCGGCACGATCTCCGTGAGCTCGCTCCCCACGTCGCTGGCGGCGGAGAAGTACCCGCGCCCCAGGTGGCAGGCGAGGATCGCCGTTCCGTCGGGCCCCACCCAGTCGTACTCGGCGGGCAGCCGACCCCACTCGTCGCCGTGACCGCGCCAGTAGACGAAGGCGCGCAGGCCGAAGCGGGCGAAGAGCTGGGGGAACTGGGCGGGATGGCCGAAGGAGTCCGGCGTGTAGGCCACCTCCGAGACCGGGCCGAAGCGGGCCGCCGCACGCCGTCCTTCCAGGAGGTTGCGCAGGTGGGCCTCGCCAGCGGGAAGCAGCGAGTCCGGCTGCACGTACCAGGGACCGATCGCGAGGCGTCCCTCGACGCAGCGCCGGCGCAGCTCTTCCACCCGGTCGGGGCGGATCTCCGCGTAGTCCTCGAGGGCCACCGACTGGCCGTCGAGCACGAAGCGGAACGCGGGATCGGCGGCGCAGAGGTCGAGCACCCGGTCGACCGTATCCACCAGCCGCGCGCGGAAGCCCTGGAAGGTGCGGTACCACTCCCGGTCCCAGTGGGTGTGACTCGCCAGGATCGCGCGCATCAACCGACGATCCGCGCCAGGAGCGGTGGCCCCAGCAGGAGCAGGCCCACGATCGCGGCGGAGCCGGCGGCGAGCAGCACCGCGGCGGCCGCCACGTCCTTGCAGCGCGCGACGAGGGGGTGGTGATCCGGCGCCACCCGATCCGCCAGGGCCTCCAGGGCGGTGTTCAGCGCCTCGGCGGTGAGCACGGCGCCGATCGCGAGCGCGAGCAGCGCCCAATCGCGGGCGGGGAGACCGAGGAAGCCCGCCAGCACGAGCACCGCGACCGCAACCGCCGCGTGGATCTTCGCGTTGGCCTGGGTCGCGAAGAGCTGGGCCACTCCCTTGAAGGCGTAGCGGAAGCTGCGTGCCCGACGGACCAGGGGAGAGGGCTCGCTCATGGACCGGCCTCGAGAGCAGCGCGCAGCGCCGCGAGCTCGGTCGGCGTGTTCACGTTCGCGAGCGCCGTGCCCGACGGATCGAGCCGCTCGAGGTCCGCCCCCTCGAGCCAACAGGGCGAGAGCCGATCGAGCACGGGCCGGAGCGCGAGGGTGCCTCCGGCGAGGGCCGCCTGGGCGGCAGCCAGCGCCGGACCCCTCCGGTAGAGGGCGCACAGCGGATGCGGATGCTCGGTGCCGCGGGGCACCACCGCGTCGGCTTCCGGATAGGCGAGCAGCCCGAGCAGGAGATCGCCGGTGACGGCCATGTAGTCCGTCGCGAGCACGAGCACCTTCTCCGTGCGCGCCGCCGCGAGGGCGCCGACGAGCCCGCGGAGAGCCGACGGAGGCCCCTCGGGATCCGGCACCGGCCGCCCCGGCGCGTCCGCCGGCGGGTCGCCGCCGACCAGCAGTACTTCGCCGCAGAGCCCGGCGAGCAGGCGAGCGACGCGCGTAGCGGCGGCCACACCGCCCAGAGCGACGCGTGCCTTGTCTTCGCCCATGCGAGACGAAGCGCCGCCCAGCAAGACGGCGCCGGTCACGTCGGCGAAGCGATCCGCACCGACGGCGATGGGATCCGCGAGGGGGTCGCTCAAGCCGGCGGCTCCCTCGTGCGGAAGAAGCGCTCGTCGAGCACCTGCACCGGCACCTCCTCGCCGGCGGCGAGCTCGGTGGCCTCGGCGGGGAAGACCAGGAGTCCCTGGGCCAGGGTCATCGAGCGCAGAACGCCGGAGCTCTGGTTGCCGGTGCTGCTGGCGAGGATGCGGTCGCCGTCGCGCTTCAGGTGAACGCGGACGAAGTGCAGGCGCCCGGCCTTCTTCGAGAGAGGCTCGGAGAGCGTCGCCGTCACTACCGGCCGGAAGCACGCCTCGTGCCCTCCCATACGCAGCAGCACCGGACGCACGAACTGCTCGAAGGTAACCATCGCCGAGACCGGGTTCCCGGGCAGGCCGAAGACCCAGGGCCCGTCATCGCCGATCCGGCCGAAGGCCAGGGGATAGCCGGGCTTCATGCGGACGCCCCAGAAGCGCAGCCGACAGCCGAGCTGCTCGAGCACCGGCCGTACGTGGTCATGATCGCCGACGGACACGCCCGCGGAGCTCACCAGCAGGTCGGCGCCGAGCCCCGCCCGGAACACCCGTGCCAGGTCTTCCGGCGTGTCCCGGGCGATGCCGAGGTTCACGGCGAGGGCGCCAGCCTCCGCGCACTGGGCCGCCAGGGAGTAGGCATTGCTCGCGACGATGCGCCCGCCGGCGGGATCGGCGTCGGGCTCCACCAGCTCGTCGCCGCCCGAGGCGATGGCGACCCGCGGCCGGCGGTGGACGTGCACGAGGGTGCGCCCGAGGGAGGCCAGCATGCCGACCTCCGCAGGGCCGATGCGCGCACCGGGCGCGAGCACGGCGTCGCCCAGCATCACGTCCTCCCCGGCCGAGCGCACGTGGTCGCCGGGCGGTGGCGCGATGCCGATGCGGACGCTCCCGCCCACCGCCTCCGCGTCCTCCTGACGCACGACGGTGTCGGCGCCGGTCGGAACCGGCGCGCCGGTGAAGATCCGCGCCGCCTCCCCGGCCGCGAGCGGCCGCTCGCCCTGGCCTCCCGCCGCCACCTCGAAGACCACCGCCAGCGCTCGGGGAGCGCTGGGGGAGGCGTCGGCCAGGTCCTCCGCCCGCACGGCGTAGCCGTCCATGGCGGAGACGTCGGCGGGGGGGAGGGTGCGACCGGAGCGGACGCTCTCGGCCAGGACGCGACCCAGGGCGTCCCCCGCCGGCACGATCTCGGCGGGCAGGGGAACGGCCGCCTCGAGCACCCGGCGGCGCGCCTCCTCGACCGAGATCCCCGTCTCCATCCCCGCGACCTTACCGTTTCCGCTCCGCTTTTTCGCTTCCCCGGGCCTGGCTCGACGCCGCCGGTGCCCGCCGCTAGCGTGCCTACTTTCTAGGCAGCGCCGAGGTCCCCCGCTTGCCGGACGGCAGCTCCCCCAAGCGTCCCACCGCTCCCGCCTGGGCCCGGAGCCTCCGGGTGGGCGGGGTGGTCCTGCCGAACCGGCTGGCCTTCGCGCCGATGTCGGGGGTGTCGACCCTGCCGGCGCGGCTCATCGCCCGAGCGGCGGGCGCGGGCCTCGTGTTCTCCGAGACCCTCTCCGCCACCGCCCTTCTGCGCGGCGCCGAGCGCCGCCATCTCCACACGGGTTCCGCGCTGGGTGAGGAGTTCCTGGCCGTGCAGCTCTTCGGCGGCGAGCCCGCCCCGCTGGCGCTCGCCTGCGAGCGGCTCGCGGATCGGGGTGTGGCCTGGGTCGATCTCAACCTGGGCTGCCCGGTGCCGAAGTTCATCCGCAAGGGAGCCGGGGCCGCCCTGCTGCGGGATCCGTGCCGCGTCGGCCGGATCGTCGCGGCCATGCGCCGGCAGTTCGGCGGCGTACTCAGTGTGAAGATGCGCAGCGGCTGGGATGCCCGCTCGCTGAACGCGCCGGAGATGGCCCGGGTGGCCGTGGACGCCGGTGCCGAGCTGATCAGCATCCACGGGCGGAGCCGCGCCCAGCGATATCGCGGCCGGGCGGACCGCGCGCTGATCCGTGCGGTCGTCCGCGCCGTCCCCGAGGTGCCGGTACTGGCGAACGGCGACGTCACGAAGCCTGCGGACGTCCGGGCGATGGCCGACCAAACGGGGGCCGCCGGCGTGATGATCGGGCGCGGCGCGGTCGGCAACCCGTGGCTCTTCGAGGGCGCGCTCCGCCTCGCCGACGGCGACGCGGCCGGCGCCCCGAGCGCCGCCGAACGGCTGCTGGCCCTCGAGCGACACGTGGAGCTCGTCGCCCGCGTGGCGCGCAGCGACGCCGAGCGAGCCCGCGAGCTGCGCCGCTATGCGGGCGCCTACTCGAGGGGGCTGCCGGGCGGGCGCCACTTCCGCGCCCGGGCCATGCAGCTCGACGACGCCGACGCACTGGTCGAGCTCGCGCGCCGCTTCCTGAGGGCCGCGTGAGCGTCCGCGATCGCCCGGCGCAGGAGGCGACGTGAGCGCCCGTGACCTCGGCAGCGTGCTCGAGGCCATCGCCGCCGGCGTGGTCGTGCTCGACCGCGAGGGGCGGGTGGAGGAGATCAACTCCGTCGCGTGCCGTCTGATCGAACACTCGCGGGAGCACCTGGTCGGGCGTCCGGTGGAAGAGCTCGTGACGCCGGGCCACGCGGTGGCCGGCCTCGGGCGCAAGGCCCTCGCTCGGGCCCAGGGCTTCAGCGAAGCTCGCCTGACCATCGAGCTCCGCAGCGGCGAGCACGCCCGGGTGGACGTGGCGGCGACGCCGCTCTTCGCCGAAGGCGAGCTCGACGGCGTGGTGCTGGTGTTGCGGGATCGCAGCGCCCGCCACCGGCTCGAGCAGCTCGAGGCGGAGCGCGAGCGCTTCGAGGCCTTCGGCCGGATCGCCGCGGGCCTCGCCCACGAGGTGAAGAACCCCTTGGGCGGCATCCGGGGTGCCGGCGAGATCCTGGGCCGGCGCAGCGACGACCCGAAGACCCGCGAGATCTCCGAGCTGGTCGTGCGCGAGGCGACCCGCATCGCCGGCCTGGTCGACGACTTCATGGTCTTCGCCCGTGGCGACCGGCTCGATCGCCTGCCGGTGAACCTCCATCGCGTGCTCGACCACGTGCTCGAGCTGGCGGGGATGGATCCGGCCTTCGCCAGCGCCCGGGTCCTGCGCAACTTCGACCCCTCGATTCCGGACCTGCTCGCGGACGGCGACCGCCTCACCCAGGTCTTCCTGAACCTGGTGCGAAACGGCCTCCAGGCTCTCGACGAAAGCGGCGGCAGGATCCGCATCACCACCCGCGTCGCCCTCGACCATCGGCTCGTCACCGGCGACGGCCGCTCCCGTCCCACGGTGACCGTGACGATCGAAGACACCGGCGCGGGGATGGACGAAGAGGAGCTGCGCCAGGCGACGACGCCGTTCTTCACCACCCGGACCGGCGGCACCGGCCTGGGGCTGGCCGTCGCCGAGTACTGGATCGCCCAGCACGAGGGCAGCCTGGACATCGAGAGTGAGAAGGGGGCAGGCACGCGGGTGCGCGTCGCCCTGCCCCTGGAGAGGAGCCCCGAGTGAGCGACCGCGCGCGCGTGCTCGTGGCGGACGACGAGCCGTCGATCCGCTTCGTGCTGCGAGAAACCCTGGAGGCGGCCGGCCACGAGGTCGTGGAGGTGGAGAACGGCGAGGCGGCGCTCGAGGCCCTGGCCAGCGGGCCCTTCCAGATCGCCTTCTTCGACATCCGCATGCCGGGCCCGGACGGCCTGGAGCTGCTGCGGCACGTGAAGGCGATCGGCAACGACGTTGCCGTCGTGATCATCACCGCGCAGAACACCTTCGAGAACGCGGTCGAGGCCATGAAGGAAGGCGCCCTGGACTACCTGGCGAAGCCCTTCAGCACCGGGGAAATCCTTCCCCTCGTGGAGAAGGCGCTGCGCGCACGGGCGCTGGAGCGGGAGGTGCGCACCCTGCGCCGCGAGGTCGGCGGCCGGAGCCAGCCGGGCGAACGGCTGGTGGGGAAGAGCGCGGCGCTGCTCGACGTCTTCAAGACGATCGGCCGGGTGGCCCGGGGCAACGTCGCCGTGCTGATCACCGGCGAGAGCGGCACCGGCAAGGAGCTGGTCGCCCGCGCCATCCACGGCGCCAGTCCGCGGGCCGAGGGGCCGTTCATCGCGGTGAACGCCGCCGCCATTCCGCGAGACCTGCTCGAGAGCGAGCTCTTCGGTCACGAGCGGGGCGCCTTCACCGGTGCGGTGGAGTCGAGGGCCGGGCGCTTCCGGGAGGCCTCCGGCGGCACCCTCTTCCTCGACGAGATCGGAGACATGCCGATCGACCTCCAGGCCAAGATCCTGCGGGTGCTCCAGAGCGGCGAGGTCACCTCCGTGGGCGGACGCCAGCCTATCGCCGTGGACGTGCGGGTGATCGCCGCGACCCACCGGAACCTGGAGGCGGCCGTCGCCGAGGGCGCCTTTCGCGAGGACCTTCTCTACCGCCTGAACGTCGTGCCGATCCACATGCCCCCGCTGCGGAACCGGCCCGAGGACGTGCCCCCTCTCGCCCGACACTTCCTGCACCGCTACGACGCCGAGCTCACCGACCGCCCCCACGTCCTGGCGGAGGAGACCGTCGCCGAGCTGGCCCGTCACGACTGGCCGGGCAACGTGCGGGAGCTGGAGAATGCGATCAAGCGGGCCCTGGTGCTCGCGGCGGGCGAGGTGCTGACGCCGGACGACTTCGCCTTCCTCGAGCCGCGCTCCGTCGCCGGGGCTTCCGACGGGAAGAGCCTGGAGGAGCGCGTCGTCGCCGAGACGCGGGCAGCGCTTCGGGACGACGAAGACGACATCTATCGCGGGCTCATCCCCAGGGTGGAGCGCGCCCTTCTGGAGACGGTGCTCGCCGAGACCGGGGGCAACCAGATCCGCGCGGCCGCCCGCCTCGGCATCAACCGCAATACCCTGCGCAAGAAGATCGCCGATCTGGGCATCGACGTGCCGGGCCGCCCGTGAGCTTTGCTGCGGGGGCGGGACCTGGCGCGGCGAACGCACTTCGCGGCCTCCACGTCCTCGCCGACGACGACCCGCGCTGGCCCCGGGGGCCAGTCGAGCAGGCCCGTGCGGCCTGCGCGGGGGGCGCCGCCGTCGTGCAGCTCCGCGCGAAGCGGGCCACCGATCGCGACGCGCTCGTCTGGGCCCGGGAGATCCGCGCCTGCACCCGGGACGCCGGCGTGCTCTTCTTCGTGAACGATCGCTTCGACCTGGCGCTGCTGGCCTGGGCCGACGGTGTCCACCTCGGACAGGAGGACGTGCCGCCGGGGCGGCTGCCCGAGCCGGCGCGCGGGCGGCTGCTGGTGGGACGCTCGACCCACGACGACGACCAGCTCGCCCAGGCACTGGCTGAACCGGTGGACTATGTCGCCTTCGGCCCGGTCTTCGGAACCGCCTCGAAGGAGAGCCCCTACACGGCACGGGGCCTTCCGGCGCTCGGCAGGGCCGCGGCCCGGGTGGAGCCGAAGCCGCTGGTCGCGATCGGCGGCATCGGCCCGGCGGAGGTGCCCGCGGTCGCGGCCGCCGGCGCCGCGGGCTTCGCCGTGATCTCCGCCGTCGCCGGCGCAGAAGATCCGCTCGTGGCGACCCGCCGTCTGGTCGAAGCGTTTCCCATGCCGGAGCCCCCTCCGTGAGCGACCCCGGCCTCCGCCTCACCAGCGCGCTCGGCCTGTTCGCGATGATCGCCGTGGCCTGGGCCTTCTCCGAGCAGCGCCGACGCCTGCCCTGGCGCGCCATCGGCTGGGGCGTCGGCCTCCAGCTCGCCCTGGCCCTGCTGCTGCTGAAGACGGCGCCGGGGCGCGTCTTCTTCCTCGGCGTGAACGACGCGGTTCTGGGCTTCCTGCGCTTCACGGAAGAGGGCACGAGCTTCATGTTCGGCCCGATCAAGGCCCTGGGCTTCTCCTTCGTCCTCGACGTGCTCCCGATCATCCTGTTCATGGGCAGCATCTTCTCGATCCTCTACCACTGGGGGATCGTGCAGCGGGTGATCGACGGCATGGCCGCCGTCCTCCGCCACACCCTACGCACCTCGGCGGCCGAGAGCCTGGCGGCGGCCGCCAACATCTTCGTGGGCATGACCGAGGCGCCGCTGCTCGTTCGTCCCTATCTGGAGAGCATGACGCGCAGCGAGCTCTTCACGGTGATGGTCACCGGCATGGCGACGATCGCCGGATCGGTACTCGTCGCCTACGCGAAGATGCTCGGCGAAGGCGAGTTCTCGGGCCATTTGGTGACGGCGAGCCTGCTTTCGGCGCCCGCGGCGATCCTGATCGCCAAGGTGATGATCCCGGAGACCGGCACACCGGTAACGGCCGAAGTGGGCCGCGCTCGTGTCGAACGCAGCTCGGTCAACTGGATCGACGCCGCCAGCCAGGGCGCCCTCGCCGCCCTTCGGCTGGCCGGCTACATCGGCGCGCTGCTGCTCTGCTTCGTCGCGTTGATCGCGCTGATCAACGCGCTTCTCGGCGCCCTCGGCGGCCTGGTCGGCCGGCCAGACCTGACCCTCCAGCAGCTGCTGGGCCTGGCCTTCTGGCCGCTGGCCCTGCTCCTCGGCGTCGAGCCCGGCGACAGCTTCCAGATCGCCCAGCTCCTCGGCGTGAAGACCGTGCTGAACGAGTTCCTGGCCTTCGACCAGCTGAGCGGGATGATGGCGGACGGGACCATCTCCCACCGCTCGGCGGTGATCGCCAGCTATGCGCTCTGCGGCTTCGCGAACTTCGGATCGCTGGCCATCCTGCTGGGCGGCATGGGCGGGATGGCGCCCTCCCGCCGGCCGGAGCTCGCGGCGCTCGGCCTACGGTCGATCCTGGCCGGCACCCTGGCGACGCTGATGACGGGCTGCGTGGTCGGCGTCCTTCTCTAGGAGCCCTCGCCGTCGACCCCGAGCCACGCCCTCGCCTCGTCGATGTCGCGGAACACCGCGAGCTCGTTCGGCAGACGGCCGGCGGCGAGCTGCTCCGTCATTCGCAGCAGGCCGAAGTCCGCGAGCGCCGTCACCACGTGAGCCATGCGAGCCCCGCACAAGCGTCGCCCCTCGGCCTCGACCTTGTCGAGCTGCTCCTGTACCTGCGCCGGCGTGATGAGCATGCGCGAAGCACGGCGGTCGACGAGCCAGCTCGCGCCCGGGCGATAGCGGTCGTCGGAGATCACGTCCTCGAGCGCCTCGACCTCTTCCTCGAAGGGCACGTCGCCTTCGAAGGTGAGCTCGACGAGGTGACGCTCGGAATCGACGGAGACCCGGTGGCCCATCGAAGCCTCGTGACGTACGGGTGGCGGGCGGCGCGCGGTCACCATAGCGGCTCGAACGGTCGGCGGCTCGGCTTCGGGCGACTGTCAGTCAGTGACGAAGGAACGGATCACGGCCATGCCGCGCTCCGGGTCGTCGCGAAAGACCCCGTGACCGCAGCCCTCGAAGCGCTCGTACTGCACGTGCTGCGCGGGAAGCGCCGCGGCGATCTCGTCCTGGTCCTCGATCGGACACACGGGATCCCGCGTCCCCCCGAGCACGAGCGTCGGGCAGCACACGCCTGCGAGCCGGTCCAGGTAGTCGAAGCGGCTGGCCTCCCGGCCGGCGAAGTGGAAGAGCACGTCGAGGTTCCAGCGAACGCGGCTCATCATCTCGGGCGGCGTGGACTCCTTGCCGTAGACCGAGAGCGCGTCCCGCGTGTAGGTCGGCAGCGTGCCCGGGCCCGGCTCGGTCCAGAAGCGCTCGGCGGCGGCCCGCGCCTTCGCGCCACCCACCTCCTCGAAGCGCTCGAGCATGCGCGGCAGGCTCATGCGCGCGGACGTGCTGGAGAAGATCAGCTTCGACGGATGGGCCGGGTGCCTGGCCGCGTAGGCGATGGCCACCATGCCGCCGAAGGATTGCCCCATCACGATGGGGCGCTCGATCCCCAGCGCTTCGCACAGCCCGCGCACGTCGTCGGCCCATTGGTCGAGGTTCCAGGCCTCCTGTGGCCCGTGCTCGCTGCGCCCGTTGCCCCGGTGATCCAGGTACACGAGCTGGGCCACGTCCCGCAGGGGCTGGAAGTCCGGCTTCCAGGTCGAGTGGTCGAAGCCGGGCCCGCCGTGCAGCAGCAGGAGGGTGGGCTTCTCGCGCATCGCGTCGCCATCGACGGCGAGCTTCTCGCCGTCCACGTCGAAGAAGAGACGGACGCCGTTGACGATGACGTGCATGGCGAGACGGTAGCCCGGCTAGCGCGCCCGCCCCTCTCGCCAGGCGCGGATCAGCTCCTCGTAGCGCACGGTCTGGCCCGGCGGCTTCTCGTCGGCCAGGGCCGCCTTGGGCGAGCCGGGCTTCGCGAGCCAGCTGGCCGGATCCGCCTCCGGGCCGAGCTTCGGGCCGCACGCGCCCTGCACGCCGGCGCGCTCGAGGCGGCCCAGCATCCGATCCTGCTGGGCCGCCAGGGAGTCGAGGGCCTGCTGGGGCGTGCGCTCGCCGGACACCGCCTCGGCCACGTTCTGCCACCAGAGCTGGGCGAGCTTCGGGTAGTCGGGGACGTTGGTGCCGGTGGGCGTCCACGCCAGACGGGCGGGGCTGCGGTAGAACTCGACCAGGCCGCCGAGGCGCGGTGCCACCTCGCTCATCGCCTCCGAGGCCAGGTCCGACTCGCGGATCGGCGTGAGCCCTTCCAGGGTCTTCTTCAGAGAGACCGTCTTCGACACGGCGAACTGGGCGTAGAGCCAGGCCGCCTTGCGCCGCTCGGGAGGCGTGCTGGTCAGAAGCGTCCAGGCCCCGGCGTCCTGGTAACCGAGCTTCATGCCCTCTTCCCAGTACGGGCCGTGGGGCGACGGCGCCATGCGCCAGCGCGGCGTTCCGTCCGGGCTCATCACGGCGATGCCCGGTGCCGTCATGTCCGCGGTGAAGGTGGTGTACCAGAAGATCTGCTGGGCGATGTGCCCCTGGGCCGGCACCGGGCCCGCCTCGGAGAAGGTCATGCCCGCGGCCTCTGGAGGCGCGAAGCGCTTCAGCCAGTCGACGTAGCGGGTGAGCGCGAAGACGGCAGCGGGGGCGTTGGTGGCGCCGCCCCGGGCGACGCTCGAGCCCACCGGGCGACAGCCGTCGACCCGGATGCCCCATTCGTCCACGGGCTTGCCGTTGGGGATGCCCACGTCCCCGGCGCCGGCCATCGAGAGCCACGCGTCGGTGAAGCGCCAGCCGAGGGAGGGATCCTTCTTCCCGTAGTCCATGTGGCCGTACACCCGGACCCCGTCGATCTCCTTCACGTGCACGCTGAAGAACTCGGCGATGTCCTGGTAGGCGGACCAGTTGACGGGAACGCCGAGCTCGTAGCCGTAGCGCTCGCGGAAGCGTGTGCGGAGATCCTCGCGCTGGAACCAGTCGTGGCGGAACCAGTAGAGGTTCGCGAACTGCTGGTCCGGCAGCTGGTAGAGCTCGCCATCCGGACCCGTGCCGAAGCTCCGGCCGATGAAGTCCTCGAGATCGAGGCCCGGATTGGTAAAGGCCTTCCCTTCCCCTTCCATGAAAGCCGTGAGCGAAACGACGTTGCCGTAGCGGAAGTGGGTCCCGATCAGGTCCGTGTCGTTCACGTAGGCGTCGTAGATGTTGCGACCGGACTGCATCTGGGTCTGCAGCTTCTCGATCACGTCGCCTTCCTGGATGAGGTCGTGGGTGACCTGGATGCCGGTGATCTCGGTGAAGGCCGGCGCGAGCACCTTGGCCTCGTACTCGTGGGTGGTGATCGTCTCGGAGACGACGTGGATCTCCATGCCGCGGAAGGGCTCCGCCGCCCGGCGGAACCAGGCCAGCTCTTCGAGCTGGGCCTCCCGGCTCAGGGTGGAGGGCTGGAACTCGCGGTCCACCCAGCGCTCGGCGGCGGCGCGCTCGTCGACGCCGGCGGCCGGCGCCGCCAGCAGCGCACCCACCAGCCAGAGGATCCCCAGTGCACGTCGTCGCATCGATCTTCCCCGCAGCTCCACCGAACCCGTTGCTCACCCGAACCCGTTGCTCACCCGAACCGCATGACGGATACCAGAAGCACGGCCGAGAGTCCCAGGGCGACCCACAGGCTCCAGGGCGTGAGCGCCAGCCAGGCCAGATGCAGGAAGGCGCTGGCGAGGAGCCCGATGAAGAGACGATCCCCCCGTGTGGTCGCCATGGGGAGGAGACCGCGGCGGCTCTCGCTCGGGGAGAAGAGCTGCCAGACGGTCATGCCGAGCAGGATTCCGGCGATCCCCAGGAAGAAGCCTGCGGTGGGCGCGGTCCAGGCCATCCACTCGAGGTCCATCATACCCGCCCCAGGCTCAGGCCCTTGGCCAGGTGGTGGCGCACGAACCAGATCACGAGCGCGCCGGGAACGATGGTGAGTACCCCGGCGGCGGCCAGGAGCCCCCAGTCCAGGCCCGCGGCGCTCACGGTGCGCGTCATCACCGCCGCGATGGGCTTCGCTTCGACGGTGGTGAGGGTGCGCGCCAGCAGCAGCTCGACCCAGCTGAACATGAAGCAGAAGAAGGCTGTCACGCCGACACCGGCGCGGATCTCCGGCAGGAAGATCGTGAGGAAGAAGCGCGGGAAGCGGTAGCCGTCGAGCTGGGCCATCTCGTCGAGCTCGCGGGGAACGCCGGACATGAAGCCCTCGAGGATCCACACGGCCAGGGGCACGTTGAACAGGCAGTGGGCGAGGGCCACGGCGAGGTGCGTGTCGATCAGGTCGAAGGTCGAGTAGAGCTGGAAGAAGGGCAGCAAGAAGACCGCCGGCGGCGCCATCCGGTTCGTCAGCAGCCAGAAGAAGAGCTGGCGATCGCCGAGGAAGCGGTAGCGCGAGAACGCGTAGGCCGCGGGCAGTGCCACCGCCAGGGAGAGGGCCGTGTTGAGGCCGACGTAGACCATCGAGTTCAGGTAGCCCCCGTACCAGGAGGGGTCGGTCAGGATCGTGGCGTAGTTGGCGAGGGTCGGCTCCGTCGGAAGCAGCCGGAAAGCACCCAGGATGTCCGCGTTGGTGCGGAACGACATGTTCACCATCCAATAGATGGGAACCAGCAGCAAGGAGAGGTAGAGGCCGAGCCCGAGGCGCTTCACCGCTCGTCCTCCGCCGTGAGGACGGTGTAGAACACGAAGCAGAGCGCGAGGATCACCAGGAAATAGATCAGCGAGAAGGCGGCGGCGGGCCCCAGATCGAACTGGCCAACCGCCATCTTCGCGAGGTACTGGGAGAGGAAGGTGGTGGCGTTTCCGGGCCCCCCGCCGGTGAGGACGAAGGGCTCGGTGTAGATCACGAAGCTGTCCATCAGGCGCAGGAGCAGCGCGATGGTGAGCACGCCCCGCAGCCGCGGAAGCTCCACGTGGCGGAAGATCGCCAGGCGGCTCGCTCCATCGACGTGGGCGGCCTGGTAGGTGGCGGGCGGAACGGCGCGCAGGCCCGCGTAGGCCAGCAGGGCGACCAGCGGCGTCCAGTGCCAGACGTCCATGACCAGGAGCGTCGCCCAGGCGTCGGCGGCGTTCTGGGCGTAGTTGTAGTCGGAGCCCAGGGCCCGCAGCAGGGCGCCGCCGAGCCCGATGTCGGCGCGGCCGAAGACCTGCCAGATCGTGCCTACCACGTTCCAGGGAATGAGCAGCGGCAACGCCAGCACGACCAGACTGATCGAGACGGAGACGCCGCGGGTGGGCATGGCCAGGGCGATCGCTACGCCCAGGGGGATCTCGATCGCGAGCACCGAGGCGGTAAAGAGGAGCTGGCGGCCGAGCGCGGCGTGGAGCCGCGGATCGTGCAGGATCTCCCGGAACCACTCGCTGCCCACGAACACGCGCTGGCCCGGCCCGAAGATGTCCTGAACGGAGTAGTTGACGACCGTCATCAGCGGGATCAGCGCCGAGAAGGCCACGACCCCGAGGACCGGGAGCACGAGCCACCAGGCGCGGGGGTTCGGCGTGCGAGTCACGTCAGGAGCCTCCCCTTCCGGTAGAAGCGCACCCACTCGGCCGGGAAGCGCAGCCAGCCGCGCTCCGCAGCGATGGGCGCGCCGTCGGGCACGCGGACCTGCAGGAGCCGATCGCCGAGAGCGACGACTACCTGACGGTGGTCACCCATCTCGGCGACGGCGCGGACGCGAACCGGCGCGGCGTCCGCCGCGGGGGCGGGCAGCAGCTCGAGGAACTCGGGGCGGATGCCGAGCTCGAGCTCGTCCGACGGCGCCGGCGGCGGCACGGGCAGGCGCTGATCGTCGACGAGCACCGCCTCGCCCGCGGAGCGGCACGGCAGGAAGTTCATGCCGGGGCTGCCGATGAAATGTCCCACGAAGGTGTGGGCGGGCCATTCGAAGAGCTCGCGGGGCGTCCCCACCTGGAGCACCCGGCCCCGGTCCATCACCACCACCTCGTCGGCGAAGGTGAGCGCCTCGGTCTGGTCGTGGGTGACGTAGACCAGGGTCACGCTCGAGCGCCGATGGACCTCGCGCAGCTTACGGCGGATCTCCCAACGGCGGTGGGGATCGATCACCGTCAGCGGCTCGTCGAGGAGCAGCGCCGCCGCGTCGGGGCGCACGAGGCCGCGACCCAGGCTCACGAGCTGCTGGTCACCGGGGGAGAGCGTGCGCGCCTTCGCCGCGAGCGCGTCCTCGAGCCCGAGCAGCTCGGCGGTCGCCCCCACCCGCGGCCGTAGCTCGCGCTCGGTCACACCGGCGTTGCGCAGGGGGAACGCCAGGTTGTCGAACACACTCATCGCGCCGTACACGACCGGGAACTGGAAGACCTGGGCCACACCGCGTTCCCGCGGAGGCAGCCCGGTGACCTCGCGCCCGTCGATGCGCAGGGCGCCGCGACTCGGCCTCAGCAGACCGCTGATGATCGAGAGAAGGGTGGTCTTGCCGCAGCCGGAGGGTCCGAGGACCGCGGAAGCGGTGCCGTCCGCGAAGGTGTGGCTGAGCTCGTCGACCGCCCAGCCCTCCTCGGCCCCGTAGCGGTGGGCGATGCCCTGGGCTTCGATGCGCGCCATCAGGCCTCCGGGGCCGCGACCAGTCGGCCGGCCGGGTCGAAGGCATAGAGGTGCTCCGGCGGCAACACCACGACGAGGCGCTCACCGATCTCCCGCGGCCGGGTCCCGGCCTGATGGAGCACGAGCCGGGCGCCGGACGGCCCGTCGAGGCGCACGTGGAGGAAGGTCTCCGACCCGCTGAGCTCGGCCAGCTCCACCGTCGCCGGGAGTCGGGCTCCGGCCGGCTCGTCGGCGAGGAGGCGAAGCTGGTGTGGTCGCACGCCGAAGCGGTAGTCGCCCGGGGCCAGGGCCCCGAGATGCTGCGCCGCCGGGAGCTCGGCACCCCCGTCCAGGTGGAGACGGCCGGCCGCCACGTGCCCCGCGACCCAGCTCATCGGCGGCACACTCGTCAGCTCCGCGACCCGCAGGCTGCAGGGGCGGCGGTACACCTCCAGCGCCGGCCCCCGCTGGAGCACCCCCCCGTTCTCCAGGACGACGAGGTCGCCGCCGAGGGCGAGGGCCTCGGCGGGATCGCTGGTGGCGTAGACGAGCGTGGCGCTGCGCCGTCCGAAGATCGCCCGCAGCTCGGCGCCGAGCTCCTCGCGCAGCTTGTAGTCGAGGTTGACGAGGGGCTCGTCCAGGAGCAGGAGCCCGCCGTCCTTCACGAGCGCCCGGGCCAATGCGGTGCGCTGCTGCTGGCCGCCGGAGAGCTCCGCAGGGCGACGCCCGAGCAGGCCGTCGATCCGCAGCAGCTCCGCCACGGCGTGCACCTTGCGGTCGACGTCCGTCGCCCCGCCCTGGCGCAGCGGCGCGGCGATGTTCTCGTAGACCGTCTTGCCCGGGTAGTTCGTGAAGCGTTGGTGCACGAGACCCACCCGCCGGCGCCGGGGCGGCAGGCGGTGCACGTCGGCGGCGCCCAGCCGCACCCTGCCCTCGGCAGGCGCATCGAGCCCGGCCATCAGGCGCAGCAGGCTGGTCTTGCCCGCGCCGGTGGCGCCGAGCAGCACCGTGAGGGAGCCCGGGGCCAGCTCGAGACCGACGCCCCGGATGCCGCCGCCCACCACGGCTTCGAGGCACAGCCCCGGCTCGCCTGACTCGTCGGCTACCAACCCGGCGCTCCGGCCAGCCGCTCGGCCAGGGCGGCGCCGACGTGGCGGCCCGCCCGGAGGTTGCCCAGATCGGAGAGGTGGGTGTCGTTCGGCCGGTAGTTCTCGGCGCCGGCACCGAGGGCGGGCGCCACCCGGATGGCGCCGGGCCAGGCGACGTCCAGCCACGCGCCGAGCCGCCCGAGATCGTGCACCCGGGGGTCGGCTCCGGCCGCTTGGGCCAGGGCCTCGTCGACGAGCACCCGATCCGGGAACACGACGACGAAGACCGGCCGCTCCGCCGCGAGACGACGCAGCCCGCCGAGGGCCGCCTCGACCTCCCCGATCGCCGAGCGCGCCGCTGGCCCGTAGTTCGCCGCCAGGCGACGGCGCGCCAGGTGCAGGAGCCCGGCGGGCGCCTCCGTCGGGACCGCTTCCGGTGCGAGACGACAGGCCCCGGCGTCCCGGCGGGCGCGGGCGCCGCTGCCGCGCACGAGCCGACTCGCCCGCTCCACGAAGAGCGCATAGCGGAAGCTCCGGCTGTTCAGCGGATGGAAGATCCGCAGGAAGGGCGACTCCGGGAAGCGGAAGTTCACGCCGGCGACGACGCGGCGGGTGGTACCGGGCAGGTTGTCGCCGAAGTCGTTCTCGAGGAAGAGGCCGAACACGATCGCGTCCGCCTCGTAGCCTTCCGCGAGCAGGTGCGCCAGCAGCCGGACCGCGTCGCTCGGGCCGTAGCCGGCGACGCCGGCGTTCAGCAGCGCGACCGGCCGTCCGAGGTGCTCGGCGACCACGCCCGTCACCACCTCCGGGTAGTTGCAGGCGGCGGCGCGTCCGCTTCCCTCGGTGTAGGAATCGCCGAGGAAGAGCAGGCGCGGCTCCCGGGAGCGCCTCGGATAGGGCTCGGCGGTGCGAAAGCCGAGGGCCGAGCCCGCGTGGGGCTTCTTCACGAAGAGCCACTCGGCGTTCGCCGTCCGCAGCTCCCGGTAGGGCCCGCCGAGGGGCGGATCGTCTCCCCGGGAGGCGAGGCTGACGTCCACGAGGAAGAGAAGCGCCTCGAGCAGGACGAACGAGACAAGGAGACCGCGCAGGATCCCAGCGGCTCGCAGGGGGCGGCCCCGGAACGCCTCGCCGGCGAGCAGGACGAGGCCGGCCGCCGCCCCGGCGAGGCAGGCCCAGGAGAGCGCCGCATACGCCCCGCGCCCCTCGTTGAAGAGACCCAGGGGCAGGGCCCCGCCGTGGTCCTGCCACAGGACGGCGGCAAGCACCGCGGCCAGGAAGGCCGCGGCCAGCACGCGCGCGATCACGGGGCCTCCGAACGTCCGCCTAACGACCCTCGAACTCGGGCGGACGCTTCTCGAGGAACGACTTCACCCCTTCCTGGAAGTCCTTGCTCCGGAAGAGGGGCAGGAGCTGCAGGAAGACGTGGTGGACGTTGGCTTCGAAGGTCTCGTCCTGGGCCATGCGCATCATGCGCTTGGTGGCCTGCACGGCGAGGGGCGCATTGGCCGCGATCTCGTGGGCCATGGCCAGGGTCTCCTTGAGCACCAGCTCCGCCGGCACCACCTGGTTGACGAGGCCGTGCTCGAGGCACTGCTCAGCGCTCAGGGTGCGGCCGGTGAAGGCCACCTCCGCCGCCTTCGCCCAGCCCACGAGCCGCGGCAGGAGCCAGGTGCCACCGCTCTCGGGGATCACACCGCGCTTGGTGAAGGCGGCGGAGAGCTTGGCGGTATCGGCGGCGATGCGGATATCGCAGCCGAGGGCCAGGTCCATGCCGTAGCCGGCGGCGCCGCCGTTCAGGGCGCAGAGCGTCGGCTTGTCCAGGTTGTGCAGCACCATGGGCGGCGCGTCGCGCAGGTCGAACTTGGTGGGGGCGCCGCCCACGGCGAGACCCTGGCCCGAGGCCTGGTCCTTCAGGTCGAGGCCCGCGCAGAAGCCGCGACCCGCTCCGGTGAGCACGACGGCCCGCACCTCCCGGTCCTGGTCCACCTCCACCAGCACCCGCGAGAGCTCGGACAGCATGCTCGTGGTGATCGCGTTCATGCGGTCGGGCCGGTTCAGGGTCAAGACGGCGACGTGGCCGTCCTTCTCGTACAGGAGCTCGCTCATGGGTCCTCCGGGGCCTTCGGGGGCGCCAGTCTAGCCTGGATTCGAGGGGGGTACATTACAGTTATTGGCCCGTATGACCGATTGATGTAATGTTAAAGACGATGCCCGGACCCACCGGCAAGAGTCTCACCCTCGACCTGCTCTCCACCCTGCGCGGCGGGAGCATGCCCATCGCCGCCCTCGTCGCCGCCGGCGAGGTCTTCGGGCTCGGCGAGGGCAGCGTGCGGGTGGCCGTGACACGGCTGGTGGCGGGCGGCCAGGTCGAGCGGGACGAGCGCGGCCGCTACCGGCTGGGCCCGGCGTCCGCACCGGTGACCCGGAAGCTCACGGGCTGGCGGCGGCTCGAGGAGCCCACCCGGCGCTGGAGCGGCGGCTGGCTGGCAGTGCACCGAGGCGGCCCGGCAGGCCGCGGCGGCGCCCGGCGCGCCCGGGAACGGGCGCTCCGCTGGCACGGCCTCGAGGAGCTGCGGCCGGGGCTGCACCTGCGCCCGGACAACCTGCGCGGCGGCGCCGACGCGCTGCGCGCGTCGCTAGCGGCCTTCGGCCTCGAGCCGGGCGCCCTGGTGGCCCGGCTGGGCGATCTCGGCCCGGCGAGCGACGCCGAGGCACGGGCCTTGTGGGACGGGGCCGCCCTCGAGCGGGGCTACCGCGCCTCCCTCGCCGAGCTCGCCGAGAGCGAACAGCGCCTCGACCAGGTGGACGAGGCCCGCGCCATGGCCGAGTCGTTCCTGCTCGGCGGCCGCATCATCGGCCAGCTCGTGCTCGACCCGCTCCTGCCCGAGCCGCTGGTCGACCCGGAGCCGCGCCGCGCCCTGGTGACGGCCATGCGCCGCTACGACCGGCGGGGCCGGCGCCTCTGGGCCGCCTTCATGGAGCGCCACGGCGCTCCCCATGCCGAAGCCCCCATCCACACCGGCGGAGGAGCCCCGCTCCCCGTCCTCGCCTGAGGGATGCCATGTCCGCAGCCACCGTCCGCGAAGGGAACGAGTCGATCGTCGAGCGCCACACGGCCGAGGGAAACACCCATTGGCGCGACGCCTTCACGCGCGAGGAGATCCGGGAGCTTCTCCAGATGAACGATCTCCGCTCCTGGGGAACGGTCGCGATCGACTGGGGCATCGTGTTCGGCGCGATGGCGCTGGTGGCCGCGTGGCCGAACCCGCTCACGGTCGTGGTGGCGCTCGTGCTGATCGGCACGCGTCAGCTGGGCATGGCCGTGCTGATGCACGAGGCCTCCCACTTCGCCCTGTTCGAGAACCGGCGCGTCAACGACTTCGTCGGGCAGTGGCTGGCCGCCTACCCGACCTGGACCGACACCACCGTCTACCGGCCCTATCACCTGGGACACCACGCCCGGACGGGAACACCGGAGGATCCGGACATCGGCCTCGTCGCGCCCTTCCCGATCACCCGGGCCAGCCTGCGCCGCAAGGTGTGGCGCGACCTCTCGGGCCAGACCGGGCTCAAGTTCGCCCGCGCTTCCTGGAAGCGGAGCTTCGGGCGCTGGCACACGGAGGACGGCCGGCGCGCCGCCATCGGCTTCCTGGTGACGAACGGTCTCCTGCTCGGTGTGCTCACCGCCCTCGGCCATCCCCTCCTCTACCTGCTCTGGGCCGGGGCCTTCCTCACCACGAACACGCTGGTCACGCGCATTCGCGCCATCGCCGAGCACGCCCTCACGCCCGACGCCGACGACCCGCTGAACAACACCCGCACCACCCTCGCGAGCTGGTGGGAGCGGCTGATCCTCGCGCCCAATCGGGTGAACTACCACCTGGAGCACCACCTGCTGATGACCGTGCCCCACTACAACCTGCCCAAGATGCACGCGATGCTGCGGGAGAAAGGCGTGCTCGACCGGGCCTGCGTGGAGACGGGCGGATACGCGGCCATCCTGCGCCGAGCGGCCTCGAAGCCGGCCTGACTCAGAGCCGACCCCGGAAGAGGCCCCACAGCAGGCCGCCCACGACCAGGGCGACCAGCGCCGCGAGGGGCAGGCCGACCACGATCGACGCCGCCTGCAACGCGGGTACCCCTCCCACCAGCAGGAGCGCGCAGGTGACCGCCGCGAGTGTCGTACCCCAGAACACCTTGGGTGCCGCCGTCTCCGGCGCGCCCAGCAGGTGACACAGCACGAGGGTGGCCGAATCGAGCGAGGTGATCAGCCAGGTGAAGAGCAGGAAGGCAGCGATCGCGACCAGCGGGCGCTGGGGCGCTGCCGGACCGAGGTTGGCAATCAGCGTAACGATGCCCAGGCTGTAGTCCCGGTTCACCGCCGCGCTCACCGCGCCGGGCTCGGCCAGCTCCTGGTGCAGGGCGGTGCCGCCGAGGATCGACATCCAGACGATGATCACCAGGGTGGGGACCAGCATGACCGCCAGCACGAACTCGCGGACGCTGCGGCCCCTGGAGATGCGAGCGATGAACAGGCTCACGAAGGGCGTCCAGGCCAGCCACCAGCCCCAGTAGAAGACCGTCCAGCTCGCCTGCCACTCCCGGTCCGGTGCCGTCTCGGCGAGCCACGCCCCGACCGGAACGAGATGATAGGCGTAGTCCGCCACGGTGCGGACAAAGAGCTCGCCGAGGAAGCGGGTCGGGCCGAGGGCGGCCACCGCCACGAGCAGCAGCAGGCTCACCCACACGTTCACCTCGCTGAGCCGGCGGATGCCGCGGGCCAGCCCGGACACGGCCGAGAGCACGCCCAGGGCGCAGACGCCGAACACGATCGTCACCTGGTGACCGACGCCGACGTCGATGCCGACGAGCCGGCTGAGCGTCGCGTTCATCCCCGCCGCGGCGAGGCCGAGGGAGGTGGCCACGCCGCACACCGTGCCGAACAGGGCGAGCAGGTCCGCGGCCCGCCCTGGCCAGCGATCCACCCAGCGTTCGCCGAGCACCGGGGTGAGGGCGGTACGGAAGGTCAGGGGCCGGCCGTGGCGGTAGCTGTAGATCCCGATGGCCAGGGCGACGATCACGTAGAAGGCCCAGCCGTGGAGCCCCCAGTGGAGCACGGTGATGCGCAGGGCCGTCTGCACTGCGGCGCCGGAGCCGGGCTCGATGCCGGCCGGGGCGAGGAAGGGGTTCGCCTGGAAGTGGAGGACCGGCTCCGCCGCCGCCCAGTAGAGCAGGCCGGAGGCGAGCCCGGCGGAGAAGAGCATCGCGAACCAGGCGAGGCGCCCGAACTCCGGCGGCTCGTCCCCGACGGCGAGACGCAGCCGGGCTCCGGGGTGCACCGCGATCGCGACGACGGCGAAGAGCGCCAGGGAGGTGATGGCCACGAACAGCCAGTCGAAGCGGTGCACCACCCAGTCCTTGGCGCCGACGAGGAGCGCTCCGGAGGTCTCGATGGACGCGGCGGAGCCGACCACGAACAGCGCGATGGCCACCAGGGCCGCGAGCGACGACGGCCGCGAGACCCCGACCTGCGCCACGCCCCGCCCCGTCCGCCCCTGCTCCCCCATGGCGGCGAAGTCTGGCACAGGCGGGGATTTGAATTAATCAAATGTATGATTAATATCATCCGATGGACGCCACTCCGCGCCAACCCCGCGGCCCGGGCCGCCCCCTCAGGGACCCGGAAGCCCCGGACGTCCGCCAGCGCCTGATCGAGGCCGCCGCCCGCCGGATCGCCGAGCAGGGCTACTCCCGCACCTCGGTGCGGGCGATCGCCGAGGCGGCGGGCGTGACGCCGGCAATGATCCCCTACTACTTCGGCGACAAGGGCGGACTGCTCGAAGCGATCCTCGACACCGCCTTCGAGCGCCTACTCGCCGGCGTGCGCGAGCTGGCGGCGGAAGGGGCCGGCGCCGACGGGCCCTTCGCCGAGCGCTTCATCCCGCTCTACCTGCGCACCATCGGCCGGGAGCCGTGGATTCCCCAGCTTCTCGTGCGCGAGGTCCTGGCGGCGGACACGCCGGTGCGCGAGCGCTTCGTAGAGCGCTTCGCCCGGCGTGCGGCGGCGCTGGTGCCGGCGCTGTTCGAGCAAGAGATCGCGAGCGGGCGCTTGCGGGCGGACCTGGACCCCCAGCTCACCGTGCTCTCGGTGCTCGGCATGTGCGTGTTCCCGTTCGTCGCGGTGCCGGTGGTGGGCCCGGTGCTGGGCGTGGAGGTGGACGCCGGCTTCGCCGACCGGCTCGCCGAGCACACGGTCCGCTTGTTCGTCGAGGGCGCAGCACCCCGGGAGGAGGCGTGATGAGGGGGCTGCTGGCGACGTGGCTCGTGCTGGCGCTCGCCTGCAGCGGCGATCCGGCAGACGCGCCGGCAGTCGGCACCCTCGAGCGCGATCGCCTCGAGCTGGTGGCGGAGACCGACGACCCGATCGCCGAGATCCTCGTGGCGGTGGGCGACGACGTGGAGGCCGGTGCCCTGCTGCTACGCCTCGACCCGGCCCGGCTGGACGCGCGCGTCGCCCAGGCGGCGGCCCGTCGCGACGAAGCCGCGGCGCGGACCGCGGAAGCCGCTCGCGGGCCCCGGGCGGAGAGGATCGCCGAGGGCCGGGCCCTGCTCGAGGGGGCGCGCAGCGCGGCGCGCACGGCCCGGCGGGAGCTGGAGCGGGTGGAGGCGCTGGCCCGGGTGGACGTCGCCTCCCGCTCTCGGTTCGACCTGCTGCGGGCGGAGGCGGACACGGCCCGCGCCCAGGAGGGGCAGGCCCGGGCCTCCCTCGACGCGCTCCTCGAGGGCTCCACCGTCGAGGAGCTGGAGCGGGCCCAGAGCGTCCTGGCCGCTGCCGAGGGCGCGCTCCGGGAAGCGGAGGTCGTCCGGCAACGGCTCGACCTCCGCGCCCCCGTCGCCGGACGCATCGATGCGCTTCCCCTCGAGGTCGGCGAGCGAGCCCGCCCCGGGACGCCGCTAGTGGTGATGCTCGCGGACCGCGCGCCCTACGCCCGGGTGCACGTGCCCGAAGCGGTGCGGGTGCGCGTCGCTCCGGGGACCGGGGCCACGGTGGAGGTGGAGGGACTCGAAGGCACCTACTGGGGGCGGCTCCGGGAGATCGCCCACGAAGCCGCCTTCACGCCGTACTACGCGCTGACCCGCCACGATCGGGGCCGGCTCGTCTACCTGGCGGAGGTCGAGCTCGTCGACGCCGAGGCGCGGGAGCTGCCCACGGGCGTCCCCGTCGAGGTCCACTTCACGCCCCGGCCGGACGATGACGACTGACCTCGCCATTCGCACCCGCGGCCTCACCCGCCGCTTCGGCGCGCTGGTGGCGGTGGACGACGTCGACCTGGAGGTCCCCCGCGAGCGCATCTTCGGCTTCCTCGGACCGAACGGCTCGGGCAAGTCGACGACCATCCGCATGTTATGCGGCCTCCTCCTCCCCTCGGAGGGCAGCGCGGAGGTGCTCGGCCTCGACGCCTCGCGGGAGGCCGAGGCCCTGCGCCTGCGGATCGGCTACATGACCCAGCGCTTCTCCCTCTACGAGGACCTGTCGGTCGGCGAGAACCTCCGCTTCCTGACGGAGATCCACCGCCTGCCCCGAGAGCGCCGGGGACGGCGGGTGAACGAGCAGCTCGCGCGCTTCGACCTCGCCGACCGCCGGGACCAGCGGGCCGGCACCCTCTCCGGCGGGCAGAAGCAGCGCCTGGCCCTGGCCGCAGCGACCCTCCACGAGCCCGAGCTCCTGTTCCTCGACGAGCCCACCAGCGCCGTCGATCCCCAGAGCCGTCGCGACTTCTGGGAGACCCTCTTCGACCTGGTGGACCAGGGAACGACCATCCTCGTGTCGACCCACTTCATGGACGAGGCGGAGCGCTGCCACGAGCTCGCAATCCTCGACGAGGGGCGGCTGGTCGCCGCGGGTGCGCCGCGGCAGCTGATGACGTCGATCGATGCGGCGGTGGTGGAGATCGAGGCCCGCCATGCCCGAGATGCGGCCAAGCGGCTGGAGGCGCTGCCCTACGTGCAGAGCGCCGCCCAGATCGGCAGCCGACTCCATGCCCTGGTCGATCGCGAGACCGCCGAGCCCGCCGCCCGGGTGCAGCGGGCCCTGGCCGACGCCGGTATCGAGGCCCGCTGCCGCGACGCCCGCGCCAACCTGGAGGACGTCTTCGTTGCGGCCACCCGGGAGCGCCCGGGGGCCGCCCCGTGAGGGTGTCCGCCACGCGGATCGGCGCCATCGCCCGCAAGGAGCTGCTCCACCTGCGCCGGGATCGCCTGACCGGCGGGATGATCGCCGGCATCCCGATCATGATGACGCTGCTCTTCGGCTACGCGATCAACCAGGACGTGCGCCACCTCCGGGCCGGCCTCGTGGACCGGGCGGGCACCCAGGCCTCGCGAGCCCTGGCCGCCGATGCGGCGGCCACCCAGGTGATCGACATCGTCGAGCGGCGCGGGACCGCGGCGGAGCTGGAGGCCCTGCTCGTCGAGGGCCGCATCTCGGTGGGGCTCGTGATCCCGCCGGACTTCGAGCGGCGCCTCGTGCGAGGGGGGCGGCCGGCGGCCCAGCTCCTGGTGGACGGCGGCGACCCGATCGTGCTGGGCGCCGCCCGCGGTCTCGCGGGCCTGCCGATGCCCGGCAGCGCCTCCACTCCGGGGCCCGGTGCCTTCGCCGTGCGCGCCTACTTCAACCCGGAGCGCCGCTCCCCCATCCACATCGTGCCGGGCCTGTGCGGCGTGATCCTGACACTCACCATGGTGCTCTTCACGTCGATCGCGATCGTGCGCGAGCGCGAGCGCGGCAACCTGGAGCTGCTGATCACGACGCCGGTGCAAACCCTCGAGCTGATGATCGGCAAGATCGCCCCCTACGTGATCATCGGCTACGTGCAGGTGACCCTGATCCTGAGCCTCGGCGCCCTGCTCTTCGAGGTGCCCATGCGCGGAGCCGTCGCGGACCTCGCGCTCGGCGCCGGCGCCTTCGTCGCCGCCGCCCTCACCCTGGGCCTGTTCATCTCCACCGCAGCCTCCACCCAGTTCCAGGCCTTCCAGATGACGTTCGTGAGCTTCCTGCCCCAGATGCTGCTCTCGGGCTTCATGTTCCCCTTCGACGGCATGCCCCGCGCCGCCCAGTGGCTGGCCGAGGCCTTCCCCCTGACCCACTTCCTGCGCATCGTGCGCGGCATCGTCCTGCGCGGCGCCGAGCTGGGCCAGCTCACCCCCGACCTCTGGCCCCTCGCCCTCTTCTTCGCCGTCAGCATGACCCTGGCCATGCTCCGCTTCCGCAAACGCCTCGACTAGGGGCAACGAACGGCCCCGGCCCGGCGCTCAAGCGCGGGCGCCGCCCGTCCGAACCGCCTGCGGGGAGAGGGGCTCCGTGGAGTGGATCGCGGCGATCGGTGGCTTGGCGTTCATGGGGGTGTGTCTCGTGGGAGGGGGACGCCTGCTGTGGCTCGCCCGCCGGACCCGCGGCCTTCCCGAGTGCGTGCTGGGCGCGGGCCTGTTCCTCATGGGGGGTGTGGCCACGCCGTTCGGGGCGCTCGCCAAGGCACCCCTGGATCTCGAGCTGGAGACGCGCATCGCGCTCTACGTGCTCCAGCTCGCGATCGTGGGCACCGGCATGAGCGGGTTCGCGATCTTCAACTGGAGGGTGTTCCGGCCGAACGAGAGCTGGGCCCGCGCTCTCGCGACGGCTCTCATCGTCGCGATCCCGGCCAGCCTCCTCTCGGTCCCGCTCACCACGGGATTCGAGCGTGCCCTGCACAACGAGGGATGGGGCGTCCATCTCTTCGGCGCGGTGACGCTCTTCATCCTCGCCTGGACGGCCTTCGAGTCGACGCGGTACGCATCGTTCCTGCGCCGGCGCGCCGCGCTCGGACTCGCCGAGCCGGTCGTGAGGGATCGCGTGCGGCTCTGGGCCATCGCCATGGCCGTCGCGACCGTCCTCAGCGCAGCGACCAACCTGAGCTCCGCTCTGGAGGTGGACCTGATCGCCAGCGCGGCGGGTGCCGCCTTGATCGGCAACCTCGGCCTCGTGGCCGCAACCGCCATCTACCTGGCCTTCCTGCCGCCGGCGGCGTACTCGCGTTGGGTGCGCGCGCGCGCCGGAACCGGCCCGGGCTGAAGCCCTAGCCCCGGACCGGCAGTCGCACGAGGAAGGTGGCGCCTTCGCCGGGGGGGCTCTCGGCCCAGAGCTCGCCGCCGTGGGCGCGGGCAATCTCGCGGCTGATGGGCAGGCCCAGGCCGACGCCCGGGGCGGTGCTGCGATCGCCGACGCGGTGGAAGGGCTCGAAGATGCGGGAGAGGTCTTCGCGGGGGATGCCGTGGCCGTCGTCCCGGACCCGGACGAGCACAGCCTCCGGAGTGCTCTCGACCTCGACGGCGACCTTTCCGCCGGCGGGCGTGTACTTGATGCCGTTGTCGAGCAGGTTCGCGAAGAGCTCGTGGAGCCAGGCGGAATCGCCGGGCACCTGGAGAGGCTCCCCCAGCTCGGCGGTGAGCTCGACCTCGGCCTCTTCGGCGAGCGGCGCGAAGAAGTCCACCGCCTCCCGCAGCAGGGAGGCGACGTCCACGGAGGTGCGCTGCTCCGGCGCCAGCCCGGCCTCGGACTGGGCCAGGCGCATCATCGCGTGCACCACGTCCGAGAGGCTCTCCACCTCTTGGGCCGTCTCCTCCAGGGCCTTGCGCGCCTCCTCCGCATCGCGGGGCTGCTCGAGGGTCACCTCGAGCCGGCTGCGCAGGGCGTTCAGCGGGGTGCGCAGCTCGTGGGCGGCATTGCCGGAGAAGCGCCGCATCCGCTCCACGCTGCGGCCAATGCGGGCGATCATGTCGTTCAAGGTGGCGGCCAGCTCGTCCAGCTCGTCGCCGGAGCCCCTGGTCGGAATGCGCTCCTCCAGGTTCGTCCCGGAGATGCGCCGCGCCGTCGTGTTCATCTCCGCGAGGGGGCGCAGGCTGCCGCGGGCGAGCCCGTAGCCCAGCGCGGCGGTGAGGAGCAGTAGCACCGGTAGCGAGTACAGGTAGATGTCGCGCACCTCCCGCGCGTTGCGCACGAAGGGCCGGGTGTAGAGGGCACCCTGGACGAAGCCCGGCGGCGAGCGCACCGCCATCACCAGGTAGGGGTAGTTCTCGCCGACGTCGATCTCGTCGAAGGCGGACTGGTCCTCGCCGGCCAGCACGCCTTGGGGAAGCGGCGTCGGGTAGCGGGCCAGGGAGCCGCGGGCGACGAGCAGCTCGCCCTCCTCGTCGAAGAGGGCGAAGCCGAGCTTGAGCCCGGACTCGGCGCTGGCAATGCCGCGCTCGATCGTGTCGACTCGCGCCTCCGGCCCGTCCGCCGCCGCGTGCACCGCCACCTCGTTCACCTGGAGCTCGAGCACCAGGCGGGCGTCCCGTTCGGTACGGCTGGCGATCTGGGCATAGGTGTAGACGCCGAAGATCGAGACCGTCACCAGCAGCGCCAGCGTGTAGCGCAGGGTCCACTGGACCCCGATGGACAGGCGGCGTCTCACCCGTCGGCCGCGCCGCGGTCCTCGAGCACGTAGCCCACGCCCTTCACGGTGTGGATCAGCTTCGGCTCGAAGTCGTGATCGAGCTTCTTGCGAAGGTGGTTGATGTGTACGTCGATCAGGTTCGAGTAGCTGTCGAAGCCGTAGCCCCAGACCTTCTCCGTGATCATTGCCCGGGAGACCGCGTGGCTCTCGTTGCGCATCAGGTACTCGAGGAGCGCGAACTCCTTGGGCGTGAGCTCGATCGGCTGGCCGGCGCGCTCGACGGCGTGGCGCCGCAGGTCCAGCACCAGGTCAGCGATGCACAGCTGGCCCGAGTCCGGCTCCGCCAGGCTGCGCCGCGCCACGGCCTGGATCCGCGCCAGCAGCTCGGCGAAGGCGAAGGGCTTCACGAGGTAGTCGTCGGCGCCGAGGTTGAGCCCCTCGATGCGGTCGGCCACCTCGCCGCGGGCCGAGAGGAAGAGGACCGGGGTGTCGATCTGGCGGTCGCGGACCTCGCGCAGGATGTCGAAGCCCGAGGATTCGGGAAGCATGACGTCGAGGATCATCAGGTCGAAGGGGCCGCGCAGGGCCTTCTCCAGGCCCTCCTTGCCGTCGGCCGCCACGTCCACGTCGTAGCCCCGCTCGGCGAGACCCTTGTGGATGTACTCGCGCGCGGTGGGATCGTCCTCGACGTAGAGGATGCGAAGCATGGGGGAAGTCTCGAAGAGTGCGGTGAAGCTGGCCTGAAGCTAGGGCCGGGAGGGGCTGTCCGCCTCCCCCGTGCGTCGCAGCAGGATGAGGTTGCGGGAGTAGACGAACCAGCCCACGGCCTGGCCGATCAGGAAGATCGGCTCCTTGCGATGGATGGCGTAGACGAACATCATGGCGGCGCCGATCAGGCTGAGCCACCAGAAGGCGACGGGGACGTGGCTGCGCCCGGCGCGCTCCGACGCGACCCACTGGACGAGGAAGCGCGCGAAGAACATCGACTGACCGACGGTTCCGAACACGATCCAGAACCACGAGTCGTTCCAGGCTTCCATCTTCCCCCCTCCTCGGCGCGGGCGGCACTCTCGCGGACCCACCGGCCCGGGGCAAGCAGGAATCTTGACAGATCCGTCCGGATTGCCGAGCCTGTGCGCCCCATGCAGCTCCTGGCCCAGGAGGAGTACGGCCTCCGCTGTCTGATCGAGCTCTCGCGGCACGAGGGAGCGCGGCTGACGATCCACGAGATCGCCCGAGCCGAGGGCCTGTCGGCGGACTACGCCGCAAAGCTGCTGCGGGCGCTGCGGCGCGGGGGCCTGGTCTCGAGCACCCGCGGCGCCTCCGGCGGCTATCGGCTGGCGCGGCCGGCCGGCCAGATCACGGCGTGGGACGCGATCCAGGTGCTGGGTGGCGCGCTCTTCCCCGAGAGCTTCTGCGCCTGCCATCCCGGCCAGGAGCCCCACTGCGTGCGGGGCACCGATTGCGCCCTGCGGGCCCTGTGGCGGAGCGTGGACCAGGCGGTGCGCGGCGTGCTCACCACCATCACCCTCGAAGACCTGCGCCGCCGCGAGCCGGACATGGCGCAGTGGCTCGGCAGCGGCCCCTCCCAGGCACTGGAGATCTCATGAGCACGCTCACCGAGGGCGCCGTGATCGAGGCCCTGCGCCCGATCGTGGACCCGGACTTCGGCAAGAGCATCGTCGACCTCGGCTTCGTGAAGGACGTGCGGATCGAGGGCGGCGTGGTCGCCTTCCAGATCGAGCTGACGACGCCGGCCTGCCCGGTGAAGGAGGAGTTCCAGCGCCAGGCGACGGAGCGGGTGGAGGCGCTGGCGGGCGTGGAGCGGGCGGACGTCACGATGACCGCGAACACCCGCGGGCGCAGCGGCCCCGCGCCCCAGGGCGGGCCGGTCCTGCCCGGCGTCCGCAACACCATCGCGGTGGCGTCGGGCAAGGGCGGCGTCGGCAAGAGCACGACGGCGGTGAACCTCGCCCTGGCCCTTCGCGAGAGCGGTGCGACCGTCGGGCTGTTGGACGCCGACGTCTACGGCCCTTCGCTCCCCCTGCTCACCGGCGTGAACGAGCGCCCGGAGACCGTGAAGGACGGGGAGGAGACCAAGATCCTCCCGCTCGAAGCGATGGGCCTCAAGCTCATGTCGATGGGCTTCTTCATCACCGAAAGCTCGCCGGTCATCTGGCGCGGCCCGATGGTGCACGGGCTGATCCGCCAGTTCCTGGTCGACGTGGACTGGGGCGAGCTCGACTACCTGGTGATCGACCTGCCGCCCGGCACCGGCGACGCCGCCCTCACCCTCACCCAGCAGGCGCCGCTCTCGGGCGCCGTGATCGTGACGACGGCCAACGACCTCTCGGTGATCGATGCCCGCAAGGGCCTCAGCATGTTCGAGAAGGTGGACGTGCCGGTGCTCGGCATCGTCGAGAACATGGCCTACTTCGTGCCGCCGGACCTGCCGGACCGCAAGTACCACATCTTCGGCCAGGACGGCGCAAAGCGCGTGGCCGACGAGCTCGGCGTCGACTTCCTGGGCGAGGTGCCGATCGACCCGCAGGTCGTCGAGGGCGGCGACCAGGGCCGCCCGATCGTGCTCCACGCCCCGGATAGCGACGCCGCCCTGGCCTTCCGCACCCTCGCCGGCAACGTCGCCCGCAAGCTCGCCATCCTCGCCGCCCGCTCCCCCGCCGTCGCCGACGCCAACATCACCTGGGTCAGCTGAGCTTCCACCCGTCGCGTTCAGCGGGTTCCGTGGAGGAGATCGTGGTACAGGGGCGGAGCGGGGAGCTCCAGGTCCTTCGGGGCGCGGTCGACGTACTCCTGGTAGGTGATCTCCTGGAGCGGGATGCGGGGATCGGGCGCGAAGAAGCTCTCGGGAACGTCGACCTGGCGGGTCCAGTTGACGTAGCGGCTCTCGGCCTGGCGCTGCGTGCGCCGCATCCAGACCCGCGTGAGCACCGGCAGCTTCTCGTCGTCCGTCGTAGCACAGACCTCGCGGCGCCCCTCGTGGCTCGTAAGGCGATAGAGGTCGCACCGGTTGCCGGCGAAGTCCTCCTGACGCACGAACTCGCCGCCGGCCCGGGTCAGCTCCGTGAGCTCGTTGCCGAAGGGACGGCGGCCCGCTTCCGCCTCCCGCACCGCCTTCGGATGGCGGACGATGCTCACGCCCTTCCCGGTGAGCCGATCGATGATGACGTAGCGGTCGCCCACGACCAGGTTCACGATCGGGTGGCCGTTGATCACTGTTTCCGAGCGGAAGAGCGGCCCGCGGGACCAGAGCTGCTCGACGCTGACCGGCACGTCGCCGGCCCGGTACTTCTCGGCGTACCAGCTGCCCTGGGCTGCGGCCGCCGCCGCGGCCAGCAGCAGACCGAGGACGATCCCGCTGATTCGTGTCGCGCGCCGCATCGGGGCGCCGAGCTTACCGTTCATTACCCTCCCCGCCCATGACCGCCCGGAGGATCGCATGCTCGGTGGCCGGCTCGGATCCCACCGGGGGTGCCGGGCTCCAGCTCGATCTCCAGGTCTTCCGCAGTCTCGGCGTCCACGGCTCCGGCGTGCCGACCGCCCTCACCATCCAGGACACCGCCAAGGTCCATCGGGTGCTGCCGACCTTCCCCTCGGTGATGCTCGACCAGCTTCGGGTGCTGCTCCGGGATCTGCCGCCCCACGCGCTCAAGCTGGGCATGCTCGCCAGCGACGACGTGGTGCGCGCCGTCGCCCTGGCCCTGGACGTCCTGCCGACCGCGGTACCGGTCGTGATCGACCCGGTGCTGATGGCCAGCGACGGCACGCCGCTGCTCGAGCGCCGGGCCTGGGGTGCGCTCGTGGAGCTCTTCCCGCGTGCGGCCCTGGTGACGCCGAACCGCCCGGAGGCCGAGGCGCTGCTCGGCCACGACGTCGGCGGACGAGGCGGTGCTGAGGCAGCGGCCCGGGCGTTCGTCGAGGAGCTGGGTGCAGGCGCCGCCCTGGTGAAGGGCGGCCACGCCGAGGGCGCTCCGGACGACGTGCTGGCCTTCCGCGAGGGCGACGCCGTCCAGGTCGAGTGGCTTCCCGGCGAGCGCATCGACGTGGGCGCGGTGCACGGGACGGGCTGCGCCCTGGCCGCGACGATCACCGCCCTGCTCGCCCGGGACCTGCCCCTCCGCGAGGCCGTGGCCGACGCGCGACGCTTCGTCGCCGACGCGATCCGCGCCTCCTTCGCGCCGGGCGGAGGCGCCCGGCTCCTCGGCCTGCCGGTGCCACCGTGAGCGAATACCCGACATCCCCCGATGCGACGGACCGGACCGGGAGCCCGGCGTCGGTCTACGCCGCCCGTCTGGCCGATCGCGGGCGCGAGGCCGACCGCTGGTCCGTCCTCGACGCGCGGCTCCAGCAGGCGCGGCTCGCCGCCTTCGCGGCCGGCGTCGCCCTGCTCTTCGCCGTGTTCGGTGCCGACGCGTTGGCCGCAGGCTGGCTCGCCGTGCCCGCGCTGGCGTTCATCGCGCTCCTCGTCTGGCACGACCGGGTGATCCGCGCGCGCGAGCGGGCCGAGCGCGCCCGGGCCTTCTACGAGCGCGGCCTCGCGCGCCTCGAGCACCGCTTCGCCGGCACCGGAACCAGCGGCAGCGAGCACGAGCCCGAAGGGCACCCTTACGCCCGCGACCTCGACCTCTTCGGCGAAGGCTCCCTCTTCGAGCGCATGTGCCTGGCCCGCACCCGCGGCGGAGAGGACGTGCTGGCCGGTTGGCTCCTGGCGCCGGCGCCGCCGGAGGTGGCCCTGGCCCGGCAGCAGGCCGCCCAGGAGCTACGCGATCGCCTCGGCCTGCGGGAAGAGCTGTGCCTGCTGGGCGACGACGTGCGCTCGGGCCTGCATCCGAGCGCCCTGCGCCGCTGGGGCGAGGCGCCGCCGGTCGGCTTCGGCAGGAGCCAGCACCTGGTGGCCGGGGCGCTGGCCACCTTCACCGTGGGCTCCCTCGTCGCTTGGCTGCTCGGTGCCCTGGGGCCCGTGGGACCGATGGCCTTCGCCGTGGCCGGCGCCGCCCAGGGAGCCTTCGCCTGGCGCCTCCGTCGCCGGGTCAGCGCCATCGTCTCCGCCGTCGAGGGGCCGACGCGCGACCTCGACCTCCTGGCCCGGCTCCTCGAGCGCTTCGAGCGCGAGCCGGCCCACTCGCCGCGCCTGGTCGCCCTGCGCATGGCCGTGGAGACCGAGGGGCTCCCCCCGTCCGTGCAGATCGCCCGCCTCCGTCGTTGGGTCGAGCTGCTCGACGCCCGTCGCAACATGTTCTTCGCGCCCTTCGGCGCCCTCGTGCTCTGGACCAGCCAGCTGGCCCTCACGATCGAGCGCTGGCGCGCGGCCTGCGGCCCCAACCTGGGCGACTGGATCGACGCCGTCTCCGAGTTCGAGGCCCTCGTCTCCGTGGCCAGCACCGCCTACGAGAACCTGGACCACACCTTCCCCGCCTTCGCCGAGGACTCGCCGCGCTTCCAGGCGCGCGGACTCGGACACCCGCTGATCCCCGCCGACGTGTGCGTGCGCAACGACGTGCGCCTCGACGAGACCCGACAGGTCCTGATCGTCTCGGGCTCCAACATGTCGGGCAAGAGCACGCTCCTGCGGAGCGTGGGCGTCGCCGCCGTGCTCGCCCAGGCCGGGGCTCCGGTCTGTGCGGAGGCCATGCGCCTCTCGCCCCTCGCGATCGGCGCGTCGCTCCACGTCGTCGACTCGCTCCAGGAGGGCACCTCCCATTTCTACGCGGAGATCAAGCGCGTCCGCCAGGTCGTCGAGCTGGCCGAAGGCGACCTCCCCCTGCTCTTCCTGCTCGACGAGATCTTCCACGGCACCAACTCCCACGATCGCGGCATCGGCGCGGAAGCGATCGTGAAGGCCCTGGCCGAGCGCGGCGCCGTGGGCCTCGTGACGACCCACGACCTGGCGCTCACCCGCGTGGCCGAAGCGCTGCGCACCGCCCTGAACGTGCACTTCGAGGACCAGCTCGAGGAGGGCCAGATCGCGTTCGACTACCGCATGCGCAAGGGCGTGGTGACGAAGAGCAACGCGATCGAGCTGATGCGGAGCGTCGGGCTGCCGGTATAGCGAGCGGAGGCTCTAGGAAGGCTCGCCGAGCCGGGCCAGGAGCTTGTCCCAGATGCCTCCGAAGCCGCCGTTGGAGAGGGTGACGACGACGTCGCCGGGAACGAGCTCGCGGGCCAGGTGCGCGACGATCGCGTCGACGTCCTCGCGGGCCACGGCAGCGATGCCCCGCGCAACGAGATCGTCGGCGAGCCGGCGGGCGGAGAGACGCTCGGTGACCTCTCCGGTGGCGCTGTAGATCGGGTCCGCGTCAACTTCGGCCACGACCACGTGAGCCGCGGCGTCGAAGGAGCGCGCGTAGTCCTCCTGGAAGAGCGCCCGGCGGCTGGTGTTCGAGCGGGGCTCGAAGACGGCGACGATCCGGCGGCCCGCGTAGCGCGCCGCCAGGGCTTCGACGGTTCCGCGCACCGCGGTGGGGTGATGGGCGAAGTCGTCGATCACGAGCACGCCGCCGGCTTCGCCGCGCACCTCCTGGCGGCGCTTCACGCCCCGGTAGCGCTCGAGGACGGCGGCCGCCTCGGCAAGGCCGACGCCCGTCGCCTCGACGGCCAGCAGCCCGGCCAGGGCGTTGGCCACGTTGTGGCTCCCCACGAGCCCGAGGCGCGGGCGGGCGATCACCTCGCCGCCGCGCCGCACGTCGAAGACGACGCCGTCCGCGTCGGTCGCGAGGGCGGTGGCGACCAGGTCGCCGGCGCTGGGGGCACCGTCCTCCACGCCGTAGGTGACGACCCGACACGGTGCCGCGTCCAGCACCGCTGCGACGGTCGGCGAATCCGCCGCCGCCACGATCGTCCCCCCGGCGGGCATCCGCGACACCAGGGTGCGGAACTGCTCCTGGATGTGCGCCAGGTCCCGGTAGATGTCGGCGTGGTCGAACTCGATCGACGTGATGACGAGGGTGTCCGGGTGGTAGTGCAGGAACTTCGGCGTCTTGTCGAAGAAGACCGTGTCGTACTCGTCGCCCTCGACGACGAATTCCGGGCCGCTCCCCTCCCGGAAGCTGCCGTCGAAGTTCGCCGTGAGACCGCCGACGAGCATCGAGGGATCGCGCCCGACCTCGTAGAGCAGGGTCGCGATGAGGCTCGTGGTCGTCGTCTTCCCGTGGGTTCCGGTCACGACCACCGAGTGGCGACCGCGGATGGCGTGCTCGTAGAGGGCGTCGGGGAACGAGAGCACCGGGAGGCCGTCGTCCAGGGCGGCCCGGGCCTCCGGGTTGTCGGGCCGCACGGCGTTGCCGATCACGACGAGGTCCGGCCGCCGTTCGCGGACATGGGCCGGATCGAAGCCCTGCCGCACCGGAATTCCCCAGCCCTCGAGGGCTGTGCTCATGGGCGGGTACACGCCCTCGTCGGAGCCGGTCACCTCCCAGCCCCGGCCCTTGAGCAGGCCCGCGAGGGAGCCCATGCCGGTGCCGGCGATAGCAACGAAGTGGACGTGCAAGGGAGGCGTCCCTCCGGCTCAGGCGACGAAGGCGTCCCGGATGAGGTCGTGGATCTCAGCGCGCAGCGTGAACTTGCTCTTCTTCGCCACCAGGTGCACGCGGTTGGTCAGCATCACGATCACGCAGTCGGCCTCGAGGTCGATCCACAGCGAGGTGCCGGTGAAGCCCAGATGTCCGACGGAGCTGAGGGAGAAGTGGCCGCCCGCCGACGAGGCGCCCTCGCTCGGCGTGTCCCAGCCCAGGGCCCAGCCCGAGTTCTCCGGCAGGTTCTGGCGGGTGAGGAAGGTCTGGAGCGTCTCGCGCGGCAGCGCCTCGCTGCGCCCGTGCCAGACGTCCAGCACGGTCTGACCGAAGCGCAGCACGTCGTCCGCCGGCGCGAAGAGCCCTGCGTGGCCGGCCACGCCTCCCATCACCGAGGCGTTGGGGTCGTGGACCTCCCCCCACAGGATGCGCCCGCGCCAGGAGCAGTTCTCGGTGGCGGCGAAGCCCCGGCGAACCGCGTCCGGCGCCTCGGCCTGGGCGAGGGGGACGAAGCCGGTGTGCTTCAGGCCGAGCGGGCGGAAGACCCGCTCGTCGCACACCGCATCGAGGGCCTGGCCCGCGACCGCCTCGATCACCGCGCCGAGCACGATCATGTCGAGATCGCCGTAGACGGCGGCCGTGCCCGGCTCGTGCACCAGGGCCGAGCGACAAATGCTCTCGATCACCCAGGCCTTCGCCTCGGGGGTGCCGATGATCTCCTGGCCCTTCTTGCGCTCCCGCTCGAGCAGCGCCTCGTGGAAGGCGCGCCAGGGCTTGAGGCCGGACGAGTGGGTGAGCAGGTGGCGGATCGTCACCCCTTCCTTGTCCCGCTCGTGGAAGTGGGGCAGGTGCTTGGCGACCGGATCGTCCAGGCCGAGGCGGCCCTCGTGGACGAGTCCGAGGAGCACCGTGGTCGTCGCCATCACCTTCGTGAGCGAGGCCAGGTCGAAGATGGTCTCTCGCGCCATCGGGATGCGCTCGGGCCGGGCCACCGCCAGGCCGCGGACGGAGGCGTGCTCCAGCAGCTCGCCCTCGCGGCGCATGCTCGCCAGGACGACGGCGCCGGGCATGTCCGCGCCGTCGATGGCCTTGTCCAGCGCCCGATCCACCTTGCCGAGCTTGCGCCGGATGACAGCAAACCTCATCGACCTCTCACCCCCTCTGGACTCCGCTCTCCAGCAGCGTCAGCGTCCCGCGCCGCCCGTCGAGCTCGGCGCGCACCCCCATGGCCCAGGTCAGGTTCGGGCTCCGATGGCCGAATGGCAAGCCGAAGACGATCGGGACGCCGAGCGGCCCGAGGAGCTCGAGCAGCACCTCCTCCGCCTCGGGCCGGGCGCGCTTCTTGTCGTAGCAGCCGACCAGGTGGCCC
This sequence comes from Myxococcota bacterium, assembly GCA_965223415.1. Classification (GTDB taxonomy): domain Bacteria; phylum Myxococcota_A; class UBA9160; order UBA9160; family UBA6930. The sequence continues at coordinate 3,361,450 of OZ245002.1, read as the reverse complement.
ACCCCGACCCCCTGCACCCGGGCGAGCTTGCCCGCGGAGGCCAGCTGCGTCACCAGCCGGTCGAGGGCGTAGGGCTTCTCGCCGATCTCCTCGAGCAGCAGGATGGTGTCGCGGGTGTCGACCTCCCACGGCGTGCCGAGACTGGCCGCGAGCAGGGTGAGCGAGCCACCGGCGAGCCGCCCCCGCGCGAGGCCGCGGCGGCGGCCTTCGCCCTCGAAGGGCGGCTGGGGATCGCCGGCCAAGGCAGCAGCGAAGGAGGCCAGCTCCTCGGCACCCGGGCCGTGGGCCTCGTTGAACATGAGGCCGTGGAAGCCGACCAGGCCGGCCAGGCGCCGCTGCCACAGGAGGAGCGTCGTGACATCGCTGAAGCCGACCAGGGGCTTGCCGGCGCCGCGGACCCGCACGGCGTCGAGCCCGCCGAGCATTCGCTGGCAGCCGTAGCCGCCGCGCACGCACACGATGGCGTCGACCCGGGGATCGTCGACCAGCGCCATCAGCTGGCGGGCGCGGGCGCCGTCGGTCCCGGCGAGGTAGCCGCGGGCGCGGGTCGGATCGCCCCGGCGGCGCACCCGGAAGCCCGCGCCTTCGAGCGCGGCGACGCCCGCTTCGAGATGGCCCGCATCCACGGGGAACGCCGGCGCCGCGATGCCCACGGTGGCGCCCGGGCGGACGGCTCGGGGCTTGCGCAGGCGCGGCATCGGCCGAGTCTAGAGCCGGTCTCGGAAATGTGAAGTGCCAACCGGCGTTCCTCGGTGGGACGGGCGCGCTGGATACACGCTGGTCCGTGGCGGGCTTGCCAGGAAGGCGGGCGTGCGCCGAGACCCTGGAGGACCTCGAGGTCGCGACCCACAACGGCCGGCTCGAGACGGTCCGCGGGGTGGGCCGGGAGCGGGCGCGAGCGATTCGCGACCACCTCACCCTGCATCTGGGCGAGGCGTCGCGGTGCCGGGCCCGCGCCCAGGCGCCGCTGAGGGCCTGGCCGCGGCCGCCGGTGGCCCTGGCTGCGCGACCCGTCTGCGACCGGAACCGATCCACGCTAGTCCACTGGGCGGCCGGCCATCATCGCCTTCGCCGCCGGCGGGAAGTCGTCGAAACGCGGGGTGTCGCCCAGGATCTCGTACCAGGGCGCCTTGGATTCGCAGTTGGCGTGCACGACGGGCGCCGAGCTCGGCTCCTCGTCGAGGCTCGTGACGATCAGGACCGTGAGCTCCGGCCGGGTGTCGAGGCGGTTGAAGAGCCGGGTCGCGCATCGCCGGCAGAACCAGCGCCCGCCGTGGCGGGCGAGATCCTCCTCGCCGCTCGTGAAGCGGAGCGCCCGGGTCGGCACCGCAGTGCTCGTCACGAACGCCGCTCCGTGAGCGCGACGACAGAAGCGGCAGTGGCAGTTGAAGAGCGGCCCAATCTCGTGGTCGAGCTCGTAGCGAACCGCCCCGCAGAGGCAGCCTCCCGTTCGCTCCATGACGGCTTCCCTCCTACCGGTGGATCCAGCGCCAGGTCAGGTTGAGGCGCGGACCCACCCGTTCCGGCCGCTTCCCCCCGCGGCGCGGCAGCTGGTGCTTCCAGCTCGCGTTCGTGGGATGGCGCATGACGAGCAGGCTCCCGGAGACGAGGGGCAGGCTGACCGTGTCGAAGGCCCGTGCCGCTTCGCCGCGCCTGCGGAACTGGAAATCGCGGGTGGCGCCGAAGGAGAGCGAGAGGATCAGGGGCTCCGGGCCGAGATCGCGCTCGTCGTCCGTGTGCCATCCCACGTGGTCCGCCCCGTTCCGGTAGAGGTTCGCGAGCACGTAGTTGGGGTCGACGTCGGTCGCCTGGCGGAGCCGCGCGCGCAGCTCCCGGAGAAGCGGCGTCCAGGGCCGCGCCGGCACCTCGCTCCCGGAGAAGGCGTAGGCGGTGCCCGAATCGCCGTAGCCAGCCTGGCGCCGCGGCAGCTCGACCCATCGGCCCGTGAAGGGCTGGCGCATTCGCGAGACCTCCGGCGCGTCGAACTCGAGCTCTGCGAGGAGCCGGGGCAGGAGCTCGCGGGCTTCGTGCTCCGCGAGGAAGGCCGGGTCGTACGCCACCCGAGCGCCGTGGGTGTTCAGGTAGTGGACCGACTCGTCCACGCTGCGTGCCGGAGCCCGCGCCATCGCGACAGGATAGCGGCCTGTGCCAAGCTCCCGCCCATGACGGCACGAACCTCGCTTCTCGCCCTGCTTCTGACGATCGCCTCCGCGAGCGCCGCGGCCGAGATCGTCGCCCTGCGCTGCGGCGGACGGGTGGACGCGGAGAACGCCGCCCTGCGCGGCCCGTCGACGATCGTCGTCGACGGCGACCGGATCCGCGCAGTGCTCGACGGGGCGCCGCCGGTGGGGGGAAGCCGGGAGGTCGACCTCCGCAGCCACACCTGCATGCCCGGCCTGATGGACATGCACGTCCACCTGAGCGCGGAGTACAGCGCCCGGTCGAACGTGGAGCGCTTCACCCTGAATGCGACGGATTACGCCATCCGGGCGGTCGCGAACGGGGAGAAGACCCTGCGCGCCGGCTTCACGACGGTGCGCGATCTGGGTGGGCGCGGCGGCGCCGTGGTGGCGTTGCGTAGCGCCATCCGCGCCGGCATCGTTCGCGGCCCGCGGATCTTCGCGGCGGAGAAGTCGATCGCCACCACCGGCGGACACGCAGACCCCACCAACGGCATGCGCCGCGACCTGATGGGCGACCCGGGGGCCGAGGCCGGGGTCGTCAACGGCCCCGAAGAGGCCCGCAAGGCCGTGCGCCAGCGCTACAAGAACGGCGCCGACCTGATCAAGATCACCGCCACGGGTGGCGTCCTCAGCGTGGCGAAGAGCGGCCAGAACCCGCAGTTCACCGACGAGGAGCTGGGGGCGATCGTCGGGACCGCGCAGGACTACGGCCTGCACGTCGCGGCGCACGCCCACGGGGCCGAGGGCATCCGCCGTGCGGTCCGAGCCGGCGTCCACACCATCGACCACGGCACGCTGATGGACGACGAGGGCATGGATCTGATGCGGAAGCACGGGACCTGGTACGTCCCGACCATCCTGGCCGGGGAGTGGGTGGCCGAGAAGGCGGAGATCCCGGGCTTCTTCCCCGAGGCGGTACGGCCGAAGGCCGCGTCCATCGGCCCGAAGATCCGCGTCACCTTCGGTCGCGCCTACGAGCGCGGCGTGAAGATCGCCTTCGGTACCGACACCGGCGTCTCCCCCCACGGCGAGAACGCCAGGGAGTTTGCCCTGATGGTAGAGGCCGGCATGCCGCCCCTGGAGGCGATCCGCGCTGCCACCCGGAGCGCGGCGGAGCTGCTCGGCGTCTCGGACCGACTCGGCAGCCTCGAAGCGGGGAAGCTCGCGGACGTGGTGGCCGCCCCCGGCGACCCGGCGGCGGACGTCACCGTCCTCGAGCGCATCGACTTCGTGATGAAGAGCGGGGTGATCGAGCGCTGGCCGGAGTGACGCCTCAGCCCTTCGCCACGTGCCGGCCGGCGCGCCGGCCGAAGAAGGTCGACTCGCCGATGCAGGTGCCGCTCGAGTAGCCGAGCCCGTCCTGGGCGAGGTTCGACGCACAGCCGCCCACGGCATAGAGGCCCGCGACCACCGAGCCGTCCTCGCGAACGACCTCGGCGTCGATCGTCACCCGCAGTCCGCCGAGGGGGAAGCCCACGTAGTTGGCCTTGCCGACGGACATGTCGAGGGCCGCGTAGGGCGGGTTCACGAGCGGCTTCAGCCACTTCGCCGACTTGTGGAAGGTGGGGTCCTCGCCCTTCTCCGCGTTCTCGTTGTAGGCGGCGATCGTCGCCTGCAGCGAGCCCTCGGGCATGCCCAGGTCCTTCTCCATGCTGGCCACGTCATCCCAGGCGTCGACCAGCTCCTGCCATTGGAAGAGCGGGCGCTCGTAGAAGGAATCGTCGGCGATGAGGTACGCGACGCCGTCCGGCTGCTCGAGGCACATGATGCTGGTCTTCGAGTGGTAGGAGTCCTCGTTGACGAAGCGCTCGCCGTTCTTGTTGACGAGGATTCCGTAGATGAGCTTCTCCGGCGGGTAGAAGGGCGACGTGACCAGGTTGCCGTCCATGTGGTCGAGCACGCCGCCGGCGGCCTCGCCGAGCTGGTGGCCGACGCCGTCGTCGAAGGTGGAGCCCTGCTTCTCGATCCGGTCGTCGGACAGGTTCTTGCAGTAGCGCTTCACCATCTCCGGGTTCATGCCGAACTGGCCGGCGGCGAGGATGACGCCCTTGCGGGCGCGCACGCAGCGCTCGCCCTCGAAGCCCTTGTAGCGAACGCCGACGATCCGCTCTCCCTCGCGCACGAGCTGCTTCACCGCCGCGTCGGTGGTGATCCGCACGCCGAGCTTCTCCGCCGCCTCGACCAGCTTCTCGATCAGCTTCGCGCCGCCGGCTTCACCCTCCATGGCCACCTTGTGGCCGCGGGGCGCCGCCTTCGCCATGTCGGCGAAGGGCCAGGCCGCCTCGTTGCCCGACTCGATCAGGCATTCGTCGGTCATCTGCACCACGTTCTTCTCGCGGTGGATGCTGTCCTTGAAGGGAACGCCCTGCGCCACCAGCCAGTCGAAATGCTCGACGCTCTCGTCGCAGTAGAGGCGGATCTTCTCCTCGTCCGGCTCGGGCGTCACGGCCATGAGGTAGGTGAACATGGCCTCGACGCTGTCGTCGATGCCGACGGCCTTCTGCACCCGGGTGCCGCCGCCCATGTAGAGATGCCCCGCCGCGGAGGCCGTGAGCCCACCGCCGCCGCTGGCCCGCTCGAGCACCAGCACGTCGGCGCCGGCTTCCCGCGCCTCGATGGCGGCGCAGCTGCCCGCCGAGCCGAGGCCAACGACGACCACGTCCGCCTCCTCGTCCCAGCTGGAGATGGTGCTCGCGTCGACGACGCCGTATTCGCTGCTCACGGGGCGCTCCTCTCGGTGAAGAACGCCGGAGGATAGGACGCTGGTCGGCGCCAGGCACCCGGCCCGGGCTAACCCGCCTTCTGCCCGAAGTACACGGGGATCGACTGGGGCCGGCGGGAGGGCCAGCGCCGCCGGCGGCGGGGATCGCGGTGAACGAGCCGGAGCCCACCGTGCGGGAGCTCGAGGCCCGGGGGACTCGCCTGCCTGCGTACGCTGCCGCCTCGCGAAGCCTCGATCCTCCCGCTCCGCGGCGCCTTCGAGCGGAGCGTGAAGGAGACGGCGAGCCTGCTGCACTGCTCCGAGGCGTCGGTCAAGGTGGCGACCGGTCGCGCACGACGGCGGCTCGAAGCCGTCACCGTGGCTGGTGGAACGACGCGCCGGTCGGCCGGGGCCGGCCCCGCCTAACCTCCGGCGACCGGCGGGAAGAAGTCCACCTCGCCGACACCGTCCAGCTGCGTGGCCCCTCCCTCCAGCCAACGCACGTTGCGGCCGTTCACGAACACGTTCACCCGGCGCGAGAGGCCTCCCTCGTCGGTGAAGAGATGCTCGCGCAGCCCGGGCCAGCGCCCCGCCAGGAGCTCGATCAAGGTCTGGACCGTGGCGCCGGGCGCGAGATCGATCTCGACGCTGCGCGCGCCCACGATCGGGCGCAGGGTGGCGTAGAAGGTGGCCTTCACGGGGGCTCGCTAGACGATGCCCAGCTCCTCGAGCTTGGCCTCGGGGACCACCCCATCCTTCCAGCCCCGCGCCGCGTAGTACTCCGCCAGCATGGAGGCGAGCTCCGAGACGTGGCCCTCGGATCCGGGCTGGGTCGACGCCTCTTCGGTAAAGCGCGCCGGGAGCGTATCCGCCTCGACGCCGGCACGGTTGTTGTAGTGGCGCTCCAGGTTGTAGATGCGCTCGCCCGCCCGCATCACATCCTCGGGGCCGAAGGGCAGGCCCAGGACGGTGGCGTACTGGGCCGCGTATTCGTCGGCGCCCTCGGCGAAGGCGCTGAACTTGCACAGGTCGAGGCTGTCCGAGAAGGCGTGCAGATCCTGGAAGGTCTTGACCAGCTCGCCCTTGCCCCGCCACTCGAGGGGGTCGGCCTCGATCGGCACGACGCCGAGCTCGGCGGCGGCCACGTAGGCGCGCAGGTGGCAGGCGCCCCGGTTGCTCGTGGCGTAGCCCAGGCCCATGCCCTTGAGACCGCGCGGGTCGTAGGCGGGTACCGCCTGGCCCTTCACGGCCATGGCGACTTCCGGGTGGCCGAGCTCGGCGGCCGCGCGGGCAGGGCCCTCGCCCAGGGCCTTGCCGGAGCCCCGCCGCACCGCGATGTCCTCGGCCACGGCGACCATCGCCTGGGTGTCGCCCCAGGTGAGCTCCTGGCCGGCGGGCACCCAGCCGTTCTCGCTGGCCTCCATCCACACGGAGAGCGCGTTGCCCAGCTCGATCGGGTCCATGCCCAGGTCGTTGCACTGGTCGATCAGCTTCGCGACAGCGGCGACGTCGTCGTTGTCGCAGTTGGCGCCCAGGCTCCAGGCCGGCTCGTACTCGACGCTCTCCATCTTGAGGCCTGCCCAGGGCCCCTCCTTGATCTCCACCTCCTTCTTGCACGCGACCGGGCAGGCGTGGCAAGTGGGGTTACCGGTCAGGAGGTTCTGCTCCACGAATTCACCGCTGATCTTCTCGGCCCGATCGCCGAAGCTGGTGAGCTGGCTGTTGCGGGTGCCGAGGGCGCCGATCGTATTCGTGACGTTCATCAGCACGTTCGTCCCGTAGACCGAGAGGCCGCCCTTGCGCGGGCTCGTGATGTTGGCCTCGTCCCGGATCCGGTCCAGGGCGTGGCGGCGGACCTCCTTCCAGGCGTCCGCGTCGAGCCCCTCGCTCTTCTTCTTGCCCGCGCGGATGACGATGGCCTTGAGCTGCTTCGCGCCGCCGACGGCGCCGGTGCCGCCGCGCCCGAAGGCCCGGTCGTCCTCGTTCACCCAGGCCGCGTAGCGCACCTGGTTCTCGCCGGCGGGCCCGATAGCGTTCACCGACAGGTCCTTCTCGCCGTAGCGCTCCTGGAAGAAGCGAACCGTCTCGTGGATCCCCTTGCCCCACACCTCGGAGGCGTCGCGAAGCTCGATGGCCCCGTCCTCGATGAAGGCGTAGACCGGCGCAGGAGCCCGGCCCTCGAACACCAGCCCGTCGAAGCCGGCCCAGCGCAGCCGTGCGCCGGTCCAGCCGCCCTGGTGGCTGTCGGTGACCGTGCCCGTGAGCGGCGACTTCGTCACGCAGGCCCAGCGCCCGCTCATGCTCGCCTCGCTGCCCGTGAGCGGCCCGTTCATGAAGCACAGCACGTTGTCCGGCGCGAGCGGCTCGACCTCGGGCCCCGCCTCGAGCACGTAGCGGACGCCGAGGCCCCGGGCGCCGATGTAGCTGCGCACCCACTCCGCGGGCGCGGGCCGCATCTGCCAGCCTCCCGTGCCGAGATCGATGTGGGCGACATCGCGACCGAAGGTGCGGAGCTCCATGGCGTCCTCCGTGGTGGGCCGTTCCGGCCAACGTACCCCACCGACCCTTCCCGGACGACGTATGCTCCGGAGCATGAGGAAGCTGGCCGTCCCCCTCGTCGCCCTGCTGCTGGCGTGCACCGAGCCCCCGGCGACCGGGCGCCTCGCGATCCGGGTGCTGGACGGCGAGGGCGGCCCGCCGGTGCCGGCACGGCTCGAGCTGCTCGACGCGCGGGGCACGGCCTGGGTGTCCCCCGACGCCCTGCCCCTCACCTTCGAGTGCTTCATGGCACCGCCGGCGGCGTGGGCGGAGAGCATGATCCGCTCGGACCGCATCCCGAACGGGCCCACGGGCACCGACCAGTTCTACCTCACCGGCGAGGGAGCCCTCGACCTGCCCCCTGGTCGCTACCGCCTGCGCGTCTTCCGCGGGCCCGAGGTGCGCGTGGCCGAGCACGAGGCCCTGGTCACGGCCGGCGTGGAGACCCGGCTGGAGGTGCCCCTCGAGCGCTGGGCCGATCTCGCCTCGGAAGGATGGTACTCGGTGGACGACCACGTCCACATCACGCGGCGCAGCGAGGCGGATTCGGAGCGCATCGCGACGTGGATGGCCGCCGAGGACCTGCGCGTCGCGAACCTGCTGCAGATGGGCACGGTGGACCAGATCAGCGTGACACCCCAGCTGGCCTTCGGCGATGCCGGCGAGTACCGGCGCGGCGACACGACGCTCTTCGCGGGCCAGGAGCATCCCCGCACCCACTTCCTCGGCCACACGATCACCCTCGGCGCCGACGCCCTGGTGGACCGGCGCGACACCTACATCGTGTACGAGACGACCTTCCGCGAAGGCCTGCGCCAGAACGGGCTGCCGGGCTACGCGCATTGGGGGCTCGGGGCTGCCCGCACCGGCCTCACCCTGGATGCGCCACGGGAGCTGGCCTTCTTCCTCGAGGTGCTGCAGTTCGACTTCCCGTGGTACCGGGACTGGTACGACCTCCTCGATCTGGGCCTGCGCATCGCCCCGACCGCCGGCACGGACTTCCCGTGCGGGCCCTTTGCGGGCATTCCCGGGCGCGAGCGCTTCTACCTGCGAGCGGACGGGCCGCCGGATCGGGCCGCGATGGTCGCGGCAGTGCGCGCCGGGCGCACGTTCGTGACGAACGGGCCGGTGCTCGAGCTGGAGGTGGAGGATGCGGGGATCGGCGACGAGCTTCCCCTGCCTGGCGTCCTCCAGGCAACGGTGCGTGCGCGGGTGCGGTTCGACCCGACGCGGGACGACGTGCAGCACGTCGAGCTGGTCGTGAACGGCGAGGCGCGGCCGCTGCCGACCCGCGAGGCGGCGCCCGGCGACCTCCGCGTCGAGACACGGACCCTGCTCGACGAAGCGGGCTGGCTCGCCCTGCGCGTGCGGGGCGACAAGCTCGGCGAGACGCCCGTCGTCTTCGAGGCCCCGGGAGGTTTCGGCGGCTGGATCGCGGAGCAGATCGGCCGACGTGCCTTCGACTTCGCCGAACTGGTCGAGACGAGCGAAGCCTACTACCGGGAGCGGGGCGGCGTGCGCCCCAGCGCCGCCCACACCGGCGCCATCTACCTGACGCTGCCGGGCCACGAGCGCGGCCCCCACACCCACCGCCGCGCCCGGGAGGCCCTCGCCCGCATCGCCGACCTCGAGGCCCGCCTGGGCGACGACCGCATCGAAGACCAGACCCTATGGGACTGGATCCCCTACTCCGACGCCATCCCCCTCGAGCACCTCCGTCGCAACCGCCCCGCCCTCCTCCGCGCCGCCGCCGAAGCCCGCACCCACTACGAAGCCCTCCTCGAAGAGAAGTGAAAGAGCGTGAAAGAGTGGGGACGTTCCTTGCATCTTGCATTCTTCGAAGAATGCAAGATGCAAGGAACGTCCCCACTCTTGCGTTCTAGGGGCGGTGGGCGATGAAGAGGGCGTCGCGCTCGTCCTGGGAGACGAAGCCGGGGGGTCGGCCGGCGGCTTGGAGGATGCTGCGGAGCTTCTCGGCGTCGGTGGCGTAGAAATCGTGGAGGAGCCGGAGGTCGGTGCCCACCTGGTCGGCGTCGCGACGGGCGGAGGCCTTCTCGACGAGCCGGCGGGAGATGGCACGCAGCACGGCCTCGCACTCGCCGGCCAGGAGTCGCTCGATGCCGGGCATCCAGTCCCCGGCGCGGCGGAAGGCGGCGACGCTCGATCCCCGATGGCGCGGAAGCTCCGGCAGCCGCGAGCGCGGCTCGCGGTGGCCAAGCAGCTCGAGCAGCGCCACGAGCGCGTCGAAGGCGTCGCGGGTGCGGTAGCGGGAGCGGAAGACGCCGTGCCAGCGTGGCCGTAGCATCCCGTAGGCCTCGACCCGTGTGGTGAACACCAGGAAGGACTGATGGTGCCGCACGGCCGTCCCGATCGCCGGGTAGAGGAAGGTGTAGGCCCCGTCCACGTTGTAGGGCGGACGCAGCGTCCGGATCAGCTCGTTCTCGACCAGGAGCGCGTCCCGCTCGCTGGGTTGCAGCCGCACCTCGAGAGCGGCCGCCTCCCGTACGAGGGTGCGCATCTTGCGGTGCGCCTTGCGACGGCTCGCGTTGCGGTAGCCCTGGAGGCGCCGGCGCACGTCCTTCGCCTTGCCGGCGTAGAGCACCCGGCCGTCTTCGTCCTTGAAGAGGTAGACCCCCGGTGCCGCCGGCAGCTCCCGCAGGAGATCGGCGCCGAACTTGCGGTCGAAGCGCTTGAGTCCCACCGGGGATCGAGGCTAGCTACTTCCCGTCCGAGAAGAGCCGTTCGTCGGCCTCTTAGTGGATCGTTGGCGGTCTTCGCGGGCGTTGAGAGTAGCGATGTCACAGCAGTCCCGGAGCCGTCGGGGTGAGTGAGCGACCGTGTTCCGATGCGCGGGCGCACGTGTCCACCGACCGAACCACTCTCAGGGGTTCAGGCGAACTCGCGAGTCAGCAGGTGGCGGGCCAAGGCGACGAGGTTGAAGCTCGTCACACTGGCCCAGACATAGGCCTTGAAGGACGCCAGGCCCCGCCAGGTGCATCGGTCCATCTGGAACGCTCGCTTGAGCGTCGAGATCACGCCCTCGATCCCCGAGCGGAAGTCACGAAGGCGCCGGAAGACCCAGGCGCTGCGCACCATCTCGTGGACCTCGAGTCCGCTCTTCTTGTTGAAGGCCATGTCTTCCACGCCGAGCGCCTTGGCCTTGGCAACGTTGTCCATGGACGCGAAGCCTCCGTCCATCGCCACTTGGCGGGGTGCCTTGCCGAAGAGATCTGCATGGCGCTCGAGCGTACGTTCGACCAGCGTCGAGTCCGTAGGGTTTCCTTCCTCGATGACACAGTCGAGGACGAGTGACGACCTGCCGCCAGTCAGACAGACCTTGTGACCGTAGTAGGTGCCTCGATTGTCCTTCACGAGGATGTCCGAGTGCGGCTCGAAGATCGACACGATCTTCTCGGCTGCAGGGACGCGCTCGCCTTCGAGGACACGGCGACGGCTCTGATCGATGACGCGCTCGACGAGGGGAAGCACCGCGAGGAGCTCTTCGCGAAGCGGCGTCGTGTCTTCGACTCGGGCGACCCTCTCCGCGACGCTACGGGCCGCTTGGCAGACCTCTTCCGTGGCCCGGATCATGCACCGATAGCTCGCGACCAGGTTGATCGACCGCCGGTGGAACTTGATCGCGTAGGCGCGTCGCTTCACGCAACGACGACGATCCGGGAACATCTTGCGCAGCGAAGGGCGTTGCTTCGCCATCCTTCGCAAAATCCGCGTCATCACCCGAACGCTGTCCCAGAGCAGGGCCGAGTCGGCGGGCTCGTGGATGTTCGCCTCGACGACCGTCGTATCCGCCCGAATCGTCTCGCCTCGTTCGATTCCTTCCCGGCGAGCCAGGCCGATCAACGCACGGTGGATGGCTTCCCACGTCTCGGGCCGGATCCGTTTGACGTTGTCCTGAAGGGTCTGGAAGCGGGGCCAGTCACCGAGCCCGAGTCCTACGAAGCTGCGGAAGGCGGCCGAGTCCTGGAGGTGAAACTCCAACTCCCGGTAGCTCAGCCCGTGGATCTGCTTGAGTAGGGCGATTCGAAGGACCTGATCGCCGCTGAGGCCCCGACGGCCGGTATCGGCGCGACGTTCCCCGATCAGATCTCCGTGCACAACAGCACCCAAGCGCGGATCCGCCCCGAGGATCCTGGCGATCATCTGCAGCTCTCGGGTATGTTGATGCGGACCCCATGTGGGCGTGAGTGAGAGCTGAGTTTCTCGGAATCGGCGCATCGCTTCACCCCCCGGTTGGCGAATTGCTGTGTATGTTCGGTAGGTTGGCACCACCTAACATACACCAATCGAAACTCGATCGGGAGGCGCGTTTGCGCCAATTCCTTTTCTTCTCAGTGACTTACGAGTTCTTGGACGGGAAGTAGGCTAGGCCAGCCGCGAGATCGCCACGTCCGCCAGCAGGGCCGCCAGGAAGAAGGCGCCGAAGCGGCGGTTGTACCAGAACGCGGTGGCCACCAGGTAGAGCGGCCAGACGCCCTTCGGCAGCTCCGGCGGCGCCTCGTTCGGCCGCGGATCCCGGTACACCTCGATCACGCGCTTCAGGGAGAACGCGGCACCCAGCGCGACCAACATGACCGGATGGAAGTAGCCGGTCGCGACCAGGTAGACGATCACGCCGAGCTGGGCCAGGAGCATGCCGACCACGGTCCAGCGCGAGACCGTCTCGCCGAGGATCACAGGCAGGGTGTGGATCCCCTTCGCCTCGTCCTCCTTGAGCTTGTCGATGTGCTTGCCGAACAGCACCGCCGTCGGCCCGAGGGCGTAGGCGACGCTGGCCCAGGCGACCGGGGTGCTCCACTCGCCGGTGATCACGTAGTAGCCACCGCCGACCATGAGCGGGCCCCACACCACCAGCACCGCCGGCTCACCGAGGCCGATGTACTTGAGCGGCCAGGTGTAGAAGAGCACGAAGACCGCGCCGGCCAGGAGCAGCCAGAGCACCCCGCTGCCGCCGTCGGCCACCAGCCAGGCGCCGATGGCGACGGCCGCCAGCCCGGTGACCGCGATGTAGACCATCAGCTGGCGGGTGGTCAGCAGGCCCGACTCGACCGGCTGGGGGCCGTACTGGGTGCGGAAGTAGTTGTCCTTGTCGACGCCCTTCCAGTGGTCGGTGAGGTCGTTGACCAGGTTGTTGGTGGCGTGGGCGAGGAGCAGGCCCAGGGTCACGAGCAGCCAGCGGCCCGCGTCGAAGGCGCCGGCCTTCCAGGCGAGCAGGCCCGCGAAGGCGGCCGAGGTGAAGGTCATCACCAGGACCGCCGAGCGCGTCGCGATGAGCCAGCGCGAGACCAGGTCGAGGGCGTCCCACTCCTGCTTGTCGACCTTGGGCATGACCCGCAGCGCGCGGGCCCACATCGAGACGTCGGGCATCGGGGGGCTCCTCCTCACCGAGCAGGGCGTGGAGGATAACCGAAGCGCTCAGGCCGTCGCGCGCCCGCTCAGGCGGCGCCAGGCCAGGTCGGCGAGGAGGCGCAGGTGCGCGGTGATCGTCGCCAGCACCTTCATCTTGGACTCCCCGAGCAGCCGGGACTCGAGGACCGCGGGATGCTCGGCGACGCGCTCGCCCCGGAGCGCCAGGATCGCCAGGGTCTCCGCCACGCCGAGGAAGCCGCCGTCCCGGGGCTCCACGTCCAGCAGCTTGGAGCGTCGGTACACCCGGAAGCAGCTGGTGATGGTGGCGGGGCTCTCCGGCAGGACCAGGGCGTAGAGCCGCGAGAGCCCGCGGGAGAGCAGCAGCCGCCAGCCGGGAACACCCAGCACCCGGCCCTCCCGGTGGTAGGGTGAGGCGGTCACCATCGCCGTCCCGGCGTCGAGGAGCGGCAGCATGCCGGCGAGCTGGCCCGGGTCGTAGGTGCAGTCGCAGTCGACCGACGCGACGATCTCCGTGCGCGCCGCGCGGATGCCGGTGAGGATCGCCTGGGCCACGCCCCGGTTCTCCGGATGGTGCAGAAGCTGGCAGTCCGGGCGATCACCGAAGAGCTCCTCGAGCCGGCGCCAGGTGCCGTCGGGCGAGTGGTCGTCGACGAACACGTACTCGAAGCGGTAGTCGGCGGCGAGGCGCGCCTGGGTCTCCTCGAGCACCTTCGCCGTGTAGGCCAGGACCGCTTCCTCCTGGAAGCAGGGCACGACGATCGTCACCGGCGTCGCCGTCGGCGAGAGAGCCACTGTGTCGCGGGCGCCGGTGTGCCCCCCAACTGCCGACACGGGCACCATTCCCTGCCGCTGCTCCAGACCGAGCAGCTCCGCGATCGGCTGGAAGGAAAAGCGCTCGAGCGCGGCCTCGATGCGCTCGCGCATACCCTCGAGGCCGCGGTAGCGGCGGAGCCGCCGCAGCCCGCGGGCCCGGGCGATGCGCGGCGCCTCCGGATCGAGCTCCCAGATGTGGAAGAACAGGTTGAACGGCGACTGGTAGCGCTGCTCCCAATCGCCGATCACCGCCCGGGACACCCACGCCGGGAGCTGGCGGAAGGCGTTGCCCCCCGCGATCGGGAACAGCAGCTCGTCGGGCCCCCAGGTCGAGAGCGGTAGCTCCCGGATCGTGCGCTCGCCGTGGGTATGGGTGTGGGGGAAGCGGCGCCAGGGCTCGCGGCGGATCGAGCGCAGCCGCGGGTAGAAGCTCGAGTCGTAGGCGAAGCCGGCGTCGGCCAGGACGTCGAGCACCCACAGGTCGTCGAGGCCCAGGCTCCCCCGCGCGACCCGGTGCCCATGGACCGGGACGTCGCCGGCCTTCTGGAGGGCCGCCTTGGCGCGCAGCGCATCGTCGCGCAGCTCGTCGGGCGCCATCGACTGGGGCGTGCGATGCAGGTAGCCCTTGCTCGCCACCTCGTGACCGCGGCGCACGATCTCCTGCACCACTTCCGGGGCCCGCTCGGCGACCCAGCCCAGCACGAAGAAGGTGGCCCGGGCGCCGTGGGCCTCGATCAGGTCAAGAGCGGCCACGGTGTTCGCGAGCACGCGGGACTCGAGCCGCGTCCACTCCCGCGGCGCGATCACCGGGCCGAGGGCGGTGGCCTGGAAGTCGTGCTCGACCGCAACGGTGAGGAGATGCGTCCTGGCCCCGGCCAACGGGTACCTCTCTACGCCGGCAGGCCCACGCCTGCGGCCTCCGGGAAGGAGGGGCGGCGCTGCGCGAGCGGCTGCGCCTCGAGGTGAGCGGCGTGGGCCTCCATCGGCACCACGTGGAACCGGGCCGTGAGATCCGCCAGGTACTCCGCCACCCGCTCGCGTTTCACCCGTCCTTCGAGCTGCATGCCGGGGAAGAAGCCCAGGGCCGACACGTCGTCGGCGCCGAGGAAGTCGAGGGGGTGGAGCAGGATCGACGGCTCGAAGCCGGTCGCCCGGCACAGGGCCAGCCCCGCGCGGAAGTAGGCGCGCGCCGCCGCCGGGGACGCGGCGCTCAGGGTGAGCAGGTAGCTCACGTGCATCGGCACCCGGGCGAGGGGGAGCACGGTCACCGGAATCTCCAGGAGCTTCCGCTCCCCGAGCTGCCAGTGGTGCGGCTTTAGGGGCTGGAGGCCGTCGCGCAGGCGGCCGAAGAGAGCGCCGCGCTCGGCGCGCTCCTCCGCACCGAGCCTTGCGCTCCGAAAGTAGTAGGCCCGGGCGAGGGGGCCGATCCAGGTCGGAAGGGTGGTCGCGTCGTAGCGGTAGCCGCGCTCGGCGAGGAGCTCCAGGGTCCGGAGCGAGAGGCTGTAGCCGGGGCCGCGGAAGCCGGCCACCCTGGCCCCGGTGGCGTCGCCGATCGCGTCCTCGGCCTGCCGCAGCTCGCGCTCCAGCTCGTCGTCGGCGTAGAGGTGCAGCCAGGGCTCGTGACGGAAAGAGTGGTTGGCGATCTCGTGGCCCGCGTCGTGGAGCGAGCGCAGGGCCGCCCGGTTGGACGCCAGGGCCGCGTCCTGTCCGACGACGAAGAAGGTGATGCGCAGCTCGTGCTGGGCCAGCTGCTCCAGGGCCAGGGGCGCCAGGGCATCGAGGTAGGAGGGCAGCGCCTCCCAGCCCGGATCGCCGTGGGTCTTCATGTAGGACCACTGGTTGTCGAGGTCCAGGGAGAGGCTCGCCCAGGGCTTCACGGGGTGAGCTCCCGGGCGGCCGCCTCGGCCACGCTCACCGTGTCGTTCACGTTCAGGGTGCCGCCGGCGATCTGAGCGGAGCTGACCCAGTGGAGGCCCGGGCCGAGCTCGCCCTCGGGCAGGCTCTGCTGGTAGCCCTGCACCGGGAACGGGAACACCTCTGCCACCCGGGAGACGCGGAAGGCGCGCACCCGGTCCTCCGTGGCCTGGGGGTGCACCCGTCGCAGGCCGGCGAGGAAGCGCTCGCGGATCTCCTCGTCGCTGGCGCGGAAGCGCTCGTCGGAAGCGGGGAGGTAGCAGGGGAGATACACCAGACCGTGTCCACCCAGCTCCGCCGGTTCGACGAAGGCACTCATCTCGACCACGGCGGTGAACGGGAGGTCGCGATCGACCAGGTAGGTCAGGTAGGCGTCCGCCAGCGGACGGTCGAGCAGCACCGAGGCGCACACGATGCCCTGGTAGCCCAGGGCGTCGAGGCGCGCGCGGTGAGCCGCGGGGAGCTCCGGCAGCATGCGGGCGGTGCGGCGGGGGCTCAACGTGATCGCGCCCTTGTCGAAGCTCGCTTCCTTGCCTTCGCCGAAGGCGACTCGCCAGCGGCCGCCCTGCTTGCGGATCTCCGCCACCGCCGCGTTCAGCCGCACGTCGACGCCGGCGGCCTCGAGCGCCTCGTGGAGGCGGGCCAGGATGCGCGCGTAGCCGCCGGGCACGTAGCCGAACATCTCCTCCTTGAGGCCGCTGCGCCGGGCGGCGTAGAGCCGCTGGATCGTCGCCCACAGGAAGCCGGCGGAGGCTTCGGGGTAGCGATCGCCGAGCTTGGAGCGGAGCAGCGGCGCCCAGAGCCGCTCCGTGACCCGCCGCCCCGAGAGCCGCTCGAGCCAGACCTCCACGGGCACCCGATCGAGGGCCTCTCCGTCGCGAATGTGCGAGGCCCACAGGATCGTCGCGCCGAGCCGCGCCTTGTCGATCCACCCGAGGGTCGGCAGGCGCAGGTAGTCGATCGCGTTCGAGCAGGGAGCGAGCCGGCCATCGGCGAACAGCGACGTCCGCGTCTTCACCCAGCGCATCTCGGACTCGAGGGCGAGATCCCGCAGGAGGCCCCGGGTGAAGGCGTCGGAGAGGAGTGTCACGTGGTAGTGGCGATCCCAGACCACGTCTCCGATCTGCCACGGTGCCGCCAGGCCCCCGAGCTCGGCGGCCCCCTCGAAGAGGGTCACCTCGTGGCCCGCCCGGGCCAGGCGCCAGGCCAGGGTCCCGCCCAGGAGCCCGCCGCCGACGACCGCCCAGCTCGTCATCGGGAGCCGTAGGCGAAGGAGTCGACGCCGTCCTCGCCCACCCGCAGCACGCTGCCGCACTCCTTGCAGCCCATCCGCGCGGGCGGCGGACCCTCTTCCAGGCGGTGGAGGGGGCGACCGCAGCGACACACGATGGCGATCGGCCGGGCCGGCTGCCCGACCACGAGGTGGTGATCGGGCACGTCGCGGGTCACCACCGCGCCCATGCCGACCATGGCGAAGCGGCCGATCTCGAGACCGCCGCCGATCACCGCGCGCGCGCCGATCGTGGCGCCGGCGCGAACGGTGGTGCGCCCCATGTCCCCGTTCGGCTCCGACGGGAGGAGCGCGGCGAGATCCGGTGTCGCCGCCCGGGGCCAGCGGTCGTTCGTGAAGACCGCGCCGGCGGCCACCATCACGCCGTCCTCCAGGCGGACACCGGCGCACAGGTAGACGAAGGCGTTGAGCTTGACCCGGTCGCCGAGGGTCACGTCGTAGGCGACGTAGGTCTTTTCGCCGACGATGCAGTCCCGGCCGATCTTGCTCGGACCGCGCAGGTGAGCGTGGGACCACACGCGGGTGCCCTCACCGACGATTGCCCCCTCTTCGACCTCGGCGGTCGGATGGACCCATGCCGTCACCCACCCGCTCCTGGCACCCGTTGCCACCGGCCCTCCTCGAGGGAACGATAGGCGGCCTGGATCACTTCCACGGACGAGAGGGCGTCGGCACCCGACACCCGGGGCGCGGAGCCGGTGCGGATGACGGCCGCGAAGTCCTCGAGCTGGCGGCGGAAGGCGTCCAGCTTGTCGTAGCCGTCGCCGAAGCGCTCCACCTGGCCGTCGCCGGTGCGTAGCAGGCTCTCCTGCCAGCCGACCCGCAGGAGCCCCTCGGATCCGTAGACGTGAAGGAAGTGGGCCTGGTCCTTGTCCAGGGACCAGGAGAGGTCCACGTGCCCGACGACGCCCTCGCCTGTGCGCACGAAGAGCTGCGCCGTGTCCTCGACGGCGAGCTGCTGCAGCCGGCGGCCCTCACAGGCCTGGACCTCGAGGATGGGGCCCGCCAGGTGGCGGATCAGGTCGACGGCGTGGGTGCCGTTGTCGATCAGGACGCCGCCTCCGGAGACGGTGGGATCCGCGTTCCAGCGGTGAGACATGTCGACGGCGGCGGCGAAGGCGATCTCGAAGAGGACCACCTCGCCGATCCGCCCGGCGGCGATGAGCTCCCCGGCCCGCTCCACGTCCGCCACGTAGCGGAACTTCGTCGCCATCGTGAAAGGAACGCCGGCGGCCTCTGCCGCACACAGCATCCGCTTCGCCGAGGCCGCCTCGAGGGCCAGGGGCTTCTCGCACAGCACCGCCACGCCCCGCTCGAGCGCGTCGACGGCGAGTCGCTCGTGGGTCGCGGGCGGCGTGCACACCACGACGGCCTCGCAGCCGCCCTCCTCGAGGAGCGCCCGGTGCGACGGGAACGCGGCGCAGTCCTGCTCGCGGGCCAGGGCGGCGGCCGCCTCCACTTCGAGATCGGCGACGGCGACCAGCTCGGCGGCCGGCGTCGCCGCCAGGGCGTCGGCGTAGGCCCGGGAGATGCGCCCCGCGCCGAGGAGGCCGGTCCGGACCGGCGCCGCGGCGCTCATGCCGCCACCTTCAGCGCGCGGGCGGCGTCTCGAACCGCGTCCGCGATGAAGGCCACGTCCCCGTCGTCGTATCGCTCGTTCCAGGGCAGCACGAGCACACGCTCCAGGCCGCGCCAGGTGCCGGGGAAGCGCTCGTCCGACCAGTCCAAGGCGCCGGGGCGCGCCAGGTCGAAGGGCCAGTGGCTGCGGCCGAAGGTGTTGCGCTCCTGGAACACGCGGCAGCGGAACGCGGGCTTCTGGATGTAGCGCGGTGCACAGGCGATGCCCTGATCGGCGAGGCGCGCGCCGAGGGCCACGGCACCGCCCTCGACGACGGCCGGGTCGACCGTCGGCGCGTACTTCCAGTAGCTGTGCACACCGCCGGCCGGAGGCGCCGGGAGCGTCAGACCGGGGACGTCGCAGAGCCGGCGGGTCAGCTCCTCGGCCCGGGCCACCCGCGCCTCCACAACGCCGCGGAGGCGCGGCAGTTGCGCGCAGGCCACGGCGCCGACCAGCTCGCTCATGCGGTAGTTCAGGGCCAGGAACTCGTGGTCGGGCCCGTCCTCGCCGTAGGGCCAGGCCTTGTTCACGCCGAGGCGCACGCGCCGGGCGAGATCCGGGTCGTCGGTCGTGACGAGGCCGCCCTCCCCCGTCGTGATGTGCTTGCCCTGCTGGAGGCTGAAGCAGCCGAGGTCGCCCAGGGTTCCCGCCAGCCCGCCGTTCCACTCGCTCAGGTAGGCCTGGGCGGCGTCCTCGATCAGCGCGATGCCGCGCGGCTCGGCCAGGGCGCGGAGGCCGTCCATGTCGCAGGCGCGGCCGAACAGGTGGGTCGCGACGATGGCGCGGGTGCGCGGCGAGAGCCGCGCTTCGACGCTCTCGGGCGTCACCAGCAGGGTGTCGGGGTCGACGTCCGCGAACACCGGGATCGCCCCCTGGAACAGGATGGGCGAGAGGCCCCCCATGTCGGTAACCGACGTGGTGATCACCTCGTCACCGGGCTCCAGGTCGAGGGCCATCACCGCCAGGTGCACGGCCGCAGTGCCCGACGTGCAGGCGAAGGCGTGCTCCACGCCGAGCAACGCGGCGAAGCGCTCCTCGAGGGCGCGCACCGCAGCTCCCTTGGTGGGCGTGAGGGTTCCCGAAGCAAGCACGCGATCGAGCTCTTCGCGCTCCTCGGCGGCGAAGGTGCGCCCGCTGGCGTCCTGATCCGAGGGCAGTCGACGTCCGCTCATCTTTCACTCCAGCGCAGCAAGGTGGCCAGGATCCTCTCGCCCGCTTTTCCGTCTCCGAAGGGGTTCGGCCAGCCGAGCGGCGCCTCGCGGGCGGCGGCGCTGGCGGCCTCGATGGAAGTGGCGACGCGTCCGGCGAGCCGGCTGGCGCCGGCCTCGACCGCCTCCGGTCGCTCCGTCGAGTCGCGCAGCACCACCGACGGCACGCCGAGACAGCAGGCCTCTTCCTGGACGCCGCCCGAGTCGGTCCACACCACCGCCGCGTCGGCGAGGAGCGAGAGGAAGTCCAGGTAGCCCAGGGGCGGCATCAGCCGCAGACCGCCGGACAGGTCGATGCGGAGCTCGCGAATCCGCCGGGCGGTACGCGGATGGGCGGGCAGCACGACCGGCAGCTGCCAGGCGTCCATGCCGCGGGCGACACCCGCCAGCACCTCGCGCAGGACCGGACCGTCGTGGACCGCCTCCTGCCGGTGGATCGTCGCCAGCCCGAAGGCGCCGGGCCGAAGGCCGAGACGCGCCGCGGCCCCACGCGCCCGGGCCCGGGGCAGCTGGCGCTCGAGCTCGTCGACGACGGTGTTGCCGGTGACGAACACGGACTCCGGCGCGCATCCTTCGGTGAGCAGTGCCACCTGGGCCTCCGGAGTGGGCGCGAAGCGCAGGCTCGCCAGCCGATCGGCCTCGCGTCGGTTCTGCTCCTCGGGCATCGCCAGGTCGCCGCAGCGCAGGCCCGCCTCGACATGGGCGAGGGAAATGCCGAGATCGTCGGCGGCCCGGGCGCCGCCCAGTGCGGAGTTGGTGTCCCCCTGGACGACGATCACGTCGGGCCGCTCGCGGCGGGCCACCTCCCGCACGCCGCCGCGAACCCGCTCCACCTGCTCCGGGCGCTCGCAGGAGCCGACTCCGAGCTGGACCGAGGGCGCGGGCAGCCCGAGCTCGCGGAAGAACACGCCGTCCAGGGCGTCGTCGTAGTGCTGGCCTGAGTGAACCAGGAGGAAGGGCACGCCGTGCCGATCCGCAGCCCGGACCACGGGAGCCATCTTCACCACTTCGGGACGGGTGCCGACGACGAGAAGCAGCCTGGGTCGCTGGGGAGCTTCCATAGGGGGCCTGCGGCTACGGGTGTACGTACCTTCATCGATTTTGTGGCCCGGGTCACCCTTTCGGTGTCGGGGGGATTCGGTCACGTCTCGCTTTTTCGTCAGAAATCCAATCGGTTACAGATAGTTACGAGCCAAGTTGCGCATTGACGGGCGAATCTGGCCCGGGGGCTCACCACCCCTGACCTCCAGCGTGGAACTCACGCACCATGCCGTTGCCCATGGACCCCACCGCGAGGGAGCCACATGTCCCCGGCCGATCGTGAGCGCGCCGCAGCGATCGTCCCGGCCCACTTCGAGGATCCGCTCGGGCTGGCGGCGCGGGTGCTGCGGAGCCGCGACGCCAGCGCCTACTACGCCCTGTGGACCGCCCTGGGCAGCGCGTGCCTCTCGCCCCTGGACCGGCTGCTCGAGCCGGGCGAGCAGCGGCTCTACCGGGACGCGCCGGCCGCGACCCGCCCGCCGCTGTTCGTCGGCGGCCCCCCGCGCAGCGGCACGACCCTCGTCTTCCAGTCCCTGGTCCGCGCCTTCGACGTGTCGTACCCGACCAACTGGATCTCGATGTTTCCGCGCTCACCGATCCGCGCCGCGGGGCTCCGGCGCCGCCCCTTCCGCAACGAAGCCGTCGCGCTCGAGAGCTACTACGGCCGGACCCGGCGCGGCCACGGCACGAGCGACGCCCTTCACCTCTGGGACCGCTGGCTGGAGCCGGACCGGCGCCGGCCCACGACCCACATCCCGCCGGAGCGGGCCCTCGCGATGCGGCGCTTCTTCGGCGCCTGGGACGCGGCCTTCGACCGACCGCTGGTGATGAAGAACAACTCGCTCAACACCTCTGCGGCCCGGGTCGGCGCCGAGCTCCCGGAGAGCGTGTTCCTGATTCTCGAGCGGGATCCCTTCTTCCTGGCCCAGGCCCTGCTGCTCGCCCGCAGCGCCATCGAGGGGGACCCGCAGCGGGTGTACGGCGTGGACGACGCGGACCGCCCCCGCGGTGCGGAGCCGGTCGACGACGTGGCCTTCCAGGTCGCCTATCACCGGCGGATGGCCGCAGCGCAGCTCGCGGCACTCCCCGGCGGGCGCGCCCGGATCGTCGGGTACGAGGCGTTCTGCGAGGCGCCGATGGATGCGCTCGCGGCGTTGGGCGAACGAATGGGCTGGGGGCCACCGGTGCGCACGGTCCCCGTCCAGGAGGTGAGCGCCCGCGTCCGCCTCGACGCCGCCACCGCCGCACGTCTCCGCGACGCACTGAAGGCCGCCGATGTCGCGGTCTGAGACGGCCGGAGGCTTGGGAGCCGTCGTCATCGTCGGAGCGGCGGTCGGCTTCCAGGTGCTGGGCGCGGTGCTCCTGAAGAGCCTCGTGGATCTCCGGGCCGAGGAGACACCGCTTCTCCTCGCCGCGGGCATGGCCGTCGTGCTGGCCCTGAACGGCGTGCGCTTCGGCGTCTGGAGCCTCGCCCACGCGCGCTTTCCGATCGCTCGCACGGTCCCGTTCGGCGCGCTCTTCTTCCCCGCCATGCTGCCGGTGGCGGTGGCCTTCGGCGATCCCGTCGGGCCCGCGGAGATCCTGGGCGCCCTGCTGATCGCCGCCGGCGCGGCCGCCCTCTCTGCCGGGTCGGAGCGATGATGCACCTGGCGGCCCTGGCGGGAGGTGTCGCGGCGGCCGCCGCCGGACACGTGCTGCTCCGCGGCTCCCTGGTCGGCCGCTCGGCGCCGACCCTCCTCCTGGCCGTCGCGGCGTTCCTCGTGGGACAGGTCGGCTACTACGTCGCCCTGCGCGGCCTCGAGGTCGGCACCGTCTACATGGCCAACGGGTTCATCCCGGTGATCGCGCTGGCGCTCTCCCGCGCGTTGCTAGGCGAGCGCGTCACGGCTCGCCAGGCGGCGTCGGTGGGACTGATCGTCCTGGGCGTGCTGGTCTACAACGCGTGAGCCGGGGGACCGAGTCGGTTCTGCGCGGCGATCTCCTCGCCCTGCTGCTGCTGGCGGCCCTCGCCCTCCCGCCGCGGCTCCTGTCTCTGGACGCCGACCCGTCCCTGGACGTCTTCCGCGGCGTGCTCACCGACGAGGGCGCCTGGGCGAGCAACGCCCGTCAGGCGGCGGTCTTCGGGCGCTGGACGACCGACGACCACAACCCGGGGCTCAGCATGGCCCCCGCCTACAGCGCTGCACTGCGGGCGGTCTACGCGGTCGCGGGCGTCGGCCTGGCCCAGACGCGGCTCCTGAGCGCCCTGTCCGGCTTCGCGGCGTGCCTCCTCGTCTACGGCCTCCTGCGCCGGCGCGAGGACGTCTGGCCCGCCTTCCTCGCCGCCCTCGCCCTGGGCCTCTCCTACTTCCACCTGATCCACAACCGGGTCGCCCTGGTCGAGTCGTGGCAGATGGGGCTCCTGCTCGTGACCGCCGCCTGCGGGCTGGCCGCGACCCGGCGGCCACTCTGGGGCGTCGGTGCCGGCCTGGCCTTCTGCGCGGCGCTGGCCTCGAAGCACTCGGCGGCCGTGCTGCTCCCGGCCCTCGTGCTGTTCTGGTGGGTCGAGTGGGCACGCTCCCGGCCTTTCGACGGCCGCGGCCCTCTGGCCTTCGCGGCGACAGGGGCGGCGGGCATCGCCGCCCTCGGCGCGCTGGCCCTGGCCCACCCGGACGCCGCGGCGGACCTGGCCGGGAGCCTGCGGAGCGGCCTCGGCGCGCGAGGCTCCGAGTTCCCCTCGGTCCACGCGGTCGGGCTGTCGCGCCCCGCCCTTCCCTGGAGCGCCTTCCTGCGCTTCTCGTGGCCGCTCCTCGCCCTGGCGGTCGGCTTCGGCGCGGCGCGCCTCACCCGGGCGAGCCGCGTTCCCACCGGCGCGCTGGAGCGACTCGCCTGGTGCTGGCTCGCCGTGGGCCTGGGCCTGCTCTCCCTGCTTTCCTGGGCGCCGGACCGCCGCTTCCTCGCGGTGATGCCGCCCCTCGCCCTGCTCGCCGGTCTCGCCGCGCGCGGCGGGGCCGTGGCCCTCCCGGCGCGCGACGCCGCTTCCCCGCTGCGCCTGGCGTCGGCCGGCGCGCTGCTCGGCGGATTCGTCGGGCTGGTGGCGGCCGTTCCCCTGCGGGAGCCGCTCCGGGCCTTGGCCGACGCCCTCGGCACGGGCTTTCCGGAGCAGCGCGTCACGTCCCTGGTCGCCACGGCGGGCCTCGTCGGCGGGCCGCTCCTCGCCGTGGCAATGCGCGGGTGGCTCCCGGCACGCCCCGTCGCCCTGCCGGCTGCGGCACTGTTGCTCGCCATCCTCGCCGTCGACGGGCTGCGCATCGCTGCGGAGCTGCGCTCGCCGACCTTCGGCGTCCGCGATACCTCGCGGGCCCTGGCCGCCCTGTCGCGGGACTGGCCCGAGGCGGACCGTGTGCTGGTCGGCGCCGAGGCCTACACCTACGCCCTCGAGACCCGGCTCGTCGCCGTCACCGTTCGTGCGGATCGGCCCGCCGGGATCCCCCAGAACCCGGATGGCTGGGAGCGCTTCCGCCCCGCCCTGGCCATGACCTACGACGAGCGCGAGGAGGCGGAGGCCCGTGCCCACGGCCTGGTGCCCTGGCGGAGCTTCCGCCCCCGGCGGGTGCGGGTGGCCGGAGACGAGAGGCGCCGGGAGATCCGGGTGTTCGTGCGCCCGGACCTGTGTCCGGGCGGCCCTCCGCCGGCGGGGGCGAGCTGCCCGTAGGCCCGGTCAGAAGACCGGCTCGTCGTCCGGTGCCGGCGGCGGGCCGCCGAGGCCGCCGTCGCCGAAGCCCGTGCCGCCGAAGCCAGCGTCGTCACCCGGGCCCACGAAGCTGCCGGACACCGCCGGAAGGTCCGGCGGCTCGTCCGCGGCGCGGTTGGCGAAGCGCGCATAGCGACCCTCGAAGTCGAGCTTCACGGTGCCGGTCGGCCCGTTGCGCTGCTTCTCGATGATGATCTCCGCCATCCGCGGGTCGGCGGTCTCCTTGTTGTAAACGACGTCCCGGTAGATGAACGCGACGACGTCCGCGTCTTGCTCGATCGCGCCGGACTCGCGCAGGTCGCCCATCATCGGCCGGCGCTTGTCCGGATCGCGCTGCTCCGGGCCCCGGTTCAGCTGGGAGAGCGCGATCACCGGCAGGTCGAGCTCCTTCGAGAGCGCCTTCAGGCCCCGGGAGATCTCGGCGATCTCGAGATCCTTGCGGTCCCGTCGCCCAGCGGCGCTCGCGAGCTGCAGGTAGTCGACGATCACCAGGTCGAGCCCGTGCTCCGAGTGGAGGCGCCGGCTCTTCGCCTTGATCTCGAGGATGTCGAGGGCGCCGGAATCGTCGATCCAGATCTTCGCCTGGGAGAGGCGGTCGGCGGCGGTCTGCAGCTTGCGGTAGTCGGACATGGGCAGGAAGCCCTTGCGCAGGCTGGAGAAGTCGATCTGCGCCTCGGTCGAGAGCAGCCGCACGATGAGCGAGCGGGTGGTCATCTCGAGGGAGAACACGGCGGCGTTCTTGCCGTGTCCCACCGCCGCGTTGCGGGCGATGTTCAATGCGAACGCGGTCTTTCCCATGCTCGGACGCGCGGCGATGATGATCAGCTCCCCGGGCTGGAGCCCGCCGGTCATCTCGTCCAGGTCGTCGAAGCCCGTGGGCAGGCCGGTGAGATCGCCCCCCCGGTTCATGATCGCCTCGACGTAGTCGAAGGTGCCGGGCATCTCGTCGTGCAGGCTGGCGAAGGAGCTCTTGCTCTGGGCCTTCGACACCTCGAAGATGCGCGACTCGGCGAAGTCGAGAAGCTGGTCGGCGTTGCCCTCCTCGTCATAGCCGGTCTCGGCGATCTCGCTGGCCACCTGGATGAGCCGCCGCTTCACCGCCTTGTCCCGGACGATCCGGGCGTGGTGCAGCACGTTGGCGCTGGTGGCGGCGTAGTCGGCGATCTCCGCCAGGGCGACCGGCCCGCCCACCGCGTCCAGGGTCTTCTGGGTCGTCAGGTACTCGGAGAGCGTGATCAGGTCGACGGGACGGCGCTCGTCGTGGATGGTGAGCATTGCCCGCAGCAGCACCTGGTGGGCCGGGTGGTAGAAGTCGTCGGCCCCGACCTCCTCGAAGATCTCGTGGAAGACCCGCGGGTCGAGGAGCAGGGCGGAGAGGACGGACTTCTCCGCCTCGAGATCGTGGGGCGGGACGCGGCCGAGGAGCTCGGCAGCCCCGCCGTCGTCACCGCCGCCGCGCCGGCGCCTGCGCCCGTCGGACCGGGGCGCGGGCTCGCTGTGGAAACCGGTCGCCTCGCCCAAGGATCACCCCCTCCTCGGGGCGACGCCGTCTCGGGGCGCCGCCAGCTCGGGGCGACGCCGACCCGCGGCGCCGCCAGCGTCCGAGTGTACTACGACTCGTCGGAGGCCGGGGGCTCGGCGGGAGCCTCGCCCGCGTCGGCGGCGGTCACCTTCAGCTTCAGGGTCGCGATGACCTCGCGGTGCAGCTTCAGGGGCACCTCGTGGTCGCCGAGGGTCTTGATCGGCTCCGCCAGCTCGATCTTGCGGCGGTCGATCTCGATGCCCTTCTCGGCGATGAGCTCGGCGATCTGGGCCGAGGTGACCGAGCCGAAGAGCTTGCCCTCCTCGCCGGCCTGGGCCTCGACCTCGAGGCGCAGCTGCTCGAGCCGGTCCTTCGCGGCGGTCAGGTCCTTCAGGTGCTTGGCCACGTTCTCGGCGATGATGCGCCGGTGGTGCTCGAGCTCCTTGACCTTGGCGGCGGTGGCGAAGATCGCCTTGCCCTTGGGGATGAGGTAGTTGCGAGCGTAGCCGGGCTTCACGGCGACCAGATCGCCGGCGATGCCGAGCTTCGCAATGTCCTCGCGCAGGATCACCTGGATGGGCATGGCGTCTCCTAGCCCCCGTGGTGGGGCGCGTAGGGCATGAGGGCCAGCTGGCGGGAGCGCTTGATCGCCAGGGCGATGGCGCGCTGGTGCTTGGCGCAGTTGCCCGAGATGCGCATCGGGATGAGCTTCCCGGTCTCGGTGACGAAGTAGCGCAGGCCCTTCGGGTCCTTGTAGTCGATCTCCGCCTTCGTGTCGGCGCAGAAGCGGCAGACCTTCTTGCGGAGGAAGCTGCCCTTCGACTTCTTCTGCTTGCGGGCCTTCTTGCGGGCGCGGGCGCGCAGGCGGGCCTTCACGCTCATGGGGCCGCGCTCGCGGCGCTCGCCGTCGCGGCGGAAGCCGCCGCCACCGCCGCCGGGCCGGCCGCCTCCACCGCCCGGGCCGCGGGGGCCATCACTGCGGTAGCCGCCGCCGTCGCCGCGGGGGCCGTCGCCGCGGTAGCCACCGCTGTCGCCGCGGGGGGCGTCGCCGGCGGGTGCGTCGCTCGGGGGGCGCGGTGCGCTCGGATCGTCGCTCATCCTGCGGTCTCCTCGGTGTCGGGCTTCTCCGCGGCGGGTGCCTCGGGAGCGGCAGCGGCCGGCGCCTCGGTGGAGGCCTCGGCCGTTGCTTCAGCCGGGGCCGCGGCCGGGGCTTCGGCGGGCGCCGGGGCTTCAGAGGCCTCCGGGGCGGGCGGCGGCGGCGCGGCGGCCGCCGCGGCCTGGCGGGCGCGCTCCTCCTCGGCCTCGCGCTCGGCGCGCTCGCGGGCGCGCTCGGCGCGGATCCGCTCCTCCTCGGCGGCGAGGGCCTTGCGGGCCTCGATGTCCGCCACCTCCTGGCTCCGCAGCACGGTCAGGAAGCGCAGCACCGACTCCTCGAGGCGCAGGCTGCGCTCGAGCGGAGCCACCGCCTTGCCCTCGTCCAGGTAGTAGGTCGTGACGTACCGGCCCTTCTGGAACTTGCGGATCTCGTAGGCCAGCCGGCGCTTGCCCTGGTCGTCGTGCAGGAGCCGGGTGGCTCCCTCGCGTTCCAGGACGCCGTCGACCCGTTCGAGCAGCTCGCTGCAGCCCTCGTCGGAGATCTCGGGCTGGACGATGAACGTCGTCTCGTACTCCCGCATGCATCCTCCTCTCGGTCACCGCGCCCGGGCCGCGGCGGGCCCCCGCTCGCTTCGAGACCGCCGCGGGGGGCGGCCCCGTGACGGGGACCGAGGTGATTCGAAGGCCCGGAGAGGTAGCAGACCCCGCCCCCCGGGTCACCGGGCCCGGCAACTTAACAGATGGAACCGGCCCCTTGCTTAGCACCCCCTAGGGGAGGAGGAGGCGGTGGAGGCGCGGGTCGGGGGTGAGCTCGGGGTGGAAGGTGGCGGCCAGGAGGTTGGCCTGGCGGACGAGGACTGGGCGTCCTTCGACCCGGGCGAGGGTCTCGACCCGGGGGCCGAGCTGCTCGAGCTGGGGGGCGCGGATGAAGACGCAGCGCAGGCCATCGAGACCTTCCTCGGCGCCGGGGTCGACCGGGGCGGCGAAGGAGTCCACCTGGGTGCCGTAGGCGTTGCGCACGGCCACCGCGTCGAGCAAGCCGAGGGTGGGCACCGGGTGGTGCTCCACCGCCCGCGCTAACAGGATGGCGCCGGCGCAGGTGCCGAGGAGCGGCCGGCCCGAGGCGGCGAACTCCCGCAGGGGCTCCCACAGGCCGAGCCGGTCGATCCCCTTGGAGATGGTGGTGCTCTCGCCTCCGGGCAGGATCAGCGCCGCGAGACCGTCCAGGTCCTTCTCGCGCAGCACCGGGACGGCACGGGCGCCGGCGCGATCCAGGGCGCGGGCGTGGGCCGCCACGTCGCCCTGGATCGCGAGGATGCCGACGGCCGGCATCGTCATCCGCGTCCTACCAGCCCCGCTTGGCGAGGCGCTCGCTCTCGTCGAGGGTCTCCATCTCGATCCCCTCCATCGCCTTGCCGAGGCCGCGAGACGCGTTCAGCACCTCGGCCGGCTCCTGCCAGTGGGTGGTGGCGTGCACGCAGGCCTTGGCGCGGCTCTCCGGATCCTCGCTCTTGAAGATCCCGGAGCCGACGAACACCGCCTCGGCGCCGAGGCTCATGCAGAGCGCCGCGTCAGCAGGCGTCGCGATCCCACCGGCGGCGAAGTTCGGCACCGGCAGCTTGCCGTGCTCGTGGACGTAGCGAACGAGATCGACCGGCGCGCCCAGCTCCTTGGCCCGGGTCGCGAGCTCCTCGACCCGCAGGGCCTGGATGGCGCGGATGTCCCCGTTCACCTGGCGCAGGTGCCGCACCGCCTCGACGATGTTGCCGCTGCCCGCCTCGCCCTTGGTGCGGATCATCGCGGCGCCCTCGCCGATGCGCCGCAGCGCCTCGCCCAGGTTGCGCGCGCCGCACACGAAGGGCGAGCGGAAGGGATGCTTGTCGATGTGGTGCTGCTCGTCGGCGGGCGTGAGCACCTCGCTCTCGTCGACGAAGTCGACGCCCAGGGCGTCGAGCACCCGCGCCTCGGCGAAGTGTCCGATGCGCACCTTCGCCATCACGGGGATCGAGACGGACTTCTGGATGCCCTCGATCACCTGGATCGAGCACATGCGCGCCACGCCGCCCTCGGCGCGGATGTCCGCCGGCACGCGCTCGAGCGCCATCACCGCGGCGGCGCCGGCCTCCTCGGCGATCTTCGCCTGGTCCGGCGTGGTCACGTCCATGATCACCCCGCCCTTCAGCATCTCGGCCAGGCCGACCTTCAGCTCGTAGCTCTGGGCGTCGCTCCGTTCGTTCTCGCTCATCGGGGGTCCCTCCTCTTGGGATGGCTTGGATGGTTCGGTCTAGACGTGGATCTGTCCGCGTCGGCCTTCGCGCTCGTGAAGCCGTTCGCGGGCCAGGTCGCCGAGCACAGCGATGCCGCGGCGGATCGCTTCGGGCTCCGCCAGGGCGATCGACAGGCGCATCCCCCGCGACGGGCGCCCGTCGTGGAGGAACTGGAAGCCCGGCGCGATCAGCACGCCGGCGCGCAGGGCGTCGGCGTGCAGGTCCCGGGTATCGAGGGGCTCCGGCAGCTCGACCCAGGCCTGGTAGCCGCCCTCGGGCCGCTGCCACCCGGTGCCTTCGGGCATCTCCGCCGCCAGGCTCTCGACCAGGGCGTCGCGGCGCTCCCGGAGCTTGCGCCGGAGGCCGGCCAGGTGGCGGTCGTAGGCGCCGCTGCGCAGGAAGTCCGCCAGCGCCGCCTGCAGTGGCTGGGCGCCGCCCAGATCCGCCGCGTGACGCAGGGCGAGGAGCCCGTCCACGTGGCGCCCGCGGCCCACCACCGCGCCGCAGCGCAGCCCGGGGAAGAGCGACTTCGAGAACGACAGCAGCTGCACCACCAGCCCCTCCTCGTCCAGGGCCAGGAGCGAGGGAACCGGACGGCCGGCGAAGCGCAGGTCCATCTCGTAGGCGTCTTCGAGCACGGGCTTGCCGTGGCGCGCCGCGATCTGCAGCAGCTCGTGGCGGTGGGCCAGGTCGGTCGTGGTGCCCATCGGGTTGTGGAAGGTCGGGATCGTGTAGAAGAGCTTCACCTCGGGCCGGGCGAGGGCGCGATCCAGGGCGTCGAGATCCGCGCCCTGCCGGCGCATCGGGATCGGCACGACCCGCAGGCCGAGCCCCGTCGCCGCGGCCAGGGCGTTGTGATAGGTCGGCTCCTCGACCGCCACCGCGTGCCCGGCCTCGGCGAAGAGCCGCAGGCCGAGGGAGATGCCCTGGCTCGCGCCCTGGCAGAGCACGACCTGGTCGGCGCCCAGCGGGCCGCCAGCCGGGGCGCCCGCCGCGCGCAGGCGCTCGGCCACCGCTTCCCGCAGACCCCGATCGCCCTGGGGCTCGCCGTAGTCGAGGAGCTCCGGGCCGCGGGACGCGAAGGCCCGGTTCAGGGCGCGCCGGAAGGCCTCCACGGGAAACAGGGAGGGATCGGGCTTGAGCGCGTGGAGCTGGATCGCGTCGTCCGTCGCCCCATAGGCCACGCGACCGCGCTCGAGGTCCAGCAGGCGCTGGGTGACGCCGGCCAGCCGGGTCTCGACCGGCGCCGTGGCCGGCCCGGTCCGGGGACGCAGGCCACGCACGAAGGTGCCCCGGCCGACCCTCGCGTCGAGCACGCCCTCGGCCGCCAGCGTCTCGTAGGCGGTGCTCACGGTGTCCCGGTTCACGCCCAGCCGGCGGGCGAGCTCGCGGATCGGCGGCAGCCGGTCGCCCGGAGCCAGGGCCCCCTCGCGAACCCGCTCGCGGATCTGGCCGGCGATCTGCAGGTACACCGGCGCCCCGCCGGCCCGCCCGGTCCCCCGCCCGTCCTCGCTGCGCTCGATCCGGAGATCCATCACGCCAGGCAGGATAGACGGGGATCAATCCCCCCTCAATCGCGCGGTTGTCCGTCAATTTGCTGGATCGTCACCAGCAACAGACGGGACAATCCCGGGACAATCGGGTCAATGCCGAACCGGGGCCGCCTTGGGGAGCGAGCGAGCCAGGATCACCAGGCCCGCGGCGGTGGCGACCACCGAGCCCGCCAGGATGCCGATCTTCGAGCCGGCGGTGTGGACCGGGTCCGTGAAGGCCAGGGCGGTGACGAAGAGCGCCACGGTAAAGCCGATGCCGGCGAGCACGCCAGTGGCGGCGATCATGCCCCAGTTCACGCCGCGGGGGAGCGCTGCCAGGCCAGTGCGGACCGCGATCCAGGCGAAGATCGTGACGCCGATGGGCTTGCCCAGGACCAGGCCCAGAGCCACCGCCCAGGCCACCGAGAGCGCCATGGGCTCGCCCAGGGTCGAGGTGTCGAGCACCACCCCGGCGTTGGCCAGGGCGAAGACCGGCATGATCACGAAGGCCACCGGGCGCTCGAGCAGGTTCACCAGGTAGTCGAGGGGCGAGAGGGTGTCGCGAGCCAGACCGGCCAGCTCGCGGCCGGCGTGGTGACGCCCGTGGCCGCCGTGGTCGACCGTGTCCTCCTCGCCGTGCACCCCGGTCAGCAGCTCGCGCATGTGCTCGAGGGCGCCGCGGCCCCGGTCGATCAGGCTCTCGTGGTCGTCGTGGTCCAGCTCCACGGGCGTCAGGAAGCCGAGCAGGACGCCGGCGACGGTGGCGTGGACGCCGGAGTGGTGGGTCTCGAACCAGACGAAGGCGCCGACCACCAGGTAGGGGATGAAGCTCCGCACGCCGGCCCAGTTGAGCAGCCAGCACAGGACCAGGCCGCCGGCGGCGAAGCCGAGGGAGTGCAGGTGGATCTCGGCGGTGTAGAAGATGGCGATCACGGCGATCGCGCCGAGGTCGTCGGCGATGGCCAGCGCGAGCAGGAAGATGCGCAGGCTCGAGGGCACCCGGGCGCCCATCACCGAGAGGGCGGCCACGGCGAAGGCGATGTCGGTGGCCATGGGCACGCCCCAGCCGCGGATCGCGGGCCCGCCGGCGTGGAACCAGGCGTAGATGCCCGCGGGCACGATCATGCCGCCCAGGGCCGCGACGATCGGCAGCATGGCCCGCGAGCGGCTCGACAGCTCGCCGTAGGCCATCTCCCGCTTGATCTCCATGCCGACGACGAAGAAGAAGATCGTCATCAGGCCGTCGTTCACCCAGTGGGCGAGGGAGAGCTCGAGGGTGAAGACCTCGCCGATCCGGATGCCCAGGGGCGTGTGCCAGAAGTGCTCGTAGGTGGCGCCCCAGGGAGAGTTCGCCCAGGCCAGGGCGAGGGCGGCCATTCCCAGCAGCAGCACGGCGCTCGAGATCTCGAGCTCCATGAAGCGCACGAAGGGGCGGGCCAGGCGCTCGGCAAGCTTGGGCGGACGCGGCGCGGGCGTAGTGGAGTCCGGCATGGAACGCAGGGGCTGGGCTGCCATCGGGGCCGGCATCGGCCCATTTCGGCGCGCACTGTACCCCGTCCCCGCCCCTGGCGCAGAAGGAAGGAGAGATTCTCCTAGGCATCCGGGGGAACCCCTGGGTCGGGCTCGGGGGGACCGTTGAACCGGTCCATGGCGGGCCCGGCTCCTTCGCTGAGGAAGCACAGGACCGCGTCGGCGGCACGTGGAAGGGCGCGACGGAGGACCCGCTCCTCGTCGGCGCGGAAGGGCGCGAGCACCCACTCCACCGGGTCCAGGCCCGGCGGGGGGCGGCCCACCCCGAAGCGCAACCGCGGTACGGCCTCGCTCCCGGTCCACTCGATGACGTCGCGCAGACCGCGCTGGCCGCCGTCGCTTCCCCGCGGCCGCAGGCGAAGGCGTCCGAGGGACAGGTCGATGTCGTCCAGGACGATCAGCAGGTCCCGCTCCGGATCCAGGGTCGCGAGCCCGCGCAACGCCTGGATGACTGCCTGGCCCGAAGCGTTCATGTGGGTCTGGGGCAGCAGCAGGGCGACCTCTTCGCCCGCCGCCCAGCCCTCGCCGTAGTGCCCGTCGTAGCGCTCGTCGTCGAGGGCGATGGCAGCGCGCTCCGCCAGGCACTCGACGATGCGGAAGCCCGCGTTGTGTCGCGAGCGCCGGTAGCGCTCCCCGGGATTCCCGAGGCCGACCACGAGCTTCATGCCGGAACGCGGCTAGCTGTCGCCGCCACCCTCGGCCGGAGCCTCGGCGCCGCCCTCGTCGGGCGCAGCGCCCTCCTCGCCCTCGGCCAGCTCGGCGCCCTCCTCGCCCTCGACCGCCTCTTCCTCTTCCTCGGCCGCCTTGGGCGTGGCGCAGATCGCGACGGCCAAGTCGTCCTCGGTCTTGCAGGTGAGGCCCTCGCCGAGGGCGACGTCGCTCACGTGAAGGCTCTGGCCCAGCTCGAGCCCGCCGATGTCGACCTCGAAGAACTCGGGGATCGCCGTGGGCAGGCACTCGATCAGGAGCTCGCGCACCGGGTGGTCCATGATGCCGCCGAACTCGACGCCCACCGCCTTGCCGACGAAGTGCAGGGGCACGGTCACCTCGACGGTCTTCGAGAGGTCGACCAGGTAGAAGTCCGCGTGCAGCGTCTGCCCGTGGATCGGGTCCCGTTGCAGGTCCTTCAGCAGCACCGTGTGGGTCGCGCCGTCGACGCCCAGGCTGATCAGCGTGTTGCGGCCGGCACCACTCTTGTGGAGCACCTCGTCCAGGGCCTTGGGGTCGATGGCCAGCACGGCGGAATCGGTCCCGCGGCCGTACATCACGGCGGGGACGCGACCGGCCGCGCGCAGCTTGCGGGCGACGCCCTTCCCGGTGGCGGTGCGGACTTCCGCGGCGAGTGCGTTGTCGGCCACGATGCTCTCCCTCTTGGATGGAGGATCCCGAAGCTGGCTGGGGCGGCAGGACTCGAACCTGCAAATGGCGGCTCCAAAGGCCGCTGCCTTACCATTTGGCGACGCCCCAGTGAACTCGTCAGGGGGAGGCCAGCGTGCGCGTCACCGTGACGTCGGCACCACTTCGCTCCCGGACCCGGACGGCCGCTCGCTCGGCGCTGCCCTCGTCCGCGTAGAGCCCGTAGACGACGGGCCCGCTCCCGGACATGGCGGCGGCCAGGGCCCCGCTGTCTTCGATCTCCCTTCGCAACCGGGCCACGGCGGGGCGAAGCGAGCCGGCCACCGGCTCGAGGTCGTTCCGGAGGAGGCCGCGAAGCCGCGGGCCCGCCCGGACCAGACCCCCTTCTTCCCTCAGGGCCCAGAGCGGGCGGATCGTAGGTTGTGCCCCCCCGGGCGTCAACGAAGCCGGGGCCTGGTCATAGGCCCGGAAGACCTCGGCGGTGGTGAGGGGCGGACCGAGCCGGGCCAGCAGCACCGGGAAGGCGACGACGCCGTCCACGGGCTGGATGTGCTCGCCGATCCCGGTCACCCGGGCCGGGCGCGGGTCGAGGAAGAAGGGCACGTCGGCGCCGAGCCCGAGGGCCAGCTCGGCCAGAGCGGCGGGCGCCAGGGCCCCCGGCTCCTCGGCGGCGAGGCCCCGCAGCACAGCTCCGGCATCGCTGGAGCCGCCTCCCAGGCCCGCCCCGGAGGGCAGCCGCTTGCGGAGACGGATCGCCACGCCGGGGCCCGGGCCGGCGGCCTCGCGAAAGGCCCGGGCCGCGCGCACCGCCAGGTTGTCGTCGCCGCTGGGGACGTCCGGGGCCGGCGCTCCCGAGAGCTCGAAGCGGATCTCGCCGGGCGGGGCGGGGGCGAGCTCCAGCTCGTCGGCCCACTCGAGCGGGAGGAAGAGGCTATCGAGGAGGTGGTAGCCGTCGTCGCGGCGCCCGATGACGCGCAGGCCCAGATTGATCTTGGCCGGCGCGCGAAGCTCCACCCCGGCGCTACTTGGAGGCTTCCACGAACCGCATGCGGAGCTCGGTCAGCAGGTTCGTGAGCAGCTCCTGCTCCTCGGGGGTGAGGTTGCCCTGGGTCTTGTCCTGCAGGAGCGCCAGGGTGTCGATGGTGTGCCGCGCCACCGGCAGGTTCTTCTCGCCCTGCTCGCCGCTCTCCGGGTCGGCGACCATGCCCAGGTGGTAGAGGGCGGAGGTCGCCAGCGAGAGGCAGAAGCTCGCGAAGTCGACCCCGGGCAGGTCGGCGGGACCGGCGGCCGCCTCCTCGGCGGGCGCTTCGGGCTCGTCGCTCTTCTCGCCTCGCCGATCGATGATCGTGAAGCCCTTCTCGTTCGGGTCCTCGTCGGGCACGGGTGTCCTCCTCAGGCGTGAAGCCCGGCCATGCGGCGACGGGCGATGGCGATGCGCTGGCCGGCGGTCCAGGTCGAGCCGACGGCCACGATGCCCACGGCCAGGGCCATCAGCCCGAGCACGGCACCGAGCACCAGGATGACCACCCGCTCGGCGCGCTCGAGGATGCCGCCCTTGAAGTCCGGCACCACCGATTCGGCCCGCGCCTTCGTGTAGGAGACGAGCTGGGTCGCGACGAGCGCCACGCCGGCGACCCATGCCATCGCGAAGGCATCGGCGCGGGCGAAGTGCATCACCAGGGCGAGCAGCAGCGCCCCGTCCACGACCCGATCGAGGGTCGAGTCCAGGAAGGCGCCGAACGGGCTGGCGGTGCCGTTGTGCCGGGCGACCACGCCGTCGACCAGGTCGAAGGCGCCGCCGAGCAGCACCGCGACCGCCCCGAGCCGCAGCTGGCCCTCGGCCCAGGCCCAGGCGCCCGCGAAGGAGACCAGGACGCCCAGCACCGAGAGCAGGTTGGGATCGATCGGCCGCTTGAACAGGAAGGGGAAGATCCGCTGGATGCGGTCGTCGAGGCCCTCGCCGAACTGCGACTTGATCACGAGGCCCGCCGCCTCCTAGCCCTCGGAGGGCGGGAACCCCGAGCCCGGCGCGGGCGCCGCAGCGGGGGGCTCGGCCACCATGTCGGGCTGCGCCGACGCCAGGGCGGCCGCCTGGGGCTCCTCCTCGCCCAGCATCTCGCCCTTGTCGGTGACGTCGGGGAGCTGCTCGAGATGGGTCTCGAAGGCATCGGGTGCGACCCAGCCGCGGCGGCTGCGGAGACGGCGATCGAACTGCAGGTTCTTCATTGAATCGTGGACCATGACTCCCCCGGGGTGTGGGCACGGCGAGGTGGGCCGTGCGAGGCCGCGGACCCTAGCAAATTGACACCGCCTTCACGCTTCGGGTAGCTTGCCGGGGCGTCTCGGAAAACCCTTCCAAATCGGGGATCTTCCGGACGACCTTCGGGGGTGTGCCGCATGTCTTCCGCGCTTCGAACCACTCGCCTGGCCCACCGGGCGGCGATCGTTCTCGTCATGACCCTCTCGTTGGCCGGCCTCGCCGGCTGCGCGTCGACGCCCGACGCCGAGCTCGAGGAGATGCCGACCGCGGAGCAGCTCTTCGAGGAAGGCAAGGCGCTGCTCGCCGACCGCAAGAGCTTCATGACCATGGACGTGACCGACTATGCCGGCGCGATCCAGAAGTTCCAGGACATCATCGACAACTACCCCTACAGCGATCTCGTGGCGGACGCGGAGCTGAAGATCGCCGACGCCTTCTACCAGCAGGAATCCTACGAAGAGGCGCTCACCTACTACCGGGACTTCGCCGAGCTCCACCCGGACCACCGCTCGGTGCCCTACGCGCTGCTCCGCGCCGCCAAGTGCCACCAGAACCAGAGCCGCGAGCCCGGCCGCGACCAGACCGCCACCCGCGACGCCCTGGCCCAGCTCGACGCGGTGATCACCCGCTTCCCCTACGCCCCGGAGGCCACCGAGGCAGAGACGCTCTGGAAGGAGCTGCGCACCAAGCTCGGCACCCACGTGATGGGCATCGGTGATTTCTACTTCGAGCGCGGAGAGTTCCAGAGTGCGGCGAACCGGTTCCGCTCGGTGCTGAACGAGTACCCGGGCCTCGGCCTCGACGCGGACGCCCTCTACAAGCTCGGTGTCTGCTACCAGAACCTGAACCGCGACGACCAGGCCACGCACATCTTCGAAGTCCTGCTCGAGAACTACGAAGGTAGCGACGTGGCCAAGGCCGCCCAGGACCGACTGCCGGCCACCCCGAACTAGCATGGCCATGCGGCATGCGAGCCGCATGACGGCCCGAGAGCGGGAGACCTTCCTGCTGGGCCGTCAGCGCTTCGAGAGCGGTGACGATGTGGGCGCCCTGCGCGCCTTCCAGCCCCTCCTCGAGAACCACCCGCGCTTCGCCGACGTGCACTACATGGTGGGCCTGCTGCACGAGCGGCAAGGTGCCCTGGAGCCGGCCACGGACGCCCTCGAGCGCGCCCTTGCGATCAACCCGGGCTACTCGGAGGCGGTGCTGGCCCTGGCCGGGGTCTACGAGCAGCGCGGCATGTTCGACGAATCCCGCTCGCTGATCGAGCGGAGCGCCGATCAGCCGCTCCGCAACGAGGGACCGGAGCGGGTCGACGCCACCACCCGCGCGAAGCTGGCGAACCTCCACGCGGCGATCGGCGACGCCTACGCCGAGGTGGGCGACTGGCGCGAAGCGGTCGACGCCTACCGCAAGGCACTCGACCGGGCGCCGGGCTTCCACGACATCCGCTACCGCCTGGGCATCGCGCTCCGCGAGGCCGGCCTGCCCAGCCAGAGCCTGGCCGAGTTCCGGCGCATCCTCCGCGTGCACCCGGACTACCTGGAGGCCCAGGTCCAGCTCGGGTTGACGTCCTACACGCTCGGCCGCATCGACGACGCCCGCCGCGCCTGGGCCGAAGTGCTGGAGCGCGAGCCGTCACGCAGCGACGCGCGGATGTACCTGCGGATGGTGCCCTAGGGCCCGCGCAGGACGATCGCCGCTGCGTTGCGGCCGCAGGCGCCCATCACGCCGCCGCCCGGATGGGCACCGGCACCGCAGAGGGTGAGGCCGGCGATCGGGGTGGCGTAGCGGCCGTGCCCGGGCACCGGGCGCAGGAAGGCCAGGCGGTCGAGGCTCATGGCGCCGTGGAAGATGTTGCCTCCCGCGAGCCCGAAGATGCGCTCCAGGTCCGGCGGCGCCAGCACCTCGTGGTGAAGCACGCTCTCCGAGAAGCCCGGTGCGACCTCGTCGACGAGGGCGAAGACGCGCTCGGCGATGCGCGGGCGCAGGGCGTCCCACTCCGCGGCCGGCAGCTCCGGCGGAACGTGCTGCACGAAGAGGGAGGCCACGTGCCGGCCGGCGGGAGCGATGCTGGGGTCCACCGCCGAGGGCAGCGTGAGCTCGATCATCGGACACCCGGGCAGCTCGCCCCCGGCCGCCGCGCCGTAGGAGGCCTCGAGCGCGTCCAGGTCGAGGGCGCCGACGTGGATGGTGCCGCGGTGCTCGGGGCCGGGCTCCGGGCCGGGGGAGTGGCCGCGGAAGACGGGCAGGCGGTCGAGGGCCGCATTGATCTTCACGACCGGGCTGCGGAAGTCGATGGCTTCGACGCTCCGCACGAACGGGTCGGATAGTGCCTCGCGGCCGACCAGGTCGAGGAAGGTGCAACGGGGATCGGCGCCGGACACCACCTGGGCCGCTTCGAAGACCGTGCCATCCGCGAGCGTCACGCCGCGGACGCGTCCGTCCGCGATCTCGATGCGCGCCACCGGTGCGTCGGTGCGGATCTCGGCGCCGGCCTCTCGCGCCGCGGCGGCCAGCGCCGCCGAGAAGGCGCCCATGCCGCCGCGCACGTAGGCCCACACGCCGCGGGCGCCGCCGGTCTCCCCCATCACGTGGTGGAACAGCACGTAGCCGCTGCCCGGCGTGGACGGGGAGGCGAAGGCGCCGATCAGGGCGTCGGTGGCGAGGGTGCCGCGCAGGGGCTCGCTCTCGAACCAGGTTTCGAGGGTGGGGCGGGCCGGGCCGAGCAGGAGGGACAGGGCCTCCGGGAGCTCGCGCCGGAGCCGCCAGGCGGCGCGCAGGGCCCGGCCCAGAGGCGGCAGGTCCGTGAGGCGCGGCCGCGCCGGGTCCGGGGCCGGTGCGTCGAGCAGGGGCTCGATCACCCGGGCGATGCGGTCGAGAAAGGCCTCGTAGCGGGGCAGCGCATCGGCGTCGCGGGGTGAGAAGCGCGCGACGGAGGCGGCGGTGGCCGCGGCGTCGCGACCCATCAGAAGGCTGCCGCCGTCGGGCAGCGGCGTGAAGGACGAGGGATCGCGGGGCAGGAACACGAGGCCGTGTCGGGCCAGGTCGAGCTCGTGCACGACGGCCGGGCGGATCAGGCCCGCCACGTAGGCGGCGCGGGACACGTGGAAGCCCGGCCAGAGCTCCTCGGTCACGCAGGCGCCGCCGACGACGGCCCGCCGCTCGAGCACGAGGGTGCGCCGCCCGGCCCGGGCCAGATAGGCGGCGGCGGTCAGGCCGTTGTGGCCGGCCCCGACCACGATCGTGTCGTACCGACCGCCCCCCATCGCCGCAGTGTAGACTTCGCCTCGATGCTTGGGGACTGGATAGGCGAGCTAGGCTCGGTGGACGCAGCCGCGCTGCTGGTGCTGGCCGTCGCGATCCTGCGGGGCCTCGGGCTCGGCATGATCCGCATGGCCTTCTCCCTGGCGGCGGTGGCCGCCGCCTGCCTGGCGATCCGCTTCGGCAGCGTTCCCTTCGCGGCCTGGCTCCTGGACGCGACGGGCTGGGAGCTGGCGCCGCTGGTCGCGCGGGCCCTCGCGGGCTTGCTGGTCGGCATCGCCGCGTGGGTGGGTGTGCGCGCGATCGGTCGCGCCCTTCGCCGGGGAGCGCGGGCCGTCGGGCTCGGCTTCGCCGACCGCCTCGGCGGCGGCGCGCTAGGCGCGGCGGAAGGAGCGCTGGTGGTGACCCTCGCCATGCTGCTCGCCAGCAGCCTCCTGGGCACCGACCATCCCGCCCTGCGCGACACCCAGACCCTGGCCCTCCTCGACAGCGCCGCCGACACCCTCCGCCCCACCGCCCCGGACGTCGCCGCCCCACCCCGCAACTGACCCCCGGAACGCAAGAGTGGGGACGTTCCTTGCAACTTGCGCTTTCCCTGCGGGAAAGCGCAAGTTGCAAGGAACGTCCCCGATCTGCCGCTTTCGCGGTCAGGGGTCGATCCAGCGGCCGTGGGTTCGGATGAGGTCGACGAGGCGGTCGGGGGCTTCGGCGGCGGGGACATTGGGGACGACGCACTCGTGGCGGACGTAGAGGCTCACCTTGCCGACGCCGGAGCCGACGTAACCGAAGTCGGCGTCGGCCATCTCGCCGGGGCCGTTCACGATGCAGCCCATCACGGCGATCTTCACGCCGGGCAGGTGCTGGGTGCGCTGCTTGATGCGCGCCGTGGTCTCCTCCAGGTCGAACAGCGTGCGGCCGCAGGAGGGGCACGAGATGAACTCGGTCCAGGAGGTGCGTTGGCGCGCGCCCTGGAGGATGCGGTAGGCGACGGAGACGTCGCGCTCGGCGGAGCCGTGGCCGCCCAAGCACACGGCGTCGCCGAGGCCGTCGCAGAGCGGGCCGCCGAGATCGGTGGCCGCCCGCAGCAGGGCGGCCTCCGCGTCGAGGAAGGGATCGCTGCGGTGCCGCAGCACGACGGGAATGCGGTCCAAGCCCCGGGCACGGAGCAGCGCCACGCCGAGCCGCACCGCGTGGGTGGGCGGATCTCCGGTGAACGAGATCGCCGCGGGTACCGGCGCGGCGGCGAGACACGCATCGAGAGCGGTCGCCAGGTTCGCGGGCGACCCCGAGAGGCTCCACTCGATCGGCGCGTTCGGAGCCGGTAGCCCCGTCGGCGGCTCCACGATCCGGAAGACCAGGCGCTGCGCCCGGCCGGCGAGTCCCGCGGCCCGTTCCGGCGGCCCGCAGAACGAGAGCGGCACCGGCTGCCCCGCCTTCTCGAGCGCCTCGGCGAAGGCCTTCGCACGCCCGACGTCCGCCTCGTCCACGACGTCCAGGCACACGCCCTCGCAGGCGAGGTCTCCCAGCCGCTCGAAGGAGGCCGCGAGCGCTTTCGCGGCCGCCTCCGGGTCGGTGGGGACCGGGCCCAGGTCCAGCTCGACGCGCACCGGCGCGTCGCCCCCGATGCCGACGACGCCGGTGGTCGCCCGGCGCGCGTGGGTGAAGGGATCCCCGACGAAGCCCGCGCCGGGGTCCGGCGGCACCGGACCGGCCACCCGCGCGTCGTAGCGGCGCGCCAGGGCGCGGGCGACGGGCACCTCCTTCACCGGATCCTCGGTGAGCGAGACCCGAATCGTCTCGCCGATGCCGTCCTCGAGCAGCGACCCGATGCCGATCGCACTCTTCACCCGCCCGTCCTCGCCGTCGCCGGCCTCGGTGACGCCGACGTGGAAGGGGTAGCCCGGCACGTCGAGTCCCCCCGCCCGCTCGGCCAGCCGCGCGGCCAGCAGCCGGTAGGCGTGGATAGCCACCTGCGGATTGCTCGCCTTCATGCTGAAGACGACGTCGCGAAAGCCCTCCGCCTCGCAGACGTCGAGGAACTCCAGCGCGCTCTCGACCATTCCCCGCGGCGTATCGCCGTAGCGGTTCATGATGCGGTCCGAGAGCGAGCCGTGGTTCGTCCCGATGCGCATCGCGCGACCGAGCTCCTTGCAGCGCCGCACCAGCGGCTGGAAGCGCTCGCCCACCCGCGCCAGCGCGTCCGCGTACTGGGCATCGCTGTACTCCCGCACCTCGAAGCGCTTCTTGTCGGCGTAGTTGCCCGGGTTGATCCGCACCTTCTCGACGTGGAGCGCCGCCTCCATCGCCGCGTTCGGCGTGAAGTGGATGTCGGCGACGAGCGGCACGCCAACGCCGCGCTCGAGGCAGGCGCGCTTGATCGGCCCGAGGTTCTCGGCGTCGCGGATCGACGGGGCGGTGATGCGCACGATCTCGCAGCCGGCCTCGGCGAGCCGCACCACCTGGGCCACCGTGGCGTCCGTGTCCCGGGTGTCGGTGGTGGTCATCGACTGGATGCGGATCGGGTTCGCACCGCCGATGCCGACCGCGCCGACGCGCACCTCCCGGGTCGGCCGCCTCGCCCACGCGAAGGGGCTGGCGACCCAGCTCACCCGAGCCTCGAGGCCACCGCGGCTTCGAACGCGGCCAGCGCGTCGTCGATCCGGGAGGCGTCGCTGCCGCCACCCTGGGCGAAGTCGGGCCGCCCTCCCCCCTTGCCGCCGACGATCGGCGCCACGTCCTTCATCAGCGCGCCGGCGGGCAGGCGCTCGCGCAGGTCCGGCGTCACGCCGATCGCCACGGCCACCTTGCCTTCGCCGGCGTCGGAGATGAGGCACACCACCGCCGGCGACTTCTGGTTACGCAGGTCGTCGACCATCCCGCGCAGCTCCTTGCCGCTGGCGCCGCTGAGCTTGCGGCCGTAGCGCCACAGCTCGCCGGCCTGCTCCCAGCCGCCGCCATCCGCCCCGCCGCCCCCGGAGAGCTGGGCGCGCTTCAGATCGGCGATCTCCTTCTCTGCCGCCTTGCGCTCGTCGAGGAGCTTGCGGATCCGGTCCGGCGCCTGCTCCGCCGGCACCTTCAGGAGCTCGCCGAGCTGGCGCAGGGTGCGCCCCTGCTCGCGCAGGTGATGCAGGGCGCCGAGGCCCGTCAGCGCCTCGATGCGCCGCACGCCGGCGGCGATGCCGGACTCCGAAACCACCTTGAGCAGGCCGATGTCCCCGGTCGCCCTGGCGTGGGTTCCGCCGCAGAGCTCGGTGGAGACGTCGCCGAAGGAGACCACGCGGACGTCGTCGCCGTACTTCTCGCCGAACAGCGCGATCGCGCCCGCCTCGACCGCGCTCTTGTAGTCCATCGTGCGCACGGCACCGGAGGCGTTCGCCTCGATCCAGGCGTTCGCCAGATCCTCGATGCGCTCGATCTCGTCGTCGCTGAGCGGCGCGTCGTGGGTGAAGTCGAAGCGCAGGCGATCCGGCGCGACGAGCGAGCCCTTCTGCATCGCCTGGGGGCCGATCACCTGGCGCAGGGCCGCGTGGAGGAGGTGGGTTCCCGTGTGGTTGCGCACCGTCGCCGCCCGGGCCTCCGCGTCGACGGCCAGCTCCGCCGCCTCGCCCACGTGGATCGTCCCGGACGCGACCTTGCCCCGGTGTACCACCAGCTCGCCGGAGGGCCGCTGCACGTCCTCGACCTCCATGCGGCCGGAGGGCGTGGCGATGGTGCCGATGTCACCGACCTGGCCGCCGCTCTCGGCGTAGAAGGGCGTCTCCGCCACGACGAGCTCGATCTCGTCGCCCGTGCCGGCCTCCTCCACCGGCTCGCCGCCGCGCAGCAGGGCCGTCACCGGGGCGCCGTGCTCGAGGGTCTCGTAGCCGACGAAGCTGGTGCAGAGATCCGCCGCCATGCGGCCGTAGATCTCGTACACGCCGGCGTCGCCACTGCCCTTCCACGCCTGGCGCGAGCGCGAGCGCTGGGCCTCCATCTCCGCCTGGAAGCCCGCGTCGTCGGTGCGCAGGTCGTGGCCGCGCAGGATGTCCTGGGTCAGGTCGACCGGGAAGCCGAAGGTGTCGTAGAGACGGAACACGACCGGCCCGGGGAGGATGTCCCCGCCGCCGGCCTTCACCTCGGTGATCTCCTCCTCGAGGAGCGAGAGGCCCTTGCTCAGGGTCTCGAGGAAGCGCTCCTCCTCCCGCTTCACCCGATCGGTCACGTAGGCCCGGCGCTCGACCAGCTCCGGGAAGACCGGGCCCATCTCGTCGATCACCGCGTCGGCCACCGCGTGGAGGAAGGGGCCTTCGATGCCGAGCAGGACGCCGTGGCGTGACGCGCGCCGCAGGATCCGCCGCAGCACGTAGCCGCGCCCTTCGTTCGACGGCAGCACCCCGTCGCCGATCAGGAAGGAGACCGCCCGCGCGTGGTCCGCCACGACCTTGAGCGAGACGTCGCTCTCGGCGGCGCTGCCGAGGCTCACGCCGGCGAGCTCCTGGGCCCGCGCCAGGATCCGGGTGAAGAGGTCCGTCTGGTAGGTGCTCTCCATCCCGTTCAGGACGGTGGTGACGCGCTCCAGGCCGGCGCCGGTATCGACCGAAGGCTTCGGCAGCGGCTCCATCTTCCCCGAGGCCTCCCGGTTGAACTGCATGAACACCAGGTTCCAGAACTCGAGGAAGCGCCCGGACTCGCTGGAGGGATCGTCGTCGTCCCAGCCCGCGACCGGCCCCCGGTCCAGGTGGATCTCCGTGCACGGCCCGCAGGGCCCCGTGTCTCCCATGCTCCAGAAGTTCTCGGCCTCGTCGAGCCGGTAGATCCTGCCGGGCGGTAGGCCGATCTCCCGCTCCCAGATATCCGCCGCCTCGTCGTCCTCGCGGAACACCGAGACGACCAGGTCTGCCGGGTCGATCCGGTAGTGCTCGGTGACCAGCTCCCAGGCGTAGCGGATCGCGTCCTGCTTGAAGTAGTCGCCGAAGGAGAAGTTCCCGAGCATCTCGAAGAAGGTGTGGTGCCGCGGGCTCCGCCCGACCTCCTCGAGATCGTTGTGCTTGCCCGAGACCCGCATGCACTTCTGGGTCGTCACCGCCCGGGAGTACGGCCGCGTCTCCTCGCCGGTGAGGGTCCGCTTGAACTGCACCATCCCCGCGTTGACGAAGAGCAGCGTGGCATCGTTCTCCGGCACCAGCGACGCACTGGGGACACGGGCATGCCCCCGCTCCTCGAAGAACGAGAGAAACGTCTCGCGCACGTCTCGCGCAGACCACGCCACGGCCGGACCTCCTGGGGGTGGAAGGCGGGGAAGATACCGGAGGGGGGCCGCTTCGCTCCTCGGTGCGAGATCGCGGGGCGGCGGGTGGGCCCCGCGATCCCTACATCGGGAGGGGACTCGGACCACCACCCAGCGACGAAGAGAAGAAGGGGGTGGAGGCAACGCGTGCAACGCGCCCCTCCGAACCCCGAGGCGGCTCCACCCTCTCCTCTCAGCCACGCCCGCCCGCCCAAGCGCCCCATCACGAAGGGATCGGCGTCCGTCCATGAAGACGCGAACGCCGGTCCCGGGCGCCGGCCGGGCGGAAATCAAGCGCAGGCAGGCACCATGATCGTCGTGCGCTCAGGTCGCCGCCGGCCGAAGGCCGGAAGCGGTGACCCCTCCATGCGAGCCCTACGCGGCCCCCGTGTCCCGGCCGAGCCATTCCGCCCGGCCGGCGCCCGGGACCGGCGTCTCCCAGCCCGCGGAAGAGGAGCGCCCCCC
Organism: Myxococcota bacterium; assembly: GCA_965223415.1. Classification (GTDB taxonomy): domain Bacteria; phylum Myxococcota_A; class UBA9160; order UBA9160; family UBA6930. The sequence continues at coordinate 3,316,465 of OZ245002.1, read as the reverse complement.
CCCTCCCCTAGAACCTCTCGATGAAGTCGTCTTCGGAGGAGGACTCGGAAGCCGGCGCCTCCTCTTCGGCCTTGGCCTCCTCCCCCTCTTCGTCGGACTCGAAGTCGTCCCAGGTGCCGTCGGAGGTGGAGGCGATGCCGCGGAAGCGCAGGGCGAAGTCGTCGGGGTTCGAGACGTGCTTGAGCGCCTCGTCGTAGGTGACGAGCTCCTGCTTCACCAGGTGCATCAGCGACTGGTCGAAGGTCTGCATGCCGTAGGTCGTGAAGCCCTTCGAGATGGCGTCGTGGAGCTCCTTGGTGCGATCCTTGTCGCCGATGCACTCGCGCACGCGGGCGGTGGAGACCATCACCTCGAGGGCGGGCACCCGGCCCTTGCCGTCGGCACGGGGCACCAGGCGCTGGGAGATGACCGCCTTCAGGATCGACGCCAGCTGCAGCCGCACCTGCTTCTGCTGGTAGGGCGGGAAGACGGAAATGATGCGGTTGATCGTCTCCGTGGCGTCGAGGGTGTGGAGCGTGCTCATCACCAGGTGGCCGGTCTCGGCGGCGGTGATGGCGGTCTCGATGGTCTCGAAATCGCGCATCTCGCCGACCAGGATGACGTCCGGGTCCTGGCGCAGGGCCGCGCGCAGGGCGTTGGCGAAGCTCTGGGTGTCGACGCCGATCTCGCGCTGGTTCACGATCGAGCGGCGATCGCGGATCAGGAACTCGATCGGGTCCTCGATGGTGATGATGTGCGAGGTCCGGTTCGAGTTGATGTAGTCGATCATGGCCGCGAGGCTGGTCGACTTGCCGGAGCCCGTCGTCCCGGTCACGAGCACGAGCCCGCGATGCTCCATCGCGATCTTCTCGATCACCCGCGGCAGAAGCAGCTGCTCGATCGTCTTCACGCCGAAGGGAATGACCCGGAAGACGATGCCAACGGTTCCGCGCTGCTGGAAGACGTTGACGCGGAAGCGGCCGAGCCCCGGAATGCCGTAGGCCAGATCCGCCTCGCGGTATTCCTCGAAGCGCGCCTTTTGCACCGGGTTCATGATGCTGAGCGCCAGCTTCTGCATCTCGTCGGGCAGGATCCGCTCGCCGTTCTTCAGCGGAACGAGAGCGCCGTCGACCCGGAACATCGGCGGGAGACCGGACTTCAAGTGGATGTCGGACGCGCCGCCTTTCAGGGCCACCTTCAGGATGTCGTCGAGCTGGATGGGCATTCGCGCAGAAATCCTCTCCCGGGTTCGCCGGGGCTTCGCCTGTGTTTCGACCGCCCTGGGCCTCTCCTTGAGCAGGCTGGGTGTGCGAGACGGACGCCCGGAAAAGAGCTGGAATATCAACCAGTTGGGAGGCCCCGTTGCTCCGGGGCGCGCCGGTTCGCATGAGGGAATGGTCGGGGGCAACGCGAACGCCCCGCGTTGCCCCCACTCCTCCTTCCGAGCAGACCCGAGTCGACCCTCCTCGCACCGCGGCACGAGCACACCAACCCATCGCCGCGCCGGTTCCGGGCGCCGGCCGGGCGGAAATCAAGCGCAGGCAGGCACGACGACCGTCGTGCGCTCAGGTTGCCGCCGGCCGAAGGCCAGAAGCGGCGACCCCTCCATGCGAGCCGGTACGCGGCCCCGGATCCCCGGCCGAGCCATTCCGCCCGGCCGGCGCCCGGGACCGGCGCAGCCTGGGTGTCCGCAAGAGGAGCGAAGCGGCCTACGCCTCCGCCGCCGCCGCCGCCTTCTCCTCCCCGGCCTTCGCCTCTTCCGGCTCCGCGAGCACCCGTCGCTTCAGTCCCTTCGCCGCGTAGACCGCATCGGCGAGGCGCTCCTTCGCGTCCGGGTTCTCCTTCAGGAAGCGGCGGGCGTTCTCGCGGCCCTGGCCGATGCGCTCGTCGTCGTAGGAGTACCAGGAGCCGCTCTTCTCGACGAGGCCGATATCGACGCCGAGATCGAGCAGGTCGCCCTCGAAGGAGACGCCCTCGTTGTAGAGGATGTCGAACTCCGCCTGACGGAAGGGCGGCGCGACCTTGTTCTTCACCACCTTCACCCGGGTGCGGTTGCCCACCACCTCGTCGCCGTCCTTGATGGCGGCGATGCGGCGCACGTCGAGCCGCATCGAGGAGTAGAACTTGAGCGCGTTGCCGCCCGAGGTCGTCTCCGGATTGCCGAACATGACGCCGATCTTCATGCGGATCTGGTTGATGAAGATCACCGTGGCGCCGGACTTCGACACCGTGCCCGTGAGCTTGCGCAGGGCCTGGCTCATGAGCCGCGCCTGGAGGCCGACGTGGGTGTCGCCCATCTCGCCCTCGATCTCGGCCCGGGGCACCAGCGCCGCCACCGAATCCACCACCACCAGGTCGATGGCGCCGGAGCGCAGCAGCACGTCGGCGATCTCGAGGGCCTGCTCCCCCGTGTCCGGCTGCGAGACCAGTAGGTCCTCCACGTTCACACCGAGCCGCCGGGCGTAGTTGATGTCGAGGGCATGCTCGGCGTCGATGAACGCCGCCACGCCACCCGCCCGCTGCACCGAGGCCACCGCGTGGAGGGTGAGGGTGGTCTTGCCGCTCGACTCCGGCCCGTAGATCTCGACCACCCGGCCGCGCGGGTAGCCGCCGATACCGAGGGCGAGATCGAGGCTCGGCGAGCCGGCCGAGAAGGCCTCGACCTCCCGGTCGACCGAGTCGTCGGTCATGGTCAGGATCGAGCCCTTCCCGAACTGCTTCTCGATGCTCGACACCGCCATGTCGATGGCCTTGCGCTTCGCGTCCGCGCCGCGGGCCTGCTTCACCTCGGCCTTTGCCGGTCCGTCGTTCTTTGCCATGTCCACCTCTCCTATCGATGAATCTCAGGGTGAGAAAACGAGTGCGCGGGCTCCGCGGCGAGCGGACACCGCGCGAGCGCCGTGTAGCGGGCGCCGTCACGGGCGAGATCGCTGCGGTAGAGCGCGACCTCGGAAACGGGAAGGGCCGGTGCGGCCGGGGCGGGCACCCGGTCCAGGGAGGGCACCCGGCGGTTGCGGATGCGGCCGAGGGTGAGGTGCGGATGGAAGGCCCGCGTCTCGGGCTCGAAGCCGTGGGCCACCACCGCCTGCTCCACGCGCGCCTGAAGCTCCTGAAGCGGCTCCTCCGGCGCGAGCCCCAGGGCAACGACCTTGGCCCGCCGTCCCTTCGGAAACAGGTACGGCGCGCCCAGGCTGAGCTCGAAGGGCGCGACGCCCGCCACCGCGTCCGCCAGCCGCTCGCCCAGCTCCGGCAGCTCCTCGCAGGCGACGTTGCCCAGGAAGCGCAGGGTCACGTGGTAGCCCTCGCTGCGCACCCAGCGGACGCCCTCCCCGCCGCTCGCGCCCGCCAGCTCGCAGGCCAGCGCCGCGCAGGCCACCCGCGCCGGCTCCGGAAGCGAGACGGCGACGAAGCTCCTCACCAGCGATCCCTGCTTGCGGCCGAAGCTCATACGATCCCTCCCGGGCGGCGACCGCTCATGCGATCCCTCCCCGCGATGTCGCCCGTTGCAGATAGCGCGGCGCCACCCGCTCCTCGCCGAGCAGGTGGCGGCGGATCCAGTCGAGGGCCACCTGGGTCGTGATCTGCCGGTGGCGCTCGCGGTCGAACGGGAAGACGAAATCCCGGGCCTCGGCTTCGGCCGCCGTGGCGAAGCCGATCCAGACGAGGCCCACCGGCTTCTCCTCCGTCCCGCCGTCGGGCCCCGAGATGCCGGTGGTGGAGATCGCCACGTCCGCCCCGAAGCGCTCCCGGGCGCCCTGGGCCATGGACACGGCCACCGGCTCGGAGACCGCGCCGTGGGCCTCGAGCAGCGCCTCCGGGACACCCAGGTGCGCGACCTTCGCCTCGTTGGCGTAGGCGACCACGCTGCCCTGGTAGGCGGCAGAGGAGCCGGGCACCGCCGTGAGCTTCGCGCCGACGAGCCCGCCGGTGCAGCTCTCGGCGGTGGCCACGCGCAGGCCCCGCTCCACGAGACCGTGCACGACGACCGCCTCGAGGCTCTGCTCGTCGCCCTCGCCGTAGACCAGCGAGCCCAGGCGCTCGCGGATCGCGGTGCACAGCTTGGCGAGCCGCTCCTCCGCCTCGGCCTCGCTGGCCCCCCGGGCGACCGGGCGCAGGAAGTTGTCCGGGAAGGTGGTGCGGAAGCCCAGGCTGACGTGCTCGTCCCGGGCCAGGTCCGCGAGCTCGTCGTCCAGGTTCGACTCGCCGATGCCGAAGGTGCGCAGCAGGGTGGCGCGCACCACGCCGCCCCCGCCCGGGATGCGCGCCGCGATCCGCGGCACCACCTGCTCGTCCATCATCTGGTAGAGCTCACGGGGCACGCCGGGCATGCAGAAGAAGAGCGTGTCCTCGGCCTCGAGCAGACAGCCGGGGGCGGTGCCGATCGGGTTGGGCAGCACGTCCGACCCTTCCGGGAACCAGGCCTGCTTGGCGTTGCTCTCGGCCATCTTGCGGCCGAAGCGCTCGAAGAAGGCCTCGAGGGTGCGGAGCGTGGGCTCGTGGAGCTGCATCGTGCGCCCGAAGGTCTTGGCCAGCACCTCGATCGTGAGGTCGTCGCGGGTCGGCCCGAGGCCGCCGGACACGAGCACCACGCCGGCGCGTCCGGCCGCGCGCAGGAAGGCGTCGGTCATGTCGGCCGGGTCGTCGCGGACCGAGGCGTGGAAACGGGTGTGGACGTCGATGCGCAGCAGCCGCTCCGACAGGAACGACTTGTTCGAGTCGACGATCTCGCCGCGCAGGAGCTCGTCTCCGATGGTCAGCACCTCGGCGATCACCCGGCACCTCCGAGGGTCGCGGGACCGAGCTCGAGGCCGAGATAGACGATCACGGCCGCGAGGACGCCGGCCACCACGTCATCCGCCATCACGCCGAAACCTCCGCTGGTGCGCCGCTCGACCCATCCGACGGGCCCGGGCTTTCGGATATCCAACAGCCGGAACGCGACGAATCCGGTCACGAGCCAGAAGATTTCCTGGCCCGCCCGCTCGGGGCCGAAGGCCAGGCGGACCGGCGCGAGGGCCAGCAGCTGGCCCACCACCTCGTCGACGACGATCCGGCCGTCGTCGGCCCGCTCGAAGACCGCCTCGCTCACGTCCGCCGACCACACCCCCAGCGCGAAGAGCGCCAGCCCGCTGGCCAGGAGCAGCCACCCGGGCAAGGGCGAAAATAACACGAAAATCAGCACCGCAAGGGCCGATCCCCAGGTTCCGGGCGCCCAGGGGAGAAACCCCACGCCGAAACCTGTGGACGAAGCCAGAGCGACCCACCGCACCGGACCTCGGGGCCCAGCGGCGCCGTGTTGATCGGTTCCCATGGATGAGGGGCCGGGGACCGGAGGAGGGTGGGGCTCGCCTCGGTGGGGGGAGCCGGGCGACCGGTCGAGGATACCACCGGATGCCGGGAGGTGCCGACCGCCTATCCTCCCGCCGTCCATGGCCGCCACCGAACCCCGCAGCACTCCGGAGCTGGTCTCGCTCCTGCTCGAGCTGGCCCGCGTCGTGAAGGCACGCACCTACTTCTCGCCCGGCGATCCGCGCCTGGGCCCGGTCTTCGAGCACACACGGCGGGCCTGGACCGCGGACCTGCAGCGACACGGTGCGATCGAGCTGGCCATCGAGCCGGATCGCCTCGAGCAGGGCGGACGCAGCGTTCCCATCGACGGGCGGCTGGCCGCTCCGCTCTCGGAGTGGCAGGCCCGGGGCGTCTGGCGCCTGCGGGTCGAGCCCGGCGCGGATGCGGAGGCCCTGGCGGGCCTGGTCGAGGTGCTGGCGTTGCCGGACGAGACCGTCGCGGATGAGGGCGGCGTGGGCCCGGCCCTCGCGCGACGCGTGCCGGACGGGGTGCGCATCGAGATGCCCGACGACGCGCCGGGGCTGCCGGTCCCGAAGACGCCCATGCCTCGACCGGCCGCACCGGCGCGGGTGGCCCCCGCACCGGAGATCGAGGAGGCGCCGACCCCGGTGCCCCTGCCCGTCGCTGCGCCCCGGGAAGCGCACGTCGCGGCGCCTGCCGAGACGCCGTCCGGCCCCCAGCCCGTCGCGGCGTCGGCCGAGACGTCCCCTCCCCTGCCCGTCGCGGATCCGCCCGACGAGACCGAGCCGCAGCCGGCCCGGAGTCCGGCGCCGCCCGCCGAAGACGACGAGCCGACCCTCCAGAGCGTCGTCACCCGGAGCGTGGACACCGGCGACCCGACGGACCCGATCGACGAGCCGATGCACGCCGGAAGCGACACCGAGCAGACGCTCCCGGACCCGCCGCCGGGCGAGACGGCGGAGGAAGACACCCAGCCGGTCGTGCTGCCCCTGGCCGAGAGCAGCGGAGAGACCACCGCGTCGGGCGCCGACGGCCTACCACCCAGCGACGCGGCGGCGACCCTGCTGCGCGAGATCGAGAGCTCGCCGGGCGGGCCCGCCTACTCCCAGCTGATCGACGGTCTCTTCCGCCTGGTGGCGAGCGATACCCACGGCCTCGGGCGGGCCCCGACCCTGCGCATCCTGGCCGCCCTGGCCGCCGAGTGCGATGCCAAGCGCAGCGAGGCCGATCGGGACATCGCGCGCGTGGCCCTGGAGCGCCTGACGACCGGCGAGCGCCTCGACGCGGTGATCGACCAGATGGCGGAAGGCGGTCCAGACGCGGAGCAGGCGGCGGCGGTGCTGCCCCAGCTCGGCGGCGAGGGCGCGCGCGCCCTGGCGGTCTGCGCGCTCACCGAGACGTCGCCGGAGCGGGCGGAGCGGCTGTCCGCGCGGCTGCTCGGCCTCGGCCCGGCCGCCGGGCCGCCGATCCTGGAAGCCATCGGCTCGCCGGAGCGGGAGACCGCCGAGCGCGCCATCGAGCTGGCGGAGCGGATGGGGTCGCCGGAGGCGGTGGCCCGCATCGCCGACCAGCTGCGCAGCGCCGACGCCTTCGTCCGGGAAGCCGCCGGCGGCGCCCTCGCGCGGCTGGCCCGGCCCGACGGCCGGGACGACGCCCAGGCCTTGCGCGCCCTGGCCCGCGCGCTGTCCGCCGACGATCCCCAGCTGCCGCCCCTGGCGATGGCCTGCCTGGCCAGCACCGGCAGCCCGCGGGCCGTGGGCCCCCTCGCCAGCGCCCTCCACGCCGCGGTGGAGGCCCGGGACCCGGAGATCGCCCGCGACTTGATCGGCGCCCTGGGCGAGCTGGGAAGGCCCGAGGCCGCAGGAGAGCTGGGCACCCTCGTGCTGCGTCGGGACCTCCTGGGCCGGCGGCGCCTGCGTGAGCTCAAGCTCGCCGCCACCCGCGCCCTGGCCCAGCTGCCCGGTGAGGAGGCGGTGGGCGTGCTCTCCCAGGCCGCCCGGCTGCGGGACACCCAGGTGCGCGACGCGGCCCAGACCGCGCTGGAACGGCGGAGTCGTTAGCCTCCCTCCATGCCGGTGCTCGGGATCGACTACGGGAGCCGACGGCTCGGCCTCGCCGTGTCGGATCGGGACGACCGCATCGCCTTTCCCCTCGATCCGGTCGAGAGCCGCGGGGCCGAGAAGGACGTGGCCGCGATCGGCGAGCTGGTGCAGAGCCGCGACGTGTCGCGGATCGTGATCGGCCTGCCGATCCACCTCGACGGCACCCGCGGCGCCCAGGCCGAGGCCGCGGATCGCTTTGCCGAGCGACTGCGCACGGCGCTGGCCCTGCCCGTCGATTTGCTCGACGAGCGCTTCACCACCCGCGAGGCCGAGCGCGCCCTCGAGGCCACCGGCCGCAAGGGACGGCGCAAGAAGAAGGCCGTGGTCGACTCGGTCGCTGCGACGGTGCTGCTGCGCACCTACCTGGAGCGCCGGGCGGTGGGGCCAGCGTGAAGCGGGTCGCGATCCCGCTCGTCGTGCTGGTGCTGGCCGCGGCGATCGCCGGCGGCTTCACCGTGCGCCGCGCGCTCACCGCGCCGAAGCCCCTGGCGGAGGCCGAGGTCTTCGAGGTGCCGGAAGGCGCCACCCTCTCCCGGGTGGCGCGCTCGCTGGAGGAGGCCGGGCTCGTGCGCCGGGCCTGGGCCTTCGAAGGGCTCGCTCGTTGGCGCGAGCAGGGGCGCGGGCTCCGCGCCGGCGAGTACGAGCTCTCCGCGGCCATGTCGCCGGCCGAAATCCTCGGCCGCCTGGCCCGCGGCGAGGTGCGGACCCACGCGTTCTCGTTTCCGGAAGGACTGACCGCCGTGGAGATCGCGACGCGCTTCGAGGAGGAGGGCTGGGCCCGCGCCGAGGAGATCCTCGCCCTGGTCCGGGATCCGGAGGTGGCCAGCGCCCTCGGCGTCGAAGGCGAGGATCTGGAGGGCTACCTCTTCCCCGAGACCTATCGCTGGGCCCGGGGCATCGGGCCGCGGGAGATGATCGAAGACCTCGTCGGCCAGTTCCGCATCGCCTGGGCGCCGCTCGCCGAGCGCGCCGCCGCCCGGGAGCTGTCGATGCGCGCGGTGGTGGTGCTGGCGTCGATCGTCGAGAAGGAGACCGGCGCGCCCGAGGAACGGCCGCGCATCGCGGCGGTGTTCCTGAACCGGCTGGCGAAGGGTATGCGCCTGGAGACGGATCCGGCAGTGATCTACGGCATCGCGGACTTCGACGGCAACCTGCGACGCGTCCACCTGGAAGACGAGTCGAACCCCTACAACACCTACCGGATCCCGGGCCTTCCGCCGGGACCGATCGCGAATCCGGGCGAGGCGGCCCTGCGCGCCGTGATCGAGCCGGCGGAGGGCGAGCAGGCGCTCTTCTTCGTCTCGAAGAACGACGGCACCCACCACTTCTCGCGCACCTACGCCGAGCACGCCCGAGCCGTGGACCGCTACCAGCGAGGCATCCGATGAGCGCGCCCTCCGAGTCCGGCCCCGACCCCCGCACCTACTTCACCGAGCTGTTCCCGGCCCAGTGGGCGCGCACCCTGCGCGAGCAGGAGCGCGCCGTGGAGACGGCCCAGCGCGTCCTCGACGAGATGCGCGACGTGAACGGAACCCTCCAGGTCGAGGTGCGCGGCGAGGGCGGCGGACGCTTCGCGCTGAACGTGGAAGGCGGCGCGATGACGCCGAGCGACGAGGCGGCGCACGCGCCCTTCCTCACCCTCGTGCTCGAGCGACCGGACTTCGAGCAGCTGGCGCGAGAGGCCGGCGACTCGCCGCTGGGCTTCCTGGGCGCTCTGGCCAGCCAGGGCGGCGACCTCAAGCTCACCGCGCCGCGCCTGCAGAACCTGGAGCTCATCACCGGCACGCTCCGCTTCGAGCTCGCCGGCGCGGGCGGCTTCGCCCTCCTCGCCCACTTCGGCAAGGAGCCCATTCCCGCCGAGCCCACCACCGTGATCCGGGTCGACCGCGGCGCCTACGAGGCCCTGAAGAACGGGGAGGTGGCGGCCCAGGACGCCTTCCTCTCGGGCCTGATCGAGCTGGAGGGCGACATGCAGCTCGCCATGCAGCTCGCCCTGGCGGTGCTGTCGCCGGAATGAGCCCCGGGAGAGGGTGGGACGAGCCGCCCCTTCCCGGCGGCCAACGGCCGGCGCGCCCGGGCCCGCTGCTGCTGGCCGCTCTCGCCGCGGCCTTCGCCGCCGCGCTCCTCGTCGGGCTGCTCCTGGCGTCGGAGCCGGCCGAGCGATTCCCGCTGGAGACCCTGGGGCGGCTCTCGGACAAACTGGCCTACCTGGACGAGCATCGCGCCGAGCTCGACCTGGTGTTCGTAGGCTCGAGCCGGGTGTTCCGCGCCATCGTCCCCGACGTGGTGGACGCCGAGGCCGCCCGGCTCGGCTGCGTCGGCTTGCGCTCCTACAACCTGGGCTGGCCCGGCATGTCGGCGCCGATGATGGCGCGGGTGGCGCAGAGGGTCTCCCGGGCTCCGGGCGAGCGGCACCGGGTGGTGCTGATCGAGCCGGTCGGTGCCCACGGACCCGCGCTCCAGCTGGCGGCGCACCCGCACGCACGCTTCGCCAACTCTGCAGCCACCGCGCCGCTGGGCTTCCTGCAGCTCTGGGTGCGTCCGCCGGCCGAGCAGCTCGCGTCTTCCCGCCTCCCGGCCCGGCTGACCCAGCTCCGCCTCTCGCTCCGCTACCTGGCCACCCTGCTCGCCAGCAGCCTGCCGGTGGGAAGCGCCCAGCGGGCCGCGTTCGCGGAGGCGCCGCTTCCGGAGCCGCCGGACGAACTGCTTCGGGCTCAGCGCGGATATCACGGGCTCGAGCAGGCAGTCCGCACCGGCGACCCGGAGGTGCGCGCACTGCTGGAGAAGCGGCGCCTCGATCGCAGCCGTGACGCCGCGGCCTTCGCGGGGTGGGTGAGCGACCTCGAGAGGGCGAAGGCCGGCGAGCGTGCGCCCCTATCGGCCCTGGAGGCGCGATTCGTCGAGGGGCTCCTGGCCGCCGCGGAGGGCCCGCGGACGCGAGCGGGCGCGCTGCTGCCCCCGATCCTGCGTGCGGACGGCCTCCTGTGGTCCCGGCGGGTCGTGCACCACCTCGAGAGCCGAGCTCCCGAGCGACCCGTGGCCTTCGCCCCGCCCGAAGATCTGCGCCCGCTCTACGCGATGGGGCGGTGGTTCGATCGCGGCCACCTGGGCGACGCCGGCGCCCGGCTCTTCTCCCGGGCCGTGGCGCGCGACCTCTGCCCCGCGGTGCTCGAGAGCCTCCAGCCTCGCGGCGTCAGAACTGGAAGTAGATGAAGGGTCGCGCCTCGAGCGGGATCCAGAGCAGGGCGAGGCTCCAGGCCAGTCCGTAGGCGGGCGCGAAGGCCGCGGGCGGCAGCGCCTCCACCCGCTCCTCCGGCCGCAACCTCCAGCACAGGGCGTGGACCGCGATCAGCAGCGCGAGCACCGGCCAGGGGCTGGCGGGCAGGCCCGCCGACCCGGGCGAGGCGAAGGTAACGAAGGCGCGCGCAGCCACGGCGGCGTCGGGCAGGCTCTCCGCCCGGAAGAAGACGAAGGCGAAGACCACCCACCAGGCGGTGAGCGCCATGGCGGCCAGCCGGGCGAGGGGTCGCAGACGACCCGGAGCCCGGCGGGTGCCCACGAGCTCCCGCCACACCCGGTGCAGGATCAGGGCGAGCCCGTGGAGCGCGCCCCAGAGCAGGAAGGTCCAGGCGGCTCCGTGCCAGAGCCCGCCGAGGAGCATGGTCGCCATCAGGTTCAGCCGCGTGCGGCCCGCTCCGCGCCGGTTGCCGCCGAGGGGGATGTAGAGGTAGTCGCGCAGCCAGCTCGAGAGGGAGATGTGCCAGCGGCGCCAGAACTCGGTGACGGACACGCTGAAGGCGGGCGCGGCGAAGTTGCGCGGAAGGCGGTAGCCGAGCAGGCCGGCGGTGGCGATCGCCATGTCCGAGTAGCCCGAGAAGTCGCAATAGATCTGCACGGCGTAGAGCCAGGCGGCACCGACCAGCGCTCCCGCCGTGTGGGCGGCCGGCTCCGCGTAGACCGGGTCGATCCAGAGCGCCAGGTTGTCGGCCACGCAGGCCTTCTTGAAGAAGCCGATCCAGAAGAGCGTGAGACACGCGCGCACCGGCACCGCCGAGAGCCGCGGCCGCTCACGGAGCTGCGGGAGGAAGTCCCGGGCGCGCACGATCGGGCCTGCCACGAGCTGCGGGAAGAAGGCGACGAACAGCGCGAAGTCCAACGGGCTGCGATGGGGGGCGAGCTCACGCCGGTAGACGTCGATCGTGTAGCTCATCGACTGGAAGGTGAAGAAGCTGATCCCGACCGGGAGCGCCAGGTGGAGCGTCGTCCAGCTCGCGGTCGCGCCCAGGGCCTCGAGCAGCGCCGCCGCCGAGGCGGCGAAGAAGTCCAGGTACTTGAACGTGAACAGGATGCCGAGGTTCGCCACGAGGCTGGCAACCAGCCAGGCGCGCCTCGCCCGGGGCGTCGGGCCGTGGTGGATGCGCTGGGCCGCGACGTAGTCCACGCCCGTCGAGAGCAGGATGAGCCCCAGGAACCGCCAGTCCCAGCCCGCATAGAAGGCGTAGCTCGCTCCGAGGAGCCAGAGCTTGTGGAGCCGATGGCCGGGAAGAGCCCACGCCCCCGCGAAGACGAGGCCGAAGAACAGGAAGAACGTCGACTGGGTGAACAGCACCGGTCGCCCTGATGTAGCGAATCCCGGCCGCCCCCCGGTTCTGTTCCCGCCGGGGCGACTACTGGATCGCCACTTCCTTCAGCAGGTCCAGATTGTCCAGCGCGCGGCCGGCGCCGTGGACCACTGCCGTGAAGGGATCCTCGCTGCGCAGGATCGGGAGCTTGGTCTCCTGGCGGAGGACCTGGTCGAGATCGTTCAGCAGGCTGCCGCCGCCAACGAGCATGATGCCGCGGTCGACGATGTCGGCGGCCAGCTCCGGCGGGGTGCGCTCGAGGGTGAGGTGGACGGTCTCGACGATCTGGCCGATCGGCTCGAGCAGCGCCTCGCGGATCTCCTCGCTGGTCGTGACGACGACCTTCGGGATGCCGGCGACGAGGTCGCGGCCCTTGATCTCCATCGTCTCGGTCTTCGCCGTCGGCGAAGCCGTGGCGATGTTCACCTTGCAGCCTTCGGCGGTACGCTCGCCGATCAGCATGTTGTACTTGCGCTTCACGTAGTTGACGACGGCGTCGTCCATGGCGTCGCCGCCGCAGCGGATCGATCGGCTGGTGACGATGCCCGAGAGCGAGATCACTGCGACGTCGGTGGTGCCGCCGCCGATGTCGACGACCATGTTGCCCGTCGCCGCCGTCACGTCGAGGCCGGCGCCGATCGCCGCCGCCATCGGCTCCTCGATCAGGTACACCTCGCGGGCGCCGGCGCTGAGCGCGCTCTCGCGCACCGCGCGCTTCTCGACGCTGGTGATGCAGGGCGGCACGCAGATCGCGATGCGCGGGCGGACCAGCTTGCGCCGGTTGTGGGCGCGCTGGATGAAGTAGCGGAGCATCGCCTCGGTGATCTCGAAGTCGGCGATGACGCCGTCCTTGATCGGGCGGATGGCGCGGATGCCGCCGGGCGTGCGGCCGAGCATCTCCTTGGCCTCGTGGCCGACCGCCAGCACCTTGTCGCCGCGACCGCTCGAGTCCTTCGCCACGGCGACGACCGACGGCTCCGAGCAGATCAGGCCCTTGCCCTTCACGTAGACCAGGGTGTTGGCCGTGCCCAGATCGATGGCCAGGTCGCTACTGAACAGGCCGGCAATGGCGTCGAGCATGAAGGTCGCCTCGCGCAGGGCCCGTCCGGCATGGACCGGGCCGGCCTTTCCCCTATCGGCACGAGGCGGCAGGAGTTGAGTGACGGACGGCCGGAAGCCGCCGGAATTGCGCGGGAAATGAGCGCACCCCGGGTGCGCCTCGAGGACGCGGGCGGCCGGAAGAGCTAAGGCCCGGCGGGTGCTTCGCCGGGCTCGTTGCCGGCGGCTGTGGGGTCGTCGCCCACGAGGCCGCCCAGGCTCTCGAGGTCCGTGGCCAGGGAGCCGAGCTGTCCGACCAGCGCGTCCATGCCGGCCACGAGCCCTTCGGTGCGCTCTCGGACCTGGCCCAAGTGTGCCTGGTAGTCCTCGATACGGCCCTCGGCGGCGGCCAGGGCCGCCTGGGAGGCCGCGAGCTCGCCCTCGAGCTGCGAGGCGCGGTTGGCCATGACGCCCCAGCCGATCGCACAGACCAGCGCCAGGGCGGCGGCGACCCAGCCGTAGCGGCCGAGGGCGGGCGGTCCTTCGGAGGGAGCCGGCGCCGGCGCTCCGCCGGCTTCCGGCGGCGTTGCGTCCGGGTCCAGGGCGACGAGATGCGGACGTGCGTCGGTCATGGGGGGCCTCCGCGGGTCTGGATCAAGACTGGATCACTAGCTTCGACAGGCTGGTCTTGCGCAGGTTCGTCTTCTGGATCGTGCGCACCAGCTCGGCCACCTTCTCCGTGTCCGTCTCGAAGGGATTGTTGCAGATCACGCGGACGTTGAGCAGGTTGCCGAGCCGGATGTTCGACCAGTCCAGGTCGTACTGGATGCCGTTCTGGCGCGCGAGCTTGATGAACTCGCCGCGCATCCGCGCCCGGGTGTCCGGGGGCGGCTCGGTCTTGGCCTTGATGATCTCCTCGTCGTTCAGGATGCGATCCACCGCGCCCTTGCGCTCGAGGAGGTAGTAGAGGCCGCGGCTCACGCGGATGTCGTGGTATTGGAGGTCGAGCATGAATACCCGCGGATCGCTCCAGCGGGAGCCGTGGCGCTCCACGTAGCTCTCGATCAGCCGGCGCTTGATTACCCAGTCGATCTTGCGGTCGAGCCTGTTGGGATCGTCGTCGAGGCAGTCGAGCACGTACTGCCACATGCCGACGCTCTCCTTGAGCTCGTCGGAAACCGGGTACTGCTCGATGTACTTCTGGGCCATCTCGCAGTACTCGCGCTGGATCTCGATGGGCGAGTACTCGCGCCCGTTGTCGAGGCGCAGCTTCCGCTTGCAGGTCGTGTCGTAGGAGATGTCCTTGATCGCCTTGACCGGGTTGCGGAGCGTGAAGTCCTTGTTGATGTAGTTGTCCTCGATCATCTGGAGGACCACCGCACACGAGCCGATCTTCACGAAGTTCGTGTACTCGCTCATGTTCGAATCACCGACGATGACGTGGAGGCGCCGATAGCGCTCCCGGTCGGCGTGGGGCTCGTCGCGAGTGTTGATGATCGAGCGGTCGTTCGTCGTCGTGCCCGAGATCTTCTGGTAGATGTGCTGGGCGCGCTGACTGATGCAGTAGTGCACGCCGTCCTGGGTCTGGAAGACCTTGCCCGCGCCGGTGTAGATCTGGCGGGTGACCAGGAACGGGATCAGCTGCTCGGCCAGGTAGTAGAAGTCCACGTCGCGGTCGACGAGGTAGTTCTCGTGGCAGCCGTAGGAGTTCCCGACGAAGTCGGTGTTGTTCTTGAAGATCGAGAGCTTTCCGGCGATCCGCTCTTCGCGGATCTTCTCCTCGGCATAGTCCTGGAGGTCTTCCAGGATCCGCTCGCCGGCCCGGTCGTAGACGATCAGCTGGCGGGGCGAGGCGCACTCCGGCGTCGCGTACTCCGGGTGACAGCCCGTGTCCTGGTAGAAGCGCGCGCCGTTCTCCAGGAACACGTTCAGGAAGTGCTCCGTGGTGATCAGCTTCTCGAACAGGAAGCGGATCGCCTTCTCGACCGGCAGGGTCTTCCGCCCCTCAGGGGTGAAGATGATCCCGTACTCGGTCTCGACTCCGTAGATTCGCTTCTGCACGCGCTCCCACCCGGTCCGGAGGGCCAATGTAGCCCTTCCTCTATCGGCAGGTACGGCCGGGAGCTTTCGGTGCGTTCCGCGGGACTGGCCGGCCCCGCGGGGAGGCGGTAGCGTCGCTCTCGTGGGCGATCGAGGCTTCACCCGGCGGCACTTCCTGCATACCGCGGCTGCGCTCGGTGCCGGGAGCGCGGCCCTCGGCCCAGGAGCCGCCATGACATCCACCGAGACCCCGATCGAGCCCGGACTCCAGCTCTACACCCTGCGAGAGCTCCTGGCGAAGGACTACCGCGGCACCCTCGAGAAGGTCGCGGCGATCGGCTACCGGGAGGTGCAGGTCTCCGGACGCGCCGGTCACGCTCCCGGCGAGATCCGGTCAATGCTCGACGGCCTCGGCCTGCGCGCGCCGTCGACGCACCTGGAGGGTCCGCCGGAGCAGGAGATCGAAGCGGCCCACGCCCTGGGCGCGAGGTACGTCTTCCTCTCGGCGCCGCGCCAGGTCGTCTACCAGGAGAAGGGCGAGTGGCGCATCCGCACCGACCTCTCCCTCGACGACTGGAAGGCGATCGCCTCTGAGCTGAACGCCATGGGCGAGGCCTTCTCGAAGGCCGGCCTCGTCTTCGGCTATCACAACCACCACTTCGAGTTCACGCCGGTGGAGGGCCGCCTCCCCTACGACGTGATCCTCGAGGAGACGGATCCGGAGCGGGTGCGCCTGGAAATCGATCTCGGCTGGGCGAAGGCGGCGGGCTTCGATCCGCTGCCGGCCTTCGCCCGCTTCCCGGGACGCTTCCCCGTCTGCCACGTGAAGGATGTGCTGGCGGACGGCACCTTCGTCGACCCGGGCGAAGGCACGGTGCCCTTCGAGGCGATCTTCGCCCGGGCCGGACAGGCCGGGCTCCGCCACTACTTCGTCGAGCATGACACGGCGCCCGATCCGCTCGCCACGGCGAGGGCGGGCTACGCCTACCTGAAGGGACGGACGGCCGGCGCCTAGATGAGCCCGGCCACCTCCTCGGTGGTGAGCCGCTTGAACTTGCGACCCGGGCGGCTGCGATCGAGCGCGCAGACCTCGAGGCTCTTGGCCGGCAGGTCCGGCGTGCCGTTCTCGGCCCGCTGGAGCGCCTCACGCCCGAGGGCAAGGGCCTGCGCGAGGTCGAGGCCGTCCCGGTAGTTCGACTGCATGTGGTTCTGGAGGTTGCCCTCGGAGCCGCCGATCACGCAGAAGCCTTCCTGGTCCTGGACGGTGCCGTCGAAGCCGATCTTGAAGAGCGCGTTGTTCTCGTGGCCCACGAGCTCCGGATCGCCGACCTCGGCCACCACGATCTCCACCTCGAAGGGCTTCATCGAGCGGCTGAACTCCTCGCCCAGGATCTGGGAGTAGACGTTGGCCAGGGCCTTGCCGCGCACGTCGTCGCGGCTGAAGCGGTAGCCCTCCACGTCGGCCCACTGCACGCCCATCTTCCGGAGACGATCGAACTCGCTGAACTTGCCGACGCCGGCGAAGGCCACCCGGTCGTAGACTTCGCCCAGCTTGTGCAGCCGGGTCGGGTTCTCGGCCACCATCACGACGCCCTGGTCGTATTCGACGGTGACGATGGACTTGCCCCGAGCGATGCCCTTGCGGGCGAACTCGGCCTTGTCCTGGGTCATCTGCTCCGGGTTGACGTAGAACGGAAAGGACATGACTACGCTCCCGGCCGGCGGCGGGCGTCGATGACGCCCTGGTACACCTGGGCGATCTCCTCGTCACCCACCTCATCCACGCCCCGGGAACCCACGAGCTTCACGCGGGGGAAGATCTGCCGGTGCAGGTCGACGCCGCCGGTCGCCGTGTCCTCGTCGGCGGCGTCGGTGAGCGCCTGGATGGCCATGCGGATCGCCTCCTCGCGGCTCGCGCCGGAGGCGTACGACTTCTTGAGGGATTCCTTGGCGAAGATCGAGCCGGAGCCAATGCTGTCGAACTCGAGCTCCTCGTAGCGGCCGCCGGTCACCTCGTACTTCCAGACGCGCCCGGTCCGGCGGCGCCGGTCGTAGCCGGCGAAGAGCGGCACGACCACCAGGCCCTGCATGGCCGCCGGGAGGTTCTGCTTGATCAGCGAGGCCAGGGTGTTGGCCTTGCCCTCGAGCTCGAGGGGCTCGCCCTCGATCTTCTCGTGGTGCTCGAACTGGATGCCGAGGAGCCGCGCCATCTCGATGGCGGGGCCGGCGGCACCGGCGATCGCCATGAGCGAGAAGTCGTCGGTGGCGTAGACCTTCTCGATGTCGCGATTCGCCACCTGGTGGCCCATGGTGGCGAGACGATCACCGGCCACCAGGGCGCCGTCGCCGAAGCGCAGCGCCACGCAGGTGGTGCCGTGAGCCGTCTCCGGCATCTCCCCACTGCTCGCCAGCCAAGCGCCGACGTCGGGCTTCAGCTGCGGAAAGTCGACGTCGAGCAGCTCCATGAAGCTGCTGCCCTTGTATCCATCCCAGAACCGCACGGAACCCCCCCGGTGTGCGTGATGGTGTCGGACGGGAAGCGGCCTACTCGCCCCCGCGCTGGACGTAGTTCTTCACGAACTCCTCGGCGTTCTCCTCGAGGACCTCGTCGATCTCGTCGACGAGGGCGTCCATCTCTTCCTTCAGGGCCTCGCCCTTCTTGGCGAGCTTCTTGCTGCCGTCGCCGGCCTTCTCGCCGCCCTCGTCGCCGCCGCCGTCTCCGGTCTTCTGCTTCTGGGTGCTCTCGGCGGCGTGGGCCGTGCGGAGCAGCAGCTCCGCGTCGGCTTCGTTTCCGAAGTCGTTCCGTCGTTCGGTTCGGCGAATCATGGGATGTCTCCTGGCGGGGGGCAGGCGAGAAGCGAGGATACTCCTGGCGATCGATCAGGCGCGAAGGTTCTTGACGAGCTCGGCTGCGCTGGAGGAGCGGTCGAGCAGGTCGTCGACGTGCTGCTTGGAGCCCTTGAGCGGCTCCGCCATCAGGACCCGCTTGATCGGCTCGTCTCCGATGCCGAACGAGATCGAGTCCCAGTTGACGCCGAACACCTCCTCGCCGTAGCGCTTCAGGCATTGTCCGCGGAAGTAGGCCCGCGTGTCCTCGGGCGGCTCGGTAATCGCCTTCGTGATCTCCTGGTCCGTCACGATCCGTTCCACCTGACCCTGTCTCTCGAGAAGATAGTACAGGCCCTTCTCGGGGCGAAGGTCGTGGTACTGCAGGTCGAGCAGCTGCACCTGGGGATCACCCCACGCGAGCGACTTCCGCTCCATGAAGCGCTCGATCATCACCTGCTTGATCACCCAGTCGATGCGGTCCGCGAGCTCCAGGGGGTCGCGCTCGAGGGCGTCGAGCACCTCGCCCCACTTCTGGAGCACGTCCCCGGCCCAGGGGCCGACCTCCCTCGTCCCGCAGTACTTCCGGGCCATCTCCAGGTACTCGAGCTGCATCTGCACGGCGCTCATCTTCTTGCCGGTGGCGAGCTCGACCTCGCGGGCGCAGCTGCGATCGTGGGAGACCTCCTTGATCGCCCGTACCGGGTCGCGGAGCGAGAGATCCCGGTCGATGGCGCCGTCCTCGATCATGGCCAGCACGATCGCCGTGGCGCCCTGGCGCAGGTAGATCGTGTACTCACTCATGTTCGCGTCGCCCACGATCACGTGGAGGCGCCGGTACTTCTCGCGATCGGCGTGGGGCTCGTCGCGGGTGTTGATGATGGGCCGCTTCACCATCGTGTCGAGGGCGACCTCGGTCTCGAAGAAATCGGCCCGCTGGGAGAGCTGGTAGTCGCAGGGCTGGGCCCGGTTCTCGCTGCCCACCTTGCCGGCGCCGGTGTAGACCTGACGGCTCACGAAGAACGGCATCAGGTGCTCCACGATCTGCTTGAAGGACGTCCGGCGGTCCATCAGGTAGTTCTCGTGGGAGCCGTAGCTGTTTCCCTTGTGGTCGCTGTTGTTCTTGTGGAGCAGCATCTGCGTGCCCTCGGGCAGCAGGGCCGTGGCCTCGCGACGCGAGAACTCGACGATCCGCTCGCCGGCCTTCTCGTGAACGACCAGCTCGTGGGGATTGGTCACCTCCGGGCACGAGTACTCGGGGTGCGCGTGGTCCACGTAGTAGCGGGCACCGTTCTCGAGGGTCTTGTTGCGGGCGATGTTCTCCTGCTGGTTCGGCGTGTACTTCTCGCCGTCGACCTGGAAGCCGCGGGCATCCGCCAGCGGGTTCTCCTGGTCGTAGTCCCACAGGATCTTCGCCACCCGCTCCTCGCGGTAGGCGTTCACCAGCAGCACGCAGCTCGAGATCGGATCGAAGTCCCGGTCGTTCTTGACCGTGATCCCGTACTCGATCTCGGTCCCCATCACCTTCGGAATCGCCATAAACGTGCCTGGCGCCGCGGGGACGCGAGATCCTCCTACAGGTACTGACCGGAATCGATGTTCTCGATCGACCGCTCCTTGCGGCTGATCCCGCTGATCAGGGTGCGGACGTTGATGATGCGCTCGCCCTTGCGGCCGGAAATGCGCGCCCAATCGTCCGGGTTGGTCGTGTTCGGGAGGTCCTCGTTCTCCTTGAACTCGTCCTGGACGGCCTGCTTCAGGTCGTTCACCCGGATCCCGCGCTCCTGGTGGTCGATGAATCGCTTCACCGCCATCTTCTTGGCGCGGGCGACGATGTTCTCGATCATGGCGCCACTGGCGAAATCCTTGAAGTAGAAGATCTCGCGCTCGCCCTTGGCGTAGGTCACCTCGAGGAACTTGTTGTCCTCGCCCGTGTTGTACATGTCGTCGATGGTGTCGCGGATCATGCCGTCGACGATCTTCGAGGGATCGCTTCCGTAGCGCTGCTCGGAATCGGCGTGGAAGGGCAGGTCCTCCACCAGGTACTTGGTGAAGATCTCGTAGGCAGCCTCGCGATCCGGGCGGTTCACCTTGACCTTCAGGTCGAGGCGGCCGGGGCGCAGCACGGCGGGATCGATCAGATCCTGCCGGTTCGAGGCGCCGATCACGATCACGTTCTTCAGCGACTCGACGCCGTCGATCTCCGAGAGGAACTGGGCCACCACGGTGGCCTCCATGTCCGAGGAGATTCCGGAGCCGCGCATGCGGAAGAGCGAGTCCATCTCGTCGAAGAAGATCACGACGGGCACGTCCTCGCTGGCCTTCTCTCGCGCGCGCTTGAAGACCTCGCGGATCTTGTGCTCGGTCTCGCCGACGTACTTGTTGAGGAGCTCCGGGCCCTTCACGTTGAGGAAGTAGGCCGGCGTCTCGCGACCGGTCCGCTCCTCGATGCGCTTGGCCAGGGCGTTCGCCACCGCCTTCGCGATGAGGGTCTTGCCGCAGCCCGGAGGGCCGTAGAGCAGGATGCCCTTCGGCGGCGAGAGTTTATGCTCCGCGAAGATGTCCGGGTGCAGGTAGGGCAGCTCGATCGCGTCGCGCAGGATCTCGACCTGCTCGCCGAGGCCGCCGATGCGGTCGTAGGTGATGTCGGGGACCTCTTCGAGGGCCACCTCTTCCACCGACGACTTCGGCATCTTCTCGAAGGCATACTGGGTGCGCGGATCGACCAGGATGTGGTCGCCGACCTTGAGGCGCTCCCGGCGCAGCGGGTCCGAGAGGGTCACGACCCGCTCGTCGTCGGTGTGGCCGAGCACGACGGCGCGGCCG
Source organism: Myxococcota bacterium (assembly GCA_965223415.1). Classification (GTDB taxonomy): domain Bacteria; phylum Myxococcota_A; class UBA9160; order UBA9160; family UBA6930. The sequence goes on along the minus strand of OZ245002.1, from coordinate 3,295,722 downwards.
TCGCCCAGCATGTCCACGATCGACATGATCTCGCCACGCGCCGTGAAGCCGGCACCTTCGACGATGTTGAAGGCCTCGTTCAGGACGACGAGCTGCCCCTCCTCGAAGTGGGAGGTGTCGACGTTCGGATGCACGTTGACGCGCATCGACTTGCCGTCGACGACGATCTCGGCAGTGCCGTCCTTGTTGGAGCGCTGGAAGACGCCGTAGCCGTTCGGCGGGGCGCACAGCTTGTCGACCTCCTCCTTGAGGAGCTCGATCTGCTGCTTGGCTTCCTGCAGCGTGCCGACCAGCTTCTCGTTCTGCCGCTCGGCGTCGGTCAGCTGGTCGCGCGTGAGATGGAACCGGCGACGGATCGCCTCGTACTCGGCGAGCAGCCGATCGAGCCGGCGGCGGAACTCCGCCGAGTCCCCTCCGAAGAAGCGCAGCGCCTCTCGAAGGTCTTCGATCTCGTCGTGAAGGGATCGTGCCATCGCCTGCCCACGCTCCGTTTCCGCTTCCGTGGACGCCTGCGAGTCCTCGTCTCCGGGGCGGGGACCGTTCGGGGAGATCCGTCGCATGACGTCTCTCATGAGACCCCGCCGGCCACCATCGGATTCGAACTCGCTCATTGCGCCCTCTCCTGGTTGACTCCGTGCCCACCACGGAGCTGCTCCGGGAGACTGCAAAGCCCATGCCGCGGCCCGGAGGCCGCCCGGGGGGTCGGTGCGTCGAAGCGAGAGGAACGCGGGAGGGGACCGGCAGGTGCGAGGGGGCGTCGCCTCATCGAAGAGGAAGTGGCAGCCCCGTGCGCCGGCGCTTCGGCTTCGCCCTCGCGGCGATGGACGCTCGCATGCGGGTGACCCGCACACCCATTGCGCCCCGCCGCGGGTCGGCCCGGGGGGTGCATCAAAATCCCCGAACCCCTTGTTTTCACGTGCATTTTCACCGATCGAGCATAGGACAGGCCCCAGGGGTGTCAAGCACTCGCGTGTGCAAGCGAGCGCCCAGGTCCGCGCCGCCACGCCGCTTCCCTTCCTTCACCCACCCGCAGGGCGAAGACCCCGGGGAAGGGCCCGGACAAACCCCTTTCCGCGAGCGGAATTCCGCTGGAAGCTGCCCCCCGGGTGCCGCTCCGCGAGGCATCGCTGCGCCGTCGCGACGCCGTGTTCTTGACGCTGGTGTCGCTCCGCCGACGCTACGCGCGCCGTTGCAGGGACAGCGGAAGCGTGGAGACGCTCTTCCCGAACTGAGCACGGGGAGGGCGGATTGCGCACCGGCTGCGCACCGGCCCGCAATTCGGCGTGCTGCCGCCAACCGAGTGATCGAACTCAGCGCCCGGGAAGCCGGAGCTCTCGAACGCCTTCCGGCACCTGGAAGACGAACCGCTCCGCCGGCGGCGAGCGGTTCGTCTCGAGATCGTCGAAGGCCACCTCGGTGCGATTGCCGAGCAGATCCAGCACGACGGTGCGGGCGATCACGCCGCTCTGGGGATCGACATGGAGCTCGAGACGCTCGTAGCTGGCGGGCTGCTTCGGCGTCAGCACGAGCTGCAGCGGCGAGGCGGCGCAATCTCGCGCGGCGACCGAGAAGGTCTCCAGGATCCGGCCGGAGCCGAGCAGGAACTGGATGGCGGCGGCGGACAGGAAGGCCTCCCCCACCTCGAGGACCTGCACCTCCTTCGCCGCCGGGTCGTAGATCCAGAGGGTGGAGCCGTCGCTCACGACCTCGCTGGGCTCCGGCTCGGTGTAGCTCCAGCGCATCTTGCCCGGCTTCGCGAACTCGACCCGGCCGGCGGCGAGCTGGTCCGGACCCGCTGCGCCTCCGAAGGCGACGCTGCGGCTGGTCTGGCGGAACGCGGCCGCCAGGTCCTGCACGTCGTCGTAGTAGCTCTGCACCCTGCCGGCCGCTGCCTCCGCGCACGCCGCACCGTCCGCCGGGGGTTCGGCGGTCGGTGTGGGCGGCGCCGCAGTCTCCGCGGGCGGTGCCGCGGGCGGCGCCGCAGTCTCCGCAGGCGGTTCCGCGGGCGGTGCCGCCGGGTCGCCGCCGGCAGCGGAGCTCGCCGCCAGCACCCAGGCCAGGGCGCCGGCGAGCGCCAGCCCGCAGGAGCGCCTCACTCCTCCTCGCCGCCGAGCTGCTGGACGAAGACCTCGCGGGGACGGGTGCCGATCTGCGGCCCGACGACGCCCTCGCGCTCCATCTGCTCGATCATCCGCGCCGCCCGGTTGTAGCCGACCTTGAGCCGCCGCTGGATGTAGGAGATGGAGGCGTTGCGCGTCTCGGCGACGATCTGAACCGCCAGGTCGTAGTGCTCGTCCGCCTCCTCATCGGGCATTCCGCCTTCGCCCGCGTCGGCCAACGCCTCGAGGCGCACGAGATCGTCGTCGAACTTCGGCGCTCCCTGGGCGCGGAGATGTCGGACGAGCTCGGTCACCTCCTTCTCGGAGACGTAGGAGCCGTGCAGCCGCTGGATCTTGGAGGTGCCGGGCGGCAGAAACAGCATGTCGCCCTGGCCGAGCAGGGCGTCGGCGCCGCCCTGGTCGAGGACGGTCCGGGAATCGGTGCGCGACGAGACCTGGAAGGAGATGCGCGAGGGGAAGTTCGCCTTGATGATGCCGGTCAGCACGTCGACGCTCGGACGCTGGGTCGCGAGCACCAGGTGGATGCCGGCGGCCCGCGCCATCTGGGCCAGACGCTGGAGGCTCTCCTCCACGTCGCGCGCACTCACGACCATCAGGTCCGCCAGCTCGTCGATCACCACGACGATGTAGGGGATGGTCTGGTACTCGACCTCGCGGCCCTCTTCCTCGCCGGGCAGCGGCTTCAGCCGGAAGGTCTTCTCGCCCTCCGCGAGGGCCTCCTCGACCCGCGCGTTGTACTGGCGGATGTTGCGCACGCCGAGCGCCGCCATCATCTGGTAGCGCTCCTCCATCTTCTGGACGATGCCCTGGAGCGCCGCCGCCGCGCGCTTCGGCTGGGTCACCACCTCGGCGATCAGGTGCGGAATGCCCTCGTAGATCGACAGCTCGAGGAGCTTGGGATCGACGAGCAGGAGCTTCACCTCGTCGGGCGTGGCGCGGGTGAGGATCGAGCACAGGAGCGAGTTCAGGAACACGCTCTTGCCGGTACCGGTGGCGCCGGCCACCAGCAGGTGGGGCATCACCGCCAGATCGCCCTCGACCGGGTTGCCGAAGATGTCCTTGCCGAGGGCCAGGGTGAGCTTGGAGCCACCGCTCCGGAACGACTTCGACTCGAGCAGGTCGCGGATGTAGACGACCTCGCGGTCCGGGTTCGGGACCTCGATACCGACCACGGACTTGCCGGGAATCGGCGCGATGATGCGGATCGAGAGCGCCCGCAGCGCGAGAGCCAGATCGTCCGACAGGTTCGTGATGCGGTTGACCTTGACCCCGGGTGCGGGCTCGAACTCGTACATCGTGATCACCGGACCCGGGTGCACCGTCACCACGCGCCCGTTCACCCCGAAATCGGCGAGCTTCTTCTCGAGGATCCGCGAGTTCATGATCAGGCTGTCGCGGTCGTAGCGGCGCCCGCCCGCCGGCGGCGCCTGGAAGATCTCGGACACGTCCGGCGGCGTGTAGGGGCCGAAGGAGGTCCGTTCCGAGAAGGTGAAGGCCTCCTGCTCCGGCTCCGGCTTGCGCCGGTCGCGGTGGTCGACGATGTCCGGCGGAGCGCCCTTCTTGGCCCGGGGCGGCTTCGGCAGCTCCGGGGCCGGCAGCGCTTCCGCCGGCACGGGCGCGTCGGCGATCTGCGTCTCCGGAGCCTCCTCCCTCGAGTGACGCCGGGCGCGCCGGGCGCGCTGCTCCCGCCACACGGTGAAGGCCGCGGGAAACCGCGCCAGCCGGCGCCCCGCCCGCCCGGTCGCCTCCCGGGCGGCGGCCAGCCCGCCTGCGAGGATTGCCCCGGTCCGCTGGGCCGCGAGGGCGGCGCCGCGTCCGAGCCGGGCGAGGGCCACGCCCGGCGGAACCCCCACCACCCCGAGCACACCCACCAGGAGGGCCAGCGCGTTCAGGGCGAGCGCCCCGGGGCCCGAGAGCAGCATGCGCTCGGCGGGTGCCAGGATCCCCCCGAGCCAGCCGCCGCTCCCCACCGCCAGGTGCGGCGCCAGGGAGGCCAGCAGCTCCGGCAGGGCGGAGAGGGAGAGGAGCAGGAGCGCCGCCCCGACCCAGAAGCGCGTGGCCGGAAGCTGGATCGTCCCGGGCAGGAGCAGGCGGAGGCCGAGCAGCAGCAGCCCCGCCACCGGAACCGCCGCACCGGCGCCCATCGCCCGCACCAGCAGCCCGGCGACGGTGGCGCCGGCCACGCCACCGCCGTTGTGAACGGGCTGCCAGACGCCGATCGGATCGGCGGCGTCGTAGGTGATGAGCGCGATACCCGCCAGCAGGGCGAGGGCGACCAGCGCGACGCCCGCGATCTCGCGGCCGACGGTCTCGATGGCGCCCCTCCCGGAGCGGCGGGCACGCCCGCTTCGTCTTTTCCTGCGGCGCGATCCGCGCGCAGCCTCGGCCATTCCCGAGTCCCTCACCCCGTGGGACGGGCAATGAAGCAAGCGTAGTCGGCCGGGGGGCGTCGGCAAGCACGCCTCCGAGGGCAGCGTCCTTGAGCCCACCCCACGAATCCGGACCGAGCCAGGTGCGCGCCTGCGGCCTCCTGACAAGGCGGGCGACCGAGGCGTCGCGGAGCCCACGGCGCAGGGAGCGCAACGCGGCCGGGAGGCTGCAGGCGCGTGCCTGGCGACGGGAGGAGTCGCGAGAGGGGCTCTAGCCCGCCGGCGCCTGCAGCTCCCAGTCGAAGCCCGCCTGGATCGCCTCACGCACCCGGTCCTTGAGCGCGCTGCGGGCATCGGTGTCGAGGCCCTCGGTCTCGATGGGCTTGCCGTAGACGATCTTGATCGTGCCGCTGTCCACCCGCAGGCTTCGCCGCGGCGTGACCTTCAAGGTGCCCGAGACGGTGGCGGGAACGATCGGCACGCCGGCCTGGATCGCCAGGTGGAAGCCGCCGCTCTTGAAGGCCTGGAGCTCGCCGGTCGGGCTGCGCGTGCCTTCCGGGAAGATGATCACGCGGGCGCCGCCGCGGACCCGCTCGGCGGCGGCCTTGAGGCTCGCGACGGCGCGGTCGTGGTTGCTGCGGTCCACCATGACGCCGACGCCGGACCACGCGAGGGCCCATCCGAAGAAGGGGATGTAGGCCAGCTCCTTCTTGGCGACGAAGTGGAACTCCGTGGGAAGGGTCAGCACGATGGCAGCGATGTCGAAGACGCTCTGGTGGTTCGTCATCAGCACGAAGGGTCGCTCGTGATCGAAGTTCTCGAGCCCCTCGCACTGGATGCGCACGCCGCAGGTCACGACCACCCAACGGATCCAGCTTCGCGCCACCCAGCAGGTGAAGCGCCCTTCCCGGTCGAAGAACGCCATGGCGCTGCCGAGCGTTCCCCACAGCACGGTGTAGACCACGATCAGGAAGTACCGGACCCCGTAGATCACGGCGACAACCTAGCCAAGCCGACACGTCGTGATCGAACGAGCTGGCGCGCTCGCGCCGGCGCGAACGGAGGAACTCCTAGCAGGCTGCGGAAAAACCCCGTGCGACGGGTCGAATCGGTTGGTACAGGCATACCGGGGGGATGGAGATGCGCGGAACCGATCGAACGCAGTCCACGATGTTCAGCTACGTGTCGCCGGAGGCGCGTGTCCCCGCCGATCATCCACTGCGCGTGACGCGGGAGATGACGAATCGCGCCCTGGTCCGGCTGGACGGGAGGTTGCGGAAGCTGTACTCGCGGACGGGTCGGCCGTCGATTCCGCCCGAGCACCTGTTGCGGGCCCTGCTGCTGCAGGTGCTCTACTCGGTGCGAAGCGAGCGGATGCTGATGGAGCAGCTCGAGTACAACCTGCTGTTCCGCTGGTTCGTGGGGCTCGAGATGGACGACCGGGTCTGGGACGTGACGGTGTTCACGAAGAATCGGGATCGGTTGCTTCGGGGAGAGATCGCGGAGGGGTTCTTTCAGGCCGTGTTGGCGGAGGCCCGCGAGGAGGGGCTTCTGTCGGACGAGCACTTCACGGTGGACGGCACGCTGATCGAGGCATGGGCGGGGCAGAAGAGCTTTCGGCCGAAGGACGAGGACCGGGGCGGCCGCGGGGGTGGACGGAAGGCGACGGAGCGGGACTTCCACGGTGAGCGTAGGAAGAACGACACGCACGCCTCGACGACGGACCCGGAGTCCCGGCTCTACCGCAAGGGGAAGGGGAAGGAAGCGAAGCTGTGCTTCATGGGCCACGTGGTGACGGAGAACCGGCATGGCCTGGTGGTGGCGGCCAAGACGACGCTGGCCACGGGCACGGCGGAGCGCGAGGCCTCGGTGGCGATGGTGAAGCGGGTGCCACGCGGACGGCGATCGACGTTGGGCGGAGACAAGGGCTACGACACGGTGTCGCATGTCGAAGAGCTTCGAGAGCTGGGCGTGACCCCGCACGTTGCGCAGAACGACAAGGGCCGCCGCAGCGCGATCGATGATCGAACGACGACGCACGTGGGCTACGAGATCAGCCAGCGCAAACGCAAGGCGATCGAGCAGGTCTTCGGCTGGGGGAAGACGGTAGGCCCGATTCGCAAGGTGAAGCATCGCGGCAAGGAGCGGGTGGGCTGGATGTTCACGTTCACCCAGGCGGCCTACAACCTTGTGAGGATGAGGAACCTGCTATGCCCCACGTAGCTTGTCGGGTCGAGTGGAGGGCCCCGTTGGCAGCGAGCCGGGCGTCAACCGGCGGCAAGGCCTCGATTCCGCGCTCCTTTCCTAGCCAAAGCGCCTCCAAGGCACCGTTCTCTGCGTACCATCGGCGTTCTTCCGCAGCCTGCTAGTGTCCTGTTCCAGAAGAAACCACTCGATTAGAATCGGAGTGGACGTCGAGGACGCGACCACAGTAGCGCCGCACACTCGCGAGGATCTGATCCGCGGTCTTGGTCCAGACGAAGGGTCTCGGATCGTCGTTCGTCGTCTTCAGGAAGCTCCGGATGTCGTTCTCGAGCGCCCTCGTGCTGCGATGCACGCCGCGACGGATGCAACGCTCGGTGATGAGTGCAAAGAACCGCTCGACCTGATTCAGCCATGAGCTGTACGTCGGGGTGAAGTGCACGTGGAAACGAGGGTGGCGCGCGAGCCAGCTCCGAGTTCGCTTCGTCTTGTGCGTGGTGTAGTTGTCGAGCACGAGATGGATGTCGAGTTCGGCGGGTACGTTGTCGTCGATCGTCCTGAGGAACTTCAGGAACTCCTCCGTGCGGTGCCGGCGATGGAGGGATCCGATCACTTCGCCCGTTGCGATGTTGAGTGCGGCAAAGAGTGTCGTCGTGCCATGGCGTAGGTATCCGTGTGTGCGCTGCTCCGCCCGGCCCGGTTGCATCGGCAAGACAGGCTGGTTCCGTTCCAGCGCTTGGATCTGCGATTTCTCGTCGACGCAGAGGACGACCGCGTTCGCCGGCGGAGACATGTACAGGCCGACGATATCCACCACCTTGTCCACAAAATGGGGATCGTTGGAGAGCCGGAAGCGCTCGACTCGGTGCGGCTGGAGGCTGAATGCTCGCCAGATGCGATGAACCGTCGTCGTCGGGAGGCCTACCCGCTTCGCCATCAGGCGAACGGACCAGTGCGTCGCTCCCGTGGGCGTTTCCTCTAGCGTCAAGCGCACGACCTCATCGACCTGCTCGTCGGTCACCGTCCGGGGCGCTCCCGGCTTGGGCTCGTCGTAGAGCCCAGCGATCCGCTTTTCGACGAAGCGCTTGCGCCAGATCCCGACGGTCTCTCGTCGCTTGCCTACGCGTTCCGCGATTTCCCCATTCGTCAGCCCCTGCTCTGCGAGCAATACAATGCGCGAGCGGTAGGCCAACTGATGCGCGCTCTTCCGCCTTCTGGCGTGCGTCTGGAGCTCTTCTCGCTCCGCATCCGTCAGCACAATCGGCGTCTTGGGCCGGCCACGATTCGCCATACGTCCCCCCAACGTGATGCCGGTAAGATGCCCCCTGCACGTTGGGAGTTCGCACTATTTTGCGTATTTTTTTCCGAAACAGGACACTAGCCAAAGCGCCTCCAAGGCACCGTTCTCTGCGTACCATCGGCGTTCTTCCGCAGCCTGCTAGGCGTCAGGCGTCACCCACCGCCGTGCGAACGGCGTGCCGGACGCGATGCTGCCGGGACTTCACCGCCCCGGTGCGAATGCCGCGGCGGCGTGCCAGCTCGGCCACGGAGACGTCGGTGACCACCGGCGCGACGACCAGGTCGAGGCGGTCGGGCTCCAGGGTCTCGAGCACGCGGGTCGTCGCCCGCAGGGTGCGGCGGGCGTGGAGGGCCCGGTCCAGGGGCACCACGTCGGCGGGGGCATCGTGCTCGGTGGCCACCTCCCGCGCCCGCCGCCGCCGCAGGGTGCGCAGCCGGAAGAGGCTCTCGTGCCGGGCGATGCCCAGGATCCAGGTGGAGAAGGACGACCGGCCCTCGAAGCGATCGAGACCGCGGTGCATGCGCAGGAAGACCTCCTGGGTCACGTCGTCGGCTTCGGCGGCATCGCGCATGTGGGACTGCACGTAGCGCTGCACACGAGGTCGATAGCGGTCGTGGAGCGCCCGGAAGGCCTCGGCGTCGCCCTGGCGGGCGGCCTCGACGAGCTCCAGGTCGGGGGTCGCTGCGTCCATCGAATCGTCCTCCTCGCAGCCCTGTTCGCGAGAGACGCGAAGATCGTCGCAGCGAAGGGACGATTTTCTTCAGATTCGGGGCAGCAGGCGGGGAGCCAGGAGGAGCCCGGCCACCGCCACGAGCGCTACCGGACCGAGGTGGAAGACGAGGGCGTGGCCCGGGTCGTACATGCAAGCCCACTGCATGACCAGCGCCGGCAGGGATCCGGCGGCGAGGCCCAGCCACAGGCCGGCCCGGCGGCGGTCGAGGGTGGCCCGGCGGCGCAGTGCCCAGAGGCCCAAGCCCAGCGGAGGCATCGCAAACAGCGCAGTCTGCAGGTCGCAGAACGCCCGAGCCCCCACGGAGGAAGGGGAGAGGGCCGGCCAGAGTAGACCCACGCCGAGGAGCCCGATCCACGCGGCGGCCAGGGCGGCTCCGGCGCGCAGGGAGGCCGCCGCGGGGCGGCCCGGCGTCCCGAGGGCGAAGCTCCCGCTGGCGGCGGCCACACCGACGCCGAGGCCCAGCAGGCACTCGAAGGCGAAGCGTGGCACCCCGAGGAGCTGCTCCCCCGCGCCGGGCCGGAACGGGCCGGTCAGCCAGGTGAGGAGCAGGACGACGGCCCAGCCCGCCGCGAGCCAGACCCCCAGCACGAGAGCCGGAGGCGCGGGCCGCCGCACCGGCTCGAGCTGGGCCGCCAGCTCGTCGACCAGGCGTCGCCCCCCCGGTGCGCTCACAGGGGCTCCTCGGCGATCCGCCGGCGCAGGAGGCGCATCGCCCGGTGCACTCGCGAGCGCATCGCGGTGGCACTGACGCCGGCCTGGCGGGCGGCGTCGTCCACGGTTCGACCCTGCAGCTTGGTCAGCACGACGGCCTCCCGAAAGGCTTCCGGAAGCCCGGCCAGCAGACGCGCCACCTCGAGCGCGGCCTCGGGCCGATTCTCGTCGCCCGCGGCTGCGGGCTCTTCCTCGGCTTGGGATGCCGCGGCCTCGGCCGGGTTGCGGCCCCGCCGCAGCAGATCCACCGCCTTGTGACGGGCGATCGCCATCAGCCACGGACGAAAGGCGCGCGCCGGGTCCCAGGTGTGGCGGGCCTTGTGCACGGCGATCAGGGTCTCCTGTACGCCGTCCTCGACCAGGCTGGGCTCGCCGATCAGGCGCGTCAGGAACGCCCGGAGGACACCGTCGAGCTCCGAGAGCAGGCCCCGGTAGGCGACCGCGTCGCCCTCCTGGGCACGGCGCATGGCTGCGGCCCAGCGCGCCTCCTCCGCGGCACGGCGATCCGTGCGATCGTCCATCGGCTCCCCATCATCGCCGATCGGTCAGCGCACCGCCCGGCCCGATCCGGCTTCACCCGGGGCGGCCCTCTGCTCCACCCGGGCCGCCTCGAGACCTAGGGCACAGCATGAAACCCAGGGGTACCAGCACCCACGGCAAGATCACCGGCCCGCGGATGCGGATGCGCCACGCGGCGGCAACGAGAGTTCGGTCGTTCGTCGCTTCAGGTCCACGCGAGAAGAAGAAGCCGAGGAGACGCGCACCTCCCATCGAGTTGCCGGCGACAATGGAGGATCGACCCAGGTCCGGGTCGATCTGCTGATGATGGCGTCGCCATCTCTAGAGGACGAAGAACATCAGGATGAGCCACAGAGCCCCGCCCACGAGGATGGAAAGGAACCACACGACGAACGGCCATTCGGGCATCGACCGGCACCCCGTGCCCTAGAAGCAGCGCGATCTTCCCATAGGGGACCCGCGAGAACGAGAATCCCAGCGACCGATTCCTGTCAGTGACGATTGTCATCCCACCGGGAGGTGGATAGGGTCCCGGCATGGCCCCGACCCGCGCCGAGCGGAGCCGAGCCACGAGGGAGCGGCTCTACCAGGCCGCCCTCGCGGAGTTCCGGGAGCGCGGGGTGGAGGCCGCCCAGGTGGCCGCCATCGCCCGCGCGGCCGGCGTGGCCTACGGCAGCTTCTACACCCACTTCGAGAACAAGGACGCGGTGCTGCTCGAGTGCGCGCGGCGCCTGGCCGGCCGGGTGTGGGAGCGGTTGGCCACCGCGTTGGATCCGCCCCCCGACTCGGCTGCCGCGTTGTTCCGTGCCATCGCCTCCGTTCATGCCGAGGCCGAGCTCGAGGCCCCGGAGCTGCGCGACGAGGTGTGGAGCGCGACGGTCCGGCAGGCGGCGAGCAGCGCCGAGCATCCCCACGTGCAAGGCGTTGCGGCACCGATCGCCGCGCTGCAGGAGCAAGGGCGGATCCGCAGCGACCGGCCCGCCGACGAGCTCGCCAGCGTGTTCCTGACCGGTCTGCTCGGCTTTCTCGCCCGCGGCGACCGTGCGCCGCCGGAGGAGCCGGCGCTCTACTGCGAGCTCTTCGCCCGGGCGTGCGCCCCGTAGCTACTTCCCGTCCGAGAAGAGCCGTTCGTCGGCCTCTTAGTGGATCGTTGGCGGTCTTCGCGGGCGTTGAGAGTAGCGATGTCACAGCAGTCCCGGAGCCGTCGGGGTGAGTGAGCGACCGTGTTCCGATGCGCGGGCGCACGTGTCCACCGACCGAACCACTCTCAGGGGTTCAGGCGAACTCGCGAGTCAGCAGGTGGCGGGCCAAGGCGACGAGGTTGAAGCTCGTCACACTGGCCCAGACATAGGCCTTGAAGGACGCCAGGCCCCGCCAGGTGCATCGGTCCATCTGGAACGCTCGCTTGAGCGTCGAGATCACGCCCTCGATCCCCGAGCGGAAGTCACGAAGGCGCCGGAAGACCCAGGCGCTGCGCACCATCTCGTGGACCTCGAGTCCGCTCTTCTTGTTGAAGGCCATGTCTTCCACGCCGAGCGCCTTGGCCTTGGCAACGTTGTCCATGGACGCGAAGCCTCCGTCCATCGCCACTTGGCGGGGTGCCTTGCCGAAGAGATCTGCATGGCGCTCGAGCGTACGTTCGACCAGCGTCGAGTCCGTAGGGTTTCCTTCCTCGATGACACAGTCGAGGACGAGTGACGACCTGCCGCCAGTCAGACAGACCTTGTGACCGTAGTAGGTGCCTCGATTGTCCTTCACGAGGATGTCCGAGTGCGGCTCGAAGATCGACACGATCTTCTCGGCTGCAGGGACGCGCTCGCCTTCGAGGACACGGCGACGGCTCTGATCGATGACGCGCTCGACGAGGGGAAGCACCGCGAGGAGCTCTTCGCGAAGCGGCGTCGTGTCTTCGACTCGGGCGACCCTCTCCGCGACGCTACGGGCCGCTTGGCAGACCTCTTCCGTGGCCCGGATCATGCACCGATAGCTCGCGACCAGGTTGATCGACCGCCGGTGGAACTTGATCGCGTAGGCGCGTCGCTTCACGCAACGACGACGATCCGGGAACATCTTGCGCAGCGAAGGGCGTTGCTTCGCCATCCTTCGCAAAATCCGCGTCATCACCCGAACGCTGTCCCAGAGCAGGGCCGAGTCGGCGGGCTCGTGGATGTTCGCCTCGACGACCGTCGTATCCGCCCGAATCGTCTCGCCTCGTTCGATTCCTTCCCGGCGAGCCAGGCCGATCAACGCACGGTGGATGGCTTCCCACGTCTCGGGCCGGATCCGTTTGACGTTGTCCTGAAGGGTCTGGAAGCGGGGCCAGTCACCAAGCCCGAGTCCTACGAAGCTGCGGAAGGCGGCCGAGTCCTGGAGGTGAAACTCCAACTCCCGGTAGCTCAGCCCGTGGATCTGCTTGAGTAGGGCGATTCGAAGGACCTGATCGCCGCTGAGGCCCCGACGGCCGGTATCGGCGCGACGTTCCCCGATCAGATCTCCGTGCACAACAGCACCCAAGCGCGGATCCGCCCCGAGGATCCTGGCGATCATCTGCAGCTCTCGGGTATGTTGATGCGGACCCCATGTGGGCGTGAGTGAGAGCTGAGTTTCTCGGAATTGGCGCATCGCTTCACCCCCCGGTTGGCGAATTGCTGTGTATGTTCGGTAGGTTGGCACCACCTAACATACACCAATCGCAACTCGATCGGGAGGCGCGTTTGCGCCAATTCCTTTTCTTCTCAGTGACTTACGAGTTCTTGGACGGGAAGTAGCTAATAGCCCAGCTCGAGGTCCACGAGGTCGGTCAGCGGCTCGCCGCTGCGGTAGCGCGCGAGGTTCTCGAGGAACGGATCGAGCAGCATCTCGAGGGCGCCCGGCCCGCTCCAGGAGATGTGCGGGCTCAGCCGGACCCTGGGATGGGAATACATCCAGTGTCCGTCGGGCAGGGGCTCGGGCTCGACCGTGTCGAGGGAAGCGAGAGCAACGCGCTCGTCGTCGAGGGCGGCGCGCAGCGCGTCCTGATCGACGAGCTGGCCCCGCGCGACGTTCACGAGGTGGAGTCCCGGTTTCGCGGCGGCCAGCGACTCGCGCCCGATCAGGTGACGGCTCTCCTTCGTCGCGGGCGCCGCGACCACCACGTGGTCCGAGCTCGCCATCAGGGTCGCGAGGTCCGGCGCCAGCTCGACGCCGGCCAGGGGGCTCTTCGCCGCGCGGCGGCGCAGGCCGATCACGCGCATGCCGAAGACCAGGGCGCGGCGCGCCACCGCGAGACCGATGCCGCCGAGACCGATCAGGCCGAGCGTGCGGCCGGCCAGCCCCCCGAGGAAGCGCGTGGTGTTCCAGCGCTCCGGCGGCGCGTGGATCCAGGCGTCCGGAAGCTGCTTCTCGGCTGCGAGGATCACGGCCATCACCCACTCGGCGATCGGCACCGCGCTGGCGCCGCGGGAGCAGGTGAGAACGGCGTCGCCCAGCTCGTGGAAGGGAAAATCGTTCACGCCGGTGCCGTAGGCATGCACCCAGCGCACCCCACGGCCCATCACGTCGCCGAGGTTGGGGCTGCCCCAGGCCTGGGTGAGCAGGATCTCGGCGGCCGGGCCCTCCGGAACCGGGCCCTCCTCCGGTACGACCTCCACGGCGACGTCCGAGAAGCGCTCGTGAAGCGGGCCCAGCAGCCCGTCGGGCAGGTGACTCAGCACGCGCGGCCCACTCACCGCTCGCGCTCCATAGGGAGTGCGCCGCTCTGGAGCTGCTCGATCAGGAGCGGGCGCTGGATCTGCGCCGTCGCCGCGGTTCGCGGAATCGCGTCCGTCGTCGCCAGGCGGCGGGGCTTCTTGAAGCCGGCGAGCCGGGTCTCGCAGTGGTTCTGCACGGAGGCGAGATCGGGAGCCTCTCTTTCAGCGGGCACGACTACGGCGCACACCACCTCACCCCAGTCCGGATCCGGAACGCCGACCACGGCCACGTCGGCGATGCCCGGGTGGTCCGCCAGCGCCGCCTCCACCTCGGTCGGCGCCACGCTCTCCCCGCCGCTGCGAATCACGTCCTTCTTCCGACCGGTGACGGTCAGGTAGCCCTCGTCGTCGAGGACCCCCAGATCGCCGCTGTGGAACCAGCCCTCTCGGAGTGCCTTGGCCGTGGCCTCGGGATCGTCGAAGTAGCCGTCGGTAAGGTAGGCGCTGCGCAGGCAGATCTCCCCGTCCTCCGCGAGCCGGAGCTCGACGCCGGGCGAGGCCGGGCCCACGCTCCCCGGCTTGCGCAGCACGTCCGCGTCGGGGAGCGTCGTGCCCGAGCCCACCTCGGTGCTGCCGTAGTAGATGCGCGTGGCGGTGCCGGGGAAGCGCTCCTTCAGGGCGCGCACCAGCTCGATGGGAACCGCCTGGGTGCCGGTGTCGAGCTCGCGAAGGCTCGAGAGGTCGTAGCGATCCTCGGAGATCTCGAGGATACGGCTCCACACGAGCGGGATGCAGTAGAGCCGGTTGGCGCGCCGCCGCTCGACGGCGGAGAGGATCGCTTCGGCGGTCGCGGCCTGCACGAAGGCGATCTCGCCACGGGTCTGCCACGCGGAGAGACCGAGGGTGAAGGCCGCCATGTGGAACAGGGGGAACATGCACACCGAGCGCTCCGGTACGTCCCGGAACACGCCCTGGAAGGTGCGCAGGGCGTTGGCTCGGTGACTCAGCACCACGCCCTTGGGACGACCCGTGCTGCCGCTCGTGAAGAAGAGGACGTGGGGATCGGTCTCGCGCAGGGCGGGCTCGTGGGGATCCTCGTCTCGACCCGGGAGCGCGCTGGCGCGGAAGTCCAGGACGTCGCCCCGAGCCTCGCCGTCCTGGAGCAGGGCCACCCGCTTCACGCCGGCCGCCTCCGCCACGTCCGCCGCGGCCGCGGCGCGCTCGCCATCGACCGCCAGCAGCGCGGGCCGCGCCAGCCGGGCGACCTGCCCGGCTTCCTCGGCGCCGAGCCGCGCGTTCACCGGCGCAAAGGCCGCGCCCAGCTTCGCCGCGGCGACGAAGAGCGGCAGCACCTGGAGGCATGTGTCCGCCCAGGTGACGATGCGGTCGCCGTGACCGATGCCGAGCCCCCGCAGCGCCCATGCCATGCGGTTTCCGAGCCGGTCGAGCTCGCCGTGGGTGAGGGTGGCCTCGCCGAGGGATGCGGCCACCCGGCTCGGCAGCAGGGCGGCGTTGCGGCGGAAGACGTCGCCGATCAGGAGCGGCAGAGGCGGGAGCGGCGGAGGCGCAGCGCTGGCGGCCATGGCGGGGACAGAATATCGTTCTCGCGATGCAGATCAATGTTCCCTCCGCAGCCGATCGCGCCGTCGAGCGCTCGCTCGCGGGGCGCCGGGCGGTGGTCGCAGACGAGATCGAGCGCCTGGTCTCCGCGACCTTCGGGTTGATCCGCCGCTCCGGCGAGCTGGAGCCCCGGGTGAGCGAGATCGTTCACGGGGCGGGCCTCTCGAACCAGGCCTTCTACAAGCACTTCCGCTCGAAGCACGAGCTGCTGGTGGCCGTGCTCGACGCCGGCATCAGCCAGCTCGCGAGCTACCTGGAGCACCGCATGGCGGAGGCGGCGGAGCCGGTGGAGGCGGTGCGCGCCTGGATCCGCGGCATGCTGCAGCAGGCCCTCGACCCGGAGGCCGCCGCGGCGACCCGGCCCTTCGCCCTGGCCCGCGGCCGGCTGGCCGAGCGCTTCCCCGAGGAGGTCGCCCTCTCGGAGCGCCGCCTCACCGAACCGCTGCGCGCGGCGATCGCCCGAGGCCAGGCCGATGGACGCTTCCCGGGCGCGGACCCGGCCCACGACGCCGAGGCCCTCTACCACCTGGCGATGGGCTGGATGCAGGCGCGCCTGCTGGAGCCCCGGCCGGTGGACGCCGGGAGTGCCGCACGCCTGGAGCGCTTCGCCCTGGCGGGCCTCGGCGCCGGAGACACCGACCGTGGAGCGTGAGGTGATGCTCGCCGGGATCGGCGGCCAGGGCGTGCAGCTCGCCGCAGGCCTGCTGGCCCGCGCGGCCACCCTCGAGGGCCGTCACGTGCTCTCCCTCGGCACCTACGGCGGCACCATGCGCGGCGGCAACACCGAATCGGTGGTCGTGGTGGGGAACGGACCGATCCAATCGCCGCCGATCGTCTCGCGGGTGTGGTCGGCGCTGGTCGTGCACCCCCGCTTCTGGGCCCCGGTGCGCGCGAAGCTCACGGCCGGCTCCCTCGTCTGGACGGACCCGGCCCGCTTCGACGAGGAGGTGCCGCAGGGCGTTCGCATCCTCCCGGTGCCCGCGTCGCAGATCGCAGGTGAGCTCGGCGTGCCGTTGGCGGCGGCGCTGGTGCTCCTGGCGGCCTTCTGCGGCGGAACCGGCCTGGTCGGCATCGACGCGCTCTGCGACGCCATCGCCGAGTGCCTGCCTCCCTACCGACACCCGCAGCTGCCGAACAACCGAGAGGCCCTGCGCGCGGGCTTCGCCGCCGCGCCCGCGGACGTGCCGGCCGCGTGGCAGGAGGCCGCCGCGTGAGCGTGGTGTCGCGAGGCACCGTTGTGATCGATCGCGAGCGCTGCAAGGGCTGCGAGCTGTGCGTCCCGGCCTGTCCGCCCGCGGTGCTGCAGATGTCGAAGCAGCGCAACGGCCTGGGCGTCCCCTACCCGGAGCTCCTGCCCGGCTGTACCGGCTGCGGCGCCTGCCTGCTCGTGTGCCCGGACTTCTGCTTCGAGGTCTTCCGCTACGAGGAACCCCTCCGACACGGGGAGGCACCGTGACCCGCCAGCTCATGGAGGGCTCGGAGGCCATCGCCCGCGCTGCGGTTGCGGCGGGCTGCCGGTTCTTCGCCGGCTACCCGATGACGCCGTTCACCGAGCTGCTCGAGGGCATGGCGAAGCTGCTGCCGCCCGAAGGCGGCGTGTGCGTCAACGCCGAGAGCGAGATCGAGGCGGTGGGCATGGCCTGGGGCGCCGCCGCCACCGGCGCGCGGGCCGCCACCGGCTCCACGGGGCAGGGTCTGTCCCTGATGCAGGAGTCGCTCTCGGAGATCACCCGCGCCGAGGTTCCGCTGGTCGTCTTCAACATGGCCCGCGGCCAGGGCGACTACTTCCAGGCC
The DNA here is from genome assembly GCA_965223415.1 of Myxococcota bacterium. GTDB lineage: Bacteria > Myxococcota_A > UBA9160 > UBA9160 > UBA6930. Next base: position 3,278,686 of record OZ245002.1, on the reverse strand, counting down.
ACCCGCGGCGGGGGACACGGCGACTACCGGCACCTGGTGCTCGCGCCGATCGACGCCGCGGAAGCGGTGGAGCACACCCAGCTCGCCTTCCACCTCGCCGACCGCTGGCGCCATCCGGTGCTCGTCTACGGCGACTACCTGCTGGCCCACACCAGCGAGGCGGTCGAGGTCGAGCCCGTCGACCTCGGGCTGCTGCCCCCCAAGGACTGGGCCGTGGACGGATCGCTCGGCGGGAGCGGACGCTCGCGCAATGTCAACTCGATCGGCATGACGAAGGGGGCGAAGGGCATCGACCCGGACGCCTTCTGGGGCCGGCTCCAGGACAAGGCCGATCGCATCGAGCGGGAGGAGACGCGCTGGGAGGCCTCGTGGATCGAGGACGCGGAGCTCCTGATCGTCGCCTTCGGCACCCTGGCGCGCTTCGCTCGCTACGTGGTGGGCGAGCTGCGGGCGGAGGGCGTGCGGGTCGGCTTGTTCCGCCCGATCACCCTGTGGCCCTTCCCGACCGAGGCCCTGGCTCGTGCAGCGGAGGGCGTCGCGCGGGTCGCTTGCCTCGAGCAGAACGCGGGACAGATGATCGACGACGTGCGCCTCGCCGTGCTCGGCCGTGCGCCCGTCGTCCCCATCGGCGGCATCTCTACCGACGCGGCGGGCTTCGGCATCGGGCCCCTGCTCGATCCGGGCGAGATCCGCCGCCGGACCCTGGACGCCCTGCAGGAGACACCCCGGTGATCGATACCGACGCCCCGCCCGAGCGACCCGCGCGCCGGACCGGCCCCTTCCACCCGCGCCTCCAGCTGAGCGGGGACCACGACCTGTGCCCGGGCTGCGGAGAGCCGGTGGCGCTCAGGCTCCTGCTCGAGTGCATCGAGGAGCTCGGCCTGGCCGAGCGGGCGATCGGCGTGGTAGGCATCGGCTGCTACACGGCGTTGACCTCGCTCATCGACGTGGACCTGATCCAGGCGCTGCACGGGCGCGCCCCCTCCGTCGCCACCGGGGCGAAGCGGATGCGACCGGAGAGCCTGCTCTTCACGCTCCAGGGCGACGGCGACATGGTGAACGAGGGCTTGCAGGAAGTTCTCCACACGGCGGCCCGGGGCGAGGGCGTCACCTGCGTGCTGCTGAACAACGGGGTCTTCGGGGAGACCGGAGGCCACATGACCGCGACCACCGTGCTGGGCCAGCGCACCAAGAACACCCTCGAGGGCCGCGACGCGGGCTACCACGGCCATCCCATCCTCGTCACCGACCTGGTCGCCGGCCTCGGCGGCACCGGCTACGCCGCCCGCGGCTCCGTGCACGACGCCAAGGCCATCCAGCAGACGCGCCGCTTGCTGAAGCGCGCCTTCGAGCACCAGATGCGCGGCGAGGGCTTCTCCTTCGTCGAGATCCTGACCATGTGCCCGACGGGCTGGTTCGTCCCCACGGCCGAGGGCCCGGGCTATCTCGACGACGTGCTGGCGAAGGTGCACGTGACCGGTGAGCTCAAGCGCGAGGGGCGGCTCGTCGCCCAGGATTGACAGGCGCCTCCGCGCGGGGACCCTATCGCCTCCCCTCGAGGAGGACTCCCCGTGATCTCGGCCGAAGAGCGCTACCCGAAGCAGACCGCCACGGTGCGGGGCAAGACGATGGCCTACGTCGACGTCGGCAGCGGCGACCCGATCGTCCTGCTGCACGGCAATCCGACCTCGTCCTACCTGTGGCGGAACGTGATTCCCCACCTGGAGGGGCTCGGCCGTTGCATCGCGCCGGACCTGATCGGCATGGGCGATTCGGACAAGCTCGAGGACAGCGGGCCCGAGCGCTACCGCTTCGTCGAGCACCGCGAGTACTTGGACGCGTTGCTCGAGCAGCTGGGCGTCGACTCGCGGGTCACCCTCGTGATCCACGACTGGGGCTCCGCGCTCGGCTTCGACTGGGCCAACCGCCACCGCGACGCGGTGCGCGGTATCGCCTACATGGAGGGGATCGTCGCCCCCATGACCTGGGACCAGTGGCCGGGGGCCGCCACCGCCGTCTTCCAGGGCTTCCGCTCCCCCGCTGGCGAAGAGATGATCCTGGAGGGCAACGCTTTCATCGAGCAGGTCCTGCCCACCTCGGTGATGCGCGAGCTCAGCGACGCGGAGATGGAGGTCTACCGCCGGCCCTTCCGCGAGCCCGGCGAGGGCCGCCGCCCCACCCTCACCTGGCCGCGCCAGATCCCGATCGAGGGCGAACCCGAGGACGTGGTGGAGATCGTGAAGGCCTACGGCGAGTGGCTCGCGGGCTGCGACGTGCCCAAGCTCTTCATCAACGCCGAGCCCGGCGCCATCCTGCGCGGCGAGCAGCGCGAGCTCTGCCGCAGCTGGCCCCGCACCAGCGAGGTGACGGTGAAGGGCATCCACTTCGTGCAGGAGGACTCGCCCGACGAGATCGGCCAGGCGGTCGCCGACTGGCTGAAGGGCATCTAGTGAGACAAGGGGACGTTCCTTTCTGTCTCACGGCGAAGCCGTGAGACAGAAAGGAACGTCCCCTTGTCTCACGATCCGCCGTGGGGCGCCAGCAGCTGCCCGGGCAGGGCGCCGGTGAGCTTGCCTTCGAGGACGATGGACTCTCCGTTCACGATCGTGGCGCGCAGGCCCCGCGGACGCGCGCAGAAGCGGCCCTGGCCGCCGGGCAGGTCGTGCTCCAGGCGCTTGGTGCCGGGCCCGATCGTCTCCGGGTCGAAGATCATCAGGTCGGCGGCGAAGCCGGGCATCACGACGCCGCGGTCGGCGAAGCCCGCGAGCGCTGCCGGTACCTGGGTCAGCTGGCGGACGCCTTCCTCGAGGGTCCACTCCCCCCGATCGAGCACCCAGTGGCGCAGGAAGAAGCTCGACCAGTCGCTGCCGTCGTCCCGGTCGAGATGCGCGCCGCCGTCGGAGATGCCCATCAACATCGAGGGGTGTTTCATGCTCTCGCGCACGGCTTCGGCCCACGCCCCCGTGCGGTTCTGCCAGCGGAACTTCGTCTCCAGGTCCTCGGTGAGGGCCAGGTCGAGGAGCACGTCGGCGGGCGCTTCGCCCCGCTCGGCAGCTAGGTCCGCGATCGTGCGGCCGACGAGCGGCTCGTGGACGGCGTCGCGCACCTCCTCGACGAAGGTGACGTCCCAATGGGGAGGCGGCAGCGTCGAGCCGGCCTGCGGATCGCGGTTCGGGTGCTCGACGGCGTATCGCATGCGCTCGCGCTGGGCGGGATCGCGGAGCCGAGCGAGCTTCTCCTCGTGCGGGAGGTCCATGATCTCGGCCCAGGGGAAGACGCCCGCGTAGAGCGGGCAGCCTGCGGCCAGGTCGATGGGCCGGTCGAAGGGGTGGGTGCGCAGGATGGAGAAGAGGGCGGCGCCGCGCCGGGCCGCCGCATCCAGGAACGCCTTGGCGTGGTCCCAGCCGGCGGTGGGGGCGTCGACCTTGTCGCGCCCGCCCACGCCCTGGATCACGATGGGTGCGCGGGCGAGTCGGCCCAGCTCGATCAGGAGATCCTCGTCCTCGGCGTCGAGACCGCCGATGACGCTCTCCGGCAGGTAAGCGATGCTGCCCGCCCCGGCCCGACCGGCCGCCTCGACCAACGCCTTCAGCTCCTCCTTCGCCGCGAAGCGGCTGGGGATGGGCCGCTCGTCACCGTCCACCTGGGTCGGCACGTCGGAGGACGAGAAGCCGGCGGCTCCAGCGGCGATCGCCTCGCGGACCAGGGCCGCCATCTGGGCCACCTCCTCCGTGCTCGCCCCCCGCTGCGACCCGTCGGCGCCCATGACGAAACGGCGCAGGGTCGAATGGCCGACGTAGCAGGCCAGGTTCACGCCGAGCCGGCCACGGCGCGCCGCCAGGTACTCCGGGAAGCTCTCGAAGTCCCACCGCACGCCGTCCAGCGCGACCGGGGCCATGCCTTCGACCTTGGCGAACATCGCCTTGATGTAGTCGCGGCCTTCCGGGCGGGTGGGGGCGATCGAGAAGCCGCAGTTGCCGGCCAGGACCGAGGTCACGCCGTGGTAGCAGGAGCAGGTGGCCCAGGGATCGAAGGTGAGCTGCGGGTCGTAGTGGGTGTGGAGGTCGATGATGCCCGGGGCGACGATGCAGCCGCCCGCATCGATCACCCGAGCGTCCCCGGCGCCGCCGGGCAAGTGGCCGACCGCGGCAATGCGCCCGGCGGACACCGCCACGTCTGCGCGGCGCCGGGCCAGCCCCGTGCCGTCCACCACCGTGCCACCTCGAATGACCAGGTCGTAGCCCACCGGAGGGCCACGCTACGCCGGAAGGTGGAGAGCCTGCAATACGAGCCTTGCGGAATATATCGCACGATATATGTTGAGATCCATGAGGCGACACCACTATCGACACCTCGGACGTCACCACCGCCGTCGGCGGCGCGGCCGCCATGGCCGCGGCGAGCGCTTCGGACCCTGGTCCTGGCAGGGGCGCTTCTTCGATCGGGGGGAGGTGCCGCTGGCGCTCCTGTCCCTCCTCGAGGACGGCCCGAAGCACGGCTACGAGCTGATGACCCTGCTCGAGGAGCGCACCGACGGCTGCTACCAGCCGAGTGCCGGCACGATCTACCCGACCCTGCAGCAGCTCCAGGACCAAGGCCTCGTGCACTCCCGCGAGGAGGAAGGCGGCCGCCGCACCTACGAGCTCACCGACGCCGGCCGCGCCCACCTGGAGGAGGAGGCGGAGAGCGTCGAACGCATCTGGGGCCGACTCGAGGAGGACGACTGGGGAGGCTGGGGCCACGCCCACGACCCGGACGCCGCCGAGCTGATCCGCCCCGCCTTCCGGCTGATGCAGGAAGCCATCCGCACCGTCGGCGCCTCCGACGACCCGGACATCCGCGACCAGGTCCGCACGATCCTCAGAAACGCCCGCGACGAGATCCGCGAGCTCCGCCGCTAGCCGGCCTCGAGATCCGTGAGGTCCGCCATGGGGCCATCGCGCTCACTCCATGAGTTGTGGATCGAAGAATGGGTCCGGCATGAAACGTGCGGTGAAGGGCGGTCATGCCGACCGCCGGCGCTACCTTCGTTCCCCCGCACTGTCCGAACCCCACATGTGATTCCCACACGAATTCGGGCCCTTGGCGGTTCAAGAAGAAGGGCTTCTTCTCCCGCCCCCGCCGCGGCGACCGCGTCCAGCGGTACCTCTGTCAACACTGCCGCCGCTCGTTCAGTGAACCGACGTTCTCCCCCACCTACTGGCTCCGCGCCCCCGACCTCCTGGAGACGCTGTTTTTCCGCATGCGCGGCTGCAGTGGCCTGCGCCAGATCGCCCAGGAGCTGGGCGTCTCCCACGCGACCCTCCAGCGCCAGGTCGAGCGCCTGGGGCGCCACTGCCTGCTCTTCCACGAGCGCCTCCGGCCCCGGGTGCCGGCCGAGCCCCTGGCCCTCGACGGCTTCCGCAGCGTCGAGTCCGGCCAGTACTGGCCCTTCGACCTGAACCTGGTGGTGGGCGCGTCCCACTACGTCTACGGCTTCAACGAGGCCGAGCTGCGGAGGAGCGGGACGATGACGAAGGCCCAGCGGGCGAAGCGCGAGCGGTTGGAGCAGGCCCACGGGCGTCCGGACCCCGGGGCCACGGGCAAGGCCGTCCAGGAGCTCGTGGGCCGGATCGTGCCGGAGGGCGCGGAGGTCGTCGTGCGCTCGGACGAGCATCCGAGCTACCCCGGGGCCCTTCGCCGGCTCCCGGGGCGGAGGATCGTCCACGAGACGACGTCGTCGCGCAAGGCGAGGACGGCGAAGAACCCGCTCTTCCCGATCAACCTGGCGGACCTGCTCTTGCGCCACGGCAGCGCGAACCACAAGCGGGAGACGATCGCGTTCTCGAAGCGGAGGCAGGGGGCGCTGTACCGGGCGGCGATCTGGGTGGTGTGGCGGAACTACGTGAAGTGGAGCGCCGAGGGCAAGCGCAGCGATCCCCCGGCGGTGCAGCTCGGGATCGTCCCGACACGGCTCTCGGTGAACGAGATCCTCTCGCGTCGCCTCTTCCCGTGGCGCCAGGAGCTCGCGCCCTGGCTCACGGCCTGCTACCGCGGCCGGATCCGCACGCGATGCCTCGCGAGGCAGAGGACGCACCGACTTCGCTACGCGGACTGAGCGACCGATCCCCGTGAACGAGGGGGCACCTCCCCCCCCCCCAGACCCAATCTTCGATCCACAACTCAGTCGGTGAGCCAGCGGGCGGGGATACAGGCGTGATGGGTGGCCCAGCGGAGGAGGCGCTGGGGGAGGTTGGGCTCGGCGAGGGCGCGTTGGATGACGTAGGCGTGGATCGCCTCGGCGTCGGCGGGGGTGAGGGCGTCGGCGAAGCTCGCCATGCCCTTGGCCTGGCGCAGGCCGCCCAGCACGATGTCGTTCCACTGCTCGTGCACCTCGCGGCTCGCGAAGCGGAGATCTGGGTAGAGGCCGCTCGCCCGCACCCCGATGCCGTGGCAGTTGAAGCAGTACCGGGCGTAGAGCTCGCGACCTCGCGTGACGGCCTCGGGGGAGAGCTCGATTTCCGGGGCCTCCACCCTGGGCGCCGGGCGCGCCCGCGCCGGCGGACGGATCGCCGTTCCGCCCAGCTTCCAGGCGAGGATGCGGCCTTCGTTCGCATCGTCGATGCGCTCGAAGTGGCCGCCGGAGCTGCCACCGGCACCGGCCACCACCGCCACGTACTGCTCGCCGCCCGCCAGGTAGCTGATCGGCGGAGCCATGATGCGCACGCCGGGCGCCGAGACCCAGAGCCGCACCCCGCTGCGCGCATCGTAGGCGGCCAGGCGCCCGCCGTCGCCTCCCTGGAACACGAGATCGCCAGCCGTCGCCAGCACGCCCGCCGGAAGCGCCGTGTCGCGGCGCACCTCCCAGACCTTGCGGGCCGCCACCGGATCCCAGGCGACCAGCCGGGTCGGCGAGCAGGGCGCGTCGTTCAGCGCCTCGTAGCCCTCGATCGACTCGGAGAGGCCCGCCACGTCCTCCGCCGTATTGAACTTCCCCGGAACGAAGCGGTAGCCGGGATCGGGCCGGAAGATGTAGGCGAGCTCGATCGCCGGCACGTAGACCCACCCGGTGCGCGGGCTGAACGCCATCGGATGCCAGCTATGTCCGCCGACCACCGCCGGGGCCACGGCGGCGTCCTCGTCGTTCCAGCTCGCCTCGGGCCGTTCCATCGGTCGTCCCGTCGCCAGGTCGACGCGGCTCGCCCAGCTCACGAACACGTACTTCTCGGCGGAGAGGAGCTCTCCGGTCGCACGATCCAGCACGTAGAAGAAGCCGTTCTTCGGCGCCTGCATCAACACCTTGCGCAGGCGCCCGTCGATCTCGAGGTTCGCGAGCATCAGGTGCTGGGTCGCCGTGTAGTCCCACTGCTCACCGGGCGTCGTCTGGTAGTGCCAGACCAGACGGCCGGTATCCGGCCGCAGTGCGAGGATGGAAGCGAGGAAGAGGTTGTCGCCTCCGCCCGGGCTCCGCGTCTCCCGGTGATAGATGGACGAGTTGCCCACGCCCACGTAGAGCAGGTCGAGCTCCGGGTCCCATGTCATGGCGTCCCACACGGTGCCGCCGAGCCCCGACGCCCACACCGAATCGGCGGACCAGGTCTCGGCCGCCCGCTCCAGCTCCGGATGCTCGTGCGGCCCCTCCTTGCTGGCCGGCACCGTGTAGAAGCGCCAAACCAGCGCGCCGCTCTCCGCGTCGTAGGCCGAGACGTAGCCACGCACGCCAAACTCGGCGCCGCCATTGCCGATCACCACCCTGCCCTTCACGACGCGTGGCGCGCCGGTGATCGTGTAGGGCTCGCCCAGCGGCGTCGTGCGCACCTCCCAGACCACCTGGCCGGTCTTCGCATCGAGCGCCACGAGGCGCCCGTCGAGCGTCCCCAGGTACACGCGGCCCTTCCAGACCGCGACGCCGCGATTCACCACGTCGCAGCACGCATGCCGCGCCTTCCAGCCGGGCACCTTCGGGTCGTAACGCCAGCGCACGGCGCCGCTGGCCGGGTCGAGGGCGAGTACTCGGCTCCACGCCGTGGTGACATACATCGTGCCGTCGACGACGATGGGCGTCGCCTCCATGCCGCGGGTCGTCCCCGTCGGCAGCGACCAGCCCAGGCCGAGCCCGCCGACGTTGCGCCGGTGGATCTGGGCGAGGGGGCTGAAACGTTGCTCGTCGTGGGTGCGCCCGTGCAGGGGCCAGTCCCCATCCGCCGCGGCGGACGGTGTCGCGGCGAGGAGCAGGAGCACGGCGAGTCCGCGGACCCTCAGACCGGCGTCACCTCGACGGGGATGCCGTTCACGACCGCGTTGCCCGAGGCGGGATCCACCAGCTCGCCGGGCGCGAGTACGTTGTTGCACACGCCCGCGTGCCGGGAGGCCACGGCCTGCCGCGTTCCGGGCTTGTCGTGGCCCCAGCCGTGGGGCAGGCACACGACGCCGGGCCGCATCTCGTCGCTGATCTCGATCGGCACCTCGAGGCTTCCCGCGCTCGAGGCGACGCGCGCCTTGCGCCCCGCCACGAGCCCCAGGCCTGCCGCGTCGTCCGGATGAACGAGCAGGGTGCAGCGATCCCGGCCGGTCACCAGGGACGGCGCGTTGTGCATCCACGAGTTGTTCGAGCGGACGTGGCGGCGGCTCACCAGCACGAGCCCGGCACCCCCCTCCGCCAGCGCGTCCCGCAGGCGCGGCACGTCGGCCACCAGATGCTCCGGCGCGAGCTCGATCCGACCCGACGGCGTGGTCAGCACCGCGTCCAGCCGCGGCACCATGGGCCCGAAGTCGAGGCCGTCGGGCTCCGCGGCGAGGCGTTCCAGGGTGAGGCCGTCCGGGTTCGCCCCGTAGCCCTCTCCCCAGGGCCCGGTACGGATCTGGAAGTCGAGCACCCGCGATGGGCCGCGGCCCGGCGTGGCCGCGACGATCTCCGCCGGATCGCGACCCGCGGTGGGGAAGCCGGGCATCTGGCAGAGACCCGCGACGAGACCCGAGAAGAACAGCTGATCGAGGGCGGCGGTGTCGACGTCCGCGGCCTTCTGGCCCTGGAGGATCGCCGCGAGGGTGAGCAGGATCTCCCACTCCTCGGGCCGCCCGGGCTCGGGCTCGAACACCGGCGGCGACCACTTGCCGGCGCTACGCACCGCCCAGCTCCACAGCATCTCGTCGTAGTGGGGCTGCTCGAGCACCGAGAGGCCCGGCAGGATCACGTGCGCGTGGCGCGTGGTCTCGTTCAGCCAGTTGTCCACCGACACCATGCACTCGAGCTCGGGAAGCACCCGGTCGAGCCGATCGCCCCCCGGTGACGAGAGCACCGGATTGCCGGCGATGGTGACGAGCGCCTTCAGCTGGCCCGCGCCGGGCGTCGCGATCTCCTCGGCCAGGCACGAGACCGGCACCTGCCCCAGGATCTCCGGTGCTCCGCGCACCCGCGTGCGCCAGCGATGAAAGCGGTAGCCGTCGGCGAACTCCGGCGGCGTCAACGACGTGAGCGACCACGCGATGGGCTTCGCGAACATCGCGCCCCCCGGCCGGTCGAGGTTGCCGGTGAGCACGTTCACCACGTCCACGAGCCAAGAGGCGAGCGTGCCGAACTCTTGGTTGCAGGTGCCGATGCGTCCGTAGACGGCGGCGCGCGGTGCGCCCGCCAGCTCGCGCGCCAGCCGCCGCACGTCTTCGGCCGGCAGGCCCGTGCGCCCCTCGACGGCATCGGGCGTGAAGTCGCGACACAGGGCCTCGATCTCCGCCAAACCGGCCACCCGGCCCTCGAGCTCACCGAGGTCGACCCGCCCTTCCGCGAAGAGCACCTGGACGATCGCCATCAGGAGCGCCGCGTCGCCGCCCGGCCGAACCGGCAGCCACTCGTCCGCGTGGCTCACGGTCCCGGTGCGCCGCGGATCGACCACCACCACCTTGCCGCCCCGGGCCCGAATGGCGTCGAGGCGCCCCAGCACGTCCGCGCAGGCGAGCAGGCTGCCCTGGGACGCGTGCGGGTTCGCGCCCATCACGACGAGGAAGTCACAGCGGTCCACGTCGGGAATCGGGAAAGTCCACATGCCTCCGAAGAGCAGCGCACTCGACACGTTCTTCGGCCACTGGTCCACGGTGCCCGCCGAGTAGACGACGGGCAGCTGGGCCATCGGCGTGAAGGCCGCGACGTAGCGCGAGAGGGAGTAGTTGTGGGCCGTCGGGTTGCCGATGTAGGCGGTCACCGCCGCCAGGCCGTGCCTCTCGATCACCGGCCGCAAGCGGCGCTCGACCTCGGCGAAGGCCTCGTCCCAATCGACCTCGACGAAGCCGTCGCCGCGCTTCACGAGGGGCCGGCGCAGACGGTCCGGATCGTGGTGCAGCTCGCCCAGGGCCGTGCCCTTCGGACACAGGTAGCCGCGGCTCCAGACGTCGTCCCGGTTGGCCCGGATCTTCTCGACCCGGCCGTCCGCCACGGTGACCTCGAGGCCGCACATGGCTTCGCACAGGGGACAGGTCTTCTTGAAGACCTCCGCCGTCACGACGTCGTCGAGGCCTCCTCGTCCTCCAGTGCGATCGGTCCGAAGCGCTCCGGGAAGCGCCCCTGCTTGTCCGCGTAGAAGGCACGCACGCGGTCCATGTCCCGCTTCACGTCCCCGGTCACCTCGAAGCACGGGCCGAACCCGCCGACCCGCTGCTCGTAGTCGAGGAACGAGAGGCTGACGGGCACCCCCGCCACCTGGGCGACGCGGTAGAAGCCGGACTTCCAGCGCGGCCGCCAGGCGCGCGAGCCCTCGGCGGGGATCACCAGGGCCAGGCGATCGGTGCGCTTCATGGCCTCGGCCAGCTGGCCGACCATGCCGCCCGGACGCGAGCGGTCCACCGAGACACCGCCGAGGCTGCGCATCACCGGTCCCATCGGCCCGAGGAAGAGGGTGTGCTTGCCGACGAAGGCCAGTGAGACGCCGAACTTCCAGGCGAACAGGATCAGGTAGAAGAAGTCCCAGTTCGACGTGTGAGGCGCGGCCACGACGACGGCGCGGGCGGGGACGCCCTCGCCCTCCACGGCTCGCCATCCCAGGATGTGCAGGAGTCCTCCGGCCAGCCGGCGTCGCATGCTGCCTCCGTTCCGGGCGAAGCCTACCCCATCGGGCGGCGCCTCAGGCGCCGCGGCGCCGGCGATCCCGAAACAGACCCTCCTGGGCGATCGTCGCGACGTGAACACCGTCACGGCTGAACACGAGCCCGGTCGCGAGGCCCCGCGTCCCGACGAAGCCGTGGCCCTCGAGATCGAGGAGCAGCCACTCGTCGTCGACACGGGCCGGCCGGTGGAACCAGACCGCATGGTCCAGGCTCACCGCCATCACCTCCTCCTCCGGAACCGGCTCCGGATAGGCGCTTCCGATGGCACTCATCGGATTGAGATCCGAGAGATAGGCGAGCCCGCAGGCCTGCGATCGCGGATCTCCTCCGAGCGGCACCGGGTAGCGGGTCCAGATGCGGGAACGGGGCGCATCCTCGCCGCTCGGAACGTCGCGACGCGGTGCTCCCGCATCGAACTCCTCGCGCAGCTCCTCGGGCGCCGACACCTCCGGCAGCGAGCCCGCCTGCACGTCCGCGCCCCGCTCCTCCACCTGGAACGAGCACCCCACCGTCAGGATGGCGCCGCCGCTCTGGCGCGCGACCACCCGGCGCGTCGTGAAGGAGCGGCCGTTGCGCACCCGGTCCACCTCGTAGCGCACCGGCTCGCCGAGCTCGCCGCCGCGGATGAAGTAGGCGTGGAGGGAGTGGACGCCGTGCTCGGGCACCACGGTCTGCGTGGCGGCCCACAGCGCCTGGGCCACGGCGAGCCCGCCGTAGATCGCACCCCAGCTGTAGGCGGGGCTCTCTCCGACGAAGGTGTCCGGACCGTGGCTCTCGAGCTGGAAGACGCTGGAGAGGTCGAGAGGGGGTTGGGGCACCGGGAGGAGGATGTCGGACGGAGGCGTGCGTGGGTAGGGGGGAGGTCGATCGGGCGGTGGGGTGATGCGAGTTTGGGTTCGGTTGGGATGGGGGCGCGTTCGGGGTGTTTCGCAGCTGCGACGCGCGAGCGGAGGAAGCCGCGAGACACCCAACGCGCCCCCATCCCAGCCAGACCCAAGCCCCGCACCCCTCCCAGGACCCGATCGACCGCCGAGCCCGGCTACTCCCGCCGCACCCCCCACACCAACCCCGCTGCTACACACGCACCGCCCACCAGCCACGCGAGCGCCGGCTCGTACCCGCCGTGGATCCCGCGCAGCAAGCCGAGCGCCAGGGGGCCGAGGCCGCTGGCGACCTGGGTGACGAGCTGGAGCAGCCCCAGGGCGGAGCCGAAGGAGGCCATGCCGAAGAGCTCTGCCACCAGCAACGACTGGAAGAGGAAGATGTTGCCGATGGTGAGGCCGACGCCTGCCGCGGCCACGAGGAGCACCGTCTCTCCCTCACCGAGGGCGGCAAGCGCCACCATGGCGGCCTGGAGCAGGAAGAGGCCGGCGGCGAGGTGACGGCGATCGACCCGGTCGGCGAAGCTCCCGACGACCAGGCGGCCCACGAGGCTGCCGGCCGCCGTCGCGCTCACGGCGAGGGCGGCCAGCTCGGGGCCGATGCGCCCCCGTAGGTAGGCGAGCTCGTGCATCGCGAAGGCGACCTGGCAGAAGAGCATCAATCCGAAGGCGGCGGCCAGGCGCAGGAAAGCGGGGCTCCGGAGGATGTCGGACTGGGATCTCGGGGCCGCGTCGGAGGGCGGGAGGGGCGCCGGGCTCGCCGGCTCGTTCGGGAGGCCGTCCGGTGCGAGGCCGTGGGAGCGGGGCTCGCTGCGGAGGACCCACGCGATCACCGGGACAGCCACCGCGAGCAGAAGGAGGGCGAGCCGGTCGGTCGCAACCGTGAGCCCGTCGTCCGCGATCCATCCGCTGAAGAGGGGAACGAGCAGCATTCCACCGAGGGACACGCCGGTGTGGGCCAGCATCATCGCAACGCCGCGGCGGGCCGCGAACCAGCGGGTGATGATCGCACCGCTCGGGATCGACCCGGCCAGGGAGAAGCCGATCGCCAGCACGACGTAGAGGGGGAAGATCTGCCAGGGCGCCTGGACCCGGCCGATCAGGACGAGGCTCACCGCCATCACCAGGACGCCGGCGAGCAGGAAGCCGCGGGCGCCGAAGCGATCCACGCCGCGGCCGATCGGAATGCCCGCGAAGCCCGTCACGACCCAGTAGAGACTGGTCGCAGCGGCCACGGACTCCCGATCCCAGCCGTGCTCCGCCACCAGGGCATCGAGGAAGACGACCAGGCCGTAGAAGCCGATGCCCACCACCACGAAGGAGAGCAGCCCGCAGCCGATCGCCACGATCCAGCCGTAGAAGACGCCGGGCAGCAGGCGGTGCAGACGCGGCAGCGAGCGATGGGGCGAAGTCAGCCCCGCGCCTCGCGCTCGGCCTCGTAATCCGGGTAGGACGCCTTCATCACGGCGCTGTTCAGCAGGGTGGTCGCGACCAGGGTGCCGCTCGCGGCCTCGCTCACGGAGGTCCGCACCCACATCGACTCCGCCCGCCGGCTCTCGCTGAGCGCCACCACCTCCCGCTCGAGCCGGTACTCCTCGCCGACGAAGAGCGGGCCCTCCAGCAGCCGGATCTCCTGGTTGGCGAAGAGGCCCACCGCCGGGCGTACCGGGAAGGCGGCCTGGCGCGACGAGTACTGGGTGAGGACGCTGATCATCTCCAGCGGAATCGGGGGGCGGCCCCAGGGCGAGTCCTTGGCGCCATCGGCGGTGTACCAGGCGCAGGGCTCGGTGATCACCGCGAGCTTGTCCGCCAGGCTGAAGGGATAGAGCGCGCCCATCTCCCGGTCGAAGTCCATGCGCACGCGCTCGACCTCGGCGCCCTTCATGCCAACGCGCACGTCATGGAGGATGACCAGCTTCTGCGCCGGCCGGATGCGCGAGAGCAGTGCGTCGAGCTCGGTCTCGCCGTGGTCCGGCCCGACGGAGAGCGTCGCCGAGAGCACCGGCGAGCCGTCGCGCTTGTGCATACCGGCCCGGGCGACGCCGGCCCCCACCGCCGGCTCCTCCGCCCAGGCCTGGACCTCCTCGCCCTCCATGCAGGCGGTCTGGTAGTGGGCCGAGAGACAGCCGCGCTCGAACCAGGCGTCCCCGAACAGGCGATGGCCCAGGGGCACGAACTGGCTGAAGTGGGTCGGCCCCTCGATGGTGCCGCCCTGGAAGCCGACCTTCTGGGCGGTGGCGTCGTCGTGGATGGAGGTGCGCCCTCCCCCCACGTCCTGCTTCTCGAGCATCTGGGCCGGGGTCCGCCACGGGCCGGTGAGGCGGATCGGGCAGTCGAAGAGATCCGTCACGAGGCGGATCCTGCCAGGGATGCGAAGGGCACGACCTCGGTGCGAGGCGTCTCGATCGGGCCCTCGGCGAGCATGAAGCGCCAGAAGACCATGCCGAAGGGCCGCCCCTCGGTGTCGATCCAGTTCGGCACGCCCGGGTCCCGGTGGGCCAGCACCATGCGAAAGCTCCCGTCGGGCTCGAGAGTCGTCTGGGCCCGATTGCGCGACACCTGGCGGTTCGCGTAGTCGAAGGTCTGCATGTGGCGGTTCCACAGGGAGACGTTCGCGCAGCGGCAGGTGGGCCAGCGGCCCGTCATGGCGAGCGCGTCGTCGGGCCCGAGCACGAAGGGCGCCATCGAGTAGGCCGCGTCGAAGGCGGCGAGGCCGAAGTCGCCGGGCGTCACGGGCTCGGGGAAGGTGTTCGGAACGATCGACACGAAGGGCGGCTGGCCGCTTTCGCTCATCGGGCGCTGGTCGAGGGTGCGGCTGCGCACGAATGCGAGGACGCGCCGGATGCCGGCCGCGACACTGGCGTCGCCCGGCGCCGCGGGCGGCGGAGCCGGCTCGAGGGGCTCGATCTCGAGGGCCGGGTGCCGCCGCGGATCAGCGGCCGCCGCGGTCTCGTTCTCGTAGTAGTGGCGAGTGGTGATGCGCGACGCCCCCGGATCCAGCGCCAGCCAGTTCCGCTCCCGGGGCGGGCCTCCGAAGAAGACCTCGAAGCTGCCGTCCTCCGCGACGTCGAACTGGGTGTCGTTGAGCACCCCCCCGGTCTTCTGAGCCATGGCTCCGTCGTGGGTGTCCACCTCGATCGTGAAGGAGACGTAGACGGCCCCGTCCATCCGTCCGCGCACCCGATAGGCGAGGTCGTCGCGGATCGGCGCGTCCCAGTAGATCGCGTCCGGGTTGTCGCCCGTGAACTTGCGCGTGGGCGATACGATCCGCCGGAAGCGGGGATGCTCCGGCTCGTGCTCGAAGAAGGTGACCAGGCCCCCCTCCAGCATGTGCATGACGGCTCGATGGGCGCCTACCACGTCGCTCTCGCTCTGGAGATTCCATTCGGGCCCGGCCCAGCGCTCGTCCAGCTCCGAGAGAAGACCCAGCAGCTCGCGGAAGGCCTTGCGGCTCTCGGTCTGCGCTCCGCTCATGGCGCCCTCAGCCCACCGGCGCCGGCGCCGGCACGTCGGGCTCCTCGATCCCGTAGAGCTTCGCCGCGTTCTCGAAGAGGACCTTGCGGCGCGCCTCTTCCGAAACGCTGCCCAGCCCCCCGTCGATCTTCTCGCGCACGTTGCCGTAGAGGCAGACCGGGTGCGGATAGTCGGTCTCGAAGAGCACGTTGTCCGCACCGATCGAGTCCAGGAGCTCCCGCGGCGCGTGCTCCTCGAAGATGTAGCAGCCGTACACCTGGCGGGCGAAGTACTCGCTCGGCTTGAGCTCGAACTCGGGATGCTCCCTGCGAACCTGGCCGTACTCGAAGGTGTAGTCGGCAGCCTCGAGGATGAAGGGGATGAAGCCGATGCCGGACTCCACGGAGAGGAACTTGAGATCCGGGTAGCGCGGGAGGACGCCCGAGAAGAGCAGATCCGTGAGCTGCTTGCCGTTGTCGAGGAAGAGGGAGATGGCGGTGAAGCCGTTGGTGCAGCCGGCGCCGGTCGTCCCGATTCGCTCCGGCGTGAAGCCGTCGTCGAAGGTGCCGGTGCCGATGTGGAAGCTCACAGGGAGGTCGCAGGCGTTCGCCGCCTCCCAGATCGGATCCCAGTGACGGCTCGCGAGGATCGGCATGCCGTGGCTCTGGGGTGTGCCGCTGAAGAGCACGCCCTTGTGGCCGATCTTCGCGGCCCGCTCGATCTCGGCGACGGAGGCCGCCACGTCCCAGAACGGTGTCGCCAGGATGGGGATGAAGCGACGCGGGTCCGGCGAGATCCAGTCGATGAGGAAGTCGTTGTAGGCGCGCACGCACGCCAGCATCAGCTCCGGGTCCTTCAGGTCGAGGAAGGCCTGGCTGCCGAAGCCGCCGACGTTCGGATAGATGGCCATCGCCCAGATGCCGACGCGGTCCATGTACTCGAGGCGCGCGCTCGCGTCATAGGCGGCCTTCGGCACCTCGTCCATGTTCTTCGGCGCCGCGGGGAAGGGCTCGGGCCAGCCCGCGACGGCGGTGAAGCCGACGGGGATGAAGGCCGAGCTGTCGCCGATGCGCCAGGTCTCGACGCCGGTCTCGGGATCGCGCACGATGCGCGGCGCCCGGTCCTTGAACTTGGCGGGAAGCCGACTCGTCCACAGGTCACCGGGCTCGGTGATGTGGGTATCGACGTCGATCACCCAATCGGTGATGAGGGGGGTGATGCGGGGCTCGTGGTCGGGGGACGGGCTCGTGCTCATGGCGGCTCCTCGGCGTGGGACCGCATGGTACCGTCTTCCCATGCTTCGCCGCCTTCTCCTCGTCCTCGCGTTGCTGGTCCTTGGCGCCGTCGTCGTCCCCCCGCTGTGCTCGGGCCTCTCCTCGGAGGCGCCCCCGAGGCTGCCCGCCCCGGGCCGCCGGGTCGTGGTGGCGAACGGCCTCGCCGTGAACCTGCTCGAGGAAGGCAGCGGACCGCCGCTGGTCCTGGTCCACGGCCTGCCCGGCACCGGCTACGACTGGCAGAACACGAGCGCCGCCCTCGCGGCCCGCGGCTTCCGCGCCCTCGCCTACGACCGGGTCGGCTACGGGCGCTCGGACCCGAGGCCGGACCCGAGCGAGGCCTCGGTCGAGGCGAACACCGTGGAGCTGCTCGGGCTGCTCGCGGCCCTGGACCTGCGGGACGCCACCCTCGTCGGCTGGTCCTACGGCGGCGTGCTCTCGATCCTCGCGGCGGCGGAGGACGCCTCGCGTATCGGACGCATCGTCCTCGTGGGAACCGGCGGGCCCGACTCCGCCGACGCGGAGCCCCTGGACCCCGGCGCCTTCATGCGCTTCCTCTACTCGGATCCGGTGCTCGCCTGGCGGGCCCGCGTCCCCGCCGTCGGCCGCGGCCTGATCTCCGCGATCAGCGATGCAGCCTTCAGCAGCAAGCCGCAGCCCGACTGGTGGATTCCCACCGTCGTCGCCAACCTCAGCCGCCACGAAACGCTCCTGGCCTACCGCGGGGAGATGTTCTCCATCTCCGGCGACGGCGGCTTTCCCGCGGACCAGGTCGCCCGCCCCACCCTCCTCCTCCACGGCGACGACGACCGCCTCGCCCCGATTGCGATCGCCGAGTACCTGTCGGGCGTGATCCCGGACGCGACGCTGAAGGTGTACCCCGGCGGGAGTCACATGCTGCCGGTGCTGCAGGCCGAGGCCGTGGCGGAAGACATCGCGGCTTTCGCGCGGAGCGACTAGCTCCCGCCCGTCGCCGCTTCGGAGCCTTGGTCGGAATCGGCGACGTCGGCCCGCATTCCAGGCCCCGGGCCGCGCTACCGTGCCGCCATGGACGTCCCCACCTTCTGTCGCGTCTGCGAGCCCGCCTGCGGCCTGGTCGCCCGGGTAGAGGGCGGCGAGATCGCGGGCCTCCGGCCGGACCGGGAGCACCCGGTCTCCCGCGGTTTCGCCTGCCACAAGGGCATCGCGGCCCTCGACATCCACCGGGATCCGGACCGGGTCGACCGCCCCCAACGCCGTGAGATGGGCGGATTCGTCGACGCCGGCTGGGACGAGGCGATCGCCGACATGGCGGAGCGGCTGCGGGGGATCCTCGACGAAGACGGGCCCGACGCCATCGCCGCTTACGTCGGCAACCCGACCGCCTTCAACACCTTCGCGGGGCCAGCGATCGGCTCCTTCTTCGGCCAGCTCGGGCTGCGGCGGACCTTCGGGTCGGGCACCCAGGACTGCGCGAACAAGTTCGCGAGCAGCGAGGCCGTGTTCGGTACCGGCACCTGCCATCCGGTCCCCGACATCGAGCACACGGACCACCTGCTCCTGTTCGGAGAGAACCCCCGCGTCTCCCACATGAGCTTCCTGTCGATCCCCGACCCGATGGGCGCCATCAAGCGCGCCGTCGCGCGCGGCGCGGTGGTGCGATACGTGAACCCCCGCCGCATCGAGGAACCGGACGCGGGCACCGGCGAAGTCGTGCAGATCCGCCCGGACACGGACGTCTACCTGATGGCGGCCCTGCTCGAGACGATCTTCCGCGAGGGGCACGAGGATGCCGAGGCGCTCGCGGAGCACGGGGCGCGGGTGGCGGAGCTGCGGGCCTTCGTGGCGGGCTACCCGGCGGAACGAGTGGCCGAGGTGGTCGGGCTCCCGGCCGAGAGGATCCGCGCCCTCGGCCGGGAATTCGCCACGGCATCGCGGGCGGCGGTGCACATGTCGACCGGCGTCAACATGGGTCGGCAGGGCACCCTCGCCTACTGGCTCCTGCAGATGCTCTCCTTCGTCACCGGCAACCTCGACCGGGAGGGAGGCAGCCTCTACTCCCTGGGCTTCTACGCAGCCACCAAGGCGGGCCGCACCAGGCCCGGCAAGCACTTCTTCGACGGACCCCACGGCCGTATGCGCCGCATCCGCGGCAGTCTCCCGGGGAACCTCATGGCCGACGAGCTTCACCGAGGGGTTCGCGCGCTGTTCGTGATCGCGGGCAACCCGGTGCTCACGGTCGGCGGGGAGGCAGCGATGCGGGAGGCGATCGAGGGGCTCGACCTGGTCGTCTCCCTCGACCTCTATCGAAACGCCACCGGCGAGCTCGCGGACTGGGTGCTGCCCTGCACTGATGCCTTCGAGCGCGCCGACGTGAACCTGACCGGCCTCGGCATGCAGGCGCGACCGTACGTGCAGTGGAGCGACCCGGTCGTGCCGCCGCGCCACGAGCGCCGGCCCGAGTGGTGGATCCTGGGCAGGCTCGAGCAGGCCCTCGGCCTGAAGAGCGTGCTCGACACCGGCCCTGAGCCGGAGCTGACGGGCCGCATCGCCCACATGATGCGCACGCGCGGGATCGATTTCGAGGAGGTGCGAGCCACGCCGGGTGGTGTGGTGTTTGAGCCGCTCCGCCCGGGGCGCTTCTTCACCGAGTGGATCCAGACTGACGATCGCCGCGTCGACTGCTGCCCGACGCTCTTCGCCGACGAAGGCGCCCTGGACCGGTGCGCGGTGATCTTCGCAGAGCTCGGGGCGGAGGACGCCGGCGCCCTCAAGCTGATCAGCCTGCGCACGCCCCACATGCACAACAGCTGGTACCACAACGTCGAGAAGCTGAAGCGGCCCGGCCGTCGGGAGAACCCCCTGCACATGCACCCGGGCGACGCAGAGGCGCGGGGGCTCGCCGAGGGCGACCGGGTGCGCTGCCGGAGCGCGTGGGGGAGCGTCGAGACGGCCGTGCATCGGGACGAGACGCTGCGGCCCGGCGTCGTGGCCCTGACCCACGGCTGGGGCAACGCGGCGACGCCCGGCATGGCGGTGGCCGAGCGGCATCCCGGCGTCAACGCGAACCGATTGCTGCCCTTCGGGCCCGGGAGCTACGAGCCCCTGAGCAACCAGGCCTTCATGACGGGGATCCCGGTCGAGGTAGAGCCCGCCTGATCTTCACTCCCCGTCGAGGAGCTTCCGCGCGCGCTTCGGCGCGACGCTCCGGTAGGCGTGCTCGAGGATCGCCTCGATCATCCCCCAGTCCACGTCGACGTCGACGCGGATGCCGACCCAGCCACTCGGGCCGACGTAGGGCGGGACGAAGAAGATCTCGGGTTTGGCCTCCACGAGGCCCTCCTGGGTGCCCCGGTCCGACTTCACCCAGATCGCGACGCGCCCGTCGCCGTGATGGTCGACGTGGAAGTTGCAGAAGGTCTTCTTGCCGCCCCAGAAGGTCGGCGCCCCATGGGAGAGCTTCTCGGTGACCTCCGGCCACCGGCTCACGATCTTGCGCAGCTTGCCTAGCAGGCTGCTGAAAAACCCTGCGTTTCCGTGTTCTCGATGGTAGAAGATGGGTCGGGGGGAGAGAGGATGCGCGGCAGCGACCGAGAGCAGGGTTCGATGTTCAGCTACGTCTCGCTGGAGACGCGGATTCCGGAGGATCATCCGCTTCGCCCCATGCGGGCGATGGTGGACGAGGCGCTGAGGGGCCTGTCTCGGCGGTTCTCGGAGCTCTACGCGTCGACGGGCCGGCCGTCGATCCCACCGGAGCGGCTGCTGCGGGCTCTGTTGCTGCAGGTGCTCTACTCGATCCGGAGTGAGCGCCAGCTGATGGAGCAGCTCGAGTACAACCTGCTGTTCCGTTGGTTCGTAGGGCTGGGGATGGAGGATGCGGTCTGGGTCCCGACGGTCTTCACGAAGAACCGGGACCGGCTGCTGGAAGGGGACGTGGCGGAGGCGTTCTTTGAGGCGGTGCTGGCGCAGGGAAAGGACCACGGCCTTCTGTCGTCGGAGCACTTCACGGTGGATGGCACGCTGATCGAGGCGTGGGCGAGCCAGAAGAGCTTCCGGGCGAAGGACGGCTCGGGGGACGACGGAGACGACGATCCGGGCAACCCGACGGTGAACTTTCGGGGAGAGCGGCGGAGCAACGCGACGCACGAATCGACGACGGATCCCGAGGCGCGGCTGGCGCGCAAGAAGGGCCAGACCTCGCAGCTGGCCTACATGGGCCATCTGCTGACGGAGAACCGCAACGGCCTGATCGTCTCGGCGCTGCTGACGGAGGCCGATGGCTACGCCGAGCGGCTGGCAGCGCTGGAGATGGCGGAGGACGTGGCGGGAAGGCGCCGGATCACGCTGGGCGGGGACAAGGGCTACGACACCGAGGAGTTCGTGGCGGGCTGCCGGAAGCGCAACATCACGCCGCACGTGGCGCAGCACACGACGAATCGGGCCAGCCGGATCGACGGTCGCACGGTCCGTCACGAGGGCTACGCGATCAGCCAGCACAAACGCAAGCGGATCGAGGAGTGCTTCGGTTGGATGAAGACGGTCGGGGGAATGCGAAAGACGCGTCACCGGGGCACGGATCGGGTCGGGTGGATGTTCGTCTTCACGGCGGCGGTCTACAACCTGGTCCGCATACGCAACCTCGTAGAGGTCACATGACGCACCTGCATCGAGACGAGGTACCCCGGATCACTTCCGGGATCGAAGAGCGAGCCGAGCGGGCCGCGGGGACCCGCGCCCTCTGGCGTTCTGGCGCCTCTCAGCGCCGAATTTCAGCAGCCTGCTAGGGGATCCCGGACCTTGGGCACGATGCGGTCACTCTCCGAGGAGCTGGTCCTTGAGGGTGCGCTTCACGAACTTGCCGTTGGCGTTGCGCGGGAGGTCCTCGTCCAGGAACCAGAAGCGGGCGGGTACCTTGAAGCCGGCGATGCGGTCGCCGGCGTGGGCGCGGAGCTCGTCTTCGGTGACGCTGGCGCCGGGGTGGCAGACGACGGCGGCCCCGGGCACTTCGCCGAAGCGCCGGTCGGGGACGGCGAAGACGGCGCACTCCTTCACGGCCGGGTGGTCGAAGAGAGCGGCCTCCACCTCGGCGCAGTAGATGTTCTCGCCGCCGCGCAGCACCATGTCCTTGGCGCGGTCGCGGATCGAGATGAAGCCGTCGCCGTCGAGGGCCGCCAGGTCGCCGGTGCGGAACCAGCCTTCGGGGAACGCCTCGGCGGTGGCCTCGGGTCTGTTCAAGTAGCCCCGCACGTTGTTCGGCCCGCGCACCAGGAGCTCGCCGACCTCTCCGCTCGGTAGCTCGCGGCCGCGCTCGTCGACGACCTTCGCCTCCACCACCGGCAGCGGTGGCCCGACGGTGTCGGGCTTGCCGACGAAGAAGTCGCCGGAGTTCATCGAGATGACGCCACAGGTCTCGGTGAGGCCGTAGCCGGTGCCAGGCCGGCCGCGCTCGAGCTTGCTCTCGATCTGATCGACCAGATCCGGCTGCACCGCCGCGCCGCCACCTCCGAGCGAAGCCAGGCTCGACGTGTCCCGCCCGGCGAAGTCCGGGTGCTCGACCAGCTCCCGGGACATCATCGGGACGCCGGTGAAGGTGTCGACCTTCTCGCGCTCGATGATCTCCAGGGCCTCGTCAGCGTTCCACTTGTACAAGAGCAGGATCCGGCCGCCGGTGGCCGTCACGGGATGCAGGCAGCAGTTGCAGCCGGTCACGTGGAAGAAGGGAACGGCCAGCAGCGTGGTCGCCTGGCGCTTCGCCCGCTCCGGCGCGGGAGCGTCCTCCGCCCTCTTGCTCGGCTTGGCCAGACCGACGGCCGTTCCCCAGAACGCCAGGTTGAGCAGGTTGCTCACCGCGCCCCGGTGGGTCATCGCGGCGCCCTTCGGGAAGCCGGTCGTCCCCGAGGTGTAGAAGATGCACACGTCGTCCTCGGGCTCGAGCGCCACCGCCGGCAGGCCCTCGGCGGGCGCGGCCAGGGCCTCGTCCCAATCGACCGCGCCGAGGGCAGCGGGATCGGCGCTGCGAACCGCTACCAGCTCGAGGGGCCCCTTCTCGCGGACGGCCGGCAGGTGGGGAGCCACGGTTTCCAGGCGCTGCTCGTCGGCGATCAGCAGCTTGGGCGCCGAGTCCAGCAGCCCGTACTCCATCTCGGGCCCGGTCCACCAGGCGTTCATGCCCACCACGGCAGCGCCCAGGGAGACGATGGCCCAGTAGGAGAGCGCCCACTCGGGGTAGTTGCGCATGGCGATCGCCACCCGGTCGCCCTTGCCGACGCCCCGGCTCGCCAGGTAGGCCGCCAGCGACGCCACCTTGCGATGGGCGTCGGCGTAGGTGATGCGCTCCTCTCCGAAGATCAGGTAGTCCGCATCGCCGTGGCCTGCCGACGCCTCCCAGATCGCGCGCAGGGTCGGCGGCGCGGCATCGTAGGTCCGGGTGGGCACGCCACGGATCTCCTGGACGGACCAGGCGAAGGGCGCGCCGGGCGCGGTCAGCTGCTTCCAGGCGTTCTCGAGGGCGGGATCCATGGGGGCGCTCCGTTCGGCGGCAGGGAGGTGCCAGGCGACCGGCGAGCATACACGAGGAACGCCCCGCCTACCCCGGATCCCCCTCGGCGCCCGGCGGACGCCGTCGCATCAGGCCCCGGTAGGCGTCCTGGGCGGTGCGGCCTTCGTGGACCACGCCGTAGACCTCTCGCGAGATCGGCAGCAGCACGCCGTACTTCTCGCCGAGGTCCATCACCACGCGGCTGGTCTTCACGCCCTCGGCCACCTGGTTCATCTCGCGGGTCACCTGCTCGATGGTCTTGCCACGGCCGAGCTCCTCGCCGACGTGACGGTTGCGGCTCTGGCGGCTGGCACAGGTGGCGATCAGATCGCCCATGCCCGCCAGCCCCGCGAAGGTGGCGTGCTCGCCGCCCATCGCGACGCCGAGCCGGGTCAGCTCGGCGAGGCCGCGGGTGAGCACCGCGGCGCGGGTGTTGTCGCCGACGCCGAGCCCATCGCCCATGCCCGTCGCGATGGCGATCACGTTCTTGAGCGCGCCGCCGAGCTCGCAGCCCACCACGTCGTGGTTCGTGTAGACGCGGAAGCCGCCGCTGTGGAACACGTCCTGGAGCTGCCGCGCGACGTCGGCGTCCTCGAAGGCGACCACGCTGGCCGCGGCGAAGCCGGCCATGATCTCCTTGGCGAGGTTGGGGCCGGTAAGGACGCCGGCACGGTGCTCCGGCAGGAGCTCGCGGATCACCTCGGTCATCCGGAGGTGGGAATCCTGTTCGAGGCCCTTCGCCAGGCTGACCACCGGCACCCAGGGCCGGATGTGCTTGCCGACCTCCTTCAGCACCTCGCGGAAGCCGTGGGAGGGCACGCCCATCACCACCACGTCCGCCTCCCGGACCGCCTCCTCGAGATCGGCCGTCGCGCGGAGGTCCGGGTGCAGGGCGTAGTCCGCGAGGTAGCGCCCGTTGCGATGCTCCTGGTTCACCTCGTCCGCGGTCTCGGCGCGGCGACACCAGAGGGTTGCGGGCGCGTTTCCGGCCACCAGGTGGGCGATCGTCGTCCCGAAGGAGCCCGAGCCGAGCACGGCCACGCGAAGCCGCATGCCTCCCCTCCCTTCCTTTCTTCAGCTCTCGAGCACGTCGAGGTAGGCGTTGCGGATCGCCTCGATCTCGTCGTCCAGGGTCTCACGGGTCCAGGCCGTGGTGTCGACCGGCGGCAGGACCACCGCCTCGACCACCGCCGGCCGCATCACCATCGCATCCTTGGGCAGGGCATCGAGGGCGTTGCGGAAGACGACGGGCACGATCGGGACGCCGGCCTGCATGGCCATGTGGAAGGCGCCCTTCTTGAAGCGCCCCAGCCGTGGCGTGGGCGAGCGGGTGCCCTCGGGTGCGATCATGATGGAGCGCCCCTCCTTCAACGCCTCCACCGCCGGCTTGAGCGCCTCGATGGCCTGGGCCCGGTTCGCCCGGTCGACGAACACGGTGCCCGCCAGGCGCCCGATCGTGCCGACGACCGGGTCCTTCTGCAGCTCCTTCTTGCCCACGCCGGAGAGATCCCGCCGCACGAGCTTGACCATGAGCGCCGCGTCGAGGGCACTCTGGTGATTGAAGATGAAGACGGCCGGGCGATGGGACCACAGGTGCTCCTCGCCCTCGACCCGCACGTCGACACCGGAGAGCGACATGGCGAGATCGCTCCACAGGGAGCCGGCCACGTTCAGCGCCTCGCGCCGCGAGCGGTTGAGGAAGCCGACGGCGGCGCCGATCGCCACCGAGGGAACGAGGCTCCCGTAGGCCAGGGCCGTGCGCGCGACCTCCTCCGCTCCCGGCGCCCCCCGGCTGCGGAAGCGACGCACCGGCCAGCCGCGCTCCTTGGCGATCTGGGCAAGCTGGCTGTCCGGGTTGAGGGGGCACGGCTTGCCGACGGCCTCGAGGAGAGGCAAGTCGTCGCTGCTGTCGGTGTAGAAGAAGCTCTCTTCGAGGTCGAGATCGTGGCGGGCTGCCAGGATCTCGCCGGCCTCGCGCTTGCCCTCGCCGAAGCAGAGCGGCCGCACCACCTCACCGGTGAAGACGCCGTCCTCCACCTCGAGCCGAGTGCACATCACGTGCTCGACGCCGAGCTCCCGGGCGATCGGGTCCACCTGGTAGGGCGTGGCCGAGGAGATGATCGCGACGGTGTGCCCCTTCTCCTGGTGGGCGCGCACCAGGGCGCGGGATTCCGGATAGATCGACGTGGCCAGGTGCTTGTCGAAGACCTCCTGGCCGATCTCCTGCATCGACTTCTCGGAGAGTCCGCGATAGGCGGCGGTGGAGGCGCCCACCAGGCCGGAGAAGCCGGTGCGCCCCATCACGTAGCCGGTGGTCCCGCGCAGGGTGTCGACCAGCTCCTTCGGCGTCATGCGCCCGGAGAGCAGCCGCTCGCGGAAGAAGGCCGTCGCGGAGAATCCGGCCACCAGGGTCCGGTCCACGTCGAAGAAGGCGCCGATCTTGGGGCCGGAAGGCGCCTTGCGCACCTCACGGAGCAGGCGGTCATGGAGCGCCATGGGGTCTCCTCTGGGACATTGTCACACTGATGCGGGCCTGCGGGAAGGGCCCGGTGGGCCGCGGCGAGGCCGCTAGGATCCCGCGGCCATGCTGCGCAATCTGGCCGCCCTTCTCCTCTCGACCCTCGCCAGCCTCGGGGCGGTGGAGGTGGCGGCGCGCCTCGAGTGGATCCCGCTGCCGGATCACGTCTCGACCGATGCCTGGTGGGAAGAGCGCTGGCACCGGGAGCGGGAGGGAATGAACCCCCGAGCCTTCGTCGAGCTGGACGCGGACCTGGGCCATGTGCCCGCCGCCCACCTGGACGCCTTCGAGTACCAGGGCGCACGGATCAGCACGAACGGCGCCCACATGCGCGGGCGAAGGGAGATCCCGGCCGAGCGGAGTGCCGCCGCCCGGATCGTGGCGGTCGGCGATTCCTACACCTTCGGTCAGTGCGCGAATGACGACGAGACCTTTCCGTTCGCGATGGAGCGCCACCTGGCCGACGCCGAGGTCCTGAACCTGGGCGTGATGGGCTACGGCCAGGGCCAGGCCCTGCTTCGCCTGCGCCGGGACGGCTTTCCCTACCGGCCCGACGCCGTCGTCTTCGGCTTCCACGGCACCGACATGAGGCGAAATCTGCTGGCCTTCCGCGGCTACGCGAAGCCCCGGCTGCGGCTCGAAGAGGGTCGCCTCGCCGTGGAGAACGTGCCGGTGCCGCCGCCGGAGGCCTACCTGCGCTGGTGGCCGCCCCGAGCCTGGAACTTCGTGCGCATCTTCCGCGCTTCCCGGGAGGGCAAGAAGGAGGTCCGCCGGCGCTCCAACGCGCTCAGCCTCGCGATCGTGCGCGAGATGGCCGCCGAGACGCGGGAGCGGGGGGGGCTCTTCGCGCTGGCCCATCTTCCCCACCCGCGGGCTCTCGATGGCGAGGGGCCCCATGGCTGGCCCTTCATGGAGAAGGTCTGCGCCGAGGTCGAGCGGGAGGGCGGGATCTGCGTGAACCCGGTCCCGCGCTTCCGGGAGATCGCCCCGACCCCGGAGGCCGTCGACCATCACTTCGCGTGCCACTTCTCGCCGGAGCTCTACCAGGCCCTCGGCGAGCTGATCGCCGAAGCGCTGGTCCGGGAACGCCCCGAGCACTTCGCTCTGGGCGGGTAGAGGCCCGGACGGGGCCGATCCCCTACGCGCCGAAGCCCCGCGTTACGAATGGACCGGGTGCGCCGGCGCTGCGTATGATGACGCCCCTGCGGCGGACCGCCGGGCAAGGAGGTGACCGATGAGCATGGTCCAGGAGTTCAAGGACTTCGCCGCCCGCGGCAACGTCGTCGACATGGCCGTCGGCATCATCATCGGCGGCGCCTTCGGCAAAATCGTCTCGTCCTTCGTCGACGGCGTGCTGATGCCGCCGATCGGCCTGCTGCTCGGCGGCGTCGACTTCAGCGACCTCACACTCACGCTGCAGGACAAGACCGCCGAGGCCGAAGCCGTGACGCTCCAGTGGGGCGCCTTCGTCCAGACCGCCATCGACTTCCTGATCGTCGCCTTCGCGGTGTTCATGCTGGTCAAGGCCGTGAACGCCATGCGCGCCGAGGAGGAAGAAGAGGAAGGGGCGCCGTCGGAGCCGGCCGAGGACGTGCAGCTGCTGCGCGAGATCCGCGACGCGCTCCAGAGCCGCTGATCCCACCCTGATCGCGATCTTCCTCGACGCCGACGCCTGTCCGGTCAAGGACGAGACCTACGTCGTCGCCACCCGCTACGGGCTGGCGGTCGCCGTGGTCTCGAACTCCCGGATCTTCGTGCCCGAGGACCTCGGCGCCCAGCTCATCCTCGTCGAGGAAGGACCGGACGCGGCGGACGACTGGATCGTGGAGAACGTCCAGGTGGGGGACGTGGTCGTCACCGCCGACGTCCCCCTCGCGGCGCGCTGCATCGAGCGGGGCGCGTCGGTGCTGGGCCCGACGGGCCGCCCCTTCACCGAGGATTCGATCGGGGGCGCCCTCGCCACCCGCGACCTGAAGGCCCGGCTGCGCGAGGGGGGCGTTCCGACCGGCGGCCCCCCTCCCCTCTCGGATCGCGACCGCTCCCGCTTCGCATCGGCACTGGACGAGCAGGTGCAGCGCGCGCTGCGGAGCGAGGGGGCCGGTTGACACGGCCGTCGCCAAGCGCTCGCATGGGACCATGCAGATCCCGTCCCCGACCCGCCCAGCGCGGGTGATCTGGCTCCTCCCGCTCGCGCTCGGTTGTGGCGGCGGCGAGCAGCCTCTGGGCGAGCTGTCCAAGGCTCGCCGCTCTCCGATCCTCCGCGCCCCGGCGGCCATGGAGGGCGGCAAGCACGTGCTGTTTGGCGACCTCCACGTCCATACCACCTACTCCATGGACGCCTTCTTCACCGCCATGCCGATCCTGGGCGGGGAAGGCGCCCACCCTCCCGCCGACGCTTGCGACTTCGCCCGCCACTGCGCCGCGCTCGACTTCTTCTCGATCACCGACCACGCGATGGAGCTGACGCCCGCCCACTGGGCCGCGGAGAAGGAGACGGTCCGCCAGTGCAACGCCGTGGCCGGCGACCCGACGGACCCGGATCTGGTGGCCTTCCACGGCTTCGAATGGACCCAGATCGGCCGCACGGCGGAGACCCACTACGGTCACAAGAACGTCATCTTCAAGGGCCTGGCCGAGGACGAGGTGCCGCTGCGACCGATCACCTCCCTCGGCGCCGAGAACGTGAATCCGTGGCACGAGCTGGCCGGCGGCATGCGCATCATGGGGCTGCTCGACCCGTTCCACTGGCGGGATTATGCCGACTTCACGTGGATGGTCGATCGGCTCGCGGAGGTGCCGCGCTGCGAGCGAGACGTGGACACCCGGGAGCTACCCGCCGATTGCGTCGAGGAGGCGCCGACGCCGGACGTGCTCTTCCGCAAGCTCGACGAGTGGGGGCTGCCTGCCCTCGTGATCCCCCACGGCAACGCCTGGGGCAGTTACACGCCGCCGATCACGTCCTGGGACAAGCAGCTCGCGCCGGGCATGCACGATCCGAAGTGGCAGCGACTCGTGGAGGTGATGTCCGGCCACGGCAACTCGGAGCGCTACGCGAGCTGGCGCGAGTACGACTTCGACGCGAATGGTGAGCCGGTCTGTCCCGGGCCCACACCGGACTACCTGCCCTGCTGCTGGCGCGCCGGCGAGATCATGCGCGAGCGCTGTGGGGACCTGCCCGAGGCGGAGTGCGAGGCGCGCGTCGCGCGGGCGCGCCGGCTCGCGATGGAGGCGGGCACCGCGCCGGGCGGGGTCTTTCCGGGCACCGGCGCCGAGGACTGGCTCGACTGCGGACAGGCGAGAAACGGCTTCAAGCCCGCCTACGGGCTGCGGCCGCTCGGCAGCGTGCAGTACGCCCTCAGCCTCTCGCGGGAAGGCGCCTTGCACGACGAGGCCCGCCGCTTCCGTCTGGGCTTCGTGGCCTCGAGCGACAACCACTCGGCACGGCCCGGAAACGGCTTCAAGCAGACCGGACGCAAGCGTGGCCGCACCGACATGGTCGGTGCGCGAGACGCCATCTACGCGCGGCTCCTGGATCGTCGCGGCGACCCGGACGATCCGCAGCAGCCGGTGCCGTCCACCGGCGGCGCCGCCTCCGCCCTCACGATCGAGCGGTCGGCGAGCTTCCTGTATCCGGGAGGACTGGTGGCGGTCCACGCGCGCGGGCGGAGCCGGGAGGCGATCTGGGACGCCCTCGAACGGCGCGAGACCTACGGCACCAGCGGCCCGCGCATCCTTCTGTGGTTCGACTTCATGGACCGGGCTGGCGCGGCGATGCCCATGGGCAGCGAGGTGGAGGTGAGCGAAACGCCGCGCTTCCGCGTGCGCGCCGTCGGGAGCTTCGTGCAGAAGCCGGGCTGCCCGGAGGACGCGGTGGGTGCGCTCTCCGCCGAGCGGGTCGAGCGGCTCTGCCTCGGCGAATGCTACCACCCGGGCGACCGTCGCCATCGGATCGACCGCATCGAGGTGGTGCGCGTGCGCCCGCAGCGTTCGGAAGACGAGGACGTGACCCCGCTCATCGAGGATCCCTGGCGGAGCTTCCCGTGTCCGCCGGATCCGGAGGGTTGTCGGGTCGGGTTCGAGGATCCCGGCTTCGAGCGCGATGCCGTCTACTACGTGCGCGCGCTCCAGGAGCCCACGCCGGCCTTGAACGGCGCCAACCTCCGCACCCGCTTCGACGCGGCCGGGCGGGCTGTGGCCGTGGAGCCGTGCTTCGTCGGCGCCGCGGAAGCGGCCGGCGACGACTGCCTGGCGGACGTCCAGGAGCGCGCCTGGTCCTCCCCCATCTTCGTCGATCTGCGGCGTTAGGCGGTGGAGCGGTCGGCACCCCGTCAGGTGGCGGCCCTGGTCGCTGTCCATACGGCGGGCAACCTCGGGGCCGGGGTGCTGCCGCTCCTGATGGGCGTGCTCATCTCGGATCTCGGGCTGACGGAGGTGGGGGCGGGCCTGCTGCTGACCGTGGAGCTCAGCGCGACCTTCGTCGGTGCGGTCGCGGTGGCCCCGCGCATGGCCCGGGACTCGCGGCGGCGCTGGGCAGGGATCGGCCTGCTCGCCGCGGTGGCGGGCAACGCCGCGTCGGCCGGGCTCGGACCCGGCCTGTGGCTTCTGGTCGCCCGGGCCGGCGCGGGGCTCGGCGCGGGCTGGCTGATCGCCTCGGCCAGTGCGGCGGCGGCGGGAAGCCGCGAGCCGGATCGGCTGTTCGCGACCATCGCGCTGCTCGAGGGGCTCGCGATCGGCCTGCTGCTCGTGGGGCTTCCGTCCGTGACCGTACCCTTCGGCGCGGCAGGCGCATTCCTCGCCCTGGCGACGTTATGCGTGTGCGCCGCGCCCCTGGTTGGGAACCTGCCGGAGGTTGCCGACGGAAGCGCCGCGGGTCCGCGGGGTCGCGCGCCCCATCGCGCTGCCGCCTTCGCCGCCCTGGCGGCGATCCTCGCCATGTCGGTCGCGGGCATGGGCATCTGGACGCTCAGCGAACGGATCGGCACGGCGGCGGGCCTCGGCCCCTCCGGCGTGGGCAGCGTGCTCGGCGCGGCGACCGTGCTCGGCCTGGGCGGCGCCGCGGCGGCGGCCTGGCTCGGCACGCGCCGCGGACGCGCCGGGCCGCTCCTCCTCGGCGTGGTGGTCTCCACCGCGAGCATGACCGGCCTGGCCCTCGCCACCACCGTGTCCCTGTTCGTCCTGACCCAGCTCGTTTGGGCCGTCGCCTTCTTCTTCACCACGCCCTACCTGCTCGGTGTCGCTGCCGCCCTCGACCCGGCCGGCCGTTGGACCTCCGCCGCCTCGGGGATGAGCGCCGCCGGCTCGGCCCTGGGCCCCGCCGCCGCGGGCCTCCTCGCCGCGAACCCGGGCGCCCTCGCCACCGCCATCGCCGCCGCCGGCCTCCTCGCCCTCCCCCTCCTCGTCCCCGCCCTCCGCCGCACCCACTGAGCCCCGCAAGAGTGGGGACGTTCCTTGCATCTTGCGCTCTTCGAGAGCGCAAGATGCAAGGAACGTCCCCACTCTTGCGTTCTCGGGGGGCGGGGGCACTCTCGGCGGATGGCTGGGAGCAGGGCGACGCGGTTTCCGTGGTGGGCGGCGGCGCTCTTCGCCGGCGAGTTCGTGTTCCTGGCGTGGGCGCCGCACGACCGGGGCGACTGGCTGCTCGAGAACCTGATCTCGGCTCCGGCCGCGTTGTTCCTGGTGCTCGGCCGCGAGCGGCACCGGCTCTCCTACGGCGTCGTACTCGCGCTCCTGCTGTTCCTCGCTCTGCACGAGGTCGGCAGCCACTTCACCTACTCCCACGTGCCCTACGCGTCGTGGGTTCCCTGGCTCGAAGGCGATCGCAACCACTACGACCGCCTCGTGCACTTCGCCTTCGGGCTCCTCGTGGCGCCCGCCGCCTGGCAGCTCCTCGGCAGGGTGCTCCGGGGACGGACCTGGCTCCGGGCTTCCCTGGCCGTCTCGATCGTGGTCTCGTGCTCGACCTTCTACGAGCTCCTCGAGTGGGGCGCCGCCAGCGTCGTCGACCCGGAGCTCGGCATCGCATTCGTCGGCGCCCAGGGTGACATCTGGGACGCCCAGAAGGACACGGCCCTGGCCCTGCTGGGCTCGTGGCTCTCGGTGGGCGCGCTGTGGGCGGCACTGCGTTTACGGTGCGGCGGAGCGCCCTAGATGGAGCCGTCGAAGCGACGTGAGCGGGTGCAGCGGGCCGGTCGAGGAGCGGGCCCGCTCCTCGGGCTCGCCGTGGCGATGCTGCTTCCCGACGCGGATGGTGACAAGCTCGCAGCCCTCGGTCCCGGCGGCCGAGTCACCGCCGGATTGGCGGTCTGGATGGCCGTGTGGTGGATGACCGAAGCGATTCCCCTCTACGCCACGGCCCTGTTGCCGCTGGCCGTCCTCCCCCTCGCCACCGGCCGGGGTCTGCGCGAGACGGCGGCGCCCTACGCGCATCCCCTGATCTTCCTGTTCATGGGTGGCTTCGTCCTCGCGTTGGCGATGCAGCGCTGGGGGCTCGACCGGCGCATCGCCCTGGCCGTGCTGCGGCGGGTGGGCGCCCGGCCGCGCCGCGTGGTCGGCGGCTTCATGGCCCTGACCGCGTTCTTCAGCATGTGGGTCTCGAACACGGCGACGGCGGTGATGATGCTGCCCATCGCCGTCAGCGTCATCGCGCTCGTCGGCGAGCCAGGGCCGGAGGGCGATGGCGACGCCGCCGATGGGGAGAACTTCGCCCGCGCGCTTCTCCTCGGCATCGCCTACGGAGCGTCGATCGGCGGCGTGGGCACGCTGATCGGAACGCCACCCAATCTGTTCCTGGCCTCTTTCGCGAGCCAGGAGCTGGGCGTCGAGATCGGCTTCGCCCGCTGGATGGCCGTGGGGCTGCCGTTGGTGGCGGTCTTCCTCCCGCTCACCGGCTGGCTGCTCACCCGCGTCGTGTTCCCGATCCGGATCCGACACGTCCCCGGCGGCGAGCAGGTCTACCGCCGCGCGGCCGCCGGGCTCGGACGGGTGCGGAGCGCCGAGTGGCTCACCCTGGCCGTCTTCGTCCTGGCCGCAGCGGCGTGGATCACCCGCCCCTGGCTGGCCGGAATCGAGATCGCCGGCGCGCGCCCCCTGGCGGGCCTGAGCGATCCCGGCATCGCCATCGTCGCTGCCCTCGCGCTGTTCGTGCTGCCGGCCGGCCGGGGCGAAGGCGCGGTAATGGACTGGGACACGGCGGTCCAGCTTCCCTGGGGCCTCCTGCTGCTCTTCGGCGGCGGCCTCAGCCTGGCGGCGGCGATCCAGGACCAGGGCGTCGGCGCCTACCTCGGGCACCAGGTCCAGGCGCTCGCGGGGGTACCCCGGCTGCTGTTGGTGCTCGCTGTCGTGGCCGGCATGATCTTCCTCACCGAGGTGACGAGCAACACCGCCACGACCGCGACCCTGGTACCGATCCTGGCGGGCATCGCCCCTGGCCTGGGGCTTCCGCCCCTGCTGCTGGTCGTGCCCGCCACGGTGGCCGCCAGCTGCGCCTTCATGCTGCCGGTCGCCACGCCGCCAAACGCCGTGGTCTTCGGCTCGGGCCGCCTGCAGATCGAAGACATGGTCCGCGCCGGCTGGTGGCTCAACGCGATCGGCATCGCGCTCATCACCGGACTGGTCTACACGCTGACGTTGCGGATCCTGGTCGGAGGGTGACGATGGACCACAATCCCTCCCGCGCCGATCTCGACCTGGACTTCCTCGCCCGGGACGAGCTGCGGCCGGTGCGCCTGCTGCTCGAGTACCTGAAGCCCGAGCTGGGCCTACGCGAACGCGGTGTGACCCGCACCATCATCGTGTTCGGGAGCACCCGCATCGTCGAGGAGGCGGAGGCCCGGCGGGAGCTCGCGGCCGCGAGACACCGCCATGGGGAGCGAGACGACGAGGAGACCCGGCGCGAGGTCCGCGTGTGCGATCGCCGCCTCGAGAACGCCCACTACTACGACCGCGCCCGCGCCTTCGGCGAGCTGGCGGCCCAGCGAGACGGCCTGGTCGTGATGACCGGCGGCGGCCCGGGCCTGATGGAGGCGGCGAACCGCGGAGCCTTCGACGCCGGCGCCCCGACCGTCGGCCTCAACATCACGCTCCCGAGCGAGCAGGCGCCGAACCCCTACCTGACGCCGGGCCTGTCCTTCGAGTTCCGCTACTTCGCCCTGCGCAAGCTCCACTTCATGCTCCGGGCCCACGCGCTGGTGGCCTTCCCCGGCGGCTACGGCACCCTCGACGAGCTCTTCGAGGTGCTCACCCTGGTGCAGACCGGCAAGCGGCCGGCCCTTCCGATCGTCCTGGTCGGCCGCCGCTTCTGGGAGCGGGCGATCGACTTCGGGTTCCTGGTCGACGAAGGCGTGATCCGCCCGGAGGACCGCGAGCTGGTGCGCTTCGCCGAGACGCCGGAGGAGATCTGGCAGGCGATCCAGAGCTGGGAGCCTGCGCCCGGGGATCCGCGATGAAGTCGGTCGACCTCCTCGACCGGCGCCTCGCGGAAGCCCGCTTCGACGCCGAGACGGCGGAGGCCCTCGGCCGGGGGCTCGCCCGCACCTTCGCGAGCGCGCCCAGGGGCGTCGACGGTGGCGGGAGCGCCACGCCGGTCGCCCTGGCCCGGCGCGTCCGGGAAGCCGTCGCCGGCCTTCGAGCCGTCGCGGAGCGCGCTCGACTCGGACGCGACGATCTCGGCCGGATCGAGCGCCAGCAGGCGGAGCTCTTGCGGAGTGCCGTCGACGCACTGCTCGATCGGATCGAGGACGGGCGTATCCGCCGCGTGCCCGGCGATCTGCGCTGCGACCGGGTAGGGCTCGACGACGACGGCGGTCTCCACTTCGCCGACGAGACGGCTCTGCGCGACGTCGCCGAGGCCCTCGCCCGGCTCTGCGTCGACCTCACGGCGCGCCGCGCCGGGCACCGGGCGGAGCAGGTGCTGGCCGCCCACGCGCTCGCCGCCGACGACTACGACCTGTTCCGCGTGATCGATTTCTACGAGCGGCATCAGGCCTGCCGGCTGGCGGTCGAGGCGGCCGACCAGAAGGAAGGGCCTTCGCCCTGGCGGCGCTCGCCAGCGGCAGGCGGGCGCTCCTGGCGCCGATCGTGCTCGCCACGACCGGGCCCGTCGCCAGCGGGAAGAGCACCATCGCCCGGGCCCTCGCGCTCCGCATCGGTGCGCCGCGGGTGGTGGCAGATGCAGTGCGCGACGTCCTGCTCGACGTGCCGCCGGGCTGGAGCGAGCGCGAGATCCACGAGGCCCGCTGGCAGCGCGCCTTCGCCCCCGGCTTCGAGGAGCGAGGCTACCACGCGGTGCTCGCCCGGGCCGAGCCGGTCCTCGCCTCCGGGCGACCGGTGGTGCTCGACGCCTGCATGCCGAACCGCACCCGGCGCCGGGAGGTGGCCGACCTGGCCGCGTCCCACGGTGTACCCGTCTGGTTCGTCGAATGCCGTCCGGACCCGGCAGTGTTGCGCAAGCGCTGGGCCGAGCGCGACGCGCGGGACGGCTGCGACGAGCCGGCCTGGGACGCGATCGCGAGGGAGCTGTCGCTGCGCTGGGAGCCCTGGTCGAACGATGAGCCCGGCGAACACCTGCTGCTGGACACGGGCCAGCCCGTCGAGCGATGCATCCAAGCCACCCGCGCCGCCATTCCCGGCTGGCCCGAGCGCTTCCCGGATTGAGGAGAGAGGAGCACGTCCTGCCGTCCCGTCCCCGTGCCGTCACCTTCGATTGCTGGAACACGCTGCTTCAGGAGACCGACTGGGGCACGGCCCACCGCCGCCGCGTGCAAGCCCTGGGCGAGGCGGCCCGCGAGACCGGCGCCGAACCCGAACCGGCGGAGGTGGAGGAGGCCTTCCGCCTCGCCTGGGGACGGCACATGGACCTCTGGGCGGAGGGCGTGGCGACCGGCGCCAGCCACGTGGCCGGCTGGGCCCTCGAGGCCCTGGGCGTCTCGACCGAGGGGGCTCCCGTCCGTCACCTGACCCACCACTTCGAGGAGGCATCGCACTCGGGGCGCGTGGTGGCGCTCCCCGGCGCGCGGGAGACGCTCGACGCGCTCGGGAAGCAGGGCATCGCCATGGCCTTGATCTGCGACACGGGCCTCACGCCGGGCCGGGTGGTACGCCGCCACCTCGACCGCCTGGGGCTGCTCTCTCCCCTCGGAGCCCAGCTCTTCTCCGACGAGGTCGGCGTGCCCAAGCCCGACCCGCAGATCTTCGGCGCCGCCCTGCGCGCCCTGGGCACCGCCGCCCACGAAACGGTCCACGTGGGCGACCTGCGCCGCACCGACGTCGCGGGCGCACGGGCGATGGGGATGGGGAGCGTTCGGCTTCGCGCCGTCCACGACGACGTGGACGAGCTCCCCGAGGCGGATCGGGTCGTCGATTCCCACGCCGAGCTGGCGACGCTCCTCACCGACGAGGTGTGATGCGGCAGGGAGCCCCAGAACGCGGCCCCCTGCCTCAGGCCGCCGCGCCCCGGTGCCCCGGACCCCTCCGGCTACTGGCCCGGGCATTGCAGTAGCGAAGGCTCGTCGCCCGCTTCCGGGCGCAGTCATCGGAGGAGCGCCATGTCTGTCGGAGATCACTGCCGAAGGGGCTTCTCGCGGGCCAACCAAGACGAGACGGTCCGCGAGGCGGCCCAGCGGATGAGAGACGAGAACGCGGGCTGCCTCGTCGTCGTCGACGACAAGGAGCGCCCGATCGGGACGCTGACCGATCGCGACGTCGCCATGCAGGTGCTGCGAAGAGGCCGCCAGCCGAACGAGACGAAGGTGGGCGAGGTGATGCACGAGGAGATCACCACCCTGTGGGAGTCGACCCCGCTCCTCACCGCCTTCCGGCGCATGAGGGCCGACGGCCTGCGACGCATCCCGGTCGTCGACGACGCCGGCAAGACCATCGGTGTCATGGAATGGGACGACGCCCTGCAGGTCATCGCCACCGAGCTGGACCAGGCGGCCCAGGTCGCCCGCAGCCAGTGGGCGCAGGACTGAGGAGAAGAGCATGCGTTCAGCAGAAGAGTACGAATCGAACGCGGTGACAGTGCATACCCATGCCAGCATCCGCCACGTCGCGGACGAGATGGACGCCCACGCCGTGGGCTCCGTCGTCGTGGTGGACTCGACCGGTGCGCCCGCGGGCATCATCACCGATCGGGATCTCGTCGTACGCGTCGTGGCCGACGCTCGCGACCCGGACAAGACCGAGGCCAGCGAGATCATGTCGAAGGACCTGCTCACTGCCGACCGCCGCACCTCGACCCTCGAGCTGCTGAAGCAGCTCGAAGATCGCGGCGTGCGGCGGGTCCCCCTCGTCGAGGGCGGCAAGGTGGTCGGGCTCGTCTCCCTCGACGATCTGGTGATGGAGCTGGGCGTCCAGCTCTGGAACGTCTCCGAGGCGGCGGGCTCCGAGCTCCGCGAGGCGGCCCGCTCGGCGCGTAGCCGGCGGCGCCGCGAGGCTCGCTACGACGCGCTCGAGGACGTGCGCCACAGCCTCCACGACGTGGGCGGAAAGCTGCGCAAGCGCGTGATCGGAGAGCTGCGCGAGCTGCTCGACAAGATCGACGACTAGCGGGAGACCGGTAGTCTCCCGACATGGGCGAGCGCGTGATCCTGGTCGGGACGGACTTCTCGGAAGCCGCCGAGGTGGCCGTCTGCCACGCCTTCGAGCTGGCCGGGGCCCTGGGTGGGAGGGTCGAGTTGGTCCACGTGACACCGGAGCTCAAGCCGCTCTTCCGTGGCTCGAAGGGCAGCCGCGAGGCGGTGAAGCGCCTCCAGGACGAAGAGGTGGAGGCCGCGCGACGTGCCCTCGAGGCGTTCCTCGCCGAGGCGGACGTGCCCGCCCGAGGCCATGTGGACGTCTGCGGCAGTGACACCTGCCAGACCCTCCTCGACCATGCCGACGAGGTGGACGCGGACCTGATCGTCGTCGGGCGGCACGGCTTCGGCGCCGCCGGCCGCTTCCTGCTCGGGTCGCTGACGGACAAGCTCGTGCGCCGGTCGGCTCGACCGGTGCTGGTCGTTCCGCCGGCGCCGAGCTGAGCCCCGCCGCGATCAGGACTGGATGGCGACGGTCTTCGGCTTGGCCTCCGAAGCCTTCGCCAGGGTGACCATGAGGACGCCGTCCGCAAAGACCACCTCGACCTCGTTCGGGTCGGCGTTGGCCGGAAGCGAGAAGATGCGGCTGAAGGAGCCGTAGCGCCGCTCGACGTAGCCGGCTCTGCTCCTTCGTCTCCTCCCGCTCGCAACGCGCTGGCGCGGCGCGCACGAGGCAGTCCACGTCGCCGACGTGGGAGGCGACGCACACCCCTCGCGAGGGTTCGGAGATCACGGCTAGCCCGCTTCCAGCCCTTCCACGGACGCGCGGGGCCCGGCGATCACCAGACGATCACCGGCCTCGATGCAATCCTCCGGACCGGGCACGCGGATCCGCCCCTTCTGCCCGCGGCTCCGGATGAGCAGGATCTGCACTCCGGCCCGGCGGCGAAGGTCGAGCTCCTTCACCTGCCGTCCGGCGAAGGACAGCGGGGCCCGGCGCTCCTCGAGCACGTAGCCGCCGCCGAGATCGACGGCCCGCTCGCCGGCCAGGGAGATGCGGTTCGAGACGCCCACGGCCAGGTCCCGACGCAGCACCTCCTGGTTGTAAGCGGCGAGGACTTCGCGCTGGTGGACGCTGCCGACGAGCTTCGTCGGCGCGGAGGGCTCGACCACGGCCAGCTCGTCCGCAACGCCCCGGGCGAAGTGCTGCATGGCGGCGTCGAGGTCGTCCGCGGCGGAGATCACCGCACGCTCCTCGACGAGATCGCCCGCGACGACGATGGAGCGGAGCTCCTCCTGCTCCTGGAGCAGCTTCCGGACCTCACGCAGGTAGATGGCGCCAACCAGCTCGCCGGCCTCGTTCTCCACGAAGAGCTCGCTGTGGTCGCTGTTCACGATGCGGTCGATCACCTCGTCGAAGAAGGCGGAGGCCTGCACGACCTCGGGCGACTCGTCGAGGATGTCGCGGACGAAGAGCGCCTTCAGCACGTTCGGGTCGTCGTCACGCGCGAGGTCCACGCCGCGGCGGGCGAGCTTCTGGGTGTAGATCGAGTCCCGGAAGAGGCGGGTGGAGACGAGGGTGCTGATCACGCACGCCGCCATCAGCGGCGGGATGATCTGGATCGACTGGGTCAGCTCGAAGATCATGATGATCGCCGTGATGGGCGCATGGGTGGTGGCGGCGACCATGGCACCCATCGTCACGAGGGCGTAGGCGCCCGGGTTGGCGATGACGTCGGGGAAGGAGGTGTCGAGGAGGCCTCCCACAAGGCCTCCGAAGGCGGCGCCGAGCACGAGGGACGGAGCGAAGACCCCTCCGGAGCCGCCGGAGCCGATGGTGATCGCCGTCGCCACGAGCTTCGCCACGACCAGGACCGCGAGGCTCGAGAGGGCCACCTCCGAGGCCAATGCCTCACCGATGGCGCCGTAGCCCACGCCGAGCACGTTCGGCGCGGCGAGGGCGATGGCGCCGACGCACAGCCCGCCGACCGCCGCCCGCGCGAACTCGGGCACCGGGATCCTCGCGAAGAGATCCTCGGCCCAGCCGAGGCTGCGGGTGAAGAGGACGGCGAGGAGTCCGGTGGCCGCGCCGATGGCGGAATAGGCGAGGAGCTCCAGCGAGGTCACCAGCTCGTAGCCGGGCACGGCGAAGGCCGGCAGGTCCCCGAGCAGCGCACGGGAGATGACCGTGGCAACCACCGACGAGATCACGATCGGCGTGAGCGACGCGACGGCGAACTCCCCGAGGATCACTTCGGTGGCGAAGAGAGCCCCGGCGATCGGCGCGTTGAAGGTGGCGGCGATCCCGGCAGCGGCGCCGCAGCCGACCATCGTCCGGAGCTGACGCGGCGGCGCCTTGAGGGCGCGCCCCAGGAGCGACGCGGTGGCGGCGCCGATCTGGACGATCGGTCCCTCCCGGCCCGCGGACCCGCCGGAGCCGATGGTCAGGGCCGAAGCCAGGGTCTTCAGCACCACGACCCGCCGGCGGAGGACGCCGCCGTTCAGCGCGACGGCTTCCATCACCTCGGGCACACCAGGCCCGCGGGCCTCGCGGCCGTAGAAGGTGATGAGGGCGCCGGCCAGGAGCCCTCCCAGTGCGGGGATGCCCACCAGCAGCCACGGTGCGAGGCCTGCGGCCATCGCGGCGGGGTCGACCGGGTCCGCGAGCCAGCCCGCGGCGACCGCGTCGGCCAGGCCGCTCGGCCCGCCGAAGAAGAGCGCCTGGAGCAGGCGGAGGACGATGCGGAAGGCCACGGCGCCCGCGGCGCCGGCGATGCCCAGGCCGACGGCCCAGGCGATCATCGTCAGGTAGCCCTCGCCGGCGGGACCTCGCATGGGGGCTTTCTGCTGCCGCGGCACGGCGGCATGGTAGGTCACGTCCGCCCACCTGTTGCAGGAAGGCGTCCGGCTGTTCCACAGTTCCGCCGATGCAGGACGAGCGCGGCGAAGCCGCTCACGAAGGGAGCGGCCCGCCGGCCCGGGAGCCCGAGTTCGGTTCCGCCGCCTCGCGCTACGCCCTCGGCCTGCTCGTCGTCGTCTACGTCTTCAACTTCGTCGACCGCTCGATCCTCTCGATCCTGCAGGACTCGATCAAGGCTGAGCTCGATCTCTCCGACACCCAGCTGGGCTGGCTCCAGGGGCTGGCCTTCGCCGCCCTCTACTCCACCCTCGGTGTGCCGATCGCACGCTGGGCCGACCGTGGCGTGCGGCGGTCGATCATCGCCCTGGCCGTCCTCGTCTGGAGCGGGATGACCGCGGTGACCGGCATGGCCCGGAGCTTCACCGAGATCTTCCTGGCGCGGGTCGGCGTGGGAATCGGCGAAGCCGGGTGCAGCCCGCCGGCCCACTCCCTGATCTCGGACCTCTTTCCCATGGAACGCCGAGCGACGGCGCTCTCGATCTACTCCCTCGGCATCCCGATCGGCAGCGCCATCGGCACCTTCGCCGGTGGCTGGATCGATCAGCTCTTCGACTGGCGGACCGCCTTCCTCGTGGTGGGCCTGCCTGGCGTCCTGCTGGCGGTGGTCGTGCGGCTGACCCTCCGCGAGCCGACCCGCGGCTACTGGGACAAGGCCGCGGAGCCGGAGGAGCGGGCGCCGGAGCCGACCGGGGCGCCGACCGAGTCCGTCGGGGACGTGCTGCGCTTCATGGCGGGCCTGCGCTCGTTCCACCATCTCGCCTTCGCCGGGGCCCTGCACGCCTTCTACGGCTACGGCGCCGGCGCCTTCATCCCCTCGTTCTTCCGCCGGGTCCACGAGTTCGAGACCGGCGAGCTCGGCACCTGGCTGGCGGCGATCGGCGTCACCACCGGCGCCCTCGGCACCTTCCTGGGCGGCTACCTGAGCGACCGCATCGCCCATCGGGACATGCGTTGGTACGCGTGGCTCCCCGGCCTCGCGACCGCCATCGGGGTGCCCTTCGCCTTCCTGTTCTACCTCTGGCCCGAGGGACGCCAGGCGTTGATGATCTACACGCTCCCGGCGGTGCTGGGCGGCATGTACCTGGGCCCGACCTTCGCCATGACCCAGGCGCTGGTCCCGCCGCGCATGCGGGCCATGGCCTCGGCCATCCTGCTCTTCGTCCTGAACATGATCGGAATGGGCCTGGGCCCGATGTGCGTCGGCATCGTGAGCGACCTGCTCGAGCCCCGCTTCGGCATCGAGTCGATCCGCTACGCGCTCCTTGGCGTCGTCGTCACCTGCGCGAGCTGGTCCGTCCTGCACTACGGGCTGGCCGCCCGTTCACTGCGGGCGGACCTCGAGAAGCAGGGCGATCTCTAGCTCTTCATCTTCTCGAGCATCCGCGCCATCTGGGCGTGGACGGTCTGGATGGCCTGGAGCGGGCGGATCATCACTTTGAACTCGACGATGCGGCCCTCGTCGTTGCAGGTGATGATGTCGACTCCGTTGACGTACTTGCCGTCCATCTCGGTCTCGAACTCGAGCATGGCCTGGTTGCCGGCCAGGATCTCCTTCGTGTAACGAAACTTGCCGGAGCTCCCGTCGGTACCGCTGACGGGCTCGCCTCCGCCCAGCGTGTTGCCCGCCGCACCGAGGTAGAGCTTCGTGACCGCCTTGCCCTTCTGCGGCGTGAAGACGACGGGCGAGTAGAACACGACATCCTCGGCCAGCAGGTCGTCCAACCCCGCCGGGCCACCGGAGATCACCTCGTGCCAACGCTCGACGGTGCGTTCGATCTGGGACAAGGGGACGCTCCTTTTTGTCTCACTCACCGCGGACAGACCCTAGTCGCATGGCACCGGTGCTACAAGGCCGAACGGCGCCGGGCGAGTGTCGCATGGGACACCCCGAGCACCCGTGCGAGGGCACGTGAGGGGAGGCCCTTCGCCTCGATGGCCGCGAACAGGCGACGCAGCGTCGCAGGATCGTCGAGGATCGCCGCGAGCGTGCTCGGCGAGAGGTCGAGCTCCACGAGCACCGCGCGCACCCGGGCATCAGCGTCGCCGGAGGGCATGCGCCGGAGTGCGCGGTCGCAGAGCGGATCCTCCGCCATCGGACGGAGGAGATCCTCCCGGAGGACGGATGCGAGGTCGCCCGGGCGGACGTCCAGAACCGACGCGAGCCGCCTCCTGCTCTCGAAGGCATGCGGCTCGCGTGCGCCGACCCAGGCGCCGTAGCTGCTCCATGCGAACGAGGCGAGCCCTTCCTCGGAGCCGACCATCCCCGCGCGAAGCGGGTTCGCATGGATGTAGGCAAGGAGTCCGCGTAGATCGACCTCATCGAGGACGACCCGTGACTTGAAGCGGTTCTGGAACAGGTGCCCACCCGGTGGTGGCGCCGGTTGAAGTACACGGCATAGAGGGTCCCGAGACGTGCCATGAACTCGGAGAGACGGCCCAGCCCGACCTGCAACGCCAGATGCAGGTGGTTGGGCATCAGCACCCACGCATAGCAATGGATTCCGCACTCGAGAACGAGGCGTTCGAGCTGGTCAACGAAGAACCGGCGGTCCACGTCGTCGACGAAGATCGAGCGCCGTTCGATGCCCCGGGACCAGACGTGGTGGAACGCCCCGGGCCAGTCCCGGCGGGCGGTTCGCGGCATGGGGGACTCCGCGGGACCGGGGCAACCGTCATCCTAGCGAACTCATGAGACAGAAAGGAACGTCCCCTTGTCTCACCTATGGCATGATCTGGGTCATGAAGGTCATGAACGAAGTCCGCCCCAGGCCCGAGAGCATCGCGCCCTTCCTCGAGACGGAGGGGCCGGTGTGCATGGTGAACCTGCTCAAGTTCCGGGAGAAGGCGGCCTACCCGGATGGGCGGGATCCGCAGCTCTCGGGGCGAGATGCGTACATGCGCTACGCCCGGGAGATGCGCAAGCTCGTCGAGGCGGGCGGTGGGCGCTTCCTCTTCGGGGGAGAGGTGAAGGGGCTCCTGCTCGGGGAGGTCGACGAGCCCTGGGACGAGGTGGGAATCGTCGAGTACCCCT
Organism: Myxococcota bacterium; assembly: GCA_965223415.1. Lineage (GTDB taxonomy): Bacteria > Myxococcota_A > UBA9160 > UBA9160 > UBA6930. The sequence goes on along the minus strand of OZ245002.1, from coordinate 3,235,509 downwards.
CCGCCCGGGCACTGATCGAGATCGCGTCGTCGCCGCCGTTCCAGGAGATCGAGGTACACCGCACGGCCGGCCTCGCGGGCCAGCTCAACATCACGACGTCGCAGGACCCCGAGTTCTAGCGGCGAGCTGGGCCCGCACGGCGTCCGGGAGCGAGCCGTCGGGATCGACCAGCTCGAGGGACGGACGGCCGCCCGTCGCGAAGGCGCGACCCAACACCCGGTCGTCCTCGATGGCCCCGAGGTCATAGCGCCGCAGTCGCTCGGCCCCGAAGGCCGCGCCGATTCCCCCGAGCCAGTTCACGACCATGCGGTTGGCGAGGTTGACGACCGTCTCGGAGGTGTTGGGATCGTCGAAGGTGCCGTCGCGCTGCGCCGGATCCATGGCGGCGCGATGCTCGATCAGCCACGCGAGGGCGACCATGTCGTGAGCGACCAGGTCCGTGCTCGCGAACACGATTCCGGTCTCGGGCTCCACGACGGCGCCCGTATCGGGCCCGAAGGTCGTCATCACCTTCGTCGCCGAGCTGAGCACCAGACGCTGGCGCTCCGCCACCGCGCGCACGCCGTTCGCGTCGGCGGTCTTCTCCGAGAAGGTGCCGGCATCGCGGTGGTACTCGAGCCGCGAATCGTGGCGCCACCAGCCGACCGCCGCCTTCAGGCCGAGGGTGCTCCCGGCCAGCAGGTGGCGGGCGACCCGCGGCATCAGCACCACGTGGTCGACCTCGTTCAGGATGGTGGGCAGCATGACCGGTGCCTTCCAGGCTCCGGTGGCCGCCGGCGCGTCCTCGAAGAAGCCGTCCCAGCCCGCCTCCTCGAAGGCGTGCACCTCGCCTCCCGCCTCTTCGGTCGCCCGGGCGAGGCCATTGCGCTGCATGAGCTCGCGGGTACTGCCGCTCAGGCTGTCCGGGTGGAAGCGGACGAACTGCACGCCGGCCATGTCGGCGACGATCACCCGGCCCGCGCCGCGCTCCTTCAGCAGACCGATCATGGCGCGCACGGCGAGCGGATCCGTCGTCGCCGGGTAGACGTTGCCGGAGTTGCAGGCGGGCTTGATCACCACCGTGTCGCCCGGCGAGAGCCAGGCGAAGTCCGTCGCGGCCTGGGCCGCGGCCCGCACGGCCCGGACCGTGTCCTCCGGAGCGGCGCCGCGGGCCACGCCAGCCACACTGACCGGCGACGACGCGCGCATCGCGTAGGTGGGCGCGGGAGCTTCCTCGCTCCGCGCTCCTGCCGGCAGGAGCGCCGCGCATGCTCCCGCGGCGGTCAGCTTTCCGAACTGCCTGCGGCTCATCGCCATGACGCTGCCTCCCTCCCGGTTCGCACCTAGGATAGGGCACGTTGTATCGTGCGGGGCTCATTGGCAGAGGAGAGATCCTTGTCCCTCGACCGACGCGAATTCCTATGGCGCGCCGCCGTGCTCCTCGGCGGTGCCGTATCGACTTCCTGCACGAACGCGGTGCTCGGCCACCCGCCGGAAGAGCCGCTGCGCACCGAGCGCCCGACGCTCGCCGCGGACGAGCGCGCCATCCTCGAGGCCGCCGTGGACCGCATCCTCCCGACCACGGCCACCCCGGGCGCCCTGGAAGCCGGCGTGCCCGACTTCGTCGAGTTCGCCCTCGCGGAGGGCTTCGGCGGCGATGCCCGCCAGCGCTTCCGCCAGGGCCTCGCCGGTCTCGATGCCGCAGCGAGCGCCCAGCACGGGCGGGGCTTCGCGGCCCTGCCGCCCGAGGACCGAGACGGCCTCCTTGCCGCCGCCGAGCAGGCGGAGCTCGCCGCGTCCCCGCCGGTGCCGGATCTCTTCGGCGGCCTGTCGAGCGAGAAGCCCTTCTTCGCCACGCTAAAGGAGCTCAGCGTCGTCGGCCACTTCACCTCGGAGACGGGAGCGACCGGAGCCGCCGCCTTCACCCCGTGGCCGGGACGTTACGACGGCTGCGTCACCCCCGAGCCCGGCGCGCGGCGCCCACTCTCGCAGCGATAAGGAGCGCCCCCCGTGGACACCAACCGCACCTGGGACGCGATCGTCGTCGGCTCCGGCATCACCGGCGGGTGGGCCGCCAAGGAGCTCACGGAGCGCGGCCTGCGCGTGCTCCTGATCGAACGCGGCCGAATGGTGGAGCATGGCAAGGACTACGTGACCGAGCACCTGCCTCCCTGGCAGCTCCCCTTCCGCGGCCGCGGAAACCCGAAGGAGATGGCCCGCGACTACCCGATCCAGGGCATCGCGCCCGGCTGTGCAGAGGATACGAAGCACTTCTTCGTGAAGGACCCGGAGCATCCCTACGTCCAGGAGGAGGGCAGCGAATGGGCATGGATCCGCGGCTACCAACTCGGTGGCCGCTCGCTCACCTGGGGCCGGCAGGTGTACCGGTGGAGCGACCTGGACTTCGGCGCCAATGCCGCCGACGGCCACGGCGTCGACTGGCCGGTCCGCTACCGCGACGTCGAAGCCTGGTACGACCACGTCGAGGACTTCATCGGCGTCTCTGGCCAGAGCGAGGGGCTCCCCCAGCTCCCGGACAGCCGTTTCCTTCCGCCGATGGAGATGACCTGCGGCGAGCTCCACTTGAAACAGGCGGTGGAGAAGACGTTCCCGGAGCGCACGGTGACGATCGGGCGGACGGCCATCCTCACCGCCGATCATCGGGGGCGGAAGGCCTGTCACTACTGCGGACCCTGCGGGCGGGGCTGCTCGACCGGCTCCTACTTCAGCAGCCAGAGCAGCACGCTGCCGGCGGCTCGAGCGACGGGACGTCTCGAGGTGCTGACCGACGCGGTGGTCCGTCGCGTCCTCCACGATCCCGGGAAGGGGCGGGCCACCGGCGTCGAGGTGGTCGACGCAGCGACGGGCGAGCACCGCGAGATCGACGGGCGACTCGTCTTCCTGTGTGCGTCGACGATCGCGACGACCCGCATCCTCCTCACGTCCGAGAGCGAGGCCTTCCCGAACGGGCTCGCCAACTCGAGCGGCGTACTCGGCCGCTACCTGATGGACCACACGATCGGCGTCGGCGCCTTCGGCACCCTTCCCCAGTTCGCGGGCCAGACCACCTTCGGCAACCGGCCGAACGGCTTCTACATCCCGCGCTTCCAGAACCTCCCGGGGCAGACACCGGCCGCGGACTACGTGCGGGGCTACGGCTACCAGGGTGCGGCGCTGCCCCTCGGCTGGAGCTCGGCGATCGCCCAGCCCGGCTTCGGCGGCGCCTTCAAGGACGCGCTCGCCGGTCCGCTGCCGTGGATGGTGTTCCTGGGCGGCTTCGGCGAGTGCCTTCCCGATGCGGACAACCGCGTCGCCCTCGACCCGATGGCTCGCGACGAGCACGGCATCCCCCGCGTGAAGGTGAGCTTCGCCTTCGGCGAGAACGAGCGCGCGATGCGCCGGGACGTCACCCGCCAGGCCGTAGCCATGCTCGAGGCCGCGGGCGTCCAGAACATCGTGCCGGGCCAGGGCTTCGGCATCGGCGGCGAAGCGATCCACGAGATGGGCACGGCCCGGATGGGCGCGGACCCGAAGACCTCGGTGCTGAATGCCCGCAACCAGGCCCACGACGTGCCCAACCTGTTCGTGACCGACGGCGCGTGCATGACATCGTCCGCGTGCCAGAACCCGTCGCTCACCTACATGGCGCTCACGGCCCGGGCGGCGGCCTTCGCCGCCTCCGAGCTCGAGAAGGGGGCCTTGTAGGGGCCCAGGGGCTAGGGCCGGAGCTCGAAGGTCCGAATGGTCTCCTCCGCGTCGAAGAAGAGCCAGGGCTTCCGCTCGTCCTGTCCTTCCGAGAGCTCGGCGAAACCCGGCGTCGGCGATTGCATTCCGCCCTCGGGCACCTCGGCACCGGCGGCCCACACGATGCCGTTCAGCACGAGCCGCCGGAAATCGTCGTGGCCCCAGTTCCAGTGGAAGTGGCCGCCTGTGAAGCCGAGGCCGCGGCCCCCGTCGGGCCGCTCGACGGACCAGGCCAGGGTCTCGCGCCGGCCGCTGGCAAGGAGGATGTGATCCGCCGGGAAGGGCGGCCAGGTCGGGCTCTCCCGTGCCTCGTCGTCGGGGACGGCCGTGACGATCGGGCGGATCTGCGCGGGGAAGCGGAGGTTGAAGTACCACTCGTCGAAGACGCGGAAGGGCCGCACGCCGCGGCTCGCCGGGTGACCCTGGTCGAGGGCCACCTCGGCGCGCCAGGTCGGGTTCGTGGACCAGCCGGACTCGTAGTAGCCGCCGATCCAGCGGCCGAAGGCCTCTACCGGTGGCCCCGCCGGCACCTCGACCGCGTAGTGCAGGGCCACGACACCGAGGCCCTTCGCCACCCGCGCGTCGATCGCCTCCAGGTGACCCCGCACCGGGTGGCGCTCGCCGCCGTCCATGTAGAGGACCAGCGCTGCGGCGCCCTCCAACGCGTCGAGGCGGCCCAGGCGGGCCCGGACCGGGCTTCCGGCGCCGTTCAGGGCCCGGGCCAGCAGCTCCGCTCCGGCGCGGAACTCGTGGGTGCCGTAGCCGTGGCTCGGCTGGCCCGGTACGAGCACGACCAGGGGGCGCTCGGCACGAACGGGGAGGGGAGCCAGCAACACTGCGAGCAGGAGGATCCGCGCCACGGTCCGATTCTATCGCGCCGCGCGTGGCGCGGAGCAGGACCAGCGCTACACACCGCCCATGACGTCGGACGAGGGGCGCTTTCGCCGGCGCCGGATCATCGCACCGGAGCACATCGACGAGCTGGACCACGTGAACAACGTCGTCTGGCTCTCCTTCGCCGTCGAGCTGGCCATGGCCCATTCCGCCGTGCTCGGCCTCGACATGGCGACGTACCGAAAGGTCGGCGGTGTCTGGGTCGCGCGCCGCCACGAGATCGACTACCTGCGCTCCGCGGCCCTGGGCGACGAGATCGTCGAAGAGACCTGGGTCGTCCAGATGCGCGCGGCGCGCTCGATCCGGCGCGCGCGCTTCACCACGCCCGGCGGTGACGAGCTGGTCCGCTGCTGCATGGAGTGGGCCTTCGTCGACCCGGCGAGCCAGCGGCCGCGGCGCGTCCCCGCGGACGTCCTGGAGCGGTTCACGCCCATTCCCGACCCTCCCGCCTGAGCGGGGCACCCGTCGTGCGGTCCGGTATCCTCCGCCGGTCGCCGTACACCGCCCCCCGCGGAGCCATCGACACGCCAGTGCGTCGCCACGCGCTCCCGCTGCTCGCCGGGCTGCTGCTCGCTCTTCCGGCACCGTCGCTCGCTGAGGACATCCGCGAGCGGCTGACCGAGCGGGAGGACGAGAACCGGGTCGAGGAGCCGTGGACCACCGAGCTGTTCGGCCATCCCCTCTCGGTGAGCGGCGAGGCCGAGCTGGCGATCGAGGCCGTCGACCCCATCGTCCGGGGCGAGGGACCGGGCGGCGGCGAGCGGGTGCTGTTCGGGCCGGAGATCGAGGCCGAGGCCTTCTACACCCTGGGCGAGCCGCTCTCGTTCTTCGCCCAGGTCCGCGCCGGCTACGAGTGGGACGTGCTGGCCGAAACGCGCTCCGGCGTCTCCGCGGGCTTCGTCGAGCTGGGCGAGATGTGGGTGTACTCGGAGAACATCCTCGGGAGTGGCTTGAGCGTCGAGCTGGGCCACCTGGACTTCGAGGACGACCGCACCTGGTGGTGGGACGAGGAGCTCTTCGCGATCCGGGTCGACTACGAGGGCCCGTTCGACGCGGAGCTGGCGCTCGCCTACCCGATCGCCCGCACCCGCTCGGACCAGCACTTCATCGACCCGGACGCCGCGGGACGGCTGCGACTTCTCGGAGAGGCGACCTGGGAATGGGCCGAGAGCAACTCCCTCGAGCTCTTCTTCCTGCTGGAGCGCGACCGCTCCGGAGACCGCTCCCTCGGCCGCGTCCGGTCCGAGGATCGCGAGGACGAGTCCGACGCCCGCCTGCTCTGGGTCGGCCCCCGCGCCATCGGCGGATTCGCGGCGGGGGAGGGCATCCTCGGCTACTGGCTCGACGCGGCGATCGTGGTGGGCGAGGAGGACGTGGTCGCCTTCGAGCCGGTCGGCTTCGGACGCAGTGTGATCGAGGACGTGCGAGCGCAGGACGTGCGGGGCTGGGGTTTCGACGCGGGACTCACCTGGTTCCTGCCGGGCACTCTGGAGCCCCGGGGCACTCTCGGCGTGGCGATGGGCTCCGGCGACTCCTCGCCGGGGCGCGGACGCGATCGCGGCTTCCGACAGACGGGCCTGCACGGCAACGAAATCGGCTTCGGCGGCGTGCAGCGCTTCGGCACCTACGGCAGGCTGCTCGACCCGGAGCTCTCGAACCTGGCGGTGCTCACCGTGGGCGCTGGCGTCTCGCTCTTCGAGTCGAGCTCCGCGGACCTCGTCTACCACCACTACCGGCTGCTCGAGCCCGCAGACGAGCTGCGCGACGCCCGGATCGAAACGGCCTTCGACGGCCGGCGCCGGGACGTGGGTCACGCGATCGACCTGGTGCTCGCCATCGAAGAACACGACCGCTTCGAGATGGAGCTCTCGGTCTCGGCCTTCCGCGCCGGCCCGGCCTGGGGGCGCCGTAGCGGCGACTGGGGCTTCGGCGGCTTCGCCGCGGTCCGCATGGCGTTCTGACCCGAGAGAAGCGAGGCCCGGCGGGCCGAGCCCACCGGGCCTCCTCCGACACGGCGCCGACGTCCCTACGGGGTGTAGGAGAGCAGCTCCAGGGTCTCCCCGCTCTCCGGGTCGACCTCCATCACCAGGCCCACCCCGGGCACGTAGAACTTGAACTCCTCCACGCCGGGCTCGATGGGCGTGAAGTCCCGCGTCTGCAGGATCGGATTTCCGTTGTCGAAGGGGACGACCACGTCGGCGTCGAGGCTGATCACCTCGGCCACGTCCTCGGCGTCGCCGGCCAGCCACTCCTGGCGGTAGAACTCGCCGACCTGCGGATCCCCCTTCATCCAGAAGCCGGGCTTGGCGCCGTCCACGCCGGTGAGCCAGGAGCCGTCGATGTCGACCAGCCGGCCGTCCTCGAAGTTCAGGGCGATCTCGCCCAGGTACCAGACGTTGCCGTCCACGTCCTGGGCAAGCCAATCGATGGTGTCCTCGACCAGCTCGCCGTCGACCCACACCCGGTCGCGAATCTGGGTGGCCTCGATGCCTTCGATCTCGAAGGTGTCGGGGAGGACCTCGACCTGGATCGTCTCCAGCCCGTCCTCGCCGTCCTTCTCGTAGACCCACACCGAGCCCACCCGGAAGGGCGTGTAGGGGTTGTCGATGCCGACCACGAAGTCATTCGGGTCCAGGTCCGGGTCGTAGGCGCCGGCCATGCCGGGCTGCGCGCAGAGCAGGAAGCGGGCCTCGGTCTGCTCCTTGCACAGCTCGGCGGTCTCGTGGAACGCCTCGCCGGCCTCGTCCAGGCACTCCTCCCGCTCGTCCGGGTCGGTGAAGTTCAGGCAGATGGCCAGGTTGACGTGCCGGTCCTCCTTGGCCTCGAGCTCGCAGCCGCGGGCTTGCTGGATCGCGGTCTGCTCGCAGATGCTGAAGTGGCGGCGGCGCTTCTTCTTCTTGGCGTCGGCGACGGCCGGCAGCAGGAAGGTCGCTGCCACCAGCAGCGTCAGGGCGGTCTGGATCTTGCGCATGGCTCTTTCCTCTCGTGGGCGGGCCGCGAGGCCCGGGGGTTCGAGCCAGTTCTACCCGCGGAGGCCCCGCCGCCACATCGACGGAGAGGTGTAAGCGGTCGATTCGCCTCGGTATTCCACATCCGTGCGGGCGCGTATCACAGCTGGGGGATGGATCCTCCGGCCGTTCCGGGCACACCTGGAGCCGGGCACCCCGCGGCCCCCGCCCCGGAGGAACCGACCGTGACCGAGCGCTCCATCCGCATCCGCTGGGCCCTCCTGGGCCTCGGTGCCTTCGTCCTGCTCATGGGCGTCGAGGTGCTGACCGAGGACGAGGCCATCGACTGGCCCGATCTTGCCGGCGACGCCCTCCAGACCGCCCTCCTCGTGGCCTCGGCCGTGGGGGTGACGATGCTGACCGGCCGCTTTCAGGCCGAGCGGGAAGAGAAGGAAACCCTGACCCGCGACCTGCAGATGGCCCGGGCGGAGGGCGCCGCCTGGCGAGACCGCGCCCAGGGCTACCTGGCCGGTCTCGGCCACGAGATCCAGAAGCAGTTCGAGGAATGGGAGCTGACGAACGCCGAGCGCGAGGTCGGCCTGCTGATGCTGAAGGGATTCTCCCACCGCGAGATCGCCGGCCTGCGCGGCACGACCGAGGCCACCGTGCGCCACCAGGCGCGCGCCACCTACCAGAAGTCGCACCTTCCCGGGCGCAGCGCCTTCTGCGCGTACTTCCTGGAGGACCTGCTTCCGGCGCGGGATCCGACCCAGCTGCCCGGTCGCGAGCACGCCATCAGCTGAGCGAGCGTTGGGGTTCGCGGCCGCAGTGCCACGACCGTGGCACGCCCGGGGCACAAGGACCGGCGCCGTGTATCACGCATCGCCGATGGGCGGATCGGCGGGAGCGTGCAGGCTGGCTCCCATGGCCGCTCCGCCCGCCATCGACGAGCCCACCCCCCGGATCCGGGAGGCACCGGCCCTGCGGATCCTGCTGGTGGCGTCGAAGCTCGAGGCCCAGTGGACCGGCGGCATCGGACGCGTCGTGGCCGGGCACGCGCGGGCGCTGGCGGCGCGGGGCCAGCGCGTCCGGGTCTCCGGCCCGGCCGACGGCGGGTCCGGCCCCCTGGGCGGCGTCGAGCTGCGCCCGTGGCCGAGCCGCCGGCGCCCCATCGCGCGGGCGCCCTGGCTGCTGCGCGAGCTCCTGTCCTTCCGGCCGGACGTCGTGCACCTGCATTCCGCCCTTCCGCGCTGGCCCCTGGTGGCCACGACGTTGGCGGCCCGACGCGCCAGCGGCAGGCCCCGGGTCGTGCTCACACCGCACACGGGGAGCCGCGCCGACTTCGCGAACGCGGGCAGCCGCTGGGCCCTGCATCGCGCGGACGCAGTGGTGACGGTGTCCCGTTGGTCGGCGGACCGGGCGATCGCCGCCGGCGCCGACCGGGAGCGCACCGTCGTCGTCACCCCGGGCTTCCGTCCCGCGAGGACCCGGCCGCGCGGAGCCACGGGCCAGACGATCGCCGTCCTCGCCCGCCTGGCCGAGAGCAAGGGCGTCGACGTGGCGCTCCTGGCCTTCGACCGGGCGGCGCGCTCCCGCCCGGGCTGGCGACTGGTCGTGGGAGGCCGGGGCAGCGAAGCCGGCCGGCTCCACGCGCTGGCCGATTCGCTGGACACGGCCTCCCGCATCGACCTGTGCGGCTGGATCGAGGGCGAGGACAAGGCGCGCCTTCTCGCGGAGACGGCGATCGGCCTGGTGCCGTCGCGGGGCGACAACCTGCCCGGGGCGCTCCTCGAGCTCCAGGCCGAGGGGATCCCCTGCATCGCCAGCGACACCGGCGGCATGCCCGAGGCGGTCGACCACGGCCTGGCGGGCCTGTTGGTGCCTCCCGGCGACGTGGATGCGCTGGCGACGGCCCTCGGCCGGCTGATGGACCACGACGACCTGCGGCTGCGGCTCGGGATGCGCGCCCGCGAGCAGGCACGGGCCCGAAGCTGGGACGCGGCCACCGACCGCCTGCTCGACGTGTACGGACGCCTCGTCGGGCGCGCCGCCCCATGACCTCTCTGGGGGAGGGGCGGCGGGATCCCTCCGGCTCCCCGAGAGCCGTGACCCAACGAGAACCCGCCCCTCCCCCGCCAACGCCCGCTCCACTCGGGGAGCTCCGTGACCCGCATCGCCCGCTCCACTCGGGGAGCTCCGTGACCCGCATCGCCCTCTTCTCCTCCACGCTCTGGCGTGGCGCCGTGCAGCGCATGTTCCTCAACCTGGCCGACGGGCTGCGGGCGGCGGGCCACGAGGTCGACGTGGTCACGTGCCACGTGGACGGCGACGGGCCACCCGTCGCGGCCGCGCCGATCGTGCTCGACGCGGGCTGGACCCGGCGCCGGTGGATGCGGCGGCACAAGCGGCGCTTCGTCCCGGCCTCGACCCCGCGCCTGGCCACCTACCTGAGGGAGCGCCGTCCTCAGGCGCTGCTGGCCGGCGGCATGTACGCGAACCTGGCCGCGGTGTGGGCGGGCGCCTGGGCGGGTGGAGGCACGCGGGTCGTGCTGAGCGAGCACACCCACCTCTCGAGCTCGCTCTTCCATCCTGCCCGGGGAGCGAAGCCAGTCTTCCGGCTCGCGGCGCCGGCCAGCTACCGGCGCGCCCAGGCCGTGGTCGGAGTGTCCGCGGGTGTTTCCTGCGACCTGGTGTCGCTGCTCGGTCTCTCGCCCGAGCGGGTCTTCACGCTTCCGAACCCCGTCGTCACGGGCGAGCTCGAGAAGCAGCTCCACGCGCCCCTCGACCATGCCTGGTTCGCGCCAGGGGCCCCCCCGGTGGTGCTGGCGGTGAGCGCGCTCCGGGTCCAGAAGGATCTTCCCACGCTGCTTCGCGCCTTCGCCCTGCTGCGCCGGCGGCGCCGGGCGCGGCTGCTCGTGCTCGGCGAGGGCAACCAGCGGACGAAGCTGGAACGCCTCGCCCGCCAGCTCGGCCTGGATGGAGACGTGTCGCTGGCCGGCCACGTGAAGGCGCCCCTCGCCTACATGCAGCGCGCCGGCGTGCTCGCCCTGTCCTCCGTCTACGAGGGGCTCCCGACGGTGCTGATCGAGGGCCTGCTCGCCGGCTGCCCGATCGTGAGCACGGACTGCCCGGCGGGCCCGTCGGAAATCCTCGACCGGGGACGCTTTGGGACCCTCGTGCCGGTCGGGCGCCACCGGCAGCTGGCCGCGGCCCTGGAGCACGCCCTGGCTGCGCCTCACGATCCGGAGCCGGGCCGGCGCCGCGCCCGGTTCTTCTCCGCGAGCCGATCGGTGGCTGGCTACGAGCAGCTCCTCGTCGGGCGGCACTCCCACGACGACGCGGGGTCTGTGGCACGATAGACCGATGAGCGAGCGAGCGATTCGGCTGCGTTGGGGACTACTCGGTGTCGGTGCCTTCGTCCTGCTGATGAGCGTCGAAGTGCTGACCGAGGACGAGGATCTCGACTGGCCGGACCTGCTGGGCGACGCGCTCCAGACCGCACTGATCGTCGCCTCGGCGGTGGGAGTCACGATGTTGACCGGCCGCTTCGCAGCCGAACGCGAGGAGAAGGAGACCCTCACCCGCGATCTTCGGATCGCCCGCGCGGAAGGCGCCGCCTGGCGGGAGCGTGCCCAGAGCTATCTCTCGGGCCTGGGCGAGGAGATCGAGAAGCAGTTCGAGGCCTGGCAGCTCACCGCCGCCGAACGCGAGGTGGGCCTCCTGATGCTCAAGGGCTTTTCCCACCCGGAAATCGCGGCCCTGCGCGGCACCACCGAGGCCACGGTCCGTCACCAGGCCCGCGCCGTCTACCAGAAGGCGTCACTCCCCGGACGCGGCGCCTTCTGCGCCTACTTCCTCGAGGACCTGCTCCCGGCCCGCGCACCAGGAGCCGGCGACCCACGCCCTTCCTGATGCTGCGTTGGGGGCCGGTTCCGTTTGTTGCGTTGCCTACTGGGCGGCGCGGAGGCGCTGCTCGAGGGCGGCCAGCTCGTCTTCCAGCTCCTTGGGCAGCCGGTTCCCGAACTGCTGGTAGTAGTCGCGAATGAGCGGGATCTCCGCGAGCCAGCCGGCCGCGTCCACGGTGAGCAGCTCGGCGACGTCATCGTCGTCGATGACGAGATCCCCGAGATCGAGCTCGCCCGGTGCGGGCACGGTGCCGATCGGAGTCTCCAGGCCGTCCACCTTCCCGGTGGTTCGCTCGAAGATCCACTTGAGGACGCGGCCGTTGTCGCCGAAGCCGGGCCAGAGGAAATCGCCGCCCTCGCTCTTGCGGAACCAGTTCACGTAGTAGATGCGCGGCAGCTGGGCGCCGGCGTGACGGCCGATCTCGAGCCAGTGGCTCCAGTAATCGGCCATGTTGTATCCGCAGAAGGGAAGCATGGCCATCGGGTCGCGGCGCAGCTCGCCGACCTTGCCGGCGGCGGCGGCGGTCTTCTCGCTGGAGATGATCGAGCCGAGGAAGGTGCCATGCTGCCAGTCGCGGGCCTCGTGCACGAGGGGCACGACGGTGGCGCGGCGACCGCCGAAGAGGATCGCGCTGATCGGCACGCCCTTCGGGTCCTCCCACTCGGGCGCGATCACCGGACACTGGCTCGCGGGCGCCGTGAAGCGGGCGTTCGGGTGGGAGGCCGGCGTGTCGCTGTCCGGCGTCCAATCGTTGCCGCGCCAGTCCGTCAGGTGGGCCGGCGCGTCGCCCATCTGCTCCCACCAGATGTCGCCGTCGTCGGTCTTCGCGACGTTCGTGAAGATGCAGTTCTGGTCCAAGCTGCGCATGGCGTTCGGGTTCGACTGCATGCTCGTACCCGGCGCCACGCCGAAGAAGCCCGCCTCGGGGTTGATCGCGTAGAGCTGACCGTCGTCGCCGAACTTCATCCAGGCGATGTCGTCACCGACACACTCGACCTGCCAGCCGGGGATCGTCGGCTCCAGCATCGCCAGGTTCGTCTTGCCGCAGGCGCTCGGGAAGGCGGCGGCCACGTAGCGGACCTCGCTCTCGGGCGAGGTGAGCTTCAGGATGAGCATGTGCTCGGCCATCCAGCCCTCGTCCCGGGCCATGGTGCTGGCGATGCGCAGGGCGAAGCACTTCTTGCCGAGGAGCGCGTTGCCGCCGTAGCCGGAGCCGTAGCTCCAGATCTCCCGCGTCTCGGGGAAGTGGACGATGTACTTGTTCTCGCCGTCACAGGGCCAGGCCACGTCGGCCTGACCGGGCTCGAGGGGATGGCCAACCGAATGGAGGCAAGGCACGAAGGCGCCGTCGTCGCCCAGGGCATCGAGGACCTTCGCGCCCATGCGCGTCATGATGCGCATGTTCGCCACCACGTAGGGGGAGTCCGAGAGCTGGACGCCGATGTGGGCGATGGGGGAGCCGATCGGCCCCATCGAGAAGGGGATCACGTAGAGGGTGCGGCCGCGCATCGAGCCCTCGAAGAGGCCCTTGAGGGTCGCCTTCATCTCCGCCGGGTCGCACCAGTTGTTGTTCGGGCCTGCGTCCTCTTCCTTCTCGCAGCAGATGAAGGTGCGATCCTCGACCCGGGCCACGTCCGCCGGATCCGAGAGCACGAGGTAGCTACCGGGGCGCTTGGCCTCGTCGAGGCGCTCCGCCGTTCCGCTGGCCAGCATCAGCTCGAACATCTCGTCGTATTCGGCCTGGGATCCGTCGCACCAGCGGACGGCGTCCGGGCGGGTCAGGGCGGCGATCTCGTCGACCCAGGCGAGGAGGCGGGAGTGAGACGTAGGCGCGTCGGAGCTCATGGGGTCCTCGTTGGTGCTGTGCGATGGCGATGAATAGGGGTCGAAAGCCGGGCCGCGGCCTGCGGGCGGCCCGGAGAGAGCTCTTGGCTCGTCCGGGTGGGTGGCCCTGAAGTGCCGGGCGGTGACCCGCCTTCTGGACCGTGCGTCCCGCGGCGAAACGGCTGGCTGCCGATGGGCAGATCCTGACACGTCTGGCCCACAGCGGTAGGGGGAAGCCCGGCCTTTTTCGGGCCGGGGCGATTCGGAGTCGGTCAGAATTTGGCATAATCCATGCCACTTCATCTGCGAGGACCGGAGGAGCGCCGGATGCCGTTCGAGACCGTCGATCTGGAGGAGGCCCGGGGACGGAGCGGGCTGCGCATGGTGGTGGTCCCGGGCGTGCCGAGCCCCTGGGGCGAGGCCGCCAAGGGCATCCTCCACGTGAAGCGCATTCCCTGGGTCGCCGTGCGGCTCGACCAGGGGAGCGACGCCATGGCCGAGTGGACCGGCGGCCAGCGGAGTGGGCCCGTGGCGATCTACGAGCAGGAGGCGCCGCGGAGCGGCTGGGCGGAGATCCTGCTGGTGGCCGAGCGGCTGGCTCCGGAGCCGGCCCTGCTGCCGGCGGATCCGGGCGAGCGGGCCCTGGCCATGGGCCTCGCCCACGAGATCTGCGGAGAGATGGGCCTGGGATGGTGCCGCCGGAACCAGGGCGTGCACGCGGGCCTGGCCGGAGGGGCCGGCTTCCCGAAGCCGGTCGCCCGATACCTGGGCGAGAAGTACGACTACCGGCCGAGGAGGCGGAGCGGACCGCGGAGCGAGTGGTGGAGATTCTCGGCTTGCTCGCCGGGCGGCTCCGAGCCCAGGGCGAAGCGGGCTCCGGCTACTACCTCGGCCGCGATCTCTCGGCCGTCGACATCTACAGCGCGACCTTCATGGCGCTCTTCCGTCCGCTGCCGCCGGAGCACTGCCCGATGGCCGAAGCCATGCGCCCGGCCTTCGAGAGCCTCGACGAGGCCACCGCCGCCGTCCTCGACCCGATCCTCCTCGAGCATCGGGACCGGATCTACGCAGACCACCTGGAGCTTCCGCTCTCCCTCTGACAGGAGACCCCATGCGCGTGTGGATCTTCCTCGCCTTCGTCTACGTCGTCTTCTTCGGCTGGTACACCTCGTTCGGCGGGCCGCTCACGGCCGAGGAGATCCAGCAGTTCGTCGCCACCCTCGAGGAGCGAGGCGCGGAGCCGGAAGACGTCGCGCGCTGGCGGGGCTTCATGGAGACGGACACCGGCGACGACTTCGTCATGCTGAACGCGATCGAGCTCCACGACGTGCCGAGGCAGGTTTCCGGAGTCGAGCCCGGTGACACCTCCGAGGACGTGCTGAGCAGGTACACCGAGCCCTTCCTGGGCCGGGCCCTGCGCAGCGCGGCGCACCCGGTCATGCTGGGAACCGCCGCCGCCCCGGCGATCGACGTGTGGGGCATCGAGGGCGCCGAGGAGTGGACCACCGGCGGCCTCGTCCGCTACCGCAGCCGTCGCGACCTCATGGAGCAGGCCGTCGCCGTCGGCCCGAGCGGTATCCACGACTTCAAGATCGCCGCCATGGCCAAGACCATCGCCTACCCCCTCGATCCCTGGTTCCAGCTCGGGGATCCGCGTCTCGTCGTCGCCCTCGTCCTGCTCGTCCTCGCCCTCACCTGGCAGCTCCGAACGCAACACCGGGACCGCTCCTGAACGCAACACGGGTGGCGCATCCTGGGAGCATCACGCCTGCTGCGCTCGGACAAGGGTGTCGGCGAGGAGGCGGCGCTGGTGGGGGGCGTCGCCGTAGAGGGCCTGGTTGTGCATGCTGCGCTTGAAGAAGAGGTGGACGTCGCACTCCCAGGTGAAGCCGATCCCGCCGTGGAGCTGGACCGAGCGGTCCGAGGCGTAGGCGCCGGCATCGGAGGCGGCGCTCTTGGCCATGCGGGCGGCCGTCTCGGCGTCCGGGTCGCCCTCGTCGATGCAGCAGGCCGCGTGGTAGAGCAGCGAGCGGGCCCGGTCCGTGGCGATCATGACGTCGACCAGCGGGTGCTTGACGGCCTGGAAGAAGCCCAGGGGGCGTTCGAACTGCTTGCGGTTGCGGGCGTACTCCACCGTCGTCTGGAGCTGCCACTCGCTCGTACCACAGAGGTCCGCGGCGACGGTGACGAGCACGGCGGGCCACGCCCGGGTGAGGGCGCCCACGGCGTCCTCGCTCACGACGTCGGCCGCCGGAATGCGCACCTTCTCGAAGACGAGGCGCGCCTGGTCGCGGGTCAGGTCGTGGATGTGGTCCGGAACCAGGGACAGGCCGCCGCTCCCGGCGGGCACCACGCACAGCAGCCGATCCTCGCCGCGGCGCGCACTCACCACGTACAGCTCCGCCTTCCGGGCGTCCTGCACGAAGCAGGCCCCGCCCGAGAGCACGAGCTCGTCGCCCTCGGCCCGCGCCTCCACGTCCGTATCGCACGGCGAGAAGCTGCCGCGGGCGTCCGTCGTCGCGAGGGTCGCGGCCGCGCCGTCGGCGATGCGCGCGAGCCAGGGCGCCGCCGCCCCCGCATCCCCTTCCCGGAGCACGAAGGTCGCGTTCAACGTGGCCACCAGGGGCGCGGGTAGCGCGTGACGCCCGACCTCCTCCACCAGCCCGGCGATGCCGGCGGTCTTGAAGCCCGCGCCGCCGGCCTCCTCGGGCACGGCGAGGCCCGTCCACCCGAGCTCCACGATCTGCTTCCACAGGCCCTCGTCCCAGCGCGTCGGCTCGCCGCGCTCGTAGACCGCCTCCGGATCCGCCGCCACGAGCTCCCGCAGCTTCTCCACGGGGAGCTGCTCGTCCAGGAACTTCTTCGCCAGGTCGCGGAGGAGCGCCTCGTCTTCGCCGAAGCCGAAATCCCTCGGATGCGCCATCCCCGCCTCCCTACTTCGACTTCGCCAGGCCGAGCACCCGCTCGCCCAGGATGTTGCGCTGGATCTCGTTCGTGCCGGCGGCGATCGTGTGCCCGTAGGAGTTCATGTAGGCGAGCGGCCAGTGCCCCGCGTCCGGCGCGTTCGGATCGAGCTTGTAGAGGGTCGACCGCGCGCCCGCGATCAGGGTGCCCAGCCGCGCATTCTGCTGGGCGAACTCGGAGCCTGTCACCTTCGACTGGAGCGGCAGCCGCATCGGGTGGTCGCAGAGCGCCGGCACCCGGGCCCGCCGCGCGTTCTGCCGCATGCCCTCGGCGACGATCGCCCGCTCGACCAGCGCGTCCCGGATGAACGGATCATCGCTGGCCCGCACGCCCCCGCGGAAGCTCTCCTGAGCCAGCTCGATCAGACGCTGCACCTGGGGCTTGCGTTCGCCGCCCCCACCGCCGGCGCTCTCGGCGGCACCGCGCTCGTAAGTGAGGGTCGTCATCGCAACCGTCCAGCCCTTCCCCACGTCGTCAAGGCGCAGGCTGTCGGCGACCTCCACGTCCTCGAAGAGCACCTCGTTGAAGCCACTCTCGCCGGTCATCTTGACCAACGGCCGCACCGTCACACCCGGCTGTCCTTCGATGGGGCAGAGGAAGTAGGTGATTCCGTCGTACTTGTGCTCCCGACTGGTGCGGGCGAGCAGGATCATCCACTGGGCGAAATGGCCGAGGCTGGTCCAGACCTTGTGACCGTTCACGATCCAGCCACCGCCGCGGCGTTCGGCGGTGGTCTGCTGGTTCGCCAAGTCGGAGCCGGCTCCGGGCTCGCTGAAGCCCTGACACCAGATCTCGTCGCCGCGCAGCGCCGGACGGACGAAGCGCTTCTTCTGCTCCTCGGTGCCGTGCACGAGGATCGTCGGCACCGCCATGTTCAGGGCCACGATGTTGATCATGAACGGCGTGCCCGCGCGCGCCATCTCCTGGTTGGCGATGCGCTGGAAACCCTCGTGGCCGCCGCCTCCGTACTCGCTCGGCACGTCGGCGCCGATAAGCCCCGCGTCGTAGCACTTGCGCTGCCAGTCGACGAGGTAATCGCGCTGGACTGTGGTCATCACCTCGATGGGCATGATCGGCAGGCGCTCCGGCGGCGGCGGCGGCGCGTTCTCGGCCAGCCAGCGGCGGGCGTACTCGTGGAACTCGCGCTCCGGAGCGGTGAGCTGGGCATCGGACACGGCGGACTCCTCGTGACGTGCGGGACACAGTCTGTGTCATCCGCCACGGGCCGTCGAGCGGGCCCGGTCAGCGCCAGCGGTAGAGGACGCGCAGCTCCGCGCCGCCCGCCCAGGGCTCCTCGAGCCACGACCAGCGGACGTCCGCGCCACCGGCCATCTCCACGGCGCCGGCCACCCAGGCCGCGTTCACGAGACCCTCGAGCCGGGTCATCCCCTCGACCTCCTCGAAGTGGACGATGGCCTTCCCGTCCGCGACTTCCGCGCGGGGATCGCCGAAGGAATGGCAGGTCTTCCACAGGGAGCCGACCTGGCGCAGCGTCCGCCCCGGGTCCCCGTCGTGGATCAGGATGCGGTGGGCGCCGCCGTAGACGATCGGGGTACCCGCCGCGACGAACTCGCGGAACGCCTCGTCGTCCCCGCCCAGCATCTCCTCGTGGGCCACGGTCATGAGCTCGAGGTAGGCCCCGTAGGGGTACCAGGAGCTCGGCAGGATCTCGCGGCTCCGGAGGAGCAGCCGGGCCTCGGGAGAAAGGCCCAGCTCCGGCTCGGGCGTCTGCCCCCGCAGCCAGCGGCGGAGCGCCTTCACGGCGCCCACGACGACGATGCCCTTCATCTCGCGCTTCATCGAGTCCCCCTGTCGGCGAACGAGTGCGTGCCCTTGAACCCCGCCGGCGACCTTCGCGTGGGGGACGAGCCGGTTGTACCTTCCACCCATGAGCCCTACCGACCCCGCCCAGCCCTACATCGTCATCACCGGCGACACCCACGCCGGCGCCTCCCTCGACATGTACCGGAACTATCTGGACCCGGCCGAGCGCGGGGCCTTCGACGAGTGGCGAAGCGCCTACCGGAACCCGTCGAAGAAGCACCTGGGCGGCAAGAAGACGAAGAACTGGGACTCGGGAGAGCGGGCCGCGGACCTCGAATCCGACGGCGTGGTCGCCGAGGTGATCTTCCCGAATACGGTGCCCCCCTTCTACCGCAAGGCCTACCACGTCTCGCCGACGGCAAAGCCGGAGGACTTCCCCCGCTGGCTCGCCGGCACCCGCGCCCACAACCGCTGGCTCGCCGAGTTCTGCGCCGAAGCGCCGAAGACGCGAGCGGGCATCGGCCTGATCCACCTGAATGACGTGGACGAGGCGGTGGCGGACGTGGAGTGGATCGCAAGGCACGGCCTCCGCGGCGGCGTGCTGCTTCCACTCCCCGCCCTGGACGACATCCATCTCCCGCCCCTCTACTCCCCGACCTACGACCGGCTCTGGGCGGCGATCCAGGACTGCGATCTCGTCGTCAACCAGCACTCGGGCCAGGGCACCCCGAACTACGGCACCGATCCCGGCGGAGATGCCCTGTGGGTGCTGGAGATGCCCTTCATGGTCCAGCGCGGCTTCACCCAGCTGATCCTGGGGGGTGTCTTCGAGCGCTTCCCGAAGCTGCGCTTCATCCTGACCGAGAGTGGCTGCTCCTGGGCGCCGGGGCTGCTACGCCGCATGGACGGGATCCACATGGGGATGAAGATGGGCATGATGGGCGAGGTGGACTACTCCCGGTCGAAGGCCCTCGAGGAGCCGCCGAGCTTCTACGCGAAGCGCAACTGCTGGTACGGCGCCTCCTTCCCCTCGCCCCAGGACATCGCCGGCCGGGAGGTCGTCGGCGTGGACCACATCCTGTGGGGCAACGACTACCCGCACTACGAAGGCTGCTACCCGCACTCCCGCGAGAACATGCGCCTGGCGTTCTCGGAGGTCGACGAGGCGGAGGTGCGGATGATGCTCGGCGAGAACGCGGCGAAGCTCTACGGCTTCGATCTCGACGCACTCCGCCCGGCCGCAGCGAAGGTGGCCATCACCCCGGAGATGGTGAAGGTGCCGCTGGACGAGATCCCGGATTCGCCTTGCCCGACCTTCCAGCGGGCGCGCTACGAGCGAAGCCGGGCGCAGTGAGCGAGCCGGTGCCGGCGAGCGAGCCGATCGGCGCGAAGGCGTGGGTCGGCGCCGGCGTGCGCATGGCGCTCTTCCCACTGGCCTTCCTGTGGCCGGCGGGCACCTGGCAGTGGTGGGAGGCCTGGGTGCTGGTGGCGATGTGGCTCGGCTGGGGCGTCCTGATGACGGTGTGGCTGGCGCGCAACGATCCGGCGCTTCTCGCCGCACGGATGGACGCCCGGCCGGCCCAGGAGGACCAGGAAGGCTGGGACAAGCTGTGGATGCTGGCGACCTTCCCGGTGGGCATCGCACTCTTCGTCGTCCCGGGCCTGGACGTGGTGCGCTTCGGCTGGAGCGAGCCGTTCCCCGTCTGGGTCGAGGTCCTGGCCCTCGCCCTGCACGTACCGTGCTTCCTGCTGCTCGCCCGGGTGATGCGCGAGAACCCCTACCTGTTCCGCGTGGTGAAGGTCGACGAGGAGCACGGCCACGAGGTCGTCACGACCGGGCCCTACGCGGTCGTTCGCCACCCGATGTACGTGGCGGTGATCGTCCTGGTGCTGGCCCTGCCCGTGGCGCTGGGCTCCCGCTTCGGCCTGGTGCCGGGGGGCCTGCTGGCGGCGATGATCCTCGCCCGCACGGTCATGGAAGATCGCACCCTGCACGAGGAGCTGCCGGGCTACGTGGCCTTCGCCGAGCGCACCCGCTACCGGCTGCTGCCCGGCGTGTGGTGAGCGCGGGGAGCGGCTGCTAGCGGAGCGTTTCGCCGCTCCCGTCCAGCAGCACCGGAATCGCGTCGTGGGAGCGGGCCCAGCGGGAGGGCACCCAGCCGGGCTCCCCGACCACCCGGTAGCCGGGGTGGCGCCCGAGCAGCTCCTCGAAGGCCACGCGAGCCTCGAGCCGGGCCAGGCTGGCACCCAGGCAGTGGTGGGCGCCGAGCCCGAAGGCCAGGTGGCGGACCCCGACCCGCCCGATGTCGAAGCGCTCCGGCTCCGCGAAGACCCGCTCGTCGTGGTTCGCGGAGCCGTAGAGGATCGTGACCCGGGCGCCCTTCGGGATCGCGACGCCGTGGAGCTCCACGTCGCGGGACGGACAACGCGGGAGCGCCTGGGTGGGCGACTCGATGCGCAGCATCTCCTCGATCGCCCCGGGGAGGCGTGACGGATCCTCCGACAACGCGCGCCGCTGCTCGGGATGCTGGGCCAGCAGCACGGTGCCGTTGCCGATCAGGTTCATCGTCGTGTCCGTGCCGCCGACGATCAGGTTGAAGCAGAAGCCCAGCAGGTCGTCGTCGCCGAGGCGCTCGCCGTCCACCTCCGCGTCGAGCAGCGCGCTCATCAGGTCGTCGCTTCGCTCGGCCCGGCGCAGGTCGAGCAGATGTCGGAACTCGCCGTAGATGCCGGCCGCCGGGGCCGCGATGTCCTGGCCCTTCGGGCCCGTCGCGATCAGCTTGTCCGTGTAGTCGAGGAAGGTCTGGCGGCGGTCCTCGGGGATGCCGACCAGGTGACAGATCACCAGGCTCGGCAGCTGGGCGGCGAAACGATGCAGCAGGTCCACCGGCTCGCCCGTCGGGAGCGCATCGAGCAGCCGGCGCGTGGCGTGGCGGATCCCGTCCTCGAGGCCGGCGACCCGCCGCGGCGTGAAGGCCCGGGATACGATCGCCCGCAGCTGCCGGTGCCTCGGCCCGTCGGTGTAGACGATCATCGGCAGGAGCAGCCGCGACTCCTCGACGCCACCGTTCTGGAACGTCTCGTGGTCCTGGAGCACCGCCTCCACGTCCGCGTAGCGGCTGACCGCGAAGAGATCCCGCGGCGCGCAGTAGTGGACGGGCGCTTCGTCGCGCATCCGGCGGTAGGTCTCGTAGAGGCGGGGCTGGAGGTCCGGCGCGTGGGGGTCGTAGGTGAGCGTCATCGCAGGTGTCCGATGTCGTAGCGCTTCACGGCGAAGAACCCTCCGAGCAGCAGGTCGCCATCCTCGAGGAGGGTCGTGATGCCGCCCCAATTGTTCCAGAGGACGCTGTCGTCCGGGAAGGGCCAGCGGGCCACCTCCTCGCCGCTCTCCCAGTCGATCGCGCGGTACTCGTAGCGCCCGTCCGTCTTCGTGGAGACGTAGGCCAGGCCGTTCCGGGGCGAGATCGCCGGGGGCATCCAGTCGGTGTTGTCGATCTCGGGAAGGAACCAGCGCTCCTCGAAGCGGTTCGCCTCTGGATTCCACTCGAACTTCTGGGCCCCGAGCGGCGGCTCGCGCGTCGTTCCGGCGAGGAACGCGTTCCCGAGGATGTGGAACGGAGCCGGCGCCGAGTCCGGGTAGGTCGAGTTGAGGACGATCACCCCGTACCCGTGGACCGCGGGCGAGGCCTCGACGGTGATCGGACTCACGCGGATCCGGATGCGGTCGGCGATGCGCTGGGAGCCCTCCGGCACCTCGTCGCGCCAGAAGGCAACGAGTCGAGCGCCCTCCGGATGGCCGTCCGAGATCACGACGAGCTTGTCCTCATCCTCGCCGAAGCCCATCAGCGTAGGCGTGGTGCCGGAGCCGTTGGAGGCCGCGCCGCGGCGGATGGCCTCGCCCTCCGGCATCACGTCGTAGGGGCTCGACCAGGCGCCGTCGGCCGGGTCTTGCGAGAGGCGCTCCCCCGTCCAGACCACCTTGTGCATGCGCTTCGAGGTGACAACGTAGATCGCGTCCTCGTCGGCGGCGATCGAGTTCTCGACGTGCTCGCCCGGGAAGAGCACATGGTCCTTGCGCTGGAGGTCGCGGTCGAAGACGAAGAGCGCTCCAGCCGCTGCCGCCGCCAGGTGACCGTCATAGGTCAGGGTGATTCCCATGACGCGATCGATGCCCTCCGCCTCCGCCGGCGGAAGCCCCTCCCGCACGTCGACGTGGGCGACGGGCGAGAGTGGCGCCGTGCGGCCATTCCCGTCGAAGGACTTCACGAGCCGCGTCATGTCGTAGAACGTGTAGTGGTAGCCGTCGCGGTCGATCACCCCGTAGGCGCCGGAGCCGAGGTTGGGAACCATCTCGAGGCCGAAGAGCATCCACACCGAGCGGAGCAAGAGCCGCAGGTCGTGCTTCTTGCGGCGCTTCGCGTCGATGCGCTCCATGTGGTGTGCGATGTCCTCGTGGCTGACGTCGGTGTGCTCGTCCTCCAGTCCGGGGTACGGCATGAACCCGACCAGGTCGAAGGCTTCGCCGGTGGCGTCGATCTTCGCCAGGCCATGCGGCGTCCCGGCGATCACCGTCGTGTGTTCGCCCACCTTCTTGACGATCGGCGCCGAGCACCAGCTGACAGGTACGGTCTTCGCGTCGGCCCTCGTGAGCACCTTGCCCTTGGTCGGGCCTTCCACGACCGATGTGTCGGTTTGCGCCGGGTTGTGGTGAGACATCGGGTACGGCCCATCGGCGGCCCACGGGTTCGGAGCGGGCAGCGCCGCGGCGGCGGCGAGGAGGAGGAGTGCGGGGGGGAGGCTCACGATCGGAACCCCCGCAGAATCAGCCGGTCCGCCATGCCCTTCGGCAGGAGGGCGATCAGTCGCTGCTTCGGATCGTTGTTGACGCGGTAGAGGGCCTTCTTCCTCGGGTCGGTGGCCGCTCGGACGACGACGGCGGCCACCTCCGACGGCTTCGACAGCTTCTTCGGCAGGTTGCTGGTCACGAGCTCCCGGAGCTTCGGGAAGAAGGGCTCGAAGCGGCTGCCCGGGAGGTCGATCTCCACCTTCTTCGTGCCCTCGATCAGCTCGGTCTGGATCGCGCCAGGGCGAATGATGGCCACGTGCACGCCCAGGAGCTGCAGCTCCCGCCGCATCACGTCGGACAGGCACTCGAGGGCCGTTTTCGTGGACTGGTAGATCTGGAAGGGCGGGCGGAAGGGCGACGACTCGCTGGCGATGTTGACGACGCGTCCCCGGCTCGCGATCAGGAGGTCGAGGCAGGCCTGGGTGACGATCAGGGCGCCGAAGGAATTGACTCTGAACCCCTGGATCGTGCGCTCGGGCGGCGCCTCGCACACGGGATAGAAGGGGTTGATTCCCGCGTTGTTGACCACGACGTCCAGCCTCCTGCAGCGCTCGCGGATGAGGTCGGCGACGGCCGCTGCGTCGTCCGTGTCGCTCACATCGTGCTGCGCGGTCAGGTAGCCCTCCTGGCCCTCCAGGTCCTTCAGGAGCGTCTCGTCATGGTCGGTGGCCACGACGCGGTAGCCCCGAGCCCGGAAGGCCTCGGCGATGGCGCGGCCGAGGCCCCGGCCGGCGCCGGTCACGAGCGCACAGGGCGTGGGTTCGGTCATGGGGTCCTCCTCCGGAATGCCCGCTGCAGGCGCACAGCCGGGAAATCATCGCTTGGCTGAAGGGTTCTCCTTGGCGAACACGTCACGGCACCTCGGGGGCCAGCCGGACGCGACCCCAGGGCGTGCCGTAGTGGATGCGCCCGGCCTCGTCGATCAGCGTGCCCGAGAAGAGCGGGTTGTAGCGCTGGCCGCCGATCACGCTGTGGAAGGCCGATGCGCCGGTGCTCCAGTCCAGCGCCTCGAGCGTCCAGCGGTCTTGCCGAGCGCCGATCAGGTAGACGCGGTCGCTCGGATAGCTGACGACGGGAACGCAGCTCGGCGAGCTCACGTCGCGGGCGACCCAGGCCTGCCGAAACGTTCGACGGGCCGGATCCCACGCGAACTTCTGGACGCCGTAGGGCTGGTAGAGCGTCTCGCTGCCGAGAAAGCTGATCAGGAGCGTGGCGGCCGGGCGGGGGAGATACCACGGCACGCCCCGGGGCACGTTGTTCACCACGAGGGCACCGTAGCCTGCGACGACGACCGACTGCTCCGACTGGATCTCCTGCAGCTCAGGGTCCCCCATGTCGGCGGGCTGCATGCCGGCGATGCGGCGATCGGGCGCGCCGGGCACCCCCCGCCAGTCGGAGGGAATCGCGTCGCGCCAGAACAGCACGACGTTCATCAGCGGCTCGCCGTCGGTGATCACGACGAAGCGGTCCTCGCCTCCGAAGCCCATCAGACTGGGCGTCGCCCCCGTGCCGTGCCCCCAGCCGTTCAGGTAGCGCGCGGTCCAGGCGCCGTCGGCGGGATCCGTCGACAAGGTGTCGCCGTTCCACACGACCTTGTGCATGTGCTCCTGGGAGGCGATGTAGAGACCGCCGTCCTCGTCGATCGCGACGCCGTTGCGCACCCAGCCGTAGCCGGTGGGACGCGTCGCCTTCTCCTCGGCGCCCTCGCTGTGACGCAGACGGACCACGCGGCGTTCGGAGAAGTCGCGGGAGATCGCAACCACGTGGCCGTGCTCGGTGGGCACGATCAGCCAGCCGTCGAAGGTCATGTTCATGCCGACGGTCAGGCCGGTGACCTCATCGGGGAGTCGAACGGTCCGCCTCACGACGATCGCCGAAGCCGGGTCCCCGGGATCCGCGTCCCCGTAGGCGGTGATGGTGCCGTCCTTGTCGGCCACGTAGTAGGTGTTGTCGGCCCCGAGGGTCGTGTAGACGCTCGACAGGTCGCGCAGCTTCGAGGCCTCGCGAAAGGCGCGGAGGATGGCGAAGAACCCCTGATTCGAGGCGTCGAAGGCGGCGATCGACGCATCGGCCTGGGCCTCGTCGAAGCGCTCGGCGCCCGGGACCCAGTAGGTGGCCAGCACCTCGAAGGAATCGAAGTCGACCTTGACGATGCGGTCGACTCCGTTGCTCCAGATGACCCGGCGCCCGTCCGGGTAGGCGCTCGACGTGTAGGCACCGAAGTGGGCCGGCCCGACATGGGCGTAATCGATCTCGCCGGGCGCGAGAGCGGGCCCGGGGGCCTCGGGGCCGGGGACCGGCAGCGCATCCTGCTGGCCCGGATCCCCGTGGCCGAGGGGGTAGACCGAGTCGGCCAGGAAGGGGTTGCGAGGGGGTCGCTCGGCAGCTCGGACCGGGCCCACCTGGAGCAGCGCCACGCCCAGGCAGGCGCCCAGGACGCGCCCGGCGGAGCGCAGAGGGGATCTCATGGGTTCACTCCTCGACTTATCGATTGATTGAATCATACGATAAGTTACTCTGCAAGCCGTGGCGCGACCGTCGACCCGGGAGAAGCTGCTCGACACCGCCGAACGGCGCTTCGCTGAGCACGGGCTCGAAGGTGTGTCCCTGCGGTCGATCAACGCCGAGGCGGGGCTCTCCCCCGCGGCGCTCCACTACCACTTCGGGTCCAAGCAGGCGCTGGTCGAGGCGCTCCTCCAGCGCCAGATGCCCGCCCTGATGGAGCGCCGCCGACAGCTGCTCGACGCCCTCGACGACGGTGATGCCCCCTCGGCCCGGGCCGTCCTGACCGCCCTCGCCCAGCCCCTGGCCGAGCTGCTGGCGGAAGGCGGGGAGGCGGGCCTCCGCTACCTGCGGCTGGTCCAGCGGCTCCAGGCGGATCGCGACCTCGACCCGCGCTACGTGGTGGACCGCTTTCCGGGCGGCGTCGAGCGGCTGGTGCCCCTCCTCGAGCGGGCGCTGCCGGAGCTGCCGCGGCCGGTCCTCCAGTTGCGCCTGGGCCTCGCCATCGACGTGATGCTGCGCAGCCTGGCCGACCCGCCGGCGGAAGGCGAGCCCGGGGCGCAGCTGAGTGCGCTACTCGACTTCTTGACCGGTGCCCTGGAGGCGCCCCGCACAGGAGACTCCCCGTGAGCACGACCTTCGACGTCCACCCCGTCGCCGGCGCCCTCGGTGCCGAGATCCGCGGGCTCGACCTCTCGCGGCCCCTTGACGAGCCGACGACGGGAGCGGTGCTGGACGCGCTCTTCGCCCACAAGGTGATCTTCTTCCGGGGCCAGGAGCTGACACCCGAGCAGCAGATCGCCTTCAGCGCCGGGCTCGGCCCGGTGTTCACGGACCATCCGGCGTACCTGCCGACGCTCCCGGACCACCCGGAGATCGTGGCCCTCGACGGGCAGGAAGGCGGACGCGCCAACCTCTGGCACTCCGACGTCTCCATCTCGCCCAAGCCGCCGATGGGCTCGGTGCTCTACATGAAGGTGTGTCCCGAGTTCGGCGGCGACACCATGTGGGCCGACATGACCGCCGCCTACGACACGCTCTCGGATCGCATGAAGAGCTACCTGAAGGGCCTTTCGGCCGTCCACGACCTGGAGGGAACGGTGCGCAACGTCGTACGGGAGCGCTCCCAGCAGGCGAAGGCGCCGGGCGGCGCGATGCCGGACATGAGCGCCCTGCCCCGCGCCGCCCACCCGGTCGTGCGCACCCACCCGGTGACCGGCAGGAAGATCCTCTTCGTGAACCCGACCTTCACCGCCCGCATCGAGGGCCTGCCGCCGGCCGAGGCGGACGCGGTGATGGCCTACCTGTTCCGGCACCAGGACCAGCCCGAGTTCCAGTGCCGCTGGCGCTGGCAGCAGGGGGACGTCGCGGTCTGGGACAACCGCGCGACCCACCACTACGCCATCGCCGACTACGGCGACGCACCCCGTACGATCCACCGGGTGACGATCGAAGGAGAGGCTCCGGCCTGAGCCATGCGGTCCCTGCCTCCCGGTTCCGATCACGACCTCGTCACCCGCCTCAACCGGGCCTTCGCCGCCATCGCCGGCTGGAGCTTCGATCATCGCTGGGTCGTGCTCGCCGTGTCGGTGGCACTCGTGGCCTGCGCCTTGGTGCTGGCGGGACGCGCCCGCATCGACAACAGCTACGAGGCCTACTTCGATCCCGCCGACCCGGCCTACCTCGCCTACGAGCAGTACCGGGAGGATTTCGGATCGGACGAGGTCTCCTACGTCCTCTACGAGGCACCGGGCATCCCCCACGGCCCGTGGAACCTCGAGGTGATGCGCAAGATCGACGCCCTCACCAGCGCCCTCGAGGATGAGGTGCCCTTTCTCTACGAGGTGAAGAGCCTCACCAACGCGGAGCTCACGACCGGGAGCGGTGACGGCATCGAGATCCGCAAGCTCCAGGACGACTTCCCGGAGACCCAGGAGGAGCTCCTCGCGCTGCGCGAGGCCTACCTCGCCAAGCCGATGCTCGTCGGCGGCATCCTGAGCGAGGACGCGACCCACGGGGCACTGATCCTCGAGATGGACCGCTCCAGCACGGATCCGCTGGAGGAGATCCGCCTCGACCCGGAAGCCGGCGACGCGCTGCCGAACCTCTACCCCCAGGCGACGAACGCGGTCATCGAGAAGATCCTGTCCCGGCCCGAGTACGCCGGCATCGTCTTCCACCACTCCGGCGACGTCCCGTTGAACACGGCGTACAACGAGATCATCGGAGGAGAGAGCGCCACCCTCGACCTGATCACCTCGCTGGTCATCGGGCTGCTGCTGCTCTTCTTCTTCCGCTCCTTCGTCGGCACCCTGGCGCCGCTGGTCGTCGTCCAGGTGAGCGTGATCCTGACGGTCGCCTTCGTGGTGCTCCTCGGCTGGAAGCTCGACATGAGCTTCGGCCAGGCGCCCACCCTGCTCACGGCCATCGGCGTCGCCCACTCGGTGCACGTCCTCTCCGAGTTCGGGGGGCGGTTCCGGACCCTGCGCGATCGGCGCGAGGCCCTGGTGCAGACGCTCTACCTGGTGGGGACGCCGTGCCTGCTGACGAGCCTCACGACGGCAGCGGGCTTCGCCTCGATGAGCTTCGTGCCCATCAAGAGCATCGCCCACTCCGGTGTCTACAACGCCTTCGGCGTGCTGGCGGCCTTCGTCATGTCGCTCACCCTGCTGATGGCGCTGCTGTCCTTCGGCCGGCGCACGCCCCGGGGGCCGGCCCCGGCCGAGGGGACGGACAAGGGCGGCGAGCGCCTGCGGCGCGTCCTGGCAGGCGTCGCCGCCTTCGACGTGCGCCATCGCAGGGCCATCCTCGCGGCCTCGGCACTGGTCTTCCTCGTCTCCGGCGCCGGCATGGCCCGGATCGTCGTCGACTCGAACTGGCTGAACGACTTCTCGGACCGGCTCCCGCTGAAGGCCACGACCCTGCGGGTCGACGAGGTGATGGGCGGCGTCACCAACGTCATCTACCTGTTCGATTCCGGCGAGCCGGAGGGCATCAAGGAGCCGGCGGTGCTCCGGGAGATGGAGCGCGTCCAGCAGATCGCCGAGCGGGAGGACTGGCTCGTCCGCAAGGGCTACTCGCTCGTGGACGTCCTGAAGGACCTGAACCAGGCCTTCCACGACGGCGACCCGGCCTGGTACCGGCTCCCCGAGAGCCGCGAGCTGGTCGCCCAGTACCTCCTGCTCTACGAGATGTCCGGCGGCGAGCAGGCGGAGGAGTACGTGTCCAGCGACTACCGCCGTGCGAGCCTCGAGCTGCGGCTGAAGCTCGCCATGACCAGCGACACGGCGGAGCTGGTGGCGAAGATCGACGAAGCGCTCGCCGCGGAGCCTCTCGCCGCCGCGAGCGTGAGCATGACCGGCATCGGCGCGCTCTGGCTCAAGCTCCTCAGCTACATCGTCTCGAGCCAGATCCAGGGCTTCCTGATGGCCTTCGGCGTAATCGCCTTGATGATGGTCGGCGTCTTCCGCTCCCTCGGGACCGGCCTGATCTCGATGGTCCCGAACCTGGCGCCGGTAGCGCTCACCCTGGGCGCCATGGGCTGGCTCGGCATCGAACTCGACTACAGCAAACTCTCGATCGCCGCGATCGCGATCGGGATCGCCGTGGACGACACGATCCATCTGGTCTCGCGCTACCGCCACGAGTTCCGGCGCTGCGGCGACTACGAGCAGGCGCTCCTGGCGGCGATGCAGGACGTAGGCCGCGCGCTCATCATCACCTCCACCGCGCTGGTCTGCGGCTTCCTCGTGCTGCTCTTCTCGTTGCTGGCGAGCCAGGCCATGTTCGGCGTCCTGCTGGCGACGACGATCGTCATCGCGCTGATCGCCGATTTCCTGCTCATGCCGGCGCTGGTGCTGACCCTGAAGCCCTTCGGTCCCGAAGGCGCGAGCCGGCGGCAGCCGGCCGAGGCGCTGAGGGAGGCCGCCTAGATGCGCACCTGCCTGGCCCCCCTCCTGCTCCTGTTCGCCGCCCCGGCGCTCGCGGAGGCTCCCACGGCCCGGGCGATCATGGAAGCGGTGGACGCTCGCGACGACGGCGACCACTCGACCCAGATCATGGAGATGATTCTGATCGACAAGCGCGGCGGCCAGCGCGTTCGCCAGCTCCGCTCCTACGGCCGGGACGTGGGCGAGGACGAGCAATCGATCCTCTTCTTCCTCTCCCCGGCAGACGTCGAGGACACGGGCTTCCTCACCTACGACTACGACGACCCGGAGCGCGACGACGACCAGTGGCTCTACCTGCCGGCGCTGAACCGGACCAAGCGGCTGGCCTCGTCGGACAAGAGCGGCGCCTTCATGGGCTCGGACTTCAGCTACGCGGACATGACCGACCGGCCCCTCGACGCCTACGAGTACCGCCTGCTGGGAGAGGACGAGGTCGACGGCCACCCGGTCTGGCAGGTCGAGTCGGTGCCGATCACCGAGCGCGAGAAGCGGGAGACCGGCTACGAGAAGAGCGTGGCCTTCGTGCGCAAGGACAACGACGTCGTGGTGCGCGCGGTCTACTGGGTGAAGAAGGGCAAGCGCCTCAAGTACTTCGAGGTGGAATCCCTCGAACGGATCGACGGCATCTGGGTCGCCACCGAGATGACGATGACCACGAAGAAGGGCAAGAAGACCCAGCACAAGACCGTCCTGCGCGCCAAGGACGTGCGCTTCGGCCAGGATCTGGATCCGGAGCTCTTCACCCTCCGCCAGCTCGAGAAGGGGCCTTGAGGGCGCGACGCGCGGCCCTCGTCCTGCTCTTCCTCGCGGCGCCGGCCGGCGCTCGGGACGATCTGGACGACGTGCTCGGCGGCTTCGACGAAGAGGACCAGAGCTTCGAGATCCGCGAGGCCGCGAGCGAGCCCGGCGAGCGCTGGTGGGACCTCTCGGGCAGCTACGAGCTCTCGGGCTCGTGGAACCTGCGCTCCCATCGCTCCGCCACCGGCACCGACTACCGGGGACTCCAGCGCCTCCGCAACCGGTTGAACCTCCAGCTCGACCTGGAGCCCCGCGACGACTGGAAGCTCCGCCTCGAGGGCTGGGGCTTCTGGGACGCAGCCTACCGCCTGCGCGATCGCGACGCCTACACCCGGGAGGTTCGCAACACCTACGAGCTCGATGCCGAGCTCGGGGAGGCGTGGATCGCGGGCAGGCTCGCCCGCAACCTGGACCTGAAGGTCGGCCGTCAGGTCGTCGTCTGGGGAGGCTCCGAGACCCTCCGCGTCCTCGACGTGCTCAACCCCCTCGACAACCGCGAGCCCGGGCGGGTCGACCTGGAGGACCTGCGCCGCCCCTCCGGCATGCTGCGCGTCGACGTGTTCCGGGACGCGTGGACGTGGACCGGTGTGGCGATCCCGGAGATCCGCTTCGACGCCAGCCCGGTGGTGGGAAGCGACTTCTTTGCCGGGAGCGCCGCGCCACCGGAGCGCCAGCCCTCGGGCTTCGGGGACCTGGAGCTCGGCACCGCCCTGGTCGGCACCTTCAGCGGCTGGGACGTCTCCTTCCACGCGGCCCGCTTCTGGGACGACACACCGCGGCTGGCGGACGACGGCGCGCACCTGGTGCACGACCGCCTGTGGATGGTGGGCGCGGGCAGCAACCTGACCCGCGGAAGCTGGCTCTTCAAGACCGAGCTCGCCTGGCTGGACGGCCTGGGCTTCGCGGGCACGCGGGACGAGAAGGCCCGCTTCGACGCCCTGCTCGGCGCCGAGTACTACGGATGGATCGACACCACGGTCGTGCTCGAAGTCGTGAACCGGCACGTCTTCGACGCGCCCCCCGGCGTGCGGGGGGACGCCCAGCAGATCGCCCTGCGCGTGACCCGTAACTTCTGGAACGACACGCTCCACCTGACCGGCCTCGCCTTCCTGCTCGGCTGGAACGGGGGCGAGGGATCGATCCTTCGCCTGGACCTGAGCTACGACCTGCGCGACGCCCTCCGCATCGGGGTGGGAATCCTGCTCTACCAGACCGGCGAGGAGCCGCCGCTCGACGCCTGGGGGCGCAACGATCGGCTGATCTTCAACGCCCGATGGTCCTTCTGACGAGTTGACATGTGTAGCTCCACTACATAAGATATGTAGCCATCTTACGCCACTTGTCCGGAGACCCCATGGACCATCCCGCCTTCACCCCGGCCCGGCTGGGCACCCTCGAGCTGAAGAACCGGGTCATCAAGGCCGCCACCTACGAGGGTCTGTCGCCGGGCGGGGTGCCCGGCGAGCCGCTGCTGCGCTTCCACCAGCGGGTCGCCGAGGGCGGGGTGGCCATGACCACCCTGGCCTACTGCACCACCGAGGCCGACGGGCGCATCAACTCCGACATGATGTACCTGCACCCGGGGATCGAGCCGCAGCTGAAGGAGTTCACCCGCGCGATCCACGCCGCCGGCGCCCGGGTGTCCGGCCAGATGACCCACTGCGGAGGGTTCTCGAAGAACCGGAAGCTGCAGCGGCTGAAGCGGCCGCTCGGGCCCTCGCGTCGCTTCAACATGCTCGGCGCGCCGGCCGGCCTGCCCGTCAGCGGGGCGATGACGCTTGCCGACATCGACCACCTGGTGGAGACCTATGCGGAGGCGGCGCGCCTCATGCTTCGCACCGGCTTCGATGCGGCGGAGATCCACTTCGGCCACGGATACGCCCTCTCCCAGTTCCTGAGTCCGCGCACGAACCGCCGCACCGACGAATACGGGGGAAGCCTCGACAACCGGCTGCGCCTTCCTCTACGCGTGCTCGACGCCGTGCGGAGTGCCGTCGGCGACGACTTCCCGATCCTGGGCAAGATCAGCATGTGCGACGGGGTGAAGGGCGGCATGAGCTGGGAGGAGGGCCTCGCGGTGGCGCGGGCGCTCGACGCCGCCGGCGTCGACGCGCTGGTGACCAGCGGCGGCACCAGCAGCTTCAACCCCATGCTGATGTTCCGGGGCGAGAGCATCGTGCACGGCATGATCGAGGTGGAGCAGAACCCCATCGCGAAGCTCGGCCTGAGGATCGTCGGGCCGAAGATGTTCCGCGAGTACCCCTACGAGGAGCTGTACTTCCTCGAGCGCGCGCAGCGTGTCCGGGACGCAGTGGGCTGCTCCGTCGTCTACATCGGCGGCTGCTCCACCCGCGAGAGCCTCGACCGGGCCATCGGCGCCGGCTTCGACTTCGTGCAGCTCGGACGCCCGCTGATCAAGGCCCCGGACTTCGTCCGCAAGGCCATGGCCGACGCGCAGTACGACAGCGGCTGCACCCACTGCAACCGCTGTGTGTCGCTGATCGAACATCCGGACGGCGTGCGCTGTCCGGAGAACGACTAGGACGGAAGGGACGGGGATGGGTACCGCCGTCGTCACGGGAGCCGCCTCGGGCATCGGCCGGGCGGCGCGCGAGCACCTCGAAGCGCGGGGCGAGCGGGTTCTCGGCATCGACCTGGAGGAGGTCGAGATTCCCGCCGACCTGTCGACGCGGGCGGGCCGGGAGCAGGCGGTGACGGAGGCGCTCACGCAGTCCGGCGAAGCCATCGATGCCCTGGTACTCGCCGCCGGCCTGGGCGGGCACGTTCCCGACGGGCCGCAGGTGCTCGCCGTCAACTACTTCGGCACGGTCGACCTGCTCGACGGCCTGCGGGCCGCCATGGTCGGCCGCCCCGGGGCGGCCGCCGTCGCGGTCTCCTCGAACGCCTCCCAGTTCGGCGTGGATCCGGACGACCCCGTGGTCTCGTCCCTGCTCGCCCATGACGAGGCGGCCGCCCGAGCGGGGATCGCCGACGACGACGGCGCGACGGGCTACCGGCTCTCGAAGCACGCGGTGGTCCGCGCGGTCCGGCACCGCGCCCCCAGCTGGGGCGCAGCCGGTGTCCGCCTCAACGCCGTCGTGCCGGGCCAGACCCTGACGCCGCTCTACCAGGGCGTGGTCGACGATCCTGCCATGGGCCGCTTCGTTGACCAGATCCCGATTCCCCTCGGTCGCCCCGCCGCGCCCGACGAAATCGCCGGCGTGATCGGCTTCCTGCTGAGTGCGGCCGCAGCCTACGTGCACGGCAGCGTGCTGTGGGCCGACGGTGGCACCGACGCGGCCGTTCGACCCGATGCGTTCTAGGCCCCGTCGAGCCGGGCCAGCACGCTCCGCGTGCTGGCGGCGATCCGCCGCGCGGCCTCGGCGTCGGAGAGACGTTGCAGC
Organism: Myxococcota bacterium; assembly: GCA_965223415.1. GTDB lineage: Bacteria > Myxococcota_A > UBA9160 > UBA9160 > UBA6930. The sequence continues at coordinate 3,201,986 of OZ245002.1, read as the reverse complement.
TCCGCCGAGAACACCTCCACGTTGATCGGCGCGCGAACCCCCGCGCCCGCCAGGGCCTCGAGCACCGCCACGGTGTCGCTCGCGCCCTCACCGGGAAGTCGTCGGCCGGTGGCGGTCTCCGCCAGCACGTCGTCCCACGGCTCGGGGGCGACGTCGTTGAGCTGAAGCGCCGCCACGGTGGCGGGGTCCAGCGCGGCCAACGCCTCCACGGTGCCGCCGCTTCGGAAATGGTGCCAGGTGTCCACGTTCACTCCGCAGTCGGCCTTGCCGGTGGCGCGCACCAGCTCGAGCGCAGCCTCCAGGCTCGCCACCGGCGACCAGGGCATGAACTCGAAGGACACGATCAGGCCGTGGGCCTCGGCCCGCTCGCACAGGGATCCGAGGGCGTCGACCAGGGCGTCGCGCGGGACCGGCTCCCTGCCTGCCCGAATCGCGTTGAGGCTGCGGGCGCCGAGGGCGTCGGCCATCCGGTAGAAGGTCGACTCGTCGTAGGCTGCGAAGGGGCCGGCCAGCTCGCCGGGGTCGCCCGGCAGCCACGAGACGAGGGGGTCGATCTCGGTGACCACGAGCCCGTTGTCAGCGAGGATCCGGCGCAGGTCGCGCACCTCGAGCCCGTCCGCGAGAGCGCGCTCGAACTGGACGGGCCACAGCGTGATCCCGCGAAAGCCCGCCCCCGAGGCCGCCTCCGCGAGCTCGCGGAAGCCGGCCCGGGCGATCGACCCGCAGCACAGACCGATGTCGTCCCACGTGTAGGTCACGGCGGGAACCCGGAGCCGGGGGCCGCGCCCGCCCGGGCCTCCTCTGCGGCGGCCTCCTCGAACTTGTGTAGCTCCATTGCATATGATATGTAGCAGCATGTCATTTGTTGAGCAAGGAGAGCCCATGCCCCTCGACCCCATCGCACAACGTCGCCTGGAAGCGGCCGCCCTGCTCCTGGCGGCCGTCGCAGCCTACGGTCACCTCGGCTTCTCCTGGGGGATCTTCGCCGCCTGCTTCTTCCTGCCGGATCTGTCGATCCTGCTCTACGGGGTGGGCCCGCGGGTCGGCGGCGCCGCCTACAACCTCGCCCACTTCTACCTCTGGCCGGTGCTGCTCGGCGCGCTGGCCGTGCTGGGCGGCGTGCCGGCGGCGGGTCAGGCCGCTCTCCTCTGGGCCGCCCACATTGCCTTCGACCGCGCCCTCGGTTGGGGCCTGAAGACCGAGCAGAGCTTCTGTCACACGGACATGGGCCTGAAGACCCTCCCCTTCCCGGTGCGCTTCCTGGAGCCGCAGGGCGGAGCGGCGCGATGAGCCCCGATGGGATCTTCGGGCCGATCCGGCAGGTGGCCTACGTGGTTCCGTCGGTGGACGAGGCCACGAAGACGTGGAGCGAGCAGCTCGGCGCCGGACCCTTCGCCGTCCTTCGCGAGGTGCGCCCGCTGGAAGGCTCGCGCTTCCGAGGGGAGCCCAGCCACGGCGTCACGCTGAACCTGGGCTTCGCCTACCTGGGCGACGTCCAGCTCGAGCTGATCGAGCCCCTGGGCGAGACCCCCTCGATGTATCGCGAGGCGATCGACCGCGGACTCCAGGGTCCGCACCACTACGGCTTCTGGGTCGAGGACTTCGACGCCGCCTACGCCCACGCGCTCGCGACGGGCTTCGAGGCGATCGTCGACGCGGGCGTTCCCGGGGTGGCTCGCATGTCCTACGTCGAGAGCCGCCGGATCCCGGGCCTGGTCTGCGAGCTGATCGAATGGAACGCGCTCACCCGCCCCTACTTCGACGGTGTCGCGGCCTTCCTCTCGGAAGCCGAACCCGGCCGCCTCGTCCACGAGACGGACCTCGCGACGCTCGCGGCGCGGAGCCCCCGATGAGCCCGGCGCGTCGCACCCAGGCCGAGCGCCGAGCGGAGACCCGCAGCGCCGTGCTCGAGAGCGCGTGCCGGATCTTCGGGTCGAAGGGCTACCAGGACACGAGCCTCGAGGAGATCGCCGCCGCCAGCGGCACGACGATCCGCCCCATCTACCACTACTTCGGCAGCAAGCAGGAGCTCTTTGCCGCGGTCAACGAGATCATGGAGGAGCGCATCCTGGTCACGCTCCAGGAGCCGGACGCCGACCGGGGGCTCTCGGCCTGGCGTGCCTTCCTCGAGCTGTGCCGCGATGCGGAGTTCCGGCGCGTCGTCCTCGTCGACGGCCCCGCCGTCCTCGGGCGGGAGCGCTGGGCGACGAGTGCGGTCACCCGCGCGGTCAGCGAGCGGCTGCGCCGGCACGGAAGCGATCTCGCCGCGCGCATGCTGATGGGAGCCCTGGCCGAGGCCGCGCTCGCGGTGGCCGAGCACGACGATCCCGAACGGCTCGGCCGCGAGGCGGAGACCCTCGTCGTGCGCCTGGCCGCCGCCCTCGCCCCCGACGCCGAGGAGGAACGAAGTTGAAGACCCTGAAGGAACGCGTCGCCGTCGTCACCGGCGCCGGTGGCGGCCTCGGGCGCGCCCTCGCCGTGGAGCTGGCGTCCCGGGGATGCCACCTGGCCCTCGTGGACGTGAACCCGGACGCCGTCGCCGCGACGGCGGAAGCCGTCTCCCCGCACGGGGTGAAGGTCTCCCAGCACCTCGCCGACGTGACCGACGCCGAGCGCATGGCGTGCCTGCCGGGCGAGGTCATCGACGCGCACGGCGCCGTCCACCTGCTGATCAACAACGCCGGGATCACCATCCAGAAGGCCTTCGGCACCCACTCGCTGGCCGACTGGGAACGGATGATCGGCATCAACCTCTGGGGCGTGATCCACGGCTGCCGCTTCTTCCACGAGGAGCTGAAGAAGGCCGAGGACGCCCACGTGGTCAACCTCTCCAGCATGTCCGCCTTCGTCGGCCTGCCGGGCCAGTCCTCCTACTGCGCCACCAAGGCGGCCGTGAAGGCGCTCTCCGAATCGATGTGGGCGGAGTGGGCCCTCGACGGCATCGGCGTCACCAGCGTCCACCCGGGCGCGATCCGTACGGAGATGATCCAGGCCACCCTCGCGGAGTCCGACGACGTCACTGCGGCCCAGCGCAACTACGAGATGGCCCAGCGGATGGGCGTCGACCCGGAGCGGGCCGCCCGCCGCATCGCCACCGCGGTGTTGAAGGGCAAGCTGCGGCTGCGCATCGGCCGCGACGCGATGCTGCTCGATTGGCTGAAGCGGCTCGCGCCCGTGCGCATCCACCGGCCGATGTTGCGGGTCGCCCGCCAGCAGCAGCCTCGGGCCTAGCCCGGATCCCGCAGGGCCGCCCCGAGCGCCTGGCGACGAGGGGTTGCCCGACCGCTGCTAGCCTCCGAGCAGCGCACTGGCCGTGCGGCCGAAGAGCCAGAACCCCGCCAGGCTGCCCATCCCGTAGATCGGCGCCCAGCGCCAGACGGGAGACGTGTGCCGCACGGCGCGCCACAACGGCCAGGCCACGGCGACGAAGGCCAGCTGCCCGAGCTCGACGCCGACGTTGAAGGAGAGCAGCGCCGCGGGCACCTGGCCCTGGGGCAGACCGATCTCGCGCAGGGCGCCGGCGAAGCCGAGGCCGTGGAGCAGGCCGAAGAGGGCCGCCATCCGCCACGGCCGCTGCCAGAGACCCGAGCCCTCGCCCGCCTGGCGCCGGGCCAGCTCGACCGCGAGCGCGAACACGCTGAGGGCGATGAGCACCTCGATCGGGCCCTGGGGCGGCGCCACGACGCCGAGGGCCGCCGCCGCCAGGGTCACGCTGTGGCCGAGGGTGAAAGCGGTGATCGTCTTCGCCAGCTCCGCGAGTCCGGCCAGCAGGATCAGCAGGCCGAGCACGAAGAGCAGGTGGTCGACGCCGGTCAGGATGTGCTCGACGCCGAGGCGCGTGTAGGTGCCGATCACTGCGCCGGCCTCCGCGCGGGCCGGCACCTCGAAGGCGGGCTCCGACGCCCGGAGGACCGCGGTCTCCCGGCCCCCGTCGGCGAGGTCCAGGGTGACGACGACGTCGGTACGCGAGCCCGGGAGCCCCTCCACCGCAATCCGCCGGCCCCGCCATCCCGCGGGCTCGCAGTGGACCGACCAGGAGCGAACCACTTGGGTATCCGTGGTCTCCACCTGCGGCGTGCCCCGAGCCGGACATCCGGCGGGGAGGACCGGACGGAGCTCACTGCCGCGCACCCGAGCCGCGGGCTGGGTGAAGCGCACGAGGGTGGTGCCGTCCGCTCGCTCCTCCAGACGCAGCGCGGAAGGCGCAAGGGGATGAGCCGACGCCGGAGACGGGCCGGCGAGGAGCCCGCATGCGACGGCAAAGCCGGCGAGCGCCGCCCGCCTCATCCCGCGTCCCCGCTCTCGCGCGGCATCGCGCGGTCGGCGCGCCGAAGGGCGGCGGGCAGCTCGACGGAATAGGCCGCGCGCAGGCGTTCCAGCGCCGCGCGCAGCCTCTGCTCCCGGCGATCGGCGGCGACGGAGCGGGCGACCTGCTCTCGCACCTCCTCGAAGGGCAGTGGTCCACCCCCGCGGCGACGCTCGATGCGCGCGACATGCCAGCCGAAGCCGGAAGCGAACGGACCGCACCACGCCCCCACCCCGCAGGCCTCCAGCCCGCGCACGAACCCGGTGCCGTACACCGCCTCGAGCTTGGCGGGCTCCGCGCCGCGCAGGTCGCGGCCGAGGGCCGACGGGTCTCCCGTCGAGCGGTCGACGCTCCCTCCCGCGGCAAGCCGTCGGGCCAATGCCTCGGCATCGCGCCGGGCGCCGGCTTCGCCACGGCGATCGCGGGAGAAACCGACGTGACGGAGGTCGATGCGAGGGGCTCGCTGGTAGCGCTCGATGCGGGCCGCGTAGTACGCGCGCAGCTCCTCCGCCGTGAGCCGCTCGGGAGCGCCGGGGTGCATGAGCAGCAGACGCATCTTCTGCTCGAGCATCCGCTCGACCACCAGGTCTTCCCGGCCCAGGTCGAGCGCCCTGGCGCGCGCGAGCAGCGCCTCGTCGCTCGCTTCCCCGTCGCCGACCAGGAACCGCATCTTCTGGACCAGACGCACCTCGATCGAGCGGTCGCCGCGATCGAGCCCGAGCCGCCGGGCCTCGCGCACGAGGATCTGGCGCTCGACCTCGTCGTCGACCAGCGCACGAAGCGCGGCCGGGTCCGGGCTGCGACCGGCCGCGAGAACGAAGCGCTCCGCCAACCCGTCGACTTGCTCGGCCGTGACGCGGATCGGCTCCCGCGCCGGCTCGGGGCTTGGCGCCGCCAGACGCACCAGGACGTGCAGGAGCGCACCGAGAACAGCGAAGTGCAGGGCCGGATGCCGGAGCAACGGCGCTCCCTACGGCCCAGGCTCGTACCAGATCGGCGAGGTCCAGGCCCGTTCCTGGATCGTCGCCGGAAGCGAGCCGTCACAGCAGGCCTCGAAGCCGGTGGGAACGCCGTTCGGATCGCTGCAGTCGACGCCCTGGGCGTTGCACAGGTGGGTGTTCCAGCGACAGGTCGGGTTCTCGACCACGCGGGCGTAGTAGAAGGCGCGCTCCGCGGGATCGAAGTCCGGGTCCTCCCAGACGGTGCACAGGCTGGCGAAGCCCGCTCCCTGGGGCTCGCAGGTCTCGAGGTCGACGCTCGCCCCGTTGTTCGGATCGCCGGCCACGTCGTAGGTCGCCTCCTGGGTCTGACCGCTCGCGTCCACCCACCCCTTCACGATCTGGATGCGCTGGAGCTGCGTGCCCGGCTCGCCGGCGGGGCCGGGGTCCTGGTGGGCGAGGACCGCGATCTTCGGCGTGCGGTGCTTCCCTGCCACGTCCGGCGGAGGCTCGAAGCTTCCGCCCATCGGCACCGCGATGTCGTAGCCCTCGAGGGCGAAGTCGGCGCGCTCGCACATGTTCGGACGGATCCGGAAGCCGCCGAACGTGCGCACCACGGGCCGGGTTCCGCTGGTGGCGTAGACCTCGCGCCGCTCGAAGGCCGCGTAGATCGAGTCCCGCGAGTTCTCCTCCGCCCAGGCCACCGCGAGCCCGCCGGAGCCGGCCTGGTTGCCGAAGGCGCTGCGCAGCTGGAGGCGCTGGGCGGGATCGGCATCGAAGCTGCCGACGCCGCCGCTGAAGGCGAAGTCCTCTTCCCGGGTCGCGCCGCTGTTCGCCATGTGGAAATCGGTGGCAGCGATGAAGCCCATCTGGAAGGGGTTCACGCCGAGCTGCTCCGCCTGGGCGAGCCCCTCCATCAGCACGTTGCGCACCATGTTGGCCGGCGGCGGGACGGTGCCGGGGGGCGAGACGCCCTGGTTCGTGGCGTCCAGCTTCTCGAAGCCGCACAGCTCGTCGTTCACCGAGAGCCCGGGATGGCACTCCGACTCGCCCTTGTGCTGGTAGATCTCGACCACCGGCTCGTTGGCCGCCCGCACGATCGCATCGGCGGCGGAGAGCAGCGTCCCATCGTCCTCGTTCACGGGCGCGAACATCACGCCGCCACTCAGGTTCGAGTTGTGCGGGATCGCCAGCGCTTCGCATCGCGAGAGGCCGTCGCGGCACTCGGTCTGGAGCCCGGCCCAGAGCGACTCCTGGAAGGGCGCCTCGATGGCGGTGACCGGGAGGGCGGGCACATCGTCGTTGCGGAAGATGACGTTGCGGTGGAGGTTGTTGCGGGCCAGATTGGACGTCCACTCGTAGCCGTGGAAGGTGGTGAAGCGGCACTCAGAGGAGCGGTCATAGGCTTCCTCGGCGGCCGCCTGCATGTCCTGCCACACCCCGGCGGCAGCGTTCAGGCAGATGGAGCCGTCGGTGCCGCACCAGTCGAAGCGCTGGGCGAAGGGCGTGAGGCTGGGGAAGTAGAAGACGAGGATGCCCGGCACCTGGAAGCTCGTCGCCCCGATGTCGGCGCGCAGGGCGACGCAGTGGGGCTGGAGATAGCCGACCGAGTTCGGATCGACGCAGTGCGCGGTCTCACCGAAGTACTCGGCGTGGTCGGACACCATGGCGAAGTCCAGCGGTCGATCGATCGTGAGCTTGCGCCCCGGCGTCGCCGTGGTCAGCTCGATCTCGGCGCCCTGGGAGAAGGCGTAGGCCTCCCGCGGACCGTTCGTCGTTCCGTTGATCACGGCGTCGGCGGAGACCGCAGTGTGGATGTGGGTCTCTCCGAAGAAGGGCTGCTTCAGCGGGTCGAAGTGGGCGCAGGCCTCCCGCTCCTCGGTCCGAGCGAAGGGAAGCGGCGGGCCCGGGTCCCCGCCTTGGCCGGGCGGCTCCTCGGGGGGGCAGGGACCGACGCCCGCCAGAAGGCCTACCAGAATCGTCAGCGCGATGAGATGTGCCCGCATGGTCGTTCTCCGGAGAAGCAGGGAGGGAGATCGTGGCACAGGACCTTGATGTTTTTCAACACCGTTGATTAACTCTCCTTGAGATGACCGCACGAGCTGAGAGCGCTCCCCGTCCCGTGGGCCGGCCGCCCCGCATCGGCCGGGACAGCATCCTGGAGGCCGCGGAGGCCCTGGCCCGGGAGGACGGCGCCCGCGTCACCATGCGTGGGGTGGCCCGCCGGCTCGGCGTCGACCCCGGGGCCCTGTACGGCCACGTCGGGAGCCGCTCCGAGCTGCTGGCCGCCCTCGCCGACCGCCTCGGCGACCAGGCGCCTCTTCCGGATCCGGTGGACTCCTCGCCGGAGGATTGGCGAGCGGCCTGCCTCGGGGCCTGTCGCGCGATCCGGACGGCGCTCAGCGATCATCCGGAGCTGGCGCTCCTCGATGGCGAGCAGCCGGGCCTCACCGCCTTCAACGCCCGGGCGACGGCGCTCCTGCTCGGCGCCCTGGCCGGGTCCGGGCTTCCGGCGGCCGAGCGGATCGAGGCCTCCCAGAACCTGCTCTACCAGGTCACGGCCCTGGCCCGGGTGGAGCGGAGCCTGGCCGGCCGGAGCGCCGAGGACGTGGTGCGCTACCACCGCGCCGTTGCGGGGCGGCTGGACGGAGACGTGGCCGACGCCTGGGATGCCCTGATGCAGGCCCCGGCCCGCAGCAACTTCGACCGGCTGCTGGAGCGCGGCGTCGAGACCTTCGTGCGCGGTCTCTCGGCGCCAGGCGGGTGAACCGGCGTCGGGGACGGCGTAGGATGCGCCCATGCGCATCCTCACTGCCGCCCTGGTCCTCGCCCTCGCCTCGCCCCTGGCCGCGGAGCCCAAGCAGCTCCTTTGGGGCGACACGCACCTCCATTCCAACAACTCCTTCGACGCATTCCTGAACCGGAACATGACCGCCGACCCGGCGACGGCCTACCGCTACGCGAAGGGCCTGCCGGTGATCCATCCCTTCCACCGGGCGAAGGTGCAGATCGAGACGCCCCTCGACTTCCTGGTGGTCGCCGATCACGCGGAGTTCCTCGGCGTGATCCGGCGGATCGTCGAGGAGGGCGTGCCGCGGGAGGATCTCGGCCTGGTCGACCGCTTCATCGCGTGGCGCGCCGAGGCGTTGTTCCGTGGGGCCGTGGAAGACGACTCGGGCATGACCGTCTTCTCCTCCTTGCTGCCGGATACGAACGACGTCGAGGAGGCGGCGGCGGCCCAGAGCGTTGGCACGCCCATCCCGAACGCGGATCGGATGTCACGGACGACCTGGCAGGAGGCGATCAGGACCGCCGACGCCCACAACGACCCGGGCCGCTTCACCGCCCTGATCGGTTGGGAGTGGAGCGCGATCCCGGCCGGCGCCAACCTGCACCGGGTCGTGTTCACGAGCGCGGGCGCCGACGTGGCGTCGAAGTTCCAGCCCTGGAGCTCCGCGGACAGCATGTACCCGGAGGATCTCTGGAGCTGGCTCGAGAAGACGACCCAGGAGACCGGCGCCGAATTCGTGGCCATCCCCCACAACTCGAACATCTCCAAGGGCTACATGTTCGCGGAGACGAGCTTGCGCGGAGAGCCCATGGGCCCCGAGTACGCCCGGATTCGCGCCCGCTGGGAGCCGGTGGTCGAGGTGACCCAGATCAAGGGCGATTCGGAGACCCATCCCGCCGTCTCTCCGGACGATCCCTTCGCCGACTTCGAGACCTACCCCCACTACATCCAGCAGAACCCGCCGCCCTACGATCCCACGCCCGGCGACTACGTGCGGAGCGCACTGCTGCGCGGCCTGGCGATCGAGGAGCGGATCGGCTTCAACCCCTATCGCTTCGGCCTGATCGGCTCGACCGACGCCCACACCGGCGTGGCCTCGGCGGAGGAGCCGAACTTCTGGGGCAAGCTGGCGCGAGACTCGATTCCGGAAGGCAAGAACCCGGTCTGGCGCGGAGCCGGCGGCCCGAACGGCTGGTCGATGTCGGCCTCGGGCCTCGCCGCGGTGTGGGCGCCGGAGAACTCCCGCAGCGCCATCCTCGAGGCCTTCCGGCGCAAGGAGGTGTACGCCACCACCGGTCCGCGGATCGTCGTGCGGGTATTCGGCGGATGGGGCTTCGAGGCGTCCGACGCCGAGGCGGCGGAGATCGCCCGGGTGGGTGCCGCGGGCGGCGTGCCGATGGGCGCCGACCTGCCGCCGCGCAGCGGCGACGGCGCCCCCCGCTTCCTCGTTCACGCGGCCAAGGACCCGAAGAGCGCGCACCTGGATCGCGTGCAGATGGTGAAGGGCTGGATCGATGGCGAGGGCGCCACCCACGAGCGGGTCTTCGACGTCGTGTGGTCGGGCGAGCGCGCCCCGGACTCCACGGGCCAGGTGCCGCCGGTGCCCGACACCGTCGACGCGTCGACCGCCACCTACACCAACGAGCACGGCGCACCCGTGCTGTCCGCCGTGTGGGGGGACCCGGACTTCGACGGGACGCGGAACGCCTTCTACTACGTGCGCGTGCTCGAGGTACCGACGCCCCGCCACTCCGTATGGGACGCGATCGCCCTGGGCATCGATCCGGCCGAGACGGAGCATCCGATCTCGATCCAGGAGCGCGCCTACACGTCGCCGATCCACTACCGGGCAGGGGCGGGATCGTGAGCGCCCTGGCGGGGAAGATCACGGTCGTCACCGGGGCGAGCCGGGGCGTGGGCAAGGGCATCGCCCGGGCGCTCGGCGAGCGCGGCGCCACCGTGTACGTCACCGGGCGCACCAGCGGCGCCGGCGAGCGCACGATCGAGGAGACGGCCCGGCTCGTGAAGGAGGCCGGGGGCGAGGGGCGGCCGGTCCAATGCGACCACGGCGACGACGCCCAGATCGCCGCGCTCTTCGAGCGGATCCGCGAGGAAGCGGGCCGCATCGACGTGCTGGTGAACAACGTCTACAAGGTGCCGGATCCTCCCGCCTGGGGCGGGGGCTTCTGGGACCACCCGCTGCAGATCTGGGACGACCAGGTGGGCATCGGCCTGCGTGCGCACTACGTCGCCAGCTGGCACGCCGCGCCGCTGCTGTTCGAGAGCGGCCCGGGTGCCGCCATCCTCAACGTCTCCTCACCGGGCGGCCAGACCTACCACTTCTCCAGCTGCTACGGAGCGGGCAAGGCCGGCCTCGACCGCCTGACGAAGGACATGGCCCAGGAGCTGGCGCCGAAGGAGGTGGCGGCCGTGGTGCTCTATCCCGGCGCCGTCTCCACCGAGTTCATCGAGGATTCGGCCCAGCAGACCGGCATGGACCTCTCGAAGGCCCAGACCCCGCTCTTCGTCGGCCGCGCCGCCGCCGCGCTGCTCGGCGCCGACGACCTGATCGCCCGCTCGGGCAGCATCCAGTGGGTCGAGGACCTGGCGGAGGAGTTCGACCTGGTGGACGAGCACGGCAAGCGCCCGCCCGGCTACCCGCTGCGCCAGCGCGCCTCCTAACGATGGGTCACGCGGCGGAGTAGCCCCCGTCGACGTTCCAGGTCTGGCCGGTCACGAAGCGGGCCGCCTCGCTGCACAGGAAGAGCACGGTGGGCGCGACGTCCTCCGGCGTGCCCCAGCGGCCCATGGGGGTGCGGTCGATCTGGGGTTTCTCGAGCACCTCGACGCCCTTCATCACCGAGGTCATGTTCGACTCGATGAGCCCCGGTGCCACGGCGTTGACCCGGACCCCTTCCGGTGCCCAGCCCACGCCCAGGTTCTTCGTCATCTGCACGATGGCCGCCTTGGCGGCGCCGTAGCCGGGCACCATGGGCACGGCGAAGTAGGACGACATCGAGGCCAGGTTGACCACGCTGCCGCCACCGGGCAGCCCACTCGCCGCGAGCTTCTCCTTGCAGGCGACCGAGAGCCGGTAGGCCGCGAACAGGTTGATCGCCACGCTCTCCTCGAAGACGTCGGGAACCGCCTCGTTCCTCCCGCCGGGCAGGCTCGCGCCGGCGTTGTTCACCAGCACGTCGAGGTGCGGGAGCTCGCCGGCGAGCGCCTCCAGCCCCTCCCGATCCGTCGCCTGGAGGGGCAGGTAGCGGAAGGCGGACAGGTCGCGGTCGTAGCCCGCCGCCTCCGAGCGGGTGCCGGTGATGGTGACCTCCGCGCCCGCTGCGAGGAACGCCTGGGCGATTCCCGCGCCGATGCCGTTCGACCCGCCGGTGACGAGCACGGCGGCGCCAGAGAAGTCGAAGCGGACGCCGGCCGCCAACTCAGACCTCGACGCGCACGGGGAAGCGCTCGTAGTAGAAGCGGAAGCGCTCCCGCAGGGCCTCCGGATCGACGCCGAAGTCGGCCTGCAGGTCGTACAGGATGCGCCCGTGCTTGCCGCGGGGGTTCTCGTCCATGTACCGCCCGAGCTGCGCCTTCGATTCGGCCGTCCGGGCGAGCCCCGCCAGGGCGCAGATGCGGTCGACCGTTGCCAGGTCGTCCTGCATGAACTCGTGGAAGAGCACGTCGAGGCTCTGGGCGGCGGGCACCCGCTCCCGATCCGCGACGCAGCGCCGTAGCAGGTGCTCGATGCGGTCGATCCAGTAGGCCGCCATCGCCGGCGGGTTCGGCTTCCGGCAGCGCAGCCTCTCGCCGTAGCAGTTCATGGTGATGGCGGAGGCGATGACCGACACGGGATCGCGGTGGGTGAAGGCGACGGTCGCGTCCGGGAAGGTCTCGATCAGGGGACCGAGCTGCTCCAGGTGCTGGGGAGACTTCAGCACCCAGCGGTCCGGCCCGCGCTGGTGCTGCAGGATCTGGAGCGCCCGGCGCAGGTAGGCGTAGTGGGGGCGCTGGTCGTGGGCGAAGTAGTAGTCCCGCCAGCGCGGCACGTGGGCGATCCACTCGATCGTGTAGGTGGAGAAGTCCGGGCCCTGGAGCTCGATCTCCTCGTGCACGTGGTCCGGCGCCATGTCATGCATGTTCTTGAGGAGCGGCATCAGCTGCAGCTGCAGCTCGTGGGCCTTGATGCACCGGGCCCGCCGCGGATCCACACCGCCCTCCCCGGGCTCTTCACCGGGGACCGGCACCGGCTCCAGACTCTCCCAGTAGGGCATGGAGCGCAGTCGCCGATCGGCGGCCATCAGATTCAGCAGGTGGGTCGTCCCCGAGCGCGGCAGGCCGACGACGATGATGGGGCGCAGGATCGGCACGTCCAGCACGTCCGGATGCCGCTTGACGTAGTCCTCCATGCGCAGCCGCGCGACCGCGTAGCGCACCGCGTCCCGATAGCACCCGACCCGGCCCACGCCGCTCAGGGTGTCGTCCTCGGCGAAGCTCCGGCACCAGACGTCGAGGCGCTCCTCGAAGTCCCGGAGACCGAAGTCCGAGAGGCCGGTCTTCTCCATCGCCTCCCGGAGCACCGCCTCGCGGGTGAACTCGACCGGGATCTTCTCCGCGGCGTCCCGGGCGGCCTGCTGGAGGGGGGTGAGGACCGGGTCGGCGAGATCCTCGATGCGAATCCCGGCGGGCCGGTCGCTCACTGGCCGAGCTGCCAGTTCGTGGCCGCCAGGAGCTTCTCCATGAAGGAGGGCTCGTAGGCCTCCTCCGGGTTCTCGCGCACGAGCCGGTCGAGGGCCTCCGCGTCCTCGCCGACCAGGATGCGCCAACGCTCCTTGCGTACGCCGTCCAGGATGATGCCCGCCGCCTGGGCCGCAGTGAGCGGTGCGTTGTCCCGGAAGTCCTCCGCACGCTGCTGGAGGGCCTGACGGATCTCGTCGTTCGTGGCGCCGCCCGGGTCGAAGCCCAGGCGCGCCATGCGCTCCCGCGCCTGCTCGATCTCGTCGTCGCTCATCTCCTTGGGATCCCGCCCCAAGATCTTGCCCGAGTTGATCACGATCGAGGTGCCGATGTGCCCGGGCATCACCAGCGAGGCCTTCAGATGGGGCGCGTTCAGACGAAAGTCGTTCACCAACGCCTCGGTGAACCCCTTCACCGCGAACTTCGCCGCGCTGTAGGAGGTGTGGGCGGTCATCGGCCCGAGGGACGCCCAGAAGCCGTTCACGCTGCTGGTGTTGATCAGGTGCCCCTCGTCGGCGGCCAGGAGAAGCGGGAGGAAAGCGCGCGTTCCGTAGTAGACGCCGTTCCAGCACACCGCGAAGGTCTTGTCCCACTCTTCGCGGTCGTCGAGGACCATGCTTCCCGCGCCACCGATGCCGGCGTTGTTGAAGACGAGGTGCACGCAGTCGGTCTCGTGCTCGGCGACCACCGCGTCGCGGAAGGCCGACACCTGCTTCTCGATCGAGACGTCGGCCAGGTGGGTCGTCACGCGCACGCCCCGGGGCGCCTCCGCCTCACACAGCGCTTTCGTCTGGGCCATCGTCTCCTCGGAGACGTCGCACATCGCGACGTGACAGCCCTCGGCGGCCAGCTGTCGGGCGAGCTCGCGGCCCATGCCGGTGCCGCCGCCGGTGATCACGGCGATCCGATCCTCGAAGCGATCCATCGGGTCCTCCTTGGGCCGGCGAGGGTAGCCCGGGGGGGCTACTCGGCGCCGGGCCGGAAGGCGCCGGGCCGGTAGCGGAAGACCACGTGCTGGGACTTCGGCTCCACGCCCTCCAACACGGCGATGCGTTTGAAAAGGTCCTCGCGGTCGAGCATCGCCCGGGCCTCGGGGCGCCGCTTCGCCGCCAGGCCGGGGCGGTTGTAGGTGACGTAGAGCGGAAGGCCCCTTCGATCCGCCTCCTGCATCAGCTCGGCGACGGCCTCGGCCGTCGGCAGGTCGACGGAGCGGGGGTCGTAGTAGCGGGGCGGACCGTAGACCGCGCCCGTCAGGATCTCCCCGTGCTCCACGGCGAGGACGTCGGGGTTGGGGCGCACGGTCCTCACCATGTCCCGGGTGGGCTGGAGCGCCCGCTCCCGCACGATGCTCCGCATGGGCTGGGTCGCGGCGAAGTATGCGCAGAGCGCCACGGCGGCCAGCCCGGCCGCCGCCCATCGGCCCTTCCGGCCCCAGGCAGCGGGCAGGGTGATGCCCGCCGCGATGAGCAGGGTCACGCCCGGGAGCGCATGGATCAGGTACCAGGGGTAGAGGTGGTCGCCGCGCACCGCCGCCAGCAGCACGGTGAGGGGAGCGGGGATCAACAGGATGGCGAGGGTGGCGAGCCCGGCGCTCCCGCTGCGGGCGAGTCGTCCGGCGCCGAGCAGGAGCGCGACGAAAGCCCCCACGAGCACCAGGACCAGCAGGAGCGGCGCGGCCTCGAGCTGGGTCTCCAGGGAGACGAAGCCCTCGCGCCGCCAGTGCCAGGGCATGCCCATCACCAGGTAGCTCCCGACCTGTCGCAGCAGCTTCACGGAGACCTCGCCCTTCCAGCTGTCGGTGTAGGGCAGGAACTGCATCATGTTCGGCAGGTTCATCTGCAGCCAGGCGAGGCCTGCGGCGGTGTTCGCGACGAGGAAGCGGGTCAGCTGGACGCTGCGGTCCGCACCGCGAAGTCGCAGCACCTCGATGGCCAAGAAGAGGTTCGCGACGACCAGGACGAAGAGCGCGCCCGGATACGTCCAGAGCACGAGCCCCTCCACGAGGGCGAAGGTCGCCCAACGCCCCCAGCTTCCCCGCTCGAGGGCGCGCAGGCCGGTGATCACCAAGGCCGGGAGGAGCGCGAGCAGGAACGCGTAGCCTCTCACCTCGCTGGCGTAGCGCAGGTACCAGGGATGGACGGCGAGGAGCCAGGCTCCCGCGAGGCCCGCCAGGGGCAACCCGAGCCGCCAGAGCAGCCAGGCGAGGCTCCCGAGGCCAGCCAGGCCCGCCAGCAGCGCGGGGGCGCGGACGACCCGCTCGTCGACCAGCTCGTGGGCGGGGCCGGCGACCGCGGCCCACGCCCCGTGGAAGAGCCGCGCCGCCACGGAGTAGGGAACGTGGTTGTTGGGCTTGCGGTAGTAGAAGAAGGTGTCGCGCCAGGGGACGTCGCCGAACTCGAGGCTTCCGTCTTCCTGGACCGAGTACTGGCCGGCGATCGAACGCACCACCATGTACTTCTCGTCCTCCCACAGGGAGTGGGACAGACGCGGCGCGGCGGTCACGGCCAGCCCGAGCATGGCGAGGGCGACACCGGCCACCAGCCAGCGCGACGGACGGGGCTCCGGCGCGGCGAAGCGCGGGTTCTCGGGGGACGCCGCCGGGCCCCACCAGCGGCGCCAGGTCGCCAACGCCGCGGTCACCGCCAGCGCATTCACCAGCGCCATCCACCAGGTGTAGGTGGCCGCGTAGTCCTGGGGACGCAGGCGCTGCCCCTTGGCCTCGCGTTCGGCGATGCCCTCCCGGAACGGGTCGTCGCCGAACACGAGATGGAGCACGAAGATCAGCAGCAGGCCGCGCAGCACCCACAGGACGCGGGGCGCAGCGGAGGTAGCGGGGACGGGCGGCTCCGGCACGGGGGCACCGTAGCGAATCGCCCCGCCACCCACGCGCGGTACGCTGCCCCCATGAAGATCGCCGAGGTCCACACCCACGTGGTGGGCAATCCCCCGCCGGGCTTCGGGGGGCGCTACTTCGTCTTCCTGCGGCTCGTCACCGACGGCGGCGTCGAGGGCGTCGGCGAGGTCTACTCCCTGCCCTTCGGCCCGGACGTGGTCACGCGGATGATCGAGGACGTGTGCGCCCGCCGCGTCGTGGGCCGGGACCCGTTCCGCATCGAGCAGCTGTGGCGGACGATCTACTCGAGCGGCTACAGCCAACGGCCGGACCCGTGCCTCCTGGGGGTGCTGAGCGGCATCGAGATGGCCTGCTGGGACATCGTCGGCAAGGAGGTCGACCGCCCGGTTCACGCGCTCCTCGGCGGTCTCGTTCGCGAGCGTCTGCGCGCCTACTCCTACCTCTATCCCGAGCCCGGCGACACGGCGGACGTCTACCGGGATCCGTCACTGGCCGCCGAGCGCGCCAGCGCCTACGCGGAGCAGGGGTTCACGGCGCTGAAGCTCGACCCGCTGGGCGCGTACGGGGCCTTCGATCCGCGCCAGCCGGCGCTCCTCGCCATGGAGCAGGCGGAGGAGATGGTCCGGGCCTGTCGCGAGGCAGTGGGCCCGCGCTGCGACCTCCTGATCGGGACCCACGGCCAGATGACCCCCTCCGCCGCCCTACGACTGGCCCGACGCCTCGAGCCCTACGACCCCTTGTGGCTCGAGGAGCCGGTGCCGCCGGAGCGCCCCGAGGCCATGGCCCAGGTGGCCCGGGGCACGACGATCCCCGTGGCCACCGGCGAGCGCCTGACGGGCAGGCACGAGTTCGCCCGCGTGCTCGAGAGCGGCGCCGCCTCGATCCTGCAGATGAACACCGGCCGGGTCGGCGGCCTGCTCGAGGCCAAGAAGATCGCCGCTCTGGCCGAGGTCCACTACGCCCAGATCGCACCGCATCTCTACTGCGGTCCCGTGGTCGGCGCAGCCAACCTCCAGCTCGCGGCCTGCACGCCGAACTTCCTCCTCCTCGAGGGCATCCGTCGCTGGGACGGCTTCCACGCGGAGCTGCTCCGCAAGCCGATTCGCTTCGAAGAAGGCTACGTGCTGCCGCCAGCGGAGCCCGGCCTCGGCGTCGAGCTCGACCTCGAGATCGCGGCGCGCCATCCCTACGAGGGCGACCGCCTGCACCTCGAGATGGAAGAGGACCCGGAGCTCCCCTGAGGAGAGGGCGGGCGAGCCCTCTCCTACACTTCGCCCCATGCGAAACCGGCTGGGTACGGTCGCCCTCGCTCTCGGCGCGTTGCTGTTTTCCTGCGGCTTGGCGGAGGCCGGTCTTCGCCTGGCCGGCTTCACGGCCATCTACGACACCTACTCGAAGCCGTCGCTCTTCTGGATCCACGACGAGGAGCTCGGCTGGGTCCACGAGCCCGGCGCTCGGGGCAGCTACGTGGGACCGCGGCCGTTCCCGGTGGAGTTCGAGACGCGGATCGAGATCAACCGCCTGGGCCTGCGCGGCCCGGAGGTCGCACCCAAGGCCCCGGCCGAGTACCGGGTGCTCGCGCTGGGAGATTCGTCGACCGTGGGCTTCGAGGTCCCCTACGAGGAGGCGTTCACGGCGTTGATGGAGGCCCGGCTGGCGCGGCGACTGGACGTGCCCGTGCGCGTGATCAACGCGGGCGTCCGCGGCTACGGCACGGACCAGCAGCTGCTGACCTACCGCCGACTGGGACGAGAGCTCCAGCCCGATCTCGTCCTCCTCGTGTTCAACGGCAACGATCCGAACGACAACGTCACCCTCCACCGCATGCGCCGTCCCTTCGGCAAGGCGGGCTTCGCCCTGCGGGAGAACGGCCAGCTCGTGCCGGTGGGCGTCCCCGTGCCGCGCTACCCCCTGTGCACCGCCTGGATGCTCGACGAGCACTACGAGCCGCACCGCTTCGACGGGGCCGGGCATCGCTTCGCGTGCTTCCTGCAGACCCGCGCGGCCGACCGGTCGGCGCTCTTCACCTTCACGGCCCAGGCCGTGGGGCGCTTGCCCGGCGTGGTGACCTTCCTTCGCGACCTCGCCTATCCGTCGGCACAGCAGGCGTCGAGGCCCGCAGGCGGGCGCCTCGTCGCGGCCGGCGTGGGAGACGGGGACCCGCCGGGCCTGGCCGACGGCGCGGCGCTGACCTCGGCCCTGCTCTCGCGTCTCGCCCGGGAGGTGGAACGCGACGGCGCGAGCTTCTTCGTCATGATGCGACGCCAGTCCTACGCTCGCCTCGACTACCGGGCGCTGATGGCCCAGGGCGTCGACGTCCGCGAGATCGGCGCGCCGCCCGGCGTGGAGCCCTGGATGCTCCGGTTCCGCAACGACCCCCACTTCAACGCCCGGGGGCACCGCGTCGTGGCCGAGGGTCTCGCGCGGGTTGCCGAGGCCTACGCCAGGCTGGCCCGCCCGGAGCTCGGGCCGGGAGAACGACCGGATCGGGTTCCCGGCCTCCTCACGCGCGAGATCGTCGAAACGGTGCGGGTCGAGGGGCCCTAGCCCCCGGCCACGGCCGCCTGGCTGGCGGCGATCATGCCCGCCATCTCGTCGCGGATGGGAGGCCGCTCTCCGCAGCGGGCGAGCCACGTGGTCAGGTGCGCGTGTTCGGGGATCGGCGGCACGCCCATGCTGGCCACCGCACTCGTCATCACGAAGGCGCCGATGTCGGCGATCGTGAAGCGCTCGCCGCACAGCCAGGTCCGGCCGGTGAGCTCCTTGTCGAGGCTCGCGTGGTGCCGGGCGATTCCGGCCCGCGCCGCCTCCAGCCGCTCTGGGTCCCGGCCGCCTTGCGACGACGGATAGAAGGCCTCCTCGATCACGTCCCACACCGAGGGAAACAGGATCTCGTCAGCCCAGGCCTCGAGCTGGCGCGCGCGGGCACGGCCGGCCGGATCGGCGGGCAGGAGTGGCGTCTCCGGGTAGGCATCTTCCAGGTAAGAGAGGATGAGGGTCGAGTCGTAGACGACCTCCTCACCGTCCACGAGCACCGGCACCTCCGCCTTCGGGTTGAGCGCGACCACGTCCGGGTGATGGGGCAGATAGCGGTCCGCGAGGCTCCAGCCCACCTCGATGCGGTCGTAGGCGAGGCCTTTCTCGGCGAGGGCGATGCGAACCTTGGCGGTGAACAGGCTGAGGGGGCCCGAGTAGAGCTTCACGTTCGCCTCCTGGGCGCGGCTCGAGGCTGGCGGAAGAGCGATGCCGGCGAAAGGGCCAATCCGGCTCCGCGCCGGGGTGCCATTGGGCGGCTACGATCCGTCCCGCAGCGCGCCCAGGGAAGCGCAGGCCCGGGCCAGGGCCTCGCCGCTCCCGAAGGCGAGCAGGCGATCGCCGGGACGCAGCCGGTAGTCGGCTTCCGGGTTGGGCGTGGTCGTGCCTCCGCGGTCGACCGCCAGCACGTTGATGCCGGTGCGCGCGCGGAGATCGAGCTCGACGAGGGAGCGCTCCGGAGCGAAATCCTCCGGCAGCTCGATCCACTCGGTGGAGACCTGCTCCAGCAGCTCGGTGAGCCACGGGTCGAGGGCCAGGGCGGCGGGCTCGCGGAGCAGCGCATAGCCTTCGGCGCGCAGCTCGGCGCAGAAGCGCGCCACCGAGCCCTCCGGCACCTCCAGCTCGTGCAGGGTCTGCGCCACCAGGTCGATCGCCCCCTCGAGCTCCTCGGCCACCACGCGACTGGCGCCGGCGGATTCGAGCTCGTCGACCTCCAGCACGTAGCGCGTGCGCGCCAGCACCACGAGCTCCGGGGCGAGCTGGCGGGCGCGGCTCACCACCTGGCGTCCGGCCACCGGGTCGTTGACGGCGACGACCAGCAGCCGCGCACGCTCGACGTGGAGCTGCTCGAGCAGGCCCACCCGAGTCGCGTCGCCCCAGATCACGTTGGCGCCGGCCCGTCGCGCCTCGACGGCGGCTACCGGATTGGCCTCGACCCCGGCCACGGGGACGCCCACCGCCTTCATGACGCGCGCGAGATTGCGGCCGGCGAGGCCGTAACCGACCACGATCGCGTGACCGCGAAGCTCCTCCGTGCCGGCCCCGCTCTCGGCTGGAGCAGCGGCCGCTCCGGTCAAGCGGGTCGCGATGCCTTCGCCGCCCCGGATCAGGAACGGCGTCGCGATCAGGCTGATCACCGAGGCCGCCACGAAGGCCTGGGTGAGCTCGGGCCCGAGCAGCTCCGCGTCGGAGGCCACCTGGGCGAGCACGAAGGAGAACTCCCCGGTCTGGGCGAGGGCCACGCCGGCCAGCACGCCGATGCGCGCGCCGGTGCGCAGCACCGCGCCGACGGAGAACGCGGTGATGACGGCCTTCAGCCCGATCGCCGCGGCGAGCAGGAGGAGCACCGTGTCGGCGTGCTCCCAGGCCTCCCGGAAGTCGAGCAGCATGCCGATAGCGGTGAAGAACACGCCGAGCAGGAGACCCCGGACCGGCAGCACCTCGGAGATCAGCTGGGGTCCCCAGGGCGAGCTCGAGAGCACGAGCCCCGCCAGGAAGGCGCCGACCGCCAGGGTGAGCCCCAGGCCTTCGGCGGCGGTGGCGGCGCCGATCACTGCCAGGATCGCGACCAGGGTGAAAACCTCGCGGGAGCGGATCGCCGCGGCCCCGGCCAGCAGACGCGGCAGCACGAAGCGGGCCGCCAGGAAGAAGGCGGCCACGGCGACCCCGGCCCGCGCCATGGCCCCGGCCACCGGCCAGGCGCGGATCGGGCCGTCGGCGGCGAGGATGGGGATCGCCAGCAGGAAGGGGACGATGCAGAGATCCTGCACCAGCAGGATCGAGACGCTGAGCTGCCCGTGGGGCGCGTCGATCTCGCCTCGATCGGCGAGCATGCGGATCACCAGCGCGGTGCTGGACATGGCGACGAGGGCCCCCAGCACGAGGGCGGTTCGACCCGGCAGCCCCGCCGCCACGGCGAGGCCGCTGACCGCCGCCAGCGTGCCCCCCACCTGCAGCGCGCCGGCGGCGAGACCCGTGCGCAGCAGGATGCGCACCCTATCGACGGGCAGCTCCAGTCCGATCTCGAAGAGCAGGAACACCACGCCAAGCTCGGCGATCGCGCGCACGTCGTCGGGATCCGCGGCGAGGGCGAGACCGCCCGGGCCCCCAACCGCCCCCATCACCAGGAAGCCGGCGATGGAGGGCAGTCCGATCCGCTCGAACACGGCAGCCCCGGCCGCGGCGAATGCCAGCAGCACCACCAGCTCCCGGAGCAGCGCAGGCTCGTGCACGAACCCAACGTAGCCGTTGAGACAAAGGGACGTTCCTTTCTGTCTCACGGCCGGTCGGAGGCGGTGAGACGAAAAGGAACGTCCCCTTGTACCGCTAGGTCACGGCGCCGGCGGCCTTCAGCTCGAGGATGCGATCCATGTCGAGACCGAGCTCCCGAAGGATCTCGTCGCCGTGCTCGTTGAACTCGGGTGCCCGCGCCGTCGGGGCGGGCGCCTCGTCGAACTGGACCGGCGTCGCGATCAGGTCGAAGGGCGTTCCCTCCCGGGTGGTCGTGCCCACCAGGTAGCCGTTGGCCCGGACCTGGGGATCCTCGACGACCTCCAGGGTGTTCTGGACCGGCGCCCACTGGCCCTTCAGGGTCCGGAAGCGCTCGGTCCACTCGGCCAGCGTGCGCTCGCGGAAGACCTCCCGCAGGATCGCCACGGCTTCCCCAGCGTTGGCGCCGAGCTTCTCGGCGTCGTCGAAGCGCGGGTCCGTGGCGAGCTCCGGGCGGTCCAGGTGCGCGCAGAGATCCGGCCAGTAGACGAAGCCCTGGAGCATCACCAGGCTGACGTAGCGGCCGTCCTTCGTCTCGTAGATGCCGACCAGCGGGTTCGCGGACTGGCTGCCGCCGGGCATCGGCGTGGCCCAGGGGCGCCCCATTTGGAGGGAGAGCGCGATGCCGGCGGACATCGCCCAGGTGCCCGCCGCGAGCAGGGACACGTCCACCACCGAGGGCTCGCCGGTCTTCTCGCGCTTGAAGAGCGCGGCGGCGATGCCGCCGGCGATGGTCATGCCGCCCATCGAATCGCCGTAGGCGGGCCCGGGCTGGGGGATCGGGCCGGGCAGCTCGGCCGGCGTGGCGCTGGCGGCGCTTCCCGCCCGGCACCAGAAGGCGGTCATGTCGTAGCCCCCGCGGTCCCGCTCCGGACCGCGGGCGCCGAAGGACGTGCCGCGCACGTAGATGATCTTCGGGTTGTGGGAGCGCAGGTCGGCGACGTCGATGCGCAGCTTGGCGAGGGTGCCCGGCAGCTTGTTCGTGAGGAAGACGTCGGCGGTCTTCGCCAGGGCATGGAGCACCTCCAGGCCCTCGGGCTTCGCGAGGTCGAGGCCGATCGAGCGCTTGCCCCGGTTCGAGTGCTCGTTCAGCACGTGGACGCCTTTGGAGAGATCCATCACGCCGGTGCGCCCGAGCGCCCGCATGGCGTCGCCGCGCACGGCGTGCTCCACCTTGATCACGTCCGCGCCCCAGTCCGAGAGCACGGCGGAGGCCGCCGGCACGAAGGTGTGCTCCGCCACCTCCAGGATTCGCACGCCCTTCATCACGTCGGTCATTCCTCGTTCCCCTCTGCCCAGCCGCCGGAAACGGCGGCGTCGGTGGTCACCTTCCGGTGCCAGAAGCGCCACCGCCCGCCGATGCGGCGATAGGTGTCGAGATAGCGGCCCCAGTGGTCGAGCCCGCGATCGGTGAGGACGGCGTAGTAGCTGCGTCCGGTGGCCTCGTCGGGGCCCTGGACGTCGATCTGGTGAGTGGCGGTGAAGTGCCGGATGAAGGCCGCCCGGGCGCCGTCGCCGCCGGTGTTCGCGGCGACGCCTTCGAAGAAGCGGCGGATCTGGTCGTGCCCCCGACACACCTGGCCCGGCACCTCCAGGACCGCCTCGTCCGCGAACAGCTCGAGCATCGGATCGAAGCGGCCGCCGTCGCCGTTCGCGTTGTAGCGGGCCACCAGGTCGCGGATGCTCTCCCGCGCGACGAGCTCCCAGTGCTCCATCGCCGCGATGGTGGCCCAGAGCGGTGGGACGGCGCCACGACCGCGAGACGCCCGACTGCCGCCTGGGCGGCGGACCTCACGAGCGGGGCGTCGGAACGACGCCCTTCTCGCGCAGCGCCGCGCGCTCGGCCTCCGAGCGGCCGAGCTCGGCGAGGATCTCGTCCGTGTGCTCGCCGTAGAGGGCCGGCGCGCCGCCACGCTCGGGAACCGTGACCGAGAAGCGCAGCGGCGGGCGCGCCCGTCGGTAGCCGCCGTACACCGGGTGCTCACCCTCGAGGACGCCGTCGTTGTGGGAGATCTGGGGATCCCGCAGCACCTGCTCGTGGGTCAGCACCGGGGCACAGGGAATCTGGTGGGCAACGAGGCGCTCGTAGGCCTCTGCGGTCGTGAGCGCCGCGAGACCGGCATTCATCGCCTCGGCACGGGCCGTCTGGCTCGCCTCTTCCAGCATCGCCCTGCCCCGTTGGCTCGGATCGTCGGCCAGGTCGTGGCGACCGACCGCGCGTAGGCCGTCCCGCATCTGGTCCGCGGTGCCCATCCACACCGCGAGCTGCCCGTCGGAGGTCGATGACATCTGGTAGCGCTCGCCCGGCGCCATCGGGTTCTCGACACCGTCCCCAACAAGGGTGTGGCGCATCATGCCGTCGGGCCAGAAGAAGGAGAGGCCGGCGTCGAGCATGGCCACCCGCACGTGCTGGCCACCGGCCCCGCGCTCGCGGGCGAGGAGCGCCGCGGTGACGCCCTGGGCGAGCTGGTGCGACGTCGCCTTGTCGACCACGGCGTTTCGCACCAGGTCGGGGATGGGGATCTCCGGGTTCGTCTGGGCATGGACGTAGCCAGTGAGACACTGGAAGATGGGATCGTAACCCCGCCGCTCGGCGTAGGGACCCCCGTCGCCGTAGCCGGTGACCGAGGCGTAGACGATCTCCGGGTTCAGTGCGCGCAGGTCGTCCTCGCCCAGGCCCAGGCGTTCGGCGGCGCCCGGCCGCCAGTTCTGCACGAACACGTCCGCACCACGCACCAGGTCGTACAGCACGTCCCGGCCCTCGGGCTGCTTCAGGTCGAGGCCGATCGACCGCTTGCCGTGGTTGCAGTTGGCGTAGAGGGCCGCCATGCCGGCGCGGTAGCTGGCGATCTGGCGGCTCTCCTCTCCGTGGCCGGGCGGCTCGACCTTGATCACCTCGGCGCCCTGGTCGGCGAGGATCATGGCGGCGAGGGGGCCCGAGATCACTTCGCTCACGTCGATCACGCGAAATCCGGCGAGAGGTCCAGGCATGGGGCGGAAAGGTGGTGCACACTCGGGCCCGTGGCCAGCCCCGGCGTCGCTCGGCCACCGGAGGAGACTCATGATCGGCTACATCACCCTCGGCACGAACGACCTGGACAAGGCGGAGGCCTTCTACGATGCCCTGCTCGCGGAGCTCGGTGGCAAGCGCGTCATGGCCGACGACCGCATGCGCTTCTACGCCGCGGGGCCGGACCAGCCGATCATCGCCGTCTGCACGCCCTACGACGGCAAGCCCGCCTCGCCGGGCAACGGCACGATGGCCGCGCTCAACGCGGGCTCGAAGGAGGCCGTGGACCGCATCTACGCCAAGGCGATCGAGCTGGGCGCCAGCGACGAAGGGCCTCCCGGCCAGCGCGGGGACGTCTTCTACGGCGGCTACTTCCGCGACCTCGACGGCAACAAGCTCGTCGCCTTCGTGATGGGTGGGTGAAACGGTGCCCGACCATCCCGTTCGCGAGGAGATCCGGCTGCTCGACGGGGGCTTCTACACGGACCGCCCGCTCGAGCACTTCGCCTGGATGCGGGAGAACGCGGCCGTGTACTGGGACCCCTCCAGCGAGATCTGGGGAGTCTCGCTCCACGAGGACGTGATGCAGGTCTCGAAGACGCCGGAGCTCTTCTGCTCCGGCAAGGGCTCGCGGCCGGACAGCTGGGTGCCGTCCATGATCAACATGGACGATCCGGAGCACAAGCGGCGCCGCAACCTGGTGAACCGGGGTTTCACGCCGAGGCGGCTCGAGGATCACGAGCCGAAGGTTCGCGAGATCTGCACCCGCCTCATCGACGCGGTCTGCGAGCGCGGCGAGTGCGAGTTCGTGCGCGACATCGCCGCGCCCCTTCCCCTCATCATGATCGGCGACATGCTGGGCATGCCGCCCGAGGATTTCGAGACCCTGCTGCGCTGGTCCGAGACGATGCTCCAGGCCACCTCGTCGACGGCCACCCAGGAGGAGATCGAGGCGGCCGGCAAGGCCGGCACCGAGTACTTCAGCTACGCCGCCGAAACCATCGCCGGGCGCAAGGCGAAGCCGACCGACGACCTGGTCTCGGTGCTCGTCCACGCGGAGATCGAAGGCGACCGGCTCAGCGACGACGAGATCGCCCACGAGTCCCTGCTGATCCTGGTGGGCGGCGACGAGACGACCCGCCACGTCATCACCGAGGGCGCCCTCGCCCTGATGCAGCACCCGGACCAGCGAGCTCGCCTGGCCGCCGACCCCTCGCTCCTGCCGACGGCGGTGGAAGAGCTGCTGCGCTGGGTGTCGCCGATCAAGAACATGAACCGCACGGCCACCCGGGACACGGAGCTGCGCGGCCAGCGCATCCGCGAGGGGGACAAGCTGCTGCTCCTTTACCCGTCCGCCAACCGCGATTCGCGCGCCTTCGACGAGCCCGATCGTTTCGACACCGGCCGCGCGCCCAACAACCACGTCGCCTTCGGCGGCTACGGCACCCATCACTGCCTTGGCGCCAGCCTGGCCCGGCTCGAGCTGCGGATCATGTTCGAGGAGCTGCACCGCAGGCTCCCGGACCTGGAGCTGGCCACCGACGAGCCGCTGCCGCTGCGTCCGTCGAACTTCATCGTGGGGATCGAGGAGATGCCTGTGCGCTTCACCCCCTCGAAGCCGATCGGGACCTGAACCCGAACGGTTGGGGCGAAGCCCCGGGGACGCGCGGTGCGAAGCCTCCAGGAAGCGGCCTGGGAGGCGCGGGAGGCGGCTCATCGGCCTCAAGCACCGGCGCCGGAGCGCCGTTGCCGCCCTCGTGGAAGCGGTCAGCGATGCGGGGCAGACGATGGACCGGGTGATGGCTCGATTGGCCACCGAGCTGCTGCAGGACCTCTCGCGAACCCGGGACGAAGGCGACCGGGAGCTCTTCGGTCTGCTCGCGGAGGCCATCGGCGACCAGGGCGTCAGCCTGCCACCGATGCCGGAGACGGCGCTCCGCGTCCAGCGGCTGATGGAGGACCCGGACTGCGGCGTTCCGGACCTGGCCGCGGCGGTGGAGCGCGACCCGGCGCTCTCGAGCCGGATCCTCTCGGTCGCCAACGGCGCCTTCTATCGCGGTCTCGAGCCGGTGCACGCGCTCGAGGATGCCATCGTGCGCATGGGACTGCGCGACGCGCGCAACGCGGTCTTCGCCGCGGCGCTCCAGGCGCGGGTGTTCCGGGCTCCGGGCTTCGAGAAGGAGGTGGAAGCGCTCTGGCAGCACGTGCAGCTCTGCGCCGCGGTGGCCCAGGAGCTGGCAGCGGAGGCCGGCGAGGATCCCGACCTGGGCTTCCTGGGCGGGCTGCTCCACGACGTCGGCCGCGCCGTGATCCTCTCTTTCGCCGGCGACGTGCGCCGCCGCTCCCGGGGCCGCCGCAAGGTCCGCAGCGCCACGCTGGAGCGACTCCTGGGCTCCCTGCACGCCGCCCTGGGTGCGCGGCTCGCCCAGGGCTGGGCCCTGCCGGCCCACCTGGCGGAGGCCATCGCAGTTCATCACGACCCCTCCGAGAGCGGGCCGACCTGCGAGCGGCTCGCCCGGGTGCTCGCCCTGGCGGACCGCTTCGCCTACGAAGCGGTCGACGAGGCGGCCGAAGCACCCGAGACCGACGTGGTGGCCGAGCTGGCTTCGTTGGGCCTGGGCCCCGAGGTCGCGGATCGGATGCGGGAGACCGTGGCGGAAGCCCGCGAGCGGAAGGACTGACTTCCCGAAGCCGGCCCGACCTCATCGAGCCCCCTCCCCCTCGAGCCGCCGCTTCAGGTTCGCGAGAGCCCGGCGCGACTGGCGCCGGTTCCTCCGGCGCAGGACGAGGGCATCGAGGAGCCGGAAGATGCCGCCCAGCTCGTACTCGAGGCGCCGCTCGAAGCGCGTCCCGGCGGTGACCGACGAGCATCGATAGGCAATCCGGGATCGGATCCCCCGCTGCGGATGCTCGCTGGCGATCTGCCAGAGCCCCGGCCGCTCGCAGCGCTCGACGGTCCACCGGGTGGTGCTGCGCAGCGGGCCCACGCGGATCCGCTCGAGGATCTCCTCGCCGACCCGGGCCGGGTGATCGATCGCCCCGGTGACGGACTCGGTCGCCGGATGCCACTCGGGCCAGTGACCCGCGGTGCTGGCGAAGTCGAAGACCGCCTCGGGCGGCCGCTCGATGGTCACGCTCTGGGCGATGAGGCTCACTTGGCGATATTGATCACCTGCAGCTCGGTGAAGGCGGCCAGCCCCCACGGACCGTTCTCGTAGCCGATGCCCGACCACTTGGAGCCGCCGAAGGGCGCGTTCGGCACCAGGTTCAGGTGCTGGTTCACCCAGCCGGTGCCGCACTCCAGACGGCGGGCCAGGTCGGCGCCGCGACGCGTGTCGGAGGTCCAGACCGAGCCACCGAGGCCGAAGTGCGTTCCGTTGGCACGCTCGATGGCGTCGTCCACGTCGCGGAAGGGCATCACCGGAAGCGCGGGCCCGAATTGCTCCTCGTCCACGAGGCGCACGCCCTCGGCCACGTCGCTCACGATGGTGGGCGCATAGAAGAAGCCGTCGCGGCCCATCGGCTCGCCCCCGGTCAGGACCTTCCCACCGGAGGCCCTGGCGTCGTCCACCAGCTCCCGCACGCGCTCGAACTGGGGCTCATTGTTGATGGGGCCGTACTGGACGCCCTCCTCGAAGCCGTCGCCGAACTTCGCGCCCCTGGCCAGCTCGGTCACCTCGGAGAGCACGTCCCCGTAGATGGACTCGTCGACGTAGAGGCGCTTCACCGCGACGCACACCTGGCCCGAGTTGGCGAAGGCCGCCTCGAAGACCTTCTTCGCCACGGCCTTCGGGTCCACGTCGCCCAGCACGATGGCGGGATCGTTGCCACCGAGCTCGAGGGTGACGCGCTTCAGGTCCGGCGCCGCGGTCTCCTGGATCTTCTTCCCGGTGGCGACGGAGCCGGTGAAGGAGATCTTGCGCACCGCCGGGTGCTCGCAGATCCACTTGCCGAGGTCGTCGCCGCCGGACAGAACGCTGAACACGCCGGGCGGGAGGGTCTCGCGCAGCACCTCGCCCATCTTCAGGCTCGAGAGTGGCGTGAAAGGCGAGGGCTTGAGCACGAGGGTGTTCCCGGCCAGCAGCGCCGGCGCGATCTTCCACACCGCGAGGATGATCGGGAAGTTCCACGGCGTGATCGCGCCGACCACGCCGAGGGGCTTCCGGTGCAGCTCGATGCGCAGCTCGTCGTCGTCCTGGAGGACCTCGTTCTCGAGGGGCAGGCCTGCCGTCAGGCCGAACCAACCGGCGGCGCCCATCACCTCGTTCACAGCGGCCTCGAGGGGCTTGCCCTGCTCCTGGGTGAGGACGCGGCCGATCTCCGGCGCGGCGGCCTGGAGGGCCCCTGCGCAGGCGCCGAGGGCGGCGCGGCGGGCCGCTTCGTCCTCGCGCCAGGTGCGGAAGGCATCCTGGGCGGCGGAAAGCGCCGTGTCCAGCTGCCCCTGCGTGGCATCGGGGCAGGCGGCGAAGGGCTTGCCCGTGGCCGGGTTGACCACGTCGAGGGTGGCGTGGGTGGGCGCGGCTTCGCCGGCGACGGTGAGCGTGAAGTCGGACATGGAGCCTCCTTGAAGCGCCGGAGCATAGCGTCACGGCGCCGACGGCGAGTACCAGATCGGCGACGTGTAGGCCCGCTCCCGGGTGGTGCGAGGCACCTCCGGCGGCAGCTCGATCCCGAAGGCCTTGGCATCGTGGGAGGTCCAGCGGGGCGTCGGGATCTCGACCACCCGCAGGTAGTAGAAGGCGGGCTGGGCGGGATCGAACTCCGGGTCCCGCCACACCGTGGTCAGCTGCACGGAGCCGATCGTGTTCGTGTAGCTGGCGTCGGCCACGTCGACGGTGGTGTCGTCGGCGCCGTCGGCGACGGCGACGTCGTGGACCTTCTCGTGCAGGCTGCCGTCGGCGGCCCGCCAGCCCTTCACGACCTGGACGCGGGCCAGGTTGGCGCCCTCGGGATCCTTGAGCGCCGAGACCAGGAAAGTCGGGGCCGCATCACCCTCCCGAGCCGGCAGGACGCCGCCCATGGGCACGCCCTTGGCGTAGCCCCGGCGAGCCAGGTCCGGCGTGTGCGCATCCGCCTCCTCGAAGCCCCAGCCGCCGAAGAGGCGCACCACCATGCGAGGCCCGGTGGTGGCGTAGGTCTCCCGGCGGCGCATGGCATCGAAGAGAGCGGCCCGGGTGTTCTCGGTCGCCCACACCGCCGCGTAGCCCGAGGCGGCCATCTGCCACTCGTAGACCATCCACGGGAGTTCCGAATTCGGCACCAGCGGCTGGCTCCAACGCTTCGGGGAGGGCTCGTCGTTGGTGAACTTGCCCCAGAAGTCGTCCTCGTCGGCAGTGGCCAACGAGGTGTGGGCGTCGGTGCTGCCGATCAGGCCGAAGCGGTAGGGGTTGGCGCCGACGCTCGCCTCGATGCCGAGGCCCAGCTTCAGGGCCGAGCGCACGTACTCGTGGCGGAACCAGGCGTCCTCGTGCTTCGCGTTCATGCCGATGTTGGCCTGGTCCCAGGTCTCGTAGTCGGCGAGCTCGTCCTCCGGAGAGAGGTAGGGGTGGGTCTCGCTGTCGCCCTTGTACTGGGTCGCCTCGACGATCGGCTCCCAGCGGGCGCGCAGCTCCGCGTAGTCGCGGCCGAGGGGCTGCCCGTCCGGGCGGGCGTCCGGGAACATGAGCCCGCCGCTCAGGTTGGAGTTGTGGGGGATCGAGAAGGCCTGGCCGCCGGTCTCCTGCTCGTAGCGCGCCAGGAAGGCCCACAGGTCCTCCGGGTCGTCGCTGTCGAGGGAGCTGAAGGGAAGGACCTGCCCGGCCTTGTCACCACCGTCGCGGAACAGCACGATGCGGTGGAGGTTGTTGCCCTGGGGTGTCGACGTCCACTCGTAGCCGATGAACGCCGTGAAGTGACCGGGATCGTCGAAGGAATCCGCGTTCTCGACGACCTGCTTCCAGACCGAGCGATAGAAGTCCGGGTGCTCGATGGCGCTCTGGTTGCGCATGAGCGAATCGGCGAACTCCTGGAAGGGGGTCGGCTCGCCCTTCGCCAGGGCCGCACCCCAACGACGGGCCGTCTCGTTCTGGAGCAGCAGCTCGTCGCCGCGGCCGAGGCCCTCCATGACGCCCAGGTACTCGGCATGGTCCGAGACGACGAGGAAGTCGAGGGGACGCCGCAGCTTCACGGCCATGCCGTTGTGGGCGGTGATCTGCTCGCCGCGGGCGAAGCGGAAGGCATCCGAAGGGCTCAGGCTCCGATTGCCCATCATGTTCGCGTCGAGGGAGAGATGGGAATGGAGATGGGTATCGCCCCAGTAGACGTCGCGCGCGAACGAGGCGCCGGCATGAGGCGAGTAGGTGGTCTCGGCGCCGGATGAGCCGGCGAGCAGGAGGACGCAGGAGAAGGCGAGTCGCGTGACCATCTCCGTATGGTGGCACATCCACTGCGATAACCTGGGCCCATGGATCGACTGCGCGACAAGGTCGCCCTGGTGACGGGCGGAGCCTCCGGCATGGGCGAGGCCACGGTGCGGCGCTTCGTGGAGGAAGGCGCTCGGGTCGTCTTCACGGACGTGCAGCAGGAGAAGGGCGAAGCCGTGGCGAGGGAGTCCGACGCGGTGTTCCTCCCCCAGGACGTTTCCCGGGCGGACGACTGGGACGCGGTCGTGGCCGCGACCCGGGAGCGCTTCGGTCGCCTCGACGTGCTGATGAACAACGCCGGCATCGTCGGTCGCCAGGACATCGAGCAGCTCGAGCTGGAGGAATGGCACCGCGTGCTCGACGTCAACCTGACCGGCGTGATGCTCGGCTGTCAGCGCGGCGTCGCCGCCATGCGCCGCAACCCGGAGGGCGCCGGCGGCTCGCTCATCAACGTGGCATCCACCTCCGCCTTCGCCTCCATCCCCTCCGACCCGACCTACTCGGCCAGCAAGGGAGCGGTGTGCAGCCTGACGCGCGCCGTGGCGGTGCACTGCGCGCGGGCCGGCGTCGGCATCCGCTGCAACGCGATCGCCCCCGGCGCCGTCGAGTCGGGCCTCACCCTCCCCCTCGCCGACGCCTCCCCGGAGATCCGCGAGGCCTTCGAGAACATGTCTCCCCTCGGCCGCATGGGCCTGGGCACCGACATCGCCGCCATGGCCGTGTTCCTGGCCTCGGACGAATCCGCCTTCTGCACCGGCGCCACCTACCTGGTCGACGGCGGCATGCTCGCCGCCCACCCTGGAGTCTAGAAACGGGGCTCAGAGCCCCGCTTCTTCACGTCCAAAAGGGCTCGAGGCGTGGGGCGATCTGCAGGGCTTCGGGGATTCGTTCCGGGCCGATGACGCGGTCGATCTCCTCGTGGAGATGGTAGATACGGCGCTCCTGGTAGCTGAGCGGAATCGACGCGAGGCCTCCCGAGGCCACGGAGCGGTGCATGGGCGCCAGGTTCGTGAAGTCCTCGTTCATGACCCCGTCGAAGACCTGCACGAAGAGCTCCCAGAGCTTCTCCACCTCCGGCGTCTCTGGCGGCGGGCCGTAGAAGGTCCACTCGACGTCGGTCGTCTCTGCGTCGACCGGCCAGAACAGGATGAAGGGGAAGCCGATCGTGTCGAGGGGTGTGATGAGGTTCGGGAAGAGGCTGTAGGCCGGGTTCGTCTCGGACCAGAGCGGGTCGAGGCCCGGGATCGAGGGAAGCGCCGTGGCCTGCTCCCGCTGGCGCGCTAGCGCCTGCTCCCACTTGGGCGTGACCATCCGCGAATGGCCGTTGCGGTAGAGCGTCATGGCGGCGCCCCGGTGGTCGAGGAGCTTCGAGACGGTCTGGGGGTGGATCGTCTTCACGTGATAGGTCTCGAGGAAGGCGTCTGCGACGATCTTCCAGTTGGCGGGCACGCGCTCGGCCCGGCGGCCCGTGACCCGCAGCTCCGCGCCGTGGAGCGGCGACCACTCGTCCGCGATCGGCCCGAGCCACTCGCGCAGCGGAAGCGCCGCCGGATCCTCATTCACGAACACCCAGCCCTCGTACACCTCGCAGCGAACCGGCTTGAGGGCGCGACCCGCCTGGTCGAGCTCGGTGAAGTCGCGCCGATCGGGCACCTGGAGGAGGGCGCCGTCGAGATCGTAGGTCCAGCTGTGGTACTGGCAGCGGAGCCGCTTCGTCGTGCCACAGGGCTCGCGCACGACCGGGGCGCCCCGGTGTTGGCAGGTGTTGAAGAAGCCGCGCAGCACGCCGTCGTTCCCGCGCACGACGACCAGCGGAGACCCGGTTCGCTCGAAGGTGCGGAAGCTGCCGGGCCCCTCGAAATCCTCGTCGCGGCCGACCAGCAGCCAGACCTTCTTCCAGAGGTGCTCCTGCTCCAGGGCGAAGAAGTCCGGGTCGACGTAGCGCCCCGTCGGAATCGGCGGCAGGGCCGGAAAGCCCTCGGGCGGGCCCTCCCGCTGCCGCTCGTAGTCCATCTGCGCGCGGATGTGCTTCGCCCAGGTCTCCTGGTCCACGAGTCGCACGTTACTCCAAGCCGGGGGCCAGCAGGCCCGGAAGCAGCAGCTCGAGCCGACGGCGCAGGTCCTCGGCCGGCGTGTCGGGCAGGGTGAGCCGCTCGAGCTCGAAGGCGCGGTGCACCGAGCTGATCAGGCGCGCCGCCTCCACCGGTCGCGGCGCACCGCAGGCCTCGAGAGCTGCCGCGAGCTGGGCGTCGAGTCCTCGCTGCCACGCACGGTACTCCCGCGCGAGGGCCTCGTTCCGCGCGGCGAACAGGATCAGCTCGTACTCGGCGAGCAGAAGCTCCGGGTCCGTGAACTCGCGCCGCACCAGCTCGACCAGGAAGTCGACGATCGCCTCGGGCGTCGGCTCCCGCAGCTCGGCGCCGGCCGAGGCCATCAGCGTCGAGATGGTCCCGATGTAGTAGCGGAACGCCTCGAGGACGATCTCGTCGCGGGAGGCGAAGTGGTAGGTCGTCGTGCCGTGGGAGACCCCCGCCTCCGCAGCCACCCGGCGATGGGTCACGGCGTCCACCCCGCCGCGAGCGATCACCCGTAGGGTGGCCTCCAGGATGGCCCTTCGGCTCCGCTCGCCCCGCGGCAAGGTCGGCGTCGGCTCGGGCCCGGATTGCATTCGTCCGAATGTACGATAAAATTGGACATCTGTAAAGAACTGGAGGAGCCATGGATCTGGCCGACCTCGACCGCGCGCACCTGATCCACCCGATCACCGAGCTTCGCAGCCACGAAAAGAAGGGGCCGAAGATCGTCGAAGGCGGAGAGGGTATCCGCATCCGGCTCGCCGACGGTCGCACGCTCATCGACGGCTTGTCGGGCCTGTGGAACGTGAACGTGGGCCACGGCCGCACCGAGATCGCCGAGGCGGTGGCGGCCCAGATGCGCGAGATCGCCTACTACCCGGGCTTCTGGGACTACGCGACGGAGCCGGCCATCCGCCTGGCGGAGCGCCTCGCCAAGCGCATGCCCGCCGGAAGCGAACTCGACCACTTCCTGTTCACCACCGGCGGCTCCGATGCCAACGAGACGAACTTCCGCATCGCCCGGCTCTACCACGCGGTGCGCGGCGAGCCCGGGCGGCGCAAGATCCTCTCCCGCGCCCACTCCTACCACGGCATCACCCGCGCGGCGGGATCCGCCACCCGGCTTCCCGCCTATCACATCTTCGAGGAGCCGGATCCCCTCCACGTGCAGGTGCCGGCGCCCTACTGCTTCCGCTGCGAGCTGGGCCAGACGCTGCCGTCCTGCGACATCGCGTGCGCCGACGCCATCGAGCTGGCCATCGAGCGCGAGGGGGCCGACACGGTCGCCGCGATCATCGCCGAGCCCGTGATGGGCACCGGCGGCGTCATCCCGCCGCCCGACGACTACTTCGACCGTCTTCGCGACGTCTGCGATCGCCACGGCGTGCTGCTCATTCTGGACGAGGTGATCACCGGCTTCGGGCGCACCGGGAGCTGGTTCGGCATGGAGACCTACCGCGTGCGCCCGGACCTGGTGAGCTTCGCCAAGGGCATCACGAGCGGATACCTGCCCCTCGGCGCCGTGGGCGTCACGGGCGGTGTGTACGAGACGATCCGCGATTGCGCACCCCACGGCCTGCCCTTCATGGTCGGCCTCACCTACAACAACCACGCAGCCTGCTGCACGGCGGCCCACGCCAACCTCGACATCGTCGAGCGCGAAGGCCTGGTCGCCAACAGCGCCGAGGTGGGGGCCTACCTCCTGGAGCGTCTGAAGGCGACGCTCGGCTCCCATCCCCTGGTGGGCGAGATCCGCGGGGCCGGCATGTTCACCGCGGTGGAGTGGGCTCGCCCCGGCACGACGGAGCCCGTGGGCGAGACCCCCATGTCGTTCCCGGCCTCCATCGCCAGCCGCGCACTCGCGAAGGGCCTGATCCTCCGGGCGCTGTGGGAGTGCACGCCCGTCTCGCCGCCGCTCATCGCGAGCCGGGAGGAGATCGACGAGATCGTCGCCATCGTCGGGGAAGCGGTCGAGGAGGCGTCGCCGTGACCTACCTCGAGATCAGCCCCTGGGTGGAGCCGCCGGCGGATCGCCAGCCTGCGCTGGGCGAGAGCCTTCGGGTCGACGTGGTGATCATAGGCGGCGGCTACACGGGCCTCTCCACGGCCCTCGCCCTGCGCGCCGAGGGCGCCGACGTCGCCCTCGTCGAGCAGGACTTCGCCGGCTCTGGAGCAAGCGGCCGGAACGCGGGGCACCTCACGCCGACCATCGGCAAGGACATCCCGACCCTGCTCCGGCTCTTCGGCCGGGAACGCGCGGCACGGCTGGTGCGCTTCGCCGACGAGGCGGTCGGCCACGCCGAGGAGACGATGCGCAAGCACGGCATCGACTGCGACTACGCCCCGTGCGGCAACGTCATGGCGGGCGTGCATCCGAAGCAGGCGCCGCGCCTGGAGCGGGCGGCGGACGCCGCCCGCAGCCTCGGCGCCGAGGTGCGCTTCCTCTCCGAGGGAGAGATGCGCGAGCGCGGTCTGCCGCCCGCCTTCCGGAGCGGCGTGCTGGAGGAGTGCGGGGGCACGCTCCACCCCGGGCGCTTCGTGATGGGCCTGCGCCGGGCGGCGATCGCCGCGGGCGTTCGGCTCTTCGAGGGCTCGCCCATGCGCGAGCTCGTCGATGGCGCGCCGATCCGCGTGCGAACGGAGGGCGGCGAGATCGCCGCCGACCACGCGGTGTTGGCCACCAACGCCTACACGCCGGCCACCGGCTGGAAGAAGCGCCTCGTCACGCCCCTCCGCGTCTCGCTCTTCGAGACCGCGCCCTTGGACGCGAGCCAGCGGGAGGCCCTCGGCTGGCCGGGACGCGAGGGCGTCTACACCGCCCACGAGACCCTCGAGAGCTACCAGCTCACACCCCGCGGCACGATCGTCGGCGGCTCGAAGACGATTCGCTACGCCTTCGGCCGCGCCCTCGCCGAGGGGCACCAGCCGGAGATGTTCCGCACGATCGAGTCCGCCTTCCGCGAGCGCTTCCCGGAGCTCGGCAGCCACCCGGTCGCCCACTTCTGGGGCGGCTGGATCGGCCTCAACCTCGACTTCCTGCCCGCCCTCGGGCGCACGGGCGCCCGGGGAAACGTCCACTACGGCCTCGGCTATGCGGGGCACGGCGTCGCCCAGGCCAACCTCATGGGCGCGCTGCTGGCGGAGCAGATTGCGGGCCGCACCCACCCGGCGGCGGAGGCCCTGGCGCGCCGCGAGCCGCCGGGCCTGCCCGAGCCCCTGATGTGGCTCAGCACGAAGCTCCTGACCGGCATCTTCGGCGTCGTCGACCGGCGCACCGATCGCCAGATCCGCCGAGGCACCTGACCGGGTCAGTGGCTCCGCGGAAGCCCGAGCACGTGCTCGGCGAGGTAGCTGCGCACCATCTCGTTCGAGATCGGAGCGATGCGCGCCAGCCGCGCCTCCCGCCAGTAGCGCTCGACGTGGAACTCCCGGGCGTAGCCGAAGCCCCCGAAGGTCTGGAGCGCGCGGTCACAGGCCGTGAAGGCGGCCTCGCTGGCGCGAAGCTTCGCCATGTTCGCGAGCGGACCCGCCGGCTCCCCAGCGTCGTAGGCCCAGGCCGCCTTCTGCCACAGGAGATCGGCCGCCTCCAGCTCCGAGAGCGAGTCCGCCAGGGGATGCGCGATGGCCTGGTTCTTCCCGATCGGGCGGTCGAAGACGATCCGCTCCTTCGCATAACGAGCGGCCACCTCAAGGGCGCGCCGACCGATGCCCACCGCCTCGGCCGAGATCACGATGCGCTCCGGGTTGAGGCCGTCCAGCAGGTGGTAGAAGCCGCGCCCCACCTCGCCGACGACGTCCTCCACCGGAACCGGCAGCTCCTCGATGTACACCTCGTTGGAGTTGACCGCATTGCGGCCCAGCTTGGGAATCTCGCGGATCTCGACGTAAGCGGGATCCAGGTCCGCGAGGAAGAGCGTCATGCCGTCGAGGGGGCGGGCGCACTCCTCCCGCGGCGTCGTCCGCGCGAGGAGCAGGATCTTCTGGGCCTGCTGGGCCTTCGTGTTCCACACCTTCTTGCCGTTCACGACGAAGCGGTCGCCGTCCCGGCGGGCGAAGGTGCGGATGCGGCTGGTGTCGGTGCCGGCGTCGTCCTCCGTGACGCCGAAGGACACGTGGAGCTCCCCGCTGGCCGTCGGGGGCAGGCTGCGGTGCTTCAGGTCCTCGGAGCCATGATGGATGACCGGCCCCATGCCGAAGATCGAGAGGTGGAGCGTGGATGCCGCGTTCTGCGCGCCGGCGCTGGCGGCCACCGCATTCAGGAGCGCTCCGGCGTGGAGGGTGCCGAGCCCCGCACCCCCGTACGCCTCAGGGACGAGGATGCCGATCCACCCCTGTTCGGCGAACGCCCGATAGAACGCCCAGGGGAACTCGTGCTTCTCGTCGCAGCCACTCCAGTAGTCGTCGTCGAAGGGCTCGCAGAGGCGGGTGGCCTCGCGGCGGATGGATTCGAGCTCTTGACCCCAAGCGAAGTCCATGGGGGGATGGTGGGGTGGAGTGCGGAGGCGCGCCAGGGCAGTCGATCGCGGCGGGGCGGTGGTGCGGGCCTTGGGTTGGGTTGGGACGGGAGGTGGCCGTGGCGGTGCGGGCAGCCTTCTTGCCTGTGAGTGCAGAGGGGGCGCGCCGCCCACAGGCAAAAAAGGCAGCCCGCACCTCCCCGGCCGTCTCCAGTCCCAACCGAACCCAGGCCGCGCGTGGCCCACCCGGTCGCGATCAACCCCGCCCGTGCCGCAGCAACCGCCCCGGCGTGGCCCCCGTGCACGCCCCGTCCTCGAAGGTGATCTCGCCGTTGACGAGCGTCCAGTGGTAGCCCTCGGCGCGCTGCACGCGGCGCCACTCGCCGCCGGGGAAGTCGTGGACGATCTCCGAGCCCCACCACTCGGGGAGGCGGCGAAGGCGGGTGAGGTCGTAGACGACCACGTCGGCGGGAGCTCCTTCGAGCAGCGCGCCGCGGTGGCGGAAGCCCGCCGCCCGCGCCGGCAGCCAGGAGAGCTTGTAGTGGGCCTGCTCGAGGGTCATGCGGCCCTCGTCCCGCACGAGCCACTCCAGGGTGTCGGTGGTGTAGGAGCCGGCGGTCAGGAACTTGGTGTGGGCGCCGCCGTCGGAGACGCCGGGGAAGACGTAGGGCGAGGCCAGCAGCTCGGCCACGTACTCGGCGTTGCAGCTGGTCACACTGCCGGTGAGGAAGCCCGCCTTGAGGTCGCTCTCCAGGGCGAGCTGGAGCATGCACTCGACCGGATGCTGGCCGAGGTCGGCGGCGATCTCGCCGACGGTGCGCCCGATGTGGGCGTCGAGGGTCGGCGCGTTCGTGGCGCCCTGGAAGACGTAGCCGTCGATGGTGCCGCCGAGGAGGACGGAGACGATGCGTCCCTCGTCGGCGTCCCGGGCCATGGCCCGGCGCAGCTCCGGATCCCGCAGCTTCTGCTTCTTCTCCTCGAGGGTGCCGGTGAGCGCCCGGTTCCAGGCCGGCGCGGTGTCGAAGAGGTTCCAGTCCTCGAGGGTCATCTGGAACGGAGCGCGGATGCTGTTCGCCTGGCCGTAGACCTGGAGGCCCCGGTGATGGCAGTCCGCGAGCCAGTCGACGAACTTGCGGTGCACCCAGGGCGCCTCGTCGACGGCGAGCACCACGTTGTAGAGCACGGGCCGCCCACTCACCTCGGCGAGGCGCTCCGTGACCGCCATGTCCTTCTCGAGATCGCCCTCGCTGGTCTGGGTGATCTGGATGAAGCCCTCGCCGCAGCGCGCCAGGGTGTCGGCGAAGGCCATGAGATCGGTCTCGCTCATGGTGTCGGTCACCATGGGCGTGCCGTCGAAGTCGGCCTGGATGGAGTGCTGGCCGTTGCGCTGGGCGGACCAGCCGCAGGCGCCGGCCTCCATGGCCTCGGCGAGCAGCCGCTGCATGGCGACCCGCTCGTCGTCGCGAGCCGCCCGCGACTTGGCGGCCTCGAGCCCCATCCCGTAGACGAGGATCGGCGAGAGGGGTGCATAGGTGAGGCAGTTGACTCCCTTCGGAATGCGCTCCAAGGTGTCGAGCCACTCCGGGAAGGTCTCCCAGTCCCAGATCATGCCCGCCTTCATCGACTCGAAGGGGATCGCCTCGGTGCGCGACATGGTGAGCATGGCGCGGTCGCGCTCGGCGGGTCGCACCGGTGCGAACCCGAAGCCGCAGTTGCCGAGGGCCACCGAGGTCACGCCGTGCCAGCCCGAGATCGAGCACCACGGGTCCCACTGGATCTGGGCGTCGTAGTGGGTGTGCAGGTCGACGAAGCCCGGCGCGACGACGAGACCGTCCGCGTCCAGGACCCGTTCGCCGCGGGCCGCATCGATCCGACCGATCTCGGCGACGCGACCTTCCCGGATGCCGACGTCCGCCGGCGCGGCCGGAACGCCGGTGCCGTCCACCACCGTGCCGCCGCGGATCAGGACGTCGAAGTCGGCCATGGAAGAAACCTACGTCAGAAGGCCGCGATCTCGTAGTCGCGCGCCCGGAACGGCTTCGCCCGCAGGACGTACTCCGCGGCGAAGCCCGGGTAGAGCGAGTGGTTGCTCCCGTCCGGCGAGAGGTACCAGCTGTTGCAGCCCGACGACCACACCATGTGCTTCATGCGCCCCTGGATGCGCTCGTTGTAGCGATCCTGAACGTCCTGGCGGACGTCGACAGACTTGAGGCCTTCCTTCCGGAGCTTCTGGATCGCGGTCAGGGTGTGGGCGATCTGCGCCTCGGTGTAGACCAGGACCGAGGTGTGGCCCGGGCCCGTGTTCGGCCCCATCAGGATGAACCAGTTGGGGAAGCCGTGGACGCTCATGCCCTTGTAGGCGACGGCGCCCTCCTGCCAGGCCTCGTCCAGCGTGCGGCCGCCCCGGCCGGTGATCGGAAACGGCGCGCTCGCCAGACCCAGCGCGAAGCCGGTGGCGAGGACGATCGCGTCCACCTCGCGGAAGGTGCCGTCTTTCGTCTCGATGCCGGTGGCCTTGATCTCCTCGATCGGGTCCGTGACCAGCAGGGCGTTCGGCCGCTCGAAGCTGGCCCAGTAGTCGTCGGAGATCAGGATGCGCTTGCAGCCGAATCGGAAGCTCGGCCGCAGCTTCTCGCGCAGCTCCGGGTCCTTCACCTGGGCCCGAAGGTGGGCGAGGGAGCCCAGCTCGCCGATCCGGGAGAGGCGCGCGTCGTCGAGGAAGACGATCGGACCGAAGAGCTCGCTCATCCAGTACTTGAAGGCGCGGCTGGCGCGGAGCAGGATCGGGAAGCGCGCGAGCAGCGCCTTCAAGCGCTCGGAGTAGACCTTGTCGCGCTTCGGCACGACCCAGGCAGGCGTGCGCTGGTAGACGTCGAGCTGGGCCACCTCGCGGGCGATGGACGGCACCACCTGCACGGCGCTCGCCCCGGTGCCGATCACCGCCACGCGGCGCCCGGCCAGGTCGTAGTCGTGGTTCCAGCGCGCGGTGTGGAAGACCTCGCCGGTGTAGCTCTGGAGCCCCTTGATGTCTGGAAGGGACGGATCCACCAGCCCGCCGACGCCGGAGACGACGACCCGCGCGGTGAAGGTCTCGTCGGTGTCGGTGGTGAGCGTCCACGTCCCCGCCTGCTCGTCCCAGCGCGCGTCCACGATCTCGGTGTTCAGCCGCACGTGGTCGCGCAGCTTCCACTTGTCCGTGATGCGACGCAGGTAGTCGTGGATCTCGCCGGACTCGGCGAAGCGTCGGCTCCAGGTGGAGCTCTGCTCGAAGGAGAGGGAGTAGGCGTGGGAGGGGACGTCGCAGGCCGCTCCCGGGTAGGTGTTGTCGCGCCAGGTGCCGCCCACGTCCCCGGCCCGCTCGAAGATCGTGAAGGAGTGGATGCCCGCCTTCTTGAGGCGGATGGCGGTCCCGATGCCGGCGAAGCCGGCCCCGAGGATGGCGATGGGGAAGTCGGAGGTGGGTTGGCTCGTCACGGGGACCGAGATTGGGCCCCCGAGGCGGGATTGTCTAGCGTTGGGGTCTTGCGGTGTGTTCAAAATATGCTAAACATTCAGGATATCAACGCGCCCCGGGAGTCCCCATGCAGCCCGCCCTGCTCGTCCTCCTCGGCTTCGCCCTCTTCTTCGGCACCCACGTGGGCCTGGGCACGGCCCCGGTCCGCGACCGGCTCGTCGCCCGCCTGGGCGAGCGCCGCTTCGTCGATCTCTTTTCCCTCGTCGCCACGCTGACCTTCGGGATCTGGGTCGTCACCACGGCGGCAGTCCGCCACGAGGGCTGGCCCGGACCGGGCGCGGCGGGCGACCCCCTCGTGCGCGGGCTCGGGATCGCCGCGATCGCCGCCGGCTTCGCCCTCGGCGCCGGGAGCCTCGCCGAGTACGCCCGCTCGCCGATGGCGCTCTTCGTCCACCGGACCGACGCGCCCCGGGGCCTGGCCCGCATCACCCGCCACGGCTTCTTCGCCGGCGTCGCCCTCTTCGGTCTCGGCCACGTCCCGCTGGCACCGTCGCTCGCGAGCGCCACCTTCTTCGCGGGCCTCGCCGCCCACGCGGTGATCGGCGCGGTGCACCAGGATCGCAAGCTGCGCCGCAAGCTCGGGGCCCCCTACGAGGCCTACCTCGAGCAGACGTCCGGGCTCCCCTTCGCGGCGATCCTCTCGGGCCGCCAGCGCCTCGTCTGGGGCGAGCAGCCGTGGCTCGCCCTCGGTGTGGGACTGCTGCTGGCCTTCGCCCTGCGCCAGGTGCACGAGCACGTCTTCGCCTTCGGCGGCCTTCCGATCGTCGTCGCCGTCGCCGGGGGAGGAGCGCTCGCCGCGGCGTCCGCGGAGCGCGCCGCCCGCCGCCAGAGGAGGGTCCGCCATGCTTGACGACACGGTCGCCGCCTTCGTCGACGGCATCGGCGCCGCCTCGGCCACCTCCGGGATCCTCACCCAACAGCAGGGGCGCATCTTCGCCCTGCTCTACCTCACCGAAGGCCCCCTCTCCCTCGACGAGATCGCCGCGGCCCTCGACCAGAGCAAGAGCAATGTCTCGATCAACGTGCGTACCCTGGCCGAGTGGCACCTGGTGAAGCGCCGCAGCGTGCCCGGCTCCCGCCGGGACCACTACGAGGCGGCGACCGACTTCTTCCGCGCTTTCCAGGAGATCTTCGAGCGCCGCTTCCGCTGGACCGTGCGCCAAGTGCTCGACGTGGTGGGCGAGACCGGCCGGACGCTCCGGGAGGATGCGGCGGCCGGCCCGTCGAGTCTTCCGGAAGGACGCTTCGCCGAGGAACGCCTGGCCGCCCTCGGCAACTTCTTCGGCATCATCGACGCGGGCATCGGCGCCTTCGTGAAGGGCGAGGCCTTCCCCGCCCAGAAGCTTGCAGCGGTGATCCCCCTGCCGCGACGTCGCTCCTGAGCCCGGCTAGCCCTGGAGCCGCGCTCCGTGGGCGGCCATCCACTCGCCCATGGCCTTCTGGGCCTCCGGGTCGAAATCGTCGCGCAGCAGCTTGATGCGGTCGCCCTCGAAGACGGCCGTCTCGATCCCGGAGATCGCCAGGTCCGGCGCCCCGGCCTTCGTGTAGGTGACCGTCCACTTCATGGTGAGGGTGTCGCCGTCCACGGTGGGCGTCTGGAAGTCCGGCGTGCGGCTGTCCATGTTGCGGTCGAAGCCGTCGACGCCGCCCTTCAGCTTGGCCAGTACCGCTTCGCGGCCGACCGCGTTCTCGGGCTCGCCCTCGTAGACGGCGTCGGCGGTGAAGTACTCCTCGATCCGCGACCAGTCGTCGTCCTCGTAGCTCTCCTCGAAGGCGTCGGCGTAGGCCCGATATCGGTCCAGGATGCTCATGGCGTCTCCTCGCAGCTCACGCCCCCGGCCGCCATCCTACGCGATCTCGAAGCGGGGTTCGCGTCCTTCGAGGCGCGCCTTCACCGCCTCGAGCTGGTTCGGCGTGCCGAGCATTTCCCGCGACGCGTTCGACTCGGCGATCAGGCCCTCGCGCACGGAGGTGAAGGCCGACCCGGCCAGCAGGCGCTTGCCGCGCCGGAGGGCATCGGGATTGTGCCTCGCCATCTGCTCCGCCAGGGCCCGGGCGTCCTCGTAGGGCGTCTCGCTCAGCCGGGTCGCCAGACCGGCGGCGACCGCCTCGTCCCCCCGCAGGATGCGGCCGGAAAGCACCAGCTCCATCGCGCGATCGAGGGGCACGAGCCGGCGCAGGGCCTGGGTGGCGCCCATGTCCGGGAGCAGCCCCCAGGTGATCTCGACGAAGCCGAGCTTCGCGTCCGGCGCCACGATGCGAATGTCCGCGCCGAGGGCGACGTTCAGCCCCCCGCCCATGGCGGCGCCGTGGATCGCGGCGATCACCGGCACGGGGAGCTCCTGGAACTGCCAGCCGAGCTGCTGGGCGCGGTTGGCACCGGCGGGGCTCAGGTCGTCGTAGGCATCGGCCACACCCTCGGCCGTGAGCTCGCCGCCCAGCATGTCGCCGAAGTTCGACATGTCGAGGCCGGAGCAGAAGCCGCGGCCGACGCCGGAGAGGAGGACGACGCGGACCGAGGGATCCTTCCGGATGGCGGCTCCGGCGGCGAGCAGGCCCTCGAAGATCTCGTCGTTGAGGGCGTTGTAGGCCTCCGGGCGGTTGAGCTTGACGTCGGCGATGCCGCGATCGGTGGTGAGCAGGACGGCGTCGGTCACGGGGGGCCTCCTCGGTGCGAGGGGGCGAACCGTACCGGGCGCTAGTTCAGTGTGCAGCCTCGGAAGTTGCCGGTGAGGACCACGCGTCCGGAGTTGACGAGATCGCGGGCCAGCAGCTCGGTCAGCTCCTCGTTGTCGGTCAGCTCCTGGAGCGCCGTGACGAGCTCGAGCAGGGTGGTGGGAACGGGCTGGTTCGCGCTGTTGGAAAGGGCTGAAAGCGTCATCGTCGTGTCCTCCCACCGAGGAGTCGCGGTGGGCCCCGGCCCGGATCACCCGGCCCGGCTTTTTCAGGCCGCCGCCAGGGCCCGGGCGGGCTCGGCCGCGGGCCGGTCGAGAACCGCCGCGACCAGGCGCATGACCGAGCGACTGATCAACAGCGTGCTGTGAGTGGCCCCGTCGACCCACAGGGTCCGCTGGCGCTCGCCCGCCGCGACGCGGGACGAGTCGGAGGGGA
The DNA here is from genome assembly GCA_965223415.1 of Myxococcota bacterium. Lineage (GTDB taxonomy): Bacteria > Myxococcota_A > UBA9160 > UBA9160 > UBA6930. The sequence continues at coordinate 3,158,491 of OZ245002.1, read as the reverse complement.
CCACCAGATCGCGGCGGCCGGCCACCGAGACGAGCCGGGAGCGCTCCGGGACCGGAAGGCCCTCGAGCTCCGCAAGGAATCCGGCGCCGGGCTGCATCTGCCCGAGAACGATGGCGAATTCGTTCTTCAGCAGGGCGCCCATCCTGGCCAGGGGGGCTCCCCCGTGGGGCGTCCCCAAGGTGACGACGGTGGCGATGTGGCGCCCCCGGTCGAGGGCCTTCATCGCGTAGGTGGCGATCAGGCCGCCCATCGAGTGGGCCACCGCGTCCACCGGCCCTCCGGAGCGGATCGCCAGCTCCTTCACCGTGCGCAGCACGGCGTGGGCCTGGGCCCGCAGGTCGCGGGTGGAGGAGACCTCGGCGCAGACCGTCTCGCTGCCCCGGGCACGGCCGAGGTGGCGGGCCAGGGGGCCCATCACCCGAGGCGTCGAGGCGAAGCCGTGGAGCAGGACGATCGGGCGCGCCTCGGGGGCGATCCGGCTCTGCGGGGGATGCGGTCGGTCGTGGGTTCGCAGCATGGCGGGGCTCCTGTGACCAGGAGTCGCGCACGAGAGCGCCCCGGATCACCGCTTCGGGCCACTCCGGAGGCCCCGCTTCCGCGGTGATCCGAAACCGCGCCTGTCCCGACCCCTGGGCACGCGGGCCGCGGATGGCCCGCCCCACGGAGACACCGATATGGGACGCCTCGCCAGCCACCGACTGCTTCGCCGGCTCCAGCTCAACCCGGACCTGCACCGGCTGCTGGCCGAGCTCGCCGGGTCCGAGTGCCTGTCCGACGAGGACGCCCGGCGCCTGAGTGCCCACCTGCGGGGCCTCTTCTCCCTGTGCCAGGAGATCCACCTCCAGCGGAGCGCCCTCGACGAGACGGTCTGGACCCAGATCCATCGGGTCCTGGCGTGGCTGGTCCTCACCCCGGGCGTGCTCCGCTGGTGGTCCGACCACGTCGACGCCTTCGACCCGGCGTTCGCCGACGTCGTCGACTCGATTCGCGAGGGCGCGCCCTTCGCGGCCTGAATTCCGAAGCGCCGGCCATCCGGGTGATCCGGATCGGCTCGTCGCTCGACTCCTCGGCAGGAGGCCCGACATCATGACGTTCCCGAACCCGAACGAGACCTCTCCCTGCTACTGCCTGCACTGCCTGACCGTCGTCGGCGAACGGGACCCCGAGTGCACGGGCTGCCGGCGCTCCTTCGCCGGGGCGGGACGCTTCGACCGCATGTCCGGCGAGCCGCCGCGGGCGCCCCGGACCCCGACCCCCTCCTACAGCCTTCCCGTGTAGCAGCCGCGGGAGGTCTGGTTCCTCCGCCTCCCGGTTGGCTCCACGAAAGAACCGCGCCGGTCCCTCCCCAGGGCCGGCGCGGTTCCCGTTTCGGCCTCAGGGCCGCGGAAGGTCCGGGATCCCGTCCCACGCATAGCGTCGGCCGTGGATCTCCCCTCCACCCGGCGGCTCGGAGCGCTCCCCTCCGCGATCGCTGGCGCCGAGGCGCGCGTAGAAGCGCTGCGCGCCCTCGTTCTCCGCCAGCACCCACAGGTAGAGCCCCGCGTTCGGGAACCGCCGGCGACACCATGCGGCCACCTCCGCGACCAGCGCGGCGCCGACGCCGCGCCCCTGCTGCCCGGGGCGGACGTGCAGGTTGTCGAGCAGCGATCCCCATCGCTCGTCCTCCCCGCCGTAGACGCATGCGAAGCCGACCAGCGCGCCGGCGCCTTCCGCCAGGACGACGTGCTGATTCGGCGGCGGGGACGCGAAGCGCTCCTCCCAGACCCTGCGACGGTCGGAGACGACGTCCCCATCCAGGTACCCGTCGCGGTAGGCCCCGCGGTAGTGGGCGCGCCAGCTCTCGGCGTGAAGCGCCGCGACGGCCTCCGCGTCCGCCCGGATGGCTTCGCGGTATCGCATTCTGCCCCGCGCTAGCCGTCGAGCTTCTTGCAGTAGACCAGCGGGAAGCTCGGGTTCCGGAACGTCCCGCGGATCTCCCCTACCTTGGCCTCCTCGAGGGCGATCCAGCCCTCCGGGCAGTGGTGGCGCTCGAACAGGACGATGGCGCGTCGCAGCTCCGACTCGAGATCGTGGAGCTTCTTCGCCAGACACTCCATCGCCTGGGTCGAGCCCTTGCTGGTGTTGCAGGGCGGCTGGGCGCTGGCCGGGAGGGCGAGCGCGCCGCAGGCGAGCAGGATCAGGGCGAGCTTGCGGAACATCTCACTCTCCTTGACGGGGCAGGCTCACGAGGGAGAGCCGCTGGATGCCCCAGCTGGTGGGGGTGGCGGTACGGGGCGCGCGGGACGGGGTACCGACCCAGCCGAGCAGCTGCTCGAGGGCGGAGCCGGTGCGGGTGCGGACGCCGCGGCCCTCGAGGACCCGGGGGTCGGCCAAGGGCGTGGCGCTGGTGACCATGACCAGGGTCTCGTGGCCGAAGGGCGGCGCGATCTCGATCGAGCCGACGGGAAGCACCGGCGGCGCGGGGGCGCCGAGGGCGCCCGGGGGCGGCATGCGGTTCTCGGCGTTGCCGCGGTCAGCGGTCGGGAACACCAGCGCCTGGCGGCCGAAGGCGTCGATGGCGAAGACGTAGACGTAGCGCGGCTCGATCGATGAGCGCGGCCCCGGGCGCTCGGCCTCGAGGGCGATGCGGTAGCGCTCGCCGGCGCGCACGGCGCCGCCGGGAACGCGGCGGCCGTCACTCTCGCGGCGCAGGGCGAGGCGGTAGGGGAAGCGCCCCTCGTCGGGCGGCGCCGGAAGCGTCAGCCACGAGCGGATGCGCAGCAGCGCGTCGAGGGAGGCGCCGAGGGCAGCGCTCGCACCCTGGGCTTTCGTCCAGTCGCTGCGCGGCGGGAGCCCGCCGACCTCACGGCGAAGCGAAGCCCCGGGCCGCACCCAGGCGTGGTGAACGCCGTCGCCGCGCAGGACGCCGACGAGCGCGAAGTGGGCCGCCTCCGGGCCGACCAGCTCGATGGAGCCTCCGGCGGCCGCGGCCCGCTCGGCGAGGGCGCGGCGCAGGCCCGGGGCGGGGGGAAGTTCCACGAGCAGGCTCGCGCCCTGCGGCAGCCCGGAGACGAGGGAGGCGGCGCGCGCCGGGTCGAGCGCACCGACGGGCTGCTCGGCGTCGGGCCCGCGAAGCATCCAGCCGCCGGCCGCCCGCCACACCAGGCGGTGGGTCGGGCGCTGGGTGGTCGGATCCTCGACCCAGGTCACGCCCCGGGCGGCGGCCTCGACGCGCAGTGCCGCGGCGGCGGCGTGAAGCGCCTTCCCCTGGGCGGGCGGCGCCGCTTCGGGCAGCAGGATGCGCAGCGCGGCGCCGTCCGGGGCGCTCCAACGGTCGAGACGGAAGAGATCGCCCGGCTGGAGCGACGCCGCATCGCCGCCGCTCACCCGGGCCAGGGCCAGGGCGACGCCCGGCACCTCGACCACGCGCAGCCGGCGCGTATCGCCAATGCGGTTCGAGACCAGCTCGGCCCCCGGGTTCAGGCCGCTGGCCGCGCCGGCGTCGAGTTCGACGAGGCCGTCGCTGCGGACGCGCAGGACGCCGACCCGGGTCGCGCCCGCCGCCTGCGCCTCCCCGCCGAGCAGCGGGCGGGCGCGACGCTCGGAGGTGGCGGCGAGCACCGGGGCCTGGCCCAGGTCCTCGGCCAGCAGCGCGCTGCGCACGCGCAGGAAGAGCTGGTCCGCGGGCTCGTCCAGCGCCGCCTCCCGCAGGGCGCGGATCAGGGCGAAGCTCAGGGCGCCGCGAGGCCGGCCGGCGGCGTCCTTCGTCTCGGCGGCAGGCAGCCCGCTCGAGGCGGCGGAGAGCAGCAGCGCGCCGCGCTCCTCCGGCGGCGCCCGGCGCTCCGGCGCCAGGGCGGGAGCCGGCGCGTCGCCCGGCGGCAGGAAGCGCACCGCCTGGAGCGAGCGCAGGATGGAGCCGCTGCTGCAGCTGTCGAAGACGGCGACCAGGTCGGCACCCCGGTCGAGCACGTCGTTGAAGCGGACCCGCAGCTCCTTGTCGCGGATGTCCGGCGCGCCCAGCCGCGAATCGGCGGGGACGATCGTCTCGTCCAGCCGATCGAGCTCCTGGCCCTGGGCGTTGCGCACCTGGGAGCCGTGACCGGCGAAGTGGAAGAAGGCGACGTCGCCGGGCTTCGCCGGAGCGACCAGGTGCCCCTCGATCTCGGCGAGGATGCGCTCCCGGGTCGCCTCGGCGTCGCGCAGCAGCACCACGTCGTCCCCCGCGAAGCCGAAGCGGGAGACCAGCAGCGAGCGCATGGCCTCGGCGTCGTTCACGGCGCCGCGGAGGTCGCGCCAGCGCCCACCGCTGTTCTCGCCCCGGTAGTCGTTGATCCCGACGATCAGGGCCCGCTTCGCGGCCCAGCCGGGAGCGACGCTACCGAACAGGGCCGCGAGTGCGGCGAGGGCAACCAGGAGGCTACGGACCACGGGTAGGCTCCCTGACCTAACGAGCGCCGAGGCCGCCGAACTGGACGCGGCGGTTCTGGCCATCGGTCGGCGCCCGGTCCGGCAGCGGCCGGCTCTCGCCGCGGCCCTGGGTCACGAGGCGGTTCGGGTCGATGCGGTGCGCCTTCGCCAGGTAGCCGGCCACGGCCTGGGCCCGTCGCAGCGACAGGTCGAGGTTGTAGTCCTCGGAGCCGATCGCGTCCGTGTGGCCTTCGACGACCAGGCTCGCGCTCGAGAGCCGCTCCAGGTTCATCATCTTGCCGAGCTCGTCCAGGTAGGGCTTCGCCGCGGGCAGGAGCTCCGCCGAGTCGAAGCCGAACTGGATCGCGTAGCCGATCACCTCGGGCTTCGGCTGCTCCTCGACCGGGACGATCGAGCGGAGCTTGGGCGGAAAGAGCTTCTGGGCCAGCTCGTCGGCCGAGAGGGGCTCGTCGTACATCCGGACCGGGGCGGTCGGGAGGGTGTCCTGGGCGGCTGCGCCGAGCGGAAGGCCCAGCAGCAGACCCAGGATCAGGCCAGCGACCCACGCCGGCCGTCGCATTCGGAAGCTCATGATCGTGTCTCCAGGAAGGATGGGTGAGGGGTTGCTCGCGGGTGCAGATGAGCAGCCGCGCTACTCGCGGGTCACTTCGATGGGCAGCCGCGCGCGGACGAGGCCTTCGCCGTCGAGCTCTTCGAAGGCGGCCTCGAGCTCGGCCAGGCTCCCGACGGGCAGCGGGGCGAGATCCCGCTGCTTCAGCGTCCGGGGCAGCCAGATGCCGACCTCCCGGTCCGAGGCGAGGCAGGCGACCTCCTCCGCCGCGCCGGGATGCTCGAAGCGGATGCCGAAGCGCGTGGGGTGTCCCGCGGCGTCGACGGGCGGAACCGTTACGTACTGGCCCGCCGGCAGATAGGGATCGGGCTGGAACTGGTTCGGGTAGATGCGCGAGATGCGATCGGCGCCGTCCCGGTAGTAGCAGTACACGTAGGCGTCCCGCGACGCGCCGACCTGGATGCTCAGCATCTCGTTCGGCGCGAAGCTCGGCTGGGATCCACGCGCCGACGTGAGCGTCAGGAGCAGGGGCTCGCGCACGGGCACCTGGTCCGCCACCGGGTCGGGCGTCTCGTCCTGCTCGATGAACGTGACCGGCTCCCCCACCTCGGCAGGGCGATCGTTGCCGAGCATCGAGTGGTAGAGCTCGAAGGAGAGCCGACCGGTCGGGATCAGCCCGTTCACCTGCTGGTAGCGGACGATGGCGGCCTTGGTGGCGGCGTCCAGCTCGCCGGTGGCGGGCCCGGCGAACTCGCCCCGCGCGATCAGCACGCGCTGGCTGAAGAGGATCTTCTCGTCCTCGTCCATGTCGGCGTACCAGTCGGCCGCCTCCTTCATCACCACGGGGTTCGTCCCCTCGACCTGGAGACAGCGCCAGTAGGGCACCTGGGCGAACTTGCCGATCAGCTCGACAGTGCCGAGCTCGATCAGCGTGCGCACCGCGTGAGCCAGGCTCTCGGACTCCTCCTGCTCGACGCTGAAGTCGAGGCCCACCTGCTTGATCGTGATCCCGGCTTCACTGGCCGAGCCCGCGCGGCTGATCGCCAGCGAGTTGCTCGCCTTGAGGCCGGGCAGGAGCACCAGGTCCTTCGAGCGCACGATGAAAAGGTCGAGGGACACCACCGACGAGGTGCGGCTGTTGGCGTAGGCCGCGGCGGCATCGTTCTCACTGAGCTCCACGCCGAAGCTCAGGCCCTTCGACACGTCGATGACGCTCTCGTCGAGGCCCGAGATCGTCCCGCGGATCAGGTACGTGGGCCAGAGCGAGGTCTTGTCCGGCGAGTTGCCGTGGATGGCCAGCGACTCCTCGCGAGTGACGTCGAGGTCGACGTAGGTGAAGGCACCGCTCCGCCGTGTCATGTCGGAGATCGCCGACATCAGCATGTCGCGGGAGCCCACCTGGACCTGACCGGTCGCGTCCGGGATGCCGACGCTGGTGATGATCGTGCCCTGGGGCCCGTAGGACTGGAGCAGGTCGTCCATGCAGGCCAGCGCGCCGGAGTAGACCGTGCGGGTCGTCTGGGGGTCGAGCCCCGGCGTGCGGCTGGTGTAGGCAGCCTGGTTGCCGGGAGTGGCGCAGGCTCCGAAGAGCAGCGCCAGGGCGGCGGCCATGAAGAGGCGGCTAGCGGCGGCAGCGCGCGGAGCCAACGATCGAACCAACATTGGTCACGTCTCCCTCGATCACGACGGTCACCTCGCGGGGAGCGCGGGTGCCCTCGGGAATGATCACGTTGCCCGCGTTCAGGCTCTGGTTGCAGGGGTCCTGCCCCTCATCGGCCTTGAGGCGGTGCGACGTCTTGGCCTTCAGGACGTTCAGCTTGCTCTTGGCGGAGGTGTTGCCCTCGTTGATCTTCGCGGTGGCGGATCCCGCGAAGAGCATCATCGGAATGATGGCGAAGGCGGCGAGTTTGCGTCCCATGTCGGTCTCCTTTGCTGGGGGCTGCGTGCCCCGAGAGGAGTCGCGCGAGGCGGCGACTCGGATCACCTCCGCACCTCGGAAGCGTCGGGCGTCCGGGGGAAGTTCGCCTCCCCCCCTCGGAGGGGATGGCGGCGCGGCGGCTCGTCGGTGAAGACGCACTCCCCCTCGGGATCGACAACGGTCGTCCGGTTGCCGGTCACGACGCGAACCCGCGTGCTGCCGGAGCCGGGGCCCACGCTGCCGATGTTCGTGACGGCCACGGTGCCCTGGGCGTCGTGCCGGCAGACCGTGACCGGCTTGCCGTCGTCGGCCGCCGACGGCGTGCCGCCGCAGGCGACCCCGGTCAGGGCGAGGATGGAGAGGATGCGCTTCAGCATGGCCGTTCCTTCCGGGCGGGAGCCGCGGGGGGATTCCCGCGGGCTCTCTTGGGGAGAGTCGCCCGACGGGGGCGCCCGGATCACCTCACCTCGAAGAGGAACTCGACCGGCGGGACGGCAGGCCCTTCGAAGACCTCCACCCGGTAGGCGCCGGGCTCGAGGTCTTCGGCGGGTACACGCAGCTGGACGGCGGGGGCGGGCCCCTCGGAGGCGGGGGCGCTCCGCTGGGCCAGGGGCTCGGCGGCGCCTTCCCGGAGGAGGGTCAGCTCGACGGGCGCCTCCGGGGGCTCACCGGGCAGGACGAGGATCAGCAGCACCTCGCCCGCCGTGGGCAGGGAGGCGGCCTCCAGGGGCATCACGACGCCGGGGACCAGCTCGATCTCGGCCAGGTCGAGGGGCGGGTGCCCGGTGTCCGGGCCGCCGATCGGATCCTCGATCGGCGTGTCCGGGCCCCGCCAGACGGGCTCGTCCGGCTCCTGGGTCAGGAGGAAGCCCACGCCGGCCACCAGGAAGAGCGCCGCGGCGGAGGCGACGGCCCGGGGAGCGGGCACCAGGGCGGCGAGGGAAGAGGTGAGGCGGGCCAGGAGCGACGGCGCCTCGGCGGCCTCGGCCACCGGCGGGGCCGGCGCGAGCACCTCGAAGGCGGCCAGGGCGTCGCGCTCGGCCGGGTGCTTCTCCAGGTAGGCGTCGATCCGCGCGCGCAGCTCCGGCGCCAGGGCGCGGGGGTTCCGCGCGAACTGGACCAGATCCTGGTCCTCCGGCTGCCAGCGGTCGGCGCGGGGGTCCTCGCCGCGCAGCCGCAGGACGGTGGCGCGGTCGAGCTCGTCCTCGAAGGCGTCGTCGCCCTCGAGGCGAGGGTCATTGGGTTCGCTCATCGGCTCACTCCCGAGATGAGGTGGGGGCATTCGCACCAAGGTCGCGCCACCCCCCCCATTCGGATCACCCGATCGCGAAATTCCGGACCCCTCATCCCGCCAGCCCCAGGAGCACCCGGGCCTGCTCGACCCGCTGCTCGACTTCCCCGGGGGTGATTCCCAGCTGGGCGGCCACCTGCTCCGGGCCCGCCCGCTTGGCGCCCTTGAACATCGCCTCCCAGACGTCCCGGATCTCCGGCGGAAGGTCGGCCCCCGCCCAGCGCCAGATCCGCCGAAGCCCGGCGCGCCGGATCGAGAGCACCTGGCCCTCGGTCATCTCGAGCTCCCTCGCGATCTCGACGCGGGTCTGCCCCTCGATGTCCATCCGCACGACGATGCCCCGCTCCTCGGGCTCTAGCACGTCCAGCGCTTGCTGGGCGAACACCTCTCCCCCGGGGGATTCCTCGCCCTCTTCAGAGAGGTCGTCCAGGATCTCCGGATCCTCCGTGGCCTTGGCCCTCCGGGTCTGATCGAGGAAGCGCCGCTTGGCGATGGTGCACAGGAGGGACCAGGGCCGCTCCACCTCGCCAGTAGCCCAGCGCTCCCAGAGCTGGTGGGTGGCCTCCTGGACGACGTCGTCCCAGCTGGCCTCGAAGCGCCGGGAGCCGTCCCAGCGGGCCAGGAGCCGGCGGATGGTGGGGAAGAGGAGCTCGCCGGCCCGCGGGTTGTTCTGGGACATCTCGTCCAACACCTCGCCCCAGAAGCGGTTTCGGACGATCCCCTCCAGGAACTGGGCGGCCTGGGCCTCCCGGCGGCTGCTCCGCCAGCCGTCCAGGGCCTGCTGGGTGGCCTCCTGGGTGAGGATCCGCCAGTCGCTCTGGACGGTGTAGGCGCCCCATCCCTCGATGAGGGAGGTGACTCGCCGAGCCAGCTGGAGGAGGGCGGTCTCCTGGCCCGCGACGGCGCGGTCGAGGAGATCGCCGACCGCTGCCGCGCCTTCCGCCATCGACCCTCCGCCCTCCATCCCGCCGTGGGCCCCCTTTCATACAACGATCCGGGCGGATTTTCTTGCCGGTCGGTGATCCGGCCCCCGGGGCAGCGCGACCCCTCTCCGTGATCGCGCGTTGCGATCCACCTCAACCCAACCGATCCAAGGAGATCAACATCATGCGCCGCTTCTTCCAGATCCTCGTCACCTCCGCCCTGGTCCTCGGCTACGCCGCGAGCGCTCAGGCCTTCCTGGGCGACCTCTTCACCAAGAGCAAGGACATCGACATCGACGCCCGGACCCGGAACATCTACACCGAGGCCAGTGCCAACCGCGCGCTCGCCGAGGCCCACGTGGGTTCCGTGATGGCCGGTTCGCGCCTCGAGGGCGACGTCAAGATCAAGACCCGCAGCCGGGACATCACGACCAAGGCCACGGCCAACCGCGCGACCGCCGTGTCGAACGTCGGCACCGTGGGCGCCGTCTCCGGCCGCAACCGCTAGCTCCCGCTCCCCAGCCGACCCCCAAGGCGGCGCCGATCCTCCGGGGTCGGCGCCGCTTCCCATTCCGGGGTCGGATCTTGCGTTTCTGCGTCACGCGTGATCCGAGACAGAGCCAGCGCCGACTCCTCAGCGATGGACCGCAGGGCCGCGGTCCATCCAATCCACCCTTCAGATCCCTAGGAGATCACCATCATGCGCCGCTTCTTCCAGATCCTCATTACCTCCGCCCTCGTCCTGGGCTACGCCGCCAGCGCGTCCGCCTTCCTGGGCGACCTCGTCACCAAGAGCAAGGACATCGACATCGACGCCCGCACCGGCGACATCTTCACCGAGGCCAGTGCCAACCGCGCGCTCGCCGAGACCCACGTGGGTTCGGTGATGGCCGGCGCCCGGCTCGAGGGCGACGTCAAGATCAAGGTGCGCACCGGCGACATCACGACGAAGGCCAGCGCGAACAACGCGACAGCCGTGACGAACGTGGGCGTGGTGGGCGCGGTCTCGGGCCGCGACCGCTAGCTCCCGCTCGCCAGCCGACCCCCAAGGGCGGCGCCGATCCTCCGGGATCGGCGCCGCTTCTCTTTTTTGGCGACGGTTTCCTGCCGGTTCGTGATCCGAAGCGCGCGCCAGCGCGACCCCTCTCCGTGATCGCGCGTTGCGATCCACCTCAACCCAACCGATCCAAGGAGATCAACATCATGCGCCGCTTCTTCCAGATCCTCGTCACCTCCGCCCTGGTCCTCGGCTACGCCGCGAGCGCGCAGGCCTTCCTGGGCGACCTCTTCACCAAGAGCAAGGACATCGACATCGACGCCCGGACCCGGAACATCTACACCGAGGCCAGTGCCAACCGCGCGCTCGCCGAGGCCCACGTGGGTTCCGTGATGGCCGGTTCGCGCCTCGAGGGCGACGTCAAGATCAAGACCCGCAGCCGGGACATCACGACCAAGGCCACGGCCAACCGCGCGACCGCCGTGTCGAACGTCGGCACCGTGGGCGCCGTCTCCGGCCGCAACCGCTAGCTCGTCCGCTCCCTCCCCCACCCCGGGCCCCGGTCCCCTCGCGGGATCGGGGCCCACCCCTTCTCTCGGAACCCCGACCTCCGAACCCGACAGGAAGGACCTCCGATGCGCCGACTCCGAACCAACCGAAGGCCCCTGGGCCTCCTCTGCGCCGCCCTGCTGGCGCTCGTGCTCGTCGCTCACCCCCGGCCTGCCGCCGCCGAAACGGAAGGCGCCGGCTGGTGGATCGCCGCCGTGGGCGCCAGCCTGCTCTACACGCCGATCAAGGCGTTCACCGCCGCGGGCGGAGCGGTGCTCGGCACGGGCGCCTGGCTGGTCCTGGGCGGCGACGACCAGGCCGCCCGGGACATCCTCCTGCCTGCGGTTCGCGGCGACTACTGGGTCGAGCCCGACCACCTCCAGGGCGAGGATCACCTCCGCTTCATGGGGCGGTAGCGGCAGGCCCGGGAAAGACCATCCGCAGGCGCGTCCCCGCGTCGGTCGACTCGATCCGCAGGTCGGCGCCGAGCTCCTCGGCGCGGTGGCGAAAATTGGCCATGCCCCGGCCCTCCCCGGCGTCGCTCACCCGCCAGTCGAGACGGAGCGACGCGCTCCGCACCCGTCGCTCCAGGCGCGGCCGCAGGAGGCCGAGCAGGGTCAGCGGGTCCGCCTGGTCCGGGGGCAAGGAGTCGAGGGCGAGGCGCAGATCGTCGAGCGCTTCCTCGAGGAGCCCCTCGAGATCGCCGCCCGGCGGGGCTTCCGGGCGCCAGGGACGGCGCCGGGCTGGTGGCGGAGCGCTCGACCCGGCTCCTGCTGGGGCTCGGCCTGGCCGGTCTCTGGGCACTGGGCCTGGCGGCGGAGTGCCCCATCTCCACGCAGGATCCGACGTAACCCCCTTTGACACTGGGGATTTCCCCGGTATAGGATCCCCCGCGACGGCCCGGGCCGAGGTCGTCCCAGGGAGGTCAACATGGTGGTCCGCGCGCGGGCGATCCGGATTCAGCTCCTGCTCATCATCGCGAGCATCTTCCTCGCCGGCGGGGCCTACGGCCAGGGCGGCGGTGGTGGAGGCGGTGGCGGTGGCGGGGCTCCCGCAGGGCAGGCGCCCTCTCCGCGGAGTCTGGGTTCCCTCGGCGGCCAGAGCCGCCTCCAGAGCCTGAGCGGCGACTTCGTCCTCACCACCTGCGGCGACCTGGCACCGATCGTCGGCACCCGCGGCTGGGGGGCGGATACCCAGGACCTCTTCGATCGCTGCAGCGAGCTCGTCGTGCCGGGCCTGCTCGACATCTCGGACCCGGAGATCAACGAGGCCCTCGAGGACCTGGCCCACGGCCAGGCGGCGGCCTCCGGCACCCTCTCGACCCAGACCTCCATCCGCAACCTGGAGGTGATCGGCAACCGGCTCGTGGCCCTGCGCGAAGGCGGCCCGCGCATCCAGTTCGCGGGCCTCGACCTGCGGGACGCCTACGGGGGCTCGCTGCAGGGCGAGGACATCGAGCGCGCCCTGCGCGAGCGGTCCGCCGCGGGGGATCAGGACCTGCTCGGCAAGTGGGGGCTCTGGGGCAACGGCCTGTACTCCTGGGGCGACTTCGACGGCCGGGACGAGGAGGTCGGCTTCGACTTCGACGCCCTCGGCGCGGTGGTCGGTGTCGACTACCGGTTCAGCGAGCCGCTCGTGGGCGGCCTGGCGTTCAACTACTCCCGCGTCGACAACGATTTCGACGGGGGCGCCGGCGAGCTCGACCGCAACGCCTACGGCCTCTCCGCCTACGGCACCTGGCAGCAGGACGCCTTCTACGTCGACGCGATCGCGACCTACTCCTACCTGGACTACAGCCTCGAGCGCAGCATCGTCTACCCGACGGTGAACCGGACGGCGCGCAGCGACCCGAGCGGCGACCAGTGGGGCCTGAGCGTCGCCGCCGGGGCCAACCTCGACAGCGGCGCCCTCGGCATCGACCCCTACCTGCAGGTGAACTACATCGGCGTCGATACCGACGGCGCCCGGGAGAGCGGTGCTCAGGGCCTGAACCTCACCTACGAGGGCCAGTCGATCACGTCCCTGACGACGGACCTCGGCGTGACCCTCAGCTACGACATCTCGACCGGCAGCGGCATCGTCACGCCCTACCTGCGCGGCGAGTGGGAGCACGAGTTCGAGAACGACTCCCGCACGATCAACGCCCGCTTCACTGCCGACCTGAACCGCACCCGCCTGAGCCTCCGCGCCCAGAGCCCGGACCGCGACGTGTTCAACGTCGGCGCCGGCGTGAGCATGGTGCTGACCAGCGGCATGGTCGCCTTCATCGACTTCGATACGCGGCTCGGCGACAGCTACGTCGACCAGTACGCGTTGACCGTCGGCGCGAGGTTCGACTTCTAGGGCGGATCGTATCCCCCGAATGGGGTAGGTCTGACGCGATCCGGCGGTTTCCGTCGGAATCCGAGCGTGTTTGCCGCTCATTGCGGTTGAACTACTCCTCGACCGCCGACTAATGTGCGTGGCTCCCCTTCGCTAGGTGGCCATGCCGCTCGCTACGGCGCCACTGCCATCCTGCCCCTCTCCTCGTCCTCGGAGGGCACGCGAACGTGTGCTCCGCCGGGCCCACGGTCGTCTACCAGGAGGACGATCCCGCGACGGGCTGCTTCTGCGAGGACTGATGACACGTAGGGAACGGCTGTTTGGAGGGCTGGTCGGTGCCGTCTGCGGCATTGCCTGCGGCGTCACGCGCCAGACGCTGCCCGACAGCCGCTTCATCGACTTCACCTACGACCTGCGCGGCAACCTCACCAGCCTCACGCCCCCCGGCCAGCCCGCCCACGTCTTCCGCTACACGCTCCTCGACCAGGAAGGCGAGTACGACCCCCCGCCGGTGGACCCGAACGACCCGCGAACCTTCTTCACCTGCGACCTGGACAAGAACCTCACCCAGGTGGCCCGCCCGGACGGCAAGACCGTCGACCTGGGCTACGACACCGCAGGCCGGCTCAGCACCGTCACCACCCCTCGAAGGCCTGCTCGGTCTCGGCGTCCGAGACGCTCCGGATGAAGCTGCTACCCGCCGAGCTCATCCTCGAGCACCTCGAGAACGTTGGGCCAGACGGTCACCCACCCCTCGTTGTGCCCGTTCTCCGGCGAATTGACCCTTCGCGCTCCCGGCTGCCGCCGAATGGCCGCCTCCACGATCGCCGGCGGAACCACCTCGTCCCGCCCGCCGACCAGGTGCATCTGCCGCACCCGCTCCGGCAGCGGCGGCAACGCCGCCGGGTCCAGCGACCCCGTGAACGCCCCGAACCCGTGATGCTCCGTGAAGGCCGCCACGTCCAGGTTGCCGGCGACGGTCACCACCGCCTCCACCTGCGGGAGCCGCGGGGCCATCAGCATCGCGAGGGTGCCGCCGCCGCTGTGGCCGATCAGGACGACCGGTCGGTCGGGTGACACGACCCGCTTGAAGGCGGCCACCAGGCTCTCGACGACGGCCTCGGAGTAGCGGCCCAGGGTCCAGTGGACCGGCTCGCAGGTCTCGACCCCGTGATAACATGGGCGCCCCAGAAGGAGGCTCGGGTTGGGGTCGTGGGCCATCAGCTCGAGCACCAGGAGCTGCCGCGGCGTCGGGTCGGGCGGGCGATGGCGTAGCGCCCCACGGGGGGAGCCGTCGCCGCCGAGATAGACGTGCAAGCGATCGGCAGGTGATCCAGGTCCGCGTGATCCGAAGGGGCCCGTGGAGCGACCCTGCTCCCGAGCCGCGGAGGTCCGCGGCGCAACAAAGACCCGGTGGAGGAACGGACCCCCGCGAATGGTCCTTGCGGAGAGTCCCATCTCCCCGGCACGATGCTCGGCGTGCTCGGAGGGGGACGCGACGCAACCGAACGCACCCAACCAGAGCAGAGTCACCATCATGGCCCAGCACCGAACCGCCGCCCTGTCCTTCCTGTCGCTCCTCGCGGCCCTGGCCCTGCTGGCCTGCGCGGGTGGCAAGCCGGTGGCGACCCGCTCGATCGTGGCGCTGGATCCCCCGGCGGCGAGCGGGTCTGTCGCGTCCGCGCCGGCGCTGGAGCTCACGCCCTCCGCCTCCTCCGGCCCGGCCACCTCGGCCGCCGCCGCGATCGACCGGCTCAAGATCGTGGACTGCCTCTTGCGCGGCACGACCCGGAAGCTCGGTCGCAAGGCCATCTACGTGGCACCTCCCCGGGTCGTGAGCACGAGCCAGCTCGACTGCGAGATCCGCGGCGGAGAGTACGTCGCCTACGATCCGGCCGGCTACTCGGAGCGGCTGGCGTTCTGGACCGAGCGCGCGGAGCAGGGCGACCCGACGGCCCAGTACTACGCGGGCGAGATCTACGAGCAGGGGCTCGGCACGCCGCCCGACTACGGGCAGGCCGCCGGCTGGTACGAGCGCGCGGCGGGCCAGGGGCACCGGCAGGCGAAGCGCGCCCTGGCGCGGCTCCACGAACGCGGGCTGGGCGTCGCGCGGGACCCGAAGCGCGCCCTCGGCCTCTACCTCGACTCCTACGGGATCGACGAGCTGGAAGGCCGCGTCGTGATGGCGCCAGGGGCCGGCACGGACGTGAGCCAGCTCGAGAGCCAGCTCTCCGAGAGCAAGCACGAGGCGGATCGCCTGCGCCTCGACGTGCGCCGGCTCGAGAAGGAGCTCGCTGGCTTGACGGAGGCTCCGACCTCGCAAGGCGAGGCGCCCGCCACCGGCGCTGGCGACCTGGCCGCCGACCGCGCGGGGATCGAGAGCGAGCGGCGCGAGCTCGACCGGGATCGCGCCAAGCTCGAGGATGACCGCAGCTACCTGGCCGCCCGGGAGGAATCGCTGCGCCAGGAGAAGCAGGCGCTTCGCGAGCGCGCCGCCGAGCTCGACCGGGAGCAGGCCCGGCTGGCGGAGCGCGATCGCGCTGCGAGCGACCGGCTGCTCGGCGTGACGGAGCGCGAGGCCGAGGCCGAGGCGCGCTTCGCCCGCTCCCAGCAGACCGACGCCGATCGCAAGGCCCTGGAAGATGCCCGCGCCGAGCTCGACGGCCAGCGTGCCGCCCTCGAGGAGGAGCGCAGCGGCGTGGCCGCCGAGCGCGAGGCGCTGGCCCAGGAGCGCGAGCGCTTCGAGGGCCTGGCGAGCCGCTCGGAGGAGCAGGCGGCGCAGCTCGAGGGCCGGACCGGCGAGCTCGCCGCGCTGGAGGAGCAGCTCGCCGCGCGGGCTTCCGAGATCCGCAGCGAGGAAGAGCGCCTCGCGGGCCTGACCCAGCGCTCGGAGGCGCTCGCCTCCCAGATCGACGAGCTGGAGGCGGCCCTGGCCCGCCGCCAGCAGGAGCTCGCCGAAGCCGAGCGCCAGGTGAAGCTCGACATCGCCGGCCCGACCATCCACGTGGTCGATCCCCAGCTTCCGCCGCTGGCCTCCCGGGGCGAGGAATCGGTGACCGCCGAGGAGGCCGAGCGCCGGATCGTCGGCCAGGTGATCGCGCCCGCCGGCCTCGAGGCGCTGACCCTGAACGGCGAGCCGGTCGAGACCGACGAGAGCCTGGTGTTCCGGCCCGTCGTGAAGGTGGGCGACGAGGGCACGCGGGTCACCCTGGTGGCGATCGACCGGCAGGGCAAGCAGTCGAGCCGCAGCTTCGTCGTGCGGCGCGGGCTCCCGCCGGTGGCCGCGCCGCCGCCGGACGATTCGCCGGGCATCGAGTTCGGCAGCTACCACGCGCTCGTGATCGGCAACCAGAACTACGCGCACATGCCCGACCTGGAGACACCCCACGCCGACGCGCGGGAGATCGGCCAGGTGCTCACGAACCGCTACGGCTTCGAGGTGACGACGCTCCTCGATGCCGACCGCTACCAGCTGATGACGGCCCTGGCCCAGCTGCGCAAGAAGCTCACCTCGAAGGACAACCTGCTGGTCTACTACGCGGGCCACGGTCACCTGGACGAGGGCTCCCACAGCGGCTACTGGCTGCCCGTCGACGCGGAGCACGACAACCCGGCGCTGTGGCTCTCGACCGACGAGATGACCCGCCAGGTCGGCGCCATGAACGCGAAGCACGTGCTGATCGTGGCCGATTCCTGCTACTCGGGCGTGATCACCCGCAACGTCGCCATCTCCATCGAGGGCGCGCGCACCTCGAAGGAGCGCCTCCACTGGATGTCCACCATGGCCAAGCGGCGGGTGCGGATGGCGCTCACCGCGGGCGGGCTGATCCCGATCCCCGACGGCGGCGGCGGCCGGCACTCGATCTTCGCGGAGGCGCTGCTCTCGGTGCTGCGCGCCAACAACCAGATCATGTGGGGCAGCCAGCTCCACCAGGCCGTGGCGGCCCGCGTGTCCTACCGGGCGAAGTCGATGATCCCCTACGACCAGGTGCCCGAGTACCGGGAGATGAAGCACGGCGACGCGGAGCCCGGCGAGTTCTTCTTCGTGCCGCGGATCCAGACGGCGATGCGCTGATGCGGGCCCTGTAGCCCCGGCCCGAGGCCTGCGGTAGCACTGGGCCATGGCTTCTCCCCGCGACGACCTGGCCCCGGATTGGCAAGCCGCCTTCGACTTCGTCGAGGCGAAGGTGGGCGGGCCCATCGTCGCCGCCGAGCGCCAGCCCCGCTGGCGTCCCGCCTGGTTCCTGGAGGTGGAGCGGAAGGACGGCAGCCGCGTGCCCATCTACGTGCGCGGCGCCCGCCCCGAGGCCGCCGGCGGCGCCGACCAGCTCCGCCACGAGTGCGCCTGCCTGCAGCTCATGGAGAAGCACGGCGTGCCCGTTCCCCACGTCTACGGCTACTGCGACGTGCCGGACGCGATCGTGATGGACAAGGCGCCGGGGCGCTTCAACCTCGCCACCGCCGAGAGCGAGGCGGAGCGCAAGGCGGTGCGCGATCACTACATGGAGATCCTGGCGCAGATCCACCGCATCGATCTGGCCGACTTCCGCGCGGCGGGCTTCACGATCCCGGAGACGCCGGAGGAGCGCGGCCTCGGCGATCTCGACGTGTGGGTCGCCTCCTTCCGGAGCACGAAGCAGCGCCCGGAGCCGCTGATCGAGTTCGGCGTGGACTGGCTTCGCCGCAACGTGCCGCGAGATCGCGAGCAGACCTCCTTCGTCGTCGGCGACTCGGGCCAGTTCCTGTTCGACCAGGGGCGGGTGACGGCGGTGATCGACGTGGAGCTGGCCTACGTGGGCGACCCGGTGGCCGACCTGGGGGGCCTGCTCAACCGCGACCTCAGCGAGCCGCTGGGCGACCTGGAGGACGCGGTCCGCACCTATGAGAAGCACGCGGGCCTCGCGGTCGATCGCCGGGCGGTCCTCTACCACGCGATCCGCTTCGGCATGGTGACGCCCCTGGCCACCGCCGTGCAGGTGGCGGCGCCGACGCCGGCGACGGACTTCCTCCAGTACCTGGTCTGGTACCTGGTCTACGCCCGCTGTCCCCTCGAGCTGATGGCGCACCTGGAAGGCCTGGAGGTGCCACCGGCCGAGCTGCCCGAGGAGACCCTCTCGCCCTGGGCGATCGGGCACGACGTGCTGCAGGCGCGGCTCGCGAAGCTCGAGCGGGAGGATCCCTACGAGGCCTATCAGCTCGAGTCCGTGCAACGGGGCGCGGAGTTCCTGCGCCGGGCGGACCGCTACGGCGCGGCCCTGGAGGCGGAGGATCTGGACGAGGCCGGCGCCCTGCTCGGCCGGCGCCCCGGGTCGTGGCAGGAACGGGACGCCGCGTTGGAGGAGCTGGTGGCGAAGAACACCGGCGAGCGGGACGCAGAGCTCCTCCGCTACTTCATCCGACGGGTCCAGCGCCAGGAGTTCCTGGTCGATCCGGTGGCGAAGGAGCTGCGCGGCGCGCGCATGCAGAGGCTCACGGGGTGAGCGACCTCCCCGTTCCGATCACCCGCGACGTCGTTCGCGGAATGCTCGGCGCGCTCGAGCGCTCGGGGCCCTGGATCGCGGCCGAGAAGATCCTGGCCCGCGCGCTGATGGGCGAGGTGACCCTCGACTTCCGCGACGCGGAGCTGCCGAGCGACGGCATCGTCGAGGTGCGCTGCGACGCCTTGATGGGACAGATCGACCTGATCGTCCCGCCGGACGCGGAGATCCGCCTGGAGGGCGTGCGCTGCATGTTCGGCGAGGTGAGGCAGCGCGGCGAGCGGCCGCGGGTGCGCTCGATCGTGCGCCGGATGATCACCGGCGAGCCGGAGGGGGACAGCCCGGTGTCCGCGGAAGGCGAGCCGCTGCTGCTGGTGGTCACCGGCCGCTGCCTGCTCGGCGCCGTCTACGTGACGGTCCGCCCGCCGGAGTAGGAGCGCCCGCGGACTCCACGGTCCCCACGGGGCTCGTTTACAATACGGTCCGTATCGTATATGATTCCCTGCATTCCGAGGAGGACGCCGTGGACTTCGATTTCTCCCCCGAAGAGCAGAAATTCGCCGACGAGGTCGAGGCCTGGCTCGTCGAAAATCACGACCCGGTCGTGATGGACCCGACCCGCGAGAACTTCACCCAGCTCGCGGACACCCCGGAGCGCCGGGCGTTCATGAAGAAGCTCGCCGCCAAGGGCTGGCTCGGGATGTCGTGGCCGAAGGAGTACGGCGGCCAGGAGATCGAGGGCGTCTACGAGTTCATCCTGAACGAGGCGCTCTCCCGCCACGCGGCGCCGCAGATCGGCAAGGGCGTCGGCATCATCGGCAAGACCCTGATCCGCCACGGCAGCGACTTCCTGAAGCAGGAGTTCCTGCCGAAGATCCTCGCCGCCGAGGTCGAGTTCGCGGTGGGCTACAGCGAGCCCGAGGCCGGCTCGGACGCCGCGAACATGCAGCTCAAGGCCGAGAAGGTGGACGGCGGCTGGCTCTTGAACGGCCAGAAGATGTGGACCACCTCCGCCCACTTCGCCGACTGGTACTGGGTGGGCGCCCGCACCGACCCGGACAAGCCGAAGCACGACGGCCTCTCCCTCTTCCTGATCCCGATGGACCACGAGGGCCTCGAGATCCAGAGCCTGCCGACGATCGGCAAGGACACGACGAACCAGGTGTTCTTCACCGACGTCTTCGTGCCGGACGCGTACCTGGTCGGCAAGCGCGGCCAGGGCTTCCAGATGATCTCCGAGGCCCTCGATCTCGAGCGCTTCACCATGTTCACCCTGTCGCCCATCGCCGACCGCACGCGCGTGCTGGTCGAGTGGGTCAAGACCGCGACGCGCGACGACGAGCCCCTGCGCGAGGACCCGAACGTGCGCCGGACGATCGCCAACATCGTCACGGATACGGCAGTGGCGAAGGCCCTCAGCACCCGCTTCGTGTGCGCTGCGATGGCCGGGGGGAAGCCGCCGACCATCCCTTCGTCCCAATACAAGCTCTTCACCACCACCCTCTCCCAGCGGGTCTGCGACGAGGCCCTGGACCTCACCGGGGTCGAGGGGACCATCCGCGAGGGCCAGGACGAGGCGCCGATCCGCGGCCGCTTCGAGGGCGCCTACCGGGCGACCATGAACGAGACGGTCGGCGGCGGCGGCTCCGAGATCCAGAAGAACATCATCGCGCGGCGCCACCTCGGCCTGCCCAAGAACTTCTAGGGGACCCCATGGACCTCACGCTCAGCGAAGAGCAGCAGATGATCCAGGACATGAGCCGGGCGCTGCTCGACGAGCACTGCCCGGTGGACGTGGTCCGCGAGATGGAGAACGACCCGAAGGGCTATCCGGACGCTCTCTGGAAGCAGATGGCGGAGGCCGGGCTCACGGGCGTACTGATCCCCGAGAGCCACGGCGGCGGCGGCCTCGGGATGCTCGAGGCGGCGCTGATCTACGAGGAGCTGGGCCGGGCCATGGCGCCGACCCCGCACTTCGTGAGCGCCGTGCTCTCGGCCGGGCTGCTCCTCGAAGCGGGCAGCGAGGCCCAGCAGGAGGAGTGGCTCGCGAAGATCGCCGGCGGCGAGGCGATCCTGACGCCGGCGTGGCTCGAGCCCGATCGCGGCTTCGGCCCGGAGGGCGTGAAGCTCACCGCCAAGCGGGAGGGCGACGCGTACGTCCTCACAGGTGTGAAGCGCCACGTGAACTACGCCAGCTCCGCCGACCGGCTCGTCGTGCTGGCCCGCAGCGACGACGGCGTGGAGCTCCTGCTCGTCGACCCGGCGAGCGACGGCATGAAGCTCACCCAGGTCCTCTCCCAGTCGAACGAGCCCCACTACCGGGTCGACTTCTCCGACGTGCGCGTGCCGGCCAGCGCCCGCCTCGGGGCGGCGGGGACGGGTTGGGACACCTGGAGCCGGGTGCTCCACGACGGCCTCATCCTGCAGGCCGCCCAGGCCATCGGCGGCGCGGCCAGGTGCCTCGAAGGCACCGTCGAGTACGCCAAGGTGCGCAAGCAGTTCGACAAGCCCCTGGGCGCCTTCCAGGCCCTGGCCCACTACATGGCCGACGCCTCGACCCACATCGACGGCGGGCGGGTGCTCGTCCACGAGGCCGCCTGGAACCGGGCCCAGGGCCGATCCATCGTCCGGCTCGCCCCGATGGCCAAGCTCTTCGCCTGCAACACCTACCAGTGGGTGACCCGGAAGTGCGCCCAGATCTGGGGCGGCGTCGCCTTCACCATCGAGTACGACACCCAGATGTACTTCCGCCGCGCCAAGGAGATGCAGCTCTCCTGGTGGAACCCCCCCTACCTCGAAGAGCTCATCGCCACCGACGTCCTCGACCGTTAAGTTGGGGGCCGGTTCCGTTTGTTAGGTTGTTGGCGCACCTAGCGTCGCTGCGGACCTGCGACACCGGCGGCGATGAGCATCTCGCGCTCGTCGGCGCTGAAGCCGGCTTCCGACAGGATGGCGTCGGTGTGGGCGCCGAGGCCGGGCGACGGCCCTCGGGTGTGGACCGGCGACGCCTCCATCCTGAGGGGCGGCGTCACCGTGTGGTAGCGGCCGAGCCGGGGGTGCTCGCGCTCCTCGACGTAGCCGTTCGCGCGGGCCTGGGGATCATCGAAGATCTCGGTCGGGAAGTTGAGCCGGGCGGCGGGCACGCCATGCTCCTGGAAGCGGGCGAGCCACTCCCCGGTGGTCCGCGAGGCGAGCAGCGCCTCGGCCTCGTCCCGCAAGAGGACGAGGGCCTTCGCCTCCTCCGGCGAGCCCCGCTCCAGGAAGCCCGTGCGCCGCGGGTCGACGAGGCCCGTCGCCTCCCGGAAGCGCTCGTTCAGGCGCGGTGAGAGGCAGCCCACCGAGAGGAAGCCGTCCTTCGTCCGATAGTGACGGAAGTAGACGTTGCCGACCGGCGACACGTCGAAGTGCTCGTACCAGCTGGCCTGCTGGGCGTCGAAGCCGGCCCCCTCCCCGCGCTGGGTCTCCAGCTTCGACGTGAAGGCGTCCCAGTGATCCCCGTCGAGATCCTCGAAGCGGTGGATCATCGGGGCCGCGAAGCCGAGGGCCGTGTGCAGGAGCGAGGTGTGCACCCGCTGCCCTTCCCCGGTGCGGTCCCGGTGCCGGAGCGCCGCCACGACGGCGAGGGCCGAGACCAGCCCGGTGCCGATGTCCGCAAAGGCTGGCCGCACAAAGCGCGGCGTGTCGCCCTGGGGCGTCGCGACCACCGCCGAGAGGCCCGACAGCCCCATGGCGACCACGTCGTAGCCGCCGTCCTCGCCGTGAGGCCCCTTGCGGCCGTAGGGCGTGTTCTCGAGATAGACGAGCTCCGGATGCAGGGCGCGCAGCCGCTCGTAGCCGAGGCCGTAGCGCTCCAGGTCCGTCGGCTTGAAGGAGACGAGCACCACGTCGGCCCCGACCACGAGCCGGTCGACCACCTCCTGGCTCTCGGGGTGCCCCAGGTCGAGGCACAGGCTGCGCTTGCCCCGGTTGCAGATGGCGAAGTCGCGCCCCTCGCCGGGAACCGAGCTGCGGTTCTGGAGCCGGTAGGTATCGCCGCGGGGCGGCTCGATCTTCACGACGTCGGCGCCCATGTCGGCGAGGAGCGCGCCGCAGGAGGGCACCGCCAGCGCCTGGGCGAACTCGAGCACCCGGACGTCGTCGAGGGCACCAGCGGCACGGGACGCGGCCATGGCGCGAAGATACGTCACTTCGCGTCCCGGAAGCGGTACCCACGACCACATGCCCGCCCTCCCCTTCGTGCCCTTCGACGCCTTCTGGATCGTGCTCGCGGCCCTGCTGGTCGCCTCGGCGCGGATCCTGGCGCGGCTGCGCAGCGGGCACCCGGGCGTCTTCGAGGAGCTCGGCCGACCGACGCTCCTCCCGCGCGGCGTCGGGCCCAGCGCCGCCCTCACCCGCTTCTACTGGTCCCGCCGCGCCGCCGCCCTGGGCGACGCGGATCTCCTTCGCTGGGTCCGCGCGCTGCGCGTCCTGCAGCTGCTCTTCGCCGGCGTGCTCGCCGCCCTGTGGACCGCCTGGCTGACCACGCTCTAGGCCGCCAGGGCGCTAGGCTCGGCGCCCATGCCCGGCCCGGCCTTCCCCGAGGATTTTCTGATCGGCTCCGCGACCGCCGCCCACCAGGTCGAGGGCGGCAACGTCGCGAGCGACTTCTGGCTGCTCGAGCACCTCGCCGAGAGCCCCTTCGCCGAGCCCTCCGGCGACGCCTGCGACCACTACCACCGCTACCGGGAGGACATCGCCCTGATGGCCTCCCTCGGCCTGCAGGCCTACCGCTTCTCGGTCGAGTGGGCGCGGATCGAGCCGGAGCCCGGCGTGTTCTCGCTCGCGGCCCTCGATCACTACCGCCGGATGGTCGCTTGCTGCCGGGAGCACGACCTGCTTCCCGTCGTGACCCTCTACCACTTCACCTCGCCGATCTGGCTGGCAGCCCGCGGCGGCTGGGAAGACCCGGAGAGTCCCGCTCTCTTCACACGCTATGCGGAGCGGGTCTCGGCTCACCTGGGCGACCTTTGGGGCGCCGCATGCACCCTCAACGAGCCGGACCTCGGCAAGATGCTCCAGCACGACGGCGTGCTGCCGCCCACGGAAGTGCTGACGAGCCGACCCTTCCTCGAGCAGGCGGCGAAGCGCTGCGGCAGCGACCGCTTCCGCAGCTTCGTGTTCGGCGACCTGGACCGCATGCAGGAACACCTGTTGCAGGCCCACCGAACCAGCGCGGAGGCCCTGCGCGCGGGACCCGGCGACGCCCCGGTAGGCGTCACCCTCGCCATCTCCGAGGACCAGTCCATCCCCGGCGGCGAGCCCCACGAGGCGGCCAAGCACGCCGACGCCTTCGCCCCATGGCTCGAGCTCGCCCGCGGCGACGACTTCGTCGGCGTCCAGACCTACACGCGCACCGTATTTGGCCCCGACGGCCCGCTCCCGCCCAAGCCCGGCGTCGAGACGACCCAGATGGGCTACGAGTTCCGCCCGCAATCCCTCGAGGCCACCGTCCGCAGCACCGCCGAGGCCACGGGCGTTCCGATCTGGGTCACCGAGAACGGCATCGCTACCGCCGACGACACACGCCGCATCGCCTTCTTCGAGGAGGCCCTCGCAGGAGTCGCCCGTACGCTGGCCGACGGCGTCGACGTCCGCGCCTACTTCTACTGGTCCACCCTCGACAACTTCGAGTGGCTCCTCGGCTACCGCCCCCAGTTCGGCCTGATCGGGGTGGACCGGGCGAGCCAGGCGCGAACGGCGAAGCCGAGCGCCCGGAGGCTGGGGGAGATCGCGCGGACGCGGAAGCTCTGAAGCAGGCCCCTACCCGATCTTCTTCTCCCGCCCCTCCCAATACGGCGCGCGAAGATCCCTCTTCAACACCTTCATCGCCCCGGAGAGCGGCAGCGGCTCCTCCCGGAAGTCCACCGACTTCGGCACCTTGTACCCCGCGATCGACGCGCGGGCGTGCTCGATGATCACCTCGACGGTGACCTCCACCCCTGGCGCCGGAACCACGATCGCATGCACGGCTTCACCCCAACGCTCGTGGGGGATCCCGATCACCGCCACCTGGGCGACGCCGGGGTGGGTGCTGATCGCCGACTCGACCTCGGCGGAGTAGACGTTCTCGCCGCCGGTCACGATCATGTCCTTCACGCGGTCGACCAGGAAGAGGTAGCCGTCCTCGTCGATGTAGCCAGCATCGCCGGTGTGGTACCAGCCGCCCTGGAAGACCTCCTCGGTGGCGTCGGGCTTGTTCCAGTACTCGCGCATGAGCTGGCCGCCCCGGACGCACACCTCGCCGATCTGGCCGCGAGGCAGCACGTTGCCTCCCTCGTCCTGGGTCGAGACCTGGATGCCCAGGGCGGGCTTGCCCACCGAGCGCAGGCGCGGCGAGCCCGGCTCGTGGTCTTCCGGCAGCAGCAGCGTGACCGTCGAGCAGCTCTCGGTCATGCCGTAGCCCTGGATGAGCTGGAGTTCCGGGAGATCGCGCTGGAGCTGGGCGAGGATCGCGGCGGGCATCGGCGAGGCGCCGTAGATCAGCTGGCGCAGGGAGGCGAGCCGCTCGGGACGGTATCGCTCGCTGGCGAGACACATGCCGATCATCGTCGGCACCATCAGGGTGTCCGTGACCCCGTGCTCCTCGATCAGGTCCATCACCTGGTCCGGGTTGAACATCGGAATGAACACGACGCGCCCACCGTAGGCACCGGAGCCGAGGATTCCCATCATCGACGCCGCGTGGAACATGGGCGTCTGCATCAGGTAGGTCTCGATCTGGAGGCCGGGGATCGTCATGGCGCCGTGGTACATGTTCAGGATCTCGGCGCGGTGCTCGATCAGCACCCCCTTGGGGAGCCCGGTGGTGCCACCCGTGTACATGAGCACGACCGGATCGGTCTCCTCGGGCTCGGCGCAGAGCTCGGGGGCTGCGGCGGCGAGCAGCTCCTCGTAAGCCAGGTCGTGGGGCACGTCGCCCTCGCCGATCAACACGACGTGGCGGATGGGATCGTCCCCCTCCATCTCCTTGCGGGCTGCCGCCACCAGGGGAGCGAAGGTGGGATCCGCGAACACCACCTCGCTGGCGGAATCCTGGAGGATGTAGGCCAGCTCCTTCGGCGCGAGGCGCAGGTTGAGCGGGTTGATGACGCCGGCGCCCATGAAGGCCGCGTGCCAGAGCTCCAGGTATTGGTGGCTGTTCAGGGCGAGGACGGCGAAGCGGTCCGGCGCCGCCACGCCGAGCTGGTGAGCCAGCGCATGGGTGAGCCGGGCGACGCGCTCCGTGTGCTCGTTCCAGGTGCTGCGATAGGCACCGTCGACGATGCCCTCCTTGTCTCCGTACTGCTCCATGGTGGGGAAGTACAGATGGGGGAAGATCAGCTCCTTCACGGTGTGCTTGCCTCCTTGGCCGCTTCCTTCACCACCCGCAGCTCCTCGCGCAGGTAGTCCATCACGTCCCAGAGATCGGGCACCAGCTCCCGACAGGCGACGAGACCGAAGTCGAGGCTGCCGTTGTAGCTCTGCACGGTCAGGTTGAGGCCGACGCCGTCGTTGATGGCCGAGACCGGGTAGTTGCTCACGAGCTTCGCGCCGATGCCGTAGAGCGGGAACTGGGGACCGGGCACGTTCGAGATCACCACGTTGAACGGCACGTCCATCCACTCGGCGACCGCAGCGCGGGCGATCACCCGACCGGCGCGGGCGGCCACCGCGGGCGGAGCGAACTGGGCGAAGTCCTGGAGCAGGGTCGCAGGCAGCGCCTGGTGCTGCTCCTTCGCCACGAGCATCGACTCGTGGATCCGCTGCAGGCGCTGGAGGGGATCGGCGACGTGGGTGTGCAGGGACGCCGTCATGGAAGAGACCTGGTTGCCGAAGCTCCCCTTCTGCTCCTCGGTCCGGACGGAGACCGGCACCATGGCGATCAGCGGGTCCGCCGGGAGCTCCCCGCGCTCCTCAAGGTAGCGGCGCAGGGCGCCGGAGCAGAGCGCCATCACCACGTCGTTGACGGTCACCCCGAGCTGGCCCTTGATCTCCTTCACCTCGTCGAGGGAGACCGAGCCGAAGGCGAAGCGCCGGTGAGGACTGATCTGATCGTTGAAGGAGGTGCGCGGCGCGGGCGTACTCGCCTCCGAGAGCATGGGCTCCGGCCGGCGGCCGACCAGACGGTTCAGCGCGTCGCTGCCCGGAAGCTCACCGAAGCCGAGGGAGCGCGAGAGCGCCGGCAGGTGCCGCAGCGCCTCGCGTCCCAGGCGCAGGCCCTTCCGCGGCGTGCCCGCGACGGCCCACATGCCGCGGGCGAGCATCTCCACCGGCGTGGGCTCCGGCTCCGGACGCCAGGCCTTGCGCGGCGGGTCGACCTTGCGCGGCTCCGGCGTCAGGTCGAGCAGGGCGGCGAGGATCTCCGCACCCGACACGCCGTCGATCGCGCAGTGGTGGATCTTGGTGAGCTGGGCGACCAGCCCGCCCTGAAGACCTTCGATCAGGTAGAGCTCCCACAGGGGCCGCCGTCGATCCAGGGGCCGTGCGACGATCCGCGCCACCTGCTCGGCGAGCTGGCGATCGTCGCCGGGCGGCGGCAGGCCGATGTGACGAACGTGGAAGTTCAGGTCGAAGTCCGGGTCCTCGATCCAGTAGGGATGGTCGAGGCCCAGCGGCACCTCGACGAGACGGCGGCGGTAGGGCGGCAGCAAGTGGATGCGCTCGGCGATGATCCGCTTCACGTCCTCGAGCGTGCCGGGCGCACCCGGCGCCGAGGACGGGTCGAAGACCGCGAGGCCGGAGACGTGACCGTAGGTCGTGCCCGTCTCCATGTTGAGGAAGGCCGCGTCGAGCCCGGTGAGCTGTTCCATCGCCCTCTCCTTCGCCGCAGCCGCCACGGTACGCCAGATCCTCCCGAACGGCCGCGGTTCGCGCTCCCGATCCACCCGGCGTAGGCTCCGCGCCGGCGGAAGGAGCCCCGAACCCATGCGCAGGATCCGTGTCGGCACCAAGATCGCCCACGGCGTGGGGAGCATGGCCTTCGCCGCGAAGGACGCGGCCTTCGTCAACTTCGTCGCCTTCTTCTACACCCAGGTCGCCGGCTTGTCGGGAACGCTCTACGGCGTCGCGGCGTTCATCGGACAGCTCTCCGACGCCATCTCGGACCCGATCGTCGGCACCCTCGCCGACAACGTGCGCTCGCGCTGGGGGCGCTGGCACCCCTTCATGGTCGCCTCGATGGTTCCCCTGGCGATCTGCTTCCTGCTGCTGTTCAACCCGCCCGAGGGCTGGGGCGGCGTGGCCCTCTGCGCCTGGCTGGCGTGCATTGCGGTGGCCCTGCGGACCTTCCTCACGATGTTCGCGATCCCACACACCGCCTTCGGAGCGGAGCTCTCGGAGGACTACGAAGAGCGCTCACTGATCGTGAGCTACCGGACGCTCCTCGGCTGGCTGGCGGGGGTCGCGCTTCCGGCGGTCGCCCTGGCGCTGGTCTTCTCTCGCGGCGAGACCGGAGCCGACGGCCGGCTCGCCGCGGGCAACTACGACACCTACGCGTGGATGTCGGCGGCGGTCGTGATGGTCGCGATCTCCTGGACGACCTTCTTCACGCGCAAGGAAATCCCCCACCTCCCGGCGCCCGGCGCGAAGCGGGAGCTCCGGCTGCTGGATCCGCTGCGGGACGTCCTCTCCGCCCTCGAGAACCGGAACTTCCGGCGCGTCTTCATCACCCTGCTCTTCGTCGGTGCGAGCAGCGGCGTGGCCGTCACCCTCGGCTACTACGCCAACACCTACTTCTGGGAGTTCAGCTCCGAGCAGATCGCCGGGATCATGGCGAGCTCCGTCCTCGGCGTGAGCCTCGCCTTCGCCCTCCTTCGCCCTCTTGTCACCCGGTTCGAGAAGAAGCACATCTTCATCGGCGCGATGCTGGTGATGGTCGCGAACGGTTGCTGGTGGATCGGAGGGCGCCTCCTGGGCGTGCTCCCGCCCAACGGCACGCCGGTGCTCTTCTCCCTGGCGATCCTCCACCAGGTCATCCTCTCCTGCTCGGTGATGATCCAGCAGACCGCCGGGCCCTCCATCGTGGCCGACATCGTCGACGAGCACGAGGTGGAGACAGGCCAGCGGCGGGAGGGGGTGTTCTTCGCCGCGATGGGCTTCTCGACGAAGATCCCGACCGGGCTGGGCCAGCTGGTCGGTGGCATCCTGATCGACGTGGTCGGCCTCGGCACCGGGCTGCAGCCGGGAGAGGTGCCCGGGGACGTTCTCTTCAACCTGGGGCTCGTGGGCGGTCCCCTCGTCTCCCTGAGCTTCCTGGTCCCGGCGCTGCTGCTGCGCCGCTACGACCTCGACCGGAGCCGCCATGCCGAGCTTCGGGCCTCGCTCGAGGGATCGCCGGCGTCGGGCAGCTCGTAGTCCCTCCCGTCCTTTCGGAGGATGCGTCATCCTCACGCGATGCTCTCCCTCCCCACGTCCGGCGGCGCCGCGATCTGCCTGACATGAGCGCAGCGGCGATCGACCACGAGGTCGATCTGGGCCGGCACGGCTCGACCACGGTTCGGGACATCCCGGGCCCGCCGGGCGCGACGCCGGTGATGCTGCTGCACGGCCTCGGTGCGACGGCCCGTCTCAACTGGGGCCCGTGCTTCCGGCCGCTGTCCCGTGACTTCCGCGTGCTGGCCGTCGACCATCGCGGCCACGGGCGGGGGCTGCGCACGCGCCGCTTCCGGCTGGAGCAGTGCGCGGACGACGCGGCGCGCGCCGCGGCCGCGCGCGGCGCTTCGCGCTTCGTCGCGGTCGGCTACTCGATGGGCGGGCCGATCGCCTCGCTCACCTGGCGGCGGCATCCGCAGCGGGTGAGCGGCCTGGTCCTGTGTGCAACGTCCCGACACTTCATGCGCCGGGACGTCGCGCGGGCGGCGCGCTTCGGGCTGCCCGCGGTGGCGGCCTTCGCCCGCCTCGCTCCGTCCGCCGCCCACGAGCGCATGCTCCAGCGCATGCTGGCGCGGATCGAGCACCCGCAGCTGCGCGAGAAGGTGTACGAGGAGCTCGAGGGCCACGACCCGGCGTCGGTGATCCAGGCGACCCGGGCGCTCTCCGGGTTCTCGTCCCACGATTGGATCGGACGGGTGAACGTTCCGACCTGCGTGATCGTGACGACCCGGGACGAGCTCGTCCCGCCCGAGCGCCAGTACAAGCTGGCCGCCTCGATCCCCGGGGCCGAGGTGTTCGAGGTGGACGGCGACCACTCGGCCTGCGTCTCGCGGGCGGACGTCTTCGTGCCGGCCCTGGTCGCCGCCTGCCGCAGCGTGGAGCGGCGCAGCAAGCCCATGGCCTGACGTCGACTCGAGACCCGTCTGAGGCGACGCGGCCTGCGCTACGGTGCGCGGGAACGGGAGGTTCCGCGATGTCGCCCGAAGACCTCGTCGAGATCGAACGCATCAAGCAGCTCAAGTACAAGTACATGCGCTGCCTCGACCAGAAGCTCTGGGACGAGGTGGGCGAGTGTTTCACCGCGGACGCGACGGCCGCGTACAGCGGAGGCAAGTACGCCTACGCCGGACGCGACGCGATCGTCGAGTTCCTGCGCACGAGCATGGGCGCCGAGACCTTCCATTCGAGCCACCGCGTGCACCACCCGGAGATCGCGTTCAGCGGGCCGGAAACGGCTACGGGGGTCTGGGCGCTCGAGGACGTCGTCGTCGAAACGAAGTGGGACATCATCATTCGAGGCGCCGCGTTCTACACGGACGCGTACGTGAAGGTCGGCGACCGCTGGTGGATCCAGAAGACGGGCTACAAGCGGAGCTTCGAAGAGATGCACTCGCGCAAGGACCTCGCGAGCCTGCGTCTGACTGCGAGCTGGTGGTCGACCGCCGGCCGGAGCGAGCTCGACGCGTGATGGCGCCGTCTAGCCGCGCTTCTCGATCAGCTCGAGCAGCCCGTCGATCTCTGCAATCTCCGCGGTAGCCGAGTTGAGCCAGCACTCGTCGACGCCGAGCTCCTCGTAGGCGTCGAGGGAGGCGCGCACGGCGTCGGGAGAGGAGCGGTCGACCTGGGAGGCCATGTACCGGGCCGCCGGCTCGCCGAGCACCTTGATGTACTTGTAAACGTAGGCCTCGAGCTTCTCCTGGGCATCCGGCGCGAGCGAGTACCAGAATCCCGCGGCGCGCTCGGGCCGGCCCTCGCGACCTGCTTCGTCCCACGCGGCGTCGATGAGCTCGCCCTGCTTCGCGATCTCGTCGCGTACGCCGTTGCTCGACCAGGAGTAGTAGCCGTCGGTCCACCTGGCGGCGCGTGCGATTCCCTTGGGACCGGTCACGCCGGCGAGAATCGGCGGGCCACCCGGCTGGACGACGGCGGGCCCGACCGGCTCGGTGCCCTCGAAAGGCAGCTCCCCCGCCCAGATGCTCCGGATCTGGGCGACCTGCTCGTCCATGCGCGCGTAGCGACGCGCGGGCTCGCGCTCCATGCAGCGGTAGTCGTCGGCGCGGCCACCGACGCCCACGGTGATCGAGGTGCGCCCGCCGGAGATCAGGTCGAGGGTCGCTGCGTGCTTCGCGACACGGATCGCCGGGTGCATCGGCAGCACGTAGAGCGTCGGGACGATGCGCACGCGGGTCGTCACCGCGGCCGCCGCGGCCAGGATCGCGAGCAGGTCGACGCTCGATCCCACGATCCGCTCGCCGCAGGAAAGGGAGGAGAATGGACCCTCGTCGACACGGCGAAACCACTCGAGGATCACGTCGCGGGTCAGCCCTTCCTGGCTGTAGGGGAAGCAGAGTCCAATCTTCATGGGGCCCCCGTTCACTCGGTTCCCGATCCGTCCACGTTGCCGGTGGTGCGCTCGCCGGCCGCTTCGAGCACCTCAGGGAGCGTAGCGAGCGAAGGAACTAGACGTGTTGGTCCATTTCTCCTAGCGTGCCTCGCGCCTCCGTTGGAGTGCCGCCATGTCCGACGCCGATCGAAGCCGAGACACCCGCGCCCGCCCTTGGGAGGCTGCCGCAATCCCGCTGCCGGCTGAATGGGAGCGTGTCGGGTGAGTATCGGTCCCGAGGTCACGACGAGTCTGGGACGGCTGGGCGGCGTTGCCGAGGGCGGCGTGCGCCGCTTCCTCGGCATCCCGTATGCCGCGTCGCCGGTCGGGAGGCTGCGGTTCGAGGCGCCTCGGGCGGCGGAGCCCTGGACGGGCGTTCGTGACGCAAGAGCGTTCGGACCAGCGCCGCCACAGGCCTTCGACGAGCTGTCCCTGCGCCTGGGACTACTCGGCCGACACGACGCGAGCGAGGACTGTCTCACGCTGAACGTCTTCGCACCGGCGGGCGAAGCGGCGGCTCCGCGCCCCGTCATGTTCTGGATCCACGGCGGCGCCTTCGCCTCGGGGACGGCGGCCGGCCCCGCGTACGATGGCGGCCCCCTCGCAGCGGAAGGCGATGTCGTCGTGGTCACCTTGAACTACCGCGTGGGTGCGCTCGGTTTCCTCGGCCTCGGAACGCCGAACCGCGGGCTCCAGGACCAGGTCGCCGCGCTGCGCTTCGTACAGCGGGAAATCGCCGCCTTCGGGGGCGATCCCGACAGCGTGACCGTGTTCGGGGAGTCGGCAGGGGCCGGCAGCATCACTGCGCTTCTCGCGCTCCCGGCGGCGCGCGGACTCTTCCACAGGGCGATCATCCAGAGCGCTGCGCCGGAGGGCGTTCTCTCCCGTGAGGAGGGAGCGGAGCGCGCCGCGATCTTCGCGAAAGAGCTCGGTGTCGAGCCCGGGGATCTCGAGGCGCTTCTCGCGTGCGACGCCGACGCGATCGTCGCCGCGCAGGCGCGCTGTCAGGAGCCTGGGCCTCGTCGCATCGGTATGTTCTTCGGCCCCATCGTCGACGGCGAGGTGCTTCCCGAAGCCCCGATGCAGGCGATTGCGAAGGGCGCTGCCCACGACGTTCCGCTCATCATCGGAACGACGGCGAACGAGATGCAGCTCTACCATCTCGTCGACTTGTTCCCGGAGATCCCCGACGCGCTGATCCCGAGAGTCATCGCGACGCGCCTTCCAGGCCCACCGGACGAGGCGCTCGCCCACGGCGAGCGGCTCGCGGCGCTCTACGACGGCGCCCGGCTCCCGGGACGCGATCGCTTCTTCGCGGTGGAGACCGATGCGAGCCTTTTCGTCCCCGCGACGCGGCTCGCGGAGTGCCACGCGCGGCACGTTCCCCGGACCTGGATGTACCGCTTCTGCCGGCGGTCTCCGATGGCCGGGGGCCGGCTCGGTGCATGCCATGCGCTCGACGTCCCCTTCGTTCTCGGCACGGAGGACCGCGTCCCGGAGTTTGCCGGCGCGGGTCCCGGGGTAGAGCAGGTCGGCCGGAACATGCGAGCCGCGTGGCGCGCCTTCGCGCGCTCCGGGGATCCGGCCTGCGACGCCGTCGGGGAGTGGCCCGCCTACGGGCCGCCGCGCCGGGCGACGCTCTTCATCGACGATCCGTGCCGAGTGGTCGATCGCCCCGACGAAGTGAAGCGCCGCGTCTGGGCCGCCGCGCGACGCGAAACAAACCCGGCCTGACCGGCTCCCTCGGAGGATCCCCCATGCAGCTCGGCGCGTTCATGATGCCCTCCCACCCGCCGGAGCGGGGAATCCGTGAGGGGCTCGACTGGGACCTGGACCAGCTCGCGCTGCTCGATCGGCTCGGCTTCCAGGAAGCGTGGATCGGTGAGCACTTCACGGCGAGATGGGAGCCGTGCCCGGCGCCCGACCTGCTCATCGCGGAGGCGCTGACGCGCACCCAGCGCATGAAGCTCTGTCCGGGCGCGCACCTGCTGCCCTACCACCACCCGGTCGAGCTCGCGCACCGCGTCGCCTATCTCGATCACATGGCGCGGGGGCGATACATGCTCGGTATCGGCATCAGCGCGCTCCCAGGCGACCTGCAGCTGTTCGGCATCGATGCGGAGGGCGGAGAGAACCGCCGCATGACGGCCGAGTCCCTCGAGATCATGCTGAAGCTCTGGAACGACGGTCCCGAAGACCTCGACGGGGACCACTGGAAGTTGCGCAAGGTCGAGAGCGAGTTCCTGCAGTACCACTTGCGCCCGTACCAGAAGCCCCATCCCCCGATCGGGATCGCGGGCCTGAGCCCGAGCTCCGAGACCCTCAAGCTCGCGGGCGAGCGCGGCTTCCTCCCGCTCAGCATCTCACTCAACCCAGCACACACGGCATCGCACTGGGGCTCGATCGTCGCAGGCGCCGAGCGGAGCGGCCGAACACCCGATCGCGCCGAGTGGCGCCTCGTGCGCGAGATCTATGTCGGCGAGACGGACGACAAGGCGAAGCAGCAGGCTCGCGACGGCGCCATGGGTCGCTGCTGGCGCGAGTACCTGCT
This sequence comes from Myxococcota bacterium, assembly GCA_965223415.1. GTDB lineage: Bacteria > Myxococcota_A > UBA9160 > UBA9160 > UBA6930. The sequence goes on along the minus strand of OZ245002.1, from coordinate 3,124,734 downwards.
GCCCTTCTACCTGAGCAACGGGTTCGCCGAGCACTTCAAGGTCGACCCGAGCGACGCCGACTCCGACATCACCGTCGACTACCTGGTCGAGAAGAGCTGGTTCGTGGGCTCGAGCCAGACAGTGATCGACAAGCTCGGCCAGCTGCAGCACGACACCGGCGGCTTCGGCTCGCTGCTCGTCATGATCTACGATTTCAGCACCGAGCAGGGCGCCTGGGAGGACTCGCTGGAACGGCTCGTCGAAGAGGTGCTGCCCGAGTTCGCTTGAGGGAGGGACGGCGCCCCGGCTCCGCCCTCCCCTCCGGGTTCACTTCTTCGCGATCGCGCGCGCGATGCGGCCGAGCAGCGCCTTCTGCCGCGCGATGTTGTCCGGGTCGGCAAGGTCGCCCGCACCAAGACTGTCGAGGGCCCGTTGCGAGAGGAAGTAGCCGGTCGTCACGTTGAACATCGCGACGATCTGGATCGCCAGGTCCGCGCGGTCGGGCGGACGCGTGGCGGAGCCCCGGATGGTCTCGACGCCCATGGCCAGGAGTCGATCGAGCCATTCCCGCATCAGGTCCTGGCCCGGCGCGTCGTCCGACTGGAGCGCCTGCTGGAACAGCGCCGAGATCCGCGGGTGATCGAGCAGGAGGTCGGTCATCACGGCCGGGAGCCGCTCGAAGTCCTTGCGGCTCCGGGCACCCTGCACCCGCTCGCCCATGGCCTCGGCCATCGGCGTGAGCGCGCGGTCGAGCACGGCCGCGTAGAGGTCGCGCTTGCTCGCGAAGTGGTTGTAGAGGCCCGGCTGCTGGATGTCCGCGCGGCGCGCGATCTCGCGGAGCGACGCGGCCTCGAAGCCGCGCTCCGCGAACACCGTCTCGGCGGCGTCGAGGATGCGGGCGGCGGTGCGCTCGCCCTTGGTCGCTTGCATGGATATTATCGTACGATAATTTCCATGCCACCGCCCGGGAGGACCCCTTGCCGCTGAAGATCCGCGACGTGGTGAACGACGGCGCGACGCTCATCCACCGTCGTGCCTGGAGCGACCCCGCCATCTACGAGCTCGAGAAGCGCGGCATCTTCGGTCGCTCCTGGCTCTTCCTCGCCCACGAGTCGCAGATCCGGAACCCCGGCGACTTCGTGCAGGCCTACATGTGCGAGACGCCGATTGTCGTGGCACGCGGCAAGGATCAGGCCGTGCATGCGAGCATCAACAGCTGCACGCACCGCGGCCTCCCCGTCTGTCGCGCCGACCACGGAAACGCGAAGAGCTTCATCTGCCCCTATCACAACTGGAGCTACGACGTGAACGGCGAGCTGCGCGCGATCCCGCAGGAGCGTCAGGTGAAGAGGCGCCCGGACAAGCGCCGGCTCGGGCTCAAGAAGGTGCCGCGGGTCGAGAGCTGGAACGGGATGATCTTCGGGAGCTTCGACGAGGAGATCGAGCCGCTCGACGACTACCTCGGCGACATGAAGTACTACCTGGGCGCCTTCTTCGATCGCTTTCCCGAGGGCGTCGAGTTCGTGGGCAGCCCGCAGCGCTGGGTCATCCAGGCGAACTGGAAGCTCCCGATGGAGAACCAGCTCGGCGACGTGAACCACGGACCGTTCCTGCACGCTTCGATCATTCCTGCCGAAGCCAATCGCCAGATCGTCGACTACGGCATGAGCGTCGTTCCCGGCGCCGGGCACGGCGCCACCTTCCGGCTCATGCCCGAAGACGCGCCCGTCGAACAGGTGGCCTGGGGCTTCGAGGCCCTCGCGAGCCTCCTCGGCGGCCCCGAGGTGCACGACTATCTGCGCGAGGTCCACGCCCGCGCGGCCGAGCGAGTCGGTCCCCTCCGAGCGCGCATGAAGGGGCTCACCTTCGGCGTCTACCCGAACCTCTCCTTCCTCTGGTCCAACACGGCCTTCAAGGTGAGTCACCCACGCGGGCCGGGGAAGGTCGAGTACTGGTCGTATTCGGTCGTGCCCGCCGATGCTCCGGAATCCGTGAAGAAGGTCCTGCGCGGCAACCACACCTCGTTCTTCGGGCCGGGCGGCATCGTGGAGCAGGAGGACTCGGAGGCCTGGGCCCAGCAGTTCCTCGGGAGCAACATCGACTTCGCGGACGACCGGCCCTACTTCTACGGCCTCGGGGAGGGGGAGGAGGCGCCGGATCCCGATTGGCCCGGCCTCGTGAGCACGACCGCCAACGAGTTCTACGCCCGGCACTTCTTCCAGCGCTGGCGCGCGGCTCTCGAAGCCGTGGAGGGTGTGTGATGGCGCGCGATCCCGGCAGCGTGACTCCGGAGCTCCAGCAAGAAGTGGAGCAGTTCTACTACCGCGAGGCCCGGCTCCTCGACGGGCGCGAGTACCAGACCTGGCTCGCCCTCTGCACCGAGGACGTCCGCTATGTGATGCCCGCCCGCGGGAATCCCCTCGTCGACAACGCCGAGCGTGGACAGCAGTCGATGATCAGCGTCGAGCGCGAGCTCGAGGCCCCCGACTCCGAGGGTCTTCCCGTCCGCGACGAGAGCCACCCCTACTTGGCGATGCGCGTACAGCGCGCCTACGCCCCCAACTCCTGGGCCGAGAACCCGCCCGCGCGAACGCGGCGGATCGTCGGCAACGTCGAGATCCACGAGGTCTCCGACGACCAGCTCGCCGTCACGAGCAACTTCCACCTCTTCTACAGCCGACCGGGCTGCGAGAGCTACCTGTACGCCGGCCAGCGCCGCGATGTCCTGCGGCGTGGCGAGGGCGGCCTGCGCATCGCGAGCCGCGAGATCGTGATGGACCTCGCGGACATCGCGTATCCGACCTTGGGGCTCTTCTTCTAGCGCGACCTAGTCGTTTCGGACTTCGAAGACCCGGTACTCGACCGCGCCGGGCAGCAGCCGCCCCTGGCCGACGGCGACCACCGCGTTGAGCCATGCGTAGTCCGGGTGACCGGTCTCGAAGCGCGGCGCGGTCATGAAGTAGGTGTCGCCGAACCGGGTCTCGCTGCCGTGGCCGAGGGCCGAGATCACGGCCTCGTTCATCACGAGCACGCCGTGGTACTGGACGTAGATCCGGGCACCCTCGTCCGTCTCGACGAGGGCGCGCACGTCGAGGCGGCCCACGCCGTCCGCGCCGATCAAGAGCCAGTCCCCGCCGCTGGGGAGGACCCGGCCACTCAGCCGTGGCCCCTCGACGCGGCCTCCCGTCACGTCGAAGACCTGCCGCTGACCCGCGGGCGTGGCCCCCACGTCGACGGGCTCGGCCAGGCTGGCATGCAGGGTGCAGAGCTCTTCGAGAACGGGCATGACGTTTCTCCTCGGGTATCGGATTTCCTCGATCGTACACCCGCGTTGCCACCGGGCGGCTGGGAGCGTCGCCCTTCGGCGAAGGCGGGAGAGCCCCTCGTCATCGAGGCGCAGGATGCCCAGCTGCTCGGCCTCATCGGTTCCCGCGCACTGAGGTGCGGCCCAGCCTCGGAATCGGGGGCGGTGCCAATGCGCCACCCGCCGATGGCGCTTCTCCTCGGGCGTCGCGCTTCCCCTATCGTATGGGGAATGCGGGGGCGTCGCCGGAAGATCTGGGTCGCCTGGCTCCTGGTCCTGGGCGCCTGCGCCTATCGCGTGCAGCCCGCCCCTCCTGGAGGCACGGTCGTGAAGGTCGAACGGCTGCTGGATGCGCCCATCGTCACGGAGAAGACGCATCCGAGCATCGGACCGAACATCCAGGGCCCATCGCTGATCCGCGTGCCGGACTGGGTGCCGTCCCCCCTCGGCCGCTACTACCTCTACTTCGCCGATCACAAGGGCCGCTACATCCGCCTGGCCTACGCGGATGCGCTCACCGGCCCATGGCGCGTCCACGTCCCCGGCAGCCTTCGGCTCGAGGACTCCCACTTCGCCGTCCGGCCGCCGGAGGTGCCCGCCGGCGCCATGCCGAAGATGCGCGGCCTCCTCGAGGCCTCGGGCGTGAAGCTCCCCCACGATCTCGAGCAGGAGCTGACGACGCCGCACATCGCGTCGCCAGACGTGCACGTGGACGACGCGAACCGACGCATCGTCATGTACTTCCATGGCCTCGAGGCCTTCGCGCGGCAGGTGACCCGGGTGGCCACCGGGCCGGACGGGATCCACTTCGAGGCCCGGCCGGAGATCCTCGGCAAGACCTACCTGCGCGCCTTCGCCCACGACGGCATGACCTACGGCCTCGCGATGCCCGGTCAGCTCTACCGATCGAGAGACGGCCTCAGCGGCTTCGAGGAGGGTCCGCTGCTCTTCGAGCCCGAGATGCGCCACGCAGCGCTGCTGCGCCGGGGCGACACCCTGCACGTCTTCTGGACGCGGGTCGGCGACGTCCCGGAGCGCATCCTGCGCTCGACGATCGACCTCTTCGGCCCCTGGGAGACGTGGACCGAGAGCGAGCCCGTGGAAGTCCTCCGCCCCGAGCGACCGTGGGAGGGCGCGGACGCTCCCCTCGCGCCCTCGATGCGAAGCACCGCCTACGGCCACGTGAACCAGCTCCGCGACCCGGCCATCTTCGAGGAGGACGGCCGCACCTACCTCCTCTACGCCGTCGCCGGCGAGAGCGGCATCGCCATCGCCGAGCTGCTGGAGTGAAGAAGCGGGGCCAGAGGCCCCGTTTCTCAATCGAAGTACTCCTGCATGCGAGCTTCGGCGTCGTGGCCGAAGAGGATGCGGCAGGCTTCGGCCAGGCCGGGGGCCTCGCGGATCGTGTCGGTGCGCTCGATCAGGGCGATCTTGCTGCGGCGGCGCAGGAAATCCTCGAGCTTGACGACCATCTCACGGCGAGCGGCGTGGTGGATCTCGGCGCGGATGTACTCGGTGCCCTTGATCAGCACCTCCGCCATGTGGGGCTCCTGGCGGATGTCCTCCAGCAGCCGGAGCGCGCTCGCGCCGTAGCGGCGCCAGAGGCGGGTGCTGAGGAGCTCTGACGACTCGGGCGCGGTCATCGCATCGAGACCCATCAGGACCGCCTGGTGGAAGTACTCGTCGCGCACTTCGTCCGGCGGCTCACCATACCAGCGCATGCCCCGATAGGGAAGCGTCACACCCAGTTCGCTCACCCACTCGGCCACCTCCTCACCGACGTTCAGGCAATCGGTGAGCTTGCCGCCGAAGATCGAGATGTGACGGTTCAGGCGATCGACCTCGATCGCGTGCTTCCGGGAGAGAGAGGTCCAGTCGCCGGCGTCCCGATCCCGCCCGCCGCTCTCGACCACCAGCGGCCGAACCCCGCAACGCTCGGCGATGATGTCGTCGGTCGTCAGCGGCCGCTCCAGCGCGAGGCGCTTGTTCACGTTCTCGAGGATGAAGCCCCGGTCGTCTTCGGTGACCTTCGCGGGAAGCTCCTCGACCCGGGTGTCCGTCGTACCGAGACACGACTTGGGCCCCATCGGCAGGACGAAGAAGAGCCGTCCGTCGTCAGCAAAGAAGGTCAGCACCCGCGTGACCGATGCGATGCGATCGACCATCAGGTGGACGCCCTTCGAGAACAGGTGCCGATGGCTCGTGCGTTGGTCGCTCTTCTGGTTGTGCTCGTCCACCTGGGGGCCGCATGCGTTCACCAGCACCCGCGAGCGCACCGAGAGCTCGCGCCCGCCGGTGAGATCCCGCACCCGGGTGTGCCAGTGGCCGTCCTCGCCGCGGGTCGAGCCCAGGGATTCCACGTAGTTCGCGACGATGCCCCCGTGGTCGATCGCGGCGCGCACGAAGTTGAACACGAAACGCGCGTCGTTGTCGACCAGGTAGGCGTCGGAATACTCGAAGCCACCGACCGTGTGGGAGGTGTCGATGGCGGGCTCCTCGGCGCGGATCTGGGCGTTGCTGAGCAGCCGCGGCCCACGGGTGAAGAAGCTCCCGAGCAGCCAGTAGAGGAGCGCGCCGAGATACAGGGTGAGCCGGCTGCGCCGGAAGCCGGCCTCCAGGCTGGTGAAGAAACGCACCTCCTTCACGGTGGAAGGGTAGGTCCGGATCAGCTTGTTCCTCGAGAGGCACAGCTTCCACACGAGCCCGAGCTCGGCGGTCTCCAGGTACTTGATCCCGCCCCAGACCAGGTTCGAGGACTCCTGACTGGTCGAGCCGGCGAAATCCCCGCGGTCGATCAGCGCCACCCGGGCGCCCATGGTGGTGAGGGCCGAGGCGCACACCGCGCCGTTGATCCCGCCGCCGACGATCAGCACGTCGTAGCTGCGCTCGGCGAGCTTCGAGATGTTGGCCTGGCGTATCGTCATGACGGGTCGGCAATGTAGCGGGCGGATCGGATACCCTCTCCTTCCCCTTGCACCGCCTCCCCCTCACCACGAAGTTCGCCTACGGCCTCGGCCAGATCGGCGAGGGCATCAAGTCCCGCGGCTTCGACTACATCGCGTTCTTCTACTTCACCCAGGTACTCGGGCTCACGGGGGCCCTCGCCGGAGCGGCGGTCGCCATCGCGCTGGTCTTCGACGCGGTGACCGATCCCGTCGCGGGCCACCTCTCCGACAACTGGCGCTCCCGGCGTGGCCGCCGACACCCCTTCATGTACGCCGCGGCCCTGCCCCTCGGCCTCTTCTGGTACCTGCTCTTCTTCCCGCCGGAAGGCCTGGGCCAGATCGGCCTCTTCGCGTGGTTCCTGGCCTTCGCCGTGCTCGTGCGCAGCTCGATGACCCTCTACCACGTGCCCCACATGGCCCTCGGCGCCGAGCTGAGCGACGACTACGCCGAGCGTACCTCGGTGGTCCAGTGGCGAACCTTCTCCGGCATGGTCGGTGGGCTCGGCGTGATCGGCTTCGGCATCTGGTACTTCTTCCCGCCGACGGCCGAGCACGACAACGGCCTCCTCGATCCCGCCGGCTATCCCGCGTTCGCGGCTTTCAGCGCCTTCCTCATGTTCTTCACGATCTGGTACTCGGCCTGGGGCACCCGCAAGGAGATCCCGCGGCTACCGGGGCCGCCGGACGAGCCGGAGCCGTTCTCCCTGGCTGCGACCTACGCCGAGTTCCGGCTGGCCTGGCAGAACCCCTCCTTCCGATCGCTCTTCGTGGGCTTCTCCCTCTTCGCGATCTCGATCTCGATCGGCACCACCCTGAGCACCCACCTCAACGTCTTCTACTGGGGCTTCGGCACGGGCCAGATCTCCACCCTCATCGCGCCGACGGCCCTGGGCTTCGTGATCGGCGTAGCGGCCTGCGGCGTGCTCCACCGCCGCTTCGACAAGAAGCCGACGCTGATCGCGGCCTGCATCGTGTCCGGGGTGCTGGGCCATCTGGGCGTGCTCGCGCGCATGGCCGGATGGATGCCTCCCAACGGGTCCGCGCTGCTCTTCCAGATCATCTTCGCGCTGCTCTTCGGCGTCGGCATCGCGGCGGGCATCGGCTACACGTCGGCCGGCTCGATGATGGCGGACGTCGCCCAGGACCAGTTCCTGCGAACGGGCCGGAACCAGCAGGGCATCCTCTTCGCCGCCGTCGCCTTCTCCGGCAAGCTGGGCTCCGCCGGCGGGCACCTGATGGCGGGCGTGGGCATCAGCCTGATCGCCTTCCCGCTCCAATCGGAACCGGGCGAGATCGCGAGCGGGCTGATCCTGCGCCTCGGCCTGCTCAGCCTGGCGGCCGCACCGGTCGCCGCGGCAGGCATCTGGGCCTACACCTCCTACCGCATCGATCGCGTCTCCTACGAGGCCTCGATGCGCGAACTGGGCGGGGTCGAGGGCTAGGCGAGCGGACCGAAGCTCTCGCTGGCTTCGGCCTGCGTCGAGGCCTGCGCGGCGGGCCTGGGCTTCGCCCAGCTTCTCTCCTGCCTGGTCGAGCCCGAAGTGCGCGCGGGCCGCCTGCGGATCGTGCTCGAGGCCTTCGAGGTCCCGGCCATCCCGGTCCAGCTCGTCTACCCGGCGCCTGCGGGCCTTCGTCGACTGGATGAAGGATCACCTGCGCCGCCGCCCCGAGATCCACTGACGGGGTATGCTGCCGGGACCCGACGCGAGAGGAGGACCCCGATGAGCGCCAGCCCCAGCGAAGAAACCCCCTGGTTCCTGCGCGGCAACTACGCCCCGGTCATGGACGAGCTCACGGATACGGAGCTCCGGGTGACCGGATCCATCCCGGAGGAGCTGCGCGGGCTCTACGTGCGCAACACGCCCAACCCCAAGGACGGCAAGGGCGACCACTGGTTCTTCGGCGACGGCATGGTGCACGGTGTGCGCCTCGAAGACGGCCGCGCCGCCTGGTACCGCAACCGCTGGGTGAAGACGAAGAAGCTCGAGAGCGGGCTCGGCGCCATGGACCCGGCGGTAATGACCGACCGCACCGCCAGCGCCGCCAACACCCACGTCATCGGCCACGCCGGCAAGATCCTCTGCCTGGAGGAGGGCCACTTCCCCTACGAGATCAGCGGGGAGCTCGAGACCAGGGGCTGGCTCGACTACGGCGGCAAGCTGACGAGCGCCTTCACCGCCCATCCGAAGCTGTGCCCGGAGACGAACGAGCTGCACTTCTTCGGCTACGGCCAGCTTCCGCCCTACCTCGTCTACCACGTGCTCGACGCGAAGGGCGAGCTCGTGCACTCGGCCGAGATCACGGTGCCCGGCCCGACCATGATGCACGACTTCATGATCACCCGGGATCACGCCATCTTCATGGACCTCCCGGTGACCTTCGACCTGGAGAAGGCGCTCAAGGGCGAGGTGCCGATCGGCTGGGACGAGAGCTACGGGGCGCGCATCGGCATCCTGCCGCGCTTCGGAACCGACGCCGACATCCGCTGGTTCGAGGTGGAGCCCTGCTATGTGTTCCACCCGCTGAACGCCTACGTCGACGGCGACAAGGTCGTGTGCGACGTCGGCCACCACGAGTACATGTGGCGCGATTCGATGGACGACTTCGCGCCCTCCTTCATGTACCGGTGGACCTTCGACCTCGCCTCTGGCGCGGTCACCGAGCAGACCCTCGACGACGTGCAGCACGGCTTCCCCCGCGTCGACGACCGCGTCGTCGGCCTGAAGCACCGCTACGGCTGGGTGGTCGGCTCCCGGCCCGGCAGCGACGAGACCTTCGATTCCCCCAGCCTCATCACCCGCTACGACCTGGAGAAGGGCTCCACCGAGAGCCACGACTTCGGGCCTACCGCCCAGGCCGGCGAGTTCGTGTTCGCCGAGCGCAGTGAGGACGCCGCCGAGGACGACGGCTGGGCCATGGGCTACGTGTACGACAAGGCCACGAACTCGAGCGACCTGGTCATCCTCGACGCCGCGAACCCGTCGGCGGAGCCGGTAGCCCGGGTCCACCTGCCGCGGCGCGTGCCCCACGGCTTCCACGGGAGCTGGATCCGGGACTGAGCCCATTGTTCGAGTCCGAAACCCTCACCCGCGGCATCCGCGTCCGCGTGCGGTCCTTCTTCGTGCCCGAGCGGTCGGCGCCGGAGGAGGGCCAGTGGTTCTTCGCCTACCAGGTCGCCATCACGAACGAGGGTGACGAGACCGCCCAGCTTGTCAGCCGCCACTGGATCATCACCGACGGCGACGGAGAGGTGCAGGAGGTGAAGGGCGCCGGCGTGGTCGGCGAGCAGCCGGTCCTGGACCCAGGTGGCTCCTTCGAATACACGTCGGCCTGTCCCCTGCCCACGCCGGTCGGGAGCATGCAGGGGAGCTACCGGATGGTCACCGAGGACGGCGCCGCCTTCCAGGCGACCATCGCCCCCTTCTCCCTGGGCGAGGCGCACGCCTTCCACTGAGACCGGAGCGGATTGGCGCACCTCCGGGAGGTCCCGCACACTCCTCCGGTTCCACGAGTCCACGAGGGAGGAGACCATCGATGAAGCCGCTCAAGGGTCTGCGCGTCGTCGATCTGGCGGACGAGAAAGGGGAGCTATGCGGGCGATTGCTCGCGGATCTGGGGGCCGAGGTGATCCGCCTGGAGCCGCCGGAGGGCGCCCTGTCCCGCACGCTGCCGCCCTTTACACCGGACGGTGCGGCGAGCCTCTACTTCGCGGTGCGCAACGCCGGCAAGCGCGGTGGCGTGGTGAACCTGGAGACCGAGGCGGGCCGGGAGCGTCTGCACGAGCTGCTCGAGAGCGCGGACGTGTTCGTGGAGTCCACCCAGCCCGGCACCCTCGCGCGGCTCGGGCTCGACGCGGAGAGCCTCCGCGCCCGGCACCCGGGCCTGGTGGTCACCTCGATCACCGACTTCGGGCAGGACGGCCCCTACGCGGCCTACCAGGGGACCAACATGGTGGGCGTCGCCATGGGCGGCATGCTCCACCGGGCGGGCATCATCGACAAGCCGCCGGTGATGATCCCGGGCTCCCTGGCCTACGACGTGGCCGGCATCGCCGGCGCTCTGGGCAGCCTGCTGGCCTTCTGGAAGCGGCTCCACGCGGGCGCGGGCCAGCACGTGGACGTCTCCGCCATGGACGCCACCGCTGCGCTCACCGACTGGTCGCTGCCGAACTACTCCCTCAACCCGGATCTCGGCCACCGCAACGGCACCGGAATCTACACGCTCTATCGCTGTGCGGACGGCTTCATCCGCATGATCATCCTCGTGCCGAAGCACTGGCGCGCACTGAAGGAATGGGTGGGCAACCCGGAGGAGATCGCCGACCCGAAGTACGACCAGTTCGTCAACCGGCTGATGGAGATGGACAAGATCGTCGGCGTGCTGGAGGGATTCTTCGCGGACAAGAAGAAGACCTGGGTCGCGGAAGAAGCCCAGCGCCGCGGCATCCCCGCGACGCCGCTGCTGCGGCCCGGCGAGGTACTGGAGAATACGCACACGGCGGGTCGCGGCACGTTCCGGACCCTCCCGGTGGCGCCCGGGACCGAGGCCCAGGTGGCCTCCGGCTTCCTCACCATCGACGGCGAGCGGGCAGGGCCCGAGGGCGGCCCCCCGGAGCTCGGCGAGCTGGGTGACGGCGGCTTTGCGCCCTGCGACGACCGGGCGGGCCTCGAGGCCTTGCTCTCCCGGGAGCCGAATCCGCCGGAAGTCGACCCGCCCCTGCGCGGCCTGCGCGTGATCGACTGTGGCGTCGGCGCCGTCGGGGTCGAGTGCGGCCGCTTCTTCGCGGACTACGGCGCCGACGTGATCAAGATCGAGTCCAGCGACGCGCCGGACTTCATCCGCGTGATCATGAGCAGCTACATGAACCCGTCCTTCCTCTCGTCGAGCCGCTCGAAGCGATCCTTCGGCGTCGACCTGCGCACCGGGAAGGGACGGGCCCTCGTCCACCAGCTCGTCCGGGACGCGGACGTCTTCATCGAGAACAACGGCACCGGAACGATGGAGAAGCTCGGCCTCGGACCGGAGCAGCTGCGCGAGCTGAACCCGCGCATCGTGAGCTTCTCCAGCCAGAGCGTCGGGAGCTACGGGCCGTGGAAGGACTGGATCGGCTACGGGCCCAACACCCACCCGGTGAGCGGCCTCCAGCACCTCTGGAACTATCCGGAGGACGAGGAACGGCCGGCCGGCTCGACGGCGGTGCACCCGGACCACCTGGTGGGCCGCATCGGCGCCCTGGCCGCGCTGGCCGGCCTGATCCATCGGGAGCGCAGCGGCCACGGCTCCCACCACGACGCGGCCCAGTTCGAGACGCCGATCGGCCTGATGGCGGACCTGCTGGCCCAGGAGAGCCTGGAGCCCGGAAGCGTGCGCCCCGCGGGCAACGCGAGCTCCCGCGGCGCGCCCTGGAGCGTGCTGCCCTGCGAGGGCGACGACGAGTGGTGCGTCGTGAACGTGCGCTCGGACGCGGAGTGGCAGCAGCTCAGGAAGGCGATCGGCGATCCGGAGTGGGCGGCCGACCCGTCCCTCGATACCGCCGAGGGACGCATCGAACGGCGCGAACGCATCGACGAAGAGCTCTCGGCCTGGACCCGCGCCCGCGATCCCCGCAACGTGATGGAGACGCTCCAGGAGGCGGGCGTGCCGGCGGGCATCGTCGCGCACCCCATCCACCACATGTCGGACCCGCAGCTCCTGCACCGGGGCTACCCGAAGCTCGTGGTGCAGCCGGACTACGAATCGCTGATGCTCGAAGGCCCGCCCTTCCTGGGTAGCGACCTCCCGGAGGTCGTCACCGAGCCGGCCCCGCTCCTGGGCGAGCACACCCGGGACATCGCCCGTGAGCTGCTCGGCCTGACCGACGCCGAGATCGAAGCGCTGATCGAGGAAGGGGTGATCGAGGATCCGCCCGCGGAGTTCAAGATCCTCTAGGAGAAACGATGAAGGTGCTCGGCCTCGTCCTCGTGTTCGCCCTCGTGACGGGCCTCGTCGCCATGGGCTGGCAGCACGCCCGCTACCTGCGCGCTCGCCGCAGCGTCTGCCAGGATCTCCAGCCCGTCTTCCACGGCGGCGACGTCTTCCACGTCCTCGACTTCCTGGAGGTGCGACCGGGCGGCGACGTCCTCGAGGAGGTGCGCAAGCTCCGGGACGCCCTCGAGACCCGCGACGGCGTGCTCGTCGTCTATGCCGGGCTGGCGGCCCTCACCGCGCGATCGTCGAGCCAGATCGAGGGCAGTGACTGGGACGCCGTCCTCCTCACCCAGTACCGGTCCCGGGCGGACTTCGACGCGGTAGCGGACGGCCCGGAGCGCAGGCGTGCCCTGGCTGCCTTCGAGCGCACCTACACCCACGGCTTCCAACGGCCGCCGGTGCTGAACCTGGGCATCCCGGCGATGCTCCTGGGGCTGCACGTGGTGAACACCGTGTCGGGCAACGTGCCCCCGCCGGAGCTCACACCCGAGCCCGCCGCGGCCGGGAACCCGGATCTCCAGGAGATGCGACGCCGCTTCGATGCGGTGCGGGAGTACGGCGAGGACGCGGTCGTGATCGTCAACCTGATGCAGCGCGGCACGCCGGAGCAGCAGGCGGCCGACGCCTCCTACGGACGCAAGATGCTGGGTCGGATGGCGGCGCGTGGCCACGGCCCGATCCACATGGGCCGGCCGGTCACCGTGGAGGGCGACGCGCGCTTCGACCAGGCCGTGATCGTCTACTACCCCGGCGTGGACTACATGAAGTCGCTGTTCGGCAGCACCTTCTTCCAGGGCATCGTCGGTGACAAGCAGCTCGCCGATACCCAGGCGATTCCCACGGTGCCGATCCTGGGCAGCCTTTAGGCCTCGATGCTCGGGCGCGCCGACACCTCCTCGAACCAGCGCTGCAGGTGCGGTGTCTCGCCGCCGAGCGAGAAGGCGGACGGGATCCCCAGGTCGACGGACACCCAGGCGGTGATGTCCGCGACGCTGAAGCGATCGCCGGTGAGGAAGCGGCGGTCGGCCAGCGCGGCGTCGAAGACGCCCAGCCGATCCAGGACAAGGTTGCGTGCGTCCTCGGCCACCTCGGGCCGCTGCACGTAGCGGTCGGCGAAGAACGGCGCGGTGTGGCGGAAGAACTCGCCCACGTGACGGAACACCTCCCACTCGGCACGCCGGCTCCACATCTCCACCACCGCGGCCTCCTGCGGGCTCGTCCCGAAAAGGGGCGGCTCCGGGTGCAGCGCGTCCAGGTAGCGGCAGATCGCCATGCTCTCGGAGAGGAAGCTGCCGTCGTCGAGCTGGAACACGGGAAGGAGGCCGAGGGGGTTCTTGGCCAGGAAGGCCGGCGTCCGGTTGGCGCCTCCAGGGACGTCGACCACCTCGGTCGGTAGCTCCAGCTTCTTCTCGGCCAGGAAGATGCGCACCCGTCTGGGGTTCGGGGCTCCGGGGAAGTCGTAGAGCTTCATTCCGTCACGCTATCCCAGAATGGGACAGCTGCGCGCTTTCCCTGGGGCAAACGCCGGCACCACGGGCCTGCGAGCCGCCTGGCCCGACCCCCGCTTGGCATCGCGATTGCTGCTCCAGGAGGCCGAAAGAGGTCTCGCGCCCGGAGGATGCACCATGAGGACGAAGCCCCGCTTGCTGGCGATTCTCGCGTGGATGGCGCTCGTCCTGCCGGCGCTGCCGGCGGCGGCCGACGAGGAGGCGAAGCCCGCCCTGGAGCTCGGCGGCCGCTACCGGGTGTCGGGCGCGACACTGGATCGCAACGGGCTGGAGCGCCAGATCGACGGCATCGTCAGCATCCACCAGGAGGGCGACCGGTTCACCTCGCACTCGGAGCTGAAGACCACCGATCCGGCCTCGCCCTCGAGCCCGGCCGAGGTGATCGGCACCGGCGAGGGCACGATCCGGGGCAATCGTCTCGAGGGCGAAGGGGATCTGCAGCTCGTCTCGTCCGAGGTCCCGGGCCTGGGCGTAGAGTTCGGGCTGGCGCCGATCGCGACGACGTCGGTACGGATCTTCTCCACCTGGAAGGCGACCGTCGAAGAGGACGGCTCGATCACCATCGAGACCTCGAACAAGCCGGCAGAGGGGGAGGACGAGTACCTCGAGTCCAAGACGACGCTCACAGGCAAGCGCATCGCCGAGGAAGTGAGTCGCGCGGAATAGCGTCGGCCTCCGCGAAGCCTCGTCAGTTCGACCAGTAGATGTACTCGTCGTCCGGCGCGTCGGGGATGCTCAGGTCCTTGTCCAGGTTGACGGCGAACGAGCCCTGACTCGGCCACCGGGAAGGCACCTGCTCCGCGTTGTGGGCGTCGAGGGCGGCTTGGAGCTCGGCGAGCTTGTCCGGCCGCTCCTTCGAGAGATCGTTGCGCTCTCCCGGATCGACGCTCAGGTCGAAGAGCCAGTGTCGCCCCGGCGGATCGCTGACGTCGAGCTTCCAGTCGCCGACCCGCGCGCTCTGGGAGGTGCCACTGCGCCAGAAGAGCTGCTCGTGGGGCACGCCCTCGGCCTCGCCGCGGGCGAAGGGCAGGAGGTCGACACCGTCGATCTTCCGGTCGCTCGGGAGCGGTGCCCCGGCCGCCGCGGCCGCGGTGGCGTAGAGGTCGAAACCGTGGACCGGCGCGTCCACCGTGGTCCCGGCCGGGATGCGGCCCGGCCAGCGCACGAAGTAGGGCACGTGGATGCCGCCCTCGAAGAGGGTGATCTTCCAGCCGCGGAAGGGCGCGTTCACGTCGGGCAGGCCGATGTAGCCGGCGCCGCCGTTGTCCGACGTGAAGAGGACCAGGGTGTTCTCGTCGAGGCCGTTGGCCTCGAGCGCGTCCAGCACCTGGCCCACGCCGCGGTCGAGGGCGCGGATCATGCCGGCATAGACGCGCTCCCGGTGCAGCTCGACGTGGTCCAGCGCCTCGTAGTCGTCCCGGGTCGCCTGGAGCGGCGTGTGCGGCGCCCAGTGGGCGAGGTAGAGGAAGAAGGGCCGGTCCTTGTTCGCCTCGATGACCTTGACCGCCTCCTCGGTGTAGTAGTCGGTCAGGTAGCCGCCCGGCTGGAAGGCCGGACCGCCGTTGAAGGAGGCCGCGTAGTTCATCGCCCGCCACAGGAACTGGTCGATGGGGTCGAAGTCCTGCTTCGCGTTCACCACGCCCGGGTCGTCCTCGGGCAGGTAGAGGCCGCTCGCCATCAGCAGGCTCTCGTCGAAGCCCTGGTCGTGGGCCGCCATGCCGCCGCTGCGGCCCAGGTGCCACTTGCCGATGTGCACGTTGTGGTAGCCCTGCTCCGCCAGGAGCTCGGCGAGGGTGATCTCGGAGGGCGGCATCCCCATGTCGTAGTCGACCCGCTCGCCTCCCTCGCCGGGAAGCGTGGGCCGTAGGCGGCCCATGTCGCCGGCGATGCGACCCGTCAGCGCGCCCATGCCGGGGGGCGTCGGCGTGAACTCGAAGCCGAAGCGCGTGCCGTAGCGGCCCGACATGATCGCCGCCCGGGACGGCGCGCAGGTGCCGTTGGCCGCGTAGCCGTTCGTGAAGCTGACGCCCTCGGCGGCGAGGCTGTCGATGTGGGGCGTCGGCACCGTGCCACCGGCGACGCCGCCGCCGGCGAAGCTGAGATCGTTCCAGCCGAGGTCGTCGGCGAGGATCAGCACCACGTTGGGCGGCCGCTCCCCGGGCGAGCGCCCGAGCGGGTCGGGGCCGCTCGCCCAGTCGATCTCCTGGTGGGGACCCACCGGGGTGCTCAGCTCCATCAGCACCTCGATGCCGAAGAGCAGCACCTGGGTCAGGTTCGCCCACAGGAGCAGGCCCAGGACGACGAGTGCGGCGAGCGCGCCGAGGCCCCATCTCATCGGTGTTCCCTCGTCGAGCGCATGTTCTCCCCTCGCGGTCCAAGGATGTGACAGCTATAGTGCCAAATCTTATCCCGAGCGGAGGTCCCATGACAACCACCCCCGAGGCGTTCCGCGAGGAGCTGACCGCCTGGCTCGAGGCGAGCTGCCCCCCGTCCATCCGGAAGGGCTCGACGAGCCAGCCCAGCGAGACGGACCAGAAGGCCTGGCTCGACGCCATGGCGAGCCGCGGCTACACGACGCCGACCTGGCCTGCGGAGTACGGCGGCGGCGGCCTCTCGAAGGAGGAGGCCAAGATCCTCCAGCAGGAAGTCGCGCGGGTCGCCAGCTACGCGCCGGTGGTGAGCTTCTTCGGCACCTCGATGCTGGGGCCGGTGCTGCTCGAGTTCGGCAACGAGGAGCAGAAGAAGGAGCACCTGCCGAAGATCACGAGCGGCGAGATCCAGTGGTGCCAGGGCTACAGCGAGCCGGGCTCCGGCTCGGACCTGGCCAGCCTGCAGACCCGCGCGGTGCGCGACGGCGACCACTACATCATCAATGGCTCGAAGATCTGGACCACCGGCGCCCATCAGGCGGACTGGATCTTCTGCCTGACACGCACCGATCCGGACGTGCCGAAGCATGACGGCATCAGCTTCATCCTCTTCGACCTGCGTCAGCCCGGTGTGACGATCTCACCGATCCAGCTGATCAGCGGGGCGTCGGAGTTCTGCCAGGTCTTCTTCGAGGACGTGAAGGCCGAGGCCCGTAACCTGGTCGGCGAGCTGAACGGCGGCTGGACCATCGCCAAGCGCCTGCTCCAGCACGAGCGGCAGATGCTCTCCGGCGGCATGCCCGGCGGCGAGGACCGGCCCGCGAAGAAGGGCAAGGGCGCCGGGCCGAGCGCGCCGCGAAGCGGCCTCGCCGAGACCGCCCGCGGCTACCTGGGCGAGGAGGCGGACGGAAGGCTCGCCGACCCGACGCTCCGCGAACGCATCGCCCAGCAGGAGCTGGACGGCCTGTGCTTCGGCCTCACGCTCAAGCGCAGCGGCGAGCAGGCGAAGGCCGGCCAGGGCCCCGGCGCGGCCACCTCGATGTTCAAGCTCTACGCCAGCGAGATGAACAAGCGCCGCTCCGAGATCATGATGTCCGTGCGCGGAGCCGACGGCCTCGGCTGGGAAGGGGACGGCTTCGAGCCCCACGACGTCATGGAGACCCGGGGCTGGCTGCGCTCCAAGGGCAACTCCATCGAAGGCGGGACCTCCGAGGTCCAGCTCAACGTGATCGCCAAGCGTGTTCTTGGCCTGCCGGACTGACGAGGAGCCACCATGAGCCTGGTACTCCAGGATCGACGAGAGGAGCCGTCATGAGCCTGGTACTCCAGGATCGACGAGAGGAGCCGTCATGAGCCTGGTACTGACCGAAGAGCAGGAGCTCCTGAAGGAAACGGCGGCGGAGTTCCTGCGCGAGCACTCCCCCGTGACCCACCTGCGCGAGCTTCGCGATGCGAAGGATCCGGTGGGCTTCTCGAAGAAGCTGTGGAAGGAGATGGCGGAGCTGGGCTGGCCGGGCATCCCCTTCGACGAGGCCTACGGCGGCGCCGGCCTCGGCTTGGCGGAGCTGGGCGTGGTGCTCGAGGAGTGCGGCCGCACCCTCGCCCCCTACCCGTTCCTCTCGACCGTGGTCCTCGGAGGCGGCGCGGTGGCACTGGCCGGCAGCGACGAGCAGAAGCAGGCGATCCTTCCGGGCGTGTGCGAAGGGACGACGTTCCTCGCCCTGGCCTTCCAGGAGACCGGGCGCTTCGCGCCCTACGCGATCGACGCCAAGGCCGAGGCGGCGGGCGACGGCTTCCGTCTCTCGGGCGAGAAGGTCTTCGTGCTCGACGGGCACGTGGCCGATCGGCTCGTCGTGGCGGCGCGCACCTCCGGCGCCGCGGGCGAGCGCGACGGCATCACGCTCTTCCTCGTGGGCTCGGACGCCGACGGGCTCGAGATCACGCCGACGAGCCTGGTCGATAGCCGGGGCGGGGCGCGGATCCGGCTCTCCGGGGTTTCCGTCGGCGGCGACGCCGTGCTGGGCGAGGTGGGCCGGGGCGCCGACGTGCTCGACGCGGTCTTCGACCGCGCCGCCGCGGCGCTGTCCGCGGAGCTGGTGGGCCTGGTCAGCGAGGTGTTCGAGCGCACCGTCGCCTACCTGAAGACCCGCGAGCAGTTCGGCGTGCTGATCGGCACCTTCCAGGCGCTGAAGCACCGGGCCGCCCACATGTTCTGCGAGGTCGAGCTCTCCCAGGCGGTCGCCCTCGACGCGCTCCGCGCCCTGGACGAAGGCCGGCCCTTCGCCGGGCGGGTGGTCAGCGCCGCGAAGGCGCGCTGCTCCGATACGGCGAGCCTCGTCACCTGCGAGGGCCTGCAGATGCACGGCGGCATTGGCATGACCGACGAGGAGGAGATCGGGCTCTTCCTGAAGCGGGCCAAGGCCGCCGAGCTCACCCTGGGCGACGCCGCCTACCACCGGGATCGCTTCGCACGCCTCACCGGCTTCTGACCCGGGCCGTTACACTCGCCTCGATGACGAGGTGTCTCTCGGCCTGGCCGATCCTCCTGCTCCTGGCCGCTCCCGCACCCGCCGCGGAGGAGGCGAGGCGCCCGGACCTGAACGGCATCTGGCAGGTGCTGAGCCGGGCGAACGACGACCTGGAGGCCCACCCGGCCCGGGCGGGGCGGCTGTTCCGGGAAGGGCCCCACGGTCCGGTGCCCGGCAAGGACGTGCTCGCCCTCGGCGCCGTCGGAGCCGTGCCGGCGGGCCAGGGCGTCGTGGTCGGGGGCGAGATCCCCTACCAGGACTGGGCCCGCGCCCAGCGCGACGAGAACCGCGCCCTCTGGGCGGAGCGGGATCCGGAGGTGAAGTGCTACCAGCCCGGCATCCCGCGGGCGACCTACCTGCCCTACGCCTTCCAGATCCTCCAGAACGAGGACGCCCTCTTCTTCGCCTACGAGTACGCTGGGGCCGTGCGCAACGTGCACCTGGACGATCCGGGCCCCGCGCCCCTCGACTCCTGGATGGGCCAGTCGGTGGGCCGCTTCGAGGGCGACACCCTGGTGATCGAGACGACCGGCCAGAACGACCAGACCTGGCTCGACCGGGCCGGCAACTTCCACAGCGAGCAGCTCCGCGTCGTCGAGCACTTCACGAAGACCGGCGACCACCTGATGCGGTACGAGGCCACCCTCGAGGACCCGAAGGTCTTCACGAAGCCGTGGACGATCCGCATGCACCTCTACAAGCACGCCGACCCGGACGCGGAGCTGATGCAGTTCAACTGCGTCGAGTTCGTCGAAGAGCTCCTCTACGGGCACCTGCGCAAGGAGCGCCTTCCGTGAAGACGCTCTGGCTCCTGGCGCTCCTCGGCCTGGCCGCGCCGGCCGGGGCGGAGGAGAGCTGGACGCTTCCGCGCATGGCCTGGGGCGTGCCGGACCTCCAGGGCACCTGGACGAACGCGACGATCACCGGCCTCGAGCGACCGGACGAGATCGAGAAGCTGGTGCTCACGCCGGAGGAGGCGCGTCGCATCGAGCAGGGAACCGCGGAGTTCTTCGAGTCCGTCGACGACGTCCCGGAGGGCGATCTTCCCGAGGGCGAGAACGTCGGCGGCTACAACACCTTCTGGATGGATCCGGGCACGCGAATGGCGGTCGTGGGCGGGGAGATCCGCAGCTCCCTGATCGTCGACCCTCCGGACGGCAAGGTCCCCTACTCCTGGCGCGGCTGGGCGAAGCTGGCGGGCCGCTTCTGGGGCCTCCGCAACGCCGACGACCCGGAGACCCGGCTGCTCGGCGAGCGCTGTCTGGTCGGCTTCGGCTCCACCGGCGGCCCGCCCATGTTGCCCGTCCTCTACAACAACCACTACCAGATCGTGCAGGCGCCGGGCTACGTGATGATCCTGGTCGAGATGAACCACGACGCCCGCATCATCCGCATCGACGACGAGCGCCTGCCGGCGCCGATCCAGCGCTGGTTCGGCGATTCGATCGGGCGTTGGGAAGGCGACACGCTCGTGGTCGAGACGACCAACTTCCATCCCCAGCAGAGCTTCCGCGCCTCCCTGCGCCACCGCATCTGGCTCTCGCCGGACGCGCGGGTGGTCGAGCGCTTCACCCGGACCGGCGAGCGGGAGATCGAGTACCGCTTCGAGGTGGAGGATCCGAAGGTCTACACCCAGGTGTGGAAGGGAGAGGTCCCGTTCCTCGCCGCGGAAGGCCGGATCTACGAGTACGCCTGCCACGAGGGCAACTACTCCCTCACGAACATCCTGGCGGGCGCCCGAGCGGAGGACTGATCCGATGAAGGTGCTGCTCCCGATCTCGCTGGCCCTGGCATGGATCAGCACTCCTGCCGCTGCCCACCACGCCTTCGCCGCCGAGTTCGACGCGAACGCCCCGGTGACCGTCCAAGGCAAGGTCTCGAAGATCGAGTGGATCAATCCCCACGCCTGGATCCACGTCGACGTGGCCCGGGACGACGGCACCAGCGTCACCTGGATGGTCGAGGGCGGCACCCCCAACACGCTCCTGCGAGCCGGCCTGAACAAGAACACGCTCAAGATCGGCGCGGAGATCGTCGTGCGGGGCTACCAGGCCAAGGACAAGCGTTGCCAACCGGCTTGCAAGGCCAACGGACGCGACGTCACTTTCTCGGACGGCCGCAAGATCTTCATGGGCTCATCGGGAACGGGGGCGCCGCGGGACGGCTTCGATCCCCGGGAGCCGAAGCGGCCGTGACGACCCGATCGTTCGCCGCGCTAGGAGAACCCGATCCATCGCCCTGCCGCGGCGACCGTGAGCCACAGGGCCATGGACGCGGTCCCGAGCATCCGGGCCGCCGCGGGCCCCAGCCCCTCGCGCCCGGCCAGGCGATTGCGCACGCCGAAGGTGAACACGAGGGCGGCGGCCAGGGCTCCCATCTTCACCCAGAAGGCCGGGCTGAAGTAGCACTTGACCGCCTCCGAGAGGAAGAGCGGGATGCCCGTGGCGACGAGCACGACGAGCGCCGCGACGACCCATGGCCCGGTCTGCTCCCGCACGTAGGCGACCGGGCGTGCTCCCAGGCCGAGGCCAAGGAGCCGGAGGTCGAGGAGGAGCACGGAGCCACCCAGCACCGCCAGGCCCAGGAGATGACCGGCTTCGATCACGGGGAAAAGCCACACGGAATCGCGAACCGCCGCCCCGAGCGCCGTCTGCTCCAACCGGTCGAAGACCTCGAAGAGCGTCATCGCTCAGGGCCCTTCGAGGGGACAGCCGGCCGCCCAGTTCACGAAGGCGGGCTGGGGCTGCCGATCACAGTCGAACCAGTTGTAGGCGATCAGGCGGCCCATCACGATCACCGTGGCCCAGGAGACGAGGGACACGGCGCCGGCCAGCCGCGCACGCGGCGGGGGCACGGGATCATGGTCCCAGACGGCCCCGGTGCGGTTCATGTAGCGGTGGAAGCTCGTGATGCTGATGGCCACGACGACCAGCATCACGACCTTGATGCGGAAGAAAAGGCTCAGGTAGGTGCGGACCGGAATGGCGTAGAAGAGCAGTGCGCCAGTCAGCGCGGCGATGGCGAAGCCGGAGACGGTCCAGGGCAGGATGCGCGCAGTGACCTCGGAAACGGGAACGTCGCGCAGCGCCCAGCCCAGGAGCCGCAGGTCGACGAAGAAGACCGTGCCGACGAAGAGCATCAGCGAGAGCACGTGGGTGGTCTCGATCAGGGGGTAGGCCCACAGCGACTCGACGAGGGCGACGCTCCAGGGCGTCGAGGCGAGCCACTCGCAGAAGGGCAGGAGCGACACCGGCTACTCGTCCGTCAGCCAGTAGCGGTCGTGGCAGGCCTTGCAGGTCTGGTAGAGCCGGCCGCCGGCGTCGAAGAGCGCGTCCGGGTCCCGAGCCTGGGCGGCCACGACGGATTCGAGGGCGGCGGCGCTCATGCCGCGGGCGTAGGCGTCCCACTCGGGGCTCTGGGACCGCCCCGGCAGCATCAGCAGGTTGCCGAGCTCGGCCACGAGCAGGGCGCGGTCGTGCACCCGCTCCCAGCCCTCGTCCGTGGTCGGCGCCAGCTCGGTGCGGCCCTCGGCGGTGATGATGGTGCCCGACGAGTCCCAGATCTCGTCGCTCACCGGAAAGAGGATCCGTGCCATGAGCTGCTGGACGTCGACGTGGGAGCGGTAGGGCACGGGGGGAACCGGGGCTGCGGGTGCAGGCGCACGGCATCCGACCGCCGCGAGGGCGAGAGCGCCGGCCAGCGGCTTCCAGACGGGCATGGCTTGCACCCTAGCGCGCTAGTCTCCCGGCGAGGAGGAGACCATGCCCAGCTCCCTCGAAGGCCTCGATCGCTACCTGCTCATCACCGCCGACACCCACGCGGGCTCGGATCCCGAGGGCTTCGGCCCCTACCTGGAGCGGAAGTGGCAGGGCGAGTTCCGCGCCTGGGTCGAGCAGCAGGCTCAGCTCGCCAAGATCATGCGTCAGGTGATGGGCAAGCGGAGCATTGGCGTCGACGGCGATCCGGAGATCGACGGCGACCGCAACTGGGACACCACCCGCCGCCTGCGCGAGACCGAGGCCGACGGCGTCGTCGCCGAGGTGATCTTCCCCAACACCTCGCCTCCTTTCGCGCCCACCATGATGAGCGAGTTCGGCGAGGCGGAGATCGGCGACGACCACCCGCGCCGCTGGGCCGGCATCCAGGCCTACAACCGCTGGCTCGCGGATTTCTGCAAAGAGGAGCCGGAGCGGCGAGCCGGCGTCGCCCAGGTCTTCCTCCCCTACGTCGAGGAATCGGTCGCGGAGATCCGCTGGGCGAAGGAGAACGGGCTCCGCGGCGGCGTGCTGCTGCCGGGAGCGCCCCCCGGCTCCGGCATCCCTCCCCTCTATGCCCCGGAGTACGAGCCCATCTTCGCCGTCTGCGAGGAGCTGGGGATGCCCCTCAACCACCACACGGGCGGATCCACCCCGGACTTCGGCATGTACCTGCCCCAGTCCATGGCCATGTTCATGCTGGAGGTGACCTGGTGGGCCCACCGCTCCCTCTGGCACCTGATGTTCAGCGGCGTCTTCGAGCGACACCCGGGTCTCCAGTTCGTGCTCACCGAGACGGGCGTCGACTGGGCCCCCCGCGTGCTGGAGGAGCTCGACAACTTCTTCCATCGCATGAAGTACAACGACCAATGCTCCGAGCACATCTTCGGTGGCCCGACCGTCGCGAAGATGTCGCTCACCCCCTCGGAGTACTTCGCGCGGCAGTGCCACGTGGGGGCGAGCTTCCTGCCGCCCAAGGAGTGCGCGGCGCGACATCGGCTGGGCATCGACCGCATCCTCTGGGGCAGTGACTACCCGCACGTCGAGGGAACCCACCCCTACACCCGCGAGCACCTCCGCCTCACCTTCGAGGGGGTGGATCCGACGGAGATCCAGCAGATGGTCGGCCTGAATGCGGCAAAGCTCTACGGCTTCGACCTGGAGGCGCTGGTGCCCCTCGCGCGACGCTTCGGCCCCACCCACGCCGAGATCGCGAAGCCTCTCTCCCTCGCCGACATCCCGCCCGCTGCCCGGAAGTGCCCCGCCTTCGCGGGCGACAATCAGCTGAAGGCCGCATAGAGGAGCAGGAAGATGGTCCACGCCTGGGCCCGAGAGGGGCGTCAGCCCTCCATCGCCATCATCGGCGCCGGCATGTCCGGCATCGCCGCCGTCGTGAAGCTGCGCCGCGCGGGCTACACCGATCTCACGGTCTACGAGAAGACCGACCGGGTGGGCGGCACCTGGCGCGAGAACACCTATCCAGGGCTTTCCTGCGACGTCCCCTCCTACTGGTATTCCTTCACCTTCGCGCCGAACCCGGACTGGTCCCACCGCTTCTCCTACGGCCCGGAGATCCAGGCGTACATGGAGAAGACGGCGGAGAGGTTCGGCGTGACGGAGTTGGTGCAGTTCGACACGCCCGTCACGGAACTCACCTACGAAGCGCCGCGCTGGCGGCTCGAGACCGGAACCGGCGAGGTACGGATGTTCGACGTCGTCGTGACGGCGACAGGCGTCCTGCACCAGCCGGTGCTCCCGGACATCCCGGGCCTCGACGAGTTCGAAGGCGCAGCCTTCCACTCGGCGCGCTGGGACCATTCGGTCGATCTCGCGGGAAAGCGGGTGGGCATCGTCGGCACCGGCTCCACCGCGGCGCAAATCGCCGGCGCCATCGCCGCGGAGGTCGGTCACCTCTCGGTCTTCCAGCGAACGCCCCAATGGATGGTGCCGCTTCCCCAGAAGAAGTACTCGGAGGGCTGGAAGCGCTTCGTCCGGGCCGTCCCGTTCGCCGCCCGCGTCCTCTACTACGGGTACTACTTCGTCATGAGCCGGCTGATCGGCGGCGCCGTGCTCGGAGACGAGAAGGCGCACCGGCGGCTCGCGGACGCGTGCCAGGAGAACCTCGACCTCCACGTCAGCGACCCCGAGCTGAAACGGAAGCTCACGCCGGACTACGAGGCCGGCTGCAAGCGCATCGTGATCTGCTCGGACTTCTACCCCGCGATCACCCGGGACAACGCCGAGCTCGTCACCGAGGGGATCGATCGCGTCGACGAGGGCGGCGTCGTCACCGACGACGGGCGGCACCACGATCTCGACGTCCTGGTGCTCGCCACGGGCTTCAACGCCGCCGCCTTCGTCCTGCCGACCCGGGTCACCGGTGAGAACGGCGTCGACCTCGAGAAGCTCTGGGACGGCAACCCGCGCGCCCACCGCGCCATGTGCATCCCCGGCTTCCCGAACTTCTGGATGCTCGAGGGCCCCACCGGCCCGATCGGCAACCTCTCGCTGATCACGATCAGCGAGTACCAGGTCGACTACCTGATCCAGTGCCTCGACGAGATGAAGCACCGGGGCCTCGAAGCCATCGCGCCGAAGCAGGAGGCCTTCGAGGCCTACAACGCAGAGCTGCGCGCCGCCCTCCCCCGCACCATCTGGGTGAGCGGCGGCTGCAACAGCTGGTACCTCGACAAGACGGGGCTGCCGAACCTCTACCCGTGGTCGCCGGACCGCTTCCGGAAGGAGATGAGGCGGCCGGACTTCTCCGAGTACCGCTGCATCGAAGAGGTGGAGGCGGCCTAGTCGAGGCCGGTCATGGAGGCGCTCGGCGTGAACGGCGCCCTCCCCTCCGGATCCACCCCGGAGGGCGGCGCGTCGACCCGCCAGAGGGGCTCCCAGCAGCCGTGCTTCTCGAGGAGAGTGCGAGCCCCGGGCTGCGCCGCCTCGGGCAGCGCCTCGAAGTGCCCGCGCAGCTCCTCCAGGCACCACACCCGGTAGCGCGCGGTGCGGAGGTTCCGGTAGGGCACACCCTCGATCTGGACGTCGAAGCGCTTCCGGCCCTCCTTCCAGGCCTCGGCGTTGGCGCACAGGTGGGGCAACCAGGTCGTGCCGATCGTGCCGAGCACCGGTTCCCACTCGGCGGGGATCCCCACCTCGAGCTCGCCCCGCGTGCGGCTGGCCCGCGCCGCCCAGACCCTCGCCACCCAGGCGTACACCGCCGGCGCCGTCTCGCGCATGATCGAGGACGCCGTCGGGTCGATCCCGAAGTGCCGGAACATCGAGCCGAAGTAGCCGTAGTCGGCGAGCGTCGGGGCGCTGCCGAGCAGGAACGGCCGGTCGGCGAGAATCGCCTCCAGCTGGCGCAACGCGGTCCTGTAGGTCTCCTCGACGTGATCCCACGTCTCACGGGTCACCCCGTCGCGGCGCACGAACAGGGTGCGCTGCCGGAGGCGAACGAGGGGTCGCAGCACGAAGGCCGGTAACGGGTTGGCGCTACCCGGCCCCTCCGCGAGCCTGCGGCTCACGTGCATCGCATCCTGCCGGTAGGACCAGCGGTAGTGCATCGCGGGACGCCACAGCCACTCGTCGGCGTAATCCTCGATCAGTTGGCTGACGAAGGCCTGGAGCGGGTCGGCGGGGATCACCGGAGGGTCCGGGAACCGTTTCTCGAGCCATGCCAGGATCGGCGTGGTGTCGGTCATCCGACGGCCGTCCGCGAGCTCCACGACCGGCACCTGGGGGATTCCCCCGTCCACCCGGGTCGGTGGTACCTCGATGCGCTCGAAGGGGAGTTCCTTGTAGTAGAGATAGGCCTCGAGCTTTCCCGTGAAGAAGGACTCCTCCGGGCCGTAGACGCGGAGCGGCGTGATTCTCTCATCCATCCTGGGCTAGGGTACGCCCGTGTCGAACGAAGATCATCGGAAGACCGTCGAGAAGATGTGGGAGGCGCTCTCCCGCATGGATTGGGAGACCGTGAAGAGCTGTCTCCACCCGGAAGTGCACTACCAGGACGTGCCCACCGAGGACCCGGGCGCCCGCGGGCCCGAGAACGTGGTGAAGCGCCTGCGGATCGCCTTCGACCACCTGGCGAGCCAGGAGCAGGAGCTCCGCCACCTCGCCGCCGACGGCGACGTGGTGTTCCTCGACCACACGGAGACGTGGGTCTTCAAGACCGGCGAGAAGGCCAGCCACACCTTCGCGACGATGCACGAGATGCGCGCCGGCCTGATCTCGAAGTGGAGCGACTACTGGGACGTCCAGAAGTTCGTGGGCCAGTACCCGCAGTGGTTCCTCGAGGAGATGGCTCGCCACAGCGCGGACGAGTTCTCCGGATGACGACCGCAGCGCCCGACCTCCCGCCCTACGAGCCCGAGCGCATCCTGGGAGCGCCCTTCCCGGAACGCGTGCGGCTCGTGTGTCGCACCTGGGCCTCGCAGGTCAACCCGAACCCGCCGATCGTGCTGATTCTCTACTGGGCGAAGTACGTCTTCCTGTACGCCGGCGGCTGGGCCTTCTGGGTCTCCTTCTCCGCCGGCTACCCGGGCTTCTTCGGCGACTGGGCCTTCACGGCGGTGGCGTTCCAGAAGGCCGTCGTGTGGTCGATCTTCTACGAGCTGGCCGGCTTCGGCTGCTCCTCGGGCCCGATGAACGCCCGCTTCAAGCCGCCGATCGGCGGCTTCCTCTACTTCCTGCGACCCGGCACCACCAAGCTCCCTCTCTTTCCCGAGGCTCCGGTCCTCGGCGGCATTCGTCGCAGCTGGCTGGACGTCGGCCTCTACGCCGCCACGCTGCTTTGCCTGCTGCGCGCCCTGGTCGCGCCGGAGGTGACGCCGGGCCTCCTGCTGCCCGTCTTCTTCCTCGTCCCGCTGATCGGCGTGATGGACAAAACCCTCTTCCTCGCCGCCCGCGCCGAGCACTACTGGGTAGCCTTGACCTGCCTCGTCTTCGCCAGCGGCGACGACCTGTGGATCTCCGCCTGCAAGGCCGTCTGGTGCGGCATCTGGTTCTGGGCGGCGACCTCCAAGGTCAACCACCACTTCCCTTCCGTCATCATGGTGATGATGAACAACGGGCCGTTCTTCCCGAGCTGGCTGAAGAAGCGCCTCTTCACCTCCTACCCGGACGACCTGCGGCCCTCACGGATGGCGGCAGTCATGGCCCACACCGGGACCTTCACCGAGTACATGATCCCGTTCGTGTTGCTGCTCTCCGCCGGGAGCCCCCTCGTCACCGGCTTCATGTTGTTCGTGATGTTCTGCTTCCACGGCTTCATCGCCTCGAACAACCCGAGCGGGATGCCCATCGAGTGGAACATCCTGATGGTCTACGGCGGCATCTTCCTGTTCGGCTTCCATCCGGAGGCCGGGCTCACCGCCCTCGGTGCGATGCCGCTGCTCGTGGTGTTCCTGCTGTTCTGGCTCGTTGCCGTTCCCTGCTACGGGAACTTCTTCCCGCGGCACGTCTCCTTCCTGCTCTCGATGCGCTACTACGCCGGCAACTGGGCCTACAACATCTGGCTGTTCAAGAAGGGCAGCCTGGAGAAGCTCCGCAAGCTCACCCGGGCCTCGGGAACGATGCGCGAGCAGCTCGAGACCATGCTCCCGGAGCCGGAGATGGTCGACATGGCCGTGACTCTGTCCATGGCCCACCGCTTCATGCACCTGGAGGGAAGGCCGCTCCTCGAGGCGCTGCCCCGCGCCGTCGACGACATCGACGACTACGAGTGGTCGGACGGCGAGGTCTTGTGCGGGGGCGTGATCGGCTGGAACTTCGGCGACGGCCACCTGAACAACGAGCAGCTGCTGGCCGCCGTCCAGGAGCAGTGCGGCTTCGAGGAGGGCGAGCTGCGGGTCGTCATGGTGGAATCGCAGCCCTTGTTCGGCCGCAGCATGAAGTGGCGCATCCACGACGCAGCGACCGGGCTGCTCGAAGAGGGCGAGACCGAGATCGGGCCGATGCGGGCGGTTCAGCCCTGGCCGACCGGCGAGTACGCGGAGGCCATCCTGCGCGGGCGAGGCGCCGCCGCCTGACCCCATGCCCGAGCAAGCGGTGGACGCCGTCGTGGTCGGCTCGGGCCCGAACGGGCTGGCGGCCGCCGTCGCCCTGGCGCAGGCCGGAGCCTCCGTGCAGGTGCTCGAGGCCGGTGCCGAGATCGGCGGCGGAACACGCAGCGCCGAACTCACCCTGCCGGGCTTCGTCCACGACGTCTGCTCCGCGGTCCACCCGATGGGCGTCCTCTCGCCCTTCTTCCGCCAGCTGCCCCTCGCGGACCACGGGCTCGAGTGGATCCGCCCGCCGGCCTCGGTGGCCCACCCGCTGGACGACGGACCGGCCGCCCTGCTGCGCCGCTCCCTGGACGACACCGCCGCGGCGCTCGGCCGGGACGGCCCGGCCTACCGCCGCCTCCTGGGGCCGTTCGTGCCGCGCACCCACGAGCTTCTGGCCGACGTCCTGGCCCCCCTCCGCCTGCCCACCCACCCGTGGCTGATGCTCCGTTTCGGTCTGCGGGCGGCGCCGTCCGCCAACCTCCTGGCCCGGCTGGTGTTCCGCGACGAGCCGGCCCGCGCGCTCCTCGCCGGCTGCGCCGGTCACTCGATCCTGCCCCTCACCCGGCCCCTTACCTCGGCGCTGGGCGTGCTGTTCGCCCTCACCGCCCACACCGACGATTGGCCCGTCGCTCGCGGCGGCTCCCATGCGATCACGAAGGCTCTGGCTTCCTACCTGGCGAGCCTGGGCGGACGCATCGAGACGAACCGCCGGGTCGACGGCCTCCTGGAGCTCGCCCACGCCCGCGTCGTCCTCTTCGACACCTCGCCGGAGATCCTCTCCCGCATTGCCGGTGACGCGCTCCCGGCCGACTACCGACACCGTCTCGCCCGCTATCGCTACGGCCCCGGCGTTTTCAAGCTCGACTGGGCCCTCGACGGCCCGATCCCCTGGCGCGACCCGGCCTGCCTGGAGGCCTCGACGGTGCACGTGGGCGGCACCCTCGAGGAGATCTGCGCCTCGGAGGAGGGGCTCTTCCGCGGACGCCATCCCGAGCGGCCTTTCCTCATCCTCTGCCAGCAGAGCCAGTTCGACGCGACCCGCGCGCCCGAGGGGCGACATACGGGCTACGCCTACTGTCACGTTCCGCACGGATCGACCGTCGACCTCGGCGACGCGATCGAAGCGCAGGTGGAGCGCTTCGCGCCGGGCTTTCGCGATCGCATCCTCGCCCGCCACCCAACGAACACGGCAGACCTCCAGCGCTCGAACGCGAACTACCGCGGCGGCGCCATCACCGGCGGCGTGGCCGACGCCTTCCAGCTGTGGACCCGCCCGGTGGCGCGGCTCGACCCCTACGCGACGCCGAACCCGCAGCTCTTCCTCTGCTCCGCCTCCACGCCGCCGGGCGGCGGCGTTCACGGCCAGTGCGGCTTCTGGGCGGCCCGCTCCGCGGCGCGGCGCCTCGGTCTCGCGGTGCCGCTCCCGTGGGCTTGAGGCGCGGACCGGGGCCGCCGATCCGGGAGCATGCGCCTTCGGCTTCGCGGCTGGCACGAGCTCTACTACGCGGCGACGATCGCCTTCGCGGTGCTCGACGGCGTGGCGGGCGCCAACCTGCGCGCGGTGGGCTTCGCGGCGGCTCCGGGGCTGCGCGCCCTCTACTACCTGGCGTGCCTCGGCTGCTTCGCGCTGATCCGCCTGCGCCCGGGCTGGGCGCCGGCGGTGACCGTGGCCGAGACCAGCGTCAACCTCGTCGTGCTGTGCGTGGCCGTCCTGGGAGCGCCGCTGCTGATGGTGGAAGGCCCGCCAGGCGAGCAGGCGGTCCCGCGCCTGCCCGAGCTGCTCGCCAACTTCGCGATCTGCGGGACGGCAGGGATCATCGCCTTCCACCAGAACCTCGCCCGGCTGGGCGCCCAGCTCCGCGAGCTGGTGGGGTAATTCGTGTTACCATTCGCGGAATGGCTGATCCCGCCCTTCCGTCCCCCCGCGAGGCCCGCAGGCGCCAGGAGCTGGAGCTCCGGCGGGCCGACGTGCTCGCCGCGGCCACTCCGGTCTTCGCCGAGAAGGGCTGGGGCGGCGCCCAGGTGGGCGAGATCGCCAGCCGGGCCGAGGTCTCCAACTCCACGATCTACGCCCTGTTCGGCGGCAAGGAGGAGCTCTACCTGGCCGTCCTCCGTGAGGTGTCCCTCGGCATCCGCCGCCGTCTCGGCGAGGCGGTGGACGGGATTCCGGATCCGGTCGAGCGCCTGCTAGCGGTGGTCGACGCCCTGTGCGGCGTCTTCGAGACGGACCGGCCCGTCCTCCAGCTGTTCGTCCGCGATTCCCAGACGCTCCCCTGGAAGATCCGCCAGACCCTCGGCGACCAGGACCACGCGGTGTACCGCGAGTTCAGCGAGTGGGTGGAGAGGTCGGCAGAGGCGGCGCGCGCCGCCGGGCGACTGCGCGTGGTGTCGCCGCGGACCTTCGCGGACTTCCTGCTGGGATCCGTGGCGACCGTGCTGATGCAGACCCTGGAAGCGGATCCCCACGCCTCCCTCGCGAAGCTGGGCACGGAGCTCCGCGCCGGAATCGCCCGGCTGTTCGAGGACGCGGCGTGATGCGGAGACGAACGCTCCTGGGCGCTGTCCTTCTGCTGGCGTCGGCCTGCGGGGCGGGGGATTCCAGCCCGGCGGCGGACACGCCCCGCGTCCGGCCCGTCGTCGAGGCGGCGCCCCTCCCGGTCGTCGCCGCCGTCGTGCGCAGCGAGGAGGTGGTGGAGCCGATCTTCGGCACGGGCACGGTCGTGGCCGACAAGACCACCGAGCTGGGGCCCGTCGTCCCGGGCATCGTCGAGGCCATCCACGTGAACGAGGGCGACCTCGTCGAAGCCGGTGATCGCCTGTTCACCGTTCGTCAGGTCGACTACCGGATCGGGCGGGACGAGGCGACCCACGCCGCGCGGCTCTCGGCCGCCGAAGCTGCGAAGGCGGAGCGCGACTGGGAGCGCGCCCAGCGCCTCCACGCCCAGGGCGTGGCCTCCCAGGGCCGGCTCGACGACGCGCGCACGATGCGGGAGATCGCGTCGGCACGACGGGACGCCGCCGGCGCCTCCCTCGCCCGGGCTCGTCAGAACCTCGAGGACACCGAGGTCGCGGCCCCCTACGCCGGGGTGATCACGCGCCGCTACGTGGACGAGGGCGTGCGCATGGGCGGAATGGCCGGTCCCGGAGCCGTCGTGCAGCTCATGAAGGTCGACGTCGTCGAAGCGGTGATCCAGGTACCGGAGCTCCACGTCGGGAAGGTGCAGACGGGCATGGCCGCGCGGGTGCGGCTCGACGGCATCGGCGGCGTGTTCGACGGGCACGTTGGCACCGTCAACCCGATGGCGGATCCCGCCTCCCGGGCCTTCGAGGTGCGCGTGCCGATCGAGAATCCGGAGCACCGCGTGCGACCGGGCCTGTTCGCGAAGGCCGAGCTCTTCCCGGAGCCGCGACCGGCGCTGGTCGTCGGGCGGGCGGCTGTCCTCGGCGCCGGCGAGCGGCGCTACGTATTCGTCGAGCAGGACGGCCGCGCCCGGCGCCGGGACGTCGCCGTCCGCGAGCTCGACGCCCTGCGCCTGGAGGTGGTCCGCGGTCTCTCGGAAGGCGAGATCGTGCTCGCGGGGCCGAACCTGCCGAGCGTGACCGAGGGCGCCGCCGTGGCCCTGGACGTGGCCCGTGCGGATCACTGATCTCGCCATCCGCCGGCCGGTCTTCGCCGTGATGCTGATCGCGGCCCTGGTCGGCTTCGGCGGCGTCTCCCTCTCGCGGGTAGGGGTCGATCTCTTCCCGGAGGTGGATCCGGGCATCGTGTCGATCACCACGCTCCTCGACGGCGCCACGCCCCAGGCCGTCGAGACCGAGGTGACCGACGTCCTGGAGGAGCAGGTCTCGGGAATCGGCGGCATCGAAGAGTTCACCTCCGAGAGCCGCGAAGGCCTCTCGAACGTGATCGTGAAGTTCGAGCTCGAAGAGGATCTCGACGTCAAGGCCCAGGACGTGCGCGACAAGGTGAGCCGCGCGATGGGCGACCTGCCGCGTGACGTGCGCAGCCCCGTCGTCGAGAAGTTCGCCATGGGCTCGATGCCCTTCCTCTCGGTGATGGTCGCGGGCCCGCTGCCGATCCGGGAGCTCACGGACTACGCCGACGACGTGGTGAAGGAGCGGCTCCAGCGCATTCCCGGCGTGGGCTCGATCTCGATCGAAGGGGGGCGGGAGCGCGAGATCCGTGTGTGGGTCGACGGCAACCGGCTGCGCAGCTACGGCCTCACCGTCGCCGACGTGGCCCGGGCGATCCGCAGTGAGCACGCCCAGGTGCCCGGCGGGCGCCTCGAGGCCGCCGGAGGCACGGCCGAGTTCTCGGTCAAGACCCTCGGCGAGATCGAGGCGGTCGCCGAGTTCCGGGACCTGGTCGTCGCCTACCGCGCCGGTGCGCCGACGCGCCTCGGCGACGTGGCCCGCGTCGAGGACGGGCTCACCGACGAGCGCACCTACGCGGAGCTCGATGGCCTGCCGGTCGTGTCCCTGGCGGTGCGCAAGCAGAGCGATCGCAACACGGTCGAGATCGCGCGCGCCATCCGGGCCGAGCTCGAAACCCTGCGCGCGGAGGCGCCGGAGGGTGTCCGCCTCGTGCTCGCGCGAGACAACTCGCGCTTCATCGAGTCCGCCGCCCGCGACGTCGCCACCGACCTCCTCCTGGGCGGCCTGCTCGCGATGCTCGCCACCCTCGCCTTCCTGCGCAGCCTCCGCTCGACCCTGCTGGTGGGGATCGCCATCCCCACCTCCATCATCGCGACCTTCACGCTCTTCTACGCCATGGGCTTCACCCTGAACATGTTCACGATGATGGCGTTGTCGGTCTCGATCGGGCTCCTGGTCGACGACGCCATCGTGGTGCTGGAGAACATCCACCGGCGGGTGCAGGAGGGAGAAGAGGCCACCCGGGCGGCGAGCCGCGGGACCGACGTGGTCTCGACGGCGCTCTTCGCCGGCACCCTATCGATCCTCTCGGTCTTCGTCCCGATCGCCTTCATGCAGGGCTTCGTCGGGCGCTACTTCTTCGAGTACGGGCTTGCCATCAGCTTCGCCGTGATCGTGTCCCTGCTCGTGGCCCTGACCCTGACACCGATGCTCTGCTCGCGGCTGCTTCGGCGGGACGAGCGCCACGGACGGCTGTACCGGCTCTTCGAGCGGGGCCACGCAGCCCTCGAGCGGCTCTACGGGAGGCTGCTCGACTGGTCGCTGGCCCACCGGATCGCCGTGCTGGGCATCGCGGTCGCGGCCACCACCGGCGGCGTCCTGCTGGCCGGCATCGTCCCGGTGAGCCTCGACCCGAAGGTCGACCGGGGCGAGTACCAGGCCCTGATCGAGCTGCCCACCGGTGCGGGCATCCAACAGGCCAAGGCGGTCGGCACCCGCGCCGCCGCGATCGCGGGGGAGCTTCCGCACACGGAGCTCGTGTCGGTCACCGTCGGCGGCGGCGGGCGCGGACGGGTGAGCGAGGCCCTCCTCTATGTGCAGCTCGCCCACAAGGGCGAACGGGAGCCGACCCAGTTCGAGATCATGGACCTGGCGCGGGCGGAGCTCCGGGCCGCCATCCCCGAGGCGCGACGGGTCACCGTCTTCAAGGTGGACTGGGCCGAAGGTGGGGGCTTCACCTCCTTCGACCTCGAGTACAGCCTGCTCGGCCCGGACCTAGACGCCCTCGCCCTGCTCGCGGACGAGCTCGTGGCCCGCATGACCGGTGATCCCCACTTCCTCGACGTGCAGTCCTCCTACGAGATCGGCAAGCCCGAGGTACAGGTGCAGATCGATCGCCGCCGGGCGGCGGACCTGGGCACGCCGGTGCGCGCGGTGGCCGACACCGTGCGCGCCCTCATCGGCGGCATGGAGGTGGGCACCTACGAGGAGGCGGGCGAGCGCCACGACGTGCGGGTGCGTCTCGAGGAGAGCCAGCGGGACGACCTGGCCGAGATCGGCCGCCTGCAGGTGCGGGCCAGCGACGGCTCACTGGTCGATCTCGCCAACGTCGCTGCCCTCACCGTGGCCCCGGCGCCGGTCCAGATCGACCGCAGGGATCGCGCGCGCCAGGTGAAGCTCCTGGCCAACGTGCCGGAAGGCGTGGCGGAAGGCACCGCGATCGCACGGCTCGAGCGGATCGTCGCCGAGGCGACCTTCCCTCCCGGCGCGAGCCACAAGCACGCCGGTCAGACCGAGCACGCCAAGGAGTCGGCAGCGGACGTGAGCTTCGCCTTCGTCATGGCCCTGGTGGCGCTCTACATGGTGATCGCCAGCCAGTTCAACAGCTTCGCCCAACCGGCGATCATCATGCTGACCGCCCCGCTCTCCTTCGTCGGAGCCTTCGCCGGCCTCTACGTCACCGGAACCGAGCTCAGCATCTTCGCCCAGATCGGCATCCTGGCGTTGATGGGCCTGGTGATGAAGAACGGCATCCTGCTGGTGGACTACGCCAACCAGCGGGTCGACGAGGGAGTCGACCCCCACGCGGCCATGCGCCAGGCCGGGCCGGCCCGCCTGCGGCCCGTGATGATGACGGCCGTCTCCACCGTGGCCGGCATGGTGCCCGTGGCCCTCGCTACCTCGGACGCGGCGGAGTGGCGAAACCCGATGGGCATCCTGATCATTGGCGGCCTGTCCTCGTCCATGCTGCTGACCCTGGTGGTCGTGCCGGTGGCCTACACCCTCATGGCGGACGCGAGGAGGCTGGCGGCGCGCCTGACCCATCGGGTCCGGGCGGCGCCCGGGCGCTAGCTCACCGCGCGCGCATCCAGCACGAACACGGGAATGACCCGCGGGTGCGCCGCCTTCTGGTATCCGACGTAGGCGCCGCCCTCGCTGACGATCCCCCACACCCGTTCGCGCTCGTCGCCGGCCGCTTCGCGCGCGGTCGCCGGGATGCGGCGCCGGCCGACCCGGATCTCCACGTCGGGATGCGCGCGCAGGTTCATGGCCCAGACCGCGTCGGTGGGACGCCCTCCGTGGGAGCCCACCACGAGCCAGGCCTCCCCGTCGCGGCAGTAGGGCAGGACCACGCTGCGCGCGCGGCCGCTCTTGTGGTGCCGGGTCGTCAGCAGCAGACAGGGGCGCGGCCGGAAGCCCCCCGCACGGGAGTAGAACTGGTTGATCAGGGAGAACCCGGTCGTGGCGACGAGCCAGCGGTCGATGCGCAGCCCGGTGGGATTGCTGAACAGCAGCGCGAGCCGCATCCAGACCCGGCGCGGGGTGCGACCCGAGGCGCGGCTCGGGATGGGTTCGTCCGTCGTCATGGCTGCACGATCATGCCGCCTCGAAGCTCCCGATGGAACCCCGCGGGGATGTGCCACCTCTCACGGCCTGGGTGCCACTTCCTGGCTGGGCGCCAGGTGGGGCCGCCCGCCCCCGTCCCATGCCGAAGCCGCCGCGCCGATTCCTGACCTGGACGTCCCTGCTCCTGCTCCTGGGAGCCGCTGCCGAGCTACGCGCCCAGCCCTACGGCCTGGACGCTCCGGTCCCGGTCGGCGCCTTCCTGAACGGCGCCCTGCCCTCCCTCACACCGCTCGGGCCGGGCAACTCCACCTGGGACGTGGGCGACGCCTTCCCCTCGCTCCCGCTGGTGGACACCCTGGTCATCGCCGCCAACCCGGCGGAGACCAATCCCGCGTCGGATCGCCTCTACGTGGGCTCGCGGCAGGGCATCCTCGTCTCGTTCCCGAACGACCCGGCGGCCGCGACGGCGGATCCCTTCCTCGATCTCACCGACCGCGTCGCCGAGGTGTGGGACGGCGGCTTCCTCGGCCTGGCCTTCCATCCGGACTTCGGTATCCCCGGCGCCCTCCACGAGCGCAGCTTCTTCGTCTACTACAGCTCCCACTGCCCGTTGGACGGCAGCCTGAAACAGGTCGACCTGGCGAGCTGCGACCCGGCCTATCCGCGCGGCTCGACCGGCGGCTTCTTCGGCACCTACCTGCGTCTGTCGCGCTTCGAGGTCTTCGACGCCCAGGCCGCCGTGCTGGTGGGCGACCCGACCAGCGAAGAACCCCTGCTGAACATCCGGCTCTACAACGGCTCCCATCGCGGCGGCGGACCGGTCTTCGGCCACGACGGATACCTCTACCTCGCGATCGGCGACCAGTTCCGATACGACACGGCCCAGCAGATCGACACCAACCTGGAAGGCGGCACCCTGCGTCTCGACGTAGATGGAATCGTGCAGCCCGACGACACCGTGGTGTGTCCTACGGGCAGCCACACGCCCATCCGCCGCATGCAGGCCGTCACCGGGAATCCGGACGAGATGTCGGGACGCCACTACTGCATCCCGGACACGAACCCCTGGCCTTCTCCCGGCGGACTGACCTTCGAGGAGTACTGGTCCATCGGCCATCGCAACCCCCACCGAATCGCCGTCGACCCGGAATCCGGGCGACTCTGGTCCGGCGAGGTGGGCGCCTCGACCCGGGAAGAGGTGAATGTCCTCGTCCAGGGCGGCAACTTCGGATGGCCGTTCCGCGAGGGTCTCGTCAGCGGGCCGCGCTCCGCCCCGCCGGTGGTGCTCGGCACCCTGACGGACCCGGTCATCGACTTCGTGCGCGCCGAGGCGCGGGCCATCATCGGAGGCTACGTCTACCGCGGCAGCCAGTTCCCGGAGCTCGAGGGGCGCTACATCGCCGGCGACTACGTCACCGCGAACATCTGGGCCATCACCCTCGACCCGGTGTCGATGACGGCGACGAAGGAGCTCCTCACCACCTTCGCGCCGGGCGCCCTCGGCACCTTCGGCCAGGACGGACAGGGAGAGATCCTCCTGGGCAGCGTCGCGGGCACGGTTCCCCTCCAGTCCCTGGTGCGCCTCTCCGGTCCGCCGGCGGACGCGCCGCCCTGGCTCTCCCAGATCGGCGCCTTCGCGGATCTCGGGAGCCTGCAGCCTGCGCCCTTCTTCGTCCCCTTCGAGCCGGTCCCGTTCTGGTCCGACGACGCCCTGAAGCAGCGTTGGGCGGCGGTGCCGAACGACGGCACGCACGATCAGCCCGGCGAGCAGATCGCGTGGTCGGAGACGGGGGACTGGGATTTCCCGAACGGCTCCGTGCTGATGAAGCACTTCGAGCTGGGCGTGGACGACGCGGACCCGATCCAGACGACCCGGCTCGAGACGCGCCTGCTCGTGCGGGGAAACGACAGCGAGTGGTACGGGCTCGCCTACCGCTGGCTCGAGGACGGAACCGATGCCTATCTGCTGACGGCTCGCGAGACCCGCATCGTCGACATCGCGACCATCGGCGGCGGAACGCGCCAGCAGACCTGGACCTTC
This sequence comes from Myxococcota bacterium, assembly GCA_965223415.1. Lineage (GTDB taxonomy): Bacteria > Myxococcota_A > UBA9160 > UBA9160 > UBA6930. The sequence continues at coordinate 3,087,069 of OZ245002.1, read as the reverse complement.
CCGAGCCGCCTCGACTGTCGCTCGTGCCACGGCTTCTCACCGGGACGCCCGCTGGGCCCCCGCACCCACGGACTGAACCGATCCCTCACGTACCCGGCCACCGGTCGCAGCGACAACCAGCTCCGCACCTGGAACCACCTCGGCCTCTTCACGCCATCCCTGATGGAGGCACAGATTCCCACCTACCCGGCCGCGCCGGTCCTCGAAGACGTCACCGCGTCCCTCGAGAATCGGGCGCGCTCCTGGCTCGACGCCAACTGCGCCGCGTGTCACCAGCCGGGCACCACCAACCGCGCCGTGTTCGACGCGCGCTACACCACCCCGGTCGAGAGCCAGGGCCTCGTGTGGGGCCCGGTGATGGACGACCTCGGCGTGCCCGATGCCCACGTGGTGACGCCCGGCAATCCCATGACCTCGATCGCGTTGCAGCGCGCCGCCGCCCTGGGCCCGATCGCCATGCCGCCGCTCCTGAAGGGCCTCGTGCACCAGCCCGGCCTCGATCGGCTGTACGACTGGATCCTCCGCATCGACCCGGCCTTCCCGCGCATCGGCGTCGACTACGAGTACTTCGAGATCACGGGCCTGAGCGTCCTGCCCGACTTCGACGCCGAGACCCCGATCACGATCGGCAGCGTCGACACCTTCGACATCTCTCCCCGGCTGCGCGACGACGATTTCGCCTTCCGCTTCACCGCCTGGGTCGACGTACCGACGGCCGGCGACTGGACCTTCTACACGAGCTCCGACGACGGCAGCCAGCTCCTGATCGACGATGTCCTCGTCGTCGACAACGACGGCCTGCACGCGACCCAGGAGGCCTCGGGCACGGTCCTGGGCCTGACCGCGGGACCCCACGCCATCGAGGTGACCTTCTTCGAGCGCGGCGGCCAGCAGGTGCTGGACGTGTCCTGGGAGGGCCCGGGCGTCACGAAATCCCAGATTCCCCCGGGCCGCCTCTACCTCCAGCCGCCGGTGCCGATCGTGAACGCGCCTCCGGCGATCGCGCCGATCGCACCGCAGCTGAGCGCTGCCGCCCAGCCCCTGTTCATCCCCGTTGCGACCGCGGACCCGGACGGCGACCTGCTCCATGTCGAAGCCTCGGGCCTGCCGCCCGGCACCAGCTGGAACGAAGCCACCAGCCGCATCGAGGGCCCGCCCGACCTGGGCGCCGACGGCGTCTACACCGTCATCGTCGGCGTGTCCGACGGTCCGGCCGTCGCCGCCACGAGCTTCGTCTGGACGGTGGTCCCGCCCCAGTGCTCGAACGGCGTCGACGACGACGGCGACGGCCTCATCGACTGGGACGGCGGAGGCAGCGGCTCGCCGGATCCCCAGTGCGGGAACGATCCGGCGGGGAACCAGGAGAAGCGCTTCACGAGCGCCTGCGGGCTCGGGGCCGAGCTGCTGCCGGTCCTGGCGGTGCTAGGCGCGGTGCGGCGCCGGTTGCGGGGGTAGCCCGATACCATCCGTCGTGTCCCGCGAAGGCGCCGGTGACCTACCCCGCGAGGAACTCCTCACTCCCGAGATCCAGTGCATGCCGTGCATGCCGCCGAGCCATCGCCGTGAACATCTCATCCCCCCGCTCGGTCCGCTGGACCATCGGTGCCGCCACCACGGTGACCGCGAAGCCCGCGAACACCCCGCGACGATAGTCGCTCCAGCAGCGGTCCCAGTCGTAGCCGCCCACGCCGGCCTCTTGGAGCGCCCGGTGGTAGCCCTCCACGATCTCGCGCTCCACCTCACGGCGGACGTCCGGCAGCAGGCCCGCGCCCAGGAAATAGGCGACGTCCGAGAGGGGGTTGCCGAGGGTGAGGCTCTGCCAGTCCACCACCGCGACCTCGGGGGGCTCCGCTGCCTCGTCGATCATCAGGTTGTCGAGGCGATAGTCGACGTGGACGAGGCTGAAGACGTCGGCGAGGAGCTCGAAGGGCGGGCCCTGGGAATCGGCGGCGCGCTCGATGATCGCCGCCTCGTCCGGCTCGAGGCGCTCCCGGAAGCGATCCAGGAAGGCGGGCAGCTGGCCGGCGTAGAGCGCGCGGCCGATCTGCACCGTCAGGTCGTTCGGAGCGCCGAGCCAGTCGAGCCCGCGGAGGCTCTCGTCGCACCAGGAGGGCGCGTGCAGGCCGACCAGCTCGTGGACGGCGGCGCGGGCGACCGCCGGTGAGCAGCCGGCGAGCTGGTCGCCCTGGCGGCGGGGCGCCAGGTCCTCGAGCAGGAGGGCGAAGCTCGGCCCTTCGCCTTCGATGGCGGCGAAGTAGCAGTGCGGCGTGTGCACCGAGAGCCGCCCCTGGAGCTGCTGGTAGAAGGAGACCTCCTTCAGGAAGTTGCGCAGCTGGACGCCGGTCTGGCGGCTCTGGGGATCGTCGGAAGGGAACTTCCCGACGACGGTGCGCGGCGCCGCGGCACCCGCGTCGGCCAGCTCCAGGTCGTAGCGGATGCACTGGCCGATCTGGCCGGTGCCGATGCGCTCGCTCCGGAAACCCTTCACCTCCGCGCCGAGGCAGCGGCTGAGGAAGGCGGGCGTGACGTCCTCGGGGCCGGGAATCTCGCTCGCCGTCATGCGCCCGCCGGGTTCGCCGCCAGGTGGTCGTAGCGTCCGCTGGGACGCGCCTTGCGATAGGCCGCGACGACGGGCTCGAGCTCCTGGGGGCTGGCACCGTGGAGGATGACGCCGTCACACCCGAGCTCGAGCTGCCCCTGGATCTTCGCCACGCACTGCTCCGGGCTCCCGCTGGCGGCGGGCGCGAGCCAGGCTTCGGGGATGAGGGTGGCCACGTGCTCGAGCTCCTCGGTGGTAGCGGAGGCGTCGAGGGCGCCGCGGAAGCCCGCCACGAACGAATCCTCCCGGAAGCGCTGGAGGACGGCCGGATCCCACCGGTTGGTGCGCACCATCAGGTCCCCGTAGGCCTGGAGGTAGGTGGCCATGCGGCCGACGGTCTTCTTGAGGCGGAGATCCTCTGGCAGGTGGTCGCCGATCGTGGCGAAGCACGACCACACGCGCACCGCTGCCGGGTCGCGACCGGCCTCCTCCGCGGCCCGCTTCACCGCCGCGACGCAGCGGGCGGTCGTCTCGTCGGTGAAGAAGGTGTGCAGCACGACCGCATCGAAGGCGCGACCGCCGAGGGCCAGGGAGTTCGGGCCGAAGGCGGTGAACGCCATCGGGATGTGCTCGTCGTAGTCCGGCCCCATCGTGAGCAGCGGGTACTTGCCAGCGGGCCCGTCGTGACCGACCACCACCTCCCCGCGCCAGATGCGCCGCATCAGCCCGACGAAGTCCTCGATCTGGGCGGTCTTGATGTGGGGGAGGCCGTAGGCGTCGAACATCGGCCCGATGCCGCGGCCGAGGCCCAGGGAGAAGCGGCCGCCGGTCAGGCGGTGCATCGTCATCGCGAACGCGGCGGTGACCATCGGGTGGCGAGTGTTGTGGTTGGTGGCCGCGGTGGCGATGCCGATCTCGTTCGAGACCGCGCCGACGGCGCCGGAGAGGGTCGCCGCCTCCTTGATGTTGAAGCGCTCGGAGATGAAGGCGGCGCCGATGCCAAGCGCCTCCGCCTGCTGCACCTCCGCGATCAGGTCCCGGGGCGTGCGTGGAGCGCCGGCCAGGGTGTAGAAGGCGAGCTCGTTCATGGACTGCATGAGGGAGACGATTCACCAGATGGCGCGGGTCGGCCAGCCTGGGCAAGGTGACCGAAATGCCGCAAGCTTCCGCCGATGAAGGACTACGAGGGACGTCGTGTCGTCGTCACCGGCGCGGGGGCGGGCATCGGGCGCGCGATCGCGGAGCGGTTCGCAGCCGACGGGGCGGCCGTGGCCTGTCTCGACCTCGACGAGTCGTCCGCCGAACAGGCCGCCGCGGCGACCCGCGGCGGCGCCTTCGCCGGCGACGTCGGCTCCGAGGACGACGTCGCCCGGATGATCGACGGCGCCGCCGAGGCGCTCGGTGGCATCGACGTGCTGGTGAACAACGCGGGCATCACGATCATCAAGAGCTTCGAGGAGACCTCGCTCGAGGAGTGGGACCGCACGCAGACGACAAACCTGCGCTCGATGTTCCTCTGCACCCGGCGCGCCCTGCCCCGGCTGAAGGAGGCGTCGTCCGGAGCGATCGTGAACCTCGCCTCGATGGCGGCGTTCCGCTTCACCGTGCCCCATGTGGCCTACGCGGCGTCCAAGGGCGGCATCGTCGCCTTCACCCGCGACCTGGCGGTCGAGCTCGCGCCCCACGGCATCCGGGTGAACGGTGTCGCCCCGGGACCGATCGCCACCCAGATCCTCGGCAAGCTCTCCGACGAGCAGATCGAGCAGGCGGGCCTGCGCTTCCTGCTCGGACGCATGGGCCGGCCCTCCGACATCGCCGAGGCGGTGGCCTTCCTCGCCTGCGACCGCGCGGCCTACATCACCGGCCACACCCTTCCGGTGACCGGAGGCGCCGAGCTGGCGACACGCCCCCTGCGCCCCGAGGACTAATCCGTTGCGTTGGGGGCCGGTTCCGTTAGTTGCGTTGTCAACGCAACTAACGGAACCGGCCCCCAACGCAACAGCTAGTGCGCGGCGTGGGCTGCGAAGATCACTCTGGGGGCTCGCAGGTCGCCCTCGCCGAGCATGCGGTTCATCGCATAGGAGACAGTGAGGCGGCGCTCGGTGTCGACCACGCACATCGAGCCGCCCCATCCCGCCCACCAGAGCGTCCGGTCGGTGGCGCCCAGGGGTGTCTGCGGGCAGTGGAGGCCGTAGCCCATGCCGAGCTTGAAGTGCCGGCCTGTGACGCGGTCGACGCCGTCGGCCTGCACCTCGAGGGCGCGCCCGATCGTGGCGGGGGAGAGCAGCACGCGATCACCGAGCCGGCCGCCGTTCGCGAGGGGCGCCATGGCCGGTGCGATGGAGCGGGCGTTGCCGTGACCGTTCGACGCGGGAAGCTCGGCCCGGCGCCAGGCAGCCGTGTTCACCAGCGCCGCACTCCGGACCCCCGCCGGCTGCTCCAGGGCGTGGAGTTCCGGGTCCGGCGGCGCGTTCGGAACCGCGTGTAGCGTCGCCACATCCGCCACGCGCGGGAAGTGGCGATCGTCGAGGCCTATGTGCAGGTCGAGGGCGAGCGGGTCCGCCATCTCTTCCCGGAAGAAGGTGCCGAGGGTGCGACCGTCGACGCGCCGCACGAGCTCGCCGAGCAGCCAGCCCTGGGTCTCGGAGTGGTAGCCGGAGCCCTCTCTCGGCGTCCATCGAGGCGCCTGGGCGGCCAGCTTCGCGCAGCAGGCCTCCCAGTCGAACACCTCGAGATCGTCCGGCGGCTCGTCGAAGACCGGGAGCCCGGCGGTGTGGCCCAGGACGTGGCGCACGAGGACGCCTTGCTTGCCGTTCGCCGCGAAGGCCGGCCAGTACTCCGCCATGGGCGCGTCGACCGAGAGGGCGCCGCGCTCGTGCAGCATCAGCACGCACAGCGCCGTCACCATCTTCGCCGTCGACCAGACGTTGACGATCGTGTCCCGCTCCCAGGGAAGCCGGCGCGCCAGATCCCGGTGGCCGCCCCACAGGTCGACCACCAGCTCCCCGTCCAGGGTCACGGCACAGCTTGCCCCGAGGTCGCCTTCGGCGAAGCCCTGGGCGAACGCGTCGCCCACGGCCTCGAAACGCGGATCGCAGCTCCCCTGCACCATGGCGAGACGTCAGATCCGGTCGATGATCCCGTTCAGGGTGGCGCTCGGACGCATCGCGCTCTCCGCCCGCGCCGGATCCGGCCGGTAGTAGCCGCCGAGGTCCTGGGGCGCGCCCTGGGCGGCGTTCAGCTCCAGGACGATGGCCTCCTCGTTCGACGAAAGCGCCTCGGCCACCGGCGCGAAGCGCTCCGCGAGCCCGGGATCGGTGGTCTGGTCCGCCAGCGCCCGGGCCCAGTAGAGCGCCAGGTAGAACTGGCTGCCGCGGTTGTCGAGCTCGTGCACCTTGCGCGACGGCGCCTTTCGGTTCAGAAGCAGCTGGGCCGTGGCCTCGTCGAGGGTCTCGCCGAGCAGTCGGGCCGCCGCGTTGTCGAAGCGCTCGCCCAGGTGCTCGAGCGCTGCGGCGAGGGCCAGGAACTCGCCGAGGGAGTCCCAGCGCAGGTGGCCCTCTTGCTCGAACTGCTGCACGTGCTTCGGCGCCGAGCCGCCGGCGCCCGTCTCGAAGAGGCCGCCGCCGTTCATCAGCGGCACGACCGAGAGCATCTTGGCGCTGGTGCCGATCTCGAGGATGGGAAAGAGATCGGTCAGGTAGTCGCGCAGGACGTTTCCGGTGACCGAGATGGTGTCCTCGCCACGGCGGATCCGCTCGAGGGAGAGGCGGGTGGCCAGGGCCGGCGAGAGGATGCGAAGATCGAGGCCGCTCGTGTCGTGCTCCCCGAGGTAGGCCTCCACCTTCGCGATGAGCTGGGCGTCGTGGGCACGCTCGCGATCGAGCCAGAAGACCGCGGGCGCCCCGGTCGCGCGGGCCCGCGTAACGGCCAGCTTCACCCAATCGCGAACCGCGGCGTCCTTCACCTGGCAGGCCCGCCAGATGTCGCCCTGCTCCACGGGATGCTCGATCAGCACGCTCCCCGCGGCGTCGACTACGCGGACGCTGCCGTCGCCGGCCATCTCGAAGGTCTTGTCGTGGGAGCCGTACTCCTCGGCCTTCTGGGCCATCAACCCGACGTTGGGAACGCTGCCCATGGTCGCCGGATCATAAGCGCCGTGGCGCTGGCAATCCTCGATCACCGCCTGGTAGACGCTGGAGTAGCTGCTGTCGGGGATGACGGCCTTGCAGTCCTGGAGCTCGCCGTCCGGGTTCCACATGCCGCCGCTGTCGCGGATCATCGGCGGCATCGACGCGTCGATGATCACGTCGCTCGGCACGTGGAGGTTGGTGATGCCCTTGTCGGAGTTCACCATCGCCAGGGCCGGCCCGGCGACGTAGGCCGCCTCGATGTCCGCCTCGATCGGCTTGCGCTCCTTGTCCGAGAGCTCGGCGATCTTCTCGAGCAGGTCGCCGAAGCCGTTGTTCACGTCCACGCCCAGCTCGTCGAGCACGGCGCCGTGCTTCTCGAAGACGTCCGCGAAGAAGACGCGCACCGCGTGGCCGAAGATGATCGGGTCCGAGACCTTCATCATCGTGGCTTTCATGTGCAGCGAGAAGAGGACGCCCTTCGCCTTGGCATCGCGGATCTGCTCCCGAAGGAATGACACCAGGGCAGCCCGGCTCATGAAGGTGGCGTCGACCACCTCGCCGGGAAGCAGCTCGATGCCTTCCTTCAGGATCGTCGTCGCCCCGTCCCCCGCCACGTGCTCGATGCGGACCGTCGCCGGCGCGGGGACGGTGACCGACTTCTCGTTGTGACGGAAATCGCCGGCGCCCATCGTCGCGACGTGGGTCTTCGAGCCCTCCGCCCAGGCGCCCATGCGGTGGGGGTTCTGCCGGGCGTACTCCTTCACGGCCTTCGGCGCGCGCCGGTCCGAGTTCCCCTCGCGCAGCACCGGGTTCACGGCGCTGCCCTTCACCTTGTCGTAGCGGGCCTTGATCGCCCGCTCCTCGTCGTTCGCCGGCTCCTCCGGGTAGTCCGGCAGCGGGTAGCCCGCGGCCTGGAGCTCCGCGATCGCCGCCTTCATCTGCGGGACGGAGGCGCTGATGTTCGGCAGCTTGATGACCGCGGCTTCCGGCGTCTTCACGAGCTCGCCCAGTAGCGCCAGGCCGTCGGGCTCCCGCTGCTCCGGCGTCAGGCGGTCCCGAAAGGCCGCGAGGAGACGGCCGGCCAGCGAGATGTCCCGCGTCTCCACGGGCACGCCGGTCGCGCTGGCGAAGGCCCGGATGATCGGCAGGAAGGCCTGGGTCGCCAGGGCCGGCGCCTCGTCCGTCCAAGTGTAGATGATGGGCGGGGACTGGCTCATGGACCCTCCGAGACGATCGCGCCGGCGGAAGAGGTACCAACTCAGCGGCGACGCCGCGAGCGCCCCGCTCCTTGCGACCGGCCGCCGCCGCTTCCGTTCCGGCCTCGGCTTCCGCTCCCGGCTCGGCTCCGGGACCGGCTCCGGCTCCCGCCGCGATCGGATGATCGCGGGGAAGCGGTACCGCCCTTGCTCTCGAAGCCCGGCAGCTCGCAGCGCGAGATCGGCTCACCCAGCGCCCGCTCGGTATCGCGGATCCAGGCGCGGTCCGCCGTCGTGACGAAAGTGCAGGCCCGACCGCTCGCGTCGGAGCGGCCCGTCCGGCCGATGCGGTGGGTGTAGATGTCCGGCGTGCTCGGCGGATCGAAGTTGATGACGTAGTCGACACCGGCGACGTCGAGGCCCCGGGCCGCGATGTCCGTCGCGACCAGGACGTCGAAGCGACCTTCGCGGAAGCCGCGCATCGCCCTGTCCCGCTGGGGCTGCGACATGTTGCCCTGCAGGCCGACGGCCCGGTGGCCCTCCTTGTCGAGCTGGAGTGCCAGCCGCTTCGCTCGGTGCTTCGTGCGGGTGAACACGATCGCCGAACCGCAGTCGTCCCCCGAGAGCAGGCGTTCGAGGAGCTCCCGCTTGCGCCCCTCGTCCACCGGGTAGAGGGCATGCTCGATGCGCTCCGCCGGCGCGGAGTGGTCGAGCTCGACGACGTGGGGATCGTCGAGCGCCCGCTCGGCCAGCTCCCGGATCGCCTTCGGCATCGTGGCCGAGAAGAGCAGGCTCTGCCGCTCGTCGGGAAGCGCCGCCAGGATCTTGCGGATGTCGGGCAGGAAGCCCATGTCGAACATGTGGTCCGCCTCGTCGAGGACCAGGGTGTCGACGCCGGACAGGTTCAGCTGCCGCTGCTGCAGCAGGTCGAGGACGCGACCGGGACAGCCGATCACGATCTCGGGCCTCCGGCGGAGTGCGCGGACCTGGGTGCTGGCGGCGACCCCGCCGAAAATGGTCGTCGTGCGGATGTCGGTGTGCTTGGCGAGGAGGCGAAATTCGGCGTCGATCTGGACGGCGAGCTCGCGGGTCGGCGCCAGCACGAGGACGAGAGGGCCCTCGCCGGGCTCCTCGATCAGCCCCTGGAGGATCGGCAGCGCGAAGGCGGCCGTCTTGCCGGTGCCGGTCTGGGCCAGGCCCATGACGTCCCGGCCCTCGAGACAGGCGGGGATCGTCTCCTTCTGGATCGGTCGGGGCTCCTGAAAGCCCGCAGCCCGTAGGCCGCGGTTGAGTGTGGAATCGAGACGGAAGCGGTCGAAGCCGCCCTCCGCCGTGGTGTGCGCGTGTGCGCTGGACAATGGCGTTCTCCGCCGTGCGGCGAGCCCGGGGCCGCGGCACGGCTGGTGCTTCTCACCCAGACAACAGGAAAGGGAAAGACTGGGTTGGGGCGGCGCGACCTCGACCAGGCGGTCGGGAGGTGAGAGGTCCTGCTGTTCGCCGCATCGGTGAGCCGCGCGCGATTTCGGTACGGGCGGCGGGGAAACCGATGAAGAAGTAGTAGCGGTTCTCCACGAGAAAGCCAGCCGGAACCAAAAAGCGCAAGAGTGGGGACGTTCCTTGCAACTTGCGTTCTTGGGGCGCGAGAACGCAAGTTGCAAGCAACGTCCCCGATCTTGCGCTCTTCGAGCTAGAGCCCGGCGAAGGCGAGGCCCTGGACGAGGTAGAGCTCGAGGGGGAGGCCGCTGTGCTCGCTGGGCTCGTTCTGGGAGAGGACGATGCCGACCAGGCCGGTCTCGGGGCTGATGAAGAAGGTGGTGCCGTAGTAGCCGGCCCACCAGTAGTCGCCGTTGCGGTCGGGGGTGGGCGTGGCGTCGGCGTCGACGATGACGGCGAGGCCGAGGCCCCAGCCGATGCCCTCCATGTCGAACTCGCGGAGCACTCCGGAGCGGACGTGGGGCTGGCGCAGGTTCGCGACCGTCGCGGGGGAGAGGATGCGCGCGCCGTCGTAGCTCCCGCCGTTCCAGAGCATGAGGGCGAAGCGCATGTAGTCGGCGGCGGTCGAGACGAGGCCGCTGCCGCCGGGCGTCCACGCGAGCCGGTCGACCTTCGCGTCGTCCACCCGCACGAGCTCGCCGTCTTCGTCCTGGGTGTAGACCCGCGGGAGGCTCGTGCCCGGATCCTCCACCGCGCCGAGGAAGCGCGTCGCCTCCATACCGAGGGGCTCGAAGATGCGCCGCGCCAGGAAGCGATCGAAAGGCTCGCCCGCCGCGACCTCCACCACGCGAGCCAGCACGTCGGCGCTCCCGCCGTAGCGCCACTGCTCTCCCGGATGCTCGTAGAGGGGCAGCTCCGCGAGGCGATCGATGCGCTCGGCCAGGGAGCCCTCCCGGGCGTACACGTACCCCTCCGACCAGAGCCTGCCGAGGTCACTCGCCTCGTCGTCTCCGCCGCCGATTCCGGCGGTGAACTGGAGGAGGTGGCGAACCGTGAGCACCGGGTCCGGCGGCACGGTGGGGAGCTCCCCGGACCCGTCGCGGTCGACGGCCGCGGCCACGCGCGTCCCGGCGAAGGCCGGCACCCAGCGCGCGACCGGATCGCCCAGCCCGAGCCGGCCCTCCTCGATCAGAATGTGGGCCGCGACAGCGGTGACCGGCTTCGTCATCGAGGCCATGCGCACCGGCGTGTCGATCCGCATCGGCACGCCCTCTTCGCGATCCGCCCAGCCCGTCGCCGAGGCGTGCACCACCCGACCGTCCCGGGCGAACATCGCGATGTAGCCGGAGCGCGACTCGCGCCAGGCGCTCCAATCCAGGTAGGCGCCCATCACCCAGGTCGCCCAGCCCGCGAGGGGCTCCGGCGCCGGGAGGGACGGATCGGCCGGCGGAACGCCGACCTCCGGCTGCTCCGCGCCGCAGTCGAAGGCGACGAGTCCGACGAGCAGGAGCTCCGCGCGGCGTCGCCTCAGCTTCCCGCTCCCTCGAAGAAGGTCCGCTTGCCGCCGTCGGGCCCGAAACCCGTCTCGGCGAGGTGCTCCAGGAAGGCGCCCACCTGGCTCCCGCTGGGTGGCTCCGGCCCTTCCATGCGCCGGGCGATCTCCTCGTCGATCACGCGGGGCCAGACCTGGGGGAAGAGGCCGCCGCCCAGGGGATCGCCGGCCTCGAGGCCGTGGTCCCAGAGGAGCGGCATGGTCGCGTGGCGCGGCGCGTACCGGACGTCGGGGCCGCAGTAGCGGAAGGCGAGCGCACGGCGGTCGACCTCGTTCGACGCGTTGCCCGCGGAGCCGTGGCAGACGACCGGGCCGAACACGAGCACGTCGCCCGGATCCATGTCCCAGCCAATCACGTCGTGGTCGTCGCGGTGCTCCGCGTAGTTCGGCGCGATCGGCAGGTCCGTGTCCATCATGTACGGGTCGTGGCCCGGCGTCACGGCCTTGAAGCGCTCCTCCCAGCGGTGTGAGCCACGCACGAACTCGAGCCCGCTCGACTCACGGGTGACCGGGTCGAGGGTGATCCAGAACGAGACGATCTGGCTGCCCACCACGGGCCAGAAGGGAATGTCCTGGTGCCAGGGCGTGTCCACCGGGCTGCCGGCCCGCTTGACGACGAACTGCTCGTAGAAGAAACGCACGGTGGGCGTGCCCAGCACCTGATGCGCGAGCGCGGGCAGGGGAGAGAAGAGCGCCAGGTCTCGAAAGGCGTCGTGGAGCTTCCACACGAAGATGTCGCCGTGGAAGCCCTTGCTCTCGCGGTTGAGGGCGTTCTTGCCGAGGACGCTGAGCTTGGCGATCGCGTCCTCGAGGGCGGTGCGGAGGCCGGCGATGGCGTCGGTGTCGAGGAGACCCCGCGCACAGACCACGCCGTCCCGTTCGAGATCCGCGAGCTGCTCGGCGCGGAAGAAGCGGCTCGGGGCCGCGGGGTCCGGATGGGGGCTCGGCACGGGATTCCCTCCAGCGGACGAGGATACCGCGACCCTCGGCGCAAAGGGGGGAGCGCATCTCTCGGGCGCGCGGGCTAGCCCCCGACGGAAGGAAACCCGTGGTCGGCCAGGTGGACGATCGCCAGCTCGCGGAGCATCGACCCCGTCTCCTCCTCCGACCCGACGTCGCCCAGCGCCTCGTCCGCCAGGTGCTCGGCGGCGTAGCCGAAGGTGGCGATGCGATAGGTGCTGCCGGAACGAACGGCGTCTCCGCGCCGGCGGAGCGCTTCGAGCTGGGGCTCCGCGAGATCGGCGCCCTTCACCGACACGACGACCACCTGCTCCCGCCAGCTCTCGAGGTTGTACAGGTCGCCCGTCCGGATCTCACCGGCGCGCAGACGGCCGGCAACCGACTCGAGGGGATAGTAGGCGAGGTCCGCGTCCGACGAGGCGAGCATCACCTCCTCGAAGAGCGCCTTCACGCCCTCCGGGCCCAGGGGCTCGGGGTTGTGGGCGACCACCTCGCCCACGCTCAGCGGGCGCTCCCCGTCCATCGCCACGTTCAGGAAGGCGTGGAGGTGAGGCTCGCCCCGGTAGTGGAAGACCGCCGCCGGCCCCTCCAGGCGGATGATCTGGGACGGTCCCTCGCCGGCCCGGCGCCCGCCCTGGTGATCGACGTCGTAGTCGGCGAGGTGCAGGGCGTCGACGCCGCCGTTGTGCTCGATGCACTCCCAGGCGTAGGCGGCGTCTTCCTCTGCGTAGCTCTCGAGGATCCCGCCGACGAGCGCGCGCGCGAGCCGGCGGCTCTCCACCGCGAGATCCGCGACGGCGAGCCCGTCGAATCGCCCCGCCCTCCCCTGCACCTCGATCGCCGTCTGCGGCGGCGCCTTCGGCCGGCGGACCGTACGGCGCTCCCCCTGCGTCAAGCTGGCGACGAGGCGCTGCCCGGCCTCGAGCTGATACCGGTAGACGTTGCCGGGAAGGCCGACCTCACCGTTGCCCCGCTGATCGCCGTAGACCTGCGGCCCGCCGAAGGCCACGCCCTCGCGGCTGCGTCCGCCGAGACGGAGGTTCAGGTGCGGCCCGGTCACCAGGATCTGGTACGGCGGCGTGCGCGGGTCGCCGCAGACGACGACCCGGGTCGCGTGGACGCCGGGCCAGCTCAGGAAGAACTGGTTCGGGATCCGCGCGCGCCCGCGCTCCGAGAGCCCGGCGTGGACCAGGTCGACCAGGATCCCTCGGGCCTCCCGGCCGAGGCCGATCACCCAGGCGCCGCCCGTATCGACGCCCCGGTTGTGGTACTGGCGCATAGGGTGCTCGTAGTCGACGAGCGCGTCGGCCCGCTCCTCGGAATCGAGGGCTTCGACGAACCGCACCGCGAGGTCGCCCACGTGGCCCGGCTCCCGGCTCGGCGCCGGGGGGAGCAGCACGGCCCGGGCGCCGACGACCCCGGCTCCAGCCAGGGCCCCGGCCCCGACTCCCCACTTCAGGAGCTGGCGGCGGGTGGGACTCACGGCCCCAGGGTAGCTTCCATTTGTAGAAAAAGATTCTTGACTAGACAGAAGAAACCGTCCTACAGTCGGGCCGATGCAGCCCCCCGTCGCCCTCCTCGAGAATCCCCAACAGATCGGCGCCCTCGCCCATCCGCTCCGGGCGAGGATCCTGGAGGCCCTCCGCACGCCGGACACCGCCGCCGGGGTCGCCCGGGCCTTCGGCCGCTCGCGCCAATCGGTCAGCTACCACCTGAAGGAGCTGGCCCGGGTGGGACTGGTGCGCCACGCCGGCGAGCGGCGGAAGGGCAACTTCGTGGAGCAGCTCTACCAGGCCGTGGCGCGGCGCTTCGTCGTGTCGTCGCGCTTCGCCACGGATCCGGAGCGCCTGGCCTCCCTGCTCCGCGATCAGGTGTCCCTCGCCCAGCTCTGCGAGCTCGGTGAGCGCCTGCAGCAGGACGCCGCGGGGCTCCTCGACCGGGCCGCGTCCGAGGGCGAGACGATCCCGAGCGCCACGGCCCTGGCCGAGGTGCGCTTCGCCGACGAGGCGGCGCGCGCGGCGTTCCTGTCCGAGTACGTCGACACCTTGAGGGCCCTGCTCGCCAAGCACGGAGAGTCCGAAGGCGAGCGCTTTCGCATCGCCTTCGCGGTCTACCCGGAATTGGAGGACCCAGCATGAAGGACGAGTTCGAAGCGACGTTCGTCGTGGAGATGGCCCCCGGCGCCGTCTGGAAGGCGCTGACCGAACGCACGCTCCCCGGAGAGGGCGGCGCCGACGTGCGCTACGTGCTCGCGGGCTTCCCGTCGCTGGTTCCGCTGGACGTGCCCGGCGCGAGCTGCACGCCGCTCGAGGTCGAGGCGGAGCGGCTGCTCCGCGTCCGCAAGGATCACGAGCCTTGTGCCGGCACCGAGATCGCCGTCCGGCTCGAGCAGGAGGAGACGGGCACGCGCATCACCGTCGTGCAATCGGGCTTCGGCGCGTTCCTCGACATCGTGGGTCGCGACACGGTCTTCGGCCACGGCGAGCAAATCGTGAACGACCTCCGCCTCTACATCGAGCGGGGGATCACCGTGCCCGGCACCGCGTGGGGGGCCTTCCTCGGCGCCATGACGCGGCAGACCGGGGTCGGCCTCGAGATCGGCTCGATCCAGCCGGGCGGCTTCGCCGAGAAGGCGGGGCTGCAGGCGGGCGACCTGCTGCTCACTCTCGGCGGCATCCGCCTCCACGACCACCCGCAGCTGTGGACGGTGCTCGCCCTCGTGGACCCGAAGGAGGACGGGGTCGTCACCTGGGCGCGCGACCGCGAGGCCATGAGCGGCAAGGCGGCCTTCGCGAGTTAGCGCGGAGCGGTACCGTCCGCCCGTGCCGATGACCGAAGCCGAGGCCGCCGTCGTAGGCGGCCTCTACTTGACCGCCTTCGTCCCCCTCGTCGCGGTGGCCATCCTGTTCTTGCTGGGCCGCATCCCGCGCTGGGCCGTGGCGGTCTACGGGCTCTCGTTCGCCGTGTGCGCCGCGGGCTGGGAGGTCTGGTACACCTACGGCCTGGTGGACGGCCTGCCGGTCGACGTTCGCCGTGCGCCGGCCATGAACGAGGCCATCCCCATCCACCTGAACTGGGTGCTCACCTCGCTCTTCGACGCGGCGGTCTGCCTGATCGCGCTGCCTCTCGTCTGGGCGGTCCACGGCTTCCGGGACACGGCGTTCCGTCGCTTCACCTGGCCGGCCGCTCTCGCCGTCCTGGTCTGGTTCGTGGGCCAGAACGTCTACGTCGAGTACGCGATCCACGCCCAGGTGAACCCGGAGTGGCAGCTCTCCTGGGCGCCCCTCATCCCCACCGGCCCGTGGCTGAACTTCGTCCTGTTCGAGATCGCCGGCCGCGAGATCACGTTCCAGACCCAGCTCCCCTGGGTGTTGATGGTGCCGATCTTCGGCAGCCTCGTGGGCTGGTGCCGTCGCCGGTTCAGCTAGTTACTTCCCGTCCAAGAACTCGTAAGTCACTGAGAAGAAAAGGAATTGGCGCAAACGCGCCTCCCGATCGAGTTTCGATTGGTGTATGTTAGGTGGTGCCAACCTACCGAACATACACAGCAATTCGCCAACCGGGGGGTGAAGCGATGCGCCGATTCCGAGAAACTCAGCTCTCACTCACGCCCACATGGGGTCCGCATCAACATACCCGAGAGCTGCAGATGATCGCCAGGATCCTCGGGGCGGATCCGCGCTTGGGTGCTGTTGTGCACGGAGATCTGATCGGGGAACGTCGCGCCGATACCGGCCGTCGGGGCCTCAGCGGCGATCAGGTCCTTCGAATCGCCCTACTCAAGCAGATCCACGGGCTGAGCTACCGGGAGTTGGAGTTTCACCTCCAGGACTCGGCCGCCTTCCGCAGCTTCGTAGGACTCGGGCTCGGTGACTGGCCCCGCTTCCAGACCCTTCAGGACAACGTCAAACGGATCCGGCCCGAGACGTGGGAAGCCATCCACCGTGCGTTGATCGGCCTGGCTCGCCGGGAAGGAATCGAACGAGGCGAGACGATTCGGGCGGATACGACGGTCGTCGAGGCGAACATCCACGAGCCCGCCGACTCGGCCCTGCTCTGGGACAGCGTTCGGGTGATGACGCGGATTTTGCGAAGGATGGCGAAGCAACGCCCTTCGCTGCGCAAGATGTTCCCGGATCGTCGTCGTTGCGTGAAGCGACGCGCCTACGCGATCAAGTTCCACCGGCGGTCGATCAACCTGGTCGCGAGCTATCGGTGCATGATCCGGGCCACGGAAGAGGTCTGCCAAGCGGCCCGTAGCGTCGCGGAGAGGGTCGCCCGAGTCGAAGACACGACGCCGCTTCGCGAAGAGCTCCTCGCGGTGCTTCCCCTCGTCGAGCGCGTCATCGATCAGAGCCGTCGCCGTGTCCTCGAAGGCGAGCGCGTCCCTGCAGCCGAGAAGATCGTGTCGATCTTCGAGCCGCACTCGGACATCCTCGTGAAGGACAATCGAGGCACCTACTACGGTCACAAGGTCTGTCTGACTGGCGGCAGGTCGTCACTCGTCCTCGACTGTGTCATCGAGGAAGGAAACCCTACGGACTCGACGCTGGTCGAACGTACGCTCGAGCGCCATGCAGATCTCTTCGGCAAGGCACCCCGCCAAGTGGCGATGGACGGAGGCTTCGCGTCCATGGACAACGTTGCCAAGGCCAAGGCGCTCGGCGTGGAAGACATGGCCTTCAACAAGAAGAGCGGACTCGAGGTCCACGAGATGGTGCGCAGCGCCTGGGTCTTCCGGCGCCTTCGTGACTTCCGCTCGGGGATCGAGGGCGTGATCTCGACGCTCAAGCGAGCGTTCCAGATGGACCGATGCACCTGGCGGGGCCTGGCGTCCTTCAAGGCCTATGTCTGGGCCAGTGTGACGAGCTTCAACCTCGTCGCCTTGGCCCGCCACCTGCTGACTCGCGAGTTCGCCTGAACCCCTGAGAGTGGTTCGGTCGGTGGACACGTGCGCCCGCGCATCGGAACACGGTCGCTCACTCACCCCGACGGCTCCGGGACTGCTGTGACATCGCTACTCTCAACGCCCGCGAAGACCGCCAACGATCCACTAAGAGGCCGACGAACGGCTCTTCTCGGACGGGAAGTAGTTAGTCGGCCCGAAGCGCATCGACGAAGCCGTCGAGCATCCGCAGCTCCTGCTTCACGGCGTTCGGACTGGCGTTCCCGAGCAGTCGTGTCCCTGCGCCGAGGGCGAGCGCGCCGAGGGAGCGGAGGACGTCGCCGGGCTCGAGGTCCGTTCTCAGGAGCCCGGCATCCTGCAGCCGCGCCACCGTCGTGGCGGTCGAGTCGCGCCACTCGTCGACCATGCGCTGCCCCCCCGCGCCCGGATCGCCCCGTGCGTCCATGCGCGCCTTCAGCTCGAGCCAGTCCCGCCATTCGCGGCGGGTCTCCGGGTCGAGAGGCAGGGCCGCGCGAACCGCGGCACGGAGCTGGCCCAGCCCGGCGGGCCCGCAGTGGGCCTCCTCGACCCGGGCCATCAGTCGCTCGATGGCTCGCTCGCAGCGCCGCTCCAGCTCCGCCTGGGCGATCTGGGAGCGGGCGCTCAGGGCCTCTTCGAGGCCGAGCCGACCCGGGTCCGCGCGCGCGAGCGAGATCAGCTCCGGCTGCGAATGGACGCCGAGCTTGGCGAAAGCCGCCTTCAGGTGGTTCCCCACGGTGCGATGGCTGACGCCGAAGAGCGCGGCGATGGTGGCCACGCGGCCGCCGTCCAGGAGCTCGAGGACGACCTCCTTCTCCCGCTTCGTGAGGACGTCGTGGGTGGCCATCTGGGCCATGATGGCCCAGGCCGGGGCCGGGCGGATGCCGCAGTCTCACGGCTCACGAAGCCCGCAGGAGGCACCGCATGATCCGCACCCTCGCAGGGATTCTCGCCGCGCTTGCGCTCGTCGCCATCTTCCTCCACGGCTGCTCGAAGCAGGCACCGGGTGGCCCGGAGCTCGGCCCGGCGCCGACGCGGATCTCCGATCGCGGCGTCCAGGAGCACGGCAAGGTGTGGCCGCGGAGCCTCGACTCCGCCTACATGGGCACCTGGGGCGACAACCGGAACTCGGGCTCCACCCTCGTCACCAGCTTCGAGCGGCGCCGGCTCGCGGGACAGAGCGAGTACCTGAGCTGGACCGAGCCGGATTCGCCGCCGGTCTCGGCGCTTCTCTCGAACGGGAGCACCGAGGCGGCGAACGGCCTGATCGTCGCCGTCTCTCCCCGCGGTGGCGGCACCTCGACGGTCGTGGCGCTGGATCTCACCGGCAAGGTCGTCTGGCGCACCCGGGAGTGGACGAGCGACGACGCGGACGGCGACGGCGTTCCCGACCTGGCCGGCCAGGGCAACGCCGTGGCGTCGAGCGCCGGGATCCAGGCGCCGATGGTCGACGAGGAGGGCGCACTCTACGTCGCCGACAACTACGGCGTGTGGAAGCTCGACCAGGACACGGGTGCACGGATCTGGTTCTCCCGCTTCTCCGACTACAGCGGCAACACGCTCGCGTCGAACGATCTCCGTCTGCTGAACGAAGGCGAGGCCGGCCTCGTCGGCAACGTCTTCGCCTCGGGCTGGCATATCTGGCTCGATCGCCGCGACGGCTCGCCGGTCGTCGTGAAGGAGCCGGACCCCTTCTCGGCCCACGATTGCCCGAACCTCGCCACGATGTACCTCGCCATCAGCGGCGGAGAGATGGACAAATCCGGCGAGCTCGACGAGCTCACCTGCCTGGCCTACGACGCCAACAACACGACGCCGCAGCCGAACAACCTGGCGGTCCGCCCGGCCATCCCGGGCGTCTCGAACCGTGCCCGGTACATGTTCACCTACCCCGGCCCGGTGGGGAAGCCGGACCACGCGCGCCTGATCGCCTACGACTTCACCCACAGCGACGCGGAGGGCTGGGGCCTCCGCAAGGCGTGGGAGAACGTCATCCACGGCGAGAC
Source organism: Myxococcota bacterium (assembly GCA_965223415.1). Taxonomy (GTDB): domain Bacteria; phylum Myxococcota_A; class UBA9160; order UBA9160; family UBA6930. The sequence continues at coordinate 3,068,328 of OZ245002.1, read as the reverse complement.
GGCGGCCACCCCGAGCCTGAGCCCCGACTACCGGATCGTGAACGCCTCCGACGGGGAAGGCAACGTGAACTTCATCGACGTCGAGACCGGCGAGACCACCGGGAACCCGGACGTGCACTTCAACAGCTTCGGCTCCCCCGGCGTCACTCTCGACGGTCTCTACTGCGATCTGTGGACAGTCACCTGTGTCTCCCCGTTCGACGGGAAGACGATCCGGGCGGACCATTCCGTCACCGAGGAGATCGCAGCGCAGGTCCTTCCCGAGAAGGAGCGGCACTCCATCCCCTTCCTCTGGGGAACCACGCCGGACGCGAACCTGATCGGCGGGGCCATTCTCGACCCGGCCCGCTGGACCTTCAGTGCGACCGTGGGGTACCCCTACATGATCGGCAAGGTGCTCGGCCTTCGCATCAAGCTGGGCAACCTGACGCCGACCGCCATGGTGCCGGTGACCTTCGACGCGGCCACGGGCCGGATGATGCCGGGCCAGACCCTGGGCCCCGAGCTCGCGCGTCCCGGAACCTCCGAAGCCAATGCCATGGTGACGACGACCGGACGCTATGTCGTGCAGAAGGCCGAGCTTTCCTCGCTCTTCTACTACTACCTGCTCCAGGGCAACTACAACCTCTTCAACAGCAACGATGCCACGTACGACGACGTCGGCGCGGACGAGATCTCCCGGATGCGCGAGATGAGCGCGTCGCTGAACTTCCTGGGCTTGTTCAGACCGATCGACGAGGAGGGCGTGGTCCCCGAAGCGTGGAAGGTGCCGCAGCCCATGGCGGGTCTGGCCATCTACGAGCCCCTTTCCTTCGCGGAGGCCGCCCGGAACCAGGCGGAGATGGCCCTCGGGCTCGTGGACTTCGCCCTCGCCAACCTCTGTGTGACAGCCGGCTGCGACCCGGAGGAGGCCGCGGCTCGCCTCGGCTACGCGGCCTGGAACCTGGACAGGGCCTTCGCGCGACAGCTCGCGGAGGCGGAGAGCCGGGGCGAGATCCGGGACGAGCTGCTCCGCCGGCTCTCCGGCGAGGCGGGGGCCGCCGCCGAGCACTGCCGCGGCGCGCGCGAGCGCCTTCTCGCCGAGCAGCCGCGGCTCCCCGGGGCGTCTGCCTTGAGGGCAGCCCGCGACCTCGGGGAGGCGTGCCGCGAGTCGCTGAACCGCCTCGACGAGGCGTTGTAGATGAGGGCCCGATGGATCTCGCTCGTCGCGATGGGACTCGCCGTTTGCGGGCTCCTCGCCACTCGGGCGCCCGTCTTCGCGGGCACGGACCCGGAGGCCGTCGAGCGACTGGCCGCGCGCTGGGTCGCCGCCGTCGCCGCGCGGGATCCGGCCTTCGTCGATCTGCTCGACGGCTCGGGCAGGGCCTACTACACGGGCCTCCAGCAGCTGGCCTTGCGCGGGGACGCGCGGGAGCTGGACCCGCTCCATCCGGCGGACCAGATCCAGGTCATGCTCCTGCGCCTCCTCGTCCCGCCGAAGGCGCTGAAGAGGATGGACGAGGCCGAGCTGCTCCGATTCGCGCTCGACCAGGGGCTCATCGGAGTGGACCTCCGAGAGGGCGACGTCCTGAGAGAGATCGTGGTCGACGGAAGCGAGGCACGCGGTCGCCTCTACAAGTTCGGCCGCGCGGACCGGCCCGACCGGGGGCTCCAGTACTTCACTCGCGAAGCGGGAGATTGGCGCGTCGAGCTGCGGGGAGAGCTGGAGCGCACGCGGGCGGACTTCGACGCGTTCGTCGCGCGCTCGGGGCTCCCGGCGTCGGAGGCCGCGTTCTTCATCCTCGAGATGCGGCTCATGCGCAAGGTCACGCCGGCGGACTTCGTGCCGCCGCTCGCCCGCGGGTCGACCTCGCCCGAAGGGGCCAGGCCTCTCCCGAGCGATCGGGCATCGCGCCTGCGCGTCGTCTCCACCCGGCTTTCGCTCGACTCGTCGCTCACCCCGGCGGCCACCCTGGAGGACCGGGAGCAGTCGCTGCGCTACGTCCTCGAGCTCGGGGACGTCCTCCCCGACGCTCCAGCGCTGCGGCTGACTCGCGTCGCGGCCGAAGCCGTCGTCCTGAGCACGAGCGAAGGCAACATCGAGCTGCGGCTCGATGCGGCCGGGCCGGCGCTCGGCCGGCGCGAGCTTCCCTCTGACGCCGTCTCCCTGATGGAGGTCGCCTCCCAGGGCGAGGGTCGCGAGGGATGGATGGCCCAGTGGCGCAATGTCGGTCTTCGGGATCGGCCTCTGCTCCTCCAGCAGGCCTCGCTGACACCGGACTACGCGAAAGCGGCGGGCGCGGGCGGGGAGATGCTGGGCCTTCGAGTCCGGCGCGTCGCCCGAGGGAGCTTCTGGCACCAGCTCGGGCTCGAGCAAGGCGATCGACTCACCGTCGTCGGCGATCGATCGATCAATTCCATGGACGCCTGGCGCCACCTCATCGACGTCGCACAGAACGAACAAGTGGTCACGATCGCACTCGAGAGGGACGGTCGGCGCTTTCGCTTCCGAACGAGGACCATCCCGCCGCGCTGAAGGGCGGCCTGACGGCAGGCATCCCGCTTCCCTCCGCTCCCGGCGTCGGCTCAGATCCGGGCCGGTTCCTCCGCGTGGTGCAGATGCTCGACGAGCAGGGCCTCGAAGGCTTCCACGAGGGCGGTGCGCGGCCGGTGGGCTGCCCGTGCGTAGCTCAGGTAGCGGAGCGGCATCTCCACGCCGTCGCGCAGCACGAAGAAGTTGCGCTCCAGCTCCTCGAAGGAATCGCTGGGGATCATGAGTGGATAGAACGCGTCCGTCCGGTAGACGATGCGCAGGGCCAGGTCGAAATCGTCGGTGACGTAGCGGGGCTGCAGCGGCGGGAGGCCGTGGTGCAGGTAGCGCTGGCCGATATCCGAGTAGGTCGGCTCCACACTCTCCGGCAGGATGACGGGGTAGCCGAGCACCTCCTCCTCGCTGGGCCTCTCCGCGCCGGCGAGGGGATGGCCCTTGCGGAACACGCAGCCGAAGTACATGCGGGCCAGGCGTGTCACCTCGAGCTCGCGCCAGCGCCGGAGATAGCTCGACGGGCCGACGACGAGATCCAGCTCGCCCTGGAGGACGCGGGGGCAGAGCGTCTCGGCCGTGCCGTTCACGGTTTCGATGGCGACGCCCGGGTAGCCGGCGGCGAGGCGGGCCAGGGGGCGCGTGGCCTGACTCCCCGCGGAGGTCAGACCGATGCGCAGTCGGCCGGTCACGAGGGTGGGCGTCGCCCGGACCTCCGAGACGAGATCGTCGGCGTCGGTCAGCAAACGCCGGGCGCGGGCGACGAACCGCTGGCCCGCGTCCGTCGGCCGGATGCCCCGAGGCAGGCGCTCGAAGAGGCGCACGCCCAGGGCATCCTCCACCTCCGCGACGGTTCGGGAGACTGCGGATTGGGTGAGACCCAGGGTCTCCGCCGCCGTCGTGATGGCCTCGGCCCGCGCCACCTCGACCACGGTGCGCATTCGACGCAGGTCGATCTGGTGGGTCGTGTTCAAAACCATTCTCTTTTCTCATGCGAACTGTCTAAATCATCATTTGACTTCATGCCAACCGCAATCCAAGGTGGGCCTCGCTCGGGGGCGAGACCCGACCCGCCACCATCGCCCCCACACGGCCCCGGGCGCGGTGCCCGGGGCCGTGCCGAGCGGCGGCCGCGCGCTACCAGACGCCCGGGATCAGGCGGGATCCCACCCGGGCGCGGTAGGCCCCGTAGCCCGGCAGCTCCGTCGCGAGGGTCCGGTCCTCGCGAGCCGTCCGAGCCACGGTGGCGATCGCGACGCACCCGCTGGCGCCGAGCGCCCACACCGATTCGAGAAGGAGCGCGGCGCCCAGGTAGAAGAGGATCGCGCCGGCGTAGCCGGGGTGCCGCACGAACCGGTACGGCCCGTCGAGAACGACGCGATGGCCGCGCTCGGTCTGGATCCGGCAAACGGGCGCGAAGAACGCGTTCGTCTTCATCGCCCAGAAGGTCAGGCCCTGTCCGCCGAGGACGGCGACCAGACCTGCCACCACGGCGGGCGGCCCCGGGGAGGGCGGCCATCCGTGCCGGTGGTCGAGGCCCGCCACGAGCAGGATGAGCACCGGGCCGTGGGCCATGCCAACGGCCAGGGGAATGTCCCAGCGCTTCGCGCCTTCCCCCAGGCCGCTGCGCTCCTCGAGGAGCTCCGGGCTCAGCGCCAGGACCGAGAGGCCTGCGCCGAGCCCCCAGACGCCCAGGTAGACCCAGGCCGCCGGCCAGCGCGCGTCGCCGCCGGCGGCGAGGAGGATGCCGCCGTGGAGCGCCAGCAGGACGAGCAGGCGGAGGACACTCCGCAAACGGACCGATGCGCTTCGCCCGTCGGCGCGAGAGGGCGTCATGAACGCCGGAAGTGTACGCCGGTCGCCGCCCCGGGGAGTGCGATACTCGCCCCATGATCGAGAACCTGCCGCGCACCCATCCCGAGGCACCGGAACGCCCGACGATGCCCGAAGCCGCGATGCGGATCCGCGAGGTCACGCGGCAGGCTGCCTTCGACCCCGCCTCCTGGACCCCCGAGCGCGCCGCCCGTGTCGCGGAGCTCTTCGACGGCCTCGCGTCCGAGTGGCACACCCGCCGGAACGAGACCCGCACGGAGCCGCTGAAGGACGCTCTCGAGCGGGGAGCCGTGCCCGACGGCGTCTGCGTCGAGGTGGGATCGGGAACGGGTTTCGGAACACGGCACCTGCGAGAGCGCTTCGGCTCGGTGGTGGCGATCGATCTGTCGATGGAGATGCTGCGCAGGGCGCCCGCCGACGCCGGCTACCGCGTCTGCGCGGACGGCGCGGCACTGCCGTTGGCGGATGGTGCTGCGCGGTCGATCGTGCTCGAGAACGCGCTGCTCTTTCCCTCGGAGATCGACCGGGTCCTCGCGCCTGACGGCGCGCTCGTGTGGGTCAGCTCGAACGGCGACCGCACGCCGATCTACCTCCCCGCCGAGGACGTGGCCGCGGTCCTGCCCGGCCATTGGGAAGGAAGGACGGCCGAGGCGGGCTGGGGGAGCTGGTGCGTGCTCTCCCGAGCGTCGGTGACGCGGAACGGCGCGGGGGCCTAGCCCGAATCGGCTCGTGGTGAGCCGGGTTGGACTCATCCCCCCATCTGTGAGAGGATGGCGTGTTCGCGAGCGAGCTTCGGGCCGGCCCTCTTGAGGCTCGCTCCTACTCATGTTCCCTTCATTTTCGGGAAGGTCCGCCGTGACTTGCATGCTCCGCTCCACCTCCGTCTTCGCCGCGCTCCTGGCCTGCCTCGTCCTCGTGGGCGGGTCGGCCGGGGCCCAGCCCTCCTTCGTCGCGTTCGAGTCGGGCCCGGTCCGGCCGATCGCCCTCTCGCCGGACGGCGCGCGCCTGTTCGTCGCGAACACGCCGGCCAACCGGCTCGAAATCTTCGACGTGGACGACGACGGCATCCACCCGACCGGCTCCGTGCCGGTGGGCCTCGAGCCCGTGGCGGTCGCAGCGCGGACGAACGACGAGGTCTGGGTGGTGAACCATCTCTCGGACAGCGTGAGCATCGTGGACGTCCCGAGCGGCCGGGTCGTCCGAACCCTGCTGGTGGGCGACGAGCCCCGGGACATCGTGTTCGCCGGCACCGGAGCGGGCCGCGCGTTCATCACGACGGCGCACCGGGGCCAGCACCGGACCCACAGCTCCATCAACAGCGTGCCCGGCGCAGGCGATGCCCAGCTCACGACCGAGGGCATCGGCCGGGCGGACGTCTGGGTGTTCTCGGCGACCGCGCCGGGCAGCTCGATCGGCGGCGATCCGCTCGAGATCGTGAGCTTCTTCGCCGATACGCCGCGCGCCCTCGCCGTGAGCGCCGACGGGAACACGGTCTACGCCGCGGCCTTCCACTCGGGCAACCAGACCACGACGATCTTCGAGAGCGTCGTCCCCGACGGCTTCGACAGCGCCGGCACCGCGTCGTGCCCGGGCGGCGGAACCGCGCCGGGCGGTGTCCCCGGCCCCGACGACAACGCAGCCGGCGACCCGGCGCCCGAGACCGGCATCATCGTGAAGTGGGACGGCGCCGCCTGGCGGGACGCCGTGGGTCGCGACTGGACGGGCTGCGTCAATCTGAGCCTGCCCGACCACGACGTGTTCTCGATCAACGCCAACACGCTCGCCAGCGGAAGCGTGGTCGAGTTCGACCACGTGGGCACGATCCTCTTCAACATGGTCGTGAACCCGGTGACGGGCAAGGTGTACGTGACGAACACCGAGAGCCCGAACCACGTGCGCTTCGAGGGCCCGGGCGGCCACGGCGGCAGCACCGTCCAGGGCCGTCTGTCGGAGACGCGCATCAGCGTCCTCGACCCCACGGGCCCCTCCGTCGACCCGCAGCACCTGAACCAGCACATCGACTACTCGAGGCTCCACACCGACGTGCCGGACCTCGTGGACCCGACCCAGAAGGACCACAGCCTGGCCACGCCCCTGCAGGCGGTGGTCGACTCGGCCGGTGCCACCCTCTATGTGGCGGCCTTCGGGTCGGGCAAGGTCGGTGTCTTCGCGACGGCAGACATCGAGGATCCGCTCTTCGAGGCGAACTTCGACCCGACGACCGAGAGCGCCAACTACATCGACGTGGCCGGCGGCCCGAGCGGCCTGGCCCTCGACGAGGCCCGCGGCCGGCTCTACGTGACGACCCGCTTCGACAACTCCGTCGCCGTGGTGGACACCACCGCGGGCACGGAGACCTACCGGCTCCCGCTCCTGAACCCGGAGCCGGAGTCGCTCAAGGACGGGCGCCCCGTCCTCTACGACGCCGTGCTCACCTCGGGCAATGGCGAGGCCTCCTGCTCGAGCTGCCACATCTTCGGCGATTTCGACAGCCTGGCCTGGAACCTGGGCAATCCGGACGACCACGTCTCGACGAACTCGCAGCCGATCGCCACGCCGCTCCTCGACCCGGCTGATTCCCTGGGCTTCTTGGTCACGCAGACGATCATTCCCAGCGGGTACGACCAGTTCAGCCTCCATCCGATGAAGGGCCCGATGACGACCCAGACGCTCCGCGGCATGTCCACCCACGGGGCCATGCACTGGCGGGGCGACCGGGTCGACGGCTTCTTCGGCCTCGATGGCTGCAACGCGACGGGCTACGTGAACGTGAGCAGCGGCGATCCCACGAACCAGAGCACGACGGCTCCGTGTGACGAGGACCTCTCCTTCCGGAACTTCATCGTCGCCTTCGAGGGCCTGGTCGGCCACGACGGCCTGATCTCGACCACGGACATGCAGAAGTTCTCGGACTTCATGCTCCAGGTGCAGCTGCCGCCCAACCCGGTCGCTCCCCTGGACAACGTCTACACGGGCGCCGCCCTGGCTGGCGAGACCAAGTTCTTCAGCTGCGGTGCCGGGAACGCGGAGTGCGCCCACGACCAGATCTTCGTCAACGGGGGGACGGTCCCCAACTCGAGCGACACCGTCGATGACTGCGACGGCTGCCACAACCTCGACCCGGTGGACGGCTTCTTCGGGACGGGGGGCGAAATGACCTTCGAGGGCGAGCCCCAGAACTTCAAGGTCGCCCACATGCGCAACATGTATCAGAAGGTCGGCATGTTCGGGGCCTCGGCCCTGGGAAGCTTCACCGGGGATCAGGTGCGGGGCACCGGATTCCTCCACGACGGCAGCGTCGACACGGTGAAGACCTTCCTCGGCGGCGGGAACCCGGGCAGCGTCTTCAACCTGACCCCCCAGGAAGAGGACGACCTCGAGCAGTTCAGCCTGCAGTTCCCCTCGGACCTGGCGCCCATCGTCGGACAGCAGGTGACCCTGGCGGGCGCCGGCGACGCGGACACGAACGGCCGCATCACGCTCCTGGTCGCCCAGGCCGGGACCGCCTTCGATTCGAAGGTCCTCGGCGGCACGGTCACCGAGTGCGACCTGGTGGCGAAGGGCGTGGTGAACGGAGAGGCGAGGGGCTGGGTCTACCGGCCGGGGCTCTCGCACTTCCAGAGCGACCGCAGCTCCGAGACCCACACCGACGCCCAGCTGCGGCTCATCGCCCAGACCGCGGGCCAGGAGATCACCTACACCTGCGTGCCGCCGGGCTCCGGCGACCGGGTCGGTATCGACGCGGACGAGGACGGCGTGTTCGACCGGGACGAGCTCGACGCGGGCACCGATCCGGCCAACGCGGGCAGCGTCACGGGCGCGTGCGGCGACTTCATCGACAACGACGGCGACGGCCTGGTCGACGCGGTCGACCCGGGCTGCGCGAACGGCGCCACCCCCAACGTCGAGAACCCGGCCTGCGACGACGGCGTCGACAACGACGGCGACGGCATGATCGACGATGCCAACGACCCGGGTTGCTGGCTCCCGGACGCGGACGAGGAGGCCCCGGCCTGCCAGGACGGCAAGGACAACGACGGCCAGCTCGGCACGGACTTCGACGGCGGCGTGTCGGTTCTGGGCCCGGGCAATGGCGATCCCAATGGCCCGGATCCCCAGTGCACCACGGCGTGGAAGGCGACCGAGGCGGCTTCCTCGCCTCCGCTCTGCGGCTTCGGCCCGGAGCTGGCGCTGCTCGTGCCGCTCCTCGGCTTCCTGCGCCGGCGCCGGCGGGCCTGAGGCTCGGCTCGGCACGGTCCGCCCCCCGGCGGGGGGGCGGACCGTGCGGCCCGGCCGGCGGGCCTCACGAATCGATACCTGATCGGCTATTCAGGTATGCGAGGTTCGGCCATGCCCAGGAAAGCCCCCGCCCCCGATGCCTGCTCCACCACGGTGGTCGACAAGGAGCGTGTCGAGGCCACACGAGCCCGACTCCTCCCGGACGACGAGCTCGATGAGCTCACCCAGCTCTTCCGGCTGCTGGGCGACGCCACCCGCGCGCGCCTGCTCTACGCCCTCCTCGAGGCGGGCGAGCTCTGCGTCTGCGACCTGGCGGCCTCCACCGGGACGCCGGAAACGAACGTCTCCCACGCGCTCCGGCTGCTGCGAACGGCCGGCGTGGTCAGGGCGCGACGGGCCGGCCGCAGGGTGCACTACAGCCTGGACGACGCCCACGTGCAGATGCTGCTGGACCTCTCCCGCGAGCACCTCCGGCACACCTCCCCCGGCTGATCCCGGAAGGCGGGCTCAAGATGCACCCCGGGCCCGGTACCGGGAAGGCGGCTCTCCGACGACCCGCTTGAAGGCGGCGGAGAACGAGAAGGGGCTCGCGTAACCCACCTGGTCGGCAATCACCTCGATCGGGTGCGGGTTCTCGGCCAGGAGTCGGCAGGCCTCGTCCATCCGCAGGCGCTCCACGACGCGAGCCGGAGAGGTCCCGTGCCGGCGCGAACGCAACGCGGCCCTCCGGGCCATCGTCGCTGCGGTCTCACGCTGAGCTCTGCCAGATCGCGGCGAGCGTGGAGCAGGCGGCGGCCACGGACCCCACGGCAAGGGCCAGCGGGAGCTGGGTGCGTACGTGGTCGAGAAGGTCGCATCCGGTGAACATGCTGGTGAGGATGGTGGTATCGGAGATGGGCGAGCACTGGTCGCCGAACACCGCGCCGCCCAGCACTGCGCCGAAGCACACCTGCAGGTAGGCCGCATCGGGGTGGACCGCCCAGGCGAGCGGCATCGCCAACGGGAACACCACCGCGTAGGTGCCCCAGGAGGTTCCGGTGGAGAATGCGATGACCATGCACAGCGCGGTGAGCAGGCCGGGCAGTGCGGCGGCCGATACGGCCTCGCCCAGACTGCCCACGATGAAGTGGGCGGTGCCGAGCTCCTTCGACACGTCACCCAGCGTGATCGCGAGCGCCAGGACGGCGACGCCGAGGCTCATGCCGCGGAAACCGCCGAGGATCCCCGCTCCGATCTCCCGGGCCGGCAGGCCTCTCACGAACGCGACCGCGACGGCGGAGAGCAGTGCTGCGACGAAGGCCTCGTTGGCGAAGCTGCGGCCCAGCACCAGGGTCGGGAGCACGGCCACGCTGATCAGGGTGCCGACGGGCAGGACGAAGTCGAGCAGGCTCGGCCGGTAGCCGCCAGCGGCCGCCGGTGCGGAGGTCGCGATCGCCGACAAGATCGGCTGGGCGCCCTGCGCGTCGAGGGCCCCCTCCTCCCGGGCGCGCTTCCGGGCGGCGACCATTCGGGCGCCGATCCAGGGGAGCATGCCGAGGGAGAAGAGCAGCGTGCACAGCACCGCGAACGCGCCGTAGAAGTTGTAGGGAACCGATCGCCAGAAGAACGCCTCGCCGGCAGCCGCATCGGAGAGGAGCGGCACCGTTCCGGCAACGAGGCCGGCGACGTAGGCGGGCCAGACGTTGAAGGCCAGCACGGTCGCGACCGGCGAGGCCGTCGAGTCCACCACGTAGGCGAGCTCCTCGTGGCTCACCCGGTGGCGATCGGTGACGGGCCGAACGCTCGTTCCGGCCAGCACGGTGCTGACGGTGCCTCCCTGGTGGAAGACGCATCCGAGCATCCACCCGTAGAGCAGGCTCGAACGCGGGCCCCGCGCGACCCGGCCGCCCAGCACCAGGGCGAAGTGCCGGGCCCCGCCCGTCCTCTCCCACAGGCCGATCAGCCCGCCGAGGCAGCCGAGGTAGATCAGCAGAACCTGCGCGAAGCTCGGCGAGGCGAGGGCGGGCAGGAGGAACCGGGAGATCGGATTGGCCTCGGCAGGGCCGTCCCCGGTGAGCAGCAGGACGACGCTCCCGGTGACGACGCCGGCGAGGAGGGCCACGATCACCCTGCGAGTCGCGAACGCCAGCCCGATCGTGACGAGGGCCGGGAGCGTCGAGAGCCAGCCCGGCTCGGCGGGGCTCACGATCGCCCGGTCCGACTCGAGTGCTCCTGCATGGCCTCACGAACGGTCACTGGCTGGCGATCCTACCGGAAGTGCTTCTTCGAGATGCGAGATTGCCATCCATCAGCGCATACCGCAGGATGGAGCGCACGGATGACGGAGATCCTCGAGGTCATCGTCCCGCGACGGGCGGGCAACGAGTATCGCGGCGGTGCGATCGCCCTCTACGGCTTCTGCTTCCTGGTCGCCGAGCAGCTCTTCAGCGCTACGGTCCACTTCCTCACGCCCGACGGCGGCAAGAACACCATCGCGAGCATCATCGTGTTCGAAGGGGATCCCGACCCGACTCCGATCGCCCACATGTTCGCATCGATCGCGGGCATGCACGAGATGCTATTCGTTCTCCTCTACGGGATCGTGCTCTGGCGGTACAGGAGCCTCGTGCCCCTGATGCTCGCATTGATGCTCCTGGGCATGGTCTTCGGTTTCGTGGTGACTGCGATGCACCCGCTCACCCCCGAGTACTTCGAGCGCACGCCCCCGGCGATGCTGGTCCGGGGACCGAAGCTCCTGTTGATCGGCGGCCTGTTCCTCCTCGCGGTCCGGAAGGCGGCGGAGGAGCCCGCATGAGCACCCCGGGCGTCCTCCTACCCCGAGAGGCGGACAACGACTACCGCGGCGGTGCCATCCCCTTCTACGGCTTCTGCTTGCTGGTGGCGGTGATGCTGTTCCGTTCCACGGTCCACTTCCTGGCACCGGACAGCGGCGTCAACTCGATCGCGAGCATCATCGTCTTCGAGGGCGACCCGGACCCGAACAACCTCATCTACCTGTTCAGCGCGAACGGCGGCATGGTCCAGATGTTGTTCGTGATCGTCTACGGCATCGTCCTCTGGCGCTACCGGAGCCTGATCCCCCTGATGTTCGCTTTCCTGGTCGTGGAGTCCTGCTTCGGCTTCGTCGTCGGCGCGCTGCATCCGATCGATCCGGTCTACGTTGAGCACACGCCTCCGGGGAAGCTCGGCGCACTGCCGAAGCTGGGGTTCGCCGTCGTCATGCTGTACCTCTCCGTTCGGAACTCTCTGGGTCGGCCGGGCGAAGGGTGACGCGCGCCGCGGCCGTCATTCGGCCGGATGGTCCTTTCGCCCCTGGTGTGCCACGAGATCCCGATGGCCCAACGGTGCCATCCATTCGAGCCAGAACACCGGTGGCTCCAGACCTGTGTCCTGGAGGAAGTCCGGCGTCGCCGCGGCCCAGGCGAAGGGCGTCGCGCGTCGATGCCGTGCTCGGCCAGGCGGGGTACGCTGGTCACGAGCTGGCGCTCGTCCCCGCCGAACCGATCGCATGGCTGCACGCAGAGGACACGGAGGCGCTTCATGTCACGCGCGTACGCCTCCGAGACCTACGCGCTGATGAACACGCCGATCGAGACCGGCCGGCACCTGCGGCGCGTGCAGCGCCTGCTGGCGCCGGCGCACGACGATCGCGTGCTCGAGCTCGGCTGTGGGCGCGGCTTCCTGCTCCGGAAGGTGCAGGCAAACTGCCCCGGTGCGATCGGAATCGACGTGAACCCGGAGGCCGTTCGCCACGGCGTTGCCGAGCAGACCCACGTGATGGACCTCGAGTCGACCGCGTTCGGGAGCGCGTCGTTCGACAAGATATACTCGTTCCACACCATCGAGCACTTGGTCGATCCGTCGGCCGCGCTGGTCGAGATGGCTCGCCTCCTCCGGCCCGGTGGGCGCCTGCTCCTGGTCTACCCCGCCGAGCCCGTTCGCGGGCTCTATTCGGCCCCTTCCGCCTGGCGCTTGTTCGGGAACCCTTTCCGCGCGGGCGAGCTCCACCGACACCGCCTGACGCCCCGCCGGGTGCGTCGCTTCGCCGAGGCGACACCCCTGCGTCACTGCAGCAGCGAGTTCTCGCTCCTTCTGACTCCGCAGTTCCTGAGCCTGTTCGAGCGCAGTTGACGGGAGGGAGACGGAAGGCCCCCGAACACGGTTGTCGGCGTCCGGGCGGGGCGCGACGGGGGCTCCGGAGTCTTCTTAGTCGAAGATGCTCGGACGGGCGCCGACCGGAACGGGATCGGGGTAGATCTCGGCCAGGGCCTGCAGCAGCGCCAGGTCGTCGAGCCGGCTCGGATCGCAGCGCAGGTCGACGTCGCGCTCGGCCAGGTCCTCGTTGAAGAGCCGCGCCACGTCCTCCAGGGAGAGGGTGTCGTCCGCGAGCCGGCGCCGCTCCGCCTCGCTCGGATAGACGTGCGCCTTCCAGAGCACGCTCACGCGGATCGCCTCGAGGGGCGCCCGGTAGCACTCGGCCCCGCCGTCGTTCACGACCCAATCGCCGCTTCCGTCGGCGGCGGGCTCGAGCGCGGCGTTCGGCGTGACGAGCAGGTCTCCTGCACCGGCGGGTCCCACCGGCTCCACCTGGTGGAACATGCCGTGGTTGTCGCCGACCAGCGCCGTGTTCGCCATCGGGCTCGCGTGACGTTGCGGCGGCTTGTCGGGGCCGTCGGGCCAGTAGGCGAGCCCGCCCCCCTCGACGTCGTCCATCCACCAGATCGAGGTAGCCTGGGCCGTCGCCCAGCGGTCGAAGAGACCCGACCAGAACATCCGGCGCAACAGGAACATGGGCGTGTTGCTGCGATCACGACCGCGGAAGAACGGGTTGTCGGTGTGGCAAGGGCCGCAGCGCGAGAGCGCGGGCATCAGATTCACGAACAGGGTGTGCGGAACGACCACCTCGGCATCGTAGAAGTCGCGCGCGGCGGCGGTGACGCGCTCGTGCCAGACGAAGAGCTCCGACCCCTCCATCGCCGCCTGGGGATCCATCCAGGTCTGCTGGAACCAGAGGGGCGACGTCGCCTCCGCGGCTTCCTGGTCCGGACGGAACCAGCCGCCGAGGGGATGGTAGGGTGCGCCCCGCTCGAGCAGTCCGACGACCGCAGCGCGATCTTCGATGACGTCGTGCAGGAGCAGCGGGGGTTTGGAGGTGTGGGGCATCCGGTGGTCCTCGTCTCCGGTATTGCGTCGCGGCTAGGGCCGGTCGAAGAAGCGCTGGATCGCGGCCATGCGCTCCTTGAAGATGGCCCCGGCGGTGGGGCTGTCCTCGACCAGATCGTAGCCATGGATCGCGGCCTCGACCTCGCGCGTCTCCACCGGGACCCCGGCGGCCCCGAGCGCCTCGGCGTACTGCAGGCCCTCGTCGCGCAGGGGGTCGTACTCCGCCACCTCGACCCAGGCCGGCGGCAGCCCTGCGAACTCCTCGCGGTGGAGGGGCGCGGCGTAGGCCGGAACGGGCTTCGCGCCGCCGCTCCGCCCGTAGTCCGTGTCGCGCAGGTAGACCTTCCACATGTTCCGGTTGGAGGCGGTCTTCCAGAAGGGGGTGTCGTCGAAGCGGAGCGCCGAGTCGGTCTTGGTCTCGTGGTCGGTCACCGAGTAGATCAGGATCTGCGCGCACACCGGATTCTCGTTCCGGTCCACCGCCTTCTGGGCGACGCCCGCCGCGAGCGCCCCGCCCGCACTGTCACCGATCAGGGCGACCCGGGCCGGGTCGACCCCGAGCTCGGCGGCGTTGGCGTGCACCCAGGCCAGGGTGTCGTAGCAGTCGTCGAAGGCGGCGGGGAAGGGATGGCCGATCGAGAGCCGGTAGTCGGGGAAGAACACCCTGCAGCGGCCCTCCCGGGCGTAGCGCTCCGTGACGGTGAGGTGAAGCGGCGCGTAGGAGAGGAAGAAGCCGCCGCCGTGGTAGTCGACCAGGGCCGGCGCCGGCCCGGAGAGATCCTCCGGGGCGATCTCCCAGACGCGGAGGGCGTGGCCCTCGCCACCCCGCACCGTGTGCTCGCGAACGCGAACCCCGGCGCCCCAGGTGAAGCCGCGGTGCTGCAGCTTGAGGAGCAGGTTGAAGCCCCGGAGCAGCAAGCGATTGGCGGGGAGCGTGAAGCTGGGCTGCTTGGCGAACTCGGGGGCGAGGACGTAGGGCGCACTCATGGCGAACCTCCGGGCGGTCGACGTGGACAGTCTAGGGCAGCGCGTACGCCACGATCGAATCGCCTCGGCGCGTGCCCAGCTTCCCGTGGCCACCGGCGGCGATCACGACGAACTGCCGGCTCTCGGGCCCGAGCCGATAGGTCATCGGGGTGGCGTTGCCGCCGGCGGGGAGGCGGTCCTTCCAGAGCTCCTCACCGGTGGCGGCGTCGTAGGCCCGCAAGTAGCTGTCCATCGCGGCCCCGATGAACACCAGACCGCCCGCCGTCACCATCGGCCCTCCCAGGTTCGGAAGGCCCAGGTCGACGGGGATCGGAAACGGGATCCGATCGGGCACGGTGCCGAGCGGGCTCTCCCAGAGCCGCTCGCCGGTGTCGAGGGAGATCGCGGCCAGCGTTCCCCACGGCGGCGGATTGCAGGGCAGGAAGAACGGCGAGAGGATCGGCTCGCGGGTCATCCCGTAGGGCGTGCCCGCCTGGGGAGCGAACTCGCGCACCATCGCCTGGCCCGCCGCCTTCTCAGCCTCGAAGCTCTCCCGTGGGATCAACCGGATCTCGAACGCCAGGTTGGTGGAGTTCACGATCACGGCCCGACGAACGGGATCGATGGCGACACCGCCCCAGTTGGTCCCGCCCGAGTAGCCGGGGTAAAGAAGCGTCCCCTCGAGGCCCGGCGGCGTGAAGATCCCGTCGAAGCGAAGGCGCTCCAGGCGCTCTCGACAGCGGCCCCGATCCCAGGGCGTGAGGCCCCAGGCCTCGTCCGGACGCAGGAGCTGCGGGACCAGCGGCGCGGGAATCACCGGGAAGGGCTGTGTGGGCGAGGCGGTCTCCCCGGGGACGTCGGACGGGGGCACCGGCCTCTCCTCGACATCGAAGACCGGATCGCCCGTCTCCCGATGCAGGACGAAGAGGTGGCCCATCTTCGTGGCCTGTACGACGACCGGAACCTCCCACCCCTCACGCCGGACCGTGGTGAGCGTGGGCTGCGCGGGCACGTCGTAGTCCCAGAGATCGTGGTGAACCACCTGGAAGTGCCAGACCACTTCTCCCGTGCTGGCGCGAAGCGCCACGACGGAATTTGCATAGCGGTTGTCGCCGGGTCGCTCGCCCCCGTAGTAGTCGGGGCTCGGGCTGCTCGTCGGGACGAAGAGCAGGTCCCGCTCCGCGTCCACCGAGAGCGGCGCCCACGCATTGGCGGCACCCGTGCGCTCCGCGGCGCTCGGTCTCCAGCTCGCATGCTGGGGGTCGCCGGCGGCCCGCGGAACCGGATCCCAGTGCCAGCGGAGAGCACCACTTCGCGCGTCGTAGGCGCGCACGACGCCGCGCGGCGCGTCGACCCGTTGGTTGTCGCCGATGGCGGAGCCGATGACGACGAGGTCTCCCGCGACCACGGGAGGCGAGCTCGTCGCGTAGTCCCAGGGGCGCAGCTCACCGACGCCCTCGCGCAGGGAGACCTGACCGTCGGAGCCGAAGTCCGGGCAGGGATTCCCGGTCGCGCCGTCGATGGCGAAGAGCCGGGAATCGACCGTCGCGGCGAAGATCCGCCGCCGGCAGGACGCCCCCGGCCGCCGATCGGGATCGAGCCAGGCCGCGACGCCCCGGGAGGTGTACTCCGGGTACTCGTGACCGCGGACCGTGCTCGTGAAGCGCCAGATCTCCTCTCCCGTCTCCGGGTCGAGCGCCAGCACCCGCCCGAGCGGCGTCGGCACCAACAGACGTCCGTCCACCAGGATCGGCGTCGCCTGGAAGGCCATGTGCGGGGGAGGAGGCGGCTCGGCGTCCAGATCGCCGGTCCGCACGCTCCACGCGACTTCGAGCCGATCCACGTTGCCGGGATGGAGCTGCCGCAGGGGCGAATGGCGGGTGCCGGCGGGGTCCGAGCCGTAGGCGGGCCAGCCGGCGACGGACCCGCCGTGAGCCAGCGGCTCGCTCCCGTGAGAACTGGGCCCTGCGAACGAGACGAGGAGGAGCCCGGAGATCGCGAGAAGCCGATCGGCGAGGCCCCGGAGGGGGAAGAAATGACGCCGGCAGAGGAGCGCTCGCGCCGCTCGGGAAGGGCTCGACATGGCGGGGGGATCCTCCGGCTCAGGGGACGCTGAGCAGGGCGCGCGTGACGAACTCCACGACGGCACGTTCGGCCGCCTCCTCATCGACGGCCTGGGGCGAGGGATCCCAGTGGCGGTGCACGGCCCAGAAGACCGCCGTCTCGAGCACGATGCGAGCCGTGACAGCCCGGTCCTCCAGGGGCGCCAGCCGGCCGCGGCGGATGCGATCCTCGAGGTAGCGCCGCAGGAGATCCTGCACGCCCTCGCGGCCCGCCCCGTACCAGACGGCGGCGAGCCCCGGCTTGTCCTGGGCACAGGAGTCCAGCAGCTTGATGCCGACGCGGTGCCGAGCCAGGAGCTGGTACAGCTCGTGGAGGATGGCCTCGAGCTCCGCCCGCACGTCCACGACGCGCCGCCGGGCGAGTGCATCGGTGAGTGTGGGAACGCTGGCCTCCGCGACCCGCTTCCGGACCGCCTCCAGCGTCTCGCCGGGCGACGGGGTCGGCACGGGCAGCTCCTCGGGCAGTGCCAGCCGCTCCGGGCGGTCGGCGTGGCGGACGACCGCGTCGAAAAGGGCCTCCTTGCTCGCGACGTAGAGGTAGACCGTGCCCTTGGCCACGCCCATGCGCCCTGCGACGTCGGCCATCTGGGTACGCCGGTAGCCCTGCTCCAGGAAGACGCTCGTGGCAGCCTCGACCAGGTCGTGGAAGCGATCTCCAGGGATGGCCCTCGGCATGGGGGCAATATAAATGACTTACCCAGTCAGTCAATTCTTGTGAATGGGGGCTTGGTACCAATATCTGATTAGGTATTCATATATTGAACGCTGGCGGAGGTGAGGCATGAACACCGACGGGGCTCGGCTCCTGCTGTACGTGAACCTGCTTTCGCACATCGCACTTCTCGCGGGCTACCTGCTGTGGGCGCTGTTCGGGCTCGTCTTCCTCAGCAACCCGGCCTTCGTGGTGCTCGACTGGAACAGCGGAGTTTGGCCGAGCCCCCTCCGCTTCGGGCTGGCGCTGCCGGTGGCCTTCCTGGGCGCTGCCCTGGTCACCTGGGGCATGGTGACGCTGGGCGCCAAGAAGACCTCCGGGCTGGCGGACGGGCTCGTCGCTCGTGGGCCCTATCTCATCACCCGGAATCCGCAGTACGTCGGCGACTTCTTCCTCTTCGTCGGTGTCGCGATCTTCGCGAACTCGGGCGTGGTCGCCGTGACCCATCTGCTGAGGGCGCTCGTCCTCCTGCTGGCGCCCTTCGCGGAGGAGCCCTGGCTCGAGGAGCAGTACGGCGAGGCCTACACGGCGTATCGCCGAAGGGTGCCGCGCTACCTGTAGGGCGAGGCCAGGATTTGCGCGGAGGGATCGGTCCCTCGGGGCCTAGCGTCCGGGCGGAAGGGAACTGCTCCCGCCCGGACGCCTCGCCCCCTCCGCCCTAGGAGGCGCGCGCCTCCTTGAGCGCCGCCTCCAGCCGCGCGCCGTACTCGGCATCCGCGTTGCGGAAGTGCGCGAGGGAGCGAGCGACGATGTCGTCCCGACTCACCGACCCGAGGCTCCCGGCGATGCGCCCGACCAGCCGCTCCCGCTCCTCCCGCGACATCAGGCGATAGAGCGCCCCGGCCTGCACGTAGTCGTCGTCCTCGGGGTGGCGTGTGGACGTGTAGCTCCCCGACACGCCGGAGGCCGCGAGGCCGGCGTACACGGGCTCTCCGCTCTCCACCGGCCCGTCGAAGCTGTTGGGCTCGTAGTTCTTCTCCCGTCGGGACGGAACGTCGACCCGCATCGATCCGTCCCGCCCGTAGTTGGTCACGCCCCCGGGGACGCTCCGAGGCGCGTTCACCGGGAGGC
The DNA here is from genome assembly GCA_965223415.1 of Myxococcota bacterium. GTDB lineage: Bacteria > Myxococcota_A > UBA9160 > UBA9160 > UBA6930. The sequence goes on along the minus strand of OZ245002.1, from coordinate 3,049,700 downwards.
GCGTGTGGTTGATCCCCAGCCGGTAGCGGTGGGCGTCTCCGTAGGCGAAGAGCCGCCCCTGCAGCATCTTGTCCGGCGAGGGACCGACGCCGGGGACGAAGTGGCCCGGATCGAACGCCGCCTGCTCGACCTCGGCGAAGTAGTTCTCCGGGTTCCGGTTCAGCGTGAGCGTGCCGACCTCGACGAGCGGGTAGTCCGCGTGGGGCCAGACCTTCGTCAGGTCGAAGGGGTCGAAGCGATACGCTGCGGCGTGGGCCTCGGGCATGAGCTGCACCTTCAGGGTCCACGACGGGAAGTCGCCCCTCTCGATCGCCTCCTGGAGATCCTGCTGGTGGGCCTGAGGGTTCTCGCCCGCGATTCGCGCCGATTCCTCGTCGCCGAGGCAGCGGACCCCCTGATTCGTCTTGAAGTGGAACTTCACCCAGTGGCGCTCGCCCTCGGCGTTGACCCACTGGAAGGTGTGGGAGCCGTAGCCGTTCATGTGCCGGTAGCTGGCGGGGATGCCGCGGTCCCCGAACAGCCAGGTGAACTGGTGGGTCGCCTCGGGGCTGTGGGAGAAGAAGTCCCACACGTTGTCGGGCTCCTGCCGGTTCGTGAACGGGTCGTACTTCTGGCTGTGGATGAAGTCCGGGAACTTGATCGGATCGCGCAGGAAGAAGATCGGCGTGTTGTTCCCCGCCAGGTCCCAGTTGCCCTCCTCCGTGTAGAACTTGACGGCGAAGCCGCGCGGGTCCCGCACCGAATCGGGGGCGCCCTTCGAGCCCGCGACGGTCGAGAACCGCGCGAAGACCTCCGTCTGCTCGCCGAGGCCGCGCATCATGGCCATCCGGGTCCAGCGGGGGAGATCCGGGTTGGTGACCTCGAAGAAGCCGTGGGCCCCGGACCCGACGGCGTGAACGACGCGCTCGGGAATCCGCTCCCGATTGAAGCGGGCCAGCTTCTCGAGCAGATGCTGATCCTGGAGCAGCAGGGCCCCCCCGGGCCCTGCGCTCTGCGAGTTCTGGTTGTCGGCCACCGGGGCGCCGGACTCGGTACGGAGTCGATCGGTCATGAGGTTCTCCTTTCGTTGAGGATCGATGAGGAGAGCCTCGGCCTCGGCGGATCATTAATCCAATTGATTGTTCTTCTTCTTATCATAAGTTTTACTTATGCCCACGATTCGCCAGCTCGAGTACATCGTCGCGATCGAGGACCACGGAACGTTCCAGGCCGCGGCCGACGCCTGTCACGTCACCCAGCCGGGCTTGAGCACCCAGGTGCGCCAGCTCGAGGAAACCCTCGAGGTCCGGCTCTTCGAGCGCGGGCGCAAGCCGATGCTGGTGACGCCCGCCGGCCGCGAGATCCTGCGACGTGCGCGCCACGTGCTCACGGCGGTCGGCGAGCTGCAGGACGCAGCGCGAAGCCTGCATCAGCCCCTGACCGGACCGCTACGGCTCGGGGTAATCCCGACGGTCGCGCCGTACCTGCTGCCCGCGGTGTTGCCCGCGGTGCGCCGCGCGCACCCGAAGCTCCGGCTCGAGCTGCACGAGAAGCAGACCGCCCTGCTGGTCGAGGACCTCGTGCGCGGTGCCCTCGACCTCCTCCTCGTGGCCCTCGAGGCTCCGCTCGGCGACGTCGCCACCCTGCCCCTGTTCGACGACTCCTTCCTGCTGGCGGTGCCGCAGGGCCATCGCCTCGCGAGCCGCAAGCGTGTCCGGGAGGCCGACCTGTCCGGCGAGGACGTGCTGCTGCTGGAGGACGGTCATTGCCTTCGGGGCCAGGCCCTCTCGGTTTGCAGCCGGGCCGGCGCCTCGGAGCTGGGGGACCTGAGCGCCAGCAGTCTCTCGACCCTGGTCCCCATGGTCGCGAGCGGTGCCGGCGTGACGCTGCTCCCGTCGATCGCGACTGGGGGAGCCGTCGCGCTCGATGCCGACCTGGTGACCGTCCCCTTCGTTCGACCCGCTCCCAGGCGAACGATCGGCCTCGCCTGGCGCAGGACCTCGCCACGACGCGACGAGTTCGAGGAGCTGGGCCGGTGGTTCCGGACGCCACGGGCCAGGCGCCGATGATCGAGCGCGCCTCGCCCGCCCCTGTCACGCCCGCGTATGGGAGCGGCGTCGCGGGCCGGGTCCAGGGGCGCCTGCTCGTCGGCTCCGTGCCGCTCGTCGCCGAGCAGCTGGGCGCGGAAGCTCCAGCCGCCGCAGCCCACGACACACTCACCAGCCACGGCTACCTCAGAGCTGGGAGATGAGCCGCAGCGCGTCGTTCGTGGTGAAGATCCCCACGAGCACGTCGCCCTCGGTGACGAGGGCGCTGCTCACGTGGTGCTCGACCATGGCCCGAGCCACCTCCACGATCGGTGCCATCGGCTCCACCCGCAGCGGACCCTGCGTGCAGACGTCGCCGGCGAGGAGCTCCCGGCTGGCCGGCCCGGCTCGGACGGCGTGGTCGAGCAGGTCGTGGCTCGAAAGGATGCCGAACAGCCGCGGTCCGTCCATGACGGGGACGTGATGGCAGCGCTGCACATGCATGTGATCCAGAACCGCACTGAGCGTCTCGTGGCGGTCGACCTCAGCGGGGAGGCGACTCATGCACTCCCGAACAGGCATCGTCTTTCGCATGCGTGCCTCCGGCCTTCGGAGCAGCGCCTGGGGCCCCGGTCGTCCTGGGGGCACAGGCGCTCGTGGGACCCGCGCTCTCACCCGACTGCGCCCAGCCGCGGAGGCTCGACCACTCCCTCGCGAGCCTCGACTCCGAAACGCGAACGGACCTCGTCGAGGGGCGCGTCCCAGAGCGCGGCCCAGTCGGTGCCGAAGAGCGGCTCGGCCCGCTGGCCCGCTCGGTAGCCCTCGCTCATGGCAGTCATCACCGGGCCCGCGTCGTTCCTTCGCAGGACGGTGTTGAGCAGGATCAGAGCGAGCATGAACGAGAAGAAGGAAGGGGATCCGAACTGGCCCGCGTAGAAGGTGCCCAGCCCGACCTCGCCCGGCAGGTCGTTGTCCCAACCCGTCACCACGTGCCAGATGTCATGGGTCTGATAGAGGTGATTCAGCACCCAGCCGACCTCGTCGTCCGGCGGCACGTGGATCAGGTTCGGGTTCAGCTCCCGGGCCCGACAGTGCTCCGCGAAGACGCGTCCGAGGGTCCCGGGCGGAAGGGCGGCCAGCGGATCGAGGGCGATCGGCCCGAAGGCGCGACGCTCCTGGATCGCCTTCGCCGTGCGCGGATCGCGCTTCAGGTACGTGACGACCTCCTCCCAACGGGCGAAGCGGCGACCGATCCGGGAGCGCGCGAATCCCATCTCCACGATCGCCGCCTCGGGCGTGGTCTCGCTCGGGTCGTTTCGGATCAGACGCCAAAGGGCGAGCGCGAAGCGGAAGGGGTTCCTCGTGGGCTCGGCGGAGTAGGCGTGAGGCGAGGCGTCCATGGCGATGCTCCTTGACCTGCCCGAGTCTACATGACCCCTTCGAACTCCCGCGAGACCCCGGTCAGGGGCTTGCGGTTGATGCGGTGCACGACCCGGAGCAAGCCCCAGATCGCACGCCGGTAGCCCTCTCCGACGAAGCTCTCGTTCCAGTGGTCGATGGTCGCGGAGTCGAGGTCGAGACGCGTGTCCGAGATCTCGGGGAAGCGCTCGGGGTGGGAACGCAGCTCCCTGGCCAGACCCGATCCCGGCATGATGGCGAGACGGTTGACGACCACGCGATCGACGAAGTCGCGGTGGCGCTCGAGGTACCGGGCCGTGGCTTCGACGTCGCCGGCCTGCTCTCCCGGATAGCCGACCAGGACGGTGAGTCGGACGCTGATCCCGGCCTCGTGGGCATGGTGCAGCACCTCGCTCGTCCGCTCGGGGTCCGTGCCCTTCGCCATCCCCTTCAGGACGAGGGGGCTCGCCGACTCGAGCCCCGTGGTGATGCGAACGAGCCCGCCCCGTCGCGCCTCCCGCAGGTCCCGGGCTTCGAGGTCGTCGTTGCTGCGAGCATCGACGTGGAGCGATGCGGTCCAGCGCGCCCCCGGCACGACCCGCTGGGTCTCCTCGGCCAGGGCCTTCCACACGGCGCGACTCGAGTTGAGCTTCAGATCCAGGAACGTGAAGAGATCGGTCTCGTGCTTCCCGTGCTGGTGCCTCATCTCCTCGAGCACGTCGTGGGGCGTGCGAGTCCGGAACCGACGGCCCGCCGAGGTCACGACGTCGCCACAGAAGGCGCAGGCGCCCCAGCCGCACCCACGACCGGCCATCATCGGGACGATCCGATTCGGGTAGCGGTGCCAGGGGAAGTCGCTGTAGTCGGGGAACGGAAGGGCATCGAGGTCGCGCAGGGGAGGCGCGGGCGGCCGGGCGGGTCGGCCGGCGACGGAGACACCCGACATCTGGGAGACGTCGCGTCCCGCCGCCAGGCCGACGACGAGGTCGACCAGCACCGGCTCGGGCTCGCCGCCGAACACGGCCGAGAGCCCCGGGATCCCGAGCCACCGGCCGACGATCTCGGGCTCGCAAAAGGCGTTGCCTCCGACGAGCACCGGCCTTCCGTACCGCTGGGCGAGCGCGCAGATCTTCCGACTGACCTCGAAGTACATCGTGTACGCCGAGATCAGGACCACCTCCGCACCGACCTCGAGCCTCTCCTCGACGCCCCGCAGGATCACCTCGTGGTTCGCTTCTCTGGGCGGCCGGACCGAGCGAAGGGCGGCCGCCCGCGCCTGCCGGACGAGCCGACTCCGGGTGGTGGCGCTCCAGAACCGGAGGGCCTGGCCGGCCAGACCCCAGGCGGGGGGCCGGACGGTGCGCGGATAGCCCTCGATGCCGAGCGCGAAAGGCGAGAGGACGTCGACCCCGATCCCCGCACCGCGCAGGATGCCCGCGATCAACCCGACCGACATCGTCGGATAGCGTGAGAAGTTGTTCAGGTCGACGACGAGAACCCGCACTTGCGCTCCGCACAGCAACGACCCGCTCGTACCAGACTCCTAGTCCCGTCCGTTGTCCCATCCTCTCGTGGAGCGGTGTGTCAGTTCAAGAGAAACCGACGCTGAAGCCCCCGTGGGGCAGACATCCGCGTCGTGGCACTCACTCCGACGGCTTCTCGATCCTGGCCACCTCGAACAACCACTTCGAGAACTCGAGATCCGGGCGCGCATAGCGAACCTGGTTCGCCAGGTAGATGACGGTGACGACCGCGAGCACTCCCACGCGCTCGCCGATCGCGCCTGCGGCTTCCCAGTTCATGGCCCTTCCTCACCCTGGGGGCCGGTCGGCTGCGAAGGCGGATCCCCACGGTACTGGACCCTCCGTTCGATGGGACACGGTAGCTGCCTTCGGAACCCGCATGCGCGATGCTCCGGCATGCCCCCGAACTCCCGCGAGCGGCTGGCGCGACGGGTGGCGCCGGACGCCACGGTCCTGGGTCATCGGGTCCTGCGCGGGGGGGTCTCCGCTCGCGTCGAGGTGCTCGAGCTCGCATTGCCCTCCGGCGGCATCCGGCGCGTGGTCGTGCGGCAGCCCGGGGCGGCCGACGGGAAGGGCACCGCCGCGGACGCCGCTCACACCGAGCACGCACTGCTCGAGGCCCTCCACGGCGCGGGGCTCCCAGTGCCGGAGCCGCTCTTCCTCGACGACGGCGGGGGCGCGGACCCCGCCTGTCTCGTGATGGTCTACGTCGAGGGCACGACCGAGCTCCCCGACGCGCTCCTGCCCGACGCCCTCCGCACGATGGCCAGCTTCCTCGCCCGGCTGCACGCCCTCGACGCCGCGAGCCTCCCGCTCCCGTCGCTTCCGCCCCGGGAGGACCCCGTCGCGGGAGCGCTCGAGTTCCTTCCGGCGCTCCCGATGACCGAAGCCCTGCGCGCCGCCTTGCGCGGCCTCTCCCTCGAGGCCTCGAATCCCTCCGTCCTGCTCCACGGCGACTTCTGGCCCGGCAACGTCCTCTGGAACGGAGGCGCGATCGCCGCCGTTCTCGACTGGGAGGACGCCGCCCTCGGCGACCCGCTGTGCGACCTCGCGGGCGCGCGGGTGGAGCTGACCTGGCGACAAGGCGAGCGCGCCGCGGATGCCTTCACCGAGGCCTACCTCGCGCTCGCCCCGATCGACCTCTTCGACCTGCCCGTTTGGGAGCTCTTCGTGGCCTCGGCCGGTGCCGCGTCGATGGGCGAGTGGGGCCTTGCGCCGGACGTCGAGACGCAGATGCGGCGTCGCACGGAGCGGATCCTCGAGCGCGCGGGCGATGCGGTGCTCGAACGGCGCTAGGAGCAGAGGCCGGGCGTGAAGGACGTCTCGTCGATGCAGGTGCCGCAGCACTCTCCGAAGGGCGCTGCTCGAGGCGCCGGGCCTAGCCCCGACCCGCGGCGCGGGTTCCTGCAATGATCATCCGGGCGTGGTCGCGAAAGAGATCCGTCCCGGGTTCAACCCGCATGAACTCCGCGACGTCCTCGGGCAAATCGAGGGACTGCACGGCGGGACCGGTGCGCGACTGCTGGGCACCGAGCAGGAGCGCTCCCAGAGCGATCAGCAGTCGCGATCCCCGATCGTCCTCCAGGTCGAGTGCACGCTCGATTCGCGGGGAGAGTTCGAGGAGCAGATCGCGCATGGTTCGCTTCGCCTCCACGAGGCGATCCACGGACACGTTGTGCTCGATGACGCTCTCGAGGCGTGAGCGAAGCGTCAGGAAGTTCGGGTCCGCGAGCGATGAGGTTTGGAAGCACGCAACGAAGTCTTGATCGCTCATGCCCTCACGCAGACTCGCGCGCAGAGCCCGACTCCAATCACGCAAGGCCTCGACCCAGAGCGCGAGCAAGACCTCCTCGCGGGTCTCGAAGTAGAGATAGAGGGTGCCCTTGGCGATGCCCGCCTTCTTGCCCAGTGCCGCCATCGAGAAGCCCTCGAAGCCCGTCGAGTGCAGCAGGGCAGCCGCCGCGGCCAGGATGACGGCGCGGCGCTCGTCCTTCTCGGCCTTGCGGCGTGCGCGCTGGTAGTGGGTCCTGGGGGCGTCGGCCACGGGCGGAAGTGTCGCTCTCGGACCGAGGGGTGACAACTGACCGACAGTCGACTATATATCTGACCATCGGTCACCTATTCTCTCGTCCATCTGCAGGAGACACCATGACCAGCACGCTCGTCACCGGCGCCTCGGGCTTCATCGCCCAGCAGCTGATCCTCGACCTGCTCGAGGGAGGCCATCGCGTTCGCGGAACCGTCCGCTCCCTCGCCAAGGGTGACGTCCTCAAGAACGTCCTCGGCAAGCACACGCCGCGCGCAGCCGAGCTGGAGTTGGTGGAGGCCGACCTCGAGTCGGACGATGGCTGGGCGGAAGCCGTGTCCGGGGTCGACGTGATCCACCACCTGGCCTCGCCCTTCCCGCTCGCGGCCCCGAGGGATCCCGACGACCTGATCCGCCCTGCGCGCGATGGCGCCCTTCGCGTTCTCCGAGCGGCGCGGGGATCCGGCGTCGATCGCGTCGTCCTCACCTCTTCCTGCGCGGCCATCGCCTATGGCTGGGGCGACGACCTGCCCGCGACCCTCACCGAGGCAGACTGGAGCTGCCCCGAGAACGCCGCCGACTGCGGCGCCTACTCCGCCTCGAAGACCCTGGCAGAACGAGCCGCCTGGGACTTCGTCGCGAGCGAGGGCCAGGGCATCGGTCTTACGGCGATCAACCCGGTCGGCGTCTACGGCCCGGTACTGAGCGAGCAGGTCAAGACCTCGGTCGGCGTCGTCCTCCAGTTGCTCGAGGGCAAGTTCCCGGCCGTGCCCGATGTCGGCATCCAGGTCGTGGACGTGCGCGATGTCTCGGCTGCGCACATCAAGGCCATGGAGGATCCCTCCACGATCGGCGAGCGCTACATCGTCGCCGACGACTTCCTTTCGATGAAGGAGGTCGCGGAGATCCTGCGCGACGCTTGCCCCCAGCACGCCGCCAAGCTCCCTCGCTTCGGGATGCCGGACTTCGTCGTGCGGCTGATGGCCCTGTTCAACGCGGACATGAAGACGATCGCGATGGAGCTCGGCAAGCGGCGCTTCTCGTCCTCCGCCAAGCTCCGCGAACTGTTGGGCCGCGACTTGATCCCGGCCGACGAGGCGCTTCGCGCCAGTGCGGAGACGTTGATCCGATACGGGGCGATCCAACCCTGAGCAGGGCGACGCCGACGTCTCGAGCTTGCCGAAACGGCCGCGAGGCCTCTCATGGCGCGCCGTCCGCTGGAAATGGGGGGGTCTCCGGAGGCAGGAGCAGATCTTCGAGGAAGAACGCGGCGAGCTCGGCGCGGCCCGACAGGTTCGACTTCCGATAGACGGAAACGGCGTGCTGACGGATCGTGCGATCGCTCCGATCGAGCAGCGCCGCGATCTCCTTGTGCTCGTAGCCCTTCAGCAGGAAGAGCGCGACCTCGCGCTCGGCCGCCGTCAGCTCCCAGCTGCGGAGCTGGGCGTCGATCTCCTCGCCGAGGCCCCGAAGGAGCTTCTCGGCACGCTGCCGCCAGGCGTCCCGCTCCTCGGTCAGCCGGACCGACGCCTCGCGAGTCCGATCGAGTGAGTGACGCGTCCGCACCCAGCCACTCCACAGGAACACCACGCCCCCGAGGGACAGGACGAGGACGGCGACCTCGAAGCCGACGTGGAAGGCGCCAGGAGACGTGGGCCAGTCCATCCAGAGGTCGATGCCCCCGCCGATGGCGATCCCTCCGAGCAGGAACGTCAGGATCACCCGAAGCTGGGAATCTCCGGCAGCTGTACGGGGCACCGATCGAATCCCCTTCCGTATCGAGGGCTTACCGCTTCCGACACTTGCCGGATGCCGGGTGACCCGCCGGGAGCCATGGTCGGGCTCCTGTCGCGAACTCGCAAACGGAGGATTCCACGATGTTCCCGGTACCGGACCCCTTGCACCCCGCAGTCGTTCACCTGCCCATCGCGCTCGCCGTCCTGATCCCGGCGCTCGCGCTGCTGGCGGCGGTCGCGATCCGCTCGAACCACGTCCCGCCCCGAACCTGGGTCGGCATCGTCCTCCTCCAGGCGCTGCTGGTGGGGTCGGGCTGGATGGCCCTGGAGACCGGCGAGGAGCAGGAGGACCGCGTCGAGGAGGTGGTCGCCGAGCGGTACATCGAGGACCACGAAGAGCAGGCCGAGCGCTTCCAGGTGGTGGCCGGGCTCGCCCTGGCCGTGGTCGCCGCGGGCCTCCTGCCCGGCCTCGCGGGCGGAATGGCCCGCTGGGCGTCGGTCGTCGCGGCCCTCGCCGTCCTGGGTGCCGGCGCGCAGGTGGGGCACTCGGGCGGCGAGCTGGTCTATCGGCACGGCGCGGCGAGCGCGTACGCCATGCAGGACGCGGTCGGCTCCCCCTCGGGCGAGCACGGGCGCGGACACGACGATGACGACTCGGATACCGACGACTAGCGATCATCGCCAGCGCGTCGGCCGACGCTGAACCTCCTCGCCGGTACGTCAGCGGCCCGTCGGTCGGCCTCGTGCGGCTCCGAGGCGGACCATCCGTCTCATCGCGGGTACACTCGTCGCGATCGCGCCGGAGGCTGCCATGAACTTCGATCCGTACTCGCCGAGGCTGCACGAGGATCCCTACCCGGTCTACCGACGCCTGCGCGACGAGTTCCCGGCCTTCCACAACCCCGAGCTCTCGTTCTGGGCCCTGTCCCGCTACGACGATGTGAAGGCCGCGCTGCTCGATCCAGAAACCTACTGCTCCGGCCAGGGCATCACCGTGGGTCTGCGGGAGCTCGAGCAGTCCGGCCCGCTCGCGGCGCCCCTGCTCATCATGATGGACGGGCCGCGCCACACGCGGATGAGATCCATCGTGAGCCGCGCCTTCACACCGCGCCGCATTGCAGATCTGGAAGGTCGCATCCGGGAGATCGCGCGAGGGCTCCTCGACGCCTTCGAGGGACGGAACGAGGTGGACCTCGTGCGCGGCTTCTCGGCGCCGCTCCCGACCACGGTGATCGCCGAGCTGCTCGGCGTCCCGAGCTCGGACCATGCGTGGTTCAAGCAGAAGTCCGTCGAGATCGCGCAGTTCGACCCCGCCCAGATGCAGGCCCAGGCCGGCGAAGAGGCGCTGGCGACGCTCGGGCCGGCGATCGAGCTCGGGGCCTACCTGGCCGAGCGGCTGGCCGAACGCCGCGCGGCCCCGCGCGACGATCTCCTCTCGGCCCTGCTGGCGGCCGAAATCGACGGTGAGAACCTGACCGAGGTGGAGACGATCGGCTTCGCCTTCCTGCTGCTGGTGGCGGGCAACGAGACCACGACCAACCTGATCAGCAACGGCGCCATCAACCTCGCCCGCTACCCCGACCAGCGACGCACCCTGGTGGAGGATCCGTCCCTCGTCGCCTCGGCGGTCGAGGAGTGCCTGCGCTTCGATTCGCCCGTCCAGGGCCTGGCCCGCACGCTCACGTGCGACGTGACGCTCCACGGCGAAGCCATCCCGAAGGGGGACCAGGTGCTGCTGCTGTTCGCGTCGGCGAACCGCGACGAGCGCCGCATCCCCGACCCGGAGCGCTTCGACGTGACCCGCGACCCGAATTCGCACCTGGCCTTCGGGTTCGGTGCTCACTACTGCCTGGGCGCGAACCTCGCGCGGCTGGAGGCGCGGGTGGCATTCGAGGAGCTGCTGGAGCGCTTCCCGGAGTACCGCATGACCGACCTCCGCGTCGAGCGCCTCAAGTCGGGACCGGTCCGCGGTGCCCTGCGTCTGCCGGTGGCGCTGCGCGGCTGAGTCCGAGTGAAGCGGCGGGTGCTTCAGCCGTTTGCCGTGAACCGAACGACGCCGGTTTCTGCGGAACCCGGCCGGGTCGCGATCCTCGCGCCCATGCGGAGCGAGCTCCGCCCTCTCGTCGCTCCTCTCGGCCTCTCCCGGTCGAGCAAAGACGGGACCGAGCTCCGCTGGGGTCGCTGCGGCGCGATCGAGGTGGTCGCGGCCCTCACGGGCGTCGGCAGGCGTGCGGCGGCTCACCGCACCAGGCAGGTTCTGGACGCCTCCTCGCCCGACCATCTGATCGTCGTCGGAATCGCAGGAGGAATCGGGGACTGTGCGATCGGGGACCTGATCGGCCCCAACCTCGTCTCGAACCTGGAAACCGGCGAGAGCTTTCGTCCGGCCCCGCTCGGCGATCGGCCGCAGCGGGGAACGCTCGTGTCGTCCGACGCGCTTCTCGAAGACCCGATCGAGGCCCAGCGCCTGGCCGCGCAGGGAGTCGTCGCGATCGACATGGAGACCGCTGCGATCGCCGCCGTCTGTGAGGCCCGCGGCTGCCCCTGGTCGGTCTTCCGCGGCGTCAGCGATCGGGCCGACGACGGGACCACCGATGCTGCTGTGCTCTCCTTGATCGGCCCCCAGGGCGACCCGAACCTGGTCTCGTTGGCTCGGTTCGTCCTGAGGCACCCCCACCGCACCCCACAGCTCGTGCGCCTCGCCCGTGGCTCGAGGCTGGCGTCACGGGTGGCGGCTGGCGCGGTCCTCGCTGCTCTCGCGCTACCGGCTTCCCATTGGGCAGACTCGGTGGCGCGGAGCTAGCCCGGCACCCTCAGTGTGGTGAGAGCGCCCGGGCCCGCAGGAACGCCTCGGTGCGGGCGATCACCATCTCGAATTGACCGAGCCCGTGGTTGAACTGGCCGTGTCGGGCACCGGGCACCTCGATCAGCTCGCAGACATTCCCCGAACGCGTCATGGCCCGGCAGAAGCGTCGAACCTGCTCGATGGGCACCAGGCGGTCCTCGACTCCATGGAACACGATGGTGGGAGGTTGCCCCGGTGCAACGTGGTGGGCAGGAGAGATCTCCCGACCCCGACCCGAGAAGCGATCCACGGTGTCTCCCCACGCCCTTGGGGCCGATTCCGAAGCCGTGTCGATCGCCGGGTTCAGCAAGAACAGCCCCGCAACGGGAAACCCGGGATCGATCAGGGCCGTCGCTGCAGCCAGGTGACCGCCAGCTGAGCCCCCCGCCAGCACGATTCGGGAGGGGTCCACCCCGAGGCCCGTCGCATGGGTGTGGAGCCAGCGCAGGGCGTGTCGCGCATCGCTCAGTGCGACGTGTGCGTCGGTGCCATGGCTTCGAAGCGTCCGATAGGCGATCGAGAAGGTCGCCCAGCCCCTTCTGGCGAAGGCCTCGGCATAGGGGAACAGCATGGCCCTGTCGCCTGCCGCCCAGGCCCCCCCGTGGATGAACAGGATCGCCGGATCGGGTCCCTCGCCGATGGGATCGGGCCGGAAGATGCTGACCACCAGGTCGTCGCCCTCGACCTCGCGGTAGACCCGTTCTTCGTGCGGCGGGAACCGCACCCGATTCGACGCTGCGCCGACCTGCATGAGCAATCCAAGAGGGCCCCCGGCCCACGTCACCGCGCCGATGACGAGACCGATCAACGCCAGGACCGCGATCGCGGCTCTGCCTCCCCGCGGCCTTCCCATCGCCTGATCGTACCTGCTCGGTGGGCGCGATAGAAACCGCACGCCGTGTGATACCGTGCGTTTGGGTTCGACCTCTCGGCGGGTTCACCGATGATCACCGACTTCGACGACTTCTGCATCCACCAGACCGCCCAGCCTGTCGCGCAACCGGGACCGAGCGACCGGAACTTCTACGACCGGTATTGGTTCAACGGCTTCGACGCTGCCGGCACCTACCTGTTCGAGATCGGGTTTGGCCTCTACCCGAACCGCAAGATCATGGATGGGCACTTCGGTGTGACCCTCGGCCGGCGGCAGCTTGCCTTCCACGGGTCCCGGCGGGCCCCCCGAGAGCGAGGCGAGACCCTGGTGGGCCCCCTGTCGGTGGAGGTGGTGCGACCCATGCGCCAGATCCGGGTGAGGCTCGAACCGAATGAGCACGGCATGGAGTGCGACTTGCTCTTCACTTCCGCCAGCGTTCCCCACGAGGAGCCGCAGAACGTCATGTACGACGACGGCCACCTCATCATGCACAACTCGCGTTTCACGCAGCTGGGCTACTGGGACGGGTTCTTCAGCGTGGACGGCGAGCGTCACGACGTCGCGCACGCCTATGGCACCCGCGACAAGTCCTGGGGCGTCCGACCCGTCGGCGAAGCACAAGGGGGCGCGCCGGGATTGCTCAACGAGGAACCGGGTGTGTACTGGGTGTGGTGCCCGCTGAACTTCGGGGACGTCTCGACCCAGTTCGGCACCTTCGAGGATCGGGACGGCAGACCTACGCAGGTCAGCGCCGATCTGATCCCTCTGTACGACGACCCCGACGAGATCCCCCGACTCGACGAGCCGGGCCTGATCACGATGGCCGACGCCGCGCACCGAATCCAGTGGCATCCGGGCACCCGCCGGGCAGACAGCGCCAGCTTGAATCTCCGCGACGAGGGGGATCGGCGCTTCGACATCAGTCTGGAAACCGTGGGGCTGACCTTCCACATGTTGGGAATCGGCTATGGCCATCCGGAGTGGGGCCATGCCTACTGGAAGGGCGAGCTGGCGATCGGTCGCGAAGAGTGGGACCTGGACAAAGTGAACCCACTGGACCTCCCGTTCCTCCACACGCACCAAGTCGTGCGGGCGACGCTGGGCGAACGCACCGGGATGGGCACGCTCGAGACGATCGTCGTCGGCCGCCACGATCCGTCCGGCTTCAAGAAGCTGCTGGACGGGGCCGGAAGCCCCTGAGCCGCTTGCACTGTGCCCAGTGTCCTGTGCCAGAAGAATTCACTCTATTCGAATCGGAGTGGACGTCGAGGACGCGACCACAGTAGCGCCGCACACTCGCGAGGATCTGATCCGCGCTCTTGGTCCAGACGAAGGGTCTCGGATCGTCGTTCGTCGTCTTCAGGAAGCTCCGGATGTCGTTCTCGAGCGCCCTCGTGCTGCGATGCACGCCGCGACGGATGCAACGCTCGGTGATGAGTGCGAAGAACCGCTCGACCTGATTCAGCCATGAGCTGTACGTCGGGGTGAAGTGCACGTGGAAACGAGGGTGGCGCGCGAGCCAGCTCCGAGTTCGCTTCGTCTTGTGCGTGGTGTAGTTGTCGAGCACGAGATGGATGTCGAGTTCGGCGGGTACGTTGTCGTCGATCGTCCTGAGGAACTTCAGGAACTCCTCCGTGCGGGGGGGAACCCGCCCCGAATCCATTCGGGCCGGAGAAAGTGTAAACCATGTCTCCGGAATGTAGTGTCAGCGATGTCTCGCCAAGCACATCCACGACGCCTGTTCCGAAGCGAGGTCGAGCCTGTCCGCCGAGCGGACCTGCGGAGCGGGATGGGCGGGCCACGCTACTTCGCTGGGGCGCCCGACTGGCCACGACTCTTCTCCGTTGGCCGCCTCGCGAGCTGAAGACACAGCTTTCGAAGTTGCGCCGTTCGGATCAACCGCACCGTGACGGCCTTTCGAGACATGTCAGGCTTCGCCATCGTCGTCCTCCTCGAGCGCGCGAATGTCGTCGAGATCCTGGCCGCTCGCACGGAGACGCTTCATCTGGATCAGACCTGCGCGCGAGACGACCGGCAGCTCGCCGAACTCCCACCCCACCCGTTCCCTTCCCGCCCACACCCCTTCCAACTCCCGCGTCACGAGAAGGAAGTCGATGCTCAGGAGATCTCCCGAGTCCGGATCGGCCTTCGTGAGGCGTTGGATCTCGATGACATCGGGCCGGATCGCCATCGGCCCCGATTCGATCGTGTACCCGAGCGTCCGCGCGACCTCTTTCGCGGCCTCGACCGAATCGGATCGAAGCAGCAGATCGATATCCATCGTTGCGCGCGGCTGCGCATGAATCGCAACGGCCAGTCCACCACAGACGGCGAACTCGACCCGAGCCGCTTCGAGCGCGCCCACCAGGGCGCGGAATTCTTCTGCCAGGTCCAGCACGGTGAGTGCAACGTAGCGGCTCCCGTGGAGGCGGATCCACATGACGCAGGGCGGCATCTCCGCGGACCCGGCTCTCGGACCACAGCCGCCAGCCTGGTGCCGTCATGGGTGCCGGCGTGTGCCGCTCCATGCCGCTTCCTGCCACTCTCAAGCTCGTAAGTCCCCGTCATCGCTTGCGTCGCGAACGGGCTTCGAACCTGGGTCGGTGCCGTTTTCCATTCGAAGAACATCTCAAGAGTCGAGGACTTGCAGGACGCCTCACGGGGTCGCCACTCTGTTGCGAATCTCTCCGCTCAACCCTTCGCGACGCGATTTCTCAGGAATCCGATCCCTTCGACGAGGCCCCGAGCGACCATCACCCGGTGGCGCGACGCAGGCGAGGACCGTCTTCACCAAGGCCCTCGAGCTCTTTGCCCGAGAGAGTCCACACCACCGGAATCGACGGTGTCGCGGGAGAGTCAGGCGTCTCGACTGTCCTACCGCTCGACACTAGGCGGCCGCGGTCGCCTGCTCCCGGGCGAGGCGCTGGCTGACGAGCCGGTCTCTGAGGGCCTGCGCACCATCGTTCATCAGCAGCATGAAGAGGATGAACATCATCAGTCCATCCGAGAAGTGCCCGCCCGAGCCGTCGATCGCGAGCTTCACGGCGATCACGATCAGCATGCTGAGCGTCAGGAACTTGGTGTGCGGCGAGCGCCGGATGATGCGTGAGATCGGGACCATTCCGACGATCATGATGAGGTTGGCGAGGAGGATGCTCGTCACCATCCAGCCGAACTGGGTATCGATGTCCATCAGCGACATCATCAGGAAGACCTGGTCGACGCCGAAGATGCCGAGCAACAGCTGCACGCCGAGCAGGGCGAGCGCAATGCGAAGGCCACGCGCGAACCCGCTGGTCGGCGCCTTCGTCGCTTCGTCGTGGTGCACATGATGGCCCAGTGCCGCCTCCTGGAAGCCGTGCCAGTACTCGTAGATCACGATCGCCAGGACGACGCCCGCGCCGAGGAACAGCAGCAGATGCCGCCACAGGAGCTCCTCGGGGTGTTCGCTGAACCAGCGGTTCGGCAGCCACCACCAGTCGGCCTGCGGCTCGAGCAGGAAGGCGAGCGACGAGACCGCGAAGATCATGGCGACACGGACGCAGGCCGCCACGAACAACGTGGTCGATCGCGCCCAGAAGTGTGCGCGCTCCTTGAGCCCGAGCTTGCCGATCTGCACGTCGGCCAGCACGCCGCCGTCGACGCCGAGGATGGTGTTGGCCACAGTCGCCATCAGAAACGCAATCAGAACTTCCATCGAATACCCCCTGCCCGCTCGAGCTGTGTCGCGGGGAAAGTACAGACCCGACGGCCGGCCTAGGAACTCGGGCATGACGGCCTGGCCGCAGCATGAGCTGCCACACAGGCCCCGGGCAGCTCTCCCGGAATGCGTTCCGCGAGTCCGACAAGCCCACGCCCTCGCCAAGGTCCTCCGCAACCACTGCTGGACAGCTGCTCCCTGCTACCGCATGATGAAAAGGCCGGTCGAATGATTCCTACGGCCGCTTCTGCCCGAACTCCCCCAGGGATTGGACATCACGAGGGGTCATCGGACGTCGCCCCCCCCCCCCGAAACAGCCCGCTTCTTCTTCCTACGCCCCGCCTTCGAGACCCCGGCAGCGGTCTCTGCCATGTCGCCGATGTCCGCGAGAACGACGCCACGGGCGCCTACTCGCGCCCGGGCGATCGCGGTCGCACGGCCGATCCCGGTGGCGGCACCCGTCACGATGCCGACGCGATCCGTGATCCATGGCGTCGAAAATCGCCCAGGCGGTCGGGTCCGCAGCGCACGGGGATCCTAGAATTCCGGCCGATCACCCACCGAGGAACGAATCATGCGAAAGGCTGCGGTCGCGATCGCCGTTGCGGTGGCCCTCGGGCTGTTGATCTACTGGGCCACCGACACCCCCGAGGAGAGCGCCGGCACCACGGACATCGCCGCGATTGCCGAGCTCTACGCCGACAACCCGTCGATCTCCGAGCTGCAGGATGCCTGGCAGGGCTTCGTCGACGGGATCTCGCGCGGCCGCGACGGCATCGACGAGACGCTGCGGGCCCGGTCTCCGCTCCCGCCGGTCGGGATCGATCCCGACATCCCGACCGATCGGAACCTGGTCGATGGCTACCGCTACGTGTTCGGCTACGTCGCGAGACTCATCGAAGAGGAGATCCAGCAGGACGGCCGCTTCCCCTACTTCAACCGTTCGATGACCCTGCTGAACAAGTGGACCGGCGACAACGCGGATCAGATCTATCTGAACGCCGCCATCGACGCCGAGGACCGGTACCGGATCGAGGGCAAGGCGGCGAGCGTCGCGAACTGGCGTTCCACCTGTACGACTACTGGATGGCGTCACTGGACTACGCCAATGCGGTGAGCAGCCGCAACGACCACCAGGCCCACAGAAGCAGCGACGGCAGCATCACCTACGTCGTGGCGCACCGGGATCCCGGCATCCGGAACTGGCTCGACACGACGGGGTTGCCGCGTGGCAGCATGGTGCACCGCTTCACCTATCCCGAGGAGCCCGCCGGCGAGAATCGGCCTACCATCGAAGGGACGAAGGTCCGCTTCGACGCCCTAGCCCAGCACCTGCCCGACGACGTCCCGCGGTACACCGAGGAAGAGCGGCGCTCAGAGATCGCCGTGCGGCAGGCGCACGTGCAACGACGGCTGCGTCAGTACTAACGGCGCGGGATGCCGGTGGCGGCTGTCTGGGCCGTGTTGTCGTGCCCGGTGTCGAGGATCTTCAGACCGGTCTGCGAGCCGACCACGGCAGCGAGGCGCCGGGCGGGAATCTCGCTCGAGAACTCACCGATCGGAAGCGCATCGGCGTGGAGGCGAACCGTGCCGTCGGCGCTGGCGAAGGGAATCCGGCCCTCCAGCGTCACGGACCAGACCTCCTGATCGTGCTCCTCGATGCTGTTCGCGATGTTCCAGCGTATGTAGACGCGGACGTGGTCGAAGCCGTCGAGCGAGCGTCCCGGCGCGTCCGCGAGCTTTGCCTTCGGGTCGAGGGTCCTGCCGCCGAGGATGAGAACGCGCCGGCGATCCCGGTCGAGCCAGACCTACTTCGCGACAGGGAACGACCAGATGACGGTCGATTGGCCGCCCGTGAGGTTCACCGATGTCGATCTCAGTCAGCACGATGCAAGACGTATCACCTGATCAGCGAGCCGAAGGGCGTCGCGTCGAGTGACCCGCCGCTTGGTCAAGACCGTCTGAACGACCATCGGACTCACGAGCATCTGGACGAGCGACGCGACGTCGGCTTCGCGCGGGAGCTCGCCACGCTCCATCGCGCGGCGAAATGGACTCGAGAGCTCGATCGTCGTCTCGTTCCAAGCCTGGACCTGCCAGTCGTTAAAGTCCGGATCCGTATGCGTCGCCATTGCGACGTTCATAGCGATCTCGGTCGGATCCGAGAAGAAGCGGGCGAGACGGAGTGCGAGGCCTCGAACGTCCTCCGCGAAGTTGCCTGCATCGGGTGCCCGAAGACGGCTCGTGTGAAGCGTCTGCGCCTCCCGCAGCAGGTCGCCACGCGTCGGCCAGCGACGATAGACGGTGCTTCGCGCGACGCCGGCCTCCTCCGCGACCAGTGCGGGGGAAAGTGCCGTGTGGCCGCGGCGAAGAAGCGCGAGCGCCGCTTCCGCCACCGCCTGTCGACACCGCTCCGTACGCCCGCCAGGACGGATCGTCCCGGGGGCGCCTGTCTCTTGACCGCTGTCGCGAACGACCGTGCTCATCGTGTGGGATCCCTCGCTCGCCGGTTGCCCGCCGCCACTATTGCAACATAATGTCCTGTTTGCAAGAATCGAAGCCCATATTGCGGACTGGCCGAATGTGGCGCTTCGCCCGACCACGGGGCACCTACCTCCATCGACTACGGGAGACTCCACATGGAATCGATGGCAGATTTCGACCTGGCACACGAACGCATCCTCCCAGACAGGATCGCCGACGGCTGGGGGGCGCTCGCGGCCACGCAAACGCACGGCCTCCCTCCCCTCTCGATCCGACTCAGCAATGGGCGTGCCTGGTGCTACTCGGAAGCGGACGGATCGATCACGCTCTCTCGAGGCTCAGAGGCGGCAACCGTCGTCGAGCTGACCGAGGCGTCTTGGCAAGGCCTGTGGGACTCCACCGAGACGCCCATGGGTCTTCTGATGAACCAGCGGGCGAAGATCCTCTCGGGCGAGGCTACCGACTTCGTTCAATGGGAAACGGCCCTTCGCGTCCTCTACGAAGAGCTCCGTCCGTGGGACCCCACACAACCGATTTCGGACGCCGTCGGAAACGAAATCGACGCCGCCCAATCCTTCCATCCGGACGACGACCCGACGCGCATGGCTGAATTCCTCGATGCCGCGGGCTTCATCCACGTCCGCGACGTCCTCACTCCCGCCGATGTCGAGGGACTCGTCGAGGCCGCATCGACGGTGCGCCGGGACGCGGTCGACGAAGACGGACGATCCTGGTGGTCCACCCACGAGGATGGACGTCGAACTCTCGCGCGCGTGCTCAAGGCGGATGTCGATCCGCGGATGCGCGCCTTCCCCTTGGATCCGAGGCTGGTGAAGATCGTGGGACTATCACGGTTCGATCTCGAACCGACACCTGACCAGGGTGTGTCGGTCCTCTATAAGCAGTCGCGGATGGCGTCTGATGCCTTGGCCGACCAACCGTGGCACCGCGACTGCGGGCTCGGCGGACACAAGCTGATGTGTCCGCTCATGAATGGCAGCCTCTTCCTGAACGCCGCCAATCGAGAAACCGGCCAGCTTCGCTTCCTTCCCGGATCCTGGCGTACCGCCGGTTTCCGGTTCCACGATCCCGACTATCAGCTCGGTGTGGGAGTCGACGCGGAGCCAGGCGATTTTCTGTTGCACTACGGCGACGGACTTCACGCGGGGACGCCGCCAACCTCCGAAGAAGGACCGTTCCGTTGGAGCGCGGTCTTCGAGTACGGGCCTGCCGGTCGCACGGCGAAACAGAGTCAGGAGCACTACGACCAGGTCATGTTGAACTCCGAAGCAGAGAGAATCGTCAACAGGTAGAGCGGCCGGAATAGAGGCACGTCGCTCGCGCCGTTCTCGACAGATCAGTTCGGGTGCTGGCTCGAGTCGCGAGCGCGGCCCTACACATGCGGAAGGCGATCAATGAACCGTGATCAATACGTCGATGCGCTCTCGTTCTGCTACCGCGCCGAAGCGGCGGGCGCCGCGATGGCAGAGGCCGGCATCCTTCTCCGCTCAGACCCCGTGGAAAAAAGGAAGATCGACCTGTTTCGGCGCATCGAAACGACCAACATGCTCCTGTGTGGTCAAGCACTATCGGCGGAGGGCGTCGTCCCGCCTCCGATCGAGCCTCCTTTCTATCGCGGCGGTATCGAACTAGGCCTGAAGATCGGCGAGGGTGACTGGCAGACCTTTCTCGACAACTTCGGTGCGACAGTTCACCCCGAGCTCTTTACGAGATACGTGCCGGACGACGAAGCGGCGAACGATGCAGACGCCTACGAGTCGGTCGACTACACCTTGCTACATCATCTCGTCGCCCACGAACTCGCGTCCGAAGAGTTCGTCAACCTTGAGCGTGCCGGCAAGGGCGGCGAGGCAACAAGGGCATTGGAGGCGGTTCTGGAACGCCCGATCCTCGAGCGGCTGAATCAAGCCGAAGAAGTGCCTAGCGTCATTGCACGGGGCGTTGTCGGCTAGACAGAAGGAGAATCTTGATGCCGACTTGTTTCAAGCGCCGAGCGCCTCATCGAAGAGGAAGTGCGCCTCGACCCGCGCTTCCCGGAGTTCCACCGAGCTCATGGCCCCTGAGAGGCGGCCGACCCGGCCGAACGTGGCTGAAGATCCAGCCCGTAGGGTCTTCTCAATTGGTCTTTCGACGCGTGTGCAACGGTTCCGAGTTGCCCAGGTCGCCGGCGGGAAGTGGTGCTTACGGCGCAGAACTCCTAGGCACAATTCGGCCGCCATTTGCTTACGGTGTGCTTACGGTAGAGAAACTCGAATCGCGTAAGTGCTGGCGCCCCGGGCAGGACTCGAACCTGCGACCCGCTGCTTAGAAGGCAACAGCTCTAGTGACTTCGCTCACTTTCTCATGCGTTCGCGACTGTACGCAAGAGCACGATAAGCATCTGAAATAACACACGTTTCCAATGACAACCTGGAGCGAGCGTGCCACCATGAATGCGCTCGATCGCGCTTGTTCCTGCTTACCTCTCGCTTACCCGAGACCGGTTGTCCCTGGATGCGCATTCGCCTCACCAAGACGGCCATCGATGACCTCGAAGCACCGGGGGAGCGCGAGATCATCGTCTGGGACGAGGAGCTGCGTCGATTCGGTGTCCGGGTCAAGCCTTCGGGCGTCAAGAGCTTCGTCATCCAGTACCGTGTCGCAGGACGTGATATTCGAGGGCTAAGAGGACACGTAGATTTGCGCACCTCCTGTTGAGCCGCTGCGCGGCACGTTCCCCGTGAGGGAGGGGGGCGTGGGGCAGCGGCGACTGAGGCAGGAGGAAGTGATGACGATCGAAGTGCTGCACGAGCGGGGGTGCTCGAACCGGGAGATCGCCCGCCAGCTGGGGATCCGGGAGAGCGCGGTGCGCTACCGGCTGAAGCGGCTGGCGGAGGGGGCGCGAGACGGCCGGAGCGGGAAGCCCTTCCTGGCCGAGGCGGTCCACGAGGTGATCGCGGAGTGGCTGGAGGCGAGCTCGGGAGGCCGTGGCGTGAACCTGCAGGAGCTTCACGAGTTCCTGGTGGAGGAGCACGGGTACACGGGGAGCTCCAAGAGCGTGCAGCGGTACGTGCGGGCCCGGTTCCCGAGACCGAAGGTGCGGAGCCGGCGTCGGGTGGAGACACCGCCCGGGGCGCAGGGTCAGGTGGACTGGGGCGAGTTTCCGGGCGTGCGGATCGGGGGCCAGGAGGTGGACCTGCATGCCTTCCACCTGGTGCTCTCGCACT
Source organism: Myxococcota bacterium (assembly GCA_965223415.1). Lineage (GTDB taxonomy): Bacteria > Myxococcota_A > UBA9160 > UBA9160 > UBA6930. The sequence goes on along the minus strand of OZ245002.1, from coordinate 3,027,881 downwards.
CGCGGCGAGAAGCGGTGGTGTGGTCGGAGCGGGCGGACACGCTGGCGTGGCTGGACGTGCACAACCGGGCCTTCGAGCGGCTGGGCGGGGTGCCGGCGGTGCTGCGGGTCGACAACGTGAAGACAGCGGTGGCGAAGGGGGCGGGGCCATGGGGGACGGTGAACCCGGCTTACGCGAGCTATGCCGGGGCCCTTCGCTTCCACGTGGACGCCACCCGTCCCCGCCAGCCGCAGGAGAAGGGGAAGGTGGAGCGTCGGATCCTGGGGCACCGGCGGGGCTTCGATCCGCGTCGGCGGGAGCACGAGAGCCTGGAGTCGCTGCAAGCGTGGACGGACGGCCAGGTGGCGCGCTCGAGCCACCGGCGGCAGTGCCCGGCGACGGGCACGACGGTCTTCCAGGCGTGGGAGGCGGAGAAGCCCCATCTCGGGGCCCTGCCCGAGCGGCTTCCCGAGCCCTTCGACCTGGCCGTGATGCGACGTGTCGGGCGCGACGCCACGGTGCGCTTCGAGGGGCGTACCTACAGCGTCCCCTTCCGCTTCGTCGAGCAGAGCGTCGAGGTGCGCGGCTGCGCCCGGCAGGTGCAGGTCTGGGCCGAGGGCTCGGTGGTGGCCGCGCACCCGCGCCACACGCGAAGCCGCCTGCTGCTGGACCCGAGCCACTACGAGGGGCCGAGCACGGAGGGGGTGGAGGCGCCCGTACCGCTCGGGCGCATGGGTCGACGCCTCCAGGAGCTGTGGGCGATGGAGCCGGAGCAGCGGCCGATCGACCTCTATGCCGATCTGGCGGAGGTGGCGCGATGACGGCGGGAAACCCGGTGCCCAAGAAGGGCGGCAAGGTGGATCTCGACCCGACCCGCGAGCGGCTCGTGCGCCTCGGCCTCCATCACGCGGCCGAGCACATCGGCGAGGAGCTGGCCCGAGCGACCAAGGACGACCTCGTGCCCCACCGCTTCCTCGACCTGCTGCTCGAGGCCGAGCTGCAGCACCGCGAGGAGCGGAGGATGAAGACCTCGCTCCGTCTCTCGGGCCTTCCCACGGGGCAGACCCTCGGCAACTTCGACTTCGCCTTCCAGCCGAGTGTGGAGCGGAGCCGGATCGAGACGCTGGGCACCTGCGCGTGGATCCGGGCCAAGGAGAGTCTGCTGATCCAGGGTCCGCCGGGAGTGGGCAAGACCCACCTGGCGGTGGCCCTGGGGGTGCGGGCCGTGGAGAACGGCTTCTCCGTGGCCTTCCATCGCCTCGAGGACCTGCTGGCGGCCCTCAAGCGCGACGCCGAGATCAGCCCGCAACGGCTGCGGCGGCGCAAGCACATGAACGTGGCGCTCCTCGTCATCGACGAGGTCGGCTTCGAGCCCATGACGCGCCAGGAGGCGAGCCTCTTCTTCCGGCTCGTCTCCTACCGCTATGGGAGGGGCTCGATCCTGATCACCACGAACAAGGGCATCGCCGACTGGCCCGAGGTGCTGGCGGGCGACGAGGTGCTGGCCACCGCCATCCTCGATCGCCTCCTCCACCACAGCCAGGTGCTCAACATCTCGGGGCGGAGCTACCGGCTCCGCGAGCTCGAGCAGGCCGCGGGGCAAAGCGCCCAGCGTTGAGGCCCCAGAGGGCGGCCTGACGGCCGTGCTCTCCTTCGGAGAGCGGAAGAGAAGAAGGAAGAACCGAACATCAACCCAGGGGGGTGCGCAAAACTAGCCGTCCTCTTAGCGCGCAAGAGATGACGTCCCTCGACAGGCCACTCTCTCGGTTCGCGAGCTGGTCGACCGGTACCTCTCCCAGTACGTCGAGGTGCACTCCCGCCGGGCCACGCAGCGCGAAGCACGGCACGTCCTCGAGAAGCACCTGGTGCCGAGGCTTGGAAGCCTGCTCATCACCGACGTCTCCCGATCCGACCTCTCCAGAATCCACGTGCGCATGAAGAAAACCCCGGTCCTTGCGAACCGGGTCTTGAAGGTGACGCGTGCGATGTTCTCCTACGCGCTTCGCGAGGGGCTGCTGCCCAAGAACCATGAGAACCCTGCGAAAGAGATCCCCAAGTTCAAGGAGCGAAAGCGGGACCGCCACCTCTCGCTCGACGAGTACGAGCGGCTCGGCCAGGCCCTGGACAGCCTCGTGGCCGAGACGGCCATCTCCCGGGTGGCCGGGTCAGCGATTCGCTTCCTGGCGCTGACCGGGCTCCGGGTGGGAGAGACACTAGCCTTGCGGTGGAGCGACGTGCGGCTTCCCGAAGGCAGGATCTTCCTCCGCGAGACCAAGACGGAGCCGAGGGCTGTGGTTCTCAACACGGCGGCCCAGTCCGTCCTCGCGGACCTGTTCGGATACACCAAGGCATCGGGGTGGGTCTTCCCGGGAAGAGTGCCTGGGAGGCCCCTCGTCAACATCGCGAAGCCCTGGTCCCTGGTCCGAGATCGGGCAGGGCTCCCCGGAGTGCGACTCCATGACCTCCGCCACTCGTTCGCCTCGGTTGGAGTGGCGAGCCATCTGGGTCTTCCCGTCCTCGGGGCGTTGCTGGGTCACCGCCAACCCGGCACCACCGCCCGCTACGCGCACCTCGCAGACGACCCCCTCCGGAAGGCCACGAACGGGATCGGGAATCGGATCAGCGCGGCGATGAGCGGAGCCGCGAATGCGGACGTGCTTCCCCTCGACAGCGGTGCGACTTAGAAGCCACCCGGTGCGCTACCGACCCGGGCGATCTGCTGGCCGCCGGACGCAGCGGGGAGCCTAACCGGCTGAAACGGCGAACCTTTTCTGCTTGCCAGCCGGCCAGCCACCACATAGGATGGACAGGTTTGGACCTGTTTCCCAGAGGAGCCAGATGAAGGACTCCCTGCCTGCGATGACCGTCCGAGACGTGGCGGCCTACCTAAACGTGAACGAGAAGACTGTGTACCGCCTAGCGCAACGGCGAGAACTCCCTGGCTTCAAGGTTGCCGGCGCGTGGAGATTCCAAAGGAGTGACCTCGAGGAATGGATCCAAGTTCGCAAGCAAAAGAACGCGGACCAAAGGTCGGATGCTGGGTGATCCGCAGGGGGGTTCGTTGAAAGCAGCCAAACGGGGAGCAAGCGAGATCGTCACGGGACCGTGGGCGGACCTCGTGATGGCGATGCTGTCGGTCAACAACTATCCGCTTGAACGCACCTTCGCCTTATTCGATGCACTGCAAGCTCAGGGTCTCTTCGACCCAGCAGTCTTGAACGAGGCACCTTCCGCCTCGATTGCCAAGAAACTCGGAGCCGGTGGATACAACCGCGGGGATACGATGACGGCAATCTTCACAGATCGCCTGGTCTCACTCGGTGCGTTCCTTGGAAGTGGCTCAATCGGTCAGTACACGGAGATTCTCGAGCACGGAAGCTGCGACGAGGTACGGCGCATGCTTGCTCCGGTCAAGGGCGTAGGGCCGCGGGTGCTCGAGAACTTCTTTCTGCTGCGTGGCGACAGATAGCTACTTCCCGTCCGAGAAGAGCCGTTCGTCGGCCTCTTAGTGGATCGTTGGCGGTCTTCGCGGGCGTTGAGAGTAGCGATGTCACAGCAGTCCCGGAGCCGTCGGGGTGAGTGAGCGACCGTGTTCCGATGCGCGGGCGCACGTGTCCACCGACCGAACCACTCTCAGGGGTTCAGGCGAACTCGCGAGTCAGCAGGTGGCGGGCCAAGGCGACGAGGTTGAAGCTCGTCACACTGGCCCAGACATAGGCCTTGAAGGACGCCAGGCCCCGCCAGGTGCATCGGTCCATCTGGAACGCTCGCTTGAGCGTCGAGATCACGCCCTCGATCCCCGAGCGGAAGTCACGAAGGCGCCGGAAGACCCAGGCGCTGCGCACCATCTCGTGGACCTCGAGTCCGCTCTTCTTGTTGAAGGCCATGTCTTCCACGCCGAGCGCCTTGGCCTTGGCAACGTTGTCCATGGACGCGAAGCCTCCGTCCATCGCCACTTGGCGGGGTGCCTTGCCGAAGAGATCTGCATGGCGCTCGAGCGTACGTTCGACCAGCGTCGAGTCCGTAGGGTTTCCTTCCTCGATGACACAGTCGAGGACGAGTGACGACCTGCCGCCAGTCAGACAGACCTTGTGACCGTAGTAGGTGCCTCGATTGTCCTTCACGAGGATGTCCGAGTGCGGCTCGAAGATCGACACGATCTTCTCGGCTGCAGGGACGCGCTCGCCTTCGAGGACACGGCGACGGCTCTGATCGATGACGCGCTCGACGAGGGGAAGCACCGCGAGGAGCTCTTCGCGAAGCGGCGTCGTGTCTTCGACTCGGGCGACCCTCTCCGCGACGCTACGGGCCGCTTGGCAGACCTCTTCCGTGGCCCGGATCATGCACCGATAGCTCGCGACCAGGTTGATCGACCGCCGGTGGAACTTGATCGCGTAGGCGCGTCGCTTCACGCAACGACGACGATCCGGGAACATCTTGCGCAGCGAAGGGCGTTGCTTCGCCATCCTTCGCAAAATCCGCGTCATCACCCGAACGCTGTCCCAGAGCAGGGCCGAGTCGGCGGGCTCGTGGATGTTCGCCTCGACGACCGTCGTATCCGCCCGAATCGTCTCGCCTCGTTCGATTCCTTCCCGGCGAGCCAGGCCGATCAACGCACGGTGGATGGCTTCCCACGTCTCGGGCCGGATCCGTTTGACGTTGTCCTGAAGGGTCTGGAAGCGGGGCCAGTCACCGAGCCCGAGTCCTACGAAGCTGCGGAAGGCGGCCGAGTCCTGGAGGTGAAACTCCAACTCCCGGTAGCTCAGCCCGTGGATCTGCTTGAGTAGGGCGATTCGAAGGACCTGATCGCCGCTGAGGCCCCGACGGCCGGTATCGGCGCGACGTTCCCCGATCAGATCTCCGTGCACAACAGCACCCAAGCGCGGATCCGCCCCGAGGATCCTGGCGATCATCTGCAGCTCTCGGGTATGTTGATGCGGACCCCATGTGGGCGTGAGTGAGAGCTGAGTTTCTCGGAATCGGCGCATCGCTTCACCCCCCGGTTGGCGAATTGCTGTGTATGTTCGGTAGGTTGGCACCACCTAACATACACCAATCGAAACTCGATCGGGAGGCGCGTTTGCGCCAATTCCTTTTCTTCTCAGTGACTTACGAGTTCTTGGACGGGAAGTAGCTAGTTCTCTTGAGAGATAGGCGGCGCACTTGAGCGCGCCGCGGGAGCAACCAAGCGATGAAGACTGTCCGTGATGCTTGCCAGGTAGAAGCTAATGCTCTCTCCATCAAGCTCAGCGACCAGATCGAGCAGCTGGACGAGCTCATCACGGCGGAAGGCGACGGAAGGGCCTTCTTCGAAAAGACCCACATTACTCAGGGAATGCAGGACCTCATCAGCGAGGGCGTCGCGCGCCTGGCAGGTACTTCGTCGCAAGCGGTTTTTCATCTGAAGCAGGCGATGGGTGGCGGAAAAACGCACCTGCTTGTTGGGTTTGGCCTGCTCGCGCGCTTCCCCGAACTGCGGAAGAAGCACTGCGCTGGCGTGTCGGGCGCCTCCGCATTCACTAGCGCAGAGACCGCAGCCTTTAACGGCCGCAACAATTGTCGAGGGACGTCATCTCTTGCGCGCTAAGAGGACGGCTAGTTTTGCGCACCCCCCTGGGTTGATGTTCGGTTCTTCCTTCTTCTCTTCCGCTCTCCGAAGGAGAGCACGGCCGTCAGGCCGCCCTCTGGGGCCTCAACGCTGGGCGCTTTGCCCCGCGGCCTGCTCGAGCTCGCGGAGCCGGTAGCTCCGCCCCGAGATGTTGAGCACCTGGCTGTGGTGGAGGAGGCGATCGAGGATGGCGGTGGCCAGCACCTCGTCGCCCGCCAGCACCTCGGGCCAGTCGGCGATGCCCTTGTTCGTGGTGATCAGGATCGAGCCCCTCCCATAGCGGTAGGAGACGAGCCGGAAGAAGAGGCTCGCCTCCTGGCGCGTCATGGGCTCGAAGCCGACCTCGTCGATGACGAGGAGCGCCACGTTCATGTGCTTGCGCCGCCGCAGCCGTTGCGGGCTGATCTCGGCGTCGCGCTTGAGGGCCGCCAGCAGGTCCTCGAGGCGATGGAAGGCCACGGAGAAGCCGTTCTCCACGGCCCGCACCCCCAGGGCCACCGCCAGGTGGGTCTTGCCCACTCCCGGCGGACCCTGGATCAGCAGACTCTCCTTGGCCCGGATCCACGCGCAGGTGCCCAGCGTCTCGATCCGGCTCCGCTCCACACTCGGCTGGAAGGCGAAGTCGAAGTTGCCGAGGGTCTGCCCCGTGGGAAGGCCCGAGAGACGGAGCGAGGTCTTCATCCTCCGCTCCTCGCGGTGCTGCAGCTCGGCCTCGAGCAGCAGGTCGAGGAAGCGGTGGGGCACGAGGTCGTCCTTGGTCGCTCGGGCCAGCTCCTCGCCGATGTGCTCGGCCGCGTGATGGAGGCCGAGGCGCACGAGCCGCTCGCGGGTCGGGTCGAGATCCACCTTGCCGCCCTTCTTGGGCACCGGGTTTCCCGCCGTCATCGCGCCACCTCCGCCAGATCGGCATAGAGGTCGATCGGCCGCTGCTCCGGCTCCATCGCCCACAGCTCCTGGAGGCGTCGACCCATGCGCCCGAGCGGTACGGGCGCCTCCACCCCCTCCGTGCTCGGCCCCTCGTAGTGGCTCGGGTCCAGCAGCAGGCGGCTTCGCGTGTGGCGCGGGTGCGCGGCCACCACCGAGCCCTCGGCCCAGACCTGCACCTGCCGGGCGCAGCCGCGCACCTCGACGCTCTGCTCGACGAAGCGGAAGGGGACGCTGTAGGTACGCCCCTCGAAGCGCACCGTGGCGTCGCGCCCGACACGTCGCATCACGGCCAGGTCGAAGGGCTCGGGAAGCCGCTCGGGCAGGGCCCCGAGATGGGGCTTCTCCGCCTCCCACGCCTGGAAGACCGTCGTGCCCGTCGCCGGGCACTGCCGCCGGTGGCTCGAGCGCGCCACCTGGCCGTCCGTCCACGCTTGCAGCGACTCCAGGCTCTCGTGCTCCCGCCGACGCGGATCGAAGCCCCGCCGGTGCCCCAGGATCCGACGCTCCACCTTCCCCTTCTCCTGCGGCTGGCGGGGACGGGTGGCGTCCACGTGGAAGCGAAGGGCCCCGGCATAGCTCGCGTAAGCCGGGTTCACCGTCCCCCATGGCCCCGCCCCCTTCGCCACCGCTGTCTTCACGTTGTCGACCCGCAGCACCGCCGGCACCCCGCCCAGCCGCTCGAAGGCCCGGTTGTGCACGTCCAGCCACGCCAGCGTGTCCGCCCGCTCCGACCACACCACCGCTTCTCGCCGCGAGTGCGAGAGCACCAGGTGGAAGGCATGCAGGTCCACCTCCTGGCCCCCGATCCGCACGCCCGGAAACTCGCCCCAGTCCACCTGACCCTGCGCCCCGGGCGGTGTCTCCACCCGACGCCGGCTCCGCACCTTCGGTCTCGGGAACCGGGCCCGCACGTACCGCTGCACGCTCTTGGAGCTCCCCGTGTACCCGTGCTCCTCCACCAGGAACTCGTGAAGCTCCTGCAGGTTCACGCCACGGCCTCCCGAGCTCGCCTCCAGCCACTCCGCGATCACCTCGTGGACCGCCTCGGCCAGGAAGGGCTTCCCGCTCCGGCCGTCTCGCGCCCCCTCCGCCAGCCGCTTCAGCCGGTAGCGCACCGCGCTCTCCCGGATCCCCAGCTGGCGGGCGATCTCCCGGTTCGAGCACCCCCGCTCGTGCAGCACTTCGATCGTCATCACTTCCTCCTGCCTCAGTCGCCGCTGCCCCACGCCCCCCTCCCTCACGGGGAACGTGCCGCGCAGCGGCTCAACAGGAGGTGCGCAAATCTACGTGTCCTCTTAGCCCTCGAATATCACGTCCTGCGACATGAGATCGCGGTAGTGGGTGAGCTGGCGGATGAGCGGGTCCACCTGCTTGAGCGAGAGCGGCAGCTCGGGCTGACGCTCCAGGTAGCGCTTGACGAACGCGTAGGTGGGCAGCTCGAGGGCCAGGGCGGTGGCGCAGGCATCGTCGACGCGAGGGATGCCGTGGCGCTTGCACAGGGAGAGCACGCCCAGGATGCGACGCACCCCGGGCTCGCCGTCCAGGCGATGGATCGCCTCACACACCTCGCCCACGTGGGCGCCGGCCCGCCGGGCCCGCGCGAGCAGCTGGAGGGTCGTGGCCGGCGTCCGCTTCGGGCGGTCCTCCTCCCGCATCCTGCGGCGCCCCCGCCTCTGGCGGACGTGCTCGCGCAGCAGCTCCCCCGTCTGCAGATCGAGCATCCGCACCCGCAGCCCGTCCCATTGGACGGCCACCCGCCGCCCCAGCCAGCCCGGCGGCGCGTGGTAGTAGGCCCCCTCCACCTCGATGGCCCCGTCGAGGTGCACCGTGCGCTCGCCGTGCTGGTAGTAGCGGAAGGGCTCGATGGGAAGCCCGAGCAGGTGCGGCTTCTCCTCTTCGTACATCGCCGCCACCTGGCGCTTGGTCGTGCCGTGGATGCGGGTGTCGGCCCACCGGCGCTCCCAGCGGTCGAGGTAGGCCTGGGCCTGCTCGAGCGACTCGAAGCGCATCCCGCGGACCTTCTGCTGCGCGTGGCGCACCCCGGACTCGACCTTCCCCTTGCGATCGGGGTGGCGCACCCGGCACGGAAGCGCCGTCACGCCGTAGTGGGCGAGCACATCGCGGTAGAGGGGGTTGAGCGCGGGGTCGTAGACGTCGGGCTTGAGAACGCCCTCCTTGAGGTTGTCGAGGACGACGGTGCGCGGTGCACCGCCCAGCCGGCGGAAGGCCTTCTCGTGCAGCTCCGACCAGACCTGGCTGCTCGACTTCCACACGAGCAGCCGAACGCACTTGCGGCTGTAGCCCAGGGTGAAGACGAACAGCCTCGTGCGCCGGTACTTCCCCGACCCGGGATGCCGCACCATCGGCCCGTCGCCGTAGTCGACCTGGCCCTCTTCTCCCGGTGCCGTCTCGATCACCGGGTGCGCCTCGCGCGGCGCCGCGGCTCGCTGCTTCGCCACGAAGCGCTTCACACTCGCATAGCTGAAGGCGAAGCCGTGGTCATCGACCAGGTCCTGCCAGATCGCCATCGCCGTCCGGCCCTGGCGCACGCCCGCCTCGATCCACTCGCGGTAGGGCTCGCAGGCGCTGGCCTGGGGGCTCCGGCCCGGCATCGGCGGCCAGGCCGGATCGGTGGACGCCTCTTTGGCCGCTTTTGCCGGGGCCTTCGAGTCGGTGGACGCCTCTATGGCCGGGTTTGGGGCCCCGTGCCCCCAGCGACCAGGAGATCGCACCGCGATCCCCGCGGCCCGGAGGTAACGGCTCGCCGTCTCCCGGCGCACGCCCGTCGCCTCCTCGATCCGCCGAAGCGACCAGCCGAGGCGGCCAAGTGCCAGAATCTGCTCGCGTTTCTCGTTGCCCAGAAGGTTCGCCATGGCGGCGGGGGATCGCAGGTCCCTCGCCGTCGTCAACGTCCTGGGCGTCAGCCCCTATGGCCGCTTTTCAGACGTCCTTCTATGGCCGGTTTTGGGTGTCCACCGAGGGAGAAGGGGAACGCCAGCCAGCTCAAGCCCGATCGGTACCCGGCGGCTAGCCCCTATAACCAGCCCCCCTACAAGAATCAGCGAAAGCGCAACATCGAGCGGCAGCTTGGGCTAATGCACAGCAGACTCAGAGACGGCCGTTTCGAGTTTCTGTTCGCGCCCGGCGGCGGCTACGAGCCTGATCTGGCCGGAGGGGTTCAAGCTGATCTGGATTCACTGGTAAGAGATTGGATTGGACACGATCGACCGATCACGGTCTTCGATGTATCCGGCCTTCCTTCCGAGGTGCTCCCGGTGATTGTGGGAACGATGCTCCGGGTCGTCTATGACATGTTGTTCTGGGCCCAGGATCTTCCGATCGGTGGGCGACAGCAGCCACTGTTCGTCGTTCTTGATGAAGCCCATCGCTTCGTTCCCGAAGGGGAGGATACCAGCGCTCATCGGACGCTTTCCATGATCGCGAAGGAGGGTCGAAAGTACGGCGTGGGCCTCATGCTTGTGACGCAGCGGCCGTCAGAAATCGACCCGGCAGTATTGAGCCAGTGCGGTTCAATGATCGCGTTGCGTCTGACGAACTCGGCAGATCGTGCAAGAGTGGCCTCCGCTGTGCCGGATGACTTGGGTGGACTTGTTGAGCAGTTGCCGGCCCTGCGGACCGGCGAGGGGATCCTTCTAGGCGAGGTAATGCCAATCCCCTCGCGGGTCCGGGTACGCAAAGCAAAGAACAAGCCCGTCGGGGATGATCCGAGACTGCCGGATGTCTGGCTCACGCCGGATCGTCCGGATGCAGACCTGTACTCACAGGCACTGGGAAACTGGCGCACGCAGTCAACGTCTGCCGAGACCTCCGCACCCGCGGACGATGAAGATGGGGGACCCAATGCCTGAGATGCACTTCATCGACTCATCGAACATCGAGGCGATTGGCTATGAGCCGGACTCCCAAGAACTCCACGTCCGCTTCCTGAAATCGGGAGAGACGTACGTCCACTACAGTGTCGAGGAATGGGTGTTCCAGGAGCTTATGCAGGCCGATTCGAAGGGTCAGTATCTCAACAGCAACATTAGGGGGCGGTACCAGTACGCGAAGCTGTGATCGCGCCGACCTCGCTGCAGCGCCCCAGGCAACAAAGTGATCTTGAGGACTTTGTCGCCAACTTGTCGCCAAGCCCGATCCGCCCGCGTAACTAACTGGAACCCTTCTTGTTTTCCCCCTTCCCTCCCGGTTCGAATCCAGGAGGGCCCACCGCGCGATCGGATCGGAGGGCGGGAAGCCCTTTCGTGCGGCTGCGTTCCCCTGGATCCGGTGAAGACAGGCCTTCTGGGCCGCTCACTGCCCACACAGTGCGGAGCCGCGACGGCGCTCCGTGCTCGGTGGCCGGCGCCCTCGCCCTTCGGGTCGGGGTTTCCCCCGATCCCGCGCCCGGCTGCTCCTTCCGATAGGGTGAGGAGCAGTCGCGGCGGGCGCCGCCGCGTGCGGAGGCGGGCGCCATCTCATGAACCCGAACCAGGAAGGACCGGCGGACGCGCATTTCGCCGGCGCGTGGGTCGGCGATTCGCGCCTGTCGCTGCGCCTCGATCCGGCCATCGTCCACGAGATCGAGCGCGATCGGGACGTGAAGTTCCTGATCCAGGCGCGCGTGCTCCTCAGCCTGGGCCCGCTGATCTTCATCAGCTTCTGGGGGCTGGATCGGATCGTCGCACCCGATCTGGCTGCGTCCTTCCTGTGGCTCCGCGTTCCAGTGCTCATGCTGTGCCTCGTCAGCCTTCCGCTCTGCTTCGTGGACCGCTTCGCCCCCGCGATCCGCGCGATCTCGATCGCGGGAATCTGCTGCGGCTCCTTCGCGATCTCCGCGATCTGCGCGGTGACCGACGGATTCGAGGCGAGCTACCTGACCGGCATCGTGCTGATGCAGATCGTCCCGCTCTTCCTTCCGTTCAGGCCCTCGACGGTCCTCGGGATCGAGGCGACGATCGCGACCGGATACGTCGTCATCAACCTGATGGTCCACGAGGCCGGCCTCGTCATGCTGCCACCGATCGTCTTCCTGTGCGCGGCATCGGTCCTCGTCGTCGCGGTGGCCTTCCTCGCCGAGCAGATGCGCATCCGGGACGGGATCCTGCGCTACCAGCTGGCGCAGGCCAACGAGGAGCTCGAGCAGCTCGCCGGGCTGGATCCGCTGACCAGCCTCGCGAACCGCCGCACCTTCGACGCTTCCCTCTCTCGCGAGTGGCGCCGCACGATGCGAGCCGGGCGCCCGCTGTGCGTGATCCTGTGCGATATCGACCAATTCAAGCAGTACAACGATCGCTACGGGCACCCGGCCGGGGACACCTGTCTTCGCGACGTCGCGGGGACCATCCAGTCGTCGCTCCTCCGCGCCTCCGACCTGGCCGCCCGCTACGGAGGCGAGGAGTTCGCTCTCCTCCTCCCGGAGATCGACGTGGAGGGAGGCCTCGCCGTGGCCGAGCGGATTCGCCAGGCGGTCGAGTCCCGGGCGCTCGCCCACGAGACGTCGGACCACGGCGTCGTGACGCTCAGCCTCGGCGCCGCCGCCTTCGTCCCCGGGCCGAGCCACACCCCCGCCGCCTTGCTGGAGCGGGCGGACCGCGCCCTCTACGCCGCCAAGATGCGCGGACGGAACCGCGTTGAACCCGCGCATCCGGCCGCGAAGAGAAGGCTGTCCCTGGTCCGACCGTGAGGAACGGCCCTCCGGCCCCGCATGCGACACGGGCGCCTACGGGTCCCAGGGTAGTGGCGGCGGCCCCAGCTGCGGGCTGGGGCCCGAGCTCCCCGCGCTCTGCGGCGTCTGGCGCCGGGTCCGGAGGTCCACATCGCGACGGGTGAGCCGCCTACGGTCCTGCTAGGCCGGAACTCCCCGGGGAGCGTTCGCGCCGAGCGTCAGCTGCGCGCCCCAGGCGCCATGTAGAACCACATCGGGAAGGGTGCCTCCGCATCCCTCATCGCCCGCCGCGCCTCGAGGATGGCCCGGCCCGCCTTGGTCTCGTCGTAGAACCAGCGCTCCGCGGCCCAGGCTGCGGGCGCGCCGTCGGCCAGCTCGAGGGCGAGCTCTTCGTAGTAGGCGCGGATGTCGTGGACGACGGCCATCGGTAGCGAGGGCAGGCCCGCTTCCTTCCACGGGGTTCCCTCGGCGATCCGCACGAAGGCGCCGATCGCGTCCGGGATGGCGTCGGGCCCGATGACGCGCCCGACGGAGGTGCGGCCGCTCGCTGCGAGGGCGCGGTCGTAGGCCGGTCGCAGGCCCCTGGCCTCGTCCACGGCGGGGGGCAGGTCGGCGTCGTGGCGCGGCGGCAAGGCGCAGGCGAGCGGTGCCTCGTCCGCGCTTTCGATCGTCTCCGGGAAGTCCTCCAACACCGGGCCGGTCGGGCGCTCGAGCAGCGCGAACGCGTCGGCCAGCACGCGATGCTGGTACTCGGCATCCCGGGGCTTGCCCAGGGGGCGGCCGAGGGGGAACTCGCAGTGAAGCGCGCGCGGCGGCTTCATCTTCTCGGCGACGGGTCGGATCGCGGAGAGGACGACGGTCGCGAGACCCGCAGCTTCGAAGACGTGGGCGAGCGTACACACGGTACGCGGGCACAGGGGTCAGACGGGGGTGAGCAGTACGACGTCGACGCCCTCGTCGAGCATCTTTCGCGCGCACTGGGGGCCGGTGTCGTGGCGCAGCTCCGAGAGCGTATCGGGCTGGTTGCCCGCGAAGGCGTAGTGATGCTTCGCGACGCTTCCCACCACGCCCCGTTCGGCCAGCTCGTGCAGGCGGTCGACGGGGTACACGACGTTGATGTCGCTCGCGAAGCCGGAGCGGTCGAAGTTCGGGCTCAGATGGCCGAGCTTCAGGTCTCGAGCCTCGTCGGGGATCACCTCGAAGTGGAAGTCTTCGGACTGCCAGGGCTCACCGCCTTCCCGCACGAGTGCGGCGCTCGTGACGATGGCGACCTTGGCGTCGCGCAGGGCCGGCGGCTTGGTGAACGCGGGCTCCGGGAACTCGGGCATCGGCGTGCCCGCGGCGTGCTTGCGCATCGCGGCGTCGTTGTCGGTCATGACTTCCTCGATTCGGCGAGTGAGTGCCGAGCGTACTCCGTCGGGGGTCGGGATGCGATTCACGGGCTGCGCCAGGCTTCGACGCGCCCTAAAGCCTTCGGATCAGCTCCACCGCATCCAGATCCAGGATCGCCTCGCACGCCCGCCGAAGCCCCGCCGCCACCACGCTCTCCGGTTGGAAGTTGCTAGGCGCCGTCACCACCCCCGCGATCCACGCGTAAACGCTCTGAAGCCGGTACTGCCGCCACGCCGTGTCGAAGTCGAGACCGACCCCCCGCTCGGTCAGGATCGCCAGGTAGTGCCGGATGAGCGCCTCCTGGTGCTCTAGCCGGATGTCCTCCTCGAGCGAGTTGATCAGGAAGTAGGTGACGTCGCGCATGCCCTGGCCGAGCTGGCACACCTGCCAGTCCAGGAGCCCTGCCTCGCCCGCCTGGAAGTACATGTTGCCGAGATGCGCGTCACCGTGGAGAAGCGTCCGCGGGCCCCGGGCCCACTGCTCCTCCAGGCGGAGGTAGTTCCGCATCAGGTGCGGTACGACAGCGCGGATCTCCTCGGGAAGAACGTCGCCGTACTTCTCGAAGGCGATCGGGACGGCCACGTTGCGCACGAGCTCGAGCAAACGGTGGTCCCGGTTCGTCTCGAGGCGGTTCACCCAGGCCAGGTCGGTGTGGAAACGCGGGCTCTCCCAGAAGGCGGCGTGGAGGCGCGCCAGGGTGGCGATGACGAGGTGGGCCTCGTTCGCGCTGCACTTCGAGGCGAGGTCCTGGAAGCTGCAGCCCTGGTCGGTCAGGTCCTCGAGGAGCATCACGTAGTCCGCGGAGCCGCCTTCGCAGTGCAGTACCTCCGGCGACTTCACCGGCGACTCGCTGCGCAGGTGGCGGTAGAAGCTCACCTCGTTGGCGCCCAGGTCGAAGAGGACGCCGAACAGCATCGAGCCGAAGTCCGGGGCTCGGGACTTGATGAAGTACGACGTGGGCCCGACAGGCTCGCCCGTGTAGTCGAGGTGGAGCCGGGAGCGGCTGGCCGTTCCGGAGTGGACTTCCTCGATGCGGGCGCCGGCGATGCTCCCCTGAGCCACGCCCATCTTCGCGGCGAGCCAGGGAACCTCGGTGAACTTCCGCAGCCGGTCCGCCGGGCGGTCGAACCACCGGTGCCACTGCACACGCAGGCAGGCGCGCGCGAGCCGGGGCGTCAGCAGGAGGAGATCGCGGGCGATGGCCAGGCGATCGGGCTTCATGCCGCGAGCCTACCGCGCACCCGAGGCAGCTCGCAGGCTACACTGACGCCATGCCGAGCTTCGATACCGTCGACAGTCTCGTGATCCCCGCGCCGGCCGAGCGGCTCTTCGCGATCATCCTCGACTACCCGCGGATGCACGAGTGGTACCCGCCCTACCGGGTCGAGGTGGAGGGTGGCGGCGAGGTCGCCGTGGGCGCGCGCCTGAACCACGTGCTCTCGCCGGCGGGCTCGCCGGTGAAGTCGCGCTTCGTCCGCACGATCCGGAAGATCGATGCGCCCCGGGCCATCGAGGAGACCTACGACGGCGGCGACCTCATCGGCCAGGGTCGCTGGGAGTTCGAGCCGCTGGGTCCGGAGGAGACGAAGGTGTCCTTCGTCTGCAGCGTGCGCTCGAACAGCCTCCTCATGCACATCGGCTTCCTGCTCGGCGGCGAGAAGGGGCACAACCAGGTGTACCAGGAGATCCTGGCGGCCTTGAAGGCGAAGGCCGGGGGCGCGTCTACAGGATCCGCTCCAGCACCTCGCTGATCGACCCGCGCACGACGGCGTCCGCCAGCTCGTCCATCGCCGTCGGCTCGCCGTTCACGATCACGATCCTCGCCCCGCACTGCCGCGCGAGCGGTACGACGCCCGCGATCGGCTGGACGCTGAGGGTCGAGCCCACCGCCAGGAGCAGGTCGCAGCTCCGGGCGGCGTGGTCGGCGCGTTCCAGGTCTTCGGCGACGAGGCCCTGGCCGAAGGAGATGGTGGCGGACTTGAGGATGCCTCCGCACTCCTTGCAAGCGGGGTCGTCCTCGCCGCCGCGCACGCGGTCGAAGACGAGGCCGATCGGGCCGCGGTCGCCGCAATCGAGGCAGGCGTACTCGCGCAGGGTCCCGTGGATCTCGACGATGCGCTCCGGGTCGCTGCCGGCGTCGTGGTGGAGGCCGTCGACGTTCTGGGTGACGAGCAGGTGGAGCTTGCCGCGCCGGTCGAGAGCGGTGAGGGCGCGGTGGCCGGCGTTCGGTGTCCGCTTCAGCTCGGCGCCGGCCAGCTTCGCCCGCCACGAGCGGCGGCGGATCTCCGGGTCCGCCACGTAGTAGCGGATGTCGGACATCTTCTCCGCCTCGGGGTCCTTCGTCCACACGCCCTGGGGGCCGCGGAAGTCGGGGATTCCCGAGTCGGTGGAGATGCCGGCACCGGTGAGCACCACGATGCGCTCGGCGGCGTCGATCCAAGACCGAACTTCGTCGAGGGCTGCCGCACTGGCGGCGGGGTGGTCAGTAGGCATGCTCCGAAGATGCCCGATCCCACCGTCGGGTCGCCAGCGGTCGTCCCGCCCGACGGGTGCAGTACCTTCCCCAGAGATCTACGGAGTCGACCATGTCCATGCGGCGTCTGAGACGACAAGCAGAAAAGCGGAAGGAACGCGCGGCCGGGCGGCGCACGAAGCGGCGCTTGTGGGTGGGCGGCGTGTTCTCGCCGCCGATCGAGGTCAACGACGACGAGGATCTGCGGCACCCCGCCTTCGTGCTCTGGATGGACCAGCGCAGTGGTCTGATCGTCGGCCAGGACGTGGTGGCGTCCTATCGGGCGGAGACCGCACTCGCCGAGACGTTGATGGGCGCCCTCGAGAGGCCCCTCCCCGGCGCCGTTCGCGCGCCCGACCGCGTCCGGATCGCCGACCCCTTCTTCGTCGGGGAGCTCCGCGCAACGCTCGGCGACGCCATTGCGGTCGAGGTCGCCCCGACCCCGGAGCTCGATGAGGTCTTCCGGCAGATGCTGGAGGCGTTCTTCTCGACCGAGACGCTGCCGCCGAGCTACCTGGAGGACGGCCTCCCGCCCGAGTCCATAGCCGAGCTGTTCGCCGCCGCCGCCGAGCTCTATCGAATCGCCCCGTGGCAGACCCTCACCGACGACCAGACCTTGCGCATGGACATTCCCGAGCTGGGGGTCGAGGGCGCGTGCTTGTCCGTGATCGGGTATCTCGGCGAGAGCCTGGGCCTGATCAACTTCCCCTCGCTCTCGGCCTACGACGCCTTCCTGCGGGTCGCCGAAGAGCGGGCGGCGGAGACGGCGCCGTTGGACTTCGGAACCGGCTGGCTGGCGTTGAACTTCGAGGCCGGCGCCGAGATTCCGAGGGAGATGCGGCGCGAGATCGAGGCCCACCGGTGGCCTGTTGCAGGCGCCGAAGCCTACCCCTTCCTCCTTCACTGTGAGCGCGACGGTACGCCCCGGTCGCTCGATCAGCGCGATGTCGAGATCGCGGCGGCCGGCGCCCGGGCCGTCGCCATGTTCTGCGAGGCCCACCCGGAGGCGTTCGATCTGGACGGGGTCGCGCCGGTCACGGAGACCTACTCCGATCCACAGGGGCGGGAGGTCCGAATCACCGTACCCTTCGAGGAATTCCCGTTTCTCCTGCCTCCGCTGTCCGAGCGCGAGGACGTTCCGGATCTCGGTCCCGTCTTTCGCGCCCGGCAGGAGGCGGTGACGTCTCGGATCCAGGCGCTCTTCGACTTCGCGGAAGAACGCTTCGGCGACGGCTGGCGTCGCTTCGAGCGCGATTTCCAGGATCTGCCGTCCGCGCTCCAGCTCGCACTCCCCTGGGCGATCTTCGGGTTCCGCATCGACGGGCGGACCGCCGTGGAATGGCTTCTCGAAGAGCGCGGAGAGACGATGCCGGAGGCGGACCGCAAGTGGTACGCCGCTCAGGCGGCTGCCTGGCTCTCCGTCTGGGAAGTGGCGGACGTCGAGCCCGGCAAGACGATCACGCTCCGGGACGCCCTGTCCGACGAGGAGCGCTGCGTCGAGGAAGTGACGGCATCGCGGTCGCTCGTCTTGCACGACGCCGTTCTCGCGCGAATCGTCGACCACGACGGATTGTCGCTCATCGACGGCCTCCATCCCCATCACCTCCCGCCGGTTCCGGCGGCAGAGGTCGTTCGCCGGGCTCGGGGGCGTCTCCGCCGCAAGCGCGCCGTCCCCGTGGAGCGGCTGCGCGACGACGCGATCGGGCGCTATCTGATCCGGCGTTGGGAGGAAGCCCTCGCCGACGTCGGCCTGAGAGCGTCGACTCCGCCGGAGGTGCGCAACACGGACGGCGACCCCCTGCTGATGACCACCGACCGCTTCGATTTCGAGGCGGGCGCGCGTTCGGAGGTGGCGGCACGTCTCGCCTCCATGGACGGCGCGGAAGTGGACGAATCGGCGCCCGGGTCGGATGTCTTTGTCTTCATCGTCGCCGGCAACCGCAGGCACGAGAGCTGGGACAACACGGCCGTCGGCCGGGCCGTGCTCGCCGAACGCTTCCTGCTTGTGGAGACCAGCTCTCCCGAGCGCGCGGACACCCTGCGCGGGCGGATCGAGGAGGCCTGCACCGGGCTCCTGCGCCACCGCGTTCGCGACCACGAGGATCCGCTGTCCGACGTCGCACTGGCGGGCGCGGCCGAGCCCGAACCCGTCTCGCCCCAGCCGGCCCCGCTCGCCCTCGAGTTCAAGGAGCGCCACTACGCCGGCTGGTCCGACGAATCGCTTCCGGCCCTCGATGGGAAGACGCCTCGGGAAGCGGCGCGAACCCGAGACGGCAGGGAGGCGGTGGATCTGCTCCTGAAGAGCATGGAGAACAGCGAGCGGCGCCGCGCCGGCGAGACCTGCTTCGATTTCTCGAGCATCCGCCGGGAGCTCGGCCTGGACTGACTTCCGTGACCGGAGAGAGCACATCTCCTTCCGAAGGAGCTCGCGAGCTCGAGTGCATGCTCACACCCGCCGGTCGTGTCCGTCTTCGTCGCGTCCCGGCGGAGGGCGGAGGCGGTCTTCCCGAGGCCGCCGAAGAGCGCATCGTTCGGGCGTTCGACAAGGGTCGGGGCCACGGCGTGCTTCATCTGGGCGCTGCGGAGCTCGGTACGGCACTGGGTCCCACCCTCGGCTTCTGGCGGGATCTGGGACAGCGGCTCGTCGCGGCCGCGTGCGGCGCCCTCGATCCGATGGATCCCGGTTCCTTCATGGTGCCCAAAGCCGACGTCGAGGAACTGTGCGAGCTTGCAGCCGCCGTGCCGCCGATGCGGGGCGCAGAGTTCGTGGACGAGGGCCTGCTGGCTGAGGTCTGGGTCGACGCGGGCAGGGCGCTCGAGGCCGAGGCCGGACGACGCAAAGCCGGGGTCCAGGGCTTTCTCGAGGCGCACGACTCGGTCTGGAACGTGGTGGGTCGCGTGTGCTTCCACCTGGCCGAGAACAAGGGCGACCCGGAGTGCCCCTTCGCGTTCATCGCCACATACGCGCGCCAGACTCCCCGGGAGGCCAAGCTCCAGTACGTGCCGCTCGGCGACGCGTTGCAGGAGTACGCCGGCAGGAGAAGGCAGCTCCTGGCCCTGCTCGCTCCTCTCCAGCGCGCCGCGGAGCGTAGCGAGCTGATCCGGGAGCTCGTGGACTCCGGCGACGTCTACCATCCTCTCGCGTGGACGCCGAACGAGGCGCACGCCTTCCTGAGCGAGGTCGAGCGTTTCGAGCAGGCTGGTGTGGCGGTCCGCCTGCCGGACTGGTGGAACGCGGACCGTCGTCGCCGGCCCCTGGTCTCCGTCTCCGTCGGTGGGAAGTCCCCTTCTCGGCTCGGCGTCGACGCGATGCTCGACTTGGACGTGTCCTTGACGCTCGACGGCGAGAGGCTCTCGAAACGGGACGTTCGGGCGTTGCTCGCGTCGAGCGAGCGGCTGGTCCTGGTCAAGGGCAAGTGGGTCGAGGTCGACGCCGATCGGCTGGGCGAGGTCATGGAGCACTGGCGCGAGGTCCAGGCGGCAGCCGGAGCCGAAGGCGTGAGCTTCGCGCAGGCGATGCGCCTGCTGGCCGGGGGGGAGCTCGAGAGAGAGGAACCCCACGGGACCGACGGCGTTCGCCGCGACTGGTCCGAAGTGGTGGCGGGTCGATGGCTCGAGTCCACCCTGGAGGAGCTTCGCTCGCCTCGGATCCGAAGGGCGATCGAGCAGGGCGCCGGGCTCCGAGCGGAGCTGCGGCCCTACCAGAAGCTCGGCGTCGAGTGGCTCTGGACGCTGAGCCGCCTCCGGCTCGGGGGCTGCCTGGCCGACGACATGGGGTTGGGGAAGACGATCCAGGTGATCGCGCTCCTGTCGCTGCTGCGCCGTGGGCGCGGCGAGGCCGGCACGGATCTCCTGGTCGTCCCCGCCTCTCTCGTCGAGAACTGGCGTGCGGAGCTGGCCCGGTTCGCGCCTCAGCTCCGGGTGATGATCGCGCATCCCTCGCGGATTCCGACTCGGCAGCTCGAGGGCCTCTCCGAGCGCGAGTTCACCGCCTACGACGCCGTCGTCACTACCTACGGAACGGTACTGCGCAGCACTTCGCTGAAGGAGCGCGATTGGCGCTGCGTCGTCCTCGACGAGGCCCAGGCCATCAAGAACCCGAGCGCCAAGCAGACGCGCGCCGTCAAGCGGCTCCGCGCGCGGTGGAAGCTCGCGCTCACGGGCACTCCGGTGGAAAACCAGCTCGGGGACCTCTGGTCGATCTTCGACTTCCTGAATCCGGGGCTGCTCGGCTCGTCGAAGGAGTTCGCGAGCTTCTGCAAGGCCTTGAGCGCCGGCAAGGAGGGCGGCTACGCGTTCCTTCGGCGGCTCGTCCGGCCCTACACCCTCCGCCGCCTCAAGACCGATCCGAAGGTGATCTCCGATCTTCCGGAGAAGACCGAGGTGACGGCCTACTGCCTGCTCGAGAAGTCGCAGGCTGTCCTCTACCAGGCTTCCGTCGACGAGCTGAAGCGGGCCCTGAGAGGAGTGGACGGAATCGAGCGGCGAGGTGTGGTGTTGGCCTTCCTGACCCGGTTCAAGCAGATATGCAACCATCCCTCCCAGTGGCTCGGCGACGGCGAATACGCCTCGGATTCGAGCGGGAAGTTCGCTCGGCTCCGCGAGCTCTGCGAGCCGATCGCCGCTCGCCAGGAGAAGGTCCTCGTGTTCACCCAGTTCCGCGAGTTGACCGGGCCCCTGGCGGACCTTCTCGCGCGCTGCTTCGGAAACCCCGGACACGTGCTGCACGGAGGCACGGCCGTGCGGAAGCGTCAGCAGCTCGTAAAGGAGTTCCAGGAGCGGGACGGCATCCCCTTCATGGTGCTCTCATTGAAGGCGGGAGGCACGGGTCTCAACCTGACGGCCGCCTCTCACGTCGTTCACTTCGATCGCTGGTGGAATCCGGCCGTGGAGGACCAGGCCACCGATCGCGCCTTTCGGATCGGTCAGAAACGGAACGTGCTGGTGCAGAAGTTCGTCTGCAAGGGAACGGTCGAGGAGCGCATCGACGAGCTGATCTCGAGCAAGAAGGAGCTCGCGGATTCGGTGATCGGAACCGGGGCGCCAGAAGCGAGGCTGACAGAGATGAGCAACGGCGAGCTGCTCTCCTTCGTCTCGCTCGATCTCCAAAGCGCGAGAGGCACGTGAGAAGACGATCGAAAGCAGGTTCCGACTTCGAATGGCGGTCCTACGTCCCCGCGGGCGAACGGCGCAGGCGGGCCGCGAGCCTGGTCGCACAGATGCGCGAGTCGGGTCGCGAGGTGGATCCCATCGTGATCCAGGGACGCGGGATCGCCCGGACGTTCTGGGGCAGGGCGTGGTGCGAGAACATCGAGGCGTACAGCGACTACGCGAACCGGTTGCCGCGCGGGAAGACCTACGTCCGGAACGGATCGGTGATCGATCTCCAGATCGATCGTGGTAGCGTCTCGGCGCTGGTGAGCGGCAGCGAGTTCTACGAGGTCGAGCTTCGAGTCAAGCCGCTTTCCGCCGCGAAGTGGAAGCGTATCCGTTCGCGTTGCGCCGGCCAGATCGACACGCTGGTCGAACTCCTGCGGGGCGAGCTCTCCGACGGCGTGATGGAGATCGTGACGAAGAGGAAGGAGGGCCTCTTCCCGGCTCCCCGGGAGATCGCTCTGGACTGCTCCTGCCCGGATTGGGCGGTGCTGTGCAAGCACGTGGCTGCTGTGCTCTATGGCGTGGGCGCACGTCTTGACGACGCTCCCGAGCTGATGTTCGGTCTTCGCGGCGTGGATCCCGGAGAGCTCGTCACGGACGCCCTCGGGAAGGGGATTTCGAGGCGCAGATCGAGCCGCTCGCGCGTGCTGGAGACCGACGACCTGGCCGGCGTCTTCGGCGTGGACATCGACGCGGGAGACGTGGGCCGACGAACGAGGAGGAAGAAGCCGGGCGCAGCGCGAGCGAAGAAGCCCGCTTCACCCAGGTCCAAGACCAAGACCAAGACCAAGACCAAGACCAGAGCCTCGAAGAGGGCAACGAAGAAGAGCCCTCGCAAGTCCAAGCGACCGCGCCGCAAGAGCTGATCTCGAACCTGCAGATCGGCGCGACCGTGCCTGGCGTGGCTGCACACCCGGCCTGCCTTGTCTACGCAACCGCACGTCCGCACTCGGGTTTTCGAGTCCCCCCGGCTCCGTTCTCCGCCGTTTTTCGCTCTCGTGCATCCAAACCGCCCTCGCCCGCATCCTCTCCACCATCAGCAACCACCTCGAGGGAGACGGACATGGACGAGCTGGGTCTGGGCGCAGGGCTGGCGGCCCTCGCCTTCTGGGGCTTCGTGGCCTGCGCGGTGCTGGCGAGCACCTGGAACGGCATCCGCAAGCGCGAGGCGCAGCACGAGACGGTGCGGCGGCTGATCGAGAGCGGGCAGGCGATCGATCAGCGGCTGCTGGAGAAGCTGCTGGCCGCCGGTGAAGGCGGCAGCGGGCGGCCGGATCGGGACTTCAAGATCACGGCGCTCTGGCTGCTGCCGGTGTCGGTCGGGCTGGTCGTTCTCGCGTTCTTCCTGAGCTCGCTCTCGGCGAAGGTCTTCTATCCGGTCGCCGGGGCCGGCGCGTTGTGTGCGTGCCTCGGTGTGGGATGCCTGATCGCCGCCCGGATCACGGCGCGCTGGTACGAGGGCGACGACGACGCGGAGCTCGGGCGGCTGGACGCCTAGCATCCGTGCGGAAGCTGCACGAGTACTACCCGGAATGCCCGGAGGCGTTCCTGGTGAGTCTGGCGCGGGGCGGCGATCGCCGGGCGTTCGGGGAGCTCGTGCGGCGGCGGCAATCCTGGCTGCGAAACCTGATGCGGCGCTGCTGCGGCGATCCGACGTTGGCGGACGATCTGGCGCAGCAGGCGCTCCTCCAGATCTGGCTGCGCCTGCGCACATTGAAGCAAGCCCAGGCCTTCGGCGCCTGGGCGCGAAAGGTGGCGATCTCGGTGTGGCTCCAGCACCTGCGGAGGAAGGACGCGCTGCGCGGGGCGGACGAGCTGGCCGATCGCGCCGTGGCACCCCGCGACGCGCCCGCCGAGGGCATGGATCTGGACGCGGCCCTCGCGACGCTGCCCGAGAGCGCGCGGCTCTGCATCGTGCTCTCGTACCACGAAGGGATGAGCCACGGAGAGATCGCGGCGCTGGTCGGCAAGCCGCTCGGCACGGTGAAGTCCCACATCCAACGCGGCACGAAGCAGCTTCGGGAGATCCTGTCGGCCTATCGCGACGAGCCCGGAGCGGAGGAAGCACGATGACGGACGAGCGGGATCCGACCCTGGAGGCCCTGTTCGGCGAAGCCCGGCAGGAGCTGGGCGGCGAGGCGTTCACGGCCCAGGTGATGAGGCGAACGCGCTTCGCGCGGCTCCGCGCCGAGACGGGATGGATCGGCGCGGCGGCGCTCCTCCTGGTGGCCGGGGGCCTCCTGTTCGTGCCTCTCCAGGAGCTCGCGGTGCTCCTGGCCCAGGCGCTCTCGACGGCGCTCTTCGACCTCGGCGAGAGCTGGCTCGCGCTGGTGCTCGCACCGATCAACAGCGTGGCGACCGTGGTGGTGCTGGGGGCGCGGATCCTGCGCGTGGGCCGGAAGCGGTTCCGGGAGTCGTCCTACGCCTAGCTCGTCGCAGCGGCGCCGCCTCGTCGTCGACCGCGCCCCTCCGCGTCCCTACCCTGAAGAGCCCCATGTCGACCCTCCTCCCCGGCCGCATCGGTCTCGCCCTCGGCAGCGGCGCCGCCCGCGGCTGGGCGCACATCGGGGTGATCCGTGCGCTACAGGCCGCGGGCATCGAGCCCGAGGTGGTGAGTGGCAGCAGCGTCGGCGCAGTCGTCGGTGCGGCGTACGCGTCGGGCAACCTCGACGCCTTCGAGAAGTGGGTGGCAGGCCTCGACCGAACGCGGGTGCTGCGCAACCTCGATCTCTCCTTCCGCGGCGGGTTGCTGAAGGGCACGCAGTTCTTCTCCTTCATGTCGCCGGAGCTGCCGGACTGCGACATCGCGGCGCTACCCCGGGCCTTTGGCGCCGTCGCGACCGATCTCGCCACGGGCCAGGAGGTGTGGCTGCGGGAGGGCTCGCTGCACGAGGCGCTGCGCGCGTCCGTCGCCATGCCTGGGTTGATCACGCCGGCCGGCCGGGCGGGGCGTTGGCTGGTGGACGGGGGCCTCGTGAACCCGGTGCCGATCTCGCTGTGCCGAGCGATGGGCGCGGACAGCGTCATCGCGGTGGACCTCAACACCATCCTGCTCGGACGCCGGGACATCCAGGCGCGGATCGCCGCCGAGACCGAGCCCGCGAGCGAGGAGAGCGGCGAGGCGACGGACACGGCGAGTCTGGAGCAGGCCGGCGAAGAGGCCGACGGCGGTGAGGAGAGCCGGCTCCGTGCCACGGTGGAGGCCTGGGCGCGGGAGCTGCGCCAGCGGGTCGCGGCCACGGACCCGCCGCGGGATCCGAGCCAGCCCTCCCTCTACGAGGTGCTCGCGAACAGCCTCGCCATCATGCAGGTGCGGATCACGCGCAGCCGCATGGCCGGCGAGCCGCCGGACCTGCTGGTGACGCCGCGGCTGCCGGACTTCGCGCTGCTCGATCTCGATCGCGGCGACGAGGCCATCGCCGAGGGCCGCCGGGCGACCGAGCGCGCGCTGGCCTTCGCGCGCCAGTCCTGAACGCCTGTATCCTCTCCCTACCTCTTTCCCAGGAGTCAGCGATGGGACCCGACCCCGAGTCCGCTTCCCTCACCCGCCGGCGCTTTCTCCAGGCCAGCGCCATGCTCGCCGTCGCCTGGAAGACGCTCCTCGATTCGGGGGACGCCCGAGCCGCCATCTACGCCGCACGGGAGGCCGGCGGCGCCGAGGCCGCCTGGCCGGAGATGACCTACCGCAAGCTCGGCCGCACCGATTGGAACGCGAGTCGCCTGGTGTTCGGCTGCGGTGCCGCCCTCATGTTCCGGCCCAAGGACGCCCTGCTCCAGGCGGCCCGCGACGCCGGGATCAACGTCTTCGACGTGGGCTACAGCGGCTACTACCGCAACGCCGAGACGAACCTGGCTCCGTTCCTCAAGAAGGCACGCGACGAGATCTTCCTCATCTCGAAGGCGCCGGCGGACGTCGAGGCCGAGCCGAACCAGGAGGTCACCGCCCAGCAGGCGAAGCAGGCGGCCGTCATCTGGCAGGGACGCCTCGAGCAGAGCCTCCGGGAGCTGCAGGTCGACCACGTCGACGCTTACTATCTGATGGCCTCGTACAACCCCTCGCTCATTGCGAGCGACGAGATCTACCGGACCTTCCAGGACGCGAAGCAGGCCGGGAAGGTCACGCACCTGGGCCTCAGCACCCACCGCAATGCGGAGAAGGTGCTGCTCGCGGCGGCGGAGACGGGCCGGTACGACCTGGCGATGATCGCCATCACGCCGGCCGGCTGGTACGACTGGGAGAGCAAGGGCGTGCTCGAGGGCACGCCGCCGATGAGCGAGCTCCGGCCCGTGCTCGAGAAGGCCCGCGCGGCCGGGATCGGCCTCGTCGGCATGAAGGCGGCCCGGCACATCGCCGGCCTGCCGGTCCTCGGCTGGTGGAAGAAGCTCGAGGCCTTCGACGGCTACTACGACGCGAAGCTCCTGGCCGCCGCCCTCTCGCCCTTCCAGCGCAGCTACGCCTACGTCCTCGCCAATGGTCTCGACGTGGTCAACGCCGACATGGGGACGCTCGCCCACCTGCAGGAGAACGTGGTCGCGGCGACCGAGGCACAAGCGAACTTCGCCTAGCGTTCAGGGACGACGTCGATCCAGAGCCCCGAGGTCGCCGCCGTCTTCGACGGCGCCCCGGGTGCACGTTCCTCTCTTCGCCGCGGCGCTGGGCGTGGCCTCCTTGTGTCTGGGCGCGGGCTCGATCGCCAACTGGTGGCGAGCCCTCGTCGGGCCGACTCAGGGGGGGCGAGCTCGACCTCACGGCGCCCGATCTCCAGCCCCCTTCCGCCGCAGGCATCGACGCGCTCCGACCGCCACCGATCGGGTAGCCCCATCGCTGTGATAGGCTGCCGTTGCACGGGAGGAAGAGCGTGAAGTACAGCGTGTGGATCCTCTGGTTGGGAGCGGCTGCCGCGATCGTCTGGGGAACGGGCTGGGTGCAGACGGCGGGGCACGTCGCCTTCTGGGCCACGTTGATCGCCCACGTGGCCGAATTCGTGGTGAAGCGTCCGGTCATGGAGGCCGCGGGCGGCTCCATGGCGCAGCACTTCGTGCAGACCCTGATCTACGGCCTCTTCCACTGGAAGCCGCTGGAGGATCAGGCCGAGGTCAGGCCACCTTCATGATCCCGGCGAGGTTCCCGCCCATGATCCTCGCCTGATCCTGGGCCGGCAGGGCGCCCAGCTCGTCGACGAAGGACACCGGGTCGCTCATCCCCTCCGGATGTGGGTAGTCCGATCCGAAGCACACGTTCCCCACGCCGATCAGCTCCGCGAGGCCCACCGGGTCTTCCTCGTGGAAGGGGTGCACCCAGACGCAGCGCCGGAAGGCGCCCATCGGATCCTCGTCGAAGAGCTGCGGGGAGCGCTCGTAGACGCGCTGGAACTTCTGCACCAGCGGTCGCACCCAGGCGCTGCCGTTCTCGACGGGGAGGATGCGCAGCCTGGGGAAGCGGGTCGCCAGGCCGTGGCCGATGACCGAGCTGAGCACGTCGGTGATCGGGCGGTTGTCGGCGTTCACGAGGGCGGAGAAGGCGCTGCGCCCGCCCTTGAAGGGGAGGAACTCGTCGTCCCATCCCTCGTATTCGTTCAGGTAGCGCTGGAAGCCGCTGTCCGAGGCGTGCATGCCCACCAGGATGTCCGCCTCCTGGACGGCCTCCCAGAAGGGGTCGAACTCGGGCAGGGCGAAGGAGCGGCGGCGGCCGTTGAAGTCGGGCACCGGCGCCGGCCGGATCAGGATCGCCTTCGCGCCGCGCTCGACCACCCAGGCGAGCTCCTCGATCGCGCGCTCGACGATGGGCAGCGTGATGACCGGCGTGGTGAAGATCCGGCCCTCGTAGTCGAAGCTCCACTGCTCGTGGAGCCACTGGTTGAAGGCGTGCACGACGACGTGGGTGGCGACTGGATCCGCGGCGAGGCGCTCCTCGAGCACGCTCGCCAGGGTGGGCCACATGAGCGCGCGGTCGATGCCGAGCTCGTCCAGCAGCTTCAGCCGGGGCTCGGGCTCGAAGTACGCCGGGATGGAGGGGACCGAGCGCGGCACCGGCTTCTTCGCTTCCTGTCCGGGCTTCGTCTTCGAGTCCGGGTTCTGGTGCTTGTAGCGCTCCTCCCAGGCGCCCGGCGGCGCGACGACGTTGAAGGTGGGGTTCGGGATGTAGTCCGAGATGCGGTTCTGGATCGCGACCTTGGTGCGGCCCTTCACCTCCACGTACTTGATCAGGTCCTCGTACTGCTTCGGGAGGTGACGGGTGAAGGCCTCCGGGGTCTCGTAGAGGTGGTTGTCGGCGTCGAAGACGGGGAAGTCGATCTCGCGAGGCATGGCCTTCTCCTGGTCAGTCCGTCGTGCGGCCGGGCAGAGCGTTCCGCCGCACCTGGTTGAAGGGTACACCGCGGTCGGCTGCCGGCTCCCGCGGCATGCCGAGCACGCGCTCGCTCACGATGTTGCGCTGGATCTCGGTGCTGCCGCCGCCGAGCTCGCTGCCCTGCCGCGCCAGGTAGCGGGTGCCGACGAGGCCCTCCGCATCGCCCTCGTGCCACACCCCGGCGCCGTCGCCGGCCAGCTCGAGGGCGATGTCGGTGCGGCGCACCGCGTGGCGCGCGCCCATCAGGCGCAGGATGGCGCCGGCGGGGGGCGGCAGCTCGCCGCGGGTCATGGCGCCGGTCACCCGTCGTGCGGTCTGGCCCTGGACGAGGCCCAGCACGTGGGCCTCGGCCACGAGCTGCCGCGCACGCGGATCCTTGGCCAGGCCGCGCAGCCGGGCCAACCCGACGAGCTCCGTCTTGGCGTTGGGCGCGATCACCCGGCTGGGCCCCGGCGCGTAGGGGGAGGCGCTCCCCATCGAGTTGCGCTCGTGGCCGAGGAGCCCGCGCACCACGGTCCATCCGGCGTCCACCTCGCCGACCACGTCGTCCGCCGGGATGCGCACGTCGTCGAAGAACTCCTGGCAGAACTCGTCGTCGCCGGCGACGCCGCGGATGCGGTCCACGGTCACGCCGGGTGCGTCCATCTTCACGATCAGCACGCTGATGCCGTCGTGCTTCGGCACGTCCCAGTTGGTGCGGCAGACGCACAGGCCGTAGTCGGCGGCGTAGGCGCCGGAGCTCCACACCTTGGAGCCGCTCAGCAGGAAGTGGTCGCCCTTCGGCGTCGCGCGGGTGAGCACCGAGGCCAGGTCCGAGCCTCCCGTCGGCTCCGAGAGCAGCTGCACCCAGATTTCCTCGCCGCGCAGGATGCGGGGGAGGTGGCGCTCCTTCTGGGTCTCGGTGCCGAAATCCAGCAGCGTCGCGGCGATGATGCCGAAGGTCGGGATGTCGAGGGGCGTCGGCATCTCGTAGCCCTCCGACTCGGCCTCGAAGGCGCGCTGGTGGGCGACGCTCAGGCCCCGGCCGCCGTACGCCTCCGGGAAGCAGAGGCCGGCGAAGCCCGCATCGAAGAGCTGCCGTTGCAGCTCCCGGGCCCGGTCCCAGCGCTCCATGTCGCCCAGGGCCCAGAGGGCTCCGGTGTCCGGCGGCAGGTTCCGGGCGAGCCAGGCCCGGGCCCGCTCGCGGAAGGCCGGGACGCTCTCGCTCATGCCGTCTCCTCGCCGTCGAGGCCGATCCGCGCAGCGATCCGCTCCCGGTGCTCGCTCGGCGTTCCGTAGAGGCCGCGGTTCTGGGTGGCGCGGCGCAGGTAGAGGTGCGCGTCGTGCTCCCAGGTAACGCCCATGCCCCCGTGCATCTGGACGCACTCCTGGAGGATCTGCACACCGTGGTCGCCGACGTAGGACTTCGTGGCGCTGGCGAGCACCGCGGCCTCTTCGCTCCCAGCCTCCACCGCGAGGGCGGCGGCCTCGGCGCTGGCGTGGCACGCCTCGAGCCACATCTTCATGTCCGCGAAGCGGTGCTTCAGGGCCTGGTAGGACGCGAGAGGGCGGCCGAAGGAGAAGCGCTCGAACATGTAGGCGAGGGTCGTCTCGAACACCCGCTCCACGGCGCCGACGGTCTCGGCGCACTGCAGGGCCACCGCGATCTGGAGCTGGCGCTCGATGTCGTCCCCAGCGGCGGTCCCGGCTTCGCCTAGCAACGTCGAACGCGGGAGCACGACGTCGTCGAAGCGCAGCTCGGCGAAGCGGCGCACCAGGTCGATGCTCTCCATCGGGACGCGCTGCAGCCCCGGCGCATCGGCGGGCACGAGGAGCTGGATCGGACCGTCGGTGCTGCGTGCGGTCACGAGCAGGTGATCCGCCTGGGCGCCTGCCTCCACTGGCGCTTTGGTGCCGTGGAGGACGAAGTCGTCACCGCGAGCCTCGGCAGTCGCGGTCAGGTCTCCGGCCAGCCAACGCCCGCCCGGCTCGGCCAGGGCCCAGCTCGCTACCAGGTCGCCTTCGACGATCGCCGGCAGGATGGCTTCGCGCTGGTCCGGCGTTCCGCGCGCGGCCACCGCTGCGGCGACCACGTTCGTTGGCAGCAAGGGCCCGGGCGAGACGAGCCGGCCCCTCTCCTCCGCCACGATCGCCAGATCGGCGAGACCGCCGCCCAGGCTGCCGCCTCCATGCTCCTCGGGGACGAGCATCGACGTCCAGCCGAGCTCCGCGCCGCGCTTCCACCAGCCGCGGTCGAAGCCGTTGGCCTCGTCTGCCAGCGCCCGCACGGTGGTGAGGGGCACCTCCGCCTCGAGGAACTTGCGGGTGGTCTCGCGCAGCAGCGCCTGGTCTTCGCGGGCTCCGGGCTCCATCCCGACGGGGAGCGTAGCTCGGCCGGAGGCGCCCCGGATTCAGCGGCCTGCTTGAGCGCGCTCCAGGACGTTGCGCGTGATCCGGTCGATGAAGGGATCGCCCGCTGCCAGCGCCCACGCCCACTCGGTGGTGCCTGCGGTGAACACCTCGCCCTGGCCGCGCCGGAAGCTCCCGAAGGTCGCGTGGCCTCGCAGTGCCCGCTCGGTGTCGCCGCCGAAGAGACGGGAGGCGACGAACTCGGCGTCGTCCCGGCCGAGCAGTCCTTCGCCGGGCGGGGGATCCGGCTCGCCGAGGGTCGCGGGGGCGATGCCGACGATCTCGAAGTCCGTCGGCGCGCCGTCCTCACCCGTGGGGACGGGTCGCCCCTCCTCGAAGCGGAAGGTGCAGCCGTCGGTCTCGTAGGCGACGAGCGCCGAATCGTCGCCGATCACGTCTCCGTAGAAGAGATCCGTTCCCTCCAGGCACCAGTGCTCCGGACGGTACACGGTGTAGCCGGCGATCCCACGGGAGAGGGCGTAGCCGGCCCGCGCGTAGCCCGCGCGGGCGAAGCTTACGCCGGTCATCCGCGTCTCCGGCCGGCCGATCAGGGGGTCCGACCACAGGCTCGTCACGAGGTGCTGGCGGTCGGTCCCGAGCACCGGATCGTCCTGGGGCGCCGTGAACTTGTAGCCCGCCATCGCGTGGCCGTCGCGTTCGAAGCGCACCTGCCAGAAGCAGGTATTGCCCGAGAAGAACGACGCGCTGCCTCCCGCATCGACGAAGGCCTCGACGACGTCGCGCTCCTCCCAGGTCCAGTACTCGTCATGGCCGACGCTCAGGTAGGAAGAGTAGGGATCGAGGGCGTTCGGGTCGGCGTCCAGGTCGCTCTGGGCGAGGTAGTCGAGGGCGACGCCGGCTCGCTCGGCCCACGCTACGAACTGCTGCTCCCACTTGTGGAGGAAGCCCGCCGGCATGTCCCAGATCGAAGCGCCGGCGGCCACCAGCTCGGCCGTGGCGTCGGGCAGCCCGAGGGGCGCGCCCATGTCGCGCCGACCGGAGGTGGGGATGCGCGTCGGTACCGGGGAGGCCACGAGGCAGCGCGAGTAGGGGCGATCCCACGCGACCACCGGCGCGGGCGTGGGCCGGTGCACGAGCTGGTCGGGACTGTCGGCGAAGCTGGCGTCGTTGCCGTAGAGGTTCAGGCCACCCCAGCCGTTGTAGGCCTGGTAGGTGTTGGTGGCGAGAACGAGCACGTGGCGCGCCTGCGCGCCGGGCCGTGCCGATCGCACCACGAAGAAGTGCTCGGCGGAGAGCTCGCCCGCGCGCAGCCGCACCCGGTAGTACCCGCTCGGCCAATCGCTTCCCACGCGGAGGGCGAAGGTGTCCGGCCAACCGCAGCCCTCCCGGTAGGCGTCGCCCGGGGTCTCGTGATGACCCGCCCGGATGCCGGCCAGCGCGTGGACCTCCGCCTCGTCCGCACCCACCCGCGAGACGCTGCAGCTCACCTCCGGAGTGGGGCTCGAGACGAAGAACGTCACGGTCTCGCCTGGGGCGTAGCTGCAGGCGTCGGTATAGGCCCAGAGCGATTGCTCGTAGTAGCCGGGAGGGCGCGCGCTCACGGGCCCTGGATAGCCCCTACCGTGCGGCGGCGCATCGTCCGCGGCTTCGGCTACTCCGCCCCGAGCCGCACCAGCTCCCGCCACGGGCGGCTAGCCGGGCGGCTTCGCCGGGAAGATCCCGCGCGGGAGCGACATCGTCGCTGCGATCTCGTACCCGGTCACGCTGCGGGCGGTCGCGCGCCTGCAGGAGCGCCGCCGGCGCCGAGCGGCGAACCGCTGAGCGAGCGATCGCCTAGAATGAACCCATGCGGCGCAGCAGCGGAGGGACCCGTGAGCCACCCCACGCGGGTGATCGTCCACACGGATCGCCTGTCGAGGAACCTCCGTCTTCTCGCCGAGGTCGCGGGGGCGCGCCCGCTCTGGCCCTGCGTCAAGGCGAACGCCTACGGCCACGGAGCGGAGATCGTCGCCCGCCATCTGGTGGCGGAGGGCTACGACACGCTCTGCGTGGCCCACGTCTCCGAGGCCGCGGAGCTGCGCGTGATCGGCATCGACGCCCGGCTGCTCCTGCTCTCGGCGCTGCCGCCCGAGGAGAGCGATGCGGTCGTGCGGCATCGCCTGGAGCCGGTCGTCTGCACCCACGAGGCGTTGGAGGCGCTCTCCGCCGCTGCCGGGCGCGCTCGGACCGAGCTCGAGGTGCACCTCAAGGTCGAGACCGGAATGGGCCGCGTCGGCATCCACCCGGAGGAGGTCCCTGCCTTCCTCGCCCAGGCGCGCGAGCTCGGCGGTGTCCGCGTGCGCGGCCTGATGAGTCACCTCCCGCGCGCCGACGAAGAGGACAAGTCCTTCTCGCGGGAGCAGGTCGGGGCCTTCCGCCGCGTCTGCGAGGCCAACCAGGACGAAGGCCCCTTCGTCTGCCACCTCGCCAACAGCGCCGGCATCCTCGACCTGCCCGAGAGCCACTTCGACGCCGCGCGCCCCGGCATCGCCGTCTACGGCCTCGCACCCTCGGCCCATATCGCGAACCCGCGGGTGGCGGAGCTGGAGCCGGTCCTCGAGTGGCGCACGCGCATCTCCTTCCTGAAGGAGGT
This sequence comes from Myxococcota bacterium, assembly GCA_965223415.1. GTDB lineage: Bacteria > Myxococcota_A > UBA9160 > UBA9160 > UBA6930. The sequence goes on along the minus strand of OZ245002.1, from coordinate 2,995,311 downwards.
GCCCGCCGGAACCGGCCTCTCCTACGGGCACACCTTCCGCACCGAGCGCCCCTCTCTCGTGGCCACCCTCCCGGTCGGCTACGGCGACGGCCTCCACCGCAGCCTCTCGAACCGCATGGAGGTGCTGGTGGGCGGCGTGCGCTGCCCTCAGGTAGGCACCATCACCATGGACCAGACCCTCGTCGACGTGACGGCGCTGCGCGGCCAGGTGGCGCTGGGCGACGACGTGGCGCTGATCGGGCGCCAGGGTGAAACGACGGTGACCGCCGACGAGCTGGCGGCGAAGCTCGACACGATCCACTACGAGGTGGTGACCGCGATCGCCCGACGAGTGCCTCGCGAAGCCCTACCCTAGAGCGCCCCGCCCCCGAGGAGGATGCCGACCTTGGCCAAGCGAACGCTCCGCACCCCGCTCTGTGACCTGCTCGACATCGAGTACCCCATCCTGAGCGCGGGCATGGGCCCCAGCCTGATCGGCGAGAAGACCGGTGCGCCGGTCGCGCTGGTGGCGGCCGTTTCCGAGGCCGGTGGGCTCGGCGTGCTCGGCGGCGCCGGGTACAGCGTGGAGGAGCTGCGCGAGGAGATCCGCGAGATCCGCAAGCTCACCTCCCGGCCCTTTGGCGTCGACCTGCTGCTGCCCGCTGCCACGGTCGCGGCGGGCGACGCGCCGGCCGCCGATACCCAGGACGTCCCGCTCAGCGCCGCACTGAACGTGCTGCCCAAGGCCCACCGCGAGTGGCTCGAGAAGATCCAGCAGGATCTCGGCCTGCCCCAGGCGGAAGCCGTGATCAGCAGCGGCACCACGACCGCCCGGCCCCACGCGGCCGTCGAGGTCTGCATCGAGGAGCAAGTGCCGCTCTTCTGCGCTGGCCTCGGCAACCCGGGCTTCATGATCGACGCCGCCCACGCCGCCGGCATGAAGGTGCTGGGCATCGCCGGCAACGCCAAGAACGCGGGACGCATCGCGAAGGACGGCGCCGACCTGGTCGTGGCCCAGGGGCACGAGGCCGGGGGGCACACCGGGCGTATCGGCTCGATGGCGCTCTGGCCCCAGGCTATCGACGCGGCGGCGCCGACCCCAGTGTTGGCCGCCGGCGGCATCGGCGACGGCCGCGGCGTGGCCGCCGCGCTGGCCATGGGATGCATCGGCGTCTGGGTCGGGACCCGCTTCCTCGCCTCCGAGGAGGGCGGCGCCCTCGACATCCAGAAGCAGGCGATCGTCGCCGCCGGCGACGAGGACACGCGGCGCACCACCATCTACACGGGCAAGACGTCGCGGGCGACCTACAACCGCTTCCACGATCTGTGGGAGGAATCCGGCCTCGAGCCGCTGGCCTTCCCGGTCCAGGTGCTGCTCGCCTCGGCTGCCGTGGACATGTTCAACCGCGCGGGTAACGTCGAGTATGTCGGCCCCTTCGCCGGCCAGGTATCCGGGCTGATCGGCGAGATCAAGCCCGCCGCCGCGATCGTGGAGGAGATGGTCGAGGAGGCCGCGGACATCCTGACCCGGCGCCTCCCCGAGAGCGTGCGCGTCGCGTGAGTGGCTGAGGCGGAGTGGCATCTCCTGCGCCGGGGGAGGTTCTCCGGCTCGGCAGCGACGCGACCACGGCCTCTCCCAGCTCTTGCATTCCCTCGCGGTGCCCAGCGAGCGCGCTTCGCTCTTCCGCTCGGCCTCTTCAGCAACCTGCCGATCGAGGCCGAGAAGGCGCTGGTGCGGCGGGGAAACCGGCCTCCCGCTACGCGACTTCCAGGCGGCCGCCGGCGGCGAGCTGCCCGGGCCGTCCGCAGAGCTCCTCCTGCATCATCGCATCCATCACGGCGGGATCGTCGACGAGCCCCCAGGTGCGCTGCTCGTCTTGCGTGAGACAGGCGACGAGCGCCCGCTCCGGTTCGCCCTTCCGGTGGCCCACGGTGTAGGCCTCGAGGGTGACCGGGCCCTCCGCGTCGACCCGGGCCTGGAGGTTCTCGTAGCGAAACCCCTCGCGGGGCGGCTCCGCGGAGTAGACGCCGAGGGATTGCTTCGCGAGCCAGCCGCCATTGCCGTGCACGAGGCCCCGGGAGCCGCGGTCCCTGCGCACCACCTCCGCCATGCGCGCCACGGCGTGGAGCCCGTAGCAGTTGAGCGGGCCGCCGCCGAAGGTGAGGCCGCCGGTGACCGTGAGCGGCCTATCCTCGGGAAAGCCGAGCTCCGCCGCGGCCACCTGGACTGAGGAGGGGAAGCAGCTGTAGAGGTCGACGTGGTCGACCTCGCCCACCGCCGTTTCCGCGAGCTCGAGGAGCCGCGCGCCGGCGATGCGAATCGCCGGAGAGCGGTGGAGCTCGAGGCGCTCCGACAGGTAGTTGCTGTCGTTCGCCTCGGTGGCCGCATGCAGGTAGACGAGCCGGTCCTCGGGAACGCCGGCCTCACGGGCGATGGCGAGGGAGCAGAGCAGGAGGCCGGCCCCCATGTCCACCCGCGGGTTCGCGTTCATGAGGCGGGTGTAGGGAAAGGAGATCATCGGGTTGTCGGGGCCGGCGCAGCGGATCGCCTCGGCGTCGATCGGCTCGCGGATCCAGGCATTCGGATTGCCTTGGGCCACCCGATTGAAGCCCGCCCAGATCGCCGCGATCCGCGCGGCGTGGGCCTCCACGCTCTCTCCCCGAGCGTGACGGATGGCGCTCTCGACCACGGCGAAGACATCGCTCGCGCTGTTCATGCCCCGGGCCAGCTCGGCCTCGTGAAAGAGGGGTTTGTCCGGCGCCAGCATGCGATCCGGCACGCCCGGCGCCTCGCTCGGATCGAGCTCGGCGCCCAGGCGCGCGGCCTGGCCGGTGCTGCGCCCGTTCTCGGCGCCGACCACCAGCACCACGCCGTGCCGGCCGGCCTGGATCTCGCGGGCGGCCTCGATGACGCATCCCTGGGAGAAGTTGCCGCCGTAGAAGGTGCCGACGGATTCGGTGGGTGACGCGCCGAGCCGCTGGGCGACGGCCCTGCCGGGCTCGGCGTAGCCCCACGCCCCGCGTGGGACGTAGATGGCGTCGGCCCGCCCCAGGAGCTTCGGCGCGGCGGCGTCCTCCGCCGCGCGCTCCAGGGCGGCGACCATCATCTCGAGCGGCTCCGCCGCCTCCCGGGGATCGTCCAGCCGCTGCAGCACCTGGCCGACCCCGGCGATGACCGGCGTCTCCACGCTAGGCCCGCAGCTCCGCCAGCGGCACCACCTTCGCCTGGGGCGTCTCGATCTCACCCTCCGGCAGCATGAAGCGCCAGTAGACGAGGCCGCTCGGCCGGCCCCCCGTGTCGATCCAGTTCGGGACGCCGGGATCGCTGCCCGCGATCACGATGCGGTAGCGGCCGTCGGCGCCCTGCCACGTCTGCTCGCGGTTCAGGGAGATGGTACGGCTCGCGTAGTCGTAGCTCTGGAGGTAGCGGTTCCACAGCACGACGTTGGAGAAGATGCACGTCGGGAAGCTCCCCTCGATCACCAGCGCCTGGTCCGGGCGCAGGGCGTAGGGAGCCATCGCGTAGGCGTTGTCCCTGGCTGCGAAGGCCATGGCCCCGGGCTTGCCGGGTGGGTTGAACTGGTTGGGGACCGTGGAAACCCAGCTCTCGCTGGTCGCGCCCAGGACCAGATCGACGGTGATGCCGCGCAGGTAGGCGATCACCCGGCGGATCGCTGCGGCGATCGACGCGTCGTCGGGGGAGGGCGAGGGGCCCGGATCGTCGAGGGGCTCGATCACGATGGGCACGACCCGGCTCGGATCCGCCGCGGCGCTCCGCTTCGTCTCGAAGTAGCTCCGGGTCGTGACCGTGCGCGCGTCGGCGGGCAGCTTGATCGTGTTGGGCCCCGAGGTGTCGGGCCCGAGTGTGATCTCGTAGCCGCCGTCGCCCTCGAGGCTCATCTCCTTGTCGTTGATCCATCCCTCGGTGCGCTCCGGGTAGCCGCCCTCGGTGCCGCCCGCCTCGACGGTGAACGAGGTGTAGACCGCGCCCGCCGTGTTGCCGCGGATGCGGTAGCGGCGGTCGCCGCGGATCGCGGCCTCGAAGTAGATGGCGTCCGGGTTGTCGCCGAGCATCTTGCGGGTCGGCGAGACGATGCGCTTGAATGAGGGGCGCTCCGGGTCGTACTCGAAGCGCAGGAAGAGCGCGGCCTGGAGGACGTGCAGGATGAAGCGATGGCCGTCGCTCACGTCCGCCGCGCGGGTGACGCGGCGCTCGGCGCTCAGGTACTCGGCCTCCACCTCCTGGAGGGTGCGGGCCAGCTCGGCGTAGGCCTTGCCGCTCTCGGTCTCGGGGCGCTGGGCGGCTGCGCCCTCGTGGCCGTCGGCCCGTGCCAGCTCGGCCAGGGGCAGCAGCGATAGCGCGCCCGCCATGCTCGCGCCCTTCAGGAAGTCCCGGCGTTCCATGTGATTCTCCTCGGTGTCAGATCCGATCGGCGGCGCATGGTAGCATCGGTCCATGACTCATCGCGTGATCCAATGGGGTACCGGCAACGTCGGCTTCCACAGCCTGCGCCACCTGATCCGTCATCCCGATTTCGAGCTGGTCGGCGTCCACGCCCACAGCCCCGAGAAGGTGGGCAAGGACGCGGCACGTCTCTGCGGTCTGCCGGACGAAACGGGCATCATCGCCACCAACGACGTCGAAGCACTCCTCTCCCTGGGCGCCGACGGCGTCGTCTACACGGTGAATGCCGAGACGCGTCCACACGAGGTGATCCCCGAGCTCGAGCGCATCCTCGCCTCCGGTGCCAACGTCGCCTCGACCTCGATGATCTACCTGGTCTACCCGACCTTTGCCAGCGATCGCATGCGGGAGCCCCTCGAGAAGGCGTGCCAGGAGGGCGGCTCGACCTTCTACGTGAGTGGGATCGATCCGGGCTTCTCCGGCGACGTGCTCCCGCTGGCGGCGCTGCAGCTGGCCGACCAGATCGAAGAGGTCCGCGTCCAGGAGCTCTGCGACTACTCTACCTACGAGGATCCGGAGTTCACCGGCGTGAGCTTCGGCTTCGGGCGGGGGCCGGACTACAAGCCGCCCCTCTCCATGCCGGGCGTGCTCCGCACCGGGTGGGGAGGCATGGTGCAGATGGTCGCCGACCGCATCGGCGTGGAGCTGGACGAGATCCGCGAGAGCTTCGAACGCTTCTACACGGACGAGGCCTTTGACACGCCGATGATGCACGTGCCCGCCGGCACCTGTGCGGCCGTGCGCTTCCAGCTCGAGGGCATGGCCCACGGCCGGCCGGTAGTCGTCACCGAGCACGTGAACCGGCTCGCGGCCGGCATCGCGCCGGAATGGCCCATGCCTCCCGACGGCCGCCCCGGCGTGCACCGTTGCATCGTCCGGGCCAATCCCTCGGTCCAGCTCGAGTGCTTCGTCACCGGGGAGGATGGAGACCACAACACCGGTGGCGTCCAGACGACGGCGATGCGCATGATCAACGCCATCCCGGCGCTCTGCGAGCACGCCCCGGGGCTCGTCAGCACCCTCGACCTGCCGTACACGCCCTCGACCAACGTGCGGGGCGGCTGACGCCCGGGCGCCCCCGTGCCAGACTACCGGAGGGGTGAGACCGGAGAGCGACATGGAGCGAAGCGCCACTCCCCGTCACGTCGTGATCTCGGCCGATTGCCACGCGGGGCCTCGCCGTCCCGTGGACTACCGGCCCTACGTCGACCCGGCCTTCCTCGGCGAGTTCGACGCCTGGGTGGAGAACGAGGAGAAGGCCACCCGCAACCTGTTCGGCGCCGAGGTGGAGGAGGTGGCCGAAAGCGGGGACGGGGCATTCCGCGCCCGCCAGCTCGCCAACCTGAAGGCGCTCGGGGTTCCCGAGGAGGCCGCCCAGCTGAACGTCGAGAACAACTACCCGAGCGAGGCGAGCATCGAGGGGGCGTGGGATTCCACGGCGCGGCTCGCCGCCCTCGAGCGAGAGGGCGTCGTCGCCGAGGTGATCCACCCGGACGGCGTGTTCGGCACGCGCATGCCCTTCCGCTCCCTCTTCGCGCCCGCGAAGCCCGAACTCGAAGCTGCCGGCAAGCGGGCCTACAACCGCTGGCTCGCGGAGCTGTGCAACGACGCACCAGGCCGCCGAGCCGGCATCATCCAGGTGGCGCTCCACGACATGGACGTGGCGCTGGAGGAGATCGAGCACTTCGTGAAGTGCGGGCTCCGCGGCGGCGTCGCCCTGCCGGGCCTCCAGCCGGGCTCCGGGCTGCCGGGCTACAACGACCCCCGCTACGAGCGCCTGTGGTCCCTGTGCGAGGAGATGGAGCTTCCCCTCAGCCACCACGGCGGCACGCCGATGGCCGACACCCAGCTCTACGGCAGCGATCCGTTCCAGGTGGCCGCGCTCAACTCCGTCGAGACCGGCGCCATCTCCCGCCGCCCCTTCCTGTTCCTGATGTTCGGTGGCGTCTTCCGACGCCGAGGATCGACTCGCCACCGTCGAAGTCGGTTCCCAGCTGATCCCGCCGCGTCAGATCCGAGCCGTTTCCTCCGGCTCTTCGACCACGGCGTTCTCGATCTCGCCCACGCCGTCGATCGCGATCTTCACCACGTCGCCCACCTGGAGCATCTTCGGCGGCTTCATGGCCACTCCGACGCCGCCCGGCGTGCCGGTCGGGATCACGTCGCCGGGCTCGAGGGTGAAGGCCGTGGAGAGGTGCTCCACCAGGGCGAAGCAGTCGAAGATCAGGTGCTTCGTGTTCGACGACTGGCGAAGCTCGCCGTTCACCCAGGTCTTGAGATCGAGGGTGTGGGGATCGGGGATCTCGTCGGCGGTGACGATCCAGGGCCCGAGCGGGCAGTGGGTGTCGAAGCTCTTGCCCATCGTGAAGGTCGGGCTGCGGAGCTGCCAATCGCGCACGCTCACGTCGTTCACCACCGTGTAGCCGGCGATCACCTCGGCGGCGCGCTCCTTCGGCACGTGGCGGCAGCGGCGGCCGATCACGATGCCGAGCTCGCCCTCGTAGTCGAGGGCGGTCGAGACGCGCGGCATGTGGAAGGGATCCGTCGGCCCGACCACCGAGGTCGACTGCTTGTTGAAGACCATGGGGATGGTCGGCGTCTCCATGCCGGCCTCCGCCACGTGGTCCGCGTAGTTGAGGCCGATGGCGAGGATCTTCGGCGGCCGTAGGACGGGCGATTCGAGTCGCAGGTCGGCGAGAGGCAGGGTCGGCGTCGCCTCGGCCGCGCCGCGAACCGCGGCGAGGGCATCGGGGCCCGCCTCGAGCAGAGCGCACATCTCGGTGGGCAGCTCCGGAGCGGCGGTGGAGAGATCGGCGACGCCGTCTCCCACGACCACGCCGATGCGGGTCCGGTCGGATTCCGTGAAGGTCACGAGCTTCATGAAGGGTTCTCCTCGTCGTCGGGGGCGGGTCCAAGGAACAGGTGGAGCACGGCCTCGGCATGGGCCTCGACGAAGGCCTCGTCCGAGGGATCGCGTCCGGTCAGCAAGCGGCACTCGGCGGACTGGTGGAAGACCAGGCCCACGGCGCCGAGCAGCGTGTAGTGGAAGTGGAGCGGGTCGATGCCGGGAGGTAGCACGCCCCGCTGCTGCGCGGCGCCCAGGGCGCCGATGACCGTCTCGTACATCGGCCGGATGTGCTCGTCGACGAGCCAGCGGAGGCGCGGGCTGTCGTGGCTGCCCTCGTCGTGCATGAGGCGGATGAACTCGGGATGGCGGGCGGTCCAGCGGATGTAGCGGCGCAGCACGCGGCGGAGCCGCTCGCGATCGTCGAAGCCCCCCGCATCGTCGAGGGCGTCGCCCAGGCCGCTGGCCAGCTGCTCGAAGGCGCGTGTCACCGCCTCGCGCCACAGGCGCTCCTTGCCGTCGAAGTAGTACTTGATCAGGCCGAGGTTCACGCCGGCGCGTCGCGCGATCTCGCGGGTGGTGGCGCCGTCGAAGCCCAGCTCCGAGAAGCTGGTGAGGGCGGCCTCGAGGATGCGCTCGCGGGTGCTGGCGTCCTCGGCTCGGGATGCCTGCGCGGCAGGGGACACGCGGTCGTCGCCTCAGCCGAGCCGCGAGGCCAGGCCTCGCAGCAGGCGCTGGACCGGGTAGGGCTCGGGATCGCGATCGCGCTTCTCCATCAGCGCGCCGACGCCCTGCTCGATCGCGAGCTGCACCTCCTTGCGCAGGGCGAAGCAGGCGTCGCGATCCTCGTGGAGACCGGCGAAACGGCTGGTGTCGATCGGGTCGGCGAAGTGGAAGTACATGCGCTCCGCCCGAGGCAGCCCGGCGATGCCCTTGCCTCGCGAAAGGGAGGGAATGAGCTCACCGCCTCGGAACCAGGGCTCGTCCGTGACGCCGAGCCGCTCGAGGAGCGTGCCGACCGGCGAGGCCATGACGTCGTTCGCGTCGACCAGGATCTCGAACATGTCGTCCACGCCGACCGAGGCGAAGGGCACGATCGGCACCCCGTGCTGGATGGCCAGCCGGGCGAAGCCGATGCGCTGCTTCCAGATGAGCTGGTAGGCCTCGCCCCGGCGCCGCACCACCTCGCGGCCGCCGCCGGGGAAGACCATCACCTGCTCCCCTTCCCGGAAGAGCCGCGCGCAGTTCTCGCGGGTGCCGCGGACGCCGCCCAGGGCGACGAGGGCGTCGCGCCAGCCCGGCAGGGAGAAGTGCAGGTGGTCGGCCAGTCCGCGCACCGGCCGGCCGGTCCGCTCATGGATCTCCAGGCCCAGGAGCGGAACGTCGAGCATTCCGTAGATCGTGTGGTTGCCGACGAAGAGCACCGGCCCGGCCTTCGGAGCCCGCTCGAGCCCGGAGGAGACCGGGCTCGCCAGCAAGGAGAGAGGGCGAAGGGCGCGCCGGAGCGACTCCAACGGAACGGGCTGATGAGCGGCTTCGGCCACGGTGAGGGCCTCCTTTAGTCGGTCGACTAAGTTGATTATACAACCGACTAAAACGTTCGCAACCCCCGACTCAGCCGCGAGGCAGGAACGCCCGGACCGCCTCCACCGAATCCGCGTCCTCTGCGGCCCGATCCGGCCGGTAGTGGCGAACCCGGGCGAAGCGCAGGGCCAGGCCGCCCGGGTAGTGAGGGCTGGTCTGGACCCCGGAGAAGGCGATCTCCACCACCAGCTCCGGGCGCACGTGGACGACGTGGTCCTCCCGGGCGACCTCTCGGGCCAGGAGCTCCCGGGTCTGCCAGGCAAGCAGCTTGTCGGTCAGGCCCTTGAACGTCTTGCCGAGCATGACGAAGCCGCCCGCCGCGGGATCGCGCGCGCCCAGGTGGAGGTTCGAAAGCCAGCCGCGCCGCCGCCCGCTGCCCCACTCGGCGGCGAGGACCACCAGGTCGAGGGTGTGGGCGGGCTTCAGCTTGAGCCAGGCGAAGCCGCGGCCGCCGGCCTCGTAGGGCGCGTCCTCCCCCTTCGCCATCAAGCCCTCGTGACCGCGGGCGAGGGCGTCGTCCCAGAAGGTCGAGGCCTCCTCGGCGTCCCCGGTCACGAGCCTCGGAACGCGCAGGCCCTGCGGAACGGCTGCGCCGAGCCGCGCGGCGCGCTCGGCCGTCGGCGCGTCCAGCAGGTCTTCCCCGTCCAGGTGGAGCGCGTCGAAGAAGAAGGTGGCCAGCGGGAGCGAGGCGCGCAGCGCGTCGACGCCCTGGCGGCGCCCGAAGCGGCGCATCGTCACCTGGAAGGGATGGGGCGTCCCGTCCGGGCGAAGGGCGAGGGTCTCACCGTCGAGGATCGCCGAGCGGAGCGGCAGCGAGCGGGCCGCTTCCACCAGCTCCGGCACCGCGGCGGTCACGTCGTTCATGCGGCGCGAGTAGACGCGCACGTCGCCGTCACCCACGTGCACCTGCACCCGGGCGCCGTCGAGCTTCCACTCGAAGGCGGCGCGCTCGTGACGAGCGAAGACGTCGTCGAAGTCGCCGGCGGGGCTCGCGAGCATGGGGAGCACCGGGCGGAAGAGTGCCAGGCCGAAGCGCGCCAGCTCCGCCTCGCCGCCTGCGATCGCCGCCTGCGCCACGGCGCCGAGATCCGCCGAGACCATGTGGGCGCGTCGGACCGCGTCGGCCGGCACGTCCGCAGCCAGGGCGATCGCCTCCACGAGCAGCCCCGCCGAAGCGCCCTGCCGCATCTCGCCGAGGAGAAGGCGCGTCAGGAACTCCTGCTCGTCGGACGTCGCGCGCCGGAGCAGCCCCGCCAGGCTCTCCTGCTTCGCCCGGGCAGAGCCCGGCCCGGAGAGCTCCGCGATCTCGTCGAGCACGGCCACGATCCCGGCCAGCTCGAGGCGGCTCTCCCGCGCCGGCTCCATCGCTTCACGCACCCGGGCGACCAGCTTCCAGCCGATGCCCAGGGGCCCCTGGCGCAGCCCCCCGGTGAGCCAGGCGACCGCGTGGGCCACCTGCGCCGCCGGCACCTCCCGCAGCCGAGCCGCGAGGAGCGCGATCTTCTCCTTGCGCGAGCGCGTGCGGCGCAGGGCAGCGTGGGTCTGGACGAGCTCGGCCAGTCGCACCCGGCTCAGTGCTTCATGCGCAGGAAGAACGGGCCGAGGGCGGCCTCGTCCAGGGTCTCCACCTCGAGCAGCACCTTCGCGCTCTCCTGCAGCACGTCCTTGTGGGTCTCGAGCACGTCTCGCGCGTGCTCGAAGGCGCCGTCGACGATGCTGGAGACCGCCCGGTCGATCGCCGTCGCCGTTTCCTCGCTGTAGCTGCGGCCGCCGAAGACCGGGCCGGCTTCTCCCAGGAAGCTCGCCGGTCGCTCCTCGAAGGTGGCGTTGCCGAGCTCGGGCACCATGGCGTACTGGGTGGCCATGGTGCGCGCGATGTCCGTGGCCTTGGCCAGGTCGTCGGCGGCGCCGGTGGAGAGGTGGCCGTAGATCACCCACTCGGCGGCGCGCCCGCCCAGCAGCACGGCGAGCTTCGCGTCCAGCTCCTCGCGGGTCATGAGGAAGCGATCCTCGGTGGGGCGCTGGAGCGTGTAGCCGAGGGCGCCGATTCCGCGCGGGATGATCGAGACCTTGTGCACCGGGTCCGTGCCGGGCTGGGAGGCGGCGACCAGCGCGTGGCCCATCTCGTGGTGCGCCACGATCTCGCGCTCCCGCGGGTTGAGCAGCCGGTTCTTCTTCTCGAGGCCCGCGACCAGCCGCTCGATGGCCACCGTGAAGTCGTCGAGGATCACCTCCTTGCCATTGCGCCGTGTGGCGGCCAGCGCCGCCTCGTTCACCAGGTTGGCCAGGTCCGCGCCGGTGAAGCCGGGCGTGAGTGCTGCCACCTGCTCGAGATCGACCTCCGGCGCAAGCTGGATCCGCTTGACGTGCACCTCCAGGATCGCGAACCGGCCCCGCTTGTCCGGCCGGTCCACCAGCACCTGACGGTCGAAGCGCCCGGCCCGCAGGAGCGCCGGGTCGAGGATCTCGGGCCGGTTCGTGGCGGAGAGGATGACGATGCCCGCGCTCGGATCGAAGCCGTCCAGCTCGACCAGGAGCTGGTTCAAGGTCTGCTCCTTCTCGTCGTGGCCGCCCATCCCCGCCGGCCCGGCGCCGCGGGCGCGGCCCAACGCGTCGAGCTCGTCGATGAAGATGATGCACGGCGCGTGCTTGCGCGCCTGCTCGAAGAGATCGCGCACCCGCGCCGCGCCGACCCCAACGAACATCTCGACGAACTCCGAGCCCGAGATCGAGAAGAAGGGCACGCCCGCCTGGCCGGCGACGGCCCGGGCCAGCAGCGTCTTGCCGGTGCCGGGCGGGCCCACCAGCAGGATCCCCTTCGGCATGCGCGCGCCCAGCCGGCCGTGGTGCGCCGGATCCTTCAGGAAGTCGACGACCTCGGTCAGCTCGGCCTTCGCCTCGTCCACGCCGGCCACGTCGTCGAAGGACACCTGGGTGTCGCTCTCCACGTACACCCGCGCCTTGCTCTTGCCGATCGAGAGCAGGCCCCCTGGGCCTTCGCCCACCCTCCCGGCCATGCGCCGCATCAGGAACATCCACACCAGGAAGAAGAGGCCGATCGGCACGATCCACGAGAGCAGGGTCGGCAGGAAGGTGTTCTCGGGGACGCTCGAGAGCTCGACCTCCCTGCCCTCGAGCCGCTCGGCCAGGGCCGGGTCGACGCGCTGGGTGGTGAAGCGCGTCTTGTCGTTCTGGGGCGTTCGCAGCTCGCCCTCGATGGTGTCGCCGCGGACCACGACGCTCTTGATCTCGTCCTGCTCGAGCAGTGCTTCGAACTGGCTGTAGGGGATGCGCTCGACGGTCTTGTAGGAGACCCACAGGTCGCGCAGGGTCACGACGCCGAGGATGGCCAGCATCACGTAGACGAGGGTGAAGCTCGGGCGCTGGCGCATCGCCTCCATGGGCTCGTGGGGAGGGGTGCGGGGTCGCCCCGCGCGGTCGTCGGGAGGCATGCGGAGAGGATAGGTCCCCGGGCGGGTCAGTCGCCGCCGGGCGCCACCTCCCCCTCGAACACCGTCCCCCAGACCGGGATCTCCCGGAGCCCCTTCGCCCCTACCTCGAAGGGATCCGCTCCCAGCACCGTGAAGTCCGCCCGCTTGCCGGCGCGAATCGACCCGATCTCGTCCTCCCAGCCCATCACCCAGGCGGCGTCGATCGTGATCGCGCGCATCGCCGCTTCCAGGCTGACGCGCTCGGAGGCGGCGTTCTCGTTGCCGTTGATCGTCACCCGGTTCGCCGCCGCCCAGGCGAGGGTCAGGGGCTCGAGGGGCGCCATCGGGCAATCCGAGTGGAGGGCGAAGGGGACGCCGAGCCGTTCGAGGGAGCCGAGCCGCACCATCTGGCGGGCGCGATCCGGGCCGAGCCAGCGTTCGCTGTAGAGATCGCTCAGGATGTACTGGTAGTAGGGATTGGCGGAGACGACGGCGCCGAGCGCCTTCAGCTGGCGGTTCTGATCCTCGGTGGTGTAGGCGAAGTGCTCGAGGGTGAAGCGGTGGTCCGGCCGGGGCTTCGCCTCCTGGAGGCCGCGCAGCAGGTCGATCATCGCCGCGGCGCTCTCGTCACCGTTGGTGTGGGCGTGGAGCTGGTAGCCCTCGTTCCAGAAGGCCTGGGCCCACTTCCGGGTCACCTCGAGGGGCGCGAGCCAGACGCCCTCGTGGCCGTCCAGGTAGCCGGGGAACCCGAAACGGGAGAGGCCGCTGAAGATCGCGCCGTCCATCATGAGCTTGAAGCGGCGGTCGATGCGGACGCGCGGGGTGTTTCCCTCGCGCCACCGGTCGATGGCGGTCAGCGCGTCGGGAATGGAGACACCTCGCGCCAGGAAGTCCGAGATGATCGGTGTCAGGATGAGGCGCGTCGGCGCGCGGCTCTGCTCCGTCACCTGGCGCACGAGGGCGATCTCCTGCTCCGGGTTGCCGAAGATGCCCGTGCCCATGTCGAGGGCCGTCGTCACGCCGCCCCGGTGGGCCATCGCCAGGAAGTTCTGCATCCCCTGGCCGTAACGGGCGGGGTCGAACAGGAAGGCCATCTTCGGCACGAGCTGCATGGCGCCGGTCTCGAAGAAGTGGCCCTTCTCCCAGACGATTTCGTGGTGACCGGCGACGTCCTGCTCGGTCACGCCGAGCATCGCGAGCGCCGGGCTGTTGGCGACGAGCTCGTGGAAGGAGCGGTGCCACAGCATCACCGGCGTATCGGGGAAGAGTGCGTCGAGCTCCGCGCGGTAGACGTCGCCGTGCCACAGCGGGTGGTAGCCCCAGGCGATGAAGGGGACCCGCGCGTCGTCGTGGGCCGCGACCAGCTCCTGCAAGCGGGCGCGGAAGGCTTCGGGGTTTCGCGCGCCGGGGAACTCGCCGGTCGGCAGGGACCAGTCGTCGGGCGCCAGGAACGGGAACTGGGTCACGATCGCGGGGAGCGAGGGGTGCACGTGGGGATCGATGAAGCCCGGCAGGAGCACCTTGTCCTCGAGGCGGCGATCGATCGTGGCGCCGCGCTCGCGCACCCAGGGCTCGAGCGATTCGAGGCTGCCGACCGCGACGATCCGGCCCTCGGCCACCGCGACCGCCGTCGCGACCGGCAGCGCGGGCTCCAGGGTGTGGATCCTCCGCGCCGTGAAGATCGTGGCGGGCTCCGCGGCGAGGCTCGCGCAGGGCAGCAGGAGCGATAGGAAGGCGGCGACGGAGAGGACGGCTCGGGTCATCGCGGGAGGCTACACCGGGGCGCTACCCTCACGCCGTGCTCTGGATCTCGGCCCTGCTCGTCTTCGGAACCTTCGGCTGGGTGCTGGTCGCCCTCGGCGAGTCGGATCGGCTGGTGCCGGGCTTCGAGCAGCTCATCCACGCGGAGATCCCGTGGATCGTGCTCGGCGCGCTCTGGCTGGGTGGGGCCCTGGGCCTGCTCGCCCTCTTCCGCCGCCGCCGCCGCTGGTTCCACTGGCCCGTCGTCGGCCTCGAGCTCGCCCTGGTCGGCCCGGTCTCCTTCTACGTCCTGCAGCTCAGCTGGCTCCCGCCCCACTCCCTGGCCATCGACGTAGGGGCTCCCTTCCCTTCCTACGCGCTCCTGGACCAGGACGAGCAGCTTCGCACCCGCGAGGCCGGCGCACCGCGCCCGCCCGAGCTCTACATCTTCTACCGCGGCGACTGGTGACCCTTCTGCCGCACCGAGCTGGTCCAGCTCGAACGCTACTACGAGGAGATCCGCTCCAAGGGCGTGGAGCTGATCGCGGTGAGCGTCGATCCGCCCGAGGTCTCGCGTCGCCTGCGCGATCGGCTCTCGGTGAGCTTCACCTTCCTCGCCGATGCCGAGGGCGAGCTGCTGGACGCCCTCGGCATCCGACACCGCGGCGGCAACATGGGCAAGGACATCGCTTTCCCCACCACCGTGCTCGTCGACGGCGAGGGCATCGTTCGCTGGACCTACCAGGCCGACACCTACCGCAAGCGCGCGCGACCCGAGGAGGTGTTCGCCGCGATCGGGTCGATGGGAGGGGCCGGCGGCTAGGAGGGGCCCGAAGGAAGACGTCATGCTGCGACTCGCCATGCTCCTGCTGCTCATCGCCCTTCCGAGCTCCGCCTCCGCCCAGCTCCACACCCTGGATCTGGCCACCGTGTCCACTACTGGTCCGGGCCTGCTGCGGGTCCACGGCTCGACCGGCACCGGTGCGGAGGGAGTTCCCGTCGCCGGGGGGCACGATTGCGACGGCGACGGCGCGCTGGACCTGGCCTTCGCCGCCATGCAGGCGAGCCCGCTCGGGCGAAGCTCCGCCGGCGAGGTGTACCTGGTGTTCGGCGACGGAACCCTCGCGGGTACCCTCGACACGGCCGTCGCCCAGGCGCGCATCCTGCGCATCCTCGGCGACGGCGTGCAGGAGAACGCCGGCAGCGAGATCTGGATGGACGACGTGACCGGCGACGGGGTCGGCGACCTGCTCATCGCCCGCCAGAACCACACGCCGGAGGCGGGGCGGACCGGAGCCGGGGCCCTCTCGATCCTGGTCGGAGGCCCGGAGCTCGCGACCCACGCCGCCGGCCTCACCGCCGTCGATCTGCGGGCGCCCCCGGCGGCGCTCACGCTCACGACGATCGTCGGCGGCGAGGAGTACGGTCGGCTCGGCATCTGGATGCGCACCGGCGACGTGACCGGCGACGGCGTGGCCGATCTCGCGATCGGTGCCGATCAGGAGGACGCGGGTAGCGGCGTCCACCGCGGTGCGGTGTACGTCGTGCGCGGCGGCTCGCGCCTGGCGGCGGGCGGCACGATCGATCTGGCCAACTTCGGCAGCACGTCCATCGCGGGCCACGTGGCTCGGGTCGGTCCTCCGCCGGGCACGAGCCACCTCCACTTCGGCGCGACGGTGGGCGTCGCGGATCTCGACGGCAACGGCCAGGCCGAGGTGATGGCGGCGGCGGCGCTCAACCGCTCCGGCGCGACACTGCCCGCCGAGGGAGCCCCGGCGAGCCAAGCTCACGGCACGGGCGGGACTGCCGAGGGCACCCTCTACGTCGCCTGGGACGACAACTTTGCAGGCAACCCGTGGACGGCGGGCCTCGCCTTCGAGATCGACAGCTCGCCGGGCGCCCGGACGATCATCGACGGGGGTGTGGGCAACGTGGCCTTCGGCGAGGAGATGCTGGGCGGCCTCGACTACGACGACGACGGCGCGGCGGACCTCTTCGTGGCCGACATCGTCGCCGACTTGGGAGCCGGCGCGGCCTCCGGCTCCGCCCACGTGTTCTACGGCGCGGCGAGTCTGCGCGGCCTCGTCTTCGATCGCGACAGCCCGCCACCGGGCGCGGTGACCACGGACTTCCCCGGCTTCCAGGGCGGCGCGATCACGGGAGACACGGCGCTGCACGGGGACTTCGACGGCGATGGGATCGACGACCTGGGCTTCAGCTCGCCCCACGGCGCCGCCCTGGGACGGAACGAGGCGGGCATTCTCCACGTCTTCTTCGGCGCTTCCGTGCCGTGGCCGCCGCAGGTCGACCTGGCCCAGCCGCTTCCGCCCGGCGTGCGCGCGACCGAGGTGATCGGCGCCCACGGCACCGTCGGCGCCGACGTCGGCGACGTGCTCTGCTACAGCGCGGCAGCGGGGGACCTGGACGGCGACGGTCGCGCCGACGTGATCACCAACGAGATGCTCGGCAACGGCCTCGCGCTGGGCAGCGAAGACGTCGGGAACCTGATCGCCTTGGGCGGTGCGCTCCTCTCCCCCGTTCTCGGCACCGCCTGCAGCAACCTCGTCGACGACGACGGCGACGGGCTCATCGACTTCCCGGTTGACCCGGGCTGCGGCAGCGCCGCCTCGCCGTTGGAGGATCCCCAGTGCCAGGACGGCCTCGACAACGACGGCGCCCTCGGCACGGACTTCGACGGAGGCGAGTCGATCCTCGGCGCCGGAGGCGCAGACCCGAACGGCCCCGACCCCCAGTGCGTGGGCCGGCCCTGGCGCGACAGCGAGCAAACCACCCAGACCGCTTGCGGCCTCGGCGCCGAGCTCCTGGTGCTCCTCCCCCTCCTCGCCGCTCGGACGTCCCGGAGACGTCGCTCCCGGCTCCCGGTTCCGCGCTCGCTCAGGTAGACGGCACGGGCCGCGGCGCCGGTGCGCTCCGCACCGCCACCGGGATCGCGCTCATGCGCGGGATGCCGGAGTGGGGATCGAAATGCTCCTCGTTGCTGACGAGACGGCCCGTGTTGCTCCCCAGCCGGTGGAGCTCGCCATCCCGCTCGGGCGCGTCGCCGAAGCCGTGGGCCATCGAGACCAGGCCCCGGCGCAGCTCCGGAGCCTGCGCGGCCACGCCCAGGATCGAGGCGCGCTCCGACGCGATCTCGATCGTCTCGCCCGGGACGACCCCGAGCATCGCCAGGTCGTCCGGGTGGAGGTAGGCCGGATTGTAGGGACGGCCCTTCTGCAGGGCCTCGATGTCGCGGCCCGAGGAGTTGTAGACGTTGGGCATGCGACGTGAGACGAGGCGGAAGGGTCGTGCCGGCTCGGCGCCGTAGGGCGCTTCGTTCCGGATCCCGGCCAGCTCCGCCAGCATCGTCTCGTTGGCGACGTCGAGCCGGTCGCGAGCCTCCGGATCCGGCGGCGCGACCGGGACCGTCTCGTCGTCGAAGATCCGGCCGTGGGGATGGCGGCGGACTTCCTCCAGCGGAACCCGGGATCCGTTCATCAGCAGGCCGAGCACCTCGTCGGTGCTGGGCATCTTCTCCATGTCGACGGGCACGGCCTCGCGCCGGTCCCGCAGCACGCCGGTCTCGGGCCGGAGCGGGAAGAGGTTCAGCTCGAGCCCCATCCGCTGGGCGAGCCCGTAGAAGAACTCCCACTCCTCGATCACGTCGGAGCCGGCGGGCGGCACGGCTCGCGCCGGCGTGTACTGGGCGTAGGGCTCCGGATAGCCGATGCCCACGTAGGTCTGCTCGATGGCCTCGCTCGAGACGGAGAGGCCCGGAACCTCCAGGCTGAGCCGGGGTGCGATCACGTAGTGGGCGCGGCGGGCCGTCGCCGCCATCTTCGGGTCGAGGCATACGAGGAGGTCGAGCCGGTCCATGGCCTCGAGGGTCTTGCGCTGGTCCGGCCACGCCGCCACCGGGTTGCTGCCCACGCAGAGCAGTGCACGAATCCGGTCCTCGCCCTCGTAGAGGATCTCGTCGGCCAGGGCCGCGGTCGGCAGCCCGGCGGCCGAGCTGCCGAGGGGACGCGAGCGCAGGGACTCGCCCCGGCCCCAGCCCGCGCGGGGCGCCAGGGCCTGGGCCTTCGGCGTGGCGCGGGGCAGCAGCGCGCCCGGGTTGGGCACCGTCTCGCCCTCCCGCCGCCAGTGCCCACAGACGCTGTTCAGGGCGAGCAGCAGGTACTCGGTGACGTTGCCATGGGGAGCCATGTTGGGTCCGGTGCCCGCCACACCGCAGCAGCGGCGGGCGGTGGCGAAGATCCGCGCCGCCTCCTCGATGGCCAACGCCGGCACGTCGGCCCGCGCCGCGGCGACTTCGGGGGAGAACGGATGCACCGCCTCGGCCAGCGCTTCCGCGCCGTCCACGTTCGCGGCCACGAAGGCCTCGTCCACCCAGCCCTCCCGGTAGACGACGTGGAGCATGGCCGCGAGCAGCGCCGGGTCCTCGCCGGGACGGGGCTGGAGGTGGAGATCCGCGAAGCGAGCCACCTCGGTCCGGCGCGGATCGACGACGACGAGCTTCAAGCCCCGTTCGCGAGCCACGCGCAGCCGGCGGCCCGGGTTCGACGGCGGGATGCCGCCGGACATGGAGATGAGCGGGTTGTTCCCGACCAGCATCCAGGCGTCCGCCTCGTCGAATACGTAGGAGCCGCCGAGCCAGCGGCCGTGGATCGCGTTGGCGATGTGCTTGCCCGGCTGGTCGATCGCCGAGGGTGTGAACACCATGCGCGAGCCCGCTGCCAGCAGCCAGCTCACCGCGAAGGGGATCGACGCCGGGTGGGGCCCCGCGTAGGTGCCCACGTAGAGCGCGACCGACCGCGGCCCGTGCTCGGCCATCAGGGCGGAGACGCGCTGGGCCACCTCGTCCATGGCGGTCGCGCTCGGGATCGGCGCGAAGCCGCCGCCCTCCTTCCGCTTCTGGCTGTGCAGCAGCCGATCCGGATGGGCGTGCTGCTCCGGGAGCCTGCGGCCCTTGGCGCAGGTGAACCCCCGGTAGGCGGGGTTGTCCGGGTCGCCCTGGACGCGGACGGGCCGCCCCTGCTCCAGGTCCACGAGGATTCCGCAGTTCGCGTGACAGAAGCGGCAGATGGAGGGGACGCGCTCGACGCCGGGAGCCGGGGCGGAGGGCATGTCGCGACTCTATCACTCCCCACGTCCCACCGGATTGGCGGCGTCCGCGACGACGGCGCAAACTCGCGGACGAGGAGAACCGCCCATGGGACGAAAATACCAGCTGATCTCCGCGGACGGACACGTGGAGACGCCCCCCGATACCTGGATCCGCTACCTCGACGATCAGTACCGGCCCCACGCGCCGCAGCTGATCCCGCTGCGCGACGGCGGGGAGGCGTGGCTGATCGAGGGCCAGCCCCTCGTCCCCAACGGACAGAACATCACTGGCCGCGGCCCGGTGAAGATCAAGGGCGGCAGCTACTTCAAGCCCGACGGCTCCCCGGCCGAGGGAGCCGGCGACGCCGCCCAGCGGCTGCGCGAGCAGGACGAGGACGGCATCGACGCCGAGGTGCTGTTCCCGCCGATCTTCGCCTCGCGCATGATCGAGTCGATCTCGGACAAGGACGCCTACCGGGCGCTGGTTCGCGCGTACAACACCTTCCTGGCGAAGGATTTCTGCTCCGTCGCGCCCGACCGTCTGATCGGCAA
Organism: Myxococcota bacterium; assembly: GCA_965223415.1. Classification (GTDB taxonomy): domain Bacteria; phylum Myxococcota_A; class UBA9160; order UBA9160; family UBA6930. Next base: position 2,975,612 of record OZ245002.1, on the reverse strand, counting down.
CGCCGTGATCCCTGTGACCGGCGTGGACGACGCGATCGCCGAGCTCGAGTACGTCGAGAGCCTCGGACTGCGCTCGGTGTCCTTCCACCAGTTCCCGAACGGAAGCGGCTTCGCGGCTCCCGAGGACGACTCCTTCTGGAAGCGGAGCCTCGAGCTGGGCGTCAAGCTGTCGCCGCACTTCGGCTTCGGGGCCTTCTCGCCGCCGATGAACGCCGTCGGGATCGGCATCGCCGCCGATCCCTTCGCCGCCACGATCACCCAGCGGGCGAGCGGGACGCCTCCCCTCTACACCCTGAGTCAGCTGATCTGCGCGGGCGTCTTCGATCGGCTGCCCGAGCTCGAGTTCTACTTCGCCGAGGTGAACGCGAGCTGGCTGCCCTGGGGCCTGTTCGTGCTCGACGACAACTACGAGATCTTCCGCGGCGTCTTCGACCGGAAGCTCGAGCGCAAGCCGAGCGAGTACATCCTCGACCACTGCTGGTTCGGGATCATCCGCGACCCACGGGCGGTGCAGATGCACGAGCATGTGCCCTTCGACCGGCTGATGTTCGGCACCGACTTCCCGCACTCGGTCGGCTCGTTCCCGAACACGCGCCAATTCCTCGAGGAGGCCTTCGAAGGCGTTCCGGACGAGCTGCGGCGCACCATGCTGCTGGAGAATCCGGCGCGCTACTACGGGCTCGATCTCGAGGCCGACATCACCGAGACGCCAGCTGGCTGAACGCGAGGCGTCTGCGCCTGCGGGTCGTCCTCGACCCCGATACCGCCTCCGGGCACGAGCGGATCGTCCGGAACGATGACCGGGGGCTGCACGCCGCCCCCGCCGCTCGGGATCTTGATCAGGATCTCCGCCGAGCGCACCGGCCGATGCCCTTGCCGCCGCCGAAGAAGGCCTGCGCCCGCGCCGGCCGCCCGTGCAGCTGCGGCGGAATCTTGGCCTGGAACCGCCCCGAGCCGTCGGCGAGCGCTCCCACCCAGACCCGTTCGGCGTCCTCCGGCGCGAAGCGCACGTGGATCTCGCGGCCGGCTCCGGAGAAGAAAGCGTCAGTGCGACCAGGCCGAGGGATGCGAGCGCAAGGAGCGTCGGTCGACGATGCATGCCCAGCCTCCGGGCGGGAGCCGTCCTGCCCTCGCCCGGAGTCTGGCGGGCTTCGCATCCGAAACGGGTCGGTCCGCCAGGGGGTTCGGCGTGCGAGGTGGCGTTAGTCGGAGAGGGCGGCTGCGAGGTGCGCGGCAGTCGAGTCGATCATCCTCGAGAGCGCCAGGTTCGGGTTGTCGTAAGGGTTCTTGGCGTCGCTCGTGTAGATGTTGACCGCCCGGGTGGAGGCGTAGTTCTCCGTGAACGCGGTGATCGGCCGGCCATCCGCGTCCTCGAGCTGGAAGTCCACGGTGATCCGGACGGCGGTGCCCGTCGTCGGACCGCCGAAGATCGTGTAGCCGCCCAGGGTGAAGAAGCTCAAGGCGACGTGGAACGGGAAGAACGTGGGGACCCAGTTCTTCTCGAAGGTGAACCGCCGGACCTTGCCGGTGAGGACGTAGCCGTCGAACTCCGGATCGAGCACGGAGGCCTCCCTCACGGTCTCGAAGACGTTCGACTGGCCGAGCCCGGCGGCCAGGATCTGCTGCCACTTCGCTCGATCCTCGAAGGCGGCGATGGTGTCGTCCTCGAACTCGAAGCGGAGCACGGCCAGGGTCTTCTCGGTGGCCTGCTCGTGGCGCGAGATGGCGAGGGGTCCGGACTGCTTCGAGAGCGAGAACGACGTGCAGCCCGAGAGGAAGACGAGCAGGACGAGAGCGAGAACCAGCGTGGCGCGAGGGATCACGGGGACCTCCGAATGCGGACCCTACCGACGCTACCAGTCACGGCACGGGACGGCAGGAGGCGTGGGTCCCCGGGGCGCGCGACCGGAGGGATCGCAGGCTTCGGCCTACCGGGCACCCCGCCCCAGGGAGCCGCGCGCCATCGCGCCCAGGAGGCCGAGGACGACGAGCCCCGCGATCCCGGGCTCCGGGACTTCGCCCCGCCAGAAGATGTCGGCGATCAGCTCCACCCGCGCCCCGCCCGGCGCCGTGAACTCGAAGAGGGTCGCGCCGCCGATCTCGATCGCCATTGCGCCCGGGAGACCGCCCCAGAGCGTGATCGGGAGGTTGCTGGTGGAGAAGAGCGGCGCACCGCTGGCGCTGACCGGCGGAAGGCCGGGGCCTGTCACCGTGTAGCTGCCGACCACGTCGATGGGGCCGTTCGTGAGAACCGTCGGGTTCGTTCCCGATCCGTTGGAGACGTAGCCCGCGCCCGGCACGATCGAGACGTCCAGGTCGAGGGTGTCGTAGCCGTTGATGGCCGGGCTGAGCGCGATGCCCGTACCCGAGATCGAGAGGGAGAAGTCCGTGATCGCAGGGATCATCCCGTCGAAGACCACGAAGTCGCCGTCCATCTGGAGCGTGAGCGTGTTCGTCATCGGCACGCCCGAGATCCAGAAGGTCGCGGTGACCTGGCCGCCGGTGAAGTGGTAGGTGGCCGGGGTGGCGAAGGCGGGGGCGGCCACGAGGAGCAGGGCCGCGGCTCCCAACAGGAGCTTGCGCATGGGAACAGTCCCTCCGGTGCCCCAAACCCAGGAAGGACGCCCCCGCCCCAGCAAGATCCGGGCCTATGCCCTGGAGCCTTCCCTGCGCGCTTCGGGGCGCTGAGGGCCGTCGAGAAGGAAGATCGCTTCCTTTCGGGAGAACGCTGCTTCCGCGTTCCGCGCCCCTGCGGGGGTGTGAGGCCGCCGGAGGGGCGCTCCGGCCCGCGCCCGGCGCCGGGCTACCCTGTTCCCGTCACCCGGAGGCCCCCATGACCGATCCGGAGCTCGGCCCGATCGCCACCCGCATCCTCCACGAGGACGAACGCGTCCGGATCTGGGAGCAGGAGATCCGGCCCGGGGAGGCGACAGCCCCCCATCACCACGAACACGACTACGCCCTGATCGAGCTCGGCGGCGAGAAGGTGTGGGTCGAGCCCCTGGGCGGCCGGGCCAACCCCCACTTCCAGAAGGGCTTCGAGCTGCCCGCGGCCCGAGGGAACGTCTACTTCGTGCCCCGTGGCTCCCACGAGGTAGCCACGAACACCGGGAGCCGGCCCTACCGGGCGATCCTGGTGGAGTTCCTGGAGCCCGGCGACTGAGGTCGATCGCGTCGCCGTGAAGCCGTTCACGCGCGAAGGGGCGGATGGATCAGGAGGGCGCCGGGGTCGGCGAGGAGAGTCCGAGCTCCGCCGCCAACTCGTCGGAGCGCTCCAGGGCCGCGACGAGGGCCGGGAAGCCGTCCACCGTGAGCCGGCTGAGCGCCTGGGGCAGCGATGCGTCGGAGCCTGCCGGGGGGTCGGCGGCTTCCCGCGGATCCGCCTCCCGCAGCTCGGGGCGGAGGCGTAGCCGGACCGCGACGACGTCCGCGGCCTGTATGCAGGCGAGAACCATCGCGTGGTCGGCGTCGTCGCCTTCCTCCGCCGGAAACTCGTCCAGGTGGTGGTCGCGCACGATGGTCGCCACCTCGTCGGGGAAGCCCCAGTGCCGGCAGGCGAGCCAGCCCAGCTCTGCGTGGTCGTACCCGCACAGCTCACGTTCGGCCTCGATGAGCTCGTTCGGGCTGGACCAGCCGTGCTCTTCGATGGCCCCGAGCTCCTCGGGCGAGCCGTCGAACATGACGAAGCGGCCCAGGTCGTGGAGAAGGCCGCCCAGGTAGACCGCGTCCAGGCGCGCGTTCTCGACGCCGAGCCGATGGGCGAGCTCGCGGGCGATCAGGGCGACGTCCAGGGCATGGGACCAGAGCGCGCGCTGGCTATCCGTTCGGGGAACGAACACCCGGGTGACGGCCACGGCGGTGACCAGCTCGCCGATCAGACGGGCACCCATTCGCGCGAGGGCCTGTCGGAGATCCCGAATCGGCTCCAACGGCGCGGACTTGGAAGAGTTCGCCGCCTGGATCACACGCGCCGCGAAGGGAGGATCGCTCTCGACCAGCGAAAGGACGTCGTCGAAGTAGTCCTCCGACGACGGGGACAGCGCCATCAGACGGGCGACGACCAGCGGGAGCACGGGGAGGTCTTCGAGCTTGCCCGTGAGTCCTTCGAGCGTCCTGTGCTGGAGATCGATCTCGGCCATGGTGCCCCCGTTGAGGGTCATGATCGACCCGTCTCCCCTTCGAGCTGAGTCAGCACATCCGGGACGCGTGCCGCCCGCCCCTCTTTCCCGGGAACGGAGGGCCTGGTGCTGGCCGTTGACCGGAGCCTGGTTCGGCGAAATCACCGACTCGCCGGCGCTCGCAGCTCGCCGCCGCCCGTCCCGCTCCCTTGCGTGGGGACGTAACGGGCGTCCCGAGTTGGGGAGCACTCTCGATCGCGCTTCGGCCGGTATCCGCCGTTCGGCGTAGTCGCGCCTCGTCGTTCGTCAGACCCCTTCGGACAGCCGGCAATCGAGGAAGAACGGCTCCCGCACCGGACCGATGAGCAGCCGGTCGTTCCACCAGACCCCGGTGGCGCCCGCCGAGATCTCGGTACCGGGATCGTCGTAGAGGATCCGGATCGCGTCTCCCTTCGGGCTGCGCGGGTCCAGGTGGACGATGCGCGTGGGAGCCCGCTTCGCCGGGTCTCCCAGGTGGGCCACCGCATCGAGGGCCTTCGGGTGGAGCGCGACCACGAGGCTGCCGTCGGCGCGCCGGTCGATGTTGTCGGCGAGGCCGGGCACCGGAAGGCTCCGGCTCCGCTCCAGGTCCCCATTCGGCTGGCGTGCGAAGACGTGGACCTCCGAGGTGGCGGTGCTCGCCACGTAGAGCTCGCGGAGATCGCGGCTCACGTTCACGCCGTTCGGGTAGGCGAGCCCCGCCGTCACCACACGGGCGGCGGAGCCGTCGACGTAGGTGACGTCACCGGTGGGAAGGCGAAGGAAGGTCTCGACCCAACGCCGGCGGCTGCCCGGCGGGCTGGCGTGGGTGTTGCTCACGTAGAAGGCGTCGGGGCCCACGGCGACGACGTCGTTCGGGTAGCGAATGGAGGCGTCGCGCATGCTGCGGACGTGCTCGAGCGTCCACGGGGTCGCGAGCCGGAAGATCTCCACACCCGGGTCGGGCTGGCGCCGGTTCACCACGAAGAGTCGGTCCCGGGGCTCGCCTCGCCACAGTGAGAGGCCGAGCGGCCGAAGGCCCTCGAAGCCTTCGGGCAGCACCGGCACCGGCACGGCGTCGGGAGACCGGAGATCGTAGGCGTACACGCCCAGGGAGCCGGGCTCGATGCCGGTGAGGTAGGCGATGCCGGTCTCCGGGTGCACCGTCAGGTCTTCGGCCCCGGCGATGCCTTCGACCTTGCGGCAGCCTCCCTCGAAGCGGTGCTCGATGCGCCGGCTGATCCCGCTCCCCCACAGCACGTAGGTGCCGAGCGCGGCCACGAGTGAAGCGAGCGCCACGAAGGTGCCCAGGAGTCTCCTCATCCCGCGGCCTCGCAGCGTTCCACGTGTCCGGCGATGCGCTCCGCCAGGGCCGCTGCACGGGTCAGGACGACGGCGTGGCCCGATCCTTCGAGCAGGACGAGCTCTGCGTCTGGAATCGCTTCGGCCACGGCCCGGCCCACGTCCGGAGAGACGACCCGATCGCCCGCGCCGTGGATCACGAGCGCACAGGCGCTGACCGCTGCCGGCTGGTGATCGTCGAAGCCCTCGTAGCGCTCCCGCTGCTCCCGTTCCCAGTGGCCCGCGACGCCCGAAGGCGCGAGCGCGGCCAGGAAGAGATCGCGCTGGCGGGGACTCAGGGTCTCCGGTGCGGCGACCGCCTCCAGCGCCGGGCCGATGACCGCGCGGGCCGTGAAGGAGGTTCCGAACGCCCAGCGCAGGAAGACGGGAGAGAAGAGGAAGCGCTCCGCGCCCTGGGGGCCACGCCGGTCTCCGGGCGCACCCACGCTTCCGATCAGGACGAGCCCGTCGGCGGCGCCCGGGTCGAGACGCAACGCCTCCATCGCGACGCCGCCTCCGTAGGAGTATCCGACGATCACCGGACGGTGGAGCCCGAGGACGTCGATCAAGGCGAGCAGGTCCTTCGCGTGGGCGGTCGGATTGGCCATCTGGTCCGGCAGGCGCTGGCCCGAGTGCCCCCAGCCCATCCGGTCGTACCAGGTGACCCGCATCCCCTGCGGTACCAGCGCTTCGGCCAGGGGCGTCATCATGCCCGCCCAGCCCGGCTGACCGTGGACCAGCACCGCGTCGCGTCCGCGCCCCGCCTGATGGACGTCGAGGGTGCCCGCCGGGATGTTCACGCGCACGCCCGGCTCGGGGGCCAGCTCGCGGTACCCGGCGAGCCCCAGCATCGGCCCCGCGAAGGGCAGGGCCAACGCGACCGCTGCGACGCCGCCGAGCCATGCGAGGAGCCTCACGCGGGCTCTCCTTCGAGGATACGGGTCACCGTACGGCTCGCCGCCTTCGCAACCCGCCGCCCGACCGGGTGCTCACCGCAGGCGTTCGCGACCAGCAGGCCGCCGACGCAGAGGGCTATGGCGGTGAGCGCACGCTCGTCGTCGGTGAGCGCACGCTCGTCGTCGTCGGCCGCGTCCGGGCGGCCCCGCGCGAACTCCGCCGCGACCTGCTCGACGGCCTCGCCATAGGCGCGCTGCGCCTCCGGGCGGGAGCGGATCGTGTCCATGGCGAGGGCGGCGAGGGAGCAGCCGCCGAGCACGCCCTCCGCGTGAGCGGGCTTCAGGTAGTCGCGGGCGATGCGCGCGGCGCCGCGGATGAGGCCGTCGGGAGAGCGCCCGCGGCGCTCGGAGAGCCTGCGGACCAGGTCGTGACGGCCGGCCAGGACCTCGCGATAGAGGTCGGCCTTCGAGTCGAAGTGGCCGTAGAAGCCGCCCCGGGTCAGCCCGGCGGCGGCACAGATCTCGTCGATGCCGACGCCCTCGTAGCCGCGGCGACGGAAGGCCGCCGCCGCGGCGTCCACGATCGCGGCCCGCGAGCGGGCCTTGTGTTCCCGGGAGTAGCGCGGCATCCTCGCCTCTCCTGATAGATGATGATTATCATCTTTACCAGATGCTAGCAGGAGGTCCCTCCGATGACGATCGTCTTGCACCAGTTCTCTGCCTCCCACTTCAACGAGAAGGCGAGGTGGGGCCTGGCCCTGAAGGGGGTCGATCACGAGCGCGTGAGCCACCTGCCCGGGCCGCACATCCCGGCGATCCGGCGGCTGAGCGGCCAGACCCAGACGCCGGTTCTCGTCCAGGACGGCGAGGTCGTCGCCGGATCGGCGGCAATCCTCGATCGCCTCGAAGCCGGATGGCCGGAGCCGCGCCTCTACCCGGAAGATCCCGCTGCGAAGGCGGAAGCCCTGGAGCTGCAGGCGCGCTTCGACGCGGAGGTCGGGCCGGCCGTGCGCACCGCCCTCTTCTCGGTGCTGGTGAACGAGGGCGGCTTCCTCTGCCGGATCTTCGCTCGCGACAAGCCGCGGCTCGCCCGCGGGCTCTACCGGGCCAGCTTTCCCCTCGCGCGCCCGTTGATCGCGAAGGGGAACGGCGTGGTCGATCCCGCCAACGTGGAGCGTGCCTTCGCGCGCACCGCGGAAGCGCTCGACCTGGTAGCGAAGCGGACCTCCGCGACGGGCTACCTGGTCGGGGACGAATTCACGATCGCCGATCTCACGGCGGCAGCGCTGCTCGCGCCGCTCGCCGACCTGGACCACCCGGACATGGCCAAGCCCCGGCCGATGCCGGCGTCCGTCGTCGCGTTCCTGGGCGCCTATGCCGAGCATCCCGCGACCCTGTGGGTGAAGGCGACCTACGCTCGGCACCGCCCGACGAGCTGAACGAGGACCCGCACACGCACCGCTGAAGCCCCGTGGGTGTAGACTCGCCCCGGGAGCTTCCTCACCATGCAGAACGGGCGAGCCGTGGCCCTGGCCGCGCTGATCGCGGGCCTCACGGCCTGCGCTCTGGCACCCGAGCCGGCGGACGTCCTGCTCGAGAACGTCACCCTGGTGGACCCGCAGCACGGGCTGCGCCGGGGCCAGCGCGTCGCGGTGCGCGGCGAGCACATCGTCGCCGTCGGCGCGATGGGCGGCCCCGCGCCGGCGAGCCGGAGCCGCCACGACGCTCGGGGCCGCTTCCTGATCCCGGGCCTCTGGGACATGCACGTCCACTTCCTCTACGACGAGGCCCTGACCGGACGGATGTCGGAGCTCTTCCTGCGCCATGGCATCACCAGCGTGCGCGACACGGGCGGGGATCTCGCGCGCCTCGCCGCCCTGCGCGCCCGGCTCGCGGAGGACCCCGCGCCGGAGCCGCGGATCTTCCTCTCCGGGCCTCTCCTGGACGGTGCCCTACCCGTCTACGACGGCGGCGATCCGGGCCGCCCGAAGCTCGGCGTCGCGGTGCCGGACGCCCACGCGGCGCAGCGCCGGGTCGAAGCCCTGGCGGCCGGCGGTGCGGACTTCGTCAAGGTCTACGAGCTTGTCGAGCCGGAGGTCTTCGACGCGCTGGTCGCTGCGGCGCGCGCCCGCGGGCTGCCGATCGCCGCCCACGTTCCCCTCGCCATGACGGCGGCGGAGGCCGGGCCGCGGGTCGATTCGATGGAACACCTGCGCAACCTCGAGCTGGCCTGCGCCCGCGACTGGGCGCCGCGGCTCGAGGCGCGGCGGGCGGCGATGCGCGCCTTCGCCGGGGATCGGGGCTACGACCTGCGCCGCTCCCTCCACGCGGAGCAGCGTCTCCCGGCGATCGCGGCCTACGACGAAGCCCAGTGTGATCGGGTGCTGGACGCACTCACCGAGACGATCCAGGTGCCGACCTTGCGGCTCAACGCCCTCGCGATCACCCGGCGCTTCGAGCGCGAGGACTGGGTCCGCGCCCTGGATGGCCTGCCTGACGAGGTGCGCCGGCGCTGGCGCGCCGTGGTCGGCCAGATCCCGGCCGGCGAAGCGGCGCAGGAGCTCACCCGGTTCGCCGAGTGGAGCCTCTTCCTCGTCGGCCGGCTCCGGGCGCGGGGGGTCCCCATCGGCGCCGGCACGGACACGCCCATCGGGCTCGCCATTCCCGGCGACAGCCTGCACACGGAGCTGGCGCTCCTCGTGCGTGCCGGTCTCTCGCCCCGCGCCGCCCTGGCCGCCGCCACCCTCGTGCCGGCGGCGTTCTTCGGACTCGAGGGGGAGCTCGGCCGGATCGAGCCGGGTTTCCTGGCGGACCTGGTGCTGCTCGACGCCGACCCGTTGGTCGACATCGAGAACACCCGCCGGGTGCGGCGGGTGATGTCCCGCGGCGTCTGGGCGTTCGCAGCGGACGGCGATCCGTAGTCCGCCGAGGCGTCCTATCTTCTCTCGCGGAACGTCACCGGGAGGGTGCATCGCGCCATCAACGTGTTCGGGACCGGCGTCTCCAGCTGACCGCCGCCCGTCCAGGAGGACCCATGTCCGCAGCGAGCCACGCGTCGCCCGATCCCGAGCTCGTGCGGCTCCGGCGCCACTGGCGGAGCGGCCTCGGAAGCCTGTGGCGTTTCCTCGGCGGCTCCGGTGGACTCGATGATGCGTTCGAGGGGATGTTCGCCCTGGCGGGCCCGACCGTGCAGCAGGAGCTCGAGCTCTTCGCGCGAGACGACGTCGGCCGGGCGCTCCTGGCCGAGCGCCCCCGCCGCGACTTGAACGAACTGCTCGCCGACCGCGCCGCCCTCGCCGCGATGCCCCCGGACAGCTTCGCCGCAGCGTACCTCGACTACATGGGCGGCGAGGGGATGGGGACGTCGGACGCCTTCCTGTCGGCCGCGGGCCTCGAAGAGAAGGCGGCCCGCTTCGGCTGGAGCGAGGACCAGCTCTGGTTCGTGCGGCGTCTCGCGAACAGTCACGACCTCTTCCACATCCTCTCGGGCTACGGCCGCGACATCGTTGGCGAGATCGGAGTCAACTCTTTCACCGCCGGCCAGATCCCCCTCCTGCCGCTGAAGCTACTCCTCGTGTACATGGCGCTGCTGAAGCCGTCCCGGCCGATCCAGTGGCTCCGCTTCATGGCGCGCGCCTTCCGCCAGGGACGCCGACCCCCGAACCTGGCCTGCGTCGACTACGAGGCCATGCTCCCCCTGCCCCTCGCCGAGGCGCGCCGCCGGATCGGCCTCCGTCCCTCCGAAGAGGTGCATCCGGAAGGCCTGCCCGAGGCCGGCCGTTTGCTGCGCCGTCTCGAGGGGAACATCGAAGCGGGCGCCTGAAGCGAACGGCAGCGGAGCGGCAAGAGTCGACGCAGCTGCACGCCGGAGCTGGCGCAGCGGCGATCTCCCGGAATCGCGCCGCGGGTGAGTGCGGTCACTGAGGGTCGGCGCGTCGAATGCCAGACTCCTTTCGTGAGCGCAAGCCGGTTGGAGGGCCGGGTGGCGACTCCTTCACACACGACACCGTTTCACGTGGGTGTCCGATGCTATTCGACCTCGCCCTCCTCTTCGCGGCCATCGTCTACGGCTCCATCGCCGTCGATCTCCTGCTCGCCCCGGGCTGGCGCCGGCGTTTCCCGGGCATCGCGGTCTCGGCCTTGGCCATCGTCGCGTGGTCCGCCGGTGAGCTGCTCGTCCGGCACGCGGCCGACGATGCGGAGGTGTGGCTGGCCAGGAGGATCCTCTTCCTGGGCGTGTGCACGTTGGGCCCCGCTTTCCTGTGGGGCGCCAGCCAGGCGACCCGCGCCAGCTGGAGCCGAGAGAGGCTCTGGCTCTTCGCCCTCTTCGCTGCGCCCGGCGTCGTCGGCTACCTGTCGCTCTGGGCCGGCAGCGAGTGGTTCGTCCACCCGACGGCCCGGCCGCCGCGCCACGGCCCGTTCTTTTTCTTCCACGCCGCGGCCTCCTGGACGATGGTGTTCGCGGGCTTCGCGATCTTCGCGCGCTTCCTCGCCCAGCACGCCGAGAGCCAGCGTGTCGTCTGGCTGCTCGCCCTGGGCGCGGGCATCCCCTTCGGCGTGAACGTCGTGTTCAACCTCTGGGGCGTTCCCGCCGTCGATCCCACGCCCGCCGTGCTCGGCGCCGTGGCGGTCGTCTTCCGGTTCCTCTTCCTCGAGACGGGGCTGGCTCCCTACTACCAGCCCTTCGCGCGGCGCGAGGTCATCGAGCAGATCGACGCGGGGCTGCTGGTCGCCGACGCGGGCAACCGGGTCGTCGACGCCAACGCGGCGGCCGCGGAGATTACCGGGATCGACGACCCGATCGGCCAGCTCCTCCACGAGGTGGTCGCCCGTGCGAGGAGCCACCCGCTGCGGAACATCGAGGTCAGCGTGGCGCCGCTCTCCCGGGGCGGCATCCGTTTCGGAACCGCCGCGCTGCTCGAGGACCGCACCGAGCTGCGCAGCGCGGAGCGTCGCGTCGAGCTGGCGACCCGCTTCGAGGCGCTCGGCTTCCTGATTTCCGGCGTGACCCACGAGATCAACAACCCACTGTCCTACGTGCGAGGGAACCTCGGCATGCTGCGCACGCTCGCCGTGGCGATCGGGGAGGAAACCGAGCTCGTGGCCCGGCTGCCCGCGCGGGCGCGTCGCGTCGCGCGGGAGGCCATGGCCATCACCGACGAGGCCATCGAGGGCGCGGATCGGATCACGGGCCTGGTCCGCCGCCTGGGCACCTTCGCACGCGACGAGGACCGGGCGCCGGCGCGCGAGCTCGATCTGGCGATGGTCGTGCGCCGGGCGATCGAGATGGCCGCCATGGGCCGGTCGCCGGACCTCTTGCGGATCGGCCGCGAGGACGAGCTCCCGCCGGTGTTCGCGCGAGAGGAGGATGTCGTCCAGATCATCCTCCACCTCCTGATCAACGCCATCCAGGCCGCGGGCAAGGCGCCTCCGATCGAGATCGAGCTGCGGGCTCTCGCGGATCACGCGGAGGTGCGTGTGATCGACCGCGGCCCGGGGATCCCGCCGGACCTCCTGCCCCACGTCTTCGATCCGTTCTTCAGCACCAAGGACGACGACGGACACCTGGGCCTGGGCCTCAGCCTGAGCTTCGACCTGGCCCGGCAGAACCGGGGCGAGCTCGAGGCCGAGAACCGGCTCGGCGGCGGCGCCGCCTTCATCCTCCGCCTGCCGGTCCTCGCGGCGCCCGCAGAGGACCGCTAGCCCTGATCCGGCATTGAGATCACGGATCCGAGCGTAGGTCTGGCGGGCTCACGCGGCGAGCGCGGTCTCGGCGGCCCGGATGGTGGAGCGGCTGCGCGAGGACGCGGCGATTCGGAGCGAAGCGCGTCCGGCAGGCCGAGCGATGCGGCCAGGGAGCTGGATCAGCTCGAAGCGGAGCGTGCGGAGCGAGGGGAAGCGGAGCCGGGCGGTCCGCTTTCGGCCGTTGGGTCGCTCTGGCAGGCCAAGCGTGGCTTGGAAGTCCCGCACCAGGTTGTGGGTCAGGGCACTGAGCAGCTGCCAGTTGCTGTTGGCGTCCCAGTCCTGGGTCGGGATGGTGGCGAACGCCAGGTGCTGTTTGAGCTCGGCCAGCGTCTTCTCGTGGCCGCCGCGTCCGGCCATGAAGGCCCAGACGGCGGCCTCGCTGGTCCGCTTGTTCGTCGCGACCATCGAGTACTCGTAGTGGCCATCGTCCGGGGTGAAGAGGTCGAGCTGGAAGTTCTTCGCGCTTCGCCCGGAGACCTTCTTGCGGAACACCACGATCCGCTCGCAGCGCTTCCACTGTGGGATCCGGTGGACGACGGAGAAGGCGTCGACGCTCGCGTTGACGCGGTGCCAACGCTTCCGGGCGGCGATCTTCTCACGCACGCCGAGCCAGCGCCACATGGGGACCTTGAGGGCGTACTCCACGCGAGAGGCCGTGAGAACCTCGAGAACGGCCTTCTGGAAGAAGGCGCCATCGAGCCGCACCTCGATCGGGACCCGATCGAGGCGCCGCTTCGCGTCGCCCAGGAGAAAGGCCAGCTTCTCCGCAGCGCCCACCGCATCGTTCACATTGCCCGGCCGGTTCCATACGCCGAGCAGCTGGCTCGTCTGCGCCAGGTGCGCCGTCAGCGGGTAGTAGGACGGGTCCTTCGGGTGATGTGGGTTGAAGCCGCGCTCGGCGCCGTCCACGTACTCGCCCGTCCGAAGCACGGTGCCGTCCAGCTCGATCGTGGCCCGCTCCAAGCCGAGCCCTGTGTGGGTTCCATAGGCCATGTCCCGCAGCAGTTCGTTCAGACGATCGCGGTAGCCCGACGTCAGCTCCTTCAGGTTCCTCGCCAGGGTCCGCTCGTCCGGAAGCCGCTGCAATCGGACGAACCGCCGAAACAACGGATCCCGATCGAGCACCCGGACATGCGAGAGACGGCTCCCTCCCAGCAGCAGCATCCCCACCACCACCAGCATGCAGCGGAAGGATCCGTAGTCCGAGTCGAACGCCCGATCCGCAAAGGCCGCTTTCAGGCGCTCTGCCCAAAAGCGGTCGAAGAAGCGCCGGAACAGCTCCAGCCCGCCGTAGCTCGTCAGCGCCTCATCCGTGAAGGCGATCGACAATTCGCCCTTGACGCGGGCTCGAATCCGGTGTCTGCTTAGCTTCACGAATGTGGCTCCTCGGAGGCATGATGGTGGTTGGCACTTCCATCAAGCACACCGACGGAGCCACTTTCAATTCCGGGCTTTCCCTACACCTCGCAATGCCGGATCAGGGCTAGGTGCTCGGCGGCGGCTCGAAGCCCGGGAGGAACGGCTGCGGGCGGTGCTCGAGCGCTGCCACCTCCTCCTCGAGGCCGTGCTTGCGGATCCGGTAGCCGAGGGCGCGGCGCGTGATGCCGAGCAAGCGCGCGGCCTGGCTGCGGTTGCCGCGGGTCTGCTGGAGCGCCTGGCGGATCTGGCGCAGCTCGGCGCCGCGGAGCGACTCGAGGCCGCCCGGCTCCCGCTGGCTCTCGCCCATGCGCAGCGCGCGGGGGAGGTGCTCCAGGCGCACCACCCCGTCCCCACCCAGGACGAAGGCATGCTCGACGGCGTTGCGCAGCTCGCGCACGTTGCCGGGCCAATCGTGCCGGTGCATCGCGTGGAGTGCGGCGGGCTCCACGACCACGGCCCCTGGCTGCCCCAGCTCGCGAGCGCAGTGCTCGATTAGGGCCGGCAGCTCGGCCATCCGCTCCCGCAGCGGCGGGAGCGGGATTGGGAGGACGCCCAGGCGGTAGAACAGGTCGAGGCGGAAGCGCCCATCGTGGACCTCGCGCTCCAGGTCGCGGTTCGTCGCCGCCACCACGCGGGCGTTCGAGGTCACCGCATGGGCCGGATCGCCGAGTCGGTGGAAGGCTCCGTGCTGGATCACCCGCAGCAGCTTGGCCTGCACGCTGGGCGTGGTCTCGGCGATCTCGTCGAGGAAGAGCGTCCCGCCGTCGGCCACTTCGAAGAAGCCCGGGCGCCCCCGGGTGGCACCGGTATAGGCGCCGCGCACGGCGCCGAAGAGCTCCGCCTCGAGCAGGCCGTCGTGGAGCGCCGCGCAGTTCACCTGCACGAAGGGCCCGCCACTCCGGTCGGACATGCGATGGATCGCCTCTGCGACCAGCTCCTTGCCGGTTCCGGACTCGCCCACCACGAGGACCGGCGCACGCGAGCGCGCCACCCTCGGCAGCAGGTCGACGACCGCGCCCATCGGCCCGCCCGGATCCGCGACGCCCGGGAACGCACCGTCCGGCGCGGACGAAGCGGGCGTGCTGGCCGGCGGCGCGTCCAGGATCGAATCCACCAGCGGCCGCACCTCTTCCTCGAAGGAGGCGGGCTTGGTCAGGTAGTCCCGAGCACCCTGGCGGAGGGCGCTGCGAACGGACTCGAAAGTGGGGTGGCCGGTGATGAGCACGACCTCGCAGCTGGGTCGGATGCGCTTCGCGCGCCCGATCAGCTCGAGACCGTCCATCTCGGGCATGACCAGATCGGTGAAGACCAGGTCGTAGACTTCGCGCTCGAGCTCCGCGAGGGCGGGCGAAGGCTCCTCGAACACCTCGACGCGGTGTCCGTCGGCGGCCAGCGCCCGGCCCAGCGAGTGACCGAAGCGGCGGTCGTCATCGACGACCAGGATCGAACCCTGCTGCATTGAGGTCCCCGTCCTTCCCCCCCAGGAGCCGTGCAGACCCTGCCCCCCAACACCGACTTGTGTGACCTCTCACACCTTCTCGGTTCCAGGGCCTGCACGGCAAGTCGTGAGGAGACGCCGCGAACCCGGAAGGGCTCCGAAACGCCTCCGGATCGGCCGGAAGCCAGAGATTCAGTTCTCTTTCAGGTTCGAGGGAGAGGGCCACCCAGCCGCCGTGGGCCTCCGCCGCACGTCCGGCGGCGAGCAGGCCCAGGGCCGCGGAGTCGGCCGAGGGCGCCGAGGGGTCCGCGACCCCGCCGGCTGCCTGCGGGCAGGACGTCGCACGGAACGCCCCGGCATCGCCGCGTCGCTCGAAGCCGATGCGCAGCGCCGAGGGCCGACCGGAGCTGGCCGCGAGGACGGCCAGCGCCAGACCGATCAGGCCCCGCTCCACGCGCCACGGGTCGATCAGGAGCGGCCGCGTCGACGACACGCGTGTCGCCACCGAGACCCGGAGCTCCGCCGCGGCCGCGCGGAGCCGGAAGGCGACCCGGTCGACGATGGGCGCGCCGGCGACGAGATAGCGCTCCACGAATCGGTCACGGGGTCCCGTGCGCGCCAGGAGTGACACGTCGGCGAGGAGAGAGGCGAGGGATTCCGGGCCGCCGGGTCGGGCACCACCGGCTCGCAGGGTCTCGAGGATGTTCTCGCTGTGCGCCGCGCGCATCGGGGGGCTCCGTCCTGACTCCCCGTAGAGCAATCCGCGTGCCCGGGCGCCTGGGGCGAAAGCGCCCCGACGAAGTCCGGCGTGCGAGAAGCATGCGGGTGCCGCGGGAGGGGAGCGCCGGTGGTGGCGTCCCCTTTCGAACCGGCCGTACGCAGACGAGCACCCGCGGTGAGTTCCGTCACCGCGTTTCGCCGGGGACCGTTCGATCCTGAAGCGCGTTCCCCGGGGCCTGCGGGCGCCGCACAGCGAGGCCACGCGCCACGCATCGGGTGCCCGCGGCGCTCGCAGGCCCCTCCGTCATCCTCCACTTCGGCGGCGGGCGCGGCGGCGCGTGCACGCGAGCCCGGTCAGGCGAAATCGCGGCCGAGGTGCATGCGCAGGGCGCCGATGGCCAGGGCGGCGGGCAGCCTCCACGCGGCGTAGACCGCGGCCGGCAGGGCCATGATCGGCTCACCGAGCAGGGTGGCTGCGACGAAGGTGGGGGCCGTCCTCAGCCCCGCCGCCCGGCCAGCTCGGCGAGGACCCCCTCGTGCCGCGCGCGGGTCAGCGGGTAGCGGAGCGCGATCCAGGCCGCGAGGAGCAGGAACGCCATCGGGCCGATCGCGGTGAGCCAGCGGATCGCGGAGAGCGCGGTCTCGCTCTGGGCCGCGCCGCCGCGCAGGAAGCCGGCGGCGTCGAGGATGAAGCCGGCGGCGGCGACGCCGAGCGCGCCTCCGAGCTTGCGCAGGAAGGTGAAAAAGCCGCCGTAGAGGCCCTCCTTGCGCTCGCCGCTCCTCAGCTCGCCTTCGTCGATCACGTCGCCGAGCATCGACCAGGGGATCAGGTCGGCCACCGCATAGCCGACGCCGCAGAAGGCGAAGAGCAGGAGCACGAGGCCGCGGCCGTGGTGCGGCTGGCAGAGCAGCACGCCGATCGAGCCCACGCTCCACCAGAGCGCACCGGTGACGAAGATGGTGCGCTTGTCGAGCTTGCGGGCGAGATGGAGCCACAGCGGAAGGGAGAGGATCACGGCACCGAGCATGGCGCCCATCGCGAAGGGGAAGTCCTCGCCGCGGCCCAGCCAATGGGTGAAGTAGAAGAGCAACATGGCGCCGCTCACGTCCACGGCGATGCGCGCGGAGACGAAGAGCGCCGCCAGGATGCAGTAGGTGCGGTGGCCGGCGAGCTCGCGCAGGCCCGCCGCCAGGCCCTGCCCACCGGGCCGGCGGAACCCGGGCCGCTCCCAGGTGACGCCGAAGACCACGAGCCAGGGCAACGCCACCCACACGCCGAGCACCAGCCCGGCGCCGGCGTAGCCTTCGGCGCCCCCTCCGAAGGCGCCAACCAGCGCGGGCATCCCCACGGCGGTCAGCAGGATGGCCGCCATCACCACCACCGAGCGGAAGGTGTTCATCGAGGTGCGTTCGTCGTAGCCCAGGACCAGCTCGGGAAGCAGCGCGACGTAGGGTACGGCGAGGAGCGTCGAGCACAGGGTGTTCGCCACGTACACGAGCGCGTAGAAGGCGAAGACCGCGGCCTCGCGCTCGAGGCCGCTCGGCGACCAGAGAAGCGCGAAGCTCAGCCCGAACGGAAGCGCGCCGATCAGGAACCAGGGCCGCCGGCGGCCGAGCTTCCAGCGGGTGGCGTCGGAGATGCGGCCCATCAGCGGATCCGTGAAAGCGTCGACCGCGCGGCCCAGCAGCAGGACGAGCCCGGCCTGCGACGGCGCGAGCCCGGCCACCTCCGTCAGGAAGAACAGGAAGAAGAGGGAGACAGAAGCGAGCTGGACGTTGATGGTGTGGTCGCCCAGCGCGTAGCCGCTCTTCACGTGGCGAGGGAGGGCCTCCTCCCGCTCGCTCAAGGGCCTTCCGCTCGTGTCCGCCGGATCATCAGGCGTTCGTAGAGGACGGGTAGGAGGCGTGCCATCCACCAGGCCAGGCGGGCCTCGCGCGGAATCAAGAGCAGCCGCCGGTTGCGGGCGGCCGCGTGGACGATGGCGTCTGCCACCTGCTCCGGGGCGAGGGGGTGCCGTACGCCGGTTCGCGCGCCCACCGGAGCAGGGCCGCCGTCGCCGCCGAGGGCGTGCGCGCCGATCGCCGTGTCCACGAAGGACGGACAGACGAGCATCACTCGCAGCCCGCGGTCGCCGAACTCCGCCCGCAGGGAGTCGAAGAAGCCGTGCAGGGCGTGCTTGCTGGCGGCGTAGCCGGTGCGTCCCACGAGCGGGGCGAAGCCAGCGACGCTGGAAAGGGCGATCACCTGCCCGCGGGCCTGGAGCAGGGCGGGGAGCGCCGCCTTCGTGCAGTGCACGGCGCCGAAGAAGTTCACGTCCATCACGCGGCGCAGCACCTTCACGTCGGTCTCTTCGAAGGCGCTCAGGTGGGTCACGCCGGCGTTGTTCACGAGCACGTCCAGTCCGCCGAAGGCCAGGGTCGCCTCGTCGATGGCCTTCCGGCACTCGTCCTCGCGGGTCACGTCGCAGCGCAGGGCGAGCCCGTCCGGCGACGGGGGCCGTGTCTCCTCCCGGTCGAGCAGGGCGACCCGCGCGCCCTCCCGCGCGTAGCGCTCCGCCACGGCCGCGCCGATGCCGCCGGCGGCGCCGGTGACGACGACCCGCGCGCCGCTCACGACACCCGCGCGCGGTAGCGCTCGAAGCAGCCCTCGCTGGTGGCGCCCGGCGTGAAGCCGTACTCCTGCTTCAGCCGCTCGTTCGAGAGCACGGGCCGGTAGCGCAGGAAGCGCACCTGCTCCGGACCCAGCTGGGTGAGGCCGAGGGTGCGGGCCACGCGGAGGGCGCCGGCCAGGAGCGGCGCGGGGATCGGCAGGTAGGGCTTGCCCAGCCGTCGCGCGATCTCCGGGAGCGTGATCGTCCCGTCCCCGGTCAGGTTGTAGATCCCACTACGCTGCTCGCGGATGCCCTTCACGATGGCAGCGGCCACGTCCTCGTCCCAGATGATCACGAACGGCGCGTCGGAGCCGCGCACGCCCACCACCACCGGCCGCTCGAAGATCGCGGTGATCGGGTTGCGCACGCTCTCGCCCAGGATGGTGCCGGGTCGGAAGATCAGCTGAGCGAGCTCTGGATGCTCCTCGCGGGCGCGGGCCAGCATCTCTTCGACCAGGCGCTTGTGGTCCGAGTAGGCGAATTCCGGATTGCCGCGCAGCGGAGCGTCCTCGCCCAGAGGGACCGGGTTGTCCGCGTGGTAGCCGTAGGCCGCGCCGCTGCTGGTGTAGACGAGCTGGCGCACGCCGGCCTCGAGGCATGCCCGCAGCACGTTCTCGGAGCCCACTACGTCGATCGAGTGCTCCAGCTCGCGGCTGCTGTCCGGCCCCGGCGTCACGACCGCCGCCAGGTGGACGACGCACTCCACGCCGTGCTTGCGCAGCACCTTGTCGAGCCCCGGCTCGCGGATGTCGCCCTTCAGGTGGGTGACGCCCGGCTCCTGGGCCGAGCCCGGATCGCGAACGTCCATGGCGACGATGCGCGAGAACACCTCCGGCTCCGCCGCGAGCTGCGCCACCACCTGCCGGCCGATCAGGCCCGAGGCCCCGGTCACGAGCACCGAGGTCATGCGCCCGGCTCCAGGTGCATCTTCTTGAACACGTCGAGCCCGGGGGCCCAGAGGTGGGCGACCGGATCCACGTCCACGTGGATCACCGCGGGCCGCCCGCTCGCGACACTGCGCTCGAGGGCTGTCACGAGCTCGTCGGCCCGCGCCACCCGCTCGCCGTGGGCGCCCATGCTCTCCGCCAGCTTGTCGAAGCGAACGTCGTGGAAGTCCGTGTTCAGCGTCTTGCCCTTCGGCAGCATACGCTTCTCGGCCATCTGGTCCGGGTCCAGCGCCATGCTCTGGCCGAACTTCACCATCCCCCACGCGCCGTCGCACAGCACCAGGAAGACGATGGGGAGGTCGCAGCGCACGGCAGTCTCGACCTCCTGGGGATGAAAGCCCATCGCTCCGTCCCCGAGGATGCAGTAGACCTGCCGATCCGGGTGGGCGACCTTCGCGCCGAGGGCCTGACCCACGCCGGCGCCCAGCATCCCGAACTTGAAGGTGCTGAGCAGACAGCCCGGCACCCGGTTCTCGTGATAGAGGTTCGTCCACACGGCGGTGTTGCCGCCGTCGATCACGAGCACCGCGTCGTCGTCGAAGAACTCCCGGCAGAGCAGGGGCACGTGAGCCGTGTGAAGGGGCGCTTCGTCCGGCGGGTTCGGTGCGCTGCGCAGGAACGTGCGCAGCCCGGTCTTCGTGCCGACGTACTCCTCGAGCCTCGCCTCCCGCGCGGCCAGGCCCGCCGGGGGCTCACGGCTCTCGAGCTCGGCGAGGAGCGCGTCCAGGAACGCGCCGACGTCGGCGACGACCGGCAGGTCCACCGGCTTGTTCAGGCCGAGCACGGCCTCGTCCACGTCCACCTGCACGAGCTTCTGGCGCTCCGGCGGGCCCCAGTAGGGCTCCTTCCCCCACCAGTCGGTCTCACCGAAGCGGCTGCCGAGCGCGAGCACGACGTCGGCACCGGTGCGCACCTGGTCGATCAGGGGCGGGAGGATGGGGATCGCATTCGGAAGGCGTTCGTCGACCGCCGGGCGTCCGCCCCAGCTCGAGGTGATCGGTGCGCACAGGCGCTTCGCCAGCTCCGCCACGCGGTCGCCGGCGCCGGCGTGCACGGCGCCGCTGCCCACCTGGAGGAGCGGTGCCTTCGCCGCTGCCAGCAGGTCCGCCGTCTCGCGCACCTGCTCCGGCGACGGCCGCACGGGCTCCACCCGCCGGTAGCGCGCCGGCGCCCGCACCTCGGGCTCCGCCTCGCAGGCGCCGTTCAGCACGTCCTCCGGAATGGTCACGTGCACGACACCCGGCCGCCCCTGGAAGGAGACGCGAAACGCGCGACGCAGGGCCTCGGGGATGCGCTCGAAGGTGGTGGCGGCTCCGGACCACTTGGTCATCGGCTTCGTCACCGCGAGCTGGTCGAAGTACTGGTAGGTGCCGCCCCGGTCCGGCCCGACGATCGGTGCGCGTCGCCAGCTCGTGAGCACGAGCACGCGGTTGCCCTCGCCGTTCTCCACGGCGATGCCGGGCAGCACGTTGGCCGCGCCGGGGCCGTTGCTCGCCAGGCACACGCCGAGGCGTCCGCTGCTGCGGGCGTAGGCGCCGGCCATGTGGGCCGCGGTGCTCTCGTGGCGCGGCGAGACGAGCCGGATGCCGTGCTGGTCGAGGCTCGAGGTGAGCCCGAAGTAGGTGCCGTCGATGATGCCGAACACCACCTCGACACCTTCCGTTGCGAGCATGCGGGCGACGAGCTCGCCGCCGGTGATGGAGCCCATGGGACCTCCTGGTTCGGGTGTGTGCCTAGGGCCAGATCCCGCGCGCCAGCGCGACGCTGGCGACCCGCTCGATCGCCAGCACGTACGCCGCCGAGCGCAGCGTGACCGGATCCAGCGGGACCTCGGGAACGGGGTGCTTCGCGCGAACCCCGTCGAGAGCCTCCCGGATGGCCGGGAGGTCGCGCACGAGCTGCTGCTGCTTGTCCAGCACCGCCTCGGCGGCGCGGGTGATGCGCGTGTGCAGCTTCGTGTGCACGTCCTCCAGGTCCCACTGCTGGTTCTCGGAGTTCTGGACCCACTCGAAGTAGCTGACCACGACGCCGCCGGCGTTCGCGAGGATGTCGGGAACCACCGGAATCCCCCGCTCCGTCAAGATGCGGTCCGCGGCCGGCGTGACCGGGCCGTTCGCGCCTTCGACGATCATCTTGGCGGCCACGAGGGGCGCGTTGTCGCGACGGATCTGTCCGCCGACCGCGGCGGGAACGAGCACGTCGCACGGCAGCTCGAGGAGCTGCTCGTTGGTGACCGTGGCCGTGCCGGCCAGGCCGACGACCGTTCCCATCTCTCCCCGGTGCTCCCGCACCGCTTCGACGTCGAGGCCTTCCTTGTTGACGATGCCGCCCTGGGAATCCGCGACCGCGATGATCCGCGCGCCTTCCTCCCGGAAGAGCTCCGCCACGTGGGTGCCGACGTTCCCCCATCCCTGGATGACCACGTCGGCACCGCTCAGCGAGCTGCGGCCCGGCAGGAGCTCCCGGTCGAGCACGGCCTGGGTGACATAGAGAAGGCCCCGCCCCGTGGCCTCGTCGCGCCCCTGACAGCCGCCGATGTCGAGCGGCTTCCCGGTCACCACCGGCAGGTTGTTCACGCCTGGGTGGAGCGCATTGTAGGTGTCGTACACCCACGCCATGGTCTGGGCGTCGGTGTTCATGTCCGGCGCGGGGATATCGGTCTGAGGACCGATGAAGTCGCCGAGCTCCGAGATGTAGCGGCGGGTGATCCGCCGCAGGTCGGCCTCGTCGAGCTGCTTCGGATCGCAGGCCACGCCGCCCTTGGCGCCGCCGAACGGGACGTCCACCACGGCGCACTTCCAGGTCATCCAGGAAGCCAGCGCGCGCACCTCGTCGGCGTTCGTGTCCGGGTGGTAGCGGAGGCCGCCCTTGCCGGGCCCGCGGATGCGGCTGTGCAGCA
Source organism: Myxococcota bacterium (assembly GCA_965223415.1). Classification (GTDB taxonomy): domain Bacteria; phylum Myxococcota_A; class UBA9160; order UBA9160; family UBA6930. The sequence goes on along the minus strand of OZ245002.1, from coordinate 2,953,420 downwards.
CCCGATGGCCGGTGAACATGCGCACGTCGCCTTCCTCGGTGAGCACCGGGAACTCGACCGTGAGCGTCTGGCGCGGCCGCTTGAAGAAGTCGATCAGGCCCGTCTTGAGCCGCGGCAGGTAGCTGCTGGCCAGGTCGAACTGGGCCTGGGCCATGTGGTAGGGGTTCAGATCCTCCGGGCCGACCTCGCTGGCCGCGCCGCCCGGGATGGGCTCCGACATGCGTTGCTCCTCGGGGAGGCGACTCTGCAAGGCACGCGCCGCCGCTCCACCGGCGGCAGGCGCGGCGCAAGGCCGCGGTCTGGGGCGGTCCGCCCCAGGCGGGCCGCCCGTGCCTCAGCTCCCGACCGGGCCGGCGCGATCACTGCGTCTTGCAGTGCCGCACGACGCGCCAGGGCGGAATCCCGACCGCCGGCTTGGTCTCGGTCCAGCAGGTCGTCTTCTTCGCCTTCTTGCAGCTGTCCCGCAGGGCGGCGTTGCGCGCGTCTCCTTCGGCCGCTGAGGCGGATTCGGGCACGCCCATGCACCAGCTGAAGTGGCCCGGCGAGTCAGCGCTCCAGCGCCCGCCGTCGAACCCGCAGCTCCGCGCCAGGTTGTCTTCGTTCTGGAGCACCGCAGCCTCCGCATAGGCCAGACAACGGGTTTCCTGGTCCGACTTCCTCACCGCCAGACAGCCCGACAGCTCGGACTCGCGGGCCTGGGCCTCGAGATCGCGCTGCGCCCGAGGGGCCCCGAAACACCAGTCGAAATGCGGCCCATAGTCCTCGGACCATCGGCCGCCCTTCAGGCCGCATTTCGCCTGCTCGGCCATGCGGGCCTGCAGCACTGCGTTGGCCGAATACTCCTGGCAGATCGCCTGGTCGAGCTTCGGCTTGTTGGCGCACTGGGCCAGGGCTTGCTTGCGCGCCTCGTCCTCACGGACGAGGTCGGCCATCTGGGCACTGGTGTTGCACCACGTGAAGTGGGCCTGGAAGTCCGTAGACCATGCGCCTCCGGTGAAGCCACAGGCCTGCGCAACGTTCTGCTCCTGCTGCGAGACGGCCATGCCGGCATAGGCCGAGCAGTTCAGATGGGAGTCCGCGCGGGCTGCCCGCCCGGCCGATACCGAGACGAGGAGAATCGTCACCCAGATCCAGGAACTCCGACGTGACGTCTGCATCTCGCCCTCCGTGGCGAACCCGATCTCCAAGCCTACCACTCGTCCGCGAGCCGGCATCCCTTCCGCTGCACGGGCCCCGCATCGGCGCGTGCTCGCGGGCGAGGACGCGACCCGCCTCGGCGAGGGACGCATCCGGGCGCAGGGTCGCCACCTTGGGCGCGTAGCCCTCGACGTCCCGTGCCGACTCGAGAGCGAGGTCCGGCCAGACGTCAGCGACGCGGGCCCTTCCCCTTTCCGGGTCCCGCGCCCTGCCCCGGTCCCATGCCCCGTCCGCGGGGCGGCGGCACCGGCGGCAGCTCGACGCCCCGCTCCTTCGCCCGCTCGCGCATGCGCTCGTGGTGCTCCTGACGGATCCGAGCTCGCTCCTCCTCCGAGGTCGCGTTCCGCATCCGTTCGCGGTGTTCGATCCGCTCCTGCTCCGTCATCAGGTCGCGGCCGTAGATCGGCCGTTCGTCCGCTGCGGGAGGCTCCTGCTGTGCGACGACCGTGGTCGGGAGGGTGAGTCCCAGCACGAGGGTGGCGACGCAGGCGCCGAAGACGATCCTTGCGATTCGCATGTCGTTCCTCCGACGTCGAGACCACCGCAATCGGCGTGCCGAGCCGTAGCTCGCCGTGGTCGCGACAGCCCGCCGCATTGAGGAGGAATGGGCGCCCGGTGGGGTCGCGGGCCTCAGTCGGCCCATCCCTTGACGGTGTCGAGCACGGGCCCATCGTGTGCAGCAGTGAGGGGGCAGCGTGAAGGCGCGGAGCATCGTTCCGATCTTTGTGCTTCTCCTGTGCGCGGGGGTCTCCGCCGGCGGCTGCATCGACAAGCGCACCGACGAGGTCGCCGGCGCCGTCCTCTACAAGCGCCACTGCGCTTCGTGCCACGGCGTTTCGGGAGCCGGCGACGGCCCCCTGGCCGAATCCCTCACCGCCGCCCCGGCGGATCTCACCACCCTGGCCCGTCGGGGCGGCGGACGCTTCGACGAGTCCGCCGTGATGATGGTGATCGACGGGCGCTTCCTCGCCGCCCAGCACGGCCCGCAGGAGATGCCGGTCTGGGGGGCGGTCTTCGCCCAGGAGCACGCGGGCGAGCCCTTCGCGACCTACGGGCCCACTCTCGACGCCCGGGCACTGGCCGACCACCTGCGCACGATCCAGGTCGAGTAGGGAACGGTGAGGCGGCTAGGCCCCGGTCCCCGCCCGGCGCTCCAAGCCCTCGAGCAGCAGATCGAGTCCGTACTCGAACTCCTCCTGCATGCCGAGGCTCGCCACCTCTTCCGCCATGGCGGCGACGTTCGGGTGCTCCGCGGGCGACACGGAGGCGTAGCCCGCCCGCAGGTCCTCGCGCCAGGCGTCCTCGTCGAGGCCCTCGGCGCGCAGGTGGCCGTCGGCGGCCGCCACGCCGGTGATGAAGCGGATGACCATCATGAAGGCGCGGGTCGCCTCCCGGGCGTCGAAGCCCATCTCGCGCAGCAGGCCGAGGCACGCCTCGGTAAGCCCGACGGTGTGCGGCCCCAGGGTCGGTCGGGTGGTCGAGACGCGCATCGCCACGCCGGGATGGGCATCGAGGCAGGCTCGGAAGTCGATGCACATGCGACGCAGGCGGGCGCGGGCGGTGCCGGCGCTCTTCGGCGGCGCCGCGAGCTCGGCCAGGGCCGCGTCGACCATCGCGTCGAGCACCGCGTCCTTGTCTCGGAAGTGCCGGTAGATGGCCATCGGGTCCACCCGCAGCTTCTGGCCCAGGGCGCGCATCGAGAAATCGCCGCGGGTGTCCGCCAGGGCCAGCGCGGCCGCGACGATGCGGTCCGGGGAGAGGGCAGGCCGTTTTCGGGCCGAAGTCCGAGGGGTTGCGGGCACCCGGCGAATCTAGCTGAAGGGTCTTGACGAGTCTACGGCGTAGACTACACTGCCCGAAATCGAATCTACAGTGTAGACATCAATCGGAGGAGCCCGATGGACCGCCTGCGAGCCGAGACCCCCCGCGAGACCTACCGCGTCCCCCAGGACGTCACCTACAACTGGGAGTACGACTCCACCCGTGCCCAGCTCGAGCGCCTCTACGAGCACGCCAAGCGTGACCAGTGGAACGGGAGCGAGCGCCTGGACTGGTCCGCCCACGTCGACCCGCGGAGCGAGCTGGTGCCGGATGCCTCCATCGGCATCTGGGGCACACCCCTCTGGGACAAGCTCACGAAGCGGGAGGTGGAGCAGCTCCGCCACGAGTCGATCACCTGGCAGCTCTGCCAGTTCCTCCACGGCGAGCAAGGTGCGCTCCTCGCCACCGCCCAGGTCGTGGACAGCGTCCCCTGGTACGAGGCGAAGATGTACGGTGCGACCCAGGTGATGGACGAGGCGCGACACGTCGAAGTGTACCGACGCTTCGTGCAGGAGAAGCTCGAGCACGACTACCCGGTGAACCCGAACCTGAAGGCGCTGCTGGACCAGATCCTCTCGGATTCGCGCTGGGACATGAAGTTCCTCGGCATGCAGATCATCGTCGAGGGTCTCGCCCTGGCCGCCTTCGGCACGATCCGCGATTCCGCCACACATCCGCTGCTGCGCGATCTCACCGCCGCCGTCATGGAGGACGAGAGCCGACACGTCGCGTTCGGCGTGATCTCGCTCCGCGAGCACACGCAGGAGTACAACGAGGCCGAGCGGGCCGAACGCGAGGACTTCGTCTACGAGGCCTGCGTGCTGATGCGCGACCGCATCCTCAACCACGAGGTGTGGGAAGCCATGGGCCTTCCCGTCGAGGCGTGCATCGAGGCCAGCCTCGAATCGCCCTTCGCCAAGGAGTACCGCCGGCGCCTCTTCAAGAAGATCGTTCCCAACGTGAAGAGCCTGGGTCTCCTCTCGGACCGCCAGCGCGCCCGCTTCGCCGAGCTCGGCATCCTCGAATTCGAGGCCGGCACGACCAGCGACATCGACCAGGCCACCCTGGAAGAGAAGGGCCGCCAGGCCGGGCTCGAGCGCGCTGCCGCGTGAGCGCCCCGAATAGGGCGTGACTTCGGTACGCGGGCGTGGCACAAACGTCCCAGGAGGATCTCCCCATGACAAGACTTCTCGTTCTCGTGACCGGTCTCCTGTTCCTGAGTGCCTCGGCGCACGCTGCCCCGAACTGGCAATCCCTCACCTTCCGGACGGACCCACAGAACGTCGCCAAGATCGTGGCGGCGGCCGACAAGTTCATGGCCTCGCCCATCGGCAAGGAGATGCCCGGCACTCTGTCCCTGATGGCGAACGAGATCGACGGCGGCGATCCCGCGACTCATGGCTTCATCACTTCGATGGAGTCGCTGGCCGCTCGCGAAGCCTGGCAGCAGAAGCTCCAGGGCAATCCGGACTGGGCCGCGTTCCGGGACACGGTCGCCAGCCTGACGGACCTCGGCGCCACTTCCCGCATGGTCTTCGCCAAGAGCTGGGGGGAGGAAGGCGACACCGACGCGTACTGGGTCCTCTACGCGGTCAGCGTCGACGACCCGCCCGCCTACCTCGCCGCGATGGACGCCCTGCTCCAATCCGAAACGGGCAAGGGGATTCCCGGCACCACCTATCTCTCGGGTGTGGCGGCCGCAGGTCTGACGGCCGTGACCCACATCGTCTCGACCGGCTTCGCGAGTGCGGCGGAAGCCGAGGCATCGAACGAGATGCTGTTCGCGAGCGACGACTGGGCCGCCTTCCAGAAGGCCACCGACGCCATCTCCGAGTTCCACGGCGCCTTCGTGCTGCGCACCGTCAAGACCTGGGGCACACCCTCCGCCACGCCGTGACTCCGTGCGCCGGGGCCGGCGGACGCTGGCCCCGGCGCCGCGCCGGGCGGCTATCGTGCGATCCATGCCGACCGACGTCCAGATCGCCCGCGCCGCACGTCCCCGACCGATCCACGAGGTCATCGGGGAGCTGGGCCTTCCCACCGAACAGGTTCGCCTGTTCGGTGACGATGTCGCCAAGGTGTCTCCCGCCGCGCTTCGTAAGCGCCGGCGCCGCCCCGGGACCGGCCGCCTCGTGCTCGTCTCGGCCATCACGCCAACCCCGGCCGGCGAGGGCAAGACGACCACCAGCATCGGCCTGGCCCAGGGCCTGGCGCGGCTCGGCGAGTCCACCTGCCTCGCCCTGCGCGAGCCCTCCCTCGGCCCGTCGCTGGGCATGAAGGGAGGCGCCACCGGCGGCGGCTACAGCCAGGTGCTGCCCATGGAGCGGATCAACCTCCACTTCACCGGCGACTTCCATGCGGTGACGACGGCCCACAACCTGCTGGCGGCCCTCGTCGACAACCACCTCTACTTCGGCAACGCCCTGCGCATCGACCCCCGCCGGATCCTCTGGCGACGGGTGATGGACATGAACGACCGGGCGCTCCGCGACGTGATCATCGGCCTCGGTGGGAGCAAGCAGGGCGTCCCCCGGGAGACCGGCTTCGACATCACGGCCGCCTCGGAGGTGATGGCGGTCCTGTGCCTCGCCGAGGACGAGGAAGACCTGCGGGCGCGGCTCGACCGCATCCTGATCGGCTTCACCTACGACGGCGAGCCGGTCACCGCCGAGAGGCTCTCGGGCTCCGGTGCCATGCTCGCCCTGCTGCGCGACGCCCTGTGGCCCAACCTGGTGCAGACGCTCGAGGGGACGCCGGCGCTCGTCCACGGCGGCCCGTTCGCGAACATCGCCCACGGCTGCAACAGCGTCATCGCCACGCGCATGGCCCTCCACCTGGCGGATTGGGCGATCACCGAGGCCGGCTTCGGCTTCGACCTGGGCGCGGAGAAGTTCTTCCACATCAAGAGCCGGGCCGCCGGCCTGGAGACTGCGGCGGTGGTCCTGGTCGCGACGGTGCGCGCCCTGAAGATGCACGGCGGCATTCTCCGCAAGGCGCTGGCGGCGCCCGACCCCGCAGCAGTCGGGCGCGGCCTCCCCAACCTGGACAAGCACGTGGAGAACATCCGGCACTTCGGGCTGGCGCCGATCGTGGCCCTGAATCGCTTCGCCGACGACGAGGAGGAGGAGATCGCCGCGGTCCGTGAACGCTGCGAAGCGGCCGGCGTGCCCTTCGCCGTCTCGGATCACCACGCCCGCGGTGGTGAGGGGGCGCTGGAGCTGGCGCGGGCGGTGCAGGCCCACGCCGACCCGGCCCGCCGCTTCACGCCGCTCTACGACCTCGGCGATGCCATCCCGGACAAGATCCTCGCCGTCGCGCGCCGCATGTACGGCGCCACCGGCCTCGAGCTCAACCGGCAAGCGCGCCGCGAGATCCGGGACCTGGAGCGGCTCGGCTACGCAGGCCTGCCGGTGTGCATCGCCAAGACGCCGGGCTCCCTCTCCGACGACCCGAAGCTCCGGGGCCGCCCCGAGGGCTTCGAGGTGACCGTGCGCTCGGTCCAGGTGAACGCCGGCGCCGGCTTCCTGGTGGTGCTGACCGGCGACATCCTGCGCATGCCCGGCCTGCCCCGACACCCCCTGGCGGAGCAGATCGGCCTGGTCGAAGGCGAGATCGCGGGTCTGGAATAGGTCTAGGTAGGGTGTTTCACCCCCGCCGGCACTCCCCGCAAGTTTCGTTACCCTCCGCAGCCGAGGAGTCTCTCCCGGGCCCGGGTGCAGTGACCCGCGGGGGCGCCCCGCTCTCGCTCCTGGCCGGCCCGGTCTCCGCCCGATCCGCCCGATCCACGATCGCAGCGGGGGGCTCTCTCGGAAAGGGGGCAACGTGGCACGATCCAAGCGAATGTCGGTGCAGAAGCGGCTTCGAGAGAAGAAGAAGGCCGAAGCGGCCGCGCTCAAGCGCGAGCTCAAGGCCCAGCAGCGATCGGCCCCCGCCGACGACGCGCCTCGCTCCGAGGTGGCGGACCGGGAAGACCTCGAGGGCTACGGCGTGATCGTGGCTCCCGAGGAGGACGCCGCGGACGCCTGATCGCGCGGCGGCGGAGCCTGGAACGCCCGGGTCTCGCCCACCTTCCAGGCGGAGAACGCGCCCTCGGCGAGCCCCGCTTCGCGCACGGCGGCGCGCAGCTCCTGCGGCGGCTCGTGCGAGGCCTCCTGCGAGAGCACGAAGGTGCCCCAGTGGACGCCGATCGACCGGCGCGCGCCGAGGTCCTGGTGGATCCGCACCGCCTCCGCCGGGTTCACGTGGACGACGCCCATGAACCAGCGGGGTCGGTAGGCGCCGATCGGGATGATGCCGAGGTCGAAGCCGCCGAAGCGCCGGCCGATCTCCTTGAACTGGACGCCGTTGTAGCCTGTGTCGCCGCCGAACCAGGCGGAGAAGTCGATCCACTCGAGGGCCCAGGCGGCCCACAGGGTCTCGTCCCGATCGGTCAGGCCGCGCCCCGAGAAGTGCTGACTCGGAGTGGCCGTGACGCGGAGGCGCTCGCCGCGCACCTGGAGCTCCCGCTGGTCCCACCAGTCCAGCTCGTCGACCCGGGCGGGATCGACGCCTCGCCCGGCAAACCAGCTCCGCAGGCCCAGGGGGACCAGATAGCGTGGCCCCTCTCCGAGGGCCTCGATCGTGGGCACGTCCAGGTGGTCGTAGTGGTCGTGGGAGATCACGACGACGTCGATGGGCGGCAGGTTTTCCAGGGCAATGCCCGGCTCGGAGATGCGCCGCGGCCCGGCGAAGCGGATCGGCGAGGCGTACGGGCTCAGCATCGGGTCGGTGATCACGTTCACACCGCGGTGCTGGATCAGCACCGTGGAGTGGCCGATCCAGGTGACCCGGGCATTGTCCGTCGCGCCCCCCGCCGGCACCGGCTCCGGAGTCGCCGTCGGCACGGTGAAGACGTCCGGGTCGTGGCCCGGCCACGGTCCGCTCGCGAAGCGGGCGCGAAGAAAGCTGCCCTGGCCGCCGTGGGGGACTTCCACGTGGGGGTTCACGAAACCTTCCGGGCCATGGTGGGCGTGAGGCTCTTCGGCGGAGGCGGAGGTCGCTGCGAAGAGCAGGCCGGCCCCGAGCAGGCAGAGGAGGTGTCGGATCATGGAGGCTCGCTGGCGCGCGGGTTCCCAGGGTGTAGCCGAGGATGGCCGCCCGCCCACCCCATGCTGGGCCCAGCTCGACGACGGGGGCTTCCCCGCCGTGCTCCCGGAGCGCCATCGGACCGTATGCCGGGGACCTCGCCCCGCGGGATGGCGAAATTCGACCCCGGCGTCACAACGTGGTGTATGATGTCCAAGCCCTCTTTCGTGGAGGACGCCATGGAGAGCACCCCGCCCGGCCCACACCGCCGGGGTCGGCCCCGGTGCCGGCTTCGGACGCTCCGGCCCGACGGAGCCCCGGGAAGGGCTCCCTCGAGAGGACCGTTCCCCCCAGGAGGCCCCAGGTCTCCGGAGGTCGAACCATGTGGGAACTCGTCATCACGCTGCTGGTCGGGGCCGTGGTGGGCGGCGTCTTCCTCGGAGGCTGGCTGATTTCCGGCCTCCGCAAGCCGCACCACCGGCCGCACTAGCACCACCCGCCTCGCCGGTCTCCCCCCGGACCGGCGACGCGAGGAGGGAGCTCATCCCCGAGCCCGGCGCAGGCGCGTCAGCGTGTCTGTAGGGCGCCCGCCGTGCGCCCCGGTGCACGAGCGGATTCGACTCGGGCGCGAGCCCGGGCACCCCTCGCCTCGAGCGGGAAGGCCCGCATACCGAGTGCGCTCCGCGCGAACATGCCCTGCGTCGGGCTCCCCGGCCGCGACGACGGCCTAACGACTCCAGTCGACGCGTAGCACGTCTTCGGCGTAGTCGAGGTCGAGATCGCCGTGATAGGCGCTTTCCACGGCTGATCCGATGGCGCGCGCGAGGTGGATGTCCGTCGTCGTCACGACGAGGTCTCCGTCTTCGTCTCGCGCCTGCATGATGCGGTTGACCGGATGCTCGCCTCTTTCCCGCTTCTCCACGTTGCGGATGAGGGCTTCGATATCGGCACGGTGCGTGCGCTGGAACTCGCCGGAGAGGCGCACGATGCCGGCCGGGTAGCCGTCGCGGATGCGTGCGCAGGCGGAACAGCGAATGCGAGGCGCGTCGGCCGGGCCGTTCCGCCAGGTCCAACGGCCGTCCCGCCAGGTCGCCTCACAATCCGGGCACACGCTCGGGTCCGGCAGACCCTCCTTCGGGCGGTAGGGATCGTGGCTGCGCGGTTCGATCAGGCGGTCGCGTCGGCTCATGACCGATTCCTCCGTCTCCACCCGAGTGCAAGCGGCGTACCCGGCGCTGACCGGCGTTCACCGCCCTTCCAGGGGGCCTTGGGGCTTCGCCGGACAGGCCTTCGCGGGGCTGTCCCACCGCACCCCAAGCGGGACTTCAGCCGGCGCCCGGCTCGGACGATCCAGCTTCCGAGCCGCCTTTCGGAGGTGCACCATGAAGTCGGGCCACTCGTATCGGCTCCTCGCGAACCTCACTCTGGTCGTGTGCCTTCTCGCCTGCCGCGAGGCACGGATCGACGAGATGACGCCCGGCGGCGGCATCATGACCGGCGAGCTCGAGTGCTGGCTCCGGCTCCAGTTCGACGAGGCTCCGGCCGGCATCGATCCGACCAACGTCCGTGTGGTGTTCCGATCGGATGCCCTCCAGAACGACACCGAGTTCGACTGGACCTACATCGCCGCCAACGACGTCATCCACGGTGCCGAGTTCGGCTCCGGGAATCGCCCCAACCCGGCCACCGTCGCCAACACGGCGCCGCCGCCGGACGACATCGTGAAGGTGAAGTTCCCGCTCTACGCGAAGCGTCGGCTGAGCTCGCCTCCGACCGGTGCGCTCTGGCTCGAAGCGGAGCTGTGGTGGGGCGGCAAGCGGCAGGATCGGCAGAAGAGCGACATCCGAAGGCTCTACCGCCCCGAAGACGACGGCTCGACCCTTCCCGGCTACTGAGGCTCAGCCGGCACCGGCGATCCCGCTCAGCAGGAGCACCAGATAGGCCACGTAGCAGGCGACCAACGTGCTGCCGCTGCCGCGGCCGATCCGCCCCCGCAGGCCGGCCAGCCACACCAACATCGCGGCGGACCCGACCATCACCGGCAGCTCGAAAGTCGGGAAGGAGGCGGGCACCACGAGGGGCATCGGTGCGACGGTTGCCGTGGCACCCATGATCGCGAGGATGTTGAACAGGTTGCTGCCTACGACGTTGCCGATGCCGATCTCGCTCTGGCGCTGGACGGCGGCGATCAGGGTCGTGGCCAGCTCGGGAAGCGAGGTGCCGAGGGCGATGATCGTCAGGCCGATGACGGCTTCGCTCACGCCGAAGCGCTCCGCCAGCCCGACGGCGCCGTGGACCGCCAGCTCGGCCCCGATCGGGAGGCCGATCGCGCCGAACAAGAGGAACGCGACGATCATCCGTCGCCGTTCGGGGAGACCGAGCGGCCGCTCGAGCTCGTCGGTTTCGCCCGGAGCCTGGCCCTCCGCGCGGCCTTGGCGCCAGGCGCGCACGACGTAGAGGGCGAGGCCCACCAGGAGGATCAGGCCGTGGCTGCGCAGCAGCGGGCCGGCGCCGCACACGAGGGCGAAGGCCAGGCTGACGAGGAGCATCAGGACCAGCTCTGCGCGAGAGGACACGCCGTCCTGCAGGGTCGGCCGGAGCATCGCGGGCAGACCGACCACCAGCAGCACGTTGGCGGTGTTGCTGCCCACGACGTTGCCGATCGAGATGCCCGGGTGCCCCACGAGCACCGCCTGCACCGACACGACCAGCTCTGGAGCGCTCGTTCCGAAGGCGACGACGGTCAGGCCGACGGCCAGGGGCGACACGTCGGCGCGCCGCGCCAGGGCGAGGGCGCCGCGCACGAGGAAGTCCCCCGCGACCAGCAGGTAGACGAGCCCGCCGAGTAGCTCGATCGCGTCGATCATGGCCCGGGGTGCTCTCCGTTCTCCGCCTGGCGCACGCGCCGCTCGAGGGTCCGGTTCGCGGCGATCAAGCGTTCGGTCATCTCGTTGAACGCGCCGGCGAGCCGCGCCACCTCGTCCTCACCCCGCGCGTCGGCCCGCGCCTCCAGGTCGCCGTCCTCGATGCGCCGGGCGACGTCGGCCAGCGCGCTGATCGGCCTGGCCAACGCGATGCCGAGCAGGATGCCGACCACGATCGCCAGGGCGGAGAGAGACAGGGCCATGCGGACCATCGTCTCGCGCAGGGCCCGGGCCGGGGCGGTCGCCTGGGAAGCGTCCAGCTTGACGACGAGTCCCCAACCCATCTCCTCGACGAAACGCGTGGCCGCCCACACCTGCTCGCTGCGATCGTCGACGGCGTGGAGGAGCGTCGCCTCCCGGCGATCGATCGCGGCCAGCACCGGGTCGGCATCCGGGTTCGTAGGCTTCCAGGAGCCGGCCGCCGGCGCGCTCGCGTGCCGGCGGGGCGCGACGAGCGAGGCACCACCTTCCGGTGCGGCCCTCGCCACGAGGGTCTCGCCCGTCTCGCCCAGGCCGGTGGCGTCGGACACGACGTCGGCGAGGGCGGCGGCATCGAGCGCGACGCGCGCCACGCCCACGGACGTGCCCTCCAGCTCGAGGGGCCCGAGGAAGGTGACGACGAGGCGGCCGTCGGCGCTCGTCGTGACGTCGGTCTCGACCCAGGGCGGCTCGCCGACGCGCTCGGTGGGGGCGGACGGCGCCGCGCCGCCGACATCGCCACGGATCACCACCGGGCTTCCGTCCGACGTGAACAGGGCGATCCCGCGAAGGGTCGGCGCTGCGTCGAGGGCGTCCTCGACGATGCGGGCGATCCGGGCGCGTTGGTCCGGGCCGCCGCTCGCCTGCCGCCGCATGCTCTCCCGCAGCTGGGTGCGGCTCGTGATGAGGCGCACCCGGTCCCGCCAGGCCTGGGCCACGTTGCGGAGATCGAGCTCCTTGCTGGCTGCCACCGCTTCCAGCTGGCGGACGGCAGCGTCCTGCAGCAGGCCCGCCACCACGCTGTAGGCGACCGCACCCAGCGCCAGCAGGCTGGCCAGGGAGACCGCGACCAGGGCGAACACGAGCTTGGTGCGAAGGTCCACGCCCTCTCCCTGCCTTCCCCCGGGCGAGTCTACACGCTCCCCGGGCCGTCCGTCGTTCCGCCGACGTGGGTGAAGCACTTCACAGGAGTGGGGGAAGCGCCTGACGTAGATTGGGGTTGCCCCCTAGGAGATTCGACATGAACGAGCACATGGTCGCGCTTCTGTTCGTCGTCGTCTTTCTGGTACTGGGAACCCTCGCGGCCATCGGCCCGCCCTCGCTCGGCGACGACGCTCCCGTCTACAGCACCGTCACGTCCGAGCTCCGCCCGCTTCCCTGAGCCGGTCGACGCAACCGAGACCCATCGCAGGCCGACCCGGTCGGAGGTGGGAGCGATGGGCGCCGTCTGCCACCTGCTCTACGTGCCCGCGACTTCCTGGGCAAGCGGCTCGTGGCCCGGCCGGGGGCCACGGAACGCTGGCTCGGCCTCGCGCTGCTCGGCGCCGGCGGGCTCGGCACCCTCACCATGCCCATTCCCACGCCGATCGGCCTCGAGGTGGAGACGGCCCTCACCATCCGCTTCAGCGTGGTCGGCCGTATCCGGCTCGGCGGCGGCAGGCTCGCGATGCTGGGCTTCGCTGGCCGTGTTCCGGCCCGGCGGGCGCTGGGCGGTGGGGCTGGCCTGGGTGCTCGCCGCGATCACCATCGGCTCGGTGGCCGGCCTGTGCCTCGCCCGCGCTCTGGGCGGGCTTCGGCTCCGCCCCAGCTCGCCCTGATGGCGGCCGTCGCCATCGCCACTTGCTCGCCGTTCCGGGTACCCTTGACGTCGTAGTACGTTGTGATACAAACGTATCACGTTCCCGACACAGGAGACTCCCGATGAGCGATCAGACCCCGCGACCCCTCGACCCGGTGGTGGACGGCGTGATGGACGTGGCCACGGCCTGGATCCAGGCCGGCGCCAGGCTCGGACAGACCGCCATGAGCGTGACCGCCGACGGCCTCCAGGCCACCGCCGACGCCCTCTCGCGCCTGGCCGAGGACATCGAGGACGAAGTCGAGCGCGACTAGTCGTGTCACGACGTGCTACACGGTTCCTCATGGCCGACGACGCGGGACGCCGGGACCCGGAGCGAGGCAGCGCCCGCAAGGAGAAGGTGCTCCACACCCGGGTTCCGGAGGTTCTGGCCGAGGAGCTGAAGCGGCTGGCCGAGAGCATGCGGGTGCCGGTCTCGAACGTCGTGCGGACCGTCCTGGAGGACGCCGTCGACGCGGTGGCCGCCGTGAGCGACCGGGCCGAGGGCGAGCTCCAGGGCCTCGCCGACCGGCTCGGTGAGCGAGCCCGCCCCGCCGATTCCCCCCTGCCCAGGCCCGCCCTTCCCGAGCGGGCCTCTCCCTCGGCCGGCCCGCCGCTCGCGGGCGTCATCGGCTTCCAGCCCCTGATCCTGGCCCAGGCCACCGTCTGCGCCCTCTCGGGCCGCGAGCTCGGGGCCGGCGAGCAGGCCTACCTGGGGATCCGCGACGGCGGCGGGCCGCCGCTGATCGTCGCCCCCGCGTGCCTGCCCCGCAGCTTCGAGTCCGGTGACTCCGAGCGCGGCGGCTCCGAGCCCAGCGGCTCGTGAAGTCGGAGCCGTGAGCGTCCTCCGGGAGCGCCCCGGCCGGGAGCTTCTCGCCTGGGCCGCCCAGGGTGCCCTCTACGGCTTCGGCTACCTGCGGCCGCGCCCCGTCCAGCGCGGTGTCGGCGAGCGACACACCCTGGTGTTCGTGCACGGTCTGGCGATGAACCGCGCCAGCTTCTTCCCCCTCCAGGGCTACCTGCGTCTGATGGGCTATGCGGCCCAACGCTCGCGCAACTTCGGCGTGCCCGATTCGATCGAGGCCATGGGGGAGCAGGTCGGACGCTTCGTCGAGCGCGCCGCTCCGGAGGGGCCCGTCACGATCGTCGCCCACTCGATGGGGGGGCTCGCCGCGCGCTGGTACGTGCAGGCGCTCGGCGGCCACGCGCGGGTGGCGCGGATCGTCACCCTCGCCACGCCCCATCAGGGCACCTGGATTGCGGCGAACGCGCCGACCTCCCTGCTGGCCCAGTTCGATCCCGAGGGCGAGTTCATCGGCCGGTTGAACCGGCTGCCGGTGCCTCCGAGCGTCGAGCTCCTCTCGGTCGTCGCGGGACAGGACCTGCTCGTCGTGCCCAGGGTCGCCGGGGAAGCGCCCTTCGGCGAGCGCGTGGTCTTCGACGACCTGGGCCACATGGACGTGCTGCTCTCGCCCCGCGTCTTCGCCGCCGTGCACCTGGCCCTGGGCGGGCGGGAAGCCCTCGACTAGGCCGCGGGGCGCTCGTCGCCCTTGTCGCCGAACTGTGCCTTGTGGTGTCCGTAGATGAAATCGCCGATGCGCTGCATCCGCTCCATCTCCTCGGGCCGGAGCGGGCCGCGCTCGAGGGCGCGCAGGGCCTCCTCCATCTGGGATTCGTCGGCGGGGCCGCACAGGGCGACGTCGACGGCGTCGTGGGAGAGGGCGAAGCGGTAGCAATCGCTGGCTGGCGGCGGCGCCTCGCCGGGGGGCATCTTCTTCGGGTCGAGCAGGTGACCCCACCGCGTCGTGGTGTAGGTGATGATGCCGGGCTTCGGCGATCCCGGGACGAAGGGGAAGACATCGCGCTCGGCCCCGCGGTGCACCGCGTTGTAGCGGAACATGAACACGTCGAAAGGGCTCTCGCCCTTCTCGTACTCCTCGAACATCGAGGGCAGGAACGGGCGATTGTGGGTGCTCATCATCAGGTGACGCACCTTGCCCTGCTCCTTCAGGCGCAGCGCCGTCTCGATCAGCCCGTCGCTCGGCCGCTTGTTCCACATGCCGAGGAGCAGGAAGTCGAAGTAGTCGACGCCGATCCGGCGCAGGGAGAGCTCGACGGAGGGCCCCGTCAGGGCGGGCACCCGGGAGTAGGACTGGATCGTGAGCACGACGCCGTCGCGATTTCGTTTCGCCACGTTGCGCATGGCGCGGCCGAAGGCCGGGCGGCGGATCGAGCCCCAGTAGAGGTAGTTGGCACCGCGCTCGACGGCGTCCTCGATCACGTTCGTCGGCGCGCCGAAGCTCGATCCGATGCCGAGCCGGCCCACCTGGAGGCCGGTGGTCCCGAGCGTCGTCGGGGTGCGGAAGTCCGTCATCACCTGCCCTCCCGTCTTCTCGCGTCCTCGGGAGGGTAGCTCGTCGGTCAGTGCTCGTGCCCGGGCCCGTGGGAGGACCACACGCGGGCGGTCCCGTCGCTGCCGATGGCGAGCACGTCGTAGGGCTCCGGGTTCGGCCCTTCCATGCCCGGCGAGCCGATCGGCATCTCCGGCACCGAGAGGCCGGCCAGCTCGGGCTTCTCCCGCAGCAGCCGCTGGATCTGGGCGGCGGGCACGTGACCCTCGACGAAGTAGCCGCCGACGAAGCCCGTGTGGCAGGAGCTGAGCTTGCTCGGGATCCCATTGCTCGCCTTGACCGTCTGCATGTCGCTCCGGTTCTCGGCCTCCACCCGGAAGCCGTTCGCCTTCAGGTGGTCGATCCAGTCGTTGCAGCAGCCGCAGGTCGGGGACTTGTAGACCTTGATGGTCGGCGCCTCGGCCCGGGCGGGTCCGGCGGAGAGGGCGACCAGGAGAGCGAAGGCGGCGGAGAGGAGGTGGGCTCGTGTCATCGCGCGAGCCTAGCGGGCGGCGATCCCGTGATCCCGCAGGAGCGCGAGCAGCCGATCCGGGTAGTCGGTGATGATGCCGTCGACGCCCAGGGCCAGGAGCCGCTCCATGGTGGCGCGGTCGTTCACGGTCCAGGGGATCACCTGGAAGCCTTCCCGCTGGAGGGCGGCGACGTCGAGGCCGCGCCCGAGGCGCGGCAGGAGCAGCCGCCAGCTCGGCGAGAAGTCGTCGACGAAGGAGCGGGCGGCGCGGAGCAGGCCCGGCACGCCGTCGTGTCGTTCGGGCTCGAGGCCCGCGAGCCAGCGCGCGTCCAGGGTGTCGCGGGCCAGCAGGGCGACGGTGCGCAGCCTGGGCTCGAGGCGCTTGGCCACGGCGAGGGCGCGCCAATCGAAGGATTGGAGCGTCGCTCGCGCCACCACGTCGTGGCGCTCCAGCACCCGGATGACCTCCGCGACGAAAGGCTCCAGGGCCGGCGTGTCCTCGCTGCCCGGCACCACCTTCACCTCGACGTTGAAGCGAACCCCATCGTCGCCGCGGCGAGCGGCCAGGTCGAGCACCTCGCCCAGGGTGGGGATGCGCGCCCCGGGCACGGCGCGGCGCGGTGGCTCGGGAAAGCGGGCCGGGTCCGGGTTCAGGCTCCCGCAGTCGAAGGCCTGGACCTCGGCCAGGGTGAGCTCATGGATGCGGGGCCCCGGCTCGGCGACCGGTGTGCCCTGGGGGCCGAGGCACACACCGGGCTCGATCCGCGGATCGTGCGTCACGACGAGGGTGCCGTCGCGGGTCCTTCCCAGGTCGAGCTCCAGGGTGGTGACGCCCAGCTCCAGAGCATGCTCGAAGGCGGGCAGCGTGTTCTCCGGCAGCAGGCCGCGGGCGCCCCGGTGGCCCTGGACGTCGATCGGCCCGGGCGGGATCGGCTGGGGCGGGGCCGTGCAGGCGAGGAGGAGTACGGCGAGGAGGTGACGTCCGCGCAGCGAGAGCACGAAGCGAGCGTAGGGGATCTCGGCCCGCCGGTTCGCGCTAACCTGGGGCCGCCGCTCCCCCGGCCGCCGAGCCGATCCTCGGGAGGGATCCCCGTTCATGTTGCTCCACCGTGCCCTGCCCGCTCTGCTCCTGCTCGCCTGGGCCGGCGCCACCGATGCGGCGGCGTCCACCGCCATTCCGTCGCCCCAGGAGGTGACGCGCTCGTTCGCGAGCTTCGCAGAGAGGTGGATGGAGCGCGCTCGCACCGGTGGCGCTCCGATCTGGCGGTTCAGCGGCTCCTATCGCATCGAGATCGAGGAGACCGGCGACCCCCTGCTGCCCTACCTGGGAGTCCTCCACTACGAGCGCTCCAGGTACGAGTGCCCGCAGGGCCGCTCTGCGGGATGTCGCCTGCTCCACACCCGCCCGATGCGGCATTTGTTCCCATTCGCGGACGGCCGCTGGCAGTTCTAGGACGGTCCGGCTCTCCCTTTCCACGGCGCCGTCGAGTTGACACCCTATTTGGCAACCGTCGGAGGGCCACACCCATGCACGCCCGTGTCCGCACCTTCCCGCCGCTGCTCGCGTTGGCGCTCGCCTGCGCGACGCCCGTGCCGCCGCCCGAGCTGCCCGGACTCGTCACGTCGCCGGTGGAGATCGGGGATGCGGAGGTGCGCATCACGAACCAGGCCGTGGTCCTACTCGACGGCTCGGGCACGATGCACGACCGCGGGAGCTTCTCGCTGGGCTCCCAGCTCGCGAGGTCCTTCGTCGCCGGCCTGCCCTCGCCGGACGCACCCACCCGCTCCGGCGCGCCGACGGACTACCTGGCCTCGTTCACGGGCTTCCGCTCGACTTCGTTCCTGCCCGGTGTCCCCGCCGCGGCGCCCTACGACCCGGCGACGCTGCGCGCCGATGCGGACGGCTTCGCCTCCCGCACCGAGACCTTCACGCCGATTCCCTACGTGCTGCGTCTCTCTCACGATGCGGTGGGCGCCGGTGAGCTGCGCAAGGCCGTGGTGATCTTCAGCGACGGCCTCGGCGACAACGGGAGCGGCCCCAACGAAGCCTTGCAGCAGGAGGCGATCGACGTCGCCAAGGCCCTCGTGCAGGAGAGCGCTGGCGAGGTGTGCCTGTGGGCGGTGCACGTCGGACAGGACCTGCCGACGGACGAGGTTTCCGGTGAGAAGCTGATGCGCGACCTCGGGGCGCTGACCGCGTGCGGCGGCTTCCGGAAGGGCGAGGAGCTCGCGCCGGCCGCCGGGGGCGGCGACGGTGCTGGCGTCCTGCAGCTGGTGCGCGATGTGATGCTCGGTCCGGGGGACGTGGCGCCCAGCGTGCCGACGGGCCCGGGCATCACCTTCTCCCTGAACTTCCTGTTCAACCAGTACTCGCTGTGTTACGTGCGCTCGGCGAGCGACGCGGCGGAGGCCTACGCCGAGAGCCTGGCGGCGAACCGCCAACGCGAGGAACGCCCCGGGCCCTGCCCCGACGCTCTCGGCCCCCGCCAGCTGCGGGCCTTCCTGCCGAAGATCACCGACGCCCTGCGTCGGAACCCGGACGAGCCCATCTTCATCACGGGCCGCACGGACCCGATCGACACGGCCGGCTACAACCAGTGCCTGTCGGAGCTCCGGGCCTGGGAGGTGCGCTCCTACATCGCGGAGCAGCTCGCCGCTGACCCCGATGCGCAGGAGCTCTTCCTGAGGCGCTCGCGTGCCGTGGGCCTCGGCGAGGCCGACCCCCTCCGCCAGCCCGATGGCCAGGACGACCCGCTTCGCCGGGCCGAGATGCGGCGCAGCGAGATCCTCACCAAGCAGCTCCCCGGCGACTTCCCCGCCGGTGTGCAGCCCCTGACGAGCCCCCCCACCGGCCTCGCAGAATGCCGCGCCCGCCGCTGAAATGAAGAAGCGGGGCCAGAGTTAAGAATTCAGTTACCCCCCTTCGGGGGGTAACTGAATTCTTAACTCTGGCCCCGCTTCTTCATTCGCGGAGGCCGGCGAGGGGTGGGCTGCGCAGGACGGGGCGGGCGTGGCTCCAGCCGAGGGCGGTGGCGAGGAGGACCGTCGCGAGCCAGAGGGCGGCCAGGTCCGTCACCGGCAGCCGGAAGGGCTGCTCGAAGAGGAAGATGACGAGGGCCCAGGCGGCCATGCCCGCCAGGCCCAGGCCGACGGTCGCGGCCAGGGCACCCAGCAGGAAGGACTCGGTGGTGAGGATGCGCCGCAGGGTTCGGGCGCGGCCGCCCAGGGTGCGCAGCAACAGTGCTTCGCGCACGCGCTGGAAGCGCGCGGTGCTCGCGGCGGCGAGCAGCACCACCAGGCCCGTCGCCAGGGTGAAAGCGGCCATGAAGCGCACCGCCAGGCTCACCTGACGCACGATCGTGTCGACGGCGCGCAGCAGCTGCGTCGCGTCGAGGACGCTCAGGTTCGGGAAGCGCCCGACGAGATCCCGCTGGAGGACCGCCCGGGCCTCCTCGCCCGGCAGGTGGCCGATGAGCACGATGCTCTGGGGCGCCTCCTCGAGCACGCCCGGCGGGAACACGACGAAGAAGTTCGTCGCGAAGCGGCCCCAGTCCACCTCGCGCAGGCTGGTCACGACGCTCTCGATCGGCACGCCCTGCACGTCCCACTGCACCCGGTCGCCGACGGAGACGCCCAGGGTCTCCGCTAGCTCGCGCTCGATGGAGACCGGCGTCGGAGCGTCCCCGCTCGCCGCCTCGTTCCACCAGCGGCCCTCCACCACCTCTTCCGTCTCCTTGAGGTCGGCGCGATAGGTGAGGCGGTACTCACGGCGAAGGGCCCAGCGGGCGTCGCGCTCTTCCTCGTTCCGAGGTGCCTCGCGGCCGCGCTCGGCGAGCACCGTCTCCGCCGTGCGCCCGTCGATGCCCGCGATGCGGGCCGCCACCATCGGCGCGCGGTCGTCGAGGCGCACGCCGCGCTCCTCCAGCAGTCCGACGACCGCGTCGCGCTGGTCCCGCTGCACGTCGAAGAGCACCAGGTTCGGGCGGTCCGGTGCCGCGTCGTCCCGGAGCTCCGAGAGCAGGTTCGTCTGCAGGAGCTGCACGCTCGCGACGAGGAAGAGGCCGAAGCCGATGGTCAGTGTCGTCGGCAGGGTCTGGTTCTTGGGGCGGAAGAGGTTCGCGACGCCCTGCCGCAGCCAATAGGGCGCGCTGCGGGGAACGTGGCGACGAAGCGCGCCGATCAGCCCCCGCGCCGCCCCGGCCAGGACGCCGAGCGCCGCCAACAGCCCCGCGCCGAAGGCCAGGCCGACCTTCGGCGTCGGCGCCTGCCACAAGGCAGCGCCCAGCAGCGCCGCCGCGAGCAGCACGGGCACCCACGGCGTGGGCATCGCGCCCGCGGCGCGGGGCTCCACGTCCCGACGCAGGGCCCGCAGGGGCGCCACCTCCCGCAGCTCGAGGAGCGGCCACGCCGCGAACACCACCGCCACACCGAGTCCCAGGGCGAAGCCGAGCGCGCCGACCCACGGATCCGGCCGGAAGGGAAGCGCCACGGGCAGGAAGCCCGCCAGCACCCTCGGCAGGAGCGCCTGCACGCCGTAGCCCAGCGCCACGCCGAGGGCGCCGCCGGCCAGGCCCAGCACCGCCGCCTGGCCCAGGTAGACGCGCATTACCTCGCCGGAGCGTGCTCCCAGTGCGCGAAGCACCGCCGCGGTGTCGAGCTTCTCCTGCACGAACACACGGATGCCCGCCGCCACACCCACGCCGCCTAGCAAGAGCGCCGTCAGGCCGACCAGCCCGAGGTAGCGGGTGAGCGCACCGAAGCTCTCGGAGAGGTCGTCCTGGTAGCGGCTCACGGTTCGGGCCGTGGTCCGCTCGGCTTCCAGGAACGAGCGCTTCTCCCGAGCCCAGCCGTCCAGGTCTCCCCCGGCGCGCAGGTAGGCCAGGTACTCGACCATCGAGCCCTGCTGGACCAGGCCCGTCGCCTCGAGCCGGCTCGCCGGGATGAACACCCGCGGCGCCACCGACGCGCGCAGGCCGAAGGTCCCCGGCGCCCGCGTCGCCACGCCCAGGATCGTGAACCGCTCACGGCCGACCCGCAGCAGGTCGCCCACCTCCGCGTCGAGCTGGATGAGCACGGCCGGGTCCACCACCGCATGGGCGCCCTCGGCCAGACGCGACCACTGGTCCGGCGGATCCGTCCGCACCTCGCCGTGGAAGGGAAAGCCCGGCTCCGGCGCCTGGACGTGCACCAGCCGGCTGCGCCCCGAGCGTTCGGCCAGCGCCATGGACGCGAAGCTCGTCACCCGCGAGACGGCGCCGCCGTCCTGCGTGAGCCGGGCGATCTCCGCCTCGACCGGCTCGGAGAAGGGCGTGCGGGCGCGGAGCATCAGATCCGCGCCCATCAGCTCCCGTGCGCGTCCCGCCACCGCGTCGGCGATCGAGACGCGCAGCCCCGAGAGGGCCACCAGGGCCGCGATGCCGAGCGCCATGCAGGCGCCGTACAGGGCGAGCCGTCGCCCGGAGCCGCGCAGCTCGCGAGCGGTCATCGCCGGGACGAAGCGCCGGCTCACGGGGCCTGGACCCGCCCCGCCTCGAGACGCACGACGCGGCCGGCGCGTTCGGCCAGCGCCATGTCGTGGGTGACGATGACGAGGGTCGTGCCGGCCTCCCGGTTCAGCTCGAACAGGAGGTCCGCCACGCGCTCTCCGGTGGCCCGGTCGAGGTTGCCCGTGGGCTCGTCGGCGAACAGCACCGCCGGCTCGGCGGCGAAGGCGCGGGCCAGCCCGACCCGCTGCTGCTCGCCGCCGGAGAGCTGGCTCGGGAAGTGGTCGGTGCGCTCCGCCAGGCCGACCCGCGCGAGCAGGGCGTCGGCGCGGGCTTCGGCCTCCGGCGCACCCGGCGCCCGCGCCTCCGGCAGGAGCTCGAGCGGCACCCGCACGTTCTCGTGGGCCGTGAGCGTCGGGATCAGCTGGAAGTTCTGGAACACGAAGCCGACGTGCTCTGCGCGGAAGCTGGCGCGTTCGTCCTCGCTGAGCGCACCCTGGTCGATGCCGGCAAGGGTGACGCTTCCCTCGCTCGGCAGGTCGAGCCCGGCCAGCAGGCCGAGCAAGGTCGTCTTGCCACTTCCGGAGGGGCCGAGGACGACCACTACCTCGCCCTCGTCCACGTCGAGGTCGACGTCTTCGAGCACGGTCAACGGCGAGCCGTCAGCGCGCGGGTAGCGCTGGGCAAGATTCCTGGCGACGATCATCGGCATGCACGGGGCAACGCGCAGGCAACGTTACTGGCTGGCGTGGCTCGTCGCATGGCTTCTCGCCTGTGGCGACGGGGCTCCTCGCGGTGCGCCTGCGCCCTCGTCCGAGCCGCAGGCCCGCGCGGATTCGCGACCGGTGATCGCGTTCCTCGGAACCAGCCTTACCGCCGGCTACGGCCTGCCGGCGGAGGAGGCCTACCCCGCCCTCCTCCAGGAGCGCATCGACCGGGCCGGCCTCGCCTATCGGGTGGTGAACGCGGGCGTCAGCGGCGATACCTCGGCGGGCGGCCTGCGCCGGCTCGACTGGCTGCTGCGCCTCCCGCTGGCCGTGCTCGTGATCGAGCTCGGGGCCAACGACATGCTCCGCGGTCTGGACGTTCCGGCCCTGCGGGCCAACCTGCGCGGGATCGCCGACAAGACCCGCACCGCCCATCCCGGGGCCCGGCTGATCGTGGCGGGGATGCGCGCAGCGCCGAACCTGGGCCCGGACTACGGCGCCGCATTCGAGGCGACCTTCGAGGAGTTCGCCAGGTCCCAGGGCGCCGTCCGCATCCCCTT
Source organism: Myxococcota bacterium (assembly GCA_965223415.1). Taxonomy (GTDB): domain Bacteria; phylum Myxococcota_A; class UBA9160; order UBA9160; family UBA6930. Next base: position 2,930,986 of record OZ245002.1, on the reverse strand, counting down.
CCTGCTGGAGGGGGTGGCCGCCGACCCGGCGTTGAACCAGGCCGACGGCATCCACCCGACTGCGGAGGGGCAGCAGATCGTCGCGGAGACGGTCTGGCAGGCCCTGGCTCCGCTGCTCCAGTAGTCGGGTCAGCGTGCGTCGATGCGCGCCCTCTCGCGCTCGATCGCGCCGTGCACCGACGTCAGGGTCTCGTAGCGGTAGCCGCCGGGCTCGAGGGAGCAGAGCAGCTCGGCTCCGGGCTGCACCGTGTACTGGCCCGCCCGGGAGCGGCTCACCCCCACGGCCCCATCGCAGCGAACGCGCTTCGCGTCCCGGCGGTGGAAGACGACCCGGGTGGTCTGCTCCGCGTCGTTGCGGAAGACGACCCGCTGGTCGGCGGGCACCGCGGCGCGCTGGCCGGCGACCGCCGGCAGCACCACGAGAGCGGCGCGGGGGGTGGCCAGGCTCTGGCCCGTGCTCGGCGCGGCCAGAAGGGCGGTGAGCGCCAGGATCGTGAACGGGGCTCGAAGGGATCGGAACATCATGGGTCTCCGGGGCGCGATGAGAGCAGCATCGGTGGGTGCAGCTATGGAGACAATAGGGTCATCACGATATGATTGTTTCCAGTGGGAAACGAAGCCCGAATGCAGAACACCGCCGCCATGCTCGTCTTCCACGAGGTGGTGGCCCGGGGCAGCTTCACGGCGGCCGCCAAGCACCTGGGCCGATCGAAGGCCGCCGTGAGCAAGGAGATCGCGGCCCTCGAGAAGCGTCTCGGCGCCCAGCTCCTGCGGCGCACCACGCGGACCATGAGCCTCACCGAGATCGGCGAGGCCTTCCACGCCCGTTGCCAGCGGGTGGTCGAGGAGGCGGAGCTCGCCGAGCTCTCGGTGAGCGAGCTCCAGGCGGAGCCCCGCGGCGAGATCCGCATCGCCGCACCGATGTCCTTCGGTCAGCGCCAGCTCGCGCCCCTCCTGCCCGGCTTCCTGGAGCGCCACCCGGAGGTGCGGATCGACCTGGATCTCACCGATCGGATGATCGACCTGGTGCGCGAGAAGTTCGACCTCGCCCTGCGGGTCGGCACGCTGCGGGATTCGAGCCTGGTCGCGCGGCGCCTCGCCTCGGTCCATGCCGTCGTGTGCGCCTCGCCGACCTACCTGAAGGACCACGGGACGCCGCGGGCGCCGGAAGACCTCGAGGACCACGAGTGTCTGGGCTACGCCCCGCCCCCGGACACGTGGAACTTCAACGGCGGCCGCAAGGTCACGACCCACGGCCGACTCAATATCGACAACGGCGACGCGCTGCTCCAGGCGGCCCTGGCGGGCGCGGGGATCGTCTACCTCCCGGTGTTCCTGGTCGCCGACCAGCTTCGCGCCGGCCGGCTCGTCCCGCTCCTCGTGGACGACACGAGCGAGCGCGAGGCCGGCTTCTGGGCGGTCTATCCCGCCAACCGTCACCTCTCCCCCAAGGTGCGTGCGTTCATCGACTACATGGTCGAGGTGCTCGAATCTCCCGCGTGGGACGACGCGGTCCGCTTGCCCGCGAAGAAGCGGAAGAAGGCGTAGACTTCCGCCCCATGGCAGGTGGCAGCAATCCGATCAAGGCCATCCTCTACGCGTTCTTCGCGAACGCGGGCATCGCCATTGCGAAGACGGCCGCCGCCGTCTCCACGGGCTCTTCGAGCATGACGGCCGAGGCGATCCACTCCTACGCCGACTCGGGCAACCAGCTCCTGCTGCTGCTCGGTCTGAAGCGCGCCCAGAAGCCGGCGGATGCGGAGCACCCGCTCGGCTACGGCAAGGTGACCTACTTCTGGAGCTTCATCGTCGCGATGCTGCTCTTCAGCATCGGCGGCCTCTTCTCCCTCTACGAGGGCTACCACAAGCTCCACGAGACCGGACCGATCGAGAACTCCTGGGTGGCCCTCCTCGTGCTCGCCTTCTCGATCGTGCTCGAGGGGATCAGCATGCGAGGCTGCATGGTCGAGGTCGAGAAGGTGCGCCACGGCCGCAGCCTCTGGAGCTGGCTCAACCAGTCGCGCAACTCCGAGCTGGTCGTGGTCTTCGGCGAGGACCTGGCGGCGCTCTCGGGCCTGGCGATCGCCTTCGTCTTCGTCCTCATCGCGACCGTCACCGGCGACGGGATCTGGGACGCCTATGGCTCGATGGCGATCGGGGGGCTCCTCGTGATCGTCGCGCTGTTCGTCGCCTTCCGAATCGCGAAGCTGCTGATCGGTCGCTCCGCGGATCCCGAGATCGCGGCCGTCATCGCCCGGGAGATCGAACGCGATCCGGACATCATCGAGATCTTCAACGTGATCACCCTGCAGGTCGGGCCGCAGATCATGCTGGCGGCGAAGCTGCGTATGACGCCCGGTCTGCCCCTGAACGAGGCGATCGCCCACATCAACGCCCTCGAGCGCCGTCTCCGCGAGGAGGTGCCGGACCTCGGCTGGCTCTTCATGGAGCCCGACCTCCACGACTGAGGCGCTCCCGGCTAGCGCTTCGCTTCGCCCACGTTGACGTCGGCGCACCGGCCTGCGATCCAGGCGATGTCGAAGGGCAGCCCCTCGACGAGCAGCTCCGGCTCCATCTCCCGCCGACCCGGGGTAGGCCCGGAAGGCAGCCGCCGCGACCGCCCGGCCCATCGGCTCTATGTTCTGGAGAACGGGAGGACCTCATGTTCGGACGCCGTGCCGACGCCACGCTGGTGCGCGATCTCTCGACCATGCGTCGCTTCATGCCCTTCGTCTCGCCTCGGCGGAACGAATCGCTGGTCTATTTCGACAGCGAGATCGAAGTGGACACTGCCTTGCGTTTCCTGGAGGAGCGGAACGCGAAGCGTCCGCCCGAGCGCCGCATGACGCTCTTCCACCTCTACCTCCGCTCCCTGTCGATGCACTTCCACATGCGTCCCCACGTCAATCGCTTCACGAGCGGCGGCCGCCTGTGGCAGCGCAAGGGCGTGTGGATCACCTTCAGCGCCAAGCAGGAGATCGTGGACGGCGCGAAGCTCCTGACCGTGAAGCGGGAGTTCGCCGAGGACGAGGGACTCGGCGAGATGACCGACGCGGTGCTCGACCGCCTCACCCGCCAGCGCGGCGGCGAGAAGACCGCCAGCGACAAGGAGATGAAGCTCGCGCTGGGCCTCCTCCCTCCCTTGCTCATCCGGGGCGTGATGGGCCTGATCCACCTGGCCGACCACTTCGGCCTGCTCCCCCGTTCGATGATCGAAGGCGATCCGATGTTCACCTCCGTCTTCGTCGCCAACCTCGGCTCCCTCGACATGGACCCCGGCTACCACCACCTCTGGGAGCACGGCACCTGCCCGGCCTTCGCCATGCTCGGCCGCGTCCGCGAGCGCGCCGACGGCAAGCGCGTCATGCACGTCCGGTACTCCTACGACGAGCGCATCGAGGACGGCCTCTACGCCGGAATCACGCTGGCGGGGATCAAGGCGTACCTGGAGAGCCCGGAGAAGCTGGTGTAGCGGGTCGCGGTCGTCCTCTCAGCCCCGGTTCAGCCGCTCCCGGATCTCCGCCACAGCATCGATCCCCGCCTCCGCAGATTCAGCCACCGGCATCACGTTGAAGAATCGACACCCCGCCTCCACGTACCCCGCGAGTTCGTCGGCCACCTCTTTCGCCGATCCATACGGGCTGTAGCGCTCGAAGCGATCGAAGGGGATGCGGTAGAAATCCTGCATTCCCTTCGCGAGACGCTCGCGGGCGCGGGATCGGTCCCGGTCGACGCCGACCCACACCTGGAGACCGTGCTCGTTCGGGAGAGCGTCGCGTCCGGCTTCCCTGGCGTGGGCGGCGATCTCGGCGAGCACGCCCGCATAGCGTCGCGGCGAGCACCAGACCCCGAGCCAGCCGTCGCCCAGGCGGCCTGCGCGGCGGACGGCGGCGTCGCTGCGGCCGCCGACGACCAGGGGTACCGGCGGGTCCGGAGCGGGGAGGATCCAGGCGTCCTCGAAGGCGAAGAACTCGCCCTTCCAGGTGAGCTTCTCGCCCGAGAGCAGGCGGCGGAGGATCGCCAGGCATTCGTCGGTGCGCCGACCGCGAGTGCGGGGGTCGACCCCGCAGACCTCGATCTCGTGGCGATCCTCGCCGCCGACGCCCACGCCGAGCATCAGGCGGCCCGGGGCGGCTTCGCACAGGGTGGCGATCTGGCGGGCGACGGGAACCGGGTGGCGCAACGCGAGGAGGTAGACGCCGACGACGACGCGGAGACCCGGAGCGAGGGTCGCGGCCATGGCGGCCTGGACCAGGCCGTCCATGCCGGCGCCGACGAAGAAGCTCACGTGATCCGCGACGAAGACGTGATCGAGGCCGGCGCTCTCGACGCGGGCGAAGAGCTCACGGCGCCGCGGGACCGGCGCCGTGAGCATCTCGGGGCTGGCCAGGGGGCCAACACGGATGGGGCCGGGCATCAGAGCTGGGCCACGTCGGTCTCGAGGCCGAGGAGCAGCCGGCCGGTCAGCTCCAGCGTGCTGGCAGACACCATCATGTGTTGGGTCGCGACGTGGACGTCGCGGAAGATGCGTTGCAGCGGGGAGCTGCGATAGACCGAGCTGCCGCCGGCCACGTGGTACATCCGATCCACCGCCTGGGCCGCCGCGTGGGTGGCGTGGGTCGTGGCGAGGCGAAGGTCGCGCCGATGCTCGACGTCGAGCTGGCCGCCTCGTCGGGCCGCATCCCAGGCGCGGTCGACGGCCTCGTAGTAGAAGGCCCGGGCCGAGCGGCGCAGGGCCTCCGCCTCGGCGACGGCGGCCTGGGTGCTGGGCCGGCGGGCCAGGGTGCGGCTGCTCATGCTCGGCGTCTTCGCGTCGGCCAGGGCGACGAGCTCCTCCACGGCGGCTGCCGCGAGCCCGAGGGCGACTGCGGCGACACCCATCGCGAGGAGCCCGAACTGGGGAAACGCATAGAGAGGGCGATCCCGGGGACGGCGCGCCAGGAGGCCGGCGACGTGGCGTTCCGGAACGAAGGCATCGCGGATCTGGAAGTCCGTGCTCCCGGTCCCGCACAAGCCGGCGACGTGCCACGTGTCGAGGAGCTCCACCTCCGCGCGGGGCACGACCATCATGTAGGGGCGCGGGGCGCCGTTCGGGAAGGTCTCGGTCTCGCCGTCGCGGCGGACGGCGCAGCCGGCCAGGATCCAGTCGGCGTTCTCGGTGCCGGAGCCCCAGGCCCAGCGCCCGTTCACCCGGAAGCCGCCGGGCTCGGCATCCGCCGTCCCGCGCGGTGCGAACACGCCGCACAAGAGCGTCTCCGGCCGGACGAAGATCTCCTTCGCGGCATCGTCCGGGAGCAGGGCGAGCGCCGTGCCGGAGGTCGCGCCGATGAAGACGCACCAGGCCGCCGAGCCGTCGCCCCGCGCCAGGGTCTCCACCGTGCGCATGGCGTCGGCGGGCGGCGCCTCGAGACCACCGCAGCTCTCGGGCACGTAGAGGCGGTAGAAGCCCTCGCGCGCGAAGCGGTCGGAGAGATCCCGCGGAAGGTGCCGGGTCGCTTCGATCTCGTCGGCGCGTTCCCGCAGGAGCGGCACGAGGGCCTCGGCGGCGGCGACCGTTCCGTGACTCATCCGGGAAACGGGGCGTCCCAGCGGTCGGCGAAGGCCATGCGCTCCGGCGGACGCCGCGAGATCGGTCCGTGGCCCTTGCCGCGCGGGTAGCCGATCGGGATGGCACAGGCGGTGCCCCAGCCTTCGGGGATGCCGAGCAGCTCCCGCACCTCGCCCTCGCAGGCGCACAGCAGCGTGGTGAGCGTGCAGCCGAGTCCCTCGGCGCGGCAGGCCAGCAATGCGTTCTGGACGGCGGGATACACCGAGCCCCCGCCCACCACGGAGACGCGATCCAGCCTCGCGTCGGTGATCGCCATCTCGCGCGGGTCGAAGCAGAAGATCAAGATGGCCGGCGTCTCGTGGAAGTGCTCGGCCAGGAAGTCACCGGCACCGAGCATCTTCTTCGTGGCAGCGGCGACCTCCGCGGGAAGGCCCTCGAGCCTCTCTGCGTAGCCGGCGGCGAAGCCCTTCCATCGCTCCGCGTACAACTCACCCAGGCGCTGCTTCGTCCCGGGCTCCCGCACGATGACGACGCGCCACGGCTGCCGGTTGCCGCCGCTCGGCGCCCAGGTGGCCGCCTCGAGGATCCGCCGCAGGACCTCCTCGGGGATCGGGTCCGGTCGCAGCCGGCGCACGGCCCGCAGCGTCGACATCGCCTCGTAGAGCCCGATCTCGCCCATGGGATCTCCTTCACCGGACGGCGTAGCATGGCGGCCATGCCCCACGCCATCGTCGTCCGCGAGCCGGGAGATGCCTCGGTCCTGTCGTGGCAGGAGCACGACCCGGAAGAGCCCGGCGTTGGACAGGTTCGAATCGCGCTGCGCGCAGCCGGCGTGAACTTCATCGACGTCTACATGCGCAGCGGGCTCTACCCGCGTCCCACTCCCTTCGTGGCGGGCCTCGAGGGCTGCGGCGTGGTGGAGGCGGTGGGACCGGAGGTGGACGGTCTCGCGGCCGGTGACCGGGTGGCCTGGGCCGCTGCGCCGGGATCCTACGCCGAGGCCGTCGTGGCACCCGCCGCGAACCTGGTGAAGGTGCCCGATGCCGTGGACGACGAGACCGCCGGGGCCGCGATGCTCCAGGGAATGACCGCGCACTACCTGGTGCACGGCTGCCGGACGCCCGCCGAGGGCGACACCGCGCTCGTGCACGCGGCCGCCGGTGGCGTCGGCCTGCTCCTGATCCAGCTGCTGAAGCAGGCTGGCGCCACGGTGATCGGCACCTGCGGAGCGGCCGAGAAGGTCCAGCTCGCGCGCAAGGCCGGCGCCGACCACGTGATCCGCTACGACGAGGTCGACTTCGCGCCCCGGGTGGCGGAGCTCACCGGCGGCCGCGGCTGCGACGTCGTCTACGACGCCGTGGGCCAGGCGACCTTCGACGGCAGCCTCCAGTGCCTTCGTCCTCGCGGCCTCCTGGCGCTCTACGGGCAGTCGAGCGGGCCGGTCGCGCCTTTCGATCTGCAGCGCCTGAACCTGGGTGGATCGCTGTTCGTGACGCGGCCCTCCCTTGCCCACTACACCGCCACCCGGGAGGAGCTCGAGCTGCGCGCCGGCGCCATCCTCGGCGATGTCGCCGCCGGAAGCCTCGAGGTGCGCATCGGCGCGCGCTTCCCCCTGGCCGAAGCGGCCGAGGCCCATCGCGCCCTCGAAGGCCGCCGCACGACCGGAAAGGTGCTGTTGCTGCCGTGAGCCCTACTTGAAGCGGCGGCCGCGCTGGGACCTCTCGCGGTCGCCCCGATACTCGTACACCGGGACGCCGTAGCCGCAGCTCATGCGCGCGCTCTCGACGTGCAGCAACACCACCTGGCGCAGCCCCTTGCGATCCCGGCATCGTTGGAGGAGGCGGTCAGCCAGGGGCGAGGATTCGAGCGGCTGGATCTCGGCGCGGCCGTAGAGCCGCAGGATCGCCGCGTCTTCGGCATCGAGCGACATGACCATCACGGTGACCGGCCCGTCGGCGAGCGCGTGGCGCGCCGTCTCGTTGCCGCTTCCGTGGTAGTCGAGGTAGGCCACGGTCCGCGCGTCGAGGACGGTGAGGGGGACGTTTCCCTTGGGTGAGCAGTTGACCGGGCCCTGGCCCTCCGGGCCGGGCTCGAGCCGTGGATGGGCCGAGGCGACGAAGAAGAGCCTGGCCTCTTCGATCAGCGTGATCTGTACGGCGCTGAGTGCCGCAGCGGTTTCCGCCATGGGCGTCTCCCTTCGAGGCGTCAGCCTGCGCAGTCGATCATGACCTTCAGCACGCCCGGCTCGGCGGCGCGGGAGAGGGCCTGGGGGGCGCGGGCGAGGGGGAAGGTCTCGCTCACGAGGGGCGCGACGGAGACGCGGCCCTCGGCCAGGGCGTCGAGCGCCGGTTCGAAGGGGCCGCAGCGCGAGCCCACCAGCTGGATCTCGTCGATCACCAGCGGCGCGAGATCGAGCTCCGGGCGCTCGGCGACGGTGCTCTTCAGCACGAGGGTGCCGCGGGGCCGCGTGGCGGCGACGGCCTGCTCGAAGCCGCGAGCGCTGCCGGTGGCCTCGACGACCAGGTCCGCGTCCTCCGCCGCCGCGTCGAAGGCACCCGCCGCGGAGGTCTCGATGCCGGCCCTCTCCAGGTGCGCGAGCTTCTCCTCGTGCCGTCCCACGGCCTTCACCTGGGCACCGGTGCCCGCGAGCACCTGGGCGACGAGCAGGCCGAGCTTGCCGTCGCCGAGCACGACGCAACGCATCTCGGGGGTCACCCGGACCTGCTCGAGGATCTCGAAGGCGGCAGCCAGGGGCTCGGTGAAGACGGCGCTCTCGTCCGGCAGCGCTTCCGGCACCCGGTGCAGGTTGGCGACGGGCACGGCGACCCGCTCGGCGAAGGCGCCGTCCGCCCCCAGGATGCCCATCACCTTGCGAGTGGCGCAGTGGCGGCCCATGCCCGCGCGGCAGCGCTCGCAGCTCCCGCAGGCGAAGTTGATCTCGCCCACCACGCGCCGGCCGCGCCACGGCTCCGGCCCCTCCTCCACCTCGCCGACGAACTCGTGGCCGAGCACGCCCCGGAAGCCCATGTAGCCCCGAGCGATCTCGAGATCCGTGTTGCAGACGCCCGCCAGCCGTACCCGCACGAGCGCCATGTCGCCGCCGGGCTCGGGATCCGGGCGATCCTCCACGCTGGCGCGGCGGCCGTCGAAGAAGAGGGCCTTCACGCCGTCCACGATATCATCCGGGCCCATGCATTCCCTCGTGATCGGCGGCACCGGGCCCACCGGGCACCTGGTCGTACGCGGCCTGCGGGCGCGTGAGCACGAGGTGACGATCCTCCACACGGGCCGGCACGAGAACCCGGACAACCCGGAGGATATCGAGCACGTCCACGTCGATCCCTACGACATGGACGCGACGGAGGCGGCGCTCTCCGGCCGGAGCTTCGACCTGTGCGTCGCCATGTACGGCCGGCTGCGCCGCCTGGCCGAGCTGATGGCGGGGCGCTGCGAGCGATTCGTCTCGGTGGGAGGCGTGCCTGCCTATCGCGGGTTCATGAACGCCGGGCTGTTCTCGCCCGCCGGGCTGCCGGTGCCGACACCGGAGGACGCCCCCCTCGTCCGTGAGCCGCAGGAGGACGAGAAGGGCTTTCGCATCGTGAAGACGGAGGAGGCGGTGTTCGCCCACCAGCCGCGGGCGACGCACTTCCGCTACCCCTACGTCTACGGGCCCTACCAGCTCGTGCCGCGGGAGTGGTGCATCGTGCGGCGCGTCCTCGACGGCCGGCGACACATCATCCTGGCCGAGGACGGCCTCACCCTGCACCACCACGGCTACACGGAGAACCTGGCCCACGCGCTGCTGCTGGCCGTGGACCAGCCCGAGGCGGCGGCCGGCCAGATCTACAACTGCGCCGACGACGAGGTGCTGAGCCTGCGCCAGGTGGTGGAGATCGTGGCCGACGCGCTGGAGGCGCGGCTCGAGATCGTGTCGCTGCCCTGGGAGCTGGCGGCTCCGGCCCGGCCGCTGGTCGCGCAGCCGATCACCAGCCATCGGGTCCTCGATCTGGGGAAGATCCGCCACCAGCTCGGCTACCGGGACGTCGTGCCCGCCCGGGAGGCGCTGGCGCGAACGGCGCGCTGGCTCGCCGAGCACCCCCCGGAGCCTGGCGGCCTGGAGGAGACCGTCCTCCAGGATCCCTTCGACTACCCGGCCGAAGACCGGCTCATCGAGGGCTGGCGCAAGGCGTTGGCGGCGGTCCCGCCGGTCGAGTTCACCGAGCCGCCGGGCGTCGGCCTCGCCTACAGTGGCCCCGGCGGTCGCTCCCCGTCGAAGGCCGAGTTCGAGGAATAGGAGGTAGCATGTCGCGGCGCGACGAGATCCGGATGACCGACGACGAGATCCGCGAGTTCCTCGTGGACGGGCACACGATCATCATCACGACCAACGGGCCGCGCGGCTTTCCCCACGCGATGCCGATGTTCTATGGCATCGACGACGACCTGACCGTGCGCATCGCCACCTACGAGAGTAGCCAGAAGGTGAAGAACATCGAGCGCGATCCGCGGGTGACGCTCCTCGTCGAGACCGGCTCCGCCTACGACGAGCTGCGCGGCGTGATGATCTACGGCGAGGCCGAGCTCTCGAAGGATCTCAACGCCACCGTCCGCACGATGATCGAGGCGATGGACGCCACCGCCAACGAGCTGCCCGACGTCTCGCAGCTCCCGGACGCCGTGAAGCAGGGTATGGCCGGCAAGCGCGTCCTCATCCGCATCAAGCCCCAGCGCTTCATCAGCTGGGACCACGGCAAGCTCCCCAAGAACGAAACCCCCGCCAGCCTGGGTTAAGAAACGGGGCCAGAGTTAAGAATGTAGTTCCCCATGGGAACTACATTCTTAACTCTGGCCCCGTTTCTACATCCAGTCTTCGTCGGCGAGGCCGAGCTCGGGCCAGGGGCCGGAGGCGATGGGTTGGCAGTTGCCGACGCCTTCGCCGCCGGCCACCGGGTCGCGGACGAAGACACAGGTGTCGCGGATCTGGTGGAGGCGGCGGGCCTGCTCGGGGGTGGTGCAGTCGGCGATCCGCTCGCCGTCGACGTGGAGCGGGCCGCGCCACTCGCCGTGATGGTGGCCGTCGAAGCCGAAGTAGAGCCCGGCGCCGAGGTGCACGCCGGTGTCGCCCATGGGGCGAATCTCGAGGGGCCGGGCGGAGCCGTCGGCCATCGTGCACACGAGGCTCCCGCCGAGGAGCCGCCGGTTGTCCGCGTCGAAGCGCAGGTGGGGCTCGATGTCGGCGATCGTCTCTTCGCTGCCGTCCACGTGCTCGACCCGCGCCGTCGTCATCTTCTGCTCGAAGCCGTGCCCCTTGATCCACGTGAAGTGGAGGTGCAGGCCGTAGCGCGTTCCGTCCGTCTTCTGCATCAGCACCGGGCACCAGATCATCATGAAGCCCATGCCCGGCGGAATGCCCGGGCGCGGCTCCACGTCTGCAGGCGGCGTCCCCACGTCGTAGCGCACGCCCCAGGAGTGGTCGCGGGTCGAAACCCATCCCTCGGGATCGATCTCGGTGCGCTCGCCGTCGAGGAGGAGCCAACCGGAGGCGACGCCGGTCTGGTGGTAGCGGACCAGGTCCGACGAGAGCCGGTAGCCCGCTCGAAGGTGGGTGCGGTCCTCTGGGAAGGGCGGCAGCACCGCTTCGAAGAGCCAGTCGAAGGCGATCGGTTGCGTGTCGTTCGGCTCGAGCCGGAAGCGCACCTTGCGGAACGGCTCGACCACCTCGTAGCGGATCGGTCCGACCACGGTCCGGGTCGGCTCCGGAGCCAGGGCGCGGCTCGCCCGCACCGTCAGCTGCTCCCTGCCGCGGGAGAGCGCCGCGTACCCGTCCATCACGTTGCGATTCGTGTACTTCCCGAGACCGAAGCCGATCTGCAGGCTGCCATCCCGGGCCATCGCCATGGCACAGACCTTCTCGGTCCACGAGGGATCGCTGCTCGCGACGCTGGCGAAGGTCTCGGTGACCTGATGGGTGAAGGACTCGTCCTCGGGCAGCAGCTCACCGATGGGGTTGTTCATGCCAGCGGACTCCAGGCGCCGCCGAGCATGCGCTCGAGCAGGCCGCGGTGGGGGATGACGGAGTCCGGGTCGTCGCCCCATTCCGCCTGCCCGAAGTGCATCATCCGACGGTGGATGCGGGCCATCACGATGCCGTGGCGCAATGCCGCGTAGGTGAAGTACCAGAGCAGGTCGCGAGGCGCGTGGCCGGAGGCGCGCTCGTAGCTCGCGGCGGCCTCCGGCAGGCGCAGGAGATCCGGTAGCCCCGGCTGCCCCGCGCTCTCGGCGATGTCCTGGAAGAAGGCGTGCATGAAGCACAGCCAGCCCAGGTCCAGCTCGCGGGGGCCGAGGCCGGCCATCTCCCAGTCCAGCAGGGCGGCGGGCTCGAAGCCCGCGTACAGCACGTTGCCGATGCGCGAATCGCCCCAGCTGATGACCGTCTCGCCCTCGTCAGCCGGCCAGTGCTCGTCCAGCCAGGCGAAGGTGCGCTCGAGGATCGGGTGACGCACGCCGTCAGCGACGACCCAGGCATGGTAGTCCCGCTGGTTCTGGAGGTGGCGACGCAAGGGAGTGCCACCGGCGACCGGGAACTCGAGGAAGGAGGCGTCCGCCTTCGCCGGGTCGATCCCGTGCAGGGAGGCCATCGCCGCGATCGTCGTGTCCATCAGAACGCGGCGCTCGTCGGCGGACGCGTCGAACACCCAGCCGGCGAACAGGTAGGGCGGGATGTCCGGAGGCACGCGTCCCTCGACCCGGTCCATCACGAAGAAGGGCGAGCCCAGCGCCGAGGGATCGTTCTCGAGCCACCGCACCCGGGGCACGGGCACGTCGCTGTGCTCGGCAATCAGCCGCAGCAGGCGGAACTGGTTCTCGAGGTCGTAGCTCGGGAAGACCGGCACGTCCCGCGCATCCGGCGCCAGGCGGCCGACGAGGGGTACCGTCTCCCGGGCGCCGCCCTCGCTCCACGTCGCGTCGAAGAGCAGGGTCTCGCTCGACATCCCCGTCCCGGACGGCGCATCCAGCTCCGAGACCGCCGGCTCCGCACCCGCCGGCAGCTGCGCGGCGAGCCAGCCCTCGAGCCGCGCCCGCGCCTCCTCCCGGTCCAGCGTCGAGCGCTCGACCTCCTGGAACTCCGACTCGCTCATCTCACTCCGCTCCATCCCCCCGCGAGCCGGAACGACGCAGCAAACGGAACCGGCCCCGAAAGCAACACTATCGTAGGGTCAGCCACCGCCCATGGCTTGGAGGACGTTGGCTCGGGCGCCGAGGGTGTGGGCGATGCCGGAGAGCATGCCGAAGCTGCGGCCGACGAGGACGAAATCGCTGGGGATGTGGACGAGGGGGTCCTCACGGACCGCGTCGAACATCTCGTCGGTCATGTCTTCGGTGAACTCACCCTCGAAGCGGCCGGACTCGCTGCGATCGAGCATGCGCCGGGCGATCGCGACGAAGTGGGTGGTGTCGCCGGACTTCGTCTGGAAGCCCAGCTCCTGGAAGGCGCGGATCATGGCCGCCTCGCTGCGGGTCATCAGCGAGAACATCAGCTCGAAGATGCCCAGGCCGAAGCCCTCCGGGAGCTGCTTCGAGAGGCCGAAGTCGAGCAGCACCAGGGTGCGGTCGGGCCTGACGAAGAGGTTGCCCGGGTGCGGATCCGCCTGGAAGAAGCCCGCGCCCATGATCATGCGCACCCACACCGCCATCAGGTCCTGCACGACGTCCGCGGGGTCGAGGCCCGCCGCCTCCAGGCCCTCCACGTCGGTGATCTTGATGCCGCCGACCCGCTGCATCACGAGCACCCGCGGCGTGCACCACTCCCGGTAGATCTCGGGCACGGCGACGCCCGGGTCGTCGGCGAAGAGCTCGCGCACCCGGTTCGCGCTGTCGGCCTCGCGCAGGAAATCGAGCTCGTAGCCGATGTGGGTGGTCAGCTCGGTCAGGAGCGGCAGCAACGGCAGCGGCTGGGGATCGAAGCGCTCGTACACCCGGCAGGCGCGCTTCAGGTTGCGGATGTCGAGCTGGATGATTTCCTCGATGTCCGGATACTGGACCTTGACCGCCACTTCGCGGCCGTCGTGGAGCCGGCCGAGGTGCACTTGGGCGAGAGAGGCCGCCGCCACCGGCTCCTCGTCGAGCTCGGCGAATACCGCGTCGAGCGGCTTGCCGAGCTCGCGCTCGACGGTCTCCTTCACCACCGCGAAGGGCTTCGGCGGCACCGCGTCATGGAGCTGTTTCAGCTCCTCGATGAAGCCGGGCGGGAAGACGTCGGAGCGGGTCGCGACGAACTGGCAGCTCTTGATGATCACGCCGCGCATGGCGAGGGCCGTGGCCAGCACGACCTTGGCTGCGCGCTCGTGGGTCGGGCCGAGCTCCGCCTCGGTCCGGGGCGGCAGGCCGCGCAGCCGCCGCCAGTAGCCCGGCACCTTGTACAGGAACCACAGGTGGACGAAGGCGCGGGTCACGCGCGCGCTTCGTCCGGCGCGCGTCCAGGGATTCATGCGGCGTTCGGGGTCGGCTCGAAGCCCGTGCGCTCCGGCGGCGTCCAGGCGCTCGAGAGGCCCTCGAACTCCTCCTCGAGCGCCGCCGGGTTCGCTGCGGCCTGCATCGCCTCCACCAGCCCCTCGCGGATGTCGTCGCGCTGCTCCCGAGGCCGGTTGCGCGTCAGGTTGTGCAGCACGTCGTGGAGGAAGCCGTCGACCACCTCGCGACCGGCCAGGGTGCCGCCGTCCACGGTGCGCAGGGTCCGCGCGCGCAGCTCCGAGAGCGCGGTGCGCAGGTATTCGACGTGGGGGCTCTCGTCGGCCTGGATGTAGCGGACCATGTCGCCGGCCTTCTCCGGCTCGGCGGAGACCTCGGGATCCGACAGCACGTCGATCCCCCACTGGAAGGTCCCCTCGGCGAAGACCTCGATCACCAGCACCTGCGCCATGAGCGCGAGCATGCGCTCGAGGTTCTCATCGAGCTGAGGGAAGGGACGCTCGCGCTTCGGCGCACGCCCGCGCCGGCCCATCATGCGCATCAGCACGTCACCGGGAATCTTCGGGCTCTCGAGAGCCAGGTCGCGGGCCGCCTCCCACATCTGCTTGTGGCCGCCCTCGTCCTCGTAGCCCGCCTCGTCCCGGGCGTGGGCCTCGAAGAGGCCGCCGCCCAGGTGCGCCAGCGCCGTCCCCCCGATCGGTTCGACGACCAGCTCGTCGAGCTTCGGCACACGCACGTCGCGGATCACGGCGCCGAAGCCCTCGACGATGGAGATGATCGTGAGCGTCCGCACGATCGGATCCCGCACGCCGTGGCGCAGCAGCAGCTTGGCCTGCTCCACGTTCGGGTACTGGGGAGGCATCATCGTGCGCGGGATGTCGATCAGCTCCTGGCCCTCGCGGGCGAGCCGGTCCTGCCAGGCCAGGATCGCCGGCGCCCGGTGCAGGGTGCGCGGCGAGTGGTAGCGACCGTCCGGGTCGAAGCCGCCGTGGCAGCGAACGCCGCCGGCGATCAGCGGCTCTTCGTAGCTCCCGCTCGCCAGGAGCTCCTCCGGGGTGAAGCTCGTGGGCCCTTGGTCGCCGCTCGTCATGTCCGTTCTCCCTGGGGCGCCGCCACCGGCGCAGGGTACACTCCCCCGTCGCACGACGGTAGGAGACGTCCATGGCCATCTACGAGCCCATCGAGTCCAGCGGCCCGCGCAAGAAGCTGCGCATCAACAGCCCGGTCACCCTCGAGCCCATCGGCGAGATCGAGTGCGGCACCCGCGAGGACGTGGTGGCCGCGGTCGAGCGGGCCCGCAAGGCCCAGGCCGGGTGGGGCGCCCTCCCGATCGAGGAGCGCGCCAAGCGGATGTGGCGCTTCCTCGACGTCTACGTGACCCGCCAGGAGGAGGTCATCGACGCGGTCGTCCGGGAGACCGGCAAGCCTCGGACCGAAGCGATCGGCATGGAGGTCTTCTCGGCCTGCGACTCCATCTCCTACTACGCGAAGAACGCGAAGAAGTTCCTGGCGCCGGAGAAGCGGCGCATCCACGGGCTCATGGGCTTCGCGAAGAGGCTCCGCGTCGTCTACAAGCCGCTGGGCGTGGTCGGCCTCATCACGCCCTGGAACGGCCCGGTCGTGCTGGCCGTCAACCCGATGGTGCAGGCGGTGATGGCCGGCAACGCCGTCGTGCACAAGCCCTCGGAGGTGACGCCCTTCTCGGCGTTGGTCGTGAAGAGCCTTTTCGACGAGGCGGGCTTCCCGCCGGATCTCTACCAGGTGGTGCAGGGCGACGGCGCCACCGGCGCGGCCCTCATCGAAGCCGGCGTCGACAAGGTGTCGTTCACCGGCAGCGTCGCCACCGGCCGCAAGGTGGGCGAGGCCTGCGGGCGGCTGCTCATCCCCTGCACTCTCGAGCTCGGCGGCAACGACGCGATGATCGTGTGCGCGGACGCGGATCTCGATCGCGCCGCCCAGGGCGCCCTGGCCGGCTCCTGCATGAACACGGGCCAGTACTGCTGCGGGACCGAGCGCATCTACGCGGTGGAGCCCATCTACGACGCCTTCGTCGCCAAGGTCGTCGAGGGCGCGAAGCAGCTCCGCCAGGGAGCGGAGGGCGAGTTCGACGTGGGGGCCACCTTCTGGGACCGCCAGCTCGACATCATCGAGCGCCACGTCGACGATGCCAAGCAGAAAGGCGCCAGCATCCACGTCGGCGGCCGACGCAACCCCGACCTCCCGGGCCTCTACTTCGAGCCCACCGTGCTCACCGACGTCGACCCCTCGATGGAGATGATGCAGAACGAGACCTTCGGCCCCGTCGTCGCGATCCAGAAGGTGAAGGACGAGGAGGAGGCCCTGCGCCTCGCCAACGATTCCGAGTACGGCCTGAACGGAACGGTCTGGACCACCGACACCGAGAAGGGCTTCCGCCTCGCCGAGCGCATGGACACCGGCGGCGTGTGCGTGAACGACATGACCCTCACCTACGGCGTCCCCGAGGCGCCCTTCGGCGGCGTGAAGTCGAGCGGCCTCGGCTCCGTGAACGGCAAGAGCGGCCTGCGCGGCTACACCCACGCCCACCCGATCATCGCCGACAAGAAGGGGAAGGGCCCGATCCAGGGCGGCTACCCCTACAGGCGCAAGTCCGAGGACGGCACCCAGAGGTTCATCCGCCTGCTCTGGCAGAAGACGCCGATCGGGCGCTGGCTCGCCTGACGCCTAACGAGGAAGCTGGATCCCGAGCAGCGCTTCCATGTTGCCGTGGTAGAAGGCGTCCAAGGTCGCCTCGTCGCAGCCGGTCATCGTGGCCTCGAACTTCCCGATCGGGTCCGAGGTGCCCTCGGGATGCGGATAGTCCGACGCGAAGACGAGCATCTCCGGGCCGGCCTGCTCGATGATCCAGCCGACGGGCTCGCCGGGGAAGGGCGACACCTTGACGTGGCGGCGCGCGGTCTCGGAAGGAGGCTCGGGGAGACGGAACAGCCGCCCCGTGTAGTCCAGCCCTTCGAGCCAGGACGGCAGCCAGAAGGCGGCGTGCTCCATCGAGATGCCTCGCAGCCCCGGGTGCCGCTCGAACACCCCGTCGAAGATCATCGCCGCCAGGAAGATCTGCGCGCTGTTCCCGATCGTGAGCAGGCCGAGCTCGCCGGTGGGCGCGTCGCCGCCGAGGGCCCGCTCGGCGCGGCCGTTGTTCGCGAAGCTCTTCGGGACGGCGCGGTACTCCCCGTTCACCGCCACGTGCACCACGAAGGGAACGCCGGCGGCTTCGAAGCGCGCCCAGACCGGGTCGTAGTCCGGATGGGTGAACGAGCGTGCGCCGTCGTCCGGCTGGTTGGTGTCGACCATGAGCGTCGTGCAGCCCGCGGCAAGGGCCTCGTCCAGGATCTGCAGGGATTCCTCGGGCCCGAGGGCGAGCGGCACGTAGCCCACCGCCATCAACCGAGCGTCCTGGGCGCAGAAGCGCCCCATGGCGCGGTTCAGGGCGCGGGCACCGAGGCGCAGGACCTCCGGGTCGTCCACGTGAGCGACCTGGTGGAAGGCGAAGGTGGGGAGGACCAGCTGAAGCTCGAAGCCCATCAAGTCGAGGCAGTGAGAGCGCTCCGCCGCGTCGAAGGCACCGATGCGGTTCCAGCCGCTCTTGCGGTTGTCGAGCAGCTTCGCCTCGAACTTCGCCATCACCTCCGGGTCGCCCTGGCGCCTCGCGAAGAGCTCGCGGCCCCGGGCGAGCCCCTCGTGGCTGACCGGCAGCTCGGTCTGGGCGTCCATCGGCGGGAGCACGGCGCGCTCGGCGGGCTCCGCCGCCTCGAACAGGAAGTCGTCGAGCTCGATCACGTGGCTGTCGGCGTCGATGATCCGGCGGTGGCCTGCGTACGTCATGCGCCGATCCTACCGCAGGCATACCCTGGAGCGAGGAGGAAGACCGATGCCCAGCCCCGTCGACTGCGTGAAGCGCGTCATCGCGTGTGACAACGGCCGCGACGCCGAGGGATACCGGGCGCTGCTCGACCCGGGCTACGTCTCCTACGTCCACGGCCAGGAGCAGACCCGCGGCCCGGACGCCGAGGTCGCCGCCCTCCAGCAGTGGTGGGTCGCCGCCAGCGACGTCCACCTCGAGCCCGTCACGATGGTCGAGACCGACGGCCTCGTCACCCTCCGCTACACCCTCAGCGGCACGAACGACGGCGAGTTCTTCGGCCAGCCCGCGACGGGAAAGCGCTTCCATGTGGAGAACTGCACCCTGCTCCAGGTCGAGGGAGAGCGGGTGACGCGGGCCTACCGCTACTCGGACACGGTGGGGCTGCTGGGGCAGCTCGGGCTGCTGCCCGGGGGCACGGGCTAGGCAGCCGCTTCCGCTCTCATCCGGATCGCCTACCTGCCGTCACTCTTCTCGTGCCAGACCCGAGCCGCGCACGACCGCATGGAACAGCTCGCGGAACTCCTCTTCCGAGAGGCCGTAGGCCTCGACGAGGAACGAGGCGACCAGGTCGGTTCGGCTCACCATGAGGTCGCCGATGCGCGGCCCGTCCGGGAGGCAATGGCCGAGGTAGGAGCCGGCGATCGCATCGAGGTGCTCTCGCTTCTCGACGGCGGATAGCTCGCACCCCGGGGACTGCTCCCCGACCGCGCGCCGACGCGCCGCCTCGAACTCGCTGAAGACCTTCGCGAGCTCGTCTCGCGCGAAGTGGGGCTCGGAGGTGGCGATCGATACCGAGACCTGGGCCTCGATCCCGGCGTGGCGGTACTGCCAGAGACCGTCTTCGGCTGCTGGCACCTCCCGCCATCGGCCCGGAAGCGACAGCTTGAACAGCGGTTCCTGCACCTCGGTCGGGGGCTCGTCCGCGCGGGCGATGCCGGCGGAGACCGTGATGAGAAGCGCGATCACGAGGTGTCGCATCCACCGCCTAGCCAAAGAGCAGGTACCGCCGATCCCGAACGCTCGGAACGATACTACAAGCCGATGCTACGCTCCCCTGGCCACCCGCGAAGAGGACCGCCATGCCCCCCATGCAAGACCTCGCACCGGTCAACCCGGAAGTCATGGACTCGATCGCCCGGGGCGCCGAGCTGCCCTGGTTCCCGACCGGGGAGAACGCCTGGATCAAGGTGCTGTGGACCGGCGCGGAGACGGGCCGTTGGGCGGCGCTCTTCAAGTGGGGCAAGGGCTACGTGGCGGATGCCCACAAGCACCTGAGCGCGGCCCACACCTTCGTGCTGCGCGGGAAGCTGCAGGTGCGTGACGGGGTGCTCGAGGCCGGCGACTACGTGTACGAGGCCAACGGCATGATCCACGAGAAGACGACGGCGCTCGAGGAGACCGAGTACCTCTTCCTGTGCGACGGTCCGGTCCTCTTCTTCGACGATTCCGGGCTCACCCACTACATCGGCTGGGAGGAGATGGAGCGCCTGCGTCAGGCCGCTCGCTAGTCCTCCTCCCCCAGGAAGTAGTTGAAGGCCTCCGTGTCCTCGCCGTGCAGGATCTCGCAGGCGTGGGCCGGGGTGTCGACGAAGTAGAGCTGCTGGCGCATCACCGGGTCGCTGCCGAGCGTGCGGGCCAGGGCGGCGAGCACTTCGAGGTGGCGGTCGCGTTCGCCGGCCGGCGTGGCGAGCAGCACGACGCAGTGCACCGGGAGCCCGTCGGGCGTGGGCAAGGGCAGGCCCGCCGCAGAGAGGCCCATCACCCCGAGCATGCCGTGGCCTTCCGGCAGCATGCCGTGGGGCACGGCCAGGCCCTCCCCCAGGCAGGTCGAGACTTCGGCCTCGCGCTCCATCACGCTGACGAGCAGCTCGTCCCGGTCCACGCCCGTGAGGTGATGGGAGGAGATCAGCAGGTCGACCATCTGCTGGATGGCGTCCTCCATCGAGCGGGCGCGCAGGCCGGTGACGATGTTCTCCTCCTGGAGGAAATCGACCAGGCGCGCGCGGTCCTGGCCGATCTCGCCGGAGCGGCCGAGGGCGACGCGGGTCGTGAGCGGGCCCACGATCTCGTTCACGGTGACGGCGGTGAGCACGATGGCGGTGAAGAGCTCTTCGACGGCCGCGAAGGCCGGATCGTTCTGGATCAGGATGACGAGGCCGACGGCGACGCCGGCCTGGGGGAGGAGCGCGAGGCCCAGGTTGCGGCGCACCCGCGCGGTGGCACCGGCCAGGCGCATGGCGACGCCGGCGGAGGCGAGCTTACCCGCGGAGCGACCCACCAGGAAGAGCAGCGCGATCAGGCCGCCGGCCGCCGCCTGCTCGACCGAGAGGTGCAGGCCCGCCAGCGTGAAGAAGACACACAGGATCACCGGCTCGAAATCGGCGAAGACCGCGTCGACCAGCCGATCCCGCGACGGGCTCAGGTTCGTCTGTACCACGCCCAACGAGAGACACGCGGCCAGCGGCGAGACCCCCGCGTAGCTGGCCAGGCCGAAGGTGAGGAGCAGCGTCACGACCGAGAGCGTGGTGAGGCGCTCGGAGCGCAGCACCCGCAACGTGAACACGTGGTTCAGCGCCGCCATGCCCGCTCCGATGATCACCGCCTGTCCGATCTGGGAGAGGCTCGCGAGCACCACGTCGGCGGCCGGCACGGCCATCAGCTCGCCGCCCCCGCCCATCATTCGGCCCGCGGCCCGTGCCAGCTCGAAGAGGAAGATGCAGGACATGTTGTTGATGGCGACGGCCGCCACCAGCGTCTTCACGAACACGCCCTTCGAGCGGGTCTCGCGCACCAGCGCGATCACCGTCGCCGGGGCCGTGGATACGGCGAGGGTGGCCAGCAGGAGCGCCATGTGGGTCGGCGCGTCGGTGACGGCGAGGATCAGACCGCCGACGATCAGTGGGGTGAGCGTGGCCTCGGCGATCAGCAGCCAGAAGAGTCGGCGCCCCGCGTTGCGCAGGCGGCGCACGTTCAGATGGGCGCCCACGGTCACGCCGATCAGCGCCAGGGCGAAGTGGGTGAGCGGCGCCAGGCCGCTCACCGAGGCCTCGTCGAAGACGTCGAGCACGGAGGGGCCGAGCACCACGCCCGCCACGATCTGGCCGGTGACGGCGGGCAGTCCCGCCCGCTGAGCCGCCCAGCCGAGCAGCGTGCCGGCGATCAGCACGGTCGCGAGCAGCAGCAAGGGATCCGCCTCGGGGAGGGCCGCGAGGGGGAGCAGCGCCGGGCTCAAGGCGTCAGCCCATCACCTCGCCGGCGTCGACGGCGATCGACTGGGCCGTCACCATTCGCGCCCGGTCCGAGCACAGGAAGCCCACCACCTCCGCCACGTCGTCGTCCGCGGGGATCTCTCCCAGCGGCATGCCTGCGGTGATCTCCGAAACCACCTCGTCCTCCGAGACGCCGCGCTCCTTCGCCTGCCAGCCGACGTACATCTGCACCGGCGGGCCCCACATCCAGGTGGGCACCACCGTGTTCACGCGGATCTTGTCCGGGCCGAGCTCCGCCGCCAGGTGGTACATGGCGGACATCAGCGCGCCCTTCGACGACGCGTAGGCGAGCTGCTTGTTCGGCGGCGGGAGGCGGTAGGACTGGGAGCCGATCAGCACCACCGAGCCGCCGCCGCGCTTCTTCATGGCGGGTACCGCGGCGCGGATCAGCTGGAGCGTGCCCACCACGTTCACCTCGAGGGCGTTGTGCCAGTCCTCGTTGCTGGTCGACGAGAGATCGCCGAAGAGCGCGTCGAGGGCCGCCACCTGCACCACCGCGTCGACGCCGCCGAAGCGCTCCTCGGCCTTCGCCACGAGGGCCGCGCAGGCTTCGGCGTCGGTGATGTCGACCGCACAGGCGAGGATGCGCTCGCCCGCGGGATCGAGCTGCTTGGCCGTCTCCCCGAGCCGCGCCTCGTTGCGAGCCCCGATGACGACCTTCGCGCCATCCCGATGGGCCACCCGGGCGACCTCCCCACCCAGGCCGGGGCCCACGCCCGACACGATCACCGTCTTGCCTTCCAGGATCACGCGATTCCCCCTCTCTGGGTCTCCACACCCTTCCCGAGGCCCCGTGCGGTGTCAAGCGAGGGGGCCCGCAGGGGCATCGGGTGCGGCAACTCGGCGCGGAATCCCCCCTGTCGAGTCGCGAGGAGACCCGAGCCGGGTCGTCGGGGTTTCTCCTCCGACTGCGGTGTGTCCCCCGTCACCGGGTGGGAGGAACACCCGATCCCTCGCGCCGAAATGGGGCATTCGATCCTGCACTGAGGGGAGTCGCCCCGACCTCGGGCCTCCGTGGGTTGTGGCCCTCGTGCGGTGAATCCCTCGGGAGCGAAACGGTGTTTACCGTCCGCGGGCTCCGACGAATCTCGTCGCCAGGGGAGCGGTCAAACCTGCGCAATTGGGAGGTTCGACCGATTCAGCGAACGCCCCCTCACCCGATAACCCTTTCACCCAGTGAGGGTACGGGGGGAACTCATGACTCAGACAACTGTTCTGTTGGCGGACCATCAATGCGTCGTCAGGGAGGCGATGCATCTTCTGATCGAGCAGCGCAACGATCTGCGCGTGGTCGGAGAAGTCGGCAGCGGTGAGGCGGTGATCGATGCCGTCACCCGCTTCACGCCGGATCTCCTGATCATGGAGCAGGCGCTTCCCGGCACGCCGACGGTCGACGTGATCCGCAAGGCGATCGAGACGAGCAGCCGCACCAAGGTGCTGATGCTCTCCACCCAGGAGAACCGCTCGGCGGTGGAGGACGCGCTTCGCGCGGGCGCCTCGGGCTACGTCGTGAAGACCGCGTCGTCCAAGGAGCTGATGGAGGCCATCGAGGTCGTGCGCGAAGGGCGCTCCTACCTCTCGCCCTCCGTCGCCCATCACCTGGTGAACGCGATCAGCCATCCGGGCGACTCCAGCGGCAGCGGCACCGGCTCGCTGACGAACCGGGAGCGGCAGGTGGTGCAGCTCATCGCCGAGGGCCTCTCCAGCAAGGAGATCGCGGCCCATCTCGGTGTCTCCCACAAGACCGTGGAGAGCCACCGGGCCAGCGTGATGGAGAAGCTGGACATCCACAAGGCGTCGTCCCTGGTCCGCTACGCCATCCGCGAGGGGCTGGTCGCGCCCTAGGGCGAGCCTTTCCGGGGCCTTACCGGCCCCGCCTGCGGGCCCCTTCCCGGGGCCCGCAGGCGGGCTACCGGGTTTTCATTTTTTCCTTCATTTCCAGATAGTTACGTCGCCTTATCGACGGACGTCCCGGTCCTCGGCCGCGGGTCGGGTCTGCTACGCTGGCGCCTGGTTCGGGGCCTCGGGCGGACCCCTCCGGCGAGAGAAATGAAGGACAAGGATCGATACTGGGACTGCCTCGACCAGGCCATGGAAGCTTCCCATGGCGGTCGCACCGATGAAGCGCTCGCGTGGCTCGACGAAGCCCTGAAGGCGCATCCCGGCGGCGCCGAAGCCCACAACGGGCGCGGCGAGATCCTGTGGGACGAGGGCAAGATCGAAGAGGCCCTCTACCAGTTCGAGCTCGCCACCATGGCGGATCCGAAGTTCGTCACCGCCCACCTGAACCGGGCCGAGCTGCTCATCGAGGAGATGGGCGAGTTCGAGCAGGCCATCCAGCACTGCGACACCCTGCTCTCCGGCAGCGACGAGACCCCCCGGCCGGACAAGGCGACCGAGGGCGAGGTCTACTACCTCAAGTCGAAGTCGCTCTTCTACCTGGACGATCTCCAGGGCGCGCTCTTCCTGGTGCGCCGCGCGCTCCAGACCGGCGGTGACGTCGCGGTCTACCGCGCCTTCGAGGGGCAGATCGAGTTCGAGCTCGGCCAGCTCCAGGAGGCCCGGCGCCACCTCGACCATGCCGTCGCCCTCGATCCGGAGAGCGCCCACGCCGTCTACCACCTGGGTCTCGTGCTCGAGCGCCTCGGCAACGAGGACGACGCCTGGCGTGCCTTCCAGCAGGCCTTTGCCCTCGACGCGGATCACTTCCCGCTTCCGACGGCGGTGACCCGCGAGGAGTTCGAGCGTGTCGCCGCCGAGGCGCTGGCGGATCTTCCCAAGTCGATCCGGGAGTACGTCGAGAACGTGCCGTGTCTGATCGAGGACTTCCCGGCCGACGACATGGTGGCCCACGAGAACGTTTCCCCCCAGATCCTCGGCATCTTCATCGGCGTGCCGCGGACCGAGGCGGCGCTGACCTCCCAGGCCCAGGACATGGACCGGGTGATCCTGTTCAAGAAGAACCTGGAGAAGGTCTGCCGCACCCGCGCCGAGCTGGCCCTGCAGATCCAGATCACGGTCAAGCACGAGATCGGCCACTACCTGGGCCTCGACGAGGACGACCTCGAGCGGCTCGGCCTCGCCTAGGCCCCGAACGGATGCCCCTCGAAGCGGAGCTTCGGGAAGCGGTCGGCGCGGACCAGCTGCTGACCCGGCCGGAGGAGCTCTTCGCCTACGAGGCGGACGGGCTCACCCACCACTCGGCGCGGCCGCGGGCCGTGGTGCTCCCCGCCCGCACGGAACAGGTGGTGGCGGTGGTGAAGGCTTGCCGGCGGCACGACGTGCCGTTCGTGCCGCGCGGGGCCGGCACCGGGCTCTCCGGAGGAGCCCTCGCGCTGGGCGGCGGCGTGATCATCGAGTGCGCGCGCATGAACCGCATCCTCCGGGTCGAGCCCGGCGACCGCTACGCGGTCGTGCAGCCTGGCGTCGTGAACGCGGATCTCTCCAGAGCGATCGCGTGCCACGGGCTCTTCTACGCGCCGGACCCCTCGAGTCAGCAGGCCTGCACGATCGGCGGCAACGTGGCCGAGAACTCCGGCGGGCCCCACACGCTGAAGTACGGCACCACCACGAATCACGTGCGGGCCCTCGAGCTGGTGCTCCCGGACGGGGAGGTGGTGCGGCTGGGCTCGCCGACGGGCTTCCCCTCCGGCTACGACCTGGTCGGCCCGGTGGTCGGCAGCGAGGGGACGCTGGGGGTCGTCACCGAGGCGACGGTGGGCCTGAGCCCCATCCCCGAGCGCAGCGAGACGCTGCTCGGGATCTTCCCCGACGTGATCTCGGCCTGTCGCGCGGTCGGCGCGATCATCCGCAGCGGGCTCGTGCCCGCGGCGATGGAGATCGTCGACCGGCGCACGATCGAGGCGGTGGAGGCCAGCGTGTACGCCGCCGGCCTGCCGACCGACGCGGGGGCCGTGCTGATCGCGGAGCTGGACGGCCCGGCCGCGGCCGTCGGCGCCCAGGCCGAGCGCACCCGCGCGCTCGCCCTGGCCGAGGGCGCCCGGGACGTGCAGGTGGCCCGGGACGAGGAGGAGCGCCAGCGCTTCTGGCGGGCCCGCAAGGGCGCCTTCGGCGCCATGGGACGGCTGGCGCCGGACCTCTACGTGAACGACGCGGTCGTTCCCCGCAAGAAGCTGCCCGAGATCCTGGAGGCGGTCTGCGCGATCGGCGATCGCCACCACATCCGGCTCTCGAACGTCTTCCACGCCGGCGACGGCAACCTGCACCCGAACATCTCCTTCGACCGCCGGGATGCGGACGAGCTGGCCCGGGTGCTGGCCGCCGGCGAAGAGATCCTGCGCCTGTGTGTCGAGGCCGGCGGGGTGATCAGCGGCGAGCACGGCATCGGCACCGAGAAGCGCGAGCACATGCGGCTGCTCTTCTCTGACGACGACCTCGAAGCGATGAAGAAGCTGCGCGCCGCCTTCGACCCGACCCTCACCTGCAACCCGGGCAAGCTCTTCCCGACCACCCGCTTCTGCTTCGAGGCCAACCCGAAGGCCCGGGGCTACGACCAGGTGCCGCTCGGGTGAGCCTGGAGGAGGCGCTCCGCCGGGTGCTCGGCGACGATCGGGTCGGGGTGGCGGCGGAGGCGGGGCTCGATGTCCGGGCGCGGCCCCGCTCGGGCGAGGAGCTGGCGGCGGCGCTCCGGGTGCTGGGCGAGGCGAAGGCGCCGGCGGTGGTGCGGGGCGGCGGGAGCTGGGACGGTCTCGGCTACCCGATGCCGGAGGCGCGCGTGCTTCTCGAGACCGCGGGCCTGGCCTCCGAGCTCCGGGTGGATGCGGAGGACGGCGTCGCGCATCTGCCCGCCGGAGCACGGGTTTCGTCTCTCCGCGAACACGTTCGCAAAGCCACCGACGGGGCCTGGGAGCTGCCCCTCGATCCCGCCAGCCCCGCCGCGACCCTGGGCGGCTGCCTCGCCACGGCCGCGCCGGGCCTGTGTTTCGGCCACCCTCGGGACGTGGTGCTCGGCCTGGAGACCGCGCTCGCCACCGGCGAGCGGGTGCGCTGCGGCGGTCGGGTGGTGAAGAACGTGACCGGCTACGACCTGGCCAAGCTCTACCTGGGCTCCCTCGGGAGCCTCGGTGTGATCGAGGGGGCCTGGCTGCGCCTGTGTCCCGCGCCCCAGGCCACGGCCCTCCGTTGGGTGCCGGCGCCGGATCCCGGTGCCGTCGTGGAGTGCGTCCGCCGCCCGAGCGTGCGGGCTGCGGCGTGGCTCTCGGACGGGCTGGCCCGGGAGCTCGGATACGGCGAGCCCGGCGCCCTGATCGAGCTGGCCGGCGACGAGCCGGCGGTGGTCGCCGATCGCGAGGCCCTCGGCGAGGCGGCCGAGCCCGCGGGCCTGGGCCGGGTGCGCGAGCTGCAGGGACGGGAGGCCGGGCTTCGCGTGCGCGTCGCGGTGCTGCCGAGCGCCCTGTCCGGCGCCGCCCGGGCCTTGGCGGCGGCCAGCGCCCAGGTGCTCGCTCAGCCGAGCCGCGGCCTGCTCTGGGCTCTGGCTCCGGACGAGCGCGCCCTCGACGTGGCGGCGCAGGTGGGCGAGGGCTACCGGGTCGAGTCGGCGCCTCTCGAGACCCGGCGCACCCGCGCGCTCTTCAGCGAGAGCCCCGCGCTGCGCCCGCTCCAGGCGGCCGTGAAGGCCCAATACGATCCCCAGGGTCTCCTGAACCCCGGGCGCTTCGCTGGGAGGATCTGAGTCGTGGACGCCGCCGGCCCCGGCCTCGAGGCCCTGCACCCGGGCACCCTCGATTGCGTGCACTGCGGGCTCTGCCTCTCCTCGTGTCCGACCTACCGGGAGACCGGTCGCGAGACCTCGTCGCCCCGCGGTCGCGTCTACCTGATGCGCGGCGCCGCCGAGGGCGAGATCCCGCTCGGTGACACGCTCGCCGAGGAGGCGTACCTCTGCCTCGGCTGCCGGGCCTGCGAGACCGCTTGTCCCTCGGGCGTCGCCTACGGGCACCTGCTCAAGCGCACCCGGGCGGCCGTGGACGCGGCCGGTCTCCGCGCCGGCTGGCCCAAGCGCCTGGAGCGGCTCGCCCTCCAACGGGTCGTGCCCCGCCCGCGGGTGCTCGAAGCGCTGGTGGCCGCGCTGGGAGTGGCCCAGCGCTTCCGACTCGACCGGATCGTCCTGCCCCTGCTCCCCCGCCGCTTGCGCGAGATGCAGGCCCTGCTGCCCGCGATTCCGCCGGGCGCCGAGCGCCGTCGCCTGCCCGCCGTGAGCCCCGCACGAGGCGAGCGCCGCGGGCGAGTCGCCCTGCTCGAGGGCTGCATCATGCCGGCATTCTTCGGCGCGGTGAACCGGGCGACCGCCGAGGTGCTCCGCCAGCAGGGCTTCGACGTGCTCGTGCCGGCGGGCCAGGGCTGCTGCGGGGCGCTGCAAGCCCATGCCGGAGAGCCGAATCTCGCAGCGGAGCTGGCTCGTGCGAACGTGGCCGCATTTCGCGAGGCGGGCGAGATCGCCGCCGTCGTCGTGAATTCCGCCGGCTGCGGCGCGGCCCTGCGCGAGGCCGACTCGTGGCTCGGCGACGAGGGTGTGTCCCTGGCTGGCCAGGTGCGCGACGTGTGCGAGTTCCTGGACGAGGTCGGTCTGCGCGGCACGCCGGCTCCGTTGCCCCTGCGCGTCGCCTACGACGATCCCTGCCACCTGGTCCACGCCCAGGGCGTGGCCGCCGCGCCGCGCCGGCTGCTCGAGGCGATCCCCGAGCTCGAGCTCGTCCCCCACGACGACCCGGGCGCCTGCTGTGGCGCCGCCGGCATCTACAACCTCACCCACCCGGAGATGTCCGCCGCCGTCCTGGCCCGCAAGCTCGATGCCCTCGAAGCCGCCCGCCCCGACGTCATCGCCACCGGCAACCCGGGCTGCCTCCTCCAGCTCGAAGCCGGCGCGCGGATGCGAGGCCTCCCGGTCCGCCTCGCCCACCCCATCGAACTGATCGCCGAGGCGTGGGACAAGGGGACGTTCCTTTCTGTCTCACGCTAGGCGTGAGACAGAAAGGAACGTCCCCTTGTCTCACCTACCGGTCCTTGTAGAGGAAGGCGTCCGGGGTGGTCTTGGGCATGCGGATGCGGGGGAAGGCGCCGAGGCCGAAGTCCTCGAAACTGCCCTGGAGGACGAGCTGGACGGGCAGGATGGACTCGCGGGAGCGCACCAGTCCGTAGCGCTCCCGCATGCCGAGGAAGGCGTAGTCGCTCTCGGCGTGGGGCCGGGCGTCGACGCGGCCGAGGGTGCCGAGGCGGGCGCGCTCGAAGTAGAGGTCCCGGTCCGCGTCGTGCTCGACGCGGGCGTCGCGATCGGTGAGGAGGGTGTGCAGGGTCGCCTCCTCCAGTTGCGCCACCAACCGCGCCAGCCGCTCCTCGGAGACCCGCTGGCGGGTGCGCGTCGGCTCCTGGCTCGGCCGTCCGTCGAGGAGCGCGATCTCCAGGACCCGCTCGCCCAGCAACGTGACGCCCTCGGGGTGCAGCTCTCCGTTGGCAGGCTCGTCGTCCAGCAGGGTCGGCCGCAGGGCGAGGCCCTCGGGCCCGGCGACGGCCGGGTTCTCCAGCAGGAAGCCGCGGCTGATGCGGATCCGCTGGCTCGTGGCCGTGCGCAGCTCCTCGCGAGCCGCCTCGCCGGCCTTCTGCCCGCCCTCGGTACCGGCGAACTGGCGGGCCGCGTCCCGCAGGAGCTGCAGGCGCACGTCGCGCCGCTTCTCCTTCCGGGAGGCCTCGTAGGCCTGAAGGCCGGCCGCCTCGCGCAGCTCGGTGAGCTCCGCCGGGGAAGCGCCCGGCGCGGCCTCGAGCAGCCCCAGGGCGCCGACGGCGTTGCCGCGCTCACGCTCGTATTCCACGAGCCAGCGACGGGCCTCGTCCGCGTGGGCGCTGCCCGGCTCCCGCTCGAGGGTGCGCCGCGCCAGCGCCGCTGGCGCCTGCAGGGGCGGTCGCTCGAAGGGCGCCTGGATCACCCGCATCGGGAGCCCCGCCAGCACACCGACGGTGGAGGGCACCTCGAGGGCCACCTCGAGCCAGCGCGGCAGGTCCCGATCCCGCGGCCCGTCCTTGAGCGCGCCAAACAACGTGCCGCGCACCTGCTCGCTCTCCGCCTGGTCGAGTGCCGCCTGGAAGGCGCGGTACGGATTCGTGTCGAAGCTCTCCCACTCCTGCCGGGCGTGGCGGGCCATGGCCGACGTCGCGTCGTCCTCCGCCGCCAGGGTCTCGAGGCGTTCCCAGCGCTCGCCGTCCACACCGCGCGCACCCGCGGCCAGGGCGAGCACGTAGCGGGCCTCGGAGGCCAGGGGCGCGCCGGGGCCCCCGGCCACGATCTCCCGGGCAAGGGCCGCCGCATCGCGCAGGGTCCGACCCTCGGGGGCGAGCAGCGCCCGGGAGAGCGCGGCCTGGCGGGCGGCGTCGGTCAAGGCCTCGGGCGCCGGCGCCTCCGCCCGCTCCCGGTCCGCCTGCCAGGCGGTGGCGCGCTGGCGGGCCTCTTCCAGGAGCTCCCGCGCCGCCGGGTCTTCCGGCGCATGGCGCAGCGCCCGCTCCGCGTAGGCGGAGGCGAAGAGCGGCGCACCCGCCTCCAGGGCCTCGCCGGCCTTGCGCATTGCCAGGTCCCGCTGGGTCCGGCTCCAGCGCAGCTGGGCCTCCCGGATGCGTTCCAGCAGCTCGAGCGCCTCCGGAGCCTGGGGGTGCTCCTCCACGAAGCGCTTCCAGTGGGCGAGGGCCTGGCGCTCGCCGGTGGTGAGCTCGTCTTCCATGTGCTCGGCGAGGGCGATGTTGATCACCGACTGGGCGAGCCGGTAGGGCAGGAGGACGCCGCCCAACGAGCTGCCTACCGATTCCATCATCGAGTTGGCGACGCGGCCGTAGCGCAGGATCCAGCGGTCCCGCAGGCGCTGGCCGGCCAGGGCGAGCGGGTCGTCGCGGATCTCCTCCTCGACGCGTTTGCGCAGGGCCGCCGGCACGTCGGCACGCTCGAGGAGCGCGCGGCCCGCGAGCCGTCGCACCCGGGCGTCGGCGACGGTGGCATTGCGCGCGTCGAGGGCGTAGGGGATCAGGCCGCTCGGCGCCTCGCCCCGGGCGACCCGCTCCGCGTCCAGGGTGAGGAGCTCCGCGAGCTCCCGCGAAAGCCCCTCGTCGTCGCCGCGCAGCACCTCCACCGCCAGGTCCCGGGCGGAGCGGTCGAGGGCGTCGGGCACGTAGCGGGCGAGGGACGGAAGCGGCTCGAGCGGATCCACCGCCGGCGTGAGCGCGCCGGTGCAGCCGCCCAGTGCGACCGCGACCAACGCCACCAGGACGCGCGCCGCCGGCCTCACGGAGAGAACCGATCCCGGTCGACCTTGAGCGTGAAGGCCAGGAAGGCCTCCAGCCGCCGCGCCGCCTCGAGCTTCTCCGCCGCGCCGTCCTGGTTCGAAACGGCCTCGTACATGCGCGCTGCCGCCTCGACCAGCTCCTCGAAGCGGGGCGGGTCGAAGCCGAGGCTTTCCGGGGGATGCGTCTGCACGTACTCCACCGCCAGCTCGGCGTAGAGGTCGCCGAGGGCCAACAGGTGGCCGTTCGTGTTCTTGCTCTCTCGGTGGGTCACCACGAGCTGCTGGATGGCGGAGAGCGCGCGCACGTCGCCGTCCGGGTAGAGGCGGCGCACGTCCGCCAGGAAGCGCGCACGGGCGAGGTCGGTGCGCTCGAGCTCTTCCCGGATCACCGGCGCGAAGTGGGTGCCGGTGGCTTCCGCGAGCAACGCTTCGAGCAGCGCGCGGCGGCGCTCGAAGGTGGCCAGCGCCTCCTCGCGCCCGGCGGCGCCGCCGCTTCCGGCGGGCTCGAGCCCGGCGGCCTCGCCCAGGGCGTCGCACAGGGCGGCGCTGCGCAGGGCCTCCTCGCGCAGCGGTCCCTCCCGCTCGGCGGCGCGCCGGTAGCTCGTCGCAGCCAGCTCGAAGGCGCGGATGCGCTCGAGGGCGCGCGCCTTCGAGAAGGCGATCACGTCGTCGAGGGTGCCCGCGCGCAGGGCCTCGGCGTGGGCCGCCTCCAGGTTCTCCAGGCGCAGCAGCGAGGCGCGGTAGACGTTGCGGCCCGTGAAGTCCCGGGCCGGCGGGAAGCGATAGGTGTCGTCGGGCACGTGGCGGCGCAGGACCGCCACCACCTCGAGCACGCTCTGGGTGGGGCGGTAGCGCGGGTCGGGCCCGGGCGGGCTCGCGCAGCCGAGGCAGGCCGCGAGCCCGACGAACGCCAGCGCGCGACCCGGCCTCACGACTCCTGGCTACGCGCCGCCACGGCGTTCAGCATCTTCTCCGTCGCGATCACCGCTGCTGCGAGCTGGTCCGAGTCCACGCCGATCGTCGAGAACGCATCCTCGCCCGCCTCGCCGCGCCAGGTGATCAGCGTCTCGACCAGCGCACTCGTGCGGCCTCCCGGCGGGATGCGCACGCGGAAGTCCTGCAGCCGCGGTACCTCGAGGCCGAAGCGCTTCACCGCCTTCTTGAGAGCGTTCATGAAGGCGTCGTAGCCGCCGTCGCCGCTGGCGCGCGCGCTCGCCCGCTCACCCTGATAGGCCACCTCCACCGTCGCCTCCGGGAGCCGGTCGCTGGCCACCGCCACGTCGTAGCGCTCGACCTGGACCAGGTGCTCCCGCGGCGTCTTCAGCACGTCGGCGATGATGAAGCGCAGGTCCTCGGGAACGACCGTGTGCTTCTTGTCGCCGAGCTCGACGATGCGCTGGAGGACCAGATCGCGCTCCTTGTCGTCGAGCTCGATGCCGAGCTGAGCCAGGTTCTGGTCGAGGGAGGCCTTGCCCGAGAGCTTGCCCAGGGCGTAGCGCCGCCGGCGTCCGAAGCGCACGGGCACGAGCCGGCTCTCGTAGAGATCGCCTTTGGCATCGCCGTCGGCGTGGATGCCGGCGGTCTGGGTGAAGACGTCCCGCCCGACGATGGGCGTGTTCGCCGCCACCTCCTTGCCGCTGAAGATCTCCACGAGACGCGAGACACCCACCAGCCGGGATTCGTTCACGTTCGTCTCGTAAGGCCCGTGGTCGTGGAGCGCCGCCACCGCCTCGGAGAGCCGGGCGTTGCCCGCCCGCTCGCCCAGCCCGTTGACGCTGGTGTGCACGCCCCGGGCGCCGGCGCCGACGGCCGCCAGCACGTTCGCCGTCGAGAGGCCGTAGTCGTTGTGGCAGTGGTACTCGAAGTGGACGTCCGGGAAGCTCGCCACCAT
The DNA here is from genome assembly GCA_965223415.1 of Myxococcota bacterium. GTDB lineage: Bacteria > Myxococcota_A > UBA9160 > UBA9160 > UBA6930. Next base: position 2,898,630 of record OZ245002.1, on the reverse strand, counting down.
GAGGTCGATGCCGCGGGCCACGTCCCGGGGCGCCTGGATGCCGAGGGTATCCGCCAGGAAGGCGCGATCGACCCGGTGCTCGCCGAGGGCGCGCAGCAGCGCGAACACGTAGTCCGGGCTGTCGACCACGCCGCTGGACCAGTCCTCGAGGTAGACGTTGGTCCGCACCCGCCGCTTGCGGGCGTAGACGAGGGTCTCGGCGACCTTCTTGCGGTGCTGCTCCGGCGACATGCGGAGCTGGGTCGTGCAGTGGTGCTCGGAGCCCTTCACGAGGAGGTTCAGCACGCGTCCGCCGGTCTCGTGGAGCCAATCGACGCTCTTGGTGCCGTCGCAGTAGCCGAGCATCTCGATGCGGCGCAGCATGCCGGCGCGCTTCGCCCAGCGGCAGATCTTGCGGGCGGCCTCCCGCTCGCCCTCGGAGACCCGGGTGCCGGCGATCTCGATGCGGTCCACGCCCACGTCCGCCAGCAGGGTGCGAGCGAGCTGGAGCTTCTCCTCCGGGGTGTAGGCGATCTCCGGGGTCTGCTCGCCGTCCCGCAGGGTCGTGTCCATCACTTCGATGTGCCGCCGCTGCGACTCGCTCATCCGGGTCCCTCTCAGGCGGAACGGTAGACTCTACCCATGTCGGAGGGGTCCCGCCCCGCGGGTGGCTTCGAAGGGGTGGTCGGCCCGAGGCAGGACGGGAAGCGTCTGGACGCGTTCCTGGCGGAGGCGCTGGGGGTCTCCCGCGCCCGGGTCCGCCGCGCTCTCGCCGCGGGGGCGGTGACCTGGCGCGACCGTCCGGCGGGGCTCGAGGCGAAGGGTGCGCCGGTCGCGTCCGGTGACGAGATCCGGGTCGAGCCCCAGCCCGATCCCGCCGAGGCGCCGCCGCTTCCGGAGCCCGGCGCGCCGCTCGGCGTACTGACCGAGGGAGACGGCTGGCTGGCGGTCGACAAGCCGGCGGGCACGCCGGTCCACCCACTCCGGGTCGGCGAGAGCGGAACCGTCGCCAACGCCCTGGTGGCGCGGCACCCGGAGCTGGTCGGCGTGGGGGAGGGCGGCCTGCGCAGCGGCGTCGTCCACCGTCTCGACGTGGACACCTCCGGCGTGCTGCTGTTCGCCACGGCCGAGGATGCCTGGCAGCGCCTGCGCGGAGCCTTCCGCAGCCACAAGGTGGAGAAGACGTACCTGGCCGTCGTCGCGGGGCGGCTCGAGGGTGAAGGCGAGCTGATCCTCCGGCTCGGCGTCGGCCGGCACCGGCCCGCGCGGGTGCGGGTGCTCCCGGGAGAGGGCGCGGGCGCCGGGCGTCGCACCCAGACCCGCTGGCGGAGCCTGGCGGCCAGCGACGAGGCGAGCCTGGTCGAGGCGCGCCCGACCACCGGGTTCCTGCACCAGATCCGCGTCAGCCTGGCGCACCTGGGCCACCCGATCCTCGGCGACGCCGCCTATTGCGGGCCGGAGCACGCGCTGGCGCCCCGTCAGCTGCTCCACGCGCGCCACCTGGCGTGGAAGGAGGTCGACGCGGCCAGCGAGCCCCCGCCGGACTTCGCCGCGGCGGTCCGCGGCCTCGCCCTGGTACCCTGAGCGCCTTGTCCGGTCCCAAGATCCTGATCGTCGTCGCGTCCGCGACCGGCCGCACCCGGCGCATGGCCGACGCCTTCGCCGAGGGCGCCAGGGAGGCGGCGGGCGAGGCGGAAGTGGCCGACGCCGCCCATGCGGGAGAGGCCCAGCTCCTCGCCGCCGACGCGGTCGTGCTGGGGAGCGGCGTGCACATGGGCGGCATGGAGTCGGCGATGCGCGCCTTCCTCGAGCGCACCGCGCCCCTCTGGATGCAGGGCCGGCTGGTCGGGAAGCTCGGCGCCGTCTTCGCCAGCGCCGGAAACGGCGGCCGCGGTGGCGGCGAGCTCACCCTGGTGAGCCTGCTCGCCACCCTCGCCGAGCACGGCCTCCTGCTCGTGCCCATGCACAACCGGCTCGAGGGGTTCGCGACCGCCGGCTGCCACTGGGGGCCGCTGGCCGCGACGAACCCCGGGAGCGAGGGCCCCGGGCCCCGGGAGGCCGACCTCACGGCGGCCCGAGCCCACGGCCGTTGGGTGGCCGAGTGTGCCGCCCGCTGGCTCGAAGGGTCGTAAGCGCCCGCCAGGTCAAGATTTTCGGGAATCCGGTCCCCCGAGCCCGGTTTTCCTCCCCCAAGTGAAGCAGTTCACAGGGGTGAGGCTCGAATCGCCGTACACCGGGGTCATGGCATTTCACACGGACGGCAACTTCCAGACAGGCATGACGGGCGGCGAGGGAGACCCGGGGATCCCCCTCAGCAAGAGCGAGGCGAAGCCGCGAGGAGCTCGGTCCGGAGACGTGCGGAGCTTCGGGGTGGCGGCGCTGGACCTGCTCCCCGACCCGCTGCTCGTCGTGGACGAGAACGGCGCGGTGGTCGGCACCAACACCGCGGCGGATCGACTGCTCGACGAGCTCGACGGCCTGGTCCGCGCCGGGTCGCGGGTCGAGGCGCGGATCCACCGGGAGAACGAGGCCCTCTTGCGGGCGGTCGCCCGGATGGTGGAGGCCGGCGCCGAGGGGACCGCCGAGGTCTTGCAGGTCTCCCGGCCTTCCGGGCTGCCTCCCTACAGCCTCACCGTCGCACCGGTGCGCGCCATCGGCCGCCGGGGCCGCCGCGCCGCGGCCATCTTCGTCCATGATCCCGCCCGGCCGCGGGTGCCGTCGGCGGCTCGACTCGGCCGCCTCTACGGGCTCACACCGATGGAGGGCGCGGTGGCCAGCGAGCTGGCCGCGGGCTGCAGCTTGAAGGAGATCGCCCGGGCCCACGACATCTCGATCCAGACCGTGCGCGGCCACCTGAAGCAGGTGTTCGCCAAGACCGGAACCCACCGCCAGGGAGAGCTGGTCGCGCGGATCCTCAGCGGTCCGCCGCCCCTCGCTTTCGAAGCAGCGTGAGGCCGTCGAAGCGGCCGAGCATCACGGCATCCCAGCGCGGATCCGCGGCGACCCGGGCGTTGAAGGCGCGAATCGCCTCGGTGTCCGGGTCGTCGCGGGCCGGGTCGATGACCGCGCCGCTCCAGAGCACGTTGTCCACCAGCACGACGCCGCCGGTGCGGAGCCGTGGGTGTAGGAGCTCCAGGTAGGCGGCGTAGCTCACCTTGTCCGCGTCCAGGAAGGCGAGGTCGAAGGTCTCCTCGGAGGGCAGCGCCTCGAGGGTTTCCGCCGCCGGGCCCAGGCACAGCTCGATGCGACCGCCGAGGCCGGCCTTCTCCCAGTGGCGTCGCGCGACGGCCGTCCATTCGTCGCTGACATCGAGGCACAGGAGCCGGCCTTCCGCGGGCAGACCGCGGGCGATGCACAGCGCCGAGTAGCCGGTGAAGGTGCCGATCTCGACGGCACGAAAGACGCCGAGGGCCCGCGTGAGCCAGGTGAGGAGCGCGCCCTGCTCGGCGTCGATCTGCATGCGCGCCACGCCGCCGAGCTTCGCGGTCTCCTCCTGGAGCGAGCGTTGCAACTCGTCCGGAGGCTCGCTCCCGTGAGCGACGATGTAGTCGTAGAGGGCCTCGCCGTGCTCGAAGGACTTGGCGGCCTTCGGATCGGCCACCTCAGCCGTTCCCCTGCTGCGCCATCTGCAGCCGCATGGCGATGGCCTTCTCCTCCTCGGCCTCCGGGATCATGCCCTTCTGCTGGTAGAAGATGGAGAGGCTCGTGTGGCTCAGCGGCTCGTCGGGCTCCAGCTCGACGAGCCGCAGGCCCGCTTCAATCGCTCCGTCCACGTCGCCCAGCTTCTCGAGGCTCATGGCGAGACCGTTCCAGCCCCGGGCGTGGTCGGGATCCGCCGCCACGCACTTGCGGTAGGCGGCCACCGCTTCCTCCAGGCGTTCGTGGAGGTAGTGGTCGAAGGCCTCCTTGTAGTGGGCTCCAGCGTCGCTCATGAGGGCAGAGTGGCCGATCCCGGGCGTCCGCTGCAAGCTCGAGCCCCATGAGGAAGACCCTCGGCGTGCTGCTCCTGCTCGGGGTGGCGATCTATGGCATCTACCGCTGGCAGGGCGGGGCGGCCGGGCTGGTCGGTGCGGCCCTGCCGACCTTCCCGGACCTTCCGGCGCCGCCGGCGGATCTGGCCGACGGTCCGGGCGGCGGAACCCTGCACTTCGCCAGCGGCACGCCCTTCGACCTCGACGTGCTGCTTGCCGGCCGGGCCGACAGGCTGCCAACCACCGGCATCGGCACCTTCTTCCTTCCCGACGCCGCCTCGGCCGACGTGCCCGTGCCGGCGATGGTGGTGCTCCACGGGAGCGGGGGCATCACGCCCGGCCGCGAGATGGAGTACGGCGAGCTTCTGGCGGCGAACGGCATCGCCGCCTTCGTGCTCGACTACTACCTGCCCCGCGGCGTGACCCGGGAGACGAACTACATGCTGCGCGTGCTCTCGGTGACGGAGTTCGACGCCGTCACCGACGCCTATGCCGCCCTGCAGCTGCTCGCGACCCATCCGGCGGTGGACGGCGCGCGCATCGGCGTGATGGGCTTCTCGTACGGCGGCATGGCCACGCGCTTCGCGATGGACGATCGGGTGCGCGAGGCGCTGCTGCCCGGGCACCCGGGCTTCGCCGCCTTCGTCGACTACTACGGCCCCTGCTTCCAGAACCTCGGCACCCGAGCCACGAACGGCGCGCCGCTGCTCACCCTCCGCGGCACCGAGGACGCCTCGAACGACCTGCCGGCCTGCGAGCAGCGCGAGGCGGAGCTGCGCGCGGTCGGCGTGCCCGTGGAGGCCCACGTCTTCGAAGGCGTCGGCCACGCGTGGGAGGCCCATATCCCGATGGAGATGCACCCGGACTCGCCCTACGTGGCCGGCTGCGAGGTCGCCTACGACGAGCGTGGCCACTCCTCCGTGGGCGGCCGTCCGATCGTCGACGTGCCGCTGGAGACGTCTCGCGAGGAACGCATCGCCCTGCGCGTGCAGAGCGGCGACGCGATGCGTGAGTGCGTGAAGAGCGGCTACGTGATCGGCCGCCACGACGAGACCAAGGCGAAAAGCGACGCGCTACTGCTGGCGTTCCTGCGGCGCGCCTTCGAGACGCCGTAGCTCCCCCGCGGCGACTCGTCGGCGTCGGCTCCGTCTCGCCTCGGCTATTCGTCGGCGTCGGCTCCGTCTCGCCTCGGCTATTCGTCGGCGTCGGCTCCGTCTCGCCTCGGCTATTCGTAGGCGTCGGCTTCCGTGCCGTCGAGCGAGCCGTCGCCGTTGCGGTCGGCGCGGGAGAAGTCGCGGGCGCGCGCATCCAGGAACTCCGCGAGCTGGAGCCCGCCGTCCCGGTTCACGTCGCTGCGCGCGAACGCGCCGGAGTCCACACCGGGCAGCTCGTCGGGGGTGAGCCGGCCGTCGCGGTTGCTGTCGTGGAGGTAGAAGACGTCCACCATCCGCTGGTGGAATTCGCGGCGGTCCACGCTGCCGTCGCGGTTGGTGTCCGCGGCGCCGAGCGCGCCACCCTGGGCCACCGCCGTGCCAGGCACGGCCAGCAGCAGGCCGAGCACGCAGGTGCGCAACGATCGCAGGGGTCGGGTTCGGAGGTTCATCGCATTGCTCCCGTCAGTTCTGGATCTGCCAGCTTCCGTCGGGCTGGCGGCAAGCCGTGCCGTAGCCCCGCTGTCGTTCGCCGTCGACGATGATCTCCTGCTGGTACTCGCGGCAGTACTGCCCCGACGCCACCTGGTAGGTGCGCGTGGGGGTGAAGCTGCCGGAGTGGCCGTTGTCCGGATTGTCCCAGGTCGAGGTCGCGCCGGTGGGTTCGTACTCGAGGCTGTGGTGGGCCGCCTGCATGGCGAGCTCCCGGTCGCGCTGGTCGAGCAGGTTGCCCACGGCGCCGCCGATCAGGCCGCCGATCAGCGCCCCGGCGATGGCGCCCCGGGTGTGGCCCTCCACGGCCTTGCCGACGATGCCGCCGGCGACGGAGCCGCCGAGGCCGCCGATGGCGGTCTTGGTGCCGGCGGTCGCTCCCCCCGGGCTGACGCAGCCCAGCGTGCCGCTCACGGGCAGGCCCACCAGGAGCGCGGCGAGCAGCAGGCGGATGCCCAGTGACGTTCTGCTTCCTTGCATGGTTTCCTCCAGGGCGTCGGCACCCGCGGGCGGCGGATGCCGGGGAAGGGACGGGTCCACGAGCGTAGGAACCACCCCCGGCGGACGCCCGGAGGGCTCCAGATATTCACTCGCGCCGACGAGAGGCGGTGCCCGGTCTCGTGTCGAAAGGGGTCACCTTGTACCAGCCGGGGGCAACGGCCCCCGCGAGGGCGCGTTCGTTAGACTTCGCCGGCTGCGGCCCCCGCCATGTGACATGAGCTTCCTCCGCACCTTCTTCATGACCGAGGTCTTTCGCACGCTGGCGTTCCTGCTCGGCGGGATGCAGGCGCTCGTGCTGCACTGGCTGTGGGTCGTGGTGCTCGGTCATCCCGTCCCGCCGTGGCCGATCGCCATCGGGATCCTGGCGGCGCTGGTCGCCGCCAACGTGGCCCTCTACGCGCCGATGCGTCGCGCGCGGCGCAGCGGAGGCGTGGGCGGCGCTGCCGCCCGGGGCTACATGACGGCGGGCGTCGCGACGCTCCTTCTCGGCATGGCCGTGGTCGGGCTCTGGGCCTTCGCCCTTCCGAGCCGTCTCCTGCTCGGCGCGCTCGGGATCGCCCCGACCACCCAGTGGGGCTGGCTCCAGCTGGGCGGCAACACGGTGCTGCTGACCGCGGCCGGCGTGATCCTCTGGGGCGCCACCGTCGGCCAGGCCCGCTACGACCGGACCCACCTGCGCCTGCCGATCCGCGGCCTCGATCCTTCCCTGGAAGGCCTGCGCATCGTGCAGCTCTCGGACCTGCACATCGGCAACAAGATGGAGGGCGAGCGCCTGGCGACGCTGGTCGAGGACGTGAACCGGATGGAGCCGGACCTCGTCGCGCTCACCGGCGACTTGTTCGACTTCGATCCGGACTACATCGAAGAGGGGGCCAGGGGGCTGGCGGGCCTTCGCGCGCGTCTCGGCGTGTTCGCCGTGCTCGGCAACCACGATCTCTACACCGGTAGCGAGCTCGTGGCGGAGGGCCTCGCTGCCCACGCCCCGAACGTGCGCCTGCTGCGGGCCGAGCTCGAGCGCGTGGCCGGCGGGGCGCCGCTCTACGTCGCCGGCATCGACGACCCGGGGCGCATGTGGACCGATCCCGACCTGATCGCCGACGAGCTGGAGACCCTGGGCGCCGGCCTGCCCGACGACGGACCCGTGATCCTGCTCTCCCACCGCCCCGACGCGATCCGCCAGGCCGCACGTCTGGGCTTCGCCGCCGTCCTCTCCGGCCACACCCACGGCGGCCAGATCGCCCTCCCGGGCCTCTCCCACCGCGTCAACCTGGCCCGCCTCATCTCCCGCTATCCCCGCGGCCTGTTCCGCGTCGGCGACACCGTCCTCTACGTCAACCGAGGCGCCGGCGTCGCCGGCCCCGCCATCCGCATCGCCGCCCCCCGCGAAATCGCCACCCTCGAACTCTGTTAAGTTGGGTACCGGATCCGTTTGTTAAGTTGTTGCGCGCGGGCCGGTCCGCTCGTTGCGTGGTCAGGTCGTGAGGGCAGCGCGGACGCGGGAGAGGAGCTGACCGAGGCCACCGCGGTCGCGGTCGAGCTGGAAGTAGTGGTCGCCGTCGTCCTTGACGAGGAGGCGGACCCTCTGGCCGGCGAGCGACTCCTGGGGCAGCTCCTGGTCCGCCGGGTGATCGAGGCGAGCGAAGACGCGGGTACCGTCGAGATTCACGACGGCGACGTGCACCGGCTCGCCTTCCGAGCCCCCGGTCACGTGGATGGTGGTCGCCGCCTCGACGACGGCGCGGGCGCCGTGGAGGTGCGCCGGATCCGGCGCCGGCCGCTGCGGCCGGGCCTCGAAGTGGAGCCGCGGCTCGGGAACGGCTTCGGGCAGGCGCAACGAATCGCTGTGCTCGAGCAACGTCACGTACACGTTGTTGCCCGGCCCTCCGATCGAGTGGGCCATGCCGATCGTCGCGCCTTGTACCTGCGCGCGCGGGTTCGGGAACCGGCCCTGGAGCTGCAGGGCGCACTCGGCGATCTGGAAGAGCCCGGTGCCGCCGACCGGATGCCCGCGCGCCTTCAGCCCACCGGACAGGTTCGTCGGCACCCGCCCGCCCACGCCGGTGACCGGGTTCAGGATCGGATCCAAGGGCGCCCCGTCCAGGTCGCCGACCAACGCCTCGACCACCTCGTCCTCGCGCAGCAGCCCGAGATCGACCAGGTCGATCGGCAGCAGGCTGTTGAATGCGTCGTGGGCCTCCACCACGAGGCCCGCCAGGCGGCGAGGATCGCGGATGCCCGCCCGGTAGCACGCGACCCGCGCTGCCTGGCGCGTCGCGTCCAGGTGGTCGAGAGCGTCGCGATCGAGAATCGAAGAGCTCTCGGTCGCGGAGCCCAGCCCCGCGACGCGAAGCGCGTCCGGCCGCGCCGTCACGATCACCGCGGCGGCACCGTCGCAGATGGGCGAGCAGTCCTTGCGCATCAGCGGCGTCGCGACCGGCAGGTTCTTCGTCTCGTCGAAGTACGCGTCGAGGGGCTCGGGCTTGCCGTGGAACGCGGCCAGCGGATTCTCCGCCCCGAGCGCGTGGGCCCGCACCATCAGCCGCGCCAGGATCGCCCGTGCCCGCTCGCCCGAGATCCCGGTGCTGCCGAGCCACGCCTGGGTGACGAGCGCGATCAGTCCCGGCATGGTGAAGCCGAAGCGGCGCTCCTCTGGGTCGACGGTCTTCGACATGATGTGGGTCGCCATCTGGGTGGTGACCGTCTTCATGCGCTCGCCCGCCAGCACGAGCACGCTCTCGCACTGGCCGGACGCGACCTTGTAGCAGGCCTCGTGGAAGGCGGCGGCGCCCGTGGACGACGCCGTCTCGCTGCGCACCGCGGGCACGCCCCGCAGCCCCAACCGGTCGACCACCTTGGCGGCGATGTTGGCGCGGTTCTCGAACTCCTCGCTGTCCATGATGCCGATCTGGACCGCATCGAAGCTCCGCACCCGCGAATCCTGGAGCGCCCGCGAGAAGGCCTGGGCGAACAGGTCGAAGATGCTGCCGAACACCCGGCCCGTCAGGTCGACCTTGGTGAGGCCGACGCCGGCGACATACACGGGATGGGCGGGCTTGGGCATGGCTAGCTGAACGTTACCTTCGTCCCGCGCCGTCCCCCGCTGTAGGGGAACGACCCGCGCACGGAGAACCGCCATGAGTCGAGCGCCCACCGCCCGAGCTTGGATCCTGGGCCTGCTGCTGCTGGCGGGGCTCGCGGCCCTGTGGTGGAGCGGGCGGGCGCCGACCATCGAGCCGGGCAGCGTGGTCGTCGTGAAGCTCCAGGGCGCCTACGCCGACGCTCCGGTGAACCCGCTCTATGCGCGCCTCACCGGCAGCCCCGAGCGCTCGCTCGTCTCGCTGCTCGGAGAGCTCGCCAAGCTCGAGCGCGACGACCGCGTCGACACCGTCGTCTTCCGCATCCGCGGCCTGGCCCTCGGCTGGGGTCGGGTGGAGGAGATCCGAGCCGCCATCGCCCGCCTCGCCGACAAGGGCAGGAAGACCGTGGCGTACCTCGAGGTCGAGGGCTTCGGCAACGGCGCCTACGCCGTGGCCACCGGCGCGCAGCGCATCGCGGCGGCGCCGGGCCACCGCAACCCCTTCGTCGGGCTGGCCGGTGAGTATCTCTTCTTCGGCGGGCTCTTCGAGAAGCTCGGCGTCGACATCGAGTACGAACGCATTGGCCGCTACAAGAGCGCCGTCGAGAGCTACGCCCAGAAGGGCATGTCCGGCCCCGCTCGCGAGATGCAGGAAGCCCTGGTGGACTCGATCGAGGACCGGTTCCTGGCCCTCGTGGCCGAGGGGCGCGGGCTCGAGCGTGCCGCGATCGAGAAGGCCATGGACCAGGCGCCGACCGGCGGCGAGCCGATGCAGCGGCTCGGCCTGATCGACGAGGTCACGACCTGGACCGACCTCATGGAGGGCTTCGGCGAGCAGCCCATCGTCGAGGCCTCGGACTACGCGCAGGTCGGTCTGGGCGAGCTCGGCTTCGAGCCCGAGGGCACCTTCGCGCTGGTGCACGGCTCCGGCCCGGTCCTCGTGGGCGAAGGCCGCTTCGCCGGTGGCGGCTCGCCGGTGCTGGCCTCGGACACGGTGGCCCGCGCGCTGCGGGACGCGGCCGCCGACCCGGAGGTGCAGGCGATCGTCTTCCGCATCGACAGCCCGGGCGGCTCCGCCCTGGCGTCGGACATCGTCTGGCAGGCGGTGCAGGACGTCCGGGCGGACGGCAAGCCCGTGATCGCGTCCTTCTCCGACGTCGCCGCATCCGGCGGCTACTACGTGGCGGCCGGCGCCGATCGCATCGTCTCCCACCACACCACCTACACCGGCTCGATCGGCGTGTTCGTCTTGCGGCCGGTCATCGGCGGGCTGCTCGAGAAGCTCGGGGTCGGTGTCGAGCCGATCACCCGCGGCCCCCACGCGGATTTGCTGCTCGCCTCGAAGCCGCTCTCGGAGGAGACCCGTGCCGTGCTGCGCGACGACGTGCAGGGCGTCTACGAGCTCTTCCTGGAGCGGGTGGCCGAGGGCCGTTCCCTCGAGCGCGACGAGGTGGACGCCGTCGCGCGCGGGCGCGTGTGGACCGGCGCCCAGGCCCGGGAGATCGGTCTGGTCGATTCCCTGGGCGGCCTCCGGGACGCGGTCATCGAGGGCAAGAAGCTGGTGGGCCTCGACCCGGAGGCGCCGGTCGTGCTCGTGCAGTACCCGCGCCCACGTCCCCTCGCCGAGGAGCTGATGGAGCTCTTCGGCGGCCTGCGGGCGGCCGCCGAAGGCGAGCTGCCCCTGGCCACACCGGACCTGCCGCTCCCGGGTACACTCGCCTCCCTGGTCCAGCTGGTGCGGGGCCTGCCGGAAGGCGCTCCGCTGCTCGTTCCGCCGGGCCTGATGGAGATCCGCTAGTGTCCTGTTTCGGAAAAAAGTACGCAAAATAGTGCGAACTCCCAACGTGCAGGGGGCATCTTACCGGCATCACGTTGGGGGGACGTATGGCGAATCGTGGCCGGCCCAAGACGCCGATTGTGCTGACGGATGCGGAGCGAGAAGAGCTCCAGACGCACGCCAGAAGGCGGAAGAGCGCGCATCAGTTGGCCTACCGCTCGCGCATTGTATTGCTCGCAGAGCAGGGGCTGACGAATGGGGAAATCGCGGAACGCGTAGGCAAGCGACGAGAGACCGTCGGGATCTGGCGCAAGCGCTTCGTCGAAAAGCGGATCGCTGGGCTCTACGACGAGCCCAAGCCGGGAGCGCCCCGGACGGTGACCGACGAGCAGGTCGATGAGGTCGTGCGCTTGACGCTAGAGGAAACGCCCACGGGAGCGACGCACTGGTCCGTTCGCCTGATGGCGAAGCGGGTAGGCCTCCCGACGACGACGGTTCATCGCATCTGGCGAGCATTCAGCCTCCAGCCGCACCGAGTCGAGCGCTTCCGGCTCTCCAACGATCCCCATTTTGTGGACAAGGTGGTGGATATCGTCGGCCTGTACATGTCTCCGCCGGCGAACGCGGTCGTCCTCTGCGTCGACGAGAAATCGCAGATCCAAGCGCTGGAACGGAACCAGCCTGTCTTGCCGATGCAACCGGGCCGGGCGGAGCAGCGCACACACGGATACCTACGCCATGGCACGACGACACTCTTTGCCGCACTCAACATCGCAACGGGCGAAGTGATCGGATCCCTCCATCGCCGGCACCGCACGGAGGAGTTCCTGAAGTTCCTCAGGACGATCGACGACAACGTACCCGCCGAACTCGACATCCATCTCGTGCTCGACAACTACACCACGCACAAGACGAAGCGAACTCGGAGCTGGCTCGCGCGCCACCCTCGTTTCCACGTGCACTTCACCCCGACGTACAGCTCATGGCTGAATCAGGTCGAGCGGTTCTTTGCACTCATCACCGAGCGTTGCATCCGTCGCGGCGTGCATCGCAGCACGAGGGCGCTCGAGAACGACATCCGGAGCTTCCTGAAGACGACGAACGACGATCCGAGACCCTTCGTCTGGACCAAGACCGCGGATCAGATCCTCGCGAGTGTGCGGCGCTACTGTGGTCGCGTCCTCGACGTCCACTCCGATTCTAATCGAGTGGTTTCTTCTGGAACAGGACACTAGATGCGACTCGACAAGCGCTTCGAGGTGGCGGCGAGCCGCGAGGCCTGCGCCGCCGCCCTCGCCGACGACGGGATCCTGGGCGCGCTCTTCCCGGACGGGAAGACGGAGATCGTCGCCCGCGACCGGGGCCGCAAGACCATCGTCTCCGAGTACCGCGCCCTCGGCCAGGAAGGCACGGTCACCTTCCACTTCGACTTCCTGGGTGACGGTGACGTGCGTTTCTCGAAGGTCTGCGACGGGCGCGTGTGGAAGCAGCTCGACGGCGCCGTGCGGCTCCTGGAACGCGGCGATCGCACCCAGGTGACCCTCGAGATGGACGGCCGCACCAAGGGCCTGGTTCCCGAGTTCACCATCAAGGCGCCGCTCAAGGACCAGCTCGAGAAGATGGCCGCGGCGCTGCGCCGCCGGATGGAAGCGGCGGGATAGACAGAGGTCGACGAAGAACATGGCCTCGGTGATCGCGAGCGACGGCGTGCGCCTCTACGCAGAGGCGAACGGGGAGGGTACGCCGCTCGTCCTCTCGCCGGGCTACTGCCAGACCCACGAGAACTTCCGCACCCAGGTCGATCCCTTCGTGGCGGCGGGCTACCGGATCGTGCTGTGGGACTACCGCGGCCACGGGCAGAGCGAGGTGCCCGCCGACGAGGCCGCCTACACGATGGAGCAGGTCGTCGACGATCTCTCCCGGGTGCTCGATTGGGCGGCGCCCGGCGAGCCCGCGGTGGTCGGGGGCCTGTCCTTCGGAGGGCTGGCCTCCCAGCACTTCGCGCTGCGCTACCCGGAACGGGTCCGCGGGCTGTTGCTCATCGCCAGCGGTCCGGGCTTCAAGAACCCGAAGGCCCAGGCCGGCTGGGAGGCGCAGGTCGATCGCATCGCCGGACGCCTGGAGCGGGTCGGCTTCGAGGGCTACACGAGCGGGCGGGCGGCGCCGAACGCGATCGGCCTCCGACCCGAGCTGCCCGCCGCCCAGGCCGCGGGCCGGGCCATCGAGGCCCAGGACCCGAACGGCGTGGCCCGCTTCGGCCGCAACGTGGCGGGCCCGGCCCCCTCCACCCTCGACAGCCTGGCCGAGATCCAGGTGCCGGCCCTGGTGCTCGTCGGCGCTCTCGATGCCGCCTACCAGGCCGCCGGCGAGGTGATGGCCGCCAAGCTCCCCCGCGCCCGCCACGTCGTCATCCCGGACGCGGGCCACTGCGTGAACATCGAGGAGACCGACGCCTTCAACACCGCCGTCCTCGACTTCCTCTCCAACAGCTAGGAAACGGAGCCAGGGGCGAGAATTCGGTTCCCCATGGGGGCCATTTCTCGACGCAACCGATCCGGCCCCGGCGGGTTGGATGACCCGGGTGGAGGCGAGCTTGCCGCAGCCGGCGGATGAGGATGTCCAGCTGATGCTGGCCTTTGCGGGTGGTGACGAGGCCGCCTTCGACGCGCTGTTCGACCGCTGGGCGGCGCGGCTGCTCCGCTTCCTGGAACGCATGGTGAAGGATTCCGCCGTGGCCGAGGAGCTGCTGCAAGAGAGCTTCCTGCGGGTGCACCGCGCGAAGGCGCGCTATCGCCCGGACGCCCGATTCTCGACCTGGCTCTTCACGATCGCAGGCAACGTGGCGCGCAACGAGCTGCGTCGTCCGTTCCGCCGCAGCCCCCACGAGAGCACCGAGCGCGACGACGGAGGTGAGCGCCCGCCCCTCGTGCTGGTCGGGGAGGGTCCCGGCGTGGACGGGGTCGTCGACGCCCGCCGCCAGGGCGCCGAGACCCTCGCCGCCCTCGACCGGCTTCCGGAACGCCAGCGGGCGGCCCTCTGGCTGGCGTCCGTCGAAGGGCTGTCCTACGCGGAGGTGGCGACCGCGCTCGAAACGACGCCCCAGTCGGTGAAGGCCCTGGTGCATCGCGGTCGCACGGCCCTCGCTCGGGAGCTCTCCGGCGGCACCGCCCAGCGCCCCACCCAGAAGGGAGGTCAGGCATGAACCCGGAGCTCGAGGCCCAGCTCTCGGCGCTGCTCGATGGCGAGCTCTCGTCGGAGGCGGAGGCCTCCCTGCGCGAGGAGCTGGCCCGGTCGCCGCAGCTGGCCGCTCGCCTGGCCGAGCTCGAGGCGACGGACGCTGCGCTACGCGCCCTGCCCGTCCGACCGGTGCCCACCTCCGCCAAGGCCCAGCTCCGGGCCCGCATCGCCTCCGATTCGCAGGCCTCGCCGCCGCCTCGCCGCCGCCGCCGCTTCCTGGCCGTCGCTGCTGCGGCGGCCGCGGCCGCCGCGCTGGCCTGGCTCGCGCTACCTGGCCCGGCCCCGGAGGGCCCGCCGGTCGCGGTGCAGCCCACCCCCGAGTCGGTCCCCGCTCCCCCCGTGCCGGAGCTCCCCGACCTGCTCGACCCCGCCGATCCGGAGCTCGAGCTGGCCGCCGAGCTCGAGCTGGAACCGGAAGATGTGGCCGTCGTCGAGGTGCTCGACTGGCTGGCGGCTCTCGATGCCCTGGGAGCGGACGGAGGCAGCGGATGAGCCGCGCGCCCCGCTGCCTGCTCGCCGCCGCCGCGTTCGGGCTCCTGGCGCTCTCGATCCCCGCCCACGGCGAGGAGCGCCGCCGCCCGAGCCTCGAGGCGCCGCAAGCCGAGGCGCCCCTGTCCCTGCGCTCCTGGATCGCCGGCCTTCCCCCGGAGCAGCGTCGCGCCGCCGTGCGCAGGCTTCGCTCGATGCCCGGCGAACGCCGCGCCCGCTTCTTCGAGCGCTGGGAGGGGATGGACGAGGCCGAGCGCCGTCGCTTCACCCGCACCCTGGAGCAGCGCGCCGAGGCCCGCGTCCAGCGCGACCGCGTCGAGCGGGGCGCCCGGCGCCGGCGTGTCCTGCGCGAGCGCATGGCCGAGATGTCGCCGGCGGAACGCCGCCGCTTCCGCCGCCAGCTCGAGCAGTGGAAGGAGCTCCCCCTCCCCGAGCGAAACGAGATGCGGCGGCGCCTCCGTCACTTCCGCACCCTCGACGCCGACGAGCAGGAGGTGCTCGTGGACGAGCAGTTCTCCTCGCGCTCCGCCGAGGAGCGCCGCCACATCCTCGAGGGCCTGCGCGCCGCCTCCTCGGCCCTGCGCTGACCTCGGCTACCCTCGCCGGTCGCCCGGGAGGTCCAGCGTGGGAAGGGTCTTCGATGGCCGGCCGGAGGAAGCATGACCCCGGAGCAGCAGCGAAGCCTCGCGGAGGATCTCTGCCGCGTCTTCCTCGGCTGGAAGCTGCGCGAGGACTACGACGCGCTGCTCGCCATCGGGGAGGGCTCGCTGCGCATCGACCTCTCCACCGGCGAGGCCTGGTGCGACGGCGATCCCCTCCCCACCCTCTTCATCGCCGGCGAGCTCCGCAGCGAGATCGACAAGGCCGGCCTCGCGGAAGGCGCCCTCGATGCCGCCGAGCTCGAGGCCGAGTTCCAGACCCGCCGGCAGTGGCGGCGCGGCGAGGAGGTGCCGTCTCTCGAGATCGCCTGCCGCGTACGCGTCCGGGTCGCCGGACGCGACCAGGTCGCCCAGGCCAGCACCCAGGCCGCCGACGGTGCGACGGCGCCCTAGACCCGCTCGCGCTCCGACTGCTGCATCGTCTCGGTCAGCATGAAGGTCCCGGTCGCCTTCGCGACCACCCGGTCCTCCCCGTCGATCAGGGTGCCCTCGGCGTAGGCGGTGCGCCGCGACAGGTAGACGCACTGCGCCTCCGCCCGCAGGCTGCCCTTCTGGACCGGGCGGAAGTAGTTGATCTTCGCCTCGACCGTGGCGCACCCGCGTCCCTCGGGAAGGCGGGAGAGGACGGCGCGCCCCATGGCCGTGTCGAGCAGGGTGAAGAAGACGCCCCCGTGCACCCGGTCGGCCCGGCTCATGTGCCGCTCGTCGACGGGCATGCGGATCTGGCACTCGCCTTCCTCCGCGCGCACCGTGTCCATCCCCAGATGCCGGGTGAACTCCCTCACGTTTCCTCCCGAATGCCCTTCTCCTCCTCCGCCCACCGCTTCAGGGCCCGGGTGCCGCCCCGGAAATGCAGCGCGCGGTGGCCCGCGGCGCCCATCAGCTCCGCCAGGTGCGCGCTCTTGAGACCGTACTCGCAGTAGAGGACGTAGGGCTGGTCCTTCGCGAAGGAAGCGTAGGCGTCGAGGGCGCGGGGAAAGTCGAGCTGCAGGGCGCCGGGATAGTGCCAGCCTTCGTACTCGCGGCGGGTTCGCAGGTCGACGACGCAGGCGCCCTCGGGAACCTCGGAGGTCTCGATCTCCGGGAGCCCGCAGGCGTCCGGGTCGAGGCTGCGCAGGTCGAGCACCTCGCGAGCGGAGACGGCGCGGGCGAGCACCGCCGGATCCATCCCTGCCTCCTGCTCTCGCACGACCGGGAGCTTTGCCGCCGTGGCCGGACGCTTCGGAACCAGTGCGCAGTACTCGTCGACCACCGCGGAGAGGGGCGCCGTGCCGATCGCCTCGGCCTGCCGGATGATCTCCTCCTTGTTGGCGCCCACCAGCGGCCGCAGGATCGGGAAGTCGGTGGCCTCGCTGATCGTGCGCAGGTTGACCAGCGTCTGGGAGGACACCTGCCCCACCGCCTCGCCGGTGACGATCGCGTCGGCGCCCACCTCCGTGGCCACGCTGTCGGCGGCGCGTAGCATCAGGCGCTTCAGGATCACCTGCCAGTAACGCGGCTCCGCCACCCGCTGCAGCTCGCGGGAGACGGCGCTGAAGTCCACGGCGTGGAGCCGTGGCCGGGTGCCGAAGGACCAGCTCTGGGCCAGCACCTGCATCACCCGCAGCGTGCCGAGCTGGTGGCTGAAGCCGCCGAGGTTGCAGAAGACGTAGTCCAGGTTCACGCCGCGGCGGAGCATCTGCCAAGCAGCAACCGCCGAGTCGAAGCCGCCGGACACGAGCGCTACGGCGCGTCCCTGGGTGCCGAGGGGCAGCCCGCCGGGGCACGGCCGGTCGTCGGTGATGAAGTAGGCGGCGCCGTCGTAGAGCTCGATGCGCGCGGTCACCTCCGGCGCGCCCAGGTCGACGCCGGCGCTCGCCGGCAGCAGTCGAGTGCCGAGCTCCACCTCCACGTCGCGTCCGCGCACGCCGGGCATGGCGTCGGTCCCGACGCTGCGGGCGCGCACGGCGAAGCGGCGCCCCGCCACCGCCGCGGCGAAGACGCGCTCGCCGTGGTCCACGATCTCCGCGAGCGTGGAGACGGCGCGCCGCTCGGCGTGCCCCAGGGACTGCAGGCCGAACAGCCGTTCGAGCCGCGGGAGGTCCTCGGCCCGGTCGAGCTCGACCAGGATCCGCTCGTAGCGCCGGTCCACCCGGAAGCCGTGGCCCGTCTCCTCCAGGGCGTCGCGCAGGTTGCGCAGAAGCCGGGTCACGAACTGGCGGCGGGTCGCCCGGGCCTTGGTCGACACCTCTCCCGACAGGCGCAGCACGGCGAGGGCGGGCTCGGACATCCAGACGAGGGTAGCGTCGGGGTCCATGAACGAGGCCGCCTTCGAGCTCTTCCACTTCCCCATCTCCCAATACAACGAGAAGGCCCGCTGGGCCCTCGACTGGAAGGGCATTGCCCACCGGCGCATCTCCCAGCTGCCCGGGCCCCACAAGCTCGCGATGATGCGCCTCTCCGGGCAGGACCAGGTGCCGGTGCTGCGGCACGGCGCCACGGTGGTGGCCGGCTCGAACCACATCGTGGACTACCTGGAGCGCCTGCAGCCCGAGCCCGCCCTGTATCCCGCGGATCCCGCCGAGCGCGAGCGCGCTCTCGGGCTGCAGGAGTGGCTCGACCGCGACCTGGGGCCGGCGATCCGGCGTGCCCGCTTCGGCGTGCTGATGCCGGAGACCGACTACTTCTGCCGTCAGTTCACCGAAGGTCGCAGCCGCGCCGCGCAGCTCGCCTACCGCGCCGCCTTCCCCGCGATCTCCGTCGTCATGCGCCGGCAGATGGAGATCACCCCGGAGAGGGTCGAGGCGTCGATGCGGGCGACCCGCGAGGTGTTCGACCGGCTGGAGGGGGAGGTCCGCCCGTCGGGCTACCTGGTGGGGGACGGGTTCAGCGTGGCGGACCTCACTGCAGCGTCCCTGTGCTCACCCGGCATCCAGCCCGAGGGCGGCCCGGCCCGCCCCCTGCCCGAGCCGCCGGTGCTCGGCGAGTGGCTCGCCCGCTGGGCCGACCATCCCACCACGGCCTGGGTGCGGAAGATCTACGCGCAGCACCGAGGGCGGAGCTGCGCGGTGGCCTGATCCCCCAGGGGCTCAGGTTCTGCCACCTGCGGCCCGGCGCGGCCACCTATCCCCTCGAGCCCCCACTCTGGGAAGGGCTCCTGGGGGTCTCCATGTCGCTTTCGCTCTCGCGTCTTCCGCGCATCCTTCTCGCTCTCCTCGTGCTCGTGGCGCCGCTCGCCGCCGCCGGGCCGGCGGCGGCGCTCCAGATCGCGCTGGTTCACGAGTTCGACGGCGACCTCACCGACGCGGCCTACGCCACCGTCGACGTCGTCGAGAACGGTGGGGACCTGGACTTCACGATCACTCTCGGTGGCCTGCTCGGCGCCGGCGAGGATCTCCACGAGCTCTACTTCAACCTGGTGGGGAGCTTCACCGGGCTTGCCATCACGGCGGACGACGCGCCCAACAGCGCCTACACCCTGTTGACCAGCCCTTCGGTGGCGGGCGCTGCGGGCAGCTCCTTCACCCACGGCGTGAGCTTCGGCAACGGGGGCGGCCCCCAGGGCAACGGCGTCCTCCAGACGGCCAGCTTCACGCTCTCGGCCAACGAGCCCCTGGCCGTCGCCGACCTGCTCCTGAGCAGCTTCACCAGCGGCGGGATCGAGGCGCAGATGGCCCTTCACATCCAGGGCACCTCGACGCCGAACGGGTCCGAGACGGTCGGCGGGGTTCCCGAGCCCAGCCTGTTCGTGCTCGGCGGGGCGGCGGCACTCGCCCTCACGTGGCGGCGGCGAGCGGAACGCTAGTTCCAGTCTCCAGCGGAACGCTAGTTCCAGTTTCGGCTGGAACGCTGGTTCAGTCGTCGGGACCGAGGGCGCAGCCGTCCTTGCGCCGGTCGCTGGCCCCGGCCCACACGCCGTCGGGAAGGCGCTGGATCGCCTGACCGCCGCCGAAGACGTCGGCCATCCAGTCGCCGGGGCCCTGCACGTCGTGTCCGCGCGCGAGGAGCGC
This sequence comes from Myxococcota bacterium, assembly GCA_965223415.1. GTDB lineage: Bacteria > Myxococcota_A > UBA9160 > UBA9160 > UBA6930. Next base: position 2,879,309 of record OZ245002.1, on the reverse strand, counting down.
CTCGCCCAGGGAGCCGCCCTCCCGGGCCGGCCGCTCCGGCTGCTCCACCCTGACGCTGCGCCCCTGCTCGAAGCGGAAGCGCGGGCGGTCGAGGGCCTCCTGCGGGTTGAGCCCGTGGTCGACGACATTGGAGACGAAGCACAGGTGGCCCTGGGGCTGGACGTGTCCGCCCATCACGCCGAAGGCCATCCAGGGCTCGTTGCCGCGCAGCAGCATGCCGGGAATGATGGTGTGGAAGGGGCGCTTGCCCGGCGCGAGGGCGTTCGGGTGGGCGGGGTCGAGGCGGAAGCCGGCACCGCGGCTCTGGAGCACGACGCCGGTATCGCCGCAGCCCACACCGCTGCCGAAGCCGGTGAACAGGCTCTGGATGAAGGAGACCAGGTTTCCCTCGGCGTCGGCGGTGCAGAGGTAGACCGTGTCGCCCGCGAGGCCTGGGGCCGCGGCGTTCAGCGCCCGTTCCCCGACGAGGGCTGCGCGCCGCCGCGCGTATTCGCGGGAGAGCAGCGCTTCGACCGGGACGTCGGCGTGCTCCGGGTCGGCGACGTAGGCGTCGCGATCGGCGAAGGCCAGCTTGATTGCCTCGATGCGCCAGTGCCATGCCAGGGCGGAGTCGCACGGGTCCGCGTCCAGGTCCGGCGGTGCGCCGAGCGCCTCCAGCACGTTCAGTCCGATCAGGGCGGCGAGGCCCTGGCCGTTCGGCGGAAGCTCGGCGACCCGCACGCCGCGGTAGGTCGTCTCGAGGGGCTCGACCCAGCGGCTGGTGTGGGCTTCCAGGTCCTCGTGGGCGAAGAAGCCGTCCTCTTCCCGGGAGGTGGCGACGATGGCGTCGGCGGTGGGGCCCCCGTAGAAGCCGGCGCGGCCCTTCGCGGCGATGCGCTCCAGGCTCGTCGCCAGGGCGGGCACCCGGAACCAGCTGCCGGGCCGCGGCGCCTCCCCGCGCGGGGTCCAGCAGGCGCGGGCCGCGTCGTTCTGGAGCACGCCCATGCGGGAGAGGCCGAACCAGTAGTGGCCGACCAGCTCGCTTACCGCGAAGCCGTCCCTGGCCAGGCGGATGGCGGGCTCGAGCAGGTCGCCGAAGGGAAGCCGGCCCAGGCGCCGGTGGAGGGCCTCCCAGGCGTCGACGGCGCCGGGCACCGTCGCCGCCAGGATCCCGAGGCCCGGCACGGTCTCGTGGCCTCGCGCCCGGTAGGCCTCGAGGGTCGCCGCCGCTGGGGCGCGTCCGCTGCCGTTCAGGCCGAGTAGCCGCCCCTCCCGCGCCGACCACAGCAGCGCGAAGGCGTCGCCCCCGATCCCCGTCGACTGGGGCTCGACCACACACAGCGCCGCCGCTGCCGCGATCGCTGCATCGATCGCATTGCCGCCCCGCCGGAGCGCCGCCGCCCCCGCTGCCGAGGCCGCCGGAACGCTCGTGCACACCATCCCGCCCCGGGACAGCACGCACGACCTCTCGCTCCGCACGCCGTCCCCAGCCCGTCCCCGCCGCGTCGAAAGAGGAGGCAACGCCATCCGGACAGCATGCAACACCGGGGACGTTCCCGTATTGGGTTATGGTCGGTGGATGGGCGGCAGGATCTTGGTCGAGAGGGAAGGGCCCCTCGGGTGGTTGGTGTTCGATCATCCGGAGCGGCGCAACGCGATCTCGTCGGAGATGTGGGCGGCGATCCCGGAGGCGGCGAAGGAGCTCGATGCGGACCCGGAGGTGCGGGTCGTCCTGCTGCGCGGCTCCGGCGACGTGGCTTTCGTGTCCGGCGCGGACATCTCCGAGTTCGAGGAGAAGCGCACCGGAGCCACCAGGGCAATCGCCTACGAGGGCGATACGGGCCGCGCCTTCGGGGCGCTGCTCCAAATCGGCAAGCCCGTCATCGCCATGATCCACGGCTTCTGCGTCGGCGGCGGCATGGCGACGGCCCTGGCCGCCGACCTCCGCTACAGCGCCGACGACGGCGTGTTCGCCATTCCCGCCGCGCGGCTCGGCCTGGGCTACCACGAGTCGGGCCTGAAGGCGCTCGTCGATCTGGTGGGTCCCGCCACCGCCAAGGAGATCTTCTTCACCGCCCGCCGCTTCAGCGCGGAGGAGGCCTTGCGGCTCGGCATCCTGAGCGAGGTGGTGCCCAAGGCGCGCCTCGAGGAGCACGTGCGCAAGCGCGCCCTCGCCATCGCCGGCAACGCACCGCTCACCCTGCGCAGCGTCAAGCTGATCGTCCGCGAGCTCGTCCGGGACCCGGCGGAGCGCGACCGGGAGGCTGTCGCCGCCTCCATCACCCGCTGCTTCGAGAGCGACGACTACAAGGAAGGCGTGCGCGCGTTCCTGGAGAAGCGGAAGCCCGCCTTCCGCGGCAGCTAGCGCCCGACCCGCGGCGAGGCGATGGGAAATCGCCACGGCCCTGCCCAACCTCCCGAAAGGTGAGTCGGAATTCCATCGCCGTTCCCTTGCGTGCTCCTTCCCGAGTTCCGACACTCCGCGGCGAAGGTGGGGTCGTGGCCGCGTCCTGGACGGGCGGGCGCGGACTCCATGGATTCCTTGGGGGTGGAAGTCTCTATGCAGCGACGACTCTTCGGACAGGTGACGACGACGGTCCTGACCGTGCTGCTGGCCGGTGCCCTGAGCAGCGGCTGTGCACTGTTCGGTGGCGACGACGAGGCCGGCGCCGACGGCGGCGGCGGAGCGGGCAGTGAATTCGATGCCGGTGACGGCGGCATCGGCGGTGGCGGCGACATGAGCTCCGGCGGTATGGGCGGCGAGGGCGTGCGTGTGGCCGAGCTCGAGACCGTCTACTTCGACTACGACCAGTCGGCGATCCGCGGCGACCAGCGGCCGACGCTGCGCGCCAACGCGGACGCGGCGGCTCGCAACGCCGAGTGGCGCACGATCATCGTCGAGGGCTACTGCGACGAGCGCGGCAGCGAGGAGTACAACCTCGCGCTGGGCGAGCGCCGCGCCAACGCGGTGAAGCGCTACCTCACGGACTCGGGCGTCGAAGGTGGCCGCGTCGATACCGTGAGCTTCGGCGAGAGCAAGCCGGCGGTGCAGGGCCACGACGAGTCGGCCTGGCGCTGGAACCGGCGCGCCGAGTTCCGCGTCATCCAGTAGCGACGTCGGAGCGGGCCCTCGCGGCCCGCAATGCGATCTTCGGACGGGCGGGGGCCCAGGCCCCTGCCCGTCTGCGTTTCTGGTACCGTCTGCGCTCCACCAGAGGAGGACCCCCCTATGCCCGTCCACGGCGGAAAGCTCGCGGCCCGCGCCCTCAAGGAGGCCGGCGTCGAGGTGATCTTCACGCTCTCGGGCGGCCACATCATGCCCATCTACGACGGCTGCATCGACGAGGGCATCAAGGTCGTCGACGTCCGTCACGAGCAGGCCGCGGTCCACGCCGCCGACTCCTGGGCGCGCTGCAACCCCGGCAAGATCGGGGTCGCCGCCATCACCGCCGGCCCGGGCGTCACCGACGGTGTCACCGGCATCGCCAACGCGTGGCGCGCCAATTCTCCCATCCTCGTCTTCGGCGGCCAGGGGCCCTTCGACAACCTGCGCCGCGGCTCGCTCCAGGAGATGGATCACCTCGGCGTGGTCCGTCCCATCACGAAGTACTGCGACGCCATCTACCAGACCCACCGCATCCCGGAGTACATCGAGCTGGCGATCCGCCACGCCGTCTCCGGCATCCCCGGCCCCGCCTACCTCGAGATCCCGATGGACATCTTCATGGGCCAGGCCGAGTGGGAGCAGGCTCCCGTGCCGAAGATTCGCACCCAGGCGCCGCGCATCTCGCCGGATCGCAGCGAGGTGCGTAACGCCATCGAGATCCTGAAGGACGCCCAGCGCCCGATGCTCATGGCGGGCACGAGCGTGAAGTGGTCCGAGGCCTACGACGAGATGAACCGCTTCATCTCCGAGACCCACATCCCCACCTACACGAACGGCATGGGCCGCGGCAGCGTTCCGCCGGATTCCCCGGAGTTCCTGAACCGGTCGCGCCGCGACGCGCTCAAGCAGATCGACTGCATCCTGCTCGCCGGCACGCTGCTCGATTTCCGCATGCGCTTCGGCCAGAGCATCCCCGCCGACGCGAAGATCATCCAGCTCGAGATGGACAACACGCTGATCGGCCAGAACCGGCAGACCGACGTGCCTCTCGTCGGCAACCTGGCCTGCTCCTTCGAGCTGCTGCTCGAGGAGATGAAGAACGGTGGAATCCAGCTCGACTACTCCGGCTGGCGCGACCAGCTCCGCGCCGTCGAGACCGAGGCCGAGGCCAAGGTGCAGGCGGCCCTCGACAGCGACGAGGTGCCGGTCGATCCCCAGCGCATGTGTCGCGAGGTGCGCGACTGGCTCGACACCCAGGGCGATCCGATCGTGATCGGCGACGGCGGCGACATCGTGGCTACTGCCGCGAAGATCATCCCGGTGAAGGGCCGCGGCGCCTGGATGGATCCGGGCCCGCTCGGCACCCTCGGCGTGGGCATGCCCTTCGCGATCGCCGCCAAGCTGGCGCACCCGGACCGCCCGGTCGTCATCGTCTACGGCGACGGCTCCTTCGGCTTCAACGGCATGGAGTACGACACCGCCGTCCGCTTCGGCCTGCCGATCATCGGCATCGTCGGCAACGACGCGGCCTGGGGGCAGATGATGCGGCCCCAGGGCTCGATCTACGGCTGGGACCGTCTCGAGGGCGTGCTGCTCGAGCGCACACGCTACGACAAGGTGGTCGAGGCCCTCGGCGGCCACGGCGAGCACGTGACCGAGCCCGGCGAGATCCGCGCGGCCCTCGATCGCTGCGTGGCCTCGGGCAAGCCCTCCCTCGTCAACATCGAGATCCGCCAGGACCGGGAGTACAAGGGCGGCATCTACGTCTAGCGGGGGTCCCGGTGTGACCAGGCGGCGGGGGGCCGCGCCCGCGGAGATCGGACTCGACGGAGCCGTGCTCGCCCGCTTCGCCGGGCGTGTCGGTCCCCTGGCGGTGGTCGACCTCGAGACCACCGGCCTGATGGACGACCCGGAGGCCGAGATCCTCGAGCTCGGGGTGCTCCTGGTCGGGAGCGACCCGTCGTCGGTCGAGACCCTCCAGGCCCTGGTGAAGCCGCGGGGCCCGCTGCCGCGGGCGGTGAAGCGGCTCACGGGTCTCGACGACGCCGACGTCGAGAGCGCACCGCCCCTGGCGGAGGTCGCCCCCGCCTTCGCGGAGGCGTTGGCCGGCCGCACGATCGTCGCCCACAACGCCGAGTTCGAGCGCGCCTTCCTCTCGCGACAGCTCCACGCCGGCCTGGCCGACGCCCACTACCTCGACACCCTCGACCTCCTCGCCCTGACCCACCCGGACGCGCCGGACCTGCGCCTCGAGTCCTTCACCCGGATGCTGATGGACACGGAGGAGAAGCACCGAGCCCTCGACGACGCCCTCGACACGGCGCGGGTCATGTCCCAGGCGGGCCGCGGCGCCCTGCGCGGAGAGCTTCGTTATGCGACGGCGCGCCGCGCCCTCGAGGCCTATGCGCCGGACTCACCGTGGCTCGGCCTGCTCGAGAAGCCGCTGGCGACGGACGGAGCGGCCGAGGAGGAGACCTCCGCCTATGTGCCGATCGGCGGGACCGACGAGCCGCGGGTGCCCTTCGACGAGGACGCGATCGCCGCCGCCCTGGCCGACGAGGCCCGCGGGCTCCGCCATTTCCCCGGCTACCGCGTGCGTCCGGAGCAGACCGAGCTCGCCCGCCGCTTCGCCCGCAACCTGGGCGACGACGAGGTGCTGCTGATCGAAGGCGGTACCGGCGTCGGCAAGTCCCTCGCCTACCTGGCCGCGGCGATCCCCTTCGCCCTCGAGCGCGGCGAGGGCATGCCGATCGTCGTCTCGACCCGCACCAAGCTCCTGCAGGACCAGCTGCTCGAGCGCGACATCGGCGCCACCGCGCGCTTCCTCGGCTACCCGGACCTCCAGGCCCTCTCGATCAAAGGGCGAGCGAACTATGCCTGCGCCCGCCGGCTCCAGGTGGCGCTGGCCGAGGGGCGCGAGCAGAGCATCTTCCCCGAGGACCGCCTCGCCTACGCCGTGCTCGAGGCCTGCGCGCGCACGCGTCGCTACGGCGAGATCGGCGCCGTGCCCGCGGCGCTGCTCCGCCGATACGGCCCCTTGCGCGACCTGCTGCGCCGCTCGGTGGCCGCCCGCGCCGACCAGTGCACGCGCGAGCAGTGCGCGAAGGCGCGCGATTGCCCCTTCGGGCGGCGCCGCGCCGCCCTGGCCAAGGCCCACCTCGTCATCGCCAACCACGACCTCCTGCTGCGCTGGCCGCCGGACTACCCGAAGTTCCAGCACGTCATCGCCGACGAGGCCCACGAGCTGGCCCTCGTGGCGGACGAGGCCTATGCCCTCGAGGTGAGGCCGGAGGCGGCTCTCGAGCGCCTCGACGAGATCTTCGGCCGGCCGGTCGGACCGCGGCAGCGGCGCGGCGAGTCGCTCCTGGCTCGCGCGGCCCGCTCGCGCCTCGACAAGGACTCCCGGGCCTGGCGCCGCGAGCTCGACCAGGACTTCCGCGCCCTGGGCCGCGCCGTCTCCGAGCTGGCCGGGGAATTCGGGGAGGTGCAGATCCCCGAGAGCCCCGGTGACGAGTTCGCGGCCGCACGCCGTGTCGCCGCGACCACCGCGGACCGCCTCGATGCGATTGTCGACCGCGTTCCCATGGAGGAGGAGCCGGAGCCGGCGCTCGAGCGCGCCGTCGACGACCTCCGTCAGTCGGCCCACGGGCTGCGCCTCGCCTTCGACGAGGCCCAGCCCGATTCCGTCTCCGCCTTCGAAGGCGTGTTGCCGCCCTTCGATCGCTGGCGCCTGGTCGTGCGTCAGGTCTCGCCGGCCGTTCCGTTCCACGCCGGGTTGATGGACGAGCTGCGCTCCTTTGCCGGCGTCTCGGCGAGCCTGTTCGTCGAAGGCGACGCGTTCGCCTCCCTGGGCGAGCTCGAGCTGGAGGAGCGGGCCGGAGAGCGCCTGCAGCGCGGCTCGGTGCCCAGCCCGTTCCCCTACGACCGACACATGCGCGTGGTCGCCATGCGCGGCGGTCAGGATCTGGTCGCCGAGACCTCCCTCGTCCTGGAGATCCTGGCCAAGGAGCTCGGCGGTCGTTGCCTCGGCCTCTTCACCAGCCTGAAGCGCATGAACGAGGTGGGCGACGAGCTCTCGGCGCGCCTGCGTCCCGAGGGCATCGACGTGATCACGCCGCGCCGCGGCTCCGACGACCCGGCCGCTCTGGTGAGCCGTTTCGCGAACGGTGCCGCGGTGCTGCTCGGCGCCCGGCGTTTCTGGCAGGGCATCGACATCCCCGGCGACGCGCTGCAGGCGGTGGTGATCGAGAAGCTGCCCTTCGAGGTGCCGACCGAGCTGCGCCAGCGCCGGGAGCAGCGGCTCAAGGCCCGCGGCATCTCGCCCTTCCAGAAGTCGTCGCTGGGCAAGATGCTGCTGAATCTGAAGCAGATGGCCGGCCGCTTGATCCGCACCGAGGAGGACCGGGGCATCGTCGTCATCGTCGAGGGCCGCTCGGAGAAGCGCTACTTCGCGAGGCTGAACGAGGCGGTACCGCCCGGCTGCGAGGTGCGGGTGGTGCGCTCCACCGAGCTCGTCTCCGTCCTCGCCGAGGTCGGTCTCCCGGAGGATGCGGGCTAACCTCGCCTCATGGTCGACCAGCGCGGGCGGGTGGCGGTGGTGACCGGCGCCGGAAGCGGCATCGGTCGGGCCATCGCCCTCCGGCTCGCAGCGGACGGCGCGGCGCTCGGCCTGATCGGGCGGACCCGGGCGACTCTCGAGGCGGTGGCCGCCGAGGCGAAGGGCGCGGCCTTCGTCGCTCCCGCCGACGTCGCGGACCGCGGCGCCGTCGACGCGGCCTTCGCCGCCATCCGCGAGCAGCTCGGCCCGCTCCATGCCGTGGTGGCCAACGCGGGCATCGGTGGCCCCAACGACGTCGACGGCGGGGAGGACCGCTGGGACGCGATCGTGCGCACGAACCTCGACGGCGCCTACTTCACGCTTCGCGCCTTCGAGGACCACCTGGCGCCCGGCGACGGGCCGAAGCACGCGATCGTGATCTCGTCGTGCGTGGCGCGCTTCGGCGTCCCCGGCATCTCCGCCTACAGCGCAGCGAAGGCCGGCCAGCTCGGCCTCGTGCGTTCCCTGGCCGCGGAGCTCGCGCCGAAGCAGGTGCGGGTCAACGCGATCTGTCCCGGCTGGGTGGAGACCCGGATGGCGGTGGACCGAATGACCGAGCTCGGCGACCTGGAGGGGCGGCCCTATGCGGACATGCGCCGGCAGCTGCTCGACGACGTGCCCCTCCAGCGCATCAGCGAGCCCCAGGAGATCGCCGGTCTGGTGGCCTTCCTGCTCTCGCCGGCCGGCGTCGGATTCACCGGCCAGGCCCTCGATCCGAACAATGGCGCCTGGATGGGCTGAGCCTGCATGGAACGTCGGGGTCCCGTGGGGACGGCATTCATACCGGCATCACGGAAAGGTGCCTAGAATCCGGTACTTGGAGGGGATGAGTTCGCATTCGTGAAGAGCGGCACACGGCTTGCTCGATCGGTCTGCGAGGAGTCACCGAAGCGCCGTTGACATCGATTGACTCTCAGTCATCCTCCTGGCCGGAGGGGGTGACCGGCAGTCATGACGCCGATAACGCAATGCGTTAGGTTCGGCGCGCGACGCGACTCCGGTTCCAGCTCAGGAGGAATGGGGTGAGCAATCCCGAAAACCAGTTCAGCGCCGACGACTGGGGAGTGATCCTCGGCGGATCGAGCGGCTTCGGCCTGGCGACAGCCCAGAAGCTCGCCGCCCACGGCATGAACCTGTGCGTGATCCATCGCGATCGCCGTGGCGCAATGGCGCGCATCGAGCCCGAGTTCGAGAAGATCCGCGGCCACGGCGTGCAGCTGGTCGCGCGCAACGCCGACGCTCTCTCCGCCGAGAAGCAGGCGGAGCTGATCGCAGAGCTGGCCTCCGCCATGGGCGAGACCGGGCGCGTGCGCATGCTCCTCCACTCGATCGCCTTCGGGAACCTGAAGCTGCTGGTCCCCGAGCGAAAACCGCCGAATCCCGCGACGGCGCGGCTGGCGGAAGCCCTGGGCGTGGACGAGGCGAAGCTGCGCGAGGCGGCGGACCGGCTCTTCGAGGACGGCGTCGACGAGATGGCGGAGATCGCCTCGGCTCCCGAGTACTCCGACCGCTGGTACCTAGACAGCGAGGACTTCACCCGCACCATCCACAGCATGGGCACGAGCCTGATCGACTGGGTGCAGGCGCTGCACGAACGGCAGCTCTTCGCCGACGACGCGCGGGTCTTCGGGCTGACGAGTGAAGGCAACGTCACGGCGTGGAAGGGCTACGCTGCGGTGGCGGCGGCCAAGGTGGCTCTCGAGTCGGTCGCACGGTCGGTGGCGGTGGAGTACGCGGCCTACGGCGTGCGCTGCAACGTGCTCCAGCCCGGCGTGACCCACACCCCGGCCCAGGCCGCGATTCCCGGCGACGCGCACATGCGCGCCCATGCCCGGCTTCGCAACCCCTACCGCCGGCTCACGACGCCCCAGGACGTGGCCAACGTGGTCTACCTGATGTGTCAGCCCGAGGCCGCCTGGATCAACGGCGAGGTGATCCGCATCGACGGCGGCGAGCACATCTCCGGAGGCACCGCGTGAACGTGTGGGTCCACGGGTTCGGACACTTCCATCCCGAGAACGAGATCTCGAACGGCTTCCTCGAGGAGCTCGACATCGGGACGAACGACGACTGGATCGTCGAGCGGGTCGGGATCCGCTCCCGGCGCACGGTCCTGTCCCTCGACTACATCCGCGAGACCCGGAACCGGGATCTGCGCGCCGCCGACGAGGCGGCGGAGCTCACGAGCTGGCAGCTCGGCGCTCGCTCGGCGCGGCTCGCCATGCAGCGCGCGGGCATCGGCCCCGAGCAGGTGGGCATGGTGCTCTCCGGTAGCTCGTCCCCGGACCTGGTGTGTCCCGCCGAGGCAGGCTTCGTCGCCAAGGAGCTCGGGATCGAAGCGCCGGTCTTCGACGTGAACTCCGCGTGCACGAGCTTCCTGGCCCAGCTGTGGTTCGTCGCCTCGATGCGTTCGGACGCCCTGCCGGACTTCGTGCTGGCCATCGCGAACGAGTCCCTGACGAAGACCCTGAGCTACGAGGATCGGGCGAGCGCGGTCCTCTTCGGCGACGGCTCCGCCGCCGCCGTGCTCTCACCGCGCGTGCCAGGGCCCGCCCGTCTGCTCGGCGTCGCCATGGACTCGAACCCGGGCAACGCGGACAAGGTGACGATCCCGCGCACCGACTTCTTCGAGCAGGACGGCCGCGCGGTGCAGATGTTCGCCATCAAGAAGACCCGCGACGGCCTCGAGGAGCTGAAGGCGGAGTTCACCGACGCGAGCCGCGATCTGCACTTTGCCGGCCACCAGGCCAACATGCGGGTGCTCGAGCAGGTGTGCCAGCGCTGCGACGTGGCCCCCGACCGGCACCACCACAACGTCGAGCTGCGCGGCAACACGGGCTCGGCCAGCTGCCCCGCGGCCGTCTCCATGAGCTGGGAGAAGTTCGGTCCCCGCGACGACGTCGCCATGGTCGCCGTGGGCGGCGGCCTCACCTGGGGTCGCGCCCTGCTCCGCTTCGAGGAGGGATCGTGAGCGACGAGACGAAGATCGCCCTGGTCACCGGCGCCGGGACGGGCATCGGTGCGGCCTGCGCCCGGGTCCTGGCCGACGAGGGCTTTCGCGTGGCGGTGCACTACCGCTCCAGCGAGGCCCAGGCGAAGGAGGTGGCGGAGAAGCTGCCCGATGCCTTCCTTGTGCGCGCCGACATCACCGTCCCGGAGGAGGTGGACGGCCTGGTCGCCGAGCTGAAGGAGCGGGCCGGCCGGGTGGACGTGCTCGTGAACAACGCCGGCTACAACCGCAACGCGCCGCTCCCGGCGATGAAGCTCGAGGACTACGACGCCGTGGCCGCGATGGCGCGGGGCACCTGGTACCTCACCAAGTGTGTGATCCGCCGTTTCATGCTGCGTCAGAAGTCCGGCCGCATCGTCAACATCTCGAGCGTCGTGGGGCACACGGGCAACCGCGGCCAGTCCGCCTACACGATGGTGAAGGCAGGGCTCGACGCGTTCACCAAGTCGATCGCCCAGGAGCTGGCGGGCCGACCGATCCTGGTCAACTCGGTGGCGCCGGGCTTCATCGCCACCGAGATGACCGACCAGCTGCCGGACGAGATCCGGCAGGGCATTCTCGACAAGATCCCGCAGGGTCGCATGGGTGCGCCGGAGGAGGTGGCCGATGCCGTCGCCTGGCTCGCGACCCGGGCGACCTACGTGAACGGAACCGTCCTCCACGTGAACGGAGGCATGTATGGCGGGTAGGATCCTCACTCCTGCGGAGGCACTGGCGCTGATCCCCCAGCAGCACCCCTTCCGGTTCATCGACGAGATCCTCGAGATGGACGACGAGCACATCCTCTCCGCTTACCGCTGGGATCCCGAGAGCGACTTCTACAAGGGCCACTTCCCGGGCGATCCGGTCACGCCGGGTGTGCTGCTGGTGGAGTCGATGGCCCAGTGCGGGATGGTGCCGTACGCCATGTACCTCACCTATCGCGACTTCGGTGAGGACGAGGCGGCAAAATTTCACACGATCTTTACCGAATGCAACGTCGAATACTCGGGCATGGTGCGGCCCGGAGACCGTACGCTCACGCTCACGAAGCCGGTCTTCTGGCGGCGTAAGAAGCTGAAGGCCGAGGTCGAGATGCGGCTCGAGGACGGCACGGTCGTGTGCTCGGGCCAGCTCGCCGGCATCGGAGTGCCGAAATGAGTGAACGTCATCGGGTGGTCGTCACGGGCCTGGGCGTCGTGGCGCCGAACGGCAACGGGGCGCGGGAGTTCGAGCTCGCCCTGCGCAAGGGCAAGAGCGGCCTGCGGGTCGATGAGACGATGATCGAGGCGAAGCTGGCCTGTCACGTCTCCGGGGCACCCCAAGGCACCGACGAGCTCGTCGCCGCGACCTTCGACGAGGAGCTCCAGCTGGCCATGAACAGCTCCCATCGCTTCGCCGCCCTGGCGTCGGTCGAGGCGTGGCAGGACGCGGGCTTCGCCGTGCCCGACGCGGCGGACGACGCGGTCGACTGGGACACCGGCGCCGTGATCGGCACCGGGGTGGGCGGCATCGACACCATGGCCGAGCGCGTCGTGCCGCTGGTGGAGGCGAAGAAGGTCCGACGGATCGGCTCCACGGGGGTGGAGCAGGTGATGGCCAGCGGCGTCTCGGCGCGGGTCTCCGGCATCCTCGCCCTGGGAGGCTCCGTCACGACGAACTCCACCGCCTGCGCCACCGGCGTCGAGGCGATCGTGATGGGCTTCGATCGCATCCGGCGCGGGCTGGCGAAGCGCATGGTCTGCGGCGGAGTCGAGGGTGCGAGCATCTACATCTGGGCGGGCTTCGACGCGATGCGCGTGCTCTGTCGCGGCTTCAACGACGAGCCCGAGAAGGCCTCCCGGCCCATGAGCGCCTCGGCCGGTGGCTTCATCCCCGGCGCCGGGGCGGGAATGGTCGTGCTCGAGAGCCTCGAGAGCGCCCAGGAGCGGGGCGCGACCATCCACGCCGAGCTGCTCGGCGGCGCCACGAACTGCGGCGGCCATCGCATGGGCGGTAGCATGACGGCGCCGAACCCGGAGAGCGTGCGCCGCTGCATTCGCGGCGCCCTGGACGACGGCGGCGTAGCGCCGGCCGAGGTCGACGCGATCAGCGGCCACCTGACCGCCACCGGCGCCGACCCGAAGGAGGTCGGCTCCTGGGCCGCCGCCCTCGAGCGCGAGCCCGACGACCTGCCGACCATCACCTCGACCAAGTCGATGATCGGGCACGCCCTCGGCGCCGCCGGCGCGATCGAATCCATTGCGGCCATCCAGATGCTGCGCGGTGGCTTCGTGCACCCTTCGATCAACTGCGAGGACGTCCACCCGGAGATCGAGCCCTACGCGGCCTCGATTCCCCACGAGACCCTCGACACGCCGGACCTGCGAACCCTCGTGAAGGCGGGCTTCGGCTTCGGCGACGTGAACGCGGCATTGGTGCTGCGTCGTTACGAGAGCTGACACCAAGGAGAAGAACGATGGAAACGACCGAGATCCAGGAACGCGTGGTGAAGATCCTGACGCCCTATGTGAAGGACCAGGACGCCCTGGCCAGCGTGTCCGGCGCCACGAACATCCTCGAGGACCTGAAGGTCAACTCGGCCCGGCTGGTCGACGTGGTGCTCGCCTTCGAGGACGAGTTCGACATCGAGATCGCCGACGAGGACGTCGACGCGGTGAACACCGTCGGTGACTGCGTCGGGCTGATCGCCGAGAAGCTCTAGAGCATCCCTTCGTGGCGAACGCGCTCGAGGCGAGGGATCGTCGCGCGCTGCTCCTCCAGCTCCGGATCAGTCGGGGGCTCTCGCTCCTGTGGATCCCGGCGTTCACCGCCATCATGGTCTTCGTGATGCGGTGGCGGCTGGAGGGAGCGGATCGCGTGCGGCGGGAGTACGCCCGACTCCGCAGCGAGTCGGACGCGCCGGTTCTCGTGTGCGCGAACCACCTGACGATGTTCGATTCCTTCGCCATCGCCTGGGCACTCGGAGGGATGGGCACCTTTCTGCGCCACTTCCACTGGCTGCCCTGGAACACGCCGGAGGAGCTGAACTTCGCCTCCACCTGGTGGAAGCGGGCGCTGGTCTACCTGCTCAAGTGCGTGCCCGTGAAGCGTGGCTCCGATCGCGCCGAGGTGGCGAAGACGCTCGAGAAGGTCGGCTTCCTGCTCGGCCGAGGCGAATCGGTGCTGATCTTCCCGGAAGGCGGCAGGAGCCGCACGGGACGCGTCGACCATGAGGGAGCGGCCTACGGTGTCGGGCGCCTCGTGAGCACGGTTCCTGGGTGCCGCGTCCTCTGCGTCTACCTGCGCGGACGGCGTCAGGAGACGTGGACGGATTCGCCGGCCCGGGGCGACGTCTTCGACGTCACCTCGAGCGTGCTCGAGCCGAAGACCGACCACAAGGGGTTGCGGGGCTCCGTCGACCTGGCGCGCCAAATCGTCGGCCAGCTGGCCGAGATGGAAGCGAGGCACTTCGATGATCGGCAATGACGTCGTCGATCTCGGGGACCCGGAGGTGCACGCTCCGGGTCGGCATCCGCGTTGGGACGCCCGCGTCTTCTCGCCCGCCGAGCTCGAGTCGCTCCGCGCGAGCGGCGCGCCGGAGCGGCTGCGCTGGATCTTCTGGGCCGCGAAGGAGGCGGCCTACAAAGTGGCTCGCAAGCTCGATCGCCGCGCCGTGTTCTCGCCGCCGCGATTCGAAGTCGATTTGGATGCGACCCTGCGTGGAGTCGTCCGTCATCCGGGGGGCACCCTGCCCGTGACGGTCGACGAAGCGCAGGGTCGCCTCCACGCGATCGCCAGCGACGAGGAGCCCGACGGGGGCGAAGTGCTGCTGCAGGTCGTGGCCTGGGACGGCGGCGAAGCGCTCGCGGGCAAGGCCCTGCGCGCCCGGGTGCGCCGGGAGCTCGCGACCCGGCTCGAGCTTCCCGCCGAGGAGCTCGAGATCGACCGGGTCGGACGCATCCCGGTCGTCCTGGCCGCCGGCGAGCCCGTGGACGTGGACCTCTCCCTCTCCCACCACGGCGGTTTCGTGGCCTTCGCCGCCGACCTGCGCCAGGGCGCGGGCGCCTGGTGGCGGGAGGCCCGCGCGTGAACCGCTTCGAGCCCATCGAGCGGATCGCCATCGTGAACCGGGGCGAGGCAGCGATGCGCTGCATCCGCGCCATCAAGGCGCTGCGCAGCGAGGAGGCGTCGGAGCTGCGTGCCGTCGCCCTCTACACCGAGATCGACCGAGACGCGCCCTTCGTCCGTCACGCCGACGACGCGGTGCTCCTGCCTTCGCCGAACGGCGAGGTCGCCGCCTACCTCGACCACGACGGGCTCGTGGCCGCCCTGCGCAAGGCCCAGGCCGACGCCGTCTGGCCGGGCTGGGGCTTCGTTGCGGAGCATCCCCGCTTCGTCGAGCGTCTGGCGGCGGAGGGCATCCGCTTCCTCGGCCCTGGTGCGGACGCCATGCGCGCCCTCGGCGACAAGATCGGCTCGAAGCGTCTGGCGGAGCGCGCCGGCGTGCCGGTGACCGCCTGGAGCGGCGGCGAGCTCGCCGCCCTGGAGGACGCGGAGCAGCACGCCGAGCGCATCGGCTACCCGCTGGTGATCAAGGCGTCCGCCGGCGGCGGCGGCCGCGGCATCCGCGTCGTCGACACCCCGGACCAGCTGGCCGAGGCCTACCGATCCGCCGCCGCCGAAGCCGAGAGCGCCTTCGGAGACGGCCGGCTCTTCCTGGAGAAGAAGGTCGAAGGCGGCCGCCACATCGAGGTGCAGATCGCGGCCGATCGCGACGGCGTGGTGCGTGCGATCGGCTGCCGCGACTGCTCGGTCCAGCGCCGCCACCAGAAGGTGATCGAGGAGGGGCCGCCGCCCCACCTGACCGACGCCCAGGTCGAGCGCCTCGAGGCCGACGCCGTGCGCCTGGCCGAGCGCGTGGGCTACGAGGGCGTCGGCACCGTCGAGTTCCTGGTCTCCGGGGACGATCTCTTCTTCCTCGAGATGAACCCGCGCCTGCAGGTCGAGCACGGGATCACCGAGGAGATCGCCGGCGTCGACCTGGTCCAGACGCAGATCCGCATCGCCCGTGGCGAAACGATCGCGCACCTCGAGATCCGGAAGGACGGAGCGGCGATCGAGGCGCGGGTGTGCGCGGAGGATCCGGACGCCGGCTTCCTGCCGGCCCCCGGCCGCATCGCCCGCTTCGATCCCGCCCTGGGCCCGCGGGTGCGGCTCGATTCCGGCGTCGCCGCCGGGAGCGAGGTGCCCCCGGCCTTCGACTCCCTCGTCGCGAAGGTCATCGCGACCGGCGCGACCCGCGAGGAGGCGCGGGCGCGGTTGGCCTCGGCGCTCTCGGACTTCGACCTGGTGATCGAGGGCGGGACGACCAACAAGGGCTACCTGCTGGAGATCCTCGAGCACGAGGACTTCCGCGCCGGCGGCGTCGATACGACCTGGCTCGATCGCCTGGTCGCCGCGAAGGCCGAGCGCGAACATGCGGTGCCGGCGCTGGTCGCCGCGTCGATCCTCTCCTACCAGCGCAACCGGGCGATCGCGAGGCTCAACGTGTTCGCGGATCCGGGGAACCTCGCGCCGGGTCGGGTCCCCGCCTCCCAGGGCCAGGAAACCCTTCTCACCCACGAAGGCGACCAGTACCGGCTGGGTGTCTTCGCGGTGGGCGGCTGGCGCTACCGGGTGCACCTCGACGGCCGCGTCGTGGCCGCCACCCTGCGCGAGGAGGGCGAGCACACGGCGCGGCTCCAGATCGGGCGTCGCACCTATCGCCTGCTCTACGACGTCACCGAGACGGGCCTGCGCGTCGAGGTCGAGGGCCGCACCCACCGCTTCGGCTCCCAGACCGCCGGCCAGGTGCGGGCGGCGGCGCCGGCGATGGTGGTGGCGGTGCACGTGGAGCCCGGCGAGAGCGTGCGGGCCGGCCAGCCCCTGGGCCTCCTCGAGGCGATGAAGATGGAGGTCTCCTTCGAGGCGCCGGTCGCCGGCGTCGTCAGCGAGGTGCGCGTCCGCAAGGGCGAGCAGGTGGCCGCCGGCGACGTGATCCTGGTGATCGACGCGTCCGCCGAGAGCGAAGACGGGGAGCACGTCTCGACGCGCATTGCCCTCGAGGAGCTGCCGGATCCGCTCGAGCCGCTCTTCGCTGCCGAGGGGGAGCTGAGGCTCGGCCGGCCGGATCTCGTCGCCGCCGACGCCACGCCGCGGGCGATCCGCCGGGCTGCCACCCTCGCGGTGCGCGACGAGGTGCGCCGCGTGCTGCTCGGCTACGACGCCAATCCCGAGCGGGCCGACCGCCTGGCCGCCTTCCTCGAGGCGCCGCTGCCCGAAGGGCTCAGCGAGGGCTTCCGCTGGGAGCTGGCCGATCTGCGCAACGAGCTCGTGACTTTTGCCGACGTGGCGACGCTCTTCATCCGCTCGCCGGCCGCTTCGGTCTCCGGCGATCAGGGCCCCTCCAACGCCGCGCGGCTTCGGATGTTCGTGCGCCGACTGCGGGCCGCAGGCGCCGGCCTCGCCGAGGACTACCTGGACCTGGTGCGGCGCGCCCTCGCCCACTACGGCATCGCGACGCTGGAGCCCAGCGACGCCCTCGAGCGCGCCGTGCTGCGGCTGCTGGCGAGCCAGCTCGAGCCCGAGCACCGGGACCGTCTGGTGCTGGCCCTCCTGCGCCGGGCATCGCTGCTCGCCCAACAGGGCGTTCACCTGGGCGGCGACCGCGCGCTGGCGGACGCCCTCGACACCATCGCCGGCATGCGCGGCCTCGTCTCCCACGCCGTGGCCGACGCCGCGACCCTCGCCCGCTACCAGATCTTCGAGCGCCCGGAGATCGAGCGTCTGGCCGAGAGCACCACCAAGGAGGTGACGGCCTGGCTCGAGGCGGCCGAGTCGGCCCCGACTGCGCCGCCGGAGGAGGTGCTCTTCCACCTGGCCGACGCGCCCCGCGCCGTCTTCGACCGGGTCGGCCGGTGGCTCGGCGATCCCGACCCGCGCCGCCGCTCGATCGCCCTGGCGAGCCACCTGCGTCGGGTCTACTCGCCCGCCTCGCCGCTGGCCCAGGCATCGCAGCGGGCCGCGGATCACTGGGTGGAGCGCGTCGAGTTCCCCGGCGGCCGCGTCGTGCTGGCGGGCACTGCCCTGCCCGAGCGCACTGGCGAAATCGCCAGCGAGCTCGTCAAGGCTGCGTCCGCTGCGCGGGACAGCCACGAGTGGCCCGCCGTGTACGCGATCGAGCTCTTCGTGCCCCTCGCCGGTGGCGACGAGGAAGAGGTTTTCGAGGAGGTGGGCCGCGCAGCGGAGGACGTGCTGGGTCACGGTCTTCCCGCCGGCCGGCTCACGCTGAGCGGCATCCGCGGCGAGGGCGCGCCGCTGCACCGCACCTGGGCGCCGACGCCGACGGGCTTCCGCGCCGACGATTCCTACCTGGGCATCCATCCCGAGGCGGCGGCGCGCATCGATCTCGACCGGCTGGGGAACTTCGAGCTGGAGCGGGTGCCGGGCCCCGAGGATGTCTACTGCTTCCACGGGCGAAGCCGCGAGGTGGAGGGCGACGAGCGGCTCCTCGTGCTGGCCGACATGCGCAGCCGCTCGCCGGACGATCGCCGCGAAGCGGCGCTGCACGTGGCCGCCTTCGAGCACACCTTCTTCGAGGCGACGCGCTCGCTCCGCGGCATGCTCGCCGATCGCGATCCCAAGCGCCGGCTGCAGTGGAACCGCATCCAGGTGTACGTGGCGCCGGAGGTCTTCCTCGATCCCGAGATCGCCGAGCGGCTCTCCCGCAGGCTCGCGCCGGCCACCCGCAACCTCGGGCTCGAGAAGGTCGTGGTGCGCCTGCGGCTCCTGGATCGCGCAGCACCGGAGGCGCCCTCGCGACCGACCGAGATCGTCATCTCCGACATCACCGGCGCCAACATGACGATCCAGTGGCGAAAGCCGCGGGAGGGCGCACTCTCTCCGCGCAGCGAGTACGAGCGGCGCGTCGTCGAGGCCCGCCGCCGCCGACTCGTCTACCCCTACGAGATCATCCGCATGCTGTCCGGCAGCCAGGGCGACGGCAGCGATCCGGACACGCGGCTGCCGGCCGGGAGCTTCGTCGAGTACGACCTGGACCCCCAGGCGGAGGCGCCCCGGGCACTCCCCTGCTCCGGCCGTCCCTACGGGCGCAACGAGTGCTCGGTGGTGTTCGGCGTGATGACGACGCCCACCGAGAAGGTGCCCGAGGGCATGAAGCGCGTGGTCGTGCTCTCGGATCCCACCCAGGGCATGGGCTCCCTGGCCGACGCCGAGTGTGCCCGGATCGAGGCGGCCATCGACCTGGCCTGTGAGCTGCGCGTCCCCGTAGAGTGGATCCCGGTTTCGAGCGGCGCCCGCATCGCCATGGACAGCGGCACCGAGAACCTGGACGCCACCGCCCGCGTGGTGCGGCGCATCATCCGCTTCACCCAAGCCGGCGGCACGATCCACGTGATCGTCGCCGGCGTGAACGTGGGCGCCCAGAGCTACTGGGACTCCCTCGCGACGATGCTGATGCACACCAAGGGCGTGCTGATCATGACCCAGGGCGCCTCGATGGTGCTCACCGGTCGCGCGGCGCTGGAGGCGTCCGGCGCCGTCTCCGCCGAGGACGAGGCGGCGATCGGCGGCTTCGAGCGCATCATGGGCCCCAACGGCGAGGCCCAGTACTTCGCCAACGATCTGGGCGACGCCTACCGCATCCTCTACGACCACTACCGCTACAGCTACATCGTGCCCGGGGAGGCGCGTCCGCGCCCGCTGGAGACGACAGACACCGACGCGCGGGACGTCACGCTCGATCCGGCGAGTGGCGGGTTCGCGAGCGTCGGAGAGATCTTCGACGACGCCACCAACCCGGGCCGCAAGCGCCCCTTCCCGATGCGCCCGCTGATGGAGGCGGTGGTCGACCGGGACGGCGGCCAGCTCGAGCGCTGGCGCGGCTGGGTCGGCGCCGAGATGGCGATCGTGTGGGACGCGCACCTGGGCGGCACGCCGGTCACGCTGATCGGCATCGAGAGCCAGAGCATGGCGCGAGAAGGCTACCACCCGGCGGACGGGCCGAACGCCTGGACCGGCGGGACGCTCTTCCCCCTCTCGTCCAAGAAGGTGGCACGGGCGCTCAACGCGGCCAGCGGCAACCGGCCGGCGGTGATCCTCGCCAACCTCTCGGGCTTCGACGGCTCGCCGGAATCGATGCGCAAGCTCCAGCTCGAGTACGGCGCCGAGATCGCGCGCGCCGTCGTGAACTTCGACGGGCCGATCCTCTTCCTCGTCGTGTCCCGCTATCACGGCGGCGCCTACGTGGTGTTCTCCCGCGAGCTGAACCCGCGCCTGCGGGCCGCCGCCCTCTCCGGCTCCTACGCCTCGGTGATCGGCGGCGGGCCCGCCGCGGCGGTGGTGTTCCCCCGGGAGGTGCGGGCCCGGGCCGCCGCCGACGAGCGGGTGCTTGCCGCGCGCCCGCGGGGCCGAGAGAACGGGCGGGCCGCCTACGAGCAGGTGCTGGCCGACGTCACCCTCGAGAAGCAGGCCGAGCTGGCCCAGGAGTTCGACGAGATCCACTCTGTGCAGCGCGCCCTCGAGGTGGGCTCCCTGGAGGAGATCGTCGAGCCCTCCCGCATGCGGCCCTACCTGATCGGGCTCCTCCGGGAGGAGTTGAGCGACGGCGCCGTGTAGCCGATATCCTCCTGGGTCTCGTGCGGATGAAGAAGAACAAGAAGAAGAGTCGGCAGAGCGGACGCCCGAAGTCGATCTCGCCGCTCCTCTCGCCGGAGGAGGCGGGCGGTATGCGGGCCGCCGGCCGCCTGGCCAGCGAGATCCTGGACGCGGTAGCGGACATGATCGGCCCCGGCGTCACCACCGCCGCCGTCGACCGCGCCGTGGACGAGATGACCCGCTCCGCAGGCGCCGTCAGCGCGCCCTACCAGTACGTGAACCACGGCACGCCGCCCTTCCCCGGCCACTGCTGCACCTCGGTCAACGACGTGGTGTGCCACGGCATCCCGGACGAGGGTCGGGTGCTGCGCGAAGGCGATATCGTCAACGTCGACGTCACGCCCAGGCTGGAGGGCTGGCACGGCGATTCCTCCCGCACCTTCCTGATCGGTGACGTCTCGCCCGTGGCCCGCCAGCTCGTGAAGGACACCTGGCACTCCATGTGGCTCGGCATCCGCAGCGTGAAGGACGGCAGCTACGTCGGCGACATCGGTCACGCCATCCAGAGCTTCGCCGAGGCCCAGGGCTACCAGGTGGTCCGCGAGTTCACCGGCCACGGCATCGGCCGCCACTTCCACGGCCCGCCCTCGGTGCTCCACTACGGCACCCCCGGCAGCGGCCCCCGCCTGCGCGCCGGCATGACCTTCACGATCGAACCGATGATCAACCTGGGCCACTGGAAGACCGAGGTCCTGGACGACGGTTGGACCGCTGTCACCGTCGACGGGAAGCTCTCCGCTCAGTGGGAGCACACCATCCTCGTGACCGAGGACGGCCCCGAAGTCCTGACCCTCGGCAAGCACGAGACCCCACCGAGTTAAGAAGCGGGGCCAGAGTTAAGAATTCAGTTCCCCAAGGGGAACTGAATTCTTAACTCTGGCCCCGCTTCTTAACTCGCCCCGTTTCGTGACCAACTCGTCGATGTGGTCGCGCCAGACCAGGTAGCCCTTGCCCAGCAGGTGCAGCTCGTCGTTGGCGAGGTCGTCCCGGATCGAGCCGTCGTCGGGGTCGAGGAAGAGGGGGTAGAGGTCGACCCAGGTGGCGCCGTGCTCGCCGGCGACGGCTTCGAGGCGGCGGTTCAGGGACTCGACGGCCTCGCGCCACTCGGCCTGGCGGGGGAGCACGCTCTGGACGTAGGCCCTCGTTTCGGGGGACTCGCTGGCGATGCGCTCGAGGATCGTTCCGATGTTGGCGGCGATCTCCTCCTCCGGCGTGCCGACGAAGAGGTCGTTCGTGCCGATCTTCAGGAAGACCTTGGCCGGCTGGCCCTTCGTCACCTGATCGAGGCGCTCGAGCGCGCCCGGCGTGCGGTCGCCTCCGATGCCGCGGTTGCGGACGGGGACGTCCGGAAAGAGCTCCTCCCAGGCGCCGCCCTCTGTGATGGAGTCGCCGAGGAAGACGACGTCGCCGGGCTGCACGGGGAGCACGGCGAACTGGCTCACCCAGCGGTCGTGGGCGGGCTGGACGAAGGCGCGGACCGCGGCGCGCAGGGGCGCGCCCGTCGCGACCCAGATCGCACCGGCCAGCACCAGCAGGTTGACCGTGACGGAGAGCCCGATCAGGAAGCGCTTCACGCGTCCACCAGCCCGAGCAGCGTCTCCACCGAGTCGAAGAGATCGTCCTCCGGGACGTTCAGCGCCGGGAAGAAGCGCATCACGTTGCCGGCGGTGACGTTCACGAGGATGCCCTTCTCGAGGGCGCGACGCGGGATCGTCGCGGCGGCCTCGGCGTCGCGCAGCACGAGGCCGCGCAGCAGTCCCCGGCCCCGTTCGCCTTCCGCCTTGTCCGGATTCGCCTCGGCGTAGGCGCGCAGCCGTGCCGCCAGCTTCTCCCCCACCTCCGCGGAGCGCTGCACGAGCTTGTCCTCCTGCACCACCTTTAGCACCGCGTTCACCGCCGCCGTCGCCAGCGGGCTCCCGATGTAGGTGCCGCCGTGGTCGCCGGGGGTCACCGTCTCGGCCACGCCCTCGCTGCACAGGAACGCGGCGACGGGGAAGCCGCCGCCCAGGCCCTTGCCGAGGGTGAGCACGTCGGGCACGACGCCGTCGTGCTCGAGGGCGAGCATCTTGCCCGTGCGGCCGATGCCCGTCTGCACCTCGTCGAGGATCAGCAGCGCGCCGGTCTCGGTGCAGCGCTCGCGCAGCCGCGTCAGGTAGCCCTCGGGCGCGACGTTCACGCCGCCCTCGCCCTGCACTGGCTCGACGATCACCGCCGCGGTCTGCTCGTCGATGGCGGCGACGGCCGCGTCGGCGTCGCCGAAGGGCACGACGACCGGTTCGGGCAGCAGGTCCCGGTAGGGATCCCGGTGCTTCGCCTGGCCGATCACCGAGAGCGCGCCCAGGGTGCGGCCGTGGAACGACTGGGCGGTGGAGACGAAGTGGCTGCGCCCGGTCGCCCGGTGGGCGAGCTTGAGGGCGCCCTCCACCGCCTCGGTGCCCGAGTTCACGAAGAAGACCCGCGTGAGCTCGTCCGGGGAGACCGCCGCCAGGGTCTCGGCGGCGTCGAGCTGGGGCAGGGTGTAGAACAGGTTCGTCGTCTGCATCAGCCGCCCCGCCTGCTCGCTTATCGCCTCCACGAGGGCCGGGTGGCAGTGGCCGATCGAGCACACGCCCCAGCCCGCCGTGAGGTCGACGTACTCCCGGCCCTCCACGTCCACCACGCGGGAGCCGCGGCCTTCCACCAGCGCGACCGGCATGCGGTTCACGACGGGGAGGAAGTGGCGCGCCTCTCGCCGCTGGATCTCGTCGAAGCTCATGGGGTGCTCCTGGGGCCAGGGAAAGGAGGTATGTTTACCCCCCATGGCCGACCACCGCGACACCATCCTGCTGGAGGGCATCCAGGTGCCCGCCGCCCTCGGTGTCACCGCCGCCGAGCGCAGGATGCGCCGGCCCGTGCGCCTGGACATCGAGGTCGAGACGGATCTGCGCGCCGCCGGCGCCAGCGATCGCATCCAGCAGACCATCCACTACAAGCGCATCTTCGAGATCGCCGCGGACGTCGCCTCCAACCAGGAGCACAAGCTGGTCGAGGCTCTGGGCCAGCGGATCGCCGATGCGGTGCTCGCGAAGTTCGGCGTGGACGCGGTGACGATCACCGTCCGCAAGCCCTCGCCGATCGCCGGCGTGCTCGAGCACGCGGGCGTCAGGATCCGGCGCGAGCGCGAGTGACCGAGATCCGCGCCGTGGCCGCAGCGGCCACCCGCCCGCTTCGCCAACAGGTGCTGCGCCCGCACCAGTCGCCTGAGGAGCTCGTCTACCCCGGCGACGACGCGGCGGGGAGCTTCCACCTCGCCGCCTACGAGGGGGAACGGCTGGTCGGCACGATCTCCCTCTCCCTCGAGGGGCGGGAGGGCGGCCCCGGCGAAGGCCGCGCCTATCGGCTGCGCGGCATGGCCACCCACCCGGACCTCCGCGGCACCGGACTCGGCACCCGGCTCCTGGTGGAGGCGATCCGGCGCATGGTCCGGGCCGGCGGCGAGCGGGTCTGGTGCAACGCCCGAAGCTCGGCAGCCGGCTTCTACGCCCGTCACGGCTTCGACGTCGTGAGCGAGGAGTTCGAGCTTCCGGACCTGGGACCTCATGTCGTGATGGAGCGCTTCTTATCGATGTGAAAACACCTCATCGACCTTCGACTGGTGTTCCGGCGCCGGCTATCGTCCTGCCACGCCGGGGCCGGCCGGCATCCCCCAGGGCCCGACGGGAACGACCGGCACACGAGGCAGGCGACAACCATGGCGGCATCGATCGAGACTCCCGAGGCGCCCCAGGACCCCGTGGACATGGAGGTCCTCGTCTACTCCTACTACCGGGACGCGGAGCTGCGCGGCTCCAACCTGATCTACCGCTTGATGCGCATCCTGAAGGACGACGAGTCCCAGATGCTGCTCTCGGAGCACCTGGCCGACGAGACCCGTCACGCCTGGCTGTGGACCGAGCGCATCAAGGAGCTGGGCCGGGCGCCGGTTCCCATCACCGACGGCTACCAGGTACGCATCGGCAAGCGCGCCGGCGTGCCGCGGCATCCGGTCGACCTGCTCGCCCTCACCGTGGTGGTCGAGCAGCGCGCCCTGAAGCGCTACCAGGAGCACCTGAAGCGCGACCTGGTTCCTGAGCGCACCCTCGAGGTCCTCCGCTCGGTCACCAAGGACGAGGGCTGGCACATCGACTGGGTGCGCCAGAAGGCCCGGGAGATCGCCGCCGCCCAGGGCGCGCCGGACCGCTTCGACGAGGCCCTCGATCGCTTCCGCGCCATCGACCGCGAGGTGTGGGCCGAGCTCGAGGACGTGGAGAACGGCTGGCTGGAGGCGCTGTGAGCCCAGCCGGCGAGGGGCGCCATACGCGCCCCGATCCGGGAGACGGCCGCCCCGGCCTTCCGGATCGCCTGGCCGGCGGGTTGGTGAAGCTGTTCCTCGCGTTGCTGCGCCTGATGCCCGAGAGCAGAGCCCTCGCGATCGGCTCGGGCCTCGGTGCGGCCTACGCGCGGCTGCGCGGCCCGCGCACCGGCGATGCCCTCACCAACCTACGCATCGCCTTCCCCGATTGGAGCGACGAGCGTCGCCGCGCGGTGATGGTGCGCTCCTTCGCGAACCTGGGCCGCGGCCTGGCCGAGTTCGCCCGCCTCGGCCTGATGACCCCGGAGCAGCTGCGGGAGCGCATCGCCGTGGAGGGCTTCGAGCACCTGGAGGCCGCGCGCAGGGCGTCGGCCAGCGGGGGTGTCGTGATCCTCACCGGGCACTTCGGCTCCTGGGAGGTGCTGGCTGCCGCGATGGTCGCCCGGGGCGTTCCCGCGGCGGTGGTCCACCGCCCCCGCGACAACCCGATTCTCGACGGTCTGCTGGGCCGCATGCGTGGCGCCGCAGGCGCCGAGCTCCTGGCCCGGGGCAACGCGGCCCGCGCGGCCCTGGCCGGCCTGAAGCGCGGCTGGGTGCTCGCCATGCCCTACGACCAGAACTGCCGCCGCCGGGAGGGCGTCTTCGTCCCCTTCTTCGGCCGCCTGGCCTGCACCCGCGACGGTCCGCCGCGCATCGCCATGCGTACGGGCTCTCCGGTCGTTCCCGTCTTCCTCTTCCGCCAGCCCGACGGCGTCCACCACGTTGCGCGATTCGGCCCGCCGATCGAGCTGGTGCCCGAGAGCGACGACCGGGAGGCGGCCCTGCGCGAGAACGCCCTGCGCATGACCCGCGCGATCGAGGACGCCATTCGCGAGGCGCCGGACCACTGGATCTGGATCCACCGCCGCTGGCGCACCCAGCCCGAGGGCGAGCGCCATCCCTACTGAAGGGCTGCTCCGGTGCGTTGCGGCGCGCTCCGGACCACCTCGTAGAGGTAGGTCGCGTACCGCCCGTCGATCCGGAAGGCGCCGTCCTCTTCGATCGCGACCTCCGCCCCGGTGCGCCGGCCGTAGGGGTCCAGCACGAAGACCCGCGTGGGGCGCGTGCCCGGGAGGGTGATCGCGGCCCGCACCGGCTCGAGCCACAGCACGCCGCCGCCACTCCGCGTGAGCTCCCCGCGCTCCTCGTCGTAGCGGGCGCCGTGGGCGCGATCGCGCGCCAACGCGGTGACGAGGATGCGGGTGGCGCTCTCGAGGGGCTGGTCGTCGAGGGAGGAGACCAGGAGCGAGACGCCCGGGGTCGCGACGTCCAGCCGAAGCCCCGACAGTCGGGCGGCGCCCGTGCCGAGCACGCCGCGGGTGCGCGGCGTGTCGATGCGCACGAGGGGCCGGGCCGCGTCCCAGTGCAGCTGGGCCCCCGGAGCGGCGACCGGCGCGGAAGGCTCCTCCGGCAGCGCCGCAGGCGGGCCCGTCCGCTCGGGCGCGAGCCGCCACGCCACGCGGCCCTTCGCGAGCAGCCAGGTCGGGAGCTTCCACGTGAGCGCGAGGCCCGCCCGCGCCCCGAACAGCGTGGGGGCACCGAGGACCGGGAGCTCCAGGTCGGGCCCGGCCGCCAGGTCGCCCCGATGGACGGCGAGTGCCAACGCCGGGTACTGGCCCATGTAGTGGGGCGTGTCCGTCACGTACGACGAGGACTCGGGCCAGCCGTTGCGCATGCGATCGGCCGTGTTGTCGAAGTGGAGGGCGGCGTCCCAGCCCTGGAGCCCCACGCCGTAGAAGGCGATCAGCGGCGCCGAGACGAACTTCCACGGCGACGGAGGACGGGTCGTCCACTCCATCAGCCCGAACGGCCGGCCCGAGAGCTGCTCCCTCCCCGCGCGCAGCAGGCCGCCACCGGGGTGCGCCAGCGGGCGAACCGGCCGGTACGGGCCCTCGAGGATGCGGTGGGAGCTGCGCTTGCCCTCGAGGCTCCCGCCGGAGTACTCGTGTCGCACCACCATGTCACCGACCGCGTCCGTCCAGAGGTTCGCCGCCGAGGCGGTGCGGCTCGCGGCCTTCCAGGCGCTCGTCGTGATGATGCCGTCGTAGCCCAGCGCACGCAGGCGCTCCGAGCGGCGCCGATAGGCGCCCCGCTGGATCTCTCCGAGGAAGCGGAGGAAGTCGCCGTGGCGAAGCTGGCCACCCTCTACGCCGCGCAGCTCGTGTGCCGCGGGCACGGCCAGCTCCTCGCTTCCCCAGAGGTCGTCCTGGCGCCGGTCGCGCTTCCAGGCGGCGGCCAGCGCGGCGTCGTCGGTGTAGCGCTCGTGCACCCAGGCGGCCCAGCGCCGGCGGAGCCGGCGAGCGTGCTCGGGCATCTCCCCCGCGGCGAGCGCGTTCAGCGGATCGTGCCAGAAGAGGCTGGCCTCGTTCCGGATCTGGACGATGGCCAACGCGGGATCGTCGACGTAGCGGAGGCCCGTGTGGGGATTGCGGTGCTCGAGCAGGGTGCGGAGCCACCTCCACTCCGAGTCCTGGAGCTCCGGCTCGAGCAGCGACAAGGCGCCGACGCTGCGCACACCTCGCTCCTGGGTCCAGTAGGCCTTGCCCGGGAGCTCGGCGAAGCGCGGGTAGCCCTCCGAGGGCCGGATGTGGTGGGGGAAGAACGGGCACCAGATGGAGTAGATGCCGTTGCGTTTCAGCTCCGCGAACCACCAGTCGAAGCGCGCGAGGGCCTCCGGGTCGAAGCGGCCCTCCTCGTCGAGGAGGCCGAGCACCTGCTCGAGCGGGTGGTGGCGGACCGCGTTGATGCCGTGCTTGCGCAGGTAGCGCGCCCGATGGGTGGCGACCTCCGGGTCCACGTCGATCACCCGGGCCGTGGCGCCCCAGAAGCGGATCGGCTCCTCTTCCGAGGACACGACGAGCTGGTCCTCCTTCACGCGCACCCGGCCCCGCTGCCCGGCCGGGGCCGGGACGAGGCGACTGACGTCGGTCGCCGCCGTGGGCTCCAGGGGGTCCTCGTAGAAGGCCACCGGGAACCACGAGTCCTCGCGGCGCTCGGAGCGGACCGTCTCCGGGGGCGAAGCCCCGGCCGGGACCCGCAGGTCGTCGGTCGTGAGGTAGAAGGCGTCGACGGCCGCGAAGCGCCGGCGGCCCGGCGGGTCGAGCCGCTCCAGCTCGAGCTCGTGCAGCCCGGCGTCGAGCTCGACGCTTCCGAGGTAGTACCAGGCCAGGGCGAAGCCCCGCTTCTTGCCGAAGTCGACGTTCTCCGCCGGGATGTGGCCGGCCAGCCGCCAGCGGCTCCCGGCGATGCGCCATCGGAACCGCCCCCGGCGCCACGCCTTGCGCAGCCACACCCGGTATCGGCCCGACTCCTCCACCACGAGGCTCCACTGCGCGGTGCTTCGCCCCTCGAGGTCGTCCCCGAAGGCCAGCCAATTGCCTCCGGAGAGGCGCCCGACCAGGTCGCCGGGCGGTGCCGGGCGGACAGCGGCTCCCGCGGCGCTCTCCCCTTCGCGCCAGAGGACGGCGGCCCGGGTCCTCTCGGCGAGGAGGCAGAGGAGGAGCAGGGCCGCAGCGATGGCCCACCGGAGCGAGAGCGCGCCCATCGGCGAGAGACTAGAGCCGGTCTCGGGAACGTCGAGCGGGGGCGGGCTCCAGGCATTGGGCTCTGCCGCCGGCTACGGTCCACCCAGCCCCGGAGCGGGAATCCCCGTGGGGCACTCGACCAGATGGTGTCGAATCACCCTCGGGTGAGACCTGTCACACACCGGATGCCCGACCGCGTCGATCGACGTGGGCTGAGGGGCTCGTCCAGTAGGCAGCCCCGATCGGGCCCGGCTGCTGGGCCTCCACTGAGGAGGGCAGGGAGATGTCGAACCTTTCGTACCGATGGGCGCGAGCCCTGCTCACGGTCGCGATCGGCGCGCTGGCCGGCACGGCCTCGGCGGCGCCGAACGCCCAGCTGTCGGCGAGCCGTACCAACGGTCCGGCGCCCCTGGCGGTGCACTTCGATGCCACGGGCACGAGCTGCTCGGGCTGCCAGGACGCGTTCCACCACGTCTCCTACGAGTGGGACTTCGGCGATCCCACGAGCGGCAACTGGTCCACGAACGGCAAGTCGCGCAACGTCGCCACCGGCCCGATCGCGGCCCACGTGTTCGAGACCCCCGGCCGCCACACGGTCACCCTGCGCGCTTCCGACCTCACCGGGACCAGCACGCGGACGATCGTGATCGACGTCGTGGACCCGAAGATCAGCTGGGCCGCATCCCAGACCGTGTGCTTCTCGTTGACCGGAACCTTCGAGGCCGGCTCCGAGTGCGATCCGTCCGTCCATCCGGGCGTGCGTCAGATCCACCTCCAGGCCGGGCCCGGCGAGGCCAACCAGGCGTGGACCCAGTGCGTCGCCGGCCCCCAGGTGCGCTGCCTGTTCCACCGCGGCGAGACCTTCGACGCGAACGCCTCGCTCGTGATGTCGACGCGCGGCCCCTCGATGGTCGGCGCCTACGGCAACGGAGCGCCGCCGAAGTTCCGCAGCGGACTCAACACGAACATCTTCGTCGCCCATGCCTCCGGCAACGACTGGCGGATCGCGGACGTCCAGATGGAGGGCCCGGGAACGACGGGGAATACCTCCTCGATCATCGTGGCCGCCCGCGGCAACACGCCCTTCCACCGTCTGCTCGTCCTGCGCACGAGTGCCGTCCCCGGGACGATCTCCGGTGGCGCCCTGTTCGCGAACAACAGCCTCGCTCCGACGACCCCGCTCCACCAGGAGATCTTCTTCGTCGAGAACGACTGGCAGGACCTGGGGCTGTACACCAAGCCGGGCGGCAGCAACATCGCGTTCCTCGCCGCCGACAAGCTCGGCGTCATGGGCAACACGTGGATGGACACCCAGAGCCCGCCGGTGAACGGGCGGGGAGGGATGTCCGAGCACATCCTGCGTTGTCAGCACTGCAACAAGGGCGTCTTCCAGAGCAACATCATGGGCGAGCCGGCGCCCGGGAAGGCGACGCTCAACCTGCGGGCCGCGGAGCTCCTCACCTGCCAGGGGCAGCACGCGGGCTGCATGACCCCCATGAAGGAGCACGTGATCTCGGACAACGAGTTCCGCATCTCCCAGCTGAACGGCGGTGTGTCCTTGGTCGGAGGCGGGAGCGTCGGTCGGGTGGTCGGCGGCGAGGACATCATCATCGAGCGGAACCACTTCCGCAGCGGCAACCAGATCGGCATCGGTATCCGGAGCGGCATCTACCTCAACGCCGGCGACGGAACGGCCGGCTCCTACCTGAGGGGTGTCAGCGTTCGCAGCAACGTGTTCGCCATGCAGGACTGGCAGCAGCTCCGCAACGGCGCCACGACCCACGCCAACAGCAACCTGGCCAACCTCGAGATGTACTACAACACGTGCCTGGGCGGGCACGACTCCTTCGACAAGCGGATCCGCTGCGTCGGCGGCATCGCCACGACCACCGACTACAACGTGCTCTACGCCACGGCGGGCACCGCCACCAACGCCGCCGGCGCAGGCCCGAACGACTTCGTGACCACCACGAGCCCGTTCGTCTCGCAGAACCCGCAGGGGCCCGGCGACGTGATGCCCGCCCCCGGCGGGCCGCTGGTCGACGCCGGCGTCCGCGTGCCGGGGAACTCGACCGATTTCTTCCTGACCTCTCGCCAGCAGGACGCGGCTCCGGACCTCGGCGCGGTCGAGGCGTCCTCGGGCGGCGGATCGGGCTCGGGAGGCGGATCGGGCTCGGGCGGCGCTCCGGCGGCTCCGTTCCTGCTCCCCTAGCCCTCATCCGACATTCGTCGCCGAGTGAGGTGGCCGCGGGGCGGCGCCCGGTCAGTCCAGGAAGCCGTTCTCCACGATCCGTTTCGCCAGGGCTCGCCCCGAGAGCCCATGGGCGAACGCCGTCCAGTGGAAGTGCGAGCGGAGGTTCGTGAGGGGCGTCTCTCCGACGTGCGGCTTGAGCAGGTCGATCATCGGGAGCACGGCCAGCCCCGGACGGTTCCCGTCGAAGTGCTCGTAGGGAAAGAGGTCGAGGAGGGGACGGTCACCGACGGGCACCGCATACCCGCCGGACGGGATGCTCTGGATCACGACCGGGATGCTTCGCTCCCGGGCGAAGTCGTACAGGCGTTCCAGGATGGCCGCGGCGAGTCGGCCCTGGGCGTCCCCGCGGTCGGGCCCGGGGCGCGCGTCGAGCTCTTGCGGCGTCTCCTCTCTCCGCCCTGCGGCCCGTGACTCGTTGGCTTCGTTCTGGGCGATCATCCTGCGCTTCACGATCGTGGTGGCCCGTTCCTTGATCAGCGCGAAGGCGTTCGAGTACCCGGAGAGGAAGTTGAAGAGGGGGCTGCTGTTCAAGAGATCCCCGAGCCGCCCTGCGGGCACGTAGCTCTGGCTGCGCGGCTCGAGCCTTCCGTCCTCGAGGACGAGGAGGCCCGATCGCACGTTGTCGACCAGATCGTTCGTGAAGAAGCTCAGCACGACCAGGTCCGGGTCGTACTTGATCAGCTCACGTTCCAGGTAGAGCAGCTCTTCGGCGTTCGAGAACCCGGAGACGCCCGCGTTGAGCACTTCGACGCCGTACCCCCGCCGCAAGAGCTCCCGCTCGAGGACGGACGAGAAGCACTCCTCCGCAGCCACTTCGTATCCCACGGTGAAGGAATCCCCGAGGGACACGATGCGGGCGGTACCCTCGGGCTTCTCGTACGCGAAGTCGCGCTCGGACCGCATTCCCTGCCCGTTGATGCGGAACCAGAAGGTCCCGTCCCCGGACTTGTGGCGATAGTGGCTGTCGGGCTCGTTGTACCGCAGGCCCCAGGGTGCGCCGACGACGTGCCTCGGGAACTTCGGCTGCTCCCCGAAGACGATCAGGACCACGAGCTCCGTCAGCAACGCGGCGAGCAGCAGCCCGATCACGAGCGCCAGGAGCCCGGTGGCGAGCGAGGGCTTCGCCTGGCGAGGTTCACCCGATTCGGATCCCGTCAACGGCGGTCCTCCTCCGTGGATTCCCGCCCTGTGGGGTGAACGATCAATGGCTCTCTCCGTCCAAGAGACCGAGGCTGTGACGGAGGAAGTCGGACACGAGCTTGGGCGGCTCGTTCTGGGGCTCGCGGGTGAGCAGGCGCTTGGCGCCGAAGCCAAGGCTCCCGAGCAGCCAGGCGGCATCGGCGAGCGCCGCGACCCATCGCCCGTGGTGCTTGCGGAAGTACCTGCGGCGGGAAGCGAACCAGTAGGGAGGCCGCCGGCTCGTGTGCTCGTTGAGGCCGGTGGCCACCGCCCCGGTGTGATGCACCAGGCTCTCCGGCACCGTCCAGACTTCGTAGCCCGCCGCCCTGGCCCGGCGGCAGAGATCGGTCTCCTCGAAGTAGAGGAAGAACCCCTCGTCGAAGAGGCCGATGCGCTCCAGCATCTCCCTCGTGAGCGCGCAGCTCGAGCCGGACACCCAGTCGACCGGACGAGCGACACCTCCCGGCGTCAGGGGGACGCGCCAGGGCTCGAGAAGGCGCGAGACGGGGCCGAGTCGGAAGCGGCCCTCCAGCTCTCCCAGCGGGCTGGGGAAGCGAAAGGCCGAGCTGTGGAGCGCGCCCGTCCCGTCGATGACGGCGCTGCCCGCGACTCCGACGCGGGGGTGGCTCTCGAGGAACGCCAGCATGTTGTGCAGGGCGTCCGGCTCGGGCACCGCGTCCGGGTTGATCAGGTGGATGACGTCCGGCAGCTCGGGCTCGGCGAGGGCGGCGCGGATGGCGAGGTTGTTCCCGCCTCCGAAGCCGAGGTTGCGGTCGCTGCAGAGCAGCCGCACCGGTGCCCCGCCTCGCAGGGCTCCGATCCCGCGGCGCAGGGTCGCTTCCGAGTGGTCTCCGGAGTGGTTCTCGACCACGGTGATCGCGGCATCGAGCCCATCCAGGGCTTCGGTCAGGCTCTCCAGCAGCCGGAGGGTCAGCTCCGGAGTGCGGAAATTGACCGTGACGCAGAGGAGCTTCATCGGTGCCCTTCGCCGGGCCCAGCGAGCCGTCGGCCCTTCGCCAGCCCGGCGGTCGTGGTGGAGGCCGGGCGGGCCAGCGGCGTGTGCTCCGGGGGCGCCGGCGCGACCGCCCGCTCCGGCTGCTTTGCCCGCCTCGGCAGGGTCGTCGCGAGGCCGTGCACCGCGCCGGCGAGCAGCAGCGGCAGGTGGTGGAACAAGCCGTTCGGGAGCGTATCGACCGCCTGGACCGCCACGATCAGCGCCAGGGCTGCCAACAGGTGGGCGTCCTGGCGGTTTCGGCAGCGTGGGATCGCCCGCCAGCTCCGGAAGATCGGAACCAGCATGAAGGTGTAGAACAGCCCCAGGCCGAGGATTCCCCGCTCGCTCATGCGCAGGATCCAGTAGCCGTCGGTGACCAGGGGCTTCATCTCGCCGCTGTAGGTGCTGCGCCCGAACCCTCCCCAGCCGAACCAGATCCGCTCACTCGCCCGGTCGATCAGGCCGTCCTCGTTCTCGAAGCGCACTTCCAGGGATTTCGCCCGATCCTCGCTCACCGAGGCGGCGAGCTCGACGAGGGCTCCGGTCGGGAAGAGATCGGCGGCGCGCAGGAGCGGGTATGTGATCACGAGTGCCGTCAGGCCGACGGCCACCAGGCCGACCAGCCGCGCGCGCCCCCACAGCAGGATCGGCGCCACGCCGAGGCCGTACACGATCGCGGCGAAGCTGCGGCACAGGAGCAGCACGACCGCCAGGTACGGCACGGCGGCGACCGAGGGCAGGCCCAGCGCCCGGAGCCGGCCCCGGTAGGCGCCGATCGACGTCAGGAACCCCACGCAGAGGAAGAGGGAGAGGGCCAGCCCATGGGCCATGAACACCATCGGGCGCCAACCTCCCTCGCGGTAGGTTTGGGCGAAGGAGTGCTGCATGAAGCCGTACGTGTAGAAGTTGAGATGAGGGCTCATGCGCGCTTCCCAGAGCGCTCCGAGGGAGTAGATCAGGGCCGCGACCAGGAGCCCGACGAAGAGCTCCCGGATCGCCGCGGGCGTGCGGAAGAACGCCCGGCCCAGCACGAACGGGATCCCCAGCATCAGGAGGTCGCGGAAGATCGGGCTGGCCGCGTCGTAGGGCCGCAGGCCCGGGAACCAACGGAAGGCCCCGCCCGTCGGGTCCTGGTTGGTCAGGACCGTGCCGAGGGCGAAGGGGATCGCCAGGAGGAACAGCGCTTCGAGCCCGAAGCCGATGCGGTTCCGGGTCAGCTCCCGGGCCCGGAACACGAAGGCTCCGAACAGCGCCCCGATGCTCGCGATCTCGAGCTTGCCGATCGCGGGCAGTCCCGAAACGTCGAAGCCGCGGTTCTCCGGCAACACCAGGATGCCGCCGAGGAGCGCACACAGGAGCGCCCGCTGCGGCCGCATGAAGGCGAAGAAGGCCACGCTGATGGGGACCCACAGGGAGAGCATCAGGTAGACCGTGGGATAGCCGCGCATCGTGTGGTGCCGCCCTCCCGGACGCCGGCCCCGTACCCATCGGCGGGGCGGGGGCGCGAATGTAGCCGGGGGAGCAGGGAGGAGCCGGGCGCGGGCGCCGCCGGCGCGGATCGCAGCGCCGGCTCAAGCGCGTCCGTTGACACGTCGAAGGGCCCCCGTATGTTGGCCCGCCCCGCCACAGGGCCGCCCAGAGGAACCCCCAAGGACCATGACTGACGCCAACGCAGGCCCGACCGCGGGCGCCCGGGTGATGATCACCGGCGGTGCCGGCTTCCTCGGCATCAACCTCACCCGTTACCTGCTCGAGCGTGGCTATGAGGTGACCTCCCTCGACGTCGCGCCCTTCGACTACGTGGACTGCCGGGACCGCATCCGCGAGGTGACCGGCGACATCCGGAGCCGCGCCGACGTCGACCGGGCCATGGAGGGCGCCGACCTGGTGGTCCACACCGCGGCGGCGCTGCCCCTCTACACGGAGGAGGACATCTTCTCCACGGACATCGACGGCTCGCGGACGGTCTTCGAGTCCGCCCACGCCCACGGTGTAGAGCGGGCCGTCCACATCTCCTCGACCGCGGTCTACGGCATCCCCGACCACCATCCCCTGCGCGAGGACGATCACCTCCACGGCGTCGGCCCCTACGGCATCGCCAAGGTGCAAGCCGAGGAGGTCTGCGCCGGCTTCCGCGAGAAGGGCATGTGCGTGCCCATCATCCGCCCGAAGTCCTTCGTCGGTCCGGAGCGCCTCGGTGTCTTCGCCCTGCTCTTCGACTGGGCGAAGGACGGCCACGGCTTCCCGATGATCGGCAACGGCAGGAACCGATACCAGCTCCTCGACGTCGAGGACCTCTGCCAGGCCATCCACCTGTGCCTGACGAAGCCCGCCGAGCTCGCCGACGACACCTTCAACATCGGCTCGAAGGAGTTCACGACGATGCGGGACGACTACCAGGCCGTCCTCGACCGCGCGGGCTTCGGCAAGAGGGTCCGCGGCTTCCCGGCCGCCCCGGTCATCTGGGCCCTGCGCATCCTCGAAGCGCTCAAGCTCTCGCCCCTCTACAAGTGGGTCTACGAGACCGCTTCGAAGGACTCCTTCGTCAGCATCGAGAAGGCGGAAGAGAAGCTCGGCTACGCCCCGAAGTACTCGAATATCGACGCCATGGTGCGGAACTACGACTGGTACCTGGCGAACCTGGAGAGCTTCGAAGGGGCGTCCGGCGTGTCGCACCGGGTGCCGTGGGACCAGGGGATCCTGCGGCTGGCGAAGGTGTTCTTCTAGGGACGGGCCGCCGCGTCCGCCCGGGTCCGCCGCTCCTTCCGCGGCGCCCCGTGTCGCATCAGCACACCGAAGCTCGGGTCGTCCTCCGCGATCAGCACCTCGAAGTTCTCCCAGATCTCCGGGTAGTGGTTCGCCCAGAAGGTGATGCCCTTCCAGTCGGCGAGGTACTGGATGTCCGAGCGCTCGACGTAGGCAGGGATGGTGTGACTGCGACGAGCCTCCATCGCGTGGGGGTTGACCTTGCCGTCGAGATTGATGGTGCGGTCGTGGAAGAAGCCCAGGGTGCCGGTCTGGATGGCACCGACCCAGACGTTCTCGGGGACGTGCTCGTCGACCCAGGCCACGACGTGGAAGTGGGCGTGGTCGGTGCCGCCGGCGTAGAGGCGAGCGTTGAGGCCCGCCACCGTGACGACGACCGCCGCGGCGGCGGCCCAGCCGAGGGCGGCCTGGCCGCGGCGATGGACGCAGCCGAAGACGGCTGCTGTGGTCAGGATCGCGAGCAGCGGGCTCAGCGGGAACAGGTAGCGGGACATGAAGTGGCCGGCGCCGAAGACCAGGCCGTACCACAGGACGAGGCCCGCGCCGAGCAGCAGCCCGAGGGTGGCCAGACTCCGCGCGGGTGCCGACCAGCCCGGGAAGCGGCGCGCGAGGGCGTAGCCGGCGAGCCCGAGTGCCGCGACGGCCGCCGAGATGAACGCGGGATGGGTCTCGAGGCGGCTCGGGAGCTGGAGGATCACCGACAGGTACTCGACGAGCTTGGCGGGCACGTAGGGAAGCTCCCGCCCCAGGGCGACCCGGAAGCCCTCGGACTGGCCGCTCACCGGCATGATGCTGCCGAAGCGCACCAGGTTGTGCACGAGCCAGGGCGAGGCGATCACGGCGGTGGCGGTGCCCGCCGCGCCCAGCTCGAGGAAGCGGTCGCGGAAGCCGGACCGCCAGATCGGCAGCCAGCCCGCCAGGTGGGCCACGCCCAGCGCTACGCACAGCAGCACGGCGTCGATGCGGGCCCAGAAGGAGACGCCTAGCAAAGCGCCGAGGGCCGCCCAGCGGCCGAGGGCCGGACGGGCCGGGGCGTCTTCGGCCAGGCGCAGCAGGGCCCAGAAGAAGGTCGTGACCACCAGCACGGCCAGGCCGGTCTCGAGGCAGTTCATCGCGTGGCGGGCGGTCTGGGCGCTCGCGAACCAGGCGGACGAAGCGAGCAACGCCACGGCCGTTCCCTCGCGAACGCCGGCCAGGACACGCCGGGCGAGAAGGAAGAGCATGCCGGCGGCGGCGAGGGAGATCACGACCTCGAGGGCCAACACCCCCGCCACGCCGGCCCGCTTGTCGCCGTCCACCAGGGCGAAGACCACGCTCCAGAGCATCGTCGCGAGGGGCTGGGTCCCGTTCGTCGGGATCGTGCCGTCGGCGATGCTCATCCCGTTTCCGATGCCCAGGTTCCGGGCCATCGTGAGCATCAGGTAGCCGTCCTCGGTCGGGAACTGGCGAAGCAGGCGGCCCCCCTGGTCGCGGAAGGGGACGAGGCGGCTCACCAGGCCGATGCCGAAGAGCAGGGCGGCGAGGGCGCGCACCCCGCTCCGCGCTCGGGGCTCGTCGTTGGGACTGGGCGTGGTCATTGCGGCGCCTTCGTCGTCGGCCGGCCGGGTCCGACTCTGTAGAGCCCAGGACTTCCACCGTCAACGAAGGCGATTCGGCCCCCTGGGGGTTCGGGCTCCGTGGTAGCTTCCCGGAACCCCGAAGGAGGAACCCCCGATGAAGATCGAAGGCCACTGCTACTGCGGCGCCGTGCAGTTCGTGTCCGAAGGCGATCCGATGTTCCAGGGCCAATGCCACTGCCGAGAGTGCCAGTACGCCTCGGGCGGCGGGCCGAACTACGTGATGGCGCTGCCCGAGGCCAGCTTCAAGTACACGAAGGGAACGCCGAAGGGCTTCACCCGCACCGACATCGAGAACGCCGTGACCCGCGAATTCTGCGCCGAGTGCGGCACCCACATCACGACCCGCGTGCCCACGATGCCGGGGGTGCTGATGACCAAGGTCGGCGTCTTCGACGATCCCAGCATCTTCAAGCCCGAGATGGCGATCTTCCTGTGCGACGCACAGCCCTTCCACCCGAAGCCCGAGGGCATTCCGGCCTTCGAGCAGGGGCCCGGATCCCCCGCCGCGAGCTGACGCCTGGAGAACCCCGAGCAGCTCCTCGGGCCCCTGATCCTGGTGCCCCTGATGTTCGTCGTGGGGCTGCAGCTCGTGCCCGACGATTTCCGTCGGGTCGTGGCTGCGCCCCGCGCCGTCATCGGAGGGACGCTCGGCCAGCTCCTGCTCCTGCCCCTCATGACCTGGGGCATCGTCACGCTGATCGACATCTCGCCCGCCTTCGCCGTGGGCGCGATCCTGCTGGCGGCGACGCCCGGCGCGGGGATGTCGAACGTGATGGCTGCGGTGGCCGGCGCCAACGTGGCACTCTCGGTCACGCTGACGGCGGTCGCGTCGCTGCTCGCGGTGGTGAGCCTGCCGCTGCTCGCAGCGGTCGGGATCCGGATGTTCCTCGAGGACGGTGTCGACGTCGACGTGCCGGTCGGCTTCCTCGTCTCCCAGCTCGTCTTCTTCCTCGCGATCCCGATCGGCATCGGCATGTGGGTGCGCTCCAGGCGGCCCGAGGCCTCGAAGGCCTACGTCTCCCGGGCCAACCGGTTCGCCGTGATCGCGATCCTGATCGCCACGGTGCTGGGCGCCGCCTCCGGCAACGACCTCCTGCCCACCGGCGCCGAGTTCGCCTGGGCGGTCCTGGCGGCCGTCGCATGGACGGTGTGCGCGATGGCCATCGGCTGGGGCCTCGGCAACGCCCTGGCCCTCGACCCCCACGATCGCTTCACCTTCCTGATCGAGTTCGGAGCGCGCAACCTGGCGCTCACCATCATCGTGGCGGTCGGCTCCCTCGGCCGGCTCGACCTGGGGCTCTTCGCCGGCGCCTACTCGATGAGCGGCTTTCCGCTGGTGCTCGTCCTCGCGATCCTACGAGGCCGTCGCTAGGCGGGGGCGTCGCGGCACCGCACCAGGTAGCTCGACTCCATCACGAAGACCTCCTCCTCCGCCTGGTTCACGAGCGCCGTCCGGGACTTCACGATCCCGAGCCCGGGCCGGGAGTCCGAGAGGCGCTTCTCGAGGCACTCGTCCAGCAGCCGCAGCTCGTCCCCGGGCCGGACCGGAGCGGGGAACCGGAGCGAGAGGCCCAGCATCGCCGCCGTGGCCAGCCGCTCGGGGTGGCGCGAGAAGACGAGGGAGGAGATCGCGTAGGTGTGACAGGAGGACGCGGTGAGGCCGCCGAAGACCGAGCGGCCCGCCGCCTCCTCGTCGATGTGGAACGGCTGCGGATCCCACTCGGTCGCGAAGCGCACGATCTCCTCGCGCGACACCCGGTGGCTCCCGAGCTCCCGCTCCCGACCCGCGGCGACGTCTTCGAAGTAGAGCATCCCGCGAGTGTAGGCGCGTCTCAGGGGCGGGGATCCCCGCGAAGGTCGACGTAGATGGCCCAGCACGCGGAGGAAGAGAGCGTCAGCCAGACCGCGCACGAAACGTCGAAGACCGG
This sequence comes from Myxococcota bacterium, assembly GCA_965223415.1. Taxonomy (GTDB): domain Bacteria; phylum Myxococcota_A; class UBA9160; order UBA9160; family UBA6930. The sequence goes on along the minus strand of OZ245002.1, from coordinate 2,840,309 downwards.
CACCAGCGTCTCCAGTGGGAAGCCATCGAGCTCGCTCAGGAAGGGCGAAACTCCCGAGAGCGCTATCGACGGGGCGAGGAACGCCAGCAGGACGGCGGTCACGAGGCCGGCGCGGCCGCGAGCGATCGCGGCACTCGCCTTTCCGCAGTCGGCCGGCTCAGCCTCGCCTTCGAACGCCATGGCGTCGACGAATGCATAGCGGACCATGAGGACGATTCCCGGGACGATGAGGAGCACGAAGCCGACGAAGATCAGCAGCGTCGGGAGGAGTAGCGCGATCGTGACCCGAGGCCAGGCCCCGATTGCCGACCGAAGCAACGGCCCTGGGGCGGCCGCCGTCCCGCGACGCGCCGCGCGGGCCGACGCGATGCACAGGCAGGCCTGCAGGGGCGCGATGAGGAATCCGCTCACGACGAAGAGCGCGAGCTCCACGGGAAGCGGGGCCTCGACCGCGATGAGGAAGTGATCGAGCGTCGCGACCGGCAGGATCAGGAGGAGGAAGGGCCCATTGACCGCCCCGACGGCCGCGTCCAACGCGCGGGCGAAGGAAGGCGGCGCGGGATCCTCCGACCAGACCCGCGACCTCGGGGGCTGATAGGGGTTCGGCACGGTGGTAGCAGCAGCCTAGCGGCTGGCGGCCGCCACCACGCAGTCCTTTCCGCCCGCCTTCGCCTCGTAGAGCGCCCGATCCGCAGCGTCGAAGGCCTCGTCCGCGTCGCCCGAGAAGATCGCCACGCCCGCCGAGACGGTGACGCCGATCGGCGCCTCCGCGCCACCCACGTCGAAGCGGGCCTCGGCCACCGCGAAGCGGAGCTTCTCGATGAGCTGCATGGTACCCGTCAGGTCCGTCTCCGGGAGCAGCATCGCGAACTCTTCACCGCCGTAGCGCGCGAGGTAGTCGGTCTCGCGCACCTGTGCGTTCATCACTTCGGCGACGCCGGCCAGGACCTTGTCCCCCGCACTGTGGCCGTGGACGTCGTTCAGGCGCTTGAAATCGTCGATGTCGATCAGGACCAGGCAGAGAGGCTGGGCGGTGCGCTCCGAGCGCCGGGCCTCGCTGTGGTAGCGGTCCTGGAAGTGGCGGTGGTTGTGGAGGCGGGTGAGCCCGTCGGTGATGGAGAGCTGCTCCAGCACGTCGTTCGCACGCTCGAGCTCGTGGTTGCGGGCTTCGAGGTCGCGGCGGCTCTGGTCGAGCTTCCGGCCGAGCTCCTGGACGGCGCGAGCGAGGAAACGGAGCTCGCCCTCGCTCCAGTCGTCCGGGACGGTCACGTCCTCGCCGGCGACCAGCCGGTGGGCGGCGTCCAGCACGGCCTGGAGGGGGCGCGCCCACAGGGCCGCCCCGGCGCCCGCCACGGCGGCGACCATCCAGCCGGCGTACTCCCACCCGAGGACGGGCTCCATGGCACCCGCTCCCATCGTGAGCAGGCAGGCGGCGAGGGTGAAGAGCCCCAGGCGAAGGCTCAGGTTCGGCCTTTGGCGAAGGTTGGCCCACGGCAGCTTCATATGGCGAGCGGTCTCCAGGTCCGGGCATCGGTCCGGGGAAGTCGGGTCTTGACCGGTGCCTGGAAGTAGGTGACCCGCGGAGGGGCACAGGAATCCCCCAGGGGATGAGATCTCCTGGGACTTCCTCCCCAATTGGCCGTGGGGTAGCCTCTGCGTCTTCCTTCCCCGGGGGCCCGACACCGCCCCCGGTCCTCCCCGCCGCCCCCAGGAGACCCAAGTGGCTCGCGAAGCCCCCCCCGGCCCGGCTGTCACCCTCGAGACCGGCTCGCTCGCGGACATGTCCAAGAACGAGCGGATCAAGGTCGAGAGCAAGGGGCTCTTCTACGTCTCGGACCCGAAGGAGCCCCACAGCTTCCGGGACGAGCTCGACCAGATGACCCGGGGTGAGCGCCAGACGATCTCGGGCACGGCGAAGGAGCTCTCCAAGTTCTTCGGGATCTACAAGCAGCAGGGCCGGGGTGAACGCGGGAAGAAGACCCAGGACTACTTCTTCATGATCCGGATCAAGAATCCGGCGGGCGGGCGGCTGACGGCCAGGCAGTGGATCGCCCTCGACGAGGCGGCGGACGCCTACGCCGACGGCACCCTGCGCATCACCTCCCGCCAGGCGATCCAGTACCACCGGGTGTACGGCGACAAGCTCGGCGTCATGGTCCGGCACCTGAATCGGGGCTACCTGGATCACGGCACGCTCGGCGCGTGCGGTGACGTGAATCGCAACGTCATGGGCTCGCCCATCGACACCCTCGATCCGGACAACGCCTGCGGTGCGCTCGAGCTCTCCCACGCGATCGCTACGGAGCTGGCGCCGCGCACGACGAGCTACTTCGAGATCTTCCTCACCGACGAGGACGGGGCGACGGCCGGGCGGGTCACCCCCGACGAGCCGATCTACGGCGAGCACTACCTGCCGCGCAAGTTCAAGATCGGCCTCGCGCACCCGAGCGACAACTCGGTCGACGTGCGCACCCAGGACGTGGGCCTGGTGCCCGTCGACCCGGAGGGAGCGGTCTGGGAGCTCTACACCGGGGGTGGGCTCGGGCTCTCCCACAACAACCCGAAGACCGCGGCGCTGCTGGGCCTCCACCTGGGCCGCATCCGCCGCGAGCAGGTGGCGGACGTCTGCCGGGCGATCGTGCTCCTGCAGAAGGAGAACGGCGATCGGAAGGACCGCAAGCAGGCTCGCTGGAAGTACACGATCCGGCGTCTCGGCGTGGACGCAGTGAAGGCCGCCCTGCGCGAGCGCTTCGGGATCGAGCTCGAGGACGCCGCCGAGCCCGCGACGCTGCCGCCGATGGAGCTCCACCTCGGCTGGCACGAGCAGCGCGGCGGCGGCAGCTACTACGGCCTCTCCGTCGAGGCCGGTCGCCTCAAGGGCGCCCAGCGCGCCGCCGTCCGCGAGGCGGTGGAGCAGCTCGGCCTCTCGGTGGTGCTGACGCCGCAGCAGGACCTGATCCTGTGCGACGTGGCCGATCGCGCCGCCCTGGACGCGATCCTGGAGCGCCACGGCATCGCCGCGCCGGCGCGCGGGCAGCGCGCCCGGGCCAACGCCATGGCCTGCCCCGCCAAGCCCACCTGCGGCCTGGCCATGACCGACGCCGAGAACATCCTGCCCAGCTGGTTCGACGCCCTCGAGGCCGAGGGGCTCGGCGACGTGGACGTGGTCATCCGCATGACCGGCTGTCCGAACAACTGCGTGCGGCCGCCCTCCGCCGAGATCGGCATCTATGGCTACGGGAAGAACGACCACGTGGTGCTCGTGGGCGGCTCCCGGGGCGGGGACCGCATCGCCCGGCCGCTCTACGAGCGGATCTCGGGCGAGAAGATGGCGCCCGCCCTGGTCGGGCTCTTCCGCGCGATCAAGGAGCGCGCCGGGGACGTGCCCGCAGGCGACTTCCTGCACCAGACCGATCCGGCCACCCTGCGGGGCTGGGTCGGCGTCGACGCCGAGTAGGGGCCCGTGGAGGGATGTCCTGCGTTCCGTGGCCCGCGTCGCGCTACCCTGTGGCCGTGACCCCCACCGCCGACCAGGCGAGCCGGATCGTCCAGCGGGCGGTCGACGAGGCGCGCCTCCCGCGCGCCGAGGCGGCCTGGCTGGCCGAGCACCTGGCCGAGCCGGGCGTGCTCCGGGCGGTCCAGGAGGGCGCCCACGAGAGCAAGACCCGGGCCCAGGGCCATCTGGTGAGCTTCTCCCGCAACGTCTTCATCCCGCTCACCAACCTGTGCCGGGACCGCTGTGCCTACTGCACCTTCGCCAAGCTGCCCGACTCCCCCGAGGCCAAGACCTACACGCTGGACGAGGTCGCCGGCATCACCCGGGGCGGCGTGCAGATGGGCTGCATCGAGGCGCTCTTCTGCCTCGGCGACAAGCCGGAGATCGCCTACCGCGCCTTCAAGGAATGGCTGGCGGGCGAGGGCTACCGCTCGACGGCCGAGTACCTGGTGGAGGGCTGCAAGGTCTCCTTCGAGGGCGGCATGCTGCCCCACACCAACGCCGGCATCCTCACGGTGGAGGAGATGACCGCGCTGCGCCGCTGGAACGCGTCGATGGGGCTGATGCTCGAATCGACGAGCCCGCGGCTGCGCGGCAAGGGCCAGGCCCACCAGTACGCGCCGGACAAGGATCCGGAGGTGCGGCTGCGGATGCACGAGGAGGCCGGCGAGCTCCGCATCCCGTTCACCACGGGCATGCTGCTCGGCATCGGCGAGGACGACGAGGAGCGCATCGACACGCTCTTCGCGATCCGCGACCTGCACGATCGCCACGGTCACATCCAGGAGGCGATCATCCAGCCCTTCCACCCGAAGCCTGGCACGCGCATGCGCTGGGCGTCGCCGCTTCCCGACGAAGCGGTGATCGGCTGGGTGGCGTTGGCGCGTCTCGTGCTCGGCCGCGACATCCACGTGCAGGCGCCGCCGAACCTGGCGCCCGAGGTGATGGGCGAGCTGATGAAGGGCGGCGTCTCGGACTGGGGCGGCGTCTCACCGATCACCGTCGACTACATCAACCCGGAGGCGCCCTGGCCGGCGCTGGTGGAGCTGCGGGATCGCTGTGAGGTGGCCGGCCAGAAGCTGGTGGAGCGTCTTCCCGTGTATCCCCGGCACCTGGCCGATGCCTCCTTCTTCGAGCCGGAGGTCCTGGAGGTGACCCGCGGCCTGGCGAACGAGGACGGCTGGGCTCGCCCGCGCCTGAGCCTGGAGGCTGCCTGATGTTGGAACGCTTGCTCGCGGACATCTCCAAGGACGTGGCCGCGCTGCTCGATGCGTCCCTCGGCGGCAAGGAGCTCTCGCGGGAGGACGCCCTGCGGCTGCTGCGCGCGGAGGGGCCGGACTTCCACGCGCTGCTGCGGGCCGCGGACGTGGCGCGCGGGGATGATTGCGGCGACGACGTCTCCTTCGTGATCTGCCGGAACATCAACTTCACCAACGTCTGCTACGTGGGTTGCAGCTTCTGCGGCTTCGCCCGGCACCGGGACGAGGCCGACGCCTTCGACCGCAGCTTCGAGGAGATCAACGCCAAGGCGCGGGACGCCGTCGCCCGGGGGGCCACCGAGGTGTGCATCCAGGGCGGGATCGATCCGGAGAAGGACCACCATCACTACCGCGGCATCCTGACCCACCTGAAGGCCGAGTTCCCGGACCTGCACATCCACGCCTTCTCGCCGGAGGAGATGGACCACATCTCCAAGAAGAGCGGCATGCCCCTCGACGAGCAGATGCGCTGGCTCATGGACGCGGGCCTCGGCACGATGCCGGGTACCGCGGCGGAGATCCTCGACGACTCGGTGCGCAAGGTGCTCTCGCCGAACAAGCTGATGACCGAGCGCTGGAAGGAGATCGTGCGTACGGCCCACTCCGTCGGCCTGCGATCGACGGCGACGATCATGTACGGGCACATCGAGGAGCCCGCGCACGTGGTGAGGCACCTCGACGCGATCCGCGAGCTGCAGAAGGAGACCGGCGGCTTCACCGAGTTCGTACCCCTGGGCTTCATCCACGAGAAGAACGTGCTCGGCCACTGGGTGCACTCGCGTCCGGGCCCCTCGGGCGCCGACGATCTGCGGCTGATCGCGGTGTGCCGGCTCTTCCTGCGGCCGTGGATCCAGAACGTGCAGATGTCGTGGGTGAAGATGGGCCCGAAGCTCTCCCAGCTCGCCCTCGAAGCCGGAGCCAACGATTTCGGCGGCACGCTGATGGAGGAGTCCATCAGCCGCGAGAGCGGCTCCGACTTCGGCGAGAACCTCCCCCCGGAGGAGATGCGGCGGCTGATTCGCGAGATGGGGCGTACGCCGGTCCAGCGCAGCACGACCTACGAGATCCTGGCGCGCTACGACGACCCGGAGAAGGACCCGCCGTCCCTCGAGCCCGAGCACCGGGCCGAGCTGGCCGGGCCCGCGCGGTGGCGCGAGGGCACCGGGGAGGCCCGACTCCAGCGCGCCGCCCAGACGAGCCACTGAATCGTCGAAGCACCGCCCCTGCGGACGGTCTCCTCAACCGGAGGGAGACGCCTTCTCTCACGCCTGCTCCTGCCGGTCTGGAGCGGGCCGCACCACCCGGAGGGGCACGCGGGCCGGCTTCGCCGGGTCGCTTCCGGCCGGGACGCCGAGCCGCTCCACCAACGCCTCCACCTGGTAGCGGAGCGGGGCCTTCTCCAGGATGGCGCGCTCGACCACCTGGACGGCGTTCTTCACGGCGGGAAGGTCGCGTCCGACCGCGCGGCCGATATCGGTGAGGGTGGCGTTCGTGTAGCGATGGGCGAGGTAGACGGCGATCTGGCGCGGCACGAGCACCGTCCTGCGCCGGCTGCGGCCCGAGAGCTCGGTGGGGCTCACGCCGAAGAAGCTCGCCACGCGCTCGACCACCGTGTCGAGCCGCAGGGGGCTCGCCTCGGCGGGCGTGATCTTGCGGAGCGCCGCCTCGGTGAGCGTGCGATCGATCGGCCGCGAGAGCAGCGACGCGCTGGCGACCACCTGGATCAGCGCCCCCTCGAGATCGCGCACGCTTCCGCTGGCCCGGTCGACCAGCAGGTCGAGGCATGCTTCCGGCAGGCGCACGCCGCCTCGGGAGGCCTTCGTCTTCACGATGCGCCGGCGCAGCTCGCGTTCGGGCGACTCGATCTCCGCCACGAGACCGCGGGTCATCTCGGAGACGAGCCGCTCCTGCAGCCCGCGCATCTCCCGCGGCAGCCGGTCGCCGGTGAGCACCACGGGACGCCCGGCCATCGAGAGGTGCTCGAGGGTGTGGTGCAGCTCGTTCTGAGTGGCGTTCTTGCCCTCGAGGAACTGCACGTCCTCGACGACGAGGAGCGTGCACTCCCGGAACCGCCGCTTGAAGGCGTCGGTGTCACGCCGGCGGAGGGCGCCGGTGAAGGCGTTCGTGAACGCCTCGGCGGAGACGTAGACACCGCCCACCTCGGCGACCAGCGCTCGCACCAGGTGCGACTTGCCGACGCCCGGCGGGCCGGCCAGGAAGAGCGGACTGATCCCCGCCTGCCGCCGCCCCGCCAGGGCGACCACCGCCTCCCGCGCGAGGGCGTTCTCCGGCCCCACGACGAAGCTGTCGAAGGTGTGAAGAAGCTCCGCCTGCACCGGTCGCGCCGGCCGGGGATCGCCCGCCTCCGGTGCGGGGCGCGCCGGAGAGCGGGGAGCCGCGGTGCAGGGGCCCGGCGCCGCCTCCGCCTCGGCGGAGCTCAGGCGCAGCTCCACCGCTCCACCGCACTCCCGGTCGACGGCCTCACGGATCGTGTGCAGGTAGCGGCTGCGCACCCGCGCCTCGTGAAAGGAGCCGGGCGCCAGGAGATGCAGCTCTCCCGCTTCTTCCTCCATCCGCACGGCGAGCGGAAGGATCCACGCCTCCAGGGCGAGCGGGGCCATCAGGGTGCGGAGGCGTGTCAGAACGCCGTCCCACACCTTGGGGGGGTGATGCATGGGACCAGCCTGAAATCGGGGGTTTCCGGGGGGTCCCGCCGGGTTGTAGGGAGGAACCCGGCAACGCTCACCCCAGAAGAGCCGGGAGTAGAGCATGCGTCGCGGAGCTTCGCAATCTTCCCCGCCGCGATTCCCGCCGTGCGGCCTACACGCGCGCGGTTCACCCGAAAAGGCCGCAGAAGAGCCGGCTAACCGCTGTTTGCATACCGGAACGGGCCGCAACTCCGCGGGGTTCCGCGCCCTCCTTGAGGAAGCTTGGGTGAACCGCCTGCGGTGTCACCGGGCCCAGGGAGGGGAGGAGGATATCTTCGACATTCTCAATGAAGCTGCCTTTTTCGACGATTTTCTCGACCACAGAGAATCGCTGTCAGTGCACGGTCTCCGGCCCGGAATCGGCCCCTCCGCGCTCCATCATCGCCCGGTGGAACGCCAGGGTTCCCTCCAACCGCACCAGCCGATCGTCCAGGGTGTCGGCCTCGAGCAGCGATTGCTTCTCCGTCGTCGGCAGGGCCACGGCCTGGCAGACGCCGTCGGTGAACGCGGCGAGGTCCATCGTCTGGAGACGGCCGACCGTGTGCTCCAGGGAGACGCCGGTCGCCTGCCGTGCGAGATCGGCCAGGTGTGCGGTGACCCGCTCGCGCAGCTCGGCGCAACGCCCCGCATCGACGACCGAGTCCTCCAGCGGCTCGAGCTCTCCGACCCGGTAGAGGCGTTCACCTTTCGGCGGCTGCTCCGACACGATGCGAACCCGATGGGTCCCCTGGAGGACGAGGTTGAAGCGTCCGTCGGCGAGCTTCTGGTAGCTCTGGACGAAGCCGGCGCAGGCGATCGGGTAGACGGGAGGGTCGCCGGCCATGTCGCTCGCATGCTCCGGTCGCGCGGTGGCCATGGCGATCACCCGATTCCCCTCGAGAGCCGCCTCCATCATCTGGCGGTACCGCGGCTCGAACAGGTGCAGCGGAACGCTGGCCCGCGGGAACAGTGTCACGTTCGAGAGCGGAAACAGGGGCGCCTGCTGCGTCGACACATGAGCAGGATACTTGACGGCACCCGACGCTGCCGAGATGCTCCTGGTGCGTGGGGGATCCGCTGGACCACAAGACCAAACGCCAGTTGATGGCGCGATTGAACCGCGACGGTGCGTTCATCGCGGCACACTTCGGCCTGCGCTACCGGGCGATCGAGGCGGAGCGAGCCAACGTCAAGAACCGCTACGGCATCTGCTACGACGACGGCACGATCAAGATCCGTCTGCGTCACGTCACGACCGGAAGGCCGCTCAAGTACTCGAGCCTGGTCGCCACCCTGTGCCACGAGCTCGCGCACCTGCGTCACTTCAACCACGGCCCGCGCTTCCGGCGCTTCAACCAGACGCTGCTCGAGTTCGCCCGCCGGCACGGCATCTACCAGCCCGGCTCCAGCGGGCCGGCCCTCGCCGAGCCCACACCGCTGACACGACCGCGACCTCAGCACCCACCGAAGCCGGAGGGCCCGCGCCAGCTCAGCCTGTTCTGACGGGAGCCTCGCTCAGCCGCTCTGCTGGTCGTACTCTTCGAGGGTGTTCGGGCCCTCGGCGATGTCAACCTGGATCTCGTCGCAGGCGATGGCCTTGTCGAGGATCTCGCTCACCATCCCGGCGACCGTCAGCTCGTCGTACTCGGCGAGGGCGTCCTCGAGGCCGCTCCCCGAGACGGTGAACGAGACGTTGAGCTTGATCCTGACATCCATCGGCGCAAGGCTCCACTGCCGACTGGCTGCGCAAATCGGCGTAACCCCTTGAAAAATCAGCACTTTTTCAAGGAGGGGCAAAGGATACCTGACCCCCTGGCAGAAGACCATGGAAATCCGGGACTTTTCCCGGCGCGACCGGGCTCCGATGAGGGTCCCAGGAGGCATTGGGAAAGGCGTGGGTCTCCGACGCTGGATCACGAATCGAATCGTCGAGTTCCTCACCGAGCCGTTGGCCACCTACGAGCGGCGCGGGTGGAACGACCCTCAGGCTCTTCGCAGGCATTTGCGCAAGGGCGACGTGCTGCTGGTCGAGGGAGACAACCGGGTCTCGGCCATCATCAAGTACCTGACCCAGAGCTCGTGGTCCCACGCAGCGCTCTTCGCCGGCGACGAGCTGGTGAGGCGCGGAGGGCCACTGGCCGAGCGGGCGCGGGAGCAGTTCGGCGACGAAGCAGAGTGGCTGATCGTCGAGGCGTTGCCCCACGGCGTGGTTGCCTCTCCGGTCAACAAGTACATCGACTACAACATCCGCGTCGCCCGGCCCCATCGCATCCGTCCCGAGGATCTGAAGATCGTCATCGAGGACCAGATCGACGCGATCGGCTGGCGCTACGACCTGCGCAACATCCTCGATCTGGGCCGCTACCTGTTCCCGGTCCGCATCATCCCCGACCGCTTCCGGCGCACCGCCCTCCACTTCGGCAGCTCCATGCCCACCGAGGTGATCTGCTCGAGCCTCCTGGGGCGCACCTTCCACAAGGTGCGATTCCCGATCCTGCCCGTCGTCGAGTTCCCCGAGGGCTTCGACGCCAGCGCCGAGCCGCCCGAGGCGGCCCGTGGCAGGCGCATCCTGCGCCGCATCTTCGGCTACGAGAGCGCCGGCTACACCGGGCTGTTCAAGATGCGCCACCCCACGCTGCTCACGCCCCGGGATTTCGACCTCTCTCCCTACTTCGAGATCGTCAAGTTCAACGTCATCGCCGACGGTCGCTTCGACTACCAGCGCATCCACTGGGCCCAGGTCGACGAGGACACGGAGGCCCAGGAGCCCCACCCGCGCCCCTACGGCGCCCAGCCCCCCGTCCACCCCGACGACGGCATCCTCGAAGAAGACCTCGAGGACTAGAAGAGCGCAAGATCGGGGACGTTCCTTGCGTCTTGCGTTCTTGCCCAGCGAAGGCCCAGATCGAGAACCGCGAGGCCGGCGTCGTCCTCCTCGACGAAGCGCACCCGGGCCGCGCCGATCGTGCGCCGGATCAGCTCGAGGCCCGCGTAGCGCAGGACGTCCGACGCCGCGGGAGCTCCCGTCCCCCGCTCGTCGCGGTAGGCGCTCCACACGGCCCGAAGGAGCGGCGCCGAGTCTTCCGGGGTTCCCTGCGCCGCCGCCGGCAGCGCCAGGTGCGCGAGCAGGGTGCCCACGTCGAAGGCCGGGTCCCCGGCGTGGGCGATCTCCGCGTCGAGGAGCTTCGGACCGCTCGAGTGGAGGAGCAGGTTGCCCGCCTGCACGTCGGCGTGCACGAGCGGGCCCGTCGGGCGCAGGTACGCGTCGTACGCGCGCCGCGCGATGGCCGCGAGCTCCCGGTCGCCGCGCAGCTCGGCTGCGCGCCTCGCGGTGGCCGGCGGCGCCGGGAACTCCTCCTCGTACGGCAGCACGAAGATGTGATCGCCGTGGAGGCGGCGCATCGCGTCGTTCGCGAAGGAAGCCGGGAGCTCGGCATCGCCCTCGGTCGCCCTGTGCACGCGGGAGAGGAACCGGGCCACCGTCTGCATCGCGGCGGAGACGTCCCGCCCCTCGGCCAGCGCCTCGTCCAGCCGGGTCGCCGCTCCGAGGTCTTCGAAGACGAGGACCCGCTGGTCGCTGTCGAAGACGACGACCTCCGGGCAAACCCGGTCCTCGTCCACGGGTCGGGCCCGCTCCAGGTAGCGCGCCTCCAAGACCAGCCGCTCGGTCGTCACCTCGTACTCGGGGAACTTCTCGAGGGCCGGCCGCGCCTGCTTCACGATGTAGGAGGTGCCCCCCGGCACCGAGGCCCGACGCACCCAGTTGATGTTCCCGTCCCCGGCCGCCTCGACCTGGAGCTCCTGATCGGGGCCGAAGACCCCCAGGCTTGCCAGGTACTCCGGAAGGTTCCGATCGCTGAGGCGAAGCTGCTCACCCAAGAAAATGCACCTCACCGGCAGAAAGGCCTCAAGGCCCCCGCCATCATGCCGAAACGTTCCCCAAGATCCGAACGAAACCAGGGGGGGGTGACGTTCGAGGTCTTAGGGACACCCCGGGACGAAGGTCCCGGGGTCGTTCTCTTTCTGGGGACCTATCCCATCGCGGCGTCGATCAGCCGCTCGACGAAGGCCGCCGCCACCCACGATGCCACCGGCAGGCCGAACACCAGTCCGAAGCGGCCGAGCTGGGGGAGATCGATCGGCCACTCCGAGACGTCCTCGACGAGCCCGCGGTAGGCGATGGCGTCGGCCAGCTCGCCGGCACTCGCCGGTCCCCGGCGCAGCTCGGCGACCCGCCGGTTGCATCGGGTCAGCTCCGCCTGCCGCTCGGCGCGGATCCGCTCGCGCAGCGGGAGCATCGGCAGGACCAGGCCGATCGCGCCCATTACCACCGAGACCGCGATCATGAAGGCGAGCATCGCGCCGAGCCCGACGCCGGCCTCGCGGTCCGGAAGGAGCAGGAGCGTCAGGGAGACCACGCCGGCGCTCACGTAGGCGTTGGTGAGCCCGAGCCGCGCCAGCGGTGAGAAGGCGGTCGGCTCGAGCAGGTCGAGGTGGCCGCGCTCGGCGGCCCAGCGGCCGAGCAGGCGGGAGTTGCGCACCGCCAGGCGGATCGAGCTGCCCGCGGCCATGCCCAGCGCGATGCCCATCAGGCGGTGGGCGGCCGGCATGGCGCCCAGCTGGTCGAGGCCCAGGCTTCGCTCGGCGATCGCCTCGGGCAGGAAGCCGCCCACCATCACGAAAGTGACGCCGGCCGCCGCAGCGAGGAGCGTGCCTCGGCGGCCGGTCCGCTCGAGCTGGAGGCGATGGGCCTCGAGCTCGTCGGCACCCAGGGGCAGGAGCGGCGCCAGCAGCGCCAGGCTCTGCTGAGCGCGCCGGGTCGAGAACAGCTCGCCCGCCGGCAAGAAGGCGAGCATCAGCGCCAGCACGATGCCCACCCGGAAATCCTGGGCCATCTCGGGCGGAGCCTCGCCGGAGGCGACTCGCACGAGGTTGCCGCTGAGCCCGGCCACCAGGAGGAAGGCGCCGACCAGCATCACAGCCAGGACGAGCCACAGACGCAGGGGCCCGACCGACAGTCGCTCGCCGAGGCTCACCCCGGCCGGTCGCAGGATCGGCTCCGTCGCCGACGTCACGGCTGGCGCGCTTCGCCCATGGGGTTCGCTGCCTTCCCGGTGCCGGTCACCGTCACACCCCGCGGCGGGCCTACCCGACCGCTTCGTCCTGGAGATGCTGGGCGGATTCGTCCGAGGAGACGTCGCTGTGGCACGCCGCCTTGCCCTCGTCGGCGCCCATGGCGTGGCGGGTCTTCGACGCGAGCCGGCGCAGCTCGTCCGGCGCGAGCACACCGCGCTTCTCGAGGATCGCCTTCTGCTCGGGCGAGAGCGCCTCGGTGATCTTCGGCTTGTCCCAGGCGTAGCTCTCGTCCTTGCCGCTCACAAACTGGGTGAACTCCTTGCTGATGCGGACCGAGCACCAGTCGTGGCCGCACATGGCGCAGAAGTCCGTGTCCACGTCGAGGTCCTCGTCGTGGTAGGCGCGGGCCGTGTCCGGGTCGAAGGAGAGCTCGAAGTGCTTCTCCCAGTTCAGCGCGGCGCGGGCCTTGGTGAGCTCGTCGTCGCGATCGCGGGTGCCGGGGATGCCGAGAGCCACGTCGGCGGCATGGGCGGCGATCTTGTAGGCGATGCAGCCCTGTTTCACGTCGTCGCGCTTGGGAAGGCCGAGGTGCTCCTTTGGCGTCACGTAGCAGAGCATCGACGCGCCGTGATAGGCCGCCGCCGTGGCGCCGATGCAGCTCGTGATGTGGTCGTAGCCCGGGAAGATGTCGGTGACCAGCGGGCCGAGCACGTAGAAGGGCGCGCCGTGGCACAGCCGGCGCTGCAGCTTCATGTTGTACTCGACCTGGTCGAAGGGCATGTGGCCCGGCCCTTCGATCATCACCTGGCAGCCGTGGCGCCAAGCGCGCTCGGTCAGCTCGCCCAGGGTCTCGAGCTCGCCGAGCTGCGCCGCGTCGCTGGCGTCGGCCAGGCCGCCGGGGCGCAGGCCATCGCCGATCGAGAAGGTGACGTCCCAGCGCCGCAGCACCTCGCAGATCTCGTCCCACAGCGTGTACATCGGGTTCTGCTTGCCGTGGTGGATCATCCACTTGGCCAGCAAGGACCCGCCGCGGGAGACGATGCCGATCAGGCGCTTCTCCACCCAGGGCAGGTGCTCCTGCAGCACGCCAGCGTGGATGGTGAAGTAGTCGACGCCCTGGCGCGCCTGGTGCTCGAGGGAGGCGAGGATGGTGGCGTCGTCGAGGTCCTCGATCTTGCGGCCGAGGATCATCGAGTAGATCGGGACCGTGCCGATCGGCACCTCCGAGCTCTGGATGATCGCCTCGCGGGTGCGATCGAGATCGCCGCCGGTCGAGAGATCCATCACCGTGTCGGCCTGCCAGCGCTCGGCCCAACGCAGCTTCTCCACCTCCTCGGCGGTGCCGCTGGAGATGGGAGAGGCGCCCATGTTGGCGTTCACCTTGGTCTGGCTGGCCCGGCCGATGGCCATCGGGTCGAGGCGGTAGCTGCGGTGGACGCGGTTGGCGGGGATGACCATGCGGCCGGCGGCGACCTCGTCGCGCACCTGCTCGGGCGTGAGGTGTGGCTCGCGCTCGGCGACGCGGCGCATCTCGGGCGTCGTCGTTCCGAGGCGCGCGTGCTCGAGCTGGGTGACGGGCTCGAAGCCCTCCGGCGCGACGGCGAAGCCGCTGGCCTCGTCCCGGCGCCAGCCCGGCGGGAGGAAATCCCAGGCGGTCTTCTCCGAGGGAAGCGGCATGCCCGGCGTGTCCGGCGAGCTGAAGGCGAGCGGGCCGCCAATGTCCGGCGGGTTCGCGAAGCTGCCGGGCGTGGTGCCTGCGGCGCTCGAGGACGGGTTGTGCCCCAACGGAGGAAGCGGGAAGCCGGCCATGGCGAAGCTCCTTGCTCGAGGAGGTGGGCCGGAGGACCGAGGCGGCTTCCGAGCCTTCCCTACGCTCGCGCGAACGAGATCAGGTTCCAAGGGTCTTCTCTCAGGCCCGCCGCGCAGGCCACCCCTAGGCTCCGAAGCCAACGTAGCAGGTTCGCTAGAGCCGGTCTCAGGAATGTGAAACGCGTACCGGCCTTCCTAGGACGGGCACGCTGGATATTTCTGGGACGGGCTCTAGCTTCCGCGCGATGCGCGTCCCCATCCTGCTCCTCGGGCTGCTCCTCGCCCTGGGGTGTCACCGCAACGTCGAGCCCTACGATCCCGACGAGAAGGTCGAGGCGCCGGACCTCTCGCGCATTTTCCCAGAGGGTGCGGAGCGCGCCGAGGCAGGCGCGCCGGTGATGCCGGGGCCCGCCGCGGCTCTTCCCCCGGCGCCGCCGCCCGCCGGCGCCCGCGCGACGGAAAGCGACGCGGAGCCGCTTCGCGGAACGATCCGCCTGGCCAACGAGCTCGAGGGCCGCGTGCCCGCCGGCGCCGTCCTGTTCCTGATCGCGCGCACCGGCTCCGGCGGTCCGCCCACCGCCGTCAAGCGCATCCCCGACCCGAGCTTCCCGCTCGACTTCGAGCTCGGACCCGACGACCGCATGATCCAGGCCCTTCCCTTCGCCGGCCCCTTCAAGCTCACCGTTCGCATCGACGCCGACCGCAACGCCATGACCCGCAACCCCGGCGACCTCCAGGGCGAAGCCCTGGGCAGCTACGAGCCCGGCGCCGAGGACATCGACCTCCTCATCGACGAGGTGCTCTAGAAACGGGGCCAGAGTTAAGAATTCAGTTTCGGAGAAACTGAATTCTTAACTCTGGCCCCGTTTCTTCATCGGAAGGAGGTGGCGCTGGCCGCGTCCCAGGCTTCGCGGAGGAAGCCGTGGGCCTTGCCCTGGACGAGGGCGCCTTCCGGGAGCGACGGGTAGAGGGCGGAGAGGGGGCGGATCTCCCAGGGGCTGACGCGCTGGTACACGTGCTCGGGCTGCAGCTCCCTCGGGTGCGAGAGGCCGGCGGCGCCGACGACCTCGGCCAGCGCCTTCAGGGTGGTGGAGTGGAAGCGCTCCACGCGAAGGGCCTTGTCGGCGACCCGGAGGGCGCGGGAGAGGCGGCGATCCTGGGTCGCGACGCCGACCGGGCAGCTGTTCATGTGGCAGCGCTGGGCCTGGATGCAGCCCAGCGCCAGCATGAAGCCGCGCGCCGAGCTGACGCCGTCGGCGCCGAGCGCGGCCGCGTGGGCGAGGCCGATCGAGGTGACGAGCTTGCCGGCCGCGAACACCCGCACGTCGCGCCGGGCGCCGATGCCGACCAGCGCGTTGTGCACCAGCACGATCGCCTCGAGGACGGGCATGCCCATGTGATCCGAGAACTCGATCGGCGCCGCGCCGGTTCCGCCCTCGCCGCCGTCGACGACAACGAAGTCCGGGGCGAGGCCGGTCTCGTGGATCGCGCGGCAGACGGCCATGAACTCGACGGGCCGACCGATCGCCAGCTTGACGCCCACGGGCTTGCCCGCCGCGAGGGTTCGCAGCTCGGCTACGAACTCGAGCAGTCCGGTCGGTCCGTCGAAGGCCGGGTGGCTCGGCGGAGAGATGCAGTCGACTCCCGGCGGAACGTCCCGCGCCTCGGCGATCTCCCTCGTCACCTTCGGACCGGGCAGGATGCCGCCGTGCCCCGGCTTCGCCCCCTGGGAGAGCTTCAGCTCGATCATCCGCACGCTCTCGTGAGCCGCCTCGGCGCGGAAGCGCTCCGGGTCGAACCGGCCGTCGGCGCGGCGGCAGCCGAAATAGCCGGTGCCGACCTGCCAGACCAGATCGCCGCCCGGCTCCAGGTGGTAGCGGCTGACGCCGCCCTCTCCCGTGTTGTGAGCGAAGCCGCCGCGTCGCGCGCCCTCGTTCAGCGCGAGAATCGCGCGGGACGAGAGCGAGCCGAAGCTCATCGCCGACACGTTGAAGAACGAGGCCGAGTAGGGCTGCGTGCAGGCGGGGCCTCCGACCTCCACGCGCAACGCCTTCTCCGCGTTCGGCGTCGGTGGCACGGCCGCGAGCGAATGCGTCAGCCAGTGGTGCCCCTCCTCGTAGACGTCCAGCTCCGTGCCGAAGGGCTTCTTGTCGAGGAGCCCCTTCGAGCGCTGGTAGATGAGCGACCGCTGGTCGCGATTGAAGGGCCGCCCCTCGGTGTTGTGCTCCACGACGTACTGCCGGAGCTCCGGTCCCACGTCCTCGAGCAGGAAGCGCAGATGGCCCAGCACGGGGAAGTTGCGCAGGATGCTGTGGCGACCCTGGACGAGATCGTGGGTCCCGAGCAGGACGAGCGCGCCGATCGGAAACGCCGCCACCCGCGCCGCGAGCCAGTCGAGGCCCCAGCCGAGGCCCGCGCAGAGCGCCAGCAGGAGCACGAGGATCGGCATCACCCAGCCGCGGATCTGGTGGATCATGCCCGGGACTCCTTCGCGTCATTCGAGTGCGTCGATCGAGCTCTTCGGGCCCGCGCACACCAGGCGGTCGCCGGGCTCGAGCACGTCGTCCGGGCCCGGCACACGCACGCCGCCGCCCGACGAGCGTACCAGGAGCACCTGGACGCCCGCCTGGCTGCGCAGGTCGAGCTGCTTGAGCGAGCGGCCGTGGTGCTGGCTCGGCGCCAGCACTTCCTTCATGAAGTAGCCGCCACCCAGGTCGACCTGGTGCACGCGATCCACCACGCCCACGGTCGTCGCCACGCCGCCGGCCAGGTCCCGCCGCATCAGCTCCTGGTTGTAGGCGTGCATCACGTCGCGCCGCGCCACGCTCCCCACGAGCTGCTGGGGATCGTCGCGCTCCACCACCGCGATCTCCTCCACCTGCTCACTGGTCAGGATCTGCATCACCCGGTCGAGGTCGTCGTCCAGCGTGACCGTCGGCCGGCCGGCCTCCAGCAGATCGCCGGCGACGACCAGGGCGCGCAGGTGGTCCTGCTCGAGGAGCACCCGCCGGAGCTCGGAGAAGTAGACGGCGCCCATCAGTCTTCCGCCCTCGTCAACGACGAAGATCTCGGTGCGGTTCGTCTCGACGATCATCGTCAAGATCTCCTGGAGCCCCGCCGACACCGGAAGCACGCCGGGCTCGCGGTCGACGATGTCGCGCACGTAGAGGCTCTTCAGGACGTTCGGATCGTCGGTCTCGTGAAGGTCGATGCCGCGGCGGCGAAGCTTGGCGGTGTAGATCGAGTCCTTCGAGAGGAACATTGCCACCAGGCTCGAGAGTACACAGGCGGCCATCACCGGAGGGATGATGTCGATGGTCTGGGTGAGCTCGAAGATGATGATGATCGCCGACAACGGGGCGTGGGTGGTCGCCGCGACCATCGCACCCATCGTGATGAGGGCGTAGGCGCCGGATTCGGAGGTCTGCAGCGGGTACCATTGTTGGAGCAGCTTGCCGAAGAGCCCGCCGGTCATGGCCCCGAGGAAGAGGGAGGGCGCGAACACGCCGCCCGACCCGCCGGAGCCGATGGTGATCGAGGTGGCGAGGATCTTCACACCCAGGAGCACGCCCAGCATCGCGATCGGGAGGCTCCCGGTGAGCGCGTCGCCGATCGTGCTGTAGCCGACTCCCAGGATGTGCGGGAAGAAGACGCCGATGCCCCCGATGATCAGGCCGCCCATGGCCGCGCGGGTCCACTCGGGAGCAGGCACGCGCTCGAAGACGTCGTCGGTGAAGTAGAGCACGCGCACGAAGGCGGTGCCGACCACGCCCGCCAGGACGCCGACCACCATGCACGGGAAGAGCTCGAGGGGGCCCTGCAGCTCGAACTCCGGCACGACGAAGGCCGGGTGGTTCCCGAGCAGATAGCGGGAGGCCACGGTGGCGACCACCGCCGAGATGACGATCGGGCTGAACTGGGTGACGGCGAAGTCGCCGACGATCACTTCGACGGCGAAGAGCGCGCCCGCGATCGGCGCGTTGAAGGTGGCTGCGATCCCCGCCGCGGCGCCGCAGCCGACAATGGTGCGCAGCTGCCGCGCCGGCACGTTCAGGGCCTGGCCGATGACCGAGCCGATCGCCGAGCCGATCTGCACGATCGGTCCCTCGCGCCCCACCGACCCGCCGGAGCCGATCGAGATCGCCGAGGCGACGGTCTTCACGGCGACGATGCGCGTGCGGATCACGCCGCCGCGCAGCGCCACCGCGTGCATCACCTCCGGGACGCCGTGTCCTTTCGCCTCCCGAGCGAGGAAGTAGACGAGCGGCCCGACGATCAGGCCGCCGAGGGCCGGGATCCACACGAGCACGTGGGGCGCCAGGGTCCGCGCGACGGCGCGGGGATCGCCCGCCTCGGCGAGCAGGCCCTCCTCGAGCACCTCGGCCACGCCCGCTGGCCCGCCGAAGAACAGGCCCTGGAACAGCCGGATCAGTAGGCGGAAGACGACGGCGCCCAGTGCGCCGGCCAGGCCGCAAGCGATCGCGACGCCCACCATGAAGAGCTGGCCACCGCGCCGCCCCTTCCCCTCGATCCCCGCCGCTTGCGCCGTCATGGGGCGCGGAGCGTACTGCACCTACTGCACGGCGTCTGCGGTGCACCACTGGCGACCGGAGTGCATTGCTACCCTGCGCCGATGCCGCAGAAGCCCCCTCAAGGCCTTCGCCACTGGCCGCAGCTCGGCCGCGAGCACCTCGCCGACTGCGCTGTCTTCCAGGTGAGCCGGAGCTGGGTGCGCGTTCCCGACGGGCGCTCCCATCCCTTCTACCGGATCGACGCGGACGCCTGGGTGAACGTCGTGCCGGTCACCAACGCCGGCGAGGTCGTGATGATCCGCCAGTTCCGTCACGGCTCCCGGACCTTCACCCTGGAGATCCCGGGCGGCGTCGTCGATCCCGGGGAGGAGCCGGCGGAAGCGGCGGCCCGCGAGCTCCACGAGGAGACGGGCTACCGGGCCGGCCGCGTGCGCCCGCTCGGCGACGTCAACCCGAACCCGGCGCTGTTCGGCAACCGGGTCTTCACCTACCTGGCGGAAGGCTGCGCCCGGGTCGGCGACGTGGTGAACCCGGGCCTCGAGGAGACGGCCGTCGAGCTCGTGCCCCGGGCCGAGGTGCCCGATCGCCTGCGCCGCGGCGAGATCGACCACGCCCTCGTCATCGCCGCGCTCCACTGGTGGAGCCTCGACCCCGGAGCCTGATCCGGGAGGTGGGGAGATTCACCCACCCGGCTTCAGGAACGCAGGCGACCGTCCGATCGTCCTAGTAGACGGTTCCTATACTGGCTGGTGCTTCAGGGGGTGCATGTGACCGGGCCGCCGCCGTTCTCGATCCTGAACGAGGATGGGAGCTGCGAGGACGCGTACCGCGCGCTCCTCACGGACGACGAGGTGCGCCATGCCCTCGACGCGATGATCCTGAACCGGATCCTCGATCGGCGCCTCCTGATGCTCCAGCGCCAGGGCCGGCTCGGCTTCTGGATGACCAGTCGCGGCGAGGAGGCGACGATCCTCGGCGCCGCCGCCTCCCTGGAGGCCGAGGACCCGATCTTCCTCTCCTACCGGGAGCTGGGCTGCCTGCTCTGGCGCCGCATCCCGCTGCCGATGATCTTCAACCAGCTCATCGGCAACAGCCGCGATCTGTGCCTCGGGCGCCAGATGCCCGTCCACTACTGCTACAAGGAGTGGGCGATCCCGTCGGTCTCGTCGCCGGTCGGCACCCAGCTTCCCCACGCGACGGGCTTCGGCTATGCGGCCAAGCTGCGCGGCACCGGCCAGGTGGCGCTCGCGTTCTGCGGCGAGGGCACCGCCTCCCAAGGGGATTTCCACACCGCCCTCAACTTCGCTGGCGTGTTCGCGACGCCGAGTGTCTTCGTCATCCGCAACAACGGTTATGCGATCTCGACACCGGAGTCGGTGCAGACCGCCGCCGAGAGCCTGGCGGCTCGCGCGGAAGGCTACGGGATGCCCGGCTTCCAGGTGGACGGCAACGACCTGCTGGCCGTCGTGCACGTGCTGCGCGAGGCCGCGGCCCGCGCGCGCTCTGGCGACGGGCCGACCCTGGTGGAGGCGATGACCTATCGCATGGGCGCCCACTCCACCGCCGACGATCCGAGCGCCTACCGCTCCGACGAGGAGGCAGAGGCCTGGAACCGGCTCGATCCCTACCTGCGCCTCGAGCGCCACGCCCTCTGGCGCGGGATCTGGAGCGAGGAGGACGCCGCCGCGGCGAACGCGAGCTGGGACGAGCGCGTCGTCGCCACCCTCGCAGAATGCGAGCGCCATCCGCCGCCGCGGGTGGAGAGTCTCTTCGAAGGCGTGCTCGAGACCGTCTCCCCCCAGCTCGAGGCCCAGCGCGACGCCTACCTCGCCGAGCACCGGCGCCGCCAGCAGAGCGACTACGAGGTTCCCTAGGCGATGGCCGAGACCGGCACGCTGAACATGATCCAGGCGCTGAATGACGCGCTGGGCCAGTACATGGAGCGGGACGAGTCCGCGGTGGTCCTCGGCGAGGACGTGGGCCACTTCGGCGGCGTGTTCCGCGTGACCTCCGGTCTCCAGGAGAAGTACGGCTCGGAGCGGGTCTTCGACACGCCCCTCGCCGAGGCGGGCATCGTCGGCATGGCGATCGGCATGGGCCTGGGTGGCCTGCGCCCCATCGTCGAGATCCAGTTCGCCGACTTCATCTTTCCCGCCTTCGACCAGATCGTGAACGAGCTGGCCAAGTACCGCTATCGGAGCGGCGGGCAATACGTGCCGCGGGTGCTCGTCCGTACGCCCTACGGCGGCGGCATCCGTGGCGGCCACTACCACTCCCAGAGCCCGGAGGCCTATTTCGCTCACACGCCCGGGCTGCGGGTGGTCGTCCCTTCCGGGCCCTACGAGGCGAAGGGTCTCCTGCTCGGCGCCCTGGAATGCGACGACCCGGTGATCTTCCTCGAGCCGAAGCGCATCTACCGTGCCGCCAAGGGGGAGATCCCGCTCGACTACTACACCCTCCCGCTGGAGCGCGCCCAGGTCGTGCGCAAGGGAGAGGACGCCACGTTGGTCGCCTGGGGCGCGATGCTCCAGACCTGCCAGGAGGCCGCGGCGCTGGCCGAGGGCGAGGGCTACGACGTCGAGCTGGTCGACCTGCAGAGCATCGTGCCCTACGACCTCCACGCCCTGCTGCGCTCGGTGCGCAAGACCGGGCGCATGCTGGTCGTGCACGAGGCGCCGATGACCTGCGGCTTCGGCGCTGAGCTGGTGGCGGCGGTGCAGGCGGAGGCCTTCGATCACCTGCGGGCGCCGCTGCAGCGCGTCGCGGGCTTCGACACGCCCTTCCCCTACACCCTCGAGGATCACTACCTGCCGAGCGCCGAGCGCATCCTGCGCGCTCTCACCCAGACGATCGAGTACTAGGCATGTTCCGTTTCAAGCTCCCGGACATCGGTGAAGGTGTCGTCGAGGCCGAGGTGGTCGAGTGGAAGGTGACGGAGGGCGAGGCCGTGGCCCTCGACCAGGTACTGGTCGAGCTGATGACCGACAAGGCGAACGTCGAGATCCCGTCGCCGGCCGCCGGCACCGTGGCGAAGCTCTGCTACGCGGAAGGCGATATCGTGCCCGTGGGCGAGGTGCTGATCGAGATCGACGACGGCGCCGCACCGGCCGCGGCGTCGGCACCCGCGGCGGATGACGTGCGGGCGGCGCCGCCGCCGGTCGCAACGCCGCCCGCGCCTGCTGCGGCACCGGCCGGAGCGAGCGAGCCGCCGGCG
This sequence comes from Myxococcota bacterium, assembly GCA_965223415.1. Classification (GTDB taxonomy): domain Bacteria; phylum Myxococcota_A; class UBA9160; order UBA9160; family UBA6930. The sequence goes on along the minus strand of OZ245002.1, from coordinate 2,818,236 downwards.
ATGCCTTCCCGTCCCGTCTCCGGCCAGAAGGCGACCGGTGGCACCGCCGACGGTGTGCGGGCCGTTCCGGCGGTACGCGCCCTGGCCGAACGCACGGGCGTCGACCTGTCGGCGGTGCAGGGCAGTGGACCGGGCGGACGGATCATGCGGCGGGACGTGGAGGCGGCGGCTGCCCGCCCCGCAGCGGCTCCCGCAGGGCCGACCGGAGCGTCCGCGGAGCCGGCGAGCGCCGAGGCCGTACCCGCTCGGCAGGCGCCCGCCACGCCAAGGACCGAGTCCGCGGATCCCAGCGACTGGCAGCGCCAGCCGCTCCGTGGCGTGCGACGCGCCATCGCCCGCCACATGCAGGAGGCCCGGCGCCGCGCCGCCCACTTCACCTACGTCGAGGAGCTCGACGTGAGCGAGCTGATGGGCCGCCGCGGGCGAACCTGCCCGGAGCTCTCGCCCCTGGCCTTCATCGCCCGCGCCGTGCTGCGCGTCCTGCCGGGCTATCCACGGCTCAACGCCAGCATCGACGACGAGCGCGGCGAGATCGTGCTGAAGGGCCGCGTCCATCTGGGGATCGCCGTGGCGGCGGAGGAAGGGCTCGTCGTGCCGGTGATCTCGAACGCCCAGATCCTCGACACGCGCAGCCTCTCGGGCCAGATCGCCTCCCTCGCGGGCCTCGCACGAGAGGGCAAGCTCGTCCCGGCGCAGCTGCGCGGTGGCACCTTCACCATCACCTCCCTCGGGAAGCTGGGCGGAATCGTCTCGACGCCGATCGTGAACCACCCGGAGGTCGCGATCCTCGGCGTGAACGCCGTGCGCACGCTGCCGCGCTACGTCGGCGACGTGCTGCAACCCCGGGAAGTGATGAACCTCTCGGTGAGCGTCGACCACCGCATCGCCGATGGACAGGACGCCGCGCTCTTCGTGCGCGACCTGGCCGCCATCCTGGAGCAGGCCGACTTCCCCGACGTCTTCCCGGACGCCGGGGCGGAGGACGGAGCATGAGCGAAGCCGCCTTCCACGAGCTGAACCTCGGCGAGAGGATCCGCCGCCTGCGGGAAGACCGGGGCCTCGACGTCGCCCGCCTCGCGGAGAAGGCGGGCATCGAGGAGGCGCAGCTCCGGGCCTTCGAGTCCGGCGACGCCGCACCTTCCGTCGGCGAGCTGGTCCGCTTCGCCGGCGTGCTCGACGTGAGTGTCGGCCACTTCTTCCAGACGACGCTGCCCGAGAAGCGCGTCGAGGTGGTGCGGGCCGACCAGCGCTGGAGCGTGCGCGCCGGCGGCGACGCGGCGGCGGGCCTCGGCTACCGCTACCACGCGCTCTCCCACGGGCTGACCGAGAAGCTGATGGCGCCCTTCCTGATCGAGGTGCCGCCGGGCCAGGAGCGCCCGCTCCAGCCGAGCAGCCACGAGGGAGAGGAGTTCCTCTTCCTGCTGGCCGGTCAGCTCGAGGTGGAGGTCGGCGGCGACGTCCATCGCCTGGGCCCCGGCGACGCCATCTACTACGACTCCCGTCTCCCCCACACGCTGCGCTCACTCGAGGGAACGACGGCGCGGCTGCTGGCCTGCATCGCCCAGGCGCGCCGCTCCGACGCGGAGAACCCCATCGGGAGGGCCTATCGATGAGTCGGGACCGCGAACGGGAGCGAAGCATCGGCGGGCGCAGGCTCCGCCCCGAAACCCTGATGATGAGCTACGGCTACGACCCGCGGCTCTCGGAAGGCGCGCTGAAGAGCCCCATCTTCCAGACGTCGACCTTCGTCTTCGAGAGCGCCGAAGCCGGCAAGGCCTTCTTCGAGATGGCCTACGGCTTGCGAGATCCGGGCCCCGGCGAGGAGCCCGGGCTCATCTACAGCCGGCTGAACAACCCGGACCTCGAGATCCTCGAGGATCGTCTGACGCTCTGGGACGGCGCGGAGGAAGGCGTCGTCTTCGTGAGCGGCATGGCGGCCATCGCCACCAGCCTGCTGGCCCACGCGAGGCCCGGCGACGTCGTCGTGCACAGCGCGCCGCTCTACGGCGGCACGGATCACCTGCTGCGGGTGGTGCTTCCCGAGTTCGGCATCCGCCGCGTCGCCTTCCCGGCCGGCGTGCCCACGGCGGAGCTGGCGCCGGCCCTGCGCGAGAAAATCGCCGGCGAGCGCGTCGCCGCCGTCATCATCGAGACGCCGGCCAACCCGACGAACGCCCTGGTCGATATCCAGGGCATCGCCGGGCTGGTCAAGGGTGAGTGCACCGACGCCGTGGTGATGGTCGACAACACCTTCCTCGGCCCGCTCTGGCAGCACCCGCTCCAGCACGGCGCCGACCTGGTGATCTACTCCGCCACCAAGTTCATCGGCGGCCACAGCGATGTGATCGCCGGCGCCGCCCTCGGGAGCGGGCGGGTGCTCGCGCCGATCCGCGCGCTGCGCACCTTCCTCGGCACCCTGGCCGGCCCCTGGAGCGGCTGGCTCCTGCTGCGCAGCCTCGAGACCCTGGCCCTGCGCATGCAGGCCCAGGCTCGCGGTGCCCAGGAGGTGGCCGCCTTCCTGGTCGAGCATCCGAAGGTGCGCGCCATCCACTACCTGGGCACGACCCGCGCCGAGGATCCGATGGCCGACGTCTACCACCGCCAGTGCCGCTCCGCCGGCTCGGTGATCTCCTTCGATATCGACGGCGGAGAGAAGGAGGCCTTCCGTTTCCTGAACGCGCTCCAGCTCGTGAAGCTCGCAGTGAGCCTGGGCGGCACCGAATCTCTCGCCGAGCACCCGGCGAGTATGACCCACGCCGACGTCCCGGCGGATCAGCAGCGGAGCCTCGGCATCGGGCCCGACATGATCCGCATCTCGGTGGGCATCGAACACCCGGGCGACCTGATCGCGGATCTCGAGCAGGCGCTGGAGCACGTGTAGGCGACGTCGGGCCGGAGGCGGCGAGTCGCTCCATCCTCACCAGACCCCCGGCACCAGCTTCCAGCGTACCCGGCGGCGGTACTCGTCGTATCGGAGGAGCTCGCGGGCCAGCGTCCGGTCCTCGAGTGCGGTGCGCACGGTGAAGAGTGCTATGCCCAGCCCGGCGGGCAGGAACGCCCACAGCGATCCGAGCGCGAGGGGCAGCAGCGCGTGGGCGACGAGCGTTCCCGCGTAGCCGGGGTGACGCACGAGGGCGTAGGGCCCCTCGCTCACCACGTGGTGGTTCCGCTCCTCCTGGATGCGCACGAAGGTCGAGAAGAACGGGTTCGCCCGCATGGCCCAGAAGGCGAAGCCGTAGCCGAGGACGAATCCGGCCAGCCCCGCGCCCTCGAACAGGGTGGGGAGCGGGTGCGACCAGCCGAAGCGGACGGTATCCAGGCTCGCGACGACCATCGTGCCGGGGTAGAGGAAGAGGCCGCCGAGGCTGGCCAATCGGGCATCGGCGCTCTGGGTGCCCGGCCCCGGGGCCGCGCGCTCGCGCAGCGTGTCCGGATCGATCAGCAGGAACCCGGCGACGATGAACAGGCCGAGCACGGCCAGGAAGGCCCACGCCTCGGGCCAGGCGAAGGTCCCGGCCGCTCCGAACAGCGAGGCCGCCAACAGGGCGACGAAGACGGCGACGATCACGACGGCGCGAACCATGATCCCTGTGCCTCCGGCGCCCGAACCTATCCCACGCCGCCAGCCGGCGGCAGGATCCGGGCTCTCCCGCGGCCCTCTAGCCCTGATCCGGCATTGCGAGGTGTAGGGAAAGCCCGGAATTGAAAGTGGCTCCGTCGGTGTGCTTGATGGAAGTGCCAACCACCATCATGCCTCCGAGGAGCCACATTCGTGAAGCTAAGCAGACACCGGATTCGAGCCCGCGTCAAGGGCGAATTGTCGATCGCCTTCACGGATGAGGCGCTGACGAGCTACGGCGGGCTGGAGCTGTTCCGGCGCTTCTTCGACCGCTTTTGGGCAGAGCGCCTGAAAGCGGCCTTTGCGGATCGGGCGTTCGACTCGGACTACGGATCCTTCCGCTGCATGCTGGTGGTGGTGGGGATGCTGCTGCTGGGAGGGAGCCGTCTCTCGCATGTCCGGGTGCTCGATCGGGATCCGTTGTTTCGGCGGTTCGTCCGATTGCAGCGGCTTCCGGACGAGCGGACCCTGGCGAGGAACCTGAAGGAGCTGACGTCGGGCTACCGCGATCGTCTGAACGAACTGCTGCGGGACATGGCCTATGGAACCCACACAGGGCTCGGCTTGGAGCGGGCCACGATCGAGCTGGACGGCACCGTGCTTCGGACGGGCGAGTACGTGGACGGCGCCGAGCGCGGCTTCAACCCACATCACCCGAAGGACCCGTCCTACTACCCGCTGACGGCGCACCTGGCGCAGACGAGCCAGCTGCTCGGCGTATGGAACCGGCCGGGCAATGTGAACGATGCGGTGGGCGCTGCGGAGAAGCTGGCCTTTCTCCTGGGCGACGCGAAGCGGCGCCTCGATCGGGTCCCGATCGAGGTGCGGCTCGATGGCGCCTTCTTCCAGAAGGCCGTTCTCGAGGTTCTCACGGCCTCTCGCGTGGAGTACGCCCTCAAGGTCCCCATGTGGCGCTGGCTCGGCGTGCGTGAGAAGATCGCCGCCCGGAAGCGTTGGCACCGCGTCAACGCGAGCGTCGACGCCTTCTCCGTCGTCCACCGGATCCCACAGTGGAAGCGCTGCGAGCGGATCGTGGTGTTCCGCAAGAAGGTCTCCGGGCGAAGCGCGAAGAACTTCCAGCTCGACCTCTTCACCCCGGACGATGGCCACTACGAGTACTCGATGGTCGCGACGAACAAGCGGACCAGCGAGGCCGCCGTCTGGGCCTTCATGGCCGGACGCGGCGGCCACGAGAAGACGCTGGCCGAGCTCAAACAGCACCTGGCGTTCGCCACCATCCCGACCCAGGACTGGGACGCCAACAGCAACTGGCAGCTGCTCAGTGCCCTGACCCACAACCTGGTGCGGGACTTCCAAGCCACGCTTGGCCTGCCAGAGCGACCCAACGGCCGAAAGCGGACCGCCCGGCTCCGCTTCCCCTCGCTCCGCACGCTCCGCTTCGAGCTGATCCAGCTCCCTGGCCGCATCGCTCGGCCTGCCGGACGCGCTTCGCTCCGAATCGCCGCGTCCTCGCGCAGCCGCTCCACCATCCGGGCCGCCGAGACCGCGCTCGCCGCGTGAGCCCGCCAGACCTACGCTCGGATCCGTGATCTCAATGCCGGATCAGGGCTAGAGGCCGGCGGGCACGGCGCCGATGACGCTTCGCAGGAGATCCGTCAGGCCCGGGACGTCGGCCTCGCCGCGGACGGGAGCGGGCCGGTAGGCCGGCGGCGGTGCGACGTTCAGGTGCTTCCGCACGTCCAGAAGCGGCCAATCCATCATCGCCTCCCAGTCGCAGGCGACGAAGAGGCCCGTGCGAGCGCCCCGCTGGAAGGCCTCGCGAATCGTGGCGTCCGCGTGTCCGTGGCCCAGCCGGCGGAACATCGAGAGGTTCGCCCGGATCGCGAAGCGGGTGGCCCGGGGACGCGGGTCCTCGTCGATGTTGAAGGCGAGCTCGCACATCTCGCCGAGCACGTCGGTGCCGTAGCCCGAGACCACGTGGACGATCTCGTGGATGTCGCGCAGGCGGTTCGCCAGGGTCCAGGCCGCGCCGTTCGCGTAGTCCTCGCGCGCCATGTTCCGCCAGCTCGCCTCGGCGAAGGACACGATGTCGATGTCGTTGTCCTCCATGAAGCGCAGGTACTCTCGCCCGAGGCTGCCCTGCGGGAGGGCGCGCAGCCGATCGAAGCCCAGCAGCGTGGGGTGCAGGCTCCGGCCCTCGTGCAGGATCCACCGACCGACCGGGTCGGCCATCACGCGGTCGTAGATGGCGTCGAACTCGGGCCCGTGGAAGGGGCGCAGGAGTCGGAAGACCGTTTCGGGATCCGGCCCCGCGCCCCGCGCCCGGGCGGCCTCGCGGACGAAGCCCATGGGGCCGAGGCGGCGGGGGTTCCGGACGACGCTCTCGCTGCGGGTCACGCCCGGAGCCTACATCCGCTCGAGGACGTATTCACTCATAGGGTGCGACTCGATCTTCGTCAGGTCGAGGAACTGCTGCACGTGCTCGACCATGCGCGTCTGGTTGGCCCGGAGCTTCGTTTCGTCGCCGCCGGAGTCGTAGAAGACGTGGGGGTCGGTCAGCGCGCCCAGCGGGAAGCCCTCTTCGACGAGGGCGCTCCAGGCGGGAGCCTGCTTCGTGAGGGGGCGCACGATCTCGTTGCGGACGTAGTCGAAGGTGCTCTGGGTCTCGATGGCGACGTCGCGAAAGCGCTGGTGCCAGAATTCGATGAAGGCCGAGTGGTCGAGCTCCGGCTTGCGGGTGATGCAGGTGACGAGGTGGAAGCCCGGCGTGCGCTCGCCTTCGGAGGCGATCTCCGCGACCGGCACGAGGGGCCGCGACTCGACGACCAGGTATCCGGCCACGCGGCCGCAGGCCCGTTCGAGCAGGCCCTCGAGCGAGGTGCGCTCCTGGGCCTGGTCGAGCCAGAAGGTCGCGAGGCCGGCCTTGGGCGGATCCATCTGGCCGATGCGAAGGGTTGCGCCGGGCGCGACGTCGTCGTCCACGACAGAGAGCTTCAGGAAGCGCGCGCCGGCGTCGCGCAGGGCGGGCGCGGTCTCGGCGAGCAGGCGCTTGGCGAAATCGCCTTCGGCCTCGTCGCCGCGCTTCCACAGGACGTAGGCGAGCTTCTCCACGGCTACCGGCCGCCGGCGACGGGTGAGGCGGCGGCCCGGGCCGGCCGGCCGCGCAGGCGGCGCACGTAGTCGCGCATGCGCACCGTGGCGCCGTCGACCAGGCTGTAGAAGACGGGCACCACCACGAGGGTGAGCAGGGTCGACGTGGCGAGGCCTCCGATCACGATCACCGCCATCGGCGCGCGAAACTCCGAGCCCGTCGCGTTCGAGAGCGCCATCGGCAAGAGCCCGCAGATCAAGGCCATCGAGGTCATCAGCACCGGGCGCATGCGCACGGGGCCCGCCCGCAGGATCGCCTCGCGTTTCTCCACGCCCCGCTCGCGAAGCTGGTTGGTGTAGTCGACGAGCAGGATGCCGTTCTTCATCACCAGGCCCATCAGCACGAGCAGGCCCATGGCACTCATGATGTCGAAGGAGAGGCCGGCGACCTTCAGTGCCAGGACGCCGCCGATGAAGGAGAGGGGCGCCGACATCATGATCACGAGCGGCTGGCTCAGGGAGTTGAAGAGCGAGGCCAGGATCATGTAGATCGCCAGCATCGCCAGGCCCAGAGCGAAGGCGACGTCGATCATGGCATCGGCCATCGAGTCGGCCTGGCCGTCGCGCTTCAGCCTGTAGGGGCGCTCGATGCCCAGATCCCGCGCCCAGCCCTCGACCACGGCCATGGCCTCGCCGAGCGAGGTGTCTCCGGCGGTGTTGGCCCGCACCTCGATCATGCGGGTCCGCGCGCTGCGCAGCACCTCGACGGGTCCGTCGCCCATGCTCACGTCGGCGGCGCCGGCCAACGGCACGAGCTCGCCACGCAGGGAGCGTACGCGGATCAGGTCGAGCTTGGACGGGTCGTCCCGATACTCCGGGAGTACCTGCACGCGCACGTCGTAGCGGTTTCCCCGGTCCTCGAAGGAGCCGACCTTCTCACCGGCGAGGAGGGTCCGGAGCGTCCGGCCGAGCTGCACGGAAGACACGCCGAGGTCCGCGGCGCGGCCCCGGTCGACGTCGAGGGTGATCTGCGGCTTTCCGGTCTCGAAGGAGCTGCGCACGTCGACGAAGCGCGGGTCGCCCTTCAGCCGCTCCAGCAGATCGCCCGTGAACTGCTGCAGCTTCTCGAGGTTCGGGCCCTGGATGGCGTACTGGATCTCCGAGTACTCGCCGCCGCTCATCATGTTCGGGTAGCCGACGCTCATCTGTTCGACTCGCGGCGCCGCTTCGGCGGCCAGTGCCCGGAGCTCCCCGAAGAGCTCTTCGAGCGACGTCTCGCGCTCCTGCTTCTTCGAGAGGTAGATGTGGATGCCGGCCTTGTGGGGCTCGTGCTTGTGGATGTCCCCGGAGATGGCCAGCGTGTCGCGCACCTCGGGATGGGTGCGGATCGCCTGGTCCATGCGCCGGACGATCCGCTCCGTCGCGGGCAGGGGCGTGCCGATCGGCAGCTTGATGCGGACGTAGGCCTCGCCCATGTCGTCGCGGGTGAAGTAGTTGAAGGGCACGGTGGTCATCACGGCGCAGCCGCCACCGACGACCAGGCAGGTGAAGATGACGATCAGCGTCTGGTGGCCGAGCGACCACCCGAGCAGGCGTCGGTAGCCCGTCTCCATGCCACGGAGGCCCGTCTCCAGGAAGCGGAATACGGCGCCTTCCTTCGTCGTGGTGCGGCTGAGTGTGCGGCTCGCGAGGCTCGGGGTGAGGGTGAACGCCACGACGGTGGAGACCGAAACGGCGACGATCACGGTGACGCCGAACTCGAAGAAGTAGCGGCCCATCGTGCTGGTCATGAAGAAGATGGGCACGAAGACGCCGCACACCGCCAGGGTGGTCGACACCACCGCGAGCACGACCTCCCGCGAGCCCTGGAGGGCGGCGTCGTAGGGCCGCTCGCCTTCTTCGACCTTCCGGAAGATGCTCTCGAGCACGACGATCGCGTCGTCGATCACGAGGCCGATGGACAGCGAGAGCGCCATCAGGGTCATGTTGTTGAGGGAGAGGCCGGCCAGCAGGAAGAACGTGAAGGTCGCGATGAGGCTGGCTGGAATCGCCAGCGCCGAGATGAAGGTGGAGCGGAAGTTCCGCAGGAAGAGCAGCACCACCACCACGACGAGAGCCGCGGCCAGCACCATGTCGAAGAGCACGGAGTAGACCTGGTCCTCGACGATCTTCGCGTAGTCCCGCGCGATCTTGAGCTCGACGCCGGCGGGGAGCTCCCCCGAGAGGAGCTCGATCTCCTTGCGGATCTCGCGGGCGGCGGCGACCAGGTCCGAGCCGCTCTGCTGCTGGATCTCGATGGCGACGCCCGGGTTGCCGTTCAGCTTGGCCACGCTCTTGGCCTCGGCCATGCCGTCTTCGACCACTGCCACGTCGCGCAGGTGCACGAGGCGCCCGGCGCGTTCCGCCACGATGATCTCGCCGAACTCCTCGATGCTGCGCGCCTTGCCCTGGGTGGTGACCGACCACTCCTGGCTCGCGCCCTCGATCCGGCCGCTGGCGAGCTCGGCGTTCTCGCGCCGCAGGGTGTCCGCCACGTCCTCGATCGAGAGTCCGTAGCCGGTGAGCCGCAGGGGATCGAGCCAGATCCGCACCTCGCGCTCGCGGGCGCCCTGGATGCCGACGGAGCCGACGCCGCCGATGCGCTCCAGTCGCTCCTTCACCTCGTGCTCGGCGATGTCCGAGATCTCGCGGATGTCGACGGTGCCGCCCAGGACGATCGTCATGAAGGACATCGCGTCCAGGTCCCACTTCTGGACGAGCGGGTCCTCGACGTCGAGGGGGAGCTTGGCACGGGCGAGCGCCACCTTGTCCCGCACCTCCTGGGCCTTCACGTCGACGTCGGAGCCCAGCTCGAACTGCACCGACACCCGCGACAGGCCCTGGGAGGAGGTGGAGCCCATCTCCTCGATGCCCTCGATCGAGTTGATCGCCTCCTCGATGATGTCGGTGACCTCGCGCTCCACGGTCTCGGGCGAGGCGCCGCGCAGCTCCGTCATCACCTGGAGGAAGGGGAAGTCGATGTCGGGCTCGAGCTTCATCTCGAGCCGCGACATGGAGATCAGGCCGATCACGACCAGGCCCAGGATGAGCATGGCGGCGAAGACCGGGCGGCGGACCGAGACGTCCGAGAGGGTCACGGCGCGTCTCCGCTCCGGGCGGCCTGCACCGGCTCACGCAGGCGGATGCGCGTGCCCTCCGCGATGCGCGTTGCGTCGCTTCCGCTGACGACCAGATCGCCGGCGGTGACGCCCTGGAGCAGCTCGACGTCCCCGCCTGCCCGGATTCCGACACGCACCGGAGTCTGGCGCACGACTCCGCCGTCGATGCGCATGACGAAGGTGCGCCCGTCGCGGGTGAGGACCGACGACCGATGCGCGACGGGCCGGGCCTCCGGCCTTCGCGCCTGGAGCTCGGCCCGCACGTAGGAGCCAGCCTTCACCACGCCGGACGGATCGAGGGCGGTGCCGCGTACCTGATAGGTGCGCGTCTGCGGGTCGACCCGTGCGCTCACCCGGTCCACCTGGCTCTCGAGGGGATCCGGCAGCCCCTCCAGGTAGAGCTTGACCGCATCGCCCGGGCGCACCGGTGCGGCCGCCGCCTCCGGCACGTCGATGATGAACTCGAGGGCGCCGCGCTCCTGGAGCACGAGGATGGGAGCGCCGCTCGACATGCTGCCCTCGTGGGCGCGCCGCTCCACGACGCTGGCCGCGTAGGGCGCCACGACGAGGGTGCGGTCGAGGTTGCGCTTCGCCCGATCCAGCCCCGCCCTGCCCTGGCGCACGCGGGCCCGCGCCACCTCGGCCTGGGTGACGATCTTGTCGAAGCGCTGCTTGGAGGCGGCGGAGAGCTCGACCAGCTTGGCGATGCGCTCCGCCTCGGCGGCGGCGTTCTCGCTCTCGGCCCGTGCCAGGGCCAGGCCCGCCCGGGCCTCCGCGAGCGCCATCTCGTAGGGCTCCGGATCGATCTGGAAGAGCGCGTCGCCCTCTTCCACAACTTCGCCCACGTCGACGAACACGCGGGTGATGCGTCCGCTCACCTCGGAGCCGACCTCCGTGATCCGCCTCGCCTCGATCGAGCCCGAGGCCGCGATCGAGGCGTGCAGCCGCTCGCTCCGCACCCGCTCGAGGGCGATGCGCCGCTTCTCGCCGTCCTCGGCGCCGGCCGGCGCCGCCGCCGCGAGGGCAAGCCCCAGCGCCGCAAGGATGGGATTCCACTTCAGCATGTTCATCGTTCGGCTCCGTCGGCCTGGCGGGGGCGCGCTGCCATGCCGTGAAACAGGATGTCGAGGCCGCAGTCGACCAGCTCTTCCGTCACCTCGAGCCCTTCCGGGTCGAGGAGCTGGTCGATCAGCCCCATGGAATGGACGTGCAGGATGTCGGCCGCGCGCTCGGGATCGATCTCCGGGCGCAGCTCGCCGTTGGCGATGCCGTGGCGCAGCGCTCCCACCAGGTTGCGGCGGTGTCGCTCGATCGACTCGCGCACCTGGCGGCTGCCTGCGACGGTCAGCAGGACCTCGTGATCCACCTGGAGCAGCGAGCGGGCCATCGGGTTCTCGCGGGCGAAGGCCATCGACTTGCGGTGGACCTCGGCGATGGCGCCGAGCACGGCGCCGCCCCGGGCCAGCACCTCGTCGAGGCGGGACACGTTCGTCCACTCGGTGAGGGTCGCCTCGAGGACGCGCTCGAGGATCTCCTCCTTGCCCCGGAAGTGGTGGTAGACGATGCCCTTCGACACGCCCGCGCGGGCGGCGATGGCCTCGACCGTGGTCTTGGCGTAGCCGCCGGTGCTGAAGCACAGGCCGGCGGCCTCGAGGATCCGTTGGCGGGTGCGCGCCGCGCGGCCGGGCCGCGGCGCGGCGGCTTCTTCTGCCCTGTCCTCTGCCCTTGCGCTGGCTGTCTGGGTGACGGGCTGCGTCATGCACGAATTGTACGAATTACACCCAATTCGTCAAATTCGCTGACTCCCGGTCAATCTCCTGCTTCGCGAACGCGTTCGCCTTCCCGGAGGAGCCACGGCACGGAGGCCGCCAGCGCCAGGGCGAGGAGCCCGCTCACCCGGTAGGGCAGGTCCGGGCCGAAGGTGTCGATGGCGGCGCCGAAGGCCACACTGGCCAGGATCCCGGCCAGGCTGTAGCCCAGCATGGCCAGCACCCCCTGGGCCGTGGCCCGCAGGCGCTCGGGGACGACGGTCTCGGCGTAGAGCGCCGACCCGATCGTGAGCCCGGCGACGACCACGCCGTGGAGCAGCTGTAGGGCGAAGATCCAGCGCAGGTCGCCGGTCGTGGAGCACAGGAGCCAGCGCAGGCCGTCCGCGGCCACACCCGTCGCCACCAGGGCCCGGGGCCCGAACCGGCGCAGGATGTTGCCCGAGGCCCAGACCAGCGGGATCTCTACGACCAGCATGGCGATCCACATCTGCGAGAGGGTGTCGATGTCGCCGCCGTGGGCCCGGACGAAGACCGGGAACATCAGGATCGGGCCCTGGAGGGCGAGGAAGGCGAGGAAGGTGAAGAGGAGGAGTCGGAGGTAGGGGCCGTGGGAGAGCAGCGCGCGCAGGTCGCCGCGCCGGGCGCGGACTCCCATGGCGCGGGTCTGGGGCAGGCGCCGGGCCGCCAGGGTCGAGGTGAGGGTAAGGGCTGCGGCGCCGAAGAACATGATCTCGAGGCCGGGCTCCGAAGGACCGCCCGGCGTGGCCACGAGCCCGCGGTGCTGCTGCCAGCGGTCCAGCACGAAGGGGAAGGCGATCACCAGGAGCAGGAAGCCGAACGTGCCGCAGGCCCGGGCGCGCCCGAAGCGCTCGGCGGCGCGCTCGCCGATGGCCGCGAGGCTGACCGCGTTGCCGATCGGCATGACCGAGGTGCCGAACAGCGAGAGGGCCGCCATGGCCAGGAGCAGCGCGGGGAAGGAGCCCGCCTGCGGGAGCATGGCGTAGGCGATGGCATTGCCGAGGGTGATGGCGACCAGCACACCGCGGCGCGAGCCACTGCGATCGGCGAGCTGGGCCCAGAGCGGCTGGCACAGCATGCCCATCAGCGGCCGCATGGCGAGCACCATGCCGAGCTGGGCGCCGGTGAGGCCGGCGTTCTCGCGGAAGTAGAGCGCCTGGAACGGGAAGATCAGCCCCAGGCCCGACATGTAGAGGAACCAGAAGGTGGCGACCCGGGGCACCGAGCCAGGATGACACCGGGCGGCGGCCGCGCCATCCTGGGCGGCGTGAAGTCGTTCAGCGCCGAGGAGTGGGCGAAGGTCCGCGAGGAGGGGAGGGCCCCCTTCCTGCTGCGCTACGGCCTCCTCGGCCGCGGGCTTCCGCTGGGCGTCATTACCGCCATCGCCGTCGACGTGTTCCGCGGTGCTCAGTTCCCGGATCTCCTGCAGACCGGCTCCTTCTACGGACTCCTGGCGTTCTGCGTCGCCGTGTTCACCGCCAGCGGCTGCCTCGGCGCCAACGCCAACTGGATCGTCCACGAGCGGCGCCACGGCGGCTGAGGCGCACCCCCTCGCGACCGACCTGGGGTGGCTCGACCTCCAGATCCGCACCCTGTTCCGCCACGATCCGCAGGGGCGGATCACCGCGTGGAACGGCGGGCCCGACGACGACCCGCGGGCCCCCGCCTTCTTCTTCGGTCGCACGCGTCACGGCAACCTGTGGCGCCTGCGGGACGATCTTCCCGACGCGCTGGTGCGAGAGCTCTCGCGGCTCGCCGGAGCGGAGCGGACCAGCGCCGATCTCGATGCCGACCCGGAGCGCCTGCCGGCGATGTGCGAGCGACTGGAAGCGTGGGGGCCGATTCGCCGTGTCTGGCGCGGTATCGCGTTCCGCTTTCCCGAAGAGCTCGACGCGCCTCGCAGCGACGTCCACTGGCGGGACGACCGTGCGCCCCACGCGGTCGTCCTGGACGGCGGCCGGGTCGTGGCGTCCTGTCATGCAGCCACGTCGCCCTGCGCGAGTGGGGCCGTCGAGGCCGGTGTCGAGACCGCCCCCTCCCACCGGCGCCACGGCCTCGGCGCCGAGCTCGTCGCCGCCTGGGCCCACGAGGTCCGCCGCCGGGGAGGGATTCCCCTCTACAGCACCTCCTGGGACAACCGCCCCTCCCGCGCCCTCGCCCATCGCCTCCGCCTGATCCCCTTCGCCAGCGACCTCAGCCTCTACGTCTGAACAACGCAACAAACGGAACCGCCCCCCAAAGAGCAACAGCTACTGCGACAGGCGGGAGAGGACGGCTTCGAGGATGGCGGGGTGGAGGCCGAGGGGGGCGGTGATGTGGATGGGGACGGTGGGGTGGCGGGCGCGGGCGTCGGCGGCGAGGCGGGGGATGTCTTCGCGGACGTGGCGGCCCGGGGCGACGAAGAAGGGGTGGAGGGTGATCTCGGTGGCGCCTTCGGCGACGAGGGTGTCGACGGCCTCGTCGAGGCTCGGCGCGGCGAGCTCCATGTGCGCGGCGCGCACGGCACAGTCCGGCAGGCGTGCCGCCACCTGCTCGGCCAACGTGTCGAGCTGCGCGTTCGCCGCGGGCTCGCGGCTGCCGTGGTCGATGAGGACGATGCCGCGCATGGACGCCTCCGCCTACCAGTAGGCGGCCGTCACCTCGACCGGCCCCGCGACCCGGGCCACGCAGGCCAGGCGCAGCCGGGGCTCGATGCGGTTGCGGCGCTTCGCCTCTGCTTCCGAGGCCGGTTCCGGCGTGAGATGTCCGGCTCCTGCCAGGATCTCCACGCCGCAGCGGGCGCACAGGCTGCCGCCGCCGCACGCGCTCGCGATCGGCAGGCCCGCGGCGCGGGCCGCTTCCATCAGCGTGCGCCCTTCGACCAGCGACACCCGAACGATCTCCCGCCGTCCCTCGCGGCGGCGCCGCAGTCGCACCTCGTGCTCCACGCCGGCGAGCATACCCGCGCGGCAGCTGCCGGGCCGATCGGATAACCTGCCCCCATGCCGACCGCCGGTATCCTGATCATCGGCAACGAGATCCTCTCCGGAAAGGTCACCGACACGAACTCGCCCTACCTGTGTCGGGAGCTGCGGGAGCTCGGGGTCGACGTCGAGCGGATCCTGACCATCCCCGACGAGATCGACCTGATCGCCCGGGAGGTCCGGGCCATGAGCGACGCCTACGACTTCGTCTTCACCTCCGGCGGTATCGGCCCCACCCACGACGATCTCACCATGGACGGTGTGGCGGCCGCCTTCGGCATCGAGGTCGAACGGAACGAGTCGATCATCGGCCGCATGGAGCGGGCGCAGAACAAGCCCGTCAACGAGAGCCAGGTGAAGATGGCGATGATCCCTCACGGTGCCCAGCTGATCGACGCCGGTGATCTCTGGTTTCCCGTCGTCGTCGTGGAGAACGTCCACGTCTTCCCCGGCATCCCCGAGCTGCTCTACAAGAAGTTCGAGTCGATCCGCGATCGCTTCCGCGGCGTTCCCTTCCTCTTGAAGCGGGTCTACGTCCGCCGGCGCGAGAGCGACATCGCCGAGGCTCTGCACGAGCTGCTCTCCGAGTTCCCCCAGCTGATGCTCGGCTCCTACCCCAAGATCGGCGAAGAGGCCTTCCACGTGCTGCTGACCCTCGAGTCCAGGGACGCGGGGTACCTCCAGCAAGCCCTCGACGCGCTGCTCGGAAGGCTGCCGAGCGACGCCGTCCACAAGGTCGAATAGCTGGACGGCGCGCCCGACCCGACGGGCCAGGAGCCGCTCTTCTTCTGGCTCGCCCACGTCCATCCGCTCTGGATGATCGTCTCGATCCTCTGGGCGGGCCTGGCGCTGCGCACGGGTCTCCGACTGCGCAGCGCCAGGCGGCTCGGTACGCGCCGGCCGCGTGGCGAGCTGCGGCGACACCTGCGCCGGGCGAAGCCGGCGCTGGTGATGATCGCGGTCGGCTACGCGGCGGGCCTCGCCTCGGCCTGGTGGCTGCGGGGCTGGGGCGTCTTCACGACGGCCCACGGCTTCGTGAGCACCGCCTCGCTGCTGCTCTTCGTCACGACCGGCGTCCTCGGCCGCCGGCTCGAGACGGGCCGCAGCCGGAACGTGGACACCCACGCGCTCCTGGCGCTCGCCGCCGTGGGCTGTGCGGTGGCGAGCTTCTTCACCGGCTTCGTGCTGCTGCCCTGACTATCTTCGAGTGATGCGCCGCCTCCTTCCCGTCGTGCTCTCGGCTCTCGCATGCGGAGCCGAGCCGGAGCTCCCGCCCGCTCCGCCGGCTCCGCAGCCTGCGCGGGAGACGGCCCCACCTTCGCCCGCGCCTGCTGCACCCGGGCCCGACGCGCCGCTCCCCGGCGAGCTATCGATCGCCCTGGAGGCGGATCGGGTCTCGCTTCGCGCCGGCGGTGTCCCCCTGAACGAGCTGATGACCGCGCTGGCCGCCCAGGGCGAGTTCCCACTTCGCGGGCAGGCTCCGTCCCGGCCGGTGACCCTGGTGCGGATCGACGCGCCGCTGGCCGCCGTCCTCGCCGAGCTGCTGCGCGGCGTTCCCTACGCGGCGAGATGGGCGCCCGTCGAGGCGCCGGGGCCTCCCCGCCATCGACTGACGAGCCTGGACGTCGGCGCGGCGCCCCTGACCGGGCTCTCCCACCCGGTCGAGCGGGAGAACCCGTCCGCCGCTGCTCGCGAAGCTGCAGCGCAGCAGGAAGAGGAGCGGCGCCAGGAGGAGGAGGCGCGGCGCTCGGGCCCGCCTCCCGTCCCCCTTCCGGTCAAGACCAACGGGCAGCTGATCGACCAGCTCGAGAGCCGGGATCCGGAGGATCGCATGGAGGCGATCGTCGACATGGACACCAGCGGCTGGGGCCTGGACCTGGTGATCGCCGCGGTCGAGGACGACGACCCGGAGGTGCGTATCTCCGCGCTGGAGCGGCTGGCAGAGGACGAGACGCTACGCGCCACCGCCGCCCTGGTCGGCGCACTCCGCAGCGAGCATCCGGAGGTCCTGGTCCGCAGCCTGGAGCTGCTGGCCTTCGTCGGCGACGAGAGCATCGTCGACGCGATCGAGCCGCTGCAGTTCCACGCGGACCCGGACGTCCGGGACGCCGCGGAAGAGGCCCTCGCGGACCTCGACCTCGGCGCCCCGGACGAGGAGTGAGCAAGGAGAGGGCTAGCGCTTCTTCTTCTTCCGCGGCAGGTCCACCCGCTGGAGCGAGCCGATCGTGGTGCCCGTTCCGGCGGTCTCGATGGTCGCCGAGCAGTTGAGGGCGGGGTTCCGCCTGCGGACGCTATCGATCGCGATGATGCGCGCGATGCCCCGGTCGCTCACCGAGCCGGTCACGCCGAACTCGGTGTCGTCACTGGGCGCCTCGCCGGGATCCACGACGGATGCCAGGCCATCGATTCCGGTAGGTGCCCTGCTCGCGGAGCCGTTCGCGGAGTAGAACTGGACCACGACGTTGTCGGCGGTGGCGCCGCCCGCGTTGAAGCACTGGAATCGCGTCCTCTGGCTGGAGTTCTCGCGCACGCCCGGGAAGAGCGCGACGATGAAGTAGCCGGAGTAGTCGTTGAAGTCCGGGTTGCCGACGCCGTCGGGCGGCTCGAGCGGCCCGCCGGCCAGGGCCGGAACGGTCCACATGAGGAGGGCGGCCGCGAGGATCACGGCGCGGGTTCGATGGAGGAAGCTGAAGCGAGGTTTCATGGGATTCCCTTGGGCGCAGTTGAGGTACGCGGCTCAAGGTGCACCGCTCCCGCCCCCGCCACAGTGAAGCGCTTCACAGGCGGCCCGGGCTGCGTTCGGCCCGCTCAGTCCGGGTTCTGGGCGCGCTGGCGCAGCCAGTGGTCCGCGAGGACCAGGCAGACCGCGGCCTCGACCATGGGCACGGCCCGCGGAAGGACGCAGGGATCGTGGCGTCCCTTCGCGGCGAGCTTTGTGGGACGGTTCTCCCGGTCCACCGTGTCCTGCTCGAGCCGGATGGTCGCGGTCGGCTTGAAGGCGACGCGCAGCAGGATCGGCTCGCCGTTGCTGATTCCACCCTGCACGCCGCCCGATCGGTTCGTCGTCGTGTGGGGGAGGCCGCCCTCACCCGGCACGAAGGGATCGTTGTGCTCGATTCCCGTGAGCCGGGTGCCGCCGAAGCCGCTGCCGATCTCGAAGCCCTTCGAGGCGGGGAGCGACATCAGGGCCTTGGCGAGGTCCGCCTCGAGCTTGTCGAAGACCGGCTCGCCGAGGCCGGGTGGCACGCCCCGGGCGACGCACTCGACGACGCCGCCGAGGGAATCGCCGCGCTCCCGCGCGGCGTCGATGCGCGTCTCCATCTCGCCGGCCGCCGCGGCGTCCGGGCAGCGCACCGGGCTGGCCTCGACATCCGCGAGGGCCACCCGGCTTGCGTCCACCTTCGCCTCGACGTCGTGGACCTGGGCGACCCACGCCACCACCTCAGTGCCGCCGCACTGCTCGCCCAGGAGCTTGCGAGCGAGGGCGCCCGCGGCGACGCGGCCGATCGTCTCCCGCGCGCTGGCGCGGCCGCCTCCCTGCCAGTTGCGGATGCCGTACTTGGCCTCGTAGGTGTAGTCCGCGTGGCTCGGGCGGTAGAGATCCTTCATGTCCTCGTAGGCGGAGGGACGCGCGTCCTGGTTGCGCACGACCAGCGCGATCGGCGTGCCGAGGGTGCGGCCCTCGAAGACGCCGGACACGATCTCGACCCGGTCGTCTTCCCGCCGCGGCGTCGTGAAGCGGCTCTGGCCGGGGCGGCGGCGGTCGAGCTCCGCCTGGATCTCCTGCTCCGAGATCTCGATCCGGGGAGGGCATCCGTCCACGACGACACCCACGGCGCCGCCGTGGGACTCGCCGAAGGTGGTGATGCGGAAGAGCCGGCCGCTGGAGCTGCCCATGAGGGGGCAGGATAGCTACCTGCCTCTGTGCCGTCGCAGAAGCACGTAGGTGGCGCCGGTGCCGCCGTCCCCAGGCCGCGCCGATGCGAAGGCCAACACCCGGCGCCCGACCGGCGGCGCCGTGAGCCATTCCGGCAACGCCTCGCGCAGCACCGGGCCGAGCTCCGAGCGCCGCCCTCGCCCGTGGATCACGAGCAGGCACCGCTCGCCGTCGTGGTACGCCTCCTCCAGCGCCTCTCGCACGGCCCGGCGCGCCTCCCGCCCGTCCAGCCCGTGCAGGTCCAGCTCCGCGTCGACCTCAATCTCCCCCCGTTCGAGCCGCCGGAGATGCGCCCGGTCCACCCCGGCCGCGATTCCCGCCACCCGCTCTCCCCGTCGCTCGATCTCGAAGCTCACCGCGATGCGGGGGGAAGGGCGATGGCTTTGCGGGCGAGTGTGGAGAGGGGGAGGGCGCCGAGGGCGGGCTCGAGGAGCCAGCGGTGGGCGTCGTAGTGGTGGCGGCGCACGCGGCCGGGGGCGACGTCGACGCGCAGGACGTGGAGGGTGAGGCGGCGGTGGGTGAAGAGGTGCTCGATCGCGCCCAGCGGTGTACAGGCCTTGGCGGTGAGGCCGGCGCGCTCGCGCAGGCTGCGCGCCGCGGCGGCCTCCGGGGTCTCGCCGGCTTCGAGCTCGTCACCGGGCAGCTCCCACAGGCCGCCGAGGAGCCCTCCCGGCGGTCGCCGCACGGCGAGCACGCGGCCGTCGCGATCGACCCGTGCGGCGACCGCCGCGACCTCGCGCGGCGGCTTCTTCGGAGGCTTCACGGGTAGGGCCTCGGCGTCTCCGGCCTCGCGTGCGTCGCAGTGGCGCATCAGCGGACACAGCAGGCACTCCGGCGCGCGCGGTGTGCAGACGGTGGCGCCGAGCTCCATCACGGACTGGTTCAGATCGCCCGGACTGCGCCCCCGCGCCAACGCCGTCGCCTCCTCCCACAGGCGCGCCTGCACCGGAGCGCTGCGCACGTCCTCGCGGATCCCGAACAGCCGCGCGAACACCCGGGCCACGTTGCCGTCGACGATCGGCGCCGGGCGGTCGAAGGCGATCGAGGCCAGCGCCCCGGCCGTGTAGCGTCCCACGCCCGGCAGCTCGAGCAGCCCCTCCACGTCGTCCGGCAGCGCGCCGCCGTGCTCCTCCACCACCTTCCGGGCGGCGGCCTGCAGGTTGCGCGCGCGCCGGTAGTACCCGAGGCCCGCCCAGTGCTCCATCAGGTCGTCGCTCTCGGCGTCTGCCAGCGCTTCCACGGTCGGAAAGCGGGCGAGGAAGCGCTCGTAGTAGGGGATGACCGTCTCGACCCGGGTCTGCTGCAGCATCGTCTCGGAGACCCAGATGGCGTAGGGATCGCGCGTCCGGCGCCAGGGGAGGTCGCGGGCCTGCTCGCGGTACCAGCGCAGCAGCGCCCGGCGCAGCGCGGCCCGGCTCACAGCTCGACCGGTAGCCGGTCCAGGGGGACGATCGCGTCCTGGCGAATCCGCGCCCGCACTGCGAGCACCTCCGCACCTCGCGCCACTGCCTGCCGCAGTGCGGCGCCGTAGGCCGGGTCGATGTCGTCGGCTGGCTCCACGATCCGGCAATCGCCCCGTTGGACGACGAAGAGCAGGACGCCGCGCTCGCCCCGCCGCGCGAGCGTGCCGAGCAGCTCCGCGTGCTTCCGTCCCCGCTCGGTGACGCTGTCCGGGAAGCGCGCGCGCCGGCCCGCGGCCAAGGTGACGCTCTTCACCTCGACCCAGGCGTCGGGCCGGCTCCGGTGCTTCGAGAGGTGGAAGTCGATGCGCGAGCTCGTACCGCCGTGCTCGATGCGCACCTCAGGGCGCCGCACCTCGTAGCCATCCAAGGACGGCAGGAGCCCGGCGTCGATGGCGGCCGCAGCGACGGCGTTGCCCCGGCCCGTGTGCAGCCCCACCCAGCTGCGTCCGATGCGGATCATCTCGAGGGTGTGGGCGAGCTTGCGCTTCGGGTTCGCGCTCGTGGAGCAGCGCACCGGCGCGCCTTCCACGAGGAGCCCGCGCATGCTGCCCGGGTTCGGGCAGTGGACGGTGAGCTTGCGGCCGTCCAGCGTCTCGACGTCGGCGAAGAAGCGCTTGTAGCGCCGCAGCAGGAAGCCCTCGAGCTCCGCTTCTCGAGCGACCTTCACCGCGGCCCCTTCACTCGGTGGGTTCGAAGCGCGCCTCGATGTGATCCCGTACCCACTTCGCGTCCCACCACTCCTTCGGGTCGACGTAGGTGTCGCCGACGAGGATCGCGAAGTGCAGGT
Organism: Myxococcota bacterium; assembly: GCA_965223415.1. Lineage (GTDB taxonomy): Bacteria > Myxococcota_A > UBA9160 > UBA9160 > UBA6930. The sequence continues at coordinate 2,797,471 of OZ245002.1, read as the reverse complement.
GGTCGCCGCCAGCGAGCCCCGTCGCACCGGAGGTGCCGAGGGATTGCCCCCGCGCCACCTCGTCGCCGGCGCCCACGTCGATGCGGGAGAGGTGCGCGTAGAGGGAGGTCACGCCGAGCCCGTGGTCGACGATCACGCAGTTGCCGTAGATGCCGAGGGCGTCCGCGAAGAGCACGCGGCCCGCGTTCGACGCCTCGATCGCCGCACCGGCGGTGGAGGCCAGGTCGTAGCCGTAGTGGATCGCCTCGGAGACCTTGCGGCCCTCGACGAAGTAGCTCCGGTGCTCGGCGAAGCGGCTGGTGACCGCCGAGCCGCGCATCTGCAGGAAGCCGCCCTCGAACGCGAGCGGCGGGGTGGCTCTTGCCACGATGCGCCGGATCTCCTCCTCGTTGGCCGCGCGCACCTCCGTGTTGATGTGCTGGAAGGCGACGATCGGATCGGAGGCGTCGAGATCCAGGGCGTCCGCCAGCTCCGGCACCTTGCCGGAGAGGAAGCGCTCGCCCAGGTTGATCGTCACCTCCTGGAAGCCCCGCTCCTGGAGACGCGTGGCCCAGCCACCGGTGCCCCGGTTGCCGGCGGCGTCCTCGGCCACGACGCGGATGGGCACGTTGTCCGGGGCGTCCCGGGGAATCGCGAAGATCGCGATGCGCCGCCCGTCGTCCGCGGCCGGTAGCGGCACGCCCTGGAAGAAGGCGTCGCCCACCAGGACGCCGTCCCGGGCCGCGTCCTCGTTCACCTGGTAGACGACCGAGGCGCTGCCGCCGCGCTTCACGTAGGTGAGGCCGGTTCGGACGGAGACCCGCGGCGCCTTCAGGTCGATGCGGACCGGCACCTCGAGGGCGCCCGTGTTGCCCCTGAGCATCGAGGCCCACGACCAGTCCGTCGCCTCCACGATCAGGAACGCTTCTCCGTCCTTCAAGCCGAGGGCCTTCGGGTCGAGGCTCGCGGCGACGTCGGGGATGCCGGGCTTCAGCACGCCGCCGGTCAGCGGGTTGCCCGGGTAGCTCTCGCGGAACACGGTGGCCTCGCCGCCGGCGTGGCGCAGGCGCACGGCCAGCTCTCGCACCCCGGAGCCCGCGTCGGAGGCGCCCAGGCTCACCTCCGCGCCGGCCCGCCCGATCACGACCCGCTCCGGGGCCCGGATCTCCGGGGCGGCGCCCTCGCAGCGCAGCCAGACGCTGGTCCCCGCCACGATGGCGAGGGCGAGCAGTGCGATCACCCCCCAGGCTCGGCCGGTCATGGCGGGCCAGTCTACCAACCGCGCCGCCTCGGGCCTCGAATTGACGAGGCCCGGGGAGCCGGCCATTCTCCCGCGCGATTCCCGGAGGAGCCGCCCATGTCCATCCGCCGCCTGATCCTGATCCGCCACGGTGAGACCGACGGCGAGTCGAGCGTCCGCTACTACGGCAGCACCGACCTCGGCCTGTCCGCCGAAGGGCGGGCGCAGATGCGGCGCGTCGCCAGCGAGCTGCGCGACGAGCCCGCCGATCTCTACGTGGCCAGCACCCTGAAGCGCTCCTGGGGCGGGGCTGCGGTCGTGAGCCGCGGAGCTCAGGTGCGCATGGAGAGCGAGCTCCGGGAGATCCACTTCGGGCGCTGGGAGGGCCTCTCGAAGGAGGAGATCCAGGCCCAGGATCCCGCGCTCTTCGACGATTGGCAGGCCGGCGCCGAGGGCTTCGAGTACCCGGGCGGCGAGCTGCGCGCCGATTTCCAGGCCCGCATCGGGCGGGCTCTCGAGCGCCTCCTGGCCGACCCCGGCCGCACCGCCGTGGCCGTCCTGCACAAGGGCGTGATCCGCGAGATCGTCCGCCACCTGACGGGAGAAGCCCCCGCCGAGGGCCAGCCCGAGGTCGGCGGCCGCATCCTCCTCACCCGCCGCGGCGACGGCACCTGGCACCCGGGCCAGCGCTCCACCGACCCCCCGGGCGTCAACGAAGCCGCCTGAAGAAACGGGGCCAGAGTTAAGAATTCAGTTACGCCCCAAGGGGGCGTAACTGAATTCTTAACTCTGGCCCCGTTTCTTCACTCGGCGGCGCGGAGGGCCAGGCCGCTGGCGACGGAGGTGAGCTCGGCGCCGCTGGTCACGCGGGCCTCGCCGAAGCGCGACAGGAAGAGGGCGCGGACGGCGGGGACGAAGGACGAGCCGCCGGTGAGGAAGACGCGGTCGACCTCGCCCGGCGCGATGCCGCTGCGCTCGAGGAGGCCGTCCACACACGCCTCGATGCGCACGAGCTCCTCCGCGATCCACTCCTCGAAGCGGGTGCGCGGCACCAGCGCCGCGATGCCCACGTGCTCGTGCTGGAAGCGAAAGGTCGCCCTGGCCTCGTCCGAGAGCGTGCGCTTGGCGTGCTCGGTCGCGCGGTAGAGCAGGAACCCCAGGTCGGAGCGCACCACGTGGATCAGCGCTTCGAGCTTCTCGGGCTCGAGGGCCTCCCGGCGGAGGTCGAGGAGCAGCTGCAGGGTCTTGCGGGACTTGAGCAGCGAGACGTGGTGCCAGCGCTCGAGGTGCCCGTAGATCCACGCGGGCACCGGCAGCACGCGTCCCATCATCGAGCGGAACTCGGCCCCGCGGCCGAGACGCGGCGCGACCAGGTGGCGCACCAGCTTGCCGTCGAAGGCGTCGCCGGCCAGGCCGACCCCGTCGTGTCCGAGGATCGACTCCGCGCGCCGGCCCTCTCCCGCGAAGGAGGGACCGACCCGCAGCAGCGAGAAATCGCTGGTCCCGCCGCCGAAGTCGGCGATCAGGATCAGCTCGTCGCGCTCCAAGCCCTGCTCGTAGTGGTAGGCCGCACCCACTGGCTCGTACTCGAAGGTCACGTGCCGGAAGCCGGCGTTGTGCAGCGCGGCGGTGAGCCGCGTCATCGCCAGCTCCTCGTCCTCGTCCGACTCCGCGCCCACGAAGCGCACGGGCCGCCCCGCCACGACTCGCTCGACGGCCACCCCGAAACGCTCCTCCGCCTGCTCGCGCAGCGGCCGCAGCAGCAGCGCGATCAGGTCCTCCAGCCGGTAGACCCGGCCCATCACGTTGGTGGCGGAGAAGAGCCGGCTCGCCAGGAACGACTTCAGCGACTGCACGAGGCGCCCGTTCTTCTCCTCGCTCGTCAGGTAGCGCGCGATGGCGTTCGGCCCGGCGTGCACATGGGTGCGCCCGTCGTCCTCGTCCTCCTCGAAGTAGAGGACCGAGCGGAAGGTCTCGGTGGGTCCGTCGTCGGCATCGAAGCGCGCGAGTCGGGAGCGCCCCTCGCCGTCGACCAGGGCGATCGCGCTGTTCGTGGTGCCGAAATCGAGTCCGAGCGCAGGGCGGTCCACGGTGGCGGGAGCTTCGGAGGCGCAGGCGGGCGCCGCAAGTCCGCGATTCCCGGAGCCTCGGCCGCCGTCGGGCGTGGATTTACCGGGCCTTTACAGCAACCCACCGAAGGGGCCCATAGGCTCGACGTCGAATCCCAGCCCCCACACCCAACGAGAACCGAGGACCCGAACCATGCAGGAACGCAAGCCCCGCTTCACTCGCCTCCACCAGCTCGGCCTGGTGGCGCTGCTCGCCGCAGCCACCCTGGCCGTGGCCCACGCCCGTGCCAAGAGCGCCGCCCACGTGGATCCGGTGCCGCCGATCGAGCCCGTGCACGTGGTGCCGGCCCCCGACGCCCGCATCGAGGTGGCCTTCGTGCTCGACACCACCGGCTCCATGTCCGGCCTGATCGAGGGCGCCAAGCAGAAGATCTGGTCGATCGCCAACCAGATGGCCAGCTCCCAGCAGGGTGCGGACGTGCGCATCGCGCTCATCGGCTACCGCGATCGCGGCGACGCCTATGTGACCCGGCGCTTTGACCTCACCGACGACATCGACGCCATCTACGCGAAGCTGCGCGGCTTCCAGGCCCAGGGCGGCGGCGATACGCCGGAATCGGTCAACCAGGCGCTGCACGAGGCCGTGAACGACCTGTCCTGGAGCACCGGGGAGGGCGTCTACCGCGTGATCTTCCTGGTCGGCGACGCCCCGCCGCACATGGACTACGCCCAGGACGTCCCCTACGCGGAGACGGCCCGCCTCGCCAAGCAGAGGGGCATCATGCTCAACACCGTGCAGTGCGGTGCCCAGCCGAACACCACGCCGGTGTGGCGCGAGATCGCCTCGATCGGCCTCGGGCAGTTCGCGGCCATCGCCCAGGACGGCGGCATGGTGGCGCTGGCCACGCCCATGGACGACGAGCTGGCGCGGCTGAACCGCGCCCTCGCCTCCACGGTCGTCTCCTACGGCTCCGCCGACGACCGCATGGCCATGGAGGAGAAGGTGAAGAACTCGGTCGAGGCCGACGCGCCCGCCGCCGCCTCGCGGCTCTCCTACCTGGCGAAGAGCGGCAAGCGGGCGATATCGGGCATGAGCGATCTGGTCGACGCGTTCAAGGACGGCCTCGAGCTCGAGGCCGTCGCCCCCGAGGCGCTGCCCGCGCCGATGCGCGCGATGTCGCCCGCCGAGCAGGGCGCCTTCGTGCAGCAGAAGCTCGAGGAGCGCGAGCGCATCCAGGAAGAGATCGACGCGCTCGCGGGTAAACGCGATGCGTGGGTGCGCGCCGAGACCGAGCGCCAGCGCGCCGCCGGCCGCGTCGAAGGCTTCGACGCCAAGGTCTTCGAGGCCGTGAAGGAGCAGGCCGCGAAGAAGGGCATCGTCTACGAGTAGGCGTCTCCGCCCTTCAAGGGAACGAGACCTGGGCGCTGGGACGCTGCGAGAAGGCAGCGTGCCAGCGCTTCAGGTTGGGGAAGCCGTCGCCCACCTCCGCCAGCTCGAGCCCTCCGAACTTCCCGAACTCGAACGCGGCGAAGAGCGTGCAGTCGGCGATGGTGGGGCGGTCGCCGGCGACGAAGGGGCGATCGCCCACCTCCGCGTCGAGAAGGCCGAGGAAGGTCGGGAGCTGGGCCAGCATGTGGGCGGCCACCTCCGGCCGCGGCTCCACGCCGGGGAGTGGGGATTTCGACGCGTGAACGTACTGGGCCGTCCGGAACAGCACGCCCAGCTCGGCCAGGCGCTCGAGGCGCCGCACCCGGGCGCGCTCCAGCGGGGTGGTGCCGATCATGGGCGGCTCCGGGTGGAGCTCCTCCAGGTACTCGATGATGGCGAGGGATTCCGTGAGGAAGCTGCCGTCGTCGAGCTCGAGCACGGGCACGCTGCCCATCGGGTTCATGGCCAGGAACTCCCGCCGTTTGTGCTCGCCCTTGATCAGGTTCACCAGCACGAACCGGATCTCGAGGCCCTTCTCGCCCAGGTAGGTCCGCAGCTTGCGGGGGTTCGGAGCGAGCGGGAAGTCGTGGATCCTCATGGCTCCAACGTTAGCCGCCCCCGGAAGCCGGCACGCCGGGAAACGATCCGTTCACGCCGCGGCCAGGACGTGCAGTCCGTCGTGGGGGGCCGCAGCCTCTCCCGTGAGGGAAGGGAAGGGTTCGACATCCGCGAACCCCGCTTCGCGCAGCATGTCCCGAAGTGCGTCGTCCGGATAGGCCTGCAGGGTGCTCGCGTACTCCGACACCATTCCGCTGGCCAGGTCGACGACCAGGTAGCGCTCCACCGAGGCCTGCTCGTCCTCGTCCCAGGCACACTCCTCGAGCCGGAGATGCGGGGCGTCGGAGAAGAGCCCGGAAGCGGCCGTACTCCAGCTGGGCTCCGCTCGCCCGATGCGATGGACGTACGCCGGGTCATGCACCTCGAGCAGCAGGGCTCCGCCCGCGACGAGGGACGACCGGGCGCGATGGAGGATCTCCCGGGCCTCCTCGGGTGGGAACGCGTTCAGCTCGCCGAACACGAGCAGCGCGAGGTCGAAGCCCGTGCCGGGATCGGCCGTGCGCAGGTCTGCCTCGAGGTACCGGCATTCGAGCCCCAGCGTCTCGGCCTGCCTCCTCGCGTAGGCGACCGACGCCGGCGAGAAGTCCACGCCGACGCAGCGGTGGCCGTGGCGGGCGAGGCGCTCGGTGTAGAGACCCGGCCCGCAGCCGAGATCGAGCACGCGCTTCGCTCCGTCCGCCAGCCATCGCGCGTGGATCCACGCCACGTGGGCGTCGATGCGCTCGGCCCGACGGCTCGCAGCGTCGTGCACCTGCGAGAGGTGCTCCCGCAGCATCCGCTCGCTGAAGCCCGGCTCGTTCCAGGGGATCTTCCCGCCGCACGCCCACGGGCGCGGAGGCTCGCGCTCGAGCAGCCGGGCGAGCTCGCTCATGGGCCGCCCGTCAATCCTCCTCGGACTCCCGGATCTTCGCGAGGACGCTGTAGTCCTCGAGGGTCGTCGTGTCGCCCACGGCCTCCTTGCCCGCAGCGATGTCGCGGAGCAGCCGGCGCATGATCTTGCCCGAGCGGGTCTTCGGCAGGGCGTCGGTGAAGCGGATGTCCTTGGGCTTGGCGATCGCGCCGATCTCCCGGGTGACCTGCTTTCGCACCTTCTCGGCGAGCTCCGCCCCGTGCTCGACGCCGCCCTTCGGCGTCACGAAGGCGACGATGGCGGTGCCGGTGATCTCGTCCGGACGTCCGACCACGGCCGCCTCGGCCACATCGGTGTGGCTCACGATGGCGCTCTCCACCTCCATGGTGCCGATGCGATGGCCGGAGATGTTCATCACGTCGTCCACGCGCCCCATGATCCAGAAGTAGTCCTGCTGGTCCTGGTGGGCGCCGTCGCCGGGGAAGTAGACGTCCTTCCACTTGCTCCAATACACCTCCCGGTAGCGCTTCGGGTCGCCCCAGATGCCGCGCAGCATTCCCGGCCAGGGCTTCGTGATAGCGAGGAGGCCGCCGTTCGGCGGGCGCACGGTCTCGCCCTCCTCGTCGAGGATCGTGGCGTGCACGCCCGGGAAGGGGAGCGTGCCGGAGCCGGGCTTGGTCTTCACGGCGCCCGGCAGGGGCGTGATCATGATCCCGCCGGTCTCGGTCTGCCACCAGGTGTCGACGATCGGGCACTTCTTGTTCCCGATCACCCGGTGGTACCACATCCAGGCCTCGGGGTTGATCGGCTCGCCGACGGTGCCCAGGAGTCGCAGCGACGAGAGGTCGTGGCTCTTCGGGTGCTCGTCACCCAGCCGGACGAAGGTGCGGATCGCCGTCGGCGCCGTGTAGAAGATGGACACCTTCCAGCGCTCGATGATGTCCCAGAAGCGGTCCGGCGCCGGATGGGTCGGCACGCCCTCGTACATGAAGGTGGTCGCGCCGTTCGCGAGGATGCCGTAGACGACGTAGGAGTGGCCGGTGATCCAGCCGATATCCGCCGTACACCAGTACGTGTCGGAGTCGTTGAGGTCGAAGATCGCCTTCGCCGTGGTGGTGACGTGGGTCAGGTAGCCCCCGGTCGTGTGCAAGATGCCCTTGGGCTTCCCGGTCGTGCCGCTGGTGTAGAGGATGAAGAGCGGATGCTCGGCGTCGAGCTTCGCGGCCGGACAGACTGCGGAGGCGCCCTCCATCAGCTCGTGCCACCACTGGTCGCGGCCTTCCTGCATCTCGACGCGCTCGCCGGTGCGCTTCACCACCACCACGTGCTCGACACACTCGGCGCCCTTGCAGGCCTCGTCCACCGCCGGCTTGAGATCGAAGGGAGCGCCGCGCCGGTATCCGCCGTCGGCGGTGATCACCACCTTGGCGCCGGCGTCGTTGATGCGATCGCGGAGCGCCTCGGCGGAGAAGCCGCCGAAGACGATGGAGTGGGGCGCGCCGATCCGCGTGCAGGCCAGCATGGCGATCGCCAGCTCCGGCACCATCGGCATGTAGAGGGCGACGCGTTCGCCCTTCTTGACGCCGAGTCCCTTCAGCACGTTGGCGAACTTGCAGACTTCCCGGTGGAGCTCGCCGTAAGTGAGCGTGCGGGAATCGCCGGGTTCGCCTTCCCAGATGATGGCCGCCTTGTTGCGGCGCCAGGCGTTCTCGCCCTCCAGGTGACGGTCGAGACAGTTGTAGGAGACGTTGAGCTTCCCGCCGACGAACCACTTGGCGAAGGGAGGCTTCCACTGGAGGGTCTTCTTCCAGGGCGTGAACCAGCTGACGTTCTCCCGGGCCACCTTCGCCCAGAAGCGCTCCGGACTCTTCGCGCCGAGCTTTCGAAGCTCGGACGCGGTCTTCTTGTTCCAGTTCGCCTGGCGGGAGAACTCCCGGGGCGGCTCGAAGACGCGCTTCTCCTTCAGCAAGGACTCGATGTCGGGCATTCCGTCTCCTGATCAGCTGGGGGGGCCGCGCTGGACCCACGCCTCGACGTCCTCGGGGCTCTTGGGAATGGCGGCGGTCAGGTTCTCGTGGCCGTCCTCGGTGACGACCACGTCGTCCTCGATACGCACCCCGATGCCGCGCAGCGCCTCGGGGGCCTTCTCGTCGTCGGCGGGGACGTAGATGCCGGGCTCCACCGTGAACGCCATGCCGGGCTCGAGGGGCCGCGACTTGCCGTCCAGTGTGTAGTTGCCGACGTCGTGGACGTCGAGGCCCAGCCAGTGGCTCGTGCCGTGCATGTAGTAGCGCCGGAAGCTCTCGTCCTCGACCCGCGCGTCCACGTCGCCCTCGAGCAGCCGAAGCTCGATCATGCCTTCCACGAGCTGCCGGACGGCGGCCTTGTGGATCGTCTCGAGGCACGCGCCGGGCCGGGCCGCCTCGAGGGCCGCCAGCTGGCCTTCGAGGACGGCCTGGTACACGTCGCGGTGAGGCGCCCCGAAATGCCCCCCGATCGGGTAGGTACGCGTCACGTCGGAGGCGTAGCCCCGGAGCTCACAGCCCGCGTCGATCAGCAGCAGCTCTCCGTCGACGAGGGGCTGGTCGTTCTGGACGTAGTGCAGGATCGTGGCGTTCGCGCCGCCGCCGACGATGCTGCTGTAGGCCGGGCCCGACGCCCCGCGACGCCGGAAGGTGTAGTCGAGCACGGCTTCCAGCTCGTACTCGTTGTGCCCCGCGTGGGCGAGCCGGGCCGCCTCGTGGTGGCCTTCGCGGCTGATATCGGCCGCTTCCCGCATGGTCGCGATTTCGTCGGCCGACTTGTGAAGCCGCATCTCGTGCAGGATGCCGCGGGGATCCGTGATGTCGTCGGGCGGATTGACGCCCCGGCGCGATCGCAGCCGTAGCTCGTGGAGCGTGTGGAAGAGCTTGTCGTCGAGGGTCGCGTCGATGCCGAGCACGTGGAACACACGGCGGGCACCGCCAACCAGCTCCGGCAGCTTCCCGAGGAGCTCGTCGTTCGGGTGCGCCTGGTCGGCGCCGTAGTCGGCCACCGCCCCCTCGACCCCCGGCCGGTAGCCGTTCCACGTCTCCATCTCCGGATCCCGGGGCTCGACGAACAGGCTGTAGGCCGGGCCGCCGTCGGTGCGCAGGACGGCCACCGCATGGGGGTGGTCGAAGCCCGTGAGGTACCAGAAGTCGCTGTTCTGGCGGAAAGGGAAGTCGGTGTCGTTCGAGCGCTGGACCCGTCCCGCGCCCTGGATGACAGCGACCGCGCCGTCGCCCATCGCCTCGAGGAACCGTTGACGTCGCTCGGCGTGCACGAGGCGTGCAGGATAACGCCTGCCGCCCCGGGAACGAGACCGTGCCGCCCGGAGTGGCGCCGCCAACGCATGTGGCACTGGCCTGCGGGGGCGCAACCCGGTGCGGCACCACTAGTTTTACCCCGGGGCCCCGAATCCGCGGGGCTCACGCCTGCATCATCCGGCGGCAGCCTCCGCGATCCTGCTCTCGGCCCGGCTGGCGAAGAAACCAAGCAAAATCAATGAGTTGGGGCGGGTCGGCGCCGACCCTGCGGGTTGGCACGCCACGTGTAATACCCAACAGCGTGGAGCCAACCTGGAATGGGAATCGAACGGTCTCATCGGGCGCGCAGACCTTCGAATCCCGAGTCGAGGAGTAACCGAGTCTGCTAAGGCGCTTTCCCCCAGAACGGCACCCCGCCTGACTCGGCCAACGCCAAGACTCCAGGTTGATCGAAGGCCCTCCGGAAGTTCCGGAGGGCCTTTTCCTTTTTGTCGTGATTCTTCGTTCGCCTTCGGCTCACTGCGCGCCCCGGCAGGGCTTGCTCTCGGAGGGGCACGCGCCCTCCGGGCTCTCGCTCGCTCGCCGTCTTCGGTCGGGTGCCGGAATCAGGACGTCGCTGCGCTCGCCTCATCGCACCGGCCGCAAGGCTCGCTGGGCTTGCGCCGGGAGGGCTCGCGCCCTCCGCGCTCTTCACCCCGAACGGCCTGACGAGCCGGTCCTCGGGCCGGGTGCGGGTGCTGGAGCGAGCGACGGATCCCGCCATGCGGCGCCGTCCTACCCGAACGCCTCGCCAGGGCCCTCCAGAGGCCCTGGAGCTCCATCCATCCCCGCCGCCGACTCTCGGGCAAGGAGAGGGCCCCGTCCCGCACACCCGGATGCCAAGGAGACCAGCGCAAGCACCCGCACCCGGCCCCGCCCCGGTCTCCGCACGAGACGTCCCGCGTACGGGCCCCTACCCGTCGGCCTCGAGCGCCTCGACGATCTCGCTGCCGAAGTTGCGGGCGAACCAGCCCTTCACGCCCGGAAGGCCTTCGAGCTCCGAGGCCTGCTTCGGCTTCTTCCACGCGATCGTCTCGAGGGTCGCGTTCGGGCACAGCACGCCGGGATCCATCGCCAGGTCCTTGGCGCGGCCGGTGCGCCAACGCTTGAGGGCTGCCACCCGTTTCTCGGTCGTGCGGTCCATGCGGCGGCGGCCGGAGCCGTTGCCGCCCATCTTCTTCGGAACCGGGCCGTGGTTCTTCTGGGCGCCACGCTCGACCGCGGCGAGGATCTCGCGGCCGAAGCGCCGGAGGATCAGGTCCGTGACGCCCTTCACCTTGCTCAGCGCGGCATCCGTCCGCGGCATGCGCTCGGCGATCTCGAGCAGTGCGCGGTTGCCCAGCACCTTGAACGGCGGCCGGTCGATGTCCCGCGCGCGCTTGTCGCGCACTAGATAGAGCTCGCGCAACACCGACAGCGCCTTGGGATCCAGGGCGCGGGCGCCCTTGATGCGCAGGTAGCCCAGCCGGTCGAACTCCCGCTCGGGCCACTGGCGTTGGGTGAGGGTCTCGAACTCCTCCTGGGCCCAGTCCAGCCGGCCGGCCTTCTTGAGCTCCTTCTCCAGCAGCTTCGCCAACGGAATCAGATGGGTGACGTCCGCCGCGGCGTAGGTGAGCTGGCTGTCCCGGAGCGGGCGGGCCGACCAATCCGAGCGCTGCTCGTCCTTGGGCAGCTTGATCTCGAAGTGGCGCTCGATCAGCGCCGCCAGTCCGATGGCCGGGTATCCCAGAAGCTGGGCACTGATCATCGTGTCGAAGAGGCTCGCGAAGGTGAAGCCGCAATCGCGCTTCAGGACGAACAGGTCGTACTCGGCGGCGTGGAAGATCTTGCGGATGTCCGGCGACGCCATCACCGGTGCGAGCGGCTGGAGCTCCGCCGGGCCCCCGAGGGCGAGCGGATCGATCAGGTAGATGCGCCGCTTCGTCGCGACCTGCACCAGACAGGTCTTGTCGAAGTAGTGGTAGAAGCTGTCCGCCTCCGTATCGAAGGCGACCACCTTCTGCTTCAGCAGCTCCCGAGCCAGCGCTTCGAGTTCGGATGCATTCTCGATGCGCTCGAAGTCCGCCACGTACGCTTACGCCTCTGGTGGTTGGTGGGCCGGGGGACACGGTGGCCTGCCCGGGGGAGAGCGCAGCGCCGGTCGGTCGATCCTAGCCGGTGGGCTCTGGGGGCGAAAGGATTTGACCCCACCGGGCCTCGGCCGTACAATTGTCCCATTAAAAAGGACATGAGACCGGTATATGGAACAAACTCTCTCGACAGTCGACAACGCGGTCGATCTGCTGTTCGCGCTCAGCACGGCCCAGGAGCCCGCTGGCGTCACTGCCCTGGCCCGGACCCTCGGGCTCGGGAAGTCCACGACCCACCGCCTGCTCACCTCCCTGGCGCGCCGGGGGCTCGTGGAGCAGGACGATCGGCGGCGCTACCGCACGGGCTCCGCCCTCGTGGCGCTCGGGCTGGCCCAGCTGGAGCGGGATCCGCTGCTGTCCCTCGCCCGTCCCGAGCTGGAGGCCGCGGCGGGCGAGCTCGGGGAGACGGTGTTCCTGGCCGGGCCGCGGGCGGGCCGCATCCTCGTGCTGGACCAGGTCGAGGGGACCGGCTTCCTGCGGGCGGCACCGCGGGTGGGCGAGGGCATCCCCGTGCACGCCACCGCCATCGGCAAGCTCGTGCTGGCGTTCGCGCCGGGTGCCGTGGCCCTGGGCGGAAGTGCGCTCGAGCCCTTCACCGACCGCACCGCGACGAGCCACGCCGCCCTGGAGACGGAGGTGCGCCGCGTGCGCCTGCGCGGGTGGGCGGAGAACCGCGGCGAGTGGATCCCCGGGATGTCCGTCGTGGCGGTGCCGCTCTGGAACGGGCAGCGGCTCGAGGCCGCTCTCGCGGTCGCCGCCGCCTCGGAGCAGATCGAGCGACTCGGAGCGATGCCCCTGGTCCAACGCCTGCGCGTCGCCGCCGGACGCATCGAGGAGCGGCTGCGCGCGCCCCGCCCGCGCATCCGGGAGGCGGGCTCGTGAAGGTGTGGCTCGACGGTGGGATCGTTGCGCCCGAGGACGCGCGCATCCCGGTGACCGATCACGGCTTCCTCTACGGCGACGGCGTCTTCGAGGGCATGCGGGTCTACCACCGGAAGATCTTCCGCCTCGAGGACCACTTGGTCCGTCTCGCGACGGCGGCTCGTGCCCTGGCCCTGGACATCCCGGGCGGGATCGAAGCGGCCCGCGAGGCGACCCTCGCGACGGCCCGCGCTTTCGGGCGGGACGAGGCCTACCTGCGCCTGATCGTCTCCCGGGGCGAAGGTGCCCTCGGCGTCGATCCCACCACCTGCCCGCGCGCCCGCATCGTCTGCATCGCCGACGAAGTGCGGATCTACCCGGAGGAGAAGCTCAGGGAAGGCATCGCGCTCGTGACCTCGAGCTGGCGGCGGCCGCCGGCCGACGTGCTCGACCCGCGGGTCAAGAGCCTGAACTACCTCGGAAGCGCCCTCGCCAAGCTCGAGGCCCGCCAGCGGGGCGCCGACGAGGCCCTCCTGCTGAACACCGGAGGCCACGTGGCCGAGGCCTCCGTGGCCAATGTCTTCGCCGTGCGCGACGGCGTCCTGGTGACGCCGCCGGCCACCGACGGGGCGCTCGAGGGCATCACGCGTCGCAGCCTTCTGGAGCTGGCGGCGCAAGAGGGCATCGCCGCCGAGGTGCGGAGGCTCGGGCGGTTCGACCTCTTCGCCGCGGACGAGGTCTTCCTCTCGGGCAGCGGCGCACGGATCGTGCCGGTCGGCTCCTTCGACGGCCGACCCATCGGCAACGGGCAACGCCCGGTGATGGACGAGCTCTCCCGGGCGTTCGTGCGCCTCACGGAGGAGGCGGGGACGCCGATCGGCGGGTAGCCTCGGACGATCCTCCCACCCGCAAGCCGCCAGGAGACGCGCCGTGCGCTGGAGTCAGGCGTTCATTCCCACCCTCCGCGACGACCCGGCGGACGCCGAGGCCGCGAGCCACCGCCTGCTCGTGCGCGGCGGCTTCATGCGCCAGCTGATGGCAGGGGTGTACTCGCTGCTTCCCCTCGGCAAGCGCGTGCACGACAAGGTCGAGGGCATCATCCGCGAGGAGATGGGCAAGATCGGCGGGCAGGAGTTCAGCCTGCCTGCGCTCCTGCCCATGGACATCCTCGAGAAGTCCGGGCGCGCGGGCGTGGACGTGATGTTCAAGCTCGAAGATCGCCACGGCGCGAGCACCTGCCTCGGCTTCACCCACGAGGAGATCTTCGCCTGGCTGGCGCGGGAGCTGCGCTCCTACAAGGAGCTGCCCCAGACCTGGTTCCAGTTCCAGACGAAGTTCCGCGACGAGGAGCGGCCGAAGTCCGGGCTCCTGCGGGTGCGCGAGTTCACCATGAAGGACTCGTACTCGATGGACGTCGCGCCCGAAGGGCTCGACCACGCCTTCCAGCAGCACTTCGAGGCCTACCGGCGGATCTACGACCGGCTTGGGCTCGACACCCTCGCCGTCGAGGCCTCCTCCGGCGCGATGGGCGGGAGCGAGTCGATCGAGTTCATGGTCGAGACGCCGGCGGGCGAGGACTGGGTGGTCTCCTGCGGGGCCTGCGGCTACGCAGCCAACGTGGAGAAGGCGACGTCGCTGCTCGAAGGTGCGAACGACGAAGCCGGACCCGACGCGCCCGAGAAGTTCGCGACGCCCGGCGTGCGCACGATCGAGGACCTGGCGTCGTTCGAGGGCGGTGCCCCGGCGGACCGCCAGATCAAGACCCTCGTCTACCTCGTCGACGACGCGCCCACCCTGGTGCTGCTGCGCGGAGATCACGGGCTCGTAGAGCAGAAGCTCGCCGACGGTACCGGGGCGAGTTTGCTGCGCCCGGCTGCGGGCGACGAGATCCGCCGGGCTCTCGGCGCGTCCGCAGGAAGCCTCGGCGCCGTGGGCGTGGAAGGGCTGCGCGTGATCGCGGACGTCGCCCTCGAGGGCCGCACGAACATGACGACCGGTGCCAACGAGGACGACTTCCACCTGCGCGGGGTATCGGTGGCGCGGGACGTCTCCGTCACCGAGTGGATGGACCTGCGCGAGGTGACCGAGGGCGAGGCCTGCCCCATGTGCGAGGCTGCGCTCCAGGTGCGCAAGACGGTCGAGGTCGGCCACATCTTCAAGCTCGGCACGAGGTACAGCGAGGCCCTCGGCGCCGAGGTGCAGGACGAGAACGGCAAGAAGGTCCCCATCATCATGGGCTCCTACGGCATCGGCGTGGGCCGTGCCCTGGCGGCGATCGTCGAGAGCTGGAACGACGAGAACGGCATCATCTGGCCGGTCAACGTCGCGCCCTTCGAGGTGGTGGTCACCGTCGTCAACCCGAAGGACGTGGAGAGCGCCGAGGCCGGCCAACGCATCTACGAGAGCCTCGTTGGCGACGGCATCGACGCCGTCCTCGACGACCGCGACGAACGCCCCGGCGTGAAGTTCAAGGACGCCGAGCTGGTCGGCATCCCCTATCGCCTCACCGTCGGCCCCAAGGGCCTGGCCAACGGCCAGGTCGAGCTCTTCCGCCGCCGCGGCGCCGAAAAACGCGACGTCGAAGTCCACAAGGCCGCCGACATCGTCCAGAACGCCGTCCTCGAAGAGCGCCGTTAAGATAGGGGCCGGTTTCGTTTGTTAAGTTGTCGATGCTCGTTCATCTGATCGATGCGCATGTCTACGTCTTCCGGGCGTACTTCTCGCTGCCGGAGATGCTCGGGCCGGACGGCGAGACGGCCACTCAGGCGGCCTACGGCTTCACCAACACGCTGCTGCGGCTCCTCTCGGAGCAGGAGCCGACCCACATGGCCTGCTGCTTCGACTTCGCAATGACGTCGTTCCGGAACGACGCCTTCCCGGGCTACAAGGCCTCGCGGGGCGACGAGGTTCCCGACGATCTCGCGCCCCAGTTCGAGATGTGCAAGCAGGCGGCCCGTGCCCTCGGCCTCCCGGTCTTCGAGGCCCTCGGTGGACACCCAAAACCGGCCATAGAAGGACGTCTGAAAAGCGGCCATAGGGGCTGACGCCCAGGACGTTGACGACGGCGAGGGACCTGCGATCCCCCGCCGCCATGGCGAACCTTCTGGGCAACGAGAAACGCGAGCAGATTCTGGCACTTGGCCGCCTCGGCTGGTCGCTTCGGCGGATCGAGGAGGCGACGGGCGTGCGCCGGGAGACGGCGAGCCGTTACCTCCGGGCCGCGGGGATCGCGGTGCGATCTCCTGGTCGCTGGGGGCACGGGGCCCCAAACCCGGCCATAGAGGCGTCCACCGACTCGAAGGCCCCGGCAAAAGCGGCCAAAGAGGCGTCCACCGATCCGGCCTGGCCGCCGATGCCGGGCCGGAGCCCCCAGGCCAGCGCCTGCGAGCCCTACCGCGAGTGGATCGAGGCGGGCGTGCGCCAGGGCCGGACGGCGATGGCGATCTGGCAGGACCTAGTCGATGACCACGGCTTCGCCTTCAGCTATGCGAGTGTGAAGCGCTTCGTGGCGAAGCAGCGAGCCGCGGCGCCGCGCGAGGCGCACCCGGTGATCGAGACGGCACCGGGAGAAGAGGGCCAGGTCGACTACGGCGACGGGCCGATGGTGCGGCATCCCGGGTCGGGGAAGTACCGGCGCACGAGGCTGTTCGTCTTCACCCTGGGCTACAGCCGCAAGTGCGTTCGGCTGCTCGTGTGGAAGTCGAGCAGCCAGGTCTGGTCGGAGCTGCACGAGAAGGCCTTCCGCCGGCTGGGCGGTGCACCGCGCACCGTCGTCCTCGACAACCTCAAGGAGGGCGTTCTCAAGCCCGACGTCTACGACCCCGCGCTCAACCCCCTCTACCGCGATGTGCTCGCCCACTACGGCGTGACGGCGCTTCCGTGCCGGGTGCGCCACCCCGATCGCAAGGGGAAGGTCGAGTCCGGGGTGCGCCACGCGCAGCAGAAGGTCCGCGGGATGCGCTTCGAGTCGCTCGAGCAGGCCCAGGCCTACCTCGACCGCTGGGAGCGCCGATGGGCCGACACCCGCATCCACGGCACGACCAAGCGCCAGGTGGCGGCGATGTACGAAGAGGAGAAGCCGCACCTGCTCGGGCTTCCCATCGAGCCCTTCCGCTACTACCAGCACGGCGAGCGCACGGTGCACCTCGACGGGGCCATCGAGGTGGAGGGGGCCTACTACCACGCGCCGCCGGGCTGGCTGGGGCGGCGGGTGGCCGTCCAATGGGACGGGCTGCGGGTGCGGATGCTCGATCTGCAGACGGGGGAGCTGCTGCGCGAGCACGTCCGCCAGAGGCGGGGGCGCCGCAGGATGCGGGAGGAGGACCGCCCGAAGCGGACGCCGGCCACGACCCTCCAGCTGCTCGCGCGGGCCCGGCGCGCCGGCGTCCACGTGGGCGAGGTGTGTGAGGCGATCCATCGCCTGGACGGCGAGCCCGGGGTGCGTCGCATCCTGGGCGTGCTCTCCCTGTGCAAGCGCCACGGCATCCCTCGCGTCGACGATGCCTGCGCCACCGCCCTGGCCCTCGAGCTGCCCACCTACGCGTTCGTCAAGCGCTACCTGGAGCGTCAGCCCGAGCTGCCGCTCTCGCTCAAGCAGGTGGACCCGCTCATCCGCCAGCTCACCCACTACCGCGATCTCATCGATCGCCGCACCGAGGAGACCTCTCGTGAATCTGACTGAACTCGATCCCGCACTGCGCAAGCTCCGGCTCTCGGGCATGGCCGAGCATCTGGAGATGCGGCTCCTCGAAGCCCAGAAGGGCGAGTGGGCGGCCATCGACCTGCTCTCGGCGCTCGTCCAGGACGAGCTCGAGCGCCGGCAGGACCGACTGCTGGCCCGGCGCATCAAGCAGGCCCGCTTCCGCGACGCCAACCGGACCCTCAACGGCTTCGACTTCCGCTTCAATACGAAGATCGATCGCGCCCTGGTCTTCGAGCTCGCCACGGGCCGCTTCCTCGAGCAAGCCGAGGACGCTGTCTTCCTCGGCCCGCCGGGCACGGGCAAGAGCCATCTCGCCCAGGCGATCGGCCTCGCCGTCATCCACCAGGGCCATCGCGTCGCCTACCGCGAGGTCCACGTCCTCCTCGAGGAACTCGCTGATGCGACCCTCGACGGCACCCGCAAGGAGTACCTGGCCGAGATGGCGAGCGTGCCGCTGCTCATCCTTGACGACCTCGGCATGCGCAAGCTCCCCACCACGGCCGCCGAGGACCTGCTCGAGCTCATCATGCGCCGCTACGAGCGCACCAGCACCCTCGTCACCTCGAACCGACCCGTCGACGACTGGGGCCGGCTCCTCGGCGACACGGCAGCCGTCACCGCCATGCTCGACCGCCTCCTCCACCACGGCCACCTGCTCAAGTGCGGACCCCGCAGCTGGCGCACCAAGAAGACCACGGCCTTGCCGAAGGAGGCTCCGGCGCGGTAGAACCCCTCTGTCCTGGGCGCGGCCCTTTGGCCGCCTTTGAGACGTCCACCTTTGGCCGGTTTTCAGACGTCCACCGAGGGTCGCTCACGAAGATGCGAATTCGTGATGAGGAGCTTGGGTTCACGCAGCCAAAGCTGACTGCGACAAGACAGACAAGCGCGATCAAGTGGTCGAGTCTCGCCGTTCGCAGGGCGCCGCCTTGTACCTCTGAGCAGGCTCTTCGGGCCTGAGTGAGACTCCGAGATGGGTTCCCGGGAAAGGCCGTCGCTGCCTGAAGCCAGAGAGCTTGTCCGTTAGATGGGCCTCCCGCCCTCGTCACCCATGCCGTGGAGTATCCGAGGCCCGAGAGCCTGCGTCTACAAGGTCCGTAGGTGAATGTGCAGGGTCGGGAGACCCGGGTCCCAGCTTATCACGGGGAGGAGAGACCTTGAAGAAGTGTCATTACGTGGGCGTGGACGTCGGGGCGAAGGAGCTCGTCGTCGCCATCGACCGGAACGGAACTCGCGAGGGCGGGCTGGTCTTTGCGAACGATCCCAAGGGCCACCAGAGGCTGATTCGGTGGGCCACGAAGGGGAATGCGACGGCGCGCGTCGTCCTGGAATCGACCGGGGTGTACGGCCTCGACCTCGCGTTCGCGCTTCACCGTGCGAAGGCGTCCCAGGTGATGGTGGCGAACCCGCGGGCCATTGCCGCGTTCGCCAAGGCATCGCTTCAACGCTCCAAGACGGATGCGCTCGATGCGGAAACGATTCTCGAGTTCGGAATGCGCATGGAGTTTTCCGCCTGGACTCCGCCGGACCCCCGAATTCTGGAGGTACGGGCCCTCTCCCGCCGCGTGGAGGCTCTGAGCAAGACCGTGACGCAGGAGAAGAACCGGCTCCATGCCAACGACCAGAGCGAGGAGCTCAGTGAGTTCGTGAAGCAAGACATCCGCGAACTGATCGAGCTCCTGGAGGGGCGAATCGATCGGCTGCGCAAGCAAGCGTTGAAGGTGATCGAGCAGAGCCCCGAGCTCGCCAGAGACTTCGGCCACATCACATCGATCAAGGGTATCGCCGACGCAGCCGGCATCCAGTTGCTCGCCGAGCTAGGCACCTTGCCCAAGGACATGACGACCCGGCAATGGGTCGCGCATGCGGGCCTCGACCCCCGACAGTTTCAATCGGGCACCTCTGTGCACAAGCCAGCTCGCATCAGCAAGACCGGCAACGCCCACCTTCGCCGCGCACTCTTTCTTCCTGCGATGGTCGCTGCACGCTGGGAACCGAACGTGAAGGCCTTCTACGAGAAGCTGCTCTCCAAGGGCAAAACCAAGATGCAAGCACTCGTCGCCGTCATGCGGAAGCTGCTCCACGCCATCTACGGCATGCTCCGCCACGACCAGGACTTCCTTGGCGAGAAATTCTTCGCCACGAAGGGTTGACGACGAAGGGAGTATCTAACGGACTGGCGGCTCAGCTGCCGGGCCGGCCCCGAGGCTCGCCGAGCCACCTGAGTGGAACCCCAGGGTATCATGCCTCGATTGGGACGAGCGGGGCCCGGAGGGTATAGGGAGGTCAGCTCCTTGGAGAACAGCCACCTTGGCTGTGTTCCAACAAACACTCCCCAAGGAGACTGACCATGACGACAGAGTACTTCGCTGGGATCGACTTGCATCGCACCGTGATCCAGATCTGCGTGCTGGATGCGCGGGGTGAGAAGATCGCCGAGGAGAGGATCCGCTCCGAGAGCCTTGAACAGGGCCTCGGGGTCGTGGAGCGGCTGAAGTTCTTCGGACCCCATTGCCGCGTAGCCGTCGAGGCGTTGGGCCTCAACCGGTGGTTCGTCAACGCCTGCCGAGAGGCGCAGCTCGACGTTCTGGTCTGTGATCCGCGCAAGCTCGACCTGAAGAAGCTCGGCAAGAAGACGGACCGGCGAGATGCAGCCGAGATTGCACGCCGGCTCTGGCTCGGTGATCTGGATCGGGTGGCAACGACCTACTACCCGAGCGACGAGGAGTACGGGAGGAGGAAGCTCCTTCGGGTCCGCCACCGCCTCGTCCAGATGCGCCAACAGGCCGTGAACCAGCTCCGGGGTGTCGCAGGACGTGATATTCGAGGGCTAAGAGGACACGTAGATTTGCGCACCTCCTGTTGAGCCGCTGCGCGGCACGTTCCCCGTGAGGGAGGGGGGCGTGGGGCAGCGGCGACTGAGGCAGGAGGAAGTGATGACGATCGAAGTGCTGCACGAGCGGGGGTGCTCGAACCGGGAGATCGCCCGCCAGCTGGGGATCCGGGAGAGCGCGGTGCGCTACCGGCTGAAGCGGCTGGCGGAGGGGGCGCGAGACGGCCGGAGCGGGAAGCCCTTCCTGGCCGAGGCGGTCCACGAGGTGATCGCGGAGTGGCTGGAGGCGAGCTCGGGAGGCCGTGGCGTGAACCTGCAGGAGCTTCACGAGTTCCTGGTGGAGGAGCACGGGTACACGGGGAGCTCCAAGAGCGTGCAGCGGTACGTGCGGGCCCGGTTCCCGAGACCGAAGGTGCGGAGCCGGCGTCGGGTGGAGACACCGCCCGGGGCGCAGGGTCAGGTGGACTGGGGCGAGTTTCCGGGCGTGCGGATCGGGGGCCAGGAGGTGGACCTGCATGCCTTCCACCTGGTGCTCTCGCACTCGCGGCGAGAAGCGGTGGTGTGGTCGGAGCGGGCGGACACGCTGGCGTGGCTGGACGTGCACAACCGGGCCTTCGAGCGGCTGGGCGGGGTGCCGGCGGTGCTGCGGGTCGACAACGTGAAGACAGCGGTGGCGAAGGGGGCGGGGCCATGGGGGACGGTGAACCCGGCTTACGCGAGCTATGCCGGGGCCCTTCGCTTCCACGTGGACGCCACCCGTCCCCGCCAGCCGCAGGAGAAGGGGAAGGTGGAGCGTCGGATCCTGGGGCACCGGCGGGGCTTCGATCCGCGTCGGCGGGAGCACGAGAGCCTGGAGTCGCTGCAAGCGTGGACGGACGGCCAGGTGGCGCGCTCGAGCCACCGGCGGCAGTGCCCGGCGACGGGCACGACGGTCTTCCAGGCGTGGGAGGCGGAGAAGCCCCATCTCGGGGCCCTGCCCGAGCGGCTTCCCGAGCCCTTCGACCTGGCCGTGATGCGACGTGTCGGGCGCGACGCCACGGTGCGCTTCGAGGGGCGTACCTACAGCGTCCCCTTCCGCTTCGTCGAGCAGAGCGTCGAGGTGCGCGGCTGCGCCCGGCAGGTGCAGGTCTGGGCCGAGGGCTCGGTGGTGGCCGCGCACCCGCGCCACACGCGAAGCCGCCTGCTGCTGGACCCGAGCCACTACGAGGGGCCGAGCACGGAGGGGGTGGAGGCGCCCGTACCGCTCGGGCGCATGGGTCGACGCCTCCAGGAGCTGTGGGCGATGGAGCCGGAGCAGCGGCCGATCGACCTCTATGCCGATCTGGCGGAGGTGGCGCGATGACGGCGGGAAACCCGGTGCCCAAGAAGGGCGGCAAGGTGGATCTCGACCCGACCCGCGAGCGGCTCGTGCGCCTCGGCCTCCATCACGCGGCCGAGCACATCGGCGAGGAGCTGGCCCGAGCGACCAAGGACGACCTCGTGCCCCACCGCTTCCTCGACCTGCTGCTCGAGGCCGAGCTGCAGCACCGCGAGGAGCGGAGGATGAAGACCTCGCTCCGTCTCTCGGGCCTTCCCACGGGGCAGACCCTCGGCAACTTCGACTTCGCCTTCCAGCCGAGTGTGGAGCGGAGCCGGATCGAGACGCTGGGCACCTGCGCGTGGATCCGGGCCAAGGAGAGTCTGCTGATCCAGGGTCCGCCGGGAGTGGGCAAGACCCACCTGGCGGTGGCCCTGGGGGTGCGGGCCGTGGAGAACGGCTTCTCCGTGGCCTTCCATCGCCTCGAGGACCTGCTGGCGGCCCTCAAGCGCGACGCCGAGATCAGCCCGCAACGGCTGCGGCGGCGCAAGCACATGAACGTGGCGCTCCTCGTCATCGACGAGGTCGGCTTCGAGCCCATGACGCGCCAGGAGGCGAGCCTCTTCTTCCGGCTCGTCTCCTACCGCTATGGGAGGGGCTCGATCCTGATCACCACGAACAAGGGCATCGCCGACTGGCCCGAGGTGCTGGCGGGCGACGAGGTGCTGGCCACCGCCATCCTCGATCGCCTCCTCCACCACAGCCAGGTGCTCAACATCTCGGGGCGGAGCTACCGGCTCCGCGAGCTCGAGCAGGCCGCGGGGCAAAGCGCCCAGCGTTGAGGCCCCAGAGGGCGGCCTGACGGCCGTGCTCTCCTTCGGAGAGCGGAAGAGAAGAAGGAAGAACCGAACATCAACCCAGGGGGGTGCGCAAAACTAGCCGTCCTCTTAGCGCGCAAGAGATGACGTCCCTCGACACCGGGGCTTCCTGAACGCCTACCGGATTCCCGCTCCCACGAGCGCGCTCTATACCAAGCCGAGCCGGGAGAAGCTCCGCACCGTCACCCTGCCGACCCTGGAGATGCAGACCGCCTTCAAGGCCCTGCTCCAGGTGCTCGATAGCCTGCAGGGCCAGGTGCTGGCTCTCGATCGGGAGATCCGACGGATCGGGCGAGAGGATCCCGACGTCCAGGCCCTCGAGCAGGAGCTCCCGAGCATCGGGACGCAATCGGCTGCCACGCTGCTCGCCGAGATCGGCGACCCGCACCGATTCCGAGGCCCCCGTGCGGTCTCGGCCTTCGCCGGCTTCACCCCCAAGGTGAACCAGTCAGCCGACCACGCCCACCACGGCCGCATGACCCGCCAAGGCCAGGCCGAGCTCCGCTGGATCGTCAGCCAATGGGCGGTTCGCCTGATGAAGGACGACCCGTTGGTTCGTGCCTGGGCGAAGACGATGCGGACCCGCGTCCACAAGAACAAGGTCCGCATGGCCTTGGCTCGCAGACTCCTCGTCAGCGTCTGGGTCACGCTCACCCGCGGCGAGGCCTTCGATCTCCGGAGGTGCCTTGGCATGGCGTAGCCCCGCTCCCCCAGGACCCCTTCTCGCTTGTGTTCCAACGAAGACGGTAGGCGGGCAGCTGACTGCGGCCCATGAGCCCTTGGCCCCGATTCACCACCGTCGCCCCGAACCCCTCATTGAGCCCACGAGGCCGACAACGCGTTTGGACTGAACCCGAACCCGCAGGGACGCAAGCCGATTCCGTTGGAGGACACCACCAAGACCCACACGTGCTTCGCGATCATTGGAGTTGACACTCCCTAAACGGGTCAGCTGCAGCCGCTGGTTAGGCGGCTGGCTGGGGCAGTTGAACTCTTGTGACGCATTCGTCGCGTACCTGAAGGAGGTGGGGGTCCTGCACGGTCGAGAGGGCTTCCGATGCCTTCTCCGCGAACCTCTCGGCGATTCCCGGCTCCGGCTCAATGAACGGAGACGTGCAGATCAGCTCGATCGAGAAGTGGCCTTCCTTCGCGAGCGAGAGAACTCCGTGGGGATTTGCCGGGATCGCACGTGCGACCGAGTAGATCAGACTGAGTGCTGAACCCGCATCGCTACCCGGGCGCAAGCTTGCCGCAACGCGAAGCCACGCGTCGTCGCCAGACTCGATGTTTCGACTCAGCTCCGTCCACTCGGTGTCCGACTGAAAGAGCTGAGCGATCACTGCTTGCGGGCCGCTCTCTTCCACTCGCGAAAGCACCTTCTCGGCCGGCGACTCGCTGCAGGCAGAGAGGAGAACAAGCGCCAGAAGTCTGCCGAGCGGTCGCATTCCAGCCGCCTAACGGACCGGCGGCTCAGCTGCGGCGACGGCCCCGACGCCCGCTGAACCGGCCAAGGAACAACCCCAGGCTACCATGGCCGTTTGAAGGGTGCTTGGAGCCGTCAGCTGCAGCCGCTTGTTAGGCGCCGCGCACACTACAGCGGCGGCCAGCCGGGCGCATCGAGCGCAACTTGTGCCAGGGTGCGCACCCGCCCCCAGGCTGGGTCGTTGAGGATTGAAGCGCTGGTCCATAATCTAGCCTTGGCTGTGCCCGACATTGACGAGAGCTGATCGTCGAGGAGCTCTAGTCGCAGGAGCAACTCCGGCGTGAACTCGTTGGAGAGATTGACTACCGCGGGGAGCACTGCGTCCGAGAAGTCTAGAGCCAGCTCATCAGCGTGGACGCCCTGGCGCTCGACCCAGGCGACTTGCTCGACGCCACGCGCCGCGAGCCGCTCGACAGATGAGCGAAGCTGCGACGCCAGAGACCGCCTGGGCTTAGTTTCCATGTCGCGACGCCTAACTACTTCCCGTCCGAGAAGAGCCGTTCGTCGGCCTCTTAGTGGATCGTTGGCGGTCTTCGCGGGCGTTGAGAGTAGCGATGTCACAGCAGTCCCGGAGCCGTCGGGGTGAGTGAGCGACCGTGTTCCGATGCGCGGGCGCACGTGTCCACCGACCGAACCACTCTCAGGGGTTCAGGCGAACTCGCGAGTCAGCAGGTGGCGGGCCAAGGCGACGAGGTTGAAGCTCGTCACACTGGCCCAGACATAGGCCTTGAAGGACGCCAGGCCCCGCCAGGTGCATCGGTCCATCTGGAACGCTCGCTTGAGCGTCGAGATCACGCCCTCGATCCCCGAGCGGAAGTCACGAAGGCGCCGGAAGACCCAGGCGCTGCGCACCATCTCGTGGACCTCGAGTCCGCTCTTCTTGTTGAAGGCCATGTCTTCCACGCCGAGCGCCTTGGCCTTGGCAACGTTGTCCATGGACGCGAAGCCTCCGTCCATCGCCACTTGGCGGGGTGCCTTGCCGAAGAGATCTGCATGGCGCTCGAGCGTACGTTCGACCAGCGTCGAGTCCGTAGGGTTTCCTTCCTCGATGACACAGTCGAGGACGAGTGACGACCTGCCGCCAGTCAGACAGACCTTGTGACCGTAGTAGGTGCCTCGATTGTCCTTCACGAGGATGTCCGAGTGCGGCTCGAAGATCGACACGATCTTCTCGGCTGCAGGGACGCGCTCGCCTTCGAGGACACGGCGACGGCTCTGATCGATGACGCGCTCGACGAGGGGAAGCACCGCGAGGAGCTCTTCGCGAAGCGGCGTCGTGTCTTCGACTCGGGCGACCCTCTCCGCGACGCTACGGGCCGCTTGGCAGACCTCTTCCGTGGCCCGGATCATGCACCGATAGCTCGCGACCAGGTTGATCGACCGCCGGTGGAACTTGATCGCGTAGGCGCGTCGCTTCACGCAACGACGACGATCCGGGAACATCTTGCGCAGCGAAGGGCGTTGCTTCGCCATCCTTCGCAAAATCCGCGTCATCACCCGAACGCTGTCCCAGAGCAGGGCCGAGTCGGCGGGCTCGTGGATGTTCGCCTCGACGACCGTCGTATCCGCCCGAATCGTCTCGCCTCGTTCGATTCCTTCCCGGCGAGCCAGGCCGATCAACGCACGGTGGATGGCTTCCCACGTCTCGGGCCGGATCCGTTTGACGTTGTCCTGAAGGGTCTGGAAGCGGGGCCAGTCACCAAGCCCGAGTCCTACGAAGCTGCGGAAGGCGGCCGAGTCCTGGAGGTGAAACTCCAACTCCCGGTAGCTCAGCCCGTGGATCTGCTTGAGTAGGGCGATTCGAAGGACCTGATCGCCGCTGAGGCCCCGACGGCCGGTATCGGCGCGACGTTCCCCGATCAGATCTCCGTGCACAACAGCACCCAAGCGCGGATCCGCCCCGAGGATCCTGGCGATCATCTGCAGCTCTCGGGTATGTTGATGCGGACCCCATGTGGGCGTGAGTGAGAGCTGAGTTTCTCGGAATTGGCGCATCGCTTCACCCCCCGGTTGGCGAATTGCTGTGTATGTTCGGTAGGTTGGCACCACCTAACATACACCAATCGCAACTCGATCGGGAGGCGCGTTTGCGCCAATTCCTTTTCTTCTCAGTGACTTACGAGTTCTTGGACGGGAAGTAACTAGATAGTAGATCTCCAATCCAGAGTAACCCGCGCCGGCCGAAACCCAATACGCAGACGAGGGGATCTCTCGGGGACCATTGATTCCATTGGGGATTGCCCGCGTGCGGGGATTCGGGCCGGGGGATATCCGTCTCCTGTCGGCCGAAATTGTTTCGGCCGCGGCACGTTCGCCGGGATCCGGCCGCCGCGGCTCTACTCCGCCGTAGCCCCGAGCCGCCCCGCCTCCCGTGCCCGCCGAACCCGCCCCAGCGTCTCCTCGGCCGCGCGTTTCACCGTCTCTTCCGGATCCCCGTTCACCAACCCCTGCAGGCGCGCCTCGGCGTCGGCGCCCAGCCGCAGCACCGGGGCCGGATCCCGCGCCGCGATCCTCCGCAGCTCCGGATCCCTGGAGTCGAGCGCGCGCTCGTACAGGGCCGCGAGGTCGGCGTGTCCGCGGATGCTTCCGGTTCGCAGGGCGAGGGCCAGGGCGCTCGGATCGAGGTGCTCGGCGCGGGTGAGGGTTGCGACCAACCGGTCCTGTCCTTCGGGGCTCGCGGCGGCGAGCTGGGCGGAGAGGGCGCGAGCTTCAGCGGGGAGGTCGGAGCGGGCGGCGGCCTCGGCGCGTTCGAGCGCGATGCGTCCGCTCAGGACCTCGTCGGCGGCGAGGAGGGGGCGGAGTGAGAGGCCTGCGACGTCGCGCAGAGAGGCGGGGCCCGCGTCGATCCAACGGGTCATGCGGTCGGCGAGCGCCGTGGGGTCGTCACGGAGGGAGAGGGCGGCCTCCACCGCGCTCCGCCAGGCCTCCTCCCCCGGGGCATCGACGAGGCGCACGGTCTCGGCCGGCTCGTCGACGAGCACGTAGGGGGGGCGGGCGCCGCGGAGGAGAAGCACCGCCCGGTCGCCCGCGGCGAGAGGCGGCGGAGCGGAGCGTCCGCGCTTCACGAGGAAGCGGTCGGGGGGCGCGCCGCGGAGGACGTTCCGCGCCTCCACGTCGATCCGGCCCTCGGAGAGGGCGACCACTTCGCCGATCAGCACCACGTCGGCGGCGCCCACCCGCTCCTGGAGGGGACGGATCGGCGAGGGAGCCACCGGGTGGCCGCCCTGGGCCAGGCTGGCGGCGGAGAGGGTCCAGGCCAGCAGGAGCGGCGGGAGCAGGCGACGGGGGCCGGGCATCGCGCCAGTCTACCGGCCGCGGGGGGCCGGGAGACGCTGGGGAAGCCTGCCCCGGGGCGGTCCCGCCGGCCCGGGGGGACGCTATCATGCCCGCCGGTCATCCCGAGGAGCCCGATGCCCAAGGTCGTCATCCCCCCGCCGTACCGCGGCCCCACCCAGGGGACCGGCGAGATCGACGTGGATGGCGGAAGCGTTCTCGAGTGCCTCGAGGCGGTCGAGCAGAAGTTCCCGGGCTTCCTCGCCCAGGTGATCGACGACGACGGCGGCGTCCAGCGCTTCGTCAAGCTGTTCGTGAACGGCGATCAGCTCGACGCCGCCGAGGCCTTGCGCACTCCGGTCTCGCCGGAGGACGAGGTCGAGGTGCTGGCGGCCATCGCCGGCGGCTGAGCGGGGCGCGCCGCGAGCCATCCACCCTTCCTTTCTCTTCTTCTTCATTCCCTTCTTTCCAAGTTTTCCACGCAGGAGATTCCCATGAGTGGCCCCAGCGGCGACAAGCTGATCTACGTCGACATGACCGACCAGTCCGTGGACATCCGCGACTTCCCCGAGGAGTGGAAGCTGCTCGGCGGCCGCGGTCTCTCGGCGAAGATCCTGCTCCAGGACTGCGACCCGGCCTGCGACCCGCTCGGTCCGGGTAACGTGCTCGTGATGGCGCCCGGTGTGCTCAGCGGCACGGCGGCGCCGACCTCCGGCCGTATCTCGATCGGCGGCAAGAGCCCGTTGACCGGCGGCATCAAGGAGGCGAACACCGGCGGCCAGCCCGGCCAGCACCTGATGAAGCTCGGCTACCGCGGCATCGTGGTGAAGGGCCAGCCCGCGGACGCCGAGGCGCGCTACGCGATCGAGGTGAACGCCGACGGCGTGAAGGTCGTTGCTGCCGACGACCACAAGGGCAAGTGGAACTACGCGCTCTGCCAGGACCTGCACGGCCAGTACCCGGCGACCACGTCCTTCATCACCTGCGGGCCCGCCGGCGAGATGCGCCTCTCGGGCGCGTCGGTCGCCACCACCGACCAGGACAACCGCTACCCGGCGCGCCACGCGGCCCGCGGTGGGCTCGGCGCCGTGATGGGCTCGAAGGGCCTGAAGTACGTCGCGGTGGATCCGGGCAAGACCGCGGTTCGCCAGCCGGCGGATCGCAAGGCCTTCGGCGCCCTCTGCAAGGACTACACGAAGGGCTACCTCGAAGGTCCGCAGATGTTCAAGACCGGCACCAGCTCGGTCGTGCCCGTCGCGAACATGCTGCACACCTTCCCCTACAAGAACCGGGTCGAGGGCCAGAGCCCCGACGCGGCCACGCTGGACGGCGCGCGCATCGTCGAGAGCTTCGAAGAGCGCGGCGGCGAGATGCACAACTGCATGACTGGCTGCATCGTGAAGTGCTCGAACATCGTCCACGACGCCCAGGGCGAGTACAAGACCTCCGCCCTCGAGTTCGAGACCCTCACCCTGCTCGGCGCCAACTGCGCGGTGGCGAGCTGGGAGGACGTGGCGGACATGGACCGGCTGTGCGACGAGGTGGGCCTCGACACCATCGAGACCGGCGCGGCCATTGCCATCCTGATGGACGCGGGCCAGATGGAGTGGGGCGACGCCGACGCCATGCGGACGCTGATCGCCGAGATCCCGGAAGGGACCGACCGGGGCAAGGCCATCGGCAACGGCGCCGTGGCCACGGGCAAGTTCACCGGCCACCACCGGGTGCCCGAGGCCAAGGGCCAGTCGATTCCGGCCTGGGATCCGCGGCCGCTCAAGGCCACCGGCGTCTCCTACTGCACGAGCCCGATGGGGGCGGACCACACGGCCGGCCTGATCGTCAACCCGGGCCTCGCGCCCGACCAGTTCGCGTGGGAGAGCCAGAAGGTGCAGATCGTGAACACGGTCTGCGACTCGTCGGGCTTCTGCCAGTTCCTGCAGCCGAGCCTCGACGACATCCGCGCTTTCTACACGGCCCTCTATGGCGAGGATGTCAGCCGCGAGGCGATCCACGACCAGGGCTGGCAGGTGCTCGAGGACGAGTGGGAGTTCAACCGGCAGGCCGGCTTCACCGCCGCCGACGACAAGCTGGCGGATTGCCTGGGGCAGGATGCGGTCGGTCCCGAGGGCGCCCAGGTGGTGTTCGACGTGCCCGCCGACATCATCCAGGCCGTCTACAAGCGGATGCCGGCCCAGGAGGATCTGTTCACCGCGAAGGCCTCCGGCTGAGCCCACACGGATCCGGATTCCGGGAACGGGCAGGGGGCTCTCCCCTGCCCGTTCGATGTTTGGGACGACCATGACGCGCGACGTTCGCATGCGGGGATTCGCCGAGCGGGCGGACGTGGAGGAAGTCGAGGGCTTCCTCGCGGCCCGCGCGCGCTCTCTGCCCGCCGAGCTCGTCGCACTGGGTGCCTGCGCAGGCCGGGTGCTGGCCGAGGAGGTGCGCGCCGAGGTGGACGTGCCGGGCTTCGCGCGCTCGGCGATGGACGGCTATGCGGTCCGCGGCGAGGACACTTTCGGCGCCTCCACGTACGACCCGCTGCGCCTCGCGCTGGTGGGCGAGTCGATGCCCGGCCGGCCCTTCGAGGGAAGTGTGGGGGCCGGGCAGGCGGTGCGCATCATGACCGGTGCGCCGGTGCCGAAGGGCGCCGACGCCGTGGTGATGGCGGAGGTGTGCCAGGAAGAGGGGGACCTCTTGCGCGTGGACGACGCCGTGGCGCCGCGCAAGAACGTCGGCGCGCCGGGCGAGGACATCCGCGCCGGCACGGCGGTGCTCGGGTCGGGCCGCCGGCTTCGCCCCCAGGACGCGGGCCTGCTCTCCTCGATCGGCATTGCCGAGGTGGCCTGCGTGCGCCGCCCGCGCGTGCAGCTCGTGATCACCGGCGACGAGCTGCTGCCCGCCGGCAGCCGCCCCGAGGGTGCACGCATCGCCGACAGCAACTCGGTGGTGCTCGGCGCCCTGGTGGCCCGGGACGGCGGTGAGCTCCTGCCCTTTGCCCTGCTCCCGGACCGGGCCGAGGTGATCGCCGATCTCCTCGCCACCGCCCCCGCCGAGGTGCTGCTGGTCTCCGGCGGGAGCTCCGTCGGCAAGGAGGACCACGCGCCGCGCCTGGTGGCGGAGCTCGGTCGCCTCGATTTCCACGGCGTCTCGATGCGGCCCTCGAGCCCGGCGGGCGTCGGCCGCCTTCCCGCCACCGGGGGCACCGGCGAGCGCTTCGCCTTCCTGCTGCCGGGCAATCCGGTGAGCTGCCTGTGCGCCTATGAGTTCTTCGCGGGGCCGACCCTGCGGAGGCTCGGCGGGCGCTCCGGCGCCTGGCCCCACCGGCGCGTGCGCCGGCCCCTGGCCCGCAAGATCGCCTCGGCAGTCGGCCGCACGGACTACGTGCGCGTCGCCATCGAGGACAGTGCCGTCGTTCCGATCGCCACCTCCGGCGCCTCCATCCTCTCCTCGACCGTGCGCGCCGCCGGGGCGGTGATCGTGCCCCGGGAGCTCGAAGGGATGCCCGAGGGCACCGAGGTGGAGGTGCTGCTGTACGACGAGGAGGAGGCCTCGTGAAGCAGCAGCAGTTCCTCGAGGTGCTCGACCGGGACGAGGCGGAGCGTCGCTGGCGGAAGGTGATCCGCCCGGTCGCACCCGCGGAGGAGGAGGTTCCGCTCGAAGAGGCGCTGGGCCGGGTGCTGGCCCGGGACGTGCACGCGGGCGTCGACGTGCCGGGCTTCGACCGCTCGAACATGGATGGCTTCGCGGTGCGCGCGCGGGATACCTTTGGCGCGTCCGAGGAGGAGCCGGCTCGACTGCGCCTGAACCCGGAGACGATTCCCACCGGCGTCGCGCCCCGGCTCGAGGTGACCGAAGGCACGGCCACGCCCATCGCCACCGGCGGCATGCTGCCGCGCGGAGCCGACGCGGTCGTGCCCGTCGAGCACACCGACGTCGAAGGTGACGTTCTGATCGTGCGCCGGGCGCGGGTGCCCGGGGGCGCCGTGTCCTTCGCCGGCACCGACATGGGAATGGGGGAGACGGTGCTCTTCGCCGGCGTGTCGCTCACCTCCCGGGAGACCGGCGTGCTGGCCGCGATCGGCTGCGACCGCGTCGCCGTCCGTCCGCGCCCGAGGGTGGCGATCGTCTCCACCGGCGACGAGATCGTGCAGCCCGGTGAGGCGATGCGGCCCGGGCTCGTGTTCGACAGCAATGGACGCATCCTGGCCGATGCGGTGCGCGAGCTCGGCGGCGAGCCCTGGTTCCTGGGCGCCTTCCGTGACGAGGAGACGGCGCTGCGCGCCGCCCTCGACGAGGCGGTGGCGTCGGCGGACCTGGTGCTCCTCTCCGGCGGTACGTCGAAGGGCGAGGGGGACCTGAACGCGCGGGTCGTCGCGGATCTCGAACCCGGCATCGTCGTGCACGGCGTCGCCCTCAAGCCCGGCAAGCCGATCTGCCTGGCGGCGGCGGGAGAGAAGCCCGTCGTGATCCTGCCGGGCTTCCCGACCTCCGCTGTCTTCACCTTCCACGAGTTCGTCGCGCCGGTGCTGCGCGAGATGGCCGGCCTCTCCCGTGACCGCCGCGAAGAGGTCGCTGCGCAGCTCGCCCTGCGCGTGCAATCCGAGCGCGGGCGCCTCGAGTACCTGCTCGTCGGCCTCGTCCGGGGAGCGGACGGTGCCCTGGCCGCCTATCCGATGGGCAAGGGCAGCGGCTCGGTCACGGCCTTCAGCCGGGCCGACGGCTTCGTGCGGGTCGGTCGCAACACGGAGATCGTCGAGGCGGACAGCGAGGTCCAGGTGACGCTGATTGGCCGGGAGCTGCCCGTGGCGGACCTGGTCGTGGTCGGCAGCCACTGCGCGGGGCTCGACGTGCTGGCGTCGGCGCTCTCCGCCGAAGGCTTTCGCGTGAAGGTGATGGCGGTGGGCAGCCAGGGCGGGCTCGAGGCCGCGCGCCGGGGCGAGTGCGACGTGGCCCCAGTGCACCTGCTCGATCCCGAGAGCGGCGAGTACAACCGGCCGTTCCTCGGCGAGGGGCTCGAGCTGGTGCGCGGCTACACCCGCATGCAGGGAGTGGTGACCCGTCCCGACGAGGCGCGGGACGTCGAGGCGCTGCTCGACGCCCCGGCCCTTCGCATGGTCAATCGCAACCGCGGCGCCGGCACGCGGGTGTTGATCGACGCTCTGCTCGGAGAGCGGCGCCCGGCGGGCCATGCCTACGAGCCCCGCTCCCACTACGCGGTGGCGGCGGCGGTGGCCCAGAAGCGGGCGGACTGGGGCGTCACCATCGGGCCGGTGGCCGACCAGGCGGGGCTGCGCTTCCAGCCGCTGCGGGCGGAGCACTACGACTTCGTGGTGCCGCGGGAGCGTGCGGGCCGGCCCGCCGTGGCGGCGCTGCGCCGGCTGCTCGAGCCCGGCAGTGCCGTGCGGGCCCGCCTCTCCGAGCTGGGCTTCGGTGCTCCCGATGGCGGGTGAGGCCACCGCTCTGGGCACCGGAGACGCGCCGGTCGTCGTGGAGATCGAGAGCCTCGCCGCCGGCGGCGACGGCGTGGGCCGGCTCGCGGACGGCCGGGTGGTGTTCGTGCCCTGGACCGCACCGGGAGACCAGGTGCTCGTGCGCCTGCGGGAGACGCGGAAGCGCTTCGCCCGCGGCGAGCCGGTGGAGGTGCTGCGCCCCGGGCCTGGCCGCCGTGCGCCCGCTTGCCCCGTGGCGGGCAAGTGCGGCGGCTGCGCCTGGCAGCACCTGACCCACGAGGCCCAGCTCGCCGCCAAGCGCCGCATCCTCCGGGACGCGGTGGAGCGCATCGCGGGCCTCGCGCCGCCGGGGGAGACGCCGATCCACGCCGGTCCCGAGCTCGCCTACCGGAGCCGGGCGCGGATCCTCGGGCAGGCGGGCCGGGTGGGTTTCCGGCGCGCGCGCTCTCATGAGGTGTGCGGGATCCGGGGCTGCCCGGTGCTCGTGCCGGAGCTCGATGCGGTCCTGGGCGAGCTGGCGAAGGAGCCGCCGGAAGCCGAAGTGGAGTGGCTCGTGGCCCGGGGAGACGGCGGCGAGGTGTCCGTGCGCGCACGCGGGCCCGGGGCCCGGGCGGCGCCGATCGTGCTCGAGCTCGGTGCGGATCGCCTCCGCGTCGGGCCCGGCGTCTTCTTCCAGGCGAACGCCGCCCTGCGTCTCCGGCTGGCCGCCGCCGTGGCCGCGGCCTGCGGCGGCGGCGAGCGCGCCCTCGAGCTCTACGCCGGCGCGGGCTTCTTCACCCTGGCGCTGGCGCGGGCCTTCGCGCACGTCACCGCCATCGAGTCCGATGCCCGAGCCGTGCGGGACCTCGAGCACAACCTGACGGGCGCCGCGGTCCCGGCTCGGGTGGGCGTGCGTCCCCTGGCGGTGGAGGCCTACCTGGCCGATCCGCGGGATCCGCGTCCCGATCTGGTGCTCCTCGACCCGCCGCGCACCGGTCTCCCGAAGGGCGGTGCCGAGGCCCTGGCGGCCCTAGGGGCCGATCGCATCGTCTACGTCTCCTGCGATCCGGCGACGCTGGCCCGGGACCTGCGCGTGCTGGTCGCGCGGGGCTACCGCCTCGAGGGCCTGGAAGCCTTCGACCTCTTCCCCCAGACCCCGCACGTCGAGGCCGTCGCGCTGCTGGGATAGGGAGCGTTCCCCGCGGCGCGCTCAGGGCTCGATGAGGCCGTGGCGGAGGGCGTAGCGGACGAGCTCGGTCGCTTTGCGGGCGCCGAGCTTGCGCATGACGCTGGTGCGGTGGGCCTCGACGGTCTTGGTGCTGATGCCGAGCTCGCTGGCGATCTCCTTGGCGGAGAGGCCCTCGGCGATGAGCTGCAGCACCTCGCGCTCGCGAGACGAGAGCACCGAGAAGGGCTCGGCGGCTCCGCGCTCGGGCGTGCGGAGCTGCTCGACGATCTCCTTCGCGACCGGCGGACTGAAATAGCTGCCGCCCTTGGTGACGGCGCGCACAGCCGAGATGACCTCGCTCACGCGACCATTCTTCAGCACATAGCCGTCCGCACCCAGGCTGACGGCGCTCTGGATGTACGGCGGATCGCCGTGCACGGACAGGAGGATCACCTTCACGTCCGGGTGGGCGCTCCGAAGTCGTTCCAGGGTCTCGAGACCGCCGAGCTTCGGCATCGAGATGTCGAGGATCACCACCTGGGGCTGGTGCTTCGCGACCGCTTCGAGGACCTCGCGTCCGTCCGATGCTTCGGAGAAGACCTCGATGTCGTCCTCTGCCTCGAGCAAGCGGCGCAATCCCTCTCGGACGATGGCATGGTCGTCCGCAATCACGGCACCGATCAAATGCGACCCCTTCGCGTTTCCCCCGGGAGAGTAAACCGCTAGGCGGGTTGGTGACAATCCCCACATCTGGCGTGTACCCTGTTCGCGTTGTGTCCAAGCGCGGCGGCAGCCCCTTCGTCGTGTACGTCGAGGGAGCGCGGGACGGGGAGATCCTTCGAGGCTGGGCGCGGGGCATGTCGCCGCCTCTCTCCCGGGCCTTGGGCGGTGCCATGGTCATCCTCGGGGGGCGCCGGCCCGAGCGGGCACGACGTCACCTCGACGACCTGCGCGAGGCCCACCCGGAAGCACGGGGCCTGTGCGTGCTCGATCGCGACGCTCGGGCCGTGAGCGTCGACGAGACCGACGGTCTCGAGGCCTTCTGCTGGAGCCGACGGCACATCGAGAGCTATCTGCTCGCTCCGGGCGCGATTCGCCGGGCCCTGCGGCTGGATGCCGCACAAACCGCCCAGCTCGAGCGCCTGCTGCGCAGCCATGCCCCAGGGCTGGCCGACGAGGTGGCTCTCGATCGCCTCGACGCGAAGCGCCTGCTCGGTCCGAAGGGGCCGCTCGCCCGCGAGCTCGGACGCCGCCTTCCCCCAGGACGGATCGCGCGGGCGACCCGACCCGAGGAGCTCCATCCGGAGGTTGTGCGACTTCTGGCACGCCTGGGCGAGGGACTGGGGTTTTCCCTAGGGGCCCCCGAGGTGGCGATCCGCCCCACCCGCTGAACTGCGTTCGGCGTGGTATCTTCTCGGACGCTCGAAACTCTGGGAGGGCGCATCATGCCGCAGGACCGCACCGGCTTCTCCGACGGCATCGAAGACCAGGACGAGGCCTACTTCGAGTCCCTGTCGAGTCGAGGCCCGATCGATCGCGGCTTCGACACCCGGCTCCTCCACGAGCCGGCGACCATCCTTCCGGCCCGCAAGCCAGTGGTCCTCGGGCCCGCCAGCTCGGTCACCGATGCGATCCGAGCGATGAAGGGCGAGAGCCGGGGTGTCGTCATCGTCACCGAGGACGGCACGCCGGGCACACCGGTGATCGGCATCTTCACCGAGCGCGACGTGCTCTACCGGATCGTCGACGGTGGCCGCAATCCGGCGATCCTGGCGCTGAACGACGTGATGACGCCGGATCCCGAGTTCCTCTACGAGGACCAGACCATCGCCGAGGCCCTGAACCACATGAGCGTCGGCGGCTTCCGTCACATCCCGGTGGTCGACGATCGGGGCCGCCCCGTGTTCGTGGTCTCCGTTCGGGACGTCGTCCAGTTCCTGGTCGACGCCTTCCCGCGCGAGATCCTGAACCTGAGCGGCGATCGTCAGCGCCAGCGCGAAGGCGGCTGAACGTTCCCACGGTCGGGTTCACCCGTCCAGGGCGTCATGGAGGATGGGCTCGGGGACGCGCTCCCCGCTCTTGCGGGTGCGGCGGACCTCGCTGACGAGCGTGATGGCGCGGCGCAGGAAGAAGACGCCGATGACCACGTTCCATACGAGGAAGATCGCGTTGGTGGCGAAGGCGTAGGCGATCAGCGCGTCCCGGTCCCCGAAGTCCGCGTAGAGCTCGGCCCAGGTGAACTCGCGCACGCCGAAGTTGCCGACCGAGGGCATGGCGAGGGCCAGATAGAGGATCGGAATCCGGCCGGCGAGGACGATCCACGGGATCGGCGTGCCGAAGGCGCGAGTGGCCACGCCCTGGATGGCCACGTCGAAGATCGCCAGCACCAGGAACCAGCCGATGAAGGGCGCGAGCTGCCGCATCGGGATGCGCTCGAGCCAGCGCAGGGCACGCGCCACGCCGGGCAGCCGGCCGGCGGGCGCGAAGCGCAGGCTCAGGGCGACGAGCGCGATGCCCAGCCAGCCCAGGGCTGCCGCCGAGATCACGAGCTCGTTGCGCTCCGGGCCGCCGGGCATGAACGGCAGCGCCACCGAGAGCTGGATCAGGAGCACGATCAGGTGGGTGACGAAGGGGACCAGCGCGACGGTCACGACCGCGTCGAGCCGTCCGCCGGTGAGCCGGGAGACCCCCACCAGGAAGGCGGCGTCGGCCAGCGGGTTGCTGATCGCGCGGAAGAGCTCCGAGCCCGCCCGCACCGAGAGCACCTCCCGCCGCGGCACTGGCGTGACCAGCCGCCGCAGGGCCTCGGCCTGCAGCCACGCCCACACGAGGAAGAAGACCAGCTTGTCGATGGACACGACCAGCACGAAGAGTGGCAGGTTCGCCTGACGGGTCGCCTCGACGAGCCGGCCCCAGTCCGTCGCGAAGCCGAACACGTAGACGAGCGCGGAGGCCGAGACGACCCACGGCAGGAGGCGCTGCCAGAGCTTGGTGCGTCCACTCGTTTGGGCCACGGCGGGCGGAGGGTAGCCCCTGCTGCCGCTGGGTCCCCGCTTCGTCGCGTGCTACCGGATGCCCATGCGCGCCATGCAGGTCGATACACCCCGCCCTGCCGCCGAGCGGCCCCTCCGCCTGGCCGACCTGCCCCTTCCCGAGCCGGGCCCCGGCGAGGTGCGGGTGCGGGTCGAAGTGTGCGGCGTGTGCCGCACCGATCTCCACGTGGCGGAGGGAGACCTCGCCGTCCGTCGCGACCACGTCGTCCCCGGCCACGAGGTGGTGGGGCGCGTGGAGGCCCGGGGCCCCGGCGTCGAGCGCCCGGCCGTGGGCGAGCGGGTCGGCGTGGCGTGGCTCCACGAGAGCTGCGGCCGCTGCCGCTTCTGCCGTCGGGGCGACGAGAACCTGTGTCTCGAGCCCGTCTTCACCGGCTGGGATCGGGACGGAGGCTATGCCGAGGCCGTCGTTGCCCCCGCGGCCTTCGTCCATCCGCTTCCGGACGACGCCGATCCCCACGGCATGGCGCCGCTGTTGTGTGCCGGCATCATCGGCTACCGGGCCTGGGTGCGCTCCCAGGTCCCGCCCGGCGGGCGGATCGGCCTCTACGGCTTCGGGGGCTCGGCCCACATCGTCCTGCAGATCGCGCTCCACCACGGCTGCCGGGTGTACGTCGCCAGTCGCGGCGAGCGGCACCAGGCCCTGGCCCGGGAGATGGGCGCCCACTGGGTGGGCGAGGCGAGCGAGGCGATGCCGGAGCCTCTCGACGGCGCCATCCTGTTCGCACCCGCCGGGAGCCTCGTTCCCCCCGCTCTCGAGGCGCTCGACCGGGGCGCCACCCTCGCCCTCGCCGGCATCCACCTGAGCGAGATCCCGCCCCTCGACTACCCGCGCCACCTCTTCCAGGAGCGGCAGCTGGTGAGCGTCACCGCCAACACCCGGGCGGACGCCCGCACCCTGCTGCGCCTCGCCCGCGAGATCCCGATCGCGACCCACACCGTGCCCTATCCCCTGGAGCGTGCGAACGAGGCCCTGCTCGACTTGAAGGAGGACCGCATCCGCGGCGCCGCCGTGCTCGAGGTGGGTGCGTGAAGGTGCTCGCCCTCGATTTCGACGGTGTGGTCTCCGACTCGGCGCGGGAGGCCTTCGTCGTCGCCCTCGAGACCTATCACGAGCTGCGCCAGGGAGGGCGCCACCCCCGCGCACTCCGCGCAGCCGAGGCGCCCGGGCTCTTCGCCTCCTTCGTCGCGCTGATGCCGCTCGGCAACCGGGCCGAGGACTACCTGGTCGCGCTCCTGGCCCTGGAGGCCGACGTCCCGCTGCCGGACCAGGCCGCCTACGACGCCTTCTTCGCCGAGCAGAGCCCCGAGGAGCTGGCCGCCTTCCACGCCCGCTTCTACGAGGTGCGCGCGGCCTGGGCGGCCCGCGATCGCGAGGGCTGGCTGGTGGAGATGGACGCCTATCCCGAAGTGCTGCCCGTGCTTCGCCGGCGTGCCGCCGACGTCACGCTGGCGATCGCCACGGCCAAGGATCGTGCCTCGGTGGAGCAGCTGCTGGAGCGCTACGGCGTGGCGGATCTCTTTCCGGCCGAGCGCGTGCTCGACAAGGAGGCCGGACGCAGCAAGCGCGCCCACCTGGAGGCGCTGGCCGCCCGCACCGGCACCGCCCTGCCCGAGATCACCTTCGTCGACGACAAGCTCAACCACCTGGCTTCGGTGGCGCCACTGGGTGTGCGTTGCGCCCTGGCGAGCTGGGGCTACAACGGCGAGCGCGAAGTCCGGGAGGCGCGGGCGGCGGGGCACCTGGTGCTCACCCTGGAGGGCCTCGAGCGCGAGCTCTTCGGCGACGTGTGAAATCCCTCCCGGCTCCCTACCCTTGCGGAGCCCCCCGGAAGGACCTCCTCCATGCCCGCCGCCAGCCCCGGACTCGGCTTCCGGATGCACGCCGAGCGCACGCCGAACCCGCAGAGCATCAAGTGGATGCTCTCGGCGGAGCTCGCGCCGGCCGGCGCGACCGCGAACTTCCGCGAGCCGGTGGGCGAAGACATCTCTCCCCTCGCTGCGGCGCTCTTCGCCGTGAAGGGGGTCGTCGGTGTGTTCATCGGGCAGAACTTCGTCACCGTGACGAAGGAGGAGGAGCCCGAGTGGACAGACCTCGCCCAGCCGGTCGTCGACGCGATCAAGGCCTTCGCCGCGTCCGGCGAGGCGGCCCTCGGCCCGGCCTTCGAGGCCCAGCCGGCCGCCGCCGGGGGCGGCGAGGTGGAGGAGCGGATCAAGGCCGTGCTCGAGAACGAGATCCGGCCGGCGGTGGCGATGGACGGCGGCGACGTCGTGTTCGTCTCGTTCGCCGACGGAACCGTCGAGGTCATGCTGCAGGGCTCCTGCGTGGGCTGTCCCAGCTCCACGGCCACCCTGCGCTTCGGCATCGAGGGGCGCCTCAAGGAGGTCGTCCCGGAGGTCGAGCGGGTCATCCAGGTGTGAGGTCGTCACAGTAGAAGCGTGAGCCCGCGCACCCGTCCCCCCGACGCGCGGGCCGATGCAGGACCGGATGCCCGCATGTCGGGATCCGGAGCCGAGAGGAGGCCTTTGGGCCATGTCGGGGGGATTCGAGCCGTCGGGGCGTCGCCCGTTCTTCACCAGGACGCGGAGGCGAACGCGCAGGCCGCGGCCGTGGGCGCCGCTGGCCCGCGGGTGGGCCGCTGCGCGGGCCCTCGCGGAAGGTGGGCTGGCGCGGGTCCGCGCGCGCGAAGGGGAGCCCCGAGCGCGAAATGGCCGCCGCCGCATGACGCTGCGCGGCCGGCTGACGATCGCTGCCGGAGTGCTGTTGGTGCTCGGCGCCCTCGCGAGCCTCGGCTTCTCCGCTGACGACGAGCCGGTGCCCGCCGCGACGAAGCCGGCAGCGGCGTCTCCCGTCGCCGCGCCTCCCTCCGTCGCTTCCGCGCCCTCGACGGCTGCGCCGCCGCCGGTCGCCTCGGCGCCGCCGCTCGCCCCGCTGCCCGACGAGCTGTGGGCGCCGCCAGTGGGTCGGGGGAACCTCGAGGTACCGCGCACCGCCGACGGTCTTCGGGTCGAGTACACCCTCGACAGCGAGCTCACCCGCCAGATCTGGAAGGTCCTCGACCGCGGCCGGGTCTCGCTCGGTCACGTGCTGCTGATGGACCCCCGGACCGGCGAGCTGCTGGCCTACGTGTCGACGGATCCGGAGCGGTTCCCGCCGGCCCAGGCCTACCCCGCGGCGTCTCTCGTGAAGGTGGTCACGGCGGCCGCGCTGCTCGACAAGCGGCCCGGGGCCGCCGGGGAGACCTGCCGCTTCGCCGGGGATCCCTATCGCCTGCGCGCCCGGCACATCGACCCGCCGTCCCGAGGAGGGAACCGGGCGAACCTGCGCAAGGCCCTCGCCACGTCGAACAACAAGTGCTTCGCCCAGTACGCGGTGCATCACATCGGGCGGGACAGCCTGGTGCGCGCGATCGACCGGTTCGGCTTCCTCACGCCGCCGGCGCGCACCCACCGGCCCGGTCGCCTCACCGGCGAGGAGGAGGACCGGCTGGCGCTTGGCAAGCTCGGCTCCGGGCTGGACGGGCTGCGGATCACGCCGCTCCACGCGGTGCAGCTGGCCGCCGTCCTCGCCCACGGCAAGCGCGTCGCCCCCCGTTGGGTGGCGAGGGTCGAGGGGGACGGCGGTCTGGAGATGCCCCTGGCCCCGACGCCCGAGCCCGTGCGCGTGCTCACGCCGGGCCTCGCCAAGGACCTGCGCGAGATGCTCGTCGACACCACTCGCCGCGGCACCGCTCGCAAGGCGTTTCGCACCCGCCGCGGCCACCCGCTGCTGAAAGGTATCGACGTGGCAGGAAAGACCGGCAGCCTGAACGGCAGGGATCCGACCGGTCGCTACGAGTGGTTCATCGGCGTCGCGCCCGCCGACGAGCCCAAGCTGGCCGTCGCCACCGTCGCCGTCCAGGGCCCGCTCTACTGGATGAGCGCCAGCCAGCTCGCCGCCGAGGTGCTGAAGGTCGCCTTCTGCCCGAAGGGGGTCTGCAACCCCGAGCCTCTCCAAGTTCGCAGCGTCACCGCCCACCGCGTCGGCGGATGACGCAACGAACGGAGCCGGCGCCTAACGCCACAAGGCGGGGCTAGGGTTCGCGGCGGAGGATGCGGGAGACGATGCTGCCCATGGCGTCGCTCTCTCCCTCCTGGAGAGGCTCGACGGCCGGGAGGTGGGAGACGAGGCGGTCGAGGCGGGCGGCGACAGCCGGCGCGATGTCGACGAACTCGAGGCCGAGGGCTGCGCAGGACTGGCGGCGGATCACCTTGGCCTTCACGAGGAAAGGGTCGTCCTCGGCGTCGCCGTAGAGCGCGATCTCCAGGGTGTTTCCCACCTTGAGGTCCGGATGGGGGTCGATCTGCATGCCGCCCATGGAGAGGTTGCGGCCCATGAGAACGCTCTGGGCCTCGTCGCCCTGGACGCGGATCTCCTGCTCGTACACCACCCGGTCGTGCTTGCGGCGATTCTCCGGTGAAGCGGGTGCGGCGATCGGCGCGGCCTGGACGGCGTCGGCACAGACATCGGTCGCCTCGACGTCGCCCGCGGGCAGCGGCTCCCGCAGCACCGACGGGCCGTGCGACCGGTCGTTCAGGATCTGGAAGACGCGGCGCTTGACCGGCATCGAGAGCTTCTCGAAGTGGATCGCGGCGGCGAAGCTCGCTCCAGCTCCCTGGTCGCCGGCCGGGAGAACCCGCAGCACCTTGCCGCGCAAGCTGAGGCCGCGGCCGTCGGCGAACGTGCTCGGGATCTGCAGCGAGAGCCGCGAGCCCGGCTGCGGCGATTCGTCCATCAACAGGCGGCAGCCGCGCAGCGAGAGATCGGCCATCCACGCCTTCTTGCTGCGCAGGCCGGTGCGGTAGTGGACCGGGTGGCCGATCGGAACCCGCCGTCCGTCGCGGCGCTCGTTGCCCGAATA
Organism: Myxococcota bacterium; assembly: GCA_965223415.1. Classification (GTDB taxonomy): domain Bacteria; phylum Myxococcota_A; class UBA9160; order UBA9160; family UBA6930. Next base: position 2,755,956 of record OZ245002.1, on the reverse strand, counting down.
GAGGGCGCGCAGCACCACCAGCCGGAGCGCGTAGGGATGCACCGGGCGCCGCACCAGCAGGTCGAAGCCGCACCGGCGCAGCAGGTTCCGCAGGGTGTTCGAGTCCTCGGTGACGATGGCGATCTTCGCGGGGCCGCCGGTCGCCGGCCAGCGTTCCGTGAGGAGTGCGCGGCGCGAGGTGCAGACGAGCAGGTCCCGCGGCGGCTCGACCCGCTCCGGAACCTGGCCGCCGCGGAGATGCTGGAACTCCACGCCCAGCTGCGCCAGCAGCACGCGGACGTCGTCCAGCTCTCCGTCGTCGATCAGCAGAACCGAGGGTGATGCCATGGTGCCTACGGAGGTTCGGCATTCCCGGCCGGCCGCTGTAGCTCTCCCCCCGGGGCTTCCGGCGCCGGCGTGGCCGGCTCGGACCGGGCGGACCTGGCGACCCTCCACAGGGCCAGGGCCGCGAGGCCCACCAGGAGGGCGATCCCGGGGCCGGAGGGTCCGGGGGGCCGCCAGGGGGCCATGGCGCCGGCCACCCCCAGCAGGTTGTTCGCGCCGTGGCAGAGGACCGCCGCCCCCACGCCCCCCGTCAGGTGGGCCACCGCGCCCAGGAAGAGCCCCAGGGCGAAGGCCGCGGCGCCGTGCACCGGATCGCCGTGGGCGAGCCCGAAGAGCGCCGCCGAGGCGGTGACGCCGGCCGCCGCCCCGAGCCGCGCCACCAGGATCCGCTGGGCGAAGCCGCGAAACAGGAGCTCCTCGCAGATCGCCGGGAGGACGCCCAGGATCAGCAGTGCGGCCACGGCGCCGCCGCGGGCCTGGGCGCTCGCCAGCTCGTCCAGCCGCTGCAGGCTGCCGCCTTCCCGCAGCGCGAGGATGCGCAGGACGGCGTCGGCGGCGACGGAGAGCGCGACGAAACCGCCCACCGCGAGCAGGGTCGCCCGCCAGGGGAGCCGCCCCGGGACGACCCCCAGGCGCTCCCGCAGCGAGCCGCCCGCCATCGCCGCACCCAGGACGGCCGCGGTCAGCCACAGGAGCTGACTGAGCAGCGCGGTCTGGAGCCTCGGGTCCATTGGCGCAGGCTAGCCCCGATCCCGGGCGGTCGATCTCCCGGCACGAGCCTTCGGCTACCCTCGCCCCGTGGCCACTCCCCTCGCACCGGGCTTCCTCGTCGCTCTCGACACCCTGGTGGACCCGAACTTCCGCCGCAGTGTCGTGCTGATGATCCATCACGACGAGCAGCAGGGAGCCTTCGGGCTGGTGCTGAACCGCGGCACCAACTTCCCGGCGACGGAGCTGTGCGGAAGCCTCGAGATCCCGTGGCGCGGCGCCGAGGACGCGACGGTGGATTGGGGCGGCCCGGTCCAGCAGGACCAGGGCTGGATCGTCTTCCGCGAATCGCTGGAGGACGTCCCCGACGCCGAGATCGTGGCCGCGGGCGTGCGCTGGAGCGGCTCCCGGGAAGCCCTGCGCTACGTGGCCGAGAGCCCGGAGATCCCGTCCCGGCTGTTCCTCGGCTCGTCCGGCTGGGCGCCGGGCCAGCTCGAGGGAGAGATCGCGGCCGGCGCCTGGCTGGTGGTGCCGATGAGCGACGCCCTCGTCTTCGACACGCCGAAGGAAGGCCTCTGGGAGGCCGCAGTTCGCAGCCTCGGCATCGAGCCCGCCACCCTGGTGGCGACCCAGGGTGTGAACTGATCCTCCCGGGCTCCCCGGGTGCGGACGGACGTCCGGCTCCTCGCCGGCGAGCCGGTTCCGCCCCGGATCGCAGTCCGAGCCCCGCCACGGGGAGAGGATCGGCGAGCGAAGCCGCTGGCTGAAACGGGAGCCGGCTATGCTGCCTCGCCATGATCGAAGAGCTCTTCTCGGTTCGGGATCGGGTGGCGGTGGTCACCGGCGGCACCCGCGGCATCGGGCGGATGATCGCCCAGGGCTACGTCGAGGCCGGCGCCCGCGTGGTCGTGGCCTCCCGCAAGGCCCTTGCCTGCGCCGAGACGGAGGCGGAGCTGGGCAAGCTCGGCCACTGCGTCGGCATCCCGGCGGATCTCTCCAGCGAGGCCGGCGCGGTGGCCTTCGTCGAGGCCGTGGCCGCCCGCGAGCCTGGCGTGCACGTCCTCGTGAACAACGCCGGCGCCAACTGGGGAGCGCCCCTCGAGGAATACCCGGACGCAGGCTGGGACAAGGTCTTTGCCCTCAACCTGAAGGGCGTCTTCCACCTGACGGTGAAGCTGCTGCCGATGCTTCGCAAGACCGCCAGCGCAGAGGACCCGGCGCGGGTGATCAACGTCGGTTCCATCGACGGCATCAAGCCGCCGGACCTCGAGACCTACGCCTACTCCGCCTGCAAGGCCGGGGTGCACCATCTGACGCGGGTGATGGCGAAGCGCCTGGCCGGGGAGGACGTCACCGTGAATGCCATCGCCCCCGGGCCCTTCGAGAGCAAGATGATGGCCGAGACCCTCGAACACTTCGGCGACCACATCCGCGCTTCGAACCCGCGCGGCCGCATCGGAACGCCGGAGGACATGGCCGGTGCCGCCCTCTTCCTGGCCTCCCGCGCGGGAGCCTACGTCACCGGTGCCGTCATCCCGGTGGACGGCGGCGTCTCGACCACGTCGTAGCCGCGCTCCGGCTCACCCGGCTCCGGACAAGCGGCGGAGCTGGGAGCGTTGGATCTCGAGGCTGATCTCGTTCAGGCGCTCCTGGAAGTCGGGTCCGTCGGCGTCGGCGATCGAGAGCAGCCCGTAGCGGAACCTTCCGCCGGGCTTCTCCCGCACGGACTGGACCGATGCCTCGCCCTCGCAGCGCTGGCCGCCATACTCGATCACCACGTCGACCTTCGCTCCGATGTCGTAGGCGTGGGCCGAGACGGCGGCAAAGCCGGTCGAGCTGATGTCCACGACCTTGCATCCGTCTTCGCCGCCGATGCGGGCGGAGACGTCCGAGGTGATCGTCGAGACCCGGTAGTGCTGCCGGCTCTCGGCGGAGACCGGGTCGCCGACGGCCTCGAAGGTGACGCGCTTGCTGCCGTCCTCCTCTTCCAGATCATGGACCCGGGCCGGCTGCTGCATGAACTCGCGCTTGATCTCGAAGTAGATCAGCACGTCCTGCTCGGCCTCGATCGCCGGGCAGCCGGCCGAGAACGTCGCCACCCAGCGGTCGTCCTCGTCCGCCGCGTCGACGACCGCGTGATACAGCACGCGTTCGTTCGTCACCCTCGGATCCCGGAAGTGAACGTCGCTTCCCGCCTTGATCATCGAATGCACCCCTCCCTGTCGCATCACGACAGACGCCTCCCGTATCGGATGATGCGCGCCCCGATGGAGCGCAAAAAGCGCAAGTGCGGCGGTGGGGCGGGCTCCGCATTCCGGTTCCCGGGCATTTTCCCGGGATCTGCCTCGGGGATCCGGCGGGCGCCCCCTCAGGTCAAGGCGAGGAGCTCCATCGTCAAGAGGCGCAGGGCGATCAGGGTGAGCACCGTCCGGTAGAGGAAGGTGAAGAACCGCTCGCTCACCCGATCGAGAATGTGACTCCCGATCCAGGTCCCGGCCACCACTGCGGCCGTCGCGCCTAACAACAGTGGGAGGTGGTCCGCGAAGGCGAAGCCCGCCGCGCCGAAGAGCAGGATCTTGGCAGCGTGTCCGAGCAGCTGGCAGCCGGCCTTCGTCCCGACCAGGGCCTGGCGGTGGAGCCCCAGGTTGAGGAAGAACGGGGCGATCAACGGGCCGGTCGCTCCGATCGTCACGTTCAGGAAGCCCGAGACTCCACCGAGGCCGATGAAGCGCCGGTTTCGATCGATCTCCTCCGGGTGGGTGCCGAGGAGGAGCGCGCCCGGCGCCCAGGTGGCGACGAGGACGAACACGCCGATCGCCGCTCGGACCACCGCCTCCGGCAGCTCCCGCGCGACCAGGATGCCGAGTGCGCCCATCGGCAGCAGCAGCAGGCCGAAGCGGAGCAGGATGGAGCGGTCGACGTGACGACGCTGGATCCACGCCCGTGAGCCGTTCGAGGCGAGCTGGATCACCCCGTGGACCGGGATCGCGACCAGGGGCGGGAGGAAGAGCAGCATGGCGGCCAGCAGCGTGATGCCCCCCGCCATGCCGACGATGGCCGAGAGGACGGCGGTCGCGAAGGCCGCCATCCAGAGCAGCAGCAGCTCCTCCCCGCCCACCTCAGGCCGTCACGAGGGCGGTGGGGCGGGCCTGTACGTAGCGCTGGCGCGGACGCAGGATGCGCCCGCCCTGGCGCTGCTCCGTCGCGTGGGCCAGCCAGCCCGCGACCCGCGCGACCGCGAAGGTCGCCGTGAAGAGCGAGCGCGGCAGGCTTAACACGTCCAGCAGCACCGCGGTGTAGAACTCGACGTTCGCGGCGAGGGGCCGGTCCGGATGGCGCTCCGCGAGAATGGCGACCGCCGCCTTCTCGACCTCCCTTGCCCGGGCCAGGTAGGGGCTGCCGAGCCCCGCGGCCTCGAGCTCCTGGACGGCGCCTTCCAGCACCGCGGCCCGCGGGTCGCGCACCCGGTAGACCCGATGCCCCAATCCCATGATGCGGCGGCCGGCTTCGAGCTCTGCGCGGAGCCACGCCTCGGCACCGCCGTCCTCGGCGGCGACCGCATCGAGCATGTCGAGCACCGGCCCGGGGGCGCCGCCGTGAAGAGGCCCCTTCAACGCGCCGAGAGCCGCCGTCACCACCGAGACCGGGTCCGCATGGGTCGAGGCGACCACCCGGGCCGTGAAGGTCGAAGCGTTCATGCCGTGCTCGGCGACCGTGACCCAGTAGCGGTCCAGGGCCCGGACCCGCTCCGGGTGGGGCGCTTCCCCGCCCAGCATGTGCAGGAAGTCCTCGGCGTGCCCCCGGGTCGGGTCCGGCGGCAGCGGGCTCCGGCCGCTTCGTCGCTGGCTCCAGGCGGCGGCGAACACCGGCAGGGCGCCGGCCAGGCCGAGCTCCGCCGGGGCCCGGTCCGCCTCCAGGCAGGCCGCCGCCGCCCGTAGGGCGTCCATCGGGTCCGCCGCGTCGAGGGCGGCACCCAGCCGCCACAGGCCCTCGAAGGCCCGGCCCCGGGCGGCGCCCAGGCGGCTCCGCCAGCGGGCCCGCCCCTCGGTGCCGGGCAGCTCGCCCTCCCACAGGAGGGCCAGGACGTCCTCGAAGCAGCAGCTCCGGGCCAGCTCCTCCACGTCCCTCCCCCTCACCCGAAGCCGGCCCTGCTCGCCGTCGATCTCCGAGATTCCGGTCTCCGCCACCACCACACCGTCCAGTCCCGTCGCGTCGTTCGTCATCGCTTTTCTCCTTCGAGGGGGTAGCGTACTTGATGATCATCGTTTATCAATCTTGATCATGAATCAAGCTCGTGGCTGGCTATCGGCGGAGGAGGCGGCGGACCTGCTCGGTGTGAAGCGCGCCACCCTCTACGCCTACGTGAGCCGGGGCTGGGTCGCGAGCCGTCCGGCCGGGCCCGGTCGGGAGCGCGAGTACCGCCGGGCGGATCTCGAGGGCCTCCGGGAGCGGGGCCGCGGCGGCGGAGCGGCCGGGGCGCTGCGCTGGGGCGAGCCCATCCTCGAGAGCGCGATCACCGACATGACGCCGGAAGGCCCCGCCTACCGCGGCGTCCCGGTCCAGGAGCTGGTCGAAAGGGGCGTGTCCTTCGAGCGCTGTGCGGAGCTGCTCTGGACCAGCACGCTGCCGCCGCAAGAGGTCTCGTGGAGCGACGCGCTCGGGGAGCCGCCGGACTTCGTCGAGCTCGCCCGGCTCCTTCCCGCCGAGGCGCCGCCCTCCGCCGTGGCCTCCCTGCTCGTGGCGAGCGAAGGGGTGCGCGACCCGGGCCGGTTCGGGGTCTCCCCCGACATCGTGCTTCCCCGCGCCCGCCGCCTGCTCCGCCTGCTCGCGGCGGGCCTGGCCCTACCGGGCTCTCCCTCCCGCGCCCTGCGCGCCTGGAACGCAACGTCGACGGCGGGGGCGATCCTGCGCGCCCTGGGCGGGCGCACGGACGGCGCGGCGAGCCTGAACCAGGCGCTCCTGCTGATGGCCGACCACGAGCTGAACGCCTCGACCTTCGCGGCGAGGGTCGTTGCCGGCACCCATGCGGACGTCTACGCCTGCGTGCAGGCCGGCCTCGCCGCCATCTCGGGGCCGCGCCACGGCGCCGCCAGCGATCGGGTGGAGGCGCTCCTGGCCGAGGCCGGCACGCCGGAGCGCGCCGAACGCGCCGTGCAGGAGCGCACCCGCCGCGGCGAGCGGCTGCCGGGCTTTGGTCACCCCTTCTACGCCGAGGGCGATCCCCGTGCCCGCCTGATGTTCGAGGCCGCCTGGGAGGTCGGCGAGCGCGGCGTGGAGCTGCGCACCCTCGACGCGCTCGTCGGGGCGATGGAGCGGGCCCGGCGACCGCCGCCCAACGTCGACGTCGGGCTCGTCGCCCTGCGCGCGTCCCTTCGCCTTCCCCAGGGCAGCGCCGCCGGCATCATCTTCGTTTCTCGCTGCGCGGGCTGGGTGGCCCACACCCTCGAGCAGTACGAGAGCGGGCAGCTGCTCCGTCCGCGGGCCCGCTATCGGGAGGCGTGAGAGGGCGTCGGGTCCGTCGCCGGTCGGGTGCTCACCCACTCGAGCAGGCGCCCCACGGCCTCCACGTCCGGCAGGCGACGCAGGGCGCCGGTGGGCGTGTCCGCACTGCCCACCCGGAACGTCATCGCCAGACCGGAGAGGAACCGGAAGGCGTCTTCGTCGGTCTGGTCGTCCCCGACGTAGATCACCCGCACCCGCTCCGACCAGGCGGGGCCGTAGCGCTCGCGGAGGATGTGCAGCACCGCTCGTCCCTTGTCCCACCCGATGGGCGGCCGCGCCTCCACCGCGGCGTGGGCGTCGAGGGCCTGGTAGCCGTGCTCGGCCATCAGCGCCCGCGCCTTCTCCAGGTAGTGCGCGCGCCGGCTCTCCGCGACCTTGCGTACGTGGAAGGTGAGCGTGGGCCCCTTCTCCTCGGTCCAGGCGCCCTCGCCGGCGATGCTCTCCAGCTCGGCCAGGAGCTGCTGGCAGCGCTCTTCGTAGTGGACCAGGTCCTCGTGGCGGAACTCGATCTCCGGGCCCCTCACCTCCAGGCCGTGGTTGCCCGCGTAGATCAGGCTGGGCTCGCCCACGACCTTGCTGATGTCGGCCAGGGCGCGCCCGCTCACGATCGACACGTCGGTGTCGTCGCGGCGCGCGCAGCCCATCAGGACCTCGCGCATCCGCGGCGTGAGCTTCGCTTTCGAGGGGTGGGAGACGAGAGGCGTGAGCGTTCCGTCGTAGTCGAGGAACAGGCAGAGCATGTAGCTCTTCACGTAGCCGCGCAGCCAGCGCTGGATCTCCTGCTCGGAGATCGGCTCCAGATGCTCCGGCTCCTCCCGGGCGGCGTCCAGGAAGCTCTCCACCCAGGCCTCGACGTTGTCGCGGCGCTCGCGCTTGCGCAGGGACGCGATGCGGGTCGCCCGCACCTCTTCATCCATGGAGAGGGCCTGATGGATGGCCTCTGCCGTCTCGTCCAGGTCGAAGGGGTTCACCTGCAGGGTCTCGCGCATGGTCTCGGCGGCGCCGGCCATCCGCGAGAGAATCAGCACGCCCGGATCGTCGACCTGGCAGGCGACGTACTCCTTCGCCACCAGGTTCATGCCGTCGCGCAGCGGCGTCACCAGCGCCACGTCGGCGTCCCGGTAGAGGCCGCAGAGCCGCTCCTGCGGAACCGAGCGGTAGAGGTAGCGGATCGGCGACCAGGTCGAGGTGGCGAAGCGGCCGTTCACGCGCCCCACCAGCTCGTCGATCTCCGATTTCAGCTCCCGGTACTCCGTCACCTGGGAGCGGCTGGGGACGGCGAGCTGGAGCAGCACGACGTTGCCCTTGTAGCGGGGGTGGAGCTCCAGCAGCCGCTCGAAGGCGCGGATCCGCTCGGGGATGCCCTTCGTGTAGTCGAGCCGGTCGACGCCGAGCACCACGCGCTCCCGCTGGGACTCGCGCCGGGCCTTCATCGCCAGCTCCTGGTAGTGATCGAACTCGATCCCGATCGGGAAGACGCCGACCTTCGCTACGCGGTCGCCGTCCTCGATCACCATGGCCTCCCGGTCGACCCGGGCCCCCAGGATCTGCTCGGCGCAATCCATGAAGTTGCGCGCGTAGTGCTCGATGTGGAACCCGATCAGGTCGCAGGCGAGCAGGCCGCGAAGCAGCTCCTCGTCCCACGGGCACAGGCGGAAGATGTCGAAGGGCGGGAACGGGATGTGGAGGAAGAAGGCGAGTCGAGCTTCCGGCTGCGCACCGCGCAGGAACTCCGGCGCGAGCATGAGGTGGTAGTCGTGGATCCAGACGGTACCGGCGTCCCGCGTGTGACGGCGCGTCACATCGGCGAAGCGGGCGTTCACGTCGGCGTAGACGTTCCAGTCCTTGCGCTCGTACTGGGTGTGGCCCGGAAGGGAGTGGAAGAGGGGCCAGAGCGTCCGGTTCGAGAAGCCGTGGTAGTAGCGGGCGACGTCGTTCTCGCTCAGGGCGACCGGGGCCACCCGGTAGGCGTCTCCCCGCGTCGAGACGCGCTCGCCCTTCTTGAGCTCGACGCCGGGCCAGCCGATCCAGGTTCCGCCGCGCCGTCGGAGCACCGGCTCGAGCGCCGAGACCAGGCCGCCCGGCGAAGGCTGGCGCTTGAGCCCGCCGGCCGCGCGCGTGTAGGTGAAGGGCAGCCGGTTGCTCACGACGACGATCGGTGCGTCGCCTCGCAGGCTGGTCGATCTCCCGCTGCTGTTTCCGCTCTTGCGCCGCGCCGCCACGCGCGGGAAGTTAGCGGCTCGCGCGAGCGAGGGTGGGGGATGACACCGGACCTGCTGGCACTCGGACTGATCTGGTACTTCGTGCTGCTGCTCTCGCTCACGGTGCACGAGGCGGCCCACGCGTGGGCGGCGCTCCGCGGAGGCGATCCCACCGCCTACCAGGGCGGGCAGGTCTCCCTCGACCCCCTGCCCCACATCCGCCGCGAGCCCTTCGGCACGGTCCTGGTGCCGATCCTCTTCTTCGGGCTCTCGGTGGCGCGGGGTGCCCCACCCTGGATGATCGGGTGGGCGAGCACGCCCTACGACCCGACCTGGGCCTTCGGCCATCCGCGTCGGGCCGGCTGGATGGCCCTGGCCGGGCCCGCGGCGAACCTCCTGCTCTCGCTGCTCGCCGCCGTGGCCATCCGCGTCGGCGTCGCCCAGGGTGTCTTCGCACCGGGTCAGATCGCCTTCGAGAGCGTCGCGGTCTCCACCGCCCCCGGCGTCTGGGAGACCCTGGCGACGCTCTGCTCCCTGCTGTTCTCCCTGAACCTGCTGCTCTTCGTCTTCAACCTGCTTCCGGTGCCGCCTCTCGACGGTGCCGGCATCCTGAACCTCTTCGTGCGCGAAGATCGGGCCCAGCGGCTGATGGAGTGGATGGCGCAGCCCGGGCTGGCTTTCGGCGGCCTGCTGGTCGCGTGGCTGTTGATCCGCCGGATCTTCTACCCGGTCTTCGCCGAGGCCTGTCTGCTGCTCTACTCCGGCCTGTGAGGCAGCGCTGCTACCCTGGCGGCATGTTGCGGGGGATGCGTGTCGTGGCGTGCGCGGCCGGGCTCGCCCTCGGGTCGCCCTCCGCCGCCGAGGAGCCGGGGCAGGCGCTGCGTTGCCCGCAGGGCGCCGCGGTCGAGCGCGACCAGGCGCGGCGTTCCGTCTGGTGCGCTCGCCCGGATGGCACCCAGCACGGCCCGAGCTTCTCCTGGTACGAGGACGGCCGGCCCCGTGCCCGGGCGGAGTTCTCCGAGGGAATCCTCCACGGTGAGTACAAGGCCTGGCACGCGAACGGGAACCCGAAGGAAGAAGGGCGCTACGAGAAGGGCGAGAAGGTCGGCCTCTACACCATCTGGTACCGGGACGGGACGAAGGCCTCCGAGGACAACTACGTGGCCGGCAAGCGACACGGCACCCAGACCCTCTGGCACAAGAACGGACAGCTGTACGCGCGCTCGGCCTTCGAGAACGGCCAGCGCCACGGCAAGGCCGAGACCTGGTACGAGGATGGCACCCAGCAGACCCGTGGCCAGTTCGACCGCGGCCGATACCACGGCGAGTGGATCGGATGGTGGGAGAACGGCAGCAAGAAGAAGATCGCCGAGTTCGACCACGGCAAGGAGGTCTCCCGCACCTTCTTCGACCGCGAATGAAGAAGCGGGGCCAGAGTTGAGAATTCAGTTCCCCATGGGGAACTGAATTCTCAACTCTGGCCCCGCTTCTTCACTGCGATGCTGCGTTCGGCGTGGGCGTTCAGGATGAGGTGGTGGTCGGGGGAGCGGGCGCAGACCGGGTCGGTGGCGGCGGGGTCGCCGAGCAGGGCGAAGGCCTGGCAGCGGCAGCCGCCGAAGTCCTTCGCGCGGTCGGCGCAGCTCCGGCAGGGCTCGCGCATCCAGTCCTCTCCCCGGTAGGCGTTCATGCCCGGGGCGTCGTGCCAGCAATCGGCGAGCGGGTGCTCCCTCACGCTCCAGAACTCGAGGGGAAGCTCGGCGGCGCCATGGCAGGGCAGGGCCCGGCCGTCCGGGGTCACCACGACGTGGGCGCGGGCCCAGCCCCCCATGCACGGCTTGGGGCGCTCGCGGAAGTAGTCGGGCAGGACGAAGAGGATTTCCGGGCGGGGCGACGCCTCCCGCGCCTCGGCGACGGCCCGCGCCGCGGCGCGCAGCTGCTCCGCGTCCGGCATCAGGGCGGCGCGGTTCGCCAGCCCGAAGCCCTGGTACTGGGCGTTCGCCAGCTCGAGACGGTCGGCGTCGAGTGCTCGCGCCAGCTCGATGATCGCCGGGGTGTGGTCGAGGTTCGCCCGGTGCAACACCACGTTTAGGGTGAGCGGCAGGCCGAGCTCCCGGCCGGCCCGGCACAGGGCGAGCTTGGCCTCGAAGCAGGACGTGCCGGCGATGCGATCCGAGCGCGTCGCCTCGGCATCTTGCACCGAGACCTGCAGGCTCCGCAGGCCGCGCGCGACCAGCCCCTCGAGACCCTTCGACGTGAGGGGCCGCGCTGCGGTGACCAGGTGCGAGTAGAGCCCCGCCGCCGCGGCGGCGCCGACGATCTCCGGCAGGTCCGCGCGCGCCGAAGGCTCGCCGCCCGTGAGCCCCACGTGCACGCAGCCGAGGGCCGCCGCCTCGCGGAAGACCCGCCCCCAGTCGTCGGCGGACAACCCGTCGGGGAAGTCGCGAAGGGCGACCGGGTTCGAGCAGTAGGGGCACTGGAGGGGGCAGCGGTAGGTCAGCTCCGCGACCAGGTTGAGCGGCCCACTCACGCAGCGTCCACGGGCAGGAGCTCGAGCACGCCGAGCTTCTCCATCTCCTCGATGAAGTCGAAGACGTCGCTCTCGAGCTCGTCCACTTCGGGATGTCGACGGCGCAGCTCGGCGGCCACCGCCTCGACGTGACGGGTGCCGTCGCAGGCGTCGAGGATGGCGCGCCCGCTTCCGCCCAGCCGGACCGCCCGCTCCGGCAGCACCACGAGGCTGTGCTCCGGATCCTGGGGATCGGGGCGCAGGAGGCCCTGGTCCGCGAGTCGGGGGCCCCGCCCGCCCCACTCCACGCCGTCGAGCAGGGCCCAGAGGATCTCGCACTTCCGTTCGAGGGCGGCGGCGCAGCGATCGCGGTCGGTCTCGCCCTCCGCCTGGGCCTCGACGAACGCGAAGCCCTCCTTGGCGTCCCGCGGCGCCTGGGTCGTCCGGCTCAGGAAGTAGGCCAGGCCCTCCTCGGCGATCCACGGGTAGTGCTCGCGAAAGGCCTCGGCCCGCCGGCCGAGGTAGGGCCCCGCCGCGAACTCGGTCAGCGACGACGCGACGCTCTCGAGGAGATCGTGGCTCGCGACGAACTCCACGTAGGCGTCGCAGGCGCGCCGCACGCCGGGCAGCACACAGCGCAGGGAGGCGACCTCCTCGCGGTCGAGGCCGACGGCGTCCGCCAACCGCAGCCACAGCTCGAGCCCGCCTTCCCGCGCCTCGTCGCCGTCGTGGTCGTGGATGCGGCGGATCCAGCCCCGCCGGAAGTCCCGATCCTCGGCCTTGGTCAGGATCAGGCCGTCCTTGATCGGGATGCGCGTCTGGTAGTAGTACCGGTTGCGCACCCAGCGCTGGAGCTCCTCCTCGGAGAGCCGCCCCTCCATCATGCGCAGGTTGAAGGGATGCCGATCGTGGTAGCGCTCGTGGAGGATGCCGCGCAGGCGGGTCCCCAGGTCGACTTCGCTCACAGCTCGAGCTCCATGCCGTCGGCGGCCACTTCGACGCCAGCCGCCTCCACCTGGGCGCGCTCCGGAGACTTGGCGTCGAGGATCGGGTTCGTGTTGTTGATGTGGATGTAGAGGGTTCGGCCCGGCAGCCCCTCGTAGCGCACCAGGCTCCCGTCCGGGCCGCTGATCGGCACGTGCCCCATGGCGAAGGCGTCCGGTGCGCCGGGCCGCATCGCCAGCAGCTCGTCGGCGGTGAAGAAGGTGCCGTCGACGAAGCGGACGTCCGCCTGGGCCAGCTCGGCGAGGGTGCCGGAATCGAGCGTCTGGAGCCCCGGCGCGTAGACGAGCCGCTTGCCGCTGCGCTTGTCGGTGACGCGGAGCCCGAGGGTGGCCTCGGCCGCGTTGCTCGCCAGCTCCATCAGCCAGGTCGGCACCTTGCCGGGCACCGGGAAGAGCTTCGCTTCGAGCAGGCCCTCCCGGTCGAGGGGGAAGGGCTGGTCGAGCTTCACGGTGTGGAAGGCGGGCTCGAGCAGGCGGAAGGCCGCGTTGTGCCGGACGAGCACGTCGCGGATCCACGGCGCGGTGAGGATGCGGTGGGGGAGCGCCTCGCGGAGCACCAGCAAGCCGATCGTGTGGTCGAGGTCGGCGTTCGTCACCACCACGCCGTCGAGGGGGATGTCGCGGGTGCCGGGACGGGGGTGCAGGCCCGGGAACTCGGCGAGCTGGGTGCGGACGTCCGGGCTGGCGTTCACGATCGTCCAACGGCCGTCGCCGCTCGAGATGGCGATCGAGGGTTGGCTGCGCGGCGGGACGTCCGGATCGCCCGCCCGCGCCCGCACCGAGTGACTGCCGCCGCAGTTCCACTGGGGAAGGCCTCCCCCGGCGGACGAGCCCAGGACCCGGACCTTCACGCGGCCTCCGCCCGGGTGAGGAGCACCTGCACGGTCTCCCCGCCGAGGCTCGCCTCGTGGCGGAAGGCGCCGTCGCCGATGCCCGCGCCGTCGACGTCCAGGTCGACGGCGAGGGTGCTCTCGGTCACGTAGTCCCGGAAGCCCAGGGCCGCGTTCCGGTAGACCTCCGGGAGGGCGAGGGAGAGGCGGATTCGATCGGACACCTCGAGCCCGGCCTCCCGGCGCGCCTGCTGCACCACGCGCACCAGGTCGCGGGCATGACCTTCACTCACCAGCGCGTCCGTCAGCTCGAAGTCGAGCACGGCGATCATGTCGTTCGCCTGGAGGGCCCGGCAGGCGACGTCCTCCTTGGGCTGGAGGAGCAGGGTGAACTCGCCCTCCTCCAGCCGCTGGCCCGCGACCTCGACACCGCCGCCCTCGGTGGCGGCCCACTCGCCCTTCTTCGAGGCGGCGATCACCTTCTTGGTCTCGCCGCCCAGCCGCGGGCCCACCGCGCGGGCGTTCACCTGGAGCCGGAAGGTCGCGAAGGCGTCGATCTCCGGCCGCAGCTTCACCTCCTTCACGTTCACCTCGTCGGCGATCAGCTCCGTGAAGGGCTCGAGCATCGCCACGTCCGGCCCGGCGAGGGTCAGGCTCTGGAGTGGCTGACGGATGCGCACCTGCTCGCTCCGGCGCATGGCGAAGGCGGTCGAGCAGACGTCGCGCACCCGATCCATGGCCGCGACCAGCTCCGGGTCGGCCGGCAGGGCCTCCGGGTCGGGCCAGTCCGCGAGGTGGACGCTATCGCCGCCGACCAGGCCGGCGAAGATCTCGTCGGTGGTCATGGGGAGGAGCGGGCTCACCGCGCGGCAGAGCGTGGACAGCACGGTCGCCAGGGTGTCGTAGGCCGCCTGCTTGTCCGCGTCGCGCTCGGCCTTCCAGAAGCGCGGCCGGCTGCGGCGCACGTACCAGTTGTTGAGCGCGTCGAGGAAGGCGACGAAGGACTGGCAGGCGCCCTGGATATCGTAGGCGTCCATCCCGTGCTGGACGTCGAGGACGAAATCACGGGTCTTCGCGAGCACGTAGCGGTCGAGCACGTTCTCCGCCTCGGTGATCGCGTTCCCGCGCAGCCCGTCGGCGTTCGCGTACAGGCTGAAGAAGTGCCAAGTGCTCCAGAGCGGGTTCAGCACGTTGCGCACCACGTCGCCGATCGGCTTGCCGTCGATCTCGACCTTGAGGTCCAGCCCCTTGAGCAGCGGCGAGGCGACGAGGTACCAGCGCATGGCGTCGGATCCGTGGGTGTCGTAGACGATGGTCGGCTCGGGGTAGTTGCGCAGCCGCTTCGACTGCTTGACGCCGTCGGGATCGAGGGTGACGCCGTGGCAGATGCAGTTCTTGAAGGGCGGCCGGTCGAAGAGCGCCGTGCCCAGCACCATCAGGGTGTTGAACCAGCCGCGGGTCTGGGCGACGTACTCGCAGATGAAGTCCGCTGGGAAGTGGTTCTCGAACCACTCCTTGTTCTCGAAGGGGTAGTGCACCTGCGCGAAGGGCATGGAGCCCGAGTCGAACCACACGTCGAGCACGTCCGGCACGCGCCGCATCATCGTCCGCCCCGACGGATCATCCGGGTTCGGGCGCACAAAGCCGTCGATGCCCGGGCGGTGCAGGTCGTCCGGGCGGACGCCGAAGTCCTCCTCGATCTCGTCGAGGCTCCCGTAGACGTCCACGCGCGGGAAGCGCGGATCGTCGCTCTTCCAGACCGGGATCGGCGAGCCCCAGTAGCGGTTGCGAGAGAGCGCCCAATCCGGCGCGCTGGCCAGCATGTTGCCGAACAGCCCGTCGCGGATGTGTCCGGGGATCCAGTTGATCTCCTGGTTGTTGGCGAGCATCCGGTCGCGGATCGCCGAGACGCGCACGAACCAGGAGCTCATGGCCCGGTAGATGAGCGGCTCGTCGGTCCGCCAGCAGTGGGGGTAGTTGTGGGCGTAGCTCTCGTGGCGGACGACGACCCCGCGCTCCTTCAGATCGCGGATGATCCGCCCGTTCGCGTCGAAGACCTGTACGCCCTCGTAGTCCGGAACCTCGGAGGTGAAGCGTCCCCGGTCGTCCACCGGTACCACGACCGGGATGTCGTGCTCCTTGCAGGTCTGGAGGTCGTCCTCGCCGAAGCCCGGTGCCAGGTGCACGACACCGGTGCCTTCCTCGACCTCCACGAAGTCCGCGCCGATCACGCGGAAGGCGTTCTGCGTGTCCGCGAAGAACGGGAAGAGGGGGCGGTAGCGACGACCGACCAGCTCGGCGCCGCGCACCGAGCCGATCCGCTCGGCGGAGCCCAGCTCCGCCTCGAACTTCCCGACCAGGGCCTCGGCGAGGACGGTTCGTTGCCCCTCCTGCTCCAGCACCGCGTAGTCGATCTCGGGGCCCACGGCGAGTGCGAGGTTCGAGGGCAGGGTCCAGGGCGTCGTCGTCCACGCAAGCAGGTCCGTCGGGCGGCCGTCGCCCTCGGGCAGGAGCTCGAAGCGCACGGTGATGGCCGGATCCGTGCGTTCGCGGGTGGCGTCATCGAGGCGCGTCTCGAAGTTCGAGAGCGGCGTCTCGGCGGCCCAGGAGTAGGGCAGGACGTTGAAGCCCTCGTAGAGCAGGTCCTTCTGGTAGAGCCGCTTGAAGGCCCAGATGACGCTCTCCATGTAGGAGAGGTCCATCGTCTTGTAGCCGTTCCCGAAGTCGACCCAACGCCCGGCGCGGTGGATCACCTCCTGCCACTGCTCGGTGTAGCGGAGCACGGAGCTGCGGCAGTAGTCGTTGAAGCGGTCGACACCGTGGGCCTCGATCTCGGCGCGACTCGACACTCCGAGCTCCTTCTGGGCCTCCATCTCGGCGGGCAGACCGTGGCAGTCCCAGCCGAAGCGCCGCTCGACCCGGCGACCGCGCAGCGTCTGGTAGCGCGGCACGATGTCCTTCACGTAGCTCGTGAGCAGGTGGCCGAAATGGGGCATGCCGTTCGCGAAGGGCGGGCCGTCGTAGAAGATGTACTCGTTCGCGCCCTTCTCACCGGCGGGCCGCTGCTCGACCGAGCGCTCGAAGGTGCCGTCCTTGCGCCAACGCGCCTGGACCCGCTCCTCGATCTCCGGGAAGCGGGGCTGGGCGGGGACGTCCGGGTAGGGCTTCTGGCTCATGGAGGGCCGGAGGGTAGCGGTCTCGCCAGGCCCTACTCCACCGTGATCGTGATCCGCTTCGAGGCGATCGGTGGCTCGTGGGGCACGTGCCGGGCGTCGCCGACCAGGAGCTGGAGCGTGTGCTGCCCCGGAGCCAGCTCGAGGCTCGTCTCGGTCTGTCCGCCGCCGAAGTGGACGTGGTTCTCGTCCGCCGGGATCGGCAGGCCGGCGGGCGGAAGCTCCGCGTCGACGATCAGGTGGTGGTGGCCGGTTCCGGCCTTCTCGACGCCCGCCGGCGCGACGCCCATCCCCTCCAGCCCGAAGCGCACCGTGATCGGGCCTTTCAGCGTGGCGCCGTCCGACGGGGTGATGAAGTAGACGCGCGCCTCTTCCGGCGCCGGCTCCACCGGGAGCAGGGCCTGGGCGTAGGCGGGGGCGGCAGCCAGGCCGAGAGCCAGGGCGAGAACGAGGCGGGCGGTCATGCGGCACTCCTGGATGGGGATCCCGGGAGCATCCCATCCCTGGACCCGTCCGCAAACCCCGCACTGCTACCCTCTTGGCCGAGGAGTCCCCGATGCGCGCAGCCGTTCTTCGAGACCGGCAGCTGGTCACCGACGAGCTGCCCGATCCCACACCCGCTGAGGGTCAGGTGCTCGTCAAGACCCTGGCCTGCGGCATCTGCGGATCGGACCTCCACTATCTCAAGAACGCCGGTCAGATGGCCGACCTCAGCGCCGCCCTCGGCCAGGGCAGCTATGCCCCGGACGCGGACCTGGTGATGGGTCACGAGTTCTGTGCCGAGGTCGTGGACTTCGGCCCGGGCACCGAGCGCAAGCTCCGGGTCGGCGACCGGGTCTGCTCGATGCCCATGCTGATCCACGCCGGCGGGATCGCCGGCGTCGGCTACTCGCCCGACTTCCCGGGTGGCTACGCCGAGCTGATGCTGCTGTCCGAGCCCATGCTGCTGCGCGTCTCCGACGATCTGCCGACCGGGGCGGCGGCCCTCACCGAGCCCATGGCCGTCGGGCTCCACGCTGTGCGCAAGGGCCAGCTCCAGCCGAGCGAGGCGCCGCTCGTGCTCGGCTGCGGCCCGGTGGGCCTGGCGGTGATCGCGGCCCTGCGCCTGCAGGGCGCGGAGCCGATCGTGGCCAGCGACTTCAGCAAGACCCGCCGGGATCTGGCGCGCGCCCTCGGCGCCCACGTCGTCCTGGACCCGGCGGAAGAGCCGGCCATGGAGCGCTTCGCCAAGGAGGCCGGGCTGAAGACGCCCCTCGTCTTCGAGTGCGTCGGCGTTCCGGGCATGCTCCAGGACGTGATCGCCCAGGCACCCCGGGACACGCGGGTCGTGGTGGTGGGCGTGTGCATGGAGGAGGATCGGATCCAGCCGCTCCACGCCATCGCGAAGGAGCTCGCCTTCCAGTTCGTGCTCGGCTACTCGCCGGAGGAGTTCGCGGAGACCCTGGGCGCCCTCACGGACGGAAGCATCGACGGCGGGCCGCTGATCAGCGGCCGGGTCGGTGTCGACGGCGTGGCGGGGGCCTTCGAGGTCCTCGGCGAGCCCGACGCCCACGCCAAGATCCTGGTCGAGCCATGGCGGAGCGGCGGGCTGTGAGCGCCGCGAGCGCCGTGCCCGCGCAGGGCGCTCTGCCCGTCGTGTTCTACGACGGCTCCTGCGGGATGTGCCACCGCACCGTCCGCTTCCTGATCGACGAGGATCCGGAGGGGCGATTGTTCCGCTTCGCCCCGATTGGCGGCGAGACCTTCCTCTCCCGCATCGACGAGGCGACCCGGCGCGGCCTCCCGGACAGCGTGGCCGTGCTCGAGCCCGACGGCCGGCTCGCCACCCGCTCCGACGCGGTGATCCGGCTGCTCGACGCGCTGGGCGGGCGCCACACGCGCCGGGCTCGGCTGCTTCGCGCATTGCCCCGGCCGCTGCGGGATCTGCTCTACGACGGCGTCGCGGTCGTCCGCCGACGGCTGTGGGCCCCGCCCCAGGACGCCTGCCCGGTGGTCGCGCCGGAGCTGCGAGCCCGCTTCGACCCCTAGCCATGCCCGAGCTTCCCGAGGTCGAGGTGACGCGGCGGCGGATCGCACCGGTGATGGTCGGCCGTACCCTTCGAGAGGTTCGCACGACCGGCGACAGCTACTTCTTCCTGACGCCGCCGGCGACCCTGCGCCGCCGCCTGCGCGGGCAGCGGGTCGCCGGTCTCACCCGGAGGGGCAAGTACCTGGTCGCCGAGGTGGGCGACGGGCGGCGCCTGCTGCTGCATCTCGGCATGACCGGCCAGCTCTTCGCCGCCGGGGCGAAGAGCCTCCGCCTGCTCTCGGCCACGGCCCGGGCCTCCCTGGCTCCGGAGCAGCAGCCGGCCTTCGAGCCCGACCAGCACACCCATCTCCAGCTGCGCTTCGACGACGGCGGGCCGGACGTGCTCTTCCGGGACGTGCGCAAGTTCGGCAAGGTGCAGCTGCTCGGCGCCGGGGAGCCTTCCGAGCGGCTCGACAAGCTCGGCACCGACGCGCTCGAGATCACCGGCGAGGAGATCTTCCGGGCCAGTCGCAAGCGCAAGGTGGCGATCAAGAGCCTGCTGCTCGACCAGGGGGTGATCGCCGGGAGCGGGAACATCTACACCGACGAGGCCCTGTTCCTGGCCGGCGTGCGGCCCGGGCGGCGAGCGGGCCGGGTGACCCGCGCCGAGTGCGACGGCCTGGCCGCCGGCCTGCGGCAGGTGATGCGTCGCTCGATCGAGACCGGGGGCTCGAGCATCAGCGACTACGTCGCGCCGGACGGGAGCGACGGCGGCTATCAGGACGAGCGCCGGGTCTACGGCCGGAGTGGCGAGCCGTGCCCGGTCTGCGGCGCCCCGATCCGTCGCAAGGTGCTCGGCCAGCGCAGCTCCCACTACTGTTCC
This sequence comes from Myxococcota bacterium, assembly GCA_965223415.1. GTDB lineage: Bacteria > Myxococcota_A > UBA9160 > UBA9160 > UBA6930. The sequence goes on along the minus strand of OZ245002.1, from coordinate 2,736,817 downwards.
CGCTGTCAGAGATGAGGGAATTGAGCCCGCCGAAGAAGCGTCCGGGGTGAGGGAATGCTGAGCTTGGCAGAGCTTTCGCGCGCGGGGCGCGTACTGGACGCGGAGTGGCGCGGTGCGCGCCTCGATCGGGTGGTGGAGTCCGGGCCCTTCGAGCTGGTGCTGCACCTCTCCGGCGGCGAGACCCGTGAGCCGAAGGAGAAGCTCCACCTGCTGCTCTCTTGGCGGCCGAAGTTCGGTCGCGTGGCCGCGCTGGCGAAGCCCCGGCCCGCCCCGAAAAAGCCGCCCGCTCTCGCCCAGTACGCGAAGCCGCGGCTCGAGGGCGCGCGGCTGCGGGAGGCGGCGCTGCGCGGCGCCGATCGCCAGCTCGCCCTGCGCTTCGAGGCGCGGGACGGCACGCGGACCGAGCTGCTCCTCTCGTTGATGGGGCCGCGCAGCAACCTCTACGTGCTGGAGCGTGGCGAGGTGCTGGCCCGGGCCGCGCGCCCGCTGGCCGAGACCCGGCGGGATCTCGCGCTCGGCGAGCCGTGGCGCGATCCCGAAGGGGCACCCGCGAGCCAACGCGAGGACCGCTTCGCTGCCGCCGACGACGCGCAGCTGCTCGCGGCGATCGAGGCTGAGTACGCGGCCCAGGAGGATCGCGAGCGGGAGGACCGCCTCCGTCACCAGCTCGCCCAGGCGCTCAAGAAGCAGCGCGCCGCCCTCGACCGCAAGGCCCGCGGGCTCCAGCGGGACGCGGCGGCCGGGGAGGAGGCGCCGCACCTCGAGCGTTGGGGCGAGCTCCTGAAGGGCAACCTGAGGCAGGTCGGCAAGCGGGCCAGCGAGGTGGAGGTGCGGGACTTCGAGACCGGGGAAAACGTGACGATCCCCCTCGACCCGAAGCTCGACGGCGCCGGCAACATGGAGCAGCTCTTCCGCCGCGCCCGCAAGGCCATGAAGAAGGGCGTGCGCGCGGCCCAGGACCTGGAGGCGCTCGACGCCCGTCGCCGCGACCTGGAGGCGCTCCAGGCCGAGCTCGACGCCTTGGCCGACGACGACGAGGAGGCCCTCCGGGCCCTGGCCGAGGGCCCGGACGTGGCGCGGCTGCTCGACCGCTACCTGCCGAAGGCCCGCACGCCGGGCGCCGAGCCGGCGAAGCCCCGGAAGGTCTGGAAGATCGGCAAGCGCGAGCTGCCGACGCGTCTCGTCCCCAAGCGCTACCGGGCGACCGGCGGCCTCGAGATCTGGGTCGGCAAGAACGACGAGGGCAACGACGTCCTCACCACCCGCCTGGCCCGCGGCCGGGACCTCTTCTTCCACCTCGAAGGCTCGCCGGGAAGCCACGTCATCCTGCGCGTCGAGAAGGGCGAGCCGCCCCAGGAGGCCCTCCTCGAGGCCGCCGAGCTCGCCGTCCAGTTCTCCAAGCAGAAGAACGCCACCCGCGCGCCCGTTCACGTCGCCGAGTGCAAGGACATCTCGAAGCCGAAAGGCGCCAAGCCCGGCCTCGTCTACGTCCACCGCGGCCGCACCATCCAGCTCCGCCGAGACGAAACCCGCCTCCAACGCATCACCCAAGCCCGAATCGAAGATTGAGAAACGGGGCCAGAGTTGAGAATTCAGTTACCCCCTGGAGGGGGGTAACTGAATTCTCAACTCTGGCCCCGTTTCTTCCGTTCAAGGCCCGCGGACGGGTGTTCGATGAGTCGGGCGTGGCGCTCCAGACCTCGATTCACGACGTCAAGACCCTGGTTCTCTCCTTCCATCCGGCGATCGCCATCGACACGGTGGAGGAGGAGCGGGCGGAGGCCCTGATCGACGCAGTAGCCGGCGAAGTGGGGCTGCCGGTCTTCGAGTGGACGGTCACGCGAGGGCTCGTGCGCAAGCCCGACGGCCAGGCAAACCGCGCGACCTGCGGCGCCCTCGAGGTGCTGGGCCACATCCGCACACTGCGCCTCGAGGCGATCTTCCTGCTGAAGGACTTCGCGCGGCACCTCGAAGACCCGACCGTGTGCCGGGCCTTCCGCGATCTCGCCCGCCAATTCGCCCACACGCACTCGACGCTGGTGCTCACCGGCGCCGGCCACGAGTTCCCGAAGGACGCCGATCACCACGTCGTTCACTACGAGGTAGCACTACCTAGCAAGGACGAGCTGCGGAGCGTCGTCTCTTCCGTGCTCTCTTCCCTGCGCTCGCGCACGCGTCCCCAGGTCGACCTCACTCCCCGGGACTTCGAGCGCCTGCTCGATGCCCTCACCGGCATGACCGCCAACCAGGCGCGGCAGGCGGTCGCCGGCGTCGTGCTCCAGGATGGCCGGCTCAGCGCCGCCGACGTCGCCTCGCTCCAGGAGCGCAAGGCCGAGGAGATCGGCCGGGACGGCCTGCTCGAGTATTTCCCCGCCGAGGACAATCCCTACGAGCTCGGCGGCTTCGGACGTCTGCGCAGCTGGCTCCATCGCGCCCAGCTCGGCTTCAGCGAGCAGGCCAAGGCGCTGAACCTCGACCCGCCGAGCGGCATCCTGCTGGTCGGCGTGCAGGGCTGCGGCAAGTCACTGGCCGCGAAGTGCATCGCGCGGGAGTGGTCGATGCCGCTGCTCAAGCTCGATGCCGGCCGGCTCTACGACAAATACATCGGCGAGAGCGAGAAGAACCTGCGGCGGGCCATCGACATGGCCGAGTCCATGTCGCCCTGCGTGCTGTGGATCGACGAGATCGAGAAGGGCTTCGCCCAGGCGGGCGACAACGACGGTGGCGTCAGCCAACGCATCTTCGCGAGCCTGCTCACCTGGCTCCAGGAGAAGACGAAGCCGGTCTTCCTGATCGCCACCGCCAACGACGTCTTCCGCCTTCCGCCGGAGCTCCTGCGCAAGGGCCGCTTCGACGAGATCTTCTTCGTCGACCTGCCCGCGCCCGACGAGCGCGAGACGATCTTCTCGATCCACCTGCGCCACCGCAAGCAGGAGCCCGCCTGCTTCGACCTCGCCGCTCAGGTGGCGGCGAGCGACGGCTTCTCCGGCGCCGAGATCGAGCAGGCCGTGATCTCCGCCCTCTACCGCTCCCTCCACGAGCAGCGCCCCCTCGAGGACGCCATGATCCTCCAGGAACTCGCCGAGACGGTCCCCCTCTCCCGCTCCCGCCGCGAAGACCTGACCCGCCTACGCCAGCTCGCCAGCGACCGCTTCGTCCCCGTCCGCTGAACGCAACACCGGGGACGTCCCCGACGCAACACGGGGTCGCGTTCAGGAACGTCCCCTCTGCTGCGTGGCGGTCCAGACCCGAAAGCTGCGGGTCTCCCGGGAGATGTCGACGCGGGAGAAGTGCTCGGCGAGGAGGGGGCCCATCGGGAGAGGGCGTTGGGTCACCAGCAGGAGGCGACCGCGGCGGGTCAGGCGCCGGCGGCATCCGTCGACCAGCGCGGCGAGGCCGCCCAGGTCCTGGTCCTTGCCGGTGTGGAGGGGCGGGTTGCTGGCGACGAGGTCGAAGCGCAGCTCCGCCGGGACGGCGCCCCAGCCGTCGCCCAGGTGGAGGTGGGCGTTCGGCAGGTTCCGGCGGGCTGCATGGATGGCGAGCGCATCGCGATCCACGCCGTGGACCTCCGCGCCCGGGCTCCTGCGGAGGAGCGCCAGCCCGATCGTGCCGGCGCCGCAGCCGAAGTCGAGGATCCGGGCAGCCGCCTTCGGCCGGGGTAGCGCCTCGAGCACCTCGAGCAGGAGCCCGGTTCCCGGGTCCAGCCGCCCGTGGGCGAACAGGCCAGGAAGCGAGACCAGCCGCAGCGGCCCCCCCGGCGCCTCCAGCTCCAGCGGCTCCTCCCAGTCTGCGAGCGCCCCGCGGAACGGCCCGGCGGAGCCGGCCAGCCTCCCGCCCCACACGCGACAGTGTCGCTTGGCCTCCACCGCCCGAAGATCGTCGAGCCAGGGCGCGAGCAGCTTGTCAACGGACCGGATGCCCTCGTCGTTGGCGCCGAACACGAACACCGGCGCGCCCGGGGCGGCGCGGGCCAGCACGGCGTGCAGACACATCACCAGCGCCTCGCGTCCCTTGGGCAAGCGCAGGGAGACGGCGTCCGCGCCGTTCGCCTCCGGCCAGGGCCCACGGCTGCGGCACCACGAGACGCAGCCGAGCCCGGCTTCCCGGGCCGCCTCCTCTACCCGTCCGGTCTCGTCGAGGGCGCTGAGCAGCGTTCCCGAGAGCGGCGTGCCGGCCACGCGCTCCGCCATCACGGAGGCCGCGACCTCGTCCCGATTGCCACGCACGGGAGCTCTTGGCCGGGCGGCTACGCCCGCCAGACGCGCTTGTCCTGGCTGCCGAACATCTTCGACAGCTCGACGCGGCTGGGCGCGATGCGCACCGCGCAGTAGCCCGGATCGCTGGGGCCCTCGGGCCAGAAGTCGGAGAGGTCGTAGTCGAGCACCTCCCACACATGCTTCTTCGTCGCCTCGTCGTCCAGGATCTCGGCGCGGCCGCGTACCAGCACGTGAACGAAGTCCGGCGGCGCCACCTGGTACTGCACGTCGACGTTCGGGTTGGCGCGGATCTGCGCCGCCTTCGGCGACGTGGGCGAGGTGGCGAACCAGAGCGTGTCGCCCTCCCACGTGGGATGGACGAGCCGCACCCGCGGCCCGTCCCCGGCGACGGTGGCGACGGCGCTCCACACGGCCTTGCGGCAGGCGGCGTCCACGTCCGCGAAGAAGGCAGCGCGATCGGCGTCGGAGACGGAAGTCATGAGGGGTCCTCCGCGGCGAACCCGGAGACGGAAGTCATGAGGGGTCCTCCGCGGCGAACCCGGAGACGGAAGTCATGAGGGGTCCTCCGCGGCGAACCCTACCACGCGATCCGAGGCAGCGTCAGCGACCCGTGCCATCAGCTCGGTAAACTCTGGGAGCGCCGCCGCGATCTCCTCCGGCGTGCGAAAGGCGGCGTGAACCACCTCGCGCCGGTCGATGCGCACCTCCGGCTCGCGTTCGAGCTCGAGGTCGTAGACGTGCAGCCGGATCACCGCGCGCCACTTCTCCTGGGGGAGCACCTCGAGGAAGCGCAGCTCCCCCGCGGCCACCCGGAGCCCGACCTCCTCTTCCAGCTCCCGACGGGCGCCTTCCCGTGGATCCTCGCGCCAGCGCAGCAGGCCGCCTGGGAAGCTCGGCTCGGCCCGGTAGGAATTGTCGAGCAGCAGCACCCGGCCTTCGACACGCACCAGCACGACGGAAGCGCGGACCGTCGGCCGCGCGACGACGAAGAGGACCCGCAGGCCCAGCCACGCGATCCGCAGGCCCGCCCGATGCAGCCCGTCCATGGCGCGCGTCCAGGGGCCGACGGCCGGGCTCAAGGTGCAGCGCCGTCGTGCAGGCCCACGACGCGCTCGACCGGGAAGCCCGCGGTGTGGTGGGCGCGCCCGTCGGCCTCGAGCCAGAGCGCGTCGAGCTCCGGCCGGGCTTCGATCTTCGCGCGTCCTTCCTCCCGGCCGAGGACGAGTAGCGCGGTGCTCCACACCTCGGCCTCCGCGCCGCCCTCGGCACGGACCGCGGCCAGGCGCCGCACCTCGACGGGCCACCCGCTGCGGGGGTCGATCACGTGGCCGAAACGGCGCTCGCCGATCTGCGTCTCCTGGCCGAGGCTCTCGGAGACGGAGAGGCTCTCGTCGCGCAGCTCCGTCAGGAGCCGGCGCCCGGCCCGGCCCGCGACCAGCACCCGCCATCCCTCTCGTCCTTCGGGCGCGCCGCGGGCAAGCCAGCTGCTGCCACCGAAATCGAGCAGTGCGTTCGTGACCGCCGCGTCCTCCAGCAGCTCGCCCAGTCGGTCGAGGGCCCAGCCCTTGACCACGCCGTCGAAGGACACGACGGCGCCCGCCGGAAGCGAGGCCTGCCCGGGCGTGAGGGCCACGGCGCCCGCACCGACGCGGTCGCGCGCGGTGGCGATGGCCTCCGGCTCCGGCAGGGCCCCGCGCGTCGCGGCCCGGCGCCAGAGCCCGATCAACGGGCCGACGGTCACGTCGAACACGCCGTCGGTCTCCCGGGCCGCCCGCAACGAGAGGTCGAGGATCGCGTGCAGCCGCGGCGGCACGGAGACCGGGCCGCTCCCGGCCGCGTCGTTCAGGCGGCTGGCGGCGCTCGCCGGCTCCCAGGTCGAGAGCTCGGCTTCGATCGCCGCCACTTCACCGAACAGCCGATCTAGCAGGGCGCGACCGGCCGCGGCATCCGGCGCGTCGAGACGGATCTCGAGCACCGTCCCCATCGCCGGGCGTCCGTCCGCGACGCGGACGGGAGCGCGCGGCGCTGCGTGCGCGCACCCCAGGCCGAGGGCGATCGTCACGCCCAGGACCGACGCGCGGGAGCCGATCGACATGGCGCCAGCTTACCCGCTGAGGGTGGTGGCCGGGTTCGGGCTGGCGTCGAACCGTGAACGGAGGTCGGGTGCGCGCGTCCCTTGGCCAGGTGGCCGAGTCCAGGGCCTAGGGCATCTCCCCTCGAAGCTCTCCGTGGGAGTCAGCCCTCGCCGCTGCGATAGCTCGCCGAGCTGGCCGCGAAGACCGACCAGAGGGAGATCGCCATGAGCGCGAACAGGCTTCCCTGGAGCAGCAGGAAGCTCCCGATCTTCAGGCAGGCGAAGCCCGGGTGGACGAAGCGGATCAGCCAGCCCGCGCCCTCCTCGAGGAAGGCCGAGGCGAAGGGCAGCACGATCAGCCAGGCCTTCGTCCTGTTCCGGATGGGAACGAAGAGCATCAAGTGGGTGAGCACCAGCAGCAGCATGCCCATCGCGAAGAAGTGGAAGTGGGACACTTCGAGCAGGCCCTGGTAGCTGCGGGGCTGGAGGAAGCGCTCCTCGGAGCCCAGGTAGTACTCGACCACCGAGGCGTACGTGAGCCCCATCTTGTTGAAGTAGAGCCCGAAGTTCGTGAGCCACAGGCCGAACACGTAGACGACGTAGAGCACGACGATCGTCTGGAGCAGCCGGTTGCGGCTCCATTCGCCGGTGACGACGAAGCGCAAGGCGCCTAACGACCGCCGCTGGGCGGGGCTGTCGCCCCGCTGCCCGCGGCCACCGTGGCCAGCTCGCGGCCGACCAGGAGCTCGAAGAGGGCCAGGGATCGGCGCACGCCGCCGCGAACCGCCCGGGAGGAGAGGGTAGATCCCGCGATGCCGTGGATCTCGTCCGCGTCGCCCGACGCGAACTGGGCGAGCCAGCGCTCGGAGGGCAGGTATTCGGGCGGCTCGTAGAAGGCCAGCATGCGAACCGAGCGAACCCGACCCTCCGGCGTCAGGACGACGAGGAATGCCTCGGGGAGGGTTCGTACCGTGTGGACGTCGATGAACGCGTAGCCCACGGGCTGGTCGTCCTTCCACGCCGTGTAGAGCGTGACGAGGCGGCTCTCGAGGGGCGCCCGGGCCGCACTCTGCACGCGTTCGGCCTCGGCGTCGTCGAGGGCCGCCGAGCGATGCTCGATCCGGTCCGCATCGGGGAAGGCGGAGGCGAGCGCCTCCTGCTTCGAGGCGAACACTTCGCCGGCCGCCGGCCAGGCCCACGCCAGCGAGAGGACGAGCGCCATCAACGTCGGATGAGGCCTAGAACGCAAAGCCCATCCCCACGGACAGCTCGTCGGCCCGCGTGCCGCCCCGCGTGTTGAAGTTCCGGTACTCGAGCTTGAGCACCACGTTCGGGTGCGGGTAGAAGTTGACGCCCGGCGTGTACAGCCAGTACGCGCGGCTGCGGTTCGCCGAGTAGCCGTTCGGCACCTGATGCTGGGTGTCCACGTATTCGACCCGCAGGAAGGGCTCGAGGGCCTTTTCCTCGTTGCCGAAGAGCGCAGGCCACACGTCGTAGGCCACCTCCGCGTAGCCCCCGAGCATGGTGTCGGCGATCGGCGCTTCCGTGGGCCGCCCCAGGGCCGCGTTCAGGTCGCCGGCGTCCGAGAGCCGGGACATGGCGAAGAGCGCCCGGGTGTGGAACGGACCGTTCCGGTACTGGAGGTGCGCCTCGCCGAGCCACAGCTGCGCGTCCGGGACGTCCCCGACGGCGGTCTCGAGGTCCTGCCCCGAGTCGCCGACGTAGAAGGAACCTCCGACCTGCAGGCCCGGCACGAGCTCCGGCGTGTAGTCGACGCGGGTGACCCAGGCGAGGTCCTCGGCCAGGGCCTGGCTGCCCTTCTGGCGACCGCCGCGGATCCCCGCGTCCGAGAAGCGCGAGCCGTCGAAGCCCGTCGTGACGTAGCTGCGGTACTCGAAGCCCTCGCCGATCCGTCCGAAGATGCCGACGCCGTTCTCGCGCCAGGTGCTCGGGAGGATGCGACGCTCGACTTCGGGGCGCTGGACGCCGTAGAAGAACGGCGGCTCGTGGATCTCGTTGAGGAAGCCCATCGGCAGCAGCAGCATGCCGACGCGGAAGTTCATCTCGGGCTTCCAGAAGAAGTCGAGGGTGGCCAGCTCGACGGAGGCCGATCCGGCCCGGTCGGTCGAGGCGTGCTCGAACTCGATCTCGGAGTTGAAGACGATGTTCTCCGAGAACTTGTACCCCATGTACATGACGAGCCGGAGGAAGTCGGCGGTGTCGCGGTCGCTGTCGGACTCGTCGCCGACGAAGTTCGTGTAGAAGCCCTCGCCGTAGCCGCCGATCGAGAGGCCGCGGTCCAGGCCGTAGACCTTGGAGGCCGCTGGGCCGAGGCCGTAGAGGCTGGTCAGCTCCGGCTCGTCCGGCACCGCCACCTGGGTGCGCAGGCGGGAGAGCTCGTCGACGAGCAGGTCCACCTTGCGTTCGAGGTCTTCGATTTTGTCGTCCCGGGCGCGGATCGCGTCGGCCCCTTCCTCGGACGAGGCCGCAGCGGGCATCAGGAGGAGGGCGAGCAGAGCGAGAGCGAGCGGGCGGGCCATGTCAGGCGCCTCCAGTCGTCTGGGCTCTGGACGCTCGGCCTCGGGCCTCCGGGTTGGGCTTCTCCAGCGGGATCCAGGTCGTCCGCTTGCAGCGGCGGCACTTGAGCTCGACGCCGCCTCCGACCTGCCGTGCGAGCAGGCTCCCGCAGGCGCAACGGCAATCGCGGGTGCGGGTGGAGGAGGCGGGCATCGGGCTCACAGGGGCTCGCTGATGGGGGCGCCAAATTGAAATTGGCTTTCAATTTCGATCGGCGCACTCTACGGCCTGCCAGGGGGGTTTTCAAGTCCCGGAGGTCGAGGTGGGCCTCCCCCGCGGGGAGGTCGCGCCCCGCTTCATCGAATGCTAATTCCAGGGCGCCCGAGGCGGGGGGGCATGTGGTCCAGCTGTGCGAGCGCCGCAGCATTCCACGCCGTCGTGCTCGGCGATCGGGTGGGAGGGGAAGGCCGTGAAGAAGGTGATCATCCTCGGCTGCGGTGGCTTCGTGGGCAGCCACCTCACCGATCGGCTGCTGGCTGCCGGCGACGTCCGCATCGAGGGCTGGGATGTGTCCTTCGACAAGATCTCCCAGCACCTCGACAACGCGAACCTGAGCTTCCACCAGCGCTACATCGACGCCGACACGACCTTCGAGGAGATCGAGCCCCACGTCGCCGAGGCCGACGCGGTCTTCTCCCTGGCCGCCGTCTGCACGCCGGCCCAGTACGTGTCGAGCCCGGTGAAGACGATCCAGTCGAACTTCATCGACGCCTACGCGCTGATCGACCTGTGCTCGAAGCACCGCAGCTGGCTGATCCACACCTCCACCTGCGAGGTCTACGGCCGCACGCTCTCCAGCTACGTGCCCGCGGACGACTACGACGACCCGGATCTCTACGAGCAGCGCGAGGACGAGACGCCGCTCATCATGGGTCCCAGCAAGAACCACCGCTGGAGCTATGCCACCGCGAAGCAGCTCTTCGAGCGCTACATCTTCGCCCACAGCGTCGAGAACGGGATGCCGTTCACGATCATCCGGCCCTACAACTGGTTCGGCGCGCGCATGGACTTCATTCCCGGCCGCGACGGCGAGGGCGTGCCGCGGGTGCTCGCCTGCTTCATGACAGCCCTTCTCGACGGCCAGCCGCTCCAGCTCGTCGACGGCGGCGGTGCCTACCGCACCATCACCTACATCGACGACGCCGTCGACGCCCTCACGCTCATGCTCGACAACCCGAGGGGCTCCCAGAACCAGGTCTTCAACGTCGGCAACCGGGGCGGCGAGGTGACGATGAAGGAGCTCGCGCACATGATGCGCGAGCTCGCCGCCGAGATCACCGGCAGGGAATCGTTCCTCACGCACCCGGTCGAGGAGATCCCGGGCAAGAAGTTCTACGGCGAGGGCTACGAGGATTGCGACCGCCGCGTCCCGGACATCCGCAAGGCCGAGGCCCGCCTCGGCTGGAAGCCGAAGACGAGCCTGCGCGAGACCCTTCGCATCACGATGACCCACTACTTCGAGCAGTACGGTCGCGAGAAGGGGCTGCACCCGGCGCAGCCGCGGTAGAGGCCTCGCTCAGGCGGGGAGGCTCCCGAGGACGCGGGCGACCAGCTCGTCGCAGCGCGTCGAGCCGAAGCAGAAGGTCTCCCGTGCGGACGCGCCGACCTCGCGCACGAGGTCTGCACGAAGCCGGGCCCGCGCCCGATGGAGCCGGGTCTTCACCGTGGCGGGCTCGAGATCGAGGCAGGCCGCCGTGTCGTCGGTGCTGAGCCCTTCCACCTCGCGCATCACGTAGACGCTGCGGTAGATGGCGGGCAGGGCGTCGATGGCGCGCGCCAACAGCCGTGTGAGCTCGTGGGAAACGCTCTGGCTCTCGGGGCTCGGTGCGACGGCTCCCGGCGGGTCGGGGGCCGGAATGTCCTCCTCGGGCCAGCCATCCAGGGCCACGAGCCGAGACGAGCGTCGCAGCCGATCGAGGGCCTTGTTGACCGCGATCCGTACCAGCCAGGTGGAGACCCGCGCCCGGCCGTCGAAGCTCCGGAGGTGCTCGAAGGCCGCCAGGTAGGCCTCCTGCAGGATGTCCTCCACCTCGCTCTCGCTCTTCAGGATCGAGCGGACGGCCCGGTACATCCGCTGGTTGTGGCGGCGCATCAGGATCTCGTAGAGGGCGGCGTCGCCCTCGAGGACGCGCGCAACGATCTCCTCGTCGCTCGCCGGATGGGCGGCGACCGGATGGGGCTGCGGGAGGGTCATGGCATCTCCAACGGGCGTCTCCTGATAGACGGCGCAGGACGGAAAAGGTTTCGGGGAACCTCCTCGCGACTCGCGCGTCCATGGAGTGCCGCGCCCGATCCATCCCATGCGAAACCGAGAAAGGCCATCCCCATGCTCGCCGTCCCCGTCGCCATCGTCATCGTCGTCCTGCACCTGGTCTTCGGCGACCAGCGCGCTGCCCACGTTGCGGCCCACGAGGTCTGCCCGGAGGCCCGCCTGACCGAGGCGGGCGACGGCTTCCGGTTCGGCTGCGAAGGCCAATCCTACACCGTTCAGTGTGACAGAGGCGACTGCGCCGTGCGGCCGGGCTGAGCTGAGGCCTAGGAGACGCGCTCGAGGCCGGTCCCGAACGCCAACACCTCGACCCCCGCCGTGCCCTCGCCGTCCCGGCTGGCGCTGGCGAGCCGGGCGGTCTCGAGACGCACGCCCACGACGCCGTGGAAGCCCTGCTCGTGGGCGCGCTCCTTCATGCGGAGCAGCGCCTCGCGACGGGCGCGCTCGAGGAGGGACTCGTAGGCGCGGAGGCGGCCGCCGACGATCGCGCGCAGCACCGCGAGGAAGCGCTTCCAGTAGTCGATCGAGATCACCACCGAGCCGTCCACCAGGCCGGTGCGGGCGACCTTCCAGCCGTCGGGCGGGGCGTCCAGGGTCGATGCCGGGATCCGGCGCCAGCGGATCTCCCGCAGGCGCAGACGCCGCAGGTGCGTGCTCTCGACGGCCTTGCCCACGAGGAAGCCCAGGGCCAGCAGCAGGAAGGGCATGAGCAGGCGCAGCCAGAAGCCCGGGCCCACCGGATCCGGCGCGCCGTCCACCCCCTACTCCACCGTGACCGCGGTGCCGTAGGCGAACAGCTCCGCCGCGCCCTGGGCCACCGAGCTGGTCTGGAAGCGCACGTTCACCACCGCGTTCGCGCCGGCGGCGCGGGCCTGCTCGAGCATGCGCTCGGTGGCCTCGTGGCGCGCCTCCTGGAGGAGCTCCGTGTAGCCCTTCAGCTCGCCGCCGACCAGGTTCTTGAGGCCCGCCATGATGTCCCTGCCCAGGTGCTTGGCGCGCACCGTGCTGCCGGACACCACGCCGTGGAGCTCCCGGATCCGGCGCCCGGGGATCTCCTCGGTATTGCTCATCGCGATCGGCTCGCCCCGCATGGGGAGCGGATCGTCCGCGCGGTGCCCGGGCTTGAGCCGGCTAGGCGTAGCGGCCGAGTCGGTAGCGCAGCATCACCCGGAGGCAGCGCAGGCCGTACCAGATCGGGTTCAGGTGGCTCTCTTCGTCCGCATAGCGGGTGGGGATGCCGAGCTCGCCCACGACCAGGCCCCGAGCCCGGGCGGTGGCGATCACCTCGAGATCGAAGTCGAAATAGTAGGAGAGCTCCTCGAAGGGGACGCTCTCCACCGCCTTCCGGCTGTAGAGCATGAACCCGGAGTGATAGTCGGTCATCTCCAGGTCGAAGGTGCGGTTCTCCATCCACGTGAGGACCTGGCCGGCCACCACCTTGTAGAAGGGCATGCCGCCCTGGCTCGCTGTGCCCTCCTTGTGGCGCGAGCCCTGCAGCACGTCGATGCCGTGCTCTGCCATGTAGGGCACGAACGCGGGCATCTTCTCCGGCGGGTACTGGCCGTCGGCGTGCAGGCACACGACGTACTCGGCCGGCGTATCGAGGGAGAGCCGCAAGCCCTTGCGCACGGCCGCGCCGTAGCCGTGGTTCTCGGGCTCCTCGACCAGCCGTACCTTCGGGAAGCGCTCGGCGGCGCGGCGGACGGCGCCACTGGTGTCGTCCCGGCTGCCGTCGTTGATGACGATCACCTCGCACACCGAGGGCCAGAACGCCTCGGGAACGCGCTCGATCACCGCCTCGATGGTCTGCTCGGCCTGGTAGGCAGGGATGAAGATCGTCGTCGGTTTCATGGGAACCCGCGACGCTAGCTCCTCGGCCGTGAGCGTCGAGGACTAGGGGCGCAGTCTCGCGAAGCGGACCTTCATCCGATGCCGGGCGAGCGAGGCCAGCGGCTGGTCGAAGGCCGACTGGTCGGACTCGAGCTTGTCCGGCCGGTGGGTCGCCTCGATGAAGACCGGGACCGCTCCCGAGAGGTCGATGCCCGGCTCGGCCGCGTCGACGATCGCCGTGATCTCGTCCCCGAGATCGGAGAGGTTGCCGTCCATGAACTGGAACTCGGTGACCGAGGTGTCCTGGGTGCTGATGTTCCCGAACACCGCGATCTCGCCGCCGTCGATGTTGAGCGCATTCCAGTTGCCCAGGGAGTCTGTGTCGAACGTGTCCGCCACCAGGTGCGGCGCACCTCCCGCACGGAAGCGATACAGGATCGTCGTGCGCGGGTTCTCGGGGAAGGGCGTGTCGTCGGCGATGAGGGTGAGCAGACCGTTCGCCTTCGCGCCCGGGATGAAGTCGATCTCGCACGCCGCGGGCAAGCCCGCAGCGGTGCACTCGGCGCCCGTGTACGGGGCGTCCGGGAAGCCGCCGGCCTGGTCGTCGCACACGATGTACTGGGGATGGCCGGGCTCCTCGTCGACGCAGACGTGGAGCAGCCCCTCGAAGGAGCGGGGATCCACGTTGCCGGGGATGCTCGCCCAGGCAGCGACTCCGGCCAGCGCGGCCACGGCCGCGGTGTGTCTCAGGAAACGCATGGTGCTCTCCTCCCCTTCGCTCAGGGCCGCAGCCGCGCGAAGTGTAGTTCGATCCGATGGCGGCCGACGGAGGCCAGCGGCTCGTCGAAGCCCGACTGGTCCGATTCCAAGGAGTCCGGGTTCGGCACCATGTCGACGAACACGGGGACCGCTCCGCTCAGGTCGACGGCGGGCCTCGCAGCGTCGACGATTGCCGTGATCTCGTCGGCCATCGGGCCCAGGTTGCCTGTCATGTACTGGTATTCGTGCGGCGCCACCTCGAAGGGGACCTGCTCGAACACCGCCGCCTCGCCGAGGATGCTGGTGATCCCGTTCCAGTTGCCGAGCACGTCGTCGGCAAAGGTGTCGGCGAGGATGTGACGGACGCCGCCGGCGCGGAACCGGAAGGTGGCAGTGGCGCGGGCTCCGGTGGCCGTCTCGTCGGAGACGAGGGTCAGCAGGCCGCGCGCCCGGGCGCCATCGACGAAGTCGATCACGCACACCGGCGGCAGGCCCGCCGCGGTGCATTCCGCGCCCGTGTAGGGCGCGTCGCGTTGGCCACCGATCTGGTCGTCGCAGACGATGTACTCCGGGTGGCCCGGCTCGTGGTCGACGCAGGCATGGAGCAGGCCCTCGGCGTTCTTTCCCGGGGTGGCGCCGGGGATGCTCGCCCAGGCCGCGACTCCGAAGAGCATCAGGATCGCGATCGCTCGGTACAGCCGTCGCATCGAGACCTCCGTATCCAGGGGAACGACGCCGCATGGTAGCGTCGATCGACCGCGCCGTGGGTGTGAATCCCTTCACAGCGATCGGCGCCCGAGCCGGGCAGGTTCCCTCCGGGCTCGCGCGCCCCGGTGCCGCCTATGATCTCGTCGATGCAGGCCTTCGCCAGCCCAGCGGGTGCGCGTGACGAGGCTCCCCCGAGGTCATGGACGGCCGGGTGGGTCGGCCCCGTCGTCGCGCTCGGGTCCGGGCTGGCCTACGCGACAGCGTTCCCGCCGCTCGGCTGGAGCCCGGTGGTCTGGGTGGCGCTGGCCCCCTTCTTCGCCGTGGCGGCATCGAGCCCACCCGGCCGGGCGGCCCTGGCGGGCCTGTGTTGGGGCTTCGGCGTCACCGCCGGGACGGCGCCTTGGCTTCCCGAGCTCATCGGACGCTACTTCGAGCTGGCCCCGGAGGTGCGCCTCGCGACGGCGGCCGTCGCCTCGGTGGGGATCGTGGGTGGCTACACGGCGGTGTTCGGCACCGTGCTCTCGCGCTTCGGGCCCCAGGCGGGCGTCCTCCCGGTCGCGGCAGCGTGGATGCTCTGCGAATGGGCCCGGGTCCGTCTGCTCGTTCCCAACCCGTGGGCGCTGACGGCCTATGGCCTCCCCATGGACGGGGCCCTGGTCCAAGCCGCCGACCTGGCCGGGCCGTGGGGGCTCGGTGCGCTGGTCGCCGCGGTCAACGCCGCCCTCGCCGGAGCGCTGCTCGGCCGGGTGCGGCTGCGGGAGCTCGTCGCCGTCGCGGCGGCCCTGGGGGCGGCGTGGGGCTACGGCGCGTGGCGTCTCCACACGGTGCCGATCGCCGAGCCGACGCTGCGCGTCGCCGTCGTGCAGATCGGCCACGCACCCCAGAGCCTCGAGACACTGGCCGACTCGCAGCGCAACCTGGTCACCTACGCCGCGGCCACCCGGGAGGCCGTACGGAGCTACGCGCCGGACTGGGTGGTGTGGCCCGAGGGCGCCGCCGACTTTCGCCCCGACGGACGCACCACCCGCGCCCGCGACCTCCTCCGCCTGAGCCGCGCGCTCGGCGCGGGCCTGCTCGTCGGCGCGCCGCGGGAGGAGGCGGGACGCGCATACAACGCGCTCTTCGCCCTGAGTCGTGGACGGATCGCCGGGACCGCGGACAAGGTGGAGCTGATGCCTTTCTCCGAGGCGCAGCCGCTCGGTGGCTGGCTCCCGCTCGGCAACGATCGGCTCTCGCCCGGCGAGCTCCGCCTGATCCGCATCTCCGACGCGCACCGCGCCGGATCCCTGCTCTGCTCCGAGGCGATGCTCCCGAGCCAGGCGCGCGCGGTCGTGCGCGCCGGCGCCGACGTGCTGGTGAACCCCTCGAACGACGTCTGGTTCGGCGCGGCCAGCGCATCGGAGCAGCAGCTCGTCGCGGCGCGCTTCCGCGCCATCGAGACGCGACGGTCCCTGGTCCGCGCGACACCGACCGGGCTCTCGGCACTGATCGATCCCCGCGGCGCCGTCGTGAAGCGCGGCCCGATCGGAGGAGAGGCCGTGCTGGTCGCCGAGCTGCCCACCGGCGGCGGCGGCTCGCCCTACCTCGCTCTCGGGGACGGGCCGTCGGTCGGCCTGGCCCTGATCGCCCTGGTCGCTTCGCTGGGGTGGTCCCGGGCGTGAGATCGCTCCGCCGCATCGACATCGCCCTGCTGGTGGTCCTGGTGCCGCTCTGGACCCTGGCGGTCCTGCTCCACTCGGCGCGGGTGGCCGACGGCCGGATCGGCTGGATGCCGCTCCTGATCGAACCCGTGCCCGACGGCCCGCCCCGCTTCCGGGAGTGGCTCGCCGGCGCGCCGGAGGGCCACCCTGCGCTCGCGCCGGGCACGCAGCTTCTGCGCGTGGGCGAGCTGGACCTGACCGGGGCCAGTCGCATCGGCTTCGTCGCCGCGGCCTGGTCCCAGGTCGACGAGGAGCTGGGCTTCGAAGTGACGGTGGCGGGGCCCGGCGGTCCGATGCGGCACCGCGTAGAGATCGATCGTGTGCCCGCGCCCTGGCGCATGCTGCCGATGATCGTCTTCTCCGGCCTCGCGGCGGTTGCCGTGCTCCTTCGGGGCGGCGGCACGCGCCATGCCCGGGCCTGGTTCCTGGCCGGCGTGACCCACGGACTCATGTGGGCGACCTTCTTCGGCGCGACGCCGTGGCAGACGGTCCTCTCCCTCCTGCTGGCGCTCGCCGCTTCCTTCGGCCTCTTCGCCTTCATCGTGCAGGCCATGGAGCTCTTTCCGCCGGAGGTAGCGCCCCGCACCTTCCTCGGGCGCCACTGGGCGTGGGGTTTCGTCGCCCTCGGCCCCGCGACCACGAGCTGGCTCCTCGGCTGGCCGCTCTCGAGCGGGCTCGGGCTGCGAACCGTCTTCGTCCTCAACGTGGCGTTGGCCGTAGCGGTGGTCGTGCTGCTCACGAACAACTACCGCCGGGCCAGCCGGCCGGCCCGGCGTCAGCTCAAGTGGGTGCTGCTGGGGTTCTACGTCGCGCTCTTCCCGGTGCTGGTCGCCGCCGCGATCGGCGCCTTCGAGCCCCGACTCACCTGGGTGTACGAGGTCGCCACCGCCGCGACCGTCGCCGTGCCCATCGGCGTGCTCATCGCGATCGTGCGGGACGACTTCCTCGACATCGACCGGCTGGTCACGGAGACGGCCTCGTACTCGATCGTGTCGGTGCTCATGCTCGCCGTGCTGCTCCAGGCCATCCCTGCGACGGCCCGGGTGATCTCGGCCCAGGCCCAGATCGGCGAGGCCACGGCCCAGGGGCTCGTCCTCGTGGCCCTGGTGGCGGCGGCGGTTCCCTTGCGCCGGGTCCTGACCCCGTGGATCGACCGCCTGGTCTACCGGGATCGCATCGCGATGGAGAAGGGCCTGAGCGAGCTGCGCCTGCGGATCGGCGCCGTCGAGAGCCCGGAGAAGCTCTTCCGCCTGCTCGGCGAGGAGCTCCCGGAGCTGCTGCGCTGTCAGAGCTGCGTGATCTACGCGCGGATGGGAGAGGTGCTCGGGCCCGTGGTCGCGAGCGGGGCGTCCGTTCCGCCTGCCCTGGACCCGGAGGCGACGCTCGTCCTCGCGCTGGAAGAAGAGGGCGAGGCCGTCGACGGCCGCACGTGGCGCGGGTGGCTCCGCCGCGGCTTTCTCGACGGGGCGTCCCGCGGGCTCCTCGAGAGCCTCGCGCCGGACGTCGTGCTGCCCATCCCCGGCGAGGGACGCGAGCTGGCTGGCCTGATCCTCGTCGGGCCCAAGCGGTCGGGCGATCTCTACGCCGCACGGGAGCGGGTCTGGCTCGGCGCGACCGTCGAGCGGGCAGCACGCCGGCTCGAGCGCTTTGCCGCCGACGAGGTGATCGAGCAGGGCACCGGCCTTCGCGACCGCCTGGCGCGCTACGTGCCGGGCGCCGTGCAGCATGCCCTGGAGGCCGGGGCCGACCTGCCGGCCCGGGAGCGCGAGGTGTCGATCCTCTTCATCGACATCCGCGGCTACACCTCGTTCTCGGAATCGCGCACTCCCGACCAGATCTTCGAAGCCGTGAGTCGCTACACCGAGTGCGCGTCCGCGGTCGTTGTGCGCCACGGGGGCTCGGTCGTGGAGTTCCATGGGGACGGCCTGATGGCCGTGTTCGGCGCGCCCCGGGAGCTGGCGGACAAGGAGGCTCGCGCCGTCGCGGCAGCGCGGGAGGCGGTGGCCGAGGTGGCGGCGCTCGACCTTCCGGGCGCGCGGCTGGAGGCCGGCGTCGGCGTGGCGACCGGCCCCGCCTTCGTCGGCAACATCCAGTCCGTCGATCGCGTGATCTGGGGCGCCATCGGGAACACCACCAACCTGGCGGCCCGACTCCAGGGCCAGACTCGCGAGCTCGACGCAGCGATCGCCGTCGACGAGGCGACCCACGCTGCCGCCGCCGAGGCCGCCCACGGGTTCCGCGACCGCGGGCTCCTGCCGATTCGCGGGCGGAGCGCCCCGGTGCGTGTGTACTCGCTGGCGAGGCAGTCGAGCGACGAAGGTGACTAACGTCCCGCGGTGCCCGCGCTCTCGCCGCAGCTCGCCACCGCAAGGGGCCGCAGCGCCAGCCCCGCGATGTCGTCGAGGGCCTCGCAGCGCTCCGCCTCGCTGAGCGTCGGATCCTCTCGGATGGCGGCTGCCAGGGTGTCAAAGCGCACGGTTTCGGCGCTCATGCGCACGCCGCCGCCGGCCTCGGTGTCGAAGAGCAACGTCCGCGGGGTCGAGTCAGTCGCTTCGTCCCAGGCCGTCCAGGCCGGGAGGTCGCCGTCGCGCCCCCGGTCCGGGTCGCCGCTGGCCGCGAAGCGGGTCCAGTAGGACATCATCGCCCCGGACAGCTGGAGGCGGCCGGACTCGTTCTCCTCGTCGAACATCGCGGCGAGGAAGCCCATGTCGAAGGTGCCGAACACGAAGGGGATCTCGAGGCCGTGGGCCGCGCCGACCATCCGGCCGACGTCGATCCAGAGCCGCTTGCCGGCCTCGTCCCAATCGAAGCGGTAGACCCACACGCCGCCGGGCTGATGGCGGTACAGGGCGCTCGCGATCTCGTCGGCGCCGTCAGCCTTCCACAGGTCGCTCGTGTAGCGGGCGTCGCGCTCGAAGACGTCCCAGTCGCGGATCTGCGGGATGAAGCCGAACCACATTCGCACGTACTCCGGATCGCCGGACATGAAGGCCTTGGTCTCGTCCCGGTTGGTGCCGAGCACGATCGGCACCCGGTGGTGCTCGCCGCGGCCGAAGGCGTCGTGGAACGGGCGGGAGGGGAGGACCGTGCCGTCGCGGAACATCATCGGCAGATCGTCGAAGAGGTTCGCTTCGCCCTCGCCGCCCGCGACCAGCGGCGCCCAGATCTCGTCGGCGGTCTTGCCGCGCAGGTAGGCTGCGAGCTGGTCGTCGGTCCCGCCCTCCACATGGGCACGCGCTGCGGTCGCGCCATCTGCCAGCCCGTCCGTCTCCACCAGCGCCGCCGCGAGCTGGTTCGAGCTCCACGGCTTGCCCGGCGGGCTCGCGTCGGCCCAGTGCTCCGCTTCCTGGGGGCTCGACGACCAGGTCCCGCCGCTCTGGGCGATGGCGCGGTGGAAGAGCCCGGCTGCGGGGCGCGCCAGGAGCAGGCTGATCGTGTTGAGGCCGCCGGCGCTCTCGCCGAAGATCGTCACGTTGCCGGGATCGCCGCCGAAGGCCGACACGTTCGTGCGCACCCACTGCAGCGCGGCGACCAGGTCGAGGGTGCCGAAGTTGCCCGACGCGTCGAGCTCGTTCTGCCCGGTGCTGCGCAGGGCCTGGTGGCGCATCCAGCCGAGGGGGCCGAGGCGGTAGTTCACCGTCACGACCACGACGCCGTGGCGCGTCGCGAGGACGCTGCCGTCGTAGGTCGAGCCCTCGCCGATCACGTTGCCGCCGCCGTGGATCCACACCATGACCGGACGGCGCGCGCCGCCCGCGGGCACCTCACCGAGGTCGAAGGGCGGGGCGTAGACGTTCAGGTAGAGGCAGTCCTCGTCGCCGAGGAGGCCGCTGTCCCGGGCCGTGTCCTGCCGGGCCAGGAAGGTCACGGGCTGTACGCAAGGCGGGCTGCTCTCGAGCGCCTGGAACACGCCGGTCCAGGCGGGTGCGGGCCGCGGCGCCTTCCAGCGCAGCTCGCCCACCGGCGGCGCCGCGAAGGGCAGGCCCCGCCACACGTGCGCCCCCCGCGCGCTCACCGAGCCGATCACCTCGCCCGCCGGGAGCTCCCGGTGGGTGGCGCGGTCGGCGGCGGGCGGTGCCGGCGGCTCCGGCGCGAAGGTGGCGCACGCCACGAGCGCGCAAGCCAGGACAACGAACGCGATCGACCTCGCCACGGCAGCCCCTCCCAAAGGCCTCCGAGCCTAGCCCATGCGGCTTGACGTTCTTGACGTTTCCGTCCAGAATGACGCGCGTGAGCGAGACCCACCAGCGCATCCTCGAGGAGGCCGCCGCCTGCTTCGCCCAGTACGGCGTGGCTCGGACGCGGATGGAGGACGTGGCGGCGGCGGCCGGGGTCTCCCGCGCTCTCGTCCATTCCTATTTCGGCGGCAAGACCAAGCTCCTCGCCCGGGTGCAGGAGAGGGTGCTCGAGGAGTGGCTCGCCGCCGCCGAGCAGGTGGTGGCCGAGGCGGAGGGCCCGGACGAGGCCCTCGCCGCGTGGCTGCGCTTCAGCCTGCAGGACTCGCCGCGCCACGCGGTCGCCCGCGCGATCTTCGCCAGCGACGGCTCCGGCGAGGCTTCCTCCGCCGCGTTCCGGGAGCGTCTGCGCGAGGAGTGGCTCGGACGGCTGGGCGTGCTCCTCGAGCGCGGCCAGAAGGACGGCGTCTTCCGCGCCGACCTGGACGTGCCCGCTACGGCTGCCGCGCTCCGCGGCCTGCAGATCGGCCTCACCCAGCAGCTCTTCACCGAGCGCCTGGCCACACCGGCCACGCGCCAGATCGAAGCCGGCATCGGGCTCATGCTCGCCGGCCTTCGGGAGGACCCCTCGTGACGACCCCGCTCTTCGACCGCGTCCCGGTCATCGACATCGATACCCACATCACCGAGCCGGCGGACGTGTGGACCTCGCGGGTGGCGAGCAGGTGGGGCGACAAGGTCCCGCACATCCGCCGCAGCGACGAGATGGACCTCTGGTTCATCGGCGACCAGCCGGTGGGCATGCCCGGCGCCTACTCCGCCGCGGGCCACGACGACTACTACCCGAACTTCCGGCCGAACTACGAGGCGATTCCGCCCGAGATGTTCGACGCGAAGGCGCGCCTCGCCTTCATGGACGAGGAGAAGATCCACACCCAGATCATCTATCCGAACGTCGGCGGATTCGGGATGGGCGGCTTCCTGAAGCTCGGCGAGCCCGAGCTGATGATCGAGTGCGTTCGGGCCTACAACGACTTCCTGCTCGAGTGGACGAGCGCCGACCCGAAACGCCTCGTCGGGGTCGCCGCGCTTCCGTTCTGGGACGTTCCTGCGTCGATTGCCGAGATCCAGCGCAGCGCCGAGAACGGCTTCAAGACCGTGCTCTTCTGCAACCAGCCCCAGGAGCACGGCCAGCCCCTGCTGCGAGACAAGCACTGGGACCCGATCTGGGCCGCCGCCCAGGAGGCGGGGCTGCCGATCAGCTTCCACGTCGGCGGCGGCGACCTCGCCGCCCAGATGGCCGACCCGGCGGACATCGGCCAGCGCGCGAACTTCGCCCGCGTCTCCGCGACGGCTTTCCTCGACAACGCCAAGTGCGTCACCGACATCATCATGGGCGGCATCCCCCACCGCTACCCGGAGCTCAAGATGGTCTCGGTGGAGAGCGGGGTCTCTTGGATTCCGTTCATCATCGAGGCCCTCGACTGGCAGTGGCAGAACAACGGAGTCACGACCGAGCACCCGGAGTACGACCTGCTGCCGAGTGAGTACTTCCGGCGTCAGATCTACGCTTCCTTCTGGTTCGAGGAGAAGGGCATCGCGACGGCCCTCGAGATGTTCCCGGACAACGTCCTCTACGAGACGGACTTCCCCCATCCGACCTGCCAAGCGCCCGGGCCGGCGAGTGCCGGCGCCCACCCCAAGGACTATGCGGAGAAGGCCCTGGCGGGGATCTCCGACGAGGTGGTGCGGAAGGTCCTCCACGACAGCGCCGCTGCGCTCTACGGCATCGCCTAGCATGGGCGCTGTCCCCGTCGAACTCGGCAGCCGCTACCTGGAGGCAGAGGTCCGGGGGCGCGTGATGCGCGTGCGCATCGTCCGCCCCGAGAAGCGCAACGCCATGACCCAGGACATGTACCGCGGCGTAAAGCGCGCCTGCGTGCTGGCGGACGCGGACGCCGAGCTGGACGCGGTCCTCATCACCGGCAGCGACGACGTCTTCGCGGTGGGCGGCGACATGAGCGGCGAGGCCGAGGATCCGGAGGGCCTGGCCCAGGAGCTCGACCCGACCGACCACCACCCCTTCCGGCACATGGAGCGCTGCCGCAAGACCATCCTCTGTGCCGTGAACGGCCTCTGCTACGCGGGCGGGGTCGACCTGGTCCTCTACGGAGATCTCGCGATCGCCTCGGACCGGGCGCGCTTCCGGGTGCCGGAGCTGCTGCGGGGCGCCGCGGACCCCTGGATCTCGGCCCGGCTGGCCGAGCACGTCGGCCTGGGGCCCGCCAAGTACCTGCTCTTCACGGCCGAGGTGATCGACGCGGAGCGGGCCCTGGCCCTGGGCCTCGTGGGCAAGGTGGTGCCCCACACGGAGTTCGAAGAGCAGGTAGAATCCACCCTCGCCCAGATCCGGAGGATGGGCCCCCAGGCGCGGGCGATGATCAAGGAAGACATCAACCGGCGCCTGCCCACGCCGGATCAGGGCATGTTCAAGCGCTCGATCCTCTCGCCGGAGATGGTCGAGGGCATGAAGGCCTTCCTGGAGAAGCGCGAGCCGGATTGGCCGCGCGACGGATGAAGAGGAGACACCCATGGCTGCACTCAAGGCCGGAACCCGACTCAAGAGCGCCGTTTGCGACACCCAGGTGATGGTGATCGCCGCCCCCGACGGCGACACGGACCTCACCTGTGGCGGCGCGCCCATGGTCGACGTGGCCGGCGACGGCTCGGGCGGCGACATCGCCCCGGACCACAAGAACGGCACCCAGATCGGCAAGCGCTACGTCAACGAGGCCGGCGACCTCGAGCTCCTCTGCACCAAACCCGGCGAAGGCAGCCTGGCCGTCGCCGGCACCGCCCTCGTCCTCAAGGAAGCCAAAGCCCTCCCGAGCTCCGACTGATGTTGCGTAAGGGGCCGGTTCCGTTTGTTGCGTTGTCGAGGCGGGTGCGCGCATGAACACGATGATGCTGCTCGAGATGGCCGCCCAGGCGATGGGCGATCGGGTCGCCGTCCAGTGCGAGGACGACCGCTGGACGATGGAGAGCCTGTTCGCCGGCGCGGGACGGGTCGCCGCGCACCTGCGGGGTGCCGGCGTCGAGAACGCGGCGATCCTCGACGTGTCGAGCCCGGCGGTGCCGCTCACCCTCTTCGGCTCCGGCTGGGCGGGCCTCCCCTTCGTGCCGCTCAACTACCGGCTGACCGGCGACGAGCTCGACGCACTGATCGAGCGCATCACACCCGCGCTGCTCGTGACCGACGACGAGCGCGCCGCCCAGCTCTCCGGCCGCGAAGGCCTCACGGTGATGCCCCGGAACGCGCTCCTCGACATCGCGCGCGGAGGCGCCGAGGCGCCGGATGCGGATTGGGGCATGGACCCCGAGGAGATCGCGATCCTCCTCTTCACGAGCGGCACCACCGGCGTGCCCAAGGCCGCGGTGCTTCGCCACAAGCACATGGTCTCCTACATCCTGGGCTCGGTGGAGTTCATGGCGGCGGACGAGAGCGACGCCGCGCTGGTGAGCGTGCCGCCCTACCACGTGGCCGGCATGGCCGCCCTGATGAGCGGCATCTATTCCGGCCGGCGCCAGGTGCAGCTGCCGAACTTCGACGCGGGCACCTGGCTGCGTCTGGCCGAGAAGGAGGCGATCACCAACGCCTTCGTGGTCCCGACGATGCTCGCCCGCATCGTCGAGGAGATCGAGGCCGGCGCCGGCGCCGCGCCGTCCTCCCTGCGCGCCCTCGCCTACGGCGGCGGCAAGATGCCGCTTCCGGTGATCGATCGCGCCATGCGCCACTTCCCGGAGGCCGATTTCACCAACGCCTACGGCCTCACCGAGACGAGCTCGACCATCGCCGTGCTGGGTCCCCAGGATCACCGCGAGGCCTTCGCCAGCGATGCCCCGTCCGCGCGCCGCCGGCTCGGCTCGGCGGGCCGCCCGCTCCCGGGCGTCGAGGTCGAGATCCGCGACGAGACCGGCCAGGCCGTCGCCCCCGGAGATCGCGGAGAGATCCACGTCCGCGGCGAGCAGGTCTCCGGCGAGTACGTCGGCCGCGGCAGCCTGCTGATCGAGGGCGGATGGTTCCCGACCAATGACGGGGGATACCTCGACGAGGAGGGCTACCTCTTCATCGAGGGTCGCATCGACGACGTGATCGTCCGCGGCGGCGAGAACCTCTCCCCCGGCGAGATCGAGGACGTCCTCCACGAGCACGAGGCCGTATCGGACTGCGCCGTCGTCCCCGTCCCCGACGAGCAGTGGGGCGAAGCCGTCGGTGTCGCCATCGTCCCCAAGCCCGGCTCCGAGGTCAGCGTCGAGAGCCTCCAGGACTGGGTCAAGCAGCACCTTCGCTCCTCCCGCGTCCCCCAGAAGGTCGAGTTCTGGGAGGAGCTTCCCTACAACGAGACCGGCAAGCTCCTCCGCCGCAAGGTCAAGGACGCCCTCGCCGAATAACGCAAGAGTGGGGACGTTCCTTGCATCTTGCGCAATTGCGCAAGATGCAAGGAACGTCCCCACTCTTGCGTTCAGGGGGCGCGGAGGGCGGGGAGGCCGGCGGTGATGCGGCGGGTCCACTGGGCCTGGGCGATCCGGTCCTGGCCGTGGGCGGTCTCGCGATCGAGCTGGGATTCGAGCTGGCGCAGCTCGGTCTGGAGGCGACCGAGCAGGTGGGACCAGCGCAGGGCGAAATCCTCTCGCGCGGCGGCCGGAGTCTCGCCGCGGCCGACGAGGCGCCAGCCGTGACGCGTCCGGTCGGCCTCGCGGGCCAGGAGATGGGCCAGGTCGAAGTGGGCCTGGGCGTGCTCGAGCACGGTTGCGTTGGCCCGCCACTCCGGGTGCAGCCAGGACTGGGGCGCGTCGAAGAACGCGGCGAAGCGCGCGCTGCGCACGTGCACCTCGAATCCGCCGCCCGGCGCGTTCTCGTCCAGCAGCTCGAGCGTGCAGCTCACGAACACCGCCGGCTGGACCGCCCGTCGGGCGAGCGGCTCGCCGGGGTCGACCATCCGGAAGTCCCGGCTCTCGAGGCGGCGATGGCTGCGCAGGGCGGTGGTGCGCCGAAGCGTCCCGGCTTCCGTCGCGCAGCCGCCGACCGTCGGGATGCCGAGCTCCTCGAGGCGGCTCTGCACGGATTGCCCGGCGAAGGGATCGATCTCCCGGGCCTTCTGCTCCGCGCCGCGGGCCAGGGCCGCGCGCCGCCGCTCCGCCATCTGCCGCTCGAGGTCGGCGCTGAGCTCGGGAAACAGGTCCGGCTTCGGCGCCGCGGGCGACGTCTCGGGTGTCGCACCACCCTCCGGCCCCGTGCCCGCACAGGCCACGACGCCCAGGGCGAGCGCGACGAAAACGGCGCGAAGCCCCTTCAGCCCGTGCTGCTCCGGCCCGCCGTCCAGCCGCCGTCGACCACCAGGGAGTGGCCCGTCACGAAGGAGGCGTCGTCGGAAGCGAGGAAGAGCGCACAGGCTGCGACCTCCTCGGGCGCTCCGGCGCGACCCATCGCGTGCCAGCTCAGCATGCGCTCCCGCACCGCCTCGAGCTCCGGATCCTTGAGCAGCGCGGTGAGCGGCGTGTCGATCAACCCCGGGCACAGGCAGTTCACGCGAATGCCCAGCTTCGCGTAGTCGATTGCCATGTTCTTCGTCATCAGCACCACACCGCCCTTCGAGGCGTTGTAGGCCAGCGAGCCGCCCATCCCCTCGATGCCCTCGACGCTGGCCAGGTGCACGATGCTGCCGGCCTGCTGCTCGATCATCGCCGGGAGCACGTGCTTGCTCACCAGCCACGAGCCCTTGAGGTTGATGTCGACGGTCTGGTCCCACTCCGCCTCGTCGCAGAGGTGCGCCTGGGAGAAGCCCCCTACGCCGGCGGCGTTGACGAGGACGTCGACGCGGCCCAGACGCTCGCGCACCGCCTCCACCGCCTCCCGAACGCTGGCCTCGTCGCGCACGTCGAGGCCGCTGCGGAATAGCGCCTCCGGCGCGCGTTTCTCCACCGCGGCCCAGGACGCCGCGTCCACGGGCTCCTGGAGATCGAGCCCGGCGACGCTCGCCCCTTCTTCGGCGAAGCGCAGGGCGCAGGCGGCGCCGATGCCCGAGGCCGCGCCGGTGATCAGTGCCGTCTTGCCGTCGAGGCGTCCCACGAATCCTCCTCTCGATGGTTGCGCGTGTCCGTTCGATGCTAGTCGGCGACTTCGGTGCACAGGGCCCCGAGGCGCAGCTCGCCCTCGCGGGTCTGGCCGCCGCGCTCCATGAAGCGCTGCATGAGCCGCGGGGCCGGCTCGGAGCGAAGCAGCCCCTGGAAGAGGAAGCCCTCCTCGATCAGCCCGGCCCCGAGGCCGACGTCGGCCTGCACGATGGACCGCTTCGCCGCCGCGATCGCCTCCGCCGGGAAGCTCGCGATGCGCCGGGCGAGCCGGTCGACGAAGGGCCGCAGCTCCTCCGGAGGCAGCGCCCGGTTCAGGTATCCCCAGCGCTCCGCGGTCTCCGCATCCAGGTCGTCGCAGCCGAGGATCACCTCGAGGGCGCGGCCGCGCCCGAGCAGCCGCGGAAGCCGCTGGGTGCCGGAGCCGCCGGGCAGGATGCCCAGCGCCACCTCGGGCTGGTTGATCACCGTCCGCCCGAGCGCGCCGAAGCGCATGTCGCAGGAAGAGGCCAGCTCGCTGCCGCCGCCGCCGACCCGTCCGCCGATCTCGGCGATGGTGGCCTTCGGCATCGTGCGGAAGGTCTCGCACATCGCGTGGAAGGGATTCTCCTCCACCTTGCCGACGCGCTCGGCGGGGGCGTCGATCGGGAACTGCAGGATCGCCTCCACGTCGAAGTGGGCGATGAAGAAGTCGGGCTCGTCGCTGCGAAGCACCACGGCGCGAACCGTGTCGTCGGCCGCCGCCTCGCCGGCGAAGCGCGCCAGGTCGCCGAAGAGCGGGAGGGTCATCACGTTGATCGGCGGGTTGTCGATCGTGGCCCAGGCGACGCCGTCTTCCAGCTTCACGTGCAGCCGTTCGTAGTCGTAGGCCATGGCCGGTCCTCCTCCGCGGGTCACGTTACTCTAGGCCGCCACGAGATGCGCCCGGGCGTGCGGTACATGATCCTCTCGGCGCTCGCCTTCAGCGCGATGGCGGTGTGCGTGAAGCAGGCGAGCGTGCGCCTGCCTACCGCCGAGATCGTGCTGGCCCGCGCGCTGATCTCCATCGCCCTCTCCGCTGCAGGCCTGCGCTGGGCGGGAGTGGCGCCGCTCGGCCGGAGCCGGGGCCTGCTGATTCTGCGCGGTCTGCTCGGCTTCGCCGGACTCCACTGCGTCTTCTACGCGATCGGCCACCTGCCCCTCGCCGAGGCGACGGTGCTCCAGTACCTGCACCCGCTCTTCACGGCGCTCCTCGCCTTGCGGCTGCTGGGCGAGT
This sequence comes from Myxococcota bacterium, assembly GCA_965223415.1. Lineage (GTDB taxonomy): Bacteria > Myxococcota_A > UBA9160 > UBA9160 > UBA6930. Next base: position 2,709,121 of record OZ245002.1, on the reverse strand, counting down.
CGATCGGGCGCGGCCTGGCCCTCGGCGTGGCGATCTCCTTCGCCGGCGTCCTCCTGGTCACCGGCTACTCCGGGCCGGGGCTCGCTCTCGATCCCTTCGCCGTCGGCGTGGCGATCGCCGGCGCGTTCTTCAGCGGCTGCGCCTACGTCGTCGTGCGCCGGCTCTCCGGCAGCGAGCATCCCCTGGTGATCGTGCTCTACTTCCCGATGGTCACCGTGCCCGCCACCCTGCCCTTCGTGCTGGCGGACCCGGTGCTCCCGATCGGCGCCGATTGGCTGTGGCTGCTCGGGGTGGGTGCGGCGGCCCAGGTCGGCCAGGTGGCCCTCACGCGGGGCATGACCCACGAGCCCGCCGGCCGCGCGACGGCGCTCTCCTACCTCCAGGTGGTGTTCGCCGCCGGCTGGGGGGCTGCCCTGTTCGGCGAGCTTCCCGGGCCGGGGACGTGGATCGGCGCGTCGCTCGTTCTGCTCGGCTCCTTCGCCGTCGCCCGCGGCCGATGAAGGGAGCGATACCATTCGTCCATGGCTGACGCCGTCACCCCCCGCGAGCTCGTCGAGCAGCTCGCCGATCCCGACGCCTTCGAGCGCTGGTCGGTCCTCACCGGCGAAGCGCTCCTGGCGGTCGACCTGCGCGAGGAGACGCCGGGCCTCGCGGTCGCGGCGGCGGCGCAGCGGCTGGGGCAGCTCCCAGCCGTCACCGTCGCTTGGGTCGGCGACGAGGTCGCGCTCCCCCTGCATCCCCTCGCCGCGGCCGCCGACGTGACCGTCCGGGAGGCTTCCGACCTGGCGCGCCTGCGCGCGGTCACGACGCGCACCCCCCTCGCGGCTCTCGCGCTGGTGCAGCTGCTCCGCCACTCCGAGGGGCGGAGCGTTCACGAGGGGCTGATGGCGGAGTCGTGGGTCTACTCCACGCTCCAATCCGGGCCGGAGTTCACGGCGTGGCTCGCGGGCCGCGAGCCGAAGGTCGGCGAGGAGAGTCGCGAGCCCGCGGTGCGCGCCGAGCGGGAGGGCCATCGGCTCACGCTGACGCTGAACCGGCCGGAGAAGCGCAACGCCTTCTCGGCAGCGATGCGCGACGCCCTGTGCGAAGGGCTGGCCCTGGTGCACCAGGATCCGAGCGTGCGCGCGGTGGAGCTGCGCGGCGCCGGCCCGTCCTTCTCGAGCGGCGGCGACCTGGACGAGTTCGGCACGCTGCCCGATCCCGCCACCGCCCACGCCATCCGCGCGACGCGCAACCCGGGTCGCCTGCTCGCCGCCGTGGCCGGGCGGGTGCACGCCTTCGTCCACGGCGCCTGCGTCGGGGCCGGCGCCGAGCTGCCCGCCTTCTGCGCCCGGGTGAGCGCGCGGGAGGATGCCTTCTTCCTGCTGCCCGAGCTGGCGATGGGGCTCGTCCCCGGCGCCGGTGGCACGGTCAGCCTGCCGCGACGGATCGGGCGGCAGCGGACGGCGTGGATGGCGCTGTGTGGCCAGCGCGTGACGGCCGCCGAGGCTTCGCGCTGGGGGCTCGTGGACGAGATCCGCGCGTGAGGGCGGCCTGGGCCCGGCGGCTGTGGGCGGATCTCGAGCTGGCGGGGGTGCCCCCGGTCGTGGCGGAGCCGAGCACGGCGGCGGCCTGGGCGCGCTCGGGTGTGCAGGAGCTCACCGGCTGGCCGGACGGGCCGGCGCTCCTCCCCGACGTTCCGCTCCCGAGCTGCATGGACGGCGCCTTCGACGTGCTGCGCGCGCTGGCACCCGGCGCCGGCCTCCGCGGGATCGACGGCGCGGGGCTGCTCGGAGAACGCGCGGCCATCGCCGGGCTTCGTCGCCGCGGGCGCATCTCACCGGGGGGAAGCTGCCGCCTGCTCGAGGCGTCGGACGGCTGGCTCGCCGTGAACCTCCCCCGGCCGGACGACCTCCGCGCCCTGCCCGCCTGGCTCGGCGTCGACGTGGGCGAGGACCCGTGGCGCGTCGTCGCAGGAGCCCTGGCGAGCTGGCCGGCGGGGGAAGCCGCCGATCGGGCGCGTCTGCTCGGCCTGGCCGTGGCGCCCACGCGGCCGGGGTCCGCGGTGGCGCCGGCCTGGCGGCGGGTCGACGACCGCGGGCCCGAGGGTCCGCCGGCCTCTCGGGCGCCCCGGGTCGTGGACCTCTCGTCGCTCTGGGCCGGTCCCCTGTGCGGGCGGCTGCTTCGGGCCTGCGGTGCCACCGTCGTGAGGGTCGAGTCCCGGGCCCGGCCGGACGGTGCGCGGGTCGGGCCGCCGGCGTTCTTCGAGCGGATGAACGCGGGCAAGCAGTACGTCGCTCTCGACTTCGCGTCCCGCGAGGGCCGCGCCGCACTCGAAGACCTGCTGGCCGATGCCGACGTCGTCATCGAAGCCTCCCGCCCCCGCGCCCTGGAGCAGCTCGGCATCGACGCGGCCGCCTGGATCCGGCACCGGCCGGGGCGTGTGTGGCTCAGCCTCACCGCCTACGGCCTCGGCGAGCCCCAGCGCCACTGGGTGGGCTTCGGCGACGACGTCGCCGCCGCCGCTGGCCTCGTCTGGCACGTCGCCGGCGCGCCCCTCTTCGTGGCCGACGCCGTCGCCGACCCCGTCGCCGGCCTGCACGCCGCCGTCGCCGTTCTGGCCGCGCGGCAACGAGGCAGCTCGGTCCGCCTCGACGTCTCCCTCCACGCCGTCGCCACCGCCGCAGGGCACGCGGGAGGTTCCTGAGCGCAACACCGTGTCGCGTTCAGGAACGTCCGCCCCCCTGCGTGCGTTCGGACAGGCGGGGGAGCTCGTTGCACTGGGAGGGGGGCAGGCCGAGGGCGGCGAGTCCGCCTTCCATGCACAGGGCGTAGGAGGCGAGGCGGGCGAAGTCGGTGTCGTCGGGAGAGAGGCGCAGGGCCTGGGTGTAGTAAGCGCGGGCGGCGGGGAAGTCGCGGCGGGCGAGGGCGAGGGCCGCGCGGGCGGCCGGAGCGGGGCGGTCGTCGCGTCCGCTGAGGACGCCCAGGTGCCAGAGAACGAGGGTCTCGAGCGGGGTGTCCCGCTGGATGCGATGGAGGAGCGGGATCCGCTCGTCGATCGGCAGGGGCTCGCGCCGCATGCCCAGCTGGACGTCGATCATCTCCTGGAAGGCGAAGTAGGGGAGGCTCCGCTCGCGCAGGGCCGCGGGCCAGGCCTCGCGGATCAGCCCGCTCCGGGCGAACGCCCGACGATTCGCGTCGGGCCGCATCAGGCTCAGATACCAGGCGAAGTCCTCGGGCACGGTGGCGTCGTCGCCGAGACGCTTCGGGAAGTCGTCGGTGACCGGCGGTGTTCCTTCCGTCATCGCGTTCAGGGCGGGCGCGTCGGCCATGAACAGGGCGCCGAGCTGCTCCGGGAGCTCGACGCCGAGGGTGCGCAGCTCGTCCACCACCGCCGGATCCCGCCACTGGGCGGAGAACGCTTCCTCCGAGACGCCGCCGAGCGGCCCGTTCGTCCCGACCAGCATCCAGCTGTAGCCGAAGCCTCCCCACAGCGAGCAGTTCTCGAAGACGTCGCAGTAGGCGCGGATGATCGCACGGGTCTCCTCCCCCCGGAGCAGGTGGACCGGAAGCCAGTAGGTGTTGATTCCTCCCTCGGCGAGCCGGTCGTGCATCAGCTGGAAGTACTCGCGGGTGTAGAGGTTCACGACCCCTGCGTGCTTGGGCGGCGGCGGCTCGCTGGTGATCAGGTCGTAGCGGTGCTCGGTGGCCTGCAGGAAGTAGCGCCCATCCTCGATGTGCAGCGCCACCCGCGGATCGCGCAGCGGATGGCCCTTCGTCTCCGCGAAGGCCAGATCGCTCATCTCCGTCACCTCGCGGGAGATGTCGATCACGTCGATGTGCTCGAGGCCCGCGCTGTCCGTGAGCGCCTTGGCGGTGCTGCCGATGCCGTAGCTGATGAGCAGCGCACGCTCGCTCTGGGGCCGCAGCGCCAGGGGCCAGTAGACGAAGAGCTTCATGTAGCGCCGATCGAGCACCTGGTTCGACGCCATGCTGAACGATCCGGTCACCAGCCGGCGATAGGCGGGCTCCTTCGGGCTCTCGGTGCGCAGGTACATCACCGTCTCCGAGCGTCCCTCCCGCACGCCTTCGATGGTCGAGTAGTCCGGGTAGCCGTAGCGCCCGGCCAGGATCGTCAGGTAGTGGTCGCGCATCGCCCCGAAGGGGAAGGCCAGGAGCGCTGCCGCGAGCCCGGCCGCCGCTACGCCGCGCAGACCGTGGACCCAGAGGGCGGAGCCGCTGCTGCGTGCCGCCAGCAGGAGCGCTGCCACCAGGGCGTAGCTGGCGCCCAACACGAAGAAGGAGCCCTCCATGCCGAGAAAGGGGAGCAGAAGGAACGCGCCGGCGATGGACCCCAGCATGCCGCCCACGGTGTTCGCGAAGGCCAAGAGGCCCGTGGCGCCGACGTCGCTCTCGACCTCCCGGTGCAGGGCCGAGCCGGTGAAGGTGAAGAGCACGCCCGAGAGCACCGACACCGGCAGCATCAGGAGCGTCGAGAGCCAGAGGACGCCGCTCACTCCCTGGATGTAGACCTGCTCGTAGGGGGCCAACGCGCGGTCGAAGCTCGCGTACAGCAGGACCGCGATCGCTCCGCTCGCACAGGCCAGGGCCGCTGCGTGGCGGTCGGCTCGCGGGAAGCGCCGCAGGACGAGGCCCGCCAGGAAGCCGCCCAGGCCGATGCCCGAGAGCACGACGGCCAGCATCAGGGAGAAGGCCCGCGGGTTCGGGTCGATGAAGAGCCGCACGAAGCGGAACCAGACCACCTCGAAGGCCAGCAGCGCGAAGCCCGCCAGGAAGCTGGACGCCGCCAGCGCCCCCGCGCGCAGCCGGCTGCCGGCTCCGGACGCCGGCGCCGTCCCCGGCCCGGCGGCCGGCGCCGCGCCGCGCGTGGCGAAGGCCCGGTGGATCGCGAGCGCCACCGCCGCCGCCGCCAGGTACAGGCCCGCCGCCGCCAGGGAGGTGCCGCGCACGCCGAGCCAGCGGGTCAGCACGGTCTCCGCCGCCAGGGCGCCGAGCACCGCGCCCAGGGTGTTGAAGCCGTAGAGGCGTCCGAGCACCGCGCCGAAGTCCGGGTCCCAGACCCGCAGGGCCTTCACCAGCACCGGGAGGGTCACTCCCATCGCGGTGGCCGGCGCCACCAGCAGCAGGAAGCCCAGCCCGAAGCGGATGGCGTTCAGCAGGAACGGCTGGTCGTCCAGGGTTCCGAGTATCGGTGCCAGGGCCCGGCCCAGGTCCGGCAGCACGAAGACGAGCAGGGCGCCGCTCAGGGCGACGGTCACCTCGAGGACGGCGTAGAAGCGCACCGGGTGGCGGATCGCGTCACCCCGACGCACCGCCAGGGCATTCCCGGCGGCGAGCCCCGCCATGAAGCTCGAGAGCACGAGCGTCGAAGCCCACACGCTGTTGCCGAAGGCGAGGCCGGCCTGGCGGAACCACAGGCTCTCGAAGATCAGCGCGGCCGCTCCGGAGACGAAGAACACCGCCGACAGGGCGGCGATCGCGACCCGGCTCGGCACCCGCCTAACCTCCCGACCGACCGGACCGCTGGGTTCCCGCCAGACGCCGCAGCGCGACCCGCAGGTCGTCCCGCTGGGTGTCCGCGAGCTCGCTACGCGGGATGGCGGCGAGCACCCGGAGCGCGCCGTCCGCGACCTCGCTCAGACGGCCGGCGCGGCCCCGGGACAGGCCGATGATGTCGTGCAGGGTCGAAATGGCGACGTCGAAGCGCTCCGCCGCGAGGGCGGCACGGGCGCGCAGCAGCAATCGGGCGGGAGGCCAGCCGAAGGCGTCCGCGTCCACGACGGCCAGAGCCTCCCGGGCGAGCGCGGGATCGTCCCTGTGGAGGCGCCACTCGGCGCGCAGGGCCACGGCGCCGTCGCGGGCCGCGTGCCGGTAGTCCACCCGGGAGAGCGCCGGCTCCAGGGCCGCGAGCTCCTCCCAACGGCCGTCCCGGCGCAGGGCCAGGCCCCGGACGACCGCGCGGGCCGGCGCACTCAGGGGCTCGAGGAAGGCCTCCTCGACGGCTTCCCCCGCCAGGGTCCGGTGCTCCGCCAGCCGGTAGCGGGGGGTCTCGAGGCCCGGGTCCCGCCCGAGGGCGCGCCGCCAGGCGGAGACCATCTTGTGCTCCCGCCCGGCGCGGAGGTGCAGCTCGCCACTCAGGACGATGCGCTCGGTCTCGCCCCGGACGCGCCCGGCGAGGCGCTTGGCTCGCTCCCGCTGGCCCATGGTGGCGAGCCGGCGGATCATGGAGACGAGGTCCACGTCCTCTCCGCTGCCCCGCAGCGGGTCGTACTCGGCGAGCACGCGCCGGGAGTCCGCGGCCGCGTCCTTGCGGACCAGGAAGGGGGAGCGGGTGGCGAACAGGTTGTGGTCGTCGCGGATCAGGGGAGCGCCGGCGCCGAGCAGGGCGACCCCGCGCTCGTCCAGGGCCTGGAGGGCGATCAGGTCCTCGACCCCCCGCACCCCCAGCTCGGCGAAGGCCGCGGCGTCGGCGGCGATCCGCCGCGCCTCCTCGGCCCGGTCGGCCAGCGGCTCGTTCGAAGCCAGGAAGAGCAGGCCCGCCGGGTTCGGCTGGTAGGCGCGGACGTGGGCAAAGGAGCCGCCCAGCGTCGCGGCGAGGCTGCGCAGCAGGGGCTCGTCCGCGAAGCCCAGGCCGATCCACTGCACGAACACGCCGCCGGGCTCGAGCCGGCTCTTCACGAGCTCGAAGAACTCCCGGGTATAGAGATGGGAGGCGCCCGCCGTCCACGGATGGGAGGGCTGGGAAACGATGGCGTCGAAGCGGTCGCCGGTGAGTCGGAGCGCACCGCGGGCGTCGTTCACCCGGACCGCCACCCGCGGGTCCGCGAGGGGGTCGTGGGCGCGCCGGTTCGCAATGGCCCGATTGGCGGCGACGACCTCCTCCTCGATCTCGATCACCTCCACCTGCTCGACCGAGGGCGGCACGCTCTCCACCGCGGTCCCGCCCCCGAGGCCCACGACCAGCAGGTGCTTCGAGCCGCCGGGCCGCAGCGCGGGGAGCGCGCCGAGCCAGCGGGCGGTGAGCCCGATTCCCGGCCGCTGGCCGTGCATGCCGACGCCGGCTTCGGGTAGCCCGTTCGTCCAGAGTCGGAAGATCCGGTCGCGGCGCGTGAGCAGCACCGTGCCGCCGCGTCCGACGCCGTAGTAGAGCACCTCGTCGGCAGCCTCCTCCACGCCCCCACCGGCCCGGCTGCGCAGCAGGGTCCAGGGAGGCGACGGAGCCACCCACGCGAGGGCGAGCAGGCTCGCCGAGGCTACGGCCAGGGCGCTTCGCGAGGGCGGGCGCGCGAACAGGGCCGCGCCGGCGCCGAGGGCCACGTTCAGTAGCACCGTCGCCCGCAGGGTTCCCTCGTAGCCCAGCCACGGGATGATGACGAAGCCCGCGCCGACGGATCCCACGATCGCGCCCAAGGTGTTCCAGGCGTAGACGCGTGCGCTGGCGCCGCCGGAATCCTCGGGACCGCGCACGATGGCGCGCACGACGAACGGGAAGGTCGCGCCGATGCACAGGGCCGAGGGCAGCAGCATGGCGCCGCCGTAGAGGGAGAGGGTGAGGAGCCGTCGCAGGGGGCTCGCTTCGCCCAGCCCGGCCGCGAGCTCCGGAAGGCCCTGGGCCATCACGTAGGCGGCGAGGGCCAGCACGCCGGCGCCCACCTGGGAGAAGGCCAGGCCGGCGGCCGCGCGCCCCGGGCTCGTCGCCAGCCGCGCCGCGACGGCGGCGCCGAGGGCGATGCCGACCAGGAAGCTCGCCAGCATCGTGGCGAAGGCGAAGACGCTCCCCCCGAGCACGTGCTCGAGCAGCCGCGTCCACAGCACCTCGAAGGTGAACGAAGCGACCCCGGCGCCGAAGGCGATGGCCAGGAAGGCGCCGCCCCGCGCGGCGATCGGGTGCACGGCAGGCTCCGCCGCGGGTGCCGGCTCGGTCGTCGGCGCGCTGCCGCGGGCCAGCGCCCAGGCCACCAGCAGCACCAGGGCGTTCGTGGCCACGCCGACGCGGATCGTCCCGCCGAGACCGAGGGCCGGCAGCAGGACGAAGGCGGTCGCGAGGGTGCCGGCGACGGCGCCCAGCGTGTTCGTGGTGTAGAGGGCGCCGATCCGCGGCCCGATCTGGGCCTCGTTGTGGACCGCGTGGCGCGTGAGCAGCGGAAGGGTCGCGCCCATCAGTGCCGTGGGGATGCACAGCACGAGGAAGGAGACGAAGAGGTAGAAGCCGGCCGCGCCGACGCCGCCTTCCGAGGGGATCGGGCCGCCGCCGAGCCAGGCGGCTCGCAGGTCGCCCGCGGCTTCCACCGCGAAAGGCACGCCCAGGGCGGCCAGGGCGACGCCGCCCTCCAGCAGGCCATAGGTGAGGAGCGGTCGCCTCACGCGGGGGAGGAAGCGGGCCGCGAGGGCGGCCCCGGCCGCGAGCCCGCCCATGTAGGCGGCCAGCACAGTCGCCACGGCCAGGCTCGAGGTGCCGAAGGCGAAGGAGAACTGGCGGGTCCACGCGGTCTGATAGAGCAGGCCCGCGAAGCCGCTCAGCACGAAGCAGGCGAGCACGCCGCCGAAGCGCCAGTCCACGGAGTGACGGCCGGCCGCCTCCCCGGCGCGCGGCGGGCCGCTCATGGCTCCGCCGAATCCCGACGCGCGAGCCCCGCCTGGGCCGCGTCGCGAATCGCGCGCAGGTCGGCGTCGTGGGGGCCGCCCAGGGCGAGGCCCTGCTCGGCGGCCTCGAGGCTCTCGCGCAGCTCCTCCCGCACCAGGTGGGAGTAGGCGAGCTGCTGGTACTCGATCTGGAAACGCTCCTCGAGCGGGCCGATGCGCTCGATCCAATAGCCGGCCATGTCCTGGATCGCGGCCCGATAGGCGGGGTCCCGCGCCACCCGGTTCAGCCCGGCGTCGTTCACCAGGCCGTTGTAGGCGGCGAAGCCCAGGGCATCGAGGTTTCGCACGGCCTCGGCGGCGGCCGCGGCGTTCCCGATCGGGCCGGCGAGCTGCAGGGCGCGGAGGTTGGCGGCGATGCCGTTCGGGTAGTTGCGGGCGCCTTCCCGCGTCATCGCCTGCTCGGTGCGGAAGACGCCCACCCGCGACGAGGTCACCGCGCCCAGTCCCACTGCAGCGACGAGCAGCCCGGCCGCGACGAGTGCACCGGGCCTAGCCAGGCCCGGAATTCGCCGCGTCCACCCGGCAGTGGGCGCCCATGCCGCCGGGACCTGCCTCAGGGCCAAGCACGCCCCGCCCAGCAAGCCGACGAGCATGGTGTAGAGGTAGCGGTCGGCCATCGGATACAGGAAGGGAAAGAGCTGGCAGACGGGGAAGAAGCCGGCCGCCGCCATTCCCCAGTAGGCGGCCTCCTCGTCCCGTCGCAGGAACGCCCGGGCGCTGCGCCAGCCGAGCAGCCCCAGCGCCACGCATCCCGCCAGGAACCACGGGTCGAGCCAGGACGCGCTCGGCTCCGGGTTGTGCAGGGGGGAGACGCCGACGGAGCTCGCCGCCATCACCAGGTAGCGGCCGGCGATCCCCACGATCGAGCGGGCCAGCTGGAAGCCCTCGCCCATGCCCGAGCCCGCCTGTCCGGTGCGCCGGAAGGCCTCGAGCTCCGGCAGGGAGACCAGCACCAGCACGAAGGCCCAGGCCGCCACCCAGGCGAAGCCCGGAACCTCGCGATCCGGCTCGGCCCGTCGCGCCCGAACCAGCAGGAAGAGCCCGGGAAGCGCGAAGACTGCGGTGATCTTGGTGAGGAGCGCCAGCCCGAACAGCGCCACGCTCGCCAGCGGCCACCGGAAGAAGCAGAGCAGCGCGCCCAGGGCCAGGGCGGTGGACAGCGTCGTCTTCGCCTGGAAGATCAGGGCCACCGATTCGGCGTTCGCCGGGTGCACGAGGAACAGGAAGCCCGCGGCGGCCGCGACGGAGTAGGGGAGCTTCGACGAGCGCAGCAGCAGGACGAAGAGCAGGGCCGTGAGCGCGTGCAGCAGCACGTTCACGAAGTGGTGCCCCCAGAAGCTCCCGCCGAACAGCTGGATGTTCACCGCGTGCAGCAGCAGATGCACCGGCGAGTAGTTGAATGCGTAAGCGGTGGCCGCGCCGTAGGGGTCGAGGACGACCCCCAGGTTCTCGAGGCTCAGCTCCTGCACGTAGGGGTTGCCCGCGATCACCGAGAGGTCGTCGGAGAGCCAGCCCGCGTTCATGATCGGCGCGTACAGCGCCAGCGCGATCAGGACGAAGCCCGCCAGCAGCAGCAGCGCGTCCCTCGGGCCGCCGCGCCGCGCGCCGGGGCGGTCGCCAGCGGGCACGGCTAGCTCTCGTCGGTCGCCGCGGCCGAGAGCTCGCGAATGATCTCCCGGGCCTGCTCCGCCTCCGGGAAATCGGTTCCGGACGCGAGGGCGCGCTCGACCGCCGTGATCGCTTCTTCGCCCCGGTCGAGCTCCCGCAGCGCCAGGGCGCGGTGGAAGTTCGCCGTCGCCCAGGCGGGGCTCTGCGGATCCGCCAGCTCGATGGCCTCTTCGAACTGCACCAGGGCCGCGTTGTGCAGGCCGCGCTGCTGGAAGACCCAGCCGAGGGTGTCCGCGATGGACGGCGACTCGGGCTCCTGTCCGCGCGCCACCTGGGCGAGCTCGGTGGCGCGCTCCAGATCGTCGCCCCGCACCGCCAAGAGGTAAGCGAGGTCGTTGGCCGCCGCCGTCAGGTCCGGCTCGGTCGCCAGGGCCGCCTCCAGGAGCTCGACGGCCCCGGCTTCGTCCCCGCCGCGGTTCCGCAGCCGGGCCAGCATGACCTGGCTTCCAGGGGCCAGGCTGCCTTCGGCGTAGAGCCTCTCGAAGGTGTCGCGGGCCTCCTCGAGCCGCCCGAGCCTCCGCAGCAGGTCGAGCAGGGAGGCGGAGGTGCCGGGTACCGAGGGCCAGCGCTCCAACGTCTTCTCCAGCACCGCGACGGCTTCGTCGTTCGCGCGGGTGGTCGCCAGGACGCGGCCCAGGATGAGGTTCATGCCCGGCGAATCCGGGTAGGCCTCGGCGGCGGCGCGGGCGCGGGCGACGGCCGCCTCGCCGTCGCCTTCGGCCAGGTCCATCTGCACGAGTCGGCCCAGGAAGACCGCGTCCGACGGACGCGCTTCGAGGCCCTGCTCCAGCAGGGCCCGCGCGCGCTTCGGCTGGTTTTCCCCCTCTCGCCGGGCGAACACGAGCACCGCCTCGCGCTGGCCCTGCTCCACCAGGGGCTCGAGCGCCTCGAACGCCTGCTCGTCCCGGCCCGATGCGTAGAGTGCCTCCGCGTAGGCCACGCGGCAGCCCGCCACCGGCGCCCCGGCGCTTCGGCGCGCCAACGCGAGGGCCCGCATGCCCGCCTGACGCTGGCCGAGCCGCATCAGGGCCATCCCCCGGATGCAGAGATAGGGGCGCTGGCGCTCGCCCTCACGGCGCGCCACCTCGACGGAGCGGTCGGCGACCTCGAGGGCCGCCTTGGCGTTGCCCCGCTGGAGCTCGAGCAGGCCGAGCATGCGCATGGCCACGAGGCTCTCGCTCGCCTCGATCCAGCTCTGGAGCGCCTCCCTCGCGGCTTCGGTGTCGCCCTCGGCCTGGGCCACGACCGCCCGGGCGCTGAAGCTGTGGATCGACCCCGGGGCCTCCTGGTCCAGGCGGTCCCGCGTCGCGGCGGCCGCCTCCAGATCGCCGGCGCCCACCTGGAGGTTGGCCAGACGGGCGAGGGCGTGACCCAGGTCCGCTGACGAGGCCTCCAGCTTCCCGATGGCGCCCTCCAGGTAGGCGATCGCCTCCTCGGCCCTGCCGAGCTGGGCGAGCCGCCGGGCGTAGAGCGCATGGGCGGCACCGTCGTCGGGGAGCTGGGCGATCATCCGGTCCAGCACGCCCATGCCGCGGTCTTCCGCCTGGGCCTCCATCAGCGCCAGGTCGCCCCAGGCGCGGAAGTCCCGGGGATCCAGCTCCACGCTGCGCTCGAGGGACCAACGGATCAGCTCGACGTCCCGGAGCTGCCGGCCGAGCCCGAGCGAAGCCTGGACGAGCACCCGCCGAATCTGGTCCTCGGCGCCGTGGAGGTCTTCGTAGGCCTCGGCCGTGACCGCGCGCAGCTCCTCCCGGTGCCCGGGCCAGCGCGCGTAGGTCTTCGCCTCCTCCATCCAAGCGCGCAGCCGCGTCGGCACCTCCTCCTCGGTCGTCGCCAGCTCCCGGGTGCGCCGGAAGGCCGCGATGGCGGAGGTGTAGACGTCCTCCGGGACGTTCTGCTTGGCCATGTGGTGGGCGCGGACGTTCGCCTCGTGGACGAGGCCCAGCTGGAGGTGCACGGCCGGCGCCTCGGGGTCGAGCTCGACGGCGGTGAGGGCGGAGGTGAGCGCCGCGTCCACGTCCTCCTCGACGAGGGCGACACCGGAAGCCGCCAGGTGCGCGAGGGGATTGGTCGGGTCCTTCTCGACCAGCAGGTCCGCCTCCTCCCGGGCACGCTCGAGGTCCGTGGCCTGCACCAGGGCGATGATGCCGATGGCCGCCTCGGAGTCGTCGGGGTCGAGGCGGCGGACCTCCTCGAAGTAGAAGAGCGCGTCGCTCAGGTTGCCGTTGCGCTGGGAGAGCCGCGCCAGCCGCAGGTTGATGTCGGCGTCCTGGGGCGCGAGGCGCAGGGCGCTGCGCAGCTCGAGGACGGCCTCGCGGGCCTCGCCCGCCTCTTCGTGGGCCGCCGCCGCCGCCAGGTGCTCGCTCACGAGCTGGGCGTCGTCGCTGCAGCCCAGGCCGAGCGAGGCCGTCACCAGCAGGGCGAGCGCGTGGGCGCCCGCACGAGTCGCAAGGGACCTTCTCGTCGTCACGTCAACGTTCTCCAGGATGCGCGCCCCGTGGGTTGCGAGGGGCGCGTGAGCAGTGTCGCGGTCAGCCCGCTACTGGACGGTTCCGCCGCCACCCTCGAGCCGCGCCAGCAGCGCCCGGGCCTGCTCGGCCTCCGGGAACGCCGTCTCCAGCGCCGTCTCCAGGGCTTCGCGGGCCTCCTCGCTGCGGCCGGCCTCGTGCAGGGCGAGCGCGAGGTGGTAGCGGGCGGTCGCGTACTCGGGACCACGGTCGATGGCCCGGCGGAAGGAGCCGATGGCGGCGTCGAGCTCGTCGCGCTTCAGCTGCACGAAGCCCAGCGTGTCGAGGGCCTCGGGCGAGGGGGCGAGGCGCAGGGCCAGTCGCGCGAGCTCGAGGGCCCGGTCGAGCTCGGTACCGTCCTCGGCGAGCAGGAAGGCCAGGTCGTTCGCCCCCGCGGCCTGGTCCGGGTGCAGGATCAGCAGGTCGAGGAAGCGCTCGCGGGCCTCTTCGCGCTGGCCCAGGTCGAGGCGCATGCGCGCCGCCATGTAGCCATAGTCCTGATGCTGGGAGAGCTGCCAGGCCCGGTCCATGGTGTCGGCGGCCGCCGGGTCGCCGGCCGCGCGCTGGAGCAGCGCCTTCCCGGCGAGGGAGCCCGCGTGCTCCGGGTCGAGCTCGAGGGCCCGCTCGAAGGCCTGACCCGCCGTTTCCGCATCTCCCTTCAGCAGGCCGATCCGGCCCAGGAGCATGTGCAGGGTCGGCCGCTCCGGGTGCGCCGCAATCAGCGCCTCGCCGCGCCGGGTGGCCTCGTCGAGCTGGCCCGCGTCGGCCAACAGCTGGAACCGCTGGATCAGCGCCGGCTCGGTTTCCGGCGAGGCGTAGTCGAGGCCGGCCTTCTCGACCATCTCGTCGAGCCGACCGAGCGCTCCGTCCGGTCCCTCGGTGGCGGAGGTGAATCGGATCACCTCGGCGATGCTCTCCGCGGCGAACAGCCCGTCGCGGGCCAGGGCCATGGCGCCGAGGGAGCCCTTGACCCGCTCCGGCTTGCCGAGGCGCCGGAAGGCACGGGCCGCGAGCAGGTAGGCGTCCGGATGGGTCGGCCCGCGCTCGGCGATCTGTCGGGTGGCGAAGTAGGCCGCCTGGGCGTAGTCGCCTTCGGCGAAGTGGAGGCGCGCCAGCCAGATGGCCGCATCGCTCTCCGTGGGCGCCTGGCGGGTCGCTTCGAGGAGCTGGGATTTGGCCTGCTCCCGGTCGCCCTCTTCCAGCGCCGCCAGCGCCGCCAGCACTCGCACGCCCACGTTCTGGGGCCAGTGCGCCAGCACGTCGGAGTAGATCTCCAGGGCGCGGGCGTTGTCGCCGGCCTCCTGGGCGAGTCGGCCGTCGATCGTGTCGCGGTAGAGCGTCTCGGTCAGCTGCTCGCGAACGCCTTGCGCCTCGTCGACGCGGCCGAGGCTGATCAGGAGGTCCGCCCGGGAGAACAGGTACTCCTGGTCCGGCGGATCGCTGAGCGTGATCGCTTCCTCGATGGCTTCGAGGGCGCCGTCGGCGTTGCCCGCGGCCTTGCGCACCGACGAGAGCGCCGCCCAACGGGCCGGGTTGGTGCCCTTCTCGAGGCCCTCGCTGGCCAGTGCTTCGGCCTCGTCGAATCGGTCCGCGGCGAGCAGGCGGTGGCCCAAGGCGTTCACCACGTTCGGGTCGTCGGGCTTCTTCTCGCTGGTCCGTTGCAGCAGCTCGATGGCCTCGTCCTTCTGGCCCATCTCGTCGTACAGGCTGACCAGGGCGAGGGCCACGTTGGGCTGGGTGACGTACTTCTCCTCACACAGCTTCAGGCGTTCGACCGCCCGGTCCGTCTCCTTGTGGTCGATGAGCATCTTTGCGAGGGATCCGCACGCCCGGGCCGGGCCGCCGGGATCCTCTTCCGTCTCGATCTCCATCAGCTCGAGGAACAGCGCCTCCGCGTCGTCCAGGCGCTGGGCCTCTCCGAGCGCGCTCGCCTTGAGGTGGCGGTAGGGGACCGATCCCGGCTCGATCGCGAGCAGGCGATCGACCGAATCGAGTGCGAGCTCTCCCTGGTGCAGGCCGATGGCCGCGTTCGCCCGGATGGCGAGGGCGGCGACGTCCTCGGGGCTGCGCTCCAGCACGCGGTCGGCGGCGGCGATCGACTCCTCGAAGTTCCGACCCTCCGCCAGGGTGCTGGCCATGACGACGCCGGCCTGCACGCCGTACTCCTCGGTCTCCACTGCCTTCGAGAGGGGGAAGAGCGCCTCGCTCGTCCGGCCCAGCCGGAGAAGGGTCATCCCGATGGCGAACTGGATCTCGCCGTCGTCCGGGTCGAGGGCGGCGGCCTCGCGCAGGACCGTGAGCCCGTCTTCGGGCTTGCCTTCCGCGATGAGCGCCTGGGCCTCGTCGTAGAGGGCCTCCTGACTCTGCTGGCAGGCGCTCAGCAAGAGCAGGACGGCCAGGCCGAGGGCTCCTGCGCAGGGACGGCGGGCTCCCTGCCTTGTCTTGCGGAACATGGCGAACCTCCTCACTGGCGTACGTCCTGGGACCGTCCGTCCGGGACGCGGGCCCGAGAGGACCCGACAGTCTACCCACACGCCCCGGCCTGACCAGCCGGTATCCAGAGCTCCCATTGGGAGGGGAGTGGGCCTTCGAGGGGTTCCGGTGACGCGGAAGGCCCCGCGGGGATTGAATGCGGGGATTCGAGGGCAGTGCTTTTCCTCCGAGGAAAGAAACTTCCTTCCGCGGAGCCCCCGCTGACCGGCCCACCGCTTCCGCGGAAAGGGAGAAAGTCATTGAATTCCAGAGAGTTGAGCCATTCGCCCCAGCGCGAGACCCAGTGGCATCCGGCTTGCACATAAGCCGGCTGTCCCGCGCGAGGAGCCGGGTGGCAGGGTGCCGCTGAGGGTGCGAGTTGGATCGCTCCCCACAGCCGGAGCCGAGTCGGGACCGACCCTTCAAGGAGCTTCGTAGATCATGCGCAAGATTCTCACTCTCGCGGCGGCGTTCATGTTGTTCGCCGGAACGGCGCAGGCGGGCACGCTGACGTCCGCGACCTGGAACGGTGCGTTCCAGGGCACGCCGTTCACCCTCACGACCGGTGGTGGCAGCCTGGCCGCCTCCGGCACCAGCACTGGCGGAAGCGCCAACGTTGCGGTCACCGTGGTCAGTGGCGCAAGCTTCTCGACCGTGAACACCGGTCCTCCGCAGCTGACGATCTCCCAGACGCTGGGTGGCAGCCAGACGATCGTGGCGACACCGAACGGCGCGGCGGCCAACCAGGGCATCGCCGGCCTCGTGAACGTGTTCCTGTTCGTCGGCATCCCGCTGCTGTTCCTGGCCATCCCGCTCTCCGTGGGCGTGTCGGGCTCGTCCATCGTCAGCACCAGCAACCCGCTGGTCGGCGCCGTGAACGTCACCGCGACGTTCCTGGCCTGGACGCCGGGCACGGTTACGGTGACCGGACAGTTCGGCACCACGACGACCACGGGCACCGCCACCAACATGACCGTGGCGCTCGGTACGGCCACGTTCATGGGCAGCTTCAACCTGACCGCCGGTGGCGCGGGCACGGTCACCCTCGTGTCGCCGACCATCACGGCGATCTGCGCGGGCGGCCCGGCCGGCGCGTGCGATGGCTCGACCCAGAGCAACCGCACCGCGGGCGCCACGAGCCTGACGCTGAACTTCACCTCGGCTCCCGAGCCGGGCACGCTGCTCCTTCTGGGCGCGGGCCTGGTCGGTCTCGCCGCGGTGGGGCGCAGCCGCCGGAGCTAGGCTCCGAACGCACGTCCTAAAGAGGACAGATCGAACAGAGGGGCGGTCGCCGAGAGGTGGCCGCCCCTCGATCTTTTTCGGGGCTCGTAGCTACCGTTCGGCCCCGGCGCCTGGCCCTCCAGGGGGCCTTCAAGGAGCTTCGTTGATCATGCCCAGGATCCTCACTCTCGCCGCGGCGTTCGCACTACTCGCGGGTACGGCGCAGGCGGGCACCCTGACGTCCGCGACCTGGAACGGCGCGTTTCAGGGCGCGCCCTTCACGCTGACCACCGGCGGGGGCAGCCTGGTCGCCTCCGGCAGCTCGACCGGCGGCAGCATCGCGGTGGGCGTCAGCGTGACGCCGCAGTTCTTCAGCACCGTGAACACCGGTCCGCCGCAGCTGACCATCTCCCAGACGCTGGGTGGCAGCCAGACGATCGCGGCGACACCGAACGGCGCGGCAGCCAACCAGGGCATCGCCGGCCTCGTGAACGTGTTCCTGTTCGTCGGCATCCCGCTGCTGTTCCTGGCCATCCCGCTCTCCGTGGGCGTGTCGGGCTCGTCCACCGTCAGCACCAGCAACCCGCTGGTCGGCGCCGTGAACGTCACCGCGACGTTCCTGGCCTGGACGCCGGGCACGGTTACGGTGACCGGACAGTTCGGCACCACGACGACCACGGGCACCGCCACCAACATGACCGTGGCGCTCGGTACGGCCACGTTCATGGGCAGCTTCAGCCTGACCGCCGGTGGCGCGGGCTCAGTCACCCTCGTGTCGCCGACCATCACGGCGATCTGCGCGGGCGGTCCGGCCGGCGCGTGCAACGGCTCGACCCAGAGCAACCGCACCGCGGGCGCCACGAGCCTGACGCTGAGCTTCACCTCGGCCCCCGAGCCGGGCACGCTGCTCCTCCTGGGCGCGGGTCTGGTCGGGCTCGCCAGGCTGGGGCGCAGCCGCCGGAGCTAGCCCTCGACCTTTCCGGGGCTCGCTACCGTTCGGCTCCATGCGCCCGGTCCTCGCGCTGATCGCCTTGCTGCTCTCGTCTCCCGCCTGTGCCGAGGAAGGCGGGCCGCCGCTTCGCCCGCTGCGCTTCGTGGCGGCCGCGAAGGCCCCGCCGGGCCATGCGGTAGTGAGCGACATGGTCAGCTTCCGCGACCGGCTCTACCTCGCCACCTCCGCGAATCCGCTCCAGGCCGACGGAGCGCGCCTGCTGTCGACGGAGGACGGGAGCTCCTACCGGACGCCGGTGGACGATCCGCACAGCCAGGGCTTCCTCCGGGTGCGAGTCGTCCAGGGCCGTCTCTTCGCGCCCGACGGCGATCCCCAGGGGCTGGCTCCCGGCCGGATCTGGACGACGGAGGACGGCGTGAGCTTCCGGGCACTACCGGTCGCCGATGCGCTCCACTCCTTCGACGTCACGCACCACCAGGACCGTCTCCTGGCCAGCAGCGGCATGCTCGGCAACGAGGCCGCGCTGTCCGAGCTCGCGGGCGGCGCCTGGACGGAGCGCGCCTCGCTGGCCCTCACCCGCGTGACCTTCCTCGTCCAGCACCGGGGCTCGTTGCTCGGGGCCGTGAGCGAGAGCGGGCCGGCCGCCGACTACGTCCGCTGGACGGGCGACGTCGGCTCCAGGGCGCCCCGCTCCCACGACGTGCGTCCCGGCGCCGCGAATACCTTCCGCTGGTTCGCGAGCTCCCGGGGCCGACTCTTCTGGTCGGTGTGGGACGCCCAGGGCCTGCACCTGCTGCTCAGCGACGACGGGGAGCACTGGACCCCCGTGCCCGGGATGGAGCGGCTCTTCGTTTCGGACCTCGCGGAGCTGGACGGAGCCCTCTACGCGTTGACGAGCCGCGGCCTCTACGGCTCGCGGGACCACGAGCACTTCGAGCTCGTCGCGCCGCCGCCGGAGCCGGAGGCCTTCCGCATCGTGCGCGTTCCGGGAGGACGAGCGAACGGCAATGCCACCGGGAGCCTGGCCGTCCACCGCGGGCGGCTCTGGGCGGGATCGAGCCGCGGCGGGCGTCTCTACCGGCTGGAGTGAGCGAAGGGCTGCACGCCCGAGAGCGCGGGCTCCAGATCGACGAGGGCCTTCAGCACGACCCAGGTCGCGTGCTTCAGGTGGTGGCCGGCGTCCTCGCCCCAGCTCCCGTCCGGGTTCTGCGCGTCGAGGAGCCGCTGGACCATGGCCTCCACCGCCTCGTCCTCGGGAAGCTGCTGGAGCGCAAGGCTCGAGACGACCTGGGCCTGGATCTCGAGGAAGCGGCGATCGTCCGGGACACCCTCGGTCAGGTAGTGGCCGACGGCGTGGCGAAGCATGGCCGTCTCCGGCTCGAAGCCCGCCGGGTCGACGAAATGGCTGAAATAGCCCGACGCCGTGGTGAAGACGTGGGTGAGCGCGAACATGAAGCTGCGGTCGCGGACGAGGGCCTCCGGGTCGCCCTCCCTCCAGAGGGTCCGGATCTCCTCGCGCACCTCTTCGAAGCTGCCGGGTGCCGACAGGCCGAACTCCGAGAGCCTGTGGATCATGATGAGCTTCTGGGTGAGCCAGACGTCGGGCCAGCCGCGGGCGCCGTGGGCGGCGAGCAGCTCCCTGAGCTGCTCGACCCACTTCTCGTAGGGCTCGCCCATGCGGCGTCGGCGCTTCAGCTCGGCGAGCACGTCGAACAGCCGGGCCGGATGCACGGCCACGACTGCGGGGAGCCGGGCGGGGAGGTGGGTGAGGCGGGCCTGCGAGCGCTCCTCCAGGATTCGTCGGCAGGTCTCCCGCAGCTCCGGGTCCGTGCGAATGCGCTGCATCCCCTCGAACAGCGAGAGGGCCCAGGTGCGCTCCATCTCGTGGGCGTGGGCGAGGAGCCAGGCGGTGCCTCGTTGCACCGCCGCCGCTCGCGGGGAGAGATCGGGGACGGGTGTTTCCGCGGCAGGCTCCCGGCCGCACGCGAGGCTCGCCAGGAGCGGGCCCAGGAGGACGAAGACGAGTGAAGAGCGGGCTCCGGCCATGACGGCAGCATCGCGGGCCTCTGGTTCCGTGCCAATCGGCGCAGCGGTATAGTGTCGGGTCCCCTCTCCCCCCCTTGCGGATCCATGCCCGGCTTCCACGCGCTCATCTATCTGCTGTTCTTCGCCTCCGGGATGAGCGGGCTCGTCTACGAGGTCGTGTGGGTGCGGCAGTTCGGGCTGCTCTTCGGCAGCACGGTCTACTCGGCAGCCCTGGTGACCAGCATCTACATGCTGGGACTGGGCCTCGGGAGCTACCTGGCGGGCCGGTGGGTCGACCGGCGGGTGCGCACCCATCCGGCCGCACCGGTGCGCGCCTACGGGCTCTTCGAGCTCGGAATCGCGCTCCTGGCCGGGGCGATCCTGCTGGCGATCCCGGAAGTGGCGGAGCTCGCGGCCCGGGCCTCCTCCTACGTTCCGGACGAGAAGGGCTGGCTCCGCCTCTCGCTGGGCGGCTCCGTGTTCCGCTACGGCTGCTCCGCGCTGTTGCTGACGCCCATCACCCTGCTGATGGGCGGCACCCTGACCCTGCTGATCCGGCACCTGGTCGGCAACGACGTGGGCTCGGCCGGGCGCCACGTCGGGGTGCTCTACGGCATCAACACGGCAGGCGCGGCGCTGGGCTGCCTGCTGACCGACACGACCTTCGTGCCCGCCTTCGGCCTGCAGCGCACCCAGCTCCTGGCGATCGGCCTGAACCTGTTTGCCGCGGCCGGGGCGCTCCTGCTGGCGAGGCGGGTGACGGGGCCGTCGCCGGGCGATCCGCCGCCCGCCCCCCGCAGCGGCGCGCGGGATCCGCGGGTGGCTTGGGCGGGCCTCGCGATCGGGCTCAGTGGCTTCGCGGCGATGGCGATGCAGATCGTGTGGTTCCGCCACCTGATCTCGCTGTTCGGCGGCTACCGCCCGGTCTTCTCGATCCTGCTCACGGTGATCCTGCTGGGCATCTGGATCGGCTCGATGCTCGGCGGTGCCCTCACGAGCCGCATTGGGCGACCCGGCACGATCTTCACGGTGGCCCTGGGCGGCTTCGTCGTGTGGGCACTGGCGGCGCTCTGGTCGGTGGACGCGAGCGCCACCTACGTGCAGAAGCGCATCCTGGCCGATCCGGTCGGCGGGCCGCTGCCCTTCACCCTCTACCTGCTGCGCAGCACCGCCTGGGTGGTGGGACCGCCGGCGCTGCTCTCCGGGATGGCGTTCCCGCTGGCGAATGCCCTCGTGCAGCGCGCCAGCGAGCGGGTCGGCGAGCGGGCGGGGATCCTCTATCTCTCCAACACCGTGGGCGGCGTGATCGGCTCGCTGGGCGCCGGCTTCTGGCTGCTGCCCCTGCTCGGAATCCAGCACACGGCGACGCTCGTGGCGGGGAGCGTGCTCGTCGCCATCGGAGCCGTGGCCCTCGCGGCGCGGGACAGCGAGCCCCGGGCTCCGTGGATCCGGGGAGCCGCGCTGGCCGCGGGCCTCGCCGCCGCGGTGGTGTGGGCGCAGCTTCCCGACCGCTCGCTCATGCTGCGCACGGTGCCGCTGAACCCGGGCGAGGAGGTGCTGGCGGCCCGGGAGGGCGTGAACGAGACCATCGCCGTCACCGACCGGGAGGGCAGCTACCGGCGGCTCCTCACCAACGGCCACAGCATGTCCACCACCGGCTTCGTGGCCCAGCGCTACATGCGGGCCTTCGTCCACGTGCCGATGCTGCTGACCGACCAGATCGAGCGCGTGATGGTGATGTGCTTCGGCGTGGGCAACACCGCCAACTCGGTGCTCCTGCACCCGACCGTGAAGCAGCTCGACGTGGTGGACCTCTCCGCCGACATCCTCGAGCACGCGCGCTACTTCGAGCCCGTGAACGGCAGGCCGCTCGAGGACCCGCGGGTTCGCGTGCACGTGAACGACGGGCGTCAGCACCTGCGGATGGACGGCCCGAAGTACGATCTCATCACCGGCGAGCCGCCGCCCATCGCCCACGCCGGCGTGGCCAGCCTCTACACCCGCGATTTCTACGAGCTGGCGCGGGAGCGGCTGAACCCGGGCGGCTTCATCACCTACTGGGTTCCGATGAACCAGGTCGGCGAGGCCGCCGGACGCTCGATGATCGCCGCCTTCCTGGAGATCTTCCCCGACGCGGTGCTGCTCTCGGGCTACCGCCAGCAGCTCATGCTCGTCGGCCGCAAGGATGCGCCCTTCGCCCTCGACCCGGACGTGATGCGCCGCCGCATCGCCGAGGTGCCGGGCCTGCGGAGCGAGCTGCGCTGGATCTCCCTCTCCGAGCCGGCCGAGGTGGCCGCCACCTTCGCCGCCAGCCCGGAGACGATGGCCCGGGCCACCCGCGGCCATCCGGTGCTCGAGGACGACCACCCCTATCTCGAGTACGGAAGCCGCCTCGTGACCTTCGACCGTCGGCTGCCGCCGGATCTGTTCTCGGTGGAGGACGTGGAGGTCTGGTGCCCGCGCTGCATGGACGGAGGGCTGAGCCCCTCGGAGCGCCGCGACCTCGAAGGCGCCCTCGAGGTGATCGGGAGCTACTACCAGAGCGCCGCCTTCCTCGAGCACCAGCCGGGCCAGCGGGCGGAGTTCAAGCCGGAGCTCGGCCCGCTGGCCCGGCAATCCGTCATGGCGAGCCTCTACCTCCAGCAGCTCGTCGGCCGGGCGCCGCCCCAGTACTTCCGCGCCGCCCGGGAGCTGCGCCACGGCCGCACGCCGGAGGCGGTGAAGGCGCTCGAGCGCCTGGTCCGCGATCGCCCGGGGCTGGTGATCGCCCGCATCGACCTCGCCGATCTCTACCTGGAGATGGGCCGGACCGACCTGGCCCGGGCCCAGCTCGAGAAGGCCCGGGAGCAGGCACCGAAGGGGCGACGGGTCGAAGCGGCGTGGCGCCGCTTCGAGGCAGCAGTTGCGGGGTCCTGAGCGGGAGGGCGCTTGAGCCGGCTGCTCCTCGCCCTGCTCGTCCTGGCCAGCCTGCTGGCGCTCTTCGTGCTCCTGCGATCGGACGGAGCCCCGGAGGCGCGGGGCGGAGAGCTCTTCCTCGAGGATCTCGGCCATCCACCGCTCCCCGGGCTGGCGCGACGCCTCAACGAGATCCGCGGCTTCCACGGCGATCTCTACCTGGGCTTTGGGAGCTGGGAGGAGAACAGCGGCCCGACCCAGGTGATCGCTTTCGATCCCGGCGAGGGCGTCTTCCGGCCCGCGGAGTTCCGCGCGCCGGAGCACGCCATCGTCCGCTACGTCGAGCTCGACGGCCGCCTCGCCGTGCCCGGGATCGACGGCATCGGGCCCGAGGGCCACGTCCTGGTGCAGGAGGAAGACGGCTGGCAGGTCCGCGTCCTCGGAACCGACGGCATCGCCCACGTCTTCGACCTGGCCTCGCTCGGCGGGGCCTGGTTCGCGGCCGTCGACGGGCGCGTGCTCGCCTCACCCGACCGGGGCACGAGCTGGAGCGAGGTCCGCAACCTCCGGGACGGAGGCATCCGTCACCAGGCCCGCCTGACCTGCCTCGCGGCCCACGAGGGCCAGCTCTACGGCTTCCCGCTGTTCGCGGTGCGAGGCGGCTTCCAGGTGCTGGCCGACGTCCGCGGCCCACCCGAAGCCGAGGTGTTCGACGGCCAGGCGTGGGCGCAGCGGGACCTGCTGCCCCCCGGCTACGAGCGCTGCGTTGCCGCGCGGACCTTCCGGGGCGCGCTGGTCACGGTCTCCACCCACGCCGACCCGGCCGCTCCGGCGGGCCGGCGCAGCGTGTTGAGCCGCATCGCCCGCGGCGAGGGGCGGACCGTGGCCTCGCCCTTCCAGGAGGGGGTGCGGGACCTGGAGGCGGCGGAGGGTCGCCTGCTCCTGCTCGGAAGGGTCGAGGGCCGCTGGACCCTCGGCGTGACCCCGGATCTGGAGGCCTGGGCCCTCTGGACGCTCCCCTCCGGGCTCTCGCCCCTCTCCGCCTGGCTCCACGAGGGGCGGCTGTACGTGGGCACCGAGGACGGTCGGCTGCACCGTCAGGTGGCGTCAGACCGATAGCCCCGCGGGGGAATTCCCCCAGGGGCTGCCGGGAGGAAAATCCCCTCAGAGGTGATCTTTTCTCGACACATCCCCGGCACCGCAGCCACTTCCATGCAGAACAAAAGTGAGCTCCAGCCCCGGGTGCGGGCTGGGACTTCCAACAGGAGCAACTCTCACCATGCGAAAGATCTTCGTTCTTGCCGCGGCGTTCATGTTGTTCGCCGGTACGGCGCAGGCGGGCACGCTGACGTCCGCCACCTGGTTCGGCGCGTTCCAGGGCACGCCGTTCACGCTGACGACCGGCGGTGGCAGCCTCGGCGCGTCCGGCACCAGCACGGGGGCCGGCGCCAACGTCGGCATCACCGTGAGCCCCCTGTCCTTCAGTACCGTCAACACGGGTCCGCCTCAGCTGACCATCACCCAGACGCTTGGTGGCAGCCAGACGATCGCGGTCACGGCCGGTGGCGCCGCGGCCAACCAGGGCATCGCCGGCGTCGTGAACGTGTTCCTGTTCGTCGGTATCCCGCTGCTGTTCCTGGCCATCCCGCTGTCCGTGGGCGTGTCCGGGACCTCGACCGTCAGCACCAGCAACCCGCTGGTCGGCGCCGTGAAGGTCACTGCGACGTTCCTGGCCTGGACGCCGGGCTCGGGCACCGTCACGGGCCTGTTCGGCACCACGACGACCGCGAACGGCGCGACCAACATGACCGTGGCGCTGTCGGACTTCATGTACGGCGGCTCGGTCAACCTGACCGCCGGCGGCGGTGGCTCGGTCACCCTCGTGTCGCCGTCCATCACGGCGGTGTGCGCGGGCGGTCCGGCGGGCGCGTGCGACGGCTCGACCCAGAGCAACCGCACCGCGGGCGCCACGACGCTCGTGCTGAACTTCACGGGCGCGGTCCCCGAGCCGGGCACGCTGCTGCTCCTGGGCGCGGGCCTCGTGGGCCTGGCCGCCGTGGGTCGCCGCCAGCGGAGCTAACGCTCCCAGGCAGGTCCTCACGGAAGGACATCCGAGGGGCGGCCGCCGTAGGGCGGCCGCCCCTTCCTTTTTCAGAGGGTTCCGGGCGGCCAAGGGGTGGCCGCGGAGGGCCGAGAACTCGCGGATCGAAGGGCTTCGCCCGACACCTCCCCTTTGGTAGCCTCGCAGGTTCTCTTCGGAAGGATCCCTCATCCATGCAGGCACGGACCCGCTTCCTGATTGGCGCACTCATCGTGGTCGGCGCGGTGCTCGCGACCTTCGTCCGCATCGAGCTGCCCCCCCGGCCCGGGGGCCAGATCGAGGACATCCAGGCCCTCTCGGAGCGCGAGCGCCCGCTGAACGTGGTCTTCATCCTGATCGACATGCTCCGGGCGGATCGCCTCAGCGCCTACGGCTACGAGCGCGAGACCACGCCGCGCATCGACCACCTCGTCTCCACCGGGGTCCGCTTCGCGCATACCGAGGCCCACTCGAGCTGGACCAAGTCCTCGATGGCCTCGCTCTGGACCGGCGTCCTGCCGCCCCGCACGGGCATCCTGCGCTTCGACGACGGCCTGGTCGACGACGTGAAGATGCCCGCCGAGATCTTCAAGGAGGCCGGCTACCGGACCGCCGGCATCTGGCGCAACGGTTGGGTCGCGTCGAACTTCGGCTTCGATCAGGGCTTCGACCTCTACCTCCGCCCCGCGCCGCGGGCCCAGGACAACTTCGAGAAGCCTCTCCCCGGCACGAGGCGCCTGCCCGGCACGGACGCCGACGTCAGCCGGGCCGCCGTGGAGTTCCTGAAGAGTCACGGCAAGGACCCGTTCCTCCTGTACCTCCATTACATGGACGTCCACCAGTACGCCTACGATCCGGAGGCCGCGGCCCAGGGCTGGGGTTCCTCGCTCTCGGACGCCTACGACGCCTCGATCCACTGGACCGATCGGCACGTCGACTGGATCGTGCGCGAGCTCGAGGACCTGGACCTGATGAAGGACACGATCGTCGTGATCGGCTCGGACCACGGCGAGGCGTTCCGGGAGCACCGCCGCGAGGGCCACGCCCACGATCTCTACCGGGAGGTGACCGAGGTCCCCTTCATCATGATCCTGCCCTTCAGCCTCCAGCAGGAGCTCGTGGTGGAGCCCCTGGTCCGCAACGTCGACATCTGGCCGACCCTCCTCGACATGCTCGGGCTGCCAGCCCTCGAGCAGACCGACGGCCAGTCCCTGGTGCCCCTCATGCTGGCGTCCGCGCGCGGAGAGGCCATGGAGACTCCCGTCTCCGTTTCGTACATCGACCAACGCTGGGGGCGAATGGAACAGGAGGCCTCGCCGCTGGTCGGGATCCGCAAGGACGGTCGGCGGCTGATGTGGAAGCCCGCCGACCCGGACAAGACGCTGCAGATCTACGATCTCGAGACTGATCCGGGGGAGAAGCGGAACCTGGCCAAGAGCCCGCCGGAGTGGGCCGACGAGCTCCGCGCGGATCTGGAGGCCCGGCTCGAGCTTCCCCTCGCCTGGGGCGAGGCGGATCAGGTCGAGATCGACGAGATGTACAAGGCCCAGCTCCGAGCGCTCGGCTACGTGGTGAACTGAACGATGCAGCGTCCGCGCCCCGGCCGGTGGGCACCGTGCCTCGCCGCGCTGGTGCTGGCCCTGGCGTGCGGCGAGCCGGGCGGGGCGCCCCCGGCGCCCGAGACCGTCGCGCCGCCGGCCGAGCCCGCCTCGCTCTCCTTCGAGGGGGACGCCGCCGGGATCCGCCGCATGGTGGTCGTCTCGATCGACACGCTGCGGGCCGACCACGTGGGTTGTTATGGCGCCGAGCAGGCCAGGACGCCGGTGATCGACGCTCTGGCCGAGGCGGGGGTGCGCTTCGAGACCGCCATCGCCCCCACGCCCATGACCCTGCCCTCCCACAGCACGCTGCTGACCGGCCTCGATCCGCCCCAGCACGGCGCCCGGCACAACGGTGTCTTCCGACTCGCGGAGGAGATCCCGACCCTGGCGGAGGCGGCCAGGGAGGCGGGCTTCGCCACCGGAGCCTTCGTCTCGGCCTACGTGCTCGATCGGCAGTTCGGCCTGGCCCAGGGCTTCGATCGCTACGACGACGAGCTGGGCGCCAGCACCCGCACCCACGCCGGCCCCACCGTGCCCACTCGCGACGCGACCGGCACCGTGGATGCCGCCCTCGGCTGGGTGGCCGAGGCGCCCGAGCGATTCCTGCTGTTCCTCCACCTGTACGATCCGCACGCGGACCACGAGCCTCCGGAGCCCTACGCCAGCCAGCTCGGCGCGGCCAACCTCTACGACGGAGAGATCGCCTACGCCGACGCGGAGGTCGGACGGCTGCTGGCCGGGATTGCCGAGCGCTGGCCCACCGGCACCCTGGTGGTCGTGACCTCGGATCACGGCGAAGCCATGGGCGAGCACGGCGAGTTCACCCACTCCCTCGGCATCTACGACGCCACCCAGCACGTGCCGCTGGTGGTGGCGGGGCCCGGCGTGCCCGGGGCGCAGGTGGTGCCCGAGCTGGTGCGGCTGGCCGACGTCGCGCCGACCCTGGCCGATCTCGCGGCGCTTCCGCTGCCGAAGGGCACCGGTCGCAGCCTGCGCGGCCTGTGGGAGGGCACCCCGGAGCCGCCCCGCGTGGCGTGGGTGGAGACGCTCGCCACCCAGCTCGACCTCGGCTGGAGCCCGCTCCTCGGTGTCCGCACGGCGACCCACAAGTACATCCGCGCGCCGCGGCCCGAGCTCTACGCGCTCGAGGAGGATCCGGACGAGCTGGTGGATCTGGCTTCGGCCGAGCCGGCGCTGGTGCGGGAGCTCGATGCCGCGGTGAGCGAGCGCGAGAAGGGTCGGCCCATCGAGCTCACGACCGATCTCAGCAGCGACGAGCGCGCCCAGCTCGAAGCCCTGGGCTACGTCACCGAGGGCCCGGAGGTGGCCCGGGGAGAGCTCGGGATCATCGGGGGCATCGACCCGAAGGACGAGATCCATCTCCTGGAAGACCTCTTCCAGGGCATGAACCTGCTCGCCCGCCGGAGGTACGACGCCGCCTTCGAGAAGTTCGACGCGATCGGCGACCGCAGCTACGAGCTCGCGTTGCTGCGCGGACAGGCGGCCCTCGGTGCCCAGCGTTTCGAGGCCGCCGTCGAGGCGGCGCTCGGGGCGGCGCGCTTCGGGCCCACCCGGGGCAACCCGGAGGTGCTCCTCGGGCAGATCGCGGAGACCGTGGGTCAGGCCTCGGCGGCGACCCGTCGCTACCGACGCGCCCTCGAGCTGGAGCCGAGCCAGGGCGCCGCATCGATCGGGCTGGGGCGGCTCGCCGAGCTGGCGGGCCGGCGCGACGAAGCGCGCAGCCACTACGAGGCGGCGACCCGGGCGCGGATCTTCGAGGCCGAGGCGGTCTGGCGGCTCGCGGCTCTCGACCTGGAGGACGGAGACACGGCGTCCTCCCGCGAGCGCCTCACGACGCTTCCCCAGTCGGAGCTGCGCCAACCCCCTGCCGCCTCGCGGCTCGCCCGGGCGGAGCTCACCGCGGGCAAGGGCGAGCTGGCGCGCATTCGCGTGGCCGGCGGGCTCCGGACGGATCCGGAGAACCTCTATCTGCTCCTCATGCACGCTGTCTTCCTCGAGCTGGACGGCGACCCCGGCGGTGCCCTGCGCGCCTCGCGGGACGCGGCGCGTGCCCATCCGAGATCGCTCAAGGCCCGGCAGGCGCTGGCTCGCCAGCTGGCCAGACACCGCACCGATCCCTCCGAGGCGGGTGCCCTCGCGGCCACGGTTCTCGAGGCGGTGGGCCGTGAGCCGGTGGTGCTCGACACCCTCGCGCTGGTGCGGCTCGCCGAAGATCGACCCGCGGAGGCCCTGGCCCTGGCCGACGAAGGCCTGCAGAACGGAGAGGGCGAGACGCGGGCGAGCCTGCTGCTGCGGAGGGCGGAGGCCCTCGCGTCCCTCGAGCGTGCCGACGAGGCGCAGAAGGCCCTGGACGAGGCTCGCATCGCCGCTCGGGGCAGCGTCGAGCTGGAGGCCGACGCCCGGCGCACCGCCGGGCGCATCGCCGCCCTGCTCGGCGCCGGCGAGGAGCAGGCCGCGGCCGGGACGCGGTAGCCTCGCGGTGGCGGATCCCAGTGTGAACGAACGCCGCGCCAGCGAGCCGACCGACCCCACGTCGGGAACGCGTCCCGACGCCAGGATCCTGGTCTTCGTCGTCGCCTACCGGGCGGAGCGCCACCTCGTCTCCGTGTTCGAGCGCGTACCCTCCGGGCTCTTCGACGATCCGCGGGTCCACTTCCTGGTGATCGACGACGCCTCCGGCGACGCCGGCCCCGACCGGCTGCAGGCATGGCTCGACGAGCGCGGGATCCGGAACGTCAGCGTCACCCGCAACCCGGTCAACCAGGGCTACGGCGGCAACCAGAAGCTCGGCTACCGCCAGGCCGTCGACGCGGGCTACGATTTCACGATCCTGTTGCACGGCGACGGGCAGTACGCGCCGGAGCTGCTCCCCAAGTTCATCGAGACCTGGGAGCGCACCGGCGCCGACGTGGTGCTGGGCTCGCGGATGGGCGATCTCGCCAGTGCACGCGCCGGCGGCATGCCGCTCTACAAGCTGGCGGGCAACCGCATCCTCACCACCTTCCAGAACCTCTTCACCGGTCGTCATCTCTCCGAGTACCACACGGGCTACCGGGGCTACGCCTCGTCGTTCCTACGCAAGGTGCCCTTCGAGATCAACACGAACGATTTCCACTTCGACACGGAGATCCTGCTCCAGGCGATGCACGTCGGCGCGACGATCGAGGAGTTCGACATCCCCACCCACTACGGGGACGAGGACTGCCACGTCGACGGGCTCGACTACGCCTGGAACGTGACCCTCGAGACCTTCCGCTACCGCATGCACCGCATGGGGATGATCTGTTCGCTGCGCTACCGCAACCTCGACGATCCGCCCTGGCGGAGCCAGGAGGGCGGCGCCCTCTACTCGGCCCACCGCATGGCGGCGGAGGCCCTGCGGGAGCTCGCGCCGCGGCGGATCCTGGACGTGGGCTGCGGCTCGGCGGTGGTGGCGGAGATCGCCCAGGCCCAGGGAGCCCTCGTGACCGGGATCGACCGGGAGGAGCCCGCGGCTGCGCACCTGCACCGCTTCCTCAAGGCCGACCTGGGCGATCCCCTGCCCGTCGACCCCTTCGACTACGACGCGGTGCTGCTGCTCGACGTGCTCGAGGAGCTGGAGGATCCCGAGGGCTTCCTGCTGGCGCTGCGCAACCGCAGTCGTGCGCTCCAGCCGGGAGCCGTCGGGCCCGCCGTGCTGGTCGCCACGCCCAACGTCGCTTTCGCGAGCAACCGACTGGCGCTGCTCTTCGGCCGCTTCAACTACGGCGACCGGGGCATCCTCGACATTGCCCACAAGCGGCTCCTGAACCGCGCCTCCCTGCTGCGCATGCTGCGGGATTGCGGCTACGAGATCGAGTGGGTGCGCGGCGTGCCCGTGCCCTGGGAGGCCGTGGTCGGGGGGCGGCTCGGGCGTTGGCTGGAGGCTGGGAGCGGTCTCCTGGCGCGGGTCTGGCAGACGCTCTTCGGCTTCCAGCTGCTGGTGCTGTGCCGGCCCCTGCCCGGCGTCGAGCAGGTGCTCGGCGACCGCGAGCGCCTGGCACCGGTGACGGAGCGGACCGACGACGGCTGACGAAGGGGCCCTGCTGCTCCGCGGCTGCGAGGTGGACGGGCGGGCCCGCGACGTGCGGGTGGCGGAGGGCTGCATCGAGGCCGTCGCCGACACGCTTGCCCCGCGCGCCGGAGAGCCGGTGATCGAGGCGCGGGGCGGGGCGCTCGTGCCGGGCCTCCACGATCATCACCTGCACCTGCTCGGCCTGGCCGCAGCCATGGCCTCGGTGGCCTGCGGGCCGCCGGAGGTCGGCGACCGCGATGCCCTGGCCGCGGTCCTCACCGCCGCCGAGCCGCGGAACGGCTGGATCCGCGGAGTCGGCTACCACGAGGCGGTGGCGGGACACCTGGACTGCACGGCCCTCGACGCGCTTCGGGGCGACGTGCCCGTTCGCATCCAGCACCGCACCGGCGCCCTCTGGATGCTCAACTCCGCCGCGTTGACTGCCCTGGGCGGCGCGCCGGAGGGCGCCCGGGACGGGCGGCTGTTCCGGGCCGATCGCTGGCTCCGCGAACGCATGGGCCCCTCGGCGCCGCCCGATGTGTCAGCAGCCGCGGCACTCCTGCTGCGGGCCGGCATCACCGGCTTCACCGACGCCGGCGCCGACAACGACGCCGCCACCCGCCGATGGTTCGACGCCGCTCGCGAGAGCGGCGCGCTGCCCCAGCGGGTCCGGGTGATGGGCGGCCCCGGCCTACCCGGTGGCGAGCGCAAGCTGCTCCTCGACGAGCCGCGCCTCCCCGCCTTCGGCGCGCTGGTCGACGAGATCCGGGCGGCCCGGGACGAGGACCGCGGGGTGGCGATCCACGCGGTGACCCGCGCGGAGCTGGTGCTCGCCCTGGGTGCCCTCGCGGAGGCGGGCTCCCGCCCGGGCGATCGCATCGAGCACGCGGCGGTCGCCCCGCCGGAGGCGGTGGTGCTGGCCCGGGAGCTCGGCGTCACCGTGGTGCTGCAGCCGGGCTTCGTCTTCGAGCGCGGCGACGCCTACCTGCGGGACGTCGAGCCGCGCGACGTCCCGTGGCTGGTGCGCGGGCGCGCCTGGCTCGGGGCCGGCGTGCCCGTCGCCGCCGGCAGCGACGCGCCCTACGGGACGCCGGATCCCTGGCTCGCCATGGCCGCCGCCACCGGCCGTCGCACCCGCGCCGGCGCCACGCTTGGCGCCGAGGAGGCCCTCCTGCCCGAAGAGGCCCTGGCGCTCTTTTCCGGCCCCCTGGAGGCGCCCGGAGGGCCGCCTCGGCGGATCGTCCCCGGTGCGCCCGCGGACCTCTGCCTGCTCACGCTTCCGTGGGCGCGGGCCCGGGACGCGCTCTCCCGGGAGCTCGTCGCCGCCACGATCTGCAACGGAAGGCTGGCCTGGCAGGGGTTCGCCGCATCTGGTTGAGTAGGTCCATGTCGCCGACGCCCCTCGACAAGCAGCCCGAGCCCGATCTCGGCACCGACCTGATCCCGAAGGAGCGCTACACCTCGCCCGAGTTCGCCCGCCGGGAGTGGGAGCGGATGTGGACGAAGGTCTGGCTCCTGGCCGGGCGCGAGTCCGACCTGGCCGAGCCCGGCGACTACTTCACCTTCGAGATCGGTCCGGAGTCGATCCTGGTCGTGAGGCTCCCCGACGGCCGCCTGGCCGCGCGCCACAACGTCTGCATGCACCGGGGCAACCGCCTGCGCGAGCCGGGCCGCGGCCACGCGGACCGCTTCTCCTGTATCTACCATGGCTGGCAGTACGACCTCGATGGCACCCTGCTGCGCGCCACCGATCCCCACTGCTTCCCCCAGGGCCTCCCGCCGAAGGAGCTGGCCCTCCAGCCCGTGCAGTGCGACACCTGGGCGGGCTTCGTGTTCGTGTGTCTCGACCCGCAGGCGGGCCCGCTCCTCGACTACCTGGGCGTCATCCCCGAGCACCTCGCGCCCTACCACTTCGAGGAGTGGAAGGTGGAGACCGACGTCTCCATCGAGGTGCCCTGCAACTGGAAGACCTCGGTGGACGCCTTCAACGAGGCCTACCACGTCCACGCCACCCACGCCTGGACCCTCGAGTTCACCGACGACGTGAACACCGTCTACGATTGCTACGAGCGGCACACGCGCATGATCTTCCCGGAGGTGATCGCGAGCCCGCGCCACCCGGGCTACGGCAGCGTCACCCCGGGCATCAAGAACGACTTCCTGAAGCGGGTGGGGGTGGACGTCGAGAGCTTCGTCGGCGGGCCCGCCGAGGCGCGCGCCGCCTTCGCCGGCGCCATCCGCAAGATGGGCCCGGCGCTCGGCGCGGACTTCTCCGAGATGACCGAGTCGCAGATGTGCGACGACTACCACTACACGCTCTTCCCGAACGTCACGCTCAACATCCACTCGCTCTTCGCGTGGGTGTTCTGGCACCGGCCGCACCCGACCGACCCGAACCGGATGGTCTTCGACTTCGTGAACCTGATGCGCACCCCCGCCCAGGAGGTGCCGCGGCCCGAGCGCTCCTTCTACCGCGTCGAGGACGGCGACACCCTGGCCCACGTGTCCGGGGGCGAGGTGGTCGACGAGGACATGTACAACCTGCCGCGCATCCAGGCGGGCATGCAGTCGAGCGCGTTCCATGGGCTGCACCTCTCCACCCAGGAGGTGCGCATCCGCCACTTTCATCACACGCTGATGCAGTACCTCGAGGGCTGACGCCTTGGAGGACGCCGAGGGCGGCTGGTGCCCGGTGCCGGTCGCGCTGCCGGCGCCCGGCGAGGTGATCGGCTTCGAGCTCGCCGGCACGCGCGTGCTGCTCGCCAACGCCGAGGGCACGCCCTACGCCCTCGAGGACCTGTGCCCTCACGTCCGCGTGCCGCTGTCCGGCGGGCGGCTGCGAGGCTGCGTGCTCGAGTGCCCGGAGCACGGCGGTAAGCTCGACGTGCGCGACGGCTCTCCGGTCGAGCGCCCCATCCGACGGGGCGCGGTAACCTACGCCCTGCGCCAGGGGGAAGGTGGCCTCGAGATCCGCCTGCCCTGACCCGGGAGGCCCCATGCACGATCTGGTGATTCGCGGCGGCACGGTCGTCGACGGCAGCGGCGACGCGCCCTTCGAGGGTGACGTCGCCATCGAGAGCGGGCGCGTCGCCCAGGTGGGGCGCGTCTCCGAGCGGGGGCGCGAGGAGATCGACGCCCGCGGAAAGCTCGTCACGCCGGGCTGGGTCGACATCCACACCCACTACGACGGCCAGGCGACCTGGGATCCGCTGCTCACGCCCACTTGCTGGCACGGTGTGACGACCCTGGTGATGGGCAACTGCGGGGTCGGCTTCGCGCCGGTGCACCCGGGCCAGGAGGACTTCCTGATCGGCCTGATGGAGGGCGTCGAGGACATCCCGGGCACGGCGCTCCACGAAGGCATCCAGTGGGGGTGGGAGACCTTCCCGGAGTTCCTGGACGCGCTCGAAGGGTCGCCCCGCGCCCTCGACATCGGCACGCAGGTGCCCCACGGCGCGGTGCGGGCCTACGTGATGGGCGAGCGCGGCGCGAAGAACGAGCCCGCGACGAAGCAGGACATCGAGCAGATGGCAGGCATCGTGCGGGAGGCGATTCGGGCCGGGGCCCTCGGCTTCTCCATGTCGCGCACCATCGTGCACCGCGCCGTCGACGGCGAGGTCGTGCCGGGCACCCACGCCCCTGAGGAGGAGATCTTCGGCATCGCACGGGTGCTGGGCGAGCTCGGCCAGGGCATCGTCGAGCTGGCGCCGGCCGGCGTGCAGGGCGAGGACATGTCGGCGCCCGAGAAGGAGGTGGACTGGATGCGCCGCCTCTCCGCCGAGATCGGCCGCCCGGTGAGCTTCGCCCTGGTGCAGCACGACGTGGCGCCGACCCACTGGAAGCGGATCCTCGAGCTGTGCGACGAGGCGGGGGAGCGGGACGGCGCGAGGCTGCGCCCGCAGGTCGGCTCCCGCCCGACGACGCTGCTGATCGGCCACCCGACCTTCCATCCCTTCAGCTACCGCCCCAGCTACCAGGCGATCGCCGAGCTTCCCCTCGCCGAGCGCGTCGTGCGGCTGAAGGACCCGGAGCTGCGGCGGCGCATCCTGTCGGAGGAGTCCCACTACCCGATCCCGCAGCTCGCGATCGTGATGGCGATGATCGAGAACGGCCTCGACAAGGTGTTCCGGCTCGGCGATCCGCCCAACTACGAGCCCGCGCCGGAGGAGAGCCTGAAGGCCCAGGCGGCGCAGCAGGGACGCGAGCCGGAGGGCCTGCTCTACGACTGGATGCTCGAGCTGGATGGCCGCCAGCTCCTCATGCTCACGCTCCTCGGCTACAGCGACTACGATCTCGAGGCCCAGCGCGCGATGCTCGAGC
Source organism: Myxococcota bacterium (assembly GCA_965223415.1). Taxonomy (GTDB): domain Bacteria; phylum Myxococcota_A; class UBA9160; order UBA9160; family UBA6930. The sequence goes on along the minus strand of OZ245002.1, from coordinate 2,674,683 downwards.
ATCCGCGTACCGCCTTCGGCCTGGGCGACGGTGGTGCCCACTGCGGCGCGATCTGCGACGCCAGCATGCCCACCTCGCTCCTCGCCCACTGGGCGCGGGACCGGAGCCGCGGGCCGAAGCTCCCGGTCGAGAGGGTCGTGCGCAAGATGACCCGCGATACCGCTGAGCTCTACGGCCTTCGCGATCGCGGCCTCCTGCGCCCGGGGCGGAAGGGCGACGCCAACGTGATCGACATGGATCGCCTGCGGCTGCGGCTGCCGGAGCTGGTGAACGACCTGCCTGCCGGCGCACGCCGGCTCGTCCAGCGGGCCGAGGGCTACGCCGCCACGATCGTCGCGGGGGAGGTGACCTTCCGGGAAGGCGAGCACACCGGGGCGCTGCCGGGCCGCCTGCTGCGGGGAGCGCGGGACTAAAGGCCCCACGGCGCCGATCCGAAGAAGCCCCTCGTGCAGGTGCTTTCGGCCGTCTCCATGGTGCTCTTCATCGGGATCTGCTCGCTCGTGGGGCTGCGCCTGATGGTGCGGGCCTGGCGCACCGGCAACCGCGAGCAGCTGCTCTGCGCCGTCGGCTTCACCTGGATCGGGCTGCTCGGCTATCCGGCGACGATCGCGTCGCGGGTCGGCATGGTTCCGGTGGGCGAGGTGAACCTGCCTCTCTTCGTGGTGGGGACGGCCTTCACGAACGCCGGCATCGCCGCCTTCTTCCTGTTCACCTGTCGCGTCTTCCGCTCGGGGGTGGGCTGGGCGCGCAACGTGGTCATCTCGGCCTGGATCGCCCTGGCAGCCTGCTCGGTCGGCCAGCCCTGGGTCCTGGCCACCGCTCCCCCGGAGCAGCCCTCCTTCGCCGTGAGCTTCGGCTGGGGGGTGGCCCTGCAGCTGGTCTGCTTCGCCTGCTTCGGCTGGATCGCCCTCGAGGGCACCCTCCAGTGGAGCATGGGCCGCCGGCGGCTCGCCCTGGGCCTGGCGGATGCAGAAGGCGTGGACCGGCTGCGCCTCTGGGCCATCTTCGGCGGCTCCACCCTGCTCCTGCTCGTCGGCTTCGCCGTCCCGCTCTTCCAGGGCATCTCGCCCTCCGAGAGCCCCGTCGCCCACCTCTCCAGCGCTGTCTTCGGCCTGGTCAGCAGCGGGGCCGCCTACCTGGCCTTCCTGCCGCCGGCCTGGTACAGGGTGCGTCGCTACGGCGTCGAAATCTGATCTTACAGCTCAATATACGTTTGCAATCCAGTGTAAGTTGGGCCTATCCTGGCCCGCATGGCCGAGCCCGCCGATCTGAGCCGCCGCGAGCGCCGCAAGCTCGCCCTGCGTGGGCGCATCCTGGAGGAGGCGGCGGCGCTCTTCGCCGAGCAGGGCTTCCATGCCACCAAGGTGGCGGACATCTGCGAGCGGGCGGACATCGCCCACAAGACCTTCTTCAACCACTTCCCGTCGAAGCAGGACGTGCTCCGGGAGGTCGCCCGGGAGTCCCTCGGCGTGCTCCTCGCCCAGCTCGAGGAGGCCCGCAAGCAACCCGGTGACGCGGTGGACCGCCTGCACTTCTTCTACGAGCAGGCGGCCGAGCACGCGGAGCAGGCCGGGCCGATGCAGCGGGAGTTCCTGACCGAGATCCTGCACGTCTCCCACGAGGCGGCCCAGCCCGACGACGCACGTCGGCTGCAGGGCGCCTTCCGCACACTGCTGGCCGACGGCGTGGCCAGCGCCGTGCGCGGTCGGCACGGCCTGCAGGCGCTGACCGAGCTGGTGCTCGGCTCCTACTACGCCCTGATGTTCAACTGGGCGCACCTCGAGGACTACCCGCTCCGCGAACGGGCCCATGCCCAGGTGGAGCTCCTCGCGCGCGTCCTGCGTCCCACAGGAGAGGAATGATCCATGGCTCATCGAGAGGAAGAACACGTCGCACCCGGCATCCCCAATGGTTGGTTCGCGGTCGCCTTCAGTCGTGACATCCATGTCGGCGACGTCCTGCCGCTTCACTATTTCGAACAGGATCTCGTGCTGTTCCGCGGTCGCTCCGGCGAGGCGAAGGTGCTCGACGCCTTCTGTCCCCACCTGGGCGCGCACCTCGGTTTCGGCGGGCGGGTGATGGGTGACACCGTGCGATGTCCTTTCCACGGCTGGCAGTTCGACGGGAGCACGGGCGACTGCACGTCGATCCCCTACTGCGAACGCATCCCCAAGAAGGCACGCGTCACGCCCTGGCCGGTCCAGGAGAAGAACGGGATGGTCTTCGTGTGGCACCACGTCGAGGGCAAGCCGCCGGAGTGGGATTTCCCCGGCCAGCCGGAGATCGGACATCCCGACTGGTCGGAGCCGCGCACCTTCGACATCGAGGTCCCCGTTCACGTGCAGGACATGCACGAGAACAACAACGACCCGGTTCATTTCCAGTACGTGCACGGCATGCTGGAGACGCCGCCCCAGGAGATCGAGTTCGCCGAGGACGGCCGCTACTACCGCATCTCGAGCCACTCGGAGCAGGTGACGCCGATGGGCACCTTCCAGATGTCGCTGGTCCGCGATTCCTGGGGGATCGGCCTCTCGGCGGTCAGCTCCGTCGGCATCCCGAACGCGGGCCTCCTGATGTACTCCTCCACCACGCCCATCGACCGCGGCAACACCCACTCCCGCTGGCTGCTGACTGCGACCAACAACATGGTCGACGTGGCCGGCGAGGAGTTCATGAAGAACCTCACCAAGGGCGTCTTCGACGACATGGACATCTGGACCAACAAGGTCCACCGCGCCCAGCCCGTCCTCTGCGAAGCCGACACCTACCTCGCCCAATTCCGCAAGTGGACCCGCCAGTTCTACAGCTGACGACGCGCGAGGCGCCTGTTGCGTTAGGGGCCGGTTCCGTTTGTTGCGTTGTGCCATGCTCGGGGGAGCACGGAGGTCGCGATGAGGTTCACCTGGTTCAACCTGATGCCCTGGCCCCATCTGCCGGACGCGTTCCGGGAGAAGCACCGCTCGGTCTGGGTGGACATCCCGAGCTCGCTCTTCGACCCGGAGGAGGGCAACCGGGTCTACCACGCGTACATGGACCAGCTCGAGTACGCCGATTCCCTGGGCTTCGACGGGATCGGCGTGAACGAGCACCACCAGAACGGCTACGGGCTGATGCCCTCGCCGAACATCATCGCGGCGAGCCTGGCCCGGCGGACCTCCCGGGCGGCGATCTGCGTGATCGGCAACTCGATCGCGCTCTACAACCCGCCGATCCGCGTGGCCGAGGAGTTCGCCATGCTCGACGTCATCAGCGGCGGGCGTCTCGTGGCCGGCTTCCCGGTCGGCACGCCGATGGACACGAACTTCTGCTATGGCCAGATCCCCGCCCTCACCCGGGACAAGTACTACGAGGCCCACGACCTCATCATGAAGGCCTGGGCCGAGGACGAGCCCTTCGCATTCGACGGCAAGTACAACCAGCTCCGCTGGGTGAACTGCTGGCCCAAGCCGATCCAGAAGCCGCACCCGCCGATCTACATTCCCGGCGGCGGCTCGATCGAGACCTGGGACTGGTGCGTGGAGCAGGACTACAACTACTCCTACCTCTCCTTCGGCGGATACAAGGCCGGCCAGATCCTGCTCGACGGCTACTGGGAGCGCGTCGCGGCGATGGGCAGGGACGAATCGCCGAACCGCGCGTCCTTCGCCCAGATCATCTGCGTGGCCGAGACGGACCAGGAGGCCGAAGAGCTCTACGCGGAGCACATGCTCTACTTCTACAACCGATGCCTCCACGTCCATCCGGGCTTCTCGGATCCGCCGGGCTACCGCACGCTCAAGACGATCAAGGCCGGCAAGCTGAACCAGCTCCGGGCGGAGGCCCAGAAGGTCTTCTCGGAGCTCACGTGGAAGGACCTGGTGGAGGGCGGCTACATCATCGCTGGCAGCCCGGACACCGTGCGCGAGCGCTGCGAGCACATGATCAAGAGCCTGCGCATCGGCCACGTCTTCGGCCTGTTCCACATGGGCGACATGCCCGATTGGAAGACCCGTCGCTCGAGCCAGCTCTTCGCCGAACGGGTGATGCCGCAGCTGCGCGACCTCTGGCCCGACTGGAAGGACGACGACCGCTGGTGGATCAAGCCCTACGAGCGGCGCGTGCGGCCGGAGGCGGTGCAGTGAGCGAGCGAGTCCTCGAGACCCGCCGGGGCATCCGGTTCCGCGTGCGGGAGGCCGGGGAGGGCGAGCCGCTCCTCTACCTCCACGGTGCGGGCGGCCTGCTTCCTGAGGAGCCGCTGCTCGACGCCCTGGCCGGCCGCTTCCACGTCTTCGCTCCGGTCTGGCCCGGGTACGGCGAGGAGGAAGGCGAAGAGCTGCTGGAGGACATGCTCGACTTCGCGCTCCACGGCTGGGACGTGGCCGAGGCGCTGGGCCTGGAACGGCCGCACCTGGTGGGCCACTCCATGGGTGGCATGATCGCAGCGGAGATGGCGAGCCTGGACAACGCCGCCGTGGCGAAGCTCGGCCTGATCGCGCCGGTGGGCCTGTGGCTCGACGATCATCCGATTCCGGACCTCTTCGCGGTCACGCCCTTCGAGCTTCCCGCGCTCCTCTTTGCCAACCCGGCGGAGGGGCAGAAGGTGCTCACCGCGGGCCTCGACTTCTCCGACGACGGGGCGCTGACGGACTTCATGATCGGCAACGCCCGCCGCATGGGGACTGCCGGGAAGATCCTCTTCCCCATTCCGAATCGCCGGCTCTCGAAGCGTCTCTACCGCCTCCGCGCCGAGACGCTCCTCGTCTGGGGCCGCCAGGACGAGCTGGTGCCGCCGGTCTACGCCAAGCGCTGGCAGGAGCTCGTCCCCCAGGCCCAGCTCGCCGAGATCGACGGCGCTGCGCACATGGCCCCCTACGAGCAGCCCACCGCCGTCGCCGAGGCCCTCCTCACCTTCCTCGACTGAAGAAACGGGGCCGGAGTGAAGAATTCAGTTCCCCGGAGGGAACTGAATTCTTCACTCCGGCCCCGTTTCTGAACTGTGGCACCATGGCCGCGCCCGACCTTCCGGGCGCGGAGGATGAGCATGCGCATCGGCATCATGGCGGGAGCGACCGCTGGCCCGGACGGAACCCTCGACGGTCTGGTTGCCCGGGCGAAGGACCTGGAGAGCCGCGGCTTCGCCACGGTCTGGATGGCGAACATCTTCGGCCTGGACGCCATCGGCGCCCTCGCCATCGTGGGCCGCGAGACCGATCGCATCGAGCTCGGCACCGCCGTCGTGCCGACCTTCCCGCGCCATCCGGTCGCCATCGCCCAGCAGACCCTCACCACCCAGGCCGCCTGCGGCGGGCGCTTCACCCTCGGCATCGGTCTCTCCCACAAGATCGTGATCGAGGACATGTTCGGCTTCTCCTACGACAAGCCGGCGCGCAACATGCGCGAATACCTGGAGGTGCTCACGCCGCTGCTTCGGGGCGAGCCCGCGAAGTTCGAGGGCGAGCACTACCGGGTGAACGCCGGCCTGCAGGTGCCCGGCGCGACGAGCACGCCGGTCCTGATCGCGGCGCTCGGCGACGTCATGTTGAAGCTCGCGGGCACCTACACCGACGGGACGATCCTCTGGATGACCGGTCCGGCGACGATCGAGAGCCACATCGGTCCGAAACTGCGCGCCGCGGCCAGCGAAGCGGGGCGGGGCGCGCCGCGCATCGTCGCTGGCCTGCCCATCGCGCTGACCGACGATCCCGACGGCGCACGCGCCTGGGTGGCCCAGAACCTGGCGATGTACGGCACGCTGCCCTCGTACCGCGCGATGCTCGACAAGGAGGGGGCGGCCAGCCCGGCCGACGTCGCCCTCGTCGGCGACGAGGCCACGCTGGACGCGGCCCTCGCCCGCCTCCGCGACATCGGCGTCACCGACTTCGACGCCGCCATCGTCCCCGTCGACGAGGGCGCCGACCGGCGCACCCTCGACTACCTCCAGAGCAAGCTCTAACAACTTAACAAATGGAACCGGCCCCTAACTTAACAGGACGGGCATCTCTTCGATTCCGTTGATGTGGGTCGAACGGAGCTTGCGGGGTGGGGCGGCGAGCTCGAAACGGGAGAAGGCTCGGAGCAGCTCTTCGAAGACGACGCGGGCTTCGAGGCGGGCGAGGCTCGCGCCCAGGCAGAAGTGTTCGCCGTGGCCAAAGGAGAGGTGGGGGTTCGAGCGGGCGGGGCGGCTCACGTCGAAGCGGTCCGGCTCCGTCCAGACCTCCTCGTCCCGGTTGCCGGCGGCGTAGAGCATCACCAGGTAGTCGCCCTGGCGGATGGGCTGGCCGCGGATCACGCAATCCTCCATGGCCGTGCGGGCGTGGCTGTGGACCGGCGTCACGAAGCGCAGGAACTCCTCGACGGCGTCGGGCACGAGGCGCGGATCCGCCGCGAGCCGGCGCCACTGCTCCGGGTGCTCGTGGAGTGCCAGGCAGGCCCCGGCCACGAGGGTGCGCGTCGTCTCGTTGCCCGCGCCGAGCAGCGTCAGCGCCATCATCAGCACGTCGCCGTCGTCGAAGCGCAGGCCGGCGCGTTCGACCTGAAGGAGGGCGGTGAGCAGATCGTCCTCGGGCGCTCGCCGGCGCTCCTCCACCAGCTTCTTCAAGGTGACGGCCAGCTCGCCGAGCTTCGCCATGGTCGCCGGCGGCGGCGTGGTGGCTTCCGGATCCCCGGCGGCCACCTCGATCATCGCGTTCGCGCACTCCTGCCAGTGGCGCCAGCGCTCCCGCGGCACCCCGAGGATGCGCGCGATCGTCATCGCAGGGATCGGCGCCGCGATCTCCGCCACCAGGTCCACCGGCTCGCCCCGCGGCAGCGCTGCCAGCTGCTCGCGGCACATCTCGCGCATCCAAGGCTCGAGAGCCGCCACTCTCCGTGCCGTGAAGGCCTCTCGCACGAGCTTGCGCACCTGCCCGTGGCGGGGAGGGTCGAGGTGGATGATCGACTCGTTCTTTGGCGCGTAGCGCGCCGCCTGTTTCGTGCCCGCCCTCGGCAGGCGATCGTTCAGGAGCACGCCGTGGGCCGTCGAGAAGAGGGCCGGCTGTCGCGAGACGCTGCGGATGTCCTCCCAGCGGGAGAGCATCCACATGCCCGTCCCGTCCGGAAGCTCGTGCCAATAAACCGGCGCCTCCCGCCGCAGCTCCCGGTAGGTCGCGTGGGGATCGCCGAGGTAGAACTCGACCCGGTGGAGCTCGCCTACAGCCAGCGTGGCGAGCTCTCGACCTCGCGGGCGACCAGCTCGAGGCATTCCTCGGCGCTGCCCCAGGCCAGGGCCCGGTCCTTGCCGCGGATCGTGAAGAAGTAGAGGTCGTTCTCCTCGATCAGACCCTGGCCCCCGTGGAGCTGGTGGCCCAGCATCGTCACCTCCGGCACCGCCCGGGAGACCGAGGCCTTCACCACCGCCACGTCGTGGGGAGTCGCGTTGCCCCTCTCGAGGGCGTCGAGCAGCTCGTAGACGAGGAACCGGCTGCTCTCGACGTGCATCGCCATGTTCGCCGCGTGGTGCTGCACCGCCTGGAAGGCGGCCAGGGGCTGGTTGAACTGCACGCGCACGTTCGTGTAGGCGACGGTCTGTTCGAGGGAGACCTCCATGCACGCCAGGATCTGGGCGGAGGTCAGCGCCCGGGCGAGCTGGACGAGCGCGTCGATGGCCGCCTCTCCCGCCACCCGCCGGGCCGGGACGCCCTCGTAGCGCACGCGGCCCTGGGGCGTGCGGCCAGTACCGTCGTGGGCCTCGGTCGCGACGCCGTCGGCACTCCGCTCCACCAGGTACAGGCCGGCGCCCTCCCGGCCCCGAGCAGCGACCAGGTGGTGGGTCGCGAAGTCCGGATAGTCGACGAAGTCTTTCGTGCCCGTGAGCGCGCCGCCCGCATCCACGGCGGTGTGCAGGCTCTCGAAGTCGTCGTCCGCCTCCAGCACGGCCGGCACCACGACGGCGTTGCCGTCGACGATGGCCCGCAGGAGCTCGCTCTCGTCGCCGTCGCCGTGGCGCGCCAGCACGACCGCCGTCGTCATCACCTCCGCCGCGGGCACCACGGCAGCGCGGCGCGCCAGCTCGTGCACGAAGAGGCCCGTCTCGAGCAGGCCGAGCTCTCCGCCGCCCAGGGCCTCGGGAAGCGGAATGCCGAGCCAGCCCTGGCCGGCCAGGCCCTGCCACAGCTTGGCATCGGCGACGCGCTTCTCCTCGTGCTCGCGCACCCGGTCGAAGGGGATCTCGTTCTCCAGGTACTGGCGCATCGTGCTCCGGAGGAGCTCCTGGGTCTCGCTCAAGTCCGGGTTCATGGCCGCTCCTACCGCGTCATGCCGAGGTGGCGCGTCGCGATGATGCTGCGCTGCACCTCGTTGGTGCCGCCGCCGAAACGCAGGATCGGCGAGGCCAGGTAGTTGTTCTGGATGTGCCCGCCTTCGACGGCTGCGCCGTCCTGGCGGGCGAGGCCGCCGGCGCGCCCGAGGATGTCCATCGCCAGCGTCGACATCCGGTAGCGCAGCTCGCTGCCCGAGATCTTCGCCATCGACGCCTCGCCCGGCTTGATCGCCCCGGTCGCGATCGTGACGGCGTTGCGGATCGCCAGCGCCCGGTGGCGCTGTAACTCCATGCGCATTTCGGCCAGCCGGTTGCGCACGACCGGATCCGCCAGCTTGTCGGGCGCGTTCTTCTGCAGGTGCTCGACCAGGATGTCGTAGGGCCGAACCAGGTTGCTCGTCGGGGAGAGACCGACACGCTCGTGGTTCAGCGCGTGCATGATCGTGGTCCAGCCGCCGTTCAGCGGTGGCACCAGGTCCCCGTCGGGGACGAACACGTCGTCGTAGAAGGTCTCGTAAGTCTTGAGGCCACTGATCGTCTGGAGGGGGCGGATCGTCACGCCCGGCGAGTCGGTCTCCACGATCAGCACGGAGATGCCTGCGTGCTTCTTCGCCTCCGGATCCGTGCGCGCGGCGAGCCAGATGTGCGTCGAGTGGGCGGCCAGGGAGGTCCAGATCTTCTGGCCGTTCACCTTCCAGCCGCCGTCCACCTTCTCGGCCTTCGTGCGTAGGGACGCGAGGTCCGTGCCGGCGTTCGGTTCGCTGTAGCCGATGGCGAAGGTGAGATCGCCGTTCCAGATCCCGGGCAGGTAGCGCGCCTTCTGGTCGTCGGTGCCGTACTGGGCGATCGAAGGGGCGACCGACGTGAAGGTGAGGTTGCCGTAGGGCATCCGCCAGTACTCCATCGTCTCGACGAGGATGAATTGGTACATCGGGTCCCGGCCCTCGCCTCCCATCCGGGCGGGCCAGCACATGCGCATCCAGCCCTTGGCCTGGAGGGCCTCGTAGTACCGTCGGGTGAGCGGCCCCGGGGCGCCCTCGCGCTCGCGCTGCTCCGCCTGGAGCTCCGGCGTGCGCCACTCGTGAATGAAGGCCTCCACCTCGTCGCGGAAGGCCAGATACTCGTCCGGCCAGCGGAAATCCATGGGTCTCCCTCGGCTGCGGGTCGCCGGAGACGGTATCGCAGAGCCCGGGGGCCCTCGACCGATCGGGGCCGTCCGCGAAGCCCCCCGGGCGATTGCCCGGGGACAGGCACCCGGGACTCGATCGGAGGAAGCGGGCTTCTCACCGCCGTGTTTCTCACGTCTCTTCCGCGCTTGGACCGGGGAGCCGTTCGGCACGTATCTGCGACGCCGCAGGCTCACGGTCGCGGCGGAGCGACTGGCGAGCGGTGAGGACTTGCGCCTGATCGGGTCTGGATCGCGCTTGCCGCCGGGACGGAGCGCGGGAAATCGACGTAGATCGGCGAGGACCAGGCGCGCTCTTCCACGGGCGCGAGGCAGTCCTCCTCGGGAGGTGTGAGGTAGCCGCTCGGACAGGGAACGAGCGGGTTCCCGCGGACCGCCGGGGTCGGCTCCTGCAGCGCCCGGACGTAGTAGACGGAGTCGCGGCCGGCCTCGGCGAACTCCGGGTCTTCGAACTCGACGGAGCAGCCCTCGGCGTCGCCCGGGCAGGCCAGCGTGAGCCACGGGTCCTCGATCAACGGCGCGAGAGGCTCGCCGGGTGCCTGCTGGGGGCGGATGCGGATCACCTCGATCCGGCTGATGGGGTGCCGCACGTCGCCCGGGTTCTGGCACTCGCCGCGGCAGAGCCGCTCGAGCCGTTCCGGAGAGAGGCCCGCGTGGGCGTAGGCGGGGCAGCCGGGCTGCTGCCGGAATCCGCCGGCCGCCCGCACGCGGAAGCGGGGCGCTTCGGTGGAGATCGTCTCGCTGCCCATCGGAAGGATCCCGTTCTCGTGGAGGAGCTCGAACCAGAGCAGGATGCGCGGGCCGCTCGTGCCGTAGACCCGCTTGCGCTCGAGAGCCTCCCAGATCGCCTCGCGGCTTCGCCCCGCCGCGTGGACGGCGACCAGGCCTCCGGTGAACATGAAGGAGGTGGCGCGCTCGATGCCGAAGAGGCTCTGGGTGGTGTCGATCTCGATCTCGGAGGGATGGCGGGAGCGCGGGCTCTCCGGTCCCCGCTCGCCGTAGATCCGGGGCGCCCACGCCTCGCTCACCGGGCCGCCGAGGTCGGTCATCCAATGCCGGCCGTACTCCTTGTAGCCGGTGCCGGGCCGTGCCGAGTGGTTGTCACTGGAGGCGAGGAAGCCGAAGCGGAAGCGCTTCCCGTCCTCGCCGGTCGTGGCGACGGCCGCCTGCACCGACGTCCCGGGACGGTAGTTGAAGGCGGGCAGGAAGCAGTCGGTGCATTGGCCGCAGCCCTGCCAATCCTCCGGGCCCTCGCCCTCGATCGTGAGAAGGCCACTGGCACCGGCGAGCACGTGGTTGCGGCGTGCCTCTGCCACGCGCTCGTCGCACTCGGCCGAGCTCGGATCCTGGCAGCGCTCGCGGATGATCTCGCCGGCGCGCCAGCAGCAGGGCAGGTAGTCGTCCATCGGCTCGGGGCAGAAGGGCTCGCCCGCGGCGTCGAAGCGCGTGCCCCGCCACGCCCGATGTTCCTCGGAGTTGCCGTGGCCGGAGAACACCTCGATCAGGGTCTGCCGAGCCGGGTCGTGCATGGCGCCGCTGAGCTGTTTGGCCCAGGTGGAGCCCGGCGGCGTGTACATCCCCCAGGCGTTGCCGTGGGGCAGTACGAGGGTGGGCACGTTCCATTGATCGAGCTTCTCGAAGAGGACGTCCGGCGTACGTGCGATCTCCTGGCACTCGCCGGGAAGCTCCGGGGAAGGGAGATCGGCCGGGCACGCGGGGAGCCCCTGGGTCTCGAACATGTGACGCAGGTTGTCGAGATACTCGTCGCGGTTCTCGAAGTCGAGGAGCGGGCGCTTCATCAGGTTCAGGAGGACTCCGCCGCTGTCGAGCCCGACGTTGAAGTTCTCCACACCCGATCCGGCCGCGATGGCGCGGGCGGGCACGCGATCGTCGGCCGTGTCGAGGAACATCACGTTCTTGTGGCCGTAGTGGGTCTCCGGCGTGGCGCCGATCTGGGTCCACTCGAAGCCGAGGAAGGAGACCATGTCCGGGTTCGCCGGGTCGCCCGCGCGGGCGTTGCACTCGCGGATGGAGCTCTTGATCTCCCGCCACATTCGCGGCGAGGTCATTCCCGCGTGGTCGTTGATGCTCCAGAAGTCGAGGGCGGCGCAGTAGCGCGCGAAGTCGCAGGCGTCGGCCGGAGGGTGGGCGCCTTCGCCCATGTTGATCGGGAGAGAGCGCTCGAAGGCATCGGCGGAAAAGGTGGTGTGGACGTGGAGATCGCCGAACAGGATCTGGCCCTGGCGGGCATTCTTCGCCTCGACCACGGCTTCGGGGAGGCGGGCGCCTTCGATCTGCCCGTCACTTCGCAGCTCTCCGCAGCCTCCGCCGACCACCAGGAGCGCCGCTGCAATGGCACGCCGCACGCCCTACTCCGGAAGGCGGTAGCGCCGCGGCAGGCCCTCGAAGCGGGGCTTGCGCTGCTCCTGCTTCGCCTGGAAGGCCTCCGCCATGTCCTGGCCGAAGAACATGCCCGACTGCCAGGTGGCGATGTGCTGGAGCCCCTCCTGCACGCTGTGGTCCCGCGTGTAGTTGAGCATCTCCTTCGAGCCCCACACGGCCAGCGGGGACTTCTCCGCGATCTCCCCGGCGATCGCGAGCACGTCGGCGAGCATGGCGTCCTGGGTCGGGTAAACCTGGTTCACGAGGCCGATCTCGAGGGCCCGCTGGGCGGACATGCGCCGGCCGGTGTAGGCGTACTCGCGGGCCACCCCCTCCGGGACGAGCTTCGGGAGCCGCTGGAGGGTGCCGACGTCGGCGGTGAGCCCCAGGTTGATCTCCTGGATGCAGAAGAAGGCGTCCTCGGTGCAGTAGCGCATGTCGCAGGCGCTGATCATGTCGACGCCGCCGCCCACGCAACCGCCCTGGACCGCGGCGATCACCGGCATGCGCGCGCGCTCCAGGGCGTTGAAGGCCTCCTGGAAGACGAAGACGCTCTCGCGGGTGGTGGCGCGCAGGCGACCCATCTCCCGCGCTTCGGTCTCGCCGCCGACCGGTCCCTGGCCGACGCCCTGGAAGACCGCAAGGTCCATGCCCGCGGTGAAGTGCTTCCCGGTGGAGGACAGCACGATCACCCGGGCAAGGGCCTCCGCGTCCAGCTCGTCGACGAGGGCGGGGAGCTCGCGCCAGAAGGCGCGGTTCATGCTGTTCAGGGCCTCGGGCCGCGAGAGCCTCACGTGGGCCACGTGGTCCTTGAGGTCGACGTCGAAGCAGCTCAGGTCCTTCATGGTCCTCCCCTAGGCCCGGCGTCCGCCGGGAACCTCCACCGTGTCGGTGTCGCGGCCGGGGTGCAGGACGGTGCCGGGCAGGGCGCCCGTGTGGTCGTTGTCGCCCGCGATCTCCGTGCCGTTCACGAACACGTGCTCTACGCCGACGGCGTCGGCGTAGAGCCGCCCCGCGTCCCCCGGCAGGTCGAAGCGGGTATGGACGGGACCGCTGGCGGCGGTCTCCGGATCGAACACGACCACGTCGCCGTGCCAGCCCTCCTGGAGCCGGCCGCGCCGCTTCATGCCGTACAGGCGCGCCGGCACGTCGGTGAGCTGGTGGATCGCCTCCTCCCAGGAGATGAGCCCGTCCCGCCGCACCGCTTCCAGCACCTTCGTCGAGAAGGCGAAAGTATCGATCATGTCGAGATGTGCGCCGGCGTCGGAGGCGCCGATCACCGCCCGCGGGTCCTTCCACACCTGGGCGCGCAGCTCCCGGGTCGCCTGGTCGTCCTCGCCGAAGCTCGGCATGAAGGAGGTGTGCAGGTCGTCGGCCAGGGCCATGTCGAGCATGCAGTCGAAGGGGGCTTTGCCCTCTTCCGAGGCGATCTCGCCGATGCTGCGGCCCCTGTGCTTCTCGTTCTCGGGCGCGTGCACCTGGTCGACGACCATGCGCTCCCAGGCGGCCAGCCCGCGGAGCAGGCCGGCGCCCTCCGAGTTCGCGCCCTCGTCGAGCTGCTTGCGGTAGGCGGGATCCCGGAGCCGCCGCTTGCGCTCCTCGACCGGCTGCCGGAACAGCTCGGCCCAACCGGGCAGCGCGTCGAGGACGAAGCCCGATACCAGGTTGAGACGCACCGTCGGAGTCTGGGGCACCGTGAGGGCGACGACTGTCGCGCCGCGATCCGCGGCGTAGTCCCCCGCCGAGAGCTGCGCCTCGACCATGTCGGGGTTCTGGGAGCTCGGTGCGAGCAGGTTCCAGTTGAGCGGACGGTTCGCGGCGAGGGAGAGGTCCGTCATCAACTGCTTCTGCTCGTCGGTGAACTGGCCGACGCCAGGGAGGAACTCCAGTGCCGTGCCCGGCAGATCGCGGATCGCGCCGGCCAGCGCCACCAGCTCCTCGCGGCTGGCGTGGCGGGACGGCACCGGGTGGCCTTCGCCGTCGTTGTGGGTCGGCGCCACGGAGGAGGAGAAGCCGAGCCCGCCCTCGCGGATCGATCGCTGCAGGAGGGCGATCATCTGCTCGAGCTCTTCTTCGCTGGCCTCCTCGCCGACGGCGCGCTCGCCCATCACCACCCGGCGCACGGCCGAGTGCCCGACCATGAAGCCGGCGTTCACGGCGAGCCGCCCCTCCAGCTTGCCGAGGTACTCGCCGAAGCCACTCCAATCCCAGGGCACGCCGGCCTCGAGGCTCTCGAGGGGCATGCCCTCGACCCGCGCGAGCATCCGCATCAGGTAGGGGCCGGCCTCGGGGACGAGGGGCGCGATGCTGAAGCCGCAGTTTCCGCCGACCACCGTGGTGACGCCGTGGTAGAGGGAGGGGGAGAGCGTGCCGTCCCAGAAGGCCTGGGCGTCGTAGTGGGTGTGCACGTCGACGAAGCCCGGGCAGACGATCCTGCCGGCGGCGTCGAAGACCTGCCGCGCGTCCTCGACCACCTCGCCCACGGCCACGACCCGGCCGTCGCGGAGGCCGACCGAGGCGTCGCGGCCGGGCGCTCCGGTTCCGTCGATGATCGTTCCACCGTCGATGCGCACGTCGAGCATGGGTCCTCCTCGGGCCGGGCCGGCGATGGTAGCCCGGTTGCTCTTCAGGCGGTTCGCGGGAGGCCCAGCAGCTCCGCGGTCTCGGCGGTGGTCGCGAGGCGCCGGCCGCGGGCCGCGGCCAGGGAGGCCGCCCGCTCCACCTCTGCGAGGTTGCTCTCCGCCTGGGCGGCGTCTTCGAGTCCCACGCGAAGGTGCCCGCCGCGCTCCAGGGCGAGATCGGCGATCTCCGTGTCGAAGACGGAGCCTCCCAGGACGGCGATCGCCCAGGGCACGTCGGTCTCGCCGAGGATCGCCTGGTAGAGGTCGAGGGCCTCGCGGATCGGCGGCGGACCGAAGATCGGCTCGCCGCCGCCCAGGTAGCCGCCGGCGCTGAAGTAGAACTTGACGAGGGCGCCGGGGGGCAGGGCGCCGGCCCGCGCCGCCGAGGCGATGACGCGGAGGAAGCCGGGCTCGAAGATGGCGATGCTCGGCCCGAGCCGCTGCGCCTCGCAGATCTCTGCCATGCGCCGGATGTCCGTCGGCGTGTTCGCATAGACGAAGTCCATGGCCACCGGCCAGCCGTCGGGCCCGGTCGCGCCCAGGTTCACCGAGCCCGGGTCGAGGATGCCCTGGCGGATCGCGCCGGCCTCCGCGAGGTGCACCTGGTGATCGAAGCGTTGGGCTCGGTCGCCGCCGAAACCGACGGTCGGATAGAGGATGGCGTCGGGCCGCTGCTCGAGGATCGGGCGGTAGGCCTCGAGGTAGCGATCCGCCGCGTCCCGGGGCGGGGCCTGGGGCCGGTCGCTGTGGGTGTGGATGATCGCCGCGCCCGCCCCGAGGCAGCGCAGCGCATCCTCCGCGATCTGCTTCGGCTCCACCGGCGCCGTCGCGTTCTGCTCCCGGGTCGTGACCCCATTCAGCGCCACCTCGAGGATCACGGGCTGTCCCATCTTCAGATCCCTCGCTCGTCGAGCATCAGGGCCAGCACCTTGGCCGGCGGGTTGTCGAGCCAGACGCCGTGGTCGGCGGGGAAGAGGCCGCGGTCGACGTAGCGGTTGGTGACGCGCACGACGATGGCGCAGTAGCGCGCGGCGGCGAGCACCTCGTGGTAGGCGACGTCGCGGAGCTCACGGCCCGAGGCCTTCGCGTAGAGCTCGCGCTGCTCCTCGCGGGTCGGCTCGCCCGGAAGACGCGGCAGGTCTTCGGCCTCGTGCATGGTCCAGTCGAACATCAGCCACCAGCCGAGGTCGAGCTCGGGCGGGGCGACGGCGATGTTCTCGAAATCGGTGAGGCAGGCGGGACGGAAATCGCGATAGATGATGTTGCCCGGCCGCGCGTCGCCCCAGCTCACTGCGAGCTCGCCGTCCTCCGGAAGCTCCGCGTGCAGCCACTCGAAGGCGCGATCGAGGAGCGGATGCACGCGCTCGCCCAGCTCGCGGCGCGCGAAGGCCTCCCAGAGCTCGAGCTGCGCCTTCGTGCCCGGCGTCCCGCCCGACGGCACCAGCCAGTCGAAGCCGGCCCGCTTCCAATCCGCGGCGTGGACCTGTGCCATCGCCTGGATGCCGGTCTCGATCATGAGCCGGCGCTCCTCCGGCGCGGCGTCGGCGAAGAACCCCTCTCGCGTGTAGGCCGGGTTCACCACCGGCACCTCGCCCTCGACGAACCCCATCACGAAGAAGGGCTGCCCGAGCACCGCCGGATCCCGCTCGAGGCCGAGCAGCGGAGCGAGCGGGGCCTCGGTGTGGCACGCCAGCGCCTGCATGGCGCGGTATTGGATCTCGATCTCCACGTCGAGGCCCGGCGCCTGGGCCGGGTAGATGGCCGGCTCCGGACACTCGAGACGCAGCACGACCTTCTCTTCGCGCGCCGCGCCGCCGCGTCGCAGGCGAAGCGGCACGACGATCGTCTCCGCCGAGTAGCCGCTCCCGTGGGCCGCGAGCTCGCCGACCCGCACGTCCAGGGCGCCCTCCAGGTGCTCGTTCAGCCAGCCCTCGAGGGGTCCCCGCAGATCCCGCTCTTCTTCGTCCACGGCGGCAGGATATCGCGCCCCGCCGTGGGCCGCGGCGGCAGCCGGTCGCGCCCGGTTGTATGATCGGCCCCCCAGGAGGTGGCCATGGCAGTGGACCTGGTGATCCGGGGCGGGCGCGTCGTCGACGGTACGGGCCTGCCCTCCTACACGGCGGACGTCTCGATCTGCGGCGACCGCATCGCGAAGATCGGGCGGGTCGAGGAGCGCGGCGCCCGGGAGATCGACGCCGAGGGCCTCGTCGTGGCGCCGGGCTTCATCGACGTCCACACCCACTACGACGTCCAGCTCGACTGGGATCCGCTGGCGACGCCCTCCTGCTGGCACGGCGTCACGACGGTGTTGGCCGGCAACTGCGGCTTCACCCTCGCGCCCTCGAAGCCCGAGGACGTCCCCTGGCTGGCCAGCATGCTCTCCCGCGTCGAGGGCATGTCGAAGGAGGCCCTCGCCCAGGGCCTGCGCTTCCAGGGCGGGAGCTTCGGCGACTACTGGAAGCGCTTCGACGGAAACCTCGGCGTGAACGTCGGCAGCTTCGTCGGCCACTGCGCCGTGCGCCGCTTCGTGATGGGCGACGACGCGTCCGAGCGCGAGGCCACGCCGGAGGAAGTCGCCGCCATGCAGGAGCTGGTGCGCCAGAGCCTGCGCGAGGGGGCGATCGGCTTCTCCACCTCCCAGCTCGACATCCACGTGGCCGAGGACGGCCGGGAGGTGCCGAGCAATCACGCCTCCGCCGAGGAGATCCTCGCGCTGTCCTCGGTGCTGGCCGAGTTCGAGCGTGGCGCTCTCGAGATCATCCCGCGCTCGTTCGGCGAGGGCTACGACGCCAAGGACCGGGAGCTCATCCTCGAGATGTACCGCGTGTCCGGCCGGCCGATCGAGCTCAACCTGCTGCTGCCGACCCCCCAGAATCCGATGAGCTGGCAGCAGACCCTCGAGTTCTGCAGAGAGGCGAACGCCCGGGGCGCCCGCCTGCACCCGCAGTTCACCACCAACACCATGGGCCTGCACCTCAAGCTCTCCGACACCTTCGCCCTGGACGAGATGCCCGCGTGGCGCGACGTGCTCACCCGCCCGGAGCCCGAGCGCTCCCGGCTGCTTCGGGAGCCGGAAGTCCGCGAGCGGCTTCGCGCCGACTGGGAGAGCGAGGGCCAGCGCGCGGTCGTGCTGGGCTGGGACGGGCTCGAAGTGGAGGACGTGCGCGACGAGGCGAACCGCGCCTGGATCGGGAAGAGCGTGGAGGAGCTCGCCGCCGAGCGCGGCGCCGACCCCCTCGACACCTTCTTCGACCTGTCCCTCGCCGAGGAGCTCGAGACCTCCTGGCAGGTCCGCTCGAGCGAGGTGGCCGAGCAGTTCATCCACCAGGTCGTGAAGTCCGGCATCGAGGATCCGAACGTGATGGCGGGCTCGAGCGACGGCGGCGCGCACCTGGTCTCGTTCGTCGGCGCCGACTACACGACGCGGCTGCTCACGGACTGGGTGCCCGAGACCCTGAGCCTCGAGCAGGCGGTGTGGCGGCTCTCGGGCATGCCCGCGACCGTCCACTCCCTGGAAGGCCGCGGCTTCCTCCGCGAGGGAGCCTTTGCCGACGTCGTCGTCTTCGACCCGGAACGGCTCGCCGCAGGAACGCCCCGGCTGGTCCGGGACTTCCCGGCCGAGACGGAGCGTTACGTGGTGGACGCAAAGGGCTACACGGCGACGATCGTGAACGGCGAGATCGTCATGGAAGAGGGCGAGGCCAGCGGCGCCTTGCCCGGCCACGTCCTGCGAGGCGGGTGAGGCGAGGGAGCAGACATGTCGGGACGGCTCGAAGGCAAGGTCGCGTTCATCACCGGCGCGGCATCGGGGATCGGGGCCGCCTGCGCCCTGCGCATGGCGCAGGAGGGCGCGGCCCTCGCGGGCTTCGACCTCCAGGACAAGCCGGAGCCGGACTGGGAGGAGGCGACGCGGCTGGCGTCCCGGGCGACCCTCGTCAGCGGCGACGTGCGCGACGAGGCGCGGCTCCACGAGGTGGTAGCCCAGGTGAAGGCGGAGCACGGCGGCATCGACGTGGTCGTGAACTCCGCGGGCGTGGCCGGCGGCGGAATGGTCCACATGCTCGAGCAGGAAGCCTGGGACCACACCATGGACGTCAACATCAAGGGCACCTTCCTGTCCAACAAGGCCGCCCTGCCCGTGATGCTCGAGGGCGGCGGCGGCAGCATCATCAACATCGCCAGCGTCGAGGGCATCGAGGGCTTCATGGGCGGCAGCGCCTACAACGCCTCGAAGGGCGCCGTCGTGCTGCTGACCAAGAACATGGCGATCGACTACGCGCGCAGTGGCATCCGCGTGAACGTGATCTGCCCGGGCTTCATTGACACGCCGCTCTTGCGGTCGGTCTTCCAGATCGAGGGCACCCAGGTGATGCAGGAGCAGATCCGCGAGGCGCACCAGCTCGGCCGTTTCGGCACGCCCAGGGAGATCGCGAACGCAGCGCTCTTCCTGGCCTCGGACGAGGCCAGCTTCGTCACCGGCGTGACCCTACCGGTGGACGGCGGCTACACCGCCGGCCACCGCTTCGGAGGCTGACATGGCGACGCTGCGCGTCCTCGGCGCCTGCATCGCGGTCGGGCTGCTCCTCGGCGGGTGCGGCGCTTGGCGGGCGATCTTCCCGAAGGTCGAGTACGAGACCGAGCCGCCCAGCCTGCCCGCGGATCTCGGCTCGCCGGCGATCCTGGTCTTCACCAAGACCAACGGCTTCCGCCACGAGGAGGCGATCCCGGCCGGCGTCGCGCTCATCGAGGAGATCGCCGCCCGCCGCGGCTGGTCGGTCTTCCACACCGAGAACGGCGCCGTCTTCAATCCGGGGGTGCTCGACCGCTTCGACGCCGTGGTCTGGCACGTCACCAGCGGCGACGTCCTGAACGAGGAGCAGAAGGCCACGTTCAAGGCCTGGCTGGAGGCCGGCCACGGCTGGGTCGGCACCCACGCCGCCGGCGATGGCTCCCACACATGGCCCTGGTACCGCCGGACGATCATCGGCGTCGACTACGGCCAGCATCCCCTGGGCCCGCAATTCCAGGAGGCCACGCTCATCGTCGAGGACCGCGACCACCCCGCCACCGCGAAGCTGCCCGAGCGGATGACCCACCTGGAGGAGTGGTACTCCTTCGCCGAGAGCCCCCGCACGAAGGGCTTCCGCGTCCTGGCCCGCGTCGACGAGAGCACCTACAGCCCCGAGATCAACTTCCTGTGGATGGACCAGGACCTGCGCATGGGCGACGACCACCCGATCGTCTGGACCACGTGCATCGGAAAGGGCCGCGTCCTCTACAACGCCCTCGGCCACCAGGCCGCCGCCTACCAGGTCCCGGAGCTCCAGGACCTGATGGAAGGCTCCCTCGTCTGGGCCCTCGGCGAGGAAGGCCTCGCCTGCTCCTGACCCCTACTCGCCCGCCGATTCGAGCTGCACCGGCTGATAGCCCCGCACGCGGTCGATGGCGAAGAGCACGCCGAAGACCACGATCAGGATGGCCGGCAGGATGGCCAGGGTCTGGAAGGAGGTGGCGGCAGCGCTGCGCAGGATCTCGGTGAGGGCTTCGCCTTCGAGGGCGCCCAAGGCCGCCTCGCCGCCGGCGGCGTCGCGGGCGGAGCGGTCGAAGACGGCGCCGAGGGCCGGCAGCACGAACTGGATCGCGAGTGCACCGGCCACGCCCATCAGGCCGATCAGGAACTCGCCGCCGCGCGGGAAGCGCTCGGACACGTTCGCCAGCATGGTCGGCCATAGGAAACAGACGCCGAGGCCCCAGATCGTGGCTGCGGCGATTGCCGTGACCGGGGAGTCGACCCGTGCGAGGGCCAGCAGGCCGAGGAAGGCGAGTACCGCCGAGCCCCACAGCATGGCCGTGGTCGAGATGCGGTGGGCGATGGGCCCGGCGAAGTGGCGCAGCACGAACATCATCCCGCTGACGTAGATGAGCAGCCAGATGCCGCGCATGCCGATCGTGCGCGTCAACGTGAGGTCGATCCACTGCCCCGGCGCGAGCTCCGACGCGGCGGTGAGGAACATGCAGAGCCACCACACGATGAACATCGGCTGGCGGAGGATCTCGCGGAACATGTCGCCCATCGAGACGCCCGCGGCCGCGCGCTCGGTGCGCGGGAAGTGGACGCCGACGCACAGCACCACCGCGGCCACCGCCGGCACGATCACCATGCCGAAGCGCGCCCGCCAGCCGAGTCCGAGGGCGTCCATGCCCACCTCGAGGAGACCGCCGACGATGATCCCCGCCGGCCACCAGGCGTGGACCACGTTGAGCCGGTGGATCTTGTCCTCCGGGTAGAGCGCGGTGACGAGCGGGTTCACCGTCGCCTCCATGAAGCCCCAGCCCAGGCCGGAGAGCAGGAAGCCCGCCCACAGCCAGTCGAAGACCCCGCCGCCCGCGAAGCTCGGCGCGGCGATCGTGAGGAGGGTGCCCAGCGCGAAGGCGCTGGCCGAGATCACGAGGCCCCGCCCCATTCCGATCTTCTCGAGGAAGGCGCTGCCGAGGAACAGGGTGAGGGCGAAGCCGCCGAAGGCGATGCCCAGGAGCTGGCCCGAGAGCGCGGCTGAGCCCCCTAGGTGGGCATCGCGGAGCGTCTCGGCGATGCCCGCCCGCAGCGCGAACGAGAGCCCCGCCGTGAAGAGCGTCAGCGTGGCGATCACGAAGATGCGGGAGGTCCGGAAGTCGGCGCGCGTCTGGTTCATGGGCCGCGTAGAATAGGGCACATGCGCCGCACTCTGTCTCTCCTCCTGGCGCTGGGCCTGCTCGCCGTCCCCGGCTGCAATGCCTACCGCGCCTTCTTCCCCTCGAACACCTACGAGACCGAGCCGCCCGAGCTGCCCGCGGATCTCGGCTCTCCGGCCATCCTCGTCTTCACCAAGACCAACGGCTTCCGGCACGAGGAGGCGATCCCCGCCGGCCTCGAGCTGCTCGAGGCCATCGCCGCCGAGCGGGGCTGGTCGCTCTTCCACACCGAGAGCGGCGCCGCCTTCACGCCCGAAGTCCTGGGCCGCTTCGCCGCGACCGTCTGGCACAACACCAGCGGCGACACCCTGAACCCGGAGCAGAAGGAGGCCTTCCAGGCCTGGCTCCGGGCCGGCGGCGGCTTCGTCGGCCTGCACGGCGCCGGCGGCGATCCCTCCTACGCCTGGGCCTGGTACGTGGAGGAGCTGATCGGCGCCCAGTTCATCGGCCACATCATGGGCCCACAGTTCCAGGAGGGAACGGTCGTCGTGGAGGACCGCACCCACCCGGCCACCCGCGACCTGCCCGAGACCTTCCAGCACGTCGAGGAGTGGTACAGCTTCGACGCGAGCCCCCGGGGCAAGGGCTTCCGGGTGCTCGCCACGGTCGACGAGGGCAGCTACACGCCGGAGTCCCACATCCTCTGGATGGAGAAGGACCTGCGCATGGGGGCGGACCACCCGATCGTCTGGTCGCGCTGCCAGGGGAAGGGCCGCACGCTCTTCTCGGCCCTGGGCCACCAGGGCGCGGCCTACGCGCGCCCGGAGATGCGCGCGCTCCTCTCCGGGGCCATCGCCTGGGCCGCCGGGCTGGAGGGGCCCGGCTGCTGACCCCCCGCGGTGTATCCTCCGTAGACGAGGAGCGCACGCCATGACCGAAGGCTTTCCCGCCGTCGACTTCGATCGCTACCACCGCGAGGAGCTGCCGGATCGGCTCGCGCGCTTCGGCGCCATGGCCGCCGCGGCTCGCCCCCAGGGCGCCCTCGCGTTCCGTCTGCCCGATGGCCGCGCCTTCACCTACCACGCCCGCGACGCCGGGATCGACGTCACACCGGGCTGTGACGGAGCGGACACGGTGGTGGCCCTCGCCGACGAGAGCTGGCAGGGGCTGGTGCACGACCTCGATTCCGTCCCCGGCCTCATCTACGGGGGCCGGGCGAGCAGTGAACGCGGCGATCTCATGCGCTTCGTCAGCTGGGAGCCCGCCCTCCGCGCGCTCTACCGCGGCATTCCCGTCTACGACCCGGAGCACCCGGACCTGCGCGACCCGACCGGCCGCAAGCTCGACCCGGCGCGGAGCTTCCGGCTCGAGGACGACGAGGACGAGATGCACGCCTTCCTCGAGACCGCGGGCTACCTGCTGGTCAAGGGCGTCTTCGCTGCGGACGAGGTCGCCGCCATGCGGAAAGGCGCGGGCCTGCTGCGCGGCCGTGCCCGGGAGGGCGACCAGCAATCCTGGTGGGGCCGCAACGCCGAAGACGACGCCGTTCTGTGTCGGGTGCTGAACGCGGGCACCCTGCCCGTGTTCCGCCGCCTCCACGACGATCCCCGGGTGAAGCGCATCGCCGCCCTCTCACGCCGCGATCTCGCCGCCCGCGCCCCGGACCGCAACGACGGCGTCACCGTGCTGTGGAAGAACCCGGACATGACCGAGGGCCTCTCGGACCTGCCCTGGCACCGCGATTGCGGGATGGGTGGCCACGCGGTGATGTGCCCCTCGATGGTGATGTCGATCTTCCTGGAGGCCGCGACCCCGGAGCAGGGCGAGCTGCGCTTCCTGCCCGGCTCCTGGAAATGCGCCTTCGGCTTCGCCGAGGCCACGGACGCCTCCGCGCCCAGCGGCGTGGCGGTGGCCGCCGAGCCTGGCGACGTCTCGATCCACTACGGCGACGGCATGCACGCGGCGCCGCCGCCCACTCGTCGCACCGGCCCGTTCCGCATGAGCGTGCTGATCGGCTTCGCGCCGCCGGGCTTCCGCCCCCACGACGGACAGCGGCACTACAACGATGTGCTGCTCGGCGCCGAGGACGGCCAGGTCGAGCACATGGCGAAGGTGGCGGCGCGGCGCTGAGGGCGACGGCGACTACTTCTTCTTCTTCTTCTTCCGGGGTGCGGGAACCACGTCGAGCTCCGCAATGAAGTCGTTGGTCGCCTTGTCCACGATATAGGCCTTGCAAGTGAGAGCGGGGTTCCGCTTCCGGACCAGATCCAGGACGATAATCCGGGCCATCGCGAAGGTGGGCACCGTTCCAGAGGCACTGTCGGAGAGTCCGGGGTCGAAGTCGGCGATCGGCAGGCTGCCAAGTCGCATATCCGCGGAGGGTGCGGTGACTCCCACGGCGTCGCTGTAGAACTGCACCGCGACGTCCGTCGCGTCCGCGCCTCCGAAGTTGAAGCAGCGGAATTCGGTGCGCTGGTTGACCGTGTCCTTGGCGCCGAACACGAAGCCGTGAATCGCGTAGCCCGTGTAGTTCGCGCTGCTGGGGTTGCCCACGCCATCGGGCGGTTCGAGCGGACCACCGGCCAGGGCCGGGATCGCGAGGCCGAGTGCGACGGCGGAGATCAGCGTCAGCTGGAGGAGTCGGAGCGTCATGGCGGGGCTCTCCTGGAACGAGGTTCTCCCCAGGAAGTGGCCCCTTCGGGGGTCACGTGGCAAACAGAGTTCGATTTCCCTCGGGGGCGCCTCAGCCCGCTCCCAGCAGCTCCTTCGCGATCTTCTGGGCCAGGCCGCCGTCCACCTCGCCCTTGTGGGCCTTCATCAAGGCGCCCATCACCTTGCCCATCTCCTTGGGGCCGCCGGCGCCGCTCTCGTCGATGGCGGCCTGGACCCAGGCCCGGGTGGTCGCCCCGTCGGCGAGGCTCGGCAGGAATTCCTGCACCACGGCGAGCTCGGCACGCTCGGCCTCGGCGCGGTCGGCGCGGGCCGCCTGCTCGAAGGCCTCGATGCTCTCCTTGCGCTGCTTCTCGAGCCGGCGCAGGACGCCGATGCAGACGTCTTCGGCCAGGGTCTCGGCGCCGTCCTTCTTCATCTCGTTCAGGAAGGCGGCGCGGATGCCGCGCAGGGCGGCGACCCGTTCCGGCTGCCTCGCCTTCATCGCGGCCTTCATGCCCTCGGAGACATCTTCGACCAGGCCCATGGGCTCTCCTTCACTCGGCCGGGAGCAGCAGGACGCCGCTCGCCACGAAGCCGACCTCGCGGACCGGGCCGGTGACGTCGTCCGGGTCCGTGCCGGCGGACTCGGCGGCCAGGTGCCGGGCCTCGCGCTCCGAGAGGATGCGGACGTCGGCCACGCCCTGGACCAGGGCCGTCCTGCCGAGGGCGTCCTTCGGGAGGAAGAAGCCGTAGTCCTGGAAGCGGACCCGCACGACGGCGTCGCCGTCCTTCAGCACGGTCCAGCAGCCCTTCTTCTGGCAGAGCTCGGTGAGCCGGCCGCGCAGCAGGACGGGCTCTTCGGCGTAGCGCTCGGGAGCGGCGATCACCTTCGCGAGCGGCGTCGTGCGCTCGAGGGTGAGCGCCGCGCCGAAGGGATCGCCGGCGGCGCCGAGCAGCGGAAGGAGAAGGGCGGCGAGGGCGGCCGGCGGGAGCCAGCCCACTCGAGTTCGTCCGGTCATGCGGGGACGGTAGCGAGCCCCGCCTGGGGGGCCGCCGCTATCCGGCGAGTCGCTCCTCGCCCGCTTCGCCCTGCGAGCGGCCCTCGACGTAGATGCCCCGAATCGCGGCCTTCAGGGCCGAGACGAAGCGGGCGCGCTCCCCCGGCCGCGCCTCGCCCCGCTCCTCCTGGCGCGCCCGGTCGGCGAGGGCACCGAAGAGCAGGAGCACGGCGAAGCGGTCGAGCAGGGGCTCGCCGTCGGTCGTCCCGAAGGCGCGAGCCAGCCGGCCGGCCATGGTGTGTGTTGCGGGCCGCATGGGATCGGCGGCGGGGCGGCGCGCCTGGATCTGGAGATAGGCGCGCCCGCTGGCGTCGTCGAGCTTCTCCGCCAGGGGATCGACCAGCACCGAGAGGAGCGCGTCCTCGTCCTCCAGGCGACCGGCCTGCTCGTCCGCGTCGAGGAGCTCCCGGCGCCGCTGGTCGATGGCCTCCAGGTGGCCGGAGAGGATCGCGCCCAGCAGCTCCTGCTTGCCGCCGAAGTGGTACTGCACGGCGGCGACGTTGCGCTGGCCCGCGGCCCGGGCGATCTCGCGCAGCGTCACGCCGGAGGCGCCGCGCTGCGCGAAGAGCTGCTCGGCCCGGCGCATGATGCGCTCGCGGGTGGCGGTGCCGCGGGTGCTGGCGCTCACGCCGGGCCTCCGGAGGGACCGAGGCGCTCTTCCGTCGCGCGCAGCCGCGATTTCAGGAAGTCGATCTCGTAGGAGTTGCGAAGCCCCGCCTCGGCCTCCCGGAGCAGCAGCTCGAGAGCCTCCTTGCGGGTCTCGAGCCCGCCCCGGTGGTCGGGCTCGGCGCCGAGCACGACGTCCAGCAGGTGCAGCGCGAATACGGGCTGGCTCGACGCCACGTAGCGCTGCGCTCGCTCGACGACCGCGTCGGCACCGGCCAGCTCGGCGAGATCGGCGAACACCGCCGTGTCCGGCACCGGGTAGAGCTCGGTGGTCGTGTCGAAGTGGAACCAGGTGGCGTAGTACTCCCAGATGCTTCGCACCGCCCAGGAGACGCGCCCGTGCACCTGGCGCAGCTCGAGCTCCGGCGGCAGAACGATCTCGTCCATCAGCTCGTGAACCGTCTTGCCGGCGTTCATGCCGGCGACGGTGGCGTCGTGCACGAAGCGGACGGCGTCGCGCATGCGGACCATGTCGGCGCGGATCCTCTCCTTGCCGGAGATCGGCGCGTCGTGGCTCGGCACGATCATCTCGGGCTCGAGGGCGATCAGGCGTTCGAGGGACTCGATGTACTCGACGGGCTTGCGGACCTTCTCGCCCCGCATGGTGAAGACGTTGGGGAACTGCGGGAAGAGCGGGCCGAAGAAGTCGCCGCTGAAGAGGATCTTCTGGTCCGGCAGCCACAGGCAGAGGTTGTCGGCGCCCTCGGCCCCTGGCGTCGGCAGCACCTCGAAGCGCACGCCGCCCTGCTCGAAGCGCAGGGGCTCGCCGTCGCGCACCAGGGTGGTGGGCACGATGTGGCCGTAGTCGAGCGGGCCCAGGCTCGGAAGCTCCTCCGGGAGCCAGGGGAAGAGGGTGCGGTTGCGGGCATGGAGGTAGGGGCCGAGCTCCTTCAGGTAGCGCTGCTCCTCCGGGAACTCGAAGTGGGCGACGATCTCCGTGCCCTCCTCGGTCCAGAAGCTCGTGCCGCCCACGTGATCCTGGTGGGAGTGGCTCAGGACGACGTGGGTGATCGGCGCCTCCGGCGCCGCCTCGTCGAGCAGCCGCTTCTGCTTCGCGGCCTGGAGGACGAGGCCGTTGTCGAAGACCACGTGGCCCTCGCTCGTCGTGATCAGGTGCGTGTTGCCGACGCCGCGGGCCTGGTAGACGAAGTCGTTCAGCTTCACGACCTCGATCGGGACGTTGATCAGGTCGGCGGAGCGCTCGTGCTGGCCTTCGCCCTCGCCGGCGGTCGCCTCGGCGAGCCGGCCGGCCGCCACGTCGCCGATGGCTTCGGCCGCTCGCAAGCTGGCGGCCTTCTGGGCGCGCTCGGAGGTGAGCAGCACCGTCACCCCGCCGGCCAGCAGCAGGCCCAGAACGATCAGCAGCGCGCGAATGGACATCGGAGGTCTCCTTCATGATTCGAACAATCATCTTAGAAAAATAATTCATATGTTTCAACTCAATTGGAGATCAGGAATACGCAACTCTGGCGAGGGTTTAGGGGGCCCCATTCCCCACGACCATTGGTACAATTCCCCGCTCCCCCATGACCGCGAGCTCTCACCGCAGCCGATCCACGGGCATCCGGAGCACGCTCACCGGTGTCCTCCTGACGGCACTGCTGTCCGCCCCGGCGATGGCCACCCCCGCGTTGGTCGAGGCCGGCTGGAGCCTGGCCCGCACCGACTCGTTCAGCGACGCCCAGGCGGCGCGCTTCCACCCCTTCGACGGTCGCCTCTACCTCGTCCGCCTCAAGCCCGACACGCTGGGCGGGGGCCTCTACCGGATCGAGGAGAACGGCTCCGCAACCCTGATCTCCACCGCCTATCGCCCGACCGGAGTCGCCATCGATCCCTTCGACGGCGCCATCTTCCACTCGGAGACGCAGAGCGGGCTCATCTTCCGAACCGCCTTCGGAGCGACCGGCCGCCAGACCTGGGTCTCGGGCTTCCACAGCGGCGACGACGATCCGATGGGTATCGACATCGCGCCGGCCCATCACAGCGGTCCGCTGCTCTTGCCCCGCGAAGGGCTGATGGCCGACGAGGGCACCAACGGCCCCAAGGAGATCTGGCGCTTCGACGCGGCCGTCGCCGAGGGCGAGACCGTCGTGCACGCCGACGACGGCAGCCTTCAGAAGCCGGTCGACGTGACGATCGGCGCCGCCGACGTCTACGTCGCCGACCAGATCGGCGGCGCCGTGCTGCGGGTCGAGAGCGACGGCAGCGTGACCCCGATCGTCACCACGCCGCCGATCGCCGCCCCCATGTCCGTCGTCGAGGATCCACGCAGTGCCGAGATCCTCGTCATGGACACGGGCAACGACGAGGTGGTGCGGGTCGACCCGCTGACCGGTGTCCTCAGCGTCGTGATGACCGGTCTCGTGCTGACACCCGCCACGGACCAGTCCGGCCTCGATTTCACCCCGGACGGCGTTGAGTTGATCGTGACCGACCGGACCGCGAACGAGGTCTACACCTACTCCCGACTGCCCGCGACGAGCACCGCTTCGCCCCTCACCTGCGGCGAGACGCTGCTGCCGACCTTCGCCAGCCTCGGCGAAACCGGCCTCTACCGGTTCAACGCCGGCGCAGGGGACGTCGTCGGGGTGACGTCGGCCGTGCGCAACGCCAGCGGCGCGTTTCCCCACGCGGTGCTCTTCGCGCCCGACGGCACCCGCGTCTCGCTGGGCGACGTGTACGGGGGCTGCTACGGCGTCTGCCCCTCGGAGCCGCTGCCTGCCGACGGGGCCTACCGGGTCGTGCTGTTCGAGGACGGCCACGACGCGATCGGGGACGCGAGCCTCTCCCTGGCGTCCCTGAGCGGCGGAATCGGCGGCGGCGGTAACGGTCGGGCGCCGAACTACTGCAACAGCGGCGACGGAACGACGTTCCTCTCGTGCGGAACGCCCGCGACCGGGACCCTTGCCGTCGAGGGTGACGCGGATCCCCTCACCTTTCTCGCTTCCGCCGGAGAGACGGTCCGCGTGACGCTCGCACCCTCCCTCGGCTCGATCGCCCAGCCCCAGGCGCTCCTCTACGAGCCGGGCGGTACCCAGCTCCAGCTGAACGGCTCTACTGCTCCCTGCACGGGCATCTGTGACTCGGCGAGCCTGACCCAGAGCGGCACCTACACCCTGCTCGTCTTCGACGCGCTCCTCACGGCGACCGGCGACTACGACGTCCAGGTCGACGATCTCGTCCTGGGCGTTCCAGCCTGCGAGAGCCACTGCAGCGATGGCGTCGACAACGATGGCGATCTGGCCGTCGACCTGGCGGACGCCGGCTGCGAGGGCGCCGACGATTTCTCCGAGGAGCCCGCCTGCAACGACGGCGTCGACAACGACGGCGACGGCCTGGTCGACCTGGCGGATCTCGGCTGCGCCCAGGCGTCCTCCTCCCGGGAGGACCCCCAGTGCGACGACGGCCTCGACAACGACGGAGACGGGCTGGCCGACTGGGACGGGGCCGGCTTCGGCGGGCCCGACCCCAACTGCGTCTTCGCATCCAGCGCGAAGGAGAAGCCGAGCTCGCCGAGCTGCGGCCTCGGTCCCGAGCTCGCGGTGCTGGTGCCGCTGCTCGGGGCGGTGCGGCGCCGGGCGCTGCGCTCGCGCGGGCGAAGCTGACTCCTGGCGTTGGTCCAGCCGGTTCTGGTCGCTAGTCCAACCTGACGCCGGCGCCTTCCAGCAGGGACCTCAAGGTCCGGACCAGGACCGCGCGGGCCCGCGGTACCGAGAGGTCTCGCCCGCGCCGCAGGTGCTCCCAGCTGGACGGGCTCGCCGCCGCCGCGAGGGCTTCGAGGGTCGTGGCCCGCTCCGCCGCCGGAAGCCGGGCGAGATCGCGCCCGAACAGGGCGGCGATGTCGTCCCGCTGGCGCAGGAGCGCGTCCTTCGAGACCCGCCACGCCTGCTCGCGAGCGGCGCCGACCAACGACTGGGCGGTGAGGGCCCGGGCGAAGGGAAGCGTGGCCTCGAAGAACCGGGAGCGCGCCTCGGCCAGCCGCGCCACCCGTTCCGCCACCGGGAGCTCCACCGGGATCTCCCCCAGGAGCGGCGCGCAGCGCTGCATCCCGGCCTCCACCACCGCGTCGTAGAGCTCCGCGAGATCCGTGAAGTGGTAGAAGATCGACCGTCGGGAGAGGCCCGCGCGTTCGGCCACCTGGTCGGCGCTGGGCTGGAGGACGCCCTCCTGGACCAGGTCCAGGCAGGCGTCGCAGATGGCGAGCCGCGATCGCAGCGCGCGATCGACTCGTCCGTCCACGGCGGGAGCGGACGCTCTGCGGGCCATGACCGCCTAGCGGCGCTCCAAGCCCTCGAGTGCGTCGGCCGCGCGCCACGCCTCGAGGATCTGGATGAACTCCACCGAGCCGCCGCCGTAGAAGCCGTTCTGGGCGCTCAGCTCGCTGGTCTTGCCCTCGTTGTTGTAGTAGCCGGGCGTACAGTTCTCGAAGAAGTCGCCGGCGTCCCGCGCCCTGGCCAGGCACTGGTCGACCCAGGCCTGCTCCCCCTCGGCGGTGGCCTCGACCGCCCGCACGCCCTCGTCCATTCCCTTGCGGATGATGTAGGAGAGGTGCTTGGCCTGCTCGTTCAGCATGTGCGGGTAGCTGGCCGTGAAGCCGGCCTGGGGATTGCTCATGATGAAGCAGTTGGGGAAGCCGTGGACGTGCATCCCGTGCAGGGTGCGGATGCCGCCCGACCACTTGTCGGTGAGGTTGACGCCGTCGCGGCCGTAGAGCTGCATGCTGGCCCGGCGGCAGTAGTCGGTGCCCACCTCGAAGCCGCTCGCGAAGATCAGGCAGTCGACTTCGTACTCCTCGCCATGGACGACGACGCCCTTCTTGGTGATGCGCTCGACGCCCCGGCCGTGGGTGTCGATCAGGCTGACGTTCGGGCGGTTGAAGGTCTCCAGGTACTCGTTGTGGAAGCAGGGGCGCTTGCAGAACTGGCGGTAGTAGGGCTTCAGCGCCTCCGCCGTCTCCTCGTCCTTCACCTCCGCTTCCACCCGGGCGCGGATCTCCTCCATCTTCTCGAAGTCGGCGAGCTCCACGGCCTTGGCGATGCCCTCGGGCGAGAAGTCCGAGCTCTGGCCCTGGCGCATGTTCACGAGCAGCTTGGTGATGATCGCCGTCCAGCCGTCGTTCACCATGTCCTCTTCCTGGGGCACGCCGGACACGAGGCAGTTGAAGTTGTCCATCCGCTTCTGGTGCCATCCCGACTCCTGGGACGCGGCCCACTCGGGATCCGTCGGCGGGTTGTCCTTCACGTCGATCGAGGACGGCGTGCGCTGGAAGACGTAGAGCCGCTCCGCCCACTCGCCCACGTGGGGGACGCACTGCACCGCCGTGGCCCCGGTGCCGATGACGGCGACCCGCTTGCCCTGGAGCCCGGTGAGCCCGCCCTCGGAGTTGCCGCCGGTGTAGCCGTAGTCCCAACGGCTGGCGTGGAAGGTGTGGCCCTCGAACTCCTCGATGCCCTGGATGCCCGGCAGCTTCGGCCGGTTCAAGGGGCCCGTCGCGAGGCACACGTAGTGCGCCCGCATGCGGTCGCCGTGGTTCGTCTCGATGATCCAGCGCGCCTCGCCCTCGTCCCAGCGCAGCGCGTCGACACGGGTCTGGAAGCAGACGTCCCGGTAGAGGTCGAACTTCCGCGCGATGGCCTGGCTGTGGTCGAGGATCTCCTTGCCGTAGGAGTACTTCTCCTTCGGCATGTACCCGACCTCTTCGAGCAGCGGCAGGTAGGTGTAGGACTCGATGTCGCAGGCGATGCCGGGGTAGCGGTTCCAGTACCAGGTGCCGCCGAAGTCGGCGGCCGGTTCGATGATCCGGATGTCCTCCACTCCGGCCTGGCGCAGCCGCGCGCCGGCCAGGAGCCCGCCGAAGCCGCCGCCGACGATGACCACCTCCACCTCGTCGGTGAGCGGCTCCCGCGTGAAGCCCGGATCCACGTAGGGATCGTCGAGGAAGTGGGCGAACCGGCCCTTCACCTCGATGTACTGCTCGTTACCGTCCTCGCGGAGGCGCTTGTCGCGCTCCTCCCGGTACTTGCGGCGAAGGGCGTCGGGGTCGAATCCGGAGCTCTCGGGCTGGGTCATGGCGTCGGCCTCCCGACACGGAGGATGTCACATTGCACTGTGAGTGCAATAGCCGGCAACCGGCAGCGGAAGGTACGGGACCGCGATACCGCGGGCGCGGGGAAGGCATCGGCCCGCCCCGACGGAGGAACCGAGCCATGCGCGCCCACTTGCTGCCCGCCCTCCTGACTTGCACCCTGTTGCTCTCGCTGGGCGCCAGCGGCCCCTCTGGCCCCGCGTCGGGGGCCCCGAGTCCCCCCGAGCGGCTCTTCCTCCAGCAGGTCGGCGCGCATTCGGCGATCGTCAAATGGCGCGGCGAAGCGGACATGGCCTGCTGGGCCCGGAAGACCGGCGACCTGCGCAAGCGTACCTGGCCGAAGTGCGTCACGGCGACCGCGACGGACGGCGGACACAAGGAGGCCCTGCTCGGCAACCTGGCCCCGGACAAGACCTACTTCTACATCCTGGGCCCGCCCGGGCCCGGCGCCGCCATCTACCCCGATCAGCAGCTCCACACCGCCCCGAACGGCAACCACCCGCCCTCCGACGGCAACACCCACATCTGGCTGATCGGCGATTCGGGCACCGCCACCGAGGCCGACATCCGGCCGCCCCTCGGCGACGGCGTCACCCTCACCCACCCCGGCGAGGCCTTGGAGGTGAAGGACGGCTTCCTCGCCTACAACGCCGCCAACGGGGGGGAGCTCGTCGATCTCTTCCTGCTCCTCGGAGACAACGCCTACAACGAAGGCAACGACGCGCAGTGGCAGGGGGCCTTCTTCGACATCTATCCGGAGATCATGAACCACGCCCCGGTGTGGCCGACCATCGGCAACCACGAAATGGGCGCCGATCTGATCGACCTGGGGCCGCTCCTGGGCTTCCCTTTCCCGATCCCGACCATCCTGGGCGGCACCAGCCTCTCCTCGGATCCCCAGTCCTACGACGACTTCGACCCCACCACCGTGGACGACGGGCCGCCCTACCTGAAGATCTTCAGCCTTCCCACGGCCGGCGAGACGGGTGGGGTTCCGAGCGGGACCGAGCAGTACTACGCCTTCGACTACGGCAACGTCCACGTGGTGAGCCTCGACTCGCAGCTGTCGAACCGCGACGACGTCCAGCGGTCGGCGATGGCCAACTGGCTCGTCGCCGATCTGGCCGCCAACGACCGCGACTGGACGATCGTGATCTTCCACCACCCGCCCTACACCAAGGGCGAGAACCACGACTCGGACGTGGAAGACGCGGAGATCGACATGCGCGAGGTCTTCACGCCGATCTTCGAGGCCTACGGGGTCGACGCGGTCTACGGCGGGCACTCGCACTCCTACGAGCGCTCCTACTACCTGAACGGCCACATCGGCGACTCCACGACCTTCGACGTGCAGCTGCACGCGGAGCTCGACGCCCAGGGCCAGGGCGCGAGCGGTCAGGGCGACGACCGGTACCGGCAGATCAGCACCGGGAGCGGCGTCGACGACAAGGCCGTCTACACCGTGGCGGGCAGCTCGGGCAAGGTGGACGAACTCGATCCCTGCCCTCCGGGACGCACGCTCGGCTGCACGCTGCCCGACTGGCTGCAGCATCCCGCGCACTTCTTCAGTCTCGCCGAAAAGGGGTCCGTGGTGGTCGACGCGTCCCGGAGCGAGTTCCGTTCGCGCTTCATCGACGTGAACGGCGACGTCCTGGATGAGTTCACGATCAGACGTTAGGCGCGTCTTCCTGGCGGTCGTGTTGGCGGTGGGGCTTCCGGCCGTCGGCGTCGCCCACCCGAGCGCCCAGCACGAGATCGAGGCGCTGAGCGTCTCGATCGAGGCCCGCCCCGGGGCCCCGCAGCTCTACCTGCGGCGTGGCCGGGCCTACGCGGAAGACGGTCGTCACGATCTGGCGCTGGCCGACTACCGCAGGGCCGAGGCGCTGGGCGATCCCGTCCTGGCCGCCTTCCACCAGGGCGTCCTGCACCACCGGATGGGGAAGCTCGCGGAGGCGCGGGCCTACTTCGATGCGTTCCTCGCCCGCTTCCCGCACCACCCGAAGGCCCTGGAGCATCGGGCGCTCCTCCTCCGCGACGCCGGGGAGGCCGAGGCGGCTCTCGCGGACTTCCGCGCCTACTTCGCCCTCCAGAAGCGGCCGAACCCGGGCGACTACGTCTCGGCTTCCCGCCTGCTGGCCGAGCTGGAGCGGAAGGGGGTGGGGCCCGCCCTCGACATGCTCGACGAAGGCATGGGACGGCTCGGCGTGATTCCCCAGCTCCAACGCCCGGCCATCGAGCTTTCCCTCTCCCGCGGCGACGTGGCGGACGCCGTCCACCGACTCGGCAGCCTGGAGCCCGCGCTGGGAGAGAGCCCGGGCTGGAAGGTCGAGATGGCGGAGCTGCTCGTCCGGATCGGCCGTGCCGAGGAGGCCCGGGCCCATCTCGACGCGGCCGCCGCGAAGCTCGCCGTCCTGCGGCGGACCGCGGCGCGAGCGGAGGTGCAGGAGCGCCTGCTCGCGCTCCGCGCGCGCCTGGGCGCCCGCGCCGTGCCGCCGGGAGGATCCCGCAGCGCGCAATAGACTCGCCCTGCCCATGCGCATCCTGATCTGCGGCGATCACGCGCTCTTCCGCGAGGGGCTCCGTCACGTGCTGGTCGAGCTCGGCGAGGAGCCCGAGATCCTGGAGGCCTCCGGCGCCGAGGAGGCGCTGGCGGCGGCCGAGGCCCATCCGGATCTCGTCATGGTGCTGCTCGACCTCCCCATGCCGGGGCCCGACGGGCTCCAGACCCTCGCCCAGCTCGGCGAGCGCTTCCCCACGCTGCCTGTCGTGATATCGGCCTCCGAGGCGCCGGAGGAGCCGCCGAGAGCGCGTCGTCGAAGCCCGGGCGGGGGCTCGCTTCGTCTGCGGTCAGTGCGGGTGCGGCATGGTGGTCTCTCCGTTGGACGAGCCCACCCTACGGCCGGCGCCCGCGCCCCGACATGGGCCGACCGGGCTAGGCGGGGCCGGACTCGTCCGCGCGGATCAGCCGCAACACCCCGGAACGACATCGGAAACGGATCGCCCGGGGCCGGCGCGGGCGGACGTCGCCGCCCTTCTGGCGCACACTCGCCCCATGCACTTCGGACTGACGATCTTCCCGACCGACTACGCCATCCCGCTGCCGGAGCTCGCCGTGGAGGCGGAGCAGCGGGGCTTCGAATCGCTCTGGGTGGCGGAGCACTCCCACATCCCCACCTCGCGGAAGTCGCCATGGCCCGGGGGCGGAGAGCTCCCGAAGATGTACTACGACACCCTCGACCCCTTCGTGGCCCTGGCCGGTGCCGCGGCGGTGACGAGCACGATCAAGCTCGCCACCGGCATCTGCCTGGTCGTGCAGCGCGATCCGATCCACACCGCCAAGGAGGTCGCCTCCCTGGATCAGCTGTCGAAGGGCCGCTTCCTCTTCGGCGTGGGCGGCGGCTGGAACGCCGAGGAGATGGGGAACCACGGCACGCCCTTCGAAGGCCGCTTCAAGCTGCTCCGGGAGCGGGTCGAGGCGATGCAGAGGATCTGGTCCGAGAGCGAGGCCGAGTACCACGGCGAGCGCGTCGACTTCGAGCCCATCTACATGTGGCCGAAGCCGGTCCAGAAGCCCCACCCGCCGATCCACGTGGGCGGCGCGTTCCCCGGCGGCGCTCGCCGGGCCGTGCGCTATGGCGACGGCTGGATCCCCATCGGCGGGCGCGAGGACGACGTCGAGGCGTCGATTCCGGCGTTCCGCCGCATGGCCGAGGAGGAGGGGCGCGAGCCGGCGAGCCTCGAGGTCAGCATCTACGGCGTCGCGCCCTCGGAGAAGGTGCTGGCCCGCTACCGGGCGGCCGGAGCAGATCGCGTCGTCTTCGGCCTTCCGCCGGCGCCGCGGGACGACCTCCTGCCGATCCTCGACGCCTGCGCCGCGGCGCGGGACGCGTCGTGACGCCAAGGGCCGGCCCGCTCGCCTTCATGCCTGCCGACGAGTAAGCGCCTCGCGAAGCTCCGCGAGGCGAACCGGCTTGGGCAGGAAGACGACGTCGCTTCCGCCGGGACGGTCCCGCACGTCGAAGGGGTCGTGGCCGCTGCACACCACGACGGGCACGCCGGTCCGGATCCGCTGCAGCTCCTGCAGGCACTGCCAGCCGTCCATTCCCGGCATGCGGAGATCCAGGAGGACCGCCGAGAAGTCGCCGCCAGCCTCCCGGAAACGGCGGACGCCCTCGAAGCCGTCGACGGCCTCCTCCACGTCGTAGTCCAGCTGGCGAAGCATGCTGGAGAGGACCGAGCGCACCGGGGCCTCGTCGTCGACCACGAGCGCTCTTCCCCCGAGCGGGACCACGGGAGGTGCCGCCGCGCGAAGCGGGGCTTCCGCCGCCACCTCGGCGGGCAGGTGCACGATCATCTCGGTGCCCTCGCCCGGCACGCTCTCGACCTGGATCCGGCCGCCGAGGTCGTCGACGATGGCGCGGGCACTCGAGAGGCCGAGTCCGTGGCCCCTCTCCTTCAACGTGAAGAAGGGGTCGAAGATGCGGGGCTGCAAGGCCTTCGGGATGCCGGGGCCCTCGTCGACGACGCGCAGCCGCACGCTGGGCCGCGGCGCCCCGGACGAGCCGGGCTCGAGCCGGACGCGCACGTGGCTCGGCTGCCCGCCGCACGCCTCGCTCGCGTTCAGGATCAGGTTCATGACCAGCTGCTGGAGCTCCGCCCTTCCGGCGCGCACGCGCACGCCGCGGATCGTCGACTCCAGCTCGAGCTCGACACCTTTCGGCACGACCGGCCGAAGCAGCGCGATCAGGTCCCGGACTTCGGCCTCGGTGTCGAGCAGCTCCCGGGGTGCCATGTGGCTTCCCGAGAAGCTCAGCAGACGGGCGGAGAGCAGGCCCGCCCGCTCCGCTCCGCTCATCGCCTCCTCGATCGACTCGCGGGCGGGCGCGTCGTGGGGAAGCTCGGCGAGGGCGAGCTCCGCATGCCCCAGGACGCCCGTGAGGAGGTTGTTGAAGTCGTGGGCCACGCCTCCGGCGACGACGCGAAGCCCCTCGAGGGCCTGGGCCCGCTCGCGGATCTCGTTCGCGTGCATCGACTGGCGGTGCGAGTAGAAGATGACGGACGGATACAGCACCACCATCGCGAGGATCGGCAGGTGCCAGCCCGGCACGTCGTGCACGACCGCGGCGAAAGTCATGCCCGCGGTGAGGATGGTCGCGAACAAGGCGTAGAGCCGGGCGCTCGCCTCGCTCTCGGCGACACTGGGCGCCTGGACCACGATCAGTCCGATCACCAGGGCCGGATACCACATGTCCGGGATCAGGTGGACCAGGGTGACGACGACGGTGAGGTCGAAGAGCGGCTGGACCCAGCCGTTCTCCGCGACCGGGATGCGATTCTCGAGCCAGGTGGCCGCCGGAACGCAGACGAAGGCCAGGATCCCGGCGATCCAGAAGCGGTTCGGGCCCACCTCCGGCACCACGCAGGCGACCGCGGCGATGCCGATCGCACCGATGTTGCGGAAGAACAGCACGGAGCGCGGCGCGAACCAGGCGGCGCGAAGCCATCGCATCGGGGCGAGGGTTTTCCGCTTCACGACGACGAGGATAGACCGGATCCGCTCCCCCCGGTCGGCGTGGGCCCGGCCCTCGGCCGCCCGGGAGCCCTCTCGCCGGATCGGTGCCATCCTGGGCTGAACCGCGGGACCCGACCCAGCAGGAGGACCTCATGGCCATCGTCGAGACGCGCAGCGGGAGGATCGAGGGAACCCAGGACGCGGACGTCCACGTCTTCCGGGGCGTGCCCTACGCCCGGCCGCCGGTCGGCTCCCTGCGCTTCGCCGCGCCTGTGCGCGAGGAGCCCTGGCCGGGCGTGCACCGGGCCACCGAGTTCGGCTCGAGCGCGCCCCAGAACCCGATGGCCCTGCCCCTGCCCGGCATGGACGTGGGGCCGATGGACGAAGACTGCCTCACGCTGAACGTCTACACGCCGGGCACCGACGGCGGGTGCAGGCCCGTGCTCGTCTGGATCCACGGCGGCGGCTTCGTGATCGGCTCCGGCTCGCAGCCCATCTACGACGGGGTGCCCCTCGCCGGACGCGGCGACGTGGTGGTGGTGACCCTCAACTATCGCCTGGGCCCGCTCGGCTTCCTCTACCTCGCCGATCTGTGTCCGGATCTCGTTGGCGCCGTGGGCAACGCCGGCATCCGCGACCAGGTCGCTGCCCTCGAGTGGGTGCAGGAGAACATCGCGGCCTTCGGCGGCGATCCGGCGAACGTGACCATCTTCGGCGAGTCGGCCGGGGGCATGAGCGTCGGCACGCTTCTCGGCACGCCGAGCGCAGCAGGCCTGTTCCAGCGCGCGATTCCCCAGAGCGGCGCCGCCCACAACGTCCACACCCGAGAAACCGCGACCGAGGTAGCTCGCCATTTCCTGGAAGCGGTCGGCATTGCACCCGAGCAGGCCGCGGAGCAGCTGCGCCGCATCCCGCCGGACAAGCTGCTCGACACCCAGCAGCAGATGGTCCTCAAGCTGGGAACCACTCTCGGCCTGCTGCCCTTCCAGCCCCTGGTGGACGACGACTTCCTGCCCGAGCCGCCGCTGGCTGCGATCGAGGCGGGACACGCCGCGGGGATCGACCTGCTGACCGGCACCACCCGCGACGAGTGGAAGCTCTTCGGCTTCCTCGAACAGGGCCTCGCCACCCTCGACGAGGCGGGCCTGCGGGAGCGCGTCGCCGCCCAGCTCGGCGACGAGGCCGCTGCCGGGCGCGTCGTCGACGCCTACCGGACGGCCCGCGCCGGCAGCGGCGCCGACACCCCGAAGGACCTGTTCTTCGCCATCGAGACCGACCGGGTCTTCCGCCTTCCCGCCATCCGCCTGGCCGAGGCCCAGCAGCGCCATCGCGACGCGGTGTACATGTACACGTTCAACTGGGAATCGCCGATGATGGGCGGCGCCCTCGGCGCCTGCCACGCCATCGAGCTGCCCTTCGTGTTCGGGCAGGTCGGCCGCGAGGGCTCCGAGCTCTTCGTCGGCACCGGCCCCGACGCCGAGCGCCTCTCCGGCCAGGTCATGGACGCCTGGATCGCCTTCGCGCGCACCGGCGACCCGAGCCATCCGGGCCTGCCCGGCGGTCGCTGGCCCGCCTACGAGCCCTCGCGCCGGGCCACCCTGCAGCTCGGCCGGGAGACGATCGGCGAGGACGCACCGCAGGACCGCGAGCGGGAGGCCTGGAAGGGGCTCCTCTAGTCCGTCTCCGCGGGGTTGTGCCAAGCTTGGTGCCTCGTGCCCGGCTGCGCCGGGCGGCAGGCAAGGAGGCCCCCATGCAAGAGCTGGCCGGCAAGGTCGCCGTCGTGACCGGCGGCGCCAGTGGGATCGGCCACGCCCTGGCGACGCGCTTCGCCGCCGAGGGCATGAAGCTGGTACTGGTCGACGTGGAGGCGGAGCCCCTGGACGAGGCCGCCAGCGCCTTCGCGGCGGACGGCGTGGAGGTGCTGGCCCGCCGGCTGGACGTCTCGGACGCGGCGGCGATGGACGCGTTGGCCGAGAGCGCGCTCGAGCGCTTCGGTGCGGTCCACGTGGTCTGCAACAACGCCGGCGTGGGCTCCGGAGGCGCGACCTGGGAGCTCACCACCGAGGACTGGGAGTTCGCCATGCGCCCCAACCTGTGGGGCGCGATTCACGGCGTCCGCGTCTTCACCAAGCACCTGATCGCCCAGGACGAAGGCCACATCGTAAACACGGCCTCCATGGCGGGACTCGTCTCGGTGCCGGGCATCGCGCCCTACAACGTGACCAAGCACGGCGTGGTCACCCTGTCCGAGACCCTCTACCACGAGCTGGCGGCGGCGGGCAGCAAGGTCGGCGTGTCGGTGCTCTGTCCCGGCCACGTGAACACGCGCATCTGGGAATCGGACCGCAATCGCCCGGAGGAGCTGGTGGCCTCGAGCACCGACCTGGCCTCCGAGGAGATGCGCGAGACGGTCGAGACCTTCCGCGCCGTCGTCGAGGCGAGCATGCCCGCCGAGCGGGTCGCGGGCCTGGTGCACGACGCGATCCTCGACGGGACCTTCTACGTCCACACGCACGAGGGTCATCGCGCCGCCGTCGAGGAGCGCCTGCAGGCGATCCTCGACGGCAAGCGTCCGGCGTTGCCCGAAGGCGGCCACGCTGTGTTCAGTCGTTAGTCGTCCGGAGAGGGAGAACGACTCGATGCGAGCCTGGCAGACCACGAAGCGCGGACGCCCCCGGGACGCCCTGCGCCTGAACGATAACGCGGCGCCCCCGGAGCCCTACCCCGGGACGGTGCTGCTGGACGTCGGCACGGCGGGGATCGGCCTGCCCGACGCGTTCATGTGTCAGGGCAGCTACGCCATGACGCCCTCCTCCCTGCCATTCACCCAGGGCCAGGAGGTCGCCGGGCGCGTCGTCGCGTGGGGCGACGGGGTCGAAGGCCGGAGCGTGGGAGACCGGGTCATGGCGGTCACCAGCTTCTTCACCGGTGCCGGTGCCTTCGCGGAGCAGTGCCTGGCCCTCGACGACTTCTGTCTCCCGGTGCCGGAGGCCATGGGCGACGCGGAGGCCGCCGGCTTCCTGATCCCCTTCCACACCGCCTTCATCGGGCTGATCGCCCGGGGCCGGCTCGAAGCGGGCGAGACCCTCGTCGTCCTGGGCGGCGCCGGCGGAACGGGGCAGGCGGCGATCCAGATCGGCAAGGCCCTGGGCGCCCGGGTGCTGGCCACCGCCGGCGGGCCCGAGCGCGTCGCCTTCTGTCGCGAGCTCGGCGCCGACCACGTCATCGACCACCGCGCCGAGGACATCGCGGAGGCCGTGCGAGCCGCGACCGACGGCCGGGGCGCCGACGCGATCTACGATCCGGTCGGCGGCGAGGCGTTCGCGAAGGCCACCCGCTGCATCGCGCCGGAAGGCAGGATCCTCGCCATCGGCTTCGCCAGCGGGAGCTGGGGCGCCGTGGACACGGCCCACATGGTCTACAACAACTACTCCGTCGTCGGCGTCATTCCGAGCCACTACGACCGTGCCTTCAAGGAGCGGGCGCAGGAGCAGCTCCTGACCTGGTGGCGGGAGGGCCGGCTGCGCACCCGCATCGACGAGGAAGTTCCCTTCGAGGCGCTGCCCGAAGCCCTCGAGCGTCTGATCGCCCGCGGCGTTCGCGGCAAGCTCGTGCTTCGCGTCGCGCCGAGCCAGGAGGCCCCATGACCGATCCCGACACTCGCGCCCGCCGCGGTCTCGAAGTGCTCTCGACCCTGTCCGGCTCGGGCGAAGCCGGCCAGGCCCTGGCCGGGGTCTTCGAGGGCCTGGGCGCCCTGGGCAGCATCGCGCTGCGCACCGGCGCCGGCGAGATCTGGAGCCGCCCGCAGCTCTCCCGCCGGGATCGCAGCCTCGTCGTGATCTCGATGCTGACCGCCCTCGGGCGCGAGACGGAGCTCTCCCATCACGTCGCGGGAGGCCTGAACCACGGGCTCGCCGTCGACGAGATCGACGAGATCATGGTGCAGCTCGCCCCCTACATCGGCGTGCCCTTCGCACTCGGCGGAGCGATGCTCGTCGCGAAGGTCCTGGCAGAGCGCGAAGGCGCAGAGCAGCGGTCGACGCCGCCCGCGCCCGCCGCGCTGAAGGACGACGAGAAGCGGCGCGAGGACGGAAAGGACGTGCTGCGCACGCTCCTGGGCATGCCGGCCGGTACGGACATGGAGTTCGCGGCGACGGCCACGGTCGAGCAGCTCGGCGACATGGGCCACTTCGTCCTGGACTACGCCTTCGGCGACGTATGGTCCCGTTCCCAGCTCTCCCGCCGCGATCGCAGCCTGGTCGTGATCTCGGCCCTCACCGCCCTCGCCCTCCCCCACGAGCTGGAGATCCATCTGGGTGGCGCGCTGAACCACGGCGTTACCCGGGAGGACGTCGAGGAAGTGATGATCACGGCCGTTCTCTACGCAGGGTTCCCTCGCGCAATCGACGGCATCCACCTGGCGAAGAAGGTGTTCGCGGCCCGGGACGAAGCCGCCGGGTGAGCCGCGGCTCGATCAGGTCGGATCTCCTTCCGTCGCCGGCTCGCCCATGGCGAGCATCATGTCCACCTCGCCCTGGAGTGCGACGGCTTCGTGCTGATCGACCAGCTGGAGACCGAAGGTTGCGACCCCGTGGCTCGGACGGCTCCGGGTGCGCCGCAGGGCCAGGGGGCGATAGCGCACCTCGAGGGTGTCGCCGAGGCGCACCGGCGCCACGACCTGCCAGCGATCCCCCAGGTGGCCGGCGGTGCTCTCGTCTCCGGCCATCGGGAGCTTCATGAGCTCGCGCAGCCATACCGGGAAGCCGAGGCAGAAGCACAGCATCGGTGGGACGATGCGTTCGCCGAAGGGTGAGCGTTCCGCGAATGGAGCGTCGAGGTAGAGCGGGTTCAGCTCTCCGGTGAAGCCGGTGAAGGCGACGACGTCGCTCTCGGTGAGGGTGCGCACGGGGGAGGCGCCGCGAGGCCCATGCTCGAGGAGATCCTCGGCGGCCATCGGTGAGGTCCCTGCCGGCGGTCGGTAGACGCTGGCGGGCCAGGGCGCTTCCGACGGCGCCTCCGATCCGTGTCGCCGCAGGGCGACGTGACCAGAGGTCACGATGCGCTCGTCTTGATCGAGTACCTCGAAGTCCGTGCGCAAGGCCGAGCCGGGCTCGGCGGGCGCGTCTTGCCATCGCAGGGCCAGGGTGTCGCCGAAGCCGACGACGTCGCGGAAGCGGACGCCGAAGTCCGAGACGAAGAGTGCCGGCTCGCCATGGCCCACCCGCTCGGGCGCGTGTAGGGTGAGGGCGCCGAGTGCCCAGCTCGCGCTCAGCAGACCGTGGGCAAAGCCCCACCCCCGGGGCGTGGCTTCGCCCAGCCGGTGGTCGACGTGGATCCGCGCGTAGTCGCCGGTGAGCGCCGCGAAGGTGGCGACGGTGTCCGGCGTCACAGTCCGATGGGCGAAAAGCGAGCGATCGTCAGGCATGGTCCGTCACGCGGGCGACGAGCATCGCCGGAACGCCACGGTCCCCCGCGGAGTGGAGATGCGACCCGAAAGCGAGCCCGTGCGGCTCCGAAGTGCCGAGCATTTCGCGAGGATACGTCTCATGCGGTCTGCCCATCCAGCAGGTTTCGCGTCACGAGGAGGTCTCATGTTGTCCCGGGTTCTCACGTCTCTCTGGCTGGTCGCCTTTCTGGGCTGTGCCTCCCTTCCCGAGCCCAAGACGTGCGCCGTCATCGGTGCCTCGCTCGGCGGCGCGGGCGGGGCCGTGGGGGGGGCCAAGAGCGACCGCAAGCACGACGGCGATTCGATCATGGGATACGGCGCGCTGGGGATCCTGGTGGGCGGAGGCGTCGGCTACCTGACCTGCGCGGTCCTCGGCGAGGGCGAGCCGGAGACGGCCGAGAGGGAGATCGAGCCCGCACCGCCCACCGAGCCGGCGGCGGAGCCGCTGGTTGCGCAATCGCCGGAGCCGCCGCCGCTCCAGCCCGCCACCCCGCCCGACCCCTGCGAGCAGACCTTCACGTTTCCCGGCGTGAACTTCGAGTTCGATCGTTCCGACCTGCGCCCCGCCGGACGGGCCGCACTGAGCGGCGTCGCGGACCGCCTTGGCGAATGCAGCTCGGTCCAGGTCCGGATCGTCGGGCACACGGACTGGATCGGCTCCGAGGCCTACAACCTGGGCCTGTCGCGACGTCGGGCCCAGGCGGTCCTGGACTTCCTGGTGGCCCGGGGCCTGTCGCCCGCGCGCCTCGCGACCGAGGGGCGCGGCGAGTCGGAGCCGGTTGCCACCAACGAGACGGCGGAAGGACGCGCCGCGAACCGACGCGTCGAGCTGCACCCGTCCTCCCCCTAGTATCGGTGCCGCTGGGTTCCGAAAGGAGTGAGCCGTGGAAATCGCGATGATCCTCTTGACTGGGCTGGCGATCGGGGTGGTCGCGAAGTTCCTCATGCCCGGCTCCGATCCCGGCGGCCTCGTCGTGACGACGTTGCTGGGGGTCGCCGGCGCGTTCGTCGGGGGGTTCGCCTCCGCGGCGATCGGCCTCGGCGCGATGGGCAGCATCGGGAGCTTCGTGGCCGCGGTCATCGGAGCGATGCTGCTCTTGGGAGCCTATCGACTGGTCAAGCGCTGAGGCGCTCAGCCGGGGCGTCCGTCCGGGCGCGGTCGGGTGAGGATGCGCGCCGAGGCCGCGACGAAGGGGAGGAAGGCGGCGATCCAGGCGCCGCCGGCGACGAGGACCAGATCGTGGTAGAGCCCCGGTGCGATCGCGGGGGCCACGACCCGAGCCAGGCCCGCAAGGAGAATGGCGGCGAAGCCGAGAGCGGCAGCGCGCGAGGCCACGAGGGGTCGCCCGGTGTGGCCGAGCGAGACGCGGGTCATCATGCCCAGGGTCATCGAGCCCATCGCGCCGGCGGTGAAGGCGTGGAGGGCCAGCGGGGCGAGGTGCGGCACGAAGCCCGCGAGCGCCGTCAGCGCGAAGCCGACGACGAGCCAGGCGTAGCCCACGAACAGCACCCAGAGGAGCGGCGCCGACCAGATGCGCGGGTCGTGCCAGCCGGCGAGGCGCACTCCGTGCAGTGCGGCAGCGACGCCCGCTACGGCCCGTAGCGCCGTGTTCGCCTCGAGCAGGCGGAGTACGGCCAGCGCGACGATCGCCGCGAGGCACAGGGAATCGAGCGCAGGTCGACTCGCCGGCGCCGCGCCGGGCAGCGCGCGGCCGACGAAGAACGGGAGGACCCGGCCGCCGATGATCGCGATCAAGAGCACGATCAGGTCGACGGCCAGGAGTTCGCCTACGCGTCCCGTCGCCGCGACGCCGAGCACCTGCAGGTGGAAGCACAGATTCGCCGCCGCCAGGGCGACGAGGATCGGTACGAAGACCAGGTTGCGGGCCATGCCCTTCCGCACGAGGGGGAATGCCAGAGCGGTCGCCAACGCGGGAAGGAAGGCGAGATCCACCGCCGCAATCCAGCCGGCGGGAATGCTCGTCGGGAAGAGCGGCACGGCGCGGCCCGCCAGCCACAGCGCCACAAGGGCGGCCAGCTTCCATCCCGTCGGTGTCGGCAGCCCCGTCCAGTTGCGGACCGAGGTGAGCAGGAAGCCCGCGATCACCGCGCTGACGTAGCCGAAGAGCATCTCGTGGGCGTGCCAGCCCATGGGGCCGCCGATCGGGTCGTAGGCGGTCGGCAGGGCGAAGCCGTGGAGCACGGCGATCCAGGCGCCGATCAGCCCC
Organism: Myxococcota bacterium; assembly: GCA_965223415.1. Taxonomy (GTDB): domain Bacteria; phylum Myxococcota_A; class UBA9160; order UBA9160; family UBA6930. The sequence goes on along the minus strand of OZ245002.1, from coordinate 2,629,897 downwards.
ACCGCGGCGAGGCCGGCGGCCAGGAAAAAGGGTCGGAAGCCCAGGGCGAAGAGCACGGCCGGCGACGGGGAGGACGGAGTGGACGTTGCGCCGGCCTCGGAGTCGCTCACCCCGGCGGCCGGCCGGGACCGGAGGCGCGGGTCACGACGACTCCTCCGGCGGCCACTGCTCGAACTGCGGCGCGTCGTCCGCGATCCGGTCCCAGCTCGCGCGAGAGCCGACGAAGATGTGCCGGGCGACGCGCAGGGGTTCCCCGTCCTCCAGGATTCCGGCGGGAATCAGGTACGCCTTTCCGTTCTCGTGCAGGGTCGGAGCTGGCGAGCCGCAGGTCGGGCAGAACGCAGTCGCCCATCCGCTCGAACGGGAGAACGTCGTCAGCGTGTCCTCGCCGGAGCTCCAACGCAGGCTCCGCGCGGCAGTGACCGCCACCGCGGTGCCGCCCATGCCCGTCGCACGCCGGCACACCGAGCAATGGCAGAGGCCCACTCCGCTGATGCGTCCGTCGATCTCGAACCCGACGGCTCCGCACAGGCACCCGCCCTTGATCTTCGCCATGTCGACCTCCAGGTATGCGCGCGTTTCACGCGGGCTTCGAGAAGCAGAGGATGTAGCCGTCCGGGTCCTCGACGTTGAAGTCGACCGCTCCCCAGGGCCGCTCGGCCGGCGGACCGTTCGTCGGGATGTCATCGGAGGCGAACTCGTTGTAGAGCTCCTGCGGGTCGGACACGTCGAGGAACGCGTCGATGTGCTCGCCCGCCTTGCGGTGGGCGCGCTCCGCGTCGAGCTTGGGTGCGCACTTCAGGTGGATGCGCGCCCCGTCCCGGGAGACACAGGCGTAGAAGCCGTCGTAGACGAACTCCGTCTCGAAGCCCAGGCGTTGGTAGAACGCCAGCGATCCCTCGAGATCCCCGACCAGGAACTGCGGTGCGGCGAACTGGATGGTGCTCATGCGACCTCCCGCTCCGGGGAGGGTAACGCCGTTCGGGGCTCCTAGGTCTCGCCCTTGCGACCGCGGGCGGGAAGGGGCCTCCCGGGGAGGGTGCGCTCGTGCACACAGAGCAGATCCTATTCGGGGATCAGCAGCACGCGCTTCGCGATGATGTTGCGCTGGATCTCGCTCGTGCCGCCCCAGATCGAATCGGCGCGGGTGATCAGCCAGCGCCGCGTGCGCGCGATCTCGGCGTCCTCGAACCCCTCGCCGTTCCAGCCGAGCCCGCGACTCCCGAGCACCTGCACGGCGAGGTCCTGCTCCCGCTTTCCCAGCTCGGACCAGTAGTACTTCGACATGGCGGCGATCTGGCGCCCGGTCTGCCCGGCGCGGGCCTCCTCGGCGGCTCGCCTCATCGTGAGCGCGAAGGCCTGCGAGTCGAGCTCGTGCTGGGCGATGCGCTCCCGGAGCGCGGGATCCGCGAGCCGGCCGCCGTCGGTTCCCAGCTGCTCCAGCGCCAGGTCGATGAGCCCTTTTCGCTTGCGGCTGCCGGCGGCCCGCGCCTCCGGGTTGGACACGCCCCGTTCGTGCTGCAGCAGACGCTTGGCGACGGTCCAGCCGCCGTTGACCGGACCGATCACGTCGCTCGCCTTGGCCCGCGCGCCGTCGAAGAACACCTGCGCGAAGTGCTCGCTGCCGTCGATCAAGCGGATCGGCAAGACCTCGACGCCCTCCTGGCGCATGGGGAAGAGGAGGAAGCTGATTCCCTCGTGCTTGGGAGCGTCTGGGTCGGTGCGCACGAGGCAGAAGATCCAGTCCGCGTGGGGCGCGCCGGTGGTCCAGATCTTCTGGCCGGTGACGACGTACTCGTCACCCTCCAGCACGGCGCGGGTCTGCAGGCCTGCGAGGTCCGAGCCGGCGCCGGGCTCGCTGTAGCCCTGGCACCAGATCACGTCGTGGCGGGCGATCGGCGGGATGTGCGTTCGCTTCTGCTCCTCGGTTCCGAGCTCGAGGATCGTCGGCCCCAGCATGGTGAGCCCGAAGCTCCCCGGCGGCGGCGCCTTGATCGCGCGCAACTCCTCGGCGAGCACCGCCTGGCGCGCCCGGTCGAGCCCTCCACCGCCGTACTCGGTGGGCCAGCCCGGCGCCGCCCAGCCCCGGTCACCGAGCTCGCGGACCCACCCGTCGAAGCGCGCGCGCGAGAGCTTCTCCCGGGAGCCGACCCGCACGTCCTTGGGGCAGTGCTCGGCCAGCCAGGTGCGCACCTCGCTTCGAAACGCGTCGAGGGATGCCATGGAACCTCCGGGTAGGCGCCCGCGCGGGCGGGTTGCAGAGCGGTAGAATGCCAGCGGCCGTCGCCATCCCGCAAGGAGACCTCATGGCACTGACCCTCTCCGAAGACCAGCTGATCCTGAAGGAGACGGCGAAGGGCTTCCTCGACGAGAAGTCCCCCGTCTCGAGGATGCGCGAGCTGCGGGACTCGGTCGACGCCACCGGCTTCTCGCGGGCGCTCTGGAAGGAGATGGCCGAGATGGGCTGGTCGGGCATTCTCGTCCCCGAGGCGTACGGCGGCGCCGGGATGGGGATGGGCGAGCTCGGCGTGGTGCTCGAGGAGTGCGGCCGGGTGCTCGCCCCCGAGCCCTTCCTCTCGACTGTCCTGCTCGGCGGCAGCGCCGTCCTGCTCGGCGGGAGCGACCCGCTGAAGAAGGACCTCTTGCCCGGGATCTGCAGCGGCGATCGCCTGCTCGCCCTGGCCTTCCAGGAGCAGGGCCGCTTCGAGCCCTACGCCGTCGCCACCCGGGCCGAGCGCGAGGGCGGCGGCTACCGCATCGAGGGCCGGAAGCAGTTCGTGCTCGACGCCCACGTGGCCGACCCCCTGATCGTGGTGGCGCGTACGAGCGGCGAGCCCGGCGCTCGCGACGGGCTCACCCTGTTCGTCGTGGAGGCGGACGCTGCGGGGCTCCGCGTCCGACGCAACGAGATGCTGGACGGTCGAAACGCGGCCGACGTGGCCCTCGACGGCGTTGGCGTGGCGGCCGAGAAGGTGCTCGGCCGGCTCGACGCGGGCGCCGACCTGCTCGACGCGGTGTTCGACCGGGCCACGATCGGCCTCTGCGCCGAGATGCTCGGTACCTTCGACGAGGCCTTCGAGCGGACGCTCGCCTACCTGAAAGAACGAGAGCAGTTCGGCGTGAAGATCGGCACCTTCCAGGCACTCCGACACCGCGCCGCCGACATGTTCTGCGAGCTCGAGCTCGCCCGCTCCGTCGTGCGGGACGCCCTGGCCGCGGCGGACGAGGAGCGGGAAGACCTCTCCCAGATCGCCAGCGCCGCCAAGGCGCGCTGCTCGGACGTCGCGAGCCTGATCGCCAGCGAAGCGCTCCAGATGCACGGCGGCATCGGCATGACCGACGAAGAGGAGATCGGCCTCTTCTTCAAGCGCGCGAAGGCCGCCGAGCTGACCCTCGGCGACGCGATCTACCACCGGGACCGGTTCGCGAGCCTGCGCGGGTTCTGAGCTGGCCGGAGCGGGGAGGCAGGCCAAAGGCCCACCTCCCCGCTCCTCCGGGCCCGGTCGGGTGGTCCGCTACTGGACCGCGTAGCTCTCGGCCCGGAGCCTGCGGGTGCCGTCGTCCGCGATCTCGAGGCTGCCCTGGACCTCGACCTCCTTGCCGCCGAGGGTGGCGAGCACGTCGCGGGCCGGCCCCTCGATGGTGGTGGCCGTGCCCGTGGGCTCCACCACCTCCACCGATTCCACGGTGCCGACCAGGCTCTTCTCCACGCGAATCGTGCCCTTCACGGTGCCGGGCTCGGCGGCGCTCGCGACGACGACCGAGGCGAGGCTGAAGGCGATCAGGGTGACGAGGGTGCAGACGAAGCGATGCATGGGGTTCCTCCTTCGCCCGCGGTGTGTTCGCTGCGGGCCTCCATGGAAACCGCAAGCTGCGTGCCAGCTGCCCGCGCGTGATGGTGCACACAGCTCCCCAAGGGCGCGACCGCAGGCGGCCTTTCGCCGGCCATGGTGGACCCTGTCACGTGAGCGCGACGTCACGGGTGACGGCGCCGCTGTCACGCTCTTCGCGCCTCCTACGTGCTCGGGGCCGTCCTCTCTTCCTTTCAGGCCCTGGCGGTTACCAGGAACTGGGGAAGGACGAAGAGGTACTCGCTCTTCCCGGCGGCGTCGCCTACCTGGGCCATGAGCTCGTCCAGCCGCGCGGCCGGGAGCGACCTGAACTCGCGGATGTAGGAGGCCATGTTCTGCAGCACGACCTGGGTGAGGCCGCTGGTGTCCACGAGCGGCTGCACCGCGATCTCGACCTCCCGGTAGCCGGCGCGTAGCAGCGCCGCGCGGAGCTTGCGGCCGATGTTGGGCTCGCGGAAGGCGTGAGCGGCCGCTGTGAAGAACTCGGTCACGACCTCCGGCGGCCAGGGCTCGACCACGACGAAGCCCCAGTCGCTGTCGATGGCGTGCAGGAGCCCACCCGCAGGCTGGACCCGCCGCAGCTCGCGCAGGGTCGTGTCGAGGTCCGGGACGTACTCGAGGACGTTCTTGCAGATCACCCGGTCCATGGAGCCGTCGTCCAACGGCAGCTTCGTCCCGGTGACGTGGTGGAAGGTCAGGCGATCTGCGAGCCCCTCCTGTTCGGCGCGCTGTCGGGAGCGGGCCACGAACTCCGCGTTCAGGTCGATGCCGTGCACGTGACCGGCCTCGCGCACCCGACGAGCGAGCTCGACGGCCAGATGGCCGGGCCCCGAGCCGAAATCGACCACCTTCTGGCCCGGCTCGAGGCGTGCCGGCGCGATAAGCGCCTCGTGCTCGGGCCGCCAGGTGAACATCGCCTCGTAGCGCTCCATCCGCTCCGGCTCGATCTCCCGCCAGTGCTCCTCGAAGTAACGACTCGGGTCCATTCTCTGCCTCCCGCGGGTTCCGTATCGCCTCAGCCGAGCAGGACCGCGTACAGCCCGCCATACAGCGCAACGAGCGTCGCGCCCGTCGAGCGACCATGCCGGCGCGTCGCGGCCAGCAGGCCCACCACCAGGAGGATCGCGACCGCCGCCGCGGCGCTTCCCCGCACGGCCGGACCGCGCTCACGGCGATCGGTGCGAGCAGCGGACCGATGCCGACCGACAGGGTGGTATCGACGAAGGTCGAGCCCAGGATGTCGCCTACCGCCAGGTCGGTGAGGCCCCGGCGCAAGGCGGTGAGGTCGAGCATCAGCTCGGGCGCCGACATGCCGATCGCCGAGACGACGAAGCTCAGCAGGTACCAGACGAGGATCACGAGAGGAGTCTACGGGACCTCGGAGACGGGGCGTGGATTGGACAGGATGCCGCCCACCACCACATCCGCGACCTCCCGGGCTTCGGCGCCGAGCGAGAGCCCGCTCCCGACCAGGCGTCCCCCGTGCACGAAGCCGAACACCAGATCCATCAGCACCCGGGCCCGGCGCTCGAGGGCCTCGCGGGGCCAACGACCACCGGCTGCCTCGTCGAGCAGGCTGGCGGCGAAGTCGAGGCGCGTGCGGGTCACGTCCTGGAGGGTGCCCGCGTCCACCTCGCGGAGGGCCAGCTGGATCTCGTCGTCGCCGTTCACGAAGCGCGCGAGGAGCGGCATGCGGTGGCTCAGCTCGACGCTCAGCACGACCAGCTCGCGCAGCCGGTCCGCCGCCGGAAGCGACGGATCGAAGACCGGCGCCATGGCTTCCAGGTAGGCGCGCTTCTGGAGCGCGATGGCGTGCAGGAAGAGCTCCGCCTTGTTCCGGTAGTAGAGGTAGACGGTGCCCTTGGCGACGCCCGCCGTGCCCGCCACCTCGTCGACCGTGGTCTTGCGGTAGCCGTGGGCGATGAAGAGCTGCATCGCGGCCTCGAGGATCGCCTCGCGCTTGCGGGCCTGCCTGGGATCGGTGTCCGGGTGGAGAAAGGCCTCGAGCTGGGCGGCCACCGCCTCGAGACCGGTCTGCGCGCCCTGGGCCGCGGCCATCAGCCGAGCGCCACCGGCAGCTCCGCGTGCCGGTGCCAGCCGGGAATCGGCAGGACCTGGAGCTTCGAGGGATCGACGGCCAGGCCCAGGCCCGGGTTGCGGTCGAACAAGTTGCGCAGGGCGACGCGCGTCTCCATGCGGGCGAGCTGGGCACCGAGGCAGAAGTGCTCCCCGAAGCCGAAACCCAGGTGCGGGTTCGGCGAGCGGGTAGGATCGAAGACCTCGGGCTTCTCGAAGGCGCGCGGATCGTGGTTGGCGGCGCCGAGGAGCGGCATCACCGGCGTGCCCTTCGGGATGGTGACCCCGTGGAGGGTCACGTCCTCCCGCGCCCACTGCATCTTCGTGCCGTGGACGGGACCGCGGTAGCGCACCAGCTCCTCGACGGCCGGGTCCCACAGGGCGGGCTCGGCTCGCAGCCGCTCGAGGGTGTCCGGGTGCTCGAGGAGGGTGCGCACGCTGTTGCCGATCAGGTGCATCGTGGTCTCGAAGCCGGCGATGGCGAGCAGGAAGACCATGCCGACGAGCTCGTCCTCGCTGAGCCGGTCCCCCTCCTCTTCCGCCTCGATCAGCGCCGAGAGCATGTCGTCGGCGGGCGCCGCGCGCTTGCGGGCGATGATGTCGCGCACCAGGTTCGCCGTGCGCCGCAGGTCCCAGAGCAGGGTGCGTACCACCGCGAGCCCGGAGAGCCCCTCGGTCAACACCCGCAGCCCCGCCTCGAACTGCCGCATGTCGTCCCGCGCGATGCCGAGCATCTCGGCGATCACGCGGGTCGGGATCTGGCGGCCGTAGGTCTGCAGCAGGTCGATCCGCCCCTGGGGCTCGAGCCGGTCGAGGAGCTCGTGGGAGAGGGCCTCGACCCGGCCTTCGAGCGAGCCGACCGCGCGCTTCGTGAACGCCTGGTTCACCAGGTTGCGGAGGCGACGGTGCTCCGGGTCGTCCTGCTGGATCATGCTCCCGGCGATCACGGCGATCGAGCGCGGGAGCGGGACCGGCAGCGGACTGGCAAAGGGCTTCTTGCCGAGGGCACGACCGCGGTTGCGCGCGAAGCGGGGATCCGTGAGCACCAGGCGGCAGTCGTCGTAGCGGGCCACCGTGCGGATCTGGATCAGGCTGATCCGGGCCCGGGCCACCGGCATCTCCTCGCGCAGCCAGTCGTACCAGGCGTACTTGCGCTCGTGGAAGTCGGGGCTGCTCAGGTTGATGGGCTTGCGGACGTCGAAGGCGGGCTCGGCGGCTGCGGCGGCCATGGGACACCTCCCGAATCGGAATGACCAGATTAACTAATTCGGTCATATGGTCAAGTCGGCAGCAAGGCACCCTCGTGTGTGGCGTTCGGGACCCACCGGCATCCGACGCTCCACGAGGAGCGCCGCGGCCGGGTACGTGGCTTGCTTCCTTCGAGGCCAGGCGTGGCACCCACGCCATCCTCGTGGAGGACCCACATGAAGACCGAAGACGCCGCTCGGGAGTTCCTCTCCTTGCACCGGATCGCCGTCGCGGGGGCCTCGGCCGGCCAGGGGCCGTCCATCGGCAACGGCATCGCCGACCGAATCAGGGGCGCCGGGTACGAGGTGTTCTTGGTGCGGGCTGGGCCTGAAGGTGATCGCCGTCGGCTGCCCGATGATGTACTGCGAGCCGGACGTGGCGCACCGGTGCATGCGGGGCGTGTTCCGGGCGTTCGGGCGGATCCCGAAGCAGATCGGCGTGTAGTCGGGTTGCGGCCCGGGCGACATGCTGACCGGCAGGCTCATCTGCTTCGTCGGCGTCGCGCCCTTTCGTCCCGCCGAGTTCGTGGGGTTCCGCATCGGCCAGAAGACGCCGGAAGGGGAGAGCCAGGGCGCGCGGCGATGACGACAGAGCGCAACGACCCGTACAAGGCCTTCCACTTCGTCCTCACGATCGACGGTCTCGACGTGGCGGGCTTCTCGGAGTGCAGCGGCATTCCGAGCGAGACCGACGTCATCGAGTACCGCACAGACGACGAGGACATCCGCGTTCGCAAGATCCCAGGCCTCCGCAAGCTCACGAAGATCACGCTGAAGCGCGGAATCGTCGCCCTCCAGCTCTTGAAGTGGCACGAGACCGTGGCGGCCGGGACGATCGAGCGCAGGGACGGCAGCATCAGCCTGCTGAACGAGGCGGGAGAGCCGGTGATCCGCTGGGCCTTCCTAGGGGGCTGGCCCTCGAAGTGGGAGGGACCGTCCCTCGACGCCAAGGACGACGAGACGGCGGTGGAGACCCTCGAAATCACCGTCGAGGGCCTGCGGTTGCAGGAGGCCGCCCAGGCCCGCTGATCCCTGGTCGCACGCCGGCTCGCCCCGTTCGCCTACACTCGCGCCGAGATGGGTCGTCTCCTCCTCCTCTTCGTCGTCGTACCGGCCGCCGAGCTCGCCCTGCTGATCGAGCTGGGCAGCCGCATCGGCACCCTGGCCACGTTGGCGATCATCGCCGGGACCGGTGTCGTCGGCGCCTTCGTCGCCCGACGGCAGGGCCTCGGCGTGCTGCGGCGCCTCCAGGCCGAGACCGACCAGGGGCGACTGCCGGCCGATCCCCTGATCGACGGCGCGTTCCTGCTCGTGGCAGGGGCGCTGCTCGTGACGCCGGGCGTCCTGACCGACGTGGTGGGCTTCCTGTGCCTCGTGCCCGGCTTCCGCCGCCTGGTCCGTCGCGAGCTGCGGCGGCGTCTCGAGAAGGCGGTACGCGAGGGACGGGTCGAGATGCACGTCTCCTACCCGGACGCGTGGAGCCCGAGGGAGGAGAAGGAGGTGCGCGCCATTCGAACGGACGAGCCTTAGGCCGGCGGGGAGCCACCAGGCGAGTAGCGCAATCGGAGCCGCCGCTTCATCCTCAGGGAGGCCGGGGGGGGGGGGGGGAAGCGCCACCCCCCACCGAGGCCCATGGGCCAGTGGATCCGAGCAGGAGGAAGCAGGATGAGTGAGACAGCGACGGCCCCGGGTCGGCCGGCCATGCTCGAGTACCGGACTCCCGAGCAGGAGCAGGCGGAGAAGGGCCGCGGCGTGGCCCCGGCCGACGAGCTTCCCCTCGAGGACATCAACCCGCTGAACGCGAACCTGTTCGGCGAGAACCGCTGGCAGGGCTACTTCGAGCGGCTGCGCAGGGAAGACCCGGTCCACTTCAACGAGATCGATACGGCAGGGCGCTACTGGTCGGTCACGAAGTACGACGACATCAAGACGGTCAGCTCCGACTGGACGACCTTCTCCTCGGCCTACGGAATCACGCTGGGCTTTCGCGTCGGGTCCGAGCTTCCCGAGGGCGCCCGGTTCGGGTCGCCGCCGTTCATCTCCCAGGATCCGCCCCGGCAGACCGAGCAGCGCAAGACGGTGCAGCCCGCGGTCGCGCCGCGCAATCTGGTCAAGCTGGAGCCGCTCATCCGCGAGCGCACCTGCCGCGTGCTCGATTCGCTTCCCGAAGGCGAGACCTTCGACTGGGTCGACACCGTCTCGATCGAGCTCACCACCGCGATGCTGGCGACGCTCTTCGACTTCCCCTTCGAAGACCGCCGGAAGCTGACCCGATGGTCCGACATCGTCTTCGCCATCCCCGAGCCCGGCGGCATCGTCGAGTCCCAGACCCAGAAGCGCGCGGAGATGATGGAGTGCCTGGACTACTTCGCGGGGCTGTGGGAGGAGCGCAGGAAGCGCCCCGGCCACGACCTGGTCTCGATGCTCGTTCACGGGGAGGCGACCCGTCACATGGCCCCCGCCGATCACCTGGGCAATCTCCTGCTGCTCATCGTGGGCGGGAACGACACCACGCGAAACACCATGTCGGGAAGCGTCTACGCCCTCAACCAGTTCCCCGAGCAGTACGACAAGCTCGTGGCCGATCCGGGTCTGGTCCGGAAGCTGGTGCCCGAGGTGATCCGCTGGCAGACGCCGCTCTCCTACATGAGGCGGACGGCCACCCGCGATTGCGAGCTCGCCGGCCGGCCGATCCGGAAGCACGATCAGCTGCTGATGTGGTACGTCTCCGGCAACCGGGACGAAGACGTCTTCGAGAACGCGAACGCGCTCGACATCGAGCGCCCCAACGCCTCGCGGCACCTCTCCTTCGGCTACGGCATCCACTTCTGCATGGGCAGCCGCCTGGCGGAGCTCCAGCTCCGCGTCCTGTGGGAGGAGATCCTCCAGCGCTTCGAGCGGATCGAGGTGCAGGAGGAGCCGAGTCGCACCCTCTCGTCGTTCGTGAAGGGCTACACGAGGCTGCCGGTGGTGGTCGCGCGCAAGTGAGGCCGCGCCCGAGAGGGCTGGTCCGGCGCGTCCGTCTGGGCTGAGCCGACGACGTCCAGGCCCTCGAGATCCCAGCGGCCCTCCGCGTCCGGCCCGAGGTCGGAGGAGGCGCCCCCGGGGGCCACCTCAGTTGATCTTCTGGCGAGTGGCGTTCTCCGTGTCCTCCTGCTTCTTGTGCAAAGATCCACGGAGTCTCTGTTCCCCGCTGGACGTGGACTGGGTGTCCTGGATGCTGAAGTCGATCTCGTCCTCGATCTTCTCCTTGTCCTGAGCGGGCTTCACGGCCGTCGAAGCGCTGGCAGGCGTGATCTTCCTTGCGTTGGCCTTGGGCGCCGGAACAACCGTTGTCGGCGAGGTCTTGGCGGCCGGGGTGGCAGAGCGGGGCTTCGGAGAGGCGGCGTCCGCGAGGACGGGTGCCGGGCCAACGAGCAGACCGACGGTGAGGGCGAGCAGGGTCAGGTCGCGCATGGGTCCTCCTGATGGGGTCCCGGCGGCAGGGGCCGGATCTCGATGGTAACCGAGAGAACGGGGGCCGCGGGTGTTCGGCCTCGACCAGATGTCCCAGGGCACCCGGCTCGAGACCATGGCGTCCCTCGGATCGCGCGGCTTCCCCGTCATCCTCCCGGCCTCGCCGAGCTGCGCGCCTCCGCGAGGTTCCTCGCCCGGGTCCGCCCGAACGTCGAGCCCATCCCGCCCCAGACGCTTGGCCTTCGGGAATCCGAGCGGCGGCTTCCTCCCCGGCACGAGAGCCGGGGCTACGCGGATGCGCTCTCGACGGCCCCGACCGAAAAGGTGGCCCAGCCGATCGAGGCGGAAGGGACGCTACCCGCCCGAAATCACCGACGATCCGAGATCGTGGCCCGCCGGCACCGGCCCCAGATCCCCGATCATGCACTTCACCGATCCGCCCCCCTTCTTGAGGAACTCGGAGACGTCCACGGTGATCGGGTTCACGCCCCGCTCGCGGATCTGCCCCAGCAGCGCGTCGGAGACGCCGCCCGGCAGGACGAGGTGGGACTCGCCGCCCTGGGTGAGGGTGAAGGAGTTCGCCGCATAGCGTTCGGCGTCCGCGACCGGGAGCGGGATCAGGTCGTCGCCGAAGGCCTCCTCGAGCCACGGCCAGTCCTTCGCGGCGATCCCTTCCCGGTAGGCCAGCAGGAGCTCACGCTTCGGGCCGAAGGCGCACAGGGCCGTGTCTCCGTGATAGTGGGCCTCGAGCTTCAACTCGACGTGCAGCACGGGCTTCGGCGCGACGAGGCTCTCCAGGAAGGGCGCCACACCGATGTCGGTGCGGAAGCCGTAGACGCGTTTCCACGGGGGCCAGGCCAGGGTCGGGACGAAGCGCTGCTTCTCGATGCCGCCGAAGGTGAGCAGGTAGTGCCCGCCGGCGGGGAAGAAGTCGGCCTCGCCCTCCATGCGGTACTGCTCGTCGATCGCGCCGAGGTGGAAGCCGGCCGCTTCGAGCACGCGGCGGTAGTGGGGCTTCTCGCCGGCGCGGGTGGGCAGGAGGTTGGCGAGGTAGAAAGTCCTCTCGGAGAGCGGCAGCTCGGCGTCCACGTCGGTCTGGAAGCCGGCGTTGGCGGGGTAGACGAGGCCGGGCTGGGCGGAGTCCGGCGGGACGACGAGGACGCGCACACCCAGATCGCGCAGGGTGTCGCGCAGGCGGTGCCACTGCACGATCGCGCGGGAGCGGTCGACCTGGCGGCGGCGGCCCCAGCGATCCCGCGTGTGGGGGTTGGCGCCGCCTTGCACGCTGAAATGGGCGGGGTCGCCCATCAGGACGGCGCGCTGCCAGCGCGGCGTGCTCACGGGCGCGGGAAGCCGGGCGGCAGCGCCTCGGGGTCGAGTGCGGCGTCGGACTCGAGATGGGATTGGGGAACCGTGCAGTAGACGGTGGCCAGGATGCCGGCAGGGCGGTCGTTGCCGCTCTTGCCGCCGCCGCCGAAGGGGAGGCGTCCGCTGGCGCCGATGGTGCCCTTGTTCCAGTTGAGGATGCCGGTGCGCACGCGGCCGACGCAGTGCTCGTAGCGGCGGCGGTCGCGGGTCATCACCGAAGCGGCAAGACCGTAGTCACTGTCGTTGGTGGCGAGGATGCCGTGGTCGAGATCGTCGATGGGGTAGATCGCGGCTTCCGGACCGAAGAGCTCCTCCCGCTGGTAGCGATGGCTCTGCTCGGTGCCTGCGAAGCGCACCAGGCCCGGCGCCACGTAGGGCGCGATGCGATCGATGTCGCCGCGGAAGATGCGCTCGCCGCCGGCGGCCTCGGCCTGGACGCGCATGTGCTGGACCCGGTCGAAGGCCGCACGGGAGACGAGGGGGCCCATGAACACGCCCTCCTCGAGGGGCGGACCGATCGCGAGGCCGGCGAGGGTCGAGGTCAGCCGCGCCTGCAGCTCGTCCACCACGTTCCGATGTACGAAGAGACGCGAGAGGCACGAGCAACGCTGCCCGGTCGTGGCGGCGATGGAGAGGGCCGCCTCGGCCGCGGCGAGCTCGAGGTCCGCGTCCTCGCACACGATCATGGCGTTCTTGCCGCCCATCTCGAGGGCGAGCAGCTTGCCCGGCTGGTCGAGGGTCGCTTCGCGGAGCGCGCGGCCCACGGCGTAGGAGCCCGTGAAGAGCACGCCGTCCACGTCCTCGTGGAGCGCCAGGGCCTGGCCCGTCTCGGCGCCCCCCTGCACGAGCTCGAACACGCCGTCCGGAAGACCGGCGTCGCGCCAGGCACGCTGCATCCACTCGCCGACCGCGGGCGTGAGATCGCTGGGCTTGAACACGACGCTGTTGCCCGTCGCGAGGGCGGGCACGATGTGGCCGTTGGGCAGGTGGGCGGGAAAGTTGAAGGGGCCGAGCACCGCCAGCACGCCGCGCGGGTGGAAGGTGGCGCGGGCCTTGGGGCCGGCCGCCAGGGTCTCCGCGTAGGTCATGCCGTGTTCGAGGGTCACGTCGACCTTGGCGGGGAGCAGCGCCGCCTCGCCCCGCGCGTCCCACAGCGCCTTGCCCATCTCACGGGCGATCAGCTGGGCGAGCCCTTCCTTGCGAGCGGCCGTGAGATCGCGGAAGCGCCGCAGCACGCCCGCGCGCGCGTCGAAGCCAGCGTCGCGCCAGCGCGGGAAGGCCCCGCGGGCGCGGCCGACGGCCTCGGCGACGGCGTCGGCGTCCCACACGGCGAAGCTGCCGATCTCGTCGGCGGGATCCGCCGGCGACACGCTGCGGAGGAGATCGGTCACGGCAGCGGCGTCACGCTCACGCGGTCGCCGGGGGTCAGGCCGAGGGCCTCCCGGCAGGCCTCCGAGACGATCGGTGCCTCCTCCGCGTCGAGGGGCACGACCGTCGCACGGAAGCCTCCGCCGGCCTCGGTCGAGAGCAGCGCCTGGGTCGCATCCTCGGGAGCCTCGCGCCGGGCGGGCACGCCGGGCAGCACCAGCTCGCGTCGCTCGCGCACCGACACGATCGCGTCCCGCGCCGCGCCGTAGTACGGGCCGCCGTCGAAGGGATCGACCTGGTTGAGCGGATGGAAGCCGACCGCTTCGAGGATGCGCACTGCGGCCTTGGCGGTCTCGTTCGGCTGCCCGATCACCTTCTGCACCTCGTCCGGGAAGAGCGTTGCGTAGACCGGATCGCGCGGAAAGAGATCGGCGATGAACTGCTTCGAGCGCGCCGAGAGGTGATCGGCCTCCCGATACGGCACGCCGGTGAACTTCGCGCCGAAGGCGTCCCACAGGAGGTTCTGCCCGGGAGCCTCGAAGGGAGAGAGCATCTCGGCGATCACCTCGCGCTGGAAGCGCTCGCGGTGGGCGCCGATCCAGGCGAAGCGCACGATCGAGAGCGCCTTGCCGCAGCGCTCCGGGTGGCCGCGATAGGCGGGATCGAGGATCAGGCCGCCGATTTCGGTGGGCCCGTCCTCCGTCGAGCGGAGCTGGAGCTTCTGGTGCACGAAGCGGGCGCCGAGCTCGTTGCTGCGTCGCTCCTCCGTCGAGACCTCGAGCCAGTAGTAGGGATGGCCGGAGCGTCCGTGCTTGGCCAGGATCAGGGACGTGCCCACAACCCTTCCGCGGGGCGCCGCCGCGGCGTCGTGCAGCACGAACTGGTAGACAGCCTCCGCCGGGTCGTCCAACGCGCCCGCGAAGGAGCGCTCCGAGAGCGCGATACGGCCGGCCAGAAAGTCCGGATCCCGCGGCAGGTTCATCGAGTCCAGGAGGCCCGCCAGCTCGACCAGATCGTCGAGGTCCCCGGAGGCCACCGGGCGCAGGGTCAGCACGGGAGCCCTCGTTCCTCCGCGACGGCGCCCAGCACCTTCTCGAGGATCGCGAAGCCCTGTTCGAGCTCCTCGTCGGTGGTGTTGACGGGAAGCAACATGCGCACCTTCATCGGGCTTCGGCCGGCGCCGAAGACGAGGAGGCCCTCTTCGAAGCACTTCTGTAGGACGGCGCCCACCACCTCCGGGTTCCCGTTCCAGGGGACGAAGGCTTGCATGGCGCCGATGCCGCTGCGCGGGCCCACCGCGCGGGGCATGCGCTTCTCGAGGGACTCGAAGCGGCGCTCGACGCGGCCCGCGAGCACGTTGATGCGCCCTTCCGGACCCAGATAGGCTTCTTCTTCGAGGCGCTCGATGATGCGCGCGCCGACCGCCATGCCGACCGTCGAGCCCGCGTAGGTGCCGGAGACGAGACCGGGCCGCGGGTTGTAACGGTGGCGGAAGAGTACGGCGCTGCCCTGCAGCACCTTGCCGAGGGTGACCAGGTCGACCAGCTCCTCGAGCCCGAAGGTCCGGAACGCGAAGAGCTCGCCGGTGCGCGCGAAGGTCTGCACCTCGTCGACCCAGACGGCGAGGCCGGCCTCGCGGCAGCGTTCCATCAGCGCACGGAAGAACTCGGGCGGTGCGGTGTTGAAGCCGCCCTCGCCCTGCACCAGCTCGAACATCATCGCGGCGATGCGTCCCGGGTGGCGGCCCAGGTGCGTCTCGAGCACGTCCAGGCTGTGGCGGATCGGGTCCGGCTGATTCGGATCGAAGAAGGGGACGTGCAGGACGTTGCCGCGCAGGGGCAGACCCTCGCGGAAGCCCGGCTTGTCGGTGAGCTCCGCCATCGCCAGGGTGCGCCCGGCGAAGGCGTTCTCGAACACGATGATCCGATCCGCGGGGCTGTGCTTCTGCAGGATCATCTTCAGCGCGTTCTCGTTGGCCATTGCACCCGAGACCGAGAGCCAGGCGTGGGTGAGCTTCGGGCCGGCGTGCTTCACGAGCAGCTTCGAGAGACGCAGGTTCTCGACACCCGGCACCAGGTGCCCCTGGAAGACCGTGTCCACGGCGGCGGCGGCGACGGCGGTTTCGAGCAGGTCCCGGTCGCTGTGGCCGAAGGCGTAGACGCCGATCCCGCCGATGAAGTCGAGCAGGGTGGTGCCGTCGGCCATGCGCATCCGGGCGCCCTGGCCCACGCCCGCCTGGAGCATGGGCATCCCCAGCGGGCGCCCCCGCAGCCGCACGAGCTGGCGGACCGCGCGGGCGTAGGCCTTCGGTGTCAGCACGCGGCTGGAGGCCTCCTCCGCGACCGCGTCCAGCAGGGCTGCCGCGGCCTTGCGGACCGCCGGTGCACCGGCCAGCGAATCGAGGGCGCTTCGGGAGCGTCGGGCCATGATCCGAATCTATCGGCAGCCGGCCGAGCGGCCTTGGGCTCTGCGCATTCGTGCGCAGCTCCCGCCCGGGAACCTGCGGCTGCGAGCGTCTTGCCGAGTGTGTTTCACCTCACGGGATCCTCGTTCGCTAGATTCCCGCGGCCGATTCGAGCTGGTTGACCGGGGGACACCGCCGACCGATGACCATGGACATGACCGAGAAGGAGCCCGCCTTCGAGCTGGACGAGGAGCCGGCCCGCCGCCCGCGGCGCAGCCGGGCCGAGCGGCTCGCCCGCAGGGAAGCCGCCGCCGAGCGGAAGGACGCGCTGAGCTCCGCCATTCCCTATCTGGCGGCGGTCCGTGCGCCCAGCCTTCCCCAGGGCGGGACGATGGGCCGCGACCTGACCGTCGCGACCTACAACGTGCACCGCTGGGCGGGGCTGAACGGCACCCGTGCGCCGGATCCGGCCCGGGCCGGCTTCGTCATCTCCGAGCTGGAGGCCGACGTGATCGGTCTCCAGGAGGTGCTGCGCCCCTTCGACGGCGGCGCCGATCCCCTCGAGCGGCTGGCCGACGCCCTGCACCTGCACCTGGCCTTCGTGGCCACCCGCGTCCACCGCCGCGGCGAGATCGGCAACGCCATCCTCTCCCGCTGGCCGATCACCAGCGTGTTCTCTCTCGATCTCTCGTTCTCGCGGGTCGAGAAGCGCTCCGCCGTCGCCGTGGAGTTCGCGAGCAGCGAAGGACCGGTGGCGGTCGTCGCGACCCACCTTGCGCTCGTCGACCGCACCCGACGCCGGCAGGTATCGAGCATCCTCGAGAACCCGCGCCTGCAGGGCGCCGTGATCCTGCTCGGCGACATGAACGCCTGGCGCAACTGCAAGGCCACCCGCACCCTCGAGCGCGAGCTCGTCGGCGACGAAGAGATGACCTGGCCCCGCACCTTCCCCGCGGCACGCCCGGTTCTGGCCCTCGACCGCGTCTACGCCCGGGGCGCCCGCATCCAGGGGGTCGAGGCCCACGAGAGCGCCGCGGCTCGCAAGGCCTCCGACCACCTGCCGGTGCTCGCACGGCTGCGAATCGACGAGGATCCGAGGCCCGCCTAGCGTCCCTCGAGGTAGCCGACCAGGAGCTCGCCGATCGAGCAGATCGCGGACTACCGCTCCGCCCTCCGCTGGCTTTGCGAGCAGGCGGAGGTGGACGGCCGGCGTCTCGGTCTGTGGGGCACGTCGTTGGGCGGCGGCCATGTCGTCCAGTTCGCGGCCGAGCGGACGGACATCCGCGCCGTCGTCGCGCAGGTGCCCTTCCTGGGCGGCGAGCCCGCGGCACCTCCCGGTCTGGCGTGGATCGCCGAGGCGCTGTGGTCGGCGCCGTCCGACGGGCTCCGCCAGGCGTTGGGCGGGGATCCGCTTCGCATCCCGATCGTCGGGCGTCCCGACGAGTTCGCTGTCATCAACGCCCCCCGGCAGCTGGGAGGCGTTTCGCGAGGTCGCGCCGGAAGGCAGCGGGTGGACCAACGAAGTGCCGGCCGGCGTGATCTTCGCCCTGGCTGACTACGCTCCCGGTGAACGGGCGGCCGGGGTCGCGTGTCCGCTCCTGCTGGTTCCCGCGCGCTCCGACACCCTGGTTCCCCTGGCATCGGTCGCAGAGGCGGCCGCGACGGCCCCCCCCACGCGCGGATGGTAGTCGTCGAAGGCGGCCACTTCGATCCCTACCGCGGTGCCTGTTCGAGAAGGTCGCGGCGCTGGAAGCGGCGTTCCTCGCCGAGCACCTCTGAGAGCCGGGTCTCCGCGACGCCGTAGCAGTCATGCGCTATCTCCTCGCGATGCTCGCGGGTCGGCCCATGGCGTCGCTGCTGGCGGTCTTCGCGGCCGCCGCGGCCTTTGGCTGCGCGTCCCTGGAGGGCGCGCGGCTCGTCCGGAGCGGCAACCAGGCCCTCGATCGGGGCGACGTGGCCACGGCCATCGTCCGCTTCGAGGAGGCGGTGACCCGCGTCCCCGAGGCCGCCCCCGCCCACAACAACCTGGGCGTGGCCTACCTGGCGGCCGGCCGCACCGCCGACGCCGAGCGCGCCTTCGAGCGGGCGGTGGCGCTGGATTGCTCCCACGAGCCGGCCCAGCGCAACCTGCGCGCCCTGCGCGGCGCGCCCAGCTCGTCGCCCCTGGCCGCGGAGCCCTGAAACGTGGCCCACGAGCTGGAGCAGAAGGCGCTCGCCTCCTACCTCGAGGACCACAACCTCAAGCACACCAAGCAGCGCGAGGCGATCCTCGAGGTGTTCCTGGACGTGAAGGGGCACATCACCGGGGACGAGCTCTACCAGCGCGTGCGCGAGGCCCACCCGAGCATCGGCTACACCACCGTGTACCGGACGATGAAGCTCCTGTGCGATGCGGGCCTCGCCAACGAGCGGCACTTCGATGACGGCATCACCCGCTACGAGATCGAGCACGAGCACCACGACCACCTCGTGTGCGTACGCTGCGGGAAGATCGTCGAGTTCGAGTGCCAGATGATCGAGCAGGCCCAGGACGAGATCGTGAAGCGCTACGGCTTCCGGCTGCTCCGGCATCGGCACGAGCTCTACGGGCACTGCCCGGACTGCCAGAAGCGGGAGCGCGACTCCTAGCCGGACGCGGCCTTGCGCCCGGGCCCGCCGCTGGGCAAGCTCAGGAAGACACGCCCCCCATCGCTCCGCCCCCCGGAGGCCTCGGCGTGTCCATCCTCTCTCGTAGCTCTCGCCTGCTCGTCCTGCCCCTGGCGAGCGGATTCCTGCTCGGCTGTGCGCACCTGACCCAAGACCTCGCCCAGGAGCCCCTGTCGGCCCTGGAGGAGGAGGGGCCGCTGCTCGAAGTGGAGGCACCGCCCCCCTCCGTCCACGTGGTGGCGTCCGGGGAGACCGTGTGGTCCATCGCTCGCCGCTACGACCTCACGGTTCGCGAGCTGGTCATGCTGAACGGCATTCGCGATGTGCGCCAGCTACCGGTCGGGAGCGAGCTCGTCGTCGCGGCCTTGCCGGCGGAGGTGGAAGTGGAAACGGAGCCGGCGCGGCCGGACGTGGCGGCGGCGCCGCGGTCGACTCCGTCCCTGCTACCGACGGCGACCTTCGAGGCCTCCCGCATCCACGAAGTGGAGCGAGGCGAGACGCTCTGGCGGATCGCCCGCCGCTACGAAGTCCCGATCGCCGAGCTGGCGGCGGAGAACGATCTGGAGGATCCGGAGCGCCTGGTGGTCGGCCGCCTGCTGCGGGTGCCCGGGGCGTCGCGGCTGCCCGAGCCCGAGCCTGCGTCGTCCAGCTGCGCCTGTGAGGCGGCGCCGCCCCCCGCGAAGCCGGAAACCCTCGCCTGCGAGCCGCCGTCCCCGGTTCCGGCCCCGCCGGAAGCGATCTCGGACGCGTCTCCCTACACCGCCATCGACGCCATCCTCGGCCAGGGCGACGACTACCTGGACGGCGCCCGCTTCGAGGAGGCCATCGACATGGCGGACCTGGGCCTCGTCCTGCTCGGCGATCTCTGGGTCCGCGACGACTCCGGCCCGCGCATCGC
The DNA here is from genome assembly GCA_965223415.1 of Myxococcota bacterium. Taxonomy (GTDB): domain Bacteria; phylum Myxococcota_A; class UBA9160; order UBA9160; family UBA6930. Next base: position 2,610,583 of record OZ245002.1, on the reverse strand, counting down.
CCGCGCCGAGCTACTGCGGGGCATCGCGCACATTGCCCTCGACCGCCCGTCGGACGGTCACGCGTCGTTCCGCGCCGCGCTTCGCGCCGAACCCGAGATCGTCCTCGGCCCGGACGCCTCGCCGAAGATCACCCGGATCTTCGACTCCGCCCGCACCGAGGTCCTCGCCTCCGTCCGCTGAAGAAACGGGGCCAGAGTTAAGAATTCAGTTCCCCAAGGGGAACTGAATTCTTAACTCTGGCCCCGTTTCTTAACTGAGCGCCCAGGCTTCGAGGTCGTCGGGGAGGTCGTAGGGGTCGTCGGCGATGGAGCCGAAGGCGCCTTGGAAGTTGGCCTGGAACATCTCGTCGAAGTGGCCGCAGATGCGGTCGCTGAACAGGCCGATCGACTTGAGGGTCGGGATGACGAAGCCGCGGATGGGTCCGGTGCGCCCGCCCGTGCGCTCCAGCGAGGTCTTGATCAGCTCACGCTCGCGGATCAGGGCGGCCATCGCCTCCTGGGGATCGACGCCGGCTTCGGCCCAGAGCTGCAGCGCCGTCTCCCGCAGCGAGAGGCCTGCCCGGGAGTCGATGAGCAAGCGCGCGGACTCGAAGGCGAAGTCCTCGATCTCGGCGACCTTCTTCTCGTCGAGGCTCGGCACCACCGCCTGCAGGTACTTCACGCCGTAGCCCGTGTGGCGCGCCTCGTCCCGCGACACCAGCGTGAGCAGGTCCTTCAGAAGCGGCTCGTCGGACTGGTTGCGCATGTCGCGGAAGCTGTAGAGCGCGAGGCCCTCGGTCACGACCTGCATGCCGACCGCCTTCAGCAGCCAGTCGTCGGTGGAGAGCACCGCGTCGAGCAGCTTCTTCAGCCCCGGCGCGATCGGCTGCACCTCGCCGAGCTTGCGGATGTAGGCTGCGAACACCTCGACGTGTCGCGCCTCGTCCATGGTCTGGGTGCTGGCGTAGAACTTTCCGTCCATGTGCGGCACTGCGTTCACGAGCTGGGCCGCGACCATCAGTGCGCCCTGCTCGCCGTGCAGGAAGTTCGAGAGCATGAAGGTGGCCGTGCGCCGGGAGACCTCCCACTGCGTCTCCGGCGGCAGCTCCTTCCAGAAGGCGGTCTCGCTCACCGGGATGCCGCCCATCGTGAAGGAGCGGGAGAAGGCGTCGCGATCGATCTCGCGCTCCCAGTCGAGGTCCTTCATGGCGATCCACTGGCGGTCGAGGGCGTTGGCGTAGAGCGTGCGCAGCTGGTCGATCTCGCTCTCGTAGTTCCAGTTGTAGATCGCCTCCATGGCGGCCTTCACGCCTTCGGTCTGCACGGGGTGGGTCTCGGGGAGGGTGGTCATCGTTCGTCTCCGTTGGGTTCGCGGCGCGTGTATGTGGCGAGGGCTTCGAGGGCGCGGCTGCGGCCGGCCCGGAGAAACGTGCGCAGGGCCCGCTCCGCGCGGTCCGGGTCGCGCTCGGCGATGGCCCCGTCGAGGTCGGCGACCATCGCGCGGACCAGCTCTTCGGGCCCGCGGAAGCGCCGGCGGATCTCGCGAAAGCGCGCATCGAACAGCGGGTTCACCGCCCGCCGCGCCATCTTGAGGACGAGGTTGCCGCTGGCCTCGGCGATCAGGCCGAGGGCCTCCTCGACCGTGTCGAGGTAGGTCTCCTCGTCCGTGGCCGGATCGGCAAGCTGGCGGAGCAGGGCGCGGCCCCGCTCGAGCAGCGGCGCGTCGCCGAGCTCCAGCGCCAGCCGCGTGCCTCCCACGATCAGCAGCTCGTGCACCTCCAGCACGTGCTCGAGGAGTGCCCGGTCCGGGGCGCCGTCCAGGGCGAGCAGGTGGCGGATCACGTCGAGGCTCGCGCCCTCGATCGGCAGCACCGTGGCGCCGCCGCCGTGGCGGATCTCGACCAGCCCCGATTGCTCGAGCTTGCGCAGGGCCTCTCGCACCGAGCTGCGGTTGGCCCCCAGGCGCTGGGCCAGCTCCCGCTCCGCCGGGAGCCGCCCGCCGGCCGGGTAGGTGCCGCGGAGGATCTCCGCCCGGAGATGGTCCGCGATGGTGTCGTGGGCAGCCTGGGCCAAGAGCGGCGATTCCCTTGATTCCCCGCGGGAAAACTGGTTGGACCAAATGGTCCGACCACTCTAGGAGGGCTCCCCCTGCCGGGTCAAGCGCTTTCCGCCCGCGGACGAAGAGGCCTGCATGTCCCGCGAGCTCGAATGCCCCATCTGCAACGCCGACGTCCCCCTGAGCGGGGACGAGAAGACCGGTGAGGAGGTGTTCTGCGCCTTCTGTCGGGCGCCGCTCCGGATCACGGCCGGGAAGGAGGACGACGAGCTGCTGCTGGAGGACGACTTCTAGTTCGTCGTCAGCCCGCCTTCCCGACCCCGCCGTCCACCACGAGCACCTCGCCGGTGACGAGCCGCGAGCCCAGCAGGAAGCCGAAGATCGCGTCCTTGACGTCCTCGGGCGTGCAGACGGCGCCCAGCAGGGAGCGTCCGACCATCGCCTCCTTCACGGGCTCGAAGGCGGGGCCGAGCCCGCCTTGGAGCCACGAGCCGTCGATGAAGCCCGGGCACACTGCGTTCACCTGCACCTCCGGGCCGAGCACGCGGGCGAGGGTGACGGTGAGGATGTTGAGGCCCGCCTTCGACGCGCAGTAGGGGATGGAGCTCCCGGTTCCGTACACGCCCGCCACGCTCGAGACGTTCACCACCTGGCCGCCGCCCTCCGCCTCGAGCGTCGGCGCCGCCGCACGGCTCATCTGGAAGGGCCCGACCAGGTTCACACCGAGGATGGTGTTCCAGTCGTCCTGGGTGACCTTCTCGAGATCCGTGTGGGGAATGAAGCTCGTGGTGCCCGCGTTGTTCACGAGCACGTCGAGCCGGCCGAGCTCTCCCGCGGCCGTGTCGACCAGGCGGCGGCAGTCCGCGTCCTGTGCGACGTCGGCCTGCACCGCCAGCGCCTTCACGCCCTTGCCCGCGGCCTCCGCCGCAACCGCCTCCGCCGCGTCCTTCGACCGGCTGTAGTTCACGACCACCGAGCACCCGTGCTCCGCCAGGGCCAGGGCCGTCGCCCGCCCGACGCCGGTTCCCGCACCCGTGATGATCGCCGCACGTCCTTCCAGCTGCATCGGCTCTCCTCCGACGAGTGACGGTATCGCAACACCGCGTGTTGCGTTCAGCGGAGGCGGGGGCGGAGCTCGGTCAGGCGCGGTGCCGCCCGGTCCCGGTCGGAGAGGATCGGCTCGGGGATGGGCCAGGAGATCCCGAGCTCCGGGTCGTTCCACGCCACGGCGATCTCCCCCGCCGGCGTGTAGGGCGAGGTCACCTTGTACTCGACCTCCGCCTCTTCCGAGAGCACCTGGAAGCCGTGGAGGAAGCCCTCGGGGATCCAGAGCTGGTGGTGCTGCTCGGCGTCGAGCCGCTCGGCATGGTGCTGCCCGAAGGTCGGCGAGCCCTGGCGCACGTCGACGGCGACGTCGAGCACCTCGCCGCGCAGGACGCGCACCAGCTTGCCCTGGGCCGGCTCGAGCTGGGCGTGGAGGCCGCGCAGGGTGCCGCGCTTCGAGGCGGAGTGGTTGTCCTGCACGAAGCGCGCGTCGATGCCGCCTTCCCGGTACTTCCCTTCGTGGTAGGACTCGAGGAAGAAGCCGCGCGTGTCGCGGTGGACGTCGGGCGCCACGACCAGCACGCCCGGGAGCGCCGTCTCCTCGAACCTCACCCCCTGGGCTCGCCGGCGATGCGCTGGAGGTAGGCGCCATAGGCGTTGTTCTTCATCTCGGTGCCCATGCGCAGCAGGTCGTCGGTGTCGATCCAGCCGCTGCGCCAGGCGATCTCCTCGATGCAGGAGACCATCAAGCCCTGGCGCTCCTGGACGGCCTGGATGAACTCGCCGGCCTGCATCAACGACTCGTGGGTGCCGGTGTCGAGCCAGGCGAAGCCGCGACCGAGCTTCTCCACCTGGAGCTCGCCGCGCTCCAGGTAGGCGTTGTTGACGTCGGTGATCTCGAGCTCGCCGCGGGCCGAGGGGGCGAGGCCCGCCGCGATCTCGACCACGCCGGCGTCGTAGAAATAGAGCCCGGTCACCGCCCAGTTGGTGCGCGGCTGCGACGGCTTCTCCTCGATGCTCGTGGCCCGGCCCTCGGCGTCGAACTCGACCACGCCGTAGCGCTCCGGATCGCGCACCTGGTAGCCGAAGACCGTGCCGCCGGGCTCGCGGGCCGCCGCCCGCCGCAGCACCTCGGGAAGGCCGTGGCCGAAGAACACGTTGTCGCCGAGCGCCAGCGCCACCGGCGAGCTGCCGATCCAGTCCCGGGCGATCAGGAAGGCCTGGGCGATGCCCTCGGGCCGGGGCTGGGCCGCGTAGGTGATGGAGAGCCCCACCCGCGAACCGTCGCCCAGGGCCCGCTCGAAGCCGGGCAGGTCCTCGGGCGTGCTGATCACCATCACGTCCCGGATCCCCGCCAGCATGAGCGTGCTGAGCGGGTAGTAGACCATCGGCTTGTCGTAGACCGGAAGCAGCTGCTTGCTCACGCCGAGGGTGATCGGGTAGAGCCGGGTGCCGGACCCGCCCGCGAGGACGATGCCTTTCATGGCGGGATCCTAGCGACCGCGCAGGCTGGGACCGATCTAGCTTCCGCGCCGGGAGCGCCCCCGGACGGAAAACCATCCGGCGAGGATTCCCAGGATCATCGCCGCAGTCGGCTCAGGGACCGCCGCCACGGCAGCCGGCACGAAGGTCACCGGGTCGAAGCCGCTCCCGACGAGGGGGAACCCCTCGCTGAGGTCTCCCGCCGTGATCGCACCGCCGATCTGCGTTCTGGCGGGTGAGAGCCGTGTCACCGCCAGCGAGGCCAAGAGGACGTCGCTCCCGACGACGCCCGCCGGCAGCGCCAGACCCGCGAGGCCGTCGCCGTCGGGCGCGAAAACGGGCGTCCAGGCCGGGCCGATGACCGGCGCGGAGACGGCCGCCAGCACGGCCGGGTCCAGGACGAGGTCGACGCCGAAGCCCAGCACCGGCGTGTCGAAGTCCGCCCGGATCTCCAGGGTGGTCGATGCGCCGGGTGCCACCCCGGGATCCGCCAGGACGAAGCGGACGATCGTTGCAGCGTCCGACGAGGCGGGCAGCAGCCCGCCGGCAAGGAGAAGAGCGGCGAGGATGCTTCGGCCGATCACGAGACTCCTCCCCGCATCCGCCGCTGGCGGTGCCAGAGCCACGCGCCCGCAAGGAGCGCGGCCTCCCCACCCCCCGCGCCTCCGCAGCTGCCCGCAGGCGGCTGGGCCGCCTCGTACTCGGCCACCCAGGCCTGGTAGTCGACGAAGGTGACGTCCCGGTCGCCATCGAGGTCCGCGCACTCGAGGTAGGCCGCCTCCCCTTCGCTGCGCCCGAAGGCCGCCACCACCAGACCACGGTCCGCCAGGTCGATGTCGTCGTCGCCGTCGCAGTCGCCGATCCGTGGCTCGCACGCGTCCAGCCAGCCGTCGCCGTCGTCGTCCGCGGCGAGTCCCTGGAGGAGCTCGTCGTCGTCGTCGACGCCGTTGCCGTTGCAGTCGATCGGCATGTCGACACTCAGGCCGACGCGCTCGGCAACGGTGAGCTCGTCGGGCGGAGGGAAGGTGCGGAGGAAGCCCACGCACGCTCCGGCCCCGAACCAGTTCGGGTGCTGGAAGAAGCGGGGGTAGAAGAGCGCGATGTAGTCCCAGTCCGAGTGGGCTTCGAGGATCTCCAGCCTCGGATTTCCGAAGTCCGGTGCGTTCCACGGATTGACCTGGTTCAGGTTGGCGGGGCCAGAGACCGCCTCGTTCGGCACGCCGTCCCGGTCGAAGTCGATCGGTCCCTGCGCGCGCTCGATGCGCGGGTTGGCGTCGAAGCTGAAGGGCCCGCCCTCGAGGGGCCCGACCGGCAGGAAGTGGCGTCCATGGCCCTGGGGGCCCCCGAGGCCGGCCATCTCGTCCAGGCCGTTCTCGTCGAGGTCCATCGCGAACGGCTCCCGCGCGTAGTCGAGCCGCCACGAGCCCGCGTAGGCGAGCAGGCCGAGCGGCGGGCCGACGACCGGAAGCTGGGCCGGTGTCGTCCACGTGTAGTTCATCACGCTGTGGTAGTTGGGCTTGTAGTTGACGCTCTCCTCGGGCCCGCCGTGGTCCAGGCCCAGCGTGTGCCCGAGCTCGTGCATGAAGATGCCCGCCCAGTCCGTGGCTGTCGGCGTCCGGAACCCCTGGCCCGGGGAAACGATGAAGTTCGGGCCGAAGGGCACGGCCTGGCCTTCGATCAGCTCCTCGAAGGTGCCGCCCAGGACTCCGTAGCGGAACAGGCGCCGCTTGACCTCCAGGACCTCGCCGTCCGCCGCCTGCTCGGCGGCCGTGCCAAACCACTCCGCCTTCACCGCAGCGAATTCCGTCGCGCCGCCGCATCCCACGCCCTGCGTCCAGCTTGGATTCGACCCGCCGCCGGGATCCGGCACCGCGGCATCGTCCTGGCGGAGATGGAGGCGGATGCCCCGCCCCCCGCCCGGGTTGTCGACCAGCGAGTTCGGCACCGAGGCGAAGGCCGCCACCACGTCGTCGAGCGCGCCGGTGGGCACCACCGTGCCCTCGATCGTGTCCAGCTCCACGTACACGTCCATGTGTTGCGGGTCCGCGCCGGGCAGCGAGAGGTCCTGCGAGGCGTCGAATCGACCGTCGCAGTTGACGTCGACGTAGCCGTCCCGCTCCCACTCGTCGCAGAGACCGTCGCGATCCGCGTCATCGCAGGGCGTATCGACGTCGAGGGTGACGCGGAACGGCTGGAAGTTGCCCGGTCCCACGGTGCGGGCGACCGGCCACCCGTAGCCCACGATCACGACGCGGCCATCCGGCTTGACCGTCACGCCGGTCGCCGCCGTGAAGAACCAGGGTGCGACCTCGTCGGCGAGGGCGTGGTCGCGGGCGAGCACCAGCTTCAGGTCCCGCATTCCGTGCTCCACGTCCCAGAGGAAGGCCGGACCGCTGAGGTCGTCCTGGGTGCCGACCACGAAGCGGCCGTCGGGGCTCACCGCCAGGGCGCTCCCCCGGTCCCGTTGATTGGTGGGCGGGAGGACCGGCCCCAGCGGGACCAGCTGGTTGCCCAGCCAGATCGCCGGCTGTCGGATCCGCGGGCCGAAGGGGCAGTTGGCGATCCACCCGGCGGCGACGGACCCGTCCGCCGAGAGATCCTGCACCTCGCCCGGAGAGCCCGCACAGTCCCCACCCTGGAGCACGGTCACCACGCTGTCGTCCCAGCGGGCCGGCGCCGTGCAGCTCGTCCCGCAGCTCACGTGGCCCGCCACGACCCGGCCGTCGTCGGATACGGCGTTGGCGCCGGCAGGAAGCGCGGGCGCGCTCATCGTCTGGAAGAGCGGAGTCTCCGTGTCGAAGAGGAAGGCTTCGTCGGTGCCCTGCTCGCGGCCGACCAGGTATCTCCCGTCCGGCGAGGCGTCGATCGGGTGCTGCTGGAAGAACACGCCGCCGGGGAAGCGGGACGGGATCAGGGTGTCCTGGAGCGTCGTCCCGATCCAACGCGCGTAGGTCGGGGCCGCGGCGTCAAACTTCGTACCCGTGACGACCCGCTCTCCCCCAAGGGAGGGAAGCGGGTCGGAGATCTCGTACCCCATCAGGAAGTGGCCGTTGGTCCAACCGACCGACCGCTCGAGCCGTTCGACGGCGCCGGCCTGGTTCCAACGCAGCGCCTCGGAGGCGGCGTTGTTGCCCACCACGCTGACACCGGTGGCGAACGCCCCGTCCGCCGACACCCCGAGGGCGTAGGTGTTGAAGCCGACCCGCGGGAGCAGCTCGAAGCTGGCCGGCGCGGACTCGCACGCGAGCACGAGGGCCGAAGCCCGCCCGGGGGCGAGCGCCAGCGCGAGGCACGAGGCCGCCGTCAGGGCCGCGAGGTGGCGCAAGGTCAGCTCCCTTTCCGGGCGCCAGGCTCGCCGATCGGGCCCTTCCGCCACCCGATGGGAACCGAATCGTCAGCGAATTCCCGCCCCGCGGTCCCCGCGGGCGGGTGTATGCTGCCCCGTGGGTCGGGGCGCTGCGGACGAGGCCTGGGTGCGATACCGATTCGCCGGATTCGAGCTGGACGAAGAGCGCTACGAGCTCCGGCGGGGCAGCACCCGCATTCCGCTCCAGCCCAAGGTGATGGAGGTCCTACGAGAGCTCCTCGGCCACGCCGAGCGCACGCTCACCCGGGACGAGCTGCTCGACGCCGTATGGCCGGGGGTGGCGGTCGGAGAGGCGTCGCTCACGCGCTGCATCAGCCAGGCGCGCCGCGCCCTGGGCGAGGGCGAGGCCGACGCCCGGATCATCCAGACGGTCCGCGGGCGCGGCTACCGGATCGGCGTTCCCGTGACGCAGCTGCCGGCAGCGGACACGGCGTCCCCGCGCGGGGCGACCGGGGCCGGCCGCCGGCCGCGGGGACCCACGTGGGGCGCCTTGCTCGCCGGCGCTCTCGCGGCCGCCGGACTGGCGGCGTGGCTGGCCCGGCCGTTCGCCGATCTCGGTCCGCTCCTGCCGTCGCCCCTCACGCAAACCGGCCTGGACCGATCGGTCGCCGTGCTCCCCTTCGGCGGGCTCAGAGACCACGGTGAAGCGGTCGCGCTCGACGTCGTTGGCCGGCTGAGCGAGGTGACCGAGCTGCTCGTCCTGTCGCCCAGCGAGTCGTTCGCGCTGGCGCGCGGTCCGGGCGCACCCCGCGGTCCCATGGCGATCGGCGCCGAGCTCGGCGTCGGATCGCTCGTGGTCGGTCGGGTCCGCGCCCGCGACGATCGGCTCCACGTCGACGTGGAGCTGGTCGACGCCACCAGCGGGTTTCGGCAGTGGTCGAGCTCCCACGAAGGATCCCTGGCGGAGCCCGGACCGCTGCGCGCCGAGGTGGCAGGGGCGGTTCGCGCGGCTCTCCTGGTGGAGGTCCAGCGCGGAGCCGAGTTCGTGCACCGGGCGCCGGAGGTCGATGCCGACCGATTCCGGCTGGAGGGTCGGAGCGCGATCCTCGCGTCCACGCGGGACGAGCTGCTCGACCGCGTGGCGCTGTACGAGCGCGCGATCGAGCGCGAGCCCGGGGAGCCCGACGCCCACGTCGCGCTGGCGGCGGCCTACGAACGGCTGTGGAGCGACGACGCGCCCGGGCTGGGCTGGCTTTCCCGCGCGGAGACCGTGGTCCTCCGCGCCCTCGAGCTGGACCCGGCGTCGGAGCAGGCCTGGGCCGTCCATGGCGCCGTTCTCCGAGCGAAGGGGGATTGGACCGGAGCCGAGGCCGCGCTGGAACGCTCGGTCGAGCTCGGTCCCTCTCCCGTGTCGCTCGGCGCATTGGCCCGCCTGCGCTGCATGCAAGGCCGCCCGGAGGACGCACTTCCGGTCATCCAGCGCGCCCTCGAGCTGGATCCGCTCTCCCACTCGGTCCAGCACACGGCCGGTCGGGTCTACTACTACCTGGGCGCGAACGAGCGCGCGATCGCGCACCTGCGGCGCGCGCACCAGCTGGCTCCGCGTTCGGCCTACGTGGTCGCGACCCTCGCGAGCGCGCTTGGCGCGGCCGGGCGGGAAGCCGAAGCGACCGAGGTGTTCCTCCTCGCGCTTCCAGGCTGGCTGCGCCCCCCGCTGCGCATCCACCAACGCTTCGTCGGCGCTGAGGCGGGTGTTCGCCTGCTCCTCGCCCTGGACGCCGCGGCCAGCGGGCGGCCCTGCGGACGCGACGCCTACGAGAGCGCGGTGCTCCACGCGCGGGCCCGCGACCCGGACCCAATGCTGGCCTGCCTGGAGGAGGCCGCCCGGCACCACCTCTGGTACGTGCGAGCCGAGCCCATCTTCGATCCCTACCGGGGCGACCCGCGCTTCCGGCAGATCCTCGCCTCGGCCGGCTTCGACGCGCCGGAGCCGTTGGCCGGGGATGCGTCGTCTCCGGGGTCGGGCTCCTAGGGCAGGAACTGGCCCGGCGCGGCCAGCTTGCGCGGCAGGTACTCCTCGATCACGTAGTTGAGCCCCCACTTGGCCAGCGCCTGCTGCTCCGCGCGCACGCCCATCTTGAGGAGATCGTTCAGGGCCTTCTGCCACGGCTTGTGGGTCTGGAAGAAGGGGTCGTTCTTGAGCGCGTCCCGGGCTCGCTTCACGTCCACGTCCTGGAGCGGATGGGTCGGCAGGTCGTACTCCCGGATGTCCGCCGGCGTGACGCCCAGGTACCGGGCCTGGGGCACGCAGAAGAACTGGGAGAGGTGGGCGGCGTTGCCCGAGCCGACCTTCAGCGTCCGGTAGATGTTCGAGATGCCGTAGGGGTCGCAATCCACGAAGGCGTAGACCGGGATCTTCGCCTCGTCCGAAAGCTTGCGGATGAAGCGCCGGGTCGCCCGGGTGGGCACGCCGGCCATCGAGACCAGGATGCAGTTCGAGGTCTGCCAGAACTTGTGGCTCTGGAGCCGCTGGAAGACGCCCCCGGTCTCGATGGCCAGCACGAACTTGGCGTCGGTCTCGAAGGAGAGGTGCTCCACGGTCGAGGGGATCGAGTAGGCGCCGGAGCCGAAGCGGGTGCAGTCGATGCGCTCCACCTCGCCGGTCTCCCGGTCCGGGTCGAGGACGACGAGGTTGCCCGCCACCGCGCCGCCGTGCTCGTCCGGCACGAAGCGCAGCTGCTCGCGGGAGACGCCGCGCACCGAGAACATCGCCTCGATGTCGTCCATCACCGCGTCACTTTCCGTTTGCTCGTCGAAGCGGGCGTCCTCCCAGTTCTTGCTCTGGTAGTACGCGTCCCGCTTCGTGGCGAAGTCGTTCGACTCGACCATCTCCTTCGAGAGCCCCATCATGCGGAGGGTCTGGGCGAAGCTCTTCACCGTGTTCACGGTGAGGGTGCGCGTCTTCTTCTGCTTCCCGATCTCGAAGTAGCCTTTCTTCTGGGAGTAGGAGACGTTCTTCAGCGAGCGGATCGGGAAGTGGAGGTCGGGCTTGCCCTTCCGGTTGATGCGCTGGTGGACGCCCTTGGCCGTGTCCTTGATCAGGTCGACGGTCAACGCGTCCAGCTTCGCGTTCTTCGCCTTGACCTCCTTGGCCTTCTTCTGGACGTCCGAGGTCTTGGTGCGAGCGGCCTTCTTGCGGGCCGGCGCCTTCTTGCGAGCTGCCATGGCTAGAGCTTCCTGCTCTTCTCGAGCACGTCGGTGAGGTCGTTCACGACCTTGTTCCGCTCCTTGTCCGCGAAGCCTAGGATCTCCTGGAGCCCCACAGCCACCTGCGGGATGTACTTCACGATGTAGGCGCGCTTCTTCTCCTCGTCGGCCTCCCGCCGGCGCTTGCGGATGTGGGTCGCGACGCGCCGCCCGCACTCCTGCAGGCCGAGCCGGATCTCCTTCAGGATCTCCGGGTAGTGGGCCACGGCTTCTTTGCTCTCGGAGGTGAAGGGCACCCACACGCTCGCGATGTGCACCATCAGCAGCATGGGTCCGACCGGCATGGCGCCGCGCGGGTGCTGCATCTGGTAGGCCTTCCAGTCGGTGCCGGTGATGGCCTTGGTGATGGCGCATGCCCCCTGCTGGTACTGGAGGGGCACCCGGTTGGCGAAGCGGAACGCCGTCACCGAATCGTCCGCCGGGAGCGCGCCGCCGTAGGCGAGCCCCACCTCGATCAGGAACGGGTTGCCCCGGTAGACGGTGGGTCTGCGCGTCACGGTGGCGTAGAAGTCCGCCTCCACCTCCTGCCGCAGCGCGCTCTCGATCAGCTCTTCGCCGATCGGCGCGATGCAGTCGGTCGGCGGCGACATGATCTTCGTCGCTTGGATGCCCTTGTGGAGACGCTCGGCCTCCTCCCGGGTCACCTCGCTCGGCCGCCGCGTGTTCGGGACCTTCGCATGCTTGCAGATCTCGTCGGCCGTGCGGCCCGAGACCCGGGAGAAGTCGGCCTGCAGGCATCCGCGCACGTTTCGGCTGCGCGTGTCCCGGAACATCTGCATGAGCACGCCGAGCTCGACCCCGTAGGGGTGCGGCTTGATCTCCGCGGTCTCGGGAGGCAGCTCCTCGGTCACCCGGTCGAAGAGCATCACCCCGTTGCTCTTCTCCGGGTTCGGCGGCAGGAACTCGAGGCGCGCGTGGGGGTTGGCCAACGAGATCTGTCGGATGTAGGCGTCCACCGAGTGCTGTCCGCCGCGGTAGCCGCCCTCGAGCTCGATCTCCACCCGCGTGCCGTGCTCCCGGGGCCACTCGACGGTCTCGTCCTTCTTCACCCGGGGCTCGTTCGTCTTGGTATCGATCACGAGCTGGAAGTGGTGGGCCGGCTTCTTCGCGCCGGTGCGGGTGGTGATGTGAACGGGCTTGCCGGTGGTGAGCAGCCCGTACATGCCCGCGGCGCTGATGCCGATGCCCTGCTGGCCCCGGCTCTGCCGTAGGCGATGGAACTTCGAGCCGTAGAGGAGCCGCCCGAAGATCTTCGGCACCTGGGCCTTCACGATGCCCGGCCCGTTGTCCTCGATCGCCACCCGGAAGCGCGTCTCGTCCAGCTGGTGGATCTCGACCCGGATGTCGGGGACGATGCCCGCCTCCTCGCAGGCGTCGAGCGAGTTGTCGACGCCTTCCTTCACGGTGGTGAGGAGCGCCTTCGACGGGTTGTCGAAGCCCAGCAGGTGCCGGTTCTTGGCGAAGAACTCGGAGACCGAGATGTCCCGCTGCTTGCGGGCCATCTCCTTGGCGGTGGCGCGGCTGCGCGGCTTCGGGCTGCCCTTGGCCGGCGCCTTCTTGCGCGCCGGCGCCTTGCTCTTGGGCTTGGCCGCGGTCTTCTTCGCCGGGGCCTTCCGTCCCTTGCCGCCCTTGGACGCGCCCGCCGCCGAGAACGCGAAGCTCCCCTGCTTGCTCATGATCACCCCCGAGCAGGGATGATCGGGATCGGGCCCGGTGGGGTCAACGGCCCCCTAGGCGAGGGCCAGCCGCTGGTTCGCGAAGTTGCCCGTGAGTCGGACCCGCCCGTCGCGCAGCAGCTCGAGCACCGTATCGACCACCTCGCGGTCGTCGTCGGTGAGCTCGCCGAGGGTCTGGACCAGCTCGAGGAGCGTGGTCTCCACCGGCTGCTCCCCGGCGAATCCTGCGTCCTTCCTGCGCGTGGCGGTGCGGCCCATGCTGGCCTCCTCGGTTCTGCCCCTGGAGAGAGCAGGATGCGTGCCAGCCTGCTCCAGCTCCGGCGGCCTTCGGGGGATCCTCTGAATTCCTTTGAATTCCAGTCGGTTAGACGCCGACCCGTGCCCGGTCGGCAGTTCTTGGACGCCCTTCCGGGTGACGGAATTCGGCGCCCGGTGCCCGTGAATTGACACTCTCCCGCGGGCCACCGTTCCCGTGCCCAAGCGCACCTAGAGGGAGAACTCGGCCAGGCGCGAGCCCACGTAGGCCGCGAGCTCTTCCTGGGAGCCGGGCTCGAGGAAGGTCACACCCATGCCCGTCGACCGGAGCCCGCTGCCGTCGGCCTGGTTCGCCACCACCGCCCTCAGGGTAAGCGCGCCGCTCGGCAAGGGGATGCGCAGCTTGATCTTCTGGCCCACGTCGAGCGGCGTGGGCGTCTCCAGGAAGGCGCCTCCCAACGAGAGGGTGGAGCACACCAGGTCCTTGCGCTTCAGCCCCCAGGAGGCCCGGCAGAGCAGGTCGGTCGGAGCGCGGGGGTGCTGGCGCTTCGGCTGGTGCTTCTTGTCGAAGCGGGCCTCGTTCGCGACCCAGCGAAGGGTGCTGTCGTCGAAGGGGACGCGCAGGCAGCGGTCCACGCCGGCCTTGCGCAGCCGGTCGAGCAGCGCGTCGTCCACGAGCTCCCCGACCGCGACGAGGCTCGTGATCGTGCCGTCGGCGTTGGCGGGGACCCGGGGCAGGACACGGCCGAGGGCCTCCAGATCGAGCCTCTCCGGGAACATCAACGCGCGGACGCCCCGGGCTTCGGGCTGCCCGCAGAAGAGCACGGCCTCATCCGGGTCGGGGGCGTAGAAGACGTCGATGCCCAGCCGCAGCAGGCGGAGCGCCACGCTCCCGAGGCCGGTGCTCTCGTCGTCCAGGATCAGGGTGAAGGGCAGCTCGTCCATCGGGTCCTCTCACGCGATTCCGCGATTCCCTGCATCGGGAAGGTCGGGCGGAAGCTTGAGGGGGCTCGGCTACTGGGGCCCGGCGAAAGCCGCGGAGCTCAGCCCTGGCAGGATTCGCTCGGCCAGCGGAAGAACCGGGCGTGGACCTTCGGGTAGAGCGCGGTGCCGAGCAGGATGCCGGCGATGGACGCAAGGGCGAGCAGCCTTCCCTCGCCGAGCTGCACCCATGCAATGGCGGGACACGCGCCGCACAGGGCCCAACCGGCGCCGAACAGGAGCCCGCCCGGCACCGTCCCGGGATGGATGTGGCGGGGCGCGTGCCTTCGCGGCGCGCTCAGTCCGAGAAAGCCCACGCCGACGAGGACGACGGCGGCCGCGAAGCTGAAGGTGAGTCGCAGGTCGTCGAAGGTGAACATGCGGTGCACCTCGCCGAACTCCGAGAACCCCATCCGGCTCAGGCCGAAGCCCATCAGGAGCCCCAGGCTCCCCGTCAAGAGGTGGCAGGGGATGGAGAGCGTCACGCGAGGCTCCGCAGCAGGAACGACACGACGATGCCGCCCGCGAAGAAGGCGCAGGTCGCCGCGAGGCTTCCCACCTGCATGCGACCCATGCCGCAGAGCCCGTGACCGGAGGTGCAGCCGCCCGCCATCCGTGCGCCGAAGCCCACGAGGAAGCCGCCGCCGAGCGCCGCGCCCACGGCGAGGAAGCCCCCACCGATCACACGCCCGAACTCCGGCCCCAGGCCGAGCCCCAGGGTCGCCCGGCCGTCGCCAAGGGCGGAGACGAAGCCTCCCACGACCAACGCCGCGATGAAGGTGGCGCCGGCCGAGACGCGCAGGCGGACGACCGGGGAGGACTCGCAGGCGACGCTCTCCGCGGGCTTCGCCGACTCGGTCGCGCCCGGAGGGCCGCCGCCGAACTGCTCCAGCGTCGCGGCCAGCAGCTCGTCGTCGAGCCCACCGCGGGCCAGCTCGAGCTCCTTCTGGCGGTCCCGCTCGTCTTCGCGCCAGCGCAGGGCGCGAGAGAGGATGCCCGAGACGGTGAGGAGCCGGCCCGAGGCCGCTACGTGGCTCACGGCCACCGCCGCGAGCGTCAGTCCGCCGAGCCACCAGGGCCAGTAGGCCGGATCGCTCACGACGGGTCCTTTCCGTCCGCCATGTCCTTCCCGTTCGGGAGGAGCGTGGGCGGCACGGGTTCGCCGCGGCAGTCCATCTGGTAGCGCACGCACTCGTCGAAGCGCTCCTCGCAGTAGTAAATCTGCCAGATGCGGAGCACCGACGAGAGCTTGAAGCGCTCGAAGAGGGGACAGTCCGCGGCGTGGACGCAGCGGCAGCCCTCTTCGGATTCCGGCTGCGGGTCCGACATCAGAGCTCCACCGTGAATGCGAGGCTGAAGGAATCCTCCGACAGCTCGTTCCGTACCCGCGTGCCTCGCGCTTCGCCGAGGGGCGTGACGAAGGGCCCCGAGCTGCGGTTCTCGAACGCGTGGTAGTAGCCGAGGTGGAGCCAGAGAGCGTCACTCACCTTCAGGCTCGCCCCGCTGGTCAGGTGGTGCTTCACGATCGCCGGGGAGGGCGTGTTGAAGAAGGAGAGCTCCGCGGGAATCGGGTTCTCACCGTAGTTGTATCCCAGGCGCAGGCGCACGCGCTCGCCCAGGTCCTGCTCGATACCGGCAGCGAACACCCAGATGCTGTCCCAACCGAAGCCGCGGACGGCACCGTCGGGGCCGAAGCCATGGTGATCGAAGCCGTCCGTGTGCTCGTAGTCGATCCAACGCACGTCCACGTGAGTGCGGGTCGTGGGGCGAAGGCGATAGGAGAAGCCGGCGTTCCAGTAGGCCGGAAGGTCGAGGGCCAGCTCGATCCGGCGTCGTCGTCCCAGCTCGTCGCGGGCCGACCACTCGAAGTCCTCGAACCAGAGCGGCGAGGCATAGGCCGCGCCGAAGGAGAGGTCCGGGGTCGGCGCGTAGCGAAGGCCGATCCGGAAGCCGCCTCCGAACGCGCGCTCCAGCTCGTCGGCCTGCGGGTAGGTCGGGAAGCCGTCGCCGTCTGCGTCGTCAGGTGCCGCGAAGGGTGCGGGCTTGATCTCCAGGCGCGACTGGGCGGCGACCAGGGCCACGCCCAGGGACCAGTGCTCGTCCATCTCCCAGGCGAGCCCCCCGGCCAGGGTGAGCAGTTGGTACTCGGACTGGATCTCTCCGAAGCCGAAGCCCCGGGGTGGCTGCGGTGTGAGCAGCGGGTTGCTGCCCGGGGCGACCGGCGTCTCCAGCTCGTACTCCACGCCGAAGCCTGCGACGCCGGAGATGGCGACGAGCCAGGTTAGGTCCGAGTCCTCCGAGCGGAGCGCGACGCCCAACGTCGGAAGGAAGGCGGAGTTCGTGTCGCTACGGGTCGAGCCCTGGAAGAAGGGAAGGCCCGGGCCGAGCGCGCCGGCGTCGATGCGGCTCTCGAGCGTGCGATCGGGAACGAACCACTCGACGCCCAGCGAGACCTCCGGATCGAGGGCCACGCCGGATGCGGGGTTCCAGGTGAGGGCCGAGACCGCGTCGACCGCGTGGGCGGCACCGGCCCCGCCCAGGGACTGGTTCTCGGAGCCGACCCCGTGGAGGAAGTGGCCGTTGGTCGCTTCACCGGGCGGCGCGCTCAGAACGGCGAGGCACACACACAGAAGGACTCGTGTGGGGCGCGTCATGGGGTTCCCTTTCGGTTGGATCCCACCCGAGCTGAACGTCCATGCATCGGCGCGCGCATCGGTTCTCAGGTGTTTCCCCGTGTCGCGACCCATTCGAGGAACGCCTCGGGCTCCATCGCCTTCGCGAACAGCCAGCCCTGGAGCTCCTGGCAGCCCCTCTCGGCGAGGAAGGCCTGGTGGGCTTCGTCCTCCACGCCTTCCGCCACCACGCGGATGCCGAGGGATGCCGCCATGCCCAGGATCGCGCCCACGATCGCGACGTCTCGCGGCTCGTCGGGAAGGCCTCTGACGAACGACCGATCGATCTTGATCCGGTGGATCGGCATCTGCTTGAGCAGCGACAGCGAGGAGTAGCCCGTGCCGAAATCGTCGAGGGCGAAGCCGACGCCGAGACCGGCCAGGGCCTCGATGTGCTCCCAGGTCTCTTCCGAGTCCACCATCAGCACGGTCTCGGTCACCTCGAGCTCCAGCATGGCGTTGGGAAGGGGCGACGACGCCAGCCGCCGGGCGACGCGATGCAGGAAGCCCAGGTCCTCGATCTGCTTCGGCGACACGTTGAGGGAGAGCCGGAAGCCCGGTCCGAGCTGCTCGTGGTGGGCCTCGAGGAAGGCCAGGCCCTCCTCGAGGACCAGGTTGCCGAGCTCGGAGATGAGTCCGACGCGCTCCGCCAGGCCGACGAAATCGACGGGCGGGATCCAGCCGTGAAGGGGGTGATGCCAGCGCAGGAGCAGCTCGGCACCGACGACCTCGCCGCTCACGCTCGTGACGATCGGTTGGTAATGGGGCCGGATCCGGCTCTCGCGCAGCGCGACGCGGAGGTCGGCCTCCAGGGCCAGCGGGTCTCCCTTGTCCTGGTTCGGGTGGTATCGTCGGCAGCCCGATCGGGCGAGCCGCTTGGCCGCATACATCGCCGAATCCGCGCACTGGATCAGGGCCTCCATCTCACCGGCGTCCTCCGGGAAGACGCCGATGCCGATGCTTGCGCCGAGGTAGAGCTCCTGGCCGTCGACACGGGTCGGGCGCGCCAGGTTCGCGAGGATGCGATGGGCGACGACCTCTGCGCTGGCCGGGTCGGCGATCTCGTCGAGGATCACCGTGAACTCGTCGCCTCCGAGGCGCGCGACCTCCGACGTCGTCGGCGGGCTCCGGAAGATCGCGTCGCTTCCCCGGATCGCCTGGGTGATCCGGCGAGCCACCTCGCGGAGCACCCGGTCGCCCACGGCGTGCCCCAGGCTGTCGTTGATGCGCTTGAAGCCGTTCAGGTCGATGTAGAGCAGGCCGAGCGTCCGCTCGTGCCGCCGCGCCTCGCACAGGGCGTCGTTCAGGAGCGAGCGGAACGCGCGACGATTGGGCAGGCCGGTGAGGTCGTCGACCTCGGCCGCCAGGCGCAGCGAATCGCGGGTTCGCTCCCGGGCGAGGGCGTGGGAGAGCTCTCCGGCGATGGAGCTGAGGATCTCGTCCGTGTTCGTCCGGGGTTCCCGCTCGGGGCGACGACGAAGGCGCAGGCTGCCGAGACGCTCGCTTCCGTAGGCGATCGGGACGTCGAGCTCTTCGAGCGGCCCCGTCCCCGGCTCCCGGAGCGGCGAGGCCGACAGGGCGACCGGGTGGCTGGCACGCAGCAGGAAGGTGCCCGCGCTCGGGCGGAAGCTCCAGATCTCGGCTTCTCGGAAGTCGAGCGACTCGCAGGTCAGTCGCAGCACGTCCGCCGCCACCGGCTCGAACGAGACGTCCCGACTGACCAGGGTCGCGACGTCCCGGAACAGCCGGACGCTCTCGCCCTCGCTGCGCTGCGCCTCGAGCAGTGCGTCCAGCCTCCTCTCGGCTTCCGTCTGGAAGGTCCGCCAGACCTGGCAGAGGGTCGCGGTGACGCCGAGACCGAGGACGATGAGCACGAGGGGCGCCAGGTTTCCCATGAGCGGTGCGTCCGCCGGCCTTCCCGCCTCCGCCCAGAAGAAGAAGCCGCACGCGGCCAATGCGGAGGCGCCCGCCCACGCCCAGGTCTCCCGCCTGTCGACGGTCGCCGTGGCGGCCGCGACCGGCATGAGCAGGAGCCAGGAGAGCGAGTTCGAGTGGAGGCCGCCCAGCAGGGCCGCGGTGCTCACGCAGACACCGAACAGGATCGCGCAGCCGATCCGCCCGCAGAGCACCGGGCGCCCCGTCGCGTCGAGGAGCCGCAGGGTCCCGAGCCACCCGAGGAAGGCGCCGAGATACACCCAGGCGAAGGCCGGCGAGACGAGGGAGGCCCACGCCACCCCGAAGACCGCCGAGAGCACAAGGCCCACCCGCAGGTGGGTGCGGAGCATCCGGCCGTGCCAGCTGGTGTGCTCGGCCTCGACGCGCTCCCGATCGGAGGCGGAACCGGGCCCGCGGAGCGGGGTCGCTCCACCGGAAGCATCGCTCCGATCGCAGGAGTCCATGGCGCGACTCTTCGGCCGACCGGGCCCTCGGCCCGAGACCCCTCCGGGCGGCCCGCTAGGAGATCGCGGATCCCGGGGAACGCCGATACCCCACCGCCTCCGCCATCTCCCCCGGCCCCACCCGCTCCTCCCCTTCCAGGTCTGCGATCGTGCGCGCCACCCGCATCAGCCGGTGTGCCGCCCGCGCCGAGAGCGCGAGCCGCTCGGCGGCGCGGAAGAGCACGCGGCGCGCGTCCGGGGTGGCACGGACCAGCTCTTCGAGGGCGCCGATGGGGATGGCGGCGTTGTGGCGGAGCTCGGCGGCTAGGCCCGCGCGGGCCAGGCGCGCCTCGCCGCGCTCGCGCGCGGCGACCACGCGGGCGCGGAGGGCCTCGCTGCCCGGACCCTCCGGCCGCCGTTCGAGCTCGTCGAGGGGCACCGGCTGCACGGCCAGGTGGAGATCGATGCGGTCGAGGAGCGGGCCCGAGATGCGGGCTTCGTAGCGGGCGAGGGCGCCGTCGTCGCAGCGGCAATCGCGCACGCCGGAGCCATACCAGCCGCAGCGGCAGGGGTTGGCGGCGGCCACGAGCTGGAAGCGGGCCGGCAGCACGACCCGGCCGACGGCGCGGGCGTGGGCGACGCGGCCTTCCTCGAGGATCTGGCGCAGCGCTTCGAGCGCGCTCCGGTCGAACTCCGGGAGCTCGTCGAGGAAGAGCACGCCGCGGTGGGCCAGGGTGACTTCGCCGGGCGCGAGGGCGGGCCCGCCGCCGAGCAGGCCGGCGCGGGAGGCGGAGTGGTGCGGAGCGCGAAAGGGCCGGCGGGGCGCGGCATCGTCCAGTAGGCCGGCGGCATCGTGGATGCGCGCGACCTCGAGGCTCTCCGCCCTCGAGAGCGGCGGCAGCAGGCCCGGGAGACAGCGGGCGAGGAGCGTCTTGCCGGCGCCGGGGGCGCCGCGCAGGAGCAGGCCGTGGCCGCCGGCGGCGGCGATCAGGAGCGCCCGCTTGGCCTCGCCCTGGCCGCGGACCAGGGCCAGATCCAGGGCGCCGCGGGGCCCGTCGGCCTCCGGCTCGCTCGCTCCGGGTGCGGCGAGCGCCTCGCCGGTGGCCAGCCTCTCGATCACCTCGCCCAGGTGGCCGCCGAGCTCCGGGGCGGGCTCGCCGAGCAGGCCCGCTTCCCGGGCGTGGCTCGCAGGCAGGATCACGCGCCCGCAGCCGGCCGCCTGGAGGGAAGAGGCCAGGGCCAGCGCGCCCCGCACGGGGCGCAGCCGCCCGTCTAGGGCGAGCTCGCCGATCAGGCCGACGCCGCCCATCACGTCCGGTGGGATCGTGCCCGCGGCAGCCAGGATGCCGGCGGCGATGGCCAGGTCGAGGCCGGCCCCCTGCTTGCGCAAGGCCGCCGGGGCCAGGCTCACGGTGATGCGCCGATCCGGGAAGGGCATGCCGATCGCCTGCACCGCTGCGCGCACCCTCGCCGCGCTCTCGCGGACCGCCGCCTCGGGCAGGCCGACGATGTTGATCCTCGGCAGCTGGGAGCTGATTCGGACCTCGACCTCCACGGGGATCCCGTCGATGCCGAGCAGGGTGGCGCCGAGCACCCGCGCGTGGCCGCCCATCGGGGGCTCCAGGGACCGGGGGGTGAGCTCGGAGGGCGGCCAGAAGGCAGGGCCCCCGAAGGGACCCTGCCTTCCCACCTTTGAGAAGCCCCGCCAGGGATGGGGCATCCTGTAGAGGGAGTGGTGAAGCACCGAAGGAAGTGTCAATGCCCCGACGGTTTTCCCGCCCGGAGGGACGCCTCCAGAAGCCCCTAGGGGCTCCCCGCGGGATCGAATGCCCTGTCGAGCGGCTGCATCCTATGCTCGCGTCCATTCGGAGGATTCCATGGCACCCCTGCGACGGTCTTCGCTCCTTCTCTCCGCGCTGCTCGCCGCCGCCCTTCCGTTGGGCGGCTGCCAGACCACCACGGGCACGGCCCTCGACAAGAAGTCCACCCAGGGCGCCATCGCCGGGGCAATCCTCGGCGCTGCCGCCGGGGCCGCGGCCGACGACCACAAGCGCGGCCGCGGCGCCCTGATCGGCGCCGCCGTCGGCGGACTGGCCGGCGGCTTGATCGGTCGCACCCTCGACCAGCAGGCCCAGGAGATCGACGCCATCCCCGATGCGGAAGTCGAGCGGCGCGAGGATCGCCTGTTCGTGGCCTTCCCAGGCGACGTGCTGTTCGACGTCGGTTCCTACGCCCTGCACCCGGGCGCCTACAGCCGGCTGGATCGGCTCGCCGATACGCTCCTGCGCTACCCGGATACGGAGGCGGTCGTGAAGGGGCACACCGACGGGAGCGGTGATCGCGCCGCGAACCTGCGGCTCAGTGAGGATCGGGCCGACGCGGTGCGCCGCTACCTCGTCGCCCAAGGCGTGCCCGCCTCCCGGGTGCAGGCGATCGGCTTCGGCGAGGATCTGCCCCTGGCCAGCAACGACACCGCGGCGGGGCGCCAGCAGAACCGGCGCGTCGAGATCGAGATCCGGCCGACCGAGGCCCTGCGCGAGCGCGACCGCGCCCTGCAGGAGGAGCCGCCCGCCGACTCCCAGCCCGGGGACGACGGCTACGATTCGTGGGTTCCTCCCGAGGATCGCTACGACGATCCCTACGATCCCTACGAGGTGAGATGATCCCGTTCGCCCGGCGCCTGTGCTGCGTCCTTTGGCTTTCGCTGCTCCTGCTCGGCCCGTGCATTTCCGCTGCCGCCGAGAACGTCGTGCGCGTGCAGATCGAGTCGCCGGCGCCGGGGGTCACCGTCCAGGGCCACGTCCACCAGGCACGGCTGACTGGGAGCGCCGCCGCCCAGGGCGAACGACCCGAGCACTTCGACGTGATGCTGGCCATCGACGTGTCCCACTCGACGCGGACCGCCAGCGGCATCGACGTGGACGGCGACGGCATCGTCGGCGTGAACCCCCACAACGAGCTGCTTCCGCCCGGCGCCTACGACGACAGCGTGCGGAGCACTGACCCTGGCGACACGATCCTCGCCGCCCAGGTGCAGGCCGCCCACGCGCTCCTCGAGAGCCTGGATCCGGACCGCGTGCGGGTCGGGGTGGTCAGCTTCTCCGGCGACGTCGATCCGGTCACCGCCCGGCGGCGCCGGATCGACCAGGAGGACGCCCGGCTCGAGGTGCCCCTCGTCGCGGACTACGCGGTGGTCAGTCGAGCGCTCGGCGCGGTGCTGGCGCGGGGCACCAACGGCGCGACGAACTACGCGGCCGGCATCCGCATCGGGATCCGCGAGCTGGCCGGCCTGTCCGGTGCCGAGAGTCGGCCGCGAGAGGGCGTGCGGCGGGTCATCCTCTTCCTGTCGGACGGCGCGCCGACGCTCCCCGTCGGCCGGGGTGACGAGATCGACGAAGGCGACAAGGAGGCGGCCATCCGCGCCGCCGAGCTGGCCCACAAGGCCGGCATCTCGATCAACGCCTACGCCCTCGGCCCGCAAGCCCTCAAATACCCGAAGGTGATGACGGAGATGGCGCGGGTCGCCCTCGGCACCTACACGCCGGTGCAGAAGCCGGGGCAGATCGTCACGCTCCTCCAGGGCATCACCTTCGCCAACGTCGAGGACGTGGTGTTCACGAACCTCACGACCGGCGATTTTTCCACCGACGTGCGCCTCGGCCCTGACGGCGGCTTCACCGGCTACGTCCCCGTCGCGGACGGCAAGAACCGGGTCCGCGTGACCGCCCTCGCTACCGACGGCACGCGCGGCAGCGTCGAGTTCGACCTCAACTTTGCCCGCAAGGACCTCGCCGATCGCTCCATGGCCGAGCTCGACCGCATCCGCCAGCAGAACAAGGAGCTCGAGATCCGCCGCCTCCAGCTCGAGATCGACGCCTTCCGCGCCGAGCAGAAGAAGCGCCTCGAGATCGAAGTCGAGCGCCGCAAGAGCACCCCCTAAAACGCAAGACTGGGGACGTTCCTTGCAACTTGCGTTCTCAAGAACGCAAGTTGCAAGGAACGTCCCCAGTCTTGCGCTGTTGGCCTAGGTCGCGGGGGTGTCGAGGCGGTCGAGGGCGGCCCGGGCTTCCTGGTCGTCGGGGTCGCGGAGCAGGGCGGCGCGGAACTCCTTGCGGGCGAGGGCGCGGTCGTCCTCTTCCAGGGCGAGCAGGCCCAGGATGGTGTGGGCGCGCCCAGAGGCCTCGTCCTCTTCGGCTACCTTGCGGGCACAGGCGGTGAGCTTGGCCCGCTGGACGCGCACCTCGACGCGGGCGCACAGGTAGGACGCCCAGGTGTCGTACATGTGGTACTCGGCCTCGAGGGGTTCGAGCTCGACGGCGCGGGCGAAGGCTTCGCGCGCCTCGGCGACCCGGTCGGCGGCCAGGTGCTCCTGGCCCAGGCGGAACGCCCGCTCTCCCTCGAGGCGGGCGCGGGCCCGATCCTCGGCGGAGGCCGGGGGGGTGGACTCGGCGCGCGGCGTCGGCGGGGCGCGTCGCGCCCGTGGCCGCCGCGGGGGCTCCGGGCGGGCCGGAGGCGCGGGAGCCGCGAGCTGCCCCGTCACTTCCAGCGTCGCCAGGATTCGCGCATCGACGGCCGCCAGCAGCTCGCCCACGCCGCGGGTGCCATCGACGCTCTGCAGCGGCGCGACCTGCTCTGCTCCGAGCTCGAGCCGCGAGGCGACGAAGCTGGGCGGTGCGGCGAGCCGCGGAGTGCCCTCGAGCTGGGCTTCGACTGCGGTGCGGGCGACCTCCACCCGCAGGTAGGTCGTCAGCGCGAGGGCGACGAGGGCCTCCGGCCCGGGCAGCCCGAAGCCGCCGACCTCGGTCTCCGGCTCTTCCTCGCGGAACTCGTGGCTCACGTAGGTGCGGAAGCTCGCGACGATCTTCTCGCTCACCTGGCTCCGAAGGGCGTCGAACACCTCCTCCGGTGTGAACAGGCCGAGCTCGACGAGCACCTCGCCCATGCGCACCGGCTCGTGCTCGTACACGCGCTCGGTCATGCGCTCGATCACCCGGACGTAGTCTCCCTCGGACAGCTCGCCCCGGCGGAGGAGGATGCGGCCGAGGCTCTCGCGGAGCGATCCCCCTTCGGCCATCACGACGCGTCCGTCGGCGAAGCGGATATGAGTTCGTCGCCCTTCGCCCCGCACGTCGAGCACGCCGGTCGCACGCTCGGAGCACAGGTTCATCACGACGCGGGCCAGCACGAGGGGAGCATCCGGCCTCCGCTTCGTCTTCGGCGCCGGCCGGTCGAGGAGGGTCCGCAGCTCTTCCGCGAGCTTCACCGCATCCACGGGCCGGGGCAGCACGAGGCTCGGCTGCATGGCCTCCGGCACCAGTCGCTCGAGCTCCGCCGACTGTTCCGTGGCGTCGAGCAGCACGAGGGGAGGAGCCTCTGCCAGCGAGCGCAGCGCGGCGCAGCCGGCGATGAGGTCGCTGCTGGGGAGTGGATGGCTCAGTACGGCGACGTCGAAGGCATCGGAGCGCAGCCGCTCGAGGGCCGCGTCGAGGTTCGGCGCCCGGGCGACGGCGAGCCCGGCTTCGGCGAGGGCTTCGTCGTAGCCCTCGGCCGGGGGGGCGGCCTCGACCATCAGCGTGCGGATGGGGCGATCGCTCACGCGTTCCCATCGGCGCGGCGGCCTCGGGACTTCAGTCCAGCTCGACGCGTAGGAGGAAGACCCGTTCCTCACGGAGGCGATTCGTGGAGAGCACCCGGCTGCCCCGCTGCCCGGCGTCCCGGCGCTCGCCCAGGGAGCCCAGAGCGACGGTCTCGCCCGGCTCGAGCTCCACCCGGGTGGCGGCAGCGGCGAAGGCCACGTTGCCGGCCCGGTCGACCCGTGCGTCCATCGGCAGGAGGTCGACCCGCACACGGCCGCTCCCGAGGATCCGCGGCGTGGCCTCGAAGCCCCGCTCCCCGGTGACGAACGCCGTTGAGGTGCCGCCGTAGCCGTCCCGGGTGGTCACCGGCACCGTGTGGCCCGCACCGATCCGGCCGGTCTCCCCGTCCAGCACGCGGAGCACGCCCTCGAGCCGCCGCTCGCGCTCGGTGCGCAGGATCTCGGCGGCGACCTCCACGCGATCCTCCGGGAAGCGTAGGGTGCCGACGCGCAACGAGCCGCTCCCGGCGCTCCAGTCCACCCGCACGCCGGCACCCGCCAGCTCCGCCTGGTCCCGGACGCTCCAGTGGAGCGTGACGCTCTTTCGCGGGCGGTCCTGGGCCTGCACCAGCGCCTTCGCGCGCTCCACCGCCGGGCGCTCGCCAGCCAGGAGCAGGCTGTTCGTCGCCGGATCCGCGGTGGCCGTGCCTTCTTCGCCGAGCGCCGCCTGGGCGATCGGCACCAGCTCCTCGGCGAGGCGGTGGGCCGGCCGGACCACCTCCATGGCCCGCTCGGCCCGGGCGGTGGCGGCGAGCGCTCCGGCCAGCACGACGAGAGCGACGAGGGCGAGGGTTCGGGTCCTTCCGGTCACGGTGCGATCTCCCGGTCCTCTTCGCGTTCGCCCAGGGCCCGGGCGGCGAAGGCCTCTTCAGGGGAATACACCAAATGGTGTCGAGCGTGCAGTCCGAAGTAGAGCAGCCCGAGCGCGTACCAGATCGCGGCGCCGACCACGACCTGCTGGTAGACCGCGTCGACCACGAACAACGCCACGAGCGTGACCATCGCCACCGCGCCGGCGAAGAGCGCGCCGGGAATCCCGAACGGGCTCCGGTAGGGCCGCTCGATGTCCGGCAGCCGGATGCGCAGCAGCACGTAGGACGCCATCTGCAGCACGTAGGAGATGACGGCGCCGAAGACCGCCATGTTCAGCAGCACCGCGCCCACCGGGTGCTCCGGGCCCAGTCGGTGGATGGCGTAGGCCACGCCGTAGCCGAGCAGCGCACCCGCGATGAGCGCGCGGTGCGGCGTCTCGCGGGTCCGGTGCGTCACCGAGAGCCAGCGCGGGAAGTAGCCGGCCCGCGAGAGCGAGTACACCTGTCGCCCGTAGGCAAAGATGATGGTGTGGAAGCTCGCGACCAGCCCCGCCACCGCGATCAGGGCGAGCAGGCGCGTGCCGAGGCCCGCGCCGAAGAGGGTGCGCAGGCCGTCGAAGAGCGGCTCCTCCGAGGTGCCGAGCGCCGCCGCGCCGGGCGCGATGCCCGCCGAGAGCACCAGGGTGGCGAAGGGGCAGACCACCAGGGTGAGCAGACCCAGCAGGATGCCGCGGGGCATGTCCGTCCTGGGATCGTGGCTCTCCTCGGCGGCGAGGGGCAGCTCTTCGATCGCCAGGTAGAACCAGATGGCGAAGGGAAGGGCGGCGAGGACGCCCTTCCAGCCCATCGGCAGGAAGGCGCTGCCCCCCTCCTGGACGGCCACGTCGAAGGCGAAGCGGGACAGGTCGAGCTGGGGCAGCGCTGCCGCGTAGAACACGAAGAGGATGCCCAGGGCGAGCAGCGTGATCGCCATGGTGAAGCGGAAGCTCGTCTCCACCCCCGCCACGTTGAGGCCCACGAACACCGCGTAGGCCAGCGCCCACCAGGCCGGCGCCCAGGCGTCCGGCGTGCCGAAGATGGCGCCCAGGTAGCCGCCGATGCCGACGACGATGACGGCCGGGGTGAGCACGTACTCCATGTTCTCTGCCATGCCGGTGACGAAGGCGCCCCAAGGCCCCATGGACGAGCGGGCGAAGGAGTAGGCGCCGCCGGTGTGGGGCAGGGCGGGCGACATCTCGGCGATGCTGAAGCACAGCCCCACGTACATCAGCGTGATCACGACCGTCGCCACCAGCAGGCCGCCGAAGCCGCCGGCGGCCAGGCCGAAGTTCCAGCCGAAGAAGTCGCCGGAGATCACGGCGCCCACGCCCAGCGCCCAGAGCGAGCCCACGCCGGCGTAGCGACGCAGGCCCCGCTCGGCGAAGTAGTCCGGGTCGACGGACTGGTACTCGACGCTCCGCGGACCCTCGTCCGACATCGCTCTCCCCCCCCACGCGAGCGTAGCCGCCGGTATGCTCCCTCCCATCCAGGGGGGAGCTGCTTGAGAGCCGGAACGAGTCGGGTCCCGCTCCCGCTCGAGATCGGGACGGAGATGATGGGCTACGGCGCCCGCCGCGAGCCGGCGCAGGCGCTCCACGACCCGCTGCACGCGCGAGCGCTCTACCTCGCCGCGGGCGAAGGCGCCCTTCTGATCGTCTCCCTCGAGGTCTGCCTCCTGGCGCCGAGCCAGGCCCAGCGGGTCGCCCGCGAGATCGCGGCGGAGACCGGGCTCGAGCCGGGCGCCGTGGTGGTGACCTGCATCCACACCCACTCGGGCCCGGACACCGGCTTCGCCGCCCTGATGCGCGACGACGCGCCGCCGGCCCACACGGGCGGCATCCTCGCCGCCGCGGTGCGGGCCGGCGTCGCCGCCGTGGGCGACGCCCGGCCGGCGCGGCTCGGCATGGGCTTCGGCACCGCGCGCATCGGCCGCAACCGCCGCGTCGCCGACGGCCCGGTCGACGAGACCCTGCGCGTGCTGCGGGTCGACCAGGCCGCATCCGGTGCGCCGCTGGCCGTGGTCTATCTCCACGGCTGCCACCCGACGGTGCTCGGCCACGACAACCTGGCCTGGTCGGCGGATTGGCCCTGGGCGGCGGGTGCGGCGATCGAGGAGGCCTTCCCCGGCACGAATCCGATCTTCCTGCTGACGGCCCACGCCGACGTGGATCCCCGCACCCGCGGCCTGCAGGATCTCGCCGTCGTCGGCCAGAGCGTCGGCGAGGGGTTCGAGACCGTCCGGAAGCTGGGGCGGGAGGTCGGCGACGAGGTGGTGCGCGTGGCCTCTGCCGTCGCCACGGAGCCCGACGTTCCGGTCGGTGTGGCGCGCGGCGGGCTCCGCCTGCGCGCTCACGCGCCGCGGGAGGAAGAGCGCGCCGACGCCCTGGCCGCTCTCGACCTCCCGCCCGACACGGACCTGCGCACCGCCGAGCTCTTCCGCCTCGAGAGCGAGCGCACGGCGGCCTACCCGCCCGACGAGCGCCGCGTCCGCATCGCCCGGGTGCGCCGCTACCTCCGCGATCGCACTGCCCGGCGCTTCGCTTTCGGCGAAGAGCCGGAGGTGACGGTCCAGGTCCTGGGCATCGGTCCGCTGCGTCTGCTGGCGCTGCCCCTCGAGCCCACCGTCGACGTCGGCCGGGACTGGGCCGCGCGGATGGGCGACCCCCACGCGGCGGTGCTCTCGATCGCCGGGGGCTGGCTCCGCTATCTCCCCCACCCCCGCAACTTCGAGGAGCCCGGCGCCGCCGCGAGCTACGAGATCCTCCAGTCCACCTTCGTCCCGGAGGCCGCGGATCGGCTGCTGGAGCTCGGGACGCGCCTTGCCCGGGAGGTCGCTGCATGAGCACGCCGAGCGTGAAGTCCGTCCTCGACGCCGGCCGGGCCGGCGACGAGGTCACGGTCCAGGGCTGGCTGCGTTCTGCCCGCCACTCGAAGGGGCTCTCGTTCCTCGACCTGAGCGACGGCTCGAGCCTGGCGGGTCTCCAGGTCGTGGCGCCACCGGAGCTCGGGAACTACGAGGAGGAGGTGCGTCACCTCGGCACGGGCTGGGCGGTGCGGGTGGCCGGCGAGCTGGTCGAGTCCCCGGGCAAGGGCCAGCGGGTCGAGCTGCGCGCCGCACGGGTCGAGGTGGTCGGCGCGGCGGCCGACGACTACCCGCTCCAGAAGAAGCGGCACTCCTTCGAGTACCTACGCACCATCGCCCACCTGCGGCCTCGCACCAACTCGCTAGGCGCCGTCTTCCGCGTGCGCAACGTGGCGGCCCGCGCCATCCATCGCTTCTTCCAGGAGCGAGGCTTCCTGTGGCTGCACACGCCGATCCTCACCGGCGCCGATGCGGAAGGCGCCGGGGAGATGTTCGAGATCGAGGCCGGCGAGGCGTTCTTCGGGCGTCCCACCCGGCTCACGGTTTCGGGCCAGCTCGAGGCGGAGATCGGCGCCCTCGCCCTCACGAACGTCTACACCTTCGGCCCGACCTTCCGTGCGGAGAACTCGAACACCAGCCGTCACCTGGCGGAGTTCTGGATGGTCGAGCCGGAGATGGCCTTCTGCGACCTGCGCGGCAACGCCGAGCTGGCGGAGGCGTTCCTGCGCGACGTGCTGAAGGCGATCCTCGACGAGTGCCCCGAGGACATGGCCTTCTTCGACGAGCGCATCGAGAAGGGCGTGGCCCGCGCCCTCGAGCACGTGGTGGAGACGTCCTTCGAGCACATGACCTACAGCGAGGCGGTGGAGCGCCTCGAGAAGTGCGGGAGGAGCTTCGAGTACCCGGTGCGCTGGGGCGCGGACCTGCAGAGCGAGCACGAGCGCTGGCTCACCGAAGAGCTCGTGCAGAAGCCGCTGGTGGTCACCGACTACCCCGCCGAGATCAAGGCCTTCTACATGTACGCCAACGATGACGGGCGGACGGTGCGGGCCATGGACGTGCTCGTGCCGCGCATCGGCGAGATCGTCGGGGGCTCCCAGCGCGAGCACCGCCACGACGTGCTGGCCGGGCGAATGGACGCCCACGGGCTCGATCGCGACGAGTACGGCTGGTACCTGGACCTCCGCCGCTACGGCTCGGTGCCCCACGCGGGCTTCGGCCTGGGCTTCGAGCGGCTCGTGCAGTTCGCGACCGGCATGGCGAACATCCGGGACGTCATCCCGTTTCCGCGCGTGCCGGGCTACGCGGAGTTCTGAGGGTGGAGCACGAGGCGCTCCTCGCACGGGTGAGCGAGGGGCTCGCGCAGATCCCGGGTGTCGCGGCCGTGGCCCTCGGCGGCTCCCACGCCGCCGGCACGGCCCGCGCCGGATCCGATCTCGACGTCGGCGTCTACTATCGGGAGGCTGCACCGCTGGACATCGGCGCCCTGCGCGAGCTGGCAGCCCGGCTCGACCCGGCGGGCGCGGCCAGCGTGACCGAGCCTGGCGTGTGGGGCCCCTGGATGGACGGAGGGGCCTGGCTCACGGTCGGCGGGCAGCGGGTCGACTGGATCTACCGCAGCCTCGACCGCCTCGGCCGCGAGATCGACGCGGCCGAGCGCGGCGAGCACCAGTGGCACGCGGGCCAGCAGCCGCCCCACGGCTTCTTCAGCGTGACATTGCTCGCGGAGCTCGACGTCTGCCGACCCCTCCAGGATCCCGAGGCCCGGCTCGCGGCGCTGAAGGCCCGGGTCGCGACCTATCCGCCCGCCCTCCGCGAGCGCCTGCAGCACGACTACCTGTGGCTCGCCGAGTTCACCCTGCTCCAGGCCCGCGGCCACGCGCCGCGGGGCGACGTCTACGCCACCGCCGGCTGTCTGGGCCGCGCCACGGCCTGCCTGGTCCAGGTGATGCACGCGGTGGAGGGCCGCTACTTCCTGAGCGACAAGGTCGCCCTGGCCGTCTTCTCCGCCTCGGACCGGGAGCTGCTCGAGGAGGTGCTGGGTTCCCCGGGCCGGAGTGCCGGCGAGCTCGGCGCCTCGGTGGATCGGGTCACCGCCGTCTTCGAGCACGCCCGCAGCCGCGTGCCCGGCTACCGGTCCAAGACGAAGCCCTAGGGGCGCTTGCCGGCCGATCGGCGTGGGGTAGCCTGGAGCGGTCCTTCGAGATGGAGATCCGAATGGAAGCGAAGCTCCGCTGCTGACCGGCTTCCCAGGGACAGGGGCCCCGCGGCCCCCATCAACTCCCTGGCGCGCGGAGTCCTCCGCGCGCCCGCACCCATTCGTCTCGATCTCCACCGGCGCAGCGCGCCGCTTCCGAAGGACGTTCCCATGCCCCAGGATCCGACCGATTTCGACGGGATTCCCGCTCCCGGCCCGTGCCGCCCCGAAGACCGCATCGAAGAGCTCGGCGACGGGCTCGTGCTGCGTCGCGCCCGCGACGAGGACATCGACGCGATCGCCGAGTTCCAGTCCGTCGTGCAGGCCGACCCGCCCGATTTCGAGCCCTTCGCGCACATCGGGCACTGGGTCCGGCAGCTGATGGACGGGAGCCATCCCTCCGCGCGGGCGCGGGACTTCCTGCTCGTCCACGATACGGAGCGCGACCGGCTCGCCTCCAGCCTGTGCCTGCTGCGCCACCGCTTCGCCTACGACGGCATCGAGCTGCCGGCAGGCATGCCGGAGCTGGTGGGCACCCATCCCGCCTATCGTCACAAGCGTCTCGTCGCGCGGCAGTTCGCCGAGGTGCACCGCTGGAGCGACGAGGGCGGCGACCTGATGCAGGTGATCGACGGCATTCCCTGGTACTACCGCCAGTACGGCTACGAGATGGCCGCCCAACGGTTCGGAGGCCGGAAGGCCTCGCGGACGAAGCTCCCGAAGGAGCCCGTGGCCGGCCTGCGCGTCCGGCCGGCGGAGGAGCGGGACGCGTCCTTCCTGGCCGCCACCTACGACCACGCGATGGAGCGCTACCGCCTGACCTGCAAGCGCGACGAGGACTTCTGGCGCTTCGAGGTGGGCGGGCGCCACGGCCTGACGACCCAGACCCGCCAGCTCAAGGTCGTGGAGACCGAGGCCGGCGAGCCGCGGGCCGTGTTCAACCACGTCCCGATCCTGCTCGACCACGGCCACACCTGGACGACGATGCTCGAGGTGGCGAAGGGCGCAGCCTGGGGGCCGCCGCTGGACGCGGCGCTCCATCACCTGCGCGAGCTGGGTGGCCGGCTGGCGGAGCAGGGCGAGGAGGAGCACGCCGGCGCCGCTCTCATGCTCGGTACCGACCATCCCGCCTACGAGGTGCTGGGCGCAACCGGCGAGCGACGCCGTGCCTATGCCTGGTACGTGCGGGTGCCCGACCTGGGCGCGTTCCTGCGGCACGTGGCGCCGGCACTCGAGGCGCGACTGGAGGGCTCGCCCTTCGAGGGCCACGACGGGATCCTCTCCCTGAGCTTCTACCGCACCGGCCTGCGCCTCGCCTTCGAAAAGGGCCGGCTGGCCGGGGTGACGCCGTGGCGTCCCTCCACCGACGAGCCCGGCGACGCCGCCTTCCCCGATCTGACCTTCCTCCACCTGCTCTTCGGGCACCGCTCCCTTCGCGAGCTGGAGGACGCCTTCCCGGACGTGCAGGTCGAGGAAGACGCGCTGGTCGAGGCCCTGTTTCCGAAGCGGGCCTCCTTCGTGATGGCGACGAGCTGATCGTGCTCAATGCCGACGCCACACGACGAGCACGGACTTGCCGACGCGGTTGCCCAGCAGCGGGTCGAGGCGACGGGAGAGGGGCACCAGGCGTCGGTCCCAGAAGCGGATCTGGGCGGCGCTCGGCTGCGCGCTGCGCAGGAGCAGGCGGTTGCCCGCGGAGGCGAGGAGGCCGGCGGCGTCCAGGTAGCGGCTCGCGATCTCGGTCGTCTGCGGCGGTGCGAGCGCGGAGAGGGAGGCCCGCGTGTAGCGGCGGTGATGCCCGATGGCCTCGTCGAAGGGCGAGGTGAGCCACGGCCAGGCCGGGCCGAGCACGATCAGGTGGCCGCCGGGGCGGAGCCGCGCCGCCGCATCCCGCAGCTCGCCGGTGTCGTCCTCGATGTGCTCGAGCACGTCCAGGTAGGCGATCGCATCGAAGTTCGCGTCCGGCGGGAGCTCGGCCAGCGTCCCCGTTCGCCCGGTGCAGCGCGCCGGGAGCGCCCCGTCCGCGACCTTGGCCGCGATGCATCCGGCGAGCTCCGGATCGGGCTCGAGGCAACACCACCCGGTGACGGCCTCGTTCAGCAGGAAGGGCGTGGTCCCCCCGATGCCGGCACCCACCTCGAGCACCTCGCCCCGCAGGTAGGGCGTCAGCACCTCGCCGATCCAGGCCTTCCAGTGCACCGCCTGCTCGAACAGCTCGAGCTCGCTGCCGACGTAGGCGTAGGGCGCGGCGCTCATGCACTTCCGGGGTAGGGCTCGAAGCGGTCGACGTAGAGAGGGTGGTCACGCTCCGGGATCATCGGCGCCTGTCGCTTCAGGTTCAGCACGACGAAGCTGGTCACGAAGCAGATGGCCAGGGTCTGGAGGAAGATGACGGCGAGGAGCGCCAGCACGTAGGTGGCCCAGCCCGGAACGGCCAGGTCGGTGAACAGCCGCACGCCGGCGACCGTGCCCGCGCCCGCGACGCACGCGGCCATGATCGCGCCGCCGGCGAGGAGCACCCGCGTGATCACCTCCTCACCGAAGACCGAGAGCGCGTTGAAGCCGTGCACCACCAGTGCGACGAAGTTCATCCCCGAGGCGCCGGAGATCCGCGGGCGCCGATCGGTCGGCACCAGCACGTGGGGGATGCGCGACTTCACCACGGCGGCTGCGTAGTGGACCGAGAGCTCCGAGGCCACGACCAGCTGCCTCACCCGCGCCGCGGGAATCACGCTGAAGTTCCCGAACCGGATGCGACGACCGGTGAGCAGCCAGTGGGCGACGCGATAGAGGAGGTAGAAGAAGCGGAAGCGGAGGCTCTCGGCCCGGCGGCTGCGCTCGGCGAACACGACCCGGCCGCCGCCCTCCGCCTCGAAGGCGGCAAAGAGGCGCGGGACGTCCGAGGGGGCGTCCTCTCCGTCGCCGTCCATCACGAGGACGGGCGAGGCGGGGAGGTTCTCGTGGCACCAGGCCAGGCCGAGAGCGATGGCGCTCTGGTGGCCGACGTTCCTGCGCAGCCGCAGCACGTCGACCCGCTCCAGGTGCGGGCACGGCGTCAGGGGCGTCGGGGCCTTCTCGCTGGCGTCGTCCACGACCACGACCCGGACGGGCCCCTCCATCGCCCCCACGGCCTCGTCGATCGCCGGCAGCAGCGCCGCCAGGGATTCCCAGTCGTCGAGGATCGGGATCAGGATCGTCAGCATCGCCGCGCTCATCGTCCGTTCCGAAGGTACTGCTGAGCCCGGTCCCGGTCCCTCACCTGGGTGTAGAGATAGGTGTAGTAGTCCCGGTTCATCCGGCTGCTGCTGTGGGGTTCGTAGAACTCCCGGAAGATCGTAAGGACGTGGGCATTCAGCAGCAGCAGCCCGGCCAGGGCGGCGCCGGCAGCGACGGGTCCCCGTCGCTGCCAGTTCTCGGGCAGGAGCCCCAGGACGTACACGACGCCGGCGAGGGTGAACGGATAGAGGCACCAGACGTGCCGGATCTGGAGATTGGTCCATTCGCGGTTGGCGACGACCAGCAGGACGAGGCTCCAGACCAGGGCGATCAAGGGAATCAGGCGTTCCGCGGCCAGGCGTCGCTCCTGCCCGGCCCGGCGGAAGGCGAGGGCGCCGGAGCCGAGCACGCCGAGTAGCCAGGGCGTGAAGAGCGCCGAGCCGAGCTCCCGGAGACGGATCGACTGCCAGCCGAGATCGACCGCGAGCTGGAACGGAAGGTGGTCGGCGATGATCTCGAAGACCTTCGCCAGCGGACGCGGCGCACCCAGGTGGAAGGCCGGCGTGAGCTGGCGAAGCAGGCTCTCCCGGGTGGGATCGCCGTACCACTCGACGTTGGCGGCGAGCCACGGCGCGGTGAGCAGCAGGAACACCGGCAGGAAGCCCACCATCCCTCGCAGATACACACCGAGGCGCCGGTTCACCAGGGCATCGACCGCCCAGGCGCTTCCCGCCACGGCCAGGGCCGCGAGCCCGGTGAGCTTCGAGAGCACGGCCAGGCCCGCACAGGCCCCGGTCAGCGCGAAGGCGCCGATCCCCGGCCGTGCCTCGCGCAGGATGCGGATCGCGAGCACGAGCAGCGATGAACTCAGGAGCAGGTTCAGCGCGTCGTTGGCCACGATTCCGAAGAGCTGCAGCGTGTTCGGAGCCAGCAGGGCCGCGCCCAGCAGGAAGACCCTCGCGGCAGGCTCGTCCGGAAACAGCAGCCGGAAGCCGTGCCGGAGCACGAAGAAGGTGAGGACGCCGAGCACCACCGAGAAGAGGCGCAGCAGGTGCAGGCCGCGATGCACGTCGTCGTAGGGAAAGACCTGTCCGGACGTGTCGTGACGGAGGAAGGGAAAGCGGCGGTTCTGCGCCGCGTTGATCACCAGGGATTCGTGGAAGGTCACGCCCAGCCCGCGGGCCAGGGTGCCGGCCAGGGCGTAGTAGAGCGGGGGATGATGCACCTGGTAGCCCCAGCGCAGCGGCTGCTCTGGATCGATCGGATGCACGTCGCCGCCCTCGGCCCAGGCCTGCACGTAACGGGCGTGCTCGCTTTCGTCGGGCCCTTCGAAGGAGGGCAGCCCGACGACGTAGGCCGTGGACAGCGCCAGGAGGAGCAGGAGCACGAGCCCCTCGCCGCTCCATCCGGGCAGCCTATCCAGGAGCGGCGACGACACGGCGAATCCTCTCTCGCACGGGGCCGGAGGAGCGTACCCCAGCCGCGCTCAGCTCCCGGAGGCCCTCTCGAGTGCTGTCGCGATGCAGCGGCTCCACATGCCGTGGAGCTTCCCGTTGGGGTGGCCGTCGCCGGGGACGCGCAGGCTCGGCGCCAGCCGGCGGTAGCAATCCGCCCACGGCACGCCCGCCGCGTCGAGGGCCTTGCCGTACGCGGTGCGAGTCGGGGCGTTCGCCAGGAGGAACACCACGAGGAACTCCGTGCCGCGCTCTTCGCATCGGCGGTGCATCAGGCGGATCAGCCGCTCCGTCACCTGCCGCCGCTGGGGCACGCGGGCCGCGCCCGTGAGATCTGCCCAGCGATCCTGGAAGAAGGCCACGGTCGCCGTGCGATCGCCCAGCGGCCAGAGCGGGTAGCGGCCGGGGGGGTGACGCAGCAGGCGGTCCCCTTCGAGGCTTGCGTAGGGAACGGCCACGTCGTCGTGCCTGCGGGAGAAGCGCGTCAACGCCTCGAGCCAGTCCGGAGCGGCGACGTTGCGGATCTCGTGCTCGGCGTAGTAGCCGTACACGACCCGCCGAGGCGGCGGATCCTCTTCCAGCAGCCGCTCGAGCACGAGCAGCGACTGGTGGGTTCCGTAGCCGCCGGTTCCGAAGTTGCGCACGGCGAGCTCGGGGAAGCGGGCCTGCAGCTTCCAGGCGAAGGTGTCCTCGTCGTTCACGGCGAAGCCCTCGGTGAAGGAGCCGCCGACCAGCACGAGGGAGGGGCGTCCGGCGGGAGCGGCGTGGCCGGTGGCGCGGCTTCCGTCGGCCAGGAAGCGCATGCGCACCTCCTCGGCGCCGGGCGAGAACGGCGGGAAGAGGTGCTCGCCCGGTCGGTGCACCCAGCCGAGGGTGGGATGGGGCTCGAAGATCGCCGGCTCGTCCGCGTCGACGGCGTGGGGCCGGAAAGGCTCGAACCCGTTCAGCCGTAGCAGCACCTCGGCGCCGAGCAGCACGGCGGCGATCGAGACCCCCGCCGTCACCGACGCGAACACCGCATTCCTGGCCCGGCTGCTCATGGCGAGCCCAGCATACGCGACTCACTCGAGCCGCGGGAAGATCGGCGGGCCCGGAGGCAGGCCGCTTTCCAGCCGGGCGGCCAGGACCGCCGCGGCCCGCGGCGTGACCGGAGCGACGATGCGCGCCGCCACCGCGAGGGCACGCCGGTGCGCTTCCAACGCCTCCGCGCAGCGCCGCCGATCGGCAGCGCCTCCGCTCCGGAGCAGAGCCCACGGTGCCACCGCCTCCAGGTGCCGGCTCGCCTCGGCCACCAGCGACGCGGCCTCGCCGAGGGCCCGGTGGAACGCGAACTCCTCGTAGGCTTCCGCCGCGGCACGCTCGGCTCCGGCGGCTGCTGCGAGCAACCGGAAGTCGTCGGCAGCGCGCACCGCCGGGACGGCAGCGCCGATCCGGCCGGCGCGGTCGCCGAGGGCCGCCACGCGCTGGGCCCAATTGCCGAGGCCGCCGGCCAGCTCCGCGTTCCACTGGCGAACGGCTCGGCCCCGGGAGAAGTCGCCGTCCCGATCGAAGGGCTTGCTGCGCAGCAGGAAGAAGCGCAGGGCGTCCGCGCCGACCTCCTCCGCCAGCGCCAGCGGATCGACCGCGTTGCCACGGGTCTTGGAGATCTTCTCCCCCTCCACGGTGAAGTGGCCGTGGACCCGCAGCCCCCTCGGCAGCGGCAGCCCGGCCGCGCGCAGCAGCCCCGGCCACGAGAGCGCGTGGAAACGCAGGATCTCCTTGCCGATCACGTGGACCGTGCGCGGGAAGAGCGTGGGCCACGCACCTTCCGGATCCGGGAAGCCCTGGCCGGTGAGGTAGTTGGTGAGGGCGTCGGCACCGAACACGTAGAGCACCTCTCCTGGCAGCCCCGGCGCGGGGATGCCCCAGCGCACGCTCTGTCGGGTGAGGGAGAGGTCCGGCAGGCCGCGATCGAACCAGCCGAGCACCTCGCCCCGGTAGCTGCGGGGCTCCACGAAGCCGCTCTCGGCGACGAGGGCCCGCAACGCCGCGGCCTGGCGCGAGAGACACAGGAAGGTGTTGGTCTCCCGCTGCCGCTCGCAGGGCACGCCGTGGACGGGGCAACGCCCGCCCGGCCCGAGCTCGG
The DNA here is from genome assembly GCA_965223415.1 of Myxococcota bacterium. Taxonomy (GTDB): domain Bacteria; phylum Myxococcota_A; class UBA9160; order UBA9160; family UBA6930. The sequence goes on along the minus strand of OZ245002.1, from coordinate 2,573,145 downwards.
CCTCCGCCAGGAAGGCCTCGCAGGGCGCGCAGTAGGAGCCCTCGTAGGTGCCCCGACGAAGGGCACCTGCGCGCTCGAGCCGGCGCCAGAGCGCCTGGGCCGCCCGGTGGTGGGCCGCTTCCGTCGTGCGGAGGAAGCGGTCCGGGCGGACGTCGAGGGCGTCCCAGGCGGCCCTGTAGCGCTCCGCGTTGCGGTCGGCGAGCGCCCGCGGGTGCAGGCCCTCCCGCGCGGCGGTGCGCTCCACGTTGAGCCCGTGCTCGTCGGTGCCGGTCTGGAAGAAGACCGACCGGCCGCGGCCGCGATGGTGCCGGGCCACCGCGTCCACGGCGACCGTGCAGCTCGCGTGGCCCAGGTGGGGCGGACCGTTCACATAGTAGATGGGTGTGGTGAGGGCGATCGGGTCATGGGCATTCCCAAGGCGGGACTCCTTCTGGCGAGCGGGCAAAGAAAAACCCCGACCGGAACGTCCGATCGGGGCGCCTCGCCGGGCCGGGTTGGCGAATGGGCTACACGCCCACCTCCTCCCGACGGCGAGGCGCCGCGGGCATGCCCATGGGGAAGGGGGGGAGGTGGCTGCGGAGCGCGGTCATGGGCGCAGGATAGCGGCACGGGAGCCAGCCAGCTTGACACTTTTGATGTGCCCGGGAGAATCGTGCTGGCACGTGGTTGGCAGTGGCAGGCGGCATGTCCTCGTCGCCGCAGGCCTTTCAGCCGCCCCACTGCCCGAACCCGCAGTGCCGGTACCACTCGGATCCAGGGGGTTGGCGCTACAAGCGCGACGGATTCCACCACCGCCAGTGCGACGGCCGCCGCATCCAGCGGTACCGCTGTTCACGCTGCCGCCGGTCCTTCAGTACCCAGACCTTCTCCACCACCTACTGGCTCAAGCGGCCCGACCTGCTCGGCCTCCTGCTGCAGACCAGCCTGGCCTGCTCCGGCCTGCGCCAGATGGCCCGTCTCTACGGCGTTTCCCCCTCCACCGTTGCCCTCCACCTCGCCCGCGCCGGCCGTCACTGCCTTCTCTACCACGAGCGGCGACGCCCCCGCGCCGCTCCCACCGAGCCCCTCGTCCTCGACGGCTTCGAGACCTTCGAGTTCAGCCAGTACTGGGTCACCCACCTGAACACCCTGGTCGGGGCCGAGAGCCACTTCGTCTACGCCACGACCGTCTCCGAGCTCCGGCGCAAGGGCCGCATGACGCCCGAGCAGAAGGCCCGGCGCCAGGAGCTCGAGGCCCACTACGGCCGGCCCTCTCCCCGATCCGTCCAGCGCGGTGTGGCCGAGGCCCTGGCCCGGATCCTCCCCGAAGGGGCCAGCGCCATCGTGCGCTCCGACGACCACCGCCAGTATCCGCCCGCCTTGGCCCCCTGGTCCATCCATCACGAGGTCACGTCCTCGAAGGCCCCGCGGACTCCGCAGAACCCGCTCTTCCCCGTCAACCTCTACCACTTCTTGCTGCGTCATGACGGGGCGAACCACAAGCGGGAGACGATCGCCTTCTCGAAGCGCAACCAGGCCATGCTGTGGCGGGAGGCGATCCACCGGGTGTGGCGCAACCACGTCAAGCAGCTCTCGGAGCGGCGGGGTGGCGGTACGCCGGCGATGCGGCTCGGCCTCGAGGCGGCTCCGCTCAACTGGGCTGCGATCTTCGCCGAGCGGATCTTCCCCTCGCGCACCCCTCTGGACCCTTCGATGCGCCGGGCGTACTTCGGGAAGATCCCGACCCGTCAGCTTGCGAGGGCGCGCGACCATCGGCTTCGCTACGCCGCGTAGCGGTCTTGGGCGCGTGAATGGGGGTTCGCCGAGCAACGGACCTAGCCAGAAATCACTAGCACGATTGTCGCGGGCACAACTTGACACTTTAACAGCGTTAGATAGCTTCCAACCCGTTCCTCCGCGCCCACGGACCGAACCCCTTTCCTCCTCCATGAGTGCCGAGCCCCAGCAGGAGCGCCGGCGCGAGCGCCGTGGCGAGGCGCGTCGCGTGATCCTCCGCGCCGCCGAAGCCCTCCTCCTCGAGGAGGGCTACGAGGCGTTCTCCATCCGCCGCCTGGTGGACCGCTGTGGCTACACCGCGCCGACGATCTACCACCACTTCGGCGACAAGGACGGCCTCTTCGACGCCATCCTCGTCGAGACCTTCGCGCGCCTCTCCGGTCAGCTCGGGCGCGCCGCTCGCGGTGAGGACCCGATCGAGGACCTGACGCGCATGGCCAAGGCCTTCGTGCGCTTCGGAATCCGCCACCCGGACCACTACCGCCTCCTGTTCCTGGCGCGTGCTCCGGAGCGCGAGCCGCCGGCGCGCCTCGACGGTGTGCGCGCCCGCCTCGACGACATCTGGCAGCGGCTGTGGGAGGAGGGACGACTCCGCAGCGGCGACGCGGAGAGCGCCGCCCAGTCCCTCTGGGCGCTCTGCCATGGCCTGATCTCGGGTCGCATCCAGCGGCCCGATCGGCCCTGGTCCAAGACCCTCACCGACGACGCGATCGAGGCCCTGCTGCGCGGCCTCGTCGAGCCCGCTCCCACGATGCCGCCCCGGCGCCGGCCGAAGCCGAAAAAGAAGAGGATGGACGATGCGAATTGAATGGACGGCGATCCCCGTGGCGATCGCCGCTGCGGCGCTGCTCGCCTGCAACGAGGCGTCCGAGGCGCCGACGGAGTTCGCGCGCCCGGTCGTAGTGGGTCCCGTGGAAGCGGTGACCCTCGAAGAACGCATCGAGGCCACCGGCGAGCTGCGCGCGCGGGACGCGGCGACGATCGCCTCCGAGGTGCCGGGACGCATCACCGAGCTGGTGGTCGACGAGGGCGATCCGGTGGAGGAGGGCGGCCTGCTGCTCTCGATCGACCCGCAGAAGCGGGAGCTCGAGCTGGCCGATGCCCGTGCGCGGCTCACCGAGGCCCGAGCCAACCTGGAGGAGCAGCAACGGGAGCGCGCCCGGGTCCAGCAGCTGCACGAGCGGGACATCGCATCGAACCAGGATCTCGACCGGGCGGACACCGCGCTCGCGTTGGCCCGCTCGCGCCTGCAGGGGGCCGAGGCCCGGGTCGGCGTGGCGGCCCGCGCAGTGGAGGACAGCCAGGTGCGGGCGCCGTTCGCGGGGCTCGTCGCCTCCCGCGAGGTTTCCCGCGGCGAGTACGTGCAGGTGGGGCAGCCGCTCTTCGATCTGGTCTCCCTCGACCCCATCGAGGTGGAGTTCGCCGTCGCCGAGCGGGATACGGCCCGGGTCTCGGTCGGCCTCGAGGTCGCGGTTCGGGTGGCTCCCTACCCGGAGGACGTGTTCACGGGGCGGGTCTCCGTCGTCTCGCCTCGCGTCGACAGCCGCACCCGGACGCTCCGCGTGAAGGCCCGCATCGCCAACGCCGACGGCCGCCTGCGGCCCGGGCTCTTCGCCAGGGCGGACCTCGGCGTCGCGAAGCGGCCGGGCGCGCTGATCGTGCCGGAGGAGGCGGTCCTGCTCCGCGCCGACGGGCAGGTCGTCTACACCGTGAACGCCGAGAACCGCGTGCGTCGCGTGGAGGTGGAGACGGGCCTCCACCAGGGCGATCACATCGAGATCCTCTCCGGGCTCACGACCGACGACGAGGTGATCACCCGTGGGCACGCCGCCCTGGACGACGGCATGCTCGTCTCCCGTCGCAATCCGGACGGGAGCGACGAGCGCAGCGAGCTGAACGTGGCCGCCGACGAGCCGCACCTGGCTTCCGGCAGCAGCGGCCCCGGCGAGGCCCTCCGTTGAGCTGGATCGATCTCTTCATCCAGCGCCCCATCCTCACCTGGATGGTGACGCTCTCCCTGGTCGTGTTCGGCGTGCTCGGTTTCGTCCGCCTCGGCGTGGACCAGTATCCGGACATGGAGTTCCCGGTCGTCGGCGTCACGGCGGTCCTGGAGGGGGCGAGCCCCGAGGTGGTGGAGGAAGACATCACCGATCCGCTCGAGGAGCACCTGAACACGATCGAGGGGGTGCGCAAGCTCTCCTCGCGTTCCCGCCAGGGCATCACCACGATCGGCGTCGAGTTCGAGCTGGGCACCGACCTCGACGCGGCCACCCAGGACGTGCGGGATCGCGTCGAGCGCGCGCGTTTCGACCTCCCCGAGGATCTCGAGCCGCCCGTCGTCAGCAAACGGGATTTCGGCGGCTTCCCGATCATGTGGGTTCCGCTGATGAGTCCCCGGCCCCAGGCCGAGGCCAGCGAGTTCGTGAAGCACCAGGTGAAGCCCAAGGTCGAGACGGTGCCCGGGGTGGCGGGCATCGAGATCTTCGGCGAGCTGGAGCGGGAGATCCGCATCTGGCTGGACGGGGAGGCCCTGCGCGCGCGGGGGCTCGCCGCCACCGACGTGATCGGCGCGCTCCGCCGGGAGCACGTGGAGCGGCCCGGCGGCGTGGTCGAGGGCGGGCTCATCGAGTTCTCGGTGAAGACCGACGCCGAGTACCGCACCGTGGAGGAGCTCGCCGACATGGTGCTCGCCTTCGAGGACGGTGCGCCGGTGCGGTTGCGGGACGTCGCCCGGGTGGAGGACGGCGTCGAGGACCAGCGCTTCTATTCCCGCTACGACGGCTCGACGGCCGTCGGCATCGGCGTGGTGAAGACCTCCGACGGCAACACCGTGGCGGTCGCCGACGAGGTGCTGCACCGCCTGGGGAAGATCCAGGAGACGCTTCCCGCCGACATGAGGTTCAAGCAGGGGGACGGCGTCGCGGACTTCTCTCGCTCCATCCGCCACGCGGTCGAAGAGGCGATCTTCAGCCTGTGGTTCGGCGCGATCCTCGCGACGCTGACGGTCTTCGTTTTCCTGCGGCGCTTTCGGCCGACCCTGATCGTGGCCCTGGCCATCCCCTTCTCCCTCGTCACCACCTTCGGCGTGATGTGGATGTTCGACTACACGCTGAACACGATGACGATCCTGGCGCTGACCCTCGCCGTGGGGGTGGTGATCGACGATGCCATCGTGGTGCTGGAGAACATCGAGCGGCACCGCGAGGAAGGCGAGGACCCGAAAGCCGCCGCATCGCGGGGAGCGCGGGAGATCGCCTTCGCCGCGACGGCGGCGACGGTTTCGATCGCGGTCGTCTTCCTGCCGGTGATCTTCGTCGAGGGCATGGTCGGCAACTTCCTGGCGGAGTTCGGCGCCACCGTCGCCGCTGCGGTGATGATCTCCCTGATCGTCGCCCTCACCCTCACGCCGATGCTCGCCGCGCGGATTCCGGCGCCCAAGGAGCGCTCCCACGGCGGCATCTACGACACCTTCGAGCGCTGGCTCGACGCCCTGGAACGCGGCTACCGGCGGGTGCTCCACTGGGCGGTTGGCCATCGCGCCGCGACCCTGGGCGTGGCCGGGCTGACCTTCCTCGCCGCCTTCGGCCTGGCCGGCCAGCTCGGCGCCGAGTTCTTCCCTTCGTCGGACGAGGGGCGCTTCTTCGTCTCCATCGAGACGCCGCCGGGCACGAGTCCCGAGGGTACGCTCGAGATGGTGAAGCGCGCCGAGAAATGGGTGCTGGCCCAACCCGAGGTCGCCGGCGTGTTCGCCGGCGCCGGCTCCGGTGGCTCCTCGAGCGGCAACGATCCGACCCGCGGGATCATGTTCGTGATGCTCAAGAACCGGGGCGATCGGGAGCGGAGCTCCCACGAGCTGGTCGCCGAGGCGCGCGAGGTGCTCGGCCGCATTCCCGGGGTGCGGATCCGGGCGAGCGACATGTCCGGCTTCGGCCACAGCTCTGACTCCGGCGACATGGAGTTCCTGCTCCAGGGCAACGTGGAGCTCGACATCCTCGATGGACTGGCCGACCGCATGATCGCGGAGCTCGACGGTCGGGGCGGCTATGTCGACCTGAACAAGAGCCTCAAGATGGGAAGCCCGGAGCTTCGGGTGATTCCGGACCGCGAGAAGGCCGCGGCGCTCGGCGTGGACGCGGACCAGCTCGCCTCCACCGTCCAGGCGATGATCGGCGGTCTGCGGGTCGGCACCTTCAAGGAGGCGGGCAACCGCTACGACATCCGCATGCGGCTCGAGCAAGAGGACCGTGCGGATCCGCGCTCGATCCTCGGCCTCTACGTGCGCACCCGCGGTGGCGATGTCGTCGAGCTCCGCAACCTGGTGCGGATCGAGAAGAGCGCGGCGCCTTCCACCATCACCCGGACCGATCGACAGCGCAGCGTCGAGGTCTCGGCGAATCTCGAAGGCAAGGATCTGGGCGCTGCCCTGGCGGAAGCCCAGGAGATCGCCGCCGGCCTCCTCCCCGAGGAGGTGAAGCTCGTGGCCGCGGGCGGCTCCGAGGAGTTCCTCTCCTCCTTCCGTGAGCTGGGCTTCGCGATGGTGCTGGCCATCCTCGTGATCTACATGATCCTGGCCGCCCAGTTCGAGAGCCTCGTGCACCCGCTCACGGTGATGCTCGCGCTGCCCTTGGCCATGGTCGGCGCCTACGGCGGGCTCTTCCTCCGGGGGATGACGCTCAACATCTTCTCGATGATCGGCATCATCCTGCTGTTCGGCTTGGCCACGAAGAACTCGATCCTGCTGGTGGACTACGCCAACCAGCTCCGCGCCAGGGGGATGGACAAGGTCACCGCCATGACCACCGCCGCGCCGGTGCGCATGCGGCCGGTGCTGATGACGGCGCTCTCGATGATCTTCGGCGTCGCGCCGGCGGCCCTGGGCCTTGGTCCGGGCTCCGAGAGCCGGGCGCCGATGGCCGTGGCGACGGGAGCCGGCATGATCTCGTCGACGGCCCTCACCCTGCTGATCGTGCCGGTCTTCTACCTGGTGCTCGACGACGTCATCGGCTGGCTGCGCTCACGGCTCCGGCGCAAGCCGGTCGCGGCGGCGACGGTGAGCGGCTAGAGCCCCCGACGGAAGCCGCTAGAGCCCTCTCCCCGAAAGGACTAGAATCGCCCGCCATGCGAAACCCCCGAAACATCGGCAAGCCCCTCGCGATCGGCGCCCCGGCGCCCACGGTGGACATCCCGGTTCGCCCCTCGCGGATGATCCACTTCTTCGACCCCTCGAATCCGCGCATGGCGGTGAAGGTCCCCGACATCGCCAAGAAGGTGGACATCATCCTGGCGAACCTCGAGGACGCGATCGAGGTGCAGAACAAGGAGGCCGCGCGGGAGGGCCTTTGCAAGATCGCCCGGGACACGGAGTTCGGCGCCACCCAGTTCTGGGCCCGCGTGAACAGCCTCGACAGCCCCTGGTTCCTGGACGACATGCTACGCATCCTGGCCGAGGCCGGCGACAAGCTCGACGTCGTGATGATCCCGAAGGTCGAGGGCCCCTGGGACATCCACTACGTGGACCAGCTCCTGGCCCAGCTCGAGGCCAAGCACGGCCTCGAGCGGCCGATCCTCGTGCACGCGATCCTCGAGACCGCCCTCGGCGTGGCCAACGTGGAGGAGATCGCCCTGGCCAGTCCGCGCATGCAGGGCATGAGCCTCGGCCCGGCGGATCTCGCGGCCAGCCGCCGCATGAAGACGACGCGGGTCGGCGGTGGTCACCCGGGCTACCTGGTGCGGGAGGATCCCAAGGAGGACGAGAACGCGCCCCGCGCCGTGGCCCAGCAGGATCTGTGGCACTACACCATGGCGCGCATGGTCGACGCCTGCGCTGCCACCGGCATCCTGCCCTTCTACGGGCCCTTCGGCGACATCGCCGACGCGGTCGCCTGCGAGGACCAGTTCCGCAACGCCTTCCTCATGGGCTGCGTCGGCGCCTGGTCACTGCACCCGAACCAGATCGAGATCGCCCGCCGCGTCTTCAGCCCGCCGCCGGACGAGGTCGCCTGGGCCAAGAAGGTCATCGACGAGATGGGCGACGGCTCCGGCACCGTCATGATCGACGGCAAGATGCAGGACGACGCCACCGTCAAGCAGTGCAAGGTGATGGTCGAGCTCGCAAAGCTCATCGCCGAGCGCGACCCGGAGATGGCCGAAGCCTACGGCCTGTAGACGCAACAGGGGGGAGGTTCAGCCCCGGCTCGGTTCCAGGTGCGCCCACGCCTTCGGTAGGGAGACGTCTCGGCTGATCTCTCGCGGCGGCATGTTGAACTCCGCCGGCGGCTTCCACTCCATGGCCTTCAGGGTCTCGCCGATGTGGGTCATGTTCAGCAGGTCGTGGCTGTAGCAGAAGAGCCCGTCGCCGGCGTAGTAGAGGATGGAGAGGCCGGGGACCATCCACGGCGTGCCGTCCGGCTTCTCGCCGAGCACCTGGTCCCACTGGCTCACCAGGCGATGGCCACCGGCCATCGTCCAGTTCTCGGGGGTCGACCAGCCGTAGCCGGTGAGCCCGGCCATCGAGCGTTCGAAGAAGGCGCGGATGTTCTCGCGGCCTTCGATGCGGCCCCAGGCCGGGTCGATGTAGGCGGCGTCCTCGGTGAAGAAGTCCGCGAGCTGCGACCAGCTCGCCTTGCCGAGGTCGATCTCGTCGCGCAGCGCCACGAAGCGCTCGTAGGTGGCGGTCGATTCCTGCTCGATGCTCATGCGGATCCTCCTGCGGGCCTGCGGTAGTGGTAGTCGTAGCGCGTCTCGAAGCCCGCGCGCTCGTACAGGCCGAGAGCGGCGGGGTTGTCCTGCTCGACCTGGAGATAGAGCCGGCGCGAGCCGCGTCCCACCGCCCAGCCGGCCAGCGCACGAAGCACGGCACGGCCGAGGCCCCGGCCGCGAGAGGCCTCGAGCGTCCGCATGGCGAAGATGCCGGCCCAGGGGGGCGCAGCGACCACGAGGCCGGTCGCGGCCAGGCTCTGCTCGCCGGCGGCCCAGGCGAAGCCGGCCCGACCCGCGAGGCGCCCCAGCATGGCGAGGAAGACGCCGGCGCTCACGCCGGTGTAGCGGCCCCGCCGGGTCGCGAGATCGAGCCACGCCTCCGACGGCGCGTCGTCGCAGCCGAGCTCCAGGCCCGGCGGCGCCGGCAACGCCGCGATCGCCGCCGCCTCCGCCGTCTGCACGTGCACCGGGGAGAACGCCTCGTAGCCCCGGGCCGCGAGGGCGCCGTCGAGGCTGGCGGGCGCGGCAACCGGAACGAGCTGGAAGATCGCCCGCCGCCCGCGCTCTGCGTAGAACGCCTCTGCGGTGGCGATGCGCGAGGCGACGTCTTCTCCGCTGGCGGCCTCCGACCCCGAGCCCGGACCGGGCCAGACCGAGTTCCCGCGGTTCGTCACCCCGTGGTTGAAGCGCAGCCGCCATCCCCCGAGCTCCGCGACTTCCGCGGCCGGCCATGCCTCGTAGGCCGCCCGCTCGATCGCGGCGACGTCCGGATCCACTTCGATGCCGTCCGTGAGCAGCCGCCTCAGCCGATTCGGAGGAGTCGGCGGTGTCCGAGGAGTCGTCCGAGCGGCGCGACCGCTGCCATCACGGCGCGAAGGAGCGGAGAGGCCAGTCGCATGCTCTTTCGGTGATCCCGAAAGAGGACGGCAGACGGCAGAAGGTCGGTGCGGCCCGCGCCGTTGTGCCGACCGGCGAGGATCAACGCGTAATAGCCCTCGAAGACGTCCTCCATCTCGAGGGCGGGCCGATACGTCTCGACGACCTCGGCTGGCAGGCCGGAGAGGTTCTCCTGCTTGTGGATCGTTCCCGCGGGAACCGTCGCCTCCTGCCCAGCGGCCAGCACGACGCTGTGCTCGCCCACCTGACATGTGAGCTCGCCTTCCCGGACGCGGATGTGCATCTCCTGGTTCGGATGACAGTGAGGTCCCGCTGGTCCCCCGCCCGGACGGAGTCGGTACCGAATCTGGAGCATCTCCCCCTGCGTAGACTCCGCCGTGTGGAGGAATGTCATCTCCTCGCCGGTCTCCGGACTCGAGATCGTTCGGCCTTGCTGCATCGGCTGCCTCTCCCGCGCCGAGCCACAATAGCGCGCGAGTGCGGAATCAAGCAGGAACCATGGCGACGTGCGTCCCCATGAAGACCGTCCGGTCGCTTCTATTGGGGTCTAGGCATTCTTGCCGGCCTTGGGGGACACCCAGGAACCGGCCCGCGCACCGAGGAGGCCACCGGCCCGTGCTCCGAGGCGGCGAGCCGCTACCCACGGGGATCGCGGCATTCGTGGAAGATCAGCAAACCGTAAGGTATTCGCCGCCGAGCTGCAGTTATGCTGCTCGGCCTGGTTCTATCTGGCTCACTGCATGTCACACGGAGTACCTCTTTGCGCTCCGATCTTCTGCCCCGAGGTGCCATCGTGATCGTCGCGCTCCTAACGGGGTCGGCGACCTACTCCGGAGCCGATGACAGGAAGCGCGCGGGCAGCCTCACAGTCGAATGCCCTGTAGACACTGTCCGCTGGCAGGTTTCGTCGGAGCTACCAGAACCGTGGTGGAACACACCTCAGGTCTGGGGATTCCACAAGAGCAGCGTCCAGGAAATGGGCGGGCAACCCACCTTGGTATGCGCCTATGGGCAACCGCGGTCTTTGAGCAGCATCATGCGAAGGGCCCCGAAGGGCTACTCGTGTGGAGCAGAGGGCCGAGGGAGCAAGCCTCGCTTCCGCTGCAAGTTGATCGGTACGTCATCTGGCAAGAGGGGGCCTTTCTGACCTCCGTAGGACCACCCGCTGGTTGGCTCCCCGGGCCCCACGGACGGCGAAGGGTGAACGCTGGTTCCCACCACCGGAGGGAATGATGCCGCTTGAATCAAGATCCGTCTCGGCGGGAATCGTACTCGTCGGACTGGCGCTCGCCATGGGTCCTGGGGCGGGAGCGCAGGTTGCCACGGACGTCGGTGGGGACTCCTTTCACGACGCTGCCGTTGGCAGCTTTTCCCCCAGTGGCGCAGTAGCGCTCTATCACTGGTACAGCCCTTCGCGAGAGGACAAACCCTACATTGTCCCCGGAGGTCGCCTCGTGCAGCCTATCCGCAAGGGAATCGTCGTGTTGGAGTAGGAGACGTTGCTGCTCACACGATGCGTCTGGTCGGAACGCGGCGGACTTGGAAAGGGACGAGATTGAAGAACCTTGGACCTCTGGCAGCTGTGCCCGTCGTTCTCTCTGCGCTGGTGATCGCGGGTCAGGACGCCCGTGCTACCGATCCCAAAGTGATCGTAGTGCCGAGGCCAGTGCCGGAGATGGCTCCACTCTACCACTGGTACAGCGAGTCACGCGGCGACAACTTCCTCACGACGGATCCGCGATGGGAAGGGTCGAGTAGCGCAGTGCGACCACCTGACTATCGGTACGTTGGCATCGACGCCCTCGTCTTCTCGGCGGACCAGCCCCAGCCAGCAGGAACCGTCCCCCTAACCTCTTGGTGGAACTCGAGATCTGAAGACAACGCGCTTCGCTCGCTGAGGAAGCCGGTCGTGGGGCTCTACCCGACGGGTGGCAAACAGTGGCCGAACGCCGGCTACAAGGAGTTTCGACTCGAAGGCTATGTTTACGAGGTCGAGCCCACAGAACACAAGGATGAAGGACTCACCCCGCTCTACACCTGGTTCAGCCCAGAGCGCGGTGACTACTTTACTACCGCGCAAGAAAGCTGGGCGGGCCGTTCTGGCGACGTGAGACATGGGGACTACCAATTCGTCCGACTTGAGGGCTTTGCGAAGGCAATGGTGCAGGCCAGATCGGCAGCCGATCCTCCTGACTATGTGCCCGAGCGCAGCTGCGACAACCTCCTGCGTTGCGAGGACGGTCTTTGGGCCACCGGAACTCCGCCGAACTGCACTTGCCGCCCGATCGTCAAGAGGCGTCCGGATGGCGCGACGCCCGTCTTCTCATCCCAGCCTGATCTATGACCGCCGTGTTTGCTGGGGGGCTGCGCAGGTCCAGGTTGCACCACTCCCACACAGCGCGAGGGGAAACGCCCGAGTAGGTCGGATGGTTGAAGCCGACATGATCATGAAACGACAAGGCCGAACTCGACCGCGACCGTCTGCGCTGGCCGGTCTGCCTGCTTGGAGCGGGCCAAGGGAGGGCCACAGGAGACCTTCGATGCGAACTCGTGTCTTGCTCCTTCGGATGGCTGCGCTCGGGGTCGTCTTGGCTTTCGCTCCGGCGGTGTGGGCCGAGAAAGGCCAGAAGGCGGAGCGTGCCGAAAAACCCGCACCTGTTCGGGCGGTGACCGGCGTCAAGAGCACCCTCAAGGTCGGGATCAAGGACCGGGTGAGCCTCTCGGTACGTCGGCCCTACGTGGTCAACAAGGGCTATCTCAAGTTCGAGCAGATGCACGTCGACGCTGGAGAAGGGGTCGCGAAGGGCGGCGGCGGCTACGGTTCTTACATCGAAGTGCGGTCATTGACCCGCGAGCCCGGCGACGTGCATTTGGTCACGTTCGACGTAGAGTCCTTCGGGAAGGGAACGTGGGTTTGGTCCGTTGACGGTACGCGCCAGAGCACAGAACTCTCGTCCGGTCGCCACAGGATCGTGGTTCCCGTTCCCTCCGAAGGAAATGCAGGCTGGCGGGTAACGATCCTGTCGTCGACGGCGAGTTGGATCTTCTACGGGCTCGAGGTCCGCGCGGCTCCATGACTCGGCAGAGGAAGCCTCCAGGTGGTGATCAATCCCGCAGTGGCGCGATCCTTCTGCGCGGCGGCGGCATTGCTCGGAGGGGCGTTCCTAGCGACCTCCGAGCCGGCGCGCGGCGACGAGACGAGCAGCAAACTCGATCGCTTCGTCGCCCAACTCGAGACTCCCGTGTCGAGCTCGACGCAATTCCAGGCGGGCGCGGTTCAATGGTCCTGCGACCAAGACCTGTGCACCGGTGACGGAAAGGCGGCTGGACAGAAGGGAATCATGGCGGCGTGTCGCGAGCTGGTGGCGCGCGTGGGGCGGCTGCAGTCGTTTCGAAGCGGCGAGCAGAGCCTCTCCGCGAGACGCCTGAAGCGCTGCCAACGCCTGTACCACATCGAGCTGCCCGACGGGATCGGCCTTTCCGCCATGGCGGCGCCGAGGATCCACGCCGCGTTTCAGCATGTCGATCAGGTTGGGTGGGCGCTGAGCGAAGACGTCGTGCTCAGGGGCCGGCTCGGGGAACAGCGAGGCCGAACGGTCCGGATCATTGGACCGCACAACTCGCTCCAGCACGATGCGCCTGTGCGCGTCTGGCAGCCGAATCGCGTCGTGGTCACCACACCTACCGAGATCTTGCGGGGTGATTCCAGCGCCCAGTACAACGGGCTGACCCAGGGCTACCAGGCCGTCGTGGTCGACGACGCAGGGCGAGAGATCAGCAACCGTGCGCCGATCGTTGGCCAGATCGGCGGCGAGGCGGCCTATTGTGACCATCCTAAGGACGAGGATGGAGACGGCGTGGTGTCGCTACGGTGCGGCGGCGCGGACTGCGACGACCTGGACCCGCGCCGCTTCCCCGGCAATCCGGAGGTGTGCGATGACACCGGGCACGACGAGGACTGCGACCCGACCACATTCGGCGATCGGGACTCGGACGACGATCGGTTCGTCTCGGCACAGTGCCTCAACAGCGCTTCCAACGATGAGGTTTTTCGCGGCCGTGACTGCGATGATTCGAGGCCCGGCATCCATCCGGCGTCCGTGGAGGTCTGCGATGGCCTTGACAACGATTGCGACGGCGAGGTCGACGAGGGCGTGGACATCGTCCTCTACCGCGACGCCGACGGTGATTCGTTTGGATCAGCCACCCAACGCACCAGGAAATGCCATGTTGTCGATGGATGGTCCGTCTACTCGACTGACTGCAACGACGAAGACCGGGCTGTGAGCCCGGTCGCCGTCGAGCGACCCGATGGAGTCGACAACGACTGTGATGGGGCGATCGACGAGTAGTCTGCGACAAACGCTCCAGTCGACGGAGAAGACTCCGTGGAGGCGCGGAACGAATGGCGAAGCCGCTCATGGCAGGCCCGGTGGCCACACCCGAGGGCGCAGCCGCCCTCGAACGGGTCGGCTTCTCCGCGATCGCGATCCAGTTCGCCGCACTGCCGAGATTCGACGAGGGGACGATCGTCAATCTCCACCAAGCGCTCTTGATCGACTCCGCGCTCGGGGCGTCCGATCTGTGTGTCATTCTGGATGCAAGAGAGGACCCGGGCCGTCAGCGCGAGTGGTGCGGCCGACTGGAACCGGCCTTCGTGGCGATCGATGTTCGGCAGGCTGGAGCGGAGGAGCTGCTGCAGCGGGCTCCGAGCGAGCCCGCTCGCCTGCTGCTTCTTGGGATGGACCTGGACTACGACAGCGATCCCACGTGGATCGAGGAACGCCTACGCCGGTATGCCGAACGGTGGGCCCCGCACGGGTTCATCTTGACGCTGCTCCCGAGCCTCATGTGGCCGATCGACTGGCTTCGGAACGAAGCGGGAAGGCACGAGGAGCAGCTGCGCGTCGAGGAGATCGGCCGAGTGATGCGCTCATTCCCTGTCATCGTAAACATGAACATGGATGAAGACCCTGGATTCGCCTCTGATCTCCTCGATTCCGCTCACGGGTTCTTCTTCTTCCTGGGTCGTTCGAGGCAGGACGGCGGCACGCCGGAGATCTGTGAGGCACCAAGCGCGGTGTCCGCGGCGCGAACGATCCTTTCTCAGCGCAGGCTCGTGCCGAGGGGTTGGCCTACGCCGCCCTTCGACCGAGGAGGCCGAGGCGATCCAGGAGTTTGATTCCTCGGGGGTGGGCGCGGAGTGGCGCCAGGCTCGGCTCGCTGGCGAAGATCAACGCGTGCCAGTCGTGAAGGTCGATCGCTTTCTCCAAGTGGTCCAAGGCGCGATCGATCGTGCCCATCACCAGCTCGTACAAGATGGGTGCCAGAACCGTGGCCTCCCGGCGCTGGGCCAGCGAAACCAGCCGGTCGAACAAGGGCTTGGCCTCGTCCAGTCGGCCCGCTCGCGCATAGGCGTACGCCAACATCGCCCCAAAGTCGGACCGCCCCGAGTGGCGCCACGCCTCTTCGAGTGACGCGATGCCTTCCACAAGGTTGCCTCGCTCCACGGAAGCCAAGCCCACATAGAAGTGAGCGAAGCCAAAGGCAGGCATCATCTGAAGCAGCTGCTTCGCTGCGTCGATCGCCTCACTGTACCTGCCCCCGAAGTAGAGCGCCTGAAGCCGCATCATTCCCGTGTAAGAAGACGTGGGACTCAAGTCGCAGGCACGCGACGAGCTCTGGATGGACTCTTCCGCCAGCCCGACGAACGTCTGGTAGCCCGCGATGAGGGCCCACACCTCGGCATGTCGGGAATCGGCAGCCAACGCCTGCTCGAAATGCGCTTCCGTCGCCTTCCAGTCCCAGTCCCATTGCCAGGAGATACGGCCCCGAAGAGCGTGCGCGCTCGCCTCGTCGGGGTCGATCGCGAGAGCTCGAGAGATGGCACGCTCCGCGGCGTCGAACGACTCGGCTGGCCGGACTCCCGCCGTTGCAAGGTCCAGGTGCGCGCTCGCAATCCCGGAGTACGCCCTGGCGAACGAAGGGTCGACGACCGTCGCGTGGTCGAAGTGCCGGATCGCCTGGGCGCTCGAGTCGGGTGACATCTGCGCCAAGGCAAGCCAGCCGCGGACGAAGTGTCCGTGAGCTTGCAGGTTCAGTCCAGGCTCGAACGCGGCGTCCCCCCGACCCCCGTCCGCTTTTTCGCCCGGGTCCAGCGTCTGCACGATCTCTCGGAAGGCACGATCGAGGAGACGGTCGACATGGTCGCCCCGCGTCTCGAAGTGAGCTTCCCGAAGTGCAACGCCCCCAGGCACATCCAGGATGCGGATGAGGAGTTTCGTCGCCATGGTGCCGCAATCGAGCCTCCCGTCGATGGCGAAGTCGACCTGTTGCTGACGACCTGCTGCGATCGGATCCTCGATACCGTCGAGGGGAGCGCTGATGTCCTTCAGGGATCGGATGTCGAAGGCCCCATGCCTCTCGAGACGGGAGATCAGTACGCTCGACAAGTGCAGGCCGTTGGCCGGAGGGCCTTCCCCCATCAACCCGAAAGGCAAGACCGCCAAGGACCTTCGGGGGGCAACGGCTGATGGGCCGTCGTTCGGCAGCGCCTGGAGCGGCGCGATCGACGAGACCCGATAGCCGTAGCCGCGAACCGTCTCCAGGGCTGAGTCGGCGCCTGCGCATCTTGAGAGGACCCTCCGCGCGATGCTCACGACACGCAGGAGAGAGCTCTCCGTCACGTGAGTGTTGGGCCAGAGGGCCTCGAGGAGTTCAGCCTTGGAGGCGGCGCGGTGGCGGCGCTCGAAGAGATAGAGCAGCAGCTCCAGCACCTTCGGCTGTACGGCGATCGCCTGACCATGCCGCGTGAGCTCTCGGCGGAGCGAGTCCAGTTCCAGGTCACCGATTCGAAAGATCATTCGTCTAGGGGGTCCAGCGATCCAGCATTGGGCACCGAGCTTCGCCATGCCACCTCGATCATTCCAACGTGGGTCGGCAGATCAGTTGACATCGAGTCATGACGCTCGGCGCGCCACCATCGCCGCGAGCTGGGCCCGGCTCTTCACACCGAGCTTCGCGAACACGTGGACCAGGTGCGTCTTGACGGTCGCGACGCTCACGAAGAGCTCGGCGGCGGTGTCCTTGTTCGATCGCCCTTCTGCGACCAGCTCCACCACCCGATGCTCGGTGGGTGTGAGTGCCTCCCAACCCGTGTCCGGCCGTCCGCGCTCGCCCCGCCCGCGCCGACAGTAGGCGGCCGCTTCGGCGAGGGGAATGGCGGTGCCCTCGGTCATGTAAAGGGGGTCGAGCCCCGTGAGTGCCGCCTCGACGCCGGCGGCACGATGGGGCCAACGGAAGCGGATGCCGTGGGCGTCGCGGAATGATTGGGTCGCGCCGAGCAGCCGACCCGCCTCGTCCCGTCGTCCGGCGTCGGCGGCCAGGACGCCGAGGGTCTCGAGGATCTCGCTCTGCAGGTGGTGCAGGCCGTTCTCGACGGTGAGTGCGAGCGCACCGTGGGCCAGCGTCTCGGCCTCCGCATGCGCGCCGCGCCCACGTGCGAGGTGAGCGCGTGCGTCGCCGAGCCACGCTTGGAAGAGCGGGACTTCGCAGGCCGATAGCTGGCTGGCCACCTCGTCGCAGGTCTTCTCGGCCGCATCCAGATCGGAGGTCGCAAGCTCCAGCTCGGCAGCGCTGAGCTGGGGCCAGTAGACCGTGGTCCCGATCTGGGGCGACCCCACCTCCGTCCGCAGCACGCGTTTGGCGGCCTCGAGATCATCAGAGAGGATCTCGGTCACCGCGCCCGCGACGGTGCAGAAGCGCTCGAAGACACCCAGGTCGGGACAGCCCGCTAGAGCAGTCATGGCGCGATCGGCCAGAGCGCGGTCCTGGGTCCAGAGGGCGACGAGAGCGAGCCAGCCGGAAGTTGCACCGCGATCGTAGGAGTGCATCTGGACCCGCTCGAAGAGAGCCGTGGCAGTTTCGTACTCGGCCGAGAACAGGGCGATCCAGGCTTTGGCGAGGTTGGGCCCCCATTTCAACGCGTCTCCCGGGCGGATGTTGCGTTCGACCCACGAGAGCAGCGGTCGCGCCTCGGCCAGTCGGCCCACCTGGGTCAACATGATGGTGAGCCCGATCGTGTGGTCGACGATCACACCCCGACTTCCGGAGCGTCGGCTCAGCTCGACGCTCCTTCGCCAGCGCGCGATTCCCTCGGGCCGGCCGTGGGACGCCGGCCCCGTGCCGATCGCACCTTCGAGCCGCGCACGCTCGCCGTCCGAAAGGGCTTCTTCGTGCTCGGCCAGTGCACGCGCGGCCGCCGGGATCCAGGTCGGGTCCCCGGCGAAGAAGAGCGCGGCCGACAGAGGTGCCAGGGCGCGGAGCCAGCCGGGGCTTCCCTCCTCGAGGCGGTCCAGGACGCGATGCGCCACGACCCGGAGCTCGGCTCGGCCGGAACGGACGAACCAGAATCGGCCCAGCGCCGTCAGCAACGGTAGCGCCAGCTCTCTGGGTGCCGATTGCGACCACTCCAAGGCGGCGAGCAGGTCCGGCTTCTCCTGGTCGATGGCGTCGAGCACCGGGTCCGTCTCCATGTGGACGTCCAAGCCCCACTCCCGCGCCCTTCCTAGGAACCATGCCAGGTGCCGATCTCGGCTCGCGGCGAGCTCGTCGGCTTCGTGGGCACGCTCGAGGGCGAACTGGCGAAGCGTTTCGAGCATGCGGTAGCGGTCGTCCCCCGCGTGGGTGACGAGGCTCTTGTCCACGAGCCGAGCCAACAGGTCGAAGACGCCCAACCCGTCCAGAGACGGGTCGGCGACCACGGCCTCGGCCGCGTCCAGGGTGAAGGGTGCGGCGAAGACCGCGAGCCGGCGGAAGAGGCAGCGCTCCTTCTCGTCCAGGAGATCGTGGCTCCACTCCACCGAGGCGAGCAGGGTGCGCTGTCGTGGCAGCGCAGTGCGTGCGCCACCGGTCAGCAGGCGGAAGCGATCGTCGAGGCCTTCGACGAGGCGGGCGACCGAGAGCGCCCGCACCCGGGCGGCCGCAAGCTCGATGGCGAGCGGGATACCGTCAAGGCGACGGCACAGGCGAGCCACGTCGGCGGCGACCTCCTCGACCAGCGCGAACTCCGGGTGCGCTGCCCGAGCCCGCTCGACGAACAGCCGGACCGCCTCACTCTCCCCGATCTTCCCCAGATCTCGTTCGCCCTCGGCAGCCAGGGAGAGTGACGGGATGCGCCAGCTCACCTCTCCTTGAACGCTCAGAGGCTCGCGTGAGGTCGTGAGGAGCCGCACGCGAGGGGCCTCCCGGAGCACGGTGTCCGAAAGCTCAGCGCACGCGTCCAGCACGTGTTCGCAGTTGTCGATGACGAGCAGCAGCTCGGCGTTCGCCAGCTGCCGTCCCAGCAGCTCGAGCGTCGGCAGGGTCGTCGACTCGATGCCGCCGCACGCTTCCAGGACCGCCACCGCGACCTGGCCGCCTTCGGCGAGCCGAGCGAGCTCGACCCAGACCACACCGTCCGGGAACTCATCGCTCAGGTCCTCCGCCACGGCGTGGGCCAGGCGCGTCTTTCCCGATCCGCCCACGCCGTTGATCGTCACCAGGCGAGTTTCGGTCAAGAGCCGGGCGACCTCGGCACGCTCGACCGTGCGGCCGACGAGGTCGGTCGGCCAAGGCGTGGGACCCTGCGACGGCGAGGCACGCAGCCAGCCCAGCCGGGACGAGCCCCCCGCCAGACCGGGGTGCCTGAGCTCGAAGACACGCTCCGCCCGCTCGAGACCCGGGAGCGACACGACGCCGAGCTCGGCGAGCGTGCAGCTTCCCGGCAGCGAGTCGGCGGCGAGGGCGGCGGTGGCGACCGTGGTCAGGACCTGGCCGCCGTGGGCGAGGTCGCGAAGCCGAGCGCAACGGATCAGCGAGAGGCCTCCGTAGTTCCCGCCCTCGAGCCGCTCGGCCTCGCCGCTGTGGACGGCCATGCGGACCTCGATCTCGGCGCCCTCTGGCCAGCCCTCGGCCGTCAGGGATCGCTGGGCCTCGAGCGCCGCGGCGAGAGCCTGCGCCGGGCGATCGAAGACCCAGAGCGTCGAATCCCCCTCACCCTGGTCCGGGGGCCGCACCCCGCACGCCTCTCGCGCAGCCGTTGCGATGAGCTCCGCCTGCCTGCCGATCGCAGCCGCCGCGTCAGGCGAGTCGCGCCACAGCCGGCTGGACGCCACCACGTCCGTGAGCAGGAACGTGACCACACCCTCCGAGCGAGGCGTCGGCGCGATCGCGGGATCCATGCGGCCACCCTATGCGAGGCCCCCGGAACGAACATCCACCAAAAGATGGAATCGAACAGTTGCCGGCCTTCAAAAGCGAGCAAGATGCGAATTCGCCCCACGTGCCGCTCTGCTCAGCGCTCGGGTTCAGGAAGGTCCGACGCACGTACGAGCGCCTCGAACCGGGGCAATCCCCGGAGGGGGGCGACGGCGGGATGGACGCGCACGAAACCCATGCTGGGGGCTCTGGCGGGGTGGGCGTGCTCGAGCGCATCGAGGGCGCTCTCGTACTGGCGGAGGCGCGCCGACAGGACGGCGATGAGTACGATCTCACTGCTCTTCTCCTTCGACTTCGATGAGGAGCCGTCGCACGGCACCCCAGAGAATGGCCATCGAGGTGATCAAAGGGGCGGCGACCGCAATCTGGTACGAGAGCGCGAGGTACGCAGGAATCGAGGCGAGGGCGACAGTCGCGGCAGCGGCTAGGCCGAGCGCGTTGTTGAAGTACACGAGGGTCGGCTCGAGGACGTAGGCGAGTCCTCGAGGCGCGACCAGGCTCCGCCTCAGCAAGTCCCGCATGCGCACGACGGAGAGCCCCCAGGCTGCGCCGAAGACGCAGAATAGCAAGGCGCCGAGGACCCGAAGCACGGTCTCGTTGTCTCCAAACGCGGCCCCCCCGCTTCGGCGAGCGTGGGAAGAGCCGTGAGGTTCGTCGCTTCCATGCGGACGCCCCGACCCTACCAAGCCGCTGGGAGTGGCGATGCTCGCGTCCCCAGGGTGCGGCCCGAGCCATGGCGTCCGACGACGCGATCGAAGCCGGGCTATCGTCATCCGCCCGACCCTGAGGAGGAGAAGCGTGAAGCTCGGGCTCTTCGGCATCAACACGGGGCCCTGCGCGGCGCCGGAGACGGCCCTTCGCGTGGCCCGGGCGGCCGAAGCCGCGGGCTTCGAATCCGTCTGGACCGGCGAGCACGTCGTGCTCCCGGATCCCCAGGTTCCGCCGTCGCCGGCGCCGCCCCACATGAAGATGCTCGACCCGGCGGTGAGCCTGGCCTTCCTCGCTGGGGCCACGACCACCCTGCGTCTCGGGACCGGCATCATCATCCTGCCCCAACGCAATCCGGTGGTGCTGGCCAAGGAGCTGGCCAGCGTGGACGTGGTCTCCGGCGGCCGGCTGATCGTGGGGATCGGCGCCGGCTACCTCGAGCCCGAGTTCGCGGCCATCGGCGCGGACTTCACGAACCGGGGCGCCCGGACGGACGAGTACCTGGACGTCCTGCGTGCCCTCTGGACCGAGGAGCACCCGCGCTTCGAGGGGCCGACCTTCCGCTTCGACGGCATCGACGCCCAGCCGCGCCCGGTTCAAGATCCGCACCCGCCGCTCGTGATCGGAGGCCACAGCCCGCCGGCCTTTCGTCGCGCCGTGGCCCGGGGCAACGGCTGGTACGCCTACTTCCAGGATCCGGACGGCCTGGCCTCCTGCCTGCGCGGCATCGAGAAGGCGCGCAGCGAGATCGACCGCCCCGGTGCCCTCGGCCCCCTGGAGATCAGCGCCTCGCCGCTTCCCGGCTGCGATCTCGACACCGCGCGGCGCTACCAGGACCTGGGCGTCGAGCGGCTCACCCTCGTGCCCGTCGCGCGCAGTGAGGAGGAGCTGCTGCGCTTCGTCGACGAGGCCGCCAACGGCCTGCTCACGAAGCTCGGCTGAGGAGAGGAGCCCCTCGTGCAGCTCGGCGCCGTCGTTCGCACCATGGGCCCCGTCTCCACCGCGGAGACCGTTCGCGCCTGCGCCCGCGCCGCCGAGGCCGCCGGCCTGGACGAAGTCTGGGTGGTGGACCACGTCGCGATTCCACCGGACGACGCCGAGGGCTCCGGCGGTCGCTACCTCGATCCGCTCGTGACCCTGGCCTGGATCGCGGGTGCGACGGAGCGCGTGCGCATCGGCACGGCGATCCTGAACCTTCCCTACCGCTCGCCGCTCCCGACCGCGAAGGCGATCGCCACGCTCCAGGAGCTCTCGGGAGGGCGCCTCCAGCTCGGCGTCGGCGTGGGCTGGATGGAGCCGGAGTTTCGCGCCCTGGGCGTCGACCGCAGCCGGCGCGGGCGGCTCGCCGACGAGATGCTCGACTTCCTGGAGCGCTGCTTCCAGAGCGACGTCGTGGAGGCGAACGGCCAGCCCTTCCTGTTCCTCCCGCGGCCGGCGAAGCCGCCCATCTTCGTCGGTGGTGGCAGCGACGCGGCGCTCGCCCGCGCGGTGCGGGCGGGAGACGGCTGGATGCCCATGGGCGGCGACCCGGCCCAGCTAGGCCCGCGCATCGAGCGTCTGCGCCAGCTCGAGAAGGAGGCCGACCGGGAGCCCCTCGAGATCGTCGTGCTCGGCGGCGTGGCGCTGGGCGACCCGCCCCGCGCGCGCGAGCAGCTCGCCCAGCTGGCCGAGCTCGGCGTCACGCGCCTGGCCCAGGGAGGGCGCTACGAGGACGGCGCGGCGTTCACGCGGATGGTCGAGGTGCTGGCGTCACTCCGCTGAAGGGTGCCTTCCCCAACGCCAGCCTCCGATCCGACGCATCCATGTGTCGCGCCAGCCCGCCAGCCCCGGGAACTCCGCCGAGAGCACGCCGAGACCGCCGGCCAGGGTGAGGAGGCCCGGGCCCGGCGTCACGAGCAGCAGCAGGCCGATGCCGACCAGCGTGAGACCGGCGGCCGGAAGGCCGATCCGGCGCAGCCAACGCGGCCACGCCGGCTCGTCCCGCGCTGCCCTCACGAGCGGAAGTCGACGTCCGAGCGGAGGGTGCGCTCGCGGGCCTCGCCGCTCAGGGACGTGACGCCCTCGACCAGCCGGTCGAGGCCCGAGTCTCCCCCCGGCTCCGCCGGCATCAGGAACCACAGCACCCCGTAGAGGCCGACGATCAGGGTCACCCCGGGGCCGAGCAGGCCGCCCAGCAAGAAGCCGGCCCGCACCAGCGTGAGGGGGATGTCGAACTCGGCAGCCAGGCCGGCACAGACGCCCGCGACGCGTCCTTCCGGGTGGCCCCGGTGCCACTCCATCAAGGCTTTCGGCCGCGACTCGTCGGATTCGAAGCGTTCCATGGGCAGGTGGTCTCCTCGGCGCGCGACGGGTGATACGCACGAGACCGCGGTGTGGTTCGTCACAGCTCGGGGCTCCCCGAGGGGTTCAGTTTCTCCCGGCCCGCCCGGAGCGTTGGCTCGATCACGTTTCTGCGGCTCTTCCCGGCCGATCCCTGGAGACCGGAGACGCGAATGCGTCCGGACTTCACAAGGGAGGGAACCTCATGACACGCATCCTCCGCCTCTTCGTCCTGGTCTCGCTGGTCGCGGCCTGCCTGGCGCTCATGGGCTGCAACATGCGCAAGCTGCACGTCGTCATCCCGGACTTCGAGACCAGCCAGGTGATCGGCGTCGACGTATGGCGCGTCGACGTCGCGCAGCCCGTCGATTTGGGCGACATCACCTTCGGGGCGCTTTCCACCTACGACTTCGGCGGCGGATCCATCGAGGTGATCGAGTACTTCGTGCCCCAGGCCGACGGAAGCCAGCTCACCCTGAGCGCCCAGGTCTTCCGCGATCCGCTGGTGCCCGAGGCCATCGAGGTCCACCTGTACTTCCCCAACGATACGCCGGCGGGCTGGTACAAGGTGAGCACCTACAACAGCTTTGGCTCGTCGCCGCTCTCCGCGCAGCAGACTCAGCTGCTCTGACGGGTTCGCCACAGGTAGATCGGAAGCCCCGTCGCGAGCAGCACGAGGCCGATGGCCGCGTCGCCCGGCGCGCGAACCACGAGGAACGCGGTACTGCCGACGGTGAAGCCGATGAAGAGGGCCGGCGTCCACGGGTAGCCCGGGATCGGCACGCTCTGCCCCCCCTCGCGGTGGCGCAGGTAGGCAGCGCTCGCCACGGTCGCGGCCGCGGAGATGCCTAGCATGAAGCCGAGACTGCCGATCAGGCTGCGCAGGGTGGAGATCCAGACGAGGGCCGTAGCCGCGATCGCCTGGGCCAGGAGCGCCGCGCGGGGCGACGCCATGCCGCGGGCGAGAGCGGTGGGCAGGAAGCCGTCCCGCGCCATCACGGCGACGACCCGCGGGCCGGAGAGCACCATCACCGACACGGAGGAGAAGAGGGCGAGGCACACCACGGCGGAGACCCAGCGTCGCGCCGTCTCGCCTCCAAGAGCGCCTGCCGCGATGGCGCCCACCTCCGCCTGGCCTGCGAGCTGCTCGGCCGGGGCCGCCCAGAGCATGACGGCGTTGAGCGCCACATAGAGGAGCGCCACGCCCAGGGTCGGAATCCAGAGGGCCGGGCGGAGGGTCCGCTCCGGCGCACGGATCTCGCCTGCCAGGTAGACGGCGCCGTTCCAGCCCGAGTACGAGAACGAGATCCATACCAGGGTCACGGCGAAGGCGCCCAAGTCGAAGGCCCGGGCGGGAAGAACCTCGACGCGGGAGGCGTCGAGGGCTCCGCTGGCCCAGAAGAGGAACGCCGCCAGGGCCACGAGCTTCAGCAGGACGACGGCGCCGAGACTCGTCGTCCCGGTCTCCGTGCGCACCGTATGGAGCACCAGCGCCACGGCGATGGCCGCGGTGGCCGTCCAGCCCGGCGGTGCCGCGACGCCCAGCGCCGCACCGAGGTAGACCTCCAGGGCCAGCGCCGAGACCGCGATCGGTCCCGTGAAGCCCGCCCAGAGCGAGACCCATCCCGCTGCGAAGCCCAGGCCCGGGTGGAGGCGCGTCAGGAAGGTGTACTCGCCCCCCGAGCGCGGGATGCGCTGGGCGATGCCGCCGTAGGCGAGGGCGCCGCACAGCGCGACCCCTCCCCCGACGAGCCAGGCCAGCAGCACCCAGGCCGCGTCGCCGAGGTCGGCGAGGGCGAAGCCGGAGGTGGTGAAGACGCCGGCGCCGACCATGTTCGCCACGACCAGCGCCGAGGCGCCGGCCAGGCCGAGGCGTCGGCTCTCCCAGCTATCCGACATCGTTCCGGGGGATCCGGATGAGGCCCTCCTGGGCGACCGAGGCCATCCGGTGTCCGGCCCGGTCGTACAGGGCGCCCAGCACCAGCCCGCGGGCGGCGTGGGCGACCGGGCTCTCGGAGGCGTAGAGCACCCAATCGTCGAAGCGGGGCTCGCGGTGGACCCACACCGCGTGGTCGAGGCTCGCGACCATCCGTCTGCCCCAGGGCAGGCCGTGGGGCCGCGAGGCCGTGGAGAGGAGGGTGCGGTCGCTGGCGTAGACGAGCAGCGCCGTGTGGATGCGCGGGTCGTCGGGGACACTGCCCGCGGCCCGGAACCAGACCCGCTTGCGCGGCTCCTGGGGATGGCCGTCGGGATCGTCCGGGTCGCAGACGCGCACCTCGATCGGCTGGTGCCGCACGGCGTCCGGTCGGCCGAGCATCTGGGAGCGCAGCTCCTCCCAGTCCGGGAGCCCTTCGGGCCCCGGTGCCTCCGGCGCCGGCGCCTGGTGGGAGATGCCCTCCTCGGGCTGCACGAAGCTCGCCGAGAGATTGAAGATCGCCTCGCCGGCCTGATAGGCGACCACCCGCCGCGTCGCGAACGAGCGCCCGTCCCGGATGCGATGCACCACGAAGCGGATCGGCGTCTCGTGCAGCCCCGGGCGGAGGAAGTAGGCGTGCAGCGAGTGCAGCGCCCGGTCCTCCACCGTCTCCATCGCCGCGACCGCCGCCTGCGCCGCCACCAGCCCCCCGAACAGCCGCCCCTCCCCCCGCGGCGTATCCCCGACGAACAGGTCCCGGTCCAACCCCTCGAGCCGAAGCAGCCCCAGAAGCCTCCCGAGAGCCGTCACGCCGGAACCACCCATGTTGCGCTAGGGGCCGGTTCCGTTTGTTGCGTTGTCCCGGTCGACGAGGACGGTGAGGCCGCGGACGTCGACGACGCGGACGGTTTCGCCGGCGGCGATGGGCGGGCAGCCCTCGGCCCGGCGGGCGCGCCAGAGCTCGGAGCCGATGCGCACGTAGCCCTCGCTGTCGAGGCCGTCGGTGGCGACCGCCAGGGCGTCCCGCACGTCCCGGGGCGTGCGCCCGTCGCCGGGCTCGTAGGCCTTGCGCACGAAGCGGAACATCAGCGCATCCTTCGCCATCCACAAGGCGACCGCCACCAGGGCGACGTCCGCCGGCAGCTCGAGCCACTCGTGGGCCGCAGCGACGCCGAGGGAGAACACGGCCAGCCCCGGTAGCTGGAACGCGGCGTAGCGAAGGAGCACCCGGGACGTTCCCGCCCCGGGCGCTCCCTCGGCAGAGCTCGGTCGGCTACTGGAGGCCGCGGCGAACCATCTCCTCGGCGATCTGGATGGCGTTGGTCGCGGCGCCCTTGCGAAGGTTGTCCGAGACCTGCCACATCCACAGCCGATCGCTGACCAGGTCCTTGCGCACGCGCCCCACGAGCACCTCGTCGCTCCCGTGCACGTCGCGGGCCGTGGGGAACACGTTCTCCGCCGGGTCGTCGACGACCCGTACGCCGGGGAACGCTGCCAGCATCTCGCGCGCCCGCTCCGGCGTGATCGGCCGTTCGGTCTCGACCAGCATGGTCGCCGAGTGGCCCACCGGAACCGGGATGCGCACGCAGGTCATGGTCACGTCCACGTCCTGCTGGCCGGTGATCTTGCGAGTCTCGTGGAGCAGCTTGACCTCTTCGGTCGAGTAGCCGTCGTCGCGGAAGCTCTCGCAGAGGGGCAGGGCGTTCTCGACGATCGGCTTCGGGTAGAAGCCGGTCGTCGGCGCGTCGCCGCGCTCGAGCTCCGCCTTCTGCCTCGCCAGCTCGTCGATGCCCGGCTTGCCCGAGCCGCTCACCGCCTGCAGCGTCGTCACGACGACCGACTTCACGCCCGCCTCGCGCCGGATCGGCTCGAGGGCCATGACGAAGCCGATGGTCGTGCAGTTCGGACACGAGACGATGCCCTTGTGCTTCTCGAGCGCGTCCGGATTGATCTCCGGCACCACGAGCGGCACCTGCTCGTCGAGGCGCCAGGTGCTCGACTTGTCGATGGCCACGCCTCCGCGCTTCGCCACCTCCGGCGCGAGCGTCTTCGAGAGCCCGCCGGTGGCGGCGAAGAAGGCGAAGTCGACGCCGTCGAAGGCGGAGGGCACGGCCTCCTGAACCTCGACGTCCCGGTCGGCGAAGCGCACCGTCGTGCCGGCGGAGCGTTCGCTCGCCAGGGCCCGGAGCTCGCCCACCGGGAAGCCGCGCTCGGCCAGCAGCCGAAGCACCACCTCCCCGACGGCCCCGGTGGCCCCGACGACCGCGACACAGCGCGGATCGTTCGCATGGCGGTCTGCCATGGGGTTCCTCCTGGGGTCCTGGGTGAAGGGGAAACGTGAAGGATTCCCATCGGTTGCACGGCTGTCAACCGAGAGCGTTCACTCCGGCGCGAGGCCCGCCCGCCGGTCCCGCTTCGCCCAGTAGCGCCGTGTCCACGCCGGCCGCCGGTCGGCAAGGCTCGCCGCCAGGGCCCGCTCGGTCCATCCCTCGAGCAGCCGGTCGCCCTCGGCGAAGGCCTTCTCCGGCTCCGGTGGCTCCGCGACCCAGCCCGCCTCTACGTGATCCCGCTCCCTGGCGATCGCGCTCATCAGCGCCTCCGGATCCCACATCGCACGGCGGTGGAAGCGTTCGTGGCGCCACCACAGGCTGGCCGGGTCGTAGCGGTCCGTGGGCTCGGGGCCGAGGTCGAGGGGCTCGTCGAGGCGCACCGGCTTGAAGAGCGAGGTGCAAGGGGCGGCCGTGCCCGTGACCCAGTGGGTGGCCCCACCGGGCGCGAGCTCCGCCACCCACGACGCCGTGGTCTGCGAGTTCACCACCATCCCGCCGGCGTGGACGCAGGGCGCTCCGATCCCGCCGTTCAAGCGCGCGTAGTGGGGGGCGGACCGGTGGCGCCCGTGGTCCCGCAGCAGCGCCATCATGTCGAGCACGCTCTCCGCTCGCTGGGCCCGGGCCTCGGTGCAGGCGCGCCGCAGGCCGGCGGCCGCGGCCTTCGTGCGCAGTGCGTCCCGGTGCTGCCGCGCGAACGGCTGGATGGTGAGCCCGTTCGAGATGCTGCGGGCGCCCTCCACCCGCTCGCTCGTCCACTCCCGGTCCGCCGTCTCGAGCACCAAGGCGCCCTCCGGATCCGCGAGCAGGAAGCTGTTGTGATAGGAGAAGGAGCGGTCCTCGTGCCCGCAGCCCCCGCCCTGGCCGTGCTCGCCGAGCAGCTCCGTGATCACGCCGAGGGCTTCCTCGGCGCTGGCCGCCCGCTCCAGGGCGAGGCGCAGCAGGTCCATCCCCGTGAGCCCGGTCTCCGCCAGGGGCTGCCTGGTGAAGACCGCCTCGTTCCCGATCACGACCCCGTGCTCGTTCGCCCCCATCTCCGCGCCCCACATCCAGAAGGGCCGCGAGAGCAGTACCGCGTGGGTGCGCGCGACCTGGGGAATGCGGATCCAGGTGCAGCGCAGGGGAGCGCCGGGCCGGTGCTCACGGGCGGGCTGCCACTCCAAGAGCTGCGCCTCGTTCGGGTCCCGGTCGGAGTTCTTGGCGAACAGCACGCGGCCGGGCAGCACCCGCACCGCGGTGTCACACATGGCGTTCCAGGGCGGCGCGGACGAGAGGCAGCCGGTCGTTGCCGAAGAACATGTCGTCGCCCGCGACGAACATCGTCGGGGAGCCGAAGCCGCCCCGGTCCACGAGCTCCTGGGTGTTGGTGCGCAGGCGCTCCTTGATCGCCGGCTTCGCGATCGCCTCCAGGAAGTCCGTCGGATCGAGGCCGATCCCAGCAGCGACGGCGGAGATCACCTCGTCCCGCGAGATGTCCCCGTCCTCTCCCCAGTAGCGCTCGAAGACGGCCCGGGCGTAGGCGGGCAGGCAGCCGGCGTCCTGGGCCACGAGGGCGCCGCGCATGGCCTTCACGCTGTTCACGGGGAAGACCGTCGGCCACCCGATGCGCAGGCCGTAGAGCCGCGCCCAGTCCTGCAGGTCCTTGGCGTGGTAGCGGCCGCGCAGCGGGTTCGGGTTCGCCCGGGCCTCGTAGACCTCGCGGTTCACCTGGTTGAAGACGCCGCCCACCAGGATCGGTCGCCAGCGGAGCTCGGCCCCGGTGTCGCGGGCCAGCTCCTCGATCTTGTGGAAGGCCAGGTAGGTCCAGGGGCTGCCGCAGTCGAAGAAGAACTCGAGGGTGGTCATCGCTCCGTTCCTTCCCGGGCCGTCCGCCAGCGGAGAAGCTCCGCCTCCACGTCGAGGGGAGCCTGGGTGCTGGGCGGGCCGCGGTGGGCCTTGGCGTTCGTGTCGCGGATCACCGCGTTCAGGGTCTCCAGGGCCTCGCGAGCGTCCGCCTCCCGGCGCAGCTCCGGCAATCGGGCGAGGGTCGCCTCCACCTTCTTGCGGAGCTCGAGGGCCGGGGGAAGCACCGAGAGCTGCTCCCGCCGCAGGAGGGCCTTGGCCCACCAGAGCGGGTCGTCGGCCTCGCCCAGGTCCTCCTGCGGGCGGCCGGCCCCGGGCAGGTGGTCGAACAGGCCGCGCCCGCGGGCCTCCTCGATCTGGCCCTCGAGCCAGCTCTGCCGCGAAACGCCGGGGGGCTTGGAGCCGGGCATGATTCCAGGGTAGCGAGGTCGAAAAGGGGGTTGCCTTCGCCTTGACGTCCGGGTATCGTGCTCGCCCAACTGGCAGAGGTGTATCCAGAGATCATGAGCTCCATCGGGAATCAGAACCGGGACGCGGTCTTCGTGGCCGTGTGCGTACGCCGCGCGCCCGCCGCTGCCTTCACCGGTGACGCCTGCCCGTCCCTCTTCGGGATTCCCCATGGCCGGGTCAAGAGCCAGGGCGTTCAGAGAATCCCAGCACCCTAGGAATCGCGTCGTTTCAAACGGCCTTCCGGGTGCGAGCCTGGAAGGCCGTTTTCGTTAGGTCGGCACTCCAAGGTTCGGACCCGGGGCAAGGAAGCCCACCGATGCTCGCGCACCCGACCGACTCGACTGACCGCAAGATCCTCGAGCGATACACCGACCAGCCCGTCTCGATGCCGCGCGCCGTGCGCGAGGCCATCGAGGACGGCTGGGGCGGCGATCCCGTCCAGCTCTACGCGCTGGCGGACCTCGACGGCAGCCTCCAGCTCACCGAGTCGTGGGTCGCCCTCGGGCCGCGCCACGTGGCCGTGGCCCGCGCCCTCGGCGGGCGGCTCGACGTGCAGACCTTCGCCCGCGAGGCGATCCAGGCCGTGCGGCTCGATCCGGGCCTCACCTGCAACACCCTGCGCTTCCTGCGGGAGCCCGGGGAGCCGGCGCTCGCCCGCGTCCGCTTCACCCACCGCCAGCGTCGCGCGATGGAGAACCTGCAGTTCCTGATCGAGCGGGACCTCGACGGCTCGCCCGTGCCCGCACCGGCGGATCCGGACGAGGAGTACGCGGACAGCGTGGCCGGCCCGATCCGGGAGGCCCAGGCGCTGGTCGCCGGCAACGACCTGGCGGTCGTGTGGCGGCTGCTCGGCTACCTGCGGCCCTACCGCGGGCAGGTGATCTTCGGCCTGGCGTCGGCGGCGGTCCTGACGGCGCTCTCGCTCGTGCCGCCCTACCTCACCGGCTACCTGGTCGACGAGGTGATCCGGCCCGTGCAGGACGGGGCGAAGACCCTGGCGGACGTGCAGCAGATCGCCTGGTACGCCGTGGTGGCGATCGCCGCGAGCTACCTGCTGCGGCAGCTCGCCGCCTGGGCGCGGCTTCGCTGGATGGCCGTGCTCGGCGAGCACGTGGCGCGAGACCTGCGCACCGAGCTCTACGAGCACCTGCAGAAGCTCTCGCTCTCCTTCTACTCGAGGAAGAAGACCGGAAGCCTCATCACGCGGGTCACCGCGGATACGGACCGGCTCTGGGAGTTCCTGGCGCTCGGCATCGTGGACGTGTCGCTCTCCATCGTGATGCTGCTCGGCCTCTCGGCGGTGCTGATCCACCTGGACTGGAAGCTCGGGCTGATCATGACCCTGCCGGTGCCCTTCCTGTGCCTCTGGGTCTACTGGCACGGCCGGCGCATGAACAAGCTCTTCCTGCGCGCCTGGCGCAAGTGGAGCTCGGTGACCGACGTGGTGTCGGACACGATCCCCGGCATGAAGGTCGTGAAAGCTTTCCATCAGGAGGAGAGGGAGAAAGAGCGCTTCGGCGCGCGCAACCACAACGTGACCGACGAGTTCAACCGCATCCACGAGGTGTGGACCTCGTTCTGGCCGACGCTGATGCTGGCCGTGCGCGGGATGGTGGTGCTGGTGTGGGTGTTCGCGCTGCCGCGGGTCATCCCCGGCGATTCGGAGATGGGCGCGACGCTCACGTCCGGGACCTTCGTCGCGTTCCTGCTCTACATGACCATGTTCGTGCAGCCGATCGAGATCATCGGGCAGATGGCGCGCATCATGAACCGCGCCACCAGCTCCGCCCACCGCATCTTCGAGGTGCTCGACACCGAGCCCCAGGTGGTCGACGTCGGCTGCCCGGTGCGCCTCGAGCCCGTCGAGGGCAGGGTCGAGTTCGAGAACGTGACCTTCGGCTACGACGGGGTGCGCCAGGTGATCCAGGGCGTCTCTTTCGCGGTGGAGCCGGGCGAGATGATCGGTCTCGTCGGGCCTTCCGGCGGCGGGAAGACGACGGTGACGAACCTGCTGGCCCGCTTCTACGACGTGACGGGCGGGCAGGTGCGCATCGACGGCATCGACGTGCGCCGGCTCGACACCGGGAGCTTCCGGCGTCAGCTCGGGATGGTCCTCCAGGATCCGTACCTCTTCCACGGCACGGTGATGGAGAACATCCGCTACGGGCTGCCAGGCGCGACCGAGGACGACGTGGTGGAGGCGGCGATCACCGCCAACGCCCACGATTTCCTTTGCAAGCTCGCGAACGGCTACGAGACGATGGTGGGCGAGCGGGGGCAGACGCTCTCCGGCGGCGAGCGCCAGAGGATCTCGATCGCGCGGGCCATCCTGCACGATCCGCGCATCCTGGTGCTCGACGAGGCCACCAGCGCCGTCGATACCGAGACGGAGTACAAGATCCAGGAGGCGCTCGAGCGGCTCACCGAGGGCCGCACCGTGTTCGCCATCGCCCACCGGCTCTCCACCCTGCGGCGGGCCGACCGCATCTTCGTGATCGAGGACGGCCGGCTCACCGAGAGTGGAACGCCCGGCGAGCTGATGGCGAAGCCGGAGGGGACCTTCCAACACCTGTGGCAGCTCCAGCAGCAGCTCCAGGCATGAACGAGACGAACGAAAGAAACGAGGGACAACCATGAACGACCCGCAGAGACGAGAGCCGAAGACCCTCGCACCCAGCCGGCGCGGACGCGCCGTGGCGCACCAGGCTCCGCGGCGCCCGATGGCGGGCCTCGAGCTGTGGCGTGGCTCCGACGGCCAGCTCTGGGCGCGCACTGCCGACCGCACCTGCTCGGTGCGGCCCGTGCGCTGCTTCCCCTGGTCGAAGCCGTCGCGCTACGTCTCGCTCCGTGACCGGGACGAGGAGGAGGTGGCGCTCGTGCGCGACCTCACCGACCTCCCCTACACGGCCCAGCGGGCGCTGGGCACGGCCTTGCTCGAGGCGGGCTTCGTGCTCGAGATCCAGGCGGTGCTCGACGTGGACGAGGAGATCGAGATCCGCACCTTCCGCGTGCGCACGGCCCAGGGCGAGCGCAGCTTCCAGACCCTCCGGGACGAGTGGCCCCGCGAGATGCCCGGCGGCGGCCTCCTGATCAAGGACGTGGCCGGGGATCTCTACCTGGTGTCGAGCCCGGGGAGCCTGGACGCGAGGAGCCGACGGCTCTTGTGGGCATTCCTCGACTAGGACGCGTGGGGTGGGAGAGCCCCCGACCCCCAGGCTTCGAACCTGAGATACCGTGATCTTCAGCAAGGGGCTGGGCCCGGTTTTCTCGGTTCATGGGTTGGTCTCTAGCTGTGGAACGAAGGGCTTGCGGGTCCTCGCCACGACGTGAACCGCGATGAGCAGCTTCCTCGTCGAGGCGATCAGCGCGACCTTTGCGGGCTTGCCGTTGTCGCGCAGCCGCTCGTAGTGGGCCCGCACCCAGGGGTTCTTCCGAACGGCGACCAACGTCGGCATCCACAGTGCGCGACGTAGCCGCGCGTGACCGATTGGCGAGAGGTTCCCGCGTTTGCCTTGGCGCTTGCCCGACTGCTTTAGGCCTGGAACGACGCCCACGTAGGCGGCGAGGGCTGCGGCCGTGGCGAAGTCGGCCGGGTCACCGAGCTCCGCGATGAGCCGTGCTGCCGTCGTCGGCCCGATCCCATCGATCGTCGTCAGCAAGCTTCCGACCTCGTGCGCGGATAGCTGATCCGCGATGTCGCGGTCGATGTCGCCGAGTCTCTTGCGCAAGACGTCCATGTCTTCGCACAGGTAACGCACCTGCACCTGGTAGGCCGGGCCATGATGGGCGCCCACCGAGTTCTGCGCAGCCTCGACGAGCTGCTTCGCGAGCGCATCGCCTACACGATGACGACCGTCGTAGCGAAGCTTTGCCACGCGCCCCACAGAGGCTTCCTGGAAGGCTCTTGCCGTGGGGTACTCCCGCAGCAGCCCCGTCGACAGCTGGCTATCGAGGTGCTTCACGTACCGTTTGAGCTCTGGGAAGCCCAGATCGACCATGCGGTGGAGCCGCCGGGTGCAGTCCCCGAAGTCCTGAACCAGACGATCGCGGAGCCGGACGAGCTCACGAAGCTCTTCTGTCGCCGCGTCCGGAAGGCGAGTCACCCTCGGACGCTTCTGTGCTCCGAAGCGAGCCAGGCCGAGCGCATCGATTGCGTCGGTCTTCGTCCGCTCCAAGTCTTCTTGTGCGAACCGGCGACTGCGCAGCGGGTTGATCAACGCCACGGCAAAACCCCTCGCCGCAAGCGCCGCGAACAGGTTCTTCCAGTAGTGCCCCGTTGCCTCGAGCGTTACGAGCGTGTCCTCGGGGCCTCCCAGCTTCTCCCACAGCAGTGCGTAGCCAGCCGCCTCCTCCCGGAACGAGACCGGCTTCAGCAGCACGCCCCCGTCTTCTCCCACCATCGCGACGACGTGCGTTTCCGAGGCGATGTCGATCCCAACGAAGCGCATCCCCTTCTTCCTCCTCGAACGGGAGCGTCGGGAGCCTCGGTGCCGACCTCGGTGCTCTTCCTTGTGCATGCGAGGACGAGCGGCAGACCGCTGCCTCGGGATACCGTTCGAGCTTGCGAGATCGGGCGAGGGCGCCTCTCTCAGGTACGAGGACCATGCCTCTGGGTCGGGACGGCGACCCTCCCCCGAAACCCGTTCTGACCCTATTGAACCAGATCCGGGTGAGTGGAGTAGATACAAGGGTCGGGGGTTCGAATTCCTTTCAGCCTATTGGATCAGGCATTCGCGGTTAGGCGGGAAGCTACGAGTGACCCTCCTTCCGCGAGCCTGAGGGTCAGTTCTCAATTTCGCAAACGCGGTGGGGACTCGAACGCACAACTGCGGCGGCACCAGACGGCACTGTCGCAGGACGTGATATTCGAGGGCTAAGAGGACACGTAGATTTGCGCACCTCCTGTTGAGCCGCTGCGCGGCACGTTCCCCGTGAGGGAGGGGGGCGTGGGGCAGCGGCGACTGAGGCAGGAGGAAGTGATGACGATCGAAGTGCTGCACGAGCGGGGGTGCTCGAACCGGGAGATCGCCCGCCAGCTGGGGATCCGGGAGAGCGCGGTGCGCTACCGGCTGAAGCGGCTGGCGGAGGGGGCGCGAGACGGCCGGAGCGGGAAGCCCTTCCTGGCCGAGGCGGTCCACGAGGTGATCGCGGAGTGGCTGGAGGCGAGCTCGGGAGGCCGTGGCGTGAACCTGCAGGAGCTTCACGAGTTCCTGGTGGAGGAGCACGGGTACACGGGGAGCTCCAAGAGCGTGCAGCGGTACGTGCGGGCCCGGTTCCCGAGACCGAAGGTGCGGAGCCGGCGTCGGGTGGAGACACCGCCCGGGGCGCAGGGTCAGGTGGACTGGGGCGAGTTTCCGGGCGTGCGGATCGGGGGCCAGGAGGTGGACCTGCATGCCTTCCACCTGGTGCTCTCGCACTCGCGGCGAGAAGCGGTGGTGTGGTCGGAGCGGGCGGACACGCTGGCGTGGCTGGACGTGCACAACCGGGCCTTCGAGCGGCTGGGCGGGGTGCCGGCGGTGCTGCGGGTCGACAACGTGAAGACAGCGGTGGCGAAGGGGGCGGGGCCATGGGGGACGGTGAACCCGGCTTACGCGAGCTATGCCGGGGCCCTTCGCTTCCACGTGGACGCCACCCGTCCCCGCCAGCCGCAGGAGAAGGGGAAGGTGGAGCGTCGGATCCTGGGGCACCGGCGGGGCTTCGATCCGCGTCGGCGGGAGCACGAGAGCCTGGAGTCGCTGCAAGCGTGGACGGACGGCCAGGTGGCGCGCTCGAGCCACCGGCGGCAGTGCCCGGCGACGGGCACGACGGTCTTCCAGGCGTGGGAGGCGGAGAAGCCCCATCTCGGGGCCCTGCCCGAGCGGCTTCCCGAGCCCTTCGACCTGGCCGTGATGCGACGTGTCGGGCGCGACGCCACGGTGCGCTTCGAGGGGCGTACCTACAGCGTCCCCTTCCGCTTCGTCGAGCAGAGCGTCGAGGTGCGCGGCTGCGCCCGGCAGGTGCAGGTCTGGGCCGAGGGCTCGGTGGTGGCCGCGCACCCGCGCCACACGCGAAGCCGCCTGCTGCTGGACCCGAGCCACTACGAGGGGCCGAGCACGGAGGGGGTGGAGGCGCCCGTACCGCTCGGGCGCATGGGTCGACGCCTCCAGGAGCTGTGGGCGATGGAGCCGGAGCAGCGGCCGATCGACCTCTATGCCGATCTGGCGGAGGTGGCGCGATGACGGCGGGAAACCCGGTGCCCAAGAAGGGCGGCAAGGTGGATCTCGACCCGACCCGCGAGCGGCTCGTGCGCCTCGGCCTCCATCACGCGGCCGAGCACATCGGCGAGGAGCTGGCCCGAGCGACCAAGGACGACCTCGTGCCCCACCGCTTCCTCGACCTGCTGCTCGAGGCCGAGCTGCAGCACCGCGAGGAGCGGAGGATGAAGACCTCGCTCCGTCTCTCGGGCCTTCCCACGGGGCAGACCCTCGGCAACTTCGACTTCGCCTTCCAGCCGAGTGTGGAGCGGAGCCGGATCGAGACGCTGGGCACCTGCGCGTGGATCCGGGCCAAGGAGAGTCTGCTGATCCAGGGTCCGCCGGGAGTGGGCAAGACCCACCTGGCGGTGGCCCTGGGGGTGCGGGCCGTGGAGAACGGCTTCTCCGTGGCCTTCCATCGCCTCGAGGACCTGCTGGCGGCCCTCAAGCGCGACGCCGAGATCAGCCCGCAACGGCTGCGGCGGCGCAAGCACATGAACGTGGCGCTCCTCGTCATCGACGAGGTCGGCTTCGAGCCCATGACGCGCCAGGAGGCGAGCCTCTTCTTCCGGCTCGTCTCCTACCGCTATGGGAGGGGCTCGATCCTGATCACCACGAACAAGGGCATCGCCGACTGGCCCGAGGTGCTGGCGGGCGACGAGGTGCTGGCCACCGCCATCCTCGATCGCCTCCTCCACCACAGCCAGGTGCTCAACATCTCGGGGCGGAGCTACCGGCTCCGCGAGCTCGAGCAGGCCGCGGGGCAAAGCGCCCAGCGTTGAGGCCCCAGAGGGCGGCCTGACGGCCGTGCTCTCCTTCGGAGAGCGGAAGAGAAGAAGGAAGAACCGAACATCAACCCAGGGGGGTGCGCAAAACTAGCCGTCCTCTTAGCGCGCAAGAGATGACGTCCCTCGACAGAGGTCGTCTTCGATCGCCTTCTGGATGCGCTGGTCGATGCCGTCGACCTCGCGCTCGAGAGCACGGAGAATCCTCGTGATCGAGGCCTGCGCAGCTCGAGGCGCCGCTTCCCGCCGACCCTTCTCGGCCACCAGGATCGAGACGAGCTGGCGGCGCCGTGCGATGAGATCGGCCAGCAGACGGCTTCTCCCCATCGGAATCGGCCGGATCGGCGGCCCGGCCTTCTCGCCGTAGAGTGCGAGCACCTGCGCATCTGCCGCGTCCGTCTTCGCCAGCAGCCCCAGGCCTTCGGCGAAGCGCCGAACGCGAACCGGGTTCACGACGACGACCGGGAGTCCCGCCTCGGCGAGCTTCTGGACCACCGGGCGCTCGTAGCCCCCGGTCGACTCGACGACGATGCGCTCGGGGTCGAGCTCGGCCATCCGACGCAGGAGGTGGGCGATGGCCCGCGGCTCGTTGCGGGTGTGCTGAAGCTTCCCCTTGCTTCCTGAGGTCCAATCAAGCGAGTGTTTCGAGACGTCGATCCCGACGTTCATCCCCATGGTAGACTCCAAGGTGCAACGAACTCGGGCTCCTGGTTACGGGCTCTCGCAAGAGGCCCAGGCGATCGTTCGAGCTTCGCTGCGGCTGTGGAGCGGAGACCCAAGCTGGTTAACGGTCTCACGAGGGACCCGACGGCTACCGGTCTTCCGCTCCGGTTGAGAAAGGCCGGTGGGCAGTGCCTCTGCTCACCGGCCGCTTCATCTAACCATGCCTAGCATCATAGGAGCGGCTGCAGCTGACCCGTTTAGGGAGTGTCAACTCCAATGATCGCGAAGCACGTGTGGGTCTTGGTGGTGTCCTCCAACGGAATCGGCTTGCGTCCCTGCGGGTTCGGGTTCAGTCCAAACGCGTTGTCGGCCTCGTGGGCTCAATGAGGGGTTCGGGGCGACGGTGGTGAATCGGGGCCAAGGGCTCATGGGCCGCAGTCAGCTGCCCGCCTACCGTCTTCGTTGGAACACAAGCGAGAAGGGGTCCTGGGGGAGCGGGGCTACGCCATGCCAAGGCACCTCCGGAGATCGAAGGCCTCGCCGCGGGTGAGCGTGACCCAGACGCTGACGAGGAGTCTGCGAGCCAAGGCCATGCGGACCTTGTTCTTGTGGACGCGGGTCCGCATCGTCTTCGCCCAGGCACGAACCAACGGGTCGTCCTTCATCAGGCGAACCGCCCATTGGCTGACGATCCAGCGGAGCTCGGCCTGGCCTTGGCGGGTCATGCGGCCGTGGTGGGCGTGGTCGGCTGACTGGTTCACCTTGGGGGTGAAGCCGGCGAAGGCCGAGACCGCACGGGGGCCTCGGAATCGGTGCGGGTCGCCGATCTCGGCGAGCAGCGTGGCAGCCGATTGCGTCCCGATGCTCGGGAGCTCCTGCTCGAGGGCCTGGACGTCGGGATCCTCTCGCCCGATCCGTCGGATCTCCCGATCGAGAGCCAGCACCTGGCCCTGCAGGCTATCGAGCACCTGGAGCAGGGCCTTGAAGGCGGTCTGCATCTCCAGGGTCGGCAGGGTGACGGTGCGGAGCTTCTCCCGGCTCGGCTTGGTATAGAGCGCGCTCGTGGGAGCGGGAATCCGGTAGGCGTTCAGGAAGCCCCGGAGCTGGTTCACGGCCTGTTGGCGCATCTGGACGAGGCGGTGGCGGACCCGAAGGAGCTTCCTCCTCCCGTACTCCTCGTCGCTCGGGTAGTAGGTCGTTGCCACCCGATCCAGATCACCGAGCCAGAGCCGGCGTGCAATCTCGGCTGCATCTCGCCGGTCCGTCTTCTTGCCGAGCTTCTTCAGGTCGAGCTTGCGCGGATCACAGACCAGAACGTCGAGCTGCGCCTCTCGGCAGGCGTTGACGAACCACCGGTTGAGGCCCAACGCCTCGACGGCTACGCGGCAATGGGGTCCGAAGAACTTCAGCCGCTCCACGACCCCGAGGCCCTGTTCAAGGCTCTCGGAGCGGATCCTCTCCTCGGCGATCTTCTCACCCCGCGCATCCAGCACGCAGATCTGGATCACGGTGCGATGCAAGTCGATCCCAGCGAAGTACTCTGTCGTCATGGTCAGTCTCCTTGGGGAGTGTTTGTTGGAACACAGCCAAGGTGGCTGTTCTCCAAGGAGCTGACCTCCCTATACCCTCCGGGCAACCGCGCGTTCCAACTGGGGCGTGGTACTCTTGGGTTCCACCCAGGCGCCTCAGTGAGCTTCGGGGCCTGCCCAGCAGCTGAGCCGCCTGTCCGTTAGATACTCCCTTCGTCGTCAACCCTTCGTGGCGAAGAATTTCTCGCCAAGGAAGTCCTGGTCGTGGCGGAGCATGCCGTAGATGGCGTGGAGCAGCTTCCGCATGACGGCGACGAGTGCTTGCATCTTGGTTTTGCCCTTGGAGAGCAGCTTCTCGTAGAAGGCCTTCACGTTCGGTTCCCAGCGTGCAGCGACCATCGCAGGAAGAAAGAGTGCGCGGCGAAGGTGGGCGTTGCCGGT
This sequence comes from Myxococcota bacterium, assembly GCA_965223415.1. Lineage (GTDB taxonomy): Bacteria > Myxococcota_A > UBA9160 > UBA9160 > UBA6930. The sequence continues at coordinate 2,534,304 of OZ245002.1, read as the reverse complement.
CTTGCTGATGCGAGCTGGCTTGTGCACAGAGGTGCCCGATTGAAACTGTCGGGGGTCGAGGCCCGCATGCGCGACCCATTGCCGGGTCGTCATGTCCTTGGGCAAGGTGCCTAGCTCGGCGAGCAACTGGATGCCGGCTGCGTCGGCGATACCCTTGATCGATGTGATGTGGCCGAAGTCTCTGGCGAGCTCGGGGCTCTGCTCGATCACCTTCAACGCTTGCTTGCGCAGCCGATCGATTCGCCCCTCCAGGAGCTCGATCAGTTCGCGGATGTCTTGCTTCACGAACTCACTGAGCTCCTCGCTCTGGTCGTTGGCATGGAGCCGGTTCTTCTCCTGCGTCACGGTCTTGCTCAGAGCCTCCACGCGGCGGGAGAGGGCCCGTACCTCCAGAATTCGGGGGTCCGGCGGAGTCCAGGCGGAAAACTCCATGCGCATTCCGAACTCGAGAATCGTTTCCGCATCGAGCGCATCCGTCTTGGAGCGTTGAAGCGATGCCTTGGCGAACGCGGCAATGGCCCGCGGGTTCGCCACCATCACCTGGGACGCCTTCGCACGGTGAAGCGCGAACGCGAGGTCGAGGCCGTACACCCCGGTCGATTCCAGGACGACGCGCGCCGTCGCATTCCCCTTCGTGGCCCACCGAATCAGCCTCTGGTGGCCCTTGGGATCGTTCGCAAAGACCAGCCCGCCCTCGCGAGTTCCGTTCCGGTCGATGGCGACGACGAGCTCCTTCGCCCCGACGTCCACGCCCACGTAATGACACTTCTTCAAGGTCTCTCCTCCCCGTGATAAGCTGGGACCCGGGTCTCCCGACCCTGCACATTCACCTACGGACCTTGTAGACGCAGGCTCTCGGGCCTCGGATACTCCACGGCATGGGTGACGAGGGCGGGAGGCCCATCTAACGGACAAGCTCTCTGGCTTCAGGCAGCGACGGCCTTTCCCGGGAACCCATCTCGGAGTCTCACTCAGGCCCGAAGAGCCTGCTCAGAGGTACAAGGCGGCGCGAAGGGGGGTTCAAGCTGACCGAAGTTGCGCGGACTGGGACGGCGTTGCTCGGCCTGTTCTTTCTTGCGTCCGGTGTCGCCGAATGGGCCCACGAGGCTTCCAGTTACTACTTGGTCATGGGCCAGTCCGAGGATCTTGTGAGGCCCCTCTCGTCGATGCTGTTGGACTCCTGGCCCACGCTAGCTGGCAACTGGATTCCAGGAGTCGTCCTCCTGGTGCTCTCGCGTTACGTCGCATTCAGCATGCCAGAGCACAACCCGCCGAGCGTTGCCCCGGGGGCGCAGTGGCTCTCCCTCGGCGTCGTTCTGCTCGGGATCTTCTTCATGGCTGCAGGCTCTGCTTCGCTTCTCTCTGCGTTCGTAGTTCTATTTTCAATGGCCATGTCAGCTCCTGAGAGGATGAGTTCGACGACGTTCATCGGGTACCTGGTGTCTCCTCTCGCAAGGGTTCTCGTGGGTTTTCTGTTGGCCAGGAATGCGACCTGGCTCAGCTCCAGGTTCTAGGGCCTGACCGGTCCGGCTGATCCTTTACACAAGTCCAGGTAGATCGTTTACACCTCTCAGACTCCGGTGATCTTCCTGCTGCGCTCGTCGATGCGGCCCAGGATCGTCTCGTAGTAGACGATGCTCCAGATGCCGTCGCCGATCTCTTCAAGTCCGATGTACTCATCGGCCAGTGCGTTGCTCAGGAAGGGCTGCTTCGCCTTCAGCCGAAACGTCCCGGCCCGGCTCACGCGGCGCACTTCCATCTGCGCAGGGTACTCCGGCGGCGAGAGGCGACTGGGGTACGGCCGCGGCGAGGGCTCGTAGCGCTCCTCGGGAAACGCTCCACCGAGTGCTTCGTGCGGCCGCTCCTCGTTGTAGCGTCGACGAAAGGCCTCGAGCATCCGCTGCTGGACGTTGAGGTTCGCGCCAGGCGGGCGGGTCGCCTCGCGTTTGAGGTCCTTGTGCATCCTCTCGTGCTGCCCGTTCTGTTGGGGGCTCGAAGGACGGATGCGCTGGTGCACGATGCCGAGCTTCATCCACCACACGTTGAGTTCGCACAGGCCGTGGATCCCGGTCGATGCGAAGGGGGCACCGTTGTCGGTGCGAATCGCCTCGGGAAGTCCGACCTCGCGAAAGAGCTCCCGAAACAGCGGCTTCACGCCCTCGGTGCGAATCGAGTGCAGCCCGCGGCACATCAGGAGCTTGCGGCTGCAGTGGTCGGTCACGGTCAGCGGGTAGCAGTAGCGACCGTTGCGCATCTTGAATTGGCCCTTGAAGTCCGCGGGCCACACCTGGTTCGGGTGGTCGGTCGACAGCGACGCAGCGCCGGGATGCGACCACTTCTTCCGACGTCGGTTCTTGCGCAGCTTGCCGTGGCGATCGAGGATCGCGTTCACCGTGCTTCGCGCGGGCCTCTGCATCTTCGGGTACCGGCGCTCGAGCACCTGCAAGATCTTCTTCGCACCCCAGCCGTACTCGGCGCGAAGGGCCAGGATCTTGCGCTCCACGCTCGCTGGCGTCCTGTGCGGGCAGCGAGCCGGCGCACGGGACCTCTCCTCCAGGCCGGCCTCCCCCTCCGACTCGAAGCGCCCGAGCCACTTGTAGCCTGTGGGCCGGGAGACACGATACCGCCGACACAGCTCGCTCATCGACCACTGACCGCTCTCGTAGTCGCGAACGAACGCCTGCCGCTGCTTCCTTGCATCCGTTTCCATCCAGGGCATCCCCCGGGTGTAAACGATGTCCCTGGACTCCTGTAAAGGATGTGGCCGGACCGTACCGCGCGGCGCCTAACAAGCGGCTGCAGCTGACGGCTCCAAGCACCCTTCAAACGGCCATGGTAGCCTGGGGTTGTTCCTTGGCCGGCTGGATCAGAGGTACAAGGCGGCTTGGCGAACGCGGACAGGTTGGACGCGATCGGGCGCCAGCGAGCGAACCTTCTAGGGGTAGGCTGGCGGGGTGTCCAACCGCGAAGAGGAGCGAGCGGAGATCCTCGAGGCGCTGGGCAGTGCCTGGGATGCCAAGCCCGAATTGCCCTTCGGGAAGCTCCTTCTCGACATTCTCCAACCCGAGGAGCGAATCGACGAGTTGCGGCGGCTCGACGACAGCTGGCTCAGCGCAGCCCTAGACTCGTATCTCTCCGTCTTTGGCCCCGGGTCCTAGCAGGCTGCGGAAGAACGCCGATGGTACGCAGAGAACGGTGCCTTGGAGGCGCTTTGGCTAGGAAAGGAGCGCGGAATCGAGGCCTTGCCGCCGGTTGACGCCCGGCTCGCTGCCAACGGGGCCCTCCACTCGACCCGACAAGCTACGTGGGGCATAGCAGGTTCCTCATCCTCACAAGGTTGTAGGCCGCCTGGGTGAACGTGAACATCCAGCCCACCCGCTCCTTGCCGCGATGCTTCACCTTGCGAATCGGGCCTACCGTCTTCCCCCAGCCGAAGACCTGCTCGATCGCCTTGCGTTTGCGCTGGCTGATCTCGTAGCCCACGTGCGTCGTCGTTCGATCATCGATCGCGCTGCGGCGGCCCTTGTCGTTCTGCGCGACGTGCGGGGTCACGCCCAGCTCTCGAAGCTCTTCGACATGCGACACCGTGTCGTAGCCCTTGTCTCCGCCCAACGTCGATCGCCGTCCGCGTGGCACCCGCTTCACCATCGCCACCGAGGCCTCGCGCTCCGCCGTGCCCGTGGCCAGCGTCGTCTTGGCCGCCACCACCAGGCCATGCCGGTTCTCCGTCACCACGTGGCCCATGAAGCACAGCTTCGCTTCCTTCCCCTTCCCCTTGCGGTAGAGCCGGGACTCCGGGTCCGTCGTCGAGGCGTGCGTGTCGTTCTTCCTACGCTCACCGTGGAAGTCCCGCTCCGTCGCCTTCCGTCCACCCCCGCGGCCGCCCCGGTCCTCGTCCTTCGGCCGAAAGCTCTTCTGCCCCGCCCATGCCTCGATCAGCGTGCCGTCCACCGTGAAGTGCTCGTCCGACAGAAGCCCCTCCTCGCGGGCCTCCGCCAACACGGCCTGAAAGAACCCCTCCGCGATCTCTCCCCGAAGCAACCGATCCCGATTCTTCGTGAACACCGTCACGTCCCAGACCCGGTCGTCCATCTCGAGCCCCACGAACCAGCGGAACAGCAGGTTGTACTCGAGCTGCTCCATCAGCATCCGCTCGCTTCGCACCGAGTAGAGCACCTGCAGCAGCAGGGCCCGCAACAGGTGCTCGGGCGGAATCGACGGCCGACCCGTCCGCGAGTACAGCTTCCGCAACCTCCCGTCCAGCCGGACCAGGGCGCGATTCGTCATCTCCCGCGTCACGCGCAGTGGATGATCGGCGGGGACACGCGCCTCCGGCGACACGTAGCTGAACATCGTGGACTGCGTTCGATCGGTTCCGCGCATCTCCATCCCCCCGGTATGCCTGTACCAACCGATTCGACCCGTCGCACGGGGTTTTTCCGCAGCCTGCTAGTGCCTCGGCCCCCTCCTACTGCGAGGTGGTGCCGCAAGGCGATTTCGCTTGGGAATCCGATACCTTGCGGTGAGCCATGCCGACGGTTCTTCGGTCCGGACCCTACCGGATATACTTCTACAGCCATGAGCCGAACGAACCTCCGCACGTTCACGTTGATCGCGACGATCGAACCGCGAAGTTCTGGCTCGCTCCGGTTGGGTTGGCGCGAAACCTCGGGTTCGGCCCGCGGGAACTGCGACAGATCGAAGCGCTGATTCGATCCAACGAACGATCTCTCTTCGAGGCCTGGAATGGTTACTTCGGAACCTAGAGCGGGCGAGCGAATCATCGATGTCGAAATCGATGACGACTCGCTTCACGCGACGCTTGCTGATGGTCGCACCATTTCTGTTCCGCTCGCTTGGTTCCCTCGGCTCCTGCACGCCACCCGTGAGCAACGCGAGAAGTGGGAGCTCTGTGGTGGTGGCCACGGAATTCACTGGCCGGATGTGGATGAAGACCTCAGTGCGGAAGGCCTCCTCCGCGGCGCACCCGCGCCGCCCAAGCAGAGGGGCGCCGCCTAACCGGCTGCAGCTGACCCGAGCCAAGATCCTTCGTGGCTCGCGGGTTCGCCACCATCACCTCGATCCGAGCTGCGTCGTCCGGCCACAGACACGGCTCGAGGTGGTAGATGCCCTTCACCTCGACGCACACGCGCGGCGCTGCGCCGACGAACCAAGGCCTGGGCCAGCCCCCCATTCCCGGCCCGCTCGTTTCCCTCCTCGGTGTAGAATCTCGCTCGGTCGCCCGACCCTGAATCCTCGTCTACCGACTTTGTAGATCCGGGCTCTCGGGCCTCGCATACTTCAAGGCATGGCGAGAAGGACGGGGGATTCATCCAACTCTCAGGCTCACCTGGCTTCAGGCAGCTACGGTCTCCCCGATCGAAACACCTACCCTATCCCGAATCTGGCGCTAGGCGGAACACACAAGGCGGCTGCGCGAGCCGATGGAACTACAGTCCTACGAGGTCATAGCCGAGATTGCAGTAGCCCTAGCTGGGTTCTCCGGAGTTGCGGCAGCCCTTCAGCGCCGTGCCCAAGACGGATTCAGCGAACGAGACCGTCTAGCTCTCCGCCAGATGCTCGGCTGGAGTGGCATGGCGTTGGTGTTCTCTCTCGTTCCCTCGGCGTTAGTCGAGACTGGCGTCGCCGTTGAAACAACCTTGGTGGCCTGCAGCGGGGCGCTCGGCCTCGCGATGCTTCTCTTCTCCGTCTTCGTACTGAAACGCAATCGAAGCGTCGAGCGCACCGGCGACCGCGGTCCCTACCCCTACCTCTATGCGGTTGTGCCACTCGCAGTCTTCGTCGAGATCGGTGCTCTCTTGGTCACCGGGCTCAGCGTGATCTCGCTCAACCCAGGCATCTTCCAACTGGGCCTCCTTACATGCCTCGGCGTCGGCTTCATCGTCTTTTCGGCTTGGCTGATCTATCGAGTCGAGTGAGCAGCTGCCTAACAAGGGGTTGGACCTGACCGGGGAACCGCTGCTTCCGCTCTTGGCGTGGTACACTGGGTCCAACTCAGGTGGCTCAGCGAGCTTCGGGCCGCCTACCCGTTGGGCAGGGCCTCGGCGATCAAGCCTCTCCGGCTCGAATGGCGGCAACCAGGGTCTTGTGTTCGTTCACAGATTCGATTGGTAGGCCAGCGTCGCGTCCTACGAGGACCCGAGCCGCTTCTCTGATGCTCGTCGCTTGCTCGACTTTCCACCCGGATGACTCGACCAGTCCGACCGCCGCCCGGCGATCCACAAGAAGCCTGAACCCCTCACCGCTCCCGATCCGGGATAGGCGTTGGAGAAGCCGCTGCCGGTTGTTTCGCGAGGTCCCAGCGTCGTGGGGCGGGTAGAAGTCCACAGCCAGCCTGCTGCCGACGGCGCTCGATGCCGCCAGCTCACGAAGCTGACGCAGGGCGCTGGCTTCAACGAGGTACATCGTCACGCCTTCGACGAGAAAGAGCGCCGGGCGGCTCGAGTCGAGGCCATGCCGCTGAAGAGCCTCTGCGGCACAATCGGTCCCCAGGTCGGCCTCAACATAGGTGGGCCCGGGCCCTGGAGCTCGGCTCATCTTGTCTCGCTGCGTTGCACCCAGGTCCAGCTCGAAGAAGCGCACGTCGTCCCGACGGAATCGCCACGCCCGACTGTCGTAGCCGGCTCCAATCACCGCGATCTGGCCAAGCCCGGCTTCAATGGCTCCAACCACCTGGGCGTCGAACCACAGGACACGGGCGGCCAGCCCTGCCAGGGTTGCGGACCGCGCGCGCACACGGTTTGGGAGTTGGCGGACGAGCCAGACGATCCCTCCCATCGCCGGTCCGATCATGTCCTGGGCGAACGGGTCGGCAATCACACCCATCCCCGCCAGCACAGCACGTTCGGCCGCGACGCCCTGCGCTGTCCTGGAACGCGAAGTCCTCGCCATCTCGCAAGGATCGCGCACACAGCGAGAGGCCGCAGGACAGGGAACCGCGCTCGTTCTGCTGCGGCTCATGGCGGCGCCGCGCAATCAGCGGCTGCAGCTTGCCGGGCGCCGCAGGTCGCTGCGACGCGCGGTTGCCTGGGTCCACCTCAGGTGGCTCGCGAAGGTGGTAGCTGGCCGGCATGGGCGCGAGCGGGTGCGGCGCGCAGCGCGAAACAGGCATGGGCCGGGGAGGCGCAACGGCTCACCGACGAATGTAAGCCCCTGGGCGGGGGACGCTGCAGGTGACCCGAGACCTCGGCACTGAGCGTGCACCTCACTATTCCTGGCGTTGAGCGCCACGGCCGGCCTCGGTGCGCTCCAGGGGGCTCGGCCGCAGGCCCGCTAGGCAACGGGGGCTAGCGTGCTCGAGGCACTCGGAGACACTTCATCGACGACTTGTGCGCAGATGGAACCGCTTCCAGTGCGGCGGTCGTCCTGCGGACGCTCCAGGGTGAGACGCCACCCGCCCCTTGAACCGGTCCGCATGCCGCATCAATCCCGGTAGTACGCCCTCCGCGCCTTCACCCGCCAGAACCGATCGTCCGGCACGTCGAAGGGATCGTCCTTCTTCGTGTCCGGCACCCAGGCGGTCAAGTAGCCGTTCACCCCGCGGCCGTGGTGGACGCAGCCGGTGTCGAGGCCGCGCAGTCCCCTTGCCACGTGGAGGCGCTGCAGGGACCAGTGGCCGTAGACGAGGCCGTGGCCGTGCTGGCGCTCGCGCCAGGCTTCGTGCCAGGGGACGGCGTCGCCGGGCAGCTCCTCGGGCGTCTTGGACGACCAGCCTTCCGGGGTGACGCTGCGGCAGGAGACGAGGCGCATCAGGTCGTCGTGCTCGCGGCTGCCGTCGCCGGCCAGGTAGCGGCGGGCCGTCTTCTCGCCCGGGGCCGCGAGGGGCTCGGCGGCCGCCGCGGCCCGTTCGGCCAGCCGCGAGCGGGACCAGCCGGGCTTGCTGGCGGCGTGGACCATGGCGAAGCGGCGCTGGCCCAGCTTGCCGGTGAGGGCGAGGGGGAGGTGGCGGATCCAATCGACCCACTCCCGGGCGTCGGGGCGAGCCAGGAGCTTCTGCACCGTGTCGAGCGGGCCGGGCTCCCGCAGGCCCCAGGCGATGCGCAGCAGGTGCAGCTCGTGGTTGCCGAGGACGACGCGGGCGCGGCCGGCCTCCACACGCGCCCGAACGGTCTCGAGCACGCGCAGGTCGTGGGGGCCGCGGTTCACCAGATCGCCGACGAGCCACACCTCGGCGCTCCGGCCGAGCTCGTCGTCGATGCGCGCGAGGAGCAGATCGAGCTCGTTGGCGCAGCCCTGCACGTCGCCGATGAACGCCCGCTTCATGGAGCGAGGATCCGCAACCACGCGGCGCTGGGCAAGCGGGCTATCGTGCGGCGATGGCCGGGCCCCGCTTCCTCGGATGGCGCGTAGCGGGCTGTCTGGCGCTGGCCCAGGGGTGCGGCATCGGGCTCCTGCAGGCGTTCGGGGTGCTGGTGCCCGCGGTGGGCGAGGCGTTCGCCCTGAGCGACACCCAGGTGGGCCTCGGGATGACAGCCTTCATCGCGGGCCTGGCCATCGCGGGCGCGCTGCTGGGCCCGGTGGTCGACCGCGGACCCATCCGCAAGGTGATGTTCGCGGGCATCGCGGTGATGGGCGCCGGCGCGATCGGCATGGGCATGGCGGATTCCGCCGGGATGTTCGCGGCGGGGCTGCTGCTCGCCGCGGTGGGCATCGCCGGCTTCGGGCCGTTGCCGGTGAACGCCATCCTCGTGCGCTGGTTCCAGGCCCGGCGCGGGACGGCCCTGGCCGTCGCGGCGGCCGGCCCGGCGGCGGCGGGCTTCGTGGTGCCGCTCCTGGCCGCGCGGCTACTCGGCTGGGGCGACTACCGGAGCGCCATCCTGGCCCTGATGCTGGGCGGCGGCGCGCTGGCACTCGCGCTGGTGGCCTTCGGCGTGGTGGTGAGTCCCAGCGACGCGGGGCAGCACCCGGACGGCCGCGCAGAGGCGAGCCCGGTGCCGGCGGGTGAGGAGGACGCGGCCGCGGGCTTCGCCGGGAGCCGGGACTTCTGGCTCATCGGCCTGGGCTTCGGCTTCGTGTTCTGCCTGCCGGTGGGTGTCGGGCCATTCCTCCCGAAGTTCCTGATCGAGGGGGGTGCCAGCCTGGATGCGGCCGCCCTGTCGGTCTCGGTGATGGCATTCTTCGCCTTCGCTGGCAGCCTCTCGGCCGGGGCGCTGGCGGATCGCTTCGGCGTAAAGGTGATCCTCCTGGGCTTCCTCGCCGCGGGCGCCACTGCCTTCGGACTGATCCTCGTCGCGCCGTCCTACGAGGTGACGCTCGCAGCTTCCGGCGGGATCGGCCTCGCGACCGGCGGGGTTGCGCCGCTCCATCCGCTGCTGGTCGGTGGGCGCTTCGGCGCCGGCTCGATTGCCCGGGTCCTCGGGCTCCAGGGCCCGATCGGGCTGCCCTCGCTCCTCGCCGCGGCACCGGTCGCCGGGCTGCTCGTGGACCGGACCGGGGGATACGCGGCCGCGTTCGCGTTGTTCCTGGCGGTCCTGCTCGCGGGGGGCGGCTGCCTGGCCCTCGCCCGAGCCCGGCCACCGACCTGAGAGAGCGCATCCCCCCGGGGATCAGGCCGGGGGTGCGGCGGTGGGGGCAGGGCTAGACTTTCGCGCGCCGGGCCCCGCGGACGCGGCCCGGACGTCGACCTGACGGGGTGGGAGCAGGATCGGATTGGCGAGCCGATTCATCATCTGTGATGGCGCCGAGCTGGCCCGTCTCTGGGCCCGGATCGGTGCCAGCGAGGCCGAGGAGCTCTTCTGGGTGCCTCGCGAGGAGGAGTCCCGCGCCAGGCCGCCGGGCTTCCGCTCCCTGGCCGGCGGACTCGCCGCGGATTCGATCGCCAAGCTCGAGCCCAAGGAAGGGGACGAGTTCGCGCTGGTCACCGAGGACGGGCCCTTCGTGCGATCGGCGGTCGCCGCGGTGAGCGAGGCCGCGCCCGGCGCCCCCATCCTGGTGATGTCCGACCGGCTCGACGCCGACGACATCCCGGACCACACCTGTCTGCGACGTACCGGCCTGCGGACCCAGATCCGGGACGACGTCGACCTCGACTTCGCCCACCTGGGCAACCTGCGCCGGGTCGTCCGCCTGCGCGAGCTGCTCGGCAGCCGCGAGAAGATCGGCATCCTGCTCCAGCCGGATCCGGACCCGGACGGCATCGCCGCCGGCTACGCCCTGCGCATCCTGCTCGGCCGCAAGTCCCCGACCGCGCCGCTGGTCTCCTTCGGCGAGGTGAAGCGGCCGGAGAACCTGGCGATGGTGCAGGCCCTCGGCATCGAGGTGCGCACCATCGCGCCGGAGGAGCTGGACGAGTTCGACGGGCTCGCGCTGGTGGACGTGCAGCCGACGGTGTTCGGTGAGCATCCCCCCGCTCGGGTGCTCTCGGTGGACGTGGTGATCGATCACCACCCGGAGCGCACCGGCTACGACGCGGTGGTGAAGGATATTCGCACCGCCTACGGCGCCACGGCAACGATCATGACCGAATACCTGCAGGCCGCCGGCACCGAGATCCGCGGGAAGCTCGGCACCGCGCTCCTGTACGGGATCAAGAGCGATACCCAGCTGCTCGGGCGGGATACCAGCTCCGCGGACATGCAGGCCTTCGCGACCCTGCACGCTTGCCACAGCCCCGCTCTCCTGCGGCGGATCGAGCGGCCGGCCCTGCCCGCCGACGGGCTGCGGGCCCTCGGGCGGGCGCTCTCGTCGACGAGCGTCGAGGAGGGCATCCACCTGCTCGTGCTGGGCCGGGTGCGCGAGGACGTGATCCCGCAGGTGGCCGACCTGGGCCTCCAGGCCGAGGGCGCCGAGTGGGCGATCGCCGCGGGCATCGTAGGCGGCGACCTGGTGTTCTCGGTGCGGAACGTGGGCTACGTGCGGGCGGCCGGCGAGGTCGTGCGCGCGGTGGTCGAGGGCCTGGGCGTCGGCGGCGGCCACCGCTCGATGGCCAAGGGCATCATCCCGCTCAAGGCCTTCCGCAAGGTCTACAAGCGGGCCGACCGGGCGACGATCCGGCAGGCGCTGCTGAAGGCCTTCACCAAGGCCATCCACCAGGACGACTGAGGGGACGGGGGATGGCGCGGCCGGTCCTCGGCGAGGCCGAGCTCGCTGCGGCGCTGGCGGAGCTCGAGGGCTGGAGCGTCCTGGCGGGCAAGCTCCACCGGGAGTTCCGCTTCGCCGACTTCAACCAGGCCTTCGGCTTCATGGCCCGCGTGGCGCTCGTCGCCGAGAAGCGCGACCACCACCCCGAGTGGTCCAACGTCTGGAACCGCGTCGTCGTCGATCTCACGACCCACGACTCCGGCGGCATCACCCGCAGCGACGTCGAGCTCGCCGCCGCGATGAACGAGCTGAGTGAGACATAGGGACGTTCCTTTCTGTCTCACGGCTCGCCGTGAGACAGAAAGGAACGTCCCCTTGTCTCGCTAGCACTCGGCGTCGGGGGCGGCGTAGAGGAGCTTGCCGCTCTTGCCGTAGATGCAGCGGCCCTTGGTCTGCTCCTTGGCCGGGGCGGAGGTGGTGGGCTGGGCGGCGGGTGCGGCCGGGGCGGCGGCGGCGCCCTCCGGGCGAGGGCCGGGTGCGCGGTCGCAGATGGCGCCGGCCGGGCGGTGGATCACCTCGCCGTTCACGCCGTACATGCAAGCCTTGCCGTTGGTGCCGACGCGCCGCGCCTTCACCTCCTCGAACTCCTCCTCTTCGAGGTAGTCGAGGAACTTGTCGGTCTGCTTCTCGCGGTGCGCCCGCCACTTCTCGCGCTCGTCCGCGCGCTCGCGCTCGCGCTTCTCGCGCTCGTAGCTGTAGTCCCGCCGGCGGGTGACGGACATCTTCCGGGGCTGGTCGGAGAAAGCCGGCTCCGCAACGATGATCGGCGCACCCATCAGCGCCGCTATCGCCAGCAGCAGGAGCGAGCGGGGGCTGGCGAGAGTGGACAATCGGAGGGTCATGCCTGGACGTATCGCCCTGTGGCGCGGATCACTGAAGTAGTTTCCCCCCACCTGCTCGAGGGATCATTCCCCCAGGGGAATCGATCGATCGGTGCTCAGCGGCGCTTGGTCAGCTGGCTCACCGAGGCCATGCGCTTCACGGTCCGGTCGTCCGGCGGCGTCGCCACGTTCTCCCAGGATTCCCGCCGCCAGCTCCCGGACTCCGAGAGGTTCGCGAAGGCAGCGCCCACCGAGTCGATCACCCGCACCGGGCGGCTCTCGTCGTCGGGCCAGCGCGGGTAGCCCTCCCGGTCCTCGCTCCAGCGCCCGACGTAGAGACCGACGTTGGTCATCTCGTCCTTCCCGTCGAAGGTCGCCATGTAGAGGGGCTGCAGGGTCTCGAGATCCACGTACACCACCTGCCGCGCGTTGAGGTCGCCGCCGGGGTCCTTGGCCTTCATCTCGAGGACCAGGGCGCGACGCAGGTCCCAGCGATCGCTGGCGAAGGAGAGGCCCCAAGGACCGTAGTCCCGATCCTCGTTCTCCGGGTAGCCGGGCGAGACGCTGTTGATCGGCGCGAGCACGTCGTGCAGGCCGATCACGCGGGTCGTGTAGAGGAGCGGGCGGAACACCAGCCCCTCGTAGCCGCTGCGCTTGTTCTGGATCGTGCCGCCCACGCCGGTCACTCCGCCGGCCGCGCCCACTCCTCCGCCGCCACCGGTGCCCGTGCCGACCGCCAGCTGCTGGTTCTGCACGACGCCGACCGAGAAGGAAGGCATGTAGAGCCCCTCGACCTGGCTGGCGTTCAGGCGCCGCACCCGCCGCCACTGCGGCAGGTAGGCGTGCAGGTCGTCGGAGCGCTCGACCACGACCTGGTGCTCGAGGTCCCGGAACTGCCGCCAGGAGTGCTCGCGTGCGTCGAAGGGCTTGAAGAAGATCCCGCCGGCCACGAAGTGCTTCGAGCGGGCACCCGGCGCGGTGTAGTCGTCACCCGGTCGATCCGCCCGGTGCGCCATCTGCAGCTTGAACATCTCCCCCTCGAAGGGCTCGGCGCGTCCGATGCGGCCCACCAGGTCGGTCATCCGGAACTTCCCCCGGAAGCCCGCCGCCTGGTAGCGGAACTCGGTGTTCCAGAGCCATTTGTCGCCGGCTCGGGCGTCGCCTTCGGCGATGTCCACGGGCGCGAAGGGCTGGCCGGCGGTGTAGCCCTCGAGCCCGCCGTTGGCGGTGAGCTTCGCCTGGCCGCGGAACTTCTCGGTGGCCTCGTCGTAGAAGGCGGGCGGGCCGTAGTCCCGGAAGCAGGGACCGATCTCGAGCCGCATGCCGTCGAAGAAGAAGCGCTCGCGGTGGGGCCACACGAACTCCGGAAGGAAGTTCTTCAACGTGTCCAGGCGCTCGAGCTCGAAGACGTCGCCGGGCTCGAAAGGCAGCGCCGGGGGCGCGTCCTCCGGAGTGGCGCGCGGTCCGGCGAGCAGCCCGCCCTTGGGCTGGCAGGCGCCGGGCTCCGGCAACGGCCAGGCCTCCGCGGGCGCCTCGGCGCTCGCTGCGGGCTCGGCGGGCTCCCCGGCCTCGTCGGCGAGGGCGGCCACGGCGAAGCTCGCGGCCAGCAGGAGACAGAAGACGATCGGTCGTCGCATCGGGGACCTCCGCGGGATCAGGTCAGGGTGAGGAGCTCGTGGCTCCCACGCATGCGCTCGGGGATGTCGATGCCCAGCGGGCACGAGCCAACACAGGGGCCGCTGCACGATGCGCAGGCCTCGGCATTCGTTCCGAGGCCCGCGTAGAGGCGCAGGGCCTCCTTCTCGTTGCCGTAGTCCTCGAAGTACATGCGGTGCCGGAGCACGTCGTGGATCGGAACACCTTCGGGGCAGTTCGAGAGGCAGGCGCCGCAGTGGGGGGCGCAGTAGCGGCCGGCGACCTGGCGGTCGTACTCCCGCAGCAGCGTGAGATCCCGCGCGTCGGCGCGCCCCCCCGAGGCGAAAAGGTACTCGTCGACGTGCTGGAACTCGAAGAAGGAGATGATCGCGGCGGACACGTCCGTGTTCGAGAGCACCCAGCGGAGCGCCGCCTGGCTGTAGGCGCCCGAGCGCTCCTGGAAGCCGGCAAGGCCGTCGTGCTTCGCGCCCTTCAGCGTCTTCATGGCGACCACGCCGACGTCGGCCTCGCGGGCGCGGCGCACCACGTCGGCCATCTCGGGCCAGATGCCGTGATGATAGGCGAGCATCATCACGTCGTAGCGGCCGTTCGCGATGGCTGCGTCGGCCACCTGCACCAGGTTCGGCGTGTGGGAGGAGAAGCCCAGGAAGCGGACCTTCCCTTCCTGCTTCAGACGGTCGAAGGCCTCGTGCATGGTCTCGGACTCGATCCGAGCGACCTCGTCGCAGCTGTGCTGGTGGACGAGGTCGACGTAGTCGGTCTGGAGGCGGCGCAGGCTGTCCTCCACCACCTGCTTGTGCTCGGCGACGCCGGCCTTCGGACCGAGGTGACCGCGGGCGGTGCAGAACTTGGTGGCGACGAACACCTTGTCGCGGCGGCCCTTCAGCGCCGCGGCGATCGCGTTCTCGCTCCCGGTGGCGGAGTAGTCCGGCGAGGTGTCGACGTAGTTCACCCCGCGGTCCAGGGCCATGCGCACGATCTCGCTGCCCTTCTCGCCCTTCACGCGGCCGCCGCCCACGACGATGTCCGAGATCTGGAAGCCGGTGCGGCCGAGCCGCCGGTACTCGCGAACGCGGCTCCCCTTCCACTCCTCGGCCCAGCGCTCGTGGGTCTTCTCCACGTCGCCGCCCCACACCTGGGTGAAGGTCGGGGCCCAGCCGCGTCCCCCGTTGCCGAGGCCGCCGAGGGCCCGGGCGACGGCGAGGCCTCCCGCCACGCCGGTGGCCGCCAGGGCGGTCGCGCCACCGGCGAGCGTCCCGGTGAGGAAGCCGCGGCGATGGGGATCCGTCTCGGCCTGCTGCCGGCGGACGGCGCGGCGCATCAGCCAGAAGCTCGCCAGCGCCACCACGATCAGCCCCGAGAAGGTCCAGAACGGGCCGGCGATCGGTCGGGGGTAGGGGATGCCCAGGGCGTCGGCGGCGGCCTGGATGACGCTGCCTGCGGGGAAGGCTGCGGAGACCAGATCGATGACGGTCTTGTAGAGCGCCGCGCCGGACCAGCCGAACCCGACGACGACGGCGATCCCGAGCGATGCGAGAAGCGCGGTGCGCGGCCGCATGGTCCTCCCCTTCGTCCGGCGAGTATACGGGAAGGGTCAGCCCCGAGTTCCGTCCCGGAGCGACTTGGCGCGGTCGGCGAGACGTCGGATCTCGGGGCCGATCGCGTCGGGGGCGAGATCGGAAGGGAGGGGAAGCACCCAGTCGGAGGCCACTCCTTCCGAGGGCAGCTCGGCCTCGGCGGCGCCTTCGGCCAGCAGGAAGGCCACCCGGGGCGAACCGGCGCCGGCGAACGCCTCCAGGTACGGCTCCACCGACACGCCGGCCCGGACCAGGAGGCCGCGCCCCCGCTCGGCGGCGCGCCGCTGGGCGGCGGGCGCCTCCACGCCGATCCAGAGGGGAGGCCCGCCCGGCTGCACGGGACGGGGGTGCAGCGCGACGTTCTCGGTGGGGAAGTAGCGCCCTTCGAAGTCGAGGGCTTCGCGCACCCAGGCGCTCTCGATCAGGTCCAGGGCTTCCTCGAAGCGCGCGATGCGCTCGTCGGCCTCGACGCCGAAGTGCGCCAGGGCCGCGGGATCGCTTCCCAGACCCACGCCCAGCTCGAACCGTCCCTGCGAAAGCCCGTCGAGGGAGGCGGCGTCCTCCGCCACGCGCAGCGGGTGATAGAAGGGCAGGGGGAGCAGGCCGCTCGAGATGCGCAGACGCCGGGTGCGGACGGCAACGGCGGCGCACAGCACGAGAGCCGAGGGCACGAGGGACGCCTCGGAGGTGGGCCGCTCGGCGATCCACAGCACGTCGAAGCCATGGGCCTCCGCCAGCGGCGCGGCGTCGACCAGGGCGGACAGGCGTTCGCCGGCGCCGTCGGTGAGGCGGGGATCGAATCGCAGCCCCACTCGCATTCGCGTTTCCACGGCGCCGGAGCATAGCCGTCCCCTGCCGGGTGCCTGCTATCCTGCGCCGTCCCCCATGGCAAAGCGCGTCGTCCCCGACATCCCGTCCCTCAAGGCCCTCGTGGGAACGGAGCTGGGCGTCTCCGATTGGCTCACGATCAGCCAGGAGCGGATCGACCTGTTCGCCGAAGCGACCGGCGACAAGCAGTGGATCCACACCGATCCCGAGCGCGCCAAGGAAGGGCCCTTCGGCACGACCATCGCGCACGGCCACCTGACCGCCTCTCTCGCGCCGTTCCTTCTCGGCCAGATCATCGAGGTGAAGGGTGCGCGCATGCTCGTCAACCCGGGTATCGAGAAGATGCGCTTCCGCACTCCCGTCCCCTCCGGCGCGCGCCTCCGCATGCGCGCCACCCTGAAGGCCCTCCGCGACCTCCCCCGCGGCGCCCTCCGCGCCACCCTCACCATGCGCTTCGAGATCGAAGGCGAATCCCGCCCCGCCGCCTTCGGCGACGCCCTCCTGGTGTACTACCCCTGAGTTCGGTGACTCTGGCGAGTTGTTAAGATAGGGACCGGTTCCGTTTGTTAAGTTGTTGCGTTGTGAGGAAGGGGCGGAGGGCGGCGAGGAAGGCTTCGGGCTGGTCGTGGTGGACCCAGTGGCCGGCCCGCTCGACGTTCTCGAGGCGGGCGTTCTGGAAGTGGGCGATGCGGCCATCGCGCTCGGGATCGCTGGCCCAGCTCTCGCTGCCGCGGACGAGGAGGACGGGGCAGGTGATGCGGGCCCAGAGGGCTCGCACGTCGTCGCCCCGCAGGCGTACCGGCGAGAACGCCCGGACGTAGTTGTCGAACTTCCAGCTGAAGGAGTGGTCCTCGTTGCGAGCCACGCCGTGCAGGGTGAGGTGGCGCGCGAGGTCCGGCGGTAGGAAGGAGTTCACCTCCTGCATGCGCTTCGCGGCGTCGTCAATCGACGGGTAGCGGCGCGGATGCCGGGCGGCGAGCTCCTGCATCGAGCCGATCCAGCTGCGGAAGCGCTCGTGCACCGGCGTCTCGGCCATGCGCTTCGCGAGCTCCGGCGCCGGCCCGAGACCTTCGATCGCGACGAGCCGCGCCACCTTCTCGGGGTAGATGCCGGCGTAGTGGAGCGCCACCGCGCCGCCCAGCGAGTGCGCGACGATCGTGAGTGGCGCGAGCTCGAGAGCCTCCACCAACTGGGCGATATCGAGCACGAAGTCCGGCAGGCCGTAGCTGCCCCCGATGGCCCAGGCACTGTCGCCGTGGCCGCGGAGGTCCGGGGCGATCACGTGCCAGTCCCGCCGCAGCTCCCGGGCGATCGGGTCCCAGCTGCGCGCGTGGTCCTTGCCTCCGTGGATCAGCAGGAGCGGCGGCGCGCTCTCGTTGCCCCAATCCACGTAGTGGAGCCGCAGACGCTGGGAGACGTAGAAGTGGGAGCTCGGTCCGACGATCTCGGGCATCACGCGAGCCTAGCGCGAGCTTGACGCCCTTCCGGCCGGCGCCGATCCTCCGGCCGTGGGCAACCGAGCGTGAAGATCGCGATCGCGCAGATCAACCCCACCGTGGGCGATCTCCCCGGCAACCGCCGCCGCGTGGAAGAGGCGGCCGAGCGTGCGAAGCGAGCGGGCGCCGACCTGTGCGTCCTGCCGGAGCTCTGCCTCACCGGCTACCCGCCGATGGACCTGCTCGAGCGCGAGGGCTTCGTGAGCGACCAGCTCCGGGAGCTCGAAGCACTCGCGCCCTGCTCGAAGGGGATCGAGCTCGCCGTCGGCGCCGTGCTCCGGGCCGAGCCCCAGCGCGCCAAGCGCCTGGTCAACGCCGCGGTGCTGCTCCGCGACGGCGAGCGCGTCGCCGTCCAGGCCAAGACCCTGCTCCCAACCTACGACGTCTTCGACGAGAACCGCTACTTCGTCGACGCCACCGAGCGCACTCCCATCGGCACCCTGGGCCTCACGGTCTGCGAAGACGCCTGGTCCTTCGAGATCGGCTACGGCCGCGACCCGGTCGGCGAGCTGGCGGCCGCCGGCGCGGAGGTGGTGCTGAACCTCTCGGCCTCCCCGTGGCACGCGGGCAAGCCGGCCGAGCGCCGCCGGATGTTCGGCGAGCTCGCGGCCCGCCACCGCGTGCCGATCGTCTTTGCCAACCAGGTCGGCGGCAACGACGAGCTGATCTTCGACGGCGGCTCCTTCGTGGTGGACGAGGAGGGCCGCGTCCTCGCTCAGCTCCCTCTCTTCGAGGAGGCCTTCGAGGTGGTCGAGCTGCCTGGCAGCGAGCCCGGGCGCCTCCCGGACGACGTTCCGGACCTCGACCGGGTGAGCCAGCTCGAGCGCGGCCTGGTGCTGGGCATCCACGACTACTTCCGCAAACAGGGCCTGCCCCACGCGGCCGTGATCGGGCTGTCCGGCGGTATCGACTCGGCGGTGACGGCGCACCTGGCCGTGGAGGCGCTGGGCGCGGATCAGGTGCTGGGCGTCGCCATGCCCGGCCCCTTCTCCTCGGAGCACAGCGTCGACGACGCCCTCGGGCTGGGCGGGCACCTGGGCATCGAGGTGCGCGAGGTGGAGATCGGCCGGGTCTACGAGGCCTACCGCGCGATCTTCGCCGAGCTGTTCGGCGCGAAGGACGATTACGGACTCGCCCAGCAGAACATCCAGTCGCGCATCCGCGGCGCGATCCTGATGGCGGTCTCCAACGCCGAGAACCGGCTCGTCCTCGCCACCGGCAACAAGAGCGAGCTCTCGGTCGGCTACTGCACGCTCTACGGCGACACGGTCGGTGGCCTCGCCGTGCTGGGCGACGTCTACAAGCGCGACGTCTACGCCATCGCCCGCCACGCCAACAAGAACGGCGAGCGGATCCCGCAGAACACGATCGACAAGCCGCCCTCGGCCGAGCTGGCGCCGGACCAGCTCGACAGCGACGACCTGCCGCCCTACGACGTCCTCGACGCCGTCCTCGAGCAGGCCATCGAAGGGGGCCTGGGCGCCGCCGCCATCACCCCGCCGCCGGGCGCCACCCGCGAAGACGCCGCCGGCATCGTCCGCCGCCTCGACCGCAACGAGTACAAGCGCCGCCAGTCCCCGCTCGTCCTTCGCGTCAGCCCCAAGGCCTTCGGCAGCGGCCGCCGCCTCCCCATCGTCCACCGCTACCCGAGTTAAGTTGGGGGCCAGTTCCGTTTGTTAAGTTGTTGCGTTGTCGGGGCTAGGCGGCGGAGTCCTGGGGGACGGCGCGGACGTGCTCGGCGCGGGCGCCGCGGGGGCCTTCCTGGATGACGTACTCGACGGTGTCGCCTTCGGAGATGTTGTCGTAGTCCGTGCCGTTCATGCCGGAGCGGTGGAAGAAGACTTCCTTGCCGTCGTCGCCGCGGATGAAGCCGAAGCCCCGGTCGCGCACCATCTTCTTGATCTTGCCCTTGGACTTCGGCCCGGTGGGCGCCGCCGGCGTCGCCGGCCCGCTGCGCCGCCCACGGCCACGGCTGCGGCCGCGCCGGGGCGTGCGGTACGCCTCGCCGACGTGGAACTCCCGCACGAACAGGTCGTCGGGAACGGTCAACGGCTCGTGGCCCTCGGTCTGGGCCTCGAGCAGCACCTCGGCGTCCTCCACCGCCACCACCACGTAGCGGAGGCCCGTGTTCTTGTGGGTGCACAGGGCACCCGCCTCGATCTCGTCCAGCGACAACATGGCGGGAACCTCCGGGTGGAAGGAAGGGCAGGGGAGGCTCGCGGCCGCCACGCCTCGCCCACCCGGCGCCGGGGCGATCGCCGGGGCGGAGACCGGGACGCCGGGAGCCCGGGACGTTAGGAGATTCCCCCCGGGTGGTCAATTCCCCGGCGGCCTGGGATCATCGGCGGCCCGAGGAGAACGCCGGCCGTGAGCCGCCCCGCCCCGCTCCCCATCGTCGCGACCCTGCTGCTGGCGCTCGCCTGCACCTCGCCGCCGGAGCGCGAGGTGCTCCGGGTCGGCACGAGCGGGGACTACCTCCCTTTCAGCACCACGACCCGCGAAGGCGTGCTGACCGGCCTCGACGTGTCCCTGGCCCGCGCCTTCGCCGCCGACCGGGGCCGGGTCGTGGAGTTCGTGCGCTTCCGCTGGCCGGAGCTCCACGCCGATCTTGCCGCGGGTCGCTTCGACCTGGTCTGGAGCGGAGTCACCGTGCGACCGGAACGCTCGGTGATCGGCCGCTTCAGCGTGCCCTATCTGGAGAGCGGAGCGGTGCTGCTGGTGCGCGAGGAGGACGACCGCGCTCCGGCCGAGCCCGGACGCCGCATCGCGGTGAACCGGGGCGGCCACTTGGAGCGGGTGGCGCGGGCGAGCTTTCCCGATGCCGAGCTGATCACCCTCCCGGCCAACGAACGGGTCCTGGGCGAGCTGCTGGAGGGCCGCGCCGACGCGGTGCTGACCGACACCCTGGAGGCGCCGGGATGGATGACCGCAAGCCCGGTGCGCCTGCGCGCGATCGGGCCCCTCACCCGGGATCGCAAGGCGGTCTGGATCCGTGCCGACCGCCCGGAGCTGGCCCGGAACCTCGACGCCTGGCTCGTCGCCCGCGAGGCCGACGGCTCTCTCGCCCGATTCCGCGAGGAGGCGGGAATCGCAGAGGCGTGGGCCAGCGCGGAGCCCCGGGCGGCTCTCGAAGCGGCGCTGGAAGAGCGCCTCTCGCTGATTCCCTTCGTCGCCGAGGCCAAGCGCAGAAGCGGCGCGCCGGTGGAGGTGCCCGAGCGCGAGGCGGTGGTGATCCGAGCGGGGCAGCGGGCCGTCGCCCGCGCGGCGGAGGAGGCGGGCGCGGCCCCGCCGGCCCCGGCTGCCGTCGCCGCCTTCTATCGGGAGCAGATCGAAGCCTCGAAGGCGCGCCAGCGAGAGGTGCTGGCGGGGCCGACCCGCCCCGGCGAGGCGCCAGACCTGGCCACGGAGCTACGCCCCGCGCTTCTCCGGATCGGCGAGAAGATCGCCTGGCTGCTCGTCCGCGTCGGCATCCCGGAGCCCCCGGGCGCGCCCCAGCACTCAGCCCCCACGCGCGAGGGCGCGGGTGACGAGCCCGGCAAGCACCGGCAGCCCCAACGAGACCCCGTAGCGCAGCAGGGCGAAGCGCGCGCCGAGGATCGGCACCTCCCAGGCCACCAGGCGATGAAGCGCCAGCAGGGACCACGCCGTCAGGAACGCCACCACGGCCGCCGGTGAAGCGCCGGCGCGCAGCATCACCGCGGCGATCGGCATCGAGACGAAGGGCCCCGCCGGCGTGATCGCCCCGGCGGCGGTGGCGATCAGGATGCCGCGCAGACCGGCGTCGTGGCCGAGGGCGCCCTCGATCCAGCCGCGGGGGACCAGCGCCTGGGCGAGCCCCGCCGCGAGGAAGGAGACGGCGATCAGCAGGCCGAAGCGCAGCAACAGATCGAGACCGTCGCCGAGGCCCTGGCGAACGAGCGATTCGCCACCGCGCCACCAGGCCAGGCCGGCCAGAGCCGCGAGCAGCGCCGCCATGAACGCGAGCTGGGGATCGAGCAACGGGCTCCTCCGTTCGGATCCTCGCGCGGCCACGATCAGTAGAAGGTGCAGCGCGTGCGATGACGTGGGCGGGCCTTGATCTCGGGGCTCTGCCCGCGGGACCAGAGCAGGTTGTCGATGCGCTGCGCGTTCACCTGCCAGCCCCGACGCCGGCAGCTCGCCACGATCTGCTCGACCGCGTGGAGGGCCACGGCGCGGATCTCCACCTCCTCCTCGCTGCCGTGGGGGACGAGCCTCTCGCGCTCGACGTCGGCCTCCAGGTTGGCGTCGAAGGCCAGCACCTTCAGCATGCGCAGGGTGTGAGGCACGAGGTTGTCGGCGAAGATCGTGAGCTCGTCCAGGTCCCGGAAGGCGCCCAGGCCACGTCCCCGGAAGGCCGCGTGCAGGTCGGCGCAGGTGATCTGCGCGCGCTTGTAGAAGGGAACCTCGAAGCCCTGGTAGCGGGAGACGTCCTGGTAGAAGGGCATGGCGGCGAGGATGCGGACGAGGGAAGCCGCGGAGCCACGCGCCGCTTCCACCGGCCCCGCGAAGCGCGCGCGGTGTTCGCGGTGGAGGAAGTGGCCGAGCTCGTTCAGGGCCTGGGCGAAGAGCTCCATGAGCTCGCCGGCCGGGCCCTCGGTGCTCTGGCCGAAGGTGCGGGCACAGTCGCCGGCGGTGAGGCGGACGAGCTGGCCGGCGCTCCATGGGCCCTCCTTCTCGAACCGCTCCCGCAGGCCGTGGGCGATGGTCAGGTAGCCGGACTGGCCCCGGCGCTTCTGCAGGTGCGGGAACCAGCCGGAGCCGAAGTTGATCGCATTCAGGGTGACCACGTAGGCGACAGTGGCATCGGCTTCGCCGAGCTCCCGGTGGCCCGGATCGAGCTCGGGGACCGGCGGGCGCTCGCGGGCGAGGATGGCCGCGAGCTGCTCCAGGGCCGCGTCGTCGATTCGCACGCGGCGGGCACGGCGCGCGACCTCGGCACAGGCCTCCCGGATGCGATCGAAGAGCGGCTCCTCGCTCACCGACCGGTTTCCCGGACGCCCACGATCGTGATCGCCTCCGGGAGCACCTCGAAGCGCGCCGGCGCGAAGCCGAGCGGCTCGCCGTCCACCTCGAGACCCTGGGCACCGGGAGCCGCTTCCGCGACCAGCTCGCGACCCTGGAAGTAGAGCACGTCGGCCACGTCGACGTGCGTTCCGGTGTAGAGGCGCGGAAGCTTCGTGAACAGCGTCCGCTTCGACAGGCCGGGGATGACCATGACGTCGAGCAGTCCGTCGTCGAAGCGGGCCTTCGGCGCGGCGCGCATCCCGCCCCCGAAGAAGGGACCATTGGTGGCCGTGGCCAGGACGACGTCGCCGCTGTAGATCTTCTCGCCGTCGAGGACGAGATCGACGGCGGCGGGGCGGAAGCGGGCCAGCCCGCGCAGGGTTCCGATCAGGAACGAGAGGGTGCCACCCATCCACTTTCCCGTCTGGTTGACCATGCGACAAATCGTGCCGGAGATGCCGAGGGTGGCGGAGTTGATGTAGCCGGTGCTGCGCGGCTCGCCCTCGCGGGTGACGTAGTGGACGCGGCCGGCGTCGACCTGTCGGGTGCGGCCAGCGGCGATGTCGGCGACCGCCTGCTCGAGATCGGTGGCGAGGCCGAGCCCGCGCACCAGGTCGGCACCGGTGCCGAGGGGGAGGAAGCCGATCTGGACCTCGTCGACCAGGTCGGCGGCCAGCACGCCGGTGACCACCTCGCCAGCGGTGCCGTCGCCGCCGGCGACCAGGATGCGCTCCACGCCGGCCCGGGCGCCCTCGCGCGCCAGGCGCTCGGCGTCCCGGGGCGCCTTGGTCCAGTCGATCTCCAGCGGCCCGAGCAGGTCGCGGAGCCTGGGCTCCAGCGCCTGGAAGGCCTTTCGCGTGCGCCCGCTGCGGCTGGCCGGGTTCACGATCACGAGCGTGCGCGGCGGCATGGCATCGGGGATGCTACCGGAGGCCGAGCGCCCCGCCCTCCATCCCATGAGCGAATCCCCCTCCCCCAGCCGAGGCGTGCCGGCGCGCCGCCTCCTCGTCCTCGTTGCCGTCCTGGCGGTGGTGGGGATTGCCTTCGCTGTGCGCTCGGCCCTGGACGTCGACCTGAACGTCGACTCGGTGCGCGATTTCGTCCGGAGCCTCGGGATGTGGGGCCCGGTGGCGATGGTGCTGATCGTCGCCTTCCGTACGCTGCTGCTGCTCACCTCCCAGATCGTCCTGACCGTGTCGGGCGTGTGCTTCGGGGTCCTCGAGGGGGCCCTCTACGGCCACCTCGGGAGCTTCCTCTCGGGCTTCGGGGTGTTCGCGGCGGTGCGCTGGCTCGGCGCCGAGCAGGTCTCGCGGCGCGTGCCGCCGAACCTGCGGCGCACCCTCGACGTGGCCGGCACCCGCGGTGCGGCGGCGCTGATGGCCGTCGGCACAGCCTTGCCCTTCGGCCCGACGACGCTCTACCACGCGGCCGCGGGCGTGACGCAGATGGGTCCCGCGATCTTCGCCCTGGCCCTCGCCGTCGGCCTCGTGCCCCGCTGCCTCGTCTACGCGGCCTTCGGGAGCAAGCTGCTCGAAGGCGACTACGGCAACGCCGCCTGGCTCGCCGCCCTCATCCTGCTCCCGCTCGCGGCCCTGCTCCACCCCGGCGCTCGCGCCTGGCTCCGCTACCAGTTCGCCCCCGCCCTCCCGACAACGCAACAAGCGGACCCGGCCCCCAACACAACAAGCGACAACTTAACAAACGGAACCGGCCCCTAACTTAACGGCGGAGGATGTTGAGGGCGGAGCCGGCCTGGAACCAGGCGATCTGGTCGTCGTTGAGGGAGTGGATGACGGGGAACTGGTCGGTGCTGCCGTCCTTGTGGTGGAGGGTAGCGGTCACGGGCTGGTCTTCGGCGAGGGCAGTGAGGCCGGTGATGCTGATGCGGTCGTGCTCCTGCACCTTGTCGTAGTCGGCCGGGTCCGTGAAGGTGAGAGGGAGCACGCCCTGCTTCTTCAGGTTCGTCTCGGCGATGCGGGCGAAGCTGCGGACGATCACGGCGGCGCAGCCCAGGTGCCGCGGCTCCATGGCCGCATGTTCGCGGCTCGAGCCCTCGCCGTAGTTCTCGTCGCCGACGACGACCCAGCGCAGGCCCTCGGCCTTGTAGTGGCGGGCGATCTTCGGGAAGGAGACGCCCGCCTCGCCGGAGAGCTGGTCGAGGCCTTCGCCCGCCTTGCCGGTGTAGGCGTTGATCGCGCCGATGTACATGTTGTCGCTGATGCGATCCAGGTGGCCCCGGAAGCGCAGCCACGGGCCGGCCATCGAGATGTGGTCGGTGGTGCACTTGCCCTTGGCCTTCAGGAGGAGCGGCAGCTCGGCGAAATCCTGGCCACTCCAGGGCGCGAAGGGCTCCAGGAACGCCAGGCGCTCGGACTCGGGGCTGATCTCGACCTCCAGGCCCGCGCGATCCGCCGGCGGCGCCTGGTAGCCCTCGCTGCTCGCCACGAACCCGTTCTCCGGCACGTCCGGCGCCGGTGCGGGCGGGGAGAGCTTGAAGCGCGTTCCGTCGGCGGCCTCGATCTCGTCGGTCAGGGGATCGAAGGCCAGGGTCCCCGCCAGGGCGTAGGCCACGCAGATCTCGGGGCTGCCGATGAACGCCAGGGTCTCCGGGTTCCCGTCGTTTCGCTTCGGGAAGTTCCGGTTGAACGAGGTGAGGATCGAGTTCGGGACGCCCTTCTCGATGTCGTCGCGCCGCCACTGGCCGATGCAGGGCCCGCAGGCGTTCGCCAGCACCACCGCTCCGATCCCTTCCAGCGCCTCGAGCTGGCCGTCGCGGCGGATCGTCCGGTGGATCTGCTCGGAGCCGGGGGTGCACCACAGCTTCGTCTTCGCCCCGGCGCCGCGGGCGCTGGCCTGCCGCGCCACGTCCGCCGCTCGCGACAGGTCCTCGTAGGACGAGTTCGTGCAGCTTCCGATCAGGCACGAGGTGAGGCTGGCGGGGTAACCCTTCTCCTCCACGTCCGCCGCCATCCGCGAGACCGGCCGCGCGAGGTCCGGCGTGTGGGGGCCGACGATGTGGGGCTCGAGGGTGGAAAGATCGATCTCGACGATCTCGTCGAAGAAACCGTCGGGCTCGTTCGCCACCTCCGGGTCGGGACCGAGCAGGTCCGCGTACTCGTTGGCCAGGTCCGCCAGGGCCTCGCGCTCGGTGCTCTTGAGATAGAGCTCCATGCGCTCGTCGTAGGGGAAGATCGAGGTCGTCGCGCCGAGCTCGGCGCCCATGTTCGTGATCGTTCCCTTGCCGGTGCAGGAGAGCGAGCGCGTGCCGGCACCGAAGTACTCGACCACCCGGTTCGTGCCGCCCTTCACCGTGAGCAGCTCGCACACCTTCAGGATCACGTCCTTCGGCGCCGACCATCCGCTGAGCTCTCCGGTCAAGCGAACGCCGACCAGCTTCGGGTACAGCACCTCCCAGGGGAAGCCGGCCATCACGTCCACCGCGTCGGCGCCACCCACGCCGCAGGCGAACATGCCGAGGCCGCCGGCGTTCGGCGTGTGGGAATCGGTGCCGATCATCATGCCGCCCGGGAAGGCGTACTTCTCGAGCACCACCTGGTGGATGATGCCGGCCCCCGGGCCCCAGAAGCCGATGCCGTAGCGTGCCGAGGCCGAGCGCAGGAAGTCGTAGACCTCGCGGTTCGTCACCTCGGCGGTCTCCATGTCCTGGCTGGCACCCTGGTAGGCCTGGATCAAATGGTCGCAGTGCACCGTGCTGGGCACCGCGGTCTCCTCGCGTCCGGAGGAGACGAACTGGAGGAGCGCCATCTGGGCGGTGGCGTCCTGCATGGCCACCCGGTCGGGCCGCAGCTCGAGGTAGCTCTCGCCCGGGTCGAGCTCCTGCCCTTGCGGGTCGTTCAGGTGGCCGAGCAGGATCTTCTCGGCGTAGGTGAGCGGTCGCCCGAGCCGACGTCGCACGATCTCCAGGTTCTGGCGGACCTTCTCGTAGGTGCTCCGCACGAGGTCGGGCGTGGTCTCGATCGTCGGCATCCGGTCTCCTCCCTTCTCTGGCTTCTCTCGCCGGGCTTCCCGCGCCGGGCCGTCCCTTCGGGGCGGCCCGCGACGCTTTCCCGCGGGTGTGCGGGCGCGGCGGGTGCGCGGCCGGCGCGTCCGCCGGGAATCGTCGGCGGCGCGGGGGCGCAACGTTAGCAGTTCGGAACCCGCGGGCTGCGATAGCATGCGCACTCATGGAGCCCCGCTCGCTCTTCGTCACCGGCGCCGACGGCCACCCGATCCACGTACTCGAGTGGAGCACCGAAGGCGTCCCGCTCGTCTTCGTCCACGGCTTCGGCAACACGGCCCACATCTGGGACCAGGCGGTCCCCGTGGTCTCGCCCTACTACCGCACCCTGGCCATCGACCAGCGGGGGCACGGCGACTCCGGCCACGACCCGGAGCATCGCTACGCCTACGAGGACCTGGCCCGGGACCTGGAAGCGATCGCCCTTTCCCTCGGCATCGAGCGCTTCGTGCTGGTCGGCCACTCCCTCGGCGGACGCACGGCGATGGTCTTCGCCGAGCGCAATCCGGAGAAGCTCGCCGGTCTCGTGATCGTCGACACGGGCCCCGAGCACGACCCCCGCGGCACCTCGCGCATCCGCGGCGAGGTAGAGGCCCGGGGCGACGGCGCCTTCGCTGAGCCGAAGGAGTACGAACGCGTGCTCGCCCACAACTTTCCGGTCTCCTCCCCGGAGATGATCCGCCGCATGGCTGCCGCCGAGCTGCGCCAGCGCGACGACGGGCGCTGGGAGCGCAAGCTCGACCCTTCCTTCTTCCCCGCCCGGGGCGACATGGACGAGGCCGCCATGGAGGCCCACGAGAAGGAGATGTCCGCACGGCTGTGGGCCGCCCTCCCGAAGATCCCCTGCCCCACCCTCGTCGTGCGAGGCGCCGCTTCGGACATCCTCGGGCCGGAGATCGCCGACCGCATGGTGGACGACGCGCTACCGAACGGGCGGCTCGCGGTGGTGCCCCAATCCAGCCACTCGGTGATGACGGACAACCCCGAGGGCTTCAACGAGGCGTTGGCGGCGTTCGCCCTGGGCGACTAGCAGCGCCGGACGTCAGGGTCAGCAGCGCCGGCAGGAACACGAGGTTGCACGCGAGCGTGATGGCCACGCCCAGGGTCAGCAGCTGGCCGAGGGTCGCAAGGCCGCGGTGACTCGCCAGGCCGAGCGAGCCGAAGCTCGCGATGGTCGTGAGGGCGCTCCAGAACACGGCCCTCGAGGTGCTCGTGTCGAGGATGCCGTCCGGAGGCGCTCCGGCCCGGAAGCGATGGACGAGGTGGATGCCGCTGTCCACGCCGATCCCGAGCAGGAGCGGCACCACGATCACGTTGGCGAAATTGATGGGCATGTCGATCAGCACGCACACCGCGCTGGTGAGGAGCGCCGCCAGGGCGAGGGGAGCCAGTGCGATCAGGGTGTCCCGGGGACTCCGCCACAGCACCAGCAGGAGCAGCGCCACCGCGATGGATGCGGTCACGAGGGCCTGGCGCAGAGCGTCCATGATGGCGGCCCCCGCCTCCACCATGTAGATCGACGTGCCGGTCGCCCCTTCGGTCAGCTCGCGAACCTCGCCGACGAACTCCGCCACCGCCGCATCGTCGCGGAGGCTCTTCGCCGGATACACCTCGACGAGCGCGCGGCCGTCCGCGGCGACCATGCGGCGGTGGAGAACGGCCGGGAGATCGGCCAGGGTCACGCCCTCGCTCGAGAGCGCCATCTCGAGCCGCTTCAGCCGGTCGAGCACCGATTCCACGAGGCTCACGCGCAGGGTGCCCACCGCATCGCCATTCAGGTCGGCGACGAAGCGGTCGATGGCCGCGCCGAGCTCGCCGGCCACCCGTCGGCGCGTCTCGCCGGGCCCGGTCTCGAGACTGGCGAGGGCGACGCGCAGCTCCCGCAGGGCCGCCTCGTTCTCCGCGAGCCCGGGCGCCGGCAGCGGCTCGAGATCGGCAGTGCCGAGGAAGAGGGCCACGTCCTCGAACACGAGCAGCTTCTCGTCCTGGCCCTCGGGCACGTAGGTGGAGAGCGTGCTCGTGCGATCCACGCTCGGCAGCGCGTCCAGGCGCTCGGCCAACGCGTCGGCGGCGGCCAGGTCCGGCGCCAGCACTTCGATGCTCCAGGGGTTGATGTCACCGCCGTCCAGCAGCTCGAAGAAGGTCTGCACCGAGGCCGCCGCGGGGTCGCGCACGCGCAGCGGGTTCGCGTCGAAGTGGAGACGCGGCACGAGCGCGAGAGAGACGAGGGCGAGACCGGCGGCGGTGCCGCACACCAGCCGTGGATGCCGCGTTGGCCAGGTCGGCAGGCGCAGCGTCGCGAGGTCCGCGCGCGGGAGCCGCGGCCCCCGGCCCAGGGAGAGACCCGCCGGCAGCACGACCAGCGTGCCGACCAGGCTCAACAACATGCCCGTTCCGGAGATGACGCCGAGCTCGGCAACGCCCAGGAAGTCCGTCGGCACGAAGGCGTAGAAGCCGACCGCGGTGGTGATCGCGCACAGCACGATCGAGCTGCCGACTCCCCTGGCCGCCTCGGCAAGGGCCGGCGCGTGCGCCGTTTCACCGGCGCGGAGCTCCCGGTAGCGAAGGGTCAGGTGGATGCCGAAGTCGACGCCCAGGCCGATGAACAGGACAGCGAAGGCCACCGAGATGATGTTCAGGTGGCCGATCGAGAGCGCCGCGAACCCGGCGGTCCACAGCAGGCCGACCAGCAGGGTGAGAAGCGTGGCGCCGATCAGGCGGCGCGAGCGTTGGGCGCGCCACAGGATCAGGCCCACCAGGACGAAGGAGGCGACACCGGCTCCGGCCGCCTGGGCCTTCACCAGGGCGAGCTCCTCGGTCTTGAGCGCGAGGTCGCCGGTGACCCGCGCGCGGATGCCGCCTTCGCCCGAGGCCCAGCCCTTCTCCGCCAGGATCTCGTCCAGTCGGCCGACGCTGGCGCGCGCAGGAACGAAGTCGCTGTAGTCTGGCTTCGGCTGGACGATCACGTAGCGCCGAACCGGGCCCTCGTCTTCGCCCCCGAGCACGAGCTCGCCGAAGGCCCGCGGCCGCGAGCGTCGGCGCTCCGCATCGGCGATGGCGTGGGTGACGCCTTCGAGCACCCGGTCGAAGTCGAAGCCTCCGCGATCGAGGGCCCCCTCCTCGATGGCGCGGGTGAGCTGACCGAAGAGGCCGCGCAGGCTCGGATCCCGCGAGAGCTCCGCCAGGAAGGGCTGGGCGGAGGCGAGATCATCTGCGAGGCGGTCGAGCTCGTCCAGCTCGAGGAAGAGGAGCCCGTGGCGCTCGAAGAAAGGCCCGGCGCCCGGCGCGAAGGCCGACGCGAAGCGTTCGGGCTGCGCTTCGAGCTCGGCGGCGAGAGCGGCGGCGGCGTCCCCGGCCGCCAGCGCGGTCGGCCCGTCGATCACCACGAGCAGGTTGTCATTGCGGGTGGGGAGCGCCGCGTCGAGGCGCGCGCGGTCGCGCCGGAAAGGGAGCTCCGCGTCGAAGACGTCGTCTGTCTCCGAGTTCACGCCGAGGTTCGCGGCCGCGTATCCGCCGGCCAGCACGGCCAGCAGCACGGCCGACGCGAGCGCCGCGCCGGCGCTCCCGCCGATCCACGCCACCCAACGAGCCAGGCCGCGGCCCAGCGCCTTCTCGAGCTCGGTCGCCACGAGGAAGCCCTAGCAGACTCCGGAGCCCCCGTGCGAACGGCCACCGGCGGCGAGGGTGACCGGCGCCACGGGGCCGAACGGGGCCGGACCGCTACTCTCCCGACCCATGTGGCGCCTCCTCGCTCTAGCCGTCGTCTGGCTCCTGCCCCTCGCGGCGGTGGCCGAGGAAACGGCCGCTCTCTCGGCCGCGCGGGCTCCGATCGAGGCCTTCTACGCGGCGCTGTCGGATTGCATGCGGAACGCCGAGAGCCTCGGGCTCGAGGGGCGGCGCGAGAAGCTCGGCCCCGCCGTCGAGCAGGCCTACGACGTACCGCTGATGGCGGCCAAGGTGCTCGGCCGGCACTGGCGGAGCCTCGCCGACGACGAGCGGAGCCGCTGGGTCGAGACCTTCCGCCGCCTCACCGTGGCCACCTACGCCGAGCGCTTCGACGGCTGGAGCGGCGAGGAGCTCGTGGTGGAGGAAGCGGAGAGCGGCGCCCGCGGGACCATCGTCGTACACACCCACATCACCCGCCCCGACGGTGAGCCGGTGCAGATCCACTACCGGCTGGGCCATCGCGAAGGCCGTTGGCGGGTCATGGACGTCTTCCTGAACGGCACCGTCAGCGAGCTCGCCCTACGCCGCTCTGAGTACGGCAGCGTCATCGAGAAGGACGGGCTGGACCTGCTGATCGAGCAGCTCGAGGGGAAGATCGCCGCGGGCGAGGCCAGCGCCGACGTGGCGGCCGAGCCCTAGGATGCTCGCCTAACGACCACCGGAGGTCGCCGCGGCAGCTTCCTCCGTGACGCAGGCCCGCCAGGAGAGCCCGCACACCCGCGCATCCACCTGGGCATCCCGATCGAGGAGGTAGGCGCCCCGCAACGCTGCGTAGTAGTCCACGGAGGTCTCGCGCAGCGCCTCGAGCCTCTCCTTCTGGATGTCGTAGGTCGCCATGCCGCTGCCGGTGCTGAGGAGGACGCCCGGGCCCATGCCTAGGAACCAGACGTCCGGGCGGAGCAGGCCGTCCACCGCCTCACCCACGGCATCCCGGACCGTCGAGGGGCCGAGGATCGGGACGACCAGGTACGGGCCGCTCGGAGTCCAGTAGGCGGCCAGCGTCTCGCCGAAGTCGGTCTCGTGACCGGGGAGGCCCAGGGGCGTGGCCGGATCGAAGAGGCCGCCGATGCCGAGGGTCGAGTTGACGACGAAACGCGCACTGGTCTCCCCCGCCTGGACGGGGGCGAGCTGGAGCACGTCGTTCACGAGGATCACCGGCGCATGGAGGTTGGAGAAGAAGCGCGCCAGGCCTCGCCGTGCCGCGGCGGGAACCACGAAGCGGTAGGCGCGGTGGACCGGCTGGACGACCCAGCTCAGGAAACCCTCGTTCAGTCCATGGACGCTCCGGTTCATCGGCTCCAGGGGATCCCGTTCGGCCGGGTCCGGCTGGAGCCAGTCCTCCTCGAGGATGTCGTCGATCTCGGCCCAGTCCTCCGCAGGGGTGGGCTCCTCGGAGGCGGCGGCGGGCTCCTCGGCCGCGGCCGCGACCGCGACCGCCTGCAGGGGGCCGGACGACAGGAGGAGCAGCATCAGGGCGAGTTGCCGCATCACGCGTCGCCCCGGTCGCCGGAGGCCTGGAGAGCGAGGCGTCCTGCCAGGTCGTTCACGAACTGGCGGGCCGTGCGACCGGACCGCGACGAGCGGTCCAGGGCCCAGCGCAGCGCGTCGCTTCGCAGCTGCTCCGGGTCCACGTCGATGCCGGCCGCCGAGGCGTGGTGGGCGACGATCCGGAGATAGGTCTTCTGGTCGAAGCCGAAGAAGCCGAGCATCAGTCCGAAGCGGTCGGAGAGGGCGAGCTTCTCATCGATGGTCTCGCCCAGGTGCAGCTCGCCGTCCTCGTCGAGGCGGACCTCCTGGTTCTCGGAACGGCGCTCCGGGAGCAGGTGGCGGCGGTTGCTGGTCGCGACCAAGCAGACGTTGCGGGGCGGCGCGTCGAGGCTGCCCTCGAGAGCGGCCTTCAGCTCGCGGTAGCCCGCATCGCCGTCGGAGAAGGAGAGATCGTCGCAGAAGACCAGGAAGCACTCGGCGTGCGGGCGGAGGAGCGTCAGCACGTCAGGCAGGTGGGCCAGGTCGGCCTTGCGAACCTCCACGACCCGGAGGCCCCGCTCGCCGTAGCGGGTGAGGAGGCCGCGCACCGCCGAGGACTTGCCGGTGCCGCGCTCGCCGTAGAGGAGTACGTGGTTGAAGGGATGGCCGGCCAGGAACTGCTCGGTGTTGCGGACCAGGCGCTGCTTGGCGCGCTCGACGCCCAGCAGGTCGTCCAGGGCGAAGGGCTCCGGATCGGGGATGGGCACGAGCTGGCCGCGTCCGCGCACCCGCTCGAAGCGGAAGGCCCGGCCGCGGGCTACGGCACCGGGATCCGCGAGGACGCCGAGCTCGCTCCGGAGCCAGCTCTCCGCGAGGTCGAGCACCCGTTCCAGACGTGCGCGCAGGCCGCCGGGGCGTCGGGCCGAACGGGGGTCGGGGCTTCCGGGGCTCACGGGTGCGAAGTGTAGACTTCCGCGATGCCGACGCCGAGGCGCCGCCCGTGAGCCCGGAGCCGCCCGCTCCGAGCCCGGGCCTGTGCGGGCGCTGCCGCCACGTCCGGGCGACGCGAAGCGCCCGAGGCAGCACGTTCTGGCGCTGCGGCCGCGCCGAGGCCGACCCGGCCTGGCCTCGCTATCCGCAGCTCCCGGTGCGCTCTTGCGACGGGTTCGAGGAGGCCCCGGCGGAGAGCTAGGCTCCTGCCATGCAGCGCTGGTTCATCCTCTCCGCGATCGGTCGAGACCGGCCGGGCCTGGTGGCCGAGCTGGCCCGGCTCGTGCTCGACAGCGACGCCAACCTCGAGGACTCGCGCATGACGATCCTCGGGACCGACTTCGCGGTCATCCTGCTGTGCTCGTCGTCCAGCGAGGGAGCCGGCGATCGGCTGGCGGTGGGCGCCAAGCAGCTGGAGCGCGACCACGGGCTCACGATCCTGCTGCGCCATCTCGAGGGCGGACCGCGTCCAGCCGTTCCCGCGGCGGGCGCCCATCTCTACCGGGTGCGCGCAGCCGGCGAGGACAAGGCCGGGATCGTCGCTGCCATCTGCGGCGTGCTCGCCGAGCACTCCGTCAACATCGTCGAGCTCTCGACCCGGAGCCAGCCCGGACCCGGCGGCTCCCCCCACTACGAGATGAACCTCCTCGCCGAGGTCCCCGGCACCACGGACGAGAGCCACCTCCGCAGCGCCCTCGAAGCCGAAGCCGACCGCCTCATCATCGACGTCGACCTCGAGCAGAGTTGAGAAACGGGGCCTCCGGCCCGTCTCCTAATCGTCTCTGAGCGGGTGGCCGACCACCTCGAAGAAGACTTCGAGGAAGCGGTAGGTCAGGCCCCAGACGACGTGGCGCTCCGGGTGGCCGACGACGATGCCGGGGAAGCGCATGCTGCCGGTCTCGCGGAAGCTCTTCTCGATGTGGCGCTCGGGCTCGCGCAGCTCGCCCACCGGGAACCAGAAGGTCTCCTGCACCTCGTAGTTCGGCACGAGCTCCTCGGGCGCGGGATGGTGGAAGACGAAGCCGGAGATCACCATCGAATTCGAGCGGCCGGCGTGGCGGCCCTGGAGATCGTCGAGACGCCCGATCAGCTCGGCGTCGCGGAGCGAGACGCCGACCTCCTCCTCGGTCTCGCGCTCGGCGGCGTGGCGCACGGTCACGTCCTCGGGATCGACCCGCCCGCCGGGAAAAGCCATGTGGCCGGACCAGGGATCGCCCTCGTGCCGGGCGCGCTCGATGAAGAGCACCTCGGGGCGGTCGCCGCTCTCGCGCAGCACCATCGCCACCGCCGCCCGCCGCGCATCGGGCCTCTCGATCAGCTCGGGCTCGTGGCGCTCGAAGGCTCTGCGAATATCCTCCAGGCCGGGCATTGCGACACGATAGCTACTCTCCCAGGGTGTAGGAGACAGCACCATGAGCCAACCCGATCCTCGTTCCATTCCTCTCGAGAAGATCGACGTCTCGGATTCCGAGCTCTTCGAGACGGACACCCATTGGGGCTACTTCGCACGCCTGCGCGAAGAGGACCCGGTTCACCGTTGCCCCGAGAGTGCCTTCGGTCCCTACTGGTCGGTGACTCGCTACGACGACGTCGTGAGCGTGGAGAAGGACCCGGAGACCTACTCCTCCGCGCGCAGCATCGTCGTCGGCGATCCGGACCCGGCCTTCCCCCTGGAATCGGGCTTCATCACGATGGACGGACCGAAGCACACCGCCCATCGCAAGGTCGTGCAGCCGGTCGCCTCCCCCCGAAACCTGACCGTCCTCGAGCCCGTGATCCGGGAGCGCGCGCGGGAGATCCTCGACGCCCTCCCCGTCGGTGAGACCTTCGACTGGGTCGATCGCGTCTCGATCGAGCTCACCACCGGGATGCTCGCCACGCTCTTCGACTTCCCGTACGAGGAGCGCCGCAAACTGACCCACTGGTCGGACATGGCGACGGCGAGCCCCCTGCAGGTCGGCTCCGGCGACGCCACCGAGGAGGAGCGCCGGACGGCGCTCATGGAGTGCCTCCGGGAGTTCACGGCTCTCTGGGAGCAGCGCCAGGATCGGCCGCCCTCCGAGCGGCTCGACTTCATCACGGCGCTCGCCAATGCCGAGGCGACCCGTGCCATGGACCCCATGGAGTACCTCGGGACCCTGATGCTGCTCATCGTGGGCGGTAACGACACGACGCGGAACTCGATCTCCGGCGGTGTCCTCGCCCTGAACGAGTACCCGGAGGAGTACCAGAAGCTGCGCGACGATCCGGGCCTCATCCCGAACATGGTGAGCGAGATCATCCGCTGGCAGACGCCCCTCGCGCACATGCGCCGAACAGCCACCCGGGACACGGAGCTCGGCGGCAAGCCGATCGCCAAAGGCGACAAGGTCGTCATGTGGTACGTCTCGGCGAACCGCGACGAATCGGTCTTCGACGAGCCCGATGCCCTTCGGATCGATCGCCCGAACGCGAAGCAGCACCTCGCCTTCGGGCTCGGCGTCCACTTCTGCATGGGCAGTCGCCTGGCCGAGATGCAGCTGCGCGTCCTCTGGGAGGAAGCGCTGGCGCGGTTCCGGGAGATCGAGGTCGTGGGAGCGCCGCGTCGGGTGCGCTCGAACTTCGTGAAGGGCTACTCGTACCTGCCCGTTCGCCTCCACGCGTGGTAGGCGTGAGAGCTACGGCCGGACGGAGCAGCTCCGCAGCAGCCGGATGAGCCGCTCCTCCCGGCCGCCGTTCGCGCTCCGGCGCCACTGGCCCAGCACGAGTGATCGGCCGTCGGGTGCGAGGGCGACGCCGGTCGGCGCACCCCAGTCGGCGACCGGGCCGAGGTCGACCGCGGCGAGCGCTGCGTCGGGCGAGCCGATGAGGAGGACGCTGCGCCCGGGCTGCCCTTCGCCCACCCCGCCTTCGCCGGGGAGCCGCGCCAGCAGGAATCCGAGGCCGGCGGGGCCCGTTCCCCGTCCTTCCTCGCTGGCGACGGCGAGGAGCCGTCCGTCCCGCGAGAACGAGGCCGCCACGAGGGGACCGAGGGAGCGCTCGTCGCCGGTCGCCGGATCGAGGAGTCGCCCCTCGAAGGCGCCGGGCCCGGCGCCGCGGGCGTAGACCAGGGAGCGCGCGTCCGGCGACCAGGCGAGCGGCGCCACCCAGGCGCGGCCACCGGCGATCAGCCGGCGCCGGGCTCCGAGGACGAGGCCGCCGTGCCCTGTGGCCATGCCCGCAGCCTCCACGGCGAAGCGCCCCGCATCGCCGGTGGACCACACGAGCCCCCGACCTCCCGCCTCGAAGATCGGAAAGCGGTCCGCGGACGCGAGCTGCGTGACGCGGCGAGAAGGGAGGCGCCCCCGCCTGCGCTCGCGCGTCTCCGCGACGAAGACATCGACGCTCCCGTTTCGGTCGGATTCGAACAGCACGCCTTCGCCGTAGGGGTTCGGCGCCGGGCGACGGTTCTCGCCCGGCTCGCCGCAGGTCCAGCAACGCGCACGCGGCGCGTCACGGTCCGGCCCCTCCAGCAGGTGGATCTGGCGCCGGCCTTCCGGGCCCGGCGCGTCGAACCAGAGCCGCTCCCCCTTCGAGCCGAGCCGGGGATGGGCACCGGGGCTCGCGAGCGCCGCGCCCGCGCGCACGCCGGGCTCGCAGCTCAGCTCCGGGTCGAGGGCCACACCCGCATCGACGTCGAGGGCGAGCGTGCGATGGACGTCGGGAACGCTCGGCCCGGAGCCCGCGGCCGCGGCATGGAACGCCCCGACGGCCAGGGCCAACACGACGCCGGCCGCCGCCTGCCCGAGCCACCACAGCCTGAGCGGCCCGCGGCGGAGGACGAATCCGCCCAGGAGTGCGGACACAGCGATCCACCCGGCGCCGATCGTCCACCAGAAGGCGCCGCCGGCGCCCAGACCCGTCGCGCTCGCAGCGAGCAGCGCGGGCAGCGCAGCGGCGCCGCTGGCGGCACGCAGCGCGGAGCGAGACGAGGGTTGGGGCGACGCGGCTGCCACGGCGAACGGGCGGACGATAGCACTGCGCCTGAAGGCCAAGGACTCCCCCCGCTGCCCTCGCGGGCTACGATCCGCGGCGATGGGAACCCCCTTGCTTCCCCCGCCCCAGGCGCGCCGCATCCTGGAGCTGGCCCGCACCGACCGCACCGCCGCCCGAGAGGTCCTGGCCGAGCACCCCCTCGACGCCCAGGTGGCCCTCGTCTGCGAGACCCCGGTCGGCCGCCGCGGCGAGCTCCTCGGGTTGGCGGCGGAGCCGGCGCGATTGATCCCGCGCCTGCCCCCGGCGGAGCTGTGCTTCACGGCCAAGGCGGTCGGGCTGGCCGACGCCGGGTGGATCCTCGAGCACGCCACGCCGGAGCAGATCACCGCCTGCATCGACCTCGACGGATGGCGCGCGGGCCTGCCGGATCGCGGTCGCCTGGCGGGCTGGCTCGAGGCCTTCGCCGACGCCGGCGACGAGACGCTGCTGCGCGCCTCGGAGGCCGTCGATCCAGAGGCCTGGACGCTGCTCCTGATGGAGCGGGTGGAGGTGACCCTCAAGCCCTCCGGCGACGACGACTGGACCCCGCCCGCCGGCGGCCAGACCATCGACGGACAGTTCTACCTGGTGGCACGGCACAGCGACGACGACCTGGACGAGGTGCTGGGCTTCTTGCGCGTGCTCTTCCAGAAGAGCTACTGGCTCTACTTCCGCCTGCTGCAGGCGGTGATCTGGGAGCTGCCGACCGAGACCGAGGAGTGGGCGCGGCGTTGGCGCGGCGGGCGCCTGCAGGATCTGGGCTTCCCGCCCCTGGACGAGGCGAAGGCGGTCTACGCCTTCCTGGACGAGGGCCAGGTCGGCCACCTGCCCGAGGAGGAGCGCGCCCTCGACCTGGAGGACTGGCCCCTCCCGGTCTGGATGCCGAGCTTCCCGGCCGTCGCCGAGCGGGACTACAGCCTGTTCCGCGCCTTCGCCGCGCTCTCGGAGGAGGAGCGGCGGCCGCGACTGCTCGAGTTCCTCACCCTGGCCAACCGGGTGGCCGTGGCCGACGACCTCGACCTGGGAGACGCGGAGACGCTCCCCGCCTCGCTCGCCAAGGCCGCGCGCTTCGCCAGCCTGGGCCTCGACCACCTGTGTGCCGAGCACGACCGGCCGGGCGCGGAGGTGGTGCGCCGCGTCTCCCTGGAGCGGCTGTTCCGGGTCGGCTTCAACCGGGAGCGCGCGGCGGGGCGCGCCGCGCCCCCCGTCCACATCGAAGAGGAAACCGGCGAGGACGAGGGCGGAGAGGAGGACTGAGAACGAAAGAGCCCGCGGGGCCAAGGCCCCGCGGGCTCTCGTTCTTCCGGCGCGACCCTAGAGGTCGACGGCCTTCAGCGTCTTGCGCTTGTTGCCGATCGCGCGGGCTTCCGCGTCCTTGATCAGCTCGCGCACCTGCTTGTCGAGGGCCTCGTAGAACTCGCCACCGACGTTGCACTTCTTCGTGGCGGCCTTGGTGCGGGCCTTGGAAATGATGAGCTCGGCCGGCTTGCGCGCCGCCTTCTTCCTTCGTGCTGCCATCTGACTGAACCTCCCAGTGCCGAGGACGACAGATCGCTCGGCCGTGTTCCCCCCCGTGGCGTACCGCACGCCCCGGTTCGAGGCTGCGAATGGTAAGCGTTCCTCCGACGGAGTCAAAGGAAAAAATGCCGAAATCGGCCCTCTGAGGGCTGATTCGGGGGGTCTTTCGATCGGCGCCCGCTGCGATACGTTGCGCCCCGCCATGGAGAGCGAATGCGGTGGGAGGGAGGAGCGGTTCAGCACCGCCGGGTTGGGCGGCGTCCAGCTCCACGCGATCCACTGGGGTGACGAGGGGGCGCCGTGCCTCGTCCTGCTGCACGGCGCCGGTGCGAACGCTCACTGGTGGGACCATCTGGCGCCCGCCCTCGCGCGCCGCTTCCACGTCGTCGCCCTCGACTTCCGCGGCCACGGCGATTCGGACCATCCGGAAGAACGCATCGCCGGCGCCTTCGGCGACGACCTGGAGGCGCTGCTCGAGCACCTCGGAGCACCCGAGGCGACCTTGATGGGACACTCGCTCGGGGCCCACGTGGCGATGGGCCACGCCGCCGAGGCCGACGACACCCCGGCCCTCGTGCTCGTCGATCCGAGCCGCGGAGCCAGCCCGAGCCGCCGGCGCGCGACGCGCCTGGCCCTGACCCTGCGTCGCACCTACGCCAGCCGCCAGCAGGCCGTCGAGAAGTTCCGCTTCCTGCCGGGTGCCGCCCACGCCGCGCCGGAGCTGCGACGCGCCATCGCCGGCCACTCGATCCGCGTCGAGCCCGACGGTCGCTTCGGCTTCAAGTTCGATCCCTACTGGTTCAGCGTGCCGCCCCGTCGCCGCCCGGACCTGGCCCGCATCCAGTGCCCGACCCTGCTTCTGCGCGGCGCCGACAGCAAGCTGCTCCCCGCCGAGGGCGCCGCCGAGATGGCCGCCGCTATCCCCGACTGCCGGCTCCACGAGGTCCCCGGCGCCGGCCACCACGTCCACATCGACGCCCCCACCGCCGTCCTGGATGCCACCACCCACTTCCTCGGCTACTGAGTCGTTGCTCTTGGGGGCGGGTTCCGCTCGTTGCCTTGGCGGGGGCGGGTGTCGGCGCCGATCGGCCATCGCGCGGGCGGTGTACCCTCGCGGCGATGCGCGCCATCGATCTCCGCAGTGACACGGTGACCTTGCCCACGCCGGCGATGCGACAGGCGATGGCGAACGCCGAGCTCGGCGACGACGTCTACGGCGAGGACCCGACGGTGACGCGGCTCGAGGCGCAGGCGGCCGATCTGCTCGGCAAGGAGGCCGCGCTGCTGTTTCCCTCGGGCACGATGGCGAACCAGGCATCCCTTCACCTGCTGACGCGCCGGGGCGACAAGGTGCTCGGCTCGCTCGACTGCCACGTCCTTCGTTTCGAAAGCGGCGCCGCGGCGGGGCTCTCGGGCCTGCACATCGAGATGCTAGGCAGCGAGGGACGCTTCGACGCGGAGCAGGTGCGTGCCGCCCTTCCCCCGGACGATCCCCACTTCGCGCCGGTCACGGCGATCGCCGTCGAGAACACCCACAACGCGGCGGGTGGACGGATCTTCCCGGAAGCGGAGCTGGACGCCATCGCGGAGCTCGCGCGGGGGCGGGGCCTCGCCATGCACCTGGACGGCGCTCGCCTGTTCAACGCGGCAGTGGCCACGGGGCGCAGCGCCGCCCGGCTCGCTGCGCCCTTCGACACGGTCTCGGTCTGTCTCTCGAAGGGCCTTGGCGCCCCGGCCGGCTCCGTGGTCGCGACGGACGCGAGCCGGATGCGAGCCCTGCGCCGGATCCGCAAGATGTGGGGCGGTGCCATGCGCCAGGCCGGCGTGCTGGCCGCGGCGGGTCTTCACGCCCTCGACCACCACGTGGAACGGCTGGCGGAGGATCACGCCAACGCCGCCCGCCTGGCCGAGGGTCTTCGCGCGCTCGGCGCCGAGGTGACGCCCCCGGAGACCAACATCGTGATGTTCCGCACCGCGGATCCAGCGGCCTTCGCAGCCGCTGCCGGGGAACGGAACGTGAAGGTCGGCCGATTCGACGCAGCGCGTCTTCGCGCGGTCACGCACCTCGACGTGTCTGCCGGGGACATAGAGGAAGCCCTCGGTCGCTTGGAAGGGCTTTCCCGCGCTTGATCCGAGCACTTCCCCGGTTACGCTTTGTGGTGACACGCGGCCAACCCCCCTCCACGCGGAGGCCTCGCGTTGCACCGAACGAGAGATCCGGACGGATCCGGACGTTCCAAAGGGTTGGTCGGAAACGCGTGATCAAGCTGGTGATGGGCGCGGAGATCCAGGCCGAGCGCACGCTCGTGTGGAACGCGCTCGCCGATCCCGCCCAGGTCGCCCGGTGGCGCCCGGGCATCGTGGCCGCGCGGACCCCCGAAGCCTCCTATCCAACGGCGGGGCGACGCTTCCGCTGGTCCTGCCGGCTGCACGATCTGCCGATGGAGCTGGTCGAGACGCCGATCCACGTGCAGCCGCCCTGCCGCCTCGAGTCCGCCGTCTCGCTCGGCTTGTTCCACTTCTCCCAGACCGTCGGCCTCTCCGATTCCGCCGACCGCTCCGGCGGGACGAAGCTTGTCCTGCAGATCGCGACCGACAACGAGATGCCGCTGGTCGGCGGCTGCCTCGACCGGTTCGCCGTCCGGCGTTTCGCGACAGGTCTGGCAGCGACCCATCTCCAGGCGATTCGCGATTGGTGCGAGCGCGGCGAGGGGAGGCCGCACGCGCTGCCGGCGCTCCCGCGAAGCGCAGCCTGGGGAGCACCCACCTAGGATGGGAGGAGGGGACGTTCCCCCGCTTTCCACTGCTATCGTGCTCGGCCATGAGCTTCCGGCTCGTCGTGGCGTCGTCCCTTCTCGCACTCGCCGGGGCGTGCGTTCACCCGGGTCCGAGCGCGACGCGCCTCGAAGCCGACGTCGCCTGGCTTTCGGCCCCAGAGCGAGAGGGCCGGGGACTCGGCACACAGGGGCTCGAGGCCGCCGCGCGCTACATCGCCGGTCGCTTCGCCGAAGCCGGCCTCAGGCCGGGCGGCAGCGACGGAGGGTTCCTCCAGCCCTTCGAAACGGTCGTGGCCATCCGCAACGCGGGAGCGCGGCTGCGCGTGGGCGCGCTGCAGCTCGAGGGCGATGCCGCCGTCGCGCCCCTGATGGTCAGCGAGTCCGGGCACTTCGCGGGCCCCCTCGCCTTCGCGGGCTACGGCATCTCGGCGCCGGACCGCGGCCACGACGACTACCAGGACCTCGACGTGGACGGACGCGTGGTCGTCGTGCTCGAGGGGCGACCCGAGGCGGGGGCGCTCGAGGGGCCCGAGGGCGTGGCCTTCCTGCGACGCCGCGCCAAGATCATGGCGGCCCGTCGTCGCGGCGCCGCGGGCGTGCTCTTCGTCCCGGAGACCCGCGAGAGAGAGCTCGGCGCGATCCCTCACGCCGCGGACCCCAACGTGCAGCCGGCGGGGCTCTTCGGCCTGCGTCTGTCCCGTCCGGCGGCGGCGGAGCTGCTGCACCTCGCCGGGCGGGATCTCGAGTCCCTCGCGGCGCGGGCGAGCAGCGGCGAGCCTGTGTCCCTGACGCTCGATCTCGAGGCGAGCGGCGAGGTCCGGATCGAGCGGACCCGGGGCCCGGTGGCCAACGTCGTCGGCGTGCTGCCGGGCCGCGATCCCTCGCTCTCCGACGAGGCGATCGTGATCGGCGCCCACTACGACCACCTGGGGCGCGGCGGCTTCGGATCCCTCGCGCCGTCGCGCCAGGGCGAGGTGCATCCGGGCGCCGACGACAACGCCTCGGGAACCGCCGCGTTGCTCGAGATCGCGAGGCGCCTCGCTGCCGGTCCCCCGCTGCGGCGCACGCTGACCTTCGTTGCCTTCACGGCCGAGGAAGTCGGCCTGCTCGGCTCGGCCCACTTCGTCGACCGGCGGCCGGAAGGGCTTCCGGCGCCGGTCGCGATGCTCAACATGGACATGGTGGGGCGCCTGCGCGAGGGCCGCATCGTGGTCTTCGGCAGCGAGAGCGCCGACGAGTGGCGCCCCCTGCTCGACGCGTCCGCGACGGCGCTGGGGCTCGACCTCGCCCTCGAGGGCCACGGCACGGGGCCTTCCGATCAGACCAGCTTCTACGTGAAGAGCGTTCCGGTGCTGCACTTCTTCACCGGCGTCCAC
Organism: Myxococcota bacterium; assembly: GCA_965223415.1. Classification (GTDB taxonomy): domain Bacteria; phylum Myxococcota_A; class UBA9160; order UBA9160; family UBA6930. Next base: position 2,491,936 of record OZ245002.1, on the reverse strand, counting down.
TCCGCCTATCACACGCCCGACGACGTGGCGTCGGCCGTCGACGCTCGGGGGCTGGCCCGGGTGTGCGACCTCGTGGCCCGGGTCGCCGGTGCCGCGGCGAATGCGGAAGAGGCCTTCGCCTTCCGCGGCCAGCCGGCGAAGGCCCACGCCGGCCCCGGCGGCGGACCCGGCTATGGCCCGGACCTGGGGACGATTCCCGCCTTCGGCGGCGAGCCGGTGGTGGGTGTGCGCCTCGCCGGCGTGCGGCCCGGGAGCCCCGCGGAGAGGGCGGGCCTGCGCGGCGGCGACGTGCTGGTCTCCTTCGCCGGCGTCACCGTGCGCGACCTGGCCGAGTTCGCTGCCCTGCTGTTCGCCGAGCGGGCCGGGCGAGAGGTCGATCTCGTCGTCCTGCGAGGCCAGCAACGCATCGAGACGAAGGCGATCCTGGGCGCGCGCCGGTGAGCAGCGAGTGCGCCCGGGAGCGCGAACGATGAGCGTCACCGTCCTGGGCGCGGGCTCGGTCGGGCTTACCCTTGCCGCGCGGCTGGCGCGGGCGGGCGTCGGCGTCCTGCTCGTGACCCGCCGGGAGGCGGCGGCGCGGGCACTCGGCCAGGGCCTGATCGCCGAGCACCCGGCGAGCGGAGAGACCTTTCGGGTCTCCGTCGAGGCGCGTTGCCTCGAGCAGGAAGGCTGGTGGCCCTCGCAGCCGATCCTGCTCTGCACCCGCGGCGCCGAAGTGGAGGCCGCGGCTCGGTTCGTCGGCAAACGCGCTCCCGGGATACCCCTCGTCACCTTCCAGAACGACGTCGTCCACGAGGCGGCCGCCGGTCGCTTCACGGCGCCGGTCGTCGGCGGCGTGTGGCGCGAGACGTGCACACGCACCGGAGACGCGCGGGTGCGGTTCCTCTTCGATCGGCCGTCGAGGGCCATCCTTGGCCTGCATCCGGCGGGGACGAGCGACGCCGTCCGTGAGCTCGCAGCCCTGCTGGAGCGCGGCGACATCTGCACGGGCGTGTCCGATCGGATCGCCCGGGACAAGTGGCTCAAGCTCTGCGTCAACCTGATGAGCGCGCCGAACGCGCTCGTCCGCCGCGAAGACCACACCACGACCGCCTTCGTCGAGCTGAAGGCCGGGCTCCTCGAGGAGGCTCGGGCCGTGCTCGCGGCGGGCGGCATCGAGGCCGGCTCCTGCGACGGGCGCGACCGCTCCCTCGACGAGGAGATCGCCCACCAGCGGGCGTCCCTGGAGAAGGGCACGAGCGCCCGGCCCATCCCCCTCTACAACCAGGTGTGGTCCGCCCTCACCCGCCGCATCGCCACCGAGGCCGACGCCTACCACCGCCGCGTCTGCACCCTCGGCGAGGAGCACGGTATCCCGACGCCCCTCAACCAGCGCGTCCTCGGTGCCCTCCTCCACGCCGACCGCCACCACACCGGCCCCGAGTCCGTCCCCGCCTCCCAGCTCCTCCACCCCTGAAACGCAAGACCGGGGACGTTCCTTGCATCTTGCGTTGTTCAGACAACGCAAGATGCAAGGAACGTCCCCGGTCTTGCGTTCTTGGGCTACTCGGGGGGGGGGGGGGGGTCCAGACTTCTGTGTCGGGGACGAAGGCCTTCCAGGCGAGCCAGTAGGCTTCGATGACTTCGACGGCTTCCGGGGCTTCGTAGCTGAAGGTGCCGCTGTCGGAATCGTAGGCGATGCGGATGCGGTGGCCGGCGATCTCGTCTTCGACCCGGCCGCCGGCGGCCGTGGCGAGGGAGCCCAGGTAGGCGCGCTGGGTATCACCGGCGATGACACCGAGCACGAGATCCTTGAAGTGAAAGCGACGGTCCTCGGCAGCGATCGGGAAGAGCGCCTTGTCGAGATCCCAGTAGCGCAGAAAGGGGCTCATGGAGTAGTCGTGACGGTCCGGGAAGGGGGGCTTCAGGATGCGCGCGCGGGGGTGCCGTGCGAGGATGCCGCCCAGCGTCTCCTGGCGGATCCGCAGGGCGTCGAGCGTCTTCCCGACTTGCGGCCCGCTGAGCGACCGGCCCGTGAACTGCTGCCAGAGGCTCCCGCTCTTCCGGTCGTAGAGCAGGAAGCCGTGGTTGTGGATCAGCCCGGAAACGCCGAAGCGGGTCGCCCCGCCCGCGACGACGGCGCGGAACGCCCGCGGCACGCCGGCCAGCGGATCGTAGGTGACGACCACCGGCGTCTCGCCGATGCGATCGTTCACGATCTGGTGGTATTCCATCAGGTGCACCGGGTAGACGTGGGTGGCGTCGCCGACCGTCACGGCGAGCACCGGGTTCTCCGCCTTGACCCAGGGCGCCTCGGAAGGCAGCGCAAAGGCCGGCTCGTCGACGGCGACGATGCCGTCCCTCTTCGGCCCGCCGCCGAGGATCTCCTCCTTCGGCACGCTGGCCGCCGACAGGTCGAACCCGTTGGTCGCGGGCTTCGGCTCGGCGAAGCCCGGCCCGGCGGCGAACAGCACCGCCGCCCAGGCCGCGAGCACACGTCTCACGAGACCGCCTCGACCGAGGACCGCACGATGCCGAGGAGCTCGTCCAGCACGGCGTCCGGGATATTCAGCGGCGGCGCCACGTAGACGCAGTTGCCCATCGGACGCAGGTAGGCGCCCCGCTGTCGCGCCTCGTCGTAGACCCGCCAGCCCGCCCGGGCCAGGTAGCCCTCGTCTCCGCCGAGATCCAGCACGCCGATCATGCCGCGGCAGCGGGTTCGCGCGACGCTGGGAAGCGCCTCCATCTCCGCGAATGCCTGGGCGATGCGCTCGGCCTTGGGCTTGGCCCGCTCGAGGATGCGCTCTTCTTCGTAGACGCTCAGCACCTCGAGGGCCACGGCCGAGCCCAGCGGGTTGCCGCAGAAGGAATGGCCGTAGTAGAAGGCCCGATCGGCCTCGCCCAGGAAGCCGTCGAAGAGCCGCGGCGTTACCAGGGTGGCGGCCATGGGCAGCATGCCGCCGCTGAATCCCTTGGCGGTGCACAGCACGTCCGGGAGGACGCCAGCGTGCTCGACGGCCCACATCGGACCAGTGCGCCCGTAGCCGGTGAACACCTCGTCGGCGACCAGGAAGACCTCGTGGCGATCGCACAGCGCCCGCGCCTCGCGCAGGTAGGCCGGGTCGTACATCTGCATGCCGGAGGCGCCCTGCACCACGGGCTCCACCACCATCGCCGCGATCTCGTGGCCGTGGGCGTCGAGCACGCCGCGCAGGGCGTTCACGGCCGGTTCGAGACCGCCGGCCTGGCTAGGCGTCGGCACGAAGAAGTTCTGGAGCACCGCGCCCTGGAAGGGCGCCCGGAACACCTCGACGCCACCGATCGAGGTGACCCCCAGCGTCTCGCCGTGGAAGGCGCCCTGCAGCGCCACGAAGTGCTTCCGCTCGGGGCTCCCGTTCTGGGCCCAGTACTGGAGCGCCACCTTCAGGCCGACCTCGACCGCCGTGGAGCCGTCGTCGCTGTAGAAGACGTGCTCGAGCCCGTTCGGCGCCACGGCGCACAGGCGCTCCGCCAGCTCGGCCGCGGGCTCGTGGGTCATGCCCGCCAGGGCCGAGTGACAGTTCCGATCCGCCTGGGCCTTCAGAGCCGCCACGAGCCGCGGGTGGTTGTGGCCGAGGGACGCCACCCACCAGGACGAGTTCGCGTCGATCAGCCGGCTCCCGTCCACGTCCCAGAGCCAGGGCCCCTCCGCCCGATCCACCACGATCGGGTCGACCTCCGTCCGATAGCGGTCCATCGGCGTGTAGGGGTGCCACACCCGTGCCTTGTCGAGTGCGACGATGCGTTCGCGGCTCATGGCTAGAGCAGGTTCTCCGCCAGCACCTCGAGCAGCTCCGGCTGCCCGGCGCTCACCAGCATGTCAGTCACCGGCGAGGCCTTCCACGCCTCGAGGCGCTCGGCGATGCGCGCCTTCGGCCCGACCAGCGCCACCTCGTCGATCAGCTCGTCGGGAACCGCCGCCATCGCCTCGGCCTTCTTGCCGTCCAGGTAGAGATCCTGGACCTGCTTCGCCTGCTCGCCGTAGCCGAGGCGGTTGGCGTAGTCGTTGTAGAAGTTCTTGCCGCGTGCGCCCATGCCGCCGATGTAGAGCGCCAGCATGCCCCGCATGGGCATGCGGCACTGCTCGAGGTCGTCTCCCAGGACGCCGCCCACGAAGGGAGCGATCCGGAAATCGGCCATGCCCTTGCCGCCGCCGGCCTTGGCGAAGCCCTTCTCGAGATGCGGCTCGATCAGATCCATGCGCTCCGGGTTCATCCAGACGGGGATCAGGCCGTCGGCAACCTCGCCACTGCAGGCGATGCCCGCCGGCCCGATCGACGCGGTGAAGATCGGGATGTCCGCGCGCCCGTGGAGGATGCTCTTCAGCGGCTTGCCGAGGCCGGATGCACCCTCACCCTGGAACGGGATCTGGTAGTGCTCGCCCTTGTGCTCGAGGGGCGCCTCCCGCGCGAAGATGTCGCGCAGGATCTTCACGTACTCCCGCGTCCGCGTGAGGGGCTTGCCGTAGGGCACGCCGTGCCAGCCCTCGACCACCTGGGGGCCCGACGGGCCGAGGCCCAGCAGGAAGCGGCCTCCGGAGAGCTGGTCGAGGCTCATGGCCGTCATCGCGGTCATCGCCGGCGTGCGCGCGGGCATCTGCAGAATGGCCGTCCCGAGCTTGATCTTCGTGGTCTGCGCCGCGATCCAGGCCAGGGAGGTCACGGCGTCCGAGCCGTAGGCCTCGGCCGTCCAGACCGAGTCGAAGCCCAGCGATTCCGCGAGCTTGACCCGCTCGATGTCGATGGAGAGCCGAGGGCCCGAGTAGCCGATGTTGAGACCGATCCGCATGTCGCCGCTCCTGAGTACGCGAGAGGGGACACACTAGCATCCCACCGCTAAAGCCCGGAGGCCGACGCTCCGATTCGCCCCACAGGTGAAGCCCATCGGAACGGCAGAAGACTTCGAGCTGATCGAGTGCATGTCCGCGGAGGCCCTCGAGCGCTGTCCCGTTTGGAGCCATTGGGATCCGGAAGTCGACCGCGAGCGGGTCCTGTCCTGGGGCGTGACGGCGGAAGCCGTGGACCGCCGAACCGAGCTCTTCGAGGTGTGCGGGCCCGTTCCGCTCTACCCGGTGCTCGACGTGGCCAGCCTCGGCGACCGCAAGGACCTGGTGGTCGCCGCGAGCTTCGAATTGGCCGGGGGGACACGACTCGACGGCTACCTGCTCGAGCCCCACGCCTTCGGCATCTTCCACGACGGCGAGGAGTACTCCTTCAACCGGAACCTTCCCGCGTTTTCGGAGCGCGAGGCGATGCGGCTGGCTGCCGCCCTCGGCGAAGGCGCCGACTCGATCTTCCCACTCGGCTACCGGATCGACCCGCGGGTCCCGGTGGACGACGACGAGGGCGGGATCCCCCGCTTCTGGTAGGCCTCGTCAGCCGGGAAGTCCGGGCAGGCCTTCTTCGAGAGGCACACCGGTCGCGTTGGCCACCATCGAGAGCATCGTGTACTGGCCGACGACGAACGGGATCTCGACGAGCTGCGCCTCGTCGAAGCTCGCCGCGAGAGCACCCCAGGTCTCGTCGCAGATCGCCTGACGGCCGTGCAGCTCGTCGGCGGCGCGCAGCAGGACCCGATCCGAGGTGCTCCATTCCGGCGCCTCCGTGCCGGCCGGAATGCGCGCGATCTCCTCCTCGCTGAGCCCGGCGTCGAGGGCGTACCGGACGTGGTGGCCCCACTCGAAGGCCGAGCGACAGTTCCAGGCGGCCCTCAGCGCGAGCAGCTCCGAGGCCCGGCGGGGCAGCTCGCCGGCGGCGAGCACCGCCGAGAAGCGCAGGAAGGGCTCCAGCAGGTTCGGATGGTGGGCGATCGTGCCGAGGATGTTCGGCGGCGGGCCCGGCCTCGAGGCGTCCGGGAGCTTCCGGGGGCGAATGCGCTCCATCTACTTGGCCGGTAGCGAGCGCGCGAAGGCGACGGCGTCGTCGACCCAGCGTCCGAGCTGCTTCGCCGTCCGGACGCCCTTCGGGCCCACGTAGACCATGCCCTTCAGGGGCCGGCCAGTGAAGTCCATCGGCCGCGCGTGGGCGCGGTCCAGGGCCTGCTCGTAGGTCTCGGGGCCCACGCGCACCATCAGGTCGTCACCGTTGACGCCGCAGCTCATGTTGCCGTTCACCAGGAAGGCGATTCCGCCGAACATCTTCTTCTCGGTGACGCCCCGGCGTCGCTCCAGGGCGACGCGCACGCGCTCTGCGAGACGCTCGTCGTAGGCCATAACGCTCCTCAGTCGGAAGGAGATGGGGCGACCGACGCGAGCCGCAGCCCTGCCGCCACCAGGAAGCCGCCCCCGAGGCGCTCGAGGGTTCCCGCCCAGCTGCCCGCGGCGAGCACGCGGGCGCGAGACGCGGCGAGGGCATAGACGGCCAGTGCGAAGAGCTCGATCGCCACCGAGCTCACGCCGAGCACTGCCACCTGAAGCCCGATGCCGCCCGCCGGATCCAGGAACTGGGGGAGGAGCGCGGTGAAGAAGATCAGCGTCTTCGGGTTCGCGCTCTGCACGACGAAGCCGCGCCGGAAGCCGTGGGCCAGCGAGCGGGGCGACACCGGTCCGTCTCCGCCCTTCGCCCCGGCCCAGATCATGCGCAGACCGAGACAGACCAGGTAGGCGGCACCGGCCCACTGGATCGCGGTGAAGAGCGCGTGGGAGGCGACGATGGCCGCCCCGATGCCAAGGGCGGAGAGGACGAAGTAGAGAGTGTTCGCGGCGAGCACCCCGAGCCCTGCACCGATTCCACTGCCCGCCCCCCGGGCGAGCGCCACCGAGGCCACGAGCAACACCGCGGGCCCTGGCGTGAAGCAGAGCACCGCCTCGGTGACGCAGAAGGCGAGCCAGGTCTCCATGGACATCGGCGAGAGGGTAGCGCGAGCCCGCGCGTCGCTCGGACGCCACTGTCGACGGGTGTCAGCTGGACCCGGGGCCTACGTGCCGCCGCCGTTGATCACGAGGGAGTGGCCGGTGACCCAGCCCGCTTCGTCGGACACCAGGTAGACCACCCCGGCGGCCACGTCCCCCGCGGTACCCACCCGGCGCATGGGATACATCGACGCCGCGTTCGCCTGCTCCAGGAACTCCTCGGGCACCGTGTCGATCAAGCCCAACACGATCGAGTTCGCGGTGACGCCCTTCGGGCCCAGCTCCTTCGCGAGCGTGCGCATCAGCCCCTCGACGCCGGCCTTGGCGGCTCCGTACACCGACGAACCCCAGCTTCCCGCTCGGGCCGCGTCCGAGGAGATCGAGACCACGCGGCCATGGCGGCGCTCGACCATCCCGGGGGCGACGGCGCGCGTGCAGTTCAGGGTGCCGTAGAGGTTCATGTCGATGAAGGCGGGCCACACCTCGCGTGGCGTCTCGAGGAAGGCCGTCGGCCAGCGGTTGCCCGGCGATCCGCCGGCGTTGTTCACGAGGATGTCGACCGGACCCAGGGCCTCCTCGGCCGAGCGAACCCCAGCGACGCAGGCGTCGTAGTCGGTCACGTCGAAGGGCACGGCGGAAGCCGCGCCCCCCTGGGCCCGGATGGCGCCGGCGGTCTCCTCCGCCGTGTCCTCCAGGAGGTCGTTCACGGCCACGGAGCCCCCCTGCTCCGCGATCGCCCGGGCGATGCCCCGGCCGATACCGCGGCCCGCGCCCGTGACCAGGGCCACTCTTCCGGTGAGATCGAACATCTCCCTACGCTATCACTCACCCTGTCTCCAGCTGAGGTGGACCCGTGAGCCAGGACCGGATCTTCAGCGACGAGGAGCTCCGCATCGCGACCCTGCGCTCCGTGGACGCCCTGGCCGAGGCCGTCGCTGCGGGTGATCCCGAGACGGCCCGCGGCTTCGGCCGGCGGCTCGTACGCGAAGCCCTCTCCATGAAGGGGAACTACGATGCGTGGGAGACGACGCTCGCCGCATGGGTGCGACGGCGTGACGGAGCGGCGGCCGAAGCGGACGCCCTGGCGGCGATCCGGGAGCGCGGAGGGCCGTTGCCCGAGGTCCCGGACGAGGAGGGCCCGATCGACTTCGCGGAGCGCTGGCGGGAGCTCGGGCGCCGCATCGACTCCGCCCTGGAGGAGGGCCGCGATGCGGAGACGCTGGCCACTGCCCAGGGCCTCCATGACGAAGCGCTCCGCTACCACGACCGCGGCATGGCGCGGGTGGCCGCGCTGCTGTCCTGGATCGGCCGGCGCTACGACACGGACCTGCTCGAGGAGGCCTACGAGGAAGCCTTGGCCGCGGACCTCCTGGGAGACGCGAGCTTCCGGGAGCGCGCCCTCGCGCTGATGCACTTCACGCGCGTCCACCTGCAGCCCTTCGCCCTGGAGGAGGACGCGGAGAAGCTGACCTTCCTCTGCCCCGTGTGCCCGAGCGGCGGGCGGCTGCTGCGCGAAGGCGGCGACGACCTGCTCCGCGTCGCCGGCCCCCGCTGGCTCACCTGGGGGCGGGACGCGCTGCCCGTCTACTGCTGCCACGAGCCGGTCATGGAGCGCGCGTCGGCCCGGAAGGGCGGCGTCCCCCTGTTCCTCGTCGACCCGTCGGACGCGCTCGGCGAAGAGCCCTGCAAGACCTACCTGTACAAGGACCCGGCCGACATTCCCGAGCGCTTCTACACCCGCATCGGCCTGCAGAAGCCGCGGAGCCGACCGGCTCGCTAGTCGCTCCGGGAATCGAGCCGGTAGATGAAGCGCTCCGGGTCGAAGCCCTCGAGCTCGCCGGGCCGACCCACGAGCACCGCGGTGGCCGGGTACACCCGGTCGCCCAGTCGCACCCGCACCCGCGGGTCGGCGCGGATGTGCTCGAGCCACGTCCGCCCTTCCGCCGGGTCGATGTAGAGCCGGCCGTCCTTCACGACGTAGTTCAGCTCCACCGAGTAGGGATCTCCCGGGCGGGTCTCCAGGTCGATGAAGGCGTCGTCGGCGAAGGACCAGTCGGACACGGGCTCGCCCGCGACTTCGCCGCGCAATGCGCCGCCGGGGAACACGAGGAAGGGCCCGCCGCAGCCGCTCACGAAGAGCGCCCCCAGGATCGCGAGTGCACATTGCTTCATCGGTTCAAGCCTCCTCGCTCTCCACGTCCTCGGGCGGCTCCGCCACCAGTGGCAGCTCGACGCGGAAGGTGGTTCCTGCGGGAGAGCTCTCGAGCTCCATGTGCCCGCCGTGCCGCTCGACGATGCCGTGGGAGATGGACAGGCCCAGACCCGTCCCCTGCCCCACGGGCTTGGTCGTGAAGAAGGGCTCGAAGATGCGTCCCTGGGTCTCGGCCGGGATGCCCGGGCCGTCGTCGGCGAACTCGAGGGTCACTCCGCCGGGCGAGGAGCGGGTGGTGATGCGCACGGTGCCCTCGCCCTCCAGCGCGTCGCAGGCGTTCATCACCAGGTTCATGAACACCTGGTTGAGCTGCGCCGGATAGCAACGGACCTTGGGAAGGGCGCCGAACTCCCGCTCGAGGGTGATGCCGCCCTTGAAGCGCGGCTCCATCAGCCCCAGGGTGCGGTCGATCTCCTCGTTGAGGTCCGCGTCGGCGAGCTCCGCCTGGTCCATGCGCGAGAAGGTGCGCAGGTCGAGCACGATCTTCTTCACGCGCTCGGTGCCCTCGCGGCTTCGCGAGAGCAGCTTTCGGATCGCCTCGCGGGGCTTGTCGATGTCCGCTCCTGCCTTCTGGGCGCGGACCAGTTTGCCCATGAAGTCCTCGAGGAGCTGCAAGTTCGCGTGCACGAAGCCGATCGGGTTGTTCAGCTCGTGGGCGACGCCGGCGACCAGCTGTCCCAGGCTGCGCATCTTCTCGCTCTGCATGAGCTGGGCCTGGGTCTCCTGGAGCTCATGGGTCCGCTCCTCGACGCGGGCCTCGAGGGTCTCGTTCAGCTTGGCGATCTCGTCGAAGGCCTGGGCGTTCTCGATGGCGATGGCGCTCTGGTTCGCCAACGTGCGAAGGAGCTGCCGATCGTCCGGGCCCAGGTGCTCGCCCGAGAGCTTCTCGCCTACCGCGATCACACCGAGCAGGTCCACGCCGAACAGGATCGGCACGAGGAGCTTCACGTGGAGGAGGTCGAAGACGTCCCAGCACACCTCCCGGCTCTCGGGATCGGCCATGTCGTCGAAATCCGTGCGTGCCAGCTCCTGGCGGCGCATCCAAAGGTGCCTTCCGACCGGGTGGTCGATGGCGAGCTGGACGGCGGCGGCTTCCTCGTCGAAATCGCCGCGCCAGGCCGAGGGAACGAGTGCCCGCTCGTCGTCCGCCAGCAGGAGCACCATCGCCCGCTCGACGCCCATCGTGTCGGTCACGGCCAGCAGCAGGCGATCGCTCACCTCCTCGAGGGAGAGCATCGAGACCATCGCCTCGGAGATCTCCCGCACCGCACTCCGGTAGGCCGCGCGATCGCGGTCGAAGACGCGGTCGACCAGCGCCTGGAGGCGATCGCGGAGGGGGTTGAAGGCGAGGATCGCGAAGAAGAGGAAGGTGACCGAGAACAGCGGGGAGTCCGCGTTGACGTTGAACTCCCGGAAGGCGACGTCGGCGGATGTGATGAGGCCGGCGAACACGCCGGTGATGGCGAGGGTAGCCATGCCGTAGGCCGCGGAAGAGCGGGCGAGCCCGCGCATGTCGAACAGACGCCGGCGCACGATGCCGTAGGCGATCGCCCCGGGGAACACCGCGAACCAGATCATCGCGGCGGACATCGGGAAGGGGAGGGAGGTCACCGTGGCGACGATCAACGCCAGCATCACCGGAACGAAGCTCACGATCGACGCGGTCAGGACGAGATCCGCTGCGGCGGTGCGGTCGGAGCCGCGCAGCTTGATGCGCTCGTGCACCAGGATCAGGAAGGCCAGCAAGCAGCCGAGGGTGCCGACGGCGTAGCCGACGGTCGCGAGCAGGCCGGGCGGGAGCGCCAGACTGCGCTCGAAGATCGCCGCCAGCGCGATGACCGCGGCCAGCAGGTAGGGCACCAGCCGCAGGCGGTGCCGGCGCGAGACCCACTGGGGCTCGAGCGGGAAGATCGTGAAGAGATGGAACATGGAGGCACCGATCAGCGGCAGGTTCATCACCATGCGCTGGTAACCGAACGGCGCGTCGTAGGTATTGACGCCGGTGTAGAGCGCCGTCGCCATGGCGCAGGAGAAGAGCAGGAAGGCCCAGGACTCGGCGTGGTCGGGCCGCGCCCGCCACACGAAGAGCCCGAGCAGCAGGTAGGCCGAGCCCGCCACAGCCAGGGCCGCGAAGATCGGGATCGTGAGCCACTGGTAGGCGGAACGGCGCTCGCGCGGCTGCAGGGCGACGTCGATCACCTGCTCGTCGGTCTCGATGCGGTAGCGGACGGCGCGCCCGGAAACGACCTGGTCCCAGCCGCGCTCCCGATACCACTGCTGCACGGCAATGCCGTCCACCTCGAGGACGCGGTCGCCGGGGGTCACGCCGGCTCGAAGCGCCTCCTCGGACGCCTCATTCACGACGACCACCCCGGCCAGGCCGCTCGTGTGCAGGGGCAGCTCCACCGTGCGCGGCGACGCGAGCTGGCCCCAGATCGCGAGCGCCAGGGCCGCTACGGCCCACACCACGGCGAGGGCGGAGGTCCCGCGCCGGAAGCGCCGCGTCGCGTCGGGGCTCATGCGGCGCCCTCGATCGCTTCGTCCGGCTCCTCGAGCGCCTCCGCCGGAGGCTCGACCGGCAGGTGGAGCGTGAAGGTCGTGCCGACGCCGACCCGGGAATCCACCTCCATCGAGCCACCGTGACGCTCGACGATGCCGTGGGAGAGGGAGAGCCCGAGACCCGTGCCCTGGCCCACCGGCTTGGTCGTGAAGAACGGATCGAAGATGCGCCGCCGCACGTCTTCCGGCATGCCCGGGCCGTCGTCGCTGAACTCGAGGCGCACGCCGTCCTCACCCTCGGGCCGAGTGCGAATCGTGATACGACCGCGGCCTTCCATCGCGTCGCAGGCGTTCATCAGCAGGTTCATGAACACCTGGTTCAGCTGGCCCGCGAAGCAGCGCACCGGGGGCAGCTCTCCGTAGTCGCGCACCACCTCCACGCCGCCCTTCAGGCGCGGCTCCATCAGGGTGAGCGTGCGATCGATCTCCTCGCCGAGGGAGACCTGCTGCAGGTCGGCGTGGTCCGTGCGCGAGAAGGTGCGCAGATCCTGGACGATCTGCTTGACCCGCTCCGTCCCTTCGCGGCTGCGCGAGAGCAGCTTGTCGATGGCCTCACGGGAGCGGCCGCGCCGCTCCTCGGTGGAGCTGCTGGATACGAGCCGCTCCACATAGCCGTCGAGGAGCTGGAGGTTCGCGTGCACGAAGCCGATGGGGTTGTTCAGCTCGTGGGCCACACCGGCCACGAGCTGACCCAGGCTGCGCATCTTCTCGCTCTGGACCAGCTGGGCCTGGGTCTCGCGCAGCTCGCGGGTGCGCTCCTCCACCCGCGCCTCGAGCGTCTCGTTGAGCTTGGCGATCTCGTCGAAGGCCTGGGCGTTCTCGATGGCGATGGCGCTCTGATTCGCCAGGGTCCGCAGGAGCTGCCGCTCGTCCGGGCCGAGGCGCTCGGCAGCGAGCTGCCGGCTGACGCCGATCACGCCGAGCAGGTCGACCCCGAAGAGGATCGGCACCAGCAGCTCGACTTCCAGGCTGTCGAAGACGTCACGGCACTGCTCGCGCACGTCCGGGTCGGGCTCCTCGTCGAAATCGACCCGGGCCAGCTCGGTGCGTCGCATCCAGAGATTTCGACAGATGGGGTGCTCTGCGCCGATCTCGAAGGGCCCCTCGTCCTCGTCCCAGTCTCCGCGTGCGGCCTCGGCCCGGAAGGTCTGGCCGGCGTCGTCCGTCAGGAGGACCAGCGCGCGCTCGACGCCCATCGTGTCGGTGACGGCGATGAGGATGCGCTCGACGATCTCTCGCACCGAGAGCATGGAAACCATCGCCTCCGAAATCTCTCGCACCGCGTCGCGATAGGCGACGCGATCGCGGTCGAAGAATCGGTCGACCCAGCTCTGCAGGCGATTGCGGAGCGGATTGAAGACCAGGATCGCGAAGAACAGGAACACCACCGAGATCAGCGGCGAGCGCGCGTCCACGTCGAAGCGGCCGACCAGCGCGTCTGCGAACGTGATGAAGAGGGCGAACGTGCCGGTGATGCCGAGAGTGGCCACGCCGTAGGCGGCGGAGCTCCGCGCCACGAGGCGCATATCGAAGAGCTCGGCGCGCAGGATCCCGTAGCCCACGGCGAGTGGGAAGACGAAGAAGCCCAGCAGGGCAGTCGACCAGGGCAGCGCCGTTCCCACGGTGGTGTGGAGGAAGATGGCGGTCAGCACCGGAACGAAGCTCATCACGGCGCCCACGAGCATCACGGTGGAGCGATCGGCTACCACCCCGCGGCCCAGGCGGGCGCGCTCGGCCACCAGGACCCCCAGGCTCACGACACCGAGGACCACCGTGAAGAAGGTGAGGGCGGGGTTCGCGAGGGCCATCAGCCCGGAGACGTGAGGCGCGGCGACGCCCGCCACGCCCAGGACCAGGCCGATCGTGTAGAGCGCGGGACGGATCTCCGGGCGGGCCGCGATCCAGCGTGGCTCGGTCGGATAGATCGTGAAGAGGTGAAAGGACGACGCCCCCATCAGGGGAACGGTGAGCGCGACCAGGGGCCAATTCGCGGGATCGATCGAGCTCGCCAGGAAGAGCAGGGATGCCGTCGCGCTGCAGAAGACGAGCAGCGCCCACGCCTCCTGACGTGCGCTCTTCAGCTGGAAAACGACCGCCCCGATCGCCAGATAGACGAGGCCCACCGCCGGCACCGCCACACCGACCAGTCGTTGGCTCGGAAAGGGCTTGGCGCCGGCGGGCCGGGGCGCGAGATACGCCGAGTGCAGGGTCCCGTCCGGGTGGCGCACGTCGTAACGGTTGGGGACATCGGGAACCAGCTCGAGCCCACCCCCCGAGAGCCACTCGTCGACGGACAGGCCGTCGATGGCGAGCCAGCGGTCACGGGTGCGGAGCCCGGCCGCCTCTGCCTCCGGCGAGAGCGCGTGGATGACGTGCACGCCCGCGGTGCTCGACGAGGAGAAGGGGGTCTGGGGCAGCTCCTGCAGCCTGAGCTGGGCGCGCACCCCCGCGAACAGGGCCAGGAGTGCCCAGCCAAGGGCGAGGGCAGCCGTGATGCGACGGAATCGAGCCGTCGAGCCCGGGCTCATATCACCTTCTCGGGCACGCCGGGAGGAGCCTAGCTCACGGGCCGCCTCCCAGGCGTCGGGCCGGAAGGAGCGGAGCTAGGGCTTGGCCGCCTGCTGCTCGCGCGGCGGAGCTAGGGCTTGGCCGCCTGCTGCTCGCGCGGCGGAGCTAGGGCTTGGCCGCCTGCTGCTCGCGCGGCGGAGCTAGGGCTTGGCCGCCTGCTGCTCGCGCTTCACCTCGGCGCGAATCCGGTGGAGCTCGGCCAGAGCGTCGTCGTCGCGGCGGTAGTTGGAACCGGTGCCGTTGAAGACCGTCACGTCCTCGCCGTCCGCCGCCGCCTGGGCCTCCAGGGCTTCGAGGACCTGCGCCATCTGCGCGGCCACGTCCGGTCCCTTCTCGGCGCCGACCTCACAGGAGCCGCCGGCGCTGCCCAGGGGCAGACCACCCTGCAAGAGGGGCGGAGCCGCACCTTCGGCGCGCGCGATCTGCACGCCGGGAGACCAGAGCACGAGCATCGCGGCGAGGCACAGGCCGCCGACGCCGCTCTGCCAGGGGATTCGTCCGGGACGGAGGAGAGCCATCAGTGCTGCGTATCGGCAGCCCCCGCCGCGGGCTTGACCCGTGGAGCGAAGAAGAGGCGGAAGCTGCGCACGAGCTGCGCAGGGAAGAGGGTCAGATGCCGGACCCGTCGGCCTCTTCGTCGACGTGAAGGCCACATTCCTTGGTGTCCGGGCTCTCCCACCACCAGCGGCCGGCTCGCGGATCGTCGCCGGGCTGGACGGCGCGGGTGCAGGGACCGCAGCCGACGGTGGGGAAGCCCTCCCCGTGGAGCCGGTTCACCGGCACCGAGTGGGTGCGCACGTACCGCCAGACGTCGTCGTGGGACCAGTCCGCGAGCGGGTTGATCTTCACGAGCCGACCATCCGTGTCGAGCTCGAGCTTGGGCACGTCCGTACGCGTCACGTTCTGCTGGCGCCGGAGGCCGGTGACGTAGGCGTCGAGGCCAGCGAGGAAGTGCCGGTTCGGCTCGACCTTGCGCAGCCGGCAGCAGAGCTGACGCTTCTCGAGGGACTCGTAGAACAGGTTCATGCCGTGCTCGTGCACCATCTCCTGGACGGCGGCGGCCTCCGGGAACACGACCTCGACGTCCTTGTCGTAGCGGTCCCGCACCCGGTCGATCAGGTCGTAGGTGGCCTGGTGCATTCGCCCCGTGTCCAGCACGTACACCCGGGAGGTGGGCTCGAGGCGGTGCATCATGTCGAGCAGCACCAGGCCCTCCGGGTTGCCGAAGGAGCAGGAGAGCGCAAGCCGAGGATGAAAATTCTTGATTGCCCAACTAAGAATTTCCTGCGGGCCGAGGGCCTCCAGGCGACCACTGTGGATATCGCTCATAACCCCGGAATTCAAAGGCTTTTCCAATCCGTCCAGAATCGCAGGGGCGGTGGAGGACATGGGGCTTGCGCTCCTCGGGCTGCAGGATGGGGGCGCGTAGGCTTATTCCTTAGCACAATCGTGCAGAATTCGCTGTGGGGTGTCAGACCGATACGGCCCGGGGAGCGTCCTGCCGATGGCTCGGGGCATGGCAGACGAGGCTTCCCGCATGACGAGCGCCGAGATCGCGCGGCTGGCCGTCGGTCGGCGGCTGGCCGCGGGCACGGCCCATGCGATGAACAACGCGCTGACCGCGGCCATCGGCGAGGCGGGCTTCCTCTACGACGACCACAAGGAGGATCCGGCGATCGCCGAGGCGAGCCAGGCCATCCTGGTGGCGCTCGACCGGTGTGCGCGCCTGAGTCAGGCGCTGCTGACCTACGGCGAGACCCGGGTGGACACCCGAGCCGAAGCCGACCTGGTTCGCGCCGTCCGCGATCGCGAGCGCTGGCTGCGGGAGGCCATCGGCAGCCGAAACCACCTGGCGGTGGAGGCGCCGGACGATCTCGTGCTGGTCGCGGTGCCGGAGCAGGAGCTGGAGCTGCTGGTGACGGGCCTGGTGGTCTTCGCCGCCGATCAAGGCCGCGGGGCCGGCTCGCTCTGCCTGAACGTGGAGGCGGGCGGGCCCGCCGAACTCCCCGCGCTTCGGCTCGTCGCCACGGCGGACGAGATGTCCGACGAGGCGGTGGCCACTCTCGAGGATCCGCGGCACACCGAGACGGCACGGGACGCGGCCCTGGTCGGTGCACTGCGCGAGCAGGTCGCGGCCCGGGGCGGAAGCTGGCACGTAGCGCGCACCGACCCCCAGAGCTGGGCGCTGATCGTCCGCCTGCCGTTGGCAAGCTGACCCGCGCTAGGAGCCGGCGCCGGGCAGCTGCGACGTAAACTGGCTCATGTCGAAGTAGTCCCGCCAGGCGGTGATCTTGCCGTCGCGCAGCTCGAAGGTGCCCATGACCGGGAGCTCGACCCAGCTCCCGGCGATCTTGAAGCGGTCGAGGCGTTCGGTGAGCACGGTGCCGGATGCGTCCTCGGCGATCGCGTGCAGCTGCCAGTCGATCTCCTCGGCCATGCCGGCGAAGCCCTCGATGGTCTTGCGGACGGCCTCGGTGCCGGTCACCGGCTCGACCGGGATGTTGTGATACACGCAGTCGTCGGCGAAGAAGACCATCAGTGCGGAGACGTCGCACTGGGCCCAGCTCTCGACGAAGCGGCGGATCACGTCGGTGTGGTTGCTCATCCGGGGTAGTGTACCGCCGTGGCAGAGGACAGGCGGACCGCGGAGATCGCGGAGGTCTTCCAGGGGCAGGCGGCCATCTGTCGCGAGCTGGGCTCGCCTCTCTACGGGGAGCTCCTGGAGCGCTCGTGGCGGAACCTGCTCGCCGGCGGGCCGGTCGCGCGCCTCGTGGAGGGTTGGGAGGGGCAGCCCTTCCTGGACAACCTCCCGCTGCGTTGGGCCGGGGCCCTGCACTACCTGGCCCTCGCGGGGCGGGCGCCGGAGCTGGCGGAGCTGCTGCCCTCGACGGGGGGCCGCTTCGATGCGGAAGCGGCCTGGGCGGTGGCGCAGCGCCTGGCAGAGGAGCGCGCTGGGGAGATCCGGCCGCTCCTCACGGAGTGCATCCAGACGAACGAGGTCCAGCGCCGCTGCGGCCTGCTTCCCGGCCTGCTCGTCTTCGCTGCGGCGCACGCCCAGCCCCTGCGTCTGCTCGAGATCGGCTCGAGTGCCGGGCTCAACCTGTGCATGGATCGCTACCGCATCGAGCTGGGTGGCACCGCCATGGGGCCGGAGGAATCACCGCTCCGCCTCGCGCCCGAGTGGCGGGGTGAGCCCGCGCCGCCGTCCCCGGGATATCGGATCGCGGAGCGGGTGGGCTGCGACCTCGCGCCGATCGACCTACGCGACCCGGACCGGCGCCTGCGCCTGCTCTCCTTCGTCTGGCCGGACCAGGACGAGCGGCTGGAGCGCCTGCGTCGCGGCCTCGAAGCGGTCGCGCCGGATCCGCCCCGGGTCGAGCAGGCCCGTGCCGAGGCCTGGCTCGCGGAGCAGCTCGCGAAGCCGGCGCCGGATCGGGCCACCTTGCTCTTCCACAGCGTGATGTGGTGGTACCTGCCCGAAGCCGAGCGATCGGCCGTCACGGCCTGCATCGAGGCCGCAGGCTCCCGCGCCACCACCCGCGCTCCTTTCGGCTGGCTGCGCATGGAGCCCCCCGGCACCGAGTTCTGCGAGCTCCGCCTGCGCACCTGGCCCGGTGCCAGCGAGCGGCTCCTCGCCCGCGTCCACTTCCACGGCACCTGGGTCGAATGGCTCTGAACGCAGCACGGGTGCTGCGTTCAGGAACGTCCCCGCTGTTGCGCCGAGTCCAGCTTGGATTGCATGGTGGCGGGCTTGTCGCGGCGGTCGTCGATCTTGAGGACGGTGCCCACGCGAACGGCACCGCGGGCGAAGACGGCTTCCTGCATCCGACGGACGAGGGCGAGGATCGCGTCGAGGTCGCCTTCGAGGGTGGTGAACATGGGACCGAGCTCCCACTTCACTTCGTCTTGCGCCTCGAGGACGCCCAGGGCTTCGGCGACGTGGGCGCCGACGCTCGTGCCCTCGCCCGTGGGCGCGATGCTCACCGCGACGATGGCCATGCCGCTCCCCCATGGATCGCGCGGACCGCGTCGGAATCGCGCACGCGCCGCGCCAGCTCTCCCAGGGTAGCGCCGAGGCGCGGGTGCAGGAGGTCCGGCGCCAGCTCGGCCAGGGGCTCGAGCACGAAGGCACGGAGATGGAGACGCGGATGGGGAACCGTCAGCACCTCGCTCTCGATCACCCGTGCGTCGACCAGGAGCAGGTCCAGGTCCAGGGTGCGGGGGCCGTCCCGCTCCCCGTCCCGCACCCGCCCCGCCGCCGCCTCGATGGCCAGCAGCGCCTCGAGCAGCGCGAGGGGAGCCAGCGCGCACTCGAGCTCCGCGACGGCATTCAGATAGGGGCCCTGGGGCGGCCCGCCCACCGGGGCCGTCTCGTAGAGCGACGAGACGGCCGCGACCGTGGTCTCGGGAAGGCCGCGAAGCGCCACCAGGGCCTGGGCGAGCCGGGCCTCCCGATCGCCGAGGTTCGAACCCATGCCGATGAAGACGCGCGCCACGAGGGCTCCTAGAGTATCCGCCCATGCTGGACGAGACCCCGCTGCCGGCCCTGCGCACGGAGGTTCCCGGGCCGCGCTCCCGGGCCCTGGCGGAGCGCCTGGCGCGGGTCGAGAGCCGCAACGTGACCTGTCTCGAGCCCAGCGCGCCGATCTTCTGGGAGCGGGCCCGGGGGGCGAGCGTCTGGGACGTGGACGGAAACCGCTTCGTCGATCTCGGCGGCGGCTTCGGCGTCGCGAACGCCGGCCACGCCCATCCGCGCGTGGCGAGTGCCGTGGCCGGCCAGGCCGAGCAGCTGATGCACGCCATGGGCGACGTCCAGCCGGCCGCGGTGAAGGTCGAGCTCCTGGAAGCCCTCGCCGCGCGCTTTCCCGGCGGCGGCCCCGCCAAGGCGGTGCTCGGCACGTCCGGCTCGGACGTGGTGGAGATCGCCCTCGAGACCGCGCTGCTCGCCACCGGCCGGCCCGGCGTGGTGGCCTTCCGAGGCGGCTACCACGGCCTCGCCCTGGGCTCCCTCGACGCCACCTGGCGCGAGGACTTCCGCCAGCCCTTCGCGCCGCTCCTGCCCGGGCGCGTCGCCTTCGCCCGCTACGGCGACGCCGCGGACGCCCTGCGCTGCGCCGACGCCGCCGAGCACGAGGTCGGCGCCGTGCTGGTGGAGCCGGTCCAGGGACGCGGCGGCGAGCGCGTGCCGCCCGCCGGCTTCCTCGCCGGGCTGCGCCGGCTCTGCGACGAGCGCGGCTGGCTCCTGATCGCCGACGAGGTCTACACCGGCTTCGGCCGCACCGGGCGGACCTTCGCCTGCGACCACGAGGGGGTGGTGCCGGACCTGCTGTGCGTGGCCAAGGGCCTGGCTTCCGGCATGCCGATCTCCGCCTGCGTCGGGCGAGCGGAGGTGATGGACCACTGGCCCGTCTCCCGCGGTGAGGCGCTCCACACCCAGACCTTCCTGGGGCATCCTCCGGGATGCGCCGCGGCGCTGGCCTCGATCGCCGTGCTCGAGGAGGAGAAGCTGGCCGAGCGCTCCGCCGAGCTCGGCGCCTTCGCCCTCGCCCGCCTGCGGGCCGGCTGCGCCGGGCTCCCCGCGGTGCACGAGTGCCGCGGTCTCGGCCTGATGATCGGCGTCGAGTGCAGCGAGCCGGCGCGGGCGGCGAAGGTGTGCGCCGAAGCGCTGGAGCGAGGGTTCATCCTGCTGCCCTCCGGCGATCGCGGCGAAGTGCTCTCGATCACCCCGCCCCTCACGATCGGCCGCGCGGCACTGACCGCGGGCCTCGACGCTCTGGTCGAGCTCCTGGCATGAGCTGCCGGGCCGAAGAGGAGCTGCTGGCGTGGATGCGTGAGGCGCCCGGCGAGCGCGACGACGACCGCTTCGCCCGTCTGGCACTGATGCTCTTCGCCCGCCAGTTCCGGAGCTGCGAGCCCTATCGCCGCTTCTGCGAGGGACGCACGCGGACGCCCGAGACCGTCCGGCACTGGACGGAGATCCCCGCGGTGCCGACCGGCGCCTTCAAGGAGCTGCGCCTGGCCTGCTTCCCGGAAACGCGCACCCGGAAGGTCTTTCGCACCAGCGGCACCGCCACCGCCCGGCGGGGCGAGCTCCACCTGGAGCGGCTCGATCTCTACGAGGCGTCGCTCGTGCCGAGCTTCGAGCGGGGCGTGCTCCCCGACCTGCCCGTGGATACGGCCGTGCGCATGCTCGTGCTGGCGCCTTCGCCGGAGGAGGCGCCGGACTCGTCCCTCTCCCATATGTTCGGCGTGATGCGGGATCGGCGCGGCGACGCGGACAGCGGGTTCTTCGTCCACGAGGGCGAGCTGCAGCTCGACGCGCTGCTGTCCGCACTCGCGGCTTGCGAGGAGGAGGCGGCCCCCGTCGCCCTGTGCGGCACCGCCTTCGCCTTCGTGCACCTGCTCGAAGCGATGGAGTCCCGCGGCCACCTCCTCGAGCTGCCGGCGGGGACACGAGTGATGGAGACCGGCGGCTTCAAGGGACGCGCCCGCGCCATGGATCGCGACGCGCTCCACGCCTGGATCGCGGCACGCCTGGGCATCCCCTCCGAGCGGATCGTCAACCAGTACGGAATGACCGAACTCGCCAGCCAGTTCTACGACACGGTGCTGGCGAGGCCCGAAGAGCCGCGCCGCAAGCGCGTGCCGCCCTGGGTGCGGGTGCAGATCGTCGATCCGGAGAGCGGCGCCGCGCTGCCGCCGGGCCAGGTCGGCGCATCCGCATCGTCGATCTGGCGAACACGGGCAGCATCCTGGCGATCCAGACCGCCGACCTCGGGGTGGCGCGGGGCGCCGGCTTCGAGGTGCTCGGGCGCGCCGAGGGCGCCGAGGCGCGGGGCTGCTCCATCGCAGCGGACGAGATGCTCGGTGCCGCGGGCGACTGAGCTGCGCGCCACCTGGAGCAGGCTGCGCGACGCCGGCGGGCGCCTCTCCGCGCGGCCCCGCGAGGGAGTGCTCGAGCCGCTCGGGATGCTGATCGACGAGCTGGCCCTCCCGGACTCCCCGCTGCGCAAGGAGCTGTGCGAGCGGCTGCCCGGCGCCACCGGGTTCCATCCGGCCACCACCCGGGCCGGCCTGGAGCTGGCCTTCGGCGCCTGGAGCGGGGACGCGCTGCGTTCGCTCGTTGCGGACGAGGTTCCGGGGCGCGGCGCCGTTCGCGCCACGGGCTTCGGGTCCACCGCCGTGGTGCTCGGAGGCGCACTGCCGATGCCGAGCGTGCTCTCCCTGGTCGCACCGCTCGCGCTGCAGTCCCCGGTGCTGGCCCGCAGCGGGCGACACGATCCGGTGACGGCGCCCTGCATCCGGGAAGCCCTGGCGGGGATCGACGAGGAGCTGGGCGCGTGCCTCGCCGTCGCCGACTTCCCCCGCAACGACGAGGAGGCCTGGAGCGCCTTCCTCGAGGCCGGGTGCGTCGCGGCCACGGGCTCCGACGCGGCCCTCGACGAGATCGGCCTCCGGGTCGCCGCACCGACGCGCTTCGTGCGCTTCGGCCACCGCTGCTCGGTCGCCGTGATCGGTGCCGGTGCGAACACGGCCCGCGCGGCCGACGCGCTCGCCCTCGACGTCGCGCTCTGGGACCAGCTCGGCTGCCTGTCTCCGATCGCGGCCTTCGTGCTGACGCCGGACGGGCGGATCCCCGACGCGGTAGAGGCCGAGCTCGCGCGGGCCTTCGCCGAGGTCGCGGGCCGCCTGCCGCGGGGCGCGATCTCGCCCGGGGCCGCCGCCGATCTCTCCCAGGAATGGGAGGGCGCGGAGCTGCGGGCCGCCGCAGCCGGTGAGGTTCGCGTCCGCGAAGGCGAGGGATGGGCCCTGGTGCTCGAGGCCGACGCGGAGCACCGCCCCGCACCCCTTCACCGCTTCCTGCGCGTGCACCCGGTGCGCGACGCGGTGAAGCTCGTGGCCTCCCTCCGGCCCCTGGCGCCGCGCCTGGCGGCGGTCGGGCTTGGGGCGGGCCCCGACGAGGGGCCGGCGCTCGTCGAGGCCCTCGTCGCCCTGGCGCCTTCCCGCATCGCCCCCCTGGGCCGCATGCAGGCGCCGCCCCTGGGCTGGCACCACGACGGGCAGGGCGCGCTGTGGCCGCTGGCTCGTTTCACCGATATCGAGATGCCGTGAGCGAGCGAACCCAGGACGATCCGCGAGACGCGGCGATCGGCGCGGCCGGCGCCGGCGCCTTCGGGCTCGCACTCGCCGAGCTCGCGGACGTGGCGCACGTGCGCTTCGCGCCGGCGCCGGACGAGGCGATCGCGGCCGTCGCGCTGATGGGCCTCGCCGGCGCCCTCCTCGGCGGTGTGCTCGGTCTCCTCTGGCTGCGGACGGACGTGCTCCCGCGGCCGACGAGCACGGGGCTCGTCGCCGCGGCGAGCGCCCTGTGTGCGGCGACCCTGTCCGCTGGGGTGCTGTTCTTCCTGGGCGGGGCGCTGCACCTCCGCTACCTGGGCGCCGTCACCGGG
Source organism: Myxococcota bacterium (assembly GCA_965223415.1). Classification (GTDB taxonomy): domain Bacteria; phylum Myxococcota_A; class UBA9160; order UBA9160; family UBA6930. The sequence continues at coordinate 2,469,279 of OZ245002.1, read as the reverse complement.
CTGGGCGTCGTCGCACCGCCGCTGGTGTTCGTGATCGTCGCCGCCGCCGCGCGCCAGCTGCGGCCGCGGCGGCTCGCGGCGCTGCCCCTGGCGCGGACGGGGGCGTGGCTCTGGGCCGGCGTGCTGGCGTGCCTGCTCCTCGCCGGCACCCACGGGCTGCGTGACGACCACTTCGGCCCGGCCTTCGCCATCCTGGCCGTCGGCCTCGGGCTCCTCGCCGCCCTGCTCCGTTGGCGCCCCGGCCACGCGCCCCCGGACGGGCTGATCGGCCTGGTGCTGGCCCTGCTCGCGACCTGGCCGGCGCCGGCGGCCCCGCCCCCCTCGAGTCCGCATCCGGCGCCGGGCTCGGTGGTCGTGCTGCTCCTCGACACCACGCGCACCGGCGCACTGGGTGCCTACGGCGCCGCACCGGGGACGACGCCGGTGCTCGACGCGCTGGCGGGGGAAGGTGCGGTCTTCGAGGAGATGGTGAGCCCGTCGCCCTGGACCGCCCCGTCGCACGCTTCGATGTTCACCGGGCTCTATCCGCGAACCCACGGCGTGCGGCACGGAACTGCGCGCCGCCTCGAGCCGGGCTTCGAGACGACCGCCGAGCGTCTCGCAGCCGCGGGCTACCAGACCGCCGTCGTGTCCTCGAACAGCTGGCTGCGGGTCACCGACATCGTGCAGGGCTTCGAGCACTTCGAGGAGGTGAACCACCTGCGCCGGGACAAGCTGATCCTGTCGCGGCTGATGCGCTACACGGGGATCGGCTGGGAGCAGTGGATCGACCAGGGCGCGGCCGAGGCGGAGACCGCGGTCGCGAGCTGGATGGCCGGGCTGGACCCGGAGCGCCCCTTCTTCCTGTTCGTGAACCTGTTCGAAGCGCACAACCCCTACCTCGCACCGCTGCGGGATCGCGCCGAGGAGGGTTGGGGAGGATGGCTGCGGGGCATCCGCGCGATCCGCCGCTTCCATCCGGTGCGTTGGCACTCGAACCCGCCGCGGGAGCCGTGGCGGGTGGAGGCGACGCGCGGGCTGTATCGGAGCGGTGTGCGGTATCAGGACCGCCGGGTGGGGCGCATCCTCGAGGTGATCCGCCGGCGGGTCGCCCTCGACGACGTGCTGCTCGTGGTCACCTCGGATCACGGCGACAACCTGGGCGAGGCGGAGCGCTGGGGGCACCAGTTCGACCTGAACGATGCGCTGATCCGGGTGCCGTTCCTGGTGCGGGCACCCGGTGTGTTCGAGGCCGGGTCGCGGGTGGCAGGGGCGCACCAGACCCTCGACCTGCACGCGACTCTTCTCGATTGGGCCGGCCTCGAGCCCGGCGACGGTCCCTCCCGGAGCCTGCTGCCGGATCGGCGCCGTGCGCGGGAGGCCACCTTCGCCGAGGTCTACCCGGACTTCTCGATGCTGAGCCGCATCGACCCGGGCGGCGGCATGCGGCCCCGAGACTTCGACACGCCGGTCTGGGCCGTGCGACGCGGCGACCACAAGCTGGTCGTCCGCCGGGGGGCGTCCGCCCTCTACGATCTGCGCGCCGACCCGGACGAGGCCCACGACCGCAGCGGCGACGACCCGGAGCGCGCCGCCGCCCTGCGTCGCGAGCTCGACGCCTGGCTCGAGCGGCACCCGGGCCCGACTCCCTCCCCAGGGCCTGGCCACGCCAACCCCACGGCCCCCGACGCCCTCGACGCCGAGACCCGCCGCCAGCTCGAGGCCCTCGGCTACATGTAGCCGCCCCCTACGGGGCCCCTCGGGGATGAACGCAGCAGACGGAACCGGCCCCCTACGCAACAGCTCAATTTGTACTGAGTTGGTCCGATATTTACGGGACTGAATTGGTCCGATATCTTCGGCGGCCTCCATGCTCAGGATCAGCAAGCTCACCGACTACGGGATCGTGCTGCTCGTGCACTTCGCGCGGGAGGCGGACGGCACCACGCTCACGGCGCGGGAGATGGCGGAGGCCACGGGGCTGCCACTGCCGGCGGTGAGCAAGATGCTGAAGTCCCTGGCCAGCGCGAGCCTGCTCGATTCCCAGCGGGGGTCGCGCGGCGGGTACCAGCTCGCCCGGCAGCCCGAGGCGGTGAGCGTGGCCGAGGTGATCGAGGCCCTCGAGGGGCCGATCGCCCTCATGGAGTGCGCCGCCGGGCCCGGCCACTGCGACCAGGAATCCCAGTGCGGCCTCTCGACGCCGTGGCTGCGGATCAACCGGGCGATCCAGAGCACGCTCACCCGGGTGAGCCTCGCCGAGCTGGCCGCCGACCTTCCGCCCCGCCAGAAGCCCACCACCCTCGCCATCGCCTAGGACCCACCCATTCCCATGTCGGAATCACAGGACGCCCTCGAGCAGCTCGCCGACCGCGAGTACGAGTACGGCTTCGTCACGGACATCGAAGAGGAGCGGATCCCGAAGGGTCTCTCCGAGGAGATCGTCCGCATCATCTCGGCCAAGAAGGACGAGCCCGAGTGGCTGCTCGAGTGGCGACTCAAGGCCCTGAAGCGCTTCCAGCAGCTGCTCGACCTTGGCCACCGCCCGGACTGGGCGAAGGTCTCCTACCCGGAGATCGACTACCAGGACATGTACTACTACGCGGCGCCGAAGCCGAAGAAGCAGCTCGAGAGCCTCGACGAGGTCGACCCGGAGCTGCTCGAGACCTACGACAAGCTCGGCATCCCGCTCGAGGAGCAGAAGCGCTTGGCGGGCGTCGCGGTGGACGCGGTCTTCGACAGCGTCTCCGTCGCCACCACCTACAAGGAAGAGCTGGGGAAGCAGGGCATCATCTTCGGCCCCTTCTCCGACGCGGTGAAGGAGCACCCGGATCTCGTTCGCAAGTACCTGGGCTCGGTCGTGCCCTACTCCGACAACTTCTTCGCGGCGCTCAACTCCGCCGTCTTCAGCGACGGCTCCTTCGCCTACATCCCGAAGGGCGTGCGCTGCCCGATGGAGCTCTCGACCTACTTCCGCATCAACGCCCAGGAGACCGGCCAGTTCGAGCGCACCCTGATCGTCGCCGAGGAGGGCTCCTACGTGTCCTACCTCGAGGGTTGCACGGCGCCGATGCGGGACGAGAACCAGCTGCACGCCGCGGTGGTGGAGCTCGTCGCCCTCGACGACGCCGAGATCAAGTACTCCACCGTCCAGAACTGGTACCCGGGCGACAAGAACGGCGTGGGCGGCATCTACAATTTCGTGACCAAGCGCGGCGCCTGCCGGGGCAAGCGCTCGAAGATCTCCTGGACCCAGGTCGAGACCGGCTCCGCGATCACCTGGAAGTACCCGAGCTGCCTGCTCCAGGGCGACGACTCGGTGGGCGAGTTCTACTCGGTCGCGCTCACGAACAACCTCCAGCAGGCCGACACCGGCACGAAGATGATCCACATCGGCAAGAACACGAAGAGCACGATCATCTCGAAGGGCATCTCCGCCGGCCGCGGCCAGCAGAGCTACCGCGGGCTCGTGCGGATCGGCCCGAAGGCACACGGCGCCCGCAACTACAGCCAGTGCGATTCGCTCCTGCTCGGCGACCAGTGCGGCGCCCACACCTTCCCCTACCTCGAGGTGAAGAACGCCTCGTCCACGCTCGAGCACGAGGCCACCACCTCGAAGATCGGCGAGGATCAGCTCTTCTACTGCCGCCAGCGGGGCATCTCGGAGGAGGACGCGATCTCGATGATCGTGAACGGCTTCTGCAAGGAGGTGCTGCGGGAGCTGCCGATGGAGTTCGCCGTCGAGGCCCAGAAGCTGCTCGGGATCTCGCTGGAAGGGAGCGTGGGCTAGTGACGATGCTCGAGATCGAGAACCTGCACGCCACGGCCGGCGACGCGGAGATCCTGAAGGGGATCGACCTCGCGATCCGCCCCGGTGAGGTGCACGCCATCATGGGGCCGAACGGCTCGGGCAAGAGCACCCTGGCCGGCGTGCTCTCGGGCCGCCCGGCTTTCGAGGTGACGAAGGGGACGGTCCGTTACCAGGGCAAGGACCTGCTGGGGCTGGAGCCCGAGGAGCGCGCTCGGGAGGGGATCTTCCTCGCCTTCCAGTACCCGGTCGAGATCCCGGGCGTGACGAACAACTACTTCCTCAAGGCCTCGGTGAACGCCATCCGCGCCCATCGCGGCGAGGAAGAGCTCGATGCCATGGACTTCCTCTCCCTCGTGAAGGAGAAGATGAAGATCGTCGAGATGCCCCAGGACCTGATGAGCCGGTCGATCAACGAGGGCTTCTCCGGCGGCGAGAAGAAGCGCAACGAAGTGCTCCAGATGCTGCTCCTGGAACCCGCCTTCGCGATCCTCGACGAGACCGACTCGGGCCTCGACATCGACGCCCTGCGTGTGGTCGCCACCGGCGTCAACCACCTGCGCGGCCCCGAGCGCTCGATGCTGGTCATCACCCACTACCAGCGGCTGCTCGACTACATCGTGCCCGACGTGGTGCACGTGCTCTCGGAGGGGCGCATCGTGAAGAGCGGCGGCAAGGAGCTGGCGCTGGAGCTGGAGGAGAAGGGCTATGGCTGGATCGAGGGGGCCACCGTCTGATGGAGGAGGCCCGCGACCGATTCCTCGCCCAGTCTGCGGAGCAGCCGGCGCCGCCGGCCTTCGCGGAGCTGCGCCGAGAGGGAGCGGCGGCCTTCATGGCCCAGGGCCTTCCGACCACGAAGCAGGAGGAATGGCGCTACACCAACGTCGCTCCCCTGGCCGGCATCGAATGGACGGCCCTCCACGAGCCGCTCTCCCCTTCGCGCAGTGCCATCGAGGCGATCGCCACGCCGATCTTCGCCTGCGGCCTCGAGGTGTTCGTCGACGGCCATCACCATCCAGAGCTGCACGGATCGCCCGGCGCCACCGAGGTGATGCCCCTCGGAAGCGCCGATGCCGCGCCGGCCCTCCTCGGGCGCCTGGCCGACGCCAAGACCCACCCCTTCGTCGCCCTGAACGGTGCCCTCGCCTGTGACGGCGCGCGGGTGCAGGTCCAGGGCGAGAATCCCCGCGCGGTGCACCTGGTCTTCGCCCAGGGCTCCGAAGATGCGGCCAGTCACCCCCGCGTGGTCGTCGAGGTCGAGGCCGGAGGCCGCGGCACGATCATCGTGGACCACGTGTCCCTCGCAGGCGCGCGCCACTTCGCGAACTCGGTGGTCGAGGTGGAGCTCGCGGCGAACGCGTCCCTCGACCTCGTGATCCTCCAGCGGCCGAACGACGCGAGCTTCCACGTCGGCAACGTGACGGCACGGGTCGAGCGCGACGCACGCCTGCGGACCCACACCGTCACCCTGGGCGGCCGCTTCGTGCGCAACGACCTCCGGGTGGTGCTCGCCGGCGAGGGCGCCGAGTGCGCGATGAACGGCCTCTACCTGGGCCGCGGCGAAGCCCTCGTCGACAACCACACCTGGGTGGACCACGCCGTGCCCCACGGCACGAGCGCCGAGCTCTACAAAGGCGTACTGGCGGAGCGCTCCCGCGGCGTCTTCCGGGGTCGCGTCGTCGTGCGGCCGGACGCCCAGAAGAGCGACGCTCAGCAGTCGAACCCGAACCTGCTGCTCTCGGACGGCGCCGAGATCGACACCAAGCCCCAGCTCGAGATCTACGCCGACGACGTCAAGTGCAGCCACGGCGCCGCGATCGGACGGCTCGACCCGGAGGCCCTCTTCTACCTGCGCAGCCGCGGCATCGGCCAGGCCGAGGCCCGAGCCCTGCTCACCCGAGGCTTCGCGGCCGAGGTGCTGACCGCGCTTCCCGAGCCCTCCCTGGCAGAGGCCCTGAGCGCGCTGTTCGTGGAGCGACTCGAGTCCAGCGGAGCGCCGGCATGAGCTCCTTCGATCCTCACGCCGTCCGCCGCGACTTCCCGATCCTGGAGCGGACCAACCGGGGCAAGCCGCTCGTCTACCTCGACACCGCCGCCAGCGCCCAGAAGCCGCGCGCGGTCATCGATGCGATCCGCGATTGCTACGAGCGCCACTACGCCAACATCCACCGGGGCATCTACGAGCTCTCGGAAGAGGCGACCCGCATGCACGACGAGGCGCGGGCGAAGGTCGCGCGTTTCCTCGGCGCCACCTCCCCGCGCGAGATCGTCTTCACCCGCAACGCCACCGAGTCGATCAACCTCGTCGCCCAGACCTTCGGCCGCGCGCAGATCGCTGCCGGCGACGAGGTCGTGATCACCACCCTCGAGCACCACGCCAACATCGTGCCCTGGCAGATGATCTGCGAGGAGAAGGGCGCGCAGGTCCGCGTGGTTCCGATCAATGACGCCGGCGAGGTGGACCTGGCCGCCTTCGAGGCGATGCTGGGAGAGCGCACGCGGCTCGTCGCGGCGAGCCACGTCTCGAACGCCCTGGGCTCCATCAACCCGGTGCGCGAAATGACGGCCATGGCCCACGAGCGCGGCATCCCCGTCCTGCTCGACGGCGCCCAGGCGGTGCCGCGCTTCGCGGTGGACGTCCAGGAGCTGGGCTGCGACTTCTACGCCTTCTCCGGACACAAGCTGTACGGCCCCTCGGGCATGGGCGTGCTCTGGGGTCGGGCCGATCTGCTGGACGCCATGCCGCCGTACCAGACCGGCGGCGACATGATCGAGACCGTCTCCTTCGAGAAGAGCACCTTCAAGCCGGCGCCCTACAAGTTCGAGGCGGGAACGCCGGACATCGCCGGCGCGGTGGGCCTGGGTGCGGCGATCGACTACCTGCAGGGCCTCGGCATGGACGCCATCGAGCGCCACGAGGCCGAGCTCACCGCCTATGGGACGAAGGTGCTGGAGGCGATCCCGCAGGTGCGCCTGATCGGCACCGCCGCCCACAAGACCGGCGTGCTCTCCTTCGTCGTCGACGGCATCCATCCCCACGACCTGGGCACGATCCTCGACATGGAGGGCATCGCCATCCGCGCCGGTCACCACTGCGCGATGCCGCTGATGGAACGCTTCGACGTGCCGGCCACGGCGCGCGCCTCGCTCGGCCTCTACAACGTGCGCGAGGACCTGGACCGCCTCGCCGAAGGCCTGCGCAAGGCCATCGAGATGTTCTCCTGATGGACCGATCCATCGCTTCGATCCGGATCCGCTGATGGACGACCTGCGCGAGCTCTACCAGACCACCATCCTCGACCACAACAAGCGGCCGAGGAACTTCCGCGTTCCCGACGCTGCCAACCGCGCGGCGGACGGCTTCAACCCGCTGTGCGGGGACAAGGTGAAGATCTTCCTGCAGGTCGAAGACGGCGTGGTCAGCGACGCGGGCTTCCAGGGCTCCGGCTGCGCCATCTCGACCGCCTCCGCCTCGATGATGACCGAGGCCGTGAAGGGCACGCCGGTGGACGAGGCCCTGGCCCTCTTCGAGTCCTTCCACGCGCTGGTGACGAGCTCGCCGACGGAGACGCCGGACACCGACGGCGTGGGCAAGCTCGCGGTCTTCGCCGGCGTGCGCGAGTTCCCCATGCGCGTGAAGTGCGCGACGCTCGCATGGCACACGCTCAAGTCCGCCATCGAGCAGACCGGCGAGACCGCCAAGACCGAGTGAGGAGAGAGACGGTGGCCGACGCCCAGACGATCAAGCAGGCCGTGGTCGACGTGCTGCGCACGGTCTACGACCCCGAGATCCCGGTCGACATCTACGAGCTGGGCCTCATCTACGAAGTGGAGGCAGACGACACCGGCGACGTGAAGATCGTCATGACCCTCACATCTCCGATGTGCCCGGTGGCGGAGACGCTGCCACCAGAGGTCGAAGCCAAGGCACGCACCGTCGAAGGCGTGACCGACGTCGCCCTCGATCTCGTTTGGGAGCCACCCTGGAGCCCGACCATGATGTCGGACGCGGCCCGGCTCGAGCTCGGCATGGAATGAAGCGCCGGCCCGCGGGCTCGGCTCTCCTTCTCGCCCTGCCTCTCTTCTGGATGGGTTGCCTCGACCGCCTGATCTTCCAGCCGAGCCCCGGCGTCGACCTGGACCCGAAGGAGGTGGGCCTCGAAGCCGAGTCCCTCTTCCTTCACGCCGAGGACGGCGTGCGCATCCACGCCTTCTTCCTGCCTGCCACCGAGCGCAGGCTGAGCCTGCTCTTCCTGCACGGCAACGCCGGCAACGCCTCCCACCGCCTTCCGAACGCGGCGCTCCTGGCCCGCATGGGCGCGGACGTGCTGCTGCTCGACTATCGCGGCTACGGCCTCTCCGACCCGGTACACCCCAGCGAGGAGGGCGTCTACGCCGACGCCCGGGCCGGCCTCGCCTGGCTCACCGGGGAGCGCGGCATCGCCGAGGAGGAGATCGTCGTCTTCGGCCGCTCCCTGGGCGGTGCCATCGCCGTCGAGGTGGCCCGCGGCCGCCCGCTTGCCGGCGTCGTCCTGGAGAGCACCTTCACCTCCGTGGCCGACATCTCGAAATCGCTCTGGGGCGTGCCGCTGCGCTTCTGGCTCGGAGGCAAGCTCAACGCGGTGGACAAGGTCGGCGAGCTCCGCTGTCCCGTGATCTTCTTCCACGGCGACCGCGATCGGTTGATCCGACCATCCCTCGGCCGCCGGCTCTTCGAGGCGGCGCCGGAGCCGAAGGCCTTCGAGACCGTCGCGGGCGCCGGCCACAACGACGTCGTGGCGATCGGCGGCCGGCCCTACCTGGAGCGCCTGGCGCGCTTCCTCGCCGAAGTGGCGCCGGCCCCGTGAGTCGCGACGAGATCCTGGAGGGTAGTCGCGCCGTAGCCGTGAGCCGTCTCCGTGGCGACGGCCTGGAGAGCGCCGGGGACCGCGTGGCCCACGAGGAGCCGCTCGAGATCCAGATCGGGGGCGCCTCCCTGGCCGTCGTGATGCGGACGCCGGGGCACGATCTCGAGCTGGTCACCGGCTTCCTGCACGGCGAGGGCATCGTCTCGGATCCGAAGGAGCTGCTCTCGGTGCACCACCACAGCGGCGACGAGAACGTCGTGCGCGTCTCCCTCGCCGACGAAGCCCGCGTCGACCTGGAAGCGCTGCGCCGCAACCTGTTCGCCAGCTCGAGCTGCGGCGTGTGCGGAAAGGCCAGCCTGGAGAGCGCGATGCGGGTCGCGCCGCCCCTGGACGACGACACGCGCTTCACGACCGGTCTGCTGCGCTCGCTGCCGGATCGCCTTCGCGCGGCCCAGGTGGTCTTCGAGGAGACCGGCGGGCTGCACGCCGCGGGCCTCTTCGATCCCGGCGGCGGGCTGCGCGTCGCCCGGGAGGACGTCGGCCGACACAACGCGGTCGACAAGGTCGTCGGCTGGGCAGCGCGCGCGGGCGCACTGCCTCTCGCCGGCCACGTACTGATGGTGTCGGGCCGGATCTCGTTCGAGATCGTGCAGAAGGCCCTGGCTGCACGCATCCCGGCGATCGCCGCGGTCTCGGCGCCCACGTCGCTGGCGGTCGATCTCGCCGCCGAAGGTAGGGTCCTGCTCGTGGGCTTCCTGCGCAGCAGTGGCCTGAACGCCTACGGGGCGCGGGAACGGCTCGCTGCGGGCTAGGCAGTCGGGGAGGTTCCCGGGACCCGGACGAGATCGTGTAGGCTCCGCTGGCGATGGCCAAGGACGAAGCCGCCGGCGGACTTCCCTCCGTGGTGCACACGGCGCGCTGCGCCGCGAGCGCCGGTCTGACCCGGAGCGTCCCCGCGCTCCTGCGCGTCAACCAGCCCGGGGGCTTCGACTGTCCGGGCTGCGCCTGGCCCGAGGAGGACCAGCCCGGCCCGCTCGAGTTCTGCGAGAACGGCGCCAAGGCGGTGAGCCACGAGGCGACCCGGGCCACCATCGGCGGGGACTTCTTCCGCTCGTGGCCCCTCGCCCGGCTCCTCGAGCAGAGCGACCGCTGGCTCGAGGCCCAGGGCCGGCTCGCCGAGCCCCTCTGGCGGCGCGTGGACGGCGCCCACTACGCGCCCGTCTCCTGGGACCGGGCCTTCGAGCGTATCGGCTCCGCCCTGCGCGGGCTGCCGTCGCCGAACCATGCGGTCTTCTACACCTCGGGCCGGACCAGCAACGAAGCCGCCTTCCTCTACCAGCTCTTCGCCCGCGAGCTGGGCACGAACAACCTGCCGGACTGCTCGAACATGTGTCACGAGTCGAGCGGCGCCGGGCTCGGCGAATCGATCGGCATCGGCAAGGGAACCGTGGGCCTCGAGGACTTCGAAGCCGCCGACCTGATCCTGGTGCTCGGCCAGAACCCGGGCAGCAACCACCCTCGCATGCTGACGACCCTCGAGAAGGCCGCGCGCCGGGGCTGCCGCATCGTCAGCATCAACCCGCTGCGCGAGCGCGGACTCGTGCGCTTCAAGCATCCCCAGACGGCGCGCGGGCTTCTTGGCCGGGGTACCGCCCTGGCCGAACGCTTCGTGCAGATCCGCGTCGGTGGGGACATCGCGCTGCTGAAGGGCGTGATGAAGGAGCTCCTGGCGCGGGACGCGATCGACCACGCCTTCATCGCCGAGCACACGTCGGGCTTCGAGGCCTTCCGTGCCGCACTCGAGAAGACCGACCCGGACGACCTGGTGCGGGGCTCGGGCGTGCAGCGGGCCGAGATGCGCACGCTCGCCGAGATCATCGCGGACTCCGAGCGGATGATCGCCTGTTGGGCGATGGGTCTCACCCAGCACCGCTTCGGCGTCCACAACGTGCAGGAGGTGATGAACCTGCTCCTCCTGGGTGGACACATCGGGCGACCCGGTGCGGGGCCCTGCCCCGTGCGCGGCCACAGCAACGTGCAGGGCGACCGCACCATGGGCATCTGGGAGAGCCCGAAGCCCGCCTTTCTGGACGCCCTCGAAGCGGAGTTCGGCATCACCGCCCCGCGCGAGCCGGGCTGGAACACGATCGAGACCATCCGCGCCCTGGCGAACGGCGAGGCGCGCTTCTTCATGTCGATGGGCGGCAACTTCGCGCGGGCGACGCCGGACACCGAGCACGTGGAGCGGGCCCTGGCGGGGCCGGAGCTCGCCGTGCACGTGGCGACGAAGCTCAACCGCACGCACCTGGTCGCAGGACGGGAATCGATCCTGCTGCCCTGCCTGGGTCGGACCGAGCTCGATCACCAGGAGGGTGAGCTCCAGTTCGTGACCGTCGAGGACTCGATGGCCTGCGTGCACCGCTCCCAGGGCCGGCTTCCGCCGGCGAGCCACGAGCTCCGCAGCGAGCCCGCGATCGTGGCCGGCGTCGCCAACGCGGCGCTCGGCGGGAAGAGCCGGGTGCGCTGGGACGAGCTGGCGCGGGACTACGATCGGATCCGCGATCGCATCGCCCGGGTCGTTCCCGGCTTCGAGGACATGAACCGGCGCGTCCGGGAGCCGGGCGGCTTCGTCCTGCCGCGGCCGCCACGGGAGCGACGCTTCGACACCGCTTCCGGCCGCGCCCAATTCGCCGAGCTTCCGCTGCCGGACCTGGCGCTCGCTCCCGGGCAGCTCCTGATGATGACCGTGCGCAGCCACGACCAGTACAACACCACGGTCTACACGAACGACGATCGCTATCGCGGCACGGCGGGCGACCGGCGGGTGATCTTCCTGCATCCCGAGGACCTCGCCGAAAGGGTCCTCGTCGAAGGCCAGGCGGTGGACGTCACCAGCCACTTCGGCGAGGGCGAGCGGGCGGAGATGCGCACCGTGCGGGGGTTCCGCGCCCTGGCCTACGAGGTGCCTCGCGGATGCGCGGTCACCTACTTCCCCGAGGCGAACCCGCTCGTTCCGGTCGAGCAGTACGCGGAGAAGAGCTTCACCCCAGCCTACAAGTCGGTCGTGATCACACTCCGCCCGTCCGCAGCCCCGTGAGCGGATCGCACCTCTTCACGCGGCCGTATGCAGATGCACGTCGGTCTGGGGGAAGGGAATCGAGATGCCCTGGGCGTCGAAGGCGAGCTTGATCCTCTCGTGGACATCACCGCGTACGTCCCAGTAGTCGCTCGTAGCCACCCACGGGCGCACCACGAAGTTGACACTCGAGTCCGCCAGCTCCGCGACGACCACTTCCGGCGGCGGATCCTCGAGCACCCGATCGTCGGCCGCGAGCACCTCTTCGACCACCTGGCGGGCCCGGGGGATGTCGTCCGCGTAGCCGATCCCGAACACCATGTCGACGCGGCGGGTGGGGTAGGCGGAGTAGTTCGTGATGCTCGCGGACGTGACGGCGGCGTTGCCCACGATCACCTTCTTGTTGTCCGGCGTCTTCAGCACGGTGGTGAAGACCTGGACCTCCTCGATCGTGCCGCTCACGTCGGCGGTCTCCACGTAGTCGCCCACCTCGAAGGGCCGGAACACGATTAGCAGGACGCCGGATGCGAAGTTGGAGAGAGAATCCTGGAAGGCGAGGCCCACGGCCAGACCGGCGGCGGCGATCACCGCGGCGAAGGAGGTGGTGTTCACGCCGAGTCGGCCGAGGACGGCGATCACGACCATCGCCATCAGCGCCATGTAGGCGAGGCTTCCGGCGAAGCGCACCAGGGTCGGCTCCACGCCAGCGCGGCGCATCGCGCGGCGCAGGAGCGCGCGCGCGACCTTCGCGCCCAACCACCCGAGCACGAGGATGACGGCGGCGGCGACGAGATCCGGAGCCCAGGCCACGGCGGCCTCGCGGACGGTTTCGAGCAGCTCGTTCACGGTTCCCTCCTTCTTGCAGGCGAGGCGGGGACCGGAGGCCGCTACCGCCAGGCCTGTCGTGCGAGCATCGCCCGGTGCGCGGCGAGACGCTGCTGGCTCCGGAACGGGAAGACGAGCAGGACGCCGGCGAGGAAGCCGCCGGCGTGTGCCCAGAACGCCACGCCCCCACCCTCGCTGGCCAGGGCGGGGATGCCGCCCACGATCTGGAGCAGGAACCAGTAGCCGAGCATCAGCCAGGCGGGCACGACGATACGGTCCACGTAGAAGCCGAGCACGAGCAGCATGTGGACGCCGACCTTCGGGTAGAGGACGGCGTACGCCCCCATCACGCCGCCGATCGCGCCGGAGGCGCCGACCATCGGGATCGCGCTGTCCGGGTTGCTGGCCATCTGTGCCGCCACCGCCGCCAGGCCGCAAAGCAGATAGAAGAGGACGAAGCGGGCACGGCCCATGGCGTCCTCGACGTTGTCTCCGAAGACCCAGAGGAACCACATGTTGCCGAGCAGGTGGAACCACCCACCGTGCAGGAACATCGAGGTGACGACGGTCGTCCAGGCGGGCTCGGCGTCGATGCGGCAGGCGACACCCGGACCGAGGGGAACTTCCGTGCCGGGCGGGACGTTGCCGAGCAGCTCGCCCGGGATCGCGCCGAGCTCGCAGACCGAGCGCACGAGGGCGGGCTCGGTGCCGAGCCCCTGCACGAGGGCCCAGGCCGCGACGTTCGCGCCGATCAGCGCCAGCGTCGACGCGGAGGTCCCGAGCGTAGGGTTGTCGTCGCGGAGGGGGAACACGGCTCGGGAAGCGTAGCGACTGGCCGCAGCTCAGGAGGACGAGCAGCTGCCGGCGAGCCAGCCGGCGACCACGCGCGCCAGACGGATGCGGTCGGCGGAGAAGGAGTGGTCCGAGCGCTCGAGCACCACGCTCTCGAGGCGCGCCGCGCCGGCCGCCTGCAGGGCCGCGACGAGGGGCAGGTGGTGCTGCGCCGGCGGAGTGACCCGATCGAGCGCCCCGGCGACGAGCAACACGGGCTTGCGCGCGAGGCGATCGGCGCGCACGAGGGTGTCGAAGCGCTCCGGGGAGGCTGCGAGCTCCTCGACCAGCTCGCTGCCCGGAAGGCCCCGGATCGGCCCGGCCCAGCCGTCGAGGGAAGCGGCCATGCCGGCCCGCTGCTCCGGGGCGGCTGCCGCAAAGGCACCCAGGTTCGCGCCGGCCAGCGATACGACGCATCCCACCTCGGCCAGGTCGGCGCCGGACACCAACGCGGCGAAGCCGCCCATACTGTGCCCCACCAGCGCGATGCGATCGGGGTCGACCCGGTGCGCGGAGGCGAAGGCCGGCGAGCGGACGCTCGCCACCACGCTCGCCACGTCCTCCAGCACATGGCCGAAGGAGAAGACGCCCTCACTTCCCCACGCGCCGCGGTAGTGGAAGAACACCACGTTCCAGCCCGCGCGCCGGATCGCCTGGGCGAGGTCCAGGTTGCGCTCGTTGCCCGGGAAGCCGTGGAGCAGGACCACCGTCGGGTGGGGACCCGCTCCCTGCGCGACGTAGACGATCGCGTTCATGGCCGCGCCGGCGCTCTCGAGGCGGGTCTCCACGAGTGCGGGCGGGTGCGCCTCGTCGAGTGCCGCCGGGTCGTGCACGACCGGATCGCGGAGGTGGGAGGCGCAGGCCGAGAGCAGGAGCAGAGCCAGGAGCGCGGCGATGCGGGACATCCCGCGGAGCATACACCGCGTGGTATCGTGCGCGGGTGTCCACGCCCCTCCTCGTCACCGGCGCCAACGGCCACCTCGGCCGCGACCTGATCCGCGCCGTGGGCGACGCGCGGCTGGTGCGCGCCGTCGTGCGCTCGGAGCGGGCGGCCGCCGTGCTGACCGAGCTGCCGGAGGCCGTGCGCCCCGACGTGCGCATCCTCGACTACGCCGACGAGGCCGCCCTGCGTGCCGCCGGAGAGGGATGCGGGGCGTGGGTCCACCTGGTCGGCATCCTGAAGGAAGGCCGTCACGCCCGCTACGAGGACGCCCACGAGCGCACCTGTGAAGTGCTGGCCCGCGCCGCCGAGAAGGCGGGGGCGGAGCGCGTCGTCTACATGAGCATTCTGGGGGCGGTTCCGACCTCGCCGAACCGCTGCCTTGCCTCGAAGGCCAGGGCAGAGGAGATCCTCACCTCCGGCGCCACTCCCGCCACGACCCTTCGCGTTCCGATGGTGCTCGGCCCGGACGAGCTCGCCGCCAGCGCCCTGCGCGGCCAGGCGAGCGCACCGGTCACGTTCCTGGCGAGGGGCGGCGCGACCCGGGAGCAGCCGATCGATTCCCGCGACCTGGTCTCGGCGATCCGGCTGGCGGCCGCGGAAGAAGGCGGGCAGCGGGGCGGGCTCGATCTGGCCGGCCCCGAATCCCTGACCCACCGCGCGCTGGTGGAGCGCGTCGCGGGCCTTCTGGGGCGCACGCCGCGCATCCTTCCCGTCCCCGTGGCGCTGCTGCGCGGGCTCGCAGCCCTGCTCGAACGAGTCACGGCCGAGCCGCCGCTGACCCGGGATATGCTAGGCGTCCTGGAGCACGACGACGACATCGACCCTCGATCGGCCTGCGCCCGGCTGGGGCTGGAGCTGACTCCGCTCGACGCCACCCTCCGCCACACCTTCGGTCACGCCACCGGGGAGGAGACGAGATGACCGACGCCCCGCCCGAGGCCACCGACGCCGCAGACGGCCCGCCCGAAGCGCGTCGCAACGGCTGGGCGAGCCGGGTTCTTCCCTGGGCGATCACCGTCATCTGCTTCGGCTACCTCTACTGGCGAATCTCCGGCGAAGCCGGCCGCAAGGGCATGACCGCCGGCGCCTACCTCGCGGAGATCTTCGCCTCCGTCGACTGGGGCGCCTGGCTGGCGCTGATGATCCCCTACTCGTTCCTCTACTTCCTGATCGACACCCTCATCCTCTGGCGCGTTCTCGCCTGGTTCAACAGCCGCGTCCCCTACCGCGATCTCTTTCCCGTGCGCGCCAGCACCTACATCATTTCCATCCTGAACGAGCAGGTCGGCAAGGGCGCCATCGCCCTCTACCTGAACCGACGCGAGGGCATCCCCGCCTGGCAGGTCGGCGGCAGCATGCTCTTCATCATGTTCTGTGAGTTCTACTACCTTCTCACCTGGGCGCTGGTCGGAAGCACGGTCTCCTGGGACCGGGTGCCGGAGATCTTCCACGCCATTCCGATCGTCGCGGTGGTCGCGCTCGCCGTCTTCGCCGTCGTCGTCTACCTGTTCCGCAGCGAGCGCACCTCGGGCGTGGCGCTTCGCGAGCGCCAGATCTTCACCGCCTTCCGCCAGGCGGACTGGTGGCAGTACCTGACGGTGATCGTTCTGCGCTCCCCGGCCCTGCTCGGCGCGGTCTGGGTGTATTCGAAGGCGGCAGGGCTGTTCGGCGTGGAGATCGGCCTGGTCGAGATGCTGGGCGTGCTCCCGGTGATCTTCTTCGGCACCCTCATCCCGGGCCCCTTCCGCGCCGCCGCCGTCACCTTGTGGCCCACCCTCTTCTCGGACCACGCCGCCCAGATGACCGCTTTCGGCTTCGTCCAGCACAATTTCTTCGTGCTGTTCAATGCCGCGATCGGGCTGCTCTTCCTGCGGCGGGCGAACCGGGAGCTGTTCGGGCGCTAGCCGATCGGGAGCGCCTCAGGCCGGCCACGGAACCGGCTTCCCGAAGGCATCGACGAGATCGATCGAAGCCGGGTCGTTCGTGCCCAGCCCGAGACGCGCGGCGGACTCGATGTAGCGCGCCCGCCGGGCCACCCGCTCCATGCCGCGGACCACGCGCGCGCTGTCGATCATCGCGAGCACGTAGGCGTCGAGGGCCACCGGATCCGTGGCGAGCAGGAGGCTGCGTGGCTCGAGCTGGGGCTCGCCCCAGGGACCGCCGTCGCAGATCGCCTGCAAGGCGTCACAGAGATGGAGGCGGACGTTCCCCGAGATGCACGGATTGGCATAGAGCTCGGCGATCTGCGGGTCACCGCGATTCGCGTGCATCCGGTCGGCGTGAGTAGGCCGAAACGCGTCCCAAAGGGGAACACAGCCGTAGAAGTTCTTGAGCGCGCAAGTGACTCCCGTGACACGGTGATCCTTCGGCACCGGGAGGTTGATGACGTGGTCGCACACCCGAGTGAGGATCTTCGAGACGGGCAACCGCAGCCCTCTGGATGGAATCTCGGCGCGCACGTTCCGGTCGTACCCCAGTCCGTCCGGCCGCGGTACCGTGCACAGCACCCGAGGAGCGGCTACCGGGTCCGGCGCGAAGCCGGCGCGCTCCATTCCCTGGTAGTAGGCGCCTGCGGGTCTTTCGAGATCTCCGTAGAAACGCGTGCGCATCGGCCCCAAGCGGCCCAGGTTGTCCCAGACGACGATGTCGCGGCGACGGACACCTGCCTCGGCCAGGCTCCCGACCACTGCGTCCACGACCTCCCGATGAGGCGTCAGGTGGAGGGCGACCGTGTTGAGCTTGATTCCGACGACGTGAGCGGATCGGTACCCGGGAAGGAGCGAAGCCCATGCGCTCCGCTCGTCGGGCTCCCCGGTCAACGCGGAGAGGCCGCGAGCGAGCGCTTCCCGGAGGAAGCGACGGCGCGGCACACCGGAGGCCTCCAGGGCATCGTCGTCGCGCGCGACGACCAGCCGGCTCGGGCCGCCGGGAATGGCCACCGGATCGCGTCCGTCGAATGGACCCGGAGGCGGATCCTCGAACCAGCGGCGTCGCTCCCGCTCCCGGAGTGCGCGATCCAGGAATCCGAATCCTCTCACGGGCTTGCGCTCCTCGCCCGTGACCCGGGATCTCGGGTGCCGATGGCTCCCGCGGTGCCCGTCACCGGCGATCTCGTTTCTCCGCCGAGCGCAGTCATCTTAACAGGTTGACGAATGGCCATCAAATGTTCATGATGTCCCCATGGTGACTCTGCCCGAGGAACGCCGGGCCCCTCCCCAGGACAGCACTCGCGACGCCATCCTCGAGGCGGCCCGCCGGCGCTTCCTGCGCTTCGGGGCTCCGAAGACGACGATGGACGAGGTCGCCCGCGAAGCCAGGTGCTCGCGTACCACCCTCTACTCCCACTTCCGCAACAAGCAGGACCTCTATGCACGACTGCTCGCGCAGGACGCAGAGGCCTTCATCCGCGAGGCGTCGGGGGTACTCGAAACCGGCGAGAGCGCGGGCGAGAAAATCCGCCGCATCGTCGAGATCACGCGACGGACCTACGCGCGCAACCACGTGATGCGCCTCGCGGTGGCTGGAGACGCAGAGATGAGCCTCGAGCCCGTCGCGCACGCGTTCACACGCGAGCAAGAGCAGCGCATCGTGGACCTCCTGCGCCGGGTGCTCGCGCAGGGTGTGGAGGAAGGCTCGCTTCGACCGATCGATACGGAGCGCGTCGCGTACCTGATGTTCCATCTCGGCCAGGTCCTCGTCGAGCGCGAGACGGCAGGTCTCGGCGACTACCCCTTCGACGAGATCGTGGCGCTCATGCACGAGGTTTTCGCCCGCGGAATCGGGAAGCCTCGCTCCCAGCGGCCTTGAGGAAGGGGGAAGGCATGCGAGCGCGAGCGGCGGTTGCACTCGAGCGCGGCGAGCCGCTCCGCATCGAGGAGATCACGGTGCGTGACCCCGGCCCCGGCGAGGTACGCGTGCGCGTGGCCGCCTGCGGCATCTGTGCCAGCGATCTCCACGTGTGGCGCACGGGGGAAGGGATCGGCTTCCCGGCCGTTCTGGGCCACGAGGCCGCCGGTGTCGTGGAGGTCGTCGGCCCCGGGGTGAGCGAGGTCTCGGAGGGTCAGCGCGTCGTTCTGTCCTGGATTCCCCGCTGCGGGACGTGTCGCGCATGCCAGGCCGGGCGAACCCATCTCTGCGCGGCGATGCGGACGGATGGCGACGATGGATCCCTACGGCTCGGCTCGACGAGCCTGGGGCGCTACATGAGCGTCTCCGGCTTGTCGGAGCGGGTCGTCGTGGGCTCTCGCTCCGCGATTCCCGTCCCGGACGAGCTTTCCCTCCGCGATGCGTGCATCATCGGTTGCGGCGTCACCACGGGCTTCGGCGCCGCAGCGATCACCGGCGACGCGCGCTGGGGCGAGAGCGTTGCCGTCTTCGGCTGCGGCGGTGTCGGGCTCGCCGCCGTCCAAGGGGCGCGGGTTGCCGGTGCCACGCGGATCATCGCCGTGGATCCGAACCGGGAACGTCTCGAGCTGGCGAAGGAGCTGGGCGCGACGGACGTCCTATCACCCGCCGACGCCGATCCCGTCCCGATCATCCATCGCTTGCTCGAGGGCGGTGTCGACCTCGCGATCGAGTCAGCGGGAAGCGCTGACGTCGTACGGCAGGCCTTCGACGCCATCTCCTCGGGAGGCCGGGCCGTCGCCGTCGGGCTCACCAACTCGACCGAGGAGGTCTCGATCCCGATGGTGTCGCTCCTCCTCGGCAGATCGCTTCACGGCTCGGTCCACGGATCAGCCGATCCCGCGCGGGATTTCCCCAGACTCTTCGATCTTGCGATTCGCGGCGAGCTCCGGCTCGAGCCGATGGCCGGGCCGGACCATCCCCTCGAGGGGGTGAACGAAGCCTTCGACTCACTGGCGAACGGACACGCCGTGCGACCACGGGTGATCTTCGAGGAGTAATCATGACAACTGCAGAATCCGCGGGTCCTCACGGTCTCGACGGGGGAGCGACGCGCCGGGAAGCGAAGCGTCGGGAGATGATGGCCCGGGTCCCGGCCCGCTACTCCGGACGGGCACATTGGGCCTTCGTGAACCTGACGACGGTTCTGGGCATCGGCTCGTGCCTCGCTCTGCTCGAGGGCCCGCTGTGGTGGGAGTGGCTCTTCGTTCCTGGTTTCTTCGTGTTCGCGAACGCCTTCGAGTGGTGGATCCACCGGGGGCCCATGCACCACCCGACGCGCGGTCTGCGGATCCTCTACGAGCGACACACGCTCCAGCACCACGTCTTCTACCCCGCCGACGACATGGCCTTCCGTGATCCGCGCGAGCTCTTCTACGTCCTCTTTCCGCCGCCCGCGCTTCCGATGCTGCTGGTGGTGAACCTCCCGATTCCGCTGCTGCTCGGCAGCGTCGTGTCGACGAACATCGCGTGGCTCTTCTTCCTGAGCGTGCTGACCTACTACTTCGTCTACGAGTGGTTCCACTTCCTGCACCACCTGCGCCGGAACTCCTGGTTGGGGCGACGTGCCATCGTCGGATGGCTTCGCGCTCATCACACGCGTCATCACGAGCTCGCGTTGATGGAGAAGGGGAACTTCAACGTGTCCTTCCCGCTCTGGGACTGGCTGCTCGGCACGATGCTGCCGGTGGCCGAGTCGGAGGGAGGAGCCGCAGGGAGTGGCTCCTGACGCTGTACCGGACGGCGTCCTCGAAGGGCGGGCTGGGGCTCGTGCTGTCGGGAGGGTTCCTTCGCGGTGCCTTCCAGGTGGGGGTGATCGAGGAGCTGCACGCCCGTGGGCTCCGCTTCGCTGCCGTCGTTGGCGTGTCATCCGGAGCTTGGAACGCCGCCTGTGTCGCTACGGACCAGATCCACGAGATGCGCGAGTTCTGGCTGGAGGTCGCGAGCGCGCCCAAGTTCCGGTGGCGGAACGTCTGGCGGCACGGGACTCCGTCGAACTTCCCTGAGATCGTCCGGGGAATCCCGATGCGCAGGCTTCGCTTCGAACGGATCGCCAGCTCCTGCATTCGACTTCGCATCGGAGCCACGTCCCTCCGGGACCGTCGCCTCCACTGGTTCGAGAGCTGGAACGACCGAGACGCGTTCTTCGACACGCTGATGGCGTCGAACTACCTTCCGGGCGTCTACGGCCGGCCGATCCGGATCGACGGGCGCTACTACGCTGACGGCGGCTTCGTCGACAACGTTCCCTACGAGGCGGCTCTCGCCGCGGACTGCGAGCGCGTCCTCGTGGTGGTCCCGGACTCCCGCGGGCGCATCTGGAAGCGGCTGGTGAGCAGCCGACCCCACATGGTGCCTCCCGCGAGCAGGTCGCGCCTCGTCGTGATCCACCCGGACGCCCCTCTGCCCGTCGGCCGCGTGCATTCGACGACGCGTGGCGTCCTCCGCTGCATCGACGCCGGCCGCCGGGCAGCCCTGAGGGCGCTCGCGGAGCGACCCCACTGGGCCCGTACCCGCGGGTAGACCCTGGAGGTCGGCGAGCGCTACCCGGCGTCGCCAGTCGATCCCTCGATGGCTGCGAGCCTCTGACGCCGCAGCTCGATGCTCCGCTGCAGCCGGTAGCGGTCGCCCCCCTCGGTCGCCGCGAGCTGCTCCTCGAGGGCGGCGATCTCCACCTCGATCTCCTCGCGCTCGCGGCGAAGCGCCTCCTGTCGGGCCGCCTCCTCCGCCTTGTCGAAGATTCGCTCCTCGGGGGCGCGATCGTTTTCGCGGGGCGGCGGGGGTGCGTCATGGGGCACGAAGCGGGTGTCGGCGGGGAGAACGCGCTGGTTCATGAACGTGGGGGAGACGATCTCGATCCCGGCCCGGTGCAGCACGTCGAGCATCTGTTCGCGCAGGTCCGATCGGGTGCTGAGGAGCGTGCGCGTGTCCTCCAGGAAGCCCGCGACCCGGTAGATGACGGAGAAGTCGCCGATCTCCTGCACGTGCACGAAGGGCTCGTCCAGGCCGGCGCCTCGCGCGGCCTCCGCGAGCAGGGGCTCGATGCGGCTCCGGGGCACGTCGAAGCCCAGGGAGACGTCGGCGGACACGATGGTGCCGGAGCCGCTCACCACGGTGACGGGCTGGGTGACGAGGTGGAGGTTGGGCAGGGTCATGAGATCGCGGTCGCGGGTCTGGATCTCCGTGTGGAAGAGGCCCACCTCGGTGACGCGGCCGAACTGCTCGCCCACGCGAATGAAGTCCCCCGGGTGGAAGCTCGACACCGCCCTCAGCATGAGACCTGCCATCGCATTGGCGACGAAGGTGGTCGACGAGAGGGTGAGGATGGCGGTGAGGGTGAGCCCGAGCAGGCTCAGTAGCTGGCCGCGGGTCTGCGCCTCGACCGGCGCGGTGAGCACTGCCACCACCATCACCACGGCGATGCCCACCAGCGTCCACAGCTGCCCCACGAACTCGAGCACGGGCCCCACCCGTCGGCGCCGCAGGAGCAGGCGGCGGCCGAGCCAGACGAGGAGGCTGGTCAGCATGATGCCCGCCAGGAGGGGCACCGCGGCGCGCAGGGCTTCGGCGATCGCCGATGCGTCGAGCATCGTCCCTCCTACGGTCCCGCGAAGGAAACCGGCTCGAGCATGGGCAGGGTCTCGAAGTGCACTCCGTCGCGCTCCGCGAGCGCCGCCAGGGCGTCGAGGGAGACCTCCGGATCGCCGAGGATCCAGGTCGGGAAGGCGCGTTCGCTGCCGAAGGGCGTCGTGAAGTCGTCGTAGTGGACGGGCCGAACCACTTTCGCACCGGTCGCGATCACGACCTCGTTCCAGTAGCGCTCGATGTAGCCGGGCTCCCGCTCCTCGAGGCTGTCCAGACCGCCGGCGCCCAGGTAGACGACGTCGGCGGCGACGCCGGCGAAGGCACCGGGCTCGAAGCCGGCGCTGCCGTTCACGAGGACGGAACCTTCCGTCTCGTGGGCGACGTGGACGGCGAAGCTCCCCCCTTCGAGGTAGGCCGAGACCTTCGCCGGCATCGCCAGCGGCGCATCGAGGACGCCGGGGAAGGGAGGACCCCCGTCGGCGATCGGCGCGTGCCGCGAGCCGTAGAGCGTGATCGTGAACGGGGGGTAGGAATAGGGCTGGCCGAGCACGGCGACCTCGGCGTTGTCGTAGCCCTGGCCGCGGGCGATGGCCCGCGTCGTCGGAGACCCCAGCACGACCCCGCCACCCAAGGCGGCCGCCGGGGCCGAATCGAGCGCGTGGTCGTAGTGGGAGTGGATCGGTACCACCGCGCTCACCCGCTCCAGGCCGACGCGGGCGAAGCCGCCGTGGATGATCTCGGGATCGGGCTCGACCGGACGATCCAGCAGGACCGCGAGCTTGCCGGGGCGCGTGAAGAAGCCGTCGGTCATCACCGCGTGCTCTCCGTCGCGGAACGCCAGGGAGGCGCAGCCGAGGAAGGTCGCGGTCACGCCCTCGGCGGGAACGGCTTCGCCGTAGCGCTCGGCGTAGCGGGACAGGTGCGGACCGACGAGACACCCCTGCAGGAGCAGGCAGGCGAGAGCAAGCGCGAGCTGCCTCACGCGTGCCTCTTCGCGTTGATGACGGTGATCTGGTCGTTCAGGGTCCAGTAGTCGAAGAGAACACCGAGGCCGCAGACGCCCAGGGTCAGCAGGTAAAGGACGCCGGTGAGCCACTTCCCCATGTACATCCGGTGGACGCCGAACACGCCGACGAAGGTGAGGAGGACCCAGGAGAGGTTGTAGTCGACGCCGCCCGCCGCGAAGCGGAGATCGGCCTCGCGGTCCATTCCGGGAATCAGGAACAGATCGACGATCCAGCCGATGCCGAGCAGGCCCAGGGTGAGGAACCAGATCGTCCCCGAGATCGGCTTCCCGTAGTAGAAGCGGTGGGCCCCCAGGAAGCCGAAGATCCAGAGGAGGTAGCCGATCGACTTCCGGTGGGTATCGCTGCGTTCACTCATCCCGCGAGTCTACCGGTCCGCGAGGCCCAGGTGCTCCGCCGCGTGGCCCACGACCCGCTCGAGACAGCCGGCGTCGAAGGGGCTGGTGAGGCCGGCGTCGCGCACCAGATCCTGGAACGGAGCGCTTCCCCCTCGGCGACACAGGCCGACGTAGGCGTCGACCGCCGCCGGCCGGTCGCGGTCGGCCCACTCCCAGAGCTGGAGCGCGCAGGTGAGCGCGAGGGTGTAGTCGATGTAGTAGAACGGGGCGCCGTAGATGTGGAGCTGGGCCTGCCAACGCCCGCCCTGCTCGAGCCGGGCGATGCCGCCGTTCTCGCGCCAGGGCAGGTAGCGGCGCTCCACCTCCGCCCACATTGCGTGGCGCTCGGCCGGGCTCGCGCCGGGTCGCTCGTAGACCTGGTGCTGGAAGTCGTCCACCGCCACGCCGTAGGGGAGGAACAGCAGGCCGCCCTCGAGATGGATGCGACGGTAGCGCTCGGCGTCTTCGCCGAAGAAGTGCCCGGCGCCGGGCCAGGTCAGGTGCTCGAGGCCCATCGAATGGATCTCGCAAGCCTCGAGGGTGGGCCAGCGGTACTCCATCGGGAAGAGGTCGCGGCTCGACCACACCTGGAAGGCGTGGCCCACCTCGTGGGTGAGGACGTCCACGTCGCCGAGGGTGCCGTTGAAGTTGGCGAACACGAAGGGCACGCCGTGGTCCTCGAAGAAGGTCGTGTAGCCGCCGGCCGCCTTGCCCTCGCGGGTGACGAGATCGAGGAGGCCGCGCTCGCCCATCATCTCGTAGAACCGCCCCAGCTCCGGGTGCGTCTCGGCGAAGACGCGCCCCGCCTGGGCCTCGGTCCAGGCTTCGTCACCCTGGGGCTTCGGGTTGCCGCCCGGGTCGGCGAGGGTTTCGTCCCAGAACATCATGCGATCGAGCCCGAGCTCGCGCGTGCGTCGCTCGATCAGTCGCTCGCAGAGTGGAACCACGTGCCGGCACACCTCGGCGCGGAAGCGCTCGACGTCGTTCCGGTCGTAGTCGACGCGCTTCATGCGCTCGTAGCCGAGCTCGACGAAGTCCGGGTGGCCGAGCGAGCGGGCCATTCCGTCCCGGAGCCGGACCAGCTCGCCGTAGACGCGATCGAGCTCGTCGCCGTGCTCCTCGAACCACTGCCATCGCGCGGCGGCGGCCTCGCGACGGGCGGCGCGATCCGGATCCTGGGCGAACTTCGCGATGCCAGCGTGATTGAAGGTTTCCCCCCGGAACGGAATCCTGGCCTGGGCGACGAGGTCCGTGTACTCGGCGGCGAGCTTCGCCTCCTGCACCCGCGCGTCCTCGATGGCCGGGTCGTAGGCACGGACCTTCAGGTCGTAGAGTGCGACCGCCTGCGGCCCCAGGAGGGCCCCGAGCTCGGCGCGGTGGGGCTCCGCCAGCAGCCCGCGCAGAAAGCCGACTTCGAGGCTCGTGACCCGGGGCTCCAGCTCGTCGGCGCGCTCCCGATCGGCCCGGGCCGCCTCGTCGCCGGTGTCCTGGGTGAAGCGCACCTGGGCCAGCTCGTACCAGGTCGAGAAGGAGGAGCGCAGCGCGTCCCATCGCTCGATCACGCTGCGACGCGCTGGCGCGTCGACGGCGGCCGCCCAGGCCCGCTCGAGCTCGGCGTAGGAGGCAGCGAGCGCGTCCGGATCCGGCTCGGGGGCGGACATGGCGGAGAAGGGAAGTGCGGACATGGGCTCTCCGGCGACTAGGAAGGCGACGACGCTCGGCGCAGCGCGAGCAGGCGGTCGCCCATGGACACGAGCGTGGTGAGCACCAGCACCCAACCGATGGCGAGGGTCCAGGACCTCGGCGGCCAGCCGAGATCGAGGCCGTCGCGCACCACCGGAATGCCGAGCAAGACGAAGTAGGCGATCCCGTTCCAACGCCCGAGCCGGCTGGCGCGGAGCGGACGACCGGCGAGGGCGCGGGAATCGAGGGTGTACTGGAGGAACGCGAGGGCGACGAGGGGTGGTAGCAGGAGCGGTGTCTGGCCACTCCAGGCCACGGCGAGCAGACCGATGGAGACGAAGGTGGCGTCGGTGGCGTGGTCGAGCAGGCCACCGACGGCGGAGGCCTCGCCGTAGCGGCGCGCGACCCGCCCGTCCAGGAGGTCCGTCGCGACGGCGAACCAGAACAGTGCGTGGGCCGCACCCGCCGCGCCCTCCCGGATGGCGAGAGCAAGGAGTGGAGCAGCGAGGAGGCGCGCCGCCGTCAGGGCATTGGCGCGGGTGAGCCAACGGGCCGGTGCCGGAGGAGCCGGACTCGCCATCGTCACCCAGGGTAGCGGAGGCTAGGATCCCGCCCTCGATGCGGCCGCCCCTCCTCTTCCTCCTCTCGTCCTGCGCGATCGGGCTCGCGGCTTGCGGCAGCGGCGGCGAGGACCCGCAGGCGGAGCTCGCCCGCAAGGGGCGGGTCGCCTACGACACGGTGTGCACGGCCTGCCATGCGCGGGATCCGCGCCAGCCCGGGCCGGTGGGCCCGGAGGTCGCAGGCGCGTCCCTCGAGCTTCTCGAGGCGAAGGTGCTCCGCAACGAGTACCCGCCCGGCTACCTGCCCAAGCGCGACACGCAGGCGATGGTGCCCCTCGTGCACCTCGAGGCGGAGCTTCCGGCGATCCAGGCGTATCTCGCCACCTTCGTCGACTAACGCGAACGCCGTTGCCGAAGGCGGCGCAGCGCGATCACGATGCCGCGCACGCGACGCTCGAGCCAGGGCAGGCGCAGGCGTTCCGTCGATCCGTCGGGGTGCGTGACGGTCGTCCACTCCCCGGCCACGTGATGGACGTCGCCGTTCGGAAGCATCATCCGGTAGGGGGAGTCGGCGTCGTGGGGATCCGCCGTCGCGGACACGCGCACCGGCATCGTCTCGCGGAAGCGCTCGGCGATCGCCCGGATCCGAGGCGAGGCATCGAAGGCACCCGGCTGCGCCTCGCGGAGAGTGAGACGAGTGGTGCCGCCTTCGCTGACGAGATCCGGGACGGCGCCGAGGAGGTCCGGCCGGTCGCCGTCCTCGAGCCCGCCCTGGAGCCACAGGCAGCGATAGCGCCGGCAGATGGCCGGACGATCGGGGTGGATGCTGCATCCGTCACCCGGCGGGCCGAGCTTCGGGCAGGCCGTGCCGCCCAGCTTTCGCAGCTCGTCGACCCGGAGCACGGTGCAGCACAGCGAGCACGGGCCGCAGGCCCGGTCCAACGAAGAGAGGGCCGGGGCGAGGCCCCGACCCTCTCTGTCGCGCTTTCCCCAGAAAGCGATGCGTTGGCGCCCTAGCTGTTGAGGGCGACGCCGACGATGTACAGCACCAGGGTCGCGAGGAGGCCGGTGTGGATCGTGCCGGACACGCTGCCCAGGTACTTCTGCCGGCCCTGGCCGGTACCGACCAGGCAGTTCACCTCGAGGAGCCCGATGATCACGAGCGCCACGATCCAGTAGACCATGTCGTTCGTGCCGTTGTGGAGGGTGCTCAGGTGACGGGCCGACCCCATGAAGAAGAGCATGGGGATCGAGAACATGGTGTTGGTGCGTGAGGCCAGGCCGGCGCGGGCCGCGCGATCCGGCGTGCCGGGGATCGCATCGCCGCCGGCGGCCACCTGCTCGGCCGACTTGATCACCTGCTGCTGGGCGGGCCAGATCACGAACCAGACGTTCGCCCACATGATCGTGCCCATGATGCCGCCGGTCAGGATCTTGGTGATGAGCGGTGTGCCGAGATCCATGCCGCCCATGCCGAGGTACATCAGCACGAGTGTCCACCCGGTGAGGAAGGTGAACATGGCGCCCCAGCGGAACCACCACAGGGCGTTGGGCACGAGGCCGCGGGTCATCGCGCTCTTGGCTTCGCCGCCGAGCTCGGTCCCGAAGAAGGGTGTCTGGATGAAGTTGAAGTAGTAGAGGACGCCGATCCAGGTGATGCCGGCGAGGAAGTGGATCCAGCGGAAGAGGAACTCCCAGCCCTCGCTGGTGGTGATGATCTCCATGTGGTCCTCCGAACGGATGAGGCAGAACGCAGCGCCGGCCATTCTATCCCCGATTTTCCGGGAATCGAGGGCTTTCCGAGGAGGCGGGTGGCGTTTTAGCCCCGGCCGGGAATCCGATCGGCGATGCGGCCCCAGCCCAGCTCGGCGCACAGGGCCTCGACAGCGCCGGCGGGCGCGCCTTCCCACGCGAGATCGGCGAGGGAGCAACGAACGCCGGGCACCTTGCGCACGATGGTGGCGAGCTCGCGGACCTGGAGCGCCTGGTCGCGGTGGGCGGCGATCTCCCGGGCCAGGCGTGCGGCGCCGCGCACGGCGACGCCCTCCCAGCCCGCGGGATCGTCCGGAATCGCGTCGATGCGGCCGAAGGCGCCCAGCGCCGCCGCCGCGCTCTTCTTGCCGTAGCCGGGGACGCCGGGCAGATCGTCCACGGCGTCGCCCAGGAGTGCCAGGTAGTCGGGGATCTGTGCCGGGTCGACGCCGAACTTCTCGCGCACGCCGTCGGCGTCGAGGGTGGTCTCCTTCGCGAAGTCGTGGAGGACGACGCGCCCGTCCTCGGTGACGAGCTGGCAGAGATCCTTGTCCGAGCTGACCACCTGCACCCCGCAGTCCTCGCTGAGGAGGCCGTCCACGAGCGTGCCGATCACGTCGTCGGCCTCGTAGTCCGCGGCCTCCTCGGTGGACGTCTGAAAACCGGCCAAAGGTGGACGTCTCAAAGGCGGCCAAAGGGCCGCGCCCAGGACAGAGGGGTTCTACCGCGCCGGAGCCTCCTTCGGCAAGGCCGTGGTCTTCTTGGTGCGCCAGCTGCGGGGTCCGCACTTGAGCAGGTGGCCGTGGTGGAGGAGGCGGTCGAGCATGGCGGTGACGGCTGCCGTGTCGCCGAGGAGCCGGCCCCAGTCGTCGACGGGTCGGTTCGAGGTGACGAGGGTGCTGGTGCGCTCGTAGCGGCGCATGATGAGCTCGAGCAGGTCCTCGGCGGCCGTGGTGGGGAGCTTGCGCATGCCGAGGTCGTCAAGGATGAGCAGCGGCACGCTCGCCATCTCGGCCAGGTACTCCTTGCGGGTGCCGTCGAGGGTCGCATCAGCGAGTTCCTCGAGGAGGACGTGGACCTCGCGGTAGGCGACGCGATGGCCCTGGTGGATGACGGCGAGGCCGATCGCCTGGGCGAGATGGCTCTTGCCCGTGCCCGGCGGGCCGAGGAAGACAGCGTCCTCGGCTTGCTCGAGGAAGCGGCCCGTGGCGAGCTCGAAGACCAGGGCGCGATCGATCTTCGTATTGAAGCGGAAGTCGAAGCCGTTGAGGGTCCGGTTGGCGTCGCGGAAGCGGGCCTGCTTGATGCGCCGGGCCAGCAGTCGGTCCTGCCGGCGCTCGAGCTCGTCCTGGACGAGCGCCGAGAGCAGGTCGATGGCCGCCCACTCGCCCTTCTGGGCTTCGAGGAGCCGCATCTCCAGATGCTCGGCCATGCCCGAGAGCCGGAGCTTGCGCAGTGCGGGATCGAGTTCAGTCAGATTCACGAGAGGTCTCCTCGGTGCGGCGATCGATGAGATCGCGGTAGTGGGTGAGCTGGCGGATGAGCGGGTCCACCTGCTTGAGCGAGAGCGGCAGCTCGGGCTGACGCTCCAGGTAGCGCTTGACGAACGCGTAGGTGGGCAGCTCGAGGGCCAGGGCGGTGGCGCAGGCATCGTCGACGCGAGGGATGCCGTGGCGCTTGCACAGGGAGAGCACGCCCAGGATGCGACGCACCCCGGGCTCGCCGTCCAGGCGATGGATCGCCTCACACACCTCGCCCACGTGGACGCCGGCGCGCCGGGCCCGCGCGAGCAGCTGGAGGGTCGTGGCCGGCGTCCGCTTCGGGCGGTCCTCCTCCCGCATCCTGCGGCGCCCCCGCCTCTGGCGGACGTGCTCGCGCAGCAGCTCCCCCGTCTGCAGATCGAGCATCCGCACCCGCAGCCCGTCCCATTGGACGGCCACCCGCCGCCCCAGCCAGCCCGGCGGCGCGTGGTAGTAGGCCCCCTCCACCTCGATGGCCCCGTCGAGGTGCACCGTGCGCTCGCCGTGCTGGTAGTAGCGGAAGGGCTCGATGGGAAGCCCGAGCAGGTGCGGCTTCTCCTCTTCGTACATCGCCGCCACCTGGCGCTTGGTCGTGCCGTGGATGCGGGTGTCGGCCCATCGGCGCTCCCAGCGGTCGAGGTAGGCCTGGGCCTGCTCGAGCGACTCGAAGCGCATCCCGCGGACCTTCTGCTGCGCGTGGCGCACCCCGGACTCGACCTTCCCCTTGCGATCGGGGTGGCGCACCCGGCACGGAAGCGCCGTCACGCCGTAGTGGGCGAGCACATCGCGGTAGAGGGGGTTGAGCGCGGGGTCGTAGACGTCGGGCTTGAGAACGCCCTCCTTGAGGTTGTCGAGGACGACGGTGCGCGGTGCACCGCCCAGCCGGCGGAAGGCCTTCTCGTGCAGCTCCGACCAGACCTGGCTGCTCGACTTCCACACGAGCAGCCGAACGCACTTGCGGCTGTAGCCCAGGGTGAAGACGAACAGCCTCGTGCGCCGGTACTTCCCCGACCCGGGATGCCGCACCATCGGCCCGTCGCCGTAGTCGACCTGGCCCTCTTCTCCCGGTGCCGTCTCGATCACCGGGTGCGCCTCGCGCGGCGCCGCGGCTCGCTGCTTCGCCACGAAGCGCTTCACACTCGCATAGCTGAAGGCGAAGCCGTGGTCATCGACTAGGTCCTGCCAGATCGCCATCGCCGTCCGGCCCTGGCGCACGCCCGCCTCGATCCACTCGCGGTAGGGCTCGCAGGCGCTGGCCTGGGGGCTCCGGCCCGGCATCGGCGGCCAGGCCGGATCGGTGGACGCCTCTTTGGCCGCTTTTGCCGGGGCCTTCGAGTCGGTGGACGCCTCTATGGCCGGGTTTGGGGCCCCGTGCCCCCAGCGACCAGGAGATCGCACCGCGATCCCCGCGGCCCGGAGGTAACGGCTCGCCGTCTCCCGGCGCACGCCCGTCGCCTCCTCGATCCGCCGAAGCGACCAGCCGAGGCGGCCAAGTGCCAGAATCTGCTCGCGTTTCTCGTTGCCCAGAAGGTTCGCCATGGCGGCGGGGGATCGCAGGTCCCTCGCCGTCGTCAACGTCCTGGGCGTCAGCCCCTATGGCCGCTTTTCAGACGTCCTTCTATGGCCGGTTTTGGGTGTCCACCGAGGCGACGCAGCATTTCATGACCAGGCCGTTCTAACCGCCTGGTTGGCGTACGCTCTAGTTGTCGCGAAGGAGTTGCCAGCAGAACTGCGAAAGCACCCCCCGATCGTGACCAGCGCACGCAATCAGGAAGCTGTCTCCCGCAGCATCCGCACGAATGCATCGTTCGAAACGGAAACTGCGGCCCGAGAGATGCTCGCGAGGACCTGGAACGCGGAGTGGAATCCCGGGGAAGAGGAAGATCCGTACCTGCAATACCTAGCAGCAATCGTAGAAGCGGGGTTTGTCCGTGAGTACGTCTGGTCCAATCATCGCCTGGCCTCATGGCCTATTCCCGTGGATCCGCTCTCGCTAGAGGCCTTCACATCATGGCGTTCGACGCAGCTGCCATCCGTCTCGAGTTCCGTTGTCTGGGTCGGCGTGGAGCCACCGGGTCAATGAACGGGCGCCCCCTAACAGGCTGCTGAAAAACCCTGCGTTTCCGTGTTCTCGATGGTAGAAGATGGGTCGGGGGGAGAGAGGATGCGCGGCAGCGACCGAGAGCAGGGTTCGATGTTCAGCTACGTCTCGCTGGAGACGCGGATTCCGGAGGATCATCCGCTTCGCCCCATGCGGGCGATGGTGGACGAGGCGCTGAGGGGCCTGTCTCGGCGGTTCTCGGAGCTCTACGCGTCGACGGGCCGGCCGTCGATCCCACCGGAGCGGCTGCTGCGGGCTCTGTTGCTGCAGGTGCTCTACTCGATCCGGAGTGAGCGCCAGCTGATGGAGCAGCTCGAGTACAACCTGCTGTTCCGTTGGTTCGTAGGGCTGGGGATGGAGGATGCGGTCTGGGTCCCGACGGTCTTCACGAAGAACCGGGACCGGCTGCTGGAAGGGGACGTGGCGGAGGCGTTCTTTGAGGCGGTGCTGGCGCAGGGAAAGGACCACGGCCTTCTGTCGTCGGAGCACTTCACGGTGGATGGCACGCTGATCGAGGCGTGGGCGAGCCAGAAGAGCTTCCGGGCGAAGGACGGCTCGGGGGACGACGGAGACGACGATCCGGGCAACCCGACGGTGAACTTTCGGGGAGAGCGGCGGAGCAACGCGACGCACGAATCGACGACGGATCCCGAGGCGCGGCTGGCGCGCAAGAAGGGCCAGACCTCGCAGCTGGCCTACATGGGCCATCTGCTGACGGAGAACCGCAACGGCCTGATCGTCTCGGCGCTGCTGACGGAGGCCGATGGCTACGCCGAGCGGCTGGCAGCGCTGGAGATGGCGGAGGACGTGGCGGGAAGGCGCCGGATCACGCTGGGCGGGGACAAGGGCTACGACACCGAGGAGTTCGTGGCGGGCTGCCGGAAGCGCAACATCACGCCGCACGTGGCGCAGCACACGACGAATCGGGCCAGCCGGATCGACGGTCGCACGGTCCGTCACGAGGGCTACGCGATCAGCCAGCACAAACGCAAGCGGATCGAGGAGTGCTTCGGTTGGATGAAGACGGTCGGGGGAATGCGAAAGACGCGTCACCGGGGCACGGATCGGGTCGGGTGGATGTTCGTCTTCACGGCGGCGGTCTACAACCTGGTCCGCATACGCAACCTCGTAGAGGTCACATGACGCACCTGCATCGAGACGAGGTACCCCGGATCGCTTCCGGGATCGAAGAGCGAGCCGAGCGGGCCGCGGGGACCCGCGCCCTCTGGCGTTCTGGCGCCTCTCAGCGCCGAATTTCAGCAGCCTGCTAACCAGCGATCGTGTTTCAGGTCAAGGTTTCAGGCGTGCCAAGCGACCCGATCCCGAGCGATGGCGTTGAGGGCGACGAGGAGCTTTCGGGCGACGGCCACGAAGACGAGCTTGGGCGGCTTGCCGGCCAGGCGGAGCCGATCGTGGAAGGCCTTCATCTCGGGGTTGAAGCGAGAGGCGGTCATGGCGGCGAGGTAGAGCGCCGTGCGAACAGCGGCTCGTCCTCCGCGGATGCGGCGGTGCCCGCGGAACAGCCCGCTGTCTCGCGCGAAGGGTGCGACGCCGACGAGCGAGGCGATCTCCCTTCGGCCCAGGTGCCCGAGCTCCGGAAGGTCGATCAGGAGCGTGCGGGCCACGACGGGGCCGACGCCCGGGACGGTCTGTAGCAGTGCGGCGAGCTCGGCCTGCTCGAGGTCTGTCGCAGGACGTGATATTCGAGGGCTAAGAGGACACGTAGATTTGCGCACCTCCTGTTGAGCCGCTGCGCGGCACGTTCCCCGTGAGGGAGGGGGGCGTGGGGCAGCGGCGACTGAGGCAGGAGGAAGTGATGACGATCGAAGTGCTGCACGAGCGGGGGTGCTCGAACCGGGAGATCGCCCGCCAGCTGGGGATCCGGGAGAGCGCGGTGCGCTACCGGCTGAAGCGGCTGGCGGAGGG
Organism: Myxococcota bacterium; assembly: GCA_965223415.1. GTDB lineage: Bacteria > Myxococcota_A > UBA9160 > UBA9160 > UBA6930. The sequence continues at coordinate 2,436,541 of OZ245002.1, read as the reverse complement.
GGCGCGAGACGGCCGGAGCGGGAAGCCCTTCCTGGCCGAGGCGGTCCACGAGGTGATCGCGGAGTGGCTGGAGGCGAGCTCGGGAGGCCGTGGCGTGAACCTGCAGGAGCTTCACGAGTTCCTGGTGGAGGAGCACGGGTACACGGGGAGCTCCAAGAGCGTGCAGCGGTACGTGCGGGCCCGGTTCCCGAGACCGAAGGTGCGGAGCCGGCGTCGGGTGGAGACACCGCCCGGGGCGCAGGGTCAGGTGGACTGGGGCGAGTTTCCGGGCGTGCGGATCGGGGGCCAGGAGGTGGACCTGCATGCCTTCCACCTGGTGCTCTCGCACTCGCGGCGAGAAGCGGTGGTGTGGTCGGAGCGGGCGGACACGCTGGCGTGGCTGGACGTGCACAACCGGGCCTTCGAGCGGCTGGGCGGGGTGCCGGCGGTGCTGCGGGTCGACAACGTGAAGACAGCGGTGGCGAAGGGGGCGGGGCCATGGGGGACGGTGAACCCGGCTTACGCGAGCTATGCCGGGGCCCTTCGCTTCCACGTGGACGCCACCCGTCCCCGCCAGCCGCAGGAGAAGGGGAAGGTGGAGCGTCGGATCCTGGGGCACCGGCGGGGCTTCGATCCGCGTCGGCGGGAGCACGAGAGCCTGGAGTCGCTGCAAGCGTGGACGGACGGCCAGGTGGCGCGCTCGAGCCACCGGCGGCAGTGCCCGGCGACGGGCACGACGGTCTTCCAGGCGTGGGAGGCGGAGAAGCCCCATCTCGGGGCCCTGCCCGAGCGGCTTCCCGAGCCCTTCGACCTGGCCGTGATGCGACGTGTCGGGCGCGACGCCACGGTGCGCTTCGAGGGGCGTACCTACAGCGTCCCCTTCCGCTTCGTCGAGCAGAGCGTCGAGGTGCGCGGCTGCGCCCGGCAGGTGCAGGTCTGGGCCGAGGGCTCGGTGGTGGCCGCGCACCCGCGCCACACGCGAAGCCGCCTGCTGCTGGACCCGAGCCACTACGAGGGGCCGAGCACGGAGGGGGTGGAGGCGCCCGTACCGCTCGGGCGCATGGGTCGACGCCTCCAGGAGCTGTGGGCGATGGAGCCGGAGCAGCGGCCGATCGACCTCTATGCCGATCTGGCGGAGGTGGCGCGATGACGGCGGGAAACCCGGTGCCCAAGAAGGGCGGCAAGGTGGATCTCGACCCGACCCGCGAGCGGCTCGTGCGCCTCGGCCTCCATCACGCGGCCGAGCACATCGGCGAGGAGCTGGCCCGAGCGACCAAGGACGACCTCGTGCCCCACCGCTTCCTCGACCTGCTGCTCGAGGCCGAGCTGCAGCACCGCGAGGAGCGGAGGATGAAGACCTCGCTCCGTCTCTCGGGCCTTCCCACGGGGCAGACCCTCGGCAACTTCGACTTCGCCTTCCAGCCGAGTGTGGAGCGGAGCCGGATCGAGACGCTGGGCACCTGCGCGTGGATCCGGGCCAAGGAGAGTCTGCTGATCCAGGGTCCGCCGGGAGTGGGCAAGACCCACCTGGCGGTGGCCCTGGGGGTGCGGGCCGTGGAGAACGGCTTCTCCGTGGCCTTCCATCGCCTCGAGGACCTGCTGGCGGCCCTCAAGCGCGACGCCGAGATCAGCCCGCAACGGCTGCGGCGGCGCAAGCACATGAACGTGGCGCTCCTCGTCATCGACGAGGTCGGCTTCGAGCCCATGACGCGCCAGGAGGCGAGCCTCTTCTTCCGGCTCGTCTCCTACCGCTATGGGAGGGGCTCGATCCTGATCACCACGAACAAGGGCATCGCCGACTGGCCCGAGGTGCTGGCGGGCGACGAGGTGCTGGCCACCGCCATCCTCGATCGCCTCCTCCACCACAGCCAGGTGCTCAACATCTCGGGGCGGAGCTACCGGCTCCGCGAGCTCGAGCAGGCCGCGGGGCAAAGCGCCCAGCGTTGAGGCCCCAGAGGGCGGCCTGACGGCCGTGCTCTCCTTCGGAGAGCGGAAGAGAAGAAGGAAGAACCGAACATCAACCCAGGGGGGTGCGCAAAACTAGCCGTCCTCTTAGCGCGCAAGAGATGACGTCCCTCGACAGAGGGCACCACCGTCGCCCAGCTCATCACCCGGGTGCAGCCGGTGACGCCGATGCTGAACAACATCAACCCGCCCCGGCACACGAAGATGCGCACCCAGGTGGCCGCCTACTTCACGCCCGGCAAGGTCCGCCGGCTCGAGGGCGAGATCCAGAAGATCGTCGACGAGGCCTACCAAGCGGTCCGGGATCGGGACGGGGTCGACCTCTTCAACGACTTCGCCAACCAGGTCTCCGTGAAGGTCGCCTGCCTGGCCAACGGCTTCCCGATGGAAGACAGCGACATGCTGAACGCGCTGGTGTGGCGCTTCTTCGCCCGCGAGGAGGGGGTGGACGGCATGACCGAGGACGGTGTCGCCGCCATGGGCGAGATGTTCGCCTACTTCGGCGAGCTGATCACGAAGCGGCGGGCGGCGGGCGTCTCCGACGGCAGCGTCGTCGACCTGATCATCGGCATGGACCTGGACGGCGACGGCCCCTTCGACCTGGAGAGCGCCGGCAGCCACCTCTCGATGTTCCTGATCGGCGGCGCCGAGACCTTCCCGAAGACCTTCGCCAGCGTGATCCACCGCCTGTGGGAGCACCCGGACCAGCGCGCGCAGCTCGTGAAGGACCCGTCACTCATCCCGGGCGCCTATCAAGAAGGGCTCCGCTACGACATGCCCACCCAGTTCCTGATGCGCAAGCTGAAGGGCGAGGTGACCTTCCACGACAAGACGCTCCGGCCGGGGCAGAGGATGGCGTTCCTCTATCCCTCGGCGAACCGGGACCCGCGCGAGTTCGAGAGCCCGGACAGCTTCGACGTCCACCGGAACGCTCCGCGCATCCTCTCCTTCGGCCACGGCGTGCACGCCTGCATCGGCCAGCACTTCGCCAAGATGGAAGGCAAGCTCTGCATCGAGAAGCTGCTGGCGGACGCCCCGGAGTACGAGGTGAAGGCCGACCAGCTGAAGCGGCTGAAGACCGAGTTCGTCCAGGGCTGGGAGACCATGCCCGTGGCGTGGAACCGCTAAGAAACGGGGCCAGAGTTAAGAATTCAGTTACGCCCCTTGGGGGCGTAACTGAATTCTTAACTCTGGCCCCGTTTCTTCAGTAGCCCTCGCCGAGCTGGCGCTCGAGGCGGTCGCTGGCGGTGTCCTGGGCGCGCTCCCAGGCGCGGCCCGCTCGCTGGGGGGTCGAGACCCGTTCCTCGTCCGTGGGCGCGGGTTCGTCGGTGAACGAGGCGAAGACGCCCCCGAACGCGCCGTGGGTGCCCTCGGTGTAGACCTCGAGGCCGACCCAGACGAGCCCGACGATGAAGAGGATTCCGAATGCCTTGGCCATGGCGATCTCCTTGGGAGACGTATCGGCCGAAGGCCCGCCCCAGGTTAGGACCCGCTCGCGAAGCGGCAGCTTCGGGCGGAGAGGCGCGTGGGCGCTCCGGAAGCAGCTCAGCTCCAGAAGGCCTCGAAAGCCTCTTCCAGGCTCCGCTCTTCCCAGGATCGCGTGAGGACCGCGAGCCCCCGGCCCTCCGGCGGGCCCGGCTCGCACCAGGCCGAGAGCCGCTCGAAGAAGGGGCCGGGGGGAACGACCGCCTCGGGTGCATGGACGCCGGGCCGGTCGATCTGGCCGGCGGCCAACATCGAGGCGCCGACGCCGAGGGGGATGCCGGTGATCGGTCCCATTCCTCCGGGCGGAGCGGCGGCGAGCACCGCCGCCGCGGACGCGCGCCCGCCGGCGCGCGTGCCCTTGGCCAGGGCGAAAAGCGGCGGGAGGCCTTCGAGCGGCGTTTCGGGGCCGACCGCTGCGCCGAACTCGCCGCCCTCGCCCGTCTCGAGACGCTCCACCCACCCGGCGACCCGCTCGATCGAGGCCAGGCGCCAGTCGACGAGCCCCGTGAGGAAACGCAGCAACCGAATGGCGCGCGGGTCCGTGAACATGGCGTTCGTGCTGCGCCGCAGGGTGCGATAGGTGCGCGGCAACGTGATCGACTCCGGGTGGCCGATCGTCCAGACCGGGTGCTTGCGGTCCACGCCGGGGAGGCGCAGCTCGTGACGCTCCATCGGCCTGCGATCGATCAGGGCGCCGCCCTCGAAGCTGCGGATGCGGCCGGTCAGCTGGTGTACGCCGTGCACGGTCGCGGCGCTCGGCCCCTCGCGACCGCCTTCCCCCGGCTCACTTCCGGCGCCGTCGAGGGACCAGACGGTCCAGACCTCCTCGACGCGCTCCAGCTCCTCGATCGCCTGCACCGCGAGCAGGTTCGAGACGCCCGGGCTCGCGCCGAGCCCGACGACGGCCGTGACGCCGGCGTCGCGCGCCGCCGCCGTCAAGGCGAGCATCTCGAGGGTCGGCTCCCAGTCGTCGCACACGTCCAGGTAGTGGCAGCCGCACTCGATTGCGGCACGCAGGATCGGGGGGCCGAAGCGGAAGAAGGGACCGACCGTGTTGAGCACGAGGTCGTGCCCACGCAGCAGCCCCCGCAGACGCTCCTCGTCCTCGACGTCGATCGTCGCCGCGCTGGCCCGCGGGCCCGCCTCCTCGGCGGCGCGAGCCGCTGCCACGCCGTCGAGATCCGCGACGACGAGCGCCTCGACCTTCGGGTCGGCGAGAGCGGCTCGCACCGCCCACCGGCCCATGGCTCCACTGCCTCCGAGCGCCACGACCTTCACCCGCGCAGTATGCACCCCACACCCGGCGCTGGGCTAACTTTCCCCTATGGCCGACGCCCCGAACTTCGGCGAGCTGCTCGCCCCGATGATCCAATCCGTGCCGGAAGCCGCCGTGCCGCGCTTCCTCGCCACCCTCGAGCGCGGCGCCGCCGGCCGCTACCGGCAGTGGGCGGAGCAGACCGACGACCCGGAGGTCGCCCGCGGCCTCACCGCCTGCGCCGAGCGCGAGGACGAGATCGCGACCCGGGTGGAGAAGCTGGTGAGCATCGACGCCGCAGCCCAGGCCGCCATCGACGCCGCCTTCCCCGCGGCCCGCGACGCGTACTTCGACGTCTTCGCCGGGCTCTCGCTGCGGGAGCAGTGGGCGATCCAGGCCGACGCCGAGCGCCAGGGCGCGGCCGCGTGGCGCGGGCTCCGTGCGGCCAGCAGTGATTCCGAGGCGCAGCAGGTGCTCGAGAGCTGCGCGCTGCTCGAGGAGGAGAGTGCGGGCTACCTGGAGGGGCTGCTCGGAGAGCGCTGAGCGCCGCGTACCGCCTTGCGGCCCTCGCAGGCCGCCGGCATGCTCCGCCCCCCGATGGCCGCCGCTGCCCCGTCCAGAGCCTCCCTCGCCATCCTGTTCAGCGTCGTCATCGTCGACTTGATCGGGTTCGGCATCGTGATGCCGGTCCTCTGGTTCTGGGCCAGCGATTTCGGTGCGGACGGCTTCACCTACGGGCTCATCCAGAGCGCCTACGCCCTGGCGCAGTTCGTGTTCGCGCCGCTCTGGGGACGGCTCTCGGATCGCGTCGGGCGGCGGCCGGTGCTGCTCGCGACGATCTTCGGTACCGCCGTCGCGCTGCTCTGGCTCGGGCTCGCGGGCTCGCTCGTCGGCATCTTCGCCGCACGCCTCGTGGCCGGCGGGTTCGCGGCGAACGTGAGCGTCGCCTCGGCCTACATCACCGACGTGACCAGCGAGGAGGAGCGGACGCGCTGGATGGGCATGCTGGGCGCGAGCTTCGGCGTGGGCTTCCTGCTCGGTCCGGCGATCGGCGCGCTGCTCGCGCCCTACGGCTACGCGGTGCCGATGCTGGCCGCGGCGGGCCTGGCCGCGGTGAACTTCGTGTTCGCCCTCTTCGCCTTGCCCGAGCCGCCGCGTCACGCGGCGCCCCAGCGCACGGCCTCGCGCCTCGAGGTGCTGCGCGACCCGCGCATCCGGCACGCCTGCCTGGCCTACCTGCTCTTCTCCCTCGCCGTCACCCAGCTCGAGAACATGTTCGCGCCCTTCATGGAGGGCGCCTTCGGGCTCGACGCGCGGGGCGTGGGCTTCCTGCTCGTCGGAATGGCACTGGTCATGGGCGCGATCCAGGGCGGCGGCATGCGTGCGCTCGCAGCTCGTTATGCGGAGCGGAGCCTCGTGACCAGCGGCGCCCTGCTGATGGCGGTGGCCTTCCTCTTCGTGCCGCTCGCGCCGGGGATCGGGCTGCTCCTGCTCCCGCTCACCGCCTCGGCGGTGGGCCGCGCGATCTCCCAGCCCGCGCTGATGAGCCTGACCTCCTTCGAGGCCCGCCCCGAGACCCGGGGCGCCGTGATGGGCACCTTCCAGTCGATGGCGTCCTTCGCGCGGATCTTCGGCCCCGCGCTCGCGGGCTTCCTCTTCGACGTCCAGATGGCGTGGCCCTTCTGGCTCGCCGCCGGATTGATGGCCCTGGTGATGGTCCAGAGCCGCGGCCTGCGACCCGGCCGTCTCGGCGCCGGGGAGCCTTCGCCGGCATGAGCGAGGCCGGCGAATGCGCCACGCCCCGGGGACGAGCCTGGTACGTCCTCTTCCTGCTGCTCCTCGCCTACATCCTGAACTTCGTCGACCGGAACATCCTCTCGATCGTCGCCGAGGACATCAAGGGCGAGATGGGTCTCAGCGATACCCAGCTCGGCTTCCTGATCGGGCCGGCCTTCGCCACCCTGAACGTGCTGGCGAGCTTCCCCCTCGCGCGCTGGGCCGACGTCGGCTCGCGCAAGCTCGTCATCTCCCTCGGGCTCGCGGTGTGGAGCGCCATGACCGCCCTGTGCGGCCTCGCCGTCGGCTTCGTCAGCCTGGCCATCGCGCGCTTCGGGGTCGGCATCGGGGAGGCCGCTGGCACGCCGCCCTCCCACTCCCTGATCAGCGACTTCTTCCCGCCGGCCCGGCGGGCCACCGCCCTCGCCATCTACGGCTGGGGAATCTACCTGGGCCTGATGTTCGGCTTCATGGGCGGCGGCATCGTGCGCGACCTCTTCGACTGGCGCACCGCCTTCCTGGTCGCGGGCCTGCCGGGCGTTCCGCTGGCCCTCTTGATCTTCGCCACGATCCGGGAGCCCCAGCGCGGCGCCGCGGAGCAGGCCGGCCCGGATGCCAACGTGCCCACGATCGGCGAGGTGGTGCGCACCCTCGCCCGCAAGCGCTCCTTCGTGGTGATGGTGGCCGCCGGCTGCTTCCAGGCCCTGGTCGGCTACTCGGTGCTCGCCTGGGGCCCGATCTACCTGATCCGCGTACAGGGCCTGAGCGGCACCGAGCTGGGCATGACCTTCGGCCTGATCGCGGGTCTCACGGGTGCCGCCGGGACGACCCTGGGCGGCGTGCTGAACGACCGCCTGCAGGTGCGCGACGTGCGTTGGAACCTGTGGCTTCCATCCCTGGTCTCGCTCGCGGCCTTTCCCTTCGCGCTGCCCTTCTACCTGAGCACGGAGACCGGGCTCGCCCTGGCCAGCTTCGGCGTGTTCTACCTGCTGAACAACATGTACGTCGGGCCGATGTGGTCCCTCTCCCAGGGGCTCGTGGCGCCGCGCATGCGCGCCCTCGCCGCCGCCACCCTGCTCGCGGTGCTGAACCTGGTGGGCCTCGGGATCGGCCCGCAGCTGATCGGGCTGGCCAACGATGCGCTGGCCGGGCGCTTCGGCGACGACGCGATCCGCTACTCGCTCAGCGCCATGGCCTGCGCCGGGCTCCTGGCCGGCGTGTGCTTCGCCCTGGCCGCGCGCACCCTGCGCGAAGACCTGGCCCAATCTGCCCGGGCGACGGCGTGACGGCACGGCCGGACCGGGTAGCTCGCGCCGAGGAGCGGGCCCGCCGCGCGGGCTTCGCGCTCTCCTGCGAGCCCGTCGCCGGGAGCCTGCTCGCCGCCCTGGCCGCGGCCGTGCCGGAGGGCGGTCGCATCCTGGAGCTCGGGACCGGCGCGGGCGTGGGGCTCGCCTGGATCCTCCACGGCCTGGGGCGACGAAGCGACGCCCGGGTGGTGAGCGTCGAGCTCGACCCGGCCATGCAGGCCCTCGCTGCGGAAGCGAGCCTGCCGGCGTGGGTGCGGCTCGTGCGAGGCGATGGCGCCGAGCAGGTCGAGCAGCTCGGGCACTTCGACCTGATCTTCGCGGACGCGCCGGGCGGCAAGCTCACGAACCTGGAGGGGACGATCGCGGCCCTGCGCCCCCGAGGCGTGCTCCTCGTCGACGACATGGACCGGGCCCAGCACGACGACCCGGCGCTCGTCCGGGCACTCGATGGCGTGCGGGACACGTTGGTCGGGCACCGGGACCTCGTCGCGACGGAGCTCGCCGCCGGGAGCGGGCTACTGATGGCCGTCCGCCGCCGCTAGAGGCGGAACCTGGCCCGCGGGTCGGGGTCGAATCCGCCGATCGTTCTGCCGATGGTCCCGGAGATCGGACGCCATGCCCTTCACGCCTTCCCACGTCGCCGCCGCCCTGCCCCTCAAGGGGTGGCTCGGCCCGCGAGCCGACTTCGCAGCCCTGGCGATCGGCAGCATGGCCCCGGACCTCCCCTACTTCCTGGGCCTGCCGTTGGAGCGGGCGGCGACCCACTCGCTCCCGGGCGTGCTGTGGTTTGGCCTGCCGATGGGCCTCCTGACGCTGCTCACCTGGCGCTCCCTGCTGCGACGACCGGCGCGGATGCTGGCCCCGCAGAGCTTCGGCCGGCGCATCCCCCTGGCTCCGCCGCCGGCTCCGACCCCCGTCGTCGCGGCGAGCTCCGTCGCCCTGGGCGCCCTCACCCACGTCCTGTGGGACGCCTTCACCCACGGAAACGGCTTCGCCGTCGAGGAGCTTCCGATCCTGGGCCAGAGCCTGGGCTCCCTGCCCACCTACGAGCTGCACGCCTACCGCTTCCTGCAGCACGGCAGCACGCTCCTGGGCGGGGTGGCCCTGATCGTGGCCGCGCGGCGGTGGAGGGAGCGCCTGCCGGCTTTGGTCCGGGACGACGGCGTGCACGCCGGAACCCGGCAGGCGGCCCGGCTCGCGACCCTCCTCCTCCCGCCGCTCGCCGGCCTGGCCTACGCCCTCTCGACCACGCCCCTGGTCGCCAGCCTCTTCTACGTGCGACTGTTCGTGGGCCGCGGCGTCGTGGCGGCCATCTCGACCGCCCTGCTGCTCCTGGTCGTGCTGGGCGTGCTCGAGCGCGCCGGCGCGCTGGGCGCGGCCCGGGTGCGGCGCGCCTGACACGCGGCGGCTCACAAGCGATCCGGAGGTCGACCCGATGCTCTCCCACTTCTTCGAAGGCCATCGCCAGCTCTTCGTCCGCCAGCGCAAGGAGTGGACGGAGATCGCGATCGACTGGGAGACGCGCAACCGATACGAGGTGATGAGTGCCGAGCAGGAGACCGTCGGTGCCATCGCCGAGCGATCCGGCGGCTTCGGGAGCTTCCTCCGGCGCTCCTTCCTGCGCTCCCACCGGGGCTTCGAGATCGGCGTGGTGGACCCGGAGGGCCGGCCGCTCCTCGATCTCTCGCGCTCCTTCTTCTTCCTGTTCTCCGACCTGGCGGTGGTGGGACCCGAGGGGCAGGCGCTCGGCAGCGTGCGCCGGCGCTTCGGGATCCTCTACAAGCGCTACGACCTGCGCGACGCCACCGGCGCCACCTTCGCCCGGGTGAAGAGCCCCCTCTGGCGGCTATGGACCTTCCCGATCGAGAGCGCCCGCGGCACCGGGGACGCGGTGATCACCAAGCGCTGGGGGGGCGTGCTTCGGGAGACCTTCGCCGACGCGGACAGCTTCCTCGTCGACTACGGCCAGGCCAGTTGGAGCGCGGCCGAGCGCGCGGTGATCTTCGCGGCCGCCATCAGCATCGACTTCGACTTCTTCGAGAACAACCAGGGAGCCGGGAGCGTACTGAACGTCCTCGGCAACTGACCCGGGGAGCCAGGAGCGTGCTGAACGTCCTCGGCGACTGACCCAGGGAGCCGGGAGCGTACTGAACCTCCTCGGCGACTGACCCCGGTGTATCCTGCCGGCATGGGGCGACTCCTCGTGGCAGCGCTGGCCGGAGCCCTCGCCGGCAGCCCGGCCGTCGCCGGCGACGGGCCGGTTCCGGAGCTGAACGAGCGGGGCGGCGCGCTGGCGCAGGCCCTGCCGTCGGCTGCGGCGTGGGACTTCGACGACGACGAGCGCAGGGATATCCACTTCGCACCGTTCCTCATCGACGGCGTGCGGCTGGATGCCCTGGACGACCGCACCCGCGGGCTCGTGGACGAGCTGCTCGCCGTCACCTTGAGCCGGACGGGTGTGCAGCGCGTCGCGGACGTCCGCCAGCTCGAGACGGCGGTGCACCGCGCCGACGGCAACGCCTTCGTCGAGTGGATCACCGGCGGCTTCCGCGACCCCGGCCGCTACTACGTGGCTCTGTTCGGCGTCCCGGGCGAAGGTGCGTGGGGATATCGGCTCGAGGGCCACCATCTCTCGCTCAACGTCACCGTGCCGGCGAAGGGCGAGCTTCCCGCCGTGACGCCGCTCTTCCTCGGCGCCCAGCCGCGCGTCGTGCCCGAGGGCTGGCAGAACGGCGGCCTCCAGCTGTTGCGAGAGGAGGAGGCGCGGGCGCGGGAGCTGGCCGCCAGCCTGGACGACACGCAGCGAGCGGCGGCCGCGCTGCCCTACCGGCCGGATCGGGGCCACATGCTCTCCCAGGTGCGGCACGCGGCACCGGGCGAGCCCGTTGGCGTGCGCCGTGCGGACCTCGCGGCGGCCCAGCAGGCGCTGCTCGACGGCGTGGTCGAGCTCTACCTCGCCAACTTCCGGGCCGAGATCGCCGACGCCTGGCGTGCGAGCCTCGATGCGGCGGGGCGCGCGGAGATGCGCTTCGCCTGGGCGGAAGCCCGGGAGCCCGCCTTCTCCTTCTACTACCGGATCGAGGGGCCGACCTTCCGCCTGGAGTTCGACAACACCGAGGACGGGGATCACATCCATGCGGTGCTGCGGTCCTTTCCGGGTGACTTCGGGGCCGATCTGCTGGCGGAGCACTACGCCCGCCACCACTGAGGGAGCGCCGGACGGTGCAGCTTCCGAGCTGCAGGAGACGGGAACGGGCCGTCGCTCTACGGTGTCATTGCGCCCAGGAGGGACTTCCCATGCGATTCCTCGTCTCCATCTCCGCCGTGATCCCGGTGCTCCTCGCCGCCGGAGCGGCCTGGGCCGACCGGCCGATGCGCCTCGGCCACGACACATGGCTCGGGCCGAGCCGCATCGGCGTGCAGGTGCAGTCCATGACCCGGAGCTCCGCGAGTTCATGGAGGCGCCGACCGAGCGCGGCGTGCTCGTGGTGCGCGTGCTGGAGGATTCCCCCGCCGCGGCGGCCGGCGTGAAGGTGGGCGACGTCATCACGGACGCCGGCGGCGAGCCGATCGAGGAGACCTTCGACCTCGTCCGCACCGTCGCCGCCGCACCGGAGGACGAACCACTCACGCTCCAGCTCCACCGCATGGGCGAGGCCCAGAGCCTCAGCGTGCGCCCCGAAGGCCTCTCGGTCCCCTGGGCCGGTCCCGATCCCTGGCGCGAGCTGGGCCGCCGCTGGAAGCGCGGCATGCGCGACGGCGCCGAGCTCCTCCGCGAACGCCTCGAAGCCCTCGAGAAGCGCCTCGAAGAGCTCGAACGCAAGGAGCGCGAACGTCAGCTCGCCACCTGAACGCGCCAACCCCTGCCGGGTTCAGGTGAAGATCTTCTGCCAGCCGGTGGCGTGGGGCGCCATGAAGACGACGCCCAGCTTCATGTGCTGGTGGAGCCAGAGGCCGCCCATGCGGACGTACTCGTCGTCCTCGAACCCGCTCATCCACTGGGGTTGTCCATCCGGGGTGGTGCAGGGGGAGAGGATGTCCCAGCGCGCTCGCGCGCGGTCGCCGTCGACGTGGATCTCGGGCTTCACGAAGTAGTGCCAGGAGAACGCGAGGGTCGGCTTGCGCATGCGCTCGGCGATCTCGGCGCGACCGCGCGCGATGCCGAGGGCCTTGCCCGCGTCCCAGACGCCGTCCTCGGCGAAGAGGCCTGCGATCTGCTCGGCGATCTCGGCGAGCCGCGCTTCGTCCACGACGCTGCCCCGCGTGTAGCGCTGATCCACGAGCTGGGCGTAACGCGCTTTCAGGTTCTGGATCGCCAGCACCGACTCGGCGGCGTCGACGCGCCGCTCGAGATCGGCGACCCGCCGTTCGAGTTCGCTCATGGGCGCGCAGTCTACCCCAGGGGTGGCCGCCCGGGGCGGCAGTGCCGCCGCGGGCTGCGGAACCTGCGCGAAGAAGCCGTCGCAAGTTCCTGAAATCCGGTTCGGCATGCCTCTTGCTCTCCTCCCGTGCGCCCGCGCGGACGTCTCCTCGCGAATGTCTGTCTCGCGGCGCCCACCCCCTCGGGCCCGGCGCGAGACACGCAATCACGAAAAGGAGAAGTCCCATGATGAAGATCAAGCTCGCCACCTTCCTCGCGGCCACCCTGTTCGCGCTGGGCGTGCTCAGCTGCTGTGTCACCACGGTCGAGCCGGGCCACAACCACGTCGCCACCCTGTTCGGCGAGGTGCGGGCAGAGCCCTACCCCGAGGGCCTGCACGTCGTGAACCCCCTGCTCGCCTTCACTCCCTTCGACCTGCGCGAGCAGACCCACACCTGGAAGCAGGTGGAGGTCCCCTCCCAGGACAAGCTCAAGACGACCATGGACGTGTCCGTCACCTTCCGCATCCTCGGCGACCAGACGCCGACCATCCTCCAGAGCACCGGCCGGCTCGAGGACGTGGTGGACAAGCACGTCACCCCGAAGGTGCGTTCGCTCCTGCGCGAGGCCGGCAAGAGCGTCGAGAAGTCCCAGGACTTCTTCCAGGAGAGCGTGCAGCAGGAGCTGCAGCGCTACATGGAGGCGGGGCTCATCGACTACCTCGCGCCCAAGGGCGTGAAAGTGGAGGCCGTGCTGTTCCGGGACATCACCCTGCCCCCGGTCGTGCGCGACGCGGTGATCCAGACCAAGGAGCGCCAGGAGCAGCTGGAGCGCGAGAAGGCGCAGCTGCGCATCGTCGAACAGCAGGCCCAGCAGCTGGTGAAGAAAGCCCAGGCCCGCGAGCAGGCGGCGATCGCCGAGGCGAACGCCAAGCGCACGGAGGCCGACGCGGAGGCCTACCGCATCCGCGCGGAGGCCGAGGCCCGCGCCGAAGGCAACTCCCGCATCGCGGGCTCCGTCACCCCGGAGCTGCTCCGCTACAACGAGGTGGAGCGCTGGGACGGCGCCTATCCGCGCACCCTGATGGGCGGCGAGTCGGGCGTGCTGTTCCAGCTGCCCGGCGCGAACTGAAGCGCCTAACGCCCCTTGAAGACGGGCGCGCGCTTCTCCCGCAGGGCGTTCACGGCTTCGACGTAGTCGTCGGTCGTGGCGCCCTGCACCATGCGCTCCGCCTCGACCGCCAGGATCGACTCGAGGGTCTCCTGGGTCGCCCGGTTGAGGTTGTCCTTCATCAGCCGGAGCGCGATCGGCGGACCCCCCGCGATCTCGCGGGCGAGCCCGATCGCCGCGTCCATCAACTGACCGTCCGGCGCGACGCGGTTGGCGAGACCCAGCCGCTCGCACTCCTCCGCCGGGAGCCGCATGCCGGTGAACTGGATCTCCTTGGCCTTGGCCGTCCCGACCAGGCGCGTCAGGAACCAGCTCATCCCGTAGTCGCCGGAGAGGCCGAGCTTCACGTAGGCGGTGGTGACGAAGGCGCTCGCGGCCATCACCCGCAGGTCGCAGGCCAGGGCCAGGGCGAAGCCCGCGCCGGCCGCCGGGCCGGGCAGCGCCGCGACGGTCGGCTTCTCGAGGCGGAAGAGGCCAGCGGGGATCTGATGCTCCCAGCGCAGCTGGCGCTTGCGCTCCTCCGGCGAGGCGGGCTTGCCATCCGCGGCCATCCGCTTCGTGTCCCCGCCGGCGCAGAACGCACCGCCGGCCCCGGTCAGGAGCAGGCAGCCCACGTCGGGGGCCTCGCCCAGCACCTGGATCAGCTCGACGAGTGCGCGCTTCATGTCCAGGGTGATCGCGTTGCGCGCCTCGGGGCGGTTGAGGGTGACCACCGCGACCCGATCCTCCACGTGGCACAGCACTTCGGGCGTGCAGGTCGGAAGGAGTCGGCGCTCGCTCATCGATCGTGGAACCTATCGCGGGCACGGGGGATCCGCTCCCGCGCTACCCTGGCCGGCCCGTTCACAGGAGAGTCCATGGGCCTGCCCGAACCGCCTCCCCTCGGTGCCTCGGCGCTTCCGCCGGGCACCTTCGAGGGCCGCACGGTCCTGGTGACCGGGGGCGGCACGGGCCTCGGGCGCGCAATCGCCCTCGAGTTCGCGCGGCTCGGCGCCGGGCTGGCGATCGTCTCGCGCCAGGAGGAGCACCGCAAGGCAGGGGTTGCAGCGGCCCAGGAGCTCGGCGCCCGGGCCGTCGGCGTGGGCTGCGACATCCGACAGCCCGAGCTCGTCGCCGAGGCCTTCGAGACCGTGGAGAAGGAGCTGGGCCTGCCGGACGTGCTGGTGAACAACGCGGCGGGGAACTTCCCGGTGCCGGCGGAGGACCTCTCGCCGAACGGCTGGCGAACCGTGGTGGACATCGTGCTGAACGGCACCTTCTACATGTCCCGGGAGTTCGGACGCCGTCACATCGCCGCGGACACGCCGGGAAACGTGATCAACATCGGTGCCTCCTACGCGTGGACCGGCGGCCCCGGCTTCGCCCACTCGTCGGCGGCGAAGGCGGGCGTGAAGAACATGACCGAGACCCTCGCCGTCGAGTGGGCGCCCTACGGCCTGCGGGTGAACGGCCTGGTGCCCGGCCTCTTCCCCCACGCCGACGAGACCGAGGACATCCAGAACGTGCCGGGCCGCGGCGCTCCGGACGAAGAGGCGAGCTGCCCGGCCATGCGCACCGGCCGCACGCGGGAGCTCGGCTGGGCCGCCACCTTCCTCGCTTCACCCTACGCCTCCTTCATCAGCGGCGAGACCCTCGTGGTGGACGGCGTCAACTGGCAGCGGCGCGCGATGCGCCAGCCCGCGTTCGTCCCGATTCGCGAGCAGATGGGCAAGGGCCCCTTCGAGCTCGATTGATGCGGGTGCTGGTCACGGGTGCGACGGGTCTGACGGGCTTCCATGCGACGGTGGCCCTGGCGCGGGCCGGCCACTCGCCGCGCTGTCTGGTGCGCAGCGAGGAGAAGCTGAAGCGCGCCTTCGAGCGCGCGCCGGTGCCCGTGCCGGACTTCGTGGTCGGCGACATGACCGACGGCGAGGCCGTGGCCAAGGCCTTCGAGGGCTGCGACGGTGTGCTGCACGCCGCCGGCCTCGTGAGCATCGAATCGAAGCGCGCCGACGAGGTGATGACCACGAACACCCGCGGCACCGAGCTCGTCGTCGGGGGCGCGGTGGAGCGCGGCCTCTCCCACGTCGTGTACGTCTCGAGTCTCGGCGCGATCTTCGACCCCTGGGGCGACGAGACCCGCGCGGACGGGCCCGTGGTCGATGCGGGCAACGCCTACAGCCGTTCGAAGGCCCGGTGCGAGCACGCCGTCCGCGCGCTCCAGGAACGCGGTGCGCCGGTAGCGACGATCTACCCGAGCGCGATCCACGGCCCGGACGATCCGGGTCTCTCGGAGACCTCCCACGGTCTCGTGACCTTCGTGCGCGACACCATCCTCTCCACCTCGGGGGGCTACCTCTGCGTCGACGCCCGCGATCTCGCCCAGGGGCTCGTTCGCGTGCTGGAGACGGGTCGCGGCGGACGCATGATCGCGGCCGGCCACTTCCTGACCTGGCCGGCCCTGGGCGATCTCCTCACCGGGCTCACAGGCCGGCCCGTGCGCCGGATTCCGGGCCCCGGCTGGATGTTCCGGGGCCTGGGCGTACTGGGCGACCTCGCCCGGCACGTCGTCGACTTCGACTTCCCCATGACCCGAGAGGCGATGACCTTCGTCACGCGCTTCCGGCCGATCGAAAGCTCGGCGGAGCTGGCGGAGCTGGGAGTCCAATGGCGCCCCACCCGCGAGACCCTCGAAGACTCCCTGCGCTGGCTGATCGAGGCGGGGCACCTCGACCGCAAGCTCGCTCCCGCGCTGGCGTAGCCGCACCGATCCGGCTGGACGCGCTCTGGACCCGGCGATAGCATCCGGCGTTCTCTTCTCCCCTCTTCCTAAAAGCCGGAGGAAACCATGAAGGCGGCCGTCCTCACCGAACTCAACCAGCCCCTCGAGATCCGCGACGACGTTGGGCTCGCCGATCTCG
This sequence comes from Myxococcota bacterium, assembly GCA_965223415.1. Classification (GTDB taxonomy): domain Bacteria; phylum Myxococcota_A; class UBA9160; order UBA9160; family UBA6930. Next base: position 2,420,344 of record OZ245002.1, on the reverse strand, counting down.
GCCCCGGCGAGGTGCACGTGAAGATCGTCTCGAGCGGCGTGTGCCACTCGGACGTGTCGGCGCAGAACGGCACGATCCCCGTCGGCACGCCCTGCGTGCTCGGCCACGAGGGTGCCGGCGTGATCCAGGAAGTGGGCGCGGGCGTCACCGAGGTGAAGGCCGGCGATCCGGTGATCGTCTCCTTCACTCCGGCTTGCCGGGCCTGCAAGAACTGCCTTCGCGGCCAGGCCTACCTGTGCGACGCGATGATGGTGATGGCGGTGACGCCGCACTTCCGCATCGACGGCAACCCGGTCTCGGGCATGACCGGCTGCGGCACCTTCGCCGAGGAGATGATCGTCCCCGAGAGCGCCGTCGTGAAGGTGGACGCAGACATCCCCCTCGACCTGGTGTCCCTGATCGGCTGCGGCGTGACCACCGGCGTGGGCGCGGCGATCAATACCGCCCAGGTGACGCCGGGCAGCTCCGTCGTCGTGTTCGGCGCCGGGGGCGTCGGCATCTCGGCGATCCAGGGCGCGCGCATCGCCGGCGCGGCGGAGATCCTGGCCGTCGACCTGGTCGACTCGAAGCTCAACATGGCCAAGCAGTTCGGCGCCACCCACGTATGCAAGCCCGACGACTTCGAGGGCCTGAAGACCGAGATCACCGGCGGCGAAGGCTTCGACTACGCGCTCGAGTGCATCGGCAACCCGGCCACGATCCGCGCCACCTACGACGCCGCCCGCCGGGGCGGCACCGCGGTGATCGTGGGCGTCGGGCGCATGGAGCAGAAGATCGAGTTCACCGCCTTCGAGCTCTTCTACGCCGACAAGACCCTGCGCGGCTCCATGTACGGCAGCGCCAACGTGCGCACCTTCATGCCGAAGCTCCTGCGCCTCTGGAAGGCCGGCAAGCTCGACCTCGAGAACATGGTCAGCCGCCGCATCAAGCTCGACGAGGTCAACGACGCCTTCCGCGCCATGCAGGAAGGCGAAGTCATCCGCTCCGTCATCGACTTCAAGTAGTGTTGCGTTAGGGACCGGTTCCCTTTGTTGCGTTGCTGAGACGACTCCGGGGGCTCTCGACGTTCCTGGGCAGCATCCTGCTGCTCGGACTCGGCCTCGCCATCGTGGTGCTCGGCCTGCGCTGGGCGCAGGTGACCTTCTTCTACCAGCCCACGGAGCCGGAGCACGCAGCGGAGAAGGCGGCGTATCTGGCTTCGATCGGCGCGGTGGACCCAGCGAGCGCGCCCCGCTTCGTCGTGATCTTCTTCGACGATCTCGGCTGGGGAGACCTCTCGAGCTACGGCAGCGAGCTGATCTCCACGCCTCACATCGACGGGGCCGCGGCCGAGGGCCTGCGCATGACGGACTTCTACTCCGCTTCGCCGGTCTGCACGCCCTCCCGGGCGGCGCTCCTCACCGGGCGCTACCCGGTGCGCTCGGGCACCCACAACCACGTCTTCTTCCCCCACGGGAGCCCGGTGGGCGTCGCACGCCGCATGGCGGGCTTGGGGAACGAGCTGCCCACCGACGAGATCCTGCTCCCGGAGGCGCTGGGCGCCGCCGGGTACGCGACCGGCATGATCGGCAAGTGGCACCTGGGCGACCTGCCCGGCCACCTGCCGAACGACTTCGGCTTCCAGGAGTACCTGGGCGTCCGCTACAGCAACGACATGCAGCCGCTCCACCTCTACCGGAACGGCGAGATCGAGGCGCGCGACGAGACGCCGACGATCGGCTGGGGCGCGTTCCGGGACGAGGACGAAGACGCCCCGATGAAGGGCGTCGACCAGCGGGGGCTCACCCGCCGCTACACCGAGGGGGCGATCACCTTCCTCGAAGCCCACCGGGACGAGCCCTTCTTCCTCTACCTCGCCCACACCTTCCCCCACGTTCCCCACTTCGCGGATCCGGAGCACGCGGGCTCGTCCGAAGGCGGCATCTACGGCGACGTGGTGGAGGACCTCGACCGCAGCACCGGCAGGATCCTGGCCGCCCTCGACCGGCTCGGCCTCGCCGAGCAGACGCTCGTCCTGATCACGAGTGACAACGGGGCGGACTACAACGGCAGCCCGGGCTTCCTCCGCGGGCGCAAGGGCGAGGTGCTCGAAGGCGGACAGCGGGTGCCGATGATCGCCCGTTGGCCGGGGCGTATCGCGGCCGGCGGCGTGAGCGACGCCATCGCCATGAACATCGACGTCTTCCCGACGCTCCTCGCCCTGGCCGGGCTCCCGCTTCCGGACGATCGCGTGGTCGACGGGGCCGACCTGAGCGGCCTCCTCGAGGGCAGCTCGCCCACCCCCCACGACCTCGTCTTCTACTTCCCGACGACCGGAGGTGTGCCCGCCGGGGCGCGGGATGCCCGCTTCAAATACCTCGCCTCGACCGGCGACCTGGGCCGCGACAAGCCGATGCTGAGCGACGTGCGCCGAGACCGGGAGGCCCACAACCTGATCCGCCGCTTCCCGGAGGAAGGGGCGCGCCTCGCCGACGCCGTCCAGCGCCTGGCGGACGACGTCGAGAGCAACCCGCGGGGTTGGCGCTAGCACCCCGCCCCGATCGGAGGAAGAGCCGTGAGAGCCGTCGTCTGCAAGCAGTTCGGGCCGCCGGAGAGCCTGGTCGTCGAGGAGATCCCGGATCCCGTCGCCGGCCCGGGCCAGGTCGTGGTGGACGTGCGCGCCGCCGGCGTCACCTTCCCGGACGCGCTGGTCATCGAGGATGCGTACCAGTTCAAGGCCACGCCGCCGTTCGTTCCGGGAGGCGAGGTCGCCGGCGTGGTCCGCGAGCTCGGAGAAGGCGTGGAGGGTGTCGCGGTCGGTGACGCGGTGGTCGGCAGCCTGGGAATCACCGGCGGGTTCGCGGAGCGGGCGCTGCTCCCGGCGGCGGGGCTGCGCCGGTTGCCGGACGGCATCGGCTTCGCGGAAGTGACCGGCATGATGTACGCCTACGGCACGGCGCGCTACGCCCTCGCGCACCGCGGGCAGCTGCAGAAGGGCGAGACGCTCCTCGTGCTCGGCGCCGGCGGCAACGTCGGCCTCGCGGCCGTCGAGCTGGGCAAGATCACCGGTGCGCGCGTGATCGCCGCCGCGTCGTCGGCCGAGAAGCTCGCCCTGTGCCGCGAGCGCGGCGCCGACGAGGCCATCGACTACAGCCGCGAGGACCTGAAGGAGCGGACCAAGGAGCTCACCGGCGGTGCTGGCGCGGACGTGGTCTACGACGCCGTCGGCGGCGACTACGCCGAGGCCGCCCTCCGCGCCACCGCCTGGAACGGCCGCTTCCTGGTGATCGGCTTCACCGCCGGCATCCCGAAGATCCCGCTCAACCTGACGCTGCTCAAGGGCTGCCAGATCGTCGGCGTCTTCTTCGGATCGATGGTGAGCCGCGAGCCCGAGACCCGCGAAGCCATCCTGCGCGACCTCGACGAGCTGATCGTCACCGGCCAGCTGAAGCCCCACGTCTCGAAGCGCTATTCCCTGGAGGAGGCGCCCCAGGCTCTCCGAGATCTCCAGGAACGCCGCGTCGTCGGCAAGGTCGTCGTCGAGCCCTGAACGCGAGGCTCTCGTTCACAGGACCTTGGTCGTGACGAGCTCCAGACAGCGCCAGCCGTGCTCGGGGGGCAGACCGCCGACGAGGGGCTGGAGGAGGAGCGGCGCGCCGGCGGCGATCAGGCCCTTGGCCTGCTCGGGCGTCAGGATCCGGTAGTTGCCGTTCTCTGCGCGCAGAGCATCGACGGTCAGGGCGCCGGAGCCGCTGGCGCGATCCGAGCCGGCGCCCATCCATTCGGCGTACATGTTCGCGTCGTGCAGCAGGTAGGGGCCGATCTCGGCCCAGGCGCGGTCCGGGTCCTCGGCGACGAAGACGCTGGTCGGCGCGTCCGGGGGCGGGTTGACGAACATGCCGGGCGTCGTGCCGTACTCCTTGCAGGCATCGAGGTAGAGCTGCTCCAGCTCCGGCGGCCCGCCCTGGCCCAGCATCCCCATTCCGAAGCGGGCGGCGCGCCGGATCGCGGCCGGCGACGAGCCGCCCATGAAGAGCGTCGGCCCTCCCGGCGTGAGCGGAGTCGGCGTCACGCTGACCGGGCGCCCCTCGTAGGTGAAGGATTCGCCGGTCCATGCCTTCCGCATCGCCTGGAGGCAGGCGTCCATGCGCTTGCCCCGCTGCTTCATGTCGCGGCCGAACATCGCGTACTCCTCGGCGCGGTAGCCGATGGCGCACACGTAGGAGACACGGCCGCCCGAGAGCACGTCGAGCACAGCCATCTGCTCGGCCAGCTCGATCGGGTCGTGGAGCGGCACCAGCAGGGCGGCCACCTGGATCGGCAGCGTGCTCGTCCGCGCGGCGAGGGCGGAGGCGAGCACGAAGGGCGCCGAGAGGTAGCCGTCCGAAGACCCGTGGTGCTCGGACACGATCGACATCAGGCACCCGCGGGTCTCCGCCCAGGCGCTCATCTCGAGAGCAGCCTGGTACAGGTCCTGGATCGGCGCCCCGGAGGCGGGCGCCCGCATGTCGAATCGCATCGTGAACATCGACCCCTCCCGCGGCTCGGGTCGCCCCGAGTCTCGCACCATACGCAGAATTGCATACAATATACAATTCTGGGCCGACCCTGCGGCCTACCCTTTCTACCACGCCGCCTGAGGAGATCCCGATGAGCGAGGCGCTGATCACCCTCGAGTTCGACGGCCCGGTGGCCGTGATGAGCAACAACCGGCCGGAGAAGCACAACGCCGCCAACGACGCGATGGACACGCGCCTCTGGGAGGTGCTCCGGGAGCTCCACGACGACCACCCGGAGGTGCGCGCGATCCTCTGGCGGGGCAACGGCAAGAGCTTCTCCTCCGGCCGCGACGTCGCCGAGATCGGCGTGCGCACCGAGGACATCAGCAACCTGGACTTCATCGAGCGCGGCCACCGGGGTGCCCAGCTCTTCTTCAGCATGCCCGCCCCCATCCTCGTGGCCATGAAGGGCTGGGTGATCGGCGGCTCCTTCGAGCGCGCCCTGCTCTGCGACATGCGCGTCGCCGCCGAGAGCACGCGCATGATGCTGCCGGAGGTGAAGCACGGCGTGATCCCGGACAGCGGCGGCACCGCGCGCCTCTTCCAGATGGCGGGCCACGGCCTGGTCGCCGATCTGGCGCTCACAGGACGCGTGATGGACGCGGAGGAGGCGCTTCGCCACGGCGTGGTGTCCCGGGTCGTCCCGGACGACGAGCTCGAGGAGGCGGCCCTGGCCGTCGCCCACGAGATCGCCAAGGCTCCCGCCTTCACGGTGAAGATGTTCCGACGCAACCTCGGGCTCCTGGCCCACGACGAGGTGAGGAAGTCGATCGTCGACGAGGCGGCCACCCAGACCCTGGTCTTCGGCTCGGACGACTACGCCGAGATGAAGGCGGCCCGCGAGGCGGGCCGCGAGCCCAAGTACCGGCGACGTTAGGCAGCGCGGCGATGAGCTGGGAGGAAGAGGTCCGCGGCATCCGAGCGCGCCGCGAAGCGGCGAAGGAGCACGGCGGCCCCGAGCAGGTGGCGAAGCAGCACGACCGGGGCCGGCTCACGGTCCGCGAACGCGTGGAGGCACTGCTCGACCCCGGGAGCTTTCGCGAGCACGCCGGCGTCACCGGCACAGGGGAGCAGGACGACCAGGGGCGGCTGAAGAGCTTCACACCGGCGAACGTGGTCGCCGGCGTCGGCGAGCTGGACGGTCGCCCGGTGGTGGTCTGCGGCGACGACTTCACCGTCGCCGGCGCCTCCTACTCCCAGGCGGGCATGAAGAAGGGCGTCTACGCCGACGAGCTGGCCGCGCGGCGGCGTATGCCGATGGTGCGGCTGCTCGAGGGTGGGGGCGCCCGCATCACGGGCCTCGGAGAAGGCGGACGCTCCGGCTACGACCTGACCCAGCCCTCGATCCTGAACATCGCGATGCTCGAGGCCTTCCGCAGCGTGCCGGTGGTGTGCGCGGCCCTGGGCCCGGTCGCCGGCTTCCCGGCGGCGCGCCTGGTCACCTCCCACCTCTCCATCATGACCAAGGACACCGCCCAGGTGCTGATCGGCGGCCCGGCCCTGGTCGAGCGCGCCACCCGGGAGAAGCTCACGAAGGAGGAGCTCGGCGGCGCCCAGGTGCACCTGCGCAGCGGGGTCGTCGACAACGTGGCCGAGGACGAGGCCGACGTCTGGCGACAGGTCCGCGCCTTCCTCTCCTACCTGCCGAGCCGGGTCGGCGAAGCGCCGCCGGTCGTGGAGTCCGGCGACCCCCGCGAGCGCCGGGACCCGAAGCTCCTCGAGATCGTGCCCCGCGAGCGCCGGCGCGCCTACAAGATGCGAAGGCTGATCGAGGCCGTCGTCGACGCGGGCTCCTTCTTCGAGATCGCCCCACTCTTCGGTCGCAGCCAGGTCACGGGCCTCGCCCGCCTCGGGGGCCGCAGCGTCGGCGTCTTCGCCAACGACCCGGTGCACCAGGGCGGCTCGATGACCGCCGACGGCGCCCGCAAGGTGCGCCGCTTCGTCGAGCTCTGCGACCAGTTCAACCTGCCGGTGATCGCCCTGGTGGACGAGCCCGGCTTCCTGATCGGCAGCGAAAGCGAGAAGGCGGGTACGATCCGCCACGGCGTCGAAGCCCTCGCCGCCGCCATGCAGTCCCGCGTGCCGTGGGCCTCGGTGATCGTGCGCAAGTCCTTCGGCGTGGCCGCGGGCATCCACCTGGGGCCGGGCAGCACCACCTTCGCCTGGCCCTCGGCGGAGTTCGGCGCCATGCCGGTGGAAGGCGGGGTCGCGCTCGCCTACGGCCGCGAGATCGCCGCCGCCGCCGACCCCGAGGCCCGTCGCCGCGAGCTCGAGGACGAGCTGGCCCGAGCCCAGTCCGTCTTCCCCCGCGCCGAGGAGTTCGGCATCCACGAGCTGATCGACCCGCGCGATACCCGGCCCCTGCTCTGCCAGTGGCTCGACGAGGTGGCCGCCCAGCTCGAAGCCACCCTGGCTCTGGGCGCGCCGCGCTACCCCGCGCGCCCCTGACGTGACCCTGCTCGGCGATCTGCGGGGCCGCGCCCTGGTCGCGGTGCTGGGCTGCTTCGCCTGCCAGCTGGCCATCGGCTTCGGCTACACCTTCTCGCCGCTCATGCCATTCGTGCTGGACGACCTGGGCTGGAGCCGCGCCGAGTGGGCCTCCGCCGTGAGCCCGCGCATCTTCGTGATCGCCCTGGCCAGCCCGCTGATCGGCGCGCTGGTCGTGCAGTGGGGCGCCCGCACGATCCTGGTCGGCGCGGTCTGCGTGCTGGGGGTGTGCAGCTGGGCTCTCTCCCAGGTGCAGAGCGTCGGTGAGCTCCTGCTCTGGAACCTGGTGCTCGGCCTCGCCTTGGTGGGCGTGGGCGACGTCGTCGTGGGGCACGTGGCCGTCAAGTGGGTTCGCGAGCGGCGCGGCCTGGCCCTCGGCCTGATCTACGTGGGCTCGAACCTCGGCGGCATGCTGCTGGTGCCGCTCACCACGGGCCTCGCCGGCGACGCGTCCTGGCGGGAGGCCTGGCGATTCGTCGGCGTCGGCACGGCGCTCCTGCTGCTCCCCTTCGCGGCGTTTGCCGTGCGCGAGCCCGCGCGGGAGGAGCTGGCAGCCGACGACGCGGAGCCTTCGGACGCGCTGGCACTCGCAGGCGCCTCGGAGGAATCGCTGAGCCTCGCCCAGGCCCTGCGCACCCGCAGCTTCTGGATCCTGGGCTTCGTGCTCTTCTCCTACTTCGCCTTCTTCATGGCGATCACCGACCACTTCGTCACCTTCCTGATGGACGAAGGCCTCTCGCGCGGCGACGCCGCCGGCGCCTTCACCCGCGCCATCGGCATGGGCCTGATCGCGAAGCTCGGCTACGGCGTGCTCGCGGACCATCTCTCGCCCAAGACCGGCGCCGTCGTGAACACGGCGGTCTTCCTGGCGAGCTCGATCCTCTGCCTCGCGCTTCCGGAAGAGCCCTGGCTCGCCCTCTTCATCGTCACCTACGGCTTCGCGGCGGCCGCCCGGGACGTCGTCTACCCGCTGATCGTCGTCCACTGCTTCGGCCCGCGATACCTGGCGCAGATCTACGGCGCCCTCACCGTGATGCTGCTCGTCGGCGGCTCACCCGGCTCCATCGCCGCGGGCGCCGCCTCGGACCGGCTGGGCAGCTACACCCCTGCCTTCGCGCTCTTCGCGTGCCTGAACGCCGTGGCGCTCCTGCTGCTCGCCTTCGTCCGGCGGGAGGAGGTATCCTGACCCGAGGGGAGGAGTGCACATGATCGTCGGAGCCCACACCATCCTCTACAGCAGCGCCCCGACGCCGACCGCGCCTTCCTGCGCGACGTCCTCGGCTTCCCTCACGTCGACGTGGGCGGCGGCTGGCTGATCTTCGGTCTCCCGCCCTCCGAGCTCGCCTGCTAGCCTACTTCCCGTCCAAGAACTCGTAAGTCACTGAGAAGAAAAGGAATTGGCGCAAACGCGCCTCCCGATCGAGTTTCGATTGGTGTATGTTAGGTGGTGCCAACCTACCGAACATACACAGCAATTCGCCAACCGGGGGGTGAAGCGATGCGCCGATTCCGAGAAACTCAGCTCTCACTCACGCCCACATGGGGTCCGCATCAACATACCCGAGAGCTGCAGATGATCGCCAGGATCCTCGGGGCGGATCCGCGCTTGGGTGCTGTTGTGCACGGAGATCTGATCGGGGAACGTCGCGCCGATACCGGCCGTCGGGGCCTCAGCGGCGATCAGGTCCTTCGAATCGCCCTACTCAAGCAGATCCACGGGCTGAGCTACCGGGAGTTGGAGTTTCACCTCCAGGACTCGGCCGCCTTCCGCAGCTTCGTAGGACTCGGGCTCGGTGACTGGCCCCGCTTCCAGACCCTTCAGGACAACGTCAAACGGATCCGGCCCGAGACGTGGGAAGCCATCCACCGTGCGTTGATCGGCCTGGCTCGCCGGGAAGGAATCGAACGAGGCGAGACGATTCGGGCGGATACGACGGTCGTCGAGGCGAACATCCACGAGCCCGCCGACTCGGCCCTGCTCTGGGACAGCGTTCGGGTGATGACGCGGATTTTGCGAAGGATGGCGAAGCAACGCCCTTCGCTGCGCAAGATGTTCCCGGATCGTCGTCGTTGCGTGAAGCGACGCGCCTACGCGATCAAGTTCCACCGGCGGTCGATCAACCTGGTCGCGAGCTATCGGTGCATGATCCGGGCCACGGAAGAGGTCTGCCAAGCGGCCCGTAGCGTCGCGGAGAGGGTCGCCCGAGTCGAAGACACGACGCCGCTTCGCGAAGAGCTCCTCGCGGTGCTTCCCCTCGTCGAGCGCGTCATCGATCAGAGCCGTCGCCGTGTCCTCGAAGGCGAGCGCGTCCCTGCAGCCGAGAAGATCGTGTCGATCTTCGAGCCGCACTCGGACATCCTCGTGAAGGACAATCGAGGCACCTACTACGGTCACAAGGTCTGTCTGACTGGCGGCAGGTCGTCACTCGTCCTCGACTGTGTCATCGAGGAAGGAAACCCTACGGACTCGACGCTGGTCGAACGTACGCTCGAGCGCCATGCAGATCTCTTCGGCAAGGCACCCCGCCAAGTGGCGATGGACGGAGGCTTCGCGTCCATGGACAACGTTGCCAAGGCCAAGGCGCTCGGCGTGGAAGACATGGCCTTCAACAAGAAGAGCGGACTCGAGGTCCACGAGATGGTGCGCAGCGCCTGGGTCTTCCGGCGCCTTCGTGACTTCCGCTCGGGGATCGAGGGCGTGATCTCGACGCTCAAGCGAGCGTTCCAGATGGACCGATGCACCTGGCGGGGCCTGGCGTCCTTCAAGGCCTATGTCTGGGCCAGTGTGACGAGCTTCAACCTCGTCGCCTTGGCCCGCCACCTGCTGACTCGCGAGTTCGCCTGAACCCCTGAGAGTGGTTCGGTCGGTGGACACGTGCGCCCGCGCATCGGAACACGGTCGCTCACTCACCCCGACGGCTCCGGGACTGCTGTGACATCGCTACTCTCAACGCCCGCGAAGACCGCCAACGATCCACTAAGAGGCCGACGAACGGCTCTTCTCGGACGGGAAGTAGCCTAACGACTCCGGCCGGGCCGGCGCTTGCGGCGGCTCATCAGCTCGTCGATCACGCGCAGGGCCAGGGGCTCCCAGCCGGGGGCGAAGAGAGCGTCGGGGCGGACGTCGCGGATCCGCGAGACGGCGAAGTCCGCGTCGAGGTCTTCGGCGCAGGCGATGAAGTAGGCGGAGACCAGGGCCGTCCGATCTCGACCCTTGCTGCAGTGGACGAGGGTGGCCCGGCCGGCCTTGCTCTGGGCCTCCAGGAAGGCCTGGGCCTCGGGCAGCCGGGCGAGGCAGGTGGCCTCGGTCTCGGCGGTGGCCGAATCGTCGGCGGGCAGCTCGATCACCGCGTGCTCGAGGCCGGCGGCGCGGAGCGCATCGCCGTCCACCGCGCGGGTGTCGAGGGAGAGCACCGCTCCGATCCCGCCCGCCTCCAGGGCCGCGGGATCCCAGGGCTCGCGGTTCGGCCCGGCACGACCGGCGAGCTTCTCGGGAACGAACCAGAGCACGTGCTGCACGCTTTTCTCCTGCCAGGATGCGCGGCCAGCCTAGGGAATCGGAGCGCGGGGATCCGCGCTTGAGGCTGGGACGGCTCGACCAACGGCAGCCGCTAGCCCGCGTAGGTTAGATTTCCGGCATGCAGGAGCAGGCCCTCCAGCGTCTCGACCAGGATCTCTGGGTCGCCAGCCGCCCCCTTGCGCTGTGGGTGGGCGACATCGGTTGCCGGATGACGGTGATCCGTCTGGCCGACGGCGGCCTGCTGCTGCACTCGCCGGTGCCCTTCGACGCCGCGACCCGCGCTGCGGTGGATGCGGTGGGCGCGGTGCGCTGGCTGGTCGGACCGAGTGCGGTGCACCACTTCTACCTGGGCGACTGGGCCGAGGCCTATCCGGATGCCCAGCTGGTGGCAGCACCCGGATTGCCGGAGAAGCGCGAGGACCTCTCCTTCGACGTCGTGCTCGGCGAGGACGGGAGCCATCCCTGGGGCGAGGAGATCCGGACGCGCTTCGTCCCGGGCGCGCCCCGATTGAACGAGGTGGTGTTCCTGCACCCGGCGAGCCGTACGCTCGTGCTGACGGATCTCGCCTTCAACGTGAAGTCCGGGCCGGGCAACCGGGCGCGTCTCTTCCACCGGCTGATCGGGGCCACCGATCGCTTCGGTCCCCATCGCATGATCCGCGCATTCATCCGTGACGGGGCGACGGCGCGAGCCGCCATCGACGAGATCCTCGGCTGGGAGTTCGATCGGGTGATCGTGGGCCACGGCGAGGTGCGGGAGAAGGGCGGACGCGAGGCCCTGGCCGAGGGCTTCGCCTACCTCGGCTGAACGAGAGCCTCGAAGACCCGCCGCACGAGCGCCTCCGCCGCACCGTCCCGCTCGTCGGCGCAGAGCGCGCAAGCGCTGAGGTCGTGCTCGGGAAGGTGGAAGACGCTCGCCTGGTAGCCCGGGCCGCCTCCGTTGTGGCCCCAGGAAAGGCCGTGGGGCGAGTGCGGATCGCCCATCAGGCCGAGCCCGTAGCTGGGCTCGCCGCGGCCGGGAAGCTCCTGCCCGATGGGGACGAGCTGGGTCATCGCCGCGAGCCCTTCCCGGGAGACCAGGGAGCCGTTCGCGAACGCATCGAGAAGGCGCAAGGTCTCCGGCGCCGTAGAGGAGAGGGTACCGTGGAACACCCAGTCCGGGTCCATCGTCCGCAGGTCGCGAGGCGAGCCGTCGGTCGAGAAACGCGTCGTCGTGGACGGAACCAGCTCGGCGTAATCCGCCGCGCTCTCGAGGACGCGAGTGCGAACGAGACCCAGCGGGCCGGTGATGCGCCGTGCGACGAGCTCCGCGAAGCCTCCGCCGTCCACGCGCTCGGCGATCTCGCGGAGGAGCCGGTAGCCCGGGTTGCTGTAGAGGAAGCGCTCGCCGGGCTCCGAAACGGGACCGCGCAGCCAGGTGTGCTCGCCGTAGGTGGCTCGACTCCAGGCGCGCTGCGATGAGCTGCGCAGCGCCTCGTGGTAGGCCCGGAGCGAGCCGTAATCCCGCAGCCCGGCACGGTGCCGGAGCACCTGGCGGAGGGTCATGGCGTCGGCGCCGGGAACCTCCGGGTGCCAGCGAGCGAGCGGGTCGTCGAGGGAGAGGCGTTCTTCGTCGGCCTGCTGGACCAGGAGCACCGCGATCACCACCTTGGCGATGCTGTAGATGGGGAAGCGGCCCTCGCCGGCGTGGGTCTGGTCGTCGCGGAAGCGCACGCTGAAGGTGCCGGCGCGCCCGCCCAGGCCAGCCCCGAGAAGGCCTTCCAGGTCCAGGGAGGCGAGGTTCACCTAACGTCGCGGGGTGAGCCAGTCCGCGGGCTGGTTCGCCTCACCGAACAGCTGCTTCTGGAAGCGCATCATGCCCCCGAGCCAGCGATCGACGTCCGAGGCCTTGCGGCGCGCGTACTCGGCGACCTCGGGGTGGGGCAGCACCCAGAAGCGCTCCTCGTCGAGAGCTTCGACGACGCATTGGCCCACGTCCTCGGGCTGGAGGACGCCGTCCTGGCTGGCCACGTCGGCGCCGCCGCCTTCCATCCTGTCGCGGTCCGGGCTATTGGCGCCGATGTTGGTCTCGACGGCCTGGGGACACAGCACGGAGACGCGGATGCCCTGATGGCCGTGGGTGATGGCGAGCCACTCGGCCAGGGCGATGGCCGCGTGCTTGGTCACCGAATAGTGGAGCGAGCCGAGCTGGGTGAGGAGGCCAGCGGCGGAGGCGGTGTTGAGCAGGTAGCCACGGCCGCGAGCGATCATGCCCGGCAGGGCGGCGCGGGCCGCGAAGAGGTGTGCGAGCACGTGCACCTCCCACATGCGCTGCAGGTCCGCGGTCGGCGCCTCGAGACCACCGATGGTGACGTAGCCGGCGTTGGAGACGAGTAGATCGATGGCGCCATGGGTGCGCTCGGTCTCCTGTACCAGGGCGCGGACGGCGCCTTCGTCGGAGACGTCGACGCCGACGCCGGTGCCCCCGATGGCCTCGGCCACGCTGCGCGCCCCGGCCTCGTCCCGATCGGCCACGACCACGTGGCGGGCCCCTTCCCGATGAAAGCGCTCGGCCAGGCCCTTGCCGATGCCGCTCGCGCCCCCGGTGATGACAGCGATGCGATCGTCGAGCTTCATGCCGGCATGCTAGCCCTCTTCGCCTCAAGGGCTCGCTGCGAGGCGCCGATGTGCCTTGCGTGCGGACCCCGATCGTCCTCGTCTTCCTCTCTCTCTTCGCCGGGCCGGCGCTCGGCCAGGGGATGGTGAAGTACCGGACGCCGGACGGGAAGATCGGCTTCGCCTCGCCGGACCTGGTGCCCCAGGGAGCGACCGTCGAGTCGAAGAACTACCGGCCAAGCGGCAAGGTCACGGTCCAGCCGACGGAGCTTCGCGAGGCGCCGGTGAAGAAGGAGCCCGTCTCGAAGCCCACCATCGCCCAGAGACGGGCCCGGGAGGAGCGCGAGGAGCGGGCGCGAGAGCGTTGGTCGAGCCGGGCCCGGAAGGCCCGGCGCGAGCTGTCCAGCGCCGAGCGCGATTTCGAGCACTGGCGCACGCGCTGCCGCGGCGTGGAGGAGCGGCGCTCCCTCTACGAGGTGCCGCCCGGCTGCTCCACCTACGAGCGCGGCCGCCTCGACGCCGCCGAGAACAAGCTCGAAGAAGCCCGCGACTGGGCCGACGACGGCCTGTTCGACGCCTGCCGCCGCGCCGCCGACTGCCTCCCCGGCTACATCCGCTGATCCGTCGTTCGGAACGCAACGGACGGAACCGGCCCCTTGCGCAACAGGTGCGGTAGCTGGGCGAAGCAACTTAACAAACGGAACCGGCCCCTATCTTAACGTGTACCAGATGGCGGAGGTCCAGGCGCGTTCCTGGGTGCGCCAGGGGAGGGTGGGGTCGGTGCAGGCGACGGGGCGTTGGGGTTCCGGGAGGGCGTTGCACTGGTGGGCGTTCCAGCGGCAGCTCGGGTTCTCGAGGATGCGGGCGTAGTAGATGGCGGGGCGGGCGGGGTCGAAGCCCGGGTCCTGCCAGACGGCGCAGAGGGAATCCGCGCCGCGGCCGGTCGGGGTGCAGGTGGCTCGGTCCACGTCGGCCTCGCCGGAAGCGAAGCCGGCGACGTCGTGGACCTGCTGGCGGAAGGCACCGTCGCCGCCGACCCACGCCTTCACGATCTGGATGCGTTGGAGCTGGCCGCCGGCGGCGTCGCGCAGGGCGGACACGTGAAACGAGGGCGCGCCGGAGCCGGCGGGAGGCGGCGGCAGCACGGCACCCATCGGGACACCTTCGGCGCCGACGCGTTCGCAGGCGTCCGCCGGCAGATCCCAGCCCGCGAACAAGCGCGGCGTGATGCGCGTTCCGCTGGTGGCGAAGGTCTCCCGGCGCTTCATGGCGTCGAAGAGGGCGTCGCGAGTGTTCTCCTCTGCCCAGATCCCGACCAGGCCGCCCGGGTTGCGCAGCGGATAGGGCGCGTAGTTGTCCTGCTCGGTGCCGATGCGCTGCTCGAGGGTGGCGTCGGTCAGGCCGTTGTGGCCGGGATAAGAAGGCTCGTCGGTGGCGCCGGGCGTGCCGTTGTGGGTATCCGTGCTGCCGATCCAGCCGTGGCGGTAGGGGTTCACGCCGAGGCGCGCTTCCTCCCGCAGGCCTTCGATCAGCACGTAGCGCACAAAATCGAGGCGCGACTGGCAGCCGCGGCCCGCCATGGCGCCGCGACTGCTGCCGTCGCCGCAGTCCGGCGGCGGCGCCCCGTCGATCCAACGGATCTTCTCGTCGTCGCACAGCTCGTCCTCGCCGAGCACGCCGGCGAAGCCGCTGCGGCACTCGGACTCGCCCTTCGCCTGGGCCATCTCGACCAGCGGCTCGAGGCGGGCCCGCAGCTCCGCGCGGGCACGCTCCGCCTCGCGGCCGCCACTCCGGTCGAGCACGAACATCTGGCCGTTCGACACGTTCGGGTTGTGGGGAATCGCCAGGGCCTCGCAGCCGGTGCCGGTGTCGTTGCAGCGCTCCAGCAGCTTGCGCCAGAGCCCCTCCGCGGAGGGCTCGTCGATCCAGGAGATCGGCAGCTCGGGCACGATCTCGTTGCGCAAGATCACGTTGCGATGGACCTTCGAGCGCCCGGGCGAGGCGCTGTATTCCCAGGCGTGGAAGGTGGTGAAGGAGCACGCGGACGAGCGGTCGTACCAGCGCTCGGCGGCGGCCCGGGTCTCCTGCCAAGCCAGGCCCAGCTCCGCGCGACAGGCGGCGGCTCCCTCCCCACACACGTCGGTGTTGCGCCCGAGGAAGCCGACCACGGCAGCGATGCGACCGAACAGGTTGTCGCCCATCCAGGAGGGCTCCTCGCCCCGGAAGGTGCGGCACGCCGTGCTGTCGTGGACCGGCGAGCCCGGACGCTTGCAGAGGGAGGTTTCCCCCAGCCACTCGGCGTGGTCGGTCACGGCGGCGAAGTCCAGGGGGCGCGCGAGGGCGTGGCTGCGGTCCGGCGGCAGCCGAATCGGCTCGCCCCGGGCGAAGCGGTAGGCCTCGTCGGGCGTCGACGTTCCGCCGCGGATCGTGGCGTCCATCGAGAGACCGGTATGGACGTGGAGATCGCCGAAGAAGGCGCGCCGGGCGGGATCGCGCTGGGCGCAGGGCTCGCGCGGGGCGAGCGGGCGCGCCGTGGCCGGCCCGCCCGGCGGCGTCCACGGCGCATGGCCCGGCCCGACCAGCATCGCCACGTCACACAGGAGGACGACAGAGGCGACGACCGCCAGCAGGACGAGGGCGAGAGCGAGCCTGCGCACTCAGATGGCCGTGAGCCCGCCGTCGACGAGCATCGCGCTCCCGGTCACGAAGGAGGCATCGTCGGAGAGCAGGAAGGCGACCACCGCGGCCTGCTCGGCGGGATCGGAGACCCGCGCGAGGGGCGAGCGGAAGAGGCTGCGCGGGAGCCGGCCGCCCTCCGGCACCGGCGTCGAGTGGCCGGCCTGGTCCTCCGCCGCGTGGGCGGTCAGGGCGGTCTTCACCCCGCCCGGACACAGGCAGTTGGCCCGCACGTTCTGCGGGCCGTAGTCCACGGCGATCTGCTTCGTCAGCTGCAGCACACCCCCCTTCGACGCCGCGTAGCTCGCCGCCGAGCCGCCGGGGCCGACCACGAGCGACGCGATCGAACCGGTGGTCACGAGGGCGCCGCCGCCGGCCGCGAGCAGGTGCGGCAGGGTGTGCTTGGCGGTCAGGAAGACGCCGGTCAGGTTCACCCGCAGCACCGCCTCCCAGTCCTCGAGAGCCGTCTCGTGGATCCAGCCGGAGCCCGCAGTGCCCGCGTTGGCGAAGACCGCATCGAGGCCGCGGAACGCCTCTGCGGCGGCGGCCACCGAGGACGCCACCGAGGACTCGTCGCTCACGTCGCAGGCGAGGGGCAGTGCCTGGCCGCCCGCCGCGGTGATCGCCTCGGCGGCTTCCCGGGCGGGCTCCGCCCGCTTGTCGGCGATGGCGACCGCCGCCCCCTCGTCGGCCAGGCGCAATGCCGTCGCCCGGCCGATGCCGCTGCCGCCGCCGGTCACGAAGGCGCGGCGCCCGACGAGGCGCCGCGGCACGGCGCTCATGCGCCTTCGGCCAGGAAGCTCACCCGCGTATCCCGGGCCGCGATGCGCCAGCCCTCCGGCGTGCGGACGAAGCGATCGCGGTACTCCCCCACCATCGCCGGGCCGACCAGAGGCGAGACCTTCCGGTCCGGATCACCGTCGTGCCGGTAGAGCGTGAGGTAGACGACGCCTTCGGCGTGTTCCCCGTCGAGGACATCGCACAGGAAGTTGTGGCAGACGTGGCGGGACATGCGCTCCCTCTGGGCCTCGCGGGCGGCGAAGCCCTTCTGAAGCTGCTCGCGTCCCTCCATGCGCACACCGGGCCCCGTCCACACGCCATCCTCGGTGAAGAGCTCGGCCACGCGGCTCGCCTCCCCGTGGTCGACGTGGTGGCAGTAGGCAGTGACGAGGCGCTCGCAGGCGCGCTCGATCAGCAGTCGGTCGCGATCTTCCATGGCGGGAGGGTACCGCGCCCTCAGCGCGAGAAGACGACATCGCCCCGCGAGATCGTCTCCTCCACCCGGAGCTCCAGCAGGTCCGCCCGGGGCGTCTCCAGGGGATTGGCGCTCAGCACGACCAGGTCCGCCCGCTTGCCGACCGCGATCGTTCCCTTCTCGGCCTCCTCGAAGTGCTGGTAGGCGCCCTCGAGGGTGACGGCGCGCAGCGCCTCCTCGACGGTGAGCCGCTGGGCCTCGCCGAGCGTCGCGCCGCTGCGCGTCTTCCGGTTCGTCGTCGACCACAGGAGGCGCACCATGTCCGGCGGCACCACCGGCGCGTCGTTGTGCACGGTGAAGTGCATGCGGCGTTCGGTCGCGGAGCGGGTCGGGCTGATGCGCGACGCCCGCTCGGGGCCGAGCACCGAATCGCGGTGCCAATCGCCCCAGTAGAAGGTGTGGGTCGAGAAGAAGGAGGGGATGATGCCGAGCTTCGCCATGCGGTCGAGTTGGTCGTCGCGCACGGTCTGGGCGTGGATCATCACGGTGCGGTGGTCCCAGTCCGCGGCCGCGGCCTGCACCGCGTCGATCAGCATCTCGGCCGCGGCGTCACCGTTGGCGTGGGCCAGGATCGGGACCTTGCGGGACGACCACTGGGCCACGAGCTGGCTGGCGGCCTCGGCAGGGACGATGGGATAGCCACGGTAACCGGCTCCGAGCCCCTCCGGCGGTACGTGGTAGGGCTCGCTGAGGTAGGCGGTCTTGCCCTGGGGCGAGCCGTCGAGCACCAGCTTCACGCCCGGCACCCGCAGACGGTCCCGAGCGCCGAAGCTGAAATCGGCGGGAATGGCCTTGGGATCCATCCCGACCGGGTAGGCGACGACGTCCACCGCGAGCCGCCCAGCGCGATCGAGCTTCTCCAGCTGGGCGACCGCCTCGACCGAGCTCGCGCCGTCCTGGATCGTGGTGACGCCGAAGGAGGCGAAGTGGCGGACCGCGCGCTCGATCTGCTCGTCGGCGGGCGCGGCGGAGAGAAGACCGCGGAGTGCGTAGGTGGCGGTCTCCTCGAGCACGCCGTTCGGGGTCTTGCCGTCCGCCTCGCGTCGGATCGTGCCCCCCTCCGGATTCGGCGTCTCCGCGGTCAGGCCCGCCTGCTCGAGCGCCAGGCTGTTCGCGGTCATCAGGTGGCCGGAGACGTGCAGCAAGACGATCGGGCTCTCCGTCGAGACGGCGTCGAGCTCCTGGCGCGTCGGGTGGCGGCTCTCTGCCAGCAGCGAATCGTCGTAGCCGTAGCCGAGCACCGCTTGCCCGGGTGCGACGGCGTTCTTCGTCATGTGCTCGCGCAGCACCTGCTGCACGCCGGCGATGTCCTTCGCGGGTCCGACCGGTGGCGACGAGACGTTGGCGTTGTCGATCAGGAGCGCCTGGAGCATGAGGTGGCCGTGGGCATCGACGAAGCCCGGCACGAGCGCGCGGGAGCCGAGCTCCGTGACCTGCGTGTCGGGCCCCTTCCACGGCTCCGCCTCGGCCCGCGCCCCCACCCAGGCGATCCGGCCGTCCACGACGGCGACGGCAGTGGCGTCGGTCGTGTCCTTCTCGAGGGTGACGACGTGATCGCCGAGGAAGAGGCGGTCGGCCGGTTGAGCCGCCACCGCGGGTAGAGGGGTAAGCAGAACGCCCACGGTGACGAAGACGAGTCGCAGCATCACGACCTCCGAACCCGATGACTCCGGGGAATCCGAAGAACCCGGGAAAAGGGGCGACAGCGTACGTGAGGCGGGGCACACCTGGCAAAGGCCGCCCCGAGCGCGAACCCTCGGAGCATCGGGGCCCGATGACCGCGCCACTCCGCTTCCTGAACGAGCTCGTCTGCCTGCGCGACGCCGAGGAGCGCCTCTTCCGCCCCGAAGCGCTGCGGGTCGTCGCCGGGGAGCCGGCGACGCTGGAGGCCGAGCTCGCCGGCGAGGCGATCGACCGCGGGCGGCACGCGCTGCTGGCGGAGGTTCCCCCGGTCGTCGGGGAGGGCGCCGGTCGCGCCGACGATCTCGAGAGCCATGGGTGCGCTCGCCGCCTCGACCCGGCCCTAGGCGATCGCCCCGGCCTCCAGAGCCCGACGCCCTGCCTCGACGAGCGGGCCGTCGTCCTGATGCTGGGGGTGGAAGCCGCGCCGGTACCAGGCGGAGTAGTCGGCACCGAGACCACGCAGGAAGCCGTCCCGACCCAGCAGGAAACGCCAGGCACTGGCCCAGGTGCCGCGCCGGAAGAGCAGACCGTCCTTCCAAAGCATGTAGACGGTGCGGTCCAAGGTCTCGAGCACCAGGCCGAGGGTGTTGGAGGCCAGCGCCCAGGCACGCAGGCCCTCTCCCGGCGCGGTCTGCATCAGCACGTCGTAGGCGACGGCCTTGTGCTCGGCTTCTTCCAGGGCGTGCCACTGCCAGAGCGGCCCCATGCGCGGATCCATGGCCGCGATCCAGCGCTCCGGCTCCGAGAGCAGGCGCCGGGCGAGGAGCGCAGTGAGGTGCTCGAGGGCCGCCGTCGAGGCGAGGGAGAGGCGCGGCGCGCGGCGCACGCTCCAGTCCATGATCTTGCGCATGAGCCGGTTGCGCCCGGCGAGGGCGGTGTAGCCCTGGCGGGCGAGCATCTTCAGGTGCCGGTCGTGCTGATGGCTGTGCTGACCCTCCTGGGCGGCGAAGCGGCGGATCGCCTCTTGGAGCTCCGGATCCTCGATGCGATCCCGGAAGGCCAGCACCGAGCGCACGAAGAAGGCCTCGCCGTCCGGGAAGACCGAGGAGAGGGCGTTCAGGAAGTGGGTGGCGAAGGGATCGCCGGCGTACCAGTAGCGGGGGATCTCGTCGCCCAGCGCGAGCTCGGGTCGCCGAACGACGATAGAATGGGCGGTCGCCATCAGGCCTCCCAGGGTAGCATCCGCACCATGGCATACGTCGAGCTCCGTGGGATCCGAATCTACTACGAGCGCGCGGGAAAGGGCCCACCGCTGCTCTTCGTGAACGGGAGTCAGGGCGACCTGCGGGCACGTCCTGGTCCCTTCGAGGGGCCGTTAGGCGAGCATTTCGACCTGCTGGCCCACGACCAGCGCGGGCTCGGCCAGACGGACAGGCCCGACGGCCCCTACACGATGGAGGACTACGCCGAGGATGCCGCGGCGCTTCTCGATCACGTGGGGTGGGAGCGCTGCTCGGTCATCGGCGTGTCCTTCGGCGGGATGGTCGCCCAGGAGCTGGCCGTGCGGTATCCCGAGCGGATCGAGCGCCTCGTCCTGTGCTGCACGAGCCCCGGAGGCGCGGGCCGTGCGTCGTATCCGCTGCACGAGCTCCAGTCGCTTCCCGACGACGAACGCGCGCTCCACGGCCTCGAGCTCGCCGACACGCGCATGGACGCGGCCTGGCGCGCCGCGAACCCGGAAGCCTTCGAGAACGTCCTGGCGATGATGGCGAAGCGCGCCACCGTCGGCGCCGGCGAGCCGGGCCGCGCCGAGGGTGCCGCCCGCCAGCTCGAGGCGCGCCGACACCACGACGTCTACGACCGGCTCCCCACCCTGGCGATGCCCACCCTCATCTGCGCCGGCCGCTACGACGGCATCGCCCCCCTCGCCAACAGCGAAGCCATCGCCTCCCAGATCCCCGGCGCCGAGCTCGCCGTCTTCGAAGGCGGCCACCTCTTCCTCGTCCAGGACCCCAAAGCCAACCCCCACATCGTCGACTTCCTGTTAAGTTAGGGGCCGGTTCCGTTTGTTAAGTTGTGCGCTCTTCGCGGAGGCGGGAGCGGCGGACCTTGCCGGCGTCGTCGCGGAGGGGCTCCTGCACGAACTCGAAGGTGCGGGGGATCTTGTAACGGACGAGGCGCTCGGCGAGGTGGGCACGCAGCGCCTCGTCGCTCACGGGCGGATCGGCCTCGACGATGGCGTGGATGCGGGCGCCCAGGTCGTCGTCCGGCAGGCCGATCACCGCGCTCGACTGAACGGCGGGGTGCGCGTCGATCGCGCCCTCCACCTCGGCCGGGTACACGTTCTCGCCGCCGGTCACGATCATGTCGGTGCGGCGATCGACCAGGTACAGGAAGCCGTCCTCGTCCAGGTAGCCGAGATCGCCCAACGTCTCCCAGCCGTCGCTGGTCGCCTTGGCCCGGGCGCCCAGGTAGCGATAGGTGGAGCCCTGCCCGCCGGGGGGCAGCATGAAGATCTCTCCGACCTCGCCGGGAGGCAGCTCGTCGCCGTCGGGGCCGAGGATCCGCACCTGGCGGCCGCCGGTGGGCTTCCCGACGGAGCCGGGATGCTCGAGCCACTCGCGGCCGGAGATCAACGTGCCGCCGATCCGCTCGGTGCCGCCGTAGGCCTCGAACATGCGGTCGGGCCCGACCCACTCGATCCAGGCGCGCATCAGCCAGTCCGCGCAGGCGGCGCCGGTCGAGACGACGCGCTGCAGCGACGAGAGGTCCGCCTCCTGCTTCACCGCGTCGGGCAGCCGCCAGATCCGGTGAAGCATCGTGGGCACGAAATTCACCCAGTTCACCCGGCGCTCGGTGATCAGCCGGAGCGCCTCCTCGGGATCGAAGCGACTCATGAGGACGACCACGCCCCCGCGCACCAGGGCCTCGCGGGTGTTGATGAACGGCCCGGTGTGGAAGAGCGGGCCCGGCGTGAGCACCACCGTGCCGGCGCCGACCCCGTAGTGGGCCGCCTCGGGATCGAAGGCGGCGGGGTTCGCGTCGACGATGAGCTTCGGCCGGCCGGTGCTGCCGCCGGACGCGATCGCCTGGGAATGGGGCGCCGTGCGGTCGGGAAGCGGCGCGTCCGAGAGCCCCTCCGCAGGGACGGCGTCCTCCGCCTTCGCCACCATCAGCCGCGGATCGGCCAGGGCGACGATCTCCTGCCTCTCCCGCTCCGGCAGGCGGGACGAGACGGGCGTGGGCACGGCTCCGAGCTTCCAGACCGCCAGGGTCGCGGCCACGAACTCCACCGAGTTCGGGAGGGCGATCACCACGCGGTCGCCCTCACAGACCCCGCGCTCGGCGAAGGACCGGGCGAGCCGGTTCGCCTGGCGATCGAGCTCGCCGCGGCGGACCTCCCGGCCCTCGAAGACCAGGGCCAGGCGGTCCGGGGCCTCGGCGGCGAGCTCGGCGAAGGCGGCGGCGTACGAGACCAGGGCCATGGCCGGCGCACGGTATCTCAGCTTTGAGTAGACATCGTAAAATTTTTGATGTAAACCCATCTCCATGGGCCGAGCTGCGCTCAGCGAAGAAGAGATCCAGACGTTCCGGGAGCGGCTGGTCGAGATCGCCACCCGGCTCTTCGTCCGGGACGGCTACGCCGGCGTCACCCTGCGCGCCATCGCCCGCGAGATGGGCTGCAGCCCGATGACCCCGTACCGCTACTTCCGCGATCGGGACGAGATCTTCGCCGCCGTGCGCGCGGCTGCCTACCGCGAGTTCGCCGAGGCCCAGGAGGCGGCGATCCTCCCGGGCCAGTCGCCGCTCGAACGCCTCGCGGCCCTCGGCCGGGCGTACGTAGCCTTCGCCCTCGAGCGGCCCGACGCCTATCGACTCCAATTCTCGCTCTCCCAGCCATGCCCCGACGGCTACCCGGACGTACGCGAGGGCGAGCTGCGCGCCTGGCATCCGCTCTCCCGCGCGGTCGAGGAAGCCGTCCGCGCCGGCGAGCTCGAGGGCGATCCCGAGGTGCTCGCGCACCTGCTCTGGAGCGCGACCCACGGCCTCGTCTCGCTCCACCTGGCCGGCAAGCTCGTGATGGGCCCCGAGCTCGGGGATCTCCTCCCGCCCCTGCTCAGCTCACTCATCCGCGGCGCCCGAACACACCCCGCCGACGACCTCGGCGTCACCCTTCGAGGACCGACGACATGACCAGCTCTCCGTTTCTCTCCGGCAACTTCGCTCCCCTCGAGGAGGAGCTCACCGTCACCGATCTTCCGGTACGAGGCGAGCTGCCCCGCGAGCTGAACGGGCGGCTCCTGCGCATCGGCCCGAACCCGGTCGCGCCGGCCGAGCCCTACCACTGGTTTACCGGCAACGGCATGGTGCACGGGCTGCGGCTGCGCGACGGCCGTGCCGAGTGGTACCGGAACCGCTACGTGCGCGACGACGGCGTGTGCGAGGCCAAGGGCTGGCCGGAGGTCCCCGGCCCGCGTCACGGTACCGGCGGCAACACCGCCAACACCAACGTGATCGGTCACGCCGGCAAGACCTGGGCAATCGTCGAGGCCGGTGGCCTGCCGGTGGAGCTGACCGAAGATCTGGAGACCGTCGCGCGCAGCGATTTCGGCGGCACGCTCCAGGGCAGCTTCACCGCCCACCCGAAGAAGGACCCGGCGACCGGCGAGCTCCACGCCGTGACCTACTACTGGGAGTGGGACCACATCAAGCATGTGGTCGTCGGCGCCGACGGCCGGGTACGCCGCTCGGTCGGGGTTCCGGTTCCCGGCGGCCCGATGGTGCACGATACCGCCATCACCGAGAGCCACGTCGTGCTGATGGACCTGCCCTGCATCTTCGACCCGGAGGTGATGGAGCAGGGCGGGAGCTTCCCCTACGCCTGGCATCCGGAGTACGGCGCGCGCATCGGCCTCCTGCCTCTCGAAGGCACCGCCGAGGAGGTGCGATGGTTCGAGATCGATTCCTGCTACGTCTTCCATCCCCTGAACGCCTTCGACGTCGGCCCGGACCAGGTGGTGTTCGACGCGGTCCGACACGAGCGTGTGTTCGATCGCAACCGGAACGGCCCCACCGAAGGCAACCCCGTGCTGGCGCGGTGGACCTTCGACCTGGCCGGGGGCAGCGTCAAGGAAGAACGCCTCGACGAGCGCCAGGTCGAGTTCCCGCGCCACGACGAACGAAGGGTCGGCCGTGCGCTGCGCTACGGCTACGCGGCCAGCTTCGTTGAGGCGGGCGAAGGCGCCGTCGACTTCAGGGAGCTGCTGAAGTACGACCTCGAGAAGAACGGCTGCGAGAGCTGGGTCGCCGGTCCGGGACGCGCCCCGATGGAGCCCGTCTTCGTCCCGAAGAGCGACGACGCGGCGGAGGACGAGGGCTGGCTCCTCTCCTACGTCTACGACGCCGCCGAGAACCGCTCGGAGGTCGTCGTCCTCGACGCCACCCACATCGCCGCCGGTCCCATCGCCACCATCCTCCTCCCCACCCGCGTCCCCTTCGGCTTCCACGGCAACTTCGTCCCCGACGAGAGCTGAACGCAACCGGGGGCGTTGCATCTAGAGAACGGCGCCGGTCTCCTTGTGGCGGGCGATGTCGTCCCAGGCGAGCCCGAGCTCCATCAGCACCTCTTCGGTGTGCTGGCCGTGCTCGGGCGCGGGGCTGAGCGCGGGGGCGTTCTCGTCGAACTGGATCGGGTTGGCGACGAGGTGGAAGGTCTTGCCGTCGGCGGAGGTCACCTCGGGCATGTAGCCGTTGGCGAGGGTCTGGGGATCCTCCGTGGCCTCCTTCGGGGTCTGCCACGGGGCCCAGGCGCCCTCCATCGTATCGAGCTTCTGCTTCCACTCCTCGTAGGTCCGCTCGCGGAACGCCTCGCGGAGGATCTGCACGCAGGCCTCCCGGTTCTCGAAGCGCGCCTTCATGTCCGCGAAGCGATCGTCGGAGACGAGCTCCGGGCGGTCGATGTGCCGACAGAAGTCCGGCCACCAGCGATCCGCCTGGAGCAGGTTCAGCATGATCCAGCGATCGTCCTTCGTCTGATAGGAGTTGACGACCGGGTTCGGGGGAGCCGCGTCCTTCGAGCCCATGCCCACGCCCATCTTGTCGAAGCCCATCAGCTTGCTGGCGACGAGGTCCGGGCCGAGGGTCCACATGGCCGTCGAGAGCAGCGAGACGTCCACCACCGATGTCTCTCCGTGCTGGGCGCGACGGAAGAGCGCCGCGGAGATGCCGCCGGCGATGGTCATGGCGCCGATCGAATCGCCGAAGGCGGCCCGGGGCCCGACGGGCACGTCGTCGAAGGGCCGGGTGAGGGCGTCGCCGATGCCGCCGCGGGCCCAGAAGGAGACCGCGTCGTAGCCGGCCTTCTCCGCGTGGGGCCCGCGCACGCCCTGCCCGCTGCCGCGCACGTAGATGATCTCCGGGTTCCGCGCCCGGATGTGCTCCACGTCGATCTCAAGCTTCTTGCGCGCCGGCGGCAGGAAGTTCGTCAGGAACACGTCGCTGGTCTCGGCGAGGCGGTAGATCAGCTCGCGTCCGTCCGGATGCCCGATGTCGATGCCGACGCTGCGCTTGCCCCGGTTCGACTGCTCCATCATGAAGTTCACGCCACCGGTGGCGGAGACGAGGCCGGAAGCGATCAGCCCGCGCTGCCCATCGCCGCCCTCGGGATGCTCCACCTTGATGACGTCCGCGCCCCAATCGGCGAGGAGCGCGCCCGCGGCGGGAACGAACCACCACTGGGCCACCTCGAGAACGCGGATGCCGCGCATGATGTCGGTCATGTCGATACCTCCGGATCCCACCGAACGTAGGCCAGCTCAGCCGACGAAGGCGCCCATGTCGGGGAAGCGCCGCAGGGTGAGGGGCCGGCTCGCCCGGAGGATGCCCTACCCTTCCCGGCCGGATGGCTCTCTCTCCCGACGACCGGCTGGCGATCCAGGAGCACGTCGCCGCCTACGCCCGGGGCGTGGACGCCCGGGACTACGACCGCCTCGGCACCCTCTTCCACGAGGATGCGGTGCTCGTGTACGGCAACGCCCGCCTCCAGGGCCGCGAGGCGATCGTGCGGGGATTCCGCACGATCGAACGCTACGACGCCACCCACCACCTGGTCGGCTTGCCGAGCCTCGAGGGCGGCTCCGAGGAGGCCCACGGCGTCACGCCGTGCCTGGCTCGGCATCGCTACGAGAAGGACGGAACGCCGCGGATCTTCACGATGGCGATCCGCTACCGCGATCGCTTCACGAAGAAGGAGGACTCGTGGCGGTTCTCCGAGCGTCTCCTGGTCGTGGACTGGGAGGAGGACCGGGCGTTCGAGCCCCGCTAACATCGTCCGCCGCTGCGACGACCGAGCGCAAGGAGAACCCCGTGAGCGACGCCTCCCCCACCACCGGCTTCTGGGCCATTGCCCAGGAAGAGCCGGACCGTCTCGCCATCGCCGATCCGGACTACAAGGAGATCACCTTCGGCGAGCTCTTCGAGCTGGTGAACCGGATCTCCCACGGCTTCCGCGCCCTGGGCCTCGAGCGCGGCGATCACGTCGCCACCACCCTGCCCAACTCGATCGAGCAGGTCGCCCTCGGCCTCGCGGCCTTCCAGACCGGCCTCTACATCACGACCATCAACTGGCACCTGGTCGGGCCCGAGATCGCCTACATCCTCCAGGACGCCGAGACGAAGATCTACGTCACCCACGAACAATTCGCCGCCGAGTCCCGTCGCGCCGTCGACGAGGCGGGCACCCTGGACCCGCAGCGCCTCTTCGCGATCGGCGACGTGCCGGGCTTCCGGCCCCTCGCGGAGCTGACCGCCAGCCAGCCGAGCACCCGCCCCGACGATCTCCAGGCCGGCTCCTTCATGTTCTACACCTCGGGCACCACCGGCCGGCCCAAGGGCGTGCGCCGCGACCTGCCCGAAGCCCACCCCGACGACATGGCCAAGATGGCCGGGATGCTGTTCCTGCTGTTCGGCATCCAGCCCCACGACGGCCACGTCGAGATCACCCAGGCGCCGCTCTACCACACGGCGGTGAACAACTGGACGATCACGGCGCTGCACTGGGGCCACCCGGTGGTCCTGATGGGCAGGTGGACGCCGGAGGGCGCGCTCGAGCGCATCGAGAAGTACGAGGTCACCTACTCGCACATGGTCCCGACCATGTTCAACCGGCTGCTGAAGCTGCCGGACGAGGTCCGCGCGAAGTACGACGTCTCGTCCCTGCGCACGATGATCCACGCCGCGGCGCCGTGCCCGGTCGAAACCAAGTGGAAGATGTTCGACTGGTGGGGCGACGTGATCTGGGAGTACTACGCGGCCACCGAGGGCGGCGGCACGATCGTCTCGCCCGAGGAGTGGCGCAAGTACCCGGGCACCGTCGGCAAGGCCTGGCCCAACTCCGAGGTCGTGATCTTCGACGACGACGGCAACGAGATGCCCACCGGCGCGAGCGGCACGATCTACATGCGCATGGGCGGTAACGAGTTCAAGTACTACAAGGACGACGCGAAGACAGACAAGGCCCGCATGAAGGGCTTCTTCACCGTCGGCGACATCGGCTACTTCAACGAGGACGGCTACCTCTTCCTGAACGACCGGGCGAACGACATGATCATCGCCGGCGGGGTGAACATCTACCCGGCCGAGATCGAGGGCGTGATCCAGCAGCACGAGAAGGTGCAGGACGTGGCGGTCTTCGGCGTGCCCAACGAGGACACCGGCGAGGAGATCAAGGCGGTGATCGAGCTGATGCCCGGAACCGAGCCCTCGGACGCGGTGAAGGACGACATCGTCGCCTACTACCAGGACCGCATGGCCAAGCAGAAGTGGCCGCGCTCGATCGACTTCACCACCGAGATGCCCCGCGACCCGAACGGCAAGCTCTACAAGCGGAAGCTCCGCGACCCGTACTGGGAAGGCCACGATCGGGCGATCGTCTAGCCGTCCCATGGCGATGCAGCAGCTCGACGGCAAGGTCGTGCTCGTGACCGGTGCCGCCCGGGGAATGGGCGAGAACCACGCGCGGCGGCTCGTGGCGGCCGGCGCCCGCGTCGTGCTCACCGACGTGGCCGAGGAGGCGGGGCGTGCCGTCGCCAAGGAGCTCGGCGACGCCGCCGCCTTCGTGGCCCAGGACGTCTCCCGCGAGGAGGACTGGGACCGCGCCGTGTCCCTGGCCCGCGACCGCTTCGGAGGCCTCGATGGCCTGGTGAACAACGCCGCCTTGCTGCGCCAGGCGCTCCTCGAAGAGGAGGACCCGGAAGGCTTCGAGCGGCTGCTGCGCGTGAACGTCGTCGGCACCTGGTGGGGAATCCGCAAAGCGGCACCGCTGCTGCGCGCGGGGGAGGGCGGCTCGATCGTGAACATCTCGTCGACCGCGGGGCTGAAGGCCTTCCCGGGCCTCAGCTCCTACATGACCTCCAAGTGGGCGGTGCGCGGGCTCACGAAGGCCGCGGCCGTGGAGCTGGGCCCCGACGGGATCCGGGTGAACTCGATCCACCCGGGCGGCATCGAGGAGACGGGGATGTTCGGCTCGACCCGGGACCGCGAGACCATCGCCGAGGCCGCGAAGGCGTTCCCGATCCAGCGCTACGGGACGAAGGACGACATCTCCGACGCGGTGCTGTTCCTGCTCTCGGACGCGTCGGCCTACGTCACCGGCACCGAGCTCGTGGTCGACGGGGGCTCGGTCGCCTAGGCGCCCCTTCTCCGGCCGCGAGGCCCCGACCGTGGACGAGCGCGAAGAGGATCGGCACGACGATGAGCGCGGCGAAGGTGGCGGAGAGCACGCCGCCGACCATGGGCGCGGCGATCCGGCGCATGGTCTCCGAGCCCGTGCCCGCACCCCACATGATGGGCAGCAGGCCGATCACGTCGGAGGCAACGGTCATGAGCAGGGGCCTGGCGCGATCGGTGGCACCCTGGACGATCGCGTTCCACAGGTCCGCCCGGTTCCGCAGCCGGCCTTCCTCGAGGAGGCGGGCCCTCGCCTGGTTCAGGAAGAGCAGCATGATGACGCCCGTCTCGGCCGTCAGTCCGGCAAGGGCCAGGAAGCCGGCGGCCACGGCGGCGCTGAAGTCGTAGTCGAGGAGCCAGAGGAGGACCACGCCGCCGACGAGGGCGAAGGGAATGCAGGCGATCACGATCAGCGTGTCGCCTACGCGACGGAAGCTCACGTAGAGCAGAAGGAAGATGATCCCGAGCGTCACGGGGACGATGAGAGAGAGACGCGCCGTCACACGCTCCAGGTACTCGTACTGCCCGCTCCATGTGAGCGTGTACCCGGGCGGCAGCTCGACGCGCTCCTCGATCGCTCGCGTCGCGGCGGCCACGTAGCTCCCGACATCGATCCCGTCCAGGTCGACGTACACCCAGGCGTTGGGCCGGCCGTTCTCGGTCTTGATGGAGGAAGGGCCCTTGCGCAGCTCGAAGTCGGCCAGCTGCGCGAGGGGGACCTGGGCACCGCCGGGGGTCGGCACCAGGACCCGCTCGAGGGAGGCCACGTCGTGGCGAAGCTCCCGGCTGTAGCGAAGGTTCACCGGGTAGCGCTCGAGGCCCACGATCGCCTGGCTCACGTTCTGGCCGCCGATCGCGGTCTGGATGACGTCCTGGACGTCCCCCACCGTGAGCCCGTAGCGCGCGATGCGACGCCGGTCGATCTCGAAGTCGAGGTAGTTGCCACCGACCACTCGCTCGGCGTAGACGCTAAGCGTCCCGGGGACGCCGCGGAGCGCAGCTTCCACGTCCGCACCGATGCGCTGCAGCTCGGTCAGGTCGGCCCCCCCGATCTTGATGCCGACGGGCGTCTTGATGCCGGTCGAGAGCATGTCGATGCGGGTCTTGATCGGCATGGTCCAGGCGTTCGTGACGCCGGGGAAGGGGATGGCGCGATCGAGCTCGGCGATGAGCTTCCGAGTGGTCATGCCCTCCCGCCACTCGGACGCCGGCTTGAGCGTGATCGTCGTCTCGATCATCGAGAGCGGCGCCGGATCGGTGGCGGTCTCCGCGCGCCCGACCTTGCCGAAGACCCGCTCGACCTCGGGAAAGCTCGCGATGATGCGGTCCGTCTGCTGGAGCAGCTCCTTGGCCTTGGTGACCGAGACGCCGGGAAGCGTGGTCGGCATGTAGAGCAGGTCGCCCTCGTCGAGGGGCGGCATGAACTCGCCGCCCAGCTGGCGAAGTGGGTAGAGAGTCGCAACCACAGCGACCGAGGCGGCGGCCAGGATTCCCCATCGGAAGCGGAGCGCGCCGTGCAGGGCGGGCCGGTAGAGCCGGAGCACGAGCCGATTCAGGGGGTTGCGCGCCTCCGGGAGGATCCGGCCCCGGACGAGCCAGACCATGAGCGCGGGCACCACGGTGATGGAGAGAATCGCCGCGCCCGCCATCGCGTAGGTCTTGGTGAAGGCGAGGGGCTTGAAGAGCCGACCCTCCTGGGCCTCGAGGGCGAAGATGGGCAGGAAAGAGACGGTGATGATCAGGAGCGAGAAGAAGAGCGAGGGGCCGACCTCCGACGCCGCGGCGACGAGGACGTCGAGCCGGGAGCGGCCCGCGTCGCGCTCCAGGTGCTTGTGGGCGTTCTCGACCATCACGATCCCGGCGTCGATCATCGTCCCGATGGCGATCGCGATGCCACCCAGGGACATGATGTTCGCGTTGATGCCCTGGTGGTACATGACGATGAAGGAGAAGAGGATGCCCAGCGGAAGGATCAGGATCGCGACGAGTGCACTCCGCAGGTGGACGAGGAACAGGAAGCAGATCAGCGCGACGATGAGCCCCTGCTGGAGGAGCTTCCCCCGGAGGTTGTCGACAGCGCGCTCGATGAGCGGAGCGCGGTCGTAGACGGGGACGATCTCGACGCCCTCCGGAAGCGTATCAGCCAGCTCCGCCAGACGGTTCCGGACGCCCCGGATCGTCTCGAGGGCGTTCTCACCGAAGCGCATGACGACCACCCCCGCGGCGACCTCGCCTTCCCCGTCCAGATCAGTGACGCCCCGGCGGAGCTCCGGACCCAACGCGACGGTCCCCACGTTCCGGAGCAGGATCGGCGTCCCGTGCTGATCGACGCCGACGGCCACCTCCTCGAGGTCCCGCACCGATTGGACGTAGCCGCGCCCGCGGATCATGAACTCCGACTCGGCCATCTCGAGGAGTCGCCCACCGACGTCGCTGTTGCTCCGCTGGATGGCGCGCCGCACCTGGCCCAAGGAGACGGCGTGGGCCGCGAGCCTGGTCGGGTCGAGCTCCACCTGGTATTGGCGGACATAGCCTCCGACGCTGGCCACCTCTGCCACGCCGGGCACCGTCTGGAGCTCGTAGCGCAGGTGCCAGTCCTGGATCGAGCGGAGCTCGGAGAGATCGTGGTTCCCGCTCCGGTCCACGAGCGCGTACTCGTACACCCAGCCGACGCCGGTCGCGTCGGGGCCGAGGATGGGCGCGACGCCCTGGGGAAGGCGAGCGGAGACGAAGTTCAGGGACTCGAGGACCCGGCTCCTCGCCCAGTAGAGATCGGTCCCCTCGTCGAAGATGACGTAGACGAAAGAGAGACCGAAGAAGGAGTAGCCGCGGACCACCTCGGCCTGGGGGACGCCGAGCATCGCCGTCGAGAGCGGATAGGTGACCTGGTCCTCGACGACCTGGGGCGCCTGCCCCGGGTACTCCGTGAAGACGATGACCTGGACGTCGGAGAGGTCCGGGATCGCATCGAGCGCCGTATTCCAGACGGCGTAGCCCCCCCAAGCGACCAGCACGGCCACCCCGAGGGCGACGAAGAAGGGGTTGCGGGCGGAGGCCTCGACGACGCGCTTCAGCATGGCCTACTCCTGGCCGCCGTCGTGGGCACCGCCTTGGTCACCGGCTGGAGGCGCGTCCGATGCCCCCGGCATCTCGTGACCCGCGTGCGGATCCGCGGCCGACGGCATCTCGTGACCCGCGTGCGGATCCGCGGCCGACGGCATCTCGTGACCCGCGTGCCCCTCGCCCTCCGGAGCGCCGGCGGCGAGAAGCTTGCGGACGGCCTCCTGGAGGTTGCTCTCGCTGTCGATCAGGAAGTGGCTCGATACGACGATCTCCTCGCCGGCCGACAACCCGCCTTGCACCTCGAGCCAGCCGTCACCCGAGTCGAGGCCCATGGAGACGGGACGCGGGGCGAAGCGCCCCTCGCCGAGCGCGACGACGACGAGGCTCCGCCGCCCGGATCGGATCACGGCCTCGGAAGGGACTGCGACGACCGCTTCGCGCGGCGCACCGCGGATGATCATGTTCCCGAACATCTCCGGCCGGAGCGCTCCGTCCGGGTTGGGGAGCTCGAGTCGCACCTCGGCGGTGCGGGTCTTCGAGTCGAGGAACGGCGATACGTAGGTGAGCGGGCCGGAGAACGTCTTGCCGGGAAGGTACGCGAGCTCGACGGTGCCGGTCTGGCCGAGGGCGAGCCACGGGAGCTCGTACTCGTAGACGTCGGCGACCACCCAGACCTGCGACAGGTCGGCGATGGTGTAGAGGTTCTGGTTCGGCCCGACCTCCATGCCGGCGCGCACTCCGAGCGAGGTGACGACGCCGCGGGTGGGCGCATACATGGTGAGCGTCTTCTGGATCTCGCCCGTCTCGAGGAGCCGGTCGATGTCCCGATCCGGGATGTCCCACAGCTCGAGACGGCGCCGCGTGGCCTCGTAGAGGGAGGCGCCCCCTCCCCGCACGTCTTCGAAGGGGCTCGTGCTCGTGGCCTCCCGATAGCGTGCAGCGACGAGCAGCTCCTCCTGGGTCGCGACCAGCTCCGGGGAGTAGACCTCGAGGAGGGGCTGCCCGCGCCGCACCTCCTGGCCCACGAAGTCCACGTGGAGCCGCTCGACCCAGCCCTGCACCTTGGTGTGGACGTGCTCCACTCGCCGCTCGTCGTAGACGACGCGGCCCACCGCGCGGATCGAGCGGGCGAGATCACGGCGGGTCACGGTCTGCGTGCGGACGCCGATGTTCTGGACGGTGTGGGGATCGATCTCGACGGCGCCTTCCGAGGGCGCCCCGGCCTCGCCGGGACACACGGGCACCAGGTCCATGCCCATCGGAGACATGCCCGGCTGCTGCCGGATGTAGGTGGGGTCCATCGGAGCCTTCCAGTACAGGGGAGCAGTGCCGCCTCGACAGGGCCCGCCCTCGGACGCGGCGGGCGAGGCGTCGTGGGCCTGCTCGCCGCCCAGGACGCTGCGACCCCACCAGCCAGCGGCGAGCCCCAGGAAGACGGCGAAGACCGAGAAGAGGGTGTTGCGACTCATCGGAGGTTCTCCCCGGCTGCGACCTCGAGGGCCGCGTAGGCCTGTCGGCGATCCGCCTCGGCGCGGACCAGGCGGAGCTCCGCCGAATGGAAGCGCACCTGGCTGTCGAGCAAGGCCGGGAAATCGATGCGCCCGACCGCGTAGGCCGAGCGGCTCGAATCGAGGGACTGGCGGGCCTGGGGCACGAGGCCGGTGCGAAGCAGAGTACGCTCGGCATCGGCGCGCACCAGCTCGGCGTACGCCGTCCGCAACGCGCCGTGCAGCTCGGCACGCGCACCGCGGTAGGCGGCCTGTGAACGTCGGAGGAGAGCTCGGCGCTCGGCCGCCCGGTCGTGCCACTTGGCACGGTTCACCGGAAGGCGAACGCTTACGAAGGCCCCCAGGAAGTCGTCGCCCCGGACCGCGTCGCCGCCTACGGCGTGACGAACGCGGTAGCCGAGCCCGAGATCGAAGTCCGGATAGCCCTCCAGCTCCGCCACCCGGACGAGTCGCTCCGCCTCCCGCACGTCGGAAGCGAGCGAGAGGAGCCGCGCGTTCCGGGTCTCGAGTTCCTCGGCGAGGTGCGGGAGCTGTGGAACGGTCGCGGCATCCGAGAGGCCCTCCGTGCGCGGGAAGGACGTCTTTGCCGGAAGGTCGAGGAGGGACTCGAGGGCTCCGGAGGCGCGTTCGATCCACGCCTGACGGGTCAGCTTCTCGGCAAGGAGGGCCGTCAGCTCGACCTGGGCGCGGAGGACGTCCTGCTGGAGGCCCGAGCCGACCCGGTACCGCGCCTCAGCGGCCTGCACGAGCCGCTTGAGCAGGTCGATGTTGCGGTCCGTGATGTCGAACGCGCGCTGAGCGAAGCCAAGCTCGGCCCAGGCGGTCTCTACCGCCGCAGCGATGGCGAGCTCCCGGTCCTCGAGCGCGAACGCGGCGGCCTCGGCGCCGGCCTCGGCCGCGGCCTCGCGGTTCGCGAGCAGCCCGGGAAACGGCAAGCGTTGGCTCAGACCGAGCTGATGGCCGGACAGCGGCGTCGAGCGGAAGTCCAGATCACCGACCGGAACGTTGCTCGCCTCGTAGCGGATGCGGGGATCGTCCAGGGCCCCCGCGGGCCGAACGCGCGCCCGAGCGGCGTCCCGGCGCGCCGCGCCGTGTGCAATCGACGGGTTCGCGACCGCGGCGCGCTCCAGACACCAGACGAGCGGAAGCGGGGACGGGAGCGACTCGGCGGCGAGAGACGTGGCGAAGCCGAAGCACGCCAGCAGCGCGGCGCAGCCCGGCAGAGGCGGGAAGCTCCTCATGCAGATTCTCCTGGATCTCGGTGACACACCCGCTCGCGTCGAAGCGCGGGCGAGGCTGGCGGAGCGCGCGCGCTCCACCAGGGTGCGGGACCGACGGCGAACGGCCGGGTCCCGAGACCGGAGGCGTCAGAGCCGGAGCGTCGAGTTCAGGGCGAGGAGGTCGGGGGGCGGAAGGCGTTCGAAGCGCTTCCAGGCGCGGATCGGGCGGCGGTGGGCGGCGGGCAGGACGACGGCCGCGGCTGCAACGGAAGGAGCGTGCATCTTCGAGAGGCCCGCGGCTTGCTTCGCCTGGCTCTTGGCAACGAGCATCTGGACCCGGCCGCAATCGCACTCGTGGTGCGTCGGTGCCGGCGCGTCGGGCCCCGCGCCTGCGTCTCCATCCCTGCCGTCCCCGTGGCAGGAGGCGTAGGCTTCGGAGAGCGGCGGGGTCGAAGCCGTTGCGGGCTGCGCCCCGACCGCGACACAGGCGTACACGCAGAGCGGAGCCCGGAGCCCGAATAGGGCGACGAGCGAAAGGATGAGCCAGCCGTGTCGCTTCATGGAGGCACCATATACCCCTAGGGGGTATCTTCGGATGATACTGGACTCCGCTTGAGGGGCAAGGCTCGGCGGCGTCTCGATGCAGCCATCACCGGGTGGGTCGTCGCCGTCGTCGCATCGCTATAGATCTAGAGCTCCATCGCCGCATCGATGTCCGGCGGCAACGGCTCCGGCTTCGAGAGCAGCGAGATCCCCAGGAAGAGGATCAGCGCCGCCAGGAGCGCCGGAATCCCGCCGTGGATGCCGTAGGGCAGCTTCACGTCCGCCAGCTCCAGGCCCACGTTGATCAGCAGGCTCGCGGCGATCGCCGCGTTGGCGGCGCGGGCCGTGGCCCGCTTCCAGTTGAAGCCGATGGCCAGGGTCGGGACCATCGCCGCCGCGAAGGTGGCCGCGCCGAAGACGCCGAGGAAGAGCACCAGGCGCTGGTTCACGTAGTGGGAGTAGAGGGCGAAGGCGGTGGCCGCGGCGCCGAGCCCCGCCGTCGCGATGCGCGCCCAGCGCAGCTCTCCCTCGAGGGGCCGTCCGCGCAGGGCGACGGGGATGTCGTGCACGATCACGGCGGCGCCGATCCCGAGGAAGGCGTCGGCGGTCGACATGATCGCCGCCAGCAGGCCGGCGAAGACGACGCCGGCCAGCACGGGATGGGCGAAGGCCTGGAGGAAGGCGGCGGAGGCCGCGTCCGCGGACTCGAGCTCCGGGTGCGCACCCTGCAGCACGAGCGCCCGCATCGCGAGGCCGACGAAGATCCAGAGCAACGCGGAGACCGTGTAGCCCGCCAGCGAGAGCGGGAGGATGTGCCGCGCGTCGGAGACCCGGCGGAACATCATGAACTTCGTCACCACGTGGGGCTGGCCGCAGGTGCCGAGCAGGAAGAGGAAGAACCACGAGAGGGTGGCGAGCATGCCGAAGGTGCCCCACGGCCCGATCGCCTCCGGATCGTCGGCCAGGATCGTGCGCGACATCCCCTCGAAGCCGCCCTCCACCGCGCCCTGGGCGGTGAGCACGACCAGGAAGGCGGCCACGAACATCATCACGCCCTGGAGCAGATCCGTGTAGACGGAGGCGATGACGCCGCCGGTCACGCAGTAGAAGATCAGGATCGCCGAGGAGAACACCGCGCAGGCGACGAGCCCCACCTCCCAGTCCATCCCTCGCAGGATGTCCTGGAGCACGGTCGCCATCGCCAGCACCTGGGTGGCCAGGTAGCCGAGCACGCCGAGCAGGATGGCCAGCGCCATCAGGAAGCGCGTCAGCTCGCTGCCGTAGCGGGCGGCGACCAGATCGGGGAGCGAGACCGAGTCGCGCAGCTCGGCGATCACCCGGATGCGCTTGGCCAGCAGCGCGAAGGCCAGCACGTAGCCGGTGACGGAGGTGAGGATCATCCACACCGAGCTCATGCCCATGCGGTAGGTGAGGCCCGGCCCGCCCACGAAGCCGAAGCCGGAGAGGGTGCTCGAGAAAATCGCCACGCCGGTCACGAGGACGCCCAGGTTGCGGCCGGCGACGAAGAAATCGCGGCTGGTGCGCGTGCGCGTCATGGCCCACAGGCCCACGGCGATGCAGAGCGCGAGGTAGCCGCCGACGCAGACCAGCGTGACGAGCGAGCGGTCCACGTCCGTCACTCGGCGTCGGCCCGGGCGGCGGCGACGAGCCGCGCCGCCCGCTCCTCGTCCTCGGCGGTCCACACCCAGCGCGAGAAGAAGCGCAGGTAGATCAGCATGAAGAGCACGGGCAGCGGCCACAGCACGAACAGCATGATGGCGGTGGGCAGCGGGAAGCCGAACACGAAGGGGGCTTCGGCGGGGGCACGCAGGAACGCTGCATAGGCCAGCAGGAGGCCCAGCCAGGCGAGCTGGTAGAGCCCCACCGAGATCCAGAAGGGGACGCGTACGGGGCCCAGGCCCTGGCCGCGTCGGCGCAGCGCCAGGGCGAAGGCGATGGCGAAGAACGCGATCGCGGCGGCTCCGTAGGCCCAGGCGAGATCAAGGAGGGGGCGCCCTCGCGCCGCACCGTCGCCGCCGGAGAGCAGGCTCGCCCGCTCCGGGTGCGCCGTGCCCGCGGCGTCGGGGTGCGGCTCGCCCGCCGCCGCCCAGAGCAGCAGCGCGGCGACGGCGACGCACACTCCGAGCAGCAGCATCGCCAGGCGATCGGCACCTCGGTCGACCTGCGGGCCCGGCACGAACGGACTCTACCGCTGTGGCACACTCCCGCCCATGAAGAGTCCGTACCAGGGCGTGGCGATCGTCGGCGCCTACAACACCGTCCAGGCGAAGAAGATCACCCACCTGAGCGAGCCGGAGCTGCTGCTCGACGCGATTCTCGGCTGCCTCCGCGAAGCGAACCTGACGCCGGACGACGTCGACGGCCTGAACGCCTCCACCTGGGTCGGGCGCGTCAACTCCCGGGACGTGGCCCAGTGGATGGGCGGCCGCCCGATGTGGAACGGCACGGGGCCGGCGGGCATCGAGGCAGTGCTCGAGGCCGCGGCGGCCATTGCCACGGGCCAGTGCCACACGGCGGTGGTGGCCGCCGCCCAGTGCGGCGAGTACACGGACCACGCGGCCACCGTCTCCTGGACCCGGCCGAGCAACGAGTTCGTCGAGTGCTTCGGCCTCTACACCGCTGCCGAGTTCGCGCTCATGGCCCAGCGACACATGCACGTGTACGGCACGAAGCGCGAGGCCCTCTCCGAGGTCGCCGCCGCCATCCGCATGAACGGCGCCCGCAACCCGGAGGCCGTGATGTACGGCAAGGAGGTGGGCCCGAGGGACGTGGAGGCCTCGCGGCTGGTGGCCCACCCCTTCCACCTCCTCGATTGCTGCATCAACTCCGAAGGCGGCGCCGGGCTGGTGATGACCACCGAGGAACGGGCGCGGGATCTGGGGGTGACCCCCATCTACGTCCTGGGCGGCGGCATGGACCGTCAGGGCATGGCCTACACCACGGCACCGGTCTGGGACCGCTACGGCTGGGTGGGCCGCCGCGCAGCGGAGCTCGCCTTCTCCCAGTGCGGCCTCATGCCCCGCGACGTCGACGTGGCCGAGCTCTACGACCCGTTCTCGTTCGAGATCATCC
Source organism: Myxococcota bacterium (assembly GCA_965223415.1). Lineage (GTDB taxonomy): Bacteria > Myxococcota_A > UBA9160 > UBA9160 > UBA6930. The sequence goes on along the minus strand of OZ245002.1, from coordinate 2,382,497 downwards.
GCCAGCTCGAGGCCTTCGGCTTCTGCAAGGAGGGCGAGGGAGGCGGCTTCGTGATGGATGGCCGCATCCGCATCGACGGGGAGCTACCCGTCGCCACCAACGGCGGGCTCCTCTCCTTCAGCCACGCCGGCCTCGCCCAGATGCTGCAGAAGGCGGTGAACGCCGCACTCCAGCTGCAGGGGAAGCTCCCGGCGGAGCTGACCCTTCCTGAGGCCGAGGTGGCCATGGCGAGCAACGGCGGCTCCGGCGCCCTGTTCTGCGACGTGATGCTGGTCGGAAAGGAGCCCCTGTGATCCCGCTGCCCACCCCGACGACCCTCTCCCGCCCGCACTGGGAGGGCTGCCGCGAGGGCCGCCTGCGCGTGCAGCGCTGCACCGGCTGCGGAACCCACGTCTTCATCCCGCGGCCGGTCTGCACCCGTTGTCTCGGCACGGAACTCGATTGGGTCGAGAGCTCGGGCCGCGGCACGCTCTACAGCTACACGACCGTGCACCGACCCCAGCGCCCGGAGTTTGAGGTGCCCTACACGGTGGTGATCGTCGAGCTCGAGGAGGGCTGGCACATGCTCTCGAACCTGGTCGACGTGGAGCCCGACGCGATCCGGATCGGCATGCCCCTCGAGGTGTGCTTCCGGGAGATGACCGACGAGATCACCCTGCCGCTCTTCCGACCGGCCGCCGCGTGACGATCCGGCTCGCGACGGCCGGCGACGTCCCGGACCTCGTGGAGCTGATCCTCGCCGGGGCCAAGGGATGGGGCGCCAGCTGATGGACTTCGTCCTGGAGCGCGCCCGCACCCGCGGTGCCGTCGCCGTCGGCCTGCACACCAACGAGCACAACGAGCCGGCCCAGGCGTTCTACCGCCGAGCGGGCTTCGCTCCCCAGACCGAGACTCGCTGGAACGGAGGACGCGAGGTCTACTGGGCCCGCAGCCTGGCATGAGCGAGCTGCTGCAGAGCTTCCTCCCCAGCACGGCCCTGCTGGGCGTGGCCCTCGGCGTGGGGATCGCGCTGACGGGGATGCGTTCGCCGCTGCGAGGCGAGCCCGCCGAGCTCGATGCCCTGCGCAGGCTCGCGGCCGTCGTCATTGCCCTCCAGTGCGTCCACTTCACCGAGGAGTTCCTGACCGGCTTCGACCGGCGCCTGCCCGAGCTGCTGGGGCTCGCGCCCTGGCCCGGCTGGATCTTCGTTCCCTTCAACGTGCTGTGGATCGGCATCTGGGTGGTCTCGGCGGCGGCACTCCGGGAAGGCGCCCGCGGGCTGCTCGTCCCCCTCTGGTTCCTCGGGCTGGCGATGGTCGGAAACGCAGTCGCCCACCCGATGCTGTCGCTCCGGGCCGGCGGCTACTTCCCAGGGCTGGTCACATCGCCGGTGGTCGGCGTGGCGGGCTTCGCGCTCTGTTCCCGCCTCGCCCGGGGAACCCGCCGGCGCTGATCGGTTTCGATGCTCCGTCCCCTCGAAGGAGGCCTTCCGTGCTGCGTGCCCTCGCCCTCGTGACCCTGCTCCTGACCGGCTGCGCGAGCCTCTCCGAGCCCGCCGCGAGCCCCCCGGCTCTTGCCATGGACGGGGCCCGAGCGCGGGTCGCCTCGGAAGCATCGGCTCCGGCGGAGCGGCTGCTGATCCGCCGCGGCCACCAGAGCGTGGAGGTCGACGAGCTCGCGAGCGCGGTCACCCTGCTGGAGCGACTCGTCGCCGAGCGTGGAGGACGCATCGAGTCCAGCCGGATCGAGGAGCGCACGGCCACCCAGCGCGTGCGGGTGCCTACGGCGGAGCTCGACGGCCTCCTCGAGGCGGTCGCCGCGCTCGGCGAGGAGAAGAGCCGCCAGGTAACGGCGGAGGACGTGACCGAAGCGGTCGCCGACCTCGACGCAGAGCTCGCCAACCAGGTCGCGCTCCGGGATCGCCTCCGCGAGCTGGCGGCCCGGGCCCAGAAGGTCGAGGAGGTGCTCCAGGTGGAGCGCGAGCTGGCGCGGGTGCAGGCCCGGGTCGACTCCATCACCGGGCGCCTCGAGCGCCTGCGCAAGGACGTGGCCATGAGCACCCTCGAGGTCCACCTCACCGAGCGCGAGCACGAGCGCGTGATCTGGGGACCGGTCCAGGTCGTGGTGCGTGGCGCCGCGTGGCTGCTCGAGAAGCTCTGGGTGATCGAGTACTGAGCGCGATCAGTCCCAGCGCCGTCCGGCCGGGCGATCCGCCCACAAGCTGATGCGCTCGTTCACCGTGTAGATGACCGGGTAGAAGCCCTCGCCTTCGAGCTCGCCCTCGCGGATCGCTTCGAGCGCAGCCTGTAGGTCCGAGAGGTCGCGGAACGCCAGGCGAGGCGCGCCCGGGGGCGCCATCCGGTGAGCGGTGAGAAGCAGGGCGTCCGGGCCGAGCCTCGCGAGGAGGTCGTCGGCGGTCGTCAGGTAGTCTCCCAGGGAGGAGTTGGGGCAGATCGCGATCAGCGGCCCCGGGTACAGGTAGTCGCCAGTGAAGAGCTGGCCCCGCGCCTCGTCGAGGAGCGACCAGGAGTCGGTGGTGTGGCCCGGGGTCGCCACCACCCGCAGCACGCGACCGCCGAGGTCCACCTCCTGCTCCGGCGCCCACCAGTCGGTGACGCGCAGAGGGCGGATCTCCCGGCCCTCGGAGAAGCCCAGGTGCTCCTCCTCGGTGGGAACCAGCACGCCGCCCTCGGCGCGCTCGCGCAGGTAGGAGAGGTCGATCATCGCCACCCGCTCGAAGCGATGCTGGTTGCCGAGGTGGTCGAAGTGGAGATGGGACGGGGCGGCGATCACCGGCAGCTCCGTGAGCGCTTCGACGACGGGCCGGATGTCCCGTACGCCGGGGCCGGAGTCGAAGAGCACGGCGCGCTCCTCGCCGAGGATCAGGTAGCTGTAGTTCTGCTGGTGATAGCGTGGCTCGCCGATGGCGACCGTCGACGCGTCGATCCACTCGACGGTGTAGTAGTCGTCGAGCCAGCGGACGGCGTCGCCCTCGTCGGCGGGCGGCGCGAGGGGCGGCGATTCGCCGCCCTCCAGCCAGACCAGCAGGCGCACCGCGGTCATGCGCGGCAGCGTGCAGCCGGCGGCCAGCACGGCCGAGGCGGCCAGGAGGAGCAGAGCGACGGCGGCGCGGCGCATCAGCCCAGCTTCGGCGTCTGGCCGATCACGCCCTGCTCCTCGAGGCCTGCGATCTCGTCTTCGCCGACACCGAGCAGCTCCGTCAGGATCTCGCGGTTGTGCTCGCCGAGGGTCGGCGCCCCGCAGCGCAGCCAGTGGGGGACGGAGGCGTATCGGAAGGGCGCGCCGGGAATGGGGTGCCTTCCCACGATCGGGTGGTCGAGCTCTTCGAAGAACCCGCGCGCGACCATCTGGGGATGGCGGTACGCCTCGCGGCCGTCGAAGACCGGCGCCGCCGGCACGCCCGCGGCGAGCAGGACCGCCACCGCCTCCTCGAGCTCCTGCTCCGCGGCCCAGGCGCCGAGCTCGGCGTCGATCCGGTCGTGGCCGGCGCGGCGGCCTTCATGGGTCTGGAGATCGTCGGCCCGGGTCCAGGCCGGGTCGCCCAGCACCTGGCGCAGTGCGCGCCACTGGGCCTCGCTCTCGACCGAGAGCGCGAGCCAACGCTCGTGCCCGCTGCAGGCGTACAGGTTCTGGGGGGCGGCGTCGGGGCAGCGGTTGCCCTCGCGCTGCATGCGCCCCGCGTAGGCGCTGTACTCCACGATCTGCTCGGCGGCGGCGTTGAGCGCGCCCTCCACCATCGTGCACTCGACGAGGGATCCCGAGCCGGTGGCCTCGCGCTCCTGCAAGGCCACGAGCGTGGCGAAGGCCGCGTGCATCCCGGCGATCGGGTCGCAGGGCCCCCGCTGGATGCGGGGCTGGTCGTCGGCGTGGCCGGTGAGCCAGGCGAGGCCGGTCATCTGCTCCATCGTCTGGGCGAAGCCCACGTGGTCGCGCCACGGGCCCGAGAGGCCAAAGGCCGGCATACGCACGAGGATCGTCTCGGGGCTGCGCGCGTGGACGGCTTCCCAGCCGAGACCGAACTGCTCCACCACGCGCGGCGAGAAGTTCTCGACGAAGACGTCGCACTCGCTCGCTAGCTGCAGGCACAGCTCGCGGCCGCGCTCCTCCTGTAGGTTCAGCGTCAAGCCGCGCTTGTTGACGTTGGCGCCGAGGAAGAGTGCCGAGTACTCCCACCACTCCTCGTGGACGCCGGCGAACATCCCGCCGATCATGCGCATCCCGTCGGGGCGCTGGGCCGCCTCGAGGTGGATGACGTCGGCGCCGAGGGTCGCGAGCATGCCCGTTGCCGAAGGCCCCGCCCACCAGGCGGTGGCGTCGAGGACCCGGATGCCTTCGAGGGGGAGGCCGGCCCCGTCCGGCGCGGGAGACGCGCTCCGCTCCCGAGCCTCGATGCGCCCCTGGTGCTCGCCCAGCGCCGGGGTCGGCCCCGGTGGGCGCGGCCCTTCGCCGTCGATCAGGTAGGGGGCCCGCGGCTGGAGGAAGCCACCGCTGGGGTTCTTCAGGAACACGCCGCGCTCGGCGAAGTGCTCGTGGGCCAGGGCGCCCGCCCCGTCGTTGACCGGCGCGACCGGGATGCGCAGGAGCGCCGCCCGCTCGACGATCTCGGCGGTGGTGTGCTGGGTCGTGAAGGCCCGCACGGCGGCGTTCCACTCGTCGCGGCGGGCCCAGCGGTGGGCGATGCTCGCCAGCTCCTCGTCGCCGCGCAGGTCCGGCCGCTCGATCAGCAGCAGGAAGTCGTCGAACTGCTGGCGCGAGTTCGTGTTGAAGCCGACCCAGCCGTCCCGGGTCGGCTCGATCGACGGGATCTCGACCATGCGCGCGGGCTGGCTGAGCGGCGGCCGGCCGGACAGGCTCGAGATGAGGTCGCCGAAGACGCCGCCGGCGATGTTCATCACCTCGAGCAGGGAGAAGTCGATCCACTCGCCGCGCCCGGTGCGGCGCGCGCGCTGCACGGCGGCCAGGGCCGCCACGCCCGCGAAGGTGCCGCCCACCCAGAACGTGGTCTTCCCGCCGACCATGACCGGAGGCTGCTCGGGCAGGCCGCGCCCGGAGATCGAGCCGCTCTCGGCCTGGAGGGTGAGGTCGCTCCAGGGCCGGCCGGCGTAGGGGCCCTCGGTCCCGAAGGGCGTGACGGTGAGGACGACGAGGCGCGGATCCCGGGCGATCCAGGCCTGCGGGTCGGGCCGATCCGTGTCGAACGACTCGACGATCAGATCGGCGCCGGCGATCAGTTCCTCCACCTGCGGGTCCCCGGGCGTACCGACGACCGAGCGCTTCGACGCGTGCAGGAACCGGAAGAGGGCGCCGTCCTCGCCCTCGGGCAGGCTGCCTCGCGTCGCCGAGTGCCGCCGCAGGGGGTCGCCGCCGGGCGGCTCCACCTTGACGACGTCGGCCCCGGCGTCGGCCAGCAGCTTGGTCGCATAGCCGCCGGCGATGCCGGTGGAGAAGTCGATCACGCGGAGGTCGGTCAGGCCGTGCACGGGGCGCTCCCATCGTGGTCCGGGCTGGCAGAGTGCCACATCCGGCGGGCGTGGTGCTCAGGAGCCGCGGAAGAGCCCGCGCTCCTGCAGGAAGCGGGTGACGCTCGCGCCGTGGGCCCGGTGCATCGCCCGGCAGCGGGCCTCCGCCTCGTCGGCGTCACCGGCGCGCAGGGCCCGGGCGATCTCCCGGAAGCCCTGGCGGGCGACGTCGCTCGCGCCGGGGATCACGGCGAAGAAGTTCCCGGGCACGATGGCGGAGAGCGAGCGCACCAGCGCCCGCAGCCGCGGAGAGCCGCCCACCTGGTGGATGATCGCGTGGAAGCGCCCGACCCGTTCGAAGAGCGCCTCGGGATCGTCCGCCCCGCCGATCTCGTCGGCCAGGCCCGAGAGCTCCCGGATCGTCGCCGCGTCGGCGCGCTCCGCGGTCCGGCGGGTGGCGAAGCCGTAGACCAGGCCGTAGAGGGCGTAGTGGTCCTCGATCGCCGCCGGGTCGAAGGCGTTCACGAAGGCGCCGCGGTGGGGCTCGATGGTGACGACCCCGTCCCGCTCGAGGGCGACCAGTGCTTCGCGCACCGGGATGCGGCTCACCCCCAGTGCGTCGGCGATCTCCTGCTGCGGCACCTTGTCGCCCTGCCGCAGCGCACCATCGAACACGAGACGGCGGACGTGCTCGATCACCGCCTGGCTGGCGTTCTGGCGTACGAGCCGCGGGGCGGGCTCAGTGGCCATCGGCGGCCTCGAGCGGGTGCGTGAGCAGCACGTGCTCCTCGACGGGGCGCCCGGCGATCAGGTGCTCCTGGATGATCCGCTCGAGCACCTCCGGCGTGCAGCCGTGGTACCAGGTGCCCTCGGGATACACGACCGCGACCGGGCCCTTCACGCAGACCTGAAGGCAGTTCGCCTTCGTGCGGTAGATGCCGCCCTCGCCGACCAGGTCGAGCTCCTTCAGGCGACCCTTCAGGTACTCCCAGGAGGCGAGGCTCTCCTCCTTGCCGGAGCACTTGGGCTTGGTCTGGTCGCAGCACAGGAGGATGTGGTGGCGGATGCGGTCGACGCCGAGCTCTACCGCCTTCTCGCGGGCCTTGCGGAGCAGCATCTCGTCGCGGGCGGACATGGTCGTATATTGTATACAATCTGCGGCACCCATCTCCCCTATCCTGGGATTTCCCCTGCCAATCCGGGGTCTTGCAGCATGACCGGCATCCGATCCTACGGCGCCTACGTGCCGATGACGCGCCTTCCCTTCGCCCTCGCCCAGGGCCGCCCCGCCAAGCAAGGCGGGCCCGAGAAGGCCGTGGCCTACTACGACGAGGATGCGGTGACGATGGCCGTCGCCGCAGCCATCGATTGTCTGGCTGGCTTCGAACGCAGCGGCGTGGACGCGGTGTACTTCGCTTCCACCTCCTACGAGCTGCGCGAGAAGCAGGGTGCCGCCGTGGTCGCGAAGGCCCTCGACCTGAGGCGCGACGTGCTCACCTCGGACCACGCGGGCTCGCTTCGCGCCGGCACGGCGGCGCTGGAGGCGGCGATCCATGCCGTCCAGGCGGGCGCCGCGAAGCTCGCCCTGGTGGTGGCGAGTGACTGCCGGATGGGCGCGCCGAGAGGCGCCCTCGAGGCGAAGCTGGGCGACGGCGCAGCGGCCTTCCTGATCGGTGACGAAGAGGTGGTCGCGACCTTCACCGCCAGCTCCGCCGTGGCCGACGAGTTCCAGGACACGTGGCGCGTGGACGGCGAGGCGTTCACCCACAGCTGGGAGGATCGCTTCGTCACGACCGAGGGAGTCGTCCCGAACCTCGCCGAGGCGCTGAACGGTCTCTACGCCAAGACCGGAACCAGCGGCGCCGACTTCGCTTCGGCTGCGATCTACGCCCACGACGCGCGAACCCTCGGCGGCGTCGCCAAGGGCGCCGGCATCGGGAAGGACGCGCTCCAGGATCCGCTGATCGGCAAGCTCGGCAACACGGGCACGGCCTACGCGCCGATGCTGCTCGTGGCCGCGCTCGAGGGCGCCCGACCCGGTGAGAAGCTCCTGTGCGCGAGCTACGGCGACGGTGCCCACGCCCTGGCCTTCGAAGCCACCGAGCACCTCGGAAAGCTGCCGCCGCGGCGGGGGATGCGCGGGCACCTGGCGCGGCGTCGCGCCCTCGGGAGCTACGACGCCTACCTGCGCTCGCGCAAGCTCGATCCGAAGGAGTGGGACGGCGGCGCCGATCTCGGGCTCTCGGCGACCGTGCGCTACCGGGAGCGCGATGCCGACATCGGCTTCCTTGCCGGCCGCTGCACGAGCTGCGGCCAGCTCCACCTGCCCCAGCCCCGCGTCTGCTACGGGTGCAAGGCCAAGGACCAGTGGGAGCCCTACCGGCTCTCGGACAAGGTCGGGCGCGTGCTCGCCTTCACCTTCGACCATTTCTTCCCCGCCGCCGAGCCGCCCACCATCATGGTGATGACGGAGGTGGAGGGCTGCCGGGTGCAGGTGCAGATGGCGAACACCCAGCCTGACCAGGTGCGCCTCGACCTGCCGGTGGAGTATGTGTTCCGCAAGATCCACGACGCCGGCGGCAAGGCCAACTATTTCTGGAAGGCGAGCCCGATCCTCGCTGCGTCAGAGGAGAGAGCCCATTGAACCCCGAAGCCATTCGCGACAAGGTCTCCGTGGTGGGCGTCGGCTGCTGCCAGTTCGGCGAGAACTGGACCAGCAGCCGCGAGGACATGATCGTCGACGCGGTCTACGAGGCCTACGAGGACGCGGGCATCGAGGACCCGGACCGGCAGATCGAGGCCGTCTTCGCCGGCGCCGTCTATCCCCGCGAAGGCAGCGGCGAGGTGGCCGAGGCGCTGAAGCTCTTCGGCAAGCCCATCACCATGCTGATGGACTACTGCCAGACCGGCACCGACGCCTTCCGCTGCGGCGTGTTCTCGGTGGCGGCGGGCCTCTACGACACGGTGCTGGTGGTGGGCTTCGACAAGCCCAAGGACCGGGGCGTCTCCGGCCCGAGCGTGAACTTCGACAAGGTGCGCGGGCTCCCCGCCACCCCCGCCGGCTGGTTCTCCCTGTGCGCGGCGCGCTACTTCGAAACCTACGACACCGGCCGCGAGGACCTGGCGAAGATCGCCGTGAAGAACCACCACAACGGCACGCTGGCGCCGAAGTCGATGCTGAAGCGCGAGATCACCGTGGACGACGTGCTGAAGGCGCGCATCATCAGCTGGCCGTTCGGCCTCTACGATTGCGCCGCCCAGAGCGACGGTGCCGCGGCGGCGATCATCACCCGGACGGACCTGGCAAAGAGCTTCCGGGACGACGCGCCGCTGGTGAAGGCGGTGACCGTCGCCACCGCCGAGCATCCCCAGCGCGACCCGGATTTCGACTTCCTCGCCTGGAAGCCCACCCTCTACGCCGCCAAGGACGCCTACGAGCAGGCCGGCATCCGCGAGCCCTTCCGCGAGCTCGACGTGGTGCAGCTCCACGATTGCTTCACCCTGACCGAGCTGCTCAGCTACGAGGACTTGGGCCTGTGCAAGAAGGGCGAAGCCAAGGACCACGTCGCAAGCGGCACCTTCGAGCTGGGCGGCGAGCTCCCGGTCAACACCGACGGCGGCCTCAAGACCTTCGGCCACCCCACCGGCGCCACCGGTGTGCGCATGATCTACGAGAACGTCCTCCAGCTCCAGGGCCGCGCCACCGGCCGCCAGGTCGAGAACGCCACCCTCGCCCTCAGCCACAACATCGGCGGCGCCCCCCAGACCTGCGGCATCGCCATCCTCGGCATGAGTTAAGAAACGGGGCCAGAGTTAAGAATTCAGTTGCCTTTGGGCAACTGAATTCTTAACTCTGGCCCCGTTTCTTCATAGGCGGCGGCACATGGTGCAGTGGCAGTGGCCGCAGAAGGTCGTGGGCATGCGCACCGTGAACCGGACGGCGCCGCACAGGCAGGAGCCGGAGACGCTCTCGGGAGTGGTCATGGGCTCATGCTACACCCCGACGGTGGCGAGACGAGCCCGCGGGCAACGGCGAAGGAGACGAACGAGGGGCAGGCGCTGGCCGCGCCGTCTGCTCGGGCTCGGCCTCCGCGCGGCGGCCGCCGCGGCGCTCGGCCTCTTCCTGCTCGTCGTTCCCTGGCGCTGGATCCCCCCGCCCACCACCGCCTTCATGCTCCAGGCCCGCGCCGACGCACCCGGCGGCCGCGTCGACCAGCGCTGGGTGCCTTGGCAGCGCATCTCGCCCCACATGGCCGTGGCGGTGCTGGCCGGCGAGGACCAGCGCTTTCCCGAGCATGGCGGCTTCGACTGGGAGGCGATCGGCGACGCGATCCAGGACGACTCGGGCAGGTTGCGGGGCGCCAGCACCGTGAGCCAGCAGCTGGCGAAGAACCTCTACCTCTGGCCCGAGCGGAGCTGGCTGCGCAAGGGGCTCGAGGCCGGCCTCACCGTCTGCCTGGAAGCGGCCTGGCCAAAGCGGCGCATCCTCGAGGTCTACCTGAACGTGGTCGAGTTCGGTCCCGGCGTGTTCGGCGTCGAGGCGGCGGCCCGGCGACACTTCGGCGTGTCGGCTCGGGCCCTCGACCGGCGCCAGGCCGCCCTGCTGGCGGCGGTGCTCCCCAGCCCGAAGCGGCTCTCCGCATCCTCGCCCAGCCCCTACGTGCGGAAGCGCGCCGGGAGCATCCGCGCGGCGGCGCGGCGCTTGGGCGGGCCGGTGTTCCTGCACCGCCTCGCGCCGTCTGGCAGCTGAGCCGAGGTTGGCGCAGCATTGGGGGCACCAGCCCCCAACGAGGTGCCTTCATGCCGCGGTTTGCCCTCCTCGCTCTCGTCCTCCTCCTGGTCCCGGTCGGCGCCGTCCGAGCCGACACGACGCTCCCCGGCCTGGCCGGTGTGGCCGAGGTGACGACCGATGAGCACGGCGTCCGCCACCTCTGGGCCCAGGACGACCTGGACCTGGCCCGCCTCCAGGGCTGGATCCACGCCGACGATCGCTTCTTCCAGATGGACCGCACCCGGCGCCAGGTGGACGGAACCCTCGCCGAGCTGGAGGGCGCGGGACGGATCGGCAGCGACGTGCAGTCGCGGGTCTTCGGTCTGCATCGCGCCGCCCAGCGCAGCCTCGACGCGTTGGGCCCCTCGGAGGTGGCGCTGCTCCAGGCCTACGCCGACGGCGTGAACGCGTGGCTCGCCGCCAACCCGCTGCCGCCCGAGTACGCTCAGCTGGAGCTGACCCAGGCCCGGCCCTGGGCGCCGGTGGACACCCTCGCCATCGGCAAGGCGATCGCGGCGAGCCTCTCCCTCGACATCGACGTGGGACGCACCTTCGACTACGAGGCCTACGTCGCCGCCGGGAGCGCCGGCGGCTACGACGGCGCCGCCCTCTACGCCGACGTGGTGTGCGCCGCGCCCATGGATCCGGCGAGCACCGTCCCGGACGCCACCGGCACCTTCCCCTTCGTGGCTCGCAAGACCGTGAAGCCGGACGCGGTGCTCCTCGCGCGAGCGGCGGCCGCGGCGGGCCGGGCGGAAGAGCGCATGCGCCAGGTTCCCTGGCTCGCGCGGGCCCTCGAGCGCACCCAGCTACCGCTGGGCAGCAACGAGTGGGGCGTGGCGGCCCAGCACAGCAAGACGGGCCGCCCGATGATCGCCAACGATCCCCATCTCTCCCTCGACATGCCGTCCACGTTCTACGAGTGGCACCTCAGGACGAACGATCCGACGAACGGCCCCTTCAACGTGAACGGTGTGGGCTTCCCGGGCACGCCCGGCGTGATCCTCGGCCAGAACGAGCACATCACCTGGGGCGCGACGACCAACCCGATGGACGTGACCGACACCTTTATGGACGAGCTCCACGTGCGAACGCCCCAGTGCCCGTCCGTCTGCATCAAGACCGAGGGGGCCTTCCATCCGGTGAACATCGATCTGGCGGCCTATCTCGCCAACCAGATCGGCGACGGGGTGCCCGACAACCTCGCTCTGCAGCAGCTGCCCCCGGCCTCGTCCCTGGTCATCACCGTCCCCTTCCGGAGCCACGGTCCGGTCATCGACATCGAGGACGCGAACGTGCTCCTCGCCGGCGGCGTGACGACCGTGCTCGTGCTCCAGTACACGGGCTTCCACGCTACCCGCGAGGTGCAGACCTTCCTCAGCTGGAACCGGGCGAAGGACCTGAACGAGTTCCTCGTCGGCCTGGCGGATTTCGACGTCGGCTCCCAGAACTGGGCCTACGCGGACAAGGACGGACACCTGGGCTACTTCGCCAGCGCCGAGCTGCCCCTGCGCAAGGACCTGGAGCAGGGCACGGTGCACGGGCTCCCGCCCTTCTTCGTGCGCGACGGCTCCGGCCCCGCCAACTGGGTGCCCGACCCGGCGCGCTCCCAGGGCCAGGCCATTCCCTTCGCGATCCTGCCGCCGAACGAGATGCCCCAGGCCCTCGACCCGGAGGCGGGCTTCTTCGTCAACGCCAACAACGACCCGGCGGGCACGGTGCTCGACAACGACGCCCTGAACCAGGGGCGCCCCGGAAGCCCGGCCTCCATCTACTACCTGAACGGCGGCTACGGCACGGGCCTGCGGGCCGGGCGCATCACCCGCCTCCTCCAGCGCAAGATCCAGCGGGGTCGCAAGATCTCCGAGACCGACATGCGCCGATTCCAGGGCAACACCCAGCAGCTCGATGCGGAGCTGATGCGACCGCTCCTGCGCCGGGCGTGGCAGAACGCCGAGATCTCCTCGGTGCCCGAGCTCCAGGCCCTGGCCGCCGACCCGGAGGTGGCCGAAGCGGTTCGCCGGATCCGGCGCTGGGACCTCCGGACGCCCACCGGCATCCCGGAAGGCTTCGACTCCCAGTTCCGCTATGGCCTGCGCGCCCAGGTGGGCGCCGCCGAAGCCCGCTCGAGCGTCGCCGCCACCCTCTACAACGTCTGGCGGGGCCAGCTGATCCGCGGAACGATCGACGCACGCCTCTCCCAGCTCGGCGTGCCGGGCATCGGATCCGGCGACGCCCTGAAGCTCGTCCACCACCTCTTCTCCACCGAGCCCTTCACCGGCCTGGGCGAGGGCTCCGGCGTCGACCTGCTGCCGGATCCGCCGCAGCTGGCGCCGACGGATCGGCGGGACCTGGCGCTCCTCCAGGCCGTGCGCTCCGCCCTCGACCTGCTGGCCTCGCCCGCCTTCGCGCCGGCCTTCGCGGGATCGACGAGCCAGGACGACTACCGCTGGGGCAAGCTTCACCGCATCACCTTCGACCACCCGCTGGGCGGCGCATTCTCCCTGCCGCCGGCGGCGGGCTTCAGCGACCTGGCCCCGGGCCTGCCCGGGCTCCCGCGGGACGGAGGCTACGAGGTGGTGAACGCCTCCGGCTTCTCGGCCCGGGCCGACAGCGTGAACGGCTTCCGCTTCGGCGGCGGGCCCGTGCGTCGTTATGTCGGCACGGCCGGCATCCGCTCCGGTCCGGGGAACGTGCGCGGAACCAACGTCATGCCCGGCGGCCCGTCCGGCGACCCGGCGAGCCCCGAGTACGCGACCCAGCTCGGGAAGTGGCTCGTCGTCGACGCCCACGCGGTGGAGATGGCCCACCCGAAGACGGTCGCGAGCCGGGAGCGCTTCGTCCCTTAGGGAACGCTGCCCTCGTAGGCCGGGTCCGCGAGCTGGCGCATGTAGGCCACCACGTCCCAGACCTTCTCCTCGCCGAGCACGGCGCCCCAGGGCGCCATCGACACGCTCTTGCCGACCGCGACGCCGCCGTCGTACACGGCCTTGTAGAGATGGTCGTTGCTGAGCCCGTTCATGTAGGCGCCGTCGACGTGATTCGTGGGCGGCGGCTCCAGCGCGGCGCCGGCCGGGCCGTCGCCTCGCCCCTCGGCGCCGTGACAGCTCGCGCAGTTGAGGGCGTAGACCTCGGCGCCGCGGGCGGCGTCGGGCACGAACGGCTCGGCCTCCGCCTCGGGCTCCGGTTCCGGCTCTTCGGCGGGCGCCTCCGCGGGAGCGGCGGGCGCCGCGACGGCCAGCTCGGCGGGGCCCTTCGGCGCCGGCTCACCGGCAGCCACCCGCTCGGCGGCCAGCTCCTGGATGCGCACGACGTCCGCGTCGATGGCCTCGGTGCCGGGCCAGCCCTCACCGGGCAGGTCGCAGCCGAGGCCCAGGGCGAGGGCAGCGGCGAGGACGAGGTGAGGGACGAGCAGGCCGGTCTTGCGGGCGGGCATGGAAGGTCTCCGATCGGGTCCAGGATCCAGGCGGCGGGAGGATAACGACCGGAGCGGGAAGCTCACCCCTTCTTCTGGGCGTCTTTCACCATGGCGGAGAGCTCGGCGCCACCGGCCGCGAGGGCCTGGAGGTGGGGGCCGGCCTGGAGGTCGGCGCCGATCCGGACGACGCCGCGAGCCCCCTGGGCCTCGAGGGCGGCGTGGACGAAGCGCTTGTTGACGGCCACCACCGCCGGCGGGGTCTGCGCGATGCGCTCGGCGATCTCGAGCACCTGCGCCTCCAGCTCCTCGGCGGGGAACGCTTGGTTCACCAAGCCGACACGCTCGGCCTCCTCCCCGCTGTAGACCCGCCCGGCGATGTGCAGCTCCATGGCGTGGCGGGGCTGGAGCATCACCGGGAAGTAGGCGAAGTCCGGCAGGCCGGCGAACTGGAGCACCGGGTGGGAGAGCCGGGCATCCGCAGCCGCGTAGGCGAGGTCGCACGCACCGGCCAGCTCGAGCCCGCCGGCCATGGCATAGCCATGGATCTGCGCGATCACCGGCTTCGCCAGGTCCCAGATCGACATCCAACCCTGGCCCACGTGCTTCGCCCACTGGAGACCGGTATCGGCGGTGAAGTAGGGCTGGTCCGCGCCGAGATCGCTCTTCAGGTCGTAGCCGCTGGAGAAGCACTTGCCCGCGCCGCGCAGGATCGTCACGCGCACCGCGTCGTCGCGATCGGCCTCCTGCAGGGCCGTGAGCAGCTCGGCGCGCAGTGCGTTGCTGATGGCGTTGCGCTTCTCGGGCCGGTCGAGGGTGATGCGGCGGACGAAGGGCGCCGCCTCGTCGACCTGGATGCAGGCGGGCTCACCCATCTCAGGTGCCGCCCATCACCTGGTGGGTGCTGCCGCCGTCCACCAGCCAGTCGACCCCGCTCACATAGGAGGCGCCCTCGGAGCACAGGAAGGCGACGACGGAGGCGATCTCCTCCGGGCGGCCCATGCGCCCGCCCACCGGCGTCTTCTCGAGGATGGTGTCGACGGCGCCCGGGTTCGACGCGTGCTCTGCGTGGCCCATCTGGGTCTCGACGACGCCGGGCGAGAGCGAGACGATCCGCCCGCCGCGCGCACCCCAGGCCGGCGCCGACGCGACGACCAGTCGCTGCACCGCGCGCTTGGTGAGCGCATAGGCGCCTCCCGGGCCGGCCAGTGGGCCGGCGCAGGCGACGAGCCGCTCCCACGCGCCGTCGGCGGTCGGATCGTCGAGGATCGCAGCGATCTCCGGCGTGATCGAGGCCGCGCCCATGTGACCCGCCTGGGAGGAGATCATCACCGCGACGCTGCCCGCGCTGACCGCCGGGAGCAGCGCGGAGGCGAGCCGCGCGCTCGACACCAGGTTCACCTCGAAGATGAGCCGGGCGTCGCCGCAGGCCGGCGAGAGGCCAGCGGTGTGGGCCAGGGCCGCGAGGCCGCCGGCGGCGCGCGCGCGCTCCACCAGGTCGGCGACCGCCGCGGGCTCGGTCAGGTCGGCGACGACGGGCGTGGCCGCGATGCCCTCGTCCTTCAGCGCGCGAGCCGCCTCCTCGAGGGCGCCGGCCGAGACGTCGCACAGCACGAGCTCGCTGCCGCGGCCGGCCAGGGCGCGGGCGCAGGCGCGGCCCATGCCGCCGGCGCCGCCGGTGATGAGAACCGCACCACTCATGACACCTCCAGTCCCGGGATGGGGCAGGCTGGGCCTTCGGCCCGGAACGGCGACGATATATCATCCGCCCCCATGCCGTCCCCGACCCGCGATGAGCTGATCGACCGCGCCCGGTCCCTCGCCCCGCTGCTGGCCGAGCACGCCCGCCCCTCGGAGGAGCTGCGCCATCCCACCGACGAGGTGATGGCCGCCATCGAGAGCGCCCAGATCTTCGAGCTGATGGTCCCGCGCTGCTACGGCGGCCTCGAGCTCGACATGGACACCTTCGTCGAAGTGGTCCTGGCCCTCTCGGAGGGCGACGCCTCCCTCGGCTGGGTGACGTCCTTCCTGATCGAGCACAACTGGATGTTCTGCCAGTTCCCGGAGCGCTTCCAGAAGGAGCTCTTCGCGGAGCGCAGCTACGTGCTGGCGCCCGGCATGATCGCGCCGTCGGGCCGGGCCCGGCCCGTCCGCGGTGGCGCGGTGCTGAGCGGCCGCTGGCCCTTCGCCACCGGCGTCTGGCATTCGAGCTGGGTCATCGCCGGCGGCCTGCTCCAGGGCGAGGACGGGCTTCCGGATCCGCGGTTCTTCGCGGTGCCGAGGGAGGAGGTGAGCGTCGAGGACACCTGGCACGTGGACGGCATGTGCGCAACGGGAAGCCACGACGTCGTGATCGAGGAGTGTTTCGTCCCCGAGGAGCGCTCGGTGTCGATCCTGGCGATGAGCCGGGGCCGCGCCCCGGGCTCGGAGATCCATGCGGGCCCGCTCTACCGCACGCCCATGATCCCGCTCCTCGCCACCGCCGCGTCGATGCCGGCCCTGGGCCGCGCGCGGGCGGTGGTGCGCGAGTTCGGCGCGCGGCTACCCGGCCGCAAGCGCATGGGCATGGGCCCCAGCCAGGCGGAGCGCACGCCCGTCCAGATCCGGCTGGCGCGGCTCTCCATCGCCGCCCACCAGGCGGAGCTCCTGCTGCGCGACACGGTCCGCGAGCTGTGCGCCCTGCGCGACGGCGCCCAGCCGGCGGATCGCGCGCGCCTGCAGGCCCAGCTCGCGACCGTGGTCGACCAGAGCAAGCACATCGTCGGCGACGCGTGCGAAGCCAGCGGCGCCGGCGCCCACCAGCTCGCGGATCCCCTCCAGCGCGCCCGCCGCGACCTCGACGTGATCGCCTGCCACGTCATCTTCGACCTGGAGATGGCCCTCGAGAACACGGGGAAGGCGCTGCTGGGGCTGGAGCTACCGCCGATGACGTAGAGGGCGCGCTCGATGGGCCAATCCGCGTTCCCGCGCCACCCACCTATCCCAAGCGCACGAGGAGCACCGAGCCGAGCAGGTGGACCGCGAACCCGTACCACAGCGAGCCCGCCCACAACGCCGCGAGCCCGAGAGCGAACCCCACCGGCACCGAGCCGAGAGCTTCGACGAGAGGCTTGTCCAAGTGGACCAGACCGTACGGAATGGCGGCCACCGCCGCGGCGGGCCAGGGACCGAGACGGGGCAGCAGGCCGAAGAGCAGGACTCCGCGGAAGCAGACCTCGACCTGCAGCACCGCCGGCAAGAACCGTAGGACGAGCTCGGGAGCCGGGGAGCCAGAGGGCCGGTAGTAGCGATCGATCTCGGCATCGAATCCGAGCACGACGGCGGAGATCCCGGCAAGAGGCACGCCGACGCCCAGGACGGCGAGTCCTCTCCGCCGATCGCCGAATCCGAGGCCGAGTCGATGCTCCCGCTCGGTGAGAAGACCGCCGGCAAGCAGTGGGAGCCAGAGACCAAAGACCATCCGCCCGTCGAGCCACGGCCCAAGGCGCGGCCAGCCTGTCGCCTCACTGGCAACGAGCGACAACGCCATGACCAGAAGGAAGGCGGCAAGCCTCGACTCGCGACGGGTCGGAAGGAGGTTTCGGAGATCACTCACGCGCGGCACAGACCTTCTCCGCGTGGTCAGCAACTGCCTCGAGGGCCCAGGGCAGTGCGAGGGCAAAGGAGAAGTGGCCGACGGGATACGTGACCCGCTGCGGCCGACCGAGGTGCTGCCACAGGAGCTCACTCGACTCGCGAGGCACGACGCCGTCGAACCAGGCATCGAGGAACAGGATCTCCTCGGGGCGAAGGGCTGGGGCCACCCGAAGCGGCTCCAAGGCATCGATCCGCTCACGATCGCGCGGAGTGAGCTGCTCCACGGACAAGCCCGGATAGCGCTCATCGACCTCCGGCAGCTGGCCGGCCAGTTCGGTGAGCTCGCCCCCCGCCAAGAGGAGGGCCAATCCCGCTACGGGCTCCCGCGCCGCGACAGCGCCAGCCACGAGGGCACCCAGGCTGATCCCGGCCAGGACCACGCACTGCCCGTCAGAGCCGAACTCCCGAACGGCCGCTCGGCCCGATCGCACGCGATGCTCCAGGAGGTCGATCCAAGCGCCCGGACCAGCCTCGAGTCGCAGCGCTCTGGAGGGGGGAAGCACTGCCACCACCCCGAGTCCCGTGGCTCCAAGAAACCGTGCCGCAAGCTCAGAAGCCCGGCTGGTGCCTTCCAGGTGAGGTAGCCAGATGATCACCGCGTCTCCGTGACCGACGTGGATCGCCCGCACGCGGAAGTCCGAGCCCTCGAGCAGCGTATAGCCAGGCTCTGCGTCAGGAGAGGGGAGGAGTCGCCAGTACCACTCGCTCGACCAGCTCCAGGTCAGATCACGCCGGTCCGACAGGCTCGCCGGTGTCAGCGAGTCCGTCCAAGCGGCTGTCGGATGAAACAACGCGAGAACAAGGGCAATCGCATGAAGACCCTGCGCCCGCGTGCCAACAACGATCAGTGCCACCACCGCTGGCGTGCTCCAAGAGCCAAGGCCGCTGCAAACAGAACGGCGACACCAGGCTCAGGCACGACCGGATAGAGCGCGTCCCGCCCGGCGATATCGTCAGGAGTCAGACTCGTGAAGAAGATGGGCGGGCAGTTGATCAGGTCGAAGCCCACGGCCGGCTCTCCATGATCGCGTCGGTCGCGAGGAACGGGTTCTGAATCAGGCTCGAGTATCGATGAAGCGGTTCCAAGACTATCACCTTCGAGCCGATCTTCATCCGGGACCTCCCTCTGGCCATGAGATCTCGACATACTCTTGGTGCGCATAGAGACCCGGTTGAACAACCTCACTGATGATTCAGACCTAGCCCAAGTCTAGGCGCCACCGCGGGTCACCCACCAGCAGCAATTGTCGATTCCCGCGGGCATGACCCAGGTATTCTCACGGGGTTGACCCATGGGTCCCGGGCCGGTGGATGAGGTAGCACGCTCCTTGTTTGGCGTCAGCGGACGCGGGTTCGGCGGCGGCTTCGGCGCTGGGGATTGGCGGGGGTGTGGGTCGGCATTTCGCCGGGGCGCTGTTGCTTGCGGTAGCTCTCGCCCTCGATGACGAGCTGGTAGGCGTTGTGGGCGAGGCGGTCGAGGGCGCTCTGGGCCAGGATGGGGTCGTCGAAGAGGGGGATCCATTCCTCGATGGCGCGGTTGCTGGTGACGATCGTCGAAGCGCGGCGGTGGCGTTCGAGGACGACCTCGTAGAGATCGCTCGACTGCTCGGCGGAGAGGCGCCGGAGGCCGAAGTCGTCGAGGACGAGGAGGTCCGGGGCGAGGAGGCGTCGGAAGACCTTCTCGGTCGAGAGGTCGGCTCGCGACTGGTGGAGCCAGTGGAACATGCGGTCGACGCGGAGGAAGAGGACGTGGTGCCCGGCCCGGCAGGCGGCGTGTCCCAGGGCGGAGGCCAGGAAGGTCTTGCCCACGCCCACGGGGCCGAGCAGGATGACGTCCTCGTGGCGCTCGAGGAAGCCGAGGGAGAAGAGGTCCTTCACGCGATCGCGATCGAAGGTGACGGGGGCATCCCAGTCGAAGGCCTCGAGGGTCTGCTCTTCCTCGAAGCCGGCGCGGGAAAGGCGCGTCTCGAGGTTCTTGTGGTCGCGGCGATCGACTTCGTCCTGAAGGACGAGCTCCAGGAGGTCGAGCTCAGGGAGCTTCGTCTTCCGGGTGTAGGCCACGCGATCGGGGAGCGTGGCCAGCATGCCCGAGAGCTTCAGGCGTTTGAGCAGGGTCTTGAGGGACGGGTTGATCTCGGTCGTCATGGGGGGTGGTCTCCTTGTCGGGGTTGTCGTTGGGGTGGGTGAAGTGCCCTTGCGGGCGCAGGAAACGGGGCGGCAGGAGCAGGAGCTGTCCGGGGGTGCTGGGGTCGCCGAGCGGCTGGATGCCTTCGGCCACGATGCGTTCGAGGCGCTTCGTGTTGATGAGGTCGAAGGCGAGGGCCCTGCGGCAGCCGGCGTCGACGCGCGGCAGGCCGTACTTGTGGCCGAGGCGAAGCAGCTTCTGGGCCTGGCGGAGCTTGGACCAGGGGAAGGGGCCGGCCAGGAGCTTCTCGGCGAAGCGCCCAATGTGAGGCCCCTGGTCGCGCGCCTGGCGGATCGCCGCTTCCGGGTCCCGCATGGCGTAGGGGGCACGCTCGGGCGGATAGTCGTGGTAGTCGGTGGAGCGGCAGCCAGGGTCCACGCGCTCGTGGGTCTTGATGCACTCGCCGTCGACGTACATGCGGATGAGCTTCGAGTCGCCGCGAACCCAGACGCGCTTGCCCACGTGGCGGGTGGGCACGGTGTAGAAGGCCTTTTGGAACTGGACGTGGTGGTCGGGGTGGACCTTCGCCTCGGCCCAGGTGGGCGGATCGAAGCGCGGGCGCACGAGGGGCTGCAGAGCCGGCTTCTCCGTGTTCTCGAAGACGGCCAGGGGCCTCTTGCGCGTCGTCCCGTGAGTGCGCTGGCCGGCGACCTCCAGGCACCAGCGCGCGGCCTCGCGCTGCACGTGGTCGCGTCCCAGCCACTGCTCGCCACGGAAGAAGCGCTCGCGCACGTACTGCACCTGGCGCTCGACGTGGGGCTTGCCCTTGGGATGCCGAGGCACGGCGGCATCGATGACGAAGCCGCGGTAGTGGGCGTACTCGGCGAAGGTGCGCTGGAAGATCGGCTCGTAGCGGTCGGCCTTCG
The DNA here is from genome assembly GCA_965223415.1 of Myxococcota bacterium. Taxonomy (GTDB): domain Bacteria; phylum Myxococcota_A; class UBA9160; order UBA9160; family UBA6930. Next base: position 2,362,165 of record OZ245002.1, on the reverse strand, counting down.
TGACGGCCGCCTTCAGATTGTCCAGCACCACGCGCACCGGGACCCCGCCGAAGAACGCCCAGGCGTCCTCGAGCCCCTCGAGCAGATCGGGGAGCTTCTGGCCGTAGGTCACGTGGACGTACTGGTGGCGGCTATGGACGAGGGTGACGATCAGGGCATGAACGGTGCGGCGGCGCCCGGTCTCCGGATCCCAGACCATGCCGAGGCGGCCGAAGTCGACCTCGGCGAGCTCGCCGGGGGCCACCGCCGCCATGCGCACCGTCACCCGGCGCCGGTCTTGGAACCCGCAGTGGCGGACCGCGAAGCGGTGGAGCGAGCTGTAGGGGACGCGCACGCCCTCGCGCCCGAGCAGGTCGTAGACCTTCGTCAGCCGCAGTCCTCGGCCACCCGCCTCGGGCTGGAGCCACGCTCGGATCCGGTCGGCATGCGGCGCCAGCTGCGCCTCGCTCTCTCCCGCGTCGCGCTGCGTGGGCACAGGCCGCACCCGAGCCGCCACCCCTTGGGCCAGGGCCTCATCCGGCTCCCTCGGCCCCCTGGCGACCCAGCCCAGCTCCCCGGCGACTTGCACGTAGCGCCGGATCGTCTTGCGCGTGTGCCCCGTGGCCCGCGCCATCGCCACCTGGCTCTCGCCTCGGTGCGCCCGGCGGAGCACCTCCAGAATCTCCCACATGCCGACCTCGCGATACGCCATCTGCCTGCGCCTCCTCTGGCGCCGCAGAATGGCCTGGGTCGGCCACGGGACCGGCCTCCTCCTGAGCCCCCCCCATCTGGGGTGGGTCATGCTCGTGAGAAAACCGCGGTCAGGCCTGGGTCATGCCCGTGAGAAAAGGTGAGTCATGCCCGTGAGAAATGACATCCACGACGAATCCCTTGGGATCGGAAGGGCCCGAGTTCGTGCTGTAGGAGAACGAGGTTTCCATCGCCGGAACGGATCCGCCTTGTGAGCCGTCGGCCGTTCCGTGAGCGACGATGCGCTCGAGCAAGAGTCGACCAGAGTCGGGGCTGACGATGTACGACGGCTCATAGCGCCTGATCCTGGCGCCGTCGCCGCCCGCAACAACAACATCCCGAAGCTGGAGGTCGAGGCGCTGCTCGAAGCCTGCCCGGTAGGCGACGCGAGTCGTGCCGGCAAGCCGGGGTTCCGTCGCAAAGGTGACTGTCCAGCCCTGACCCGCGGACTGCCCGTACGTAACCGTGAGAAGATAAGGCCGGCCGCCGTCGTGGTGGTACGTGTAATTGACGGTGTTTCCGCGGGGGTCCGATTCGTCCTCAATGAGCCACGCGTAGGTGGGGCCGGCCGTGCTGTCGACACGAGTCGCAGGGCTCCATCCATATCGGATCTCTACACCGTTCTTGCGAGCTACCGTCCACCGGTTGTTCACGGTGTCGTGTTCGATGATGGCGTACATCTCGCGGCGCGTTCGGTAGGAATCGATTCCGCCTGCGGAGGATTCGAGCAAAAGCAGCTCACCATCGAGTTCGTAACGGTCGCGGAATTTGCAGTACGTCTCGTAGTTGAAGTTCTTGTTCGGCTCGCCCTGGATGACGAGGGTGTAGACCTGAGTCGGGCAAGGCGTCGTGGGATCGCAAGCCTGCGCTGGGTTTGCCGCGCAGAACCCGGCGTCTGAGTAGCGGGGAGTTCCATCTCGAAGCGACCGGCGGATCTGGGAGGTCGAGAGGTCCCAACCGTACCCGACCCACGAATCGCGCGAGGCGCCACTGCTGTATCGAAGTGCTAGCCGCGGCGTCATCCCGCCCGGATCCGCCGGCACCTCAATCGGGACCTCGTAGCGGGCGTCGCCATTGAAAAGCGAAGGGCTGACGGCGGCGGGTGCGTTCTTGGCAGGGGTCGGCCGGCCCAATCGACTCGAGAACTGGGAAGAGTCATCGATCGTCGCGTAAGCACCCGCAGGGAAGAGGACGGGCTGTAGAACGAGCTGGGTGACAAGCAGCGCGTGAAGAGAACGCCAGAACCGCATCAGATTGCTCCGGGTATGAGGGCCGTAATCGTTCGCGTAGTCGGAATGGCCGCGCTAGGGGAAACTTGCAGGGAGTCCCGACATGGTTCCGCTCAGCACGATGTAGAAGGGCTTCCCAGGCGCTGTCGGAGCGCGATCGCTATTCACGCCCGAGGCGACCAGCTGGACGTACCCCGAGCCTGTATCGAGGGGTACGCCTGTACGGCTGACCGTTACGCTTCCGCGGCTGGCCGTGGTGGTACCGGTGGTGAACTGGAGTGGGAACTGGGCTGGGGTCCCTTCCCCGCTGACGGTGATACTTGCGACCACGTCCACGTCAATGTCGACGCTCTTCCCCTTGCGCTTCGCTGTGCCGGTGGCGAGGGAAGCGAGCCCCCAGGTGGCCTGTTTCCCGCTTGGATAAGCGAAGGCAGGGATATCAACGTTCCCCGGACTGACCTGAATCGTCCATTGGTTCGGGCCGGCAGACTGAATCGACAGATCCACCGTTCCCGAGGGGATCTGGAAGTCCTGGGACGATCCATCGAAGTGGACGAATGAAAGATTGTCGAGCGTGAGCGTCTGCGCACTAGCGGCATTTGACGCCAGCAAGACCGAGAAGAGGAGATACGGGGGAATCTTCATCGCGAGCGGCCTCCGGCAACTAACAATCGACGACTGATTTGTATGCTGAACGAGCGCTACGGCGCAACCCTGAAGACGAGGGTTGGGGATTGCGGAACTAGCGGTAGGTGCTTCTACCCAACCCAATTGGGGTGGATTCAGTCAACGTTCGAAGGTGCGCCTAGTGTCCGGGAGCGTTCGGTGGCGTACGAGCCGTGTACTGCGCGCGCTCGCGAGAAGCATGCGAATGAAACGCGAAACGAAGCATGGTGCGGCGCGCCGGCTGGTCACGGCTTTTCTGGGACGGGGCGCGGAAGGCAGTGCCGCAACCGCGACCGTTGAGGCCGGCCTGGCGGTTAGCCAGCGTTGATTGCGAGTGGCGGCGAGCGGGACAGGTGTAGGGCTTCTAGTAGATTGCTGATACCTGCGGGTGCCCTGAGAATGGCGTTGTCCAACGACCTCACAATCAGGGGAGAGTTCACGGGGCAGTAACTTCATGCCAACGCGAAGCTGACGCGGGCGATGCGTCGGCTGCTGGTTCATGGGTCCAGGAGCGCGGCTGGCCGGTGACGGAGGCGGCCGAGGCCGCGGGGGTGGCTCGGCATACGGTCTGCAAGTGGCTGGCCCGCTACGACGCGGAGGGAAAGAGCGGGCTCGAGGATCGCTCCTGCCGCGCCCATCGCCTCCGGCGCCAGACGCCTCGGCGGGTGGTGCAGCGGATGCTGCAGCTCCGACGGCGCAAGAAGGCGAGCTGGGAGATCGCCGCCGAGACCGGGGATTCGGCTCCACGGTCTCCCGCCACCTCAAGGCCGAGGGCCTGGGTCGCCTCTGGCGGATCGAGGAGGCGGAGCATCCGCCCCAGCGCCACGAGCACGCCCCCGCCGGGAGCCTGTTCCCCGTCGACGCCCAGCGGTTCGGACGCACCGAGGGCGTCGGCCACGGCTGGGAGGTCCGGATGCCAGACAAGAGCCATTCTCCCAGAGGATCTCCCCTTCGGGCGAGCTCCTGGCTGACAGCCAGCGGGGGCCAGAGCTGGGCGGCCCTGCATCGACACCACGCGCCCTACTTCGGCGCGAAGCGCTGGCCGCCGTCCAGGCGAATGGTGCCGCCGTTCAGCATCGGGTTCTCGATGATCGCGACGGCGAGGCGCGCGTACTCGTGGGGCCGGCCCATGCGCTTCGGAAACGCGGCGTCCTTCGTGAGCTTGGCCTCGAACTCCTCGGGGATGCCCTGGGTGATGCCCGTGGCGAACAGGCTCGGGGCGACGGCGTTCACGCGGATGCCGAGGCTCCCGAGCTCGCGAGCCATGGTGAGGCTCATACCGGCGATGCCAGCCTTGGCCGCGGTGTAGGCCACCTGGCCGATCTGCCCCTCGAAGGCCGCGATCGACGCGGTGTTGATGATCACGCCGCGCTCGCCGGACTCGTCGGGCTCGTTGCGGCTCATGTGATCGGCCTCGAGCCGGTTCAGGTTGAAGGTGCCGACCAGGTTCAGGTCGATCACCCGCTGGAAATCCTCGAGCGGGTGGGGGCCGTCCTTCGTGAGCGTGCGCTTGGCGATGCCGCCGCCGGCCGTGTTCACGGCGAAGTGCAGGGCGCCGTGGGCCTCCACCGCCGCCGCCAGCGCCTCTTCGGTTCCTGCGAAGTCGGTGACGTCGCAGGGGTGGAAGGTCGTGCCCTTGCCGAGCTCCTTCGCCACCGCGTCGCCGGCGGAGCCCGGGAGATCGAGGATCGCGACCTTGCCGCCCTTGGCGACGAGATCCTCCGCGGTGGCGCGGGCCATGCCCGAAGCACCTCCCACGACGACGGCGACGTTTCCGGCGATCTCCATGACGAGGGCTCCTAGCTCGTGAACGTGATGGGCAGCGCGGCGAAGCCTCGCACGTTCGTCGAGTGGACGCGAGCCAGGCCGTCGTGCTGGACCTCGATGTCGCTCACCCGGCGCAGCAGCTCCTCGAGGGAGACACGCGCTTCGAGCCGGGCCAGGGAGGCGCCCAGGCAAAAGTGGGTGCCGCGGCCGAAGGAGAGGCTCGAGCTGCAGTCGCGCCCGATGTCGTAGACGTCGGCCCGCTCCCAGACCTCTTCGTCCCGGTTCGCCGAGCCCACGAGCAGCAGCACCTTCTCGCCTTCGCGCAGGGTGTGCCCGCCGACCTCGTGATCGCGGGTGACGGTGCGCGCCAAGAGCTGGGTGGAGTTGTCGTAGCGGAGCGTCTCTTCGACCCAGCCGGGGATGGCGCCCTCGTCGGCGCGCACCTTCGCACGCTCGTCCGGGTTGCGGTCGGCCCAGTAGAGGGCGTTGGCCAGGAGCTTGGTCGTGGTCTCGTTGCCCGCGATGACCATCAGGAAGAGGAAGCCGATCACCTCCTGGTCGCTGAGGCGCTCGCCCTCCAGCTCGGCGGCGATCAGCGCGGAGACCAGGTCGTCGCCGGGCTTCTGCTTGCGCTCCTTCAGCAGCTCGACGTAGTAGGCGTAGAGCTTGGCCGCGGCCTGGGCCGAGGCCTCCGGCAGGCCCATCACGCCCTCCTCGCGGTGGAGCACCTGATCGGCCCAGCCGCGCAGCATGTCCCGATCGCTCTCGGGGACGCCTAGCATCTCGCTCACCACGTCCATCGGAAGCTTGCCGGCGAACTCGGCCACGAAGTCGCACTCGCCGCGCTCGCGGAAGCGCTCGACGTAGTGGACGGCCAGCTCCCGGATGCGCGGCTCGAGGGCGGCCACGCGGCGCGGGGTGAAGCCGCGCGATACCAAGTTGCGCAGCCCGTCGTGGCGCGGCGGATCCAGGCCGAGCATCGAGAGGAAGGGCGTGGTATCGCCGCCGGCGCTCGAGCCCTGCTCGAGGGCCACGCCTTCCTTGTTGGAGTAGGTCTGCCAGTCCTTGAAGCCGGCCAGCACGTCGGCGTGGCGGGTGAAGGCCCAGAACCCGAGCTCCGGATTGTGGTAGACCGGAGCCTCCCGGCGCAGGGCCGCGTACACGGGGTACGGGTCTTCGTGGAAGGCGTAATCGAAGGGGTTGAAGTCGACCACGGGACGATCGTAGACTATTTCCATTGCAAGCACAATGTAAATCAGGAGCACGACATGAGCGAGTCAGAGCGCCGGAAGCGGGGCGCGGAGATGATGAAGGAGGTCTACGCCGGAGACGTGGCGGTGCCGCCGCCCGGCATGGCCTTCGTGGACACGATGCTCGAGCAGGTCTTCGCCGAGGTCTGGAGCCGTGAGGAGCTCCCGATCCGGGACCGCCGGCTGATCATCATGGGCATCATCGCCGAGAAGGGCGAGCCCATGACCTTCGGCATCCAGGCGAAGGCCGCCCTGAAGCGGGGCGAGCTCACCCCCGACCAGCTCCGCGAGACCCTGCTGATGATCGCCCAGTACGCCGGCTATCCGCGAGCCGCCGGCCTGGTGGGCGTGGTCGAGCAGCAGATCGCGGCGGTGGCGAAGGAGCAGGCCGGGGGCGACTGAGGCTCCCGACCTTGAGATAGAATCGCCGCCCATGCCTTCCATCGACGAAGTCCAGGCCCAGCTGACCGGACCCGGCGGGTTCTTCGAGATCACCGACGAAGAGGTGCTCGGGGAGAAGCTCCCGGTCTTCAAGAACCGGGCGCACTCGCTGCGCGAGCTGCTCCAGGCCTCCGAGCGCCACGACGGCAAGGAGTACCTGGTGATGGGCGACCGCCGGATCTCCTTCGAGGAGCACCGGCGGCTGGTCGCCAGCACGGCCCGCGCCTTCCAGGAACGCTTCGGCATCGACAAGGGCGACCGGGTCGCGATCCTGGCCGCCAACCGGCCGGAGTGGGTGATCGCCTTCTGGGCCACGGTGAGCCTCGGCGGCATCGTCTCGGCGCTCAACGGCTGGTGGACCCGGGACGAGATCCACTACGGCGTCGAGCTCTCGGAGCCGAAGCTCCTGGTCGGGGATCGGCGGCGGCTCGAGCGCGTGGCGGGGGACGATCTCGGCACCCAGGTGCTCGAGATCGAGTCCGGCTTCGACGAGCTGCTTCGCTTCGCTCCGGATGCCCCGCTGCCCGACGTGGCGATCGGCGAGGACGAAGCGGCGGTGATCCTCTTCACCAGCGGAACGACGGGCCGGCCGAAGGGGGCGGTGGCCTCCCATCGCGGCGTCGTGGGCTTCACCAGCCAGCAGATCGCGCGCGGCGCGGTCGTGGCGGTCGCCTCCGGCATCATCCCGAAGCCGGACGCGCCGCCCCAGGCCGCCCTCGCGACGGCGCCGCTCTTCCATCTCTCGGGGCTCTACGCGCTGGTGGCGATGAACATGGCCACGGGCGGCAAGCTCGTCTTCCGGGAGGGACGCTTCGACGCCGGCGACGTGCTGCGCATCATCGAGGAGGAGAAGATCACCCAGTGGACGCCCTTCGGGTCGATGCTCCACCGCGTGGTCGAGCATCCGGATCTCGCCCGGCGCGATCTCAGCTCGATGCAGAACACGGGCTTCGGCGGCGCGCCGGCCAGCGAGGACGTGCAGGCCAAGGCCCGGAACGCCTTCCCCAGCGCGTCGAGGAACCTGGGCATCGGCTACGGCTCGAGCGAGACCGTGGCGGTGGTCGCCCAGATCACCGGCACCGAGTTCGAGGCGCATCCCACCTCGGTGGGCCGGCCGACGCTGACGATGCAGGCCGAGATCCGCGACGAGGTGGGCAACCCGCTGCCGGAGGGGCGGGAGGGCGAGATCTTCGTGCGCAGCGCCTACAGCATCCTCGAGTACTGGCGGAACCCGGAGGCGACGGCGAAGACGCTGCTGCCGGGCCGCTGGCTGGCGACCGGCGACGTGGGGCGCTTCGAGGACGGCCGCCTCTACATCAACTCCCGGGCGCGGGACATGATCCTGCGCGGCGGCGAGAACGTCTACCCGGTGGAGATCGAGAACCGCCTCGACGGCCACCCGGACGTGGCGGAGGTCGCCGTGGTGGGCGTCGACCACCGGGAGCTGGGGCAGGAGGTGAAGGCGATCATCGTGCCGACGCCGAGCGCCGTGATCGACACGAGCGTCCTCGAGACCTGGTGCGCCGAGGTGCTGTCGGCCTACAAGGTGCCCACGGTGTGGGAGGTGCGGAGCAACCCGCTGCCGCGCAACGCGGTGGGCAAGGTGCTGAAGAACGTGCTGACCGGCGAAGCGGAGCACGTCTTCGTCGAGGAATAGCAAGAGGAGAGCCGGACATGACCGACTTCCCCCAGGCCGAGAGCCGCCTGCTGATCGACGGAGCCCTTGTGGAGGCAGCGGGCGGCCGCACCTACGGCAACGTGAACCCGGCGACCGAAGAAGAGATCGGCCGGGTCGCCGACGCGAGCGCCGCCGACATGGACCGGGCGATCGCCGCGGCCCGTCGCGCCTTCGACGAGACGAAGTGGTCCGCGAATCTCGATCTCCGCTCCCGGTGCCTGCGTCAGCTCCAGGCGGCCCTCGAGCGGCGCAAGGAGGAGCTGCGGCCGCAGATCGTGGCCGAGGTGGGCGCGCCGCTCCCGCTCACCTACGCCGTCCAGCAGGACTCCTGCATCCAGGACATGCTGTGGGACGTCGAGTGCGCGGAGAAGTTCGCGTGGGAGCGGGAGCTCGGCGTCCATGAATTCTTCGGGATCAAGAGCCACCGGCGGGTGATCCACGAGCCGGTGGGTGTCGCGGGGCTGATCACGCCCTGGAACTTCCCCTTCATGCTGAACCTGTCGAAGCTGGTGCCGGCGCTGATGGCCGGCTGCACGGCCGTGCTGAAGGCGGCACCGGACACGCCCTGGAGCGCCACCTGGATCGGCAAGCTGATCGCGGAGGAGACGGACCTGCCGCCCGGCGTGCTGAACATCGTCACCGCGAGCGACCCAGCGGAGGTAGGCGACCTGCTCACCGGCGACCCGCGGGTGGACCTGGTCAGCTTCACCGGCTCGACCGCGATCGGGAAGCACATCATGGCGCGCTGCGCGCCGAGCCTGAGGCGCGTGTTCCTGGAGCTCGGCGGGAAGTCCGCCCAGATCTTCCTCGACGACGCGAACTTCGACCTGGTGGGGCCGAGCGGCGCGGGGATCTGCATGCACGGCGGACAGGGCTGCGCCATCACGACCCGCATGCTGCTGCCGCGCTCGCGCTACGACGAGGGCGTGGAGCGGCTGAAGGCAGGCTTCGAGGCCATCGCCTACGGCGATCCCTCCGACATCGCCAACTCCCAGGGCCCTCAGATCAGCGCCAGGCAGCGGGACCGGATCCTCGCCTACATCGAGAAGGGCAAGCAGGAGGGCGCGCGCTGCCTGGTCGGCGGCGGCCGCCCGGCCCACCTCGAGAAGGGCTGGTTCGTCGAGCCGACCCTGTTCGTGGACGTGGACCCGGACGCGACCATCGCGCAGGAGGAGATCTTCGGCCCGGTGCTGGCAGTGATTCCCTTCGACGACGACGACGACGCCGTGCGCATCGCCAACAACAGCCGCTACGGGCTCTCCGGCTCCGTCCAGTCCGGCTCCCTGGAGCGCGCCATGGCCGTCGCCCGCCGCATCCGCACCGGCACCCTCGGCGTGAACGGCGGCATGTGGTTCGGCCCCGACACCCCCTTCGGCGGCGTCAAGGAGAGCGGCCTCGGCCGCGAGCACGGTGTCGAGGGCTTCCAGGAGTACCTCCAGACCAAGGCCATCGGCTACCCGGCTTAAGAAGCGGGGCCAGAGTTAAGAATTCAGTTCCCCGAAGGGAACTGAATTCTTAACTCTGGCCCCGCTTCTTACTTGCGTTGGAAGTTGGGCTTGCGCTTCTGGGCGAAGGCGAGGGGGCCTTCCTTGGCGTCCTGGCTGGCGAAGACGGCCTGGCCGTACGCCCACTCGTGGCGCAGGGCCTGGTCGAGCTCCATGCCGTCGCACTCGTGGAGGGTGCGGGTGATGGCCTCGACGGCGAGGGGGCCGTTGCTGCAGATCACGTCGGCGATCTCGCGCGCCTTGGCGAGGGCCTGGCCGTCGGGGACGACGTGGCCGATGAGGCCGATCTGCTTGGCTTCCGGCGCCTTGATGTGCTTCGCGGTCAGCAGGATCTCGGCGGCCTGGGTGTAGGGGATCTGGCGGGGCAGGCGCACGGCGGAGCCGGCCATCGGGTAGAGGGACCACTTCGCCTCGGACACGCCGAAGCGCGCGCTCTCCCCGGCGACCCGGATCTCCATCGCCTGCAGGATCTCGGTGCCCCCCGCGATGGCGACGCCTTCCACCGCGGCGATGATCGGCTTGGTCGGGCGGTAATGACGGAAGAGCGCCTTGTAGACGATGTCCGGGTCCTCGGCCATGCGCGCCTGGACGTCGATGACATCGTCGCCCTCTCCCGCGTCGCCGGACATCGCCTTCAGGTCGGCGCCGGAGCAGAAGTTCCCGCCGGCGCCGGTGACGATGATGCAGCGGATCTCCGGATCGCGAGACGCCTCCTGGTAGGCATCGTACATGCGGATCAGCATGTCGCCAGAGAGCGCGTTGTAGCGCTCCGGACGGTTCATGGTGAGGGTCATCAGGTGGTCTTCGCGTTCGACGATGGCGTCGGGCACGGTGTCTCCTCCGTCGGGGGGCGCGATGCTACCGCGAAGTCTTGAGCTCGCGGAAGGGCACCTCGCGATCCGGCCGGGGCTCCCGGGGCAAGCCGAGGACCCGCTCCCCGATGCCGTTGCGGTGCACCTCGACGGTACCGCCGCCGATCGTGCCCATGTAGCGGTCGAGCAGGAGGTTCTGCCAGAAGCCACGGGCCTCGGTGTCATCGCCGTCGAGCATCGCGTCCGGGCCGAGCACCTGCATGGCCAGCTCGCCCTTCCGAGCCCGGCTCTCGGCCCAGAGCACCTTCACCACCGAGCCGTCCACGTCCGGATGCTCGCCGTCGAGGACGGCGTTGCGAATGCGATCGCCGAGCCAGCCGAGCACCCGCTCCTCGATGTAGCTCGCGGCCAGGCCTTGACGAACGACCGGGTCCTCGAACGAGCCCCGCGCCTTGGCCACACGCACCAGGTCCAGGGTGGCGTCGTTCCGCGCGGCGCTGGTCCCGATCGACACCGATTCGTGGGCGAGCACCAGGCGCGCCACCGCCCAGCCGCCGCCGAGCCCGCCCACCACGTTCTCCAGGGGAACGCGAACGTCGCTGAAGAAGACCTCGTTGAAGTGGCGCCCGCCGGTGATGGTCGGCAGCGGTCGCACCTCGATGCCCGGGCTCTTCATGTCGACGAGGACGAAGCTGATCCCCTGGTGCTTGGGGACCTCCGGATCGCTGCGCACCAGCAGGAAGCCCCACTCGCAGAACTGGGCGCTGGTGGTCCAGAGCTTCTGGCCGTTCACGACCAGCTCGTCGCCGTCCCTCTCGGCGCGGCAACGCAGCGCCGCCAGGTCGGAGCCGGCCTCGGGCTCGCTGAAGAGCTGACACCAGGTGACGTCGCCGCGCAGGGTCGGCCGGAGGAAGCGCTCCTTCTGCTCGTCACTTCCATAGGTGAGGAGAGCGGGGACGATCAGCGCGAGGCTCGAGTGGAGGAAGCCGGTGGTGACGTCGAAGGCCGCCTGCTCCTCGTCGAAGATCAGCTGCTGGGCGGGCGTGCCGCCGCGGCCGCCCACGTTCTCCGGCAGCGTGATGGCCGCCCAGCCCCCGTCGAAGAGCGTTCGCTGCCAGGCGCGACAGCGCTCGAACCAGGCGGCTTCCGCCTCGGGCGTGTGGGCGTGGCCCGCGCGGGCGAAGCCCTCCGCCGGCGCGTTCGCCTCCAGCCAGGCCCGCGCCTCGGCCCGGAAGGCCGCCTCCTCGGGGGTGTCCTCGCGCCGCACGTCTACCTGCCTCCTTCCATCTCGCCCAGCAGGCGCGCCACCCGCTCGCGATGGAAGACCGGATCACCGAGCAGCCGGGCCGCGAGCTGGGCGCGGCGCAGGTAGAGGTGCGCGTCGTACTCCCAGGTGAAGCCGATGCCGCCGTGGACCTGGATGTTGTCGAAGGCGGCGCGGAGGGCCGCGTCGCCGACGTAGGCGCGCGCGACGCTGGCGAGGAGCGGCGCCTCCGGGTCGCCGCCGGTGACGGCGAGCACCGCCTCCCGGGTCGCCGTGCGCGCTCCTTCGAAGAGGATCCAGAGGTCGGCGAGCTTGTGCTTCACCGCCTGGAAGGAGCCGATCACCCGGCTGAACTGCACGCGCTCGCGGGCGTGGGCCAGGGCCATCTCGAGCGTCGCCTCGAAGCCGCCGACGCTCTCGGCGCAGAGCGCCACGTTGGCCTCGACCAGGGCCCGGTCGAAGCCGGCGGCGAAGTCGTCGTCGAGACACCGCGCCGGGACGGACGCGAGGTAGAGCTGCGCCAGCCTCCGGGTGCGATCGAGGGTGCGGAGACGCCGCCGCTCGAGCCCCCGGGGCCCCTTCGTCAACGGCGTAGAGGCCGAGCCGGTCGGTGCCGGCGACCCGGGCGACGAAGAGGAGGTGCGAAGCCACGTGGCCGTCGAGCACGTACCCCGCGGTCCCGTCCAGGCGCCCGGCCGAGTGTCGCAGCTCGATCTCGGCGGGATCCCAGCTCCGCCCCGGCGCCGCCCAGGCGGCGCTCGCGATCTCGCCCCGGGCGATCGCCGCGAGCAGCGCGTCCCGCTCGTCGCTCTGCGCCGCCTGGGCCAGGCAACGTCCTGCGAGCACCACGCACCCGAAGTAGGGGCCGGGAACGAGGGCGCGGCCCAGCTCCTGCGCGACGAGGGCGAGCTCCTCGAAGCCCAGGGAGGCCGCGTCATGAAGGCCCAGCTCGTCCCCCATGCGCCGCCACAGGACCGGGTCGAAGCCGGCCTCGGTCTCCATCCAGCGCCGCACCTCCGACGGCGGAGAGACGTCGGAGAAGAAGCGGCGCAATGTATCCCGGAGCTCGTGCTGCTCCGGTGAGAGCGCGAAGGCCATGAATCTCCCTTGCCCGCGGTCTCCCTTGCCCGCGAATGGGTGGCGATTCTAGAGTGGATCGCCATGCCCAGCTCCCTCGAGCGGTTCCCCTTCTACCGCTGCCTACCCTTCGGCTGGTACCGGGTGTGCGACGCGGAAGAGCTGAAGCCGGGCGAGGTGAAGCCCTTCCGCCTGTTGAACCGCGAGCTGGTCGCCTGGCGCGGCGAGGACGGCACGGCCCACGTGATGGACGCCTACTGCCCGCACCTGGGAGCCCACCTGGGCCACGGCGGACGAGTCGAAGGCTGCGAGATCGTCTGCCCCTTCCACGGGTGGCACTTCGACGGCCAAGGCCGGAACACCCTCGTGCCCTACGACGGCACCCGGAACGCCGCTGCGAAGATCCACGCCTACCCGACGATCGACCGCAACGGTCTCGTGCTCGCTTGGTACCACCCGCGCGACGAGCCACCCCTGTGGGAGATCCCCGAGATCGCGCAGGTGGCCGACGACGGCTGGAGTGAGCCCGTCCGTGCGAGCTGGGTGGTGCGCGCGCCGTGGCAGGAGATGGCGGAGAACGGCGCGGACTTCATCCACCTGCGGACGCTGCACGGCAGCGCCGAGATACCCGAGCTCGAGGCCTACGAGCTCGACGGCTACGAGAGCCGCCTGCGGGCGAAGGTGGAGTTCGTGACCCCCCGCGGCCCCCAGCCCGGCCGCATCGACACCGACAGCTGGGGCCCCGGCGTGAGCCTCGCCCGCTTCAGCGGCATCCTCGACGCGTGCTTCGTCGCCTGCAACACGCCGATCGACTTCGAAGAGACCGAGGTGAGCTTCCACTACCGGTTCCGCCGGGACGGCGCCTCACGACGCGTCGGCGAGGCCCTCGTCGCCGAGCTCCGCCGCCAGGAAGACCAGGACATCGTCATCTTCGATCACAAGATCCACCTGGAACGCCCGGCCCTCTCCCGAGCCGACGGCCCCATCCTCCAGTTCCGCCGATGGGCCGCCCAGTTCTACGTCGAAGGCGACCCCCGCGGCACCCACCCCGACCTGTGTTAAGCAAGGGGCCGGTTCCGTCTGTTAAGTTGTCGGGGTGCAACCGGACGAGACGAGGGCTCACCTTCGGCGCATCGAGGAGGACGGCTACAGCCTCGTCGAGGATGCGATCGAGCCGACGCTGGTCGACGAGCTGCTGGGGGATCTCGAACGGATCGAGGCCGAGCTCGGCACCCAGCCCGCGACGAACCGCTTCGAGGGCCATCGGACCCTTCGGGTGTACAACCTCCTGGCCCACGGCCCGGTCTGGCAGAAGGTCCCAGTCCATCCGTCGGTGCTCCCGATCGTCGAGGGCGTTCTCGACGCGGGCTGTCTGATCTCGTCCGTCTCGTCGGTGGCGATCGGCCGGGGCGAGCGCGCCCAGCCGATCCACGCCGACGACCAGCTGCACCCGATCCCGAGACCCCATCCGCCGACGGTGTGCAACTCGATGTGGGCCCTTACCGATTTCACCGAGGCCAACGGTGCGACCCGGATCGTCCCTGGCTCCCACCGCGCGGATCACTCTCCCACCTACGGAGCCGAGTTCGAGTCGATCCCCGCGGAGATGCGCAAGGGCAGCGTCCTCGTGTGGCACGGCAGTCTCTGGCACGGCGGCGGCGCCAACACCACGGACCAGCGCCGCGTCGGCATCGCCATGAACTACTGCGCCGGCTGGATCCGCCAGCAGGAGAACCAGCAGCTCGGCCTTCCCGCCGACCGGGTCGCGAGCTTCGAGCCGCGGCTCCAGGAGCTGTGCGGCTTCGGCATCTACCACGGACTCATCGGCCACATCGACAAGCAGAGCGCGGCAGCCCGCCTGTTCGGCGCGGACACGCCGCGCAACGTCTGGGACGCGGCCGACGACGCGCTCGGATGACCGCACTCCGCATCGGCGAGGTGGCGAAGCGAAGCGGCGTCGCTGCCTCGGCCCTGCGCTACTACGAGCGCGAGGGCCTGATCCCACGCGCCGACCGCCGCGGTGGCGCCCGCGTCTACGAGGAGTCGATCCTCGACCGTCTCGCCCTGATCGAGGTGGCCAAGGCCGCTGGCTTCCGCATCGCGGAGATCAAGGGCCTGCTCCGCGGCTTCGGCCGGAGGACGCCGCCCGGGGAGCGCTGGCGATCCCTCGCCGACCGCAAGCTCGAGGAGCTGGAACGCCGGGCGGAGGAGATCGAGGCCATGAAGCGGGTGCTCGAGGCGGTGACCCGCTGCGACTGCCCGACCCTCGAAGACTGCTCTCGGGCCATGCGCGATCGCCCTTGACTTGAAGTGAGCTTCAAGTCGTAGACTCCCCTCCGTGATCGAGCTGTTCGGGACTGTCGCGGTGGGCGCCATGGCGCTCACCTACGCCCTCGAGGAACGCCGACCGGCCTTCGGCTGGGCGTTCGGCGCCGCATGCCTGGCGTCCGCGGGCTACGCCGTCCTGATCGGCTCGTGGCCGTTCGCCGTCATGGAGACCCTGTGGGCCGGGCTCGCCGCCCGGCGCACCGCACCGAGGATTCGCGCATGACCAGGGAAGACCCCGCCAGCCTGGAAGAGATCTGCCGCCTGCCCGACGAGGAGCGCGAAGCCCGCGTCGACGCGATCCGGCGCGAGCTCCTGCCCCTCGCCCTCCGCTCCGAGGCCCTCGCGAACGGCCGCGCATGGGAGTTCCCGGCCGATCCCGGGCTGCGCGCCGAGCTCGAGGCGCTCGTGCGCTTCGAGCGGGTGTGTTGCCCGGGCCTCGGGTGGGAGCTGCGGGCCCTCCCCGGAGGCGAAGCCCTCCGATTGGAGGTCGAGGGCATCGACCCCTTCGCGAACGCCGGCACGAGCCCGTCCCAGGGCTCAGGACGCCTGCGCCGCTTCGTCCGCGCCGGCGCCCTCGGCTTCGCCGGCTCCTTCTTGGCGCTCTGCGTCCTCCCCCTCGCGATCGTCGCGGCAGGCGGATCCGCCCTGGCGGGATGGGCCGCCGGCCTCGACGATCCTCGTTGGATCGGTGCGGGCACGCTAGTCGCGGGTGCCGTGGCGTGGCACGTGCTCTCGCGACGGGCCCGTGAGCACCGAGAGGCAGGCGGCGACTGCGGCTGCTAGCGCGCGTCGTCCGGGAGCCAGCCACGCGGGTTCTCACGGAACGCGGCCCGCCAGGCGGCAAGGCGCTCGGCGAGCGCCCGCGTCCGTCCCGGGTGGGAGGCGGCCACGTTGTAGGCCTCCTCGCGGTCGCGCCCGAGGTGGTAGAGGAGCGGCCACGTCCCCAGCGTCGGTACCGCCTCGACCCCGCCGGTCGGCCGGTAGTCCCGCCCGGCCAGGAGCTGACCACCGGGCGTGTCCTTCTTGTCGAGGGGCACGGGCCACACGTAGTGACTGTTCCGGCCGATCAGCTTGAAGTCGCCGGCGCGCATCGCCTCCACGTCGTAGTCGTGGAAGAAGTAGAGCTCCCGTTCGACCGGCTCCTGCGCCGCACCGGACCACACCGCCCACTGGTCCTCCCCGTCGATGACGCGATCGTCGGGCCCCTCCAGACCCGCAAGGCCCAAGAAGGTGGGAAACAGGTCGATGTTCATCCCAGGCGCGTCACTCACGCTTCCCGCCGGAATCCGGCCTGGCCACCACGCCACGAACGGAACGCGGAACCCCCCCTCGTAGCTCTGCCCCTTGCGTCCCCGCAGCCCGCCCGGACTGCCCTCGAACCACGGACCGTTGTCGCTGGTCACGACCACGAGGGTGTCTTGGGCAATCCCCACGCGCTGCAGTGCCTGGACGACCTGCCCCACGCTCCAGTCGAGCTCAGCGACGGCGTCGCCGTAGGGCCCTCCGGCAGAGTGCCCGGCGAAGGCCTCCGAGGGGAAGAAGGGCTGGTGCGGGTCCTTGTGAGCCAGGTAGAGGAAGAAGGGCTCGCCGGCCGATGCCTCGATGAACCTGACCGCCGCCTCGGTGAACACGTGGGTGTAGTGCGCCTGGTCGAGGCCGATGTCCGCGACCACCTCTTCGTCGTCCCGCCAGAAGGCCACGGGCCAGTCGTCGTTGGACATGTTGAAGCCGACGAAGCGGTCGAAGCCGTGCTCACGGGGGTGGTACTCGGGGAGCTGCGTGAAATCGCCCAGGTGCCACTTGCCGACGGCCATCGTCCGATAGCCGCCGACGCGGAGAGCCTCCGCCAGCGTGATCTCGGAAGGGGGAAGGCCCGGCACCGCGTTGTCGCCCCCGGCCAGATCGACCGCGCCCAGCTTCGCGAAGGCGATACCGGCCCGGTAGGTGAGGCGACGCATCAGCGTGTCGTCCGCCGCTTGGAGTGCCGCCACGATGCCGCTGCGCAGCGGGTAGCGCCCGGTCAACAGCCCGGCGCGGGAGGGCGAGCAGACCGGAGCGCTGGCGTAGAACTCCCGGAGCCGGAGGCCTTCGGAGGCGAGCCGGTCGACGTGGGGCGTCTCGAGGGCATCGCTTCCCTGCACACCGAGGTCCCCGTAGCCGAGGTCGTCCGCCAGGATCACGACGAGGTTCGGGCGCGGTGCCTCGCCCGAGCCGGGCCGCACGTGCCTCTCGACCGGCTCCGCCGCCCTGGCCGGATCCCGGAAGCCGCCGCGATCGATGCCATGCTCGATCGGTGCGAGGGCCGCACTCCCGAGCCATGCGATCAGCGCCGCCAGGATCGGCACCGCGAGCAGCGCGATGCGCATCCTACTCCTCGCCGAAAAGACCTAGGCTTGGTCGCTGCGGTCCCAACGCTTCTTGATCTCCTCGATCGCGTCGCCCTCGTCCACCGCGCCGCCGCCCTGGTTGTCGAAGGGCACGGCGAAGGCCGTCGCCATCTGTTTCATGATGTCGCCGATGGTGCAGAAGCCGGCCTCGTAGTCCGAGGGCTTCTTGCCGCCGCCGCCGGAGCGCGGCGCGACGTCCACGTGGCCGGCCTTCGCCCGGAGCGCACCCACCGTCGCCTCCTCCTTCGGGACGTGCTGGAAGGGGTCGTAGCGGAAGTGCGCCATCGTGTTCTGGTAGGTGATCTTGTCGATGTCGGCGTCGGGCAGGCCCTCGACGCTCCGCCACAACACCTCCGGCGAGTTGGGCCAGGTCGAGTCCGAATGCGGGTAGTCGCACTCCCAAGTGATGTTGTCGATGCCGATCAGGTCCCGGTTGCGCACGCCCACTTCGTCGTCGATGAAGCAGGTGATGATGTGCTCGCGGAAGACGTCCGAGGGCAGCTTGTCCCCGAAGTCGTTGAGCGTCCAGCGGTGGTGGTGCTCGTAGACGTAGTCGGCGCGCTCCAGGAAGTAGGGAATCCAGCCGGTGCCTCCCTCGGAGAGAGCAATGCGGAGATCCGGGTACCTGCGCAGGAACTGGGAGAAGACGAGCTCGGTGGCGCAGTTGAAGAGCGTGATCGGCGTGCTCGTGATCATGATCTCCACGGCCGCCCGGGGATCCTGCAGGGCCATGCCGGTGCCGGAGCCGATGTGGATGCACAGCACCGTGCCGGTCTCGGAGGCGGCCTGCCAGATGGGCTCCCAGTACTCGTCGTGGAGGCTCGGATAGCCCAGGCCCTTCGGGTTGTCGGGGAAGGTGATGGCGAAGCAGCCCTTCTCCGCGACCCGCCGGATCTCGTCGGCCGTGACCTTCGGATCCCAGAGCATCGGGAGCGCCAGGGGGATGAAGCGGCCCGGCGCGCCGCCGCACCACTCGTCGATGTGCCAATCGTTGTAGGCCTGGCCCATGACACGGGCCAGCTCCTTGTCCTTCTGCTTTGCGAAGAGCTCACCCGTGAAGCCGGGCACCGAGGGGAAGCAGAGCGAGCCGAGCATCCCGTTCGCGTTCATGTCATCGATGCGGGCGGAGAGGTCGTAGCAGCCGGCGCGAAGCTGCTCGATGGCCGTCGGCTCCATCCCGTACTCGTCGGGCGATCGGCCCGCCACCGCGTTCAGGCCGACGTTCGGGATCTGCTGGCCTTCGAAGACCCAGACGTCGGTGCCGTCGCTCTTGTGCACGAGCTTCGGCGCGCGCTCCTTCCAGGCACCGGTCAGGTGCTGGTCCCACATGTTCGCGGGCTCGCAGACGTGGTCGTCGACGCTGACGAGGATCATGTCGTTCATCTGCATGGGGGGACTCCTTCGACCGACAGGTTACTCCAACGCGCGGCGGGGCTGGATGATCATCACCGGAAGGGCTTCCCGGGTCGCGAGCGCCCAGACGGCCTGCTCCGCGACGGCCTCGGGCTCCATGGAGCGCCCGAAGAGGTAGCCCTTCAGGACCCAGTCCTGGATGTGGGCGGTCTCTTCGGGGGCCCAGCCCTTCCCGAACTCGGTCCCGTGGGTGTCGCCGATCTGCAGGCGGACGAAGGACACCTCGGGATGCTCGCCCTGCCAGGCCTCGACCAGCCGATTGAGCGCCGCCTTCGTCACCACGTAGAGCGCCATGCCGCTCCGCGGCATGGCGTCGTCCGCGGAGATCGAGGAGAAGTAGACGGCCCGGCCGCCGCTCGCCGACAGGTGCGAAATCGCGGCCTTCGTCACCAGGGAGGCACCGACCAGGTTGGTCTCGAGGGACATGGCCCAGTTGGCCGCGTCGGTCTCGGCGAGCAGGCGGGGCCGCGCCCAGCCGGTGGCGTAGATCAACGCGTCGAGGCCGCCGAAGGTCTCGGCCGTACTCGCCACGGCGGCCTCGCAGCTCGCCTCGTCGCGCACGTCGCAGGCCACGGCGAGCGCCCCCTCGCCCGCCTCCTTCGCGGCGCTCTCCAGCGCCGCGAGCCTTCGGGCCGCGAGCGCCACGCGGGCTCCGTGCCGTGCCAGGCGGATCGCCGTGGCCCGCCCGATGCCGGAGGACGCGCCGACCACGAGCACCCTGCGATCCGTCAGGTCCAATCCGCTCTCCTCACCGTGAGGAGCGGATGATATCTCCGCTACAGCTCGAGGGGCACCTCGAGGGGACCGCGGAGGACCGGGTTGTCGCCCCAGTGCACTTCGCCGGCGAGGGCCAGGCCCGTGAAACGCGTGACCAGGGCCTCGAGGGCCAGGGCCCCCTCGAGACGGGCGAGCTGGGCGCCGAGACAGAAATGGAGGCCGTGGCTGAAGGACAGGTGCCGCACGTCCTCCCGCTCGACGTCGAGCCGATCGGGATTCGCGAAGCGCTCGGGATCCCGATTGCCGGCGCCGAGCAGGAGCACCACCTGCTCACCGCGGCGCATGGTGCAGCCGCGATAGAGCCGATCCTCGGTCACCATCCGGGAGGTGAGCTGCACCGGGCTGTCGTAGCGGAGCAGCTCCTCGACGGCGGCGGCAACCCGCGCCGGCTCCTTGCGCAGGATCTCGAGCTGCTCGGGATGGCGGAGGAGGGCGAGGGTGGCGTTGGCGATGAGCTTCGTCGTGGTCTCGTTGCCCGCGACGAGGAGCAGCACGAGGGTGGCGAAGAGCTCGTCGTTCGAGAGACGCTCGCCTCCGTCCTCGGCGGCGACCAGATGGGAGAGCAGGTCGTCGCGGGGCTCGGCACGGCGCTCCTCGATCTTCTCCTCGAAGTAGTCGCCCATCGCCTGCATGGCCAGCCAGGAACGGCGTTGGTCTTCGATGGTGGCGCCGCCGAGGGTGCGCACCGCCTCGTCGGACCAGCGATGGAAGCGGTCCCGATCGGCGCTCGGCACGCCTAGCATCTCGGCGATGACGATCACGGGCAGAGGCGCTGCGAAATCGCGCACCAGCTGGAGGCGCCCGCCGGGCCGATGGCCGGCGAGCAGCTCGTCGGCCAGCTCGTGGATGCGAGGCCGCATCGCCTCCACATTGCGCGGCGTGAACGCCTTGCTCACGAGCCCGCGCAGCCGCGTGTGATCGGGAGGATCGAGCCGCAGCATCGAGGCGATGCCGGCGGCGTACATGTCCGGCAATCCCGCCAGCTCCCGCCGGCGGGCGAGGAGCGGGTAGCGACGCATGTGTCGCTCGTCGGAGGAGAAGCTGCGATCGCTGAGCACGCCCAGGATGTCGTCGTAGCGGGTGAACGCCCATCCCTGGGCCCCGCGCGCCCGGTGGCGCGGCGAGCGCTCGCGCAGCTCGCGGTAGAAAGGATAGGGATCGACGCGGAGGTCCCGGCGAAGCGGATTGAAGACGATGCCGCTCTCGAGGCGCTCCCGGGCGAAGCCGACCAGGGACGGCGCCGCGAGGCGGAGGCCGAGCATGCGGTTCTCGATGCGGTGGAGGAGGCTCATGGAAGGCTCCCGGGGGCGCGCGGGTCCCGCTCTTCCATTAGCAAGGACCGTACCGCGCCAGCGACATCCCCGGCGGGCTTTCACACAGGTTTGACACCTCCCGCCGCAGTCGCGATGCGGCATGCAGAGAGGGGACTGCAGGCTAGGCCCGCCGCCCCCAGATGAAGACCCGCAGCCCGGTCAGGTAGGCAAAGCTGGGATCCGCGAGCAGCTCTCCCACCCGAGCGAGCTCCGCCCCGGTCACCACGCCCTTGCGGACCAGCCGGGACGCCATCGCCTCCAGGGTGAGCCGCTGGGCCTCCGAGGCGGGACTCCCGCCGTGCTCGAAGGCGGCGCGGGCCTCGACGCCGATCTCGCGGAGGCCGAGCCGGGCGAAGGTGTCGGGAAGCGTGCGCCCGAGCCTGGTGTCGTAGAGCTTCTTCTCCCGCATGGTGTCATAGACCCGCCGGTGGAGCCCTTCGAAGAGCGCGGCGTCCGGATGGTCCGGATCGGCGGGCTGGTTGATGCAGACGTCGGGCTCCTGGGCGAACAGCCAGCCACCGGACACCAGGGCGTCTCGCATCTTCGCGAGCGCCGCCGTCGGGTCCGGCAGGTGCAGGAGGACGGTGCGGCAGTAGGCGAGGTCGAAGCCCTCTTCGCCGAGCTCGTCGCTGCGGACGTCGAGCTCCCGCACCTCGACCTGGCGCAGGGCCAGGTCGGCGAGAAAGCGCGTATCGATGTCGCAGGCGAGCACGCGGCCCGAGAGGCCGATCTGCTCGGCCATCCAGCGGGACATCGAGCCCTCGGCGGCGCCGACCTCCAGGCAGCGCCAGCCCGGGGCGATGCCGAGGCGACGGATGACATCCTGGCTCTCTTCGTTCATCGACGCCGCCAGCTGGCGCAGACGCTGGCGCTCCTCTTCGAAGGGACGTCCCCTCGCCGAGTAGTCGCCCCGCTTGTGGCCTTGGCTGGTCATCCGACCGTGGATCGGGGCGGCAGGGTCGACTGGCGGGCGAGCTCGGCGGCGCGCTCCGCCATCTGGAGCACGATCGGGCCGAAGGCCTCCATCTTCGGGTTCTCGGCGCCGCCGGTGACGTAGCGCGCGTAGCCCCCCTCGAGGACGACGGCCATCTTGAAGCGGGCGAGCACGACGTAGTAGTCGATGTCCTCCACCGGCCTCCCGCTCACCGACGCGTAGCGCTCGAGGAGCCCGGCGCGGTTCGGCATGCCGGTGTAGTCGACGTAGCCGCTGCCGGCCCGATCCTCGCCCTCGTCCGGCCAGCCCATGACGACCCAGGCGAGATCGAGCAGCGGATCGCCCACCGTCGCCATCTCCCAGTCGACGACGGCCGCCATGCGGGCCGGCGCGCCGTGCTGGAACATGACGTTCGCGAACTGGTAGTCCCCGTGCAGGATGCCGGGCTCGTAGGTCCGCGGCTTGTGGCGACGCAGCCACTCCGCGGCGACGTCGAGGCCCGGGATCTCCCGGAAGCGAAACGCCTCGAGGTGGGCCAGCCAACGGTCGACCTGGCGCTCGTGGAAGCCCTCGGGCCGGCCGAAGCCCTCGAGGCCGCGAGCGCGCCAGTCGACGTTCCCGAGCTTCGCGATCGCGTCGACCAGCTCGAAGGCCAGCCCCGGACGCAGCGAGAGATCCGAGTGAAAGGGCTCGGGCCAGCGGTTCAGGTGCGCCATCGGCGACCAGCCGTCGACGAAGTCCATCAGGTAGAAGCAGGCGCCGAGCACCGAGGTGTCGTCGCAGCTCGCGATGGCCCGGGTATGGGGGACACCGCTGTCGGCGAGCGCGGCGATCACCCGGTACTCGCGCTGCATGGTCTCGTTGCGGCCCTTGGGAACGATCCGCGGCGGTCGCCGCAGGGCCATGCGCACGTTGCCCCGTCGGATCTCGAAGAGCTCGTTCGAAGCCCCGCCACCGACGGGACGCGCCTCGAGCGGCTCGCCGGCGCCGGGAAGCCGCTGCGCGTCCATCCAGCGGGCGAGCGCCTCGGTGTCGATGAGCCCCATGACCTCGACGTTATCGCCGTGTTGGTCTTGGGGCCGGTTCCGTTTGTTGCGTTGCTTCGTCATGGCGCGGTGGGGGATGCCGGCGTCGAGGAATTCGGGGCCGCGGGCGGTGTAGCCGAGGGCCTCGTAGAACGGGATGGCGGCGAGCTGGGCGTTCAGGTGGACCGCCTCGGCGCCGAGGCGCAGCGCCTCGGCCTCCAGCGCTTCCATCAGGGCGCGGCCGATGCCGCGGCCGCGGGCGGCCGCGCGCACGGCGACGCGCTCGGCCTTGCCGTCGCCGCGCAGGAGCCGGAGCCGCGCCGTGCCGATCGCCTCGCCACCGGCCGTCGCGAGGAAGTGCGTGCACTCGGGATCGAGCCCGTCCTCCTCCTCGTCCCGGGGGACCTTCTGCTCCTCGACGAAGACCTCCATGCGCAGGGCCAGGCACTCGGCGAAGCGTTCCGGGCCGACGATCGTGACACGAACCATCGGAGAGAAGCTATGCCAGAATCCCGCCGTGAACTTCCTCGGCCATGCCGTCGTCGCCAGCCGGGAGCGAAGAGGTCCCGCCTTCGTGCTCGGAGCCATGCTCCGGATCTCGCCGCCATGGCGGGCGCTCGTCTGGCCTCGGTGGACGACGCGCAGGTAGCGGCCGGGATCGCGCTCCATCACGCCACGGATGCGGCCTTCCACGCTGCGCCGACCTTCGGTGCCCTGGTGCTCGAGGCCTGTGCGCGACTCGCAGAGGCGGGCGTGCGCCGCGGGCCGGCCCGAGCGGTCGCCCACATCGGCACCGAGCTGCTCCTCGACGGCGCCTGGGTACGCCGCCACGGCGTCCCTCGCGCCTACGGCGAGGCCCTCGCCGAGGCGCCGCGGGTCGAGCCCTCGTGCAGCTACCGGCGCCCGACGCAGGCGCGCCTGCTCTCCCGCACCTGTGCGCGGATCGAGGAGCTCGGCCTCGCCGAGGGCTACCGGGATCCGGTGTTCGTCGGGGAGCGCGTCGCCCGCGTGCTCGGCCGAAGGCCGCGCCTCGCGCTCTCCATCGACGAAGGAGAAGCCGTCCGTGCGTGGGCGATCGAGACATCCGCCACGGTCGAGGCCCGCTCCGCCGCACTCTGGGAGGAGCTCTGGAGGGGCCTCGTGTACCCTCCAATGCCATGAAGATCGACGCCGGATTGATGGTCCCCGCACTGGAGGCCGCGGAAGCGGCGAAGCGCCTCGAAGCCCAGGGCTTCGACGGGGGGTGGAGCTTCGAGGGGCCCCACGATCCCTTCTTCCCTCTGGTGCTGGCCTCCCAGGCCACGGAGCGGCTCGAGCTGGGCACCGCCATCGCCGTCGCCTTCGCACGCAACCCCATGGTGTGCGCCAACATTGGCCACGACCTGCAGGAGCTCACGCGCGGCCGCTTCATCCTGGGCCTCGGGACCCAGATCCGCCCGCACATCGAGCGGCGCTTCAGCCAGCCCTGGTCGAAGCCCGCTGCGCGCATGCGCGAGTTCGTCCAGGCGATCCGCGCGATCTGGCGCTGCTGGTCCGAAGGCGAGCGCCTGGACTTCCGGGGCGAGTTCTACACCCACACCCTGATGATCCCCGCCTTCGTGCCGGGCAAGAACCCCTACGGCACGCCCCGCATCTTCGTCGCCGGCGTCGGCCCGAAGATGGTCGAGGTGGTCGGCGAGGTGGCGGACGGGTTCTTCGTGCACCCCTTCCACTCGCCGGCCTTCCTGGGGGCCGAGACCCTTCCCGCCCTCGAGCGCGGCCTCGCCACGGGCGGTCGCGCCCGCAAGGACTTCGAGATCTCCTGCCAGACCGTCGTCGCGATCGGTGCCAACGACGAGGAGATCGCCACCGCCCGCCAGAAGGCGAAGGGACAGATCTCCTTCTACGGCTCCACGCCCGCCTACAAGGGCGTCCTCGAGCATCACGGCTACGAGGAGCTCCAGCCCGAGCTGAACCGCATGTCCAAGGAAGGCAAGTGGCTGGAGATGATCACGCGCATCGACGACGAGCTCTTCGACACGCTGGCCGTGAGCGGCACCCCGGCGGAGGCCGGACGCAAGCTGCGCGAGCGCAACGCCGGCTTCGCCGACCGCACGACCCTGATGCTCTACAACGAGACCGATCCGGACGCCGTGCGCGAGGTGATCGCCGCCGCCAAGGAGAGCTGACCCGTGGACGGCGATCGCGGCCTGCGGGTCTCCGAACGCCGACCCGAGATCCCCGGTGGCGGCCCCCAGAGCGTCGCCGGGCTGCTGGCGCCCCCCTGCGCGACGGGCCCGGATCGCGACGCCTTGGTCGGGCGCAGCGGCCGCTACAGCTACGGGGAGCTGGACGCGGAGGTGAACCGTGCGGCCCGGGTGCTGCGCGCGGCGGGCGTCGAGCGCGGCGATCGCGTCGCCGCCTGCCTGCCCAACGACGTCGACATCGTGGTCGCGTTCCTGGCGAGCCAGCGCCTCGGCGCGATCTGGGTGGGTGTGAACCGGCCCCTCGCCCCGCCGGAGAAGGCCTACATCCTCGACGACAGCGGCGCGCGGATCTACCTGGCACCGGAGGAGCGGGAGGGCCACCTGGTCTCGGAGGGGAGCGGCGTTCCCCTGGTGCCACTCGACGCCTGGCGGGCCGAGGTGTCGAAGCAGGCGTCCGGGCCCCTCGAGGACGTGGAGGTCGATCCCTTTGGCCCCGCCGCCATCGCCTACACCAGCGGCACGACCGGCTTCCCGAAGGGCGCTGTCCACAGCCAGCACAACATCCTGCTGCCCGGGGCGGCGACGCAGCTCGTCGGCGGACGGAAGGCGGCGGTGCGGGGCGGCGTGGTGCTACCCCTCACGATCCTGAACCTGATGATCCTCGGCCCCGTGAAGTCGTTCCTGGCCGGCGCCTGCTGCGTGTGCATCGACCGCATCGATCCTCTCGGGCTCGCCGAGTGGATCCGCGAGGAGCGCGTCAACTCCTTCGACGCCGTGCCGACGATCGTGCACGATCTGATGACCCACCCGGAGGTCGGCGAGGACGACCTCGCCAGCCTCACCCATCCGGGGGTCGGCGGCGCGGACGTCCCGCCCACCCTGGTGAAGCTCTACCGCGAGCGCTTCCAGCGGCCGGTCACGATCGGCTACGGCATGACCGAGGCGCCCACCGCGGTCTCCTGGCACGTGTGCGAGGGAACGCCGGAGCCCGGCCTGTGCGGCAAGGCGATCCCCCAGGTGACGCTCGAGATCGTGGACGAGGACGACCGCCTGCTCCCGGCCGACGAGGTGGGCGAGATCTGCGTGCGTGCCGCCGACGACGGTCGGCTGGCCGGGGTGTACACGCCGATGCTCGGCTACTGGGGCAAGCCCGAGGCCACGGCCGAGGCGCTACGCGGCGGACGCTACCACACGGGCGACCTGGGCTTCCTCGACGCGGAGGGCAACCTCACCGTCCGCGGGCGACGCAACGAGCTGATTCTCCGCGGCGGCGCCAACGTGTACCCGGCCGAGGTGGAGCGCGTGCTCGGTGCCCACCCGGCGGTCGCCGCCGCTGCCGTCCTCGGCGTGCCCGACGAGCGCCTGGGCGAACGCGTCGTGGCCGTCGTCCAGCCCCTGCCCGGCGAAACCCCGGACGAGGAGGCCCTCCGCGAGCACACGCGGGAGAGGCTCGCGCGCTACAAGGTCCCGGAGGCCATCCGTTTCGTCGACGCGCTGCCCCGAAACGCAATGAACAAGGTCGTCAAGCCGCGGCTCCGCGAGCTCTTCGAGACAACTTAACAAACGGAACCGGTCCCCAACTCAACACCGGCAACGCAAGGAACGGAACCGGCCTCTAACGCAAGAGCCGGGCCCGGTGGGTGAGCACTGCGGACCAGAGGGCGCAGAGGAAGAGGCCGCCGGTCTCGCGGGGCGCTTCGTCTTCGGGGGCCTTCATCTCGAAGGAGATGAAGGCCTCGCGGCGGCTCTCGGCCAGGCTGGGCAGCCACGCGAGCAGGAGGCCGGCGAACAGCGCCAGGGCCGCCGCGTTCGGCGCGAAGGGAACGCGGCCCGCCGCGCCGAGCGCAGCGAGCGCGGCGGCCAACCCGTAGACGGTCATCCAGAAGAGCGGGTCCGGATCGTTCCACTGGACGGCGACCGAGAGCAGGAAGACGGCCGTCATCACGGCGGAGGCGATGCGGAGCCCGACGGGCACGGGCTCAGGCCTTCGGCTTGCCGAAGGCGCCGTTCTCGCGGAGCTGAGCCAGCCGGTCGGCGTCGTAGCCCAGCACCTTCGTCATCACCTGGTCGGTGTGCTGGCCGACGGTCGGGGCCCAGCTCGGGGCCGGCAGGGTCTCACCCGGGTACTTCACCGGGAAGGGCAGCATGTCGGCCCCGTGGTCCTTGTGGGGGTAGAGCGGGAAGCGCTCTTGGAACTGCGGGTCCTCGGCGATCGTCTTCGGGGTGTTGACCGGTGCGATCGGGAACTCCTGCTCGTCGCCCAGGCGGATCCACTCTTCCGAGGTCTTCGTTCTGAACACGTCGCGCAGGATGGCCTGCAGCTCCCGGTTCCCGCGCGCGTGATCCGCGAATTTCGAGCCCGGCCACTTCTCGAACAGCTCGGGCCGTCCGATGCACTCGCAGAAGTTCTTCCAGAAAGCCTGCTCGGAGGCCATGAACAGCACGTGCCCATCGGAGGACTCGTACATCTGGTAACGCACGCCCTCCTTCATCCCCGCCGTGCCGGGGGCGCGGCGCACGTAGTCGTCGGCCTTGTTGCCGGTGACCACGTCCTCGGGGCGCTCGTAGGCCATCCAGGACTCGATCCGATACCAGTCCATGTAGGCGGTGGAGTCGGACTGGCCGATCTCGAGCTCGCAGCCCTCGCTGGTCTCTCGCGCGCGGATCACCGCCGCCAGGATGCCCAGGGCGCCGAACATCGGCCCAGCGTGCATGCCGATCGAGGCGTGCTCGGGGATGACGCTGAAGCCCTCCTCGTCGACCTCGGCCTTCACCACGCCGCCCCAGGTATCGAAGGCGATGCCGTGGGAAGGGAGGTCCCGGTAGGGGCCCGTGGCGCCGTAGCCGGAGATGTTGCAGAAGACGATCTTCGGGTTGACCTGCTTCAGGTCGTCGTAGCCGAGGCCGCGCCGGGCCAGGGCGCCGGGGCGCATCGCCTCGATCACCACGTCGGCACCGCGCACGAGATCCTTGTAGATGTCCACCCCCTCCGGCGTGCGCAGGTCGAGGGTGATGCTCTTCTTCCCGCGGTGCACGTGCAGGTGCAGCAGCGAGACGCCGTCGATGATCGGCCAGGTCATCTCGCGGATGTAGTCGCCGGACGGCGACTCGACCTTGATCACCTCGGCGCCGAGATCGGCCAGGTGGGTTCCGATGGCGCCGGGACCGAGCAGCGAGCTCTCGATCACGCGCAGGCTGCCGAGGGGCGGGGTGGTATGGGGCATGGGAACTCCTGTCAGTCGAGGACGTCGGCTGCGATCCGTTCCTTCAGGAACTTCGCGTCCCACCAGGTGATCTGCAGCTGTTTTGCCCTGCGGAAGAAGAGCTGGATGTCGTACTCGATGGTGAAGCCGACGCCTCCCCACACCTGCTGGCAGGTGGCCGTGACGTCGCGGAAGGTGTCGCAGGCGAAGAGCTTGGCCATCGGCGCGAGCCTCGCCACGTCCTTTCCCCGGTCCCGCGCCCAGGCCGCCTCGTAGACGAGGGTGGTGCCACCGTCGATCGCCGTCAGGGCGTCCGCCAGGTAATGGGAAATCGCCTGGAAGGCGCCCAGGGGCTTGTCGAACTGCTTGCGGTCCTTGGCGTACTGGACCGTCATCTCCAGGGCGCGGCGCGCGCCACCCATCGCGCGAGCCGCAAGCACGACGATCGCGTCGTGCATGACGTGCTCCCACAGCCGCCAGCCCGCGCCGACCTCGCCCAGGCGATCGGCGTCGGAGACCGCGACACCGTCGAAGGCGACGTCGAACTGGCTGTCGGAGCCGAGGCTCTCCACCCGGCGGGGCGAGAGCGCCGCCGGATCGACGAGGAAGGCCGTCACCTCCTCGTCCGCCTCGCCGCTGCGGGCCAGTACGAGCAGCCGCGTCGCGCTGCTCGCGAAGGGCACGTGGCGCTTGGCCCCGTCGAGCACCCAGCCATCGCCCGCGCGTTCGGCGCGCAGGCGCACGCCCCGGGCGCCGAAGCCGCCGCCGGGCTCGAGCCAGGCCGGTGCGAGGATCGCCTCGCCGGAGGCGATCCGGGGCAGCCACTCCCCCTGCTGCGCCTCGCTCCCGGCCGCGAGCAAGGCCGAGACGCCGACGACGCCGCTCTCGAAGGCGGGCACGGGCGCCAGGGCCCGCCCCAGCTCCTCGTGGAGGACGACCGCGTCGAGGATCCCCTGGCCGGCGCCGCCGAAGGCCTCGGGCACGAGCAGGCCCAGGAGGCCCAGCTCGCCGAGCTGCTTCCAGAGCGCCTCGGGCACCCCCTTCGGGTCGCTCTCCATCGCCCGGACCGTCTCGAGGGGGCAGAGGTCCTCGCACAGATCGCGAGCCAGATCGCGCAGCGCCTGCTGCTCTTCGGTGAAGGCCAGGTCCATGCAGCCTCAGGCGTCGGGAGCGGGCTTCCAGTCCGCGCCCTTGCGCTTCCAGGGGTTGTCCTGCCCGTCGGTGGGAAGGGCCACCCGCGCCTTGCAGCTGGTGGTGGTCTTCTCGCCGACGGTCAGCCACACGGCCAGGTCGACCCAGCCGCAGCCCACGTCGTCGGTGCCCTTCCCCTCGATCTTGCCGTGGAAGACCATGGTGTCGCCGGGGAAGACCGAGTCGCTCATCCGGAACTGGATCTTGCCGAGCCGCCCCTTCGGCCCGGTCCAATCGGTGATGTAACGCTCGAAGTAGGCCGCGTTGTGGGGCGTATTGATGAAGACGTGCCGCACGCCGTTGCGCTCGACGGCGAAGTCCTTGTCGTGGTGCATGGGCCGCCAATCGCGGGTGGCGAGGGCGCCGAGCACGACGGTCGTGGGCGTGACATCGATGGAGAGCTCCGGCAGCTCGCTGCCGACCTCGACCTGCTCCAGGGTGGGTCCGTTGGCGTCCATCATCAGCCCCTCTTGTATCCGTAGCCGGTGTAGCTCTCGATCGCGCAGAGCTCACCAATCTGGTTCGAGATTTCCATGTCCAGCACCCAGAAGCGACCGGTGCCGAGCTTGGTGGTCTTGGGATCGCTGACCGAGCGCAGGATCTGCACGGTCTTCAGGCGGTCGCCGATGCGGACGGGCTCGTAGAAGGTGATGGTGTTGTCGGTCATCACGGCCTCGGGAAGGCCCAGCTTCTCCTTCAGGTCGAAGTGGAGCTGCATGGGCACCGCCTCCTCGGTGCGACCCGGCGACCAGTAGTGCGGCCGGAACCACACCGAGATCATCGAGGGCGGCGCGATCGGGCCGTCGGTGATCTCGTTGGCGACCTTCTCGTCCCAGAAGAGCGGGTTGCCGTTCTGCACCGACGAGCAGGAGGTGAAAACGTAGCCCTTCTCCACCTCGAACTCGCCCCACTCCTCGTAGCGACGCTCTCCGATCCAGCTCTCGACTTCCGCCGGTAGGTCCGACATCTCTCCTCCGTTCAGGCGATGGCGCCGCGTTCGCGGAGCGCATGGATTTCTTCCGAGCCTAGGCCCGCCTCGCGGAGCAGCTCCTCGGTATCGCTTCGGGTCGCGTCACCGGCCGGGACGGGCCCGTCGGCGCGCGTCTGCCCGGCCAGCACGGGCGCGAGCTGCTCGAAGGCACCCTCGGTCGCGTGCTTCGCCTCGGCGAAGGCGCCGCGGGCGCGGAACTGGGGATCGTTCACCAGCTCGGCGATCTCGTAGACGGGCGCGACGCACGTATCCGCAGGCGCCAGCTCAGCGACCCACTCGTCGCGACTGCGGCGACGGAACGCGGCGGCGAAGTCGGCGCGCACCCGGTCCTGCACCGCGTCGTCGTTCTGGTGCCCCTGCCACTGCTCGCAGCCCAGCGCCTTGCAGAGGTTCGCGTAGAAGGGCGGCTCGATCGCGCCCACGGCCACCCACTTCCCGTCCGCGCACGCGTAGGTGTCGTAGTAGGCGTAGCGCCCGGTCAGCACGTCGTGGCCCGGGCCGGGCTGGGCGCCAGTGGCCAGGTGCTGGTCGACGTAGAGGGACATCAGGGTCAGCACGCCGTCGGCGACGGACACGTCGAGGAGTTCGCCCTCCCCGGTCTTCTCCCGTCGCAGCAACGCGGCCATGATCGCTAGCGCCGCGTGCATGCCGCCGGCCGTGCTGTCGGCGATGGTGGCGCCGGGGATCGGCGGCTTGCCGCCCTTGCCGGGCTCCGTGCAGGCGAGGTAGCCGCCCATGGCGAGGTAGTTGATGTCGTGTCCGGCCCAGCGGGCGGCCGGCCCGTCCTGCCCGTAGCCGCTGGTCGAGCAGAAGACGATGCGCGGGTTGACCCTCCGCACGTCTTCGAAGCCGATCCCCAGCCGATCGACCACGCCCGGGCGGAAGCTCTCCAGGATCACGTCCGCCGTCGCCGCCAGCCGCAGGAAGGCCGCCTTCGCGTCCGCGTCCTTCAGGTCGAGGCGCACCTGGCGCAGGCCGCGATTGGCGGAGTAGGCCCAGAAGGCGGGCTGGGTCTGCAGGGCGGCCTTGTTCGGCGGCACGCCCACCTTGACCACCGTGGCGCCGTAGTCCGCCAGGATGCGCGTGCAGCGGGAGCCCGGGCCGACCGTGGAGAAGTCGAGCACGAGGACGCCGTCGAGCGCGGGGGTAGCGGCGGGCACCCCGAAATCATATACGATACGTTGCGTATTGTAAATGCCCCTTCGGGGGGCTGTGGCATGCTGAGCCGGTGCTGCGACGCCTCCTGCTCGGCCTGGTGGTGGTCACGCTCGGCCTCGTGGGAGCGATCACCTTCCTCTCCGAGGGCGTCACCGGCCGCCGCCACGGCCGGGGCGAGCCTGCCGCCTCGCCGATCCCGGCGCCGGCCGTCGCCGCCCGCCAGAGCCGCCAGCGGCAGATCCTGTTCGGCGACCTCCACGTCCACACCACCTACTCCGGGGACGCCTTCGTCTTCAGCCTGCCCTTGATGCAGGGCGAGGGCGTGCACCCGCCGGCGGACGCCTGCG
Organism: Myxococcota bacterium; assembly: GCA_965223415.1. Lineage (GTDB taxonomy): Bacteria > Myxococcota_A > UBA9160 > UBA9160 > UBA6930. The sequence goes on along the minus strand of OZ245002.1, from coordinate 2,330,494 downwards.
ACTTCGCGCGCTTCTGCGCCGAGCTCGACTTCTGGAGCATCAACGATCACGCCGAGAGCCTCCTGCCCTGGCAGTGGGAGGAGACGAAGCAGGCCATCCGCGAGTGCAACGAGGTGGCCGGGGATCCGGCCAACCCGGATCTCGTCTCGTTCCTCGGCTGGGAGTGGACCCAGTCCGCACCGGCCTGGATGGGCGCGACCGCCGCCCACTTCGGGCACAAGAACGTCGTGTTCCGTGACACTGCCGACGATGCGGTGCCCAGCCGACCCATCGGCGCCGGTGGCGGCGGCCTCTTCTCCGCCCCGGTCCCCGGCGCGGTCTGGGCGCTGCTCCGCGCCGGCATCACCCTTGGCGATCTCGGCAACCTGCGTCCCTACCTCGACTTCAACCGCTTCACCCGGGACGTGCGCGACACGGAAGTGTGTCCCGCAGGTGCTCCGGTCCGGGAGCTCCCGGAGGATTGCCTCGAGGGCGCTGCCACGCCCGAAGAGCTCTTCGCCAAGCTCGACGACTGGGGCTTTCCGAGCCTCGTGATCCCCCACGGCACGTCCTGGGGCATCCACGCGCCGCCGTCGGCCCAGCTGGGCCTGCAGCTCGAAGCCGGGCGCCACGACCCGTCTCGCCAGAGACTGATCGAGGTCTACTCCGGGCACGGCGCCTCGGAGCTCTACCGGGAGTGGACGGACGCCGTGGTCGACGCCGACGGCAACCGCCAGTGCGCACCGCCGCGGGACGGCTACCTGCCGTGCTGCTGGCAGGCCGGGGAAATCATCCGTTCCCGCTGCGGCGACGCGGCGCCCGAGGTGTGCGAAGAACGGGTGCGAGAGACGCGCGAGCGATCGCTCGACGGCAGCCACTACGTCGTCGTGGCGGGGACGCGCCCGGAAGACTGGCTGGAATGCGGCCAGCTTGCGGCCGGCGACTTCGGTGCCTTCGAGTACCGGCCGGACATGAGCGCCCAGTACGGCCTGACCGCCCGCAACCCGGAGGCGGGCGAGGCGGGCGCCTTCCGCTTCGGGCTGATCGGATCCAGCGACAACCACAAGGCCAGGCCCGGCCCGGGCTACAAGGAGACCGCGCGCAAGGCCTTCGGCGACGCCTACGGCTTCCGCCGCGACTGGTACGACCGGCTGGTCCCGGCGCAGACGCCGGCGCGGGAGCCCGTGAGCGAGCCGGCCGGGGCCCTGGCATTCGTCGGCGTCGGCTTCGAGCGCGGCGCGTCCTTCTACTACACGGCGGGCCTGGTGGCCGTCCACGCCACGGGAAGGGACCGGGGCGCGATCTTCGACGCCCTCGACCGGCGCCACGCCTACGCGACCAGCGGCCCGCGCATCCTCTTGTGGTTCGATCTCGAGAACGGGCCCAACGGCCCGGCGCCGATGGGCAGCGAGGTCACGTTCACGGAGTCTCCCCGCTTCGTGGTGCGCGCGGCCGGCGCCTTCGAGCAGCTCCCCGGCTGCCCGGCCCACACGAAGGAGCGCCTCTCCCCCGAGCGCCTCGAACGCCTGTGCCTGGACGAGTGCTACCACCCGTCCGACACGCGCACACCGATCGAGCGCATCGAGGTCGTGCGCATCCGGCCCCAGGTGACCGGCGACGAGCCGATCGCCGAGCGCATCGACGACCCGTGGCGGAGCTTCCCCTGCCCCGCCGACGGCGGGGGCTGCGAGGTGCACTTCGAGGATCCGGAGCACGACGGCTCCCGGGAGACCCTCTACTACGTCCGGGCCCTCCAGACCGCCACGCCGGCGGTGAACGGCGACCCGCTGCGCTGCGAACGCGACGCCGCCGGGCGCTGCCTCCGCGGGCGCGCGTGTCCGGCGTCCGGCCCGGATTTCGACCCGGAGGACGACTGCCTCGCGCCCGTGCGCGAGCGGGCCTGGTCCTCGCCGATCTGGCTGCGCCCCCCCGGCTGAGCCCTCGTCAAGCTGCCGCTGCGGGGCTCCGATGAGCCCTTTCGCATGCTGACCCTCGCCGCCGGCCTCTCGACCCTGTTCTTCATCCTCTCCGGGTGCGTGGCGGGCGGGCGGATCGCCCTCCTCGCCCGGCGAACGAGAGAGCTGCCGGAGGCCATGCTGGGCCCCGGCCTCCTCCTGGTCGTGGGCATCGGCTACCCGATCCTCATGGCGGGCCGCGTCGTCAGCGAGCAGGGCCGGGACGCGGGCCCCCTCGTCATGTGCGTCGCCCTGCTCTCCATGAGCCTCGGCTGGAGCATGGTCTGGACCTTCACCTGGCGGGTGTTCCGGCCCGAAGCGGGCTGGGCCCGCGCGCTGGCCCTCACCGCCTACGCCGGCTTCGCGGTCTGCCTGGCCGAGAGCCTCCATTCCAGCCTCACCTTCGTGCACCCCCAGGACGTGCTGATCCCCACCTGGGGCGCCCTCGGCCACCAGGCGAACACCATGGTCCTCTTCGTGTGGACCGGCATCGAGTCGTTCCGCTACTGGGGCTTGCTCCGCCGGCGCCTCGCCCTGGGCCTGGCGAGCCCGGTCGTCGCGAACCGCTTCTTCCTGTGGGGCGTGGTCGCCGTCTTCTCGCTCCTGACGATGATCGGCCCCTTCATCGCCGGCCTGCGCGGCGTCGACTTCATGGGCCAGCCGTGGGTGCTGACCTGCGTGGGGCTGGGGGGCTCCGCGACGTCCGTCGCCCTCTACCTCGCCTTCCTCCCGCCGAAGGCGTACCTGCGCCGCATCGAGGCCGAGCGCCCCTGAACGCGTGATACGCTCCCGGCCATGACGGCCATCCGACGGGAGACTGGCTTCCTCGAGCGCGATGGCGAGCGCGTCTACTTCGAAGACGTGGGCGAGGGCGACGCGCTCGTTCTCTGCCACGGTGCCGGCGGCAACCACGCGGTGTGGTTCCAGCAGGTGCCGGTGTTCGCGCGCCACCGGCGGGTGATCGCCTGGGACCACCGGGGGTTCGGACGCTCGACCGCCCACGGCGGGCCCACGACGCCGGCGCTCGCAGCGGACGACCTGCTCGCGCTGCTCGACCATCGGGGCATCGGCCAGGCCGACCTCGTCGGCCAGTCCATGGGCGGGTGGACGGTGCTCCGGGTGGCGCTCCGGAACGCAGCGCGGGTGCGGCGGCTCGTGCTCTCGAATACCCCCGGCGGCATCCAGACCCCAGCACTGGAGGAGGCCTGGCGACAGCTCGGTGCCGGAAGTCTCGACGCGCCCGACGCACTCGGTCGCCACCCCGCCCTCGCCGAGAGCCTGGGAGAGAGGCGCCCGGAGCTGGCCTATCTCTACCAGGCCTTGAGCCGCTTCGGTGAGCCGGACCTGGGCAAGATCGCGCCGAGCCTCGTCACCAGCGTGGTGGGACGGGAGGAGCTCACCCAGCTCTCCTGTCCCGTGCTCTTCACGACCGGGACGGAAGACGCCCTCTTCCCGCCGGAGCTGATCCGGGCCACCGCCGCGCTCGTGCCGGGAGCCCGCGTCGAGGAACTCGACACGGGCCACTCGCCCTACTTCGAGCGGGCCGGCGCCTGGAACCGGGTCGTGGGCGACTTCCTGGGGATCCCTCGTTAGGCGGAAGCCGCAGCCCGCCCAGCCCGCCTGCCGAAGAACGCGCCGTCGCCCAGGGAGAGGCCACTGCTGTAGCTCCCCACCGCCAGGCCGGACGTCGCGCGGCCGGCTCCGTAGAGGCCAGGGATGGGGTCGCTGGCGGGATCGAGGATGCGGCCATCGACGTCGCTGCGCAGACCGCCGAGGGTGAAGGCTGCATAGATCGCGGCCCCGCCGTCGACCGTGCAGTCGAAGGCACCGTAGGGCGGGTGCGTCAGCGGCTTCACGTAGTCCGCGATCTTGTGGTGGACGGGATCCTCCCCTCGCTCCGCGTGTCGGTTGTAGAGGGCGAGGGTCGCCTCGAGGCTGCCGGGCGGGAGCCCGATCTCCTCCTCGAGCTCCGCCGGCGTCTCACCCACGGCCACCGGCTCGCGCCAATAGGCGGGCTTCTCGAAGACCTCGTCGTCCACGACGAGCCAGGCCCTCCCACCGGCGTGGAAGAGCGCCCATTCGCCGAGGCGGCCCATGTAGAGATCCTCGGAGATGAAGCGCTGACCCTGCTCGTTCACGAGGAGGCCCCGCTTCAGCCCCCATGGCTCGGTGATCGGCAGGGAGATCGAGACGGCGTCCATGTGCTGCACGTCTGCACCGGCCGCCATGCCGAGCTGGATGCCGCTGCCGTCGTCGCCGTCGGCTGCCACGCGTACGCCGCAGCGAAGCGCAAGGGGCGCGTGGGCGGCCAGCATCTCGTCGTTCAGGACGAAGCCGCCGGTGGTCAGCACCACGCCGCGACGCGCGCGCAGCGCGCGCTCGTCGCCGAAGACCTCGGCGACCACGCCCACCACGTGCCCGTCGGGCTCCTGCACCAGCGCCGTCACGCGGTGGTTCGTGCGGATGTCTGCCGGGCTCGCGTCGACTGCCTCGATCAGCTTCTGCATCAACAGCGGGCCGGCCTGGAAGGTCTTGGCGGGTACGTGCCCGCGCGGCGCCGGAACGGCGAGGTCCCTGAAGGGGTGGTGGCGCTCGGAGCCCGAGTAGACGAGGCCGTCGTCCGTCGGCGGCTCTCCGCTGGTGCCGAAGTAGTGGGTCTCCTTGAAGGGGACGCCCTGGGCCAGCACCCACTCGTAGAGCTCCACGCTGCCTTCGCAGTAGAGGCGCATCTTGACCTCGTCCGGAGCCGGACCGCTGGAGGCCATCAGGTACTTGAACATCTCCTCGGCGGAATCCTCGAAGCCGCAGGCCTTCTGCATGCGGGTCCCGCCGCCCAGGTAGAGCACGCCGCCGGACATGGCGGAGGTTCCGCCCCCTCCTCCCGCGCGCTCGAGGACGAGGGTCTCGGCGCCGCGGGCGGCGGCCTCGAGCGCCGTGGCCGCGCCGGCGACGCCGAGGCCGACCACGAGCACATCCGCCTCCTCGTCCCAGTGCGTCTGCTGGGCAGCGGGTCGAATGAGCTGGGACATCGTCTCTCCTGTTCAGCGGGGAACGGGCCGGGCACGCTCCAGGATCCCCTCCAGATCGAGGCCGGAAGGCAGCGTACCGAAGAGAAGCCCGCCCTTGCCCAGACGCCCGGCGACGAAGGCCTCGGCGACCGGAGTGGGCGCGCGGCGGAAGAGGAGGGACGCCTGGAGCGCGACGGCAATGCGCTCGACGTTGCGGCGCGCGCGAGCCTCCGCGTCTTCCGTGCGTGCGAGCTCCGCGACGAGGTCTTCGACGGCCGCGTCGAGGCGGCGATCGGCGCCCTTCGCGCAGCGGAGCTCAGCGATCAGCGCCTCCGGCGAATCCGGCTCGCGCACCATCGCCCGCAGCACGTCGAGGCACATGACGTTGCCGGAGCCCTCCCAGATGGCGTTCACCGGCGCCTCCCGGTAGAGCCGGGGCAGGATCGATTCCTCGACGTAGCCGGGACCGCCCAGGCACTCCATGGCTTCGTAGATCATCGCGGGCGCCCGCTTGCACACCCAGTACTTGCCGACGGCGGTGGCGATGCGCGCGAAGGCGCCCTCGCCTTCGTCGTCGCCGGCGTGGTCGAAGGCCTCGGCCAGTCGCAGCATCAGCGCTGTCGCCGCCTCGACCTCGAGTGCCAGATCGGCGAGCACCGCCCGCATCAAGGGCTGGTCGACCAGACGCTTGCCGAAGGCCTCCCGGTGGGCGGTGTGGTGGAGCGCCTGGGCCAAGGCCTGCCGCATCAGGCCGGTGCTGCCGGAGACGCAGTCGAGGCGGGTGTGCTGCACCATCTCGAGGATGGTCGGCACGCCCCGGCCGTCTTCGCCGACCCGGTAGGCCCGGGCTCCCGTGTATTCGATCTCGCTGGAGGCGTTCGAACGGTTGCCGAGCTTTTCCTTCAGGCGCTCGATGCGGATGGCGTTGCGGGATCCGTCGTCGAGGACGCGGGGCACCAGGTAGCAGGTGAGACCTCGTTCGCCCTGGGCGAGGGTCAGGAAGGCGTCGGACATCGGCGCCGAGCAGAACCACTTGTGACCGACGAGCTCGACCTCCCGGCCGGCTCCGGCCACGGCCCGCGCCGTCGTCGAGTTCGATCGCACGTCGCTGCCGCCCTGCTTCTCGGTCATGGCCATGCCGACGAGGAGGGACGGCTTCTCGGATGCGGGCCGCAGGGCCGGATCGTAGGTCGTGCCGAGCAGGCCCCGCTCGAGGCGAGCCGCGAGCTCCGGCTCCCGGGCCAGGGCCGGCCGGCAGGCGAAGGTCATCGTGAGCGGACAACACGATCCGCTCTCCACCTGGGAGAGCATCGAGTGAAGGGCACTGCGCGCGGGCTGGGCCCCGGCGTGCGGCTCGCGCCACGGCAGGTTGTGGACCTCGTGCTCCATCGCGAGGCGCATCACCTCGTGCCATGCGGGATGGAACTCCACCTCGTCGATGCGGTGGCCAAAGCGGTCGTGGCTGCGGAGCTCCGGCGTGTGCCGATTGGCCAGCCGCCCCAGCTCGCGGAACGAAGCCGATCCAGCCAGCTCCCCGAAGGCCTCGAGGCGCGGCAACGCCCACTTGCCGCCGGCCGCGATCACCCCCTCGCGCAGTGCCACGTCCGACGTGAAGAGGCTCACGTCCTCCAGGGCGGGCGGCTGGTTCGTGACTTCGTGGGTGGTGAAGGAATCCACGTGGGGGCTCCGTTCGCTTCCGGGAAAAGTGCGCCAGCCTCCGAGCGGCTGCCACTAGCGATCGTGCGCGATCAGTACCTGCAGCGCGCGCCCCCACCGGCCCTCCACGTCGTACTGCGTCACCTCGGCCACGCCCACGCCGTGGCGATCGGTGACGAGCTCGTGGCGGAAGCCGAACCATTCGCCGACAGGCGGGCGCTCGAAGTAGAGGCTCGTGTCCGTGTTGATCAGCATCACCCGCTGGCGGTCTGCCGGCGTGAAGCCGCCCTTGAGGAGCGTGCGCGCCGCGAGGCCGTAGGTGAGATCGGAGACCGCGGCGGCGCGCAGCAGCGGGTGCGTCGGCTCGCCTTCGACGAGCTCGAGGGGCGTGCGGATCCACGCCGCGGGGGACGAGCCCGGCACCACACGCACTTCGAGGGACCAGTGGAAGCCCGGCGGCGCGTGCTCCCGGTAGGCCTTGTGCATGAGCGGCGTGCTCTCGAGACCGTCGGGCGGAGGGAGCGGCGTGTCGTCGACCTCCCAGGAGGGGGGCAACTCCGGGTTGGGACGAAGGAGCACGCCGGTGGCGCAGGCGACCGTGCGATCACCGGCCAGGAGCGCGGTCTCCACGACCGCCTGGCGCCGTCCCCTTCGCGCGTCCCTCCGCGCCGCGCGGAGGGCCTGCATCGGCACGGGGCCGAGCAGATCGATCGTGATCCGCACCGGCACGAAGCCGGTCTCCTGGGCGGCTTCGAGGACGGCCCGCGCGAGGAGCGCGTTGATCGGACCGCCGTGCTGGCTCTCGGTCGACCACGGCCCGCCGGCCCATTCGGTCGGGACGTAGAGCTCCCCGTCGCGCCGGTACACGGCCTCGGCCACTTCTTTCAGACCCGCAGCGGAACGGTGGCGAAGCCACGAACGTGGGCTTGATAGGTGCGCGTCAGGCCTGCCTCGTCGACCTCGTAGTCCGGAAAGCGCGCGGCGACCTCCTCGAGGGCGAGTCGCGCTTCGAGACGCGCCAGGGACTTGCCGATGCACACGTGATGGCCGTAGCCGAAGTAGAGCTGGCGCGGCGCGCGGCGGCGGAGATCGAGACGATCGGGCTCGTCGAACTCGCGCGGGTCCCGGCAGGCGGCACCGGTGACGAGTGCGACCCGGGCGCCCTTCGGGATGGTCACGCCGTAGACGGTCACGTCTCGCTCCGCCACGCGTCCCTGGAACTGGGAGGGCGCGTCGTAGCGAAGCACCTCCTCCACGGCGTTCGGAATCAGGGAGGGGTCGTCCCACAGCACCCGGCGCTGGTCCGGGTGGCGGGCCAGGTAGACGAAGCAGTTGCCGAGCAGCTTGGTGGTCGTCTCGTAGCCGGCGGCGGCGAGGAGGCCGACGAAGGCGGCGACCTCGTCGTCGCGGAGCGGCCGCTTCGTTCCGTCGGCGTCCTCGAGCGCACTCTTCGCCAGCACGGTGATCAGGTCCTCCCGGGGGCGCCGCCGCCGCTCCTCGAGGAGGCGCACCAGGGTCTCGCGGTTGCGGGCGCTGGCGGGCCCGGCTTCTTCGGGGATGGCCCCGGTCTCCGGGTCGCGCCGGAGCATGAGATCGACGCCGACCCGGTACTCCTCCCGCGCCTCCTCCGGAATGCCGAGCAACGCACTGATCACGTCCATCGGCAGCTTGCTCGAGAAGGCCTCCTGGATCTCCCCGCCGCCGGCGGCCACGAAGGCGTCGAGATAGTGGGCGGCGATGGCGCGGATCTCCGCTTCGAGGGCGGCGATGCGCCGGGGCGTGAAGCCCTTCGAGATCAACGTGCGCAGCCGCACGTGCCGCGGCGGGTCCATGCCGATGATCGACATCAGCTCGCCGGGCAGCTCGCCGCGATTCTCGAGGGAGGGCCCGAGCCGCGAGCTGTAGGTCTCCCAATCGAGGGTCGCGTCCCAGACGTCCTGGAAGCGGAAGAGGGCGTAGAAGTCCATCTTCGCGTTCCAGGTGCAGGGCTCGTTCTCGAGGAAATGGTGATAGACGGGGAACGGGTCCTCCTGCATCGCCCTCGAGTAGGGGTCGTAGATCATCGGGTGTGGATGCTACCGCAGGGGAACCGCTACCATGCGCCGCTTCCGAACCCCACGGACGGCAGGAGACGACATGGGAAAGCTCGACGGACGGGTCGCCGTCATCACCGGTGGAGGCCGCGGCATCGGCGCCGCGGTGGCCGAGTGCTTCGCGGCCGAGGGTGCCTCGGTGCTCGTGAACGATTTGGGCGCGCCGATGGAAGGGGGCGGCTCCGATGCGGGCCCCGCCCAGGAGGTCGCCCGACGGATCAGCGCGGCCGGTGGCAAGGCGATCGCGGACGGAACCGACGTGACGGACTTCGCGGCCGTCCAGGCGATGATCCAGCGCGCCGTCGACGAGTTTGGCCGCCTCGACGTGCTCGTGAACGTCGCGGGGATCATCCGCGACGGCATGATCTTCAAGCTCGAAGAGGAGCACTGGGATGCGGTGATCGGCGTGCACCTGAAGGGCACGTTCAACACGATTCGCCACGCCTCGGCCTGGTGGCGGGAGAACCGCGGCGGCCAGTACCGCATCATCAACTTCGTCTCCGGGTCGGGGCTCTACGGCTCACCCACCCAGCCGAACTACGCCGCCGCCAAGATGGGCATCGTCGGTCTCACCTTCTCGTGCGCCAACTCGCTGGGGGGCTACGGCGTGACGGCCAACTGCGTGGCGCCGATCGCCTTCACCCGGATGACGGCGAGCCTGGAGGGCAAGAGCACCGTGATGGACTACAGCGCGGACAACCCGCGCATCTCCGCGGCCAACGTGGTGCCGCCGGTCCTCTACCTCGCCATGGAGCAGAGCGACTGGATCAACGGGCGCGTGATCGAGGCGGGCAACGGCAAGATCGGGCTGTTCTCGAACCCGGTGATGACCCGCCAGATCATGACCGACGGCCTGTGGGACCACGACGTCGCCATCGCCGAGATGGAGACGGCCTTCCGCGAGGCCATCTACCAGCCCAACCCCTTCGCGAGGCCGAAGTCTTGAGCGGGCGGGATCCGGAGGGCGGCATCAGCGTCGAGCAGCGAGGGCATCTCCTGCTGATCGGCATCGACCGGCCCGAGAAGCGCAACGGCATCACGCCGAAGATGTGGGACGAGCTGGTGGATGCCTACACCCGGCTCGACGAGGACGAGGAGCTGCGCGTCGGTGTGCTCTTCGGCCACGGCGATCACTTCACGGCGGGTCTCGACCTGCCGAAGTGGCACGACCGCATGAAGGAGTCCGGCGGGGCGGAACGTGGAAGCGCACGAGTGGATCCCACGGGGCTCAGCGGACGGTGCTGCCGCAAGCCCGTCGTGGTCGCGGTGCGCGGCATCACCTTCACCGCGGGCATCGAGTGGATGCTCGGTGCGGACATCGTGGTGGCGGCCGACGACTGCCGCTTCTCCCAGCTCGAGCCGAAGCGCGGGATCATGGCGACCGGCGGCGCGACGATCCGCTTCGTCGAGCGTGGCGGTTGGGGCAACGCCATGTACCACCTGCTGGTGGTCGAAGAGTTCGACGCGGCGGAGGCCCTGCGCTGTGGACTCGTGCAGGAGGTCGTGCCGGCGGGAACGGAGCTCGACCGGGCGATCGAGCTGGGCGAGAAGATCTGCGCCCTGGCGCCGCTCGCGATCCAGGCGACCAAGGCTTCGTCGCGACTCTACGCCCTGAAGGGGCAGGAGGCGGCGGTGTCTGAGTTCCGCGAGACCCAGCGCCGGCTGGCGAATAGCGAGGACGCCGCCGAAGGCGTGGCCTCCTTCGTCGAGCGCCGGGATCCGGTCTTCAAGGGACGCTGACCCTGGGCACACCCGCCTACCACCGGAAGATCCGCATCGTCGTGGAGGGGCGCGAGCTCCAGGGCGACGTCGCCGACAACCCGCATCACTTCCGCGTCTGGCTCGCCCACGACGGCAAGCGGGTGACCGCCATCCGCGGCGAGGCTGTGCGCCATCCGTGGACGAGCTGCCCCCACGCAGCGGGAGAGCTGCAGAAGCTCGTCGGCATGCCGCTCTCCGAGAGCAGCACCGCGGTCGGCCGCCACGCCGAGCCCACTCATGCCTGCACCCATCAGTTCGACCTGGCGGGCCTGGTCGTAGCCCAGGCCGCCCGCGGCACGCCGCGGCGCGAGTACCACTGTACGGTGCAGGACGACGAGGCGGGCCGAACGATCGCGCGCTGCGTCCGCGACGGTGAGCCCGTTCTCGAGTGGCAGATCGGCGAAGCAGAGATCGCCGGTCCGGCCCCTTTCACCGGCGTCCCCCTCCAACGCCGCTTCATGGCCTGGTGCCAGGAGAACCTCGACCCGGAGCTCGCCGAGGCCGCCATCGTCCTGCGCCGAGCCTGGTTCGTCTCCCCCGTGCGCCACTTCGACACCGCCCAATGGCAACGCGCCAGCGACATCGGCAACGGCCCCGTCTGCTACACCTTCCAGCCCGGCCGCCCCGAGCACGCCCTCCGCGTCCCCGACTCCTACCGCGACTTCACCACCAACCCCGACACCCTGTTAAGCTAGAGACCGGTTCCGTTTGTTAAGTTGTTGGTTGGGTTGCGATCAGGCGGCGAGGAGCTCTCGAAGGTTGTCGCTCATGACCTTTCGCTGATCCGCGGGAGAGAGGTCGCCGAGCTCGTCGACGAAGCCGACGGGATCCGCGAGACCTTCCGGGTGCGGGTAGTCGGAGCCGAAGAGGATCTGGCTCACGCCGATCAGCTCGGCGAGCTCGCCGATGGGCTCCTCGTAGAAGGGCGCCACGTAGACGTGCTCCCGGAACTGCTCCACCGGGTGCTGCGCGAACTCCTTGGGCATCTGGCCGTAGACGTGCTCGAAGGTCTGCAGCAGCGGCTTCACCCACTTCGAGCCGTTCTCGACGCTCGCCACCTTGATGCCGGGGAAGCGCTCGAAGACGCCGTGGCAGATGAACGCCGCCATCGAATCGGCGATCGCGCGGCTGCCACCGCCCATACACAGCTTGAACGGATCCGGCTGAAAGGGCAGGAACTCCTTGCCGCCCTGCCACATGCGCGAGTAGCGGTCGTAGCCGGAATCCGACGCGTGCATCGACACGAAGATCCCGGCCTCCTGCACCCGCGCCCAGAACGGATCGAACTCCGGGAAACCGAAGGAGCGCGAGCCCCGGTAGCCCGGCACCGGCGCCGGCCGAACGCCCACGGTTCGCGCGCCGCGCTCGAGCGCCCACTCCAGCTCGGCCACCGCCATATCCACGTCCATCAGTGTCACGAAGGGCACGGTGAACAAGCGCTCCCGCTCGTGGAAGCCCCACTGCTCGTCCATCCAGATGTTGAGCGAGTGGATCACCGCATTCACCAGCTCGTGGTCGTGGTTCATGTTCTCTTCGACCACGCTGGCGAGGGTCGGGAACACCAGCGTCGCGTGGATCCCCTGCTCGTCCATCAGCTCGAGGCGATCCTCGCCGTTGCGATAGGACTCGGGGCAGCGGATCGGCGTGCCCGAGAGCTCCCGGAAGGAGAGCCCTTCCGTGTTCTTGCCCCGGTACCAGGCCTCGTGGGCGCCCGGCGCCGCCACTACCTCGAAGGTGGGGTTGGGGATGTACTCCGAGATGAACCCGCCGACCGCGAGCTTGCGGCGGCCGTTCACGTCGACGTACTGGAACTCCTTCCGGTATTTCTTCGGAAGGTGGGCGGTCATCGCCTCTTCGGTCTCGTAGAAGTGGTTGTCCGCGTCGTAGACCGGGTAGCCGAGATCGGTCATGGGGGAGCCTCCTGGTCGGAAGCCCGATCCTACCACCCCGGCCGCGTATTTGAAAGACCGTCAAAAACGCCTGTCCGGACGTTCAGGAGCCTTCTGGAGCGTTCTGGGCCCCTGCGGTGGGAGGCGGCACCGCCGGCAGCATCATCAGGGTCCAGCCGAACACGAGGGCGCCGAGCGAGAGGGGCAGGAACACCATCCCGCCCAGGATTCCGTAGCTCCCAGCCTTGAAGAGCACGATCGAGAACACGAATCCCGCGACGCCCGCGAGACACAGGGCGAAGCCGACCAGGAACTTGAACACCATCGCTGCGCCCTGGAGACGTGGGTGGCGACGCAGCACGAACGGCGAGGCGACGGCGGCGATCATCACCGCATAGAAGAGGAGCTCCCCGCGTTCCTTGCCCTCCTTCGTGAACGCGCCGATCACACAGATCGCGAAGAAGGCGGCGAGGACCCCCGGCGCGTAGCGGATCAGCGGGCTGCGATCGCGCAGCATCTGGAGGAGCAGCTCGCCGGGCGGTCGTTGCGCGGGCATGACGGACGCATCGGCGAAACGGCGGGGGAGACTGACCCGCGGGCCTCAGCGCGCGGTCGGCCGCCATTGGAAGAGGGCCAGCTCTCCGGCCTCGACGACCGGCTCGCCCCAGCTCAGCGCGGCTCCGGTGCGAGCGGGCCCTTCCACCAGCACGAAGAGCGGTCGGCCCAGAGCGGAGAGCCGGGCCTCGCCGTCCGGCTTCGCTGGGTGGCCGGCCGCGAGCCTCTGGGCGATCTCCACGCGCTGGGCGACGTCCGGGTAGGGCGACACGATGTAGTGATGCGCCCGCTCGGTCCACAGGCTGCGCCCGGTCAGCGCGGGCAGCTCCGCCGTATTGCCCTGGGAGGCCCGGGTCGGCGGGCCGGGATCGATCACGACCACGGAGTCGGCGGGCGAGCGATCCCGGAGCCAGTCGTAGACCACCGCGCGAGGCCCGTCCCGCTGCACCAGCCGACCTTCGCGAACCGCGACCTCCGTGGGCGGGCGCCCGGTGTAGGTCCACAGGACCAGCAGCAGGGTCGGGCCGAAGAGGAGCAGCACGACGGCCAGGGGCCGCCAGGCGAGGCTGCCGTCGGCCGCACGGAGCGCACCGGCCGCCGGCACGGCGAGCAGCACGAGGGCCACGTGGTAAAAGTTCACGAAGTTGCCGGCGGGCAGCACGATGAGCGCCGTCGCGAGCAGCAGGGGCGCCGCCGCCACCAGGCACACCGCGAGCTCCGCCCGGCGCGCCTTCGGTGCACGCCACCACCCCAGCGCGGCCAGCGCGGCCACGGCCCATCCGGAGGCGAAGGCGCCGAGCGCATTGTGCAGCGCCGTGAGCCAGCCTCCGCCGAGGAGCCCGTTGCCCTCGCCGCCAACGCCGCCGAGCAGGTGACCGTAGCTGGGGAAGCCGAGGGCGATCCCGCCCAGGATCGCCGCCCCGGCGAACAGCGCCGAGAAGCGGGCCGCTTCGTCGAGCCCGAGGAGCCCGACGTGTCGCGCCACCGCCACGACCGCCAACGCGCCGACCAGCGAGAGCCCGCCGGCGATCGCGACGATCGGGCTCCACAGGGAGAGCAGCGCCGTCGCGAGCAGGAGCGCGAGCCACGCCCGCCGCACACCGCGGAGCGCCGCGCCGAGCGCCCACAGCACGCCGACCAGGGTCGCGAGGGCGAGCGGCCGGGAGGTCGTGTTCAGGAAGTAGTTGACCAGGGGGCCGAGCTGGCCGTAGGGATCGCCGATCCGCATCCAATGGGACGCGGGGTGCACGAGACCCCACAGGTACGTGCCGTCGTCGACCGGGAGCCCGCCGGCGAGGAGTGCCCGGCCGGCCAGCACCAGCGGCGCCTGGGCGTGGGCCCCGGCCAGCACCAGGAAGGCCACCACCAGCCCGAAGCCGACCCGGCCGTGCCAGCTGCGCCCGAGGCCGGCGGCGAGCACCACCAGGGCCATCGCCCCGGCGACCACGATCGCCTCGATCGCGCGCAGCACGTCGAGGCCGGTGGCGCTCGCGAGCCCGGCCGCCAGCGCGTGCAGGGTCCAGTAGTAGGCGAGGGGCTCGCCGGCGAAGAAGGGGTTCTCGGGCGGAAACACGCCCGGCGCGATCAAGAAGCGTTCGGCGATGGCCGAGTGAAGGAGACCGTGGGCGGAAACCAGCGTGAAAGGGCTCTCGCGGTGGATCCCGAGGATCACTGCGGCACAGGCCAGGGCCGCCGCGAGCACGGCGGGGCCCAGCAGGCGGCCCTTCCCCTGGCCGTTCACGGATGCATCGGGAATCGGCAACGGGCTCTCCAGCCGTGCGGACACAATGGGCTTCGGCACCCCGGCCGAACGGCCGGCGACACCGACGAGGCCACAGGCGCCACCCACGAAGGCGTTACCATCTTGGCATGGGGTCGGACGTGCAGCAAAGCGCAGCTCATGAGCAGGACGCCGGGAGCGACGCCCTGACTCCCATCGGCGACCCGATCGAAAACGTGATCGGCGCCTTCGACAGCTGGGTCATCCGCCTCTACTCCCGGGGCCGCTTCACCATCCTGCGCGAGATCTTTCTGGAGGAGATCGGCCAGTACCTTCCGGCGCACGGCCGGGTGCTCGACCTGGGCTGCGGCTTCGGCTTCTTCTCCCTGTACTTCGCCGCCCGCGAGCCGGGCCGGCAGATGTTCGGCATCGACATCAACCAGCGCCGGATCGCCGACGCCAACGAGGCCGTGCGACGCATGGGCCTCGACAACGCCCGCTACGAGGTGGCCGACGCCGCCGAGTGGGACACGGACGAGAGCTTCGACGCCGCCTACGTCCTCGACCTGCTCCACCACCTTCCCCAGGACGAGGTCGCGCCCTTCCTCACCCGCCTACGCCGCTGCCTGCGCCCGGGCGGAACGCTGCTCGTCAAGGAGGTGGAGGACCGCCCGCGCTGGAAGATGTGGTTCACCCTCCTGCTCGACCGCCTGATGGTCGGCTGGAAGGAACCGATCCGTTATTGGCCGCCGTCCGAAATGAAGGCGCTCCTCGAAGGGCTCGGCTTCGACGTCAAGACCCACCGCATGCGGGACTGGCTTCCCTACCCCCACATCCTTTACGTCTGCCAGCTCCAGGACGGGGCGTAGCGGCTCTCTCGACGAGCCGCGCTTCGCTCCTTCCAGCGTGATCGCGTGAAGAAACGGGGCCAGAGTTAAGAATGAAGAAAGGCCCCGAGGGGCGAGAACTTCATTCTTAACTCTGGCCCCGTTTCTTCATTCGGTGGTCAGAAGGTGGGGGGGAGGCCCAGGCCGCGGCGGGCGATGATGTTCTTCTGGATCTCGCTGGCGCCGCCGCCGATGGTGTCGACGACGGTGTAGCGGTAGCTGCGCTCGAAGCGGCCGTTCAGGGGGGCGCCGGGCTGGTCGGGCCCCAGCTGGCCTTCGGGACCCATCAGGTCGAGGGCGGCGTCGGCCACGCGTTGGCCGGTCTCGTTCATGAAGAGCTTGTACTGGCTCGACTCGATGGTGGGGACACCGCCTTCCAGGGCGGCGGAGATGACGCGGCGCTGGAGCATCCGCGATACCTCGAGCTCGGTGACAGCGTCGGCGACGCCCTCCCGGGCATCGGGACGATCCTTCACGGGCTCGCCGTCCCGCTGGGCGGTGCGAACCCAGTCGCAGAGGGCGCCCACCTTCATCTCCAACGGCCCGACCGGCATCATCGCGAAGCGCTCCAGGTCGAGGGCTTCGCAGATGTAGGTCCAGCCCCGGTTCACTTCGCCCACCACGTAGTCGTCCGAGACGAACACGGCGTCGAAGAACACCTCGTTCGTGCGCTCGTCTCCGATGGTGTGCACGGGGCGGATCGTGAAGCCTTCGTGGTCCATCGGGATGAGGAAGAGCGTGATGCCCTTGTGCTTGTGGCTCGGGTCGGTGCGCGCTCCGACCCAGTACCAGTCGACGAAGTGGGCGGAGGTGGTCCAGGTCTTCTGGCCGTTCAGCAGCCAGCCGCCCTCGACCTTCTCGGCCTTGAGCTGCATGTTGGCGGCGTCGGAGCCGGCGTTCGGCTCGCTGTAGCCGATGGCGAACTCGATCTCGCCGCGGATGATCTGGGGCAGGAACTCCCGCTTCATGCGCTCCGAGCCGTTGCGGATGATCGTCTTGCCGACGATGCCCACACCCTTGCCGGGCTGGGGCGCTCCGTGGCGGGAGAGCGCTTCCGTGAGGATGAAGTCGTAGATGCCGGACTTCTCCTGGCCGCCGTACTCCTTCGGCCAGGACATGCCGAGCCAGCCCTTCTCGGCGAGCTTGCGCATGAAGGCGCGCTTGGCCGGCGTCTCCACGGTCTGGGAGAGCTGCTCCGGGTGGGCGTCCATGACCTCCGGCGAGTGGTGCTCGCTCAGGAACGCCTCGACCTCGGCCTCGAAGGCCTGCTCTTCCGGAGTGAGCTCGAAATCCATCAGCCCTCCTCCCTCGCCTTGCGCAGCTCGGCGCTCACGCGCTCCTCGTTGCGCATGGCCTCTTCCATCGTGTGGTCCTCACCGAAGGTCACGGCAGCCTTGGCGGCCGCGACCACCTCGGGGCGGCTGTCGGAGAAGGACGCCGCGAGGGCGCGCGCCTCGTCCATCAGCGCGTCCGCCGGAACGACGCGGTTCACGAGCCCCATCTCGAAGGCCTCCGGCGCCTTCAGCACGCGCCCGGTGGTGAGCAGCTCGATCGCCCGCGCCCGCCCGACGATCTTCGGCAGCAGGTGCGTGCTGCCGAGGCCGGCCAGGATGCCGAGCTTCACGAAGGTGAGGCCGATCTTCGCGCCCTCGGCGGCGATGCGGATGTCGCAGGGCAGGATCATCGTCACGCCGACGCCGATCGCGTGGCCGTTCACGGCGGCGATGATCGGCTTCGGGTAGGTCACCATCTCCAGCGGAAAGACCTTGAGGAAGTCCTCCTCGCCGAGCTTCGGGCCCTTCGACGCGTTGCCACCGGCCTGGTGGGCCTTCAGGTGGTCGAGGTCCACGCCGGCGCAGAAGCCGCGGCCGGCGCCGGTGAGGATGACGGCGTGCACCCCATCGTCGTCCCGCAGCCTGCGGAATGCGTCGACCACCTCCTCGCCCATCTCGGTGGTGTAGGCGTTCAGCTTGTCGGGCCGGTTCAGGGTGATCGTGGCGACGCCGTCCGTCGTGTCCGTCAGGATGTGCTCGTAGCTCATCGCGGCTCCGGCAGGGCGAAGGCCATGATCGCGTCGCCCTGCTTCGAGATGGCGTTGCCCCCGGCGGCGACCACCACGAACTGGCGTCCGTCCGGACGGAGGCGGTAGCTCATGGGCGAGGCGTTGGCCTGGTAGGGGAGCTCGATCTCCCAGACGATGTCGCCCGTCTCCACGTCGAAGGCGCGGAAGGCGCGATCGGTGGTGGCGCCGATGAAGAAGAGGCCGCCGGCGGTGACCATGCCGCCGCCGAAGTTCGGCGCACCCACGTCGCCGAGGCCGGGGACGAGGTAGAGGGGCCAGGGCGCCTGGTGCTTCGTCGTGCCGAGGTTCACCTTCCACTTCACCTCGCCGCTCTTCAGGTCGACGGCCTGCAGCGAGCCCCAGGGTGTCGGGTTGCAGGGCGCGCCGGCGCTGGAGAAGAAGCCCGAGCGCTTCACGCCGTAGGGCGTCCCGCTCATCGGGTAGAGCTCGTCCGGGTAGGCGACGGCGCCGGGCGGGATCGTCTCGTAGTCCGCCCGCGGGATCATCTCGACGATCATCGAGATGTGGGTCTGGTTCGTGAACATGACGCCGTTCACCGGGTCCACCGCGACGCCACCCCAGTTCATCCCGCCGGCGGTGTGCGGGTACTGGATCGAGCCCTGGAGGGTGGGTGGCGTGAAGATGCCGTCCCAGCGGTGCTTCTCGAGCATCTCCACGCAGGAGCCCCGATCCGCGAAGGTGTAGCCGACATTCTCCGGTGTCAGCTCGGTCGGATGGAGCGGCGGCGGATGGGTGGGGAAGGGCTGGGTGGGCGAGAGCTGCTCGCCGGGCACGCCGTCCTGGGGAACGGGGCGCTCCTCCACCGGGTAGAGGGGCTCGCCGGTCTCGCGGTCGAGCAGGAAGACGTGGCCCATCTTCGTCGCCTGCAGCACGCCCGGGCGCCCGCCGCCCACGCCCTCAATCTGGAAGAGCTCGGGCTGGGTGCCGACGTCGTAGTCCCAGACGTCGTGGTGCACGGTCTGGAAGTGCCAGGCGACCTCGCCGGTCTCGGCGCGCAGCGCGACGGTGGAGGAGCCGTAGAAGTCGACGCCCTCGCGCTCGCCCCCGTAGCTGTCCGGCGAGGGATTGCCGGTGGGGACGAAGACCAGGCCGCGCTCCTCGTCGCCGGAGAGGATCGACCACACGTTCGGCGTGCCGCGGTGGTAGCGCTCGCTGGCCGGGAGGCCCTTGCCCCAGCCTGGCGGCACCGGATCCCAGGCCCAGAGAAGCTCGCCGGTCCGAACGTCGAAGGCGCGCACCACGCCGGAGGGCGCATCGGTGCGCAGCTGGTCGGCGACCAGGGCGCCGAGGATCAGGCGGTCGCCCAGGACCAGGGGTGGCGAGGTGACGTAGTACTCCCAAGGCGGAAGATCACCTTCGAGGCCTTCGCGCAGCCACACCCTGCCGCCCTCTCCAAAATCGTCGCAGGGCTTGCCCGTATCGGCATCGAGGGCCCAGAGCTCCGAGTCCTTCGTTCCGTAGAGGATGCGCTTCTGGCAGCGCTCACCGGCGGCGGGCGGATCGGCCTCCCAGTAGGCGACGCCGCGGCAGGTGAGCGGGTAGGGCCCGCCGACGCCGCTCGCGCGTAGCTCCGGGTCGAAGGACCAGCGTTCCTTGCCGGTCTCCGGGTCGAGAGCGAAGACGCGCATGTAAGGCGTGCAGTAGTAGAGGGTCTCGTTCGTGACGATCGGCGTCACCTGGAGACCGGTGGGCATCTTCTCGGCGGAGGGCGCGTTGAAGTCGCCGCTGCGGTGCTCCCACGCCAGCTCGAGGTGACGGACGTTGCGCGCGTTCACCTGGTCGAGAGGCGAGTAGTGCAAGCCACCCTTGTCGCCTCCCCACTCGGGCCACTCCGCCGTGGGCCCGGCGTGGTCCAGGGAGGGGGGAGCGCTGCAGCCGAGCAGCGCCGCTGCGGCGGCGAAGGCGAGAAGACGCGTCATTCCGACTGCGGCGCCCACTTCGGCTTGCGCTTCTCGAAGAAGGACTTCGGACCTTCGAGCTGGTCCGGGTGGTCGGCGTGGGCGTCGATGTGCGCGTAGGCGGCGTCGAGACCGGCCTCGAGCCCGTGGTCGAGGCTCTCCCAGATGGCCTGCTTGGTACGGGCCAACGCGGTGGGCGAGTGCTCGGCGATCATCGCGGCGAGGGCTCGGGCGCGGGGCAGGAGCTCGTCCGGGGGCAGCACCTCGCCGACCAGGCCGATGCGCAGGGCCTCCTCGGCGTTCATGCGCTCGGAGCCGCCGAGCAGCGCCAGGCGAAGGACGCTCTCCAGCGGGATGCGGCGAGCCAGGCCCACCGGCTCGAGCCCGGCCACGGTGCCGACCTTCACATGGGTGTCGAAGAAGGTCGCCGTCTCCGAGGCGAGGACCAGATCGCTGTCCGCCACGAAGTGGAAGCCGCCCCCGATGCACATGCCGTTCACCGCGGTGATCACCGGCTTCCAGCAGCGGTTCTGGATCGCGGTGATCTGGCCATAGGGTGCCTCCTGCCGCGCCAGCTTCGCGAACTGCTGGCTCTCACCGGCGGCCGTCGAGCTGATGTCCCACCCGGTGCAGAACGCCTTCTCCCCCGCGCCGGTGACGATCACGCACACCACCTCCGGATCCGCCTTGATCTCGCCCCAGAGACGCCGCAGCTCCTGGGTCATCTCGTAGTCGAAGGCGTTGCGCGCGGAGGGATGGTCGAGTGTGATCGTCGCGACCCGCTCGCTCTTCTCGAATCGAACCTTGTCGTTCACGAAGACCTCCGGAACTTAACAAACAGAACCGGCACCTTTGTTAAGTTGTTACGCGGCGAGGTGGTCGGCGATGCGTTCAGCGTGCTCGTCCACGGTGCCGAAGGCCTGCTCGAGGACGAAGGTGCGCTTCAGGTAATAATGGGGCGGGAGCTCCCAGGTGTAGCCCATGCCGCCGTAGATCTGGACGCAGGAGCGGGCGTTCTTCATGGCGGCCTCGCCGGCAACCACCTTGGCGGAGGCGACGGCGCGCACGACGTCGCCGATGGCCGGATCGTCGAGCGTGGCGCCGGCCGCGTAGCTGACGCAGCGGGCCTGACCGACCCGCACGTACATGTCGGCGAGGAAGTGCTTGATGGCCTGAAACGAGCCGATGGGGCGGTTGAACTGTTCGCGGGTCTTGGCGTACTCGTTCGCATAGTCGAGCGTCGACTCGGCGATTCCGAGCAGCAGTCCCGAGGCCAGGGCCGCGCCCTCGGTGCGCAAGCGCATGGCCTCGTCCGAGCCGGCGAGGCGATCGCCCTCGGGCAGCGACGCGGCGAGCTGCATCGGCGTGAGCGGATCGAGCGGCGTCGCCACGGGCTTCGTCTCCAGCGCCTCCGGGTCGACACGGAACACGCCTTCGGGCCGCAGCACGAGGAGCGCGTCGAGCGCGTCGCCGTACTCGACCAGCAGCGGATCCGAGCTGGGCCGCGTGAGGTCGAGGCCTCCGACGATCTGCTCGCCGCCGGCGGCGCCGTCGACGAGGCCGGCGGCCAGATGGCTCCAGACCAGCGGTCCGGGCACGAGCCGCCGACCGAGCTCCTGGAACACGACCACCGCCTCGACGGAGCCGAGACCGACGCCGCCCTCGGCTTCGGGCTGGCGCAGGGAGAAGACCCCCATCTCCGCCAGCTCGCTCCACGCCTCCCGGGTGAGGGGCTCCTTCTCGATCTCCGGCGTGCGGTCGAAGGCGTAGTTCCCGTCCACGAAGGCGCGGATGCCCTCCTGGAGAGCCTGCTGGTCTTCGCTGAGCTGGAAGTCCATCTAGCGGGGCTCCTTCGGCAGCTGGAGGATGCGCTCGGAGATGATGTTGCGCTGGATCTGCGAGCTGCCCGCGGCGATCGTCAGCGAGAGCGTGTTCAGGAACTTGTCGACGATGCGCTCGCTCGGGAGATCGTCGTCCACGTCCTCGCGCACCAGGCCAGCGCGGCCGAGGAGCCGCGTCCCCAGCTCGTAGATGCGCTGATTCAGCTCGGTGAAGCCGAGCTTGATGGCCGAGCCGTCGAGGCCGGGCACGCCGCTCTTCGCCGTCTCGGAGATCGAGTACTTGATCCACGCCCAGAGCGAGTCGACCTCCGCCGAGAGGTGGCCGATGTCGCGACGCAGGGCGCGGTCCTCCCAGGCGCTGGCGTCGTCCCGGGTGATCTTCTTCGCGAGCGCCGCCAGCTCTTCCAGGAACGCCTGTAGCTCGATGATGTCGGCGGCCCAGGCGCTGCCGCGCTCGAAGCGCAGGGTGACGTTCGTGATGCGCCAGCCGTCGTTCTCCTTGCCGACGAGGCCTTCGACCGGCACGCGAACGTCGCTGAGGAAGACTTCGCTGAAGTCGATCTCGCCGAGGAGCGTGGGGAGCGGGCGGATCTCGATACCGTCCAGGTCCATCGGCATGATCAGCCAGGAGATGCCCCTGTGCTTGGGGCCGTCCGGGTTGGTGCGGACGAGCATCTCGCAGAAATCGGCGGCGTGGGCGAAGGACGTCCAGATCTTGTGGCCGTTCAGGACGTAGTGGTCGCCATCGCGAACCGCCGAGCAGGAGAGCGACGCCAGGTCCGAGCCGGAGTTCGGCTCGCTGAAGCCCTGACACCAGACCTCCTCGCCGCGCAGGATCTTCGGCAGGTGGGCCTTCTTCTGCCGCTCGTCGCCTTCGGCGATGATGGTGGGGCCGCCGTGGCGGACGCCGACGAAGTTCATGCCGATGTAGGGGGCCTTGGCCCGGGCCAGCTCCTCGTAGTAGACGAGCTCCTCGGTGAGGGTGGCGCCGCGGCCGCCGTACTCCTTGGGCCAGTTGACGCCGGCGTAGCCCGCGTCGAAGAGCTTGCGCTGCCAGCCCGTGTCGTAGACGCGGCGGGCCTCCCAGTCGTCGCGATGGGGCGGGGTGCCGTGCTTCGGCACCTCCTCGGCCAGCCAGTCGCGCAGCTCCTTGCGGAACTTCTCGTCGGCGTCGGAGTAGCGGAGATCCACGGGAGGCGGCTCCTCGGGCGAAGGGGACCGGAAGGGGGATTATGATACGGACCGTTTCGATATTCTGCCAGGGCCGGTAGCATCGACCCATGCGGTACACCGTGCAGCTCCCGACCGACAAGGTGGACCAGCCCGGGGAGTTCCTGACGCCCGAAGCCCTGGCCGAGATGGGCCGCGGGGCCGAGGCGGCGGGCTTCCAGAGCTGCTTCGTCACGGACCACCCGATCCCGGAGGACCGCTGGCTCGCGACCGGTGGCCACCACGCCCTCGATCCCTTCGTGGCGCTCTCGTTCGTGGCAGCGGCCACGACGACGATCCGACTGCAGACCCACGTGCTGGTGCTGCCCTACCGCAACCCCTTCATCACGGCGAAGTCCCTCGCCAGCCTGGACGTCCTCTCGGGCGGGCGGGTGATCGCCGGCGTGGCTGCGGGCTACCTGGAGGCGGAGTTCGACGCGATCGGCGCGGACTTCGCGCACCGCAACGAGGTGTGCGACGAGACGATCCACGCCATGCGCGCCGCCTGGAGCGGAGAGAGCCTGAAGATGGACGGGCTGCACTTCCGCGCCGCGGGCAACACCGCGCGGCCGCGTCCGATCCAACGGCCCGGGCCGCCGATCTGGGTGGGCGGAAACAGCAGGCGGGCCCTGCGCCGGGCCGTCGAGCTCGGCGACGGCTGGCTCCCCTTCCCCGCGCCGGCGAAGATGGCGAGCCGCGTCGGCACCGCGAAGCTCGAAGGCCTGGGTGACCTGCGGGCGCTCCTCGCCTACGCCCGCGAGCATGCCGAGAAGGTCGGCCGCAGCGCCCCGCTGGACGTCGCCTTCTCACCGGTCGCCTACCACGAGCCGCTGCCGGAGCCCACAGCACTCCTCGACCTCGCCGCCGAGCTCGCCGACGCCGGCGTCACCTGGCTCGTCATCGGCCTACCCCACCGCGACCGCGCCGAGTTCTGCGACGCCATCGCCCGCTTCGGCGAGGACGTGTTGCGCAAGGGAACCGGCCCCTGATGCAACGGTGTTGCGTCGAGGACGCCGGCCACAACCCGGACGGATCGAGATTTCTGGGAGGACCGTCAGCCGCGACCGCGCCGAAGGCGATGGCCACGCGTTGACAATCGCCTCGGAGCGCACCGGAGATCCGCTGCAGCCAGCCGATCGTGCTACGATTCGTGCGAGAGGCGCCCCGAAGCGGGGCTTTGGCGTGCCGACACCGAAACCACTCAGATAGATGGGTTCCATCATGGGCAAGGCATCAATCCTCGCCGTGATGGTGGTCTTCTGCGCGGCCACGGCCGCGGCGGGCACGCTGTCGTCGGCGACTTGGAACGGGGCCCTCCAGGGCACCCCGTTCACGCTGACAACCGGCGGTGGCAGCCTGGTCGCTTCGGGCACCAGCACGGGCGGCAGCATCACGGTGTCGGTTTCCGTCTCCTTCTCCTCTTCGGGGACAGCCCCGGGCCGCCGCAGCTGACCGTTAACCAGACGCTCGGCGGCATCCAGACGATCACGGCCACCCCCGGTGGCGCGGCGGCCAACCAGGGCATCCCCGGCGTCGTGAGTGTTTTCTTGTTCGTCGGCCCCGGGTTTCCGTTCCTGACCGTCCCGTTGTCGGTGGGCGTGTCGGGCACCACCGTCATCGCGACCACCAACCCGATAGTGGGCGTCCAGAACGTCACCGCGACGTTTCTGCCCTGGACGCCGGGCTCCGGCACCATCAGCAGCCTGTTCGGCACCACCACGACGCCGAACGGCGCGACGAACATGACCGTGGCCCTGCCGAACTTCACGTTCATGGGCTCGTTCAACCTGACCGCCGGGGGCGCCGGAAGCGTCAGACTCGTGTCGCCGACCGTCACGGCGGTGTGCGTGGGCGGTTATCCGACCTGCGACGGCTCGACCTGGAGCTACCGCACGGCGGGCGCCACCAGCCTGACCCTGAACTTCTCCGTGCCCGAGCCGGGCCCCTTCCTCCTCCTCGGCGCCGGCCTGGCCGCACTCGCCGCGGTGGGTCGGGGCCCCCGGAGCTAGCTCCCGACAGGGGCGGTCACAGCAGGGTGGCCGCCCCTCGCAGGTGGGGCCTGCTTCGATTCAGGGGTCGACGTCTTCACGAACGATCCGGGCTAGCCCAACAGGGGTGCCATGGCGGCGGAGTCGAGGTATTCGTCGAGGCGCTTCAGTTGGCCCTGCTCGACGCGGGCGACGAGGCAGGCGGCGGCTTCGACGGGCTCGCCCTGCTTGCTCTTGCAGGTGAGGACGTGCTGCTGGACGAAGCCCCGGCCGTCGCCGGTGTCCTGGATGCGGACGTCGCGGTACTGCAGGTCCGGGAGGCCGGCGAGGAAGGCCAGGATCGTGCGGACCTGCTTCTTGCCGAGCTCGCGGCCGTCGAGGTTGCGCCAGGTGACGACGTCGTCGGCGTAGAGGGCGAGGGCACCCTCCACGTCGCCGGCTTCGATGCGACCGATGAGGGCGCGGGCGACTTCGCTGGGGGTCATGGGTCGAGGTACCTCGTGTAGTCGTCCAGCACGGGCAGCACCTGGTCTCGCGGCGCCGACGGGATGCGCAGAGCCACCTCGGTCATGCCGTTCGAGCGATAGTAGTCGAGCTTCTCCGTGTCCGGGAAGACGCCGAAGGGAACGAGGTGGAGGCTCGCGAAGTCCCGGCCGGCCTCGTCCATGGCGCGTCGCAGCTCCTCGAGGGCTTGCCGCATGCCCGCCCCCCCGATCGGCATCCAGCCGTCGCCGTACTCGGCGATGTGGCGGAAGAGCGTCGGCCCCGGCGCGCCGCCCATCAGCACCCGCGGCCGCGGCTGCTGGACCGGCTTCGGCCACATCCACGAGAGCTCGAAGCGCACGAACTCGCCGTCGAAGGACGCCTCCTCCCGGGACCAGAGCGCCTGCATCGCCAGCATCACCTCCCGCACGTGGGCGCGCCGCCGCTTCACGTCGACGCCGTGGTTCTCCATCTCCTCGTGGTTCCAGCCGTAGCCGATGCCCAGCACGAAGCGCCCGCCGCTGAGCCAGTCCGCCGTGGCGATCGCCTTGGCCAGGGCGATCGGATCGTGCTGCGCCACCAGCGCGATACCGGTACCGAGGAGGATGCGCTCTGTCGCCGTCGCCATCGCCGCCGCCGTCACGTAGGGGTCCGGGCTGCGCCGGTACTCGTCCCCCAGCTCCGGCGTGCCGGTCGGTGCCGGCGTGCGCCGGCTCGTCGGGATGTGCGTGTGCTCCGGGATGTAGAGCGAGTGGAAGCCCCGCGCCTCCGCCTCCCGGGCCACCTCGACGGGATCCATTGCGAGGTCCGTCGCGTGAAAGGCGAGTCCGATCTTCAAGAGGGCCTCCTGGGATCGCGGGCTGGCCCATGGGACTAGAACATGTTCTAATTCTTGTCCATGCCCCCCGTCGACCAGAGCTATGAGCTCGAGCACCGCTACACCCGGGAGACGGGCCGGGTGTACCTGTCCGGCGTCCAGGCGCTCGTGCGTCTGCCGATGCTCCAGCGCCAACGCGACCGGGCCGCCGGCCTCGACACGGCGGGCTTCATCTCCGGCTACCGGGGCTCGCCGCTCGGCACCTACGACATGGCGTTGTGGCAGGCCAAGGAGCTGCTCGAGCAGCACCAGGTGCGCTTCGAGCCGGGCGTGAACGAGGACCTGGCCGCCACGGCGGTGTGGGGCTCCCAGCAGGCCTCGCTCCAGGCGACGGCCCGACACGACGGTGTGTTCGCGATCTGGTACGGCAAGGGCCCCGGCGTCGACCGCTCGATGGACCCGATCAAGCACGGCAACTACATGGGCACGGCGCGACACGGCGGTGTGTTGGCTCTGTGTGGCGACGACCCGGGCGCGAAGTCCTCCTCGATCGCACACCAGAGCGAGCAGGCGCTCATCCACGCGGGCGTCCCGATCTTGAACCCGTCGAACGTGCAGGAGTATCTGGACTTCGGGCTCCATGGCTGGGCGCTCTCCCGCTACTCCGGCTGCTGGGTCGGGATGAAGTGCCTGACCGACACCGTCGACAGCGGCGCCTCCGTCGAGGTGGGGCCGGAGCGGGCGCACCGGGTCGACCCGGGCTTCGCCTTCCCGGCCCACGACCACCACGTGACGATGACCAACACCCTGGTCCTGATCGAGCAGCAGCTCTACCAGGTGAAGCTGCCCGCAGCCCAGGCCTTCGTGCGCGCCCACGGCCTCGATCGCACGATCTGGGAGGGCGAGGCGCGGCGCCTCGGCATCGTCACCACCGGCAAGGCCTACCTGGACGTGCGCCAGGCTCTGGACGAGCTCGGCCTGGACGAAGGCCGGGCCCGCGATCTCGGCCTGGCGATCTACAAGGTGGCGATGCCCTGGCCCCTCGAGCCGGAGGCGGCGCGGGCCTTCTGCCGGGGGCGCGAAGACGTGCTCGTCGTCGAGGAGAAGCGCCCGATCGTCGAGGAGCAGCTGGCGCACCTGCTCTACAACGAGCGCGAGCGGCCGCGGCTCGCGGGCAAGCACGAGGACGACGGGACGCCGCTTCTCTCGCGGACCGGGGAGCTGGCGCCGGCGGCGGTGCGGGAGGCGATCCGGAGCTGGCTCGCGCGGCGGCTGCCGGAGCAGGCGCGGCTCCTGCGCCCGGCCCCGACGCCGCCGGCGGTGACGCCGCCCGGCCAGCTGAGCCGCATGCCGAGCTTCTGCTCCGGCTGCCCCCACAACACCTCGACCCAGCTGCCCGACGGCTCGATCGCCTTCGGCGGCATCGGCTGCCACGGCATGGCCGCCTTCTTCCCGGAGCGCCGCACCTTCGGCGCCACCCACATGGGCGGCGAAGGCGCCAACTGGATCGGCCAGGCGCCCTTCATCGACCTGCCCCACGTCTTCCAGAACATGGGCGACGGCACCTACTTCCACTCGGGCCTTCTGTCGATCCGCGCCTGCGTGGCCGCCGACGTCAACATCACCTTCAAGATCCTGGTGAACGGCGCGGTGGCGATGACCGGGGGGCAGCCCATCGAGGGCGAGCCGATGGAGGGCGAGATCACCTGCCCGGAGATCGCGCGGCAGCTCTCGGCCGAGGGGGTGAAGCGGATCGCCGTCGTCTCCAACGAGCCGGAGCGCTACGCGCGCGGCCTGTTCCCGAGTGGCGTGACCGTCCACGACCGCGCGAAGCTGGGCCAGGTGCAGAAGGAGCTGCGAGAGCTCTCCGGCGTGTCCGCCCTGATCTACGACCAGACCTGCGCCGCCGAGGCGCGGCGCCTGCGCAAGCGCGGCGAGTTCCCGGACCCGGACCGCCGCATCGTGATCAACGAGCGCGTCTGCGAGGGCTGCGGCGATTGCAGCGTGCAATCGAACTGCATCTCCATCGAGCCGCTGGAGACGGAGTTCGGCCGCAAGCGTCGCATCAACCAGAGCAGCTGCAACAAGGACTACTCCTGCGTCCAGGGCTACTGCCCGAGCTTCGTCTCGGTGACCGGCGGCACCCTGCGCAAGGCGGTGGCGCCCAGGACGGACACTGGCGACGACGGCGTCTTCGCCGACCTGCCGGAGCCGACCCCCCCGGAGCTCGACGCGCCTTTCGACGTGCTCCTCGCCGGCATCGGAGGCACGGGCGTGGTCACCGTCGGCGCCATCCTGAGCATGGCGGCGCACCTCGAAGGCAAGGGCGCGTCGGAGCTCGACGTGACGGGCCTCGCCCAGAAGAACGGCCCGGTCTCGAGCCACGTGCGCATCGCGCGGGCGCCGGAGGAGATCCACGCGACGCGCATCGGCGTGGGCGGCGCCGACGTGCTGATCGGCTGCGACCCGGTCGTCGCCACCAATCCCGAGCACCTGCCGAAGCTCGCGCCGGGAACCACGGCCGTGATGAACCATCACGTCGCCCCCACCTTCGAGTTCGCCCTCGACTCGGACCTCGATCTCACGCCCGACGCGATGGAGGAGGCGATCCGCAGCGCCGTGGGCGACGGCCACGCGCACTTCGTGCCCGCCACGCCCTGGGCCCAGGCCCTGCTCGGCGACACCATCGCCTCCAACATGTTCCTGCTGGGCTTCGCCTGGCAGCTGGGCCGCATCCCGGTGAGCCGCGAGGCCCTGGATCGCGCCATCCAGCTGAACGGGCGCGGCATCGAGCTCAATCGGCGCTCCTTCGCCTGGGGCCGGCTCGCGGCCCACGAGCCGGCGAAGGTCGAGGCCGCGGTGAAGCCGCTCTTGCGGGGCGCGGAGTCGGCACCCGCGGAGCGCACCCTGGACGAGCTGCTCGCGACCCGCATCCCCTTCCTCACCGAGTACCAGAACGCCCGCTACGCCCGCCGCTACGAGACGTTCGTGCGCAAGGTGGCCGAGCGCGAGAAGAGCCAGCTCGGCCGCGACGAGCTGGCGCGGGCCGTCGCCCGCTACCACTTCAAGCTGCTCGCCTACAAGGACGAGTACGAGGTCTCCCGCCTCTACACGGACGGCGCGTTCCTGGAGCAGGTCCGCCAGCAGTTCGACGGCGACCCGCAGCTCGCGTTCCACGTGACCATGCAGTTCGTGCCGGCCTTCCTGATCCCCCGCGATCCGGACACGGGCCGCGCGCCCAAGTGGACCTTCCCCGCCTGGTTCATGCTGAGCGTGTGGAAGACGATCCGGCGCTTCGCCTTCCTGCGCGGCACGCCCTTCGATCCCTTCGGTTGGACCGCGGACCGCCGCCTCGAGCGCCAGCTGCCGCGGGACTACGAGCACCGGCTCCAGGAGCTGGTCGACGGCCTGAACGCCGAGAACCACGCCCTCGCAGTGGAGATCGCCAGCCTTCCGGAGGGAATCCGGGGCTACGGCACGGTGAAGGACCAGCAGCTGGAGCAGGTCCGCAGCAAGGAGCAGGAGCTGCTGGAGGCGTTCCGGCGGCGGGTCTGAGGGCCGGTCAAGGCTCTCCTGCGTTCCTCCGATCCGGGATGGGTGCTGCTCCCGATCGGCCACGACGAGTCGGAGGTCCGGCGCCTCCCCTGGGTAACCTTCACCCTGATGGCTCTGTGCCTCCTGACCCTCTTCGGTACCGGCACGACCTCCTGCGACGGCTCCCTCCCGGAATGGGAGGCGCGGGTGCAGGTGGAGATGGAGCGGGCGGAGGCCGCGGCGGCCGACGGCGACGAGGTGGAGTTCGAGCTCCCGCCCACGCCCTACGACCGCTTCGGGCTCGTGCCCTCGGACGTGCGGATCTCGAGCGTCTTCAGCCACCAGTTCATGCACGCCGGCTGGCTGCACCTGCTCGGCAACATGCTGCTGCTCTTCCTGCTGGGGCCGCCGATCGAGGATCGCTGGGGGCGGCCGGTCTTTCTCGGCCTTTACCTGACCGGCGGCGTCTTCGCCGCCCTGTTCTTCGCGGCGATGTCGCCGGCCAACGCGGACATCCCGCTGGTGGGCGCCTCGGGCGCCATCGCCGCGGTGATGGGCGCCTTCCTCGTCCGTCTGTTCAAGAGCAAGCTCCGCTACTTCTACTTCATCTGGATCAGGATGGGCACCTTCGAGGCACCGGCCTGGCTGATGTTGCCCTTCTGGTTCGCGACCGAGCTCCTGAACGCGAACCTCGCGGACACGATGGGACAGCAGGGCGGCGTCGCCTACTGGGCGCACGTCGGCGGCTTCCTCTACGGCGCGGTCTTCGCCGGCGTGATCCGCGTCGGGGGGATCGAGACGCGCTACCTCCAATCCAGCCTGGAGGCGAAGCTCACCCTCGCCCAGGGGAACCCCGTCGTGGAGGAGGTGCACGCTCTGCGGGAGGAGGGGCGCTTCGAGGAAGCCTACGAGCGCCTGCGCCGTGCGATGCGGCAGTTCCCGGAAGATCCGGACGTGGTCATCGCGACCTGGGACGCGGCCGCGGCGTTGCAGCGTCCCGAGGAGATGGCCACGGAGCTGACCCGCCAGATCGAGCGCTGGATCGCGAGCGGCGAGCTCCAGGCGGCCTCCGACTACTGGTGCGAGCTCACCCTGTTGGTCCCCGATGCGGAGTGCGACCCGCGCGTGCTGCTGACGGTGGCGCGGGCATTGGACGAGCGGGATCGTCCGCTCGAAGCGCGGCGCGCATTGGAGCACGCGATCGGTCGTGGCGCCGAGGACCTGGAGCCGGGTCTGGCGCTGCGCTTCTACGAAGTGGCGCGGCGGCGGGCGCCGGAGCTGGCCGGCGAAGCCGCGCGCCGCGTGCTGGCCTGGGACGCGCTTCCCGAAGAGCGCCGGCGCGACATCCAGGCGGATCTCGGCACGCTCGATCTGGCCAAGGCGCGGGCGGAGGCACCGGACCCGGACGCGCGGAGCGAGGGCTGGCAGGGCATCGACGCGCGCGCGATCGAGCTGGACGAGCCGATCGATCTCGCGACGGAGCCGGTCTCGGAGCCGCTGCGTGCGGAGCCGCAGCCTCCGGCCTTCGAGGCGCCTTCGGAGGAGACGGATCCCATGGTGGAGCCGATCGCCCCCGAGCTCGGCAGCGGCCCCCGCTGGCGGGACGCCAAGGTCGTGGAAGGCATCCCGGTGGAGCTTTCGGGGGAAGGCCTCGTGCTCCGGCGCAGCGGGCGGCGGCACACCCTCGCCTACGGGCGCATCCAGGCGATCGCAGCCGGTGCGGTGCACGGGCTGGGCGAGCGGGCGGTGCTGCTCATCGACCTGGCGCTGAACTGGCGCGACATGGAGGCGGAAACACTTCAGGTCATCCGCCTGCGCAGCGACCAGTTCGATCCGCGCCGCCTGCTGCCGGGGGATGGCGAGGCCCTGGACCTCTTCCGCCGCTTCGTGACCGAGCTGCTGGAGGCGAGCGGCGCCGAGCCCCTGCCCGACCTGGCCGCGGCACGCGGCGAGCCGAACTTCTCGACCTTCCCGGATCCGAGCCTCTACACCTCGGTCGTCCTCGACGTCGAAGACGCCTAGCAGCTACGAGCGTTCGTAGCGGAAGCCGCTCTCCAGGGCGTGGCAGCGATGACGCGGGCCGGACGCCTCGGGGTCGGCGGCCTCGTAGCCCGCATCGCCCGGGTAGAGCATCACCACGGTTCCCTCTGCGGTGCGCGTGATGCGGGGGCGGAAGGTGATCAACTCGCGCGCGGCGAGCCGCGCGGCGGCTTCGTCGGCGCGGGCGAACTCGCTGAGCCAGGTGACGGTAACGAAGGTCGGCGGCGCGAGGCGCAGCTCCCGGCGGCCGAAGGCCTCCAGCACGCCGGCGGGCGAGAGCCAGCGGTGGTCGCACATCTCGTCGCCGTCGACGCGCACCGACTCGTCCATGGGCGCCACGCCGGCGAAGAACCAGGTATCGAAGCGCTTGGGGGAGACCTCGGGGGTGATCCAGCGGGAGATCGTGTCGAGGCGCGCCGTCTCGATGCGCAGGCCGGCCTCCTCGTGGGTCTCGCGGATGGCGGCGGCGCGGGCACTCGCCTCGGAGCGCGGGTCGCCTGCAGCGACATCGTGGGGCTCGACCTGCCCGCCCGGGAACACCCAGGGCCCGGGCTTGTCGCTGCGAGACGAGCGCTGGAGCAGCAGGAGCTCCAGGTCGCGGGCACCGTCGCGCAGCAGCACGACGGTGGCGGAGGGGATGGGCTCCGGTGCCTCGGGCATCTCAGCTCCAGGCCGCGACCACGTCGTCCGCGGTCACGAGGGTCGCCACATTGCGCAGGGTGTGCTGGAGGACCTGCTGCGCGTACTCCGCCGGCGTGCCGGCAACGGCGTCCCGGGGGATCACTACCTGGTAGGAGGCATTCACCGCGTCGAAGGTGAAGTTGGGGATCGCCACGTTCAGGGAGACGCCGACCCCGACGATGGTGGAGACGCCGAGGTTGCGGAGGACGAAGTCGAGCTCGGTGCCCTGGAAGGGCGAGAGCCCGTGGAGCCGGGGCAGCACGAGGTCGCTCTCGGCCACCTTCACCTCGGGAACGATCGCCGCCGCGTCGGATCCGGGGATCAGCTTGGGCTCGGCCTTGGCCATGTACTGGAAGAGGCGCGCGTTCGTGTTGGCGCCGAGCCCGTCGGCGCGTCGCTCCGCCGTGGCGTGGATCACCGGCACGCCGGCCGCCCGCGCCGCGTCGACGAGGGTGGCGATCCGGGGGATCACCTTCGCCCCCTCCGCCGCCAGCTCCGGCAGCGCCGACAGGTCTCCCATCACGCCGCGCTGGATCTCCTGGGTCACGAGCGCCGTGCGGTCCGGATCCAGAAGCTGCCGAAGGTCGATGGCCATGGAACCTCCAAGAGCGAAGAACAACGCAACAAACGGAACCGGCCCCTAACGCAACACTAACGCAACACTCCGTCGTTTCGGAGGGTGGCGAGGTCTTCGTCGGTGAGGGCGAGCTCGCGGCGGAGGACTTCGTCGGTGTGCTCGCCGAGGCGGGGGAAGGAGGCGACGGGGCCTTCGGCGAGGCGGGACATCTTCACGGGGTTGCCGACGACGAGGTAGGGGCGGTCGGCGTCGGGGCGCGGGACCTCGATCAGCATGTCGCGGAGGGCGACGTGGGGATCGCCGTGGATGTCGGCGGCAGTGTGGCTGGGGCCGGCGACGATGCCCTGCTCGCACAGCTCCCGACAGGCTTCGAGCTTGGTCTTGCGGCGCGCCCAGGCCTCGATCGCGGGGCGGATCACGTCCTCGGTGTGGGCGGCCCAGCCGGTGCGGTCGGCGAAGCGTGGGTCGCCCAGCCACTCCGGGTGGCCGACGGTGTGACAGAGCTTCTCGAACATGTGCTCGCGGAAGACGGCCACCACGAAGTGTCCGTCCTTCGCCGCGAAGGCGGCGACCAGGGCGGTGGTGCCGGCGGCCGCCATGTGGGCCGGCGCGTCCATCGACCAGAGGAAGGGAACCATGTCGGTCATGGCGACCATCGAGTCGTACATGGCGACGTCGACGTGCTGGCCCAGGCCCGTGCGATCCCGGTGCCGAAGGGCCGCGAGGGTTCCGATCACGGCAAAGAGCGCCGCCGCGTTGTCTCCCAGCGCACCGGCCACGACCACCGGCGGCGGCTGCCCCTCCCTGCGGCTGGGCTCGTAGAGCCCCCCCATCGCCTCGGCGATCGGCGCGTAGGCGGGCCAGCTCGCGTAGGGCGAGGGCTCGAGGTTGCCGAAGCCGGAGAGCGAGACGTAGACGAGCGGGGGATGGAGATCCGCCAGCGCCTCGTAGCCGAGCCCCATGGCTTGCATCGAACCGGCGCGGAAGTTCTCGGCCACCACGTCGAAGCGCGGGACGAGCCGCCGGAAGAGGTCGCGACCCGCTTGGCTCTTCAGGTCGAGGCCCACGCTCTGCTTCGAGAGGTTGTTGCGCAGGAAGGTGGCGCCGACCCGCTGACCCTGCTCGTCGACGAGCGCCGGGTTCGAGGCGCGGCCGGTATCGCCCCGCTCCGGGTGCTCGACCTTCACCACCTCGGCGCCCAAGTGAGCCATCAGCTGGGTGGCGTAGGGCAGCGCCTGCATCTGCTCGGCGGCGAGGATGCGCACGCCGTCCAAGGGCTTGCCCGAGCCGCCACGCTCCGGATGTCGGACCTCGCCCACGCGCATGGCGCCCATCCTAGCCCGGACGATTCATGAAGCCCGTAGCGAGGACGTCGAGAGCGCTGCAGTTTCGCGACCCTCGGACTGGAAGCCACCGAAGGCGTACTTGCCGTACGTCGAGGTGGCTGGAAGGAGAAGGTCGCGAAAATGCGGCGCTATCGGCGTCCGCAGTAGGGCGCTCATGAATCGTCCGGGCTAGGGCTCCTCCGGGGCGAGTGATACCCTGGGCCGCCATGCACTGGCTCGTCCTCGCGATCCTCATCCTCGTGCCTGCCTCTACCCGTGCGGAGCTGATCGCAGAGCAGATCACCCCGGAGCGCTACGAAGCACTGCGCGTCGGCGGCCCGGACGCCATCGCGGGCGTCGGCGACTGGGCGCTCGGCAACGGCGTCCTGTGCGCCGCGGTCTCCGACCCGTCCCACGAATCGGGGCTCAGCCACCGGGGGGGCTTGCTGATCGATCTCGGCCACTGCGGCCGCGATGACGACCAGTGGAACGTCATCCAGCCGCTCCTGAACCTCTCCCAGTCCGAGGTGATGCCGTTCTCGGAGGTGCGCGCCGAGCGGAGCGAGACCCGCGCTGCCCTCGTCGCGAGCGGTGCGTCCCGAGGCCTCGACATCGAGATCACCTACGCGCTCGACGCGAAGGAGCCGCGCGCCCTCGAGCTCGTCACCCGCATCACCCGCCGCGAGGAGGGCGAGCGGCTGTTCGCCTACGGCAACGTCGTGCTCCACCCGAACGGCTCGCTGCGCCCGTTCAAGGTGGATCGGCGCGATCCGCGCCGCTCCGTCGGCTTCGCCCACCCGGGCGGCGATCCGGCGGAGACGACCTCGATGCTCTCGGCGATCGTACAGGCCGATCTCATCGTGTGGGTCGGAAGCGACCGGATGGGGCCGGGGATCAGCTACGGCCTCGACCTGGTGCGCTCGCTGCGCGTGGACCCGGAGGGGAACCAAAGGCCCCTGCCCGAGCTCTCGATCAGCGGCGGACACTACACCCTCACCGGCGCCTTCCCGCGCCCTTTCTGGATCGGCGACGACGCGGATCCGGGCCTGCTCGAGCTCGTCCAGACACCGCTCATGGACCTGGCCACGGGCGACACCCTCGTGCTCGAGCGACGCCTGTGGGTCGGCGATCGGGCCGACGTCGCCTCCGTGACGGATCGGCTGTGG
Organism: Myxococcota bacterium; assembly: GCA_965223415.1. Lineage (GTDB taxonomy): Bacteria > Myxococcota_A > UBA9160 > UBA9160 > UBA6930. The sequence goes on along the minus strand of OZ245002.1, from coordinate 2,295,349 downwards.
CCGGCGGAGCCCGTCCTCCGCGGGAAGGTCGACGAGCCCGGGGCCGTCGTCCACGTGAGCACGAAGGCGGGCGAGCCGGTCAGTGCGGTGCGGGCCGACGCCGGCGGCGACTTCGCCCTGCGTCTGCCCGCGGGCCCCTACGGCCTGCGAGCGCGCGGCGAAGCGGGCCGCGAGGCGCGCGCGGAAGTGACCCATCACAACCCCGGAGTCGCCGTGCAGCTCGCCCTCGCCCCGGGCACGCGGGTGCGGCTGCCCCGCGGCGAGCCGATGCGGCTGGTCTTCCTGGGTGCGGAGGGATCGCAGACGCCGGGCTTCGGCTCCGACGGCCTCGACCTCGCCATCGACGACGAGCCGGTCCCGACGAGCCTCTCTTCGAACGACGTCGCGCTCGCCGGGATCGCTGGCGATCCGGCCTTCGTCACGCTGCGGCCCGGCGCCTATCGGGTGCTGGCCGTGCGCGGCCCCGAGCACGAAGTGACCGAGGCTCGCCTCGCGGTGCGGGCCGGAGAGGAGACGACACTCGAGATCCCGGCGCCCGGGCGCGTCCGGGAGACGCCCGGGTGGGTCTCCGCCGACCTGCACGTACACAGCGGCTGGAGCTTCGATTCCTCCCTGCCCCAGGAGCGACAGCTGCGCGCCTTTGCCGCCGCCGATGCGGAGATCCTGGTGGCCACCGAGCACGACCGGATCGTGGATCCTCGCCCCGCCCTGGCGTCGCTGGGCCTCACGGATCGCATCCTCGGCGTGACGGGGGTGGAGATCACTACCGGCTACCGGGGCGGCGTCACGCCGACGACCGCGGGACACGCCAACGCCTTCCCCGTGCGAGAGCAACGAGCGACGTTCCGGGGCGGCGCGCCGATGGCCGAAGGGCGCCGATGGCGGGACGTGTGGGCCGAGCTGCGCGCCGCGGGCGCACCGATCCTCCAGCTCAACCATCCGCGCGTGGGTCGGGACCAGGGCGACGACGACGGCGCCTTTCTGGACCACCTGGGCGTGGGCGCCGGGTACGACCCGAGCCGGCCCCTCGGCGAGGCGGTCAACCGGCCGCTCTCGGAGCGGGGCGAGCACGGGCTTCGCGATCTCGACTTCGATGCGATGGAGCTCCTGAACGGGCGCGGCCACGGGGCCTACGAGCGCGTTCGCACCGACTGGTTCTCGTTCCTGCTGCAGGGCGAGCGGCGCACCGCCACCGCCAACAGCGACTCCCACAGCCTGGGCGCACCCGCGGCCTTCCCGCGCAGCTACGTGCGGCTGCCCGGCGGCGTGGCGGAGGAGGCGGCCTTCGGCGAAGCCATCCGGAGCGGCGAGCTCTGGGGCACGACGGGCCCGCTCCTGGACGTGCGCCTCGGCGAAGCCGGCCTCGGCGGGCTGCACGCCGGCGCCGAGGCGGAGCTGCGGGTGGGGATCGACGCCGCACCGTGGGTGCCGCTCGGCGAGGTCCGCGTCCTCGTCAACGGCGTCCTTGCCGAGCGCCAGTCCCTCGACGGGCCGGAGGATCTCCGCTTCCCCCTGCACTTCCCCGCCGACGCCTTCGTCACCGTCGAGGTCGAAGGCGAGCCCGGCGGCGTCTACGCGGAGGTCCTCCCGGGCTTCGTGCCCTTCGCCTTCACCAACCCCATCTACGTGGACGCCGACGAGGACGGGCGCTGGACCCCGCCGGGGCTGCCCTAGCCGCAGCGAGCGGGTAGGCTCCTCCTCCTATGACGAACGACGCCAACAAGCCGGACGACCCGTCCCTCCCGAACGCCTTCTTCCGCCTCGCCGATCGCCTGTTCGAGGCGCGCACCCTGCTGATCCACGGAGAGGTCACGTCCCAGCTCGCGCAGCAGGTGACGGCCCAGCTCCTGGCGCTCGCTGCGGAGGGCGACGACCCGATCACGATCTTCATCCATTCGGAGGGCGGCCACGTCGAGGCCGGCGACACCATCCACGACATGATCCGCTTCGTGAAGCCGCGGGTGAAGATGGTCGGCACCGGCTGGGTGGCCAGCGCGGGCACGCACATCTATCTCGCGGCACCGAAGGAGGATCGCTACTGCCTGCCGAACACGCGCTTCATGATCCACCAGCCCCTCGGCGGCGTCGGCGGCCGTGCCAGCGATATCCGCATCGAGGCCGAGGAGATCGTGAAGGCTCGCGACCGGCTGAACCAGACCATCGCCGAGGCGACGGGGCAGCCCCTCGAGAAGGTCGAGCAGGACACGGACCGCAACTACTGGATGTCCCCGGAAGAGGCCCAGGAGTACGGCATCGTGGGCCGGATCGTGGAGCGCTCCGAGGACCTCTGAGGGCTCCCCGGACCGGACCCGGACGGCCCAGCCCGCGGCTCAGATCACGCCGAACTCGCGGCCCACCCGCGCGAGGGCCGCGAGCGCCTGCTCCAGGTGGGCGCGGGTGTGGGTGGCCATGTACGAGGTGCGGATCATCGCCTGGCCCTCGGGCACCGCCGGGCTCACGACCGGATTCGCGAACACACCCTCCTGCTCGAGGCGCTTCACCATCGCGAAGCAGACTTCGTCGCGGCCGACGTGCACAGGAACGACCGGCGAGGCGGAGGCGCCGGTGTCGAAGCCGAGGCTGCGCAGCTCCTCCTGCATGAAGCGGGTGTTCTCCCAGAGCCGCTCGCGCCGCTCCGGCTCGCGCTCCACGATGCCGAGGGCGGTCAGCACCGCGCCCACCGAGGGAGGCGGCGGCGCCGCGGAGAAGACTTCGGCCCGGGCGTGGTGGCGCAGGAAGTCGATCACTTCCTCGGGCCCGGCAACGTAGCCGCCCACCGCCGCCAGCGACTTGGAGAACGTGCCCATGACCAGGTCGACCCGGTCTTCGAGCCCGAAGTGCTCGGCCACGCCGCGCCCGTGGGCGCCGAACACGCCCACCCCGTGGGCGTCGTCGAGGAGCAGGCGAGCCGGATGGCGCTCGAGCAGCCGCACGATCTCCGGCAGGTCCGCCAGGTCGCCCTCCATCGAGAAGACGCCATCCACCGCGACGAGCCGGGCGTGATGCTCGGGCGTGCGCGCGAGCTTCGCCTCGAGATCGGCCATGTCGTTGTGCTTGTAGCGACGCAGCGTTCCGAAGCCGAGCCGGGCGCCGTCGATCAGGCTCGCGTGGTCGAGGGCGTCGAGGAACACGGTGCTGTGTCGGTCGAGGAGGGCCGAGAGCACGCCCAGGTTCACCTGGAAGCCGGTGGCGAAGGTGAGCGCCGCCTCGCGGCCGGTGAAGGCCGCCAGCCGCTCCTCGAGCTCCTCGTGGAGGCGGGTGGTTCCGTTCAGCAGCCGGGAGCCGGCGCAGCCGGTGCCGAAGCGCTCCAACGCCTCGGCCGCGCCCTTCACCACCTCCGGGTGGCTGCTGAGCCCCAGGTAGTTGTTCGAGCCGAGCATCACGAGCGGAGGCCCGCCCGGCCGGCGCACGACCGGATCCTGGGGCGAGTCGAGGCTCCGGTAGTAGCTGTAGGCGTCGGCGGCGCGGATCTGGGCCACGCGGTCGTTTTCCGCGCACTTCCGGAACAGGTCCATGGCGGGCTCCCATGGGGTCGAGGCCGCGGAATCCTAGGCGAAGGCCCGGCTTGAGCAAGAATGAAACGTGTTCTAATTTTGGCCCTTCGCCGGCGAGGTGCCTCCCATGGATTTCGACGACTCCGCGACCGAGGCGGCCTTCCGGGCCGAGGCGGTGGCCTTCCTGGACGAGCACGCCCCCGAGGAGTTCGGCAGCTACACCTCCGGCGACGACCAGGAGCTGGTCTTCGAGCAGCACAAGGGCTGGCAGAAGACCCTGGCCTCCCACGGCTGGGGGGCCATCACCTGGCCCGAGGCCTACGGGGGCCGCGGCAAGGGGCCCATCGAGCAGATCATCTGGAACGAGGAGCTGAACCGGCGCGGTGTCGGCCACTCCATGCTCGCGGTGGGCATCGGCATGGTCGGGCCGACGATCATCGCCCACGGGACGAAGCAGCAGCAGGAGCGCTTCCTCCAGCCGCTCCTCCAGGCCGACGAGACCTGGTGCCAGCTCTTCAGCGAGCCCGGCGCCGGCTCGGACCTGGCGGGCCTGGCCACCCGCGCCGTGCGCGACGGCGACGACTGGATCGTGAACGGCCAGAAAACCTGGTGCTCGGGCGCCCAGCACAACCACTTCGGCATCCTGATCGCGCGCACCGATCCGAGCGTGCCGAAGCACGAGGGCATCAGCTACTTCCTGCTCGACATGAGCACCCCGGGCCTCGAGGTGCGGCCCCTCGTCGAGATGACCGGCGAGTCCCACTTCAACGAGGTGTTCCTGAACGACGTGCGCGTGCCCGACTCGGCGCGCCTCGGCCCCCTGAACGGCGGTTGGTCCGTCACCCAGACCACGCTGATGAACGAGCGCATGGCGATGGGCGGGCTCTCGAACCTGCTTCGCTGGGGCGAGCTGAAGGCGCTGGTGCTCGAGGAGAGCGACGGCCGACCTTCGGCCACCCAGCGCGAGGAGCTGGCGGAGGTGTACACGCAGCTCCGCTGCCTCGAGCTGCTGAACGCCCGCATGGTCTCGAAGCTCGGTCGTGGCGTGATCCCCACCTCCGAGTCGTCGGTGATGAAGCTCGCGCTCGCACGCATGATGACGAAGGCCAACGCCCTGGCGATGCGCGCCCTCGGCCCGAAGGCGCTCCTGCGCCCGGGCTACTGGCAGAACGAGTACCTCTTCGCGCCGGCCTTCCACATCGCCGGCGGCACCAGCGAGGTGCAGAAGAACGTGTGCGCCGAACGCGTCCTCGGCATGCCCCGCGAGGCCAGCCGCGACCGCAAGATCCCTTTCGACCAGCTGCCCCGGAGCTGAAGGAGCCACTCATGCCCGCTGGAGAGCCCGCCGTCGTCGTCGAGAAGGACGGCCACGTCCTCACGGTCACCCTGAACCGACCCGAAAAGAGAAATGCCGTCAACTGCGAAGTGATGTGCCGGCTGTATGACTCCTGGGTGCAGCTCGACGAAGACGAAGACCTGCGCGTCGGCATCCTCACGGGCAACGGCGACACCTTCTGCGCCGGCATGGACCTCTCGGAGATCGGCAAGCTCCGCACCGGCAAGCCGGAGAACGAGTACATGGAGCGGGTGATGAAGGAGGGCCACGTGATCTACGGCGCGTGGCTCAAGACCTACCGCCCAGCCAAGCCCGTGATCCTCGCCGCCGAGGGCTTCGCCCGGGCCGGGGGCACCGAGATCCTCCAGGGCACCGACATCCGCGTCGCCGGCGAGGACGCGAAGTTCGGCGTCACCGAGGTGCAGCGCGGCCTGTTCCCGATGGCCGGCTCCGCCGTGCGCCTGCGCCGCCAGATCCCCTATGCGGTGGCTGCCGAGATGCTGATCGCCGGCGAGGACCTCCCGGCCCGACGCGCCTTTGAGCTCGGCCTCGTGAACCACGTCGTCCCGAACGGCCAGGCCCTGGCGAAGGCCCGCGAGATCGCCGACCGCATCGCCGCCAATGGGCCCCTCGCCGTGAAGGCGATCGTCGCCACCTTGCGCGAGACCGAGACGCTGCCGGAGGAGGAGGCGTTCGCGATCGAGCAGAGGTACGGCATGCAGGTGATGAGCTCGGAGGACGCCGCGGAGGGGCCCCGGGCGTTCCTGGAGAAGCGGCCGCCGGTGTTCAAGGGGCGCTAGCCGGGCGCCGGGAGGCGGGATCAGCCGCTGGCGAGCGGGACCCGGCGAAGTGCAGGGCTTCCTTAGCGTTCGTCGAGTTCGGAGACGCGGGGGGAGCGAACGGCCCGGGCTTCGAGGTGTTCTCGCTCTTCGTCGACCCTGGACATCGGGGGCTGGGTCTGGGGCGAGGCCTCCTCGCCCGGGCGGAGGCTGGCCTGGCCGCCAGAGGCGCCGAGCAGGCCGTGCTGTGGGTGTTGGCGGGCAACGGCCGCGCCCGCCAGACCTACGAGCAGCTGCGTGGCGACCGGATGGTGGATCCAGAACGACCCTGTTCGGCCCGGGGGCGTTGGAAGAAGTCCGTTATCGGAAACATCTCGAGGCCCCCTAGGAGCGCTGCGCTTGCGGGGGTCGTGCGGGCCCGCGACCGCCCTTTGGAACGACGGCGCGACCGCTCGCCAGCTCCGCGAAGAACCAATCCCGGTAGCCGTGAGCGAGAAGCCACTCGATCCGGTCGCCTCGCCAGACGATCTTCTCCCCCTCGTAGGGCGATCGACCGGAGCCGAACTTCTCGATCGCGCTTCGCTTCACGTATTCGAGGTCCTCGCGCACGGCCGTCTCGGTCCGCATCTGTCGATTCCAACGAAGGAGCTTCGCATGAGCGGTCTCATCGAGGAGGACGTTCAGTGGCTTCAGTGAAGAAATGTGTGGAAAGAGCGAGAAGTCCGCGATCGACAGCCGATCGCATACGAAGCCGGAGGCGTCGATCGAGCGCTCCAGCTCGCTGAGGAGCTCGTGCAGCTCCCGGCGGCCCGCATCGAGCAGCCCTTCCGGCGGTGGGTCCGATCGACGGTGGGTAGGCCAGATCCAGATGGAGATATCGTGGACGATGGAATCGAATGTCGTGTCGGCGACTCGCTGCCACCGACGCGCCTTCGCCCGCAGCTCGGGGCCGGCCGGAAGGACTGCGGGCTCCGGGAATCGATCCTCCAGGTAGGAGACGATGTCGGACGAATCGGCCACGACCACATCGCCGTCGACCAGGACGGGCACCTCGGCGCGGGGGTTGACGGCGACGAGGTGATCGTGCTCCTCCAGCGCCAGGGCATCGACCGAGCGGTGCTCCAAGCCCTTGAATCGCAGCACCATCCTGACCTTTCGAGCGAACGGACTGAACGGGTTGTCGTAGAGAACGAGCACAAGCACTCCAATGGCCAGGGCCTGACGTCAGCTGCGCGGTGGGCGGGGCCTGCCAAGACCCCATCGGGGGACCTGCCTACAGTACGCCAGATAGCCCCCCCGAACCGCTCGACCAGGACGGATTCCTCGCGCCTCGTGATGTACAGGTGGAGGTTCGCAGCGACACCTTGTTGCGAGCGCGCGTTACGGTTTCTGCGCCGTGGCGATCAGGGCCGCATGATCGAATCTGACCGATCCATTCGCAGAAACCAGGTCACTCAGCGCGTCTTCTGCGCTCTTCACGAGATGCTCGAACTGCTCGTCGTCGAGCTTGTCGGCAAGGGTCCAGCCGCGAATATCCGTGTGCATCCAAGACCGGATCGAAGAGAAACGCGCTTCGCCGGCAACTCGAGACACCGTGGGCTTCTGGACGCCGGATTCGACGAGAAGACGGCTCAGCCTCTCGGCATCGCCGAGAACGTAGGGCGCTCTCAGAAGGTCGGCGATCTCATCCCCGAAGAGACGCGAAAGGAGCTGCGTGATCGCGAGGTAGCCAGGGGTGTTGTCGAGGGAATCCCAGACGGCGATGGCCAGACGGCCGCCGGGACGGAGAACCCTCAGCATTTCGCGAATGGCCGCGTTGCGATCGTGGAAGAACATCAACCCGAACTGGCAGAGCGCTGCATCGAATTCGTCGGAATCGAAAGGCAAAGCTTCGGCGGGTGCTTCCTGCCAATCGACACTGGGATCCTTCCTGCGGGCAACCATGAGCATTCCCGGGTTGAGATCTACCCCTACCGCGCTCCCACCCGGTCGGGTCGCCTTGCCTGCTTCGATTGCCAGAACGCCCGTCCCGCAAGCGACATCCACAACTCGCATTCCCGGGCCGACTCGTGCCCTGGAAATCAACTCCGGTGGCCACGCCTCGAAGAGCGCCGGCAGAAAGAACTCGTCGTAGACCTCCGCCGCGTTTGCGATCACCTGCCCAGAGTCGCCCATGGGTCTCCTCCCGCACCGCCCAAGGAGATTGCCCCACGTGGCAGTCGTTAGGTGCACAACCACCGAGCCAGGCCGGGGCAGCATCACCATTCCCATGGTACCCGCTCCCCACCCCGCGGTGCGTGAGGAATCCCGTCCCTTCAGGCCCTTGCGGCCCGCCGGGGCGAGTTCGAGATTGATTGCGGCGCCGAAGGCCGGCAACCCGGCTCGGGTCCTTCCCTTGGCTGCCGGGGACGTTCTGGCGAGGTCGCCCGCCCCGGGCGGGTTCTCGTGGCCTGGCGTGTTCCGCCCGCCGTTCAACGGATCTGGCCCGAGGCAGGTACGGCGGGGGACCGGCGTCTTCGATGGGTCGGGACGTGCTGGGAACGGATCGTCCCGGCGCGGATGGCCTGGATCAAACCGAAGGAAACCGGAGCTGCATCCCGCTGGGAGCCGAGAACAGGGCGAGTCCCAAGCCGCCCATGTGGTGCTCTCACCCCAGAATTGTCTGTTCCCGCTCCGCTCTGCGCTTCGGTCCGGTGTCGTGGTCGAGCCCGCTCAACCGCAAGAGGCGACATCCGATACGTCCGCCATGGGCGAATCGCGACCCCGCACCAGCGTGGCGGTCCATGCGCCGGACCGCGCCTTCGCGCCCGGAGTGCTGACGGCGCTGACGCGGCTGGGATACAACCTCGTCTCCCTGAAGACGGCCGTCCGCCAGGACGGCGAGAACGGGCCGCTGGCGCCGCGCCTGCGCATCGTGGACGACCGGCGGACCGAGGAGCTGCTGAGCAACCGCGACGACCTGCCGGTGATCCTGCTGACCGGGGCCCGGGGCGACGCAGCACTGCGGGGGAGCGGGCTCGAGAGCCTCGTGATCGGCGTGGTGCGTCGGCGTGCGCGCTTGGCTGCGGTCTACGAGCTGCTCCAGGCCGCCTTCGAGCCGCGCCCGCGGAGCGTGCCGCGCGTGGCGGACGCGCTGCCGGCTCGCGCCACCCACGGCGCGGAGAGCTGGGCCGGTGCCATCCGCTCGATCTCCGAGAAGGGCTGCCTGCTCCAGAGCACGTCCCCGCTGCAGGAGGATGCCCCCGTCGAGCTGTGCTTCCCGCTGGCCGACCAGGGGCTGGTCCAGATCCCGGCACAGCCGAGCTACACCGCGGGGGATCGGACGGGCCTCGTGTTCGACGAGGCGATTCCGGAGACGACGCGCCGGGCGCTGGCGGAGTACGTGACGACGCGACTCGCGAGCTGAGGGCGCGCGCTAGGCCCCCAGCAGCCCCGCCAACCGCAGTCGGTGCTCCCCCGCGTCGCCGAGCAGCGCGTCGCTGGCGGTCGCGCGCTTGTAGTAGAGGTGCGCGTCGTGCTCCCAGGTGAAGCCGATGCCGCCGTGGATCTGGATGTTCTCGCGGGCCGCGTGGTGGAAGGCGTCGGCGCAGGTGGCCTTGGCGAGGGAGGCGGCCTGGAAGAGCTCGTCCTTGTCCTCGTCGGCAACCCACCAGGCCCAGTAGGCGGCCGAGCGGGCCAACTCGAGATCGAGGAGCACCTCGGCGGCCTTGTGCTTGACGGCCTGGAAGGTGCCGATAGGCCGGCCGAACTGGACGCGGACCTTCGCGTACTCGACGGCCGCGTCGAGGCACTGGGCGGCACCGCCGACCATCTCGGCGGCGAGGGCGATGGCGCCCTGGGCGAGGGTGCGGGCGAGAGGCATGGCCGCCTCGCCGGGGACGCCGAGGGCTTCGCCCCGCGCGCCGTCGAGCTCGATGCGAGCGAGGCGGCGCGTCGCGTCGAGAGGGGCCTCGGGCGTCCGCTTGAGGCCCGGGTCGGCGCCGCCGACGACGAACAGGGTGAGGCCGTCGCTGCCGCTCGTGCCGGGCAGGCGGGCGGCGACGATCAGCGTGTCCGCCACGTCGCCGGCGAGGACCAGCTCCTTCGCGCCGGAGAGCCGGAAGCCGTCGCCGTCGGGTGCGGCCTCCATGCGGATGGCGTCCGGGTCCCAGGCGCTCTTCGTCTCCTCGGTCGCCAGGGTCGCGATGCGCTCGCCGCCGGCCAGGGCGGGCAGCAGGGCCGCCCGCTGCTCCTCGGCACCGGCGTTCAGGATGGCGCCGGTCGCGAGCACGCTGCTGGCGAAGAACGGCCCGGGCAGCAGCACCCGGCCCATCTCCTCCAGCACGATCCCGAGCTCCAGGAAGCCGAAGCCCTGCCCCCCGTAGGCCTCGGGCACGTGCACGCCCTGCAGCCCGAGCTCCTCGGCCATCTGCGCCCACAGCGCCCGGTCGAAGCCCTCCGGGCGCTCCGCCATCCGGCGCACCTCGATGCTGGGCGCCTTCTCCTCGAAGAAGCGGCGCAGCATCTCGCGGAACTCATCCTGCTCTTCCGAGAACGCGAAGTCCATCGACTCCCTAGGGCTTCTGGCTGCCGACGATCCAGGTGGAGAAGTACTGAGAGCCGCCGCCGTAGGCGTGGCCGAGGGCCTTCCGGGCGCCGTCGACCTGGTGCTCGCCGGCCATGCCGCGTACCTGGAGGGCTGCCTCGGCGAAGCGGATCAGGCCGGAGGCGCCGATCGGGTTCGACGAGAGCACCCCGCCGGACATGTTCACCGGCAGGTCGCCGTCCAGGGCCGTGGCGCCCTCGTAGGTCATCTTCCAGCCCTCGTTGGTCGGGGCGAAGAGCATGCCCTCCATCCACATCGGCTCGAACCAGCTGAAGGGGACGTAGATCTCGGCGCAGTCGATCTCCTCCCGCGGGTTCTGGATGCCGGCCTTCTTGTAGAGAGACTTGGCGTTGTCGAGGGTCGCCTGGGGCATCACCTGGTCGCGGCCCGAGAACATGGTGGGCTCGCTGCGCATCTCGGTGGCGTGGACCCAGGCCACCGGCTTGGCGCTCTGCTGGGCGATGCTCTCCTTCGCCATCACCATGGCGCAGGCCCCGTCCGATGACGGACACGTCTCGAGGTAGCGGATCGGATCCCACAGCATCGGCGAGTTGGCCACCATCTCGAAGCTGATGTCCTCGAGGTGGAGGTGCGCCAGCGGGTTCTTGAGCGCGTTCTGCCGGTCCTTCACCGCCACGCGGATGCCCGTGTCCTCCGGCGCGCCGGAGCGGCGGATGTAGCCGCGCACCAGCGGCGCGAAGTAGCCGCCGGCGCCGGCCACCGTGGCCACCGAGAAGGGCAGCGCGATCGAGAGCGCCCAGGTGGCGTTCGACTCGCTCTGCTTCTCGTAGGCGACGGTGAGCACGCGATCGTGGATACCCGATTGCACCAGGCTGGCCGCCACGATGCCGGTCGAGCCACCCACGCTGCCCGCGGTGTGCACGCGCAGCATCGGCTTGTAGGCGCCGCCGACGGCGTCGTTCAGGAACAGCTCCGGCATCATCACGCCCTCGAACATGTCGGGGGCCTTGCCGATCACCACCGCGTCGATGTCCGCCCAGGTGCAGTCCGCGTCCTCGAGGGCCCGCTCGGCCGCCTCGCGCAGCAGGCCCGGCATGGAGAGCTCGGGCCGCTTGGCGGCGTAGTGGGTCTGTCCGATTCCGATGACTCCGCAGAGCTCTGCCATGACTCAGCCCTCCAGCACGCAGACGAGGTTCTGCTGCAGGCACGGGCCCGAGGTGGCGTGAGCTACCGCCCGGTCCGCACTTCCGTCCCAGACGCGGCGCGCCGCCTCGCCGACCCGGGCGAGGCCGACGGCCATGAGCGGGTTGCCCGCCATGGCGCCGCCGGACGGGTTCACCTTCGTGTCGCCAGCCAGCCCGAGCGCTCGCTCGACCAGGAGCTCCTGGTGGCTGAAGGGCGCCGAGAGCTCGGCCACGTCGACCTTCCCGACACTGACGCCCGCCTTCTCGGCGGCGATCTCCGTCGAGCGCGAGCGCAGCAGGTCGCGTACGCCGAGATCCTGCGGCTCGCAGATGTGCTCGATGCCGCGGATCCAGGCCGGCCGCTTGCAGATCTCCTTTGCCTTGTCGCCGGCGGCGAGGATCACGGCCGCCGCGCCGTCCGAGATGGGCGAGCAGTCGTGCTTGCGCAGCGGCGAGACGAGATACGGCTCCGCCAGGATCTGGTCCGCGCTGAAGTCGCCCTTCACCTGGGCCGCCGGGTTGTCCTTGGCGTTCGCCCGGTCGCGAACAGCGGCCTCGGCCATGTCCCGCTCGGAGACCACCCCGCCATCCAGCAGCAGTCGGGCCTGCAGCGCTGCGATGCTCACCGCGTCGGGCCAGAGCGGCATCACCGAGTAGGGATCGAGCTGCAGCGCCATGGTGAGCGGCAGGTCCCCCATCGAGGGCTTCCCGAAGCCGTAGACCAGGGCCACGTCCGCGTAGCCCATCTGGATCTTCACCCAGGCCTCGTAGAGCGCCCAGGCACCGTCCATCTCGACGTGGCTCTCGCACACCGGCGGCCAGGCGCCCACCGCGTCGAGCCCGGCGACGAAGGCGAAGCTCTGCCCGGCCAGGTAGTCGCTGGAGCCGGAGCAGACGAAGTCCACGTCCTCGTTGGTGATCCCGGCGTTCTCGCGCAGCTCCTGGATCACAGGGATCAGGATCTCGACCTCGTTGCGGTTCGGCTCGCGGCGCATCGAGGGCGACTGGCTGAAGGCGACGACGGCGACGTCTCTCATCAGATGTGCTCCTTGTAGCTGTCGTAGGGAGCGTCCGGCTCGTCCAAGGGAACGAAGTAGAGGATGTTGCCCACCGAGGTCTCCCACTCCTCCTTGGGCTTCCACTTGGCCTCGACGCGCATGCCCATGTGGACGTTCTCGAGATCGCACTCGCCGAGCACGTGCATCATCACCGTGTCGGCCCCGTCGAGCAGCACCTGCACGGCCACGTAGGGCAGCTCGAGGGGGATGTTCTCCGACGGCACCCGCACGATCGCGTAGGTGACGAGGGTGCCCTTGTCCGGCAGCTCGACCGCGTCGCCGTCGGCCATGGGCACGCCGTGCTGGGGACAGGCACCACGGGTCGGGAAGTAGACCCGGCCGTCCACGGGGCAGCGCTGGCCGAGCAGCTTGCCCTCCTCGAAGGCGCGCAGGAAGCGCGAGGCGGATCGCCCGGCGGTGTAGTTGTACTCGAGCTCGACGGGACAGCGCAGCAGCTCGACCCGCTCGTTCGTGGCTTCGCTCATCACGCACCCTCCCTCTTCCCACCCTCGGGAACGAAAGTGAGATCGGTGATCGCACCCGTGGCCTCGTCGGCCCACTTCGCCGCGACGCGCATGCCAGTCTGCATGGCGTCCTCGCGGCCCGCGTCGACCACGTGCAGGAAGGCCGTGTCGGCACCTTCGAGCTGGATCAGCGCGTAGGCGAAGGGACGATCCAGGGGCTGTTGCTTGCGCGGCTCGGACACCCAGGCCCAGCTCTTCACCACGCCGCTCTGGCCCACCTCCACCAGCTCGTCGATGGCGGCCGCGGTGTCCGGGTCGTACTCCCGGGGCGGGACGAGCACCGTGCCATCGGCGCGCTTGGCGCCGAGGATCTTGCGATCCCGGATGCCGGTGAAGAAGCGGCTGAGCACCGGCCCCAGCGAACGCTTGTACGTGTACTGGAGCGTGTGGGGCGCAGTGAGCGCGCCTTCGGTCACTTGACTCATGGGGCGGTTCCTCCGAGCATCAAATCGATGGCCTGGGTCATGCGGTCGGCGACCGCCTCGGCGCTGTGCAGCCCGCTCGACCAGCCGAGCAGCGCCGCGAACCAGACGTGGTTCAGCATCAGGGCGATGGATTGCTCGCGCTCGCTGCCGATGGTCTCGCTGAGCGGCCGCGAGACGTCAGGCGCCTCGCCGCGCAGCGCGGAGATGATCATCCGTCCGATGCGAAGATGAAAGCCCGCCTGCTGGGCGGCGGTCGCCTGGTCCGAGGCGGCGATGGCGCGCAGGACGGCCCGCGCGAAGTTCGGCCGGCGCGTGAAGGTGCCCGTGGCGCGCGCGAAGAAGTCGGCGACCCGTTCCGCGGCGGTTTCGCCCCGCGGCGGCTCCTCCACCATCAGGCGCTCGAGCCCCTCGTTGCCCTCGTTGACGGCGTAGAGAAGGATCGCCTCCTTGCTCGGGAAGTACTTGTAGAGGGTGCCAAGGGCGACGCCGGAGCTCTCGGCCACGTCCCGCAGCCGCACGCCGTCGAAGCCGCCCTGCTCTGCCAGCTCGATGGCGGCGTCGACGATGCGGCGGATGCGGCGGAGCTGGCTGGCCGCCAGACCGGTGGCCGCAGGCGCTTCGAGGGGCTGGCTCACGGCCTGAATTAGAACACGTTTCATTTCGGTTGTCCACCCGAAAACCGAAACAAAAACAGGTAGTTAAGACTCGACCCTAGACCGGGATGGCCGCGAAGAAGGTGTCGAGCTGGGCACGCTCCTCGGGCCGCAGGTAGCCGAAGTTGACGCCGCGATCGGTGAACTCCCAGTACTGGTCCCGGGTCTCCAGGGCGAGCTCCCGCTGGATGCCCGCCAGCAGCTCCGGCGATTCGCGGGCCATGTCGCGCTGGATCGCCGCCGCGTGCTGGCCTTCGCCCCGGGCGAGGAAGAAGACGCCGAGCTGGGCCTGGGCCCGCCGCACGCCGCGCAGCTTGCCGGCCTGGCGGCCGGCCACCTCGTCCACCGCCAAGAGCCGGCCGAGCAACGGCGCGACCCGATCCGGCGCCCGCTCCGCCGCCTGCTGGACCAGCTGCACCAGGTCGTAGGCGGCGATCTCGAGCAGGAAAGCCTGGCCGCGGTCCTGGCCCAGCCGCCCGTACTCGACCAGATGGTCCGCCACCTCGACGACCGTCTCGTGGCGCCCCAGCTCCTGGGCGATGCCCGCGAAGCTCCGGTACTGGTCGAGCACGAAGTAGGCGGAGCGCAGGTCCCCGGCGTTCACCGCAGCCCGCAGCAGGCTGTTGAAGGCGCGCACCACCTGGGCGATCGCGCCCGCGTCGCCGCCGTGCAGCGCCGTCTCGCCGACCCGGCACACCTCGAGGGCGATGCGGTCGCACAGCTCCCGCGCCTCCTCGAGGGCGCGGACGTAGAGGCCGTGAAGCTGACGCAGCACCTTGAACTCGAGCCAGCTGTGCTCGTTGCGGATCTCGTCGAGGGACGAGGTCGCGAGGGAGACGAAGTCCGGATCCTTGCTCACCGCGTCGTCGGGGACGAACCACGCGCCCGGGAGCCCCTCCTTGCGGGTCGCATAGCGTCGCACCAGCCCGCCGAGGGCGTCCACGGCGGCCATGCCGATGCCGCGATCCCCGTGACTCATCGCGCCGCGGGCCACGTCCTCCAGCTCGTCGACGGCCTCGACCACCTGGGCGCGCCGAACGGGCAGCCGCGAATCGCTCGCCTTCTCGATGGAGCGCAGGGCGCCGTCCCGCAGGTGCGTGATCACGTTCGGAGGCGAGAGGAAGAAGAAGACGAACGCGAAGTAGGGGAGCAGCACCAGCAGGCACAGGGTGACGAGACCCATGGAGATCACGAGCCCGGCGTAGCTCCACTCGTCGCCGCCGGAGAGCTGCCCGCCGAAGGTGGCGCCGGTCCAGAGGCACTGGATCGTGGTGATCACGAAGAGGGTCATCACCGCGATGTTGGTCGGCTCGCGGATGAAGAGCTGGGTGATGCGGTGCGTGTAGCGGGTCGCGGCCAGCTCCATGACGATCGCGACCACGGTGATGGCGATGGCCAGCACGCCGGCCACCACCTCGGCGGCGTTGGAGAGGGTGTCGAGGGCGGCGTTCGCCTCGAGGCGCGCCAGCCACTCGAGGGGGTGAAGGACGAGCTCGAGGGCGCCCTCGGCGACGAGGATCACCAGGAAGAGCAGCAGCGACACCAGCGTAAGGGCGGCGAAGAAGGCCACGACGGGCCGCAGGGGCGAGGGAGCGCGCTCGGCCAAGGCGGACCTATCGCATCTCTTCGGGCGTCTGTTTCTCCATCACGCCCTTCGCGATCAGCGCCAGCCAGCTGCGGGGAAGCAGCCGGAAGGCGGCGTTCGCCCGGAGCCAGTTGAACCAGCCGGAGATCACCGAGGGCTGGCGGCCGAGGGCATCGAGCGCGACCGCGACGACGCGGTCCGCGGGCTCGCCGGCGTGGGGGATCTCCCCGGCGACCTCCATGAACTCGGTCTCGGTCGAGCCCGGCTGGAGGGCGAGGACGTCGACGCCGGTTCCCTGGAGCTCGCCCCACAGGCCTTCGGCGAGGAAGTTGTCGAAGACCTTGGTGGCGCTGTAGAGGGCGTGGAGGGGGAGCGGCTGGGAGCCGGCGACGGAGCCGGTGAAGACGACCGCGCCGCGGCCGCGCTCGCGCATGGCCGGCAGCAGCTCGGCCGTGAGCGCGACCGGCGCGGCGCAGTTCAGCTGCACCATCTGCTGGAGGCGGTCGCGCTCCTGCTTGTCGAAGCGCCCGGAGTAGCCGACGCCGGCGTTGTTCACGAGGATGCCAATCTCGAGATCCGCCACCTGGGAGAGCAGGAGCTCGACGCCCGTGGCCGTGGCGAGATCCACCGGGACGGTTCGAACGGCGACGCCGTGATCCCGGGCCAGCTCCTCGCCCAGCTCCTTCAGGCGATCCTCGCGACGGGCCGCGAGCACGCAGGAGACCCCGTCCCGGGCGAGGGCGCGGGCGAACTCCACGCCGATCCCGGCGGACGCGCCGGTCACGAGCGCCCATTCCCCGTAGCGCTCGCGGAGCGACGGACGCGAGCCCTCGAAGAGCTCGCGGGCGTTCCACAGACCGAGCGTCGGCAGCAGGAAGATCGCCCCCGCCACGACCCCGACCAGCACCGAGGAAGCGCCTTCCGTGTAGAGCATGGGCCAGATCAACATCGAGAGGGCGACCTGCGCCGCGTAGACCGCCGCCCACGGCCACATCCAGGAGCGCATCCCCCAGAAGCCGACCAGTCCGGCGGCGTACACGAGCCAATGGGGAACCGCCGTCGCCTTGGCCCAGGCGCCGTGGAAGCGCACGCCGAACCACACCTCCTCGTCGAGGGCGGCGGGCTTCACGAACAGGTCCCAGGGCACGTAGACCAGCGCCATGTAGGCGCAGAACAACATCAGGAGGTTCATCCAGCCCGGCCGGCGACCGAGCTGCTGACGGAGCCAGGTAGCCATGGCGAGAGACTAGCGGCGATCGGCCTCGAAGCGCTCCAGGAGCGTCCGGCGCAGCTCCTCCACCTTCGCGTAGGGCGGCCGCCTCACTGCGGCCACCTCCTCCTCGGTGTAGGGCGCGAAGGCCCGGGCCTGCTCTGCCGGGCCGAAGTAGACGACCATCCAGTTGAGCACCGCGGCGAGCTCCGCGTCCGAGAGCGGCGAGCCCGAGGCGCCCGGCACCCGCACCAGGTACTCGCGGCCCCCGGGCACGGCCGTGAAGCGCGCCACCGAGCCTTTCAGCACGGGAACCCCCCGGTCCGGTGCGCCGCTGCCATCGGCCAGGTGGCAGCCCTGACACTGGAGCATGTAGTCGATCGCCGGCGGGTTGGTCGATTCGGCCGAGGCGACCCCCGCGAGGCCGGCGAGCAGCAGGACGACGAGGGGAAGGGCCGCCCTCATCCCTTCTTGGTCGAGACCCCGACCACGATCGCCACCGTCGAGTTGTAGATCACGCTCGACGTCCCCATGCACCAGTCGATGTCGTTGTTCTTGTGGGTGTAGTAGATGGGCTTGTCGCCTTCGGTGCGGCGGCAGAAGCAGCGGCCGCAGGTCTCCTTGCCGCAGCAGTCGTTGTAGGAGATCACGTACTCCTTGCCGTCCTCCGGGTTGCGGCAGGTGCCGAGCCAGGTGATCGGCGACATCTCGGTGCCGGGCGGGCAGGCCGTGTGGCTGCCGCCGCAGCAGCTGGCCAGGAAGCCGTCGACGGCGCAGTAGCGCCAGTAGGTGCAGGCCTCCGGGTCGCCCTCGGGAACATCCAAGGAAGGCTCGCCGGGTGCGGCCTCCCGCTCCTGGGCGCCGGCGCGGGCGACCGGCAGCGCGGCTCCACCGCCGACCAGGGCCGCGCCGAGGCCCGCCAGGAAGCCGCGACGCGAGGTGCGCCGCGCGACCTTGCGGCTGAGCTCAGCGAACCAGTCGTCGATGGGTGCCATTGCGCGCTTCCTTCCGAAATTCCTGGAGCGAGGCCACGCCGCGGTCGCGGGCCTCGAGCAAGCTCTCCACGTGCTCGCGCTGGTTCACGAGCCCCCGCGCCTTCACCACGCCGTCGGCGCCGATCAGCACGGCGTAGGGCAGTCGGCCCACCTGATAGGCGAGACCGAGCGGGGCCGAGAGCACGTAGCGCTCCTGCGCCAGCCCGTGGGCCAGGGCGAAGGGCGCGTGCTCCTCGCGCTCGCCGTCGCTGGCCACGACGAGGCGGAGCTTCTCGGCATCCCGCACCGAGCGCACCACAGGCAGCAGGCTCTTGCACACCGGGCAGGTCGGCGAGACGAAGAAGAGCAGCGTGTCGGCGCCGTCCGGGGCCGCGCCGCCGAGCCGGAGGATCTCACCGTTCCAGTCCGTGAGCTCGAGGACCGGCGCCTCCTCCCCGACCGCGGGACGCTCGCTTCCGACGAGCGCGCCCGCCGGTGCGATGCGCTCATGCAGCACGCCGACCTGCCGCAGCAGGGCGAGCACGACGCCCGCCAGCGCGAGCACCAGCACCCACAGCACCGCGTTCGAGGCGACCAGCGGATCCATCAGAAGGCCTCCCGCTGCCGGGCGGCGTTGGCGAGGGCGACGTCGACGGCGGCGTAGAGCAGGGCGAACGTACCGGTGGCCAGGCCCAGGACCCAGACGTCGAGCGGCGAGAAGGGGCGCTCGACGACGGGAGCGAAGAGCGCGGACAGGGCGAGCACGAGCAGCACGTTTCGCGCGACGAGGGAGGCGCCGAGCGGGCGCGAGCCACCGACACCCCCGCAGCCGCAATCGATCTCGCGCCGCCCGCGCAGGAGGTTGATCGCCACGGCGGCGGCGTACAGTGCCAGCATCGCCGCACCGGCGGCAGCCCCCACCGGCGTGAGCGCCGGAACGAGCAGGGCCGCCGCGACCCCGAGCTCCGCCGCCGGGAGCCCGCGAGCCGTGGCCGGAACCAGCGCGTCCGGAAGTAGCCGGTAGCCAGCCAGCGCCGAGCGGAAGGCCGCCGGATCGCGCAGCTTGTGCAGCGCCGCCGAGGCGAAGAGCAGCGCGCCAGCGAGCTGCAGAAGGTGGTGGACCAGCGGATCGACGCTCATCGGGCGCCCCCGAACGGCGCGAGCACTCCCATGTTGGTCATGTTGCCGGTGTAGATGCGGCGCAGGAACGTGCCGGTCGCCACATCGTAGAGGGCGAGGCCGCCGGTGAAGTTGGACGCGCCGACCAGCAGCGGATCCTCGCCGCGGGTCACCCGGATCTCGTCGGTGCCCATGCCCGCACCGACTGCGCCGATCATCCCGTTCGCCATCGCGCCGAAGGGCCAGATCCAGCTCTCGGGCGCCTCGATCGGCACCCCCATCACCGTGACGCCCGGACTCTTCACCTCGATGCGTTGCACGCGCTCCCGGCTCGCCAGGTCGTACACCCAGATTTCGCTGCCCGGGTCCTTGTGCGAATCCAGCCCGCCCTGATGGAAGAGGGAGAAGAGGCGGCCGCTCTCTTGGTGCACGGCCAGGTGCTGGGTGCCGCCCACCTTCCAGTCGTCGGCTCTCTCGCCGCCGGTCAGCAACGACCAGGGCTCGGAGAAGGCGGGCTCGGCGCCGGAGAAGTCGACCTCGTACAGCCAGCCGTCGAAGGAGGCGAAGAGCCAGCGATCGCCGACACGAACGCCCTTCTCCGTGATCGGGTCCGCCTCCGGATCGAAGAACGGCTCCGTGCGCAGGCGAGCGGCCTCGGCACCCCGCTCGTCGAGGGTCACCAGCAGGAGGGCGCCGTCGAGACAGAGCATGGCGATGCGCCGCGGGCCTGCTGGGTAGACGAGGCTGCAGCCCGGCGTCGCGATCTCCCCGGCCAGGCGCCGCTCGGCCACGTCCACCACGCTGATGGACTGGGCCGGGGTCAGATTGAAGACCACCGCGAAGCGCTCGTCATCGGTGAGGGCGGCGTGATGGCCGGGCACGGCGCTGATCGCGCGCTTCGGCGGGAGTACCACCTCGCCGACGGGCCCGAGTGTGGTGGCGTCGTAGATCGTGAGCACGTCCGTGCGCTCGCCGCGGCTGCCGCGGGAGTAGTGGGTCTCGGGGACGTACACCTCGCCGCGGCCCAGGGCGGTGAGCGGCATGACCGGTCCGAAGCCGGCCGAGAGCATCCCCAGCATGCGACCGCTCTCGAGATCGACGAGGGTCGAGCGGCGCAGCACCGGGTCGCCGACCCAGGCCCAGTGGGAGCTCGGTGCGGGAAGGGTGAGCACGCGACCAGTGGGCTCGACGGGGAGATCGGCGTGGGTGGGGGCGGCGCACAGGCCCAGGACGAGCGAAGCCGCGAGCAGCCGGGACGGGCGTGCCATCGCTGCACTCAACCACGGCCGCCGGGGCGGCGCAAGCCGCTCTGGCACCGGCGGCCGACGGACCCGGGTGCCGCACCCGCTCAGCCCCGAGGACTGGCGCGCCGATACGAGACCCATGCGCTCTTTCGCCACGATCCCGCTGCTCCTCGCCCTGGGCTGCGGCTCCGGAGCCAAGGAGATCAGCGGCCCGATCCTTCCCGTCACCGGGACGCACCGGCTAGGCCCGATGGCCGAGCGCGCCTGGCCGGGCATCGCGGGGGGCGAGTGCTTCGTACCCACCGTCGGCTACACGGGCGCGTTCCGGATGATCCAGTTCACCTGCCTCGAAGCGGCCGGCGACGTCGAGCAGCGGCTGTCGGTCTACCTCCTCGAGCTGCCGGAGGCCTATCCGCGCTTCAAGATCCAGGCGCTCCTCGAACGGATCATGCGCGAGGGCATGGGGATGCAGGCGTTCCAGGCACGGAACATCGGCGAGATCGATTTCCAGGTCGGTGCGCAGCCGGAGACCTTCGAGGCGTACGAGATCGACCTGACCGATCGCCACGGCATGGAGAGAAGCGCGACCGAATACCTGCTCACCCGGGATTTCGACGAGCACCGGGCCGCCCTCGTGGTCTTTTCGGCGGATTTCCACCTGGAGAGCGACGAGCTCTGGGCAAACCTCGAGCGCTTCCTCGAGGCGGTTCCGAACGCCTAGCCTTCCCGCAAGGTCGCCACCACCCCGGCGAAGCGCGCGTCGTCGGCCGGGTCCCGCGGCATGCGCAGGCTGATCGCAGAGGCCGCGCCCGCGTAGCGCTCGCGGAGCGTCGCCGCGATCTCGTCGTAGGGCGCCGACGGCACGAGCACGTCGAGCATCTCGTTGGTCACAAGCCCGTTCATGCCGGCCCAGTCTCCACTCCGGGTCTTCTCGAGGAGCTGGCGCCCAACGTCGCCCCAGCCGTGGTGCTCGAGGGTCGCCCAGTAGGCAGGAGTCGAGTAGGTGAAGGTGAGCACCTCGCGGGCGGCCTCGCGTTCGGCGGCGACGGCCTCGGCGTCCACGCCGGTCGCGGTCATCGGGTTGGCGATGATCTCGATGCCGGCCGCGTCGCGCGCCGCCGCCTTGGCGCCGTCGGCGAGAGCCGGCTGCAAGGCGTCGCGCAGGTATCCCGGGCTCGAGTTCGTCGGGTGCGCGACCACCTTGTCCGCTACCTCGCCGGCGACCCGGGTCATCTTCGGCCCGATCGCGCCGAGCACGATCGGGATTTCCGGGTGCTCGATCGGGCCGGGGCTGAAAAAGGGCTGCATGCGCGTGAGCGTGTAGCTCTCGCTCTCGTACCGCAGCGGCGTTCCGTTCTGCCAGCAGTCGAAGACGGCGCGCAGGGCGCCGACGTAGTCGCGCATCCGCGCGGCCGGCGCCGACCAGGGCATGCCGAAGCGCTTCTCGACGTTGCCCTTCACCTGGGGGCCGAGGCCGAGGCCGAAGCGACCGCCGCTCATCTTCGCGAGCGCCCAGGCGTCCTGGGCCAGGAGCATCGGGCTCCTGGCGAAGGCGACGACGACGCCGGTCAGCACCTGCAGGCGCTCGGTGTGCTCGAGCGCCAGCAGCGAGCCGAGGATGCCGTCGTTCACAGCCTCCGGGACGATCAGCCCGTCGAAGCCCAGCCTCTCCGCGCGCTGGGCATGGGCCGGGTAGCCCGTCAGCGGGAGATGGACGTCGTCGACGGCCGCGTAAACCCGCACGATGCTAGGCCATCGGCAGCAGGAACCCGTCGTCGATCGGCTTCTTCCCGTCGAAGAAGCTGCCGAGCACCTTGTCGAGCTCCTCGACGCTCCACTCGTTCTCGTTCTCGTGGTCGAGAGCCGGCTGGGGACGCTCGTAGACC
The DNA here is from genome assembly GCA_965223415.1 of Myxococcota bacterium. Lineage (GTDB taxonomy): Bacteria > Myxococcota_A > UBA9160 > UBA9160 > UBA6930. The sequence continues at coordinate 2,273,332 of OZ245002.1, read as the reverse complement.
CGGATGTGCTTGCCCCAGAGCTGCAGCACGTGGCCCGAGACGTGGCCGGCCTGGGGCGAGGCGAGCCAGGCGACCAGCGGCCCGATGTGCTCGGGGGAGAAGGTATCGAAGCCCTCCTCCGGCTTCTCGAAGATCGCCGCCCAGGGCCCCGTGTTCGTCATGCGCGTGCGGGCGCGGGGCAGGATCACGTTGGCGGTGGCACCGAAGCGCTGGCATTCGCGGGCCGCGGACATCGTGAGGTAGGTGATGCCCGCCTTGGCCGCCGCGTAGTTCGGCTGGCCGACGTTGCCCATCAGGAAGGAGTCCGACGCGGTGCTGATCAGCCGGCCGTAGAGGGGCTCGCCCCCCTGGGCCTTCGACTTCTCGCGCCAGTAGTCCATGGTGTGCTTGATCATGTTGAAGTGGCCCTTCATGTGGACCCGGATCACCGAGTCCCACATGTCCTCGGTCATCTTCACGATCATGCCGTCGCGGGAGAAGCCCGCGTTGTTCATCATGATGTTGAGATCGCCGAAGGTGCCGACGGCCGCGCGGACGATCCGCTCCGCGTCCTCCCAATCGGCAACGTCCCCGAAGGCGGCAGTGGCCTTGGCGCCGAGGGCCTCGATCTCCCTCACGACGTTCCGGGCCGGCTCTTCGCTCGAGCCCGTGCCGTCGGCCTGCGTGCCGAGATCGTTGACGACCACACTGGCGCCGTGGCGGGCCAGCTCCAAGGCTTCGATGCGCCCGAGGCCCTGCCCGGCGCCAGTGACGATGGCGACCTTTCCGTCGAGGATTCCCATCTCTCTTTCTCCCGGAGCGGCTAGACGCGCTCGATGATGGTGGCGGTGCCGACGGCGGAGCCGCAGCACATGGTGATGAAGGCGGTGCTCTTGTCGGTGCGCTCCAGCTCGTGGAGCGCCGTCACGAGGAGCCGCGAGCCGGTGGCGCCGACCGGATGGCCCAGCGCGATGGCCCCGCCGTTCACGTTGACCTTGTCGATGTCGATCTCCGGGTAGCTCTTGAGCCACGCCAACACGACCGCGGCGAAGGCCTCGTTGCACTCGAAGAGGTCGATGTCTCCGAACGTCATCCCGGACCGCGACAGCATCTTGCGGGTGGCGTCGATCGGCCCCTCCAGGATGGTGGTGGGGTCGCAGCCGGTCACCACGTCGTGCAGGATGCGGGCACGGGGCCGCAGGCCCAGCTCCTTGGCGCGCTCGGCGGTCATGTAGAGCAGCGCCGCGGCACCGTCGGACACCTGGGACGAGGTCCCGGCGGTGTGGACGCCGCCTTCCTGGACGGGCTTCAGCGCCTGCAGGCCCTCGAGGGTGGTGTCGCGCAGGCCCTGATCGCGGGTGACGGTCCGGGTCTCGCCGGTCGGCGCACCGTCGTCGCCCAGCACCGGCGCCTCGATCGGCAGGATCTCCCGATCGAAGCGGCCCTCGTCCCAGGCCTGCCTGGCGAGGGTCTGGCTGCGCAGGCCGAGCTGGTCCGTCTCGTCGCGGGTGATGCCGAAGTTCTCGGCGATCCGCTCGACGCCGATGAACTGGGACATGGGTGCGTCGTAGGGAAAGCCGTCCGGGATGAAGTAGCCCGGGCCGTTCATCACGTTCATGCCCAGGCCCACGTGGCTCATCAGCTCGATACCGCAGGCGATGCCGACGTCGATCGAGCCGCCTTTCACGAGGGCGTTCACCAGGTTGTTCGCCTGCTGGCCTGAGCCACATTGCACGTCGATGGTGGTGCCGGCGGTCGAGTAGTCGTCCGGCGTCACCGAGAGCCAGGCGTGGCGGGTGATGTTGTTCGACTGCTCTCCCGCCTGGGTGACGCAGCCGCCGAAGATCTGGTCGACGTCCTTCGGCTCGATCCCGGCCTTCTCGATGACGCCCCGCTGGACATTTCCGAGCAGGTGGGCCGCGTGCAGCCCCGAGAGATCGCCCTTGCCCATCTTGCCCCGGGCAATGGGCGTCCTCAGCGCTTCGACGATGACGGCTTCGGGCATGCTGATGTTCTCCTCACTCTCCCCGAAGGGAGCAACGCAACAAACGGAACCGGCCCCTAACGCAACACCTTGGTCAGGAGGGGCCGAGGATGAGGGCGCCGGTGGGGACGCCGACGCCGCTGCTGACGAGGACGTGCTCGACGTTCTCGGGCTGGTTGCAGGATTGGCCGCGGATGAGGCGGGCGCCTTCGGCGATGTTGTTCACGCCGTGGATGTAGGCCTCGCTCAGCAGGCCGCCGTGGGTGTTGTTGGGGAGGCGACCGCCGACCTCGAGGGCGCCGTCCCGGATGAAGTCCTTGGCTTCGCCCTTCTTGCAGAAGCCGAAGGACTCGAGCTGGATCAGCACCTCCGGGGTGAAGGCGTCGTAGAGGACAGTGGCATCGATGTCGTCGGGGCCGAGGCCGCTCTGCTCGTAGACCTGCTTGCCGGCGAGCTCCATCTCCGGGAGCGCCGCCATGTCGTCGCGGTAGAAGCTCGTCATCTGCTCCTGGCCCGCGGCGCTGGCCTGGGACACGCCGCGGACCAGCGCCGGCTTCTGCTTCAGGTCCTTCGCACGTTCGGGCGAGGTGATCACCATGGCGCAGCCACCGTCGGTCTCCTGGCAGCAGTCGAAGAGCCGCAGCGGCTCGGTCACCATCTTCGAGCCGAAGTAGTCCTCCCGGGTGAGTGGCTTCTCGTAGAAGGCCGCGTTCGGGTTGTTCACCGCGTGCTTGCGGGTCGAGAGGGCGATCTGGCACAGGTCCTCGGAGGTCGCGCCGTACTCGTGCATGTAGCGCTGGGCGCAGAACGCCACCCAGCTGGCCGGCGTGAGCATCCCGTAGGGCATGTACCAGCTCCAGTGGATGAGATCGCTGGTAACGATGTCGCCGGACACGCCCTGCCCCATCCGCTGGCCCGAGCGACCGTTGAGGGCCCGGTAGATCACGACGTACTCGCAGGTGCCGGTGGCGATGGCCATCGCCGCCTGGTGCACCAGGCCCACGGCGCCGCCGCCGCCGTAGGCGACGCGGCTGAAGAGGTGGAGCTCGCCGATGCCGACGGCCCGCGCCACCTCGACCTCGTCGCTCGAATCCATCAGGAAGGTGACCAGCCCGTCGACCTGCGCGGGCTCGATCCCCGCGTCGTCGATGGCGCTCCGCACCGCCTCGCAGGCCAGCGCCAGCTCGGACACGCCGGAGTTCTTCGAGTACTTCGTCTGGCCGATGCCGACGATCGCGGCCTCGTCGTGAAGGGTGGTGGGCATCCCTCTCGCCTCCTAGGCCGCTGCTCGGGGCAGCGCGACCTTCACCGTCGCCGTCACGTGGTTGCCCCAGGAGTTGTTGCCGGCCACCTCGACCACGGCCACGCCGTCGTCGGTCGTCTCCAGCACCTTGCCGCGGATCTTGAGTGTGTCGCCAGGCATGTTGGGGCCACCCAGCTTGAGCCGCACGCCCTTCACCAGGGCGTCGGGGCCGGCCCAGTCTGTGACGTAGCGGCCGACGTAGCCATTGGTGGTGAGGATGTTCATGAACACGTCCGGCAGACCCTGCTCGACCGCCGCCGAGCGGTCGTGGTGCACCGGCGTGAAGTCGTTCGAGGCAACGGCGCCACCGACGATGATGGCCGCGGAGACCGGGACGTCCAGCGGCGGGAGCTCGTCACCGGCGTGCACGGACTCGAAGCTGCGGGTCTCCATTCCCTTCCTCCTAGGCGGCGCCGGGCCGGCAGGCGGCCAGGTCGCGACCGAGGGCGACGAGCTGCGGCGTCGCGCCACCCTGGGATAGCTCCAGCGCGCGGGACCACAAGAAGTACCGCTGGATCGGGTAGTCGGTGTCCGAGCCCATGCCCCCGTGCAGGTGCACGCAGGCTCCGGCGATGCGCGCACCGGCGTTGGCGGCCCAGTACTTGGCCACCCGCGCTTCGCGCTCCGCCGGCTCGCCGGCGGCGATCTTGTAGGCGGCCCGCCAGGTGACCCAGCGCAGCGCCTCGAGATCGATGAAGCCGTCGGCCGCGCGGTGCTGCACCGCTTGGAATGATCCGATCGGCACGCCGAACTGCTCGCGCTCGCTCACGTAGCCCCGCGTGATGGCGATCGCCTCGCTGGAGACCCCCGTCTGCAGCGACGCCAGGCCCACGAGCGCCGCGTCCCGCAGCCGGATCAGGGCGCCGGTCGCGTCCTCCTCCCCCAGCAGCTCGCCGCGGGCGCCGTCCAGGGCCATCTCGTAGAGCGGAGCCCCGGTCGAGATCCGGGCGCCCTCCAGGGCGACGCCGGCTCCCCGCGGATCGACGAGGAAGAGCGACGGCTTGGCGTCGCTCCAGGCGGGAACCAGCACCCGATCCGCGCGGCCCGCCAGGGCGACGAAGCGCTTGCGTCCGGAGAGGGCCCAGGCGTCGCCGTTCCGGCGCGCCGTCGTGGCCGGGGCGAGCACGTCCTCACTGCCGGCGTCGTCGAGAGCGGCCGTGAGGAGCGCTTCGCCGGCAGCGACCTTCGGCAGCCACGCGGCCTTCTGCGCCTCGCTGCCGTGGTCGGCCAGCGGCAGCGCCCCGAGCACGAGCGTCTCCAGCACCGGCACCGGCGCGACCCGCCGGCCCACCTCTTCGAGCAGGCAGCACAGCTCGAGGATCCCCATCCCCATGCCGCCGTGCTCCTCGGGAATGGCGATGCCGAGCAGGTTCGCCTCGGCGAGCTGGGCCCAGAGCGCCTCGTCGAGCCCGTGCTCCGAGCGCTCCGCCTCCTTCACCCGATCGAGGCTCGCCTCGTTGCCCAGGATCTCGCGGGCGAGCTCCTGCACGGTCGTCTGCTCTTCCGTGAACGCGAAGTCCATCTCGCTACTCCGCCGGCCGGAAGAGCGGCAGCTTGAAGCCGTCTTCGTCTTCGTGGATGAAGGCCTTCACGCGCATGCCGATCCGCGCGTCCTCGGGCTTGCAGTCGACGACGTTCGACACGATGCGCGTGCCCTCGTCCAGATCGATCAGCGCCGCGAAGATCGGGAACTCGTAGCCCGGGAACTGGGGGTAGTGGAGGATCGTGAACGTGTGGATCGTCCCGTTCCCCGCGGACTCGACCGAGTCCCACTCCATCGAGCCACAGGCATCGCAGATCGGGCGCGGCGGATGGCGCAGCTTCTCGCAGGCCTTGCAGCGCTGGATCAGCAGCTTCCCCTCGGCGGCACCCTCCCACCACCAGGCGTTGTCGTGGCCCATGGGCGGCTTGATGCGCGCCGGCTTGGCGGGCGTCGCCGCCGCGCCACTGTCGCTCGCCGCCTGCTGGGGCTGGGCCGGGATGAACTTCAGCACCCGGAAGGTCATCCAGCCCACCTCTTCGCCGTCCTGATCGGTGAAGCTGGTGCGCGTGGTGATGAAGTAGCCGACGCCCGCGCCGGTGGCCTTCTCCTCGGAGATGCTGTCGACGATCGTGTTCGCCGTGACGACGTCGCCGGGCTTCAGGTAGCGGGTGAACTCCTGCTCGGTATCGGTGCCGAGGACGCCCGTGTAGCCAGCATCCGTGAGGAGCTTGTGCAGGCGGTGCTCCTCGTTCTGGGGATCGTCGTAGCCCTTGTGCATCTCGAAGCCCTGCATCGTCCACGCCTGCAGCATGGTCGGCGGCGCCACCACGCCGCCGTGCACGGTCTTCTCCGCGGCGCCGGCGTCCCAGTAGATGGGATTCAGGTCGCCCATGGCGTCGCACCAGGCCCGGATCTGGGGCTCGTTCACCGGATCCCGCGCGACGAAGGGCGGCCCGATCGGGCGCCCGACGTACTCGTAGAGCTTCGCCTCCAGCTCCTTCTTCTGCTCGGCAGTGAGCGGCATCGCGTCTCCTACCCTCTAGCGCCGCGCCCGCGGGAGCTGCAGCCCCGCCGCCGCGATGATGTCCCTCTGCACCTCGTTCACGCCGCCGCCGAAGGTGTTCACCATCGACAGGCGGTAGGCGCTCTCCAGGAGCCCCCCGAAGAGCGCACCGGTCTCCCACTTGCGCACGAGGCCGGCCTGGCCCGTGATCTCGAGGAGCAGGCGGTAGCACTCGATCACCATCTCGGTGCCGAACACCTTCACCGCCGAGCTCTCGGCCATGCCCGGCGCGCCCTGATCGATCATCCAGGCCGAGCGCCAGTTCATCACCTTGAGCGCCTCGAGCTCGGCATACACCTTGGCGAGGTTCTGCTGCACCCAGGGCTCGTCGATCATGTGGCCGCCGCCGGGGCGCTCGGTCTGCTCGGCCCAGGCCGCGATCTCGTCGTACAGCCGATCGAGGCTCGCCGGCATGGCCAGGGTGATGCGCTCCAGGTTGAGCTGCCCGGTGATCAGCCCCCAGCCGCCGTTCTCGGGCCCGATCGTGTTCGCGACCGGAACGCGGATGTCCTCGTAGAAGGTGGCGTAGGTGATCTCGCCGCCGATCGTCTCGATGGGCGTCGCCGTATAGCCCGGATCGGAGGTGGGCACGAGGATGATCGAGATGCCCTTGTGCTTCGGCGCGTCGGGATCCGTGCGGCAGGCGAGCCACACGTAGTCCGCATCGCCGGCGTGGGTCGTGTAGACCTTCTGCCCGTTGATCACCCATTCGTCGCCGTCGCGCACGGCGCGGGTCTGCAGCGACGCGAGATCCGTCCCGCTGTTCGGCTCCGTGTAGCCGATCGAGACCATCAGCTCGCCGTCGCGGATCTTCGGCAGCAGCTCTTCCTGCTGCTGCTTCGTCCCGTGCTGCATCACCATCGGCCCGACCGTGTTGACGGTGATGAGCGGAAGCGGCGCGCGGGCACGATAGGTCTCGTCCCAGAAGATGAACTGCTCGATGTGCCCGCGGCCCTGCCCGCCCCATTCCTTGGGCCAGCCGATCACGAGCCAGCCGTCCTTGCCCATCCGGCCCATGGCCTCGCGGAAGGCGGGCCCGCCGAGCTCGTCCCACTCCTCGTCGAGGCGGCGGCGGAGGTCTCCCTGGAGCAGGTCCTGGTAGTAGGCGCGCAGCTCCTGGCGCAGCGCCTTCTGCTCGGGGGTGAAGTCGATGTGCATGGGGGCGGGCCTCGGCTGGGGGCCGCCTGCCCGCGGAGGGGGCGGGGCCGCGAGGCGGAATTGAAACATGTTCTAGTTTTGTGGTCAAGCCCTCCCCGCGGGGCTCGGCCGAGCTAGCTGCCGACCTCCCGCACCCGGAACACGTCGTGCTCCGCCTCCGGCCGCGCCGCGACCTGCTCCACCTCCACCCGCGTGCCGAGCCGCGCCGCGAGCCCGCGCAGCGAACCCTTGGCCAGCGGCGCCAGGCCCTCGCGCTCGCTCCGGTAGAGGAGCTCCCAGAGACCGGGGCCGAGGGTCTTGCACACGAAGCCGGGCGCGCGCATCTGGGGGAAGAGGAGGGCCACGCGGGCGTAGAGGGCGTCGAGCCGGGACAGGACCTCGCCCAGGCTCTCGCCGGTCATGTCGATCAGGTGTCCGAAGCCCTCTTCGAAAACGGGCAGGAACCACTGCTCGCCCCAGGCCTCCAGCAGCTCGGCCCTGCCGGTGCCCGTCCTCCGGCTCGCCGCCTCGATGAGGCGGTAGGTCAGCTCGTCCGGGTAGCTCTCCATGCTGACGAAGCCGACCCACTGCGGATCGACCTCGTCGACCACCTGGCGCCACAGCTCCTCACCGAACCGAGCGACGAGCATCTGCTCGACGCCGCGGTTGACGATGCCGTACATCTCAGCCCGCCTCGTCGCCCGGCGGCGCGCTCACGCGGCCGATGGCCGCCAGGACCTGCTCGGCGCCGAAGGGCTTGTGGAGGAAGCCGGCGCGCGGGTCGCCGCCCAGCAGCTCCGCGACCGTCTCGCCGGTGTAGCCGCTCATCAGCAGCACGGGCAGGCCCGGCCACTTCGCGCGCAGCTCCCGGTAGACGGCCTCGCCGCCGAGCCCGGGCATCGAGAGATCGAGCAGGACGCAGCGCAGATCGTGGCTCGTCTCGCGACAGCGGGCGAGCGCTTCTTCGCCGTCGGAGGCCGAGACCACGTCGAAGCCGTGGTGCCGAAGGATGCGCTCGGCGACGGTGCGAACCCGGTGGTCGTCGTCCACGAGGAGGATCCGGCCGGAAAGAGCGGGAGCCGGCGTCTCCGGCGCAGGCGCAAGCACCGCGGAAGACTCTCCATTGCCCGGCGGAAAGAGCACCCGGATGCGCGTGCCCCGGCCCGGAGCGCTGCGGACGATGACGGCGCCCTCGTGACGACGCACGATGCCGAACACTACCGCCATGCCGAGGCCGCGCCCGAGGAGCTTGGTGGAGAAGAAGGGATCGAAGATGCGCTCGAGGGTGGCGGCGTCCATGCCCTCGCCGTCGTCCTCCACCTCGAGGTAGGCGTAGGAGCGCTCCTCGCTCAGCTCCCCCATGCGCACCTCGTCCGGGCGAGGCGGCCCGGGCAGGTGCTGGCCCGTGCGCACCGTGACGCGCCCGCCCACCGCACCGCAGGCCTCGGTGGCATTGAGCACGAGGTTCAGCACGATCTGCCGCACCTGGGTGGAATCGGCACGCAGCTCGACCGGCCTTGGATCGAGCTCGAAGCCGAGCTCGACGCCCGGGGCCGCGCTGCCGACGAGCTCCTGCATCTCCTCGACCACGCCGGAGAGGGAGACCAGCTCCAGGTGCACCGGCGTGCGCCCGGCGTAGGAGAGCATCTGCCGGCAGAGATCCGCGGCGATGCTGGAGGCCTGCAGGATCTCCTCGACACAGCGCCGCCCCTGCTCCCCGACCGGCTCGTCCCGGAGCAGCTCCGCGTTGGCGAGGATCGGCACGAGCAGGTTGTTGAAATCGTGGGCGGCGCCGCCCGCCAGCACACCCAGGCTTTCGAGCCGCTCGGCCTCCTTCACTCGCCGCGCCATCTGCGCGCGCTCGTCCCGCGCCTGCTGCACGGCCTCCATCTCCGCAGCGAGGCGCTCGTTCAGGCGGGCCAGCTCGGCCTTCTGGGCGGCCAGGCGCTCGGCCAGCTCCCGGGCCTCGCCGAGCAGCGCGTTCTGCGCATCGAGCGCTACCAGGTAGTCACCGATCGCATCGTGGGCCGCGAAGTCCTCGAGTCGCAGGCCCGCCTGGCGAAGCGCATCGAGCCCGCGGGCCCACGGCGTCATCAGGAAGAAGAACACACCGCCTGAAGCCACCACCTCCGCGCGCAGGCGCAGCCCCAGCCGACGGTGCTCCAGGACGAGAAGCGAGCCCTCCAGCTCGTCGAGCGCCGCCGCCTCGAAGCGCCCCTGCGGCGGCTGCACGAACGCGAAGCTCTCGTCGAAGCGGGCACCCGCACGCAGCTCCGGAGCCAATCGCTGCCAGCCCCGTCCCACCTGGGTGATCTCGCCTCGGCGGGAAACGACCGCGTGGAACGGATGCGACGCGCGAAACGCCGCCGGATCGAGCGTGAACCCGTCGGGCGTCGGCACGGATCTTCCTCGGGCGAGAAGGGCACGAGGAAGCTAGCCGCGCGGTCAGTAGCGGGGGATTGGGGGATCCCGAGCGCAGCGTTGGGGTTTCCTCCGGGTCGGCTCAGGCGCCCCGCCGCAGCGCGATGCCGTGCTTCTCGACCAGCCGGTAGATGGCAGCGCGGCTCCGCTGCATGCGCTCCGCCGTCTCGGTGACGTTGCCGCCGGTCTCTTCGAGGTGCCGAATCAGGCACACTCGCTCGGCCACCTGATGGCGCTCGCGGAGCTCGGCCACCGACGGACGAATGTCCTCGAGCACCGCCTCCACCTCTGTTAGGCCGATGGACGGCCCGTCGCAGAAGGCGATCAGCCGCTCGATCACGCGACGCAGCTCGGTGAGGTTGCCGGGCCAGCGCTCACGGGCGAGGCGTCGCACCGCGCCGTCCGTCAGACGGCGATCCGGGCGCCCGAGCTCACGACCGACCGAAGCGAGCAAGGCCGACGCGAGGACAGGCAGGTCTTCGGGCCGATCGCGCAGGGTGGGCAACCGCACCTCGAACCGCTGCAACGCGGATGCTAGCGCTGCGTCGAAGCCGCCGCTGGCAACACGGTCGGCGAAGAGAGGACCGGCCGACGCGATGAGCCGACTGCCTTCGTGGGACGCATCCACGAACCGTCGCCACCGCCCCTGCCCGGCGGCCGGAAGCTGCTCGAGATCCTCGAGATGGATCGTCCCGCGAAGCGGAGTGGCCTCGGGGCCCACGCCACCCGCGGCGATGCGGACGAATGGAGCCTGGGCCGCGGTTCCCCAGGCGTGCAGCAGACCCGCGGCCGTGCTGCGACCGCTCCCGGCCTCACCGACCAGGAGGACCGGCGCCTGCAGGGACGCCAGACCGCGCAGCCACTCCCTTACCCGGGTGACTGCGCGGCCTTCGCCGGCAAGAGCGCCCAGCGATTCCACCTCGACGCGGGGTGCATGCGCGTCGGAGATGGCTGCGGTCGGCTCGGTGCCGTGGCGAATCGTCTGAGCCATGATGGTTCTCCTTCTCAGCGCGTCCTTACGGGCTCGGCGGCGAGGCCGACATCCGACCCCGCCCGCTCCCGGTCCGCGGCCACGATCGAGACGAGGGCCGGAAGGATCGGCAGGTCCACGGCGTCGTCCAGCCGAAGCGCCTGGGACTCCCTCAGGGCAACCCAGCCCGGGAGCGCCAGGCAGGCGAGCTTCGGATGGCGGGTGCAGAACAGGGAGAGCCGAGCCATGCCACGACCCTACGGGCGCGGAGGGTGGGAACGACAGGCTGGAGAGCGGCGGATGGTGTCAAAGATCGCCAAATCGGGGGGCGCGGCGAGGGCCGTCAGGGCGGCGACCAGCGGCACCGGAGGCCACCTGGGGCGAGTGCCACGATCGACACGGTGCGGGCGAGGCGGGTTCCGTCCGAAGGCAGCGGTCCAGAGCCGCCAGGCTCAGCTCACCGAGAATCGGGGTCGATACGCGCGGGGCCGCGAAACACCGGGCCATCTGCAGCCGTTGACATCTGATCGTCTTCGATCCGAGGACTACCGTGCTCGACTCCGCATCGACGCAAGCGCCGCGATGAGCGCGGGAAGCACGATGAGATCGGCCACGAGTGCGCCGACTATGGCGAGCGAGTTCAAGAATCCGATGTTCGCAATGTTCTGAAAGGACGACACCATCATTGTCAAGAACCCCAGACCAAGCGCCGCAGTTGTCGTGATCACTGCCCGCCCAGTGGTCATCATCGCTGAACGAACTGCGTTCACCATATCGATGCCACGCGCTCGATTGGCACGAAAGCCTGCCAGGATGTGAATCGTGTCATCGACTGCGATGCCGAGCGCCAGGGGAGCCACCATCGCCGTCGCGGCGTCCAGGTAGATCCCGAGGTGCCCCATTGCGCCGATGAGGACCGCGACCGGAATCAGATTTGGGAGCATCGCGAACGCCCCCCAGAACAACGATCGCATGTAGATCACCAAGATCACGAAGACCAGCCCAGTCGCGACGACGAACGACTGCAGCTGAGCTCTCATGGTGGAGTCCACGCTGGCATGCATCAACGGAATCGAACCGGTAACCTCGAACCTCCAGCCCTCCGGCAAGCGGTTCTCAAGGACTCGACTGGCGGAAGCGATCATCTCCGCTCGCTCTTGCTGAAGAAGGCGTCCAGCTTCCAGCGAGATCCTCGCGTGCTGGTGGTCGATTGTGATCCACGGGTCGATCACGTGCGGTCCTCCGAAGGAACTCAGAAGTAGGAGCTCTGCGACCCGAGTCGGGCTCAGTCCGGGCGAGCCTTCCCCGACAACTTCGTCGAGCCGCTTCAAGATCTTCACAATCGACATCGAGGACCCAAGCCCTTTGATCTCTGCAAGATCCGCTTCGACTCCTTCGAGCAGTCGAAGTGCATCCGGGTCCGCAAACGTGGTCGGCATGGGGGGACTGATCGACACTTCGAATGAATCCGGGCGCCGGAGGTTCTCGTCGAAAAAGGCGAGCGCCTGCCTAACCGGATGGGACGACTCCCAAAAGCCATAGATGTCGAATTCCGCGCGCAGCTTTGGCACTCCTACAGCCGAAACGGCCAGGACCAGGGCTGCGGCCCCGAAAACGAGGCCAACCCGGGTCGTCGCGAAGTCCGCAAGTCGCCCCACGACGCGACTCCAGCCGTCAGAACGTCGGCCAGCCGACCGTCCCTCCGAAGGCAGCACGTACATCAGGGCTGGCAGAAGAGAAAAGGCCAAGATCAGGGCTGCCGATACTCCAATGGCGCTGAGAACGCCGAACTGGGCAAGAGCTCGGATCTCACTTGCCACGAAAGAGGCGAACGCTGCTCCAGTCGTAAGCGTCGTCACCAGGCAGGGCCCCGAGAGCTGCCGAGCGCCACCGACAAGGGAATCTCGAGTGGATCGGCCTAGGGACCGATTGGCCGCATAGGACGACAAGAGGTGAATCGCATCCGCGGCGCCTACCACCAAGACCAGCGTGGGTGCGACCATTGCCAGCGAGTCTCGTGGCCACCCAAGGATGGTCAGGGAGCTCATCATCCACGCCGTGGCGCATCCGATGGTGAGCATCACGGCGACCACCGCTTGCCAGGATCTTGTCAGGTACGCGATCGTGAGGGCAATCACCAGGCTGGTGAGCGCAGCCACAGTGGCTCCATCCTTCAGCGACTGCTCTTGGATCATCACTTCGAGGACAGGCTGGCCCATGAGATGGAAGTCGAACCCGGCGAGGCGATGAGGCTCGAGCGCCAGCCGAACATCGCTCACAATCGAGAAGAGCGCGTCGCTATCGCTTGAGCTGGTCTCGACTACGATCCCAGCCACATCTGCGGTTTCAGACACGAGAGCCCGCCGCCAACTTGGATCCTGGTACACGAGATCGCGCTCGCGGTCGGAGATCAGCTCGTTCTGCACCCCGTCGCCGAGGCGGATGATCTCGATGTTCCCCATCTCGTCCGATGCGACCAGCGGTGTCGTGGCAGGACTCAGGACTCGCGTAACGAACTCCGCCTGCTCGAGGAAGCGGGACACGTCGGAGGCCATTGACCGAGACTTGGCGTCGAGCACATCTTCGCAGGGAGATGTCTCGCAGCTCCATGCGATCAGAACGGGGTAGCCGCCGCCGAAGCGCTCCATGAAGGAGTCGAACGTCTGCACTACCGAACTTGCGGCACCGAGCTGCGAGCGGGCGCCAGTAAGAACGTCCTGGCCGGGAAGGGAGGCACCAGCCAGACCCGAAGCGACAAGCGCGACAACGATCGTCACCCACGGATACCGAAGCGAAAGCTCCGTAAGTCGGTGCATCAGACCGCCAGCCCGTGCTTCTTCAGTCGGTAGGCAATGGCACCACGCGTCATGCCCATCCGGCGACTCATCTCGGCCACGTTGCCACCGCACTCCTCGAGCATCACGACCAGCTCCTGGCGTTCCGCGAGATGCCGGGCGGAGCGGCGCTTTGCGAGACCCTCCTGCTTCTGCGTGATCACCAGCCTTCGCGCTTCATCGATCGCGTGAGCGGAGACGAAGCTGCCACGCGAGTAGGCCACGGCCTTCTCCAGGATCTCTCGCAGCTCGGACACGTTGCCGGGCCACTTGTGTCTCTGCAGGGTCGCGACGGCGTCGCGGGAGATGCGTGGGGAGTCGCACCCGAGATCGCGGCTCACCTCGCAGGCCAGGTCCCAGGAGAGCTTCTCGATGTCCTCGACGCGCTTCCGAAGAGGGGGCACTTCGATCTCGAAGCGACCTGCCTCCTTCCAAAGCTGCGGATGGACCGCAGGATCGCCCTTTTCCGCCTCGGTCGTGATGATCAGGCGATCGAAGGGAGAGTTGCGGCCCTTGATCCGGTGCAGCTCGGTGCACCACCGCCTCTGCTCGGACATCTCGAAATCGGCGATCTCCCTCAGGAGGACGGTCCCCAAGGCGTCGGGCGGAGCGGGCTCGCTCGGGGCAACGGCCCACAGGGGCTTCTCGGGGGACGAAAGCTCGTGCAACGCCTTCGCCACGCGAGCCCTTCCGCTTCCGGACTCGCCGGTGATCAGAACGGGGGAACGCAGGGAGGCCAGCGAGCGGATGCGATTCCGCACGACTTCTATCACCTCGGAGTCTCCGACGAGCAACCGATCGACCGCGTCTCCCGGCGTGGGCCCCTTGCGTTTCGCCAGCTCGCGAACCGCGCTCCGGATCTGATCCAGGTCGTCCGGGTAGCGGAGGTAGTCGTCCGCGCCGGCGCGCATCGCAGTGACGGCGGCCGGCACCTCGGCGTGCGCCGTCAGCAGGATGAGAGGCACGTCCGAGACCTCCCGAACCCGCTTCAGCAGATCGAAGCCGTCGGAATGCGGCATGCGGACGTCGCTGACGACGACGTCCGGGGACTCGTCCTCGAAGAGGAGCCAGGCTTCTCGGCCGTCCGTGGCCCGGAGGACCGCGACCTCTTCTGAACAGAGTTCGCTCGAGATCAGCTCGAGCGCGTCGGGGCAATCGTCGACCACCAGGACGGTGATCATTGCGACGTCTCCTGTCCCTGGATCGCTTCGGCGGAGATGGAGATCCGAGCTCGAGTTCCCGTTCCCAGCTCGGACGACAGCTCGAATCGGCCTCCGAGCTGGCGGACGGTCTCCGCGGCGATTGCGAGCCCGAGGCCGTTGCCCTCCGGACGAAAGCTCACGAAGGGCTCCGTCGCACACGCGAGCTGGTCGGGGGACATGCCGCGGCCATCGTCACTCACCTCGATCGAGAGCGTCCCGGCCAAGTGGTCGACCGACAGCTCGACGGTGTCGTCGGGATCGCTTGCCTCGATCGCGTTGTGCAGGAGGTTGACGATCAGCCGACCGAGCCGCTGGAAGGGAAGAGGCAGCGTCGGAACCTGGGGAATGGCATGGACCACGACTCGCCCCTCGCCGCGCACCTCGGCAACTTCGCGCAGCGCCTGCTCGATGAGGTCCGGCACGAGCACGGGCGCAGCTTCCGTGGGCATGGAGCCGGCCTCGAGAACGCCGCGAACGATGCTTCGCAGCTGACCTGCGAGACGCGCGATGGATTCGACGACTCGCGGACGGGCCGCGGCGTCGACCGCGCCGGCCTCGAGCTTTTTGGCGAGGATCTCGAGCGTGCCCAGGGGTTTGCCGATCTCGTGGGCAAGCTCGGCGTGAACGCGGCCCTTCGCCGCGAACCGCTCGGAGATGACCAGCGCCTCCTTCAGCTCGATCGAGTGCAGCGCCGACGCAGCCTGGGCGGCGATCGACTCCACGAAGCTCAGGTGGCCCGCGGAGAAGAACATGCCTCGTCGGGCGGGGCTGACGATCAGCCATCCGAGGATCTCGTCACCCGTGCCGATCGGGCAGCTCAGCTCGACGCCGGCCTCGTAGATGGTCTCGCCGGCCTCGTCCAGCTCGACGCGGTTCAGGTCCACGAGCCGACCCGGAAACGACGTGGCGGCGAGCTCGGCGATGCCCGAGTCCGTGCACGCGGGGGGGCCCGTCGCATGAGCCAGAACCATGCGGCGCTCTGCGAGGGTGAAGACCGCGTTGTGGGTCTTCGGCAGACCAGCCGCGAGGATCCGACTCGCCCTGGACGCAATCTCCTGCACGCTCGAGAGCCCGGCAATGCGCGTCGAGGACGGATCGTCGAGGAGCTGGTCCCAGGCGAGCGAGTTCGGGCGGAACACGGTCTGGATCGAGCTGGCAACCCATGAGCGAAGCAGATCCAAGGGGGCGATGCAGCCGAAGACGAGGGCAAAGAGGACCGGACGCGAGCTGACCAGGTCGGGGAGTGTCAGCGCCTCGCGGAAGATCACCACGGCGAGGAAGACGATGGTGCTGATCGCGAGCAGGTAGACCAGATGTGCCGCAGCCCGGCGCACGGCCAGGTCCAGATCGAACAGATGATAGCGGGCGATGGCATAGCCCAGGGGCAGGGGCGAGAGGGCCGCACCGATGACGGTGGCGGAGAAGGCGCTGCTCGAGGGATCGGCGATCGAGAGCAGCTGCGTGGCGGCGCACAGACCCACGAGCCCCTTCAGGAATGCGGTCGCCTGTCGCCGCTCCAGCAGCGAGGGCGACTCGCGCATGGCCAGGTAGCAGGCGACGCACAGAAGGAGCATCGACCCCGCGAGGAGGACGAAGGACACCTTCTGCACGAGCACCATGGAGGTGTGGGCGGCGCGGTAGGTTGCGTCGAGCTCGGCGAGGAGGATGACGCCGAAGAACGCGTACGGAACGCTCCTCACGGAAGGCGCGATGTCGAGGATGTCCCGGGGCCGAGGGAAGACCATCGCCAGATCGAGGATCGCCGCCGCCAGGAGCATTCGCGCCGCCGCCGTGACGGGATAGACCGCAGGAGCCGACCACCCCGCGATCGCCCCGGCGATCAGGGCTCCGACGCTTCCGTAGATGAGCGCGAAGGGCAACGCCGCATCCACCTTCGCGCGGACGGCCGTCAGCAGGACGATGGCGATCAGGATCCCGCAGAGGACGACGGAAGCCGTGACGCGGGCGATGGACTGAGCCGAATCGTGCGGGAGGGTCCTGACCTCGGCGGAGCCGCGAGGATCGAGGTCGATCGAAACGGGACCGATCTTCAACCTCTCGAGCACTTCGCCGAGGCCGTTGGTGTCGTCGACGAAGACCACGCCTTTCTCGTCCCGGACGGAGCGAATCCGCGTCCCGTAGGGAAGCTCACAACCCTCGTGGAACCCCGAGGTCATCGAGGTGACCGCATTGGGATAGAGGGGGCAGGGGAAGCGCGGCTGCGCCGGATCGAGCAGGGATGGGAAGGCCAGGAGGAGAATCGCGACCGGCGGCGCAATGGCGATCGCGCCGAGGAGGAACGCTCTCCTCGGGGACGGGCGGTCGGGTCGGATGTAGGTGGAACGTCCTTCCATCGGGCCGGCGTCAACGCGTGCTCGGCAGCGGCACGTCCTTCGACTTCTCCAGTGACACCATCGAGAACAGCGAGTCGTCGAACTCCGCGTCGATCGAGAGCGGTTCGATCCGAAGGTCGGTCGTCGTGCGCCGCTGGCGATCGCTCACGCGCACCACGCTGGGGATGCGGCAGTGGCCCCTCTCCACGATCGTCTCGCGGGGCATCTCCATCACCTTGAACGCCTCGTCCCCGTCCCGCTTGTAGTAGCGGGTGCCGAGGATGGCGTGGTCGCGCCGGTCCACGTCGTACTCGACGGCGGCGTACTCGGTGTGGAAGCGCGGCTTGGCGCGCAGGCGGACGACGCTGCCGTCCGCGTTGGCCGCGACAGGAGGTGCCACCTCGTAGTTGCGAGCGTGCTGCCGCTCGAAGTCGTGGTAGCTGAGATCGGTGCCGAGGAACGAATCGCTCGAGTGGCTGCCGCTCACCCGGCGGATGCGACGCATGCTCGGCAGGTAGACGAAGCGCTGCTCGTTGCGGCCCACCACTTCCGGCTCGATGCCCAGGAAGGCCATGCCGCGGATGTACTCCGGGGCGCGGAACTGGGCGTAGGTGTGGAGGCGGTCGTCGATCAGCTTGGTGGCGACGTGCACCCGGCGCTCGAGGGCGCGAGCATCGCCCTTGCGCGCGGCGATGCGGACGACGCCGGAGAGGGTGCAGTCGTAGCGGGCCGAGAAGGCCCCCTGGAGCAGGACGCCCGGGGCCGGGGCGGTGGCGTCCGCAGCGGAGCCGGCGGCGGGCACGCTGGAAGCCGCGAGCGCAGTGAGAACGGCGACTCGGGCGCAAAGGGAGCGGGTGGCCACGGCGAACCTCCAGAATGGTGTGGCGGCGGGCCGGGCCGCTGGAAGCCCGATCATTCTATGGAGGGGGGGCGTCGGAAAACGTCAAATCCTCATCAAGAAACGGGCCGCAGCCATCCCCCCTCGGGGAACAGGCCGGTCTTGATAGGGTCCCCACATGCCCGAACCCAGCGAGTTCCAGACCTACGTCCTCTCCCAGCTCGAAGAGGCCGGCGACGTCCACGCCAAGCGCATGTTCGGCGGGCTGGGCGTCTACGTGGACGAGGTGTTCTGCGCGATCCTCACCGGCGCCGGCCTCTTCTACCTGCGGGTGGACGACGGCAACCGCGGCGCCTTCGAAGAGCGCGGCATGCAGCAGATGAAGGGCCGGGGCAAGGCGATGATGCCCTACTTCCAGGTGCCGGCGGAGGTGCTGGAAGACGCGGAGGAGCTGGCGGGCTGGGTGGTCGAGGCGCGCGCCGCGGCCGAGCGGGCGAAGCCGAAGAAGGGCGCGAAGGCCAGGAAGAAGAAGGGGCCGAAGAAGAAGTGAGCGCCCGG
Organism: Myxococcota bacterium; assembly: GCA_965223415.1. Classification (GTDB taxonomy): domain Bacteria; phylum Myxococcota_A; class UBA9160; order UBA9160; family UBA6930. Next base: position 2,255,227 of record OZ245002.1, on the reverse strand, counting down.
CGGGCCTCCATCCTCTGGCAGGTGCTTTGGCTCGCGGCCCTGGCCCTGGGCCTGGCCGCGGGCCTGCTGCCCGCGCACACGATGCCGGATGGCGTGCAGGTGAACGACCTGGTGGCGCACGCCGTCGCCTGCTTCCTGCTCGGCGCCCTCGCCTACCTGGCCTTCGGCTATCGGCGCGCCTTCTTCTGGGCGCTGGCGGGGCTGGTGCTCTACGGCGGCGCGATCGAGGTGCTCCAGGCCTTCGTGCCGAACCGCTACCCCTCCCTGGCGGATTTCGTGGCCGATGCCTTGGGCGTGGCCCTGGCGGGCGGGGCGGCGGCGTGGCTGGAGAGGCGATAAACCCGGGGCAACCCGCGAGAGGAGGAGACCGACCATGGCCCAGCGCCGCCGGCGAGCCCGCCGCGACGTCGAGAAGGACTACCCCCCGAAACAACTCGTGGCCAAGCTGCGGAGGCTCGCGGATTGCATCGAGAACGGCTCGCGCTTCCGCATCCAGGTGGCGGGGGTGCGCGTCTCGGTGCCGTCCGACGCCACCATCAACATCGAGCACGAGCGCGGCGCGGGCGAGGAAGAGATCGAGTTCCAGCTGAAGTGGAAGCTGGACGACTAGCGGCGCCTCAGGGCCACTCCGCGCCTTCCCGCCTGGCGGCGTGGCGGTTCCGGCTGCTCGGCCTCTCGCTGGTGGCCCTGCTGGTGGGGCACGCGGCGGTGGGCGGCACGGCCTTCGAGGATGCCGTGATGGGGCCCCTGGGTATGGGCTTCGTGGCGGCGCTGGTGTGGGCGATCGATCCGTGGCGCCTGCGCTGGCCGCTGGCGGCGCTGCTGGTGGCGCCGGTCCTGGTGGGGCTCTTCGGGATGGGCGAGCGCTGGGCTGCGGCGGCGGGCTCCTGGTATCACCTGCCGCTGCTCGGCGTCGCCACCTGGGCAGTGGCGCGTGGCGTCGCCCGCGCCGAGCGGGTGGACGAGGACGTCGTGGTCGGCTCGATCTGCACCTACCTGCTGGCGGCGGTGGTCTTCGCGGCGGTGTACGCCGGCCTCGAGGCGGCACAGCCGGGCACGTTCGCCCTCGGAGAGGCGAGCGGTGGGCGCAGCTTCGGGAGGCTCCTCTACTTCAGCCTCGTCACGCTCACGACGCTGGGGTTCGGGGACGTCGTGCCCCTCCAGTCCGGCGCCCGGGCGCTCGTCTCGCTCGAATCCGTGATCGGCATCCTGTACCCGGCGGTGGTGGTGGCGTGGCTCATCGGGCTGGCCGCGCGCGGCGCCCGCGGGCCCGCGGCCCGCGCGGCGGGGAGCGGCGGATGGAGCGGCCGACGCTACGAGGCGCTCGCCTGGCTGCTCGTGGCCACGCTCCTGGCCGGGCCGTGGGTGCTGGCGAGCCCCCTCGGCAGGCTGGGGTTCGGGCTGCTGCTCGTGGCCCAGCTGCTCGGCGCGCTCACCGCCGTCGGCGTGCGCGGCTGGCCGGCCGGGCTCGCCTTTGGGCTGGGAGGTGCGGCGCTGGTCGGGGCGCTCGGGCCGGGGGGCTGGGTCGAGCAGGGCGGGCTCGTCGCCCGCACCGGGTTCTTCCTGCTCACCACCGGGATGCTGCTGCGCTGGCTGGCCCGCGAGCGCAACGTGACGCGCCAGGTGCTGTGCGCGGCCCTGGCCGCCTACCTCCTCCTGGGCTTCTGCCTGGCCGCCGCGTTCCACTTGATGGAGGCGCTTCGCCCGGGGGCCGTCGCGTTCCCCGCCGGCGCGCCGATCGAAGAAACCCGCTTCGTCTACTTCGCCTTCATGACGCTCACGACCACGGGCTTCGGCGACGTGCGGCCGGCCATCCCGGCGGCCGAGAGCCTGGCCTCCCTGGGCGCGCTGATCGGCATCTTCTACCCGGCGGTGCTGCTGGCGCGGCTCCTCTCCCTCTACGCCGCGGCGGAGCGGGAGGCGTAGGCGTCAGTCGGCCTCGACGCCGAAGAAGATCGCGTAGAGCACCGGGACGAAGATCATCGTCAGCAGCGTGGCCACCATCAGGCCGGCGATGATCGTCACGGCCATCGCCACGAAGAAGGCGTCCGGCAGGAGCGGGATCATGCCGAGCGCCGTCGTCACGGCGGCCATCGCCACGGGGCGCAGGCGGCTCACGCCCGAATCGAGGATCGCCCGGAGCGGGGGCCCACCCTTTCCCTTCTGCGCCTCGATCTCGTCGATCAGCACGATGGCGTTCTTGATCAGCATGCCCGAGAGCGAGAGGAAGCCGAGCAGGGCCATGAAGCCGAAGGGCTGGCGCGTCACCAGCAGGCCGGCGGACACCCCGATGATCGCGAGGGGAACGCTGAGGAAGATCACGATCGGCTGGCGCAGGGCGTTGAAGAGCGCGACGACGACGAGGAACATCACCAGAACGAAAGCGGGGATGGAGCCGGCGAGGGCCGCCTGGGCGTCGCCGGAGTTCTCGGCCTCGCCGCCCCACTCGAGCGCGTAGCCGGGCGGGAGCGCCAGGGCCTCGATCTTCGGGCGCACCCGGGAGAGCAGGGTGCTGGCGGGCCCTCGGACCGGATCCGCGTGGAGGGTGAGCGTGCGCTTGCGGTTTCGGCGTTGGACGACGTCGTCCTCGAAGACGGTCTCGAAGCCCGAGACGACCTGGCGGAGCGGGATCGATCGTCCGGCCGCGGGGCTCCAGATCTGACGGTCGTTGATGCTCCCGACGTCTCCGCGCTCGGCGGCCGGCGCGCGGAACAGGACCGGCAGGAGATCGTCGCCCTCGCGGTAGACGCCGACCTGGAGGCCGTCGAAGCCCGCCCGCACCGCATCGGCGACGTCGCTGCGGGTGATGCCGGCCCGCCCAGCCTCCTCGTCGGCCACCAGCGCCTGGAGCACCTTGACGCGCTCTCCCCAATCGGAGCGGATGCCCTTCGCATCCGGGTCCGCCGCGAGGATCGCCGCCGCCTCGCTCTCGAGGCGACGCAGCGCGTTCGCATCCGGGCCGCTGATGCGGAGCTGGATCTTCCCGCCGTCGCCCGGGCCGAGCAGGAACTGCCTGCCGCTGATCAGGGCGTCCGCGTGCGCCGCCGCAAGCTCCCTCTCGGCGCGGTCGATCAATGCCGGAATGGCGGTGTAGTCCTCGGGGGCGACGTCCACGAGGAACTGCGCATAGGCGGAGCTCGTCTTCTCCGGGGCGTAGGTGAGGAGGAAGCGCAGGCCGCCCGCGCCCACGAGCGACGTGACGTGGGTGACCTCGTCGAGACCCAGCAGGTACCGCTCCACCTCCTCTGCGGTCCGCGCGGTGTCGTCGATGTGGGTACGCTGGGGCAGCCGCACGTCCACCATGAACTGGGGCCGGGTCGAATCCGGGAAGAAGCTCCGATCCACGAAGCCGAAGCCCCAGAGCGAGACGCCGAAGGCGATCGCCACCGCCACCACCGTCGCCCAGCGGCGGCGAATGCACCCCGCGAGGAACGCCCGGTAGCCCGCGTAGAAGCGGCCGCCGTGGGGCGCCCCGGCATCGCCCGCCGGCACCTCGAGGAAGAGCACGCCGAGCACGGGGGCGACCGTGACCGCCGTGACCCAGCTCAGCCCGAGCGAGACCAGCACGACCTGGAAGAGGGAACGGCAGTACTCGCCGGTGCTGTCGTCGGAGGTCCCGATCGCGGCGAAGGCGAGGATCGCCACCAGCGTCGCCCCGAGGAGCGGGAGCGCCGTCTGCCCCACCACCTCCCGGGCGGCGTCCTCGGGCGCCCGGCCCTCCTGCATGCGCACGAGCATGCCGTCGACCACCACGATCGCGTTGTCGACCAGCATGCCGAGGGCGATGATCAGCGCGCCCAGCGAGATGCGCTCGAGGGCCACCCCCATCGGGCCGAGGAAGATGAACGTCCCGGCGATCGTGAGCACGAGGACGAAGCCGATCAGCAGGCCGCTGCGCAGCCCCATGAAGACGAGCAGCACGGCGACCACGATCGCGACCGCCTGCACCAGACTCGTCGTGAAGCCCCGGATCGCCTTCACGACGGCTTCGGACTGGAGCGAGACGAGGCCCACCTCGATGCCGAGGGGCCACTGGTTCCGCAGCTCGAGGGCGCGGGCCTCGACCCGCTCGCCCATGCGCACGACGTTGCCGCCGGAGACGGTGGAGATTCCGAGACCGATCGCGACGCTCCCGTCGTAGCGCAGCACCTTGGTCTGCGGCTCCACGTAGCCGCGGCGCACGGAAGCGATATCGCGCAGGCGAATCTGCGTGCCGCTGCCGCCGCGGAGGCGGAGGTTCTCGAAATCCTCGACCGAGTCGAAGAGACCGGTCGGGTGGATGGCGATGGACTCGGGCCCGACCTTCACCCGCCCCGCGTCGACCACGAGGTTGCGGGTGCGGAGCTCGTTCGTGAGCGCCTCGATCGAGACGTTGAGCTGGGCCATGCGCTCCCGGGAGGGCTCGACGTAGATCGCCTCGGTGCGCTCGCCCCACAGCTCGATCTTCGCGACCTCGGGCACCAGCAGCAGCTCCCGGCGGAGCAGGTCGACGAACTTCTTGAGCTCGGCGTAGCTGTACTCGGCACCGTAGACCGCGACGAAGACCCCGTAGACGTCGCCGAAGTCGTCGACCACCAGGGAAGGCCCGGTGCCGGGAGGCAGCTTCGACTGGGCGTCGGAGACCTTGCGCCGAAGCTCGTCCCACACCTGGGGCAGCTCGTCCTTAGCGTAGCTGTCCTGGATGGTGACGGTGACCGTGGAGAGGCCCCGGTCGCTCCTCGACTTCACCCGTTTCCGCTGGCCGAGCTGCTGGGCGGCCAGCTCGATCTCGTCGCTCACCTCCTCCTCCACCTCGTAGGCAGAGGCGCCCGGGTAGGGCGTGACGACCAGGGCGTCCTTGATCGTGAACTCCGGGTCTTCCAGGCGCGAGAGGTTCTGGAACGCGAGGAAACCCCCGATGAACATCACGGCGGTGAGCACCAGGATGACGGTCCGGTTGCGCAGTGCGAAATCGGCGGCGTTCATGACGTCAGTCGCCCATCCGGGAGACCTGCATCCCCTCGCGGAGCTGATGGACGCCGGAGACGGCCAGCCAGTCGCCCGAGCGGAGGCCCGAGATCACCTGGACCCGATCCTCGACGAGCGCGCCCAGGGAGACGCTGCGGGGGGAGACGACCATCGTGCTCGGATCGACGATCCACACGAAGGAGGCGCCCGCGTCGTCGGCACGGACGGCGCGAGCCGGCACCTCGAGCGCTGCGTCCGGAGCGAAGGACCGCGGCGGGCGGATCGAGACCTTCGCCGTCATCCCGGGGAGAACGCGCGTGTCGCTCGGCGGGTCGAACGCCAGGGTGCCGCGGAAGGTGCGCGTGTCCGGATCGGCGGCCGTGGAGAACTCCTTCACCCGGGCCGGGAAGCGCCGATCCGGGAGCGCGGTGAGCGAGACCTCGGGCCCCAGCAGGCGGCTGAGCTCGGCATCGTCGGCGCGCGGGTTCCCGCCCTGGGCGATGTCCCGTTCGGGGATGTCGACCACGATCTCCAGGCTCGTGTCGTCCTCCAGCAGCACGACGGGCTGCTTGGCCTGGACGTTCTCGAAGTCATGGACCAGCTTCCTCGCCACCGTCCCGGCGAAGGGAGCCCGCAGGATCGTGTCCTCGACCGCCTTCCGCGCCTCGTCGAGATCGGCCTCGGCCACCTCCAGGGTGCGCTGCCGGCGATCCCTCTCGGCCTCCGCCGAGACGCCCTGCTCGAAGAGCTTCTTCGCGCGCTCGAACTCGGTGCGCGCGTCGTTTCGCTGGGCCCGCGCCTTGGCCAGGCGATTCTCGTAATCGCGCGGATCGATCCGCGCCAGCACGCTGCCCGCCTCCACCTCCTCGCCTTCGTGGATGGGGAATTCGGTGAGCTTCCCGGGCACCTCGAACGCCAGCTCGGCGCTCGTCGCCGCCGAGATGGTGCCGGGGAACTCGCGTCGTCCGCTGCCGCCGGTGTCGCCGATCTCGAGGATCTTGATCGGGCGAACGATCTCGGGCTCGGGAGCCTCCGCTTCCTTGCAGGCGATCGCGAGAGTCAATGCGAAGGCGAGCCGCAGCGCGCGGGAGTTGGGCATGGCTTCCTCTCTTGGCGGGGGCGGGAGTATAGGCCGCGGTGCTGCGTGGCTAGCGGTGCGGTGTCGGCGCGGCCACGCCGGGCACGCGAGGCAGGAAATCCTCCAGCGCCGGTCGATCGGAGCCTTCGCCCCCGGCTCCCTCTTCCAGGGCGTCCAGCCCGACCTCGACGCCGCGCTTCCGCTCGCGCACCCACAGCTCGATGCGGCTCTCCTCGAGCACGCGTCGCGTCGTCGGGCCGAGGCCCGCGGCCTCGAGCTCGATGCGCCGCCAGCGCTCCGTGCGGCGCATCGCTGCCAGGTCCTCCTCCAGCCTGCGCTCGTGGCGGATTCCCGGCAGGACGTTCGGGTTGCCGATGCGGCGGATCACACCGTCGTCGATCGCTCGCGTGTTGTCGCGCACGCTCGCTTCGATGCCGGCGCGGGCGCGCTCGTTGATCTCCGCGGCGTGAAGATCGCGGGGCGCCGGCTCCCGGGCCTGCGCGGCCGCCGCTGCGAACGTGGCGAGCCCCGCGACCAGCAGCCCCTTCCTCACGGCCCCGCCTCCGCGAGCCCCGCGTCGAGCTCGCCCAGGTTCTCGTACAGGATGCGCTTCACCTCTTCGATCGCATGGGGATGCCCCTGCACCGAGTGGCCGGATCGGACGATCCGCTCGGAGGCCGCGTCGGGCTTGTGGGCGCTCTCGTAGGTGACGACGCCGTCGTTCTGGCCGGCGGGCGGGCCCTCGCCGTCGATGGCGATGATCGAGTGCGTACGCACTCCGTCCCGCTCCCGTAGGGAGGCGAGGGCCCGGAGAAAGCGGTTTCCGGGCCGCATGTTGTCGATGCTCGTGGTCATGCGATCGAGACGGTTGCGGAGCCGGAAGTCGTCATTGCGGGTGAGCACCTCGGCGGTGCGCAGGGTGAGATCAAGGGGCAGCGTAATCAGGCTGCTGATCCAGCCCGCGATCCACGTGCGCGCCCGGAAGCTGCCGGCATGGGGTGTCGCCACGTACACGACACGGCGCACGAAGGGTAGAGGCTCGAAGAAGAACGTGCGGGAGAAGAGCTCGCGGGTGTCGCGATCGAGGTCGAGGGCCTCGGGCTTCCGGTCGGCGAAGTTCCTCCAGAACGCGTCGCCCGAGCTCACCACGAGGAGCTTGCTCAGCAGCCCGCCCTGGCTGTGGCCCACGACGACGGTCTGCTGCAAGGCCGGGTCGCGACCCGCCGGATCGAGGCCGGCGATCGTGTCGCGCAGCGCCTCGCGAAGCTGGCTGCCCGAGTAGAGGATCGGGCTGCCCGTGTTGTAGAGGAAGAGCCAGATCTGGATGCGGTCGGCAAGGGTGGGATCGCCCAGCAGCTCGTTCACGAGCTCGGCCCAGCGTCCCGGCGTGGACGCGGTGCCGTGGACGAGCACCACGGGCACGCGGCCGGGGCGGTAGGGATGCAGCAGGACGAGGCCGTCCTCCAGCTCCGCGAAGGGGTTCAGGTCGCCGCTGAAGAAGCCTCCCAGCTCGAAGCTCCACAGCTCCGGGTTCTGGAGGCCGAAGGCCAGCGCGGCGGTGGGCTCGTACTCGAGCGGCACCGTACGCCCGGCGATCTCCACCTCCTTCTCCCGGTCCATCACGTAGACCTCGAGTGCGCCTTCGGCCTCGCCCGTGCGCACGGCTTCGCGGGGGCGGACGAAGCGCAGCAGCGCCGTGACGGGAACCTTCGCCTGACGTCCGATGCGATGGCCGGCGGCGTCGCCTTCCACCCGTTCGACGGTGGCCGAGAGCGGCGCACCGATGCCGACCCGGCGGTAGCGATTGCGAAGCCCGCGCACCCGGAGCTCCGAGCTCGGCACGGCGCCGGTCACCACGTAGCCGGACCAGCCGAGCTGGCTGCGATCGTACGTGAGGGTGATCGCGCCGTAGGGAAGCGCCCAGCGGCTCTCCACCACCGAGAGATCGGCGCGCGCCTGGCTCGAGAGGCCCAGCGCCAGCCCCCGGTTGTGGAGCTCGGCGGCCAACCGCAGGCCGGGATCGAAGGCGTTCGGCGGGGCGTGACCCTCCTCCGGAAACAGGTAGGCGTAGGCGGCGAGGGCGGCCGCCCGGTACCAGAGGGAGTCCCGGCTGCGATCGGCGAGGGCAAACGAGAGCTCCGCCAGTCCGAGCAGGCGCTCCGGCTCGTCCGGGCCGCCAAGCCCCGAGCGGATCGCCTCGAGCGCGTCCGCCGGCGCATCGTCCCAGGTGTCCTCCAGCGCCAGCCGGTCCAGGAGCTGCCGACTGCGCGAGCTGGGCTCGTCGCCGGTGAGGATGCTGCGCGCCAGCTCCAGGCGGAGGTCGTGGGGATCAGCTCTCTGCACGCCAACGGGCGTGGCGCAGCCCGCAACGAGGAGCCCGGCAACGAGGAGGAGGATGCGCACGTGGGATGGACCTTCACGGGCGCCAGGGCCCGTCGAGAGAAGGTCGCAGATGTTCCGCAAGTCGCCCGGCACTCGCCAGCGGTGCCGCCTCGATCGCCCTCTCAGCGCCCGCCCGTTTCGATCGCGAACGCCCGCGCCACCTCTCCCGACGACGGATCCGGCAACGGCACGCGCACGTCCGCGCCGAGTCGCTCCACGCCCGCCACCGCCGGCGCGCCGAGCCAGCGCAGCAGCGAGCCTTCGGGCACGGGCAGGTCGCGGAACGTGACGAAGGCTCCTTCGGGACGGCCCAGCAAGAAGGCGTAGACGTTCGCGCCCTTGCGGGTGAAACGCACCGGCACGCCCTCCCGCGTGGTGCCCTCGGCGCGGGTCCACGGCCGGGTGTCGTAGATGCCCTCGCCGTTCTGGTCGAGGAAGGCGCCGAGCCAGCGCAGGCGCTCGAGCTGCACGTCGGGGATCTGAGCGTCCTCGCCGCGAGGTCCCACGTTCAGGAGCAGGTTGCCGTTCTTGCTCACCAGGTCGACGAAGGAGTGGATCAGGTCCTCTTTGCCGAGGAAGTCCTCGGGCAGGGACGCGCGGTTGTAGCCGAAGCTCTTGTCGATGCCCCGCACGCACTCCCACTTCTTCGCCTGGATGTCGGGGAAGGAAGCGTACTCGGGCGTGCGGTAGTCGCACACCGGCGGTGCGGGGGGCGCCAGCATGCCGCCGGTCTTCCCCAGCTGGCGCACGAGCAGGGCCTCGGCGAGGCGGTTCACCGGGCCCAGGCGGAGCAGGGGAATCAGCCAGCTTCGCGTGAGCCAGCGGTCGTTGATCACGCCTTCGGGCACGGCGTTGTAGTAGTGAGCCAGGAGTCGCCAGAGCCGGGCGGGAACGTCGGGCCAGCTGATGTCGTTCCACAGCACGTCCGGGGCGACCCGCTCGATGAGCTCGCGCACCTGGGCGGCGGCGTAGGCCGGGTAGGCGCCGCCTGGCATGCCGGCGAGGACGTCGACCAGCCCCTTCACCACCCGGTGGTCGAAGGTCCAGTCGAGGCCGCCGGAGTAGTAGACGCCGTAGCGCAGGCCTTCCCCGCGCACCGCGGCGGCCAGCTCCGCCACCACGTCGCGGCCCGTGTTCCAGCCTTTCCACCGGGGGTTCGGGTGGAGAACGGCGCTCGGCCACAGACAGAAGCCGTCGTGGTGCTTCGTCACCTGCACCACGTAGCGCGCTCCGGCCGCGCGGAAGTGCTCGGCCCAGGCGGCGGGCTGCCAGCGCTCGAGGCCGCTGCGGAAGCCCTCGGCGAAGCTCTCGTAGGGACGGTCGCCATAGGTCTCGCGGTGGTGCCGCTGCACGGCGGAGCCCGGGAGCTCGAGCGAGTTCCAGTACCACTCGGCGTAGGGCGAATCGGTCTGGTCGGCGGTGCCGGCGAAGATCTCGTCGATGCCGGCGCTGCGCGGCGCGAAGGCCGGCACCGAGGAGACGCTCCAGTGGATGAAGATCCCGAGCTTCGCATCGTGGTACCACTTCGGCACATCGTGGGTGCGCAGGCTCTCGAGGGTGGGTGCGAACGCCATGCGCGTTCAGCCGGCGGCGGCGTAGCCGGTAAGGAGTGCGGCGCCGACGAAGAAATCGAGCAGCAGCCCCGGCATCACCTTGCCCGGCTCGGGCCGATCGATCACGAGCGAGAGGATCTTCGCCACGCCCCCGCCGAAGAACGCGGCGGCGGCCGCGAGGAAGGCTGCGGGCTCCCGGGTGACCAGGCAGACGAGGCCGAGGGAGCCCAGGGTGCCGCCGAACACGGCACGCAGCTCGCTCAGCCCGTGGGGCCCGGAGGTCGTGATGCCGGTGGCCTCGGCCAGGATCATGGGGCGCAGCAGCCCGACGGCGCCAAGCAGGATGGCGGCGGCGGCCCCGAGCAGGGGCGCGATGGCGAAGATGCCGTCCATGGGAACCTCCTCGTGAGGCCCCATGCTACGTCAGTGCGCCGCGCGGGCGAGAACCCGGCGCCGGTAGAAGCCCGGCGGCGCGAAGGTGAGCCACACGGCGGTGACGCAGACCAGTCCCGGCACCAGCTGGGCGAGCACGAGCCACGCCGGCTGGTCGGGGCCTGCCGCCTCGACCACCAGCCGTGTGAAGATGCGCAGCGTCAGCAGCACCACCGCCATCCCCGACCAGCAGGCGAAGAGCAGGAAGCGGTTGGCGGTGAGGGGATCGAGCAGGCCGAGGGCGGACTGCAGGCGGGCGCGTCCGTGATAGGCGATCGACTCGATGGCGGCCCAGCCGAAGCCGGCGGCGCGCAGGGCGATGCCGATCCAGAAGAGGGTGGACCCGGCGGTGGTGGCGAGGGCCGCCTCACGTCCCAGACGCAGGGCGAGTGCGGTGCTGCCCAGCTGGAACGCCACGCCGCCGAGGACCAGGAGCAGAGCGAACGCCCGCGCCGCGGGCGACTCCGGCCGGAACACCCGCCAGGTGAAGAGCACCACGGCGACGTGGGCGAGCACGAAGAGGAGCTCGGCGCCGTTGCGGAGAGGAGCGGGCGGGAGGTCGAGGGTCGGGCGCAGCATCAGGATCGCATAGCCCCCGACGCCGCCGAAGAAGAAGAGCGCCATCAGGGCCTCGGGCAGGGAACGTGCGCGGGCACTGACGCGCGCCAGGCGCACCACCAGCAGGGCGCCGAGGACGACCATGGACCAGGAGACGAGGAGAAGCGGAAGCGGCACGACGGGCTCCACCCGGCTCTTCGGCCGGACGCCGGCCCGGCTAGACGCCTAGAAGCTCCACTCCAGGCCGCCGACCAGGGCGTGGCTCCGCAGCCGATCGCGACCGCGCTGGAACTCGTAGCCGAGCTCGAAGCGCAGCCGCTCGTTCCAGCGGCCGGCGAGGCCCAGACCCAGGGACCACTGCTGGGGCGCGCGGCTGTCGCCGCGGACGCTGAAGGAGGTCTGCGCCAGGTCCGGCAGGGTCGCGCGGATGCGGCGGTCGTCGCTCAGCCACTGCCGGGCCCACTCTCCGTGGATCTGCGGTGTGAGCTCGAGGCGCTCGTCCAGGAAGCGAAGGTGGGTGGCGAGGCGCAGCCCGGCGAAGCTCTCGAGCCCGTCGCTGGAGCGGCTGTCGACGGCCAGGCCGAAGGCGCCGGCGCCCTCCTCCCGGAAGCCGTCCTGGCTGAGGCGCGCGTAGCGCAGGCCGAGGCGCGGCTCGACCGAGAGCGCCGGCGCTTCGATGCGCAGCCCGGTGCTGGCCTGGGCGGCGAAGGTGCGGCCGTCGTGCCGCGAGGTCGCGCGTCGCGGGCCGTCGATCGTCACGAGCCGCTCCGTCTCGTAGCGGTTCCACATCTGCTGCACGATCACGTCGGCGAAGAGCGGGCCCGCGGGGTCGAAGCTCCCGTACAGGGCGAGGCCGCGGTTCAGCACCTGGCCGTCGCTGCCGGCTCGATCGAAGCGCACGTCGGTCTCCTGCCAGCTCGCGGCGAGGCCCAGGCGCAGCCGCTCGGAGAGCGGCAGGTCGCCGCCGATCATCGCGCCGGCGCCGTCGAAGTCATAGCCGGTCACGTCGCGACCGCCGTGCTTGTCGCCGAACAGGCCGAGCCCACTGGCCCAGAGAGTGGGCGTGCGAGGCTCTCCGGAGGAGACGGCCGGCAGGTCGTCCGCGTTCTCGGCTTCTTCCTCCGGCGCGGGGGCCACGGCCTCGGCCTGGCCGAGGCGCCGCGGGGGGCGGGCGGCGTCCCGCAGACGCTCCTCGAGGACGTGGAAGCGTCGCTCGGTCCAGTGGTCGGCGAGCTGGGGATACACGTCGAAGAGCTCCGGGTCCATGGAGCTCAGGGCCGCGGCGATCTCCTCTTCGCTCTGGAAGTCGAGGGCGGCGGTGAGCGCATCGGTCGCAGGGCTCGAGCCGGACTGGACGGCGCGGTCGAAGGCACCGGCCACGCTGCTCTGGTTCGGTGTCAGACCGGAGAGGGACGCGAAGGGAAGGCGTTGGACGCGCAGCCGAACGCGGCCGCTCGGGTAGAGCGTCTCGAAGCGCAGCACCGGCGAGCCGGTGCTCGTGGTGGCGGAGAACTCTCCGCGGCGGCCACCGCCGGCCACCAGGACGTCGTAGGTCGTCCCGTCGCGGAAGGTGCCGCTACCCGGGGAAACGACGACGGTGCCGCCGCGCAGATCGGCTCGGCCCGAAACCCGCAGCAGGTCCGCGCCCCCGGTCGTCACGTCGACGGCGAAGCGGCTGCCCCGGCGGAAGGTGGCGTCGCCCTGGACCCGGAGGGTGCCTACGCCACCGGGCTGCCCCGGAGCGACGGTACCGCGGACGTCCACGTCGGAGACGACCCGCCCGCGGCCGGCCAGGGTTCCCCCAGAGCCCACCGTGAAGGACGCGGCGCCGAGGGTGCCGTCCACCTGGAGCACGCCGCCGGACACGAGGGCGGGCCCGGCGATCGTCGACGTTCCGGCGAGGTTCCAGACGCCGCTGCCCCGCCGAACCAGCGACTCGAAGGCGAGGAAGGCGCCGCCGTAGCGCCCGCTGCCTTCGAGGAAGAGGCTGTCGGTGCCGGAGCCGCCGCGCACGTCGCCCTGGATCTGCGAGCCGGTCTGCAGCACGAGCTGATTCGTCCCGCCCAGGAAGCGGATCGCGGTGCCCGAGGTTCCGGTGACACGCCCGGAGTTCACGACGCTGCCATCGTTTCCGGCCAGGAGAATGCCGATGGTTCCCTGGGCCGTTCCGCGGTTCACGACGCTGGCGCGGTTGCGTGCGTAGATGCCCTCTCGGGCACTCGACCGCGCGACGCCGCGGTTCACCACCGTCGTGTCGTTCTGGCCTTCGATCGCACGGAGGACGGAATCTACCTGGCCGTCGTTCACCACCGTCCCGCGGTTGCGCGTGTAGATCCCCCGCCGGCTCGAAGTGATGATCGCGTCGTTGCGCACGAAGCCGTCGTCGATCAGGCGGATGCCGTCCCAGCCCGACGTGATGCGGCCCGACGCCGTGACCGTCGAGCGGTGGCGCGCGTAGATCCCGTAGCGGCCGGCGGCGATCGTGCCGCCGTGATCGACTCGGCTGTCGTCGAGCACCCGGATGCCGTGGTGGCCCGACCGGATCGTCCCGCGGTTGGTGGCGCTCGCGCGGTGGTTCATGAGGATGCCGATGCGGCCCGAGTCGACCAGGCCCCGGTTCACGACCGCGGAGTCGTTTCGGGTTCGGATGCCGTGGAAGGCGCTGCGCACGGTTCCCGTGTTGGTGACCTGGCTGCGATGGCGGACGTCGATGCCGTTCCGGGAATCGACCGTCCCGTGGTTCACGACCGTGGTGTCGTTCGTCGTGTCCAGGATTCCGTGGCCGCCGGGGTTCGTGATGTTCCCGTCGTTCGTCACCGTGTAGGTGCCGGAGGTGCGCACGCGGCCGGTCACGGCGCCGCTCGGCCCGACCCACACGCAGCTCCCACCGCTGGCGGTGAACGAGCCACTCGCCCCGGTGACGTTGGGATCGGAGGGGCCGCCGGCGCACACCTGCGCGGCAGCGGGGTGGCCGGCCAGCAGGAGCAACGGGCCCACCAGCAATGTGAGTCGGAGTACGGAACCCATGGGTTGTTCGCCTTATCGATGAACCCAGGGTTGACCTGAGAGGTGAAATCCCGTCGTTCGCCTCGATCGTGTCTCCGGAGCGGCCTGACGCCCCCTCAAGGGCCCACACCGGGGCCAATGAACCTCATGCAACGTCGAATGCGAGCGCCGGCCGGCTCCATCCGACGAGGGGCGTGCCGATGAGCAGGGAATGCGTGCCTCGGCGTCCGTCGCGCGGCTCGGCCTGCTCCTGGGCCTGGGGCTCCTGGTCGCGTGCGGCGGCCCGGAGCAGACGCCGGAGGCCCGCGTCCGCCAGGCGTTGGGCGCCCTCGAGGCCGCGGCGGAAGAAGGCGACGTCGCGGCCTTCAAGGCCTTCGTGTCCGAGCGCTACGAGGACGCCCACGGCCACGATCGCCAGGCGCTCGGGCGCTACGTGGCCTTCCACGTCATGCGCAACTCGAGCCGCCACGTGGTGCTCCGGGTGCGCGACGTGCTGATCGTCTCCCCGGGGAAGGCGGAGGTCACGGTGATCGCCGGCATCGGAGGCACCCGCGGCGGAGGCGGCGCGACCACCCTCCACGGCAACGTCTACCAGATCGACGTCGACCTCGAGGAGGAAGACGCCGGCGAGTGGCGGCTCGTGTGGGCCCAGTGGAAGCCCACGGCCCCGGCCGAGCTGCTCTAGGCTCAGGCGTTCAGCAGGGCGCAGGCTTCGTTGAAGAAGTCGAGGGTCGCGCGCTCGTCCAGGGCGATGTTGCGCAGCAGGCTCTGGGTCTCGGGATCGTCGTCGAGGCGATCGGCCAGCTCGTGAAGGGGGGCCAGGGCGGCGTCCGCGTCGCCGAAGCGTTGGACGAAGCCCAGCACCTTGGCAGCGTCGCCCTTCGCCGCGTCGCCGGCGTCGGCCATGGCGGCGCTGTGGATCGCGTCCGGGATCTCGAAGCTGCAGGTGCCACCCAGCTGCTTGATGCGCTCCTCCAGCAGGCGCGCGTGCATGCCCTCGCGCTGCTGGACGACCCGCAGGCCGCCACGCACGCAGTCGACGTCGGAGACGGCGAGCCACGCGCCCGTGGAGGCCTCGCCCAGGGCTTCGCCGGCGCGGAACTGGTCGAGGAAGGCGAGCACCTCGTCGCGCCCTGCGGCGCGGGGCGCGTCGGAAGCGGGCGCATCGCCGGCGGCGAGTGCGTCGACGCGGGCGCGCAGGGTCCCGACCTCGGCGCAGATCGCGTCCTGCTGCTCGGCGAGCTGGGCGAGGGTCTTCTCGATGCGACGCAGGGCCTTCTTGGGCATGGGGGGCTCCTTCGGCGAAGGGGGAAGGCCCGATGGTAGACTCTCCGGTGGCATGTCCGCCCCCCTTCCGGAAGAGCCCCAGGGCGACCCGCGCGCAATGCGCTGGAAGCTGATCCGTGACCTCCTGGTCTTCGTCGCCAAGGCGAGCCTGGAGGCGCTGCGGGACATCGCGCTGATCCCCGCCGCCCTTCTTGCCGGTGCGGCGGGCCTCCTGCTCTCACCGTCGCGGCCGGAGCGCTACTTCCACGAGATCCTCAAGATCGGCGACGAGTTCGACGACTTCGTCGACCTCTTCGGCCGCCGGGCCCGCGGGCGGCGAGGGCTCGCCACCGAGCCTGCCCCCGACGAGCCGGGGGAGGAGACGCTGCGAGCCGACGACGTGTTCGATCGCATCGAGCGCGTGCTGGTCGACGAGTACCGCCGCGGCGGGGTGACCGCCCAGGTGAAGGAAGCCATCGACCGGGGGCTCGACGCCGTCCAGGACGCCGTCGGCGAAGATGCGCGGGCGCTTCCGCCGCCCGAAGCGGGAGAGCGAGACGATGAGCGGACCGAAGCACGTCGAGACGTACCAGACAGCGATGGAGATCGCCTGGCAGTTCGACTACGAGATGGACATCGACACCCTGCGCAACCTCTACTCGAAGTCGAAGAGGCTGCAGTGGGACGGCGAGGTGGACCTCGATTGGTCGCTCCCCGTCGACCCGTCCAGGCCGATCATCGACGACGATCGCTTCGGGCTCGCCGAGATTCCCTTCGTGAAGCGGCTCTCGAAGAGCCAGCAGGAGACGTTCCGGGCCCATGTGGGCGCCCAGCGCCTCTCCCAGTTCCTCCACGGCGAGCAGGGTGCGCTGATGACGGCCGCCACGCTCACCCACGCGGTGCCTGACTACGAGGGCAAGCTCTACGCCGCGACCCAGACGATGGACGAGGCGCGGCACGTCGAGGTGTTCGAGCGCTACGTGCGCAAGCTCGCGCTCGTCTACCCCATGTCTCCCTTCCTTCGCGAGCTGATCGACGCGACGCTCAAGAGCGAGCACTGGGTGAAGATCGCCATCGGGATGAACATGATCGTGGAGGGGCTGGCGCTCGGCGCCTTCCACAACATGCGGCGCGCGACGTCCTGCGAGCTGCTCCGCAGCCTGATCGAGGGCGTGCTGCGGGACGAGAGCCGGCACGTCGCGTTCGGGAACGTCTACGTGGGCGAGACCCTCAAGAAGATGCACCCGGACGATCGCGAGGACGTGGCCGAGTTCGCCTACGACGCCCTGATGATGATGGTCGCGTCGACCGGCCGCCGGAAGGGCCGGCCGCCGGCGCCGGACCCGACCTTCCGGCTCGTGCTCGAGAACAGCGAGATCGACCCGGCCGACTTCCTAGCCGGCATGAAGGAGGCCCGCGAGCAGGGCATCGAGTTCGACCAGCCCCCCGGCACGGTCCACGCCTTCAAGGACCTGATGATGCCCGCCCTCGCCCGCGTCGGCGCCATCACCGACCGCACCCGCGAGAAGTTCGCCGCCGAAGGCATCCGCATCTACGACGACACCACCGTCCTCGAAGCCATGGAAGACGACGAAACCGGCACCATCGAACTCGGCTGACGTTAAGTTAGGGGCCGGTTCCGATTGTCAAGTTGTGACAACTTGACAATCGGAACCGGCCCCTAACTTAACACGGTGTAGCCGGCGTCGGTGAGGTGGGTGGCGGCTTCGTTGGCGCTGAGGACGCGGGAGAGGGTGCGGGCGCCGGGGGCGGCGGCCCAGCCTTCGCGGACGAGGGCCTGGGCGAGCCAGGCGGCGGGGAGGGCCGGAATGTCGAGGCCGGCCTGCTCGGCGAGCACCTCGGTGCGAGCGAGCTCGGCGCCCGCGGCGTCTTCGGCGACGATGCTGAGCACGCCGCGGTCGGTGCCGAAGCGGCGCGCCAGGCGGGCGAGGGGCAGGGCCACACCGGCGAGCCGCTCCACCCAGCGGGGGCCGAGCCGCCCGAGCACGGGGGCGCCCAGGACGAGCGCGCGATTCAGCCAGGCGCGATCGAAGCCCATGTGGAAGCGGATCGGCACGCCCCGTTGGCCGATGCGCAGCTGGGAGCGGGAGAAGGGCGCCGGGTAGCTGCCGAAGACGAGCTCCCGGCCGTCCCGCGCCACGTGGGACACGAGCTTCCCGTACCAGCGGCCCGGCCCGCCCTCGCGCCCGATCGGCAGCAGGAGGCTCGCGAGCAGCGCCCGGCTCACCGGGTTCCGGGAGCCCATCGAGAGGAACACCCGCAGCCCCGCCACCGCCGCGTCCGCGTGCCATCGCTGGGCCAGTGCTTCGACCAGGCCCGGCAGCGTCGAGCACCCGGGCACGAGCAGCACGCCGGCCTTCGCCGCCCGGGCGTCCCCCACCGTCCGCACCCGTTCGATGAAGGACAGACGCTCCGCGAGATCCGCGTAGTGGCACCGCGAAGAGATGGCCGCGTTCACGATCGGCGCCGGGTCGTAGGTGTAGGGCCCGACCGCGTTGACGACGAGGTCCGCGGTCTCGAGCAGCTCTGCCATCCCGTCCCGGTCGCCGACGTCGAGGGGACGAATCGGCAGCTCAGCGTGCCCGCGGCCGCTGCGATTCGTGCCGATCAGAAGCGCCGTCGGCGCGAGACGACGGACGAGCCTCACGACCCGGGCGCCCATCTCGCCGGTGGCGCCCACCACCACGATCGTCTTGCTCACGGCGCGTCGGGCGGGCAGTCGCCAAGATCGCGACAGCCGATCTGGGCGTGCGAGGCATGATAGGCGAGGTAGTGCTCGAGCACCCGGTCCGCCGTGGAGCCGAAGGGCCTGGTATCGAAGAGCCCCTCGAGCACCGCCTTCACCGTGGTGGCCCAGGGCGAGGGGGGAATCGTCTCGTAGGTGAGACCGGCCGCGAGGAGCACGACGCGTTGGTTCGGCAGGTACCCCGGGCCGACGAGCGCCGGGAGGTAGGGATTGCCCCTCTCGGCCCGCATCATCGGCACCGGGCCGTCGATGCGACGTACCGGGTCCGGAAGCAGGGTGAGATCCGAGAGCCGGTTGAAGGAGACCGCCGCGGCCACCGCGAAGGCGCCGAGCAGCGCCGGCCGCGCGAGGCGGTGGGGCGGCCGCATCACGAGCCCGGCGCCCGCACCCGCAGCCGCGTGGATCGCCGCCACCGAGAGCAGGAAGGTGGGATAGACGACGACCGGCAGCCCGAGCGAGAGCAGCAGCCATTCGCCGATGCTCGCGACATGGCCGGAGAACACCATCACGGGGAAGTAGGCGAGCCTCCAGGCGAGCGCGACCCCGAGCCCGAGCAGCGGCCAGCTCGGTGGCTCGGGCGCGAACCGCCGCAGGGCAGCGGCCCCGAGGAGCGCGCCACCCAGAGAAGCTAGGTGTAGCCCGCTCCACAGCGGAAGCTGACGCAGCGGCCGCATCCCGTCGATGGCGTGACCCAGCAGGGCCAGGATCACGGCCAATGCGATGGCGGCGAGCGCGACCCGCCTCACCCGGCGCTCACCAAACGTTCTTCGAGCGCAGCTCCGGCGCCACGACGTCCAGCCGCTTCGACAGCTCGGGCAGGTGGCAGGTGGGCACGGCGGGGAAGAGGTGGTGCTCCACGTGGTAGAACATGTTGTAGCTGACGAAGGACTTGACTTCGTTGCGCAGGGTGCGCGCGATGAAGTGGGTACGGTCGCAATCGTGGTGCACGGTCCACACCGCGAAGAACGCCGAGAAGCACTGGCCCACGACCATCGCCACCACGTGGTAGCGGAGCCAGGCAGCGTCCAGCAGGCCGAAAGCCAGGACGACCATGCCGGCGATCGCGGCAAGCTCGAGCCAGATCCAGCGCTTGATGCGCGGCTTGCCGATGGTGAGGGCGGCGTGGTGCAGCCGCACGGGGAACTGGGGCCCGGTGACGAGCGCCTTCCACCCGGGCATGCGCGCGCTCATCGCCTCGACGTCTTCGTCGTCCATGCAATGGCGGTGGTGGCGCAGGTGGTTCCACTGCACGGCGTGCATCGCGCTCATCATCAGCGGCGACAGCACGAACATCAGCCACTCATGGACCTTGGGCGAGACACCCACCGCGTAGTGGAAGGCGTTGTGCACCTGGCGGAGACCGCACAGGAAGAACATGAACGAGCTCGCCAGGGCGGCGAGGAGCCAGGCCAGGTGCCAGGAGAACGCCCAGTGGGCGAACACCCACGAAGCCAGCAGCCACGGCACGTAGATCGCCACCTCGTAGGCCACCTCGACCGGTCCGAGATCGCAGAGATCCTTCCACTCCACCTGTTCCAGCCTCGGGTCCCGCAGGATCTCCAGCGCCATGGGGCTCCTCTCTTCTCGAGCGGGCCTGATTCAAGCATCCGGACCCGCGGGACGCCAACCTCCGAAAGGCCCCGGCCGGTTCTGGATGATATTTGTCAATAAACTTCCGCCTAGCGCCGGCCGCTACGTTGCCCAGAAGGGGGGACCGCCATGTCCGAGAACCCGTACGCGCCGCCGACCTCGGAGGTCGAAGCACCGGTCTGGGCCCAGGAGGGGAGTGGCGACTTCTCGATCGGCCAATGCCTCTCGGACGCCTGGGCGGCCACCTGGGCGAGCTTCCCCCTCTGGCTGGGCGTGATGGTGATGGCCGGGTTCGCCCTGCTGCTCTCGGGCATCACGATCATCGGCATCTTCGTGGTCTGGCCCGTGCTCCTGTACGGCGGCGTCCGCTTCCTGCTCCGAGTGCACGACGGCGAGGCGGCGACCGACGACGTCTGGTCGGGCTTCCAGAGCTGGGGCCGGGTGCTCGCCCAGGGCCTCGCCCTGATGTTCCTGATGACGCTCCTCGGCTACGTCGGACAGATCCCCGTCCTCATCGGCACGTTCACCGAGAACGCCGTGCTCATCGGCGTGGGTTACCTGGTGAACCTGGCCTGGACCTTCATCATGATCCGCTTCTACTTCGCGTTCTTCCTCTGGGTCGAGCAGGATGCGCAGCCGGTGGAGGCCCTGGGCAGCTCCTGGACGATGACCGGCCCGGTGAAGTGGAAGATGATCGGGCTCGTGCTCGTGATGGGCGCCATCTACCTCGCGGCGATCCTCCCCGCCGCCCTCGTCTTCATCCCGGCCTTCGCCAGCGAATCGGCCGCGGCGCTCTTCTTCGGCGCCGTGGTCGCGATCGCGCTGATGCTCCCGACGACGATGATCGGCTACCTGATCTTCGTCTCCGCCTATCGCCAGATGGCGGGCCGGCCAGAGAGAGCCCACTGAGCGAACCGATCGCCGAAGGAGAGCGGGCTCCTCTCGACACTTGCTTCCGGGTCGAGACGCCGGAAGGAATCGAGCTCTCCCTCTCGACCGCGGGCGTGGTGTCACGCGGGCTGGCCCTGATGGTCGATATCTCCATCGCCAGCCTCATCTACGCCGTGGCGGGCATCGCCTTCGCCTTCTGGCTCGGAGAGGCGGGCATCGGGCCGACCCTGCTGGTGATCTTCGCGACCAATTGGTTCTACCCGGTGGCCTTCGAGGTGCTCTGGAACGGCCGCACGCCCGGCAAGGCGGCGCTCGGCCTGCG
Organism: Myxococcota bacterium; assembly: GCA_965223415.1. Taxonomy (GTDB): domain Bacteria; phylum Myxococcota_A; class UBA9160; order UBA9160; family UBA6930. The sequence goes on along the minus strand of OZ245002.1, from coordinate 2,234,435 downwards.
CGTCGTGCACGCGGACGGCACGCCGATCCGTCTGCCCGCCTCCCTCCTGCGAAACCTGCTCCTCGCCGTGGACTTCCTGCCGGGTGCCTACTTCTTCGGCATCGTCAGCATGTTGGTCGACGGATCCTCTCGCCGGCTGGGCGACCTGGCTGCGGGAACCCTGGTGATCCACGATCCGGAGACGCGGGAGCACGGCAGGCTCCACCTGGAGGCCGTGCCGCGCCCCCCGCCGATCCCCCTGGACGCGGCGGCTCAGCGGGCGGTGCTCGCGTTCGCCGAGCGCGCGCCCACCCTGACCGAGGCGCGGGCGGAGGAACTCGCCGCTCTCGCCGGCCCGCTCGGCGGCACCCGCGAGGCGTTGGAAGGCGTCGCCGCCCACCTGCTGGGGCGGGACGGAGACGCTTCGTGAGGCAGGAATCCTTCCGGCGCGAGCGGGAGGAGCGTTGGCGCGCCTTCGAAGCCGCTCTCCGCGCCCTCGAGGACGGCGCAGCTCCGGAGGCGGACTTCCCGCGCAGCTACCGGGCGATCTGCCAGGATCTGGCCCTCGCCCGGGAGCGCGGCTTCGGCGCGCTCCTGGTCTCGCGCCTGGAGGCGGCGGCCATGAGCGGTCACCGCCACCTCTACGGCGTGCGGCCCCAGGGCGGGAGGCGTTGGATCAACGCCCTGCTCGCCTTTCCCGTGGCCCTGCGTCGCGAGTGGCGGCTCCTGCTCGTGACCTCGCTGCTCTTCTACGGGACCGGCGCCGTCACCTATGCGGTCGTGCGGGCCCAGCCCGACGTCGTCTACTCGGTGATCGGCGGGGAGGCGGCCCAGCAGATGGAGCAGATGTACGACCCGGAAGCGCCCCACATGGGCGCGCCCCGCGGCACCTCCGGAGATCTCGCCGCCTTCGGCCACTACATCTCCAACAACGTCTCCATCGGCTTCCGCTGCTTCGCAGGGGGCATCCTGTTCGGCCTGGGGAGCATCTTCCTCGTCGTGTTCAACGGGCTGGTGCTCGGCGGCGTGGCCGGGCACATCGTGAACATCGGCTACGGCGAGACCTTCTGGCCCTTCGTGATCGGCCACGGCTCTTTCGAGCTGACGGCGATCATCGTGTGCGGCATGTGCGGCCTGCGCCTGGGCCTCGCGCTCACCGCCCCGGGCCGGAGGCTTCGCGGCCACGCCCTGCGCAGCGCCGCCCGGGGCGTCCTGCCACTGCTCTACGGCGGCACGGCGATGCTCTTCGTGGCGGCCATCATCGAGGCCTTCTGGTCGTCGAAGCACGACCTCTGGCCGACGCCGCTCATGTACGGCGTCGGCGCCGGGCTGTGGCTCTTCGTGCTGGGGAGCCTGGCGCTGGCGGGGCGCGACCGTGCGCGCTGACGAGCTGCGCATCCACGCCCGTCCGCGCTCGGGCTGGGAGGCCCTCGACCTGGGCACCGCGATGGCCCGCGCCTGGTGGCGGCCGATCTGGGGAGCGTGGCTGCTCTTGGTGGTGCCAGTGGCGAGCGCGCTCATCGTCGGCCTGCGCGGAAGCCCGTGGTGGACGCTCCTCGTGCTCTGGTGGCTGCGGCCGCTCTTCGGCCGCGTGGTGCTCCACGTGCTCGGCCAGGCGCTCTTCGCCGAGCCGCCGAGCGTCCGCGCCACGGCACGGGCCCTGCCCCGGATCCTGCGCGGAGGCGTCCTGGCCTCCCTCACCTTGATGCGGTTCAGCCCGAGCCGTTGCTATGCGGCCCCCGTGCTCCAGCTCGAAGGGCTGAGCGGGCCCGAGCGGCGAGCACGCATCCGCGTCCTGACGCGGGCCGAGCTCGGCCCCAGCGCGTCTCTGCACACGATCGGCGCCCACGTGAACGGGGCGCTGATGGTGGGCATGAGCGCCTTCTTCTTCCTGGTGGCGCCGGAGGCGTGGATCGATCCGCTCGTGCGCCTGTTCGGGAACTGGTTCGAGGGCGACTCGACCGGCGCCGGGCTCGTGGTCGCGTTCGCCTACCTGGCCGGCACGAGCGTGGTGGAGCCCCTGCTCGTGGCCGCGGGCTTCGGCCTCTACGTGAACCGGCGCATGTGGCTCGAGGGCTGGGACGTGGAGATCGCACTGCGCCGGCGGATCCAACCGCTCGCTCCCGCCGCGCGCGGCGCGGCCGCCGCGCTCCTCCTCGCGATTTTCGCCAGCGCCCCAGGCGCCCGCGCGGAGACGGCCTGCGTTCCCGACGATCCGTCGACCGCCGGGGCGTGCGCCGTCGAAGTCGTCGGCGCCGAGGAGTTCGGCCGCTGGGAGGAGAAGACGCGCTGGCTCCCCCGGGAGTTCGACTTCGGCGACGACTGGGAGACCTCCGAGTGGGGCTTCAGCGGCTTCGGCGATTTCATCGCCGGGCTGGCGGAGATCGCCCTGTGGGTCGCCCTGGCGATGGGACTCAGCCTGCTCGGCCTGCGCCTCGCCCGCGAGCCGCGCTGGGAGGGCCGTGAGCGGGACGCCCCTCTCCCGACGGCGCTGTTCGGCCTCGAGCTCGATCCGGAAACCTTGCCCGAAGACGTGATCGCCGCGGCCCGCGAAGCCTTCGCCGCCGGCGACGCCACCCGCGCGCTCAGCCTGCTCTACCGCGCCGCCCTCATCCTGCTGATCGAACGCCGCGGCCTCACCATCCCGGGCAGCGCCACCGAGGGCGATTGCCTGCGGATCGTCCGGGGGACCTCCGACGGGCCCCTGGTCGACGACTTCGCGGCGCTGAACGACGCCTGGGTGCTCTCGCGCTATGCGCGCGCTCCCCTCGGCGGCGACACGTTCGCCGATCTCTGCCGGCGGTGGGCGCCGCGGCTGCTGGAGCCCGCGTCGTGAACCAGAGGCGCTGGACCCTGGTCATCGCCGCGGCGATGACCGCTGCCGTGATCGGGCTCTTCTTCACCTGCTTCGAGCGGCGCTCGGAGTGGGAGTATCGGGGCGCGAGCCCCGAGGCCGTCCGCAACCCGTACCTCGCCCTGGAGCGGCTGCTCGAACGCCTGGGACACGACGTGCGGGTGCTTGCGGGCCCGAGCGAGCTCGAGGGTCCGCTCCCGGTGGTAGGGACGGGCACGATCTTCTATCCGGCCAACCGACTCACCCTGGGTGAGGAGCGTTCGCGCCGGCTGCTGCGCTGGGTCGAGGCGGGTGGCCATCTGTGGGTCGTGACGTGGACGATCTGGGACGACGAGCACCGCCGCCCGGACTTCCTCCTCGACGAGCTCGGCATCCGGCAGCTCATGCACGACGAGCCCGTGCCCGAGGCCCTGGCCCGGCTCGCCCAGGACGCGGTGGAGGAGGATCCGACGGCGGCCGACGAGGAAGAGGAGACCATCCAGGTGCCCCTCGCCCTGGAGCGCACCTGGCCCGCTGTCACCTGGGATGCCATCGACGTGCGTTTCGAGGGAGAGAGCCGCCGCTACCGCGTCCACTTCGATCAGAACTTCTACCTGGACACGGAGGAGCTCGAGCCGGCAGCCTCGGTCTCCGGCCCCGGCGGCGTGCACCTCGTCCGCCTCGATCATGGTCGTGGGAGGATCACCGTCTCGACGGACGACTACCTCGTGCGCAACGACGCGCTGGCCGAGGCCGACCACGCGGAGGTGGTGCTGCGCATCCTGCGGCGCGGCGAAGCGCCCGGACCGGTGTGGCTGCTTCCGGTCGAGCGGTGGCCCGGCCTCTGGGAGCTCGTGCGCCGTCACGCGTGGGCGCCGCTCCTGGCAGGGGCATGCTGGCTGCTCGCGTGGGTGTGGCGCGCGAGCCGGCGCTTCGGGCCGCTGATCCCGGAGCGGCCCCCGGTGCGGCGCAGCCTGCTCGAGCACGTGGAGGCGGCCGGGCGGCTCCTGGCCCGCGGCCGCCGGGACGTGCTCGTGGAGGCGGCGCGGGAATCCCTGCACGACGTGTTGCGCGAGCGGCGGCCCGCCTGGCTGCGGCTGGCTCCCGTGGAGCTCGACGCGCGCCTTGCCGCCGCGGCGCGGCTCGAGCCCGTCGACGTCGCCCTGGCCCTGCGCGGCGAAGCACCGGCTTCCGGCCGCGGAGACTTCACCCGAACGATCGCCACCCTCGAGAGGATCCGACACGCCCTATGAACGAGACACCCGACCACGAAGCCATCGCCTCCGCGGGCGCGCTGCTGCGCGAGCTCCGCACGCAGATCGGCCATGCGATCGTCGGACAGGGCCAGGTCGTCGACCAGGTCCTGGTCACCCTGGCCGCCGGCGGGCACGCGCTCCTGGAGGGCGTGCCCGGCATCGGCAAGACGCTCCTTGCGCGCGCCCTCGCCCAGGCCTTCCGGGGCGAGACCACCCGCGTGCAGTTCACGCCGGACCTGATGCCGGCGGACGTGGTGGGACACGTGCTGTACGACGCGCGTTCCGGCGAGATGAAGCTGCGGCGCGGCCCGATCTTCACCCACCTGTTCCTGGCCGACGAGATCAACCGCTCGCCGGCCAAGACCCAGGCGGCGCTGCTCGAGGCCATGCAGGAGCGCCAGGTGACGATCGAGGGCGACTCCCTCGCCCTGCCCCACCCGTTCGTCGTGCTCGCGACCCAGAACCCGCTCGAGATGGAGGGGACCTATCCGCTGCCCGAGGCCCAGCTCGACCGCTTCCTGCTGAAGATCCAGGTCGACTACCCGAGCGAGGGCGAGGAGGTGGCAATCACCCGGCACGTCACCGGTGGACGCGTCGGCAACGCCTTCGCCCTGGAGGACGTGCAGCCGGTCGCGACGCCGGAGGACATCGTCGGCATCCAGCAGGCCGCCGCCCAGGTGTACGTGGACGAGCGGGTCGTCGAGTACGCCGTGCGGATCACCCGCGCCACGCGGGACCGGGCGAGCCTGGCGATCGGCGCCGGGCCGCGGGGCGCCATCGCGATGGTATGCGCCGCCCGGGCACGCTCGCTCCTCGCCGACCGGACCTTCGTGACCCCCGACGACGTCAAGGAGGTGGCCGGGGCGGCCCTGCGCCATCGAGTGCAGCTCGAGGCCAGCGCCGACCTGGAGGGCCGCACGACCGACGATGTGATCGCCGACGTCCTGGCCGAGGTCGAAGCACCGCGGGAATGACGCCGAGCGTTCGCACACTCCTCGTCCTCGGCCTGTGGACGGCCCTCGGCGGCTTCGCGGCCTTCGTGCCGGAGGCGTTGCCGATGTGGCGGGCCGCGGGTGGTCTTGCGCTGCTGGCCTTCGCGGTCGACGCGGCGCTCGGGTGGAGGACGCCGGCGCCGGAGGTCACGCGAGAGGTGCCGCCGGCGCTCTCGTTGCGGGGGCGCGCGACGGTGACCCTCCGCCTCGCGAACCCGCACCGCCGGGCTCTGCAGCTGGTGCTCTTCGACCATCTTCCGACCCGGCTCGCCAGCGACGACCTGCCCCGCACGGTCCGTATCCCGCCCGGTCAGGAGGCGGTGGTTCGCTACCGCGTACGGCCGATCCTGCGCGGCGCCGCCCGCTTCGGCCCGGTGGAGATGCGGGTGCGCTCGCCCCTCGGGCTCTTCGAGCGCCTCCATCGCCCGGAGCCGGAGACTTCCGTGCGGATCTATCCGAACTTCGACGCGGTGCGCCGCTACGAGCTGCTCGCCACCGAGCATCGCACGAGCCAGCTCGGGGTTCGGCGGCGGCCACGGCGCGGCGCCGGCCTGGAGTTCCAGCAGCTGCGCGAGTACCGCCCCGGGGACCCGCTGCGTCAGGTCGATTGGAAGGCGACGAGCCGCTTCCAGCGGGCGATCTCCCGCGAGTACCAGGACGAGCGCGACCAGCAGATCGTGCTGGTCCTCGATTGCGGCCGGCGCATGCGCGCCCAGGACGGCGAGCTCGCCCACCTGGATGCGGCGTTGGACGCGGCGCTCCTCGTGGCCCACGTGGCGCTGCGCCAGGGCGACGCCGTCGGCCTCTCGACCCTGGGCGGCGTGCGGCGCTGGCTCGCGCCGCGCAAGGGCCCGGGCCAGCTCGGCGCCCTCCTCGAGGGGCTCTACGACCTCCACGCCCAGCCCCTGGCCACGGACCACCTGAGCGCGGCAGCGGAGCTCATGGGCCGCGTGCGCAAGCGCAGCCTCATCGTGTGGGTCTCGAACCTGCGGGACGAGGACGGGAGCGAGCTGGCCGCGGCGGTGAAGCTCATGGCACGGCACCACCTGGTGATGCTCGCCAGCCTGCGGGAGCGTGTGCTCGACGCGCGGCTCGAGGATCCGGTGCAGGGCCCGGAGGACGCGACCCGCGTCGCCGCCATCCACCACTACCTGCACGAACGGCGCGCCGCCCACCACGCCCTGCGTACCGGCGGCGCGCTGCTCCTCGACGCCACGCCGGCCCAGCTGCCGATCACCCTGGTCAACGGCTACCTAGAGGTCAAAGCAGCCGGCATGCTGTGAGGCCGTGAGACAAAGGGACGTTCCTGTCTGTCTCACTCCCAACAGGTCGCCCAAGGCCCATGTCGAGGAGTGAGACAGACAGGAACGTCCCCTTGTCTCACTAGCGCACCATGGCGAAGAAGGTGCGCAGGTCCTTCGCGAGGGCTTGGGGCTGCTCCATGGCCGCGAAGTGGCCGCCCTTCTCGTACACCTCGTAGTGTCGGACGTCGTAGAGCGCCTCGGCCCACTTGCGCGGGGCCTTGTAGATCTCGCGGGGGAAGATCGCGCAGCCCATCGGCACCGGGACCTTCTCGGTAGGAAGCGCCGTGCCGCCCTGCATCACCTCGTAGTAGAGGCGGATCGACGAGTTGATGGTCTCGGTCACCCAGTAGATCATCACGTTAGTCAGCAGCTCGTCCCGGCTGAAGACGCTCTCCACGTCGCCGCCGCAATCGCTCCAGGTGCGGAACTTCTCGACGATCCAGCCGCACAGGCCCGCAGGCGAGTCGTTCAGGCTGAGGCCCAGGGTCTGGGGCTTCGTGCCCTGGATCTGCTGGTAGCCGGTCTCCCGGGTGTTGAAGGTCTGGGTGTCCGTGGCCCAGCCCTGCTCCTGCTCGTCGAGCTCACCCTCCTGGGGGAGCGCGATCACCATGTTGAGGTGAATGCCCGCGCAGTGCTCCGGGTCGAGGGCGCCGATCTGGCTCGTGACCATCGAGCCCCAGTCACCGCCCTGGGCGCCGTAGCGCTCGTAGCCGAGGCGCCGCATCAGCTCCACCTCGGCGGCGGCGATGCGCTTCGGGTCCCAGCCGCGGTCCGCGGTCGGCCCGGAGAAGCCGTAGCCGGGCATCGACGGGCACACGACGTGGAACGCGTCCTCCTTGCGCCCGCCGTGGGCCTCCGGGTCGGTGAGCAGGGGCGTGATCTTCTGGAACTCGAGCACCGAGCCCGGCCAGCCGTGGGTGATCACGAGGGGCAGCGCGTCCTCGTGCTTCGAGCGCGCGTGCACGAAGTGGATCCGCTGGCCGTCGATCTCGGTGGTGAACTGGGGCACGGCATTGAGCTGCGCCTCCTGGGCGCGCCAGTCGTAGCCTTCGCGCCAGTAGTCGCACAGCTCCCGCAGGTAGGCGGTGTCGGTACCGAGCTTCCACCCGGTGTCCGGGATCTGATCGGTCCAGCGCGTCCGCGCGAGACGCTCGCGCAGATCCGCGAGCACCGAGTCGGGCACGTCGATCCGGAAAGGACGAAGATCGCTCATGGCCGACAGCATAGTCGAGAAACGGCCCCGCTTCTCAATCGGCGAGCTCGGTGGTGGGATGGAAGGCTTGCCAGGCGAACCAGTAGGCGAGCGTGCCGGGGCGGCGGGAGGCGCGCTGGCTGCCCGGGCCGACGAGGGCGTCCTCGGTGAGGGTCCAGCGCCGGCCTTCGGCGTCGACGAGGCTCTCTTCGTCGGGGCCCAGGCGGAAGCCGTCGGACGGAGCGTCGTAGGCGCGGACGGCGGCACCGGCGTCGTAGCGCACCGGGCCCGCGCGCTGGTTGTAGCCCTCGACCTCGATGCGGCCGCTGTTCGCGACGAGCAGGAGCCGGCGCTCACCGAGCACGGCGTTCGTCACCTGGGTCTCGACGAGCTTCGTCACCGGCCAGGCCTTGGCGCGGCCTTCCACGACAAGGCCGAAGATGCGCTCCTTGCTGGCGAGCTCCTCGCGGGCCTCGTGCACCGGGAAGAGCTTGTCCCGGGAGGCGAAGTAGCCGCCGTAGGGCTCGCCCAGCCGGTAGGGACGACGGTGCCCCGTGTCGAGGGTGAGCACCGTCGTGTCCGGGTGGCGCAGCTTCCACTCTCCCCAGGTGATGACGACGGCGGGGAGAAGCGCCAGCTCGAGGCCTTCGCGCCCCACCAGCTCGCCCAGCACCGGGCGACCGGTGAGCTGGTTCCAGAGGGTCGTGGTGGCCCGGTCGTACATCAGCTTGTTGCTGCGGTGCAGGAGCCCGCTCGTCCCGAAGCGCAGCGGCTCGCCCAGGCCCGGGACCCGCCCGTCGTAGGCGATGCCCGAGCCGCACAGGGTGCAGTACGCGAGCGAGAGCGGGACGCCGCCCAGGGTGTCGTTCGCAAGTTCGTGCCAGTCGAGGATGCGCAGGGGATAGGCGCGGTGGGCGCCGCCCGCGCTGACACCGAAGACGGGCTCGCCGTCGGTCATGTGATCCGCCTCGCCGGCCGGGACGTGGGCGGGATCCTCGAGAGGCGGAATGCCGTCGAGGGGGACGCCGCCCCAGTCGATCTCCGCGACCCGGATCGCCGCCCTGGTCTCGTCCGTCAGGATCTCCGCATAACGAGGCTCGAGGGGCGCGAGCAGGCGCCCTTTCCATCCGGTGAAGCCGGGAGGCTCCTCGAGATCGGTGCCGCCGAACCACTCGGACCAGCCGAACCAGTCGCCGCCCAGGGACTCCCCCGAGAGCCGCTCGAGGGTGACGATGCGCTGGTTGTAGGCGTTGCGCCCGCCGATGCCGAGCTGGCCCGCGCGCACCAGCTCGATGAGCGGTGCCACGAAACGGGCGTCGCCGGCGGCTTCGATCTCGGCCAGGGCGGCTTCCTGGGTCGCGTCGTCGCCGGAGACCAGCGCCTCCAGGAGCGAGCTCTCCCGTCCGGCGGCCACCCGCGCCGGTGCCGGGGGTTCGGCGCAGGCGAGCGCCGCCACACAGACCACCAGCCCAGCGGCGCGCAGGCGCACCACGCCTAGCTCGCGGCGGCGATCGTCTCGAACGCCGTTACCACCTCGGGCGGCGCCTGCACCAGCTCGATCAGCACGCCTTCGCCACCGATCGGCGCTGCCTCGCTCCCCTTCGGGTGGATGAAGCACACGTCGTGACCCGAGGCGCCCCGGCGGATGCCGCCGGGCGTGAAGCGCATGCCCTTCCCCTCGAGCCACGCGACGGCGGCGTGCAGGTCGTCGATCCACAGGCCCACGTGGTTGAGGGCTGGCTCGTGCACCTTCGGCCGCTTGTCCGGGTCGAGGGGCTGCATCAGGTCCACCTCCACCTTGAGGGGCCCGCGCCCGCAGACGGCGATGTCCTCGTCGACGTTCTCGCTCTCGCTCTGGAAGTCCCCGTGGAGGGTCAGACCCAGGGTGTCCACCCACAGCCTGCGCAGGGCGAGCTTGTCGAGCCCGCCGACGGCGATCTGCTGGATGCCGAGAACCTGGAAGGGACGATCGGACACGGGAGCCTCCGGAAGCGTCAGGGTTGCGGGGGAGGGAGGATCATACGGGCCCTGGTACGCTCCTGCCCCTCATGCGGGACGCCCCCAAGGCCACGGTGTACTTCCACTCGCTGGGATGCCCGAAGAACCTCCTGGACACGGAGGTGATGCTCGGCAGCCTGGCGACGGCCGGCTACGCCCTGGCGGAGGAGCTCGAGGCGGCGGACGTCGCGGTGGTGAACACCTGCTCGTTCATCGAGAGCGCCCGGGAGGAGTCGGTCCAGGCGATCCTCGACGTGGCGGACCTGCGCGAGGAAGGTGCGCTGCGCGCGTTGGTGGTGTCCGGCTGCCTCCCTCAACGCTACGGCGCCGAGCTGGCGAAGGAGCTGCCCGAGGTGGACGCCTTCGTCGGCACCTCCCACTACCAGGAGATCGCGTCGATCCTGGACGACGCCCTGGCCGGCCGCGGGCGGGGCCTCTACGTGGAGCCGGGGCACACCCATCTCTACGACCACGAAGCGCCGCGGGTGCTCTCGGGTCAGGGTCACTCGGCCTACGTGAAGATCGCCGAGGGCTGCGACCGGGTGTGCGCGTTCTGCGCGATCCCCGGAATTCGCGGGCGCTTCCAGAGCCGCCAGCTCGACTCGGTGCTGGCCGAGGCACGGCAGCTCGCGGGGGCGGGCGTGCGCGAGATCAACCTGGTGGCCCAGGACTCGACCGCCTGGGGGAAGGACCTCGGGCCGATCGGCGAGGGCGGCGGGCGGCCGCGCATCGCCGAGCTGCTGCGCGGGCTCGACGAGGTGGACGGCCTCGACTGGGTGCGGCTCCTGTACATCTACCCGACGACCGTGGACGACGCGCTGCTCGAGGTGCTCGCCACGGGCAAGCGCGTGCTCCCGTACGTCGACATGCCGCTCCAGCACGCCAGCGACCGGCTGCTGCAGGCCATGCGCCGGGGCACGACGGCGGAGCGGCAGCGGCGCCTCGTCGAGCGGGTGCGCGAGACGATCCCCCACGCCACGATGCGGACGACCTACATCGTCGGCTTCCCCGGCGAGACGGACGCGGACTTCGAGGCGCTGCTGGCCTGGGTGCGCGAGACCGCCTTCGATCGGGTGGGTGTGTTCCGCTACTCCGACGAGGAGGGCACGGCGGGCTTCGAGCTGGGCAACAAAGTGCCGCGCGAGCTGGCCCGCGAGCGCTACCGGGAGCTCACGCGGGTGCTGGCCGAGCTGATGGCCGAGCGTGCGGAGACCCTGGTCGGCAACGAGCAGACCGCCTTGGTGGACGGGCCCGGCCCGCGGGAATTCGCGGTGGCCCGGCTGGCGAGCCAGGCGCCGGAGATCGACGGCGTGACCTTCCTGCGCGGCCGAGCTCGGCTCGAGCCCGGGGCCATGGTGCGGGCGCGCATCACGGGCGTGCGGGACGGCGTGGACCTGGAGGCGGAAGCGCTCGGCTAGGCCTGTCGGCCGGCGGCGAGCAGGTACTTCTCGGTGGTGCCCTTGCGGCTGGCCTTCGGCTTGACGACGCGGACCTTACGGAATTGCGAACGCATTCGCGTTTGGAAGGCCTGGGCCTCCGGGCAGTCCAGGAGCTTCACCAGCAAGCTCCCGTCCGCCGCGAGCAGGGCCGGGAGCGCGGCTTCGACCCCCTCCAGCAGCGCCTCCTCCTTGGCCCGATCGGCAGCGCGCACCCCGGTGAGCTTCGGCGCCGCGTCGGACAGCAGGACGTCGGCGAGCCCGCCGAGCTTCGCGAGAACCCCATTCAGAACGGAGGCCTCCGTCAGATCCCCGACGATTGCGAACACGTTCGCAAGCTTCAGGGGCGGATCGATCTCGGCGAGATCGACCCCGACCACGCGCCCATCGGGCCCGACGAGATCCGACGCGACCTGGAGCCACCCCCCGGGCCAGCACCCGAGATCCACTGCCCGCTGCCCCTTCCGCAGGAAGCCGTGGGTCTCCTGCAGCTCGAGCAGCTTGTACGCCGCCCGCGAGCGGTACCCCTCGCGCTTCGCCCGCTGGTGGTAGCTGTCCTTCCGCTCGTACTCCGCCATGGCGACCCCGCGGGGCCGCAACTTAACAAACGGAGCCGGCCCCTTGCTTAGCGTTCTACTTGGGGGCGGTGGCGGGGCGGAGGCGGACGAGGGCGTTGTTGTGGCCGGGGACGCCGCCGCGGACGAGGAGGAGGTTCTTGTCGCTGTCGACCTGGACGACCTCCACGTTGCGGGTGGTGGTCCTTTCGGCGCCCATGCGGCCGTACATGCCCTGGCCCTTGATGACCTTGCCGGGGTAGGCGCCGGCGCCGATGGCGCCGGGGCGGCGCTCGCCCTCGTGGGTGCCGTGGGTCCGGCGCTTGATCTTGTAGTGGTGGCGCTTGACGGTGCCGGCGGTGCCCCGGCCCTTGCTGGTGCCGATCACGTCCACCTTCTGGCCGGCCTCGAAGACGTCGGCCTTGATCTCGGCGCCGACGTCGAACTTCCCCAGCTCCTCCTCGGAGACGCGGCACTCCTTCAGGAAGCGCCGGGGCGCCACGCCGGCCTTCTCGAAGTGACCCTGGCGCGGCTTCTGCAGGGTCACCCGGCGGCGCTCGCCGAAGCCGAGCTGGAGGGCGGAGTAGCCGTCCCTCTCCGGCGTCTTCTTCTGCACGACCGTATTGGGGCCGGCCTCGAGGACGGTCACGGGGATGCACTCCCCGCTCTCAGTGAAGACCCTCGTCATGCCGATCTTGCGGCACAGAAGCTCGATAGCCACGTTCCCTCTCCTGGGCGGAACTGGACGGAAGCGGCGGATCATAGGAGGAAGCCAGGGCCGTGTCGACCACAGCCAGCGGGGCCAAGGCCCATCAGGTGACCCTGATCCAGGGGGACGGGATCGGCCCGGAGGTCACGGGAGCGGCCCTCCAGGTGCTCGAGGCCGCCGGGGTCCGAATCGACTGGGAGCCGGTCGAGGCCGGCGCCGAGGTCGTCCAGAAGTACGGCACGCCGGTCCCGGACGCGGTCCTCGATTCGATCCGCCGCAACCGGGTGGCCCTCAAGGGCCCGATCGGCACCCCGGTGGGCGGCGGCTTCCGCAGCGCCAACGTCACGCTGCGCCAATCCCTGGAGCTGTTCGCCTCGGTGCGGCCGGTGAAGGACGTGCCCGGCGCGCCGAGCCGCTTCGACGGGGTCGACCTGGTGGTCGTCCGCGAGAACACCGAGGGGCTCTACTCGGGCCTCGAGCATCGCGTGGCGCCGGGCATCGTCGAGAGCCTGAAGGTCGTGACCGAGGCCGCGTCCCTGCGCATCGCCGAGCACGCCTTCCAGCTGGCCGAGCGGGAGGGCCGCCGCGAGGTGTGCGCGGTCCACAAGGCCAACATCATGAAGCTGTCCGACGGGCTCTTCCTCGAGTGCGCGCGGCGCGTGGCGAAGCGCCACCCGGACGTGGCCTACCGCGAGATCATCATCGACAACTGCGCCATGCAGCTCGTGAAGGACCCGACCCGCTTCGACGTGCTGCTGCTCGAGAACCTCTACGGCGACATCCTCTCGGATCTGTGCGCGGGCCTGGTCGGCGGGCTCGGCGTCGTGCCGGGCGCGAACATCGGCAAGGACTGCGCCGTCTTCGAGGCGGTGCACGGGAGCGCGCCGGACATCGCGGGAAAGCGGCTCGCGAACCCCACCGCGGTCATCCTCTCGGCGGTGATGATGCTGCGCTACCTCGGGGAGAACGCCGCCGCCGCGGCGATCGAGCGAGCCGTCTTCCAGGCGCTGGCGGAGCCGGGGAACCACACCGGCGATCTGGGTGGGCACGCCGGCACCGACGAGCTCACCCGCGCCGTGATCGAGTGTCTCGACGGCGGGCCAGCCGAGTAGGCCCCGGATGAGCGAAGCCCCCCGCCCGGTCCTGGTGCTCGGCCTCGACGGGGCCACCCTCGACGTCGTCCGGCCTCTCGTCGCGGAGGGCCGCCTGCCGCACCTGGCCCGCTGGATGGACGAGGGCACGGCCGCGCCGCTCCCCAGCACCGTGCCGCCGATGACGTTCCCGTCCTGGAGCAGCTTCCTCACCGGGCTCACGCCGGGCGAGCACGGGATGTTCGACTTCACCCAGAAGCTCCCGGGCCGCTACCAGCTGCGTTTCACGAACGCGACACACCGGCACGGCACGAGCCTCTACCGCCGGGTGAGCGACGCGGACGATGCGGTGCTCGCCCTGGGCATGCCGGCCACCTTCCCGCCGGAGCCCGTGAAGGGGCTGCTCGTCTGCGGCTTCGACGCGCCGGTCTCGACCGGTAGCGACGGCACGTCGGCCAGCGACCCCGGGCTCTACCGCGCCGTCGCCGCACGGGTCGGCCCCTGGATGCGCCCCGACCTCGACGAAGGAGCCGAGCCGGACGAGGGCGCCTGGCACGAGCGGGCCGTCGAGGTGCTGCTGGACCGGGTGCGCCGCAAGACCGATTTCGCCCTGGAGGCGCTGCGCCAGCTGCGGGCGCAGGGAGAGCCGCCGCGGCTGGTCAACGTAGTGTTCTCCGAGAGCGACACCGTCGCCCACCACTACTGGCGGGACCACGACGAGGCCTCGCCGCGTCACGATCCGGGGGCTGGCGCCGAGCGACGCGGCGCGGTCGCCGCGGTGTACGAGGCCCTCGACGCGGCCTGCGCCGAGCTCCACCAGGCCGTGGGGTGCGACGCGGTGGTGGCCGTCGTGTCGGATCACGGAGCCCGCGGCGCCGCTCGGCGTGTCGTGCACCTGAACCGCCACCTGGAGAGCTGCGGCCTGCTCGCCCGCTCGCCCGGCGGCGCGGGGATCGAGCGGCTCGCCCGCGGTGCGCGGGACGTCGCACTCCGTCTGCTGCCGCCGCGCGCGGCCCAGGCGATCTTCCGCCGGGCGCGCCCCGCGGCGGCCCGCCTCGAGAGCGCAGCGCGCTTCGGCGGCTTCGACTGGGCGCGGACGGCGGCCTTCTCCGAAGAGGCAAACACCCAGCCCGGAGTGTGGCTCAACCTGCGCGGCCGCGAGCAGGCCGGCTCCGTCGCCGCCGCCGACGCGGAGCGCGCGCGGCGGGACGTGATCGACGCGCTCCTCGACTGGAAGCTCCCGAGCGGCGAGCCGGTGGTGGCCCGCGCGCGTCCCCGCGAAGAGGTGTACCGCGGCCCGTTCGTGGAGCGCGCCCCGGACGTCGTGGTCGAGCTGGGCTCGGATCGCGGCTACGGCCTCTCCCTCGTGCCGACACCGTGGCGTGACGGCTCGCCGGCGCTGCGGCGCCTCGAGGACCACGAGCTCGCCGGGGGGCGAGGGCGCGGGATGAACGGCATCCATCATCCGGACGGCCTCTGGATCGCACCGCCCCGGCTGGGCGTTCCCGCCGCCATGCCCGAGGTGGCCGGGGCGCTGCTGCGTGCTCTCGGCCTCGACGCGGACGCCACGGGTGCGCCCGCGGATCGGGAGCCCCGCGCCTACAGCGACGAGGAGGACGCCATCGTCGCCGCGCGGCTCCGCAAGCTCGGCTACCTGGATTGAAGGCGCGGGGGTAGGCTGGGAACATGGCGCGGCCGGTGCCCGAGCTCTCCCTGGTGTTCCCGGTGTGGAACGAGCAGGAGAACGTCGAGACGCTCCTGCGCTCGGCGCTCGCACTCGGACACGAGCTGCCGGGCGGCTTCGAGATCGTCGTGGTCGACGACGGCAGCAGCGACGCGAGCCGGCGCCTCGTCCTCTCGATGGAGGAGGAGCATCCGGAGATCCGCCTCGTCACCCATCCGTCGAATCGGGGCTACGGCGCCGCGCTGCGTTCCGGACTGCGCGCCGCGCGCGGACGCTGGGTGTTCTTCAGCGACGCCGATCTCCAGTTCGAGCTCCGCGAGCTCCACCGCCTGCTCGACCACCGGGACGAGTTCGACATCGTCGCCGGCGTGCGCGCGCCCCGGCGCGATCCCTGGGGGCGCCGCGTGCTCGCCTGGGGATGGGGCCTGCTGGTGCGCGCGCTCTTCGCGCTGCCGGTGCGCGACATCGATTGCGCCTTCAAGCTCTTCCGTCGCGAGGTGATCGACGCCATTCCGATCGCCTCGATCGGCGCCTTCGTGAACACCGAAATCCTCGTGCGCGCGCGCCACGCCGGCTTCCGCATCCATCAGGTGCCGGTAACCCATCGGCCGCGCCGGCACGGGCGGCAGTCCGGCGCCCGTCCGCGCGTGCTGTGGCGGGCGGCGGTGGAGCTGGCGACCCTGTTCCGCGAGCTGCGCGCCGACGCGGCACCGCGGGCGCGGGCGCGGACCGAGCCCTGAGCGCAGCCCGGCTCGCACTCGTGCTGGCGGCGCCCTTCCCGTCGGCCCAGGGCTCCCAGCGCTTCGTCCTGCAGCAGGCACGAGGGCTCCAGGAGGCGGGCGCCCTCGTCCGCGTCGTGGCCTACGGCGCCGGGGACGGACGGCGCCCTCCGGACCTGCCGATCGTTCGGGTGCCCGCCCGGCTCTCGCCGCGCGGCCTGCGCTCGGGGTTTCACGCGGGGAAGCTCGTCGCCGATGCCGCCCTGGCCGCCCGGCTGTTGGGGACCCATCGCGCCGAGCCCTTCGACGCGCTGCTCGCCCACAACGCCGAGGCCGCCGGGGCCGCGCTCTCCGTGCGCCGTTGGCTGGAGCGCCCGGTGGTGTACGTGGCGCACACGCTCTGGGAGGAAGAGCTGGGGAGCTACCTGTCACGGAGCGCGGGAGCCGGGCCGCGCGCCCTCGGGCGCCGCATCGACCGGAGCCTCGCTGCCCGGGCCGACGCCGTCGTCACGCTCAGCGGCGAGGCGCAGGCACGGCTCGCGCCGTTCGCCCGGGGCCCGGTGTTGCACGTTCCACCGGGCTGCGAGATCGCGGCAGCGCCGACGGAGGCGGAGATCCGCTCCGCCTGCGCCTCCCTCGGCCTCGAGCGCGAGGGCTTCGTGCTGTATCCCGGCAACCTGGACGGGTACCAGAACCTCCCGCTCCTCGACGCCGCGGCCGAACGCTTCACGGCCGGCCCCGTCGTGGCCGTCGCCCACGACGGACGGGGCCCCTCGCTGCGACACCTGCGCGTCGTCGAGACGACGAGCCCGGAGGTGCTGCGGCGACTGGTCTTCGCGGCGCGGCTGGTGGTGGTGCCGCGCCGCGCACGGGGCGGCTTCCCGATCAAGCTGCTCCAGGCCATGGAGGCGGCGCGGCCGATCGTCGCCGTCGAAGGCGTCGCGGACACGCTGCGCCACGGCACCGCGGCCTGGCTCCTGCCCGCAGGCGCCGACGGCCTCGACCTGGCGGCGGCACTCCGCGACCTGTGGACCGATCCGGAGCGCTGCGCTCGCCTCGGTGCCGGCGCCCGCGCTGCGCTCGAGAGCCGGCACGATCCTGCCCGGGCCGCCGCCGCCACACTGGAGCTGGCCGCCGGGCTCGCCCGCTAAGCTCCCCGCGCCAACGTCGCAGGGCTACCCGCCCCCGCCTCGCGCGGGGAGCGGGCGTCGTGCATTCGGCGGCCGATCACCGGGAGGACGACGCGAGCGTGGCGAGAGGGGATCTCGAGCAGCTGGCCGTGCGGCTGGCGGGCGGCTTGGGCCCGCGCCGGCTGATGGGCCTGCGGGGCGGCGCCCGGGTGGCGGTCCTCGCCCGGTTGGTGCAGGCGGCCGGCGATCGCACCGTGCTCGTGCTCACCGCGGGCGCCAAGGAGACCGATCGCGCCGCCCAGGACCTGGCGGCAGCCCTCGGCGAGCCGCCGGCCGAAGAAGGCGGGCGGGTGCGCAGCTTCCCGCATCCGGACACGCCGCCCTACGACCGCTTTTCGCCCCAGCCCTTCGTGGTGGCCCAGCGGCTGGATGTGCTCTTCCGCCTCGCCGATCCGCCCGCCGACGAGCCAGCGCCGGTGATCGTCGCGCCCTGGTCGGCGCTGGCGGGTCGGGTGCCGGCGCGAGAGGTCGTGCGCGCGCGCTCGGTGCGGCTGGACGTGGGCACCTGGATCGATCGGGACGAGCTGGTCGCAACCCTCGTCGCTGCGGGCTACACGCGCCAGCCCGTCGTGGAGGAGCGCGGCGAGGTGGCGGTGCGCGGCGGCCTGGTGGACCTGTTCCCGCCCCAGCGCACCCGACCGGTGCGCATCGAGCTGCTCGGGGACGAGGTCGAATCCCTGCGCGAGTTCGATCCCGCGAGCCAGCGCTCCCAGCAGCGGCTCCAGCGGGTGGTTGCCGCGCCGGCCCGGGAGATCCTCGGCGACCGCGAGCTCTTCGTGAGCCGCAGCGACGCGATCCGCGAGCTCGGCGCGCGCCAGGGCGTGGAGCCTCGCAAGCTCGACGAGCTGCTCGACACCCTGCTGCGCGGCAGCCTGCCCCCCGGCGCGGAAGCGATGGCGCCGCTCCTGCAGCCGGCCACCGAGACCGTCTTCGACGCGCTTCCCGACGACACCCTGGTCGTGATCGACGAGCCCGCCGCCGGCCGCGACGCCCTGCTCCGCACCGACGCCGAGCGCCTCGACAACTGGAACGGCGCCCAGAACGGCGAGCGGGTCGTGTGCGCACCGGACGAGCTCGCCCTCGGCGCGGACGCCGTACAGGCCGAGGTGGCGCGACGCGCGCCCGTGGAGCTCGAGCGCCTGGAGGTGGCGGCGGGAGACGGCGCGCTGACCGTTCGCTCGGAATCCCAGGAAGAGCTTTCCGCGGTGCTGCGCACCCGGCGCAACGAGGCGGCGACGGGCGGTGCGCTGGAGCCCCTGGTGCAGGCGCTGGAGCGCTGGTGCGGGGAAGGCCTGCGGGTGGTGCTCTCGGCCGCGGCGCTCTCCGGCGCCGACCGCCTGCACACCCTGCTGGGCGAGTACGGGGTCGCGGCAGAGCTGGTGCGCGAGCCGGTGCCGCTCTGGGAGTGGTCGGCGCCCGGGCGCGTGGAGGTGCGGGTCGGCGCCGCCGGCGAGGGCTTCGTGCTGCGCGACGAAGGGATCGCCCTGGCCACCGAGGAAGAGGTCTTCGGGCCGCGAGAGAAGCGTCGCCGCGCCGGGAGCTTCCGGGAAGGCGCCGCCGTGGAGGCGCTCGGCCAGCTTGCCGCGGGCGATTTCCTGGTCCACGCAGAGCACGGCATCGGCATCTACCGCGGCCTGGTCATGCTCGAGCTCGGGCGCTTCTCCGACGAGTTCCTGCGCATCGAGTACGAGGACGGCGACCGGCTCTTCGTGCCCGTGCACCGGCTCAACCTGGTGCAGCGCTACGTCGGCGCCGAGAGCGCGGCGCCGAAGGTCGACAAACTCGGCGGAACCACCTGGGAGAAGACGAAG
The DNA here is from genome assembly GCA_965223415.1 of Myxococcota bacterium. Lineage (GTDB taxonomy): Bacteria > Myxococcota_A > UBA9160 > UBA9160 > UBA6930. The sequence goes on along the minus strand of OZ245002.1, from coordinate 2,215,687 downwards.
CGCGCCGTCAAGCGCTCCATGCGCGACATGGCGAAGGAGCTCCTCGACGTGCACGCGGCTCGCGAGCTCGCCACCGGTGTCGCCTTCCCCGGACGCGATCGCGCCCTCGAGGAGTTCGAGGCGGCCTTCCCCTACGAGGAGACGCCGGATCAGGCGGCGGCGATCGAGGACGTGCTCACCGATCTCTCCCGCAACCGCCCGATGGATCGCCTGGTGTGCGGCGACGTCGGCTACGGAAAGACCGAGGTCGCCTGTCGCGCCGCCTTCCAGGCGGTGATGGCCGGCAAGCAGGTCGCGGTGCTCGTCCCCACCACCGTACTGTGTCAGCAGCATGCCGAGACCTTCGAAGAACGCTTCAAGGGCACCGGCGCCCGGGTAGAGAGCCTCTCGCGCTTCCGCGGCGCCAGAGAAGCCAAGGCGGTGCTCGAGGGTCTCGCCACCGGCCACGTCGACATCGTGATCGGAACGCACCGGCTTCTGCAGAAGAGCGTGTCGTTCCGGGACCTCGGGCTCCTGGTGGTGGACGAGGAGCACCGCTTCGGCGTCGCCCACAAGGAGCGCATCAAGCAGCTCAAGCAGACGGTGGACGTGCTGACGCTCACCGCTACGCCGATTCCCCGCACCCTGCAGATGGCCTTCAGCGGCCTGCGGGACCTCTCGGTGATCCAGACGCCGCCGGCAGACCGTCTCGCCATCCGCACCCAGGTGTGCCGCTTCGAGGAGTCCCTGATTCGCGAGGCGATCCTTCGCGAGGTGCGGCGAGGCGGGCAGGTGTTCTTCGTGCACAACCGGGTGCGGACGATCGGAGCCCTGGCGGAGTTCCTGGAACGCATCGTCCCGGAAGTGAAGCTGCTGACGGCCCACGGCCAGATGCCGGAGCGCGAGCTCGAGGACCGCATGCTCGCCTTCATGCGCGGCGAGTTCGACGTGCTCCTGTGTACGACGATCATCGAGAGCGGCCTCGACATCCCCCGTGCGAACACCCTCCTGGTCGACCGGGCCGACGCCCTCGGCCTGGCCCAGCTCTACCAGCTCCGGGGCCGGGTCGGCCGCAGCCGGCAGCGCGCCTACGCCTACCTGCTGATCCCGGGCGAGGCAGCGCTCACGCCGGACGCCACGCGGAGGCTCGAGGCGATCCAGGACCTCGCCGAGCTCGGCAGCGGCTTCCGGCTGGCGAACATGGACCTGGAGATCCGCGGCGCGGGCAACCTGCTGGGCGGCGAGCAGTCCGGGAACCTGGGCGCGGTGGGCTACGAGACCTACATGGAGCTCCTCGAGGAATCGATCGCCGAGCTCCGGGGCAGCGGCCGGCCGGTGGCGATCGATCCGGAGATCCGCCTGCCGGTCGCAGCGCGGCTGCCCGAAGACTACGTCGCCGACGTGAGCCAGCGTCTCGTCCTGTACAAGCGGCTCGCCGCAGCGCCGGACCTCGAGGAGGCGCGGCGCCTGCGCGAGGAGCTGCTCGACCGCTTCGGCCCGCTTCCCGAAGAGGCCCGGCACTTGATCCAGGTGATCGAGCTCAAGGTGCGCGCCCGCGAGCTCGGCGTCCTGAAGATCGAGCTGGAGCGCGGCGCCCTCGTCCTGACGGCCGCCGAGACCAGCCAGGTCGACCCGGCGCGTCTCGTCGAATGGATGACCGGCGATGGCGACGGGGAGCCCGAGCTCGAAGTCCTCCCGGACCAGCGCGTCCGGGCGCGGGCCCCGGACACCCGCGCCGAGGCCCTCTTCCCCCGCGCCCATTGGATGCTCGACCAGCTGCGGTGAGGCGCGGTCAGCACCGGCTTCGAGAGCGCGAGAAAGGCGACGTAGGAAGAGTCGGCGGCGATGTGGTCGTCGACCACCATGCGCGTGACGACCCGACGCGGTCGGCGGTGCCCAGGAGGATTGCGAGCACCGGGATCCATCGCAGCATCGCCGACGACCTCCGAGCGATGGAATCCCAGCCTAGCACTCGCCGGTAGCCGCCTAGCGGACGAAGTCCTCGAGCCGCCGGTGCGCCTCCTCGTCGGGAAGCTGGCGCGGCGGATGCTTCATGAACGCGGCGCTCGCGGCTTCGAGGATGCCGCCCTGCCCCCGGTCCTTGGCGAGCTTGCAGCAACGGATGGCGTCGATGGCGACGCCGGCGCTGTTCGGCGAGTCCTCGACGGAGAGGCGCAACTCCAGGTTCATCGGGACGTCGCCGAAGAGCTTGCCTTCCATGCGCAGGAAGCAGATCTTGTTGTCGTTCTGCCAGGCGACGTAGTCGCTAGGGCCGACGTGGATGCTCTCGTCGTCGAGGCGCTCGGCGGCGACGGACTGAACGGCCTCGGTCTTCGACTCCTTCTTGGAGGCAAGGCGGCTGCGGTTCAGCATGTTCAGGAAGTCGGTGTTGCCGCCGGTGTTGAGCTGATAGGTGCGCTCGAGCTTCACGCCGCGGAGGGCGAAGAGCTCGGTGAGCATGCGGTGGGTGATCGTCGCACCGAGCTGGGCCTTGATGTCGTCTCCGACGATCGGGAGGCCGCGCTCGGCGAAGCGCTCGGCCCAGGCCGGGTCGCTCGCGATGAAGACCGGGATACAGTTCACGAGCCCGGCACCGGCCTCGAGTGCGCACTCCGCATAGAAGCGCGCCGCCAGCTCGGAACCGACGGGCAGATAGTTCACCACCACTTCGGCCCGCGCTTCGCGGAGCACCCGCACCACCTCGGCCCGATCGGCCTCGAGAGCGTCGGCCACCTGGAAGGTCCGCGCCTCCGGCTGCTCGGCCATGTGGGCGGACACGCCGTCCAGGACCCGGCCCATCCGCACCTGCACGCCTACCTTCGCCACCTCGGGCGCGAAGGCCTGGGTGCAGTTCGGCGGGGCGAAGATCGCCTCGCTGACGTCGAGGCCGACCTTGCGCCGGTCGACGTCGAAGGCCGCCACCACCTCGAGATCCGAGGGGCGGAAGCCCCCGATCTCCCAGTGCATCAGGCCGACCGCGTCTTCGCGCTGCTTCCCCGCGTAGTAGTGGATTCCCTGCACCAGCGAGCTGGCGCAATTCCCGACGCCCACGATCGCGATCCGGATCTTCGGCATTCCCCGTCCCTGAGCCTGATGAAGGCGCCAGTGTGATGGCCTGGGGCCGGGTCGCGCAAGTGGGGCTCGGCCCGCGGCTAGCCCGATGTTCCGGGGTCCGCTCAGCCCGTGGCGCGAACCGCCCGCTGACCCTCCTGCTGCGCCTCCGGCTGGCCCTGGGGCCCCTCGGCCAGGAATTGCATCAGGATCTGGACCAGCTCCGTCGGCGGCGTCGGCTCCGGCTCCGCTACCGAGTCCTTCATGTGCTCGAAGCGCAGAAGGTCAAGCTTCTCGTAGGCCTCGCGCACCCGTGGGGTGAGAAGCCCCAGCCGCTTCAAGTTGGGCACGATCTTCGAGAAGGTCATCTGCCGGAAGCCCCGCATGAAGGGCATCTCCTTGGCCCATTCGACCCACAGGGGCACGTCCCAGCCGAGCCGCTCGAACACCTGGTGCATGAGCAGGCGCTCCCGCAGCAGGTGGGTGGCCTCGATCACGAAGTCCTCCCGCTCCCGCAGCTCGGCGGCGCTCATCTCCTCGCTGTAGATCTTCTCCAACGCCATGACGCCGAAGGCCACGTGGCGGGATTCGTCCTGCATGACCCGGGTGGTGATGTCCTGGATCAGCGGCTCGCCGCTCATCATCATCCGCATCAGCCCGAAGGCCGCGAGGGCGAGGCCCTCGACCATGATCTGCATGCCCAGGAAGGTCACGTCCCAGCGCGAATCGGTGATGATGTCGTCGAGGAGCTGCTGGAGGCTCGGGTGCACTTCGTAGGAGAGGCCGAGCTTCTCGGTGAGGTAGCGGTGGTACACCTCGACGTGTCGCGCCTCGTCCATCACCTGGCTGGCGGCGTAGAACTTCGCCTCCTCCGAGGGCACGGTCTGGACGATCTTCGCCGTCGCCAGCAGCGCACCCTGCTCGCCGTGCAGGAACTGGGAGAGCAGGAAGCCGTTCATGTGGAGCTGGAGCAGGGTCATCTCCTCGTCGGTCATGGTCTTCGGCGGGTTCATGACGTTGTTCATCACGTCGCCGGCGCCGGAGGCCGCGCGCTCCGCCATCATCCGCTCGATGCTGACGTCGGTGCTCCAATCGAGCTCGCTGGCGTTCCAGTTGAGCGCTTTGCCCTTCTCATAGAGGGCGAGCAGATCCTGCCGCCGGAGCGCGTACTCCCAGTCGAAGACGGTGGAGACGGTGGCCTTCACCTCCTGATGCTTGCCGGTGGAGGGGATCGGAAGGGGGTTGTGCTGCTGGTACTTCACGAGGACTCCTGAGGCGCGACATAACAAAGGAAGTTGCGGGCGATCTCGCCGGCCAGCTCCGGATCGGAGAGCACGCGGCCAGCGGCCCTCACCTCGCCCACGAGCACCATCTGGAGCATCAGGGCGAAGGCGAACTGGACGCCGAGATCGACGGCGATCTCCGGATCGGGGTGGCCCAGGCGCTCGGGCCGCGCGAGCACGAGCCGGCCGATGCGCTCGGAGACGCTCGCCCGGAAGCGCAGGGCCTCCGCCCGCGTGGTCTCGTCGCTGGTGGCCCGGTGCAGGAAGGCGGCGATCAGGTTGCGGCGCTCCCGGGCGATCCGCACCAGCTCCGCGCCCAGTCCCTGCACGATCGCGGGCAGCGATGCCTGTCGCCAACGCCCGACGTCCGCGAGCTCGTCGACCAGGACCGACATCTCCCGGAAGAAGCGCTCCTCGAGGGCCCGCAGCAGCTCGTTCTTGTCCTTGAAGCGGGCGTAGAAGCCGCCGACGGACGAGCGGGCGCGGCGCACGATCTCAGGGATCGACGCGTCCGCCAGGCCCTTCTCCTCGATCAGCTCCTCCGCCGCCGCGAGGATTCGCTGCAGGGTGCGCTCGCTGCGCGCCTGCTTGGGGCGGCTCACGCTCTCGAGCGGCGCGGGGACGGATCGGGCCATGGGAGCTTCCTTCGGACGTGCGCGAGGCGCGATGGAACAGAAACAAGAATCAGAATCCGAATCGTATTCTGATTGGGAAGCTAGATCTGCTCGATCAGCTCCGCAAGGGCCCGGATCGTCGCCGTGGGCCGCACCTCGCTGCCGGCGGGGAGGCCCCGGCCCGGGGCGTCCACCCAGCAGGCATGGAGCCCCGCCCCCTGGGCGCCGTGGATGTCCGCCTGCAGGTTGTCCCCGACCATCCAGGCCTGGCCGGGCTCCGCCCCGACCGCCGCCAGGGCCATCCGGAAGACCCGGGCGTCCGGCTTGCCGAAGCCCAGCTCTCCCTCCACCAGGATCGTCTCGAAGAAGCCGGCGAGGCGGAAGCGCTCGATCTTGCGCCGCTGGAGCTCGGGGCCGCCGTTGGTCACCAGGGCCAGGGGGAGCCCGCTGGAGCGGAAGTGCTCGAGGGCGTCGAGAGCGCCGGGGATGGGGTCGACGCCCGCTTCGCGCTCGTCGTGGAAGGCGTCGGCCAGGGCGGCCGCCCGCTCCGGTCGGGGCGCGCCGAGGGCGCGCAGCGCGTCGAGGCAGATCCTGCGGCGGGCGCCGCGCATGTCGTGGCGCCCCTGGCGGCTGCGCTCGGGCTCGGACCAGTAGCGACGGCCCGCCTCGCGGATGGCCGTGAGCAGGACGGCCGCCTCGAAGCCGAGCTCCGGCGCGAAGCGGGCGGTGACCGCCTCCCAGACGCCGTCGGCGAGGGGGCCGTAGCGCAGGATCGTGTCGTCGAGATCGAGGAGCAGTGTCCGGGGCGGCCGCTCCCTCACCGGTCGATCCACTTCTCGGCGCCGGGCGGGCTCCAGGCCGCGAGCCGGTCGAGGAGCCGCGCCGGGTCGTCGTCGCGCAGCATGAGCGCGCGGTGCTCGGTGCGCAGGAAGCGGGCCTCGACCAGGCCGTCGAGGAAGCTCCACAGGCCGTCGTAGAAGCCGTCCACGTCGAGGAGCCCGGAGGGCTTCGATAGCTGTCCGAGCTGCACCCACGTCCACACCTCGAAGAGCTCGTCGAGGGTGCCGACGCCGCCGGGCAGGCTCACGAAGGCGTCGGCCCGGTCCATCATCACCTGCTTGCGCTCGAACATGGTCTCCACCACGTGCAGCTCGCTCAGGCCCTCGTGGGCGACTTCCTTCCGGGCCAGGACGCGGGGGATGACGCCGATCACCTCGCCGCCGGCGGCCAGCACCGTATCGGCGACGATGCCCATCAGACCGACGCAGCCGCCTCCGTAGACGAGGCCGAGATCCCGGGCGACGAGCAGCTCGCCGAGCACGCGGGCGGCCTCGGCGTAGGCCGGATCGGCGCCGCGGCTCGATCCGCAGAACACGCAGATGCGACGGAGCGTATCGACGGGTGAACCCTCCCGAGGCCGTGGGGGCTGTGTCATGCTGCGCGCGCGTGGACTGGTGGGTCTATATCCTGCGCTGCGGCGACGGCTCGTTGTATACCGGAATCACCAACGATCTCACGCGCCGGCTGGAGGCCCACCGGAGCGGGCGCGCCTCCCGCTACACCCGGGCGCGCCCGCCGGTGGAGATGGTCTACCGGGAGCCCTGTGCGGACCGGTCCGAGGCATCCCGGCGGGAAGCCGCGATCAAGCGCCTCCCGCGGGCGCGGAAGCTGCGTCTGGTTGCGGCAGGCGCCGGGCGAGGATCAGCACCGCGTCGTAGTCGACGGCGATCCGGCCCCCGGCCGCGTCGATCGCCCGGCCCAGCCCTTCCAGCAGGCGCTCGCGCGGGGCCTCGGGCAGGAGCTGGTGGTTGGACTGGGTCTCCATCAGCTCCAGGTAGCGGCGCGTCTCGTAGACCTCCTGCCACGGGAAGCGGTGGATCTCGGCGGGAGCGAAGGCGCCGGCCCGGGCGATGCGCTCGTCCAGGGGCTCGCCGGTCGTCGCCTGGCCGCCGCCCGGTGCGATCGTCCGCATCAGGTGCGGCGCGTGGGCGCGGTACACGTCGTCGAGGGCGGAGCGCAGGGGGCTCTCGATCTCGATGGGCCGGTTCCAGAAGAGCGCGACCGCACCGCCCGGCCGCAGCGCGCGAGCGGCCTTCGCGTCGCCGACCTCCGGGTCCACCCAGTGCCAGGCCTGGGCCGACATCACGAGATCGAAGGGCGCGTCGGAAAGCGGGAAGTCCTCGAAGCGCGCCTCGTGCACCTCGGCATCGGGGTAGGGCGCCAAGTGCTCTCGCGCGATCGCCGCCAGGGCCGCGCCGGGCTCGAGGCACAGCATGCGATGACCGCGCCGCGCGAAGGGCAGCGTCGCCTTGGCCGGCCCGCATCCCACCTCCAGGATGCGGCCCGGCGCGCCCAGGCCCGCGAACGCAAGAACGTGCTCCACGAGCGCGTCGGGGTAGCCGGGCCGAACCGCGTCGTAGAGGGCGGCGACGCGATCGAAGGTGACTGCGCGTCGGCCGCGCTCCTCTTGCTCCACTCGGCTAGGGTAGGCGCCATGAGGATCGGCGTCGTCATCCTGCCCGACGCGCGCTGGGCGGAGGCCCGCGAGCGTTGGGAGAGCGCCGAGCGGCTGGGCTTCCACCACGCCTGGACCTACGACCACCTCACCTGGCGGAGCCTGCGCGATCATGCCTGGTTCGGCGCCGTGCCAACGCTGGCGGCGGCGGCGGGTGTGACGTCGCAGATCCGCCTCGGAACGCTGGTGGCGTCGCCGAACTTCCGGCACCCGGTACCCTTCGCCAAGGAGCTGATGACCCTCGACGACCTGTCCGGCGGGCGCTTCACGCTGGGTATCGGCGCAGGCGCCCTGAGCTTCGACGCCACGGCGTTGGGGCAGGAAGCCTGGAGCCCCCGCGAGCGCGCCGACCGCTTCGAGGAGTTCGTGACGCTCCTCGACCGCCTGCTCTGCGAGCCCGCCATGAGCTTCGAGGGGCGCTTCTACTCTGCCGACGAGGCCCGGGCGATCCCGGGCTGCGTGCAGCGGCCCCGCCTGCCCTTCGCCGTCGCCGCCGACGGCCCCCGCGCCATGCACCTGGCCGCGACCCTCGGCCAGGCCTGGGTAACCGTCGACAGCCGGGGCAGCCCCGCCGCCCGGGTGGAGCGGCTGCGCGAGGTGTGTCGCGAAGTCGGCCGCGACTTCGCGAGCCTCGAACGCATCGCGCTCCTCGGCCTGAGCGAGCGCCCTCTCGATTCCATCGATGCCTTCCGCGACGCCGCCGGCCGCCACGAAGAAGCCGGCTTCACCGACCTCGTCGTCCACTGGCCCCGCGAGAGCGAGCCCTTCGGCACCGACCCCGCCGTCCTCGAGCAGGTCGCCGCCGAAATGAAGAAGTGGGGCCAGAGTTAAGAATTCAGTTACCCCCCTCCGGGGGGTAACTGAATTCTTAACTCTGGCCCCACTTCTTCATCTGCTCGGCGAGCTCGGCCAGGACCTCCTCGTCGGTGCGGCCGGAGCGCTTCAGGACGTGGAAGCCGTGGTCGGCACCTTCGACGCGGTGGAGGGTCGCGCGGGCGCCGAGCTTCGCGACGACGGGCTCGAGGAGCGTGAGGTCGGCGAGCTTGTCGCGGGTGCCCTGGAGGAAGAGCATGGGCAGGTCGACCTGCTCCAGGTGGGCCGCACGCTCGTCGCCGGGCTTGCCGGCCGAGTGCAAGGGGAAGCCGACGAAGGCGAGGCCGCGTACGCCCTCGAGCGGGGCTTCGGAAGCGGCCAGGGACGTCATGCGACCGCCCATCGACTTGCCACCGGCCAGGAGCGGCAGCCCGCCCGCGAGCTCCCGCGCCTCCCGCACGGCGGCGCGCACCGTCGCCAGCAGGACCGGGCGCGGGTCCGGGCGGCGCTTCCCGGCTTCGGTGTAGGGAAACGCGTAACGGAGCGTCGCGATACCGCGCTCGACCAGCGCTCCGCTCATCGCCTCCATGAAGGCATGGCGCATCCCGGCGCCGGCGCCGTGGGCGAAGACGAACAGGGCGCGGGCCCCGTCGGGCCGCTGTAAGACCGCACTCACGTCGCCGGAGCGGTCGCCGACGTGGATCGTGAGCTCGCGTTGCTCCATGGCCCGAGCTTACCGCTGCTACCCTGCGGCCGATGAAGCTGCGCAACTTCCGCGGCGTGTTCCTGCTGGCACTGCTGGTCGGCGTCTATTTCCTGAGAGACCTGCCTCCCCGACAAGAGGACGCAGGACTGCCCGATCCCGCGGCGGCGCCGGCCGCCACCGCGCGCCCCGCCGACGGCTACGACATGATCGGCGAGGCCTTCCGTGCCGGCAGCAGCGACATCCTGGTCACCGGGGAGGGCCGGGTCGAGAAGGTGCTGCGGGACGACGAGAAGGGCTCCCGCCACCAGCGGTTCATCCTCGCCCTCGACTCCGGCCACACGGTGCTCATCGCCCACAACATCGACCTGGCGCCACGCATCCCGGAGCTCCACCGCGGCGACCTCGTGCAGTTCAAGGGCGAATACGAGTGGAACGAGCGAGGCGGCGTGATCCACTGGACCCATCACGATCCGGACGGCCGCCACCCGGGCGGATGGCTGCGTCACGAGGGCCGCCGCTACGACTGAGGACAAGGGCTATGCTCGGGCCGTGTCCGCCGGACGAGCCACCCTCGGCGCCCTGATCGCCCGCTTCGCCCGCCGCCTGCGCCATCCGCATCTCTTCTGGCTGATGGCCGCCGTGTTCGCCCTCGACCTCTTCATCCCGGACGCCATCCCCTTCGCCGACGAGATCCTGCTGGCCCTCGGCACGGTATTCCTCGGCGCCCTCCGCAAGCCCGACAACAGCGAGTAGAAATACGCAAGAGTGGGGACGTTCCTTGCATCTTGCGTTCTCAACGAGAACGCAAGATGCAAGGAACGTCCCCACTCTTGCACGCCTAGCGTCCTGGCAGCTTTCCGCCCGCGGCGATCCAGCGCTTCATGACCTCCTCGGCCTCGCGCGGGTTGTAGAGGTCCTCCTGGAAGGACCAGAGGCCGTCGCCGGCGTACTCGAGGATCGTCACGCAGCCGAAACGGTAGAGCTCGCCGCCACCGGTGGGATCGGGGAAGACCTGCCACGGATAGAAGACGACCCGGTTGCCCTCGATCACCGACCAGGCCACGGGGAACTCCATCGGCGGGGCCGCCGCCATGGCGGCGACGATCGTCTTCCGGATCGCCTCGCGGCCGCGGATCGTGCCCAGGTGATGCTCCACCCAGACGCCGTCCTCGGTGTGGAGATCGGCCCAGGCGTCCCAGTCCTGGCTGTCACCGACGGCCACGAAGTGCCGGTAGGCCTCCTCGACCTCGTTGCGGGGGTATTCGTTCATGGGGCGATGCTACCGCGCCCGTGCCATTATGGCGGACCCAGGAGGACGCCGTGGAGACACTGCTCGTCGAGCGAACGGACAACGGGGTGGTCACCGTCACCCTCAACCGGCCCGAGAAGAAGAACGCAATCAACGGGCCCATGTGGGCAGAGCTGGCGGAGGTCTTTCGCGAGGTCGGCGAGAGCGCCAGCGACCGCGTGATGGTGCTGACCGGCGCCGACGGTGCCTTCTGCGGGGGCGCCGATCTCACCCCCGACGGCAACGCCAAGTGGCACCAGCTCGATCGCATGCAGTACTACGGCTGGGTCGGTCTCGCTTTGCACGAGATCCCGAAGCCGGTCATCGCGAAGGTGAACGGGGTCGCGGTGGGCGCGGGCCTCAACCTCGCCCTCGGCTGCGACCTGATCGTGGCCGGCGAGAGCGCGCGCTTCTCCGAAATCTTCGCGCGCCGCGGGCTCGCCCTCGATCTCGGCGGCTCGTGGATCCTCCCCCGCCTCGTGGGCCTGCACAAGGCGAAGGAGCTCGCCCTTCTGGCCGACATCGTGTCCGCCGAGGAAGCGGAGCGCATCGGGATCGTCAACCGGGTCGTTCCGGACGAGAAGCTGGACGCGTTCGTCGACGACTGGGCCGGGCGCCTCGCCGAGGGCCCGCCCCTCGCCCTGCAGCTGACCAAGCGGATGCTCACCCAGGCCTTCGGCTCGAGCCTCTCCGAGGCCCTACACGTCGAGGCGATGGCCCAGAGCGTGACGGGCTCCTCCCAGGATACGCGCGAGGCGATGGCCGCGTTCTTCGAGAAGCGCACACCGACCTTCAAGGGACGCTAGGCGTGTTCGAGCTCACGGGGCGAGTGGTGTTGGTGACCGGCGCCGGGCAGAACGTCGGTGCTGGTATCGCCCGGATGCTGGCGGGCCGGGGTGCGGCGGTGGCCGTGAACGATTTGGCCGAGGATCGGGCGCGGACGACGGCAGACGCGATCGCCGCCGACGGCGGCAAGGCCATGCCCGCCGTCTTCGACGTGACCGATCTCGAGGCGTTCCGGACGGGCGTCGCCAGGGTGGAAGCCGCCCTGGGCCCCGTGGACGTCCTCGTGAACAACGCCGGCGTGCCGCCGGGCATGGGGCTCGCCTCGTTCCGCGAGATGGACCCGGCCGAATGGGCCCGGTTCGTTGACCTCAACCTCTACGGCGTCCTCAACGGAACGAAGGCGGTGATCGACGGCATGTGCGAGCGCGGCTTCGGGAGGGTGATCACGATCTCCTCCGGCGCCGGCCAGACCGGCATTCCGCTCGGCGTCACGGCCTACGGCGCCGGCAAGGGCGGGGGCATCGCCTTCATGCGCCACCTGGCCATGGAGGTCGCACGCTCCGGCGTCACGGCGAACACCCTGGCCCTCGGGCTGATGGCGAGCGGCAGTGCGGAGCAGACGGCGGCGATCGCGAAGACGGTTCCGGTCGGCCGGGTGGGCACCCCGGAGGACGTCGGTGCCGCGGTCGTCTGGCTGGCCTCGGACGAGGCCGCCTGGGTGACAGGCCAGACCATCGGCATCAACGGAGGCAACCTGACGTCATGAGTGAACCCATCCTGATCGCCGGCACGATCGACGTGGACCCGGAGCGCGTCGAGCAAGCCCTGGAGGCGGGCAAGCCGCACATGGCGGCCACCCGCGCCCAGGCCGGCTGCATGGACTACCAGTGGAGCGCAGACCGGCTCACCCCGGGGCGCATCTATGTCTTCGAGCGCTGGGAGAACCAGGCCGCCCTCGAGGCCCATTTCAAGGGCCCCCACTACCTGGCGATGCGGGAGACGATCGCGTCCTTCGGCCTCACCGGAGCGGAGACGCTGAAGTACCGCGTCGACCTCTCGGAGCCGGTGTACGACGAGACGTTCACGCCACGCGCCGACTTCTTCACCGGGTAGTCCGCCGTCCCATCAGCCCGCCGACGGTGCGCACGAGCCAGCGCGGATAGAGCTGGACCGCGCTCGCCACCGCACGGTTGGCGAGACCCGGAACCACGACCGCCGTACCGGCCATGCACGCCTCGTAGCCCTCGCGGGCGACGTCTTCGACCTCGGAGAGGAAGAACCCGGGGAGCGAGCGCGCGACCTCATGCTCTTCCTGGGCGTGCTCGTACATCTCGGTCTTCGTCACGCCGGGGCACAGCGCGGTCACCGTCACACCGGTTCCCTTCAGCTCCTCCGAGAGCGACTCGGAGAGGGAGAGCACGAAGGCCTTGCTCGCCGCGTAGAGCGCCATCGAGGGGACGGGCTGGAAGGAGGAGGTGGAGGCGACGTTCAGGATCCTGCCGTGTCCGCGCTCGATCATCGGAGACAGGAGCCTCCGGGTGAGCGACGCCAGGACCATCACGTTGAGCTGGACGAGCCGCTCGTGCTGGCCGACGCCGATCTCCGCGAAGGCGCCCATGTCCATCAGGCCGGCGTTGTTCACCAGCACGTCGACGTCGAGGGCGTCGTCCTCGAGCTGCCGGGCGAGCTTGGCGGGCGCGTCCGGCGCGAGCAGATCCATCGGCAGCACGTGGACGTAGGCCTGGTGCTCCTTGCGGCAGCGCTCCGCCAGCGCCTCCAGCTCGTCTTCGCGCCGGGCGACGACGATGAGGTCGTGGCCGTGCTCGGCGAACTGCCGGGCCAGCTCGAGGCCGATGCCCGCGGAGGCGCCGGTGACGAGGGCAGTCTCGCGGGAGCGTGCGATGGCGACACCTCGGGGCCTGGGCGACCCTGGCCGGTCATGGAGATCACGGGGAAGGTAGCGATCGTCACGGGGGCCGCGCGGGGAATCGGGCGGGCCACCGCCGTCGCTCTCGCGAAGGAAGGCGCGCGGGCCGTCGTGGTCGCGGATGTGAAGCAGTCGCTCTCGGAAGAGACGGCCGAGCAGGTGCGGAAGGCGGGCGCCGACGCGCTTGCCCTGGAGACGGACGTCTCGGACCTCGCCTCCCTGCGCCACCTGTTCGCCGAGACCGAGGCGCGCTTCGGCGCGCTCCACGTCGTGCACAACAACGCGGGCATCGGCGAGGGCACGACCGACTGGCCGGAGGTGCCGAGCGAACGCGCCGCCGCCATCATCGACGTGAACCTGCGCGGCGTCGTCCTCGGCACCCAGCTCGCCCTCGAGCCGATACGGCGCAGCGGGGGCGGCGCCGTCGTCAACACCGCGTCCGGCGGAGCGTTCGTCCCGTTGCCGCCCCAGGCCGTGTACGTCGCCACCAAGGCCGGCGTCGTGCACTTCACCAAGTCCTGCGTGCCCCTCGCCGAGAGCCACGACGTCCGGGTGAGCTGCGTCTGCCCGGGCCTGGTCGCGACGCCCATGCCCGAGGAGACGGGGACGAACGGACCGGCGGCTTGGCTCCAGGCCGTGATCGACACGGTGGAGATGCTGCAGCCCGAGGACATCGCAGCCGCCGTCCTGGAGCTGGTCCGGGACCCGGAGAGCGCCGGCCGCATCCTGACCGTCGACAACCAACCCCGTTGAGAGACGGGGCCAGCCCCGCAGCTTCACTTGACGGCGCGACGGAGTTCGCGATCCTGTAGCGATCGTTCCAGGTTCGCCGCGCCCCCTTCGGACCCCGATGCCGCAGACCCTGCCCCGATCCTCCTCGCGCCCGCGGCGCGGCGCCGCTCGTGCCGACGGCGTGCGCTCCCGTGGGCGCATCCTGGATGCCGCCGAGCGGCTCTTCGCCGAGCGCGGCTACGCAGGCACAGGCATCGCCGCGATCCGGGAGGCCTCCGGCCTGCCCGCCAGCTCGATCTACTGGCACTTCGAGAGCAAGGACGACCTGGCGGCGGCGGTGGTGGAGCGGGCCACCGAGCGCTGGGTGGCGGACCTCGAGGCCTCGGAGCCGGGGCCCGGCGCGGACGCGGAGGCGCTCGTCGCCTGGGTCTCGCGGAGCATCGAAGAGGCGAGCCGCCGCCTCCCCTTCTTCATGCGGCTCTCGCTGCTCCTCGCTCTCGAGCTCGGCCATCGGGAGCCCGCCCTGATGGAGCGCCTGCGCCGCGGCCGCGAGCGCGCGCGGAGCCTGGTGCGCGGTAGCATCGAGCGCGTGCGCGCCCTGGAAGGCGAGCCCGTGGAAGGGCGGGTCGCCGAAGAGGTGGCGCGCCTCACGATGGCCTTCTCCGAGGGTGCGTTCGTCTCGCGGCTGTTCGACCCGAACGGGATCGACCCGGCTCGCCTGGCCGACGACCTGAACACCGCGATGCGCGCCATCGCCGAGCACCGCGGAGCCCAGGAGACGTCATGACGAGGCTCGCCCTTCTCCTCGTCGCCCTGCTCTCCTGGCTCCCCACGCTCGGATGCGACGGGACCCCGCCCGCCCACGCCCAGCCCGGGGAGACGACCCGGCCGGCCACGGCGCCGCGCACCGCCCTGCGCGTCCGCGTGGCAACGGCCGCGAGCGGCTCCGCCGTGGGCCTCGCCGAGGCCACCGGGGTCACTTCCGCCTTCCGCACCGCCACCGTGGCCGCCGAGGTGTCTGGCCGCGTCACCGCCCGCCTCGTCGAGCCGGGCCAGACCGTGTCGGAGAGCGACCCGCTGGTCGAGCTCGACGGCACCCAGCTCCGCATCGCGGTCGACGAGGCGCGGGCCGACCTGGCCGCACGCCGCGCCGATCTCGCCGACGCCCGCAGCCAGCGCGAGCGCGGCGACGCGCTGCGCGCGAAGGATGCGATGAGCGAGCGCCAGCACGACACGCTGGGCTTCGGTGAGCAGCGCGCCGAGGCCGCCGTTGCCCTGGCCGAGGCCCGGCTCCGCCGCGCCCGTCGCTCCCTCGCCGACGCTACCGTCCGCGCGCCCTTCGACGGCACCGTCGAGGACGTCGCGGTGCAGGTCGGCGACTTCCTCGCCCCGGGCACACCGGTCACCACCCTGGCCGACTTCTCGAAGGTGCGGGTGCGCGCCGGCGTGACCGCTGCCGAGGCCGACTCCCTGGCGCCGGGCATGCAGGCCCGCCTCTCGATCCCCGCCCTCGGCGGCCGCCAGCACGACGTCACGGTGCAGAGCGTCGGCAAGCTGGCCGATCCCCAGACCGGCACCTACCCGGTCGAGCTGTGGCTCGACAACCCGGACGGGCGGCTTCGCGCCGGCCTGGTGGCGCAGCTGAACTTCCCGGCGCCGGAAGGCGCGACCACCGGGCCCCAGGTTCCCCGCGGCGCCCTCGTGCGCCGCGGCGGGAAGCTGGTCGTGTTCGTGGTCGAAGGCGGCGGTGAGGGCTCGCGGGCAGTGAGCCGCGCCGTGAAGCTCGGCCGCCAGGTGGGAGACCGAGTGGAGGTACTCTCCGGCGTCCGCGCCGGCGAGCGCGTCGTCGTCGACGGTCTCTTCGCCCTCCGCGACGGCGCCGCGGTAGTGATCGACGGGGAAGCCGCTTGAAGGCACTGGTCTCCTTCTTCATCGACCGCCACCTGCTCGTCCACGTGATCGTAGCCGTGGTCGTGACCATGGGCTTCGTGGCCTCCTCCCGCTCGCCGGTGGAGACCTTCCCGAACATCTCCATCCCCACCCTCTTCGTCACGAGCGTGCTGCCCGGCGCCTCGGCGCGCGACGTCGAGACCAAGGTCGCGATCCCGATCCAGGAGGCGGTCGAGGAGCTGAACGGCCTCCAGGAGTACGAAACCACCGTCTCCGACGCCCAGGCGCGGACGGTCGTCGAGCTGGACGACGATTGGGGTGACGCGCGGGTCCGCGAAGCCGAGCGCGACCTGCGCGTGCTGATCGACGGCATCAACGACTTCCCGCCCGAGATGGAAGACGAGCCGCACATCCAGCGGCTGAACCCGCAGCTCTTCCCGGTGGTGCAGATCGCCCTGGCAGGCCCCACCGATCGGCTGGTCGAGGGCGCCAAGCTGCTGGAGCGGCGCCTGCGCAAGGTGGAGCAGGTCTCGAAGGTCGAGCTCGTGGGCCTGCAGGATCCGGAGCTGCGCATCTACGTCGATCCGGTGCGCGCCCGCGAGAACGGCGTGACCGTGCTCGACGTGGTCGACGCCGTGCGGCGCCGCAACGTGTCGGCTACCGGCGGCATCCTCGAGAGCGTGAGCGACCGGCGTCAGGTGGTCCTCTGGAGCCGCTTCGAGGATCCCCGGGAGGTCGCCTCCACCGTCGTGCGCTTCCTCCCGGGCGGGGGCGCCCTCACGGTCGGCGACGTAGCGCGCCTCGAGCTCGGCCGGGAGGACACCGGCCTGATCGCCCATACGAATGGCCAGCCCGGCATCACCGCCGTCGTGGTCAAGCAGGAGACGGCGGACATCGTCGAGACCGTCGACCGGGTGCGGGGGGTGGTCGAGTCCGTGGCCCTGCCCGAGGGCGTCACCTACGCGTTCGTGCGCGACGAATCGTTCATGGCGCGCAATCGCCTCCAGCTCATGTGGAACAACGGGCTGCTCGGCATCGCGCTGGTGGCGCTCGTGCTCTTCGTCTTCCTCACGCCGGTGTCGGCGGCCTGGACCCTGGCCGGACTCCCCGTCGTCTTCCTGGCGACCCTCGCGCTCTTCCCGGTGTTCGGCTTCGCGATCAACATGGTCACCCTGACCGGGCTCGTGATCGTGCTCGGGATGGTCGTCGACGACGCCATCGTCGTGTCCGAACGAATCGTGGCGCGCCGTCAGGCGGGCGAGGACCGCCGGGAGGCGGCCATCGGCGGCGCCCTTGAGATGGCGCGCCCGGTGATGGCCTCCGCCATCACGACGATGCTCGCCTTCCTGCCGCTCTGGGGGCTCGGCGGCATGAACGGGAAGTTCACGGCGCTCATGCCAGCGGTGGTGATCCTGGCGCTGGTGATGTCGGTGCTGGAGTCCTTCCTGATCCTCCCGGCCCACCTCTCGATGGGCATGGGCACGGCCGGCACCGGCAAGCGCGGCTTCGTGCGACGCATGGAGGAGCGCTACCGCAAGATGCTGCGCGTCTCGCTCCACCACCGGGTGCTCCTCACGGGGAGCTTCGCCGCGGTCCTGCTGCTCGTCCTCGGGCTGATCGCCCCGCGCATGCCCTTCATCCTCTTCTCCCAGGACGACTCCGAAGCCGCCCACGTCCTGGTGAACATGCCCCTCGGCACGCCGATCGAGCAGACCGAGGCCGTCGTCACCTCCATCGAGACCCAGCTCGAACGGCTGATGGGCACGGACCTGGTCGCTTCGACGGCGCGCATCGGCATGAAGGACCCCATGGCCTTCGATGCCACTCGGGGCTCGGCGGAGAACGAGGCTGTGGTGACCGCAGTGCTCCCGAGCCTCAACAAGCAGAAGACCTCGGCGGAGTGGCTCGAGGTGCTCCGCCACGAGCTCGTCGCTCCCGAGCAGGTGGAGCTCACCTTCGAGGCCGAGTACATGGGGCCCCCGGCCGGCTCGGCGGCCACCGTCCACGTTGCCTCCAATGACGACGAGCAGCGGCGCAGCGCCGCCTTCGCGGTGGCCGACTGGGTTCGCGCGCAGGAGGGCCTGGTAGACGTCGACGTGGACGAGCGCCCCGGCACGCCGCAGGTCGAGCTGGCACTGGACTACGACCGCCTGGCCCTCCGCGGCCTCGACCCGGACGCCGTGGCGCAGACCGTGCAGGTGGCCTTCCACGGCGCCATCGCCTCGGAGCACCGGGAGCTCGAGGACACCACAGACCTGCGGGTCCTGCTCGATCCGGCGGCGCGCACCGACCTCGCCGCCCTGCTCGACCTTCCCATCCGCAACCGCGCGGGCGAGCTCGTCCAGCTGCGCGACGTCGTGACGCCCATCGAGGTGCCTTCGGTCGCGAACATCCACCATCGGGACGGCATGCGCGCCGCGACGATCCGCGCCGGCTTCGCCCCCGACGCCGCCCACACGCCGCTCTCCTTCGCGACCAAGCTCGAGCGCGAGCTCTTCCCGAGCTACGCGGACGTCACGGGGCTCGAGCTCTCGCTCGGCGGCGAGGCCGTCGAGACCCGCAAGACGACCGGCGATCTCGGCGGCATCGCACTCCTGGCGTTCGCCGGCATCGGCCTGGTGATCGCGCTGATGCTGGGCTCCTTCCTGGAGGCGGCCTTCGTCGTGGCGGTGATCCCCTTCGCCGTCACCGCCGTGATCCTGGCCTTCTTCCTCCACGGCCAGCCCCTCTCGCTCTTCGCGATGATGGGCACGATCGGCCTGGCGGGCGTGGTCGTGAACGCGGCGATCGTGATGGTCGACTCGGTGCATCGCAACGTGAAGGCGACGGGCGGCGACAAGGAGGAGCGGCTGGAGGCGATCATCGACGCGGTGGTCGGCCGCCTGCGGCCGATCGTCGTGACCGCGCTGACCACGCTGGGCGGCGTCATGCCCATGGCCTACGGCCTGGGGGGCTACGACTCGATCGTCGCGCCCATGTCCCTCGCCATCGGCTGGGGGCTCGCGATCTCGACGCTCGTGACCCTCTTCCTCGTGCCGTGTCTCTACACGGTGGCCAGCGACCTGCGCGCCTTCTCCCTCCGCGCGTGGCTGGCCGAGCGACGGGGCGGCCCGGCCCCGGCGAGCACCGGCGCCGATCAGGTCTCCGCGTAGAGCACCGGGTTCCACGGTCCGGCCGCGAGATCCCCTGGCTCGCAGCCCCGCAGCCAGGCGTCGCGGTCGAAGCGCCGATTCGGATGGTCGAGTGGCCCGACCTGCGTCCCGTCCGGGTAGTAGATGATCGTCATCGCCTCCCGAAGCGTGTCGGTCGTGTTGGGCGCCGCACGGTGGAGCGTCCAGCCGGCGTGGAAGCTCGCGTCGCCCGGCGCCAGCGCCGGGCTCGGCACCCGCGGCAGCTGCTCCTCCGTGACCCGCTGCTCGAACGCCCGCTGGGACTCGTCGCCGATCGCGAAGTCCCCGAGGGAGCCCTGGCGCTGGGAGCCGGACGCGAACTCCATCAGGCCCATGTCCGGGGTGACCGGCACCAGCGGCATCCACAAGGTGATCGTTCGGTTCGTCGCGAGGGGCCAATAGAACTGGTCCTGGTGCCACGGCGTGGCTCCACCGCCGGGCTCCTTGAAGAGTGCCTGGTCGTGGTAGAGGCGCACCGCCGGCACGCCCAGCAGCTCGGCTGCGACGCGGGCGAAGCGGCGCGAGAAGACGAACGCGCGGCTCACTTCGTTTCGTCGCCAGAGGTTGAACATCTGGATGAAGGCCTTGCCGTAGGTATCGCGCTCCTCCAGGGGGCGGCGATCGAAGCGCGAGGCCTCGCCGGCCTCGAGCAGCGCCGGCCGGTAGGCGGCGACCTCTTGCGGCGTGGCGAGACCGCGCACGATCGCGTGCCCGTCCCGGCGATAGGCCGCGGCCGTCTCCGAATCGAGGGCGAAGGGGTCGGAGAGATCGGGGAGGGTGTCGCTCACACGGAGAGAAGCCGCGCCTTCATGGCCGCCGCGGTCCTGCTGTCGTCCCCCGGCGCCCAGCCCGGCGGGCGCACCAGGTAGCCCAGACGATCCCCCCAGCGCCGCGCCTTGCGAACGTCACGCCACAGGAGCCGGAACTCGCCGAAGTGCACGTCCCAGAAGCTGCCGGTGTCGACCTGGCGGGTGATTCCGTAGTCCACCGGCTCCTCGTCCCGCAGCGGCTGCAGCGTGCCCATCAGCCAGTCCCAGAGCAGCGTAATCGAGTTGTAGTTCGTGTCCATGTAGCGGACGTTCTTCGCGTGGTGCACGCGGTGATACGAGGGCGTCTGCATGAACTTCTCGAGCACCCCGTAGCGCCCCTTCGCCACCACCTCCGGACTGATGTGCAGGAAGCTCCCATAGATGCCGTCGACGACGTTCACCGCCACCGCGACGATCGGGTGCACGCCGAAGAGCGCCGGCAGGAACCCGAAGAAGAGCGGAAAGTAGAAGTCGTCTCGAAGAGCGAGTGATTGGCGCCGATCAGCATGTGAATGCCGCCCGGCGCGTGGTGGGGCGAGTGGATGCACCAGAGCAGCCGCACCTTGTGCCCCGCCCAGTGCTGGAGCCAGTAGAAGAACTCGTAGACGACGAAGCCGAAGATCCACCAGGGCCATCCGAGGCGCGCCTCGAAGGGGCTCAGCGCCGCGCCGGCGCTCGCCGCGACGAACACCGAGAGCGGTCCCCAGAGCCACAGCACCGCCCCGGTCGCCAGGCCCTGGCTCAGCACGCCGAGGGCGGCCATGCGCGTCTCGCGCAGGCGCAGGGTGTGGCGCCGGAAGTGCACGAACAGCAGCTCGATCAGCAGGTAGAGGAAGAGGCCGAGGAAGAGCAGGCTCGCTGCTCCCTCGATCCACGCCCGAAGCTCCGCCGCGTCCGCGCTCATCCCCGGCCGATCCTACCAGAGACGCGGTATCGTCGGCCCATGGCGATACGCGTGGGCTACATCGGACTGGGCGACATGGGCAAGCCGATGGCCTCGCATCTGGCCCCGGCTGGATTCGAGACCACGGTCTGCGATCTCGACGAGGCAAAGGTGCAGGAGCTCGTCGCGGGAGGCGCCAAGGAGGCGGCGACTCCGAAGGAGGTGGGCGCGCGTGCCGACGTGCTCTGCGTCTGCGTGCCGACGGACGACCACGTCCGCACAGTGCTCGCGGGCGAGAACGGCGCCCTCGAGGGGCTCGCCCCCGGCGCCGTGATCGCCGTCCACAGCACGGTGCTGCCGGCGACGATCGAGGAGATGGCCGCTGCAGCGGAGGCGGGGGGCTGCACGCTGATCGATGCCTGCGTGACCGGCGGCGCCCACGGCGCGGCGGCCGGCGAGCTGACCTTCCTGGTGGGCGGCGACGACGCGTCGATGGAGAAGGCGCGCCCCGTCCTCGACGCCAGCTCCAAGGCCATCGTGCACGCCGGCCCTCTTGGAAGCGGCGCCAAGCTGAAGCTGGCGGTGAACACCATGACCTACATCCAGTGGGCCGCGGCCAGCGAGTCGTACAAGCTGGCGGTGGCTTCCGGGCTCGACCCGGAGGTCTTTCTCGCCTCCGTCCGCTCGAACGGCCAGCTCACCGACATGCAGGAGCGCTTCCTGGTGCTCCACCGGGCGCCGCCGGAGGCCGTCGATAGCGAGGGGTTCCAGAGCTTCAACCGCCTGCAGATGCACACCGCGGAAAAGGACCTGGCGCACGCCCTCGAGCTGGCGCGCGAGTGCGATCTCGCCTTGCCGGTGACCGGCCTGGTCTCCCAGGACATGGCGCGCATCTACCGCGTGAAGGACGAGGGGCGGCGCTAGGTGGGCCTGGACGCTGAAGGTGTAGCCCGCGCGCGGCGCCCCCTGTCCGAGGCCTCCACCCTTCCCGCCGAAGCCTTCACCTCGCCGGAGCTCTACCAGCGTGAGACCGAGCAGCTCTTCTCTCGCGAGTGGCTATGCGCTGGACGCGTGGACCAGGTTCCCGAGCCCGGCGACTACATGGCACTCGACCTGCTCGGCGACCTGCTCGTCGTCGTGCGCGGCAAGGACGGCGTGGTGCGCGTGCTCTCCCGAGTGTGCCGCCACCGCGCGGCCGAGCTCGTCCAGGGCGCGGGCAACGCGCGCTCCTTCCAGTGCCCCTATCACCGCTGGACCTTCCAGCTCGACGGCCAGCTCATCGGCGCACCCCACATGGACGGCGCCGATTTCGACCGGACCGGGTGCCGACTGCCCGAGATTCGAAGCGAGATCTGGGAGGGCTGGATCTTCGTCAACTTCGACGACAACGCCGAGCCCCTGGGTCCGCGCCTCGCACCGCTCTCGGCCTTGCTCGCTCCCTACCGGATGGCCGATCTCGTCGCGGTGGAGACCGCCACCTTCGATTCTCCGTTCAACTGGAAGGTCCTCACCGACAACTTCATGGAGGCCTACCACCACATCGGGACCCACCGCGACACCCTCGAGCCGATGCTCCCGGGCGCCCACTCCCACACGCCGGACAGCGAAGGCCTCTACTCCGTCCTGTTCATGCCCGACGTCGAAGGCAACGACCCGGCGGAGACAACCGCCGGGGGGCTCGTCGCAGCGACGGTGTTCCCGTTCCACCTGTTCGCGCCGAGCGAGCACTCGATGGCCTGGTACCAGCTCCTGCCCGAGACGTACGACCGCTTCACCCTTCGCGTCTTCACCTGTTTCCCGCGTGAGGTGCTCGACGATCCCGCCGAGCGGGAAGGCGTGGAGGGCCTGCAGGCCTTCACACGGACGGTCCACCTCCAGGACATCGAAGCCTGCGAGACGACCTGGTCCGGCCTCGGTGCGCGCTCCTTCGAGAGCGGCCCGCTCTGCCCGCTGGAGAAGCCGATCTGGCAGTTCAATCAGTGGTGGCTGGATCGGATGACGTCGTGAAGCAGGGGCGGATCAGCCAGACGGCTCTCAAGGTCGCGCTCGGCATGATCACGCTGAGCGTCAAGGACGACTGGGCGAAACGGCTCCCTCCCGGCCTCGTGGAGCTCACCGAGCGTCTGCTCCTGGCCTCGGGGTCGCCGGGCTACGGCCCACGCCTGATGCGCGCGTCCAGGAAGCCGTGGATGGTGCGGGTTTACGAGATCCAGGACCGCATGATGCCGGGGCAGTGGGAGGGCTTCGGCCACCGGAAGATCTTCATGCAGCAGCAGGTGGAGCGCGCCATCGGCGAGGGCGCGCGACAGGTGCTGGTGTTGGGCGCCGGCTTCGACACGCTCTGCCTGAGGCTCGCGCCGAAGCACGGCGACGTGCGCTTCTTCGAGGTCGATCATCCCACCACGTCTGCGGCCAAGGCGAAGGGAGTGGCCGAGATCGGCCGACCGGAGAACATGGTGCAGATCGCAGCGGATCTCGGCGAGCAGGCCCTTTCGAAGGTGCTCTCGGAAGACGGCCGCTGGGATGCGTCCAGGCCCTCGGTGACATTGGCGGAGGGCCTCCTCCAGTACCTGACGGACGACGAGGTACGAGGGCTGCTGCAGGAAGCGGCCGCCTGCACGTCACCCGGAAGTCGTCTCGTGTTCACGCACGCGATTCCGGGTGAACGCAGGATCCTCTCGACGATGGTTCGGCTCATCGGGGAGCCATGGAGGTCCACCGTCCGAAGCGAGGACCTGCCCCGATACGTCGAGGGGACTGGATGGACGGTGATCTCCGACGTCGATGCGGAAGCCGCGCACGGGGTCGAACGCTATGCAGTGGCCGAGCGGTGCGGGCGGGATCCGGGGATCTGAGCTCAGGGCAGGCCTTCGCGGATCTTCCCCGCCAGCTCGGCGACGGGCCAGGGGCCGGCGGAGGCGTCGCGGTAGGCCAGCAGCGCTTCGCTGCCCTCCGTGTGCACACCGACGTAGCCGCCGGCCGCGGAGAAGACCCGGCCGGTGATGCCTTCGGAGAGCACGCTCGCGAGGAAGACGTAGATCGGGCCCACGTACTCGGGAGCGGCCGGCGAGAGTGAGGCGTCACGGGTGATGTCGTCGAGGATCCCGCGCGCGTGGAGATCGGCGATCTTCCGCTCGTAACCGGGGCCTTCGTTGAGCCGCGTGCGGGCGCCCGGGCACACGGCGTTGGCGCGCACACCGCGGTCCCGCAGCTCGGCCGCGATGGCAAAGGTGAGGCTGTTCGTACCGCCCTTGCCCGCGGCATAGGCGCTGCCGCCGTAGCGGCCCAGGTAGGCATGGGAGCTCGTGTTCACGATCACGCCTCCGCCCTGGGCGGCCATGGGCGGCGCGGCGTGGCGGCAGGTATGGAAGGTGCCCGTGAGGTGCACGTCGATCACGTCGCGCCAGGCCTCCGGGGCGAGGTCGAGGATCGAGGTGTCGTCGGGCTCGGGGATCCCCGCGCAGTTCACGAGCACGTCGACGGCGCCGAAGTCGGCCGCGCAGGCCGCGACCAGCTCGCCGGCCAGCTCGAAGTCCGCGACGGAGCCGGGGTGCGCCCGCGCGCGCCCGCCGGCGTCGCGGATGGCAGCCGCTACCTCCTCCGGCGGCTCCGGGCTCCGGCCGTTCACGACGACGGCGGCGCCCTCCGCCGCGAGCGCCAGGGACACCGCACGGCCGATCCCACGGCTCCCGCCGGCGACGATCGCGGCCTTGCCGGCGAGGAGCCCTGCCACGGCTAGGCGCGCAGCACCCGGCGCTGCTCCAGGGCGAAGTCCACGCCCGCGCTGATCCGCGCGATCTTGAGCTCGGGCGGCTCGCCCAGGGGCTCGGCGTCCGGGTCGACCACGACCTCCCAGGCCAGCTCGCCGGCCGCGCGGCAGCGCGCCTTCGGGTTCACCGCAGCGGCAATCGCGGCGAGAGCGGGATGCGGCTCGTCGCCGAGGCCGCCGAACCAGGAGTGCGCGTCGGCCTCTTCAAGGGCCGGGCCGTCGCCGATCTCGAGGCGGAGGGTCGCCTCATCGGTCACCTCGACCCGCAGGTCCACGTAGCTGCGCGGGTGGAAGTGGGGATGCAGCTCGAACACCTGGGCGATCGCCGCCGTGTCCTCCCCGATCCCGAGCGCGCGCTTCAGCCGCAGCGCACCGATCGCGGCGGCGCCGGTCCACTGCCGCCGGCCGAGCTCTCGCGCGGCCTCCTCGCCGTGGCGTTGGTCCACGTTCAGCAGGAACGAGCGCGCCAGCAGGTGGATCTGGGTCGCGGTCTCCTGGCAGGCGGTCAGCAGCGCCCGGTGCCCCAGGTCCTCGAGCTGGAAGCCCGGATCGAAGGGCCCGCTGTAGTCGTCCCATCCGCCGGGCTCGAGGTCGCCCCCCGGCACGACGATCGCGACGTTCGCGATCCTCGAGGCCTGCATGCGCGGCAGGTTCGGGTGCTGCTCGTAGGGCACGGCCTCCGCGCTCTCGTCGATGAAGACCGACCAGCGGCAGTGCGGGTAGCGCCCGGCGGGCACGCGGGGCGGCCGGTGGATCGGGCGCATCTTCATGTGCGGATGGGTCGCGGCGGCCGTGGCATCGAAGGTCGGGTCCTCGATGTCGTGGCACATCCGCTGCACCCGCTTCTCGCCGAAGGGCTCAACGTCCATCAGCGCCCCGCAGTGGGGCAACCAGAACTCGCCGTACTCGGGACGGTCGAGCCGGAACTGGAAGTCCATGAACTGATGGGGCGCGCCGATGTCGAGCTGCAGGTTCTTGAAGACCGTGCCGACGTCGTTGCCCTCGAAGCCCAGCGCCCGCTGCACCCGCACCGAGTAGATCGGGCTGGCGCCCATCCACTCGTCGATGGAGAGCTGGGCCTGGGCCTCCTCGCCCACGAGCTGGGTCGCGAGAGGAAGCCCGACGCGGTCCTGGAGGTGCCCGATCAGCAGATACTCCCGGCCGAGGTGGCAGAGCTCCTGGCGCGAGAGGTCGGTGAGCCGGCGCGGCGGCACCCGGTTACGCCTCGATGTCGGCGATGGTCGCGAACCAGTCGAACTCGCTCTTGTGGGTCCAGCCGGGCATGTCCGAGCCCTTCTTCATGCGCTCGAGCATCTTCTCGGTGAGCTGGCCGTTCTTGGCCATGGCACCGAATACCGCGCCGGCGCAGGCGTGGTCGAAGAAGTCACGCTGCCAGCCCCACTTGAAGTCGCCCGCGTAGCGGAACCAGGAGCCGCCGGTGCCGCGGATCTCGTAGTTCACCCCTTCCGGATCCTTCACCGGAGCGATCTGCCGCCAAATGCCGATGAACTCGCCCTTCTGGTCGTCGATGAGCGTGCGCACGTAGGGGTAGGTCCAGTGCTCGAGGCCGGCCATCTCGCTGCCGAAGGCCCACTCGTGGATCTGCTGCTTGCCCTTGGCCACGAAGTCCCAGTTCGGGCCGGTGGTCCAGCTGTAGACCGCGTCGTCGGTGAAGAACTCGGACATCTTCGACCAGTCGCCAGTGCGGCCGGCCTCGTCGTTGGCGGCCACCCAGCGGCGCACCATCTCTTCCATTTCGTCTCGGGGGAAGGCAGGCATCAGTTCGTCTCCTCGATGGAAAGGGCCCGGGTCGGGCAGTGGCGGACGGCCGCATCGGCCTTCTCGCGAAGCTCCGGCGAAGGCTCCTGCATGCGCAGGACGACCTTGTCCTCGCCGTCTTCGTTGCGCTCGATGTCGAAGACCTCGGGAGCCTCGTTGATGCACACCGCGTGGCCCTGACAGAGGTCGAGGTCCACGCAGACGCGGAAGGCTCCTTCGCCGGCGCGCGGCTCGGCCGCTTTCGGGGCCGTCGTCGCGACGGACGTGGCAGCGTGCCGTCGCCGGTAGCGCACCCGACAGGGCTGCTTCACGGCGACGACCATCTTCGAGAGGTCGTTGGCGTAGGTCTCCGGCGGCTGGGCCAGCTCGAACTCGAAGCGGCGCAGCAGGATCGAGAAGATCGCCTTCAGCTGCATCATCGCGAAGGCCGCCCCGACGCAGCGGTGGCGACCGGCCCCGAAGGGGAGCCAGGCGAAGCTCTTCTTGTCCTCTTCCCGGCCGGGCAGGTAGCGTTCGGGCTCGTAGCGCTCCGGGTCCGGGAAGTGCTCGGGCATGCGGTTCGAGACCGCGGGAGATGCCGCGGCCAGGTGGCCCGCCGGGACCGTCCAGCCCTTGTACTCGAAGTCGTGCATCACCTTGCGCATCAGGATGATGAGCGGCGGGTGCAGGCGCAGCGCCTCCTTGAGGGCGCACTCGAGCAGCGGGATCTCCCGCAGAGCCTGGTAGGAGACGTCGCGGCCGTCGGCGTAGATCTCGTCGAGCTCCGCCACGACCTTCTGCATCCACTCCGGATGCATCAGCAGCTCCAGCATCCCCCGGGACGATGTCACCGACGTGGTGTGGTGCCCGGCGAACATCATCGAGATGAACATGCCGGTGATCTGGTCGTCGCTGTAGCGGCGCATGCCGTTCTCGTCGTGCAGGCCGTGGAGCACCTGGAAGAGGTCCGTGTAGGTCTCGTCGTCCTGCTCGCGGCGCACGAAGATCGCCTCGATCTTCGCGACGAGCTCCTTGCGCGCACGGTCGCGTGCCCGGAGCGCGGGGATGGGCAGGTAGGGGTTCACGTAGGCCAGGGCGTCCGTTCCCCGCTCCAGGTCCATGAAGATCGGAGAGTAGGAGGCGTCGAGCTCCTCGCGGAACTGGGGGCCGATCAGGCAGGTCGACGACGTGTAGAGGGTGAGCTCGGCAAAGAAGGAGAGCGCGTCCACCTCGCCTTGCTCGCCCCAGCCCTCCGTCATGCGCTCGACCTCGGCAGCGATCGTCTCGGCGTGGCCCCGCATGAACGAGTCGCGAAGCGACTGGTTGCGCATGGCCTGCTTGCGCTGCTCCGGCGTGGCGTCGAAAACGACCCCCTCGCCGAAGATCGGCTTCATGAACGGATAGGCCGCCGCCTGGTCGAGCTGCTCGTCCGGTGCGCGGAAGAAGGCCTCCTGGGCCTCCTCGCCGGTGAGCAGCGCGATCTTGTGACCCGCGAGGTTGAACTCGCCGATCTCGCCGCACTCGGCGCGCACCCGCTCCATCAACCCGATCGGGTCTCGCCGCAGCTCGAGCAGGTGGCCGAGCAGCGGCCAGCTGCCGGGGAGCTTCGGAAGGTCCATGACTAGCGTCCTCCCATGGAATGATCGCCCCGATCTTCGTAGCGCATGCAGAACGCGCGGCGGAGCTGCAGCTCCATGCCCGCGATGATCTCCTCCGGGTCCTCGGCCATCCCGCCCCCGAGCCACTCCGCGAGGCGGACTTGCTGCATCGCGGCGAGGGTGTGGGCCATACGGCCGGGATCGTCCGGATAGAACGTGCCGTCGGCGATGCCGCGCGCGAAGAGCCGCACCTGCAGGGCGTGGCCCTCCTCCCAGGCCGCCGCCCGGGGCGAGCCTCCGCGGATCGGCATGCCCCAGCTCGTGCCGAGGGCGAGGTGGATGCGCAGATAGTCGGGGTGGGAGAGGAAGTACTCGACGTAGGCGCGCAGGCCGGCGAGGAGCATGGGCAGGGGGCCGTCCAGATCGCGGGCCGCAGCGTTGGCGCCGTCGACGAGCTCCCGCAGCCGGGCCTCGTGGAGGCCGTCGAGGATCGCCGACTTGCCGCGGAAGACCGAGTACACGGTGCCGAGCGCGAGGCCGGCGGCCTCGGCGATCTCCTCCATCTTGGAGGCGTCGACGCCCTTCTCGGCGAAGAGGCCCTCGGCGGCGTCGACGACCCGACCCCGATAGAGGGCCTGCCGCGCATCCTGGACGCTCTCGGTCGCCATGAAACGATCCTACGAAATTTAGAATGCGGTTTCAATCCTCTGGCGACCGGGTCGGGCTGACCTGGACCACGTCGAAGTGGACGCCGGGATCGGCGGTGACGGTGGCCACCACGGCGCCCGCCACCTGCTCGGGCTCCATGAACTCCATGTGCCGCAGCACCCCCCAGCGCCCCCACTCCGCCAGGAGTGCCTTCTGGAGCTCCGGGTCCCAGTCGTATCCCATCTCGGTCCGGGAGGGGCCCGGCCGGATCATGCTGGCGCGCACCCCGCTGCCCTCGAGCTCCATCTGGAGCGTCCGCACGGCGCCCTCCAGGCCGGCCTTGCTGGCGGTGTACCCGACCTGGAAAGGGCGCGGGAGGACGGCGTTCAGGGAGGTGACGAAGCAGAGATCCCCCGAGCGGCGCTCCAGCATTGCGGGCAACACGCGCCGGACGACCCGCAGCGGCCCGAGCAGATTCGTCTCGAGCTCGGCCTGGACGTCCGCGATCGGCAGGTCCGGCAGCTTTCCGGCACGGCCGATCCCGGCGTTGCTCACGACCACGTCGATCGGACCGAGAGCCCGCTCGGCGGCGGAGACGAAGGCGTCGACGCTCCCGTCGTCGCGGACGTCGAGCTCGTGAGCGAAGGGCCGACCTCCCGCGGCCTCGACGCCGGCGCCGACCTCCTCCAGGCGGGCGACCCGCCGCGCACCGAAGGCCACCGGCCAGCCCAGCCTCCCGAGCGCCACCGCGATCGCCGCGCCCAGCCCCGACGAGGCCCCGGTGACCAGCGCGACGCGGGGCTCGGAGGCGGTCACGAACGCACGGGCAGCGCCATGATCTTCGTCTCGAGGTGCTCCTCGAAGCCCATGACGCCGTTCTCGCGTCCGATGCCGCTCTGGCCGTAGCCGCCGAAGGGCGTGTCGACGTGGAACCACATCCCGCCGTTCACGGCGATCGTGCCGGTGCGGATCCGGCGCGCCACCGCCAGCGCACGCTCGTCGCTGGCACTCGATACGGCGCCGGAGAGCCCGTAGATCGACTCGTTGGCGATGCGCACCGCGTCGTCGTCGTCGTCGAAGGGGATCACGCAGCAGACCGGCCCGAAGATCTCCTCCTGGGCGATGGTCATGCCCGGCTCCACGTCGACGAAAAGGGTGGGCTCGACGAAGAAGCCCTTGCGATCGGGCTTGCCGCCGCCGACCAGGCAGCGCGCACCCTCCTGCTTGCCCTTCTCGATGTAGCCGAGCACGCGCTCCTGCTGGCGCCGGGAGATCTGCGGGCCCTGCAGGTTGGCCGGATCGGTGGGGTCGCCCCAGCTCCAACCCTCGAAGGCCGCCTTCAGGATCCCGACCGCCTCGTCGTAGCGCGAGCGCGGCACGAGCCAGCGGGTGGTAATGGCGCAGCCCTGACCGCCGTGGACGCAGGTCATCGCGGCGCCCGGCAGCACGGCCTCCAGGTTCGCGTCGTCGAGCACGATGGAAGCGCTCTTGCCGCCGAGCTCGAGGAAGGCCTTCTTCACCGTGGCGGACGCGTTCTCCATCACGCGGCGACCCGTGGCGGTGGAGCCGGTGAAGGTCACGAGGTCGACCCGCGGGTCGCCGGACAGCACCTCGCCGGTCAGGTGATCGGAGGACGCAACGATGTTCACCACGCCCGCCGGGATCTCGGTCTTCTCGCGGATGATCTTCCCGAGGTGGGTCGCGCTCCAGGGCGTGTCCGGCGCCGGCTTGAGCACGACGCTGCAGCCGGAGGCCAGCGACGGCCCGATCTTCGCGATGTTCAGGTAGAGAGGGACGTTCCAGGGCGTGATGGCGCCCACCACGCCGATCGGCTCGCGGCGAAGGAGCCGGCGGTTCTCACGCCCCCCGAACGGAATCGTCGCCATCTCGGTCTCGTACTCGTACGACTCCGCGAGGTCGGCCCAGTAGGCCATCATCCCGATCGGATCGTCGACGTGCATGAAGCCGGTGAGCGAGACGCAGGCACCGGCCTCGTTCACGACGATCGAGCGCAGCTGCTCCTTCTCCTCCTGCATGCCTGCGTGGAGCTGGCGCAGGCACTTCGCCCGGAAGGCAGGGTCCCGGCTCCAGCCGGTCTCGTCGAAGGCGCGGCGCGCGGCGACGAGTGCCGCCTCCATGTCGTCCTTGGTGCCGTCGGCGGCGCTGCCGAGCACCTCCCCGGTCGCTGGGTTGACGTTGTCGAAGCGGTTCCCGTTGGAGGACTCGACCAGCTCACCGTCGATCAGGTTGCGCGTCTCCGGCGCCAGAGCCTCGAGCGCCATGCTAGGCCCGCACGATCTGGCCGCCGTCGACGGCCAGGATCTGCCCCGTCACCCAGGAGGCGGCGTCCGAGAGCAGGAAGAGGCACGCGGACGCCATGTCGGCCGGCTGGCCCAGCCGGGGCAGCGCGAGGGAGGAGACGAGCTGGCTCTTGTACTCCTCCGGCACCGTCTTGCCCAGGGCCTCGGTATCCGTCGGCCCCGGGGCGATGGCGTTCACGCGAATGTTGGCAAAGCCGAGCTCCTTGGCGAGGCAGTGGGTGAGTCCGTTCATGGCCAGCTTGGCCAGGCCGTAGTAGCCGACACCCATCCACGAGGCCGTGGAGGACTGCATCACGATCGAGCCGCCGCCCCTCTCCTTCATGCTGCGGTGACAGGCGCGGGTGCAGAGCAGCGCCCCGTCCATGTTCACGTTCATGAACTTCTTGTAGTAGTCGAGGTCGACGGTGAGGAGCGAGGCGAGCTGCATGTCGCCGAAGATCGCGGCGTTGTTCACCAGGAAGTCGATCCCGCCATACTGCCCCGTCACCGCGTCGGCCATGGCCAGGGTGGAGGCCTCGCTGCCGACGTCCACCTCGACGAAGAGCGCGTCGCCGCCGGAGGCGCGGATCTCCCCGGCCACGCGCTCGCCGTTCTCCTTCTTGATCTCGGCCACGGCCACCTTCGCGCCCTCGGCGGCCAGGGCCTTGGCGTAGCCCTCGCCGATGCCGCCGCCGGCGCCGGTCACGATCGCCACCTTGCCTTCGATGCCCGGGAAGCTCATGGGGTCTCCTCGTTGTGCGGGCACCCTACGTCATCTCCATAACGCTTGCAATGTAAATGCGGTAGGCTCCCCGGGTAGGAGGATGCCATGGCCTCGCAGGCCGTCCGTCGCACCCAGGCCGAGCGCACCGCGGAGACCCGCGCCCGGATCATGGACGCGGTGGTGGCGTGCATCGCCGAGGTCGGCTTCGGGCGCACCACGGCGGCAGAGATCACCCGGCGCGCCGGGGTCACCTGGGGGGCGGTGCAGCACCACTTCGGCGACAAGGACGGCATCCTGCGCGCGGTGCTCGAGGATTCCTTCGCGCGCTTCCGGGAGCGGGTGGGCGAGCTGCCCGGGCCGGACGCGCCGCTGGACGCGCGGGTGTCGGCCTTCGTCGACGGCGCCTGGAGCCACTTCGGAAGCACCGACTACCAATCCACCTTCGAGATCCTGCTCCAGGTGGAGCGCAGCCGCGAAGCGGAGGACCTGCCGAACTGGCAGAGCGGCATGACCGAGGCGTGGACCGGCATCTGGAACGGCGTCTTCGCCGACGCGCGGCTCTCACCGGGCCGGAGCCTCGCGCTCCAGCGCTACACGATCTCGGTGCTCGCCGGCATCGCGGCCATCGGCATGCTGGGTGCGCCGGATCGCAGCGGCACCGCGGCCCAGCTCGATTTCCTCAAGGACACCCTGGTCCGCAACCTCGGAGGCGAAGCATGACCGGCGACCTGTACTACGACCCCTACGACTACGAGATCGACGAGAACCCGCATCCGGTCTGGAAGCGAATGCGCGACGAGGCGCCGCTCTACCGGAACGACGAGTACGATTTCTGGGCGCTCTCCCGCTTCCAGGACGTGATGCACGCCTCCCTCGAGGACCGCACCTTCAGCTCGGCCTACGGAACGGTGCTCGAGCTGATCGGCGACGAGCCGAACGCCTCGCCGATGATGATCTTCAAGGATCGCCCGGAACACACCGAGCTGCGCAAGCTCGTGAGCCGCGGCTTCTCGCCCCGGCGCATCCGCGCCCTCGAGCCGCAGATCCGGGCCATCGCCTGCCGCTACCTGGACGAGCAGGTGGGCAAGAGCGGCTTCGACTACCTGGAGGACTTCGGGGCGAAGCTGCCGGTGATGGTGATCAGCACACTCCTCGGCGTTCCCGAAGAGGACCGGGACGACATCCGCCACTGGACCGACGCGCTGCTGCACCGCGATGAGGGCCAGACCGACATGGCGGAGAAGCACGAGGAGGTGAGCCAGAAGCTGTGGGGCTACTTCGCCCAGTACGTCGAGGAGCGCCGCAAGTCGCCCCGGGACGACATCATGACGGTGCTGCTCCAGTCCGAGATCCCGCTCGCGGACGGAACGACCCGTAAGCTCACCGACGTCGAGCTCCTGGCCTTCATCGGGCTGCTCTCCGGCGCCGGCAACGAGACCGTGGCCCGGCTCCTCGGCTGGGTTGCGACGACCTTCGCGCGCAACCCGGAGCAGCGGCAGAAGCTCGTGCGTGACCCGTCGAAAATCCCGAACGCGGTGGAGGAGCTGCTGCGCTACGAGGCGCCCTCGCCGGTGCAGGCGCGCCGGCTCACCCGCGACGTCGAGCTCCACGGCGAGAAGCTCCGGGAGGGCAGCAAGGTACTGCTCCTCACCGGCTCGGCGGGGCGCGACGACCGCGAGTACCCGGACCCGGACCGCTTCGACGTGGAGCGGCGTATCGATCGGCACCTCTCCCTGGGCCTCGGCGTCCACTTCTGTCTGGGCGCCTCCCTGGCCCGGATGGAGAGCCGGGTGGCCATCGAGGAGACCCTGAAACGCTTCCCGGAGTGGGACGTCGCCTGGGAGGAGACCGAGCGGGTTCACACGAGCACGGTTCGGGGCTATGCCAAGGTACCCATCCGGCTCTAGGAGACCGCCATGAACCTGCTCGACCTCACCGACCCCCGGGATCGCCTGCTCGGCCGCTGCCTGCGCCGCCAGGCCGAGGATCGGCCCGACGCCGACTTCATCGTCTGGGACGAGGAGCACTTCTCCTACGGCCGCGTGAACGAGCTGGCCAACGCCAGCGCCCGGGGCTTCCGGGAGGCCGGCGTGGGGCCGGGCGACACGGTCTCCTTCCTGATGAACACCTGCCCGGACTGGGTCTGGTCGACCCTCGGCCTGAACAAGCTCGGCGGCATCTGGGTACCCACCAACGTCGACTACAAGGGGCGCTGGCTGGCCGAGTCCTTCGAAGACGGCGCCGCCAAGGTGCTGGTGGCCGACGGCGCGCTGCTCGAGCGGGTCGCCGAGCTGAGCGAGCACCCCTTCGAGCGCGTGTACGTGCGGGGCGACGCGGGCGGCGTGGACCTGGGCGTGCCCCAGCTTCCCCTTGAGGAGCTCTGGGCGAAGCCGGACGGTGAGCCCGACGACGCGGACCGCAGCTACGGCGAGACCGCCGCCGTGCTCTGGACCTCCGGCACCACCGGCCGGTCCAAGGGCGTGATGCAGAGCCACAACGTCTGGATCCGCGCCGCGGTCCACGGCGCCGAGAACGCCGGCGCCCGCGAGGGCGACGTCATCTACAACTGCCTGCCCATGTACCAGTCCGCTGCCTGGGTGGCGAATGTCTACCGAGCGCTGGTGGCGGGGCTGCCCTGCGCCATGGACCCGGCCTTCTCCGCCCGCGACTTCTGGAATCGCACGCGGCACTACGGCGCCACCATGGTCTTCACCCTCGGCGCCATGCACATGTTCCTGCTGAACGCAGAGGAGCGCGACGACGACGCGGACAACCCGGTGCGGGTGGCCGGCTTCGTGCCGACCCCGGAACACCTGGTGCCGGTCTTCAAGGAGCGCTTCGGCCTCGAGGACATCCCCCAGGGCTACGGACAGAGCGAGGTGATGGCGCTCATGAACCGCAAGCTCGACGTGGACTACCCGCCGAACTCGGTGGGCGAACCGATCGAGGGCATCGAGGTGACGCTGCTCGACGATGATGATCGCCCGGTGCCGGTCGGTGAGCCCGGCGAGTTCTGCATCCGGCCGAACGAGCCCTACGCCATCTTCAACGGCTACTGGCGCAACCCGGAGGCGACGGTCAGGTCCTGGAGCAATCTCTGGTACCACACCGGCGATCTCGGCCGGCAGGACGAGGACGGGTACTACTTCTTCGTCGACCGCAAGGCGGACTTCATCCGCTTCAAGGGACGGAACATCTCCTCGTTCGCGGTGGAGGCGGCGCTGTCGGCCCACCCGGCGGTGGCCCAGTGCGCGGTCCACGGCGTCACGTCAGAGCAGCTCGCCGCCGAGGCCGAGATCAAGGCCTGCGTGATCCTGAAGCCGAGCGAGCAGGCGACCGAGGAGGAGCTGGCCCGCTTCGTCAACGACACGGCGCCCTACTTCTTCGTGCCGCGCTACATCGAGCTGGTCGACGAGCTGCCCCAGACACCGACGGGCCGCGTCCAGAAGTTCAAGCTGCGCGAGCGCGGCGTGACCGACGCGACCTGGGACGGCCAGGCCGCGGGCTTCCGGGTCGAGCGCTGATGAAGAGCCAGAAGCCTGACCGGCCCTCCCTCGAGCTCGACGACTACAGCGGGCCCTTCCAGCCCGATCTCCACCTCTCGGACTTCTCAAGGGAAGGGCTGATGAAGCTCGTCGAGGTGGGCGGCTCGATCTACGGAACCGTGAATCGGCTCTGGTACCGCGAAGTCGCCAAGCGCCTGGGCGCGGAGGTGGCGGACGAGATCCATCATCAGGTGTGGTTCGGCGAGGGCGGCGCCGGCGACCACGAGAACGAACTGATCTCGAGCCTGATGGGCTTCGCCGAGGAGGATGCCGAGACGACCGCGATGAAGGTGTGGCAGTGCCTCCCCGCCATGTCGACGCGCATGACGCTGCGCTTCGAGCCGGCCGGCGAAGGCGGGTGGGAGATGCGCACACCCCAGTGCGACGTGCCCGAGACCGGCGAGCGGGAAGGCCCCGAGGTCATGGCGTACATGTGCGACAAGATCTGCGGCCACCTCGAGCTGTTCGGCTTCCGCCACGGCGCGGCGCGCTGGAACGAGAAGATCCGCATCGACCCGGTGAAGCTGCCGCCGCGAGCGAGCCCGGACGAGCCTCACTGCCGCTGGAAGATCCGCATGGGCAAAGAGCGCGTGGACTACGCCGCTGCCCCAGGAGACTACGTGCACGAGCACGGCCTCGAACGGGACACGGATGCCGAGATCGTCAACCACGAGGCGGGCAAGTACAGCAAGAAGGTGCGCTGAGGCCGTGGACGCCACCACGCGCCCCTTCCGCCTGGGTGAGGTGCCCGCCTGGGACCTCGAGGCGGAGGTTGTCGTGCTGGGGCAGGGCGTGGCCGGCGGCGCGGCAGCGATCGAGGCGGCGCGAGCCGGCGCCTCGGTGCTCGTGCTCGAGCGAATGACCCGCGGCGGAGGCGCCACCGCGCTCTCGACCGGAATCACCTACTTCGGCGGCGGCACCCCGATCCAGAAGGCCTGCGGCTTCGAGGACAACGTCGAGGACATGGAGGCCTACGTGCGCCTGGCAGCGGGCGAGCAGGCCGACGCCGAGCGGGTGCGCCTCTACTGCGAGCACAGCCTCGAGCACTTCCAGTGGTTCGTCGACCTGGGCGTCCCCTTCAACGAGAGCTTCCACGCGGCGAAGACGACCCACCCCTTCACCGACGAGTGCCTCTCGTTCAGCGGCAACGAGGAGGCCTGGCCGTTCTGCGACGAGGCGCGACCGGTTCCCCGCGGCCACAAGCCCGCCCGGGAGGGTGAGGCGGGCGGCGTGCTGATGGAGGCGGTGTTGGCAGCGACGCTCTCCGCCGGCGCGACGGTCGTGAACGAGTGCCGCGGCGAGCGACTGGTGGTGGACGGGGCCGGCCGCGTCGGCGGCATCGTCGCCCTGCGCGAGCGCCAGCGCATCTTCGTCCGCGCGAGCCGGGGCGTCGTGCTCGCCACCGGCGGCTTCGTCAAGAACCGGGAGATGGTGGCGCGCCACGCGCCCTACCTGCTCCAGTGCAACTACCCGGTCGCCACCGACGGAGACGACGGCTCGGGCATCCTGATGGGCCAGGCCGCAGGGGGCGAGGCGATCAACATGAGCGAAGGTCTCGTGCTGAATGCCTACTATCCGCCGGAGTCGCACCTCATGGGCGTGCTGGTCGACGGCCGGGGGCAGCGCTTCGTCAACGAGGACGCCTACCTGGGCCGTACCAGCGACGCGATCATCTTCAAGGCCGAGGGCCGGGCCTTCCTGATCGTGGACGACGAGATCCACGGCCAGACCCAGTCCTTTCACAAGATCGCGGCAGTGGAGGAGAGCTTCGAAGCCCTGGAGAAGGCCCTCGGGCTGCCGCCCGGGAGCCTCGTCGCCACCATGGCCGCCTACAACGCGGCGGCGGCGGACGGTCGCGATCCCTTCTACCACAAGCGGCCCAAGTACCTGCGCCCGCTCGCCCGGCCGCCCTTCGGCGCCCTCGATTGCAGCACGGACAACTCGATCTTCGGCGTCTTCACCCTCGGCGGCCTGCGCGTGACGCCCACCGGTGAGGTGCTCGACGCGGATGGCACGGCGATCGCCGGCCTCTATGCGGCGGGCCGCTGCACCGCGGGCCTGCCGCGGGAGGGGCGCACCTATGCGAGCGGTCTGTCGATCGGCGACGCGAGCTTCTTCGGCCGGCTGGCCGGGCGCGCGGCCGCCGCGACGCCGCCCTGGGGCTGAGCCTTGGCGGCGCTGACCGAGCTCTTCCGGCCGGGTCGGATCGGCCGCCTGGCCCTCCGGAACCGGCTCGTCATGTCGCCGATGGAGAACCAGTACGGAACGCCGGACGGCCTGCCCTCGGCCCGCACGATCGCCTACTTGGAAGCCCGCGCGCGGGGCGGTGTCGGACTGATCACCCTGGGCGCCTCGTCGGTGGACGGCCGTCACAAGGAGGTGCCGAACTCCCTCCACTTCGGCGACGACGCGGTGGTGGCACCCCACCGGGAGCTGGTCGATCGCATCCACGCGGCGGGCGCCGCGGTGCAGCCCCAGCTCTGCCACGCGGGCCCGGACGGCCTGGCCCCGGAGATCCACGGCATCGACGCGCTCGGGCCCTCGGCCATCCAGTCGTACCTGACCGGC
This sequence comes from Myxococcota bacterium, assembly GCA_965223415.1. Lineage (GTDB taxonomy): Bacteria > Myxococcota_A > UBA9160 > UBA9160 > UBA6930. The sequence goes on along the minus strand of OZ245002.1, from coordinate 2,178,331 downwards.
ACCACCTCCCGCGAGATCGGCGAAGCGGACTGGCGGGCCATCCTCGACGCCTACCGCGCCGCCGCCGTGCGCGTGCGCGAGGCCGGCTACGACGGCATCGAGCTCCACGCAGCCCACGGCTACATGCTGCTGGGCTCGTACGTCACGCCGTGGCGCAACGCGCGGCGGGACGGCTACTCGGCCCGGGCGCGGGAGACGCGCATTCGCGCCGTGGTCGAGGCCGTCGACGTCATCAAGCGGGAGACCGGTCGCGAGTTTCCGCTGACCCTGCGCATCTCCGGCTTCGAGCGCGTGGCCGGAGGCCGCCCGAGCGACGACACGGCGCGGCTGGCCCCCGCGCTGGCGGAGGCCGGCGTCGACGCCTTCCACGTGAGCGGCGGCGTGATCGACCGCCTGGTGACGCGCATGGTGAACGGCGCCCACGATCCGGACGGCCTGAACGTCGCCGCGGCCGCCGCGGTGAAGCGCGCGGTGGACGTGCCGGTCCTGGTCGTGGGCCGCATCCACGACCCGGTCCGGGCAGAGCGCATCCTCTCCGAGGGAAGCGCGGACTTCATCGTGATGGGGCGCCCGCTGCTCGCCGACCCGGAGCTCCCCGCCAAGGCCCGGTCCGGACGCCTCGCCGAGATCCGCCGCTGCATCTCCTGCCAGAACTGCATCGACGCGATGGAGACCCGGCTCTCGATGGATTGCGCCGTCAATCCGCTGACCGGTCGCGAGCGCGAGCTCTCCCTCACACCCGCCGCGGAGCCCAAGCGCGTCCTCGTGATCGGCGGCGGCCCCGGTGGCCTGGAGGCGGCGCGGGTCGCGGCGGCTCGCGGCCACGACGTCACCCTGCTCGAGCGCTCGCGCCGACTGGGCGGCGCCTTCGGCCTGGCCTGCACGGTGCACCCGGAGAACCAGCCTTTCCTCGACTTCCTGCAACGCGAGGTGAAGCGACTCGGCGTGCGGATCGAGCTGGGCACCCCGGCCACCGCGGACGCCGTAGCCGGCCGCGGCGCGGACGCCGTGATCGTCGCGACCGGCGGACGGCTCGTGACACCGCCCGTGCCCGGCGACGACCTGCCCCACGTCTGGAGCGGCGCGCGGCTGCGGGCCCTGCTGGCGGGCTCCGGCGAGGGCACCGCCTCTCCCTGGCTGCGCCTGGGCTCCCGCCTCGCCGGCCTTGCCGAGCCCCTGCTCGGGCCCTCGGTCCTGCGCCACGCCACCCGGTTGGGCACGCCCCTCGGCCGCCGCGTCGTGATCGTCGGCGGCGATCTGGCCGCTCTCGAGCTGGCCGAGTTCCTCGCCGCGCGCCGGCATCGGGTCTCCGTGCTCGAGCCCGGGGACGAGCTGGCACCGGAGGTCGGGCCGAAGCGGAGGATGGAGCACCTGGAGCGGCTCGACCGCGCCGGCGTGCCGGTGAACACGGGGCTCGCCGTGGCGCGCATCACGCCCAGCGCCCTGATCGCCGCCCGCCCCGACGGCGGCGAGGTGCCGATCCTCGCCGACACCGTGATCCTCGCAGGTGCGGTGCAGGCGGACACGACGTTCTACGATGCCCTGGTGGAACGCGGCGTCCCGGCCCAGGCGGTGGGAGACTGCACGGGCCTGGGCCTCGTGCAGAAGGCCACGAGCGACGCGGCCCGCGCCGCCTGCGCCCTGTGACGACCGAGATCGAGGAGACGACGATGAGCGAAGACCACCCCGCGATGATCGCCGCCCGCAGCTCCTGGCGCTGCGTCCAGGCCAAGGACAAGGAGGGCTGGCTCGCCCTGATGGCCGACGACGTCTGCATCGAGGATCCGATCGGCGTGGCTCCGACCAACCCCACCGGCAAGGGCCTGCGCGGCAAGCAGGAGGTGTCGGACTTCTACGACAACACGATGGCCCCGGCGACGATCCGCATCGACACGGAGATGTCCCGGACCGCCGGCAGCGAGTCGGCCCACGTCATGACATTGACGACGAGCTTCGAGAACGGCATGACCTCGGTGGTGAAGGGCCTCTTCACCTACCGCGTCAACGACGAGGGGCTCCTCACGAACCTGCGCGGCTACTGGACCATGGACGACATGGAGTTCCGCCAGCCCGAGGCGTGAGCGTCAGCCGATCACCAGCTCGTGGTCCAGCATGCGGTCGTCGTCGAAGACGTAGCATCCGTCGAAGCGCGTCCCGGCGAAGACGAGAGGCAGCCACAGCTCGTCGTCCTCCCACATCTCCTGGTAGGGGATGCGGTCCACGTCGAACCAGAACGGCACGGCCTCGTCGGTCTCCCGCGGCTCGCCCTCGTGGGCGTCGGCCCGGTAGACGTGGACGTGGATCGCATAGCCGTCGATGAACTGGAAGCGCTGCTCGCCCATGTGGACGAGCTCCTTCGGCGTGACGCCCACCTCCTCGCGCACCTCGCGGACGGCGCACTGCTCGGGGGTCTCGCCGGGCTCGAGCTTCCCGCCGGGCCCGTTGATCTTGCCGGCGCCGAGGCCGCGCTTCTTGCGGATCAGGAGCACGCGCTCGCCGTCGACCACGAAGACGAGGGTGGCCGTGTCCTGGGCCGTCCAGGTGGACCAGTCGATCGCGTCGACGCGCCGGGGAACCACGGCCCGGAACCTATCACGGCTCAGCTCGGCGCGTCCGGCGTGATCTCCTCGAGGGTGCGACGCGCTGTCTCCGGGAAGGCGATCCAGACGACGACCGGCACGACCAGGACCGCTCCGGCCAGCACCATGACCGCAGCCCAGTTCGATCCCAGGCTCACGAACAGCACCGACACCGCCGCCAGTCCGGCCATTCCGCCGACCTCCACGGCCCCCGCCCGCAGGCCGGAGGCGGTGGAGCGCTGGGCCGTGGGAAAGAGCTCGGCGCCGAAGGCGGCCAGCGTGACCTGGGTGCCCATCATGCAGAAGATGAGCGGGATCCAGAGCGCAGGGACCAGCAGACCCATGAGGCCGTAGAAGGCGAGAGTGACGACGGCGAACCCGGTGGCGAACAGGCTGGCCACGGGGCGGCGGCCGTGCCGGTCGCTGAGCCATCCCGCGAGGGGGTTGCCGATGATGCCGAACATCCCGCCGAGCACCGTCAGCGTGGCCACAGCGGCGGGGGTCCAGCCGTGCACGTCCTGGAGGTACTTGGGTGCGAAGAAGCCGGCGGGGCTCATCGCGATGCCCAGGGCGAGCACGGCGATCATCAGGGTCCAGAGACGCACCGGATGGTCGCGCAGCAGCTGCAGCATCGGTGCGATGGAAAGCGTCGCCTGCTCCTCCGTTTCCGATCGGCGGCGCTGAACCTCCTGGAAGCGTTCGGTCTCCGGCAGCGTGCGGCGCCAGTAGGCGACGAAGCCCAGCGGAACCAGGCCGACGAGGTAGAGATCCCGCCAGCCGTGGGGCAGGAGATCGACGAAGCCGAAGGCGGCGCCAGCGAGGCCAGCGCCACAGGCCTGGATCGCGCCCAACGCGCCGATCCCCCAGCCGCGGTGGGCCGGCGGGAACTCCTCGGCGATCACCACCACTGCGATCAGCGTCTCGGCGATGGCGAAGGCCCGTGCCAGGAACTGGAGCACGACGAAGGTGGCCATGTTTGGCGCCAGGGCGGTGGCGCCCGTCAGCAGTGTGTAGGCGACGACCGTCGCGAGCAGCAGCCGACGTCGCCCGAGACGATCCGCCGCGAGGGTGATCGGAATGGCCAGCAGTGCGCCGGCGCGGACCGCCGAGCCGAGCAGGCCCAGGCTTCCCTCGGCGATCGCCAGGTCCGCCTGGATCTGCTTCAGGTTCAACTGGAAGAGATAGAGATCGTACTGCTCGAAGAGGGAGACGATCGCAACCAGCCCGAGCACCTTCCACTGGCGATCGGTGAGCTCCGGCGGACGACCCAGGAACCAGGTGAGACGGTACCAGCCCGGGCGCCCGCTCATTCCTCGTCCCCGCGGCGGCCGGCCGCCGCGTCGGCGCTGCGGCCCTCGAAGTCCTCGATCACCAGGCCCGCGGTGCGGTGGCCCGAGTGCATCGTGCCCGAGAAGCCGGGCCCGGGGAACGTCCAGGCGCCGGCCAGGTAGAGGCCGGGAACGGAGCTCCGCGCCTCGGGCCGGTGCACGCTGTGGGCGGCCGGCGTCGAGGCGTAGCCGTAGATCGAGCCCTCCGGGTTGGAGGAGTAGCGCTCCATGGTGTGGGGCGTGCCGGTCTCGATCACCTCGATGCGCTCGCGCACGTCCGGGATGGCCTCGGCGAGGCGCTCCACCAGGTAGGCCTCGAGCTCGCGCTTGCGCTCGCGGTAGGCCTGCTCGCCGTCCGTTTGCCAGAGGCGACCGTCGGCCATCAGCGCAGCGTGGAGGATCGAGCGGCCCTCCGGCGCGTGGCCCGGGTCGGCGATGTCGTGGTTGCCGAGCAGCCAGCCCTGGCGGCGGTAGTCGCCCTTCTCCATGGCCTCGCGCTCTTCCTCGAAGTCGTAGGTCGTGTTGAAGAAGGCACCGCGGTCCCGCAGCCCGAGCTTGGTGGCGTCGCCGCGGATGCCCACGTAGGCCTGATGGATCGAGCAGGCGATGGGCAGGCCGTCCACCCTCTCGAGCTCGGCGTGGGCGAGCTCGGGCGGGTCGAGGAGCTGATGGTAGGTGAGCGGTGCCGCGGCGTTGCTGACGACCACGGGCGCGCGGAAGCGCTGGCCCTTCCTGGTCTCCACACCGGTCACGCGCCCATCGGTGGTCTCGATGCCGGCCACCTCGGCGCGCAGGACGACCTTCCCCCGGTTCTCCTCGATCACCGAGACGAAGGCGTCCGAGAGGGCCTGGCCGCCGCCCTTCACGTAGAAGCAGCCGCCGAAGTGGAAGCTCGACCACATGCGCGCGTAGAGGAAGGCCGAGACCTGGGACGGGACCAGCCCGAGGTAGCCCCACAGCGTCGAGAAGATCCCCTGGATCCGCTCGTCGTCCGTGTGCTGGTCGAGGAGCTGCTTCAGGGAGAGGTCGAACACGCCGAGGGCGGCCTCGCTGGGCGCGCCGCCCTCGCCGAGCTCGTCGATCTCGCGCAGGTGCTGGAAGAGATCGCGCACGCCCTTCGCCTGTTCCGGGTAGAGCTCCACCAGCAGCGCCTCGTAGTCGTCGGCGGCGGCGGGGATCTGGAGGTCGTGCCGGGGGCCCCGGCTCCGGTAGGCGACGTCGAAGCGGTTCAGGCGAATGCGCGGCAGCACGTCCAGCTCGGTCAGCATCTGGTGCACCGACCGGCCGGGCAGCAGGTCGCCGGTCTGGTGGAGCGCGACGTCGAAGTCGTAGACGATCTTCGTGCCCCGCACCCGGCGCAGGAAGTGGTGGGCGTAGCCGCCGGCGAACACGTGCTGCTCGAGCACGAGCACCCGCAGGCCGGTACGCGCCAGCCGCGTGGCGGCGCTGAGGCCGCCCAGGCCGGCGCCGATCACGATCGCGTCCCAGTCCGAGTCGAGCGGGGTCTTCGGGGTCATGGTGTTCTCCGGGCGGGCGCGCGGAGAGGTTCAGGCGGGGAGCGCTCCGCGGAAGAGGAGCATGAGCATCGGCTCGGCGACGTCGTCGATGCTCGCTCCGTGGGCGAGCTTGCCGGCCAGGTGGAGCGACACGATCCCGTGCACGCCTCCCCAGAACGCATGGGCAAGGACGTTCGGATCGCCGTCGAGCAGGCCGGCGTCGACGGCGGCCTGCATGCCGTCGCGAATCGGTGCCCAGGCCCGGGCCTCCGCCTCACGCAGCTCGGGATGCTCGTCCGGATCGGGCTGGGCCAGCTCGAACATCAACCGGTAAGCGTGGGGCTCGGCGACGGCGAAGGCCACGTAGGCGCGGCCGAGGGCGCCGAGCCGGCCAGCGGGCTCGCTGGCGTCGGCGGCCGCCTTCTCCTGGGCGGCGGCGAAGCGCTCGTAGGCCAAGGCGCGGACGGCGGCGAAGATGGCCGCCTTGTCCGCGAAGTAGCGGTAGGGCGTCATCCGGCTGCAGCCGAGCTCCTCGGTGATCGTCCGCAGGCTGACGCCTTCGAAGCCCCGCTGGGCGAACTGGCGCTCCGCCACGACGCGGAGCCGCTCGCGGAAGGCCTCGACCTCTTCGCTGGACAGGTTGCGGGGCATGGGGGGTAAATTGACGCAATAAATTTATTCTGTCAACCCACGAGGCGCCTCCCTAGGCTCGAATGCGCCTCCGCCGGAGCGCCCACAACCCGGGAACGCGGTGACTCCCTGGTCGAGGCCCGCACCACGGACAAAGTCGGTGCGATCGCGAACAGCTTCGTCAACGTGACGGTGCCCGAGGCGGGCCTCGCCTGGCTTCTGCGGCTGGGCGCTGCTGGCGTGGAGGCGCACCCGGGCGTAGGTACCCCGCCCGGCGTGAGGTCCTCCTACCTTACGCCCCGGCGCTCGCTCGCTCCTTCGTCGCCTCGAACCAGGCCGAGACGTTCTTCAGCTCCGGATCGATCGCCTGGCCGACCTGGGTGCCAAATTCGGCGATCGCGAAGAGCGCCACGTCCGCGAGGCTGAAACGCCCGGGCACGATCGTGGTGCGGCCGGCGAGCTGCTCGTCGAGCCAGGCGAGGCCGTCCTGGGCGACGGCCTTCTGCCAATCGGCGGCGTCCGGGTTGATGCGCATGCGGTCCTTGAAGAGCGCCGAGCCCTCGGCGTTGCGGAAGCCGCCGGTCAGGGGCTCGATGATCTTCCACTCGACGCGGCGCACCCACATGCGGGTTTCGGCGCGCTCCTCGGCGCTGGCGCCGATCAGCACGGGCTCGGGCTTCAGCTCCTCGATCAGCTCGCAGATGGCGATGGTCTCGGCGATCAACGTGCCGTCGTCGAGCTCGAGGGCCGGCATCTGGCCGCCGGGGTTCTTGTCCGTGTAGGGCGGCTTGCGGTTCTCGCCGGCCATGATGTCGATCGTCTGCACGTTCGGCAGCTCGAAGCCCTTCTCGGCGGCGAACATGCGGACCATCTTGGGGTTGGGACCGATCGAGTCGTAGAACTTCATCGCGGGGGAATCTCCGTTGGGGGTTCAGGGGTCGACGCGGGGATCGAGCTCGATGGGAAGCGACTCGAAGCCCCATAGCAGGATATTGGGCACGTGCACCGGCTCGGGCGCGCCCGTTGCCAGGCGGAAGCCCTGGAAGCGGCCGAGGAGATTGCGGAAGGCCACCTCCATCTCCTTGCGCGCCAAGGCGGCGCCCAGGCAGAAGTGGACGCCGGCGCCGAAGGCGATGTGCTGGTCGAGGTTGTCGCGCTGGACGTCCATGCGATCGGGGTCCGGGAAGACCGCCGGATCCCGGTTCGCAGCCGCATAGCGGAGCAGGCACATCGAGTCCTTGGGGATGTCGACACCGCCCAGCGTCACGTCACGGTTGGTCACCCGCCACATGTTCGCGGTGGGCGTCGTGAGGCGCAGGACCTCCTCGACCAGATTGGGAACCAGCGAAGGATCACTCTCGACCAGCGCGAGCTGGTCCGGGTTCCGAATCAGGAGCCAGATGCCCTCGGTCACGGCGTTCGCCGTCGTCTCGTTGCCGGCGACGAGGAGCTGCTGGAGGATGGAGAGGCACTCGGGCAGGTCGAGGGGCCGCTCGTCCTCGACGCGCGCGTGCACGATGCCCGAGATGATGTCGTCCTGGGGCTCGCGGCGGCGCTCCTCCAGACGCTCGGCGAAGTAGCGCTGGAACTCGAGGATCAGCTTCGCCGCCTCGACCTGTCCGGCGACGTCGGCCATCTGTCCGAGCTGGGCGACGAAGCCGTCGCTCCACTTGCGGAAGGTCGGCAGGTCCTCCCGCGGCACGCCGAGCTGCTCGGCGATCACGGTGAGCGAGAGCGGCTGGGCGAATTGGGCGAGGAGATCGATACGGCCGCCACCGGAAAAGGGTTCGATCAGCTCGTCGGCGATGGCCTGGATGCGCGGCTCGAGCCGCGCCACCCGGTTCGCGCTGAAGGGCTTCTGCACGAGCTTGCGAAAGCGCCGCTGCTCCGGCGGGTCGGCCGTGAGCATCGTGTCCACTGGCGCGTAGCCGTCCTTGACGACCTCGGCGACCTCGTCGGGAATCGCCGCTCCGCCCATCACGCGACCGAAGCGGTTCGAGAAGGTCTCCCAATCCGCGATGGCCTCGGTCACCGCCGCGTAGCTCGATACGAGGAAGATACCGGTGTTCGGATCGCGATGGACCGGCGCCTCCTCCCGCAGCCGCCGGTAGTAGTCCCAGGGGTCCCGGAGCAGCTCCGGGTCGAAGGGATTCAGCTGATCCAGGGCCTGGGGGGCGACCATCGCGCGCGAGTCTACCATCGAATCCATGGGACGGACCTTCGGCGCCTTGCTCGTTGCCACGGCCCTCGCCTGCGGTGGGCCAGTGGGCCCGTTCCCGGGCGGCCGCCTCGACGGCGAGGAGCACCCGTACCCGAGCGGCGGCTGGCACTTCGCCGCGGCCGAAGAGCGGGTCGCGGTGGAAGTGGGCGGCGAGCAGCCGCGCTCGGTGCACACCTGGGCCGTCGTCCTGGACGGCGCCCTCCACGTCCCGGCCGACTTCTTCAACCCGGGCAAGCGCTGGCCCCACCTGGCGATGGACGACCCGCGGGCGCGCATCCGCGTCGCGGGCCGCGTGTACCGCTGCCGGCTCGCGCGCATCGAGGAGCCCGAACGGGTGGAAGCTCTCCGCGTCGCCATCGCCGCGAAGTATGGCGTCGAAGCCGATTCCTGGGCTGCGCGCGTGGAGGTCTGGTGGTTCCGGGTGGATCCGCCTCAGCCCGAAGCTCGCTCTCGGGCTCCCGGCACCCCCGCCACCCGAGCCTGGTAGCATCCGGGCTCCAGCACGGAGCTCCATGTCGGCCTTCGAATTCGTCCTGATCGCGTTCGCGATCGTCATTGGCTTCGGGATCTCGGCGATCCTCGAGGGCTGGAGCGACCAGGTCCGCGCCCGAAGGCGGATGCGGCCCTACGCCCTGCAGCTCGCTGCCTCGGCGTACCTTCTCTGGTTATGCCTGCAGTACCTCTGGATCCTGTGGATCGGACGCGACCTCGAGGATTGGAACTTCTTCATGTACCTCGGGATCGCCGTGCCGGCCCTGTCGATCGCGCTTGCGGCCCACATCCTCAAGATCGACACGTCGAAGGACGCTCCTGCTCCCCGCGACCAGTACTTCCAGAACAGCGGGCCGGCGTATCTCGTCCTCGCCCTCTTTCCCGTCTTCGCGCTACTGATGTCGTTCACCGATGTGCGGGACGCCGTTCGGGACCCGCCGAACTTCGTAGCGGTTTCGACGGTCCGGCTCTTGGCCACCGCCATCTACCTGTCCCTGGCATGGTCGAAGAGCGAGCGGTTCCACTGGATCGGCCTGGGTCTCGTGTGGCTGGTCGCGCTCGGGTTCGTCCTTCGCCTAGCGATCCGGATCGCGTGAGCCGATCCGGCCCGTGTCGAGGACGGCCCGGCCGCTCGCGAGCGCCCCTGCGAACCGCCGGCATCCCGCCAGGTAGCGCCGCAGCTCGTCGCGGCGGAAGGCCTCCGGATCCCAGGCAGACGGTGACAATCGATCGCGATGGGCCGCCTTGATGACGTAGGTCGAGGCCGGAGCGGAGTGCTCGCTCACGTGCACTCGGCAGGGGACCCGTTCGTAGAGCTCACCTTCGAACGCGTCGACCCGGGAGAGCTCGGCCTCGTCGAGGCCGCGGAACAGGACGCCCCTCGTGACCTCGCCAGCCCGCGGTGTCAGGCCCGGGTACACCACGCCGCGCAGGACCCTGCGCCGGAATCCCACCAGGCGCGCGGACTCGGACGGCGGAACCCGTCCCGCGACGATCTCGATCACCTCCGGGAACATCAGCGTCCCGTAGGTGAAGAGCGCCCTCAAGCGCTCAACCGACCTTCGAGATCAAATTGTCTCCGAAGGTCTTGATCGCGTCGAGCTTCTCCTGGAGCGGGGTCCGATCCTCTTCGTAGGCGTTGCGGAAGCCGACGATCGCATCGGTGACGCCCTGGTCCTCGAGCCGCTTGATGCCGTCCAGGGTGTAGGCATCCATCGAGATGGCGTGGATCTCGAAGGGCTCCTTGTCCCGTCCGTACTCCGCGCGCAGCTCCCCGATGCGGGCGATCGCTCCGTCCAGATCGCTGGCCTGGCCGCCGCCCCCGTGCATCCACCCGTCGCCGCGCAGCGCCGCGCGCTTGAACGCCGCCTCCGAGTGGCCACCGATCAGGATCGGGATCGGCTTCGTCGGCGCCGGGCACAGCTTGAGCGCGGGCACGTCGTAGTGCGCGCCGTGGAACTCGAAGTACTCGCCGGTCTGGAGCCCGCGCAGGATGTCGATGGCCTCGTCGAGGCGCTTGCCGCGCCCCTTCCACGGCACGCCGAGGGCCTCGAAGTCGTCGGGCCAGGGCGAGAGACCCACTCCCAGCGCGAGCCGGTTGTCGGTCAGGAACGCCACCGACGTCGCCTGCTTCGCCGACAGCACGGGCGGGCGCAGGGGCAGCTTGACCACGAAGGTGGTGAAGCGGATCCGCTCGGTCACCGCCCCGAGGGCGCCCATCAGCACGAAGGGCTCGATGAAGGGCTTGCCGTCCAGGAATTCCCGGTTGCCGTCCGGGGTGTAGGGGTACTTGGCGTCCGACTCCTTCGGGTAGAGGATGCTCTCAGGCACCGTGAAGTTGTGGAAGCCGGCCTGCTCCGCCTCAACGGCGAGAGTGGCCAGCTGCCGCGGATCGCACATGGACTCGGCGTAGCTGAAGCGCATGGGGGCTCCCTTCGAGAGAGGGACGTTAAGAGAGGTAGGGGGCGGGGGCTAGCTCTCGTGCCGGAAGACGGAGTGGCGGGCGGGCTCGCAGATCCAGAGCTCGTACTCGGCGTAGAACTCCTCGCGACCGCGCCGTTGGGCCTCCTGGTGCTCCGGGTCCCGGCTCCACTCGTCGATGGCCTCGAGGCTCTCGAATTCGAAGAGGGTGACCCGCTCGCCGTCCTCGGCGGCGAAGGCCTTCATGCCGCGGAAGCCCGGGACCTTCTGGACGAGCTCGACCATGCGCTCGGCCGTCGGCCCGTAGTCGGCGGTTCCGTCCTCGCGCAGGCGGTTGCGAAAGATGCCGACGACCATGTCAGTCCTCCACGTGCCAGTACTTCTGCATCTCGACGTAGGTGAACGACGCGGTCCAGGCGATCAGCACCAGGCCCGTCAGGGCCTCGACGACGCAGAGGATGCGCAGCGGTCCTTGCGGCGCGATGTCGCCGTAGCCGAGCGACGTGTAGGAGGTGATCGAGAAGTAGATGATGTCGGCGGCGCCGGACACGTCCCCGGCCACCGTCCCGTAGCCGGCCTCGATCATGAGTCCGATTCCGAAGGCGAAGACGATCGCCTCGCCCAGGTGCGCGCACACCGCCACGCCGATGAGGAAGGCCACGCGCATTCGCCGAGGCACTCCGCTCCGGGGGAGCCAGGCCGAGAGCATGCGCAGGGTCTCGAAGTGCATGCCGATCGACAGCAGCACCAAGGCGAAGGTCGTCGCGATCACCGCGACGAGATCGGCGGTCATCGCCTCGCCTCCTCGAAGTGCGCGGCGAGCTCCAGCAGATCGGCCACCCGGAGGCAATCGAGCTCGCCCCAGTCGTCGAAGGGGTCGAGCAGGGTGGCGTGGATGCCGCGGGCTCGCGCACCGAGCACGTCCGCGTGGTAGAGATCGCCTACGTGGAGTGTGCGCTCGGGCCGGGCGCCGGCGCGGGCGAGGGCGGCGTCGAAGATGCGCGGGTCCGGCTTCTCGAAGCCCACCTCGTGCGAATCGATCACGTGGTCGAGGAGCGGGCGGAGACCGCGCGCCTCGAGGCCCCGCTCGGCGCTCCCGTCCGCGTTGCTCACGACCACGAGGCGGAGGCCCTGGGCCCGCAGGCGCAGGAGCGCATCCCGGGTGCCCGGCAGCACCCAGCACCAGAGCCGGTCCGACGCGCCCGGCTCCCGCAGAACGGGGCCGATCTCCCGCGCGATCGCCTCGGCGCGGTCGCCCTCCCCGAGCAGTCCTTCGAAGACGAAGGCGAGGTAGGCCGTGAAGGCGTCGTCGCCCTCGGTGCCCTGCTGCTCGTGGGCGCGCGCCGACACCCGCGGACGCGCCGCCGCCTCGGCCCGTCGCAGGCCGTGGGACTCGCAGGAAACGCCGCGCCGGGTGAGCTCGGAGGAGACGCGGTCGAAGTCGATCGAGACGAGCGTGTTCCCCGCGTCGAGGAAGACCGTGTCGATCTCTGCGAAGGGAACGGCTGCCGGCACGGGCCGAGGGTAGCCACACGTCGGGCCGCCGTCCGACCGAAGAGGAGGCCATGGCTCTCGAGGACGAGGAGCTGCTTTCGTGGGAGCGCCGACTGCGCGGGCTGGTCGAGCCGGCCATGCGCAGGGAGCGGCTGCTCTGCGCCCTCGAATGCCTCGATCCGGAAGAGGGCTACGCCCTGCTGTCCGCGGTCCTCGCGCGGCCGGGCGCTCCGACGCCCCACCTGCGGATGCTCCGCGAAGTGCTCCAGGACGTCCTGCGCGGGGGAGGCGCCGTGCGCGAGGTCCCGCCGGCCCTGCGGGAGAGCTGGCTGCGTTGGGCCGAGCAGGAGGGTGACGCCTTCGTCGCGCGGCTCCTCCGGGCCTCGGGAGCGGCCCAGGTGATGGACGTTCCGGACGCCGCGCTTCCCCGGGACGTGGCGGAGCTCCCCCTGGGCGTGCGCCGCTCCCTGGCTCGGGGCGTCGATCTGCGGCTCCTCGAGAAGCTCCTGCTCGACCCGGACCCGGTGGTCCTGGGTCATCTGCTGCGCAACGCCCGCATCACCGAGCCGCACGTGATCGGCATCGCGGCACGGCGCCCGATCGCGGGCTCGGTGCTCCGCGCCATCGCCAAGAGCCCGCGCTTCGGCGTGCGGCCGCGGGTGCGCACCGCCCTCGCCCGAAACCCCTACTGCCCGTCCGAGCTCGCACTCCAGCTGATCGGTGCGCTCCCCACGCCCGAGCTCGGGGAGATCGCCGAGGACCCGACCCTCGACTGTGAGATCCGCGAGCACGCCGCGGAAGAGATGCACCGGCGATGCCGCACGTGAAGGCTAGGGCGCCGGGAGATCCGACCAGCTCCAGAGCGCGAAGCCGACGAAATGGGCCGTCGTCACCAGGGTGGCCGCGCCGAGCCGGCGCACCGCCTTCTCCCGCCCACGTACGGCCAGGTAGCCGCTCCCGACGACCACCATCGTCATCTCCGCAGCCAGGAAGAGCTGCCCGAAGTGCCGGGGGTCCCAGTAGGAGACCGGGCTCACGAAACGCCAGTCGCTGAACGGGAGGAAGTGGCGGTGGGCGTCGTCGTGGTGGACGAGCAGGTCGACACCCGCGTGCACACCCATGCTGAGGAACATCACCCGCAGGAAGGGCGAGCCACGCCGTCGCGCCAGGAACCAGCCGGCGGCGATCAGCGGCAACGAGTTGAAGGCGTCGACGAAGAGCTGCCAGCCGGGCGCGAAGTAGCGCTCCCGCCAGATCAGCAGCTCCGAGGTGCCGAGGAGCCCGCGCTCGACGGCATACATGACGAGCATGGGGAGGTCCGGGAGCAGCGCCCCGGCCAGGATGGGCGCCCAGGGCTGGCCCCGGCCGCGGCCAACGGCGAGCAGGTTGAAGACGACGTGCCCCAGCGTGTTCACGCTCGGAGCCTACTCCGGGTCGCCTCCGCTCCCACTCCCGAAGAGATCGGGCATCTCCCGCTCCCGCGGCTCGGAAGGCGCGGGCCGATCGGGCCGGGTCTGCTCCTCGGCGAAGCGCACGACGGCGTCGCGCACCGCCTCGAAGGTCTCGGCGCGTTCGGCAGCGACCGCGTCCCGGCGGGCGCCGAAGGCGAGCAGCAGGCTCGCGGCGTCGCGTAGGCCGCGGTCGAGGCCGCGGTGGGCTGCGCCCACGAACTCCTCGATCTGCTCGCGGCTCGGGTTCGGGCGCTCGAGCTGGAAGGCATCGTAGACGTAGCTGATGATTCCCGTGAAGATGCGGTCCGCGGTGGCGGCGGTCGAGAGGTCCTGCGGGGTCCAGCTCGACTCCTGGAAGGACTCACGTCCGGCGGCGTCGAGCTGCTCCTCGTCGAGGGCGAGCTCTTCGGCCACCCGGTCCAGGGTGCGCGTCGCCACCTCCGAGCGCGCGAGGGACTCGCGGGCGGCCATCGAGATCTCGACGCGAGCGCCGCGCTCCGCCGACGGGTGGCGCGGGCGCACCTCGCTGCGGGGCGCAGCTTCCCCGGCGACGCGCGTCGCGGCGTCGACGGGTTCGGGTCGTGCAAGGCTGGCGGGGGGGAGATCCGGCATCCGTGCGGCTCCGTCCCCAGTGTCCGGGGGGTGTCCCCGGCCGTGGGGACTTGATCCCCTTTCGGCCTCCCCCCGATTCCACTTGAGGCCGAATGGCTACGTTCAGATCGAAATCCCTCCCGAACCCGCCAGAATCCCCGTGCGGTCAGTGACTTACTGGCCGAGCTGCACCACGTTGGCGAGCAGCTCGTTGGTCACGGAGACGGTTCTCGTGTTCGCCTGGAAGGCCCGTTGGTTGATGATCAGTCGGACGAACTGGTCGGCCAGGTCCACGTTGGACTGCTCGAAGTTGTTGGCCCGGATGGCTCCGAACTGCCCGCTGCGGGGCTCGCCGATCAGCGGCTGACCGGAGGCGCGGGTCTCGAGCAGGTTGTTGTTGCCGGTCGAGGCCATGCCCTCGACGTTCGGGAACTGGGCCAGGGCGAGCTGGGCGAGATTGCGGGTCTCGCCGTTCGAGAAGCTGCCCACCATCACCCCGTCCGTGTCGATGGTGATCGCCTGGAGCGCGCCGGGGGCGAAGCCGTCCTGGCTCACCGAGTTGATCGCCGACTGCTCGGCGAACTGGGTCGTCGGCTCCCCGGTGCCCACGCCGGCCACCGGACCGAAGTTGAAGGTCACCGCCTGGCCCGCCAGGGCGCCGCCCGAGAAGTCGAAGTTCACCGGGTTGCCGGTCAGGCCGATCAGGTTGCCCGAGGGGTCGAAGGTGAGCTGGCCACCGCCCATCACTACGTAGGGGTCACCGGGCGCCGCCGGGGGCGTGGTGGTGTCGGCGGGATCGACCGCCGCCGTCCAGTCCCAGGTATTCGCCGCGGCGGTCTTGCTGAAGAAGATCGTGGCGGAGTGCCCGGCACCCAGCGAGTCGAAGAGCGTTACCGTCTGCTGGAAGTCGGAGGTACCCTGGGGATTGGCGGGAGCGAAGGGCGCGGACGGCGTCGTGATCCCGGCATCCAGGTTGAGCGAAATGTCGACGAGTGCCGATACCTGGGGCGCCGCGATGCCGGGGATCAGCCGGATGTCCGCGAGCTGCCCGGTCGAGGCGCCGGTCAGGGGATCGATCGTGAAGCCCTGGACCCGGAACTCCTCCTTGTCCACCAGGTAGCCCTGGTTGTCGAAACCGAACAGGCCGGCCCGCGTGTACCTGCGACCGCCGACCGGATCATCGAGCAGGAAGAAGCCCTGCCCCTCGATCGCCATGTCGGTGGCTCGCTCGCTGGACTCGAAGGAGCCCTGGCTGTCGACGCGGATGATCCGCGCGACCCGCGCGCCGGAGCCGGTCTGCGAGAAGCTCCCGCCGGTCCCGAGGGCCTGGCCCAGGATGTCGGCGAACTCGACGCGCCTCTGCTTGAAGCCGGGCGTGTTGACGTTCGCGATGTTCTCACCGATCACGGAGATCGCCGTAGAGCTGGTCTCGAGACCGGTGACGCTGGAGAAGAGGGCGTTGGAGAGCGACATGTGGGATGAACCTCAGCTGTTGTGGGGGGTAGGAAGGACGCCGTCGAACTCGTCCGAGTGAACGGCGGAAGCCGCCCGCCGCTGGGCGGAGACGGCTTCACGAAGGATCGATTGGAAGGAGGGAGCCGTGCCGCGGCGCAGCCAGCGCGCGAGTCGCACGCGCAGGCGGCCGAGGAAGGTGGTGGTGCGCTTCACTCCCGCACCTCCCGGACGTCGGACAGGTTCGCCTCGGCACGTCCGAGGTAGAGCACACCGTCCTGGATCGCGGTCCCGGTCACCCGGCTCTCGACCAGCGGCCGCGCCAGGGCGCCCTCGAGCTGGTTGATGCGGATCGTGTACAGGCCGGGCCCGGGCTGGCGACTGAAGTCGGCCCAGTCGAGCTGGGTCGTGCCGGCGGGCTGGAGGCCGAGGTCGTCGATGCGCGCCGCGAGCCGGCCCTTCTCGTCGAAGAGCTCCACGCTCCGCACCTCGGCGGGCTCGGCCAGCGCGAAGGCCAGCTTCGGAAGCTCGCTCGCGCTCGGATCGATCTCGAACTGGCTGCCCTGCACGAGCACGTTCTTGCCGATCAGCCCGACGGCTCCCAGGGTCTGGGCCTGGACCTGCACCGAGGCGAGCTCGTCGATCGCCTCGCGCATCCCGAGCAGCTGCTCGAGGCTCGAGAACTGGGCCAGCTGGGCGGTGAACTCGGTCCCGTCCTGGGGCTCGAGGGGATCCTGGTTCTCGAGCTGCGCGATGAGCATGGCCAGGAAGTCCTCCTGACCCAGCTCCGGGCGCTCGGCGCTCCCGGTGATGTCGGCCGAGGAGTTCCGGCCGATGACGTCGGTGGAGATCATCGTGTTCCTTCCCTAGATCCGCAGATCGACTTCGGCGTGGGGGGGCGCTTCGGACGACGGACCGTCCGCGGCTTCCCGGCCGGAGGAGGCGGCGAACGGCGTGGCCGGCTCGCCTCCGCCCTCGCGCTCCCGGTCTCCCCGGCGCGCCGAGGCGTCCTGCTGGGCCTGGCTCCCGGTCTGGGCCGGATGGTCCTCGCGGCCCAGCTCGGACTGGAGACCGCGCACCTCGAACTGATCGATGCGCAGCTCGCGGCCGGCCAGCGCTCCCTCCAGAAGCTCCCGGCTCTGGGCCGCGGCGAGCTGGGCCGCAGGATCCTGCGCACGAATCGTGATGTCGACGGCACTGCCCCGCACGCGCACCGCCAGCTCGAGCTCACCGAGCTCGGGCGGATGCAGCGAGATGCGGGCGTTGCCACCCTGGCGCGCCGCCAGCCACTCCACGTGCACCGGAAGCACCTCTTCCGGGGCGCCGGCCGCGTGCACCGGCGCGCTGCTCGCCGGACCGGGCGGAGCCACCTGGGCCAGCGCGGCCTCCACCGCGGTGGGCGAAGGCGTGGGTGCCGCGGGGGCGAGCGCCGGGGCGGGTCCCGCCTCCCGGGTGCTCTCCAGCGTGGCAGCAAAGTCCCCGCTCGTCGTCCCGGGGGCGGAGGCGTCGCTCCGCGGGAGGCCCGTGGGCTGGCCGAGGGAGGCGTCCGGCGTGTCGGCATCGGACGCGCCGCGGTCGCCACCGCCACTCGCGCCGAGCTGTGCGGCCGCCACCTCGCCGGGAAGGGTCGTCTGCGGTCCGCGCTCCGGCACGGCGGGCGTCGGCAGCGGCGGAGGCGCAGCGTCGGAGGCCGGCGCCTCGCTGCGAACGGCGTCGCCGAGGGCGACCGGCGCCGGAATCGCGGAACCGGCGTTCGGCGTGGGGAGGGGCTCCGAAGTGCTCGGCGCTTGCGAAGCGACGCCCTGGAGGCCGCTGCGAACGCCTTCGTCGAGGGAAGCGCGCAAGCCCAGCGCAAGGCTCTCGATGAGCGGGAGGGCCTGGCCCTGCGCGGCGGGTGCCGCGTGCGGAAGCTCGCCCATCGGAGCCTGGGCAGCCGCGGGCGTCCTAGCACCCGTGTTCACCTCGCGCGCGGCTTCGCGCAGCGTCTGCCGCAGGCCGAGGACGAGGCTCTCGATCAGGGGCAGCGCGCGGCCGTTCGGCGCCATGGCGGGACGGGCGGTCTCGGCCGCAGCGGCCGCGAGCGCCTCCTCCTCGGCCTCGCCGCCCTGCTCTTCCGCCTCGGCATCGCCCTGGCTCTGAGCGTGCGAGAGTATGGCGTCGAACTCGGCGCCTTCGGGCGCTTCGCCTTCGGCGCCGTGCGTGCCGGAGGCAGGCAACTCGGCCAGCTCGTTGGGAACGGCCTGTACGTTCATCGCTTCTCTCCCTTCCGGGAAGGTTGGGCGGGCTCCATCGCCAGGGGGTGCGCGACCCGGCGGCTCATGTCGAGGGCGCGCCTCTCGGAGATGCGCGCCAGCACGGCGGCCGATTGCTTGTCCTTCATCTTCGCCACGATCTGGGTGGCAAGGCCGACCTCGAGCTCTTCCAACAGCTCCGCCGCGCGGGCGGGCGCCAGGGCGGCGTAGATCTTCGCGAGCTTGCGCACGGCGTCCCCGTTATCCGCCTCCCAGGCGGCGATGCGCTCTTCGACGGTGGAAGCGATCGCCTCGAGCTCGGCCAGCTCCACGGCGATCTGCTCCTCGAGACGCGCGATGGCCTTCTCTCGCTCGTCCAGGGCGCGCTCCCGACGGTCGAGCTCGGCCTGGCGGGTGCGGATCTCGGTGAGCAGGGTGGTCACGCCGTAGTCGGATTCGGCCGCGGCGGCCGGCGCGTCCTCGGCGAACACCGGCGCCGGCGCCGGGAGGGCCGCGAGCAGGCTCAGCCAGAGCAGCCAGCCCACGAGGGGCCGCCCGTGGAAGCGCCGCAGGCCGGCCTCGTCGAGGGTTCGGGTCTCGCGGCGGGCGCGCTCCCGGGCCTCCCGCTCGCGGTGGAGTGCTTCGAGCTGCTCCAATGCCTTCACGCGCTTGCGAGCCGCCATCACCGCCTCGCGGCGGGCGGCCCGGTGCTCGCGGGCGGCGGCGGTCTCGGCTGCCGCGTGGAGGGCCTCCTCGCCCAGGCGCGCCACACCGTCGGCCGCGACGCGCAGCTCACCACCCTCGAGACCGAGCTGGAGCCGGTCCCGCAGCAGGCTGCGCGCATCCCGGGCCCGGCGTTCGGCCTCCGTCGCCGCGCGCTCGGCGCGCGACAGGGCGCGCTCCGCGTGGGCCAGCTGGAACGCGGCCTGGTCGAGCTCGTGCCTGCGCACGCGCAGGACGGTGCCGAGTCGGAAGCCGCGCTTCACGCGTCACCTCTTTCCGCCGCCGCGTCGGACGACCCCATGGCCTCCGCCAGCGCGCGGAAGCTGGTATCCAGGTCCGACGCCTCGTCCCGAGCCTGGCAAAGGAAGCGCAGCAGCGGCTCCCGCAGCCGGCGCGCCTCATCGACGGCGGGGTTGCTGCCCTCGGCGTAGGCGCCGATCGAGATCAGGTCCTCCGCGTCCCGATAGGTGGCGAGGAGCGCACGGGCTCGCTCGGCCCGGGCCATCACCTGCGGTGCGACGACGTCGGGCATCACCCGCGACACGCTGGCCAGCAGGTCGATCGCGGGGTGATGGCCGCGTTCGGCGAGGTCACGGGACAGCACGACGTGGCCGTCGAGCAGCGCACGGGCGGAATCCGCCACCGGCTCCATCAGGTCGTCGCCCTCCACCAGCACGGTGTAGATCGCGGTGATCGAGCCGCCTCCGGCGCCGGTCCCCGCGCGCTCGACCAGCTTCGGGAGCTCGGCCCAGACCGAGGGCGGATAGCCGCGGGTCGCCGGCGGCTCGCCCGCACCGAGACCGATCTCCCTGAGTGCCGTGCAGAAGCGGGTCAGGGAATCGAAGAGCAGGAGCACGTGGCGCCCCTGATCGCGCAGCTCTTCCGCCAGGGCGGTGGCCAGGAGCGCCGCGCGCTTGCGCAGCAGCGGAGGCTCGTCACTGGTCGCCACGACGACGGTGGAGCGCTCGAGGGCCGGGCCGAGATCCCGCTCGACGAACTCGCGCACCTCGCGACCGCGTTCGCCGACGAGCCCGACCACGATCGCGTCGGCGCCGGTGGAGCGGGCGATCTGTCCGAGGAGGGTCGACTTGCCGACACCGGAGCCCGCGAAGAGCCCGATGCGCGCGCCGCGACCCACGGTGAGGAGCGCGTTCAGGGTGCGCACGCCGAGGTCCAGGGGCGTGTCGATGCGATCGCGCTCGAGCACCCGCTCGGGCTTGCGGTGCAGCCGCGCACCGCCACCGGGCGGTAGCGGCGGGCCGTCGTCGAGGGGACGCGCGAGCCCGTCGATCACACGACCGAGACAGCGCGCCGCCGGGGGCGCGCTCACCTGGTTCCCGCGGAGGCGCAGCGGCGTGCCCGGGCCGACGCCGCCGGCCTCGGAGAGCGCCATCAGCACGGTGCGGCCTTCGCGGAAGCCCACGACCTCCGCGTCGAGCTTGCGTCCGTCGCGGGGCTCGAGCTCGCAGAGCGAGCCGATCCGCGCGGGCAGACCCACGGCCTCGATGGACGGACCGACCACGCTGGTCACCCGGCCCTGGAGCTCCGCGCGGGGCAGCGCGGCGAGCCGCTCCTCGCAACCGCGGAGGAATCCCTCGTGGACGTCGGGCGCGGGCGCGCTCACGAGCCTCCCCCGTTCGCGGCGAGCAGCTCTTCGCGAAGGCGCGCGAGCGCCCGGTCCAGCTCGATCTCCACCAGACTCTCACCGCCGAGCACGCGAACCTGGCCCGGGGCGAGCTCCTCGTCGGCCACGAGCGTCGCGCCCCACTCGCCGGCCAGGCGCTCGAGGCCCGGCGCGCCGCCGCCCCGCAGCGTCTCGTGGTCGGGGGGCGAGAGGTGCACCGCCGGCGGCGCGTGGCCCTGGAGCAGCTCGAGGGCGTCGGCCACCTGGGCCGCCAGGGCGTCGGTATCGGCTTCGATTTCGCGGCCGAGGAGGTGTCCGGCGACGACCAGCGCCAGGTCGACGATCGCCGTGCGCTGACTGCGCAGGCCGTCGCGCTGCACGAGGGCCAGGGCGTCCGCCGCACCGGCGAGGGCATCCGCCGCCGTGCGCAGGCGCTCCGCGTCCTCCCACGGCAGCTCAGCCCGTCCGGCCCGACGACCCTCTTCGTAGGCAGCCGCCTGCTGCTCCTCCGGCGTGGGATCGGGTGCGGCGAGCTCGGTGGTGAAGCCGTCCTCTCCGAAGAGCGGATCCACCACGAACGCCGCCGCCTCCTCCGGCGTCTCGGTCCTAAACGAGGACGTCATCGCCGCCTCCCAGCTCGATCGAGAGCCGTCCCTCGGCCTCGAGCCGCCGCGCCACCTCGACGATCTGCTCCTGCACCGCCTCCACGTCGGCGAGCTTCATGGGCCCGAGGAGATCCACCTCCTCCTTGATCTGGTCCACCGCGCGGGAGGAGAGGTTCGAGAAGATCTTCTCCTGCATCTCCTCGGAGGCGGTCTTCATCGCCACCGCCAGGTCCTCGGTCGACACCTCGCGCAGGAAAGTCTGGAAGCCACGCTTGTCGATGTTCTGCAGGTCCTCGAAGGTGAGCATCCGCTTGCGGATGTCGACGGCCACCGCGGCGTCGCGCACGTCCACACCGTCGAGGATGGTCGAGCCCTCCTCCTTCGGGACGCGGTTCAGCATGTTCGCCGCGGCCTTGGTTCCGCCGGCGCGTGTGGTCGAGACCTTCTGCCGGCGGAAGAGCTCCGCCACGCCGATCTCGAGATCCGTCATCACGTCGGTGGCCACGGGCTGCATGCTGGCCAGCCGCAGCACCACCTCCGGCTGCATCGCCTCGGGCAGCGTGTTGATCACTACCGCTCCCCGATCCGCGGGGATCTGCGAGAGGATGAGCGCGATCGTCTGCGGGTGCTCGTCCTCGATGCGATCGCAGATGAACTTCGGGTGGTAGGAGCGCAGCGTCCAATCGATGCGCTGCTCGTCGCGCCCGAGCTTCTCGAGGATGCCGGCGGCCCGCTCGTCGTCGAGGCCGTTCTCCACGATCGCGAGCGCCGTCTCCCGGCCGCCGGCGATCGCGGTGTCCTGCTGACCGATCGACTCCTGGAACTCGCTCATCACCAGCCTCTGGATGCGGGGCTCGATCTTCTCCATCCGCGAGACGGCGGAGAGCGCTTTCTCCACCTCTTCGTCCGAGAGCTGGGCGAGGTACTCCGTCACCCGATCCTTCGGGAGGGAGAGGATCACGATGCCGACCTTCTCGGCGCCTGTGAGGGTCTCGAACTCCAACCGCTATCCCTGGTTCAGCCAGTTGCGCAGGGTCTGCACGCCTTCGTCGGTGCGGACCGCCGCGATCGGACTCTGATCGACCTCGCCCTCGGGCAGGGCCGCGGCGGCCTCGCTCTCCGGCAGCGCCGCTTGCGCCTCCAGATCCGCCACCGTTGCCGGGAGCGGGATCGGCGCCGCGCTCTCGAGGGTGTCGAGGACGGGCCGCACCACGAGACGCGCGAAGAGGAAGAGCGCCAGCACCACCGCGACGACCCGTACCACGGTGCCGATCAGGAACAGGATCTCCGGGGTGAGCAGGCCTTCCTCGGGAATCTCCGCGTCCGGTGTGCGGAAGGGGGCGCTGCTGACGGTGATCTGGTCGCCGCGCTTCTCGTCGAAGCCCACCGCCTGCTTGGCAAGGGTCGTGAACTGGGCGAGGGAATCCTCGTCCCACGGCACCGGCTCGCCGCCTTCCTCGGCGGGCAGCCGGTCCGCCACCAGCACCGCGATGGAGAGGCGCTGGGTCTCGCCCATGGGCTTGATCTGGCGGCTCACGGTCTTGCTGATCTCGTAGTTGAAGGTCTCGGCGGTGCGGTTCGAGCTGGAGGCGTTGCCGCCGCCCGAGCCGGTCGCCGCGGCCAGGTCCGGCGTGTTCGAGGCGACGCCCGGTACGCCGCCCTCGCCGCCGCCTTCGCTGGCCGTCTCGGTGGTGCGCTGCTCGCTGCGGGCGATCTGCGAATCCGGATCGAAGACCTCCTCGGTGGTCTCGCGCTCCGTGAAATCCATGTCGGCGCGCACCCGGGCGATCACGCCGCCGGGTCCGACCGTCTTCTCCAGGATGGCCTCGATGCGCCGGCCGAGATCCTTCTCCACCCGCTGCTGGTAGGAAGGCGCGCCGCCCGCCGGCAGCGCCCCGCCGGCCACGTCCTCGCCCTGGGCGGTGAGCAGCCGGCCGCTGCCGTCGACGACCGTGACGTCGCTCGGGTCGAGGGATTCGATGCTCGACGCCACCAGGTGGACGATCGCCCGCACCTGCTCCTGCTGCAGCTCGCGGCCGGGCTGGAGCCGGGCCACGACGGCGGCGCTGGGCTTGCGGTTGGCCGCCGCCAGGACGCTCTTGCGCTCGGGGATCACCACCTGCACCCGCGCGCGCGCCACCGGTTCGAGCTGCTCGATGCTGCGGGCCAGCTCACCCTGCATGGCGCGCGAGTAGTTCACCCGGTGCACGAAGTCCGTCACGCCGAAGGCCGGCTGGTCGAAGAGCTCGAAGCCCGTGGCGCCACCGGAAGGCAGGCCCCGGCCGGCCGCGCGGATCCGCGCCTCGTAGACCATCGGCGCCGGAACGAGGATGGCGGTGCCGCCCTCGCTCACCTTGTACTCGATTCGCTCCTCCCGGAGCATCTCCGCCACCCGGGCGATCTCGTCCTCGGGAAGGCCGCGGTAAGCCGCCCGGTAGTCCGGCGTGGCGGCGCCGTAGGCGATCCAGAGCAGGAAGGCGAGAGAGCCGAAGGCGGTCGCGCCCAGCACGGCCTGACGGCCGGCCGGAAGCGAGCCGATCTGCTGGAGGAGTCGGGTGAGCCATTCCATGGCCTAGAGCTGGAGCCTCATGATCTGCTGGTAGGATTCGAGCACGCGGTTGCGCAGCGTCACGACGTGACGCAGGGACAGCTCGGCCTTCGAGAGCGCCATCATCGCTTCGACGATGTCCCCTTCTCCCTTGGCGATCCGGGTCGCCTCCGTCTCCGCCTGGGTGAGCTCGCGGTTCGCGTTCTGGATCGCCGCCTTCACGTGCTCGGAGAACGAAGCGCCGGAGGAGGGGCCGGGCGTCGCGTCGGCCGCGAGGGGCGGCGCGGAGAGCCGGGCGGCGGCGATGCGACTGGAGTCCATGGACCGTCTCCTAGCCGCCGATCTGCAGCGCCGCGCGAGCCATTTCGCGGGCCTTTCGCAGGATCAGCAGGTTGGCCTGGTAGGAGCGGCTCGCCGACATCATGTTGGAGAGCTCCTCCACGACGTTCACCCGGGGAATCGCTACGTAGCCCTGGGGGTCCGCGTCCGGATGCCCGGGATCGAATCGGGTGGTGGGCGGACGCGGATCGAGGGCGACCCGCGCGACCTCGACCTTGCGCACCGCCCGGGCCAGCCGGTCCGCGAAGGGACCGCCGACTCCGCTCGTGCGGAAGACCGGATCCCGGCGGCGGTAGGGCCCGCCTTCGGGTGTGCGGGTGGTCTCGGCGTTGGCGAGGTTCGACGCGGTGGCGGCCATGCGCGCGCGCTGGGCCAGCACGCCGGAGACGCCGATGTCCACGATCTCACTGATCTTCATCAGCGGCCCTCCCCTGTGACGGCGATCCGGCGAAGCACGTGGAGGCGCGAGAGCACCGCGGCCTGGTCCTGGAACGCCCCCGCGTTGCGGTTGAGGGCGATCAGCTCGCTGTCGAGCTCGACGCCGTTGCCGTCGGGCCGCGTGCCGCGGGGCCCGCGCACGACGCGGTAGTCCGCGCTCGCCCCTTCTCCTCCGGTTCCGAGATGGTCGGGGTGCGTCCGGTCGAGCCGGGCCGCAGCGTGCGCCAGCGCGTGCTGGAACTCGAGATCGACGCGGCGATAGCCGGGCGTGTCCGCGTTCGCGACGTTGCCCGCGAGCGCGGCCTGGCGCGCCAGCCGGAAGCGCATCGCGTCCTCCAGCAGCGGCATGGCTCCGTTCATCGGCCCGGGCATCGTCTCCTCCCATCCCCGCACGGGGAGCGTCGGCAGGAACCAGTGCAAGGCGAGTGCCACCGCCGGCTGGCGGTCTCGCGCGCTCTCGGCCCGCCAGGGACGCCGCGAGCCTCCCGCCTTGCAGCACCGCGTTTCAGCTTGAACGACGGGTGGGACGTTCGTGCCGGGTCAGCGCCGCGCGCCGTGCTCCGCGATCAGCTTCGCCGGCGCCGCGTCCCGCCAGGCCCGCTCGAAGAGCGCGGCCAGCTCGCCCTTCTTCACCGTCGCCAGCCGGACCAGCACCCAGGAGTGGTCGCGGTAGTGGTCGGTCACGAAGAAGGTCTTGGGATCGCTCCGCATCAGGGCTTCCCGATCCGTCATGTCGATGCGCAGGACCAGGGACTCGCCGTCATCGGACACGCGCGCCAGCAGCTTCTTCCGCACGCGGAAGGCGGGGGTGCCGTAGGAGGTGCCTTCTTCGACGCCCGGCAGGGCAAGGGCGAGCTTGCGCAGCTGGGACGCGCTGATCACGCGGCTCAGGCTAGCTCGTATTGCCGGATCTTGTTGCGCAGGGTGCGCACGCTGATGCCCAGGGCGCGCGAGGCGAGGGTGCGGTTGCCGCCTGTCATCTCGAGGGAGCGGATCACGGCGGCGCGCTCCAGCTCGCGGAGGTTCAGCGAGCGCAGACCCGGCGTCATCCCTCCCCCGGACCTCGCGCTCGGGGTGAACAGCCGGGCCGGGTCGATGGAACGCCCCGGAAAGAGGAGTGCCGCGCGCCGCATCAGGTTCTCCAGCTCGCGCACGTTGCCCCGGAACGGGCGGGACGCGAGCGCCGCGATGACCTCGTCGTCCAGACGCGCCGGCTCGCTGCCCGAGGCGGCGGCGAAGCGGTCGAGGAACGCGCGCGCCAGCAGGGGAACGTCCGAGGGCCGCTCGCGCAGGGGCGGAATGCGCAGGGTGACGACGTCGAGCCGGTAGTAGAGATCGGCCCGGAAGCGACCGGCGGCGACCTCCTGCCCCAGGTCCCGCTGGGTGGTGACCACGACGCGGATGTCGAGGGGCCGGGGCGTCCGCCCGCCGAGAGGAATCACCTCGCGCTCCTGGAGCGCGCGCAGGAGCTTCGGCTGGAGCTCCAGGCGGAGGTCGGCAATCTCGTCGAGCACCAGCGTTCCGCCGTCGGCGGTGGCGAGCTGCCCGGGGTGCGCTTCCACCGCGCCGGAGAAGGCGCCGCGAACGTGACCGAAAAGCTCGCTCTCGGCGAGGCTCGGCGCGAGCCCTGCGCAGCTCACCACCACGAAGGGCCCGTGACGACGCGAGCTCGTTTCGTGGAGCCAGCGGGCCAGCAGGTCCTTGCCGGTGCCGGACTCGCCGACCAGACGAACCGTCGCCTCGCTGGCCGCCACCCTTCGCAGCTGGTCGAGCAGGCCCCGGGTGGTCGCGTCCTCGGTGAGGAAGGCGCTCTCCCGTGGCCCGGCGCCTTCCCGCCGCAGCACCTGGGCCAGCGCCCGCTCCAGGGAAGAGACGTCGAAGGGCATGCGCAGGAAGTCGGAGGCACCGACCCGAAACGCGTCGACCACCAGGTCCACGCCGGGCCGTCCGCCCACGGCGACGACGCCGACGTCCGGCGCGAGGCGGCGCAGCTCCTCGATCAGGTGCAGGTCGGCGTGCCGGCTCACCTCGACCAGGGAGGCGTCGACGCCGCCCCGCTCCACCCTGGCGAGCATCGCCGCATCGCTCGCGCCCTCTTCGGCCGCGTAGCCGGCGGCGCGGGCGATGGCGAGGACGTCCCGGCGCAGGCCGGCGTCCCGGAGGCGCGCCAGCACCCTCACGAAGTCGACATCCAGAAGACGGCGCCCCGGTCCGTGTGACAGGCTTCCCCGCCGCATAGGAGGGCCAGCGGTCGGAGGCGGCGCAGTGCGGCGCCTTCGCCGGCGGCGGCGCTCCAGCACGCCTCGACTCCCCAGCGCCCCTCCCCCGACACGAGACGGAGCTCGACCGGCCCCGCCTCCGCCAGCTCCGCCGCGGTGCCGGCCAGGGCGATGGCGGCGCGACGGAGCACGGCGGGATCGAGGGCCGGCGAAGGCTCGCCGTGGACCCGCAGCTCGAGACCACGCGCCGCCAGCACGGGACGCAGCCGCAGGGCGAGCTCCTCCAGCACACCTGCCGCGGGAAGGGCCGGCTCCGCTGCGGGCGGCGCCAGCACCCGCAACGCCAGCTCGAGCTTGTGATCGGCGGCCGCCACGGCCTCGCGAATCGTTCGCGCGAGCTCGCCCGTGCGGGGCGTCCGCTCCTCGCGGTCGAGCCGACTCGCCGCCAGCTCGATGCGCGACAAGGGAGCGCGCAGGTCGAGGAGAGCCGAGGCGAGCTCCGCGTCGCGGGTGGCGGTCACGGTGTCGGCTCCGCGTCGCGGGTGGTCGTCACGGTGTCGGCTCCGCGCGCCCGATTTCCGCTCGAAGCTCGGCGGCGCGCAGCTCGATGCCGGCGAGGCGGTTCCAGAGGGCCGGGCCCTGGGTCGGCTCGGCGGCGGTCTCGAAGGCGCGCCGGCGCCGCTCACCGCGACTCAGGCGCGCGCGTGCGAAGCGGGCACGCGCGCGCTCGGGCCCGTCGGCGAGGGTCTCGGCGGCCAGCCCGTAGTAGTAATGGGCGCGGGAGGTCTCGTCCCGCGCCAGCAGCCGGTCGGCCACCACCAGCGCGATGCCCGCACGGATCTGCGCCTCCTCGGCGTCGGCCAGGGGATCCGGCGCGAGCTGCCAGCGGGAGGTCTCGTCCTCGAGGACCGCGAGCGCCTCGCCTCCGGTCTTGTCCCGGGCGACGAGCTCCGCCAGCCGGCGGAGCGCGCGCAGCGGCGCACGTCCGCCGCGCACGAGGGAGAGCAGCCGCTCCGCCGCCGCCTCCTCCCGTCCCTCGCGCAGCGCCAGCTCCGCCTCGAACAGGGGCCAGCTGTCCCCCGCCAGGCCCCCCCGAGGCTCGCCGGGGTGCTCCCGATGCGCGCGCAGGGCAGCGCGCACCGCGGGCAGGTCTCCCGCGCCGAGCGACGCACGGGCGAGTCGCAGGGTGAGCTGGGCGGCAAGCGACGGGCCGAAGGCACGGGTGACAGCGCGATAGGCACCCAGGGCCGGCACAGGCATGCCGAGCGCCAGGTAGCAATCCGCCAGCGCAACGAAGGGCTCGCTCACCCGCGCCTGGCGCAGGAAGAGCTCGCGACGTCCGCCGAGCAGGCGCACCGTCGTCGGGCAGTGGGAGCCCACCGCAGCGCGCAGGGCGGCGTCGAGATCGTCGCGATGGTCCGGAGCGAGCACGTCGTCGGGATCGTCGTAGGCCAGTCGGGCGTACTCGGCGAGGGCGAGATCCACCTCACCCTCTCCGACATGGCGGTGGAGCAGCACCGCGCGGGCGTACACCGAGAGCCCCCGCTCGCTCGAGGCCGCCGCGTCTTCCAGCACCGCGCGCTCTTCCGCGGCGGTCTCTCCTCCGAGCCCGTGGACGGCCAGCCGAATCGTCGCCAGCCGCCGTACGTCGACGTCCGGGTGCACCTCCGAGAGCCGCCGGAGCGTGAGGGCGGCATCCGCGCCGCGATCCCGCGCTGCCAGCACGTCCGCCTTTCGGATGGCAGCGAGTCCGGTCGCCAGGTCGTCGCCCTCCAGATCCGCCGCACGGGAGGCATGGAGGAGCGCACGCCTCGAATCGCCAGCGCGAAGCGCGAACTCGGTCGCGACCCTCGCGAAGGCGCGCAGGTCGAGGTCGGCATCGCGCGCCTCCTCCATGCGCGCCTGCAGGCGCTTCCATGCCGTCACCGGATCGATCTCCCCTCCGACGCTTTCGATCAGGCGGAGGCGCGACGCGGCGGCGACCCCAGGGCGGTCCGCCGCGGCCAGGGACTCGTAGAGGGAGCGCGCGTCGTCGACCCGGCCCGCGAGCAGGAGCGCCTCCGCCCGCAGGAAGCGAGCCGCCTCCACACGCGCCGGCGGCAGCTCCGCCGCCTCTCCCTCCCGGAGGGCCCGCAGCGCGGAGGCACTCGCCTCCGGCGCCCGGTGAATGCGCAGCTCCGCTCGCGCGCGCTCGAGGTAAGCGCACACCCGGGCCTCACCGCCGCCACCCCGGGTCAGCGCCCGGTCGATCGTCCGGATCGCGTCGTGGCGACGCTCCGCCGTATCGGCGACCCGCGCGCCGGCGATCGCGAGCCACAGGCGGAGATCGGCCGAGAGCCCTTCGCCCTCCTTGCGCCGGGTCTCCTCGGCCAGCTCCAGCACTCGGCGGGTCGCCGACTCCCGGTCCTCCAGCACGAACGGCAGCACCGGGCGAAGGGCGTCCGGGGGCTCCGCGGGGAGACAGGGCTCCACCGCGTCGAGCACCGGCAGCCAGGCGCGGCGCGCGGAGAAGATGGCGAAGGGATCCGGCGGCACCGCGACGGGACCGGCCGCTGGCACCTCTTCCTCGGCGGTCGCCGGCCCCCCCGCGAGAGCGAAGGCCGTGCCGAGCAGGACGATCGCGAGGCGGCCGATCACTCGTCGCCCGACGCGCGCCGCCGCAACTCGGAGCGCTGCACCTGCAGGACGTGGCCGACCACCGCGTCGCGGTCGCTCTCGGCGATGACGCGGAAGCCCGCCGCGATGGCGGGGCCCTTCTCGTCGTCGTCGCTCTTCGCCACCTCCCCGATGCAGCGGATCACCTGCTTCGGCGTTCCCGGCAGGACGATCTCGAGCAGCACGTTGGTCCCGACTGCGACCTCCTGCGTCACCGGCAGCCGGATACCGGAGCCCGAGAGGGTCAGCTCGAGCGGCCCTTCAGGGGTGATCCAGCGCCCGTCCTCGGACTCGTAGTGGGCGAGGATCCGGTCGAGCTTTCCCTCGATGCGATCGAGCCACTCGCACAGCCCGGGATCGACGTTCGAGACGTCGAAGGACTCGTGGGTCAGGATCTCCGCCTCTAGCGCGGCGAGCTCGCTGGCGCCGACGCGACGGCAGCGCACCGGGAGAAAAGTGGGGACGCGGTAGTAGGAACGCTGGTCCTGATCACCGGACCGGGCCTCGGAGTCGCTCACGGGACGATCCTCCTCGCAGACGGAAGAGCAAGCGACGTGCCAGTCGCGGGTGCGCGTGAGGCACGTTCGGCACCGGCGCGTTTCATCCTGCAAGCGGCTCCGTTTCATCGCCGAGCGAAGGCGCCGGCCTGCGAGCGAAGACACGCCGGAGCTGCGAGTTCCTGTAAAGGTGTCCGGGAGGAACACCGACGGGTGAAGTGCGATGGCGCGCAGTCTCGAATCACTCCGTCGCGAGCTCGAACGTCGATACGACGCGGGCCGCATCGAGCTGCCTCCCCTTCCGGAGGTCGCGCAGCGCGTGCTCGAGACCGCGGCGGATCCGATGACGGCAGCGGCCGATCTGGCCGAGCTGGTCCACCGCGATCAGGGCCTCGCGGCAGAGATCCTGAA
Source organism: Myxococcota bacterium (assembly GCA_965223415.1). Lineage (GTDB taxonomy): Bacteria > Myxococcota_A > UBA9160 > UBA9160 > UBA6930. The sequence continues at coordinate 2,148,387 of OZ245002.1, read as the reverse complement.
GGACGCGAACTCCGCCATGCAGGCGGGCCGTGTCGCCATCGTGTCGCTGCAGCAGGCGATCGCGCGGCTCGGCGTCCAGCGCGTCGTCGAGCTGGCGGTGGCCGCGAGCGTTCGAGACGGCGTGTTCAACGCCCCCGGCTTCCAGGAGGAGCTGCGCCAGCTCTGGCGGCGATCTCTCGGCACCGGCCTGTTCGCCAAGGAGGTGGCCCGCGCGCTTCGCGAGGACGTCGAGGCCGCCTTCCTCTCGGGCCTGCTTCGCCACGTGGGCACGGCACTCCTGATCCGTGCGCTCTCACGGATTCGTCGGGCGAGCGATCCGCGCATGCCGCCAGAGGAGTTCCGGGAGCTCGAGGCCGCCTTCCGGCTCCGCCTGGGGCTGCGTGCGGCCGAGAGCTGGGGCCTTCCGGAGCACGTGCGCGAGACGGTCGCCTTCGACGAATCGACGCCGCGGGCCTCGGCGGCGCGTGACGCCCTTCTCGTGCTCTTGGCCGAGCGCCTCTTCGATCTCCTCGACGCGGACGAGGACGACGAAGCCAAGGAGGAAGCCCTGCGCGCCGATCCGATCCTGGACGAGCTGGGGATCTACCCCGACGACCTCGACGCCCTGCTCGCGCGAAGGGACGTCATCCGCGAGATGCTGGAGAATGGGGAGTGACCGACCGCAGGCGCGTCGACCTGCTCGTGATCGGCGGCGGACCCGGCGGCCAGAAGGCGGCGATCGCCGCGGCAAAAACCGGCCGGCGGGTCTCCCTGGTGGAGTCCGGACGGGACGTGGGCGGTGCCTGCGTGCACTGGGGAACGATCCCGAGCAAGACCCTGCGCCAGCTCGCCCTCGAGTCCATGGGCGACGGCGACGAGAAGCCGGCCGAGGGCGGCGAACGGTCCCTGCCCCTGTCGGAGCTGAAGGCGCGCGTGGACGCGGTCCTGGCCGGCCACAGCCGCTTCATGCGCGCCCAGCTCGAGCGCAACGGAATCGAGATCGAGCGCGGACGCGGTCGATTCGAGTCCGAGCACGTCGTCTCGGTCACGACGCCGCGGGGCGCCGTGACCGAGATCGAAGCGGAGCGCATCGTCATCGCCACGGGCTCCCGGCCGCGCGTGCCCGACGAGATCACCGTCGATCACGAGCGCGTCCTCGACAGCGACTCGATCCTCTCCCTCCGCTACGTGCCCGAGAGCCTCCTGGTGCTGGGCGGCGGCGTGATCGCCTGCGAGTACGCCTCGGTGTTCGCCACCCTCGGCAGCCGGGTGACGATCGTCGACCGCGCGCCGCGCCCGCTGGCCTTCCTCGACCCGGAGCTCTCGGCGGGTTTCGTCGAGGCCTTCGAGAGGCGCGGCGGGCGCTACGTCCCCGAGGCCCGTGCCACTGGCGTCGAGTGGGACGGCTTCTCCCACAGCATGGTGACCCTGGAGGACGGCCGTTTCCTCGAAGCCACGAAGGTCCTCGTGGCGCTCGGTCGCGTGGGCTGTCTGCCGGAGCTACAGCTGGAGAGGGCCGGGCTCGCCGTGAACGAGCGCGGCTTGCTGGACGTGGATGCGGACCTGCGCACGGCCATTCCCCACGTCCTCGCGGTCGGCGACGTGATCGGGCCCCCGGCCCTGGCCACGACGGCGATGGAGCAGGGCCGCCGCGCCGTCGCCCGCGCTCTGGGGCTCCCTGCCGGCGAAGGCGCCTCCACCCTGCCCGTGGGCATCTACACCATTCCCGATCTGGCTACCGTCGGCCTCACCGAGGCCGACGCCACCGAGCAGGGCCTCACGCCGGTCGTCGGCCGCGCGCGCCTCGACGAGGTGGCGCGATCGGTGATCAACCGGCGCACCGAAGGCTGGCTGAAGATGGTCGCGAGCGCTGAGAACGGTCGGGTGCTCGGCGTTCAGATCCTCGGCGAAGGCGCAACGGACCTGATCCACGTGGCCCAGGTCGCCATCCAGGCGAGCTGGGAGGTCGACGACTTCGTCGAGAGCGCCTTCAACTTCCCGACCCTGACCGAGGCCTACCGGATCGCCGCCCTCGCGATCCTGGGCGAGGCCGCAGCACGCTCCTGACCGTCCCGACCGGGACCGCCGGGCGCGCCCTCCGCCCTTACTCGGTCTCGGCGGCGCTCTCTTCCCGGGAGCTTCCGTCCGGCGTGGCGATGGCGAGCCGGTCCCGGCCGAGCTCCTTGGCCTGGTAGAGGGCGCGGTCCGCGCGCTCGAACCAGCTCGTCGCGTTCTCGCCGGGCTCCAGGCGAGCGGCGCCCACCGAGACCGACACACGGATCGGCTCTTCCTCGTCCTCCCACGGGACGTCCAGGTCGCGAATCGCGAAGAGCAGGCGCTCGCCGATCCGATCGGCGATCTCCAGGCTGTCCTCGAGGATCACCGCGGCGAACTCGTCGCCACCGAAGCGCGCCAGGAAGTCGCCCTTGCGGCGGAAGGTGTGCTCGAGCCGGGCGGCCACCTTTCGCAGCACCTCGTCGCCGGCCCCGTGCCCGTAGCGATCGTTGACCCACTTGAAGTGATCCACGTCGATCATGAACAGGATGGCCGGCTGGCCGAGAACGAAGCCCAGGCTCACCACGCGGGAGACGTGGTCGTCGAAGCCGGCGCGGTTGCACACCTGCGTGAGGGCGTCGACCGAGAGCTGCTCCTTCACCTCCACGAGCTCGGTCGCCATGTCTTCGAGCTTGCCGGAGAGCTCCTCGATCTGCCCCTGCTCGCGACGCTTGCGGCCCTCGATGCGGCTCTGGATGAGCGTGATCGAAGCGAGAGCTTCGCGCTTGAGAGCCTCAGTGTCGTTCGACTCCACCGCGCGGCGCAGATCGAGCATCTTGGTGGCCACCTCGCCGTCGGCCTTGCGGTCCTCGCTGATCGCGCGTCCCAGGCTCTGGACGAAGTGCCAGATCACCTGTCGCAGGTCGGCCAGGCTGCGCGTGACGAAGTCGTGCTCGGCTCGCCGGTGCTCCCGCACGAAGCGGCCGAGGCCGTTCCAATCCTTGTGAGCGGCGGGCGGCGCGCCCGGGTCGTCGAGACCGGGGCGCGGCGCAGCCAGTACGGCGTGCCGGGCCCAACCGTCGAAGTCCTCGCGGATCTCGTCCGGATCGCGCTCGGCCAGGGCGATGGCCATCTCACCCCAATCTCGAAGCGCCGCAGCGAGCGCGTCGAGGGCCGGATCCTCGTTCGGAGCGTTCTTCGATCCCACGGGCGACTCCCTTCGGAGACCCGTTTCGGTCGCCTGCGCGCTCCGGTCGATCGGGCGTTTCCCCGATCCTGGTCAGACGCGAAGGGAGAGACTGGCGGCGTCGTCCGTGCGGCGACCGCGGGCGGCGGCCCGGCGATCGAGCACCACGTCGAGGGGGCGACCCCGCCCGTCGATCGCGCCGAAGGAGGCGGACGGCCTGGCCGCAGCGCGTCCGAGCTCCGCGGCGGTCCACGCGACGCAGGCACAACCGGCGAGAAGGAAGAGCTCCATGGTCGTGAGTGCACGATTCGTCCGTGCAGGTGACACCGACTCGGGGAAAGGCTGCAGGTGCACTCGGGGAAACCCCGGAGGCCCGGGGGGATCGGCTCAAGCCGCGGGGAACCAGCGACGATGCAGATCCACGGGAGGGGCGGGAGGAAGATGATGATCTCCGATGCCGCCTCGGCGGGCCTCGCCGGCCTCGACGTCGCCACCAAGAGGCTCGAAGCCTCGGCGCACAACGTGGCCAACTTGAACACGCCGGACTTCCATCCGCTGGAAGTCCAGCAGGCCGTCGACGCCGGCCAGAGGCCCCAGGCTGTGGTGAACCGGACGAAGGATCCCCGCGAAGTGGACCTGGGGCGGGAGAAGATCGAGCAGACCAAGGCGCTGGTGAGCGGTCAGGCCGCCCTGCGCACCCTCGACGCGGAGCTCGAGCTGAAGGGCTCGCTCCTCGACATGAAGGTCTAGCGCAAGAGTGGGGACGTTCCTTGCATCTTGCGTTTCGTGGCAAACGCAAGATGCAAGGAACGTCCCCACTCTTGCGTTCTTGGGGTTAGGAGCGGCGGGCCGCGGTGACGGCCTTCTCGATCTCTTCTACGTCGTAGGGCCGGAGCACGAAGCCGCGGGCGCCGGCGCGCAGCGCACTCTCGACCATCCCGCGATGGGCCAGATCGTGGGCGAGGAGCGCCGGCGTACCCGAGGTCTGCTCGTGGCGCACGAGATGCTCGACGAGCTCGAGGCCGGAGCGCCCGCCGAGCTGCCAGGCAACGATCACCGCGTCGGCCTCTTCGATCGACTCGCGGCTGTCGTCGTCGAACTCTGCGGGATCGATGGCGGCGATCTCGCGGCCCTTTTGCTCTCCGACCTCCTCGATGCGGTCCCGCTCTTCTCCGTCCGGGTCGATGATCACGACCGAGAGGTCTTCGAGGGCCGCATCCGCCTCGCCGTCGCCCTCCACCTTCTCGAGGAGGACGAGGAGCGGCGCCCCGTCGAAGCCCTCCACGCCGAGCTCGAGGCGCAGGCACCACTGGGCCGCGTCGCCGAGCCAGGAGGTGTCGCTCGCCGCGTCCTCCAGCGGCCGTGCGTCCTGCAGGGCGAGCGGGCCGACACCGTGGGGCTCGAGCAGCTTGGAGAGCACAGCGGCCGCGAGCTTCATCACCTCGCCGAAGGCCTCGGCGTGGGCAGCGAAGTCCCCGCCCTCCCGCGCCTCGGTCACCGCATCACCTTCGCCGCCTGCCTGGAGAGCCCCCATTCCGACGGCGTCGGCAACGGGAACCAGCACGTGCAGACTTCGGGCCGGCTCGCCCTCGCATCGCGCGAGCTGATCGACGACGGCGTCGGGACACACGAGCGCGTCGGGCTGCGCGACGGAAGTGCCCTGGACCGAGAGGCTCGCGTCGGCACCGAGGAGCGCGGAGAGGTCCTTCGAGAAGGTCGCGGCGAAGTCCCGAGCCACGCCGGCCAGCGCCTCCGCATCGAGCTCGGCCGCGTCCGGCGATTCGGCGCCCGCCTCGCCGCTCTCGGCCTCTTCGGTCGTCTCGGGCTCCTCTTCCGGAGCCTGTTCGGCCACCTCCTGGGCTTCTTCGTCGCTCATGCGCGCCGGCTCACGAAGCGCGGTACGTCGTCGGCGGTCTCGCGGGCGACCACCCGGCGGGTGTGGGCGATCTGGTCGAGCTCGGCCCGGATCGCGGCCTGCTGTTCGCGGAGCCGTTGCTGGATCCGGGCGTCGAGGGCGATCACTTCCTCCACGATCGGCCGGCTCTTGGCGTCGAGGCCGTCGCCGGCTCCTTCGAGGAGCTGCTCGAAGGCCGTCTCCCTCACGGAGAGGGCCGCCTCCAGGCTCTCGGGCTCGCCCTGCTCCACCGCCGCCGCCAGGGCGATCGCCGCCTTCCGCAGCGCTCGGGCGCGGGCGGCCAGGGCGCTCACGCCGCGCCCCGCTCACCGCGGCGGGCCAGCTCGGCCCACGCCTCTTCGAGGGTGTCGAGCACCTGCAGCGCGTCGTCGATGGGCTGACCCGCTCGGCGCAGGTTGGCCTCGGTGAGCCGCTCGATCACGAAGTCGTAGAGCCGGGCCAGGTTGTCCGCGATCTCACCGCCGCGGTCGTGGTCGAGTGAGCTGCGGAGCTCCCCGACGATCGCGACGGCCTTGGAGATGGACTGGCCCCGCTCTCCGGGCGGCCCGTCGGTGTCCAGCGACCGTGCGCGGCGCGCGTGGCGGATCGCACCCTGGAACAGCTTCGCGACGATCGCCTCCGGCGACGCCGTCGAGATGTCCATCTGCTGGTACCGGTTTCCCATCTCCCCTCCGAGACGTGTGGTCCGTCGTCTACACCGATCTGGTGAGCAAGAGGCCGTTCAGCGAGTTCCCCTGGGCCTGGAGCGCGGCGATCGAGGACTCGAGGCGCGAGAACTGGAGCACGAGCAGCTCCTCCCGCTTCTCGAGCCGCGCCTCGAAGCGCTCGATCTGGACCTCGAAGTTCGCGATGCGGTTCTGGAGCGACTCATCGACGCCGGCCAGGATGCCGTCGCCGGAGCGGATGTACTCGTCGACGGCCTTGGCCATGGCGAGGGCCATTCCGTCGTCGGTCCCGTCGCCAGCCAGGAACTGGCGCACGGCGAACGGGTCCTCGTCGAGCTTCTCGGTCATCTCGGTCGTGTTCAGGTTGAGCCTGCCGTCGGAACCGAGCTCGATGCCGAACTCGCCGGCCGAGCGCAGGGGGTTGCCGGCGAACTGGTAGGGATTCGCCGAGCTCCCCTGCAGTGCGTTCTGGAGTGCGAACTGGATGCCGCGCAGGGTCGGGTTGCCGGAGAGCGGCCCGGCCTTCTCGGCCTCCTCGTCGAAGCGGCTCTGGGAGTTCACGAAGTCGACGACGCTGTTGTAGGCGTCCACGAACGCCTGGAACTTCTCGGCGAGCTTCTCGTCGTCGCGCTGCACGTCGAGAGTGACCGGGAAGCCCGGATCCGCTGCGTGAAGCTTCAGGGTGAGGCCTGGCACGACGTCGGTGATGTCGTTCTCGGGCCGATCGATCGTGATGTTCCCGAAGACCTTGACCCGGGCGTCCTGGGCCGCCTGGTCCAGTGCCGCGTCCACGAAGGGCAGGGCACCGGGCCCGGAGATGGTGGTGGTGACGCTGACGTCGTTGGCCGCGCCGGTGTTGGCACCGGACACGATCAGCCGATAGCTCGTGCCGTCGAAGAGGATGTCGGCGCGCACGTTGCCCTGATTGTTGGAATCCGTGTTGATCGCGTCTTTCAGGTCCTGGAGGCTGGAACCTGTGGCACCGACCGTGATGTCGATGTTGCTCGTGCCGCCGTAGTCGATGCTCAGCGTCTCGCCGGAGTTGGCGATGATCGCCGTGTCGTCGGCGAACGCCGCGGAGAAGCGGCGGCCGACTGTCGCGAGCCGTTCCACCTCCACGTCGAGGCTGCCGGGCGTCGCGTTGCCGGTCGCGTTACCAGTAAGCACGCTCTCGTTCGACGAGAGGACGCCGAACTCGAGGAGCTCCTCGTCGAGGGTCGGGCCGGTGAGGAGGCTGTTCTGGTTGTCGACAGCCGCGGCCGCGTCGCGCAGCGCCTGGAGCTTGCTGTTCAGATCCCGGAACAGGGACTGCTGGGTCTCGACTTCGGCCTTGCGCGCCTCCACGAGATCGAGCGGACGGCGCTCGAAGGCCACGAAGGCCTCGATCAGCGCTGCGGTGTCCAGGCCCGTGGAGAGCCCGCCGACTCGGATTCCCATCTCCCGTGTTCCTCATCATTCTTGGGGACGCGGTTGGCCCCGGAGGCGGGGGTCGGACCCGCCTCCGGGGCGAACGGGGGGTGCGGAGCGCGGCCGCGTCGCCGCGCTCCGCGATGGGGACTACTGGAGCAGGGCCAACGCGTTCTGCGTCGACACGTTCGCCTGGGCGAGCACCGAGATGCCGGCCTGCTGCAGAACCTGGTTCCGCGTCAGGATGGCGGTCTCGGAGGCCACATCGACGTCGCGGATCCGGGACTCGGCCGCCGTGGTGTTCTCCACGGAGACCGCGATCGATCGGATCGTGGACTCGAGGCGGTTCTGGGCGGTACCGAAGCCGGCGCGCAGGGACGCGACGGTTCCGATGGCCGAGTCGATCAGCGACAGCGCCGCCTGGGCGTTGGCAACCGTATCGATACCGGCCGCGCTGATGCCGATTCCGGTGGCAGTGGCATCCACGCCAGTGACCGTGATCTGGTCGTTGGCCGTGTTGTTCGATCCCACCTGGAAGGTGACGCTCGGCGCCGTGCCGTCCAACAGCTTGGTGCCGTTGAACTCCGTCACCTGGGCGATCCGCCCGATCTCCGTCACCAAGTCGTTGAACTCGTTGTCCAGTGTGGTGCGCTCGGCGGTCCCGAGGGTGCCGTTCGCCGACTGGATGGCGAGCTCGCGCAGACGCGTGAGGATGCCGCTCGTCTCGTTGAGGGCGCCTTCCGCGATCTGCAGCAGCGAAATGCCGTCGTTGGCGTTCCGCTGCGCCTGCTGGAGACTCCGCACCTCGGCGCGGAACCGCTCGGAGATCGCCAGACCGGCCGCATCGTCGGACGCGCGAGTGATCCGCAGACCCGAGGACAGCCGCTCCAGCGAACGCTGCAGGTTGTTCGTGGTGGTGGCGAGGTTTCGCTGCGCGTTGAGCGAAGCGATGTTGTTGTTGACTCGAAGACCCATTGGATTCTGTTTCCTCCGTGAACGGTCCTGACTCACCGATCCTTGGTGAGCCCTCTTCTGGCTTCCGAGGCACTCACTCGAGCGTCCCGGATGGGGGGGCACCGCGAGAGCACGCTCACACGAGGCCCGGACGCTCCTGGCTGCAAGGCGGGTGCCACCGGCCCTGGGCGAAACGCCTGGCCTAGCATGCATGTTTCGCCGTCTCCAGAGGCCGGCGCGGCCTTTCCCCTGCGGATGCGCGCGCGCTGCACTTGTGTGATGCGAACCACCGTTCCACCGGCACGCCTTCCGCGTTTCAGGTCGAAAGGTCGCGACACAATTCGTCGTCGAGGGACGACGAGCGCCGGCGAGAACGCGGCATCGTTCTTGCGATTCGCCCTTCCATGGATGCAGAGCGCGCCACGCTCGCTGCTGTCGACGACGACGAGTGGCGGTCTGTCGTCGACTGGCTCGACGACGGACTTCGCGGAGGAACCCGGGGAAGACTCGAGGCGGAGTACCCGATTTCCCTGAGAAGGGAGCACGCAGCCGACCAGCTCCTGGTGCGCGAGGGCGATCGGCCGTTGGCTCACGCCATGATCCACCGCACGACCGCCCGCGTCGGTGGGCTTCGCCTGCGGCTCGGCATGATCGGCCTCGTGTACACGGAGGAGGCCGCTCGAGGGCGCGGACTGGCGAGCCGCTGCGTCGAGGCCTGTTCCGAGCGCTTGCGGAGCGAGGACATCCCGCTCGCCCTCTTGTGGAGCGATCGCCAGGATTTCTACCGGCGCCTGGGTTTCCATCCGGCCGGCCGCGAGCGCTTCCTGTTTGTCGACGAAACGGTCGTCCGCCGCGCCAGCGCGCGACTGGAGGGCGCGGCCCTCCTCGACGTGGGCCCGCCGGTGGAGAGGGAGTGGAGCGCTCTCGAGGCCCTCTACGACGCCAAGCCGTTCCGGGCGGAGCGCAGCCCCGGCGAGTTGGCGCGACTCGCCGCCGGCCCCCAGGTCGACCTGCGCGTCGCCCACCACCGGGGCCGCCCGATCGCCTATGCCGCCCTCGGCCGCGGCGACGACTTCGCGGACGTCGTCCACGAGTGGGCCGGCCAGGCGACCGGCGTGCTGGCCTGCCTGTTGGAGCTCCTGGCGGAGCGCCGCGCCCTGGCCTTGATGGTCGGCCCGGGCGCCGACCTGCTGGCAAAGCTCCTGGACGACGCGGGCGCCGTGGGCAAGGAGGGGAGCTTCGCCCTGATGCGGCTGCTGGATCCGGCAGGGCTGTGGCGGGCGATCGCCGCCGACCGGCCGGAGCTCGCGCGCGTTGCCCTCGCGAACAGCCGTGACGGCGTACGGCTGGGCGGAGGCGAGGGTGAGCTGCGGCTGAACCACGCCCAGGCGTTGTCGCTGCTCTTCGGCGGAGAGGACGCACCAGCTGCAGCCTCACTCCACGCGGCACTGACGCCGGCGGAGCGGGAGGCGGTAGGCGGCCGGTTGCCTTTCCCTCTCTACGTGTGGGGCTTCGACTCGATCTAGTGTCCTGTTCCAGAAGAAACCACTCGATTAGAATCGGAGTGGACGTCGAGGACGCGACCACAGTAGCGCCGCACACTCGCGAGGATCTGATCCGCGGTCTTGGTCCAGACGAAGGGTCTCGGATCGTCGTTCGTCGTCTTCAGGAAGCTCCGGATGTCGTTCTCGAGCGCCCTCGTGCTGCGATGCACGCCGCGACGGATGCAACGCTCGGTGATGAGTGCAAAGAACCGCTCGACCTGATTCAGCCATGAGCTGTACGTCGGGGTGAAGTGCACGTGGAAACGAGGGTGGCGCGCGAGCCAGCTCCGAGTTCGCTTCGTCTTGTGCGTGGTGTAGTTGTCGAGCACGAGATGGATGTCGAGTTCGGCGGGTACGTTGTCGTCGATCGTCCTGAGGAACTTCAGGAACTCCTCCGTGCGGTGCCGGCGATGGAGGGATCCGATCACTTCGCCCGTTGCGATGTTGAGTGCGGCAAAGAGTGTCGTCGTGCCATGGCGTAGGTATCCGTGTGTGCGCTGCTCCGCCCGGCCCGGTTGCATCGGCAAGACAGGCTGGTTCCGTTCCAGCGCTTGGATCTGCGATTTCTCGTCGACGCAGAGGACGACCGCGTTCGCCGGCGGAGACATGTACAGGCCGACGATATCCACCACCTTGTCCACAAAATGGGGATCGTTGGAGAGCCGGAAGCGCTCGACTCGGTGCGGCTGGAGGCTGAATGCTCGCCAGATGCGATGAACCGTCGTCGTCGGGAGGCCTACCCGCTTCGCCATCAGGCGAACGGACCAGTGCGTCGCTCCCGTGGGCGTTTCCTCTAGCGTCAAGCGCACGACCTCATCGACCTGCTCGTCGGTCACCGTCCGGGGCGCTCCCGGCTTGGGCTCGTCGTAGAGCCCAGCGATCCGCTTTTCGACGAAGCGCTTGCGCCAGATCCCGACGGTCTCTCGTCGCTTGCCTACGCGTTCCGCGATTTCCCCATTCGTCAGCCCCTGCTCTGCGAGCAATACAATGCGCGAGCGGTAGGCCAACTGATGCGCGCTCTTCCGCCTTCTGGCGTGCGTCTGGAGCTCTTCTCGCTCCGCATCCGTCAGCACAATCGGCGTCTTGGGCCGGCCACGATTCGCCATACGTCCCCCCAACGTGATGCCGGTAAGATGCCCCCTGCACGTTGGGAGTTCGCACTATTTTGCGTATTTTTTTCCGAAACAGGACACTAGAGGCTATCTCACGAACCCCACGGACTTGCTGGCAACGTGGAACCCTGATTCCGGAGCCTCGGGAAGGCCGGACTCTCGGAGTTCGAGGACCTGACCTACCCGCCAGCATCCTCCAGCTGGTCTTCGCGTACGGCGACCAGCTGGAGGAACCAGAGACCCGCATTCAGCAGCAGAAGGGCAATGGCTCCTGCGTAGATCCCGGCGGCTGACCCCAGGACGCCGAGAGCGGCCAGGATCAGAACGCCCGCGATCGCAAAGTGGCTGAGGATGCTGACCGATGCGGCGCGCCAGATCGGGCCCTTCCCCCACGACCGGAATCGAGCGACCACACCCCGTGCCGTAACGAAGAGGTGGGTAAACCCGAAGAGGCCACACAGCACCCGCCAGGCCTCGCGGAGCTCGGTGAACTGGGAGACGAAGAAGGGGAGGGCGGCCCAGGCCGCCACGCCGAGTGTCAACGAGACCATGTCTCGGAACCCGTAGGCGTCCTCACGCTTCCAGCGCCCGGTCCCGGACCGTCTGAAGAGCACGACGATGCTTGCAAAGCCGACGAATGCGACTGCGATCTCGCTGACCGTGAGGAGGTCGGAAGCCATCCCGACAGGATATCAACGCGGACGTTCCGAGGTCCGATCGCGCGGGGCTCAGTTCTCCAGCGGCTCCGGCAGCGGCTCCCGCGTCCCGCGCTCGCTCTGGTCCAGGATCACCTGGGCCCCGCGGCCGGCCGCGGCGTGCACGAGCACCGGCGCCGCCAGGTTCAGGCTGGTCGAGCCTTCGCGGATGGTCGCGATGGCGTAGAGCTCGACAACCTCGGGGCTCTCGGCCTCGACGGCGCCGAGCTGGGGCCTGCTCAGCCTGGGCGCGTAGTCCGGGAAGAACTGGCAGGGGTCGGTGACCACGAAGGCCAGCTCCGGGCGGTCGAGGGAGACGAGCCAGAGGAAGGCGGATTCGCGATCGTGGCGCAGCAGGGCGAAGCGGCGCGCGTCGGCGAAGCCGGGCAGGCCGTCGAAGAGCAGCACGTCCGGTGCCGGCACCTCGACGCGCCCGAAGCGCTCGTGATCGATCGCGACGGTCTCGGCTCCGCTCACTTCCCCTCCCCGCTCGTCTTCGTCTTCGGCAGCCAGCGCTCCAGCTCCGACGGCGCCACCGACGCCGCCTCGACGTTAGCGGCTACGATGCGGTCGAAGACCTCCTCGCGATGCACGGCCACACGGCCCGGGGCCTCGATGCCGATGCGCATCTGGCCACCGGCCGCGCTGAGCACGGTGACCCGGATCTCCGATCCGATGCGCACGCTCTCGCCGGCGCGGCGGGTGAGGACGAGCACCGTTAGGCGATGAAGTCCAGCAACGTCGGCTGGATCAGGCGGGCGTTGGCCTGGAGGGAGGCCTGCAGCGCCACCTCCTGGCTGGCGAGGTCGGAGAACACCTTGACGGCGTCGGCGTCTTGGGTGTCGGAGAGGCGCGTCGTGAGGTCGACGAAGCGATCCTCGAGGCGCTCTTCGAAGGTGTCGAGCTGGTTCAGCGCGGCGCCGAAGCGCGTCCGCTCCACCGAGAGCTGGCCCAGGGCCGTGTCGAGGCGCGGCAGCGCCCCGTTGATCTGGGCGACGTTGTCGGTGATGAGCCCGTCGCGGAGATCGGCCAGGAGCTGGAAGACGTCCTCGCGCCCGGCGTCGACGAGGCCGTCGCCGTTGGCGTCGCCCATGAAGACCCGCTGGCCGTTCAGGGTCGCGGTCGCCCGCACCGCCTCGTCGATCTGGACCTGCACCTCGTTGCGGTCGCCAGCGAAGGTGACCGTCGGCGAGGAGGGCGGCAGGTCGACGAAGGCCCCGGACGCGACGAAGGGCGCCGTGTCCGAAGCGAAGCCGCCGAAGAGCGAGCCCCCCGCGATGCGGCTGTTGCCCTCGGCGAGCAGGCTCGCGTGCAGGCCCTCGATCTCCTTGGCGAGCTGGGCCCGCGACGCGGCGTTCTGGGTGCCGTTCACGCCCTGGATCGCCAGCTCCTTGGCGCGGATCAGGAGATCCGTCGCGTTGGCGATGGCATTCTCGCCGGCGGCGAGCCGTGTGCGCGTCTGGGTGATGTTGCGCTGGTACTGGCGGGTGGCGTCGATCCCGGACTTGAGCAGCATCGCGGCGGAGGCGCCGACCGGATCGTCCGAAGGCCGGTTGATGCGCAGGCCGCTGGCGGCCTGCTCCTGGGTCCGGGCCAGGCGCAGGCGCGCGCGGTTCAAGTCCTCGAGCGCGGACCGGATGATCATCGATTGGGTGACGCGCATCGCCGCCTCCCGCTAGAGGATGTTGACCAGGTCGTCGAGCAGCCTCTCGACCACGCCGATCACCCGTGAGTTCGCCTGGAACGCGGCCTGGAGCTTGATCAGGTCGGTCACCTGCTCGTCGATCGAGACGCCGGAGACCTCCTCGCGCCGGTTCTCGAGGCTCTCGATGATCTTCTCCTGCTGGGTCAGCGAGGACGCCATGCTCTGGGCCTGCTGGCCGACGTCGACCGCCACCGCCACGGCGTGCTCGGTGACGCTCCGGGTCGGGCCGCTGGCGGGGCCGGGCGGGTCACCGGGCAGGAAGAGAGGCGCCTTCTGGTCGCGGAGCGCGGCCAGGGCCAGGGCGTTCTGGTTGTCGCCGGCGGCGGACGTCAGGCCTGCCGCGATGTCGTCCGGGTTGGCGAGGATGTTCGCCGCGATGCCGACGTCGCGGGCAGCATCCTCCACCACCGGCAGCGCAGTGAAGAAGTCGCCGGTGACGCCGGTCAGGCCTTGGCCGGCTCCATGCACCGTGTTCACGCTCGCCACCAGGTTGTAGGCGACGGTATCGAGGGAGCGCACGGCGGCGGGCAGGATGGTGTCGCGGGAGCGGAGCAGGCCACCCAGCTCGCCGGCACCGATCTCCGCCGTGATGTCCCGCACCGCCGACTGGTCGATGAGATCGATCCGGAAGTAGCCGGTGTTGAACGGGTTGGCGGGGTCCACGGCCAGGCCAAGAGAGCGGGCACGCCCGCCCTCGACGAGGGCGGCACCGCTGGTGAGGCCCACGACGACGGCGCCGTCGTCGTTCTCGTAGTGGGTGATGTCCATGACGCCCGCGAGCTCGCGGAGCAGCGCATCGCGCTGGTCGCGGAGGTCGTTGGCCTGGCTCGAGGCGTCGACCTCGATGCGGTTGATCTCCCCGTTCAGGGTGTTGATGTGGCTCAGGATGTCGTTCACCCGCGGGATGACCCCCTCGATGGCGTCGTTGGTGGAGGCCATCACGTCGCGGATGCGTCCGTCGGTGACGTGGAGCGTGTCCACCACCGCCTGGGCCGAAGCCACGAGGGCCGACCGCTCGGCCGGCGCACCGGGCGTGGCGCTGGTCGCCAGATCGTCGAGGGCGTCGTAGAACTGGCCAAGGGCGGCGGTGATGCCGCCGGTGTCCTGCTCGTTCAGGATCTCCTCCACCAGGGAGAGCACGCCGGACTGGGCCTGGGCCGAGGCCGTCGCGCCCTGCTGGCGAATCAGCTGGGCCTGCACGAAGGGATCGGTGATGCGCTCGACACCGAAGGAGCGCACGCCCGTGCCCTGGAGGCCGACGGAGGTGCGGATGGGTGCATCGGCGGCCTGGAGCCCGCGCTGCTGGGTGAAGCCCGGCGTGTTCGCGTTGGCGATGTTGTGACCGGCCACGCGAACACCCGCCTGGGTGACGATGAGGCCCTTCCGGGCGATGTCGAGGGCGCCGAAGATTCCGGTCATGATGGCTCCTAGGCGGTCCTTCGCACGAGCTGGCCGACCCCGAGCCCGGCGTGTACCGGCCCGGAGCCCTCGTAGGTGATCTCACCGGGGACGAGCCCGCCCAGCATGCGGAGCGTTCCGCGCACCTGGGAGAGCGCGTCGCCCGCCAGCGCGTTGTTGGCGTCCATCAGCTCGCGGACCACACTGACCAGCACCACCAGTCGGGTGTGGGCCTCGCGCAGCGCCCGGCCTTCCGGGCCGAGGCGCTCGCAGATGCCGGAGAGGCGGGGGCGGGCGTCGGCCATGCCGAGTGCGGCAGCCAGCTCGTGACAGAGGAACATCCTCGTCTCTTCGACCAGTCGGCCTTCGTCCGCCAGCTCTTCCTTGCGCCGCGCCACCTCCTCGAGGCCTTCGGCGTCGAGGGTGACCATCAACCCGTGCTCGCGCTGGAGCAGATCCCTGAGCTCGACATAGAGCGTTTCCTCGGCGTCGAGCACGGAAGTGAGTGCGGTGAGCCGCTCGGTCGTCACTTCTTCGCCCCTTCGAGCTCCCGCTCGACGGCCTCGGCCAGGCCGAAGCGGCCGGCGCCGCTGCGAACGACCTGGTCGAGGAACATCTCCTGCCACATGCGCGCGGCGGAGCCGCCGGAGAGCGGCGTGTCGCCCAGGGTCGGGCGCGTCGCCTGCTTCATCATCTCACCGACCAGCAGCGCTTCGAACTCCCGCGCCACCTGTCGCCGCGCTTCCGCACCACCCCGCTCGACCTGCCCGCCGAGGGCGCGCAGCGCCTCGAGACCCGCCGGATCCATCACATCACCTCGATCTCGGCGGAAAGCGCGCCGGCGGCCTTGATAGCCTGGAGGATCGAGATGAGGTCGCGGGGCGTCACACCCATGGCGTTCAGCCCGCGTACCAGCTCGTCGATGGTCACAGGTCCCTGCACCACCGTGAGCGTCGCCTCCTCCTCGACGGCGGTGATCTCGTCGTTCGTCACCGGCGTCGTCACCCCCTCCGAGAAGGGGAGCGGCTGCGAGACGTCGTTGTCGATACGGATCGTGACCGACAGGGACCCGTGGGAAATGGCGACCGTCGAGATCGTGACGTTCTGGCCCATCACCACCGTGCCGGTGCGCTCGTTCAGTACCACCCTCGCAGCGCGATCCGGCTCGATCTCGATCGCCTCGACGGCGGCCAGGAAGCCGACCACATCGGAGCGGTAGTGGGTCGGGACGCGGACGCGGATGGTCCCCGGATCCGGGGCGATCGCCACGTCCTCGCCCAGCTCCCGGTTGATCACCCGCGCGATGCGACGGGCCGTGGTGAAGTCGACCTCCGCCAGCGCCACGTCGAAGGCGTCCTTGCGGTCGATCTCGTAGGCGAGCTCCCGCTCCACGGTGGCGCCGCCGGCCAGGCGCCCCACCGTCGTGTGGTTCTTCGCGACGGAGGAGCCCCCGCCTCCGCCGGCCGAGAAGCCCCCGACCGAGACGGCGCCCTGAGCGATCGCGTACACCTGGCCGTCGGCGCCGAAGAGCGGCGTCATCACGAGGGTGCCGCCTTCGAGGCTGGTGGCGTCACCGAGGGACGAGACCGTCGAGTCGATGCGCGAGCCGGCCCGGGCGAAGGGCGGCAGCGCAGCGGTCACCACCACCGCCGCCACGTTCTTCACCTGGATCTGGTCCGCGTCGACCCCGATGCCCATGCGCGCCAGCACGCTGGCCAGGGAACGCACGGTGAACTCGGTACCGCTCTTGTCGCCGGTGCCCTTCAGGCCCACGACGAGGCCGTAGCCCGTCAGCTGGTTCGCACGGACACCCTGGATCGAAGCGATGTCCTTCAGGCGCACGGCCACGCTGGGCCCGGCGAGCAAGACCGAGAGCGCGAGAACGGCGAAGGAGCGCAGCATCAGAAAGGATACACCCAGTTGATGAGCCTCGAGACCAGCGGCGGCCGCTGCTTGTCGTCGATCACGCCGATGCCGTCGTAGGTGAGCTTGGCGTCCGCCAGTACCGAGGAACGCACGGTGTTGTCGATGCTGATGTCTTCCCGGCGGACCAGCCCTTCGACCGTGATCCACTGGAGATCGTGGTTCACGACGATCTGGCGCTGCCCGAAGACGTGGAAGATCCCGCCGGGCAGGACGTCGACCACTCGACAGGTGACGATGGCGGTGAACTGTCCGCTCCGTGCGGTCTGGCCGTCCCCGTCGAACTGGCTGCCGCCGGTGCCGCTGATGACGTTCACGGCCTCCCCGGGTGCCGCCGTCCCTCCTCCGTCCACACCGACCAGGTTGAAGAGCTGCGCGGCTCCTTCCTGGAGCAGGGTCGTGAAGCCGATGTCCGAGGTAAGCGTGGCGTCGTAGGTGGTCGTGTGGTCGAGCTGGGTGTTGGCGCTGCCGGTGGCGCGCGGGCTTTCGGCCACCAGCACGGTCACCAGGTCGCCGACGCCCCGCGCCTTGCGGTCGAAGTAGAGGAAGGAGCCACCAGCGGTGCCGCCGCTCCAGATCGCGCCCTCGGTGGGCGGGGCCGTCGGGGTCTGGGGCGGCGCCGGGTAGCGGCGCGGCGTGGCGATTTCGCGAAGCGAGCTCTCGATGCAGCCGGTCTGGGCGAGCGCCAGGAGGAGCGCTGCCAACAGCCAGCCTCGGTGCCTAGAACTCGACATGGATGGCTCCGTCGGGCTCGACGCGGCCGAGCAGCTCGCGCTTGGAATCGGCGTTCACGACCCGGACCCACTCGCCGGCATGGCCGTCCTTGCGCACGACGCCCTTGCCCTCGATGGCCAGGGGACCGTGGCGCAGGCGCAGTCGCACCAGCTCTCCGCGCTTGACCAGCGGCGGGATCTCGGCCCAGCCCCGCAGCCAGAGCGCCCCCGGCGCCACCGTGCGCCGGGCGCGGCGGCCGATCAGCTGCGCAGGATCGTCGATCCAGCCGGTGCGAAGCTCGGAGACGTCGCGCTCCTCGATCTTCAGGTCGGCGGCCTCGATCGTGTCTCCCCGCTGCACGGGGCCTGCAGCGACCACGACCGGCACGTCCGCGTTCACCCGGGCGTTGACCACGCCGCGCCGCAGGATCTTCCCGCCGACGGCCAGGGTGACCGTCACCGGCACCCGCCCGATCCGGGGCGCCCTCGGATGGGCGCGCACGTCGACGCGCACGTCCTTCGGGGCGATTCCGGCCAGGGCAAAGTCCGCGAGCGGCGGCACCTCGATGCTACGTGGCGGAAGCGGCGAGCGGTCCTCCAGATAGGCGACGATCGCCTCCCGCAGCCCGAAGGGCGAGGCCGAGGGCGTCGCGTGGGCCACCTGCAGGAGGACCAGCACCAGGCCCAGAGCCAGCGGTAGACGGCGCATCACAGGTTCGCCGCCGCCTGGAGCATCTCGTCCCCGGCCCGGATCACCCGGCTGTTCACCTCGAAGGCCCGTTGGGCCAGGATCATCTTCACCAGCTCTTCGGCCATGTTGACGTTCGAGGACTCGAGGAAGCCCTGAGCAAGGGTCCCGTAGCCGGTGTCGCCCGGTGTGCCGGTCTCCGCGTCACCGGACGCCTCGCTGGGGACGAAGAGGTTGCCGCCCAAGGCGCGCAGGCCCGACGGGTTCGCGAAGCGCGCGATCTCCAGCTGCCCCAGGGTCTGGGGCGCGGTCTGGCCGGCGATCAGGGCCGACACGGTGCCGTCCTGGAGCACGGTCACCTGGATCGCGTCGATCGGCACCTGGATGTTCGGGTCGAGCAGGTTGCCCTGGTCGTTCACCAGGTTGCCGTCCTGGTCCAGGTGGAAGGAACCGTCGCGGGTGTAGAGGATCTCACCGCCGGTGTCCGCGATCTGGAAGAAGCCGTCGCCGTCGATGGCGAGGTCGAAGTCCCTGCCCGTGTTGCTGCGCGTGCCCTGGGTGAAGACCCGGTTCATGCCGCCGAGCTTCACGCCGTGGCCCACCTGGGCTCCGGTCGGAAGCGTCGTTCCGTCGGCCGTCTGAGCGCCGGGCGCAGCCAGGGTCTCGTAGAAGAGATCCTGGAACTCGGCCCGGGTCTTCTTGAAGCCGGTTGTCGAGACGTTCGCCAGGTTGTTGGCGATCGTGTCGATGCGGAGCTGCTGGGCGTCCATGCCGGTCGCCGCCGTGAACAAGGCCCTCATTGCGAGAACTCCCGGATGAGCTGGTCGGTGGCGTTGTCGTCGGCACGCAGCACCTGCATGCTGGCGTCGAACTCCCTCTGCAGGATCATCATCGTGGCGAGCTCCTCGATGGCCCGGACGTTCGAGCGCTCCACGGAGCCGGGCAGGACGCGCACCGCATCAACCGGAAAGCCCACGGCCTCGGGCGGCGCCCGGAAGAGGTTCGTGCCTTCCTTCTCCAGCATGCGCGGATCCTCGAAGGCCTCGAGGCGCAGGCGACCCAGTACCTCCCCCTGGGCGTCCACCACCTCGCCGCTGGCGCGGATCTCCGCGGCGCGATCGCCCACCTGGATCGGCCCGCCGTCGCCCAGCACCGGGCGCCCGTCGAGGGTGGTGAGGGCGCCGCTGGCATCTGCGATGAACGATCCGGCGCGGGTGTAGCGGGCGCCGGCGTCCGTATCGATCACGTAGAAGCCGGGGCCTTCGATCGCCGCGTCGAGCCGGCGGCCCGTGCGCACCACGTTGCCGAGGCCGTGGTCGGTGACGACGCCGGCCGTCTGCACGAAGGCGCGAGCCGGACTCCCCGCCGCGATCTCGCCGTCCACGTCGCGGATCTGGCTCTGGAGCGCCGCCTGGAACTGTGGACGATCGGCCTTGTAGCCGAGCGTGTCCACGTTGGCGAGGTTGTTGGCGACGATCTCGAGCTGCTGGAAGCGCGAGACCGCGCCGGAAGTCGAGACGTAGAGCTCGGTACCCAACGCGGGCCTCCTCGAAGGGTGGGAACTGACGAACGAGGGGAGAGCAAGACGCGTGCCACGACCCGGTGGGAAGAAGCTGCCGGGTGGGGGCGTTCTAGCTCCCTCTCGCGCGCGTTCGGACGCGCTCCCGGCGCCCGGGCCCTTCGCCGGTGGCAACATGCGCCGGCATCCGTTTCACGCGCGTTTCAGCCTGCACGGGGATGGCGCGGCCCCGGGTCAGACGCGGATGTCGAGGCGCCGGCCGCGCACGTCCAGGGATTCCTCTGCGGTGTCGCCCTCCGGAGCGCGCTCTCGCGGCGGTGTCCGTTCCCGAGACGCGATGGCCTCCGGCGAAAGCTCGAGCTCCGGCTCGGCCGTTCCCCCGGCGTCGCCGCCCCTGGCTCGACGGAACGCCTTGCGCCGCTCCTCGTCGAAGCGGCGGCGCCCCTCCTGGCGCTGGCCCGCTTCCCGCGCCTGGGTGACCGCGGGCTCGGGAAGACGGGGGGGGATCGGGTTGCTCTCCATGGCGAACCTCCGTGGGTTCCGGCGGCGCTCAGCCGAACAGACCCTCCGCGCTCTTCGCCTCCTCGAGCACGAGCTCGAGGATCGGCTCCATGTCGGCCGTGCCGAGGTCGAGGTGGTTCCAGGCCGGCAGCTCCATCACGTCGATGGCCTCGATGGGGCCTCGCCTTCCGTAGCCGAGCCGGCTGCAGCAGCGTGTGACGACCGCCGTGAGCGCGATCAGGCGGCCGTCCTCCGGCGGCCCGTCCGGGTACTCCAGCGGATCGTGGTGGTGGAAGCGGATTGCGTGGACGAGCCGGTCCGGGAGCTTCCACTTCTCGCCCACCAGAGCGCCCAGCTCCGCGTGATCGAAGCCGAACTCGTCCAGCTCGGCGTCGCGGAAGGACACGCCCTCGTTGTAGGTCCGCATGATGATCTTGTTGTACTTCTCGCGGGCGGTGTTCGAGAGCGCGATCTTGCCGAGATCGTGGAGCAGGCCGGCCGTGAAGGCGGACTCGCGGTCCACGTCGATCGGCCCATAGCTCGAGAGCTTCGCCGCCACCGACCCGGCCAGGGTCGAGTGCTCCCACAGCAGCTTCTCCGAGAGCCCGAAGTTCTGGAAGACGTCCCGGAGCGAGGCTGCCATCACCAGGTTCTCGACCGTGCGAAAGCCGAGCAGGGCAATGGCGTGCCGCAGCGTCTCGATCCCTTTCGAGAAAGAGTAGAGCGAGGAGTTCGCCACCTTCAGGATGCGCGCGGCGAGCGCCGGATCCCGCTCGATGACCTGACGCAGATCGTCGGCGCTGGTGTTCGGATCGGCGGCGGCGCTCATCACCTGGCTGGCGATCGCGGGGATGCCGGGGAGATCGCCGACGACGGCGAGGTAGGGCTTGAGGCGGTCGTTCATGGCGTGACTCTCGGAGAGGGTTGAAGCAAAGCCTCGCCCGGACCCGGCAGGGCGAGCAGGTCCCGGGCGAGGTCGTGGATCTTCTCGGCGGCAGGGGCGGAAGGGAAGGCCTCCACGACCGCCCGCTGCAGGAGCGACGCCTCCGCGAGGCGCGGGTCGACGGGCAGGTAGCCCCGAAAGGGCGGGTGGGTGCCGAGGAAGCGCCCGGCCACCCGGTCGAGACGGGCGTGGGTCGCACGGGCCTCCAGCTCGCCTCGCGCCAGGTTCACGAGCACCTCGACCCGAAGGCTCGGCGCCTCCCGGGCCAGCACCTTCAACGTCGCATAGGCGTCCGCCAGACAGGTGGGATCGCGGGTCACGACGAGCAGCGCCCGATCGCAGGCCGCAGCCAGGCTGACCACCGCCGGTCCGACGCCGGCGCCGCCGTCGACCAGCACCAGGTCGTAGCGGGACGCCGCCTCGAAGAGGGGAAGCAGCAGCGCCGCCAGATCGTCAGGACGACAGGCGGGTAGGTCCATCCTTCCGGACGCGGCGGGAAGCAGGTGGATGCCCCGCGGTCCCTCGAGCAGCGCCTCCTCGAAGCTGCAGCGGCCTTCCAGCACGTCAGCAACCGTGCGCGGCGGCGTGAGACCGAGCAGCACGTCCACGTTCGAGAGGCCGAGATCGCCGTCCACCACGAGCACGCGGGCTCCCTGGCCGGCGGCAGAGACCGCCAGGTTCGCGACGAGATTCGTCTTGCCGACGCCTCCCTTGCCGCTCACCACCGAGACGAGACGCGCGCCCCTCACGCCGCTGTCCCCAGGACGCCCAGGGCGAGCTCCCGCGGATCCGGGACCCGCAGGTCGCTCGGGACCTTCTGTCCCACGCCGAACCAGGTGAGCGGCGGCGACTCCTCGTCGAGCAGCAGGTTCACGACGTTGGTGAGATCCGTGCTCTCGTCGGTCTTGGTCACGATCAGCGCGTCCGGCTCGAGGGGTCGGAAACGGGCCACCTGGGCCCGCAGGTCCTCCTGCTTCGTCGTCGCGGAGACCACGAGCTGCACCTGGGCGTCCTCGGGAAGCGCCTCGCGCAGGGCCCGAAGCTCCGGGAGACCGCCCGAATCGCTCGGGCTGCGGCCCGCCGTATCCACGAAGAGCCGTCGCCTCGCGAAGTGCCGGGCGCGCTCGCCCAGGGACTCGGGAGACACCGCCACGTCGAAGGGCACCTCCAGGTCCCGGGCGAAGCGGCGGAGCAGCAGCTCGGCGCCGTAGCGATGGGCATCGGTCGTCACCACCGCGAGCCCGCGCCGCACCCCGCATCGCAGGCCGGCCACCTTGGCGAGGCTCGTCGTCTTGCCGACCCCGGTCGGCCCCACCACCATCGTCACCGCCGGGTCGTCGTCGCGCTCGGGACGCAGCCGTGCCTCGAGACGCGAGGCCAGGCTGGCGACGCAGGCTTCGTGGGCCTCGACACCTTGGAGGGTCTCCGCTTCCGCGGCGAGCGCGAAGGCGTGGCGCGGCTCGAGCCCGGAGGAAAGGAGCGCGGCGAGCAGGGTCCGCCCGCCGACGAGGGAGGGACGCCTCAGGTCGGCGACCATCTGGCGCAGCTCGGCGACCTCGGCGGCGATGGTGAGCGTGCCTTGGGCGCCGCCGGTCAGCGCGTCCACCGAGCGCCGCACCGACTTCACCTCGGATTCGATCGGCTCCATCAGTGTCCGCGCGATCTGGATCTCGCGCCAGCTGCGCTGCTCGGGCCCGGCGGCGGCAGCGCGGCTGCGCGCGTGATCCCGATCCACCGCCGCCGTCACCTCGACGACGGGACGGGCCAGCATGCCGAACACCCCCTCTCGACGGACCTGCCGCGTCTGCAGGATCAGTGCCTCCGGACCCAGCTCCTCTCGGATCTGGGCGATCGCCTCGGGCATGGTCGGCGCTTCGAAGCGTTTGATGTGCACGGGTCAGTCCCCCGTCTCAAGAGAAGGCCGGTTGGGCATCCGCCAGCTCCACTTGTCCCGCCGCGACGATGCGAACGTCCGGCGGCAGCTCGTTGTGAGACACCACCGCCACCTGCGGCGCGCTGCGCGAGAGCAGCTGGCGCAGGGGCGAGCGGAGCTGCTGGGGCGAGAGCAGCACCGGCCCGCGGTCGCTTCCGGCGGGCAGACCCTGGAGCCGCGCCTCGACCCCCCTCACCAGCCGGTCCAGCGTGCCCGGATCCACCGCCAGGAAGGAGCCGCCCTGGGAACGCTGGACGCCGCTCTTGAGGCTCTCCTCCAGCCCGGGCTCGAGGGTGAGCACCTTGAGCGTACCGTCGGGCTCGAGCAGCGGTCGGGTGATGGTGCGGCCGAGGCGCTCCCGCACGAGATCCGTTTGCAGGTCCGGATCCTCGATCTTGCCGGAATACTCGGCGAGGGTCTCGAGGATGGCGCCGACGTCGCGGATCGACACGCCCTCCTCCAGGAGCTGGCGCAGGGTGCGGTGCAGCACCGACACGCTGACCAGCGCCGGCACGATGTCCTCCACCACCTTCGGCGACTGGCGCGAGAAAGCGTCGAGCAGCTCCATCACCTGGGCGCGGGTCAGGAGCTCCGGCGCGAAGCGGCGGATCGTCTCGGCCAGGTGCGTCGCGAGGGCGGAGGCCGAGTCGACCACCGCGTAGCCGGCCGTGGTGGCGCGCTCCTTGTCCCGATCCTGGATCCAGATCGCGGGCAGGCCGAAGGCCGGATCCTTGGTCGCGATGCCCGGGATCTCCGGGGCGCCCTCGCCGGGCTGGATCGCGAGCAGACGACCGGGCGGAATCCTCGAGCGCGCCACCTGGTTGCCCCGCACCAGGATCGCGTACTCGCCGGGCTCGAGCTGCAGGTTGTCGCGAATGTGGATCAGCGGGATCACGAAGCCCAGCTCCGTCGCGAGCTGCTTGCGCATGGCGCGCACCCGGGGCAGCAGGTCGCCGCCGCGGTCCGGGTCCACCAGGGGGATCAGCCCGTAGCCGATCTCGAGCTCGAGGTCGTCGAGGGCCAGCGCGCCGCGCACTTCCTCTTCCTCGGTCACGGCGGGCTCGGTGGTCTCGGCCGGCGGCTCCATGGGCTCCTCCTGCTGCTGCTTCTGGTTCATCTGGCGAGCGATGTAGGCCGCGCCGGCGGCGAGCCCGGCGAAGGGCGCGAACGGGAAGCCCGGCACCAAGGCCAGCACACCGAGCATGCCGGCGGCGCCGTACATCGCGCGGGGCTGCATCACGACCTGGGTGCCGAGCTCGGCGGAGAGCGTGTCGCCGGCGGCCGCCCGGGTGACGACCATGCCGGCGGCGGTGGAGACGATCAGCGCGGGGACCTGCCCGACCAGGCCGTCGCCCACGGTCAGCAGCGTGTAGGTCTCCACCGCGTCGCCGAGGGCCATGCCGCCCTGCACTACGCCGACGGCGAGGCCTCCCAGGATGTTCACCGCCATGATCACCAGGCCGGCGATGGCGTCGCCCTTCACGAACTTGCTGGCGCCGTCCATCGCGCCGTAGAAATCCGACTCGCGCTGGATCTCCCGTCGCCGATCCTTGGCCTCGCGTTCGTCCAGGATGCCCTGGTTCAGGTCCGCGTCGATCGCCATCTGCTTGCCGGGCATGGCGTCCAGGGTGAAGCGGGCGGCGACCTCGGCGATTCGGCCCGAGCCCTTCGAGATGACCACGAAGTTGATGATCACGAAGATCAGGAACAGGATGATGCCGACCAGGTAGTTGCCGCCGACGGCGATGTCTCCGAAGGCCTGGATCACGCGGCCGGCGGCGTCGGAGCCCTCCGGACCGCGCACCAGGATGAGCCGGGTGCTCGCGACGTTCAGGCCCAGCCGCGAGAGCGTCACGATCAGCAGCAAAGAGGGGAAGACGGAGAAGTCGAGGGGCTTCTCCACGTAGAGCGCGATCAGCAGGATGATCAGCGAGATGGTGATCGAGAGCGACAGGAAGAGATCGAGCAGCGCCGGCGGCAGCGGCACGATCAAGAGCGCCAGGATCCAGAAGAAGGTTCCGGCCAGCAGCAGCTCGCTTCGTGCGCCCCTCACGAGGCAGCCCCCCAGGCGCTCGCCCTACGCGGATCGAGCCGGTAGACGTAGGCCAGCACCTCGGCCACCGCCTGGAACAGGTTCTCCGGCACGGCGTGTCCGACCTCGGTGGTCTGGTGGAGCATCCGCGCCAGCGGCGGGTTCTCGACGACCGGGACGTCGGCGTCCCGGGCAGCTTCGCGGATGCGGGCGGCCACGTGGCCGCGGCCCTTCGCCACGACCTCCGGCGCGCGCATCTCGTCCTGCTGGTAGCGCAGGGCCACGGCGTAGTGGGTCGGGTTGGTGACGACGACGTCGGCGTCGGCCACCGCCGAGATCATCCGCGAGCGCGAGAGCTCGCGCTGCATCTGGCGGAAGCGGCTGCGGACGTGGGGGTTGCCCTCGCGCTGCTTGGCCTCCTCCCGAACCTCCCGCTTGCTCATGCGCAGCCGCTTCTCGTAGCGCCAACGCTGGTAGAGGAGATCGCCGACCGCCATCACCGCCAGCACCGCGAGGATGGCGATGGCCAGCCGGCGGACCAGCATTCCGAGGGTCGCGAGGCCGGGCCCGATGTCCACGTCGGCAAGGCCGATCACGCGATCGATTTCGCCCCCGATCACGGCCCAGCCGACGGCGCCGACGATGGTGATCTTGAGGATCGCCTTGGCCAGATCGAAGAGGCGGTCCGGACTGACGAAGCGCTTCACGCCCTGGAGCGGGCTCATGCGGTTCGGCTTGAAAGCCAGCGCCTGGGCGCTCAGCAGGGGCCCGGTCTGCAGCACCTGCGCCAAGGCGCCGGTTGCCGCGAGCAGCAGGAAGAGGGGAAGGACGGCCAGGGCGGGGTAGCGCACGTAGCCGATCAGGACGGAGCGGTAGTCGGCGAGGGTCTCCGGCGGCGCCGCCACCGCACCCCACGAGGAACGGGCCACCTCCGCCAGCGCGGTCACCACGCCGCCACCCAGGAACGAGCCCAGGGCCAGGAGCGCCACCCCGAGAATGACGACGTGCTGGATCTCGCGGCTCTGGGCCACTTCACCCTTGTTCCGCGCGTCCTGACGACGCTTCGGCGTCGCCGGTTCGGTTCGCTCCGCTTCTTCTTCAGGCACCTAACGTACTCCGAGGACCGCGCCGATCGCTTCGTCGGTGAAGCCACGCAGGGTGCGGGCCATGACGTCGGTGAGCGGGGCCGCGCCCAGGCCGAGGATGAGCAGGGTGGTCGCCACGTGGGCGGGAAGCTGCAACGCCATCAGGTTCAACTGAGGAATCGCCCGCCCGAGGATGCCCACCGCGACGTTCGAGATCACCATCGCAGCGGTGATCGGTGCGGCCAGATGGACCGCCACCCGGAAGATCACGCTGCCGAGCTTCGCCACGGTCTCGAAGGCCGCCACGTCCATCGTCATCTGGCCCACCGGGAAGACGGCGAAGGAGAGCGCGAGGCCCCGCAGCACCTCGTGGTGGCCGTCGATGGCCAGGAAGGTCAGCACGCCGAAGAGCTGGATCATCGAGGTGAGCACCACCGAGGACGAGCCGCTCATCGGATCGAGGACGGTGGCCGCGCCCAGGCCGCCCTGGATCGACGCGAACTCCCCCATCAGCGCCAGCCCGCTGAAGACGAGCCCCGAGGCGAAGCCCAGGAGGATGCCGACGAGGGCCTCTCGCACCACGAGGGCCGTCGCCTCGGCGCCGCTCAGCAGGGCCGGGTCCGGCGCCTCGCCGAAGCGCGTGCCGGCCGCCAGAGCCACGGCGAAGGCGAGCCCGGCCCGCACCCGCATCGGGATCAGCGCGTGGCTGAAGAGCGGCGCCGTCACGAAGAGCGCGACGATGCGGACCATCACCAGCGCGAAGGACCAGGTCTCGTCCAGCGGAACCGTCACGGGCCCCCCGCAGCCACCTGGCTCATCAACCGGTTGCCGAAATCGACGAGGCTCGCCATGACCCAGGGAAAGGTGAAGGCGAAGACGCCCAGGGTGAGGACGATCTTCGGCACGAAGGAGAGGGTCTGCTCGTTCACCTGGGTGGCCGCCTGGAAGATCGAGACCACCAGGCCCGAGAGCAGCGCGGTGGCCAGGATCGGCGCCGCGAGCACCAAGCTGATGCGGATCGTCTCCTGCAGGAGCGCACTGACTTGCCCGATGTCCATCGTTCCTCCTTCAGCGCAGCCCGCTGATCAGCGAGCCGAGCACCAGATTCCATCCGTCGAGCAGCACGAAGAGCATCAGTTTGAAGGGGAGGGAGATCACGATCGGCGGCAGCACGATCATGCCCATGGAGATGAGCATCGAGGCGATCACGAGGTCGATCACCAGGAAGGGCAGGTAGATCATGAAGCCGATCTCGAAGGCCGTGCGCAGCTCG
Organism: Myxococcota bacterium; assembly: GCA_965223415.1. GTDB lineage: Bacteria > Myxococcota_A > UBA9160 > UBA9160 > UBA6930. The sequence goes on along the minus strand of OZ245002.1, from coordinate 2,121,222 downwards.
CTCAGCATGTAGGAGGGAAGCAGCGTCGTGATGGGCACGTCGGCCAGATCTTCCACCGCGCCCGTGCCGGAGATCTCCAGGAAGAGGTTCAGGTCCTGCTCCTGCGTGGACTGGAGCAGGAAGCCGCGCACGGGGCCCATGGCCTTGGCGGCGGCCTCGGAGGCGTCGATCTTCTCGGCCACGTAGGGCTCGTAGGCGTCGACACGGATCTGCTCGCCCAGGGGCGCCATGACGAAGAGCGTGGTGAAGAGCGCCAGCCCCACGAGCACCTGGTTCGGCGGGAGGTGCTGCACGCCGATCGCCTGGCGTAGGAAGGCCAGCACGATGACGATGCGCGTGAAGCTGGTCGCCATCAGCAGGATGGAAGGAGCGACGCCGACCAGGGTGAAGAACGCCACCATCTCGAGGGTCGAGCTCAGCTGCTCCGGCTCGTCGAGGCCCTCGAGCTGGATCGTCAGGCCGCTCTCGGCCAGGGCGGGATCGCTGAACAGCAGGAGCAGGGCGAAGCCGCCCAGCGCCTGGAGCAGGCGACGCAACGGGCGCGGCGGCGGCGGCGTGCGCTCGACCTCCGGGTCCGGTGCCGCTTGCGCCTCGGGCGGGGCGGCTTCCGGCAGGCTCTTCAGCATCGAGAGCCCCTTCTCGCTGGAGCCGACCAGCAGGCGCTCGCCCGCCACCTCGACCACGTGGAGACGCTGTCGCGAGCCGAGGGCGCAGCTCTCCACCACCCGCAGGCTCCGGCGCTTCGTTCCGGCGCCGGCGAGTCCTGTCCACTGGAGCGCGACGCGCAGGAGCGCGAGGCATCCCAGCACCACCAGCAGTGCGGATCCTGTCTCGACCAACGCTTCCCCTCCTCGCGTCGGTCCGCCGGGCTCACGAGCCCGGCGGAAGGGCCAGCATCTCCACGATGCGTACGGCGAGGCGGTCGTCTTCGACCGTCACCTCGCCCCGGGCCAGCAGGCGCCCGTTCACCAGCACGTCCGCCGGCTGCCCGGCGGCGCGATCGAGCTCGATCACCGAGCCCTTGCTGAACTGGAGCACCTCACGCACGAGCATGGAGGCGGATCCGACCTCGACGGTGACGCGCAGGGGCACGTCGATCACGAGGTCGAGGGAGCCGCTCTCGGCGGCAGCGCCATCGGTGGCCTCCGCCACCGTCTCGTCCGGCTTCTCCTGCTCCATTCCGTCCGCTCCTAGAGGCTCTCGACCAGTTGCACGGCGAGCCGCGCACCCACGGCGCCGCGCACCGCCAGGTACTTCGCCTCGTCCTCGATTCGCACCACCAGCCCACGCCGATCGGCGCGCTCCAGCGGGATCACGTCGCCCACCTGCAGGTTGGCTACCTGCTGCAGCGGCACCTGCGCGTAGCCGGCCTCTATGCGCACGCGCACCGGCATCTCGAGCACCTCCTGCTGCACGGCCACGGCGAGCTCGGCGCGCTCGCCCTGGTCGGCGGTGCTCTCGCTCTCGGCGGCGTACAGTCCGGGATCCACCAGCAGGCGCAGCCGGCAGAGATCGCCCAGGCCACGGGCGTCGAAGCTCGCCAGCGCCCACTTCGAAGACGCAGGCGGCAGGGACTCGGGATCGACGAGCGCCACGATGCGGATCTGCACCGGACTCCGGAAGCTCCAGGTCGCCTCGAGATGCCGCACCAGCTCGGCGGCCGCCCGCCGCATGAAGCGCTCCTCGATGCGGGTGTAGTGGCGCTCGGGCACGCTCACGACCGGCGTGCTCTCCTTGGCACCGAAGGCGAGGGCGAGCCAGGCGAACAGGAAGGACCGACCCAGCAGGAGGTAGAGCCGGTGGCCTCCGGGCTCGAGCTCCAGCTCGATCACCCGATCCACCGGAAGCAGCGTCGCCTGGAACTCGCGCATCGCCACCTCGGCCACGTCCAGCAGCGTGAGGTCGATGCTGCGCTGGTGCAGGGTCGAGAGCGCGCGGCTCTGCTGGTCCGCGAACTCGCCGAGCAGGCGGGAGACCGGCGCCAGGCGCCCGCTCGAGCTGTCCGGGAAGGACCGCGCACTGCCCCGGTCCTCCCGCAGCTCCTGCAGGAGTGCCGCGAGCTCTTCGCGGCTGAGCAGCTCCCTGGCTTCGGCTTCACTCATCGTCTACTGCACCACGAACTCGGTGAAGAGGACGCTCTCGACCCGGCCGGCCTTGAGGAGCGAGTTCACCCGGTCTCGCAGGTCATCCTTGAGGAGCGCCTTCCCCTCGAAATCGCTGATGTCCGAGAGGCGCTTGCTCGAGAGCAGCAGGATCGTCGTGTCCCGCACCTGGGCGACCCGGCTCTCGATCTCGATGCGGCCCTCGGCCGTGTTCATCTCGAAGGCGACCTGCATCTTCAGGTAGCGCGGGTAGCCCTCACCGGTGACGTTCACGACGAAGGGGTCGAGGGAGAAGACGCGCTCCTGGAACTCGGTGTCCGGCTCGACGGGCTCCGCGTCCGCCTCGCCGGCCTCGGCCGCCACGGGCTCCTCCTTCCCCCCCAGCAGGAAGAAGGTGCCGCCTGCCCCGAGGCCCAGGGCCACCAGCGCCGCCAGGATGATGAGCATCCAGGGCTTGCCGCCCTTCTCGTCGCCGCCCTCTTCGGTGGTCTCTTCGGCTTCCTCGTCCGCCATGAGCTCTCCTTGGCCCTCGTCAGCCGTTCAGGTGCACGCGGCCACCGCGGGTGCGGGGGTCGCCTTCGATTCCGAACTCCTTGAGTCGCCGCCACAGGGTGGTGGTGGAGATCTGCAGCAGCGCCGCGGCGCGCTTCCGATTCCATCCCACCTTGTCGAGGGTCTCGAGGATGTGCCGGCGCTCCACGCCGGGCAGGCTCTGGATGCCCGTCTCTGGCGTCGCGCGCTTGGGCTCCTGCACGTGCAGCGGAAGGTCGTCGACGCCGATGCGGTCGCTGCGGCACAGGGCGACCGCCCGCTCGATCACGTTTTCGAGCTCCCGCACGTTGCCCGGCCAGCGGTAGGACGCCAGCCGGTCCATCGCCGCCGGGTCGATCTCCCCGATCGGGTGATGGGTCTTCTGGGCCATGCGGTCCAGGAAGTGGCGCGCCAGAAGAGGGATGTCCTCGATCCGATCGCGCAGCGGCGGCACGTGCACGGGAATCACGGCGAGGCGGTAGTAGAGATCCTCGCGGAAGCGGCCCTCGGCCACCTCCATCTCGAGGTCCTTGTTGGTGGCGGTGACGAGGCGCACGTCGACGTAGCGCGTCACCTCGCCGCCGACCGGTCGGATCTCACCGGTCTGCAGGAAGCGCAGCAGCTTCGCCTGCATCGAGAGCGGCATCTCCGCCACCTCGTCCAGGAAGACCGTCCCCTTGTCCGCGTGCTCGAACAGGCCCTTGCTGTTGTTGGAGGCGCCGGTGAACGCGCCCCGGCGGTGGCCGAAGAGCTCGCTCTCGAGAAGGGTCTCGGGGAAGGCCGCCGAGTTCACCGCGGAGAAGACCCTCTCGCTGCGGCGGCTCGCCTCGTGGATCGCCCGCCCGATCAGCTCCTTGCCGGTGCCGGTCTCACCGGTGATCAGCGCCGTGCTGTCGGTCTCCGCCACCTTCCAGACCAGCTCGAGGAGCTCGCGCATGGCCGGCGACTCGCCGACGATGCCGGGGAAGCGGTGACGAGGTGTCGCGGCCCCCAGCGCGGGCCGACTCGCGGGCCGCGCTTCCGGCGGCTCGGGAAGCCGGGCGGCGATCTCTTCGAGGGCCTCCCCCTCCCAGGGCTTCGAGAGGAGGTAGGAGACGCCGGCCCGGTTGATGGCCAGCTGGGCCGTCCGCGGATCGCCCGCGCCGGCGAGGAGCACGCGGCGGACGTGGGGCCAGCTCTCGCGCACCGCGACCAGCAGGTCGACGCCGCATCCCGAGGGCAGCCGCTCCTCCGCGATGACCCCTTCGACGCGCTCCCGTTGGAGCGCCGCCATCGCCTCCGGCACGTCGTCGGCCTCGATCGGCCGGACGTCGAGGCGTTTCAGGGCGCGGGCCAGGGCGCGACGCGCTGCCGCATCCTCGTCCACGATGAGGACCGTGCGCAGTGCGGCACCCGCGACGGGCCGGTCCCTTTCTTCCCAGTGTCCGTTCATTTTGGAGCCCTCGGTCATGGGCTCATCGATCGGCGGAAGACGCGGACACCTTGCGTTCTTTTTGGACTTTTCCGCTGCGATGGGAGCGGGCGCCGCATGATTCGAGGGCTCCGACCCCCGTTTCAGTCGGAACGCTTCGGGTGTTTCAGGGAGAAAGGTCGGGCGGAAGATCCTTCCGCCTACCCTTCCACCTCGGCCGACGTGCGGAGGAAGGTGAACTCGACGCGGCGGTTCTTCGCACGGCCGGCGGGCTCTTCGTTCGAAGCGATGGGCTTCGTGTCCGCGAAGCCGGTGGCCTGCAGGCGCGAGGGGTCGACGTGGCCGACGTCGACGAGGAACTCGAGGGTGGCCACCGCCCGGGCCGTGGAGATCGTCCAGTTGGTCGTGGTGGCGGAGGAGGGAGACGCATCGGTGTGACCCTCGATCGCCACCGTGTCCGGCGTCCCGTTGATCAGGCCGGCGATCTCCCGCAGGAAGACCAGCGATTCCGGCCTCAGCTCCGTCGAGCCCGAGGAGAACATCAGCTGGCCCGGCACCCGGATCATGACGCCGCGGGGCGTCTCCTCCACCTCGATCAGCCGATCCATGCGCTGGGCGGCGATGCTCGCCTTGATGCGCTGCACCAGCCTCTTGGCGTCGGTCTTCGCGCGGGTGGGCACGTCGATGACGCTGACGTGGGAGGAGGTCGACCGGTCGTTCAGGCTGATGAGATCGTCCGACAGCGCCTCGAACTCGCCGGGCTCGATCTGCTGGACGCCGAAGGCGTCGCGCATCGAGCCGTTCACCTCGGCGAAGCGCTTCGCGTCCATGCTGGCGAAGGAGAGGAGGAGGACGAAGAAGCACAGCAGGAGACTCATCAGGTCCCCGAAGGTCGCCATCCAAGCTGGGGCCGTCGGCTCCTCGAAGGCCTCGTCTTCGTCGCTCACTTCTCCTCCTTCTTCGCTTCCCTTTCCTGGGGCGAGAGGTAGGCGTCGAGCTTCGACTGGATGACCATCGAGTTGTCGCCCTTCAGGATGGATTCGACGCCGATGATCGCCAGCGTCTTGTGGGCCACTTCGCTCTTGGTGCGGGTCTCCAGCTTCGAGGCGATGGGCTGGAAGAGGACGAAGGCCAGGATGGCTCCGTAGAGGGTGGTGAGGAGCGCCACGGCCATCGACGGACCGATCGCCGACGGGTCCGACATGTTCTGGAGCATCTGCACCAGGCCGATCAGCGTGCCGATCATGCCCATGGCGGGCGCGGTGGAGGCCATGAACTTGAAGACGGTCTGTCCACGGGTGTGCCGGCTCTTCAGGGTCTTGAGCTCGCCCTCGAGGATGGCGTTGATGATCTCGGGCGAGAGCCCGTCGACCCCGAGCTGGACGCCGCGGGCGAGGAAGGGATCGGGGATGTCCTCGCCCTCCAGCGAGACGAGCCCCTCCTTGCGCGCCTTCGCCGCCAGATCGACGACCTTCTCGATCAGCTCCGTCGCGGAAGCCTTCCTCTCGAAGAACGCCTGGAGGTAGACCTTCACGGCGCCGATCACCTGGGCGAGGGACTCGTTGATGAGCGTCGCCGCGATGGTGCCGCCGACCACGATCAGCAGACCCGGGACGTTCACGAACGCCATGATCGAACCGCCGAGCGCCATCGACCCGACGATCAGGCCGAGCCCGAGGACGATTCCGATCAGCGTCGCGAGGTCCATCTCTGCCTACCGGAGCGGAGCCGACATGGGTTGGCCGCGCGGAGCCCGCTCCCGCCTCCGCGCCTTCGCCGCTATCGGATCTCCCGGGCTGCGGATCGATCCGGAGAACGCTGCATTCGCGCCTCGGGTCTCTACCCCGGGCTGCCGCCCTCGCACACGGCGGCGATCGCGCCCCGCGCCTCTCCGAGCACCGGAGCGATCTCGTACTCCAGGTAGTCCGCGACGCGGATCCAGTCCTGGGCGATCTGGGCCTCGGTCAGGGCGTCGAGCCAGGGCTGCACGCGCGCGCCGATCTCCTCCACCGGACGAGCTTCCGGCCCGAGGTGCTGAGCGGCGGCCTGGAGGGTGAAGAAGAGCACGGACATCCCATCGATCGCCTCGGCGAAGTGCTCGTTGGCCACCTCCGGACGGTCCGAGCGCATCAGCTCGGCGGTATGCCGCAGAGCGTCCTTCACCTTCTCCGCGTACTCCCCCGCGCTCGCCAGGCTCTGCCGGGCGACGTCGCGCACCGGCGCGGTCTCTACCTCCAGGAGCTCGCAGCCCTGCACGGCGATCGCGGAGAGATCGCCGAGCTCGCTCGAGGGCACGTCGCTTCCGTCGAGCCACATGCGCACGACCACCCGCGGATCCTCGCCGGTGGGCGCGAGGCGCGGAAGGAGCAAGGCCTCCGCGTTCTCCGCACCGTCTTCGACCTGGGACTCCCGTCCATCCTGGATCAGGCGCATGGTCTCCTCCTCTTCACCCGCGCGCCTACGGGTCGATGCAATCGCCGCGCCAGGGCACGGGTCTTGCTCTCTCGTGTCGACGCTGCCTTCCGCTCGTTTCTGCGCGGGCGAGAGGGGGGCTCGGGTTCCCGATCGAAACCGCCGCGTTTCGATCTGAAACGAGGAGGGGGCGTGCTGACCGCGCTGGACGACGTCGGGCAGGCGGGCTTGCGGGAGCGCTGGGACGCGCTGCACGGCGAAGCGCGCTACTGCCCGCGCTACCCGGACGAGGCCGTGGTGCGTTGGGCCCTCACGAGCTTCCCCGGCCTGCGCCGCGGGAGCACGCGCGCCCTCGACCTCGGCTGCGGGGCGGGCCGCCACGCGGTGTTCCTCGCCCGCGAGGGCTTCGAGACCTTCGCCGTCGACCTGTCGCGAGCGGGTCTGGACGAGGCCCTGCGCCGCGCCGCGGGAGAGGGCCTCGAGCTGGGCACGCAGCAGGCCGCGATCGACGCGTTCGAGTTCCCGGAAGGCTTCTTCGACGCCGTGCTGTGTGCGTCGGTCTATTGCTACGCGCCCCTCGAGCGCATCGCCGCGTCCATCTCGCGCGTCGCCGGCGCGCTGGCGCCGGGCGGCCGCTTCCTGTGCGGCACGCGAAGCGACGCGGATTCCCGCCTCGTCTTCGGCACGGCGATCGGCGATCACCGCGTCCGCCTCGAGGGACTGGCCGGGACGCCGGCGGCCGCCGAGGAGGGCCTGGAGATGACCTTCCTCGACGAGGCGAGCCTGCGCGAGCTGTTCCGACCCTTCACCCACGTCCAGGTGGATCGCCGAAGCGTCACCCGTGAGGGCGGCCGCTTCCTGGACGACGACTGGCTGGTCTCGGCGGTTCGCTGACGTGAGCGGTCCCTGCGCGGTTGCACGCCTCGATGCCGACGCCTCGGTGGGCCGCGGCCACGCGGTGCGCACGGCGGCGCTGCTGGACGCCCTGCCCGGGACGGCGCCCCCGATCGTCGTGGGCCGGGGTGCGGACGACCTCGCCGCGCTGTTTCCCGGGGCCCGCATCGAGCCGCCCGCGCGCTACGAGGCGCTGGCAGCGAGGGCCGACCTGCTCGTCGTGGACCACCCGGATCCGCGCGAGGCCCGGGTGGCGACCTCCGGGCTCCGGGTCGTCGTCGACGACGGCGGCGACGCCGCCTGCGCCGACGTCGTGGTGAACGGAAGCGGTCCCGGGACGCGCCATGCCTACCCGAAGCTGCCGGAGGAGGCGCTCCGCCTGTGCGGCCCGCGCTACGCGCTCCTGCGTCCGGCCTTCGCCGAGGCCCGGGGCCTCCGCGAGCCGGCCGAGGTGCCCGAGGTCATCGTCGTCGCGGGCTCCGGGGCGAACGCGGCCCGCTGGCTGCTCGGGCTCCTCGCCGAGCCATCCGGGACGCTGCACCTATGCGTGGTCGTCGGCGGGTCCTTCGCGGAGCCGGAACGGCTCCGCAGCACCTGCGAAGCGGGCGGCCACGAGCTGCGGGTCGATCTGGAAGCGGAAGAGCTCGCCCGCCGCCTGTGCCGGGCTTCGGTCGCGCTGGTCACCGGAGGCATGATCGTCCCGGAGGCGCTCACCGTCGGCGTTCCCTGCGTCGCCTTCCCCAACGAGCCCGATCTGGTGGAGGAGATCGCCTGGCTCGAGAGCGAGGGCGCACTGCTCGGGCTGGAGCCGAAGGCGGAGCCGGAAGCGGCCTGGGCACGGGTGGAGGAGGCCCTCGCCCAGGGGCCGCCCGCCGCACGCCCCTTCGACGGCCGCGGCTGCTTCCGGGTCGCGGGCGCGGTGTGGGAGCGGCTCGCGGGAGCGGCGACCTGATGCGGGTCGCGATCATGCAGCCCACCTACCTGCCGTGGCCCGGCTACCTCGACCTGGCGGACCAGGTCGATCGCTTCGTCTTCCTCGACGATGCCAGCTTCGCCCACCGCAGCTGGCAGCAGCGCAATCGCATCGTCGTCGGCGGCGCGCTGCATTGGCTGACGGTTCCGGTGCGGGTAAAGGGGCTGCGCGGACAGACCATCCGCGACGTCGCGATCGACCACGCGGACTTCTGGCGCAAACACCTGCGCACCCTCCGCCACGCCTACGCCCGCGCCCCCGCCCTCGAGCCTTTCGCGTCGCGGCTCGAGGCCACCTACGCCTCCGGCGCGCCGTGGACGGGGCTCGCGGAGCTGAACCTGGCGCTGATCGGCTGGCTGTTCCACGAGCTCGGCATCGACGTGCCGATCCACCGCTCTTCGCGGCTCGAGGCCGGCGGGCGGCGGGGCGAGCGACTGGCCGGCCTGTGCGAGGAGCTGGGCGCCACCCACTACCTCTCCGCCCCCGGAGCCGAGCCCTACCTGCTCGAGGACCAGGAGCCGTTCCGCAGCCGCGGCATCCGCGTCTCGATCCAGCACTTCGAGCCACCGCCCTATCCCCAGTGCAGTGCCCGGTGCAGCGCCGGCTTCGTCTCCCAGGCGAGCGCCGTCGACCTGCTCCTCAATACCGGCCGCGAGGCCCGGGAGATCCTGCGACGGGGCCGGCGCGAGCCGCGCACCCTGGGAGTGAGCCCGTGAGCGGATTCGCCCTGGACAGACGCTGGATTGGGGACGGCGCGCCGCCCTACGTGGTGGCGGAGCTCTCGGCGAACCACCTGGGCGATCGGGACCGCGCCCTCGCCATCGTCGAAGCCGCCCACCGGGCCGGCGCCGACGCCGTGAAGCTCCAGACCTACACGCCCGAGAGCATGACCCTCGACGAGAGCGGGCCGGGGTTCCACATCGAGGACGGCCCCTGGCGCGGTCGCAACCTGTTCGAGCTCTACGCCGAGGCCCAGACGCCCGCCGCGTGGCACCCGGCGCTCTTCGCCCGCGGCCGCGAGCTGGGAATGGCTGTCTTCAGCTCCCCCTTCGACCCGGCGACCGTCGACTTCCTCGAGCGGCTGGACGCACCAGCCTACAAGATCGCGTCCTTCGAGCTGGGCGATCTCGAGCTGATCGCGCGGGCCGCGGCGACCGGACGCCCGGTCGTCCTCTCCACGGGCATGGCCACGCCCGACGAGATCCGACGCGCCCTCGCCGCGGCCCGGGCCGCCGGCGGCACCGACCTGGCGCTGCTGCACTGCGTGAGCGGCTACCCGACCCCGCCCGGCGAGATGAACCTGCGCCGCATGGCGACCCTCGCGGCGGAGTTCGGCGTCGTCACCGGGCTGTCGGACCACAGCCTCGGGCCCGCCGCTCCGATCGCCGCGGTCGCCCTCGGCGCGAGCCTGATCGAGAAGCACCTCACCCTGGCGCGAGCCGACGGCGGCCCCGACGCGGGCTTCAGCCTGGAGCCCGACGAGTTCGCGGCGATGGTGCGCGACGTGCGGGCCGCCTGGGAAGGCCTGGGCGACGGACGTTCGGCACCGGCTGCCTGCGAGGCGAGCAGCCGCCGGTGTCGGCGCTCGCTCTACGTCGTGCGGGACGTGGCAGCCGGAGAGCGGCTCACCCGTGACGCGGTGCGCTCGATCCGTCCCGCCCTCGGCCTCGAGCCGCGTCACCTGGGCGCGGTGCTCGGTCGCCCGGCGCTCCGCGATCTGAAGCGGGGCGAGCCCCTCCAGTGGGAACAGCTGGGAGAGGCGTCGTGAGCGGGCCCGTCGTGGCGGTGATCCAGGCGCGGGGCACCTCGACACGGCTGCCGGGCAAGGTGTGCCTGCCCCTCGCCGGAGCCCCGCTCCTCTCGCGGGTGATCGAGCGGGTCGGGCGGACGCCGGGCGTCGACGAAATCTGCGTCGCCCTTCCCGAGGGCGCGGCTCAGCAGCCGGTGGTCGACGTCGCTTCTCTGCACAGGGGCGTGCACGTCGTGCGCGGACCGGAGGAGGACGTGCTCGCGCGAACGGCCCTGGCGGTGGATGCGACCGGCGCCTCCGTCGTGCTTCGCGTCACGTCGGACTGCCCGCTCTACGACCCGGCGGTCGGTGCGTCGGTGCTCGCCCTGCGCCAGGGCCTCGACGTGGCGTTCGCGTCGACGGCCCTCGAGAGCGGCTACCCGATCGGTCTCGACGCGGAGGCCTTCACCGCGGCGGCGCTGCTCCGGGCGCACCGCGAGGCGCGGGACCCCTACGAGCGCGAGCACGTGACGCCCTGGCTCTGGCGGGGACAGGCGGGCCCGGCCGCGTATCTCGATCGCACACCGGATCGGCGCCCGTGGCGGCTCGCCGTGGACACCGCCGACGACTACCGGCTGGTCTCCGCCCTCTACGACGCCCTGCATCCGGGCGAGGAAGCCTTCGGCTTCGACCGGGTCGAGGGCTGGCTCACCGAGCACCCGGGTTGGCTCGTCTGGAACGAGCACGTGCCCCAGACGCCCTACCGCTGGTAGCGGCCCGCCGAGGGAGCTTTCATGCGCCTGCTGTTCGTCAATCCCAACCTGCGTCCGGGCCACGCGACCCGTTACCTGCCGGTCGGTCTCGCCTACGTGATGACGGCGGTGCGCGAAGCCGGCTACGAGGTCGAGCTTCTCGACGTCGGGGTCCACGACCAGGACGACGACGCCGTCGAGGCCTTCCTGGGCCGGAATCGTTGGGAGGTCATCCTCACCGGATCGATCGTCACCCACTACAAGTGGATGAAGGGCTTCACGGAGATGGCGCGCCGCGCTGCTCCCGGAGCGAAGATCGTCGTGGGGAACTCGGTGGCGGGCTCGGTCCCGGACCTCTTCCTGGCCCGGTCGCAGGCCGATGTGGTGGTGGTCGGCGAGGGCGAGATCACGACCGTGGCCGTGCTCGACGCACTCCGGCGCGGCACGGCCCTCCACGAGGTGGAGGGCATCGTCCTTCGAGACGCCCGGGGCGAGCCGCTCCACACGCCCCGCCGCAAGGCCGCCCCGATCGACCAGCTGCCGATGCCCGATTGGGACCTCTTCGACGTCGATCGCTACTTCGCGGAGACGGACGCGCCCTCCGCCTGGGGCACGACCCAGGGCGATGCGACCTGGCGCACGATGCCCGTCGCGACCGCCCGCGGCTGCGTCTACAAGTGCACGTTCTGCCACATCGTCTTCAAGCACGACCCCTATCGGCACCGGTGCGCCGAGGGCGTGCTGCAGGAAGTGCGCCGCAACATCGAGGGCTACGGCGCGAACTACATCAACTTCTGGGACGACCTCACCTTTACCAAGCTCGCCCAAGCCGAGAAGCTGGTGGACGCGATCCTGGGTTCCGGGCTGCGCTTCGCATGGAGCGCCGCCGTGCGGACCGACCTGTTCGGAAACCGGCAGATCCCCTACGAGCGGCGCCTCGAAGTCGCGCAGAAGTTCCGCGATTCCGGCTGCCTCACCCTCGGCTACTCCCTCGAGTCCGGCAACGCCGAGATCCTCGCCATGATGAACAAGCGGGTTCGCGTGGACTACTTCGAGGAGCAGGTGCGCCTGCTGCGCGAGGTCGGGATCACCTCCAACACCAGCGTCGTGCTCGGCTATCCGATCGAGACTCGCGACACGATCCGCGAGACCTTCGACCTCTGCGAGCGCAACGGCGTCTACCCGAGCGTGGGCTTCCTCCTTCCGCTTCCCGACACCGAGATGTACGACTACGCCCGCCGGAACGGGTTCATCCCCGACGAGGACGCCTACCTCGATTCGATTACCGAGCGCCAGGACATCTGCCTCAACATGACCGCGCTCGAGGACGAGGCGATCCTGCACGCGATCCAGGAGGAATGCTCGCGCCTGAACCGGAGCCTCGAGCTCGGTCTGGCCGACGACGAGCTGATTCGCACCGGCGGCTACAAGCAGCACACCCCGAAGCGCAATCAGGGCGACACCAGCTTCAGCTACTCCCAACAGGTCTTCGAGCCTCCGCCGGGTGACGGCGGGGCCTGACCTCGAACCTGGCTAAGGCAGCGAGTCCGCGATCTCCCGCTCGAGGGTGTCCACGAGCTCGACCCCGCGACGGGCCGCCTGCTGGGCCGCCTCCATCAAGCGTTCCGCCTCACCCGCCACCTGGAGCGGCGTCGGATGGGCGGAGGAGGCCCGCGAGACGTCACTCTGGACGCCCTGGAGCTCGCGCTGGACGAGGGCGTCGAGGAGCGTCACGCGGGAAACGACGGTATGGATCCTGCGCTGGCTCCGGGCGACGCCCCGTAGGAGCTCCACCTGGCGGGCCTCTCCGGCGGCGCGCTCCACCTCCCGGCGCGCCTTGCGCGCCCGTTCGAGGCCGCGGCTGCACTCGCGGCCGAGCTCGCGGAGCTCCCGCCGGAGCCTCGAGAAGCCGGGGTCGAAGCGGCCCGGCGCAGCGGGCGTGAAGGCGCCCGCCGTCCGGGCGAGCACCTCACCCGCGCCGTGGGGCGTCCGCGCGTGCTCGTCCAGGAACTCCTGGAAGGGCCGGTGCAGCAGCCCCGGGAGCCGCGCGCCGCCTTCCGTGCAGTTCACGAGGCTGACGCCCTCGCGGGCGAAGTAGGGACTCAGGTCCCGGTAGTGGTCGAGGAAGGACGCGTAGGCCTGGTTCGTCGGGACGGCATTCCCGTCCCAGCCCTCCACCCAGATCAGCTCGCCGCCCATCGCCTGGCCGGGATCGTCGCGTCCCAGGGCCTCGAGCTTGCCGCGCAGGTTCGTGTACTCGTAGCGCCCGTCGGCGAGAGTGCGGAAGCCGACGTCGTGGTAGGCGGACCCGCTCGCGTACAGGCGCCCCCCGGTGAAGGCGAGATCCTGGCCGATCACGGCGACCGGGTTGCAGCCCATCACCCGGGCCAGGTGCAGGCTGCACTGGGTCACGGTTCCTGCCGAGGGCAGGAAGTCCCGCTCGCCGAGCTGCTCTCCGATCCAGCATCCGAACGGGTTCGTCGATTGATAGGCGATCCAATGCTGGCGGACGGGCAGCGTGAAGAGGGAAGGGTGGGCCTGGGGCGGCAGCACGAGGTGGAGCCGGCTCACGTCGCCGGCCTCGGTGAGCTGGTGGGCCACGTCCTGGCTCTCCACCACGTGCACGAGGTCGGGCTCGATCCCGGCCCGGCGGAGTGCCCGCAGCGTCTGACCGATGGCGACGACGAGCACCCGATCCCGGGCGGCGGCGAGCTTGGGGAGCTGCCGATCGAGCGACGGGCCCGCAGCGCAGATCACCGCCGGCACGCCGCGGAACGCGCCGGCGAGGCGCGTGATGCTCGGCCGGTGGGTCAGGTGGCGGGCGTTGGCGATGGTGCCCCGTGCCCAATCGGCCATCATCGTCATCCGCGTGTTCGTGACCAGATCGATCGAGTCCTTGACCCGGGAGACCCGGTCGATCGCCTCGTGCACCGCATCCGGCGAGAGCCGCATCAGTGCGGGATGGGGAAAGACCTTGATCCGGAGCCCCGGCGTGTAGCGCGCGGCGATCAGGTTGCGGAGCTCGTCGGCATCGCCGGTCAGGTAGACGTCGTCCTCTTCGAGCAGGCGGAGGTCCGGCCGCGCCGAGAGCGCCGCCCGCAGCCGGGCGAGCTTCGGCTCGTAGACCACGACGGGACACGGATTGCGCGAGCGGAAGGCCTCGAGGTGGTGGCCGAGGCCGAAGCCCACGGCGACAAGCAGATCGGTGGGAGCGTCCGCCATGTCCGCGGCCAGGCGCGCTCCCTCTCGCGCCGGGTCGTAGGCGGAGGCGAGCAGCGTGCCCTGGTCGGACACGGTGTGGATGCCCCTGGCTCCGTCCACCACCTCCACGCCGCCCGGATCGGCGTCGAGGATCGCCTGGGCGAGGGCCGGCTGGCGGCCCTGCAGGCGGGCCAGGTTCGTCCGGAGCGCGTGCCGGTGGACTTCCGGAGCCAGCGCGCTCACCGGGGGCTCCCGGCCAGCGCTTGCCGCAGGGCGTCCACGACCCGGTAGGTGTCGTCCTCTCCCATGCCGGGGAACAGGGGGAGCGAGAGCATCCGCAGGTAGGCGTCCTCGGCCACCGGGTAGTCGCCCCAGGCCGTGCCCAGCTCGTGGCGATGGTAGGGCTGGAGATGGACGGGCACGTAGTGGACCTGCACGCCGATCTTCGCTTCGCGCATGCGCCGGTAGAGGGCGCCTCGCCCGATCGAGCCGGGGCGCAGCCGGATCACGTAGAGGTGCCAGGCCGAACGCGCGCCGTCCCGCTCCGCGGGGGGCTCGACCTCGTCCAGGCCGGCGAGCGCCGCATCGTAGGCGCCGGCCAGGGCGCGCCGCCGCTCGAGCAGGCGCCCGGTCCTCGTGAGCTGGCTGCGCCCGAGCGCCGCCTGGAGCTCGTTCATGCGATGGTTCGAGCCGCAGCTCTGCTGCTCGTAGACCCAGGGGCCGAGCCCGTCCTCCGCCAGGTCCTCCGGCACGTCGAGGCCCTCGAAGAGGGCCGGATCCCGGACGAGCCCGTGCTCGCGGAACATCCGGGCGCGGCGGCCGAGGAAGGACGAATTCGTCGCGACCGCCCCGCCTTCCGCCGTCGTGACCAGCTTGGCCGGATGAAAGGAGAAGCACGCCGCGTCGCCGAGTGATCCCGCCGGCCGATCGGCGAGCTCGGCCCCGAAGGCGTGGGCGGCGTCCTCGAGCAGGAAGCGTTCGGTCCCGAGCACCTCCCGAAGCGCGGGGACGTCGGCGGGGTGGCCGGCGAAGTGCACCGGGATCGCTCCCACGGTCCGCTCGTTCACGTGAGGCGCGAGGGTCTCCGCGGAGAGGTTCAGGGTCTGCGGATCCACGTCGGCGAAGACCGGCGTGGCGCCTCGCGCGCGCACCGCGTTGGCCGTCGCCACGAAGGTGAGCGTGGGGACGACGACCTCCGCGCCGGGCCCCACGCCCAGGGCCGCCAGCGCGGTCTCGAGGGCGGTCGTGCCGCTCGACGTGGCGACTGCATGGCCCACGCCCACGATGGCGGCGACCCGCGCCTCGAAGTCCTGGACGATCGGTCCCTGGGTGATGCATCCGCTCTCGAGAGCATCGATCAGCGCCTGCGAATCCTCCGGCTCCAGCGTGTGCCGGGTGTAGGGAAGATGGGAACGGTCGCCGACCTCACCCACGCCCGACCTTCCAGCTCTCGATCAGCTCCGAGAGCCTCTCGACCGTGAGCCAGAGCGAGTTCTGGTCGCTCGAGTAGACGAAGCCCTCCGGCACCGAGCGGCCGCCCTTCGGATTGCCGCCGATCACGAAGTGGGTCTCGAAATCCCGGGCGTGCCGTGCCTCGTCGGCGGTGAGCAGAACCTCGTGCATCTTCTCGCCGGGCCGGATGCCGATCTCCTTGATCATCGCGTCGGAACGGACTGCCTTGGCCAGATCGACGATGCGCATGCTGGGGATCTTGGGCACGAAGGTCTCCTCGCCCTGCATGTCCTCCATCGCCAGCAGCACCAGCTCCACCGCCTGCTCCAGGGAGATCCAGAAACGGGTCATGCGGCGGTCCGTCACGGTCATGACGCCGTCCGCCGCCTGCTGGAGGAAGAGCGGGATCACGCTTCCCCGGCTCCCGACCACGTTGCCGTAGCGAACCACCGCGAAGCGGGTATCGCTGCCGCCCGCGTAGGCGTTGCCATGGATGAAGAGCTTCTCCATGCACAGCTTCGTGGCGCCGTAGATGTTGACCGGGTTCACCGCCTTGTCGGTCGAGAGGGCGATCGCCTTCGGCACACCGGCGTCCAGGCAGCATTCGAGGACGTTCATGCCGCCCATGACGTTGGTCTTCACCGCCTCGGCCGGGTTGTACTCGCAGATCGGCACCTGCTTCATGGCGGCAGCGTGCACGACAACGTCGACGTCGCTCATTGCCCGCCGCAGGCGCACCCGATCCCGCACGTCGCCGATGAGGAAGCGCAGACGCTCGTCGTCGTCGAAGCGGCGGAGCATCTCGGCCTGCTTCAGCTCGTCGCGACTGTAGATGCGGATCATGCAGTCGTCGCGCTCCCGGAGCATCCGCCGAGCGAAGGCGTGGCCGAAGGAGCCCGTTCCACCGGTGAGTAGGATCTGGAGCACGTTCCCCCCTGCCCTGACGATGCGTCACGGATGCGCAGGAGCTACGCAAGATCGGTGCCCGGCCGGGACCGTCGTCGCGCCCGACCAGCTTCCCCGTCTCCCAGAACGCAAGACGAGACGTTGCAGAACGAACACCACGACAGGAAGGAACCTCCCCCGCGATCTCCCCCTCGGTGATTCGCCCAGCCGTCTCGGGTGTTGGCCCGATCAACTTCTGCACATCGGGCGCCGAACCAACGGCCATGGGCACGGAGTCGCCGAAGCTGTCGACCGGCAGTCGTCTGGTGCTCCTCGGCGAAGCCGGCGACCCGCTCCGCTCCGCCATCGTCGTGCGCGTAAGTGACGGCTTGATCTGGATCAGCGGGATCGAGGAGCCGGGAGCGCCCGGCGAGATGGTGAAGATGGTGCACGTCGTCCCCGGCGACGCCCAGTACGTCGCCCCCGCCCGGGTCGAGCTCGTCCCGCCGGAGACCCTCGTCCTGCGGCGAGTGGGCTCCTGGCGGCGCAGCCAGCGCCGCTCCCACGTGCGGCTCACCACCTACGACGTCGCGCTCGAGGTGGAGCGCCACGGCCGACGGGACCAGCCGCCCGAGCGCGAGAAGCTCCAGATGGTCGACGTCAGCGCCGGAGGCGCCGCTGGACGCGAGCGGTCCGAGCTCGCGCCGGGAGAGATCGTCACCTGTGGCTTCCATCTCCAGGGGGAGGGGAGCTTCGAGCTACAGGCCCGGGTGGTGCGCGTCGATGCGCGGGGAGCCAGCCGGATCGTGGGCTTCGAGTTCGTCGGCGCCGACCTGGAAGAGCAGGCCGCGCTACGCCGTTGGATCTACCGCGAGGAAGCCCGGCGCCATCGCGATGCGAAGCGCCGCAACGCGGAAGGAGGTCGATGATGGAGCCGGTGAAGCTCGCCGAGGTCATGACCCGGCACATCGAGACGGCGACGAGGAACACGCCGCTCGTGGACGTGCTGGAGAGCATGCGAAAGCAGAGGCTCTCCTGCATTCCGGTGATCGAGGACTGGCTGCCGGTGGGCGTGATCAGCGAGCGGGACGTGGTCGAGGCCCTGGCCGACCAGGCGCACGGAGAGCCCCTGCCCCGCATCGCCAGCGAGCTGATGACCTCTCCGGCGATCACCCTCCACGAGGAGGCGTCGGTGGAGGCGGCAATTCGCCTGCTCGACCGCCGCAAGATCCGACGCGTGATCATCGTCGGCGGGGACGGCGGGATGATCGGTCTCATCACCGAGAGCAACCTGGTCCAGGCCCAGGCCCTGGCCCTCGAGCGGGAGCGCGACCAGCTCGAGGAGCACGTCGCCATGCGCACCGAGCAGCTCCGGATGCTGAACGAGCGGCTGGAGCACATGGCCCTCGTCGATCCCATGCTCGGCGTGGGCAACCGGCGCGCCCTCGACAAGGAGCTCGACCGGCAGCAGGCCCTGGCCGAGCGCTTCGGTCGCGGCTTCGCACTCATCATGTTCGACATCGACGAGTTCAAGAAGCTCAACGACCACTACGGTCACCCGGAGGCCGACGCGGCGCTGGGCGATCTGGTGGGCGCCGCCCACTCGGCCATCCGCGGATCGGACGTGCTCTATCGCTTCGGCGGCGAGGAGTTCGTGGTCGCCCTTCCAGAGACCGAAGCGGACGACGCCGTGGCCTCCGCCGAGCGGATCCGCGGCGCCGTCGAAGCCCTGCAGATTCCCCACGAGCCGTCCCGCCACGGCGTCGTGACGGTGAGCCTGGGCATCGCCGTGGTCGCGCCGAACTCCGGCAGCGCAGACCCGGCCGGGGTGCTGCGAGCCGCGGACGCCTCCCTCTACGAGGCGAAGGAAGGCGGACGCAACCGCGCGGGCCCGGTCATGCGCCCCGAGATGGCCGGCGACGACTGAGCCGCCAGGCGACGGCCAGGACCAGGGCCGGCAGCCACACCCACAGGATCTCGTTCCACAGGATCGGCGTGGCCCGCCCCAGGAAGGAGCCGACACCGATCGGCGACACGATGAGCGGCCGCCAGGGGAAGAAGAAGCGCCGCGAGTCGAAGGGAACGAAGAAGCCGACCCCGCGCCCGCCGTCGGTGAAGGCGTCGAGAACGCCGTGGGACGCGCAGGCCAGGGCGGCCCCCGCCACCACCCGCCACCAGGTCGGCCCGAAACGCGGGAGGTGGGGGAACACCAGTGCGGTCGCGACGGGTGCCAGCGCGAGCGCGAAGGGCAGCGAGTGGGTGAGGCCGCGGTGCCCGAGCGGGTGGCCGTAGGGGATGCCGAGGGAGAAGGCGACGACATCGAGGTCCGGCAGCACCGCCAGCGTCGCGAGCAGGAGGACGAGGCGTCCGCGCGGAAGCTCGGCCCGGGTGGCTCCAGCGACGAGCCCACCGACCAAGGCGTGGGTGAACGCGGTCGGCATCGAGACTCAAGGCGCCGGCGAGCGACGCTCCTGCCGGCCCCGCTCGAGCCCGTCCAGGGCCTCGCGCATCGCGTCGGTCGCCTCTTCGAGGCCCTGCTCCACCGCCTCGCCGATCGCACCGGCGCCTTCGCTGAAGGCGTCGCGCAGGTCCGAGAGCGCTTCCTCGGCGATCGCCTCGCGCAGGGCCGTCGCGCTGGACGGGGCGTCGACCCGCCAGCCTGCGTCGTAGCGTCGGAGCTGGGTGTGGAAGGTGATCGCCTCGTCCTCCGCTCGCCGCAGGGTGGTCGCCACCTCCGCGACGTCGCCGCGGGTGAGGACCTCGCCGATCTCGACGCCCTCGATGGCGTGCTGCTCGGCGAGCCTCGTCAGGCGGCGCAGGTCCAGCTCGGTGGAGTGGGCTTTCGCGTCGTCGAGGTCGCCGTGGGCGACGGCCTCCCAGAAGCCCTCCGTCACCCGTTCGGGAGATGATGCGAAAGTGCCACAGCCGAACACGAGGAGGAGGACCCAGAACGCGGCAAGTCGACGAACACCCATGATCCGGCCAGCATGGCACCCGGGTCGCGGGCCGGCCAGCTCCGCCTCAAGGGAAACGCCGAGGTCTCCGAAGTCGAGGTGCGGGGAGGACGGAATGGGCGTCGAGGCACAGCGGGATCCGAGGTTCAAGAAGCGGGTCCCGTGCCGGGTCACGGTTGGAGGCAGCTCCACCTCGGCCATGGTCTTGAACGTCTCCCGGCGCGGCCTGTTCGTGCAGACGGGCGCACCGGGCCGGCCCGGCGAGAGCGTGCGGGTGCACCTGAACCCGGCTCAGCTCCCGCAACCCATCGAGATCGACGCCCAGGTGGTGTGGCGCCGGACCGTGGCCTCCCATCTCCGGACCCTCGCGAAGGGGGGGATGGGCCTGGCGATCCGCAACGCGCCGCCTTCCTACTTCGGGCTCGTGATGGACCCCTCGTCGGCGCGGCGCGCGGCGCCCAGGACCGCCGCGGCTGCCGCCGCCGAGGCACCTGCGTTCACGTTCCTGATGCGGCTGCGACACGAGGGCGGCCCCCGCACCCGCAAGCTCTACGTGCAGGCGAACGACGAGGCCGACGCGCGGCTGAGGACGCGGAAGCGCTTCGGCGACGAGTGGACGGTCCTCGAGATCGAGCAGCTCTGATCAGAGCATCCTGGTCGCGGTCATCAGGAAGCCGATGCCGCCGCCCGCCAGCCCACCCGCCGCGATGCGCCGCCCGGCGCTCCAGGTCGGGTCGAGGTAGAGCAGGCCGACCACGGCGCCCGCGATTGCAGCGACGGCGAGGATGCCCGCGATCACCGGGTGCTGGCGGATCCATTCCGTCACGGGCGCGAGGGACTCACGCCGCCGGCTCGCGGGGCGCGCCCCGGAGCAGGGCGCTGCTGGCCGCGACGATGACGAGTTCGAAGACCAGGGCACCTCCGGTGTAGGTGCCGACGCCCCCGTCGAGGAGCACACCGAGCAAGCGAGCACTGGCGAGCCCGCCGGTCAGCACCGCGAGCGCCAGCAGCACCGGGCGGGCGGCCGCGGGGCGCCAGGCCCCGTACGCCGCCCACGTGCCGAGCGCGGCCTGGAGCCCGCCGTACATGGCACGAACCTCGGTCGAGCCGGTGGCGGAGGCGAACGTCAGGCCTCCCGCTTCGAGGGTCTCGGGCTGCAGGAGACAGACCAGGCCGTAGGGCAGCCAGACCACCGCCATCAGGCCGAGGAAGATGCGCGTCGCCATGGGTTCCCTTTCCTCAGCCCTTCCGGTTCCTGCGGAGGTTCTGGCGGATCCCCACGACCAGCACGACCAGGCCACCGATCACGCCGGCGAACAGGATGCCGCCGAGGGCCACGAAGCCCATCCACCAGAGCACCACCAGCAGCGGCCGGGGATCACCCAGCCAGAGCGACGCCCAGGCGACCGCCGCCGCGCCGATCACCCAGATCCAGTGCCAGGAGAGGAGGAAGCGCCGCAGGGTCGCGTTCACCCGCTCGCGTCCGCGCCGGGGACGAGGCCCAGCTCCGCCGCCCGGTTCAGGTACTTCGCGAAGGGATCGCGATCGGCGTCGGTCTGCCACTCGTACTCGGTGTAGATGGCCACCTGCTCTGCGCGCTCCCGGCCGTAGAGGCGCGCGATCACGGCCAGGGCCATGTCCGTGCCGGCGGACACGCCCGACGAGGTGACGAAGGGGCCGTCCTCCACCCAGCGCGCCTCGGTCACCCAATCCACCGCGCCGCTCTGGCCGCGAGCGAGGTCGAAGAACATCTTGTTCGACGTGGCGCGGCGGCCGTCGAGCACGCCGGCGCGGGCGAGGAGCGCCGAGCCGGAGCAGACCGACATCGTCACCTCCGCCTTCGCGCAACGCTCGCGCAGGAAGCCCAGGATGGGCTCGTTGGCGAGCTGGGCCACCGTGCCGATGCCACCGGGAACCAGCAGGAGGTCGAGGGGCGGGCAGCTCGCGAAGTCGGCCTCTGCCACAGTGCAGGGACCGGGCGTCGACTTCACCGGGCCTTTGCTCTCGGCGACGGTGATGATGCGGACGTCGTCGCCGAGGCTGCCGAACATCTCGAGGGGGCCGTAGAGATCGAGCAGCTCGAAGTCCTCGTGGAGGACGGCGCCGAGGGTGCGGGGAGAGGCGGCCATGGCGAGAGGCTACCACCCCCTACAGGGTGCCCGCGATGCGGACCGCGAGGAAGATCCCGAGCATCGAGAAGGCGAGGGCCAGCTTGGCGGCGGCGCCGAGGACGAGCCCCAGCGACGCTCCGACGCCGGCGCGGCCGGCCTCGTCGAGGCGGCGTTGGCCCGAGAGCTCCCCGAGCACCGCACCGGCGAAGGGCCCGACCAACACACCGGGCAGGCCGAAGAAGAGCCCGACCAGGGCGCCGAGGGCCGCGCCGACCATCCCCCGGCGCGACGCGCCGAAGCGCTTGGCACCGAACGCACCCGCAGCGAAGTCCACCGCGTAGCTGAGCAGCGCCAGCACCCCGAGCACCGCGAGCGTGCCGTAGCCGACGTGGGCG
Source organism: Myxococcota bacterium (assembly GCA_965223415.1). Lineage (GTDB taxonomy): Bacteria > Myxococcota_A > UBA9160 > UBA9160 > UBA6930. Next base: position 2,099,420 of record OZ245002.1, on the reverse strand, counting down.
AACCCCTCGGCCCAGGCCGCGAGCGCCAACCCTCCGAACAGGACCGGCGCCCCGGGGATCGCGGGCAGGATCATCCCCGCCAGTCCCACCACGACCAGCAGGAACGAGAGCACCAGCAACGCCCAGGTGACCGCTTCCGCTTCCATCCCGCCACCAAGCATAGAGAACGCAAGAGTGGGGACGTTCCTTGCATCTTGCGCTTTTGCGCAAGATGCAAGGAACGTCCCCACTCTTGCGTTTCCGGGTCAGGGCTTGCGGCGGCGGGCGTGGAGGATGCGCATGCGCTCCTTCCACTCGGGGGCAAGGGCGGGGTGGGCCTCGATCTGGCGCAGGATGTCCGGGTCGCCGGCCTGGTCGCGCATCCAGATGTGGAGGTCGAGAAGCGTCGGGCCCTCGGGGCCGCGCTCGGCCCGGGCGATGGCGTCGCCCGTCTCCAGCAGGCCCGGCTCGAGGACGCGCAGGTACCAGCCGCAGCGCCCGTCGCGAACGACCCACGACAAGATGCGCGGATGCCCGGCCAGCCGGCCCGGATGGGCGCAGCGCTCGGTGGGCATCGTCACCTGGAGCCGTGCGCTCCCGACCTGCCAGACATCGCCGGGCCGGACATCCACCTCGGTGAGGCCGCCGACGGTGAGGTTCTCGCCGAAGCAGGGCACGGGCAGGGCTGCGCCGGACGCCTCCTCGAGCGCCCGGTAGCCCTCGAGGGCGAACGCGTGCAGCGCGCGATTCGGCCCGCCGTGGAACCGGCGATCGTGCACCTCGTCGCCCGTCAGACCTTCCGGGCCGACCCGCACGGGCCCCTGCTGCGGCCGCTTGCAGATGCCGCTCCGGATCTCGCCGCCGTCGGCGAAGCAAACCGTCTCCACCCCGCTCCGGTTCAGCGACTCGACGCGCATCTCAGCCACCGACCACCTGCCAGAGCAGGAGCGCCACCGCGGCGATCTGCACGAGCAGGGTGCCGAGGGCTCCGAGGAAACGCGGGAGCTGCCGCGCGTCCTCCTGCTTCACGCCCCAGGGGTGCGCGAGCCGGCTCACCAGCAGGCCCCCGCCGAGGCCGTGGATCCACGCTGGCGCGGCGCCGTTCAGCTCGGCCAGAGCGATCAGGAGCAGGGCGAGCGGCACCTGCTCCAGGAAGTTGCCGTGGCGCCGCATCGCCTCGCGAAGCCCCACGTCGTCGCCGTCGCCCAGCGAGACGCCCACCCGCAGCCGCTCGCGACCCACCAGCTGCTGCAGCACGATCTGCAGCCCACCGAGGAGCGCGGCGTAGAGCGCTGTGATGGCTACGGGCATGCCAGCTCCTCCTGCACCTGGCGGCGCAGCCGGAGCCTGCCGCGGTGGCGGACGATCTGGTCGCGCCAGCCTCGCGGCGCCGAAGGCAGCCAGCTCGGGATCGGCGTGGCCCGGGCGGCCAGCTCGCGGAGCTCGCGCCAGGCTTCGCCTTCCAGCACCGCCTCGTCCGAGCGGGGCGCCGCGTCGAGCCCGCGTCGGATGGCGAGCAACGCATCGCGCGCCTCGGGCGGGAAGCTCGGCCAGAAGACGGGCCGCACCCGCGCGAGCGCGTCATCGAACAAGAGGGCGATCTCCCGCCCGGCCTCGCGATCCACAGGATAGGCGGCGAGCTGTGCCGGGCCGGGCGCCGCCAGCAGATCCAGCACCTGCTTCAGCAGCACCAGGTTGCCCACCTCGTCGATGTTTGGCGGCTTCCGAGCCCGGTCAGCCACGCCGCACCACCATCACCTCGTAGCGTCCCTTCGGCCCGATGAACCAGGAGCCGAGCCAGCTCGTGACGCTGACGACCAGGGAGCCGAGCAGCGCCGAGCCCAGCCCGGCGATCTGGAAATCGCGCAGTACCCACGCGACCAGCCCGAGCATGCCCGCGTTCACGACCCAGAGGAAGAGACCGAGCGTGACCACGGTGATCGGAAAGGTGAGGAACACGGCGATCGGTCGCACCGTCGCGTTGACGAACCCCAGCAGCAGGGCTGCGATCGCCAGCGTCGCGTCGGCCGGAATCCGGAGCCCCGGTACCCAGCGCGCGGCCAGCCACAGGCCCAGCGCCGTGATCGCCATGCGAAGCAGGAATCCCATGTGCCCCTCCGATGGACGCCCGCAAAGGATTGGCCCCGCTGGAGCCGCCGTCAAACACCCAGCGGAGCTCGAAGCGTCTCGCCCGGGGGAGGACCGCCATTCTCCCGAGTCTAGACCGGTAGCCGACTCAGGCACCCGTCCTCACCGTGCAGCCAGCAGCTCGGCTCGGGATCGTGGAGATCGAGGCGCAGGCTGCACACTGCATCGTGGCCGCCGGCTTCGAACGCCTTCCGGAGCGCTTGCTGGGCGTGCTCGTCGCGGGCACCGAGACAGGGGAAGATGCCCACCGGCGCCTGGAAGGCCGCGCCCCAGCGCAGCCCCGGGCGGCGTTCGATCACGAGGGACCAGCCGGCGCCGAACTTCGAGGCCGGCAGGTCCACGGTCATCGGCAGGAGCCAGCGACCTCCTTCGGCGAGCGCGTCGCACCACACGGGTGGCACGTGCGTCACGCCGGCGTTCGTCAGGATCGCCTCGAAGCGCGTGCCGCCGAGCCGCGAAGCGTCCCCTTCCACCACCTCGGCCCAGGGCCACGGCGCGAGGCTGTTGCGTGCCCGCGATGCCAGGTCGGGCTCCGCCTCCACTCCGAGCACGCGACCGCTCGAGCCGACGAGCTGCGCCGCCACGGCCGTGTAGTAGCCGACGCCGCAGCCGACGTGGAGCATGCGCCGGCCCGGTGCGAGACCGAGGGTGTCGAGCCAGCCCGCCAGCAGCCGCGGCTCGCCGCTGTTGATCTCGCGCTCGGCGTCCAGCACCACCAGCACGTTGCGGTGCAGGTGGGCCGGATCGTCGTCGGGGGTCCGGGTGGGCTCGCCTCCGAGCTCCAGCTCGATCACCTGCCACGGGCCGCGCCCGACGAAGGCGTCGCGGGGCACCGCCGCGAACGCCGCCTCGAGGCCCGGAGTGCGGAAGCCCACGGCTTCGGCGAGCTCCCGCGCGTAGGCCGCCCGTGCGGAGGCGGCGGGATCGACCATGGAACCACGCTACCGCAGCGCTACCGTGGAGGAACGCGCCGGAGGCCGCCCATGAAGATCGCCCGTGTGCTCGTGGCCCTCCTGCTGCTGCTCGGCGCCGCCTACCTCGGCCACTGCGCACTCGTGGAGAGCGGCGAGGTCGCGGTGCTGGAGACGAGCGCCGGGAACGGCGCGGTCGAGACGACGCGCCTGTGGTTCGCCCGGCACCAGGGCCGCCGCTGGCTCCTTGCCGGCAGCGGCGACGCAGCCTGGCTCGCCCGCGTGCGCAGCGATCCTGCCGTGCGGGTGCAGATCGAGGGCGAGTGGGCGAGCTACACCGCCGTCCCGGTCGTGGCGGAACGCGAGAGCCTGCTCGGCCTGATGGCCGGGAAGTACGGCCTGGCCGACCGCTGGGTCCGCTTCCTCGTCGGGCGCGAAGCGGTTCCGGTCCGGCTCGATCCGCGCTGAGCCCGAGGAAGACGTCCGAATTCCGCCAGCCCCGGGCTTCGGCAGGGACGATCCTCCACGGCATGGACACCTCCCTTCGCTACGCCACCCGGAGCACCGATCTGGGCGAGCTGCTGCTCGTCGCTTCGAGCCGCGGTGTGTGCCTGGTCCGCTTCGGTCGGGACGAGGCCGAGCTCCTCGAACTGCTTCGGCGCGAGTTCCCGTGCGCGGGCCGCCGGCCCGATCCCGAAGGCCTGCGCCCCTGGATGGACGCGCTGCTCGCCGTCGTGGGAGGCCGGCCACCCCGGGAGACCGTTCCCCTGGACGTGCGCGGCAGCCGATTCCAGCGTCGGGTCTGGCAGGCGCTCACCCGCATTCCCAGCGGCGAGACGCGCAGCTATCGCGAGGTGGCGCGAGCGCTCGGCGCGCCGGGCGCCGCCCGGGCGGTGGGCAGCGCCTGCGCCACGAACCCGGTACCGCTCCTCGTCCCCTGCCACCGGGTCGTGCGCGGGGACGGCTCGCTCGGGGGCTTCGTCGGCGGCGTGTGGCGGAAGCGCGCCCTGCTGGGTCGTGAGCAGCAGCGTACCCTGGAGGACACGGAGCAGGAGGACCGGAGTTGGACCGCACCGCGCATCACGTCCGCGGAGCCATGACGCTCGAGCCGCTCGACTCGGCGGACACGGCGGAGCTTGCGGCCCTGTGGCGCCGCTCCCGGGAGGGTGCCCAGCCCTGGCTCGAGCAGCGCATGGGGTACACCCCGGCCGAGGATCATGCCCAGATGCGCGACGTGATCGCACGGGAGAGCGACGTGTGGGTAGCGCGGGGGGGCCGCAGATTGCTGGGCTTCCTCGCACTCGCGGGCGTGCGCGTCGAGCACCTCTACGTCGACCCCACCGCCCAGAGCGCCGGAATCGGCCGCGTGCTGCTCGCCAGGGCCCGCGAGCTCTCCCCTTCCGAGCTCACGCTCTTCACCCACCGCCGCAACACCGGGGCCCGCGCCTTCTACGAGCGCTTCGGCTTCCACCCCATCGCCTTCGCCACCAGCCCCCCGCCCGAGAGCGAGCCCGACATCCTCTACCGCTGGACGTCGCATCAGGAGCCGGTGAGCTGGCGGAGGATGGTTCCGGAGTCGAAGTAGACGCGCTCGCAGACGAGGCCTTCGCCTTCGAACAGGAAGAAGGCGGTCATGCGGCAGCGGAAGCTGCGGCCGGTCGGCGGGAGCGAGCCGAGGGGGCCTTCGTGGGTGCCCAGCAGCCAGAACTCCGCGATCACCGCGTCGTCGGCATGGTGGAGGGCGATCAGCTCGTTGCGCTGATCGGGAAACGCGGTGCGGGTCTCGCGGAAGTAGGCCCGCACCTCCGCCTCGCCGTCGTGCACCCGATCGGTTCCGATCAGCTCGTAGCGCGGACGGGCGAAGGTCTCGATCACCGCGTCGAAGTCGTGGACGTTCTCCGCCTCCATGTGCCGGCGGACCAGGGCCTCTCGACGCACGCGCAGATCGCTCACGTCTCCCAGGGTAGACCTCAGGCGACCGTCGACGCGAGCAGGAACTGCGAGCCGAAGTAGAGGGGCAGGCCCCACGCGCCGTTCACGAAGCCAGGCGCCACGAAGCGATCCCGCGCGACGGACACGTCCGAGAGCGCGAACCCCACGGCCCCGACGGCGGCTTCCGGGCGGCCCGTGGCCGCGGAGGAGGCGATGGCCAGCACCACCATCGCCGAGATGACTGCCAGGTAGGCCGTTACCGGCAGTTCGAACTCGGCCGGGAGGTGCGGACCCAGCCAGCGCCGCACCCACCACGCGAAGATCGCCAGGCCCAGCGCGGCCAGGACCAGGGCCGGCGGGGAGAGCGGACCCTGGAGGAACGCGACCGCATAGGCCAGGTGACCCGCCAGGAACGCGCCGATGCCCGCCTGGAACCAGCGGCTCTGCCCCAGCGGCAGCAGGAGCGCATCCCCCAGCCAGCACAGGACGAGACCCGCGAGCACCATCTGGCCGTACGGAGTCGCCAGCGCTCCCCATCCGAGAGCGGCCGCGACGAACGCGGAGGCCGCCAGGAGCTTCGATACGACCACGCCGGGGCGGAAGCCCGCGCGTTGGGACGCAAGGAGCGCCGCCACCGCCGCGGCACCGACCCCGATCGCCAAGGCCATCGCTAGGCGGGCGCCGCGGCCAGCTGAGCGGGAATCGACGCGAAGTCCGGATGGTCCGCGGCATGGCGCGGCTCGTAGCGCCAGAGGATGCGCTCGCCGTCCACGACGAAGGCCGCCGGCATCCTCCAGACGTCACCGCTTCGCGGCCCGTTCTCGTAGCCCTTGGCGGCGGCGCGGCGCTGGGCCGCGAACACCCGGGGCGAGAACGACTGCAGCAGGCTCGCGCGCCCCACGCCGAAGTCGTCGTAGAAGGAGAGCCCTGGATCCGACACCACCCGGGCCGTCGGCCAGTAGCGCCGCAGGAAGGCCCGCGCCTCGATCGGGCTCGCCTGGGCGAAGAAGATCACGTCCGGATAGCTCTCGTCGCCCTCGACGGCAGCGCGCAGGTCTCCCACGGCTTCGCGACAGAAGATGCAGCCGAAGTGGCGGAGGAAGACGAGCAGGGTCGGCCCGTGCAGCTGGTCGCGCAGCCGGCCCGGCATGAGGTTCGCGCCGGTGACGGGCCGGTCGAGGAGGGCGTCGGGAATCGTGTCCAAGGGGCCCCCAGTCTAGGGGCCACCGTACGATCGCGTCAGGTCTCGTCCTCCGGGAGCGGCGGCAGCTCGTCGACGTGAGCCTCCCAGTCGGCGCCGTCGAAGGGCAGGACGGCGCGGCTCGCGACCGTCTCCGGATCGAGACAGCGGCCGTTCACGCTGTAGCCCGCCGGGTGGGAGCGCGGCACGTAGAAGGACTTCACGCCGCAGACCGAGCAGAAGAGGTGGCGGGCCACTCCCGTGTTGAAGGTATAGGCGGTGAGCTCCTCCTCGCCGGAGAGGAGACGGAAACGGCTGCGGGGCACGGTCAGGTGCAGGTAACCGACCTTGCCGCAGATGGAGCAGTTGCACTCGTGGAGCTCGAGGTCCGCGGGCGCGTCGACCTCGAAGCGTACCCGCCCGCAGTGGCAGCCGCCCCGGTGCGTGACGTTCACGGAAGAGGCTCCAGCCGCACCGCGATCGACCGGGAGGCGTCCACCATCATGCCGACCCACGCGTCTCGCCAGCCGTACTTCTCGCGCAGCAGCCTCCGCACCCGCTGCGCGGGCTCGCGCCCCTCCAACACCCGCGCCCGGTAGCGGCCGGCGCGGTCCTCGGCCGCGAAGCGCAACTCCGGAGCACGGCCTACGTCCGTCAGCCACGGGTTCTGGGGCGTGCCCGCTTCGATCCAGAGCTCGCCGTCCGGCTCCACGAACCAGACGTGGGTACGGCGAACGCTGCCGTCCGGCACGCGGGTCTCCAGCACGGCCACCTCAGAGGCCTCGAGAGCGAGCCAGGTCACGCCGACGAAGCCGAGGATGAGCGCTGCCCCTCCGGCCAGGGCGAGCCTCACTGCTCCTCTTCCGGTTCGTAGAACTCGCCTTCGAGATCGACCAGCTTGTCCTGCATGAAGCCGTGCGCGTCGCGGATTGCCTGGTTGTAGACCTGCGGCCCCAAGCGCTCGGCGAAGAAGTCGAGCACCAGCCCCGCCTGCCACTCGCTCAGCTCGTCGTCGAAGCGATCGGCGAAGAAGGCCTGGGTGACCTCGATCAGTGCGGAACGCCGCTCGTCCGAGAGGCGGATGCGCATCATTCGACCAGCGCCGTTGCCTCGATCTCGATCCGCAGGTCGGGCAGCGCCAGGGCCTGCACGCCCAGGAGCGTCTGGGCCGGCGGCTTCACACCCTCGAGGAACGCCGCCAGCGGGCGACCGATCGCGCGCATGTCCTCCGGCGTGTAATCGACGATGTAGAGGCGAAGGCTGGTCAGGTCGGCGGGGCCGGCGCCGGCCGCGGCCAGGGCGCGCCGCAGGTTCTCGAGGGCGTGCCCCGTCTGCTCCTGCAGGTCGTCGCCGCCCTCCACCTCCATCTTCTCGTTCCAGGCCGTCTGCCCCGACACGAAGACCAGCTTGCCGGGCGGCGACGTCACCACCTGGGTGAAGCCCAGCTTCTCGCTGGCGAAGAGATCCGGGGGCTGCAGGTGCTCCTTGGCCATGATCGCCTCCTTCGAGAGGATGCGAGGCTACCACGGCTTGCCCGGGCCCCCGCTCCTGGACTACAGCAGGGACATGCTCACCCTCTACCACGCGCCGCGCACCCGCTCGGTCCGCATCCGCTGGCTCCTCGAAGAGCTCGAGCTGCCCCATCGCCTGGAGAGGCGCCCCTTCCAACCGCCCTCCGGCGGCTTCTTCAGCCAGGGCACGCCGACGGGCAAGTTTCCGGTACTGGTCGACGACGACGCCACCTTCTGCGAGTCCGGCGCGATCCTCGAGTACGTCTTGGAGCGCTACGGCGAGGGCCGCCTGGCGCCGCCGCCCGGCTCGCCGGAGCGGGGGCGCTTCCTGCAGTGGGTCCACTACTCCGAGGGCACCGCCTACCCGCCCCTCGGCACCCTCATCTGGCACGTCTTCTACCGGGGCGATCACGAGCGAGTTCCCGAAGTGATGGAGGACGCTCGCGGTCGTGCCGGCTCCGCGCTGCGGTTCCTCGAGGACGGGCTGGGTGATGGCCCCTGGCTCCTCGGTGACGACTTCAGCGGCGCCGACATCATGACCGGCTTCACCCTCGCAATCGCCCGCTTCGTCGGCGTGCTCGGCGGGCATCCGAAGCTCACCGGGTATCTCGAGCGCCTCGAGGCCCGCCCCGCCCTTCAGCGAGCGATGGCCGACTAGCCTCCCTCGGGCAGGTACGTCTGGAACATCTCGCCCAGCTCTCCCGCCGAATGGTCCGGCACCCGGTAGTAGGTGCGAATCAGGACCGAGCCGTCCGGCTCGAAGCGGTAGGTCTCGATGCTGTAGGCGAGGCTCTCCTTGCCGTCGGTCGTGATGTGGTTCTCGAGCAGCCAGGCGACCTCGTTGTCGCAAATGAAGAGCTGCCCCGGCGGAATCCGGAAGCGGACCCTCGGCTGGAAGAGGTCCCAGGCGTCGAGGCAGCACTCCTGGAAGCCCTTCTTCTCCGGCGTCCCGACCGGATCGAGCATCCGGACATCGCCGGACAGGACCGTCCGCCAGTTCTCGACCCACGCGTCCTTGTCCCCTTCGTTCCAGAGGGCGACGTAGCCGCGCGCCCAATGGAGAAGCTGCTCGCGCGTCGGCATCACGGCCACAGGGCGAGGACCGCGCCGATCAGGGCGAAGCGCGCGGTGTGGAAGCCGCCATCGATCAGCCACAGCAGCGGGCTGCGCCCGGCGAACGGGTAGTTGATGCCCAGGCTGGCCGCGACCAGGCAGCCGCCGACCACCAGGCCCTGGATCACCGCCTCGCCCAGGCCCGGGCTCTCGCCGAGCCACACGGCGAACGCGGTCGCCGAGACCAGCGTGGCGGCGAAGCCCAATGCGAAGACCGGCGGGCTCGGCTCCGGCTCCGCCTCGTTGGCGGCGATCCAGCTATCGAGGAAGAGGGGCTTCGAGTACCACAGGGCACCGAAGGCGAAGCTGGCCACCGATGCGACCAGCACGGCCAGGAGATCGATGTCGTTCATGTTTCCTCCACGGATTCGGCTCCTTCGTCCGCGTGCTCGCGATGCCCTCCGAAGGCGAAGAGTAGGAACCCCAACACGATCACGACGTCGGCCAGGTTGAAGATGCCCGTGCGCAGGCCCGGGACACCGATGCTCACGAAGTCGGTGACGGCGCCATCGTGGAGGAGCCGGTCGAGCCAGTTGGCGAGACCGCCACCGGTGATCAGGGCCAGGCCGCCCAGCTCGGCGTGGGAGCCCGGCCCGCGGCGGAGGGCGATGCCCACCACCAAGGCGAGCAGGATCGGCACGCCGCCGATCAGGAGTGCGCTGCGAAGGGCGGGCGGAAGCCCCTCGCCCAGGCTCAGGAAAGCGCCGTGGTTCTCCGCGAGCTCGAAGCGCAGGGTGTCGCCGACGAGCGAGATCGGTGCGACCCCGGCCAGGGTCTCCTGGGCCAGCTGCTTCGTCGCGTGGTCGCAACCCACCGAGCCGAATGCCAGCAGCGCGAATACGAGCAGGTGGCTTCGGGACACGTTCACGCACCCGCCATGCGGCGCGGCGCCGATTCCCACCGACCGGTCGCGGGTACGGCCCGCGTGGCCCTGGCCAGGCCGAAGAGGGGCATGTTGTTGTAGACGCACTCGTAGTCGCCCACGCGAACGCGATAGGTCTCGTGCCAGATGCCGACGTCCCCGTTCGAGCCCACCGCCTTGTTGAAGGCGGCCCAGGCCGGCTGGTGCTCACGGGCCTTGTCGACGGCGTAGCGCTCGAGATGCTCGAAGGATCGCCAGTACTGGACCATGACCGAAGGATTGCCCTTCCAGCTCTCCACGCCGAGGAAGCCCGATTCCGGATCCGCCTCGATCTCGGCGATCATGCGGCCCATCGCTCGCGCCACCGGGAGCCACTTGTGAACCTTCCAGCGCTTGTTGATGCGCATGCCGATCAGGAACACGACGACCTCGTCGTCGATGTCCGCGGTGAGGCGCTCGGCGCGGATCGTGCTCAGCGGCCGCCCTCCTGCCAGGTGAGGACGTCTCCGCCCTGGCCGATCAGCACCGTCCCAGGAAAGACCCGCAAGCGCCAGGGCTCGAGCCGCAGCGCGGCGAAGGCGTCGCAGGTGGGATCGTCCCAGCCGGGGATGATGGCCGGGTCGTAGCCCACGGGAGATGGCGCGTTCTTCAGCAGGTCCCAGACCCGCGTGCGCGTCTCGTGGTCGAAGGCCCAGCTCGCCCGGCACTCGGCGACACAGGTGTCCTGGGTCGGGGCCCAGTAGTTGAGGGACAGGTGAGGGCTCTTCTCCAGGTGGGCACGCTTGGTCGGGGTCGGCCCGGTGCCGATCCAGCCGACCAGCTCGCGGCCGTCCCAGTCCCAGATCGGATGGAGCACCCGGGAGCGCGGGCGACCCTCCCGATCGACCGTGGCGGCGCTGCACCAGACGATCTGGTGCGCCATCTCCACGAAGGCGGGGGCGATCTCCTCGAGCTCGTTCATCGGGCCTCCTCGCCGAAATCGTACCACCCTCAGCGGCGGAAGGAGCTCTCCCGGACCGGGTCGACCACGTGGAGAGGTACCCCTCGTAGAAGCGATCGCGTCCGGCCTCCTGGGCCTCGCGGTGTCGGGGACGATCCCGCCAGACCAGGCGCCGAGCAGCCCGGGCCAGCTCCGGTGCCCGGCGCTCCAGCTGTTGTCAGCTCCCCGGCGGTGCCGCCATGCCGCCATCGTATCACGCGGGTTCCCTACACTCGCGTGCGTGAGTGCCTTCGTCGTCTCGGTGAGCAGCAGCGCGAGCCACGGAGTGGACAAGCCCATCCGGGTCGGCATCCGACTCGCCCGGGGCCGGGGCGTCGAGGGCGACGCCCACTTCGGTTTCACCGTCCGGCATCGCTCGCGGGTGGCTCGCGACCCCACCCAGCCGAACCTTCGCCAGGTGCACCTCCTGCACGAGGAGCTCCTGCTCGAGCTGCGCGCCGCCGGCTTCGAGGTGGCGCCCGGCCTCCTGGGCGAGAACGTCACGACCCGCGGCCTCGACCTGCTCGCCCTCCCCCGCGGCACGCGCCTGCGCCTCGGCGAGGACGCCGTCGTCGAGGTGACGGGCTTGCGCAACCCCTGCGCCCAGCTCGACGAGATCGCGCCCGGGCTGATGGCCGCCACCCTCGATCGGAATGCCGGGGGCCGACTCGTGCGAAAGGCCGGCGTGATGGCGATCGTCGTCGCCGGCGGCGACGTGAAGGCGGGGCATCCGATCCACGTCGCCCTTCCGGATGGGCCGCCGGAGCCCCTCGAGCCGGTCTGACTACTCGTACCAGATCTCGATGACGTAGCCGTCCGGGTCCTCCAAGTAGAGGTAGGGCATGCCCGGCTCGAACTCCCCGTGACGGAGGATCTTCGCGCCGGCCGCCTCGGCCTGGCGGACCGCCTCGCCGATCTGGCCCGGATCCCGGAGCCGAAAACCGAAGTGGTCGATGCCGCCGGGCTGGCCGTGGCTGGCGCGCCGCTCGAACACCAGGATGTCGTGGGGTCCGGGGCCCTGCACCTGGATGCTGTTCTCCTCGCGGTGGCACTCGCGAACCCCGAACAGGGCCTGGTAGAAGGCGAGCGAACGGTCGGGGTCTTCGACGGACAGGCTGATGTGCGTCAGGCCGTGGGTCTCGATCATGGCGTCCTCCGAAAGCGCGAGCGGTAGTGTTCGACCTGCGGGAACGGATCGTAGAACCGGTGGAGCAGGTCCTTCCAACGCTCGTAGTCAGGAGAGCCGCGAAAGCCCTCGGTGTGCGATTCGAGGTCGTCCCACCAGACGAGCAGCAGGTAGCGGTTCGCCGCCCCCACGCAGCTGCGCAGCTCGTGGCCCCGGTACCCGCCCGCAGAGGCGAGGATCTCCTGGGCCTCGCAGAAGGCCTCCTCGAAGCGCTCCGCTTCGCCGGGGCGTACCTGGAGGACCGCCACCTCCAGGACCAGTTCGTCCGTGTCCTTGGCAACCACCTCAGCTCCCGCCGCCGGACAGGAGGATGAGGAGGCGGACCCAGATCACCACGAGCAGGATCACGCCGGTGCCGAACACCGCGGCCCGGTGCGCCGGGCGATTTCCGGTCAGGTGCACCGTCGCGTGGACGAAGCGGACCGCGACGTAGGCCCTGCACAGCCCGACGAACACGGCGTCGACCCGCCCGGCGGCGAAGATGCCGAGACCCACGGCGTAGAACAGAACGGGAAGCTCCAGCAGGTTCGCGTCGTGTCCGGTGAGCTTCGCGTCGAGCTCCGGGCGCGATCCCCCCTCGAAGAGCCGGTAGGAGTCCTCGCTGATCTCGCCGCGGCCCACCGCGCGAATCCGCGCGACAGCCGCCGTCGTGCCGGGACTCGATTCCCAGCTCGAGAGCCGCTCCTCCCCTTCCACGAAGCGAAGCTCCTCCGCCTTGATCGCACTCGTCGTCCCGAAGCTGGCTCCGGAGTGCTTCCGGCACTGCCAGCAGTGGCAGTGACCGACGGGCCCGACCAGCTCACCGCGGAGCTCGTAGCGAACCTTCCCGCATGCGCACGAACCGCGAAGCATCGTCGTTCTCCCTCTGGAGGTATCAGGCCGCCCAGCTCCAAGATCGAATCGAGGCGGGCGTCGGGCGGAACCGACGCGTGCGCGTCCGGATCGATCAGGAGGGCCCCAAGACCCGCGGCCCGCGCACCCTGATAGTCGGCATGGTAGTCGTCACCGACGAAGAGGCACGCCTCGGCTCCCGCGCCCACTTCGTCCAGCACGTGCCTGAAGATCGAGGGGCTGGGCTTTCGTCGCCCGTGCTCCACGGACGTGACCACCCATTCGAAGCGATTCGCGACGCCCATGCGCTCGAGGTGACCGGGCACAAGCGCCGGATCGTGGCTGTTGGTGACGACGGCGAGGACGAACTCCTCGCTCAGGCGGTCGAGGAGAGCCGGCAGGCCTTCGAGGTACGAGACGCCTCGGTTCCATTCCGAGACATAGGTCGCTGCGAGCGACCGGGCCAGCGTATCGTCCTGCCTTCCCGTCGCGCGCCGGGTGAACTCCCGGCCCAGCTCGATCATCGAGTACTCCCGGTGGTCGCGTGCCGCCTGACGCCCGAGATCCTCCGACGCCTGCACCCAGAGGGTGAGGAACGCCTCGTATCCGCGCGCCACGCCGGCCTCTCGTAGGAGCGCGTGAGTTCGCGCGAAACCCTGCTCCGTCCGGCTCGGCGAGTAGCCGACGAGGGTGCCGAAGAAATCGAAGAGGAGGTGCGTGACCAGAAGGCTCCCTCCCGGATCGGGCTCTCAGATGCTACCCAAATCGCATGAGTGCCATCGACGCTTGTCTCCAGGCAAACGTGAAGTACGCCGCCGGCTTCTCGAAGGGCCAGCTCGCGGCCCCCCCCGGCCGGGAGATCGCCATCGTGACGTGCATGGACGCGCGGATCGACCCCGCGGCGATGCTCGGCCTCGAGGAGGGCGATGCCCACGTCGTCCGCAACGCCGGGGGTATCGTCACCGACGACGTCGTGCGGTCGCTCACGATCTCGCAGCGCATGCTCGGCACCCGGGAGATCATGATCGTCCAGCACACCGGCTGCGGGATGATGTCCTTCGAGGATGGGGAGGTCGCCGAGGCCATCCACCAGGAGGTCGGCGTCCGCCTCCCCTTCGCCCTGGGCGCCTTCCGGGATCTCGAGGAGAACGTGCGCCGCTCCGTCGCCGACCTGTCCGCGAGCCCGTTTCTCCCCCACGTCGGAGCAGTGCGCGGCTTCGTCTACGAGGTCGAGTCCGGCCGCCTGAGGGAGGTCCACTGAGCCGTGCAGCTCGACCACCTGATCCTGAAAGTGAACGATCGCGACGAGAGCGTGCGCTTCTACACCGAGGTGCTCGGCCTCGCCGGCGAGGGAGAGAACGAGCCCTTCTCGGTGCTCCGGGTGACGCCGGATCTCACACTCCAGCTCGCGGCCTGGGGCACCGAGGGCGGCGAGCACCTGGCCTTCGCCATGCCGCGAGCCGAGTTCGACGAGGTGTTCCGCCGGGTCCGGGAAGCCGGTGTCGAGTTCGGCGATTCCTTCCACGCGGTGGGCAACGGGAAGGGCCCAGGCGAGGAGATCGGCGCCCGGGGCGCCGGCGCGTCACTCTACCTGTTCGACCCGAACCGCCACCTGATCGAGATTCGGCACTACGGTTGATCACCCACTCAGGTGCCCGAGAATCGCCCGCGCGGCGATGAACCAGACGGCGAGGGTCGAGAGCAGGTAGAGAACGAAGCGCAGCATCACGATGTTGACCGTGCAGTGGACCGCGCTGTGTAGGACACGAAAGCCGAAGAACACCCAACCGGCCGCGACGTGGAGGCCGTCCACCTGCTCCGTCGCGAAGAGGTAGCCGGCCAGGACGTAGAACAGGACCGGGATCTCGAAGAGGTTCTTGAAATTGTCCGACGGGTTCGACACCTCGGGCGGCTGGATCTCCGCGAGATGGCCGGGCGTCGCGAGCTGCTCCGGCGTCGCCCCGCTGGCGTTGATGAAGGGGATTCGGCGCGCGAAGAGGACGATCCAGACGACGAAGGTGAGGGCCAGCGTTGCCAGGACGGGCCCGAAGATCGCGGATTGGGGCATCTCGATGTCTCCCTTGGGACGCGCTGCTTCGTTGGGTGGGCGCATCCTACCACGCGGCGCCCGGTACCCTCGCCCGAGAGCCCATGGCCACGATTCCCTCCCACCTCCACCGGACCCTCGGCACGACCCCTGAAGGGGCCGCGTGGATCGACGGGCTCCCTTCCCTTATCGAAGCCCTGACCGCCCGGTTGGCTCTCAGCGTAGGGGAGCCGGTCGAGAGCGAAGCCAGCTGCGCCTGGGTCACGCCGGCCACGACCGCCGACGGCCGAGACGTGATGCTCAAGCTCGGCTACCCGCACATGGAGGCCATGCACGAGATCGACGGACTCGCCTTCTGGCACGGAGACCCGACCGTCCTCCTCGTGGACGCCGATCGTGAGGCCCATGCGATGGTGCTCGAGCGATGCCGGCCGGGCCGGCACCTGCGCACCCTTCCCGAGCGCGATCAGGACGAGATCCTGGCGGGCCTGCTTCGCAGGCTGTGGAGACCTCCGCCGCCGTCACGTCCCTTCAGGCCGTTGGCTCGCATGATCGACTCCTGGTGCACGGAGATCCGCGAGCGCGAGGAGGGCTGGAGCGACGAAGCCCGCATCCGCGAAGGCCTCGCCGCGTTCGAGGAGCTGGCCGGCTCCCAGCGCGAGCACGTCGTGCTCGCGACGGACCTCCACGCCGGCAACGTCCTCTCGGCCGAGCGACAGCCCTGGCTCGTCATCGACCCGAAGCCCTTCGTCGGAGACCCGTGCTACGACGCCACCCAGCACCTGCTGAATTGCCGCGAGCGGATGAGCGAAGCGCCCCGGGAGCTGGTCGCGCGACTCGCAGGCCTCCTGGGAATCGACGAGGTGCGACTCCGGGGCTGGGCCTTCGCACGCTTCGCGCTCCTCGACGCGGATGACGTGGCGTCGACGGCGCGGATCGCTGCACGCCTGGCGGATGGACCACCGATCACCCAGAGCCACGGCTGACGAGGAGGCGGTACCCGATGTCGAGCTCGGAACGGCTCGACAGATGCCCGTTCCGCTGCTCCCAGCTGCCGTCGTCCAGATCGCGGCGCAGTCGCGCGAGACGAGCCTCCACCCCTTCGAGCTTCGCGAACGCCGAGATGGCGCCGCGCACACCCGGATCGAGGTAGGCCCGAGGCCGGCGCCAGTAGGCGCCCAGGAAACCGTCGGTGCAGTCATGGGGAACGGGGAGAGGGAGGACCCGTGGCTCCACCATCTCGTCGAGCAGCTCGTCGAGGGATGGAAGGCCCCGCCGATCGATCTCGCGAATCTCGGGGAAGTAGTCGTCGATGAGCCAGAACCCGTAGGTGGCCGGATCCCAGGTGACGATCACCACGCGGTTGCGTGCGACGCGCAGCATCTCCCGGAGCCCGCGGACGCGGTCGGGCCAGTGGTGCACGGTGAGGACGGACAGTGCGGCATCGAAGGCACCGTTCGGGAAGGGCAGCTCGGGGGCCGAAGCGCGGATCGCTTGCGCGCTGCGCGGCGCGCGCTGGCGAATCATCGCGATCGACGGTTCGACGGCGACGACCGGGCGATCCAGCGGCTCGTAGGACCCCGTGCCCGCCCCGACGTTGAGCACCGAGCCCGCCCCTCCCAGCGCCGCGTCGATCGCGGCGGCGATTCGCGGGTCCGGCCGGCGATGCTCGACGTAGCCGATGCCGATCTCGTCGTACAGGGCGCGCGCTCCACTCACGGCGTGAAGCGTCCGCCGTGGGTGGCGATCTGCCAGGTGTTGTCCCACGGGTCTCGCAGCATGGCCCGGCGGTCGCCGTAGGGCATGTCGGTGGGCTCCTCGAGGGACGTCGCTCCCGCCGCGATGGCCTTCCGGTAGGTGGCGTCCACATCCTCCACGTAGACGTAGAGGAAGGCCGTCATCACCTCCCGAGCGAGCGGACTGCTGATCATGATCACCGAGCCGCCGATCCAGAGCTCGCTCGGACGATCGGCGTTGAACCCACCTTTCGCCGCGAAGACTTCCTGGACGAAGCGCACCAGCCCCTGCGGGTCCCCGACGACGATTCGCGGGACGACCCTCGGCCAGCCCTCCGGAACGAAGGAAGACCCTTCCGTCATGGATCCCTCCGGCTGTTTCAGGCAGCTGGGCCGCCCAGCCTTGTCTGCAGCTCTTCCGCCGAGACTTGACGGAAAGAGAGGCGATACCCCTCGTAGATCGCGATCCCGTAGAAGAGCAGGTCCATCGGGTTGAAGGTTGCCACCATCAGCTCCGCGATGACGTCGGAGCTCAGCTGTCCGAGAACGGATCCGAAGGGCACCCCTTCACTGTCGGCGACGATCGCCACGACCGCGAGAAGGTTGCCCAGCGCGCACCCGAGCAGGGAACAAACCGCACCGACGACGCCGAACGGAGGCGAGATTCCCTTTCCGGCGACGCGTACGACGAGCCCCACGAGAAAGCCCACCCCGACCGCCATGAAGCCGATCTGGTACCCGGATGCCAACGTAACCCCCGCCCACAGCGCCGCGCCGACGAGCGCCGCGGCCAGTCCGGCGGCGACCGCCAGGACCAGGTTCTGCTCGGACTGGAGGCTCTGTGCCAGGTAGAGCTGCTGGGCGGGATCAAGTGTGGTGCCCGGAGCGGCTTCGGGTCGGTCACCGTTCTCTGACATCGCGCGGCCTTCCCTCGCCCCTGTGGCTGGCGCCCAGCGTATCACGAATGCCGATCAACTCGCCGGGGAGTGTCGAATCGGCGCGCGACCACCAGCATGAACGCGACGTAGACGAGGCAATGCAGGATGCAGACGACGAGTCCCAGCAGGTATACCGCCGGACCCGCCGGGAACGTTCCCGCCGCGACCAGTCCGAGAAGGACCGCCGTCAGGAACGCCGAGAACAGGGTGAGCCGGTTGAGACGTGGCGTCCGCTCGGCATGACCCTTGGCTACCAGTCTCCGGTTGACGAGAAGGAACGCGGTGCCCGCGCCGAGCATCCCGGCAGCAAACAACCCGGAGCAGAGACGCCAGAGCTGGGGCTCCGCCAGGCCGAGGTAGGAGAAGGGCAGCGGCAGCAGCGCGAACACGAGCGTCAAGCCACCGGCGCCCAGGATCATGGCTAGCGCGGAGAGGTCTCGAACCTCGAGCTCCGTGATGTCCCGGGACCGGAACACGAAGATCAGACCCGAGAAACCGATCAGCGCGACGCTGATCTCAACGATCGTCAGGAGCTCGTCCTTCGCCGTCATGTCTCGCGTCCCAGGCTACCACGTCGTCGGCCGAACGGAGTCCACTGCTCGCCCAGGGGGTTCGCGATTCGGCCGCCGGCCTTGGCGAGACCGAAGACCGCGGTGAATGGCCATGCCTGCGCCTTCACTTCAGCGGTACGAGAATCGTCTCGGAAAGGGTATTGGCCAGGCGGGCCTTCTTCGGGCCCTCGTACTCGGGATCGTCGATGAACGCCAGCGCCGCGTCCCGATCGGGAAACTCGAGGACGACGATGCCGTCCGTCTCGTCCCGTGTCCCTTCGAGCCGCTCGATCTCGCCGGTCCGTACCACGTACCGGCCCCGTGCTTCTTCACGAGATCAGGGACCACGGCGAGATCGTCAGGGAGCCACTCGGTGCTCTTCCACGTCATCTCGGCGATGAGGAGTGCGGGCATCGCGGGCCTCCCTCGACGTGAGGGTACCCGGGCTGCGGTTAGACGCCGTGCTCGTCCTGCTCCTGGGAGCGCTCGAGGTCTTCGATCCGCCGATGGAGGCCCTGGATGCTGCGGCCCATCTGCAGGAAGACCACGGGGAGGAAGGAGAAGAAGGCGGGTGCTGCGGGCTCCCACTTGTACAGGACGGTTGCGATGAGGGCGATGGCGCACAGTGCCGTAGCGAACCAGACCGGGGCCCAGATCTCTCGCATGGTGGAACCTCGATGGGGGAGAAGGACTCCATCGAGACATCGGGGGGCCAGGGCGCGAACCTGAGGCCGCGCGAGTGCGGTGCGATCGCATCCCGGCATGTCGCGTTCGAAGCTCGAACGCGTCACGCGCGCCAACTCGGGCGATCTGCCCGGCTACGCCGGGGAGCGCGCGGCGGAGGGAGAGGGCGGCCCCCTGATCGTCGAGGCCGTGGCGAATCCGGACGCATACCGACGCGCCGCGAGATGCGCTCCCCGAGCGCGCCTCTGGCACCGAACCACAGCTTGAGCCTTCGTGCCTTCTCGTACCGGAGCCTCGCAAGGTCGGCCGTCGCGTCCCACGCCGGCTCCTGCCGTCCCGCGTCCAGATGGTCGAGCCAACTCTCGGCAAAGGGCACGGCCTCGGTGCGTTGCAGCCGCTCCAACGGGGTGGCGCACGCTGCGACGGCGAGGACGATGAACACTCGAAGGACGTGCCCGGTGGTCGTGGAGCTCATGGGATCCTCGCGGCTGGGTCGTGCAGGGACCGCCCTGGCTCGTCGAGCTGGCCGAGCTCCTCGACCACGCGCTGGTTCCATCGCGATTGAGCTCTCGGATCGTGAACGAGCGAGGTGTCCTCGTCGAATCGGGTGCTGCGGCTGAGTCCTCGGCTCAGGGCAGCTTGGAGTGCAGCGTTGATGCTGCGCTGGAGGGCGGCCGCGGCGGCCTCGGGCGAGCTCCCCCGCCCGAGGAGCCCCCTCGCCTCCTCGTCCAGCCGCCTGGCTTCGAGCTCGACGATCGCGAAGTGGATCTGCTCGTGTTGCAACGTGTACGTCTCGGAGCTCTCCGCACCGTCGGGGTTCCACCATGAGCACCCGCGATCCATCTCCGCCCGGTACCGCAGGGCAGGTGCTCGGGCGACGAACCCGCCGGACGGGGGATCGGGGGTGATGGTCGGCATGACCGTGGTAGGCGTCGCCACGATGTTCGCGCAGGTGAACGCACCGAGCTTCGACGCGTGTGAGGCGACGCGTCGAGGCGGGGAATCGCCGCGGAAATCGGCGCGCGACAGCTCCCGATAACGGATGACGTCCGTAGCGTGATAGGCGGACGGATCGAGGAGCTCACCCCTGGGGCGCGCGTAGTCGGGGAGGGTCGAGCAGGCGAGGAAGATGCAGAACGCGGCCGCCCACACGGCGTCCGTTCGTTTCGATCTGCGTCCTGCCAAGACGATTCGTGCCTGGCTGCTACACGGCGACCCAGCGCCGCAGGAACCGATCGTGGTAGGCCGACACGAACAGGAAGAGCAAGACACCTTGGATGCACCGGGTAGGAACCATGCGCCAGGCCTCCAGGTGGCCCGAGAAGACCGCGACGGTCTCCGTCGCGACGAGGCCGTAGTTGACGAGGACGCCGCCGGGCCGAAGCCGCTCAGCCTCGTGGGTCGACCCAGTGTACCACGGCGGTTGCCGGTCACCTGGCGCTGCTGGCTAGGCGGCAGGCAGGTCGAAGGTGCGGCGAGCCAGGAGAAGAGCCGTCACTGCGGAGGCCAGCTCGAGAATCGTTGCCGAGACCATGAGCGGCGGCGCGGCGTCTGCTGCTGCGAGCCCGACGAGCCGCCCGAGGCCGGTGCCTCCGAGGGAAGACGCGACGACGAGGAAGGCGGCAGGGGCGTAGGCAGGCCGGACTGCGCCGAGCAGCACGAGAGCGCCGATGCCGGCGAGCTGCCCTCCGTAGTAGCCCCGGACGTCGATCGTGGCGGTGGCGGTGGCCACGCCCAGCTCGGTGACCGCCGCCATGGCCACCGGCGAGACGAGATAGGCGGCTCCGATTGCGAGGAACAGTGGGCCGGCGACCCAGAGAAACACGCGCTCCGCCGACATGGAGGTCCTCCCACGATGGGTGCAGATTGGAAGCTCTCCTCCCCGATGCAGCAAACCGCGTGCCAGCTGGCATCGATCGAGAGCCATCGGGACGCCACTGGCGTTGCGGGCTCGCAACGCGTCGTTGCAGTGATGCAGCGATCGCAAGCCCGGGCTCTGGCGTCTCGGGAGCGCTCGGCCGCCCGCGACGCGTTTCAGCCGGTCGGGCGATTCCGCGGAGCGGGAGTCTTCTGAGCGAGATTGACCTTGTCCATGGTTGCTTCGCGTGATTCCCCGACGCCGAGAGGATGGGCTAGTCGGGCGCGGCGCCTCAGATTGGCTACGACCTGCATCGCCTCGTCAAGCATCATTGCCCCTCAAGGATCGAAGGATCAGGCTTCCGAACATCACGGCCGCCACACAGGAGTGCCAGGTCAACGCGACGAGGTAGATGAATCGGAGCTGACGCGGATCGCCGAAGGCAACGAGTGCTACCTGTGTCGCTACCAGCAGAATGCCGCCGAGAAACATGGTGCCACCCGCCAGGCGGCTCACCGGGTGAAGGGTCTCGCTCGCTCCGCCGGAGAAGCCGATGCGTCGCAGCTGAATGACGTAGTGGAAGGAGTGAAACGCAGCGTAACCGAGGTTGGAGCTGACCCAGAGGCCGCGCTCGTTCTCCAGGATCTGATGGAGCACCTGTGGAACGATCGCGAACAACACGACCAACGCCGAAGTCTCGAGAAGCGATACGAGGGCCAGGCGGTCGCGCTCGGGCCAGGCGGCAGAGACCCGCGATCTGAGGGCGGAAGCGATCGCGCTGAAGCCGGCGATCGCAATCCCGATCTCTGCGAAGTTCCGAAGTGTCTCGAACATCTTTCGTTGCTCTGACAGACCGGGTTCGTTCAGGCATCGAAGTGTAACCCAGGGGTCCCTCGGAGGGCGGAATCCCCGATTCAGAAGGCTTGGCTGCCGCAGCGTGATCCGCTGCCCCGATCTGCCGCGGCCCGCTGATTAGGCGGAGCGCTCTCCTGGCCGGGTTCCGTTGTCAATCTCTACGCTCCAGTTCGTCCTCGTCCGGCCTCTGGAAGGACTCTATCCACGACATCATCATCTCTTCGGGGATATGGAACGCCAATTCCGGTCGTGCGTTTCGGTTGGCCAGCCGCCGAAGCAACTCGTCGCTCGGTACATCGAGGAAATGCACTTCGCTACTGGCCCCAAGCTGCTCGGCTCGTGATCGGAAATCCTCTCGTTCTTCATGCGCCCAGAAGCCGAAATCGAGGATGACACTGATGCCCAATACCAACGCCCTTTCGGCAACCTCCCATTGCAGCGCCTCAATGAGGCTGTGACGGGCGTCGTGCCGCGGATCCGCCGCATCCTGCCCGAAGAGGCGCACCTGCCACTCATCCGGCGTGAGGCGAAGCGCCGAGTACCTGTGTTCGAGGGTGCGTGCCAGCGTCGTCTTGCCAGAGCACGGAAGGCCAACCATCAGATGGAGCGTTGCCATAGCTGGTTCCCAGTAGTGCTTGGCTTGGTGCCAGGGAGGGTCATGCTGCCCAACGGGCGTGCTGCATGGCTCTACGAGAGCCGCTCGCGCTTCCGCCGCAGCCGACAGCGCTGACCGCCAACCCCAGGCCACGGAGACGCCGTGAAGAGCCAGAAGAACCGACACCTGTCGGATGGCGAGAGCGCGCCATGGGAACCCCAGGGTACCATGGCCCGATTGGAAGGGGCGGTTCCCCGGAGGGTATAGGGAGGTCAGCTCCTTGGAGAACAGCCACCTTGGCTGTGTTCCAACAAACACTCCCCAAGGAGACTGACCATGACGACAGAGTACTTCGCTGGGATCGACTTGCATCGCACCGTGATCCAGATCTGCGTGCTGGATGCGCGGGGTGAGAAGATCGCCGAGGAGAGGATCCGCTCCGAGAGCCTTGAACAGGGCCTCGGGGTCGTGGAGCGGCTGAAGTTCTTCGGACCCCATTGCCGCGTAGCCGTCGAGGCGTTGGGCCTCAACCGGTGGTTCGTCAACGCCTGCCGAGAGGCGCAGCTCGACGTTCTGGTCTGTGATCCGCGCAAGCTCGACCTGAAGAAGCTCGGCAAGAAGACGGACCGGCGAGATGCAGCCGAGATTGCACGCCGGCTCTGGCTCGGTGATCTGGATCGGGTGGCAACGACCTACTACCCGAGCGACGAGGAGTACGGGAGGAGGAAGCTCCTTCGGGTCCGCCACCGCCTCGTCCAGATGCGCCAACAGGCCGTGAACCAGCTCCGGGGCTTCCTGAACGCCTACCGGATTCCCGCTCCCACGAGCGCGCTCTATACCAAGCCGAGCCGGGAGAAGCTCCGCACCGTCACCCTGCCGACCCTGGAGATGCAGACCGCCTTCAAGGCCCTGCTCCAGGTGCTCGATAGCCTGCAGGGCCAGGTGCTGGCTCTCGATCGGGAGATCCGACGGATCGGGCGAGAGGATCCCGACGTCCAGGCCCTCGAGCAGGAGCTCCCGAGCATCGGGACGCAATCGGCTGCCACGCTGCTCGCCGAGATCGGCGACCCGCACCGATTCCGAGGCCCCCGTGCGGTCTCGGCCTTCGCCGGCTTCACCCCCAAGGTGAACCAGTCAGCCGACCACGCCCACCACGGCCGCATGACCCGCCAAGGCCAGGCCGAGCTCCGCTGGATCGTCAGCCAATGGGCGGTTCGCCTGATGAAGGACGACCCGTTGGTTCGTGCCTGGGCGAAGACGATGCGGACCCGCGTCCACAAGAACAAGGTCCGCATGGCCTTGGCTCGCAGACTCCTCGTCAGCGTCTGGGTCACGCTCACCCGCGGCGAGGCCTTCGATCTCCGGAGGTGCCTTGGCATGGCGTAGCCCCGCTCCCCCAGGACCCCTTCTCGCTTGTGTTCCAACGAAGACGGTAGGCGGGCAGCTGACTGCGGCCCATGAGCCCTTGGCCCCGATTCACCACCGTCGCCCCGAACCCCTCATTGAGCCCACGAGGCCGACAACGCGTTTGGACTGAACCCGAACCCGCAGGGACGCAAGCCGATTCCGTTGGAGGACACCACCAAGACCCACACGTGCTTCGCGATCATTGGAGTTGACACTCCCTAAACGGGTCAGCTGCAGCCGCTGGTTAGGCGGCGTTGCGTTCCACTACAGTATAACTACACTAGGGTCGGATGGCCGATATCGACTTCGACTGGGACCCGAAGAAGGACAAGGCCAATCAGAAGAAACACGGTGTTTCGTTCGAGGAAGCGCGGACGGTCTTCTACGACGAAGCTGCGATCTTGATCGAGGACCCGGATGAAGCCGAGGACCGCTTCGTGATGATTGGGCTTTCGGCTGCACTCCGGGCCCTGGTGGTTTGCCACTGCTACCGAGAGGAAGACCACGTGATTCGCGTCATCTCGGCGCGGCGCGCCAACAGGGCCGAGAGACGAGACTACGAGAGGCGGTGGAAGCGATGAGAAAGAACTACGACTTCTCGAAGGGAAAGAGGAACCCGTACGCCAGGCGACTGAAGAAGCAGATCACAATTCGTCTGGACGAGGAGACGCTCGCGTACTTCCGTGAGCTGTCGGAAGAGACGGACATCCCGTACCAAACACTGATCAATCTCTATCTCGGCGAGTGCGCTCGCACGAAGAAGCGGCCATCCATGCGCTGGAAGCCCAACGCCGCCTAACGGACAGGCGGCTCAGCTGCCGGGCCGGCCCCGAGGCTCGCTGAGGCGCCTGAGTGGAACCCTAAGGGTACCACGCCCCGGTTGGAACGCGCGGGTGCCCGGAGGGTATAGGGAGGTCAGCTCCTTGGAGAACAGCCCTCGGTGGACGTCTGAAAACCGGCCAAAGGTGGACGTCTCAAAGGCGGCCAAAGGGCCGCGCCCAGGACAGAGGGGTTCTACCGCGCCGGGGCCTCCTTCGGCAAGGCGGTGGTCTTCTTGGTGCGCCAGCTGCGGGGTCCGCACTTGAGCAGGTGGCCGTGGTGGAGGAGGCGGTCGAGCATGGCGGTGACGGCTGCCGTGTCGCCGAGGAGCCGGCCCCAGTCGTCGACGGGTCGGTTCGAGGTGACGAGGGTGCTGGTGCGCTCGTAGCGGCGCATGATCAGCTCGAGGAGGTCCTCGGCGGCCGTGGTGGGGAGCTTGCGCATGCCGAGGTCGTCGAGGATGAGCAGCGGCACTCTCGCGATCTCGGCCAGGTACTCCTTGCGGGTGCCGTCGAGGGTCGCATCAGCGAGTTCCTCGAGGAGGACGTGGACCTCGCGGTAGGCGACGCGATGGCCCTGGTGGATGACGGCGAGGCCGATCGCCTGGGCGAGATGGCTCTTGCCCGTGCCCGGCGGGCCGAGGAAGACAGCGTCCTCGGCTTGCTCGAGGAAGCGGCCCGTGGCGAGCTCGAAGACCAGGGCGCGATCGATCTTCGTATTGAAGCGGAAGTCGAAGCCGTTGAGGGTCCGGTTGGCGTCGCGGAAGCGGGCCTGCTTGATGCGCCGGGCCAGCAGTCGGTCCTGCCGGCGCTCGAGCTCGTCCTGGACGAGCGCCGAGAGCAGGTCGATGGCCGCCCACTCGCCCTTCTGGGCTTCGAGGAGCCGCATCTCCAGATGCTCGGCCATGCCCGAGAGCCGGAGCTTGCGCAGTGCGGGATCGAGTTCAGTCAGATTCACGAGAGGTCTCCTCGGTGCGGCGATCGATGAGATCGCGGTAGTGGGTGAGCTGGCGGATGAGCGGGTCCACCTGCTTGAGCGAGAGCGGCAGCTCGGGCTGACGCTCCAGGTAGCGCTTGACGAACGCGTAGGTGGGCAGCTCGAGGGCCAGGGCGGTGGCGCAGGCATCGTCGACGCGAGGGATGCCGTGGCGCTTGCACAGGGAGAGCACGCCCAGGATGCGACGCACCCCGGGCTCGCCGTCCAGGCGATGGATCGCCTCACACACCTCGCCCACGTGGACGCCGGCGCGCCGGGCCCGCGCGAGCAGCTGGAGGGTCGTGGCCGGCGTCCGCTTCGGGCGGTCCTCCTCCCGCATCCTGCGGCGCCCCCGCCTCTGGCGGACGTGCTCGCGCAGCAGCTCCCCCGTCTGCAGATCGAGCATCCGCACCCGCAGCCCGTCCCATTGGACGGCCACCCGCCGCCCCAGCCAGCCCGGCGGCGCGTGGTAGTAGGCCCCCTCCACCTCGATGGCCCCGTCGAGGTGCACCGTGCGCTCGCCGTGCTGGTAGTAGCGGAAGGGCTCGATGGGAAGCCCGAGCAGGTGCGGCTTCTCCTCTTCGTACATCGCCGCCACCTGGCGCTTGGTCGTGCCGTGGATGCGGGTGTCGGCCCATCGGCGCTCCCAGCGGTCGAGGTAGGCCTGGGCCTGCTCGAGCGACTCGAAGCGCATCCCGCGGACCTTCTGCTGCGCGTGGCGCACCCCGGACTCGACCTTCCCCTTGCGATCGGGGTGGCGCACCCGGCACGGAAGCGCCGTCACGCCGTAGTGGGCGAGCACATCGCGGTAGAGGGGGTTGAGCGCGGGGTCGTAGACGTCGGGCTTGAGAACGCCCTCCTTGAGGTTGTCGAGGACGACGGTGCGCGGTGCACCGCCCAGCCGGCGGAAGGCCTTCTCGTGCAGCTCCGACCAGACCTGGCTGCTCGACTTCCACACGAGCAGCCGAACGCACTTGCGGCTGTAGCCCAGGGTGAAGACGAACAGCCTCGTGCGCCGGTACTTCCCCGACCCGGGATGCCGCACCATCGGCCCGTCGCCGTAGTCGACCTGGCCCTCTTCTCCCGGTGCCGTCTCGATCACCGGGTGCGCCTCGCGCGGCGCCGCGGCTCGCTGCTTCGCCACGAAGCGCTTCACACTCGCATAGCTGAAGGCGAAGCCGTGGTCATCGACTAGGTCCTGCCAGATCGCCATCGCCGTCCGGCCCTGGCGCACGCCCGCCTCGATCCACTCGCGGTAGGGCTCGCAGGCGCTGGCCTGGGGGCTCCGGCCCGGCATCGGCGGCCAGGCCGGATCGGTGGACGCCTCTTTGGCCGCTTTTGCCGGGGCCTTCGAGTCGGTGGACGCCTCTATGGCCGGGTTTGGGGCCCCGTGCCCCCAGCGACCAGGAGATCGCACCGCGATCCCCGCGGCCCGGAGGTAACGGCTCGCCGTCTCCCGGCGCACGCCCGTCGCCTCCTCGATCCGCCGAAGCGACCAGCCGAGGCGGCCAAGTGCCAGAATCTGCTCGCGTTTCTCGTTGCCCAGAAGGTTCGCCATGGCGGCGGGGGATCGCAGGTCCCTCGCCGTCGTCAACGTCCTGGGCGTCAGCCCCTATGGCCGCTTTTCAGACGTCCTTCTATGGCCGGTTTTGGGTGTCCACCGAGGAACAGCCACCTTGGCTGTGTTCCAACAAACACTCCCCAAGGAGACTGACCATGACGACAGAGTACTTCGCTGGGATCGACTTGCATCGCACCGTGATCCAGATCTGCGTGCTGGATGCGCGGGGTGAGAAGATCGCCGAGGAGAGGATCCGCTCCGAGAGCCTTGAACAGGGCCTCGGGGTCGTGGAGCGGCTGAAGTTCTTCGGACCCCATTGCCGCGTAGCCGTCGAGGCGTTGGGCCTCAACCGGTGGTTCGTCAACGCCTGCCGAGAGGCGCAGCTCGACGTTCTGGTCTGTGATCCGCGCAAGCTCGACCTGAAGAAGCTCGGCAAGAAGACGGACCGGCGAGATGCAGCCGAGATTGCACGCCGGCTCTGGCTCGGTGATCTGGATCGGGTGGCAACGACCTACTACCCGAGCGACGAGGAGTACGGGAGGAGGAAGCTCCTTCGGGTCCGCCACCGCCTCGTCCAGATGCGCCAACAGGCCGTGAACCAGCTCCGGGGCTTCCTGAACGCCTACCGGATTCCCGCTCCCACGAGCGCGCTCTATACCAAGCCGAGCCGGGAGAAGCTCCGCACCGTCACCCTGCCGACCCTGGAGATGCAGACCGCCTTCAAGGCCCTGCTCCAGGTGCTCGATAGCCTGCAGGGCCAGGTGCTGGCTCTCGATCGGGAGATCCGACGGATCGGGCGAGAGGATCCCGACGTCCAGGCCCTCGAGCAGGAGCTCCCGAGCATCGGGACGCAATCGGCTGCCACGCTGCTCGCCGAGATCGGCGACCCGCACCGATTCCGAGGCCCCCGTGCGGTCTCGGCCTTCGCCGGCTTCACCCCCAAGGTGAACCAGTCAGCCGACCACGCCCACCACGGCCGCATGACCCGCCAAGGCCAGGCCGAGCTCCGCTGGATCGTCAGCCAATGGGCGGTTCGCCTGATGAAGGACGACCCGTTGGTTCGTGCCTGGGCGAAGACGATGCGGACCCGCGTCCACAAGAACAAGGTCCGCATGGCCTTGGCTCGCAGACTCCTCGTCAGCGTCTGGGTCACGCTCACCCGCGGCGAGGCCTTCGATCTCCGGAGGTGCCTTGGCATGGCGTAGCCCCGCTCCCCCAGGACCCCTTCTCGCTTGTGTTCCAACGAAGACGGTAGGCGGGCAGCTGACTGCGGCCCATGAGCCCTTGGCCCCGATTCACCACCGTCGCCCCGAACCCCTCATTGAGCCCACGAGGCCGACAACGCGTTTGGACTGAACCCGAACCCGCAGGGACGCAAGCCGATTCCGTTGGAGGACACCACCAAGACCCACACGTGCTTCGCGATCATTGGAGTTGACACTCCCTAAACGGGTCAGCTGCAGCCGCTGGTTAGGCGGCGGACGGTACGGTCCGGGGACATGGTTTACAGAAGTCCGGGTACATCGTTTACACCCAGGGATGCCTTGGATGCAAACGAATCGGACGGAACAGCGGAAGGCCTTCGTGGCCGATCATGCGAGCGGCCAGTGGGGGATGAAGGAGCTCTGCGAGCGCTACGGGGTCAGCCGGCCCACGGGCTACAAGTGGCTCGAGCGGGCCGAGGCGGGCGAGGGCCTCGAGGAGCGCTCGCGAAGGCCCAGGAGCTGCCCGCATCGGACGCCCGAGGCCGTGGAGCGGGAGGTCCTGGCGCTTCGGGCCCAGTACGGCTGGGGGGCGAAGAAGCTTCGCCTGGTGCTGGCCCGGCGGCACCCGCGAAGAGCGCTGCCGGCCCAGAGCACGATCAACGCGATCCTCGATCGCCACGGGAAGCTGCGCAAGAACCGCCGGCGGCGGAAGTGGGACCATCCGGGTGCCGCCCCGCTCCAGACGGAGCGGCCGAACGAGGTCTGGCCCGTCGACTTCAAGGGCCAGTTTCGCACAAGAGATGACGTCCCTCGACAGGCGTCTACTGCTACCCGCTCACGGTGACCGACCACTTCAGCCGGAAGCTCCTCGTGTGCCGAGGGCTGCCCTCCGTGAGGACGGAGCATGCGAAGCCCGTCTTCCGACGGCTGTTCCGCGAGGTCGGGCTTCCCGAGGCGATCCGCAGCGACAACGGTGCGCCCTTCGCCTCGACCGGTGTCGAGGGACGTCATCTCTTGCGCGCTAAGAGGACGGCTAGTTTTGCGCACCCCCCTGGGTTGATGTTCGGTTCTTCCTTCTTCTCTTCCGCTCTCCGAAGGAGAGCACGGCCGTCAGGCCGCCCTCTGGGGCCTCAACGCTGGGCGCTTTGCCCCGCGGCCTGCTCGAGCTCGCGGAGCCGGTAGCTCCGCCCCGAGATGTTGAGCACCTGGCTGTGGTGGAGGAGGCGATCGAGGATGGCGGTGGCCAGCACCTCGTCGCCCGCCAGCACCTCGGGCCAGTCGGCGATGCCCTTGTTCGTGGTGATCAGGATCGAGCCCCTCCCATAGCGGTAGGAGACGAGCCGGAAGAAGAGGCTCGCCTCCTGGCGCGTCATGGGCTCGAAGCCGACCTCGTCGATGACGAGGAGCGCCACGTTCATGTGCTTGCGCCGCCGCAGCCGTTGCGGGCTGATCTCGGCGTCGCGCTTGAGGGCCGCCAGCAGGTCCTCGAGGCGATGGAAGGCCACGGAGAAGCCGTTCTCCACGGCCCGCACCCCCAGGGCCACCGCCAGGTGGGTCTTGCCCACTCCCGGCGGACCCTGGATCAGCAGACTCTCCTTGGCCCGGATCCACGCGCAGGTGCCCAGCGTCTCGATCCGGCTCCGCTCCACACTCGGCTGGAAGGCGAAGTCGAAGTTGCCGAGGGTCTGCCCCGTGGGAAGGCCCGAGAGACGGAGCGAGGTCTTCATCCTCCGCTCCTCGCGGTGCTGCAGCTCGGCCTCGAGCAGCAGGTCGAGGAAGCGGTGGGGCACGAGGTCGTCCTTGGTCGCTCGGGCCAGCTCCTCGCCGATGTGCTCGGCCGCGTGATGGAGGCCGAGGCGCACGAGCCGCTCGCGGGTCGGGTCGAGATCCACCTTGCCGCCCTTCTTGGGCACCGGGTTTCCCGCCGTCATCGCGCCACCTCCGCCAGATCGGCATAGAGGTCGATCGGCCGCTGCTCCGGCTCCATCGCCCACAGCTCCTGGAGGCGTCGACCCATGCGCCCGAGCGGTACGGGCGCCTCCACCCCCTCCGTGCTCGGCCCCTCGTAGTGGCTCGGGTCCAGCAGCAGGCGGCTTCGCGTGTGGCGCGGGTGCGCGGCCACCACCGAGCCCTCGGCCCAGACCTGCACCTGCCGGGCGCAGCCGCGCACCTCGACGCTCTGCTCGACGAAGCGGAAGGGGACGCTGTAGGTACGCCCCTCGAAGCGCACCGTGGCGTCGCGCCCGACACGTCGCATCACGGCCAGGTCGAAGGGCTCGGGAAGCCGCTCGGGCAGGGCCCCGAGATGGGGCTTCTCCGCCTCCCACGCCTGGAAGACCGTCGTGCCCGTCGCCGGGCACTGCCGCCGGTGGCTCGAGCGCGCCACCTGGCCGTCCGTCCACGCTTGCAGCGACTCCAGGCTCTCGTGCTCCCGCCGACGCGGATCGAAGCCCCGCCGGTGCCCCAGGATCCGACGCTCCACCTTCCCCTTCTCCTGCGGCTGGCGGGGACGGGTGGCGTCCACGTGGAAGCGAAGGGCCCCGGCATAGCTCGCGTAAGCCGGGTTCACCGTCCCCCATGGCCCCGCCCCCTTCGCCACCGCTGTCTTCACGTTGTCGACCCGCAGCACCGCCGGCACCCCGCCCAGCCGCTCGAAGGCCCGGTTGTGCACGTCCAGCCACGCCAGCGTGTCCGCCCGCTCCGACCACACCACCGCTTCTCGCCGCGAGTGCGAGAGCACCAGGTGGAAGGCATGCAGGTCCACCTCCTGGCCCCCGATCCGCACGCCCGGAAACTCGCCCCAGTCCACCTGACCCTGCGCCCCGGGCGGTGTCTCCACCCGACGCCGGCTCCGCACCTTCGGTCTCGGGAACCGGGCCCGCACGTACCGCTGCACGCTCTTGGAGCTCCCCGTGTACCCGTGCTCCTCCACCAGGAACTCGTGAAGCTCCTGCAGGTTCACGCCACGGCCTCCCGAGCTCGCCTCCAGCCACTCCGCGATCACCTCGTGGACCGCCTCGGCCAGGAAGGGCTTCCCGCTCCGGCCGTCTCGCGCCCCCTCCGCCAGCCGCTTCAGCCGGTAGCGCACCGCGCTCTCCCGGATCCCCAGCTGGCGGGCGATCTCCCGGTTCGAGCACCCCCGCTCGTGCAGCACTTCGATCGTCATCACTTCCTCCTGCCTCAGTCGCCGCTGCCCCACGCCCCCCTCCCTCACGGGGAACGTGCCGCGCAGCGGCTCAACAGGAGGTGCGCAAATCTACGTGTCCTCTTAGCCCTCGAATATCACGTCCTGCGACAACCGGCATCCACGGCCTCTGCGAGCTGAACGTCTGGTGGATGAAGCTCGGCATCGTCCACCAACGGATCCGACCCGCGAGCCCGCAGGAGAACGGAGCTCACGAACGGATGCACCGCGAGCTGAAGAAGGAGACGGCTCGGCCTCCGGCAGCCACCCGACGATCCCAGCAGCGGCGCTTCGACCGCTTTCGCGACCGCTACAACGCCGAGCGGCCCCACGAAGGCATCGGCGATCAGGTCCCGGACGAGCTCTGGAGCCCGGCCAAGCGCAGCTACCCAGAGAGTCTCCCCGAGCCCGAGTATCCGGCCCACCTCGAGGTGCGACGCGTCAACAACGCCGGCACCTTCCGCATGCAGCCCCGGCTGCCGTTTCTCTCCCATGCCCTGGCCGGCGAGACCATCGGACTCGAAGAGATCGGCGACGGGCTCTGGAACATCATCTACTACCGCACCCTCCTCGGAAGGTACGATCAGCGAACCGGAACGATCACAGGCGTGTAAAGGATGTACCTGGACTTCTGTCAACCATCAGCCGGATCGTTCAGATGCTTAGGGAGTTCGATAGGGAACCAAGACGGGATCTGTTGGATCGAACTCTTCCCAGGCACGGAAGCTGTATCGTGAGTCATGGTGAAACCATGTATGCCGACAGACCGGCTGATCCTCGCTTAGGAAGACGAGCTCGGCAGCAGACTCAGGTACGTGATCGAACCCCAGGGGAGATGGTTCATAGGTGACGCCGAGCTTCCTAATCTCCTCGCCGGGAGTGTAAGGGCCGAAGACGCTCACCGTGGTCCAATCGAAATCGGTGACGTCGCGGAGACGCACCTCCGTTGTGGAGATCTCCGATAGCTGTTCTCGGAGGTCGAGTTTGCACTCCCAAGGATCGCTACAAGCCGTCAGCAGAACCGCAAGTGCAAGCAACGAACTCCGCATGAGCCGCCTTGTACCTCTGAGCAGGCTCTTCGGGCCTGAGTGAGACTCCGAGATGGGTTCCCGGGAAAGGCCGTCGCTGCCTGAAGCCAGAGAGCTTGTCCGTTAGATGGGCCTCCCGCCCTCGTCACCCATGCCGTGGAGTATCCGAGGCCCGAGAGCCTGCGTCTACAAGGTCCGTAGGTGAATGTGCAGGGTCGGGAGACCCGGGTCCCAGCTTATCACGGGGAGGAGAGACCTTGAAGAAGTGTCATTACGTGGGCGTGGACGTCGGGGCGAAGGAGCTCGTCGTCGCCATCGACCGGAACGGAACTCGCGAGGGCGGGCTGGTCTTTGCGAACGATCCCAAGGGCCACCAGAGGCTGATTCGGTGGGCCACGAAGGGGAATGCGACGGCGCGCGTCGTCCTGGAATCGACCGGGGTGTACGGCCTCGACCTCGCGTTCGCGCTTCACCGTGCGAAGGCGTCCCAGGTGATGGTGGCGAACCCGCGGGCCATTGCCGCGTTCGCCAAGGCATCGCTTCAACGCTCCAAGACGGATGCGCTCGATGCGGAAACGATTCTCGAGTTCGGAATGCGCATGGAGTTTTCCGCCTGGACTCCGCCGGACCCCCGAATTCTGGAGGTACGGGCCCTCTCCCGCCGCGTGGAGGCTCTGAGCAAGACCGTGACGCAGGAGAAGAACCGGCTCCATGCCAACGACCAGAGCGAGGAGCTCAGTGAGTTCGTGAAGCAAGACATCCGCGAACTGATCGAGCTCCTGGAGGGGCGAATCGATCGGCTGCGCAAGCAAGCGTTGAAGGTGATCGAGCAGAGCCCCGAGCTCGCCAGAGACTTCGGCCACATCACATCGATCAAGGGTATCGCCGACGCAGCCGGCATCCAGTTGCTCGCCGAGCTAGGCACCTTGCCCAAGGACATGACGACCCGGCAATGGGTCGCGCATGCGGGCCTCGACCCCCGACAGTTTCAATCGGGCACCTCTGTGCACAAGCCAGCTCGCATCAGCAAGACCGGCAACGCCCACCTTCGCCGCGCACTCTTTCTTCCTGCGATGGTCGCTGCACGCTGGGAACCGAACGTGAAGGCCTTCTACGAGAAGCTGCTCTCCAAGGGCAAAACCAAGATGCAAGCACTCGTCGCCGTCATGCGGAAGCTGCTCCACGCCATCTACGGCATGCTCCGCCACGACCAGGACTTCCTTGGCGAGAAATTCTTCGCCACGAAGGGTTGACGACGAAGGGAGTATCTAACCCTGATCCGGCATTGAGATCACGGATCCGAGCGTAGGTCTGGCGGGCTCACGCGGCGAGCGCGGTCTCGGCGGCCCGGATGGTGGAGCGGCTGCGCGAGGACGCGGCGATTCGGAGCGAAGCGCGTCCGGCAGGCCGAGCGATGCGGCCAGGGAGCTGGATCAGCTCGAAGCGGAGCGTGCGGAGCGAGGGGAAGCGGAGCCGGGCGGTCCGCTTTCGGCCGTTGGGTCGCTCTGGCAGGCCAAGCGTGGCTTGGAAGTCCCGCACCAGGTTGTGGGTCAGGGCACTGAGCAGCTGCCAGTTGCTGTTGGCGTCCCAGTCCTGGGTCGGGATGGTGGCGAACGCCAGGTGCTGTTTGAGCTCGGCCAGCGTCTTCTCGTGGCCGCCGCGTCCGGCCATGAAGGCCCAGACGGCGGCCTCGCTGGTCCGCTTGTTCGTCGCGACCATCGAGTACTCGTAGTGGCCATCGTCCGGGGTGAAGAGGTCGAGCTGGAAGTTCTTCGCGCTTCGCCCGGAGACCTTCTTGCGGAACACCACGATCCGCTCGCAGCGCTTCCACTGTGGGATCCGGTGGACGACGGAGAAGGCGTCGACGCTCGCGTTGACGCGGTGCCAACGCTTCCGGGCGGCGATCTTCTCACGCACGCCGAGCCAGCGCCACATGGGGACCTTGAGGGCGTACTCCACGCGAGAGGCCGTGAGAACCTCGAGAACGGCCTTCTGGAAGAAGGCGCCATCGAGCCGCACCTCGATCGGGACCCGATCGAGGCGCCGCTTCGCGTCGCCCAGGAGAAAGGCCAGCTTCTCCGCAGCGCCCACCGCATCGTTCACATTGCCCGGCCGGTTCCATACGCCGAGCAGCTGGCTCGTCTGCGCCAGGTGCGCCGTCAGCGGGTAGTAGGACGGGTCCTTCGGGTGATGTGGGTTGAAGCCGCGCTCGGCGCCGTCCACGTACTCGCCCGTCCGAAGCACGGTGCCGTCCAGCTCGATCGTGGCCCGCTCCAAGCCGAGCCCTGTGTGGGTTCCATAGGCCATGTCCCGCAGCAGTTCGTTCAGACGATCGCGGTAGCCCGACGTCAGCTCCTTCAGGTTCCTCGCCAGGGTCCGCTCGTCCGGAAGCCGCTGCAATCGGACGAACCGCCGAAACAACGGATCCCGATCGAGCACCCGGACATGCGAGAGACGGCTCCCTCCCAGCAGCAGCATCCCCACCACCACCAGCATGCAGCGGAAGGATCCGTAGTCCGAGTCGAACGCCCGATCCGCAAAGGCCGCTTTCAGGCGCTCTGCCCAAAAGCGGTCGAAGAAGCGCCGGAACAGCTCCAGCCCGCCGTAGCTCGTCAGCGCCTCATCCGTGAAGGCGATCGACAATTCGCCCTTGACGCGGGCTCGAATCCGGTGTCTGCTTAGCTTCACGAATGTGGCTCCTCGGAGGCATGATGGTGGTTGGCACTTCCATCAAGCACACCGACGGAGCCACTTTCAATTCCGGGCTTTCCCTACACCTCGCAATGCCGGATCAGGGCTAACGGACCTGGCGCTCAGCTGCGAGCCACAGCGCCTCTGCAGCCCGCTCGAAGCTTCCAAATTCGATGCCAAACACTACCACGGGTCGATTGGAACGAGCTGTGGCTCGTCAGCTGCAGCGCCTTGTTGGGCGGCAGGCGCTACATGAAGGTTCGCCTCTTGAAGGCTCGAATGTCTTCGGGCGACAGCTCGAACCACTCTCCGTTCTTGCGACGATCGGCGAATCGGCGGTGCCAGTAGGCTTCGATTCCGACAGGATCGTCCGTGGTGATGGTATGAACCGTCTGCGCCTTATCGGGAAGCTGGAGCTCGATTTCGCGCTCGCGACGCCCAAATGCATTGGTTCTTCCGACTTTGTAATGACGTCCGGATTTGATGAGGTAGACGGTTCCGAACTCTTCAGCTTCGCTGGGGTCGGCGGGCACATTGGCCGGCGGGACTGCTTGCTCAGCGATGGAGGTGCAGATAGCTACAACCGTGGAGAGGTCCTCGTCGGTCGAGCAGTAGTCGATGATTCGCCGAGCCCTTTCGGCTCTGGGACCGAGCCGATGCATGGTGCTGTGGCTTGGAAAGCTCGGATTCTCGCGTCGTTTTTGCCGAAGCTCCGCGTCGGTGGGGAATTTGTCGAGTTCAGAGATGAGTTCGACGAGTTTCTCGAGCAGGAGGTCTTCGGGAATCTTGTCCTGCCAGACGTTGGGCTCGAAACCGGCGTCTGAGAGCGCGGCGCTCCAGTTCGGCCAGAAACGCCCATACCAGTCGTGCCTGCGGATCCCCGTTGTGGTGGCGAAGGCGCGCTGGCCGAGAGGGACCCCGTCGTTGTCGGAGGCTGTGCGCTTGATCTCGGAAATGATGAAGTCTCGCTTCATCGAACTCCCTGCCGCCCAACTAGATAGTAGGTCTCACCGAACCAATTCTCCCTAGTGAGTCTACACCGAACTGGACGCGCTCGGGGTCTCGCTGCGGCCCCCTCGGGAATACTGAGCGCTCGAAGTCAATTCGGGCGAGCTGGGTCTCTCGAAACGAATTCGTGCGACAGGCGGCGGCGTCTCGTGGCGGAGCCCGCTCTCGGGACTCCCCCGCTGGCCCCGCCCCGCGAAGCTGGTAGCCTCGATTGACCACCCCACCCGCGCCGCGGCCCTCCCGTCGGGCCGGGCGACAGGGTCGTTCCACACCATGCCGAAACGCTCCCCGGAACGGGGAGAAGGGCAGCCGCCGCGGTTGCTCGATCAGGTTCGGGACGCGATCCGGGTTCGCGGCTACAGCCTCCGGACGGAAGAGGCGTACGTCGGGTGGATCCGGCGCTTCATCCTCCATCAGGGGACGCGTCACCCCGCGGACATGGGTGCCGCCGAGGTGTCGGCGTTCCTCACGTGGCTCGCCGTCGAGCAAGACGTGGCGCCGTCCACGCAGAACCAGGCGCTTGGCGCCCTGCTGTTCCTCTACCGCGAGGTCCTGGGGCGTGATCTCGGCAGCCTCGCTCCGGTTCGCGCCCGCAAGCCGCGCCGCCTCCCGGTCGTCCTCAGCGTCAGCGAGACGCAGGCGCTGCTGGCGGAGCTCACGGGCACTTCCTCCCTCGTCGCTGGGTTGCTCTACGGCTCGGGCCTCAGGCTGCTCGAGGCACTGCGTCTCCGCGTGAAGGATCTGGACTTCGCTCGCCGCGAGGTCCTGGTGAGGGACGGCAAGGGCCGCCGCGATCGCAGGACGATGCTGCCCGATGCGCTGGTGGAGCCGTTGCGTGCCCAGCTCGAAGCAGCGCGCGTCCTCCGCGAACGCGACGTCGCGGACGGGCGCCCCGGCGTGTTCCTGCCCGACGCATTGGCGCGAAAGTTCCCGAAGGCCGCGCGGAGCTGGACGTGGTTCTGGGTCTTTCCTGCGGCTCGCCGCTCCCGAGATCCCCGTGGCGGCGGCGACCGACGGCACCATCTCAGCGAAGCGCCGGTACAGCGCGCCGTGAAGAATGCGGCGCAGCGCGCGGGGCTCGCCAAGCGTGTCAGCTGCCACACCCTCCGCCACAGCTTCGCGACTCACCTCCTCGAGAGCGGCCACGATATCCGCACGGTCCAGGAGCTCCTGGGCCACCGCAGTGTCAGCACGACGATGGTCTACACCCACGTGCTGAACCGCGGCGGCTTCGGAGTGCGCAGCCCCCTGGACCTGCAGCCATGGCCCGCGGAGCGGCGCACCGGCCCGTCGAAGGGGCCGCTCGGGTAATCTCGGACGCGATGCCCCCCGATTTCCCCGAGGGCTTCTTCGACCGCCAGGACGAATCCCCCGACGCCCACTTCTACGCGCAGCCCCGCCTCGTCACCCACATCGACGCTGCGACGATCGCCGCCCTCACCGCCGCCTACCGCGAGCACCTGGCGCCGGGCAGCGACGTCCTCGACCTCATGTCATCCTGGGTCTCCCACCTGCCGCCGGCGGAGGGGCTGCCGCTCGGTCGCGTCGAGGGGCTGGGCATGAACGAGCAGGAGCTTCGCGCGAACCCGCGGCTCGACGCGTGGCGCGTTCACGATCTGAACGTGAACCCGCTTCTCCCCTACCCGGATGCGCGTTTCGATGCGGCACTCTGCGCGGTCTCGATCCAATACCTCGCGCGGCCGGTCGAGGTGTTCCGCGAGCTCGCGCGGGTGCTGCGGCCCGGCGGCATTGCCCTGGTGGCCATGTCCCACCGCTGTTTCCCCACCAAGGCGATCCGCGCGTTCCACGTCCTGCCGCCGCCGGGGCGCATGGCGGCGGTTGCGGCCTACTTCGAGCGTGCGGGTGGCTTCGCCGCGGCCGTGGGGATGGATCGCTCGCCGGCAGGGGCGGATCCACTCTGGCTGGTGCTCGCCCGGCGACTCGACGAGCCCTCCGGCGGGGTCTTCACCCGGTAGACACCGTGCCGTATGCTGGGCGCCCCCTTGCTCCTCCCTCGCGCGCCAGGAACGGGCCCACCCGCTACGAGCCTTGATCCAGGATCTCCTCACCACCCTCCTCGGCCTGGCCCTCCTCCTGGGCGGCGGTGACGTGATGATCCGTGGCGCCTCGGCGCTGGCGCGGCGGCTCGGCGTCTCGCCCCTGGCGATCGGCCTCACCGTGGTGGCCTTCGGCACCAGTGCGCCGGAGCTGGCGGTGAACATCACAGCAGCGGTGCGGGGCAACGGCGCCATGTCGTTCGGGAACATCATGGGCTCGAACATGGCCAACATCGGGCTCATCGTGGCGGCTACGGCGCTCTTCAAGCCCCTGCAGGTCCAGTCGCCGGTGATCGTCCGCGAGCTGCCCATGATGCTGCTCGCCACCGCGGTGGCCGCTGTGCTGGGCATGGACGCCTGGCTGCGCGGCGGCGACAACTTCTACGACCGCACCGACGGTCTCGTACTGCTGCTGCTCTTCTCGGTCTTCGTCTACTACACGGTGAACGACGTGATCGAGCAGCGCCGGCGCAACGATCCCGACGCCCTGGAGCCGGAGCTCACGCCC
The DNA here is from genome assembly GCA_965223415.1 of Myxococcota bacterium. GTDB lineage: Bacteria > Myxococcota_A > UBA9160 > UBA9160 > UBA6930. Next base: position 2,061,081 of record OZ245002.1, on the reverse strand, counting down.
ACGTTCGGCGTCGGCCTGGCCCTGGCGCTCACCGCCGCCGGGCTCGCAGGCCTGATCTACGGCGCGCAGCTCACGGTCGACGGGGGCGTCGGCCTGGCCCGAGCCATCGGCGTGTCGGAGGCGATCATCGGCCTGACGCTCATCGCGGTGGGCACGAGCCTGCCGGAGCTCACGGCCTCGCTCATCGCCACGGCGAAGGGCTTCCCGGACCTGGCGATCGGCAACGTGGTGGGATCGAACATCTTCAACCTCCTGCTCGTGCTGGGCGCCAGCGCCAGCGTGCGCGCCGTTCCGGTGCCGGCGGGCGGAGGGATGGATCTCGCGGTGGTCGGGTTCCTCTCCCTCATGCTGCTGGTCACGTCCTACACGCGCGGCCAGCGCATCATTCGCGCCGAGGCCGTGCTGCTCGGGCTCTGCTACGTCGCCTACATGACCCAGCGGGTGATCCTGGAGCCGTGATCCAGGGCGTCGCCTGGCGCCTAACGTCGCGCCTCTTCGGCGATGCGCCGCTTGCTGGCGGCCCAGCCGCAGATGGCGCAGGTCGCCAGGTCGTGGCCGCGGGCGGGGCAGTGCTCACGGCCGAAGAAGATGATCTGCAGGTGCAGACGGTTCCACGCCTCGCGGGGGAAGACGCGTTTCAGGTCGCGCTCGGTCTGCTCGACGTTGCGGCCGCTCGAGAGGCCCCAGCGCGCCGCCAGCCGGTGGATGTGCGTATCCACCGGGAAGGCGGGCACGCCGAAGGCCTGGGCCATCACCACGCTGGCGGTCTTGTGGCCGACGCCGGGCAGCGCCTCCAGGGCCTCGAAGCTCGCGGGCACCTGGCCCCCGTGCTCGGCGAGGAGCTGCCGGGAGAGGGCCTTGAGGTTCCGCGCTTTCTGCGGCGCCAGGCCGCAGGAGCGGATCTTCGCCTGGATTCGCGCGACGGGAAGGCGAGCCATGGCCACGGCATCGGGCCCGATCGCGAACAGGCCCGGCGTCACCCGGTTCACCCGCTCGTCGGTGCACTGGGCGGAGAGCAGCACGGCCACGAGCAGCGAGAACGGGTCGACGTGGTCGAGCGGAACCGGCGGCTGGGGATAGAGCCGGTCCAGGATCTTGTGGATGCGCTCGGCCTTCTCGGCGCGCCTCACCCGTCCTGCACCTTCTCCCGCAAGGTCACGAACTCCTCGGCCGACGTCGGATGGATCGGAATGGTGGCGTCGAACTGCGCCTTCGTGGCGCCGAGCTTCACGGCGATGCCCACGCCCTGCAGGATCTCCGGCGCGTCGGCGCCGATCATGTGGGCGCCGACGACGCGGTCCGTGGTGGGATCGACGAGGAGCTTCATCAGGATCTTCTCGTCCCGGCCGGTCAGGGTGTGCTTCAGCGCGCGGAAGGTGGTGCGGTAGACGTCGACGTCGCCGAGGCGCTCGCGGGCCTCGGCTTCGGTGAGGCCGGTGGTGCCGATCGGCGGCTGGCTGAAGACGGCGGTGGGAACGTCGGCGTGGTCGGGCTTCGTCGGCTCGCCGCCGAAGACGGTGCGCGCGAAGGCGATGCCCTCGGCGATGGCCATCGGGGTCAGGTTGAGGCGGTCGGTCACGTCGCCGAGGGCCCAGATGCTCGAGACGCTGCTGCGCGAGTACGCGTCCACCAGGATCTCACCCTTCTTCCCGAGCTCCACGCCGGCCTTCTCGAGGCCCAGGTCCTTCGTCTTCGGCAGGCGGCCGGTGGCGTAGAGCACCTGGTCGACGACGAGGCTGTCGCCGGTCGTCAGCTGGAGGTGCAGGCCGTCGTCTTCGCGGCAGATCTCGCGGACGTCGGTCTCGAAGCGCAGGTCGGTGCCCTTCTTGCGCATCTCGTCGGCGAGGGTCGCGCGCAGGTCGTCGTCGAAGCCGCGCAGGAAGAGCGGGCCGCGGTAGATCTGAGTGGTCTCGACACCGAGCCCGTGGAAGATGCCCGCGAACTCGACGCCGATGTAGCCGCCGCCGACGATCGCGGCGCGCCGCGGAAGCTCCTCCAGGGAGAAGGCCTCGTTCGACGAGATGGCGTGCTCGATGCCGGCGATCTCGGGCAGGTGCGGCCAGGAGCCGGTGGCGACGAGGATGTGCTCCGCGGTGTAGCGCGCGCCGCCGACCTCGACGGTATGGGCGTCGACGATCGTCGCGCGGCCGTCGATGCGGGTGACGCCGGCCTGCTCGAGCAGGCGCCCGTAGACGCCGTTCAGCCGCGTGATCTCCGTGTCCTTGTTCTGGATCAGGGTCGGCCAGTCGAAGCTCCGCGGCCCGACGGCCCAGCCGTAGGCCGCCGCATCCTCGAACTCCTCGGAGAAGTGCGACGCCAGTACGAAGAGCTTCTTCGGGATGCACCCCACGTTGACGCAGGTGCCGCCGAGCCGGTCGTCCTCCGCCACCGCCACGCGCGCGCCGTAGCCCGCGCTCACCCGACTCGCCCGCACCCCGCCCGAGCCAGCGCCGAGCACGAAGAGATCGAAGTCCCGCTCCATGCCAAGAACGTACTGCAAGAGGGGGGACGTTCCTTGCATCTTGCGTTCTTACAGAACGCAAGATGCAAGGAACGTCCCCCCTCTTGCAGTCTCCCCTCGGGTCAGCCGCCGAAGGCGGTGGCGTGCTCGCCGGCCTGGACGCGCAGGGCCTGGTAGCGGCCCATCACGCGGCGGACGTAGGGGCCGCGGGGGCGCCAGCCGTGCTTGGCGCGGGCGCGGACGCGCGTGGGGCCGATATGGTAGGCGGCGAGGGCGAGCTCGATGTCGTCGAACTCGCCGTGGAGCTCGGCGAGGAAGCGCGTCCCGATGGCGACGTTGAGCGCCGGCTCGAGCAGGTCGGGCGTGCGGTGGAAGCCCAGGCGATGACGGTGCGACACGTCCGCACCGACGAAGGGCCGGATCTGCATCAGGCCGAGGGAGCCCCGGGGGCCGACGGCGCCCGGGTCGAAGCGGCTCTCCTGCTCGATCAGCGCCAGCACGAGAAGGGCCGGCAGCTCGTCATCGCGCTCGGCGCGGACGATCTCGGCGGCGACGGCAGCGCGCTCCGCCGGCGAGAGCGCGGGCGCGCGCTCGGCGAGAACCGCCTCCACGCTTGCCAGCAGCGGATCGGGCGGAGCGGGCTCGGGCACCGCTTCGGCCTCGGGGATGGCGGCAGGAGGCGCGGCGGCGGATTCCGGCGCGGGGGGCGGCACCCCGTTCGCAGCCGGTGCCGCCGGAGGCGGGGGGCTCGCGCAGGCGGCGGCGAGCAGCAGAACAAGCGCGAGCAGGATCCGGGGCACGACGGGGGCGCATGCTAGCCTGTCCCGCTCCCCGTGGCCCAGGAAAACCCCCATCCCTCCCTCGGCGGCGCCCAGCGCAAGTGGCTTCGTGCGCGCGCTCACTCCCTGCGCCCGGTGGTCCAGGTGGGCGAGGCGGGGCTCAGCCAGGCGGTGCTTGGCGCCGTCGACCAGGCGCTCCTGGCCCACGAGCTGATCAAGGTCCGCCTCACCCAGCCGGAAGACAAGAAGGCGGCCGCCCGGGACCTGGCGGAGCGCGCCGGGGCCGAGCTGTGCGGATTGGTGGGGCATACGGTGATCCTCTACCGACCCCACCCCCTGGAGCCGAGGCTCGAGCTGCCTCAGTAGCGGTATCATCGCCGCCCCTCGCAAGGAGTTCTGTGATGTCTGGCCCCCTCAGCGGAATCAAGGTGATCGAGATCGCGGGAATCGGCCCCGGGCCCTTCTGCGCGATGATGCTCGCCGACATGGGGGCCGACGTGCTCCGTATCGATCGGGCCGGCTCGGTCCGAGACGAGATCCCGGACACACCCTCGGCGGATCTGCTCAACCGCGGCCGCCGCAGCGTGGGCGTGGATCTCAAGCACCCCGAGGGTGTCGCCACCATCCTCCGTCTCGTCGACCAGGCGGACGTCCTGATGGAGGGATTTCGCCCGGGGGTGATGGAGCGGCTGGGCCTCGGGCCGGACGTCTGCCTGGAGCGCAATCCGCGCCTCGTCTACGGCCGCATGACCGGCTTCGGCCAGGAGGGGCCGATGTCCCAGGCCGCGGGCCACGACATCAACTACATCGCCCTCTCGGGGACGCTCGGGCACATCGGCCGCAAGGGCGAGAAGCCGCTGGCACCCCTCAACCTGGTTGGCGATTTCGGCGGCGGCGGCATGTTCCTGGCCTTCGGCATCGTGGCGGCGCTGGTCGAGCGCGCGACGTCCGGCGGGGGCCAGGTGGTCGACGCAGCCATGGTCGATGGCTCCGCCGTGCTGATGGCGATGATGCACGGCTTCCGCCAGATCGGCGCCTGGAACGACGAGCGCGGCACGAACCTGCTCGACACCGGCGCCCACTTCTACGACACCTACGAGACGAAGGACGGCGAGTACGTCTCGATCGGCTCGATCGAGCCCCAGTTCTACGCCGAGCTGATCCGCCTCTCCGGCCTCGAGGGCGAGGAGCTCCCGCACCAGATGGACCGCGGCCAGTGGGGCGCGATGAAGGAGCGCCTGACCGCGATCTTCAAGTCCAAGACGCGCGACGAGTGGAACGAGATCATGGAGGGGACCGACGTCTGCTACGCGCCGGTGCTCAACATCGGCGAGGCCTACGAGCACCCCCACAACAAGCTGCGTGGCACCTTCACCGAGGTCGCCGGCATCCCCCAGCCCGCGCCCGCCCCGCGCTTCAGCCGCACCGCCCCCGAGATCTCCGGCCCTGCCCCCCACCCGGGCCAGCACACCGCCGAAGGCCTCACCGCCTGGGGCCTCACCCCCGAAGACGTCCAGAAGCTCCGCGACACCGGCGCCGTTAAGTAAGGGGCCGGTTCCATTCGTTAAGTTGTTGCGCTACGCGGGGCCCTTGGCCTCGGCGTCGTCGTCGAGGTGGCGGGCGCAGTTGAGCAGGCGCACGGTCCACGGCGGCTCGCTCTCCAGGATGGTCACCGAGGTGTTGATCCAGCCTCCGAGCTGGCTCGCGGAGCTTCCCTCAGCGACGATCCGCGAAACGACGGACATGCAGACGAGCCCGTGGGTGACGACGGCCAGGTTGCCCCCGACCCGGGCCCGGGTCTCGGCGACCCGCTCCCAGGCCCGGTCGACGCGCTCGTGGAACGCCTCCCAGCTCTCGCCGTTCGGCGGGGCGTAGTCCGGCGCGAACGGATCGAAGTCGAACTCGGCGTAGGGCCGGCCGCGCAGGTCTCCGAGGTTGCGCTCGCGCAGCAGGGGCTCGGACTCGAGCGGCGCGCCGGTGGCGCGCTGCACCGCCTCCGCGGTCATCGCCGCCCGCGCGTAGTCGCTCGCCAGCACGCAGGCGATCTCCTCGCCTGCCAGGCGCGCCGCCAGCCGCGCCGCCTGCGCCAGCCCATGCTCGGACAGCGGCGTCTCCGGCACCTGCACCGTCCGGTTCGCGTTGAGCGCCGTCTCCCCGTGGCGAATCAGATAGATCGCCATAGGGCGAACAACTTAACGAATGGAACCGGCCCCTATCTTAACGCTCGAGGTCGTCGGGGAGGCCGGCGAGGGCGAGGTGCTCGGGGAGGGCGCGGAGGGGAAGGTCCCCGGGGCTGCGGCGACCGTTGTAGCAGAGGGGGCAGAGGCCCGACTCGTAGCGGACGAACATGGTGTCGCCGCAGTTGTCGCACTCGTAGCGGCGGCCCTGGACGGCCAGCGCCTTGATCAGAAACGAGCTGGGGAGGACGGTCCGGGGACCCTTACGAAGGACGCGATGCTTCCTGGCCATACGAGGGAGTGGCCCGCTCGGGCCACCGGGTGTCACGGGGCACCCGTCCGGGATGCGCAACTCAGCTCGCAACCCCTCAGATCACCACGCGAACCTCCACCGTATCCCCGTCCGGCACCAGGATCATCAGCTTCGGCGAGGCCTCGTCCTGCCGGAACTGCACCAGACAGCCTCGCTCCTCGTGGGGCGCGACCCGGGTGAGGGGATTGCCGATCACCGTCCACCAGGGCTCGTCCTCGTCTGCGCCAAGCAGGCCCGGCCGATCCCCGCCATCCCCCGCGGCGAGCCCCTCCGGCGCCGCCCGCAGCTCCACCGCGCCCACGTCGAAGGTGAGCCGCAGCCGCCGCGAGCGCAGCGCGCCGCCCGGCCCGGGCGCGGGCTCCCGCTCGACCCGCAGCAGGCGCCCGCCGGCCTGGGCGACCCGCTCCAACACTTCGGTCCCGTTGCTCATGCAGCGCCATCCTACATATTCCCGCCGTGACGACCTCGGCCGACGCTGCTGCCCGCGCCCTCGAAATGCTCGGCCTGGAAGCCGCCCTGGCCCCGGGCCCGGAGCCCGAGGCCACTCTGCGCCGGGCGACCGACGTGCTCGAGGCCGCGGCGGCCCACGACGCCGAGGCCCTGGCTCGCGCCGTGGGCGCCCACCCGGAGAACCTCCGCCGCGTCCTCGCGGGCTGCTGCGGCACCGCTCCCTTTCTCGCCGCGACCCTGCGCACGAGGCCCGCGTGCCTGCTGGCCCTCGCCGCCGACGACCTCGCCCGGCCCGCCACCCGCGACGAGCTCGCGACGCGCCTCGGCGCCCGCCTCGCCGAGGCCACACCCGCCGGCGTCGCCGACGAGCTGCGCCGCTTCAAGTACGACGAGCTCCTGCGCATCAGCGCCCGGGAGGCGGACGGGAGCCTCGTCCCCGTCGAGCAGGTCGGCGAGACCCTGGCCGAGCTCTCCTCCCTCGCCGAGGTGCTGCTGGCGGCCGCGCTCCGCCACGTGGCCGCGGAGCTCGAAGCCGGGCTCGGCCCGCCGGTCTGGCGCGGCGCCGACGGCACCGAGCACCCCCTGCGCTTCGTCGTGCTCGGCCTCGGCAAGCTCGGCGGCGAGGAGCTCAACTACTCGAGCGACGTCGACCTGGTCTACGTCTACGAGAGCCCACCGCCCGGTAGCGAGCCCCTCGCCGGCGGCCCCGACGACCTCTCCCCCCTCGAGTACTTCACGCGCCTCGCTGTCCGCTTCGGCAAACTGGTCGGGCCGACGCCGGAGGGGTTCCTCGAGCGCATCGATCTCGACCTCCGTCCCGAGGGCGGCCAGGGCGCCATCGTCTCCTCCTCCAACGCACTCGCCGACTACTACGACGGCTGGGCTGCCACCTGGGAGAAGGCCGCCTTCATGAAGGCGCGTCCGGTCGCCGGGGATGTCGAGCTGGGCTGGCAGCTGGCCCGCGCCATCGACCCGATGATCTACCAGTCCTCCGTCGACCTGAAGACCGTCGACGCCATCCGCGAGATGAAGGCCAAGATCGAGGATGCCCACGCCGGCGACCCGGAGCGCTTCCACGTGAAGATCGGCACCGGCGGCATCCGAGACGTGGAGTTCGTGGCCCAGGCGCTCCAGCTCCTGCACGGCGGTCGCATCCCCCAGGTGCGCGGCCGCTCGGCGCCGCGCGCCCTGGACGCGCTGGCCGACGTCGGCGCGCTTCCGCCGAAGGCCCGCGACGAGCTGCTCGCGGCCTACCGCTTCCTGCGCCGCGTCGAGAACCGGATCCAGATGGAAGGGGAGCGCCAGACCCATCGCCTGCCGCCTCCGGGGCCCGCCCGGGAGCGCCTGGCGCGCACCCTCTTCCCGGGCGACGACGCCTGCGCCCGCCTCGACGAAGCCCTGGCCCTCCACACCGGCAAGGTGCGCAAGCACTTCGAGGCACTGTTCCGCGAGAGCGGCGCCGGCCGCGTGCTCGACCTCTTCGCCCGCGCGGCGCCGCGCATCGCCGTCGGCCCCGAGAACCGCCAGCTCCTCGAGGCGCTGGCCCAGCGCTTCGCCACTGAGGTCGACCGCAGCGCCGATCCGGAACGCGCCATGGCCAACCTGGAGCGCTTCGCCGAGGGCGTAGGCGCGCGCACCTTCTACTACGGCCTCCTGGCGGACCGCCCGGAGCTGATCGCGCGCCTGGTCTCGCTCTTCGCCGCGTCGCGCACCCTCTCGAGCGTCGTCGCCAGCCTGCCCGAGCTGATCGAGCCGCTCTTCGACGATCCGAAGAAGCTCCTGCTCGGCAAGGACGAGCTGCGTGAAGGCCTGGCGCTCCTGGGCCGCCAGGAGGGCGAGCGTCGCGGTGGCGCCGACGAGGAGACCGACCTGGCCGCCCTGCGCCTCTTCCAGCAGCGCGAGCTGGTGAACATCGGGCTCCTCGACCTGTCGGGCGTCGTCGACGCGGCCCAGGTCGAGACTGCGCTCAGCGACCTGGCCGAGGTCTGCCTCGAGGACGCCCTGCGCGTCGCCCACGCCCAGCTCGCCCGCACGCCGAAGAGCGCGGCCTGGGTCGAAGAGGGAGAGTTCCTCGTCGTCGGCATGGGCAAGCTCGGCAGCCGCGAGCTCGGCTACGGCAGCGACCTCGACGTCATCTTCCTCTACGACCTGCCCGGAGGCGATCCGCTGCGCGTGATGGAGGCCCAGGAGGCCTACGTGCGCCTCGCCCAGAAGCTCGGCTGGGCGCTCCAGACCCGCACCGCCCAGGGCGTCTGCTACGAGGTGGACGCGCGGCTCCGCCCCTCCGGCAACCAGGGCATGCTCGTCACCTCCCTGGCGTCCTTCGAGCGCTATCACCGCGGCGAGACCGGCACCGACGTCGCCGCCATCTGGGAGCGGCAGGCGCTGCTGCGCGCGCGCCCGGTCGTGGGCAGCGACGCCCTGGCCGAGCGCTTCGAGGCCCTGCGCCGCGCGTTCCTCTCGGCGCCGCTCCCGGAAGGCGCCGGCGCCGAGATCCGGCGCATCCGCGGCCGCATCCAGCAGGAGCTCGCCCAGGAGACCGAGGGCCGCCGCAACCTGAAGACCGGCCGCGGCGGCCTCCTCGACGTGGAGAGCACCTGCCAGTGGCTGCAGCTGCGGCACGGTGCCGAGCACCCGGAGCTCCTCGCCCCGCGGCGCACCGAGCAGACCCTCGCCGATCTCGCCGCGAAGGGTCTCCTCCCCGAGGAGGACGCCCGCGTCCTCGCCGAGGGCTGGGCATTCCTCCAGCGCCTCTCGAGCCGCCTGCGCGTGGTCGAGAACCGCTCGATCGCCGATCTCGAGCGCGACCGCGCCGATCTCGATTCGGTGGCCCGCTCCCTGGGCTACGCCGTCTCCGAACGCAGCGGCACCGCGCGCCTCCCGCTCCTCGACGACTACGCTCGCCACACCGACGCGATCCGCGAGGTGTACGACCGGGTGCTCCCGCCCGCAGAAACCTAGGCGCTCGCCGGCGCCTTCCACATCGGGAACACCTTCTCCGGATCGCACTCCTCGTCCACGATCCACTTGCACATGCGGCGCAGGGGCTCGATGGCGTCCTGGGGCATGGCGGTCGTCACGTGGCAGGCGTACCCCAGGGAGGTGAGGCGCTGGGCGCCGAACAGCGGCAGCTGGTCGCGCAGCTCGCGCTTCAGGCGCTCGGGATAGATGCCCACGGTCTGGGTGTAGGCGTTCACCGCGTCGGTCACCTTCTTCACGTCGTCCACGGGCACGAGGTTGGCGACGCGGCCCGAGAGCAGGGGCGCGTAGTCCACCGCCTCGTCCATCTGGGACACGATGATCGCGCCTTCGTTCTCCTCGCCGCCGATCACCCGGTACCAGTCCCCGGTCATGCGCGACGCCTCCAGGTGATCGCGCAGCTCCCGGTCGAAGCTGCGGGGCTTCGTGCTGATGTGCTCGGGCAGCTCGAGGAGCTTCGCGTAGATGCGCTCGCCGAGCCGGTTGGCGGCCTCGATGCCCTGGGCGTCGCTCCCGCACAGCACGTAGACCACCCGCGCGCTCGCGCAGGCCTCCTGGTTCGCCATGCCAATGTCGCAGGCCGCTCGTGCGGCCACCTCGTCAAGGTTGGCGTCGCTCTCGAAGGCTTCGGGCCCGATGATCGTGGCGCTCCGCTTGGGATCGAGGGCGATCATCTCGAGGCCAGGCTGGATGTAGCGGGTCACGTGCTTGACCGAGCGGAAGCCACCCCACGCCACCACCTTCTCGACGTGCTCGGGGCGGAAGAGCTTCTCCTCCACGGCCGTGTCGCCGCCCTTCCAGTAGGCGACGGCCAGGTGCTTCGTCAGCGGGTGGTTCGGCGCGACGTCGGCCAGGGTGCGGGCAATGGCCACGGCCGTGAGCGGATCGTTCGACGGCACCTTCACGATGGCGTCGCTGCGGGTGATCGCATTGCGGATGATCGTGATCGCGGAGACGAGCCCACCGTTGCCCGCCGGGATGTGCAGCGCCCGCGCCCCGAAGGCGCGCACGCGGATCTCCCGGCCGTCCCGAAGCGTGCGCGGCACCCAGCCCTCCAGGTGGTCGATGCCAATGCGCGTCTCGGCCAGCTCGCGGATCGCTTCGCGATCGAAGGCGTAGGGCAGGGTGGTGTAGCTGTTCTTCAGGATCGAGGCCGGGTAGTTCGCGGCCACGAGCCCCGCTTCGTAGGCCTTCCGGACGTGCGCGTTCTTCTCGAAGTCGAGGGCGCGGCCCAGCTCCTCGAGCACGTCCAGGATCTCGTCGAAGGAGATCTCGTACAGGTCGGCCAGGTCGAGGGGGCTGCCGAGCGGAAGGCGATCCGCATGGGCGGCCGGGTCCGGCGCCTCGAAGGAGGCACCTCCGTAGCGCCCCCCGAAGGAGACCCAACTCTCCTCGATCACCTCGCCGCGCAGGAAGAGCGGAACCCGGAAGTCGCTCATGCCTCGATCTCCTTGAGGAAGTTCACCGCCTCGTCGTGCACGTCCTGGGTGGCGTTGCAGGTGATGCGATCGTCCTCCACGCCCTGCTTCTCGCTGTAGCGCATGATGTCGTGGGCGATCGGCACGCTCGCCAGGCCACACGGGCAGGGCGTGCTCCAATCGACGGTGATCTCGTCGCCGGAGATGATGCCGCCCCAGTGGCTCTGGTTGAGGAAGTCGTAGAAGGCGGCGCGTCCGGTCTGCACACCTTCCCGCGGCAGGGGCTCGCTGGTGTCCGGGTCGAGCACGTAGGGGATGACCCAGGGCTGGACGTGGTAGCGGCCCTCGTCGCAGGCCCAGTGCAGCGCGCTGATCTCGGACATGCCGTAGCCCTCCTGGATGCGGTCGACGCCCAGGAAGTCCTTGATCACCTCCATGTAGTCGTCGGGCAGGACCATGCCCTTCAGGCCGCCGCCGGTCAGGATCGCCGAGTTCTTCGCGAAGACGTTCTTCACGCCGCGCTCGAGGGCGCCCTTGGCCAGCTCGTACATGAGCGCGTAGGTGCCGGTCATGAACACCCGCTTGCCGGCGAGCTGTGAGGTCATGCGGGCGAAGAAGTCGTTCATGTCCTGGCCGCGCCGCGCCTCCATCGCCTCGAACTCGGTCTTGCGCGCCACGAGCTTCGGATCGATCTCGACCCGGTCGAGCTCGCCACGGGAGGCGGCCGCGCGGAGCTTGCTCGCCAGGAACATCAGGTCCGAGCTGATCGCGTCGGGATAGAGCGGGTGGAAGCGGCTCTCGTCGTCGCCGGTGAACTCGCGCTTCATCAGCTCCACCATGCGCAGGTGGCCGAGCTTGCCCTTCGCGTAGTTGGGCCAGATCACGTCGACCACCGGGTCGATCTCGTCGGGCTTCGGCTCCTCGCCGAAGCGCTGGAAGAGGAAGAGGCGCCAGAGCCGCATGGTGTAGAAGCCGCCGGCCGCGTCCTTGGGGATGATGCTGATCGTGCCGGTCGTTCCCGACGAGGTGATCACCCGCAGCTCGGAGCCTTCGTCGAGCCGGTCGATCCAGTCGTCGATGCCTTCGCAGCCCTCGCAGTCGACGCCGGAGAGGTCCTTGCTGGTCTGCTTCTGCAGCCAGCCCGTCATCAGGTCAAAGCGCTTCTTGTCGAGCAGCGACGACGGATAGGACTTGAACGCGGTGTGCGCGAAGAAGAGCGGCGCCATGTCGTCGAACTCGCGCACCTCCTTGATCTCGAGGCGGTCCGCCAGGTTGCGGACGATCTCGATGCTCTCGCGGTGCTCGGCGAAGCGCCGGCGCATCGCCTCGCGCTGGAGGCCTTCCAGCTCGTCGCGCGGGATCATGTGCATCCGGGTGATCGACTGATCGAAGTACCCGATCGGATCGTTCATGAAGGTGTCGAGGGTCTTCTCGGTCATGGGGAGTCCTCCATCAGGCGAAGAGCTCGAGCAGGGCGCAGGCCGCCCGCCCGAGGTCTTCCTCCAGGTCGTGGTCTTCGTTCGCGCACCAGCGGCCGAGCGCGTGGATCAGGGCACCGAGCAGCAGCTCGGCGAGGAGCTCGGGGGAGTGCCGGTCGGCCACGTCGCCGCGGGCGATGCCCCGCTCGACGAAGCGCTGCAGCGCCTGGCCGATCCGGGCCGTCTCGCCGCCGTCCTCGAAGCGCTGCGAGAGCATCTCGGCGACCATCTCCCGCCAGGCCGGCCGCTCCCCGAGGTAGGCGCCGATCGCGCCGAAGAGCTCGGGCAGCTGCTGGGCGCAGGGACGCGCGTCTTCGGCCCGCCCGTCGAACAGCTGGGCCAGCTGCTCCGCCCGCTGCCGGGCGATGGCCCGGTAGAGGTGCTCGCGGGTCTCGAAATGGTTGAAGAAGGTCCGCGGGGAGACATCCGCCCGCTCGCAGATGTCCTCCAGCTTGGTGGCCCGCAGGCCCTGGGCCTGGAAGAGCTCGATCGCGGCCTCCAGGAGGGCGGCGCGGTTGCGCTGGCGGCGCTGCTCGAAGCGGTTCATGACCCCTGGATACCATGGATTGCAGAGAACTGCAATACCGCAGACAGCTGAAATAAGGGTGACCGGCTAGGATCCCCGCCCCCATGAGCGACCGCACCCTCAACTTCTCCGCCGGCCCGGCCACCCTGCCCGAGGACGTCCTGCGCGACGCGCAGGAGGCCCTCTGGGACCTGCACGGCACGGGCATCGGCGTGATGGAGCACAGCCATCGCGGCAAGGCCTTCAGCGCCGTGGCGGAGGAGACCGAGGCCGGGTGCCGGCGGCTCGCAGGCATTCCCGACGACTACGCGGTGCTCTTCCTCCAGGGCGGCGCCTCCACCCAGTTCTTCCAGCTGCCGGCCCACTGGCTCGCCGACGACGCGACCGCCGACTATCTCGTCACGGGCAGCTGGAGCGAGAAGGCCGCCAAGGAAGCGCGCCGCTACGGCACCGTGCACGAGGCCGCGAGCACGAAGGACCGGGACTTCGCGGTCATCCCCCGCCCGGCCGAGATCCGCTGGTCCGACTCACCGTCCTACGTCCACTTCACGTCGAACAACACGATCTTCGGCACCCAGTGGCAGGAAGAGCCCGCCGCGCCGGGCGAGGCGTGGCTCGCCTGCGACGCGTCGAGCGACGTCTTCTCGCGGCCGGTCGACGTCACCCGCTACGGCGTGCTCTACGCCGGCGCCCAGAAAAATCTGGGGCCCTCGGGCGTCACCCTCGTCGTCGTGCGCCGCGATCTCCTGGACGCGCCGGTCCGCGAGCTCCCGACCATGCTTCGCTATGCGACCCACGCCGAGCAGGGCTCCCTCTACAACACGCCGCCCACCTTCGGCATCTACGTAATGGGCCGCGTGCTGCGCTGGATCGAGGGCAAGGGCGGCCTCGAAGGGATGGCCCGGCACAACCGCGAGAAGGCGCAGATCCTCTACGACGCCCTCGGGGCCGAGCCCTTCTACGCCTGCACCGCCGGCGAGGGCAGCCGCTCGCTGATGAACGTCACCTTCCGCACGCCCAGCCCGGAGCAGGACGCCGCCTTCGTGAAGGAGGCGGAAGCCGCCGGGCTCTCGGGCTTGAAGGGCCACCGCTCGGTGGGCGGCATGCGCGCCAGCATCTACAACGCCTTCCCCAAGGAGGGCTGCGAGGTGCTGGCGAGCTTCCTGCGGGATTTCGCCGCCAAGCGAGGGTGAGCGCGGACGCACCGCGGCTGATCGACCGGGTTCCGCTCGGCGATGCCTCGCTGCTCGATTCCGGCGCGGTGCTCGACGCCTTCCTCGGCTGGGTGCGCGAGTCGGGCATCGAGCCCTACACCCACCAGGAAGAGGCGCTGCTCGAGATCGCCGCGGGCCGCCACGTGGTGCTCTCCACGCCGACCGGCTCGGGCAAGTCCCTCGTGGCCCAGGGTCTGCACTTCAAGGCCATGTGCGAGGGCAAGCGCTCCTTCTACACGGCGCCGATCAAGGCGCTCGTCTCCGAGAAGTTCTTCGACCTGTGTGCGGTGTTCGGCGCCGAGAACGTCGGCATGCTCACCGGCGACGCCAGCATCAACTGGGCCGCGCCGATCCTCTGTTGCACCCAGGAGGTGCTGGCCAACATGGCGCTGCGCCAGGGCGAGGCCACCGACGCGCCCTACGTGGTGATGGACGAGTTCCACTACTACGCCGATCGCGATCGCGGCCAGGCCTGGCAGATCCCGCTGCTGACGCTGCCGCGCACGACCTTCCTGCTGATGTCCGCCACCCTCGGCAACGTGGCGTCGATCGCGGAGCGCCTCACGGCCTACACCCGGCGCGAGGTGGCGGAGGTCTACTCGGAAGAGCGCCCCGTCCCCCTCTCCTTCGAGTACCGGGAGACGCCGCTCCAGGAGACGGTGGAGAAGCTGCTCGAGGCGGACCGGGCGCCGATCTACGTCGTGAGCTTCACCCAACGCGAAGCGGCAGAGGTCGCCGGCGCGCTGACGAGCGCGAAGGTGAGCGGGCGGGAGGAGCGCCGCGCCATCGCCGAGGCGGTGCAGGACTTCCGCTTCGACACACCCTACGGCCGCGACGTGAAGCGCATCGTCGGCCACGGCATCGGCGTGCACCACGCCGGACTGCTGCCGAAGTATCGCCTGCTCATGGAGCAGCTTGCCCAGCAGGGCCTCCTGAAGGTGATTTCCGGAACCGACACCCTCGGCGTGGGCGTGAACATCCCGATCCGCACGGTGCTGTTCACCAAGCTCGCCAAGTTCGACGGCGAGAAGGTGCGCATCCTCTCGGTGCGCGATTTCAAGCAGATCGCCGGGCGCGCGGGACGCAAGGGCTTCGACGACGAGGGCTGGGTGGAGTGCCAGGCCCCCGAGCACGTCATCGAGAACAAGCAGGCCGCCGCCAAGGGCAAGGGGCGATCGCGCAAGCCCGCCCGCAAGAAGCCCGCGCCCCGCGGCTTCGTGCCCTGGAACGCGGAGACCTTCCGTCAGCTCGTGGAGCGCCCGCCGGAGACCCTCCAGAGCCGCTTCCGCGTCACCCACGGCATGCTCGTCAGCCTGCTGCAACGCGCGCCGGGGCAGACGGGCCGCCGCGGCGGCTACGGCGCCCTCGCCGAGCTCGTGGCCCGCTGCCACGAGACGCCGCGGCGCAGGCACCGCCTGCTCCGCGAGGCCGCCGCCCTCTTCCGCTCGCTGCGCCGCGCAGAGATCCTGCGCGTGCAGGACCACCGGGTGATCGTCGACGAGGAGCTGCAGCGCGACTTCTCGCTCCACCAGACCCTCTCCCTCTACCTGGTCGAGGCCCTCGACGCCCTCGACCGGGAGCAGCCGGACTACGCCCTCGACGTGGTGTCGGTGGTGGAGGCGGTGCTCGAGGACCCGGTGCCGATCCTGCGCGCCCAGGCCCGCAAGGCGCGGGACGAGCTGTACGCGAAGCTCAAGGCCCAGCGCGTTCCCTACGAGGAGCGCCAGGCCAAGCTCGAGCGCGTCACCCACCCGCGCCCGCTGGCGGACTTCCTGGAGGAGACGTTCCGGGTCTTCGCCGACCACCATCCGTGGGCGAGTCACGAGGCGATCAAGCCGAAGTCCGTCGCCCGCGAGATGATCCTGCACTACGCCGCCTTCGACGACACCGTGAAGCGTTACGGGCTGCAGCGGGTCGAAGGGCTGCTGCTCCGGCACCTGGGCCAGGTGCTCTCGACCCTGAACCAGACGGTCCCCGACGCGGCCAAGACCGAGGAGCTCCACGACGCCCTCGCCTACCTGCGCACCCTGATCCGGCAGGTGGACTCGAGCCTGCTCCGGGAGTGGGAGCAAATGGTGCGGCCGGGGGAGCCGGCGCGCCCGGAGGCCCCGGCCCCCGAGGCACCCCGCGCCCCGACCCTCACTCCCAAGGCGTTCCGGGCCCGGGTGCGGGCGGAGCTGCACGCCCTGCTGCGTGCGCTGGCCGGCGGGGACCTGGAGGAGGCGGCCCGCTGCGTGGCCCCGGAGCCGGACGAGCCCTGGAGCCCGGAGCGTCTGGCCGAGCTCCTGGCCCCGTTCCTCGCGGCCCACCGGGCCGTGCGCTTCGACGCCGAGGCCCGCCGCGCCCACCACACCGTGCTGCGGGACACCGGGCCGCGCCGCTGGACCTTCCACCAGACCCTCCTGGACCCGGACGGGGAGGGCGACTGGGCCCTGACGGGGGAAATCGACCTCACCCAGGGGGAGCCCGGTGACGGGCCCCTGGTCCGATTGCGAGCGCTCCTGGAGGCCTGAAGGGTTCAACCCAGGCGGCGGGGGCGCCGATGAGCGCTCCACATGGCGAAGCGCGCGCACGCACTGGTGATCGGCTGCGGCCACGAGGAAGCGAAGGTGGCGCTGTGCGATCGGCTGTGGGCGGTCGGCTTCCGCGCCTCACCGGCCCGGGACAGCGTGCATGCGGGACAGCTGCTGACGCGCGAGGAGCTCATCCGGGTGGCGCTGGTCAGCAGCGACGCCCGCGATGCCCCGGGCCTCGTCGCGAGCCTGCGGGAGGTCCGCTCGCCGGCGACCCTGAAGATCGTCCTGCTCGGGATGCGGCCGGACGCCGACACGATCGCGGACGCCCGCGCGGCCGGCGCCAGCTTCGGCCTCTTCGATCCCTATCACGACAGCGAGCTGCGCTTCGTCCTGAACCAGGCCGCCTTCGACGAGACCCGCGGCGACGTGCGCGACATGCTTCGCGTGCCCACCCAGCTGGCGGCCCTCGTCCACTCCGGGGCCGGGCGCAAGCCGGCGGGCGTCCACAACCTGTCCCTGCGCGGCGCCTTTCTCGAGACACCGCGTCCGAGCGGCAACGGCGCCTCCCTCGAGGTCGAGTTCCTGATGCCGGACGGGTCCGTGGCCGTGCAGGCCGAGGTCATGTCGACGAACGTGCCGGGCAATCTGCGCAAGTCCAACCGGCCCGTCGGGATGGGCGTCCGCTTCACCGAGGTGGACCCCAAAGAGGAAGAGGCCCTCGCGAAGTACATCGCGGAGCGTGCGGGCATCTACGTCCTCTGACGCCAGCGGTAGCGGGAGAGGTCGACGCGCCCCCGCCCGTCGAAGACCACGCCTTCAGCCTCGAGGATGGCGCGCTGGACGGGCTCGATGCCCGGGACGGCGCGCTCGCTCACCTCGCCCCGCGCGTTGACGACCCGCTGCCACGGGACGCGGGAGCCGTCGGGCAGGGCGTGGAGGGCGTAGCCCACCTGGCGCGCCTGCCGGGGCAGGCCCGCCAGCTCGGCCACCTGCCCATAGGTGGCGACGCGCCCCTTCGGAATGCGCCGCACGACCCGGTAGATCCTCTCGTAGGAGCGGGCTATCCGAGGCGCTCCTTCAGGGCGTCCACGATCTCGCGATCCTCCGGGAAGCGCCCCTCCTCGTGCTTGGAGAAGATCCGAGCGCCGTCCGCGACCACGTCGTACACGCCGCCGCCGCCCTCGTGGAGCTCCGCCTCCAGGCCCAGCTCGTCCTTCAGTGCGGCCACCAGACTGGTGGCCCGGGGCAGGTAGTTTCAAACCCCGCAGTAGCTGATCTCGACCTTCATGACGTCCTCCCGGGAGAGATCATCGGTCAAGCAGGGCGTCGACGCGAGCCATGTACTCGAGCAGCGCCGGGCGCGCCTCGAGCACCGCCGCGACCTCCGGCCCGACCGCCTCGCGCACCCCCGCCAGGAAGGACCACACGGCCAGGTCGGCGCGGCTCGGCTCGTCGGCGTAGAAATAGGGGCGGCCGCCGAGGAAGTTCACCAGGTCGTCGAGGCGCTGGGCGAACTCGTCGCGCATGCCGGTGCGCGCCGGGCCGCCTTCCTCGTCCGCGTCCACCAGGCGACGCAGGTAGTGGATCCAGTAGAACGTGAAGGCGGCCTCGGCCCACTGCTCCAGGCGTCGCTGGCTCTGGGCCACCTTCGGATCCGCCGCCACGAGCGCGGGCTCGGGGAACCGCGCGTCCAGGAAGTCGAGGATTCGTGACGAGTCGTGCACCCGCTCGCCATTCACGTCGATCAGCGGCAGCAGCCCCGTCTCCGGGTTCCAGCGCCGGTAGTCCTCCGGGCTCTGCGGCTCCACGAACTCGTAGGGCAGCTTCTTCACCGCCAGCGCCGCTTGCACCTTCCGCGTAAACGGCGCCGTCACCGGCCCATACAGCACGATCTCCACCATCGTCCCCGCCAAGCTAGCAGTTAAGAAACGGGGCCGGAGTTAAGAATTCAGTTACTCCCCCTTGGGGGAGTAACTGAATTCTTAACTCCGGCCCCGTTTCTTCACGAGGCGTTCGAGGCCGTCGTCTTCGATGTCGAGGGCGAGGTTGATGAGGTTGTAGTAGTTCTCGAGGGCGCAGGCGGTGGTGATCTCGACGATCTCCCGGTCGTTCCAGTGCTTGCGCAGCTCCTCGAAGAGGGCGTCGTCGACGCGGCGCTCGGAGAGGGCCTCGGCGTAGGCGAGGGCGGCGCGCTCGCGGTCGTCGAAGACCGGGCTGTCGCGCCAGCTCGCCAGGGCGTCGAAGCGCTCGATGCCCAGGGACTGGCGGATCGCGTAGGCGCGGGCGATGTCGGCGCAGAAGCCGCAGCCGTTCAGCATCGCGATGCGCGTCTGGAGCAGCAGGGCCACCTCCTTCGGCATCGCCATCCCGCCCGTCTCGAGGCGCAGGAAGGCCCAGGCGACGTTCCACAGCCGCGGCACCCGGTTGTAGAGCACCCGCGCCGGCGTGATCACGCGCCCGAACATCCGGCGCATGCCGAAGGACATCACGCCGCCCAGCAGGGAGGAAGGTCGGTCGATGGGCTCGAGCCTCATTCAGCTCTCCTCGGGCGCGCGCAGGAAACGGAAGGTCAGCCAGACGAACAGGGCGCCGGGCAGGAAGACGCCGGGCAGGTCCTCGATCCAGTGGTGGGCGTCGAGCTCGCCCATGGCGATCTCGTAGACGTGGCCCACGGCGTGGAGCCCCAGGAACATCGCCGCTACGCCGCAGAGCGGCCCGCGCCACGCCGGCGCGAAGGCGGCCCAGATCAGCGCGCCGCCCACGGTCCCGTAAGCCTCGCCGATGTCGCGCACGAAGTGCTGGTTGAAGGGCCCGGTGTCCGCGGCGACGTTCGCGTACCAGTGGGGCGCGGCGAACATCCCCCACAGCCCGTTGGCCAGGCTCGCGACGCCGAAAACCAGCAGCAGCCAGCCCCACCCGTCGAGTCGTGTGCTCACGTCGTCCTCCGTCCTGGCTGCAGGGCCGTTGCGCAGGCCCCGAGACGCGCGATCCCCTCGCGGACGTCACCTTCGGCCACGGCACCCACGGCGACGAGCAGGTTGCGCTGCAGGCCGTGGCCCGCGTCGTCGCCGGTCGCGAAGCCCGAGCCGAAGTACACCCACACCCCCGCTTCCCGCGCGGCGTGGGCCAGGGCGCGGGCGTCGAGCCCCGACGGCAGCGTCACCCACAGCCCGCCGCCGCCGGCCGGACGCTGCACCTCGGTGCCCTCGGGAAGGCAGGCGGCGATGGCCTCCATCCCCGCCTCCACCCGCATCCGGATCTCCCGCCGCACCCGGCGCACGTGCCGGGCAAAGCCCTCGCTCGTGATCCACTCGGCGAGCACCGCCTGCTCGAGGGCCGGCGTCGCCATGGCGCTGGCGAGCTTGGTGGCCGCGAGCCGGTCCAGCAGCGGCACCGGCGCCACCACGTAGCCCAGCCGCAGCGCCGGGAAGAGCGCCTTCGAGAAGGTGCCCACGTAGATCACCTGACCCGCGGCGTCCGCGGTCTTGAGTGCCGGGCGCACCGGATCGTCGAGACGCAGCTCGCCGTCGTAGTCGTCCTCGACGATGGGGACCTGCGCCGACTCGGAGAGCGCCAGCAGCGCGGCCCGGCGCGGCTCCGACAGCGCCACACCGGTGGGCTGCTGCACGGCGGGCGTCGCGTAGATCAGCTTCAGCCGCACCCGCCCGAGCACCCGCGCCAGAGCGTCGGTGTCGAGCCCATCCCCGTCCACGCCGATCGGGATCCGGTGGGCGCGGGCCGCGCGGAAGGCGAAATCCGCGCCGAAGTATCCGGGGTTCTCGAGCGCCACCGCGTCCCCCGGGTCCACCAGCAGCCGCGCCACCGCGTCGAGGGCCTGCTGGGCGCCGGCCACCACCACCACCTCGTCCGCGGTGCAGCGCACGCCCCGGGCCACCAGCGAGGCGGCGATCGCCTCGCGCAGCGGCGGCCAGCCGCGCGGCTCCAGGTGGTTCGCCAGCGCCGTCCCGTCCCGCTCGATCACGCTGCCGAACAGCCGGCGCAGCTCCGCCAGCGGAAGCAGCTCCGGTGCGACCCGGCCGGCACGAAAGTCGTAGGGCGTCGCACCGGGCTCGCGGGGCAGCCGCGACGGCAGCGCACGCGCCGGACCCGAGAGCAGGCTCTCCCAGACGAAGCGCCGCCCCGCCGCCGGCACCGCGACGGCGGACGCGGCGGGGGCCTCGCGCACGAAGGTCCCCTGGCCGACCCGCGCCCACAGGAGATCCCGGTCGATCAGCGTCTGGTACGCCTGGTTCACCGTGTTCCGCGAGAGCCCGAGCGAGACCGCCAGCTCCCGGCTGGCGGGCAGCCGCTCCCCCGAGCGCAGGCGGCCGGTCTCGATCAGCTGGCCCAGGTGGTCGGCCAGCTGGAGGTAGACCGGCGCGACGGCCTCCCGATCCGCGGCGAAGGGCAGCTCCTGCACGACCCGAGGATAGAAGGGTCCAATCGGTCCCGACAGATCCAATCCATCCTCCCTCCAGGGGACCAATCGGCCCCGGAGCCTCGTTCCGCGCCGCCCCAGGCGTTACCTTCGGCCGCCTCCCGCCACGAGGCCCCGTCATGCGACTGCTTGCCGCCCTTCTGCTCGCCACCCTCGTCCCGACCCAGCCGCTCCGGGCCGCCGAGGTGATCGACGGCATCGCCGCCCAGGTGGGCAGCGAGATCGTGCTCGTCTCCGAGGTGCTCCAGGCGGCCGCGCCCGCCGAGGCGCGCATCCGCGAGGAAGGCGGCGGCGAGAAGGACGTCGCGGTGCTCCACCTGGAGATCCTCGAGCGCATGATCGAGCGCGCCCTGATCCGTCAGATGGTGAAGCGCGCCGAGCTCGACGCCAGCGACGCCGAGGTGGACCAGGCGGTCGCCGACATCGCCCACGAGAATCAGCTCACCCTGGAGGAGCTGCGCGCCACCGTCGACGCCCAGGGCATGCCCTTCGAGACCTACCGCGAGAAGATCCGCGGTGAGATCGAGCACCAGAAGGTGATGAGCGGCATGGTCGCCTCGAAGGTGAGGCTCGGAGACAAGGAAGTCCGCGAGATCTTCGACCGGGAGTTCTCGAACCAGCCGAGCGGCGGCGAGGAGTTCTACCTGCGCCAGATCCTCGTCACCTTCCCGGAAGACGAGAAGAGCGGACGCACCACCGCCTGCATGCGCGTGGGCGCCGCCCGCGCCCGCATCGCCAGCGGTGAGACCTTCCGCGACGTCGCCAGCCAGCTGTCCGAGGTGAACCCGGAGGTCGGCGGCACGATCGGCTGGCTGCACGAGAACGAGGTGGCCGGGTGGATGCTCCGCGCCGTCGCCGATCTCGAGCCCGGAGACGTGAGCCAGGTGGTCGAGGCCCCCTTCGGCTGCAACCTGATCGAGGTGGTGGAGCGGCGCCCCTACCAGCAGATCACCTGGGAGCAGGCGCGCGAGCCGCTCCACGCCCAGCTCTTCGAGCAGCGGATGGCCGAGGAGTACCGGAAGTTCGTCGACAAGATGCGCGACCAGACCTACATCGAGCGCAAGGGCATGTTCGCGGAGAACGCGGCGGAGCTGAGGCTCGACACGGACGACGACACGTTTTGACGGGCCTGGGTGGCCCCTGCATCGCCGTCCGCGGCGCGCGGGAGCACAACCTCCGGGACGTCGACGTCGACATCCCCCGCGAGCGCCTGGTCGTCGTCACGGGGCTCTCGGGCTCCGGCAAGTCGTCCCTGGCCTTCGACACGCTCTACGCCGAGGGCCAGCGGCGCTACGTCGAGAGCCTGTCCGCCTACGCCCGCCAGTTCCTCGACCAGATGGCCAAGCCCGACGTCGACGCCATCGACGGGCTCTCACCGGCCATCTCCATCGAGCAGCGGGGCATCACCCGGAGCCCGCGCTCGACCGTCGGCACCATCACCGAGCTGACGGATCACCTGCGGCTGCTCTACGCCCGCGTCGGCCAGCCCCACTGCTGGAGCTGCGGCGAGCCCATCTCCCACCAGACGATCCAGCAGATGACCGACCGGGTCCTCGGCCTTGGCGAAGGCTCGAGGGCGGAGCTGCTCGCGCCGGTGATTCGCGGGCGCAAGGGCGCCTACAAGAAGGAGCTCGCCCGCTTCGCCGAGCAGGGCTTCGTGCGTGCGCGCATCGACGGCGAGATGCGCGACCTCTCCGAGCCGATCTCCCTGGCGCGCCAGCAGGCCCACGACATCGATCTGGTGATCGACCGCGTGGCGGTGAAGGAGGCGGCCCGCGCGCGCATCGCCGACTCCCTCGAGACGGCCCTGCGCATGGCCGACGGCCTGGTCAAGATCGAGAGCGGCGGAGCGAGCGAGCTGCTGAGCCAGGCGAACGCCTGCGTCGACTGCGGCGTCTCGTACCCGGAGCTGGCGCCCCGGCTCTTCTCCTTCAACAGCCCTGCCGGCGCCTGCCCGCGGTGCGGCGGGCTCGGCACACGGGACGAGCTCGACCCGGAGCGGCTCGTCCCCAACGGCTCGAAAAGCCTGGCGGGCGGCGCCATCGCACCCTGGGGCGGCCGGCGCATGGCGCGCTACTACAAGCGCCTGCTGGAGGGCGTCGCCGCCCATCTCGAGATCGATCTCGAGACGCCCTGGGACGAGCTGCCGGCCCGCGCCCGCAAGGCGGTGCTGCACGGCACCGGCAAGGCGGAGGTCCCGTTCCGCTTCAAGCGCGGCCAGACGATCCGACGCCGCTTCGACGGGGTGGTGGGAGAGCTCGAGCGCCGCCGCCGTGACGGTGACGCGAAGCACGACGATCTCTCCAAGTACACCCGCCCGGGATCGTGTCCGGAGTGCGCGGGCGCGCGCGTCGGCCGCGAGGCGCGCCACGTCCGCATCGGCGGCCTGGCCATCCACGAGCTCCAGGCCCGTTCGATCGCCCTGGTGGCGGACTTCCTCGAGAAGCTCGAGCTCGACGCAAGCCAACGCGTCATCGCCGACCGCATCCTCCAGGAGATCCGCGAGCGCCTCACCTTCCTGATGGACGTCGGCGTCTCCTACCTCACCCTCGACCGGGCCAGCACGACCCTGTCGGGGGGCGAGAGCCAGCGCATCCGCCTGGCCACCCAGGTGGGCTCGCAGTTGCTGGGCGTGCTGTACATCCTGGACGAGCCGTCGATCGGGCTGCACCCCCGCGACAACGAGCGCCTGCTCCAGAGCCTCTTGAAGCTGCGCGACGCGGGGAACACGGTGCTGGTCGTCGAGCACGACGAGGCGACGATCCGGCTGGCGGACTGGGTGATCGACGTGGGGCCCGGCGCCGGCGTCCACGGTGGCGAGGTCGTCGCCGAGGGGCCGCCGGACGCGATCGAAGCCAGCGAGGCCTCGCTCACCGGCGCCTACCTCTCCGGCCGGCGACGCATCCCGAGCCGCGAGCCGCGCCCGGTCGCCGCCGCGCCGCGCCTGCGCGTGCTCGGCTGCCGCGCCCACAACCTGAAGGACGTCGACCTGGAGCTCCCGCTGGGGCGCTTCACGGTGGTGACCGGCGTCTCGGGCTCCGGCAAGTCCACGCTCGTGAGCGACACGCTGCACCCGGCCCTGGCCCGCAGCCTGCACCGCGCCGAGGCCATGCCCGGCGCCCACGCGCGCATCGAAGGGCAGGACGCCCTCGACAAGGTGATCCGGATCGACCAGAGCCCGATCGGCCGCTCCCCGCGCAGCAATCCGGTCACCTACACCGGCGCCTTCGGCGGCATCCGCAAGCTCATGAGCCAGGTGCCCGAGGCACGCATGCGCGGCTACGGCCCGGGCCGCTTCTCCTTCAACGTGAAGGGCGGACGCTGCGAATCGTGTCACGGCGACGGGCTGATCCGCGTCGAGATGCACTTCCTGCCCGATCTCTACGTCCTGTGCGAGGTGTGCCGCGGCCGCCGCTACAACCGGGAGACCCTCGAGATCACCTACAAGGGCAAGAGCATCGCCGACGTGCTGGAGATGAGCGTCGAGGAGGCGCTGGGCTTCATGGAGAACGTGCCGTCGGTGCTGCGGCCGCTGCGCGCCATGGCGGAGGTCGGGCTCGGCTACGTCCACCTGGGCCAGCCCGCCACCACCCTCTCCGGCGGCGAGGCCCAGCGCATCAAGCTCTCCCGGGAACTCGCGAAGCGCAGCACCGGCCGCACGCTCTACCTGTTCGACGAGCCCACCACCGGTCTGCACTTCGCCGACGTCGAGCGGCTCCTGGCGGTCCTGCACGAGCTGGTGGAGCGCGGCAACACCGTGGTCGTCATCGAGCACCACCTCGACGTCGTCAAGACCGCCGACCACGTGGTCGATCTCGGCCCCGAGGGCGGCGCGGACGGCGGCCGCATCGTCGCCTGTGGAACACCGGCGGAGGTGGCGGCCGTCGCCGCGAGCCACACCGGCCGCGCCCTCCGCAGGGTTCTCTCGTGAGCGAGCCCGCGGATCCCCACGCCTTCCCCAGCGCCGGCACGGCCTCGATGCTGACCCTGGCGGCGCTGCTCGTGATGCTGTTCGTCGTTGCGCCCCTGGCGGTCGCCGGGAACGTGGTCGCCGGGCTCGCGGCCGGCATGGTCCTGGGCTTCGGAGGCATCGGCACCTTCGCGGCGCGCCGCGTGCCCGCCCCCGCCGAGCGCCGCATCGGGCTGTGCGGCTTCCCCCCGCAGCAGGTGCTGCTGGTGCTTGCCCTGGTGCCGCTCGTGCTCTGGCTCTCGGAGCTCGAGAACCTGGTCGCCCTCGTCCTGGAGCGGCCCGAGCCGCCGCAGCCGGGCGAGACGTCCGAGGCCGCTGGCGCGCTCTCGCCCCGCGGCCTCCTCACCCTGGAGATCGCGCTCTTCGCCGTTCTGCTGCGCCCGGTGATCGAGGAGTTCTTCTTCCGCGGCGTCTTGCTGCAGGGCACCGTGGCCCAGCTCGGTGTGGCGCGCGGCTTGCTCCTGACCACCCTGCTCTTCACCTTGGTACGTGCGCTCACCAGCGCGGCGAACGAGTACGCCTTCGTCGTCGTCGTCCTCCAGGCCCTCTTCGAGGGCGGCGTCCTCGGCGGCCTGCGCCTGGCCACCGGCTCCCTCCTGCCGGGCATCCTGCTCCAGGGCCTCCTGAACGGTACGGGCCTGCTCGCCCTGACCTTCGCCGAAGACTTCCCCATCCAGGGCTTCAACACCCACGACGGCCACACCCATCCGCTGCTGGTCGCGGCGAGCGGCCTGCTGGTGGGCTTCGGCGTGCTCGTGATGCGCCGCCTCCATGCCGCGGCGGAGCCGCTCCCCCCGGCCCCCGAGCCCGAGCCGCCGGAGCCCTTCGAGTAGCTCTCGCTAGTGCCCGGCTTCGTTCCGCCGGCGCTCGAGCGCCTTCACGAGCTGCATGCGGAAGCGCTCCACGCCGGCCGCGTCGGTCACCTGGCTCGAGCGGGACGGGCCCTCGAAGTGGATCCGCCTCTCGCCCCGCGACCCGACGTCGTGTGCGCCGTCGCCGGCGGCCAGCATCCGCTCGGCATCCGCGATGCGCTCCACTCGGAGATAGGCGAGGCCCTTGCGGTAGAACTCTCCGACGTGGGCCATCGACGTCGGGAAGTGTCGCTCCGCGTAGGCCGCGATCCTCGCCTCGGTGGCGGCAGCGGAGGCGTCCGCCGGCCGGAAGTCGTTCGCCACCACACAGCGATGCCCGAACTCGAAGGTGTCGTAGGACAGGAGCTTGCCGTCGCGGAGCAGGAACCAACCGACCTTCTCTCCGGCGTAGCGCTTCAGGTCCACCTCCGAGCGGCAGGCCTGGTTGGCGATCACCACCAGATCGCCCGTGCTCCCGGCGAGCGCCGCCTGGATCTGGGGCTCGTCGAGCTTCTGCTCGCCACCTTCGCCGAGCCGGATCACGTCCAGCTTCGAGATCAACCGGCTGTAGTCGGCCTGGGGCGGTGCGTAGAGGAACGCCAGCACCTCGTGGAGCGACGCGCCAGGAGACGGCACGGTGGGGAACCAGCCCGGGTTGGCTTCCTGGTACGTGTGGTAGTAGGTGCTGGCGCAGCCGCTGGCGAAGAGAGCGAGCACGAGCAGCGCGAAGCGATGGAACCACGACACGGAGGGCCTCCTCTCAGTCGACGTCGCGGGCGAGGCGAATGCCGGAGAACTGCCAACGAGCGTCGGGGTAGAAGAAGTTCCGGTAGCTCGGCCGCAGGTGGCTGTTGGGCGACGCGCAGGAGCCACCACGCAGCACGAGCTGGTTCACCATGAACTTGCCGTTGTACTCGCCGAGGGCGCCTTCGGGAGGGCGGTAGCCCGGGTAGGGCGCGTAGGCACTCTGGGTCCACTCCCAGGTGTCGCCGAACAGCTGCCTCGGCCCGTCGGCAGGCTCGCCGGACGGGGCCGGCGCGGGATGGAAGCGATCGTTCTCGACGAAGTTCCCCTTCAGCGGCTGGGCCTCCGCCAACACCTCCCATTCGAACTCGGTGGGAAGACGCGCGCCGGCCCAGCGCGCGTAGGCGTCGGCCTCGTACGCACTCACGTGGGTGACGGGCTCGTCCCGGCGGAGGGCGCGTGCGCCGCCGAGGGTCTGCACCCGAGCCTCGCCTTCGCCTTCGAGCCAGTAGAGCGGCGCCTGCCACGCCCGCTCCTGGACCGTCGCCCAGCCGTCCGAGAGCCAGAGCTCGGGGCGCTGGTAGCCGCCGTCCTCCATGAACTCCAGGTACTCGCCGTTGGTCACCAGCCGCGAGGCGATGCGGGCCTCCTGCAGCATCACCGGGTGCCGCGGCCCCTCGTTGTCGAAGGCGAAGTCCCGGCCGCCGTGACCGACCTCGTGGGTGCCCTCGGGCACCCGGTGCCAGCCGAGCGATTCCACCGCGGTCGGCGTCGATTCCTCGAGATCGCGCCGGTAGGGTGGATGGGCCGGGTTGTGCGCCAGGAGGTGCTTCAGGTCGGTGACGATCAGCTCCTGGTGCTGCTGCTCGTGGTGGAGACCCACCTCCACGACACCGAGCTCCTCGTCGCCGAGAGAGCCCGCCTCCAACACCCGTAGCATCGCCGCGTCGACGTGCGCGCGATACGCCCGGATCTCGTCCAGGCCGGGCCGCGTCACGAGCCCGCGCTGGGGGCGGAAGTACTGATCGCCCACCGAGTGGTAGTAGGAGTTGAAGAGCACGCGGAAGGCGGGATCGAAGGCCACGTAGTCGCCGCCGTGGGGCTCGAGCACGAAGGTCTCGAAGAACCAGCTCGTGTGGGCCAGGTGCCACTTCGCGGGGCTCGCGTCGGGCATCGATTGGGGCGTGCAGTCTTCCGGGGAGAGGGGCGCCACGAGGCCCGACGACGCGTTGCGGACCGCCAGGTAGCGATGCGCCGGGTCGGCCTCGGCCAGCGAGTGCTCGGGCATGGCGAGGGAGTTTACACCATCAGGTCGAGGCGCTCGCGAACGAGAGTGCACACCTCGTCCGCTACCGCGTCCTCGGACCCACTCGCGTCCACCGGCGTCAGGTAGGCGAGATCGAGGGTGCGATAGATTGCGTCCACCGCCCGCAGGCGCTCGCGATCCTCGAAGACCGGCTCGGCGGGGCCGCCCCGCCCCTCTACCCGTCCGAGGCCCTCCTCGGGCCCCAGGTTCAGAAGCAGCACCAGATCCGGGTGGGGGAACTCCGCCTCGCTCTCGCGGAGGATACGCGCCGGATCGAGACCGCGAGCGCCTTGATAGGCGACGGAGGAGAGGTAGTAGCGATCGCACACCACCGTGCGGCGTTCGGCCAGTGCCGGGGCGATGACGTCGCGCACGTGCTCGCGGCGCTGCTCCTGGAACCACGCCAGCTCCTGCTCGGCGCTCACCCGCTCGCCGCTCCGCGCCATCGCCCGGATGCGTCGCCCGGCCGGGCAATCGTGGGGCTCGCGGGTCGACACCACGGCGTGTCCCGCCTGCTCCAGCCGCGCTGCCAGCCGCACGACCTGGGTCGACTTGCCGCTCCCGTCGACCCCCTCGAACACGATGAACACGCCGCGTGCACCGTCGTTCACGGGCCCACCGCCCGCCGTCGTTCACCCGTAGCCGGCCCGGGCGGAGCCGGCGCGGCGCAAGCGCCCGCAGCCCTTGAGCTTTCGTTCCTTCCGGGCATCGGCAGAGAGTGGCACGCGGGTTGCGATTGCGAAACGCCACGGCGCCGAGAGGCGCCCGCCCGCAAGCATCCCTCGACGGGACCGGGGATCACGCGGGCCGAAGCCTCCGGGCGTGAGCTCGGCTGCGGCGTGGGGATTCAACACGGGGTGAGACCCGCGTCGCTTGCTCCCGCCCGGAGGCTTCATTCAGCCTCTTCGTGACTCTCCGCTCCCTTCGGCTTGCTTGCCGGGTAGGCGGTGGTGGGGGTCAGCGGGCTAGATTGGAGGAGAAGCGGAGATGGACATGGAGCTGACGTTCACCGCAGTGTTCCGGAGGGTCGACGACGGCTACGTCGCCTTCGTCGAGGAGCTGCCGGGCGCGAACACCCAGGGCGCGACGCTGGATGAGGCGCGGGACAACCTCAAAGAAGCCGTCGCGTTGGTCCTCCAGGCGAATCGCGAGCTCGCCCGGCGCGAAGCAGGCGAGGGGGAGGTGATCCGGGAGCTGCTCAAGATCGCCGGCGGGTGAAGCGGCGCGATCTGGAGCGTCATCTCCGACGTCACGGCTGTCGCCTTCTTCGCGAGGGCAGTAGGCATTCTGTCTACGTGCATGGCCGGACCGGCCGCGTTTCGACACTGCCTCGCCACCGCGAGGTCCGGGAGCTGCTCGTTCTACGGATCTGCCGAGACCTCGAGATCCCCAGGCCTTGAACGGGCCCGCACGCAAGACGGCCCGGCGGCACCATGGCCGCCGGGCCGTGTCTTCGTCCCTGGTCGACTCAACCCCGTCCACGGCAAGCGAGCGATGCGGCGAAGCCGCGAGCCCGTCCCGCCGCAAGCGCTGCCGGCGCGCGCAGCGAGCCCCCGCGAGGCTTCGCCTCGGGGGAGGCGAGCGAAGAGTCAAGAAAGGATAGAGCTAGCCGATCTTGCCCTGGAGCAGGAAGCCGATCACGAGGCCGTAGATCGCGATCGACTCGATCAGCACCATGCCGAGGATGAAGTTGGTGAACATCGCGCCCGCCGCGCCCGGGTTGCGGGCGATGCCGGCCGTCGTGTTGCCGGCGGTGAGGCCCTGGCCGATGCCACAGCCCAGCCCGGCGAAGCCGATGGCGATGCCGGCGCCGAGGGCGTAACCCCAGCTGGCGTCGCTGGCGCCGCCGTCCTGGGCGAACGCCGCGGCGGGCACGAGGAAGACGACGAGCGTCCAGAAGAGAAGGTTGCCGAACTTGCGCATATGGGTGGTCTCCTTGGTGAAGGCTAGTGGGCCTCTTCGAGGGCCAGGCCGATGTAGATCATCGAGAGCATCGCGAACACGTAGGCCTGCAGGAACGCGACCAGCACGCCCAGGCCCATGAAGATGGCGGGCACCGCGACCGGCACGAGGCCCAGCCACACCGCCACGACGGTGTGGTCCGCGAACATGTTCGCGAGCAGACGCACCGCCAGGGTGAACACTCGCGAGAGATGGGAGAGCAGCTCGATGGGCGCGTAGAGCGGCGCCATCAGCCGCAGGTGATAAGTCTTCTCGCCGACCTCGAGATCGTAGAGGCTGGGTCCGAGGAAGTGGTTCACGTAGGACCAGCCGTGCTCCTTGATCCCGACGTACTGGTGGATCAGGAAGGAGATGATCGCCCACGCCCAGGTGGTGGCGGCGCTGCTCGTGGCCCCGTCGATGGTGGGGATGAGCCCGAGCATGTTCGAGAACAGGATGAACAGGAAGAGGGTGCCGATGAAGGGGAAGTACTTCCTCCAGTTCGGCCCCATGTTGTCTTCGGCGAGGCCCGAGAGCATCTCGACCAGCAGCTCCAGGGCGTTGCGGATCGTGAAGCCCTCGTCGGGCACGACGCCACCGTTGGCGGCGACCAGTCGGGAGCGGATGACCGTGCCGGTCACGAGGAGCAGCGCGCCCGCGAAGAGCGCGGACCAGATCACCCACGGAACGTGGGTCGCGTGCTCGAGGCCGTGGAAGACGTTCACGACAGGAGGTCCTCGTCATCATCGGCCGGCTCGTCCTCGCGAGCCAGCCAGGGGTTCCAGGCATCCCAGGAGGGATCGTCGTCGGAGAGCACCGGCGCGTCCGGATCGATCGGCGGGCGCGCCCGCCAGGCGGCGACGACCGCTGCGGGCATGATCAAGGAGAGGCCCACCACGAGCCCGACCGGGTGCAGGCCGGCGCGCAGGGCGAAGAAGAGCACGGCGGCCAGCAGGATGAAGCGCACGCCGAAAGCGCCCACGGCGGGGCCGGCGCCGGCCACGCCCTCGGCGCCCATGAGGAAGATCCCCCGGCACGAGGCGTAGAGGGAGCGGAAGTTCACGACCTCGAGAGCGGCCCCCAGGGCGAGGGCGAGAGCGAAGCGCGGCGAGACGAGCGCCCAGGACGCAGCGGTGGCCCCCGCCGAGATGGCGAGGTTCCAGCCGAGCACAGAGCCCTGCTGCATCGTCTCGTTCCAGTCAGTCGTCGCGGTGGTCATCGTCGTCGCTCGCGGCGCGCGCTTGCTGCTCGACCAGCTTCCTCATTCGCACCAGGCGGCGGACGAAGGCGGCGAAGCCGAAGCCGAGACCGAGAAACAGGAGCCAGGGGCTCGTTCCGAGCTTCGTGTCCGCCCACCACCCAAGCCCCATGGCGATGGGGATGGCGACCACGGCCTCCATGGCCGCCGAGTAGGCGCGGGTGCCTCCCTCCGGAAGGCCGCCCTCGTCCGACCCGTCGTCCCGATCCTGGTTCACGATCTGCACCTCGCCCCGGAAGTCCAGCCGGGCCGGGCCGGTGCGAAGCGGCGCGGATCCTAGCCGATGGCCCCGGGGGCCTCAACGGACCTTGGCGGCCCTTTCGAGCGCGATTTCGGCCGCTTGGAGGGTCCCGCGCAGCTCCTTCCGGCCGTGCCGGAGCGAGACGAAGCCGGCCTCGAAGGGGGAGGGCGCCAGGTAGATTCCCTGCTCGAGCAGGCTCTGGAAGAAGACCTGGAAGCGGCCTTCGTGGGCCTTCTTGGCGTCCTCGAAGTTCCGCACCGGGCCCGGATGGAAGAAGAAGCCGAACATGCCGCCGACCGCCGCCGTGGTGAGCTCGAGCCCGGCCGCCTCGGCCCGGGCCGCCAGGCCCTCGCTGAGGAGCCGCGTCTTCTCGCCCAGGGCGTCGTAGACGCCGGGCTCGGCCAGCCGGCGCAGGGTCTCGAGCCCGGCGGCTACCGCCAGCGGATTCCCCGAGAGGGTCCCCGCCTGATACACGGGGCCGCTCGGCGCGATCTCCTGCATCAGCTCCTTGCGACCGCCGTAGGCCGCCGCCGGCAGCCCACCGCCGATCACCTTGCCGAAGGTCGTGAGATCGGGCTTCACCTTGTGGAGGCACTGGGCGCCGCCCCAGGCCACCCGGAAGCCGGTCATCACCTCGTCGAAGACCAGCAGCACCCCGTGGCGATCGCACAGGTCCCGCAGGCCCTGGAGGAAGCCCGGTAGCGGCGGCACGCAGCCCATGTTCCCGGCCACCGGCTCGACCAGCACGCACGCCAGGTCCTCGCCGTGGTGCTTGAAGGCCGACGCCACCGACGAGAGATCGTTGAAGGGCACCTGGATCGTGAGCTTCACGAACTCCTCGGGAACGCCCGGAGAGCCCGGGATGCCGAGGGTGGCGACGCCGGAGCCGGCACCGACGAGCAGCGAATCCGAGTGGCCGTGGTAGCAGCCCGCGAACTTCAGGATCTTCTTGCGGCCGGTGGCGCCCCGGGCCAGCCGGATCGCGCTCATCGTCGCCTCGGTCCCCGACGACACGAAGCGCACCTGCTGCATGCTCGGCACCGCCTTGCACACGAGCTCCGCGATCTCGACCTCGCCCTCGGTCGGCGCGCCGAAGCTCGTCCCCGCAGAGGCGGCCTTCTTCACCGCGCGGACCACGCCCGGATCCGCGTGCCCCAGGATGAGCGGCCCCCACGACCCGACGTAGTCGACGTAGCGGTTGCCGTCGACGTCGGTGACGTACGCGCCCTTCCCCGAGGCGATGAACGGCGGCGTCCCGCCCACCGACCCGAAGGCCCGCACCGGACTGTTCACACCGCCGGGAATGAGCCGTCGCGCCCGCCGGAAGAGCGCCTTCGACCGGGACAGATCCAGATCGCTGGGAGGCATGGCCCGGGTTTGTAGCCCGCCCCCACCCTCCGGCAACCACCCCACCCCCCGCGGGGCATTCGCCCGAGAACGCAAGAGTGGGGACGTTCCTTGCGACTTGCGTTCTTGGGACCCGGCTAGAGCCCGTGGACCCCGTCGTGCTCCGGCGCCCGGGCCCGCATGCCGAGATCCTCCACGATCCGCCGGCGCAGGCTGTCCGCCGCCGGCCGCTCGCCGTGGGTCACGAAGACCTGCCTCGGCGCCCGCTCGCAGCCGCCCAGCCAGGCGAGGAGCTCGGCCTGGTCCGCGTGGGCGGAGAACACGTCGAGCTGCTCCACCCGCGCCCGGACCGGGATGTAGCGCCCGTGCACCTTCACCCGCTCGGCCCCGGACTTCGACCCGGTCGCCCTTCCTGCGGCGCCGAGGAAGCGGAGCGTCGGCTCCGCGCCCACCGACCTAGGCGTCCCCCGCCCCCGCATCGTCGTCCGCCAGCCGCGCCATCGAAACCAGCACCTCGCCGGCGCCCAGGTCCATGATCCGCACGCCCTGGGTGGCGCGCCCCATGGTCGAGATGCTCTTCACCTTGCAGCGCAGCACCTTGCCACCGCCCGCGATGAGCATGACCTCGTCGTCGTCCACCACCTGCGCAATGCCGACCACCTGCCCGTTCCGGCTGCTGGTGCGGATGGTGATGATACCCTGGCCGCCGCGGCGCTGGACCCGGTAGTCGTCCAGCGGCGTGCGCTTGCCGTAGCCGTTCTCGGTCACGGTGAGAACCGTCGCGCCGGGGGAGAGGATCTCCATCCCGACCAGCTCGTCGCCCTCGGCCAGGTTCATGCCGCGCACGCCGGCGGCCGTGCGACCCATGGCGCGGATCTGGTCCTCGGGGAAGCGGATGGCCTTGCCGACCTTGCTAGCGAGGATCACCTCGTTGCTGCCGCTGGTGCGGCGCGCGGCGATCAGCTCGTCGTCGTCCGAGAGGTTGATCGCGATGATGCCGCCGCGGCGCGGGTTCGAGTAGGCGTCGACCTGGGTCTTCTTCACGACGCCCTTGCGGGTGCAGAGCAGCACGAAGTCGTCGGCCGCCTCGGCGAAGTCGCGGACGGGCAGCGTCGCCTGCACCTTCTCGCCGTCCTTCAGGCTGAGCAGGTTCACGAGCGCCTTGCCGCGCGCGGCGCGGCCCATCTGCGGCAGCTCCCAGACCTTCTTCCAGTGCACCCGCCCGCGGTTCGTGAAGAACAGGATCGTCGAGTGGGTCGAGGCGACGAAGAGGCTCGAGACGAAGTCCTCTTCCTTCGTCTGCATGCCCTTCAGGCCCTTGCCCCCGCGCCGCTGGGCCCGGTACTGGGTGATCGGGTTGCGCTTGACGTAGCCCTGGTGGGACACGGTGACGACCATGTCCTCCTCGACGATCAGGTCCTCGGTGGAGAGGCCTTCGACGGCGCCGGTGATCTCGGTGCGGCGCGGGTCGGCGTAGCCTTCCCTGATCTCGTCGAGCTCCTCCAGGATCACCTCGAGGATCTTCTCGTCGCTGGCCAGGAGCGCCTGCAGCTCGGCGATGAGCCCCCGCAGCTCCTCCAGCTCGTCGAGCACGCGCTGGCGCTCCATGGCGGTGAGCGAGCGCAGGCGCATGTCCAGGATGGCCTGGGCCTGGCGCTCCGAGAGCTCGAAGCGCGCCATCAGCTGGGTGCGCGCGGCCGGCGTGTCCTCGGCGCCGCGGATGATCGCGATCACCTCGTCCAGATGGTCGAGGGCGATGGCGAAGCCTTCCAGGATGTGGGCGCGGGCCTCGGCCTGGGCCAGGTCGTAGGCGGCGCGCCGGGCCACCACCTCGCGGCGGAAGTCGAGGAAGTGCTGCAGGCACTCCTTCAGGCTGAGGAGCTGCGGGCGACCGCCCACCAGCGCCAGCATGTTCACGCCGAAGCTCGTCTGGAGCGGTGTCATCTTGTAGAGCTGGTTGAGGATCACCTCCTCGGGGGCGTCCTTGCGCAGCTCGACCACGACGCGGATGCCCTTGCGGTCGCTCTCGTCGCGCAGGTCGGAGACGCCGTCGACCTTGCCCTCGCGGACCAGGTCGGCGATGCGCTCGACCATCGACGCCTTGTTCACCATGTACGGGATCTCGGTGATGACGATCCGCGTGCCGCGCTTGCTCTCCTCGAAGTCCGCCCGGCCCCGCACGGTGATCTGGCCGCGGCCGGTCATGTAGGCGGAGCGGATCCCCTCGGTGCCGCAGATGAGCGCGCCGGTCGGGAAGTCCGGCCCCGGCACCTTCTCGATCAGCTCGTCGACGGAGCAGTCTGGATCGCGGGCCATCAGCTGGATCGCGTCGACCAGCTCGCCCAGGTTGTGGGGCGGGATGTTGGTGGCCATGCCCACGGCGATGCCCTGGGAGCCGTTGGCCAGAAGGTTCGGGAACTGGGTGGGCAGCACCGTCGGCTCGACCTGGTTGCCGTCGAAGTTCGGCGCGAAGTCCACCGTCTCGCGGTCGATGTCGCGCAGCAGCTCCGTGGCGATGGGCTGGAGCCGCGCCTCGGTGTACCGGTAGGCGGCCGGCGGATCGCCGTCGATGGAGCCGAAGTTGCCCTGGCCGTTCACCAGCGGGTACCGCAGCGACCAGTCCTGGGCCATGCGCGCCATGGCCTCGTAGATCGAGCTGTCGCCGTGGGGGTGATAGTGCTTGATCACCTCGCCGACGACGCCGGCGCTCTTCTGGAAGGGCCGGTTCGGCTGGAGCCCCTCGTCGTGCATCGCGTAGAGGATGCGGCGGTGGACGGGCTTGAGGCCGTCCTGCACGCTCGGCAGCGCGCGGCTCACGATGACGGACATCGAGTAGTCGAGGAACGAGCTGCGGACCTCGTCCTCGATGTTCACCGGGAGCGTGTCGTCTCCGCCGCCCTCGCCACCGCCGGCGGGCGGCTCGCCGGCGGCGGCGCCGTTGCCGCCGCCGCCACCCGCTGCTTCGGCCTCGGTCTCCTCGACCTCGAGGCCCTCGTCGATCTCTTCGGCCATCCTAGATGTCCAGGTTCTGCACGTCAGATACCTGATCGTCAGATATCAAGGTTCTGCACCGAGAGTGCGTTCTCTTCGATGAACTCGCGGCGTGGCTCCACGTCGTCGCCCATCAGCGTGGTGAAGACCAGATCGGCCTCGACCGCGTCCTCCACCTTCACCTGCAGCAGCGTCCGCTTGTCCGGATTCATCGTGGTCTCGGCGAGCTGGTCCGGGTTCATCTCGCCCAGGCCCTTGTAGCGCTGGATGGAGAGGCCCTTCTCGGCGTGCTTCAGCACCCGCTCGCGCAGCGCTCGCGCGCTGGCGAACTCCTCGGGCTCCTCGTCCGCCTCACCGGTCCGCAGGCGGTAGGGCTCGGCGCCCAGCTCGCGGATCCGCTCGGCCAGGGTCATCAGGCGCACCAGATCGGCGGAGCGCACCAGCTCGTTGTCGAAGACCGTGCGCAGCGCCGCTCCCGAGCGCCGGCTGACGGCGATGAGCTTCGCGCCGCCGTGCTCCGGATCCGACTCGGCGTTCCACAGCGTGCCGGCGCAGTCCGGGTGAAGCGCTTCGAGCTTGGCGGTGAAGTCGCCGAGCCGCGTCTGCAGCCAGTCCTCGTTCTGCAGATCGTCCTCGCTGATCCCGCCCGCCTGCACCACCGCGTCGATCACGCGCTCGTCGATGCGTCGCAGGGCGAGGTGGTCGATCAGCGAGGCGTACTCGCCCGCCAGCTCGAGGATCCGGCGCGCCGCGTCCGTGCCGAGCGCCTGCCACTCGGCGCCGCTCTCCACCTGCAGGCTCTCGAAGGCCAGGTCGAGGAGGTAGGCGTCAAGGGCCACCTGGTCCTTCACGTAGCGCTCGCTTCGACCCTTCTTGACCTTGAAGAGGGGAGGCTGCGCGATGTAGACGTAGCCGCGCTCGATCAGGTCGCGCATCTGGCGGAAGAAGAAGGTCAGCAGCAGCGTGCGGATGTGGCTCCCGTCCACGTCCGCGTCGGTCATGATGATGATCTTGTGGTAGCGGGCTTTGCTCGCGTCGAACTCCTCGCCGATGCCGCAGCCGAGCGCCGCGATCATCGCCTGGACCTCGGCGTTCGAGAGCATGCGGTCGAGGCGCGCCCGCTCCACGTTCAGGATCTTGCCGCGCAGCGGGAGGATCGCCTGGAACTCACGGCTCCGGCCCTGCTTCGCGGTGCCGCCGGCGGAGTTGCCCTCCACGACGAAGAGCTCGCTCTTCGCCGGGTCGCGCTCCTGACAATCGGCCAGCTTTCCCGGCAGGCTGTGATCCGAGAGCGCGCCCTTGCGGCGGGCCAGGTCGCGGGCCTTGCGGGCCGCCGCCCGGGCGCGGGCCGCGTCGACCACCTTCGAGGTGATCGCCTTGGCGACGTTCGGGTTCTCCTCGAGCTTCTCGAGCAGGTTCTCGTAGAGCAGGCCCTCGACGAGGCCGCGCACCTCGCTCGTACCGAGCTTGGTCTTCGTCTGCCCCTCGAACTCCGGCTGGGGGAGCTTGACGGAGATGACCGCGGTGAGTCCCTCCCGCACGTCGTCACCGGAGATGCTCTCGTCCTTCTTGGGCCCCTTGCCGTTCTTCTGCTGGGCGGCGATGTGGCGGTTCAACGCCCGGGTGAGGGCGGTGCGGAAGCCCACCAGGTGCGTTCCGCCCTCCACCGTGTTGATGTTGTTGGCAAACGAGAACACGTTCTCGTTGTACGAGTCGTTGTACTGAAGCGCGATCTCGATCGAGACTGGCGTGTCCTTCTCCTTGCCCTGGATCGTCCGCTCGCCGGACAGGTAGATCGGCGGATCGTGCAACGGCTGACGCGTGCGGCTCAGGTGCTCGACGAAGGAGACGATGCCGCCCTCGAAGCAGAAATCGTGCTCCTTGCCGCTGCGGTCGTCGGTGATGACGATGCGCACGCCGGCGTTCAGGAACGCGAGCTCGCGCAGGCGTTGGGAGAGGACGTCGAAGGAGAACTCCGTCGTGTGGAAGATCTCCGCGTCGGGGAGGAAGGTCACCTTCGTGCCCGTCGCGTCGCTGGTGCCCGTCTCCTGGAACGGCGTGGTCGGGTCGCCACGTCCGTAGCGCTGGGTCCAGACCTTGCCGTCGCGCTTGATCTCGAGCTCGAGCCACTCCGAGAGCGCGTTCACCACCGAGACGCCGACGCCGTGCAGGCCGCCGGAGACCTTGTAGGACGACTCGTTGAACTTGCCGCCGGCGTGGAGGGTCGTGAGCACCACCTCCGCCGCGGGGCGCTTCTCCGTCGGGTGCTCGCCCACGGGGATGCCGCGGCCGTCGTCCACCACGGTGACCGAGTTGTCGTCGTGGATGGTGACGCAGATCTCCTTGCAGAAGCCCGCCAGCGCCTCGTCGATGGAGTTGTCGACGACCTCGTAGACGAGGTGGTGCAGCCCATCGGGCCCGGTCGTCCCGATGTACATGGCCGGGCGCTTGCGGACCGGATCGAGGCCTTCCAGGACCTCGATGGAACTCGCGTCGTAGCTCACCCGTCTACCTGCCTCACTGCGCGACGATGGCGCCGTGGCTAGCGGCGCGAGTCGTCCTTGCGCCGGCGCTTCCGGACCTTGCGCCCCCCGGGGTACGGCGTGTGCCATGGGGGACCCGGAGCGCCCGCGGAAGGTATCGGACGAGCGGCCTCCCGTAAACCCCGAGAACCGCTCAATACCCCTTTGATTTCAGGGGGTTGAGACCGATTCCTAGAGCCTCATGGGCATCACCACCGCGACGCTGTCGGTGTCGTCGGTGGGGCGCAGCTCCGCGGCCGTATTCCCGTCGCGGAGGCCCAGCGTGATCTCCTTCGCGCCCAGCGCTCCGAGGGCGTCGAGCAGATAGCGGGCGTTGAAGCCGACCGAGACCGGTTCGCCCGAGTAGTCGAAGTCGAGCTCTTCCGAAGCCTCGCCGAGATCCGGATTGCTCGATGAGATGACCAGCGCCCCCTCGCCGAGATCGAGCTTGATCGCCCGGCTGCGCTCGGCCGAGAGCAGTGCGACACGCCGCAACGCGCGGGTGAGCGGCTCCGCGGCGAGGGTGAACGGGCGCTGGATGTCTTCGGGCACGACCTGTCGGTAGTTCGGGAACTCCCCCTCGATCAGTCGCATCACGAG
Organism: Myxococcota bacterium; assembly: GCA_965223415.1. Lineage (GTDB taxonomy): Bacteria > Myxococcota_A > UBA9160 > UBA9160 > UBA6930. The sequence continues at coordinate 2,022,561 of OZ245002.1, read as the reverse complement.
GGTCACGTCTCCCTTGCGGGCGAGTCCGCTGTTGCCTTCGAAGCCGATCTCGATCTCGTCCGCATCTTCCTCGTCCACGAGCCGTTTGAGCTCCGCGAGCCCCTTTCGCGGAATGATGAGGCCACTCGCAAGGCCGCTCGCGTCGCTCCCGATCACACGATCGACCATCGCGAGACGGTGGCCGTCGGTCGCGACCATGCGAATCTTCTCGTCTTCGGGCAGCACCTCGAAGTAGACGCCGTTCAGGTTGTACCGGGTCTCGTCGACGGAAGCGGCATACATCGTCCGCTCGATCATTTGGCTCAGAACCGCCGCCTGGAGACGTACGAGCTGTCCCGGCGAGAATTCGGGAAGGCTCGGATACTCGTCCGCATCCGCGCCCGCGAGGGAGAATCGCGAGCGACCGCAACGGATCTCGAGGTAGCTGTTGTCCGTCGACTGGAGCTGGACGGGCTCGTCCGGGAGCTCGCGGACGATGTCGTAAAGCTTGCGGGCAGAGACGGTGAGTGCACCTTCTTTCGAGACGTCGGCCTTCTGCGCACCACGGATGCCCACCTCGAGATCGGTCGCGGCGAGCTCGAGACTCGCGTCGGCTCCCTTGCCCGACGCCGTGAGGAGCACGTTCGCCAGGATGGGCATCGAGTTGCGCTTCTCCACGATCGCCTGCAGACGACCCAGACCCCGCTGCAGATCGCCCTTCTCGATCACGAGCTTCATTGCATCTCGCCTCTTCTCTGATTCTTCTTTCGTTCTAGAAAGAAGGATGATGAAGGAGAGAGGGTGCGACAAACCGACAAAGCGGACCGAAGTACTCCGAAACTCCGCACTTCTCGCTGTGTCGGCCCGCGCGGGTCGAACCGCGCGAATGTCGTCTCACCCCCTCCGGTGACCGGCGGGGGAATCATACCACTCCGTCCGGCGGTCCGACCGACGGAAACAGGCACCTCGGGACTCCTTCGGATTCCATTGCGCTCCTCGGAGGCGAGGGGTAGGATCCCGCGCTCTCCGCCCCTTGTGGGCCCTACCCAGGATCAGCTCGAGCAAGAGCCTGGATCATGAAGCGAACCTATCAGCCGAGCCGCATTCGCCGCCTCCGTTCCCATGGCTTTCGTGCTCGGATGAAGACCAAGAGCGGCCGGGCGGTGATCAAGCGACGCCGGGCCAAGGGCCGGAAGCGGCTCGCCGTCAGCGTCCCGTCGAAGTAGGCAGGACCCGCGGCCACGGTCCCTCCTCCCCGTGGACAGCGATGCCCGATGACCTCTCCAGGCACAGAGAGGGCTCCCAGCGCCTCCGCCGGGATTCCCGGCTGCGCAGCGCGAAGGATTTCCGTCGCGTGCAGCGCGTGGGCCGGCGACATGCGGGACGCCACTTCGTGGTGGTCCGGGCGTCGGGCTACGAGGCGCCGCGGACGCGCATGGGCCTCGCGGTGAGTCGCAAGGTGGGCAACGCCGTCGCTCGCAACCACGTGAAGCGTCGGGTGCGCGAGTGGTTCCGGCGGGGCCACGATGGATTCCCCGAAGGGGAAGACCTGGTCGTGATCGCGCGGCGCGGCGCTGCCGATCGGAGCGCCGCCGAGATCGCGGACGAGCTGACGGAGCTCACCGGATGACGCGCCTCGTGACGCACGCCCTGCAGCTCACCGTGCGCGTCTACCAGGTCGTCCTCTCGCCGCACCTCGGAGGTAGCTGCCGATTCGCACCGAGCTGCTCCGAGTACGCCATCGCGGCCCTCGAAGAGCACGGTCCCGCTCGCGGGTGCTGGCTCGCGTTGCGGAGGATCACCCGCTGCCATCCCTTCCACGCCGGTGGCTTCGATCCGGTGCCGCACGCGGGGGACAGGCGTCATGGATCGTAACTTCCTCCTCGCCATGACCTTGTCCTTCGCGGTGATCGTCAGCTGGACGATGTATACCGAGGGGAAAAGGCAACGGTATCTCGAGGAGAACCCGGCCGCGGCCGAAGAGCCGGCTCCCTCCGAGGAGCCGCTCGCTGCCGGTGAGCCGACGTCCGCGCCGGCGGCGTCGACCACCGCGAGCGAGCCTGCACCTCGACCGGCTCCTACGCCCCCGCCCGCCGCGGAGCCCTCTCTCCCCGAGGTCGCGGAGCAGCGGTCGACGCTGGCCACCGAGCTCTTCGAGGCCGAGTTCTCGAGCCACGGCGGGACGCTCGTCCGCTGGGACTTGCGCAAGTACGACGATCCCTCCCAGGAGGGCCGCCCACTCGTCGAGGTGACGACGCTGCGGCCCGAGGAGCGCGCGCTCTCCACGCCCCTCGAGGGTCTGGGCCTCGGCGACCTGAGCCGTGCCCCCTACCGACTCGAGGAGCCCGACGATCACACCCGGGTGTTCACGTTCGAGCGCGCCGGCGTCGTCGTGCGCAAGACCTATCTCCTCGCCGAGGACGGCTACAGCGCGCGCCTGCGCATCGAGGTCGAGAACGGCTCCGATCGTCACCTGCAGCCGGAGTTCACCCTCCACTGGCCCGCCCGTGCCAGGGACAGTGCGGACTTCGAGAACTTCGCCGTCGCGCTCTACACCGATGCCGACGTCGAGATGCTTCCCATTCGCACCGCCCAGAGCTTCCTCGGATTCGGCGCAGGAGGCATCGAGGAGATCAAGGAGTACAACGGTGTCGACTGGTTGGCCGCGGACACCACCTACTTCCTGGCCGCCATCGCACCCGAGGTTCCGGAGCGCGCCGGCGCGACGGTGACGCCGATCGGTGAGGACGCCGCGCTCCTCGAGGTCGCCATCGAGGAGGTGAACCTCCCGCCGGGCCAGCGCATCGACCACGAGTACCGCATCTACATCGGCCCGAAGGAGCAGGAGCGCCTCGACGGCTTCGGTGCCCATCTCGACGAGGCCATCCAGAAGGGCTGGTTCCCGTCGCTGACGCGCTTCTTCGCGTGGCTCCTCGAGGCGGCCTACGGCGTCGTGCCGAACTACGGCGTCGCGATCATCCTCATCACGATCCTGGTGCGGCTGCTGATGGCACCGCTGATGGCGCGGCAGATGAAGTCGATGAAGCGCATGAGCGACATCGCCCCGAAGATGAAGGAGATCCAGGAGAAGTACAAAGACGACCGGGACCGGCAGAGCCAGGAGATGATGGCGCTCTACAAGCGCGAGGGGGTGAGCCCCTTCTCGATGCTGTCGGGCTGCTTCCCGATGCTCCTGCAGTTCCCGGTCTTCATCGGCTTCTACTTCGCCCTGCAGAGCGCGATCCAGCTTCGCCAGCAGCCCTTCGTCGGCTGGATCGACGACCTCTCGCGCCCCGAGGCGTTGTTCGTGATCCCTGGCCTCGAGCTGCCGGTGCGCGTGATCCCGATCCTGATGGGCGCGAGCATGTTCCTGCAGCAGAAGCTCACACCGTCGGGCTCCATGGACCCGGCGCAGCAGCGCATGATGATGACCGTGATGCCCGTGATGTTCACGGTGCTCTTCTACCAGTTCGCATCGGGCCTGGTGCTCTACTGGTTCGTCAGCACGCTGATCGGCATCGGTCAGCAGGTCCTCACGAACCGCACCACCGGGCCGGCGACCGCGAAGTAGCCGGCGCATCGCAACAGGATTCGAAGGAGACATTCCCCATGTACGATCCCAAGGCCGAAGCCCACGAGTTCCTGGGCGGCGACGCCGAAGAAGCCATCGCCAAGGCCATTACCTACTTCGGGATGGAGCGGGCCGAGCTGACGATCACGGAGTTCGGCGAGACCGGCGTGTCCGGCCTCGGCGGCCGAGTGGTCGTCGTCGCCCAGCCGACCGCAGCCGTCGGGACCATCCAGGGTGGTCGCTCCGATGACCGGGGCCCGCGTCGCGACCGCAACGATCGCGACCGGGATCGGGACCGTGGGCGCGGACGCGACCGGGATCGCGGTGGCCGTGCCCGCGGCGGCAGGGACCGGGATCGGGACCGCGACAGGGACCGGGACCGGGATCGCGCGAGCGCGGCTGCGGACGAGGAGATCGCCCCGGCCGAGGACCTCGGGCCGTCGAAGGGCGAAGCCAAGGGCGAGATCGGCCCGATCGGCGAGTTCGTCCTCGGCGTGATCGAGCGGATGGACCTGGGCCCCTTCGAGATCGTCAAGGAGGCCGAGGAGGAGAAGTTCATCGTCTACCAGGTGAGCGGCGCCGCGGCGAACGGGCTCACCGCAGGCGACGGCCGGACCCCCGACGCGATCCAGCTCCTCGCGAACCAGGCAGCCAGCCGCGGCGAGGAGGATCCCAAGCGCATCATCGTGGACGTCGAGGGCAACCGCGGGCGCCGCGACGACTTCGTCGAGCGCGTGGCCGAGCGGGCCGCCCGGCGCGCCCAGGACACGGGCCGCACCGTCGCCCTCGAGCCGATGAGCCCGCGCGACCGGCGCATCATCCACGTCACCCTGCGCGACACCGACAGCGTGGCGACCATGAGCCGTGGCGAGGGCCGCTATCGCCAGGTCCTGGTCGTCCCGGAAGGCGCGCCCGAGTACGACGAGGCCGAGAAGGCCGCCGAGGCGGCGGCCTCCAACGACGACTAGCAAGGATGTTCCACGGGGAACACGCGAGCGGCCTCCGAGACGCTGCACGTGTTCCCCGTGGAACGCCCCTCTCCCCCTTCCCATCTAACCGGACCAGTCACCCCCCCCCCCCCCCCCCCCGACCGCGCGAGCCGCCCCGAACATCTCCCACCGGGCCGTCACCGGCCGGGCCGCCCCGAGGGCCGGGCGGGGGTGCTGGAGCGAGCGACGGATCCCGCCATGCGGCCCCAAGTGTCCACCCGCCCCGCCAGGGCCCTCCCAAGGCCCTGGAGCTCCATCCGTCTCCAAAGCGCCGACTCTCCGGCAAGAAAGCGCCCTGCCCCGCACACCTCGGTGTCGAGGAGACCAGCGCAAGCACCCCCGCCCGGCCCCCGCCCCGCAGCCCCGCAAGAGAGCCCCCCGCCAAACCACCACCCCCCGTGGAACCCACTGCCGGTGAGCCCCGACGTCCGCGCCGCCCTCGGCCCCCTGGCCCGAGGCCTGGAGCTCTCGCCGCCCCAGGAAGACCAGCTCCGCCGCTACGCCGAGAGCCTCCACGCCTGGAACCAACGCATCCGCCTCACCGGAGCGACGAGCGTCGAGGCCATCCTCGCCGAGCACGTGGCCGACGCCCTTCCTCTGCTCCCCCACCTGCCCGAGCGGCCCTTCCGAGTTCTCGACGTCGGCAGCGGCGCCGGCCTGCCCGGCATCCCGATCGCCATCCTGCGCCCCGACGCCCGGGTGACTCTCCTGGAGCCCAACGGCAAGAAGCACGCCTTCCTCCGCGCCATGATCCGCGAGCTCCCCCTCCCCAACACCGAAGCCCTCCGGGCCCGCCTCGAAGACCTCCCCCCGGACGCCGCCTGGGACGTTGCCGTCTCCCGGGCCACCTGGCCCCTCACCGCCTGGCTGGAACGAGCCCACCCCACCGTCCGCCCCGGCGGCCGCATCCTCGCCCAAACCGGCCCCCACCCCCCCAACGACCTCCCCCCGGCCGCCCATCTCCACCCCTACCCCCTCGCCGGCACCACCCGCCACGTCGTCACCCTCACGACCGCCGCCGCCTAACCCGCCCCGCGAACCCAGCGGCCCACCACCGTTCCCCATGGAACGCCCACCTCCCCCTTTTTGACCCCACGAAACCGGTCGCCACCCCCTCTCGCACGAGCCCCCCCCCCCCGACCGTCTCCCCCGGGACCGATGTCGCCCAGCCTTCCCGAGGGCCGGACGGGGGTGCTGGAGCGAGCGACGGATCCCGCCATGAGGCCGCAAGTGCCCACCCGCCCCGCCAGGGCCCTCCAGACGCCCTGGAGCTCCATCCATCCCCGGTGCCGACTCTCCGGCAAGAAAGGGCCCTGCCCCGCACACCTCGGTGGCAAGGAGACCAGCGCAAGCACCCCCGCCCGGCCCCCGCCCCGAAGTCCCGCAAGAGACCCCCGCCCAGAGGACGTTCCCCGTGGAACACCTGGACGCCCCCAGGACCCAGTGATACAACGACCGGTTAGGGGCACAACCTGCCCCGGGGTGAGAGAGCCAACCATCCAAGACGCCCACCACAGCGCCCCCACCGGCGCCCGCGTCCTCGCCGTCGTCAACCAGAAGGGCGGCGTCGGCAAGACCACGACCGCCGTCAACCTGGCCGCCTCCATCGCCGCCGCCGAGCGCCCGGTCCTCCTGGTCGACCTCGACCCCCAGGCCAACGCCTCGAGCGCCTACGGCATCGCCTCCCCCGAGCATCAGCTCTACGACGTCCTCTCCGGCGAGAGCACCCTGCCCCAGGCCGCCGTGGGAACCGAGCTCGGCCACCTCCACATCGTCCCCGCGGGGCCTGATCTCGCTGGCGCCGAGATCGAGCTGGTGGCCGCCGAGGCTCGCGAGAGCCGCCTGCGGCTCGCCTTGGTGGACATTTTGCCCCACTATGACTTCGTCCTGGTCGACTGCCCGCCGTCCCTGAGCCTCCTGACGTTGAACGCCCTCTGCGCCGCGGATAGCGTGTTGATTCCACTTCAGTGCGAGTACTACGCCCTCGAGGGCCTCGCGAGGCTCCGTGACACGGTCGAGCGGGTTCGCACCGCGCTGCACCCGTCCCTCGGCATCGAAGGCATCGTCCTCACGATGATGGACCGCCGCGCCAACCTGAGCCGGCAGGTCGAGCAGGAGGTGCGCTCCCACTTCGGCGATCAGGTCTTCGCCACCGTGATTCCGCGCAACGTGCGGCTCAGCGAGGCCCCCAGCCATGGCAAGCCCATCCTGCTCTACGACATCGCGTCCAAGGGTGCGCGCGCCTACCTGGACCTGGCCGGCGAGCTGATGCGGCGCTACCCGGGTCCGCCGCGCAAGCCACCGACCCTTCCCCTGGCCGCCGTGCAATCGGCGGGCTGAGCGAGGACCCCATGGCTTCACGCAGGAACGCACTCGGACGCGGACTCGACGCGCTCATCCCCGCCGCACCGCCGCCCGCGGAGACGCGGACGGAGACGCCTCCGACACAGGACAGTGTCATACCCGGCGGCAACGGCTGGGCGGAGCTTCCAGTGGAGGCGATCGCGCCGAACCCGGAGCAGCCCCGCCGCGTCTTCGACGACGAGGAGCTCCAGCGTCTGGCCGATTCGGTCCGTCGCCACGGTGTGCTCCAGCCCGTCGTCGTGCGACGTGCGCCGGAGGGAAGCGCGGCGCCCTACGAGCTCGTCGTCGGTGAGCGGCGCTGGCGGGCCAGCCGGCTGGCGGGCCTCGAGACCCTTCCCGCGACGGTGCAGGACGTGGCGCCGCGGGATCTCCTCGAGGTGGCCCTCGTCGAGAACGTCCAGCGCGCCGACCTGAACCCGATCGAGCTGGCGCTGGCCTTCCGCGCGCTCCAGGAGCAGGGCGCGACCCAGGAGGAGGTGGGACGCCGCGTGGGCCTCGATCGCTCGAGCGTCGCCAACCATCTGCGGCTCCTCGAGCTGCCCCGCGAGCTCCAGGCCGACGTGGAGAACGGCGCCCTGCGCATGGGCCACGCCAAGGCGCTGCTCGCCGTCGGCAACCCGGAGCGCCGACACCACCTGCGCGACCGGATCGTCGCCGAGCAGATCTCCGTGCGGGGCGCCGAGGAGCTGGCGCGCCAGGCGGCCGGCCCCGCCCGCCGGCGAAAGCCCCGGCCCCGCGCCGCGGCCGGCACCGACCCGAACCTGCAGGGCCTGATCGACGCGCTGCGGGAGCGCCTCCAGACCCAGGTGCGCATCACCGCGAGCGGCTCGCAGGGCCGCATCGAGATCGACTTCTACGACGCCGAGGACCTGCACCGCCTGAGCCAGGCCATCCTGGAAGGGTCACGCTTCTGAAGATCGCCAGCGACGAGCCGGCTCCCACCGTGATCGGGAGCGGAAGCCACTTCGACGGGCTGCTCACCTTTCGGGGCGCCGCCCGGGTGGACGGCACCATCACCGGCACGATCCACGCCACCGGACGGCTCGAGATCGGCCCCGGCGCCCACGTCCAGGCCCAGGTGGAGGTGGACGTGCTGGTGGTCGAGGGCCTGCTGGAGGGAGAGGTCTGGGCCCACGAGCGGGCGGAGCTCCTGCCCAGCGGGCAGGTGGTCGGCAACCTGGTCACGCCCCGAGTGAAGGTCGCCGAAGGCGGCATTCTCCAGGGGAGCTGCCGCACCTCGCCGGAGCCGCCCCCCGCGCACGCCGTCGGCAGCGGCCCGGAGGGCGTCCAGGCCCCCGATTCCGCGACGGAATCGCCCTGATCCCGGCTTGAAACTCGGGGCGGATTTGCAAGCATTGGCGCCGCCCGAGACCGGCCCGAGAGGGCCCGTCTCCGCCCTGGCCTCGCCCCGGAGGCCGCGAACCGGGGAGCACGACGGCCGCCGGCGCCCCCCGCCGGCGCCGGGACTGCCGCGGGGACAGACGGGTCGGACGGGACGGAAGGAGCTCGAGAGAGGCGATGACGCGAAGACGCATCGTGACGATCGCAACGGCCGCGGCCCTGGCGGGGGCTCCGATGGCCGCCGGCGCCGCCGAGGGCGGGCTCGTGATCTTCCCCGAAATCGTCCAGGATCTTCTCTACGGCGACGGGCAGCTCTGGAAGACTCCCTGGAAGGCACTCGAAGTCCAGCTCCTCGTCTTCTTCACGCTTCTGATCTGGCCCGCGAACAAGCTCCTCTTCCAGCCGCTGCTCGGCGTCCTCGAAGAGCGCGACCGGCGCATCGAGGGAGCGCGCGGCCGGGCGAAGGAGATCGACGCCGAGGCGGAGCGTGTGCTCGGCGAGTACCAGGTCGCCGTCACCGAGGCGCGCAAGCTCGCCGAGGAGGACCGCCGCGGTCAGCTCGAGGAGGCGCGCCGCGAGCAATCGCGCGTCACCGCCTCGGCCCGCGGAGACGCCGAGAGCGAGGTGCAGCGCGCTCGCAGCGGCGTGGCCGAGGCGCTGGCCGGCGCGCGCCAGGAGCTGCGCACCCAGGCGGAGCAGCTCGCCCGCGAGGCCGCCAGCCGGGTGCTCGGAAGGAGCCTGTCGTGAAGCGTGTCGCCCTCTCGCTCGCGGGGCTCGCCCTCGTTCCCAGCGCGGCCCACGCCGCGGCCGAAGGAGGCATGGGCCTCTTCTGGGAGGTCGCGAACCTGGTCCTGCTCGTGGGCGTGCTGGTCTACTTCGCGCGCAAGCCCGTGCTCGCCTACCTGAGCGATCGCCGCGACGAGATCCAGGGCAATCTGGAGGGCTCCGAGAAGCTGCTCCAGCAGGCCGAGAGCAAGCTCCAGGAGTGGACCCAGCGCGCCGCCCAGCTCGATACCGAGGTGGAATCGATCCGCGCCGCCGCCCACAAGGCCGCCCAGCAGGAGCGCGAAGCCATCGTCGCCGACGCGGAGGCCACCGCCGAGCGCATTCGCGCCAGCGCTGGCGCCGTGGTCGACCGAGAGCTGCGCGCCGCGAAGGTGTCCCTGCGCGACGAGGTGGCGGACCTGGCCACCGAGCTCGCCGGCAAGATCCTCACCGAGCAGGTGGACGACGAGGACCGCCTGCGCCTCGTCGACGAATTCATCCAGAAGGTCGAGCAGGGAGGGACGCACTAGTGGCACGGGCCGCCGCCGCCGAACGCTATGCGAAGGCGCTCTTCCAGCTCGCCAAGGAGCACGGCAACGTCGACGCCGTGCGCGGGGAGCTGGCTGCCCTCGGCGGCCTGCTCCAGGAGAACGACGAGCTGCGCGAGGTGCTCCTCCAGCCCCTCCACCCGACCGGCCAGCGGCGAGCGGTGCTGGCCACGGTGGCGGAGAAGCTCGGGGCGAGCGCACTCCTGCGCAGCTTCTATTCGTTCCTGATCGACCAGCGGCGGCTCGTGGACTACGCGGCGATCGAGGCCGCCTTCGGCGAGCTGGCGGATCGCGACGCCGGGCGCACCAAGGCCCAGGTGCGCTGTGCCGCGCCGCTCACCGACGAGCAGCGCTCGCGTCTCCAGCGTGCCCTCGGCGCCCGCGCCGGCGGCGACGTGGAGCTGGAGATCGAGATCGATCCGAGCCTGCTGGGCGGCGTCGTCGCCCAGATCGGCGACACCGTCTACGACGGCAGTCTGAAGAGCCAGCTCCAGCAGCTGCGCGCGAGCCTCGCCAGGGGCTAGTCGGCCGTCCCTTCCCACCATCCACCCCGCGGCGCCCCGAGCGCGCCGCGAACGCGGAGCCCCAGAAGCCATGACCGCAGAGATTCGCCCCGGCGAGATCACCGACATCCTCAAGCGCGAGATCCAGGAGTACGGCCGCGAGATCGACGTCGCGGAGACCGGCTCCGTGCTCTCGGTCGGCGACGGCATCGCGCGGGTCTACGGCCTGCAGAGCGCCATGGCCGGCGAGCTGGTGGAGTTCCCGGGCGGCGTCGACGGCATGGTCCTCAACCTCGAGGAGGACAATGTCGGCATCGCGATCATGGGCGAGGGCGGCCACATCAAGGAAGGCGACCTGGTGCGCCGCACGAGCCGCATCGTCGAGGTGCCGGTGGGCGAGGCCCTGCTGGGGCGGGTAGTCGACGCCCTCGGCAACCCGATCGACGGCAAGGGCCCGATCCAGGCGACCGAGACCCGGCGCATGGAGCTGAAGGCGCCGGGCATCGTCACCCGCAAGAGCGTGGACCAGCCGCTGATGACCGGCATCAAGGCCATCGACGCGATGACGCCCGTCGGCCGCGGCCAGCGCGAGCTCATCATCGGCGACCGCCAGACCGGCAAGACGGCGGTGGCGATCGACACGATCATCAACCAGAAGGACACGGACGTCTTCTGCATCTACGTCGCGACGGGGCAGAAGCAGTCGACCGTGGCCCAGGTGGTCGACAAGCTCACCCAGCACGGCGCGATGGAGTACACGATCGTCGTGGCGGCCACGGCCAGCGAGAGCGCGCCGCTCCAATTCATCTCGCCCTACTCGGGCTGCGCCATGGGCGAGTGGTTCCGGGACAACGGCAAGCACGCGCTGATCATCTACGACGATCTCTCGAAGCAGGCCGTGGCCTACCGCCAGCTCTCCCTGCTGCTGCGCCGGCCGCCGGGCCGCGAGGCCTACCCGGGCGACGTGTTCTACGTCCACTCGCGGCTCCTCGAGCGGGCCGCGAAGCTCGACGACTCGCTCGGCGGCGGGAGTCTGACGGCCCTGCCGATCATCGAGACCCAGGCCAACGACGTCTCGGCCTACATCCCCACCAACGTCATCTCGATCACCGACGGGCAGATCTTCCTGGAGACGGATCTGTTCAACTCGGGCATCCGGCCGGCGGTGAACGTCGGCCTGTCGGTGTCGCGGGTGGGGGGCGCGGCCCAGACGAAGGCCATGAAGGGCGTCGCCGGCACGCTCAAGCTCGGCCTCGCCCAGTACCGCGAGATGGCGGCCTTCGCCCAGTTCGGATCGGATCTCGACGCCGCCACCCAGGAGCAGCTGGCCAACGGCGAGCGCCAGACCGAAATGCTGAAGCAGGGCCAGTACCAGCCTCTCAAGATGGAGGAGCAGGTCGTCTCGATCTACGCGTGCACGCCTCCGGAGGACGGCGGCAAGAGCTGGGTGCGCGACCTCGAGCTCGAGGACATCGGGCGTTTCGAGAGCGAGCTGCTGGCCCACATGCGCGCCAGCCACGCTGACCTGCTCGGTCGCATCCGCGAGAGCGGCAAGCTCTCGGACGAGGACGAGGCCGCGCTGAAGAGCGCCCTCGACGAGTTCGGCAACATGTTCCAGCCGAGCAGCCAGGGCTGACCGACGTGCCCAGCCTCAAGGACATCAAGCGGCGCATCGGCACCGTCGAGAATACGCAGCAGATCACCTCCGCCATGCGAATGGTCTCGGCGGCGAAGCTGCGGCGTGCTCAGGACGCCATCATCGCCGCGCGCCCCTACGCCAAGAAGATGTACGCGACGCTGGGCGAGATCGGCCGACGCCAGAAGGAGGCGGAGCATCCCCTGCTCCAGGCCCACGAGGCCCAGACCGTGCTCGAGCTGGTGGTCGTCACCTCCGACCGCGGGCTGTGCGGCGCGTTCAACTCGAATGCGCTGAAGGCCGCGGAGCGGGTGATCGGCGAGCTCGGCCCGCGCTTCGACCGCATCGTGGTCTCCGCCGTCGGCCGCAAGGCCGCCGAGTACTTCGGCAAGCGCCAGGAGGTGATCCGCAGCTGGACCGGCATCGCCAGCGTGGGCTTCACCAACGCCGTGGAGATCGCGGGCCACCTGGCCGAGCGGTACAACGCCGGCGAGATCGACCACGCTGTGATCGTCTACAACGAGTTCGTCTCGGCGATGACCCAGACACCGAACACGGACCAGCTGCTCCCCCTCTCCGCGGAGGAGGAGATCGCCGAGGCCGGAGACGGCAATGCCATGCCCTACGAGATCGAGCCCGACGCGGGCGCGCTACTGAACGTGCTGGTGCCCCAGGCGCTGGAGTTCTCGATCTACCGGGCACTGCTCGAGAACCAGGCCGGCGAGCACGCTGCGCGCATGACCGCGATGGAGAGCGCGACCCGCAACACCGAGGATCTCATCAAGAGCCTCACCCTGCAGTACAACCGCGCCCGCCAGGCGGCGATCACCAAGGAGCTGGTGGAGATCGTCTCGGGTGCGGAAGCCCTCTGAAGAGAGGGATCGAAGCCCTCTGATCCCCGCGAGTCCAGAAGGAGCCACCATGGCCCAGCAAGGCAAGATCACCCAGGTCACCGGTCCCGTCGTCGACGTGGAGTTCCCGCCCGGCGAGCTGCCCGAGGTGTACACCGCGCTCCGCGCGACCAACCCCGGCATCGACGAGCGCGACGACAACCTGGTGCTCGAGGTGGCCCAGCACCTCGGCGAGAACACCGTCCGCACCATCGCCATGGACTCCACCGAGGGTCTGGTGCGCAACCAGCCCGTCACCAACACCGGCGAGACGATCAAGATGCCGGTGGGTCCGAACACGCTGGGGCGCATCCTCAACGTGATCGGCGATCCGGTGGACGAGCGCGGCCCGGTCGAGACCGACACCTACTGGTCGATCCACCGCGAGGCCCCGGCTTTCGTCGACCAGGCGACCTCGGTCGAGGCCCTGGAGACCGGCATCAAGGTCGTCGACCTGATCGCCCCCTATCAGAAGGGCGGCAAGATCGGGCTCTTCGGCGGCGCCGGCGTGGGCAAGACCGTCGTCATCCAGGAGCTGATCAACAACATCGCCCACGAGCACGCCGGCTACTCGGTGTTCGGCGGTGTCGGGGAGCGCACCCGCGAGGGCAACGACCTCTGGCACGAAATGGAGGACGCCAAGCTCTCCGACGGAAGCACCGTGCTCGACAAGTGCGCGCTGATCTTCGGCCAGATGAACGAGCCGCCCGGTGCCCGCGCGCGGGTGGGCCTCTCGGCGCTGACCTGCGCCGAGTACTTCCGCGACGAGGAGGGCAAGGACGTCCTCCTCTTCATCGACAACATCTTCCGCTTCACGCAGGCGGGCTCCGAGGTCTCGGCGCTCCTCGGCCGCATCCCCTCGGCGGTGGGCTACCAGCCGACGCTGGCCACCGACATGGGCGAGCTGCAGGAGCGGATCACGTCGACGACCAAGGGCTCGATCACCTCGGTGCAGGCGATCTACGTCCCCGCCGACGACCTCACCGACCCGGCGCCGGCCACCGCGTTCACCCACCTGGACGCGACCACGGTGCTCGACCGCGCCATCTCCGAGCTGGGCATCTACCCGGCGGTGTCGCCGCTCGATTCCACCAGCCGGATCCTCGATCCGCTGGTGGTGGGTGAGGAGCACTACCAGGTGGCGCGCGCCTGCCAGCAGACGCTCCAGAAGTACAAGGACCTCCAGGACATCATCGCCATCCTCGGCATGGACGAGCTCAGCGAGGAGGACCGCCTCACGGTGGCCCGCGCCCGCAAGATCGAGCGCTTCTTCTCCCAGCCCTTCAACGTGGCCGAGCAGTTCACGGGCCGCCCGGGCGTCTACGTGCGCCTCGAGGACACGATCCGCTCGTTCAAGGAGATCCTCGATGGCAAGTGCGACGATCTCCCGGAGCAGGCCTTCTTCATGGCCGGTGCCATCGAGGACGTGCGCGAGGCCGCCGAGAAGATGGCGCGCTAGCGATGGCGATCGATCTCACGGTGGTGACGCCCGAGGGCCAGGCCTTCCAGGGCGAGGTGGAGAGCGTCGTGCTGCCCGGCATCGAGGGCGACTTCGGCATCCTCGAGGGCCACGAGGTCTTCATGACCAGCCTGCGCCCGGGCGAGATGGAGGTGCAGCAGAACTCCGAGACCCTGCTCGCCGCCGTTTCCAAGGGCATCGCGGAGGTCCACGAGAACGCCGTCACGGTGATGGTCGGAACCTGCGAGTTCTCCCACGAGATCGACTTCGAGCGGGCGCAGGTGGCGGCGGACCGGGCCAGGAAGCAGCTCGAGGAGATGCGCCAGAGCGACGAGGGGGAGGAGCTCTACGAGGAGTACCAGGAGGCGTACTCCCGGGCGATCGCGCGGGTGGCGGTGTCGGAGAAGTTCAAGAGCTAGCCGCTTCGCTTCTCTTGCGGGCTTGGGAGTCGCCGGGAGCGGGGGCAGGCCGAGCCATGGAGCGCTGGCCGTCCCCCCGCCCCGTGATCCGCCCCGAGAAGCGAAGCGGCCTACCGAACGAGAACCGCCCTCAAGCCCGAACCGGCGTGGCCTTGACCTTTGCCTTCCCGGCCTCGACGACCACCCGGAACTTCACCTTCTCACACCGGAACTTCTGGCGGATCGCCGCCTCCTGCTTGGCCAGCACCTTCTCGAGCTTGTCGCGGGTGATGCCCTTCGAGCCCTGGCCGGTGGAGTCGCGGGCGGTGACGTAGGCGTCGAAGAGCTCGTCGCGGCCCGGGCCGGTGTCCCGCGCGGTGACGTCGCGGCGGCGCTCCACCGAATCCGTGCGCTCGCGCTCATGGAGATTGGCCTTGAAGAGGTGTCGCTCGTAGCGGCCTTCTTCGATCTTGCGGAGGGTGTCGTCCCACAGGCGCTTGAAGGCGAAGTAGCGGGCGCGGAGGTTGTTGAACTTGAAGCGGTGGCCCGTGTTGTTGAGCGGGATGTTCGTGTAGGTGACGATCATCTTGTTCACCTCGCCGCGGAGCATGTGGGGCTCGCGCTTGCGGGTGCCCAGGAAGTACTGCTCGTACTCGTTCTTGAGCTGCTTCATCTTCACTTCGATGAGCACGAGGTCTTCCGCGACGTCGGTCCCGAACTGGGGCATTCGGCCTGTTTCGGCCGGTCACGGGATACGCTTGAGGGGCAATCCCCCCAGGGACCGGCCCGGAGTGGGCCTCAGCGGGCGCGACGGGCCGGTGCGGGGGCGCCGTCGACCTCGTAGCGCTCCAGGGCGTAGCGGTCGGTCATGGTGCTGGTCATGGTGCCCTGGGCGGTGAGGAGGTCCAGACGCAGGGTCTCCTCGGCCATGACCAGGCCCACACCCGGGGCGAACCAGTGGAGGACGTCGAGCTGGCCTCCGCGGACCGGCAGCCGGCCGTCCTCGAGCTCGACCAGGCCCGAGACGCCGCCGGTGTAGCGGACCTTGAGGCAGCGCTCGAAGGGCCCGGCCGGGGTTTTGGCGGTCTGGAGCCCGAGGATCTCGCCGCGCATCTCCACCGTCAGGCCGCTGAGCTGGACCGTTCCCACCTTCCATTCGAGGCCGCCCTTCACCGAGGCGGGGACGTAGACGAGCGGGCTGTCGTGCATCGCCAGGCCTTCGCCCAGGTCCATCGCGTACTCGAGGAACGCGCCACCGCGCTCGGCGCCTAGGCTGCTCATGCGGTCGTCCTCGCCGGCGCCCTTCCACTTGCGGACGTCCTCGAAGACGTAGACGGGCACCGGCACCTGGGAGTGTCGGCCGCTCTTCACGATCTCCCGGCTGTAGCGGCCGCTCTTCGATTCGCGGGAGACGGCCTCGCCGCCCAGCGCGTACTCCGCCGTCTGGGAGATGCGGTAGCTCCAGGCGTTGCCGACCGCGACCGGCACCCAGCTCTGCGCCAGCACGGCGAGAGGCGTTGCCAGTAAGAAAGCGAACGCGATCGCAAACAGTCGGAGGGATCTGGGGGAGATCATGCAACTCCGCATCGGCGCTCCGGAAACCGGCCTTGAGCGACCCGTTTCGGGCGAGACGCGGGGCGCCGCCCCGTTTATCGTGACGCGACGACCCGCTGCCCCGTTTATCGTGACGCGGTGCCCCGCCGCCCCGCTCTCTCCCTGGTCCTCGCCCTTCTGCTGTCCGCCTGTGCCACCCAGCCGCCGGAAGGTGCGGTGACCCACGAGGCTGGAACCGTGAACGCGTGTGGTGCGAGTGGGCGGCCGGTGACGGTCCAGTACCTCCGCGCCGGGGGCTTCCGCTTCGCGCGCGACGGCGTCGAGATCCTGACGGCGCCCTTCTACTCGAACCCGGGCGTCGCGCGTCTCGCGCTGCTCCCGATCTGGCCCAACCAGAGCCGCATCGATCCGGAGCGTCGCCGCAGGAGCTGGGGCGATCCGGAGGCGATCCTGGTCGGCCACGCCCACTACGACCACCTGATGGACCTGCCGACCATCGTGAAGACGCTCGAGCAGGGAAGAGACCCCAACGACCGGATCCCGGTCCTCGCGAGCCAGACCGCGGCGAACCTGATCCACGAGGAGCGCCTTGCGGTGCGGCCGCTCGACGCCGATGCCGGCAACTGGCGGCGCGAGGGGCAGTGGCACCGGTACGCCGGCGGCAAGGTTCGCGTGATGGCGCTGCACTCCGAGCACGGCAACCACGTCGGGCCGATCAAGCTCTACGGCGGCCACCAGCCGCGGCCGCTGGATCATCTCCCGCACTTCGCCTACGGCTGGGTCGAAGGGCAGACCTTCGCCTTCCTGATCGACTTCATGGAAGGTGACCGCCCGGTCTTCCGCATCCACGTCCAGGACGCCGCGAGCCAGCCGCCGCTCGGCTTCGTTCCCCGCTCCCTGCTCGCCGAGCGCCGCGTGGACCTCGCCATCCTCACCGCCGGTGGCTTCTCCCAAGCCAGGGACTATCCCGAGGGCCTGCTCCGCGACCTCGAGCCCCGGCACGTGATGATCGGCCACTGGGAGGACTTCTTCCGGGGCCCCGACGAGGAGCCTCTCGTCGTCCGCCTCACCGACATGGATGAGCTGCTGACCCGCATCCTGCCCGTCCTGGGTGAGTGCGCGGGAAGGCCGGGCCCGCCCTGGGAGCCGGCAGGGAAGTGCTGGACCCTGCCGGAGCCGGAGCTGGTGACGACTTTCGTCCCCTGTCCGTAGGCGGCAAGACCGGGCGATCGCTCACCCTTCGCCGAGCAGCCCGGCCACGTCGAGGTGATCCAGCGCGGAGTCGACGTCCGCGCCGAGCGGCGGCACCTCCCCGAGGAGGAGTGTCCCGAGCTCGTCGCGCAGCGCGCCGAGATTGCGGGCGTCTGCGTCGGACAGTCGCCCCGTCACGTGGGAGATCACCACGCCGGCGATCTCGAGGTCCCGGCGCCGGGCCGCCTCGATCGTGAGGAGGGTGTGGTTGATCGTGCCCAGGGCGCCGCGGGCGACGACTACCAGGGGGAGGCCGAGCTCGGAAGCGAGATCGGCCATGGTCGCCCCCTTCCAGATCGGCACGAGCAGGCCGCCGGCGCCTTCGACGATCATGTGCTCGTGGCGGCCGCGGAGCTCGTGCCAGGCGCGGCGGATGGCGTCGGCGTCGACCTCGCGGCCCTCGGCCGCGGCGGCGACGGTGGGCGCCGCCGGCAGCGCGAAGGCCTCGGGGCAGACGAGCTCGAGGGGATCGTCGCTGGCGGCGGCTTCGCGCAGGGCCAGCGCGTCCAGCGGCCCTGCGGCCTCGACACCGGTCTCCGCGGGCTTCATGACGCCCACGTCGACCCCCTGGGCGCGGACGCCCCGGGCCAGGGCGCAGGCCACGACGGTCTTGCCGACGCCGGTATCGGTACCGGTGACGAACCAGCTCATGGGCCAGGCGTCGTCTCGCCAGCCACGGCCGCGACGAGGGCGTCGATCTCCGTCTCCTTGTGCGTGGCCATCGGCGTGATGCGTAGCCGCGCGGTGCCCTCGGGAACGGACGGGTGGCGGATGCCCTGGGCGTAGAAGCCGCGCTCCAGCAGCCGCTCGCACACCCGCATGGTGCGCGCGTTGTCGCCCAGCACGACCGGCACGATGTGCGTGGTGCTGGGTGCCGTCGAGATGCCGTGCCGCGCCAGGCCGTCCCGCAGCCGGACGGCGTTCGCCTGCAGACGCTCGCGGCGCCAGGGCTCGCGCTGGACGACACGCAGCGCCGCCCGCGCCGCCTCCACCGCCGGCGGTGCCAGCGCGCAGGAGAAGATGAAGCTGCGCGCGGCGTTCACGAGCAGCTCTCGCAGCGCGGCGCTCCCGACGACGAAGGCGCCGAAGGAGCCGAGGGACTTGCCGAGGGTGCCCATGTGCACGTCGACGTCGTCCGCTGGCACGCCGCGATGCTCGGCGCTGCCGCGGCCGGTCGCACCGAGGGTGCCCGTGCCGTGGGCGTCGTCGAGGAGGGTGAGGGCGCCGTGGCGCTTCGCGAGGGCCAGGATCTCGGCGAGGGGAGCCACGTCGCCGTCCATGCTGTACACGCCGTCGACCGCGACGAGCACGCGCCGGAAGCGGCCCTCGGCTTCAGCGAGCACGTTGGCCAGGGCGTCCGTATCGCCGTGGGGGAAGACGCGCGTCGCCGCCTGCGAGAGCCGGCAGCCGTCGATGATCGACGCGTGGTTGAGGGCGTCGGAGACGACCACGTCGCCTTTGCCGACCAGGGCGGGGATGACGCCGACGTTCGCCATGTAGCCGGTGTTGAAGGCGAGGGCCGCCTCGCTGCCGAAGAAGGCGGCGAGCTCTTCCTCCAGGGCCTCGTGGATGGCCAGGTTGCCCGTGATGAGTCGCGAGCCGCCGGCGGCGGCGCCGTGATCCCGGGCGGCGCCCGCCGCGGCGTCCACGACCTCCGGATGCTGGGCGAGGTCGAGGTAGTTGCTGCCGGCGAAGAGCAGCACGTCCCGGCCGTCGACGCACATACGCGGCGCCTGGGCGCCCTCGAGCACGCGCATGCGGCGGTGGGTGCCCCGAGCGCGAAGGGCGCCTAACGTCTCCGCGGCCACCTCGTCGAGGGTCGCCACGGCGGCCTCAGAAGCCCCGCGTCGGCCGCGCGATCTCGGGCTTCAGGATCTCGCCGTCGCCGCCGCGCAGGCGGAACCCGGCAGCGGCGGGCTCGGCCTGCAGGGCGTCGAAGGTGGGGTTGCCTTCCACCTCGAAGCCCGCGTCCCGGATCATGCGGTAGGTCTCGCGCTCGTCATCGCCCTTCGTGGTGAGGTAGCCCTCCATGAAGAGCGAGTTGGCGGGCCAGAGCGCCAGGGGGCCGAGGCTGCGGATGTTGCCTTCGCGGCCGCCGGCCACGCGCACCTCGGCCGCCGGGTTGACCAGCCGCATCAGGGCCAGGGCGCGGAGGCAGCGTTCCGGGGTGAGACTGCCGTCGTCGGTGACAGGGTTGCCCTCGATGGGGATCAGGAAGTTCACCGGGATCGACGGCACCTCGAGCTTGCGGAGGTGGAAGGCGACGTCCACCACGTCCCGGCTCGTCTCGCCCATGCCCACGATGAGCCCGCTGCAGGTGCCGATGCCCGCGCTCTTGGCGGCGTGGAGCGTCTGCACCCGGTCCTCGTAGGTGTGGGTGGTGCAGATGTCCGCGTAGTGGGTCTCGCTGGTGTTGAGGTTGTGGTTGAGCCGGTCGAGCCCCGCGTCCGCCAACATCCGGGCCTGCTCGTCGTCGACCAGACCCACCGAGAGGCAGACCTCGATCGGGTAGGTGGCCTTGACGGTGCGGATCACTTCCGCGAGCTGGCGGGTGCGCTCGAGGCCCGGCCCGCGGCCCGAGAGGACCATGCAGTAGCGGGACGCGCCGGCACGGACCGCCGCCTCGGCCTCGGCGAGGATCTCGTCCTCGGCCTTCATCGGGTACTTGAGGATCGGCGCCTCGGAGCCCTTCGACTGGGAGCAGTAGCCGCAGTCTTCCGGGCACAGGCCGTTCTGCACGTTGTTCAGGACGTGCACCATCACCTTGCGGCCGAAGTGCTTCTCCCGCGGGGCGTAGGCCGCCTGCAGCAGCGGCAGCAGCTGGACGTCGTCCCCGTCCAGGATCCACAGGGCGTCGTCCTCCGACGGCGCCTCCCCCGCCAACGCCCGCGCCGCCAGCCGCTCGTAGTGCTCGAACATACCGCCTCCCGAAACCCTCATGAGCACGGCAACTTAGCACCGTCACCCTACCCTCGCAGCCAGGGTGACAGCGAAGAAACGGGGCCAGAGTTAAGAATTCAGTTCTTCCAGAACTGAATTCTTAACTCTGGCCCCGTTTCTTCATTTCGGTAGGGCGGCTCCGCGGTAGAGGGTGGCGAAGATGCGCGGGCCCTCGATGAGCTGCTCGAGGCGCTCGAGCTGGAAGCCGGCGCGCTCGACCAGGTCGGCGGTGGAGCGGTTCAGGTTGCAGCCGCAGCCGATCACGTTCCAGATCGGGTTCAGGCGGTCCTGCCAGCGGGCGATCCTCGCGTCGTCGCTGCGGCCGTGCTCGATGAACAGCAGCCTGCCCTCGGGCTTGAGGACCCGGTGCATCTCCGTCAGAGCGGCGCCGGCGTCCGGGATGGTGCACAGGGTCCAGGTGACGGTCACGGTGTCGAAGCGGCCGCGATCGAAGGGCAGGCCGCCGTCGGCGGGCAGGTGGTGGCGTTCGACCGGGAAGGGCACCCGGTCGATGCGCTCCTGCACCTTCTCCTGGAGGGCGTCCATCGGATCCACCGTCGAGAGCTTCTCCACGCCCTCGGGGTAGTGCGGGAGGTTGAGGCCGGTGCCGAAGCCGATCTCCAGCACGTCGCCCCGCGCCTCGGCGAGGGTGGGCTCGCGCTGGGGGCCGAACTGCTTCATCGCCCGGTCGAGGAAGCGGGGGAAGACGCGTTGCTCGTAGATGTCGTAGAGGCCCATCCCCATACGGTACGTCGCCATCGCTACATTCGCGCCCCATGGCCAAGCCGCGCTCCGTCTACTGCTGCACCGAGTGCGGCACCCAGCAGCCTCGCTGGCTCGGGCGCTGCCCGGGCTGCGGCGCCTGGGACACCCTGGTGGAGGAGCCGCTGGGCGGGGAGGCGCCGGCGGCGCTGGTGGCCCCGGAGCCCGCCACCGGCGGCACCAGCGGCCAGGCCGTCGCCCTGGCCGACGTCGACGCCGGCGGTGCGCCCCGCCTGGCCACGGGCATCGCCGAGCTCGATCGCGTGCTCGGCGGCGGCCTCGTGCCCGGCTCGGTCGTGCTGATCGGCGGCGAGCCGGGGATCGGCAAGTCGACCCTCTCCCTGCAGCTCGCCGCCCAGCTCGAGCAGCGGGCCGGGCGCGTCCTCTACGTCACCGGCGAGGAGAGCCTCGAGCAGGTGCGCCTGCGCGCCGCCCGGCTCGGCGAGATCCCGCGCTCGCTGATGGCGCTCTCGGAGACGCGGGTGGAGGCCCTGGCCGCGCCCTGGCGCGAGCACCGCCCGGTGGTGGTGGTGATCGACTCGATCCAGACCGCCCGCACCGAGCGCATCGAATCCGCCGCCGGCTCCGTGGCCCAGGTGCGCGAGTGCGCTGGCCTGCTCTCCGCCACTGCCAAGAGCCACGGCACGGCCCTCGTGCTGGTGGGCCACGTCACCAAGGAGGGCACCCTCGCCGGCCCGCGCGTCCTCGAGCACCTGGTCGACGTGGTGCTCACCTTCGAAGGCGATCGCGGCACGCCTTTCCGCCTGCTGCGCGCCACGAAGAACCGCTTCGGCTCCACTCAAGAGGTGGGCATCTTCACGATGGGCGAGAAGGGCCTGGTCGCCGTCGAGAACCCGAGCGAGCTCTTCCTGGCCGAGCGGCACCCGGGCGCGCCGGGCTCGTGCATCGTGCCGGTGATGGAGGGCACGCGGCCGGTGCTGCTCGAGGTGCAGGCCCTCGTCGCACCGGCGGGCTACGGCACCGCGCGACGCACCTGCGTCGGCATCGACGACGCGCGGGTGGCGCTGCTCCTCGCGGTGCTCGACCGCCACAGCGAGATCGATCTGCTCTCCTGCGACGTGTACGTGAACGTGGTCGGCGGCGTGCGCGTCTCCGAGCCCGCCGCGGATCTCGCGGTGGCCCTCGCCATCGCATCGAGCCGCCTCGACAAGCCGCTCCCTCCGGACGTGGCCGCCTGCGGCGAGGTCGGGCTCGGCGGCGAGGTGCGCCGGGTCGGACGCCTCGACCAGCGCCTGCGCGAGGCCGCTCGCCTAGGCTTCGGCCAGGTGCTCGTCCCCTCCGGCGTCGCGGGAAACTCCGGCGGCGCCGTCGGTGTGGAGCACGTGGGGCAGGCGGTGCATTGGCTGGTCGAGAACGCCGGTCCACGCTCGGGTGAACCACGGTAAACGCCCGTCTTTTCAAGGCTTTTCGACATTCTCGCTTTGACACCGCCAGGGGTCGGCGCTAGCGTGGGAAGCGATGGCCCAGAGCCCCTCCCCTCCTCCGGCCCTCGCCAGCGCCTTGACCGAGCTCGCTCCCCACCTGGAGCAAGTCGAACGCACGATGCGCGATCAGCTCGCCAGCGAGCAGGCGCTGGTCGGTGCGATCGGCGAGCACGTGCTCTCCTCCGGCGGCAAGCGCCTGCGGCCCGTGCTGTTGATGCTCGCGGCCCGGCTCTGCGGCTACACCGGTCCCCGCTGCATCCAGATCGCCTCGGCGGTGGAGATGCTGCACACCGCCACCCTGCTCCACGACGACGTCGTCGATCTCGGGAATCTGCGGCGCGGCCGTCCCGCCGCCCGCGCCATCTGGGGCAACCGGCGCGCGGTGCTGGTCGGCGATTTCTTCTACGCCCGCGCCTCCTCGTTGATCGTCGAGGACGGCGACCTCGACGTGCTGTGGATCTTCTCGAACACGATCCGCCTCATGGCCGAGGGCGAGCTGCTGCAGCTCGAAGCGAGCTTCGACCCGCAGGTGACCGAGACCCACTACTACGAGGTGATCGAGCGCAAGAGCGCGACGCTGCTCTCCGCCGCCGCCGAGGCCGGTGCGATCCTGGGCGGTGTCACCCGGGCCGAGCGGCGGCGGGTCGCGGAGTTCGGGCGCGAGCTCGGCCTGGCCTTCCAGCTTCGCGACGACGCCCTCGACTTCGACGGTGGCGAGGAGGAGCTCGGCAAGCAGCCCCTCACCGACGTCCGCGAGGGCAAGGTCACCCTGCCGCTGCTGCTCACCCTGAAGCGCTGCACGTCCGCCGAGCGGGAGCTCGTGGCGGGCCTGCTCAAGACCGCTTCCCAGCGCACCAGCGAGCTCGAGGTCGAGGGGCCCGTCGAGGTGGACCAGGTGCTGAGCCCCACCGAGCTGGCGCCCATCGTCGAGCTCGTACGCCGCCACCGCGGCATCGAAGACACCGACCGCCGCGCCGAGGAGCACGTGAAGCGCGCGGCGGACGCCATCGCGCCCTTCCCCGACGGCGCCACCAAGCGAGCCCTCGTCGCGGCCGCCGACTACTCGGTGCACCGGGCGAGCTAGCCCCCTTTCTCACCCCGCCGGTCCCGGGGATACCTCCCCATATGAACCTGCGAACCGTTCCTCTCCGTCTGGGCCTCGCCCTGGCCCTCGCGCTGGCGGCGCCCGCCGCCGGTGCCGTGCTGTGGCCGCAGCCCGCCCACGCGGCCAAGCCCACCCTCCACGGCGCGCTCAACCTGAACACCGCCAACGTGGAGCAGCTCGTGCTCCTGCCCGGTGTCGGCGAGAGCCGGGCCCGGGCCATCGTGGCCCTGCGCAAGGAGCGCGGCGGCTTCAAGAAGGTGGACGAGCTGGTGGACGTGAAGGGCATCGGCGAGGCCGCCCTCGCCAAGCTGCGCCCGTTCGTGAAGCTCGGCGGTACGACCACCCTGCGGGTCGAGTAGACCCTTGCTATCCCCGGCCCATGCGCGCCCTCGTCGCCGCATGGGCCGGGGTCTTCCTCGCCCTCTCCCCGGGTCCGGCCTCGGCTGCCGAGCCGGTGGCCGCCGAGCGCGCGGCCGCGCCCGCGAAGCGCATCGTCTCGCTGAACCCCTCGCTCACCGCGATCCTGCTGGCGATCGGCGCCCGGGAGCAGCTGGTCGGCGTCGACGACTACTCGGCCCGCCAGCGCCCGGAGCTCGCGGAGCTGCCGCGGGTCGGCGGGCTCTACAACCCGAGCCTCGAGGCGGTGGTGGCCCTGCGGCCCGATCTGGTCGTGCTCGTGCCGAGCGCCGAGCAGCGCGGCTTCCGCGACCGGCTCGCGAGCCTGGGCGTGCCCCGCCTCGCCGTGGATCCCCAGGGCTTCGACGCGGTGGTGGAGACCATCGAGCTCCTGGGAGAGCGCGTCGGCCATAGCGCGGCCGCCC
This sequence comes from Myxococcota bacterium, assembly GCA_965223415.1. Lineage (GTDB taxonomy): Bacteria > Myxococcota_A > UBA9160 > UBA9160 > UBA6930. Next base: position 1,998,240 of record OZ245002.1, on the reverse strand, counting down.
GCGAGCGGGCGGAGGCCATTCGGGCGACGCGCCGCCAGGTCGAGGACGCCGTCGCCGGCCTGCCGCGGGTGCGCACGGTGCTCGTGCTGCAACGGGACCCGCTCTTTCTGGTGGGCCGCGGGAGCTTCATCGACGAGATGCTCGCGAGCGCCGGCGCGCGAAACCTGGGCGCGGAGCTCGAGGGCTCCTATCCGCGGGTGGCGCGGGAGTGGCTGCTCTCGGCGGCGCCGGACCTGCTGATCGACTCGGCCCGGGCCCCGGAGCCCGCCACGGACTTCTGGCGGCGTTGGCCCTCGCTCCCCGCCGTCGCGAACGAACGCATCGTCTCCTTCCCGGAAGGACTCGTGACCCTTCCGGGGCCCCAGCTCGACGAGGCGCTCCGCGCGCTGGTAGGGGCGGTGCACCCCGGCGCTCTGGAAGCGTCCGCTCCATGAGTCCGCTCACGCCGGGGCGCTGGCTGGTCGTGACGGGGGTGCTGCTCGCGATCCTCTTCGCGGCGACGGGCTTCGGGCTGGTGGTGGGCCCGAGTGCGCTGGGGCTCGCGGAGACATGGGAAGCGCTGGCCGGACGCAGCGACGGGGCCGCGGCGGACATCGTGCTGCGGGTGCGCGTTCCGCGCGTCCTGCTCGCGGGCCTGGTGGGGGCCTCCCTCGCCGTGGCCGGGGCCATCTATCAGGCGCTCCTGCGCAACCCCCTCGCGGATCCCTTCATCCTCGGTGTGTCCGGTGGCGCGGCCCTGGGCGGAATCCTTGCCCTGTCGTTAGGCGGGGCTCTCGGGTTGGGCTACGCAGCGGTACCGCCTGCGGCCTTCGCCGGGGCGGTGGCGACGGTCCTGCTGCTGCTCGCGGTGGTCGGCCCCGTCGGGCGTTTCGCCGGCACGTCGCTACTTCTCACCGGCGTGGTGTTCAACGCGTTCGCCTCCGCGGCGATCGTGTTCCTGGCGTCCCTGGCCGGCCTCACGGACGGTGCGCGCATCTTCCTGTGGCTGATCGGCAGCCTCTCCGACGTGCGCGGCGAGGCCACCGGCTGGGTCGCCCTCTTCCTGGTGGCGGGACTGGCCTGCGCGCTGCCGCTCGCCCGGTCCCTGAACGCGTTGGCCCTGGGTGAGGAATCGGCGGCGCAGCTCGGCGTCGACGTGGTGTGGGTGCAGCGGCTGCTGCTGGTCGCCACCTCGCTGATGGTCGGGGCCGCCGTATCCGTCTCCGGGCTGGTGGGCTTCGTAGGGCTGATCGTGCCCCACGCCCTGCGGCTCCGGCTCGGCTCCGACCACCGGCTGCTCCTGCCCTCCGCCGCCCTCAGCGGAGCCGCGTTCCTGATCCTCTGCGACACCCTGGCCCGCAGCGTGCTCGGCGGGCGCGAGCTTCCCGTCGGAGCGATCACCGCCCTGGCCGGGGGTCCCTTCTTCCTCTACCTGCTGCGCCGCCGACACCGCGCGGTGTTCGTTTCGTGAGCGCCGCCCTGCTCACGCTCTCCGGCGTCGGCGTGGATCTCGCCGGCCGTTCGGTGCTGGCCGGCGTCGACCTCCAGCTCGGGCACGGCGAGGTGCTGCTGCTGGCCGGGCGCAACGGCGCCGGCAAGACCACGCTGCTGCGGATCGCCTGCGGGCTGCTCGCGCCGGATCGGGGCGACATCCGCCTGGACGGGCGGCCCCTCGCGGCCCACGGGCGCCGAGGGCTCGCCCGGCAGATGGCGCTGGTTCCGCAGGAGACGACGGTGCCCTTCCCGTTCCGGGTGGACGAGGTGGTGCTGATGGGCCGCACGCCCCACCAGGGCCTGCTGGGCTTCGAGTCGGCGAAGGACCGCCGCATCGCCCACGCGGCCCTCGAACGGCTGGGTCTCCTCGCCCTGGCCGAGCGCTCCATCCTCGAGCTCTCCGGCGGCGAACGGCAGCTCGTGATGGTGGCGCGGGCGTTGGCCCAGGATCCGGTCATCCTGCTGCTCGACGAGGCGACGGCCCACCTCGATCTGGCCCGCCGTCTCCAGCTGCTGGCGCTGCTGCGCGAGTGGGCGGCGGAGGGGCGCAGCGCGCTGGTCGTCTCCCACGACCTGGCGCTCTCGGTGCGCGCCGCCGACCGCATCGCGCTACTCGCCCAGGGCTGCGTGCTCGCCGCGGGCACGCCGGAAGCGGTGCTGCTTCCCGACGCCCTGCGCCGCGCCTTCGGCGTCGAGGCGGAGGTGCTCTCCGGACCCGAGGGTCCGGTGGTCGTCCCGAGGCACGCCGTCGAGTGAGTGGTTACCCTGCGCGCTCCCGGAGGAGACATGTCCAGCGCGATCACCCAGGTCCGAGCCCTCGAGATCCTCGATTCCCGTGGCAACCCCACCCTCGAGGTGGAGATCGCGACCGCGAGCGGCCATCGCGGGCGCGCGGCGGTGCCCTCCGGCGCGTCGACCGGCGCACGGGAAGCTCTGGAGCTGCGCGACGGCGACGCGGATCGCTACCTCGGCAAGGGCGTGCGCACCGCGGTGGCCAACGTGAACGGCGAGATTGCCGCGGTGATGAGCGGCCGCGAGCTCGACGGCCTCGGTGAGCAGCGCACGCTGGACGAGGCGCTCCTCGCGCTCGACGGCACCGAGACGAAATCGCGGCTCGGGGCCAACGCGCTGCTTGGTGTGTCCCTGGCCGCCGCCCACGCCGCGGCGGCGATCCGGGGCGAGCCCCTCTACCGCCTCCTCGGCGGCGAGGACGCCCACCTGCTGCCGGCTCCGATGATGAACGTGCTGAACGGCGGCGCCCACGCGGACAACAACGTCGACCTCCAGGAGTTCATGCTCTACCCGGTGGGCGCCGGGAGCTTCGCGGAGGCGCTGCGCTGGGGCGCGGAGGTGTTCCACAAGCTGAAGAGCGTGCTCGGTGCGAAGGGCTACGCCACGGCGGTCGGCGACGAGGGCGGCTTCGCGCCGAACCTCTCTTCCAACCAGGAAGCGATCGAGCTGTGCGTCTCGGCGATCGAGCAGGCGGGCTACCGGCCCGGCGAGGACATCGCCATCGCGCTGGACCCGGCGTCGAGCGAGTTCTACAAGGATGGCATCTACGATCTCGCTGGCGAGGGCGCGAAGAAGAGCGCCGACGAGATGATCGCCTTCTGGCAGGATTGGTGCGGGCGCTACCCGATCCTCTCGATCGAGGATGGGCTCGCCGAGGACGACTGGGGCGGCTGGAAGAAGCTCACCGACGCCCTCGGTGGCCAGGTGCAGCTGGTGGGCGACGATCTCTTCGTGACGAACCCGGCCATCCTGCGGGAGGGCATCGAGAAGGGCGTGGCCAACTCGATCCTGATCAAGGTGAACCAGATCGGGACCCTCTCGGAGACCCTCGACGCGATTCGCATCGCACGGGAGGCGGGCTACTCCGCCGTGGTCTCGCACCGCTCCGGCGAGACCGAGGATACGACCATCGCCGATCTCGCCGTCGCCACCGGCGCCGGGCAGATCAAGACCGGCTCCCTGTGCCGGACCGACCGGGTGGCGAAGTACAACCAGCTGCTGCGCATCGAGGCCCAGCTCGGGAGCCGGGCGCGCTACGCCGGGCGGGACACCATCATCGGCGCATGACTGGGCGGATCGGAAGCCTCCTCCTGGGCATGACCTTCCTCGCGGGCGCGGCGTTGGCCTACGTGCCGCCGGCCAAGCAGGTGGCCGCCTCCGTTGCCAAGGCCAATCGGGCGGCGAAGCGGAGCCGGGCCCTCGCGATGGAGGTGAGCCTCCACGTGGGCGACGACGAGGCGGCCGCCGCTACCGGGACCCTGGTGACCGATCCCTCCGGCAAGGCGCGGCTGGAGCTCATCGGGGACGGCGCCGTGGAGCGGCACCTGCGCAGCGGCGCGCGGGTGGAGGCCACCCGGGATGGACGGGCCCACGAGGGAGGCCTCCGTCTCCCACCCCTCCACCTCCTCCAGCTTACCGAGCGGGCGGGGCTGCAGACCGCGCTCGCGGCGCTGGGCGCCTCCGGTGGTGCCATCGAGCTGGGTTACGACGGCGACCTGGACGCCTACGTTCTGGGTGGGCGCGGCGGGGCCGCCCTGTGGGTCGACATGGAGAGCCTCTCCCCGGCGCGCATCGACCTCTCCGGGGGAGCGGTCGTGCGGCTCGGGCCCCTCCAGAGCCACGGCGGGGTGCTGTGGCCGGCCTGGATCCGCATCGAGGAGGGCGACCGCCCTGCGGCCCGGATCGAATTCCGGGGTGTCGTCCCCACGACGACACGTCCGGAGACGTTCCGCCGAGACTGGCTCTTCCCCCGCTCGCAGCCGAGTCCCTAGGCACCCGGGAAAACAGGGTCTTCGACTCGGGGTTTTCCCTCAAGTCGTTCCGCCTCCAGCCGAATCAGTAGGGGATTCGATGGACGGGAGGTCGGAAGAACCATGGCAGGAAGCCAGCCCTTGAATGTGCTCGTCGTGGAGCCGGACGTGCACCTGCGCGGCCAGCTCGCCCATTTCCTGGCGGCGGAGGGCTACGAGGCCACCGCCCTCGAGGAGCCGGCCCGGGCGCCCCGCGAGGTGAAGGACGGGCGCTACCAGATGGTGCTCCTCGACCTGGGCCGCCCCGGTGAGGAGGGCATCGGGCTGCTCCAACAGATCCGCTCGGTGGACGACGACCTCTGCGTCATCTGCATGACCGACGAGCCGAGCGTCGAGGCGGCGGTGGCGACCATGAAGCACCGGGCCTTCGACTACCTGAAGCGCCCCTCCGCCGTGCACGAGCTGCGCCCCGTCCTCTCCGCTGCGGTGAAGGAGCACGGGCTGGCGGTCGACCCGGAGGAGCGCCTGAATGCCGCCATCGGCGAGCGCATCCGCAGCCGCCGGCACGAGCTGACCCTCACCCTGAAGCAGGTGGCGAACCGCACCGGCCTCTCGGTGAGCCTCATCTCCCAGATCGAGCTCGGCAAGAGCGCCGCCTCGGTGATGACCCTCTACAAGGTCGCCACCGCCCTGGGTGTGCCCGTAGGAACCTTCTTCGAGTCCGTCTGACCCTTCGCTCGCCTGCGGCTCGCTGCGCGCCCCTGGCGAGCCGTCTTCCGGGGGGTGCCCGGGATCGGGACGGAGAATCGGAAGAGACGGGGAAGTTCTTTCCGATTTCCGTTCTCGCTACTGTTCCGGCATGCGGACGGTCGAAGACGCGCGGCCGAGACCCGGGCTTTCGGTGCCCGTGGTGACGCCGCTCTGTGACGACGGACGGCTGATCGAGGACGACCTTCGCTCGGTCGTGCGCTTCGTGGTGCAGGACGGCTACGGGGCGGACGTGGTGTTCTCGGCGGGCACCACGGGCGAGTGGGATCGCATCGGCGCAGCCACCCAGCGACGGGTGATCCAGGTCTGCGCCGAGGAGGTGGCCAAGGCCAACGCGGGCCTCGGGCGCCCGGTAGAGGCCTGGGCCGGCGTCACCGCGCGCACGCCCGAGGAGACCCTCGAGAACCTGGACGCCGCGATCGCCGCGGGAGTGGATGCGGCGGTGCTGGCGCCGCTCTCGATCCGCGGCCTGGGCGATCCAGTGCGCTTCGTCGCGCGGGACGTCGCGGACCTGCTCGATTCGCGCACCCGACGCATTCCGGTGTACCTGTACGACAACGCCGACATCGCCGCGGACCCGGCGATCCCGCACATCCGCACGCGCCAGGTGAAGGCGCTCTCACGCCTCGACTTCGTGCGCGGCATCAAGGTGAGCGCGTCGAAGAAGGTGCTCGGCAACTACACCAAGGCGGCCGCCGGCTTCCGCGAGCGCGGCGAGTTCGGCATCTACGTGGGCAACGCCATGCTGATCTTCGAGATCTTCCGGCCGCGGAGCGGCTGGCTCGGGTCGCTCTCCGAGCACTGGCAGCGCTACCGGATGCGCGGCGGTCTTCCGATCGGCGTGGTGGCGGGCCCGGCGAACGCGATGCCGCGGGAGTGGGCGCGGGCCTGGCAGCTGTGCCGCGCCGGCGACGCGGAACGGATGGACCGGGTGCAGCGGGTGGTCGAGGCGTTCCGGGTCGGCACCCGCGCGGCCGGCGGCAAGCGGACGATCGCGTGCCTGAAGCGCGCGCTGCTCGCGCGGGGCGTGATCTCGAGCGACGCCGTGGCCGAGGGCACACCGGCCCTCGCCCGCCCGGATGCCGAGCGCTTCGACGCCATGTTCGAGGAGGTGCGCGGCCTCGCTGCCGAGCTGCTCGTGCCCACCTGGGTGACGCCGGACCTGGGAGCCCACGAGTGAGCGACCGCCACGGCCGCACCATCGGCATCGGTTCGATGGCGGTGGATCGCATCCGCCGCGTGCGGCGCATCCTCGGAGGCGAGGAGAAGGGCATGATCCACGCCCGGGAGGGCGTGACGGAGGAGCAGAGGGTCGGCGGCGTGGTGCTGAACCATCTCGGCTGGGCCGCGGCTCTCGGACTGCCGACCGGCATCTTCGGACGGCAGGCGGACGACGCCGGCGGGCGCTACCTCCGCGCAGCGATGGACCGCCTCGGCATCGAGCGGCGCATCGTGCTCGACGGCTCGGCCAGCACCTTAGCCGACATCTTCGTCGACGACGAAGGCGAGCGCGCCATCTACATGGCCCCGGGCGCCACCTCCGAGACGACGCCGGCCTTCGTGCGCGAGCACCACGCGGCGTTCATCGGCGGCGCCGCGCGGGTGACCACCGAGGTGTCGCAGCTGCCCCTCGAGACCGCCCTCGCCGTGCTGACGATCGCGCGGGAGGCCGGCGTGCCGACGCTGCTGGACCTGGACGTGCCACCCTCCGACGCCGTGCCGGGCCTCGGCGACGCCGAGACTCTCGAGGCGCTGCTACAGGCGGCCGACGTGCTGAAGCCGGCCAAGGCCGCCGCGGCGGAGCTCGTGCCCGAGGCCGCCGGCGATGCCCTGGCCGTGGCCCAGGCCCTGCGCGAGCGCTACGGGAGCGGCGCCGTGGTGGTGACCGACGGCGCGGCGGGCTGCGCACTCGCGGCCGAGGGCACCGCGCTGCGTGTGCCGGCACGCCCGGCGAAGGAGGTGGTCGACACCACCGGAGCCGGCGACGCCTTCCTGGGCGGGCTGCTGGTGGCGCTGGCCCAGGGGCTGGGCTGGGAGGATGCGGCGCGGCTCGGCTGCGCCTGCGGCGCAGCCTGCGTCGAGAAGCTCGGCGCCTTTCCCGACGATCCGGCCGCCGCCCTCGCGCGGGTGCGCGAGCTCTACGACGGCGCGCCGGTGGAGCTGGCGCTGCCCGAGGCCGTGACCCGCGCGGCCACCCCGTCCGCCGAGCGCGCCCTACGCGCTTTCGACGTGGCCGTCGAGGAGCTCGCTGCGCTTCGCGAGCGCATCGACCGGAGCGCCTTTGACGCAGCGGTGGCCTGCATCCGCGCCTGCGAAGCGGCCGGTGGCCGCGTGCACGTCACCGGCATCGGCAAGCCCGAGCACGTGGCCCACTACGCGGCCTCCCTGCTCAGCTCGACGGGAACCCCTGCGACGTTCCTGCACGGCACCGAGGCGGTGCACGGCAGCGCCGGCCAGATCGTGGCGGGCGACGTAGTGATCGCCATCAGCAACAGCGGCGCCACCGAACTCACGGCGACGGCCCGGGCGGCGCGGGGCCTCGGGGCGAGGATCATCGCCGTCACCGGCGATGCGTCGTCCCCCCTCGCTGCGGAGGCCGAGGTGGTGCTCGAGGCCGGCGTCGCGCGCGAAGGCGGCGGCCTCGGCCTGGCCCCCCGCGCCAGCGTCGCCGCCGAGCTCCTCGTCCTTGCCGCCCTCTCCGCCGCCCTCGAAGAGGAGCGCGGCTTCACCCGCGCCGCCTACCACGCCCGCCACCCCGCCGGCAAGCTCGGCGAGAAGAGTGAGACAAAGGGACGTTCCTGACTGTCTCACGAAGCGTGAGACAGTCAGGAACGTCCCTTTGTCTCACGTCAGTCGGGGAGCTTGACGGTGAGGACGGGGCAGGGGGCTTTCTGGACGACGCGCTCGGCGATACTGCCGAGGAGCAGGTGCTTGAGGCCGGAGAGGCCGTGGGTGCCCAGCACGATCAGGTCCACCTGCTCGGCGGCGGCCTCCTCCTCGATCACGGTGGCGGGATAGCCCTCTCGGACGACCGAGCGCACCTGCAGGCCGCGGGTGCGCAGGGCCTCTTCGTGGTCGGCCAGGCCCTGGCGTCCCTCGTCCTTGACCGTGTCCCAGAAGTCCTGGGGGAGGTAGGCGCCCTCGAGCTGCTGGAACTCGACCGGCAGGTGGTAGGCGTGGAGGAGGATCACCTCGCTGCCGTGCTCCTCCGCCAGGTGCGCGGCCCACTCCAGGACGGGCTCGGCATGCTCGGAGAAGTCGATCGGGACGAGGATTCGCCGGATCTCCACGGCCATGCCCCTTAGCGTGGGGAGCCCGGGCCGCCGTTGCAAGCCTCCAACGCGACGCCTACCGTTTCTCCTTTCCTGACGGGGCCGTAGCTCAATTGGGAGAGCGCCGCGTTCGCAACGCGGAGGTTGGCGGTTCGATCCCGCTCGGCTCCACCATTTCGTGCGAGCTTCGCTCGGCTCCCCTGGGCCGAAGGCTCACGGGGCCTCGCTGCGCGCGCCTAGGGCGCTTGCCTCGGGCTTCGCTTGCGGCCTTCGGCCGCTCGCAGCCTTCCCTCGGGGCGGGGTACTTCGAGGCCGGGTACTTCGGGGCGGGGTACGCTGGTTCGTTCTATGGAACAAGTGCCTGCCATCGTTGCGGCTGGGGACGGCCGGGCCGCCAAGGCGGTCTACGGGGGCAACAAGGCGTACCTCGAGCTGGGGGGGATGAGCCTCGTTTCCCATGCGGTGGCGGTGCTGCAGCGGGTGCCCGAGGTGAGCGAGGTCTGGGTCGTCGGGAATGCGGAGCGGCTGGAGGAGATCTTCCGGCGCGAGCTCGAGGGGCAGCTCGTGAAGCCGCTCGCGGTGGTGCCGCAGTTCCGCAACCTGCTCGAGAACGTCTGGGAGACGTACCGGCGGCTCCTGCCCGGGGCCGGGCCCGCCGGCCGGGATCCGACGCCGGAGGAGGCGGAGCAGCTCGTCCTCTTCCTCTCCTCGGACATCCCGATGGCGAGCTCCCAGGAGATCTCCGCGTTCATCCAGCAGTCCATCGCCCAGGACGTCGACTACTCCCTCGGGCTCGTGACCGAGGAGAGCATGGCGCCCTTCTACCCGACCGCCGACGCGCCGGGCATCGAGATGGCGTACTTCAACCTGCGGGAGGGGCGCGTGCGCCAGAGCAACCTGCACCTGGTGCGGCCGCCGAAGCTCGGCAAACGCAACTACATCGAGGAGATGTACGAGCACCGCTACCAGAAGCAACTCGGCAACGCGCTGGCGCTGGCGTGGCGGATCTTCTGGGACGAAGGCGGCGGCCTGCGCGTACTCGGCTACTACGGCCTGATGCACCTGGCCGGCGTGTTCGACCGTCACCGCTGGCGCTGGCTCGCGGATCGGCTGCGCAGCTGGATCGCCCTGGAGCGGGTCGAGCGGGCGGTGGGCGCGCTACTGGCGACCCGCTTCCGCTTCGTCATCACCGAGGGTGGCGGTTGCGCTGTCGACGTGGACAACGAGCGCGATTTCGATGTCATGCAAGAGCGCTGGGACGACTGGCACGCGCGCCAGGAGGAGGCGGTGCGCGCTCGCTACGGACCTCCCGCGCTGCCGGAGCCGCGTGCGGACCTGACGGTGGCGCGGCTGCCGGAGCACGCTTCGTGACGGGCCTCGCCGAGCGGGTGGCGGCGATCCGCAGCGGTGCGGGCCTGTTCCCGCGCCCCGACCGCGGCGTCATCGAGGTGGGCGGGAGCGAGCGCGTGCGTTGGCTCGACGGCATGCTGACCAACGACGTCACGACGCTCGCGCAGGGCGACGGCTGCCGCGCGCTGCTGCTCACCCGCCAGGGCCGCATCACCGCGGACCTGAACGTCCTGTGCACGGACGACGCCTTCTGGCTCGAGCTTCCGCGCGCCGCCGCCGGGCCCGTGATCGAGCGCCTCGAGGGCTTCGTCATCGCTGACGACGTCACCCTCGCGGATCGCAGCGACGACTTCGAGCGCTGGTCCGTCGAAGGCGGCCGGCTGCCGCCGATCCTCCCGGTGCCGGAGGCCGGCGGGAGCTGCCACGCCGAGCTCGCGGGCCAGGAGGTCCGCGTCGCGGCCTTCAGCCTGACCGGGCTGCCCGGCCTCCAGCTCTTCGTCCCGGCCGGCCACGGCGAGGCGGTCGCCCGGGCGCTGCGCGAGGCAGGTGCGGGCCACGGCCTGGTGGACGGCGAGCCCGACGCCGCCGAGTGCCTACGGGTCGAGATGGGAGAGCCGCTCATGGGCCGGGAGCTCGACGAGTCCGTGCTGCCCGCCGAGGCGCGCCTGGACGCCGCCGTCTCCGAGACGAAGGGCTGCTACACCGGCCAGGAGGTCGTGGCGCGGATGCGCAGCCGCGGCCGCGCGAACCATCTGCTCGTCGGCCTGCGCTTCCCCGGCACGCCGCCGGCACCGGGCACCGAGCTGGCCCACGAGGGCCGCCGGGCGGGCGAGGTGACGAGCGCGCTCGACTCGCCCGCCCTCGGGCCGATCGGCATCGGCTACGTGAAGGCGGAGCTGGCCACGCCCGGCGCGCGGCTGCGGGTGGATGGCGGCGAAGCCGAGGCCGAGGTCGCCCCCCTGCCCTTCGCGCCGTGAGCCGCGGCGAGCCCGGCCGGGGCCCGCTGCTGATCGTCTTCGCCAAGCGTCCCGCGCCCGGCGCCGTGAAGACGAGGCTGTGTCCGCCCTTCACGGCCGAGCAGGCCGCCGGGTTCTACGCGTGTCTGCTCGAGGACGTGCTCGAGGCGATGGCGCGGGCGGCACCGCCCCTGGGGCTGGCGCTGCGCCTCGCGATCCACCCGGAAGGTGCCGTCGGCGCACCAGGCGTGCCGGTGCCGCCGGGCTGCTCGGTGGTCGGCCAGCAGGGCGCCGACCTCTCCGAACGCATGGAGCACGCCATCGCCGCGGCGGCGGCAGAGGGCTTCGGCCCAATCCTCGTGCGGGGCAGCGACAGTCCAGCCCTGGACGGCGCCACCCTGGCCGGCGCCCTTGCGGCCCTCGCCCGCGCCGAACTCGTGCTCTGCCCGGACCGCGACGGAGGCTACAACCTGGTGGGCCTGCGCCGGCCGGCCCCCGGCCTGTTCGACCACCCCATGAGCACGGGCTCCGTCCTTCGCGACACCCTGGCGCAGGCGGCGAGTCTCGGGCTGCGCGCCGAGCTGCTCCCCGAGGGCTTCGACATCGACACGGCGGACGATCTCCGCGTGCTGCGTGCCACACCGGACGCCATGGGAACGTGTTCGCGTACCTGGGCTTGGCTCGACGCGCACGATCTCTGGCCCTCCGACTGAGCGGGCGGCCTCGTTCCGGTGAGGGTCTTTCCCGGTTGCCACCGGTGTGCCCGTGCCCTATTCCCAAGCACGCACGCCTCCCATCGGGGCACACCCCCCTAGCCCCGCCCGATCGATCCGAGGAGAGAGGTTCCGTTTCCCGCTCAGCTGTGCCTGCACGCGCACGGAGCGTGGGCCGCGAAGGCCGGTCGGCGACGGTACGCGGGTTGCATTCTCGCGTCGGGCAGTGCATGGGGCATCACCACCAGGAGGGATTGGGAAGATGAAGCGTCGATGGCTGGCGGGCTTGATCGTCCTGTCGATGTGCGTTCCGTGGAGCGCGACCGCAGCGGACGAGGACGTGGCGCAGCAGATGCGCGCCATGCAGGAGCGGATGAGCCAGATGGAGGATCGCCTCCAAGCGACCACCGATCAGCTGGCTGTCGCGAACGAGCGCCTCTCGGCGCAGCAGCACGTGATCGAGCAGGTGGAGATGGACCAGCAGGCCTCGAACGGCCTGTCCCAGTTCCTCGACACTCTCGAGATCGGCGGCTGGCTCTCGGGGAGCTACTTCTACAACTTCAACGATCCGGACGGGCGTGCCCTGGCGGGCTCGAACACCGGCGGCTTCGCCTACCCGTTCCATCCCGACGCCAACAGCTTCTCCCTGGACCAGTTCTGGATCTGGATGGAGCGCGGCGTCAGCGAGGAGAACCGCGCCGGCTTCCGCGTCGACCTGGCCTACGGCAAGGACGCGGGGCTCCTCTCCGGCGATTTCGGCGCAGGCGACGGCTTCAGCGGCAACGATTTCGAGCTGTACCAGGCCTACATCCAGTACCTCGCGCCGATCGGCGAGGGGGTGGAGATGAAGTTCGGCAAGTTCGCCACGGTGATCGGCGCCGAGGTGGTGCAATCGCCGGACAACTTCAACATCACGCGCGGCCACGTCTACAACCTGTTCCAGCCGATCACGCACACCGGCGTGCTGGCCTCCGCCGGCGTGGGCGGCCTCGACGTCTCTCTGGGCTTCGTCAACGAGACGCGCTCCTTCCCGGCCAACGACATCGACCGCAATACCGACAAGGCCGTCCTGTGGTCGATCGGTGGTGGCGCGGACCAGTTCTCCTGGTCCTTCAACGGCGCCCACGGCAGCTCGGACAGCGGCCTCGGCTTCGACGCCCCGGCCGGCGACAAGGAGACGATCCTCGACGTGATCCTCTCCTTCAGCCCGTCCGAGAACTTCACGACCTACATCAACGCCGACTACATCGACACCGAGAACTCCCGCGGAGCCGACATCGACGGCTTCGGGATCGCCTGGGCCAGCCGTTACGCGATCAGCGAGCGGACCGGCATCGCGGTCCGCGCTGAGTACGTCGACATCGACGACTTCTTTGGCGGCGGCAGCGACCTCAGCGTCTGGGGCCTCACCGGAACCGTGGACTACAAGCTCACCGAGAGCCTGATGGTGCGCGGCGAGGTCCGCTACGACGACATCAGCGACGGTGGGGACCTGTTCGTCGACGACGACAGCTTCGGCGTCGGCCTGGCCGAGTTCTCCGAGGAAGACCAGGTGACCGCGGGCGTCGAGGTGATCTACACCTTCTAGAGCCCGTCTCAGAAACGTCCAGCGTGCCCGTGTCACCGAGGAAGGCCGGTACGCGTTTCACATTGGTGAGATCGGCTCTTAGTCCAAGCGTCCTGTAACACGAACGCCCGGGGCGGCCTGCCGCCTCGGGCGTTTCGCGTCGAGGCGCACGGCGCCTCCTGCGCGGGTCAGCCGCGGAGCCGGAACGTGGGCTCGATGCCGAGCTTGTCCATCTTCGTGTAGAGGGTGCGGCGCCCGATGCCGAGCTGGCGGGCGGCCTCGGAGCGGTTGCCCCGGGTCGCGCGCAGGGCATGGATGATCCGCCAGGCCTCGGCCAGGTCGACCCACTCGCGAAGGGCCGGTGCCGCGCCGCCGTGGCGGGTCGCCCGATCGAAGAAGCTCGCGAACAGGTCGTCGAGCTCCGGCAACGCCTGAACGACCGAGACGGGATTCTCGGAGGTCGATTCGTTCACGAGGGCGGATCTGTGCAAGGGCCGTTCCACGTGTGCCGAATCCTGCGGCGTTTTCGGCGGGCAGCTGCCTCGGCTCTGGGCAGGGGCTGCACAGGCTCTGGGCAACGACCGTGACGGCGCGGCCGAATGCGGCGGAGGGGGCTCCTGGGCCCTTCACCGTTGGCACCCCGGTTGCTTTGAACGGGTCCACGGAGCAGGTGACGCCCCGAACCGGTGTGATACGGTCGGGCGTTCCGGACCCGCCCGGGCGAGATCCGACCCGGGGGAGCCGGAAACGGAACGCCTGCCCCGGCCCCCCATCCGAGCCGACCAGGCTGACAGGAGCGGTGATGCGCAAGATCGAGGCGGTGATCAAGCCCTTCAAGCTCGACGAGGTCAAGGAGGCCCTGCACGAGATCGGGATCCAGGGCATGACCGTGACCGAGGTGAAGGGCTTCGGACGCCAGAAGGGCCATACCGAGCTGTACCGCGGAGCCGAGTACGTCGTCGACTTCCTGCCCAAGATCAAGCTCGAGATCGCCGTCGCCGACGACATGGCGGACAAGGTCGTCGAGGCGATCGTCTCCGCCGCCAACACCGGCCGCATCGGCGACGGCAAGATCTTCGTCCTCCCCATGGAGGAAGTGGTGCGCATCCGCACCGGAGAACGCGGGGCCGACGCCGTCTAGAGCCGCCCCGCCGCGCTGCGGTCCAACCGACGGAGGCGGACCCGCAGACCTTCACCCCCACCTCCACCAACCAGAGGAACGAACGCACTCATGGACGCCAAGCAGGCCCTCGAACTGGGCAAAGAGAACAACGCGGTCATGGTAGACCTCCGATTCACCGACTGGCCCGGCACCTGGCAGCATTGCTCCTTCCCGATCGCCGAGGTCGACGAGGCCGTCTTCGAGGACGGCATGGGCTTCGACGGCTCCTCCATCCGCGGATGGCAGGCGATCAACGAGAGCGACATGCTGATGGTCCCGGACGCATCGACCGCGTTCATCGATCCCTTCTTCCAGCACCCGACGCTCGTGATGGTGTGCGACATCGTCGACCCGATCACCAAGCAGTCGTACCACCGCGATCCGCGCAACATCGCCAGGAAGGCCGAGGCGTACCTCCGCCAGACCGGCATCGGCGACACCTCGTTCTTCGGCCCGGAAGCCGAGTTCTTCGTGTTCAACGACGCGCGGTTCTCCACCGGCCACAACCACGGCTTCTACGAGATCGACTCGACCGAGGGCGCGTGGAACACCGGCCGCGAGGAAGAGGGCGGCAACCTCGCCTTCAAGCCCCGGCACAAGGAAGGCTACTTCCCGGTGCCCCCGACCGATTCGCTGCAGGACCTGCGCACCGAGATGGTGCTGGTGATGCAGCAGGTCGGCCTCACCGTCGAGGCGCAGCACCACGAGGTGGCGACCGCCGGCCAGTGCGAGATCGACATGAAGTTCGACACGCTCGTCTCGATGGCGGACAAGCTCATCAAGTACAAGTACGTGGTGAAGCAGGTCGCTCGCCAGAACGGCCTGACCGCGACCTTCATGCCCAAGCCCGTCTACGACGACAACGGCTCCGGCATGCACTGCCACCAGTCGATCTGGAAGGACGGCAACCCGCTCTTCGCAGGCGACGGCTACGCCGGCCTCTCGGAGCTCGGCCTGTGGTACGTGGGCGGTATTCTGAAGCACAGCCGGGCGCTGGCGGCGTTTACGAACCCGACCACGAACTCCTACAAGCGCTTGACCCCGGGCTTCGAGGCGCCGGTGAACCTGGCGCTGTCTGCCCGGAACCGGTCGGCTTCCTGCCGCATCCCGATGTACTCCCCGAGCCCGAAGGCCAAGCGCGTGGAGGTCCGCTACCCGGACCCGACCGCCAATCCCTACCTGGCCTTCGCCGCCATGCTGATGGCAGGCCTCGACGGGATCGAGAACAAGATCGATCCGGGCGAGCCGCTCGAGAAGGACCTCTACTCGATGTCCCCCGAGGAGCTCTCCTCGATCCCGACGATGCCGGCCAGCCTCGACGAAGCGCTCACGGAGCTCGATCAGGATCACGACTTCCTGCTCAAGGGCGACGTGTTCACCGAGGACTCGGTCGAGAACTGGATCGACTACAAGCGGGAGAACGAGGTGGACCCGATGCGCGTCCGCCCCCATCCCCACGAGTTCGAGCTGTACTTCGACATCTAGGTCGGGGCAGCCGTGTACGCGAGGGCCCCGTCGGCTACGGCCGGCGGGGCCCTTTCCCTTCGGGGCCCTTGGAACGAGGGACTTGCCCCGGGAGAGCGACCGGCGCAGGATGTCCCCTGGAGGTACATCCCATGCGCTGCTCCCCTCGAATGGTTCGAGCGCTCGCGGCCGCGGGCGGTCTGGTCCTCCTCCTCACCGCCGTCGCGGGAGCCGCCCAGGACGAACCCGTGCACGATGTGGCCGGAATCTACGAGATCGATGGCCAGACCCTCGTCGGTGAGACCGGGAACCGCTTCGTCATGACCGGAAAGCTCGTGGTACGCCAGGACGGGCCGAGCCTCTCCACCTTCGTCGAGGCGGACGTGAAGCGCGTCGAGGGCAACACCGGGCCCGCGAGCCTCTCTTTCATCTCCCACGGAGACGCGGTCCTCAAGGGCGATCGGATCGCGGGGGTGGCGGAGGTGCAGACCATCCAGGGCCAGGTGCCCGGCATGGACGTCAGCGCACCGATGATGCCCCGCAAGGCCTACCCCCCCTTCCATGCCACGACGGCCGGCAAGGTCGTCGGAGAGGGCAGGCTCCGGTTCGAGGTGAGGTCGGACACCCAGGTGTTCGGGCCCGGCGGCGACCGGCGCACGACGTTCGAGGCCGTGCGCGTCGCCCGCAAGGCCACCGAGCTCAAGACGAAGAGGTAGGCACGCGGGGCTCGATCCCCGCCGCGCGCACGTTAGGATTCGCGCGATGGCGCGCGCGCTTCGCAGGGGATCCAGGCTCGGGAAATACCGGCTGGAGCGCCTCGTCGGCAAGGGCTCCTTCGGCGCGGTGTGGAAGGCGCGGGACACCGTCGAGGGGCGCTTCGTCGCGCTCAAGATCGCCGATCCCCGCCAGGTCGAGGATCACGGGCGGGCCGCCATCGAGCACGAGGCGCGGGTGGCCAGCCGCCTGGATCACCCCAACGTGCTGCGTGTCCTGAATGCGGACTGGATCGACGGCTGGTTCCTGATCGCCACCGAGCTGGCCGAGCGGAGCCTCGCGGACTACGTCGGCGCCCGACGCTCCGCGGCGGTGGCCCTCTCGATCATCCGCGACGTCGCCGCGGGCCTCGCCCACGCCCACGCGCGCCGGATCCTCCACCGGGACGTGAAGCCCGAGAACGTGATGATCTTCAAGGATCGCCGCGCCGCCCTGGGCGATTTCGGGACCTGGCGCCTTCACAAGGGCGCGAGCGCCACCTACACCGAGGCGGGAACCCTGGGCTACATGGCGCCCGAGCAGGCCTACGGACGTCCCCGCTTCAGCTCGGACGTCTTCTCGGTCGGGCTGATCGCCTACGAGATCCTGACGGGTCACTTGCTCACCTGGCCCTTCGAGTGGCCTCCGCCGGGCCACCGGACCTTCGTCCGCAAGGTGCCGGCGCCGGTGCAGGCGGTGCTGCGCAAGGCGGCCGAGTTCGATCCGGACCGACGCTACCCGGACGGGGCCGCCTTTCACCGCGCCCTCGAGGCGGCGTTCCGCCGCGCGGAAAAGGCCGCCGCGCCCAAGCCGCGAAAGCGCCGCCCCAAGCCCGCGCCGACCCGCTCGCCCCTGGCCGTGGAGGCCGAGCACTTCCGACGGCGTCACGGTGCGGCCCTCGGCATGCGCTATCGCTGCCACCGCTGCGACGGCCCGATCGCCGAGACCATGGCGGTGTGTCCCTGGTGCGGGAGCCAGGACAACTCCTTTCGGGAGATCACGAGCTACCCGCTGGTGTGCCCCGAGTGCGAGCGCGGGGTGCGGGCCGAGTGGACCGCCTGCCCCTGGTGCTACGCCGGCCGCCTCGAAGGCAACGGCCGCAAGCCCCGCCCCGACCCCGCCGCCGAGCGCCGCTGTCCTCGTCGCGGCTGCGAGGGCGAGCTGCGCCCCTTCATGCGCTACTGCCCCCTCTGCAAGCAGAAGCCCAAGCGCCCCTGGTCGCACCCGGACCTGTCCGACCGCTGTCCCCGCTGCCGCGGGCCCGTCTCCAAGGCCCACTGGCGTCACTGCCCCTGGTGCGGCCGCCGCGAACGCAAAGCCGGCTCCTTCACCGCGTAGCGCGGAACAGCACGAGGGTGGCGTCGTCGGGCTTGGAGGGGCCGGGCTCTTCGCCGCGCATGCGGCGCCGGCAGGTGGTCTGGAGGGTGTGGGTGGCGCGGTCGAGGGGGCCGCGGCGGATGGCTTCGACGATCTCGTAGAGGAGGAGGTTGTCGAACAGGCCGTCGGTCGCGAGCAGCAGGGTGTCGCGGGGGGCCATGGTGATGGGGCTGCCCACCTCGATGCGCATGTCGGGGGTGCCGACGGCGTTCGAGATGAGGTGGCGCTGGTCGTGGTCGAGGGCCTCCTCCTCGTCGAGCAGGCCGGCCTCCTGGGCGTAGCCGACTGGCGAGTGGGCGACGGTCTGGCACTTGATGCGCCCGCGCTGGCCGACGAGCAGGATGCTCGCATCGCCGACGTGGTAGGTGCGCAGCTCGCGGCCGCGCAGCTCGGCCACCGCCAGGGTGGTCGCCGCGCCGGAGCCGTTCGCCAGCAGCGCCTGATTGCCCGCTTCGATGCCGTCGAGGATCGATCCGCGCAGGCTCTCGGCGCTCGGGTCCGCGGCGAGCAGCGCATCCCACAGGCACTCGAGCACCGTCCGCGAGGCGCTTTCGCCGGCGGGAAGGCCGCCCACCCCGTCGGCCACGGCGAGCACGCCTCCGGGGCCCAGGGGAAACAGCCCGGCGGCGTCCTCGTTGGCGTCGCGGTCCGGGGATGCTCGGGTGAACAGGATCGCTTCGCCGCCCGCGATGCCCAGCCGCTCTGGCGCTTCCAGGGAGATGCCCGCGACGAGCCGGCCCTGGGGCGAGCCCGGCGTGCTCACGCGCCTCCGAGCCCCAGTACCTGCTCCATGTCGTAGAGCCCGGGTCCGCGCTCGCTCACCCAGGCTGCCGCACGCACCGCGCCGCGGGCGAAGTGGTCCCGGGTCATGGAGCGGTGGGTCAGCTCCAGGCGCTCGCCGCTGCCCACGAGATGCAGGGTGTGCTCGCCCGGGTTGTCGCCGCCGCGAAGGGTCTGGATCCCGATGGCCGCCTCCGGGCGGGGTCCCGTCAGCCCTTCTCTCGCGAGCACCAGGTGCTCGTCGAGGTTCTGCCCCCGGCCCTCGGCGACTGCGGCACCGAGCCGCAGCGCGGTGCCGCTCGGCGCGTCGACCTTGCCGCCGTGATGGATCTCGACGATCTCCGCATCGAAGCCGGGACCGAGCAGGCGCGCCGCCTCCCGCGCCAGGTGGAAGAGCACGTTCACCGCCACCGAGAAGTTGGCGGCGACGACCAGCGGGATCTTGCCCGCGAGCGCCTCGAGCTCCGCCCGCTGCTCCGGGTCGAAGCCCGTCGTGCCGACCACGCAGGGCAGGCCCCGGTCGGCCGCGACCCGCAGCACGGCCAGGGTGGCCGCGGGGTTCGCGAACACGATGGCCACGTCGCAGGCGTCGAGGGCGGCCGCCGGATCGTCTCCCACGGTCACACCGGGCGCCAGCTCTTCCCCGAGTCGGGGATGTCCCGGCGCCTCCAGCGCGGCACGCAGTGACAGGGCAGGATGCCCACGGAGCGCCGCCCGCACCCGCTCGCCCATGCGTCCGAGCGCGCCGACGACCAGGACCCGTCCGCTCACAGGAGACCGAACTCTTTCAGGGCGACCTGCAGTCGCTCGCGGTTCGGCGGCGTGATCGGGGTGAGCGGCAGCCGGATCTCGTCGGTGCACAGCCCCCGCAGCGCCAGGGCCGCCTTCACGGGGATCGGGTTGGTCTCGCAGAAGAGCGCGTCGAACAGCGGCAGCAGCCGGTAGTAGGCCTCCCGCGCGCGCCCCAGATCGCCGGCCTTGTAGGCCCGGACCAGCTCCACCATGTCCGAGGGCGCCACGTTTCCGGTCGTCGAGATCACGCCGGCGCCACCCAGCGCAAGGATCGGCAGCGTGCCCCAGTCGTCGCCGGAGAGCACCCGGAAGTCGTCCGGCGTGGCCGCGATCAGGTGCGCCACCTGGTCCATGTCGCCGCAGGATTCCTTCACCGCCACCACCTGCTCGATCTCGGCGAGCCGGGCGAAGGTCTCCGGGAGGATGTTCGAGGCCGTGCGCCCCGGGATGTTGTAGACGATCAACGGGAACGCCGTCTCCGCGGCGATCGCCGCGTAGTGCTGGACGATGCCGTCGGGTGTGGGCTTGTTGTAGTAGGGCGAGATCAGGAGCGCGCCGTCGGCACCCGCCTCCTTGGCGTGACGGGTCAGCTCCACCGCCTCGCGGGTCGAGTTGGAGCCGGTGCCCGCCACGACCGGCACGCGTCCCCGGGCCGCCGCCACCACCACCTCGACCACCCGGCGGTGCTCCGCGTGGCTCAGGGTCGCGGACTCGCCGGTCGAGCCGCAGGGCACCAGTCCGTCCACGCCGGCGCCGATCTGCAGCTCCACCAGCTCCTGGAGGGCGCGTTCGTCCACCGCTCCGTCCCGGAACGGGGTGACCAGCGCCGTCAGCACTCCTTCGAACATGCTCACCCCCTCGCGAGCGCAGCGAGATCGATCTCGCCGCGATAGACGTGTGCGGCGGGGCCGGTCATGAAGACGCTCGCGTCCCCGCCGTCCCACGCGATGCGCAGCTCGCCGCCGCGCAGCTCGATCGCGACCTCCGGGTCCACCTGGCCCCGCAGCATCTGCGCGACGGCGGTGGCGCAGGCGCCGCTGCCGCAGGCCAGCGTCTCGCCGGTGCCGCGCTCCCAGGTGCGCTGCAGGACGCGTGCACGGCTCGCGACGCGCACGAACTCGACGTTCACCCGGTTCGGGAACGCCGGGTGGTGCTCGATCTTGGGCCCCAGCGCCTCCACCGGGAAGGCGTCGACGTCGTCCACCACGACGACGCAGTGCGGGTTGCCCATCGAGATGGCGGAGACCGTGAGCGTCTGGCCGCCCACCTCCAGGGGGACATCGAGCACCGGGCCCTCTCCCGCCGGGTCGCCCAGCGTGGTGGGGATCTTTGCCGGGGCGAGCACCGGCGGCCCCATGTCGACGGTCACCCAGCCTTCACCGGCATGGCGCGGCACGACCACGCCGGAGAGGGTCTCGACCCGCACCTCGTCCGCCTCGGTGTGTTCCGCGTCGCGCAGGTAGCGGTAGAAGCAGCGGATGCCGTTCGCGCACATCTCCACCTGGGAGCCGTCCGCGTTGTAGATCTCCATGCGGAAGTCCGCCGCGCTGCTCGGCCGCACGACGAGCAGCTGGTCGAAGCCGACGCCGGTGTGCCGGTTGCCGAGGGCCGCCGCCACGGGCTCGAGGGGCGGCAGCTCATTCCGCAGCCCGTCGAGCACGACGAAGTCGTTGCCCGCGCCGTGCATCTTCGTGAACGGCGTCAAGGTCACGGAGCGGGAGCCTCCGCTGCTGGCGGCGTCTCTGCGGGCGCCGGGGCCGGGGCCGCCGGGGCCGGCACGGCGGCCTCCTCCGCGGGCTGGGCCGCGCGCACCGGCGGGCCGTACTTGCCACAACCGAGCCCGAGGCCCGCGACCACCAGCACCCCGAGGGCGATCTTCCGCATGCTCACTCCTCCCCCTCGCCGGCCAGGCGCGCGGTGGCCTCGTCCAGCGCTTCCATGACCCGTGCCCGCGCGGTGCCGCCCGGGAGCGCGCGCTCCTCGAGGGCTCGCTCCAGCGCCAACAGCTCGTCCGCCCCGGCAGGGAAGGCGGGATGGAACCCGCGCAGTGCCTCGTGGGAGAGGGCGGCGAGGTCCAGATCGTTCGCTTCGCAGTGGGCCACGAGCTTGCCGACCACCTCGTGCGCCTCCCGGAACGGGACGTCCTGCCGCACCAGGGCCTCGGCCAGGTCGGTGGCGAGCAGCAGCGGATCGCTCGCCGCCTCGCGCATGCGCTCGCCGTTCACGCGGAGCGTCGCCAGGGCGCCGGCCATTACCTCGAGGCTGTCGCCCAGGGTGCGCGCCGAGTCGAAGAGCGGCTCCTTGTCCTCTTGGAGGTCCCGGTTGTAGGTGAGGGGCAGCCCCTTCATCACCGTCAGCAGGGTGACCAGGTTGCCGATGGCCCGGCCACTCTTGCCCCGCACCAGCTCCGGCACGTCCGGGTTCTTCTTCTGGGGCATCAGGCTCGAGCCCGTCGAGTAGGCATCGGCCAGGGTGACGAAGCCGAACTCGCTGGACGACCACAGCACCAGCTCCTCCGCGAAGCGGGAGAGGTGCACCATCGCGATGGCCGCCGCCGAGAGGAACTCGAGGGCGCCGTCCCGGGAGGCCACTGCGTCCATGCTGTTCCGGGACGGGCCGTCGAAGCCCAGGCTCTCCGCGGTCCGGGCACGGTCGAGGGGAAGGGTCGAGCCCGCCAGCGCCCCGGAGCCGAGGGGCGCGCGGTCGAGGCGCGCGCGCAGGTCCCGGAAGCGGCCGGCGTCTCGCGTCCACATCTCGAAGAACGCGAGCCAGTGGTGAGCGAGCCGCACCGGCTGGGCCCGCTGCAGATGGGTGTAGCCGGGCAGCACCGTGTCCACGTGCTCCCGGGCGCGCTCGAGCAGCACGCCCCGCAGCTGCACCAGCCCCGCCTCCGCGGCAGCGGCGGCGTCGCGCAGGTAGAGCGCGAGGTCCGTCGCCACCTGGTCGTTGCGGCTGCGCCCCGTATGCAGGCGCCCCGCTGCCGGGCCGATGCGCTCCCGCAGGGCGGCCTCCACGTTCATGTGGATGTCCTCGAGGGCGTCGTCGAAGGCGAAGCGACCGGCCTCGATGTCCGCGCCGATGGCCTCGAGCCCCGCCACGATGGCGTCCACGTCGCCGGCAGAAACGAGCCCGGTCTCGCCGAGCATGCGGGCATGGGCGATCGAGCCGCGCAGGTCGTAGCGCGCCAGCGCCCGATCGAAGGCCACCGACGCGCTGAAGCGCTCGACCGCGGGATCGGTCGCTCCCTGGAAGCGCCCGCCCCAAAGCTTGGTGGAAGCCTGTTCGCCCTTCCCCGACATTCGGAAACTCTCCGAAAAACCGGGCCGTTCCGCAACATGCGCAGGGAACCGGCAACGGAACCGGTCCGCCCCGGGCGGCCCCCAACCCCATATGCGAGTCTCGGCCTGGGGTGAGGCCCGCGGCCGCGGGAGCTCATCCGGATGCCGAGGGAGCCCGTGGCCGCCAGGAAGAAACCGGCACGCAAGCGCAGCGCAGGCAGGCGTCGCAAGCCCGCCCGCCGCAGCGGTGTGCGCTGGCGCCGCTGGCTCGGCCTGCTGCTGCTGGTGGCCAGCATGGCCGGCGGCTTCGCCTTCGGCCGGATGCTCCGCGAACTCGACCGCACCGTCGTCGCCCGCTTCGAGGGACGGCTGTTCCGGGTGCCGTCGCGGGTGCTCTCGGCCCCCACCATCCTGTATCCGGGCCTCGACTGGAAGCAGGTCGACCTGCGCGGAACCCTGAAGCGCCTGGGCTACCGGGAGATCGGCCGCGCCGCGGACATTCCCGTGGGGCGCTTCCACTGGGGCGCCCGCGGGGTGCGCCTGCATCGGCGCGCTTTCGAGCATCCGAGCCGGGCCGAGCCCGCCCGACTGGTCAAGATCCGCTTCGCGGGCAGCGCCATCGAAGAGCTGCGGGACGCCCGCAGCGGCCGCGAGCTGGGGGCGCTCTTCCTGGAGCCCGAGCTGGTGGGCGCCTACTACGGTCCCGACCACGAGCAGCGCGATCTCGTCCAGGCCGGCGACGTCCCCCAGCACCTCATCGACGCCGTGCTCGCGGTGGAGGACCAGCGCTTCCACCAGCACCCGGGGATCGACCTGCGGCGCATCCTCGGCGCTCTCGTCGCCAACCTGCGCGCCGGCGGGATCACCCAGGGCGGCAGCACCCTCACCCAGCAGCTGGTGAAGAACTTCTTCCTGACGCCGGAGCGCAGCTACGAGCGCAAGGCCCAGGAAGCGCTGATGGCCCTGCTGCTGGAGGCCCGCTACGACAAGCTGGCCATCCTCGAGGCCTATCTCAACGAGATCTACCTGGGTCAGCGGGGCTCCACGGCCATTCACGGCGTGGGCGAGGCGTCTCGGCTCTACTTCGGGAAGTCGGTGCGCCACCTCGACCTCCACGAGTCGGCGCTGATTGCGGCGATCATCCAGAGCCCGAACGGCCTCTCCCCCCACCGTCAGGTCGAGAGCGCGACCCGGCGCAGGGACCTCGTCCTGCGACTGATGCTCGAGCAGGGGCGGATCGCCCCGCCCGCCTATCAGCTGGCCGTCTCCCGGCCGCTCAAGGTGGCGGACGTGACGCCGGAGCCGCGCGAGGCGCGCTTCTTCCTCGACGCCCTGCGCCGGCAGCTGCCCGAGTTCTACGGCAGCGACACCCTCACCACCGAAGGACTCGAGATCTACTCCACCCTGGACCTGCGCCTGCAGCGGGCCGCCACCGATGCGGTACGCGGCGGCCTGGCCGAGCTGGAGGAGAAGCACCCCACCTTGAAGAAAGGGCAGGGCACGCTGCAGGCGTGCCTGGTGGCCCTGCGGCCCCAGACCGGCGAGGTGCTCGCGATGGTGGGCGGGCGTAGCTACGCCGAGAGCCAGTTCGATCGCTGCACCCAAGCCCGGCGCCCGGCGGGGAGCGTCTTCAAGCCCTTCGTGTACGTCGCCGCGCTCGAGCCGGTGAACGGCTCGCCTCACATCACCCTGGCGAGCCAGCTCTCCGACGAACCCCTCGAGGTGGCGACCGTCTCCGGGCCGTGGCAGCCGCGGAACTTCGACCGCAAGTTCCACGGCACCGTGCCCGTGCGGATCGCCATGGAGCGCTCCTTCAACGTGGCGGCGGCACGCCTCGGCCAGGAGGTGGGAGTGGCGCGGATCAGCGACGTGGCGCGCCGGCTCGGCATCGAGAGCCCGCTTCCCCAGGTGCCCTCCCTCGCGATCGGAGCCGCCGACGTCTCGCCCCTCGAGATGGCGAGGGCCTACGCGACCCTGGCCAATCGCGGCGTGCGGCCGGAGATCCGCACCTTCGAAGACGTGGTCGACCCGCGGGGGGGCACGGTCGAGCGCCAGGAGATCCGTTTCGAGCGCGTGCTCGATGCGGGCACCGCGTTCCTCGCCACCTCCCTCATGCAGGGTGTGGTCGATCGCGGCACGGCGCGCGCCCTGCGGAGCGCTGGCATCGACGGACCGGTGGCGGGAAAGACCGGCACCAGCGACGACGAGCGGGACGCCTGGTTCGTCGGATTCACGCCGGAGCTCGTGGTGGCCGTTTGGGTCGGCTTCGACCAGCCCCGTAGTCTCGGCCTGGCGTCCAGCCGGGTCGCGGTTCCCCTCTGGGCGCGCTTCGTGCGCAGCGCCCTCGGAGGGAGGATTCGCGGACGCTTCGTCCCTCCGGGTGACGTCGCCCGCATCGACGTCGATCCTGCGACCGGTGCGCTCGCCATGCGCGGCTGTCCCCAGCGGCAGCCCGAGTACTTCCTCAGGGGCACCGAGCCCTCTCGCACCTGCCCGGAGTGGGCGCGCTTCGAACGCGACGTGGAGCGCGATCACGCCGGTCGACGGCGCGGTCCCCGCGCCGTCATCCAGCGCCTGTTCGAGCGTTGGCTGGATCGGCTGTGACGCGCGTCGGTCTCGTGGGTGTCTGGGTGCTCGCACTGGCGACGAGCGGGTGCGCCGCATTCGGCCCTGCCCCGCGGGCGGAGCCGTTCCGCATCTCCCACGTCGTCGGTGCGGGAGATGCGGCGCGCCGTGCGTCCACCCGGCTCGTCCTCGGGGGGCTCGACGCCGAGGCGGAGGGCAACGCCTCTCGCGGTCGCTCCCTCTTCGAGCGGGCCTTGCAGGTGGATCCCACCAATCCCTACGCGTTCCTCGCGCTCGCACGCAGCGCCGAGGCGCGGGGTGACGCCACCCAGGGTGTTCACTTCCTGGAACAGGCCGAGGTGCTGCTCCGCCTGGAAGACGCACCCGCAGGGGCCCTGATGCATGCGACCGGGCTGCGCGGTGCGCTCGGGGATGCCGCAGCGCTGAGAGAGGCGGAGCGGGCGTTTCCGGGAGTGTGGGCCGACGGTCGGCTCGACGCCCTGGAGCTGCGGTGATAGGTTCCTTCGCCCGATGACGCCGAAATTGAAGGTGTTTCTCGTCGGCCTGGCCGCCAGCCTGCCCCTCGACGTGGCGACCAAGCAATGGATCGTGACGAACCTCGCCTACGGCGATCGCGTGCCGGTGATCGAGGGTTTCTTCTACCTGACTCACGTTCGCAATCCGGGCGCCGCCTTCTCGATGTTCGCGACCGCGCCGGAGCCGTTTCGTCGCTGGTTCTTCCTCATCGCCACGTCCCTCGCGGTGGTGCTGATCTTCTCCTTCTACCGCCAGCTCGCCCCCAGGGATCGGCTCTCCGGCGTCGCACTGGGCCTGATCCTGGGCGGTGCCCTGGGCAACCTCCTCGACCGCATCCGCTTCGGCGAGGTGATCGACTTCCTGCACATCCGTCTGTGGACCGGCACCTCGTGGCCCGACTTCAACGTCGCGGATTCGGTGATCGTGATCGGTGTGGGTCTCCTGATTCTCGAGCTGATCGCGAGCGAGGGAGCCGAACGCGGCGCTCCCACGGGGAGCGAAGAGGCGCTGGACACATAACAGTGTAAGCCGGCGCCCACCGACGAAAAACTGAGGTATTTGGGTCTCCTCGTTCTTGACACGAGAACGTCGCCTCGACTACAAAGCCCCAGGCTCGATCCCGCTCCCACCGCCCGTTCAGCCGCTCCGAGCCCTTCTTCCTGAGAGCGTCGACACTTGAAGTTCTTCATCGATACCGCGAGCGTGAGCGACATCCGGGAAGCCGCCGGCATGGGACTGCTCGATGGCGTCACCACCAACCCGAGTCTGCTTTCGAAGGAATCGGGCAATCCGCGGGAGATCCTCCAGGAGATCTGCAAGGTCGTGGAGGGTCCGGTCAGCGCGGAGGTCACCGCCCTCGATCACGACGGCATGATCACCGAGGCCACCGAGCTCGGGAAGATCGCCGACAACATCGTGATCAAGGTCCCGATGACCCTCGAGGGATTGAAGGCGCTGAAGACGCTCTCGTCCCAGGGCATCCAGACGAACTGCACCCTCATCTTCAGCGCGACCCAGGCGCTGATGGCCGCCAAGGCGGGTGCCACCTTCGCGTCGCCCTTCGTCGGGCGGCTCGATGATATCTCCACCGACGGGATGGGACTGATCCAGCAGATCGTCACCATCTACGCGAACTACGGTTTCGAGACGGAGGTGCTGGTCGCGAGCGTCCGGCACCCGATCCACGTGGTCGAGGCGGCGAAGATGGGAGCCCACGTGGTGACCATGCCGCCGAAGGTCATCGCCCAGCTGGTGAAGCATCCGCTCACCGACGCCGGGCTGGAGGCCTTCCTGGCCGACTGGGAGAAGGTCAAGAACCGCACCTAGCCGGTATTCACGAGGCACGGGGCCCCACGGCTCCGGGCCGGAGACCCCCATGGCACCCCCCACCAAGCTGCCGCGGCGTCCCAAGAGCGAGTACGTGATCCAGACGGTCATCAACGCTCTCCGTCTTCTCGAAGCCTTCCGCGAGGCCGAGGAGCTGGGCGTCACCGAGCTCTCCCGGCGTCTGTCCCTCCACAAGAACAATGTGTTCCGCCTTCTCGCCACCCTCGAGGAGCGGGGCTACGTGGAGCAGATGGCGGATACGGATCGCTATCGGCTGGGTGCGCGGTGCCTCGAGCTGGGTCACGCGTTCTCGCGGGGCCGCGACCTGGCCCGCCACGCCCGGGCCGAGCTCGAGCGCCTGGCGGAGGCGAGCGGTGAGTCGGTGCATCTTGGGGCGTTGCAGGACCTGCAGGTGAGCCACCTGGACGGCGAGCGCTCGGACCAGCCTGTGCTGACGGGCCTGCGAGTCGGCCAGCGCCTGCCGCTGCACTGCACCGCCCTCGGCAAGGTGTTGCTGGCGACGGCCGGCTCCGAGGTCTGGGAGCGCTTCGATCGCGAGTGCGCGCGGGACGGCGAGCTGCCACGTCACACCACAGTCACCATCACCGATCGCGACAAGTTCTTCGATCACCTGCGCGGCGTGGCGGGCGAGGGCTTCGCCCTGGACCTCGAGGAGTGTGTCGAGGGCATGTGCTGCGTTGCGGCCCCGGTGTACGACGCGTCGGATCGCGTGGCCGCGGCCGTTTCCATCTCGGTGCCCGCGTTCCGCGTCAGCGAGGACGCTCTGCGTCAGCACTTCGCGCCGCTTGCGATCGAGGCCGCCGAACGCCTCTCGGCCCGCCTGCGTTAGAGAACTCCGCTACGATTCGCGGCTCCGAGCTTCCTTGTTCGATGGGGGAAGTGACTAGGAGTCAGGATCATGGACTTCTCTCTCAGCGACGAACAGCTCGCGCTCCAGGACACGGCCCGCCGCTTCTCCAAGGAGAAGATCGCGCCGGTCGCCGGCGACTACGACCAGAGTGGCGAGTTCCCTCACGAGATCATGAAGGAGGCCTGGGAGCTCGGGCTGTCCTGCGTTTCGATCCCCGAGGAGTACGGTGGCGTCGGGCTCTCGCTCTTCGAGTCGTGCCTGGTCGTCGAAGAGCTGGCCTGGGGATGCTCGGGCATGGCCACCTCGATCATGGCCAACGATCTCGGCCTCACCCCGCTGCTCGTCGGGGCGAGCGAGCCCCAGAAGAAGGAGTGGCTCGGCCGCCTCGCCGCGACCGAGAAGTTCGAGCAGATCGCCTTCTGTCTCTCCGAGCCCGCCGCCGGCTCCGACGTGGCCGGCCTCCAGCTCCTCGCGGAGAAGGACGGTGACGACTACGTGCTGAACGGCACGAAGTGCTGGATCACGAACGGCGGTGTGGCAGAGATGTACACCGTCTTCGCCACCCTCGATCGCAGCTCCCGCCACAAGGGCATCTGCGCCTTCGTCATGGACTCCGACCTCCCCGGCGTCACCCAGGGGAAGAAAGAGGACAAGATGGGGCAGCGGGCCAGCGACACCCGGGTGATCCACTTCGACAACGTGCGGGTTCCGGCCTCCCAGCGGCTCGGCGACGAGGGTCAGGGCTTCAAGATCGCCATGCAGACCCTCGACACGACCCGCCCCTCCATCGGCGCCCTGGCCTGCGGCATCGCCCGCCGGGCCCTGGAGGAGAGCCTGGCCTACGCCGAGGAGCGCAAGGCCTTCGGCTTCCCCATCTCGGGCTTCCAGGCGGTCCAGTTCATGCTCGCCGACATGGCCAAGGACCTGGAGGCGGCTCGGCTGCTCACCCTGCAGAGCGCCTGGATGATCGACCAGGGCCTGCGCGCGTCGAAGTACTCGTCGTTCGCGAAGTGCTTCTCGACGGACGCGGCCATGAAGATCTCGACCGACGCGGTCCAGGTGTTCGGCGGCAACGGGTACACGAAGGAGTACCCGGTCGAGAAGCTGATGCGGGACGCCAAGCTCATGCAGATCTACGAGGGCACGAACCAGATCCAGCGCCTCGTGATCGCCCGGGAGCTGCTGAAGGAGTAGCTCCGGCGGGTTCCCCGAATCGCACTCAACCCGGCGTGTTCAAAGGGTTTCCCACCTCGTCGGCCCATCGCGATTCTGCTAGGATCGCGGGCCCCGTTCGCTGGGCCCCCCAGGGAGTCCCCACCCCCCGGATCCCGAGGATCTGCCTGTGATCACCAAAGAAGAGGCGTTGCGCTATCACGCCGATGGGCGCCCGGGGAAGATCAAGCTCGTCCCAACGAAGCCCACGATCACCCAGAAGGACCTCTCCCTCGCCTACAGCCCCGGTGTGGCGGAGCCGTGCCGGGAGATCGCCAAGCACCCGGGGGACGTCTACCGCTACACGGCCAAGGGCAACCTGGTCGCGGTGATCTCCAACGGGACCGCGGTGCTCGGGCTCGGCAACATCGGGCCCCTGGCCAGCAAGCCTGTGATGGAGGGCAAGGGCGTCCTCTTCAAGCGCTTCGCCGACATCGACGTCTTCGACATCGAGATCGACAGCGTGGACCCCAAGGAGATCATCCGCACCTGCCAGCTGATCGCTCCCTCGTTCGGAGGCATCAACCTGGAGGACATCCGGGCGCCGGAGTGCTTCGAGATCGAGCGCACCCTGGTCGAGACCTGCGACATCCCGGTCTTCCACGACGACCAGCACGGCACGGCGATCATCTCCGGGGCGGCCCTGATGAACGCCCTGGAGATCCAGCAGAAGTCCATCGGCGAGGTGAAGGTGGTCTTCTCCGGTGCCGGAGCCTCGGGCATCGCCTGCGCGAAGCTCTACAAGGACCTGGGCGTCCGGGCCGAGAACATGCTCCTCGTCGACAGCCGCGGCGTGATCTACGACGGGCGCACCGAGGGGGTGAACAGCTACAAGGCCGAGTTCTCCCGCCCGACCGACGCGCGCACCCTCGAGGACGCCCTCAAGGGCGCCGACGTCTTCGTAGGGGTCTCCCAGGCGGGGGTCGTCACCCAGGAGATGGTGAAGTCGATGGCGACCCGCCCGGTCATCTTCGCCATGGCGAACCCGGACCCGGAGATCTCTCCCCCGGAGGTGGAGGCGGTGCGGCCCGACGCGATCATCGCCACCGGCCGCTCGGACTTCCCCAACCAGGTGAACAATGTCCTCGGCTTCCCCTTCATCTTCCGCGGCGCCCTCGACGTCCGGGCCACGCGCATCAACGAGAAGATGAAGCGGGCCGCCGTCGATGCCCTGGCCGAGCTGGCCAAGCGCGGCGAGGCCATCCCGGAGGTGGTGAAGCGGGCCTACCCGGGTGAGGACATGGACTTCGGCCCGAAGTCCATCATTCCGAAGCCCTTCGATCCACGCGTGCTCCTGTACGTGGCACCGGCCGTGGCGCTGGCGGCCATGGAGTCCGGGGTCGCCCGGGAGCCCATCGACATCGCCGCCTACGACCGAGATCTTCGCGAGCGTCTCGGCGAGGTCTCCAGCCTCTAACCCCGCCATGGATGCGCCCGTGCCCAGCTACTCCCTCGAGAACCCGTTCGCCCCGGAGGCCGCCACGCCGGCGGCCGGCGGGCCTGCCGGTGGCGCCAGCGTCTACGAGACCGCCCTGGCGCGGGGTCGCGAGCTCGACGCCCGGCCGCGCCGCGGCGGTGGCCCCGCCCGCGTGCGGGTGCAGCACGCCAAGGGCCGCATGACCGTCTTCGAGCGCCTCAAGGTGCTGACGGACCGCGAGCCGAACCTGCTCTGGCACAACTGGGGCCCCGGCCTCGACGGCGCCTCGATCGTCACCGGCATCCTCGACGTGAACAGCCGCGACGTCGCGGTCTACGGCCACGACTTCACCCTGCGCGCGGGCTCGATGGACGCCACCAACGGCGACAAGCTGGCGCGGCTGATCTACATGGCCGGCGAGCGCGGCATCCCGCTGATCGGCATGAACGACTCGGCCGGCGCCTTCGTGCCCGCCGGCGTCGGCGGCCTCGACGGCTACAGCGAGGCCTTCACGGCGCTGCGCAAGATCAGCGGCGTGGTTCCCAGCATCAGCCTGATGTTCGGCTACAACGCCGGCGGCGGCGCCTACCTGCCCCGCCAGGGCTCCTTCATGATCCAGTGCGAGGAGACCTTCATCGGGCTCACGGGCCCGGGGGTGGTGAAGAGCTCGACGGGCGAAGACGTCACGGCCGACGATCTCGGCGGTACCGGCGTCCACGGTCTGAACGGCGTGTGCGACGTGACGACCCAGGACGAGCTGGCCTCGCTGCGCACGGCGATCCGCCTGCTCGGCTACCTGCCCGACGACAACCGCTCGCTCTCGCCCTTCATGGAGACCTCCGACCCGGTGGACCGCTTCACCCTCGAGGAGGACACCCTCTTTCGCCGCACCTTCCACTCGCCGGCGGGGATGAACGCGCCGCTCGACATCACGCTCTTCATCCAGCAGATCTGCGACCACGGCGAGTACTTCGAGCTGCAGCCCGCCCGGGCGCGCAACATGGTCACCGCCTTCGGGCGGATCGGCGGCCACGTGGTGGGCTTCGTCGCCAACAACTCGGCGGTGGCTTCGGGCCAGATCGACGTGGACGCGGCGCGCAAGGCCACCCGCTTCATCCGCTTCTGCAACGTCTACAACGTTCCGCTGATCTTCCTGGAGGACACGCCGGGCTTCCTGGTCGGCACCGAGCAGGAGAGCCGCGGCATCATCCTCGAAGGCCGCCACCTGCTGGATGCGATCATCGACGTCCGGGTGCCGTCGATCACGCTGATCATCCGCAACGCCTTCGGCGGCGCCTACGCGGCCTACAACTCCCACTACGTCGGCGCCGACATGGTGTTCGCCATGCCCCATGCCCGCATCGCGGTGATGGGCTCCGGCGGCGGCACCGATTTCGTCTACAAGAACGAGATGCGCGAGCTCGAAGCGGCCTGCCGCAAGGCCGTGGCCGGCGGCGCCGACGAGGCCGAGGCGCGCGCCGAGCGCGACGCCGGCCTCGCGAAGCTGCGCGAGCAGTACGAGGCCGAGCTGATGAACCCGAACGAGGCGCTCTCCCTGGGCTCCGTGTCCCGGGTGGTGCTGCCCGGCACGAGCCGCCGCGTCCTCGCCCAGAACCTCGCCTTCCTGATGCGCACCTACACCCCGTCCTCGATGGGCGGGCCCCAGCGCGAGTTCGAGTAGGAGCCCCCGTTGCTGGACCGAGAGCAGCAGAGCCGACCCTTCCACCAGTGCGAGAGCGAGTGGCTGCGCGCGTTCTCCCTCGAGGACGTGAAGTGTCTGGTCGTCTGCCGTGGGCCCGTTCGCAAGGAGGCCTTCGAGGTCTTCGATCGCGTGGGCATCCGCGAGTACGGAATGCTGCTCTCGGAGAAGGACTCGGTCGTCTACCCGCGCTGCCTGGCGCCGGAGCTGCGGGGCCTGCGCTTCCCGGGAAACGTTCACCGGGTCGCCGACTACATGGGCGTGGGCCAGGAGGAGAAGCAGGAGCGCATCCGCGAGATCACCCGGATCGCCCGCAGCCACGGCTACACCCACATCTTCGCGGGCTACGGCTTCATGGCCGAGGACGCGGAGTTCATCGAGGCCATCGAGGCCGCGGGCATCGGCTTCGTCGGCCCCAGCTCCGGGGTCGTGCGCCGGGCCGGCGCCAAGGACGAGGCCAAGAAGCTGGCCCGGGAGCTCGGCAACGCGGTGATCCCGGGCGTCGACGATCTCTCGGCGCGGGCGCTGATCGGCAAGGTCGGCGGTCAGGCGGGCCTCGAGGGCCTCGCGGGAGAGCACGGCCTCGACTTCGCATGGAGCGACGACCGGAGCCCCGAGGAGAACGCCGAGGCGCTCCTCCAGGCCGGCTACGCCGCCACCGTCGAGCTGGTGACCATCGCCGAGCTGCAGGCCGCCGCGGAGCAGGTGGCCCGGGAGATCTGGGGCGACTACCCGGACCACCGCATCCGCTTCAAGCACATCGGCGGCGGCGGCGGCAAGGGCCAGCGGGTGGTGCGCACGCCGGAAGAGGTGGCGGCGGCCGTCATGGACGTGCTCGCCGAGGTGAAGGTGGTCGAGCCCGGCACGAACCGGAACTTCCTGATCGAGCTGAACATCGAGAGCACCCGCCACAACGAGATCCAGCTGCTCGGCAACGGCAGCTGGTGCATCTCGCTCGGGGGCCGCGACTGCTCGGTGCAGATGCACGAGCAGAAGCTCCTCGAGGTATCGCTGACCCAGGAGCTCCTCGACGCGGAGCTGAAGGAGGCCGCCGGCCGCACGGCGGAGATCCTGCGGGGCGACAAGGAGACCCTCGGCCGCATGGAGGACGAGGGCGCGAAGTTCGGCGAGGCCACCGGCCTCGACTCGGCATCGACCTTCGAGTGCATCGTCGAAGGCTTCCACCACTTCTTCATGGAGATGAACACGCGCATCCAGGTCGAGCACGGCGTGACCGAGCTCGCCTACGCGCTGAAGTTCACCAACCCGGACGATCCCGCCGAGTGGTTCGTGGTCGAGGAGCTGATCGAAGCGATGGTGCTCCTGGCCGTGCACGGGCCGCGGGTGCCGAGGCCGGAGCGGGTGCCGCGCTCGGTCTCGGGCCTGGAGGTGCGCATCAACGCCACCAACGCGGCCCTCCAGCCCCACGCCGGCGGGCTGATCCGCAGCTGGACGCCGCCCACCCCCGGCGAGATCCGTTGGGACCAGGGCATCGGCACCCCGAACCCCGATACCGGCAGCTTCATCTGGTACAACCTGGCCGGCGCCTACGACTCCAACATCGCGCTGCTGCTCACCGACGGCGAGAGCCGGCGCGACAACTACGAGCGCATGGCCGAGGTACTCCGCCGCATGGAGATCCGCGGCGACGACGTGCAGACGAACCTGCCCGTCCACTACGGCCTCGTCCAGTGGTTCCTCGGCAAGGGGGTGATGGCCGAGCCCAACACCCGCTTCATGCAGTCGTTCCTCGCCGCCGTCGGCGCCCTGCGACAGATGGTGAACGACGTCGATCTCGAGCTGGCCGCCGCCGAGCTGGTGAAGGCACAGCCCGACGCGGAAGCCCGCGACGTGCTGATCGCGAAGGAGACCCTGCTCGTCCGGCCGGTGCACGAGCTGCTCGCCAACCCCCACGTGCTGGCGGGCTTCCTCGGCCGCTTCGACAGCGAGCTCTGGCAGGTGGACGGCGGGGAGGTGCGCTTCGAGGCGAACCCGGTCCGCTTCCTCGACCGCCTCTACCACTTCCTCGACATGGAGGAGCGCCCGGGGGTCTCACCCTCGGAGAAGATCTGGGAGCACGACCAGGGGATCCTGGCGTCGGGCCTGGCCTTCTACGACGAGGTGGAGGCGCGCACCGGCGCGGCCAGCGCGGCGGAGCTCGAGGCGCTCTTCGCCGGCGCGGAGGACGCGCGGCTCTGCGGCGGCGACACGGCCCTCTGGGACGCCTGCGTCGCCTCCCATCGCGGCTTCCAGGTGGGGCTCGAGCTGCTGCTGCTGATCCCGCGAATCGGCGTGCGCTCCTCCTTCCTGGAGATCACGGTGGACGAGAGCCTGGTGCCGTCCTTCCCGGAGCGCTTCCAAGACGCCGAGGAGATGGCCGCCTGTACCCGAGCGCTCTCGCCGCCGCCCAAGGCCAACTCCGACGAGATCGTGACGCCGATGGGCGGCACCTTCTACGCCCGCGAGGCCCCGCATCTCCCGCTGCTCGTCGACGAGGGCGACCACTTCGAGGAGGGCCAGCCGCTCTTCATCATCGAGGTGATGAAGATGTTCAACAAGGTGGTAGCGCCCTTCTCCGGCACCGTGGTGAAGAACCTGATGAACGACCAGGACGCCACCGTCGTGGCCAAGGGCCAGACGATCTTCAAGATCGAGCCCGACGAGCGCGTCAGCGAGGAATCGCCCGAGGCCGTCGCGGCGCGCGTGCGCGAGGCGACCCTCTCGCTGCTCGCTCGCCAGGGGTAGCACCCTGTTCAAGAAGATCCTCGTCGCGAATCGCGGGGAGATCGCCGTTCGGGTGATCCGGGCGTGCCGCGAGCTGGGGGTCGCGACCGCCGCCATCCACTCCGAGGCCGACGCGGCGGCCCCCCACGTGCGGCTCGCCGACGAGGCCCATCCCTGCGGCCCGGCTCCGGCCCGCGAGTCGTATCTCGTGGCCGACCGGATCGTCGGGATCGCGAAGCGCTGCGGCGCCGACGCCGTGCACCCGGGCTACGGCTTCCTCTCGGAGAACGCCGACTTCGCCGACGCCTGCCGCGCCGCGGGGCTCGTCTTCATCGGGCCCGAGGCCGAGGTGATGCGGCGCATGGGCGACAAGGTGCTCTCGCGCCAGACCATGGAGGCGGCCGGGGTTCCGATCGTGCCCGGCGCCACCGAGCGCCTGGACGACGAAGCGGTGGCCGCGCGCTGCGAGGCGATCGGCTACCCGGTGATGGTGAAGGCCAGCGCCGGCGGCGGCGGCAAGGGCCTGCGCCTGGTGAAGAGCCCCGAGCAGCTCGCCAAGGCCCTCCCCCGCGCCCGCAGCGAAGCCCAGAGCGCCTTCGGCGACGACGGCCTCTACGTCGAGAAGTGGATCGAGCACCCCCGCCACGTGGAGATCCAGGTGCTGGCGGACACCCACGGGAACGCCGTCCACGTCTTCGAGCGCGAGTGCTCCATCCAGCGCCGCCACCAGAAGCTCGTCGAGGAGGCGCCCGCGCCGCGCATGAGCGACGAGCTGCGGGCGCGCATGGGTGAGGCGGCCGTGACGGCGACGAAGGCCCTCGGCTACCAGAGCGTCGGCACCTTCGAGTTCCTGGTGGACCCGGACGACCGCTTCTGGTTCCTGGAGATGAACACCCGCATCCAGGTGGAGCACACCGTCACCGAGGCGATCACCGGCATCGATCTGGTGAAGGAGATGATCCGCATCGCCGCCGGCGAGCCCCTCTCCTTCACCCAGGACGAGCTGGCGATCCGCGGCCACGCGATCCAGGCGCGGGTCTACGCCGAGAACCCGGACAAGGGCTTCCTGCCCTCGCCGGGGACGCTCACGGCCTGGCGCGAGCCGGGCGGGCCAGGCGTGCGGGTCGACAGCGGCGTCGCGGCGGGCTGCGAGGTGACCGTCCACTACGACCCGATGCTCGCGAAGCTCGTGGTGTGGGGGCGCGACCGGGCCGAGGCCGTCGCGCGGCTGGCGAGAGCCGCGGACGAGTTCGAGGTGGAGGGCATCCACACCTCCCTGGCCTTCCACCGGCGCCTGGCCCGGCATCCGGTATTCCAGGAAGGCACCTACGACACGGGCTTCATCGACGCGCACATGAAGAAGGCCAAAGCATGACGCGACCGATCCTCCTCGATACGGACATCGGCTCCGACGTCGACGACGCCGTGGCCATGGGCGTGCTCTTCTCGGCGGCGGACGAGCTCGAGCTGGTCGCCGTCACGACCGTCGCCGGCAACACCGAGGGCCGCGCCTGGGCCGCGGCGCGCATGTTGGGCCTCGCGGGCCACACGGACGTCGAGGTGTGCGTCGGCGCCCAGGACGCCGTCGCCCGCAGGAATCGCTTCGTCTGGCGCGACATCGAGACGAAGGACTACCCGGACGGCCCCGACGCGGTACGCAGCGTCGAGCCGGCCGCCGAGCGCATCGTGCGTGCTGCCACCGAAGTGCCGGGGCTCGAGATCGTGGCGATCGGTCCGCTGACGAACCTGGCCCACGCGCTGGCCCTCGACCCCGATCTCCCGCAGAAGGTCGCGCGCCTCACGATCATGGGCGGCCACATCCGAGAGGTGCGCATCGGCAGCCACGTTTGCGCGCCCGGCATCGACTACAACCTGTGCTCGGACCCGGAAGCCTCGGTGATGGTGCTGGGCGCCGGCTTCGACCTGCGCCTCGTCACCGCGGACGTCACGCTCCAGACCTGGATGCGCGAGCAGGATCTCGAGCGCCTGGCCGAGCGCCCGGGTCCGGTGCCGCGCGTGCTCGTCGACCAGATTCGCCGCTGGACCCCCTTCCAGGTGAAGATCTTCACCGGTCTGGGCGGCACGCTCGCGCCGGACAATGTGGCCTTCCTCCACGATCCACTGACCGTGCTCTCCCTGGTCGACGAGAGCGCGCTCAGCTTCGAGCGGATCCGCGTGGTGCCGACGATCGAAGAGGGAGTGCTGCGCACGATCGAGGTGCCGGCGTCGGCGGGGCTCGGTGCAGAGATGGAGGTGGCGACGGCCGTCGACGCGGACACGGCGCAGGACGCCATCGTCGAGCGGCTGCTCACGCTCTAGAGTCCGACCATGGCCGACCGCGCGTCCTCGTGGCTCGGGCCCGCCCTGCTCCTCGCCGTGCTCGCAGCGGGCGGCGTCCTCCAGGCGGCGTCGCCCGACGCCTACTACCGCGTGTCCCAGGAGGACGGTCCCGTCGAGTGGGCCACGGTCTGGGCCTTCCTGGTCGCGGCCGGTGTTCACCTGCACCTGGGCCTCTCGCGCCGCGGCCTGGCGGTCGCCTACGGCCTTGCACTCGCGACCTTCTGCGCCGTCGTGGCCGGCGAGGAGATCTCCTGGGGCCAGCGGCTCTTCGGCTTCCAGTCGCCGGACTACTTCCTCGCGCACAACGAGCAGCAGGAGTTCACCTGGCACAACACGATCGGGGACGACACGCGCAAGCTGGCGGTGCAGGCGGTGCTACTCGGCTACGGGCTGCTGCTCCCGCTGCTCGGGCGGTGGCAGCGCGTGCGGCCGCTGCTGCAGCGTTTCGGCGTGGTGCCGCCGCCCGCGTCGCTCGCCGTGGGCTTCGTCGCCACCTGGGCGCTCTACGTCGCCTACCCGTGGCGCTTCGTCGGCGAGTGGGTGGAGCTCGCCATGGGGCTCGGCTTCCTGGTCGGCGCGCTGCCCGCAGCTACGGCACTCCTGCCTTCCGTGGCGGGTGTCGTGCTCCTCGCCGCGGCGACGCCGGCCGCGCTCACGGCGCTACGCCCCGAGGACCCGGACGCCGGCCACAAGGCGGCCGCGGAGCTGGCCGCACTCCACGAGGACTGGCGCGAGGGGCGCCTGCGCACCGAGTGCGGGCTGCACCGCCGCCTCTACCACGTGATCGTGGACGACGGCCTCGAGGGCCTGAAGGACGGCGCCTTCGCCTCGCTTCCCGGCCTGCCCGAGGAGCGGGCCCGCTGGTTCCTCGACCCCTGGGCTCAGCCCTACTGGGTGATGGATCGCTGCGAGGACGACGGGACCCGCCGCATCCGCGTCTACTCGTTCGGCCCGAACCGCAGGCGCGACTCCACCCGCGCCGAGGTTCGTCCCGACGACGTGGCCGAGACGATCCTCGAGTGGGTCGCGGAGCCCGAGGAGCCCTAGCACCCAGGGAATCGGCTCCTCGGGCCCGCTGGAACGGGAAGGGGATCGGATCAGGAGGGGTTCGGATCGCCCGCGGCGCTGTCCGAATCGCCGGTGTCGGAATCGTCTCGGGGGCCGTGCCTGCCGCTCACGCGGATCGGGACGAGCCGCTCGACGTCGACGGAGCCGCCGGCGCCCACGTAGGTGGCCGTGGCGTGCAGGATGCCGGGACCCTCGAAGCTCAGGATGCCGGTCGTGTTGACGCCGGTGCTGGTGCAGTCGAAGGAGGTCAGGCCCTCCGCTGGCACGCTCAAGGCCTGCTGGGTGTCGCCCATCGCGTCCGTCAAACGCGCGATGACCGTGATGTCGACCTTGGACGGATTGTGCACCACCACCGTGGTCGCCGCGACGTCGCACACCAGCGTGGCGTCGTAGCGGCTCCAGTGCTTCTTGGATTTCGCGAATGCCGGGCCGGTCGCCAGGGCGCAGGCGACGAGCAGCATCGCGGCGAGGGTGAGGGAACGTCTCATGGTGGGCTCTCCTTCTCTTGGGTGCGGGCGCATGGGAACGCGAGCGGCGTCACGGAACATCGTCCAGGTGAAAGGGTCGGTACGGTGACCCGGCTCACCGAACCGCCCAGGATGCCCGATCCGAGAGCAGCGCGTCGGCACTTCTTCACGCAGCGCCTGGCGCCATCCTCATGCTGGCTTCATGCGAGCCGCAGGCCGGCGTATCCTCCCCGGAGGATGCAGGGAGACCCGCTCTGAAGCTCACGATCGGCGCACGTTGGGCGCTGCAGTACGGGCTGGCCGTGCTGCTCGCGCTCGGGATCTTCGGCTTCCTGGTCCACCAGCAGATGGCGGTCCGGATCGATCGCGAGGCGCGCCTCGTTGCCGAGATCCAGGCCCGGGACCTTCGCGACTCGCTGCACACCCAGACCGAAGAGCACGGCGCCGAAAAGACCCTCGAGTGGTTCCGCGCGCGCATCCAGCGCACGGTCCGCGAGGCGCCCACCGACCTGCGCATGGGCATCGAGCTGGTGGGGGAGGACGGCGAGCGCCTGGCCGCGGCGGGCTCGCTCGAAGCCGGTGGGCCGGCGCCTCCCTGGGCGGAGATCGGGGACGACGCCTCGCAGGTGCTCCGGACCGTCGATCTCGGGGGCGAGCACCCGTTCCTCGTCGTGGCAACGGGCGCGCCGGGCAGCATGCTCCAGGTGGCGATCGATACCCAACGCTACGAGGCCGCGCTCCAGCAGGTCCGTGACGTGCTCATGTTCTCGGCCCCGCTGATGGTGCTGGTCACCGCCGTGCTCGGCTGGGTCCTCGCCCGGGGTACCCTTCGCCCGGTCTCGCAGATCACGGCGACGGCGGAGCGCATCACCAGTTCGAACCTGCTCGAGACGATCCCGACGAGAGGCTCCGGCGACGAGATCGATCGGCTCGCGAGCGCGCTCAACGCCATGATCCGCCGCATCCGCCGCGGCATCGAGAGCATGGCGCGCTTCAATGCCAACGCCGCCCACCAGATCCGCACCCCCCTCAACCGGATCTGCGGCCAGATCGACGCCACCCTCCAGAAGCCGCGCACGCCCGAGGAGTACCGCGAGGTCCTGACCTACCTGCTCGCCCAGACCCACCAGCTCGCCCAGGGCGTTCACGGGCTGCTTGAGCTCTCGCGCTCGGGGGCGGGGCTCGATCCCGATCGCGTCGCCCGCGTCAAGATCCGGCCGCTCCTCGAGACGCTCCACGCGTTCTTCGAGCCGTTCGCCGAGGATCGGGGCATCGGTCTCCGCTTGGAATCCGTGCCCGACGCCCTCGTTCGCGGTGAGCCCACCTGGCTCCGCCAGCTCTTCTCGAACCTCGTCGACAACGCGATCAAGTATGGGAGGCCCGGCGACGCGATCCGCGTCCGCGGGTCCTGGCAGCAGAACGGGCTCGCCTTCGAGATCGTCGACAACGGGCCGGGCATCGCGCCCGAGCATCTGGAGATGGTGTTCGATCGCTTCGAGCGGGGCGGGGCCGAGGGCAAGGTGCCGGGCTTCGGGCTCGGCCTGGCGATCGCCCACGAGATCGCGCGGGCCCACAGCGGCCGCATCGAGGTCGAGAGCCGGGTCGGCGTCGGAACGACCTTCCGGGTCTGGCTGCCGGCCGAGGAGAATCAGGCTTCCTCGGAAGAGCGGTCCTCGATCACGTAGCCGACGCCCTTGCGCGTGTGGATCAGCTTCGGCCTGAAATCCCGATCGACCTTGCGCCGGAGGTTGTTCACGTGGACGTCGATCGCGTTCGAGTAGTTCTCGAAGCCCTGCCCCCAGACCTTCTCCGCGATCATCGTCCGGGACACCACGTAGCCCTCGTTGCGCATCAGGTACTCGAGAAGCTGGAGCTCCTTGGGGGTCAGGTGGATGCTCCGGCCCGCGCGCCGCACAGCCTGCCGACCTACGTCGACCTCGAGGTCCGCGACCCGCATGGTGTCGTCGTTGCCCACCCGGAGCAGACGCCGCTCGATCACGCGGATGCGGGCGAGGAGCTCCGCGAACGCGAACGGCTTGGTCAGGTAGTCGTCCGCGCCCAGGTTGAGCCCGTCGATGCGATCCGTCACCTCGCCCTGCGCGGACAGGAAGATCACCGGAGTCTCGTCGCCGCTCCCGCGCAGCTCCCGCAACACGTCGAAGCCGTTCATGTCGGGGAGACGGACGTCGAGGATGATGACATCGTGCCCCCCGCGGACCGCGAGCTCGAGACCCGCCGCGCCGTCGCCAGCGAGGTCCACGACGAACCCACTCTCGCCCAGCGCCCGGCCTACGAAGGCCTGCGCTTCCAAGTCGTCCTCCACGTACAGGACCTTCACGCGCACATCCTACGACCGCTTTCTGAAGGCAATCTAAAGGTCTCCTGCACGGAAGATGAAGCTTCGAGGCGTGCGGCCGCAAATCGCGACCGGGGTGCGCCCGATCACCACAGCGGAGAGAGGTCCTTCCGAACGCACGGTGCGACGCCAAACCCGGCTTCGGGAGGAATCGACCCATGCTCCGCTCGTCTCTCCAGCGCACCACGGCAGCGCTCCTGTGTGCGCTCTTCGTGGCGGTGACGGCCCAGGCCAAGGACGACCCCGGCTACGGCCCCGCGGTCGACGCCTTCTGCTCGTCGACCTCCGGGACGACGCCCTTCGCCGATCTCGTCGACCCCAACGAGTTCTTCAACGAGTGCAAGCTGTGTCACAACAACGGTCCCTTCCCCGCGAACCTCCCGTCTAGCGGCAATGTGAGCGCCCAGGGGGACGCCTGGGACCGGGGTGGTCGCGATCACAGCGTCTTCTGCCCGCAGGTCGCCAACAACCCGCCGGTCCTCGCGGCGATCGGCCCGCAGACCGCCACCCAGGGCATGCTCCTCACCATCCCGGTGAGCGCGAGGGATCCCGACGGCCACGGCATCGCCCTCGCGGTGGCCAACGGCCCGAACGGGCATCAGTTCACCGACAACGGGAACGGCACCGGCACCTTCACCTGGACGCCGGGGGCGGGCCAGGTCGGGAGCTTCCAGGTCACCTTCAACGCGACGGACGACGGCGTTCCGATGGCGACGGCGATGGAGGTCGTCACGATCAGCGTCGGTCAGGCGGCCAACCAGCCGCCGGCCATCACTGCGATCGCCGACCAGAGCCTGTCCATCGGCGTTCCGGTGAGCATCGCCGTATCCGCGACCGACCCGGACGGCGACATGCTCACCCTCGACGTGAGCCCGTTGCCCGCCGGCGCGAACTTTGCCGACAACGGCGACGGCACCGGCAGCTTCGACTGGACGCCGGGCGCCGCCGGAAACCACGCCCTCACGGCCACGGCGACCGATGACGGCACGCCTTCCTTGAGCGCCACCGAGGGCTTCACCCTCACGGTGGGCAACGTGAACCGTCCGCCGATGCTGACGCCGGTCGGCGACCGCAGCGTCCTCGTGGGCATGACCCTCCAGGTGCTGCTGACGGCGACGGACCCGGACCAGGATGGCCTCGGCTACGCGTTCAGCGGTCTCCCCGCGGACGCCACCTACACCGACTTCGGTGATGGGACCGCCGAGATCCTGTGGACGCCCAGCGTGGCGGCCAGCTTCTCCGTGACCGTCACGGTGAGCGACGACGGCAGCCCGGTCGAGTCCGCCCGTGAGACCTTCCAGATGAAGGCGACGGATCCGGTCACGTCCGGCAACCTGGTCCTGGACGACGCCTGGTGGAGCTTCGGGGACGACGAGTCCGGGGACGACTCGGATTCCGAGGACTCCGATGGCGACGCGGATGCCG
Source organism: Myxococcota bacterium (assembly GCA_965223415.1). Classification (GTDB taxonomy): domain Bacteria; phylum Myxococcota_A; class UBA9160; order UBA9160; family UBA6930. The sequence goes on along the minus strand of OZ245002.1, from coordinate 1,955,766 downwards.
ACTCCGATGATTCGGACGACTCGGACTCCAGCTCGGCCCCCAGCGCCGAGCCGAGCACCGCCGGCCCCCACAAGCCGAGGATGCTCGACTTCGCGGATCCCGCGTGGGCTCGGCGCTGGCGTTCGTCCCTCGGCTCGCTGACCGTCACGGGCCACGGCGCCAACCCGGGCGAGCGCATCGCCGTGTTCGACGGCGACAGCGGTGCCCTCCTCGGTTACGGCTGGGGCGACCAGGCCGGCGACTTCATGATCTTGCTCATGCCCTTCATGGCACCGTGCTCGGTGACGGTGGGGATCGACGCACCGGCGAGCACCGAGATCAGCGTGCGCGGCGCTCCGGCGAAGTGCGGTGTCGAGGTGGCCAGCCATGCCCGATCGGCCTGGTGGTCCTGCGGCACCCTCGAGGTGAAGGGCAAGGCCGGCCCGCCCGGCGGCAGTGCCGACGCCTATGACGCCGACTCGGGCGCCAAGCTGGCGAACGGGACGGTCGATCCGAGTGGAGACTTCTTGCTCACGGCCGCGGTGGCGACGGCGCCGCGCGCGGTGCGCGTCGACGTCTCGTCCGGCACGGGAAGCTGGCCGGCCGGCACCGTGGACACGAAGAACAGCGACCGCCAGTGCCGGGTGCAGCCGGCGACCGTGGCTCCCACCGGGAAGAAACTGACGAAGAAGGAGCGCAAGAAGCGCAAGAAGAAGCGGCGCCGTCGGTCACGCCGGCGCTAGCAGGCTGCTGAAAAACCCTGCGTTTCCGTGTTCTCGATGGTAGAAGATGGGTCGGGGGGAGAGAGGATGCGCGGCAGCGACCGAGAGCAGGGTTCGATGTTCAGCTACGTCTCGCTGGAGACGCGGATTCCGGAGGATCATCCGCTTCGCCCCATGCGGGCGATGGTGGACGAGGCGCTGAGGGGCCTGTCTCGGCGGTTCTCGGAGCTCTACGCGTCGACGGGCCGGCCGTCGATCCCACCGGAGCGGCTGCTGCGGGCTCTGTTGCTGCAGGTGCTCTACTCGATCCGGAGTGAGCGCCAGCTGATGGAGCAGCTCGAGTACAACCTGCTGTTCCGTTGGTTCGTAGGGCTGGGGATGGAGGATGCGGTCTGGGTCCCGACGGTCTTCACGAAGAACCGGGACCGGCTGCTGGAAGGGGACGTGGCGGAGGCGTTCTTTGAGGCGGTGCTGGCGCAGGGAAAGGACCACGGCCTTCTGTCGTCGGAGCACTTCACGGTGGATGGCACGCTGATCGAGGCGTGGGCGAGCCAGAAGAGCTTCCGGGCGAAGGACGGCTCGGGGGACGACGGAGACGACGATCCGGGCAACCCGACGGTGAACTTTCGGGGAGAGCGGCGGAGCAACGCGACGCACGAATCGACGACGGATCCCGAGGCGCGGCTGGCGCGCAAGAAGGGCCAGACCTCGCAGCTGGCCTACATGGGCCATCTGCTGACGGAGAACCGCAACGGCCTGATCGTCTCGGCGCTGCTGACGGAGGCCGATGGCTACGCCGAGCGGCTGGCAGCGCTGGAGATGGCGGAGGACGTGGCGGGAAGGCGCCGGATCACGCTGGGCGGGGACAAGGGCTACGACACCGAGGAGTTCGTGGCGGGCTGCCGGAAGCGCAACATCACGCCGCACGTGGCGCAGCACACGACGAATCGGGCCAGCCGGATCGACGGTCGCACGGTCCGTCACGAGGGCTACGCGATCAGCCAGCACAAACGCAAGCGGATCGAGGAGTGCTTCGGTTGGATGAAGACGGTCGGGGGAATGCGAAAGACGCGTCACCGGGGCACGGATCGGGTCGGGTGGATGTTCGTCTTCACGGCGGCGGTCTACAACCTGGTCCGCATACGCAACCTCGTAGAGGTCACATGACGCACCTGCATCGAGACGAGGTACCCCGGATCACTTCCGGGATCGAAGAGCGAGCCGAGCGGGCCGCGGGGACCCGCGCCCTCTGGCGTTCTGGCGCCTCTCAGCGCCGAATTTCAGCAGCCTGCTAGGTGGTGTCGGCGAACCCGCGGGGTGTCCGGCCGGCAAGGCTCGGGCGCCCCGTCCTCGCGTTTCGGACGGAGCACGCGGTCGGCCTCCTCGCGGTGGCGGTCGTCCTCGCCGCGGGCCTGCTCCACACCCTCGCTCCCGAGCTCCACGACCGCCTGCTCCAGGAAGACGGACCCGTCGAGTGGGCCACCGTCTGGAGCCTCGTCGCCGCGGCGGGAGCCTTCGGCGTCCTCGCCTTCCGGGCCTCCGGCTGGTCCTTCGTCTTCCCCGCCCTGGCGTCGCTCGGTTGCCTCGTCGTGGCCGGCGAGGAGATTTCCTGGGGGCAACGGCTCCTCGGTCTCCAGCCGCCCGACTACTTCCTCGCTCACAATGACCAGCAGGAGCTGAACCTCCACAACGTCCTGCCGAAGGACCTGCGCCAGCTCGGCCTGCAGGTCGTGCTGCTGGGCTACGGGCTCGGTCTCCCCCTCTTCGTGCGGGTCGGCCGGCTCCGGGACACGGGTCGACGCCTGGGCATCGAGGCGCCCGCTCCCGGTGTCGCACTCGGCTTCGTAGGCGCCGCGGCGCTGTACGCCGTCTACCCCTTCCGCTTCACGGGGGAGTGGGTCGAGCTCCTGCTCGGGATCGGTCTGGCGGCCGATTCCCTGCTCCGGCTCGCTCGCGGCCGGGCGCGGGCACCGGCCCGGGTGTCGCTGGCGACCGCCGCGGTCGTGCTCCTGTTGGCGGCCGGCTCCACCGGCTGGTCGCGCAGCCGGGCCTCCGATCCCGCAGCGCTGGACGCGGCACGGTCCGAGCTCGCGGCCCTGGCCCGCGACTTCCGCGCGGGCCGCGTGCGCACGCGCTGCGGCCAGCACAAGCGCGTCTATCGCCTCGCCGCGCGCCAATCGGAAGCCGCCCTGGCGGGCGGGCGCTTCCGCGAACTCACCACGCGCGGTCTCGATCCGGTGCGGGCCGAGTACGTCCTCGACCCCTGGAGCTCACCCTACTGGGTGCGCGATGCGTGCAGCCGCGACGGCGGAAGGCGCCTCACGCTCTACTCGCTCGGCCCCAACCGGCTCCGGGACTCCACCCGCGATCGGGTGGCCGGGGACGACCTGGTGCTCATCGTGGCCCAGGGCGGGCCTCACCCGGAGCCACCGTCGTCCCTCCTCGGCGCGAACAGGTAGGCCACGCCGACGCCCAGCACGTAGAGCACCACCAGTGGCACCGCGAGCAGCACCTGGCTCACGATGTCGGGGGGCGTGAGCACGGCGGCGAACACGAAGGACACCAGCACCGCGTACTTGAGCCCGCCGATGAACTGGCTCGGGTCGACGATGCCCGCGGCGGAGAGGAAGAAGACCAGCACCGGTAGCTCGAAGCCGGTGCCGAAGGCCAGCAGGAGCCGCGTCGTGAGGGAGAAGACTTCCTTCATGGTCCAGGCGGACTCGACGAAGCTGCTGCTGAAGCCGGCGAAGAAGTCGTAGACCAGCGGGAAGACGAGGAAGTAGCCGAAGGCGCCGCCGCCGGCGAAGAGCAGGGTCGAGCACACCACGAAGGGCAAGGCGACCTTCTTCTCCGAGGGATAGAGCCCCGGCGCGATGAACGCCCAGAGCTGCCAGAAGATCACGGGCAACGCGAACACGAAGCCCGCGAGGAGCGCGCACTTCAGATAGGTGAAGAAGATCTCCGTCGGTGCGATGGCCTGGAGCTTCCCGCCGTCGCCCAGCGCCTGGGTCGCCGGCTCGAGCAGGTAGCCGAAGATCTGCTCGCTGAAGTTCCACGCGCCGGCGAAGCCGATCCCCCAGGCGATCAGGATCTTGAAGAGCCGCGTGCGGAGCTCGGCCAGGTGCTCCGTGAGCGGTAACGCCTCGTCCAGGGTCATGGGCTAGCTGGCGTCGTCCGGCTTGCTCGGCTCGGGCTCCGGGGCCGAGGCCAGGGCCTTCGGTGCCTTCTCGGCTTCAGCTTCGGGTGCCTGGGCCGGCGGGGGCTGGATCGACTGGCGGGCCTCGTTCTCGGCCTCCATCAGGCTGCGCCGGATGTCGGTGGAGGCGCGGCGGAACTCGGCCAGCCCGCGGCCCAGGTTGCGGGCGAGCTCCGGGAGCTTCGAGGGGCCGAAGACGAGCAGCGCCACCACCAGGATGACGATCAGCTCCGGCATGCCGATACCGAACATGGCGGCGGAGGGTAGCTCCTCGGGCCCGGCGGGCCGCTACTCGCCGGCGGCGCGGGCGGGGCTGGGGCGGCGGACGTAGCGGATCCGGATCGGCTGGCGCTGCTCGCAATCGAGCAACGCGATGCCGAGCCAGCGTCCACCGTCCGCCGTGGGCCGCGTCCAGGCGACCCGCCCGATCCGTTCGGGCTCGGGCTCCCCATCCACCCCCCGTGGAACCAATCGCAGCAACGCGCCGACGGGCTCGGCAGCGTCCACCCGTACACACAGCCCGGTCGCCGAGACGTCCCGGGTGAACGCCGTGCGCATGCGCTGGTCGGCGCAGACCCGCGGGAAGCGGCAGTACTGCACCACCTTCACGCGATCCTCCCGCGCCTCGTGGCGGCGCAGGGGCGTCTCCGTCTCGAACAGCGGGATCTGGACTTCCGTGGGCGTCACGCCGAACCCTCCCCAGCCGGAGCTGCCGTCATGCCGCGACCTCCTCCGCGTTCGTGGCCTCGGCCAGCACCTGGAGGGGAACCTCCGAGGCGTCGATGAGCCGCAGGAACTCCTTGGCGAGGGTCGGGTCGAACTGCACCCCCGCGTAGCGCTCGATCTCGAGCCGCACGACCTCCGGCGAGAGCGCCTCGCGGTAGGGCCGGTCGCAGGTCATGGCGTCGTAGGCGTCGGCGACGGCCACGATGCGGGCCGAGAGCGGGATCTGCTCGCCGTAGAGGCCGTCGCCGTAGCCCCGGCCGTCCCACCACTCGTGGTGGTGGCGGATGGCCGCGATGATCTCGGTGGCGACGCCCAGGGGCTCGACCAGCCGCGCCCCGATTTCCGGGTGCTTCTCGAGGGCGGCGCGCTCCTTGGGGTCGAGGGCGCCGGGCCGCAGCAGGAGCTCGGTGGGGACGCCGATCTTCCCGACATCGTGAAGGAATCCCGCAATGCGAACGTGTTCGATCATTGCGTTCTCGAGCTGGAGCCGGTCGGCCAGCAGGCCCGCGTAGAAGCCGGTGCGCCGGGCGTGGCCGCGCAGGAAGCCGCTCTGGATCTCGACCGTGTCCGCCAGCACCTCGAGGCACTCGAGGGAGCGGGCCAGGGTGTTCGGCCCCGGGCTCTCGGCCTCTTCCTCGTCGAGCAGCCGGCCGATGCGGCGGCCCACCCGCGGGTCCTGACCCGCCTGCTCGAGGATCGCCTCGATCTGGTCCTGGTAGCCGATCGTCTCGCCGAGGGACGAGAGGAACGTGACGAGCCGGTTGCGGCCGCGGCGGCGGGAGAGGCAGCGGAACACCGCGGCGCTCACCTGCACCACGTCGAAGGGCTTCTGGAGGTAGTCGGAGACGCCGTAGCGGATCGCCTCGGTGGCGCTCTCGAGGGTGCCGTGGCCGGTGATGATCACGACCTCGACGTCCGGGAACTCCCGGCGCACCACCCCCATCAGCTCCTCGCCCTGGATGCCGGGCATGTTCAGGTCGAGGGTGACGAGGTCGACGGGCCGGCTGCGCAGCACGCGGAGGGCCTCGGACCCGTCCCGGGCCACCTGCACGTCGTAGGTGGGCTGGAGGATCATCCGGAGCGATTCGCGGGGCCCCCGCTCGTCGTCGACGACCAGGACGGTCGCGCGGTTCGCGGGGGAGGCGGTCTCGGAGAGGGGCTCGGCGGCGGTCACGACAGTGTTCCCTATCAAGGGGCGTGCCATCTCGGCCGGATCCGCGAAATCCGGCACAACCCCCAGCCGCCAAAGCACTTTTCCCGATCTCACCCCTGGGGGTCGATGCGCCGGAGCCCCGGTGAGGCGTTCCATCTGGTTCACCGATTCCCGGGGAGGAGACGTAAACCACCGTCCTTGGAGCAGAAATGCGGTGTGTACCATCCGGAACGCTGGGACGGCCGATCAAGCCGCCGGCGGCGGCGACCGATTCGCAGGGAATGCGCCCCACCCTGGCTCTGCTCGCCGTGCTGCTGCTCGGCACGGCCGCCCACGCGGACATCTACCGCTGGACCGATGCGCAGGGCCGGGTCCACTTCACCCAGGATCTGTCCCAGGTGCCCGAGAGCCAGCGGCCAGCGGCACGGGAGGGGGCCAGGGCCGCGCCGCCGAGCCGCCTCCAGATCTACGCGAGCCCCGCCCCGGGCGCCTCGCGTCCCGCCACTCGCCGGCGCGGTCGGAGCGGCGTGATCCACATCCGCTACGAGCAGCAACGGGGCGCCATGCTGGTGATGGTGCGACTCAACGATCGGGTGACCGCGCCCTTCGTCGTCGACACCGGCGCGAGCGACGTCTCGATCCCGGCTTCGGTCGCTCAACGGGCCGGCATCCGCGTCGGTCCCGACACGCCCACCGCCCTCTACCAGACCGCCAACGGCGTGGTGAGCCATCCGATCGTCACCCTCGATTCCGTACAGGTCGGCGACGCACGGGTCGAGGGCGTGCGCGGATCGATCACCGATAGCATGGAGATCGGGCTGCTCGGCGGCGCGTTCTTCAACAACTTCACCTTCCAGATCGACCCGGGCGCCCAGGTGATCAGCCTGCGCCCCAACGACCGGGTGCGGAGCGGCATGAGCGAAGGTCAGTGGCGGCGCCGCTTCGCCGAGCTGAACGCCAAGATCGCGACCCTCGAGACCTACATCGGCGAGAACCACTTCTTCCGCGAGAGCCGTCGCCGGGAGCTCGCGGATCGACTGGCCGCCCTGGAAACGGCGCTCGACGAGCTCGACGCAGCGGCCGACCGCGCGCAGGTTCCCCAGGCGTGGAGGGATGGATGACAACGCGAGTCGTGTTGCTGATCGCCTTGTTCGCCGTATCGGTGGCCGCGCCCGCCGCGGCGGAGATCTACCGATGCACCGGCCCGGACGGCCAGGTGCGCTTCACCGGCGACGCCAGCCAGTGTCCCGGCGCGAAGAAGCACGAGCCGAAGAAGAAGATCCAGAGCGTGGCGCCGGCGGCGCGCCTGGAGCCTGCTCCGCGTCCGGCGGTCGCGGAGCCCCGCGCCCGCCGCCAGACGATCAACGACGAAGCTGACGCCGCCCGCTGGCGCACCAAGAAGCAGCGCGCAGAGCAGCAGCTCGCCCAGCTCGACCAGCAGCTCCCCACCCTGCGGAAGGTCGCCGGCTGGTGCAACCGCGGCGACGGCGTCTACACCACCGACGACCTGGGCCGTCGCCGAACCATCGAGTGCAGCGACGTCCAGGAGGAGTACGGCCGCCTCCAGGAGGCCCACGCAGAGCTCAGCCAGTACCTCGCCGAGGGCCTGGAGGAGGAGTGCCGCCGCGCCGGCTGCCTGCCCGGCTGGATCCGCTAGCAGGCTGCTGAAATTCGGCGCTGAGAGGCGCCAGAACGCCAGAGGGCGCGGGTCCCCGCGGCCCGCTCGGCTCGCTCTTCGATCCCGGAAGTGATCCGGGGTACCTCGTCTCGATGCAGGTGCGTCATGTGACCTCTACGAGGTTGCGTATGCGGACCAGGTTGTAGACCGCCGCCGTGAAGACGAACATCCACCCGACCCGATCCGTGCCCCGGTGACGCGTCTTTCGCATTCCCCCGACCGTCTTCATCCAACCGAAGCACTCCTCGATCCGCTTGCGTTTGTGCTGGCTGATCGCGTAGCCCTCGTGACGGACCGTGCGACCGTCGATCCGGCTGGCCCGATTCGTCGTGTGCTGCGCCACGTGCGGCGTGATGTTGCGCTTCCGGCAGCCCGCCACGAACTCCTCGGTGTCGTAGCCCTTGTCCCCGCCCAGCGTGATCCGGCGCCTTCCCGCCACGTCCTCCGCCATCTCCAGCGCTGCCAGCCGCTCGGCGTAGCCATCGGCCTCCGTCAGCAGCGCCGAGACGATCAGGCCGTTGCGGTTCTCCGTCAGCAGATGGCCCATGTAGGCCAGCTGCGAGGTCTGGCCCTTCTTGCGCGCCAGCCGCGCCTCGGGATCCGTCGTCGATTCGTGCGTCGCGTTGCTCCGCCGCTCTCCCCGAAAGTTCACCGTCGGGTTGCCCGGATCGTCGTCTCCGTCGTCCCCCGAGCCGTCCTTCGCCCGGAAGCTCTTCTGGCTCGCCCACGCCTCGATCAGCGTGCCATCCACCGTGAAGTGCTCCGACGACAGAAGGCCGTGGTCCTTTCCCTGCGCCAGCACCGCCTCAAAGAACGCCTCCGCCACGTCCCCTTCCAGCAGCCGGTCCCGGTTCTTCGTGAAGACCGTCGGGACCCAGACCGCATCCTCCATCCCCAGCCCTACGAACCAACGGAACAGCAGGTTGTACTCGAGCTGCTCCATCAGCTGGCGCTCACTCCGGATCGAGTAGAGCACCTGCAGCAACAGAGCCCGCAGCAGCCGCTCCGGTGGGATCGACGGCCGGCCCGTCGACGCGTAGAGCTCCGAGAACCGCCGAGACAGGCCCCTCAGCGCCTCGTCCACCATCGCCCGCATGGGGCGAAGCGGATGATCCTCCGGAATCCGCGTCTCCAGCGAGACGTAGCTGAACATCGAACCCTGCTCTCGGTCGCTGCCGCGCATCCTCTCTCCCCCCGACCCATCTTCTACCATCGAGAACACGGAAACGCAGGGTTTTTCAGCAGCCTGCTAGCTGAGACAAGGGGACGTTCCTGTCTGTCTCACTCCAGAGTGAGACAGACAGGAACGTCCCCTTGTCTCACGGCTCCGGCTTGGACAGGCCGTGCTTGTCCATCTTGATCTTGAGCAGGCGGCGGGTCGTGCCGAGGGCTTCGGCGGTTCGGGTCTGGTTCCAGTCGTTGCGCTCGAGGGCCTCGCGGAGGAGTTCCTGCTCGAAGCTCGAGACGGTGTCCTCCAGGGAGAGGCGCCCCGCCTGCAGGCTGTCGCGGAGGGTGTCGGCACGGGCGCCGCGAGCCAGGGATTCCGGCAGGTCGCCGATGCCCAGGGTGTCGCCGTCGCACAGCGTGAAGGCGCGTTCGATCACGTTCTCGAGCTCGCGGACGTTGCCGGGCCAGGGATGGCGCTCGAGGGCGAGGAGCGCATCCCGCCCGATGCGCGACGGGCCGCGCCCGTCGCGCTCGCGGGCCAGCTTGAGGAAGCGCTCGGCCAGGAGCTTCACGTCCTCCCGGCGCTCCCGCAGCGGCGGCAGCACCAGCGGCACGACGTGGATGCGGTAGTAGAGGTCTTCGCGGAAGCGTCCCTCGGCCACCTCGTGCTCCAGGTTGCGGTTGGTGGCGGCGATGATGCGCGCGTCCACCTCGATCGTCTGGTTGCCGCCGACCCGCTCGATCACCCGCTCCTGGAGGGCGCGGAGCAGCTTGGCCTGGGGGCCCGGCGCCAGCTCGCCGATCTCGTCGAGGAAGAGAGTGCCGCCGGCCGCCGCCTCGAACTTGCCGATGCGCCGGTCCCGCGCATCGGTGAAGGCGCCGCGCTCATGGCCGAAGAGCTCGCTCTCCATCAACGTGTCGGGGATGGCGGCGCAGTTCACCGCGACGAAGGGCGCGGCGGCCCGGGGCGAGAGATCGTGCAGCGCCCGGGCGGCCAGCTCCTTGCCGGTTCCGCTCTCGCCCTGCACCAACACCGTGGCCGGTGAGAGCGCCAGCCGGTCGATGGTGCGGAACACCTCGCGCATGGCGTCGCTGCGGCCGATCAGGTCGCCGACCCGGGTCCGCTGGTCCAGCTCGTCGGTGAGCCGCACGACCTCCCGCTCGAGGGCGCGGTGTTGGATGAGCTGGCGGACCTTGATGCGCAGGGCGTCGATCTCGTAGGGCTTGGTCACGTAGTCGGCGGCGCCGAGCTTCATGGCCTCGACCGCGGTGGTCACCGTCTTCGTCGCCGTCAGCACGATGACCGGCGGCGCGTCCGCCTGCTCCGCCAGCTCCTCCAGGAAGGCGAGCCCGCTCTTGCCCGGCATCACGAGATCGAGGAGCACCAGGTCCATCGGCAGCTCGGCCATGGCGCGCAGGCCCGCGTCCGCGCCGTCCGCCGTCACCACCTCGCACTCCTGCTTGAGGAGCATGCGCAGGGATTCGCGGACGCCCGTCTCGTCGTCGACGACCAGCACCCGGGGCATGGGGGGAGGCTAGCGACTGGTGATCAGCGGTCGGTCTTCCCGGGTGCCGGCAGGTCGATCAGCACCACCGTCTCCTCGCCGCGCCCCGTGTCGATGTGGAGCTGGCCCACGCCGCGGGCGAGAGCCGCCTTCGCCAGCCACAGATCCAGGGAGTGGCGGGCCTCGGCGAGCTCGCCGGCGTGGCTTCCGTCGTGGAAGCGGAAGAGGATGCGTAGGCTGGTGCGGCCGTCCGCCGCCTGGTGGTGGCGGGAGGCGAGGTAGAGATCCGCCCGCTCCGAGCTCTCGCGGACGATGCGGTCGAGCAGGCACTCGAAGGCGAAGGTCAGGGTGGCCTCGTCGGCGAGCGCCAGGGGCAGCTCGCTCTCGAGCTCCCGCAGCACGAGCAGGCGCCGGCGGCGGATCGCGTCGCGGCGCTCCTCCAGCATCCGGTCGAGGAGCGCGCTCACGTCCACCGGCCAGGGCTCGGCCGGGCGCAGCTCGGCGAAGCGGGCCAGGCGGGCGACCCGGTCCTGGACGCGCTCGACGTCCCGCAGCACTTCCTCGTGGTAGTCACCCCGGAAGCTGGGATCGGCGAAGCGCTCGGGCAGCAGCTCGGCGGAGGTGCGGATCGAGACCAGCGGATTGCGCAGCTCGTGGGCGAGGCAGTCGGCGAGCTCGCGGAGCGTCGGGTCGTCGGCCGGCGACGCGGCCGGGACGGCGGCGAGAGGCTCCGCCTCGGCGGGCCGGGCGTCCGCCGCCGGGGGCGCTTCGGGCAGCAAGGGGGTGGGCGCCTCGGCGAGCGGACGGGCGGGCTCGGCGGTCGGGCGGGGCCGGGGGATCGGCGGCGCCTCGCCCGCGGCGAGCAGGGCGCTCACGTGGTGGGCCTCGATGTTCGGGTCGTCCGCCTCCGCGAGCAGTCGCAGCACCGCGCCCTCGAGCTCGCGGAGGTTGCCGGGCCAGACGTGGCTCTGGAGCTCCTGCACGGCCGCCTCCGAGACCTGTCGCGCCACCCGCCGCTCGGCCGCCCACTGGTTGGCGGTGGCGTGCACGAAGCCCGGAATCGCCTCGCGCCGCTCGCGCAGGGGCGGCAGGTGCACGTCGAGAGCTGCGAGCCCGTCCGCGAGCTCCGGCAGCAGGGCCCCCGTCTCCGACACGAGCGCGATCCAGCGCACGTCCTCCGGGGGCACCGGCGCCGCCGGAGCACCGAGCTCGACCCAGCCCAGGAGCTCCCGCTGCACGGCGGGGGCCACTCGGTCGAGCGCCTCCAGGCACACCGTCAGGCTGCGCGCCTCGTGGATCGTCCCCAGCCGGGCGGCAAGCCCTGCCGTGTCGGTGGTCTCGTCACAAGGCAGGTGGACGAAGCGCTCGCCGCCGGCCAGCAGATGCGCCGCGCGGGCGAAGAGCAGCCGTCCCGTGCCGCGCTCGCCCCGCACGACCAGGCCGCGGCCGGCGCGCTGCACCTGGTCCGGCTCCGGGAGCACGAGGCCCTGGAAGTAGCGGGCGAAGCGGCTGCGCACGGCCTCCCGCTGCCGGCGCTCCGGGAGGGTCTCGCCCGCCTCGTCGCCGGCGCCGGGGCGGAGGGCGGCACGCAGGGCGGCCGGCTCGGGCGGATAGGCGAGCCGCGCCGCATCCAGCCCGGCGAACAGCCTCGCCAGCTCGCCGTCGTCGAGGCCCGGATCGCGCACCAGGACCCAGTGGGCCTGGGGATGGCGGGTGGCCGCCCACCCGGCGAGCTCCAGGGCTGGCGCCGGGTCGACCACCCCGAGCACGATGGCCCGGGGCGCCGGGGCCTCCTCGAAGCGGGGATCCGCCGCATCGCCGCACAGGGTCTCGCCCTCGCCGACGAGTCGGGCGAGGAAGCGCTGGATGCGCGGATCGGGATGGACGACCCAGATCAAGGGCAGGCCTCGGAGCAGTGCCGGCCCCGGGGCGCACCTCGCCCCCGGCCGGTCCCCCTGACGAGCGCAAGCGACATGCCAACGGGCATCGCTCTTCCCACCCCGCGCAGGAGGATGGCGCAAGGCTCGGAAAATGCTCGCAAAAAAACGTTCGACCGGAAGGGCCGCGGGGGCCTGCTGCCGGAAGCCGGGGCAGACCGGCCGGTGTCAGGGAGGGAAAAGGTTTCTCCACTGTGACCCGGCGTTCACAGGGCCGCGGTGCGGCTCCGGGCCCCCGATTCCGGCTAGAGTCTTCGGGCTGGCGCCCGCCGTGGCGGGCGTCCGCGGGGATGGGGGAAGGACGTGGCAGAGCACGCTGGCAGCACGCCGGACGCCGTCGTCGACGGCGGGCCGGAGATCCGCCTGCGCAACTGGTTCGAGGCGCCCTACGACGACGCCATCGCCGCTGCGCGAACCTGCTATTCGCCGCGGGTCATTCGCGCCGACGAGATCACCGCCGGCCAGCGCGAGCGCATCGGGCCGCTGACCTACGAGGGCGGACACCACACGGTGTATACCCATGCGACCTTCGAGTTCGAGCTGTCGGGCATCTCCCGGCAGCTCGTCTGGTCGCTGCTGCACTCCTTCCCGTTCTACAACACGGAGCAGCAGAGCCAGCGCTACGTGAAGCTCGAGGAGGCGCGTGCCCACGTGCCCGACGCCCTCGCCGGTGAGGCGCGCGCCGTGTACGAGGGCGCCGTGCGCGACGCCTGGGGCGCCTATGCGGAGCTCACCCGCCGCCTCCTTCCCGTGACGAAGGGGATCCTCTCGGATCTCTGGCGCCTTCCCGATCGGGCCGGCAAGGCCTTCGGTCGCAACGTGGCGAAGGAGGCGGAGAAGAAGGCGATCGAGACGGCGCGCTACGTCATTCCCGTCGCGTGCCACACGGCGATGGTCTACACGATCACCGGCATCACGCTGCACCGGCTGCACCGCATGGCGGCGGCCTGCGACGCACCGACGGAGGCGCGCCGCGTGGTCGACCGGATGGTGGCCGAGGTGCGTCGCCTCGACCCGGACTTCTTCGGGGCGATCGGCGAGGACCCGCTCGGCGAGGAGGAGATCGTCGAGCTCGCCGGCCGCCCGCGCGGCCCGGCCGACTCGGCGGGCCTCGAGGCCTTCGACAAGTCCCTGGACGGGCGTAGCGCCCGGCTCGTCGATTGGGGCGCCCGTGCGTCTCGGGTGGTGGCGGACGCGGTGCGCTCGGTGCTGGGCGAGCCCGGTCTCGACGACGAGACGGCCATCGCCCGGGTGCTCGACCCCGCCCGCAACCGCTACCGCCTCGACACCCTCAACGTCTCGGCCCACTCGCCCCTGATGCGGACCCTGAACCACGCCCACTACACCTTCCGCAAGAAGCTCTCCCACACCGCCGATTCCCAGGACCAGCGCCACCGCATGGTGCCCGGCTCGCGGCCGCTGCTGCTGTTCAACGTGCCGGACACGCCGGACGTGATCGAGCCGGCGCTGATCGCCGACGATCCCGGCTGCCACGCCGTCTTCCGCGAGAGCGTCGAGGCCTCCTGGGAGGCCCGCCGCCGCCTCCACGCTCTCGGCGTGAATCCCGAGCTGGCCCTCTACGTCCTTCCGAACGCCCTGGCGCTCCGCTTCGAGGAGTCCGGGAGCCTTCTCCACCAGCTCCACAAGTGGACCATGCGCACCTGTCTGAACGCCCAGCGGGAGATCTTCGAGGCCTCGATGGACGAGATCGAGCAGGTGCGCGCAGTGCACCCGGAGCTGATGCGCCACGTGGGCCCCCCGTGCTCCGTGCGCACCGGGCTCGTACGGCCGCGCTGCACCGAGGGCAGCCACTTCTGCGGGATCCCGGTCTGGCGGAGCTTCCCGGACATCGAGCGGAGGATCTGATCGTGCTCGTCACACTTCGCGTCGGAGTCGTCGCCGTCTTCCTGCTGGCGCTCGCCGCACCTGCCGCAGCGGCGCCGCCGGACCTGGTCGGTACGTGGCACCTGCTCGTCCACTACAAGGACAAGGGTACGAACAACCCGGACACCGAGCGCTGGGAGGACCGGATCTGGGAGTTCAAGCTGGAGGGCTCGCGGCTCGTCTGGGTCGACTACCCGATCGTCGTGTTCGAAGACAAGTCCGGCCGTTTCGACAGCAGCGGCGGACGCAACGCCCGGGTGCTCCACCACTGGGAGCCGAACGGCAGCCAGCGCCGGGAGATCCGCGAGGGCCTGGCCATCAACCAGCGCGGCTCGCGCACCAAGAGCCTCAAGGGCTCGGCCACCCAGGGCTGGACCTCGGCGAAGCGACGGCGCGGCTACCAATCCGCCAGCGTGATCACCTTCGAGGAGACCTGGACCATCGAGTTCGACGGCGATCTCCCGACCTTCACCCGTGACGACGTGATGGGGAGCGCGTCGACCGAGTCGATGGAGGGGCGCACGCTCTACGCGGCCGAGGCGATCGACGGCGACGTCATCACCGGCCGCTTCGAGCGCGACGCCGGGACCCGCTACGGGACCTTCCGTCTGATGCGCTCGGGCGAGGCGAAGTCGGTCGGCAGCGGGGGCAAGACGCTGCAGGATCGCGCCGAAGAGGGCCAATCGCTGACCCGCGTCCTGGCGGGGCACCTGAGCGAGCTTTCCGGCGATCACGACGAGGGGTGGTATCGCTCCAAGGTCGACGACGGCTCCATCACCCGGGACGAACGCCTGGAGCTCCGCGCGGCCTTCGAGCAGCGCCTCTACGAGGCCCTGGGGAGCAACGACGAGCGCACGGCCTACCGGACGATCCTCACGAACCTGGCCGTGAAGATGGAGCGGCTGTTCGTCGAGGACGGGAAGTCGGTCTCGGACCTGCAGGACATGCTGCGGAAAGGCACGCTCGAGCCGTGAGCTGGGTCCGCCGGGCCCGGCCGGAGGATCGCGACGCCCTGGCCGAGCTGCTGGCGGGCCTGCTGGCGCACCACGGCGCCCACCCCCGCTACGTGGCCGCCGCGGACGGGGGCTCGCCCGCGGCCCTGCTGGCGCCGTATCTCGAGCACGCCGACGGCCGCGTCTTCGTGGCGGAGGAGGGGGATCGTCTCGTCGGCCTGGTCAGCGTCGCCGTGGCCCGGCGCTCCGCCTTCTTCGCCGAGACCCTGCGCGGGCACGTCGAGCATCTCTACGTCGATCCGGCGGCCCGGCGCGGCGGGCTCGGCCACGCCCTGGTCGATGCGGCCTTCGTTTGGCTGCGGGAGGCGGGCGCCGCCCGGGTGGAGCTCGAGGTGGCCCGGGACAATCCGGAGGGCCGGGCCTTCTGGGCGGCCCTCGGCTTCTCGCCGGCCATGGACGTGCTGGAACGCCGGCTCTGAGTCGGTACCGTTCCGGCGCCGAGGAGAGCCATGCCGTCTTCCCCCCTGAATCCGCTCGCCCGTGAGCTGAACGCGGCCCTCGAGGAGACCGCGCCCGAGGTGCTGGCGATGCTCTCGCCGCTGGGGCGCCGCCTCTACTTCCCGAAGGGCATCCTGAGCCAGTCGGCGGAGGCGAAGGCCAAGGGCCATCGCTTCAACGCGACGATCGGCATCGCCACCGAGGACGGCGAGGCCATGCACTTGGCGTCGGTGCACCGGCATCTGCGCGACGTCGCACCCGACGACGCCTACCCCTACGCGGGCGGCGGCGGTCGGCCGGAGCTGCGCCGCCGCTGGCGCGACAAGCAGCTCGCCGAGAACCCGAGCCTGCGCGACAAGCAGTTCGGACTGCCGATCGTGACGAGCGCGCTCACCCACGGCCTCACGCTGGTCGGGGACCTGTTCATCGGCGAGGGCGATCGGATCCTCCTGCCGGACAAGCTGTGGGGCAACTACCGCCTGGGCTACGAGGTGCGGCTGGGCGCCGAGATCGCCACCTATCCGTTCTACGCGGGCCGGGGCTTCAACACCGCCGGCTTCGAGGAGGCGCTCGCCCGCGAGGCCGACGGCCGCGAGAAGCTCGTCGTGCTCCTGAACTTCCCGAACAACCCCACCGGCTACATGCCGACCGAGGCCGAAGGCGCCGCGATCCGCGCCGCCCTCGTCGCCCAGGCCGAGCGCGGCACGAAGCTCGTGGTGGTGCTGGACGACGCCTACTTCGGGCTCTTCTACCACCTGGGCGGCGCGTCGATGGAGGAGTCGCTCTTCGGGCGCCTGGTGGGGGCGCACCCGAACCTGCTGGCGATCCGCCTCGACGGGGCGACGAAGGAGCTCTTCGTATGGGGGCTGCGCTGCGGCTTCCTCACCTACGGGCCCGGGCGCGCCGACACGGCCGAGGCCGTGTGCGGCGCCCTGGACGCGAAGACCCGCGGCGCCATCCGCGGCGGCATCTCCAACAGCCCGATGCTCTCCCAGACCCTGGTCGAGCAGGCGCTCGCCTCCTCGTCCATCGACGAAGAGCGCCAGCAGAAGTGCGAGATCCTGCGCGCCCGCGCCGAGCTCGTGCACGAGATCGCCTACGCCCCGCGCTTCCGCGAGAGCTGGGAGGTCTACCCCTTCAACAGCGGCTACTTCATGTGCCTCGAGGTGAAGGGCGTCGACGCCGAGACCCTCCGCCTCCACCTCCTCGACAGCCACGGCACCGGCCTCGTCGCCACCGGCCCGAAGGACCTCCGCATCGCCTTCAGCTGCCTCGAGCTCTCCGACATCGAGCCCCTCTTCGAGACCATCCACCGTGCCATCCAGGAGTTGCGTTAGGGGCGGTCGAGCTCTTCGAGGAGGGTGAGGAGGGTGCGGGTGCCGAAGTGGAGGTTGGCTTGGGTGATGCGCTCGCCGGGGCCGTGGATGGTGCGGGTGTCGACGGGGCGGAGGCGGCGGGGGACGAAGCCGTAGGCCGTGAGGCCGTGCCCGCGGAACCAGTGGGCGTCGCTGGTTCCCGCGCCGACGCGGGGGACGACGAGGGCGCCCGGATCGAGGCGCGCGGCGACGCGCCGGATCGCGTCCATCAGCGGCGTGGCGGGCGGGGAGGCGCGACCCGGGTGGGTGAGGCGCACGTCGATCCGTACGTCCGGGTCGGCGATCGCACGGCGGGCGGCCTCGGCGAAGGCGGGGCAGCTGGCGCCGGGCAGGAGCCGGGCGTCGATCCCCGCGACCGCCTGCCCCGGCACGACGTTGATCCGGTCGCTTCCCCGGAGCGTCGTCACGGTCACGGTGTCCCGCACCAGGGCCGCGCGCGCCGGCTCGGCGAGGAAGCGCGCACGGAAGCCCGCGTCGCTCTCGAGGGCGCGGGCGAGATCGGCGAAGCCGGCCCGATCCTCCGGGGCCGCCCGGGGCGCGAGGGCCGCGAACATGGCGGCCACCTCCGGCGTCACCCGGGTCGGCCGAGGTAGGGCCCGCAGCCGTTCCAGGGCGTCCAGCAGGCGATCCACCGCCGAGTCGCGAGATCCCGCCGCGCCGTGGCCGGCCGCGCCTCGCGCCTGCACCTCGAGCCAGCACGGCACCTTCTCCGCCACACCGACCTCCCAGAGCCCCGGCCCTCCGCTCGGGCTCACGGTGATGCCGCCACCGATGGTGAGCAGGTACTCGGCGCCGTCCAGCAGCTCGGGCCGCTCGCGCAGGAGCCGCGCCGCTCCGCCCCGGCCGCCCGCCTCTTCGTCCGGGGTCGAGAGCACGATCACGTCGCGCCGGAGCCGCTCGCTGCGCGATGCCAGCTCCACGGCGGCGGCCAGGTGCACCACCAGCGCGCCCTTGGCGTCCAGCGCCCCGCGGCCGATCACCGCGCCGTCCCTGACCACGCCACCGAACGGGTCCTCGTCCCAGGCCGCCGGATCCGCCGGCACGACGTCCAGGTGGGAGAGCAGCACCACTGCCCCGGCCTCGCCCGAGCCCGGGACCCGCGCCCAGAAGGCCGCCCTCCCCAGGGGAGCCCGGGCGTCCGATAGATCGATCACCGCGGCCTCCAGGCCGCGCTCCCTGGCCCACTCCGCCAGGAACCGCGCCAGCGGCGCCTCGTTCCCCGGGGGGTTCGTGGTGTCGAACTGAAGAACACGTGAAAGCAGCCCTACGGGCCCCCCTCGCGCTTTCGGCTCGGCAGGGGCATCCTCCGGGCCGTTCGGACCGGTGAGGCCCGTGCAGCCGAGCCAGGCGACGAGGATCCCCCCCACCCAGATCGACCGGGTCAGCGCCCGGGCCTGGGCCGCGGGGCGGCTCCGGGGGCGCCTCCGGGCCTTGTGATGAAAGGTGATGGCGGGCACACGAACTTCCGAGGAAACGAACTATCTAGCATGGGCGCCTGCCGGTCGATGAGAAACCCGGGAAGAACGAACCCGGGGCTGGCCGAGCGTCACAAGCCCCGCCGCCGCTGCCGCCGATACGAGGAGCAGGAGACGCGATGAGCCAACGCCAGGACCGCCGCCCCGAGATCGTCGCGGCGTTGCTGACGGCATTCGGTCTGCTGCTGATCATCGGCCTTCTGCACCTGGACGGTGCGTCCGAGGTCGCCAAGGCCGAGGCCGTCGCCCCGCTCGCCGCGGCGCCGAGCGCCGACCCGCCTGCGGCGCCCGCGCACAGGCTCGTCCTGACCGAGGGCGAGCTGAAGCGCGGCGAGACGCTCTCGGCCGCCCTGCGGCGTAGCCAGACCGACTGGGTGGTCATCCACGCCATCGATACCGGCATGCTGCCCGTCTTCAACTTCCGCTACGCCCGCCCGGGCGATCGCTTCCGCCTCGTCCAGGACGAGGACGGCAAGCTCGTCCGCTTCAGCTACGACCGCTCGGTGCTCGAGCGCTACGTGCTCCACAGCGAGGGCGAAGAGCTCGTGGCGGAGCGCATCGAGCCCGATATCGAGACCCGCCGCAGCCGCATCGCCGGCGCGGTGAGCGGCAGCCTCTACGAGTCCGTCGGCGCCCTCGGCGAGACCACCGAGCTGGCCAGCGACTTCGCCGACATCTTCGCCTGGGACGTCGACTTCTCCCGCGGCGTGCAGCGAGGCGACGAGTTCTCGATCCTCTACGAGCGGCGCTTCCTGCAGACCGACACGGGCGCCGAGGTGTACATCGGCCCGGGCCGCATCCTCGCCGCCCGCTATTCCAACGCCGCCGGCGACTACCATGCCATCGGCTTCGGCAGCGAAGAGGAGCTCCTGGGCTACTACCGCCCCGACGGCTCCTCGGTCGAGCGCCAGTTCCTCCGCGCGCCGCTCAAGTATCGCCGCATCAGCTCCCGCTACTCGCCGAACCGGCTCCACCCGATCCTGAAGGTCCGGCGTCCCCACCTGGGGATCGACTACGCAGCGCCCATCGGCACGCCGGTTTGGTCCGTGGCGTCCGGCACCGTGATCTTCCGCGGCGTCCAGGGCGGCTTCGGCAAGCTCGTGAAGGTGCGCCATGCCAACGGCTACGTTTCCTTCTACGGCCACCTCTCGCGCTTCGTCGCCAGCCTGCCGGTGGGCGCGAAGGTCCAGCAGAAGCAGGTGATCGGCTACGTTGGCTCGACCGGCCTCTCGACGGGCCCGCATCTCGACTTCCGGCTCAAGCAGAACGGCCGCTACGTCAATCCGTCGAGCATCCAGACGCCGCCCGCCAAGCCGATCCCGGCCGAGCACATGCCGCGCTTCCACGCGACCCGGGACGCGCTACTGCAGGAGCTGGACCCGGCGCCGCTGATGGTGGTGACCAACGAGGCCATGTAGCGCCTCGCCCGGGCCGCTCCGCCCGGTCTGTGCCAGCATACGGCCATGTCCGCCCCGTCCCTGCACGAGCGCCTGGCCGCCAAGGGCACGGCCCTGGCCCGGCGCGAAGAGGAGCATCGGGAGGGCGTCGACCAGGCCCGCACCCGCGCCGACGCCCTGCGCGCGAAGGTGGCCGCCGGCCTCGCGGGCTTCGACGAGGCGGTGGAGGCCGCCGGTGCGCCGCACCTCCGCGTGAGCCTCGGTCCGGTCCGAACCGACGAGAAGCACGTGCGGGCCGTGGAGTTCGAGGCCGCCCGCGGGCGCCACCGGGCGCTCTTCATCGTGAAGAGCCGCGGCCAGGTCACCCTCGTCGGCCCCTTCCGCACGGGCAAGGTCGAGGGCCCCTGCCAATCCCTGCCCTGGGACGCGGAGGCGGAGATCGACGAGGCCGTGGCCGCCTTCCTCGAGCGCTTCCTCGAGGAGGCCGCCACGCCGTGAGCGCCGCCGCCAGGCGCGACGACGCCTTTCCCGGTCGCCTCGCCGGGGTGCAGCGGGTTCGCGTCGGCTCGACCAACCCGCCGAAGCTCGAGGGCGTACGTCTCGCCCTGGCCGCCTACTGTCCGAACGTCGAGACCGTCGGCGTCGCCGTGGAGAGCGGGGTTCCGGAGCAGCCCCGGGGCTTCGCCGAGATCCAGCGGGGGGCGCGCAACCGCGCGGCGGCGGCTCGCGAGAGCGGCGCCTGCGATCTCGCCATCGGCTACGAGGACGGCCTGGTCGAGCTTGCGGGCGCGGGCTGGCTCAACGTCGGCTGCGCCGCCCTGGTCGGCGCGGAGCACACGAGCGTGGGCCTCTCTTCGGGCTTCGCGTATCCGCTGGCCTGCGTGGCGCCCGCCGTGGAGCGCGGTGAGGACATCGGCAGCGTCTTCGACGCTTTCTGGCGGCGTCACCGCGAGCCCGCCATCCGGGAGCCCTCGGCCCTCTCCACGGGTAACGTCGGAAAGCTCAGCGCCGGCGTGCTCACACGTGCCGAGTACACCCGCCACGCCGTTCTCTGCGCCCTCGTCTCCTGGCTCCACCCGGATCTCTACGAAGCCGCCCCCGAGGCCGTACCGTGAGCGACACGACCCGGATCGAGTCCACCGAGCAGCTCGTCGACTTCATTCGAGGCGGGGAGAAGCCGCCCGAAGAGTGGAAGGTCGGCACCGAGCACGAGAAGATCGGCCTGCTCGCCGAGAGCTACGAGCCGGTGCCCTACGAGGGCGAGCGGGGTATCGGCGCCATCCTCGAGGCGATGGCGAGCGAGGACGCCTGGGAGCGGATCTTCGAAGGCCCCAACCTGATCGCGCTCCAGAAGGACGGGGCGAGCATCACCCTCGAGCCCGGCGGACAGCTCGAGCTCTCCGGCGCGCCGCTGCGCACCATCCACGAGACCTGCTCGGAGTTCCACGACCACCTGGAGCTGGTGCGCAATGTCTCCGGGCCGCGCGGCGTGATCTGGCTTTCCCTCGGCATCAACCCGCTCCACGACGTGCCGGACATCCCGCGCATGCCGAAGGCGCGCTATCGCATCATGCGCGAGTACCTGCCCACCCGCGGCGAGCTCTCCCTCCACATGATGCACCTCACCGCGACGGTCCAGGCCAACCTGGACTTCCAGAACGAAGAGGACATGGCGCGAAAGCTCCGTACCGCGCTCGGTGTCTCTCCGATCGTGTCCGCGATCTTCGCCAACTCCTCGGTCGCGGCCGGCAAGGCCACCGGCTACGCCTCGCGACGCGTGGACATCTGGCGCCACACGGACCCGGACCGCTGCGGGCTGCTGCCCTTCGTGTTCGAGGCCGACTTCGGCTACGAGGCCTACACCGACTGGGCCCTCGACGTGCCGCTCTTCTTCATCGTCCGGGAGGGCCGCTACGTGCCGGCCCGCGGTACCCCCTTCCGCGAGTTCCTGGAGCGCGGTCTCGACGGAGAGCGGGCGACCCTGGACGACTGGAGCCTCCACCTCACCACCCTCTTCCCCGAGGTCCGCCTGAAGCGCGTGCTGGAGGTGCGGGGCACGGACGCCGTTCCGCCCGGCCTGATCTGCGCCCTTCCGGCGCTCTGGAAGGGCCTGCTGTACGACGCCGGTGCCCGCGAGGCCGCGTGGCGGCTGGTGGAGGACCACGCCTTCGAGGCGCGGTTGGCCGGCCTGGAGGCGGTGGCGCGGTGCGGACTGGGGGCCGAGCTCGACGGCCAGCCCGTCCTCGACCTGGCCCGGGAGCTGGTCGCCATCGCGTCGGAAGGCCTGCGCCGGATCGGCCACGCCGGGCGGCGCGACGCGGACGAGCGGGGCTACCTGGACCCGATCTGGAGCCAGCTCGAGCGGGGTCGCAGCCCCGGGGAGGAGATCCTGGAGCGATGGGAGGGGAGCTGGGCCCGATCCGTTCCCCGGTTGATCGAGTACGCGCGTTACTGATAGAGTCGCCCTCCGGCCGGGGGGCCGTTCACGAGGAGGCGTCATGGCCCGGAAGATGAGGATCTCGTTCACCCTGGACGAGTCGGATACCGCCTACTTCGAGTCCATCTACCGGGCGGCCAAGCGCAACGCCGATGCCGAGGACTGGCCGAAGATCTCCCGGGGTGTGCGGAAGCTGATCCGGGAGGTGCGGGAGACCAAGAAGGTCCCGACCTTCGTGAGCGACGCCATCACCTCGCTCGAAGACCTGATGCAGATGGTGAACGACCTGCAGTACAAGGCGCCGAAGAGCGTCGTCAGCCGTGCTGTCGCCGCCCTCGCCTACTTCGACAACCCGCGCGACGTGATCCCCGACGACGTCCCGCTGGTCGGCTTCCTCGACGACGCGATCATGATCAAGTTCGTCGAAGAGGATCTCGAGCACGAGCTCTGGGGCTACCGCAAGTTCAAGGCTTTCCGCGAGGGCTCCGAGCAGCGCTTCTGGACCGACACCGCCAAGGCACGCCTGGCCCCCCGTCTCGAAGCAAAGCGGAAGGAGCTGCGGGGGAAGATCCAGGAGCGGGAGGCCCGGGCGAAGAAGAAGCGGGGGGCTTAGGCCGCTTCGCTTCTTCTGCGGGCTTCGAGCCGCCGGCTCCGGGCGCAGGTCGGGCTCCATGGCTCGGCCGGGGCGCTGAGGCCGCGTTGGGGCTCGCATGGAGGGGTCGCCGCTTCCGGCCTTCGGCCGGCGGCAACCTGAGCGCACGGCGGTCGTCGTGCCTGCCTGCGCTGTACTTCCGCCCGACCTGCGCCCGGAGCCGGCGAACCGCGGCTCCTGGGGGACGGACGCCGATCCGTCCCGCAGCTCGAGAAGAGAAGGGGTGGAGCCGGCGCCGACGTTCGAGCTGCCCCCACCCCCCAACCGAAAGCGGCGGCGACGATTCCCCGGGGCGCGAAACCCCGAGCCGACCGCGGGGCGGCGGGTGGGCCCCGCGCGGAAATCAAGCGCAGGCAGGCACACCATCCGCCGTGCACACAGGTCGCCGCCGGCGAAGCCGAGAGCGGCGACCCCTCCATGCGAGCCCCAACGCGGCCCCGGCGCCCCGGCCGAGCCATTCCGCGCGGGGCCCACCCGCCGCCCCGCGATCGCGCACCGAGGAGCGAAGCGGCCTCCCATCAGGGCAGCTACCCTCCCCCCGCGATGCAAACCGACCGTGCTCGCATCCTCATCGTCGACGACGAAGAGGCCATCCTCGAGACGATGAGCTTCACCTTCGAGGAGGACTACGACGTCCTCACCAGCACGTCGGCGGTGAAGGCACTGGAGATGCTCGAGCAGGGGGGCGGCGTCGCCGCCGTCATCTCCGACCAGCGCATGCCCGAGATGACCGGGGTCGAGTTCCTGGCCAAGGTCTTCGAGCGGCATCCGACCACGGTGCGGATCATCCTCACCGGCTTCGCGGACATGGACGCGATCATCCGCGCGATCAACGACGGCCACGTCTACGCCTACATCACGAAGCCCTGGGAGCCCGACGACCTCAAGCAGGTGGTGCGGCGCGCGGTGGAGCACCACGCGCTCGCCGAGGAGAACGAGCGGCTGGTCAGCGACCTGCGCGATTCGAACGCCTTCCTGCAGGCGGTGATGGATCAGCTCGATACCGGCGCCCTCGCGGTGGACGCTCACGGCGTCGTACGCGCGGTGAACGCGCCGGCCCGGGAGTACCTCGCGATCGCGGGCGATCCGCGCGGGCGGGCCCTGGACGACGTGCTCGGCGCCGAGGCGCTCCAGAAGATCGGCGGGGCGGCCATCCGCATCCGTCAGGACGAGGACGTGAGCTACGAGGAGGTGGACCTGCCGAGCGGCGACGGCGTCAAGCTGCGCGTCGCGATGCATCCGCTGCTCAGTCCCGACGGCCGCGAGCTCGGCCAGGTGATCCTCGGCCGCGAGATCTCGCACGAGCCCCTGAAGCGGCGCTTCGAGGAGATCATCGAGTGCCTCGCCGGAACCGACGGAGAGCTGCGCGCGCCGCTAGCCCAGGCGCGCCAGGATCTCGGCCAGCTGGCGGAGCAGGTGAAGGGCACCGGGGTGGCCTCCCCCGGCATGAGCGAGCTCGTCGAGCGCACCTCGCGCACCCTCACCGCCATCGAGTACTGGCTGGCCGTCGACGATTCCCTCGCCAGGGAGGACTTCCCGGAGGCGCAGCCGCTCGTGGATCGGATGCGCGTCGCTACCTCTCGCTGGCCGAGCCCCGATCGTCTTCCGGTCCGCGTGCGCGAGCTCGCCCAGCGCGTGGAGGCCTACTACGAGACCGGAGAGAACCCGAAGCAGCCCGTCCTTTGAGCGAACCGGAGCGAACCCGAAGCAATTCGCCCTCCGACGAGGTGCCGAGCGGCTCGGCGAGCCCCCCTCGCCCCGCCATCCCGCGCCTCGAGTTCCGGATCGAGCGGCTGCGGACGGTGTATCGCTGCACCTACGCGTTCCATGCGCGGGAGGTTCGCTTCGAGCGCGATACGGGCGACGGCTTCGGCAACGTCTTTCCCGAGACCTTCTCGTTCCACGCCGATCGCCACGATCCGGCCGAGCTCTACCTGCGGCTCGAAGACCTGTGGTCCCAGCCCGGGCTGCTCGGGAGTCGGGCGGGCAAGCGCGACGCCGAAGAGCTGGTGCTGCAGCTCCTCGCCGTCCTGCCCGCCAGCCTGGCGGCACTCCTCGAGCGACTCGGGGAGGGCGAGAGCTCGGCGCCGCTCCTTCGAGCGAGCGAGGACGTGGCCGTGTTCGGGCAGGTCGTGCTGCGCTTCATCCACGACAAGGCCCTGGTGGATCACCCGCGGCTGCGCCTCGCCCGCTTCCACTGGCGCAAGCTCGTCTGGCGCTCGCTCCTCACCGTGATGGAGGCCCGGGTCCGGCCCGGGTTCCTGGAGAGCTACCGCGCCGGAACGGCGGATCCCACCCGCTCCGCCGACCCCTACGACACGTCCTTCTTCTACGCCCTGGCCTCCGGCCAGGCCGACGAGATCGATCCGCAGCTGGTGGGCGCGGCCGAGCGAGCGTTCACCCGCTGGCTGGACGAGGTCTGTCTCGACGAGGACAACCGGGCCTTCGAGAGCACCGCCTCTCCCTTCGAGGATCGCGAGACCGAGGTGCTCCTGGCGATCAGCCAGGGCGGCGCCCGCGAGCTCGATCGCGGCCGCGACCTCACGCCCTTCCTGCGACGGCAGGGGCGGGACAGCCAGCGCATCCTGAAGCGCCTCGAGCACTGGTTCCTGCGCCAGTACGATATCCATCACGCGGCGGCCATGCTCTACCACGCCGACGCCCTGCGGCGCGGCGACGAGGACGGCGAGCGGGTGCTCTCCCGCCACCGCCCGCGCAACTACGCCCTGGCGCTGGCGCTGCCGGCGCTGCCGTTCGTGGCGAGCATCTTCGCCTACACCCGTTGGCCGCGGGTGTTCGACGTGCTCGTGTCGGCTGAGGTCGCGATCGTGCTGCTCGCAGCGCTCTGGTTCCTCGCCTACCGCTTCATGTGGCGCAAGGACCTCACCCTCTTCCACGCTTCGGTGCCCCGCATCGGCGCCGGCATCATCGTCGGCTACCTGCCCGTCTTCCTGATCGACGAGGTCTGGGACCTCGCCCAGCAGTCTCCCGTCTACATCCTCTCGACCATCGCTCTGCTCGGCACGACGACGCTGCTCTACATCTACGTCGAGGTGCAGCGCCGGTTGGGGGACCCGCCGGAGGCCTTCGCGCGGGCTCGGGCGATCTTCCTGCTCGGCATCGTCGAATCCGCCGGCTTCGGCCTGATGGTGACGAGCCTGCTCGGCCCGCTGATGGCGGCCCGCAACTGGGGCCCGGACCTGGGTGGAACCCCCATCGAGGTCCTCGCCCACACCCTCACCCCCTTCGTCGGCGAGCTGCCTCGGGTGCTGGGCCTGGGGCCCCTCTACGCCTTCCCCACCGCCGTCCTGCTGATGAGCTTCATGGCCTTCTTCATCGGGACCTTCCTGCAGCTCCTGTGGGAGGACGCCCCCTTCACGGAGCCCCTCTAGGCGTCTAGCGGCTCCCGCACCTCAATCGGTACCCTCTCTCATTCGTCGGGGGCCGGGAGGCCCGGAGGATCGATGGCCGAGATCGTCATGTACACGCGCTCCTGGTGCGGCTATTGCCACCGGGCCAAGGCCCTGCTCGAGCAGAAGGGGCAGACCTTCGTGGAGCACGACATCGAGGCCGATCCTCGGCGCGAGGACGAGATGCTGCAGCGGGCCAAGCGAACCTCCGTCCCCCAGATCTTCGTTGGCGAGGTCCACGTGGGCGGCTACGACGACATGGCCGAGCTGGAGCGCCGCGGAGAGCTGGACGCCCTGCTCGCCGAGGAGGGTGCGGCGTGAGCGGCTCGCAGCCGGACGAGGAGGGTGCGGCGTGAGCGACGCGCAGCACGTGAAGGTGCTGATCATCGGAAGCGGGCCGGCGGGCTATACCGCGGCCATCTACGCGGCCCGGGCCGAGCTCGAGCCCGTGATGCTGGCGGGCCTCCAGTTCGGCGGCCAGCTCATGCTCACCACCGACGTGGAGAACTACCCGGGCTTTCCCGAAGGCGTCAGCGGCCCGGACATGATGGACATGTTCCAGAAGCAGGCGGAGCGCTTCGGCACGCGCATCCACTTCGAGGACGCCACTGAGATCGACCTTTCCGAGCGGCCGTTCCGGGTCGAGACCGAGGAACGGAAGCTCACCGCCGACGCCCTCATCCTCGCCACCGGCGCCTCGGCCCGTTGGCTCGGCCTGCCCTCGGAGGAGCGGCTCACGAACCGCGGCGTCTCGGCCTGCGCCACCTGCGACGGCGCCCTCTACCGGGACAAGGCGATGGCGGTGGTCGGTGGTGGCGACACCGCCATGGAGGAGGCGCTCTTCCTCACCCGCTTCGCGCCGAAGGTGACGGTGATCCACCGGCGGGACGAGCTGCGGGCCTCGAAGATCATGGCGGATCGGGCGACGAAGCACGAGAAGATCGAGTTCGCCTGGAATGCGGTCGTCGAGGAGGTGCTCGGCGAGGAGTTCGTGACCGGCGTGCGCATCAAGGACGTCCACACCGGCGAGCTGCGCGATCTCCCGGTGGAGGCGCTCTTCATCGCCATCGGCCACAAGCCGAACACTGATCGCCTTCGCGGACAGCTCGAGCTCGACGACACCGGCTACATCAAGGTGGAGCCCGGCTCCAGCCGGACGAACGTGGAGGGTGTCTTCGCCTGCGGCGACGCGATGGACCCGACCTACCGCCAGGCCGTCACCGCCGCCGGAACCGGATGCATGGCCGCGATCGATTCCGAGCGGTGGTTGGCCGAGCAGGAGGCGGACTAGCGTCCGCCAGGGAGCCCCATGGCCCTCACCCGGGAGCGTCTCGAGCAGCTGGTCGAACGGTCGCCCGACAGCATCGTCGGCACCGATCGCAAGGGCAACGTCATCTACTTCAACGACGGGGCCGAGAAGGTGCTGGGCTACGAGAGCGGGGAGGTGCTGGGCACGTTCGTCGGCCGCCTCTATTCCGACCTCGAAGAGGCGAAGAAGGTCATGCACGCCATGCGCGACGCCGACTGGGGCGGCAAGGACGTGGTCGACACCTTCCAGACGACCTTCCTGGCGAAGAGCGGCGAGCGCATCCCGGTGGCCATCTCGGGCACGATCCTCCGCGACGAGGCCGGCGAGGAGGACGGGACCATCGGCTTCGCGAAGGACCTGCGGGAGATCCTGCACAAGGACCAGCTCGCCACCCTCGGCGAGGTGGCGATCGGCCTCTCCCACGAGATCAACAACCCGCTGAACGTGATCCTGAACCAGGCCACGCTCCTCGAGCGGGACGTGGAGGAGCTGGCGGACGAGCGCGACATCTCCGTCGAGAACGAGCGCCTCGACGCGATCCGCCGCGAGATCTCACGCATCTCCGAAATCGTCGAACGCCTCGGCGAGATGGTGAAGGACGACACCTACGAGACCACCGGCTACATCGGCCCCGCGCGCATGGTGGACCTGCGTCAGCGGGCCGAGCGGGAGGCGGCCCCGGTGGCCGCCCTCGAAGGCCTGCGCATCCTGGTGGCCGACGACGACGGCGGCATCACCCACAGCCTGAAGGAGATCCTCACCCACGACGGCTGCCAGGTGACCACCGCCAGCGACGGTGAGCAGGCGCTGGCGGCCATCGACGAGGGCTCCTTCGACGTCGTGTTGTCCGACGTGGTGATGCCGAACATGGACGGCTACGAGCTGTTCAAGGCCATCCAGGAGAAGCACCCGGGCCTGCCCGTGCTGATGATGACCGCCTTCCACTACGACAAGGACCACATCATCAAGCGCAGCCGCGTCGAAGGACTCGGGGCGGTGCTCTTCAAGAAGCCAGTGGACCCGGACAAGCTCCGGATGACCATCCTCGAAGCGGTCGGTGAGACAAGGGGACGTTCCTGACTGTCTCACTCCCAGCGGTCCGCTCCAGCGGTCTTCGGGGAGTGAGACAGTCAGGAACGTCCCCTTGTCTCACTACTCCTCGACCTGGTCCTTGGGCACGTTGAACAGCAGGCCCCCGTCGTTCTTGATCAGGTAGCTGTTCGCCCAGGTCTTGAGCACGGTCACGGCCTCACCGGCGGTGAGCTCCACGTCCTCGACCTCTTCGCCGAGGTTGGCCTGGTGCTTCAGGGTCAGGGCCTGCTTGATCGTCGCCATGGCGGCGGTGTTTAGCCGCTCGATCGGGGGCTTTCAATCGGGACGTCGCTTGCGCCCGGGGGCGTGTGGGCGGCGCAGATGGCGACGACCCGGCGGGCGCCGGCCCGGCGCAGGGCGCGCGCGGCTTCCGCCAGGGTCGCGCCGGTGGTGGCGACGTCGTCGACCAGCCAGACGCAGGGCGGCAGCGGGCCCCGGGCCGCGAAGGCGCCCTGCACGTTGCGGCGGCGCTCGCGGCGGGAGAGGCCGACCTGCCGCGGCGTGTCGCGGCAGCGCAGCAGGGCGCGGGAGGAGGCCGGAGCGTCCACCTCCCGGGCGACGCTGCGGGCGAGGAGCGCCGCCTGGTCGAAGCCCCGCCGGCGGCGTCTGGTCCGGTGGAGGGGAACCGGCACGACGAGGTCCGGCGCGAGCCCGTCGGGGGCGGAGCGGGCGGCCGCGCGGACCAGCCCGAGGACGACCGCGTCGGCGGCCGGATCGAGGCCGCGCAGGCCGGGCTCCGGGTACTTGAAGCGCTGGATCCAGAGCCGCCACTCTCCGGTGTAGGCGACCGCGGCCGTCCAGGCGGCCAGGGGTCGGGGCGGCGGCAGCGGGATCGGCGGGGCCGGCGCCGGCGCGCAGCGCCCGCAGAAGGGCGGCGCCGGGACGGCCCGGCCACAGCTCGCACAGGCGTCCGGCAGCAGCACCGCCAGGCCGGCGCGGAGCCAGGCGAGGGGCGTCACGTGGCGCTCCGGGGACCGGGCCCCCCGAGCCTACCGATCAGGCCGCCGCGTCGCCTCCGCCGGGGAGCTCGATCGGCTCCGCGTCCTCCCACAGCCGGTCCAGGTCGTAGTACTCGCGAACCTCACCCAGGAAGATGTGCACCACCACGTCCCCCAGGTCGACCAGGATCCAGCGGCCCTCGTCCTGTCCCTCGATGCCCAGGGGCTTCCGGCCGTCGGCCTTGGCCGCTTGGATCACCGCATCGGCCACCGAGCGCACGTGTCGGTCCGACGTGCCGGTGAGCAGCAGGAAGGCATCGGCGAAGGAGGTGAGCTCGCGCACGTCGAGGGCCACCGCGTTCTGGGCCTTGCGCTCCAGGGCGACCTCGGCGAGCCGGCGCACGCGCTCCTCGGCGCTCGGGTCGGGGGCGGCGTCGCTCACGTCGTCGGGCTCACGTAGGTGTCGCACTTCTCGATGGCCTCCCGGGCGGCCTCGGGAACGAGGTAGCGGATGGACCGGCCCTCGCGGAGCCGCCGGCGCACGTCCGTCGCCGAGACGTCGAAGGCAGAGATCGGTACGCGGCGGATCCAGGTTCCGGCCGACTCGTGCCGGGCGTGCTGACCGTTCGGGTCGAGCTCCACGGCCCCGACCAGGGAGGCCGGGAGCCAATCGGCGAGACGGCCACCTCCGGGCGGCCGGGTCACCACCGCGAAGTGGGCGAGGGTAGGCAGCGCCTCCGGCGCACGCCAGGCGTCGAGCTCCGCGAACGCGTCCTGGCCCACGATGAAGACGAGCTGCGCCGGCGCGAGCTCGGCGCGGAGCAGGCGCAGGGTGTCGACCAGGTAGGAGGGGCCCTCCCGGTCCAGCTCGACCGGCGAGATCCCGAAGCGCGAGTTGTCGGCGATCGACGCCTCCACCCAGCGGAAGCGGTCCAGGGCCGTCGCCAACGCCTGACCGTCGCCGCGCTTGAGGGGCGGGTCCGCGGCGGGCACGAAGAGCACACGGGCCAGGCCGAGGGCCTCGGCCACCTCCTCCGCCGCCCGCAGGTGCCCCACGTGGACGGGGTTGAAGGTGCCCCCGAAGATCCCGACGAGCTCGCTCAGGGCGTCTGCTCATTCACGGAGCTGGCCGTCCCCGAAGAGCACGAACTTGCGGGTCGTGAGCCCTTCGAGCCCCATCGGTCCGAAGGCGTGAAGCTTGGAGGTGGAGACGCCGATCTCGGCGCCGAGCCCGAGGCGGTAGCCGTCGGAGAAGGCGGTGGAGCAGTTCACGCCGACCGTCGAGGAGTTGACGCGCCGCACCCACTCCTGGGAGGCGGCGTAGTCGTCGGTCACGATCACGTCGGTGTGCTCGGACCCGAAGCGCTGCACGTGCGTCACCGCGACATCGAGGTCGTCCACGACCTTCACAGCGAGGATCTTGTCGAGGAACTCGGCGCCCCAATCGGCCTCCGCCGCGGGCACGGCCTCGGCGAAAACCTCGCACGTGGTTTCGCAGCCGCGGATCTGGATGCCTTCCTCGTGCAGGCGCTTCAGCACCTCCGGAAGCACGCGCCGTGCGGCTTCGCGATGGCAGAGCAGCGTATCCAGCGCGTTGCACACCGCCATCTGGCGGATCTTGGAATCGCGCACGATCGCGGCGGACATCTCCACGTCGGCGCTGGCGTCGAGGTAGACGTGGCAGATGCCCTCGTCGTGGGCGAGGACGGGGATCGAGCTCTCCCGCATCACCTTTCGGATGAGCGTGTAGCCGCCGCGGGGGATCATCAGGTCGACGTAGCGGTCCATCTTCAGCAGGTGATCGATCGCCACGCGATCCGTCGTGGGCATGACCTGGATCGCGTCGCCGGGGAGCCCCACGTCGTCGGCCGCGAGCCGTAGCTGCTCGCCCAGCGCCTGGTTGGAGTGGAACGCTTCCGAGCCGCCGCGCAGGATCACTGCGTTCCCCGCCTTCACGCACAGGGCCGCCGCGTCCACGGTCACGTTGGGGCGCGACTCGTAGATCATGCCGATCACGCCCAGGGGGATGCGCATGCGTCCCACCCGCAGGCCGTTCGGGCGCACCTTCATGTCACTGATCTCGCCGACGGGATCCGGCAGGCTCGCCACCTGCCGCAGCCCGTCGATCATGCTCTCCCACTTGCCGTCGCCGAGGGAGAGCCGGCGCACCATCGGCGCCTCGAGGCCCATGGCCTCCGCCTCGGCGATGTCGCGGCGGTTCGCCTCGAGGATGGCTTCCCGGGCGGGCTCCAGGCGCTCCGCGGCGCGCTTCAGCCAGGCGTCCTTCGTGCTCGTCGGCAGGGCCGCCACGATGCGACCTGCCGCCTGGGCCCGTTGACAGATGGCTTCGACTTCTCGCTCGAGCTCCATGGGACTCTCTCTCGCCCGTCTCTCGTGGGTCTCTCGTCAGTCGAGCAGCACGAGGTCGTCCCGGTGGATCACCTCGTCGCCGTTCGTGTAGCCTAGCACTGCGTCGATCTCACGGGCCTTGCGGCCCTTGATGCGATCGACCTCCTCCGCACCGTAGGCGGCGAGGCCGCGAGCGAACTCGCTGCCCCCGGGGCCGACGCAGGCGATCGGGTCGCCGATGCCGAAGCGGCCCTCCACACCGATGATGCCGGCGGGCAGCAGGCTCCGGCCGCGCTCGCGGAGCGCCCGCTCGGCGCCCGCGTCGAGCTCGACGCGGCCCAGGGGGCGCGCGGTGAACGCGAGCCAGTGCTTGCGCCCCGCCAGCCGGTTGCCCGCGACGAACAGCGTGCCCACCGGCTCGCCGGCGGCGACGCGCAGCAGCTCGCCGCTCCGCCGGCCGTTGCAAAGCACGGTGGCCGCGCCGCTGCGACCGGCGGACGCTGCCGCCTCCAGCTTCGTGATCATGCCGCCGCGCCCGAAGGCGCTGCCCGAGCCGCCCGCGGCGCGCTTCACGCCCGCGTCGATTCGCGAGACGTTCGGAACGAGCGGCGGCGTGGGCTCACCGGCCACGGGCGGACGCTCGTAGAGCCCGTCCACGTCGGTCAAGATCACGAGCAGGTCGGCGCCGACCAGGTTCACGACAGTCGCGCTGAGGTTGTCGTTGTCGCCG
The DNA here is from genome assembly GCA_965223415.1 of Myxococcota bacterium. Classification (GTDB taxonomy): domain Bacteria; phylum Myxococcota_A; class UBA9160; order UBA9160; family UBA6930. The sequence goes on along the minus strand of OZ245002.1, from coordinate 1,923,203 downwards.
AAGCGGATCTCCTCGGTGGCGACCGTGTCGTTCTCGTTCACCACGGGAACCGCGCCGAGCCGCAGCAGGGTGAGCAGCGTGTGGCGGGCGTTCAGGAAGCGCTCCCGGTTCTCGAGGCCCGTGCGCGTCACCAGCACCTGGCCCGCGGCGCGCCCGTGGCGCTCGAGGCGGCGGCGCCAGCGCTCGGCCAGGCCGATCTGGCCGACGGCCGCGGCGGCCTGCTTCTCCGGGATCGATCGGCCGGGCTGCTCCCACCCGAGCGCCCGGGCGCCGAGGGCGATCGCGCCGGAAGAGACCAGCACCACCTCGCGCTCCTCGGCGAGCAGCTCCGCCACCTGCGCGGCGATGTCCCCCATCACCCGGGGCCGGAGCCGGCCGCCGTCGGTGAGCACGCCGCTGCCGATCTTGACGACGATGCGCCGCGCGCGCTTGGCCACCTTGCGCTCAGGCATCGCCCGCCTCCTGCAGCGAGCTCGCGATCTCGCGCACCAGCGCATCCGCGCCCTCCCCGGTCGCGCCGGAAATGCGCAGCAGGTCACAGCCGCGCTTGCGCAGCTCCGCCTCCACCGGGTCGAGCTCGTCGCGATCGGCGAAGAGGTCGACCTTGTTCACGGCGACGATCTCGCGCCGGTCGGCCAGGGAGGCGTCGTAGGCCGCGAGCTCGCCGCGGATGGTCTCGTACTCGGCCAACAGGTCGCGCTCGGGCTCGAGCAGTGCCGCGCCGTCGAGGAGGTGCACCAGCACCCGCGTGCGCTCGACGTGGCGCAGGAAGCGGTCGCCCAGGCCCGCACCGTCGCTGGCTCCCTCGATCAGCCCCGGGATGTCCGCCACCACGAAGCGCACCTCGTCGGTCTCCACGACGCCCAGGTTCGGCACCAGGGTCGTGAAGGGGTAGTCGGCGACGCGGGGTCGGGCGCGGGTGAGGCGCCGCAGCAGGGTCGACTTGCCAGCGTTCGGCAGGCCCACGAGCCCGACGTCGGCGATGAGCTTGAGCGAGAGGCGCAGGCGCTTCGCCTCGCCGGGCTTGCCCTCGGTGGCGAAGTCCGGAGCCTGGCGGGTGGCCGTGGCGAAGCGCGCATTGCCCTGGCCGCCGCGCCCGCCCCGGGCGGCCACGAAGCGCTGGCCGTCCTCGGAGAGATCGGCGACGGGCTCCGCGTCGGAGGGCTCGCCGGCCTCCAGGACGACGGTGCCGACGGGCACGCGCACCTCCAGGTCCAGGCCTCCCGCCCCGGTGCGGTCGTTGCCTCCGCCCCGTTCTCCGTCACCAGCGCGCAGCTCCTTGCGGTAGCGGTAGTCGCGCAGGGTCGCGAGGTTGCGATCCGCCACGAACACGACGTCGCCGCCCCTCCCGCCGTCGCCACCGTTGGGCCCGCCACGGGGGATGAACTTCTCCCGTCGGAAGGCGACGATGCCGTCGCCGCCCCTGCCGGCTGCCACGAGGAGCGTGGCTTCGTCGATGAACGATTCGGTGGCCATGGAACGGGCTCGTCGGGGCACCCCCGACGTCCGTGCGCGGTGGCAACCCCCGGTTCGTTAGTTCGACGGCTCCACGCGGGCAATGACCTTGCCCTTGGACCTACCGTAGTGGACGGTGCCGTCCTTCAGCGCGAAGAGCGTGAAGTCCTTGCCGCAGCCCACGTGCTGGCCGGGGTGGATCTTGGTCCCCACCTGGCGAACCAGGATGTTGCCCGCGCGCACGGCCTGCCCGCCGAAGCGCTTCACGCCCCGCCGTTGCCCGTTGGAATCGCGGCCGTTCCTGGAGCTTCCCTGACCCTTCTTGTGCGACATGAGAGCTCTCCCGTCTAGCCGTCGATCGACTCGACCTGGACTTCGGTGTAGGCCTGCCGGTGGCCCGCCTTGCGACGGTAGCCCTTGCGGCGCTTCATCTTGAAGATCGTGATCTTGGGTCCCCGGGCCTGGGCGGTGATCTTCCCGACCACCTTGGCCCCATCGACCAGCGGCGTGCCAACCTTGGGCTCGCCTTCGCCGCCCACCAGCAGCACCTGGTCGAACTGCACGGCATCGCCAACCTCGCCGGCCAGCTTCTCGACGCGCACGGCCTGGCCGGGGGTCACCCGCACCTGCTTGCCGCCCGTCTTCACCACCGCGTACATCACGACTCCTCCGGACCCTGGAAGCGCGGGAGTATCGGCGATTCCCCAGGGGCGTCAACGGGTTCCGGCGGCGCCCCCATCGCCGGCGGTCGCGGCGTCTCCTCCGGCTCTTCGCCGTTGCCCGGCTCTTCCCCGAGGGGATCGGCGAGGTCGTCGAGGCTGACCATCTCGATCGGGCTCTCCGCAGCCGGCTCTACCTCGGCGGGCGGCGCTTCGGCGGCCGGCTCCTCCGCCGCAGGCGCGGCTTCGGCAGCCGATTCCGTCTCGGCCTCCGCCTCGGCGGCCGGCTCCGCCGCCTTCTCGGCCTTGGGCTTCGCCTTCGCCGGCTCCTCCGGCGGGCTCATCCACGGCAGGTCCAGGGTCACGGCCGGGCCCTCGGAGGTGGAGGTGATCTCGAACTGCTCCTGGTGGAAGTCGCTGCGCGCGCGGATCTCGATCTCCCGGCCCAGGTCCTCCTCCAGGCCCTTCAGCGTGCCCTTCTCGGAGCCCAGCAGCTGCTCGGCGACCCGCCGGCTGACGGTCACCGCCACCTCGCGCCCGCAGAAGCGCGGCAGGTCCTTGCGGATCTCGCGCAGGATCTTGTGGGCCACGCTCTCGTCCGAGAGCACGTAGCCCTTGCCCTCGCAGTAGGCGCAGGGCTCGCACAGCATCTGCACCAGGTTCTCGCGGGTGCGCTTGCGCGTCATCTCCACGAGGCCGAGCTCGGAGATCTTCAGGATGTTGGTCTTGGCCTTGTCGCCACGGATCGCCTCCTGGAGCGCGCGGTACACTTTTTCCCGGTTCTCCGCGCTGTCCATGTCGATCAGGTCGATGATGATCAGCCCGCCGATGTTGCGGAAGCGGAGTTGGTTCACCACCTCACGCACCGCCTCGAGGTTCGTGCGCAGAACGGTCTCTTCCAGGTCGCGCTTGCCGACGTAGCGGCCGGTGTTCACGTCGATGGCGGTGAGCGCCTCGCTCTGGTCGATGATCAGGTAGCCGCCGCTCTTGAGCCACGCCTTGCGGCCGAGGTTGTCGTCGATCTGCGACTCGCAGCCGAAGTGGTCGAAGATCGGGTCCGCGCCCTCGTAGAGATCGATCTTCGGCTTCGGGTCGGCGACGAACTTGTCGACGAACTCGGTGAGCTCCCGGTGCGCCTCCGGCGAGTCGATCACGATGCGCTTCGTGTCGGAGTTCGCGAAGTCCCGCACCACCCGCAGCGCCAGCGGCGGCTCCGAGTAGAGCACGGCCGGGGCCCGCACCTGATCCTTCTTGATCTGGACGTCGTCCCAGACCGTGGTCAGGTAGTTCACGTCGGCCTCGAGATCGGCCTCGCGGGTGCCGTCGCCGGCAGTGCGGATGATGAAGCCCAGGTCGGCGGGCTTCACCTTGTTCACGATGTCGCGGAGGCGCCGCCGCTCCCGGTCGGAATCGATCTTGCGCGAGACGCCGACCCGCTGGGCCCAGGGCGTCAGCACCAGGTGACGGCCGGCGATCGAGACGTGGGAGGTGATGCGGGCGCCCTTGGTGCCGATCGGCTCCTTGGCGATCTGCACCACGATCTCCTGCCCCTCCTCGAGGAGCGTCTCGATGTTGGGAACGCGCCGCCCCTGGCCCCGCCGCCTGCGGCTGCGCGGATCGCCCTCGTTGCTGTCGAGCTTCTCGATGTTCTCGACGTAGTCGCCGGCGTAGAGGAAGGCGGCCTTCTCCAGGCCGATGTCCACGAAGGCGGCCTGCATGCCCGGCAGCACGCGGGTCACGCGCCCCTTCACCACGCTGTTCTCCACGCTGCGGCTTCCCGCCCGCTCGATATGGAGCTCGACGAACTGCTTCTTCTCGAAGATCGCCACCCGGGTCTCACCCGGTGAGGCATTGATCAGGATCTCGTTCTGCATCCCCGCCTTTCGGCTCGGGTGCGCCGATCGGGCCGGTCGGGAGACCTGGGCTGGGTGCCGCCAGAGGCGGCGGGGCGGGGTTCAGGCGCGCAACGCCCGAGGCAACGACGCCGGGCGATGCGGGACGGGCAGCTCAGCCAACGTCCCGGAACTCGTATGGATTTCGCGTCGACACCCGGTCGCGCGCAGCCGCCCGGCCACGGGTCCGCGGGCTAGCGCGGGGGCGGTGGGCAGCTGGGATCGCGGTGTCGCCAATCGACTCACTCGGTGGTTTGTGGTTCGGATTCTCGGAAGCGGCGATGGCCGGGAGGAGGAGCGCACGCGAAATCGAACCCCAAGGTGTCCGCGCTCCGGTCTCGACCCCGGCCCCGCTACACTGCCTTTCCGCAGGGCCCCGCGGGAACCGGTGGCCGCTGAATCTGTTCCAGGAGCATCATGGATCGCGACTCCGAGGTCAAGAACCCCGCAGGGGATCCCCGACGCTCCCTTCCTTCGGTGGATCGGCTGACCCGGGCCCTGACTCGAGCGGAGCCGCACCTGCCCGCCTGGGCGGTCCAGGCCGGGGTGCGGGAGGGGGTCGAGGGGGCGCGAGCGGCCCTCGACGGCGGCGAGCCGGCCCCGGACGTCGAGGGGGAGGCCCGCCGGAGAGCCGAGGAGCTGGCGCGCCCCCGCCCGGGTCGGGTCGTGAACGCCACCGGCGTCGTCCTGCACACGAACCTGGGCCGCGCCCCACTGCCGCCGGCCGCCGCCTCGGCTGTGGCGGCGGCCTCCCTGGGCTACTCGGACGTCGAGCTCGACCTGGCGGGCGGCGGGCGCGGCAAGCGTCAGGCCACCCTCACGGGCATGCTGCGCATCCTGTCCGGAGCCGAGGACGCCCTGGTGGTGAACAACAACGCCGCCGCGGTGCTCCTCGCCCTGGCCGCCCTGGCTCGCGGGCGCGAGGTGATCGTCTCCCGGGGCGAGCTGGTCGAGATCGGCGGCTCCTTCCGGGTTCCGGAGATCCTGGAGCAGGCCGGGGTGCGGCTGGTCGAGGTGGGAACCACCAACCGCACCCACCCCCGGGACTACGAGCGTGCGATCGGTCCTCGGACCGCGGCCCTGCTCAAGGTCCACCGCAGCAACTTCGAGCAGCAGGGCTTCGTCACCGAGGTGGGCCTCCCGCAGCTGCGCGCCACCGCGTCCGCGAACGGGCTGCCGCTCATCGACGATCTCGGCAGCGCCACCCTCGTGGACCTGCGCAGCGAGGGCCTGCCCGAAGACGCCTTTGCGCCGGGGAGGCTGCGCGAGGGCGCCGATCTGGTGTGCTTCTCCGGCGACAAGCTGCTGGGCGGGCCCCAGGCGGGCATCGTGCTGGGCACGCGGACGGCCGTTGCGGCCCTGCGCACGAGCCCGCTGGCCCGGGCGCTGCGCCTGGACAAGCTCGGCATGGCGGCTCTCGACGCCACCCTGCGCCTGCTGCTCGAGGACCGCCGCGACGAGATCCCGACGCTGCGCATGCTGCTCGAGCCCGTCGACCGGGTCGGCGAGCGCGCCCGCGCCCTGGCCAAGCGCCTGGGCGAGCGGGCCGGCGACCGTCTGGAGACCGAGGTGCTGACGGTGCCCGGGGCCGTGGGAGGCGGCTCGCTACCCGGCTTCGAGCTGCCGAGCGTGGCCGTGGCCCTGGGTGGGGACCTCGGCGCCGAAGCCCTGGCCGCGGCCCTCCGCGCCGCTCCAGTGCCGGTGCTGGCGCGGACCCGCGACGAACGCGTCTGGCTGGACGCCCGCACGCTGCTGGAGGGGGAGGACGCGCTCGTCGAGCAGGCCCTCGCCCACGCCCTTGGCCTCCGGTAGCCTCCCCCGAGGGCGACCTGCATGCTGAACTCGAGCGTCCTCGTACTCAACCGCTCGTACCTGCCGATCCACGTCACCTCGGTGCGTCGGGCGTTCTCGCTGCTGTATCAGGGCATCGCCCGGGCCGTGGATGCGCAGTACCAGACCTTCGACTTCGAGGGCTGGAGCCAGCTCGCTGTCGCCCGGGACGCCGACGCCATCGGCACGCCCCAGGGGCCCATGCGCGTGCCAAGAGTGATCGTGCTCGTGGCCTTCGACCGCCTGCCGAAGCGCCACGTGCGCTTCAGCCGCATCAACCTGATGGCCCGCGACAACTTCGAGTGCCAGTACTGCGCGCGCCGGCCGAGCCGGGCGGAGCTGAACCTGGACCACGTGGTGCCCCGCGCCCTCGGCGGACGCAGCACCTGGGAGAACGTGGTGACGAGCTGCGTGGACTGCAACCGCCGAAAGGGCGGCCGGACGCCGCGCCAGGCGGGTATGAAGCTGCGCGGCAAGCCCCAGCGACCGCGTTGGACGCCGCTCATGAACCTCATGCTCTCCAGTGTGCGCTATGAAGAGTGGAAGCCGTTCCTCAACGTGGTGGACGCGTCGTACTGGAACGTCGAGCTGGCGGAATAGCATCGCCGGCCGGGAGCCCCGTGACCGCACCCACGCCCCCTCAACCGCCCGCCGCGCATCTTCCCGCCGCCCGCCTGGTCGCCGTCGGCGGGGGCAAGGGCGGGGTCGGGAAGACCTTCCTCTCGGCCAACCTGGCGCACACCCTCTCGCGCGCGGGCTACAAGGTGGTGGCGGTCGATACCGACATCGAGGGGCCGAACCTGCACACCTGGCTCGGGGTGAAGACGCCCCGGAACAGCCTCGCCGATTTCGTCTCCGGCCGGGAGAGCCGGGTCGAGCACCTGCTCCAGGAGACGCCCCACCACGGGCTCGGTCTGCTCGCAGCGACCCACGGCAACCTGGCCGCGGCCCAACCCGACGCGGCCCGTCGTGCCGAGCTGCTGGCCGCGCTCCGCGAGCTGCCGTGTGATTTCGTCTTCGTCGATTGCGGCGCCGGCGCGCACCCGGCGAACATCGACTACTTCCTGGTCGGCGACGACGGGCTGCTGGTGCTCCATCCGGAGCCCACTTCGGTGGAGAACACCTACACCTTCATTCGGGCCGCCTTCTACCGACGCATGCAGCTCGCCCTCCAGAAGCACGACGTGCGCGAGTGCGTGCGAGAGGCCATGGACCAGCGCAACGAGCGCGGCATCCGCACGCCCCTCGACCTGATGCGCGCCGTGGAGGAGATGGATCCGGAGGAGGGCCAGCGCTTCGCCACGACCCTGCAGGGCTTCCAGCCGCGAGTGGTCGTGAACGAGGTCGCGAGCACCGAGGACATCAAGCTGGGCTTCTCCGTGCGCAGCGTGTGCCGCAAGTTCTTCGGTATCGAGATCGACTACGCCGGCTACGTGAACCGGGACCCGGCCGTGCGGGAGGCCGTGCTCCACCGCAAGCCCCTCCTGGACGTCCGCCCCGAGAGCGACGCGGCGGTGTACCTTCAGCGGATCGCGGGAAAGCTCGTGGAGGCTGCCCGCCCCTCAGGATCGCCCCGATGAAGCCGCTCTCCGAGATGACCCACTACGAAGTGCTCGAGATCCTCCCCGACGCCTCGCTGGAGGAGGTGGAGCGCGCCTACCGCATGGCCCAGGCCACCTGGGCGGAGGACGGGCTCGCCACCTACTCCCTCTACGAGGACGGCGAGGCCGAGGCCATGCGGGAGCGCATCGAGCTGGCCTACCGGGTGCTCTCGGACGTCGACACCAAGGCCGAGTACGACGGTCGTCTCGCTCCCCAGGAGGCGCCGCTCCTCGACGAGGTCGAGCTCGATCTCGACCTGCAGTTCGCCGACGAATCCAACGCCGCCGCTTCGGTCGACCTGGTGCCCGCCGAGATCGAGACCTTCGACGACGCCGGCGACGAGGACGCCGACGCGGCGTGGACCGGCGCACGCCTGCGCCGGGCGCGCCTGCGGCGCGGCATCGACCTCGAGAAGATCGCCGAGGTCACCAAGATCAACCCGACCTACCTCCAGTTCATCGAGCAGGACCAGTTCGAAGACCTGCCGGCGGCGGTTTACGCGCGCGGCTTCGTCGTCTCGCTCTGCCGGTGCATCGGGCTCGATGCCGACCGCGTGGCGACCAGCTACATGGCTCGTTTCCGCGAGCACGTCCCCGAGGAACCCAGCCTCGGGCGGCGGGCTCGGCGTTAGGTCGCCGTGCAGCCGATCGTCGATCCGGAGCGGGCGGCCCGGCTGGCGCGCGCGATCCTCTCGGACGTGATGAGCTATCACCCGGAGAAGGTGCGGCTCGGCATCGAGCACGACGACCTCTTCGCCCGCCTCGAACCCGAGATCCGCGAGGCGCGAACCTACTTCGAGTCGCGGGTCGATCCGGACGTGGCGGCCAAGACCAACGCCTTCGAGCGCGCGCTGGTCGACGTGCTGGTCTTCCGCAGCTCGGGCGTTCCGTCCCGCATCTGGTGAGCCTCGAGTTGCTGGTCGGGGAGGGCGAGGCCGGCCAGCGGCTGGATCGGGTCGCCGCAGTCCTGCTCGGCGTGCCGCGGGCCCAGGTCCAGCGCTGGGCCCAGGCGGGGCGCCTGCACCTGAACGGCGAGGCGGCCAAGCCGAGCGCCCACGTGCGCGAGGGCGATCGCATCGAGGCGGATCCGCCGGAACCGGTGGACGCGGCGGTGGTCCCCGAGGCGATTCCCCTCGAGATCCTCTTCGAGGACGAAGCCGTCGTCGTCCTCGACAAGCCGCCGGGCCTGGTCGTGCATCCGGCGCCGGGGCATCCCCGGGGCACGCTCGTGAATGCGCTGCTGCACCACTGCGGCGATCTCGCGGGCATCGGCGGCGTGCTGCGGCCGGGCATCGTGCACCGCCTCGATCGCGGCACGTCTGGGGTGATGGTCGTGGCCAAGCACGACGCGGCGCACCTCTCGCTGGCGGAGCAGTTCCGCACCCACGAAATCGATCGGCTCTACCGCGCCTGGGTGCGTGGCGTGCCGAAGGAGGACGGCGGGCGGATCGACCAGCCGATCGGCCGCCATCCGCGCGATCGCAAGCGCATGTCCGTCGCGGCGCGCCACGCACGAGCGGCCCGCACGAACTGGGAGGTGGAGCGGCGCTATCCGGCGAGCGGTATCGCTCGTCTGGCAATCCGGCCGGAGACGGGGCGGACGCACCAGATCCGCGTCCATCTCTCCAGCCGCGGCCTGCCGCTGCTCGGCGACGGGGTCTACGGGCGCGGCCGTCGGGCGAAGGGCCCGGTGCGCTTCCGCCGCCCCGCCCTTCACGCGGCGGCGCTCGGCTTCACCCATCCCACCATCGGCGAGCGCCTGCACTTCGAAGCTCTCCTGCCGGCGGATCTCCAGGAGCTCGAGCGGCAGCTCGGAGAGCGGGAAGGGTGAGCGCCTGCCTTCGCGCGTCGTCCCTTCCGGTGCGCCACGGCTTCGGCACACGCGGCGCGACGGCTCCGGACCGGCTGCGCCGGCCGCAGCAGGTGCACGGAGTCGACGTGGTGCGGGTGCACGGTCCCAGCGAAGAGCCTCTCGGCTGGGGGGACGCCGTGGTCTGCGACCACCCGGACGTCCCCGTCGGCATCGTCACCGCCGACTGCGTGCCGATCCTCGTCGCTGCCGAGCACGGTCGCGCCGTGGCCGCCATCCACGGCGGCTGGCGCGGCCTGGCCGCCGGGGTCGTGGGAGCGGGCGTCGCGGCGCTCCGCCAGCTCCGGGGGGGTGCGCTGGTCGCCGCGGTCGGTCCCCACGTCGGGCCGTGCTGCTACGAGGTGGACGAGCCCGTGCTCGCCGCCCTCCGCGAGCCCTTCGCGGCGGAGCTCGACGGCGCGACCCGCCCGTCGCGGCCGGGTCACGTGTGGCTCGACCTCGGTGTGATCGCGGGCGCGGCGCTGCGGGAGGCGGGGATCGGGCGGGTCGAGCACGTCACCGGGAGCTGCACCGCCTGCCCCGGTGCGCCCTTCTTCAGTGTCCGCCGTGACGGTCCGGACACGGGCCGTCTCGTGCACTGGATCCAGCCCGGCTGATCCACGCTCCCCGCCGGGCCTCCCCACGGGGCGATCCGGAAGGCGCGGCCGCGTGCCGCGAACCGGGCTCCCGGCCGGGCCGTATCCCTCGTGAATGCCCCGATCCCGTCGGCCGTCGTATCCTCGCGCCCCGAGCCCACCATGACCTCCCTCGCCCGCAGCCTGCCTCTGGTCCTCGTCCTCGGCCTGGTCGTGGCTGCGCCGGCCATCGCCTGGGACTCTCGTGACGAGGCCGCCGCCGAGCACTACCGGGAGCTCGAGCGGGAGCGGGCGAAGCGCTACCGGGCCCGGGTCGAGCGCGGGGACGTGGCGGCCGGCACGGCCCAGACCCGCGTTTCCCCGCGGCCGGAGCGTCCGGCCCGCCGGGAGGCGGCGCGAAGGCGGCCGGCTCGCCGGGGCGCCTGGGACCGCGAGGTGGAGGCCTGGCAGGAGCGCGCCCGGCGCTGGTCCGAGGAGCTGGGCGGCGAGCTCGCCGGCGCGATCCGCGACGCCATCGACGACGCCCTCGAGCCGGGCGGCAGTCGTTAGGCGTGCTCCGGAAGCTCCTCCTCGGCGTGGTGGTGCTCGCGGCCGCAGCCGCCGTCCTCCCCTGGCTGCCCGGTCCCCGGCTCGCCCAGAAGCTTCCGCGCGCATCGGCCGTCTACAGCCGTCCCTGGGTTCTCGTCCCCGGCGCGCGGGCGGAGCGGAAGGACGTCGAGGCGCACCTGGAGCGGGCCCACTACCGCGCCTCGAGCGGCGAGCCCGGCGTCGGCGCCTATCGGCTCGGCGCCTCGCGCTGGGAGATCGGCCTGCGGCCCTTCGACTACCCGGACGGTCGCGAGGCCGGCGGGCTGCACGTGGTGAAGGTGAAGGGCACGCGCATCGAGTCCGTCACCGGGCCCGACGGCGAGCCGCGGGACGCGCTCTTCCTCGAGCCGCTCCGCCTGGCGGTGCTGGGCGGGGAGCACGCCGCGCCCCGCGACGTGCTGGCCCTCGACCTGCTGCCGCGCGACCTGGTGAACGCCGTGCTCGTCGCGGAGGACCGCCGCTTCTTCGTGCACCCGGGTGTCGACCCGGTGCGCGTGGCGGGCGCCGCACTCGAGAACGCCAAGGAACGGCGCATCGTCGAAGGCGGCAGCACCCTCACCCAGCAGCTGGTGAAGAACCTCTACCTGACACCGGAGCGCTCGTGGACCCGGAAGCTGCGCGAGGTCGCGCTCGCCTTCTGGTTCGAGCTCCGTTACTCGAAGCGCGAGATCCTCGAGGCCTACCTGAACGAGATCTACCTCGGGCAGGACGGCTCCCGCGCGGTCCACGGCGTGGGTCCCGCCGCGCACTTCTGGTTCGGCAAGGACGCGGCCCAGCTCAGCCTGGCCGAGGGTGCGCTGCTCGCGGGAATGGTGCGGGCCCCGAGCGCGCTGGCCCCGGATCGCCACCCGGAGCGCGCCCGCGCCCGACGCGACCAGGTGCTCGACGCGCTCCACGCCCACGGCCGCATCGACGCGGCCGCGTGGACCCGCGCGAAGGGCACGCCCGTCCAGGTGCGTCGGCGCAGCGCGCCGCGGGCTCGGGCGCCGGGCTTCACCGCCCATCTCGAGAAGGAGCTCTTGGCCGAGGTGGACGAGGACGAGCTCGCCGAGGCGGGCCTGCGCATTTTCTCGAGCCTCGATCCCCACATGCAGCGCGAGGCGAAGGGAGCCGTCGGTGCGGGCCTCGCCCGGCTCGAGAAGGGCTATCCGCTCCTGCGCCGCAAGAAGAGCCCGCTCCAGGCGGCGCTCGTTGCCCTCGATCCCCATACCGGCGACGTGCTCGCCTGGGTAGGCGGCCGGCGGGCACAGGCCGGCGGCTTCGATCGCGTCACCGGCGCCAGCCGTCAGCCCGGCAGCGTGTTCAAGCCCATCGTCGCCCTGGCGGCCTTCACCCTGAGCGAACGGGGCGGGTCGCGCTTTACCCTCGGCACCGTCCTGGAGGACGAGCCCCTGCAGCTGGTCGTGCAGGGCGCGAGGTGGGAGCCCACGAACCACAGTGGCAGGTACCGCGGGCCGGTCGCCTTGCGCACGGCGCTGGAAGATTCCCTGAACGTGCCCTTCGCCCGCCTCGGCATGGAGGTGGGGCTCGTGCACGTGGCCGAGACCGCCCGTCGCCTCGGCGTGGAGAGCCCGCTGCGCCCGATCCCGAGTCTCTCCCTCGGTGCCTTCGAGGTGACGCCCCTCGAGATCACGGCGGCCTACGGAGTGCTCGCGGCCGGCGGCCTCGCGAACGAGCCGCGAACCCTGCTCGCAGTGGCCGAGCCCGGCGGCGCCCGGGGCGCCCTGCGCCCGGGGGCCCGGGACGTGTTCGATCCGCAGCCCGTCCACCTGGTGACTGAGGCGCTCCTCGGGGCGGCGCGGCGCGGCACCGGGAAGACCCTGGGCAAGCTCGGCGTGCGCGGTCCGGTGGCCGGCAAGACCGGCACGAGCAACGACTTCCGGGACGCCTGGTTCGTCGCCTACACGCCGGAGCTGGTGGTGGGCGTGTGGGTGGGCTTCGATGACGGCGCCCGGGTCGGCCTCACCGGCGCCAAGGCCGCCCTGCCGATCGCGGCCCGATTCCTGCGCGGCGTGCTCGGCGAGGAGGCCGGGCCCGGGTTCGAGCCGCCGGACGGAATGGAGCGCGTCGAAATCGACCCGGCGACGGGACTCCTCGCGGCGCCGCACTGCCCGGGCCGGGAGGAGTGGTTCGTTGCCGGCACGGCGCCCCGCAGCGTGTGCCCGCGACCCCGCCGCACGCCCCGGGACTGGCTGGAGGAGCTCTTCGGCGGACGCCGCCGAGCCTCCCGCCGCTAGAGATTTCCCTTTTTCGTCGAGAACTTGCGCCGCGCCTCCCGATCGGCGAGCCTCCGGTCATGTCGCGCGCGCGCTGCACTCGCATGCCCAGGGGAGACCGCCCGAGCCGCCCGTCCGGTGGCCCGGGCCGCCTTCACGAGCGCGCCGGCCTCCTGTAACCCCCCGAAGCGTTTGATCTTCTTCGTGGAGCCCGGGCGGGGAGGGACGCTCGCCGGGGCCGGGTTCCGAGAGAGCTGATGGCCGACTGGACCGAGCAGATTCGCCAGGCCGAGGCGACGGGCGAGGAGCTGGAGCAGCGCCTCGCCGATCCGGCCCTGACGAAGCAGCCCTCCGAGCTGGCCAGCGTCGGCAAGCAGCTGGCCGAGCTGCGTCCCCTGCTCGAGGCGGGTCGCGCCTGGCGGGAGGCGGTGCAGGGCATCGCCGACGCCAAGGAGATGCTCGGCGAGGACGATCCCGAGATGCGGGAGCTGGCCGAGAGCGAGCTCGCCGATCTCGAGGCCCGCCGGGACGAGCTCGAGGCGGAGATCCGCCTGCTCCTCATCCCCAAGGATCCCAACGACGAGAAGGACGCGATCCTCGAGCTGCGCGCCGGAACCGGCGGCGACGAGGCGGCGCTGTTCGCCGGCGATCTCTTCCGCATGTACTCGCGCTACGCCGAGAGCCGCGGCTGGAAGATCGAGCCGATCTCGGTCTCCGAGACCGACGGCGGCGGCCTCAAGGAGGCGATCGTCTCCGTCGGCGGGCGCAGCGTGTTCGGGCGGCTCAAGCTCGAGAAGGGCGTGCACCGGGTGCAGCGTGTGCCCAGCACCGAGAGCCAGGGCCGCATCCACACCTCGACGGTGACGGTGGCGGTGATGCCCGAAGCCGAGGAGGTCGACGTCGAGATCGACGCGAACGATCTGCGCATCGACGTGTTCCGCTCCTCGGGCCCCGGCGGCCAGAGCGTGAACACCACCGACTCGGCCGTGCGCATCACCCACGAGCCCACCGGCGTCGTCGTGACCTGCCAGGACGAAAAGAGCCAGCACAAGAACAAGGCCAAGGCGATGAAGGTGCTGCGCTCGCGGCTGCTCGAGGCCGAGCTCGAGCGCCAGCACGCCGAGCGCGCCAGTGAGCGCCGCGCCCAGGTCGGGAGTGGCGAGCGCAGCGAGAAGATCCGCACCTACAACTTCCCCCAGAACCGCGTGACCGATCACCGGGCCAGCTTCACCATGCACAAGCTCGAGAGCTGCATGGAAGGCGATCTCGACGAGCTGCTCGACGGCGTGCACGGCGCCCTCGCCGAGCAGGCGGAGAAGGACCTGTGAGCCGGCCCGCCGCCGACGCCCGGCGCTGGACGGTGCTGGAGCTCCTCCAGTGGACCACGGGCTTCTTCGTGGAGAAGGGCATCGACTCGCCGCGTCTCGACGCCGAGTGCCTGCTCGCCGCCGCGCTAAAGGTCGAGCGCCTGCGCCTCTACCTCGATTTCGAGAAGCCGGTGACGCCGGAGGAGCGGGCGCGCTTCCGCGAGCTGGTGCGCCGCCGGGCCGAGGAGCGCGTGCCCGTGGCCCTGCTGCTCGGGACGAAGGAGTTCTGGTCGCTTCCGCTCGAGGTGACGCCGGACGTGCTGGTTCCCCGGCCGGAGACCGAGACGCTGGTCGAGGCCGCCCTTCGGGCCACCGAGGACGGGGAGACCGCGCTGCGGATCCTCGATCTCGGCACCGGCTCCGGAGCGATCGCGCTGGCGCTGGCGAAGGAGCGACCCGAGGCGCAGGTCACCGCCACCGATCTCTCGGCGGCGGCCCTCGAGGTGGCTCGGGGCAACGCGGAGCGGCTCGAGCTGGCGGAGCGCGTGGAGCTGCTGTGCGGCGACGGCTTCGCGCCGGTGGCGGATCGACGCTTTGACATGATCGTGTCGAACCCGCCCTACCTGGCGGAAGGCGACGCCGCGGAGCTGGCGCCGGAGCTCGCCCACGAGCCGAAGCGGGCGCTCTTCGCGGGGCCCCTCGGCACCGAGCTGCTGCAGCGCGTCGCGAGCGAGGCCGGGGAGCGGCTTCGCCCGGGCGGCTGGCTCGGCGTCGAGCTGGCGCCGCATCAGGCCGAGGAGATGGCGAGCTGGCTGCAGGAGGCCGGCTTCGAACAGGTGACGGCGCACCGGGACCTCGCGGACCGGGCGCGGGTGGTCGCGGGTCGAAGACCCGCGGCGGGGGGGGGTGAACGATGGCGAGCCGTGCGACGAAGGCGGGGATCCTCAAGCAGCTGCAGGCGGGCGACGCGGGCTTCGAGCGCGCGTTCGAGAAGCTGTGCCGGCGGCGGGAGGAGCGCGACGAGAGCCTGGGCAAGCAGGTCCAGAAGATCGTCGAGCAGGTGCGTGAAGAGGGGGACGACGGTGTCCTGGCCCTCACCAAGAAGTTCGACGGCGCCGCGCTGGACGAGCTCGAGGTGCAGCGCGACGAGTGGGAGGAGGCCTGCGAGGCCGTCGATCCCGCGGATCGGGCGGCCCTCGGCAAGGCCGCCATGCGCGTGCGGGAGTTCCACAAGAAACGCATCCCCTCGAGCTGGGAGATGCGCGAAGAGGGCGGCGGCTTCATGGGCCAGCGCGTGCGCGCGCTGCAGCGCGTCGGCATCTACGTGCCCGGGGGCAAGGCCAGCTATCCCTCGACGGTGATCATGAACGCGGTGCCCGCCTCGGTGGTGGAGGTGCCGGAGATCATCATGGCCACGCCTCCCCAGGCCGACGGCAGCATCCGCAAGGAGGTGCTGATGGCGGCCAAGGTGGCCGGCGTGCACCGCGTCTTCAAGATGGGCGGCGCCCAGGCGGTGGCCGCGCTCTCCTTCGGCACCGAGAGCGTGCCGCGGGTCGACAAGATCGTCGGACCCGGCAACGCGTGGGTGCAGGAGGCCAAGCGCCAGGTGTTCGGCGAGGTCGACATCGACAGCGAGGCCGGTGCCACCGAGGTGGTGGTGGTGGCCGACAAGACCGCCACGCCGGCGTGGGTGGCCGCGGACCTGATCTCCCAGGCCGAGCACGAGGAAGGCGCCAGCGCCGTGCTCGTCACCCACGTGAAGTCGATCGCGACGCGGGTGCAGGACCAGATCGCCAAGCAGCTGAAGGGCCAGGGGCGCGAGAAGATCGCCCGGGCGGCGCTCAAGGCCGGGGGCGCGGCGATCGTGACGAAGGATCTCGACCAGTCGATCGAGGTGGCGAACCGCTACGCGCCGGAGCACCTGGTGCTGGCCATCGACGCACCCGACGTGGCGCTCAAGAAGGTGGAGAACGCAGGCACGGTCTTCCTCGGGCACTACACGCCGGTGGCCGTGGGCGACTACCTGGCGGGGCCGAACCACGTGCTGCCGACCGGCGGCACCGCGCGCTTCTTCTCTCCGCTCGGCATCGACGACTTCCTGAAGCGCACGGCCTTCGTGCGCTTCGAGCCGCCGAAGCTGCGGGAGCTCGGCGCCGACGTGATGCGGCTCGCCGAGATGGAGGGCTTCACGGGCCACGGTGCGTCGGTGGAGCTGCGACTGCAGAAGATCCGCCGGGCGCGACGGGAGCGCGAGGCCGCCCGCGAGGCGGAGCTGGAGATCTAGTCATGAGCGGTCGGGCAGCGACGATCGAGCGCAAGACCCGCGAGACGGAGATCCGTCTCGCCTTCGAGATCGACGGGACGGGGCAGTACGACGTATCCACCGGCATCCCGTTCTTCGACCACATGCTGGAGAGCTTCGCCAAGCACGGGCTCTTCGATCTGCATCTGCGGGCGAAGGGCGATCTCGAGGTGGACCTGCACCACACGGTCGAGGATGTGGGCATCGTGCTCGGCCAGGCGATCCGCCAGGCCCTCGGTGAGGCGCGGGGCATCCGCCGCTACGGCAGCCAGGTGCTGCCGATGGCGGAGAGCAAGGTCGAGGTGTCCCTCGACGTCTCGAACCGCGCGTACCTGGTGTACCGCGTGCCGCTCGAGAACGATCGCGTCGGCCGCTTCGACGCCTCCCTGGCCGAGGACTTCCTCTACGCTCTCGCCCAGAACGCCGGACTCGATCTGCACGTGGAGCTCCGTTACGGCAAGAGCCCCCACCACATCGTGGAGGCGGTGTTCAAGGGGCTGGCCCGCGCGTTGCGCCAGGCCCTCGAGCTCGACCCGCGCCACGACGACGTGCCCTCGGTGAAGGGCGCCCTGTAGCGATGCCCGCCAGCTCCCCCCGCGTGGCCGTCGTCGACTACGGCGCCGGCAACCTGCGCAGTGTCGCCAAGGCGCTGGAGCGCTCCGGGCTGCGCGCGGAAGTGTGCGGCGATGCGGTGGGCGTGCGCGCAGCGGACGCGGTGGTGCTGCCGGGTGTCGGTGCCTTCGCCGACGCGGTGACGAGCCTGCGCGGCAAGGGCCTCGACGCCGCGGTGCGGGAGGGGATCGGCGCCGGCCGCCCCTACCTGGGGCTCTGCCTCGGCCTGCAGCTGCTGTTCGAGGCGAGCAGCGAGCACGGGGAGAATCCGGGGCTCGACCTCCTAGCGGGACGGGTCGAGCGCTTCCCGGCGCGGAACGCGGCGGGCGGCTCGCTCCGCGTGCCCCACATCGGCTGGAACGAGGTGCGCTTCGCCGGCGATCACCCGATGCTCGAGGCCCTGCCCGCGCGGGACGTCTACTACTTCGTCCACAGCTATCGCGCGGAGCCGGCCCGGAGCGAAGACGAGGTGGGCACCTGTGAGTACGGTGGCCTGTCCTTCGCCGCCGCGGTGGCACGGGGCTCGGCCTTCGCCGTTCAATTCCATCCCGAGAAGAGCCAGAACGCGGGACGGCGTCTGCTCGACGCCTTCGCACGGTGGATCGACGCATGCTGAACGCGACCCGACTTCCCCTCGTCCTCTTCGCGCTGCTGGTGTCGATCACCGGCTGCGTGCAGACCGTGAAGGGCCGCGCCCACCCGGCCCTGCGCGACCAGGGGCAGATCACCAAGGTCGCGATCGCGCCCTTCGCGCTCGCGGAGCGACTGATCGGCACGAAGGCGGGCGAGCTGGAGGCCGCCGTGGCGGCGGAGCTCCTGGGCAACCGCTTCGCCGAGGCGCTCCTCGCGCGGGGCGTCGAGGTGATCCCGCCGTCGGACGTGGCGGTCGCGCTCGAGGCGGCGGGCATCACGGAGAAGCGCCTCCTGCCGAGACAGGTGGCCACCCTCGCCGCCCGGGAATTCGGTGCCGACGCGGTGCTGCTCGGCTCCCTGAACCGCCTGGTCGCTCGCGAGGGCAGCGCCGCCGGCGCCACCCGCGCCGCCACGGTGGGCTTCGAGGTCGATCTCCATGCCGCCCCCGGCGCCGCGCGCCTGTGGACCGGCAACTTCGACGAGACCCAGCGCCCGCTCACCGAGAACCTCCTCGACGCCTCCCGCTACCCCGGCGGCGGCTCCCGCTGGCTCACCGCCGAGGAGCTCCTCACCTGGGGTGCCGAGCAGGTCGCGATCGCCCTCCCCCTCTACTAGCCCCTTGCCAACGCGACAACGCAACAAACGGAACCGGCCCCCAACGCAACATGTTCGAGATGATTCCGGCGATCGATTTGTTGGGGGGGAGCTGTGTGCGGCTCGCGCAGGGGCGGTACGACGCGGCGACGGTGTACGACGCGGATCCGGGAGCGGTGGCGCGGCGGTTCGCGTCGCACGGGGCCGGGCTTCGGCGGCTGCACGTGGTGGATCTCGACGGGGCGAAGGAAGGGCGGCCCTGCAATCGGGACGCGGTACGGGCGATCCTGGCGGAGATGAAGGGTGTTCCCGTCGAGCTGGGCGGCGGGATCCGAACGCGGGACAGCGTCGCGGAGTGGATCGAGCTGGGCGTGGAGCGCGTCATCCTGGGAACGGCGGCGTTGCGGGATCCCGAGCTCGTGAAGCGGGCCGCCCGCGAGTTCCCCGGCCAGGTGGCGGTGGGGGTGGACGCGAAGGACGGACGGATCGCCGTCGAGGGCTGGCTCGAGACCAGCGATGTGGACGTCGTCAGCCTCGCCAGGCGGTTCGAGGATGCGGGTGTCGCGGCACTGATCCACACGGACATCGCGCGGGACGGCATGGGCACCGGGCCGAACCTGGAGGCGACGGCTGCCCTGGCCGAGCAGGTCGGGGTTCCCGTCATCGCCTCCGGCGGCGTCGGCGACCTGGAGCACATCCGTGCGGCGGCGCGCCTGGGCCTCGCCGGCGTGATCGTCGGACGCGCCCTCTACGACGGCTCCATCGAGCTTGCCGACGCATTGGAGGCGGCTTCGTGCTCCTGAAGCGCATCATTCCCTGCCTCGACGTGGATCGGGGCCGCGTGGTGAAGGGCGTGCAGTACGTGGACCACGTGGACGCGGGCGATCCGGTCGAGGTGGCGCGCATGTACGACGAGCAGGAAGCGGACGAGATCACCTTCCTCGACATCACCGCGAGCCACGAGGGCCGGAGGACGATCTTCGACGTCGTCGCGCGAACCGCCGAGACCGTCTTCATGCCGCTGTGCGTGGGAGGCGGCGTGCGCAGCCTGCAGGACGTGCGCGACCTGCTGAACGCCGGCGCCGACAAGGTCTCGATCATGACCGCCGCCGTGCACGATCCGGAGCTCGTGGAGGAGGCCGCCCTCAAGATCGGCAGCGCCAACCTGGTGGTGGCCATCGACGCCCGCCGCATCGACGACCGTGAGGACTACCGCATCCGTGCCGCCGCCCGAGAGAGCGAGAACGATCCCGACGCGATCTTCGAGGTGTACACCCACGGCGGCCGGCGCCCGACCGGGATCGACGCGGTGGCCTGGGCCGAGCGCATGGCGAAGGCCGGCGCCGGCGAGATCCTGCTCACCAGCATGGACAAGGACGGCACCAAGAGCGGCTACGACCTCGAGATGGTGCGTGGGGTCGCGGACGCGGTCTCGGTCCCGGTGATCGCCTCCGGTGGCGGCGGCACCCCCGAGAGCCTGGCCGCGGCCCTGGACGACGGGCCCGAGGGCGGCCATGCCCAGGCCGCTCTGGCCGCCTCCATCTTCCACTTCAAGGAGCAGACCGTGGGCAGCGTGAAGGCCCGGCTCCTGGAGCTCGGCATCCCGGTTCGCCCCCCCGCGGGTGCCGGCGCCTGAGCCGGCCCGGCCTGGTTGATGCCCCGAGGGCCGTGCGCTAGCTTCCCGCGTCCGCGTGGAAGGCCCCAATCCTCCGATTTTCTTGAGGTTTTTCGCCCCCCACCTCGTCCGTCGAGGGGCTTTCGCGCAGCTGCAACTCGACACGCGTGCGCGTTTCGGGCCACTCCCTTAGGAAGGGTGGCTCCGGTCCAGGGGGGATCGGGGCTGGCCTCGGGGGGTCCCGTGACACGTCCGCGACCTACGTTCCAGGAGAGCGAAACCGCATGCCGGTCGTGAAGGTCAAGGACAACGAGCCCTTCGAGGTGGCGCTGAAGCGCTTCAAGAAGCAGGTGGAGAAGGCAGGCATCCTGACCGAGCTCCGCCGCCGCGAATACTTCGACAAGCCGAGCATTCGGAAGAAGAAGAAGGCAGCCGCGGCACGGAAGCGCGCCCTCAAGAAGCTCAAGCGGATGGCGCGCTGACGCGCAGGCCAAGCCGCGGGGGGTAGCCAGGGGCGGATGGCTCGAATCCCCGAGGACACGATCCAGGCGGTGCGTGACCGCGTCGACGTCGTCGACGTGATCGGACGCGTCGTCAGCCTCAAGAAGGCGGGGCGGAACTGGAAGGGCCTGTGTCCCTTCCACGAGGAGAAGACGCCGTCCTTCAACGTCTCCCCGGATCGCGGTAGCTATCACTGCTTCGGCTGTCAGGAGGGAGGCAACGTCTTCTCCTTCCTGATGAAGCACGAGGGCCTGACCTTCCCGGAGGCCGTGCGCAGCCTGGCGGGCGAGGTCGGCATCGAGATCAAGGAGGAGGTCGGCGGCAGCGCGCCGAGCGTGACCGAGCCGGTGCTCGGCGCGAACCTCACCGCCCAGGCCCTCTACCGTCGGGCGCTCATGGGCGACGACGGTGCTGCCGCGCGCAGCTATCTCGCCGGGCGCGGCCTCGATCGGGAGATCGCCGAACGCTACGGCATCGGCTTCGCGCCGGATCGCTGGGACGCGCTCGTGTCAGTGCTGCACCGCGAGCAGATCCCGGCGGAGATCGGCGAGAAGGCGGGGCTGCTCAAGGCCCGGGAGCGCGGCGGCCACTTCGACATGCTGCGCGGGCGCATCACCTTCCCGATCCAGGACGCTCGCGGCCGCGTGATCGCCTTCGGCGGTCGGGCCATCGGCAAGGACCAGGAGCCCAAGTACCTGAACACGCCGGAGAGCCCGGTCTTCCACAAGCGACGCGCCTTCTACGGCTTCCCCTTCGCACTGGAGCCGATTCGCAAGAAGGATCGGGTCGTCGTCGTGGAGGGCTACTTCGATTGGGTGGCGCTGGCTCGGGCCGGCGTGGGCGAGGCGGTCGCGACCTGCGGCACCGCCCTCACCGAGCAGCACGCCCGGGACCTGCGCCGTCGCACCCGCAATGTGGTGCTGCTCTTCGATGGTGACGACGCCGGGCAGCGGGCGATGCTGCGCGCCCTCGAGATCCTGCTTCCCCAGGGCCTGCGCGTCGCGGCGGCGGCGCTGCCGTCGGGCCAGGATCCGGACGACCTGCTGCAGGCCGAGGGGGCCGAGGCGCTCGTCCAGCTCATCGACGAGGCGGCTCCGGCTCTCGAGGTTGCCATCGCCCGGGCCGTGGCCGCGGGCGTGGCCACGCCCTGGGAGCGCGCCGACGCCGCGAACGCCGTCGTGCCCTTGCTCGCCCTGGTGCCGGACCCGGTCGAGCGGGCCGAGACCGTGCGCCGGCTGGCGATGGCCACGGGCGTGGAGGCCCACGACATCGACGCGGCGTTGCGCAAGGCCCTGGCCGGCGACACCTCCGCCGAGGTGGCCGCTCCGGCCGGCCCCCGGGTCCGCGGCCCCGAGCATCGTCACTACGAGCTCGCCCTCCAGGTGCTGCTGGCCCATCCGGAGCTCCTGGCCCAGGCCGAGGACCTGGTGGCGGTGGCGCCGGATCCGGAGCTCGAGGCCCTGGCCCGGGAGATCGCGGGCGGCGCGTCCGCCGACGTCCTGCTCGATCGCCTGGAAGGCGAGCCGCGGCGGCTCCTCTCGGAGCTGGCGGCGAAGGCCCTGGGCGATCTGGAGGAGAGCGCCCTCGCGGCTCGCGCCCTGGGCGACGCCCTCGCCAAGGTCCGTGCGCTTCGCGAGAGGCGCGAGCGCGAGGAGCTGAACCGCCGGCTCGCTGCCGACGCGAAGCTGCTCGCCGAGAAGAACGCTGAATTGCTGAACCGGAGACAGCGCCTGCCTGCTGTGTGAGCGAAGGAGACCCCCATGGCTTCGAGCGTGCCCGGAAGCCGGCCCACCTCCAACAAGAACGCCCCCTCCGACCTGCTGGCCGACGCGCCGGACGAAGGCGGCTGGGAGAGCTTCGACGTCTCCGAAGCCAGCCAGCACGGCGGCTTCCAACGCCTGTTGGCGGAAGGACGCAAGAAGGGCTTCCTCACCGTCGAAGACCTGGGCACCGCGATTCCCGCGGACGCGCTGACGGCCGATCAGCTCGAAGAGCTCACCAGCCTGTTCGGCGAGCACGACGTGGCGGTGATCGAGACGCCCGGCCCGGGCCAGCGCACGGGCGAGCCCGCCGCGGCCTTCGAGGCCGACGAGGACAGCGGCCCCAGCCACGACCCGGTGCGCGTCTACCTGCGCGAGATGGGGCAGGTGTCGCTCCTCACCAAGGAGGGCGAGGTCGCGATCGCCCAGCGCATCGAGGCGGGGGAGCGCAAGCTGCTCCAGGCGACGATCGGCACGCCCCTCGGCCTGCGCGACCTGTTGGCCGCCTGTGATGCGCTCAAGCGCGGCAACGCCGAGCCGAAGGCGCTCCTCGACGGCCTCGACGACGAGGAAGCCGAGCACGAGCCCGCCGAGCGGGTGAAGATGCTGCTCGCCGCGGTGGGCAAGGTGCGCAGGCTCGAAGGCGAGATCGCCAAGCGCCACGCTGCCATCGCCAACACCCGCACCGGCGACGAGACCCGCGCGCGCCTCCAGGAGGAGGTGGAAGCGCGCTACGCCGAGGCGATCGATCTACTGATCGCGGAGCGCTTCTCGAAGCGGACGTTCCGCGAGCTGCTGGTCGGCGTGCTCGAGAAGGCCGATGCCATGAAGGCCTTCGACCGGGCCGCCGCGGCGGC
This sequence comes from Myxococcota bacterium, assembly GCA_965223415.1. Taxonomy (GTDB): domain Bacteria; phylum Myxococcota_A; class UBA9160; order UBA9160; family UBA6930. The sequence goes on along the minus strand of OZ245002.1, from coordinate 1,900,336 downwards.
GGTGCGGCCCCTGGGCGTGAAGCTCGCGGAGTTCGACGAGCTCCAGGCCGTCGCCGGGCGCCGCAGCAAGCGGGCGAAGGAAGCGCTCGAGCGGCTCGGTGGCCCCGAAAGGTTCCAACGGGTCAGCGAGCGCCTCGCCGGCATCCGCGAGGACCAAGCGCGCCTCGAAGCCGAGACGAAGATGTCCAGCGCCGCCTTCCGCAGGGTGCGCGCGCTCCACAAGGACGCCTATGAGGAGACCCGCCAGGCGAAGTGCGAGCTGACCGAGGCGAATCTCCGCCTCGTGGTCTCGATCGCCAAGAAGTATACGAACCGCGGGCTCCAGTTCCTCGACCTGATCCAGGAGGGGAACATCGGCCTGATGAAGGCGGTCGAGAAGTTCGAGTGGCGGCGCGGCTACAAGTTCTCCACCTACGCCACCTGGTGGATCCGCCAGGCCATCACGAGGGCCATCGCCGACCAGGCGCGCACGATCCGCATCCCCGTGCACATGATCGAGACGATCAACAAGCTCGGGCGCACGACCAAGCAGCTCGTGCAGATGCTGGGTCGCGAGCCCACGCCCGAGGAGCTCTCGGAGAAGATGGAGCTGCCCCTCGAGAAGGTGCGCATGGTGCTGAAGATCGCCAAGGAGCCGATCAGCCTGGAGACGCCGGTGGGCGAGGAAGAGGACTCGAACCTCGGCGATTTCGTCGAGGACAAGAATGCCGTGAACCCGGCCGAGGCGGTGGTCGAGCGCAGCCTCTCCGACCAGACCCGCCGCGTGCTCGCCACCCTGGCTCCCCGCGAGGAGCGGGTGCTCAAGATGCGTTTCGGCATCGGCGAGCGCGCCAACCATACCCTCGAAGAGGTCGGTCAGGACTTCGAGGTGACCCGCGAGCGCATCCGCCAGATCGAGGCCAAGGCCCTGCGCAAGCTCCGCCACCCGAGCCGCAGCAAGCTCCTCAAGAGCTTCGTCGACAACTAGCCTGAAGAAACGGGGCCAGAGTTTAGAATTCAGTTTCGGAGAAACTGAATTCTAAACTCTGGCCCCGTTTCTTCACGTTTCTCGACTCAATGGTGGAACAGGCGGAGCTTGGTGTGTACGAGGGTGATGGCGTACTCGCGGCAGGCTGCCTCCACGTCGTCGTCGCGGGTGGAGCCGCCGGGCTGGGCGATGAAACGGACGCCGTGCTTCTGGGCGTGGTCGATGTTGTCGCGGAAGGGGATGAAGCCGTCGGAAGCGAGGCAGACGCCGTCCAGGCCCGCGATCCACTCGCCGCGCTCGTCGTCGGTGAGGGGCTCGAGCCGGTGGTCGAGAGCGTCGCCTAGCGCCTGCTCCTCGAAGGCGGTGAGGTCGCCTTCGATGTAGCGAACCCGCCAGTTGATCCTCTCCTGCCGCTTCACGCCTTTCTTGAAGGAGAGGCCGAGCACCTTGGGGTGGGTTCCGAGGTGCCAGAGATCCGCCTTGCCGCCGGCCAGCTTCGTGCAATCGACCCGGCTCTGCTGGCCGGCACCGATGCCGATCATCTGGCCGTCCAGGGCGTAGCCGACCGAGTTCGACTGGGTGTACTTGAGCGCCACCAGGCCGAGCAGCAGATCCCGCTTCGCGTCCTCGGTGAGCTCGCCGCACACCACGCCTTCCAGATCCGAGGGCGCGACGAGGTGGGCGTTGCGGTCCTGCACGAGCTTCATGCCGAAGACCTCGCGCTCCTCCCGGGCCGGCGCGACGAAGGCGGCATCGGCTTGGAGCACGATGAAGCCGCCGTTCTTCTTGGCCTTCAGGATCGCGAGCGCCTCGGGCTCGAAGCCCGGCGCCACGATGCCGTCGGAGACCACGCCCTTCAGGAACTGCGCGGTCTCCAGGTCGACGGGATCCGAGAGCGCGGCGAAGTCGCCGAAGGAGCACTTCGGATCGGCGCCCCGGGCCCGCACGTAGGCCAGGGCCGCAGGCGTGAGCTGCTTGCCCGCCACCTCGTAGGCCCGCGCCAGCGGCTCCGAGAGCGGATGCGCCACCGCCGCACCCGCCGGCGAGACGTGCTTGAAGGAGGCCGCCGCCGGGAGGCCCGTCGCCTGCCGTGCCTCGTGGACGAGCTGCCAGGCGTTCAGGGCGTCGAGGTAGTTGATATAGGAGGGATTGCCGTTCAGTAGCGTGACCGGCGCGGTGCCGTCGGCAAGGGGCTCCGCCGAGGCAAAACTCTGGTGGGGGTTGCATCCGTACTTGAGCTGCATCGATCTCCCTACTCCCGATCCCCGGGGCTGCACTTCTCGATCCACGCGTCGTAATCGCCGTCGTAGCCGACTGCCTGCTGGCGGGCGCGGGTCTTCTCGAGGATCCCGGCGAGCGCCTCGGCGGAGGGCGGCGCGGTGTGGCCAATCGCATCGGCGATGCGGTGCGCCTGGGCTTCCGCCGCCGTCGCTGCGGCGTGCGGGAGATCCGCTTCGGCCCGGTGACCGTCCTCGTCGAGGCCCAGGTAGGACTCGAGAGCCGCCTCGTACACCTCGTCCGCGTGCTTGCGCGAGGCGACGATGTTGCCCTTGCCGGTCACCACGTTGCCCACCGAGAACACGTTCGGGTAGCCGTCGAGGCGCCCCAGGTCCCAATTCGTGAACGCGAAGAGCTCGCCCTTCATCTCGATGCCGGCGATCGGCTCGGGAATCGAGCCGATGGAGCTGATTACGTAGGCACCGCGGCGCTCGTAGGTCTCGTCGGTCGGCACGACGCGGCCGCCCTCCAGCCGCGTACGGCGCAGCCGCAGCCCCACGACCCGATCGTCCTCGGTGAGCAGCGCATCCGGCGCCGAGAGGGGCTCGAGCTTGAAGCGGAACTTGTCCATCGCCTTCTCGAGGAGACGCTTACGGGCCGTGTGCATCTTCGCGATGCGCTTCTCGTCCGCGCCGTCGGGGATCTCCGCCAGCGGCATGTCCTCGGGGCGGCGGCGGTAGAAGATCGTGCAGCCCTCGAGCCCCAGGTCCTCGAAGCTGAGATCGTGCTGGGCCAGGATCTTCGGGATCCCCTTCACCTCGAGCTCGACCAGGTCGACCTCGATGCCGCGCTCGCGGAGCTTGTCGAGGGTGGTCTCGAGCATCAGCACCTTGGCCACGTCGATGGAGGCCAGGCCTCCGCCGACCACGAGCGCGCCGTCGCGGGGCTCGAAGGTCTCGCCCTCGTAGCCCTCTTCGTGCTTGTGGTTGAACCAGATGATGAAGGGGTTCTGGTAGATGAGCCCCTTGCCCACCCAGGCCTCGGCGCCCTCGACCGGCAGCGGCCGATCCCGCCAGGCCCCGCACGCCAGCACCACCGCCGAGAAGCCCCACTCCCGGCACAGCGCCGCGAACTCGACGTCGCGACCCACCTTGGTGTCGGGAACGAAGTGGACGCTCGGCTTCCCGAGCTTTCCCGAGATCGCCGTGTACTCCTTGTTGCGCAGGCCGACGTGCCAGCGGGGCAGACCGTCCTCGATCTTCCCGTAGGGACGCAGGTTCTGCTCGAAGACGACGACGGTGCATCCGCGGTCTGCCAGCCGCGAGGCCACTTCGGCCCCGGCGGTGGCGCCGCCGATCACCGCGACGGCATGGGTCGCGGACGCGGGAGCGCTCATGAGGCGGAGTCTCGCACCTCGATCCCGGCGTCGCTATCGCCCCAGACGAAGAGCGGGCCCCCGGGGCGATCCCGAGGGCCCGCTCGGCACCCCCCGCTCACGAACGGCTCGAGAGCCAGAGAGGGAGGCCGCGACGAGGCCGCTAGTGGCGGTGACGGTGGGAGGCGACCTCGTAGCGCTCACGCGCCCACGGCCGGCCGTGGTAGACCGCGCGATGGTCGAGCTGCTCGTCCAGGGTGGCCATGGCGAGGGCGACCTTGCGGAAGTCCTTGCGCAGCTTGCGGTCCGGATCGAGTGCGCGGAAGCGGCGGGCGGCGTCATGGAAGCGCTGCTGGACGTGCCGGAAATCCCGGGCGACGTGACGCACGCGGCGCGTGTGCTCGGTCGTGTCGCGGAACTCGCGAGCCTCGCGACGCAGCTGCGCGAGCTCGCGCAGGGCGCGGCGCTCGGCGCGGTTCGGATGCCAGACGTGCTCCCGGGCGTGCTGCAGGAGCCGCCGGGTCCGCCGCTCGAGCACGGCGGCAGCGTCGTGCACGGACGTACCGCAGATGCGCACGTCGTGCCGCTCGACGCGGCGCTCCGCCCGATCCGCGTGCTTCGCAGCGGCCGGAAGCGCGGGGGCCAGGAGAAGAAGGGAAGCGAGGGGGATCAGGGCGAAGCGTTTCATCGTCGACTCCTTGTGCGGCGCCGCCTTCCCCTGCGGGTTCGGCTGCGCTCACGGAGTAGGACGAGACGCGTCCGGACTTATTCGACCCGGGTCTCCCTTGGGGGAAGGGCCCTCGCTCAGATCTTTGGGGAGCCCTGGCCGACTGGTCGGCGTCCAATCCTCGGGCGGCTGCGGCAGCTCGTGGCCTCGCCGCACAGCGAGAAGAGACCCTGTCCTGAAACCAACAAGAGACCTGAATCGTCGCTCGCCCCACGGCATCTCTGTCCGTCGCGGAGTCTGCTTCGGAGTCACTCACCCGACAAGTCGGACACTCGCAGGACGCGCGACGCGCGACTAACCGATGCCCGAATCTGGACGTATCGGCTGACGATCCAGGACATCGGCTTGGTGCTGTCGACATCCGCGGTCTCGATGAGCTCGTGCCTGTCAACCTGTTTGAGTTCCGTCGCGAAGACAAGCAGGTAGAACCCTGGCTTCTCGACTGAGACCAAGAACGGCAGTCGCTGCGTCTCGCCAGGAACGACGGCCGTACCGCCGAATTCCCGGCCTTCCACATCCTCCGACACCGAGAAGTACTCCCGAACGCGCCTAGCCCTTCCTTCTTCGTCGAAGCGGATCTCGAACGTCCGTAGACCCATCCTCTCTGGAAACAGGAGATGCGCTGGCCTGCTTCCACGGTTCGTCAGAACGCACTCGACGTTCACTACGTAGCGCGATTGAGGAGTGCCCTCTTCCTGAACGACCTCGAGACTCATGTCCAATACTGCGCGTTCATGGAGGACCTGGCGCAGCCTTTCAAGCTCCGCTTCGGCCAACTCCTGTTTCCGAAGCATGATCGCATCCGCTTCATCGTGTTCGCGTCGAAGAGCAGCCTCTGATCGTTTCTGCCGAGACTGCAGAACAAACGCGAGTACAGCCCAGCCGAACGTGAGGACTGGGATCACAACGGCCGCTACCTCACCCCAGGTGAGAGACTCGCGTGTGGCCTCGGTAACGATCTGAAACATGACCGAACCGCCTCTGAACGATGAACCAAGCCCCATTTTCCGGCTAAGTCCGACAAGAGAACCTTTGAGACACAGCTCACCCTAGGGCGCGGCGTCGATCCGGAACACCCACACATCGGGCGGCGGCTCGCCCCCCGCGAGCCGCTCGTACTTCCTCGCCGCCGAAGCGATCAACGCGGGCCGCTCCGTCTCGTCGACGATGCGCGTCGCGCGCCCGGGATAGATCGCGTCGCCCACCTTGACGCGCACGCGCGGGTCATCCAGGACCATCTGCGTCCACTGCTTCTCGCTTCCAGCCTGGGCCGGCACATGGAGCGCACCGTCGTGGACGAAGCAGAGGGTCGTGATCGAGTGCGGATCGCCCGGGCGCACCTCCAACGCGACGAGCATGTGCTCGTCGGTGAAGCTCCAATCGTCCGGGGCTGCCGCCTCGGTCCCGGTGAGCTGCTTGCCGGCGAGCGGGCCGATCGGATCGCGACGGAAGGGGTAGGCGATCGCGGCGAGCACGACGATCGCGAGCAGGACCTGGCCGATGCGTTTCAGGATGGTCATGCGCCCTCCTCGGCGTCCGGCCACGTGTACCACCACGCCCATACCACGAAGAGGGCCTGGAAGGGCAGGCGGATCCAGTTGGCCATGGCGTTGCCGCTGCCCGGGCCCTCGGTCCCCAGGTTCTCCATCGCCACGTAGACGTTGGCGGGGAAGACCGCGACCAGCAGCGCGATGATCCCCCACGCGGCCAGCACGCGAACCCGGGGCTCGAGCAGGTAGACGCCGAGGACGATCTCGGCCAGGCCCGAGAGCACGTTCAGCCACTCGGGGTTGGGGAGCTCCGGGGGCATGATCGCCACGTAGAAGGATGGGTTCATCAGGTGGTTGAAGCCGGCGAACACGTAGGCCGCCGCCATCACCCAGAGCAGGATCGTCTTCGTTCGGCTCACGGCGCGCGTCTTCCCTCGCTGATCTCGAGCAGGGAGCTCGATGCCCGCCCCCGGGGCAGAGCCTGCCACACCGCGTCGGGATCGGCGCGCCCCGGGGCCTCCGCCGCGGTCTTCACGAACTGCTCGAGGGCGTTGCGGAAGGCCTCGTCGAGGGTGTAGAGGAAGAGGATCTCCTGCTCGTAGCGCGCGATCTCGCCGAGCGGGACGTCGGGCTCGGCGCGCAGCAGCCTCCGGTAGGCCGCCTCGGTGCGGGCGGCCGGGTCCGGGGTGTCCGGCGGGAGCAGGCTCGCGAAGAGCGGCAGCTGGAAGAGGCCCAGCCGCACGGGCGACGGGATGCTGGCCACCGTCGGCAGGGCGGCGCCGAGCAGGTTCCCGGCGTGGAGGATGCCCGGGCCCATCTGCTGCTCGTCCCAGGCCGGAGGATCGTTTCCACAGTAGGTGCCCGGCGGGTCCGGATCCCGCTTCGGCTGCCAGGCCGTGTCGTCCAGGAGCTGGCGCAGCGCCTCGGTGGTGAGGCCCGCCGCCCGCAGCGACGCGAGCGCGCCGCCATGATGGGCCACCCACAGGGCGGTGGCTCCCGCCGTATGCCCCGTCGCATAGGTGGTGCCCGAGCTCCAGTCGTTGCTGTAGCGCTCTCCCCAGCAGCGCCCCCGTTCGACCCGGGCCCTCCACACCTGATGCGCCGGCGCGCTGACGTCGACCGCCGGTCCCCGGGCCGATTCCGTCCACGGCGTGCAGCCGACGTTCACGCCCGCCGCCGCGATCGTCATGGGAAAGCGCGCCGGCCAGACGACGACCCCGGTACGATTGCCCGCCGCGGCGACGGCCGGCGTTCCGCGGCTCTCGACCCCGAGCAGCGCCAGGTACATCGACCAGGTCGGGTAGCTGCCGAGGGCGATCGAGAGCAGGTCCACGTCCAGCGTTCCGGCCGCGACGTCCTGGAGCGCCTCCTCGAACGCCAGCTGGTTGAAGAAGGCCACGCGCCGCGTCACCCGCAGCGGCGCGATCTGGCCGCCCCGGGCCACGCCGTGCACGCAGCCGCACTGGTCCTGGAGCTGACAGCCGTCCGGGCTCACGATCACGCTGGCGCTGGCCGTACCGTGGCCGGGGCTGTCGACGGCCGGGAGGCCCAGCAGCGGGTCCTCCGGTGCGCCGGGCCCGAGGTAGTTCTTGCCGCGCCCCACGTTCACCGGAAGCACGCCGTTCGCGACCTGCCACAGCTCCGGATGCTCCGTGTAGCCGGTGTCGAGGTGGCCCACGACGACGTCCTTCGCCTCGAGCTGGGCGAGCTTGCCGGCGGTCTGGGCCGCCGTCCAGGCCGCCGGCGAGGCGATCTGATGGACCGCCCAGCGATCGTCCTCCGCATCCTCGTCGGCGTAGGCGCCGCAATCCGGCGGCGCCGGCGTGAAGAGGCCCTGTGCGTGCCAGGGCAGCAGGATCTCGAGCACCGGCTCCACCAGGTCGGCGCCGAGGCGCTCCGCCAGCTCGTAGCTGCGCTGGTGGGGATGGGTGAGGCCCTTCGCCGAGGGCGACGCAGGCAGGAAGACGACCCACGGCTCGCGGCCGAGCACCCGGGCGCCCGGCTCCTCGACGAGCGCGAGCAGCCCCTCCGAGGCCTCCCGGGCGAAGAGCGTGAAGCCCTGCAGGATCGGCTGGCCCGGCAGCGGAACCGGGTCGGGCCGGCTCGCGCAAGCGAGCGAGGCGAAGAGCAGGAAGAGCGCAAGAACGCGAGACGTGGATCCCATGAGTCTCCTCCGGAAGAGCCGCACCCGTAGCCTGGGCCAGGCGGCGTCGGGGTTCCACCCGTGTTCGGCGCGGGCCTTCACCTCACTATGCCTATACTCGCGGGCGATGGACTGCCCGGAGTGCGGCGAAGCGAATCCCGGGGACGCGCGGTTCTGCATGGGCTGCGGTACGGCGCAGCCCAGGCCGTGTCCTGGCTGCAGCACGCTCGTCCCCTCCACCGCCCGCTTCTGCTCCCAATGTGGCGTCGAGCTCGCCGCGACCCCGCCGCCGGCGCCGGCCCGCGCGGCCCAGGGCGAGCGCCGCCAGCTCACCGTGCTGTTCTGCGACCTGGTGGACTCGACCTCCCTGGCCGGCAGCCTCGACCCCGAGGACCTGCGCACCGCCGTGCGCGAATACCAGCGCATGTGCGAGGACGTGGTGCGCACCCTGGGGGGCCACGTCGCCCAGTACCTGGGCGACGGCATCCTGGTCTACTTCGGCTATCCGCGGACCCACGAGGACACGGCCTATCGGGCGCTGCGTGCCGCCCTGGGCATCCTCGACGCCATGCCCCACGTCAATCGCAAGCTGGCCGAGGAGCTGCCCGGCGGCAACGAGCGCAGGCTCCAGCTGCGCATCGGCGTCCACACGGGCCCGGTCGTGGTGGGGGAGATGGGCAGCCAGGGGCAGACCCAGGCCCTGGCCCTGGGACAGACGGTGAACGTGGCCGCCCGCCTCCAGGAGGTGGCGCCGGCGGACTGCGTGGTGGCGAGCGAAGCCACCCGCCGCCTGCTGGGGGACGAGTTCGAGCTTGCGTCCCTCGGCGAGCAGGAGCTGAAGGGCGTCGCGCGCCCGGTGCTCGTGCACCGTGTGCTCGCGCTGCGCGAAGGCGACGCCTTCGACGCGACGGATCTCGTGCCCCGCACCCAGCTCGTGGGTCGGGAGCAGGAGGTGGCGCTGCTGCTCGACCGCTGGGAGCAAGCGAAGGACGGCCACGGCCAGGTGATCCTGCTGAAGGGCGAGGCCGGCATCGGCAAGAGCCGGCTGGTCGATGTCCTGCGGCGCGAGATCTCCGGCGAGACGCACACCTGGCTCGAAGGCCGCTGCTCGACCTACCACGAGAACAGTCCGCTCCACCCGGTGGTGGAGTTCCTGAACCAGGTGCTGTTCGCGCCCACCGACGACGAGGCCGAGAAGGTCACGAAACTGGAGGCGGCGCTCGCCGAGGTGGGGCTCGACACCGGGGAGATGGTGCCGATCTTCGGCCGCCTGCTCGGTCTCCGCGTGCCGCCGCCCTATCGGCCCAGCACGCTCAGCCCGGAGGCCCAGCGCCACCGCATCCTCGAGTCCCTCGACGGCTGGCTGCTGCAGCTCGCGGAGGAGCAGTCGGTGTGCCTGGTCGTCGAGGACATGCACTGGGTCGACCCCTCGACCAACGAGCTCCTGGGTCTCTTCCTCGACCAGGTGCCGACTGCGCGCATTCTCGTGCTGATGACCTCGCGGCCCGGCTGGGAATCCCATTGGGCGGATCGCAGCGAGATCCTGCACCTCTCGCTGAACCGCCTCACCCGCCGGCAGGTCTCGGAGCTGGCGGAGGCGGTGACCGGTGGCCGATCGCTGCCGGCGGAGGTGGTGGGGCAGATCGTCAAGAAGACCGACGGCGTGCCGCTCTTCGTCGAGGAGCTGACGAAGATGGTCATCGAGTCCGGCCTCCTGGTGGAGCAGGGAGAGCGCTACGAGCTGGCTAGCGCGGTGCTCGACCTGGCCATTCCGTCGACCCTCTACGACTCGTTGATGGCCAGGCTCGATCGCCTCGGTCAGGCGAAGGACGTGGCGCAGCTCGCCTCGGTGCTCGGGCGCTCCTTCCCGGTGGAGCTGCTCGAGGCCGTGTTCGACGGGGAGGCCGACATCGTGGCCCGGGCCCTCGGCGAGCTGGTGGAGGCGGAGCTCCTCTACAAGCGCGGCCTCGGCCCGCTGGCCGAGTACTCCTTCAAGCACGCGTTGATCCAGGACATCGCCTATCAATCGCTGCTGAAGAGCCAGCGCCAGCAGGTGCACCGGCGGGTGGGCGAGATCCTCGAGAGCCGCTTTCCCCAACGCGCGAGCGAGGCGCCGGAGGCCGTGGCGCGTCACTACGAGGAGGCGCAAGAGCGGGAAGCGGCGATCGACTGGTACCAGCGCGCCGGGGATCTCGCCGGCGAGCGTTCCGCCCATCCCGAAGCCGTGGCCCACCTGCGCCACGGCCTCGAGCTGCTGACGGGATCGACGGAGGCTGCCATGCGGGAGGTCCGGGAGCTGCGCCTGCAGGTGGGCCTCGGCAAGCCGCTCATGGCCGTCGAGGGCTACGCCAGCGAGGAGGTGCAGCGAGCCTTCGCCCGCGCCCGCGAGCTCAGTCAGAAGCTGGGAGAGGACGACCTGCTCTTCCGTTCCACCTGGGGCCTGGCGGCGTTCTACCAGGCCCGCGGTGATCTCGGGACCTCCCGCGCGCTGGCGTTGGAGCTGCTGGACATGGCGAGCGCAGCCGGCGACCCGGTCCTCGAGCTGCTCGCCAACGTGACCGCCGGCGCCACCGCCTACTACCAGGGCGAGTGGGCGCTCGCGATCTCCCACCTCGATCGCGCACTCGCCCTCTGGGACCCGAAGGAGCATCAGGGGCTCGCGCCGGGCTACGGGCAGGATCCCGGCGTCATCGCCGGTGTCTTCGCGGGCATCGCCCGCTGCCACTGCGGCGAGCCGGAGCGCGGCCTGCTGGAGGCGGATCGCGTCCTCGCCGACGCGAGAGCGGCCGGCGCGCATCCGCTGGTCGTGGCCTTCGCCCTCGACTTCCTCGCGATCCTCCACTTCCTTCGCCAGGAGCCCGAGGCGGTGGTGACACGCACGGAAGAGGCCATCGCCATCGGCGAGCAGTACGGGTTCGTGCTCGAGCATCGTCTGGGCGAGCTGCTGCGTGGCTGGGCACGCAGTACCCAGGGAGATCCGGAGGGTCTGGAGCTGGCCCAGGGCGCGATCGCCGCGCTCTCCGCCATGGGTGCCATCGTGGGGGCGCCCATGTTCGTGCACATGCTGGCCGAGGCGCAGGCCTTCGTCGGCGATCCGGAAGATGCCCTGCGCAGCCTCGACGCCGGGCTTCAGTTCGCCGACGGGCTCGATGCCCACTTCTGGGATGCGGAGCTCGAGCGCCGGAAGGGGGAGCTGCTGATCCGTCGCGGCGACGACGCCGAAGCCGAAGCCCACCTGCGCGCGGCCCTCGACGCGGCCGAGCGCCGCGGCTCCGTGTGGCTCGCGCTTCGGGCGGCCACCAGCCTGGCCCGCTGGCTCGGGCGCCACGGCCGCGGCGATGAAGGGCGCGGGCTCCTCCGGAGCGCCGTCGGTGAGCTTCGCGACGGCGAGAGCACGCCGGACGGAAGAGCGGCCTGGGAGCTGCTCGACGGGTGACGCACCCCCTATTCGGGGGGCCGGTCCTGCAGGCCACCGTGGACGCTCGAGGGGGTGGTACCCTGATGTCCGCCCGTTCAGCAACGCGCGACCCGATCCCACCGTGGCACTCGACTTCGATCCCCTCGACCCCGCCCATCTGGCCGATCCCTACCCGGGATACCGTCGCCTGCGCGAGGAAGCCCCTGTCTTCCACTACGCGCCCTTCGACGCCTGGCTCCTGACCCGCCACGCCGACGTGCTGGCGGTCCTGCGGGATCCGACCATGAGCGTCGCCCGGGGCGACCCGGACGAGATCAGCCACTCGGCCTTCCCGGAGCTGCGGCCCGAGCTCCGGGAGCTGGCCGATGCGTTCCGCAAGGTGCTGATGTTCCTCGATCCGCCCGACCACACCCGGATCCGCGGACTCGTCGACCAGGCCTTCCTCCCGGTGGTGGTGGCCCGCCAGCGCCCGCGCATCCAGGCCACCATCGACGAGCTGCTCGGCCGGGCCGGGCGGGACGGCGGCTTCGACTGGATCCGCGACCTCGCCTTCCCCCTGCCCTGCATCACCATCGCCGGCATCCTGGGCGTGCCCTCGGAGGAGCGCGACGTCTTCAAGCGCTGGTCCCAGGATCTGGGCGCGCTGCTCGACCCGTTGGTGCCCCAGGCAAAGCTCGACAAGGCCCAGGCCAGCGCGCTCGAGATGCACGCCTATCTGGGCGACGCCTTTCGCGAGCGACGCGCCCGGCCGCGAGACGACCTGATGAGCGCGCTGGTGGCAGCCGAGCGGGAAGGCCGTGTGCTCAGCCCGAGCGAGCTCTTCGCGATCGCGGCCCTGTTGCTAGGCGCCGGGCACCTCACCACGACGAACCTGCTCGGCAACGCGATGCTTGCGCTGCTCGAGCACCCGGGAGAGCAGCAGCGGCTGCGCGCCCGACCCGAGCTCCTTCCCACGGCCGTCGAGGAGTTCCTGCGCTTCGATCCGCCCACCCAGGTGACCGCGCGCCGTACGCGCCGCGTGCTGCGCCTTCCGGGGGGTACGGTTCCCGAGGGCGCGTTCGTGGTGCTTGGACTCGCGGCCGCGAATCGCGATCCGGCGGTCCACGCCGCGCCGGACGTCCTCGATCTGGGCCGGCAGCCGAACCGACACGTCTCCTTCGGCGCCGGCATCCACTACTGCATGGGCTCCAAGCTCGCCCGTGCCGAGGCCGAGCTGGCCCTGGGCAGCCTGCTCGGGCGCTTCCCCAGCATGAAGCTCGCCGGCGACGCGGTGCGCAAGCCGGCGGTCGTGTCGCGGGGGCTCTCGTCGCTTCCGGTGGAGCTGTGAGCGCCCGGGCCCTGGCGCTGGCCCTGCGGCGACGACGGCCGCGGTCGCTGCGCGTCGGGGTGCTCGACCTGGTGGCGAATCGCCCGGTCCACACGCCCTACTCGCGGCTCGTGCATCCGAGCTTCATGTCGATCATGCCCCAGGCGGTGGCTGCCTGGGCGGCGGCCGCGGGCCACCGCGTGCACTACCTGGCGTACATCGGCCACGAGGACCTGGAGCGCGAGCTCCCGGACGACCTGGACGTGCTGTTCGTGAGCGCCTTCAGCTCCGCGGCCTATCTGGCCTACGCGGTCGCCCGGCGCTTCCACGAGCGCGGCACGGTGACCGTGCTCGGCGGCCCCCACGCCCGCGCCTACCCGCGGCAGGCCGCCCGCCACTTCGACTACGTGGCCGAGACGGCGGACGCGGAGCTGGTGCGCGACCTGCTGGCTTCCCCCCACCAGTTTCCCGAGGCCGGCGTCGTGCTGCGGGCGAAGCGACCCCTGGCCGATCTTCCAGGCGTCCGCGAGCGCTGGCCCTTCGCGCGCACCGTCCTGGCGAAGGGGCTCACGCCCGGCGCCCTGGCGAGCGTCGCGAGCCTCGGCTGCCCCTACCGGTGCCGCTTCTGCGTCGATGCGACGGTGGCCTACACGACGCTGCCCCGGGAGCAGATCGTCGAAGACCTGGCCTTCGTGCAGGAGGCGATGCGCGTTCCCGCCCTCTCGTGGCACGATCCGAACTTCGCCGTCCGCTTCGACGAGACCCTCGACGCGATCGAGGAGGCCGTGCCCCGGGGCGGCGTGAAGTTCCTCGCCGAGAGCAGCCTCTCCATCCTCGACGAGGCCCGGGTCGCGCGCCTCGGCCGCAATGGCTTCACGGCCATGTTCGTCGGCGTCGAGTCTTGGTACGGCTTCCACGACAAGGCCCGCCAGCGGGGCCAGTCCGGCGGCGCGAAGCTCGACGCGGTGGCGGAGCAGGCGGAGATGATCACCCGCCACATCCCCTACACCCAGACGAACTTCGTCTGGGGGCTGGACGAGGACGCGGGCCACGACGCCTTCGCCCTCACCCGCGAGTTCGTGGAGCGGGTGCCCGCGGCCTTCCCCTCCCACTCGATCGCCACCGCCTTCGGCGATGCCTCGCCGATGGGTATGGAGACGCGCCACGCGGGCCGCCTGCTGGACGTGCCGTTCCAGTTCCTCGACGGAAGCTGGCTGCACAACATGCGGCTGGCGCACGGGCAGGCGGCGGATCTCTACCGGGGCCTGGCCGGTGTGCTGGGGCACTCCTACGGGGCACGGGCGACGGCGCGGCGGATTCGCGGGAACCGGCACGGGCCGCTCTCCGCCGGGCGGTGGATGGCCCTGGTGCGCTCGGTCGCCTCGGCGCGTCGCGCCCGCTACTACGCCCAGCTCGCGGGGCGCTTCGAGACCGATGCCGAGTACCAGGCCTTCGAGAGCGGCGGCCCCGCGCCCTCCTTCTACCGCGGCGGCGTGCGGCGGCAGCTCGGTGCGTACTACGCGTGGCTTCCCGAGGAGGTGGTCGCCGGGCTCGAGCGCGACCCATCTGCGCGCGCCCGCAGCGCGGCGTGAAGCTCGCGATCGTCACCGCGAGCTACCACCCCCACCCGGGCGGCGTCGCGGAGCACGTGGCGGGAAGTGCCGCGGCCCTGGCAGAACGGGGACACGAGGTGACGGTACTGGCGCCCGGGCCGCCGCTCGCCGAAGACGGGCCCGAGGTGGTGCGCGTCGGCCGGCGGGTGCCGATTCCCTGGAAGGGCGCGAGCGCGGGCGTGACCCTGGGCTCGGGGCTGCTCCGCCGCCTCCGGGCGCTCCTGATGCCCGGGCGCTTCGACGTGGTGCACGTCCACGAGCCCCTGACGCCGCTCCTGCCGGCCGCCGCCGTGTGGCTCGCCTTCGGCAACGGCGTGCCGGTGGCGGCGACGTTCCACGCCGGCGCCGAGTCGGATCTCCCCTACCGGCTGCTGCGCCGCCCGTTGGGGCGGGTGATGGCCCGGATCGAGGGGCGGATCGCCGTGTCCGAGGTCGCCCGGGACCTGATCGAGCGCTACTTCCCGGGTGAATACGCGATCATTCCGAATGGCGTGGACGTGAGCCGCTTTCGCCCGACACCGCGGCCGGGCACCGCCACGATCCTCTTCGTGGGTCGCCTCGATCCACGCAAGGGCGTCGACGTGCTGGTTCGCGCGATGCCCGGTGTGCGCGCCCGGGTGCCGGAGGCCCGGCTCCTGCTGGTCGGCGACGGCCCCGAGCGGCGCCGCCTCGAGCAGCTCGCCGCCCGCCTGGCGCCGGGAGCCGTCGTCTTCGCCGCCGGCGACACCCCGAACGAAGCACTCCCCGCCTGGTACGCCCGGGCGGACGTCGCCTGCTTCCCCTCCACCCACAACGAGAGCTTCGGCATCGTCCTCCTCGAAGCCATGGCCAGCGGCCGTCCCGTCGTCGCCAGCGACACGCCGGGCTACCGCGTCCTCATCCAGGACGGCACGAACGGCCGTCACTTCGAGAGCCGCAATCCCGCCGACCTCGCCCGCGTCCTGGTCGACCTGCTCAGCGACCCCGCCCGCGCCAACCCCCTCACCGAAGCCGGCCTCCGCACCGCCCAGGCCCACCGCTGGGACCGAATCGCCCCCCAACTCGAGCACCAATACGAGATGTTAAGCAGGGGGCCGGATCCTCTGCTCAACAAATCGAGTTAGCGATCTACTCCGCTACCCACCATCCGAGGGCCAGTTGGGCTGGAGGAGGTGCCACTGGTCCGGGGCGGCGCGAATGACGCGTTCGAGGGCTTGGGCGAGGGACTGGGTGGTGGCGTGGATGCGGGCGGCCGAGGTGGGGGCGGGCGGGATTTCGATCTTCGGCTCGACGACGAGGCGGTGGCCGCGGCCCGGGCGGAAGTAGGCGCCCGCCGGGAGCAGCGCGGCGCCGGTGCGGAGGGCGAGCACGGCGGGGCCCGCGGGAAGGCTCGTCTCTTCGCCGAAGAACTCCACCCGGGGGCCGTCGCCGGCGAGATCACGGTCGCATAGCAACGCCACGGCGCCTCCCTCGCGAAGGTGACCGACGAGCTGCATGGCGAGGCGCGTCGAGCCGTCGGCCCGCGCGACCTCGATGCCCAGGCCCCGACGCCGCTGGGCGAAGAACGCCTCGAGCTCCGGGTGGGCCGGGATCTCGGCCACGGCCAGCAGGTCGAGGCCCCGCTGCGCACCCAGCAGGCCGGCGACGTCCCAGCTCCCCAGGTGCGGGAGCGCGAAGACCATCCCGCGGCCCGCCGAGCGCGCCGCCTCGACGTGAGCCCAGCCCTCGACGCCTGCATGCTCCACGATGGCGTCGGCTCGCTGCGGGTCCGCCCACAGCATCTCCGCCCAGTAGCGCCCGTAGCTGGCATAGGCCTGGCGCGCGAGCGACGCGTCTCCCGTCACCCGCGTCAGGTGCCGGCGCAGCATGCGCCGCCGCACCCCGGCGAAGGGGTACGCCAGCCGCGCGACCCCCCGGCCGAGCCCGCGCGCCACCGGCTCCGGCAGCGGCACGAGCAGCGCCGCCACCGCGCGCAGCCCGAGAGCCGCCGCCCGCTCCGACCTCGTCGACACACCCGAGAGCATACGCGGTAGGCTGGGCCCCGATGCGATCCACCACGGCGACCCTCCTCGTAGGCCTCCTGCTCGCGGCCTGCGGCGGCGGAGGCGAGCCCGGCGAAATCCTCCGCACGCCCGACGAGCGCTTCGCCGACCTCCCCGACTGGCCCTTCGAGCCGCACTACGAGGAGATCGACGGCCTGCGCATCCACTACGTGGACGAAGGCCCGCGCGACGGGCGCCCGGTGCTCCTCCTTCACGGCGAGCCGAGCTGGGCCTACCTCTACCGCACGATGATCCCGCCGCTCACCGCGGCCGGCCTGCGCGTCGTCGCGCCGGATCTCGTCGGCTTCGGCCGCTCCGACAAGTACGCCCGCAAGGACGACTACTCCTACGCCATGCAGGTGGGCGTGCAGGCCGAGCTGGTGCGCCGCCTCGACCTCCAGGACGCCGTCTTCTTCGGCCAGGACTGGGGCGGCCTGATCGGCCTGCGCGTCGTCGCCGAAGACCCGGACCGCTTCGCCGCCGTGGTGATCGGCAACACCGGCCTCCCCGCTGCCGAGGGAGCTCCTGCCGGGAACCCGCTCCCCTTCCTCACCTGGCTCGTGTTCTCCCGCTACACCCCGGTCTTCCCGATCGGCCGGTTGATCGAGGCCTCGACGACCACCGAGCTCGGCCCCGACGTGCGGGCCGCCTACGAGGCGCCCTTCCCGGACACCCGCTACGAAGCCGGCGCTCGCATCATGCCCTCCCTCGTCCCCATCTCCGCCGACGACCCCGCCATCCCCGCGAACTGCGCCGCCTGGAAGGTGTTCGAGGCCTGGCAGAAGCCCTTCGTGCTCGCCTTCAGCGACGGCGACCCGATCACCCGCGGCGGCGACCAGGTGTTCCGCGAGCGCGTCCCCGGAGCCCGGGGCCAGCCCCACCGCACCATCGAGAACGCCGGCCACTTCCTGCAGGAGGACGCCGGCCCGGAGCTGGCGGAGATCATCGTCGGCGTCGCGGGCCGCCTCGAGGCCGGCCGCGTCTTCCATGGCGGCAGGATCCTCACGATGGACCCGGCGCAGCCGAGCGCGGAAGCCGTCGTGGTGACGGATGGTCGGATCACCCACGTCGGAACCCCGGAGAGCGCTCGTGAGGCTGCATCGGTCGGCGCCACCTGGACCGATCTCGGCGGCCGCGCCCTCTTCCCCGGCTTCATCGACTCCCACAGTCATTTGGTCCAGACCGGCCTCAAGCTGGCGACCGTTCCGATGGACCCGCCCCCCGCCGGCGACGTGACGAGCATCGCCGACATCCAGGCCCGCCTGAGGACCGAGCTCGAGCGCAAGCCCCGTGGCCCGGACGAGTGGCTGCTCGGCTTCGGCTACGACAACGCGATGCTCGCCGACGGCCGCCATCCGACGAAGCAGGATCTCGACGCGGTCAGCAGGGACGTCCCCATTTTCCTGCTGCACTTCTCCGTCCACCAGAGCGTGCTGAACTCCCGCGCCCTCGAGCTGGCCGGTATCACCGCGGACTCGGTAGCGCCCGAGGGCGGCGTGATCCAGCGCCTGCCGGGCAGCCGCGAGCCGAACGGCATCCTCGAGGAGACGGCCCACATCCCGGTGATGATGCGCGCCGCCGGAGGCCTGCTCGGCGACGCGGTGGGCGCTGGGCGTCTGGTCGAGCAGGCGCTCGATCTCTACGTGCGCAACGGCTACACGACCGTGACCGAGATGGCCGCCGACGAGAGCAGCCTCACGCTGCTGCGCCGGCTGGCGGCGGACGGGCGCATCCCCGTCGACGTGGTGGCCTTCCTCTTCTTCGCGACCAGCTCCGCCGCGGAGACCGCAGCGGCGCACACCCCGGCCTACACCGACCACCTCCGCGTCGGCGGCGGCAAGATCAACCTCGACGGCGGCTCTCCCGGCCGTACCGCCTTCCTGCGCAAGCCGTACCACGTGCAGCTCCCCGGCGAGGAGGGCTATCGCGGCTACTCCTCCATCGCCGACCAGGAGCGCATGAACCGGATCGTCGCCTCCTACTACGAGGCGGGCGTCCCCCTCGCCATCCACGCCCTGGGTGACGCCGCCCTCGACCAGTGCATCACCGCGCTGCGCGAGGCCGAGGCGCGCTTCCCCGGCGACGACCGCCGCACCCAGCTGATCCACCTCCAGCAGGCCCAGGAGGACCAGCTCGACGCGCTCGAAGATCTGGACGTCACCCTCACCTTCCAGGTCGCCCACAACTTCTACTTCGGCGATTTCCACCGAGAGGTCATCTACGGCCCGGAGCGCACCGAGCGCCTCAACCCGGCGCGCTCCGCTCTGGACCGCGGGCTCTCCGTCACCCTGCACCACGATTCGCCCGTGCACCCGGTCGATCCCTTCCTGCTGATCTGGACCGCCGTCGAGCGCAGCACCCGCAGTGGCCGCGTAATCGGCGCCGACCAGCGGATCTCCGTGCAGCAGGCCCTCGAAGCCAGCACGATCGAGGGCGCCCGCCAGCTCTTCGAAGAGGATCGAAAAGGCTCGATCGAGGTCGGCAAGCTCGCCGATCTCGTGATCCTCGACCGGGATCCGCTCGCCATTCCGACGGCGGAGCTTCGGAATCTCGTCGTCCTCGAGACGATCAAGGAAGGAGCGACCGTCTACCGCCGCTCCGAGGGAGGAAGCTAGGCATGTACATCGGCCACACCCTGGAGAACAAGCCCATCGACATGGCGCGGTTCGACCCGATGAACGTCGTCGAGGTGGCCGAGCGCCACCTCGAGACCCTGGAGGAGCCACGGCGGCGGCAGATCCTGCAGAACTTCATCGACCACGCCCGCGCCGAGGCCTCCGGCGACTACGAGACGCTGATGGCCACCTGCTCGAAGAAGCGCCAGCACTACGCCACCTACGGCGCCCGCTTCGGCGCGCCCCAGAGCTACGAGGAGCTGGAGACCCACTACCGCGGGCTCATCGAGTCGAACATCTACCTGATCCACTTCGAGGTCGAGAAGCTCGTGGTCGGCACCGACGTGGTCTTCGTCGAGGGCCTCGTCCACCAGCTCTACCCGGGCCAGCTGCTCGAGCCGATCTTCGGCATCGAGGTGGACGACCCGGAGGCCGTCTACCAGGCGACCAAGCGCACCTGTCTCTCCTTCGTGTTCGACGAGGACGGGCTCGGCGCCGGCGAGCATGCCTACTCGGAGGGGCCGCTCACCGAGGACGACCTCGTCAAGCTGGCGCCCGAGGAGGTGCCCGCGGCCTTCCACGAGAACCCGCTGGCTGCCTGACGCCAGTCCTCGAAGGGCGCGACGAGCTGTCCCAGGAAGCCTTCGGGCTGGCGGGGCTCCTCGATCCCGTATTCGAAGATCGGGTGGTCGTCGGGATGCTCGAAGCTCCCGAAGAGCACATCCCCCCAGGGGAAGACGTTTGCGCAGTTGCTGCAAGAGAGCGCCATCGGCCGGGCGTGATGCAGCCAGTGCACCTGGGGCGTGAGCACGAGGCGGTAGAGCCAGCGCGGCGCCGGGACCACGACGTTGGCGTGGGCGACGGGGGCCGAACACGGTGACCGCGGCGGCGTAGGAGAGCATCACCTCCATGGGCGCGCCCACCAGCGCCAGCGGCGCATAGACCACGAGGTTGCGGAAGAACATGTCGAGGAAGTGGCCGCGGCTCGACTTGATGACGTTCATGCGGTCGAGATCGTGGTGCAGCGCGTGGATCGGCCAGAGCCACGACACCTGGTGCTCCAGGCGATGGCGCCAGTAGTCGAGCCCCTCGGCGGCGATGATCGCCAGCAGCACCTGGGCCCAGAGCGGCCAGGACAGGGGCCACAGGTTCCCGCCCCAGCGCGCACTGATCACGCCGGCGAGGACGGCCGCCGCGACGACGAACACCACCTGGCCGATCGCGTTGCCGGCGCCCTGGCCGACGATGGGCAGCCCGCGGTCCCTGTCGTCCGCCCAGATCACGCGGCTAGCGTACAATGGACCCGTGAGGTCGCCCCATGCCCGTCCGCTACCGCACCTTCGAAGTCTTCCTGCGCGAGGTGCGCCCCGTCCTGGTCCGCCACCACGGCGCGGCGCGGGCCGACGAAATCGTCGTCGCCGCCCGCCCTGAGTACGAGCGACTGCGCCCCCAGGTGCCCGACATTGGCGGGCGCCGCAACGTCTTCCAGGGCGTGATGACCACGAACGGCTGGATCGTGGCGCTACACCGCGCCATGCGCGAGCACGGGCTCAGCGCCGCGGACAGCGTGCGCGCCTGTCAGGAGGCCTTCGACGCGTGGCTGCGCCGCAAGCCCGCCTGGCTGCTGCGTGCGATCGGCCGGCTCGCGCTCTCGAGGCTGGCCCGCCGCTACTTCGAGCGCCAGGCCCGCCGCTCCCAGGAGAAACGCTACACCGAGGACTTCGTGTGGCGGGTCGAGCACGGCCCCGGCGGCGAGATCTCCATGGTCTTCGACGAGTGCGCCGTCAACAAGTGGTACGCAGCCCAGGACGTGCGCGAGCTCTCGCCCTACTGCAACTTCGCCGACGTCACCTATAGCAGGCTCATGAACATGGGCGTCGACGCCCACGAGACCCTCGGCCAGGGCTGCGGCCAGTGCGCGCTGCGCTTCCAGCACGGCCGCGCCACCGAGGTTCCGAAGAACCTGCACGAGATCGTCCCCGCATCCTGAGGAGGAGCCCCATGCGCACCGAGCTGTGCGACCTGTTCGGCATCGACGTCCCCATCTTCGCCTTCAGTCACTGCCGGGACGTGGTGGCCGCCGTGAGCAACGCCGGCGGCCTGGGCGTGCTCGGCGCCCTGGCCTTCAGCCCGGAGCAGCTCGAGATCGAGTGCAAGTGGATCGACGAGCACACCGGCGACAAGCCCTACGGCGTCGACACCGTCATGCCCATGGGCCACATCGGCAAGGAGACCGGCCTCGGCAAGAAGGGCGACGCCGAGGACGCCGTCCAGTTCAAGAGCATGATCCCGCCGGAGGTGACCGCGTGGATCGAGACCGTGCTCGAGGAGTACGAGGTGCCGCTGCTGCCCAAAGACCACGAGCGAGATCCCGGCACCGGCGGCGCCGGCCAGCAGGGCCTCTTGGGATGGACCGAAGGCGGCGGCCGCAACCACGTCGCCATCGCGCTGAAGCACGAGCGCGTGAAGCTGCTCGTGAACGCCCTCGGCCCGCCGCCGAAGGACATCATCGACCTGGCCCACGAGCACGACGTGAAGGTGGCGGCCCTCACCGGCACCGTGGAGCACGCGCTGCGCCAGAAGGAGCAGGGTGTCGACATCATCGTCGCCCAGGGCACCGAGGCCGGCGGCCACACCGGCGAGATCGGCTCGATGGTGCTACTGCCCGACATCGTCGACGCCGTCGCCCCCACCCCCGTGCTCGGCGCCGGCGGCATCGCCAGCGGACGCCAGGCCGCCGCCGCCATGGCCCTGGGCGCCCAAGGCATCTGGACCGGCAGCGTGTGGCTCGGCGTGCGCGAAGCCGACGTCTCCCCCCTCGTGAAGGGCAAGCTCTTCCGGGCCGGCCCGCGCGACGCCGTGCGCTCGCGCTCGCTCTCCGGCAAGCCCGCGCGGCTCCTACGCACCGCCTGGACCGAGGCCTGGGAGCGCCCCGAGTGCCCCGGCACCCTGCCCATGCCGCTGCAGTACATGGCCACCGCCGACGCCCAGGCCCGCATCGGCCTGGCGGCGCGGAAGGACGGCGCCAAGGCCCAGGCACTGGTCGGCATGCCCGTTGGCCAGGTGGTCGGGCGGATGAAGGAGGAGAAGAGCAGCGCCGAGGTGATCTACGAGTTCATGGACGAGTTCGTCGAGAGCGTCGGGCGCCTGCAGGGCATGCTCGAAGCCGCCGAGGAGGGGAGCTGAGCGCGGTTCCGAAGCCGCCGCTGCTCGTGCTGCTTGTGCCACCGCGTCCGGTTGCTGAAACTCGCCGCGCATGCGACCGCTCGGGCTCCTCGCGCTCCTGATGCTTCTCGGCGGCTTCGCGTGGGCGGTCACCGACCACCTCGAGCAACGCAACGACTTCTGCACCTCCTGCCACCTGCCCGACGCGACGCCACTTCATCAGGAGATCCGCGAGGACTTCGACCGCGTGATCCCGGTGAGCCTGGCGGGCGTGCACGGGCGGGGCTGGGTCGAGGAGCGCGAGGACTCGGCCTTCCGCTGCATCGACTGCCACGCCGGCGCTGCGCCCATGGAGCACGCGCGGGTGAAGGCGTTCGCGGCGTGGGACGGCGTCCGATACCTGGCCGGCGCCTTCGAGGAGCCGGACGCCATGCCCTTCGATCTCTCGAAGGACGCCTGCCGCCGCTGCCATCCGACCCAGCGCGGCTCGGCGGCGCCGGGCTTCACGTTGGAGGCCTTCCATGGCGTGGCGGAGCACGACGCGGAGGACGTGCCCGTGTGCGTCTCGTGTCACGCGGTGCACGAGCGGGGCGGGAGCGGGATCGTCTACTTCCTGGTTCGGGAGCGCATCGACCGGGAGTGCCGGGGCTGCCATGCCGAGCACGGCGCTGCCGGAGCTCCCGTCGCCCCCAGCGGACCGTGACGGCGCCCACACCGAAGGACCTCCCGCTCGTCCGATCCAGAGGCCAGGAGGTACCCCCATGTCCGAGCCCGTCGTCGCCACGCCACGCTTCCTCGGCTTCGTCCTCGGCCAGCGCCGCACCGTCGTCATCGACGCCCGCTACCAGCTCGGCCTGGCCGCCACCGTCGCTGCCATCCTGTTCGGCGGCGTCCTGCTCCTGGCCGCCGGCATCCACCACGAGACCTACCTCCTCCAGCAGACCCTCGCCGAGCACGACGCCAGCATCGCCCGCTCCCTGGCCGACGCCTCCCCCCTCGGCTGGGCCGCCCTGGTCACGAGTGGCCTCGCCGTGTGCCTGGCCGCCATGGCCCTGGTCGTCGTCGAGACCCACCGCATGCTCGGCCCCACCTCCTCCCTCCGATACACCCTCCACCGCCTGGCCGACGGCCACTACACCACCCCCACCCGCCTCCGCGCCGGCCACCGCCTCGCGGGCGTGGCCGCCGCCATCGACGAGCTCGCCAGCGTGCTCACCCGCCGCGCCCGCGCGGACGCGGAGCTGCTCGAGAGCGTCGCCAAGCGCTTGGAGACGACGGAGGGAGACGAGGCGCGCCAGGCGCTCGCGGCGGAGCTCCGGGATCGGGCGCGGGAGAAGCGGCTGCACCTCGGGGACTGAGTTGTGGATCGAAGAATGGGTCCGGCATGAAACGTGCGGTGAAGGGCGGTCATGCCGACCGCCGGCGCTACCTTCGTTCCCCCGCACTGTCCGAACCCCACATGTGATTCCCACACGAATTCGGGCCCTTGGCGGTTCAAGAAGAAGGGCTTCTTCTCCCGCCCCCGCCGCGGCGACCGCGTCCAGCGGTACCTCTGTCAACACTGCCGCCGCTCGTTCAGTGAACCGACGTTCTCCCCCACCTACTGGCTCCGCGCCCCCGACCTCCTGGAGACGCTGTTTTTCCGCATGCGCGGCTGCAGTGGCCTGCGCCAGATCGCCCAGGAGCTGGGCGTCTCCCACGCGACCCTCCAGCGCCAGGTCGAGCGCCTGGGGCGCCACTGCCTGCTCTTCCACGAGCGCCTCCGGCCCCGGGTGCCGGCCGAGCCCCTGGCCCTCGACGGCTTCCGCAGCGTCGAGTCCGGCCAGTACTGGCCCTTCGACCTGAACCTGGTGGTGGGCGCGTCCCACTACGTCTACGGCTTCAACGAGGCCGAGCTGCGGAGGAGCGGGACGATGACGAAGGCCCAGCGGGCGAAGCGCGAGCGGTTGGAGCAGGCCCACGGGCGTCCGGACCCCGGGGCCACGGGCAAGGCCGTCCAGGAGCTCGTGGGCCGGATCGTGCCGGAGGGCGCGGAGGTCGTCGTGCGCTCGGACGAGCATCCGAGCTACCCCGGGGCCCTTCGCCGGCTCCCGGGGCGGAGGATCGTCCACGAGACGACGTCGTCGCGCAAGGCGAGGACGGCGAAGAACCCGCTCTTCCCGATCAACCTGGCGGACCTGCTCTTGCGCCACGGCAGCGCGAACCACAAGCGGGAGACGATCGCGTTCTCGAAGCGGAGGCAGGGGGCGCTGTACCGGGCGGCGATCTGGGTGGTGTGGCGGAACTACGTGAAGTGGAGCGCCGAGGGCAAGCGCAGCGATCCCCCGGCGGTGCAGCTCGGGATCGTCCCGACACGGCTCTCGGTGAACGAGATCCTCTCGCGTCGCCTCTTCCCGTGGCGCCAGGAGCTCGCGCCCTGGCTCACGGCCTGCTACCGCGGCCGGATCCGCACGCGATGCCTCGCGAGGCAGAGGACTCACCGACTTCGCTACGCGGACTGAGCGACCGATCCCCGTGAGCGAACGATCTCCTCTCCCGGCTGATGGCCGACCCCCAGCTCGGCCGCTTCTGGCAGCACCGCGGCGCCGACGGCGTGTCCCGGGAGAAGCAGCTCCTGATCGACTTCCTCGCCTTCAGCGCCGGCGGCCCCATGTACTACACCGGGCGCGACATGAAGACCTCCCACGAGGGGATGCGCATCAGCGAGAGCGACTGGGCCAGCTTCATGGCCCACCTGAACGTGACCCTCGACACCTTCTCGGTGCCCGACCGCGAGCGCGCCGAAGTCGTCGCTTTCATCGAGACCACGAAGGCCGACATCGTCGAGGCCTAGGCCCGCGCGAGTCGGCCCCCGCGAGGCGCGCAACCGCTAGCATCGGGGCGGGCCCTTAGCTCAGGGGTTAGAGCACCCGGCTCATAACCGGAGGGTCGCACGTTCGAATCGTGCAGGGCCCACCTCCCCGCCCCGGCCGCGAGCGGCTCCAGCGCACTGCCCGCCGATTGCTACCCTCGCCGGATCCGATCGTTCTCGCTCGCACGAGCCCGCGAAGGCGCGCCCGGACGCTTCGGTTCCAGCGACGATGCCCCGGAAGAGGTCCGGAGGCCGTCGCCGCGGAAATCACGGGGACCCCCGCGTCCCCACGAACCGGGAGCCCGCCGTGCCCTCCACGTCCCGTGCGACGACGGGGATGACCCTCTTCCTGTGTGTATTGATGCTGGCACTCGGCCAGGCCCACGCCCAGGAAGGGGACAAGCCTGCCGTGATCAGCGATGGAAACCGCGTCTCGATCGAATACAGCCTGAAGCTCACCGACGGTACCGTCGCCGACACCAACGTCGGCGGCGAAGCCCTCACCTACGAGCAGGGCTCGAGCCAGATCCTCCCCGAGCTGGAGAAGGAGCTCCTCGGCATGAAGGTCGGCGACGAGAAGAATGTCTCGCTGACCGCCGCCGAGGGGTACGGCGAGGTGAACTCGGAGCTGTTCCGGACTGTGCCTGCCGCGGAGATCCCGGAAGGGGCGCGTGAGGCTGGGGCTCAGCTCGTGGCGCAGGCGGCGGATGGGAGCAAGCGGCCGGTGCGGGTGCATGAGGTGAAGGGGGAGGAGATCGTGCTGGATCTCAACCACCCGTTGGCGGGGCAGGCGTTGGAGTTCGAGGTGAAGGTTCTGGCGATCGAGTAGGGGCCCTGGTTCGAATCCAGGAGGGCCCACGCGCAAGTCCTTGTCTCTTCTCAGCTTCGGTTCGGGAACCCTTGTCGCCAACTTGTCGCCAAGTCCGTCGTCGCGCCGGGATGCGGGGCGTAGGACCTCGATGAGCGCGTTGTCGGCGAGGCGGGCGTAGCGGCGGGTGGACTGAACCGAGGCGTGGCCGAGGAAGCGCTGGAGGGCACGCTCGGGGACGCCGCGGCGGATCGCGTCGGTCGCCATCGAGTGCTTCGTGCCCTCGTAGAGCGAGACGTGCGGGAGCTCGGCGTCTTCCAGCGCACGGTTCCAGATGCGCGCCAGCGCCTTGTGCGGCCACATCCGGCCGGTGCGTGGGTTCGGGAAGAGGGGCGCGGCGGAGAAGCGGCCAGCGGGATTCACGTGGCGCGCGATCCACTCTGTCAGCTCTTCGCTTACCGGGAGCCGCTTCGGCTTGCCCGTCTTCGTGCCGCGGATCTCCGCGCTCACCGACTTCGACTTGGCGGCCTTGTCCACGTGCAGCCAGCCGTCCCGGTAGTCGGCGACCTGGAGCGCCCGCGCCTCGCCCGGCCGCAGCCCCAGGTGCGCCAGGGCGAGGAAGATCCCGCGCTCGGCCTCGGGGATGTGGGCCAGGACGAGGTCCTGGTCGGCGACGGAGAGGATGCGGGGCTCGTGCTCCTCGACGCGCACCGACGGTACGCGGGGTGCCTTCGGGATCTCGCCCCGGAGCTCCAGCCAGCGCAGGAAGGAGCGCATGTAGCCCAGGTAGTTCCGGCGCGACTTCGGGCTCTGCCCGCGGTCCGCGAGCCAGAGGCTCCAGTCCTCGAGCAGCCCGTACGTCACTTCGTGGATCGACACCCGGTCGAAGAACGAGAAGTGGCCGCCGGGCGCGGCCAAGCGCTCCAGCTCCCGGACGAAGTTCGGCGACAGCGAGCCGGCCGCCATCTCGCGGCGGCGGAGCTCGATCCAGCGCTCGAGCCAGGTTGGCACCAGGTTGGTCGGTGCGCTGGCCGGCTGGTAGCGCGCCAGCACCTCCTCGAGCGACACGTCCTCGGCCACCTGGTCGCGGATCTTCTCGAGCAGCCGCCGCGCCGTGGCCTCGTCCGTCATCCTGACCCCGTGGTTCGTCCACACGCGCCCCACCGGCCGGAAGTCCAGGTAGAACTCCCGAACGCCCTTCTTGCCGCGCCTGCGGCTCCGGATGCACCCGAGCTTCGCCACGAGCTGCCATCGTACCGCAGGGGAGACGCCCTTCCGGCTGGAGAGCAGCAAGGCAGCCGACGCCATCTCAGGCATCCCCTCGCTGCTTGCTGGCTGTTGCCTCCACACTTCCCCCGCATCCGGGGGAGGTGTGGAGGGAGAGAGCAAGAGCCGTGCCGTTGCGGCCAGCCGGGCGCTCGCCGCGCAAGTGCTCGTGCCGTCGTGGCTACCGCTCAGACGCCGTAGTGGCGGCGCGCTCGACTGGCTCTCCGTCGGGAGCCAGCGACCACCAGTGCGTGCCCGCCACACAAGATCAGTGCCGAGTGCTGCGTGCGAGCCTGTCGTCGTGCGGTAGCGACAGATGCCAACCGCGTGTCGATCGGCTGCGATGGCGCGGCTCTACCGGCGCCCTCTTTGCGGTTCGACTGCAACGAAGTAGTGCGGTTCGGGCGCGTTCCGCGTGTGGGCCGAAGTGGCCCACTCCGCAGCGAGTGGCCCACGAAATCCAACGCGGGGTCAAGGACTTCGCCGCCCGTTGGGCCACTCTTATCTTGCCGTAGCCCCAGACCACTGCCGGGATCGGCATTCAGCAAGATAAGAGCAAGTCAACTTCCGGCGAACCGCTTGGTTCGACAACGATTTCGTCGAAGGGTTCCTACATCGGCAAGTCGCGACTGACTTACCTCCAATCTCGGCCGAGACGCGGTCTGGCTACGTCCCGTCGATTTCGGTTCTCGCCCGCGCTGGCGTCGCCCTAGCCGGGAGAGGCGGCCAGAAACCTGCGGTAGCGCTCCTCGAGCAGTTGCGGTTGCGGGCGCTCCTCGGCACGGCGGGGGACGAGGATCCGGCGCTCGTGGAAACCCTGCAGGCCGTGAATCAGCATCGGGCCGTCCTCCTCGTCGAGGATGTCCCGGCGAACCTGAACGACCAGGTCGGGCCGGATCCCGATGAAGTTCTGGTCAAAGGCGGCGTGGTGCAGTTTGCAGAGGGCCAGGCCGTTGGGGACGACCGGAGCTCCGAGAGGATCAGCGTCGGGCATGATGTGCGCTGCATCGAGAAGCTGCTGATGCTGCAGCCGGCAGAGGGCGCAGCGCTCGCGATATGCCCGCAGGACCCGTAGCCGGAAGGAGCGCTGGTGGAGCCGCTGGCGGGTCGTGACCGTGATGTAACCCCTGCGGGCTTCCTCGCCACCCTCACCGACCGCCTCCAAGCCCTCGCTCAGGTAGTGGGCGTCATCCACTGCCACCTGGAACCGCAGGGCCCCCGGTTCGTCGCCCACCACATACACCGGCCAGGCCGCGAAGTACTCCCCCTTCACCACCCCGTGGAAGTAGACGAGAGGTCGGCGCGCCTGCATGGCCCGCCGCAGGCCGACGTTTTCGTGGTGCTGAGGATCGGTGCCCCGGTAGCGGTACAGGAGCAGCGAGCCATCAGCTGTGAATCCGTCGTCATATGGCGCCGGCCGGCGAGGGTCCGGTGGCGCCGTCGTGATGGAAAGCGGGAGCTCAGGCAGCACGGCAGGCTTGAAGATCCCTTGGATTCCCTTCAGCGGGACGCGTTGTCCCTGGTATTCGAATCCCTGGCGCAACGCTCCAGCGGGTACCACCTCGCCATGGATTCGCACTAGCTCGCTGAGGTACTCGAACGCCGCGAGCCGCACGCGCATGTCCAGATCACCGCTGGGCATGCGAGCATTCTATCTTGCGGCGAGAACCAGGCGGTGGGTCCGAGCAAGCTGAGGGGCCCTAGGCTGGCGATCCGCTCGCAGAACCAGGACGCATTCCAGGCCGTGGCGGTGGCCTGTCCCCCAGGTTCTCAGCAGTTTCACACCCGTGGGCGGTACAATGGCCCGCGGAGAGCAGACGGGGGACCGATGGCGGCGCGCAAGAAGACCGGCGGAGGCAAGGCGACCGGAACCCGGAAGGCCAGCGGCGGCCGCCGCAAGAAGGCGGCCGGCGGCAAGAAGCCCATCGAGCAGTACCAGCACACGCACGAGAAGCGGGCCAACAACCCGCCGGTCGGCCTGGTCACTCCGGAGACCGACCCGCCGGAGCCCGCCCGCAAGGCCTACGCCTACGACCCGCATCTCGACCCCTCGCTCCAGTGGGCTGGGAAGGCGGAGCACACGAGCTTCGAGGTCCCCACGGTCTCGCTCCACGTCCACGAGCGCATGGACCCGAAGACCATCCTGTCCGCTGTGCGCAAGCGGAACGGCGCCTATCCGGCGGGCGGCGGCGGGGCCTCGCAGACCGGCCCCAGCCAGCTCGCGCTCTTCGAGAAGCCCGAGGAGAATCCACCCCTTCGCGAGGCCCTCGAGTTCTACAAGCACCCCCATGGCTGGACCAACCGCCTGATTGCCGGTGATTCGCTCCTCGTCATGAGTTCGCTGCTCGAGAAGGAGGGCATGGGCGGCAAGGTTCAGATGATCTACATCGACCCGCCCTACGGCATCCGGTACGGGAGCAATTTCCAGCCCTTTGTGAACCGCCGGGTAGTGAAGGACGGGAAGGATGAGGATTTGACCCAAGAGCCGGAAACCATCCGGGCCTTCCGCGACACCTGGGAGTTGGGCCTCCATTCGTACCTTACGTACCTCCGCGACCGGCTGCTACTGGCTAGGGACCTTCTCCACGAAAGTGGTAGCTGCTTCGTTCAGATCAGCGATGAGAACCTGCACCACGTGAGAGAGCTTCTCGATGAGGTCTTCGGCTACAAGAATTTCGTGAAGGTCATCGTCGTTCAGAAGACCGGAGGCCTTTCGCAATCGTTGCTTCCCGGTACGTCTGACTTCTTGATCTGGTACGCCCGCGATGCCAGGAAGGTGAAGTTCAATCAGCTGTACTTCGAGAAGCGCACTGGCGGTGATTCGGGCTATCGGTATCTCGAGGTTGGCGGTCACCGCAGGCCGATGGCAGCCACGGAGCGTGAGGGTCCTTCGGGAATCCCCCATGGCGCGAGGGTTTTTCAACCGACGTCTCTCGAATCTGAGAACCCGCGCTCCGAGTACACCCACGCGGGCAAGAAGTACAACCAGCGCTGGAAGACGACCAATCCTGAGGGGCTTGACAGGCTCTCCGCTGCTGGGCGACTACATCCGACCACCAATTCGCTTCGTTACGTTCGCTATCTCGCGGATTTCCCCGTCCTTCCGCTCACAAACGTCTGGACGGATACCGGCGCTGGGAGTTTTCTCGAGCCGAACGTTTACGTTGTTCAGACCGTCACGAAGGTCATCGCGCGTTGCGTCCTCATGACAACGGACCCCGGTGACCTCGTCTTCGATCCTACTTGCGGCTCCGGAACCACGGCTTACGTGGCCGAACAATGGGGTCGGCGCTGGGCCACGTGCGACACCTCGAGAGTCGCCACTGCTCTGGCGAAGCAGCGCTTGGCGACGGCTCTGTACGACTTCTATGAGCTGAAACACCCTGACGAAGGCGTCGGGAGCGGTTTCGTATACAAGACTGTTCCCCACATCACCCTGAAAAGCATCGCCAACAATCCAGAGATCACTGAGGGCATGAGCCGCGAGGAGATCGATGCGGCGATCGCCAAGTACGCGGACCAAGAGACCCTTTACGACCAGCCGCTCGTCGACAAGAGTAAGGCACGGATCGCAGGGCCCTTCACCGTGGAGGCTGTCCCCGCGCCGGTGGTGAAGCCCGTGGATGAGGCCGCAGTAGAGGCCGCGGCCGAGGCGGCTTCCGAGGGGGCACCCGCGCCGGCAGACTCCTCGGTGGCGCGCCAGGGCGAGACCCTGCGCCACGCCGAGTGGCGGGAGGAGCTGCTCAAGACCGGGATCCGGGGCCGCACCGGGCAGCGCATCCGCTTCACTCGCGTCGAGCCCCTCCAGGGGACACGCTGGCTTCACGCCGAGGCGGAGACCGATCCGGGCGAGGAGGGCAAGCCGGAGCGCGTAGTGATCCACTTCGGTCCCGAGCACGCGCCACTGGAGCAACGGGCGGTGGAGTCCGCTTGGGAAGAGGCGCGGACGCTCGCGCCCAAGCCGGGGCTCCTGGTCTTCGCCGCCTTCCAGTTCGACCCGGAGGCAGCCAAGGACATCGACGAGCTGACTCCTTCGAAGGTGGGGATGACGCTCCTCAAGGCGCAGATGAACCCGGATCTTCTCACGGAGGACCTGAAGAAGAAGCGCGCCAGCAACGAGTCCTTCTGGCTGGTCGGCCAGCCGGACGTCGAGGTGCGGAACGCGGCTGAGTATGAGCACAAGGGCCTACTCGAGGTGGAGATCCACGGCTTCGACTACTACGACACGCGGACTGGCAAGCTCGACAGCGGCGACGTGGCCAAGATCGCGCTCTGGATGCTCGATACCGACTACGACGGCCGCAGCCTCTACCCGCGCCAGATGTTCTTTCCCATGGCGGGGCCCAAGGACGGCTGGGCGCGGATAGCCCGAAGTCTGAAGGCGGAGATCGACGAGGAGGCCATTGAGGCGTACCGGGGCACCGTGTCGCTGCCCTTCGCCAAGGGCGCCCACGGACGCATCGCGGTCAAGATCGTGGACGACCGAGGGATCGAGTCCCTCCGCGTGATCCCGCTGGACTGAGGGCACCGTGGCCGAAGGCATCGACCACCTTATCATCAACACGCCCTTCGACGAGCCCAAGGAGCACTGGGGCTACGTCCACGAGGCGAAGAAGTTCCAGCGCGTCGCGGGCCGGCGACCGGCGGGCTACGTGGTGGCCACGCCGGGCCTCGACTCCTTCCAGGACCCGGGAACCTTCATCGAGCTGCCGCTCGTGAACCAGATCCGCCCCCGCGTAGCGGCTTGGCGGGCGGCTGGGTATCCCGGCGTCTCGGGCATCACGAAGCGCCTCCTTGAACACTGGCAGGATCCGGAGACCTTCGAGAGCCGCCGCTTCTTCTTTTGTCAGCTGGAGGCGGTGGAGACCCTGATCTGGCTCACCGAGGCCCCCGCGGCGGACCGGCAGGGCATCGAGATCGACGGCGACGGCGGCGGCTTCTCGCGCCTGTGCGCCAAGATGGCGACCGGCAGCGGCAAGACCATCGTCATGGCCATGGTGGTGGCTTGGCACGTGCTCAATAAGGTGGCGAACCCCCAGGATCGCCGCTTCGCCAGGAGCGTCCTCGTAGTCGCGCCGGGGCTCACCGTCCGCAACCGCCTGGAGGTCTTGAAACCCGAGGACCCCGACAACTACTACGACCGATTCGACGTGGTGCCGCCCGCCCTCAGGGAGAAGCTCCGCCAGGGCAAGGTGCGGGTCATCAACTGGCACAAGCTCGACTGGCAGAGCGCCGAGCAGATCTCCAAGAAGCGCAGCGTGGACAAGCGGGGGCCGAAGAGCGACGAGGCCTACGTACGCGCGGTGCTGGGCGACCTGGCGGGCGCGCACAACCTGCTCGTCTTGAACGACGAGGCCCACCACGCCTGGCGCCTTCCGGCCGGGGAGGCGGTGAAGGCCACCAAGGCTGAGCGCGAGGAGGCCACCAAGTGGGTCGGCGGCTTGGACCGCATCCACCGTGCCCGGGGGATCCTTGGCTGCTACGACTTCTCGGCCACACCCTTCACCCCGACCGGCAAGCGCGCCGCCGAGGAGTCGCTCTTCTCGTGGATCGTGAGCGACTTCGGTCTGTCGGACGCGATCGAGTCCGGGCTGGTGAAGACGCCGCGCGTGGTCGTGCGCTCATGGGGCGAACTCGACGCCCAGACCTACCGCCCGAAGCTTTTCCACATCTACCCGCACGTGGCCGACGACCTGAATCGCAAGGCCGAGCCCCACGAGAACCTCCCGGACCTTGTGACCACGGCCTACTACCTGCTCGGCCGCGACTGGGAGGAGACCTTCGAACGCTGGGAGGCGGACGGCGCTCCGACCCCGCCGGTGATGATCACGGTGGCCAACCGGACCGAGACGGCCGCCCGGATCAAGTACGCCTTCGACCGGGGACGCATCGACATCCCCGGGCTCTGCAACCCCGACACCACGCTCCACATCGACTCGAAGGTGCTGGAGAAGGCCGAGGCGCAAGAGGAGCCGGTCTCGGCAGACGACCCGCCGGCCAGTGAGGAAGGTGACGAGGGGCCGAAGAAGAAGCTCACCAAGGACGAGCTCGCCGAGCTGCTGCGCGGGACGGTGGACACCGTGGGCCAGCCCGGCAAGCTCGGCGCCCAGGTCCGCAAGGTGATCTCCGTGGGGATGCTCTCCGAGGGTTGGGACGCCAAGACCGTGACCCACATCCTGGGCCTCCGCGCCTTCACGAGCCAGCTGCTCTGCGAGCAGGTGGTCGGCCGAGGCCTGCGGCGCACGTCCTACGAGCAGGGCGACGACGGCCTCTTCCGGCCCGAGTACGTGAACATCTTCGGGGTGCCCTTCACCTTCCTCCCCCACGAGGGAGGGGATGCCACGCCCCCGCCGCCCGAGAAGCCGAAGGTTCGCGTCGAGCCCGATCCGGAGAAGAAGGAGTTCGAGATCTCCTGGCCGAACGTGGTGCGCATCGACCAGGTCTACGGCCAGAAACTCGTCCTCGACCCGAAGGACGTCCCGCTACTGAAGCTCGACGCCTACGAGACCCCGACGCTCGTGGAGATGGCCCCCACCGTCGAGGGCAAGCCCGACGTCTCGAAGATCTCCAAGATTGACCTCGAAGACCTGGGCCGCCGCTATCGCCTCCAGACCCTGGCCTTCCGGATCGCCGCAGAGGAGTACGACCGGATCGAGCCTGGATGGCAGGGGGGCCGCGAGGCTCTGCTGGGCCAGCTCGTCGGCATCGTCCAGCGCTTCTTGGAGGCTCGGCGCGTCCAAATCGAGCCGCCCATCTTTGACCAGGATCCTCTCCGGCGCCGGGTGCTCCTGGCCCTCAACATGAACCGCATCGTCCAGCACCTCTTCGACCGGATCCGCCCGGAGAACGCCGTCGAACGGCGCCTGGTGCTGGACCGCGAGCGCCCCTTGCGGAGCACGGGGGACATGCCCGCCTGGTACACCGCCAAGCCCTGCGAGCACACCAAGCGCTCCCACATCAACTTCTGCGTCTACGACAGCACCTGGGAGGCGGCCGAGGCCTTCACCCTGGATCACGACGACAACGTCGCCACCTGGGTCAAGAACGACCACCTCGGCTTCGAGGTCGTCTACGTCTGGCAGGGTGGCGTCCACAAGTACCGGCCCGATTTCCTGATCCAGCTCACCCACGGCACCAAGCTCGTGCTCGAGGTGAAGGGCCAGGACGCCCCGAAGGAGCGCACCAAGCGCAGCTACCTGGCCGAGTGGGCCGAGGCCGTCAACGAGCACGGCGGTTTCGGCCGCTGGGCCTGGGACGTCTCCTTCCGGGCCTCCGACCTGCCTGAGATCCTTCGCAAGCACAACCGCCCCGCTCTATCCCTTTGACTCGCCGTCTGGGGCTTCGGCAATGCGCGACCATCGACGCGTGGGTCCACGCTCTGAGGGGTAGGAGCAAGGGAATCGCTGGGTCGGACGGGTCCCGGGGATTGGGGGGAAGGGCAGCTACACGGTCCGGGCCAGTTCCCGATACCGGCAAAGCGCATTCACCAGCTTCATCTGTCGCGGCGTCCTGCACTCGGCGTCGAGGAGGGAGGGGCTCGCAACCAGGATGCAGGTGCAGCGGGCGCGAGAGGTAGCGACGTTCAGGCGGTTCAGGCTGAACAGGAACTCCAGGCCGCGAGGGGCTTCCTCAGTGGAGCTCGTCGTCATGGAGTAGATCACCACCGGGGCCTCCTGGCCCTGGAAGCGATCCACGGTTCCGATGTTCTCCGCTGCCGCCGGAATAGCGCTCTTCAGAGCAGCGACCTGGGCGTTGTACGGCGAGACGATGCGGAGATCCTCGTGGGTGAGGGGCCGCTGAACGCCATGGAAGTCGACCCATTCGATCCCCGGCCTCACAAGCGCCTCTACGAGCTGGGCGATGTGTTCGACCTCCTCTGGTGAGGAGCTGGTGTTCCCGGTGTGCTCGACCGGTTCGAGCCAGAGATTCGCACCGGAAAACGGGGTGGGCCCGATCAGAGCCTGTCCCTCGCACTGAGCGTGGTGGAGGAGCCGGTCCTCGTAGAAGAGCTCGCTCGTGAAGGCACGGATCGACGGGTGGAGCCGCCAGGTCGTGTCCAGGAAGAGGCCTCGGTCGGGCGGCACGGTGTCGTGCTCGCCGAGCAGGTGCTCCAAGGCGGAGGTGTCGCAGCCTTCCGGATGGCTACCCTGGATGGGCTGCTCCAGCTGCTGGGGATCGCCTAGGAGGATCACGTTGCGCGCGCCGGTGGACGCCGCGATCGCGTTCGCCAACGAAAGCTGGCCCGCTTCGTCGATGATCAGGGTGTCCACCAAGGCTTCGGTGTCCTCCCTTGCCCACGCCCAGACCGTGCCTGCCGCGACGTCTACCTCTCCGGCTGCCAGAGCGGTGGACAAGCAGTCGGACTTATCGCTCTCCTGGATCGGCCTGCCCTTGGTGACGGTGCCCTGGCGGACGCGCTGGAGGATGCTGAGGTTCAGGTGGTCTTCGGCGGCCGCCTTGACCAGCTCGTCGAGCAGGTTCCGGATCACCTTATGGCTTGGGCCCGTGATCCCGACCTTTTGTCCCTTGCGCACGAGTTCGCACACGACACGAGCCCCCGTGTAGGTCTTTCCCGTCCCCGGTGGCCCTTGGATGGGAAGGACGCTCTCTGCCAGGTCGAGCGCGAGCCGGACCGCGGACTCGCGGGTCGTCTCGCCCTCGTGAGCGAGTTCGCCCGTGGATCCGGAGCGCAGACGTGGAGGACGTCCCAGAAGCAGGTCGCGAGCGGCACGGAACCGCCCCGGCCCTTCGACGCCGTTCTCGACCACCTCCTGGGCGAGTCGCTGCAGTGCGGCGGGGATCGGCTTCGCCGGCACGTTCTCGTGCGCGAAGACGACTTCGGGGTGCACATCGACCGAATCCCGCCGCTTCTTCACATCGACAGTGCGGGCGGCGAGGTCGATGTCCTCCACGGTCCCGAGCTTCACGTCCTTCGCGGCGTAGAGGTCGCGGCGCGGGCGAACATCGTGATCCTGCGGGGGGAACTGATACCGATCGACGGGGAGCTTCCTTCCCTCCTGCGTGCGGCTTACGAACTCGAGGCCCACGAGCCCGTTCTTCTCGTCGCGCAGGTCCGATGGTCGTAGGTCCGCGAGCCGGAAGAACTCCCACCAGCCAGCCTTTCCCTCGCGGCGGTGCCACTCCAGAAGGTGCGCCAGTGTCCAGCGAGCCTGCTCTTCAGGGCTCCGGGCGTCGCGCGCGTCCGGCACGCCTTCGAGCAGGGCGTTCATGAGCGCCTGGATCTCGGCGGAGCGTTCTTCCTGTTCCTCCGAAGGGATGCCTTCGCCTAGCACGGGGCGCGGCAGCTCAGCGCTGACCTCGATCCGCTCGGTTCGCCTCTCCTCCAGCCAGTCGCGAAGCCGCCACGTCGAGACGCAATCGTCGCGGTTGTAGCGCTCTACACCCTCTGCGGAACCTTCGGGCGCGTCGTCGGGGGTCTCGAGTTCCAGTGCGCGCTCGAACCGGTGCTTGTGCAGTGTGGCTTCCCGAAGCTCGAGGTCGCGCTCGAAGCCGTGCACCGCCTCGAGCTGCTTGAGGCCGTAGGTCTCGACGCCGATCCGCAGCGACTCGCGCACCACGGCGTGTA
This sequence comes from Myxococcota bacterium, assembly GCA_965223415.1. Taxonomy (GTDB): domain Bacteria; phylum Myxococcota_A; class UBA9160; order UBA9160; family UBA6930. The sequence goes on along the minus strand of OZ245002.1, from coordinate 1,863,767 downwards.
GGTCCACGAAGCGCTCTCCGCGGAGAAGCCGGTCCAGCTCCTCCTCGCGAGTCGCGTGGCGACCCATCAAGCGCTTCAACGCGGCTGGCTCGTAGACGCCGAAATGGTAGACCGCGAAGTCCGGATGCTGTTCCCACCGGGCCAGGAGAGTGTCGATCAGGGTCTCGAAGGCGGTCTTCTCCGCCGCGGCATCGAGCGCCCAACGCGCGGTGTAGACGGGCTCTCCATCGTCTCCGATCGTTACCCAGCCGAAGAGGTACTCCCTCCCGCCGCCCTCGACAAAAGGATCACCCTCCAGGTCGAGGAAGACGTCTCCCGGCGAAGGCTCCGGCAGGCGCGCCAGCCCGAGCCGACGCGCCTCTGCCCCGGACTCCCCAGCCTCGGGCAGGAACTCCACGACGGGTGCCTTCCCGATCGAGTCCCGCTGCACGCGGGCCTGGTGGTGAACTCGCTCGTAGCTCTCCCCGGATCCCCGCTGGGGCGCCGGCTCGAATGGGAACGCTGCGCTCGCGAGTGCGGTGAGCGTGCTGATTCCCACCCGCTCCAGCTCACGCCGCTGCAGGCGGCTGATCCCGGCTACGAAGGAGAGGTGGTCGGCCTCGCGGCGCCGCTTGTCGCAGCGACTCCACCAGTGGCAGATGTCGCACTCGTTGACGGGTTCCGGGGCCGTAGGCTCTTCAGGCAGGGCGCCATCGACGGCCTCCCTGACCTGCTGCTCGATGCGTCGCGCGAAGGCCAGGTAGTCGGTCGTTCGGAACCTCTCGGGGCTCTCCAGACCGCCCGGCGACACCACCCAGAACTCCTCCGGAAGAAGGCCTTGGATCTCGCCGACAATGCGGGTGTAGAGGCAGAGCTGCAGCACTGTTCCCGCGCGCGTCTCCGTGGCGAGCTTGGTATCCACCACGACGTAGGACCACTTCCCCAGGACCGGCGAGGTCCGGTCGATGCGCAGTAGGACGTCGGCGACGCCCCGGAAGCGGCCCTCTACGAGCGGAGCCTGGGTGATGACATCGGCGCCGGACGCCATCGCCTCCCGAGTCGCCGCCATCCCATCAAAATCGAGCGCCGAATCCGCCAGAGCGACTCGACGGATCGATCTGATCCGCTCCAGATGCTCGACGTACGCCTTCTCATGCGCAAGGCCGCGCACCTGGAGGACGGCCAACATCGGATCCGGCGGCGGCGCTTCGAGCTCGCCGATTGCGGCGCGGCGGTCGAGTTGCGTGCGGTGCTGGCAGCCCAAGTGGGCCGACAGATCGGAGGCGGACAAGAGAAGTTGTTCGTCTTGGAGACGCATGAAACTCCTCCTCCTCTGGCCCTACAGGTCTTGGAGAGCAGCGAGAAAACGGCTCAAGACGTGCTCGTTGACGTGCAGCGGATTCGCAGCCTGGATCTGTCGCGCCACCGTCACGGCACGCCGCTTCGTGAGGGCGCCCCCCGCAACGAGATCCACCATCAAGCCGAGGCCGAACCTAGTCTGGACGCCATGCCGTTTGCAGAGGCGCCGGAGCGCGCCGTCGTTCGTCACGCAGGTCCACCCTTCGTCCCGGCATGCGACGAGGCACAGGCGGTCATTGAAGGAGACACTCGACTCGACCTCGGCGGCCCGCAGCATCTGCTCCGTCTCCACATCGACAACCTCAAGGCCGAGACTCGCGCATTGGGTCTTCGTCACGCCGCGAACCTCGCCGAGCACGGGCGCCAGCACGACGACTCGCCCGAGATGCTCCACCACGAGCTCGAGGATTCCGATCTCCGATTCGCGGTAGTCGATGAGCACGTCCGCGTCGGCGAGAAGGACCGTTCGCGCCATCGGTATCTACCCCGCCCACTCACGCGCCTGCTTCCTCATATCTTCGCGGGTGATACCCAGGATTTCGGCGGCGCGCCCGAGAGAGATGTGCTCTTGCTCGAGCGCCTGCCGCACGAGTCGCGAGAGGCGATCCTCGACGAAATCGTGCTGTGAGAGTCCCTCCGGCTCGCCGGCGCGGCTCCAGTTCCATGCGAACTCGCTCTTCTCCAGCGCCTTGGGCTCTTCGGCCTTCCGAAGGGTCTTGCCGAAGTGGCCTCGATGTTGGCCCTGGAACGCGGGCCAGACGCCCTTGGCCTCGCGTCCGGACTCGACTAGGCGATAGAGCACGGTCTTGTAGCTCACCCTGAAGATGCGCTTGACCTTGAGAACGCGGACGAGGAGCGGGTGGCCCCGGGTCTCTTCCCACTCCTTCGCGAATGCGGCCTCGGGCATCAGGAAGTGGCTCGCGAAGGTGTCGGCCTCCCGCTCCGCTGGCAGCGGCAGCTCCGTGGCGTCGCGCTGGTACTCCGCAGGGTGGAGCAGAAGGTGCCCGAGCTCGTGCGCCGCGGTGAAGATCCAGCGCTCGACGGAGATCCGGTCCCAGGTATTCACGACGACGGCAGGCCCACCGTCCCCCGCTCCGACGCTGAGACCGAAGAACGATTCGCTCTTCTTGTCCAGCAGCAGGAGCTTGACCCCGTTCTCCTCCAGGAGCCCGCAGATGTCGCGCACGGGTTCCTCGGGCCCGATCCCAATGGCTACGCGGGCCGCCGCGGCGGCGTTGACCGGAGTGCCGCGCACGGTGCGGCCCGCGTCGGCCGCGAAGCGGAATGGCCGGGCGTCCCCGAGCTCGGTCTCGAGCGCTGCATACGCATCCAGCCACTTCCCGACCTCGGCGAGGATCTGCTCCCGGGAATGCACCCGCGCATGGGCCCGGAACCGCACGGTCTCAAGGGGCCGGACCGGGGTCACAAGCTCACCGACCGAGACCCCGAGCGCCTTGGCCAGGTCGGCCAGAGTCTGGGCCCGCGGTACGACCGCTCCCCGCTCGATCTTCCCGAGCGCGACCCGCGAGAGCCCGGCCTTTCGGCTGAGTTCCTCCTGGGTTAGCCGCCGATCCAGCCGTAGCCGGGCGACGTTTGCAGCGATGGACTCGCCGGCCATCTCTCCTCCCTGGGGCCCTTGCGAGCCCGTCCGCCTAAAGTATCATTCTCATAGAAATCGTCAAGATGATGCGTTTTGTTGAGTGGGCCGGGCCGCAGGTGCTAGCCCGGACGCATCTGGAGGTTCAAAGATGGGCAAGTTCAGAAAGCTCAGACCAGGCGCCAAGGTGCCGAGATCCGGTCAGTATCAGCAGACCGGGCCCCGGGGAGGGCAGGGCAAGGAGGTCACCTCGGTAAAGGGCGAGCGTCTTCCCCCGACCCCGAGGAAGGGAATGACCTACAGACTGGTAGATGCCACGAAGAACAAGTCCGGGCAGGGACGGTAGGGCACGAGGGATCCGGCCGCGCGCCGGAACCTACGGCTGAGGAGGGAGTGTCGATTCCCGCGGGCATGACCCAGGTATTCTCACGGGGTTGACCCATGGGTCCCGGGCCGGTGGATGAGGTAGCACGCTCCTTGTTTGGCGTCAGCGGACGCGGGTTCGGCGGCGGCTTCGGCGCTGGGGATTGGCGGGGGTGTGGGTCGGCATTTCGCCGGGGCGCTGTTGCTTGCGGTAGCTCTCGCCCTCGATGACGAGCTGGTAGGCGTTGTGGGCGAGGCGGTCGAGGGCGCTCTGGGCCAGGATGGGGTCGTCGAAGAGGGGGATCCATTCCTCGATGGCGCGGTTGCTGGTGACGATCGTCGAAGCGCGGCGGTGGCGTTCGAGGACGACCTCGTAGAGATCGCTCGACTGCTCGGCGGAGAGGCGCCGGAGGCCGAAGTCGTCGAGGACGAGGAGGTCCGGGGCGAGGAGGCGTCGGAAGACCTTCTCGGTCGAGAGGTCGGCTCGCGACTGGTGGAGCCAGTGGAACATGCGGTCGACGCGGAGGAAGAGGACGTGGTGCCCGGCCCGGCAGGCGGCGTGTCCCAGGGCGGAGGCCAGGAAGGTCTTGCCCACGCCCACGGGGCCGAGCAGGATGACGTCCTCGTGGCGCTCGAGGAAGCCGAGGGAGAAGAGGTCCTTCACGCGATCGCGATCGAAGGTGACGGGGGCATCCCAGTCGAAGGCCTCGAGGGTCTGCTCTTCCTCGAAGCCGGCGCGGGAAAGGCGCGTCTCGAGGTTCTTGTGGTCGCGGCGATCGACTTCGTCCTGAAGGACGAGCTCCAGGAGGTCGAGCTCAGGGAGCTTCGTCTTCCGGGTGTAGGCCACGCGATCGGGGAGCGTGGCCAGCATGCCCGAGAGCTTCAGGCGTTTGAGCAGGGTCTTGAGGGACGGGTTGATCTCGGTCGTCATGGGGGGTGGTCTCCTTGTCGGGGTTGTCGTTGGGGTGGGTGAAGTGCCCTTGCGGGCGCAGGAAACGGGGCGGCAGGAGCAGGAGCTGTCCGGGGGTGCTGGGGTCGCCGAGCGGCTGGATGCCTTCGGCCACGATGCGTTCGAGGCGCTTCGTGTTGATGAGGTCGAAGGCGAGGGCCCTGCGGCAGCCGGCGTCGACGCGCGGCAGGCCGTACTTGTGGCCGAGGCGAAGCAGCTTCTGGGCCTGGCGGAGCTTGGACCAGGGGAAGGGGCCGGCCAGGAGCTTCTCGGCGAAGCGCCCAATGTGAGGCCCCTGGTCGCGCGCCTGGCGGATCGCCGCTTCCGGGTCCCGCATGGCGTAGGGGGCACGCTCGGGCGGATAGTCGTGGTAGTCGGTGGAGCGGCAGCCAGGGTCCACGCGCTCGTGGGTCTTGATGCACTCGCCGTCGACGTACATGCGGATGAGCTTCGAGTCGCCGCGAACCCAGACGCGCTTGCCCACGTGGCGGGTGGGCACGGTGTAGAAGGCCTTTTGGAACTGGACGTGGTGGTCGGGGTGGACCTTCGCCTCGGCCCAGGTGGGCGGATCGAAGCGCGGGCGCACGAGGGGCTGCAGAGCCGGCTTCTCCGTGTTCTCGAAGACGGCCAGGGGCCTCTTGCGCGTCGTCCCGTGAGTGCGCTGGCCGGCGACCTCCAGGCACCAGCGCGCGGCCTCGCGCTGCACGTGGTCGCGTCCCAGCCACTGCTCGCCACGGAAGAAGCGCTCGCGCACGTACTGCACCTGGCGCTCGACGTGGGGCTTGCCCTTGGGATGCCGAGGCACGGCGGCATCGATGACGAAGCCGCGGTAGTGGGCGTACTCGGCGAAGGTGCGCTGGAAGATCGGCTCGTAGCGGTCGGCCTTCGTGACGGCCGCCTTCAGATTGTCCAGCACCACGCGCACCGGGACCCCGCCGAAGAACGCCCAGGCGTCCTCGAGCCCCTCGAGCAGATCGGGGAGCTTCTGGCCGTAGGTCACGTGGACGTACTGGTGGCGGCTATGGACGAGGGTGACGATCAGGGCATGAACGGTGCGGCGGCGCCCGGTCTCCGGATCCCAGACCATGCCGAGGCGGCCGAAGTCGACCTCGGCGAGCTCGCCGGGGGCCACCGCCGCCATGCGCACCGTCACCCGGCGCCGGTCTTGGAACCCGCAGTGGCGGACCGCGAAGCGGTGGAGCGAGCTGTAGGGGACGCGCACGCCCTCGCGCCCGAGCAGGTCGTAGACCTTCGTCAGCCGCAGTCCTCGGCCACCCGCCTCGGGCTGGAGCCACGCTCGGATCCGGTCGGCATGCGGCGCCAGCTGCGCCTCGCTCTCTCCCGCGTCGCGCTGCGTGGGCACAGGCCGCACCCGAGCCGCCACCCCTTGGGCCAGGGCCTCATCCGGCTCCCTCGGCCCCCTGGCGACCCAGCCCAGCTCCCCGGCGACTTGCACGTAGCGCCGGATCGTCTTGCGCGTGTGCCCCGTGGCCCGCGCCATCGCCACCTGGCTCTCGCCTCGGTGCGCCCGGCGGAGCACCTCCAGAATCTCCCACATGCCGACCTCGCGATACGCCATCTGCCTGCGCCTCCTCTGGCGCCGCAGAATGGCCTGGGTCGGCCACGGGACCGGCCTCCTCCTGAGCCCCCCCCATCTGGGGTGGGTCATGCTCGTGAGAAAACCGCGGTCAGGCCTGGGTCATGCCCGTGAGAAAAGGTGAGTCATGCCCGTGAGAAATGACAGGGAGCAAGCGGATGAGCGACGCGCCGCCGTCACACGACACCCAGAAGATCCTCTCCGATCTGAAGGACCATCTCGCGCGCCACGACAAGCCGATCGCCTTTCTGTTTGGTGCGGGAACCTCCTGTGCTGTCACAGTTGAGAGCGGCGACGGCAGCAAGAAACCTCTCATTCCGGCCGTGCCAGAATTGACCGCGCTCTGCAAGACGGCGGCAGGAGAACTCGGCGACAAGTTCGCACCTGCTTGGGACCTGATCGAAAATGAATGCAAGGAAACGGCAGTCAATCCAAACGTGGAGAGCATCCTCTCCCGCGTCCGCATGATGCTTTCCGCCGTCAGTGACGCAGATACGTTGTGCGGCCTCGGAAGAGGAGAACTCGACGAGCTCGAGAAGTCGATCCGAAGGACGATCGCGGAGTCCGTCAACCCCAATCTGGCCGCAATCGGCGACAATCTCCCGCATCGGCAGCTTGCGCGATGGCTCGTGAAGACGGCGCGTCAGCAACCCGTAGAGATCTTCACTGTGAACTACGACGTGCTGATTGAACACGCCCTTGAGAGCGAGCGGGTGCCGACGTTCGATGGCTTCGTGGGTGGATATCGACCGTTCTTCCACCCGGACAGTCTGCGTCGGTCGGAGACCGCGCCAGGTGCAAACTGGACGCGCCTGTGGAAGATGCACGGCTCCGTCACATGGCGTCGCACGTTGGTCAACGGACGAGAGCGGATCACGCGGGGCGAACCGGATCCGGCCGGAGAGATGATCCTGCCGTCGTTCCAGAAGTACGACGAATCGCGTCAGCAACCCTATGTCGCGTTTACCGACCGCCTTAGCCGCTTCCTCGACCAAGATGATGCGCTGCTCGTCGTCGCAGGATTCAGCTTTAGCGACGAACACATCAACAATCTGATCTTCGGGGCTCTTGAGAACAGACCCCGAACCCATGTGTACGCCCTACAATTCAACGAGCCGGATCAGGAAGCCGACCTCGCGCGACGTGCGTTGCAGCGTTCTAACATGATCGTTCTCGGCCCGGAAAGCGGAATCATCGGTGGCCAGCGCGCCGCGTGGGCCGCCGTTGAAAGTCCCTCCCTATTGAGGCTGGTCTTCGAGACTGCAGGAGCGGGTGAAGGAGCCGGAGAAGGATCTGGAGCGGGCCGAATGAAGATCGGTGATTTCGCCTGCTTCTGTGCGCTTCTCGGATCGATGACAGCGGGTTAGATGACGATGGCTCTCGCGGACCCCACCTACGTAGGTCAAGTCGCATCGGTCTCTGGCGCCATCGTTCGCGTACGCATGCGAGAGGATATGCCGTCCACCTTGGTGTTGGTCGGCGGTGAGTCTCATCGGGTGGGACAGATCGGCGGATTTCTCCGCATCCCTCTCGGGTACACCAACCTCTACGGTGTGTGCACACAGATCGGGGCAGATGCCGCGCCGCCGGCCGGCTCCGAGCCAGTCGTCGTCGCGCTCGAGGCGGACACCCAGGTTAAGCTCTCAGGCTATCGGTGGATGACGATTGTCCTTTTCGGGGAGGGCCTCGGTGGAGAGTTCGAGAGGGGAGTCGGACAGTATCCCACCGTTGGTGACGAGGTACACCTGGTCACGATTGAAGACCTTCGGACCATATACGGCTGGACCAGTAAGAAAAAGGGGACCGTTCCCATCGGCACCATCGCTTCTGCTTCGGGTATCTCAGCGGATATCAGCGTGGGAGGACTGGTAAGCCGGCACAGCGCAGTCGTGGGCTCGACAGGTGCTGGGAAGTCAAACCTAGTGACCGTGCTTCTTGAGGCGCTTTCCGACGGAAGCCTGCCCAATGCTCGCTCGATCGTCATCGATCCGCACGGCGAGTACGCAGCCGCGCTTGGCGATCGCGCACGGGTGTTTCGCATCCGGCCAAAGGAGGGTGCCAACGAGAGGCCGCTCTGGATCCCCTTCTGGGCACTTCCATTCGCTGAGCTGCAAGAACTTACTCTGGGTGGGCTCCAGCCCAATCATGAGGCGGCAATCAGGGAGAGGATCCTCGACATGAAGCTGAACGCGTCCGCGGAACTCGCGATCCCGCCTCCACCCGAAACGCTCACAGCGGACTCTCCTGTTCCCTTCAGCATCAAGCAGTTGTGGTACGAGCTCGATCGATTCGAGCGAATGACGTTTCCCTCGCTTCAACAGCACACGGATGCCGATGCCAACGATCCGGAGGAGAAGGCCTCGGTGGACGTCTGAAAACCGGCCAAAGGTGGACGTCTCAAAGGCGGCCAAAGGGCCGCGCCCAGGACAGAGGGGTTCTACCGCGCCGGAGCCTCCTTCGGCAAGGCCGTGGTCTTCTTGGTGCGCCAGCTGCGGGGTCCGCACTTGAGCAGGTGGCCGTGGTGGAGGAGGCGGTCGAGCATGGCGGTGACGGCTGCCGTGTCGCCGAGGAGCCGGCCCCAGTCGTCGACGGGTCGGTTCGAGGTGACGAGGGTGCTGGTGCGCTCGTAGCGGCGCATGATGAGCTCGAGCAGGTCCTCGGCGGCCGTGGTGGGGAGCTTGCGCATGCCGAGGTCGTCAAGGATGAGCAGCGGCACGCTCGCCATCTCGGCCAGGTACTCCTTGCGGGTGCCGTCGAGGGTCGCATCAGCGAGTTCCTCGAGGAGGACGTGGACCTCGCGGTAGGCGACGCGATGGCCCTGGTGGATGACGGCGAGGCCGATCGCCTGGGCGAGATGGCTCTTGCCCGTGCCCGGCGGGCCGAGGAAGACAGCGTCCTCGGCTTGCTCGAGGAAGCGGCCCGTGGCGAGCTCGAAGACCAGGGCGCGATCGATCTTCGTATTGAAGCGGAAGTCGAAGCCGTTGAGGGTCCGGTTGGCGTCGCGGAAGCGGGCCTGCTTGATGCGCCGGGCCAGCAGTCGGTCCTGCCGGCGCTCGAGCTCGTCCTGGACGAGCGCCGAGAGCAGGTCGATGGCCGCCCACTCGCCCTTCTGGGCTTCGAGGAGCCGCATCTCCAGATGCTCGGCCATGCCCGAGAGCCGGAGCTTGCGCAGTGCGGGATCGAGTTCAGTCAGATTCACGAGAGGTCTCCTCGGTGCGGCGATCGATGAGATTGTCGAGGGACGTCATCTCTTGCGCGCTAAGAGGACGGCTAGTTTTGCGCACCCCCCTGGGTTGATGTTCGGTTCTTCCTTCTTCTCTTCCGCTCTCCGAAGGAGAGCACGGCCGTCAGGCCGCCCTCTGGGGCCTCAACGCTGGGCGCTTTGCCCCGCGGCCTGCTCGAGCTCGCGGAGCCGGTAGCTCCGCCCCGAGATGTTGAGCACCTGGCTGTGGTGGAGGAGGCGATCGAGGATGGCGGTGGCCAGCACCTCGTCGCCCGCCAGCACCTCGGGCCAGTCGGCGATGCCCTTGTTCGTGGTGATCAGGATCGAGCCCCTCCCATAGCGGTAGGAGACGAGCCGGAAGAAGAGGCTCGCCTCCTGGCGCGTCATGGGCTCGAAGCCGACCTCGTCGATGACGAGGAGCGCCACGTTCATGTGCTTGCGCCGCCGCAGCCGTTGCGGGCTGATCTCGGCGTCGCGCTTGAGGGCCGCCAGCAGGTCCTCGAGGCGATGGAAGGCCACGGAGAAGCCGTTCTCCACGGCCCGCACCCCCAGGGCCACCGCCAGGTGGGTCTTGCCCACTCCCGGCGGACCCTGGATCAGCAGACTCTCCTTGGCCCGGATCCACGCGCAGGTGCCCAGCGTCTCGATCCGGCTCCGCTCCACACTCGGCTGGAAGGCGAAGTCGAAGTTGCCGAGGGTCTGCCCCGTGGGAAGGCCCGAGAGACGGAGCGAGGTCTTCATCCTCCGCTCCTCGCGGTGCTGCAGCTCGGCCTCGAGCAGCAGGTCGAGGAAGCGGTGGGGCACGAGGTCGTCCTTGGTCGCTCGGGCCAGCTCCTCGCCGATGTGCTCGGCCGCGTGATGGAGGCCGAGGCGCACGAGCCGCTCGCGGGTCGGGTCGAGATCCACCTTGCCGCCCTTCTTGGGCACCGGGTTTCCCGCCGTCATCGCGCCACCTCCGCCAGATCGGCATAGAGGTCGATCGGCCGCTGCTCCGGCTCCATCGCCCACAGCTCCTGGAGGCGTCGACCCATGCGCCCGAGCGGTACGGGCGCCTCCACCCCCTCCGTGCTCGGCCCCTCGTAGTGGCTCGGGTCCAGCAGCAGGCGGCTTCGCGTGTGGCGCGGGTGCGCGGCCACCACCGAGCCCTCGGCCCAGACCTGCACCTGCCGGGCGCAGCCGCGCACCTCGACGCTCTGCTCGACGAAGCGGAAGGGGACGCTGTAGGTACGCCCCTCGAAGCGCACCGTGGCGTCGCGCCCGACACGTCGCATCACGGCCAGGTCGAAGGGCTCGGGAAGCCGCTCGGGCAGGGCCCCGAGATGGGGCTTCTCCGCCTCCCACGCCTGGAAGACCGTCGTGCCCGTCGCCGGGCACTGCCGCCGGTGGCTCGAGCGCGCCACCTGGCCGTCCGTCCACGCTTGCAGCGACTCCAGGCTCTCGTGCTCCCGCCGACGCGGATCGAAGCCCCGCCGGTGCCCCAGGATCCGACGCTCCACCTTCCCCTTCTCCTGCGGCTGGCGGGGACGGGTGGCGTCCACGTGGAAGCGAAGGGCCCCGGCATAGCTCGCGTAAGCCGGGTTCACCGTCCCCCATGGCCCCGCCCCCTTCGCCACCGCTGTCTTCACGTTGTCGACCCGCAGCACCGCCGGCACCCCGCCCAGCCGCTCGAAGGCCCGGTTGTGCACGTCCAGCCACGCCAGCGTGTCCGCCCGCTCCGACCACACCACCGCTTCTCGCCGCGAGTGCGAGAGCACCAGGTGGAAGGCATGCAGGTCCACCTCCTGGCCCCCGATCCGCACGCCCGGAAACTCGCCCCAGTCCACCTGACCCTGCGCCCCGGGCGGTGTCTCCACCCGACGCCGGCTCCGCACCTTCGGTCTCGGGAACCGGGCCCGCACGTACCGCTGCACGCTCTTGGAGCTCCCCGTGTACCCGTGCTCCTCCACCAGGAACTCGTGAAGCTCCTGCAGGTTCACGCCACGGCCTCCCGAGCTCGCCTCCAGCCACTCCGCGATCACCTCGTGGACCGCCTCGGCCAGGAAGGGCTTCCCGCTCCGGCCGTCTCGCGCCCCCTCCGCCAGCCGCTTCAGCCGGTAGCGCACCGCGCTCTCCCGGATCCCCAGCTGGCGGGCGATCTCCCGGTTCGAGCACCCCCGCTCGTGCAGCACTTCGATCGTCATCACTTCCTCCTGCCTCAGTCGCCGCTGCCCCACGCCCCCCTCCCTCACGGGGAACGTGCCGCGCAGCGGCTCAACAGGAGGTGCGCAAATCTACGTGTCCTCTTAGCCCTCGAATATCACGTCCTGCGACACCCTCCTCGGTGGAGTAGTTCTCGCCGTCCATCGAGGCTTCCCAGATGTCCTCGAAGCGGGAGAGGAAGAAGCAGTCCCACTCCTCGAGGTAGAAGCAGGGGTCCTCCTCCCGGAGCTTCTGGTAGATCGCCTGGGGGTCATCGATGACCTGCTGGGAGAACGGGTGGTAGTCGACCATCGGGCCTCCTCTCGATCAGAATCGAGACGTACTGTATCGTAATTAGGTGTGCCGGGGGCCGACGACGGCTTCCCGCGGAAGGAGGCGAGCGTGCGGTCCCGAGGCGACGGGGGTGCGAGCGCCGGGCGACCCCGGAGCGAGGAGGCCCACCAGGCCATCCTCACGGCCACCCTCGACCTTCTCTCCGAGGTGGGCTTCTCCGCCCTCACGGTGGAGGGGGTCGCCCACCGGGCCGGTGTCGGAAAGGCCACGATCTACCGCCGCTGGCCTTCCAAGCTGCCGCTGGTGGTCGAGGCCTTCGGCCAGCTGCCGGCCTTCGAGGACGTGGACACGGGCAGCCTGGAGGGCGATCTCAAGGCCATGCTCCGGCGCTACCTGGAGAACTTCCTGGCGACGCCGCTGGCCACGGTCTACCCGAGCCTGGCCGCCGAGCGGGCCCACAACCCGGATCTCTCGGAGCTGCTCGACCCGATGCTCAAGGGCCGACGGCTCCCCTTGGCCCGGGCCTTCGAGCGCGCCCGTGAGCGCGGCGAGCTCGCGCCGGGCGTCGATCCCGACCTGGCGGCGGATCTCGTCGTCGGGCCGATCGCCGTGCGCCTCTTCTTCCGCGGGATGGAGGTGCACCCGGACATGGTGGAGCCGATGATCGACCTGGCCCTCACGGGCCTGGTCTCGAGGAGAGCCTAGTGCCGCGTTACGCCTACGACCGTCTGAGCCACGAGAGCGCGAGCCTGCTGGAGCGAGAGAGCTCGCGCCGCTTCCAGCACTCCGGCGCCATGCTGATCTTCGAGCCCGGTCCCCTGGCCACCGAGGGCGGCGGCGTGGACTTCGCCGCGATCCGTTCGGCCGTCGAGTCCCGCCTCCACCGCGTGCCCCAGTACCGGCGCAAGCTGCGCTGGATCCCGCTGGAGAACCATCCGGTGTGGGTGGACGACCGGGAGTTCAATCTCGACTACCACCTGCGCCACACCAGCCTGGCCCGACCCGGCGGCGACGAGCAGCTCCACAGGCTCACGGCCCGGGTGCAGGCCCAGCGGCTCGACCGCTCGCGGCCGCTCTGGGAGGCCTGGGTGCTGGAGGGCATGGAGGGTGGACGCTTCGCCCTCCTGCTGAAGACCCACAGCGCGATGGTCGACGGCGCGGGGACGGACCTCCTGCAGGTGCTGCTCTCGCCGGACGCCGAGGAGATCTACGAGGCGCCGCCGCCCTACCACCCGCGCCCCATGCCGACGGCGGCGGAGCTGGTGCGCGACGAAGTGCTGCGCCAGGCGAGGCTGCCGCGGCGAGCGATGCGACGGCTCACCTCCTGGGTGCAGGAGACGGAGGACCTCGGCGACGATCTCCGCCACCGCGCCGACGCCCTGGCCAGGATGGTGGGCTACACGCTGAAGCGTCTCCCGGAGACCCCTCTGAACGGAGAGGTCGGTCCGCACCGGCGCTTCGACAACCTCAGCCTTCCCTTCGACCAGGCGAAGAGCGTGCGCAGCGAGCTCGGCGGCACGGTGCACGACGTGGTGCTCACCGTCATCGCGGGCGCCGTGGCCCGCTACCTGCGGGCCCACCACGTGAATCCGGCCATCCTCGATTTCCGCGCCGCCTTGCCCATGAGCCTACGCAGCGGCGAGCGCAACGAGGGCGTCGGCGAGTGGATCCTCGAGCTCCCGGTCTGGGAGCGGGACCCGGTGCGCCGCTTCCAGCTCGTGCGCGAGCGCACCGAGATGTTGAACGCGGAGAACCCGGCTCTCGGCGCGAAGACCCTCTTCAGCGTGGCGGGCTGGACCTCGTCGCGAATGCTGGCCCAGGCGGCGCGCTCGCTGCGCGGAGCGGCGGTGCACCTCACGGTGACGAACATCCCCGGTCCCCAGGTGCCCCTCTACCTGAAGGGCGCGCGGCTGGTCGAGGCGTACGGCAGCGTGCCGCTGCGCACGAACGGCGGGCTCGGCATCGCCGTGCTGAGCTACGAGGGAAGGCTCTGCTTCGGCCTGAACGCGGATTTCGACCTGGTGCCCGACCTCGACATCTTCACCGGGGCGATCGCGGCCTCCTTCGAGGAGCTGGTGCGCGAGGCGGGCCGTCGCGGCCGCTCGATCGCACTCGTCGGGGCGTGAGGCGCTTCGGCGGGTGGCTGGCGGGGCTCGCCCTGCTGGGGTGCGGCGGGGACGCGCCGCCTGCGATCGACGCGAGCTCGAAGCGCACCCTGGGCAGCGGCGAGGTGGTCGGCTTCGCGAGCGGCGACGCCCACGCGTGGCGTGGCCTCCCCTTCGCGAGGCCGCCGGTGGGCGAGCTGCGCTGGCGGCCGCCGCAGCCTCCCCGCGCCTGGGAGGGCGTGCGCGAGGCCCTCGAATTCGGCGCCGAGTGCCCCCAGCTGAACGCCGGCGGCGAGGCGATCGGCGACGAGGATTGTCTCTTCCTGAACGTGTTCGCGCCGCGCTTCGCTTCGGAGGAGCTGCCCGGCGCCGGCGAGCGCCTGCCGGTGATGGTGTGGATCCACGGCGGCGGCAACTCCATGGGATCGGCCGAGGTCTACGACGGGTCGCGGCTGGCCGCCGAGGACCAGGTCGTGGTCGTCACGGTCCAGTACCGCCTCGGCGTGCTCGGCTGGTTCTCGCATCCGGCACTGCGAGAGGACGGCGCCTCTCCGGACGAGGCTTCCGGCAACTGGGCCACCCTCGACCTGGTGCGGGCGCTCGAGTGGGTGCGCGACGAAATCGCGCACTTCGGCGGCGATCCCCAACGGGTCACGATCTTCGGCGAGTCCGCCGGCGGCATGAACGTGCAGTCGCTCCTGCTCTCGCCGCGGGCTCAGGGCCTCTTCCACCGCGCGATCTCCCAGAGCGGCTTCCCCACCACCTTCACCTTGGCCCAGGCCGAGAACCGCACGGATGATCCGGAGCCCGGGGAGCCCGGCAGCTCTGCCGAGGTGCTGCTGAAGCTGCTGCAGCAGGACGGTCGCGCGGCGGATCGGGAAGCGGCCAAGACGGTCGCGGACGCCATGAGCCCGGAGGAGGCCCGGCGGACCCTGCGCGGGAAGACGGCGGCGGAGCTGCTCTCGACCTTCAACGCCGGTACGGGCGGGGCGTCCGGCGGGATCTACGTGGCGCCCTTCATCCTGCGGGACGGCCACGTGATTCGCGACGAGAGCTCCCTCGCCGTGTTCGAGCGGGGCGCCCACAACCGGGTGCCGTCGATCCTCGGGACGAACCGGGACGAACACAAGCTCTTCATGGCCTTCCTCTCACCCCACGTCACGCGAGCAGCCAGCATCCCCCTCTGGCTGAACGACGCCGAACGCTACGACCTCGTCACCGAGTACGGTGGGCTCATGTGGAAGGCCCTCGGCGCCGACGAGCCCGCGGCGGCGATGCGCCGCAGCCAGGGGCCCACCGTCTGGAGCTACCGCTTCGACTGGGACGAGCAGGATCGGCTCCTCTGGCTCGACCTGCCGCGCCTGATCGGCGCCGGCCACGCCATGGAGATCCTCTTCGTGTTCGGCGGCACGCGCTCGGAGATGGCGCGCACCTGGTTCCTGGACGATCCGCCCTCCGCCGACGCCCTCTCGGAGCAGATGCGCTCCTACTGGACCCACTTCGCCGCCACCGGGGACCCCGCGCGAGGCCGCGGCGGCGACCTGCCCACCTGGCTCCCCTGGAGCCCCGAGCCCGACGCCCCCCACACCCTGATCCTCGACAGCGCCCGCGACGGCGGCGTCCGCATGTCCCCCGAAGCCCTCGACCGCGCGACCCTCCTGGCCCGCGTCCGGGGCGATCCGCGCCTCGCCGACCCGGCGACCCGCTGCGAGGTCTACCGCGTCTTCGTCCAGTGGAGCGACCTGATCCACCCCGAGGACTACCCGGCCGTGGAGAACGGCCTCTGCCAGCCCTACCCCCTGACCGCAAGAACCCTCTTCGAGGAGCGTTAAGTTGGGGGCCGGGTCCGGCAACTGAACATGCCGAGACGGCATGTTCAGTTGCCGGACCCGGCCCCCAACTTAACGTCGGGTGCGGCGGCGGCGGGTGGTCTTGCGGGAGCGGCGCTGCTTGTGGACGAGGCCGCTCTGGCGGAGCGCCTTCTCCAGGAAGGGCTCGAGGGACCTCTCGAAGATCCCCAGCACGTGGCCGCCGGAGAACCACTCGATCTCCGGCTCGCCCCAGTGGCGCCACAGGGCGCGGGGCTGGTCCGGGCGCACCACGCGGTCGGCGATGCCGGCGAAGATGAAGCGCCGGTTCTTCGGGACCTGTGGCTGGAAGGCGAGGGGCGAGACGACGTGGCTGATCGCGCGGATCACCTCCCAGTCCAGCTCGATCTCGTCGTCGTAGCGCTGCATGATCCAGGGCATGTTGTCCTGGGCCGAGGTCGGAAAGTCGACCATGGGGATCGACGCCACGACCGCGTCGAGATCGTCATCGAGGGCCGACACGACGCTCGAGATGTAGCCGCCCATCGAGATGCCGTAGAGGCCGATCCGCTCCCCGCCCCGCGAGCGGATCCAGGAGAGCACGCGGCGCGTGTCCCAGACGCCCTGGCTGAACAGATGGATCATCTGCACGTAGTTGGCGTCGAGCACCTCGCGCCCGCTGAAGCCCGCGCCGCTTCGTGACGCGTGGAGCGGCATCACCGGCAGCGCCACGTTCAGCCCGAGCTTCTCGTGGAGCATCCGGAGCGGGAAGCCGAAGAAGCTGATCAGGGGCGTGCCCATGGCGAAGCCGTGGATGCCGACGATCCAGGGCCGCGGCGGGCCCTCGTGCTCCAGCACGTAGGCGGCGACCCGCCCGTTCTTCTCGTGGGCCATCCAGGCCTCGCGGCCCGGCTCGCCCACGTGGGGCTCGAACTCGCTCTCGAAGGAGAGCTCCTGATATCGCCAGCGCCGGATCCCGCCCCAGGCCGCCGCGGGCTCGAGCTCGAACTCGTCCACCGGAGGCGGCTCGCGGTGATAGCGGGTGGGCTCGTCGATCCAGCCCATCTCGTCGAAGAAGTCCCGCATCGCGCTGGCTTCCTCGGCCATGATGCGCACGTGCTCGGGCAGCGGCACGCCCACGGCGAGGCTGGTCGCCAGGGTGAAGGCGCGATCCAGGAGCGCCTCGCCGATCAGCCCGAGAGAGGGCTCGAGCGGCGGCACCTCCCGGTAGCGGGAGGCACCCCGATAGGCCGCCCAGGCTTCCGAGACGAAGGTCCCGATCTGCTCAGCGGAGAACGTCAGCAGGCGCTGCGGCACACCCAGAAGATGCCCAGTACTCCCCACGACTGCTACCTCTCTGCCCCATGCGGGACTTGACAGGACGTGTGGCGGCTGTCACTGGGGCGGCCTCGGGCATCGGGCGGGCCCTGGCGCTCGCCCTGGCGGACGAGGGCAGCGAGCTGGCGCTCGCCGACGTGAACGAGACGGGCCTGGAGGCGACCCGGCGTGAGGCTGAGGCCCGCGGCGCACGGGCGAGCGCCGCCCGGGTGGACGTGGCCGATCGCGCCGCGGTCGAAGCCTGGGCCGAGGACGTCGTCGCCCGGCACGGGGCCGCGCACCTCGTATTCAACAACGCCGGTGTCGCCCTGGCCGGCGCGATCCCGAACCTCGCGATCGAAGAGCTCGAGTGGCTGATGGGGATCAACTTCTGGGGCGTCGTCTACGGCACCAAGGCCTTCCTCCCCCACCTCGAACGGGCGGGCGAGGGCCACATCGTCAACGTCTCGAGCGTCTTCGGCCTGATGGGCTTCCCCGGCAACGGCGCCTACAACGCCGCGAAGTTCGCCGTGCGGGGCTTCACCGAGTGTCTCTCCATGGAGCTCGAAGCCGCCGGCAGCCCGGTCCGTGTGACCAGCGTGCACCCGGGCGGCATCAAGACCCGCATCGCCCGCGACGCCCGCGTCGCTGCCGCCCAGGGCGACGCCATGAGCGCCGACGCGCGCCACGAGACCTTCACCAACACCGCACGCACGAGCCCGGAGCAGGCGGCGCGGGTGATCTTGGCCGGGGTCAAGCGAGGCAAGCGCCGGGTGCTGGTCGGGTCGGACGCGCGGGTGCTCTCGGGAATGCAGCGCCTGTTCCCGACGCTGTACCAGACGCTGCTCGCGAGGGCGGCTCGCCGGTGGGAGCCGGGGAGGGTGTAGGCCCGCCCTTTTCTCGAAGCACGGCGGGCCAAACCCGGCACCCGGCCCGGCGCGCCGACTCCGCGCCCACAAGCAAGAAGGCAGCCCGCCTCACCCAGTCGCCCCCAGTTCCAACCGAACCCGCGCCACGCGTCACCGCAGCTCTTCGATCGACGACCCCCCTCGTTGCCGAACTCGCCGCTCGAACCGCCACCGCCCCGACTCCTGGTCGTGCTCAGCGCGGGACGCCAGCGGCAAGAGCGCATCGAGCTTCGAAGCGGTCAGGAACGCCCCGCCCCGTAGATGCGGAGCCACGGGCGCGAGGACCCTGGACAGCCAGAGCTCGTCGACGGCGGGAGGCTCCCCGTAGAGCGGGAGCGCGGAGCTC
Source organism: Myxococcota bacterium (assembly GCA_965223415.1). Taxonomy (GTDB): domain Bacteria; phylum Myxococcota_A; class UBA9160; order UBA9160; family UBA6930. Next base: position 1,845,744 of record OZ245002.1, on the reverse strand, counting down.
GGCCCCGCCTCGATCGACACGCAGCCCGCGGCGAGCTCGTCCCGTGCGAAGGCGACGGCGCGGCGGATGTCGGGATTGTCGTCGGCGACGACGCGGACGCGGTCGGGCAATGCCCGCAGCAGGGCGTCGGCCCGGTCGGCCGCGGTGAAGATCACCGGGCGCACCCGGGCCGCCAGTGCGGGGTGGGCCGGGTCGAGATCGCGTCCCGAGGTGAGGACGACGAGGTACGGATCGCTGGCGCGGCCCCGGCTCTCGTGGGTGACGCCCGGCTCTTCTCGCAGGATCCGCCCCGTCGTGACGATGGCGTCGGCCCGGGTGCGAGCGGTCTCGAGCAGGAAGAGATCGAGCTCGCTCTTCGGGGTGTCGGGCCGGATGCGGAGCACGTCGTCCCCGGCGTCGACGGCCGCGACGTGCAGGACGCCGCGGGTGGCACCGACGGGTCCGCCGAGCACCCGCGCCAGCTTCTCCTCGACCGGCTCCAAGCTACTCGGGCGCTTCGCCACCGGTCCAGACGCGCAGGGCTTCCACGTCCGCCCCCGAGAGGCGCGCTTCCGGGTGGGGGGGGAGGTAGAACCAGAGCGGCATCTCGCCCTCCTCGACCATCTCCCAGGTCTCCTCGAGTGCGTGCTCGCGGTCCTCGTCGTCCAGCAGGCCCCAGGTCGAGAAGTTCAGGTGCTCGCGGCCTTCGTGGACGTCGAAGGCCAGCAACCAGGAGATCGGTGCGACGTATCCGTACCAGGGCCAGCGCGTCTCGTAGGAGTGGCAGTCGTAGCAGGAGCGCTCGAGGATGGCCTGGACGGCCTGGGGCGCCTCGACCTCGCCCTGAGCGGGCGGGTTCGAGCGATCGATGGGGACGAGCTGGATGGCGAGTAGCGCGCCGACGCCGTACGCGAGCAGGCGGGTATTCCGCTTCATGGCCCGAAGCGTCGCAGGTGCCGCGCCAGTTCGCGACCTGGCAAGCCCGCCCGCGCCGCCGTAGCGTCGCTGGCATGGCTGGACCTCTCGACGGTGTGAAGGTGATCGAGCTCGCGGGCCTCGGGGCGCTGCCCTTCGGGTCGCTCAAGCTCGCCGACATGGGTGCGGACGTGGTGCGCCTCGACCGCGCTTCCGAGGTCCCCGACGAGCCTTCGCCCGGGGGCTCCAACTTCTGGGACCGCGGTCGGCGCTCCGTCGGCGTCGACCTCAAGCACCCGGAGGGCGTGGCCACGGTGCTGCGCCTCGCCGAGGGCGCCGACGTCTTCCTCGAGTCCTTCCGCCCTGGCGTCACCGAACGTCTCGGCGTCGGCCCCGACGACGTGATGGGGCGAAATCCGCGCATCGTGTACGGGCGCCTCACCGGCTGGGGCCAGGAGGGGCCCCTGGCCCAGAGCGCCGGCCACTCGCTGAACTACGAGGCGATTACCGGCGTCATCCGCGCGATCGGGCCCCGGGGCGGCCCGCCGGTGCCGCTGCTGAACATCATCGGCGATTTCGCCGGCGGCGGGCTGCTGCTCGCCTTCGGCGTGGTGTGTGCGTTGGTCGAGGCGCGGCGCTCCGGCAAGGGGCAGGTCGTCGACGCCGCGATGGTGGACGGCACCATGTCGCTCCTCACGCCCTTCTATTCGATGGCGCAGATGGGCATGCACGGCGAGGAGATGGGATCGAACCTCTTCGACGGGGGCGCTCCCTTCTACAACGTCTACGAGACGAAGGACGGAAAGTACGTGAGCGTGGCGCCGGTCGAGCGCCACTTCTACGCGCTCCTGGTCGAGAAGATGGGGCTCGATCCTGCTGATCTGCCGGACCAGTACGACCTCTCCGCCTGGCCCGAGCTGCGGGAGCGCTTCGCCGAGATCTTCCGCACGCGGACCCGTGACGAGTGGTGCGCCCTTCTCGAAGGAACGGACGCGTGCTTCGCGCCGGTGCTCGGCCTGGGCGAGGCGCAGGGCTACCCGCACCACACGGCCCGCGCGTCCTTTCGCAAGGGCGGTCCCATGCCGGAGCTGGTCCCGGCACCGCGTTTCTCCCGCACGCCGGGCGAGCCGGGAGGCTCACCCGCCCACCCGGGTGCCGATACCGAGGCCGTGCTCGCCGAGCGCGGCTTCGCCGCCGACGAGATCGGCAAGCTGCGCGAGGCAGGAGCGATCAAATGAGTGTCTTTCGCGAGGGCATCCTCGAGGGACAAGTCGCCCTCGTCACCGGCGGCGGCACGGGGATCGGGAAGGAGATCGCGCGCACACTCGGCGGCCACGGCGCCCGCCTGGCCCTCGCTGCGCGCCGGCGCGAGGTGCTCGACGCGACGGCGAAGGAGCTCGAGGGCGAGGGACTCGATGTCTTCGTCGACACCTGTGACGTGCGGGAGCCGGACCAGGTAGAGGCGATGGTCGCGGGCATCCTCGAGCGCTTCGGTCGCCTCGACGTGGTCGTGAACAACGCCGCGGGCAACTTCCCCGCTTCGATGCGGAACATCTCCTACAACGGCTTCCGCGCCATCGTCGCGATCGACCTGCTCGGCACCTACAACGTGTCGAAAGCCGCCTTCACGGCCTGGCTCGCCGAGCACGGCGGCAACATCGTCAACATCACGGCACCCTTCGACGGCATGGGCGTCGCGCTCCAGGCCCACGTCGCTGCGGCCAAGACCGGCGTCGACTCGCTCACCCGAAGCTGCGCCGTCGAGTGGGCGCCCCTCGGCATTCGCGTCAACGCGGTCGCGCCCGGTGGCATCGCCGATACCGAGGGGCTCGAGCGCTTCGAAGGCGCCGTGGAAGGGGTGGCCGCGAAGGGGGTGACCGGCACCCGTCAGGACATTGCCAACGCCGTGCTCTTCCTCGTGAGCGACGCCGCTCGCTTCGTCAACGGGCAGGTGCTGTGTGTCGATGGCGCAGGCTCGATCGACGCCTTCAAGCTTCCCGTGGAGCCGCCGAAGGGGGGCTAGCCCTGATCCGGCATTGAGATCACGGATCCGAGCGTAGGTCTGGCGGGCTCACGCGGCGAGCGCGGTCTCGGCGGCCCGGATGGTGGAGCGGCTGCGCGAGGACGCGGCGATTCGGAGCGAAGCGCGTCCGGCAGGCCGAGCGATGCGGCCAGGGAGCTGGATCAGCTCGAAGCGGAGCGTGCGGAGCGAGGGGAAGCGGAGCCGGGCGGTCCGCTTTCGGCCGTTGGGTCGCTCTGGCAGGCCAAGCGTGGCTTGGAAGTCCCGCACCAGGTTGTGGGTCAGGGCACTGAGCAGCTGCCAGTTGCTGTTGGCGTCCCAGTCCTGGGTCGGGATGGTGGCGAACGCCAGGTGCTGTTTGAGCTCGGCCAGCGTCTTCTCGTGGCCGCCGCGTCCGGCCATGAAGGCCCAGACGGCGGCCTCGCTGGTCCGCTTGTTCGTCGCGACCATCGAGTACTCGTAGTGGCCATCGTCCGGGGTGAAGAGGTCGAGCTGGAAGTTCTTCGCGCTTCGCCCGGAGACCTTCTTGCGGAACACCACGATCCGCTCGCAGCGCTTCCACTGTGGGATCCGGTGGACGACGGAGAAGGCGTCGACGCTCGCGTTGACGCGGTGCCAACGCTTCCGGGCGGCGATCTTCTCACGCACGCCGAGCCAGCGCCACATGGGGACCTTGAGGGCGTACTCCACGCGAGAGGCCGTGAGAACCTCGAGAACGGCCTTCTGGAAGAAGGCGCCATCGAGCCGCACCTCGATCGGGACCCGATCGAGGCGCCGCTTCGCGTCGCCCAGGAGAAAGGCCAGCTTCTCCGCAGCGCCCACCGCATCGTTCACATTGCCCGGCCGGTTCCATACGCCGAGCAGCTGGCTCGTCTGCGCCAGGTGCGCCGTCAGCGGGTAGTAGGACGGGTCCTTCGGGTGATGTGGGTTGAAGCCGCGCTCGGCGCCGTCCACGTACTCGCCCGTCCGAAGCACGGTGCCGTCCAGCTCGATCGTGGCCCGCTCCAAGCCGAGCCCTGTGTGGGTTCCATAGGCCATGTCCCGCAGCAGTTCGTTCAGACGATCGCGGTAGCCCGACGTCAGCTCCTTCAGGTTCCTCGCCAGGGTCCGCTCGTCCGGAAGCCGCTGCAATCGGACGAACCGCCGAAACAACGGATCCCGATCGAGCACCCGGACATGCGAGAGACGGCTCCCTCCCAGCAGCAGCATCCCCACCACCACCAGCATGCAGCGGAAGGATCCGTAGTCCGAGTCGAACGCCCGATCCGCAAAGGCCGCTTTCAGGCGCTCTGCCCAAAAGCGGTCGAAGAAGCGCCGGAACAGCTCCAGCCCGCCGTAGCTCGTCAGCGCCTCATCCGTGAAGGCGATCGACAATTCGCCCTTGACGCGGGCTCGAATCCGGTGTCTGCTTAGCTTCACGAATGTGGCTCCTCGGAGGCATGATGGTGGTTGGCACTTCCATCAAGCACACCGACGGAGCCACTTTCAATTCCGGGCTTTCCCTACACCTCGCAATGCCGGATCAGGGCTAGGCTGGCCGGTCCGTAGGCGGATCTCGAAGGTCGTGCCCCCCTCCGCGCCGATCTCCAGACCCAGCTTCCCGCCGTAGCGGCCTTGCACGATCGAATGGGCGATCGACAGCCCCTGACCGCTTCCCTTGCCCACTTCCTTGGTCGTGAAGAAGGGGTCGAAGATGCGGCTGCGGAGCTCCTCCGGAACGCCGGGTCCGTCATCGCTCACCCGGATTCGAATCTCCTCGCCATCCAGATCGCAGCTCACTCGCAGCCGGCCGAGGTCGTGCGCTTCGTGGTTGGAGGCCACGGCGTCGGCTCCGTTGGAGAGCAGGTTGACCATCACCTGGACGAGCTCTCCGTGTCCGCAGTGGGCCGGCGGCACCGGGCCGAGGTCGAGCGTGGTCCTGGCGACGGGCTCGCAGCGGTGCCGAGCGAGCGTGACGGCCGACTGGATGGCACGGTGGACATCGCAGCGAACGTGGGACCCTCCGGCCGGATGCACCAGCTCCTGGGTGGCCCGGATGAGCTCGGAGGCGGACTTGAGCCCTTCCAGGGTGCGCTCGCTGGCGGCCGGGATCTCGTCCAGCAGGAAGGGGAGATCGATCTCCCGCTCGAACTCCTCGATCGCGGAGCGCTCCGGCTCGGCCTTCCGGTACAGGGCGAGCAGCTCCGCCAGGTCGCTGAAGGCGTCCCGGAAGAAGTGGATGCAATCGCCGACGAACTGGATGGGCGTGTTGAGCTCGTGAGCCAGTCCCGCCGCGAGCTGGCCAAGGGCTTCCTGCTTCTGGGACTGGCGGAGCTCGCTCTCCAGGCGGCGCTGATCGGTGCGGTCCTGTCCCACGAGCGCATGAGCGGGCGCGCCTTCGAACTCGAAGCTCGCCGTGGCCAGCTCCACCGGAAAGCGGCTGCCGTCCTGACGGCGTCCCTCGATCTCCTGAAGCGACTCGCGGAGGAGGTCGCTGCCTTCTGGGCAGGAGAAGAAGCGCTCGATGGGCTCTCCCATCAGGTCGTCGTCCTCGAGGCGAAGCATGTCCTTGGTGGCGCCGTTGTGGGCACGAATCGTTCCCTCGCGATCGACCACCAGGATGGCATGGGGTGTCGCCTCCATGATCGCGCGAGTCCGGGCCGCCTCGTCCCGGCTGCGCTCCTCGCTCGCGGCGAGCGCGCTCTTCTCGGCCTCGAGAGAGGACGCGTAGCCCTGCAAGCTCTCGCTGAGCAGGACGATTTCCCGGGGCGCTTCGCGTCCCACATCGCCGAAGGGCTGGTGTCCCAGGGCTTCGTCGGTGAGCGCTGCGATGGGCCGCACGAGCCTTGCCACCGACCATCGCCAGACGACGAACACCAGCAGGAGATAGGCGGCGCTCATGAGCCCCGCAGTGGGGACGAAACGCGCGCGGCGGAGCGCCAACTGGTCCGCCGCGCGGACGCGCTCTGCCTCGGCCGCTTCCTGCAGCTCTTCGATGCCGCGCACGAGCTTCATCGTCTCGTCGTCGATCTTCGAGACCAGGAGCCCCATCTTCTCGTGCCGCGCCGAGGGATCCAGGAACGCCGACTCGACGACGGCCGCTTGCGCTTCGGCGGCGGCACTCTGCAGCTCCTCGACGTTCGCACCTACCTTGCGGATCAGCGCGGCCTCGGAAAGGTCCGCGAGCTGCTCGTCGATCTCCTTTGCCTGGTCCTGGGCGCCCTCCCACAAGTAGGAGCCGTTGTGGCCGGTGACGAGATCGATCGTGACGAGCCACTGGCGGACGAGGGTCGCCAGGTGCCGCACGTCGCGGGTGGCGGCGGAGCGAACGTCTGCCAGGCTGGCCTCCTGGTCGAGGCTCCGCGCCTGGGAGACGAGGGAGCCGGCCAGCGAGAGCCCGCCGACCGAGCAGAGGAGGATGCTGGCGGCGAGGTAGGCCTGGATCCGAGGTCGCGATGTGGCCACTGCCTACTCGGCGTTCGCCGGCGGAGCGTCTCCAACGGGCGAGGCGGTGGCGAAGCCGCGCGGTGCCAGGTCCTCCGCCCACACGACCGGCGTGACTTCGAGGGTCTTCAGCCCGCTCCGTACGAGGGCGGCCGCGAGCACGCGGGCCTCCGGGGGAACCTCGAGCACCTCCGCTCGGATCGTCCCGTCGCTTCCGATCAGCCTTCGCAACTCGTCGCTCGAGGCTCCCGTGAGCTGGTTCCGGAAGGCCTCGGCCTCCACGGCCTCTCGCTGACGGCTGCGGCAGCGTTGGATCTCGAAGCCCGTGATCCGTAGCTCCGTGTCGATGGCCCAGGCGACCTCTACGAGACCCCACTCGCTGGGCTCTGACCGCACGTGCACGATGCCCTCGGCGACGCCGTCGTGTTGCGCGACGTAGATGGTGTGGGTGCCCAGCTCGGTCGAGTGAAGCGTGAAGGGCAGGCGCCTGCCCACCTCCTGGCGCGCCTCGTTGCTGACCTCGCGAACGATCGAGACGTGGCTGTCCGCATCTGGAAAGAGGCGGTAGATGCTGCGAATCGGATCGCGCAGCGCGCAGTACGCCTGCCCGGCGGCCGAGCCGGGAATCGCGAGCAGAAAGAGGGCGGCGAGGGCACCGCTGAGCGCTCTCGAGACGATGGGAACCATTCCCTGCTCCTCAGAAACGGTACCGGAGCTGCGCTGCGAGCCGGACATCCCGGCGCTTGGCTCCGAAGGTCGAAAGGTCGGTCTCCAGCTGAGCGCTCACCGCCCAATGGCCGTCCGGCGTGTAGCGGGCACCCAAAGCCACGGTGGAAGCCTGATCCCAGCTGCTTCCCCACTCCCGCGCGAAGTGCCGGCCCTGCAGGTAGAGCGTGGTGCTCATGCCGAGCTCACGATCCAGCTCGAGCAGAGCGTTCAGCACCTGGCGATCGAAGTCCTCCCCCCAGCTCAGCTCCGCGAGCACGCTGGCGGGCTCGAGGTGCCACTGGAGGTCGAGGCCGACGCGAGTTCGTCGCAGGATGTGCTTGGTTCCGGCGCCTTCGGCGGCGTCGCGCAGGCTCGCCTTCCACAGCCCCACGGCGCGTTCGTTCGAGAGCCGGCCGTGCATGAAGGACAGCCCTGCGACCACACCCCCATCCGAGGGCGTGCCGACGCGGCCGGCCAGCAGGTAGGTCCGCTCACCGTCCGCTTCGTCCGCCACGCCACGGGTGACGCCGACCTCGTACTCGAACGAGGGAAGGACGCCGTTCAGCGAAACGCCCCAGTCGGCCTTGATGCCGAGATTGGCCCCGTGGGTGAAGTCCCGGAGCGTTCCATTCGTGTTGATGGAGTGCTCGAGTCCGTAGGGGAGCTCGAAATGCCCGACGCGCAGGTTGAGCTTCTGGCGCTCGAGCAGGGCGAAGTTCGCGTTGAAGATCCGGAAGACGAACTCCCAATCATCGGCGCCCTCGAAGAACGGAGGTGCTCCCGGCACGTCCTCCGTCTTGGTCAGGTAGCCCTGCAGGGTGAGCGTGGCCCAATCGCCTTTCTCGCCGGTGAAGACCTTGTGGCTATCGAGCCCCAGAGCTGTCACGAAACCGAGCTCGTCGGTCTCCTCGGAGAAGAGGGCGCGTTGGCTCAGGTCGAGAGTGAGGCGGAAGTTCTCCGACGAGCTGCGGGCCGCGTCCAGCCAGGGGAGGCGCAGGCTCGGCCAGCCGCTGCCGGATCGATCGGCCGCAAGGCTGGCGGGCGCTCCCAGGACGAGCATTGCGGCAAGACACAGCGCCGCCAACCGGACCAGGCGGGTCATCGTTTCGAGCTCCTCGGCGGGATTCCGTTCCAGTTCGGCTCGGGGAATGCCTTCCCCGGCCTTCCGAAGAAGAAGCCCTGGAAGTAGTCGCAGCCCAGGGCGACCAGGTGGTCGCGCTCCTCCCGGTGCTCCACGCCCTCGGCGACGGTGGTGATCGACATCTCCTGGCACACGCGGACGACGGAGGAGATCAGGCGGCTCTGCACGGGGCGGTCCTGGACGTGGGAGACGAGGGTTCGATCGAACTTCACCAGGTCGGGCTGGAGCTCCGCGAAGCTGGCGAGGCCCGAGTAGCCGGCGCCCAGGTCGTCCAGGGCGATGCGATAGCCGCGCTCGCGCAGGGCCGCGACCTTCTCGCGGCATCCGGGAACGCTCTCGAGGGGCGCGCGCTCCGTGATCTCGAGGTAGATGCGCTTCGAGTGACGGTGGAGGGGCAGGTCCGCGTCGAAGATCTGACTCTCGTTCAGCATCTGCGGGTGCAGGTTCACGAGGAGATGGAGGTCCGGGTGCGTCTGGTCGAGCTCGGCGCTGATCAGCTCGAAGACGCGCAGCTCGAGGTCCGGGATCCGCCCCAGCATCTCCGCTGTGTGGATCAGCTCCATCGGGCCCGGGAACTCGGGGTGGTCCGGCCGGAGCAGGGCTTCGTAGCCCACACCCGCCTGCGTGGCACCGGAGAGGATCGGTTGATAGGCCATCCAGGAGCTGTCCAGGGCCGCTTCGAAGGCGGCCTCGCTGGACCCGAGCGCGCTGGCGGGGCCCGCCATCCGGTCGAGGTGCATCGCGCGCTGCTTCACCCGGACCGAGACTGCCTCCTCGATGGCCGATACCAGGTCCTCGCCATCGCACGGCTTGGTGAGGAAGCGGAAGATCCCGCCCTCGTTGATCGCATCGATGGTGGATTCCAGACTGGCCTGGCCCGTGAGGATCATCCGGACGGTGTCCGGGTAGAGGCGGCGCACCTCCGCGAGGAATCGGGAGCCCGGCATCCCGGGCATCCGCTCGTCCGAGACCACGACGTCGACGGGCTGCTCGGCGAGGAGCGCGAGGGCGTCTTCGGCGCTGGCTGCGGTGAACACCTCGAGGGGGAGGCGGCGGAACAGCGCGCGCAGGTTGTGGGTGACCCGGACCTCGTCGTCCACGAGGAGGACGCGATGCGGGGTCTTCTCTCCAGCAGGCATGTCGGGGCCTTCGCGGTGATGCGAAGTGCCCCTATCGGCCGCCCGCGGGAACTTCCTGAGCCGAAGCCCGGCTCCGGAGCAGGTGCCCCGGCTCGCCTAGGTCCAGCTGTGGACCTCCGGTAGAACCTCCTCGGCGAAACACCCCAGGCTGCCCTCGGCGTTCTCGATGCCCATCCCGCCGTAGCGCGCGAGCAGCAGCACTTCGAACGGCCCGAGCAGCCGATGCCTCTCCTCGAAGCGCTCGAGGATCTGCTGGGGAGTGCCCCAGGTCTGGATGCCGATGTACGTCTCGGCGGCGGGCTCGACTCCGGCGGCGCGGAAGACCTCGGCGGAGCTCGCGTAGAGCTCGTAGCCGCCGACGCCCTCGAAGTGCTCGCTCATCAGCTCGTAGTGGTCGACGATGCTGAGGAAGTAGTTGCTCATGTACTCCCGGGCCATGGCCTCGGCACGGTCGGCGCTCGGGTCGCAGAACATCAAGTCGCCGGTGAGCGGGGCCGGGACCTCGCCGCCGCGGTGCTTCGCCCAGTGGCGCTTGTAGTCCGCCCAGGCGCCGTCGGCGTACATCTGCCAGGGCTGCTGGGTGAAGGTCATGAGGCGCGCCCCGAGGCGGGCGGCCTGCTCCACCGAGTCCGGTGAGAGGCCGACGGCGTAGAAGCGCTCGCGGAAGCTCTTCGCCGGCCGCGGGCGGATCGGCGTGCGCACCTGGGGATAGTGCGGTCCGTCGCCTTCGATGAAGCCGGTCTCGAGGGCGTCGATGATCATCTGGGAGGCCTCGTCGAAGCGCGCCCGGCTCGAGTCCATCTCGATCTGGAAGTGGCCGTACTCAGTGCGCGAGAGGCCGCGGCCGAGGCCCAGGATCGCACGGCCCCCGGAAAGATGGTCGAGCAGCGCCACCCTCTCGGCGACGCGCAGCGGGTCGTTCCACGGAACGATCACCGCGCCGGTGCCGAGCCGCAGCTTCGTGGTGCGGCCGGCGAGCCACGAGAGCACCTGCACGTTGTCCGGGCAGAGCGAGTAGTCGGTGAAGTGGTGCTCGGGAGGCCAGTAGCTGTCGTAACCGAGGGGCTCCACCCCGTCGGCGAGGCGCATCTCCGCGGCCATCATCTCCGCGTCGCTCTCCCGGCCAAGGTAGTTCTGGTAGATACCGAGGACGCCGACGCGCATGGCGAGCTCCTTACAGCTCCGGGACCGGAACGCTCATGGCGGGAGCATTGGAACCCCCGTCCACCTGGAAGATCTTGCCCGTCACCCACGCCGAGGCGGGCGACGCCAGGTAGAGGGCCGCCGCGGCGATGTCCTCGACGGTGCCGGGCCGCCCCATCGGCGTGCCGGTGTTGAACTGCTCGCGCAGCGCCTCGTTGGTGAGCACGACCGCGAGGCCTTCGGTCTCGACGCCGCCCACGGAGATGGCGTTGACGCGCACCTTCGGCGCCACCTCGGCGGCCAGGTTGCGGGTCATCATGTTGAGGGCGGCCTTGCCGGCGGCGTAGGCCACGAAGGAGGTCTGCACCATGTCGCTCGAGCGGCTCGAAACGTTCACGATGGCGCCGCCCCCGGCGCTCTCGACCATCTTCGGGATGACGAGGCGCGAGAGCAGGAAGGCCTGGGTGACGTTGAAGCGCAGGGCGTTCTCGAAGTAGCGCTCGCTGGTCTGGAGGGCGGGGCGCGGGCCGGTGCCGCCCGCGTTGTTCACCAGCACGTCCACGCGGCCGAAGCCAGTGAGGGTGGCGTCGACCAGGGCCTCGAGCTGCTCGCTCTCGAGCACGTCGGTCGGGACCACGAGGGCGCGGCGACCGCGCTCGCGGATGCCCTCCGCCGTGGTCTCCAGGTCGTCCTTGGTGCGCGCCGCGCACACCACGTCGGCGCCGGCCTCGGCGAAGGCCAGGGCGATGCCGCGTCCGATGCCCTTGCCGGCCCCGGTCACGACCGCGACGCGATCGGTGAGCTTGAAGCGGTCGAGGATGCTCATGGCCGCCATTGAAGCACGTTCCCAGGGGGGCTCGCCCCGGAACTTGCATACGATACGTACCGTATTGTAATTTCCACTGGCGATGCACGTTCGATTCTCGGACGAGGACGAGGCCTTCCGCCGCGAGGTGGCGGCGTGGATGGATGACGCCCTGTCCGGCGAGTTCGCCGTGCTCCGCGGCAGCGGGGCGGCCCAGGCGGATGCCATCGCTCACATCGACGAACGTCGCGCCTGGGAGAAGAAGCTGGCTTCCGGCGGCTGGACCTGCGTCGGCTGGCCTGCCCGGTACGGGGGCCGCGGGCTCTCCCTCTCCCAGGAGGTCGTGTTCCACGAAGAGTACGCACGGGCCGGCGCTCCGACCCGGCTCAACCACATGGGCGAGACGCTGCTCGGCCCGACCCTCATCGCCTTCGGCACCGAGGAGCAGAAGCGGCGCTTCCTGCCGCCGGTCGTGGCCGGCGAGGAGATCTGGTGCCAGGGCTTCTCGGAGCCGAACGCCGGCAGCGACGTGGCCAACGTGCAGACACGGGCCTGGCTCGAAGGCGACGAGTGGGTGATCGAGGGCCAGAAGGTGTGGACCTCCTGGGCCGCCTTCGCCGACTGGTGCTTCGTCCTCTGCCGCACGGATCCGGATTCGAAGCTGCACAAGGGCCTGACCTATCTCCTCGTCCCGATGGACCAGGAGGGCGTCGAGGTGCGGCCGATCGAGCAGATCACCGGCGAGTCCGAGTTCGCAGAGGTCTTCTACAACCGCGCACGCACCGGCAAGGACGACCTGATCGCCGGCCCCGGCGACGGCTGGAAGGTGACGATGGGGACGCTGGCCTTCGAGCGCGGTGTCTCGACCCTGGGCCAGCAGATGCTCTTCCGCGGCGAGCTGCAAGAGATCATCGAGCTGGCCAGGGCGAACGGGAAGGCGAGCGATCCGGTCTACCGCCAACGCATCGCCGATGCCTGGATGGGCCTGGAGATGCAGCGCTACAACGCCCTGCGCACGCTCAGTGCCAAGGACGCGAGCACCGAGCCCGCCGGCCTGATCACCAAGCTCCACTGGGCCACCTGGCACCGCAAGCTCGGCGAGCTGGCGATGGACGTGCTCGGCGACGAGGGACAGATCCTCGAGGGCGGGCCTTACCAGCTCACGCCGCTTCAGCAGCTCTTCCTCTTCACCCGCTCCGATACCCTCTACGGCGGCACCAACCAGGTGCAGCGCAACCAGATCGCGGAGCGGGCCCTCGGGCTGCCCCGCGAGCCGCGTCCCACCACCTGAGCGAGGCATGAGCAAGGTCGCCCCCCCGTATCCCGAGGGCCGGAACCTCCTCCAGGGGAAGACGGTCCTGGTCACCGCCGCCGCCGGCACCGGCATCGGCTTCTGGGCGGCGCGTCGCGCCGCCGAGGAGGGCGCGCAGGTGATGATCAGCGACATCCACGCGCGCAGGCTCGAAGCCGCGGCGGAGGAGCTCGGGAAGCTCACCGGGACGAAACCGGCTACGGCGCTCTGCAACGTCACCTCCGAGCAAGACGTGCGCGCCGCGGTGGACGCGGCCCTCGCCGAGCTCGGGCACCTCGATGTACTGATCAACAACGCCGGACTCGGCGGCTTCGGCCACGTCGTGGACCTGAGCGACGACGACTGGAGCAGGGTCCTCGACGTCACCCTGAACGGCACCTTCCGCATGACCCGCGCCGTCCTTCCCCACATGACCGGGCGCGGCAGCGGCGCCATCGTGAACAATGCCTCGGTGCTCGGCTGGCGGGCCCAGCCCGGCCAGAGCCACTACGCCGCCGCGAAGGCGGGCGTGATGGCCTTCACCCGCTGCGTCGCCATGGAGGTGGCCGAGCACGGTGTGCGCGTGAACGCCGTCGCGCCGAGCCTGGCGATGCACGAGTTCCTCTCCAAGGTGACGCCGGACGGCCTGCTCGAGGAGCTCACCGCCCGCGAGGCCTTCGGCCGCGCCGCCGAGCCCTTCGAGGTGGCCAACGTCATGGTCTTCCTCGCCAGTGACTACGCCTCCTACATGACCGGCGAGGTCGTCCCCGTCTCGAGCCAACATCCCTAGAATGAGACAAGGGGACGTTCCTTTCTGTCTCACGCTGCGTGAGACAGAAAGGAACGTCCCCTTGTCTCACGAGGAGCCCCCGCATGACCGTCTTCGAGAGTCCGAAGGACCTGCTGTCCGCCGTCGGCCAACAGCTCGGCGCGAGCGACTGGATGACGGTCGAGCAGGAGCGCATCGACCAGTTCGCCGATGCCACCGGCGACCATCAGTGGATCCATGTCGATCCCGAGCGGGCCAAGGACGGGCCCTTCGGCGCCACCATCGCCCACGGCTACCTCACCCTCTCGCTCGTCAACGCGTTGCTCCCGCATGTCTTCGAGGTGCGGAACGCCTCCATGGGCGTGAACTACGGCGCCGACAAGGTGCGCTTTCCCGCGCCGGTACCGGTGGGCTCGCGCATCCGGGTGGTCGGCGAGGTGGTCTCCGCCGAAGAGGTCCGCGGCAGCGCCGTGCAGGTGGTCGTGCGTGCCACCGTGGAGGTGGAGGGCGGACGGCGCCCGGCCTGCGTCGTCGACACCATCAGCCGGTTCATGCCGTGAAGTTCTGGCAGGTCCTCACCTTCAGCGAGCCCGACCAGCTCATTCCCCTCGCCCAGGCCGCCGAGGAGGCGGGCTTCCACGGCGTGATGCTGGCGGACCACCTCTTCTTCCCGGGACGGCTCGAGAGCCGCTACCCCTACTCCGAGGACGGCAAGCCCGGCTTCGACGGCAGCACGCCCTGGCCCGAGCCGTGGACGACGATCGCGGCGATGTCCTCGGTCACCGAGAAGCTCCGCTTCGGCACGATGGTCTACATCCTGCCGCTGCGAAATCCGATCGAGCTGGCCAAGAGCGTAGGCACCGTGGCGTTCCATTCGAAGGGGCGCGTCTCGCTCGGCGTCGGTGCGGGGTGGATCAGGGAGGAGTTCGACACCCTGGGCGTCGACTTCAAGACCCGCGGCGCCCGCATGAACGAGATGATCGAGGCCCTGCGCACGCTCTGGTCCGGCGAGATGGTGGAGCACCACGGCACGCACTTCGACTTCGGGCCGCTGCAGATGAGCCCGCCGCCCGGCGCGGACATCCCGATCTACATCGGCGGCATCTCGAAGATCGCCCTGCGCCGCGCCGCCACCCTGGGCAACGGCTGGATCGGCACCGGCCAGACGCCCGACGAGGCGGTGGAGTTCTGCACCGCCCTGCGTACGCTGCGCGAGGAGGCCGGCCGGGGGAGCGAGCCCTTCGAGACGATCGTTCCCCTCGTCGTGCCTCCGGAGCTCGATCTTCTCCGCCGCCTCGAAGAGCAGGGAATGACCGCGACGACCTGCTACCCCTTCAGCTACGTGATCGGGCCGACCTCGACCGTGCAACAGAAGCGGGACGTGATGATGCAGTTCGGCGAGAACGTGATCTCGAAGCTGGGCTGAGGCCTTGGGTGGCCGCAGGGCGCTCCTGGCGGCCGCCGCGGTCGCGCTCCTCGCGGGCGTCCTCCTCATCTTGGCGTTCCTGCCCGAGGTCGTCCGCTGGGGTGCCCTGACAGCCTTGCGCGGCGCGGGCTTCGCCGAGGCCGACCTCCGAGTGGCCCGCGTGGGTCCGGGGGGCCTGGTCCTGCGCGATCTGCGGATCGGTGCGCGCCCGGACCTGCGCGTCGAGGAGGTGGAGGTCGCCTACCGACTTCCCGCGCTGCTCACCGGCCGCCTCGAGAGCGTTCGCCTCGCCGGCGCGACCGTCCGCGCGACGCTCGACGAAGGCGGACTCTCCCTGGGCGACCTCACTCCCGAATCGGAGGGCGGGGGTCCCGCCGGGCCGCCGGCTCTGCCCGCGGATCGCATCGACCTCGAAGAGGCGCAGATCCTGATCGAGACGCCCTTCGGCTCTCGGCGGGCCGCGGTCTCGGCTCGGCTCGTGGCCGGGAGTCAGGGCGCATTCAGCGGCGAGCTGAGCCTGGAGGCCGCGGCGGACGGCCTCCTCGCGCCCGACGTTCGAATCGCGAACGGTCGCCTGACGATCGCCGTGCGCATCGACGCGACCGGGGAACAGCTCGTTCTCCGCCTGCCGGACGACCGCCCCTGCATCGAAGTCGGCTTCGACGCCCTGGAGCTCCCCGGGGCGCTTCGCTTCGAGAGCGCGGGGCCCTGGTGCGTGGACTCTGCAGACGAGCCGCTGGTCGCGGTCGCCTGGAGCGAGCCGCCGGGTGTCGGCGGGCTCCTGCGCGTGGCGTCCCTTCCGTTCACGCTGCAGCGGCAGGGAGCGCCCCTGGTGACGGGCGAGAGCCCGGAGCTTCGCCTGCGTTTCGACGGCGAGACCGACGCACCCGGCTTCGCGCTCGCGAGCACCGGCGGATCGGTGCTGCTGCCCGAGGTCGAGGTCGCGCTCTCGGGCCTCGAGCTCGGCTTCGGCTCCGAGGGCGAGCAGCGCCTCACCTTGCACGTCGACCGGGTCGCCCATCGGGCCGACCCGCCGGCGTTCCACCCGCTTCGCGTCGACGCCGTGGCGCTGCCCTTCGCCGACCCGGTTCCCATCGAGGCCCAGGTTCGTGGGAGCCGCCTCGATGTGACGCTGACGGGGGAGCACCTCCAGGAGGAGGGCCGCGGCTCCGCCCGGTTCTCCTCCGCGCCGGTGAGGTTCGCACCGGACGGTCTCCAGCCAGACGACGTGACCCCGCTCCTCGCGGACCTCTTCGAGGACGTCCGCGGTGCGGCGGAGGCGCGCGGCACCCTGCGTTGGTCCGACGAGGGGCTCGGCGCCGAGCTCGACCTCGAGCTGCGCGAGCTGGCCTTCTCCCTCGACGGCCTCCCGTTCACCGGCGTCGAAGGGACGGTCCACTTCGACGATGCTCTCGCGCTGCGCACGCCCGCCGGCCAACGGCTGCGCGCCGCACGGGTCGACGCCGCCCTGCCGATCACCGAAGGCATCCTGGACTTCGCCGTCGGTCCGGGAGCGCGGGTGAGGGTCGAGAGCGCGCGCGGCCAGTTCGCCGGCGGCGTCGTCCGGGCCGAAGGCCTGGTCGACCTCGCCCAGGAAGAGCAGCACTTCCAGCTCCGGCTCGAGGATGCGGACCTCGCGAGCCTGGCGGCGATCGCCGAGGTCTCCGATCTCTCGGTGACCGGCACGCTCGCGGGCTCGATTCCCGTGGTCCTCGCCGCCGATGGTCTGCACGTCCAGCGCGCGCGCCTCACTGCGCCACCCGGAGGCCGGATCCGCTACCGCCCGCCAACGCCTCCGGCCCACCTCCTGGCCGCCGGCCCCTCCGGCGAGATCGTCCTGCAGGCTCTCGAAGACTTCCACTACGAGGAGCTGACGGTGCGCGTCCACGGCGCGGTCGAAGGCGAGATGGAGGTGACGCTTCGGCTCCGAGGCCGCAACCCCGCCCTCGAAGGCGGGCGGCCCGTCGACCTCACGCTCAACTTGAGCGGGGCCGTCGGGCGCGTGGTGCGTGCCAGCACCTTCGGCGACCGGCTCACGAAGCGGATGCAACGCCTGCTCGAAGAGGGCCGCCTCCGCTGAAGCGGGCTAGCGTCACGCCATGGCCGAGAACGGATACGACGTCGTCTACCGGAGCTGCAACCTCTGCGAGGCCCACTGCGGCGTGGCGGTGACGGTGGACCGCGCCGCGAACCGGGTGACAGACATCCGCGGCGACGAGCACGACGCCCTCAGCCGGGGCTACGTCTGCCCCAAAGCCGTGGGGCTCCGCGCGCTCTCGGAGGACCCGGATCGTCTGCGCGCGCCGGTGAGGAAGGTCGGTGGCGAGTTCGTGGAGATCGGCTGGGACGAGGCCCTCGATCTCGTCGTCGGTCGCCTCGGCGAGATCCGCGAGCAGCACGGTGCGAACGCCATTGCCACCTACCTCGGCAATCCGAATGCCCACGACTTCGCCTCGAACCTCTCGGTGGCGCCGCTCCTCCGGGCCCTCGGCACGAAGTGGCGCTTCTCGGCGACGAGCGTCGACCAGCTGCCGAAGCACGTCTCGAGCTGCCTGCTCTTCGGCTCGATGACCGCCTTTCCGATTCCCGACGTCGACCGCACCGACTTCATGCTGGTGCTGGGCGCCAACCCGCTCGCCTCGAACGGCAGTCTGATGACGGCGCCGGACATGCGGCGGCGGCTTCGCGAGCTCCGGGAGCGGGGCGGGCGCCTGGTGGTCGTCGATCCCCGACGCAGCGAGACGGCGCGGATCGCCGACGAGCATCTCGCCATACGACCGGGGACCGACGCCCTGCTCCTCTTCGCCCTGGTGCACGTGCTCTTCGAAGATGGTCTGGTCGACCTGGGTCGCCTCGCCGGCTTCACGAACGGCGTGGACGCGGTGGGCGACCTGGCGAGGGAGTTCTCGCCGGAAGCCGTGGCCCGGGCCACGGGCCTCGAGGCCCCGGCGATCCGGCGCCTGGCCCGGAGCTTGGCCGCGGCGCCGAGCGCCGTGTGCTACGGCCGCATTGGCACCTGCACCCAGGAGTTCGGTGCGCTCGCGAGCTGGCTCGTCGACGTGGTGAACGCGCTGACGGGCAACTTGGATCGCCCGGGCGGCGCGATGTTCCCCTGGACCGCTCACGAGGCCGCCGATCCCGAGCCCCGCCGTCGCGGACACGTTCCGCGCGGGCGCTGGCGCAGCCGCGTTCGCGGCCTGCCCGAGTTCTTCGGCGAGCTGCCGGTAGCGGCGCTCGCCGAGGAGATCGACACGCCCGGCGAGGAGCGGGTGCGCGCGCTCATGACCGTCGCCGGCAACCCGGTCTGCTCGACGCCCAACGCGGGACGGCTCGACCAGGCGCTCGAGCAGCTCGACTTCATGGTCTCGATCGACCTCTACGTCAACGAGACCACTCGCCACGCCGACGTCATCCTACCGACCACCGCGCCCCTGGAGCGCACGAACTACGACATGGTCTTCCACGGCATGTCGGTGCGGCAGCACGCGAAGTGGTCGCCCGCCGTACTGGAGCCGCCGCCCGGAGTTCGTCCCCTTTGGGACGTCGCGCTGGAGATCGCGGGGCGGGTGAACGGCGCCGATCGCCAGGCGGTCGAGGAGCTCCTGCTCTCCGGTCTCCTGAAGGCCACCGTGGGCCCCGGCACGGCCTGTGAGGGCACGGGCGAGCCGGAGGCGCGCGAGCGGCTCGCGAAGCACGAGGGTCCCGAGAGGATGCTCGACCTGATGCTCCGGGCCGGCCGGTTCGGCGACCGCTTTCGGGAGGAGGGACCGGGCCTGTCCCTGGACGCGCTCGTTGCCGCCGCGCACGGCGTGGACCTCGGCCCGATGGAGTCGCGCCTACCGTCGATCCTCGCCACGGAGAGCGGGAACGTCGAGCTGGCCCCGGAGCTCCTGGTGGAGGACGTGGCGCGCCTGCGCGAGGCATTGGATCGCGCTCCGACGTCGATGGTGCTGATTGGCCGGCGGCAGGTCCGCACCAACAACTCGTGGATGCACAACGTCCCCGCCCTCGCCAAGGGCAAGCCCCGCTGCACCCTGCTCGTCCACCCGGACGACGCGACCCGTCATGGTCTGGTCGCCGGAGGCAAGGCGTGCATCCGTTCGCGGGTGGGCGAGGTGATCGCGCCGGTGGAGCTCAGCGACGACATGCGCCCCGGCGTCGTGAGCCTGCCCCACGGCTTCGGCCACGACGTCCCCGGCGCCAGGCTCCGCGTCGCCGCCGAGCGCCAGCCCGGCGTCAACTCCAACCGCCTCACCGACGAGACCGCCCTCGACACGCTCTCGGGCAACGCCGTCCTGAACGGCATCCCCATCGAGCTCGCTCCGGCCTAGCCCCGCGGCGGGAGGCCGTGGACCATGGTCAGGTGGGCGAGCCGGGTGCCGGCGCGGCGGTGCTCGGAGAGGGCCTGGTAGTCGGGATCGTCGTACCAGGCGCGGGCGGCGGCCTCGCTCGGGAACTGGAAGATCACCATGCGGCCCTCGGGCGGGGCATTGCCCTCGAGGGTGACGATCGCGTCGTCGAAGGTATGGAACGAGCCCCCGTGCTTCTTGAGGATGGGGAAGAAGCCCTTCTCATACTCGCGGTAGCGGTCCGCATCCTCGACGACGAGATTGGCGATCATGTAGACGGGGACGTCGGACACGGCGGGCCTCCTTGGGGGGCGCGCCAGAATACGCGACTCAGCGCCGGCAGTGCCAGTGGCCGGCGTGCTTCCAGCAGTGGCGATGCCGCGCCGGCTTCTTGTGCATGATGAGGATCTTCGTGTCATGGTGCTCGCGGTCCAGCACCACGACCTTCTTGGGCTTCGGCCCGTGATGATGGTGCCTGTGGGCGCACGCACTCGCCGGCAGGGCGAGCAGCATCAGCAGGACGATCGGGATGGACTTGCGCATCGGTGAGGCTCTCCGTCGGGTTCAGCGGATGAAACCCACCGGAGCCGGATCGGTTGCGCGGTACCAGACCGGCGAGGTCCAGGCGCGCTCCTGGATCGTCCGGGGGACCTCCGGGTCGCTGCAGGTGGAAGGCCGCTGGCCCTCGGGCAGGGCCAGGCACGCTCGCCAGCTCCAGCGACAGCTCGGGTTCTCCACGACGCGCAGGTAGTAGGCCGCGTCCCGGGCCGGCTCGAAGCCCGGATCCGACCAGACCGCGCACAGGGCGTCGTGGCCCGCGCCGCGCGGCTCGCAGGTGCCCGTGTCCACGCCCGCCCCGTTCGGTCCCCCGGCCACGTCGTGCACCGTCTGGTGGAAGCGCCCATCGTCACCGAGCCAGACCTTCACGATCTGCAAGCGTTGCAACGCGCCCCCGGGGAGCTCCCGGGTGCCCGGATCCCGCAAGGCCGAGACGAGGAAGGCCGGCGCGCCGGCGTCCGGCGGGCGCTCCGGCAGGACGCTCCCCATGGCGATGCCTGCCCCGGCCCCGACGCGCGCCGGATCCGGCGCATCGCAGGCGTCCGCCGGCAGGTCCCAGGCTGCGAAGAAGCGCGGCGCGATGCGCGGGCCGCTGGTCGCGAAGGTCTCCCGCCGCTGGATGGCGTCGAACAGCGCTTCTCGCGAGTTCTCCTCGGCCCAGACGCCCATCAGGCCGCCGGGGTTGCGATGGACCCGGGACCTTCCCGCGAAGTCCGCAGTCGGGTCGAGACGGGCTTCCGCGGTGGAGTCCTTGTTCGCACAGCAGCCCTGGAAGCTCCTCTCCTCCACGTCTCCGGGCGTGGCGTTGTGGGTGTCGGTGCTGCCGACGAAGCCGAAGCGGTAGGGGTTCACGCCGATTCGCTGCTCTTCCCGGATGCCCTCGATGAGCGCGTAGCGGACGAAGTCCAGCCGGGATTCGCAGCCGCGGCCGGCAATCGCACCGGTACCGAACTCCTCCTCGCAATCCGGGAAGAGGCGCCCCGGGCCCCGCACCTTCTCGAAGTCGCACAGCTCGTCCTCACCGGCGACCTGGAAGAGCCCGTTCTTGCACTCGGACTCGCCCTTCACCTGCATCATCTCGACGACGGGCTCGAGCCGCGCGCGCAGGGCCGCCTGCCGGCGCTGCTCGTCCTCCGGCTCGTCCCGGTAGCGCACGGTGAACATGCGGCCGTTCGAGAGATTCGGGTTGTGGGGGATGGCGATCGCCTGGCACCCACTGCCGGTCTCGTTGCACAAGGCGTCGAGGCGCTCCCACAGGCCGACCGGGTCCGGCTCCTCGAGGGACGAGACCGGCAGCTCCGGCACCATCTCGTTGCGGAAGATCACGTTACGATGGACCTTCGAGCGCCCCGGCGAGTTGCTGTACTCCCAGCCGTGGAAGGTGGTGAAGCTGCAAGCGGCGCTGCGATCGTGGAAGCGCTCGGTTGCCTGCTGGATCGCCTGCCAGGCGGAGGCGAGGGTCTCGCGGCACCACGCGTCACCCGGGCCACATAGCTCTCCGGGGCGCCCGAACGCGCCGATCAGGGCGATCATGCGGCTGCTGGGGACGCCGGGGATCGGCGCGGGAACCGGGGCCTCGCCGCGGTAGCCACGGCAGCGTTCGCTCTCGAACGCGGGCGAGCCGGGCGTCGTGCAGAGGGTGACCTCGGCGATCCACTCCGCGTGGTCGGTCACCGCGGCGAAGTCGAGGGGGCGCTCGAGCCGGGCGGTGCGCGTGCCGCGCCCCTGCTCGTCGAAGGGGCCGAGGCCGATCGGCTCGCCGCGGGCGAAGCGGTAGGCGTCCTCCGGCGTGCCCAGCATGTCGCGGGAGCGCGCGTCCATCGAGTAGGACGTGTGCACGTGCAGGTCGCCGAACAGCGCGCGGCGGAGCGGCGTGCGCTGGGCGCAACGCTCCCGCGGCGTGATCTCCCGGGCGGTGGCGGGCGCCGGGGGCGGGTCCCAGGCATCGGCACCGGGCCGGAGGATCCATGTCAGGCAGCCGCTCATCGCCGCTGCCGCGAGCGCCAACGGCACGATCCTCCGCATCATGTCTCCTCCTCCACGCGCCGCCGGATGTCGGCGCGCAGCTCGCCCTTGGCGATCTTTCCCCCGGAAGCCCGAGGCAGGCTCGGGAGCACGACCAGCCGCTCCGGAAACCACTCCTTGCTGACGCCTCGCGTCTCGAGGTGGGTGCACAGCGCCGGCAAGTCGAGCCCGGGCGCGCCGTCCTTGAGCTCCACATAGGCGCACACGCGCTCACCGAACACCGGATCGGGCATGGCCACGGCCGCGGCGAGGGCGACCGCCGGGTGGCGCGCCACCGCGTCCTCCACGGCCGGACCGCTGATGTTCTTGCCGCCGCGGATGATGAAGTCCGCGGTGCGACCGATCACGCTCAGGTAGCCGTCGGCGTCGATGCGGGCGATGTCGCCGGTGAGCATCCAGCCGTCAGCGGTGAAGAGCTTCGCGTTGGCGTCGTCGTCTCCGTAGTAGCCGCGGCTCGTGAGCGGTCCGCGGCAGGCCGGCTGGCCTTCTCCGCTCGCGGTCACGTCGTTCCCCGCGTCGTCGTAGAGGCGCACCTGCATGCTCTCGATCAGGCGTCCCGCCGTGCGCAGGCGCTTCTCCCGCGTGTCCCTGGTCGAGGTTCGGCACAAGGCACCCGTCTCGTTGGAGCCGTAGAACTGCAGGACCGAGGCGCCGGTGCGCTCCTCGAACTCGGCCGCCCGCTCGTAGGGCACGGCCTCGCCGCCCGTGAAGAGCGCGCGCAGAGAGGAAAGATCGGCTTTCGCGAGGGCCGGCTCGTTCAGCATCATGATGAACTGGGTGCTCACGGCTGCGAGGACGCTCACCCGATGGGTCTCGATGGCGCGGATCATCCCCGCCGCGTCGAAGCGCTCCATCAGCACGGTGGGGGCGCCGAGCAGGGTCGGCGTGAAGTGTGCGGTCCACAGCCCGAAGCCGAAGGGCGCCGGCAGGACGCTCATGAACACGTCGTCCCCGGTCATCTCGCCCGCCTCCACGGCCAGCTCGTGGAAGTGGAGCCAGCGGGCCTGATGATGGGTGACGCACTTGGGTAGCCCCGTCGTTCCGGAGGTGGAGTTCAACAGGAAGAGATCGTCCGGGCCGAGGCGGCGGCTCGGATCCGGGGCCGTGGTCGGCTCCGAGAGGTCCTCGAGCTGGCCCGGAACCGGAACGAAGTGCGGGATGCCCGCTTCCTCCGCGAGGGCGGCGCGCTCCGGCTGGGCCGCGAAGGCGCGCGCGCCGGAGCGGCCGAGCAGGTGCCGGACCTCCTCGGGGCCGGCGCGGGGCCCGATGCCCATCACCACGAGGCCGGCCTTCTCGCAGCCGAGGAAGGCCGTGTGCACGCCGGGCCCGTCCGGGAGCATGACGCCCACCCGATCCCCGGCCTCGAGGCCGAGCTCCAGGAGGTGGGCCGCGAAGCGGTCCGAGCGCCGGGCGTAGTCGCGCCAAGCGAGGGACTCGCCCTCCCACAGGAAGGCCGCCGCGGCCGGGCGCTCGCGGGCGTGGCCATCGACGACGCTGGCGAGAGGCTGCATGCCGCCATCCTCCCCGCTTCCGCAGCGCTTCGCCAGCCGAAAGCTGGCGGGCGCCGGCCGGAAGTTGGCACCATGCCCGAATGAACCGAAGCGATTCGCTACTCGAAGCCGCCCGCGAGATCCAGCCCGAGGTGGTCGACCTCCGCCGGCGCATCCACGCCGAGCCGGAGCTGGGGCTCGAGCTCCCCGCGACCCGGGAGAAGGTGCTCGCGAGCCTCGAAGGGCTTCCGCTCGAGATCGCCCTCCACGAGAAGACCAGCGGCATCGTGGCCACCCTGCGCGGCGCGCGGCCCGGACGCCGGGTCCTCCTGCGCGGCGACATGGACGCCCTGCCCATGCCCGAGGACACGGACCTCCCGTTCCGCTCACGCAGGGAGGGCGCCATGCACGCCTGCGGCCACGACGCCCACACGGCCATGCTCGCCGGCGCGGCACGCGTGCTCTCCGCTCGGCAGGACGCCCTCGAGGGCGAGGTCGTGTTCATGTTCCAGCCCGGCGAGGAGGGCTTCCATGGCGCCCGCTCGATGATCGAAGAGGGCGCGGTCGAGGGCTGCGACGCAGCCTTCGCCCTGCACATCACGCCGCTGCTGCCGCCGGGCACCCTCGGCACGCGAGTCGGCGCGCTGCTCGCGTCGGCGGACTTCTTCCAGATCGCCGTGCGCGGCCGCGGCGGCCACGCTTCGATGCCCCATGACTGCGTCGACCCGATCCCCGTGGCCTGCGAGATCGTGCAGGCGCTGCAGAGCTTCGTTACCCGGCGCATCCCGGCGGTCGATCCGGTGGTGTTGACCGTTTCGAAGATCGAGGCGGGAACGACCAACAACGTCATCCCCGAGATCGCGACCCTCACGGGAACCCTGCGGGCGCTGTCGGAGAGCTCCCGCGAGGCGGCTCAGGAGGGCATCCTCCGCGTGGCGGAGCACGTGGCCCGCGCTCACGAGACCGAGGCCGACGTCCAGCTGATCCAGGGCTATCCGGTCACCTCGAACGACCCCCGCGCCGTGCGCACGATGCTCGACGCGGCCGGCGAGGTGCGCGGCCTCCGCGCCCTCGAGATGCCGCAGCCGGTGATGGGCGCCGAGGATTTCTCCTACGTCCTGAACCTCGTTCCCGGCGCGATGGGCTTTCTCGGCGTGCGTCCACAGGGCGAGGGACCGCCCGCGCCGTGCCACTCGAACCGGATGATGCTCGACGAGGAGGGCATGGTGTACGGCACCGCGATCCACGCGGCGGTGGCGCTGCGCATGCTCGAGCAGGGGCTCCCCGCCTAGCCGAGCCCTAGGATACGCCGCCGGTGACGGAGACCACCGTGCCGGTCGTGAAGCTCGAGGCGTCGCTGGCGAGGTAGAGGGCGGTGCCGATGATCTCGTCCGGGTCGGCGATGCGGTTCTGGAAGCTCAAGCTCGCGGCGCCCTCGAGGAAGCCGGGCATCTCGGCGGCGCCCTTCATCATGTCGGTCATGAACGAGCCCGGGGCCAGCGCGTTCACCCGCACGTTCCAGGGCGCCCACTCCTGGGCCATCACCTTGGTGAGGTTGCGCAGGGCCGCCTTGCCCGAGGTGTAGGCGGCCATGCCGGCGCCGCCGATGTAGGCGCCGACGGTGATCACGTTGACGATGCTGCCGCCGCCGGTCTCCCGCATGCGCGGTGCGACCAGCGCCGAGAGCCGCATCGGGCCCTTGACGTTCACCGACCAGAGCTTGTCGAAGTAGGCCTCGGTCATCTCGGCGATCGGCATCGTCCGGGGATTGATGCCGGCGTTGTTGATCAGCACGTCGATGCGGCCGAGTCGGGCGACGACGTCGTCGACGAGGGGCTCGAGCCCGTCCCACTGGCCCACGTGGGCCGGGGCGCCGATCACCTGGCCGCCGGTCTCCCGGGCCAGCTCGCGGGCGGCCTGCTCGCAGGCGTCCGGCTTGCGCCCGTTCACCGCCACGGCCGCGCCCGCACGGGCCAGGCCCTGGGCCATGGCCCGGCCGAGCCCGCGGGTCCCGCCGGTGATCAGCGCGACCTTGCCGTCGAGGTCGAAGAGGTTCCTCGCTTCCGTCATGGGGGCTAGGGTAGGTCAGGGAGGCGCATCCATGCGGGCCGTACGTTGTGGCGAGAAGGGAATCGAGGTCCTCGACGTGGAGGCGCCTCGGGGCGACGGTGTGCGGGTGCAGGTGCGCGCCGCGAGCATCTGCGGCTCGGACCTGCACATGATCGCCGGAGGCATGGGACCGAGCGGGACCCTCGGGCACGAGGTGGCCGGCGTGACGGGGGACGGGACGCCGGTGGCGGTCGAGCCGCTCTCACCTTGCATGGACTGTGAGCCCTGCAAGGGCGGCGACTACAACCTGTGCCTGCAGGGGCCGGCCATCATCCACGGCGTCGTGCGCGAGGGGGGCATGGCCGACGAGATGCTCGTCCCAGAGCGGGCGGTCGTGCCGCTGGCGAGGGGGCTCGCGCCGGCGGATGCGAGCCTGGCAGAGCCCCTGGCCGTCGGGTTGCACGGGCTGCGCATTGCAGGACAGACCGGCGGTCAGCGCGTGCTCGTGGTGGGTGCCGGACCGATCGGCCTGCTCACGGCTTTCGGTGCCCGTGCCGGCGGTGCCAGCGTGGACGTCGTGGCCCGACACGATCACCAGCGCGAGGTCGCGAACCGACTCGGCTGCGGCGAGCCCGACGGAACCTACGACATCGTCGTCGACGCCGCGGGCACCGAGAGCGCCCTCGACACCGCCGCCGACGCCTGCCGGCCCGGCGGAACCCTGTGTCTGGTCGCCTCCTACTGGGAAGGTCGCCTCAGCTTCCCCGCCTTCCCGGTCTGTCTGAGGGAGCTCCGGATCGTCCCGGCCTCGCTCTACAGCGCCCAGGGCGCCACCCGTGACATCGACGTCGCCGCCGCGCTCCTCGCCCGCCATCCGGAGGTGCCCGAGCTCCTCATCACCCACCGCTTCCCCCTCGACGCGGCTCCCGAAGCCTTCGCCACCGCCGCCAACCGAGCCGCCGGCGCCATCAAAGTCGTCCTCGAGCCCTGAAAAGCGCAAGAGCGGGGACGTTCCTTGCAACTTGCGAGATTTCGCAAGTTGCAAGGAACGTCCCCGCTCTTGCGTTCTTGCTAGGCGCCGCCGGGGGCGATGTTGCTGAGCCAGGACTGGGCGCGCATCTGGGTGGGATTCTGGCGGCGGCTGTAGCGGCCGGGGCGGCCACGGGCAGGGCCCTCGCCGAGCCAGCGGTCGAGGAGCGCGCGCTCGTCTTCGAGGGGGCGCTCGGTGAGGGAGAGATCGCGGCCGAAGATCAGGGTGGAGCGGCGATCGGGCTCGTAGGTCGGCCACTGGGGGATGCGCTCGTGGCCGGGGGCGCCGTGGCGGGCGAACTCGATCCAGGCGTGCTGGAGCCGCCGCGAGAGCTTGCCGGCGCGGGCCGAGAGCCCGGTCAACGGCCGAGCGATCGGGTGGGAGGTCGAGCCGAACACGAAGGGGATCTCGATGGCATGGCAGGCGCCGATGGCGCGCCGCAGCGCCGGCGCGCGCCAGGTGAAGAGATAGGCGTAGGCCTGCCCGCCGCCGGCGTGCTGGGCTTCCGCCAACCGGTTCGACGGATGATGGAAGATGCGCGCGCTCTGGAAGGCGCTCCACACGTCCGCCGGCCGGTCGGCCGCCGAGCGCTCGCCCAGGGCCTCGCGGAAGCGCCGGGCCGCCACGTCCGCCCGCGGAGCGTGGGGCAGGCTCGGCAGCACTTCGCGGATGCGTTCCACCAGGTCGGCCTGGCTGAAGCGCCCGAGCCCCTGATCGATGATTCGGAACAGCCGCCACTCGTCGAGGGTCGCGCCGGTGAGGATCGGGATGTCCGCTGCCTCACCGGCCCGCAGCGCGGCCAGGGGCTGGCGCGGAATCAGGTCCCCGTCGACCGCGGGCAGGAGCACCATCAGGTTGCTCAGGTTCGAGGCCCGCGTGAGCACGCCGCGCTGGGCAGCGAGGATCTTGTCGAGGGGCATCCGGCCCAGGCTCTCGGGGGTGGGCTTGGGCTCGCCCAGCTCGCGAAGGAAGAGCCGGCCGACGTCCTCGGCCTCGCTGCGCTCGATCACGTGATCGGCGGCGCCGCTCTGACAGATGGCGCGATGGAAGAGCGTGCGGGCCCGCGGCGCCCCCAGCAGCGTGCCGACGCTCATCCCGCCGGCCGACTGGCCGAAGACCGTCACGTTGCCCGGATCGCCGCCGAAGCGCTCGATGTTGTCGCGAACCCACTCGAGGGCCGCGATCTGGTCCCGCACGCCGACGTTGGTCGCGCCTTCGAACCCCTCGAGGCCGAGCAGCCCCAGGTGAGCGAAGCCCATCACGCCCAGCCGGTAGTTGATCGTCACCACGACCACGTCGCCGCGCTCGGCCAGGCCGCCGCCGCCATAGACCACCGTCGAGCCCGATCCGACCAGGAAGCCGCCGCCGTGGATCCAGACCAGCACCGGGCGGCGGGCGCCGTCGGTGGCGGGGGTCCAGACGTTCAGGGAGAGGCAGTCGTCGCCCAGCGGGCCCGCCGCCGCGTTGATCCAGGAGAAGGCGGGCATCGAGAACTGTGGCGCCGAGGGGCCGGCCTGGCTGGAGTCACGCACGCCGGCCCAGGGCTCGGGTGCCCTCGGGGGAAGAAAGCGCAGCTCTCCACGGGGCGCCGCGGCAAACGGCACGCCATGAAACGAGAGCACCCCCCCCAGATCCCGCCCCCGGACACGGCCGGAGAGCGTTTCGGCAACTGCTTGTACCACGGCTTCGGGTCAGTGTAGTCCGATCGTGCCGCGCCGTGTCAAGTCCCGACATGCCCCATGTCGAAAAACTGAGCGAAAATGCGCGCAGCTTGGCCTCGCCCGCGTGCAACCGCCCCAGCTCCCCACCGGGGAAACGCCAGGCCTCAGCCGCCGGGGGGCGTGCGCAGGACCAGCAGTCGGATCTCGGTCATGTCCTCGATCGCGAACCGGATGCCCTCGCGGCCGATCCCGCTGTCCTTCACCCCGCCGTAGGGCATGTGGTCCACCCGCCAGGAGGGCACGTCTCCCACCACGACCCCGCCCACCTCCAGCGTGTCCCAGGCCTTCTCGATCTTGTAGACGTCGCGGGTGAAGAGCCCGGCCTGGAGGCCGAAGGCGGAGTTGTTCACCTCCGCCAGGGCAGCGTCGAAGCTCGAGAAGGAGGAGAGGATCGCCACCGGGCCGAAGGCCTCCTGGTACTCCACGTCGTCGCCCTTCGGCACGTTCTCGAGCAGGGTCGCCTCCAACAGCGCGCCCTCCCGCGTGCCGCCGCAAAGCAGCCTGGCGCCGTGGCCGACGGCGGACTCGATCCAGCCGTGGAGCCGCTGCGCCTCCTTCTCCGAGATCATCGGGCCGACGAAGGTGTCCTCGTCCTTCGGGTCTCCGGAGTGCAACGCCTGGGTGCGCGCGACGAGGCGCGTCTTGAAATCGTCGTAGACGCCCTCGTGCACGAAGATCCGCTGGACGCCGATGCACGACTGGCCGCTCTGGTAGAAGGCGCCGAAGACGACCCGCTCCACCGCGTCCTCGAGGTCCGTATCCGCATCGATGACGACGGCCGCGTTGCCGCCCAGCTCGAGAACGACCTGCTTCTTGCCCGCCCGCGCCTTCAGGTCCCAGCCCACCGCCGGCGAGCCCGTGAAGGAGAGGAGCTTCAAGCGCGGATCCGTGGTGAACAGCTCGGCACCCTCGCGGCGGCAGGGCAGGATCGAGAAGGCGCCGGGCGGGAGATCCGTCTCCGCCAGCACCTCGCCGATCACGATCGCGCCGATCGGCGTCAGGCTGGCGGGCTTGAGCACGAAGGGGCAGCCCACGGCGAGGGCCGGCGCCACCTTGTGAGCGGCCAGGTTCAGCGGGAAGTTGAATGGCGAGATGAACGAGCAGGCGCCGATCGGCACGCGCTTCCACTGGCCCCGGTAGCCCTCGGCCCGCGGGCTGATGTCGAGCGGCATCACCTCGCCGCCGATGCGCACGCTCTCCTCGGCGGCGATGCGGAAGGTGTCGATGAGTCGGGTCACCTCCCCGCGGCTGTCCCGGATCGGCTTGCCCGCCTCGATGCACAGGGCGAGGGCGAGCTCCTCGGCGCGCTCCTGGAAGCGCGTGACGCAGTGCTGGAGCACCGCCTGGCGGGCGTAGGCGGGCATGCGCGCCATCGCCGTCTCCGCTGCGGAGGCCGCGGCGATGGCCCGGTCGATCTCCGCCTCGCCGACCAGCGGCACGCGGGTCGCCACCTCACCGCTCCACTTGTCGACGACCTCCAGGTCGAGGTTCGGGGTGACCGCCTCACCGGCCAGGTAGCACGGGTAGCTCTCTCGCAGCATGGGCTCCTCGCTAGAGCGTCAGGTCGATCTGACCCAGGCGCTCGGTCAGGAGCGCGTTCTCACGGTAGTCGATGGGGACGACCACCAGCGCCGGGCGGTCCTGAGCGAAGGCCTCGTCGAGGGTACTGCGCAGGGCCCGTGCGTCCTCGCAGCGATAGCCGGCCCAGCCGAAGGCGTCGGCGAGCTTCAGGAAGTCCGGGTTGCCGAAGGAGAGATCCGTGTGCTTGCCGAACTCGTTCTGCTGCTTCCAGGCGATCAGCCCGTACTCGTGATCCTCCCACACCATGCACACGATCTTCGTGCCCAGGCGGGTGGCGGTCTCCATCTCGTGGACGTTCATCAGGAAGCCCGCGTCGCCGCAGATCGCGAGCACGCGCCGGTCCGGGTGGACCAGCTTCGCCCCGATGGCGCCGGGCAGGGCGAAGCCCATCGAGCAGAAGCCGTTCGAGATGAGGCAGGTGTTCGGCTCCTCGCACTGGTAGTAACGCGCGATCCACATCTTGTGGGCACCGACGTCCGAGAGCAGGATGTCCGCCGGGCCCATGGCCTCGCGAACGTCCCAGAGCGCCTTCTGCGGGCGTATCGTGCCCACGGTGTCGTCGTCGGCGTGGGCTTGGAAGTCCTCCAGCATGCGCTCGCGCACTTCGAGCTGGCTCGGCAGGTCCCAGTGCACGCCGTTCTCGCGGAAGCGCTCGTTCAGCATCCACAGGGTGTGGGCGAGGTCGCCGACCACCTCGACTTCGACGGGGTAGTGGTGGTCCACCTCCGCGGGCAGGAAGTCGACGTGGACGATCTTCCGCTCCGCCCCCGGATTCCAGAGCTTCGGGTGGTATTCGACCATGTCGAAGCCGAGGCAGATCACCACGTCCGCCTCCTCGATCGAGTGGGCGCCGTAGTCCTTCGCCGAGAGGCCGACGGTGAAGAGGCACTGGGGGTCGTTCCGATCGACACAGCCTTTCGCCATGAAGGTGGAGAGCACGCCGATGCCGGTCTGGGCGACCAGCTCGCGCAGCTGCTTCGAGGCGCGGCGCCGGATCGTTCCGTTGCCCGCCAGGATGATCGGGCACTTCGCGCTGCGAATCACCTCGCAGGCCCGGTCGACGATCTTGTCGTCGGGCACCGCCCGTCGCACCCGCTGGGGAAGGATCGGCTCCACGGCGGCGTCGCGCTTGGCCAGGTCCTCGGGAAGCTCGATGTGGCAGGCGCCGGGCTTCTCCGTGGTGGCGAGCTTGAAGGCCTTGCGAACGACCTCGGGGATCGCCTCTTCGTCCTTCAGGCTCCAGGCCCACTTCGTGATCGGCTCGAACATGCCGACCACGTCCATGTTCTGGTGGCTCTCCTTGTGGCGGCGGCTCAGGGCCGCTTGGCCCGTGAGCGCGATCATCGGCGCGCGGTCCATGTTTCCGTCGGCCACGCCGGTCACCAGGTTCGATGCGCCGGGCCCGAGGGTGCCGAGGCAGACGCCGGCCTCGCCGGTGAGGCGCCCGTGCACGTCGGCCATGAACGCCGCACTCTGCTCGTGCCGGCAGAGCACGAACTCGATCGGCGAGTCCTCGAGGGACATCATGAAGTCCGCGTTCTCTTCACCGGGGACGCCGAAGATGCGGCACACGCCTTCGGCCTCGAGACAGCGGACGAGTAGGTCGGATGCCTTCATGGGAGCCCCTCCGAGGAGTGGATGCCGGGGAGGCCCAGCGGTTCTTCCCCCTCGTCAGGCCAGGTCGCGGCGCTTGAGGTCCTTTTCCATGCGAATCGCCTGGGACGTTCGTCGGGGCCGGCCCCCCGCGTCCACCCGAGTCGGGTGGTGGCGACGGGACGATTCTACGTCACGCCTAGCCGAGTTTCCGCAGCGGTCGGCTCCCGCCTCCCAGCCCACCGCGGCCCGTTCGACCAGGGCGAGGAAGGCCCGGAGCGCCGGGTCGCCCTGGTAGATCTCGAGGGTGTGGCCGAGCGGCTCCCGCGCGTCCACGATCGTCTCGGCGAATCCCAGCGCGGCCGGCTCGAGCTCCTCGACCCACCAGGCGAGCTGGGCGATCGGGCCGAGCGCAGTCAGCCCTTGATCTTGCGGTAGCCGAAGAGCAGCAGGAGGGCCCCGCCGGTGGCGAGCGCCAGGCTGCCCAGGTTGAAGCCCGTGACCGTGCCCAGGCCGAGCATCGTCCCAACGTATCCGCCGACGAAGGCGCCGGCGATGCCGATCAGGATCGTGACGACGATCCCGCCCGGATCGGGGCCGGGCATGATCCACTTGGCAAGGGCGCCGACCACGAGGCCGAGCAGGATCCATGACAGGAAGCCCATGGCGTGTCCTCCGTGCAGGGGACCGGAGGGTACATCACCGGGTCCCCAGCGGCGCGAAACCGGTCGGATCCCGTGGGCCGACCTCGATCTCCTCCGGGTGATGGCCGTCGGCTCACCCCGCGGCCGGCTGCTCGATGCCGAAGAAGCGAGCAGCGTTGCCGCCCAGGATCCTGCCACGCTGGTCGTCGTCGAGGTCGCCCATGGTGCGCTCGATCGCCGAGGCGGAGTGGGGCCAGGTGCCCTCGTGGTGCGGGTAGTCGTTGGCCCACATGAAGTTGTCGACCAGGTCGTGCTCCACTGCGAGGGCGAGGCCCGACCGTTCCTCTCCGAACGACGAGTAGCCCTGGCGACGGTAGTAGAAGCTGGGCGGCTCCTTGAGATCCGGCGATACCCACATGCGGTGCTTGTAGAACGCCTCGTCCATCGCCTCGAGCAGCCACGGCACCCAGCCGATGCCCGCTTCGATGGTGGCGAAGCGAAGCTTCGGGTGGCGCTCCAGGACCCCCGAGGCGCACAGGTTCGCCACCGGCTCCTGGCTGGCCGCGCAGCAGTGCACGGCGTAGTTGATGACCGCGCCACCGGGGCCGGAGGCCGCGCGCGGGTCGCGTCCGGTGGAGACGTGGATGGTCAGGGGAAGGTCCACGTCCTCGATCGCCGACCAGAGGGGCTCGAACTCGGGCTGGTTGTAGTTGCGGTGGTCCATTCCGGTCGGCCCGTACTCGGGCTTGCACGGGATCGTGATTCCGCGGAACCCCATCTCGGCGACGCGCTCGATCTCGGAGATCGCGGCGTCGACGTCGAGGGTCGGGATCATCGCCATCGGCAGGATGCGGTCGTGGGGCCCGTAGTCCTCGTGCGCCCAGTCGTTCCAGGCGCGGCACATCGCCATCGCGAAGCCGGGGTCCTTCGTGCCGAAGCTGTGCATCCCCTTGTTGGGGAAGACGATCTCCACGTCCACGCCGTCCCGGTCCTGGTCGGCGATGCGCTCCTCGGGCGTGAAGCCCGTCTTGTTGCGCAGGATGTCCTCGTCGCCCCAGTCGGTCTGACTGGTGCGGATCTTCCAGGGGCGGTTGCCGTCGGTGATGATGAAGGACTCGCCGTTGCGCACCTCGAGCCGCGGCAGGCGATCCAGGTAGGCCGGATCGATGCGCGACTTCACCCAGCTCCGGGGCTCGTTCGCGTGGCAGTCGGCCGAGACGATGAAGTACTTGTTCGGGGCGCCAGCCCGCGCCGTGCGCGGCCAACCCTCGGTACCCGGGGTCTCGGTTCGCTTGGCCAGTGTCGTCTCGACAGAAGGCATCTCGGTTCCTCCACTCGTGATCAGGCGGCGCCGTGGGACCGGTCGCCGCGGGTGGGTGTGAAGACGGGTAGCACCATGTCGGTGTCGTCGATCGGCTCGAAGCGCGCCTCGACAGCCATTCCGACCTCGAGCTGGCCGGGGTCGCAGCCGACCAGGTTCGTGACCATGCGCGGGCCCTCCTCCAGCTCGACGATCGCGACGACGAGCGGGAGCTGCTCTGCGAAGACCGGGTGCGGAGCGCGGTGAGCGACGGTGAAACTGCGGACCGTGCCCCGCCCGGAGACCGGCGCCCAGGAGAGGGACGCAGCGCCGCAATCCGGGCAATGGGCCCGGGGCGGGAACGGCCGGCGCCCGCAGCTCCCGCAACGCTGCAGGGCGAGCTCGCCGCGCCGCGCCGCGTCCCAGTAGGGCGCGGTCAGCTCCGAGGTGGGCGGGATCGGGCGTGCGCTCATCGATCGGCTCCGAAGACGAGCCCGACCTGCTCGGCGATGATGCCGCCGTTGCCGTGGGCGTAGGCGAGCTCGAGGCCTCGCACCTGGCGCGCGCCGCCGCGCCCCTGGACCTGGCGGACCGCCTCCGTCACGTGACTCATGCCGCCGGCCATGCCGGGCTGCCCGAACGAGAGCTGGCCGCCGTGGGTGTTGAGCGGAAAGTCCCCCGCCCAGGTGAGGTCGTGCGACGCGACGAAGGCACCGGCTTCACCGGGCTTGCAGAAGCCGGCCTCCTCGAGCGTGAGCAGGACCATGATCGTGTAGCAGTCGTAGAGGGACGCGAGGCCGACCTGCGAGGGATCCACCCCGGCCGAGGCGAAGGCCGCGTGCGCCGCGACCCCGATTCCGGTCTCGCCGAGGTCCGGCGCCTGGGCCAGCGACGAGTGCGTGACCGCCTCGCCGGCGCCGAGCAGCCAGGCGGGCCGCTGGGCCGCATCGACGACGCGATCGGCCGCCGTCACCACCAGTGCTGCGGCGCCGGCGGCGGGCATGACGATCTCGAGCATGCGGAGCGGCTCGCAGATCACCTCGGACGAGAGCACGTCGTCGACCGTGAGAGGCTGGTCGTGGAAGATCGCCGCCGGGTTCGCGTGCGCGTTGCGACGCTGGTCGACGGCCACCTTCGCGCGCTGGGCCTCGTCGAGCCGGTACTCGTGGGCGTAGCGGGTGGCGAGGAGCGCGTAGCCGACGTTCGCGCCGATCAACCCGTAGGGCGCGTCGAACTCCGCCTGGGGCGAGCGGTCCCGTGTCGGGGGGAAGGAGCGGGGCGTCCGGTTCACCACGCGGCCGCCCTTCGCCGATGCCGCGGTCCGGTGACGCCGGCGGGTTCCCGTCAGGCACAGGCAGGTGTGGCAGAGGCCGGCGCCGATCGCGGCCGCCGCGCGCCACACCATGCCGGCGCCGGTGGCCCCGCCCAGATCGACGACCTCCGCGAAGCTCGGCCGCAGTCCCACGAACTCGGCCACTGTCGCCGGCACGAACCCGGGCAGCCCGCCGATCGGGTGGACCAGCAGGCCATCCACGGCGGATCGATCGATTCCCGCGTCGGCCAGGGCGTCGACCGCGACGCCGCTCAGCAGGTCGAGGTTCGTCTCCTCCGCCGTGTAGCGCCGCGGCGCCCGCTCGGCGAGTCCGACCACGGCCGCGACGCCTCGCAAGCTCATTCGAGCACCCCCGCCGCGGCGAGCCCGGCGACCCGGGCCTCGTCGTAGCCCAGGATCCCGGTCAGGATCTCCCAGTTGTCGCGGCCCAGGGTCGGCACCCCGCGTCGCACGCGCGCCGGCGTGCGCGACAGCCTGGAGCGCGTGTCCTCGACGATCGTGTAGGCCTCCCCGGACTCGAGCCGCACGAAGTGCCCGCGCGCCTGGAGCTGCGGGTCGGCGCAGGCGGCGGGGCTGTCCTGCACCGTGTGGCACGCGATCCCCTTCTCCTGGAGCCGCGCCTCGAGCTCCGAGCCTTCGTGCCCACGGGTGAGCTCGCCGACGGCGGTGTCCAGGGCCCCCGCATTCCGCCGCCGGTCGCCCGCGGTCGCGAAGCGCGGGTCGCCGGCGAGGACCTCCCGGCCGAGGGCTCGACACAGGTCCCGGAAGCCGCGGTCGTTCTCGACGGCGATCGCGATCCAGCGGTCGTTTCCCGTCACCGGGTAGCAGCCATGGGGCGCGAAGCAGTCGTCGCCGTTTCCCTTGCGCGTCGGGTCCCCACCGTTCACGAGGGTGTCGAGCATGGCGGGAGCGAGGAAGTGGAGCGACGCCTCGGCCTGGGAGAGATCCAGGTGTGCCCCCTCTCCGGTCCGATCGCGCTGGTCGAGGGCGGCCAGGAGGGCCGACGCCACGAACTTCGGCGTCACGTAGTCCGTGTACGCTCCGTAGGGTCCGGACGCCTCCCGGTCGGGCCAGCCCGTCATCTCGTGAAAGCCGACGATCGCGGCGGACAGGTTCCCATAGCCGGAGAAGGTCGCGAGCGGACCGGTCTGGCCCATGAGGGAGGTGCTGAGCATCACCAGGGCTGGGTTCACCTCGCGCAGGGCGTCGTACCCGAAGCCCAGGCGGGCCAGGGTTCCCGGGGTGAAGGACTCGCACACGACGTCGGCCCAGCGGACCAGGTCGAGCACCACCTCGCGCGCCTCCGACCGGGTGAGGTCCAGCCCCAGCATCCGCTTGCCCGCATTCGCGCCGTGGAACAGCGCGCCGGTCTCCAGCCCGAACTGGCGGTCGACGAAGGGGCGCCCGCCGCGAATCGGGTCCTGCTTCGAGCCCGACTCGACGCGCACGACCTCGGCGCCGTAGTCGGCCAGCATGCGCGTGCCCGCGGGCCCGGCGAGGGCCCACATGAAGTCGAGGATCTTGACGTCCGCCAGAGGAAGGTCCGGGTCTTCCTTCGACCGGGCGGGAGCAGGAACCGCGGCGACGGTCGCGCGGGATTCGCCGAGCAACTCCGTCGTGTGCTCACCGAGCCGGGGGGCGCGGTCAGCGGGTCGCGGCGCGCGATCCGTCCCGCGCACGAATGGGCCGAGCTGCCGCGCCTCTTTCCCGCCGCCGGGCCGCTCGAGCGGCTGGAAGTAGCTCCGATCGGCGAGCTGATCGTTCGAGGCGACGTCCCGCAGGGTCCACGCCGGAGCGACCAGAAGCCGGCGCTTCATCGCGATCTCGAGCAGCTCCGCCTTCGTCTTCGACGCGGTCCAGGCGGCGATAGCCTCCTTGGCCCGATCGTGGGTCGCCACCGGCTCGGCGCCCTTCGCGATCAGCGACGCGATCGCGATCCAATCCTTGTCGCGCAGCGCCTCGTCACAGAATCCGTCGTCGCACACCGCTTCCATCAGGCGGGCGGATGCGGGACCGAACGCGCGACCGAACAGGTGCGTGATCGACACGTGTCCGTCCCGCGCGGGGTAGCGGAAGCGGAGCGTGAGCTCGCCGATCTTCCCGCCCCCGGCGGTCCGTGCGCCGCCTGCCGAGCGGAGCGCCGCCGAGACGATGTCGGACTGGGTCGCGAGCGCGACGGCCTGCTGGGCGGACACGTCCACGTGCTGACCCCGACCGGATCGCCTCCGCTCGTGGAGGGCCACCAACGCCGCCGCGGCCGCCTCGGCTGCCGCGTGGAGGAAGGCCTGCGGGACCGAGATCCGCACCGGCGGACGATCCTCGTCGCCCATGAGCCAGAGCGCTCCGGAGGCCGCGAAGACCGTGAGGTCGCTCGCTGCCCAGTGCGCCTTGGGGCCGGTCTGCCCGAAGGGCGTCACCGACACGTAGACGAGCCCGGGGTTCCGGCGCGCGAGCTCCTCGAAGCCGAGGCCGAGCCGCTCCATCTCCCCCGGCGTGCGCGACTCCACCAGCACGTCGGCGCCGTCGACGAGGCGGAGCAGGGCGTCGCGGTCGGCCGGGGCCCCGGGATCGAGGACGACGCTGCGCTTGCCGCGTGCGTAGGCCCACCAGAAGAGCGAGCGCTCGGGGTCGGGCACGGCTCCCGCGAACGGTCCCTGCTGCCGCGCGCGCGATCCGCTGGGCGGCTCGACGCACACGACGTCGGCCCCGAGCTCTCCGAGCACGAAGCCGCATAGGATCCCCCGCTCGTCGGAGAGATCCAGCACACGGAAGGGGCTCAGCACCCTGACCAGACTCCCATCGCCGCAGGCGGACGGAGGGCAACGGACGCCAAACCATGATACTACTTCTGGCCTGGAGACGAGACAATGACCGATATCGATGGATTCGACCTGATCGCGCCCCAAGCCTACGGCGAGCGCGGCATCCCCCACGAGCAGTGGCGCGCGTTGCGCCGGCTGGATCGGCTGCACCACTGCGCGCCCGAGGGGTTCGACGCCTTCTATCCCGTCGTGCGCCACGATCAGATCTGCGAGGTCTCGAAGCAGCCCGATCGCTTCCTGAACCGCTTCGGCATCGTGCTCGAGAGCCAGGAGCAGCGGAAGATCATCGAGGCGGACCAGGGCGTCGGCCGGATGCGCTCCATCATCGGGATGGATCCGCCCGAGCACCGCGACTACCGCAAGGTCGCTGCCCCCTGGTTCACCCCGCGGGCGATCGAGAGCGTCGCCCCGATCGTCGAGGAGAGCGCTCGCAGCCTGGTGGACGCGCTGGTCGAGCGCACCCGCGGCGGGGAGGGCGAGTGCGAGTTCGCGAACGAGGTCGCCGCCGCCCACCCACTGCGCGTCCTCTCCACGATTCTCGGGGTGCCGCGCGAGAAGGAGCCCCAGCTGCTCCGGCTCACCAACGAGCTCTTCGCTTCCGACGATCCCGACCTGCAGCGCAAGGGCGAGGATCGCAGCGCTGCGGTGCGGGCCCTGGCGATGGAGTTCTTCCAGCTCTTCAACGGGATCATCGAGGATCGCCGCGCGAATCCGAAGGGCGACCTGGCGAGCCTGCTCGCCAACGCGAAGGTCGACGGCGAGCCGATGGGGATGATGGAGACCCTCGGCTACTACCTGATCACCTTCACGGCGGGGCACGACACCACGAAGAACGCCCTGGCCGGCGGCATCCATGCCCTGGCCCAGCACCCGGCCGAGTACGAGAAGCTCAAGCGGAACCCCGATCTCGTGGCGAGCGCGGTGGAGGAGATCGTGCGCTGGACCTCGCCCGTCAACTACATGAAACGGGTCGTGGCGGAGGATCTCGAGTTCCGGGGACAGAAGCTCCGCAAGGGGGAGAACCTCGTCCTCTTCTACGCCTCGGCGAACCGCGACGAGACCGTCTTCGAGGATCCCTACGCCTTCCGGGTCGACCGGGATCCGAACCCGCACCTGGGGTTCGGGATCGGCGAGCACTTCTGCCTGGGCACCCACCTCGCCCGTCAGTCGCAGCGCGCCCTGCTCCAGGAGCTGATCCGCCGGGTCGAGGTCCTGGAGCTCGCCAACGATCCCGCCCAGATCGCGTCGAGCTTCGTCGTGGGCTTGAAGAAGCTCCCCATTCGCTACCGATTGAGCGAGGCGGCCTAGATGAGCGATTCCACGGCGAGCCAGGAGCCCGTGCTCCGAGAGGAGACCACCGACGGTGTCCGGGTCGTGACCCTGAACCGTCCCGCCAAGAAGAACGCGCTCTCGGGCGATCTGGTGCAGGCGCTGATCGCGGGCGTCCGGGCGGCGGCCGCGGACGACGACGTCCGCGTGGTCGGCATCACCGGCGCCGGTGACGCTTTCTGCTCCGGCGCCGACCTGAAGGAGCGCAGGCCGCCGGGCGAAGCCCGGGGCACTCGGCCGAGCACCGAGGACCAGGTGGTCCGTCTGGTGTCGGGCATCCGGGTCGACTGCGAGAAGCCCGTCATCGCCGGCATCAACGGCATCGCGATCGGTGCCGGCCTCGCCCTCGCGATGTGCGCGGACATGCGCGTCGCCAGCACGAAGGCGCGTTTCCACCCCGGCTATGCGCGGGCGGGAACCTCACCGGATTGCGGCCTCTCCTGGACCCTGCCCCAGGCGATTGGCCACGAGCGTGCGATGCGATTCCTGCTCGATCCGCAGATGATGGACGCCGATTCGGCCCTCGCCCTCGGACTGGTCGGCGAGGTCGCCGCCGCCGAGGACTTCGAGGAGGCCTTCCTCGCGACCTGCCGCAAGATCGCCGAGGTCGCTCCGATCGCGGCCCGACAGACCAAGCGCCTGGTGACCCGGGCCGGCCTCCTGGCTGGCCTCGAGGATCACCTCCGCGAGGAGCTCTCCCTGGCGAGGGAAGCGCTGACCAGCGAGGACGGCCGCGAAGCCGTGCGGGGGATCTTCGAGAAGCGCAAGCCCGTGTTCAGGGGACGCTAGTGAGAAGGGCCGCGGCAGGATGAGTCGAAGACGAGCTCCCGAACGCGCGGCCGTCCGCATCGCCCGCAAGCTCGTGAACGAGATCCGGCGCCGGCGCCTTCGCCCCGGCACGCAGCTCGCCGCCGAGCACCGGATGGTCGAGGAGCTCGGCGTGGCGCGCGGCACGGTGCGCGAGGCCCTGCGGTTCCTCGAGCTCCAGGGGGCGCTTCGCATCAAGGCCGGCCTCGGCGGAGGCCCGGTCGTCAGCACCCCCGGAGCCGATCACCTGGCGAGCGTGCTCTCGCTCCACCTTCAGTTCGCCGATGCCTCGTTCCGCTCCGTCGT
Organism: Myxococcota bacterium; assembly: GCA_965223415.1. GTDB lineage: Bacteria > Myxococcota_A > UBA9160 > UBA9160 > UBA6930. The sequence goes on along the minus strand of OZ245002.1, from coordinate 1,806,048 downwards.
GGAGGTCCGTTGCTCGATCTATCCGGTCCTGGCGGCGGAGGCCGCTGCGAACGCGAGCAGCGAGGACGTCGCGACCCTCCACGAGAGCGCCGCCCGGATGCACGCAGGAGCGCACGACCCGGACCTCTTCCGGGAGGAAGCCCGGCGCTTCATGAACCTGATCGCCACCGCGTCGGGCAATCGGGTACTCGCGATCCTCGTGGAAGCGCTGCATCGCATGTCGGGGGAATCCAGCGCCCCGTGGGAGGAGAAGCAGCGCCGGTCGGCCCTCCGCAGCTACCAGCGGGTCATCCGCGCCATCGAGAACGGCGAGTCGGGGGAGGCTCGCTCCATCATGGCGAAGTCGCTGGCCGCGGCCCTGCGGAGCTGGGAGCGAACGGCGCCCGACGAGCTCAAACAAGCCGTCGCTTGGATCGATTCGGGGCGCTGACCGGCCGCCGGCCTCAGTCCTGCGCCGCGTCCAGGAACGCCGGCGCTTCCCCGCCGCCGTGGATCAGCAGGTTCGCGCCGGTCACGTAGCTGGCGAGCGGGGAGGCCAGGTAGACGCAGGCGTCGCCGATCTCCTCGGGCTGGGCCAGGCGCCCGAGCGGAACGGTCGCGCCGACCCGGGCGATCCCTGCTTCGTCGCCGTAGTGGAGGTGGGCCTGCTCCGTGCGCACCATGCCGGCGGCGACGGCGTTGACTCTCACCCTGGGCGCCCACTCGACGGCGAGGCTCTGGGCAAGGGAGATGAGGCCGGCCTTGGCCGCGCCGTAGGCGGCGGTGCCCGGCGAGGGGCGCATGCCGGACACACTGGTGATCATGACGATCGAGCCGCCTTCCTCCTGCTCCTGCATCACCGCGTTGGCCTTCTGGGCGAAGTGGAGCGGGGCGGTGAGGTTGAGGGCGAGGATCTTCTCGTGGAAGCGGGGGGAGGCGTCGGCCGCGTCGGCGTAGGGGGCGCCGCCGGCGTTGTTCACGAGGGCGTCGAGGCGGCCGAAGCGGGCCCGGGTCGCCTCGACGACGGCGCCGATGGCGTCGACGTCGCGCACGTCGGTGGCGACGAAGAGGGCTTCGCGGCCGCCGCCCGCCGGCATGGCCTCCGGCTCGTTGCGGCCGCAGATCACCACGTCGGCACCGGCTTCGAGGAAGCGGCGGGTGATGCCCAGGCCCACGCCCCGACCGCCTCCCGTCACGATGGCGACCCGGCCGGCGAGGTCGATCTCGAGTGCCACGTCGGCTCCTAGAGCCCGATGGCCCGGGCGACGAGCTCGCGGTGGTGGGCGGCGTCGCCCAGCAGGCTCGCGCTCGAGCGGGCGCGCTTGAAGTAGAGGTGGACGTCGTACTCCCAGGTGAAGCCGACGCCGCCGAAGATCTGGAGCGTGGTGCCGGCGGCGAAGAAGTAGGCGTCCGAGGCGGCGGCCTTCGCCATCGATGCGGCCAGGGGCAGCGCCTCGCCGCCCTCGGCGGCGACGCAGGCCGCGTAGTAGACGGCGGACCGGGCCGACTCGATCTTCACCATCATGTCGGCGCACTTGTGCTTGATCGCCTGGAAGGCGCCGATCGGTCGGCCGTACTGCACGCGCTCCTTCGAGTAGGCGACGGCCATCTCGAGGCAGCGTTGGGCGCCGCCCACCTGCTCGGCGGCGAGTGCGACGGCGGCGCGCTGGAGGATGGCGCCCAGGGCGTCGGCGTCGCCGGCATCGAGCCGGGCGGCGGCCGGCACCCTCACGCCGTCCAGGCGGATCTCGGCGAGGCGCCGGGTCTGGTCGAGGGTGGGGAGGGCACGGCGCTCGAGCCCGGGCGTGTCGCCGGGCAGCGCAACGAGGGACACGCCGTCCCGGCTGGCCGAGCCCTCCTCCCGAACGGCCACGACGACGAGATCTGCCGAGTGGCCGTCCACGACGTGCCGCTTCGTGCCGGAGAGCACCAGCTCGTCGCCATCGGGCCGGAAGGTCGCGCCGACGTCCTCGGCTGCCCAGCCACCGCCTCCCTCGGCGAGGGCGAGTGTCGCGGTCGAGACCCCCTCGGCCAGGTCGGGCAGGAGCGCCTGCTTCTGCGCCTCGCTCCCGGCTGCCAGGATCGCATTCGCGCCGAGCGCGACGCTGGCGAAGAAGGGTGCGCAGAAGACCGCCTCTCCCATTGTCTCCATCAGCGCCACCAGCTCGACCTCGCCGAGGCCGAGGCCGCCGTAGGCCTCCGGGATGGTGACGGCCGGCCAGCCCAGCTCGGCGCCGACACGCTTCCACACCTCCGGGTCGTAGCCGAGCTCGCTCGTCATCGCGGCCCGCACCTGCTCGGAGCCCGACACCTCGGAAAGGAACGCCCGGGCCATCTCCCGGAGCTCCTCCTGGACTTCCGTGAAACGGAAGTCCATCTAGGTGCCGTAGACCTTCTGCGCCGGCGGGGCCTTGGCGAGGAGGTCGTGGACCGCGGCGCCGATCTCGTCCGGGGCCCAGCGGGCGCCGCGGTCGATCTTTTCGCCCGTGCGCCAGCCGTCGGCGGCGCTGAGCTCGCCACCGGCGATCTCGAAGACTTGCCCGGTGACGTCCTTCGACTCGGCGCTGCCCAGCCACACCACGAGCGGCGAGACGTTGGCCGGGTCCATGGCGTCGAATCCCTCTTCGGGCTTGGCCATCATCTCGGCGAACGGGCCTTCGGTCATGCGCGTGCGCGCCGAGGGAGCGATGGCGTTGGCGGTGATGCCGTAGCGACCGAGCTCGGCGGCCTGGATGAGGGTGAGCGTCGCGATGCCGGCCTTCGCTGCCGAGTAGGAGCTCTGGCCGATCGAGCCCTGAAGGCCGGCGCCGCTGCTGGTGTTGATGATGCGCGCGTCGACCGGGTTGCCCGCTTTCGACTCGTTCCGCCACAGCTCCGCAGCGTGGCGCGCCAGGCAGAAGTGGCCCTTCAGGTGCACCTTCACCACCGCGTCCCACTCCTCCTCGCTGCAGGAGACGAACATGCGGTCGCGCACGAAGCCGGCGTTGTTCACGACCACGTCGAGGCGGCCGAAGGCCTCGAGGGTCTGCTTCACCGCCTCGCCGGTCTGGGCCCAGTCGGCCACGTCGGCGCCGTTGGCGACGGCTTCGCCGCCCTCGTCGCGAATCTGGGTGACCACCTCGCCGGCCGGGCCGGAGCCGCCCCCGGTGCCGTCGAGCTCCACTCCGAGGTCGTTCACGACGACCTTCGCGCCCTCTCTGGCGAAGGCCAGCGCGTGCTCGCGGCCGATGCCGCGGGCCGCCCCGGTGACGATGACGACCCTTCCGTCGCAGATTCCCATTCCCTCTCCTCAGGCTCGCTCGATGATGGTGACGTTCGCCTGCCCGCCGCCCTCGCACATGGTCTGCAGGCCGTAGCGTCCGCCCGTGCGCTCGAGCTCGTGGAGCAGCGTCGTCATCAGGCGGGTGCCGGTGGCGCCGATCGGGTGCCCCAGCGAGATCGCGCCGCCGTTCACGTTCACCTTCGAGAGATCCCAGCCGGTCTCCTTCTGCCAGGCCAGCACGACCGGGGCGAAGGCCTCGTTGATCTCGACGAGGTCGATGTCGTCCTTCGTCATGCCCGTCTTTTCCAGCGCGTGCTTCGTCGCCGGGATCGGTGCGGTGAGCATGTAGATGGGATCGTCGGCGCGCACGCTGATGTGGTGGATGCGCGCGCGGGGCGTGAGCCCGTGGTCCTTCACCGCCCGCTCGCTCGCGATCAGCATGGCCGAGGCGCCGTCGCTGATCTGGCTGGCCATGGCGGCGGTGAGCTCGCCGCCTTCGATGAGCGGCTTGAGCCCCGCCATCTTCTCGAGGGTGGTATCGCGCCGCGGCCCCTCGTCGTGCTCCACGCCTGCCAGCGGCGCGATCTCGTCTGCGAACTTCCCCGCGTCGATCGCCGCGATCGCCCGCCGGTGGCTCTCGTAGGCGAAGCGCTCCATGTCTTCGCGGGAGATGTCCCACTTATCGGCAATCATCTCGGCACCGCGGAACTGGGAGACCTCCTGCGTCCCGTAGCGCGCCTCCCAGCCCTCGGAGCCCGAGAAGGGGTTCTCGAAGCCCAACGGCTCGGCCACGGTCATGGCCGACGAGATCGGGATGGCGCTCATGTTCTGCACGCCGCCGGCGACGATCAGGTCGCTGGTCCCGCTCATCACGCCCTGGGCCGCGAAGTGCACGGACTGCTGGGAGGAGCCGCACTGCCGGTCGATCGTCACCCCGGGCACGTGCTCCGGCAGGCCCGCGGCGAGCCAGCAAGTGCGCGCGATGTCGCCGGCCTGGGGGCCGATCGTGTCGCAGCAGCCGAAGATCACGTCCTCGACCGCGTTCGGGTCGACGCAGCTGCTCTCGACCAGCCCCTTGATCACGTGGGCGCCGAGATCCGCCGAGTGCACCTGGGCGAGCCCGCCGCCCCGACGGCCGACGGGTGTTCGGATCGCGTCGATGATGTAGGCCTCTGCCATGATCATGCTTCTCCTGCTTGGAACGTGGTTCCCGGACCGATCGGGAGGTCGCTCGCGAAGAGCGCCTCCCGCACCCGGCCCAGGTGAAAGGAAGCGCGGCCCCACGCCTGGTCCAGGGACCAGGCACGGCGCATCCAGAGGTGGAGATCCTGCTCCCAGGTGTAGCCGATGGCGCCGTGGGCCTGCAGCGCCGTCTTGGCACCGAGGGTCGCCGCTTCACAGGCGGTGAGCTTGGCCATCGAGACGTGCACGTCGCGGTGGGCCGCGGCATGGGCCACCGAATGGGCCGCGCGCTGCACCACCGGGCGCGCGTACTCGAGCTTCACCTTCACGTCCGCCAGCATGTGCTTCACGGCCTGGAAGGAGCCGATCGGCTTGCCGAACTGCTTGCGCTCGCTGGTGTACTCGGCGGCCAGCGCCAGCATGCGGTCGCACACGCCGAGGGCGCCGGCGGCGCAGGCGAGGGCGCCGCGATCCAGGCTGGCGGCGAGCAGCGCGCTCGCCTCGTCGCCGCTCGCCACGCAGGTGGCTTCGCCCACCGAGAAGGCCACGCTCGCGATGCGGCGCCCGGGATCGTTGGCCGGCTGCACGGTGATCTCCGCGTTCGCCGCGGGCACGGCATGCAAGCCACCATCGTCGCCGGGTAGCAGCAGCAGACCTGCGACGTGCGCGTCCTCCACGAACGGGCTCACCGGATGGCCGACTGCCACGACCGCCTCGCCCGCCGCGATCTTCGGCAGCCACTCGTCGGCCAGCGCGCCGCCCAAGTCCGTGAGGAGCGGCACGGCGACCGCAGCGGTGCCGATCACCGGCTCCGCGAGCGCTGCGCGGCCGGACTCTTCGATGAGGAGCACCATCTCCTCTTCGCTCATGCCCATGCCGCCGTGGGTCTCGGGCACGAGCAGGCCCGGCAGCCCGATCTCGGCCAGCTGCTTCCACAGCTCGGGGGAGCGGCCGGTGTCGGTCTCCCAGAGGCCGCGCACCACCTCCGGCGTCACCTCGCCCTGGAGGAACTCGCGCACTGTCGTCTGGAGCAGCTCCTGGTCGTCGTCGAAACGGAAGTCCATACCTACCTCGGCAGCCCCAGGATGCGCTCGGCGATGATGTTGCGCTGGATCTCGTTCGTGCCGGCGTAGATCGGGCCCGAGAGCGCGAAGAGGTAGCCGTCGAGCCAGCTGCCGACACCGTCCGCGGCCGGCGCCCCGGACAGGAGCTCGCCCCGATCGCCCAGGATCTCGAGGGCCAGCTCGTGCATACGCAGGTCGAGCTCGCTCCAGAAGATCTTGTTCAGGCTGGCCTCGGCGCCGATCTTCCCGCCGGCCAGGAGCCGCGAGACCGTGCGGTGGGTCTCGAGCGTGTAGGCCTCTGCGGCGATCCAGCAGCGCGCCACCTCGCTCTGCATCGCCCGCTCCACTGTGTCGCCGTGGGCGCGGGCCAGCTCGACCAGCCGCCGCGCCGTGTCCTGGAAGCGGGCCGGGCTGCGCAGCATGAGCCCGCGCTCGAAGCCAGCCGTGGCCATCGCCACGTTCCAGCCCTTGCCCTCCTCGCCGAGGCGATGCACCGCCGGCACCCGCACGTCGTCGAAGAACACCTCGGCGAAGCCGGGCAGGCCGTCGAGCTGCTCGATCGGCCGCACCGTGATGCCCGGGAGGTCGAGGGGAACGAGGATGAAGGTGAGGCCGCGGTGGCGCTCGCTCTCCGGGTCGGTGCGGAACATCCCGAACAGCCAGTCGGCGAACGCGCCCCGGGAGGCCCAGGTCTTCTGGCCGTTCACCACGTAGTGGTCGCCGTCCAGGATCGCGGTGCTCTGGATGTTGGCCATGTCCGAGCCGGCGTTCGGCTCGCTCCAGCCCTGGGCCCAGACCTCCTCGCTCGCCGCCATCTTCGGCAGGAAGCGCGCCTTCTGCTCGTCGGTGCCGTACTCCATGATGGTCGGGCCGAGCAGGAAGATGCCATTCTGGTTGATGCGCTTGGGCGCGCCGGACCGGTAGTACTCCTCCTCGAAGATCAGCCACTCGAGCAGGTTGGCGCCGCGGCCCCCGTACTCCACCGGCCACGGCACCATCGCCCAGCCGCCGGCGTTGAGGCGCGCCTCCCACTCCCGGTGCTGCTTCGAGCCCTCGGCGGTGTCGAAGCTCTGGAGCGGCTCGGCCGGCACGTTGGCTTCGAGCCATTCGCGGACCTCGCGCCGGAAGGCCTGCTGGTCGGGGGTGTAGTCCAGGTCCATCGCTACTTCTTGCTTCCGTCGAAGTCCGCATCGCGCTTCTCGACGAAGGCGTCGCGCGATTCCTGCGAGTCCGGGCTCGTGTAGAGCTCGAGGGTGAAGCCCTGCTCGTAGCGGTAGCTCTCCTTCGGATCGAGCAGCTCGATGCCGTTCAGCGACCACTTGGCGAGCTCGACCGCCTTCGGGCTCTTGCTCGCGATCTTCGCCGCCAGCTCGAGCGCCGCGTCGCGCAGCTTCTCCTTCGGCACCACCTGCAGCACGCCGCCCAGTCGATGGGCCTCGGCGGCGTCGATCGGCTCGCCGGTCAGCAGCATGCGGCGCGCCTCCTGGGTGCCGAACATGCGCATGGCGTGGGTGGCGGCGCCCAGGGCGCCGCGGTCGATCTCGGGCAGGCCGAAGGTGGCGTCGTCGGAGCAGATCACGAGGTCGCTCGAGCCGGCGATGCCGATGCCGCCGCCCAGGCAGTAGCCGTGCACGGCGCTGATCACCGGCACCTTGCAGTCGTAGATGGCGCCGAACAGGTCGTAGCAGCCCCGGTTGGCCTCGACGATGAGCGTGCCGTCCTCCGCCAGCTCCTTCACGTCGACGCCGCACTGGAAGCCGCGCCCCTCGGCCCGGATCACGACCACGTGGGCCTCGCCGCCCTTGCCGAGGGAGGTGACGAGCTCCGCCAGCTCGCTCCAGTGGCGGGTGGCGAAGGCGTTCACCGGCGGGTTGTCGATCACCAGCTCGGCGACCGCGTTCTCGAGGTTCACGGTGAAGGCCACGGGGTCACTCCTCGCTTCCGGCCTGGAGGCGCGCGAGCGTCTCCTCGGCCTCGCGCACGATGCGCCCGATCAGCTCGGCGCAGGTGGGGCGGTCGTCGATCACGCCGGCCACGGTGCCGCTCGGCAGGTAGCCGCCCACCGGGTCGCCGTCGTTCATGGCGCGCCTCGCCAGGATGGGCGCGTTGGCGGCCATCAGCATCTGCGAGCGCGAGAGGCCCTCGTTCTTCCGCATCGAGAGGGCGGAGCGCAGCAGCTCGGGAATCGTGGCGCCGGTGACGCGCCGGAACTCGAGGCCGTTCCGCGCCGCGAGGAGCAGGCGCTTCAGCGGCCCGGCGTTCTCCAGCTCGTGCACCAGCTCGTTCACGACGACGCGCTGGGGCATGCCGTCGATCTCGCGGGTGACGATCACGTCCATCAGGCCGGCCTTCGCGTAGCGGTCCGTCGTCACCGCCGGCACCGGGCTCTCGGCGGTCATCAGGAAGCGGGTGCCCATGGCGATGCCCTCGGCGCCGTAGGCGAGGGCCGCCACCAGGCCGCGGCCGTCCTTGAAGCCGCCGGCGGCGATCACCGGGATGTCGACGGCGTCGGCGCAGGCGGGAACCTGGAGCGAGGTCGGGATCGTGCCGGTGTGGCCGCCGCCTTCGCCGCCCTGCACGATCACCGCGTCGGCGCCGAGCTTCTCGGCCTTCTGCACGTGGCGCGGTGCGCCGCAGGTGGGCACGCACAGGACGCCGCCGGCCTTGAGGCGATCGATCAGGTCGGCACTCGGCGCGCGGTTGTAGCCCGCGGCGCGCACGCCGTGACGGAGGATCATGTCGGTGATCTCCTCCGCCCCGGGCGCGTCCATCAGGAAGTTCACGCCGAAGGGGCGCGCCGTCAGCTCCTTCGTGGAGACGATGCGCTTCTCCACCTCGTCCAGCGGCAGCGACGCGGCCGCCAGGAAGCCGAAGGCGCCCGCGTTGCAGGCGCCGGCCACCAGCTCGGGCGTCGCGACCCAGCCCATGCCGGTCTGCACGATCGGCACGGACACGCCGAGCAGGTCGCAGAGCCGGGTGTGGAGGGGGGAGGGCATGGCGCGCGGTCTAGGACCGCACCTCCTTGTTGATCAGCCCCTTCGGATCGATGGCCTCGCGGATGAGCTGCAGCTCCTCCTCGCTCGGGCCGCGCGTCGTCGGCACGTCGCCGTCGATGGCCAGCTCGAAGCCGGTCTTCTCGACCACCTCGTCCACCGTGACGCCGGGGTGCACCGACGCGAGGCGCATGCGCTGGTCCGGGGTCTCGAAGTCGAAGACGCCGAGGTTCGAGATCACCCGGTGGATGTCGTGGAAGCGCGAGGACTGCGGACCGAGCGCCCGGGCCCGGTCGTATCCGACGCCGCTCACCACGTCGACCTTCTCGACGAAGACGTTCGGGGAGTGGTTCGACACCCAGTACGACGTGCGGTGGCTGATCGTGTTGCCCGGTGCGCCGCGCATGCCGAGCAGCTGGGCCTTCGGCTGGGCGTGGTCGCCGATGCAGGCGAAGTTCTGGTTGCCGTAGCGGTCGATCTGGCTGGCGAACATCATCACGTGACGCCGCCCGCCCCACAGCAGATCGAAGATCGAGCGGAAGGGCGCCCAGCCCTCGACCACCGGCTCGGGCTTGTCGCCGCTCACCGGGTCGACGTTCGCCAGCAGCGAGCAGATGCCGTCGGTCATCAGGATGTCGGGCTCGAAGGTGAGGCGCGCGAGGCGGGCGCCCACCGCCGGCGTGGTGCCGAAGCAGCTCACCAGGATCTCGCCGTCGCCGCGGAAGGCCTCGGCCACCGCCACGGCGCACACCTCGGCGCGGGTTGCGTCGGTCATCGGTTCGCCACCTTCTGCTGGTAGTCCGCCTCGGAGACGTCGAGGTAGGCCGACTTGAACGTGTCCCAGGCCTCCGGGTCCTTCGCCGTGGCCGCGTACTCGCTCTGGAACTTCTCGTCTCGGCCGTAGTCCGGCGGGCACTCGGTGAAGTGGGCGCCACCCGGGGCCTCGATCACGCCGTCGATCAGGGTGCGGTTGATGCGCAGGGTGTGGAGCGAGCCTTCCGAGAGCAGGTCCTTCGTGTCCACGATCTTCTCGCAGGTCATGAAGCGGCGCTTGGCGGCCATGCAGTAGAGATCGTCGAAGTAGAAGTCGGGGCCCAGGTACTGGCCGCCCCCGTGCATGTCCGCCCGGTTCATGTGGATGAAGGCGGCGTCGAGCTCGAGGGCGGGCATGGCGACCAGCTCCTCACCGTCCTCGTAGGGCGAGGCCACCATGCGCAGCTCCGGGTTGATCTGCAGGACGTCGGTGCCGAGGCCGGCGCGGGTGGGCAGGAAGGGCAGGCGCAGGGCGGCGGCGTAGAGGCCCCACTGGAGCATGCCCTCGTCGAGCTCGCGAACCTCCGGGATGGCACCGGCCTGGCGGGCCGCGCGGAAGTGGGGCTCGAGCGGGATCGAGTCGAGCGAGACGAAGCCGTAGACGAGCCGCTTCACCTTGCCGTACTTGCAGAGGAGCCCCACGTCGGGGCCGCCGTAGGTGACGACGGTGAGGTCCTGGAGCGGCGAGCGCAGGATCTCCCGGACGATCGACATGGGCTTGCGGCGCGAGCCCCAGCCGCCGATGCCGATCGTCATGCCAGAGCGAAGCTCGGCAACGGCCTCCGCCTCGGTGGTGCGCTTGTCCATGGGCCTCCCGGGGTGGGCCGGGAGTCTGCGCCGCGGATCTCGGGCGCACCACTCCCGCCGGGGAAGAGGAGGGTAATATCATAACGAGACGTATCGTTTCTGTAACCTCCCCGGATGCTCCACGACCGGGCGCGCACCGATCCCGAGGGCCTCGCCCTCTCCGACGGCACCCGCCGGCGGGGCTGGGCAGAGCTCCTCGACCGGGTGAGCCGCTGGGCCCGGCTCCTCCGGGGCGAGCTCGGCCTGGCCCCCGACGACCACGCGGCGCTGCTCATCGGGAACCGGGTCGAAGGGGTCGAGGGCATCCTGGCCGCCATCCACGCCGGGGTGTGGATGACGCCCATCAACTGGCACCTCACCCCGGAGGAGATCGCCTACGTGGTGGCGGACTCCGGAGCCCGGGTGGTGTTCGCGGACCCGGAGCACGAGGCGGCGGCTCGGGCCGGCGGCGCAGCGCAGGTCGTCGTCGTGGGCGCCGAGCTCGACGGGCTGCTCGCTGGCACCTCCGACGAGCCGATGGCGCTGGGCGGTCCCGCGGGCGGCAACATGATCTACACCAGCGGCACGACCGGCCGGCCCAAGGGCGTGATGCGCCGGCGGGCGCCGAGCCTTCGCCAGGCCCTCGAAGGGCAGGAGGCCTATGCGCGGTCGATCGCCTGCGACGGCAGCGGGCCTCATCTCGTCACCGGGCCGCTCTACCACGCGGCGCCGCTCATGTTTGCCGTCTACGACCAGGCCGCCGGCGCGCCGGTCCGCCTGCTGCCGCGCTGGGACGAGCGTGAGGCGCTGCGGGTGCTGCGCGAGGAGGAGGTGCACCACACGCATCTCGTCCCGACTATGTTCGTGCGGCTGCTGCGCCTGCCGGAGGAGGAGCGCGCCGCGTTCTCCGCGCCGTCCCTGCACACCGTCCTCCACGGCGCCGCGCCGGTCTCGGTGGCCGTGAAGCAGCGCATGCTCGACTGGTGGGGGCCGATCCTGCTCGAGTACTGGGGCGGGACCGAGGGTGGCGTCACCACCCTCGTCGAGGCGGAGGCCTGGGGTGCGCACCCGGGCACCGTGGGTCGCGCCCTTCCCCAGTACGAGGTGTTCGCGGTGGGCCCCGACGGGGAGCGCCTCGCCCCGGGCGAGGACGGCGACCTCTACGCACGCCACGCCACCACCGAGTGGTTCTTCTCCTACCACGGCGATCCCGAGAAGACCGCTGGTGCCTTTCTCGACCCAATGACGCACACCCTCGGCGACGTGGGGCGGGTCGACGCCGACGGCTGGGTCTACCTGTCGGACCGCCGCTCCAACATGATCATCTCCGGGGGCGTGAACATCTATCCCCTCGAGATCGAGCAGGTGCTCCAGGAGCATCCGGCGGTGGCCGATGTGGGTGTCTTCGGGATTCCCGACGACGAGTGGGGCGAGCAGGTGAAGGCCGCCGTCGAGCTGGCGCCCGGCCATGCGCCGAGCGCGGAGCTGGCTGAGGAGCTGCGCGCCTTCGCCCGGGAGCACCTCGCCGCCTACAAGGTGCCCCGCTCCGTGGACTTCGAGCCGGAGCTGCCGCGCACCGCCGCCGGCAAGCTCTACGTCCGCCGCCTGCGCGACCGCTACTGGCAGAACCGCACCCGCGACATCTAGGTGAGACAAGGGGACGTTCCTTTCTGTCTCACGGCGACCGTGAGACAGAAAGGAACGTCCCCTTGTCTCACCCGGCGGCGCGCTCGGGGTGGGCGAGGCCGCGCAGGCGCGGGGCCAGGCGGCGGAGGGCGCGGGCGCGGATCTGGTGGGCTCGCGGGTTGCTCACGCCGAGCTCCAGGGCGACCTCCGCCAGGGGCTCGTCCGCCAGGACGTGGCGGCGGATGACCGTGGCCTCGGCCTCGGGAAGGGCGTCCAGCGCCTCCTCGACCACCCCGGCGAGCTGCCGGTCGCTGGCCATGGCCTCCGGATCCGGCTCCCGGTCCACCGCGATGGGCTGGCCCCACTCGTCGGAGCCGGTCTCCGCCAGCCAGCCGCTGGTGCGCGCACCGGCCACCCGTTCGGCGTGGGCGTCCAGGGTGGCGGAGGCCGCCTCATCCTCCCGGGAGCGCGCCCGCCACAACCCCTGGGGCACGCCGTTCACCTCGCGGAGGCCATCGAGCATGGCGCCGCGAACCCGGTATCGGGCGTACTGGGTGAAGGGAACACCGAAGTCCGGCCGAAAGCGCTGGGCCGCCTCCAGCAGGCCCATGCCCCCCCACGAAACCAGCTCTTCCCGGCTGACCCAGCCCGCGATCCGGCGTTCCATGCGCCGGGCCTCGTCGATCACCTCACCGAAGTGCGCCTGGACGCGATCGTGGACCGCGTCCGTCGAACCTCTCTCCACCATGGGTCACAGTGGAGCAGATCCAACCCGTTTAGGGCGTGACCCCGCGCACGCCTGGGGGCCGGTTTCACCCCACCTTCATGAATCGGCGAGACGACGTTTGAAAGTGAGGGCGGCTAGCCCCACCAGGCCGAGTCCGAGCAGGGAGGGTTCGGGCACCGTGGTGGTCACGAAGATCAGGCTCACGGTCGTGGAGGCCTGACTCTCGGCAGTCACCCAGCGGTTCGTCAGGGTCTCGTTCGGCCCGAGGTCCCCGAGCAGCCCCGGCAACAGGTCCGAGCCCACGGCGGCCGTCTCGAGCCGCTCACTCGCCTGGGCATTGAAGGCGGTGCACCCGGCACCGGGCGAGCAGTTGCCGAGCAGGCTGGCGAGATTCGCCGGCGACGTCGAGAAGCCGTTCAGCACCACCTGGGTGAGCGCCAGGCTCCCGCCGAGGTCGATCTCGAAGAAGTTCTGGGTATCGCCGGGGCCGAAGGTCAGGACGATCTCGTTGAGGCCAGCCACCGCCGTGATGATCGTCGGCTGGGTGTCGTCCGTGGAAATGTCCCCATCCGTGCCTTCGTCGTAGATCGGAGTCGCCCCGGCGGCACCTCCGATGAGCAATACCGCGGCCAACAGCGCGCCAAACCAACCAGATCGTTTCATCTCAGGTCTCCCGCGAAGAATCGCTTCAAAATCCGCATCTTGAGGCCGTGGCCGAAGCCGAAACCCCCCGTTGGGTATGTGGCCTGGGGACCAGGAAATGTCACTCGCGACCCGGTCGCATCCTCCGATAGGGCTCGCTCCCCCCGGGGCCAGCCCACCGGCCGGCGCCGGACCCCTGTGATAAACCCCCGCCATGAGCAAGACCGCCGTCCCCGCTGTCCCCGGCTGGTTCACCATGGACCGGCAGGCGCCGCGCCTGCTCGGCACCCGTTGCACCCGCTGCAGCAACGTCTTCTTCCCCAAGGAGGAGGCCTACTGCCGCAACCCGGAGTGCGGCGGCACCGAGTTCGAGGAGATCCCGCTCTCCCGGACCGGCCGCGTCTGGTCCTTCACCAACAACTGCTACGCGCCGCCCGAGCCCTTCGTGGCCAAGGAGCCCTTCGAGCCCTACTCGATCGCCGCCGTGGAGCTCGAGGCGGAGAAGATGATCGTGATCGGCCAGGTGGTGGGCGGCGTCGGCGTCGCGGACCTCGAGGCTGGCATGGAGATGGAGCTCGTCCTCGACACCCTCTACGAGGACGACGACAACGAGTACCTGGTCTGGAAGTGGCGCCCCGCCGCCTAACGAGCCCGAGGAGTCCAACGAATGTCGAGTGAAGTCGCGATCCTCGGGGTCGGAATGCATCCCTGGGGCAAGTGGGGCCGGAACTTTGTCGAGTACGGGGTGAAGGCAGCCAAGGACGCCCTGGCCGACGCGGGCCTCGAGTGGAAGGACGTCCAGTTCGTCGCCGGCGGCGACACGATCCGCAACGGCTACCCGGGCTACGTCGCTGGCGCGACCTTCGCCCAGGCCCTGGGCTGGCAGGGCGCCCAGGTCGCCAGCTCCTACGGGGCCTGCGCTTCCGGCTCCCAGGCCATCGCCACGGCCCGGGCCCAGATCCTGGCAGGCCTGTGCGACGTGGCCCTCGTGGTCGGCGCCGACACCACGCCCAAGGGCTTCTTTGCTCCCACCGGGGGCGGCGATCGCACCAAGGACCCGGACTGGCTGCGCTTCCGACTCGTCGGCGCCACGAACCCGGTCTACTTCGGCCTGTGGGCACGGCGACGCATGGAGCTCTTCGGCGCCACCGAGGAGGACTTCGCCAAGGTCAAGGTGAAGAACAGCCGCCACGGCGCCCAGAACCCGAATGCGCGCTACCAGAAATCCTTCTCTCTCGACGAGGTGCTGGCCTCGCCGATCGTGTCCGATCCGCTGCGCCTGCTGCAGATCTGCGCGACCAGCGACGGCGGCGCGGCGATCGTGCTCACGAGCACCGAGTTCGCCCGCAAGCACGCGACGAGCTTCGTCACGATCCCCGCGGTCTCGAACGTCACGCCGAAGTACCCGAACACCCTGATCGAGATGCCCAACTTCTCGACCGACTCGGCCGCCGGCGTGCAGATGCCCGACGTGCCCTTCCGCCCGTCGATCGCGAAGTACGCCTACGAGCAGGCGGGCGTCGGTCCGGACGACATGGACCTGGCCGAGGTCTACGACCTCTCCTCCGCCCTCGAGCTCGACTGGTACGAGATCCTCGGGCTGTGCAAAGAGGGCGAGGCGGAGAAGCTCGTGCGCGAGGGCGATACCTCCGTCGGCGGCCGCATCCCGGTGAACACCAGCGGCGGTCTCGGGGCCTTCGGCGAGGCGATCCCCGCCCAGGCGATCGCCCAGGTATGCGAGCTCACCTGGCAGCTGCGCGGCGAGGCGCCTGGACGTCAGGTCGAGAACGCGCGCCTCGGCATCACCGCCAACTACGGCCTCTTCGGTCACGGCTCCTCCGTGATCGTGAAGCGCTAACCGTGGCGCTGTCGCTCCAGGAGGTCTCGGATCGCCTCGAGATCCAGGACCTGCTCGTTCGTTACACGAAGGCGATCGACGAGAAGGACTGGGCGCTCCTCGACGAGTGCTTCACGCCCGACGCGGAGGTGGACTACGTCTCCTCCGGCGGCATCAAGGGCTCCTATCCGGAGGCGCGCGCCTGGCTCGAGAAGGCGCTGGCGCCCTTCCCGATGACCGTCCACTACATCACCAACTCCGAGGTCACCCTCGACGGCGATCGCGCGCGCGCCCGCACCGCGGTGCTCAACCCGATGGGCTTCGCCAACCCGGACGGCAGCCTCCACCAGTTCACCGTCGGTGCCTACTACGTGGACGATCTTGTCCGCACGCCCGACGGCTGGCGCATCGCGAGCCGCCGCGAGGACCAGGCCTTCATGGAAGGCACCCTTCCCGAGGCCCTCCAGATCCCCCAGTGAGCCCAGGGGCCGGATCCTCCGTTAACTTCCGGGTGTGGCTGAATCCAGCGTCTATGAGGTGCGTTGCGAGCGGTGCCAGACGTCGTTCGCTCCCGGCACGAAGCGCTGCGTCCATTGCGGCGGGCCGCTCGGACGCGGGATCCTCGGTGTGATCCAGCGTCGGGAGGAGCCGCCGCTCGGCGGCGAGATGGCCGTTCCCTACGAGCACGACGAGGACTCGGAGGAGCGGGAGATCCAGAGCCGCGGGCGCAACCTGGTTTGGATCATCACCGCGGTACTGGCCATGGCGATGTCGATGCTCCGCACCTGCGGGAACGGCTAGCACCCGGGAGGAAGCGAGATGGGCGGCAAGGACGAGAGGACGGACGAGGAGTGGAAGGCGGAGCTCACGCCCGACCAGTACGCGGTGCTGCGGCAGGCGGGAACCGAGCGGGCGTTCACCGGCGCCTACCACGACGAGAAGACGCCGGGCATCTACCGCTGTGCGGGATGCGACACGCCGCTGTTCCGTTCGACCACGAAGTTCGATTCCGGCACCGGCTGGCCCAGCTTCTGGGAGCCGATCGCGCCGGATCGAGTGGTGGAGCACAGCGATACCAGCCTCGGAATGGTCCGCACCGAGGTGGTGTGCGCAGCCTGCGGCGGCCACCTGGGCCACGTCTTCCCCGACGGTCCCCGGCCGACGGGCCAGCGCTACTGCATGAACTCCGTGGCGCTCCGCCTCGACGAGTCCATGGACCCGGAGGCGGGCGCCTGAAGCGCCCGTCTACTCGATGATGGACAGGGCCTGACGGGGGCAGAGGCGCACCGCCTCCTTCGCCTTGTCGACCTGATCCCCCGGGATCGCGCCCGAGGTGTCCTCGGCATCGCCCGCGACCTTGTGACTGAACTCGTCCTCGTCGTTCACGTGGAACAGCGCCGGGGCGACGTCCATGCAGACGGCGTTGGCCTCACACAGGTCCCAGTCGACCTTGACCTTCATCGTTCCCTCCGTGGCACTCCCGGGTCGGCCCGGGCCGCGCGAGGCAGAATCTATACCCCATTGCTCCGGAAGACGCCGGGTTCCACCTCCTCCACACGTCCCTGGCGCACCAGCCGCTCGACGTGCTGGGCCATGCTGCGCCGCTCGACGGGCTCGGCGAAGGCCACGGGGTCGCCCGGACGGTAGACGAAGCGGTGGCGGGCCACGTCGTCCAGACTGTGGGGCTCGGCCAGGAACTCGAGCAGCCGGCCCTCCCGCTCGGCGATCTTCGCCGAGAACCGCTCGAGCCGCTCCAGGAAGATGGGGCGGTCGACCACTCCGACGTGGTGGAAGGTGGCGTAGTGGCGCGCGGGGATGTCGCGGACGCGGGCCAGGCTGCGCTCGAAGGCCTCGAGATCCGACCAGGCGTCGCCGTAGTAGGGGCCGAAGCTCGAGAGGTCGATGTCGCCGAGGAAGAGGACGTCGGCGGGCTGCAGGTGGAAGGCCGAGTGGCCGCGGGTGTGCCCCGGCGTGTGCACGACCTCGACACGCACGTCGCCACCCAGCTCGAAGATGTCGCCGTCCCGGAACGGGAGGGCGTCTCGCCGCACTTGAAAGTGGAACTGTTGCTGGACCGCCTCTTCCCAGGCGGACGCGACCTCCGGGTAGTCGTCGAAGCCGAAGATGGCGAGGAAGCCCGGAAGGCTCTGGAGCCCCGGCAGGTCCGCCTCGTGCAGGTGGATCGGCGTTTCCGGGAAGAGGAAGGCACCCGCCTGGTGATCCTCGTGGCAGTGGCTCAGCAACACGCGGTCCACCGCCGGCAGCGCTTCGCGGCGTGGCACGAGGCCGAGGCACGGGTCGATCACCACCGTCTCCTCGCTCCCGCGCACGAGGACGGAGTTGCCCTGGGGATACTTGCCCTGCTTCTCGCCGAGCAGCACCGTGGCGCTTCCGAGGTCGAGATCCTGGAGGGCCGGGGTATCGTCCATGCCCCGGATCATAGAGGAGGCGCGGATGGCGCGGGCGCGCAGCTACTGGCTCGTGAAGTCGGAGCCGTTTAAGTACTCGTGGGATCAGCTCGTGAAGGACCGGAGCACCTACTGGGACGGCGTGCGCAACTACACCGCGCGCAACAACCTGCAGGCCATGAAGAAGGGAGACCACGTCCTCTACTACCACTCGAACGAGGGCAAGGAAGTGGTGGGCGTCGCGAAGGTCACCCGCGAGAGCTATCCGGACCCGACCACCGACGACGAGCGCTGGGTCGTGGTCGACCTGGCACCGCTGAAGCCGCTGAAGGAGCCCGTCACCCTCGCCGCCATCAAGGCCGACCCGAAGCTCGCCGAGATCGCCCTCGTCAAGCAATCCCGTCTCTCGGTCATGCCCATCGACAAGAAGGCCTTCGACCACATCCTCAAGCTCGGCAAGACCCCCTGAAGTAGAGAAGTGCAAGAGTGGGGACGTTCCTTGCAACTTGCGCAATTGCGCAAGTTGCAAGGAACGTCCCCACTCTTGCACTTCTACGGTGGATGGGGGATGAGGACGCGGTGCATGTCGAGCACCGGCGCCTCGACACCGGCCTGGGTGAGGAGGCAGTGGATCTGGCCGCGGTGATGGGTCTGGTGGTTGAAGAAGTGGGAAAGGAGCACGGCGACGGGGTCGCGGAAGGTGCGGCCTTCGTTGTTGACGTACTCGATCTCGCTCTCGAGGAAGGCCGGCTCGAGGGTCTCCGTGAAGTGGAGGATGCGATCGTCTTCGACGCGGCGGGTCGCGCGCAGATCGCCCCAGTCGTCGTAGAGGATCGCGTCCAGCCCGGTCGAAGGGACCGCCTCGCCCTCGAAGCGGGCCATCCAGATGCGGTCGCCGACCAGGATGTGGTTGAGGGTGGCGTGGATCGAGCCGAAGAAGGCGCCGCGATCGCGACGGCGTTCCTCGTCGGCCAAGCTGCCGCAGGCCCGGTAGAGCCGCACGTTGGCGCCGCGGTTGTAGCGGGCCAGCGCCTGGAAGTGGACGTTCACCCGGCGCGTGCGCGGCGAAGATGGCTCGTGACCGCGTCCAGCCAGACGGCTTCGTTCTCGAACTGGGGGCTGTGGGCGGCGCCTTCCACCACCAGGAGCTCGGCGGCGGGGATGCGCTCGGCCATCTCTCGGGAAGGTGGGACGAAGGGCACGTCCTGCTCGCCGACCAGGACCAGGGTGGGGCAGCGGATCTCCCCGAGCCGCCCGGTCACCGGCTCCTGCTCCGCGAGCACCGCGGACAGGGTCGCGAAGGCCTCCGGATCCATGGCCAGGAGCTTCGCCTCGATGCGCGCCCAGTAGCGCTCCTCACCCATCCTCTCGATGGTGCGCTTCACGGCCTCCGGTTGGATCCCCGGTGGGCGCGCCCGCATGCCCGCGAAGAGTGCCGCCATGCCGTGCTCGCGGGCGACCTTGGCGCCCGCCTCGAACACCTCCCGCGGCATGCCCCGCATCGCCGCCGGCGCCGTATCCATCAGCACCAGCGACGCGACCCGGTCCGGGTGCGCGAGCACGAAGCGCAGGGCGATCATGCCGCCGAGGGAGTGGCCCAGCAGGTCGACCCGCTCGTGGCCCAGGGCGTCGAGCAGGCCCAGCAGATCGTCGCGCAGGTGCTCGAGGCTGTAGGCCTCGGGCACGCCCGGGTTCGTGGTTCCCCCGTGGCCTCGGTTGTCCGGCGTCACCGTGTGGCCCAGCTCGCCCAGGTGCGCAAGCACGTCCGCGAAGTCGTCCCGCGAGCCGGTGAAGCCATGGACCAGGACGAAGGGCCGCTCGCCCCGGCCGGCCTCGGTGTACTCCATCTCCAGGGGACCGACCCGCACCCGCTTTGCCTCGTGCATGCCGGAAGTCTAGCGTCAGGCCATGTCCGACCTCGACGCTGCCGCCATCGAGCGCCTGGGCGAGGAGGTTCCGCTCCTCGAAGGCATCCGCACCACCCGGGCCATCCGTCGGCTGCGGCCCGACCCGGTGCCCCGGGCCCTGATCCGCAAGGTGTGCGAGGCGGGCACCTTCGCGCCGAGCGGCGGAAACCGGCAGCCCTGGCGCTTCGTCGCCGTTACCGATCCGGAGCGTCGGCAGTGGGTCGCGGATCGCTACCGGCCCCGCTTCCATCGCTACATCGCGCCCGCCGTGGAGCGCGCGGAGCGGGATCCGGCCTTCCCCGAGGCCCGGCGGCGCATGCAGCGGGCAGCGATCCACCTGGCCGATCGCCTGTACGAGGTGCCCGTGCACCTGTTCGTGGCGGGCTATCGGCGCCGGGGGCAGCCGCAGCTCCAGGCCCTGATGCCGTGCATCCAGAACGTGCTGCTCGCGTGCCGGGCCGTCGGCCTGGGCGCCAGCCTGACGACCCTGCACACGGGCTTCGGCGAGGAGTGCGATCGCTGGCTCGGACTGCCCGAGGAATGCCCCAGCTGTGCGCTGCTGCCGATCGGTTGGCCGGTGGGTCGCTACGACCGTCCGCCGCGCCGGCCGGTGGACGACCTGCTGCACTGGGAGCGCTACGAGGAGCCGGGCGGGGACGCCGCAGCGTGAACGAGTTCGAGGCGCTGTTCCGTTCGCCGGTGCTTCCGCTGGCGGGCGTGCTCGCGGTGGGCCTCGCTGCCGGCACCCACTGGCGGCGCAGCGGGGTGCTTCCGGGGCTGCGCCACGCCCTGGTGTGCGTGGCGATCGCCGTGCCCATAGGCTGGCTGGGCTTCGCGCTGCACGGGCTCCCGTTGGTGCGGCCGGCACTCTTCTGCGGGCTCCTGCTCGGTGCGGCGCTGGCGGGCAACCTGCTCGCCTTCGCCGTGGCGACCCGCGCGACGCAAGCCAAGGCCGCCCAGACGGCGGCCCTCGGGCTCGGCATCGCGGCGCTTCCGGCGCTGCTCTTCGTGCTGCCGGCCGGTCTGCACCGGGCGCTGCACTGGAACCCGGGGTTCTGGCTCGCCCTCGGCTGGATCCGCGCCCATGCCGACGACGCCACCCTGGCGGCGACCGGCCTGCGCTTCCCGGCGTCCTTCGAGGGCAGCTACGCGGCGGCGCCGATCCTGGTGTGCGCGGGCGTCGCGTGGCTCCTGGCGCGGAGAGCCACCGGGCGGCGTACCCTCTCGGCCTGACGGAGGAGGCTCCCATGGCGGCTCTCGACGGTCTGCGCATTCTCGATATGACCCAGTACGAGGCGGGCACCTCCTGCACCCAGGCCCTGGCCTGGCTCGGCGCCGACGTCGTGAAGGTGGAGGCGCCCAAGCACGGCGATCCGGGGCGCACGCTCGTGGTGGGCGGCGACTACTCGCCCTACTTCTGCAACTGGAACGCGAACAAGCGCAGCCTCGCCCTCGACCTCACCACGGCCGAAGGGCGAGACATCCTGCTGAAGCTGGCGCCGCGCTTCGACGTCTTCGTCGAGAACTACGGGCCCGGTGTCGTGGAGCGGATGGGCCTCGAGTACGAGACCCTCAAGGCCGCGCATCCCGGGATCATCTACGCTCAGATCAAGGGCTTCGGCGGCTCCGGGCCCTACGCGGAGTACAAGAGCTACGACATGATCGCCCAGGCCGCCGCGGGGACCTTCTCGGTGACCGGGGAGTTCGACGGGCCGCCGATGCTCCCCGGGCCGACGACCGCCGATTCGGGCACCGGCGTGCAGCTCGCCGTGGCGATCCTCGCCGCCGTGATTCAGCGCATGCGCACCGGCGAGGGGCAGCAGATCGAGATCTCGATGCAGGAGGCGATGACCTACTTCATGCGCACGCGCATTTCCTTCGCGTCGGACTTCGGCGAGCAGGTGGTGCCGCGCATCGGCAACACGATGGGCTCTTCGCCGACCGGGCTCTATCCCTGCAAGCCCTTCGGCGCGAACGACTACGCCTACCTGATCACCGTGACGAATCGGCACTGGGACCACCTGTGCATGGCGATGGAGCGCCTGGACATGCTGGTGGATCCGCGCTTCGAGACCGAGGCGGCGCGGATGGAGAACGGCGAGGCCCTGCGCGAAGAGGTGACCGCCTGGATCCGCGAGCGCACGAAGTACGAGGTGATGGAGGTCCTCGGCAAGGCGGGCGTTCCCTGCTCGGCGATTCTCGATACCCGCGATCTCCACCACGACCCCCATCTGCTGGAGCGCGGCTTCGTCCAGGAGGTGGAGCACCCGGAGCGCGGCCGCGTCCGGCTGCTCGGCTTCGCGCCCCGCCTCTCGGCCAGCGAGGTCGAGATGACCCGCGCCCCCCTCCTCGGCGAGCACAGCGACGAAGTCCTCCGCGAAGAGCTGGGCCTCGCCGACGAGGCGCTCGCCGCCCTCCGCCAGAACGGCGTGTTGCGTTAGGGGCCGGTTCCGTTTGTTGCGTTGCTTCGCAACGCAACAAACGGAACCGGCCCCTAACGCAACACCCGACGCAACGTCAGCGGTCTTCGAAGCTGGAGGCGAGGGCGTCGGCGTACTCGTTCCAGCGGCTGCCGTCGTGGGCCTTGATCCACTGGAGGGTCACTCCGGGGTGGGCGTTCGCCAGGGCGTAGAGCTGCTGCACGAGCTCGAGGTTCGCGATGGGGCCGGTCTTGCGCTTCCAGCCCCGGCGCTCCCAGCCGGCGGCCCACTCGTTGACGGTCTTGACGCAGAGCTGGCTGTCGGAATGGACGGTGATCTCGGCGTCCTCGGACAGCGCCTTGTAGGCCTCGATCAGCGCGGTGAGCTCCATGCGGTTGTTCGTCGTCTGGGGATCGTGGCCCGAGCGCTCGGCACGGATCTCGTCGTCCTCGACCCAGACGAAGCCCCAGCCGCCGGGGCCCGGGTTGCCTTCGCAGGAGCCGTCGGTGAAGACGCCCGTCTTGGGCCCCGCGGTGTATCGGGCGAGCACCTCCTCGGGCGTGAGGAAGTCGGTGGGCATCAGGCAGCCGCCACATGGACGGGCATCAGGCGCCCACCCGGAAGAGGATGACGTCACCGTCCTGCACCACGTAATCCTTCCCTTCCGCCCGCATCTTGCCGCGGGCCTTGGCTTCGTTCTCTCCCCCGCACGCGACGTAGTCATCGTAGGGGATCACCTCGGCCCGGATGAAGGTGCGCTCGAAGTCCGTGTGGATCTCGCCGGCCGCCTGGGGCGCGTGGGTGCCCCGGCGCACGGTCCAGGCGCGCACCTCCTTCTCCCCCGCCGTCAGGTAGGTGATCAGCTCGAGCAGGTCGTAGGCGGCTCGGGCCAGGCGGTGGAGGCCCGGCTCCGCGAGGCCCAGATCGTCGAGGAACTCCCGCTTCTCCTCCGCGTCGAGCTCGGCCAGCTCCGCCTCGACCTTCGCGCAGATGCGCACGACGCCCGCGCCCACCTTCGCAGCGTATTCCTCCAGGGCTCGCACCGCCTCGTTGCCCTCCGTGAGCCCGTCCTCGTCCACATTCGCGACGTACAGGACCGGCTTCGCGGTCAGCAGGAAGCTCTCGCGAAAGGTCTGGGCCTGTTCGGCGGGAACCTCGAAGCTCCTGGCCGGGCTCCCTTCCGAGAGGTGCGCGAGCAGCGCCTCGAAGAAGGCCGCCTCCTCCCGGTCCTCCTTGCGCCCCGCCTTGGCCGCGCGCTGCGCCCGGTCGAGCCGCTTCTCCACGGTCTCGAGGTCCGCCAGGCCGAGCTCGGTCTCGATGGTCTCCACGTCCCGTAGCGGGTCCACGCTGCCCTCGACGTGGGTGACGTCGTCGTCCTCGAAACAGCGCACCACGTGGACAACGGCCGCGGTCTCGCGAATGTTCGCCAGGAACTGGTTGCCGAGGCCTTCGCCCCGGGAGGCGCCGCGCACCAGCCCGGCGATGTCCGTGAACTCGACCGTCGCGGGAACGACTTGCTGGGCGTGCACGATGGCGTCGAGGCCCCCCAGCCGCTCGTCCGGCACGGGCACGATGCCCGAGTTCGGCTCGATGGTGCAGAACGGGTAGTTCTCGGCCGCGATCCCGGCCTCGGTGAGCGCGTTGAAGAGCGTGCTCTTGCCGACGTTCGGGAGGCCCACGATGCCGCAGCGCAGTGCCATGGGTCCGGGAAGGTGACGGATTCGCCGCCGCCCGCCAGCCTACGCCGATGCGTACTCCGCCAGGAACGCCTCTCGCCACGCTTCGAAGCCGCCGGCGAGGATCGCCTCGCGCGCGTCCTGCACGAGGCGCTGGTAGAAGCGCACGTTGTGGATCGAGGCGAGGATCGCCGAGAGGATCTCATTCGCCTGGAACAGGTGGTGCAGGTAGGCGCGGGTGAAGCCGCCGGTGCAGGCGGTGCAGTCGCAGGAGGGATCGATCGGGTAGCCGTCGCGCCGGTAGCGCCGCTGGGTGAGCCGGATGCGACCGCGCCGGGTGAACACGCTGGCGGAGCGCGCGTATCGCGTCGGGATCACGCAGTCGAAGAGATCGATCCCGTAGCCGATCGCGGCGATCAGGTCTTCGGGCAGGCCGACGCCCATCAGGTAGCGGGGCTTGCGCTCCGGGAGGAGCGGCGCCGTGTGGGAGGTGATGCGGCACAAGAGCTCGTGTCCCTCGCCCACCGAAACGCCGCCGATCGCATAGCCCGGCAGGTCCATCGCCACCAGCGCTTCCGCGCAGGCGCTGCGCAGGTGCTCGTAGGTGCTGCCCTGCACGATGCCGAAGAGCGCCTGGTCCCGCGGCCGCGCGTGGGCCTTCGCGCAGCGAAGGGTCCAGGAGAGGGTTCGCCTCACGCCGGTGGCGGCGAGCGCCTCGTCGGCGGGGAAGGGCGTGCACTCGTCGAAGGCCATGATCACGTCGGCGCCGAGCGCGTTCTGGATCTCGATCGAGCGCTCGGGCGTGAGATCCACCTCGCTGCCGTCCACCTCGTTCTTGAAGCGCACGCCCCGGTCGCTGATCTCCTTGTTGGGCAGGGAGAACACCTGGAAGCCGCCGCTGTCGGTGAGGATGGGCCGGTCCCAGGCCATGAAGGCGTGGAGCCCGCCCATCTTCTGCACCAGCCCCTCGCCGGGCCGCAGCGCCACGTGGTAGGTGTTCGCGAGCACCACCTCGGCGCCGGTCTCGCGCACCTGCGTCGGCGTCATGGCGCGCACCGCCGCCTGGGTGCCGACGACCATGAAGGCCGGCGTATGGACGTCACCGTGGGGTGTCGCGAACACGCCGGCGCGCGCGGCGCCGTCGCTGCGCTGGAGGGTGAAGCGGAAGGCCATGGCGGGGCGCGAAGGTAGCGGTTTCGTTACCTTGGCCGTCGCATGGTCGAAGCCTTCGCCGATCGCCTCATCCTGCGGGTTCGCGCGCTCGGCCACCCGCTCTGTGTCGGCCTCGATCCCCATCTCGAGCGGATCCCGCCTTCCTTCCGTCGCGGCGGGATGGAGCCCGCGGCCAAGGAAACGGCCGACGCCGTCGCCGACTTCTGTTTCGCCGTGCTCGACCGGGTGGCCGGACGCGTCGCCTGCGTGAAGCCCCAGAGCGCCTTCTTCGAGCGGCTCGGATGGCGCGGCATCGAGGTGCTCGACCGCGTGCTGCGGGGCGCGCGGGAGCGCGATCTCCTGGTGATCCTCGACGCGAAGCGCGGGGACATCGGCTCCACGGCCGAGGGTTACGCCGCCGCCTACCTCGCCGAGGACGCGCCGCTCCGTGCCGACGCCGTCACCGTGAGCCCCTACCTCGGGATCGACACCGTGGAGCCCTTCCTGGCCGCGGCCGAGGCCAGCGGCACGGGTCTCTTCGTCCTGGTGAAGACCAGCAATCCCGGCTCCGGAGACTTCCAGGATCGCCATGCCGACGGCCAGCCGATCCACGCCCATGTAGCCGCCCGGCTCGCCGAGGCCGCCCCGCGCCTCGCCGGGGCCGCCACCGGGTGGTCCGGCGTCGGCGCCGTGCTCGGCGCGACCTGGCCGGCCGAGGCCCGGCGCGCCCGCGAGCGCATGCCGACGAACCTGCTGCTCGTCCCCGGCTTCGGCGTCCAGGGTGGCGGGGCCGAGGACGCGGTCGCCGGCTTCGTCCCGGGCCCCGACGGGCTGCTCGAAGGTGGCGTCGTGAGCTCGTCCCGCGGCGTCCTCTTCCCGGAGGACGGCGCGGTCGCCGACCCGCGGGCGTGGGAGCGCGCCTTCGACCGGATGCTGGAGGCGGCCGTCGGTGCCCTCGCCGCCGCCGTGCGCTCGGACTAGGCCGTCGGCCAGGTCGTCACCACCCGGGTGCCGCGGCCCGGGAGGCTCTCCACGTGGATCTCTCCGTCGTGGGAGGCGACGATCCCGTGGACGATCGCGAGGCCCAGGCCGGTCGCGACGGTCCCGCTCCCCTTGGTGGAGAAGAAGGGGTCGAAGATGCGCTGTCGGGTCTCGTCGTCCATGCCCGTCCCGTCGTCCGAGATGGCGATCTCGATCACCTCCCGGCGCGTTCGCCGGGCGCGTGCGGCGGAGAGGGCGACGCGCCCACTCTGCCCCACCGCGTCGCGGGCGTTCAGCATCAGGTTCGTGAGCACGCGCTCGAGCTGCTTCGGATCCGCGCGCAGCAGGCCCAGGTCCGGTGCGATCTGTATCTCGAGCTTCACGTCGTCCCCCAGCTGGCTCGCGAACTCGCCGGCGAGCTGCTCGAGCAGCGGAGCGAGGGCGACCGGCCGCAGCGCCCGCGGGCCCCGCTTCGAGAAGTCGAGCAGGTCGTTGGTCAGATCGGCGCAGGCGATGGCCGCGCTCTCGAGATCCGCCAGCGCGGCGTGCTGGGGGTGGCCGGGCGGCAGGCTCGAGCGAACCAACGCCGCGTTGCCGAGGACCGTGGTGAGCTTGTTGTTGAAGTCGTGGGCGATGCCGCCGGCCAGGCGTCCGAGGGTCTCGAGCCGCCCGGAGCGTTGCAGCTGCTCCTGCATCCGCCGCTCGTGGGTCACGTCGCGAGCCAGGATCAGGCGCCCCACGATCTCGCCGTCCTCGGCCTCGACGGGACGGCCCTGGGCCTCGATCACGCGTTGGTCCGAGGGGCGGAGCTCTTCGTTCCGCACCCCCGCCCAGGGGTCTGCCAGGCTCGCCGGAGCCGACGGACGGCCGGGATCGAGGCGCGCGAGGAGGTCGGCCACGGGGCGCCTGGGCCAGGCGTCGGCGGGCTCGCCGCCGACCATCTCCGCCATGACCCGGTTCGTCACCTTGACCGCGCCGTCGACCCCCGAGAGCACGAGGCCGATCGGTACCGAGTCGAAGAGCGCCGCCAGCGCACCGCGCCCGCGCTCGACGGAGCGGGAGACCCGCGCCATGAGCGCACCGGTCTGGAGGCCCGATACCAGGATGCCCGCCACGAGCCAGAGGTAGAAGCCGTTCGCGGTGGTACCGGTCACCTTCCACCAGGCGTAGACCCAGCTCGTCGCAGCCAGCAGCGTGAAGCTCGTGGCGAGCACGCAATCGCCCGCGCTGCCTTCCGGTGTGAGCGAGGCCTTCCCGACCTCCCACGCCGCCCACAGTGCGCCCAGGGTCACCAGGCTCGACCCGACGACCTGGACGCCGGCCTCCGGGAGGAAGGGATGCGCCGCCGCACGCACGAGGACGACGCCGCCCACCACCGGCAGGAACCACCCGGGCAGGCCCTTGCCCGCGAAGTACCGGGCGCCGATCCAGAGCAGAGCGGCGAAGCAGGTACCGAGCACCGCGTAGAGCGGGCCCAAGGCCGGCCACCGCTCGGCGAAGAGCGCAGCCATGCCCGAGAGGTAGAGGCAGATCCAGGAGGCAGCCCACGCTGCGCCGCCCCTCCGCGCTTCCACACGGAGCATGGCCACGGTCACCAACACGACGAACACGACGCCCGTCGCCAGGAAGAGCTGCTCGTTCAATCGACCCCTCGTCGATGCGGGGGAGTCTAACGCCGAGCCGCTCCAGCGTCGGCCGGGTCAGCGGTGGAACTTGCGTCCCCCGCGGCTCTGGCGGAGCCGGCGGCGCTGCAGCTTCCGGCGCAGCTTGCTGCGGTGGCGCGCGCTGCGGCTGCGGTTCCGATGGGGGAGCTTGGTGCTCTTGCGCATGGGGTCCTCGCGGGGACGGGCAAACTAGGCGAAACCCCAGGAAAAATCTACAGTCCCGGGCGCCCCTGACCCCTGGAGGCCCCTTGCAGACCCCCCTCGACCGCCTGGCCGACTTCGATCTCACCCCCGAGCAGCGGCAGGTGCGCCAGGCGGTCCGGGAGTTCGCCGAGAAGGAGATCCTCCCCCACGTCGAGCAGTACGAGCGGGAGGAGCGCTACCCCCTCGAGCTCGTCGCAAAGCTCCCGCCCCTGGGCTTCATGGCGCCGATGATCCCTGAGGAGTACGGCGGCGCCTTCCAGGACGTCGTCAGCTACGGGATCCTGATGGAGGAGCTGGCCCGGGTCGACTGGGTGGTCGCCTCGGTGGTCTCGGTGGCCAACTCGCTGGTCGCCGGCTCGATCCTGAAGTTCGGCACCGAGGAGCAGAAGCAGCGCTGGCTGCCGCAGGTGGCCGACGGCTCGTGCCTCTGCTCGGCCTGCCTGACCGAGCCCGGCGGCGGCACCGATCTCGGCAACATGAAGACGACCGCTACGAAGGTCGACGGCGGCTGGAAGCTGAACGGCACGAAGGTCTTCATCTCCCACGCCGACCACGCCGGGCTCTTCTTCGTGGTGGCGAGCGTGGACCTCGCCCGGAAGCACGGCGGCGTGACCGCCTTCCTGGTCGACCCCCGCGAGACCGAGGGCATCACCATCGGCGCCTTCCCGATGCGCACGCTGAAGCGCGACAAGCTCGCCGAGGTGCACTTCGAGGACGCCTTCATCCCGGAAGACGCCATCCTGGGCGAGCCCGGGAAGGGCTTCCCCGTGCTCGGCTCGGCCCTCGACACGGGCCGCTTCTCGGTGGCGGCCCGCTGCGTCGGTCAGGCCCAGCGCTGCATCGACCTGGCCCTGCCCTACGCCCTCGAGCGGGAGGCCTTCGGCCAGCGGATCGGCGAGTTCCAGATGGTCCAGCAGAAGATCGCCGACATGACCTGCCGCACCCAGGCCGCCCGCAACGCCGTCTATCAGCTCGGTCGCATGAAGGACGCCGGGGCTCCGCGCGCCTCGATGGAGAGCTCGATGGCGAAGCTGATGGCGAGCCAGGCCGCCGTCCAGAACGCCCTCGACGCGATCCAGATCCACGGAGGCTACGGGCTCTCCGAGGAGTACGAGGTGGGGCGCTTGCTCCTCGAGGCCAAGTCCCTGGAGTTCGGCGAGGGCACGAGCGAGCTCCACACCAAGATGATCGCCGAGTTCATGCTCGGCATCCGGAAGCAGTGATGTACGAAGAAGAACGCCAGAAGCTCCTCGACATGATCCTCGCCACGTTCGAGGAGCGTGAGATCACGCTCTCCAGCGGGAAGAAATCGGGCTTCTACCTCGATTGCCGCATTCCCCTGATGACGCCCCAGGGCCAGAAGCTGGCCGGCGAGCAGGTCCTGGGCCGGCTGATGATCGGACCGTGGGTCGACGCCGTGGGCGGGATGGCGGTGGGCGCCGTGCCGCTCGTCTCGGCGGTGCTCTCGGCCGCCGCGCACCACGATCCCGGCACGAAGCTCCAGGGCTTCTTCGTGCGCAAGGAGACGAAGAAGCACGGCAAGACCCGCCAGATCGAGGGCGGCTTCGCGCCGGGCCAGAAGGTCGCCCTGGTCGAGGACACCTGCACCACCGGCGCCTCCACCCTCGAGGCCCTCGAGCTCGTCGAGGCGGCCGGCGGCAGGGTGATCCGCGTGCTCTGCCTCGTGGACCGGGGGGAAGGCGCCGCAGAGGCCTTCGCCGAGCGGGGTATCGAGCTCGAGGCCGTCTTCACGAGGGACGACCTGCCGGTGTAACGTGCGCGGATGCGTCTACGCATCCCCCTTCTCTCGCTTCTCCTCCTCCTCCAGCCGGCGGGGTCGATCGCCGCCGAGCCCGATCCCGCCGCCGCGTGGGCCGACTTCTGCGATCGCATGAAGGCGGTCGGGCAGTCGCTCCTCTCCGAGGAGTATCCGGGCACGCCCGAGGAGCGGGCGGAGGGGTTCCGGCACCTGGCGCGCACCGTCGGCATGGCGTTGCAGTGGGAGGTGGACTTCGCGGATCCGGACTTCCCCGCCTTCTACCGGAACAACGACGACGTTACCAAGTGGGGCGGGCCCAACGTCGACAACACCTACATGCAGGCCCGCATCCGTGGCGACGCCACCTACCGGCTGAGCGGCAACGTGGCCGGGCTGCACGATCTCATCATCTCCGCGCGCAACGGACACATGCACCAGGGGAAGACCGGTGTCGTCGGCGATCTCGATCGGCGCGAGCTCGAGATCGACGCGAACGGCGACTTCGAGCTGATGCTGGGGCCGGAGGTCGCGCCCGGCGACGGAATCCAGCTGTCGCCCGACGCAGAGCACGTCGGCATCCGTCAGTTCTTCTACGACTGGGAGGCACACACGCCGGGCGAGTTCCACATCGAGCGTGTCAGCGAAGGGCCCACGCATCCAGAGGACCTGGAGCCCGCGGACATGGTCGCGCGCCTCGACGCGGCGGCGCGCTGGGTCGAGACGTCCCTTCCGTTCTGGAACCGGTTCTCCCGCAACGGCTCCGCCGAGCTGCCCCCGAACACGGTGATCCCTCCCCGCAACGTCCCGGGCGGCTCCCGGGACATCTACTACGGCGGCATCCCCTTCGAGCTCGCACCGGAAGAGGCGCTGCTGATCGAGACTCCGGTGCCCGACGCCCGCTACTGGAGCTTCCAGTGGGTGACCTATCACTGGTTCGAGTCGCCGGATTTCGCGAACCGGCAGACCAGCCTGAACGGGGCCCAGGCCCACGTCGACGCGGATGGCAAGGTGCGCATCGTCGTCTCCGCCCGGGACCCGGGCGTCCAGAACTGGATCGACACCGCCGGCCGGCGCCGCGGTCGCCTTCCCTTCCGCTGGATCTGGTCGAAGGACGCCCCGGTGCCCGCGGCCCGGGTCGTGCCCGTGGCGGGGGTGCGCAGCCTGCTCCCGCCCGACACACCCGTCTTCGACGCGGAGGCGCGCCGCAAGCAGATCGCCGCGCGCCGCGCCCACGTGGAGCGGCGCTTCCGCAGGTAGGGGCGTAGGAGCCTGACCCGAGACCGGGCGCACGGTCTGGACGCCGATGCATCCGCGCCGACTGCGTTGCGCTGCCATCGCCGTAGACACCGCTACGCCTCGGTCGCGCGCCCAGGCGGGCCGACTGGGCGCGGCGCCTCGAGGCCCAGCGCACCCGGTCTCGGGTCAGGCTCCTAGGCGCCGGCCCGCGCCAGCCCGTCGAGGCAGCGCTCCGCCATCGCCGCGAACTGGTCGAGCGGGAACTCCCCCAGGCTGCTCGCGATCCGGGCGAGGGCGCCGAGCAGCGTCGAGCGGGCGTCGGCGACATCGCAGTCGAGCTGGCTGCAGTGCACCTCGAGCCGCGCACGCAGGGGAGCCGCGCCCAGGCGCGTGGCCTCAGCCCAGCGCAGGAGATCGAACACGCCGTGGCCGTCGGTGCGGCTGCCCGCCCAGTCGATCAGCACGAAGCCGAAGCGGTTGTCGGCGCGAAGCACGTTGCCCGGCCACAGGTCCCCGTGCATCAGCACGTGGCGCGGGGACCAGCCTCCCTCCAGGCGGGCGAACGCCTCGCCGGCGGCGGCGCGCACCCGTTCGGAGACCCCGGCGAGCTCCGACAGGGCCCGGAGCGGCGCCCGGAACCCGGCCTCGAGCTCGGCACCCTCCGGCAGCCGGGCCGTGCGAGCCGTCGCCTCGGCCAGCCAATCGGCCACCGCGGTCCGGAAGCGCGGTCGTTGGAACGCCCAGGCCAGACGCCCGCCGGGCAGGGGCTCGTGGTAGGGCAGCACGGCATAGGAGCGCCCGTCGAGGCGGCCCTCCCGCACCGGCTCGAGCACGACGGCGCCGAGCTCGTCGCCCAGGGCGCCGCGGGCCGCCCGGGCACGCTCCACGCCGCGGGCCACCATGTCCGGCCAGCCCGGCGACGAGCACAGGGCGACGCCGCTGCTGTGCCCGCGCTCGTCGCGGATGCGCAGCTTCATCACGTCGTCGGCCATCGGCGACGGCGGGCGCAGCCGGGAGAGCGACCGTTCCGGGAGCTGGAGCTCTTCGCGCCAGATCGCGAGCTCGTCCCCGGCCGTGGAAGCTCCCATGTCGCGCGAGAGGTTACGCAGTCAGTCGGAGGATCGCATCGGTGCCACGCGGTCGGGCCCGGGCGACGATCCAGGCGGCGACCTTCTGGGCGGCCAGCTCCGGGTGCATCAGCGGCCATTCGTGGCCCCGCACGTCGCGCAGCTGCCGCAGCTCGAAGTGGGCGAAGCACAGGCCCATCCAGGCGCGCAGGTCGTCCGGAAGGCGGAAGAACTCGTCCCCTGCGCTCTGGAACACGGCGGTCGGCACGCGGAAGCGGGACCCCCGGCTCCCCGACGCGTCGTAGAGGAGCCGGTACTCCTGGAGCTGCAGCTCCGCGAGGCTCGAGATCAGCGCCCAGCTGGCGCCGGGGTTGCGCGCCAGGTTCGCGAGCATGGAGGCACCGTGGCGCAGGGTCAGTGCCCAGCCCCGGCGGGCGGGGCCGCTGCGCCCGATCAGCTGGTTGGCGGTGATGAGCGCGCCGCGGGCGACGAAGCCCATGGGGCCGTAGGGCACCGGCATCACCGGGTTCAGGGCGAGGATCGCGCCCGGGCGGGGCTGCAGGTCCGCCAGGCACTGGGCCACGCCGCCACCGGTCGAGTGACCCACGACGGTGTAGCCCGGAAGCAGCTCCCCCTCGTGCTCGAGGGCCCGCACCACCGCCCGGGTGAGGGCGACGCAAGCGCGGAAGCTCCGCGGCGGCTCCGCCAGCTCGTTGTTCGGGTACAGGAAGGGTGCGAGCACGCGGAAGCCGTGCAGGTGGGCGAGGGCGCTCGCCATCGCGTACTGGGCGGGAGGGCGGCCGAAGCCGTGCAGGAAGAGGACGGTGGGAGCGCCTTCCGGCCGCCACTCGCAGACGGGGATCTCCTGGCCGACGACGCGGACGTTCGTGGTCGAGTGTTTCATGGGGTTCTCCTCGCTGGTCCGCGAGAGCAAGGGTCGTGCCGCCCGCCCGGCGCCCTCTCGTGCGCTCCCCCGCCCGCGGCTCGTACATCCGTTGTACGCAGGCGTTCATCACCTGCCCGCAGCCCGGCGCGAGACGGCCGGAGCGGCGTGCAGACGGCTGGCACGGCGGCTGCACTGGGAGCCGGGCAACCCCCCGAAAGGAGATTCCCATGGACCGCAAGATGATGGACCTCGACACCCAGGCCTGGCGCATGCAGGTGTGGGTGGCGTTCGGCCTGGCCCTCTCGCTCACCACCGTCGGCGTGCTCTACCTGCCGGTGGACGTCTGGGTGAAGGGCTACCTCGGCGTCGGCCTCTACTTCACCGTGTCCTCGTGCTTCACGCTGGCGAAGACCCTGCGCGACCAGCACGAGCGCGAGAAGGTGATGAACAAGATCAACGAGGCCCGGGCCGAGCGCATGCTCCGCGAGTACGGTGAGGAGGCGGCCTGATGCTGCGGGTGCGTATCCGACGACTGTTCGCGGCGATCAGCGGTCACGCGGTGACCGAGCTGGAGGCCCAGCATCCGGAGGCGGTGCTCGACTACGAGCGCGAGCAGCTCCGCGTCCAGATCGCCCAGTACAACCGGAACCTGGCGGGCCACGC
The DNA here is from genome assembly GCA_965223415.1 of Myxococcota bacterium. Taxonomy (GTDB): domain Bacteria; phylum Myxococcota_A; class UBA9160; order UBA9160; family UBA6930. Next base: position 1,773,114 of record OZ245002.1, on the reverse strand, counting down.
CGGCCTGTGCGAGCGCCTCCGGGCGCGGCGCGAGATGCTCGGCAAGGAGGCGGTGACGCTGCGCACGCGCATCGACCGCTTCCTCGAGGCGGGCAAGCGCGAGCGCGCGGCCGAGCTGGCGTTGCGGCTCGAGACCGTGGGACAGGAGCGCGAGGAGCTCCTGGGCCAGCTCGAGCAGGCGGAGGAGACCTATCGCAACCTGGTGAAGAGCCGGGACGCATCGGTCGACGCGGCGCGGGCGAAGCTCGAGGGCCTGAAGCGCACGATCAGCACCGTGAAGATCCAGCGCGCCCAGGCCGAGCTCTCCGAGATGGCGGCCTCGATGCAGGGCGGCATCGGCGTGTGCGAGGGCACCCTCGAGCGCGTGCAGGAGAAGCTCGAGGAGGAGCGGGAGGTGGCCGTCGGCCGCACCCGCGTTGCCCAGGGCTGCATCGACCTCCCCACCTTGGAAGAGGACGAGGAAGAGCAGGCGGCCCTCGCCGAGGAAGCGCTGCGGCGCTATGAGGTGGCCGGGTCCGCCGCCGACCCGGCGTCGGACGCGGACGCGCCTAACGACGGAGCCGGCGCTGATCCTCGATGAAGCGCACCATGGCGAGGAGCGCGCGGTTCATGGGAACCGGCGCCCCGTGCTCCTCGCCCAGCCGGACCACGGCGCCGGTGAGCGCATCGATCTCGGTGCGCTTGCCGGCTCGCAGGTCCTGGAGCGTGGACGACTCGTGAGCAGCGGTCGGCGGCAGCAGGACGGAGTAGAAATGGGAGAGGTAGGTGTCTGCGTCCGGCCAGTGGGTCGCGAAGCCCGCCGCCCGCATCACGCCGAAGATCTCGTGGGCGAGCTCGGTGAGGAGGCCGCGGGAGGCCTCGCTCTCGCCGAGCGCGCCGTAGGGCACGTCGAAGATCGCGCCGAGCGGGTTGAGCAGGCCGTTGTAGAGCAGCTTCGCCCACAGGTCCTCCGCGATCGCGTCGGTCGCCTCGCAGGGCAGGCCTCCGCGAGCGATGCCTGCACACAGCGGCGCGACGCGCCTTGCAGGCTCGCCGAACAGGCTGCCGACGTGCACCGGCTCGGCGTGCACGGTGATCTCGACGTGGTGGGGCTCCGGCTTGCGGAACCCCGTGATGACGCGCGCGTTCCACACCTGCGGCTCGCGGAACCGGGCGGTGAAGTGCCCGGCATTGCCCCAGCCGTTCTGGCACAGGACGATGCACGTGTCCGGTCCCACCGTGTCTGCACCGGCCAGGCGCTCGGCCGCCGCGGCGCTGTCGAAGGACTTGGTGGCCACGAGCACGAAGTCCGGGGCTCGCGAGAGCTCCTCGGCCTCCGTCGCGATCCGGAACGACGCCGGGGCGTGCCGGGTGCTCCCGAAGAGCCCGCTCCGGAGCAGGCCGCGGCTCGCGAGGGCCTCGGCGACGGACGGACGGGCGACGATCGTCACCGTCGCCCCCGCTTCGATCAGGGCGCTGGCCAGGCCCAGACCCACCGCACCGGCACCGAATACGACCACGTCCACCCGATGGGCTCCCTCTGCACGCCAGTGTAGAGTGGGCCGTCCAGCGAGGAGAACCCATGAGCCTGAATCTCGGATCCATCCTGATGGCGGCCGCCCAGGACCGCCCGGAACATCCCGCCATCCGCCTCGGCGAGCGGAGCCTGAGCTACGCCGAGCTCGACCGGGCGGCCCGCGGCGTCGCCACCGGCCTGCGCGAACGGGGCATCGCCCCCGGCTCCCAGGTGGCGGTGATGATCCCGAACGTCCCCGAGTTCACGATCGCCTACTACGGGATCCTCTACGCCGGCTGCGCGGTGGTGCCCCTGAACGTCCTGCTCTCGGCGCCCGAGGTGACCTACCACATCGAGGACTCCGAGGCGCAGCTCTTGATCGCCCATCCGCTGTTCGGCGAGCCGGCGGCGACCGGCGCCAACGGCGCCGGCGTGCCCGTAGCGTGGGTCGACGGCGAGGCGGACGACGACCTGCCGGCGATGGCGGCGGTGGCGCCGCTCCCGGCGTTCCACGAGACGAGCCCCGACGACACGGCGGTCATCCTTTACACGTCGGGCACGACCGGCAAGCCGAAGGGCGCCGAGCTCAGCCACGCGAACCTGTTCGTGAACTGCGCGGTGGTGGTGCCGAAGCTGCTGCCCCTCGGCAAGGACGACGTGGCGCTGGCGACGCTGCCGCTCTTTCACTCCTTCGGCCAGACCTGCATCCAGAACGCGACCATCGCGACCGGCGGCACCTTTACGCTGCTCCCCCGCTTCACGCCCGAGGAGGCGATGGAGATCATGGAGCGCGACAAGGTCACGCTCTTCGCCGGTGTGCCGACGATGTACTTCGCGCTCCTCCACCACGAGGGGGCGCGCCAGCCCGATCTCTCGTCGCTTCGCTACTGCATGGCCGGCGGCGCGCCCATGCCGGTGGAAGTGATGAAGGCCTTCGAGGCGAAATTCGGCGTGGAGATCCTCGAGGGCTACGGGCTCTCGGAGACCTCGCCCGTGGCGAGCTTCAACCAGCCGGACAAGCCGCGCACGCCCGGCTCGATCGGCTACCCGGTGTGGGGCGTCGAGATGGCCATCCTCGACGACAAGGACCAGCCCCTGCCGGACGGGGAGCGCGGCGAGATCTGCATCCGCGGCCACAACATCATGAAGGGCTACTGGAACCGCCCCGAGGCCACGGCCGAGACGATGCGCAGCGGCTGGTTCCACAGCGGCGACATCGGCATCCGCGATCCCGGCGGTAGCTACCGCATCGTCGACCGGGTGAAGGACATGATCCTGCGAGGCGGCTTCAACGTCTATCCGCGCGAGGTCGAGGAGGTGCTCTACGCCCATCCGGCCGTCGTCGAGGCCGCCGTGATCGGCGTCCCCCACGAGAGCCACGGTGAGGAGGTGAAGGCGGTCGTCGCCCTGGGCAAGGAGCAGCAGACGACCCCCGAGGAGCTCGTCGCCTACTGCAAGCAGAACCTCGCCGCCTACAAGTACCCGCGCATCGTCGAGATCATCGACACCCTCCCGAAGGGCCCCACCGGCAAGATCCTCAAGCGCGAGCTCCGGTAACGCAACAAACGGACCCGGCCCCTAATGCAACACGCAATGCAACGAACAGAACCGGCCCCTAACGCAACTTCCTTTGTTCGAGGAGCTGGGTGTAGGTGCCGGGGCGGCTGGTGACGAAGATGGCGTTGGCTTCGGCGCAGAGGCGGTCGCCGGCGTGGAGGGTGCCGCTGCAGAAGATCTTGCGGCCTTCGACGCGGTCGAGCTTCGCGGTGAAGCGGAGCTCGGTGTGGAGGGGGGTCGGGGTGCGGTAGCGGGTGGTGAGGGTGCCGGTCATGCCGGGCTGGCCGGAGAAGGTCTCGGCGTAGCCCAGCACCTCGTCGAAGGCGGCCGCGATGTAGCCGCCGTGGACGCAGCCCGGCGGGCCCTCGTAGGCGGTGCCGAAGACGGCCACCCCATGGACCGTGCCGGCCTCGTCCGACGACATCTCGATGGGCGGCGCCAGCGGGTTCGAGCGGCCGATCAGCGGGCTGAAATCAAAGTGACCGCCGCCTTCGGGCGGCGTGATCTCCGCGTCCGGGTCGGCGACGGCGGTCTCAGCGAAGCCCAGGTAACGCTCGCGGCGGGGATGGCCCGCCAGGCGCTCCGCATACTCCTCCAGCCGCTCCGCCGCGGCCCCGAGCTCGGCCTCGGGGGCGTCACTCGTGAGCAGGCGCTCGATCACGCGGCGCATCGCGTCCGCGAGCCGCCGGCGCATGGCCCACACGCCCCGCACCGGCTGCTGGCTCGCCTCCCAGCGCAGCCGAAAGAAGCGCTTGCGGACGTCCTCGCCCGCGCCCTCGCTCACGATCCCTTCCCGGGCGGGTATGCCATGCCGGCATGCTATCTCTCCCCCGTGTGAGCTTCACGGACGAGCTGCGCAGCCACATCGGGAAGGAAGGGCCGGAGGAGATCGCCCGCGATCCGGTGAACCCGGCGATGATCCGCCACTGGTGCGACGCGATGGAGGACGCGCACCCCTGCTACACGGATCCGCAGGCGGCGGCCCGCTCCTCCCACGGCGAGCTGGTCGCCCCGCCGGCCATGCTCAACGCGTGGACCATGCCGGGCCTGGTCCCCCGTCCTTCCGCAGCGTCGCCCACCGGTGCTCTCCTTCGGTCCCTCGACACCGCGGGCTTCACCTCCGTGGTCGCCACCGACTCGGAGCACGAGTACCTGCGCTACCTGCGCCTGGGGGATCTCCTCCACGCGACCCAGGCCGCCGAGAGCGTGTCCGAGGAGAAGCAGACCGCCCTCGGCCGGGGCCACTTCGTCACCTGGGTGAGTCGCTACCGCACCCAGGACGGCGAGGAGGTCGGGCGCATGCGCTTCCGCGTCCTCAAGTTCGAGCCGGGAACCGGACGCGCGCCGAAGGGCGGGGGTGGACCGGAGCGCCCGCCGCCGCCGGGCGCGGTTCCGCGTCCGCCGCGGCGGGAGACCGATCTCGTCCCGGCCGACGTGACCCCGGGGACGGCCCTGCCGCCCTGCTCCGTCGATGTCACGACGACCCTAATCGTCGCCGGCGCCATCGCGTCCCGCGACTATCAGGACGTCCATCACGATCGCGACCTCGCCCGGGAGCGAGGCTCGCCGGACATCTTCATGAACATCCTCACCACCAGCGGGCTGGTCGGGCGTTACGTCACGGACTGGGCCGGCCCCGAAGCGCGTCTCACGAGCCTGCGCATTCGCCTCGGTGCGCCGAACTACCCGGGGGACCGGATGGTCTTCACCGGTGAAGTCATCGAGGCGGAGGGAGCCGACGTGGCGGTGGCCGTCACCGGGACCAACGCGCTCGGTCCCCACGTGACCGGTCGCGTCGGCCTCACCCTGGCCGGCCCGTGAAGATCGTCCTGCCCGGCGGCTCGGGGCAGGTGGGCACGATCCTCGCCCGTGGCTTCGGGCGCGACGACCACGAGGTGGTGGTGCTGAGTCGCACTCCCCGCAGCGCGCCCGGCCTCGCGCGCCAGGTCGCCTGGGACGGCCGGACGCTCGGCCCCTGGGCCGCCGAGCTCGAGGGCGCCGACGCGCTGGTCAACCTGGCGGGCCACACCGTCGATTGTCGCTACGGCCGCGCCAATCGCCGGCGCATCCTCGATTCCCGAATCGAATCGACCCGCGTCCTCGGCGAGGCCGTCGCCCGGTGCACCGATCCGCCGAAGACGTGGCTCCAGTCGAGCACCGCCACGATCTACGCCCATCGCTACGACGCGGCCAACGACGAGACCGGTCCCCTCGGTGGCGACGAGCCGGGCGTGCCCGCCACCTGGCGCTTCAGCACCGAGGTCGCCAAGGCCTGGGAGCAGGCCTTCGAAGAGTGCGAGACACCGGGAACGCGCCACATCAAGCTGCGCTCCGCGATCGTCCTGAGCCCAGACCGGGGCGGCATCTTCGACGTCCTGCTGGGTCTGGCGCGCCGCGGCCTCGGCGGGACCTCCGGCGACGGGCGTCAGTTCGTCTCGTGGATCCACCACGGCGACTTCGTGGGCGCGATCCGCTGGCTCCTCGACCATCCGGAGTTCCGCGGCGTCGTGAACCTCACCGCGCCGGCGCCGCTTCCCAACGCGGATTTCATGAGAGCGCTCCGCGAGGCCTGGGGCACCCGCATCGGCCTGCCCGCCACGCGCTGGATGCTCGAGGTCGGCGCGCTCTTCCTGCGCACCGAGACCGAGCTGGTGCTGAAGAGCCGCCGCGTCGTCCCGGGACGTCTGCTCGAGGCCGGGTTCGTCTTCGACCATCCGAGCTGGCCGGAGGCCGCCCGGGAGCTCTGCGCGGCGTGGCGGGCGCTCGGCTAGCGCCGCACCGCCACGCACTCGATCTCCACCGCCGCGCCCAGGGCGAGCCCCGCCACCTGCAGGGTGATCCGCGCCGGCGGCTCTGCGGGGAAGAACCCGGCGTAGGCTTCGTTCATCGCGCGGAAGTCGGCCATGTCGGTGACGTAGACGCTCACCTTGATCACGTCGGCCAGGCTCGCGCCGGCCCCTTCCAGGATGGTGCGGATGTTCTCGAGGGTCTGCTTCGTCTCCGGCCCGATGCCGCCCGGTACGAGCGAGACGCCTCCCGGCTCGGTGCCGAGGGTGCCCGACACGAAGATCAGGTCGCCGGCGGTGGCGGCATGGGAGAAGACGGGCAGGCGGCCGACGCCATCGACGACGATGCGTTTCGATTCCAGGCTCACGCTTCCGGGCCTCCTTCGCTCCAATGGGCATTGCGGGGGATGATGAAGGTGCCCTCGCCTTCGGCGTACACGGTGCCCGCGGCCTCGAGGGCGCCCGAGGTGCGCACCTTGCGCTCGCCGACGCGCTCGTGGCGCACCTCGAAGGCGAGCTCGGTGAGGATCGGCGTGGCGGCGCGGTAGCGGACGGTCAACGAGCCGGTCATCGCCGGGATGTGCTCGTTCAGGTTGTGCTGGCCCAGCACCTGATCGAAGAAATGGGCGACGAAGCCGCCGTGGACGCTGCCGGGCGGCCCCTCGAAGGTGACGCCGAAGCGGACCGTGCCGCGGGTCACCCCGGGCCGGTGCGAGACGGTGAGGTCCGGGCGCAGGGGGTGATGGTCACCCAGGATCACGCCGCTCACGAAGTAGGGGCGCTGGGCGGCGGGCTCCGGCCCCATCCGCGGAGTGCGGTCGTCGGGGGCGTGGGCGGCGAGCTGGCGGGTGAGGGCCCGGAGGTCCCGACGCGTCCGGGCCACCGCCTCCGCGGCGTCGGCGGGCAGGGCCGGAACACGCAGCATCTGCTCCGTCAACGCGCGCAGATCGTCGGCCAGCAGGGCGAGGCCGGGAACCGGCCGGACCGACGGCACCTCGCTGGGCATGGCTCCTCCTCCGGGGCGGGGAGGCACAGGCTACGGGCTTTGCCGGAGCCGCGCCGGAGGTTCGGTTTTTTTTCGCCTCCGTGACCGGAACCGTCACAGGCGGCTGGTTTCCTGATCCTCGTGATGACGGCACGCCCCCAACCCCCCCGAGCCCCCGGCGGTATCACGGCCCCCAACGAGATCGCCGCCGGGGGCGCTCCCCCACCATGGAGAGATCCATGGAGAGCCAGGAGGCCCCATGACCGCTGCCACCCGCACCCTCACCCGCTGCCTCGTCTGTGGCTTCACCGAGGTCGAGACCGATCAGGTCGTCGATCGCGGCGTCGTTCTGCTCGCCGAGTGCCCGCGCTGCGACCACCGCTGGACCGAGCGGGCCGTTTCCACCCCGCTGCGCCTGGGCTCTCCGCGGCCCGCGCGCCTCGACCGGGTCGCGGCGGCGGCGGCTGCCTAGCCCTACCGTCCCGGTGTGCGCGTCGTCCTGTACACCGGGAAGGGAGGCGTCGGCAAGACGACCACGGCCGCGGCCACGGCCGTCTGGGCGGCCGCTCGCGGCAAGCGGGTCCTGGTCGCCTCGGCAGACGCCGCCCACAGCCTGGGGGACGTGCTCCGTCCAGGGGCGCCGCTCGGGGCCGAGCCGGAGCCCATCGCGCTTCCCGGAGCCCCCCACCCCGGTAGGCTGCTCGCCGCCGAGGTGGACGCCCGGACCGAGGTGGAGCGCCACTGGGGTGCCGTGCGCGACTACCTCGGCCAGCTCTTCCGCCACCAGGGGATCGAGGAGGTCGTCGCCGACGAGCTGGCCCTGCTGCCCGGCCTGGAGGAGCTGACCACCTTACTGGCCGTCGACGGCTGGGCGCGCAAGGGCGACTACGACCTGGTCGTGGTCGACTGCGCGCCCACGGATTCCGCGCTGCGCCTGCTGACGCTGCCGGAAGCCGCCCACGCCGCGCTCCGCATCCTGCTCAAGGTGCAGCGGGCGCTCACCTCCCTCGTCACACCCCTCGCCCGCAACCTGGTGGCGGCGCCGCTTCCGGGCTCCGAGGTGTTCCGCGATGCCGAGGCGCTGATCTACCGGCAGCTCGGCCGGCTGCGGGACCGCCTGGCCGACCCGGGGACGAGCGTGCGGCTCGTGCTGACGCCCGAGCGGATGGTGATCGACGAGAGCCTGCGCGCACGCACCGACCTGGCGCTGTTCGACGTGGCCGTGGACGCGGTCGTGATGAACCGGCTCCTTCCGGCGCAAGCCGCCGGCGAGCCCTTCTTCGCCGAGTGGGCTCGCCAGCAGAAGGAGCGCCGGCGCGAGGTCGCATCGCTGTTCGCGCCTCTCCCCCTCCTGGTCGGTCCGCTCCAGGACGACGAGGTCACCGGCCTGTCGCGGCTCCGGGCCCAGGGCGCCGCCCTCTTCGACGAGCGGGACCCGGCGGCCGTCCTGTGTCGGGAGCCGGGCCTGCGGTTCGAGCCGGACGGCGAGGGCTATGCCCTCCGCGTGCCGCTGCCGAACGCCCGCGCCGACCAGCTCGAGGTGGCGCGGGTCGGCGACCAGCTCGTGGTGCGCGCCGGCGGCCTGCGCCGGCCCATTCCGCTGCCCCGCCACCTCCTCGGCCAGGGCGTGCTCGGCGCCCGCTGTCGCGACGGCGTGCTGCGGGTCCGTTTCGGGTCGGCCTGACGTGCGGGTCATCCTGCTCACCGGCAAGGGCGGCGTCGGCAAGACGACCCACGCCGTCACCACGGCCCTCGGCGCCGCAGCTCGCGGCCACCGGGTCTTCCTCCTCTCCACGGACGCCGCCCACAGCCTCGGCGACGCCCTGCGCCAGCCCGTCGGCGCGCGGCCCGTCCCGGTGGTCGAGGGCGTCGTGGCCCAGGAGGTGTCGGCCCTCGACGAGCTCGATCGCAGCTGGGGCGTGCTGCAGCGCTACCTGCGTCAGCTGCTGAAGGACGACGTGGACAGCCTCGTCGCCGACGAGCTGCTGGTCTTCCCGGGGCTGGAGGAGCTCATCGCCCTTCGCGCCGTCCGCGACGTCGAGGCCACCGGCGACTTCGACGTGTGCGTGGTCGACTGCGCGCCGACCGGCTCGACCCTGCGCATGCTCCGCTTCCCGGACGTGCTGCGGCTGTTCATGGAGAACTTCTTCGAGCTGGAGCGTCGCGGAGCGCGCCTGCTGAAGCCGCTGCTCGAGCCCTTCCGGGCGGGCGCTCTCGTGCCGGGCGAAGAGATCTTTGACGCCTTCGAGCGGCTGTGGGGCGACGTGGACGACGTGCGGGAGATCCTGATGGACACCAGCCGCACGACGGCGCGGCTCGTCGTCAACCCGACCCAGGTGGTGCTGGAGGAGGCCCGCCGCTCCTTCGCCTACCTGTCGCTCTACGGTGTCGCCACCGACGGGGTGATCGTGAACCGGGTCCTGCCGGAATCCGCCGCCGGCGGGTGGTTCGGCCGCTGGGGCGAGCGGGAGCGGGCGGTGCTGGAGGAGATCCGCAGCTCGTTTCCGGTGCCGCGCATCGAGGCGCCGCTCGAGCCCCGCGAGGTGCTGGGACTGCCCGCGCTCCAGGCCCTGGCAGGGCGGCTCTTCGCCGAGCGCGACCCCGGGGCGCTCTGGCGGCAGGGGCGGCCGATTCGGCTGCGCACCCACTCGGGGCGCACGCGCCTCGAGATCGAGCTGCCCGGCGCGACCAAGGAGGCCCTGGAGGTCGGGACCCGCGGCGACGATCTGCTCATCCGGCTGCGGGACGCCAGCCGGGTCGTGGCCCTGCCCCGCAGCCTCGTGGGGCGTCCGGTCTACCGGGCCAGCCTCCAGGGCGGCGTTCTCGCCGTCGACTTCTCGTGATCCACGAGGATCGGGCCGAAGGCACGCATCTCGGGATCCATGAGGATCGGCCCGAGGGCACGTACCGGCGCATTGTCAGCCTCGTCCCGAGCCTGACCGAGGCCCTGTTCGAGCTGGGCCTGGGCGAGCGGGTGGTCGGCGTGACGGACTGGTGCATCCACCCGGCCCAGGGGGTCGCGCCGCTCCCCAAGCTGGGCGGCACCAAGAACCCGGACGTGGCGGCGCTGCTCGCCCTCGAGCCCGATCTGGTGATCGCGAACCACGAGGAGAACCGCCGGCAGGACGTGGCGAAGCTGGCCGACACCGGAGTGTCCGTGTGGGTGACCTATCCGCGCAGCGTTCGCGAGGCCGCCCATCTGCTGGTAGCCCTCGCCGGGCTCGGCGCCGAGCCGGAGGCGGTGCGCCGGGTGGTCCATCCGACCGTGGCGGCGGTGGAGGAGGCCGGGGCGGCGCTTCCCGAGCGCCCGCTGCGGGTCTTTTGTCCGATCTGGAAGGGCCCGTGGATGTCCGTGGGCGCCGACACCTACGCCCACGATCTGCTGCGGCTGTGCGGAGGTGCGAACGTGTTCGCAAACCGGGCCGACCGGCGCTATCCGCGGGTCCGGGAGGAGGACATCGTCGCGGCGGCCCCGGAGGTCATCCTGCTGCCGGACGAGCCCTACGCCTTCACCGATCGGGACGCCCAGGAGCTCGGGCGGCTGCCGGTTCCGGCCGCGAGCAGCGGGCGCATCCACGTGATCGACGGCACATGGGTGTCTTGGTACGGTCCTCGCATCTTCCGAGCGCTCCATGCGCTCCGGAACCTCATGGCTACAGGGGGGTGACCAGAGGTGCCGTGTCGAATGCTCCGTGACCAAGGCCGCGGCCGAACGATCGTCTTGATCGCCGGCGTGGTCCTGCTGCTCGCCGGCCCGGCGAGCGGCGCAAACCTGACCGACGTGCGGGTCGGCGTTCACGCCGACTACTCGCGGGTGGTCTTCCAGCTCGACGGCATTTCGCCCTACCAGCTGGTCGGGATGCAGCCCAAGGAAGACGGCAGCCAGGTGCTGATCGTCGCCCTCGACGCCGCGCCCAGCGAGATCGCGCCGATCCGTCCGGCCAAGAGCCGGCATATCCGGGCGGTTCGCGTGCGCGCCGGGGAGAGCGGCAAGACCGACGTCCGCATCCGGCTGTCGGGCGATGCCGAGATGAAGGAGCTCGTGCTCCGGGGGCCGGACCGGATCGTGCTGGACTTCTTCGATCCGGGGGCCGGGAAGGCTTCCCTGGTGTCGAGCCTCACCGCGAGTCCCGCGCCCGCGGCGGAGCCGCTGCGGGAGAGCGGGGAGCTGGCCGCGGTGGCCGAGCCCCTCGCCCCGGCGGACGAGGGCGCCGTCGAAGCCGCGGACGAGCTCGCCCCTTCCGACGCCGCCGTCGAAGAGCTGGCCATGGCCGGCGACGACCTGGTCGATCCGGCGGACGACGCCGCGATGGACGAGGCGCTGGCCGAAGCAGAGCTCGCGGCGCTCGACGAGCCGCTCCTCGAAGGCGAGGTGCTCGGGGACGCGCCGGAAGGGCTCGAGCCCGAGCCGGGGTCCGACGACGCCTTCGCCGGCGTGGAGATCGGCGAAGTCGTTTCCGAGGAGCCCCTCGCCGACGCGCCGGTGGCGACGCCGCCCTTGGAGCCGCCCGCGGCCCAGGGCAGCGGAAGCCTGCTCGGCAGCCCGGTCGTACTGACCGCCCTGGCCGGCCTCGCGGTCGTGGCCCTGCTGTTCGTGCTGGGGCGCCGCCGGCGGGGAAGCGCCGATGCCGACGAGGGCGAGGTCCTCTCGCCCCTCGACGTGGCGGAGGATGCCGAGCCCGAGGCCGGCTTCGCCTTCTCCGAAGGCCTGGAGGGAGAGGGCGCCGCCGGGGCCCGGGACGAGGGCCTGCCGCCGGCGAGCCAGTACGACATCGAGCCCGGCGCCGTCCACGAGGGCGCGCCTGCGGAGGAGGCCGTCGTGGAGGGAACCGACGATCCGGAAGAGGACTTCCCGGCGCCCGCCGGCATCGGCGGCGCGCCCGCCGTTCCGGTGGCTCCCGTCGCACCGATGGCCGCGGTCGGCCCCAACGAAGTCGGCAACGCCGAGGTAGGGAAGATCGTCGAGGAGTTCGAGCGCCGCATCGCGCACCTGGAGACACGCCTCGAGGAGGTCGTCGACGCCAAGGAGCGCCTCGAGCGTCAAGCATCGGCCCAGACCGAGGAGCTCCGGGTCCAACGCGCCGCCATCGCCCGCACCCAGCGCGTCCTGCGCACCATCGCCCGTCCCGAAGACGAGCCCAGCGAGCCCGCCCCCAAGCTCTGAACGCAAGCCCGGGGACGGAACGTCCCCGGGCTTGCGTTCTCAGGCGGCGGTTTCGCGGACCAGGGCGAGGGCGCCGAGGGCGCCGGCGAACTCGCCGTCGTCGAGGGAGACCGGCTCGCGGCCGAAAGCGGCGGTGGTGCCGAGCAGGATCGCGCGAAGAGCGCCGTTGTGGCGCAGGGTCGAGCCGCCGAACACGATGCGCTTCACCTGGTGCGCGCTCGCGAGGGCCGAGCAGAGCAGCGCCACGTTCTCGCCGACCAGGCCCATGATGGCCTGGGCGAGGTCCTCGGCCGCCGGCGGCTCGCCGCGGATGCCTGGCTTGCCGAAGGCGGCCGCCGTGGCATCGCCGATGAGGGCGATCTGGCCCGGCTCGTAGATGTCGCCCACCAGGAGGTCCACCCGGCGCCGGTCGCCCTGGGTCGCGAGCGTGGCGAGGCGCTCGAAGGACGCCTCGCCCACCAGGAGCGCGCCGAGGCCCAGCACGGTGCCGCCGCCGAGCGCGGTGCCGCCGATCCGGCTGACCGCCACGCCGTCGCACAGCATCACCGAGGTGCCCGTGCCGAGGGAGACGAGCAGGAAGGGCTCCGTTTCGCCGCCCTCGCGCTGGTCGAGCAGCACCGCCGCCCCCCGGCCCCAGGCCGCGAACTCGTTCACGAGCAGGGGCTCCCCGGGCAGCCGGCCGGCCAATCCCGTGGCGCCGGCGCCGGTGAGGCCGACACGCTGGGGTGCTAGCTCCTCCACCGCCCCGAGCACGGCGCCCTCGTCCTCCGCCGGCAACAGCCGCAGCTCCCGCTCGCCCGGGCCGTGGCGGATCGCCAGCTTCGCCAGGCTCGCCCCCAGGTCGACGCCCATCGCCCGCTCCGCCCCTGACACTCTCGTCCTCCACGCTTTCCCCTTCGGGGGCTCGCCTGGTACCCTCGTCCGGACCCGCTCGGGGCCGGCACCTCCATGTATACCCAGTTCTACGGTCTCCGGGAGAAGCCCTTCTCCCTGAGCCCGGACCCTCGCTATCTCTTCCTGGCGGATCCCCACCGGGAAGCCCTGGCGCACCTGCTGTACGGAATCGAGCAGGGCGAGGGCTTCATCTGCGTCACCGGCGAGGTCGGCACGGGCAAGACCACCCTGTGCCGGACCCTGCTCGGCCGCCTGGAGGCGGGCACCGAGGTCGCCTTCATCTTCAACCCCCAGCTCTCGGGCCTGGAGCTGCTCCAGGCGATCAACGCCGAGCTGGGCCTGCCCCTCGAAGGGCTCGACCGCCGTCAGCTCCATGAGCAGCTGAACCGCTTCCTCCTCGCGAAGCGCCGCGACGGTCGCAAGGTGCTGCTGATCATCGACGAGGCCCAGGTGATGGAGCGGGACGCCCTCGAGCAGGTGCGGCTGCTCTCGAACCTGGAGACGAACACCGCCAAGCTGATCCAGATCGTGCTGATCGGGCAGCCCGAGCTGGACACGCTGCTCGAATCGCCGGATCTGCGCCAGCTGCGTCAGCGCATCAGCGTGCGCTGGCGGCTCGAGCCGCTCTCGGCGACGGACACCCGGGACTACGTGCGCCACCGGCTGCGCATCGCCGCCGGCGCGCCCCGGGAGCTGTTCACGGATCTGGCGCTTCGCGAGATCCACCGCCGCTCGGGGGGTATTCCGCGGGTGATCAACCTGCTGTGCGATCGTGCCCTGCTGGCCGGCTACGCCGCCGAGGCCAAGGCGATCGGCCTCGGGCTGGTGACCCAGACCGACCGGGAGGTGCGCGCCAGCGCCGGCTCGAAGCCGCGCCGCACGGCCGCGCGGCTGCCGAGCCTGCCCAGCCTGTCGGGGCTGCGCATCCCGACCTGGATCCGGGACGGCGCCCTGCCCGTGGCCGCCGGCGTGGGGCTCGTGACCATCGCCATCGGCGGCTGGCTCGCCTTCGCGCCGGCCAGCGGCGGCGGTGCCCTGCCGGAGGTGTCCTCACCGCCTGCCGCCGAGGTCACGGCCGAAGTGCCGGGGCCGTCCGCGGACGCGCTGCCTCCCGTCGCGTCGGCGCCGCCGGCGGAGCTCCCGGCTGCGCTGGACGAGCTCGCGGCGCTGGAGGAGGGCGACCTCCCCGATCCCGGGGAGCTTCCGCCGCCGGCCCAGGACATGGGGCGCGCCCTCGCGCGCAGCTCGCCGGCCGTGACGATGGCCAGCTCCCTGGATGCCCTGCTCGAGCAGTGGGAGGAGGTGCCGATCGGCGCCGGCGTCCTTTCCCTCCCCGAGCTCGTGGAGGCGCTGCGGGCCCAGGGCTTCTCACTGCTGAACCTGCGGGAGGCCCGCCTCTCCACCCTCCGCGCCCTGGACCTGCCGGCCCTGCTCGTGCTCGAAGCGCTGGACGGAGCACCTCGTTATGCGGCGCTCACCGGGCTCGACGGCGAAGGTGCGCGGCTCCACGGCGTGGCCGCGGCCCCTCTGGTCGTTACCGACGAGGAGATCCTCGCCCACTGGACGGGCGAGGCCTTCGTTCCCTGGCGGGACTTCGAAGGCCTTCCGTCGGTGATGCGCCCTGGCGCCCAGGGCGAGCCGGTTCGCTGGCTTCAGTGGGCGCTCACCCACCTGGGCCTGCTCAGCGACGCGACGTCCGGGCACTATGACGCGAACACCATCGCCGGCGTCCGCGCATTGCAGGAGCGCCTGGAGCTAGGTGTCGATGGCACCGTCGGTCCGGTCACGAAGATCCAGCTCTATCGGGAGCTGCCCGGCTATGCGGTCCCAGGCCTGGCGCCCGAGGCTCCGAAAGGCTCCTCGTGAGCACGATCCTGAAGGCGCTCCAGAAGGTCGAAGAGGACGAGCGACATGGCCGCTCCGATGCACCGGCGGAGCCGGGGACGCCCAGCGAAGGCGGGCCGCCGCGAGAGCCCGGCGACCGCGTCCCGGCAGCCGGCATCCGGCGCCGCCTGCCGTGGCGCGGCGCCCTGGCTGGGGCCGCCGCCGTGGCCCTCACCCTGCTCCTCGCCTGGCTGTGGACCCCGACCGGAGGCGAGCCGGAGGTAGCGGTGGAGCCGGCCGAGGCGGCGGGTCCCGTCGAGCCGCCGGCGGGGCCGCCGGCCTCTGCGGTCCAGCCGGAAGAGGAGCTGGCCACGGCCGGTCCCGTCGTGCCGCCGCCCGGAGCGGCTCCCGGCCAGCCGCCGTCGGAGCCCCTGGCCAGACCGGCTCCTTCGCCCGGGCCCTCGCGCGAGGCCGCCGACGATCTCGCGCTCGCCAGCGACCTGTTGCCCCCGCCTCCGGTCGCCGAGCGGGAGCCCCTCGCGCGGCCTGGGCCGCCTCCGGCCGCGGAGGCGGAGCCCCTCGCCCGGCCTGCGCCCCCGCCCGTCGTGGAGGCGGAGCCCCTTGCCCGGCCTGCGCCCCCGCCCGTCGCGGAGGCGGAGCCCCTTGCCCGGCCTGCGCCCCCGCCCGTCGCGGAGGCGGAACCCCTTGCCCGGCCTGCGCCCCCGCCAAGCGTTGCCACACGGCCTCCCGTGGCGGAGTCGCAGCCCGAGCCCGAGGTGCTCGCGCGTCCCGCGCCGCCGGCTCCGCAGCCCGCCGCTCCGGCACCCCCCAAGGCGAAGCCGAAGCCGTCGCCGAAGCGGGTCGCGAGCGTGCCGCCTGCACCCCGGGTGACCGTCGAGCGCACTGTCTGGCATCCGGATCCGGCGCGGCGCAGCGCTCGCGTCGAGGTGGAGGGCTTTCCGGAGCCGCTCGAGCTGCAGGAGGGCGACGCCGTGGGCGTGCTCGTGGTCGGCGAGATCCAGCCCTCTGCCGTCGTCTTCCTGCACGGGGGCGCGCGCCTGCGACGACCCGTCGGGCGATGAGCGGGCCTTCGCCCCGGGTGGGCATCGTCGCCGATACCCACGGCGTGCTCGCTCCCGACGTGTGCGCGGCCCTGGAGGGCTCCGACGTCATCCTCCACGCGGGCGACGTCGGGGATGAGGCCCTGCTCGAGGCACTGCGCGCCCTGGCCCCGGTCGTCGCCGTCGTCGGCAACGGCGATCCGGAGCTCACCCACCGCTACCCGTGGGAGCAACGGGTCGAGCTGGGCCCGGCGCGCATCCTCCTCTGCCACTGGTACGACAACTTCGGTCGCATCCATCCTCGCGTCGCCGCCGAGCTGGACACCTGGCGCCCCCACGCCCTCGTCTACGGCCACACCCACGAAGCGCTGGTCGAACGCCACGGCGACCGCCTCCACTTCAACCCCGGCTACGCCGGCCCCCCCGCTCCCGGTCGCACCCGCTCCGTCGGCCACCTGACCGTCACCGGCACCCACCTCGAGCCCGAGATCCACGTATTGCGTTAGCGGCCGGTTGAACCGGCCCCGACGCAACGGTTAGCGGACGGTGATGGTTCCGTTGCTGGCGCGGAGGCGGATGGGGGTGCCGCCCTGGCCGAGGGTGGCCTTGAGGCGGCCGCTGCGTTCGGGGCTCGTGCCGGGGAGATCGCGGGAGGTGCGGATCAAGCCGTTGTCGACCCGCACGTCGAGGTCGCCGTCCGCGTTCTCCGGCAGATCGAGGGAGATGCGTCCGTTGCTCGTCACGAGGGTGACGCCCTCCTTGCCGAGCTCCTCGATCTCGCAGGTCACCGTGCCGTTCGTGGTCGAGGCGTCGACGGTGCCCTTGTGCTCCTCGACCTGGATCTTGCCATTGCTCGAGCGTGCCAGGAGCCGCCCGCAGGTGCAGCGGGTCTGCACCTTGGCGTTCATGGCCTGGAGGTCCATGTCGCCCACCATGTCGCTGGCGCGGACCGGGCCGTTGCTGGAGCGCGCTCGCACCTTGGCGCGCAGGCCCTCGAGGCAGATACGGCCGTTCGCCGCTTGCACCGCCACCCACAGCTCCCGCGGCACGCGCAGCTTCAGGTCCGCGCGCCCCTGGCGGTTCCAGCGGCCCGGGATGTCCACCTCGATCTCGAGCACGCCCTGGGCGTCCTCTCGCGTGACCAGCCGGATGTCCTCCACCAGCTTCCGCGCGCCGGCCTCGGAATCGGCGCGGGCCGTCTTGGTCACCTCGATCTCGAGGTCGCCCCGATCCTCCCCGATCACCTGGGTGCGACCGTTGGCGTTGTCCACCCGCAGGCGCATCAGCGGGGGCGTTTCCAAGCGGAGCGTCTCGCTCTCCTCGGCCCGCTCGCTCCACGGGATCCCCGAGAGCAGGCTCCGGATGAAGCCGCCGATTCCCCGCCCGCGGGTCGGCTCGTCGTCGAAGCCGTCTCGACTCATGCGGTTGCCTCGCGTGGCTGGCGCGCCCGGGCATGGTGGAGCAGTCGCTCGAGGATCGCGCCGCCCGGCCCCCGCAACGAGACGGTGGCGACGGGCGTGAGCTCGCTCTCGTAGGGATTCACCTCGACGATGGCGCCGCCGCGGCGCAGCACCTCCATCGGAAACTCGGCCGCCGGATACACCGTCGCCGAGGTGCCGACCACGAGCATGCAGTCGCAACCGGAGACCGCCTCGTAGCACCCGCGCAGCACGTCCGGCGGGATCGGCTCGCCGAACTGCACGGTATCGCCCTTGAGGATGCCGCCGCAGCGCACGCAGAGCGGGGGCAGCGCCTCGGGATCGACCCGGACCTTCCCCGGCTCGTAGCGGTGGTGGCACTCCATGCAGCGCAGCAGCACGTGGTTGCCGTGGATCTCGAGGAGCGAACGGCTGCCCGCCTGACGATGCAGGTCGTCGACGTTCTGGGTGATCGTCGCCGTCAGCACGCCGAGCTCCTCGAGGCCCGCCATCGAGACGTGTCCCAGGTTCGGCTTGGCTCGGCCCAGGGTTTCGTGTAGCCCCCTGGCCCAGCTCTCGGTCGGGTTCAGCCGCTCGCGCCAGGCCTTGGCCGGATCGGCCAGGAAGCGCTGGTAGCCGTCCATCGGCGGCTCGCCGTACTTCGTCCAGAGGCCCCCGGGCCCGCGGAAGGGCGGGATACCGCTCTCCACCGAGAGGCCGGCGCCGGTCAGCGCCACCACCCGAGCCGCTCCGCTGAGCAGGTCGGCCGCCGAGGCGATCTCGGCGTCGAGAGTGGCGTTCAGGACGAAGTCGTCGGACATATCAGTGGAACGTCCTGTGGTCGTCGCGCCGGCGCTCCTCGCTCTGCACCGCGCGGAGGTTGCGGCGCATCTTCCAGCGTCGGTAGCGGTACTTGATCTGGCCGAGGCCGAAGCGTCCACCCACGCCCATCCGCTGGAGGAGGATCCAGCCGACGAGCACGCCGCCGAGGTGGCCCACGTGGCTCACGTTGGCGCTGCTGAAGAACTCCATGAAGAAGAGGAACGGGATGAACCAGATCGCCTTGATCGGGATCGGCGGGAAGAGCAGCATGATCGTGCGATCCGGCCAGGTGAGCGAGTAGGCCAGCAGCACGCCGAACACGGCGCCGGAAGCGCCGAGGGTCGGGATCGTGTACGCCGCCGGGTGACTCCCGAACAGGACCAGCAGCGCAGGCCAGGCAGCGATGATCAACCCGGCGCCGATGCCGCACACGAGGTAGAAGCGCAGGAAGCGCCGGTCGCCCCAGTAGCTCGCCACCGGCGAGCCGAACATCCACAAGGCGAACATGTTGAACAGCAGGTGGAACACGCTCGCGGTCGAGTGCAGCCACATGTAGGTGGCCGGCTGCCAGAAGTAGCCGCCCTGCCAGACGAGCTGGGGCCAGACCGCGAAGAGCCGGTCGATCAGCCCGTACTCACCGGGGTTCGACGTCAGGTGCTGCAGGATGTACACCCCGACGTTCGCGATCATCAGGTACTTGATGATGTCGGGTGTGTGGGGCGGGCCGAAGCCCACCTGGTAGCCGCGTCCCTGCAAAGCTCGCTTGCCTCCCCCATTCGGTGTGCCACTCGATGTGACACCGCGGGGTGTTTGCCGCGCTTCGGCGCGACGGGCCACCCCCAGTGTGACCCCCCGCAACCCCGAAGAGCGGCGAAGACAGGCGGGAGGGCGCGATTCCCGCGTTCTCGAGCCAGACTACGGCGTGTAACTCCGCGGGTCAACAAAGCTTTCGGCGCGGGGGGCGAGCGCGTCAATCGTCTGATGCGCTGCGTCACGATCGAGCCCGCTGAGATCGAGAAGCGGTCGATCGATGCCCGCCTCGCGCAGCCGGGCCAGCCGCTCGCGGCACGCCTCCGGGCTCCCGGCGACGATCGCGTCCGGAACCTCTGCGTCGGGCAGCCACGAGAACCACGGGTACCAGCGTCGGAAGGCCTGCCGCAGCGCCTCGGGCCTCCAGGAGCTGCCGCCCCCCTGGGGCCGCGTCATGATCCAGAGCTGCCGGCCGATCGACGCCGCATCCCGTTCCTCCCGCGCGCAGGCCGCCTCCAGCGCCGCCAGGGCCGCCGCGATCCGCTGCGGTGTCGGCGGCACGTTCAGGTCCCAGCGGTCCGCGAACCGGGCCACGAGGGGCAGCACCGGCGAGCCAGCGCCGCAGCCGATCTCGAGCACCGGGCGGCCTTCCGGCAGGACCGGACGCACCCGCGCCCGGTCCAAGCGAGCCCATGGGCCCGCGGTGCTCACCTCTTCCCCGCGCCACAGGGCGCGGCAGGCGGTGATGGTCTCTTCCAGCCACGCCGCGCGCTCCGCCGGCGGCGCCCAGGGCAGGCCGAAGCGCCGGTCGCTCGGCTGGCCGCCGATTCCGAGCAGCAGGTGCAGCCGGCCCGGGAAGATCCGCTCCTGGGTCGCCGCCCACTGGGCCAGGCGCGCCGGGCTCCAGAAGTGGACGAGCCGGATCGATCCGACACCAATGCGTGTCGTCGAAGCGAGCAGCGCCGTCGTAAGGCTGGCGCCGTCCAGCACGTCTCCGTCACCGCGGCTCGGGATCATGCTGACGTCGCCGTCGACGTACACCACGTCGTAGCGACAGGCCTCTGCGTGGCGCACCAGCTCGAGCAGCGTCTCCCACGGCTGGTGTTGCCAGGCCAGCACCAGGCCCAGGCCCGAAGCGCCCTGGCTCAAGCCAGCCTTCCCAGGCGCCGCGCGGCGTGGAGGAGCGCGAGGGCGCTCTTGCCGTCGCGCAGCTCGCCGTTCCAGACCATCTCGAGGGCGCGGCCGAGCGGGGTCGGGACGACCTCGATCACCTCGTCGTCCTCGGGCCGCGCCGGCACCTCCTCCAGGTCGAAGGCCGCGAACAGGTGGATCACCTCGTCGGTGAAGCCCGGCGTCGTCCACACGGAGCCGAGCTTCTCGAACCGTCCCGCGCGGCGTCCCGCCTCCTCCTCCAGCTCCTTCGCGGCACACACCTCCGGCGTGTCGCCGTCGAGCTTGCCCGCCGGCACCTCCCAGATCATGCCGTCGGCGCAGTGCCGGTACTGGTGGATCAGCAGCACCACGTCCTCACTCTCGAAGGGCACGACCGCCGAGGCGCCCGGATGCCGCACCACGTCCAGCTCCACCGTGCGGCCGCCGGGGAGGTGGGCCTCCTCCATCCGCACGGTGATCGATCGTCCCTCGTACACGATGCGGCTCAATGGGGGCACTCCTCGCGCAGCGGGCAGGCCGTGCACTGGGGGCGCCTCGCGTCGCAGCACTCCCGCCCGTGGGTGATCACCCGATGGGAGTAGACGGTCCATTCCTTCTCGGGGATGAGCGCCATGAGGTCGCGCTCGATCTTCACCGGATCCTCCTCCCGGGTGAGGCCCAGCCGACGGTTCACCCGCTTCATGTGGGTATCGACGGTGAGCCCCGGCACGCCGAAGCAGTTGCCCAGCACCACGTTGGCCGTCTTTCGCGCGACGCCGCGCAGGGTGACCAGCTCCTCGAGGGTGCGCGGCACCTCGCCGTCGAACTTCTCGCACAGGTCCCGCGACGCCGACTGGATCGACTTCGTCTTCTGCCGGTAGAAGCCCGTGCGACGGATCAGCGTCTCGATCTCCGCCGGATCCGCGTCCGCCAGCGCCACCGGCGTGCCGTACTTCGGGAACAGCCCGGCCGTCACCTGGTTCACCATGTGGTCCGTGCACTGGGCCGACAGGATCGTCGCGATCAGCAGCTGGAAGGCGTTCTCGTGGTGGAGCGCGCACTCGGCGTCCGGATAGGCGCGGGCCAGCTTGCGGCCGATCCGGCCGGCCCGCTTCTTGCGATCGGCGGCGCTCTCGCGGGGCATGGGCGACGAATCTAGAGCCAATCCTCCGCCTGTGCTCACTCGTCGTGGATCGGCCGGACCTCGTTCGCACCCTCGATGAAGCGGCCGCGCTCCGCCCACGTGAGGGCTTCGTCCATCGACTCCGCCTCGATCACGCAAAAGCCGCCCGCACCTTCCGGTGCCCGCGAGAACGGGCCCTCCTCGCGGGTGAAGGCGCCCGCGGCATCCCTGCGCACGGTTCTCGCTTCCTCGCGCGGACGGAGGTGCAGGGAGAGGACGAAGCGGCCCTCCGCTTCCAGCGCCGCCCGGAACTCGTCGTGGCGTTCCAGCACGCGCTCCTGCTCTTCCGGGGTCAGCGCGTCCCAGGTGCCCTCGATGTCGGTCATCGTGATCAGGTACTGCATGGCTGCTCTGCCCGGCCCGGATCAGGGCGCGTCGAAGCTGGGAACGCGGTACAGGCCCGTCCGCACCTCCAAGCCGAGGGCGGCGCCGACCTCCCGCATGGTCTCGGGGCAGAAACCGTAGCCCCGCAGGCGCGCGATCCGCCCGTCGACGCCATCGAGGCGCAGCACCTGTTCGAGGGCCTCCTCTCCGCTCCGGGTCGCGAAGCAGAGCACGATAGGGACGCCCTCGAAGCGGCCCGGAGCCAGGCGCACCGACTCCGGCTGGAACCACTCGGGCCACTCCTCGTGGCCATGCACCGCCTTGTAGAGGAAGTTCTCGGTTCCTTCGAAGGCGTCGCGCCCGTACTGGAGACCGAAGCCCACGTTCTCGGCCGAGCCGCCGGGGGCCAGCAGGTCGACGAGTCCGCCCACGTCTCTCGCTTCCCAGAGCTCGATGAAGCGATCGACCAGTGCGTCCGGAGGAGCCGGGCGGCGCTCCTGCGCATCGTCGGGCGCTCGAAGGCGATCGCGTCCCCGGTGTAGCGCGTTCTTCACGGCGCCCTCCGTCGTGGCGAGGATCTCGGCGATCTCGCGGATCGGGAGCTCGAAGGCCTCCTTCAGGACGATCGCGGCCCGCTCCTGCGGCGCGAGCCGATGCAGGAGCCTGGCGCCGGCATCGCGCACTGCGGTGCGCTGGTCCGGTCGCGCCACCGCATCCGGGGTCGGGAGGCGATCGTCGGGAATCCGGGCCTCCGTAGCCCGCCGACGCTGCCGGTCGATCCAGGCGTTGGATGCGGCGCGCAGCATGTAGGCGCGCACGCTGCCGACCTCCTGGCCGAGGAACCCCAGGTGCCCGAAGCCCCGCAGGAGAGTGTCCTGCACCAGGTCCTCCGCATCCCAGACGCTGGCGGTGAGCCGCCGGCAGTAGGCGTAGAGGTCGGGACGGATCGGCACCAGCAGATCCAGATAGGCCTCCCAGCTCGCGTGCAGGTCGTTTCGCAGGTCGCTCGGTTCGGGGATCTCGGCCATGGGGTCTCCTCGAGAAACAAGACGAACGACGACCCCCGGAAGATAGGTGCGCTCAGCACCCTACTGGCCGCTGGGGCCGCCGTCGCCCATTCTCCCGCCCATGAAGTGGGTCGAGAAGGCGGTGGTGGTGGCCCGCGGGGATGCGCCGGAGGAGAGCCTCGAGGCGATCTACGTCGCTGCCGGACCGGACGCGGCCAAGGGCGCGGTGGTGGCGCCGCCGCACCCCCTCTACGGCGGCAGTATGGACTCCCCGGTAGTGAACGAGGTGGCCTACGCCTGCTTCAAGGCCGGCCTCGATACGGTTCGCTTCAACTGGCGGGGAGTCGGAGCCAGCTCCGGTAGGCCGAGCGGGGACGCCGCCGACGCGGACATCGACTACGGCTCCGCCCTCGAGCACCTGGCCGAGACCGTGCCCGGCAAGCTGACGGCCTGCGGCTACTCCTTCGGCTCCGCGGCGGCGGTGCGGGTCGCGGCGGCCCACCCGCGGGTGGAGCGGCTGATCCTGGTGGCGCCGCCGCCGGCCCTCGTCGAGCCGGGGGCCGTCGCTGCCTCCGGAATGCCCGTGCTGGTGCTGACCGGTGCCCTCGATCACCTGGCGCCGGCCGCCGAGCTGGAGGCCGCCTTCGCTTCGGTCCCCCAGGTGGAGCTGAAGGTGATCCCCGAGACGGATCACTTCTTCGCCACGGGTCTTGCCGAGCTGGCGCGCTGCGCGGCGGGCTGGCTGGGCGACTAGCGCCTCGGAGCCAGCGGGAGCGTCACCTCCATCCGTGTCCCGCCGCCAGGTCGATCGGCGGCCCGGATGCCGCCGCCGGCCTCCTCCAGGATGCGGGCCGTGATCGCCAGCCCGAGGCCGCCGGGGCGCTCCGTCTTGGTGGAGAAGAACGGGGTGAACAGGTGCGGGCGCAACGCCGGCGGGATGCCATCCCCCTCGTCCTCCACGCGGATGCGCAGGCGCCCTCCGGAGCGCGCGGCGGTGACCCGAACGGTGCCGGAGCGCGGGGAGGCCTCGATGGCGTTCAGCGCGAGGTTCAGCAGCACCTGGCGGAGCGCGTCGGGGCCGAGGGTGACGGGCGGCAGGCGGCCCGGGAGCTCGGCCTCCAGGGTGAGCTCCTGGTCGTCGGCCCGGAAGCGCACCAGCTGGGTCACGCTCTCCAGGGCCTCGGCCAGATCGCCGCGGGCCGGCGCCCGGTCCGCCCGCGGCGGGCGGCCGTGCTGGAGGACGACGCCCAGGAGCCGCTCGATGCGTTGCAGCTCCTCGCGGGCCACCGCCAGGAAGCTCTCGGTGAACTCCGGATCCGATTCCCGCTCGGGCAGCAGCTGGAGGAAGGTCTTCACGGAGACCAGCGGATTGCGGATCTCGTGGACGATTTCGGCGACCAGTCCGCCGAGGGCGGCCAGGCGATCGAGCCGTTGGACCTCCAGGTCGAGGCGGGCGAGCCGAGCGGCAGAGGCGGCGGCCAGGAACGGGCCGCGAAGCCTTTCGGCCGCCGCGCCGAGGGCGGCCAGGGTGCGCGGCCGCACCCGGCCCAGCGGCTCCGCCGGCCCGCCGAGGAGGAGGAGGCCCACCGCGCCCTCGTGCTCCGCCGTTCGGATTGGCGCTACGGCGCTGAAGCCCTGATCGGCGAGCGCCTGGAGGGGGGGCGGTGTGTCGCTCGCCCCCAGGTCCCAAGCGCCGGCGAGACGGGTCGCGGCCTCGAGGGCCCCCGGCGGCGGCTCGGTCAGCGCCGCGCCCTCGATCCGCGCCGCCAGCACCTGCGGTGCGCCGTCCGGGCCACGTCCCCAGGCGGCGATGCGGGTGCAGCGCGTCGCGCCGGCGAGGCGCTCCACGGCGCGACCGAGCAGCGTCTGGAGGTCGCCCTCCAGCGCGTTCTCGCGCGTCGCAAGCAGCGGCGGCCGGGCCGAGCTCTCGATCGGACGTTCCCCCCACCCCGGTTGCTAACGTGCGGGGCGCCGTCATGTCAATGCACCCCCTCGAGGCGATCCTCTTCGACCTGGACGGCGTGCTGGTCGATTCCCGGCATCCGATCAGCCTCTGCATCAACCACGCACTGGAAGCGCTGGGCCTCGAGCGGGAGCCCGAGCACGCCCTGCACGGCTGGATCGGGGTCTCCCTCCACCAGGTCTTCTCCGCCCTGCTGGCGGCCCGGGACGCCGATCCGGCGTCGATCCCCACGGCCATCGACCACTACCGGGAGCGCTACACCGTGGTCGCGCCCCGGGAGACGCCGGCCTTCGAGGGCATTCCGGCGTGTCTCGAGACGCTGGCGTCGCGGCATCGGCTGGCCGTGGCGACCTCGAAGCCGGCGGACTTCGCGGTTCCGATCCTTGAGAGCCTGGGGCTCGCCGGCCACTTCGAGGCGATCGTCGGCGCGCCCCTCGAAGGCACCCACCACGAGGACAAGACGGCCACGGTCGGCCGGACCCTCGCGGCCCTGGGCGGAGGCCCGGAGTCGCCCTCCGCCGCGATGGTCGGCGATCGCCACCTCGACATCCGAGCGGGCCAGGCCCACGGCCTGCTCACCATCGGCGCTACCTGGGGCATCGGGGGCCCTGCCGAGCTCCGCGAAGCCGGCGCCCACCACCTCGCCTCCACTCCCGCCGACCTCCTCGCCCTGACGCAGCAGGGGGAACGCTCCTGAACGCAACCCGGGCGTTGCGTTCAGAAGTCGAGCTGCAGGCGGCGGCGTTCCTTTGCGGCGGTGACGGCGGCGTCGGCGCGTTCGGTCGGCTCGGTGCCCTCGGCGAAGGCCTGGAAGACGGTCTGCTCGCTGGCGCTGGAGGCGAGCAGGCCGCTCGATCCGTCGATGCGGGCGAAGACGATGCCCTCGGGCACGGGGAAGTCGCGCACGGGGCGCTCCGCCAGGGCGGTGCCCATGTACTCGATCCAGATCGGCGCGGCGGCGCGGCTGCCGGTCTCGCCGCGGCCTAGCACCCGCTTCTCGTCGAAGCCGACCCACACACCGGTCGCCACGTCCGGCGAGTAGCCGACGAACCAGGCGTCGGCCTGATCATTGGTCGTGCCGGTCTTCGCCGCCAGAGGACGCCCGAGGCTCGCGGCCCGGCGCCCGGTTCCCCGCGGATGCTCGACCACCAGACGCAGCACCGAGCTCGCCAGGTAGGCGTGCTGCGGCGTAATGAGCTGGTCCTCGGGCCGAGCCCCGTCCCCTTCGCTGCCCGCGAGCTCCGGCAGCACCGGTCGCAGGGGCTCCGGCGGGCGGGCCGCCACCTCCGGTGCCTCGTCTTCCTCCGGCACCGGGGCCAGCGGCACCGCCTCGAGCAGCACCACGCCGTCCCGGTCCAGCACCCGGTGGATCAGGCGCGGCTCCACCCGGCGCCCGCCGGCCGCGAACACGCCGTAGGCCCGCGTGAGCTCGAGTAGCGTCACCGGATTGGATCCAAGGGCGAGCCCGAGGTTGCGCTCGAGCTCCGCCTCGATCCCGAGCCGCCGCGTGAAGTCCATCACGTAGTCGATGCCGACGTCCCGGAGCAGGTGGATCGTGGCGTTGTTCACCGAGCGGGCGAGCGCTTCGCCGAACAGGATCGGGCCCAGGAACTTGCGACCGTAGTTCTCGGGACGCCAGGTGAAGCCCTCGCTCTCGATCACGACCGGCCGGTCGTAGAGCATCGACGCCGGCGTATAGCCCCGCCCGAGGGCGGCGGCGTAGACGATCGGCTTGAAGGCGGAGCCGGGCTGGCGGCTGGCCTGGGTCGCACGGTTGAACTCGCTGTCCTCGAAGTCGTAGCCCCCGACCATGGCGAGCACGTCACCGCTCTCGACGTCGAAGGAGAGCAGCGCGCCCTGGGCCTGGGGACGCTGGGCGAGTACGGCCTGGCCGTCCTCGCCGATTCGCACCGGCACCACGTCGCCGACGGCCAGCACCCGGTTCAGGTCCTTCACCTCGCGACGCGGTGCATCCTCCCGGCGCGCCCAGGTGAGATCCTCCAGGCGAAGCTCCGCCTCCCGGTCCGGCCCCACGGCCACCCGGGCGCGTCCCTTCTCGACCTCGAGCACCACCGCCTGCAGCCGATCCGGACGGGGCGCGTCCGCCTCTCCCTCTTCCGGGACGAGCCCGGTCCATGCGTTCTCCGGATCCTCGACGCGCCGGAGCGGCCCGCGGTAGCCGCGCCGCCGATCGAGGGCCTCGAGACCGGTCTGCACGGCGGTCACCGCCGCCCGCTGCAGCTCGAGATCGACGCTCGTCTCGATCCGCAGCCCACCGCGCAGCACCACGTCGTTGCCCAGCGCCGCCACCAGCGACCGTCGCACGTCCTCGGTGACGTAGGAGGCCACCTCGTAGGCTTCCGGCAGCTCACGGTTGGCCAGCGCCGGCGGGCTCGCGAGCGCCGCGCCGAAACTCTCCGCGTCGAGGAAGCCCTCCTCGTGCATGCGCTGCAGCACGTACACCCGCCGCTCCTCGGCGCGCTCCGCGTTCAGGTAGGGCGAGTTGCGCCCGGGGGCCTTCGGCAGCCCGGCCAGCAGCGCCGCCTCCGACGCGTCCACCTCGCCGATCGCCTTGCCGAAGTAGGTGCGCGCCGCCTCGCCGACGCCATACGCACCAGCGCCGAAGTAGATCTGGTTCAGGTAGAGGTAGAGGATCTCGTCCTTGCTGAAGCGCTGCTCGATCCGCCGCGCCAGGATCAGCTCGCGGATCTTGCGCTCGTAGGTCTGCTCCGGCGTCAGCAGCAGCTGCTTCACGGTCTGCTGGGTGATGGTGCTCGCGCCCTGCACCGTCTCGCCGCCGGCCCGCAGGTTCGCCCAGGCCGCACGCAGGATGGACACGTAGTCCACGCCGTCGTGCTCGAAGAAGGTGTCGTCCTCCGCCGCCAGGAAGGCGTCGATGACGACACCCGGCACCTCCTCCAGAGGCGTCAGCTGGCGCCGGTGCTCGTAGAACTCGCCGATGGGCTGGCCGTGGCGATCGACGACCGTGCTGGTCAGCGGGGGGCGGTAGTCCGCCAGGGTCTCGAAGCTCGGCAGATCGCGGACGAACTTCAGGTAGAAGGCGCTGCCGGCGGCCCCGGCGGCGACGCCCAGCAGCACGACGGCCGCGAGCAGGATGCGGAACCGGCTCACGGCCCGGCCGTCGGCAGGATGCGGAAGCGGCTCAACGCCCTTGGCCCCCCGGATCTCGGACCGCACCGTAGCCGACGGTGCAGGCCCTGCGCTAACCAGACCCCTTCCCCGTGTTTCGGGTTCCCCTCCTGCTTTGCTGAGGACTTCCTGAGTGGCTGTATCCTCCCTGCGCATGGCCTTCGTGATGGATCCCCTGGAATCCATCGACATCGACGGCGACACCACCTTCGCCCTGATGCTGGCCGCCCAGGAACGGGGCCACGGCCTCTCCTTCGTCGACCCGGCGGATCTGGGGGTGGACGCCCGGGGGGCCGTCGCCACCGTGAGGCCCGTCACGATGCGGCGGGAGCGGGGCAACCACTTCCGCGCCGGTGCGCCTGAGCACGTCGCCCTCGACGAGGCTTTCGACGTGGTCTGGCAGCGCAAGGACCCACCGGTGGACGACGAGTTCATCGTCGCCACCCAGATCCTGGGCCTGTGCCGCAAGGCCACCGTGCTGAACCGGCCGGCCGGCATCCTCGCGGCCAACGAGAAGCTCTACGCGCTGAACTTCCCCGACCTGATGGCCGAGACCCTCGTCACCCACGAGATCCCGTGGCTGCTCGAATTCATGGATTCGCTCGGCGGCGAGATGATCGTGAAGCCCCTGGACGGCCGAGGCGGCGAGGGCATCTTCCGCGTCTCGCGGAGCGATCCGAACCTGCACTCGATCCTCGAGCAGATCACCCGTTTCGGTACCCGCCGCGTGATGGGCCAGCGCTTCTTGGTCGACGTACGCACCGGCGACAAGCGCATCCTGATGCTCGAGGGCGAGCCCCTCGGCGCCGTGCTGCGCGTGCCGCCGGAGGGCGAGATCCGGGCGAACCTCCACGTCGGCGGCAAGGCCAGAAAGAGCGCCCTCGACGCGACGGACCGCGCCATCATCGAGCGGGTCGCCCCCTGGATCCGGCGCGACGGCCTGTTCTTCGTCGGTCTCGACGTGATCGGCGGCAAGCTCACCGAGATCAACGTCACCAGCCCGACGGGCATCCAGGAGATGAACGCCCTGGACGGGGCGCGCTACGAGGTGGCGGTGATCGAGCGGGTCGAGGAGCGGCTGGCGGAGTCGCGGTAGGCGCATCCGGGCCGACCCCCTCGCCGGGGGGGGGGCTCGGGCGACTCGCAACTCCGTCGATAAACCCTCGATTTCGCTATTGACACCGTCGGTGGCGCTCCCGATCCTCTGCGGTGTACCGCCGGTCTTCCCCCTGCCGCGGTGCGGTTCCTCCAGAGCCCCGCTCTCCCCGGGCGGGCATCCGAACCACACCAACAAGGAGGGGTCCATGGCCACCAAGGTCGCGAGGACCGGAATCAAGCGTGAGAAGGGCTGGCTCTACTACCTCGACAAGAAGGGGCACGTGAGCCGGGCCAAGATGGCGCGGGGTGGCGGCAAGCCCTCCCGGGTCAAGCCGCAGCTGGTCGTGAAGGTCGGCGTCGAGCGGGAAGACGGCTTCCTGTACTTCATCGACAAGCAGGGCGACGTGGCCCGCACGAAGATGGCGCGGCGCGGGCGCCCGACCCGTCGGAAGACGGCCAAGCGCAAGACCACGGCTCGCCGCAAGACCGCCCGCAAGCCGGCGCGGAAGACGGCGCGCAAGAAGACGACCCGCAAGAAGACCGCCCGGCGCAAGGCGGCGCCCAAGCGGAAGACCGCCCGGAAGACGGCGCGGAAGAAGACCACCCGCAGGAAGACCGCGCGGAAGAAGACGGCCCGCAAGCCGGCTCGCAAGACCGCTCGGCGCAAGACGGCGCGGAAGACCGCGCGACGCAAGACGGCCCGCCGGCGCTAGCACCCGGCACCGGCAGCCGTGAGAAGGCGGTCGGCCCTCGGGCCGGCCGCCTTCGTGCGTGAAGGAACGCCCCTCGGGGTGTTTTCGTTTCGGGGTGCCGCGTTTTGCTGCACCCCGGTCGGACCGCTAGGGTGCGCTGCAGTGGTCCCGGAACCCCCGACCAGCATCGAGGGCGCCCGCCAGGGCGCCGGCGAGGACGAGCAGCCCTTCCAGGTGCTGCTCGTCGACGACGAGGTGGCGATCCTCGAGTCCCTCGAGCTGACCCTCTCCGAGGACTACACCGTCTTCGCCGTCGACAATGGGCGGGACGGCCTTCGCATCATGCGGGACGAGGAGATCGATCTGGTCATCGTCGACCAGGTGATGCCGGAGATGAGCGGCGTCGAGTTCCTGGAGAGGGTCGTCGACATCCGGCCCTCCTGCGTCCGCATGATGCTCACGGGCTATGCGGACATCAGCTCCATCGTCCGTGCCATCAACGACGGCCGCATCTATCGGTACATCCAGAAGCCCTGGGAGCCCGACGACCTGCGCCTCGACGTGAAGCGCGCCCTCGAGGCCTATCGGCTCAACGCCGAGAACACCCAGCTCGCCGCGGCCCTGGCCCACGCCAACGAGCAGCTGCGCGCCGAGAACCTCTACCTGCGCCGCGAGGTGGAGCGGCAGTACGCCTTCGACCAGATCATCGGGGCGAGCCCGGCCATGCAGCGGGTCTTCGACGTGATGGAGAAGGTCGCCCAGACCGACGCGACGGTTCTCCTCTCCGGTGAGACCGGCACCGGCAAGGACATGGTGGCCCGCGCCATCCACTACGCCGGGGCCCGCAAGGAGCATCGCTTCGTCGCCCAGAACTGCGGTGCGCTGCCGGACACCCTACTCGAGAGCGAGCTCTTCGGACACAAGCGCGGCGCGTTCACCGGGGCGCACCAGGACAAGAAGGGCCTCTTCGAGCTGGCCGACGGCGGCACGATCTTCCTCGACGAGATCGGCGAGACCGAGCCGGGCATGCAGGTGCGCCTGCTTCGCGTGCTGCAGGACGGCGAGATCCGCCCGCTCGGCTCGTCGGAGACCCGCAAGGTGGACGTGCGCATCATCGCAGCCACCAACCGTGACCTGCGCGCCGAGGTGCAGGAGGGCCGCTTCCGCGAGGATCTGTACTACCGGCTGCGGGTGGTCGAAGTGGAGCTCCCTCCGCTGCGAGAGCGCCGGGAGGACATCCCGACCCTCGCCCATCACTTCCTCGACGTCACCAACGAACGCATGGGCCGCCACCTGGCCGGCTTCACCAACGCCGCCATGGACCGGCTCACGAATCACGCCTGGAGCGGCAACGTCCGCGAGCTGGAGAACGAGATCCAGCGGGCGGTGGCTCTCGCCGGCGAGGAGGAGATGATCTCCGAGAGCATGCTCTCGGAGCACCTGCGGGCGGCGGCGCCGCAAGCCGAAGGCGGCGGCATCCAGCTGCCGCAGGAGCGCGACCTGAACCGCGCCGTCGACACGCTCAAGCGCCAGATGATCGCCCAGGCGATCGAGGACGCCGGCAGCAAGACCCGCGCCGCCGAACGCCTCGGCATCCCACGCCAGTCGCTCCAGAAGATGATGAAGCGCCTGGAGATGGACTGAACGCAACGGAGGCGCCGTCCCCCTGCTGCGTTCAGGCTCGGGGGAGGGTCAGGCGGAGGCGGGCGCCGCCGCCTTCTCGCGCGAGGGCCTCCAGCCGGCCGCCGTTCTGCCGGGCGATCTCCCAGCAGAGCGAGAGGCCCAGGCCCACGCCCCGATCGGGACGCTTCGTCGTGTAGAACGGGTCGAAGATCCGCGATGGGTCGACGTCGGCGAAGCCCGTTCCCCGGTCCTGAACCTCGACGACGACCTGGACGTCGTCCGGGTCGACCTGCACCTCGACGGGGTGCCCGCGCTCGTCGGACTCGAGTGCGTTCGAGACCAGCTGCAGGAGCACCTGTAGGAGCTCCTCGGGCCGGATCGCGGCCTCGACGGGCGGGTTCGGCAGCTCCATCCGGATCCGCCGCCGGTCCTTGCCGATGCGTGTGAGCCCCACGACGCGGTGGGCGACCGCGGACACGTCCGCACGACCCGGTGCTCCGTCGTTCGGAGGCAGGACGGCGAGCTTCTCGAGCCGTCGCACGATCTCGGCGATGCGCATGCTCTCGCTGGCGATCGTGTCCAGCAGGGCCTCCATTTCCTCCCATCGGTGGGGGTCGCGGACGCTGCGACGGACGTGCTCGCCGAGGAAGTCGGTGCTCACCAGCACGGAGGTGAGCGGATTGTTGATCTCGTGGGCGAGGCCCTGGGAGAGCAGGCCCAGCGCCTCGAGACGGGTCGCCACGTCCGTGCGGCGTTCCGCCTCTCGAGCCTGCCGCCGATCGGTGACGATCACGCCCTCGCCGACCCGCAGCCCGTGGCGCTCCAACGGGAAGCGGCGCACGTCGTAGCCCGGGTCCCGCTCGAAGGGCTCGAGAAGGAAGCCCAGCTCCGCGCCGGTCGGGTCGCTCCCTCCGAGCAGCTCATGTCCCGTGTGATTCAGCTCCAGGACGCGTCCACGACCGTCTGCGACCAGGACGGCGGCGTCGAGCTGGTCGAGGAGCTCGGAGCGCGCGAGGCTCGCGAGGAACGGTGCACCCACCATCTCGAGCACGCCCCACCGCAGGGTCGCCGCCGTCACGCCCATGGCCAGCGGAGTCGGATCCCGCGGCGCGAGATCGAGGCCCACGTAGAGCCAGTTCACGAGGAGGGGCAAGCAGATTCCCGCGACGACGATCCAGCCTGTCGCTCTCCGGCGTGTCCGAACCCGTTGCGCCGCCGCGGCGAAGAGCAGCAGACCGAGCGACAGCAATCCCCACTGGGTGGCGCCGTGGACGAAGAAGAGTGGACCGCGCGCGGGATTCGCCGGTTCGCCGGAGATGAAGAGGTCGTGGTCGCTGCCGTAGAAGGATGTGTAGAGCCCGAGCTCGAGGATCCCGCCCGCGACGGCGATCCCGGTGCATAGCCTTCGGAGGCTGGGGCCGTGGAGGTGCCCCGCCGTCCAGAGCAGCACCGGGCCCAGCGCGCACACGCCCGCGAACAGGATGCGCCGAGGGGCCAGCATCTCCTCCGCCGAGCCCGCGTGGTGGAGCAGAAGCTCTCCCCCGCTCCACAGGGCGCCGCAGACGGCGAGGAGCAGCACGGACGTCAGGCCCGGGCGCCGCGGGCGCGCCAGGCTGTCGATCGCGATCCCGACGCAGAGGCCGGTCGACAGCAGCAGCCCCAGGTCCCAGCCCACGGTCCCCCCTACCGCTCCCGCGGAGTGTACGGTGGGGGCCGGGTCAGGGCACTTTCCGCGCGGTCAGAGCCCTCGCCAGATGCGCAGCCACTCCCACGCCGTACGCACGATCGTGTCGAGATCCGAGTGGCGCGGCGCCCAGCCGAAGGCGTTGCGGAAGCGCGTCGCGTCGGCGACGAGGATCGGCGGATCGCCCGGGCGCCGCGGCGCGTCCTCGACGGGAACCGGGAGGCCCAGGACCCGGCCGATGCCCTCCAGCACCTCGCGGTTGCTGAGCCCGGTCCCGCTTCCGAGGTTGAAGGCCCCGCCGGGGCCCCCGCTGAGGAGCCCCTCCATCGCCGCCACGTGGGCGGTGGCGAGATCGGTCACGTGGACGTAGTCGCGAATGCAGGTGCCGTCCGGCGTGGGGTAGTCGGTGCCGAACAGCTGGAGCGCCGGGCGCAGGCCGGCGGCGGCCTCCAGCGCCAGGGGGATCAGATGGGTCTCCGGCTCGTGGCACTCGCCGATGCCGCCGCCCGGGTCGGCGCCGCAGGCGTTGAAGTAGCGCAAGGCGGCCCAGCGCAAGCCGTGGGCGGCCTCCACGTCGGCGAGGATCCGCTCGACCATGGCCTTCCCGGCCCCGTAGGGATTGATCGGCGCGAGAGGCGCGGTCTCCGGGATCGGCTGCTGCTCCGGGTGCCCGTATACGGCCGCGGTGGAGGAGAGCACGAACGCGCGAGCGCCGTGGTGGAGGGAGCGCTCGATCAGCTGGGTCGCTCCCAGAACGTTGTTCCGGTAGTACGCCAGCGGGTCGGCCACGGACTCACCGACTTGGATCGAGGCCGCGAAGTGCAGCACGCCCTCGAAGGGGCCGTAGCGCGCGAGGAGGCGATCCAGCCCGTCCCGGTCGCCGATGTCACAGCGGACCAGCGGTGCATCCTCGACCGCGGAGGTCCGGCCGCTGCGCAGATCGTCGACCACCACCGCCGTGTGGCCGGCCTTGCGCAGCGCGCGCAGGGTGTGGCTGCCGATGTAGCCGGCACCGCCGGAAACGAGTAGATGGGGCAAGGTTCCTCCCGGGTTCCCCTGCTATTGTGACGCCCCGATGGAGAAGCTCCACGTCGCGGAGTTCGAGACCCGCTTCGGCGTCATGCGCTGCGCCTCCACCGAGCAGGGCCTGGCCTACGTCCACCTGCCGCGGGCCGGCGGGCGCGGCCTGGAGGGCTGGCGCCGCCGCCACGCGCCGGAGGCGGAGGCGGCCGTCGCCTGGGAGCCGAATCGCCGGGCGATCCAGCAGATCACCGAGTACCTGGCGGGCAAGCGCAGGGCGTTCGAGCTGCCCCTCGATCTCCGCGCGACGCCCTTCCAACACCTCGTCTACGAGGCGCTGCAAAGGGTCCCGTACGGCGAGACCCGCACGTACACGGACATCGCGCGCGACATCGGCCAGCCCCAGGCGGTGCGGGCCGTCGGCACGGCCAACGGCGCGAACCCGATCTCCTTGGTCGTGCCCTGCCACCGCGTCGTCGCCGCCGGCGGCAAGCTCGGCGGCTATGCGGGCGGCCTGCCCATGAAGAAGAAGCTCCTGGCCATGGAGCACGCCACCCCGCTCGACGGCGACCTGCTCTAGACGGTGCCGAGGGCCTGCTCGAGATCCGCGATCAGGTCGTCCGGGTCCTCGATGCCGCAGGCGAGGCGAATCAGCGAATCGGTGATGCCGTAGGCCTGACGCTCCTCGGCCGGATAGTCCCAGTAGGACATCAGCACGGGCATCTCCACGAGGGAGTCGACGCCGCCCAGGCTCGGGGCGATGTAGGGCAGACGGCAGGCGTCGGTGAAGCGGACGGCCGCCTCGAGGTCGCCTTCGATCTCGAAGGTGACGACGCCCGCGAAGCCCTGCATCAGTCGCGTGGCGACGGCGTGGTCCGGGTGGCTCTCGAGCCCCGGATACCACACGCGCCGCACCTCGGGCTGCCCTTCGAGCCAGCGGGCCACCGCCAGGCCGTTCGCGTTGTGGCGCTCCATGCGCAGGGCCAGGGTCTTCATGCCGCGCAGCAGCAGGTACGACGCGTGGGGATCCAGGATGCCGCCGAGCACGCCGCAGGCCTCGCGCACCGGCGCGATCTCTTCCGCTGGCCCGGAGACCGTTCCGGCGATCAGGTCGTTGTGGCCCGCCAGGTACTTGGTCGCGCTGTGGACGACCAGGTCGGCGCCCTGCTCGAGGGGTCGGTGGTTCACCGGTGTGGCGAAGGTGCCGTCGATGATCACCTTCACGCTGCGCTCGTGGCAGATGCGCGCGGCTTCCGGCAGGTCGATCACTCGCAGGTACGGGTTGGTCGGGCTCTCGGTGAAGAAGAAGACGGTCTCGTCGCGCAGCGCGTCCTTCAGCGCCGCGGTGTCGGCAGGCTCGATGACCGTCGCGGTGACGTCGAGCTTCGAGAGATACTGCTGGATGAACTGCCGCGTGCGCCGGTAGCAATCGTTGGTGACGACGATGTGCCCGCCGCGGGGGAGCAGCGCGAGGAAGGTGCTCGTCGCCGCGCTCATCCCCGAGCTGAACAGCACCGTCTCGTCAGCACCCTCCAGCTCCGAGAGCTTGTCCTGCACCACCCGCCAGGTGGGATTGCTGTAGCGGCCGTACTCGTCGCGATCGAGTCGGCCCTCCGCGTACTCGCGCAGCTCCGCCGAATCCTGGAACCAGAAGGTGGAGGTCTGGTGGATGGGAGGGGTGAGGGCGTGGCTCTCGCCGCGCTCCCGCTGTCCCGCATGGACGGCCCTGGTGGAGGGACCCGGCCGTTCCGGACGCTTCGCCATGAGGCTTCCCGCTTTCTAGGGCGGAGGGCACTTAGCAGATTCGGGTGCGGGTCCCGGTGGGGCCGAGCCGAGGGTCCTGCAAGCGCCTGAAATCAACCCGTGTTTAAAGAGGTGCTCGAATGTTTGAGGGTACGGGGGGTTGGGGGGGTGGTCAAGCTGGGGCCGCTTCGCTCCTTCTGCGGGCTCGGGAGTCGCCGGGGGTGGGCGCCGAACTGCCAAGAAGAGGAAGGGGTGGAGCCGTCTCGCGGCTGGGCAGCAAGGTGCGGTTCGCGTTGCCTCCACCATTTC
This sequence comes from Myxococcota bacterium, assembly GCA_965223415.1. Lineage (GTDB taxonomy): Bacteria > Myxococcota_A > UBA9160 > UBA9160 > UBA6930. Next base: position 1,737,410 of record OZ245002.1, on the reverse strand, counting down.
CTTCTCTCGCCGCCCCCACCCGCCGCCCCGCGATCGCGCACCAAGAAGCGAAGCGGCCCCGTCCCTACTCGCCGGAGGTCCCGTCCCGGACCTCGATGTCCAGCACCTGCTTCATCCGCCGCTTCCGCAGTCGCTCCCGCTCCATCTGCTTCGCCAGGTGATACCGCTTCAGCTCGTCCGTCAGCTTTCGCAGCCGCTCGAGCTCGCGGAGCTTCTCCGCGTCTTCCGCTTCCTTGATGGCGAAGTCGAAGACGAGCTCTCGGTTCACCTCGCCGCCGTCAGAGGCGATGGCGTTGACGATGACGCGGTTGCGGCCCTCCTTCACCGGCACGAAGGCGACGAAGCTGCCGTCCGGGTTCAGATGCACGTCGGACGCGTGCTCCTGGGTCGTGACGTTGACGACGCCCACGTCTTCCACGTTGGCGAAGGAGACGGACTGGAGCGCTGCGACGACGCCGCCGGGCTCGATCACCGGGGTGAAGGTGCCGAGGGTGACTGCCGCGATCTCGGTGGCGGCCTTCGGGCGGGCCAGGGCGTCGGTGCCAAGGGCGAAGCTGTTGATGCGGATGCCCGCGGCCTGGGAGACCCGCGCGGCGCGCACCGCGGCCTCGACGTCCTCCGGGTCCTGGGTGTCGGCGCGTCCTGAGGGGAAGCTCGGGATGCCGTCGGTCAGGAACAGCATCACCTTCTTGTGTCGCTCGGCCGGGCGGCTGCGGGCGCCGGACATGCCAGCCAGCTCCTGGGTGGCGAGCCGGATGCCGGCGGCGAAGTTGGTCGCGCCATGGGGGCCCTCGGTGAGGACGCCGTCGAGGGCGCGCTGCAGCAGCGCGTGATCGCGGGTGAGGGGCACCTTCAGGGTGGCGTCCCGCTGCTCCGGGGCGCGGCGCTGTCCGGTCTCCGGATCGACCTCCCCCGAGAAGGTGATCAGGCCGACGCGCACCCGCTCCGGGTCGAGGCCCTCGATCAGCGTTCGCGCCGCCAGCACTTCGGCGTGGAGGACCGTGTCCTCGGGATCCGTCGAGTAGACGTCGTCCGGGAACTCGCCCGGCGCGTAGAGGCCCTGGTGCGGGTCCTCGCCGATCTCGCCGTCGCCGTCCACGTCGGCCCCGCTGGCGGTCTGGGTCGACCTCGAGATGTCCAACACGAGCATCACGTCGAAGCCGCGCGGGCCGTCGGTGCCGGCCGTCGCCGTGCCGCGGATCTCGGCCATGTGCATCTTCGACTCCACGCGGCTGCCGGAGCCCGGGCTCGTGATCGCGAGCTGCATCTTGCCGGGCACTCGCGCCGCCGCGGAGACGGCACCGGGCTCGCTGGACACAGCCGTAGAGAAGGCGCTCGCGAGGAGCGCGAGGAGGAGAAGGGCGCGCATGTGGTTGGGGTCCCTCGGATCAGATCGCCACCGCGCGGGAAGGTAGCAGGCCCGTCCCGGCGGGGTTCAGGGCGTCGCGGTCTCGTCCTCGTCGCAGCTCTCGACGTAGCCCAGCGCCATCAGGGCTTCGCACTCCGCCGCAGAGATCTGGGCCTGGTGGGCCTCGCCCACCTGGCCGCTCTCGGCGAGCCGTTGCTGGCCCTCGGCGTGCGCCCGCAGCTCGGCAGCCACGCTCGTCTTCTGGTCGTGGAGATTTCGCGTTTCCCCTGCATCGGACACCATGTCGAAGAGCTCGTTCCCGGGCAGGCCGCGCGGGTTGCCCTCGTTCGCTTCGATCCACTTCCAGGAGCGGGTGCGGATCGCGCGCAGCACGTTGCCCTCGTGGTCCTCCTCGGCGAACACCATGCGCTCGGCTTCGCTTCGCAGCGACAGGTCCATTGCCAGGTCGCGGCCCTGCATGGCGTCCGCCGGCGGCGCACCGGCCTGGGCCAGCAGGGTGGGCGCCACGTCGATCAGCCGCGCCACCTCGCCGCGAGCGTCGGGCACCGCGCCGCGCCGGTCCTTCGGCCACTTCACCAGGAGAGGCACGCGGATCTGCTCGTCGTAGAGCGTGAGCCCGTGCCAGAAGCCGCCGTGCTCGTGGAACTCCTCGCCGTGGTCCGAGACCAGGGCGATCACCGTGTTCTCGTAGACGCCCAGGTCCTCGAGGTGATTCAGGAGCCGGCCGAAGTGGTCGTCCAGATAGGCGATCTCCTGCCGGTAGAGCCGCTGCATCTCCTCCGCCATCGAAGCCGGCGGATGTTGATTCGATGCCCGCGCGATGCCGTAGCCGTTGTACGGGTGCTCGAAGTAGGGATCGTGCGGATCCATGTAGTGGAGGAAGAGGAAGAAGCGGGCGTCCTTGTGCCGCTCGAGCCACGGCATCGCGTGGCCGTTCACGACCTCCGAATCCTGGTAGAAATCGCCGAAGCGCAGGCCCTGGGGCAGCGCGAACCAGACCCGCCGCAGGATCTGGTACATCACCAGCTTCGACGACGACTCCTGGGCGCCGAACAGGTAGTCCGGGCCCAGGTAGTGGTACTCGTCGAAGCCCTGAGCGAAGCCGAAGCTCTCGGTCAGGTTCGTGTTCGAGACGAAGCCGCCGGTGGCGTAGCCGTGGCTCTGGAGCTCCTCGGCGAGAGTGTCGATCTCGGGGCCCAGGGCCGCGGGCTTCGACATCGCCCGGTGGCTGGTGGGCACGAGGGAGGTCAGCAGCGTCGCCGTCGCTGGCTTGGTCCAGGAGGAGTGGCTGAAGCCGTCGTAGATCGTGCCGCCGTCCGTGGCGACGCGACACAGGTTCGGCGTCTCCACCGGGCCGCCGTAGCAGGAAAGGTGGTCGGCGCGCAGGGTGTCGACCATCACGAGGATGAGGTTCGGGCGCTCGGCGAGCTGCACCGGCACCACGCTCGGTGCGGCGCCGCCGGTCTCGACCAGGTTCACGGCACCCGTGCCGAGGGCGCCGATCACGCCGAGGAGACCCGCGAGTCCCAGCGCCGGCAGCGGCTTCGCGAGGGTGCCGAGGCCGCCGCGGAAGAGCCGCGGGCCGACGAAGAAGAGCAGCAGCGCAAGGACGCCGAAGCCGGCCACCACCGCGAGCAGCACGGGCAGCGGGGGCATCTGCTCCGCGTACAGGTCACGGCGCAGGCGGAACACCGTCACCGCCAGGCCGATCGGCACCGCCGTCGCGAGGATCGCCAGCGAGGGCGTCCAGCCGCGGATCTCCTCCCGGCTCATGGGCAGCACCGCAAGCACCAGGCCGCCGGCGAGACACAGGGCGCCGAAGAACGCCGCGTAGGCGAGCGGGCCGTACCAGAGCACCTGGGCCTCGGTGCCGAACCCGCCCGCCGCGATGGCGAGGGTCTCCGGCAGGCCCACGAGCAGGCCGGCGAGGATGCCCGCGCCGAGGCCGTAGGCGGCGCCGTCGCGCATGCGGCTGGCCAGGGGCACCGAGACGTGGGGCGAGTCCTTCCAGGCCTCGCGCTCCTCTTCGGTCTCGAGGGCGAGCGCCGCCTTGGCGGCCTCGTCGTAGTCCACCTGTACGCCGTCCACCTTGCAGACCGCGGGGCGATAGCCGTCGCCGCGCACGAGCCAGATCACGAAACCGAGCACCGTCGGCGCCTCGGCGGCCAGGAAGCCCAGACTGGCCGAGAGGATCGCGCCGCCGGGCCCGAGCAGGTTGCCGAGGAGCGCGTACTGGGCTGCCTCGCGGATGCCAATGCCGCCGATCGTCGGGCCGACGACCGTCGCGAAGATCTGGATCGAGGAGCCGAAGGCGATCGGCCAGAACTCGGCGCGGTCGCCGACACCCACAGCGATGGCCGTGAAGTAGTACATGGCCGCGGTGGTGAAGTGCACCAGGAAGCTCAGGAAGAAGAGCAGGACGACGAGGCCCTTCTTGTCCCGATAGGCTGCCGACGCGTTGGAGGCGCGGGTCAACAGGCCTTGCAGTCGCGCCTTCGCGGGGATCGGCACGTTCTCGAGGAACCACTGCACGATGCCCGGGAACCAGAGCAGCATCATCAGCGCGACGATCACACCGCTCGCGATGGGGATGGTGACCATCGCGACGGTCGTGCCGTGCTCGCCGAAGATGGCCACGCCGAAGGGCAGGGCGACGAGGAACGAGATGAAGATGCCGCTGAAGCCGATCACCTTCTCGAGGAACTTGCCCGCCGTCACCTCGACGGTCCGCCCGGAGAGCTTGGCGGCGTCGTAGAGCATGTAGGCGTCGAGGCCGACGGTGCTCGGCAAGAAGAAGCCGATCGCGCGCCCGATCAGGAACGTCCCGAAGATGTGGCGGAAGGTGAACTCGATGCCCTGGCCGCGCAGGATCAGCTGCCAGCGGTACATCGAGGAGAAGATCCCGATGAGCTTCACGCCGACGGCGAGGGCCACGAAGGACCAGAACACACTCGGGTCGATGGCCGCCGCCGTGTCCATCACGACCCGCCAGATCGGCGCCGTCGTTCCGTCCTCGAGCGTCACCGGCCAGACCGAGAGCAGCCACACCATGCGCACGGTCAGCCACAGCTTGAGCGCCGAGAACAGTCGTCCCTTCCAGGGATCGGTCGTCAGCCGGGAGACAGCGACGGCGAAGAGGGCGACGAGGAGGATCTCGAGCAGGATGTTCATGGGCGCTCCGCAGAGACGGGGATGGGGCTCGGGGCAGGGGGCCCCGGGAGGTGTGTCGGCAGGCGAACGCAGGAGGTTACGGAAAGCCGGCCAGATTGGTGTCCGTCCCCCAGGGGCACATTCTTCTGTTGCGAATTCATGAATGATTGCGCATTATCGAAATTATATGGCCGTCGATCCCATCCTCGCCTCGCTCGCCGATCCGGCCCGCCGGCGGGTCGTCGAGCTCCTCGGGGATCGGCCCCACCGGGCCGGCGAGCTCGCTCACCGGGTCGGCGTCGGACGCCCGGCCATGAGCCGCCATCTGCGGGTGCTGCGGCAGCACGGCGTGGTCGAGGCGGAGACCCCCGACGACGACGCCCGGGCCCGGATCTACCGGCTCCGCGGAGACCGCATCGACGATCTCCAGCGATGGCTCGCCGAGGTGCGGGCGCATTGGTCCGAGCAGCTGACGCGCTTCCAGAGGCACGTGGAAGGCAGGGTCCGCTGATGGAGGCTTCGGTGCGACTGGCGGTCGAGGTCCGGGCGGCGCCGGCCGAGGCGTTCCGGGTCTTCACGGAGGAGTTCGGCGATTGGTACCGGATCGGCCGGCACACCGTGAAGGACGCCCGGCGTGCGGTCGCCATGCGCGTCGAGCCCGGCGTCGGCGGACGCCTCGTCGAGGTCCACGATGCAGCGACCGGCGAGGGCCCGACCATCGGGACGATCACCGTCTGGGAGCCCGGTCGGCGGCTCGTGTTCCGCGACGAGAAGGACTGCGAGATCGACGTCCTCTTCGATCCGATCGCCGGGGGAACCCGGGTCTCGATCGAGACCCGCGGCCTCGACCAGCTCGACCCGGAAGAGGCGAAGCGGGTGTCCCGCCACGGCTGGCACATCGTCACGCGCTGGTTCGAAGCGCACCTCGCCCGGACCCCTGACATGACCGTGACCGGCCTCGTCCCCTACCTGTTCTACGAGGACGCGGCGGCGATGCTCAAGTGGTACGCGCGGGTCTTCGGCTTCGTCGAGAAGGGCCGCTGGTCGAACCCCGACGGCACGGTCCAGAACGCGGAGATGCGCGTCGGTGCCACCGAGCTGTGGCTCGACGGCGGCGGCCGTCGCATCTGCGACCCCGACGGCAAGCCGCTGCCGCTCTGGGTCGGCGTCTGGGTCGACGACGTCGACGCGGTCTACACTCGGGTGAAGGCGGCCGGCGTGGAGGCCAGGCCGCCCGAAGACCAGCCCTACGGCGTCCGGATGCTTACCGTCGCCGACCCGGAGGGCTACCAGTGGGGCTTCATGAAGCGCCTCGCGGAGAAGGGACCGACGTCATGAGCTCGTTCGCGATGGGTTCTCTCGATCATGTGCACGTCGTCGTACCCGATCGCGCCGCCGCCGCACGTTGGTACGAGGAGCGCCTCGGCTTTCGCCCGGTACCGGAGGCCGAGCCCTGGACGAAGATCGAGGGCGGGCCGCTCCACCTCTCCGCGGACGGCGGCCGCAGCGCCATCGCGCTCTTCCAGGCGGGCGGCGGTCACGAGCGCACCACCCTCGAGATGGGGGCCGCCTTCCGGGTCGATGCCGCGGCCTTCCTGGCCTTCGCCGGCCAACTCGAGGGGAGTGACATCCGCAGCCCCCGCGGTGCGCCCCTCCGCCCCGACGACGTGATCGACTTCGACCTCTGCTACGCGTTCGACTTCCTGGATCCCTGGGACAACCGCTTCGAGCTGAACTGCTACGACGTGGCCGCCGTCAAGGCCGAGCTGGTCGACGCCCAGGGGGTCGAGCCGGTCCGGTACTGGTAGCCGGTCGAGCGAGCGGTCGGAGGAGCAAGGCCGGGAAGACGAAGACGTTGGCCAGCAAGGAGGCGACCGGGTACAGCGCTCCCCAGCCCGGCGACTCGGGAGGCATGGCAATCACGAATCCGCCGGGGCGCCCGGCCTCGGAGCCACAGCGATCGCAGTGGTAGGCGCGACTGGAGTCCCGTGACGCCATATCCGCTCATCGGACGCTCCAGCCCGTGGGCTGAGGCGAGGCTGCCGGTTCGCGATAGCATGCCCGGATCGAGGAGGACGACATGGATCTCGGGCTCGCGGGCAGGAACGTGGTGATCACCGGCGGCAGCAAGGGCATCGGGCGGGCGACGGCCCTGGCGTTCGCCGACGAGGGAGCGAACGTCGCGATCTGCGCGCGCAGCGAGGGACCCCTCGAGTCGACGGCCAAGGAGCTCGAGTCCCGCGGCGTCCGCGCCTACGCCGCTCCCTGCGACGTGGTGGACGCCGACGCTCTCGGCGGCTTTCTCGACGCCGCCCGTGATGCCCTGGGCGGCGTCGACGTGCTCGTGAACAACGCCTCCGGCTTCGGCGTGAGCGACGACGAGGCCGGCTGGTCCGCCGGCTTCGACGTGGACGTGATGGCGTCGGTGCGCGCCACCTGGAAGGTGGTGCCGTGGATGAAGGAGGCGGGTGGCGGTGCCGTGATCCACATCTCGTCGACCTCGGGCCTGGAGGCCGGCTCGCCTCCCGCCTACGCCGCGGTGAAGGCGGCGCTGATGAGCCACTCGAAGACGCTGGCCATCAACCTGGCACCCCAGGGCATTCGCGTGAACACCGTCGCCCCGGGCTCCATCGAGTTCCCCGGCGGCATGTGGGAGACGATCAAGAAGGTCAACGAGCCGGCCTACGAGGCCATCCGCACCTCGATCCCCTTCGGGCGCCTCGGCACCGCCGAGGAAGTGGCTGCCGCCGTCGTCTTCCTCGCCTCCGCCCCCGCCAGCTGGATCACCGGCGTGACCCTCGCGGTGGACGGCGGCCAGCACAAGGGCAACCTCTAGTGAAGAAACGGGGCCGGAGTTAAGAATTCAGTTACGCCCCTTGGGGCGTAACTGAATTCTTAACTCCGGCCCCGTTTCTTCATTCAGCAGCTCGCGGCGGCGTCTGCGGTACTCGGCTTCGGTGATCTCGCCGGCTCGGCGGGCCTCTTCGAGTTCGGCGAGGGCGCGGAGAGCCGCCGGGTCGCTGGGGATGACTTCGGCGGGGAGCTCTGGGGCGTCTTCCGGTGCCTCCTCGGGCTCACCCATCAGGATGGTGCGGCGCATGACGCGGCCGGTGGGGCCCACGCGGATGTTGGAGGCCTTGCGGAAGATCGGGTCGCGCCACTCGACCGCGACGGCCTGGTGGCCGACGGCCTCGATGGCGTTGGAGGCGATGACCTTGAAGCGCATGACCTCGCGGCCTACGGCGGGCTCCTTGGTCTCGGTGTTCTCGCTCTTTGGAACCGGCCAGTCGACCCGGTTCAGGTGCAGGTAGAGCAGGTCGTCACCGCCGACGTAGGCGACGAAGCTCGTCATGTAGGCCTGGTGGAAGATGCCGAGGCGCTTCTCCTTGCGGGTGGCCTCGACGACGATCTCCTGGTCGCTCTTCGCCTTCGCGAACGCCTCGCTCAGCACGTCGCCCAGGCCGTACAGGAGCGCGGTGTCGATGGCCGGCTTGCGCTGGCCCCCGTCGTCGTCCACCGCGCTGCGCACGTCGATGCGCGACAGGATGTGGGCCAGGCGGATGTTGGAGATGGTGGCCGGGTGCCGGAAGTGCTGCTCGACCCGCGCGTCGCCGCTGATCTCCGCGCGCAGGACGACCCGGACCTCGCCGTCGTCCCGGATCGTCTGGCGCGCGTACTTCGTTCCGCAGCCCAGGAAGGGAAGCAGAAGCAGCCCGAAGGCGAGCCAGGTGAGGAGCTCAGGTCGTGAGGGCATCGACGATCCGGTAGGTGAGGAAGCTCGCTCCGTAGGCGAGGGCGAGAAGGTACCCGAAGGCGAAGGCGGGCCAGCGCCAGGAGTTGGTCTCCCGCCGCATCACCGCCAGGGTCGACATGCACTGGAGCGCGAACACGAAGAAGATCAGCAGCGAGGCCACGGTGGCGGGCGTGAAGACGCGCTCGCCGGTGCGCGGGTCCACGTCGGCGATCACCGCCGCCCGCAGCGAGACCTCGTCCTCCTCCGAGGCCGCGTACACCTGGGCCAGGGTGGCGACGATCACCTCGCGCGCCGCGAGGCTGGCCACCAGTCCCACGCCGATCTTCCAGTCGAAGCCCAGGGGGGCGATCGCCGGCTCGATGGCGCGCCCGATGCGCCCCGCCGCGCTGTGCTCGACGGCGTAGCGGGCCGCCTCCGGGGCGCTCGTACCGGCCGGGGCCTCGGCTCGCGGAAAGGTGAGGAGCGCCCACAGGACGATCGACACGCACAGGATGATCGTGCCCGCCCGGCGCAGGAAGGCGCTGGCGGCGCCCCAAACCTGGGAGGCCCACAGCTTCGGCGGCGGCATCCGGTAGGGCGGCAGCTCGAGCACGAAGGGCAACGCCGCGGGCTCCACCACGAAGCGGTTCAGCACCGCCGCTGCCACCAGGGCCGTCGCGGCGCCGAGCAGGTAGAGGCCCAGCAGCACCAGCCCCTGGAGGCCGAGCCCGCCCCACATTGTGGTGGGCGGGACGAACGCGCCGATCAGAAGCGCGTAGACCGGCAGGCGCGCGGAGCAGGTCATCAGCGGCGCGACCAGGATGGTCACGAGCCGGTGGCGCGGCGAGGGAACGGTGCGGGTGGCCATGATGCCCGGCACCGCGCAGGCGTAGGACGAGAGCAGCGCGACGAAGGCCCGACCCTCGAGCCCGATGCGTCCCATCGCCCGGTCGACCACGAAGGCAGCCCGCGCCATGTAGCCCACGTCCTCGAGCAGGTAGAGCAGGCCGAACAGGAGCACGATCTGGGGCAGGAAGATCACGACCGAGCCCACGCCGGCGATCAGGCCGTCGCTGACGAAATCCGCCAGCAGGCCCTCGGGCAGGGCGGCGCGGGCGCCGCTGCCCAGGGCCCCCACGCCCGCATCGATGACGTCCATGGCGGGAGAGGCCCAGGCGAAGATGAGCTGGAAGAAGAGCACCATCACCACGAGGAAGAGCAGGCTGCCGGCCACCGGGTGCAGCACGACGCGGTCGATGCCCGCGGTCCGCGGATCGCGCCCCGGCGCCCGCTGCACCACCCGTTCCAGGACCGATTCGCACCAGCCGTGGCGCTCCTCCGGATCGGCAGGCGGCGGAACCGGCGGCCGGTCCCAGGCCAGGGGCTCGGCCAGGAGCTGACGGAGCGCGTCCAGGCCGATGCCGCGGTGGCCCACCACGCCCAACACCGGGATGCCGAGGGCGTCCCGCAGGCGCGGGAGGTCGAGCTCGCCGCCGCGCGCCCGGAGCTCGTCGGTCATGGTGAGCACCAGGCACGTGGGCAGGCCCATCCGGACGAGCTCGGCGACGAAGCCCAGGGAGCGCGCCAGGGCGCAGGCGTCGACCGTGACGATGAGCGCGTCCGGCGGCGCGACCTCCGCCACCTTCCCGGCGAGGACCCGGCTCACCACCGCCTCGTCCGGGCTCATGGGTTCGAGCCCGTAGGTGCCGGGCAGGTCGATCACCTGCAGCTCGCGGCCGTCGATCCGTACCGTGCCCTCACGGCGCTCGACCGTGACGCCCGGGTAGTTGCCGACCTTGGCGCGCAGGCCGGTCAGGGCGTTGAAGAGCGTCGTCTTGCCCGAGTTCGGGCTGCCCACCAGCCCTAGGCGCATCGGGCGCAGGGCGGGAGCCGGTGCCTCAGCCATCGGCGCTCACCCGCACTCGGCCCGCCTCGCTGTGCCGCAGACACAGCTGCACACCGCGCAGCTCGTAGACCCGCGGGTCCCCGAGGGGCGCCCGCCGCAGGCAGTGGACCCGCGTGCCCGGATGCAGCCCGAGATCCCGAAGCCGTGTGGCGAGGGGCTCGGGCGCGTCGATCCCGGTCACGGTGCCGGAAGCGCCGACGGGCAGCTGGGAGAGGAGGTCGTCGGTCAAACTGAAAATGAATTTCGATTTCTTGGAGGACGATCAGGCTACGCGCCTCGTGGCGGGGCGTCAACCGCCCGTCCCCGCAGCGAAATCCCAGAAGCGAGAACGTGTTCGCGGACCCCGGCCTACTCGGTCTCCGACCGCAGCTGTCGCGTCATCAGCGCCAGCCCGCCGGCTGCCGGCTCGATCTCGCCGTTCAGGATCTGCCGCACCCCGAAGGCGATGGGCATCTCCACGCCCAGGCGGGTCGCGAGGTCGCAGACGGCGTAGGTGGTACGCACGCCCTCCGCCACCTGGTCCATCCCGGCGACGATCTCATCGAGGCGCCGGCCGCGACCGATCTCGATGCCGACGGTCCGGTTGCGGGAGAGATCCCCGGTGCAGGTGAGGATCAGGTCGCCCATTCCGGAGAGCCCCAGGAAGGTAAGGGGATGGGCGCCGAGCGCCTCTCCCAGCCGGGTGATCTCGCGCAGCCCGCGCGTCATCAGACCGGCCCGGGCGTTGAGGCCGGCCTCGAGGCCGTCGCAGATGCCGACCGCGATGGCGACGACGTTCTTGAGCGCGCCGCCGATCTCGACGCCCACCACGTCGTCGTGGGTGTAGCAGCGAAACCAGGGGCAGGAGAGGGCGGTCTGCACGGCGATCGCGTAGCCCTCCTCGCGGCACGCCAGGGTGACCGCCGTGGGCTTTTGCTCGGCCACCTCCCGCGCGAAGGACGGCCCCGAGAGGCAGACGATGCGCGGGTGCAGGGCCTCGGGCAGGACGTCCTCCAGCACCTTGTGCATGGTCATGCCGGTCTCGACTTCGATGCCCTTCACGGTCGAGACCAGGATCGCGCCCGGGTCCATCACCTTGCCGGCGCGCCCCATCACGTCGCGCACGCCGTGGCTGGGCACCGCGCAGACGACGATCTCCCGGTCGGTCAGCGCCTCGGCAAGATCGGCGGTGGCCGTGATGCTCTCGGGCAGCTCGATGTGGCTCAGGTAGCGCGGGTTGCGGCGGTCGCGTTGAATGGTCTCGGCGGTGCCCGCGTCTCGCGCCCAGATCGTGACGTCGTGCTCGCGCGCGGCCAGCACGGCCAGGCAGGTGCCGAAGCTTCCGGCGCCGAGCACGGCCAGGGGGGTGGGCATGGCCGGCGAGTGTACATTGACGGGCGCTCTCCACACGGCTAGGTTCCGCGCGAATTTCCGCTTCTGGGACGGGTAGTTAGCGGAACTTCGCGGTAGGGGGGGCCGCGCACCATGCTCGCCGAGTTCGTCGGCATTCTGCTGATCCTCGCGCTGGCTCTGCTGATCGCCGCCGTCTTCCTCGTGCTGCACCGGCTGCTCTCGCCGCGGCGCGAGTTTGCCGAGAAGCTCGAGCCCTTCGAGTGCGGCGAGTCGCAGATCGTCTCGCCGAACCAGCGCTTCTCGGTGAAGTTCTACCTCGTCGCGATGTTATTCGTGCTCTTCGACCTGGAGGCGGTGTTCTTCTATCCCTGGGGCGCCCTTTTCCGCGACCTCGGCGCCTACGGTCTCGCGGTGATGGCGGTGTTCAGCGTGCCCCTCGTGATCGGTCTGCTCTACGAGTGGAAGAAGGGCGCGCTCGAATGGTGAGCGCAGCCACGCGAGCCGCGATCGACGCGGAGATCGCGAAGATGCCGGAGAAGCGTGGCGCCCTCCTGGCCGCGCTCCGGCTCGTCCAGGACGAGCTGGGCCATCTCTCGGACGAGACGGCGCGGGAGGTGGCGGCGCTATTCGACCTGCATCCGGCCGAGGTGATGGAGGTGATCAGCTTCTACAACGAATTCCACGACCGGCCCCGAGGGCGCCACCAGGTGAACGTCTGTACGAGCCTCTCCTGCTCGCTGCGCGGCGGTCGGGATCTGCTGCGCAGCATCGAAGCGCACCTGGGGGTGCGGGCCGGCGCCACCACCGGCGATGGCCGCGTCAGCCTCGGCCACGAGGAGTGCCTCGGTGCCTGCGGCTACGCGCCGATGCTGCGGGTCGACGAGGCCTATCACGAAGACCTCGACTGGGCGCGGGTGCGAGAGCTCCTGGACGGGCTGGAGTAGCCCGCGACATGGCCCATCCCGCGCCCCACGTCACCGGCTACCTGAGCGAGCACTTCGGCGATGACGGCTTCGCGACGCTCCCGGGCTACCGGGCCAATGGCGGCTACGAGACGGCGCGCCGGGTGCTCAACGGGCGTAGTCCGAGTGAGGTGATCGATACCCTGAAGCGCGCCGGCCTGCAGGGGCGCGGCGGCGCCGGCTTCGACGCGGGCACCAAGTGGTCGTTCATGCCGACGGAGCGGGACGGGCCGAGCTACCTGGTGTGCAACGCGGACGAGAGCGAGCCCGGCTCCTTCAAGGACCGCATGCTGATCGAGCGGGGGCCCCACCAGCTCCTCGAGGGCATCCTCATCCCCGCCTTCGCCACCGGCGCCGAGACCACCTTCGTCTACGTCCGCGGCGAGTACGCGAAGCCCGCGCGCATCCTCGGTCGGGCCATCGAAGAGGCGCGCGCTGCCGGCGTGCTCGGCCCGCGGGTGCTCGGCAGCGGGTTCTCCCACGAGGTGGTGCTGGTGCGCGGCGCGGGCGCCTACATCTGCGGCGAGGAGACCGGACTCCTCGAGTCCCTGGAAGGGAAGAAGGGGCAGCCGCGGCGCAAGCCTCCCTACCCTGCCGAGCGCGGAGCCTTCGGTCGACCGACGACGGTGAACAACGTCGAGACCTTCTGCCACGTGCCCCACATCTTCGCGCGGGGCGTCGAGTGGTTCCGTGGCATCGGCACGGAGCGAAGCCCGGGCACGACCCTCTTCGGCGTCTCCGGCCACGTCGAACGACCGGGTCTCTACGAGCTGCCCCTCGGGACCCGTCTCGACGAGATCGTGTTCGAGCACGCCGGCGGCGTGCCGGGGGGCCGGAAGCTCAAGGCGGTCATCCCGGGCGGCGTCTCCATGCCGGTGCTGCCCGCGAGCCGTCTCGACGTGCCGATGGCGAACGAGTCCCTTCGCAAGCACGGCACCGCCCTCGGCACCGGCGGAGTGGTCGTGATGGACGAGACCACTTGTATGGTGCGGGTGGGATGCGTCGTCTCGGGCTTCTTCCGGGACGAATCCTGCGGCCAGTGCACCCAGTGCCGCGAGGGCACGGGTTGGATGCACAAGCTGCTGCTGCGGGTCGAGCGGGGCGCGGCGACGGAGGCGGAGCTCGGCGTGCTCGGCGACGTGGCCCGAACGATGGAGGGGGCGACGATCTGCGCCTTCGCCGACGCCGCTGCCTGGCCCGTGCAGGGCCTGCTGCGCCACTTCGAGGGCGAGCTCCGGGAGCACGTGCGCGCGCAGAAGTGTCCCTTCCCCGAGAGCTTTGCGCTCTGATGGCGCGCATCTTCGTCGATGGGGAGGCCTACGAGGCGCCGGAGGGCCGCAGCCTGCTGCAGGCCCTCGACGAGCTCGGCGTGCTGATGAACGGCGTCGATCTCCCCCACTACTGCTGGCATCCGAAGCTTTCGGTCGACGGCTCCTGCCGCATGTGTCAGGTGGAGGTCGAAGGCCTGCCCAAGCTCCAGATCGCCTGCGACACGCCGGTGCGCGACGGCATGGTCGTCCACACACAGGGCGAGCGGGTGCGCCAGGCGCGTGAAGGCGTGATGGAGCTCCTTCTCCTGAACCACCCCCTCGATTGCCCGATCTGCGACCAGGCCGGTGAATGCCGCCTACAGGACTATGCCGTGGCCTACGGCGTCGCCCACGCGCGCACACGCGAGCCCCGCCGGGCCCTGAAGAAGCGCGTTCCCCTGGGCCCGACAATCGTGCTCGACCAGGAGCGCTGCATCCTCTGCCGGCGCTGCGTGCGCTTCTGCCGCGAGGTGCCCGGCACCGGCGAGCTGGTGGTCGCGAACCGTGGCGATCGCTCGACGATCGAGACCTTTCCCGGCGAGACGCTCGGGAACGCCTACTCGATGAACGTGGCGGATCTGTGCCCGGTCGGAGCGCTCACCACCCGCGATTTCCGCTTCAAGGCGCGGGTGTGGTTCCTGGACGACGTGCCCGGGATCTGCACCGGCTGCTCGAAGGGCTGCAACGTCACCATCGGCGTGAAGGATGGCGAGGCCCAGCGCTACACCCCGCGCCGCAACGACGCGGTGAACGAGACCTGGCTCTGCGACCACGGCCGCACGACCTACCGGGAGATCGGCGCGCCGGATCGGATCACCGGCGCCGCCGTGCGCGGCGAGCGGGGCCAGCTCGAGAGCGCGACGGTCGAACGGGCGATCCAGCACGCGGCGGCGCGAATCCGCGAGGCGACCGGGAAGGACGGTTCCGGGGTCGTCGCAGGGCTGGCTTCCGCCCACGCCACGAACGAGGACCTGGCCGCCTTGCGCGGCCTCCTTCGCAAGCTCGGGAGCGGGACCCACGGCGTGCCCGTCGTGACAGGCGCCGGCGACGAGCTGCTGCTCCAGCCCGAGAAGGCCGCCAACGCCGCGGGCGCGCGGGCGCTCGGCTTCGGCGATCCGGCCCACGTCCTGGAGGAGATCCGGCGCGGTGGCGTGCACGTTCTCCTCGTGCTCGGCCACGACCTGATCCATCCACAGTACCTGGGCTCGGAGGCACCCCTCGAGGCCGTCGACGTGGTGATCCTCCTCGACACGCATCGCTCGCGCCTCGAGCAGGTGGCGGAGGTGGTGCTTCCCGGCCGTCACCTGGCCGAGAAGGGCGGCTCGGTGACCAACCACGCCGGGCTCACCCAGATGGTACCCGCTGCCCTGGAGCCCGCGTTCCCGGCGATCGCCGAGGCGGAGCTCCTCGACCGCCTGTCCCGCGCCCTCGGGCTGGAGGCCGACTGAGCCGTGCTCGAAGTCGTCCTCGAGCTGCTCTTCATCGTGTTGGTGATCGTCGGGGGCATGCTGCCGCTCATCACCTGGGTGGAGCGCAAGCAGAGCGCGGTGATGCAGGATCGCATCGGCGCGAACCGTGCCGATCTCCATGGCGTCACCGCGCTGGGCCTGCTGCACCCGGCCGCGGACGTACTGAAGCTCTTCTCCAAAGAGGACGTGGTTCCCGCTGGCGCGAACCGCATCCTGCACCTGCTCGCGCCCGTCGTCGCGATCGTGCCCGCCATCGCGACCCTCGCCGTCATTCCCTTCGGCGGTGTCTACACCTTCGGCACGACGACGCTGAGCCTGGTCGTCGCCGACGTCGATTGGGGCATCCTCTTCGTCTTCGCAGCCGGGTCCATCGCCACCTACGGCGCCGTGATGGCCGGTTGGTCGAGCGCCAGCAACTGGGGCCTGCTCGGCTCGATGCGCGCCGCGGCGCAGATGATCTCCTACGAAGTGACGATGGGCCTCTCGATCGTGGGCCTGTTCATGGTCTACGAGACCCTGCGCCTGCCCGAGATGGCCGTCTGGCAGGACGGCAGCTTCCGGCTGCTCGGTTTCGTCGAGGCCCTGGGCGTGAGCCTCCCGTGGTTCCTCGACTGGATTCGCGTGCCGACGTGGGGCGTCTTCGTCCAGCCCCTGGGCTTCGTGCTCTTCCTCACCTGCATCATGGCCGAGAACAAGCGCCCGCCCTTCGACGCGCCGGAGGGGGAGAGCGAGATCGTCGCCGGCTACCACGTCGAGTATTCGGGGATGCGCTTCGGCCTCTTCTACACCGCCGAGTTCCTCGAGGTGCCGGTGATCGGCTGCATCGTCACCACGCTCTTCCTGGGCGGCTGGTCGATTCCCTTCCTTCCCCAGGAGACCCTGGTGGCCTTCGTGGCCGGCGGCTTCGGCGAGGGCTTCGCCACCGGCCTGTGCCTCGTGCTCCACGTCCTCTGCTTCCTGGCTAAGGTCGTGTTCATGATCTGGCTGCAGATGGCCCTGCGCTGGACCTTGCCTCGCTTCCGCTACGACCAGGTGATGGACCTGTGCTGGAAGGTCATCCTGCCCCTCTCCATCGCCAACGTGTTCGTGACCGGCGCCGTGATCCTGTGGATCGAGGCGCTCTTCCCGTGAGCGAATGGATCTTCCACGCCTTCGCCGCGATCGCGGTGGCCGGCGCCCTCGGCATGGTGCTGAACGTGCGCAACACGGTGGCCGGCGCCCTCTCGCTCGTGGCGACGATGGTCTCGCTCGGCGGCATCTACGTGCTGCTGGAAGCCTACCTGATCGGCGTGCTGCAGATCCTGGTCTACGCCGGCGCCATTGTCGTGGTGTTCCTGTTCGTCGTGATGCTGCTGAACCTGCGGCGGGACGCCTTCCGGCCCGGGCGCCAGTGGGCGACGAAGGCGATCGCGGCCGCCCTGGGCGTCGCGGGAGCCGTCGCGCTCCTGGGCCTGCTCCCGGCGAGGCTCCCGGAGCCGGTCGCCCTGCCCGAGGGCTTCGGCGGCTACCGCGCCTTCGGGGCGCTGCTCTTCACGGACTACGTGCTGGCCTTCGAGGCGAGCTCGCTGCTGCTCCTGGCCGCCATGGTCGGCGCGGTCATCCTCGCCCGCCGGAGCGCGGACTGATGGTGGCGGAAGCTGTCGCCCTCTCGGCGATCCTCTTCGCCATCGGGGCGGTCGGCGCGCTGGTGCGGCGCAACGTCGTCGTGGTGCTGATGTCGATCGAGCTGATGCTGAACGCCGCGAACCTGGCGCTGGTGGCCTTCTCCCGGCAATGGGCGGACCACACGGGCCAGGTGCTGGTCCTGATGGTCGTCGTGGTCGCCGCCGCCGAGGTGGCGGTGGGTCTCGGGATCGTAATAGCCCTCTTCCGGAACCGCGAGACGGTGAACGTCGAGGACGCGAGCCTCCTCGAGGGGTAGGGGATGACGGGCACCGACGACTACGAGCTGCTGCACTGGATCCCGGCCCTGCCGCTGATCGCTGCGGTGATCCACGGCGTGTGCCTCGGGCTGCTGCGCCAGCCCCTTTCGCGCCTCGTCACCATCGGCCTCTCCTGCGGCGCCGTCGGCCTCTCTTTCGTGCTCTCGTTCTTCGCGCTGCTCGCGCTCACCAGTCTGCCGCCGGAAGGCCGGGTGCTCCGGGACGGCCTCTACACCTGGATCGGCGCCGGCCCCTTCAGCGCCGAGGTCGCGCTCCTGCTCGATCCGCTCTCCGCCGTGATGATCCTGATCGTCACTGGAGTCGGCTTCCTCATCCACGTCTACTCCATCGGCTACATGGACGACGACGACCGGGACGACAAGGGCTTCCAGCGCTTTTTCGCCTACCTGAACCTTTTCACCTTCTCGATGCTGGTGCTGGTGTTGGCCGACAACCTGCTCCTCGTCTTCCTCGGCTGGGAGGGCGTCGGCCTCTGCTCCTACCTGCTGATCGGCTTCTGGTACAGCGACGAGTGGAACGCGCACTGCGGAACCAAGGCCTTCGTCGTGAACCGGATCGGGGACTTCGGCTTCCTCGTCGGCATGCTGCTGCTCTTTTGGGCGCTCTACGAGGCCGGGCGCGGCGCCATCGCCTTCCCCGACATCCAGGCGGCGTTCCCCGCCATCGCCGAGCAGACCGTCCAGCTCCCGGCCTGGCTCGGGGCCGGGCAGTTGAGGCTCGCCACGCTCATCGGGCTGTGCTTCTTCCTGGGGGCGGTCGGGAAGTCCGCCCAGCTGCCCCTCTACGTCTGGCTGCCCGACGCGATGGCGGGGCCCACTCCGGTCTCCGCCCTGATCCACGCGGCCACGATGGTGACCGCCGGGGTCTACCTCGTGTGCCGGCTGGACTTCCTCTACGCGGCGGCGCCGGGGGCCTCCGCGGTGATTGCGTGGACCGGCGCGCTGACGGCGATCTTCGCGGCCATGATCGCCACGGCCCAGAGCGACATCAAGAAGGTGCTGGCGTACTCGACCGTGAGCCAGCTCGGCTTCATGTTCCTGGCGGCGGGCTGTGGCGCCTACACCGCCGCGATCTGGCATCTCACGACCCATGCCTGGTTCAAGGCGCTGCTCTTCCTGGCGGCGGGCTCGGTCATCCTGGCGATGCACCACGAGCAGGACATGGACAGGATGGGCGGGCTGCACCGCTACCTCCTGTGGACGCGCCTCGCGTTCCTGGCGGGCGCCCTCGCCATCACCGGTGCGCCCTACTTCTCCGGCTTCTTCTCCAAGGACGAGATCCTGCTCTCGGTGTACCTCGCCCACCACGTGCCCGGGCACGCGACCCTCTACGGCATCGGCATCGCGACGTCCGGCCTGACCGCGTTCTACGTGTTCCGCCTCTACTTCCGTATCTTCCTCGGCGAGTGCCGGGTGCCGCGCGAGCTGCAGGCGAACATCCAGGAATCGCCCCGCACCGTCACCATTCCGCTGGTGGTGCTCTCTCTGTTCGCGATCGCGGGGGGCGTCGTGTTCGGGCCTTCCGAGGCCTTCATTCCGATCGAGGACGCCAACAGCTTCGCCAACTTCCTGGCACCCACCCTCCCGTCGGTCGCCCACGGAGTAGATCGGGCCGTCGAGTGGCGGCTGGCGGGCATGGCCACGCTGGTGGCGGCAGCCGGCGCAGGCCTCGCCTACCTGCTCTACGTGACGGCTCCCGGCGTTCCCGAGAGGGCGCGTCGGGTCGTGGCCCCTCTGCATCGGCTCGTCGAGGCGCGCTTCTGGGTCGACGAGCTCTACGACCGCGTGCTGGTGCGCCCGCTCCTCGTCTTCTCGGATCGCGTGCTGCATCGCGCCATCGACGCGGGACTGATCGACCGCGTGCTCGTCGACGGCAGCGCTCGCAGCGTGCGGGCCCTGGCTACCGACATGCTCCGGCACGCCCAGTCCGGGCTCGCCCAGGGGTACCTCTTCGTGATGCTCGCCGGAACCCTGGCGATCGTCGGCTACCTGGTGGCGTGAGGGGGCGGTGGTGACCGAGCTCCCCAACCTGCTGGCCTGGGTGATCTTCCTTCCGCTCGCGGCGGCCCTCCTGCTCCTCGCCCTCGACGGCGTGGCTCGCGCGGCGGGAGGAAGCGTGCCGGTCCAGGTGTGGCGGGGGCTCGGGCTCGGCGCCTCGTTGGCCACGCTGGTGCTCGGAGCGCTGCTCTGGATCCGCTACGACCCGACGCTCCTGGAGATGCAGTTCGTCGAGCACACGACGTGGATTCCGGCGCTGGGCA
Organism: Myxococcota bacterium; assembly: GCA_965223415.1. GTDB lineage: Bacteria > Myxococcota_A > UBA9160 > UBA9160 > UBA6930. The sequence continues at coordinate 1,717,976 of OZ245002.1, read as the reverse complement.
TCAGCTGGTACGTCGGCCTCGACGGCATCAGTCTGATGCTCGTCCTGCTCACCGCCTTCCTGGTTCCCCTCGTGCTGATCGCTTCCTGGAACGAGGTCCTGCGCTCGCTGCGCGGCTACGTCTTCTTCCTCCTGTTCCTGGAGACGGGCATGCTCGGCACCTTCGCGTCGCTGAACGTGCTGCAGTTCTACGTCTTCTGGGAGCTGATGCTCGTGCCGATGGTCTTCCTGATCGGCATCTGGGGCGGTGCTCATCGCGTGTACGCGGCGGTGAAGTTCTTCCTGTTCACGATGCTCGGGTCGCTCCTCATGCTGGTGGCACTGGTCGTCCTGGCCTGGATGCACGCCCAGCAGTTCGGCACCTGGAGCTTCGACCTGATGGCGCCGCCCGGGAGCCAGGCTCCGGCGCTGCTCGACACGATCGTCCCTCTCGCGGGCGTGCCCTGGTGGCAGACCCAGGGCTGGCTCTTCGGCGCCTTCGCCCTGGCCTTCGCGATCAAGGTGCCGCTCGTGCCCCTGCACACCTGGCTGCCCGACGCCCACACCGAGGCACCCACCGCAGGTTCGGTGCTTCTGGCGGGCGTGCTCCTCAAGATGGGCGGCTATGGATTCCTGCGCTTCGCGCTGCCGCTCTTCCCCGTCGCGGCGACGGAGGCCGTGCCCCTCTTCTTCGGCCTCGCCCTGGCGGGCATCCTCTACGGGGCGCTGGTCGCGATGGTGCAGAGCGACGTCAAGCGGCTCGTGGCCTACTCGTCCGTCGCGCACCTGGGCTTCGTGATGCTTGGGATCTTCGCCCTGAACGTCGAAGGCCTCGAAGGCAGCGTGCTCCAGATGGTGAACCACGGCATCAGCACCGGCGCCGCCTTCCTGATGGTCGGCATGCTCTACGAGCGCCGGCACACCCGGGAGATCGCCGAGTTCGGCGGCATCGCGAAGCCGATGCCGGTCTTCGCAGCGATCTTCGGTGTGGTGGTCTTCTCGAGCATCGGCCTTCCGATGCTGAACGGCTTCGTCGGCGAGTTCTTGATCCTGCTGGGTACGTTCCGCGTGAACGCCGCCGTCGGGGCGGCGGCGACCGCCGGAGTGGTGCTCGCCGCCGTCTACATGCTGTGGATGATGCGGCGCGTCCTCTTCGGCCCGGTCGAGGTGGCGGAGAATCGGGGGTTGATCGACCTCGGTGGCCGCGAGAAAGCGGTGCTCGTCGCGCTTCTCGTCCCCATCTTCTGGATCGGCGTTCATCCCGAGACCTTCCTGAAGCGCATTCACCCCTCGGTGCGCGAGACGCTGCGGGTGATGGATGTGCGGATGGCGCTCACCGCCGAGCCCCCGGCGACGCCCGGGATCCAGACCGCCCTGGAGCGGCGATGATCCCCACTCCGTCCCTCGACCTCGGCGCGGTGCTGCCGGTGCTGTTCCTGGCGATCGGGGCCTTCGCGGTACTGCTCGCAGAGCTCTTCCTGAACGCGCGAGGCACGGGGAAGAGCGGGGCGGGGAGCGTGCTGGTCGGGGTGTCTGGCATCACCCTGCTGCTCGTGGTGGTGATTGCCGCCCAGGGCTTCGCCGTCGGCGAGGCGCAGACCTTCAACCCGGCTCACCCGCTCCTGCGGCTCGACCGCTTCTCCAACTTCGCTATCGCCCTGGTCGCGTTGGCGGCCCTGCTCGCCTGTCTCCTGGCGAATGGCTACCTGCAGGAGCTGCGCATCCACAACGGCGAGTTCTACGCGCTGCTGCTCCTCTCGACGGCGGGTATGGCGCTGCTCGTCTCGGCGGTCGACTTGCTGGGCGTCTTTCTCGGCATCGAGCTCGCGTCGATTCCCCTCTATGTGCTGGCCGGCTTCGACCGGGGCAAGCTGCGCAGCAACGAGTCCGCCCTCAAGTACTTCGTCACCGGGTCCTTCGCGACGGCGCTCCTGCTCTACGGGATGGCCCTGGTCTACGGCGCGACCGGTGCCACGCACTACGACGCGCTCGCGCAGCGCCTCACCCCCGGCGATCCGCTGGGGGTGGCGGGTGTGGCGCTCGTGCTGGTGGGCTTCGCCTTCAAGACCTCCTCGGTGCCCTTCCATCAGTGGACGCCGGATGTCTATGAAGGCGCGCCGACGGCGGTGACGGCGTTCATGGCCGTCACCGTGAAGGTCGCCGCCTTCGCGGCGTTGCTACGGGTGCTGGCCCAGGCGTTCGGCGGCGTGGCGGATCTCGACGCAGTGCTCGCGGCCCTCGCGGTGGCGAGCATGATCGTCGGCAACATGATGGCCGTGATCCAGGCCAACGTGAAGCGCATGCTCGCCTGGTCGGCGGTGGCGCATGCGGGCTACCTGCTCGTTCCCCTGGCCGGCGGCACCGCCGACGGCCGCGCGGCGCTCCTCTTCACCCTGGCCGCCTACGTGTTCGGGACCCTCGGCGCCTTCGCCGTGATGATCTCGCTCACCCATCGTGGCGAGGAGGCCGACCGCTTCGAGGACTACGACGGCCTGGCGAAGCGGCGCCCCGGGCTGGCGGCGCTGATGGTGCTCTTCATGCTGTCCCTCGCCGGCATTCCCGGCACCGCCGGGTTCATGGGCAAGCTCCAGATCTTCCTGGCCGCCGTGAGCGCGGGCCAGCTGCCCCTGGCCCTGCTGCTGGCGGTGACGAGCGTCGTCTCCGCCTACTACTACCTGCGCCTGCCGATCGCGATGTACATGCGCCCGCGCCGCGAGCGCCCCCACCGCCGCGAGCTCGACTTCCTCGAGCTGGCCGTGCTCACCAGCTGCGCCGCCGGCGTGCTCCTCCTGGGCCTCGCCCCCGGCACCTTCACCTGGCTCCCCCTCCTCGACTGGACCCACCAATCCATCGCCGCCCTCGCCAGATAAAGAAACGGGGCCAGAGTCAAGAATTCAGTTACGGCGGCGGGGAGCTCGCTTGCATCCTCGCGGGCCGCTAGCCTCGCGGTCCCCGGTCCCGAGGCACGTCATGGCACGTTCTCCTCGCTGGGACGCTCCTGGAACCGCTCACCACGTGATGGTCCGGGGCCTCGAGCGCCGCGCCATCTTCCACTCGGACGTGGACCGGCTCGACCTCCTCGAGCGGCTCGATCGCCTGATTCAGGAGCTGGGCTTCCTCTGCTTCGCGTTCGTCCTGATGGCGAACCACTTCCATCTGGTGCTGCGCACCGGGCCGGTTCCGCTCTCGCGCTTCATGGCTCGGCTGAACGGTGGCTACGCCAGCGCCTTCAACCGGCGGCACGACCGGGTGGGCTACGTCAATCAGGGCCGATACAAGTCGCGCGGGATCGAGGACGACGCCGATCTTCTCGGGGTGATCGCCTACGTCTGCCGCAACCCGCTCGAGGCGGGCATCGTCACGTCCGTCGAGGAGCTCGCCGACTGGCCGTGGAGCAGCTACTCGGCGCTGGTGGGGAAGCGGGAGCCGCGGGCGTTCGAGCGCATCGAGGATGCGCTGGCTCTGGCCGGCCCCGAGTCGCTTGCCGCACGCGACGCCCTTCGCGAGCGGGTCGCGCGAGCCCCGGATCCCTCGGCGGCCGGATGGACCCCGGATCCCCGGGCCCGGGTCGTTCGGCTGACGGACGAGCCGTCTCTGGAGGAGCTGCTCGGGCGGGTCTGCCGCGGCGCAGGGGCCACGCCCGAGGCGGTGGCCCACGGAGCGAGGGACCGCGCCTCCTCGCGGGCCCGCGCGATCGCCGCCTACCTCGCCGTGCGGGAGCTCGGGATCCCCGGGCGGCTGGTGGCAGCGGCCCTCGGTGCCACACCATCGGCGATCAGTCAGGCCGTGGAGCGGGGGCGCCGGCTCGCCGCCGACGTCGAACTCGCCGACAACTGAATTCTAAACTCTGGCCCCGTTTCTTGTCCCCGGGGGTCAGCGGCCGGGGTAGTTGCGGATGGGCTCTCGGCCTCGAGGGTAGTCGGGGTAGTGGTGGCGGCTGCCGGCCATCTTCTTGCGCAGGGCGACCGCGGCCTTGAGAGCGTCGCGGCGGCTCACCTGGCCGATCAGCTTGCCGTTCTCGATCACCGGGAAGCGCCGCATGCGCCGGACCACGAACTCATGGGCGATGGCGAACAGCTCCATCTCGGGGCCGACCGTCACGCAATCCTTGCTCATCAGCTCCTCGACCGCCTCGATGGCGTCGTGGGCGTCCATCTCGTAGTCGGCGGAGGCGACCGCACGCAGGCAGTCGTACTCGCTCACCAGGCCCAGGAGGTGGCCCTCGTCGTCCACCACCGGGGCGCCGGAAATGCCGTGCTTGAGCAGCAGGGCGGCGGCCTCGAGGGCCGGCATCTCCGGGCGCAGGGTCACCAGGCGCCGGGTCATGATCTCCCGGGCCAGCGGCACATGGGGCGTCTCCATGAGGTCCTCCTCTCGGTTCACCCCCCCGACGTCCCCAGCATATCAGATCCGGTCAAGCCGCTGTTTCCGCTAGCGAAATCGATCGCGGACGCTAGGATCCGCGCCCGTCGAGGCCCGGGGCTCCCAGTGCCCCCGGGGCCAAGGGGGAGCGTCGCGCATGGCGGTGCACCGGGTCAGGAGGGGTCTGGATCTGCCCATCGCGGGCGACCCCGAACAGGCGATCCACGCCGGGCCGGAGATCGGTCGGGTGGCGGTGATGGGCGACGACACGCCGGGCGTCCGGGCGCGCCTGGCCGTCGCCGAGGGCGACACGGTCCAGCGCGGCCAGCTCCTCTTCGAGGACCGGCTGCGGCCGGGCATCCGCTACACGGCGCCGGGTGCCGGGCGGGTGCAGGCGGTCTTCCGCGGCGCGCGCCGGGTGCTCCGCTCCCTCGTGATCGAGCTCTCGCCCACCGAGCGCGCCGGCCGTCCCGGTGACGAGGAGCTCCAGCGCTTCGCGTCCTGGCGCGGCGGCGATCCCCTCGCCTGGAGCGGCGACGACGTGCGCGCGCTCATGGTCGAGTCCGGATTGTGGACGGCCGTGCGCGGGCGCCCGTACAGCAAGGTCCCGCTTCCCGAGGACAAGGCCCAGGCGCTCTTCGTCACGGCGATCGACACGAACCCGTTGGCGCCTTCACCCAGCACCGTCGTCGACGAGGCGACCGCCGCCTTCCAGCTCGGGCTCCGCCTCGTGGACAAGCTCTGCGACGGGCCGACCTACTTGTGTGTCAGCGACGAGTCCAGCGTGCGCGGCGGCGTCGACTCCCCCGCCCAGGTGGAGGTGTTCGCGGGGCCGCATCCGGCCGGCAACCCCGGTCTGCACATGCACCTGCTGGCACCGGTCTCCCGCAGCCGCACGTCCTGGCACATCGGCTACCAGGACGTGATCGCCCTCGGCCGCCTCGCGGAGACCGGCGTGCTGCCCGTCGAGCGCGTCGTCTCTTTCGCCGGACCACCGGTGCCGAACCCGCGGCTCGTCCGCACGCGCCTCGGCGCCAACCTCGACGAGCTCACCCATGGCGAGATCGACGAGCGCGAGGGCGAAGTTCGCGTGATCTCGGGCTCGGTCGTCTCGGGCAAGAAGGCCATGGGTCCCGAGTTCGGCTACCTGGGCCGCTACCACGTGCAGGTGAGCGCCGTCCGCCAGGGCGGACGCAAGTTCCTGGGCTGGATCGAGCCGGGCTTCGGCAAGTTCTCGATCCTGCCGGTCTTCCTCTCTCGGCTCCTGCCGGGAACGAAGTTCGACATGACCACCGACACGAACGGCAGCTACCGGCCGGTCTTCCCCCTCGGCACCTACGAGAAGGTGATGCCGATGGACATCCTGGCCACCTACCTGCTGCGCTCGCTCATGGTCGGCGACATCGAGCAGGCCGAGCAACTCGGCGCCCTCGAGCTCGACGAGGAAGACCTGGCGCTCTGCACCTTCGTCTGCCCGGGCAAGACCGAGTTCGGGCCCATCCTGCGCAAGAACCTCGAGCGCATCGAGAAGGAGGGCTGATGCAGTTCCTGCGGGACCTGCTGGACAAGATCGAGCCCCACGTCAGCAAGGGGGGGCGATTTCAGGCTCTCGGTTCGGCGTTCGAGGCGGTCGACACGCTCGCCTTCAGCCCCGGCTTCCAGACGCGCACCGGCTCCCACGTCCGCGACGGCCTCGACTACAAGCGGATGATGTTCCTCGTGGTGATGGCGCTCGGGCCCTGCCTGCTCGTGGCCGTCCTCAACACCGGCTACCAGGCATTCCTCGCCATCGAGGCCGGTGCGACGCCCCTTCCCGACTGGCAGAACGCGCTCTTCCAGGCCCTGGGCGGCCAGTACGCTTCGGGCAACGTGCTGTGGTGCGCGCTCTTCGGCGCCCTCTACTTCTTCCCCATCTTCGTCGTCGTGCACGTCGTCGGCCTTGGCATCGAGATCATCACGGCGCAGATCCGCGATCTCGAGGTGACGGAGGGCTTCCTCGTCACCGGCGCGCTCCTCCCGCTGATCCTCCCGCCGACCATCCCCCTGTGGCAGGTGGCCCTGGGCACCGCCTTCGGGCTGATCATCGGCAAGGAAGTGTTCGGCGGCACCGGGATGAACTTCCTGAATCCGGCGCTGGTGTGCCGCGCGTTCCTGTTCTTCGCCTATCCGGCCTACATCTCCGGCGACAGGCCCTGGATCGCCGCGGACTTCCTCGACGTGGACGGCTTCACCGGTGCCACGCTCCTGGCCCAGGCCGCCGCCCAGGAAGGCGTGCTGCACACGGCGAGCTGGTGGTCGGCCTTCATCGGCACGATCCCGGGCTCGATGGGCGAGACCTCGGCGCTGGCGTGCCTCATCGGCGCGGGCCTGCTCATCCAGACCGGGGTGGGCTCCTGGCGGACGATGCTCGGCACGGCCCTCGGCACCATCGCCATGGCCGTCTTCCTGAACTTCGTCGGCTCCGAAACGAACCCGATGTTCGGTGTCCAGTGGTACTGGCACATGGTGCTGGGCGGCTGGGCCATCGGCACGGTGTTCATGTGCACGGATCCGGTCTCGTCGGCCTACACCGAGAGCGGCAAGCTGGTCTACGGCTTCGGGATCGGCGCGCTTTGCGTGATCATCCGCTGCATCAACCCCGCCTATCCGGAGGGCATGATGCTGGCGATCCTCTTCATGAACATGTTCGCGCCGCTGATCGATCACTTCGTGATCCGGCGCAACATCGCGCGAAGGGTGGCCCGCAGTGGAGCATAGTACGCGCCACACAGTGATCTTCACGACGGTGCTGTGCATCGTGTTCTCGGTGATGGTCTCGGCGGTGGCCGTGGGCCTGCACGACCGGCAGGTGGAGAACCAGCGCCTCGACCGCATCAAGAAGGTGCTCGGCGTGGCCGGCCTGGCCGGGGACGACGAGAGTCTCTCGGCCGAGGAGCTGAACGCGCGTTTCGAGAGCGGTCTCGAAGCCGTGGTGGTGGAGCTCTCGACCGGTCAGCTCGTCGACGGCATCGACCCGCTCTCCTACGACCAGCGCAAGGCCGCGAAGGACCCGGCCCGCAGCCGGCCCGCGCCGGACAACCTCTCGAAGGTGCGGCGCGTGCCGAACCATGCGGTGGTCTACCGGATCAAGGATGGTGACGGAGTCGCCGGCTACGTCCTGCCGATCGAGGGCTACGGGCTGTGGGGCACCCTCTACGGCTACATCGCGATCGGCTCGGACATCCAGACCGTTCGCGGCATCACCTTCTACGAGCACAAGGAGACGCCGGGTCTCGGCGGCGAGGTGGACAACCCCAGCTGGAAGGCCCGCTGGCCCGGGCGCCAGGTGTTCGACGGGAGGGGCGAACCCCAGCTGCGGGTGAAGAAGGGCGCCGCGGGCACCCCGGAAGCCGATCCCTTCCAGGTAGACGGCCTCTCGGGCGCGACCCTCACGTCCAACGGCGTATCGAACATGCTGCAGTTCTGGCTGGGCCGCTCGGGCTTCGGGCCCTACCTGGCCGAGCTGCGGAAGCAAGGAGAGATGGGATGAGCAAGACCCAGGAGATCCTGCTCGACCCGTTGGTCGACAACAATCCGATCGGTCTCCAGGTGCTGGGCATCTGCTCGGCGCTGGCCGTCACGACCAAGATGGACACGGCGCTCGTGATGAGCTTCGCCGTGCTCTTCGTGCTGGTCGCGTCGTCGGTGGCGGTGAGCGCGCTGCGGGCGCTCATCCCCGGGAGCGTTCGCATCATCACCCAGCTCACGATCATCGCCTCGATGGTGATGATCGCGGACCAGTTCCTGAAGGCCTTTCTCTACGAGATCAGCCTCCAGCTCTCGGTCTTCGTCGGTCTCATCATCACCAACTGCATCATCATGGGTCGGGCGGAGGCCTTCGCGATGCAGAACAAGCCCTGGCCCTCTTTTCTGGACGCGGTGGGCAACGCCGGTGGCTACGCCCTGGTGCTGATCGTCGTGGCCGCGCTCCGCGAGCTCTTCGGGGCCGGCAAGCTCTTCGGCGTCACCATCCTGCCGACCGTCTCCGAGGGCGGCTGGTACGTCCCGAACGGCTTGATGGTGCTGGCGCCCGCCGCCTTCATCCTCATCGGCTGCTTCATCTGGGCCGTGCGCGCCTTCCGGCCGGAGCAGGTGGAGGAGGAGTTCCACGTCGGGCTCCTCGAAGGCGCGCCGGATCCGGAGCTGCGCTGATGCTCGAGCACTACCTCAGCCTGGCGACGAAGGCGATCTTCGTCGAGAACATGGCCCTGGCCTTCTTCCTGGGCATGTGCTCCTTCCTGGCCGTTTCGCGCAAGGTGGAGACCGCCATCGGCCTCGGCGTCGCGGTGATCTTCGTGCTCGGTCTCACGACGCCGCTCAACCAGGTCCTCTACAAGGGTTTCCTGGAGGAGGGTGCCCTGGCCTGGCTGCCCGGTGGCGCGGACGTGAACCTCTCCTTCCTGAGCTTCCTGGTGCTGATCGGCACCATCGCCGCCACGGTGCAGATCGTCGAGATGGTGATCGACCGCTTCGCGCCCGCGCTCTACGGCTCGCTCGGCGTATTCCTCCCGCTCATCGCCGTGAACTGCGCGATCCTCGGCGGCGCGCTCTTCATGGTCGAACGCGACTACACCCTGGGCGAAGCCACGGTGTTCGGAATCGGCTCCGGCATCGGCTGGGCGCTGGCGATCGTGGCCCTGGCCGCCGTCCGCGAGCGGCTGCGGTACAACGACATCCCGGCGCCTCTGCGGGGCCTCGGCATCACCTTCATCACCGTCGGCCTGATGGCGATCGCCTTCATGTCCTTCTCGGGGATCCAGCTGTGAACACCGTCGTCTTCGGCATGGCCGGCTTCACGATCATCATCGTCCTGCTGACCGTGGTGCTGCTGATCGTGAAGAGCCGGCTCACCCCGGGCGGCAAGATGAAGATCGGCATCAACCACGACGAGTCGAAGAGCCTCGAAGTGGACGGCGGCGGGACGCTCCTCTCCACCCTCGCGAGCGCCGGCATCTTCATCCCCTCGGCCTGCGGCGGGAAGGGCACCTGCGGTGTCTGCCGCTGCCACGTCGAGAGCGGCGGCGGGGCGCTCCTGCCCACCGAGACCTCCCACATCACCCCCAAGGAGGCCCGCGCCGGCGAGCGCCTGGCCTGCCAGGTGAAGGTGAAGGAGGACATGGAGATCGAGCTGCCCGCGGAGGTCTTCGACGTTCGCAAGTGGACCTGCCAGGTCCGTTCGAACCACAACGTCGCCACCTTCATCAAGGAGCTGATCCTCGAGCTGCCGGAGGGCGAAGAGGTTCCGTTCCGCGCCGGGGGCTACATCCAGATCGAGTGCCCGCCCCACGTGGCCGAGTACGGCGACTTCGACGTGGAAGAGGAGTACCGGGACGACTGGGACAAGTTCAACCTGTGGCGCTACGAGTCGAAGGTGGACGAGGAGGTGTCGCGCGCCTACTCGATGGCGAACTACCCGGGCGAGCAGGGCATCATCATGCTGAACGTCCGCATCGCCTCGCCGCCGCCGAACGCGCCCGACGTGCCGCCCGGCCAGATGTCCTCCTACATCTTCAACCTGAAGCCCGGCGACGAGGTGGTGATCTCCGGCCCTTACGGCGAGTTCTTCGCCCGGGAGACCGGCGCCGAGATGTGCTTCATCGGCGGCGGCGCCGGCATGGCGCCGATGCGCTCCCACATCTTCGACCAGTTCCGCCGCCTGTCGGCGACGCGCAAGGTCACCTTCTGGTACGGGGCCCGCTCCCTGCGCGAGGCCTTCTACGTCGAGGACTTCGACGCCATCGCCTCGGAGAACGAGAACTTCGAATGGCATCTGGCCCTCTCCGAGCCCCAGCCCGAGGACAACTGGACCGGCCTCACGGGCTTCATCCACCAGGTGCTCTACGACAACTACCTGAAGGACCATCCGGAGCCGGAAGAGGTCGAGTACTACCTGTGCGGCCCGCCGATGATGATCGAGGCCTGCAAGAAGATGCTGGACGATCTCGGCGTGGAGCCCGAGAACGTCATGTTCGACGATTTCGGAGGCTAGGCAGACGCCCCGCCCCGAGGTGCTGACGCCGCGCGCGCGGCTCCTGCTGCCGATCTTCCTGCTCGTCCTCGCGGCGCTGACCCTGCGCACCCTGTGGTGTCAGGCGCCGGCGCGCACACTGCTCGCCGGCGAGACGATGGGGACGACCTGGTCCGTCACCCTCGCGCGTTCCGACCCAGGCGCCCGGGCCGACGTGCAGGCCGCCCTCGACGCGGTGGACGGCGCCATGTCCACCTGGGATCCGGCCTCCGAGCTGTCGCACTTCAACGGTCACGCGAGCCGCGAGCCCTTCTCTCTCTCGGCCGAGACCCTCGGTGTGATGGCCCTGGCGCGCGACGTGAGCGAGGCGACCGGCGGCGCCTTCGACGTGACCGTACGGCCGCTCGTAGGTGCGTGGGGCTTCGGAGCGGGCGCGCGCGTTCCCGGTGCCGGGCCGGACCACGCGGAGCTGGTGTCGCTTCGCGAACGGGTCGGCTTCGCGAAGCTCGCGCTGGATCCGGCGGACGGCACCGCGAGCAAGCAGCATCCCGGCCTCGAGGTCGACCTCTCCGCTGTGGCGAAGGGCTTCGGCGTGGACCAGGCGGCGCGGGCTCTCGAAGCCCGGGGCCACGAGCACTACCTGGTGGAGGTCGGCGGCGAGGTACGCGCCCGCGGCGAGCGCCCGGCCGGCGGCCCCTGGCGCCTCGCCATCGAGCGCCCGGAGCCCGACGGACGCGCCGTCCACGCGGTGGTGCCGCTTCGCGACCAGGCCATGGCCACCTCCGGCGACTACCGCGCCTTCTACGAGCAGGAAGGCGAGCGGCTCACGCACATCGTGGACCCGCGAGTCGGCCGCCCCGTGGCCCACAGCCTTGCCTCGGTGAGCGTCGTCGCGGGGGACTGCGCGATGGCTGACGCGTGGGCGACGGCGCTGCTGGTGCTCGGGCCGGAGGAGGGGCCGCGGGCGGCGGAGGCGAACGGGATCGCGGCGTACTTCGTCGTGCGGAGTAGAGACGGGCGTTACGAGATCCGGGCCACCCGCGGCTTCCCGTCCATCCGGTAGACTCCCCCCATGGCCACCTTCCTCGCCACCCTCGTCGTCTTCGGCATCGTCATCCTCGCGATGTCGCTGGGTGTGCTCGTCCAGGGCAAGCGCCTCCAGGGGAGCTGCGGCGGCACCGGGAAGGCCTGCCAGTGCAGCCCGCTGGCGGCGCGCCACTGCAAGCTCCGGCAGGAGCTCGAAGCGAGATCGTGAGACAAGGGGACGTTCTTTTCTGTCTCACGGCGACGCCGTGAGACAGAAAAGAACGTCCCTTTGTCTCACCTAGAACCGATCGCGGTGGTGGCGGCGGTGGGCGCGGAAGTGGCCGCCGTAGCCGCGGTGGTGCTTTCGGCCGTGGTGGAGGCGGTGGCGGTAGGCGGGGATGTGGACGTAGCTGTGGCCGCAGCCGTGGTGGTGGTGGTGGACGTGCACGTGGACGCCGCGGCGGTGGCGGCGGTAGCCGGTGTTCGGGTAGGCGGTCCAGTCCGGGCTCGAGCGGTCGCCCCAGGGTGCCAGGGGCGGGTCGTAGACCTGGCGGTCGACGCGGGGGGCGCGGGTTCGCACTCCCGTGTTGCTGTAGCCGCCCTTCGGGACGCTGGCCGCGCTGACGATCTCACAGGTGGTGCTCTCGCAGACGAGGACCGGGTCGCCGCCCTCGGCGCGGGCGGTGCTCGGGCTCGCCAGGAGGATGGCCAGCAGGCTCCCGGCAAGAGCTGACGTGTGCATGGGGTGAGAATACCACAATCATGTGGGGTCGGGGGCCTAGCTGGACGGCCTCCGGCGCAGCACCCGTGCCTCCCCCCGGCGCACTGTCAGGTGCTCGGCGTCGAAGAGCTCCATCAGGGGGACGGCGTACTTGCGGGTGGTCCCGATCATCTCTTTGTAGGCCGGGGTCGGAAGCTGGCCGTGGGCCTCGAGATGGGCCGTGACCTGCGCGCGCAGCTCGTCCACGGCCACCCGGTCGAACCACAGCTCGCCGGGGGCGCGGGTGAGGGAGCCGTCGCGCTCCAGGTGGGCGAGGACCGGGCGCAGCTCGTCCTCGCTGGCGCCGAGCTCGGTGCTCCACTCGGCCAGGGTCGGCGGCTCGAGGCCTGCGATCATGGCGTCGGCGCGGAGGCGGGCGGCGAGGGCCTCTTGCCGCTGGCTCAGGCGCGGCACGAAATCGCCGGCGCGCACGAGTTTCTCCTCCAGCTCGATGCGGCCGTCGGACGCGAGTCGCTCCAGGAGTCGCTCGAAGGCGGCGCCGGGCACGTTCGGCGGGAGCGCGCCGCCGAGCGTCGCACGGGGCATGCCCGGTTCCAGGGGCCGGCGATCGTGGAAGGCGCTGAGGGCGACGCGCAAGCGGCGGGCGAGCTCCTGCTCGGCGGCGGCGGCCAGCCATCGCTCGGGCCCCAGAGGCAGCACGGCGTCCTCGTGGCCGGCGAGGGCTTCGCGCACCTCGTCCGGGCCGAGGCCGGTCTCGCGGGCGAGACGCTCGGTCTCGGCGCCGGCGAAGCCGGCGCGCTCGACCCGCGCGAGCAGGGAGGTCACGCGGTCGCCCCGGGCCAACCGCTCGAGCTCCTCCCGCAGCGCGGGATCGCTGCGTCGGCGCTGGGGCGGCGCGACGTCGAGCACGCCTCCTCCACCGAGGGTCGCGCCCGCCTGCTCGGCGCGGTGGAAGCCGCGCAGCACGAAGCGGTCGCCGGGCAGGAGCGCCAGCGGCTCGCCGTCCACGTGGACCCGGACGAAGGACTTCGTTCCCGCCTCGATCACGGCGGCGCCGATCGGCGCGACGCGGGCGCGGCGCTCGGCGGTGCCGCTCAGCAGCTCCACCGAGGTCGGGTCGCCCCCGAGCGGCGGCGCTCCCGGGAGCCAGTGCAGCTCCGCGTCGAAGCAGCTCGTCGGTGCGAGGGCGCCGGGGCGGGTGAGGAGCAGCCCCCGCGAGAGCTCGGCGAGGGGGACGGCCTGCACGTTCACCGCGCACCGGGCGCCGGGCCGAACGCGCTCCGCCTTCTCGCCGAAGCTCTGGAGGCCGCGGATGCGGCCGACGGCCCCCGTCGGATGCAGCTCCACCGGGTCGCCCACCGCCAGCGGCGCACCGACGAGGGTGCCGGTCACGACGCTGCCGAAGCCGCGCATCTCGAAACGTCGGTCCACCCACAGGCGGGGCGGGCCGGTGCGGGGCGTGCGGGCTACGGCGGCGCGGGCCGCGGTGCGGAGCGCGTCGCGCAGCTCGGGCACGCCCTCGCCGGAGCGCGCGGAGACTGGCACCACGGAGGCGCCGGCCAGGCAGGTCTCGCCCACCAGGTCCGTCACCTCCTCCCGGGCGAGGCCCACGGTCTCCTCGTCGACGAGATCGGTCTTGGTGAGCGCCACCACCCCGAGCCGGAGCCCCAGCAGGTCGCAGATCGCCAGGTGCTCGCGGGTCTGGGGCATCACGCCTTCGTCGGCAGCGACCACCATCAGCACCAGGTCGATGCCCGCCGCGCCCGCCACCATGGTGCGCACGAGCCCCTCGTGGCCCGGGACGTCCACCACGCCGAGGCGCAGCCCCGCGTCGAGATCGAGGGGCGCGAAGCCCAGCTCGATGGTGATGCCCCGCGCCTTCTCCTCCGGCAGCCGATCGGTGTCGACACCGGTCAGGGCCTGGATCAGCGAGGTCTTGCCGTGGTCGATGTGCCCGGCGGTTCCGAGGATGAGCGGAGGGCGCTCCGCCTCCTTCCCGCTCTCCCGGGTCACGCGCCGGAGCCGATCGTCTCCCGGCCGACGTAGGGCTGGAGGGCCTTCGGCACGGAGAGGGTCCCGTCGGCGCGCTGGTGGTTCTCGAGCAGCGCCAGGATCGCCCGCGAGTTGGCGACGGCGGTGCCGTTCAGCATGTGCACGAGCTCGTTCTTCTTCGTGCCCTTGCGTCGGAAGCGGGTCTTGAGCCGCCGCGCCTGGTAGTCGGTGCAGTTCGAGGTGCTCGATACCTCGCCGTAGGAGCCGTCGTCCCCCCGTCCGGGCATCCACGCCTCGATGTCGAACTTGCGATAGGCCGGGGCACCGAGATCGCCGGATGCGATGTCGATCACCCGGTAGGGCAGCTCGAGCCCACCGAAGATCTTCTCCTCCAGGGCCAGCAGGTGGTCGTGCATCGCCTCCGAGTCCTCGGGGCGCGTGATGGCGAACATCTCGACCTTGGTGAACTGGTGCACCCGGTAGAGCCCCTTGCTCTCGCGCCCCGCGGCGCCGGCCTCGGTGCGGAAACAGTGGGAGATGCCCGCGAGCTTGAGCGGCAGCTCCTCCTCCTCGAGGATGGTGTCGGCGTAGAGACCGCCGAGTGTGATCTCCGCGGTCCCGACGAGACACAGGTCCGCGTTGGCCAGGGAGTAGATCTGGGTCTCCTCGCCGCGCGGGTTGTAGCCGATGCCGGCCACGATCTCCGGACGCGCGAGATCCGGCGTGACGTAGGGGACGAAGCCGTCCTCGAGCAGCACGTCCAGCGCGTAGCGCTGCAGCGCCAGCTCGAGCAGCACGGCGCCGTTCTTCAGGTAGTAGAACTTGTTGCCCGCCACCCGGGCGCCGCCCTCGAAATCGAGCAGGTCGAGGTGCGCGCCGATCTCCAGGTGGTCGCGGGCCTCGAAGTCGAAGGCGGCTGGCTCGCCCACGCGGCGCAGCTCGCGGAAGTCCTCCTCGCCGCCTTCCGGGACGTCCGGGTGGACGAAGTTCGGAAGCGCGCCGAGCAGCTCCTCGAGGCGGGCGCGGCCCGAGGACAGCTCCGTCTCGATGCGGGCCACCGCCTCCTTGAGGGCTCGGCCCTCGGCGGTGTGGGCGGCGCGCGCCTCGTCGTCGAGCTTCTTCTTGCCGGCCTTCTGGTGCTCGTTTCGGCGGCGGTTGGCTTCGTTCAGCTCGGTCTGTCGCGCCGCGACCTGCTCGTAGAGGGCCGCCGCGCCCGCCACGTCTCCGGCGACGCCGCGCTTCCGGCAGCTCTCCTCGATCTCGTCGCGCCGCTCGGCGAGGCTTCGGGGGTCCAGCATGGCCGGGGAAGGGAAGCAATTCCCGCGGGGATGTGCAACGGCCGCGGCCCCTGCCCCCCCCAAATGAGGAATCGAGCGGATCTCGAAGCTGCCGTATCGTCTCGAAACCCCGATTGATCTCCGAAGGAGCCCCCATGCGTACCCCGTTCCGCACCTCACTCACGATCGCTGTTGCCCTCGTCGCTTCTCTTCTCGCCGCACCGCTCTGGGCCCAGGGAGCCCAGGACTTCTGCGAGGTGTCGATCAGCAAGACCTGCTCCGCGGCGGGCGTTCCGGCGGCCGTGAGCTGCGTCGTTCCGGCCGGGACCGACGTCACCTACACGTACGTCGTCTCGAACGTGAACCCGTTCTTCGATCTCGATGACGTCACCGTCGGCGACGACCACCTCGGACCCATCGGCAACACCGGCCCCATCCCGGTGGGCGCTCCGTCCGTGGTCCTCACGGCCAATGCGACCATTGGCGTCACGACCACGAACGTCGCCACGGCCGACGGCTCGGCCATCAACGGGCTGCTGCTCTGCTCGGACACGGCGACCGCGACGGTCACCGTCGAAGAGCCGCCCGCCGGCGGCCAGGGCTGTACGCCCGGCTACTGGAAGCAGCGTCACCACTTCGGTGCATGGATCGGTTTCGCGCCCGGCGACGACTTCGCGGCGGTGTTCGGCCGCGACGTCGGCGGCCTGAGCCTATGGGAGGCTCTCCGGGCTCGGGGCGGCGGCCTCGACGCCTTGTTGCGCCACACGGTCGCGGCGCTCCTGAGCGCTTCTCACCCGGGTGTTTCCTACCCGCTCACGACGAGCGACGTCATCTCAGCCTTCCAGGCTGCCTACGACAGCGGGGACGTGGAGCCCCAGAAGGACGCCTTCGCGGAGCTCAACGAAGCGGGGTGTCCGCTGTAGGGACTGGCGCGATCGTCTCAGCTTCGCGTTCGCACGTCTCCCGAGAGCACCGCTAGGACGTCCGCGTGGTAGTGGTCCCGGGCCTGCACCCAGACGCTCCGCTGCACGGGCTGCGCACCGAAGCGGCGCTTCTCGAGCGCAGCTCCCATGCCGAGCCGGATCTGCCGGAGGTCGAGCTGCTCCGCGCGTCGGAGCATCCACGCCAGGCACTGGCGATAGGCGCCGTGCTCGCGCACGAGCCGGTAGTCGAGCCCCACCAGCAGCGGGGTGTAGGCGTCGCCGGCGATGCGCGCGGCGAAGAAGGCGTCGGGCAGTGCCGGGTTCGCCGCCTGCCGGTGGGTGAGCGTCACCAGCTCGAAGCCCGGGTGGTCGAGCATGCGCGGGAGCAGGTCCGGCGGCAGGGCGAAGGTGTTGAGCTGGAGGTTCCGTTTCCAGACGTTCTGGTAGAGCTCGTAGAGGCGCGGGAAGAACACCTCCGAGGAGATCTCGTCTCCGGATCGCAGCACGGCCACCCGGAACTCGTCGTCGTGGGGCTCCACCTCGCGCCGCTGGAAGCGGCGGGCGCGCTTGCTGAGGCCGGCGAGGTACGCCTCGCGGGTCCTCCACGTGCGTGTGACCTCCAGGCTCTCCGGGGCCGCGAGCCTTGTGAAGCCCGCCTCGAGCAGCGCGCGCGCGAGCTCCGGGTCGTCGGCCGGGAGGTCGCGGAGGGCCACCAGCTCCACGTCGGCCGCTTCCGCCAGCTGGGACGCCCGAGCGAGGAGTAGCTCGAGGGCGCTCCGCCAGCCGCGTTCGCGGTCGAGAAAGAGGGCGTCGCCCTCAGTCAGGGGCGAGCCCATCGTCAGCACGCGGGAGGTCAGAAAAAAGGGCTGGTGCTCTCGCGTCCGCTCGATCCCTCGGGAGACCCGCGGCTCCGCGAACATGTCGTCCTTCATCCACGCTTCGGTGAGGAAGGTCGCGGCCAGTGTGCGGTTCGCCGTGTCGGCGACCCGCAGGTAGTGGAAGCGCCAACGGTTCTCGGGCTTCTGGTGGGAAGAGAAGGTCTCCTGCAGGAAGCGCAGCGAGGCGGCGTCGAAGCAGCCGCGGTCGCCCATCAGCCGGTCCCACTCCTCGGTATCCAGACCGTCGATCTCCGTGTGGTGCTCACAGCGCAGGTCCCGGGTCTCCGCCGGGGGCGGCGTTCCGGCCCCCAGGTGGAAGGCCCGGTCCACGTCCGCTCGGCTCACCCCTCCCGCTGCCAGGGCGCGGGGCAGGGCCGCGGCCATCTCCTCCAGCAGGCGATCGATGTCCTCCAACGTGTGGTGGCGGGTGACGGTGAAGCGGATACCCGTCTGGTGGGCCGGGACCGCCGGGAAGAGTGCGCAGCTCGGGAGCAGGCCGCGCTCCTTCAGGTGGCTGGCCATCGCCGTCGATGCGAGGCGCGGTCCCAGGCCGACGAAGCGGATCGGAGCCTCCTGGCGATCGTGAAGCAGCGGGAGACCGAGCTCGCGGGCGCGGTGGTTGGCGTGCCGGATCCGCTCGCGCAGCTCGGCCTGGAGCGTGGCGATCTCGGCGGACTGGTGGATGCGAGCCGAGGCGAGGGCGGCGCCCAGGACCGGCGGCTGGAGCGGGCCCGTGAAGAGCAGCGGACCGGCCGTCTGGCGAACGCGACGACGGGTCGCCTCGTCCGGCAGCACCAGCGCCCCGCCGCCGGCACCGAAGCTCTTGTTGAGGGAGAGCGCCACGACGACGCGCTCGCGTTCGGGCAGGTGCTCGAGGGCGTGACCGCGCCCGTTCGTTCCCGTCCACGACATACCGTGGGCGTCGTCGATGAACAGGTGCAGCGACTCATGCCGGGAAAGCAGCCAGGCGAGGGCTTCGATCGGCGCCAGGTCGCCGTGCATGCTGTAGACGCCGTCGATCCCGAACCACACACGGCGGTGTCGCTCGGAGAGCGCCCGCACCCGCTCTTCGAGGCGATCGAGGCGGCCGTGGCGCACCAGCTCCACTGGAATGCCCATGCGCTGAAGCAGCGGCATCGCGAGGTGAACGGTCGCGTGGACTTGATGGTCGAGGAGGACCGCATCCTCCTCGCCGATCAGCGAAGGAAGCGCCGAAGCCGTGGCCAGGGTGGTGTTCGGCGTGACGATGGCAGGCCCGCCGGTGATCTCGGCCAGGCGCTCCTCGAGCCCGGCGTAGGGCGGAGCGGAGAGGAACGCCCGGGAGACCGAGAGCTGGGTACCGAAGCGCCGGACCGCGTCGACCGCGCCCTCGATCAGCCGCGGGTCGAGCTCGAGACCGAGGGTGCTGCAGGAGACGAACTGGAGGAGCCGCCGTCCGCCCACGGAGACGTGACGCCCGTCGAAGGCGTCGTCCTCGGCGTGCAGCAGCCCGACGCCGAGCTCGGTCGCGAGATCGCCCACGGCGTCGCAGGCGTCGAGCAGGTCGGAGAAGGCGGACATGGGGGGAGCTCGCCCCCTCGTCGAGAGGGCAAGCCCCACCCATCGGCCGCTCAGGGGGCGCGCACTGTGGCGCGCGACACACTAGAGCTCGCGCAGGGGCAGCAGGAGGATCCCGCGCAGGTGGGGGCGGAGGCGCTCGATCCCGCTCAGGAAAGCCGGGTCGAGGGAGCGGCTCCAATCGGCCACCAGCAGGGCGGCCTCCGCATCGTCGTCAGGGACCTCGGTCGGATCGGCCCGATGCTCGAGCACCTGGAAGCCGGCGTCTTCGAAGAGCGAGCCCACCACCATGCGCAGGAGCTCGTCGTCTTCGAGGAGGAGCAGGGTCTCCGAATCGACTCGTGCGGCAACCTCCGGGCCCAGCTCGTGGAGGTGCGCCGCCAGGTCGGCGGGTGAAGAGAGCCCGGGCGCTGGGAGGTTGGCGAGGGCGAGGGCGATCCAGGGCGCGAGTGCCGCGACCCGTTCTTCCTCGTTGCCCTGCTCGCCCCACAGCTCCAGCTCACCGACGGCGCGTCCCCCGGTGCGAAGCGGCAGGCGGGAGGTCGACGGGCCCGCCACGTCGCCGGCCTCGGCCAGGAGGCTGGTCGCGTGCTCGGCGCCGCCCCCGCCCGCGCGGGAGAGCCGCACGCCGTGGACGTCCAGGTGCTCCTCGAGCAGGCTCGCCACCGTCCGCACGAGCCCGCAGACGTCGTGTACCTGTGCGAGGCGAAGGCCCAGGTCTTCGAGCAGCCGCAGCTGCTCGGCTGGTCGCGCCGCCGAGGCACGGCTCCGGCGCGCGTGCTCGCGCAGCTTCTCGTCCAGCACCGCGGTGCCGCGCTTGCGGCGCGATCGGATCACCGGACGACGTCCGGGCGGCGGCGCGATGAGGAACTCCCCGCGGCGTCCGTCCTGTCGCAGCTCCACCGTCGCTTCGGGCAGGCCGAACAGCAGCGGCATGACCCGCAGCAGGGCCTGGACGCCGCGGAAGAACTCCGGCGATTCCCGGTACTCGGGGAGGATCTCGATCACCTCGCGCACGCGCCCGTCCTCCAACACCTCGCAGGTCGCTCGGGTCGTGCGGAAGATCCGGGGCCCCCACCAACGGGCGCCGATGCGGTAGATGGGACGCGCGTCGCCGAAGTGGTGCAGCACCCGTCGCACCAGGCTCGGAACCGAACGCACGGCGGAGCGGGCGGCGACGTCCGCGAGTCCGTCCGGGCCCAGGATGGCCGAGGCGCGCTGCGCCAGCTCCGTGAAGGCCTCCCACGGGATGCGCTGGCGCGGGTCACAGAGGTGGTCCGCGTCGAACCCGATTCCCTCGATGAAGGTCTCCGGCGCGACCCCGCGGGCCCGCACCTCTTCGAGGACCGGTCCGAACACGCACGCGACTTCGCTCACGGGCGCCTCCTCCTCGGCGCCCCCATCATCGCGAGCCTACTTCAGACGACGCGTGACCCGCACGCCCCGCCGTCCGCGGCTGGGTCCGTTTCCCTTCAGGCGGGGAGCGTCACGACGATCGGCTTCGTTCGCGTCAGGATGACCGTGTGTTCGAATTGGGCCGCCCGCCGGTCCGGCTCCGTGAGCAGGGACCAGCCGTCGTCCGCCTCGGTCACGAAGGGCCCACCGTCGGTGACGAAGGGCTCGATCGCCAATACCTGGCCCTCCGTCAGGCGCCGGTCGTCGGCCGGCTCGTCGTAGCCCAGGATCTCCGTGGGTTCCTCGTGCAAGGCACGCCCCACGCCGTGGGAGCAGAGGTTCCGGATCGTCGCGAAGCCCGCGCGCCGCGCCGTCTTCTCGAAGGCCCGCCCGATACGTCCAATGCGCCGACCCGGCCGGGCGGCCTTGACGCCCTCCCGAAGGGCGAGCTTCGCCGTGGCGCAGAGGCGCCGATCCCGCTCCGATGCCGGCGGCACCGGGAAGCTGGCGCCGGTATCCGCGAAGTAGCCGTCGCGGCTGCGGGCCGACACGTCGATGTGGACCAGGTCGCCGGCCTCCACCCTCCGTTCGCCCGGAATGCCGTGGGCCACGACCTCGTTGACGCTGATGCAGGTGGCGGCCGGGAAGTCGTAGGTGACCTGCGGCGCGGATTCCGCGTCGTGTCGCGCGAGGAACGCGGCGCCGATCCCGTCCAGCTCCGCCGTGGTGATGCCCGGCTCGAGGGCCGCGCTCATCTCGCGAACGCAGCGCGCCACCACCCGGCCGATCGCCTGGAGGCCCCGGACATCCGCTTCGTCGCCGATGCTCATGGCTTCCGGCTCGGTGGGCCGCCGGCGCGGCCTTAGCCCGCCAGCTCCGCGGCGAACAGTGCCCTGACCCGTTCCCAGGCGTCGGCGGCCGATTCCGAATGATAGGTCGCGCGCTGGTCGCAGAAGAAGCCGTGGTCGGCCGGATCGTAGACGACCACCTCGTGTCGCGTGCCCGCCGCCCGAAGGGCGTCACGGACGGCGCCGACCTGCTCCTGGGGGATCATCCCATCCTGTCCTCCGAACAGGCACAGGATGCGTCCGGTGATCTTCGCGCTGCGCGAGACGGTGGAATCCTTGCCGCCGGGGCCCGCCGGCGCCGCGATGCCGCCTCCGTAGAAGGAGGCCGCCGCGGCCACGTCGGTCTCGCAGGCGGTGAGATAGGTCATGTGGCCGCCGATGCAGAAGCCCATGGCGCCGATCTTCCCGGTCACGTCCGAGCGGTCGCGCAGGAAGGCGAGGGCCGCCCGGGCGTCGGCGATCATCTCGTCCGCATCGAGTGCGCCCAGGCCCTCCATGCCCTGCTCCATGCCGGCGTCGTCGTAGCCCAGCTCGATGCCCGGTAGCGAGCGATGGAAGAAGTCCGGCGCCAGCGCCACGTAGCCCTCGGCCGCCACCCGCTCGGTCACGTCGCGGATGTGGGAGTTGATGCCGAAGATCTCCATCCAGACGATCACACCCGGGAAGGGGCCGTCGCCTTCCGGCCGCGCCAGGTAGCCGCCCATGCTGGCGCCATCCACCGTCAACTCGACACGCTCGGCCCGAACCGCCATCGCGCGCTCCCTCCTTCTGGCCTTCGAAGCGCGGGGACGATAGCTGACCCACGCGGTGCGCGGGGCCCGCGGCTGCGGTACCCACACGCCATGAGCGACTCCCTCGAGAAGACCGGCGCTTCCCTCCAGGACGCCTTCTATTCCGGTGAGGCCGGCGCGATCCGCGACTCGATGACCGGGGACGAGGCCCGGGCGCGCCGCGAGATTGCCGAGGCCTCCGGCATCGGCGACGAAGCCCTCCTGGCCCGCCTGACCGGCCTGGGCATCCGGGCCGAGACCCTCGCCGCCTTCACCCTGGTGCCCCTGGTCGAGGTGGCCTGGGCCGACGGCCGCATGGACCGCCGGGAGCGGGACGCCATCCTGCACGGCGCGGAAGCCAAGGGCATCCGGGAGGACTCGTGGAGCCATCGCCTGCTGCGGATCTGGACCTACGATCCGCCGCCGCCCGGGCTCTTCGAGGCCTGGAACGCCTTCGTCGCGGCCCTGGGCGAGCAGCTCGACGACGGGGAGCGCGCCGCCTTCGCGCGCCGGCTCACTGGCGCCACCCGGGCCGTCGCCGAGGCGGCCGGCGGGCTCCTCGGGCTGCGCGATCCGGTCTCGGCCGAAGAGGAGGCGGTGCTCGAGAGGCTGCGAGCGTCGCTCTCCTGACGTTGCGGGCCGGGTCGCCCCTGGCCATACTCGGGCTCCCGGCAGGAACGCCGCGAAGGGAGGACTCGATGCTTGCGATCCAGGCCATGACGCCGTCCCCGTCCCTTCGCCACTCCGCGCGCCGCCGCTAGTCGCCCGTCCGGCGCAGGGACCCACGTCCCGTCCCGAGGCTCTCGGGAGGGCCGTCCGCCTGGAGTCGCCTGCCCGTATGGACGACCGACGTTCGCCTCGCCGCGGCCGCCGTCCGAAGCGCCGCGCCCACAGCTTCCGTTGCCAGCACTGCCGCATCGACGTGCCGCTGGACGCTCCCGGTACGCGCCACCGCAACCACTGCCCCCAGTGCCTGTGGAGCGCGCACCTCGACGAGCATCCCGGAGACCGCCGCTCCGCCTGCGGCGGCGGCATGGAGCCGATCGCCGTCTGGGTACGCCCGGACGGCGAGTGGAGCCTGGTGCATCGCTGCGGCAGCTGTCACATCACCCGCGTGAACCGCATCGCCGGAGACGACAACGGTCTCGTGCTGATGTCGATCGCCGCCCGCCCGATGGCCTCTCCGCCCTTTCCCGTCGACAAGCTGCCCCGTTGATGGCGGCGGCCCCTACGCCTCGGTGCCGTGGGCCACGTCGTAGGTCCGGACCTCCATCGTCGCTTTGCCCGACTCGACCAGGTCGTTCACTGCCTTGCCGCGCGCGGCCACGTCGGGGCTCTGGTAGCAGGCGAGGTGGTCCGCCTCCGACCGCCACTGCACGTAGCAGAGCACCCGGGCGCCGTCGTGGCTGCGGTGGAAGTGCTGGGAGACGAAGCCCGGCTGGGAAGGGAAGAGATCGGCGCCGGCGATCAGCGTGTCGAGCACCTCGCCCTGCGTCTCTGGGGTGGTGTGGAACTCGACGAGCACGGTGAAGACGCCGTTGTCGGTCGAGAGTCGGGCCACGGGCTCCTCCTAGGCCGGAGTGGCGGTGCCGAAGCGCTTGGCCGCGCGGGCGCGGGCCTTCGCGGCTTCGATCTCGCGATCCCTCGGCGGGGCGTTGGTGACGAGGGAGTCGAGCAGGCTCTGGGACGCGGCTGAGACGCGGTCCACGGCCAGCAGGAAGGCCTCCTCGTTGGCCTTCGACGGCTTCGTGAAGCCCGAGAGCTTGCGGACGAACTGGATGGAGGCGTCGCGCACCTCTTCGTCCGTGGCGGGCGGCTCGAAGTTGAAGAGGGTCTTGATGTTGCGGCACATGGGAGGATCGTACCGCGCCCGCGGGTGGGCTACACCGGGGCGTGGAGGACCTCTGCATGGGACGGATGGACGGCAAGGTGGCGATCGTGACCGGGGCGGCCCGGGGCACCGGCGCGGAGACCGCGAGGCTCCTGGCCGAGCACGGCGCGAAGGTCTGCGTGGCGGATGTCCTCGACGAGCGAGGGGAAGGCCACGCCGGCGGGCTCGGCGCCTCGGCCTTCTTCCAGCACCTGGACGTGCGCCGCGAGGGGGACTGGGCCCGCGCGCTGGAGGCCGTCCACGAGCGCTTCGGCCCGGTGGACGTGCTCGTCAACAACGCCGCCGTCCTCGACGTGCGGCCGATCGCCGAGCTGGACGTGGAGGTCGCCCGCAACATCCTCGACGTGAACCTGATCGGCCCGATGATCGGAACCCGGACCGTGCTGCCCGACATGGAGGCGAAGGGCGCCGGGGCCATCGTGAACCTCGGCTCGATCGACGCCATGGAGGGAATGGGCTGGGTGGCGCCCTACGGCGCCTCGAAGTTCGGCCTTCGCGGTTTCACCAAGTGCGCGGCCCTCGAGCTCGGCCAGAAGGGCATCCGCGTGAACCTGGTGTGCCCCGCCGGCGGCAACCGGGAGCTCACGGAGGGCTTCACCGAGAACCTCAGCAAGCGGGTCGCCGCAGGCGAGAAGCTCGAGGTGAAGGGGCTCGACCACGGCGTCATGGGCGGCCGGCACGCCGCGCCCCGCGACATCGCCAACGTGATCCTCTTCCTCGCGTCCGACGAGGCCGCCTTCTGCAACGGCGCCGAGTACATGGTGGACGGCGGGCACACCGCCGGGCACATCTGGTTCGCGACGGGCTAGGCCTTCGGCGATCTCCAGGGTGCGCTCGGCGGCGACTCAGTGCGCCGTCCCGTCTTCCGCCTCACCGGCAGCGCCATGGGTCTCCCGAAGGGCATCGGTGAGGCCGTTCAGGTTGCCGCCGTCGATGCCGACCTCCTGGAGTAGCGAATCGAGCAGCGGCGCCTGCGCCCGGTAGCGCAGTGCGGCACTCACGGCCTGGTCGGCGAGGTTGCCTTCGCCTCCGCCCGCAGCCTGGGCCGCGAGGCCACCACCGCCACCGTTCACACCCGCTGCGGCACCGAAGCCGTCTACCTGGATGATCTTGATGCCTTCGATGGCCTCCATCGGCTTCACGCTCTCGGCGATGATCTTGTCCAGGTGCTCGATCAACGCGAGCTTGATGCGCATTCCGACGATCTCGCTCGAGAGCAGGTTCTCGGCCTGGTGCAGGTTCGTCTGGCCCTGGGCATCCACCTCGTAGCGGACCCGCGCCGCCTCGGCGCGCGCGCGCTCCGCGTCGGCGTCGGCGTCCGCCGCGATGCGCTGCTCGCTGGCCCGTCCCTCGGCGAGGGTTCGAACGGCCTCCGCCTGGTCGACGGCCGCCGCCTTCTCGGCATCGGCGGCCACGGTCACGGCGATGGCATCGCGCTCGGCCTGCTTCCTGGCCTCGACCAGCTCGATCAGCTTCTGGCGCTCGGCCTTGGCGTTCTCGCGGACGGTGACCACGGCCTCCTCGGCCTCCGTCGACAGGGCCCGCGCCCGGTCTGCCTCGGCCTCCGCCACGGACTGCTCGCGGCTCTTTTCGGCGATCGCGATCGAACGATCCTGGTCCGTGAGCTCGATGCTCTTGCGCTTCTCGACGTCCGCCACCTCGACCCGGCGCAGACGTTCGATGTCCGCCTCTCGGATCTGGCGCTCCTTGTCGATGCGCTGCTCCTCGACCGCGCGGTCGGCGGAGATCTGCGCCTGCTCCACCTGCTGGTGGGCGCTGATCTTCGCCTGGTCGGCGGCACGCTGCTGGTCGGCTTGCTCCTTCGCGATGTCCGCGGACTGCCGTGCCCGCTCGACCTCGACCGCCTGCTCCTGGGCGAGTCGCGCGTACTCTTCCTGCTTCCTGATCTCCAGGCTCTCGCGCTCCGTGTCCAGGTTCTTCTGCTGGACCGCTACCTCGGTATCGCGCTCGATGTCGTTGCGCTGCTTGCGGCGAGCCTCGATCTCCTCCGTGAGCTTGGTGAGGCCCTGGGCGTCGAAGGCGTTGTTGGGGTTGAAGTAGTCGCGATCGGTCTGGTCGAGCGAGGTGAGGGAGACGGTTTCGAGCTCGAGGCCGTTCTTCAGCAGGTCCTCGGAGACGGCGGTCTGCACCTTCTGGACGAAGTCCACACGCTGCTCGTGGAGCTCCTCCATGGCCATCTCGGCGGCCACGGCCCGGAGGGCGTCCACGAACTTGCCCTCCACCAGCTCCTTGAGGTTCTCGGGGTCGAGCGTGCGCCGGCCCAGGGTCTGGGCCGCATCGGCGATGGCCTCTTCCGTGGGCTTCACCCGCACGTAGAACTCTGCGGCCACGTCGACGCGCATCCGGTCGTGGGTAATGAGTGCGCCGGCCTGGGAGCGTCGCACCTCCAGCCGGATCGTGTTCATGTTGACCGGGATCACCTCGTGCAACACGGGGAAGACCAGCGCGCCACCGTCCATGATGACCCGCTGCCCTCCGAAGCCGGTTCGCACGTAGGCGAGCTCCTTGGAAGCGCGCCGATAGAGCCGCGCGACGATCATGCCGACCGTCGCGAGGGCGATCAGCGCGACGAGGGCCGAGGCAAGTACAGAGAAACCGTCGATCATGTGAGTCCTTCCATCCGTTTCATTCGTCTTCGTTCGCAAGAAGCGTGTCGCTAGGTGGTGCGATCACGCGGAATCTCGGGCCGGCACTGCGGACGAGGAGTACGGACTCGCCAGCCGAGAAGGTCTCGCCATCCATATCCGGCTCGACCATCACGTAGTGGGTGCGGCCGTGGGTATCGCGCAGGCGGGCCTGGGCCGGCGCGCCGGTGGCGGCGGTTCCCAGCACGATCGTCGCGACGCGGCCCACGAAGCTCTCCCGCGAGACCGCCGCCGTCTCTTCCTTCGGGACGAGCCGAGCCACGAGCCCCCCGGCGACGCGGACCACCGGCATCGCGCCCAGGAACGCCGGGACGGCCGCCACGACACTCGGCAACGCCAGGCCCAGGAGCCCGTGGACGAAGCCCTGCACGGCCAGGCCGATCAGTCCGAAGCCGGTCAGGAAGATCACCAGCAGGACGAGAACCGGAACCCTACCCACCTGCAGCCAGCCGAGCACGCCGGTGAAGAAGCCGTGGCCCATGGCGCCCGCCTGGTCCGCGTCCGCATCGAGATCCAGGTCGACGTCCACGTCGAAGTCCGGGATCAAGGAGTCGAGCAGCGAGGAGAGGCCCGCTCCGAAGAGCGTGCCGACTCCCTCCATCACCGCGATCCCCAGCATCACCGCCAGCGCGACGCTGAAGGGGAAGTTCTGCGGCAGCAGCAGGAACTCGAGCATGCGGATGCTTCTCCTTCCTTCCTCAGCTCTGGTCCATTCGGGCGCGGGCAGCCTCGAGGCGCTCCCGGACCCGATTCTTCCGCGCGAGGTCCTCCAGCTCCTGGAGCTTGGTCGCATGTTCCAGACCCTCGCGGCCGCCGGCGACGCCAGCATTTCGCTCGAGGACCTTCTCGAACGCGCTCGCGGCCTTCTCGACCCGCTTGGTGGGGTTCGCACTGGCGGCGTCTGCGCGGGGGCTCGCGCTCGTGCGGCTTTCGATGAAGCCGCGCAGCTCTTCCGCCATGTCGCGCTTCCGCGCTTGGAGGGCGGCGACGAAACCTTCGAGCTCCTTCTCCCGGTCTCCGCAATCGGCGAGCGTGCGCTCGAGGACCGGGATCTGCGCCTCGATGTCGAGCTGCCGCGCCGCGGCGGCCTCCGCGAGATCCTCCCGTTCCTCCTTCAGGGCGAGCTCGAGCTTCTCGGCGAGGTCCTCGTGGCGTCGGCTCTCTTCGGCGAGGCGCGTGCTCGCCAGGTGCTTCTTCGCCAGCTCACGACCCAGCTCGGCCCGCACGTCATCGGTGGCGGCCTCCACCTCCCGGATAGCCTGCTCGAGCACGGCTTCCGGCGCCGCGTCCTCCATTGCCTTCACCAGGGCGTGCACACTTCCGCTCACGATGCGTCCCACTCGTGATGCCAACGACTCGGCCATGCTCGTTCTCCTCTCGCGGTTCGTCTTCAGGAATCGTCGCTGGCGCGCCGGATCAGCTCCGCCAGCTCCAGGATGGGTCCGATGCGTCGCGCCACGACGTCCGGGTCGTAGCCGCGTACCTGTCGGGTGACGGCTAGGCGAAGCACGGCTTCGACGAGGCGGAAGACCCGATCGGCGAGGGCGTCTTCCATGTCGAGGAGCGCTTGGCGCTCGTCGCCCTCGGGCGTCTCCGCCATCGACGTGAGCACGAAGGCCATCAGGTCCGGCAGCCACTCCTCGACGGTGTGCACGAGCTCCGAGTGGATGCGATGGGTGTTCTCGGCGGTCCGGATGCGCTCGAGGGTGGGCGCGAGGGTCTCGCTGGTGAGGCGCAGCACGCGGCCGTAGGAGCGATAGCCCTCGCGGCGCCTGCGCTCCTCACGGACCAGGGCCCGGAGCTTCTCGCTGGGGGTGGCGGCCTGATCGACGCGAAGCCGGGCCAGGAACTCCGCATCGTCCGGGGTGATCCGGACGCTCAGAGGGACGCTCTTGGACGACATTCGATCTCCAACGAAATGAAAAGTATACGAACAAATACATCCAAAATCACATTGCGTCAAGACTCGTTCGGATGGCGATGCGCAAAAGCCTCCATAATCACTGGAAATTTATATGGAAAACGGGGTTCATCGATCGGCAACGATCCCCCGGAGAACCCACCCAGCAGTGTATACGCCGGCCTCGCAGCACCTCTCCCGCCCTTGGACCTTCCGTCACAAAGGCACCAGCCCCGGCCGGCCGAAGAGTCCGACATGGCTCTCTTCCGTCTCCTGGTCCTCGCCCTCCTGGCCACCGGCCTCTCGGGCTGCTTCGTGCTGGACGAGCTCGAGTGGGGGCAGGCGGAGCTCGAGCGCTACGGCGGGAACTCGGAGGGTCGGCCGGCCGCGTCGCCCCAGGCGGCGGCGCCGAAGGCCACGGCGCCCGAGGCCGCGAAGCCCGACTCGTCGTCCTCCTGGAAGGAGAAGGTTCCCGACGTGAGCGAGTGGTGGAAGGAGGCCCGGACCATCACCTCCGGCCCGAAGAACACCAACATCGTCGGCTGTCGGTTGAACGGCGCGGTCTCGTTCATGCGCGTGGACGAGTGCCGGGCGCGGGGCGGTCAGGTCGAGGGCTGAGGCCGCGCGAAGAGGTCGCGTAGGCGGATGCGCCGCTGGGGGCCCGGCCGCCACTCGCGCTCGATGCGGTCGAGCTCGAGCTCCGTCGGACCGAGGGTCCAGCAGGCTTCCTCCTCCAGGCTCGCGAGCGGTGGCCCGGGCAGGTTCAGCTCGCAGACGTCGCGCTGCTCGCGGATGCGGCCCGAGGCATCCTCCTCCATCCAGCGCAGCGGCAGGCCCTGGGTTCGGCAGACGTAGGGGCGGTCCGGGTAGATGCGGCATGCGCCGCCCTCCGAAAGGAAGGCGCAGGCGCCGCGCCCGTGCGGAGCGCCTTCCTCCAGCAGTCGCCGGTGCGCCCGCCGGATGCGCTGGGCCTCGATCTGGGAGACGGTCAGGTCGTCGACACAGCAGGCCGCGCAGCCGCGCCGGCATTGGAGGCGGCTGCCGTGTCGCGGGCCCAGGGCCGCGACACGCCGGTCGACCTCGTCGTGGAGCCGGCGCAGCGCCGCCAGCGCCTCGGCGGCCTTGCTCAGGCGCGTCGGCTCCGCAGCGCGCGCCGGCTTCGCCACCAG
The DNA here is from genome assembly GCA_965223415.1 of Myxococcota bacterium. GTDB lineage: Bacteria > Myxococcota_A > UBA9160 > UBA9160 > UBA6930. The sequence continues at coordinate 1,688,616 of OZ245002.1, read as the reverse complement.
GCGAGGGGGAGGATCGCCAGGGACGCGCCGCTGCCTCGGCCGCAGCTGTCCTCGCCCATGATGTTCGCGGCCTCCGCATCCGCGACGATCTGGTCCACGGCGGCCCGCAGCAGGAAGCCCTCCACTCGCAGCGCCGTCGCAGCGGCGCGCACGCGCCGCACGTAGCCGCTGTTGTTCTGGTAGAGGGTCGCGAGGGTGGCGTGATCGAAGGCGTCTACCGAGCCCGTGAGGCGGCAGAACAGCCCGAGCAGGGGTTGGAGAGGAGGGAACACGTTCGGGTCGATGATGTTGGTCCCGGTATAGGCGGCGATCGGCACCTCGATGGCCGGCAGCCGGACGCCGCCCTGCGCGTTGCCCAGCGCGTCGCGTGCGATGGCTCCGGCCGCGTCGATCTGGAGCGGATCGCCGAAGGGCGGATCGATGCCGAAACGCGCCTGAGAATCCAGGTTGGCCCACATGGCGTTCATCAGATAGCTGCCGAAGACGGGCCCGTCGGCGCTGGTGTTCAGCGGGTTCAGGCAGGCGTCTTCCAGGGTCAGGCGGGGCAGGCCGAGGAAGCCCTGGGGCAGGAGCTCCACGTCCTCGTGAACCGTCGTGTGGGCCACGCCGGTCATCTCGTAGTACCGGTAGGTCTCGGTATCGGCCTGGCGCCCGCCGCGGCGAAGGCTCCCCGGCACGTCGGTCTCGGCCAGGGCCTGGACGAGCGGCACCGGAAGGTCCGTCGCGACGAGGGCGTCCGGGCCCGTGAGTCGCGGCGTGCACGCCGGGTAGGGCGGAGGTGAGGGGTTGCTGTCGGGATCCCGCGTGCAGCTGGGCTGGAAGTTGATCGGCCGCGCGCCGGTCGCGCCCTGGACGAAGTAGCCGTCGTTCGCCGGAAAGTGGAACGCGGTCGCGTAGGTGATGACGGAGCCACCCTGCTGGGACTGGCCGGTGTGGAAGATGCGCTCGACGTCGTAGGACAGGGGGATCGGGCGGTCCGCGTCGAGACTCTTCAGCTTGTTCGCGATCTGACTCATCATCTCGAAGGCGACGCCCGCCTCCGGGATCGAGAGGCCTGCGTAGCGCGTACCGCAGGTCGGCGGGAGGACGCCCAAGGTCATGCAACCCCCGGTCAGGTGGTCGATCGAGGTGGGGCTGTTCGTGACGCCCACGTAGATCCAGTTCTCGCGGACGAAGAACTCGGCCGAGGGATCCCACACCGGCGCCGTGTCGAACTGGGCCGTCGAGTTCCACCACTCGATGACCACCGTCCCCCCGAAGGCCCTGGGGTCCGGCGGGCGGCGAACGATGAGGCGGGTCGTCCACGGCACGTCGGGCTGGAGCACCACCAGCTCGTCGCGAACCGGCGGCTGGGCGTAGGTGTAGTTGTTGGCGGCTCCACTGAGGATGAACTCCTCCTCCACGTAGCCTCCGGGCAGCTCGCTCACCAGCCGCACCCCCGGCACGAAGGCTTCGCCGACGCCTTCCGGTGCCGGGTGGGAAGCGACCGGCGCCGTCGGCCCGCCGGCCAGGGCGGGGCCGGCCAGGAGCAGGGCGATCAGGAGCGGGGCGAGATGGCGCATGGGAGCCTCCGGGTGGACGGGAGAAGCCCATGGTGCCCGAGATTCCAAGGGCTCGCCTGGCTCCGGCGTCGGCTGCTGCACGGCGTGCCGGGGGCCTTTCAGGGGCCGCCGTCGCCCGACCGGGCGCGGAAGGCGTCGGCCGGGAGCGGGTCGTGGCCCCAGCCGTCCCGCCCGCGCACCGGCCGCTCGCCCGCGAGATGCTGGAAGACCGCCATCGGCATCGCCCCGTTGACGACGCTGCGCACGCCTCTCCCATCGGCGTCGGCGAGCGGCTCGCCCCACACCGCCAGGAAGGCGTTCTTCTCGTGAAACGACTCGCCGGCGTGCCGGCCCGGCACGCCGGAGTTGTAGCCGACGCCGGCTCGGGGAAAGAGGTTCACGGTGCCGGCGCGTTCCGCGTCGTAGAGGTGGGCGAGCTGGACGACCGAGTCCGGCCGCGGCGTGTAGGACGTGAGCCGGCGCCACTCGCTCTCGTCGCACCAGGTCTCCGGCCGATCCACCGCCGCCGAGAGACAGCGGGCGCGAAGATCCGCATGCGCGGCGCGTCCGGCATCGTCGATCGCCTCGTAGGGCGACAGGACGCCGGTGTCGAGGAGGTCAGCGCCTGCGAAGGCGTAGTGGACGCGGCGCTCGCGACGCTCGATGCGCCCGCGGGCCTGCACTCCGTCGCGTTCCGCGAGCACGAGCACGCTGCCGCCAGCTGGTGAGCACCGGCTCTCTCGGACCACCAGGTAGTCCAGGGAGTCGGCCAGACGGCGGGTGATCTCTTCCAGCAGGTCGACCATCGGGCCGTCGCGGGAAGCGAGGGGGCGCAAGACCCGTAGCTGGGAAGCCAGCGGCTGGGTCGCGAAGCCGTCGGCCTGATCCGCGAAGAGGTCGAGCATGTAGTTGCCGCCCGCGGTGGAGGCGACCACCAGGTCGACGCCCTTCATCGACGGCGGATCGAACGGGTTGGTGAGCTTGGGCCCCTCTCCCTCGTCGGAGGAGATCTTCAGGACGCGGAAGTCGACGCCCTCGTCGCGCAGGGCGTCGAAGACCTCGACCTCGGGGTTCAGCAGGTGGAAGACGGGGGCGAGGCCGTGGTCGCCGGCCATGCCGAACAGGGTGCGCGGCAGCACACCCGCCTCCGCGTAGGCGCCGTGGACGCGCCCCAGCCAGTAGTCGAGACGGTTCAGCTCACCGGAGGGCGCCAGGATCTCGTCGGCGAAGGGGCCCTCGAAGTGGGCGAAGTGATCCGGCCAGGGGTTGTAGTAGACGAGCAGCTCCGGCAGGGTGCGCTGCTCGAGCCGTGCGACGTCCGCGATCGAGCGGCGGGCGAGGGCGCGGTCCTGCTCGTCCCCCAGCTGTTGCCAGAAGGCGTACCAGGGCCGCTCGCCTCGGAGGAGCTCGCGCTTCGCCAGCAGCTCGCTCCGGAGGGCCTGGAGCTCGCGCTCGGTGCGAGCGCGTCGTTCGAGCTCCGCGGCGCACATCCGGTCGCCGAAGTCGCGGAGCTTCTCCCCCAGACCCAGGTTGAGGAGCGCGTCGATCCCGAAGTGGGCGTGCTCGTCGTACTGGGCGGTGCAGCTCAGGCCGCCGAGCTGGGGGAGGCGCTCGAAGAGGGTGCGCATCCCCGACGCTCGCGCCATGGAGACCAGCTCCACAGCGTCGCTCCCGTAGAAGTAGTAGGGGCGGCCGCGCTGCTCGCCCTTGCGGGTGAAGGTGCGGTCCACGAAATGGAAGTTCGGAAGGCCAGTGGCGCCCTGGCCGGCCACGGGCGCGCCCGCCAAGGCGAGCGGGATGTTGCGCACGCTGATCGTCGGCGTGGTCGAGATGCCGATCGGGATCCAGAGACTCCGCTGCATGGCGCGAAGCCGACGGAAGAAGGGCAGGTAGGCCGGGTGCTGGAATCCCCGCTCGGCCATGTGCTCCACGAAGCGGGTCTGCTGGGCCTCCGGGGCGCGCAGGGACCGGGCGGAAGGCGCGGGGCCGCCGGCCGCCGCCTGCTCGGCGGCGACGACGCGCAGGAAGGGAGCGGCTGCCTCGCCCCGGGCCAGGGCGTCGAGCAGCGCGCCCTGCAGGCCGTCCACGACGATCACGGCACCGTAGCGCCGCTGCCGATTGGCGTGCTCGAGGAAGGCCCACAGCTCGCCCCCGTCGGGCTCGGCCAGCTCGCCTAGCATCCACGTCTCGAGCTGCTGCATCCGGAAGGCCCGGGCCGCGAAGAAGCGGTAGTTGCGGCATACGGTCTGGTCGACGAAACGGATCAACGCGGCGGTGGCGGCCTCGAGCCGCCCGTCGTCGCGAAGCACGCCGTCGACGGCGGCACCCACGTCGGCCTGGGCCGCGAGCTGACTGCGCAGGGCACGCAACAGCCCACGCACCGCGGGCTTGGCGGCGCGCGTCGCCTCCTGAAGCCCCTCGAGGGCGGTGCGGCTCTCGCAAGCGAGGCGGTCGCCCATGTTCGTCGCGTCGACGGCAGCCTTCAGGTAGAGGACGTCGTAGAAGGTGACGAGGTGACGCACCAGGTCCGGGTCGAGGCCCGGGAGCGCCGGACTGCCTTCCGTCGCCGTCTCCACTTCTTCCCAGCGGAACATCGAGTGCTCCATGCCGGGCACGCCGTCGCCGGGGCGGAAGGCGCGGCGCAGGTGGTCGTCGAAGGTCTCCGCGCTCGCGCCCTCGGGCGGCGTGTACATGTCCCGCAGGAAGAGGAGGAAGGGAACGAGCTCGTCGAGGAAGTCCTCGGCTCGCATCCGCGCACGCACCCGGGCGCGGACCTCCGGCGGGAGCTCCAGCTCGTCCACGAAGCTCTCGAGCTTGGTGCGCGCGTAGAGCGAGAGGGCGAGCTGCGCCGGGACGCGGCGCAGCCAGGCGCCGGCGTCGTACACCTCGCGCAGCCGGAGCTCGACCGTGCGAGCGACCGGTCGCTGGAGCTCGCCGCAGGCGCCGAGGAGGGACACGAGCAGCAGGATCCAGCAGCCCGCCCGCGCGTTCAGCGGCCTCCGGACTCCTTCCGCCGGCTTCGCGCCTCCCCCCGAGCGCATCACGAAAGGGAGCCTAGCCGGAGGCGTCGATCCGAGCGCCCTGTCGCAGGGCTACGAGCGGAGCCGGAGCTCGAGGACCGATCCGACAGTCGTCGCCTCGAGGTTCTTCCACTCGGCCAGCAGGCGGACGCGGGTCACCTGGGCGCTCCCGGGGGAACCCATCTTGATCCGCATCACGCCCGTCCTGCTGCGATTCAGGCGATTGATGATGGCCGGCCAGTCTCTTCGAACCGCCATACTAGGAACCTCCCCCAAACGGGGGGTGTGGTAGCGCATCGGACCCCCTGCGCGCTACGGGCGAATCACCCTCAACTATCCAGCCGGGCCCCCGAACGCATGATCAGCCTCGACGAGTTCCTGGACCGCCTCTGCCGCCTCGGCGTCCACAGAGGCCCCCGCCGCTTTCCGCGGCGGCGTCGCGACCGGCAGATCCTCATGAAGAGCATCCTGTTGCTGATGGACAGCCGCCGAAGATACAGCGAGCGGGAGATCGGTGTGCTCCTGCGCGCCTGGGGCCGGGAGGTGGCACCGGCGATCTCGACGGACCACGTCACCCTGCGCCGTCTGCTCGTCGACCACGGCCTGCTCGACCGCACCCGCGACGGCGCCGAATACCGGATGGGCTTTCCGCCGTCCGCTGTGGTCTTCGAGCTGGAAGTGGACCAGGTCGACGTGCGGGCGACCGTCGCCGCCTACCTGGAGCAGCGCCGCCGGGAGGCGGGAGCCCGGCGCCGCCGGCCCTGAGGCGGGCCCCGACCGGCCTGGGCCCGATCCCCGAGTTGCGTATTCTCCGTAGAGTCCTCCCCCGGGGAGGCGCAGCCGGGAGCGCAGCCATGACGTCCGTCGAAGCCCATCGAGACAATCTGGAGGCGCGCCGCCGGGTGCTCGCCCGTCGGGTCGGTCGCATCGAGACGGATCTCCGCCGCCCCCAGCATCCGGATTCGGAAGAGCGGGCCACGGAGGCCGAGAACGACGAGGTGCTGGAGGGCCTGGATGCCTCCGGGCGGGAGGAGCTCGACGCGATCGACGCCGCCCTGGCCCGGATCGAGGACGGCCGTTTCGGCACCTGCGTGAGCTGCGGCGAAGCCATCGACGCACGCCGCCTCGACGCCATCCCTCATACGCCCGTGTGCGTCGCCTGCGCTTCCTGAGCCGCGGGACTCCGCGGCGCTAGGATCGCGGAGCGCCTCGTGCGCTGGAGCCCGCGGTGGATTGCTCGGCCTGCGAACGGGAGAACCCGACCGGCGCCCGTTTCTGCAACGGGTGCGGTGCGCCCCTGTCCGCTGCCTGCGCGAGCTGCGGCCATGGCAACCCGCCCGCGTCCTCCTTCTGCAACGCCTGTGGTGAGCGGCTGACGCCGGCCAGCGAGGCGTCGGCGCCGGCCGGCGAGGCGTCGCAGTCGCCCGACGCCCCCAGCGCCTACACACCGGCCCACCTCGCCGAGCGGATCCTGCAGAGCCGCGCGGCGATGGAAGGCGAGCGCAAGAACGTCACCGTCCTCTTCTGCGACCTCGCGGATTCCACCGCCCTCGCCGAGCGCATCGGTGCCGAAGCGATGCACGAGATCATGGATCGCTGCTTCGCGTTGATCCTCGATCAGGTGCACCGCTTCGAGGGAACGGTGAACCAGTTCCTCGGCGACGGCGTAATGGCTCTGTTCGGCGCGCCCCTCGCCCTGGAAGATGCACCCCGGCGAGCCGTCGCCGCCGCGCTGGCCGTTCAGCGCTCCCTCGGGCCCCTCTCCGAGGAGGTTGCCCGGCGCTACGGCGCGCCCCTGCACATGCGGGTCGGCATCCACTCCGGCCCGGTGGTGGTCGGTCGCATCGGCGACGACCTGCGCATGGACTACACCGCCGTCGGCGACACGACCAACCTGGCGTCAAGGCTGCAGGCGGCCGCGCCGCCCGGTGCCGTGTTGGTCTCCGAGGCGACCCGAAGCTCGGTGGAGGGCTTCTTCGACCTGGAGGATCGCGGGAGCTTCGACCTGAAGGGAAAGGCCGAGCCGGTGCGCGCCTTCGTGGCCCAGCGGGAGCGAAGCGTGCCCGGGCGCGTCGAGGCCCAGGCCGAACGAGGCCTGACGCCGCTGGTCGGCCGGGAGCTGGAGCTCGCGGCCCTGCAGCGGGCCTTCGATTCCGCGGCTTCCGGCGTCGGCCAGGTGGCCTTCCTGGTCGGCGAGGCGGGCATCGGGAAATCGCGCCTGCGGTACGAGTTCCAGCGGAGCCTGGCCGGGCGACCCCATCGATGGGCGGAAGGTCGCTGCATGACCTACGCCCGCGACTTTCCGTTCCACCCCATCATCGACGCTCTGCGCCAGGCGTTCGGCATCGATTCCGGTGACGACGACGCCGTGGCCCTCGAACGGATGGACCGCGTCGAGAGCGAGGCCGGCGGCGAGCTCGCATGGACGCTCCCCTACCTGAAGACCCTGCTCTCGTTGCCGAGCGGCGACGAGGAAGTCGACGCCATGGACGCTGCCACCCGGCGCAGTCGCACCTTCGATGCGCTTCGCGCCCAGCTCCAGCGCGCGGCCCGGGATGCGCCCTTCGTGTTCGTGATCGAGGACATCCACTGGATCGACAAGGCCTCGGAGGAGTTCCTCGCCTTCGTGATCGACAGCGTCCCGGCGAGTCGCATCCTCCTCGTGCTGACCCACCGGCCCGGCTACCGCCACCCCTTCGGCGATCGCAGCTTCTACCTTCGCCTCTCGCTCCAGCCCCTGAGCCCGGCGGAGATGGGTCGCATGGCCGAGCAGGTCCTCGCCGCCCACAGCGTGCCCGGAGAGCTCCGCGATCTCATCGCCGCCCGGGCGGAGGGCAACCCCTTCTTCGTCGAGGAGGTGATCCAGTCCCTGGTCGAGGACGGCACCCTGCGCCCCGTTGCCGGCCGGGTGGAGGTGGCCCGCAAGCTCGACGGCGGCTCGGTTCCCGACTCGATCCAGGACGTGCTGATGGCGCGCCTCGATCGTCTGGCCGACGAGCCCAAGCGCGCCCTTCAGCTCGGCGCCGTGATCGGTCGGGAGTTCGCGCTCCGCCTTCTCGAGCACGCGGCGGCGGTTGGCGGCGACATCGAGCCGGTGATCGACGAGCTCCGCTCCCTGGAGCTGATCTACGAGACGGCCGCGCATCCCGAGCTGGCCTTCATGTTCAAGCACGCGCTCACCCGCGACGTCGCCTACGACAGCGTTCTCGAGAGCCGCCGCAAGGAGCTGCACCGGCTCGTCGGCCTGGCGATCGAGGAGCTCTACCGCGATCGCCTGGCCGAGCACTTCGACCATCTCGCTCACCACTTCACCGCCGCCGAGGAGTGGGACAAGGCCTTCTTCTACGACATGCGCGCGGCCGAGCGGGCCGCCGAGGCCTTTGCGAACCAGTCCGCGCGCGAGTACGCGCGGCGCGCCCTCGCCATCGCCGAACGGCTGGGCGAGGCGGTGTCCGCTGCGACCCTCCGCGAGCTGGAAGAGCTGCTGGGCATGTGCACCAGTGCCATGAGCGAGTTCCAGGCCTCCGGCGACGCCTTTCTTCGCGCTGCCGAGCTGGCGGACGATCCCACCGACGTCGTGCTGAACCTGGGCCGTGCGGCCCACGGCTTCGCCTGGGGCCATCACTATCCCCAGATGGACGAGGCGGTGGCGGCGTGCGCGCGGCTCTCTCGGGAGCACGGCCTCGGCGAAGGGCTCGCCTTCGCAAAGACCCTCGAGGTGTTCCGCCATGCGATCGTCGCCGAGTTCCCGGAGCAGGATCGGCTGCTCGAGGAGGTCGAACGGCTGGCGCCCACCCACCCCGAGGTCGTGATCGTGCTGCGCTACCTGCAGGGTCAGTACGCGGAGTGGTGCGGGCGCTACCGGGAGGCGGCGGCGGCGCAGGCCGAGGGCGTCGAGCTCGCACGCAAGCACCGCCTGCCAGGGCTCCTGATCCCCGGCCAGTGGTCCCGGGCCAAGGCCCATTGCTGTCTGGGGCAGTACGGCGAGGCGCTGCGGCTCATCCGCGACGCGGACGAGCTGGCCGAGCGCATCGGGGATCGTCACCAGCGCACGCGCATGCTGAACACCCTGGGCTGGATCCACGCGGAGCTCGGGGCCGACGAGCTCGCCGAGGATTTCAATCGCCGCTCCGTCGAGACGGCGCAGGAGCTGCTCGATCTCGAGCTGGTGGCGGGGGTCAACGAGATCCACGGGAACGCGTCGATCAACAAGGCCGGCAACCGCATCGCGCTCGAAGATCTCGCTGGAGCCGACGCCGTGCTGGAGCCGGTTCGCGCCGACCTCGCCGGGGGCGACGATCCGTGGATGCGCTGGCGCTACTCGCTCCATCTTCAGGACGCGGAGGCGCGGCTGTGGATCGCCCGCGGCGAGCCCGAGCGAGCCCTTCCGCTCCTGGACGAGGAGCTCGCTGGTGCGCGCCGCAACGACGCGGCCAAGCTCGTCGCCCGCGCCCTCGAGCTGCGCGGGCGCGCCTGGCTCCACCTCGACGAGCGCGGCGCTGCTGAAGAGAGCCTGCGGGAAGCCCTCGCCTCGACGGACGCGATCGGCTACCCGCCGATCCGCCGGCGCGCCCTCGCGCTGCTCGGCGAGCTGGCCCGACGCCGGGGCCACGACGGGGAGGCTGAGAAGCACCACGCGGACGCGGCTGCGACCCTCGCGGCCCTGGCGGAGCCGTTCGAAGAGGAGCCGCTCCGACGGCGATTCCTCCAGGTGGGTGAGCGACTCCGCCAGGATCCGCTCGCCGCCCTGCGCTGAGCGCTGTGACCGAGCTGGACGTTCGACCCTATCGCTCCGCCGATCGGTCCGGCCTTCGCCGGGTCACCTACGAGACCGGCTACATGGGTGCCTCGCCGAGCTTCTACTGGCGCCACCGTGACAGCTTCTCCGACATCTGGTCCGGCTACTACACCGACGAGGAGCCGGAATCGGCCTGGGTCGTGGAGCACGAAGGCGAGGTGCGGGGGTACCTGATCGGCTGCGTCGACACCCGCCGTGCGCCCAGCCCCGAACGCGCGATCCTGAAGAGCGCCCTGCGCTACGGCCTGCTCCTTCGCCCGGGCACCGCCGGCTTCCTGTGGCGGTCCTTCGTGGACGCCCTTCGCATGGGCATCCCGGACGGCGAGCTCGACGATCCGCGCTGGCCCTCTCATCTCCACATCGATCTCCTCGCACCGGTGCGCGGCCGCGGCGCCGGCCGTCGCCTGACGGATGCCTGGTTCGCCCGGCTTCGCGAGCGCGGCTCGCCGGGCTGCCACCTCGGAACGCTCGCCGAGAACCACCCGGCCATCGGCTTCTTCGAGCGCGTCGGCTTCCGCCGCCACGGGCCCCCGGTTCCGACGCCGGGCCTGCGCTCGCCGGAGGGCCGCCGCCATCACGTGCAGCTCATGGTCGTCGACCTCTGAGGCCCGGCTATGCTCGGTAGGTGATGCGACTCGCCTTCCCCTTGCTCGTGGTCGCCCTGCTCGTTCTCGGCGTCGCCGCTGCAGCCGCTGCGGATCTCTCCCCGGGCGACCCCGCGCCGCCGTTCCGCCTGGCAGGCTCGGACGGCAAGACCTACGCGCTCGGGGACTTCGTGGGCCAGCGGGAGCTCGTGCTCGCCTGGTTCCCGAAGGCCTTCACTCCCGGCTGAACCCAGGAGCTCCAGGCGCTGCGGGACAGCGCCTCCGACCTCGCCGCCTACGAAGCCGCCGTGTTCATGGTGAGCCTCGACGATCCCGAGAAGAACCGGGAGTTCGCCGAGAGCCTCGACACCACCCAGACCCTCCTCTCCGACACCAGCGGTGACGCGGCGAAGGCCTACGGCGTGCGCGGCTTCGGCGGCCTCTTCGCCCGCCGCTGGACCTTCTACATCGATCGCGAAGGCGTGATCCGCGCGATCGACAAGGAGGTGCAGGTCGGAACCGCCGGGCAGGATATCGCCCGGAAGCTCGGCGAGCTTGGGTTTCGCGGGCGGGAGGCGGAGGACTAGCGAAGGCTCCCCGTCGCTGCACCGGCCCCGTGCCTACTCCGGCTTCTGCCCCTTGTACTCGCAGAATGCCCCGGGCATCGTCACCCGGACGCGGGCGTGCTCGAACCCCGCGCTCCGCATGGCCTCCACGATCTGCTCTTCGGGGACGCACTGCTCGACGGTGTCCCAGTAGTAGTCCATCAGCAGCTTGGCGTCGCGATCGCGGGTGAAGAGCAGGGTGAGGCCCGGGACCACCGTCTTCCAGACGAAGCGGGTGAGGGCGTGGCCGATCCGGCTCTTCGCGACGTGGCCCTCGAGCAGCCACACGCGGCCTCCGGGCTTGAGCACCCGGTAGTACTCGGAGAAGGTCGCCTTCAGGTCCGAGACGTGACGGAGAGCGATGCCCATCGTCACGAAGTCGAAGGTGTCGCTCTTGAAGGGCAGGGCCTGGGCGACGCCGCGGGTGAGCGGGCCCGAGAAGTTCTTGCGCGCTTCGGCGAGCATGCCCTCGTTGGGGTCGACGCCGAAGACCTGGCCGGTCGGACCGACCTCCTTCACGGCGCCGCGTGAGACGGCGGCGGTGCCGATCGCCACGTCCAGCACCTTCATGCCCGCCCGGAGCCCGTTGAAGCGGAGCGAGTAGCGTCGGTAGGCGAGCCCGCCGTTGCCGAAGATGCGCTCGATCGTGTTGTAGTGGGGAGCGGTGCGCTTGAAGAGATCGTGGACGTAGGCGCTTCGCTCCGGATCCGAGTCGTAGTAGCTGGTGAGGGTCTTGTGGGGCGGGAGGGAACCCGGATCCCGGGTCTGCTCGTCGGACATCTTGGCTCGGGTGCCTCCGTCGGGGGAGCCGAGATTGTAGGCACTGCGAGTTTGGGCGCAGCATGTATCCTGGCCCCTGGCTCTCGGGGGAAAGCGTGCAGCCTCGCCCGGACTTTCTCACCCATCACCTGCTCGATCGCCTGGTTCCCGCCGAAGTGCTCGCGGCCAGCCGGCCCGTGGAGCGGACTCGGGTTCGGGCCCTGATGGGGATCTCCTTGCTGTGCGTCCTGGCCGGGTCGATCGGTGCGCTGGTCGCCGGGCAAGGTGAGCCGGGGCTCAGCCCGAAGCTCTCTTGGATCGCCACGGTGCTCTGGGCGCTTCCCCTTCCGACCCTGTGGCTCACCCACTCGGTTCGGGCCGCTGGTCACTGGATCCCGCTCGGGGTCTTCATCGATCTGGGCGGGCATGCCGGGTTCGTCTGGGACGAGACGCTCTCGATCGCGTTCCTCTTCCTGGTGCCCGTGGCTGCCATGCTGGTGGTCGGCACCCGGGCTGGATGGCTCTGGACCTGCGTCGTGGTCCTGTCGGCCTGGTCCCTGGCCATGCTCCAGGGCGAGCGGTTCCTGGACGAGGCGCGTTCGCCCATGGTGGTGGCGTGGGCAACGACGGCGTTCACCGTGGTCGTCTTCGGCGGAATGGCCCTGGGTGAGAGGCTGCGGGCCCGGGCCCTCGACGAAGCCGACGAGGCGCGCCACCTCGCCGAGGAGATGGCGCGCCGCCTCGAGGGCGAGCAGGCGCGTTTCCTGGCGATCAGCGACGAATCGTTCCAGACCCTGACGGAGACCGATGAGCACGGCGTGGTCCTGTACGCGAATCCTCGTCTCGAGGAGGTGCTGGGATTCAAGCCGGAAGAGATCGTCGGACGTGAGCCGAGCTTTCTCCTGGCCAACCCGCCCACGAGGCCCCCCCCGGTGGAGGAGAGCCTCCGGCCCGGCCAGCGGGTCGAGGTGGAAAATCGCCACCGCCACGGCCACAGCGTCTGGCAGGAGGTCGTGGCCAGCCGCTACCAGACGCCCGAGGGCGAAGAGCGCTGGATCTTCGCCGGGCGCGACATCACGCAGGAGCGCGCGGCACGGGAGCACCTGGCCGAGGCCCAGAAGCTCGAGAGCCTGGGCGTGCTCGCCGGGGGCGTGGCTCACGACTTCAACAACCTGCTCACCGTGATCACCGGCTACGCCGAGGAGCTCCAGGACAGCGGCGCCGCCGAGGAGATCCGCCGGGCCGCGCGCCGGGCCGCGGCGCTGACGGGACAGCTGCTGGCCTTCGGTCGCAAGCAGCTCCTGCAGCCGCGCCGGACGACCCTCGACACCCTGGTGACGGACCTTCGGGGGATGCTGCAGAGCCTGGTCCGCGAAGAGGTGCGGCTGGAGCTTCGCCTCGACTCGGCGCCCTGGCAGGTCGAGATCGACCCGATCCAGATGCAGCGGGTCCTCGTCAACCTCACCACGAACGCCCGGGATGCCATGGCCCAGGGCGGTCTGCTGCGAATCGAGACCCTGCGCACCTACCTCGGCCGGGAGGAATCGGCGGCCATCGGCGTGCCCCCCGGAGAGTACGCCCAGCTCGTGGTGGAGGATTCCGGAGCCGGCATGGAGCCCGAGACGCGGGACCGTGCCTTCGAGCCCTTCTTCACCACGAAGGAGGTGGGCGAGGGCACCGGCCTCGGGCTGGCCTCGGTCTACGGCATCGTCGAGCAGAGCCACGGCGGCATCCGCTTGCACAGCGCTCCGGGGCAGGGGACCCGGGTGGCGCTCTTCTTTCCGCGAGCGCAGGCCCGGGAGGCGGCCGCCGCCGCATCTCCGAGGACGGACGCCGGCCCGACGGTCGCGCGCGATCTCCGCGTCCTGCTCGTGGAGGACGAGTCGAGCGTTCGGGCGCTGATGTGCAAGACGCTGCGTCGCGCGGGCTTCGACGTCCTGGAGGCGGCGAATGGGCCCGCGGCCCTGGACGTGGTCAACGGTGCCTCCGCGGAGCTCGACCTGCTCGTCTCCGACGTCGTCATGCCCGAGATGCGTGGTCCCGAGCTGGCCGACCACCTGCGGCGCGATCGCCCCGATCTCCCCGTGCTCTTCGTGTCCGGCTACAGCGACCGGGAGATCGGCCTCAGCGAGCCCGGGCTCGCCCGAACCCATTTCCTTCCCAAACCGTTCTCACCGATCGGGCTCACGACGGCAATCGAGAGCCTGATCGTGGAGCCAACCGCTCGAGGCAGCGATGAATAGCGGCACGACCCCTCTCGAAGCGAAGCTCGGTCGCGAGCTCGACATCTCGGGCCTCGAGCGGGTGGAGGTGGTCCGGGTCGCGCCCCCCGCCAACGGCCCCATCCTGATGATCGTCGCGGGGCTCGTCATGCTGGCGGCTGCGATGGGCGAGCTCGGGTGGATCGGCGTTCCCGCCGGCCTGGCCACGATCGCGGCGGCGGTCGGCTGGTGGGCGTGGAAGAAGCCGACCTTCCAGCTCCAGCTCACCGCCAGCGAAGGGAAGTCGGTCCCCTTCGAGAGCGCCAGCCGCGAAGAGGTCGAGGGGCTGGCGGCGGCGATCGAGGCCCGCCGCGGCAGCTGACGCGCGGGTGGGCTACCCCCTCGGGCCATGGGTGCACGAATCGCCGTCATCGGAGCGGGACCCGTCGGCCTGATCGCCGGGCGTGAGCTGCTCCGCCGGGGCTTTCGCGACTTCACGATCTTCGAGAAGGAAGGCGCGGTCGGGGGAACCTGGCACATCCACTCCTACCCCGGCCTCGCCTGCGACGTGAAGGCGCACGCCTACACCTTCACTGGCGCGGGCAACCCGGACTGGTCGGCCAGCTACGTCGGACAGGCGGAGATCGAGGCCTACCTCCAACGCTGCGCCCGGGAGTTCGGCCTCGAGCCCCATCTCCGGCTGAACACGAAGATCGCCGCCGCCCGCTACCAGGGCGCCGGCGAATGGATCCTCGAGGCGGAAGGCGGCGAGACCGCGACCTTCGACTTTGTGATCAACGCCATGGGGAACCAGCACACGCCCATCTTGCCGGAGATCGACGGCATCGAGCGCTTCCGCGGCGATTCCTGGCACAGCACGAACTGGAACCACGAGGTGTCGCTCGAGGGCAAGCGCATCGCCGTGGTGGGTTCGGCCGCGGCTGCCGTCCAGATCGTTCCGGAGATCGCGAAGCAGGCGGGCCACCTCCACGTGTTCCAGCGCTCGCCCAACTGGATCCTTCCCCGCGGCTGCAAGAAGTTCAAGCCGCTGACCCGCAGCTTGTTCCGCCACCTTCCCCTCGCCATGCGCGGTTACCGCGCGTTTCTCGACCTGGTGCTGAACCTGAGCCACGGCGCGTCCCAGCTCGGGCACAAGACGATGAGCACCGTCGAGGAGATGGGACGGAAGCACCTGGCCGCCTCCGTGCCCGACGAGGAGCTGCGCCAGGCGTTGATGCCAACCCAGCACTTCGGCTGCCAGCGGCCCCTCGTCTCGGACGATTTCTACCCGGCCCTCCTGCGCGACGACGTCACCCTGGTGCCCTGCGCGGCGAAGGCCGTCACCGAGACGGGCCTGGTGGCGGAGGACGGCCGCACGGTCGACGCCGACGTCATCGTCTACTGCACCGGTTATCGGGTGCAGGACTTCGAGCGCATCGACGTGCGCGGGGAGCAGGGCCGCTCCCTGGCCGAGCAGATGAAGCAGGCGCCCGAAGCCTTCAAGGGCATCGCCGTCCCGGGCTTTCCGAACTACTTCCTCGGGGTCGGACCCAACGGCGTGCTGCTCTCCGCCTCCTTCTTTGCCGCCGCCGAGAGCAACCTCGCGGCGATCGTGGAGCTGCTGGCCCAGAAGGAAGCCGCCGGACTCAAGGCGATCGCGGTTCGCGAGGAGCTCCACCGGGCGTACAACGACTGGATCGCTTCCGAACGCGAGAAGTTCTCCTGGGGATCTCCCGACTGCACCAGCTACTACCGAACGTCTTCCGGCCACACCCCTTTCCTGTTCCCGGGAGACTTCAAGACGTTCAAGCGGCACCGCACGGAGGCGGGCCTGCACGAGTATCGCGAGGCCTAGCGGCCGAGGAGGAGCCATGAGCTCGAAGATCGCCGACGACCCGAGAATCGACTCTCGCCTGAAGGCGGTGTTCGCGGCCCTTCCCGAGATGCCGGCCTCCGACGTGGCCAGCCGGGAGGAGCTGCTGGCCGCCGTGAACACCCCCGAAGCCAAGGCCCAGGCGGAGCGGTTTCGCGGGTTCATGGAGATGTGCGACAACGAGGAGATCGCGCCCTCGGCCGGCCTCTCGATCAAGACTCTGGAGTTCGCGTCGGAGCCTGACGGCAACTCGGTCAAGATCCAGCTGATCCGTCCCGACACCTCCGGGTCCCTGCCGTGCGTGTACTACATCCACGGCGGCGGGATGCAGACCCTCTCCTGCTTCGACGGCAACTACCGGGCCTGGGGCAAGATCATCGCGGCCCACGGCGTGGCGGTGGCGATGGTCGACTTCCGCAACGCGCTGACACCTTCCTCGGCGCCCGAGGTCCTGCCCTATCCCGCCGGCCTCGACGACTGCGTCGCCGGCCTGAAGTGGGTCTCCGCGAACGCGGACGATCTCGGCATCGATGCAGGCCGCATCATCGTCGCCGGCGAGAGCGGCGGCGGGAACCTCACCCTGGCGACGGGCCTGCGTCTCAAGCGGGAGGATCGCCTCGACCTGATCCGGGGGCTCTACGCCTTCTGCCCCTACATCGCCGGGAGCTGGCCGCGGGACGAGTACCCTTCTTCGACCCTGAACAACGGCATCCTGCTGAACCTGCACGACAACCGCGGCGCGATGGCCTACGGCATCGAGGAGTTCGAACGCAAGAACCCCCTCGCGTGGCCCGGCTTCGCGACCGAGGACGACGTGCGCGGCCTGCCGCCGACCGTGATCAGCGTGAACGAGTGCGACCCGTTGCGCGACGAGGGCATCGCATTCTACCGGCTCCTGCTGCGGGCGGGCGTGCCGGCACGCTGCCGCCAGGCCATGGGGACCATCCACGGAACCGAGATCTTCCCGATCGCGTGTCCCGAGATCTCGCGGGAGGCTGCGCGCAGCGTCGCGGACTTCTGCATCCGCGGGTAGACGCGCAGCGTCGCGGACTTCTGCATCCGCGGGTAGACGCGCACGGCACGCACCGTTCGCGATTCGCGTTGTATTCACCTCCCTCTCTGGTTGCAGTGAGTGGAAGTCCACTCGCTTGATGCCCAAGGGCGCCCGCGATAGCCTCTCGCGCGAACGGTGTTTGTTTTTGGCCCCTCGATTCCTCACAGCCATCCTCCTCGTCGGTCTGATCGCTTCCTCGTTCGCCGCCGTCGACGCACAGCTCGCCACGCCCGCGCCGGTGCCCGGAGGGGGAGGCTCCCGACCGAGCATCTTGCTCGTCACGATCGACACCCTCCGGGCAGACCACGTCGGGAGCTACGGCTACCCGCGAGGGCGAACCGACAACCTCGATGCGCTCGCGGCCCGCGGCGTCCGCTTCGAGACCGTTCGCACGCCCTCGCGATTCACCGGGCCCGCCCACATCTCCCTGATGACGGGCCTCCTGCCCGGGCGGCACAGTGTCGTCCGGAACGGACGGCGACTCCACGAATCGGTCCCGACGCTCGTCGAGCCCCTGCGAGCGGCCGGGTACCGGACCGCGGCCTTCGTCGGCGGGTGGACCACGACGGACCGGGCATCCGGACTTCCCTCCCGCTTCGACGTGCGCGGCGACGTCTTCGGCCCCCTGCCCTGGCTTCGACGGCATGTCGTGACGGCGCCCCTCGCCCTTCTCGTGGATTGGATCGCGCCCTGGCTCGGGATCGATCCGGACCCGCCGGCACGTCCAGCCGGGAACGTCAACGCGGACGCGTTCGCCTGGCTCGAGGATGGGGCAGAGTCGCCCTTCTTCGCGTGGGTCCACTACTTCGACCCCCATCTTCCCTATGACGAGCCCACGGGAGCGAGCCAGTGGTATCAGATGGGGCCCGATTCACGCGCGCAGGTCGTTCGCGATGCCGAAGCGCTCGAGCAGATGCGGGCGTGGTACGACGACGACATCGCGATCGCCGACTGGGCGCTGGGTGAGCTCCTCGAACGCGCCGAGCATGCGGCCGGTTCCGCGGGTCTCCTTGCGGTCGTCACCTCGGACCACGGCGAGAGCATGGGCGAGCACGGCCTCTACTGGGAGCGCGACCTCTACGAGGCGACGCAACGGGTCCCGCTCGTCGTCGCCGGACGCGGCGTGCGTCTCCCGGAGGGCTCGACGATCGAGGCGCCCGCGGCTCTCGTCGACATCGCTCCCACCGTGCTCGAGCTGGTCGGTCTTGCGCCTCCGCCGGGCCTCGACGGGCGAAGCTGGGCCGGCTCGCTCCGCGGCGACGGGATGCAGCCCGCCGGCCCCGTGATCATGCGCCTCGACCCGGAGCCCGGCGAGCAGGCCGCGGTGTCCGTTGCCGACCGCCGGTTCAAGCTGATCCGCCGGGAGCCCGGGTGGATGGGCCACCATTGGGTCGGGGGCTCGACGGAGCTCTACGATCTGGATCGGGATCCGAACGAACTCGCCAACCTGGCTCCGCACGAGGCGAAGCGCGTAGAGAAGCTGGAGCGATGGATCGTCGACTCGCCCCGCGCGGACGTAGGCGCAGATGCGGTTTCCGAGGACGACGCCGAGCGGCTTCGCAGCCTGGGCTACGCGGAATAGCGTTCCGGGGGCGCGCGCGTCAGCGCAGTCCGAAGTCCCAGCCGTCGCCGATCGCGTAGGCCTTCAGCACCCGCCGCGACGTGGTCATCACGTGGACTTCGTCCGGCCCGTCGTAGATCCGCGCGAAGCGGGCCTCCCGGTACATGCGCTCGAGGGGCGTGTCGTCGGTGACGCCCTTGGCACCGTGCACCTGGATGGCGCGGTCGATGACGTTGTGGAGCATCGACGCGCCCACGACCTTGATCATGCCGATCTCGACCCGGGCCTCGTCGCCCTGGTCGATCTTGTGGGCGGCGGCCAGGGTGAGCATGCGGCTCCCCTGGATCTCGCACAGGCTGTCGAAGATGAACTTCTGGATCTGCTGGTGGCCGCCGAGGGGCTTGCCGAACACGACTCGCGAGTTGGCCCGCTCGCACATCAGGTCGAAGGCCCGCTGGGCCTGCCCGAGCCAGCGCATGCAGTGGAAGATGCGCCCGGGGCCGAGGCGGCGCTGGGCGATCCGGAAGCCGGCGCCGCGGGGGCCGAGCAGGTTCGATTCCGGCACGCGTACGTCGCGCAGGGAGATCTCGCAGTGCCCACCGTGGCGGCCCATCACCCGGGGCTCCCGCACGATCTCGTAGCCAGGCGTGTCGGTGGGAACGATGATCATGCTGAAGGCGTCGTGGTCCGGGGCGTCCGGCTCGGTGCGACACATGACGGTGGTGTAGGCGGCGACGTCCGCTCCGGAGGTGAACCACTTGCGGCCGTTGATCACCCACTCCCCGTTCTCGAGGACGGCGGAGGTCTGGAGCTGGGTCGGGTCCGAGCTGCCGACGTCCGGCTCGGTCATGCCGAAGCTGGGGAAGGCCTCGCCGTCCACCAACGGCTTCAGGTAGCGGTCGCGCCACTCGTCCGAGGCGAACTCCTTCAGCATGATCGAGTCCTGCAGCGAGTGGGTGCCGAGGGCGACCATCGCCGGGGTCGAGCGGCCGACGACCTCGTTGACGTAGACGTAGTCGAGGAAGGGCAGCCCCTGGCCGCCGATATCCTTGGGGTGGCCGAGCGCCCAGAGGCCCGCCGCCTTGGCCTGCCCCATGAGATCGGCCATCACCTCCGCGCCCTCGGCCGTGCCGCGCTCCTCGAGGACGTGCTCGACCGGGTAGATCTTCTCCTCGATGAACTGCTGGACGGCGGCGCGAATCGGCCTGACGCGCTCGGGAACCTGGAAGGTCATGATCTCTCCTCGAGTGCCATCGGCGGGATCAGCCGCTCAGGCTCCCCTTCAGCTGGGCGATGCGGGCGTCGCGCAAGGCCTCGGGAGCCTCCGCCTTGGCCTTGTCGATCTCCTCGATCTCTTCGGGCACGTACCAGTGCATGCGCGGGTCGCCCTCGTAGCAGCGCCAGACCGCCTCGGCGACGAGGCTCGGCGGCACCAGTCGGAACGGCCCTTTCGTGCTCGCCTGGGAGGCGATGGTCTGGTCCAGACCCGACTGCCGCTCGCCCTTCACGTAGACCGGGGAGTCGCCGAAGATCGCCGTGTCGATGACGCCCGGCAGGACGTCGGCCACCCGCACTCCGCAGCGCGAGAGCTCCACCGCCAACGCCTCGGTCAGCCCCTTCACGGCGAACTTGGTGGCGGTGTACACCGCGAGGTGGGGCGCGCCGTAGGTGGCGGCCGAGGACGACGTGGTGAAGCACAGGCTGTTCGGCGTGGCCTTGAGCAGCGGAAGCGCGGCATAGATGCCGTGGATTACGCCGACGAGGTTCACGTCGATCACCCGCAGGCTCTCCTCGACGGGAATCTCCTCGAAGAAGCCTGCCACGCCGATGCCCGCGTTGTTGAACAGGAGGTCCAGGCGCCCCTCCGTTTCCCCCGCCAGCTCGGAGATCACGGCGTCGTAGGCGGCCTTGTCGGTGACGTCCAGGGGAAAGGGCCGGCACTGCGCCTCACCGAGGCTGTCGCGGAGGACGTCGAGACCGGCGGCGTTGCGATCGGCAGCGCCGACCCACCAGCCCTTCTCGGCGAGGAGCTCCGCGGTCGCCCGTCCGATCCCGCTGGCGGCGCCGGTGATGAAGGCGATCTTGCGACCCCGTGCGTCCTGCATGTCCCCATCTTCTCACAGGCTCGTGGGCGCCGCCGGCCCCGGCGGCGTAGTCTCCTCCCGTGTCGAGTGTCTTGCGGACCCGCATCCGGGCGATCCCCTGGGTTCTTCGGGAAGGCGGCCGGTTCGCCCTGGCCTGGCTGCGCCGCGAGCCGGGCGTTCACGATGCCGCGTTGGCCTACGCGAGGCAGAACGCCACGCCCTCCGACCCCGCCTCCGTGCTCGCGGCCCTCGATCATTTCGCCGCCCAGAAGCGCTTCCTGATGAACATCGGCGACGAGAAGGGCCCCCTGCTCGAAGACGCGGTTCGCGCCGCCGGCCCCGACGCCCGGGTGCTCGAGCTCGGGAGCTTCGTGGGCTACTCGGCGATCCTCGTCGCGCGCAGCCTCGGCCCCGGCGGGCGGCTCGTCTCCATCGACGTGAGCGAGACCTCCTCCCGCGTGTCCCGCGAGATGGCGGAGCTGGCCGGGCTGGCGGATCGGGTGGAGTTCGTCACCGGTCCCTCCACGGAGAGGATCGGCACGCTGAAGGAGCCCTTCGACCTCGTTCTCCTCGACCACTGGAAGGGCCTCTATCAGCGCGACGCCGAGGAGCTGCTGGCGCGCGGGCTCCTCCGCCCGGGTGCCGTGATCCTGGCCGACAACGTCGGCCCGTTCTTCGGAGAGAACCCCTACGTGGGCTGGATGCAGGGACGGAGCGACTTCGAGAGCCGCTACGTCGAGGCTCACCTCGAGTACAACGACATCGAGGACGGCGTGCTGGTCTCGCGCTGGCAGGGCACAGGCGACTGACAGGCCCTACCCCGAGCTCCGGCGGCTTGATCTCGCAGCTCCTGCGCCTGGAACGCCTCCGCCTGCCACTGGCCGAGCTTGATGATGCGAGCAGGACGAGGCCCGCGACGAGGAAGGCCGTGGCGAGCGCGCAGTCTGCTTCCGTCGCCCAGCCGGTGGGCCGCCACCAGGCGATCGTCTTCGGCTCCCCCGAAGGGGGTCGGGGCTGCGCCGAGGAACGGCGGCTTCCTCCGCGAGAGCGGAGAGCGCAAGCGACATGCCGCGTGTCGGGAGACGAGTTGTTCTCCACGGCGCCGGCTGCGACAAGGCGCCCCGCCGCGAGCCCGAATCGCCCCGGGGCTGGCGCGCTCAGGCCCGGTCGAGGCGCTTGGTGAACTCCTCCTGCCACTCGGCCATCGGGCGGAACTCGGGCTCGGCCTCGAACTGCTCGCGGGTCGCCCGCTCGATCTCGTCGTCGCTCTGGTCGAGGTCGAAGGGCTTGGCGGCAGGCTGGGCCACGTGGAACGGCGAATCGACGTAGCACTCGACCCCGTTGCCTTCCGGGTCGTTGAAGTAGAGCGACCAGGCGTTTCCGTGGCAGATCGGCGTGATCTCGACCCCGGCCTCGAGCAGGGCCGCGCGCAGGCAACGCAGGTCGTCGAGGTTCCCGGTCCGGAAGGCCAGGTGGTCGACCATGTGGAACGAGCGATCGGGCACCGGCACCCCGGACACCATGGCGATCTGGTGGTGGACGGAAGGGTCCTGGCTCAGGAAGGCCAGCTCGGCTTCGCCGCCCGGTCCGGCCGGGCCGCGATTGGTGACGTGGAAGCCCAGCACGTCGCGGTAGAAGGCGATCTGGGCGTCCAGGTCGCGGGCGGCGATGGTGGAGTGGCCGAGGGTGAGCCGGGGGGACGGAGAGGTCTGGGATCCGATGGGCATGGTTCCTCCTTGGGTGATGACCAGACCGTATCAGGAATTTCGGGAAATGACCAGATAGTCATAGTTGACGATACGGTCATTTCGGGGTATCCATCCATCCATGCCGGAAGCCCGCCCCGCCAGCCGTGCCCAGCGCGGGCGCCTTCGCACCCGCGCGGCCCTGCTCGTCGCGGCCCGCGAGGTGTTCGCCGCCCAGGGTGCGGACGCGACCACCATCCAGGACATCACCGAGGCCGCCGACGTGGCCAAGGGCAGCTTCTACAACCACTTCGAGTCGAAGGACGCGATCCTCCGGGCCGTCGCCCAGGAGACGCTGGCCGATCTCGGTCGGGCCCTCGACCGGCTCACCGAGCCGATGCGCGACGACCCCGCCCGGGTGCTCGCCGTCTGCCTGCGACACACGCTCCGCACCTGCGTGGAGGATCCGATCCTCGGCTGGTTCACCTTGCGAGCCGGCGAGGTGGTCGCCCTCGGAGAGGTCGGCCTGGCTCGCTACGGGCGCCGCGACGTCCGCCGGGGGATCGAGTCCGGTCGCTTCCATTGCGATGCCCCGGCCGTCGCCATGACGATGATCGCCGGCGGCATCGAAGCGCTGCTGCGCAGCCGTCTCGAAGGCCGCCTGCCTCCGGAGGCCGACGCGTCCTTCGCTGCCCTCGCGCTGCGTCAGCTCGGCGTTCCCGCCGACGAGGCGTCCGCCATCGTCGGCGAGGAGCTCGTGCGTCTGGATCCGCCCGGAACCGAACGGTCCTGATTCCCCCGATTCCAAGGAGAGCCGACATGGCTGCCAACGACGTGCGCACCCGATCCGCAGGTCCCCGCTTCGACGTCGCGATCGTGGGCTACGGCCCGATCGGCGCCGGAGCCGCCCTGCTGCTGGCCCACGAAGGGCTCCGCGTGGCCGTGGTCGAGAAGACCACCGAGGCAATGGACATCCCGCGCGCCGTGCTCCTCGACGGCGAGGTGGTTCGCGCATTCCAGCGGATCGGCCTCGCCGATCGCGTGAACGCCGTCCTCCAGCCTCCCCGGAACCCGGACGCCGTCGCCTTCACCGACTCGAAGCGCCAGCCGCTCTTCGGCATGGAGCTGCCCGCCGTGTGCGTCAACGGCTGGCGGGACGCCGCGTTCTTCGATCAGCCCGAGTTCGAGGGCGTGCTCCGGGAGATGATCGCGGAGAGCGATCGCATCGAAGTGTTCCTCGGCCACGAGGTCACGAAGCTCGAGCAGGGAGAAGATCGGGTCGTCCTCACGGCGACCGATCTCGCCGCCGGATCGAGCACCGAGCTCTCGGCGTCCTACCTGATCGGCTGCGACGGAGCCTCGAGCTTCGTGCGCAGCTCCCTCGGCATCGGCTGGCAGAGCCTCGGCTACGACCAGGACTGGCTGGTCGTCGACATCACCACGAAGCCCGAGGCGGAGCTGCCCCTGCTCTCGATGCAGGTCTGCGACCCCGCGCGCATCACGACCTACATCTGTGCGAAGGACCCGAACCGGCGCTGGGAGTTCCAGCTCCTCCCGGACGAATCCAGGGAAGAGATGGTGCAGCCCGAACAGGTGCGCGCACTCCTCGACGATTGGCTGCCCGCCGAGCACTATGCACTGCGCCGCGTAGCCGTCTACCAGTTCCATGCGGCCACGGCTGAGCGTTGGCGGGAGGGCCGCATCTTCCTCGCCGGCGACGCCGCCCACCAGACGCCTCCCTTCCTGGGCCAGGGCCTGAACGCCGGCTTCCGCGACGTCATCAACCTGGGCTGGAAGCTCCAGCTCGTGCTCGACGGAAAGTGCGACGACAGCCTCCTCGATACCTACGCCGCCGAGCGGGACGGCCACGCCCGGGACCTAGTGGAGTGGGCGGTGGCCGTGGGCCAGCTCATGGAGGCCTTCGCCGCCGCCGAGGCCGGCGACGAGGCCCAAGCGCCCTCGGAGGAGCTGCGTCGCTCCGGCTACGGCCAGGGGCGAACGGCTCCGCCCCTTCGCGGAGGCGTCGTGATCGAGGAGCAGGTCGGCGACGGCAAGCCCGCCGGCCACCTCTTCGCCCAGCCCACGGTGCGGGCCGCCGACGGGGAGGCGATGCTCGACGAGCTCCTCGGCCAGGGCTTCGCCGTCGTCGCCCGGGGCGCCTCGGAGCTCGTCCTATCGGAGGCGAGCCGCACCTTCCTGTCGAGGCTCGGCGCGCCCACGATCCTTCTGGACGAGCTCGAGCCCAGCCACGGCCGCTTCGACGCCCTCTTCGAGTCCGCCGGCGCCGCCGTGGTACGTCCCGATCGCTACGTGTTCGGCGTGGCCGACGAGGAGCACTCCCTGGATCGGCTCGTCGAGAGCTTGGAGGCGAAGCTCGGGGCGGGGGCGGATTCCTAGCGTCGATTCCCCGATCACGAGCAGCGCCGAGCCGAGCGAGTCCGCGGCTCAGTAGAGGGCTTTCTCCTGGTCGACTTCCACGTCCACGCGGATATCGGCCGCGCTCTCGAATGCCTGTTGGATCCGTTCGAAGAGCAGCTCGAAACGGTCGTCGGCCCCGCCCGACAGCATGGTTCGGAGGGTGCGGCGCTCGCCGCCGTTCACGATCAGCTTCGCGAGGCGATCCCGAGAGAAGCTCACGCCCAGGTCCTCGAGGGCCCGCTCGCAGCGGTCGACGTGGTTCGGGATCGAGCGGTCGAAGCGGAGCTTCTCGCCCTTGATGCGCTTGCGGTAGGCCACCTCGACGAAACGCTCGAAGACCGCAGGATCGACCAAGTCCTCGAGATCGAAGCGTCTGGCCGGTTCGGACTCATGGGCGCTGCCGATGAAGACGTACGCGGTCGCGACGTCCTCCGACAGGGGGCCGAGCGCGGCGCTCATCTCCGCGGGCGGTCGGCTGCCGAGCACGACGACCGCCTCGTGTCTGCCCTGGCGGGTGAGGCGCGCGAGCAGTCCGAGGTAGGCCGCGCCGCCAGCCGGCACCGGAACGATCCGATTCGGGAGTCCGGTGTGGCCGAGTGCCTTCCGGTGTTCGGAGATGGAGCGCAGGTACCAGAAGTCCGAGAGGTGCTCGACGAGCAGGGCCGGGCCGTCGCCGACCAGCCCGGACACCATGCGCGCGCCGGCGTCGTCGAGGGACAGGACCTGGACGGCGGGCGCCTCGACTGCGGTGGCGGACTCGGGAGCTTCGAGGTTCTCCGGACCGGCGGCGGGCGGGGCATCGTCCGGCTCGTTCGCGATCTCGAGTGAGGCGGGCTTGGCTCCTTCGGCCTCCGCGACCGGTTCCCCGGCGGCGTCTCCGAGAAGCTCACCGCCCTCGTCGATCGGAGTCGGCTCCGAGTCGGCCGGCTCTTCCGATTCGCGAACAGGACGCTCGGCCGCGGCGGGCAACACGATCGGCTCCGCAACGGGTTCGGCGACGTCGGGAGCCGCGGCGGTGACCACCCCCGGGATCGCGTGGAGATCGATGGCCCCGGTCGACACGTTCGTTCCGGTCTGCGGATCGTGAAGGACGGACAGGATCGTCGAGCCGGCGCCCGAGGGGAGGAAGGCCGGCGACTGTGTCGTGATGAGCGACGGAGCGTCGAGCGCGGTCAGGAAGCGGATCAAGTCGAGCTGACCCACGGGGTGCAGGTGACGTCCGGGCTCGTCGAGGATGAGCAGGATGCCGCGATCGTCGGCCGCCTTCTGGGAGGCCTTCAGGATCACGAAGAACGCGAAGAACCAGCGAAAGCCGCAGCTGCGCTGATTCAGGTTGACCTCCACGTCGGCGAGGGCGGTCGGGTCGCAGACCAGGGTGTTCAGTTGATCGCCATCCAGATGGAAGCGCACCTTGAGCGGTCGATCCGTCCAGATCTCGCGAATCGCCCGCGTCACGGTGGCGCCGGCCTGGGCCATGAGCTGGCGGCGCGCCTCGACATCGGTCTCCAGGATCTCGTCGAGCTGTTCGTCCTCGATCCCGGCGACGTCGAGCAGCAGCGCGAACTGGAGATCGCCGGGCGCGGGCTCGCCCTCGCGGCGCCGACGCGCGAAGCCGCGCAGATCCATGCGGCCGTCGATGTCGGGCGCCTGGTCAGCGTGGAGGATGCAGGGCAGGCGATCCAGGACCCACTGGGCTGCAGCCGCGGGGTCGTGAACGCGGGGAACCTCGAGCCCCGGGAAGGCGCTCGTGGCATCGGGCGTGTCTCCTTCCGCTCTCGCATCCACATCACACTCGTCGCGGCGGCCGGACGACGCATCACCGAAGTGCACGAGCGGCGGACCCTCGAAGCGGAGCTCCACCTCGACCGTCCCGGGGCTCTCGTCGTCCCGGAGCAGGGCGGCGAGCTCCGAGCGTTCCTCGGGCGTGAGCTGCCAGCACGTGCGCAGGACCGTCAGATCGCCCCGGTACTCCTTCCGCATCCGGTCCGCCGGAAAGTCGCGCGCTCGATCGAAGGGCGACGTGTCCTCGTCGTGCACGAGCGCCATCAGTGCGCTCAGGAGGTTCGTCTTCCCGCTCTCGTTGCGGCCGACGAGAGCCGTCGTGCGAGCCAGCTCGACCCACCCGCTGTCGTGGATGTTGCGGAAATTGCTGACGCGGAACTTCTGGAGTTGCATGGTTCCCCGGGTGTCACCGCTGGCCGGGTGGTTCGTCCCTATCGGTCGATCGCGCCCACCCGTTGACTGCGAAGGGAAGCGGGGCGAATTCAACCCATCTCGGGGCCGTCGCGGCCGCCTTCGCAGGCGGGGGCGCCGCTTTGGTGCTCGCTTCGGGCGCACAGGCCTGGGAAACCTGCGCACGGGCTGCCTGGGGAGGAGGCGGGCGGCGGGCGTGTGAGTGGGCTCACGCGCGGCGGCCCGGAAGATGTCGAGCAGAAGGAGGTCGTGCCGCTCGCTTCGGGGGAGGGGCTGGATGAACCGACGGGGACAACGGAGAACGCTCACGGAACCGGCCGCTCCGGCGCCGAGGCTGGACGGAGCAGCCCGAATCTGGGCCGTCGGGGCCGGCAAGGGGGGCGTTGGGAAGTCCCTCGTCGCCTCCAGCCTCGCCTGCGCGATGGCCGCGAGCGGGCGCCGCTGTGCCCTGATCGACGCGGATCTCGGTGGTGCGAACCTGCACACCATGCTCGGGGTCCCGGCGCCCCGGTGGACGCTCTCGCACTTCCTGAGCGGAGAGGTCAAAGCGCTTGCGGAGCTGCTGGTGCCGACATCCGTCCCTCACCTCTCCCTGGTGAGCGCCAGCCGCGCGCTCCTCGACATGGCGAACCCGAAGCACTGCCAGAAGGAGAAGTTTCTCCGGCACGTGAGGGGCCTGGACGTGGAGGAGGTGGTGATCGACCTCGGCGCCGGGAGCGCGTTCAACGTGCTCGACGCGTTCCTGGTCGCACGGCGCGGATTGGTCGTGGTGACGTCCGAGCCCACGGCGATCGAGAATGCGCAGCACTTCATCCGGGCCGCCTTCTACCGCTCGCTGCGGGTGGTGACGCGCCGTCCGGAGGTGCGCGCCGCCATTCTTCGGGCCAACGAGGACGGCTCGCTGCGTCGCGTGGGCTCGACCTGGGACCTGATCGCAGGGGTCCGGCGGATCGACCCGCTTGCGGCCAAGCTGCTGGCGGAGCAGGCCGAGGCCTTCGCACCGCTCCTGCTGGTCAACCAGGCCCGGGATCTCGAGGACCGGCAGGTCGGACCGGCACTCGCCGCGCGCTGCTGGGAGCGTCTGGGCGTAGCGATCGACTACGCGGGCCACATCGATGCCGACCCCCACGTGCGGGAGGCCGTCGCGCGGAGGAGACCCGCACCCCAGCTGTTCGCGCGGAGCGCCTTCGCGCGCCAGATCGACGCGCTTGCGGGGCGTCTCCTCCGCGAGGAGTGGGAGACGCCGGAGCCCGGCGGTTCCCACGCGTCGCGCGGAGCGGAGCCCGGCGGTTCCCACGCGTCGCGCGGAGCGGAGCCCGGCGGTTCCCTCGCGTCGCGCCGAGCGGAGCCCACCCGGACGGGGCGGCGCACCCAGGTGGCGCCTCCGGCAACGCCCCCGCCGTCCCCCTCGCTGCCCGCTCTCGATCTCGAGCGACCGGGCGCCTACCTGCGCCGGTGTCGCAGACGGCTCGGCCTGACGCTGCGCGAGATGACCGAGCGCACGTGTATCCACGGCCTCGGCGATATCGAGCGCGAGCGCTTCGCATCGCTTCCTCCCGAGCCCTATCTCCGGGGGTTCCTGCTGGCCTACGCGCGGGAGCTGGGCATCCAGGAGATCGAGGCGCTCACGGCGAGCTACCTGGCCCGCCATCGGAGCGGACTGCGCGCGTAGGCGTCGGCGCAGCCTGCCGCCGTCAAGGTCGAACGCCCACTGGCGGACGTCCTCGCTGCCCTCCGGATCGGACGTGATGACCACGCGACGGCTGTCTCGCGCCAGACGCCGCCGCGATCTGCGACCAGTGCACCGCCGTGCCCCACCAGCCCGCCGGAACGCCCCGCGCCCCGCAGCGTCGACGCGTCGAAACCCGGGTCTCCTCCGCGGCCGCACTGCTACGATCGCGAAGGAGGCGCACCCCCTGGACCGGTCGAACGGTGACGAGCGCTGGCTCCCGGACGGAGACCTGCCGCGTCTACTCGGCGCGCTGACGGAGCGGGGCTACCGGACGCTCGGGCCCGTCGTCCGCGACGGCGCCGTCGGCCTGGGGGAGGTGAAGAGTGCGGAAGACCTGCCCGTCGTAGCAGGCGCGGGCTGCCCACAGCCGGCCGGGCCGGTTTCAGGGACACCGCTCGGCGTCGCTCCCCGCGTCCAGGTAGCCGAGGCTGCGGAGGGCGCGGATGGTGTCGCAGTCCATCGCCGCGCCTCCGGTATCCGTCGCCGCGATCGACTCTCGAACGCGCCGGCGCAGTGCTTTCTCGAGCTCGCGGTCTTCCGCGCGGAGGCCGTCGGCCGCCAGATCCACGCTCTCGGCGGGATCTCGTGAGAGGTCGAAGGACTGGATCCGCCCCGTCTCCACGTCCAAGAGGAGCTTTCGCGCTCCCCGTTGCACGGCGTGGCGCCGGAGGATCCGACCGTCGTAGTGAAAGGCCGTCTCCGCGAAAAAGGTCCGCTCCGGGCCCGGGGGCAGGAGGCTCCACCCGGAGAAGCCGAAGGGAGCCGGATCGATGCCCAACGCATCCAGCACGGTGGGCGCCAGACCGATCGACGCAGGAACGAACTCCCGGCGCCGCCCCGCCGGGCGGCCCGGGACGCGGAGCATGAAGGGGACGTGCAGGACTTCGTGGTGGACCGTCTTCACGTGCTCGCAGCTTCCGTGCTCGAAGAACTCTTCGCCGTGATCCGACGTGAAGAGCACGACGGTGCGTGCCACGAGACCGCTGCGCTCCAGATGCCGGAAGAGCCGCTCGAGGGAGCGGTCCACGTCGCGGATCTCGCTGTCGTAGAGGAGCTCGAAGTGGTGCCGCGCTGCCGGATCCTGCGGAACGGTCTTCGGGTCGATGCGCTTCGAGTCGTCGCCCAGGGTCTCGTAGGCGCAGAGTCGCCCGCCCTCGCTCGCCACCGCGTCGAAGCGCGGCTGCGGCGGGCCGAACCAGTTCCGCGTCGGCTTGTAGTCGAGGTGCGGATCGTAGCCGTGCAGAAAGAGGGCAAACGGCGCGCCGGCCGGCTTGTCCTGCAACGCCCGACGCATCAGCTGGACCGGGCTGCGCCGGAAAGTGATCGACTTGCCCGCGACGACAGCGTCGAGACCCGCCTCCGGCAGGGCCTGGGTGACGTAGCCCCCGCCGTGGATCGCCGCTGTGAAGTAGCCGTGCCGCCCCAGGATCGAGAAGAGATCGGCGTCGCTCCGCACCCGGGGCGCCTTGGGCCCGAAGTTCAGCCCGTGCTCGTGGGGGTAGCGCGAGGTGAACATCGAGGCGTGCGCCGGACCGGTCCAGGGGGACTGACTGACCGCGTTCTCGAAGATGGTGCCCGCGGCGAAGAAGCGGCAGATCGCGGGGCTCGTGTCCCGCATGTGGCCCTGACAGCTCAGGTGATCGGCCCGCACGGTGTCGACGGAGATGACGATCAGGTTGCACCCGGCACAGCGGGGCGTCAGGTCGGCGGCCGACGCCGCGTTCGCGAGCACGGCGAGGGCCGCGCACGCAGTGGCAGCACGGAGGCGGGACTGCATCGCGTGGAAACGTACCGGGAAACGCAGGGTGCTGGGCCGTGCCGGCCTAGCCCGCGCTGGCCTCGGCCGGGACGCCCGCCGCAGCGCCCGCGAGAACCACCTGGCCGGCCTGCAGGCGCTCCTCGAGCCGGTCGCGCGCCGCGCCGCGCACGACGCCCAGGAGCATCAGGCCGACCGACTGCTCGGCGAAGGCGCGGATGCGCGCGTCGACCACGCCCCCGGCAGCCCAGGCCATGGCGGCGCTGATGCAGGCCGTCGTGATCTGGGCCGCGAGCTGGTCGACGCGGACCCACTCGGCGAGCTGCCGACGCCTCGCCATCGTCGCGAGCTCCGCGGACACCGCCGAGACCAGGTCGGCCGCGAGAGTCAAGTGGAGGGGCCCGGTCTCGGGGGCCCGCGCGAAGGCGGACAGGAGCGCGCGATGATAGTCGGAGAGTCGGGTCACCTCTTCGACGCACCGCCCGACGATGGCGAGCAGCCGCTCCTGGCCGGGCGCTTCGTCGCCCGAGCTGGCGGCGCGCAGGATCGTGTGGAAGTGGTCCTGCACCGCCTCGGCGATCAGCGCGTCCTTGCTCTCGAAGCGGTTGTAGAGCGTGGGCACGGAGACGCCGCAGCGCTCCGCCAGCTCGCGCACGGTGACGGCCGCGTAGCCGCGCTCGGCGAGCAGCTCCCGGGCGGTCTCCAGGATCCGTCCGCGGCGCTCCCGCATCTGCTCGTCCATCAGGCTCATTTTCAACATGTTATATCGAATTGAACATGCTAAAGTCCAGGATCAACCGGCGGCATCCGCCCGCCCGGAAGACGGGAGCCAGTATGTCCGAAGACAAGCCGTTTCACCTCCAGGGAAACTTCGCGCCCATCGAGGAGGAGCTGACCGCCACCGATCTCGAGGTGGTGGGGTCGATTCCGCCGGAGCTCTGCGGGATGTACGCGCGGAACGGCTCCAACCCGGCGACGGGCCAGTCCGAGCACTGGTTCATGGGCAACGGCATGGTCCACGGCGTCCGCATCGAGAACGGGGCCGCTTCCTGGTACCGGAACCGCTACGTGCACACGACGATGCTCGACGACCCGGACGCCAAGCGCGTCACCGACGACGGCGTGATCCACCACGACGTCTCCGCCGCGAACACCCACGTGGTCGGGCACGGTGGCCGGATCCTCGCCCTGGAAGAGGGCTCCTTCCCCTACGAGCTCGACGCCGAGCTCGAGACCGTCGGCTGCATGACCTTCGACGGCAAGCTCACCACCGCCTTCACCGCCCACCCGCACACCTGTCCGGTGACGGGAGAGATGCTGGGCTTCGGCTATGCGCAGTTCCCGCCCTACCTCATCTACTACCGGGTGAGCCCGGACGGGAAGCTCGTGCAGAGCGAGGTGATCGACGTCCCCGGCCCGACGATGATGCACGACTTCATGATCACGGAGAAGCGGGCCATCTTCATGGACCTGCCGGTGGTCTTCGACCTCCAGGCAGCTCTCGCGGGTACGATGCCCTTCAGCTGGAGCGACGACTACGACGCCCGCATCGGCCTCATGCCGCGCACGGGCACGAACGCCGACGTCAAGTGGTTCGACATCGAGCCCTGCTACATCTTCCACGCCATGAACGCCTGGGACGAAGGCGACAAGGTCGTCTACGACGCCATCCGCATGAGCGAGGTGTGGCGCGAGGCCGGCGACATGATGGGCGAGAACACGAAGCTCACCCTCCACCGCTACACCTTCGACCTGGCCACGGGCAACGTGAAGGAGGAGGCGCTGGACGATCGGGGCATGGAGTTCCCGCGAGTCGCCGACGGTCGGGTCGGCCTCAAGAACCGCTACGCCTACACCCTGGCCTTCGGCCAGCAGCAGGCGGGCTCGATGTCGTCCTTCATCGGCCACTACAAGTTCGACCACGAGAAGGGAACGACCGAGCTGCACCCCTGCGGCGAGGGCCGCAACCCCGGCGAGCCCGTGTTCGTGTCCGCGTCTGGCGCCGACCCGAACAGCGACGAGGGCTGGGTGATGACCTACGTCTACGACGACGGCAGCGGCAAGAGCGAGTTCGTGATCGCCGATGCCACGAACTTCACCGGCCCGCCGGTCGCCCGGGTCAAGCTCCCGCAGCGGGTGCCCTTCGGCTTCCACGGCAGCTGGATCCCCGATCCGGCCTGAGCCCACCGGGCCCGCCGAGCCCGACGCCTCAGTCCCGCGTGATCCACTTCTCGAGCAGCTCGTGGAAGTGGCGGACCTTCGTCTCGCCGTAGTCGCCGAAGATGACGAAGGGCTGCTTCATCGTCTTGAGCCCGCGCTGGACCGAGGGCAGGTTCGCCACGTCCTGGTTGAACACCTTCGCCAGCATCCCGAGCTCCGGGGCGTCGACCCAATCGTCGTCGGGGCCGAGCCAGTGGATCGGCGGCGCCGGCGGCCGCTCGCCCTCCGGCGCCGGTGCGAAGTACATGCACTCGTGGATGCACTCGTGCGGGTTGCTCCCGTGCGGGCGGAAGCGATAGACGACCTGGTTGAACGAGCCCCAGGGGTGGAAGTTCGGGAACACGGTGAGGTAGATCGAGTCGACCAGCTCCGCATCGCAGACCTGGTCCATGCGGTCGCCCAGCAGCTGGCGGAAGGCCTCCCGGCGCGGCGCCGCCATGGCGGCCCGGACCTCCGGGGGATCCGCCTCCGGCATCCCTTCCGGAAGCGGCAGGCCCTCGGCGTCGGGTAGCTGCTTCCCACCGATCCAGTCGCACATGTTCGGATCGACCTGCCCCAGGTCGCCTTCGATGCGCAGGCCATCGGCGCCGAAGAGCCCGGTGCGTCCGTCCCGCGTCGTCACCTGCACCCTGCCTTCGCTCACCCGCTCGTAGAGTGCTCCGCTCAGGGGGTGGCGTAGCTTGGTGTAGAAGCGCCCGTCCGGCAGCGGCTCCGGCTTCGGCAACCCGGTGAGGTGGGGGCTCGGGAGCCCGTTCGGCGACAGCGCGCGGCTGACGTTTCCGAACACGTCGTATTGGGAGTTCGCGTCCCCGATCCCGCCCAGGATGGTCGGGTGTGTCGCCACCACGTGGTACGCCTCGGAGAAGGCCTCCTGGGCCGCCTTCCAATTGCAGCGCAGGATCTTGGCGACGTGGGCCACCTTGATGCGATCGGCGTAGGGCAGGATCGGGAAGTGCGCGTCGAGGTCCCCGAGGTGCTCCTCCAGGGGCTCCGCGTTCTCGTCGGGGTTGATGAACACGAAGCCGCCCCAGCGGCCCACCTGGGCCTCCGGCAGGCAGAAGTCCGCCGCGTCGACGGTGGGAAAGTCCCACTGACAGGGGACCTCCTTCAGGGAGCCGTCCAGGTTCCAGCTCCAGCCGTGGAAGGGGCAGCGCAGCTCCCGTGCCCACTTGCCGCGCTCCTCGCGGAGCAGGCGGCCCCGGTGCAGGCACGCGTTGTAGTAGGCCTTGAACGCCCGCTCGCCGGTGCGGACGATCAGGAAGGAGAGGTCGGCGATGTCGTAGACGAGGTAGTCGCCCACGTCCGGGATGTCGTCCTCGTGGCAGGCCATCTGCCAGACCCGCTTCCAGAGCCGCTCCACCTCGAGATCGTGGAACTCCTTCGAGACGTATCGCTCCACCGGCACCCGCGTCGGGCCCGGCGGCATCGGCGACTCGGTGCGGAAGATCTCGGGCACCGGGTGGCTATCGCGCTCGAGCAGCTCTTGATAGGTCGTTCCGGCGGAACGGTTGGTTCCGGTGGTCGTTTCCGTCACGGCTATCTCCTACTCGTTGGATCCGATCAGGCAGCCCGCTTCGTGATCTCGATCTCCAGCGATTCGAGGCCCCGAAGGATGAAGCTCGGCTCGTACCGCAGTGTCGTGCCGGGGGCGAAGGCCACGGTCTCGATCCGGCGGGAGAGCTCCTCGAAGAGCACCCGGAGCTCGAGCCGCGCCAGCGGCGCGCCGATGCAGAAGTGGGCGCCGCGCCCGAAAGCGAAGCTCTCGTTCAGGTTCGGGCGATCGGGGTCGAAGTGGTCCGGATCCGGGAACACCCTCTCGTCGCGGTTGGCGGAGCCGAACATCACCCAGAGCATCGAGCCCTTCGGGATCGGCGTTCCCGCCACCTCGCTGTCTTCCGTGCACAGGCGGAAGAGCCCCTGGTTGGGGCTCGCCAGCCGCAGGCCCTCGTCGGCCATGACGGGGATGCGCGTCGGGTCCTCCTGGATGCGCTTCCACTCGTCCGGGTTCTGGATCAGGAGCTTCAGGATCTCGTTGATGCCCTTGGTCGTGGCCTCGTTGCCTGCCACCATCAGCTGCTGGAGGATGCTCAGCATCTCCGGGATCTCGAGCTGCCGCCTCCGGCCCTCGCCGTCCTCGAAGTCGACCTGGACGAGATCGCTCAGGAAGTCGTCCCGCGGCTCCCTCTGTCGATCCTCGATCAGCGACGCCAGGTAGTTCTGCATGCGGACGATGCTACGCGCGACCTCGAGGCCGCGCTCCCTGGTGATCTTGACGCCGATGGCGGCGACCGAGTCGTCGGACCAGCGCTTGACGTCGTCCTCGCGCTCGAGGGGAATGCACAGGGCATGGGCGATCACCCGTACCGGGAGCGGGTTGGAGAGCTGGCGCATGAAGTCGACGCGCCCCTGCTCGGGCCACGCCTCGAGCAGCTCCACCGTGAGCTCGCGGATCCGCGGCTCCAGGGATTCGATCCGCTTCGTCGAGAACGCCCGGCCGACCGTCTTCCGGTAACGGGTCTGCAGGGGCGGATCCAGGGTGAGCATGGTGCTCACCGCGGGGTAGCCGTCCTTCAGGATCTCCTCGAGCTCCTTCTCCGCTCCGGGGACCGGGGGCGGAGCGGCCGTGTTGAACCACTGGGAGGAGAAGGTATTCGGCTGGCGCAGGACCTCCTGCACTGCCTCGTGCCGGGACACGAAGAAGATCCCGTTCGGCCCCCGATGGACGGGCGCCTGGTCGCGCAGGGCCTTGTAGTGGGGGAAGGGATCCTGCTGGGTGGCCGGATCCATAGGGTTGTATCCGTCCAGGGACACCTCGCTCATCGCGTCCTCCTTGTCTCCGAGGACTTTAACATGTTAAAATCGCTTTTACAGACTCAATCTCGCGGAAATCACCGGGAGGGGCCATGGAGAACGGGCAGGGCAGGGTGGTCCTGGTCGCCGGATCGACGGGGTATCTCGGAAGGTTCGCGGTCCGGGCCTTCGCCCGGCACGGCTTCCGCGTCCGCGCGCTGACGCGCAGCGCGGCGCGGCTCGGCGAGACCGGCCCTTTCGGCGCTCCGGCCGTGGCCGAGTGGGCCCCGGAGGTCTTGGTCGGCGAGGTGACGAAGCCGGAGACCCTGGACGGGCTGATGGACGGCGTGGACCTCGTCTTCTCGTCGATCGGCATCTCCCGCCAGCGCGACGGCCTGACCTTCGAGCAGGTCGATCACCAGGCCAACCGGCGGCTGGTGGAGCTGGCCAAGCGGGCCGGCGTGGCGAAGTTCGTCTACGTCTCGCTTTGGGGACAAGAGGAGATCCGCCACCTGGAGATCGTCCGCGCCCACGAGAAGGTGGTGGAGGCGCTCCGGGAATCGGGGCTGCCCCACTGCATCGTCCGGCCTTCCGGCTACTTCTCGGACATGGGCGTGCTGATGGACATGGCGCGGAAGGGCCGCTCCTTCCTGGTCGGGAAGGGAACGAACCGCTTCAATCCGATCCACGGCCCCGGCCTGGCCGAGGTCTGTGTCCGGGCGATGGAATCCGACGAAGCCGAGATCGGTGCCGGCGGCCCCGACACGATGACCCAGCGGCAGGCGGCCGAGCTGGCCTTCGAGGTGCTCGGCAAGCCACCGAAGATCATCGTGCTCCCGATGGGGCTGATGCGCGGCGGCGTGAAGCTCGTCGGCCTGCTGAACCGGCAGTTCGGAGATCTCGTCGAGTTCATCGTCACCGCGGGAGAGATCGACGGCGTCGCGCCGAGCGTAGGGACCACGACGCTCCGATCGTACTTCGAGGAGCTCGCCGCGGAGCGGTCCTAGGCGGCAGCCAGGACCACGACGACCTGGTGAACCCACATCGGGATCAGGGTCGCCCAGTAGGCCACCATCCAGGTGAGGCCGATGAGGCCGCCCCACGCCGTGGCGTCACTCGTCCGGTTCCTCTCGTGGATGGAGCGGGAGAGACCGCCTGCGACGAGCCCCGCTGCGATCGCATCGCGACGCAGCGCCCGGAGGTGCAGGAGCTGCCACGGCAGGTACACCGCGCCGAAGAGCAGGTTCAGCTGGAGGAGAATCTCCCCACGGCCGGGCGGCTCGACGGTCGCGTAGAGGTAGGCGCTGGCCGCGGTGTTCGCTGCGAAGATGACGAGCCACCCGAGCTCCTCGTAGACGTAGTAGGCGAGCCGTCCGGTCAGGATGGCCCACCACACGCAGCCCTGGGACACCACGACCTGCAGCACCATCAGCCAGGAGAGCGCGTCCACCCAACCCACCCGGTCGACGTTGAGCAGCCGGACCACCTGGGAGAAGAGGAAGATGAAGGCCACCTCGGAGAAGGTGGCGAGCAGCCGGGTCAGGAAGACCGACGAGAGGGGGGAGGCGTGGAAGACGACGTTGTCCTTGTACCAGACCGGGAAGAGGCAGCGGTAGGCGGACACGGCGAACAGCACCTGCGCCGGGAGGACGACCAGCGCACCGGGCGTGTCCGACGGCAGCGCCCATGTGTTCGCCAGGAAGCCGAGGTTGACGAGCGCGCCGAGCTTGAGCAGCCAGAGCGGCAGGGTGAAGTCGCTGAACATGAAGAGACCGGCCACGCTACCACGTCGGCCGCCCCGGCAGTGGTAGGCTCGGCCCCGGAGGAGCCCAGATGTTCCAGACCCTTCGCACCGCAGCCGACGGCGCCCTCGGACGCCTCGTCCTCGATCGCCCCGAGAAGCTCAACCCCCTCTCGACCGAGACGCTCGGCGAGCTTGCCCTTGCCGCGCATTGGTTCGACGAGCAGCCCGACGTGAAAGTGGTCCTCGTGGAGGGAGCCGGGCGCGCCTTCTCGGCGGGGGCCGACCTCTCGACGTTCCAGGGGCCCCAGGAGGGGTCGACCCGGGATGCGGCCGACCGGGGTCGGGTCATGGCCGAGGCCCTCGAGGGCATGCGGGCGCTGACCATCGCGAAGATCCATGGGTGGTGCGTGGGCGGAGGGCTCGTGCTGGCGGCGGCCTGTGACCTGAGGATCGCCGCCGAGGAGGCGCGTTTCTCGATCCCGGAGGTGGACCTGGGCATTCCCCTCGCCTGGGGCGGCATACCGCGCCTCGTGCGCGAGATCGGCCCGGCCCTCACCAAGGAGCTCGTGCTCACCTGCCGGCCCTTCGACGCCGAGGAGGCCCGCGCGGCCGGCTTCCTGAACCGCGTCGTGCCCGCGGCGCAGCTCGACGACGAGGCCCTGACCCTGGCGCGCACCCTCGCCTCGAAGCCGGCTCACGCGCTCGTCTCCACCAAGCGCCACGTGAACGCGGTGACCGACCAGATGGTGGGCACCATGCGCAGCTGGTCCGACGCGGACGGCCTCGTGACCGCATTCAGCGACCCGGAGTGTGCTGCCGCGCGCCGCGACTACCTGCGTGCTCGCAGCGGCGGCAGCTGACGGCGATCCAGGGAAGGCGTGGCCGCAGGCGCCGCGCCGACTGGCGAGCGCGACAGGCTCACGTTCATTCCCGGCGCGAGGGCCCGGATCCGAGCCAGGCTCGGCAGCGTGCCCGGCCCTTGCAGATCGATGCGCACGATCGCGTCCGGCGGACAGCCGCTGAGCAGCAGCCGTAGCCGCTCGGCCGCGCTGCCACCCGCGGCCAGGGGCAGGGTGAGCATCGGCCGCGTCGGCAGCGGATCGAAGCGCCAGCGAACGGGTCGGCCCGGAGCGGCATGGACGCGCAGCGCTCCCTTGCGCTCGTGCTGCTCGGCGAAGGACGTGCGCTCGGTGGATCCGCAGAACAGTACCGGCGCACAAAGGGGACGACCGCCGAGATCTCGCGTCAGCACCTGGTGGCGGTGGATGTGCCCGACGAGGAAGGCATCGAACCCCGCAGGCAGCTCGGCACAGGAGATCACGTCGCTTCCGGACCGGAACAGGAAGTCCGCCGGCCCGACGCGGGCTCCCTCCACCGCCTGGTGGAGGCACAGGATCCGCACGTCCGCCGGGTGATCCTCGTAGCGGGTCCGGGCCAGCTGCTCGGCGAAGCTGCGGCCGCCGATCCTTCGGACGAACGGGAACCCGGCGACCGCCACGCGCACGCCTCCCCACCTTCCGGAGAAGGTCGTCGGCTCGTGGAACACGTGGAGGTTCGGATGGGCGGCCAGGAGGGGGAAGGGGATCCGCGAGCGCTCGTGGTTGCCGGGCACCAGGAAGACGGGCACGCCGCACTCGGCGACGCGGCGCAGCGGAGCCAGGCCCTGCTCGGCGACCCCCGTGCTCACCCGGCTGCGGTGGAAGAGATCGCCGGCATGCACGACGAGATCGGCTTCTCCGCGAAGGGCTGGCTCGAGGGCTCGCTCGAAGGACGCCTGGAAGTCCGGCCCCCGGCGCCGGCGGGCCACCCGCGGCCGGCGGGGTGTGTCGAACCCGATGTGCGTATCCGAGAGCAGCAGGATGCGAACGCCAGCCACGGCCGGAAGGATGGCTCGGCGCCGTGACCGATCCGGTCACTTGCCGCGAACCGGTACCGCTTTACCCTGTCGCCCGCCATGTCCTCCTCCCCCGCGCCCGCTCGCGCCCACGTCGTCGCCGGCGGCTTCCCGCGCGGCTCCGCCGCGGGCCACGACATCGACTACGCGCGGCTCCGCATCCTCTCGTTGCTGCAGGAGGGCGACCGGACGAGGGCGAGCGTCGCGCCGGACTTCACGGACCTCGGGAGCTGGCTGCCGGAGAGCGACCTACTCGTGACCTACGTCGCGGGCCCGTTCCCGAACGAGGTGCAGGCGGAGGAGCTGGCCGCCTGGCTCGACGGGGGAGGGCGCTGGCTCGCCCTCCACGGCACGAGCGGCGGCAAGGCGGTGCCGCTTCCGGACGGGCGTCCGGGCCGGACCCTGTCGAGCGCCCGTCACCACGACGTGCTCGGTGCCTTCTTCCTCAACCATCCCCCGATCCGGCGCTTCCGGGTCGACGTGCACGAGGAAGGACATCCCCTGACCCGCGGCCTGCCGGCGTCCTTCGAGGTGATGGACGAGCTCTACCTGCTCGAGCTCCGCGCCGCCGCGGAGACCCGGGTGCTGCTCACGACCGCCGATCTCCCGGCCGACGACCCGGCGCCCCGAACGTTCGGATTCACCTACGGAGACGACACCTCCGTCGGATCCGACGGACACACCCGGGTGCTCGGCTACGTCCGGCAGCACGGAGCCGGGGCCGTGGCCTACTTCGCCCTGGGCCACTGCCACACGCCTTCGACCAATATCCAGCCCTTCGTCGACGCCAGCGTGGACGCCGCGGGGACGACGCCCCCGCACTTCCGCGGCCCTTGGGAGACGGAGCCCTTCGAGCGCCTGCTGCGCAACGCAATCGACTGGGGCCTCGCGCCGGCGACAAGATTGGAATAATTCTTCTAGAAGCTGTATTCTAGAGCGGATGGCCCCCGCCTCCGCCAGTCCCGCCACCCCGGCCCCGCGCCGGCGGGGTGCCCTCGCGACGCGGCAACGCCTGATGGAGGCGGGCCGCAAGGCCTTCGCGCGCAAGGGGCTCGCCGGCACCATCCTGGTCGACGACATCCTGCGGCCCGCTGG
This sequence comes from Myxococcota bacterium, assembly GCA_965223415.1. Classification (GTDB taxonomy): domain Bacteria; phylum Myxococcota_A; class UBA9160; order UBA9160; family UBA6930. Next base: position 1,649,009 of record OZ245002.1, on the reverse strand, counting down.
CGTCTCCACCGGCAGCTTCTACCACCAGTTCCGCGACAAGAACGAGCTGCTCGTGGCGATCCTCGACGAGCACGGCCGCGCCTTCCGCGATCGGCTGCTCGCGAGCCTGGAGGCCCCGGGCGCCGCGGAGCGCGCCGGCTTCGTGGACCTCGCCCGGGCCTGCTACGGCATGGCCCTCGACCTGGCCGACGAGCACGGGGACCTGCTCCGCATCCAGCGACGCGAGCGGGACAACGACGACCCGGTGGTGTCCGGCTACCTGCGCGAGAGCCACGAAGGCTGGGTCGATCGACTCGCCGCCTACTACCACCGGCTCGCCGCCGCCGGCGTCCCCGAAACGGATTGCCGGCTCGCCGCGCAGCTGGTGATCGACCTGGGCCTCAGCAGCGTGGCTCTCTACCAGGACCTGCCGGACGACGAACGGCCCGCGGCGCGTGAGCGCCTGCTCGACGCCCTGGTGCGCTTCACGATGGGCGGCCTGCCCGCCCTGGCCTGGGAACCGGAAGACGAGGAGAAGACATGACCGCCGCCGCCACCCCGATTGCGACACCCGAGGCCCGCACCGATCTGCGCTTCCTCATCATCGGAGCCGGCATGTCCGGCATCCTCAGCGCGATCAAGCTGGAGGAGGCCGGCCTCGACTTCGCCATCTACGAGAAGGCCGAGCGCCTCGGCGGTACCTGGCGGGAGAACGAGTACGCGGGCCTCACCTGCGACGTTCCCTCCCACTTCTACAGCTACTCCTTCGCGTACAACCCGGAATGGAGCCACCGCTTCTCGCCGGGCCCGGAGATCCAGGCCTACTTCGAGGACGTCGCCAAGCGCTACGGCGTGACGGGGAGGATCCAGTTCGGCCAGGAGATCACCCACTGCGCCTTCGAGGACGGGCGCTGGCGGATCGAGACCGCCGACGGCACGCGGGACGAGGGGGACTTCGTCATCGCGGCCACCGGCGTCCTGCACCACCCCTCCTACCCGGACATCGAAGGCCTCAGCAGCTTCGAGGGCGACATGTTCCACAGCGCCCGCTGGAACCACGACGTGGAGCTCGCGGGCAAGCGGGTCGGCGTCATCGGGACGGGCTCCACGGCGATCCAGATCGTGGGCGCGCTGATCGACGAGGTTGCGGAGCTCACGCTCTTCCAGCGCACCGCCCAGTGGATCATGCCCCAGGAGAACCCGGCCTACTCCGAGGAGGAGAAGGAGGAGTTTCGCAAGCACCCGGAGGCGATCGCCCAGCTCCGGGAGGAGACCTCGAAGCAGTTCGTGGACGGCTTCGCCAACGCGGTCGTCGATGCCTACTCGCCGGTGCTCCAGGCGATGCACGACGCCTGCGAGCAGAACCTCGAGACCAGCGTCCGCGACCCGGAGCTGAAGGAGAAGCTGCGCCCGAACTACCGCGCCGGTTGCAAGCGCCTGATCATGTCCGAGAACTTCTACGAGGCCATCCAGGAGCCCAACGCGAATCTCGTCACCGAGGGAATCGAGCGAGTCGAGCCCGGTGGCGTCCGCACCCGCGACGGCGAGCTGCACGAGCTCGACGTGCTGATCCTCGCCACCGGCTTCCGCGTCGACCGCTTCATGCGGCCGATGGAGGTCGTGGGACGCGACGGGCTCTCCCTGGAGGAGGCCTGGAGCGACGGCCCGTGCGCATACATGGCCATCTCGGTCGCGGAATTCCCGAACCTGTTCATGCTCAACGGCCCCAACGGCCCGGTCGGCAACTTCTCCCTGATCGAGGTCGCGGAGCTGCAGTTCTCCTACATCATGCAGCTCGTGGAGAAAGTCCGATCCGGCGAGTGCCGGGAGATCAGCGCGGCGCAGGAATCCGTGGAGCGCTTCGACGAGGAGCGCAAGGAGGCCGCCAAGACCACGATCTGGCAGAGCGGCTGCAACAGCTGGTACCTGGACGCCCATGGGGTGCCGGCCGTGTGGCCGTGGACCTTCGACCGGTTCCGGGAGGAGATGGGGAACCCGCGCTTCGACGACTACGAGATGAGGTGAGCCGCTTCCGGTGGGTCGCGCTCCACCAGGGTGCTCGTCTCAGTCGTCCGTGTCCGTGGACTGCATCCAGCGCTGGCCATAGCGCTCGCCGGACACCTCTTCGGGCGCGAAGATCCCATCGAGGCGGCTGATCATCGCAGCGTCGAGGGCGATCCCGGCGGCGGCTGCGTTCTCCTCCAGGTAGCGCCGCCGCTTCGTTCCCGGGATCGGCGCGATGTGCTCGCCCTTTCCGAGCAGCCAGGCCAGGGCCAGCTGGCCCGGCGTCACCTCCAGCTCGGCGGCCACCGCCTTGAGCCCGTCCACCAGCTGGAGGTTCTTCTCCAGGTTCTCCCCCTGGAAACGCGGCATGCTGGAGCGCATGTCCGGGCCGTTCTCGAAGCGGGTCTCGCGATCGATGGTCCCGGTCAGCACGGCGCGACCGATCGGGCTGAACGGGACGAAGCCCACCCCGAGCTCCCGGCAGGCCGGCAGCACGTGGGTCTCCGGATCGCGGGTCCAGAGCGAGTACTCCGACTGCACCGCGGCGATCGGGTGGACCGCGCAGGCCTTGCGCAGGGTCCGCGCGGAGATCTCACACAGCCCCAGGTGGCGGACCTTCCCGGCCTCCACGAGTCGCGCCATCGCACCGACGGTGTCCTCGATCGGAACCTCCGGGTCGGGGCGATGCAGGAAGTAGAGATCGATCGCCTCCATGCCGAGGCGCTCGAGGGACTCGTCGCAGCGTTCCTCGACGCGGTCGGGGTGCCCGTCGATCGTGGGCCCGCCCTCGCGCACGACGAAGCCGAACTTCGTGGAGAGCTGGATCTCGTTCCGGTGGTCCGCCAGCACGCGTCCGACGAGTCGCTCGTTCTCTCCGAGGCCGTAGGCGTTGGCGGTGTCGAAGAAGGTCACGCCAAGCTCGAGGGCCCGGCGGAGCGTCTTCTCCGACTCCTCGGGATCCGCCTTCCCGTAGGAATCGGTCATGCTCATGCAGCCGAGCCCGATCGCACTGACCTCGAGGCCTCCCAGCGTGCGCCGTTCCATGGGATCAGCGCGCCCCGAGGCGGAAGAGGTAGGCCTCCGCCACGTTCTCGTTGCCCGGGCGGCGCCCGTACTTCTTCTCGTAGGCGTCCGCGAAGCGATCGAACTCGTCCTGGCCGTCGACCCGCGCGGCGGCCAGTTCGTAGATCGATTCCTCCACCCGCACGCGCACCTTCGGATCCGCCTCCATGTGCTCCACCCAGGCGGACCGGTTGTCCCCGGCGTGCACGTAGGCATGCTCGCCCAGGCCGATCAGCCAGATGTTCACCGAGTAGGGCTCGGTCGGGTTCGTCTCGAGCTGCACCGTGTCGACCGCGTCCGTGAACGACCAGTCGGCGGGCGCCGGTGCCAGCGTGCCTTCGATCGTGCCGCCGGGCAGCAGAACGAGGGGGCCGTTGCAGCCGAGGAGAGAGGCGATCAGCCCGAGGGCGAGAAGCCTGGTCATGGAGACCTCCGTGGGTGGGCGCGTCCGACGCTCTGCGTTCGAAGGCCCATCGGGCTGGCCACGATATCTGCCCTAAGATCCGGATTCAATCGCTCATCCCCGGACCCGACCCATGACCGACTACTCCGAGTCCTCCGTCCCGTCCCAAGAAGGCAAGACCTTCTTCATCACCGGCGCGAACACCGGCATCGGGTACGAGGCCTCGCGGGTCCTCGCGGGCCGCGGCGGCCGGGTGCTGTTTGGCTGTCGCTCGGAGGAGAAGGCCACGCAGGCCATGGACGAGATCCGTGCCCTGCACCCCGGGGCGGACCTCGCCTGGATCCCCCTCGATCTGACGAGCCTGAAGTCCGCGGAGGGCGCGGCGCAGGCGGTGAAGAGCGAGCCGCGCCTCGACGTCCTCGTGAACAACGCCGGCGTGATGATCCCCCCGAAGACCCTCACCGAGGACGGCTTCGAGCTGCAGTTCGGCGTCAATCACCTCGGCCACTTCGCGCTCACCGGCCACCTGCTGCACCTGCTGGCCGGGACGCCAGGGGCCCGCGTCGTGAACGTGAGCAGCGGCGCCCACCGGGGCGGCCGGATCGACTTCGAGGATCCCCACGCCGAGCGCTCCTACAAGGCGATGGAGCGCTACCAGATGAGCAAGGCGGCCAACCTCTACTTCACCCTCGAGCTGGCGCGACGTCTCGAGGCCCGGGGCGTCGGCGTGACCAGCGTGGCCTGCCATCCCGGCGTCGCCGATACGGAGCTCTCGCGGACCTTCCCGAAGTGGTTCCGGATCTTCGCGCCGATCATCCGCCCCATCTTCAACACGCCGGCGGAGGGCGCGCTCCCCTCGCTCCTGGCCGCGACCTCCCCCGAGGCGAAGCCGCGGGACTACTACGGGCCCACAAAGCGCTTCGAGATGGCCCGCTCCGCGGGGCCGGCGGTGATCGCGGACCACATCCACGACGAGGGGGTGGCCCGGCGGCTGTGGGATCTGAGCCAGGAGCTGACCGGGGTGTCCTACCTCTAGGCCCGGTCAGCTCATTCCCTTGGCGTAGGTCCCGAGGTCGAAGTAGTCGCGCCACACGCGGATCTTGCCGTTCTTCATCTCGAAGACGCCGGTGCAGGGAAGATCGACGCCCTTGTCCCCGGCCTTCGTGCGGTCGAGGCGCTCGGCGATCACGACGTCACCCGCCGACACGAGATGGAGGATGTCCCACTCGGTCCGGGTCCAGCTCGAGATGAAGCCCGCGATCATCTGCTGGACGTTCTTGCGCCCCGCCACCGGGCCCGTTGGCATGTTGTGGTACACGCCATCCTCGGTGAAGTAGCTGGCGAGCTCCTCCGCATCGAGCCGCGACCAGGCCTGGATGAAGTTTCGGATGATCTGCTCGTTGTCCACGTCACGCCTCCGGTCGGGGCCCGGGCGACCCGCCACCCCGCGGCAGCAGGCCCAGGCCGACGATCAGGTTGAGTGTGTTCAGTGCCTCGTCCAGGGGGATCCGGCTCGAGCCCTCGAGGGCGGTGCGGACGACCGCCCAGCCGATCTCGAAGAGCACGGCTGCGCCAGCGTCCACATCGATGTCGGCGCGCACTGTTCCCTCTCGCGTTCCCTCCGCGAGGAGCTCGCGCAGGAGGTGGACGATGCGGGTGCGCTGGAGGTCGGCCGCTCTTCGGGCGACCTCGCCATCCACGAGGGCGCCGTTCCCGAACAGCGACGATTGGAGCAGCTCGTCCCTTCCGTAGTGGTCGATCGTCAGCTCGACCAGGGAGCGAAGCCGCACGGGGACCGCGCCCGGCCCCTCCAGTAGCTCGGAGGCGCCGCCCACGAAGCGCTCGACCGACGCCCCCACGACGGCCAGGTAGACGGCCTGCTTCGACTCGAAGTGGAGGTAGAGGCTGCCCTTTCCGGTGCCGGCGTCCGCGGTGATGTCGTCGATCGTCGTGCGCCGGTAGCCGAAGCGGCGGAACTGGGTCTCGGCGGCGGCGATCAGGCGGGTCGCCGGGTCGGGCAGGGCGGCCATGGGAGGCTCCCGGAGAGCGGTTGACGATGAATGACCAATATCATAGTCTGGTCATCAGTCAAGAAGGAACACCCCGATGAGCCTCCTCCGCCTTCCCTCCCTCTACCTGGGAGCCGATCACCAGGCGCTGCGCGAGAGCGCGGCGGCCTTCACCGATCGGGAGATCCGGCCGAACGCGGATGCCTGGGAGGCCGCCGGAGAGTTCCCGCGCGAGCTCTACCGCAAGGCCGGCGCGCTCGGATTCCTGGGCATGCGTTACGAGGAGCGCTGGGGCGGCAGCGGTCTGGATTTCCTCTCCACCTGCGTGCTCTGCGAGGAGCTCGCGAAGGGGGATTCGGTCGGCACCGCCGTCGGCCTGCTGGCGCAGTCGGAGTTCGCCCTCTCGGCTCTCGCGGACGAGGCGAGGGACGAGCTCAAGGAGGAGTGGCTGGCGCCCGCCATACGCGGGGAGCGCATCGGTTCGATCGGGGTCTCCGAGCCCGGCGCCGGCTCCGACGTCGCCGCGATCCGCACACGCGCCCGACGGGTGGGTGGCGACTACGTGATCTCCGGCCAGAAGACCTACATCACGAACGGCACGCGCGCGGACTTCGTGACGCTCGCCGTTCGAACGGGGGAGGTCGGACCGCGCGGTATTTCGCTCGTCGTCTTTCCCACCGACACGCCCGGCTTCAAGGTCGGTCGTCGCCTCGACAAGCTCGGATCGCGGGCGTCGGATACGGGCGAGCTCTTCTTCGACGAGTGCCGGATCCCCGTCACCAACCTGATCGGTGAGGAAGGGAAGGGGATGCACTATATCCTCTCCCACTTCGGCGGGGAGCGGCTCGTCATCGCCGCATTCGCCGTCGGCATCATGGAGCGTCTCATCGAGCTGGGTCTCGACCACGCTCGCGAACGCAAGGCGTTTGGCTCCGCGCTCCTCGACTTCCAATCCTGGCGCCACCGGCTCGCCGAGATGGCCACGCAGCTCGAGGCGACCCGGGCGCTCTGCTACCAGGCGGCGCGCCTGTTGAGCGATGGCGACCGGGGCGGCGACGTGGCCGTCTCCATGGCGAAGCTTCACGCCGCGGCGGCCGTCCAGTCGGTGGCCGCCCACGTGCTCCAGCTCCACGGCGGCTACGGCCAGATCGAGGAGTCCCCCATCCCCCGCTACTACCGGGACGTTGCCGGCTTCTCCATCGGAGCCGGCACCTCCGAGATCATGCGCGAGATCATCTCGCGCTCGCTGGTCAAGACCACGGAGAGCTCATGAGCACCACGAAGCGCGTAGGCGCCATCGACGCCTGGATGTCCATCATGTCGCCCGAGACGGCCGACCGTTGGCCCGACTCCTTCTGGCACATCTTCCGGAAGTACGGAGTCGAAGAACGGTTCCGCAAGGGCTTCACCCTCGACCAGATCATCGACGAGATGGACGAGGCCGGCGTCGAGATCGGTGTCGCTTCGTCGTTCAAGTTCCTGGACACCTGGGTGGTCGACAACGACGAGACGGCGGCCTACATCGCGCGCGCTCCGGATCGCTTCGTCGGGTGCTTCACCGTCGACATCCGCGAACCCATGCCCGCCATGAAGGAGTTCCGTCGCTGTGTCGAGGAGCTCGGCTACCGCGCTTTCCGCGTGGAGCCCTACCAGTACGGAGACGGTCGGACGACGGCCCCGCCGCCCACCGATCGCATGTACTGGCCCTTCTACGTGGCCTGCTGCGAGTACGACATCCCGATCGCCATCCAGGTCGGACACACCGGGCCGCTCCTGCCTTCGGAGTGCGGGCGTCCGATCTACCTGGACGAGGTGGCGCTCAGCTTCCCCGAACTCCGCATCCTGGGCACCCATGTGGGCAATCCTTGGGAGGAGGAGATGATGATCCTCGCCTGGAAGCACCCGAACGTCTACGTGGAGTCTTCCGCGCGCGCGGCGCGCCACTGGCCCGAGCGCCTGAAGGAGTTCTCGGGCGGCTACGGCCAGGACAAGATGATCTGGGGAACCGATTACCCGCTGTTGCCCTTCAAGCGGACTGTGGACGATGTGTACGACTGCGGTTTCTCCGAGGAGGCGACACGCAAGATCCTCCGAGACAACGCAGCGCGCGTGTTCAACATCGATGTCTGACCTCCTCACCCTCGAGCGGGACGACCGCGGTGTCTACCGGCTCACGATCCGCAGGCCGACGGTGCGCAACGCGCTCAACGACCGGGCTTTCCGCGAGCTGCGCGCGGCCTGCGCCCAGGTCGCATCCGACGGCTCGGCACGGGTGCTCGTTCTCGGCGGGGAAGGGAGCGCCTTCTCGGCCGGCGGCGACTTTGACTCCTTGCAGGCGATGCTCGACGGAAATCGTGCCTACGCCGTGGCCGAGCTCGAGAACGCCAACGCGGGAATCTCGGCACTGGCGCGCCTCGAGGTGCCCACGGTGGCCGCACTGAACGGAGATGCCTACGGCGGCGGCGCAGCGGTGGCGCTCAGCGCGGACTACCGGGTGATGAGCGACGGGGCCCGGCTCGGCTTCGTCTTCGCACGCCTCGGCATCAGCGGGGCCGACACCGGCGCGACCTGGTGGCTCTCCCGTCTCGTGGGCCCGAGCCGGGCGCTCGAGATCCTGAGTCTCGGCCGGGTCTTCGACGCGGAGCAGGCGCTCGCCGCCGGACTGGTAACCGAGGTGACGCCGGCCGATCGCTTCGAGCAAGGCGTGGCGGCCCTGGTGGACCGCCTGGCCGCACTGGCGCCGCTCGCCCTCCGGGCCAACAAGCGGGCGCTGCTCGACCTGCACGCGAGGTCCCTCGAGGAGCAGCTCGCCCTCGAGGCCCAGCTCCAGGCGGACTGCATCCGCTCCGCGGACTTCCGCGAGGGCCTGGAGGCGTTCCAGAACAAGCGAACGCCCAACTTCGAGGGGAAGTGATGGACATCTACCTGTCGCCGGAGCAGCTCGATCTCCGGGCCGACGTCCGGGCGTTCCTGGACGAGCACTACCCGCCGGAGCGGATCCTGCAGATGGAGCAGGACGAGGAGTACCCCGATGATTTCTATCGGGAGTGCGCGAAGCGGGGCTGGACCGGGATTCCAGTGCCGACCGAGCACGGCGGCTCCGACGGCTCCGTCCTCGACCTCTGCGTCTTCGTCGAAGAGGTGGGCCGAACCTCGATCTCCCTTTCGACGCTCTACATCACGGGCACCATCTTCGGCTCCCACGCGCTCCACATCTGTGGCTCCGAGGAGCAGCGGACGCGCTACCTGCCGGCCATCGTCAGCGGAGACACGCGCTTCGCCCTCGGGATGTCCGAGCCGGGGGCGGGCTCGGACTTCGCCGGCATGGAGACCCGGGCCGAGCGGGTCGAAGGCGGATGGCGGATCGATGGCGTGAAGGGCCCCATTTCGGGTGCGGAGCGGGCGGAGGTCGTCATCACGGCGGCCCGGACCGCCAGCTTCCCCGGGAAGTCGAGGCATCGGGGCATCAGCCTGTTCCTCGTCGAGAACGGCACGGAGGGGCTTCGCTTCGAGCAGAAGCGCTATGCGGCCATGCGCGCCCTGATGGTCAACGAGGTCCACTACGAAGGCGTGGTCGTGCCCGATTCGGCCATGCTCGGCCCGCCGGACGAGGGCTGGCTGAACTTGGCCCGGCTGATGGACCCGGAGCGCCTGGCCAACGCGGCCCAGACCATCGGCGTCGCCCAGGCGGCGATCGACGACGGCGTCGCCTACGCGAACGGCCGGCAGCAGTACGGGCAGCCGATCAGCCGCTTCCAGGCGGTCTCCCATCCGCTGGCGGAGGCCCAGGCCGAGGTGGCGGCGGCGCGCCTGCTCGTCTACGCCGCGGCCCGCAAGCGCGACGTCGAGGGGCCGTGCCCGAAGGAGGCCTCGATGGCCAAGATGCTCGCCAACAACGTCGCCGCCCGGGCGACCAGTGCGGCGCTGCAGTGCGCCGGTGCGCGGGGCTACGAGCGGGATTCCCACTTCATGAGGCGCGTCCTCGAAGTGCGGGGGTGCGAGCTGGGCGGCGGCACCAGCCAGATCCAACGCAACATCATCTCCCGCGCGATGGGCATGGGATGAGGGCGCTGGTCTATCGGGGGCCGGGCGAGATCCGTCTCGAGGAGGTCGCCGATCCGGAGCCGGCTTCGGACGAGGTTCTCCTGGCCGTCGACGCGGCGGGCGTGTGCGGAACCGATCGCCACATCCTCGAGGGCGAGCTCGGCGTGGCGCCCGGCACCGTGCTCGGCCACGAGATCGCCGCCACGGTCGTGGGCACGGGGTCCGACGTCAAGACCTTCGAGCCGGGGGAACGTGTCGCCTCCTTCGGCCAGGTGACCTGCGGGCAGTGCGCCGCCTGCCTCGCCGGTGCATCCAATCGCTGCCGCAGGCCCGCAGTGCTGGGAATGGCGCGACAGGGCGGCTTCGCGGAGCGGATCGCACTTCCCGCATCTTGTCTCCTCCGTCTGCCCGACACGGTCTCGAGCCCGGTGGGTGCGATCGCGTCCGACGCGATCGCGACGCCCCTCCACGCGCTCTATTCGGTGGGCCGCCTGCGCGCGGGGGAGACGGTGGTCGTGATCGGCGCCGGGGGCCTGGGTCTCCACGCGATCCAGCTGGCGCGGCTCGCCGGCGCGGCCTGCGTGGTGGCCGCCGACCCCTCGGAGGCTGCCCGGAAGGCGGCGCTCGAGGCGGGAGCGGATGCGGTTCTCGATCCCGCCGCCGAGGAGTACGCCGGGCGATCGCTGCGTCGACTCGCACCGGGTGCGACTCTCGCCCTCGAGTGCGTCGGCAGGCCCGAGACGGTCGAGCTCGGTCTCGCGGCGCTCGTCGCGGGGGGGCGGCTGGTCGTGGTCGGCGTCGGTCCCGGCCGTCCCATGCTCCCGCCCCTCTCCCAGTTCATCGGCACGGAGCTGAGTATCCACGGGTCGTTCGGCTCGACCCCGGCCGAGATCGAGCTGGTGCTCGATCTCGTGCAGCGGGGCCGCCTCGACGTGTCTCGCTCGGTGGCGAGGGAGGTGCCGCTCGACGACGCCGTGCGGGTCTTCTCCGAGCCGAGCGGGCCCGCCCGAACCGTGATCCTTCCCCGTGCCGAGGAATCCAGCCGATGAGCGACGAAGTCCTGGTCCAGGTGGCCGACGGTGTCGGCACCGTCACCCTCAACCGCCCCGATCGACTCAACACCCTCGCCATTCCGACCGTCGACTGCCTCGTGGAAGCGCTCACCGAGGTCGGCGCGTCGGAGGAGGTTCGGGTGGTCGTCTTGGCCGGAAGGGGTCGGAAGTTCTGCGCCGGCGCCGACCAGGCCGAGATGACCTTGCGGGGCTCCCAGGAATGGGAGCCGATCGTGCGCCGCTACCTGGATCCGGTGCGCGCGATCGTCGGCATGGACAAGCCGGTCGTCGCCGCCCTGCACGGCGACGCGGTGGGAGGCGGGCTCGGCCTGGCCCTGGCCTGCGACTTCCGCATCGCCGCAGCGGGCATCCGGCTGGGGGCGCCCTTCACGCCCATCGGTCTGGCGGGCTGCGACATGTCCGCCGGCTGGTTCCTGCCGCGTCTGCTCGGCCTCGGGACTGCCACGGAGATGATGTTCACCGGCCGCCTGGTCGAGGCGGCCGAAGCCCTGGAGATCGGCCTCGTCCATCGCGTGGCCGGGCCCGACGCCTTCCAGGATGAGGTCGCGGCACTCGCCGCCCAGCTGGCCGCGGGCCCACCCATCGCGCACCGCTGGACGAAGCGCGCCATCCACCGGTCTCTCGGCGTGGACATGGAGGCCGAGTTCGAGTTCGAGATCTTCGCCCAGGTGCAGTGCATCCAGAGCGAAGACCATCGCGAGGGTGTGCGGGCGTTCCAGGAGAAGCGCCCGCCCGTCTTCCGGGGGCAGTGAGGTGGCCGAGCCCGACTTCTACCTGAGCGACGAGCAGCGGGAGCTCCAGCGGGCCCTGCGCGAGTTCGTCTCCCGAGAGGTCGCGCCGCTGGCCGCCGAGTGCGACGCGGAGGAGCGCTTTCCCGTGCAGCTCTTCCCGAAGCTCGGCTCCCTCGGCTACCTCGGGCTCGGGTTCCCGGAAGAGGTGGGAGGGTCGGGAGGCAGCAATCTCGACTACGCGTTCCTCTGCGAGGAGCTCGCCTACGGATCCGGCGGCATCGCCCTGGGCATCTACGTCCACATGGCGCTGGCCTGCGCCGCGCTCGAGGCCTTCGGCTCGTCAGAGGTTCGCGCGAAGTGGCTTCCGGCCGCGCTCTCCGGCCGGAAGATCGGAGGCTGGGCCTTCGCCGAGGACGGCGCCGGCTCCGACGCGGGCCAGGTCGCGACCCGCGCCGTCGCCGACGGGGACGCGTACGTGATCAACGGCTCCAAGATGTTCATCACGAACGGCCCGATCGCGGACTTCCTCGTCGTCGTGGCGTCGACGGCCCCCGAGAAGCGGCTGAAGGGCCTCTCCCTGTTCCTCGTCGAGTGCGACCGGCCCGGCTTTCGTGTCGAAGCCTCCCTCTCCAAGCTGGGCGTGCGGGCTTCCGAGATGGGTGCGCTCGTGTTCGACGATTGCCGCGTTCCGAAGGGGAACCTCATCGGTCGCGAGCACGGCGGCTTCCTGGATTCGCTCGCGACCCTCACCCTCGGGCGGATCGCCTCCGCGGCCTTCGCGATCGGGGTGGCGCGCGCCGCCTTCGAAGCGACGCTCGCTCATGCCGGGGACCGGGTCCAGTTCGGCCAGCCCATCGGCAGCTTCCAGGCCGTGCGCTTCGGGATCGCCGACATGGCGGTGCGGATCGAGGCCGCCAGGCTGCTCTGTCACCGGGCCGCGATCGCGGCGGACCGCGGGCTTCCGCACGGTCGCGAGGCATCCATGGCCAAGCTCTATGCCACGGAAGCGTGCACCCACATCGTGGAGCGGGCGCTCCACTACCACGGCGCGTCGGGCTACCTGAGCGATTCGCCCATCCAGCGCTACTACCGCGACTGCAAGGTCTTCGAGCTCGGCGAGGGATCGAGCGAGCTCCAACGGAACATGATCGCCCGGGAGCTCGGTCTCTAGGCGGCCGTCGCTCCGGCGGCACATCGACCACCTGCGCCTCCACGCGGCGCTTGCCGTGAGTCGCCCTAGCTCTTGCGCACTTTGCGGAAGGGAACGGCCGTGTCGACCTCCGGCTCCTTCGGCAGGCCGAGTACCCGCTCGCCGATGATGTTGCGCTGGATCTGGTCGGTGCCGCCGCCGATCGAAGTGAAGTAGGCGTTCAGGGTCAGGAAGTTCGCATCCTCGGCCCGCGGATGGTCGCTGCCTTCGAACAGGCTCCGCGCGCCCAGGATCGCGGTGCGGACCCGGGCCTCCTCGTGGAGGACCCGGGACATGGCCAGCTTGCCGAGGCTCATCAGCGACGAGCTCGTGCCCTGCTCCATCTCGGCTTTGACCCGGGCGTTGTTCAAGGCGTTCAGCCTCTTGTAGGCGATGGCCTGGGCGATCTCCTGCCGAAGTGCAGGGTCGTCGAGTACGTGGGCCTCGCGGGCCAACGAGACGAGCACTTCTTCGTGCGCGGCCTCCTTGGCACCGCTCCGAGCGCCGCGGGCGGCATCGCCCAGCAGCGAGCGCTCGTAGGCGAGGGCGGTCTGCAGCACCCGCCATCCGGAGCCCTCCTCTCCGAGCAGATTCTCCGCCGGCACGTGGGCATCGGTGATGAAGACCTGGTTGAAGTGGCTCTCGTCGGTGATCTGGCGCAGGGGGCGCACCTCGATGCCGGGCTGCTTCATCGGGCAGAAGAAGAAGCTGATGCCCTGATGCTTGGGTACGTCCCAATCAGTGCGCGCGATCAGCATGCCGTAGTCCGCGATCGCGGCGCCGGAGGTCCAGACCTTCTGCCCGTTGACGACGAAGTGGTCTCCCTTCCGGTCGGCTCGGGTGCGGATGCCCGCCAGGTCCGAGCCGGCGCCGGGCTCGCTGTAGAGGAGGCACATGTTGACTTCGTTCTTCAGGAGCGGGCCGAGCAGCCGGGCCTTGAGCGCGTCCGTGCCGCGTGCGAGCAGCGTGTTGGCCCACATGTTCGACCGGTCCTGCCCGGCGCCCGGTGCCCGCGCGCGGCGGAACTCCTGGGCGACGATCTTCGCCTGGGCGTCGTCCAGGTCGCGCCCGAACCAACGGGCGGGCCAGCTCGGCACGGCCCATCGCGCCTCCACCACCTCGCCGAGCCAGGCCGTCAGCTCGGTCGAGGAGCCCCAGACCGGTTGCTCCCTCAGCGCAGCCGCTCTCTCCTCGGACCAGCTTTCCGCCAGCCACTCGCGGACCTCCTGGCGCAGCTCGTCGTCGCTCATCGGCTTTCCAGGGGACATGTCACGCACCCAGGGCTTCGAGGAATCGCTCCCGATGGAACGAGGGGGAGCCGAACAGCTGGGCGTCTGCCCGGGCACGCCGCAGGTACAGATGCGCCGGGTGCTCCCAGGTGAAGGCGATGCCGCCGTGCATCTGGATGCTGTCCGCCGCGGTGGTGACGAAGGCGTCCGCGCAGGCAAAGGCGGCCAGGCTCACCGCCTGGGCCGCGCCGTCCACATCCTCGGCGAGCCGGGCCGCGGCGTGGCGCGCCGCCGAGGTGGCCGATTCCGTCTCGAGCAGGAGATCCGCCGCCATGTGCTTCACCGCCTGGAAGCTGCCGATGGCCCGGCCGAACTGGATGCGGCTCCTGGCGTAGTCGACCGTGAACGCGAGGCAGCGCCTGGCGGCGCCCGCCTGCTCCCCCGCGAGTGCGACGAGGGTCACGTCCATGGCGCGCCGCACCGCCTCCCAGGCCGGGATCCGCGCGGCCACGGGCTCGGCGACCGCGCCCTCGAAGGCGACCTCCGCCAGCCTCAGGGTGTGGTCGAAGGTGGGCAGGGGGGAGATCTCGATACCGGGCGGGCCGGGTTCGGCCACGAAGCAGCCAAGGCCCTGGGCCGTGTTGGCGAGCACCAACAGGACGTCGGCGTTCTGACCGTGCAGCACGAAGCCGGCGTGGCCCGTGAGCCTCCAAACCGCTCCATCCGCCTCCGCCGAGATCGCGACGCCGTCCGGCGTCCAGCGACCGCGGGCCCCGGTGAGTGCGGCGGTGGCGATGCGGCTTCCATCGGCGATGCCCGGCAGCAGGCGGGCGTTGGTCTGCTCGTCGCCCAGCGCCCCGAGCAGGGCGGCCGCGAGAACGCCGCTGGCGAGAAGGGGCGAGCACAGCAGCGCCGCGCCAACCTCCTCCATGACCGTTTCCAGCTCCACCGGGCCGAGGCCCGCTCCGCCGTGGGCTTCGTCTACGATCAGTCCGACCACTCCCATCTCGGCGAGCTGCTTCCAGAGCTCCGGGTCGTAGCCGCTCGTCGTGTCCATCGTCGCTCGTACGGCGCGCTCGTCGCTCTCGTTGGCGAGCAGCTGCCGAACCGACTCCTGGAGGGCAAGGCGCTCTTCGGCAGAGAAGCGGTTCAAGTTGGAGTCCCCGTGGTGTCCCGGCGGCCTCGCCGGGCCGAGGCCGCCGCAACGCTGACGCTACACGGCTCGCGATCGCGCCGGTAGCACCCGGTGCGCCCGACGGCGGCAGCGAGCGTTCGAGGCCAGGTTCGCTATTTTTTGCCTACGAGAGGTCACCGATAGATCCCCAGGCACGGCTTCGCCTTGCCTCCGTTTCCGTCGAACTACCCTCCAGGTTCCGGCGCCGCCGAAGACGCAGATGTCACCGACGGCAACCGGATCCTCCATGCGGCGGAACGCCGTCCGGATCGTCCGGGCCCGTGACCGGCGCCGACCGTGGCCGAGGGACGACCATGACGCACCGCATCTACCTCGCCTTCGACGTCGACCACGACGCGGACGCCCTCGATCGGATCGCCTCGAGCACCGACGGCCCGCCGGTCTTCGAGCTGTGTGGCCGCTCGCGAGGCGGCGACATGACGGACGCCTGGCACCAGCGTGCCCGCCGGGAGATCGCCGCGGCGGAGCAGGTGGTCTTCGTCTGCGGCGAGCACACGGACGCGTCGCCCCAGGTCGCGGCCGAGCTGCTCCTGGCGCGAGAGCTGGACAAGCCCTTCATCCTGCTCTGGTCCCGGCGCGACGTGATGTGCAAGAAGCCCGTCGGCGCCCTGGCAAACGACTGCATGTACAGCTGGACTCGCCAGATTCTGGAGGACCAGCTGATCGCCAACCACCGCAAGGCGCAGCCCCCGAACGTGCCGGAACGGCTGAAGCGGGTGCCCCCGCCCGAGTGACCCGCCGTGGCCGGGTCGCTTCGCCGCGGGTCACGCACCTCCCGCGATCGAGTCGAGGACCCTCCGGCGGAAGAGCTCGTGAAACCTCTCCGCGTCGACGTCCAGCGCCACCTTCGCGTTCGTCTCGCGATGGCCGAAGATCGCCCGCTGATAGAGGAGGTGGTGCGACACGCTCATCCCCTGGGCCGGCCCGCTCCCGGTCTCGATCTCCACGAAGGAGTCCGCGAGGGTCACCAGGCCGGGATCGATGGCGACGGCCATGGCGAGGCTGTCGTAGAGGTGCAGGGCCTCGGTGCCGGAGCCCGCGGCCATGATCTTGAACCAGGGCGCCGTGGCCTCGAGCACGAACCGTCCCAGGTCCGAGCCGGCCCTCGCGCACTCCTCGACCTGCTCCGGACGGAGCTGGGTCTGGTGACAGACGTCGAGGCCCACCATGGTCATGTCCGCGCCCGACCGGAACACGACGTCGGCGGCCTCCGGATCCTGCCAGTAGTTGAACTCGGCGGCCGGGGAGATGTTCCCGGCGCAAGCCGCCGTGCCGCCCATCATCACGATTCGCTCGAGGGCCCCGGCGAGCTCCGGCGCCCGCTGCATGGCCGCAGCGACGTTGGTGAGGGGCCCGATCGTCACCAGGGTGATCTCGCCCGGGTTGGCCAGGGCGGTGTCGATCAGGAAGGAGGCGGCATCCGCCTCCGCGTCCGAGGGCTCGACCCTCTCGGTGATCTGCTTGGACCCATAGCGACGCTCCAACCACGTGACCTGGACCTTCCGCTCGGTGCTGAGGGGGCGCAGGCACCCCCGCCGCAGCGGCACGTCCTCCCGGCCGAGGAGCCGAAGGAGATGGTGGGCGTTCGAATAGCCCTTCTCGGCGGGGACGTTGCCCTGGACGATCGTGATGCCCTCCACCACGACCTCCGGTGAGCCCAGCGCCAGCATGATGGCGAACGAGTCCTCGGGATCGCCGCCCAACGTGCCCATCGCGGGATCGGTATCGATGATGATTCGCATGGCGGGATTCTAGGGGCTTCCTGCCGACCCTCGCCGACGGACCCGGCGGCGATGGGATGGCGTTGACCCCGTGGAGAGCCCCGGCGAGTTCGCGAGCTGGGCCGCAGAGAACGAATCGCCGCTCAGCGGCCTCCCCTCAGCCCGACTGCCGTCTCGCGATCTCGAGGCGCCGGTCCCTCTCCACGAAGCGATAGCCACCGCGGTAGAGCTCGGCCGCTACGGTGGCGCGCACGTGTGCCGGGACGAACCACCACTGCTCGAGCAGGGACGCGAGCTCGCCCAGCGCGTTCCTCTCGATGAGAGCCCTCATCGCGATGCGGCGTTCGTTCGGGAAGGGCGATTCGATCATCTCGCGAGCCAATGCCACGCGCTCGTTCGGCGCGGCGGACCGCAGCTTCGCGATGCGCAGTGCGCTGTCGTACGCGTCGCCGTGCCGTTGCTCCGGCTCGACGCGCCGCACGAGCTCCGCCGGATCCACCAATTCCGTCAGGGCCAGCAGCAAGCCGTAGCGGATCGAGGATCGCGGCTGCTCGCGAAGGAGCGTCGTAGCGGGCTCCAGGGCGGTCGTGTCTCCGATCGACGCGGCCAGGTAGAGCGAGGCCGCACGCAAGTCGAGGTCGGGACTGTTCCGGAAGCGCTCAGCCCACTCGCGCCCACGCTCGTCGCGCTGCATGGCGAAGTAGAGGAGCGCCTGGCGCTTGGCGCGCGGGATCTCCTGGGCGTCGACGAGCGTACGTCTCGCGAACTCGAACGAGGCCTCGGTCGGGGGCAGCTCGCCCAGCGCACGCAGGACGTCGATGCGGAGCCCGCGCTCCTGCGGATGGGCCCGCACCGCCTGGAGGAGGACGTCCACCGAGCGGGGATCGCCGAGGTCGAGGAGCAGCGCGATCAGGCGGCCCCGGGCCGCCTCGTCGGTATCCGGCGAGAGTACGGCCCTGTGCAGGGCGGGAAGGCTCTCGGGAGCGCGCTCGAGCAGCCGGAGGGCGGCTCGCGTCTGACGCGATCCCGAAGCGCCGAGCGCGGCGATGTCGGCGGCGATCTCCTTCTGCCGCTCCGCGCGCTCGGCCCCGGGCGTCGACTTCGCCGCCGCTGCCGGAGGGGCCGTCTCGGTGCCGCGGGCCTCGATCCTGGCGATGGCGGCGTCGGCCCGCTTGCGGACGTACTCCTCGTCGTCGTCTGTCCGAGCCTCGAGAAGGTCCGGCAGGGCCGGGCGCGCCGCTGCGCCGATCCCACCCAGCGCCTCCGCGGCGAGGCCGCGGATCTTCGGCTCGCGATCCTCGCGCAGCGAGGAGCGCAGCGAGTCCACCGCCGGGCTCGCTGCGGGACCGAGGGCGGCGAGGGCTTTGACCGCTTCCACCCGGGTCATCGGAATCCAGCTGCTCCCCGCGCGCCCGAGGCGCTTCACATAGGACCGGATGGCCGGGTCGTCGGGACCGCTCATCTCGAGAATCGCCGCAGCGAGCGTCGTGCGATAGCGCCCGGTCGCTTCCGAGAGCTCCTGCGCTGCCAGCTCGTCGCGGAAGAGGGGCAGCACCTCGCGCGGCTCGGGACCGATCCCGCCTAGCGCCTGGGCGGCTGCGATCCGCAGCTGGCGGCTGGGATCCGATCTGTCGAAGAGTGCCAGGAGCGCGGGAATCGACTCCTTCGCACCGGGACCGATGCGACCCAGCGTGTGAACCGCCATCAGGTGGTGTGGGTACTCGTCGAGCAATCCGACCAGGGTCGGGACTGCGGCCCGCGCCGCCGGTCCGAAGGAGCCCAGCGTTCCTGCCGCCCCCTGACGGACGGAGCGGTCCTCGTGGGTCAGCAGCGGGATGAGGACGGGCACCACCGCGTCGGGGGGAAGCTTCGCGAGCACGTTGACGGCCGTTTCGCGTACCAGGCGATCGTCGCCCGTCACGAGACGAGCAAGCTCCGGCGCAACGTCTCCCGCCTCGTCGCCCACGGCAGCCAGGGCGTAGCCTGCCTGGGTGCGCAGGTAGCGGTTCTCGGCCGCGAGGATCTCCACCAGCGCGAGCCGCGTCTCGTGGGTCCGCGCCGGGACCTTGGGCAGCGCGCCCGCGGCCGAGCGACGGACGTGCTCGTTCTCGTCGTGGAGAGCGTCCAGGATCCTCGGCAACGCACTCGAGGCCTCTGGGCCGAGGTTCCCCAGCACCATCAGCGCCTGGGCGCGGACGGACCAGCTCTCCTGCTCGAGGAGTGCGGCGACCCCGGCGACCACCTCGGGCGGGGTGGGCTCGAGCTTGGCCAGGGCGATCGTGGCGCGGGTGCGGGTTCCCGGGGTCGGGGATTTCAGGTCCGCGACCCATTCCATCGCCGGCTTGTCGTCGCCACCGTCACTCGAGCGCTGGGCTCCCGCCTGGTGCGCAAACGTCAGGCCGGCCGTTGCGAGCACCAGGTAGAGGCTCGCAGGCAAGAGCAGGCGCCGAGATCGGGTGAATCGAAGCATCGCGGCCTCCCCGAGCAGCGCATCGAACCGCCGGAGGCAGGTCTTGAGCGGGCGCCCAGGCCCGAGGGCCTCAGGGCTTCGGGCTGGTCATCGGCCGAGGGCTGACGGAAATCGCCTGAGTTCCCGGGGGCTTCCGGCTCCCCGGGCCGGATCCGGAACACTTGTTAGCCTCCGTCGTTGAGAGGCCTCCGATCGGTTCCCTTGGCTCGGCCCTGGCCAGCCACTGTTTCCCGTCGAATCCCCTCGAGGCCCGGATCCCCGGGGCTCACCCACGCGACGGGAACCCGTCCGGATCGTCCGGACCCGCGACCGGAGCGATCCGTGGCCGCGCGATCTGCGCGAGTCACGAGGACCATGCATTGAGCAAGAAGATCTACGTCGGCAACCTTCCCTTCTCCGCCACCGAGCAGGAGCTTCGCGACCTGTTCGGTCGTCACGGGAGCATCGACTCCGTCGCGGTCATCACCGACCGCGAGACGGGGCGGGCACGCGGCTTCGCGTTCGTCGAGATGAGCGAGGAGAGCGCCGCGAACGACGCGATCCGCGCCCTCGACGGCAGCGACATGGGGGGTCGTCCCCTGCGCGTGAACGAAGCCCAGGACCGCCGCGGTGGCGGCGGCGGTGGCTACAACCGCTAGCTCCCAGGGAGAGGCGGCAGCCTCCGGGCTCCGCCTCTCCCCACCCCTGGCCTACGCTCCCCGCCATGCCCACGCTCCATCCGGTGCTCACGCTCCAGGGCCTCGACTCGGAGGCGGATCGGCTGCGGGACGAACGCGCAGGGCTCCCCGAACGGGCCCGCCTCGAGGCCAGGGGCGACGAAGACCGGGCACTCCTCCTCCGCCGCGCCGAGGCCGAGGCCCGACGCGCGGCGCTGACGCAGGAAGAGAGCACGGTCGCGGCGGAGGTCGCGGACCTGGCGGCCCGCGCCAAGGCGCTCGAAGACGATCTCTACTCCGGTCGCGTCACCGCGGCGAAGGACCTCGAGGCCCTGCAGGCCGAGTCCGCCTCCTGGAGGACGCGCCAGGCCGAGAGGGAGGAGCGCGAGCTCGAGATCATGGAATGCGGCGAGCAGCACGAAGCCGAGATGGCCGAGATCGACGCGCTGCGCGCCGGACTCGAGGGCGACTGCGAGGCCCTGCGGGCCGAGATCGCGACCCAAGAGGGGCGCATCGACGGCGAGCTCGCGCGTCTCGCCGACGCCCGCAAGCTGGTCACGCCAGAAGTCGGCGACGCCTTGCTGAAGGACTACGAGAAGCAGCGAGGTCTCGCACGGCTGGGCGGCTTGGTGATGAGCCACCTCGTCGAGAACACCTGCGGCACCTGTCGCGTGGTGCTGCCCGTGGTGGAGGTGAGCCGCATCAAGGCCGAGGGCCCGGGCTCCTGGACGCCATGCCCCTCCTGCAAGCGGCTGATCCTGGCCTAGCATCCGGACCAGGCAATCCAACCCGATCGGGCGCCGGGATTCCGGGACGGTCGGCGGGCCTGTGTCAGGCGAGCGTGAGCAGCTCGTGGGCCCCGGCCGTTCGCTCCGCGATCGGCACGCCGTGGGGGCAGGTGCTCGCGCAAGGGGCCGCACAGCCCGTGCAGACGTCGGCCTGGGGCGAGAGCTTCGCGTAGAGCTGCATGGCCTGCTTCTGGTCGCCGTAGTCCTCGAAGTACATGCGGTGACGCAGGACGTCGTGGATGGCGAGCCCTTCCGGGCAGGCGTCCAGGCACGCGCCGCAGTGCTGGAAGCAGTGCGTTCCGGCGATCAGCCGGTCGTACTTCTCGAGCACAGCGGTGTCGGCGGGGGTGAGCGCGGCGCCCGAGGCGTAGAGGTACTCGTCCACGTGCTGGTGCTCGAAGAAGGACACGACGAGGCAGGAGACGCTCGGGTTCGCGAGTACCCACTTGAAGGCGGCCTGACTGTAGGCGTCCGCCTCGGGCCGCATCTCCGCGAGGCCCTGGTGCTTGGCGCCCTTCAGCGTCTTCATGGCCACGAGGCCCACGTCCTGGGCGTGCGCGCGATCGACGATGTCGGCGAGCCGGGGCCAGGCACCGTGATGGTAGGCGAGCATCATCACGTCGAAGCGGTCGCTCTCGAGGGCCGCGTTCGCCACCTCCTCGAGGTTGGGCGTATGGGTCGACACGCCCATGAAACGCACCTTGCCCTGCTGCTTCAGCCGGTCGAAGGCCTCGTGGAGGTTCGGGTCGAGCAGCCGCTCGACCGAGTCGCAGGAGTGCACGTGGACGAGGTCCACGTGGTCGGTGCCGAGCCGCCGCAGGCTCCCCTCGATGCTCTCCACGTAGGTCGCGACGGGGGCGCCCTGGCGCACGTGCCCCTCGGTCGTGCACCACTTGGTCGCCAGGAAGAGCCCGTCCCGGCGGCCGCGGATCGCCTCGCCGATGGCTTTCTCGGCCTCGGAGCCGGCGTAGTCGGGCGAGGTGTCGATGTAGTTGACGCCGCGGTCGAGCGCCGAACGCATGACCGAGACCGGGTCGGCGTTGCGGAAGAGCTGGGTCGTGCCCAACGCGATGTCCGAGACCCGGGTGTCCGTCCGCCCGAGCCGCCGATAGCGCTGGATCCGCGAACCCTCCCATTCCGTCCGGCGGTTCGGGGCGGTCTGCTCGACGGCGGGGCCGATGTTGGGCCCGGTCACCGTCATCCAGCCGAAGAGCCGCGCGAGGACGGAGGCGACGACGCCGATCGCACCGCCTGCCAGGGCGGCCGAGCCGGCCAGGAGGCGGCGGCGCTCCAGGCCTGTAGGCTTCTCGGCGCCTGCCGGCGGCCCGAGTTGGCGGGCCCACTGAACCGTGATCACCCCCGCGACGAGCACCGCGAGGACGGCCAGCGCGGGCAGGAGCTTCGGGATCATCGCCCGGTCCACCCCCTCGAGGGATTCCCCAAGGAAACCGCCCAGCCCCACGAAGGCGAGCGGGCAGGCGGCGAGCCACGCAGCGAGGGCGAGCTGCCCCGTCCTTCTTCTCCGGGCGGGCTCGGTCATGGCGTCCTCCTTCGTCTCGCGGAGTGGGGGGCGCTCGAGGGTGCATCCGCGAGGATCTCGGCGCCCAGTATGCCAGCGAGAAGGCCGGGGGGCATGCCTGGGCCACCGCGCGACTCCGTTCCCGCTTCGCCGCCTCGTTCTCGCGCTGGTCTACCACGCATTCTTCGTCGGGTACGGTGCGTCGGGGGCGCCCCAGAGCGGTGCCCAGGATCGCAGGCGCCTCGAAGTTGACGCTGGATCGGGCGCGGACCTACCATCCGAACGCCATCGGATCCCCGAGGGAGAGCACAATGACAACGTCGATGTCCAGCCAGAGAGCCCGGGATTCGTGCACCGATCACGAGGACATGACGTTCCATGCAGTCTCAAACTCTCGAGGCCCCGGTACATGCAGCCGCCGGTAGCCCGACCCTAGCCGCAGGCTCGCGGCTCAAGAAGTTCCTCTCCTACTACCGGCCCTACCGCAGTCTGCTGGCCGCCGATCTCGCTTGTGCGTTCGTCGTGGCGGCTGCCGCGTTGTTGCTGCCGCTCTGTGCCAACCACGTGACCAAGCGGCTGCTGAGCGGAGAGCCTGCGTCCGAGCTGCTCAGCGAGATCTGGCTCCTGGGCGGAGTCATGCTTGCGCTCGTCGCGATCCAGGCGCTGTGCAGCTGGTTCGTGGACTGCCGGGGCCACGTGATGGGCGCGAGGATGGAGCGCGACATGCGCCGCGAGCTCTTCGAGCACTACCAGAAGCTCTCGTTTCGCTTCTACGACCAGCAGCGCACGGGTCAGCTCATGACCCGAATCACGAATGACCCGCTCTCGCTTGCCGAGCTCTACCACCACGGACCGGAAGACCTCGCGATCGCGTTCTTCAAGCTGTCTGGGGTGATGGCCATCCTGGCATGGATCGACGTGGGGTTGACGCTCGTCGTGGCGGCCATCCTGGCCGCCATGCTTCCCTACGCGCTGTACTTCAACCGCCGCATGAATCGGGCACTACGCCGCACGAAGGACCGCATCGGCGACATCAACGAGCGGATCGAGGACTCGCTCGCCGGCATCCGCGTCGCGAAGTCCTTCACGAACGAAGAGCTCGAGAGCTCGCGCTTCGCGTACGACAACGAGCGCTTCCTCGCGAGTCGTAGCGACGGGTATCGCAGTGAGGCGTGGTTCTCCGGCGGCATGGAGGCCTTCGCGCAGCTCATTACGATCGCGGTGATCGTTCTCGGCGCCGTAGCCATCGCACACGACTCGCTCGACCTGGCCGACCTGGTCACCTTTCTGCTCTGCGTGGCGGTCCTCGTCGATCCGATCAAGCGGTTCGCGAACTTCGCGCGCTCGTTTCAGGAAGGGATCACGGGCTTCGATCGCTTCATGGAGATGCTCGAGGTCGAGCCCGACCTGTCCGATCATCCGGACGCGATCGTGCCGTCCCGGGTCCGGGGGCGCATCGGCTTCCACAACGCGAGCTTCCGCTACTCCGATGGCACGGCCTGGGTCGTCCGGAATCTGACGCTCGAGATCGAGCCCGGGGAGTTCGTGGCCCTCGTGGGGCCGTCGGGCGCCGGCAAGACGACGCTGTGTTCGCTGATCCCGCGTTTCTACGAAGTGACCGAAGGCGCAGTGCTGCTCGACGCCATCGACGTCCGCCGCATCCGCCTCGAAGCGTTGCGCCGCAGCATCGGGGTGGTCCAGCAGGACGTCTACCTGTTCGCGGGCACCGTCGCCGAGAATCTCGGCTACGGCCGTCCCGACGCCGGACGGGACGAGATCGTGGAAGCCGCCATGCGCGCGCACGCCCACGAGTTCATCACGGCCTTGCCACGCGGCTACGACACCGACATCGGTGAGCGGGGGGTCAAGCTCTCGGGCGGACAGAAGCAGCGCTTGAGCATCGCCCGTGTCTTCCTGAAGGATCCGCCCGTCCTGATCTTCGACGAGGCTACAAGCGCATTGGACAGCGAGAGCGAGGAGGCCGTCCACGAGTCCCTGCTGCAGCTCGCGCGCGAACGCACGACCCTGGTCATCGCGCATCGGCTCTCGACGGTGAGGCACGCGAAGCGGATTATCGTGCTAGCCGACGAGGGCATCGCCGAGGAAGGCACGCACGACGAACTGCTCGCGGCCGAGGGCGCGTATGCACGGCTCCATCGGCGGGCGAGCATCTGATCGAGTTCTGGTGCGCAGGACGAGTTGGGCCGGGTCTGTCGGACTAGCCGCGCGGGATCGGGTCACCGCGGAGTCCCCGAATCGGGACTCGAGGTCCGGCGCGCTCGGCTGGCCGAAGCCGCTTCCCAGGCCGCGTGACTCGGGTCGCTCGACGGCACCGACGAAGTCCCGGCCCCGCCTTCTTCGGCGCAACGGTGACGGTCAGCCTTGCCATCCCTCACTAATGGCATAGCATATGCCGACAACAAGCTCTCCCGAGCCGGATGCGCCCCCGGGTCACAGGAATCGCCCGAAGGAAGGGTTCATGCCATGCCGAGCGCAACCCACGCGGGGATTTGGCGCGCCGCACTCGTGCTCGCGTTCCTGCTGACGAGCGCCCACCCGGCCTGGGGCGCCGCGGAGGCCCGAGGTGAGGGCGCGACCGACCAGGGCGAGGCGCGCGTTGCCGCCGAGCTCCTCGTCGATGCCGCCGGCGTCCGGCCCGGCGAGACCGTCCGCGTCGGGGTGCTGTTCACCATGGCCCCGGGCTGGCACATCTACTGGCGTCATCCCGGGGATTCGGGCGCCGCGACCGAGCTCGACTGGCAGAGCCCGAACGCTGAGATCGGCCCGACGCACTGGCCGGCGCCGCGCGCCTATCGCGAGGCCGACGTCCTCACCACCTACGGGTACGACGGCGACGTGCTCCTGGCGAGCGACGCCGTGGTCGCGCCGACGGCCCGGGACACCTGGCGGCTCGAGGTCGAGACGAGGTTCGTCGCCTGCAAGGTGCAGTGCATCAAGGGCGGCATCCGGCTGATGCGGAGCGTGCCCGTCGTGGCCGGCGCTGCACCACCGCCCTCGTCGGTGCGCCATCGCTTTGCGCTCGCGGCCGCGCGGGTCCCGCAGCCGCCCGAGGCGCTCGGCATCCGGGCCGAGGCGCGGACGTCCCATACGCCCGTGCGTCCCGGGGATGCGTTCCAGGTCGCGCTCGACGTCACCTCCTGCGAGGCCGAGACCGCGGACTGCCAGCCCTGGAAGCTCTCGCCCGATCGCGTCGAAGCGGCCTTCGTTCCGGATCCGGCGAAGGGAGCCCGGTTCGCGCCACTGGGCCTCGGGCCCGCGCCGTCCACGGACGGCTCCGGGTTCTCGGTGGTGCTCTCGGGCCGCTTCGCCCAGGACGCCCAGGATGGCGTCGCTCGGCTCCGTGGCGTCCTGCCCCTCGCCCGGGAGGGACAGGTCGCTCATTTGGCCGTCGACCTTCCCCTCGTCTTCGCGCCGCCAGGGGCCGCGATCACGCCCGCCAACGTCGACGACTTCGCCATCGTCGACCCGCTGGTGTCGGCCGCGGGAGACGACGGCCATCCGACCGCCGCCACCACTGCGACTGGAGGCGGCCTCCCGATCGTCCGTGCCCTCCTCCTCGCATTGCTCGGCGGGCTCATCCTGAACCTGATGCCGTGCGTGCTGCCCGTCCTCGCGCTCAAGGTCTTCGCCGTCGCCGAGCTCGCCCACGAGGGGCGCGGACGCGTCGTCCAGCACGGCCTCGCGTACCTGGGTGGTGTCCTGGGTTCCATGCTGGCGCTCGCCGCCGGCGTCGTGGCACTGCGCGCGGCGGGCGCCTCGGTCGGCTGGGGCTTCCAGTTCCAGGAGCCCGTCTTCGTGGCGGCCATCGGAACGTTGCTGGTCGTCTTCGCCCTGAACCTCTTCGGCGTCTTCGAAGTGACCTGGCAGGCGGCGGGGCCCGGTGTCGCGGCACCGGAAGCCGCGCCCGCTCGCCGGCGGAGCTTCTTCGAGGGCGCGCTCGCCGTCGCCGTCGCCACCCCGTGCACGGCGCCCTTCCTCGGAACCGCCGTCGGCTTCGCCTTCGCGAGCCCGCCCGCCGTCATCTTCACGATCTTCGCCGCGATCGGGGTCGGCCTGGCTCTGCCTTTCGTCCTCGTCACTCTCGTCCCCGGCTGGGCCCGCTTCATTCCCCGGCCGGGCGCCTGGATGTTGCGCGTGCGGGCGGGCCTCGGTTTCGCCCTGCTGGCCACCGTCGTCTGGCTGCTCTGGCTGATGGGACGCACGGTCGGCGTGGACGCCGTGGCGCTCCTGCTGGCCGCCCTCGTGGGCATCGCGTTCCTGCTCTGGATCTTCGGAAGCCTCCAGGCCACGGGACGCGTGGGACCCGCGCGCGCGGTCGCCGTCGGCACCGCCTTCATCGTGGCAGGCGCCCTCGCCTTCCTCCCGCTCGACCCGGCTCCGGCGACGCCGACCGGGGCGGTCGCCGGGCCGGAGGGCGTCGACGCCTGGGAGGTCTACGACGCGGCGGCCATCGGCCGGGAGCGCGCCGCCGGCCGGCCGGTCTTCGTCGACTTCACGGCCGACTGGTGCATCACGTGCCAGGTGAACGAGACGGCGGTCCTGGCCAGCGACGCGGTCCAAGCCGAGCTCGAGACCTGGAACTTCGCCACCTTCACGGCCGACTTCACCCTTCCCGACGAGGAGATCGGTCAGGCCCTGGCCGCCTGGGGGCGCGCGGGCGTGCCGATGTACCTCGTCTACCCGGCCGACCCGGGCGCGGAAGCCGTCCTCCTGCCCGAGCTCCTCACCATCGATGGAACGGTCGACGCGCTCCGCGCTGCCGGGGCGGCGGAGTCCAGCTAGAGTATCCGACCCTCGGAGGGTTTGCATGAAGACCGGAAGCAAGATCGCACTCGGAGCTCTCGTCCTGGCGTTTGGCTGTACCGTCCTGTGGTTCTCCCAGGCCCGCGCCGTCGACCTCCCCGTGAACCGGACGCTGTTCGTCGTCACGTGGGTGTCGGCAGCGCTGCTCGGCCTGTTCTCGTTCTTCCGGGGCGTAAACTGGTACGGCGCGATCGCGGGCGTCGGCGCCATGGTGATCGGAGGCTTCCTCCCGTTCACGGTCGCGATCAGTGCGCAGGAAGTCGCCGCCGGCTCGATCCAGGTCGGCGATACGCTTCCGCACTTCACGGGCCCGGACGATCGCGGCGAAATCTTCGACTCGGCGGACCTGCGCGGAAAGCCCGTCCTGATCAAGTTCTTCCGCGCCCACTGGTGACCCTACTGTGTCGCCGAGTTGCGGCGATGGGAAGAGCTCCGGCCCGAGTTCGACAAGCGGAACGTGCAGGTGCTCACCGTCAGCACCGACCATCCGGAGGAGATCCGCGAGGGCCGCGGTGCCCACGGCCTGCAGGCCGTCATGATCTCGGACCCGGACCTGGTCGTCACCGACGCCTTCGGGCTGCGAAACCTGCTGGCGCACTCGGCGCCGCCGGGCGACGACGCGGAAGCGCTGCCGGTCCCGACCTCGCTCCTCGTCGATGCCGAGGGCAAGGTCCTGTGGATGGACCAGTCGGAGAACTACCAGCGGCGCTCGGGGCCGGAGGTGGTGCTGGCCGCGCTGAGGCAACACCTGGACTGAAGCCCGCACGACAATCACATGTCCCCCTCGGCACTCGTGAATCGGCGAGGATCTCGATCTCGCACTCGACGTAGCTGGAGAACGGGACGGAAGTCCCGTGATTCCACCGGAGCATCGGTCCTCTCCGCCGCGTCAGGAGCTCCGCGGCGCCCGTGCCGGTACCCGAGTCGACCCCACCGCCAGCATGCCGATCAGGCCGAGCACCACGAGCCCCATTCCGATCATCGTCTCCCGCTCGCCCACGTGATCCGCGATCAAGCCCACCGGCAGCCCCACCAGCCCGAAGCCCGCAAACGCCAACATGGTGAGCGAGAGCACCCGGCCCACGTACTGGGGCTCTGCCTCCTGCACCGCCACGGCGGAGCCCAGCGTCTGAAAGGCGCCGCTCCCGAGCCCTACCGCGAACATCGCCACGAACGCCCAAGCGAAGCTGGGCACCGCTCCCAGGCCGAGCACGGACAGCGCGAACAGCAGGCCCGAGCCCGCGAAGTACGTAAGTCCTCGGCGGGAATCCGCGAGGCGCGCAGCGACGAGGCTCGATGCCAGCGCGCTCACTGCGGATGATGCGAAGAGCAGGCTCACCTCCGAGGCCTCCCGTCCGAGCTGATTCTCGAGCAGCCCGGGCAGCAACGTGATGTGCGGAAAGCCAGCCATGATGACGAGCGTGTAGAACAGGAGCAGGAGCCGCAGGCGCGGGGTGTGGGCGACGTAACGCAGCCCGATCGCCACGTCGTCGAAGAGACCGCGCTGCTCGGCGTTCTCCGGAATGCGGGACTTCGGGAGGAGGATCAGCAGCGCAGCCGAGAGAAAGTACAGGCCGGCCATCCACGCGTAGGCGACGCCCGGCCCCGCGCCGCCCGCAACGAGGAACAGGCCCGCCAGCGCCGGCCCGAAGACGCGGCTCCCCGTGTTCGCCACGGTCGCGAGCGCGATCGCGTTCGGGCGTAGCGGCGTCGGTACCAGGTCGACCACCAGCGCCTGTCGCGCGGGTCCCTGAAACGAGAAGGTGGCGCCCATCACCAGTGAGCCCATCGCGAGGAACACGACTGCGATGCGCTCGAAGGCCACGAGCGCCGAGACCGTCAAGAAGATGCTGCCCGTGACGACCAGTCCGAGCGCCACCACGCGTCGCTTGGGCAGACGATCGGCTACCGCCCCGCCGATGGGCGACAGGGTCATCATGGTGATCCCTTGTGCGAACACCACCCAACCCACCGAGGTGTTGAGACCTTCGAGCTCGAAGGCCACGACGCTGTTCACCACCGTCGACATGAAGAAGGCGGTGAACGAGAGCCAGGTCCCGACCCACAGGATGCGGAAGTCGCGCACGGCGAGCGCCGCAAAGGTCGAGCCCGAAGACGTAGCCATGACGGGACGATACCGCGGCGTGCGGTGCCTTCGGGCCGGTCGCTACCCTTTCGTCACGCCATGCGCCTTCACATCGTCGACGGCACCTTCGAGCTGTTTCGCGCCCACTACTCCAAGAGGCCGGACCACACGGCCGCCGATGGCAGCGACGTCAAGGCCACCGTCGGCTTCATGAGCTCGATGCTGAACCTGCTGGACAGCCCCGAAGAAGGAGCCACCCACCTGGCGGCCGCCTTCGACAACCCCGTCGAGTCCTTCCGCAACGATCTCTTCGATGGCTACAAGACGGGCGAGGGCATGGAAGAGGCGCTCAAGGCCCAGTTCGACCTGGTGGAGCTCGCCGCCCATGCGCTCGGGTTGACGGTATGGCGCATGGATCGCTGGGAGGCCGACGACGCGCTGGCCACCGCGGCCGCGCGCTGGGCGGACGATGTCCAGCAGGTGCGCATCATGAGCCCCGACAAGGATCTCGGCCAGAGCGTGCGCGGTCAGCAGGTGGTGCAGGTCGACACGATCCGTCGCAAGGTCATCGATGAGAAGGCCGTACGGGAGCGACGCGGCGTTCCGCCCTCGGCCATCCCCGATTTCCTCGGGCTGGTGGGCGACGCCGCCGACGGAATCCCCGGCCTGCGCGGCTTCGGCGAGAAGAGCACTGCACTCCTGCTCGATCGCTACGGCTCCATCGAGTCGATCCCCGACGACGCAGCCGAATGGGACGTGAAGGTACGGGGCGCGGCGCGCCTGGCGGAGACACTGGCCGCGGAGCGCGACGACGCGATGTTGTTCAAGAAGCTCGCGACGCTCGTCACCGATGTGCCGCTCGAGGAGTCGCTCGACGACCTCGAGTGGCGAGGCGTCCGGGACGACGAGCTCGAGGCCGTGTGCGCGGACCTCGCTGCACCGCGGATCCTGGAACGCGCCCGCGCGCGAGAGCGCTGACGCACGATCCAGGACCGAGGCAGCCGGCCGCCGTTCCGCGCAAAGCCTGTTCAGAGGTGCTGCAACAGGGGCACCACCCGTATCAGGAAGAGCCCTGCGAGGATCTTCATGCGAACAGCGGTGGCGCCGGCTAGGACTTCGCCCTTGCGTAGACGCCGACCGTCGCCTGCACGCGTTCCACGTAGTCGACCACGGTCGGGAACTCGCGGATGACGGCGGACGCCCAGGTGGCAGGCTGGTTGTCGAGGAAGCCTGCAATGAGCGCGGCGACGGCGAAATCATGGGCGTTCACCTCGTCGCCGAGCAGGAAAGGTCTCTCGCCGACCTTGCGGGCGATCGCGTCGAGATCGCGGCGGGCAAAACCCTTCTGCTCGTCGAGGGTGTGCCGGCCCAGGCCCTGCAGATGGTAGGTCCGTCGCACCTCGCGGCGAGCCAGGCGGGGTGCGATCCAGCGCACGGGCATGGGCATCGTGCCGAAGAAGCCGCGAGCGATGTGAGGGAACCAATCATCGTCGAGCCAGCGGCTGGCTACCCCGATCCAGTAGAGATGCTCCTCTGCGAGCCGCGAGAAGGCCACGCCGTCGGCCTGCTGCGCATCGCTCAGCTTCCCGTAGAGGCCCCCGTTCGTTCGGGCGTCGAGGTGCTGAAGGATCAGCTCCGAGTCGGCGATCACCGCGTCGCCGTCCTTCAAGAAGGGCATCTTGCCCTTGGGGCCCTTCCTGGGGTCGCCTTCGTGAACGATCTCGAAGTCGACCCCGAGGTGGACGAGGGCCATCTCGCACTTGAGCGCGAAGGGTCCCGTGTTGCGCAGACCGAAGGCCGGGGGCAGGGCGTACAGCTGGATCATGGGTGTCGGAGGGTATCGCAGCCAGGATGCTCCGAGCATGCGTCCTCAGCGGCGCCGTTCTGGATCGAATCGGAACCGCAACCGAAGGCGCCGAGCGGCGTTCGGCCTCCTGCGCGTCGTCGACGGGGAGATCGATGGTGCTCACGGTCTCGAGGCGATGGCCGACCCGACGCTATTCGTCTGGGCATCCTGCTGGATCCGCGCGTGCCGGCGACGATTCGCGAACGGGCCCGGTCGTCACCCATCAGGATCGACCCACCGAGCTGAGCAGGCTCATGGGGCTGGCATTCCCAAGACCTCCACGATATATGTGAACAAACGTTCATTCATGTCGGGAGGGCCCTGCAGGTGTCGCAGGCCGCCGTCGCCACGAGCCAATCCGAAGCCACCGAAGCTCGGATCCTGGATGCCGCCGAGGAGCAGTTCGCGAAGCGCGGGCTGACCGGGACCCGGGTGCGCGAGATCGCGCTCGCCGCCGGCGTGAGCCCGGCGACGCTCTACATCTACTTCCCGAGCAAGACCGCGCTCTACCAGGCCGTGCTCGACCGCGGACTCCAGCCCGTCGCCGGGGTGCTCGACGCGATCGACCGCGATCGCCCGGAGGCCGACCTCGCGAGGCTGATCGAGGATCTGCTTCATCACCTCGCTGCGCACCCGTCACTCTCGCGACTGATCTACGTCGAGGCGATCAGCGAGGGGCCCTTCCTCGCCCACCTGGCGCGTACCTGGATCGGCCCGCTGATCGAGCGGATGACCGAGATGGTGCGCGGCGGACCGGGCGCCGACGAGTGGCCCGACGAGGAACTGCCGCTGCTGACCGCATCGATCCTGCAGGTCGTGTTCGGTCACTTCGCACTCGCGGCTCTGCTCCGCGAGACGAGCGGCACCGACCCGCTCGCACCGGACGCGTTGCGGCGCCAGACCCGTTTCCTGCTCGACTACTTCGAGCACCTGTTTCCCCAAACGAGCCCGGGTACGGCCGGAGCGCGACCCGCCGGAGGATGAGATGAACGAATTGGACGGACTCAGGCTGGTGGAGCCGTCGGCCTACGCCGAGCACGGCTACCCGCACGACATCTGGAACGAGCTTCGGGCGAACGACCCGCTTCACAGGTTCGACCTCCCCGGGTGGAGGCCCTTCTGGGCGGTGACGAAGCACGCCGACGTCATCGAGATCTCGAAGCAGCCCGAGAAGTTCACGAACCACCCGCGTATGGTGATCAACCCGCTCGAGCAGGAGCTCGAGGCGGAGCGAATGCAGGGCGAGGGCGGCTTCATGGGGACGATGCGCACGATCATCCAGATGGATGGCGACGACCATCGCAAGCTCCGGAAGGTCGCGGCCCACGCGTTCACGCCGAACGTGATCAAGAAGCTGAAGCCGGCAATCGACGAGACCGCGAAGGGACTGATCGACGAGATGGCGGCGCGCGACGAGTGCGACTTCATCACGGACGTCGCGAACATCCACCCGCTGAAGATCATCTGCCGGATCCTGGGCATGCCCGAGTCCGACGAGCCGCTGATCCTGAAGCTGACGAACGAGCTCTTCGGGAGCGCGGATCCCGAGTTCCAGCGTGACCCGGACCGCAAGACGCGGATGATGGAACTCGGCCTGGAGATGTTCCAGTTCTTCTCGGGCATCATCGAGGATCGCCGCGCGAACCCGACCGACGACCTCTCGAGCGTGATCGCCAACGCCACCGTCGACGGCGAGCCGATGAGCCCCGGCGACACGCTCGGCTACTTCCTGATCACCTTCACCGCGGGGCACGAGACCACGCGCGGAGGAATTGGCGGTGGGCTCCGTGCGCTCATCGAGAACCCGGAACAGATCGCCAACTGGAAAGCCGACCTCTCGATCGAGAAGCAGGCCGTCAACGAGATCATCCGGTACGTGACGCCGGTGAACACGATGGTGCGTACCGCCCAGGTTGACTACGAGCTACGAGGCAAGACGATCAAGGCCGGCGACGCGATCGTGCTCTTCTACGCGTCGGCGAACCGGGACGAAGAGGTCTTCGACGAGCCGCATGCGTTTCGGGTCGACCGCAAGAAGAACCCCCATCTCGGCTTCGGCATCGGTGAGCACTTCTGCATCGGCTCGAACCTGGCGCGGATGACGACCGGTGCGCTCTACAGCGAGCTGATCCCGCGCATCGAATCGATCGAGCTGGCGAGCGAGCCGCAGCGCGTCGCGTCCAACCTGGTGCCGGGCCTGAAGCACCTGCAGGTGCGCTACGAAATTTCGGAGTCGAAGCCCGGCTAGCTGCGTGCTCGCCGACGCGCTGAGGCGAACCCTGCGGCCAGCGCGAGCGCGACGAGGGCCGGTTCCGGCACGACGATCTTCTGCCAGGCCGAGGGGCCGCCACCGGGCGCGAGCACGCTGGCGACGCCGCCGGGCGTATTGAGGACGAAGGGCGAAGTCAGCAGCTCGCTGGTGTGCGTCCAGCCTGGGGCCAGGGGCACGCCGGCCATCCCGCCCACGGCGTTGAGGTCGAACGCCTGGGAGTACCCCTTCCGCCGTACCCGCCCGGCGAAACCCGGACGAGAGGAGTGAGGAGTCGTCGGCCGCCGAGGGGTGGCCGCCCAGCCGGTAGGGATGATCGCGCAAGCAGGCTTCCAGCGGCACGAGGAGGGCCTGGTGCTAGTCGATGGGACCCGCGACGTCCGCAGCGACGAGGAGCGCGGGTTCCGCCAGTGCCTTGCCGTGCTGTTGCCCTGACCGACGGCACCCTCGCGTGGGGCGTCGGTGAGGTAGGCTGCTGGGGGCGCACGACGCCACCGGCAGGAGGCCATGGCATGGAGACGGCCGATCGGAAGCGGCACATCGTCGTCGTTGGTGGAGGGACCTCGGGCTGCGTGCTCGCGGCGCGGCTCAGCGAAGACGCCAACCACTCGGTGACGCTGCTGGAGGCGGGCCCCGATCACGATGCGTACGACGAGGCCGTCCTCGAGCCTCGCCGTGCCTCCCGGAACTGGACGGACGTGGAGGAGCACCTCGTACCCACGGCGATGGCCACGGAGACGGGCCCGATCTCGATGGTCCAGGGGCGCCTCCTGGGCGGGACCTCCGCGGTCAACGGGTTGGCGACACTGCGCGGACAGCCGGCCGACTACGACGCCTGGGCCGATGCCGGCCTCGACGGTTGGGGCTGGGACGACGTCAAGAGCACGTTCATGGCGGCAGAGCGGGATATGGACTTCGGCGCCTCGCCGATCCACGGGGGCGACGGGCCGCTGCCTGTCCGCCGATGGCGCAAGGACGAGATCAGCCGCAGCCAGGCCGCGTTCTACGACGGGATGATCGAGGCTGGCCAGCCGGCCTCAGCCGACATCAACGATCCGAGCGAGCTTCCGGGCATCGGAATCTTCCCGGTGACGATCGACGAGCAGGTGCGGCGGGTCTCGACGAGTCTCGCCTACCTCCGCTCCGAGGTGCGCACGCGCGACAATCTCGCGATCCGGACGAACGCCGAGGTCGCGACGATCGAGATCGAGGCTGGACGCGCGAAGGGTGTGGTGCTGACGAGCGGTGAGGAGATCGAGGCGGACGAAGTGGTGATCGCGGCCGGGGCGCTCTGGTCCCCGACGATGCTGCTTCGATCCGGGGTCGGGCCGAAGGAGCACCTCGCGGAGCACGGCATCCCCGTTCATACCGATCTTCCGGTGGGGTCGACGATGAGCGATCACCTCGGTGCCGGCATTCCCTACCGCCACGACGGGCCGCGGGGTGGCATCGCCGGGCCCGCACAGATCGTTCTCGTCGGCGCGTCGAACGGGAAGGACGTCGACTACCACCTGATGCCCATCTCGGTCCATGACCCCGAGGAGAATCCTCTCACCTTCAAGGAGAAGCTGCGCTTCATGGCGCGATCCAGGAACGAGAGCACCAACCCGGGATGGAGGGCCTCGTGGGGTGCCATGAAGTTCCTGGCCACGCCAACCGCCGCGTCCACCATGTTCGTGCTCGCCGTCTTCCTGCTGCGCTCGAGCGGTCGCGGCAGCATCAGGCTGGGTAGCACGCCCGAGGCCGGCCCCACGGTCGTGGCCCCGCCGCTTCCGGAAGACGCACCCCAGCGGCTGCGCCACGCCTTCGACCAGCTCGCGGCCTGGGAACGCTCCGCCGCCTACCTGGCGTTGGAGGCGCAGCCCCTGTTCCCCCACGATCTCGGGGCGGAGGACGCGATCGCCACCGCGCTCGAGCGTAACACGATGAGCTATGGCCACATGGTCGGCACCTGTCCGATGGGCCCGGTCCTCGATGCCGACTGTCGGGTGCACGGCATCCCCAACCTGCGCGTCGCCGATGCATCGGTGATGCCGACGATCCCGGCCGGCAACACCTACCTCGGCTGCGTCATGGTCGCCGAGCGCGTGGCCCGCAAGATGAAGGGGGTGGGACCGGCCACCGGCCATCATCGCGTCCCGCCAGCTGACCTTCCCCATCGGCCTCCGGTCGTTTTCCGATAGGCGCTGTGCGCGGCGCCGTCACCACGTAGCGGTAGCATCCCGCAACGCCCGGGCCCGCTGGCAGGTCTGGCGACGCTCGCGACGGCCTCCATGGATCCCGTCGGTCAGGCTGCCCATGAGCTTCTCCTGGCTGGCTGGTCGAGGGGACGGGGTACCATCCGAGAGGCGGCGCCTTCGCGCCCGCGAGTCATTCGAGGACCCCATGGCTGCAGTCGCAAGCGATCTCTCGGTCATCGACGTCGATGCCCACATCACCGAACCGCACGACCTCTGGACGGCTCGAGCCCCAGCTTCGCTCAAGGACCGTGTCCCTCAGGTGAAGGGCACGGGCGCCGAGCGCGCCTGGATCGTCGATGGTGACATCCAGCTTCAGACCGCCATCCCGACGAGCGTGATCGCCCGTGACGGCTCGAAGTCACGAGGGACCGAGTTCTTCGGCTGGCAGATCGAGGACGTGCACCTCGCGTCGTACGACATGAAGGCGCGCGTCGAGGTGATGGACCAGTCCGGGCTGTACGCGCAGATCCTCTACCCGAACGTCGCCGGCTTCGGCAGCCAGAACTTCATGAAGGTCGAGGATGCAGGGCTGCGGCTCTCGTGCGCCCAGATCTACAACGAGGCAATGGCCGAGATCCAGGCCGACTCGAACGACCGTCTGCTTCCGATGGCGCTCATGCCGTGGTGGAACATCGAGCAGAGCGTCGCCGAGCTCGAGCGCGCGAAGCAGATGGGTCTGCGCGGAATCGTGATGTGCAGCGACCCCGACAGCGTCGGGCTGCCCGACCTCGGTGATCCCGCCTGGCTTCCCTTCTGGGAAGCGGCAGACGCCGCCGACATGCCGATCAATTTCCACATCGGGGCCAGCGAGACCTCGTTCAACATGTTCGGTCGTGCGGCCTGGGCCAGCAACGGCATGCGCCGCAGGCTCGCGCTCGGCAGCGCGGCGCTCTTCATCGAGAACTCGCGTGTGATCGCGAACATGATCTACAGCGGCGTGTTCGACCGCTGCCCCAACCTGAAGTGCGTCTCCGTCGAGAGCGGCATCGGCTGGATCCCCTTCGTGCTCGAAGCGCTCGACTATGAATGGCATGAGACCGGCTCCCAGCAGGAGCAGCCGTTGCAGAAGGAGCCCAGCGAGTACTTCCGCGACCATTTCTGGGGGTGCTTCTGGTTCGAGAGGATCGCACCGACGGCGCTGATCGATGTGGTCGGCGAGGACAACGTGATGTTCGAAACCGACTTCCCGCACCCCACCTGTCTGTACCCCGATGTGCAGGAGTACATCGCAGAGATCAGCGCGGACTGGAGCGACGAACGCAAGCGCAAGATCTTCGAAGGCGGCATCCACGTGCCGTACATGCTGCGTTGGCCCGCGCGCGTCGCGCCCGGGCGGCGCTACGGCGAAGCGGTCCATCACTTCGACATCTTCGCCACGGCGGCGGCCGCCGCGGGCGCGGAGATCCCGGGCGACCGCAAGGTGGACGGCGTCGACCTGCTGCCCTACGTCCGCGGCGAAGCGGAGGGCACTCCGCACGAGACGCTCTTCTGGACGCAGGACCACTACCGCGTCGTGCGGCACCAGGGCTGGAAGCTGCAGCGCAGCGGACCGAACGACGAGCTCGTGTGGCTCTTCGACCTGAACACCGACCCGACCGAGCAGCGGAACCTCGCCGGGGAACGGCACGACAAGGTGGCCGAGCTCGACGCGATCCTCGCTGGGCACCTCGCCGAGCAGGCCCCGCCGCGCTGGCCGTCACGCGCGGCGACCGCGATCTCGATCGACAAGCATCTGAACCAGCCCGAGTCGCCCGACGACGAGTTCGTCTACTACCCGAACTAGGAACCCGACCCCGAGAAGGAGCCCCCCATGGCCGACCTCCAGGAAGCTGCCAACCAGTTCATCGAAGACCTCATCGCCCAGAACATGGCCGGGTTGATGGCCACGTTCACACCCGAAGGCATGCAGAAGGCGATGGCCCTCGGACAGGGCCAGCAACCGCAAGGCGCCGTGATCCGCAAGGAGGCAAAGCTGCTGGCCCCGGAAGGCGAGGACCATCCCGTCGACCTCCACGTCGGCACGGACGCGCAGGAAGCCGTCATCGGCACCGTCTGGCGCGAGATCGGCGGCGCGTGGAAGGTGAACGACATCCACGTCAAGCAGGCACCGTAGGCCGTCATGAAGCTCCACGCTCCCGTCGGACCTCGATGTCCGCGGGCGGCTCCAGCGCTGCGGGCTCGGCCATCCGGTGGGCGACCTGCACCACCAGCGATCGCGCCCCGCCGAGCCACAGCCCGAGGCCGACCACCAGGCAGGTGGCTACGAGGACGACGAGGACCCGCGCTGACGACGCGTCAGCGGGCGGCGGCCCACCAGGAAACCGCGCATCCGATCAGCCCCAAGAGCATGCCGAGCACGAGCCTGGGATCGCCCAGCTGGAACCAGGGATCGATGGGGAACGCGATCGTCTTCGCCAACGAGGCGACCTTGAATTCGTGGCGTCCCGCGAACTCGGGGTTCATCGCGATCTCGAGCAGGTCGCGGCGGCTGCGATAGCGCATGCCCGCGGCCGCGGACCAGGTCTCCATCCCGTCGGCGTTCATCAGGTCCATCGCCGTGTTGGCCGCGCGGCCCCAGAACACCGGGTGGCACGCGCGCTTGAACAGCAGCGGGGTCATGTACTCCATGTACTTCGCCTGCACCTCCTCGCTGGTCTCCCCCGGCTCGACCCCTTCGATCTGCAGGGGCGTCTTCCATCCACTTCCGCATGCTCGCGAGTCCCTCGGCCCGGGGCGCAGGCTCCCCCTGCGCCATGAGCTCCATGTAGTGCGCGACCTCCTCGTCGGTGAGCGGCCCTCCGAAGGAGGTGTACCAGCTGAAGAAGGCGGTCCAGATCCCGGCCAGGATCGCCCAGGTCCACTTCGACTTCGTCATGTCACTCCCCTCCCCGGAGGCGCCGCTGCATGCGGTTCATCCCGCCGATCCACCGCATGAGCGGGCAGACCTCCGATGCAGGAACGGCGATCGGAGCGAGCCAGCCTTGGCTCATGCCCCAGATGGAGTTGGCCGCAGATCGATGGGGTGGAGCGCCGGCTTCGTCAGCGCGGCGCACAACCTCTGCAGATCGTCTGGGCGGCCTCTCAGCTACTCGGGAACCACCGGGGCTCACTCACTCCCCCTCCAGGACCTATTCGAGTCGCAGCGATTCGTCAGGAGCTTGGCTTGTAGCCATGTACGGAAGCGCCGTCTGTACACGATACGCGAGAGGCAGGAGCAGCAACAAGCGACGTCACACCCGCGGGGTGTTTGCGGCGCCTCTGCAACTGACCGCCCTTGCTACCCTTCTCCCCCGGAGAGGTGGCCGAGTGGTCGAAGGCAGCGGTCTTGAAAACCGCCAGGGCGCAAGCCCTCGAGGGTTCGAATCCCTCCCTCTCCGCCGCGTCCGCCGCCGGGCTCGGCGGTTCCCCCGCCGTTCGGCCCGCCTAGCAGCGCCGCAGGGCGACCAGCAGCTTTCGCGCTCGTTGGCCTCGTAGCCGCGGCTTCCATTCCTCCGGCCTGGCATCCGTCGTCGCTGGCGCCCGCCTTCTGCATGCGAGGCGGTTCGGCGTGCCTTCTCTCCCGGACGTCATCGCCGTGTTGGAGCTTGAAGAATGGGAGCAGACCCGCTCGGGTTGAGCGCGGGGTACCAGCGGGCCTACCCTCCCGGGCATGCTCCGCACCCCCTCCGCCCTGCTCCTTGTCGTGTTCCTCGGCTCCAGCCCCGCCCTCGCCGCCGAGGAGGGCATCGAGGCCCTCGCCGATTGCGTCCGCGCCAATTTCCCGGAGAAGAGCAGCGTCCAGGAAGTAACGCTGCGCACCCAGGACCGCGGGGGCTCCAGCCGTGAGCTCAAGGCGAAGATCTGGTGGAACCGTTTCAAGGAGAAGCGTTCCCGCGCGCGTATCCAGGTCTTGAGTCCGGAAGACGTGCGCGGCTCCGCGGTGCTCCTGATCGAGCGGGACGACGGCACCGATCTCTTCCTCTACTCGCCGGAGCTGCAGAAGAGCCGGCGGATCACCTCCCATACCGTGTCCGGCTCGCTCTTCGGGAGTGACTTCACCTACGAGGACTTCCAGCAGCTCCAGGGCCTGGCGATGGCGGGCGCCACCGAGCGACTTCCCGCCACGGACGTGGACGGCGTCGCGATGGACGCCTTCGCCCAGACGAAGAAGCCGGAAGACGGATCGGCCTACGAGCGGGTCGTGACCTACGTCTCCCAGGGGACCTGCGTCCCCGCCAAGAGCGAAATGTTCGAGCCCGGCGGTCAGCTGCGGAAGGTGATGCGGGCGGACCTGTCGTCCCTGATCGAGCAGGACGGCGTGCGCATCCCGAGTCGGCTCGTGATGGAGGACCTGCTGGCTGGCTCGACCACGACCCTGGAGGTGACCGCCCTCGAGGTCGACAAGAAGATCCGACGCCGCATCTTCGAGATCTCCACTCTCGGACGCTCGGTGGACTGAGCACGTGCGCCTGCGTGCGGCCATCGAGCACCACGCCGCCTGGGTGCTCGCGGGTGTCGTGGTCGCGACCCTGCTCGCCCTGGCCGCGCTCGTGGATCTCGAGGACGGGCGCTCCCGGCTCCACATCGAGCCCTCGATCGAGAGCCTGCTTCCCGAGGACAGCGAGGCGCGCACCTTCCTCGCCGAGGCCCGACGCCGCTTCGGCAGCGACGAGAGCCTGGTGCTGGGCTTCGCCCCGGACGCGCTCTTCACGACCGACTCGCTGCAGCGCATCGATCGCATCACGCGCAGGCTGGCGGAGCTGGAGGAGATCCGCAGCGTCACCTCGCTGACCAACGCCGTCGACGTGGTGGGCACCGAGGAGGGGATCGAGATCGGCCCCTTCGTGCGGGCGATTCCCGAGGACGAGGCGGGGCTCGCCGCCGTCCGCGACGCCGTGATGGGCAACCCCTTCACGGCGGGCAGCCTGGTGGCCCGCGACGAGAGCGCCACCGCCCTGCTCCTCACCCTGGCGCCCCTCGACAGCCGGGAGTACGGCGAGCGCGGCGTGAGCGACCGCCTCCTCGAGATCGCCCACGCGGAGGCCGGCGACGCCCAGATCTGGCTGACCGGCGGCCCCCACTTCGGCGTCGCCAACGCCCGGGTCCTGGTGCGCGAGACCTTCCTGCTGCCGAGCCTGATCCTCGGCGCCATGTCCCTCGTGCTGGTGCTGGCCTTCCGCACCGTGCGCGGCGTCCTGGTGCCCCTCGTGACGGTGGCCGTGGCGGTGGTGTGGGCCCTGGGCCTGATGGTGGCGACCGGCCACGTGCTGAACGCCGTCACCGTCCTCGTGCCCGCGCTGCTCACGACGCTCGGGCTCTCCTACGCCATCCACGTCGTGAGCGAGTACTACGAGGTGGAGGGGGAGCGGCCGGCGGTCCGCGCCGCCGCGGCCACGGGCCAGGTGCAGCTCCCGGTGCTGCTGACCGGCCTCACCACCGCGATCGGGTTCGCCACGCTGATCCTCTCCCCCCTCCCGGCGGTGCGCGAGTTCGGCGTGCTCTCGGTGCTGGGCGTCGGATGCACGGTGCTGGCCTCCCTCACCCTCACGCCGGCGGTGCTGGCCTTCCTGCCCCTTCCGCGCCGGCATCCGCCGGCGACGGGCCGGGCCGAGGGCATCGCGACACGGGTCGCCCACTTCGCCGTGCGCCAGCGGCCGTGGATCTTCGGCGGCTTCGCAGCGGCGCTGGTGCTGGCGCTCGTCGGGGCGGGCTCCATCCGCGTGGGCTCCGACCAGATCCGCAAGTTCCCGCCGGATTCCGAGGTACGGCTCCACTACGAAGCGGTGAACGATCGTCTCGGCGGCGCGAACCCGCTCCTGATCGTGCTCGAGGGCGAGACCCGCGACACCTTCAAGAAGCCGGAGCACCTGCGCGAGATC
Source organism: Myxococcota bacterium (assembly GCA_965223415.1). Lineage (GTDB taxonomy): Bacteria > Myxococcota_A > UBA9160 > UBA9160 > UBA6930. The sequence goes on along the minus strand of OZ245002.1, from coordinate 1,607,814 downwards.
GAGGAGCTCCAGGCCTGGCTCTCCGCCGATCCCGCCGTGGGCGAGACGACCTCCCTGGTCGACCACCTGAAGCTCCTGAACCGCGGCTTCCACGAGAACGATCCGGAGTACTTCGCGCTCCCCGAGCGCCAGCGCCTGGTGAGCCAAATCCTGCTCTTCGGCGAGAGCCGGGAGCTGCGCAACCTGGTGGACGTCGCCTATCAACGGACTGTCGTTCGCGTTCGCGCCAAGGTGATCGACTCGGACGACGTCACGGCGTTGACCGGGCGGATCGCCACGCGCCTGGCCGAGCTGCCCGATTCGATCGACGCGCGGGTGACCGGGACCTCCGTCATCATCAGCGACGCCCTCGACCAGATCATCCGCGGGCAGACGATCTCGGTGCTGGCGGCCTTCGGGATCATCTACGTGGTGCTGGCGGCGCTCTTCGTCTCCCTGCGTGTCGGCCTGGTGGCATTGCTCCCCAACGCCGTGCCGGTAGCCGTCTACTTCGGTGCCCTCGGCTGGACCGGCGTCAGCCTCTCGCCGGGCACGAGCCTGATCGCGCCGATGGTGCTGGGCATCGCCGTCGACGACACCATCCACTACTTCGCCCGCTTCATCCGCGATGCCAAGCGCCTGGGCGACGAGGAGAAGGCCACGGCCGCGACCCTGGCCGCCGTGGGCCCGCCAGTCACCGTGACGACCATGGCGCTCTGCGCCGGCTTCCTGTGCCTGCTGGTGAGCGATCTCTCCACCCAGCGGGAGATCGGCGTGCTGGCCGCCTTCGCTCTGGCCTTCGCCTGGCTCACCGACGTGACGTTCACGCCGGCGCTCTGCGCGCGCATGCGCATCGTCACGCTCTGGGACCTCGTGAGCCTCGACCTCGGTGACGACCCGCGCCGGACCATCGGCCTCTTCCAGGGGCTGCGGGCGGGCCAGGCCCGCATCGTCGCGCTGATGGGGACGCTGGTGGAGGCGCCGGCAGGGCGCGCCCTCTTCCACGCCGGCGAGCCGGCCCAGGGCATGTACGTCGTGATCGGCGGCGCCGTGCGCAGCTGGGTCGACGCCGGCGACCGCAACCTGATCGCCTCGCTCCACGACCGGGGCGACACGGTCGGCGAGGCGGGCCTCTTCCACGGCGAGCACGCGCTGAACGCGGAGGTGGTCGAGGACGCGCGGCTCCTGCGCCTCTCCCAGGAGGCGATGAGTCACCTGGCCCTTCGCTACCCGCGCATCGCCACGGTGCTATTCCAGAACACGAACGAGCTGCTCGCGTCGCGCCTTGCCCTGCACACTCGCGGCCAGCAGCTCGGCGAGGCCTTCGCCCGCCGCGAGGTCCGCTGGAGCGAGCACGTGCTCGCGGGCGACGTCGAGCTGGGCGACGCCTCGCTGCAGGCGTCCCTCGCGTCCCTCGGCATCCACGACCAAACCCTGCGCGCCCTCGCCCTGATTCCCCTCGTGCAGGTGGCGTGGGCCGACGGCCAGCTCGACGACAAGGAGCGCTCTGCCATCCTGGAGGCCGCCGGGAGCCTGGGCCTCGAGCGCGACGGCCAGAGCCTGCAGCTCCTCTCCGAGTGGCTGGCCGGCCCGCCGGAGGACCGCCTCTTCCAGGCCTGGCGCGGCTACGTCGAGGCGCTCCTTCCCCAGCTCAGCGTGGAGGGCCGCCTGCGCCTCCAGGAGACCGTGCTCGTGCGCGCGCGGGGCGTCGCCCAGGCCGCCGGCGGCGTGGTGGGCCTGCGCACGGTCTCCCGGACCGAGGAGATCGTGCTCCAGCGCCTGGCCGGGGTGTTCGAAGAGACCCGCTGAAGGAGGACCCATGAGCGACGAGGCCTGGCGCCGCTGCAGCTCCTGCCGGGAGCCCATCCCGTTCGAGACCGCCTACTACGTTTGCAACGTCTCCACCTGCAACCGCCGCAACACGGCCTTCGTGTTCTGCTCCGTCGACTGCTGGGACGCCCACCTGCCGACGATGAACCACCGGGAGGCCTGGGCCGAGGAGAAGAAGAGCCCCGGCGCCGCCGAGTGGCGGCGCCAGCAGGCCGCCGAGAGCGAGCCCGCGCCGAAGCCCGCGGCCGAGCGGGAGCGGAGCGCCAAGCGCGAGCCCCGCCGCCGCGTCGCCCCCAGCCAGCCCGCCCAGGCCGCGCCGAGCCCGCCCCCCGCCGCCAACGTCCCGCGAGAGGTCCTCGTCATCGCCAGCCGCCTCAAGGACTACATCAAGGCCCGCTCTGGCATGAACACCTCCGACCGCGTCCTCGCCCCCCTCTCCGACCTCATCCGCACCGCCTGCGACAAGGCCATCGAGAACGCCCGCCGCGACGAACGCAAGACCGTCCTCGACCGCGACATCCGTTAAGAAAGGTGCCAGGAACCTCTCTTAACAGTTCCCGGCAGAGCGTCCCCGGGGGTTTCCGGGGCCCTGGGAGCCGGTATCCTACGCCTCCCGTCGCGGAGCGCGGCGGACCGGAGAGGTGGCCGAGTGGCTGAAGGCACAGGTTTGCTAAACCTGCGTAGGGGCAACCCTACCGGGGGTTCGAATCCCCCCCTCTCCGCCAGATCCCCCAAGTGCATGTGATCGCTCGCGAATTCAGCCCACGCGAGCGCCCGGAGAGGTGGCCGAGCGGCTTAAGGCGCACGCTTGGAAAGCGTGTGTAGGGAAACCTACCGTGGGTTCGAATCCCACCCTCTCCGCCAAGGCTTCCCGAGCAGGGTTCGCTAGGATTCGCGCCCCGCTCTGAGAGCGCCCGTAGCTCAGTTGGATAGAGCGCCAGGTTGCGGACCTGGAGGTCGCACGTTCGAGTCGTGCCGGGCGCGCCAGCAGCCTCCGTTTCCCGGGCTGCCGAGGCGCCGCTGATCGTGGGCACCCGGTGATGCCGCGCTGTCGGCCGCTCAGATCTGGATCTTGTAGCCGTCCGGGTCCGCGAGGAACGCCGACCACACGCCCGGCGCCAACTCGTCTTTCTCGAGGAAGGGTCCGCCCGCCTTCTCGAGCTCCTCGATGGCTGAGTCGAGTGTCGACGCGTCCCTCATGAAGAAGCCGAAGTGGTCGACGCCGGGCGGGCCGCCGACGCGCAGCGTCAGGATGTCCGAGAAGCCGGGTCGCACGAGGAAGTGGAGGCCCTCGCCTTCGTGGTCCGTCGGCGAATAGCCCGTGACCTCGCGGTAGCCGAGGGCGCCGTGGAAGCGCAGCGAGCGTTCGAGCTCTCGGATCGTGAGCAGACCCCGAAGAGGAACGCCACCGATGGCGAGCTTCGTCGCGATGCGCGCCCTCGAGGCCGTGATCCACGGCACCGACACCGCGCTCGACGAGCCCGAGCGGCTGGCCAACTCCCGCTTTCGTCGACGAAGTGACGGAGCTGCTCGTGCGCTACGTCGAGAAGTAGGTCCCGGCTGCCGCCCTACGGATTCATCTCGTAGGCGCCGTCCAACGCCCGGACACTCTGCCACACCCGGTCGTAGCGAGCCGGATCGGCGACCGGCCTGCGCAGCATCTTCTGGCACTGGGCCATCTGCTTCTCGGTGCTGCTCGCCTGGAGCGAGAGGTGGAGCGCGTGCTGCGCGGTGTCGCGGATCATGAAGTCGAAGATCTGGCCGACCAGGTCGTCGTCCAGACCGTAGATCCCGGCGTTCTCGAGGATGAGCTGGGCGTAGACGACCATCGCGAACAGGTTGCCGCCCGCCAGCAGGAAATCGACGTCCTTCATCTGGTCGGGGCCGGGCGGGTCGCTGGCGAGCAGCTCGCGAAAGGCGTCGGCCTGCTCGGCGAAGAGCGCGACGTTGGGGATGCGCGCGAACTCGTCGAAGACCTTCCGGTAGTCGTGGAACTGGATCTGGCCGAGGCCGCCGGCGCCCCCCTGGTCGAAGAGGAAGCCGTCGTTGCGCGGCTGGTCCTGGCGCTCCACCTCCGCATGCTCGCCCGGGTTGAAGAAGTAGTTCGCCATGAACTTCACGATCAGCGCGATGTTCACGTGCACCGTGCCCTCGAGCTTCGGTAGGGCGCGGATGTCGATGGCGGCCTGGCCGAAGTAGGTGTCCTTCTCGAAGCCCTTGGCGGCGATGGCGTCCCACAACAGGTTGATTACGTCTTCGCCCTGGGTGGTGACCTTCATCTTCACCATCGGGTTGAAGAGCAGATAGCGGCGGTCTTCGCGGGAGGCGACGCGCATGTAGTCGGCGGCGCGCAGTGCGAAGAGTTTCATCGAGACCAATCGGCAGTAGGCGTCGACGAACATGTTGCGGACGTGCGACATGTCGGTCACCGGACTGCCATAGAGAACCCGGTTGTTCGCGTGGGTGATCGCCTCGTAGAGCGCGTGGGTACAGATGCCGATCGAGGCCCAGCCGAGGTTGTACTTGCCGATGTTGACGGTGTTGAGCGCCGCGTTCCAGGCGTCGCGGCCGCGGTGCAGGATGTCGGCTTCGCCGACCGGGTAGTCGCGCAGCTCGAATTCGGACACGTAGTTCTGGCTGGCGACCACGTTCTTCACCAGCTGGTAGCTCTCGTGCCTCGGGTCGGAGGCGAAGAACACGTACTCGTCGCCGCCGTCGAAGCGACCGAAGGTCGAGACGATCGCCGCTTCGTTGCCGTTGCCGATGTAGTACTTTCGGCCGTTGGCCCTCCAGCCGTCGCCGTCCTTCGTCAGCACCATGTCCGTCGAGTAGATGTCGGCGCCGTGTGTCTTCTCGGACAGGCCGAAGGCGAAGATGCCGCCGTCTTCCAGGGCCCGGGAGGTGCGCTTGCGGACGGCTTCGTTCGGGCTCATCCAGATCGGTCCGAGCCCGAGCACCGAGACTTGCCAGGTGTACCAGTACTGAAGGCCGTAGAAGCCCAGGATCTCGGCGAACTGGCAGACCCGCCAGGTGTCCCAACGCGCGTCGTCGGCGCCCTCGCCCTCGGGCGTGCACATCGTGGCGAGGAGTCGGTGATCCTTCGCGTACTCGAGGAAATCGGCGTACCAGCCGCGATCGTAGTAGTCCTCGAGCAGGCGCTTCTTGCCCTTGGTCTCGAAGAACTCCACGGTCTGGCGCATCAGCTCGCGGGTTCGCGCGTCGTCGCCTTCGTGGCCCGGATGGCGGGGATTCAGGAGAATCATCGTGGAATCCTCTGCGGTAGCTGGCGGAGGCTAGCGTAGTGGCGGCAAGGACCTCGGCCGTTGGCGCCGCCTCGCCCACGAGGAAGAAGGAGCTCGACTTCCATGACAATCGCTACTCGATCCACTCGAATCGTCTCCCCCCTGCTGGCCTGGGCTGTCCTCCTCTTCGCCTCCGGATCGGCTGCGGAGGCAGCCTCGCTCGCCGCGGAGCGGGCGCGCCAGCAGGCGGCGTTCGCGGCGATGGACGCGAACGGAGACGGTCGCGTGGGGCTCGACGAGGCGCCCGCCGCTCTGGCTCCCTACCTGCGGATCGGCGACCGGAATCGGGACGGTAGCCTCGACGCCGAGGAGTACATCGCATTCCTGAACGAGCCCGGCGGCCGCTTCGGCGCCCTGCCGGCGACCATCGAGCTGATCGAGAACATCCCCTACGCCGGGACCGCGCACCATCGCCAGCAGCTCGATCTGCTCCTCCCGAAGACCCGCGCGGCCGAGGGGGGCCTGCCGGTGATCGCCTACGTGCACGGCGGCGGCTGGAGCATGGGCAGCCGGTTGATGGCGAGGCCCCAGGTCGTTCCCCACGTCGCGTCCGGCCACTACGCCGCCGTCGCGATCGGCTACCGCTTGAGCGGCGAGGTGACGTACCCGGCTCCGCTCCACGACCTGAAGGCCGGAATTCGATGGATCCGCGCCAACGCCGAACGCTACGGCCTCGACGCGGCCCGGATCTGCGTGATGGGGGCCTCCGCGGGCGGACACCTGACGGCGCTGATCGGCACCACCAACGGGAGCGCCGAGCATGCCGGCACGCTCGGTCCGAACGCCTCGGAATCCTCCGACGTCCAGTGCGCCATCCCGTTCTTCGGCTCGACCGATCTCCTGGCCGCCGCGCCGGAATCGACCGGCGGATCCGCGCGACGCGATGCCTTCCTCGGCGGTCGCGGCGCGGAGGTCGCTTCGGCCGCGCGCAGCGCGTCGCCCATCCACCACGTCGATGCGGACGACCCGCCCTTCTACTTCGTCCACGGAACCGAGGACCCGCTGGTTCCCTACGCCCACTCCGTGAACCTCGACCGGACCCTGCGCGAAGCCGGGGTGCCGACGGCGCTCTTGACCGTGGAGAGCGGCGGCCACGGCGATTTCATCCGGCCGGAGATCATCGAGCGCGTGCGAGCCGTGCTCGACCATCGGCTGCGCGGGCACGGGCCGGCACCCGCGAGCGAGACCGTCCAGCACCCGCCCGCCGGAGGATGAGGCGGGCCGCACGCTCAGCTCATCGCGAGCGCTCTTCCGCCTTCGTCAGGTAGTGCCGAACGAGCTCGAAGCGGTCGTTGCCGAAGAACATCTCGTCGCCCACGAAGATCGTGGGTACGCCGAACAATCCGCGTTCGATCGCTTCCTTCGTGTCAAGGTCGAGGCGTGCCACCAGCTCTTCCGACTCGGCCCGGGCCAACGCCGCGTCCGGATCGAGCCCCGCCCGGTCGAGGAGCGCGTGGACATGGGTCGGGTCCGAGGGATCCGTGGGCTCCGCCCAACGGGAGCGGTACATGGGATCATGGAACTCCCGGAAGCGCCCCGCGTCCTTGGCCACCAGGGCGGCGCGCAGGGCCAGGCTCGTGTCGCTCTTCATGTAGGTGCGGGCGTCGGGCGAGATCGGAGCGCCGCAGAGATCCGACCAGTGCCGGACGTTGGCCTCGTAGTCGGCCTGCTTGCGCGGCCCCAGCTTCGCTCGCGGCGCCGGCTTGTCCTGGCCCTCGGGCAGCTCGATCAGCTTGCGGAGCTGGACCGGTCGGAAGTCGAGCTCGACGTCCAGGTCCTCGAAGTACGCATCGATTCGGCAACTGCCGAAGTAGGCCCAGGGTCAGGCGTAGTCGAAGTAGAAGGGAATCCTTCGCATGGGTGCCTCCGTGGCGAGGGCTGTTGTGGATCAGTCTAGCCCGGGCGGGCCGGGCTCAGCTCATCCCGGTAGGCGAAGAGGGCCGGCGCGCCGCCGGTGTGCCAGAAAAGGACCGGTCCGCTCCCGAGCGTGCCGCGCTCCGCATCGGCGAGCAGCGCGGCCATCGCCTTGGACGTGTAGACCGGATCCAGGAGCAGCCCTTCGTTGCGGGCACAGCGCCCGATCGCCTCCCTCCCGGCGGCGCTCGGCACGCCGTAGCCGTCGCCCAGATGCCCGTCGTCCAGATCGAGCGCCTCCGCGTCCGGCGGAGACCGGCCCAGCAACGCGCTCGTCTCGGCAGCCAGGGCCATCACGGCGTCCCGTTGCTCCGCCGCCGGTCGCGCGACGCAGACGCCTCGCACCGGGATCTCCCTGCCGGCGAGCTGCAGGCCGCAGAGCAGCCCGGCCAGCGTGCCTCCGGTTCCGACGGCGAGGTAGATGCGTTCGAAAGGAGGTCGACCAACGCCGATCTGCTCCGCGAGCTCCATGGCGGCGTGCACGTAGCCGAGGGCCCCGATCGCAGTCGATCCGCCGGGAGGGTGGACCACCGCCCTGTCTCCCCGCTCGCTGGCGGCCTGCACCAGCTGCTGGATCGTCCGGGCGGCGGCGGTCTCGTCGTCGACGACATGGACCCGGGCCCCGAACAGCTCGTCGAGCAGGACGTTGCCGCCGTGCTCGTAGTCGACGCCGTCGCGCGGCACCACCCGGGGCAGTACGAGCTCGCAGCGCAAACCCAGCCGCGCCGCGGCGGCGGCGGTCTGCCGGGCGTGGTTCGATTGCACGCCGCCCACCGTGATCACCGTATCCACGCCGTCGACCAACGCCTGCCCCAGCAGGTACTCGAGCTTGCGGACCTTGTTTCCGCCCATGCCGAGGCCCGTGCAGTCGTCCCGCTTGACCCAGACCTCCGGGCCCGGCAGCTCGGCCGAGAGGCGCGGAAGGGGCTCGACCGCCGTCGGCAGTTGGGCCAGACCGACGCGGGGAAACGCGTGCAGCGGCGACGGGGCGCTCACTTCGCTCCGCGGAAGGCATGCCGCCCGACGATCAGCGGCAGATCCAGAAAGGTGCGGATGCCCGGCTCCGCCCGGCAGACCGGGGCCACAGCGTGCACCGCGTGCATGGCCGTGGCCGCCAGCGCGTTGGAGACCCAGCCTTCGCCGAGGTCCAGGTTCAGGCGCGGGCGTCCCTCGATCTCGACCTTGCAGCCGGGCGCGGCCCACTCCGGCGCGACCTCTCCGTTGGCCCGGTAGACGGCCTCGAGCACGATGCGCTCCTTCCCGTCCCGGTTGCCCGTCCAACGGAAGCGCTGCGCCGCGATCGTGCCCGCCTCGACGCGACCGGCCGCGATCTCGAAGGCCTCGTCGGCGACGACCAGCTCGACCGAGCGCGTCTCCTCCTCGAGATCCAGGGCCAGGCCGTCGGACAGCATCCACAAGCTCTCGCGGAAGAGCCCCGAGAGCCAGTCGACGTAGCGCTCGGAGCTCGCCTCGAACTGCTCGGGCGGGGTGCCGAGCCCCATCATTTCGAAGATGACGTCCCGTGACGGGTAGAACGAGAAGTCCGTCGACTCGAGCACGCGGATCCGGTCGATGCGTTCGGAGAGGCCCGTCAGGACGAGGGGCAGGAGCTCCGCCAGCCAGCCTGGGTTGGTTCCCGTCCCGTGTAGGGAGACGCCGCCCTCGGCGCAGGCGGCCTCGAGGCGTTCGACGACGTCGTCTCCGTAGGCGCGCGGGTAGACGTAGCCGACGGTGGTTACGACGTTCCGGCCCCGGCTCAGCAACCGGCAGAGGTCGTCCAGGTCCCGGCCGGGGGCGTCGCCGTAGCGCTGGGACGGCAGCGGCATGTGGAGAACGCAGTCGACATCGAGGGCCAGGGCCTCGTCGAGGTCGTTCGTGACGGAGATGCCGACGTCGTCCCGACGCAGGAGCGCGCCCACGTCGACTCCGTTCTTCTCGGCGCCGTGGGCGAAGACGCCGGCCAGCTCCAGCTCGGGATGGGCGAGCACGGCCCGCAGGCTGGCTCGCCCGACGTTTCCGGTGGACCACTGGAGCACGCGCCAGGACATGGGGTCGCGAGTATACGGCGCCCTGTCGCCCGGATCCGCCCGGGTCTCGCGCGATCAGGCGCTCACGGAACCGCCGGGTTCACGTAGCCGAGGACGCAGGAGAAAGGCGTTGGGCAAGCTGGGGGAGGGCCGCCTGAAGCGCGATGCCCAGGATCGCGAGGCCCCACACCACGCCCCGAAGCGTCCAGCCCCCGGTGCCGCGCAGGTTCACCAGGGTGCAGGGCGGTGCCGGCGATGATCGCACTAGGACGGCGCCCATCGCCGTCTTTCCGTCGCCGCGAACTACGCTCCGCACACCTGGCTGAGCCAAGCCGCCGGATGCTGGTCGCTGCGCCAGGAGACGATGCCGTCGGGCCTCACCCGTGTTCGCCGCACGTTGCGGTCCGCCTGGAACGGGGTTAGCAACACAGGGTGCCGACCGAGACGATCCACGAGCCCGCACGCGACACTCCCGTGCTCGCCCGCACCGAGGTGCTGGTGGTCGGCGGCGGGAGTGCGGGGGTCTGCGCCGCCGTGGCCGCCGCTCGCGCGGGAGCCGAGGTCACCCTGGTCGAGCGCTACGGGTCGCTCGGAGGGCTCGCTACCGGCGGGCTGATCGCGCTGCTCCTGACCCTCGACGACGGACGCGGCCAGCCGGTGATCGGCGGGCTCTGCGAGGAGATCACCCGCCGCATGGTCGCGGACGGGCACGCCTTCCATCCGCCGCCGGCGGAGTGGGGCAGTGACGAGCCGGAGCTGGTGGCGCGCTACTTCCGCTGGGGGCTCATCTGGGGCGGCGCGAAGGCCCATCATCGCGTGCGCTACGCGGTCGCCTACGACCCGGAGCAGCTCCGCTTCGTGCTCTCGGAGCTGGTCCGGGAGGCGGGCGTCCGGCTGCTCTTCCACATGTGGGGCGCCGACTCCCTCGTCGAAGGGGATCGCGTCCGCGGCGTGTGCTTCCAGTCCAAGGCCGGTCGCCACGCGATCCTCGCCGACGTGGTGATCGATGCGACCGGGGACGCCGACCTGCTCGCCTCGGCGGGATGCGAGACGGAGCTGGAGCGCGTGCACCCCTGGCTCTGGTTCCGCGTGGGCGGGGTGAACGACGTCGACGCGGTGCTGGCCGGCGCCATGAAGGGGCCCGGCTGGTTCCGCACGCCGAACGAGGGCGTGCTCCTCCTGCCCTGGGGCTCGGCGGCGCGCATCGAGCGCAAGATCGACGCTACCGACCCCCGAGACCTCACCTTCGCCGAGGTCGAGTGCCGGCGCATGGTGATGGAGGAGTTCGAGCAGCTGCGAGAGAACGTGCCCGAGATGCGGAACGCGCACCTCTGCAACATCGCCACGCAGCTCGGCATCACCGAGAGCCGCCGGCTGGTGGGCCGGCACGTCCTCACGCGGAATGAGATGGACCTGCCGGCCGAGGACGCCATCTGCGTGACCGGGCACTGGACCAAGTACGACGCGGTCTACGCCATCCCCTATCGCTGTCTTCTGCCCCGCGAGCGCACCAACCTCCTGGCCGCGGGGCGCATCATCTCGGTCGACCACCGCGTCCACCACGCGACGAAGGAGATCCCGGCCTGCATGGCCGTGGGCGAGGCCGCGGGGCGAGCGGCCGCGCTCGCGCTGGAGAAGGGCGGCGACGTGGGCGCCGTCGACCCCCAGATCCTCCGCGAGCAGCTGCGCGAGGGCGGCGCGCTGCTCGACTACTTCGAGACCCGCTAGGCCTAGGCCGCCGCCGCGCGCTTCTCGAGCGCCTCCTCGAACTCGGCGAGCTCGGCCAGGACCGCGCGGTCGATCTCCTGGTATCGCGCGATGGCCTGGTCGGCGAGCTCCCTACCGCCCGCCTCTTCCGCGAGCTCCAAGGCCTTCTCGTGGACCCACTTGATGTGCCAGAACTCGTCGCCGGTCACGACCCGTAGCACCTCCCCGGTCTCATCCGCGACGTCCGGCCGCTTCAGGTGCTCCTCGTAGCGGGCAACGGCGCGGTTCTCGGCGACGTAGGTGAGCGCCAGGAGGTTCAGCGGGTCGCGGGTCATGCCCGCCCGCCGGCCCATGCGAACCTGGTAGCCGTCGTTCACCGAGATCGGCGCCCGGCCGAGCTCGCGGATCCGCCTCGTCCAGATCCATGCGTGGCGGGCCTCGTCCGCCAGGTGACGGGTGAGGTTCACCTGGGACTGTGGATCCTTGAGTACGCGCATCAGACGCAGGAGCAGGTTCGACCCGTGCATCTCCGCGTCGCGGTAGTAGGAGTAGATGAGGACCTCGACGTCCTCCGGGGTCCGGATCGCGGGATCGATGTCCATGGCCGCGCTCTCCCTCTGGCACGATTCCACTGTCGCAGTTTCCTTGGCGAGTTCCCACCCGAAGATGCAGCTTCTGCAGACTGCGGCCCGCTGCCCCAGCGAAAGCCGGTCTGCCCCCTGCAGTCCCAGCCTGTGACGTCGGGCGACGGCACCGGCCCGCTCGAGTGGCACGTTCCTGGCAGGCCTCGGGACGGGGCACCGAGGAGGATGCGGTGCGGGCGAGCTACCTGGCCGGGGTCGGGATCGAGGAGCTGCTCGATCCACACGCCGGCGCCTGGAAGAAGCAGGCGCGCGAGCACCTGAAGCTCGAAGGCACACCTCTCGGGCTCCAGCCCACCGGCGCCATCCGCGCCGCCTGGGCCGGGAAGACGATCGGCGCGGTCGGTGGTGTGGACCTGGCCGCGCTCCACGAGGGTCGCCACCTGGCGCTCCGCCTCGAGTGGGCCGACCCGAGCGAGAGCCGGACCGTGGACGACAACGATCGTTTCGCCGACGCCGCGGCGGTGGCGTTCCCCGTGGCCGAGGGAGCGCCGCTCGTGACGATGGGGGCGCCGGGCCAGGCGGTGAACGCATGGTACTGGCGGGCCGACGGCGAAGGTGGGCGTGACGTCGTCGCCGAGGGCCTCGGGACCTCGCGCACCCTGGGCGGCGAGCGGGTCCGGGCCCGGGGCTCCTGGCAGAGCGGGCGTTGGCACGTCGTGATCGCACGCGCCCTCCGGTCGGAGGGAACGGAACCGGTGGTCCAGCTCTCCCCCGGCGGAAGCATCGGCTTCGGCGTCGCGGTGTGGGAAGGCGGAAACGGCGAGCGGGCCGGCATCAAGGCAGTCTCGGGCTTCGAGTGGCGGGCACTCGATCTCGACGCGCTGCCGCCCGGCGGGAGCGGCGCATGACGGCGACCCAGCGACAGCTGGCCATGGTCCTCGACCTGAACAAGTGCATCGGCTGCCAGACCTGCACGATCGCGTGCAAGCGGCTCTGGACCCGGGACGAGGGCATGGAGGCCATGTGGTGGAACACGGTCAACACCCGTCCGGGGGAGGGAACGCCGCGCGGCTGGGAAGGGATGGGCGGCGGCTTCCAGGACGGCCAGGCGCGCCCTGGAAAGCTCCCGACCCGCCAGGACTTCGGCGAGGCCTGGGAGTTCAACCACGAGGAGGTCCTCTTCGGCGGCAAGGGGAGCGAAACGCATCTGAGGCCCAAGGGGAAGGAGCCGCGCTGGGGGCCGAACTGGGACGAGGACCAGGGAGGGGGCGACTACCCGAACTCCTACTTCTTCTACCTGCCGCGCATCTGCAACCACTGCACCCATCCCGCCTGCCTCGAGGCCTGCCCGCGAAAGGCCATCGAGAAGCGCGACGAAGACGGCATCGTGCTGATCAACGAGGACCGCTGCCGCGGCTACCGCTTCTGCATGGAAGCCTGCCCCTACAAGAAGATCTACTTCAACCACGCGGAGAAGATCTCGCAGAAGTGCATCTTCTGCTTTCCGCGCGTCGAGAAGGGCGTCGCCAACGCCTGCGCGCGCCAGTGCCCTGGACGCGTGCGCTTCGTCGGCTATCGCGACGACCAGGACGCTCCCATCTGGAAGCTCGTGGACAAGTGGAAGGTCGCCATTCCGCTCCATCCTGAGTACGGCACGGAGCCCAACGTCTTCTACGTGCCTCCCCTGGCGCCACCCCGCTACGACGAGAACGGCGAGCTCGACGGGACGAAGCCGCGCATCCCCGACGAGTACCTGATCTCGCTCTTCGGTCCCGAGGTGATGGGTGCGCTGGCGGTTCTCCGGGGCGAAATGGAGAAGAAGCGTGCGGGCCAGCCGTCGGAGCTGATGGATCTCCTGATCGCGCACCGCTGGAGCGAGATGTTCGGCGGCTTCGACCGCGATCCCGCGACGATCGAATGGAGCCGGTCATGAGCCGCGACCTCTTCCTCGACCGCCGTGAGTTCCTGCAGGCCGCTCTGGCCGGCGGGGCCACCCTCACCCTCGGGCTCGGCAGCCTGAGCTGCCGGGAGGAGGCGCCGCCCGAGATGCTGCCCGAGGGAGTGCCCGCACCGCCGGAGTACGGCGATTGGCGGGACGTCTACCGCGAGCGCTGGGCGTGGGACAAGGTCGTGCGCAGTAGCCACTGGGTGAACTGCTGGTACCAGGCTCACTGTGCCTGGAACGTCTACGTCAAGGACGGCCTCGTGTGGCGGGAGGAGCAGGCAGCGGACTACCCGCAGATCCGCCCGGACGTCCCGGACTTCAATCCGCGGGGCTGCCAGAAGGGCGCGTGCTTCAGCGAGCGCATGTACGATCCGGCCCGCGTCCGCTACCCGCTGAAGCGCGCCGGCGAGCGGGGCTCGGGCCGCTGGAAGCGGGTCTCCTGGGACGAGGCCCTGGGCGAGATCGCCGAGTCGATGGTCACGACCGTCGTCGAGGAGGGAACCGACCGGATCATCTGGGACCAGGGCCCGGGCATCACCACGGGCACCCAGACCGCGGGGCAGGCGCGGCTCGCGGTCCTGCTCGATTCCACCAGCCTCGACATGAACACCGAGATCGGCGACGGGCACCGGGGCGTCGGGGAGACCTTCGGCAAGATCCTCTTCGAGCGCTCGGCCGACGACTACTTCTTCTCGGACATGATCGTCTGCTGGGGGTCGAACCCCTACTACACCCAGATCCCCAACGCCCACTTCCTGACCGAGGCCCGCTACAACGGCGCCCAGATCGTCTGCATCACGCCGGACTTCAATCCCTCCTCGATCCATGCGGACCTGTGGGTTCCCGTGAAGCCGGGGGGCGATGCGGCACTGGGGCTCGGGATCTGCCAGGTGCTGGTGGAAGACGGTCTCGTCGATCGGGAGTTCGTCACCGAGCAGACCGATCTCCCCCTGCTCGTGCGTGAGGACACAGGGCTCTTCCTGCGGGGCTCGGACATGGAGCGGGGTGGGGACGAGGAGGAGCTCTACCTCCTCGACACCGAGCGCGGGGCCGTGCCGGCGCCGCGCCGCACCCTCGAGCTCGGCGATCTCCGGCCGGAGCTGGAAGGCGCGAGCGAGGTGACCCTCCACGATGGCAAGCGCGTCGCGGTGCGAACCGTCTACGCGCGGTTGCGCGAGCATCTGGCGAGCTACGGGCCCGAGGAGGCTTCGAAGCTGTGCGGAACGCCTCCCGGGATGATCCGGGAGCTGGCCCGCCGCTTCGCCGAGGCGAAGTCGGCGTGCATGGTCACCACCAGCAACTTCAGCAAGGCCTACCACGGCAACCTCACCGAGCGGACCCAGGCGCTGGTCTACGCCCTCACGGGCAACTACGGCAAGAAGGGCAGCGGCTTCGTCGGCTTCCCCTTCCTCACCCAGGACGGCCTCGAGAGTTTCATCATCGAGGCCATGGGTCGTCCGATCCAGGCGTTGGTGGGCTCCATGCGCCTGGTCGACGAGGCGCGCCTCAAGCTCAAAGGCTTCACCGACGAGATGATCGTCTACGAGCAGAGCCGGGCGAGCTTCGAATCGGGCAACCAGACCTCCGGTGCCATGTTCTGGTACATCCACGGTGGCCTGATCCATGCGAGCGAGCGGCTCCAGGAGTGGGATCCCCACCTGAAGCGGCCGATCAAGGAAGTTCTCCAGGAATCCCTCGACAAGGGTTGGCAGTACGTCTGGCCCAAGCCCGGCAACGACCCTCGGGTGATGTTCTCGCTCGTCAGCAACCCGCTACGGCGCATCCGAAGCTACCCGCTGGTGCTCGAGCACCTCTGGCCGAAGCTGCGGACCATGGTCACGATCGACTGGCGGATGACGTCCACCGGGCTCTGGTCGGACTTCGTGCTGCCGGCCGCCGCCTGGTACGAGCGGAGCGAGCACAAGTGGGTGACGCCGCTGATGCCGTTCATCCACGCGGGCGAGAAGGCGACGAGCTTCTACGAAGCCAAGTCCGACTGGGAGATCTTCTCGCGCCTCGCCGAGGCGGTGGACAAGGCCGCTGCTGCGCGAGGCGTCACGAACTTCGAGGATCGCAACGGCCTCCCCCGTTCCTTCGAGGGCCTCTACGAATCCTTCTCCTCCGGCGGAACCTACGGCCACACCGACGACGAGAAGGTGGCGGCCCGGATCATCGAGCAGTCCACCAACCTGGAAGGCGTTTCCTGGGACGCGCTCAAGAAGAAGGGCTGGGCGCGCTTCACCAGCCTCGGCAACAGCCTGGGCTCGATCGGCACCCAGGCCGACGTGCCGCCCGACGACACGATCACCCCGCTCACCTACCACGTCGTGGACAAGAAGCCATATCCGACCCTCTCGCGCCGGATGCAGTTCCATCTCGACCAGGAGCTCTACGTGGAGCTGGGCGAGCAGCTCCCGACGCACAAGGAGCCGCCGATGGCGGGCGGCAACCATCCGCTGATCCTCAGTGGGGGCCACACCCGCTGGAGCATCCACTCGGCGTGGCGTGACGACAAGCTCATGCTCCAGCTCCAGCGCGGAGAGCCCGCCATGTGGATGAGTGCCGAAGACGCCGAGGCGCGCGGCATCGCGGACGGCGATCGCGTGAAGGTGTTCAACGATCTCGACGCCTTCGAGATCATCGCCAAAGTGGCGCCGTCGGTGCGGCCGGGCGAGGTGATCGTCTACCACGCCTGGGAGAACTTCCAGTTCAAGGGCCAGAAGGGCTTCCAGAACCTGATCCCCTCGCCACTCAACCCGGTCGAGCTGGCAGGCGGACAGTTCCACATGCGGCCGATGGGGATCGCCATGCAGCCGAGCCACACGGATCGCGACACCCGGGTCGACGTGGTCCTCGCATGATGGACGGCCACCTCGAAGGCCTGGCTGGCGAGGGCGAACGGCGGGCCGCCCGGCGCAGCCGGGCCTTCGCCCTGCTCGCGGGGGCACTCGGCTACCCCGAAGGCCTGTTGCTGGAGGACATCCGGGAGGGCCGCCTGGCCGAGGCGCTGGCGGCGACGCTCGGCGAGCTGGTGGTGCCCGCGCTGGACGTCGACGCCCTGCGCGACGGTCTCGAACGGGACGACCTCGCTGTCGAGTACACCCGCCTCTTCGACGTCGGGACGTCCGGTCCGCCCTGCCCCCTACACGAAGGGCTCTGGGCGAAGGACCGGATGAAGACGATGGAAGAGGTGCTGCGCTTCTACCACCACTTCGGTCTCTCCCTGGACCCGGAGCGTCATGAGCTGCCGGATCACCTGGTGGCCGAGCTCGAGTTCCTGCACTACCTGACGTTCCGCGAGGCGGAGGCGCTCCAGGCCGGGCTCGACGCCGGGGCCTACCAGCGGGCACGGCGCGACTTCGTCGCGCGTCATCCGGGACGCTTCGTGCCACAGGTTCGCGGCGTGATGGAGGCGAACGGCCCTCCCCGCTTCTTCTCGGAGCTCTTCCGGAGCCTGAACGCGCTGCTCGTCGAGACGCGCGGGGATTGAGCGGCATCCTCCGCGCGGCCCGTCGCGCCCTCCACGCCGCCAATGCGCTCACCACCGTCGCGCTCCTCGGTACGGGCCTGCTCATCTCGTACCCGGAGGCTCGCGGCTGGCTGGTGGGCGGCTACGGCCATCAGATCCTGGAGCTGCACCTCGGCTTCGGGTGGGCCTACCTGGCCTCGCTGCTGCTGATTCCAGCTCTCGCACCCGCAGCGTTGCTGGACGATCTCCGTCGCCGGCTCGGGCCGCCGGACCCCCTCCTGACATGGAAGAAGATCCACCTGGTGACGACCCTGTTCGCAGCCGGGCTCGCGGCATCGAGCGGCCTGCTGCTCTGGCTGGAGCCCGGCGCTCCCGCGGCCGCCCAGGATGCGGCGCTCGGTGTGCACGTCGTCGTCAGCTGGGTGCTGCTCGTCTCGATTCCCGTCCACCTGGCCCTCGCCCGCGGCAAGATCGTGGCGCGAACACGGGAGATCCTGGGGATCGACCGGCCCCCGCTTCCCTAGTCGCCGGCGCTCCGTCGGTGCTCCGCAGCGCGCAGGACACGGAGGAAGTTCCCGCCCCAGATCTTCGCGATCTCTTCCTCGGTGTAGCCCCGCTCGAGCAAGCCGACGGTCACGTTCAGGGCCTTCGAAGCGTCCTCGAACCCGGCCACTCCGCTGCCGTGGTTGAAGTCCGTGCCGATACCTACGTGGTCGACGCCGATGCGCCGGACGACGTAATCCAGGTGGTTCAGCATGGCGTCGACGCTGCCCGGGCCCAGCAGCTCGCTGATCGCGCCGACGAAGGCCATGCGGGCCGCGGGGTCGGCGATCTCCCAGTAGAGCTCGAAGGGGTAGTAGTAGTCCTCCTCGACCCCGGCGGCCCTGCGCGCGGCGCGGATCCTTGCATCGAGGGCTTCGTCCGAGGAATCGAACAGATAGCCGCGAAAGGGGGCCACGTGGATCACGCCTCCCGTCTCCCCGATGCGATCGATCTCCTCGTCGCTCAGGTTGCGGCTGACGTCGGTGAGGCCGCGCACGTTGGAGTGGCTGGCGATCACCGGCGCGGTCGAGAGCTCGAGGACCTGCAACGTCGCCTGCTTCGACAGCTGGGACACGTCGACGAGGCCGCCGAGCGCGTTGATGCGCGCGATGGCGGCGCGGCCCAGGGCCGAGAGGCCGCCGTGCTCCGCTTCCGGCTCGTGGGTGCCCGTGGCTCCGTCGAAGAGCGGGCGCGAGGAATCGGCGAAGTCGTTGTGGCCCATGTGCGTGAGGGCGAAGACCCGGACGCCGGCCGCGTAGAGCTCGTCCAGCGCGGAGACGTTGGCTCCCAGGATGCGGGCGTTCTGGAAGCCTAGAAGCAGGGCCACCTTGCGGTGCGCGTGCGCAACGATCAGCTCATCGGCGGATCGGGCGACGACGGCCCGGTTCTCCGGGTCTTCGGCCAGGGCGTGCACGGCCGCGATTTCCCGATCCGCCGTCGCTCGCGCTTCGGCGTAGCCTTCCGCGGTTCGCGGACCGGGCCCGACGGCGGCCGCCATGACGACGGCGTCCACCCCGCCCGCGTGCAGCTTGGCCGGCGCGACCTGGGAGAGACCGTCCGCGCCGACATACGGAGAGGGCTGCCCGGGGATCTCGACGTCCGCGTGGGCGTCGAGGACCAGCACGCGCTCGTGGATCGCGCGGGCGATCTCGCCTGGCGCCTCCGGACCTGTCGTGTGGCACGCGGCCAGGACGAGGAGTGCGGCCGTCCACAGGGATGCTCGGGGCATGGCCTCGCTTCCGTGTTGGGCAGGAAGGTGAGCCTCGCATGCTACCTCCGGCCGAGCGTTCCCGCCGATGCGGGTTAGGCTTTTCCGATGCTCCGAGCGCTCGTCGCCCTGCTTCCGGTCGCTGCCCTCCTCTCCGGCTGCTTCCTGGCCCGCGTCCCCCTCGCCCTGGAGCGCCAGCGCCAGTGGGAGGAGAACCAGACGTGGATGTTCCAGCACATGTCCGAGCTCTTCCCGAGCCGGACGATCAGCCGCGGCGGCGCCGTGTCGGGCTTCGGGCGAGCGCCTGCTCCGCTGGAAGAGCTGCGCTTCGAGCTGGACGGTCGCCGCATCGACTTCGAGACGTTCTGGACCGAGAACCAGACCGCCGGCCTGGTCGTCGTGCACGGCGGAAAGATCGTCTACGAGCGCTACGACCTGGGCGCGGACGAAACCACCCGCTTCACCTCCTGGTCCGTGGCCAAGTCGTTCACCTCGACGTTGGTCGGCCTCGCCCTGGGCGAGGGCCACATCGCGAGCCTGAACGACCCGCTCGATCGCTACCTCCCGGAGGTGGCGGGCACCGGCTACGAAGGCGTGACGGTGGGCCAGGCGTTGCAGATGTCCTCGGGCGTGCGCTTCAGCGAGGTGTACACCCCAGGTGGGCGCAGCGACGTGGCCGACTTCATGAGCGACTCCATGTTCCTGAACCGTACGCCCGCGAACGAGCGCGCCATCGACTTCCCCCGCGCCCACGAGCCCGGCACCGTCTTCAACTACAACACCGCCGAGACCCAGGTGCTCGCCTGGCTCGTCCAGCGCGCGACGGGCCGGAGCCCGTCCTCCTACCTGCAGGAGAAGCTCTGGAGTCGTCTCGGCATGGAGCACGACGCGGCCTGGCTGCTCGATCGCGAAGGCGGCGACGGCATGGAGATGGGCGGCTGCTGCCTCAACATGGCCCTGCGCGACCAGGCGCGCCTGGGTCTGCTCTTCCTCCAGGACGGCGTCTGGCAGGGAGAGCGGCTGCTCCCCGAGGGATGGGTGCGCCGGGCGACGGTGCCGGGCGAGGCCCATCTCCGCTGGGGCGCGGAGACGCCCTACGCCGAGCATGGCTACCAGTTCCAGTGGTGGTCCATCGGCACCGGCGCCTTCTCCGCCGAGGGCGTGCACGGACAGTTCATCTACGTGGATCCAGAACACGACCTCGTGATCGCGAAGGCGAGCAGCTGGCCGGAGGCCTGGACCGACGAACACGGCGCGATGGCGTTCGCCGCCTTCGACGCGATCGCGCGCTTCCTCTCTGCGGCGCCCTAGACCATCTCCCACCGGAACCGCCGCTGGGCGAGCGCGCCCAGCAGCACCGCCCACACCGCCAAACCGAAGAGGCCGCCTACCTCGAGCCCGCCGCCCCAGCCGGCGGCCATGCCCTCGGCGGCCAGGCTCGGCGGAAGCCAACGAACGACCGGTGCGATCAGCGCGGGCACCCGCTCGCTCGGATAGAGGAGCGGACAGAAGGAGATCGCGAACATCACCACCAGGTTCACCTGGAGCGCCATGGACGGCATGCCGCCCTCGCCGGCGGCCAGCCAGCCCGCGAGGGTCAGGAAGGCCACGCTTCCGGCGAGGTAGGGCACGAGCCAGAGCCAACTCGCGGGGGGCGGGACGTCGGCCCACTGCACGGCGATGGCCACGACGACCAGCGGCACAAGGGTCATCGAAAGGGCGTCGATCGCGTTGGCGGCGATGTAGCTGCCACGCGTCACGCCCGTTACCGCCAGCAGCCGGCGCGTGCCGAACACGCGGTCGAAGGTGAGGTTCAGGGTCGTCTTGCGCATCGTCAGCAGGAGGACGCCCAGCAGCACGTTGCCGATGAGCAGGCGGGTGCGCTCGGCGGGCTCCATGTAGCCCCCGAACGCCAGCAGGACGATGGCGGGCAGGAGCACACCGTTGAACAGGTTCATGATCCAGAAGCGCCGGTTGAGCCGCATGTTGACGGCCACGAGCCCGAGGGTCGGTCGCAGGGAGCCCCGGCTCACGAGGGCCACTCGATCCGCCGGTAGCTGAGCCCGGCCCACAGGAAGGCGGAGGCGAGCGTCCAGGCCAGCGCGCCGAGGGGAAGGGCGCTGCCGTCGACCGCACTGCGCAGCACGGCGGCGATGCCGGTGAAGGGCGAGAGCCAGGCGACGGGTTGGAGCAGGAGCGGGAGCTCCCCGACGTCGTAGAAGACCGGGCTGACGAGCGCCATGCCGAGGGCGGCCATCGCCACGGTCGTGTTGCCCGAGTCGAAGTCGCGCGCCCAGAAGCCCAGCAGCGCGCCCAGGGCGCCGACCGACGCCCCGGCGCCGACGGCTCCCAACACGCCGCCCGTGAAGGAGGCGGCGCTCAGCTTGGCCACGCCCAGGGCCGCGAAGAGCAGCAGCGCCGAGCAGACCAACGCCAGCGAGACGGCCACGACCGCGCCGACCTGGGCCGCCAGGTAGGCGCCGCGGGAGATCGGCATGCAGCGCAGCAGGCCCATGCGTCCGGTGAAGCGGTCGGTCACGACGCCGAACCCGGCCTGGGCGAAGCCGCTCATCCCGAGCCCCATGCAGACCGAGCCCGCCATCCAGGTCCGAAGCAGCTCCGGGCTCTCGCCCACCATCATCCACCCCATGTAGGCGATCGTCGCGGGGTACACGAACGCGTTGAAGAGCTGGAACTGGAAGTTGCCGCGCTCGTGGCTCAGGATCAGTCGCGCCACCGCGATCGTCTGGCGGAGCGCATTCATTCGTCTTCTTCGTCTGCCAGGGCCTTGCCCATGACGCGCAGGTAGATGTCCTCGAGTGAGACGCGGCCGACGTTGTAGGTGGTGAGGCCGCGCTCGCGAACGAAGGCCTGGGCCTGCTCCAGGGTGTCGAAGTAGCTCGGGGCGAGCTCTTCCCCGCTCGCTTCGTCGACCTCGGTGACCCGGACGCTCTTGCCGAGCTGTTGGTAGAGATCCCGCAACGAGCCCACACGTCCGAGCCTTCCCTCGTCGATGAAGCCGATGCGATCGGCGAGCTGCTCGGCCTCGTCCATGTAGTGGGTCGTGAGCAGGATGGTCTTGCCCGCCTCGCGTTGGCGCTGGACCAGATCCCACAGGTGTCGCCGGGCGACCGGGTCGAGCCCGACGGTCGGCTCGTCCAGGATGAGGATCTCCGGATCGCCGAGCAGTGCCAGCGCGACCAGGAGCCTCCGCTGCTGGCCTCCCGAGAGCTCGCGGACCCGCTTTCGCGCGAGCTCGGCGATGCCCAGCTCCTCGACCAGCGCTGCGGCCTGGTGGCGGCTCTCGCGCCGGCTCAGGTGCTTGAGCGGGCCGAAGAGCTCGACGTGCTCGCGCACGGTGAGGGCCT
This sequence comes from Myxococcota bacterium, assembly GCA_965223415.1. Lineage (GTDB taxonomy): Bacteria > Myxococcota_A > UBA9160 > UBA9160 > UBA6930. The sequence continues at coordinate 1,585,939 of OZ245002.1, read as the reverse complement.
CGTAGAGGCCCGGGTTCTGGGGAATGACGCCGAGGCGGCGGCGGGTCGCCGACGGGTTCTCGTGGGCGTCGCTCCCCAGGATCTCGATGCGTCCCGCGCTCGGCGTCAGCTCGGTCGTCACCTGGCGAATCAGCGTGGTCTTGCCCGCTCCGTTGGGCCCGAGCAGGCAGAAGAGCTCACCCCGTCGAAGCGAGAGATCGACCCCCTCGTTGGCGCGCGTGCCGTCGGGGTAGACGTAGACCAGTCCCTCGATGCGGATCGCGGTCTCGACGGCGGGGGGAGCCAGCATGAGCGGTCGAGGCTAGGAAGCGGCTCCGGCGTTGCCAACGCGCGGAGCCGGCCTGCTGACACCCGACCGCCCGTCCGGGAGGGTCTGCAGCCAGACGATCGCCAGCAGGCTCAGCCCGATCCCGACCAGGAAGAACCCGGCGAAGCGCTCGAGGTCCAACCCCGGTGTGGCGCCGCCGGTGCGAAGGACCCGACCCCAGACGATCGGCGACAGGCCGCCAAGGATCCCGGTCACGGCGCCGTAGATGGCGATCGTGACCGGCTGGCGTTCCGGCGGCGCGAGCTCCGGCAAGTAGGTGAAATGGGCGGCCTGGGACGAGCCGATCGCCACGCCGAACAGGAGATAGGCGAGCCAGAAGAGCCACACCGGCGGCGATGCCCTCGTGATCGCCACGAGCCAGATCCCGCACACGACGATCGCCAGCAGGCTCGCGAGCTGGAAGAATCGGCGGATCGAGATGCGATCCAGGCGGTGGCGGATCCCCCAGGCGCTCGCGATCTGGCCGATGAACCGCGTCGCCTCGAAGGCGAGGATCTCGCTGGAGCCGACGTCGGTCTCGGTCTTGAGGTAGTAGGCCGCGAAGACGGGGATCGGCAGGCTGACGACCAGCCAGAGCAGACCCACGACCAGGTAGCGGCGAAACAGTCCCGGCCGCAAGGTCAACGTGGCCGTGTCGCGCAGCATGTGGCGTATCGGGGACGCGGGAGGCACGGGCCCGGCGGGAAGCCGCAGGAGATTGACCACCGCCATCGTCGAGCCGACGACCGCGAGGCAGTAGACGGCGGCGAACGCCTGGTAGCCCGGGAGCTCCGCGAACAGCAGCGCGCAGAAGAGCAGGGTCACCACGCCGACCACGCTCGTGATCGCGTTGTCCGTCGCGAAGAAGCGCCCGCGGAGCGCCCCGGGCAGGATCGCGGCCATCCAGGGGATGTGGGCCGCCACGCCGAAGGCCCGGCAGAAGCAGAACGCGAAGACGCTGATGACGACCGCGTTCGCCATCCAAGGCGCGGGCGACGCGGGAGCGGCCCACGCGAAGCCCAGCGGTACCAGCAGGAAGAGCGCACGGCTCGTCCATGCCAGCACCATCTGCCGGCGGAAGCCGAACCTGGGCAGCAGGGCGGTGGCGACCACCTGGATCGGATAGAGGAGCAGGACGAAGGACCCGGCCAGCCCCACCTGGAATGCGGACGCGCCGAGCCGCTCCAGCAGGAGCACCATCGGCGTGCCGAGGCCGATCATCCACGTCAGCCCGTTGAACCCCCCGAACCAATAGGCCGCGCGGAATCGGGCGAGCGGGGGCGGGGATCCGGTCACGGCCGCCCTCGGACCGCCGCCCTCAGGACTCCTTCCACGAATCCCAGTACGTGATGTGCTCGGGCGGTCGGCGATCGGCGGGCTTGAAATCGTCGCCGACGGTGTAGGCGACGGGCAGGAGTCCGCACTGGGTGACGCCCTCCGGAATGCCGAGCAGCTCGGCGGCTTCGTCGGCGAAGGCCAAGTGGAGGGTCGTGAGCACCGTCCCCAGGCCGCGCGAGCGCAGTGCGAGCTGGAAGCTCCAGACGGCGGGATAGATGGAGCCGAAGAAGCCCGCGGCCATCGCCGGCGGTGTGCCGGCCGGCAGCGAGCCCTTGAGGCACGGGATGACGTGCACCGGAACCTCGTGCAGGCGCTCGACCAGGTAGTAGGCGGAGTCGAGAACCCGGCCCGTCTGGGCGTGCCCGGAGGCTTCCGCCTGCTGCTTGCCCTGGAGGAGATAGTCCCGGCCGGCCCGCCCGTAGAGCTCCGCCAGGCCCTTCTTCTTGTCCGGGTCCGTCACCACAAGCCAACGCCAGCCCTGCATGTTCGACCCGGTCGGGGCCTGCTGGGAGATGCGGATGCAGTCGAGGAGGACGTCGCGGGGGACGTCCCGCGTGAGGTCGAGGCGCTTGCGAACGGCACGGGTCGTCGTCAGGAGCTTGTCGGTCTGATCGAGGTCGAAGGGCAAGGGGAGCGTTCCTCCGGGTGGATGGGCTCCGATGGTAGCCGCGCGCGGAGCCGTCGGCGGGCGGCCTTGCACGTGCCCCTCGAAGCCGGGCTAGGATCGCCGATGCGCGCGGCGCGTCGCATCCCACGAACCCGGCGGGACAGGGGGCTCACCATGGCACACGACATCGTGATTCGAGGCGGAGAGATCGTCGACGGCACCGGCGCCGAGCCGGAGCGCGGAGACCTGGCCATCGACGGGGGGGTGATCACCGCCCTCGGCAGCGTCCCCGACGCCGGCCGCGAGGAGATCGACGCGGCGGGCCACCTCGTTACCCCTGGCTTCGTCGACATCCACACCCATCTCGACGCGCAGATCGGCTGGGATCCGGATTGCACTCCGGTGAGCTGGCACGGCGTCACCACGGTGATGCTCGGCAACTGCGGCGTCACCTTCGCCCCCCGCAAGCCCAGCGATCGCGAGCTGCTGGCCGGGATGATGGAGACGGTGGAAGACATCCCGAAGGATGCGATCCTGAGCGGCCTGCCCTGGAGCTGGGAGGACTACGGCGGCTACCTCGACGCCGTCGAGGGGCTGCGGCCCGGGCTCAACGTCGCCGGGCTCATCGGGCACTGTGCCGTCCGGTTCTACGTGATGGGCGAGCGCGCCGTCGAGGAGCAGGCGACGCCGGAGGAGCGTCAGCAGATGGCGGAGATCGTCGGCAAGGCCGTGGACGACGGCGCGGTGGGCTTCTCGACGAACCGCTTCCCGCCGCACGTCCTGCCCGACGGCCGATCGGTCCCCGGCACCTTTGCCGATCCCGCGGAGCTGCTGGAGATCGCGAAGGAGGTGGGCCAGCGGGGCGCCCTGATGCAGAACGTGCTCGACTTCCAGCAGTTCGAGTTCACGACCCAGCTCATTCGCAACATCGCCAAGACCTCCGGCAGCCGCGTACTGTTCAGCTTCGGCGTCGGCAACTCGGACTCGGGCGCGCCCCAGGCCGCCTACCTCGACTCGCTCTGTGAGGGAGGTCTCGACGTCAGCGCGGTCACCCAGCCCCGGGGCTCGGGCTTCGTTTTCGGGCTGCAGGGGATGCTCCCGGTGGGCGGGCGCAGCTGGCGCGAGCTGCGTGAGAAGGACCTCGCGGGCCGGCTGGCAGCTGTCGAGGACGCGGACTTCCGTCACCGGCTCGTCGAGGACGCCAAGACCTCGCGGCGCTCCGCTCCTCCGGAGCAGGTCTTCTGGATGGGCGACGGCGACACGCCGAACTACACCGGGACTCCCGAGGAGAGCCTCGCCGCCATGGCCGATGCCGCGGGTGAGCATTGGAGCGAGACCTTCCTGCGGCTCTCGCTGGAGAGCCGGGGCAGGGCGCTCTTCACCTTTCGGATGTTCAACCAAAACATCCGTGCGCTGCGGGAGCTCCTCGCGAGCGAACGCATGTTCCCGATCCTCGGCGACGCAGGCGCCCACGTCTCGCAGATCATGGACGCGGGCTGGTCGAGCTTCGTGCTCTCCCACTGGGTGCGTGAGGAGGGGCTCTTCACGATCGGCGACGCGATCCGTCGCATGACCTCGGGCCCGGCCCGGATCATCGGCCTCGTCGATCGCGGCACCCTCGCCCCCGGCATGCGGGCCGACGTGAACGTCCTCGACCCGGAACAGGTGGCGGAGCGCCAGCCGGAGATCGTCCACGATTTCCCCGGCGGTGCGCCGCGGTTCATCCAGCGCTCCAAGGGCTACCGCGCGACCCTGGTCAACGGCCGGGTCAACGTTCGCGACGGGGAGCACACGGGCGAGCGGGCTGGGAAGGTGCTGCGGCACCGGGCCTGAGGCGCGGCTTCGCCGGAGGAGGCGCATGAAGGACGCGACCCGGGAGCTGATCGATCGTCGCGAGCGGGTCCTCGGGGTCGGCGCGCCGCTCTTCTACGAGGAGCCCCTGCACATCGTCCGCGGTGAGGGTGTCCACTTGTTCGACGCGGACGGCCGGCGCTACGTGGACATGTACAACAACGTCCCCTGCGTGGGGCACGCCAATCCCCACGTGGTCGAGGCGATGCGGCAGCAGGCCGGGACCCTCAACGTCCACAGCCGCTACCTGCACGAGGGCGTCCTGGACTACGCCGAGCGCCTGGTGGCGAAGCACGACGCCTCCCTCGAGCGCCTCGTCTTCACCTGCACCGGCACCGAGGCGAACGAGGTGGCGATCGCCATGGCGCGGCTGGCCACGAAGGGCCGGGGGATCATCTGCACGGACCGGGCCTATCACGGCAACTCGGCGCTCGTCAGCAAGCTCACCTGGGCGGGAGGGCGGAGCGATCCGGAGATCCGCGCGGTTCGCTTCCCCCAGACCTATCGGCCCCTCGAGGAAGGCCTGTCGGAAGCCGAGCTGGCCGATCGCTACCTGCAGGACGTGGACGCCGCCATCCGGAGCTTCGAGGCCGAGGGCGTTCGGCTGGCGGGCATGCTCGTCTGCTCGCTTTTCGCCAACGAGGGCCTGCCGGAGATCCCCGGAGGCTACATGGCCCGGGCCGCACGCAGGGTTCGCGAGGCCGGGGGCCTGTTCATCGCTGACGAGGTGCAGGCCGGGTTCTGTCGGAGCGGCCGTTGGTGGGGCTACGAGAAGAGCGGCTTCGTGCCCGACATCGCGACCCTCGGCAAGCCCATGGGCAACGGGCTCCCCCTGGCAGGCGTCGTCGCGCGGGGCGCGCTGGTCGATGCGTTCCGTAAGGGCTCCGGCTACTTCAACACCTTCGCCGCCAGTCCGCTCCAGGCCGCAGCCGGCGCCGCGGTGCTCGACGTCGTCGAGGCCGAGAAGCTCGACGAGCGGGTGGGGGAGGTGGGCGGCTACCTGCTGGATCGGCTTCGGGAGATCGAGTGCGAGGCGATGGGCGACGCGCGAGGCCACGGCCTGTTCATCGGGCTCGACTGGGTGAGCGATCGCGAGGCTCGCACACCGGATCCGAAAGGCGCCATCCGCGTGGTGAACCGGCTGAAGGAGAAGGGCTTCCTGACGAGCAACGCCGGGGCTCACTTCAACGTTGTGAAGCTGCGCCCGCCCCTGGTCTTCGAGCGCGAGCACGCCGATCTCTTCGTCGCGGCGTTTCGGGAGACCGTGCGGGAGCTCTACTAGGCCATGGAGCATCCGGACGAGGTGATCCGTGAGGTGGCCGAGCACGCGCTCCCGGAGTGGGGCCTCGGCGGCGCGCGAATGGAGCAGGTCTCCCGGAGCGAGAACGTGGTCTTCCGGGTCGACGCGGGGGACGGGCGAACGTTCGCGCTCCGCGTCCACCGCCCCGGCTACCACACCCTCGAGGAGTTGGAATCCGAGCCCCTGTGGACCGCCGCGCTGAACGAGGCCGGGATCGGCGCTCCCGTGGCCGAGTGGACCCGCAGCGGCGACCACTACGCCGTCGTCGAGGTCGCGGGCACCGGAGAGACCCGTCACGTGGGCCTCGTCCCGTGGTTCGAGGGCGTGCCGCTCTCGGAGAGCATCGACGCCGCCGCGGACGACGCGGGCCGGGAGGTCCACTTCGAGCGGCTCGGCCGCCTGATGGCCGCCATGCACGACCAGGCCTCGACGTGGCAGCCACCCCCGCCGTTCCGGCGTCACTCCCTCGACGCGGAGGGCTTCATGGGCGAGAGCCCGTTCTGGGGACGCTTCTGGGAGATCCCCGGCGCGAGCCCGGAGCAACGGGAGGTCTTCGTCGAGGCGCGCGCACGCATCCGTGCCCTCCTGTCAGAGTACGGCAAGGAGCGCGGGACCTGGAGCCTGATCCACGCCGACCTGCGCTCCGCCAACGTGCTGGTGCGGGACGATCGGGTCCACGTGATCGACTTCGACGACGCCGGCTTCGGCTGGCACCAGTACGACATGGCCGTCGTGCTCTTCGACTACGCGACCAGCGAGCACTACGAGCGCATCCGCGACGCCCTCGTCGCCGGCTACCGGTCCCAGCGGGCGATCGCAGACGAGGATCTAGCGCTTCTGCCGACGTTCGTGGTCGTGCGCATGCTCGCATCCCTCGGATGGCTGAACGATCGGCCGGAGGTCGAGCTGTACGCCCTGCTTCCTGCTCTGACCGAGCTCGCCTGCGCCCGCGCCCGCGAGCTGCTGGCCGGCTGACGGGGCGGCCTCAGCAGCATTCCGAGGATTCGAGTAGTATCGGCCGCGGCGGGTTCCGAGACGACATGCAGACCAGTCCGAATGCGGCGGAGCCGCCCCAGCACGCGAGCCTGAGCCTCCGCCTGCGCCTCTTCTTCGGGGCGCCCGGCTTCGCCGGAGCCTCCCTCGCGATTCCGATCGGCGTGCTGATGCCCCGCTTCTACAGCGACGTCGTGCTCGTTCCGCTGGGCGCCATCGCGGTGGCCGCGGCGCTCGCGCGATCCCTGGACGCCCTGACCGATCCCCTGATGGGCTGGCTCTCGGATCGGACCCGCAGCCGCTGGGGGCGGCGCAAGCCGTACATCGCCGGCGCCATTGTCCCGACGGCGCTGTGCTTCGTCGCCCTCTTCGCGCCGCCCGAGCACCTCTCGCCGGGGAGCGCGGCCTTCTGGTTCGGCGCGAGCTTCGGCTTCTTCTTCCTGTTCAGCACGATCGTCGAGATCCCGTACAGCGCCCTCGGTGCCGAGCTGGCCGACGACTATCGGGAGCGCTCCCGGCTGTTCGGGATGCGCTCGGTGTTCGCGGCGGCCGGCGCGATCATCGCCGCGCTCATGCCGACGATCCTCGCGGGCCTGGGCCTGGAGGGGGAGCGGACGATCCTCCGCTCGATGGCGGTCGGCTACGCCGTCCTCCTGGTCCTCCTCAACGCGGGCCTGCTCTGGCAGGTTCCGGAGCGCCGGGAGTTCTCGGAGCGCGCGCCGAACCCACTGATTCCCGGCGTGCGCCGCGCCCTGCGCAATCGGCCCTTTCGGATCCTCCTGCTTGCCGGCATCATGAGCTCGATCCCCGGAGCGGCGCCGGCGGTGTTGATGCCTTACTTCGTTCAGTACGTCCTCGGCGCCCAGGATCCGCTCGGGATGACCGGGCTCTACCTGATGATCTACCTGGGCTCGGGTCTCCTGTTCGTGCCGCTGTGGATGGGCATCGCCGGGCGCTTCGGGAAGCTGCCGAGCTTCCTCCTGGCCAGCTCCGTCGGCGTGGCCGCGAGTCTGCTCTACTGGTTCGCCGGTCCTGGCGACTTCGTCTTCGCCGGCTGCGTGTACTTCCTCACCGGCACGGTCTCCCAGGCGGGGGCGTTCCTGATCCCCGCGATGGCGGCGGACGTGATCGACTACGACGAGCTCCGCACCGGCAAGCGCCGGGAGGCGCAGTTCACGAGCTTCTGGGCGCTGATCCCGAAGTTCGTCTCGATTCCGAGCTACACCGTGCCGCTCGCCGTCCTCGCAGGTGTGGGCTACGTGCCGAGCGCCGTCCAGAACGAGAGCGTCCTCTTTTGGCTGCGCTTCATGTACTCGCTCTTCCCGGCGATCTTCTACGTCGCGGCGCTGCTGATCCTGTCGCGGTATCCGATCAGCGAAGCGGTCCACGGTCTGATCCGGGCCGGCATCGCCAGCCGTACGGCGGGAGGAACCGCCCAGGATCCGCTGACCGGAGCACATCTGCGGCCCGAGGCCGAGGCGGCGGTCAGCGAGGCGGACGGCTGGTTCCTCGACCACTTCTCGGCTCGTGAGCTGCGCCGCCTCCTGCGAGGCCGCGGCGAGGGGCTGGTCCGAGCGGTGCTCCTCTCGATCGTGCTCTCTCTCGCGGCCTTCGGCTGTTTCTCGGCGCTCGCCCTGGCGAGCGCCTTCGACACCGCCAACGCGACTCCACTCACGACCGTGTTCGCGGTGGTCGGCGCCGGGCTGGCGTTGACCGGGGCACTTTTCCACGCCGCGCGCTTCGGTGCGGCGCGACGCTACGCGGACCGGGCGGTGGCCGCCGAGACGCTGCAGTCCCACGTGGAGACCCTCCAGCACTGACTCCGGCCGCTCTCTGCGATCGCGCGCGCAGGCCCATCCGCGGGAAACCGCCTATTCTCCCGTGCATGGCCTTCAAGCTGCCCGAGATCGACGGTCATCTTCATCCTCGCTTCGGGCGCATCGCCCGCACGCTGCGCGAGCAGCTCGCACGCACGCCGGGCGGAGCGGCGGTCTGCGTCTACCACCGGGGCGAGTGCGTCGCCGACCTCTGGGGCGGGGTCTGCGACGAGGACGGTCGGCCCTGGCAGGCCGACACCATGGCGCCGAGCTTCTCCACCACCAAGGGAGTGGCCTCCACGCTCCTCCACATGATGGTCGACCGGGAGCTCCTCGACTACGACGATCCGGTGGCGCGCTACTGGCCCGAGTTTGCGGAGGCTGGCAAGCAGGACGTGACCGTCCGGCACGTGCTCTCCCACCAGTCCGGTCTGTACCACATCCGACAGATGATAGACGACGCGGATCGCATGCTGGACTGGGACTACATGATCCGGGCGATCGAGCGGACACCTCCCGCGCATCCGCCGGGCAGGCGGACCGGCTATCACGGCCTGACCTACGGCTACCTGGTCGGCGAGATCCTCCAGCGGGTGACAGGCACTTCGTTCGCGGAGCTCGTGCGGCACGAGCTCGCCGAGCCCCTCGCCCTCGACGGCATGTACGTGGGAACGCCTGCCGAGGAGCTCCACCGCGCGGCCCAGCTCCTGTGGCCGCGCCGGCGCGGGAGAATCCCCAGGCTCCCGAGCCGGGTGTGGAGGCCCCTCCAGCGTATGAGTGCGGCGGGGCTGGAGGGCGGCGCGCGTCTGCTGAATCTCCAGCTCGACGTCGAGAGCATCGTCGACTCCCTGGCGCCTCGGGGCATCGAGCACTTCGACTTCGGCGCGGACGAGACGCTGCGCGCCTCCATCCCCGCGGCCAACGGGCTGTTCACCGCACGCTCCCTGGCCCGCATGTATGCAGCGCTCGCCGGCTGGGGAGAGATCGACGGCGTTCGCCTGCTCTCCCAGAAGACACTCCGACGCGCGATCCACCGCCAGCGCGGCTCCGGCCGGCTCGCGGTGATCCCGTTCGACATGCGTTGGCGCCTCGGATACCACGGCGTGTTCACGACGATCGGCAGTCCCCGCCACGCCTTCGGCCACTTCGGCTTCGGGGGCTCGGGCGCTTGGGCGGATCCCAGCCGGGAGCTGGCGGTCGGGCTGATCGTGAACGCCGGTCTCGGTACGCCGTTCGGGGATTCGCGCATCGCGCGCATCAGCGCCGCGGCGCTGCGCTCCGCAGACGCCCGCAGCCGGCGCCGGAGCGCCGCGGGTAGGGCACGTCGCGGCGGGCGCCGGGGATCGGCTGGATTCGCCGCCGCCTCGGACCGGTCCGGCGCGTGAGAGCCGCGCCCTTGCGGCCGATCTCCCCGGAGGAGGCACGGGCCTTCTGCCGCGACGGGGCCCTCCTGCTCGAGGGCATCCTCTCGGACGAGTGGGTCGATCTCGCGGCCGAGGGCCTCGAGGAGGCGAACGCCCAGCCCGACGTCCTTTCCGAAAACCTCGGCACGCTCCGTGTCGATCAGTTCCCCGCCCGCCGATCGGAGGCGCTGCGGCGAATCGTCGAGGAGTCGCCGGTCGCCGAGATCGTCGGCCGCGTCCTCGCGAGCCCGGTCCGCTTCTACATGGACCAGCTCTTCTACAAGCCCGCAGGTCCGATCCTGCCCACGCCCTGGCACCAGGACACCTGCTACTACAACCTCGCGGGCCACGATCTGATCCGCGCCTGGGTGTGTCCGGACCGCGTGCCGCGCGAGATCAGCATCGAGGTCGTGCGCGGATCGCACCTGTGGAACGTCACATACAGCCCGCTCGCCGGGCGCGATCCGGACGCCGATCCGGAAGCCCGCGCCATGCTCGAGGCCGCTGTCCCGGACGAGCCGATGCTAGGCGTCGAGTCGTACGAGGACTGGCACTACTTCGCCGGCGTGAAGGACAAGAGCCTGCCCGCCGTGCCCGACATCGAGGCCCACCGCGATTCCTACGACATCCTCGGGTGGGACTACGCGCCCGGTGACGTGCTCCTCTTCCACGGTCACATCCTGCACTCGGCCCTCGGCGGCGTGACCATGCCCGGGCCGCGCCGCGCCCATGCCTCGCTCTGGGCCGGACACGACGTCCACTACCTGCACCGGCTCGGGCAGGTGATCCCGGACCCGATCGATCTCTACGCCCACCGGCCGAAGACGGGACAGCCGCTCAGCGACTTCCCGGGGGTCTTCCCCCTGGCCTGGTCGCCGGACGAGGCCCGGCTCTAGAGCGCCTTCCGGGCCCAGCGCAGGCCGCGTCGCAGGAGCTCGATGAAGGTCCGGTTCTCCCAGGAGCCCCTCACGACCTCCGCCACCTCCTGGATCGGCTGCATGTCGTAGCGGCCGCAGCAGTGTCCGAGGGTGATGTACAGCACCTCGCCCTCACCGACCGGGTGGGTGTAGGCGACGAGGCGCGGCTCGTCGGTGGGCCAGTGTCCCAGGGTGTAGCCGCCGAAGTCTCCCGTGAAGGAGGTCTCCAAGAGGGGCTTCACCTCGCCGAAGTACTCGCACAGGTAGATCTCGTCGGAGGCCTCGAAGGGTTCGATCCCCCTTACCAGCGGATGTTCCGGATCGGAGACGCGCACCAGGTGAGGTTGGATCGGCGGGTGCGAGAGGAAGCGGCTGCCCAGTGTGTTCATGAAGGTGTCGTGGCTGCGGGGGCACTCGATGCCCTTCGGCGTGAAGTCGAGGAAGGCGTTGGTTCCGTGCAGGGCGAGCCAGCGCCCGCCGGAGGAGACGAAGGCCCGCAGGGCCTCCTCCTCGGAGGGGCTGGGTCGCAGGTCGCAGGTGTAGGTCACCAGGAAGTCCGATTCGGCGATGGCATCCACGTTCGAGTAGCCGTCGGCGACCCGAGTACGGATCTCTTCGCACTCGCCCAGCAGCTCGAGCAGGCGGAGGCGCGCGTAGTCCGTGTCGTGGTAGCGCGCGTTGGCGACGAGGTAGGCGCGGATCGGATCGGCCATGAGCGCGAGCTTACACCGCCGATCCGCTGCCGGCCCTCAGCTCTCGTTCCACTCGAGCCCGTGCTTCTCCGCGAAATCCCGGCGCCATTGGTCGTAGGGCTTGACGCCGTCGCGGCCGCTGAAGCGGGCCTCGGTCTCGCGCAGGATCTCGTCGCTCGGAGCCGAGATGTCGAATGGCTCGACGATCGGCTGGGGCACGTACCACGGCGTGTGCACGAAGCACTCGATGCCGTTGCCCTCCGGGTCCGCGAAGTAGAGGGACCACTCGTTGCCGTGGGTGATCGGCATGCGGGGCTCGATGCCCTCCTCCTCGAGGGCGGCCTCCAGGGCCTTCAGGTCGTCGAGCGAATCCAGGTGGAAGGAGATCTGGTTCACCACTCGCGCCGTGCCGCCGCCGTCCTCCCGGCCTTCCACGAGGGCGAGCTGGTGATGCTCGTTCGGGTCGCGGCTCAGGAAGACGATCTGCGGCTTGCCCGGGAGCATGTCGAGGGTTCCGCGGTCGGTCTCGAAGAAGCCCATGAAGCCGGTGTAGAAGGCCGTCATCTTCTCGACGTCGTGTACGTGGATCCCGAGGTGGCTGAAGCTGATTCGGGGAGCGCGTGCCATGCTGCACCTCCTCACGGTTCGGGCCGCTTTCCGATCCTAGCACCGCGGCGTGGCCCAGCGGCCTGAGGCAACATGGAGCCATGGCCCGATACGCCTACGAGCGCCTCTCCGCGATGGACAACACGTTCCTCGTCACCGAGACGCCGACGACGCCGATGCACGTTGCGGGCATCGAGATCTTCGAGGCGGGCCCCCTGCGCCGGGACGACGGCGGAATCGACATCGAGCGGATCCGCGCGGGCTACCGGGGCGTGCTGCACAAGCTTCCGCGCTATCGCCAGAAGCTCCAGTGGATTCCGATCGAGAATCGCCCGGTGTGGGTCGACGATCCCCACTTCGACCTCGATTACCACATCCGTCACGTGAGCCTGCCCCAGCCTGGTACGGATGCCGAGCTCAAGCGGGTCGCGTCGCGGCTGATGGCCAACCACCTCGACCGGCGAAAGCCGCTCTGGGAGGCCTGGGTGATCGAGGGGCTTTCGGGCGATCGCTTCGCGATCGTCGCCAAGACCCACCACTGCATGGTGGACGGCTCCGCCGGCGTGGAGGTGGCGCAGGTCCTCCTCTCTCCCACCCCGGACGGCGAGCCGGACGAGCCCAAGCGCTGGGTGCCCCGGCCGGCGCCGACGCCCCGGGAGCTCCTGCGCGACGAGGCCTGGCGATACACGAGCCTGCCCCTCCGCGCGCTGCGCGGCCTGCGCGCCTTTCGCGAGGAAGTGGGCGACGTGGGCGCCGAGCTCCGCGACCGCGCCGCCGCGGTGCGGGAATTCTTCGGCGTGGCGGCGAGCCAGAGCTCGGACACGCCGATCAACGGCCCGCTCTGCCCGCACCGCCGCTTCGACTGGCTGACCCTGTCCCTGGACGACGTGAAGGCCGTCCGTCGCAAGCTCGATTGCACGGTCAACGACGTATTCCTGGCCACGGCCACCCAAGCGTTCCGCACGCTCCTGCTCGAGGAGGGCGTCGACCTCAGCGACATCGTCTTTCGCGCTTCCACACCCGTGAGCCTTCGCAGCAAGGACGAGCACGAAAAGACCGGGAACCGGGTCTCGAGCTGGTTCGTGGAGCTGCCCGTGGCCGTGGCGGATCGAAGGGCCCAGCTCGAAGCGATCCGGCAGGAGACGCGCCACCTGAAGGAATCCCGCCAGGCGATGGGGATGGAGCTGCTGATGGCGGCGACGGAGTTCGCCCCGGCGGAGGCTCTCGCCTTCGGGGCGGGCTTCGCCTCCGGTCCCGTCAACACGATCGTGACGAACGTGCCCGGCCCCCAGGTCCCGCTCTACATGCTGGGGGCCCGCCTCCTCGCGATGATCCCGAAGGTCCCGCTGCTCGAGAACATCGGGCTCGGGATCGCCCTCATGACCTATCATGGGCAGGTGTTCTGGGGCTTCACGGCCGATTACGACCTGGTTCCCGATCTCGGGCGCTTCGCGGGGTTGGTGGCGGATTCCTTCGAGGAGCTCGCCCTGGAAGCGGACGTCCCGATCCAGGCCTCATCGGGATCCCTGGATCGAGCGCTCGGAGGTGATGCATGAGCCTGTCCCGATCCCAACGCCTCTTGCGCAAGCTGATCAAGCGCTTCGTCTACTCGCAGCTCTACCTGCGCGATTCGTTCCTCATCCTCCTGGGCCGGCACAAGCCCCTGGTCCACTTCACGGTGGAGGCTTCGCCGCCTTCGGTCTACTTCAACTTCGCGCTCACGTCCGAGGGCAAGCGTCAGATCGAGGCGGAGCTCGACCTGCCCCACCCGCTGGCACCGATCCGATGCATCGAGGGAGAGGAGCCCTTCCACTGCCTCACCCTCAACGTCTACCGGGTCTCGGGCCTGGCGAACGGGCTGCGAGCCGAATGGTCCCTCTACGTCCGGGAGCCCTCCACCGGCAAGCCGCGCTACCTGGTCGTCGAAGCCCGGGCGGACGCATTCTCGATGGATCCGGTGGCGATCTTCACCGGGATCGGGGAGGTCCGTCACGGCCTCGAGGGCGGGTCGCTCTCGAGTGAGGTCGTCTGCGCGGACGGCTCCCACTTCGCGTCCGTCTGCCACGAGCCCGGGGCCGGCCAGCCGATCCGTGCGACGGCCGAATGGGTCGAAGCCAACGACTTCATCTACTGGCTGAACGGCATCTGCGATCGCACTTTCTACGACGCGGGCCTCGCGAACGCCCGCACGACCCTGATCGACCCGGCCAAGGTCGAGATCGAGGACACCACCCGCTGGGCGGGGAAGGTCGAGCCCACACCGCGCCACGTCGTCCTGTTCGGGGACGCGATCCAGTTCGCCATGTCCCCCTGGTGGAACGTGGACGAGGTGGAGGCGCAGGATCTGCCCTAGCAGGCTGCGGAAGAACGCCGATGGTACGCAGAGAACGGTGCCTTGGAGGCGCTTTGGCTAGGAAAGGAGCGCGGAATCGAGGCCTTGCCGCCGGTTGACGCCCGGCTCGCTGCCAACGGGGCCCTCCACTCGACCCGACAAGCTACGTGGGGCATAGCAGGTTCCTCATCCTCACAAGGTTGTAGGCCGCCTGGGTGAACGTGAACATCCAGCCCACCCGCTCCTTGCCGCGATGCTTCACCTTGCGAATCGGGCCTACCGTCTTCCCCCAGCCGAAGACCTGCTCGATCGCCTTGCGTTTGCGCTGGCTGATCTCGTAGCCCACGTGCGTCGTCGTTCGATCATCGATCGCGCTGCGGCGGCCCTTGTCGTTCTGCGCAACGTGCGGGGTCACGCCCAGCTCTCGAAGCTCTTCGACATGCGACACCGTGTCGTAGCCCTTGTCTCCGCCCAACGTCGATCGCCGTCCGCGTGGCACCCGCTTCACCATCGCCACCGAGGCCTCGCGCTCCGCCGTGCCCGTGGCCAGCGTCGTCTTGGCCGCCACCACCAGGCCATGCCGGTTCTCCGTCACCACGTGGCCCATGAAGCACAGCTTCGCTTCCTTCCCCTTCCCCTTGCGGTAGAGCCGGGACTCCGGGTCCGTCGTCGAGGCGTGCGTGTCGTTCTTCCTACGCTCACCGTGGAAGTCCCGCTCCGTCGCCTTCCGTCCACCCCCGCGGCCGCCCCGGTCCTCGTCCTTCGGCCGAAAGCTCTTCTGCCCCGCCCATGCCTCGATCAGCGTGCCGTCCACCGTGAAGTGCTCGTCCGACAGAAGCCCCTCCTCGCGGGCCTCCGCCAACACGGCCTGAAAGAACCCCTCCGCGATCTCTCCCCGAAGCAACCGATCCCGATTCTTCGTGAACACCGTCACGTCCCAGACCCGGTCGTCCATCTCGAGCCCCACGAACCAGCGGAACAGCAGGTTGTACTCGAGCTGCTCCATCAGCATCCGCTCGCTTCGCACCGAGTAGAGCACCTGCAGCAGCAGGGCCCGCAACAGGTGCTCGGGCGGAATCGACGGCCGACCCGTCCGCGAGTACAGCTTCCGCAACCTCCCGTCCAGCCGGACCAGGGCGCGATTCGTCATCTCCCGCGTCACGCGCAGTGGATGATCGGCGGGGACACGCGCCTCCGGCGACACGTAGCTGAACATCGTGGACTGCGTTCGATCGGTTCCGCGCATCTCCATCCCCCCGGTATGCCTGTACCAACCGATTCGACCCGTCGCACGGGGTTTTTCCGCAGCCTGCTAGGCTCGGGCTCGGACGCATCGGGAGGTCCCATGTCCGATACCACGAGCCTCGCTAGCTGGACGCCCACGTTCGAATCCTGGAGGGTCCGGGCGCTTCCCATGATCCAGCAGGGCAAGACGAAGGAAGCCTTCGGCAGCTACCCGTGGTATCGGACCGAGGGCAATCCCTTCGCCCGCCTCGCCAAGCCCGCAGCCGAGACCCGCTTCGCCCTGATCACGACCGGGGGCTATTCGATCGCCGGCGAGCAGGAGCCGATGAAGCCGATCCCGAACTTCGGCGGCGATGCACCGCAGGTCCGGGAGATCCCGATCGACGTGGACCCGGCAAAGCTCCAGATCCACCATCCCGGCTACGACCACCGGTTCGCCGAGGAAGACCACAACGTCAACCTTCCCCTGGACCGGCTGCGCGAGATGGAGGCGGCCGGCGAGATCGGGTCGGTCGCCCGCACCACCCACGTGCTCATGGGCCTGGTCGTCGACGTCGCGCCCCTGCTCCAGGAGACGATCCCCGCGCTGGTCGAGCGGCTGCGAGGTGACGGCGCGGAAGCGGCGCTACTGGTGCCCTCGTGACCCGTCTGCCATCAGACCGTGAGTCTGATCGCACGCGGCCTCGAAGAGGCCGGCTTCCCCACCGCCCTCGTCTCCGTCATGCCGCCGCTCTCCGGGGCGGCCCGCCCGCCGCGGCAGCTGATCCGCAAGCTCAACATCGGGGCGACCGTCGGTCGCCCCGGCGACGCGGAGACCCAGCGGGACACACTTCGCCGGATGGTCCGCCTCATTGAGGAGGCGCCGGCCTTCGGGGCGACCGAAGAGGGCTAAGTGGGGCCGATCGTCCCAGTCGCTCCTCCTACGGGGCTTCGGGCCGCAGGCTCCCTGCCCAAGGTCGCCCGTCGGACGGCGCCATCTGGTACAGCGCTTGCTGCACGAATCGGCAAAACAGGGGAGTACCGTGTCCGCCAACGCAGAGCATTTCGACGTCCTCATCGTCGGGGCCGGCATCTCGGGTGTCGGCGCCGCCTACCACCTCACCCAGCAGTGTCCCGACAAGACCTTCGTGGTCCTCGAGGGGCTCGAGAGCTTCGGCGGCACCTGGCTGATGCACAAGTACCCGGGCATCCGCTCCGACAGCGATCTCTACACCTTCGGCTACCGCTTCAAGCCCTGGACGGGCCCGCCCATCGCGACGGCGGAGGAGATCCTGTCCTACATGGGCGAGGTGATCGAAGAGAACGATCTCGCCCGGTACATCCGCTACCAGCACCGGATCGCTTCGGCCCGCTGGTCGAGCGAGGAGAACCTCTGGACGATCGAGGGCGAGCGGCAGGACACCGGTGAGGCCGTTCGCTTCACGGCCCGCTTCCTGTGGATGTGCCAGGGCTACTACCGCCACTCGGAGGGCTACACCCCCGAGTGGGAGGGGATCGAGGAGTTCGAAGGGGAGATCGTCCATCCGCAGACCTGGCCCGAGGACCTGGACTACCAGGACAAGAACGTGATCGTGATCGGCTCGGGCGCGACCGCGGCGACCCTCGTTCCCGCGATCGCAGCCGACACCGCCCATGTGACGATGCTGCAGCGCTCGCCGACCTACTTCATCCCCGGGCGCAACGTGAACGAGCTGGCCGATCAGCTCCGCGTGCTGGACATCGACGAGTCCTGGATCCACGAGATCACGCGCCGCAAGATCCTCCACGACCAGGCGGCCATCACCCAGCTCTGCGTCGACCAGCCCGAGTTCATGAAGCAGGAGCTGATCAACGCGGTCAGGGAGTACCTCCCGGACGACTACGACGTGGAGAAGCACTTCACCCCGGAGTACCGGCCCTGGCAGCAGCGCATCGCCTTCGTGCCGGACGGCGACGTCTTCAAGGGCATCGCCGCCGGGAAGGCGTCCGTGGTCACCGACGAGATCGAGCACTTCACGAAGAAGGGCATCCTGCTGAAATCCGGCGAGGAGCTCGAGGCGGACATCATCGTCACCGCCACCGGCTTCAACCTGAGCGTCCTCGGCGACATCCAGTTCGCCATCGACGGCAAGCCCATGGACTTCTCCCAAACCCTCACCTACCGCGGCATGATGTTCACCGGGGTGCCGAACCTGCTGTGGATCTTCGGCTACTTCCGGGCGAGCTGGACGTTGCGCGTCGACCTCCTCGCGGACTTCACCTGCCGGCTGCTCCAGCACATGGACGAGACCGGCGCCAAGCGCGTCGAGCCCGTGCTCCGGCCCGAGGACGCGGGAATGCCGCTCCTCCCCTGGATGGACCCGGAGAACTTCAACCCCAACTACCTCATGCGAAGCATGCACCTGCTGCCGAAGCGGGGCCCGAAGCGGGAGTGGCAGCACACCCAGGACTACTGGGCGGAGCGCCACGAGATTCCCGCCATCGACCTCAAGGGGGCGGAGTTCCACTACGAGTGATCTCGTCCTGAATGGACGCGACCGCCGCCCGGATGGCCGGGGCTCTCACCGCCATCGCGCCGTGCCGGATGTAGGTGCCGTCCATGTCGTCGCTGATGGTCCAGAACTGCTCGGCGGCCCAACGGTCCCAGAAGGCCGGCGCCCGGCCCACGTCGAAGCCGGCCCTCGCGGCGATGCGGAGGCCGAGCTCGTCGGCTCGGGGCTCGTCCTCCTCGGTCCGGAAGCTTCCCACCAGGTGATGACCCATCTGGTGGGCGATCGCGAAGGCGAGCTCGTCGTCGTCGCGAGCGAAGCGGACGAGGCCGGTGGGAACGAACATCTCCTTCTCGTTGTCGTGGTTCCAGGTCGAGATGCTCGTGCTTGGCGCCGTCATGACGCCGAACTCACACCCCGGAACCGACCGGAGCGAGAGCTCGAGCGTCTCGTCGCCGCGCCCGACGCGGAGCGCGATGGGGCCTCCCTCCGAACGCCGCAGTCGTTCGAAGACGTGCTTCGTGCGGGTGACGCGATCGCCGGCGGCCTCGAGTACGCGGTCCGCGACCCGGAGGCCAGCCTCCGCCGCCGGTGAGCCCTCGGCGACCGCGAAGACCGTCACCTCTTCCCCGACCCCGAAGGCGGCCTCCACCTCTTCCTGCTTCGCGTGTGCAAAGTCGCGGACCCGGCCGAGGGTGGCGCCGAGGACCGGCGACGTGCGCGGGCCGCAGACGTCGGTGCCCGCCGTGGCGAGGCGATGGCTCACGCGCTGGATCGCAGCCTGATGGGAGCGGAACAGCTCCAGCGCCTGCTCGCGAAGCCTGGCCGTGTACTCGTCGACCTCGGCCTCGTCGGCTTCCGGACGCTCGAGCCATCGCCTCCCCTTCTCCGGGACGAGGGACTCGCCCCGACTCCGCTTGCCCTCGATCTCCTCGATGGCCGCACGCTGCTCGAGGGAACGCCGCGCCGAGATCGGATGGGAGTAGTAGCCCCATTGGATCGACTGGTAGGGCGTGGTCCTCGCCAGGGCCTCTTCCACCTCCGGCGCCACCGAGATGTCGAAGCCGGATCGCGCCGCGAAGTAGAGGCCCAGGTAGTCGGCCTCGGCCTCGATCCGCTCGCTGGTGCGCGGTTGGTTCGTGTGGCCGAGGACGTGATGGGCCAGCTCGTGCCCGACGATCATCGCCAGGTGGTCGTCGTCGGGGAAGTAGCGGAGAAGGCCGCTGTAGAAGTAGATGCCCGTAAGGCTCCCGAAGCTCGTTGCGAAGGCGTTGATGTCCGGGCCGTGCATGAAGCGGCTCGGGATGGCGCATCCCATCCGCACTTCGACCGGGATCGACTGCACCGCGCCGGCGCGCTCGACGTCGAGCTGGAGCGTGCCCTTCTTCCCGCGCCCCCGCAGAACGTCGAGGAAGACGCGCTTCCTCACCTTCTTCCCGTCGACGGCGACCACCAGGTCGCCCGGCCCGAGCCCGGCCTCCGCGGCCGGCAGTCCGGGAACCACTCGCAGGATTCTCGGCTGTCGGGTCAGCTCCCAGCGTTCGATGCCCGCGTCGATGAACGGGTCGACGAAGTCCTTGTCGCGGTACATGTCATCGATGGTCTTGCGGTCGGCCGCGAAGGCGCCGACCACCGGGGCGACGTTCCGCCCGCAGAGATCGGCTCCGTCGATTCGCATGCGATCGGCGATGCCCATCACCCGCGCCTGTCCCTCGATCATCACGTCGAGGGCGAGATGGCTGAGCCGGCGTTCGTCGTCGGCGCGAGCCGCGAGCGAGAGGAGGAGGACGAGGCCGGCCGCCAGCACACGCATGCCGACGAGCATACCTCGTGTTATTCGGGCAGCGCGAAGGCCACCAGGTGGTCTCCCACTGGAGTCGGCGCGCCCCAATGCCCCCCGGCCGCGACGACCACGTACTGGCGACCGCCTTCGCGCACCTGGTAGCTCATCGGAACCGAGTTCGCGGAGGTCGGCAGGTCTCCCTCCCAGAGGACCTCGCCGTTGGCGAGGTCATGGGCGCGGAGCACGTGCTCCATGGCGGCGCCGACGAAGACGAGCCCGGTGGAGGTGACGATCGGTCCCCCGACGCCCGGAATGCCCCGGATCCACCAGAAGGGGAAGGGCGCCATGTCCCGGGTCGTGCCCAGGGGGACGCTCCAGCGGATCCCGCCGGCTGCCAGGTCGACCGCGTCCAGGGTGCCCCAGGGCGGCGCGGTGCAGGGCACGCCGATGGGAGAGGTGAGCAGGTCCGTCTCGACGCAGTAGGGCGTTCCGGCCTGCTGCTGCAGAACGCCCTCGCAACGATCGCGCGGGATCAGGCGAGAGGTGGCCGGGAGGCGCCAGGTGACGACCAGCATCATCCCCTCTCCAGGGTGGATGGCGGGCGAACCCCAGTTGTTGCCACCCCCGTTGCTCGGGTAGAGGATCGAGCCCTGGAGCGACGGCGGCGTGTAGATGCCTTCGTAACGCAGCTCCTGCATCCGATCGCGACAGGCCCCCTCGTCGAGGAAGGTGAAGCCCCAGGCGTCTTCGGGGGTGAGCGGAGGCAGCAGGTGGGGGACGTGGGTCGGGAAGGGCTGCGTCGGGGAGAGGTACTCGCCCTCCACCGCGCCTTGGGGCACCGGGCGCTCGTCCACCGGCCACACGGGCTCGCCGGTCTCGCGGTGGAGCACGAAGGTCATGCCCATCTTCGTGACCTGGACGACGACCGGTACGGTCTCGTCGCTGATGCGCAGGTCCATGAGCGTCGGCTGGGACGGGGTGTCGTAGTCCCACAGGTCGTGGTGGACCATCTGGTAGTGCCAGGCGACCTCACCCGTATCGCCGTGGAGGGCGACGACGGAGCTGGAGTAGTGGTCGAGGCCCTTGCGGTGCCCGCCGAAGTAGTCCGGGTTGGTGTTGCCCGTGGGCACGAAGACGAGCTTCCGCGCCTCGTCGACGGCGATCACCGACCAGACGTTGGTGGTGCCGCTTCGATAGGTGCCATCCTCGTTCAGGCCCTCCATGCCTTCGCGTACCGGGTTCCATGCCCAGCGGAGCTCGCCGCTGCGGACGTCGTAGGCGCGCACCACCCCGCTAGGCGCGTCGGTACGGGTGTTGTCGAGCACCAGGGAGCCGGTGATCACCAGGTCGCCCAGGATCGCCGGAGGGGAGGTGATGCTGTATTCGATCGGCTGGTGCTCGGAGATCCGATGGGTGACGTCGACTTCGCCGCCCTCGCCGAAGCCGGTGCATCGCTCACCGGTCGCGGCATCGAGGGCGATCAGCCGCGCGTCGAGGGTGCCCACGAAGATGCGGTGCTCGCAGGGGCCTTCGCCACCGGATCGCCAGCTGCTCACGCCGCGGCAGTTCGGCAGCAGGTGCACGCTCTTATCGAGCTCCGGGTCGAAGCGCCACTTTTCCTCGCCGGTCTCGGCGTCCAGCGCGAAGACCATGTTGAACGACGAGCAGTAGTAGAGCGTGTCGTCGATGACGATCGGTGTCGTCTGGAAGCCGCTAGCGGGAAGCGGCATGCCGTACTCGCTGGGGTGGCCCGGATGGCGAATGTCCCCGGAGCGGTGCTCCCAGGCCGGCCTCAGCCAGCGCACGTTCTCCCGCGTGATCTGGGTGGCCGGCGAATAGTGGCCGCCGCCCGGCGTGCCGCCCCAGGCCGTCCACGTCGCGGCGGTTCCGGCTCCGCGCTCGGGGGGCGCGGCCTGCTGGCAGGCCGGCGTCGCGAGCGCCGCGAGGACGAGGGCGGCAATCCTTCTCTTCGACGGCACCTGGTGCGTCTCCCGGTTCGCAGGCGGCTAGAGCCGGCTGAGCTTCGAGTTGGGCGGGCTGCCGAACCAGATGTCCTCGCCCACCAGGCGCCCGTCCTCGTCGGCGGGCCAGACGGTCAGGATCAGGCTCTCGGAGAGATAGCGGGCCCCGGCCTCCACGGGCTGGCCGTCCACCTCGCTGACGCCGCTCGCGATGAGGTCCGCGCCGGTCGTCGTGGTGCGCATGAAGCCCTCGGTCACGACAGCGTTCTCGTCCACGACGATGCGCTGGATGTCGAACATGAAGCGGTTTCCGCCGCCCGCGATCATGTCCTTGTAGAAGGCGTGGACGGCCTCGCGTCCCTTCGGGCCCATGTCGAAGCCGAGCCCGCGGAAGTGGTAGCGCGGCTCGTCGACCAGGGTGGCCATCAGCGGGTCGAGCTGTCCGCCGATCTCCGTGCGCATATGGTCCCGTACCTGGGCCAACAGCTGTCGCCGCCGGGGGTCCTTCTCCGTCTCCATGCGCCGCTCGAGCGCAGCCCAGCTTCGGTCGGGGTCGAAGGTGGTCACCGGGACTCCTCGATGTCTTCGTAGTAGGGGATCTGGATCGACTCGCTCTCTCCGGCGGGCTCCTTGGGCCGGGGTGCCCCCACCATCGAGACCGTCACCGGCGCGATCACCGACGGATCCGACATGACGTTGACGCAGGCGGGCTTTCCGCTCGCGAAGGCCCGCTCGAGGGCCGCCGGGAGGTCCCCGGGCTCCGTCACGTGCTCCGCGTGGACGCCGAATCCCGCCGCCGCCAGGTCGTAACGGGTCGGTCCCAGCTCCGTCACCACGCGCTTGCCCTCGCCGTAGATGAGGTCTTGGCCATGGGCGGACATGCCCCAGATCTGATCGTTGTTCACGACCGTCACGATCGGGAGCTGGTGACGCACCATCGTGTCGAACTCGGAGAAGTTCAGCCCGACGGAGCCGTCGCCCACGATGCAGAGCACCGGGCGATCCGGATGCGCCACCTTCGCTGCGATCGCGAAGGGCATGCCCGTGCCGAGGCAGCCCAGGTAGCCGTGGGACATCCAGCTCCCGCCGGCGGGGACGCGGGCGACCATGTCCATCCAGGAGGCGGTCTCGCCCCCGTCGGCGGTCACGATCGTGCCCTCGGGAAGGGCCGCCGCCACCTCCGAGGCCAGGCGGTAGGGATGGATCGGCGGCTTGTCCTGCTCCAGGGCCGCCGCGAAGCTCGCCCGGTGGCCCTCTCGCACGCCTTGGATCGCGCGGAGCCACTCGCTGCGCTCGGGCCATGCGTGCCCGGCGGCCACCTCGTCGAGGGCCGCCAGGGCCTCCCGGCAGTCGGCGACGATCGCCAGGTCCGGCTCCCGGTTGCGGCCGATCTCCTCGGCGGCGATGTCGATCTGCACCAGCCGCGCGCCGGTGGGAATGAGCCGCGCGCCCCGGCCGCCGGTGAAGAGGCCGAGGCGCGCGCCCAGCACGAGGACCAGGTCCGCTTCGGCGCCGACCGCCGCGGCGATCGCGAGGTTCGCGAAGCCGCGGCCGCACAGCGGGTCGGCTCCCGGCACGAGGCCGTGAGCCTTGGCGTTGGAGAAGACCGGCGTGCGGGTGCGGCGGGCCAGGGCCAGGAGCTCCGCTCCGCCTCCCGAGAACCAGACGCCCCCGCCCGCCAGGATGGCGGGACGCTCGGCCTCGCGCAGCAGGTCCACCACCTGCTCCACGCTGCGCGCCGGCGGCGCGGGAGCGGCGTCCGGGGCGATGCGCGTCGGCATGCGCACGGCCCCCTCGTCGACCCGCGAGAAGAGCACGTCGATGGGAAGCTCGAGGAACACCGGACCGGGCCGCCCGGAGCTGGCGACGCGCAGGGCCTGGGCGGTCAGGTCGGGAATGCGCTCGGTATGGGTCACCTGGAGCGCCCACTTGGTGATGGGCGCGACCATCGCGACCTGGTCGATGCCGCCCTGGAGCGGAAGGGTCTCCGCCTCCCGCAGGGGAGCGGCGCCGGCGACGAAGAGCGTGGGCACGCAATCGAGGTAGGCGTTGGCGATGGCAGTCACACAATCCGTGAAGCCCGGCCCCGCGGTGACGATCGCGACCCCCACCTGTCCGGTGGTTCGCGCCCAGCCGTCGGCGGCGTGGCCCGCGGCCTGCTCGTGGCGCATGTCGACCAGGCGCATGCCGTCCGCCGCCGCGGCCTGGAGGATCGCGTCCAGGTGGCCGCCGTGAAGGGTGAACACGGTGTCGATGCCCGCGCTGCGGAGCACGCGGACGAACAGCTCGCCGCCGTCTACCTGGGTCATGGAGGACTCCCTGCGGGCCCGCGGTGTCGAGGCGTCCGTCGTCCCCGGGCGGCCGCGAGATCCGGCTTCATGGTACGCGAGTGAGCGCCGGCGTCGATGAGCCCGGCCTCATGGAAGAGGCCGACGGTAGGAGAGATCGTCGCGGGAGCGTCGGCCGCGCTCGTAGCCCTCCATCGGGAAGGGGCGGACGACCTCTTCGACGGTGCCCCACTCGAGCACGACCACGCGGTGCGCGATCTTCCACTCGCCGCTCCGCCTGTCGAGGCGGTCGATATAGCGCCCGCCGGCGGTCTCGAGCCGCGTGCTGTCCTCTCGTTCCCGCCAGTGCCGGGCGACGACGTAGCTCTCGCAATGGGCCACCTCGCCGTCCACCTCGATCCTCACGTTCGTCAGGCAGTGCTGGGTCGCGTCGGCGTGCTCCCGCAGCACCTTCACCACGAAGCGCGCGAACTCGCGCCCCGTGCCCTTGAAGAGGCCGTGGTCGTCGTGGCTGTCCTCGTGATAGGCGGAAGCGAGGAGCTCCTCGTGCAGCCGGTCGACGCCGCGGCAGTAGCGGTGCAGCACCTCGGTGATCGCGCGCTCGTCGAGGAGCCTCTGGAGATCGGCGGGAAGGGCATCCGGCATGGCGTCCACGCTAGACTGGGCGTCCCGAGAACACCAGACGGGAGGCGGTGGCGGGACCGAAGGCTCGATGCTCGACTTCAGCTTCACGCCGGACCAGGAGGAGTACCGCGAGGCGTTGCGCCGCATCGCTCGGGACGAGCTCCTCCCGCGCTACGCCGAGGGCGACCGCGAGGCCTACCCCCACGATCAGATCCGGCGCATCAATCGCTTCGCCGAGGACTTCTGGCGAGGACGGGAGGCAGGCTGGGACCTGGTCAGCGTCGGCATCACCGCCGAGGAGGTCGCTCGGGGCGACTTCAACTGCGTGCTGCCGACCCTGGGCCGTCCCTATCAGAGCCAGTTCATGTCCGACTTCTCCGCCGCGCAGAGCGAGCGGTGGGCGGAAGAGCTCCTGTCCGGTCGCGCGACCATCGCCCTCGGCATCACCGAGCCCGCCGCCGGCTCGGACATGGCCCGCCTCGAAGCCACGGGGGGGCCGCAGGCCGACGAGTGGGTGCTCTCCGGCGTGAAGAACTCGGTCAGCTTCCTGAACGCCGACGTCTTCTACGTGTTCGTCCGCACC
The DNA here is from genome assembly GCA_965223415.1 of Myxococcota bacterium. Lineage (GTDB taxonomy): Bacteria > Myxococcota_A > UBA9160 > UBA9160 > UBA6930. The sequence goes on along the minus strand of OZ245002.1, from coordinate 1,560,824 downwards.
GATCCGAAGGCCAGCGGCTGGCAGGGGATCTCGGGCTTCCTGGTTCCCCGGGACACGAAGGGCCTTTCCTTCGAGCCCTACGACGATCTCGGATGCCGCGCCGTCCCGCGTGGGATCCTGCGAATGGACGACGTCAGGGTGCCCGCGGACGCGATGGTCGGCCCACCGGGCACCGCCTTCATCCGCATCAGCCGCTTCTTCGACGTCAACCGGGCGATCATCGGGCTCAAGTGCGTCGGCGCCGCGCTCCAGAGCGTCGCGGAGACTGTGAACTACGCGAGCAAGCGGCACGTGTTCGGGCAGCCCATGACCGCGCACCAGGGAGTGACCTTTCCCCTGGCCGAAGGCGTGACCCTGCTCGATCACGCCCGGCTGGGCTGCTACCGCGTGCTGTGGATGCGGCAGAACGACATGCCCTGCCGCCACGAGGGCGCGATGGTCAAATGGTGGGCGCCGAAGACCGCCGCCGACGTCATCCACAAGTGTCTGACGCTCCACGGCCACTACGGCTACACCAAGCAGCTCCCGATCCAGCAGCGCCTGCGTGACGTGATCGGATGGCAGATCGGCGACGGTGCCGAAGAGGTGATGAAGCTGCTGGTCGTGCGGGAGCTGCTCACGGGTGCGGCCACCAGCTGAACGGCCGCCCGGGCACGTCCCTTGCGGCTCCGGGCAGGGACGGCCGAAACCTCCGGAATGCCCTCAGCCCGGACGCTGCGCCCGGGATTGTCCGGTCCGTGTCCGGTTCGGTGGTGGGCAGGACCGGAGCGCTTGACGGATGGCCGATCCGCGGGAGCCGGCGCACCCTCCCTGCATGCGGAGCTTCCAGCAGGTGGACGTGTTCAGCGACCAGCCGGGCCTGGGGAACCCGGTCGCCGTCGTCCTCGACGGAGAGGGCCTCTCGGACGAGGAGATGGTCCGATTCGCCCGCTGGACGAATCTCTCCGAGACCACCTTCGTCCTTCCGGCGACGGCGGCGGGCGCCGACTACCTCGTCCGCATCTTTACGCCCCGCCAGGAGCTTCCCTTCGCGGGCCACCCGACCCTCGGTACCTGCCACGCCCTCCTCGAGGCCGGACGATTCCCGCGGAAGGAACGCATCGTGCAGGAGTGTGCCGCAGGGCCGATCCCGATCCGGCTCGAGGCCGACGGGGCCCTGGTCTTCAGCGCACCACCCGCGAAGGTCGGAGCCTCCACGTCGCCGCCGGAGCGCTTCGAAGCGTTGCTCGGCGGGGTTCCGGTGCAGGATCCCCTGCTCATCGACGTCGGGCCGCGCTGGCTCACCGTGCGCCTGGAGCGGGCCGGTGACCTGGATCGGCTGCGCCCGGACTTCGTGGCGATCGCCACGGCGACGGAGGAGGGAGGCTGGGACGGCCTCAACGTCTACGCCGTCGCCGCCGACGGCGGGGTCGAGGTGCGATCCTTCGCCCCCGCCGACGGCATCGACGAGGACCCGGTGTGCGGGAGTGGGAACGCGGCCGCCGGTCAGCACCTGCGCACGACCGGCGTCGATGCGCTGACGGGCAGTCGGTACGAAGCCCGCCAGGGCCGCTTCCTCGGCCGCGACGGCCGGATCCAGGTGACCCTCGGCGACCGCATCGAGGTCGGCGGGCGCTGCGTCACCGTCGTCGAGGGGACCGTCGCGATCTGAGCGCGCCGGCCTACCGGCCGAGCTTCCCCTGGAACTGGCGCTGCATGAAGCAGCGGCGGGACGGGAGCTGCCGGGCTGCGCAGCCCTCCACGGTGTCCCGGGCCGGCGCGTCGTCCACCGCGAACGCGTGGCAGTCGGCGCGCATTCCGCCGGAGCGGGCGGCGCGGCGACAGCGATCGGCGGCGCCGGCACGCGCGTCTGCCTCGCTCGCCTCGCCGGTGGCGATGCCCCAGGCGAAGCGCCCGTTCGCCTCGGTGGCCAGCGCCAGGGCCTTCCGGTCCTCCATGGCCGAGTAGCGCGAGACGACGGTCTCGAAGGCGGGCGCGTCGAAGTCGAAGAGGGAGGCGGTTCCGGCGCAGCCGGCCAGCGCAGCGGCGAGGAGCGGGAGCAGGAGTCGGGCGGCGGCTCGCATCACACCGCAACCGTACACGACCCGCTTCGGCTCGCGCAGGCCCTTCGCGGGAGGGGCGTGTAGGCTCCCGGTCATGGCCGAGCACACGCGTGATCGGATCGTGCAGGCCTTTCTGGCCCTCGCGGGGCTGGTCTTCCTCGCCGTCGGGCTGCCGGGCGTCGTCGATCCCGAGGCCCTCCTCGGGCGTGTCGGTATCGTGCTCCCGGCGGTCGACGCCCTGAACGAGGCGCGGGCCATGTACGGCGGCATGCAGCTCGCGATCGCGGGCCTCTTCCTGGCCGGCGCGCTGCGGCCCGGCCTCTGGAGACCGCTCCTCCAGCTCTGGCTGCTCCTGGTCGGCGGCCTGGTGGCGGGACGGTTCGTGAGCATCGCCGTGGACGGGCCGCCGGTGGGCTTCGCCCGGGTCCTGCTCGGCCTCGAGATCGCCGGCGCCGCCGCGGGCCTGTGGGTGTTGCGCCTGGGCCGCGCCCGGGGCGACGCGGAGCCCGCGGCCTAGAGCCGCGCGGTTGCCACGACGAACGGTGGTAGGATGGCCGGTCCACGCAAAGGGAGGATCGGCTCATGGGACGCTGCGACGGCAAAGTGGCCTTCGTTACCGGCGCCAGCCGCGGCATCGGCCGCGCCATCGCGCGCCGCTTCGCTGCGGAAGGCGCCTCGGTGGTGCTAAACGCCTCGCGTCTCGGCGCCCACGGCCGGCTCCAGGGCACGCTCGAAGAGGCGGTCTCGGAGATCCAGGCCGCGGGAGGCAAGGCTGCGGCCGTCGCGGCGGATCTCTCCGACGGGGAGGCGCGCGCCGACCTGGTCGAGCGGGCGAGCGAGGCCTTCGGCCCGATCGACATCCTGGTGAACAACGCAGCCGTCGCGACGATGAAGCTCCCCAGCCAGTCGAGCCTCGAGGATCGGCGCACGATGTTCGAGGTCAACGTGAACGCGCCCGTCGATCTCGCCCAGCAGGCGATTCCCGCGATGAAGGCGAAGGGCGCCGGCTGGATCCTGAACATCAGCAGCGCCACTTCGTTCCAGCCGGCCGTCCCCTACCGGGATTCCAAGACCGCGGCGCTCGTCATCGGGCCCTACGGCGCCACCAAGGCGGCCCTCGATCGCTACACCCAGGCCCTCGCCCACGAGCTCGCCGAGAGCGACGTGTTCGTGAACGCCATGGCGCCCGTCGCCATCGTCCTCACCCAGGGAGCCGACTACGTGCGGGACATCGCGCGCAAGAATCCGGACATGGTCGAGCCCGTCGAGATGATGGCCCAGGCGGCGCTGGAGCTCTGCACGGGTCGCCACGTGGGAAGGGTCGTGTTCAGCCGCGATCTCGTCCACGAGGTCGGCGGCAGGGTGCACAGCCTCGACGGGACCGAGATCCTCGGCGACGCCTTCCTGGAGGCGGACGTCGAGGCCACGGCCTGAGCCCGTGCTCTTCCACTTCGATTTCGCCAACTACTTCAAGATGATCCGGCTCGCCTGGGGCGAGAAGGAGCCCCGGGCGCGCTTCTACTACCTGGCGGTGCTGTGCCTCTGGGTCCCCGTGGTCGCAAGCTTCCACGCGATCTGCTTCTTCCTGGACGGCCTGCTCTTCCCGGGGCTCCGCAGGGTCGAGATGAAGGCCCCGATCTTCATGGTGGGGCACGCCCGCAGTGGCACGACCCTCGCCCACCGGTTGATGGGCCAGGACAGCGGCCGCTTCAGCTCCTTCCTGCTCTACGAGTGCTACTTCCCTTCCCTCCTCCAGAAGCAGCTGATCCGCGCCGGCGCGGCCTTCGACCGCCGCGTGCTCGGCGGATGGCTCGCCCGGCGGGTCGCCGCGTGGGAGGAGCGCCGCTACGGGGCCATGCGGCACATGCACGAGATGGGCCTCACGATCCCCGAAGAGGACGACATCTCGCTCTTCTACTCCATGGCCTCGGGCTTCTGGATCACGAAGATGCCCTGGATGGAGGATCTCGACTTCTACCACATGGCGCGCTGGTCGGAGCGGAAGCGACGCCGGGTGAACGAGTTCTATCGCGACGTGGTCCGCCGCCAGCTCTACCTGAACGGTCCCGAGAAGACCCACCTGGCGAAGAACCCCCTCTGGTCCGGGCGCGTGGCATGCCTGATCGAGGCCTTCCCGGACGCACGGATCGTGGTGAACGTGCGCGACCCCCGGGAGACGATCCCCAGCCTGCTCAAGCTGATGCGCGCCGCCTGGAAGCAGCTCGGCTGGGACGAGGACCGTCAGCGCGGCTGCCTGCGCGTGCTCGCCGAGCAGTCCTGGCACACCTACCGGCATCCCCTCGAGAGCCTGGACGCCACCCCCGGAACCCGGGGCGCCGTCGTCGACTACCGGGACCTCACCTCCGACCCTGCCGCCACCATCGAGCGCGTCTACCAGGACCTCGGTCTCCCGATGACCGACGCCTTCCGCGAGCAGCTCGCCAGCGAGGGCAAGCAGGAGCGGAAGCACAAGACCCAGCACAGCTACAGCCTCGAGGAGTTCGGCCTCGAAGCGGACGCGATCCGCACGGAGCTCGCCGATCTGTTCGAGCGGTTCCAGTGGGAGGCGGACGACGCGGAGGAGTGAAGGAAGCCGCGAAGCACTCCAACCGCGCCCCATCCCAACCGAACCCAAGCCTCGAGTACCCTCTCACCAGAGTCGCGGCACGAGCACCGGCGTCTGCCGCTTGTACGCCCGGTACTCCGGCTCCTCGCCCCACTTCCGCTTCGCCCGCGCCTCCAGGAGCGGAACTCCGCTCACTCGCATGAGCAGGAAGTACACGAACACTGGCGACACCAAGGTCACGAACTGCCAGCCCGAGAGCGCCGGCGCGGCGACCAGGGCGATGCCGCACCAAAGCAGGATCTCGCCGAAGTAGTTCGGATGGCGGGAGCGGCTCCAGAGACCCGACGTGATGAAGCGGCCGCGGTTGGCCGGGGCGGCGCGGAAGGCGCGCTTCTGGCGGTCTGCGGTCACCTCGATGGCGAGGCCCGCGGTGTAGAGGGCGGTTCCGACCAGAGCCGGCCAGCCAAGGGGGGCCTTCCGCGCCGAGGTGACGGCGGCGAGGGCGCAGGAGACCGTGACGAAGACCCAAAGCCCCTGCAGCGTCCACACCATGAGGAAGGTCGGGAAGTGGGGCTTCATGGCGTCGAAGCGTCCGTCGCTTCCGTCCTGCCGGATGCGCGTGAAGAGGAACGAGCCGAGACGGAGCGCCCAGGCGACGACGAGGGCGGCCAGCAGCGCGCTGCGGGCATCCGCTGCGCCGCCCAGGGCCAGGCCGGACAGCATCAGGGTGCAGTGGGTGACGCTGCCCATCAGGTCGAAGTAGTGCTCGGTCTGGAGGACGTAGGCGGGAACGAAGGCCGCCCAGTTGACGGCGAACGAGAGGGCGCCGCACAGGGCGAAGAGCGGCACGCCCCACGCGAGCACGCTGCCCTGGCTGCCGGCCCACGCGATCGCGGTCCCGGCGGCGAGGATCGACCCCATGGACGCCCACGCTCGGGCGGTGCGGCTCACTCCCGGCCCGCCTTCGGGATGAACGCGAAGGAGGGGTCGCTCTCGTCGCGAGCCGACGCTGCGCTCACGGGCGCCGGCTCGAGCTTCGACACGGTCTGGGTGTCGACGACGTGCGTGCGATGGCCGATCGCCCAGCTCCCCTGGCGCCGCTCCCAGCGATCGAGGTAGCGGCCCCGCACCAGGATCTCCCGCTGGCGTCCGTCCCTGCCAGGCTTCGTCCAGAGCACGACCGTCACGTAGGCTTCACTCGTCGCCCGGTCTCCGTCGACTTCGATCAGCACGTTGGTGATCTGGTGGGAATGGCACTGCATGGCCGCGTGGGCTTCCCAGACCCAGTCGACGAATCCCCGACCGGTGCCCTCGTACATTTCGAGGTAGTTCGCCGTGCCGTCCTCGTGCCAGACCGCCTCGGCCATCTCCTTGTCCATGCGATCGAGGCCACGGCAGTAGCGCGACAGGACGTCGCGGATCTCCTGCTTCGCGATCAGGGTGTCGAGAGCGTTCATGACGGCGAGCGTATCAGCAGACACGGTTCAGGGGTGCGCCGCCGGCGGCCCAGCTCGTGAGGGCGTCGATCAGGATCTCGCCCATGCGTCGACGTGCCTCGATCGTGGAGCTGCCGATGTGGGGCAGGAGGAACGCGTTGGGCAGCTCCAGATAGGCGGGGTGGAACGCCGGCTCCCCCGCGAAGACGTCGAGCGCCGCTGCCCGGATGCGGCGCTCGTGCAGGGCCGCCACGAGCGCCTCGTCGTCGACCAGGTCCCCGCGCGCGATGTTCACCAGGATCAGCTCGCGCGGCGCCCGGGCCAGCAGCTCGGCGTCGATGATGCCGCGGGTTTCCGGCGTCGAAGGGCACGCGAGCACGAGCACGTCGGAGGCGGCGATCAGGGCGGCCGGTGTCGGCAGGAAGCGTCCGCGGGCCGGATGGTCGGTCGGGAGGGGCTTCCGGTTGCAGTAGAGGATCTCCATTCCGAAGGCACGAGCGCGCAGGGCGATCCGCCCGCCGATGTCGCCCAGGCCGAGGACGCCGAGGCGCTTTCCGGCGAGCTCGGTTCCGACGAGCTGGGTGGCGCTCCATCCTTCCCAGGCGCCGCTGCGCACGAGCTCGATGCTCTCGGTGGCGCGTCGGGCGGCGCCCAGCATCAGGAACATCGCGTTCTCGGCGACGGAGTCTGCCAGCACGCCGGGGGTGTTGAAGACGGCGATGCCGCGCCGCTCGCCCGCGGCGAGCGCGATGTGATCCGTTCCGACGGAGTAGGTGGCGATGGCCCCCACGCTCTCGGGCAGGGCCTGGATCTGTGTCTCGGGAAGCGGCGCGTCGAGGGAGACCAGCACCGCTTCGAAGGGCCGCCCGGTCGCGGCGAGCGCCGTGCCGGGCTCGCGGGCCTCCACGAAGGTCGCGTCGAAGGCCTCGCCGAGTCGTTCCTGGACCTCTTCCAGCAGGCGCGTGGCGACGAAGACCCGGAGCTTCGGCATCCCCAGGATGTAGCGGAAGCCCGGCGCGCGGCCCGCTCCTCGTCGTGATCGATCGCCAGCCGCCCGAGCGTAGCCCTGCCGATACCTCGGAGGTGGAGCCTAGCGACCGACCGCCTTCCGGAAGGCCGAGACCACCTCCGCCAGCTGATCCCTGGCTTCGCTCGGATCGGCGGCGAGCCGGAGCTGAGCGCGGAAGTCCGTGAGGCCCGCGTCCACCAGCGGCGGCACCCGTTCCATCGTGCCCGCGAGATCGAGCTGCTTGCGCTCGTCGAACACGGCAGGGAGCGAGCCTGTGACCTGGAAGCCCGTCGCGTCGCGACCGGCAGCCTCGAGCGCCTCTCGGATGCGCGGCACGCTGGCCGCCGGGTCGAGGGCGTCGTCGCCCCACGGAATCCAGCCGCTGCCGAAGCGGGCGATGCGATCGAGGACGCGCCGACCCATGCGGCCGCTCACCCAGACGGGCACGCCGCCGGGCTGGAGCGGCTTGGGCATCATGTGGGCGCCCTCGACGACGGGATCCCGCCAGAAGCCCTGGCACCGCTCGAGGCTCCGCTCCAGCAGCTGGCCGCGCCCCTCGAAGGCGAGGCCCGCGGCCTCGTACTCCTCCCGTTGCCACCCGACGCCTACGCCGAGATCGAGGCGCCCGCCGGAGAGCACGTCGAGGGTGGAGGTGGTCTTGGCCAGCACGACCGGTCGTCGGAGCGCGGCGATCAGGATGCCGGTCATCAGCCGGCAGTGGGTGGTGGCACCGGCGATTACCGAGAGCAGGGTGAGCGGCTCGAGCCAATGGCCGTCCGGTCCGGTGGGCTGCCGGCCTCCTTCGACGCCGCCGAGCTCGGGCCGGCCGTAGGCCTCCAGGTTCTCGCCGAACACCACATGGTCCGAGACGACGAGCCGGTCCACGCCGGCCTCGTCGGCGGCCCGGGCCTGGGCCAGGAGGGGCTCCCAGCCGGCGGGCCCCGGGTCCCTGGCAGCGAAGTTCCACAGCTGGATCGAGAGGGCGGGCGTGGTCGCGCTCATCAGCTCACCTGGCGGTCCCGCCCCTCCCAGAAGGGGGCGCGCAGCTCGCGCTTCAGCACCTTGCCCGGGCCGGACTTGGGCAGCGGCTCCGTCCGCAGGTCGACGCCCTTCGGCACCTTGTAGCCGGCGATCTGCTCGCGACAGAAGCCGATGAGCTCGGCGGGATCGACGTCGCCGTGCCCCTCTCGCGGGACGACGACCGCCCAGACCGCCTCGCCCCACTTCTCGTCGGGCACGCCGAACACTGCTGCCTCGAGGACGGCGGGATGCTGGTAGAGCACCTCTTCCACCTCGGTCGAGTACACGTTCTCGCCGCCGGAGACGATCATGTCCTTGGAGCGGTCGACGAGGAAGAGGTAGCCCTCGTCGTCCATGAAGCCGAGGTCGCCGGTCCAGTAGGCGCCGTCACGGAGGACGGCGGCCGTCTGTTCCGGCTTGTTCCAGTAGCCGCGCATCACGTTGGGCCCGCGCACGACCACCTCGCCCACTTCGCCGGCCGGCCGCTCCTTGCCGTCGGGGTCCAGCACGCGCACGTCGACGCCCGGCATGGCCTGGCCGCAGGAGCGCGCCCGCTTCTGTTCGACCAGGCCCTCCTCGCCTCGGAGCCCGGTCGCCAGGGGCGAGAGCTCGGTGGCGCCGTAGACCTCGATCAGCTCGGCGGTCGGGAACGCCGTGTGGGTGCGGCGGATCACCTCGGTGGCGATGGGAGAGCCGCCGTGGCCGATGCAGCGCAACGTGCCCGTCTCGCGCGGCCGGGCGTGCTGCTCCTCGGCCAGGGCCGCCAGCATGGTCGGCACGCCCAGCGTTTCGGTCACCCGCTCGCGCTCGATCAGATCGAGGGCCACGGCTGGGTCGAAGGCCGGGAGCATGACCTGGCAGCCGGCGGTCCACAGGCTCGCGAGCACGCCGTTGGAGCCGGCGGCGTGGAAGAGCGGCGCCATCACGAGGAAGGTGTCGTCCGGCCGCTGCGGGACCGCGGCCATCCAGTGGAAGGTGTTCGCGATCAGGTTGCGGTGGGTGAGCATCACGCCCTTGGAGGCCCCGGTGGTGCCGCCGGTGTAGAAGAGACCTGCCAGGTCCTGCTCGTCCACGCCGGCGCCGAGCTCCGCTTCCGCCGCCGCACCGATCCACGCGTCGTACTCGTCCGGGATGCGGATCACCCGCTCCACGATGTCCGCGAGCCCCGACGCGTCCCGGTCCGTCAGCAGGAGCCGTGCGCCGGAATCCCCGAGGGCGTAGCGGAGCTCGGGCTCGGCGTGGCGGGTATTCAGGGGGACGGCGACGCGCCCGCAGGCGGGAACGGTGGTGTAGGTCTCGATGTAGGCGTGGCAGTTGCCCGCCCAGATGGCGACCCGATCGCCGCGTCCGATCCCGGCCGCGTCCAGGGCGCCGGCGAGCATGCGGCAGCGACGCCACAGGTCGGAGTAGGTGAGACGTCGGTCGCCGCACACGACGGCGAGGCGTTCGGCGGCGACGCGCTGCGCTCGGGCAAGGGGGTCGGCGAAGGTGTGCATGATCCGGCGAGCTTATCGCAGCTTGGAAGCCGACTTCGGTGCCATGTTGCGCATCGCCGAGCGTACCCGGAAAAACGAGTCCGGTGACGCGCCGGGTTCGCCGAAGAGAGCCATTGACCCCCTCCCCGCGGTTGGGAGCGGAGCCCAATCGGAGCGCCTCGAATGGAGCGACATCTTCGTATCGCCAGATCGCAGCGGCGGGCGCGCAACCTGCTCGTCGACCCGATGCGGCAGCTTCGTCTCCCGTTCTTCCTCTTCTGCGCGACCTCGGCCTATGCCATCCTCTGCGTCAGCTTCGCCTACATCGCCTTCGGCGATCTCCTGGCGGACGCCGGGCTGCACGCCGGCGACTGGCTGGTCGAGCTCCAGGCCGCGAGTCTGCTCGGTGGCGTCGCCGCGACCGGCGCGATCTACTTCGGCCTGGTGAGTGCGGTGTGCATCATCCACACCCATCGCATGATCGGGCCCGAAGTGGTGTTCCGGCGCCACGTCCAGGCCCTGAAGAGCGGCGACTACGGCGCGCGCATGACGCTGCGGGACGGCGATGCCCTGGTCGACCTGGCCAGTGATCTCAACGAGCTGGCCGAGATCCTCCAGGATGCCGAGAAGCTGGCCGAGGAGCGGATCCCCTCGGGGTGAGACCCGGCCCCGGCTGCGGCATCGGACCCGAGGAACGCGAAGCCGCGCCGAGACGTACTAGGATGTGCTCGGCCGAAGCTGGCCACCGGGGCAGGCAGGGACATGGATCTGCTCGACCGCGAGTACATCGAGACGAACACGGCCTTCCGGCGGGGACGCCGGGTCGAGGCGGTGGCTCGCCGCTGGATCGGGCGGGCCCGCATTCGCCTGACTGGCGGTGCTCCGTTGGCGCGGGACCGCTACGGGCTTCCGGTGTCGCGCCCGCTCCAGATCGCGACGGCGCGCTTCCTCGTGACCACCGCCTACGCCGATGCGGATTCCATCGAGGCGGAGCGGCGGACGATCCGCCGGGGCATCCAGGATCTGTTCGGCGTGACGCGGCGCCAGGCCACGGCCATTCTGCGGCTCGCCGAGAGTGACGTCGACCGGCGCGGCCACGATCCCGCCGCCCAGGTGCGCGACGCCTTCGACACGAGCCAACGCATGCGCATCATGGGTCTCGCCTGGGAGCTCGCCTACACCGACGGTCTGATGCCCGCCTTCGAGCGCGTCCTCGCCGATCGTGTCGCCGCCATGGCCGGCCTCCACCCCCACCAGGCGGTCGCCGCCCGCAGCTTCGCCAACCCCCCCTGGATCTAGTCGCGCCGCTTCTTCACAGCTCGCCAAGGCACCAGCGGAGGCTGCGGCGGAGGAGTTCGTGGTACTCGGGCTTCTCCCAGCTGCAGCGCTCGACGACGGGGTAGTAGTCCATCACCGGCTGCATGTCGTAGTGGCCGCGGCAGTGGCCGAGGGTGTTGTAGAGGACGGCACCCTCGCCGAGGGGACGTAGGTACATCACGAGGTGGCGGTCGGCGTCGGACCAGTCGGTTTCCACGAAGCCCGCCGCGTCGCCGGCGTACTGGGTGTCGAGCAGCGGGACGAGCTTCTCGCGCTCGTGGTACTCGCAGAGGTAGAGCTCGTCGTCGGTCTCGAAGGCGTCGATGCCCGTGACGAGGGGATGGTCCGGGGCGCAGGGCTCCACCTTGTAGGGCTGGATCGGCGGGTGTGCGAGGAACTGGCTGCCCAGGGTGTGGGCCAGGGTGCCGATCACACGTGGCGCGACCACTCCCTCGGCGGTGAAGTCGAGGGCCGCATTCGTCCCGTGCAGTGCCAGCCAGCGGCCCCCACCCTCGACGTAGCGCTGGAGCGCCTCCTGCTGCTGCTGGGTCGGTCGTACGTCGCAGGTGTAGGTGACGAGGAAGCGGCTCGCAGCGATCGCCTCCGTATCGGCGTAGCTGTCCGCGACCCGCACGCGGACCTGCTCGTGCACCGCCAGGTGCTTGAGGAGCTCGACCCGCGCATAGTCGATGTCGTGGTAGCGCCCTGCTGCGACGAGATAGGCGTCGATTCGTTCCGCGGCCATGGATGCTCCTAGGTGTTCTGCACGACCAACCCGCCGTCCACGGGCAGGATGGCGCCGTTGATGAACGAGGCAGCGGGCAGCACGAGCGACAACGTCGCGTGGGCCACCTCCTCGGGATCGCCGTAGCGCCGCGCCGGCACCCGCCGGCGCGCGAACTTCTCCTTCATCCCGTCCGGAATCGCCGCGGTCATCCCGGTGTGGATCGGGCCCGGACAGATGCAGTTCACGGTCACGCCCTGGCTGCCGAGCCCCACTGCGAGGGACCGGGTCAGGCCCACCACGCCGTGCTTGCTCGCTGTGTAGTTGGGGATGCCGGCGGTGGCGCCGAGCCCCTCGGTGGAGGCGATGTTGACGATGCGTCCGGCGCCGTCGGCCTGGAGGTGGGGGAGGGCCGCGCGGATCAGCTGGATCTGGGAGGTGAGGTTCACCGCCAAGCTGCGATCCCAGATCTCCGGGAACTCGGCGCTCTCGAGGGGCGCGCCGAGGCTGACGCCGGCGTTGTTCACGAGGATGTGCAGGCCGCCGAAGTGCCCGGCCACGTCTTGCACCAGGCTTGCCGCAGCCACCGGATCGGCCACGTCGCACGGGAAGCCCTCGGCCTCGCCCCCGGCCGACCGGATCTCCTTCACGACCGTCGCCGTGCCCTCCGCGTTCAGGTCGCACACGGCCACCCGCGCGCCCTCGTCGGCGAACAAGTGGGCGGTGGCCCGGCCCATGCCGCTGGCGGCCCCGGTCACCAGGGCGATCCGGCCGGCGATCGAGCGGCTGAGGTGGCTGAGGCGCGGCATGGGCGCATGGTGACACGGCCGCTCCGCGTTGGCCGGCCTCCCCCCGGGGGTTCCGACCCGCGTCGAGCCTGTCCCGTGGACGAACGGCTGCTCATCCTCTGCCCCCATTCTGCCGATAGCCCGGAGACACCCGCCCGATCGGTCGGGTGCAAGGAGCCCCGGGGCGCCGCCCCCCTCTTCCCCCCTCAGAGAGCTGCCGCCCAAGGCCGCGAGAGATGATGCCGCGGACTCTCCGACAGATCGGCCCCAAGGCCCTCGCCCCGGTCATCGTGCTGGGTGCCGGCCTTCTCGCCACGACCGGGCTCGTCGCCATCGAGCCTCGGGGCGAGCCCGAAGCGATCACCGAGCGCATTCCGCCGGTGGCGGTCACTGTCGCCCGGGCAGAGCCCGTGAAGCTGCGGGTGCGCGCCCAGGGAACCGTCGAGCCGCGCCTCGAGACCGACCTCGTCGTGGAGGCCGCCGGTCGCATCACGTGGATCGCGCCAGCCCTCGAAGCCGGCGGCCGTTTCACCGCAGGCGAGCCGCTCCTGCGCATCGACGCCCGGGACTACGAGGCCGCCCTCGAGCGCGCCCGCGCCGGAGTCGAACGAGCCGAGAGCCAGCACCGGCTGGCCGCCTCCACCCTCGAGCGGCGCAGGACGCTGCGCGGTGTCGGTGCCGCCAGCCCCGCCGCCCTGGACGAGGCCGAGAGCCGCGCCGGCGTCGCGGGCGCCAGCCTTCGCGAAGCGCGGGCGGCCCTGGCCCAGGCCGAGCTCGATCTCGAGCGGACGCAGGTGCGTGCTCCCTTCGACGGTCGCGTCCGCAGCCGCGCGGTGGCCGTGGGCCAGTTCGCCGGACGCGGCGCGGCCGCGGCCCGGGTCTACGCGACCGACGCCCTCGAGGTGCGCCTGCCGATCCCGAGCGACGAGCTGGCCTTCCTCGATCTCGCCTCGCCCGGCACCGAGTCGGCGCCCCGGGTGATGCTCGCCGGGCACTTCGCCGGTCGTCGCCAGGAGTGGACCGGCCGACTCGTGCGCATGGAGGGCGCACTCGACGCGCGCACGCGGATGCTCGTCGCGGTGGCCCGCATCGAGCGCGGCACGGCCGCTGGGCCGGGTTTGCCCGTCGGCCTGTTCGTCGAGGCCGAGATCGAGGGCCGCAGCGTGCCCGCCGCTTTCGACCTGCCCCGCGGCGCCCTGCGCGGCACCCGGCAGGTGCTGGTGATCGGAGCGGATTCCCGCGTTCGTGTGCGCGAGGTCGAAGTGCTGCGCGCCGATGGCGAACGGGTGCTGATCGGCGCCGGTCTCGAGGACGGCGAGCGGGTGGCGTCCCGCGCCCTCGCGCTTCTCACCGACGGCATGGAGGTGCTTCCCGAGCCCTCCGCTGCGGAGAGCGGGTCGTGAAAGCCGCCATCGCGTGGTTCGCCGAGAACCACGTCGCTTCGAACCTGCTGATGGCCCTGCTGGTGGTGGGCGGCCTGATGACCCTGCCGACCATCGGGCAGGAGATGGTCCCCGACGTCGACCTCGACATCGTGACCGTCAGCGTGGCCTACCCGGGCGCGTCGCCGGAGGAGGTCGAGCAGGCGATCGCCATCCGCGTGGAAGAGGCGCTCGACGGGATGCCCGGCATCAAGCGCGTCCGATCGACGGCCAGCGAGGGGATCGCCTCGGTCGTCGTGGAGATGCAGGCCGGCGAAGATCTGAGCCGCCGTCTCGCCGACGTGCGGGCGCGCATCGACGCCATCGAGGGCTTCCCGGACGAGGCCAAGCGCCCGGTCGTGAAGCAGGCGGAGATCGGCCGCATCGTGCTCTCGATCGCAGTCGCCGGTGCCGTTGACGAGCGCACGCTGAAGCGCGCCGCCGAGCACGTGCGGGACGAGCTGACGGCGCTTCCGGAGATCACCCAGGCCCAGGTGGCCTCGGTTCGCCCCTACGAAATCCAGATCGAGGTGTCCGAGGAGGCGCTGCAGCGCTTCGGCGTGACCTTCGACGACGTGGCCGGGGCCGTGCGACGCTCCTCCGTCGACCTGCCCGGAGGCTCCGTGCGCGCTTCCGGCGGGGAGATCCTGTTGCGGGCGAAGGGCAAGGCCACGAGCGCGCCGGCCTTCGAGCAGATCGCGCTGGTCTCCCGTCACGACGGAACACGCCTCACCGTCGGCGACGTCGCCAGGGTGACCGACGGCTTCGCTGAGACGGACCAGTTCTCCAGCTTCGACGGCGAGTCCTCCGCGATGGTCCAGGTGTTCCAGGTAGGCGACGAGAAGATGCTCGACGTCTCGAACGCCGTGAAGCGCTACGTCGCGGGCGCCGATCGTAGCCTTCCGCCCGGCATCTCCCTCACCATCTGGATGAACGCCGGGGACTTCCTGGACGACCGGCTCGGCAGCATGTTCCGCAACGCTCGGGGCGGCTTCCTGCTCGTTCTCGCCGTGCTGGCCATCTTTCTGCGGCTCCGCCTCGCGCTCTGGGTGAGCCTCGGCATCCCCATCGCCTTCCTGGGTGCGATCGCGGTGCTCCCGAGCCTGGACCAGACCATCAACTGGATCTCGTTGCTGGGCTTCATCGTGGTGCTGGGCATCGTCGTGGACGACGCCATCGTGGTCGGCGAGAACACCTATACGGAGCAGCATCGCACCGGCAAGAAGCTCGAAGGCGCGGTGCGCGGCGCGACGGGTATCGCCGTGCCGGTCGTGTTCGGCGTGGCCACCACCATTGCCGCGTTCGCACCGATGCTGTTCATCCCCGGTTCCATGGGAAAGCTCACCGCGGTGCTGCCGACGGTGGTGATCGCCTGTCTGGTGTTCTCCCTCGTGGAAGCCATGTTCGTCCTGCCCGCGCACCTGGGGCACGGGAGGAGCCAGCTCGACGCCGCGCCCAGCAATCCCGTCAGTCGCCGCTGGAGGGCGCTCCAGGACCGCGTCGCGCACCAGCTCGATTACCTGATCGAGCACCGCTACCGGCCCGCCCTCGAGTGGGCCCTCGAGTGGCGCTACCTGACCATCGCGCTGGCCTGCTCGATGCTCCTGGTGAGCACCGGGCTCCTTGCCGGCGGCTGGCTGCGCTTCACCTTCCAGGAGCCGGTGGAAGGGGACGTGATCAGCGCGAGCCTCACCATGGCGCCCGGCACGCCGGCGGCCGCGACGGCACGGGCCATCGAGCGCCTGGAGCAGGCGGCGAGAGCGGTGCAGGCAGAGGCCGACGCGGAACGGGGCGAGGAGGGCGAGAGCATCTTCAGCCACGTGATGGTGACGGTGGGCGAGCAGCCCTCCTCGCGCCACGCGGGGCCGCTGCCCAACCTGGCTTCGACCGGAGGCGCGGCCCATCTGGGTGAGGTGCAGGTCGAGATGATCGAGCCGGAGCAGCGCTTCATCGGAACGGACGAGATGCAGCGGCGCTGGCGCGAGCGGGTGGGAGATATCGCCGGCGCCGAGGAGCTGAGCTTCAACAACAGCCTGATCTCGGCTGGACTGCCGGTCGAGCTGGAGCTTCGCGGCAGCGATCTCGAGAGCCTGCGACTCGCAGCCGGCGACTTGAAGGCGCAGCTGGCCGCCTATCCTGGTGTGTTCGACATCGCCGATTCCTTCCAGGGCGGCAAGCAGGAGCTCCAGTTCCGGGTGCTGCCCTCCGCCGAGGCCCTCGGCGTGTCCCTCCAGGACGTGGCGCGGCAGGTGCGGCAGGCCTTCCACGGTGAGGAGGCGCAACGCCTGCAGCGCGGCCGCGACGAAGTGAAGGTAATGGTCCGCTATCCGGCCGAGCGGCGGCGCTCCCTCGGCGACGTGGAGGCGATGCGGATCCGCACCCGTGAGGGCGACGAGGTGCCCTTCACCTCCGTGGCCGCGGCCGAGCTCGGGCGCGGCTTCGCCGCGATCCGCCGCGTCGATCGCCGGCGCGTCGTCACCGTCTCGGCGGACGTGGACGTGGCGGTCGCGAACGCCAACGAGATCGTCGCCGACCTGGAAGAGCGGGTGCTCCCGGAGCTCCTGGCGGGCTACCCGGGGGTGCGCCACTCCTTCGAGGGCGAGCAGGCCGAGCAGCGCATGTTCATGAGCGCCATGCTGCGCGGCCAGGTGATCGCGTTCCTCGTGATCTACGCACTGCTGGCCGTACCCCTCCGCTCCTACGTGCAGCCGCTCATCATCATGAGCGCCATTCCCTTCGGCCTGATCGGCGGCATCGCCGGTCACATGCTGCTCGGATACGACTTCAGCATGTATTCGATCATCGGCTTCGTGGCCCTGTCCGGTGTCGTGGTGAACGCGAGCCTCGTGCTCGTCGATCACGTGAACCACCTGCGCAGCCAGGGGGCGCGCCTGGCCGAGGCCGTGCGCGACGCTGGCCGCGCTCGCCTACGCGCGATCCTGCTGACCTCTCTCACGACCTTCGCCGGCCTCACCCCGATGATGCTCGAGCAGAGCCTCTCGGCGCGCTTCATGATCCCGATGGCGATCGCCCTGGCCTTCGGCGTGATCTTCGCCAGCCTGATCACGCTCTTCTTCGTTCCCTGCGCCCATCTCGTCGTCGAGGACCTGTCGCTCCTGCTGAGCGGCCGCCTGGACACCCGCGCCCCCGCGCGCCTCCGCCGCGCCACACGCGACGCCCAGGCCGCCGAGGACGACGCGGCCGACCCCGTCGCCGAATCCGAAGCCCCCGCCGAGAGCTGAACCGCAAGAGTGGGGACGTTCCTTGCAACTTGCGCAGATGCGCAAGTTGCAAGGAACGTCCCCACTCTTGCGTTCCTAGTTCGATTGCCTGGCGAGGCGGAGCTCGGGGCGGTAGTGGCGCTGGGTCAGGCGCGTCGGCGGCGGGACGGCCGTGGAGCCGGCGGGCTTCCAGAAGCGGGTGGGCGGCGCGGGGGGGAGGGTGGGTGCGGGCACAGGTGGCGGGGCGCTCGCGCGCAGCTCCGGCGCGGTGCTGGGTGGTGCCTGGGCGAGGGCGAGGGCCACGCCGAGGGCGAAGCCCGGGAACGGGGCCAGCAGCAGCGCCCACGTCAGGCCCGGACGGCCCGGAAGCGCCCGCGGCGGCGGGAGCTCCTCGCGGGAAGCGGTTTCGGGGCCGGGGACGATCCAGGCAGAAGCGGCCATGACGTTCTCCCGGGGGCGTACCCAGGAATCGACCTCACCGACCGGCAACTTGAGCCGCATCCGTCGGGATCTGCGAAGTCTTCGATTCGCAAGGAGAAATCGGCTCCTGCTAGGATCCCCGGGGAGGCATGCGATGGCGGAGATCGACCGACGCGAGCTCCTTCGGCGGGGCGCCGCCCTGGCTTCGGGCCTCTCCCTGGCACCCTGGGCCGCCGCCGGGAGCGAGCCCCGCCCCCCCGAGCCGGCGATCCGCCGAACCGTGCGGCTCGGCCGCACCGGCCTCGAGATCGGCGACGTCGGCTTCGGCTCGAGCCGCTTGTCCGGTGACGAGGCGGTGGTGCGCCACGCCCTCGACCGCGGCGTCACCTACTTCGACACCGCCGAGGGCTACACCCGTGGCGAGGCGGAGCGAACCCTCGGCCGGGCTCTCGGCGCCGATCGTGAGCGCATCGTCCTGGCGAGCAAGGTCATGGACGACCGGGACGACGACCGCCACGAGCTCCTCGCCCGCCTCGAGGCCAGCCTCACCCGCCTCGCCACCGATCGCATCGACGTCTACTTCCAGCACGCCGTCAACGACCTGCGCCGCCTCGAGAACGACGAGTGGCTCGAGTTCACGACCCGCGCGAAGCAGCACGGCAAGATCCGCTTCACCGGCCTCTCCGGCCACGGCGGACGCCTCGTTCCGTGCATCGACCGCGCCCTCGACACGGATCACCTCGACGTCGTGCTCGTCGGCTACAACTTCGGCCAGGATCCGTCCTTCGTGCAGAAGTTCACGGGGCGCTTCGACTTCATCGCCGTCCAGCCGGACCTGCCCCGCGTCCTCGCCCGCGCCAGGGAGAAGGGCGTGGGCGTCGTCGCGATGAAGACCCTGCGCGGCGCCCGGCTGAACGACATGCGTCCCTACGAGGGCGGCGGTGCCACCTTCGCCCAGGCCGCACTCCGCTGGACCCTGGCGAGTTCCATCGTCGACGCCGCGATCATCACCATGCGAACCCCCGCCGAGGTCGACGAGTACGTGGCCGCGTCCGGCTGGGACGCGCCTCATTCCGCCGACGCCGGCCTCCTCACCCGCTACGCCCGCCGCGCCGAACGCAGCCAGTGCCGCTACGGTTGCGACGTTTGCGAGAGCGCTTGCCCCGCCGGCGTCGAGATCTCCCAGGTGCTGCGCAGCCGCATGTACGCCCAGGACTACGGCGATCTCGACCAGGGCCGCGAGAGCTACGCCGGCGTGGGCCGGAACGCGGCTGCCTGCCTCTCCTGCTCCAGCGCGCCCTGCGCCGGAGCCTGCCCCCACGGTGTCGCCGTCCCGGAGCTGGTCGGCCGGGCCCACCGCCTGCTCGCCTGAGCCGCCGTGCCGCTCCCGCCCCTCTCGGAGGCTGCGGCCCAGAGCTACCGCCACGAGCGCCTGGCCCAGCTGTTCCTGCCGATCTCCTTCTCCCTGATGGAGGGCGGTTTCGTCGGCGTCATCGCCGACAAGGCCTTTCACGTCCACCCAGCGGCACTGGCGCTGATCAGCGCGGCGCCGATGTTCGGCAACCTCTCGAGCGTCCTGTGGGCGCGGATCGCCGAGCGGCGCCGCAAGGTGCCGATGCTTGTGGTGATGCACCTCGTCCTGGTGCTCCTCGTCGCCTGCGTCGCGCTGCTTCCCGAAGGCGGCCTGGGGGGTTGGCTGCTGATCGGCGCGATGGTGGCCAGCCGTCTCGTGATCGGCGGCGTCGTCACCGTGCGCAGCGTCGTCTGGACCGTGAACTACCCCGCCGACGTGCGGGCGCGGGTGACCTCGCGTCTCACGGTGATCGCGAACCTGGTGTTGATGAGCACGGCCTTCGCCGGGGGGGTCTTCCTCGACCGCCAGCCCGAGGCCTTCCGCTGGGTGTATGCCGGTGCCGCGGCCCTCGTCCTCCCCGGCGTCCTCGCCTTCGCCCGGGTCCGCCTCGCCGGGGAGGAGGCTCGCGATGCGGTGGCCATCGGCGCCGAGAGCCGTGCCCAGGACGGCGGGCCCCTGGCCGCGCTGCGCATCCTGCGCACGGATCCCGTCTACGCCCGGTACCTGGCGTGGCAGTTCCTGCTCGGCAGCTCGAACATGATGACCGAGCCGATCGTGCTCTACGTGGTCTCGCGCCAGCTCGCCGCCGACTACACGACGAGCATCGCGCTCCTCACCGTCGTGCCGACCGCCCTCGCGGTCGCGACCATCCCGCTCTGGGCCGGCTACGTCGATCGGGTCCACATTGCCGAGTTCCGGGCGCGGCACAGCTGGCTGTGGGCGCTCTCCCAGGCGTTGACCGCGGTCGGCGCCATCACCGGATCCCTCGCCTGGATCGGGGCGGGTCGCGCGCTCCTGGGCCTGGCCCGCGGTGGGGGCATGCTGGCCTGGCAGCTCGGCCACAACGACTTCGCCCACCCGGAGCGGGCGGGTCTCTACATGGGGCTGCACGCCACCCTCACGGGTCTGCGGGGGGCCTACGCGCCGTTCCTCGGCATGGCGCTCTTCCTGGGCTTCGCCGGCTGGGGTGGCCTCGGGGGCTG
The DNA here is from genome assembly GCA_965223415.1 of Myxococcota bacterium. Lineage (GTDB taxonomy): Bacteria > Myxococcota_A > UBA9160 > UBA9160 > UBA6930. The sequence continues at coordinate 1,540,829 of OZ245002.1, read as the reverse complement.
GGTGCTGGCCCTGTGCGCGGTGATCAGCGCCACCGCCACCCTCGGCTTCGTCGCCTTGCACCGCGGTCTCGCGCCCGGCGCGCGGTAGGCTCCGGGCGATCCACGAGATCGGCGCGGTAGGCTCCGGGCGATCCACGAGATCGGCGCGGTAGGCTCGGGGCGATCCGTGAGATCGGCGCGGTAGGCTCCGGGCTATGCAGGAGATCGACGAGACCTCGCCGGGCTTCGCGGCCGCCGTGGAGTGGGCGCTCTCGACCACCCGCAGCGTGCGGCGCCGGCTCCACTGGGACCGGCCGGTCGATCGCGGCCTGATCGAGGCCTGCATCGACGTGGCGGTCCAGGCGCCGACCGGCGCGAACCAGGAGGCCTGGCGCTTTCTTGTCCTCGACCAGCCGGCGCCCAAGGCGGCGCTCGCCGAGCTCTACCGGCGGGCGATGGACCGCTACGCGGCGCTCCGACCCGGCGCCGACGGGCCCAAGCCGCGCGCCCGCGAGCTCGCCGATCGCCTCGAGGACACCCCGGCCCTCATCCTGGTGTGCGCCGAGGGTGGACCGCTGGTGGACACGAACGCCATGCGGGTGGCGTTCTACGGCTCGGTCCTGCCCGCCGCGTGGTCGCTGATGGTGGCCCTGCGCGCGCGGGGCGTCGGCAGCACGTGGACGACGCTCCATCTCGTGCACGAGGAGGAGGCGGCCCGGGCCCTCGGCATCCCGGAAGGTGTCACCCAGACGGTGCTGCTCCCCATCGGCCACATGGCCGATGCCCGCCTGCGCCCGGCCACGCGGCGCCCGGCGCGGGAGGTCACCTACTGGAACCGCTGGGGCACGCCGGAGGGAGACGCCTAACGTTCGCCTGCCTCGCCCCGGAGGCGATCCGGATCCAGGATCGTCACCTGGCCCTTCTTGTGGTGGACGATGCCCTCCTGCTTCCAGGCCTGCATCTGCTTGTTGACGGCCTCGCGGGTGGCGCCCGCCATCTCCGCCAGGTCCGTCTGGGAGAGCCGCAGGTCGATGACCACACCGGTCTCCGCCGGACGCGAGAAGCGACCCGCGAGTCGGAGCAGCTGCTTGGCGAGGCGGCCCGGCAGGTTGAGGAAGCGGGTATCTTCCACGCGTTCGCTCAGACGCAGGAGCCGCCCGGCGAGGATCTCGAGCACGTGGAGCGTCACCTCCGGACGCGCCTTCAGGAAACGCATCAGGTCCCGCCTGTGGAGGACCAGGAGCTCGCAGGGCTCGAGGGCGGTGACCGTACCCGTGCGCGGCGAGCTGGCGAAGAGCGCCACCTCGCCGATCGTCTCGTGGGGCTCCATGATCGAGAGGATCACCTCTTCGCCCTCCGCCGAGGTTGCGGTGACCTTGAGGCGGCCCGAGAGGATCACGAACAGGGTCTGGGCCTCGTCCCCCTTGTGGAAGATCTCGGCGCGGGCCGGGACGTTCTCGACGCGGGCGACCTCGATCAGCTCCTCGAGCTCCCGGTCGCCGAGCTGGGAGAAGATCTCCAGCTTGGACAGCATCCGGCGCCGCTCTTCGTTCCGCGTCATCCGCCCGCGCTCCCCCCGGTTCGCGGAGAGCTTGCCTCACCCATTCGGGGGGTGCCGCCCCCCGACCCGGATCAGGTGCGGTGGATGTGGGCGCCGAGGGCCCGCAGCCGGTCGTCGATGCGCTCGTAGCCGCGGTCGATCTGGTGGGCATTCATGATTACCGAGCGGCCTTCGGCGCACAGGGCGGCGGCAATCAGGGCCATTCCCGCACGGATGTCCGGGGAGGTGATGGTCTCCCCCTGCAGGCGGGTGGGGCCGGTGACCACGGCCCGGTGGGGATCGCACAGCACCACCCGGGCGCCCATCGCGATCAGCCGGTCCACGAAGAACAGGCGGTTCTCGAACATCTTCTCGTGGATCAGCACGGTGCCGGCGGCCTGGGTGGCCAGCACCAGGGCGATGGAGGAGAGGTCGGTCGGGAAGCCGGGCCAGGGGGCGTCGTCCACCTTGGGGATGGCGCCGTCCATGTCGTCCTGGATCACGAGCTCCTGCTTGGCGGGGACGTGCAGGGTGGTGCCCTCGAGGCGCGCCTCGACGCCCAGCCGGGCGAACACCATCAGGATCATGCGCAGGTCGTCGGGAACGACGTCGGCCACCTCGAGCGCGCCGCCGGTCATCGCGGCGATGGCGAGGAACGAGCCGATCTCGATGTGGTCCGGGCCGATCCGGTGCACCGCAGGCGAGAGCTCGGGCACGCCCTCGATCTCGAGCATGTTGGTGCCGACGCCGCGGATGCGGGCGCCCATCGCGTTCAGGTAGCGGCACAGGCCCTGGACGTGGGGCTCCGAGGCCGCGTTGGCGATGCGGGTCGTGCCCTCGGCGACGGTAGCCGCCATCACCGCGTTCTCGGTGGCCATCACGCTGGCCTCGTCGAAGAAGATGTCCGTGCCACGGAAGCGCCCGGTGAGGCTCAGGTGGATCTGGCGCTCCCGGGTCTCGACCTCCGCCCCGAGTAGCCGCAGGGCGTGGAGGTGGGTGTCGATCCGCCGGCGGCCGATGCGATCGCCTCCCGGCCGGGGCAGCGCCGCCTGGCCCGTGCGATGGAGCAGCCCCGGCGCCAGCAGGAAGGAGCCGCGGATGGCCCGGCCCAGCTCCGCGCTGGGGGCGCCACCCTCCAGGTTCGCCGTGTCGATCCGGAGCTCGTCGGACGCCGCGTCCCGGGAGGTGACCACACCCATCTCGGCCAGGATGCGCAGCAGGGTGCCGACGTCGCGGATCTCGGGCACGTTCGCGAGCCGGGACGGCCCCGGGGCGAGCAGCGCCGCCGCCAGCACCGGAAGCGCCTCGTTCTTGTTGCCGGCCGGGAGCAGGCGGCCGCAGACCGGCTTTCCCCCCTCGACGACGAAGCAATCCCCACTCTGCTGCACGAGCTGAGGCTAGCGGACGGCGGGGCTAGGGCCCCTCGGAGGCCGGGCGCTCGAACAGGCCGAGCCTGGCGCTGATCCCGGGCCAGGCGGCCTCGAGGCCGGCGCCGTCACCGCGGGAGAGCAGGACGCCCGTACCGATCAAGATCCACAGGGCGAGGGCCACCGAGACGACGAAGCGCATGCAGTCCCCATCGGCCGCCCGACCCCTCGAGATGAGCGTGAGACAAGGGGACGTTCCTGTCTGTCTCACTTCTCGACATGGGCCTTGGGCGACCTGTTGGGAGTGAGACAGACAGGAACGTCCCCTTGTCTCACTACGCGTCCTGGAACTTCGGGTCGCGTTTCTCCAGGAAGGCGCGGATGCCTTCCTGGAAGTCGCGGGTGCGGGCGCACAGGACCTGGTTGCGGTCCTCCATGGCGACGACGGCGTCCATGCTGTTCATATCGAGGCTCGCGTTCAGGGCTTCCTTCGAGAGGCGCAGGCCGAGGGGCGAGGTGCGCAGCAGGTCGGCGACGAGCGCGCGGGCCTCGTCCTCCAGCTCGTCGTCGGGCACGACGCAGGACACCAGGCCCAGCTCCCGCGCGCGCTCCGCATCGACGAAGCGACCGGTGAGGATCAGCTCGGCCGCCACCGAGGCGCCGACGAGCCGCGGCAGCAGGTAGCTCACGCCCACGTCGCAGCCCGAGAGGCCGATCCGGATGAAGGCGGCGTTCATGCGCGCGGACGTGCCGGCGAGGCGCAGGTCCGACGCGAGCGCCAGCATGAAGCCGCCGCCGCAGGCCGGGCCGTGGACGCAGGCGACGAACACCTGGGGCAGCCGGCGCATCTTGAGGGACAGCTCCGCGATGTGGTGCTGCCCGCGCAGGGACGACCCGACGCTGCCGTCCCCCGAGCCCGGCTCCTTCAGGTCGAGGCCGGCGCAGAAGCCGCGCCCGGCGCCGCGCAGCACCACCACGCGAACCGAGGGATCCTCCTTCAGCTCGTCGTAGAAGGCGTGCAGCTCGTCGACCAGGGTCGGGTTGAGCGCGTTCAACGCTTCGGGACGGTTCAAGGTGCACCAGACGACGGAGCCGTCTCGCTGCAAGTCGAGCGTCGTGTACGTCATGCGCTCGATGCTAACTCGGCCCACAGCCAGAGCGCGGCGTAGGCGCGCCAGGGCCTCCACGCCCGGGCCCGGGCCTCCGCTTCGCGCTCGCCGGCGAGCCTGCCGCGCCGCCCCAGGGCCTTTCGCAGCCCCAGATCGCCGGCCGGAAACACGTCCGGATCGCCGAGGGCGCGCAGCGCGATCACCTGGGCCGTCCAGGGGCCGATGCCCGGGAGCTCGCAGAGGGCGGTCTGCACTGCCTCGGACTCGTCCTCCCCCCCCAGGCGCACACGGCCCTCGGCCACGGCGGCGGCCAGCGCGCCCACGGCCCGGGCCCGCCCGCCGGGCATGCCGATGCCGGTGAGGTCGGCCCGGGCGAGGGCCTCCGGTGTGGGAAAGAGGAAGGCGAGACCGTGGGGCAGGCCCGCGGCCGGCTTGCCGGCGGCGCGGATCAGCCGTCCGGCCAGGGTCGTCGCGCCCTTCACCGAGACCTGCTGACCCAGGACGACACGCACCGCCATCTCGAAGGGCTCGAACGCGCCGGGCACCCGCAGGCCCGGCCGGGCCGCCACCACCGGTCCGAGCCGCGGATCCGCGCCCAGGTCCGAAGCGACCGCGTGGGGATCCGCTGCCAGGTCGAACACGCGGCGCACCCGCTCGACCACCTCCCCGAGCCGCGCGGGCGGGATCCCGGACGTGCGCAGGCGGAGCGCGCCCCCGTCCGGGAGCGGCGAGACCTCGAGCCAGGCCGGCTCGTCACCGCCCGGGACCACGCGGCGGAAGGTCGTCCCCTCGATGCTCTCGACACCGGGAAGCAGCCGTGGCTCCAGGAAGGCGAGCAGGCCCTGGAAGTCGAACGGGGCCCGATAGGGGAGCCGCAGGCTCGCCTCCCCAGGGTCCCCGCCGGCGCGGGGTGCCCGGCCGCGCAGCTCGCTCGGCGTGCGCCCGAAGGTCTCGCGCACGGTGTCGTTGAACTGGCGCAGGCTGCCGAAGCCCGCGGCCAGGGCGACGTCGTGCATCGGCCAGGCGGTCTCGTCGAGGAGGCGCCTGGCGAAGTGGGCTCGCCGGGTCCGGGCCAGGGCGAGGGGAGAGGCGCCGAGGTGCTCCGTGAAGAGCCGCCGCAGCTGGCGCGCACCCACACCGACCCGCGCCGCCAGCGCCTCGACGGAGCCCCGGTCCAGGGCGCCTTCCTGGATCAATCGCAGCGCCCGGGCGACGGTGGCCGAGGCGCCAGCCCAGGCCGGGGTGCCCGGCGCCGTCTCCGGTCGGCAGCGGCGGCAGGCGCGGAAGCCCTCGGCCTCGCAGGCGGCGGCGGTCGGGTAGAAGCGCACGTTCTCGGCCTTCGGCATCGCGGGGCAGACCGGCCGGCAGTAGACGCCGGTCGTGCGCACGCCGATGAAGAAACGCCCGTCGAAGCGCGGGTCCCGGGCGCGCCGGGCCCGCTCGCAGGTGGCCGGGTCGAGCCGCATACCCCCGTGATACCCCGCCCGGCCTGGGAGGGCTCGCGGAAAACGGACATGGACCTCCCGCCCCTGCGGTAGCGTTCCCTGCCATGCCTCGCCCCGGCTCCGCCCTCCCCGCCGCGCGCGCGGTGGCCGCGATGCCCGCCTCGGTCTACTCGCCCCTGGCGGATCGGGTCCGCCGGCATCCGGGCCCGATCTACCCGCTGAACGTGGGCGACACCTGGATGGAGCCCTTCGAGGGCGGCCGAATGGAGGACCTCGCGACCCGCGACCAGCCGGGCCTGCACCGCTACTGCGAGACCGGCGGCCTCCCCGCCCTGGTCGACGCCCTCGTCGAGACGCTCCGCGCGAAGGGAACGCCCGTCCGCGGGCCGGACGAAGTGCTCGTCACCGCGGGCGCCACCAGCGGGCTGGCCTGCGCCGTCAGCGCCCTCGTCGATCCCGGCGAAGAGGTGCTGATCCTCGCACCGTTCTGGCCGCTGATCCGCGGCATTGTGCAATCCCAGCGGGGCGTGCCCGTCGAGGTGCCCTTCTACGATCGGGTGCACTCGGTGGACGATGCGCTTCGCGCCATCGAGCGCCGCATCGGCAGCCGCAGCGTCGCCCTCTACCTGTGCACGCCGTCGAACCCGACGGGCCGCGTGCTGCCGCCGGAGTGGCTCGAGGCCGTGGCCGGCCTCGTCCGCCGCCACGATCTGTGGCTGCTCTCGGACGAGGTGTACGAAGACTACGTCTACGACGCGGCCCACGTCTCGCTGGCGCGTTTCGCGCCGGAGCGGACGGTCGTCGCCCACTCCTTCTCGAAGGCCTACGGAACCGCCGGGAACCGCGTGGGCTACCTGGCCGGTCCGGTACCGGTGATCGCCGAGGCCCACAAGGTGAGCGTGCACTCCGCCTATCATGCGCCCCACGCCGGCCAGCTCGCCGCGCTGCGGGCCCTGGAGAGCGGCGGCGCCTGGGTGGCGAACGCCCGCGAGCTCTATCGCAAGGCCGGCGAGGACGCGGCCGCGGCCCTGGGCCTGCCGGCGCCCGGGGGCTCCTGCTTCCTGTTCGTCGATGTCGCCGCCGCCCTGGACGAGCGTGGCTTGCTGGGCTTCCTGGAGGACTGCCTCGACGACGGCGTCGTGCTCTCGCCCGGGGCCTCGTCCGGCAGCGACTATGCCGACTGGGTGCGGCTCTGCTACACGGCCGTCCCGCCGGACGAGGCGGCGATCGCCGTGCGGCACCTGGCGCGGAGGCTCGGCCGGCCCGCCTGACGTCGGTGAGCCCCCAGCCGCTGCCTGGCGCCGCGCCCCGTTGCTCTCGCGCTAGCCGGGGGACGTTCCTCTGCGCGCTACTTCCGCTTCGCTGATTCGATGACGATCGGCTCGTTGGGCACGTCGCCGTGACCGCCGCGGTTGCCCGTGGGCACGCCGACGATGGCGTCCACCACGTCCATCCCCGAGGCGACGCGGCCGAACACGGCGTAGCCGTAGCCGCGGGGGTCGGGGCTCGAGTGGTTCAAGAACTCGTTGTCGACGACGTTGACGAAGAACTGGGACGTGGCGCTGTCGACCACGTTGGTGCGCGCCATGGCCAGAGTGCCACGGTCGTTCTTGAGGCCGTTCGTCGCCTCGTTCTTGATTGGCGCCTTCGTGTCCTTCTGGTCCATGTCCGCGGTGAAGCCGCCGCCCTGGACCATGAAGCCCGGGATCACGCGGTGGAAGATCGTCCCGTCGTAGTGGCCCGAATCCACGTAGGCCAGGAAGTTCTCGGCGCTGATCGGCGCCTTCTCGTTGTCGAGCTCGATCTCGATCGTCCCCTTGGACGTCGTCAGGATGACCACGGGCTTCTCCTTCGCGGTGGGGGTGGCGGGTTCGCCTTCGGCCTGCGCACCGGATGCGCAGAGCAGCAGCACCCCGAACATCGCGAGCCACCGGTGGGATCCGGTCGTCATGTCGTTCCGCCTCCTCGAGTGGGCACCGAGGCTAGGGGGCCCTTGGGCGGTCGTCACCTTGCGGCGGCGGCCGGTCACCCACGAGCGCTCGACCCGGCCCGAGCGGGTCTGCTATCCATCACGCCTTCAGCGTCGCACCCCCCGCGGGGGGAGTGGCGCCCCCATTCTCTCTCGGAGGTCTACGGGGCCATGAGCAAGCGCGTCAAGGAAATCCTCTCCTGGTACGGCAGTGACAACCCGGGAACGCTCACCAACCTGGCTCGGATCCTCGATCACGGGCGTCTCGGCGGAACCGGCAAGGTCGTGATCCTGCCGGTGGACCAGGGCTTCGAGCACGGGCCGGCGCGAAGCTTTGCCAAGAACCCGCTGGGCTACGACCCGCGCTACCACTTCGAGCTCGGCATCGACGCCGGCTGCAACGCCTACGCCGCGCCCCTCGGCTTCCTCGAGGCGGGAGCCGCGGAGTTCGCCGGCCAGATCCCGCTGATCCTGAAGCTCAACAACTCGGATTCGCTCTACGGCGGCTCCGATCCCTGCCCGGCGGTGACCGGCAGCGTCGACGAGGCCCTGCGACTGGGCTGCGCCGCGATCGGCTTCACGATCTATCCCGCGTCTGCCAACCGCAACGAGATGTACCAGCAGATTCGCGAGCTCACCCAGGAGGCGAAGGCCAAGGGCCTGGCCTCGGTGGTGTGGAGCTACCCGCGCGGCTCCGGCATCTCCAAGGACGGCGAGACGTCGGTCGACGTGGCCGCCTACGCCGCACAGATCGCCAGCCAGCTCGGCGCCCACATCATCAAGGTGAAGCCGCCGACGGAGCTGATCGAGCAGGACGCGGCCCGCAAGGTCTACGAGGCGGAGAACGTCCCGATCGCGACCCTCGCCGATCGCGTGCGTCACGTCGTGCAGAGCGCCTTCAACGGCCGCCGCATCGTGATCTTCTCCGGCGGCGCCGCCAAGGGCCGCGAGGGCGTGCTCGAGGAGATCCGCGGCATCGCCGAGGGCGGAGGCTTCGGCTCGATCATCGGCCGGAACTCGTTCCAGCGCGAGAAGACCGAGGCGATCGATCTGCTCCACGAGATCATGGACATCTACGCGCAGCACGCGTAGGGGCCGATCCTCCAGCGCCGTTCTGCGGGTCCCGCTGCCGATGACGTAGGCTCCGGCCGGCATGGAGCTCGCCATCCAGCTCGCCGCGCCCGACGAGGCAGCCATCGTGTCCGGAATCCTCTCCGAGGCGGCGGTCTGGCTCCGCGACCTGGGCGAGCCGCTCTGGACCCCGGAGCAGGTCTTCGTCGATCGTGTCGCCCCGGACTGCCGGGAGGGGCTCTTCGTCCTGGCCTGGGACGCCGGGAGAGCGCTCGGCACGATGCGCCTGACCGACGCGGACGAGCTCTTCTGGCCCGAGGCCTCGCCGGGGGAGGCCATCTACGTGCATCGCCTCGCCGTCCGGCGCGTCGCCGCCGGGGGCGAAGTCTCGGCGGCCCTGCTCGCCCACGCCGGGGAGACGGCGGTCGCGCGCGGGGCCCGGTACGTCCGCCTCGATTGCGAGTCGACGCGCCAGAGGCTTCGGGCGACGTACGAGCGGCAGGGCTTCCGGTACCACAGCGACCGCACGGTCCGAGGCGTCCACGTCGCGAGGTACCAGCTCGCCGTCGCTCGCCCCGGGTGACCCCCGGCTTGCATCCCGTGTCGACCTCGGGTGAAATCGCGCGATGGCGACCGCCGCCCAGACCCCCGAGCGAGACGCCCCGCCGGTGATCGGCGGGTGGATGGTCGCGCCGCGGGAGCCGGACCCGCGCCTCCGGCTCGCCGGCTTCCTGCTGGGCGAGCTGGCCGACCGGGAGCGATGTCGGTTCTTCGAGTTCGCCTGGCGACGGCTGGAGGCGACGGCGGGCACGCTCCGCATCCGCGACCTGGCCGGCGAGCTGGGCTGGAGCGAGAAGCGGCAGATCGCGCTCCGTTGCGGCTACCACGACCAGGCGCACCTGGTGAAGGAGTTCCGCGCCTTCTCGGGAAGCTCGCCGACCGAGCTCCTCGGGAGGATGCTGCCCGCACGGAGCCTTCCCGAGGCCGATTGAGGCGGCGGTTTTCTACAAGAGCCGCGCGGCCTCCTCGGCCTAGGCTTCCCTTTCCAACCCAGGAGGAACGCCATGAGCACGCCCACGATCGTTCCCACCCTTCGCTATCAGGATGCGCCCAAGGCCATCGACTGGCTGTGCGAGGCCTTCGGCTTCGAGAAGCAGATGGTCGTCGCCGAGGACGACGGCCGCATCGCCCACGCCCAGCTCCGCTTCGGCTCGAGCATGATCATGCTGGGCAGCGCCAGCGACGACGAGTGGGGCCAGTTCGTGAAGCCGGCCCAGCAGGTCGGAGGCAACTCCCAGAGCCCGTACGTGATCGTCGCGGACTGCAAGGCCCACTACGAGCGCGCGAAGGCGGCCGGCGCCCGGATCGTCATGGAGCTCGAGGACAAGGACTACGGCGGCTCCGGCTACGGCGCCCTCGATCTGGAGGGCAACGTCTGGAGCTTCGGCTCCTACGATCCCTTCGCCGACGCCTAGCCATGGCGACGAACCCGCAGACCGTCGCCCAGCTTCCGCCGATGCTGGCGCTCCACCAGATGGCGGTGGGGCACTATCTCTCCCGGGCGCTCTTCCTCGCGGCGAAACTCGAGCTCGCCGAAGCGCTCGCCGAGGGCCCCCGCAGCGCCGAGGAGCTTGCGGCCGGCTTCGACGGCCACGCGCCCTCGCTGCGACGCGTGCTCCGCCTGCTGGCGGCCTCGGGTATCTTCGAGGAGCAGGACGACGGGCGCTTCGCCGGGACGCCGCTCTCCGAGCCCCTGCGCTCCGACGTCCCCGGGTCCATGCGTGCGGCCGTGATGCTCTTCGCGGGAGTCGGGATCCAGGACGGCTGGAGGGAGCTGGAGTACTGCGTGCGCACCGGGAATCCGGCCTTCCGGAAGGACGCGCCCGACCGCGGCGCGTTCGACGACGAGAGCTGGGATCCGGAGCAGGCCGCGGTCTTCGACGAAGCCATGGCCGCCTTCACCTCGCAGACGGCGGGCCTGGTCGCAGCTGCCTACGACTTCTCGGCCTTCTCGACGGTCGCCGACGTCGGCGGAGGCAACGGTGCGCTGCTGATCGGGATCCTGAAAGCCCAGGAGGGACCGCGCGGCGTCGTGTTCGAGCGGCCGAAGGTGGCGGCGCGCGCCCGGGCCGAGATCGCCCGGGCCGGCATGGCCGAGCGGATCGACGTCTCCGAGGGGAGCTTCTTCGAAGACGTCGTGGCCGGAGCCGACGCGTACCTCCTGAAGCACGTCATCCACGATTGGGACGACGAGGACGCCACGCGTATCCTCGCGCGCTGCCGGGCCGCGATGCACGACGACGGGAAGCTGCTCCTCGTCGAAGGCGTCTACCCGGCTCGCATCGACGGCAGCCTGCCTTCGATGGGGGCGGCCCAGAACGACGTCAACATGCTCGTGTCGACGGGCGGGCGGCAGCGCTCCGAGGCGGAGTTCCGCGGGCTCTACGAGGCGTCCGGGTTCCGGCTCACCCGGATCGTCCCGACCCTCGGGGCGGTCGCGGTGATCGAAGGGGAGCCCGTCTAGGCCTGCGGGAGCCTAGAGCCGGTCTCGCAAATGTGAAACGCGTACCGGCCTTCCTCGGTCTAGAGCGGGAGCAGCGCCGGGTCGTTGATCTGGCGCTGCTTCAGCTTGCCGTCCTCGTAGATCGAGCGGATGTCGATCTCGCCGTCGCCGTTCTTGTCTTCGCCGCGCTCCTTGAGGAGCAGGCGGCCGGCGATCTGCTCGTAGGTCTCGAAGACGTCGGGCTTGTCGTCGCCGTCGGTGTCCTTCTCGATGCGGTCGACGATCTCCTGGCGGGCGAAGACCTTGTAGTGGGTCCAAGTGTCCATGCGGCCGTCGCCGCTGGTGTCCTCTTCGGCCACCTTCAGCTGGGCGCCTTCGTAGCGGAGGATGCGGTCGGGGGTTCCGTCGCCGCTCGCGTCGTGGCGCTCTTCCACGAGCGCGCCGCCGCGGAAGACGTAGAACGCGTCGCGGGTGCCGTCGCTGTTCCGGTCGACCTCGCGGGACGTCGCGAGGCCGTCGGCGCCGAACTGGAGCCACTCGTCGGCCTTGCCGTCGCCGTCGTTGTCCCGGCGTGTCTCGCGGACCTTTCCGCCCTCGAAGGTGCTCCAGGCGTCGACGTTGCCGTCGTAGTCGCGATCCATCTCGAGGCGCACGAGCTGCCCGGTGGCGTCGTCGAAGATGCGGAGCTCTTCCGGCGCGCCGTCCCGATCGGCGTCGAGGGAGCGCACCTTGAAGGCGCGCTCGCCCTCCTGGCGGCGGGACTCGTCGAAGATCGAGGCGGGCAGGTCGCGCAGGGGCTCGGCCTTCGGCGCGCGGCGGGTCTCGCTGGCCTTGCGCTCGAGGTCCAGGGCGGTCGTCTCCGACTCCTTCTCACGAGCCGCACGCACCGCCTCGTCGCGCTCGATGCGCCGCAGGATGTCCTCCTGGCGTTTGAGCTCGGCCTGGATTTCGTCTTCCAGGGAGCCCTGGCGGGCAATCTCCTGCTCGATCTCCTCTTCGAGCTCCGCCTCGTCGGCGGCATCGGAGGTGCGCGGGTAGCGCCCGCCTCCGCGCCCGCCGGACGGCGCGCCCTGGAGCGGGACTTCACCGGTGATGGCGCCGTAGAGCAGCATGCTCACGCCGCCGACCGCTGCGCCGATGGGCCCGGCCTGGCCGCCGACGATCGCGCCGATCAGCATGCCCTCCACGGCGCTCTGGGCTCGCTTGCCCGCGCCGGGAGCTGCGTCGTCGGCCTGGGGATCGGCGCTCGGAGAGCCTGCGGTGGGCGTCGGGCCCGGGGGCGGATCGTCGGATCCGGTGGTGGCGCAGCCGACCCCGAGCACCAGGACACAGGTGAAGAGCACCCGAAGCGGGGGGAGGGCGGCCTTGGGGAGGAGCATCGAACCTTCATCGTACTCGCGGCCCGGGCGATCGCAAAGCACTTCCCGCGCCCTCCCAGTCGGCCGTCTCACGACGCGTTGCGGCAGGTCGGGGGCCTTCGAGCATTCCCTTGGGGCGAGCCGACTCCGAATCAGACGCGAATGATTTCAATCAGTTGCAGCGGCACCTGCCGGAGGGAGAAGGTGCCGGCGCCCCCGATCGCCGCTGGGCAGCGGATCGCTGCCGGGCTATTCTGACGCGGCGCAACAAATCGGCTCGGTCGGTGTCATCCGTTGCCAGCAGCCCGGTCGTGCCGATCGTGAACAGGTCACCGCGGAGGAACCCGAATCGTGGGTCTGACGCTGATTCGCAAGAGCACCGGCACCCGCCGCAAGGCGAACCCGAAGGTCGCCCTGGTCCTCGCGGGCGGTGCGGTCTCTGGCGGTGCCTTCAAGGTGGGGGGCCTCAAGGCCCTCGACGACTACCTCGTCGATCGCCGCATCTCCGACCTGGACACCTACATCGGCCTCTCAGCCGGCTCGATCCTGGCGGTCTCCCTCGCCGGCGGGCTGAAGCCCGACGAGATGATCAAGGTGCTCGAGGGGACGAGCACCAAGCTCGAGCAGCTTGCGCCCCACCACTTCTACAACCCGAACATCGGTGAGTTCCTGTCCCGGCCGACGCGGTTCCTGGTCGACGTGCTCACCTACGCGCCGAGCGTGGCCCTCGAGCTGACGCGCCAGATTCCCGATCTCCCTTCGGTGATCGGACCCTCTCTGAGGAAGCTGGCCGAGAAGCCCAGCTACACCCGCGCCGAGGAGGTGGCGATGCGGCTCATCGAGCACGTCTCGCCGCGGCGTGAGGTGCCGTCGCTGTTCAGCCACGTTCCGACCGGCCTCTTCGACAACAGCCGGCTCGAGGGCTGGCTGCGCCGGAGCCTGGAACGGATGGGCGCGCCCAACGACTTCCGCGCCTTCGAGAGCGAGTTCGGCAAGAAGCTCTACGTGGCCGCCTGCGACCTCGACACCGCCGAACGCGTCGTCTTCGGCCCCGACGAGAAGGCGGACGTGTCCATCTCCAAGGCGGTACAGGCCTCCACGGCGCTTCCGCTCTTCTTCCGCCCCGCTCGCATCGGCGGCGTCGACTACATCGACGGCGGCATCCGAAACACGGCGAACATCGACGTGGCGATCGAGAAGGGCGCCGACCTGATCATCTGTTACAACCCGTTCCGGCCGTTCCTGAACCGACTGGACGACGAGGAACACTTCGCGGCGGGCGCGCCGCTGGCGGATCACGGCATGCTCAGCGTGATCAACCAGGTGTTCCGCACCTTGCTCCACTCGCGTCTGCGCGCCGCCCTGCAGCGCTACCTGAGCGACACCCGCTTCAAGGGCGATATCGTGCTGCTCGAGCCGCGCGAGCACGACGCGGAGTTCTTCGGCATGAACCCGCTCGCCTTCTGGAAGCGCGCCGACGCGATCCGCGAGGGCTTCGAGAGCGTGCGCGTCTCGATCGAGAACAACTTCGACGAGCTCTCCGAGGTGCTCGGCCGCTACGGCCTCGAGATGAACCGCACCACGGCCCGCCGCCGCGCCAGCCGCCTCCGCGCCGCCCGCGGCTGGCGCGTGAGCAAGAAGGAATCCCCCGGCGGAGCCGCCAAGGGAGCCCATCTCAAGGTCGTCGGTGCCTAGCCGGAATGAAGAAACGGGGCCGGAGTTAAGAATTCAGTTCTCAAGAACTGAATTCTTAACTCCGGCCCCGTTTCTTCATTCTGGCGGGCGGCTTGACCCCCGGGGGAATTTCGCTAGCTTGTCGGCTCTCGTGTCAGCTGCCCGCTCAGCCCTCCCGGGGGCCCGGCGAGGCGGCGCCGAGACCCTCCCCGCATGTGCACCCTTCTGGCACTCCACCGCTGCTTCCCGGATGCGCCGCTCGTGATCGCTGCCAACCGGGACGAGTACCACGACCGCCCCGCGGCAGGCCCCGGCCTGCGCCGGGAGGGCGAGCGCGTCGTGCTTGCGCCGCGGGACTTGCGGGAGGGCGGCACCTGGCTCGGCATGAACGACGCCGGCGTGTTCGCCGCGCTCACGAATCGGCCCTGTCCGAGCCCCGATTCCTCCCGCCGCTCCCGGGGCCATCTCGTCACCGACGTCCTGGCGGCGCCCAGCGCGAAGGAGGCCATGGAGCAGCTCGTCGGGCTGCCTCGGGACGCCCACAACCCGTGCAACCTGTTCGTGGCCGACGGCCTGACCGCCTACGCGGTCGTGCTCGAGAGCGGCGCCCGCGCCGAGAAGCTGGCCCCGGGCCCCCACGTGATCGGCAACGCCGACCCGAACGATGCCGCCCACCCCAAGGTCGGCCGCCTGATGGGGGAGCTCGAGCCGGTCGCCGCCGGCAGCTCCGAGGGCGTGCTCGACGCACTTGCACACATCCTGCGCATGCACGTGCCCGAAGGCGACACCCGGACGCCCTTCGAGGCCACTTGCATCCATGCGGGAGGTTACGGCACCCGCAGCTCCACCTTGTTCGTGCGCGGTCGCCGGCGCGAAGGGGACCGCCTCCTCTACGCGAACGGTGCGCCGTGCACGGCGAGCTACGAAGACTTGACCCCGCTCCTGGGCGAGCTGGACCGGACGGCCGGCACGCTTCCCGGGGCCATGACGAGGAACCTGTCTTGAGACGGATCGGCAGCAACATTCGGAAGCAGAACGCGGATGACAAGAAGAACCGCATCGTCAAGAACATCATCCGCTACTCGGACGACGAGAAGCCGAAGAACGACTACCCGAAGAAGATCGTGTCGCCCACGCAGCCCTCGCGCTGCTGCACCGACGAGAACCGCACCTCGGTCGGGCAGGTCCGCGAAGTCGACGGGTTCAAGTTCTGTTACAGGATCTGCGATACCTGCGGCCACGCGGTGCGCTACTACTACCCGGCGGTCGAGAGCACCAGCACGGCGGTCAAGAACTATCGCTCGTGGAAGAAGTACATGGTGCAGTAGACGCGCCGATCGATCGGAGTTCCACGAGGCGGTCCGAGCACGGGCCGCCTCGTTGCGTTGGAGCCACGGGAGACGTCGTAGGACGTCGAAGAGGGTGGAGGGCCCCATGACCGGGGAGGAGGCGGAGGCCTGGCTGGCCGGGCTGATCAACGTCGAGCGCATGCCCGACCTGCGCCGCGCACGCCTCTCCCTCGCCCCGGTGACGCAGCTGCTCGAGGCGCTCGGCAATCCCCAGGACGGCCTGTGCATTCTCCACGTGGCCGGCTCCAAGGGCAAGGGCTCGACGGCGCTCTTCGCCGAGGCCCTGTTGCGGGAGACCGGGTTGGAGGTGGGGACCTTCACCTCGCCCCATCTCGAGAGCTGGACGGAGCGTTTCCGGCTGGGTGGCACGCCGGTCTCCGGCGCGCGCCTCGGAGCGGCGGTGGCGACGCTGCGCGAGCCGGTCATGGCGCTGCGCGGACAACCGGACGCGCCCAGCTTCTTCGACGTCACGACCGCGGCGGCACTCCTGCTCTTCGCGGAGGCAGGGGTGGACGTGGCGATCCTCGAGGTGGGTCTCGGCGGACGCCTCGACTCGACCAACGCGGTGGCGCCGGCGGTCACCTGCGTCACGAGCATCGAGCTCGAGCACACGGAAAAGCTCGGGAGCACGCTGGTTGCGATCGCCGCCGAGAAGGCGGGCATCGCGAAGCCCGGGGTGCCGCTCGTCATGGGCCGGCTGCCGGAGGAGGCGGCGCGGGTGGTGCGCGCGCGCTGTAGCGAGGTCGGCGCTCCCCTCGTCGCGTTGGGCCGGGACTTCTTCCTCGAGGTCGGCGAGACGAAGGGGCCGCGCGTGCGCCTGCACGTGCGCGACGGGGAGCTCGAGCTTCGCGCCGAGCTCGCGACGCCCGGTGCCCATCAGGCCGTGAACGCTGCCCTCGCCCTGGCGTGCGTCAAGCGCTTGGAGGCGCTGCCGCTGGAGCGTCTGGCCGAAGCCGCCCCGCGCGCCTTCGCGGCGGCCCGCCTGCCCGCGCGGATCGAGATCCTCTCGGAGCGGCCGTGGATCGTGGTCGACGGCGCCCACACCGCGGCTTCTGCCCGGGCCCTCGCCGACGCCCTGGCGCACATGCCCCATCGGCGGGGACGCTTCGTCGTGTCCGTCTCCGCCGGCAAGGACCTGGACGCGATCGCCCGTGCCCTCGGCGACCAAGGTGACGTCTTCTACGCCACCCGCGCCGAGCCGGTGCGCTCGCTCGCGCCCGAGACCCTGGGCGCCGAGCTGCGCCGGGCTCTTCCCCAGGCGGACGTACGCAGCGTCGAGGATCCCCGCGAAGCGCTCGCCCGCGCGTCGGCCGAGACCGGGCCCGACGATCTCCTGTGCGCCACGGGCTCGATGTACCTGGCCGGCATCGCCCGCGCCGTGCTCGCGCCGTGAACGACGAGGAGCGCTTCCAGGCCGAGGCCCAGCGCCACCTGCGTCGCAACTACCTCGCGCACCTGGCCCACGGTCTCCTGGGCCAGACCGGCTTCCGCCTGATCCAGGCGCCGACCTTCATCCCGATGTACGTGGAGCTGATTGCCGGCACGCCGATCGCCGTCGGCGCAGCGCGCGCCTTCCAATCCCTGGGCATGTTCCTCTCGCCAGTGCTCGGCGCCACCGCCATCGAGCATCGTCGCCGCGTCCTGCCGATGGGCTTCTGGATCGGCGGTCTGATGCGCGTCCAGGTGTTGGGCCTGGCGCTGGTCGGGTTCTTCCTCTCGGGCACCCCCGCGCTGGTGGCGATCTGCGCCATCCTGGCGCTGTTCGGCTTCTTCATGGGCATGCAGGGGGTGATCTTCAGCACCCTGGTGTCGAAGGTGATCCCCATCGAGCGCCGCGGACGCCTGATGGGGCTGCGCAACGCGCTGGCGGGAATCACCGCGGTGGCGGTGGGCGGCGTCGGTGGCCACCTGGTCGAGATCGGCGCCCTCGGCAACGGCTACGCCGCGACCTTCCTGCTCTCGTTCGCGCTCACCGCCCTCGGCCTCTCCATGCTCGCGTTCATCCGCGAGCCGGAGTCGCCGAGCGTTCGCAGTGCCAGCCGCGTGGGCAGTCGGCTCACGGAGCTGCCCGCGCTCCTTCGAAGCGACCCCGCCTTCACCCGCTACTTCCTGGCGCGCGCTCTCGCGACGATGGGCCGGATGTCCGTGCCGTTCTACGTGCTCTACGCGGACGCCGGCCCCGCCATGCTCGGCCCGCTCACGATGGCGTTCCTGCTCTCCTGGAGCATGGGAAACCTGGCCTGGGGGGAGATCGCCGACCGCACCGGCTTCCGCGCGATCTTCATCGCGTCCCTGCTGCTGTGGGTCGGGGCGGCTCTGGCCCTGATGACCGCCGGCGACGAGCCCGCGGTGCTCGTGCTGATCATGCTCGGCCTGGGCGCCGGCTTTGGCGGCTTCCAGATGGCGTCCCAGAACCTGGTGCTCGAGTTCGGCAGCCGCGAGAACCTCCCCATGCGCATCGCCGTCGCCAACTCCGCCAGCGAGCTCGTCGGCGCCCTCGGACCGCTGGTCGGCGGCGTGCTGGCGGCCACCGTCTCCTACGAGGCGGTCTTCTGGACGGCGATCGCCTTCCAGCTCGCGGCCGTCGCATGGGTGCTGCACGCGGTGCCCGAGCCCCGCTACCGGTCCTGAGCGCGGAAAGAGAAAAGCGCCCGGGTCGACTCCTCGTGCAAGCACGAGGGGAGGGGTAGCCGGCCCGGGCGCCAAGAACGTGCTGGAAACCATGAGAAAGCAAGGCACGTGCCATCGGCGGGGGGGCCGGCCCACGCTCCCTCGTGCGGGCCCGCGGGCTGGTCGGTTGCGGGCGGAGCTGCGCATCCGCGGCGCGCGTCTCACGCCGGCCGAGAGGAGCCGGGTGACACAATTTGGGTCACCGGCGACCGTGCCCCGAATTGAGCTGCGCATCCGCTGCCGTCCCGATGCGCGGCCCGTGCGCGGCCACGAGACGGGCGAGGGCGGCGAGGTGCTCCGGTCTCGTTCCGCAGCATCCGCCGACGATCTCGGCGCCGGCTTCGATCCAGCCCCGTGCGCGCGCCGCGAGCTCGTCGGGGCCGAGCGGGTCGCTGCGGCCGCTTGGTGCGCCCTCGACCGGCGCACCCAGGTTGGCAGAGACCAGGAAGGGGAGGCCGCTCGCCTCCAGCACGGGCAGGCACGCGTCCACCGCATCGGCGGGCAGGCAGTTCACGCCCACACCGAGAGGCGCCTCCCCGGCCACCGCCTCGAGCCCGGCTTCGAGAGGCTCACCCGAGAGCAGGCGACCCGATCCGTCGCACACGAAGCTCACCCACACCGGCAGGCCCACCGCGCCCGCCGCCCGCGCCGCCGCCCTGGCCTCCCGGGCGGTGTTGTGGGTCTCGGCCAGGATTCCGTCGGCGCCCGCGGTCGCCAGGTGCCCCGCGTGCTCTTCGTGCTCGCGGGCGAGGGCGTCGTCCGCCGGGACGCGCTCCGGGTGGTAGCAATCCTCCAGGGGTGGCGCGGAGCCGAGCACCGTCCGGTCCGGGCCCGCCTCCCGTGCGAGCCGCACTGCCAGTGTGGTCAAGGAGGCCGCCCTCCCGCCGAGACCGACCTGCGCGAGCACCCGCCCCTGGGTGCGAAAGGTCGCCGCGGTGAGCAGGTCGCAGCCGGCCCGCGCGTAGTCGGCGTGGATCTCGCGGACGAGATCCGGCGAACTCAGCAGGCCGCCCGTCGACCAGAGCGGCAACGCGCAGGGCGCACCGCGCCGCTCCAGCTCGGTGCCCGTCGCGCCGTCCAGCACCAGTGCGCGTTCGCGGCGCGCGAATCGCGCCCGGAGGCTCTTGTTATCCTCGGCCGCCATGAGCCGTGCCGTCTCCATCGCCCGGGACGAGCGTGCCGGGCGCCTGGAGCCGGTGCGGCTCGGCGTGCGCTACGCCCAGGGGCTCCCGGACCGTAGCGAGCACGGGGTCGCGGGTCCCTTGGAGTGGGCCGAGGGTCGCCTGGCCGCCGGGGCCCAGCACTTCGGCGCCTTCGAGCTGGGCCTCGCGGCGGATCTGGCCGGCGAGCGGGCGGAGCTCCAGCTCTCGGTGCGCAACCTCGCCGACGTGCCGCTCCATCTCGAGTCCGTGGTGTTGGGCTTCCGCTGGAGTGGCGCGGACACCCATGCCCTGCGCTTCCTGAAGAACGGATGGCAGTCCTGGTCGTTCACCGGCGGCCGCGCCCTCGACGAGGCGGGCGAGCCTCCCTTTCCGTCCGGGCCCTGGCTGCGCGGTCTCCATCACCCGCTCGGCGAGGCGCCGCCGGACCGCAGCGGTTGGCACGAGTCGTCCCTCGTCTCCGTCGCCTGCGACGGCCAGGGTCGGGCGTGTCTCGTCGGCCTGCTCGAGGCCGGGCTCGGGAGCGGTCTCGTCTACTGGAAGCGTGACGCGCAGGGCGTGCGGGTGGAGCTCGAGATCCAGCTCGAGGTCCCGCTCGATCCGGGCGCCGCCCTCGAGATCGAGCCCGCACTCGTCCTGCTCGGCGACGACGAGAACGTGCTCCTCGAGCGCTATGCGGAGGAGCTCGGGCGGCGCGGAGGGGCCCGCACCGGCGCGCCGCTGCCGACGGGCTGGTGCAGCTGGTACCAGTTCTTCCACGACGTCACCGAGCGGGACCTGCTGCGCAACCTGGAGGCGCTCTCCGGCCTGCGCTCCCGCTTCTCCGTCGACGTGGTGCAGCTCGACGACGGCTACCAGCACGCGATCGGTGATTGGCTCGAGACGAACGAGAAGTTCCCGCGCGGCATCGCGCCCCTGGCCGCGGAGATCCGCGCCGCCGGCTTCCGGCCCGGCATCTGGACCGCGCCCTTCTGCGTCGTCGGAGAGAGCCACCTGTTCCGGGCCCATCCGGAGTGGCTGCTCGGGAGCCACGGCGAAGAGGGCGGTCCCCATCGCGGCCTGCTCCACCCGGCCTGGACGAAGCACGGCTGGGTGCATGCCCTCGACCCGAGCCGGGACGAGGTGACGGAGCACCTGCTGCGCACCTTCGCGGCCCTGGCCGGCATGGGCTTCCGCTACCTGAAGCTCGATTTCCTCTACGTCGCCGCCATGCAGGCCGTGGCCGCCGATCCCACGCTTACCCGCGCCGCCCGCTTGCGCCGCGGCCTCGAGGCGATCCGGCGCGGCGCCGGCGACGAGGCGTTCCTGCTCGGCTGCGGATGTCCCCTCGGCGCGGCCGTGGGCGTGGTCGACGCCATGCGCATCGGCCCCGACGTGGCGCCCCACTGGGAGCCGCCGCCCGGTGCGCCGCCGGGGATCGAGGAGGCGCTGCCCAGCACCCGCGGCGCCCTGCGCAGCATCCTGGCCCGGGCCTGGATGCACCGCCGGCTGTGGATCAACGACCCGGATTGCCTGATGGCTCGCAGCCGCGACACCGAGCTGAGCCCGGCCGAGGTGGAGGCCCTGGCCGGCGCGATCGCGGTGACCGGCGGCCTGACCGTCGTCTCGGACGACCTTCCTTCCCTCGCCGACGACGACCTCGTGCGCGTTCGGAGCACCCTCGCCCTGGCCCGGGAGATCGACGCCGCCGGCGCCCAGGGCGCCGTGCGGGCCACCGGCCTCACCGAGGGCGAGATCGCCACGGGTGCGGTGGCACGGGGCGCGGACACGATCTGGCTCTACGCCCTGAACGCCGGCGACGAGAGCCGCGAGCGCGCTGCGGAGGAGCTGCACGAGCGCGCCGGGCTCGCGCAGCCCGAGCCCCTCGCCGGTGCCCAGCCCAAGGAAGGAGCACTCCGGCTTGCACCCCACGAGTCGTCCCTGCTTCGCTTCTCACGGGACGTTCCCCTCGCCGTCTTCTGCGACTACGACGGCACCTTCGCCGTCCAGGACGTCGGCTCGACCATCGCCAAGACCTGGGCGAGCGACGGGCGCGCCGCGCTCTGGGAGCGGCTCACCCGCGGCGAGCTCAGCGCCTGGCAGTACAACATGGAGCTGCTCGACGGCCTCGACCTCCCCGAGGAGCGGCTCGACGCGTTTCTGAAGACGATCGAGCCCATGCCCGGCGCCCACGCCCTGGTGGCCTGGTGCGAGGAGCGGGGCGTGCCCTTCCGGGTGCTCTCGGACGGCTTCGACCGCAACCTCGACCGGCTCCAGGAGCTCCACGGCGTGCGCTTCGCCTACGACGCCAACCACCTCTGGTACGAGGACGGGCGCTGGCGCCTGGCTCCGGGTGCGCCGGACGCCAGCTGCCGCTGCGGTACCGGCGTGTGCAAGCGCGGCCGCATCGAGCTCTTCCGCCGCCACCACCCGAAGGCCACCGTCGTGCACGTGGGCAACGGCCGCGTCTCCGACCTGTGCGCCAGCGAGGCCGCCGATGTCGTCTTCGCCAAGGACACCCTGGCCGAGGAGCTCGGCACCCGCGGCATCGCCTTCGAGCCCTTCGACGATCTCCACGACGTGATCGAAGGGCTGGAGTGCCTCTCGGCCCGGCTTCAGGCGCCGTAGACGCGGGTCGGCGTCTGTGGTTCAGGCGCCGTAGACGCGGGTCACCGTCTCCGCCAGCGCCCGGCTCGCGCCGCCCAGGAGCGGCTGGCCGTGTGCGCCGACCAGTTCTCGAACCCCAGGGAGGAGAGCCGCTCGAACTCGCTCTCGAGCGAGCCTCCCTTCGGCGTCTGGATCCGCCGCCAGGGCGGTCCGATGTTGGCCGGGTGCAGGAAGCCCATGGCGTGACAGGCGAGCTTGCCGAGCAGCGAGCAGCCCGAGGTGCTCTCCCAGTGCTGGACCGCGTCGCAGGTGACGAGGAGATCGGCGCGCCGGAAGAGCACGGCGCACTCCGGCTTCTGGACGCCGCGGAAGGTGAACAGCTCGGCCCCGGGGATCGGCAGCTCCGCGCTCGCCTCGAGCAGCGCGTCCGGCTTCGGCTCGAGGCCGGCGTCGGCTCCCGGCGCGCACCAGAAGCGCGCGCCGAAGCGCTTCACCGTGTAGGGATCGTCCAGGCTGTGCATGCAGCCGAGCCGAACCGCATGCTGCACCGTGCCGAACGCCTCGAGGGCCGCCTCGCCTTCCGCCGAGAGGCGCACCGGATTCAGGAGCGTCAGCTCGCCCTCGTGGCGCAGCGCGACCATGTTGCGGTTGATGGTCATGCCCGGTCCCATGCGCATGGTCCCGTGCACGAAGAGCACGTCCGGGAGGATCTCGCGCGGGGGCTCGTGGGGCTGGGCGGGAGGGAAGGTGTCGCTCATGGGGAGAGCCTATCGCGGCTCTGGCCCGCTACTGCCAGGAGGGTGGCAACACTTCGTTTCCTAGCCCCGGTACTCGGGTGGCTCGCCGAAGCGCTCGCGGCGGGCCGTGTCCACCTCGTCGGCCCAGTCGTCGAGGGGCATCACCACCCACAGCACCGCGTAGATCACGATGCCCACTCCGCCCATGAAGAGCGTCATCAGCACGAAGGCCAATCGCACGATGGCGGTGGGCACGCCGAACTGCACGGCCAGGCCACCGCACACACCGGCCACCATGCGATCGTCCGCGGTGCGGAACCAATCGGAGGTGGAGCTCCGCGTGCGCAGGAAGGAGCCGCAGTGCTTGCACTTGATGGCCTCGGACCGCACCTCCTCGGCGCAGTAGGGACACAGCTTGCTCTCGATCATGAAAGGGCCTCTCGGTGGCGCTGCCAGGCGCGCCGGTGGGCGACGAGGGGAAGACTGCCGAAGACGAGGGCGAGCCAGCCGGCAGCCCCCAGCACGTAGGCGGCGGGCAGGGCCCAGGCCAGGGAGGCGGGGAGCCAGGTGGCGAGCCACTCGGGGGCGTTCAGCAGCACGAACGCATTCCAGGCGACGACGAGCACGAGCGGCACCGCCGCGGCGGCCAGCAGCCGGGTGAGCTCGCGCTTGAAGCCGGTGGGAATCGCGGCATGCCGCGGTGTCGGCACGGGCCCGCGGAGCAGAGCGCTCGACCGCTCCAGGGTGGCGGAGACCAGCGCGTCGCTGGGCTCCGCCACCTCGTAGCGGTCGAGCTCCGCTGCCAGCTCGGCCAGCGCCCGCTCGAGCTCGTCCCGGGGCTCACGCATCGGTCCCATCCTCCACCTGCTTCCGCAGGGCCTTCACCGCGGCGTGCGCCCTGCTCTTCACGGTTCCCCGCGGAATGCCCAGCACCTCGGCGATCTCCCGCTCCGAGAGGTCCTGGTAGTAGCGAAGCACCAGGATCTCGCGCAGGGGATCCGGCAGGGCGGCCAGGTGCCGTTGCATGTCGATCCGCTCGGCACCCGGCGGCGTCGCGCTGCGGGGAGCCGGCTCGGCCCGGGCCTCGCCCTTCACCCGATCCCGGTAGCGCGCCTCGACCAGCAGGTGGCGGCCGCGATCCCGGCACAGGTTGTTCGCGATCTGGAACAGCCACGTGGAGAAGCGCCGCCGCGGGTCGAAGCGGTCGCGGGCCTTCACCACCCGGATCCAGGATTCCTGGAACAGGTCGTCGGCGGCGGAGGAGCCGACCCGACGGTTGAGGAAGCCGAACAGCGGGCCTTTGTAGCGGCCCATCAGGGTCTCGAGGGCCGCCTCGTCGCCCGCCTGGACCTGGACCATCAGGTCTTCGTCCGACGTCACTGCGGCCGACGGTATCAAAGCCGCCCTGTGCCACCGCCGCGCCGGCCGCGCGGCCGCCGCCGGGAGGCGCAGCGCCGGAAGGGTGGCGGCTGCCGGGGTCGAGAGAGCCAGCTCCATCATCTCTGGGCGTAGTACGCGGCCCCCGCGGACCTGGTTCGCCCGGGCTGCTATAACGGCGCCGGGCCGCTTCCGGCCCCCGCAGGGAGCCTCCGGACGGGTGGGAGGCAGGGAGGTCGGGTGCGTTCTCGGGTCGTCGTCGTGGGAGGAGGCCTGGCGGGCCTCGCGGCCGCCCGGCGCCTGGGGGCGGGCGGGTGCGAGGTGACCCTCCTCGAGGCGGCGCCCGGCCCCGGCGGGCGGGCCGTTGGAGGCGAGCAGGACGGCTTCGCCTGGGACGGCGGTGCCCACGCGGTCTCCGCCCGCGACGCCGCCCTCGCCGGGCTCGTGGCCGAAGCGGGCCTCGGCGCGGAGCTCCTGCCCCTGCGACCCGAGCGGCTGTTCCAGGTGAGCGGCGGCGCCGCCGTCCCGATCGAGCCTTCGCGGACGCTCGGGATCGCGCGCATGCCCGGGGTGCGCTGGCGAGACGCGCTCCGGCTCCGGCGCCTTCCCCGGCTCCTGGCGAAGTTCGCCCATCTGCTCGACCCGGCGGATCCGCTCCCGGCGGTGCGGCTCGACGATCGCAGCGTCGCCGACTTCGTCCGCCTCTACTTCGGCCCCAGCGCGCTCGAACACTGGGCCGCGCCGCTGGTCGGCGGCGACCTGCTGGCGGATCCCGACGAGGCGAGCCGGCTGCTGTTCGTCCTCCACCATCTCGCGCGCAACGAGGCGCCCGTGGGCACGCTGCGCGGGAGCTTCGCACGGCTGGCGGGCGCCCTGGTGGATCCGGCGGATCGCTTCGGCGCGCGAGCCCGGGCGGTCGAGGCGATCGCCGGCGGCTTCCGGATCGTCTTCGAGCAGGACGGGACCGAGTGCACGCTCGAGGCGGACGGCGTCGTGATCGCGACGCCAGCAGAGAGCGTGGTGCCGCTGGCTGACTCGCTGCTCGTCCACGCCGAGCGCGAGTGCTTCGAAGCCGGCGGCTCGGAGCCTGCGCTGGTGCTCGTGGCCGGCCTCGAAGGAAGCTTCGCCGGCAAGGCCTCGCGCTACCGCTTCCGCCCCGACGAGCGGCGGCCGGTGGCCAGCCTCGCGGTCGAGCCCGGCGGAGCCGGGAGCGAGGCGGCTCCCGAGGGCTGTGAGCGGGCCGTGCTCGTGGCGACGGCCGCCTGGAGCCGGGCCCACTTCGACGCGCCCGACGACGCAGTGGAGAAGACGCTGGTGGGCTCCCTGGCGCGGGTCCTGCCCCGCGCGGGAGCGGCCCTGCGCTTCACCCGGGTCCTGCGCCATCCGCACGCGCTCCCGCGCTTCGACGTCGGCCGCTACCGGGAGCTCGCCCGTCTGCGCGACGTCGTCGCCGATCGGCTCGCCCAGGGGCGCCGCCTCGTCTACGCCGGCGATCACCTGGTCGCTCCGACGGTGGAGGGCGCGGTGGCGAGCGGTCAGCGGGCTGCGGACGCGTTGGCGGAGTCTCTCTGAACGCAGAGCGGCCCCCGGGTGCACCCCCCCCGGAGGCCGCTCGAACCCGGTCCGGTGTTGGGCGCCTAGTCCCGCCGCCGTCCTGCGCGGTACAGACCGAACCCGCCGAGGCCGAGCAGGCCGAGCGCGCCAGGCTCCGGGACGTCCACGACGTTGGTCAGCTCGGCAAGCCGGAAGGCGCTGGCGCCGGAGCTCTCCGCCACGACCAGCAGGTGCTGGGTCGGTCCGATGAAGCCCGAGAGCGGCTCCTCGCCGCCGCAGAAGCTGAAGGTGCTGCAGCTGTCCGAGCCCACCTGCGTCCAGGACGAGCCGTTCCACGACCAGACGCTGATGTCGTCCGGATCCTCGATGGCGGCGCCGATCACCGCGTCGATCGTGACCGTGGTGTTGAACGAGAGCAGCAGCGCGTCCTCACCGGCGGGCAGGATGAGGTCGCACTGGGCGATGCCGCATCCGACGCCGAGGGTTCCGAATACGCCGGAGCCGCCGACGTTCGTTCCCAGATTGGTGAGCCCGGAGGCCACCGGGTTGTTGGGGTCGATCAGGTTCTGGGGGTCGTTCGAGCCCCCCCAGCCGCTGACGGTGACCTGGATGCCGGTTCCGTCGAGGAAGATCGACGGACCGCCCGAGCGGAAGTCGATGGTCGCGGCACCGGCCGACGCGCTCAACAGGAGCAGCGCGGCGCCGGCGAGTCCCACATGCCGTAGAAGAGCCAACTGGATTTCCTCCCCAGGAAAGTGATTCGACCCGGTGTTCAGCAAGCCTCGTGCCGAACGGGAGAAAACGCGAAACTGCTGGATTCCAAAAAGAAAAATTGGATCCTGGCATCCAATTCCGGCTCCGGAGGAACGTCCGTTCTATTGCCGTGGAAAACGTTTACCTACCGGTCGGTAGATGACCTAGGCGAGGCTCGTCCGGGTCACGCCTTCTCCGCCTTCCTCCGGGTCGGCGGCCTGGAAACCGGCGACGTGGGGGAGCCGCGCGAGGAGCTCGCGGATCGCGCCGCGCAGGGCTCCGGTGCCGATCCCGTGGACGATCTCGAGGGCCGGCGCGCCCCGGCGCGCCGCATCGTCGAGGGCCTTCTCGACGCGGCTGAGCGCGTCGTCCACTCGCAGGCCCCGCACGTCGAGCCGCGCGGCGGCGCCGGGCGCCGGCGGGTCGGCCTGGACCCGCGGCCCCCGGGCCTTCGGGACGGCGCCGGCGGCCGCCGGCTCCACCTGGTCGGCGCGCAGGGTGAGCCGTGCGCTGCCGGCCTGCACCGCCACGCGCCCGCGCCGGTCCGGCAGGCTCTGGAGCGTGCCGGCCCGGCCGCCCGGAAGCTGCACCGCGTCGCCGGGGCGGGCGCGGCTCCAATCCATGCGGGGGCGCGGCGCCGCCGGGGTGCGGTCGCGTTGCCTTCCCTCCTTCTCCCGCGCCTTCTCCTCGAGGTCGAGCAGTCGCTGCCGCGCGCGGGCCGCCTCTTGGGCGGAGCCCTTGCGTTGCAGGTCGCGGATCACGCCCGCCACTTCCGCGTGGGCGTGACGGAAGGCGTCGTCGAGCTCGCCGCGCATGGAGTCGAAGAGCCGGTCGCGGCGCTCCTGGAGCCTCTCGAGCTTCTCGCGATAGCTCGCGCGCGCGCTCTCTCCCTCGGCGCGCAGCCGCTCTGCCTCGGCGCGCTCGCGCTCGAGGGCGGCCCGGTGGTTCGAGAGCTCGGCGAGCATCTTGTCGAGCTGCCGGTCCTCCCGGTCGAGGAGCCGGTTGGCCCGTTCGAGCACCTCGTTCGGCATGCCCATGCGCGAGGCCACGGCGGTGGCCGACGAGCTGCCCGGCGTGCCGAGCTTGAGGCGATAGGTGGGGGCGAGGGTCTCCTCGTCGAACTCGACGCAGGCGTTCTCGAAGCGGTCGTCGACGTCCGCCATCTCCTTCAGCAGGTTGTAGTGGGTGGTGGTGACGACGCGGGCGCCCGCGTCGGCGAGCCGCTCGAGGACCGCCTGGGCGAGGGCCGCTCCTTCCCCCGGATCCGTTCCAACGCCGATCTCGTCGAGCACGACCAGGCTGTCCGGGCCCGCCTCCGCCACGATCGTCGCCAGGTTCGCCACGTGGGCCGAGAAGGTGGAGAGGCTCTGGCGGATGTCCTGCTCGTCGCCGATGTCGGCCAGCACCTGGTCCACGGCGGCGACCCGCGCGCCTGGATCGGCGGGCACGAACATTCCCGCCCGGGCGAGCAGGGCGGCCAGGGCCACCGCCTTCATCGTCACCGTCTTGCCGCCGGCGTTCGGGCCGGAGATCACGAGCACCCGGTAGGAGCCGCCCACCCGCACGTCGTTGGGCACCGCCTCGTCGTCGGCCAGGAGCGGGTGGCGAAGCTGGGGGAGGTCGAAACGGCCCTCCCGGTCGAGGGTCGGCGCCACCGCCCGCTGCTCCTGGGCGAGCCGCGCGCGGGCGAAGGCCAGATCGATCTGCGCCAGTACCTCGAGGTTCGCGGCCACGTCGTCGCAGGCGGCGGCCGCGGAGAGCGAGAGCTGCTGGAGCACGCGGCGCGTCTCCCGGGCGACCGTGAGCTCCGCCTGCTTGAGCCGGCTGTTCAGGTCCACCAGCGCCTGGGGCTCGATGAAGATCGTCGTGCCGCTCGACGAGGCGTCGTGGACGATGCCCGGCACCCGGGAGCGCGCCTCCGCCTTCACGGGCAGGACGAAGCGGTCGCCTCGCACGGTGAAGTAGGTGTCCTGGAGTTCGGCGCGGAGCTCCGGCCGGCGCAGCATGCGCTCGATCTTCTCCTGGGCGCTGCCGGAGATCTCGCGCACCTCCCGGCGCGCGGCGGCCAGCTCCGCCGAGGCGGCGTCGCGCACCTGGCCGTCGGCCTCCAGGGCGTCGTCGATCTCCTCGGCGAGGGCCTCCCAGGGGACGAGGAGCTCCGCGAGGGCCGCCAGTCCAGGGGCGGGCTCGGCGCGCTGGGCCAGGAAGCGCGCGGTCTGGTGGGTCGTGTCCAGGGTCGCGCCCAGGGCCAGGAGCTCCTCGCCCTGGAGCACGCCGCCGCGGGCGAGGCGCCCGAGGAGGGGCCCGAGCGGCGCGGCGCCGCCGAGGGGAGGGACGTCGCCCTCCTCGAGGAGGGCCAGGGCCTCGGCGGTCTCGGCCAGGCGCGCCACGGCGCTGGCGGCGCTGGGCTCGAAGATCGAGTCCGGCTCCTCCTCGAGCCGGCGCCGGGCCTGGGGTGTGCGCAGGTGGTGGGCCAGGCGCGCCAGCAGCTCCGCCCACTCGAGGCGCTCCAGGGTCCTGGCCGCGACGTGGAAGCTCACGGTGGGAGTCTACTCAGTCCGCCCGGTGGTCCTGCCGAAACGCCCCACCATGGCCCGCCCTTCGCCTTCGGACGAGCTCCTCACCGAGAAGGTCCTCGAGGAGACCCGCGACCTCGACCGGCGAAGCACCCGGGAGGTGCTGGAGGCGATCCATCGCCAGGACCTGCATGCGGTTCGCGCGGTGGGCCGGGTGCTGGACGAGATCGAGCGGGCGGTCGACGCCCTCGCGCTTTCCCTCACGGGTGGCGGGCGTTGGTTCAACGTCGGCGCCGGAACCAGCGGGCGGATCGGCGTCCTCGACGCGTCGGAGATCCCGCCCACCTTCGGCTACCCGGCCGACCGGGTGCAGGGAGTGATGGCGGGGGGGGCCTCGGCCCTCGAGCGCGCGGTCGAAGGCGCGGAGGACGTGGCCGACGACGCGCGACGCACGCTCGCCGAGCGCGGGCTCATGCCCGGCGACGCGGTGGTCGCGCTCTCGGCGAGCGGTCGCACGCCCTTCGCCCTGGGCGGGCTCGAGGCCGCGAGAGCTGCCGGGGCCCGGCGCATCGCCATCACCTGCGATCCAGGCTCGCCCCTGGCCCAGGCCGCGGAGGTGGCGATCGCTCCCGTGGTCGGTCCGGAAGTGATCGCCGGCTCCACCCGCATGAAGGGTGGCCTCGCCCAGAAGATGGTGCTGCACCTGCTCTCGACCACGGTCATGGTCCGGCTCGGCCGCGTCGAGGGCAACCTGATGACGAACCTGAACCCGGCCTCGCGCAAGCTCCAGCAGCGCGCGGTCCGCATCGTCGCGACCCTCGCCGAGGTCGACGAAGCCACCGCCCGGAAGCTCCTCGCTGCGGCCGCGGGCGACGTCCAGCAAGCCGTCCAGATGAAGAAGCGGGGCCAGAGCTGAGCTCTGGCCCCGCTTCTTCATTCCTCACACGCCCATCGGTCGACGTCGACGTCGGGGATCGAGTCGTGCCAGAGATCGTTCTGCTGGCCCCAGAGGACGCCGGCACGGTAGAGGGGCTCCATCTTGTCGGGCTCGTACTCGTCGGCCTTCGGCACGTCGAGCTCGACGTCCTGATCGTCCGGGTGCTTCAGATCGTCCGGAACCGACGTGCCCTGGTAGGTCCACTCCTCGCCGGTGGCATGGAGCACCCGGAAGATCGCGTACAGACTCCCGAACAGGCCCTCCCGGAAGCTGATGTCGAGGCTGCGCTTCCAGACGATAGGATGGAACCAGGTGGAGGTCTCCTTCGCTCCCTTCTGCCGGAGCTTGCCGTTCACGACGTAGACGACGCGCTTGTCGACCTGCGTCTCGCGGCTGGCACGTTCCGCCGCCTCGCCGGCGGCCTGGTAGACCGTCTCGGCGTAGATGCGGTAGCGCACGCCGCCATCCACGTGGGGATCTCCGCCGATCTTGATCGGCTTGAGGCCGATCGGGTTCGCCGAGGAGGCGAGGATCACCTTGCGGTAGAGGTCGAAGTCCCCCGCCGCGGCGATGCAGGTCATGTTCCACGAGACGAACTGCGTCGTATCGAGGTTCACGGTCCCGACGAAGAGCGCCCGCTCCCCGTCGAGATCTCCCACCTGACGGATCAGCTCGTCCTTCAGGAACTTCTTCTCGAGGGTCTTGCGAAGCCCGTTCAGGTTGTGCGGGATCCAGGGCAGGGGATAGGGAAAGCCGAACACGTCGCCGCGTTCGATGGTCGTGTAGCCCTCCTTCATCAGCTCGTAGGCTTCGTCGGTCCCGAGGAACGCATAGGTCGATTGGACGGCCCCGGTGCTGACGCCGGTCACGACGTCGAAGGTCGGCATCGCGGCGCCCTGCGCGGGATCCCGCCACCCGTCCAGCACGCCGGCTCCCCAGGCCCCCTTGGCGCCGCCGCCGGAGAGGAAGAGCAGGTTCGCGGTGCCCTGCGAGACGAAGTTGTTCATCAGCAGGCGGACGAGCGCCTTGTACTCGTCGTCCCGGCACGAGGGCCCCAGGCATCGGAATTCGTGTTGGCAGGGATGGGCCGCGGCGGGCGCCGCCACGGCGAGCCCCAGGACGAGCAGGGTCAGAAAGCGTGTCATGGCTTGGCCTCCGTCAGGTCGCAGCCCCATTGCATTGGAGTCAACTTCGGGATTCCCTCGGCCCAGGGTTGGGTCTTGGCCCAGTTTTCACCCGCTTCGAGAAGTTTGGTCATCTTCACCGTGTCGTAGTCGTCGGCGTCCGGGACGTCGGATTGGTCGTTCGGGATCGCGGAGCCGTAGAACTTCCACTTGTCCGAGCCGCTGTTCAGCAGGTGCCACGACGCGTAGAGGCTGCCGAAGATCGACTCGCGCAAGGCGATGTCGAGGCTGCGCTCGACGATGCTGAGCGGATTCCAGCTCGACACCTTCGCCGGCCCCTTCTGCTTCAGCTTGCCGTTGATGATGTAGAAGAGTCGCTTCTTCCCTGCGGCCGCCGGGACCATGTCCGCGGCCTCACCGGAGGCCTGCATCACCGTCTCCACGTAGATCCGGTAGCGGACCCCGCCGTCGACGTGCATCTGGCCCATCACGTCGATGGGCCACAACCCCGCCGGGTTCGCCGACGAAGCCAGGATCACGTTCCGGTAGAGATCGTATTGCTTCGCCTTGGCGAGGCAGGTCATGTCCCAGGAGACGAACTCCGCGGATTCCAGGTTGACCGTGCCGACGAAGAGCTTCCGCTGGGTCGAGGATGCCACCTGGCCGACCTCGTCGATCATGCTGTCCGGGATGTAAGACTTGAGGGTCTGGCGCAGACCCTCGAGGTTGCGCGGGAAGACCGGCAGGGGGTAGGGAGGGCCGTACACGTCGCTGTTGGTCGTGGTCGTGTAGCCGATCTCGAGGTCCTGGTCCTTGCTCTTGCCCAGGAAGGCGAAGGTGGCCTGTACCGCCCCCGTGCTCACGCCGGTCACGACTTCGAAGGTGGGCCGGGTCATACCGCTCGTGAGGGTCGACCATCCGTTGAGCACCCCGGCACCCCAGGCGCCCTTCGAGCCGCCTCCGGAGAGGATCAGGACGTCCGCCTGTCCCGCGGCCGAGAAGGCGCGCTCCAGCAGCTCGACCAGCCGTCGGTAGTTCCGGTCGTCGCAGAGCAGCCCCTCGCAGCGGACGACGGACTCGCAGGCGCCCGGGGTCGGGCCCGGCGTCGGCTTCGGCGTGAGACCGACCTCGCCCTTCCCCGGAGCCGGCGCGGGATCGGACCGCCCGCAGGCGAGGACCAGCAGGAGAGCGACGACGAGCGCCCCTCCACGACGGCGACGTCTGGCAAGCATGCGGTTCCTCCGGGTGTATGTTGGCTCGGATGGCGGTCCGCCCACCACCCGCAAACGGATCGGGCGATCCGGGAAACGTGAGGTATAAGGCCCTGGATGACCGTTCCCTCCGGATGGCGCCGCTGGGCGGGCCGGCTCGCCACGATGCTGATCTCCCTGGTCCTGGCCCTCGGCGTGGCCGAGGCCGTCGTGCGCCACGTTCCCCCGGA
Source organism: Myxococcota bacterium (assembly GCA_965223415.1). Taxonomy (GTDB): domain Bacteria; phylum Myxococcota_A; class UBA9160; order UBA9160; family UBA6930. The sequence goes on along the minus strand of OZ245002.1, from coordinate 1,508,610 downwards.
CTTCGATGCGTTGCGCGATCTCCTGCTGACCGATCCGGTGACGGGCTACCGCCTTCGCCCCGGCGCGACCGTGCGCTTCGCCGGCCTCTACTCCCGCCTCACTCGGCCGGTGACCTGGCAGGTGAACGAGCAGGGATTCCGGGGGACGCGCCCGGTCGGTGCGCGTGGCGACCGCTTTCGGGTGGCCACCTACGGCGACAGCGAGACCTTCGGCTGGTCCGTCGACCTGGCGGACACCTTCCAGCACCAGATGGAACGCCTCGATCCGGCGGTCGAGGTGATCAACCTCGGCGTGCCCGGCTACAACGTCGTCGACATCGCGAACCACATGCGCCGCACCCTGCCCGAGCTGGCACCGGACCTCGTCGTCTACCTGGTCCACAAGAACGACTTCGACGACCCGGTCCGGATCTCTCCGGTGGTCGCGGGCTCCCACCTGCTCGCCCGCCTGCGGCTTCTGGGCCACTTCACGACGGGCAAGGAGGAGCGCCTCCGGCGTCGGCACTCGGCGGAGCGGGCGGCCGTGTTCGCCCGCGAAGTCGATGGCATGACGAAGCTCAGCGCCGACCACGGCGCGCCGCTCCTGCTCGCCTTCCTGAAATGGGGCAGTCGCCGCGCCCTGGGAGACCGGGCTGACGCCTATTGGACCCTGAACGTCCACGCGGCGGTCGACGACCACCCGAAGCAGGATCAGCACATGCTCCCGCCGGCCCTGGCGCAGCTCGCGACGATGCTCTGCGAGGAGATCTCCGACGGCCGCGGAGGTTGTCGTCCGCCCGGCCCGCCGTCCGGCGCCGGCGCTCTCGACGGAACGCGCCCGGGCGAAGGCGCCCCCAGCGCCTAGCCGCCCGCCTCATCGCCGAGCTGCTCCAACAACGCCTGGGCCTCCTGCAGGTCCTGCGACGGGGCGGGGCGGCCGGGTTCGGGCCGAGGGCAGAGCGGATCGAGGAGCGCCTTCGCCTCCGCGCGGCGCCCGTCGGCCGCGAGCCGGCGCGCCAGGCTCGTGGCGGCGCGCAGCTCGAGCCCTCCGGCGGCCTGCTTGCGGGCGATGTCGAGGGCGTCGTGAAAGCAGCGCTCGGCTTCTTCCCCGGCGGCCTCGCCTAGCATCTCCGCACGGGCCACACGGAACTTGCCCTGGAGGCGCAGCAGCTCGGCGTCCCAGAACGGGCTCTGCTGGCGACGGCCGGCGTCGAGCGCCGCCTCCAGCGTCGCCATGGCGGCGCCGGGATCGCCTGCCGCGGCCTGGGCCTGGGCGAACATGCCCAGGAGGAAGGGCGCGCCGAGCACGGTGCCGGTCCCGGACATTCCGCCCAGCGCGCCGCGGAACCCGTCGACCGCGGCTCGGCCGGGCCTGGCGACGCTCTCGGCCCACGCGACCATCACCCGACCGAAGGCCAGCCAGAGCGGGAGCCCGCGCTCGCTGGCGATCGCCACGGCCTCCTCGCCATAGGCCCGATGGCGATCGGTATCGCCCAGCAGGCCGAACACCGCCGAGGCGTAGTCCAGGGCGTAGGCATGGCTGAGGGGGATCGCGCCCTCGGGGCCGAGGGCCACCGCGCGCTCGGCCGCGGCCCGCGCGCGATCGGGGTGCCCGGCCACCCACCACGCCAGGCCCAGGAAGGCGTGGGTCGTCACGTCCAGGTCCTGTCCGTAGGAGGCAGCCGTGGGGCGGTGCACCGAGGCGTCGTGGTGCGAGATGGCGCGCTCGAGCTGGGCGGCGGCCCGAGCCGGAGCGCCCTGCCAGAACGAGGTCAGCCCGAGCCCGAGGTGCGCCCAGGGCAGCACCAGGAGATCGCCGGCCTGCTCGGCCCGCACGAGGAGCTGCTCGCCCAGCTCCGTCGCGACGTCCAGGCGGCCCTGGCTCTGGTAGAAGCGCGCCAGACCCCAGAGCGCGCGGAACCTCGGCGGGCGGTGGCTGCCCCCCACCTGATCGCACAGCTCGAGGGCGCGGCCGTAGGCGGCCTCCACCTCGGGATGGCTCTGGCCCTTCGCGCCGAGCAGGGGCCCGCCCAGCGCCACCTGGAGCTCCAGCTCGAGCTCGTCCCGCACCGGCCCCGTCTCCAGCTCGTCGAGCAGCTCGATTCCCTGCCGAAGGTGGCCGATCGCCTCCGCGTTCTCGCCCCGGGCCGTCGCGCGATCGCCGGCTCGCAGGTACTGGCCGGCGGCGCGCTCCGCGTCGCCCGCCTCTCGCCAGTGACGCGCGAGCTCCTCGGGCTGCGCTTCCACCCGCTCCTGGAAGCGCTCCTCGAGCGCTCGTGCCACGCGCCGGTGGATCTCCCGGCGGCGCGCGCGGAGCAGGGACTGGTGTGCGGTCTCCTGGGTCATCGCGTGGCGAAAGGTGTAGACCGCCCGCGGTGGCGCCCCCCTTCGGCGGACGAGGCCCGCACGGGTGAGCTGCTCGAGTGCGCCCTGGAGGTCCCCGACGCTGGTCCGCGGCATGACCGCCCCGAGCAGCTCCTGGGAGAACTCGCGGCCGATCACGGAAGCCACCTGGGCGACGCGGCGCCCCGGGCCGAGCCGATCGAGCCGCGCCATCAGCGAATCCTGAAGCGTTCCGGGGATGGCCAGATCGCGCAGACGCCCCCGCAGCTCGTAGCCGGCCTTGCCGGGCACGCGGATGAGGAGGTCCGACTCGATGAGGGCCTTGGTCAGCTCCTCCACGAAGAGCGGCACGCCGTCGGTCTTGGCGGCGACGTGCTGGAGCACCTCGGCAGGCACCTCGCCCCGGGCGATGCTGACGACCATTTCGCCCACCTGTCGCCGGTTCAGCGGATGGAGGGGAAGGCGCGTGAGGTCGGAGCGTCCGCCCCACGGCGAGGAGAAGTCGGGCCGGGCGGTCAGAAGGAGCAGCACCCGCTCGTTGGGCGCGGCGTCGAGCAGGCCCGTCAGCAGCTCGATCGTGGAAGGATCGGCCCAGTGAACGTCTTCCACGACGACTACGAGCGGCGCCCGGTCCGCCAGACCGAGCATCCAGTCGAGCAGCACCTCCAGCGTTCGCTGTCGCTGGGCCTCCGGTGCCAGCGGGATCGTCCGGCCCTCCTCCAGGGGGAGCGCGAGGCGCGAGGCCAGCAACGCCAGGGCGTCGTCGGCCGGCTGCCCGCGCAGGGGCGCCTGCGCCACTGCCTCCTCGAGCCTCGCGAGCCGCGCCTCGGGCGGCTCGTCCGGCTCGAAGCGCAGCACGCTCTCCAGGATCCGGAGGATGGGCTGGAAGGCGCTGTTCTGGTCGTACGGGGAGCAGCGGCCCTCGAGCCACACCGGCACCTTCTCGCCGAGGCGGGCTCGCAGCTCGAAGAGCAGGCGCGATTTCCCGATGCCCGCCTCGCCCACCAACAGGGCCGACTGGCCCCGCCCTCCGACCGTTTCGTCCGGCGCCTGGACCAGCTCCCAGCGGTCGAGCAGGAGCGACAGCTCCTGCTCCCGACCCGCGATCGGCGTCAGCCCCTCGGCGGCGGCCAGCTCCAGCCGGGTGGCGGTGCCGCGGGCCGCGATCACCCGATGGAGGTGCTGCGGCTCGGAGACGCCCTTGAGCTCGGCGGCGCCGAGGTCTTCGGTCTCGAAGAGGGGGCCGAGGAGGCGGCGGGTGGCCTCGCTGATGACGACCGTGCCGGGGCTCGCCCGGGATTGGAGCCGCGCCGTGAGGTTCGCGGTGTCGCCGAGCGCCAGGCGCTGGCGATGGCCGCCACCCCCGGTGTCGCTGAGCACGACCGGCCCCGAATGGATCCCGATGCGCATCTCGAGCGGCTCGTCCCGAAGCACGGGCAGCTCGGCGGCCAGCCTCGCATTCAGCCGGGGCAGCTCCTCCGTGATTCGCAGGGCGGCGGCGGTGGCCCGGACGGCGTCATCGTCGTGGGCGCGGGGGTAGCCGAAGTAGGCGACGACGCCGTCGCCGAGGAGCTGGGCCACGTGGCCTTCCGATGCGTGGATCACGCGACCGCAGACCTCGTGGAAGCCGCCGACCACCGCGGAGAAGTCCTCGGGATCGATCCGGCGCGAGAGTGGCGTCGAGCCCACCAGATCGCAGAACATGATGGTGAGCTGGCGGCGTTCTCCGTCCCCCGCGTCCGAAGGCTGGATCTGGCTGCCGCAACGTCCACAGAACCGGTTGCCGGCCGGGTTGTCGTGACGGCACGACGCGCACAGCATGGCCCGAGGGCACCTCCGCGAGGGATCGGGAACCCCGAGTTATACCCAGGGCCACCTGGGGATTCAAACCGGCTGCAGGTGGAGGTTGCACCGAGTACGGATCGGACCCAACCTAGCACCATGTCGGGATGGGACCGTGCACGACGTCGCCGGCTGATCCTGCGCATGGGCAAGGACCTGCGCTCCGTGACGAACCGATGGATCGGTCGGTGGTCGGCCGTGGGCGACCCGCCGCTCTTCGACCCACGGACCTTTCCGTTCACGAGCGAGCTGGAGAAGCACTGGGAGACCGTTCGCGGCGAAGCCGACGCGCTGCTCGCGCGCGGCGACCTGCTGCCGGCGATCCAGGAGATCTCGCCGGACCACGCACGGCTCGCCCGGGGCGATCGCCTCTGGCGCACCTTCTTTCTCTGGGGCTACGGCCACCGGTTCGACGCGAGCTGCGCCCGTTGCCCCGAGACGGCGCGTCTGGTCGACGCGATCCCGGCCTTGGAGAGCGCCTTCTTCTCCATCCTCCTCCCCGGCAGCCGGCTCTCGCCCCATCGCGGTCCGACGAAGGCGCTGCTCACCTGTCACCTCGGCCTGCACGTTCCCGAGGGCGAGTGCGGTCTCACCGTGGAGGGACGCGAGGCGCAGTGGGAAGCCGGCCGCACGCTGATCTTCGACGACACCCGCCACCACTCCGCCTTCAACCGGACCGAAGAGGCCCGGGTCGTCCTGCTCGTCCACTTCCGGCGCCCGACGCGGCTCCTGGGCTCGTTCGTGGGGCGGAGCTTCCTGCGGGCGATCAAGCTCAGCCCCTTCATCCGTGACGCCCTGCACAACCAGCGCGAGTGGCAGGGGCGCTTCGACGCGGCGTGGGCCGAGCGCGACCGGCGCGACGCCGGCCCGCTCGCCCGCGGGTCGTGCGGGCCATCCGAGCTCCGGGAAGCCGGAGCGCGACCGCCTCTCTAGGAGGCGTGGCCCCTACAGCGCCCGCAGGCCGGTGATGTGCTCGCCGAGGATGAGGGTGTGAATGTCGTGGGTGCCCTCGTAGGTGCGGACGGTCTCGAGGTTCACCATGTGGCGCATCGCCTGGTAGTCGTCGACGATGCCGTTGGCGCCGAGCAGGTCGCGGGCCACACGCGCCACCTGGAGCGCGATGTCGACGTTGTTGCGCTTGGCCATCGAGACCATCGCGTGGTGGAGCTTGCCCCGGTCCTTCAGGCGGCCGAGGCGAAACGCGAGGAGCTGGGCCTTGGTGATCTCGGTGAACATGTCGGCGAGCTTCGCCTGGGTGAGCTGCTTGGCGGCGAGCGGACCGCCCTGCACGATGCGCTCCCTGCTGTACTCGACGACCTCGTCGAAGCACGCCATCGCCGCGCCGAGCGCGCCCCAGGCGATGCCGTAGCGCGCCTGGGTGAGGCACGAGAGCGGCCCCTTCATGCCCTCGGCCTTCGGGAGGCGCTGGTCCTCCGGCAGCTCCACGTCCTGCAGGAAGAGCTCTGAGGTGACGGAGCCGCGCAGGGAGAACTTGCCCTTGATGTCCCGGGCCTCGAAGCCAGGGGTGTCGCGATCGATCAGGAAGCCCCGCACCCCGTCTTCGGTCTGAGCCCAGACGATGGCGACGTGGGAGACGCTGCCGTTCGTGATCCAGCGCTTGGTCCCGTTCAGGATCCAGGTGTCGCCCTTGCACTCGGCCTTGGTGCGCATGCCCTGGGCGAAGCTGCCGAAGTCCGGCTCGGTCAGGCCGAAGCAGCCGATCTTCTCGCCGGCCGCCATCGCCGGCAGGTAGCGCTCCTTCTGCTCGTCGGAGCCGTAGGCGTGGATCGGGTACATGCAGAGCGAGCCCTGCACGGAAGCGAAGGAGCGCAGCCCCGAATCGCCGCGCTCGAGCTCCTGCATGACCAGCCCGTAGGCCACGTTGTTCATGCCGGCGCAGCCGTGGCCCTGGAGGTTCGCGCCGAAGAGCCCCAGCTCGGCGATCGCTGGCACCAGCTCCATCGGGAAGGAGCCGTCCCGGCGCACGTGCTCCTGGATCACCGGGAGGAACTCCTGGGTGACCCAGCCGCGGACGGTGTCCCGCGCGAGTCGCTCCTCTTCGGAGAGCTCTTCGTCGAGAAGGAGGAAGTCGACGCCTTCGAACATGGATGGTCTCCGGGGAGGGAGGGGGCGCCGAGGGTAGCGCCGGCGGCCGTCGTTGGCCGATCCTCGCCGGCCATGGATCGGATCGAGTACGCGGGAAGCGTCCACGGCGAAGAGGAGATCGCCGCCGTGGTCGAGGTGCTGCGGGGCGGCCCGCGGGCGCTCCGCATCGGCCGGCACGTGAAGGAGATGGAGCGCCTCGTCGCCGAGACCTTCGGCAAGCGCCGCGGCGTGATGGTCAACTCCGGCTCCTCCGCCCTCTACCTGGCGGTGGAGCTGCTCGGCCTCGAGCCCGGCGACGAGATCGTCACCTGCGCGCTCACCTTCTCCACCGATGTCGCGCCGATGGTCCGCGCCGGTCTGGTTCCCGTTCTCGTCGACTGCACCCCGGACAGCTTCCAGATCGACGTGGACCAGATCGAGTCCGCCATCGGCCCGCGCACGAGGGCGATCCTCACGCCCAACCTGATCGGCGGCTGCCCGGACTGGGATGCGATCCGCGCCGTCGCCGATCGCCACGGCCTGCACGTCGTCGAGGACTCCTGCGATTGCCTCGGCGCCACCCTGCGCGGCACGCCGACCGGCACGCGCTCGGACATCTCGGTGACGAGCTTCGCCTTGGCCCACATCATCACGGCCGCCGGCACCGGCGGGATGGTGTGCCTGGACGATCCGGAGCTGATCGACCGGGCCCTCGTGCTGCGTCGCTGGGGCCGGCGCTCGGAGACGGCCTTCTTCGGCTCTCGCAGAGGAGAGCGGAGCTTCTTCAGCGAGGTCGACGGGCTCGTCTACGACGATCTCTTCATCTTCGACGAGATCGGCTGGAACTTCGAGCCGAGCGAGCTCGGAGCGGCCTTCGGCTGCGTGCAGATGAAGAAGCTGCCCGGGAACCTCGCGCGGAGGCGTCGCAACTTCGACCTGCTGCACGAGGCGCTCGCCCGCCGCCCGGAGGTCTTCGTGCTGCCGCGGCTCCACCCCGCGGTCGACACCGCCTGGCACATGTTCCCGCTGCTGATCGACCCGGCCTCCGGCGTTTCCCGCGCCGCGTTCCAGCAGCACATGGAGAGGGGCGGCGTCGACACCCGCATGGTGTGGACCGGCAACGTCGCGAGACAGCCGGCCTTTCGGGACAGGCCGCGCCGCATCGCGCCGGGAGGCCTCGGGAACGCGGATCGCGTGATGGAGCAGGGCCTCATCCTGCCGATGAACCACGCGATCGACGACGAGGGGATCGCGTTCATCGCCGCCGCGGTCGAGCGGTTCTTCGGTTGATGCTCCACGCGGTCGAGCGGTTCTTCGCCTGATGCTCCACGCGAAGAGGCCCGACGGACGCGCCGCCGGGCCTCTCACCGAATCCGATCTTTGCAGGGCGCCTAGGCGGCGCCGCGCTCCAGCTCCCGCACCTTGCGCTGCAGGGCGTTCACCTTGCGCTCGAGCTTGCTGATCTCGCCCTGGCTGGCGATGCGCATGCTCTCGAGCACCGCGTCGACCCGCTCACGAGTCACCTGCTCGGCGTCCTTGCGGATCTCCTCGGCCTTCTTGAAGGGGCGGCTATTCTCGACGTCCTTGCGGAAGCGCTCCGCCCGCTTCTCGAGCGCCTTGCGCCGCTTCTCCGCCGCCTTCACCCACTCGTTCTTCCTCAGCTCGGTGCGGAACTTCTTGATCCGGCGCTGGGTGTCGCGCTCGAACGTCTTGCGGCGCTTCTCGGCGCGCTTCTGGAGGTCCTCGAAGTCGTCCCCGATCTGCTGGAAGGCGTCCTCGACGCGCTCCACGCCCTCTTCGAACAGGTTGCTGCTCTTGGATCGTGCTCGCTTGGTGGCCATGTCGTCTCCTCCGGGCCCGGTCTCGTTCCGGGCGATGGATGCCTTGGATGAGGAGGAATCTAGACACGGCGCGTCAATGCGTCAAGCGATTCGATGAAATCGGTAAATCTATTGAAATTCAACTAGTTACGATTGACGCGTCGCAGCACCCCGACGCAGTGCATCACCACCGGACGGCGGCGCTGGCCCAGCTGAAGCCGGAGCCGAAGCCGGTCATCGAGACCAGGTCGCCCCGCTTCAGGACGCCCTCCCGCTCGGCCTCCGCCAGCAGGATCGGGATCGAGGCCGCGGAGCAGTTGCCGTAGCGCTGGATGTTGTTGCGGAGCTTCGCTTCCGGGATCTCGAGGCTGTTCGCCACGTACTCGTTGATCCGCAGGTTGGCCTGGTGAAACAGGAAGAGCGAGACGTCCTCGATCTTCACGCTCGCCGCATCGAGGGTCTCGCGCAGCACCTGGGGCATCCGCGTGACCGCGTGCTTGAAGACGAACTTGCCTTCCATGTGCGGGAAGTAGCGGCGGCGGTCGAAGACCTCCTGGGTCCAGCGCTCCGGGTAGGTGCCGGAGCCCGGCGATTCGACCCAGAGCTTCTTCGCGTACTTGCCCTCGGCCTGGAGACGCACTTCCAGGATGTCGGATCGGTCGTCCTCGTCCGTGTTGGCCTCGACGATCACCGCGCCGGCGCCGTCGCCGAACAGGACGGCGGTGTCGCGGCCCTCGGTCGAGAAATCGAGGCCCGTCGAGTGGATCTCGCAGCCGACCACCAGCACCCGGCGGTACTGGCCCGACGCGACGAAGCTGCGCGCGACCGAGAGGCTGTAGAGGAAGCCGCTGCACTGGGCCCGAAGGTCGAAGCACGGGGTCGTCCCGCCGAGCTTCTCCTGCAGGAAGAACGACGTGCCCGGGAACTCCGCCTCGGCGGACAGGGTCGCCAGCACGATGCAGTCGATCTGGTCGGCCTCCAGCCCAGCCGCCTCGAGTGCCTGGCGCGCCGCCGCCTCGCCCAGATCCGAAGGCTGCTGGCCTTCGCCGATGTAGCGCCGCTCGACGATGCCCGAGCGCTGGCGGATCCACTCGTCGGTCGTGTCCATGAGCCCTTCGAGATCCTTGTTCGTCACTACGCGATCCGGGACGTACATCCCCGTCCCCGTGATCTTCGTGCGGATCCCCGTCATCGTTCCCCCCCTCGAGCCACGGCGGGCTCTTCGCGTTCCATGTCTTCCGGCCAGCTCAGCCGCTCCTCCGCCCGCTCCAACAGCTCGGCCAGGCCCGTGCGGTGCAGGGCGGAGATGGGTACGGCGCCGTAGCGGGCGGCGAGCTGCGCGCCTTCGCCGGGCGGCAGCCGGTCGATCTTGTTGAAGACCAGGAGCTCGCGGGTCCGGTCCAGGCCGATCTCCGCCAGCACGTCGTGCACCGCCGTCATGCGCCGCTCCACGTCCGAGTCGGCGGCGTCCACCACGTGCAGGAAGAGGTCGGCCTCGCGCAGCTCCTCCAGCGTGGCCTTGAAGGCTGCGACCAGGTCCGGCGGCAGGTCGCGGATGAACCCGACCGTATCGGTGATGATCACCTCCTGGTCGCGCGGGAAGCGCAGCCGCCGGGAGGCCGGATCCAGCGTCGCGAACATCTTGTCCTCGACGTGGACCTCCTTCTTGGTGAGCGCCTGGAGCAGCGTGCTCTTGCCCGCGTTCGTGTAGCCGACGATCGAGAGCACGGGCAGGCCGCGGCGGGTGCGCCGCGCGCGACGGTGCTCGCGCTGGCGCTGCAGGCCCTTCAGATCGCGCTCCAGGCGCGCGATGCGGTCGCGGACGCGGCGCCGGTCGATCTCGAGCTTCTGCTCGCCGGGCCCGCGCCCGCCGATGCCGCCGCCGAGGCGCGAGAGGGACGTGTCCCGTTGGGCCAATCGCGGCAGCACGTACTTGAGCTGAGCCAGCTCGACCTGGAGCTTGCCGTCCCGCGTCGTGGCGTGCTGGGCGAAGATGTCGAGGATCAGCTGGGTGCGATCGATGACGCGCAGCTCGAGCCGCTCGGCCAGGTTGCGGGCCTGGGCCGCCGAGAGGTCGTCGTCGAAGATCACGAGGTCGACGTCGGACTGGAAGCAGCGGATCAGCAGGTCCTGCAGCTTGCCGGCACCGATCACCGTCTTCGGATCGGGGCGTCGCCGGTTCTGCACGAGCACGAAGGCGACCTCGACGCCGGCCGAGCGCGCGAGCTCGCAGAGCTCGTCGGTGGAGTAGGCCGTATCGTCGCGGGAGCGGCCGGCCGTCACCACCACCAGGATCGCCCGCTCGCCGTCGCCCACCTCGCGGGTGCGCGTGGTGCGCGCGAGCTCCTCTTCGAGGGCCCGGATCCAGTCCTGGAAGTCGAGGTCCAGCTGGGCGGGTGCCGCCGGGTCGAGCTCCTGGATGCCGGCGCCCTCGTCGTTGGCCGGCATCAGCGCCGCCGTGTAGGCGAGTCCGGGCAGCCCGTCCTCCTCCGCGTGGATCGACACCATGGCGTCGAAGCGCAGCACCGCCAGGTCGGTCAGGTCGTCGCGGGTGAGCCCCTCGCCTCCGAGGTGGGTGTGGATGCAGCGGAGGCCGCGCAGCCGGCCGGAGCCGGCCCGCATGCGGCCCCACTCGGGCATCTCGATGCCGGACGGCGTCCCCACCATCACGTGAGTCACGTCGCCCCGGCGGTCGACGAGCACACCGGTTTGGCGCCGGATCTCGCGGGAGATTTCGGTGAGCTCGCGGGCCAGCTCGTGGTTCACCAGGCGGTCGGCGGGTACCCGTCGCCGTCCCAGACGCTCGAGCCGCTTCACCTGGCTGGCCTTCAGGCCGTGGGTGTTGCCGAAGACGCGGATGGATGTTCCTCGGGAGGCGTACGCGGGGGCAGTCGCGCGGAAGGTACGAGAGGGGTTTCCCGCCCGCCATTCGAGCGACACCGTCCCCGCGGGGAAAGGTCTGCGGCCGCCGGGGTGCGATCGGAAGCTGGAGGCTTACCCTTCCGTGTCCGTCCGCCGAAACAAGGCAGGGCGTTCCGGCCGCGAGCCTCCGCTCGCGCCGCGACACCAGAGGGGGCCCATGCCCGAATCGGACGGAAACCTCGCCGTGCTCGTCCTGGCCGCCGGTCAGGGCACGCGCATGAAGTCCTCGCGCAGCAAGGTGCTCCACGAGGTGGCCGGGCGCCCCATGCTCGACTACCCGCTCGGCGTCGCCGAGGCCCTGGCGCCCGAGCACCTGGTGGTCGTGATCGGCCGCGACGCGGACAAGGTGCGCGAGGCCTTCGACGGGCGCGCCAGCTTCGTCCTCCAGGCGGAGCAGCGCGGCACCGCCCACGCCGTGCAGACCGCGCTGCCCACCCTGGGCGACTTCCGCGGCAACGTGCTGATCCTCTACGGCGATACGCCGCTGTTGCGGGCGGAGAGCGTCGCGCGCATGATCGAGCTCAAGACCGAGACCGGAACGCCGCTGGCCATGCTCACCTCACCGGAGCCCCTGCCCGGCCTGATCGTTCGCGACGCCGAGGGGAAGGTCGAGCGCATCGTCGAGCTGACCGACGCCGTGGGCGAGGAGCGGGCCATCCAGGAGGGCAACACCGGCGTCTACCTGGTGGACGCCGGGTTCCTCCACAAGGCCCTCTCCCAGCTCGACGATCGCAACGAGCAGGGCGAGTTCTACCTGACCGACATCGTCGCCGTCGCCCGCGCCGAGGGCCACACGGTGGAGGCGCTGCGGCTGGAGGATGCGGACGAGGCGATGGGGGTGAACGATCGCGCCGAGCTGGCCCGGGCCTCGGCCGTGCAGCGCCGTCGCAACGCCGATCGCTTGATGGCGGCGGGCGTCACCTTCATCGATCCGGGCGCCAGCTACGTCGACACCGGAGTGGAGATCGGCGCCGATACGGTCATCGAGCCCGGCGTGGTGATCACCGGGCCGACGACGATCGGCGAGGGCTGCCACATCAAGCCCCATTGCGTGATCGAGTCGAGCCGGGTCGGCGACGAGTGCGTGCTCGGGCCTTCGGCCCACGTGCGTCCCGGTTCCACCCTCGCCCGCGGCGTTCGGCTCGGCAACTACGTCGAGGTGAAGAACAGCGATCTCGGCGAAGGGGTGAAGGCCGACCACCTCTCCTACGTGGGCGATGCGGTCGTGGGCCGCGACTCGTCCTTCGGCTGTGGCTCCATCACCGTCAACTACGACTGGAGCGAGAAGCACCGCACGACGCTGGGTGAACGCGTGCGCATCGGCTGCAACGTCAATCTGGTGGCCCCGGTGACGCTCGAGGACGACGCCTTCGTGGCCGCCGGCACCACGGTGACGAAGGGCGTCGCCACCGACGCCATCGCTGTCTCCACCGGGCGGCAGAGGAACATCGAGGGCTGGGGCGCCAGGCGGCGCGCCAAGCTGGGAACCGGAGAGAGCGAGCCGGGGTCCGAGCGCAGTTAGCCCGGGGCCGGGCCGCGGGCCGCAGCCATCATCGAGGGAACGGCATGTGTGGAATCGTCGGCTACGTCGGAAGCGAACTCTCCGCCCAGGAGGTGCTCGTCGACGGGCTCCGGCGGCTCGAGTACCGGGGCTACGACTCGGCGGGCGTCGCCATCTGGGACGGCGGCGCTCTCTCGGTCCGCCGCGCCGTCGGCAAGCTCGCGAACCTGGACGGGGAGCTCCACCAGACGCCCCTCGTCGGCTCGGTCGGCATCGGCCACACCCGCTGGGCCACCCACGGCAAGCCCTCGGAGCCCAACGCCCATCCCCAGCGGGCCGGCTCGGTGGCGGTGGTGCACAACGGCATCGTCGAGAACTACCACGAGCTCAAGGACGCCCTGGTCGCGGCCGGGCGGGAGATCACCTCCGACACGGACACGGAGATCGTCGCCCACCTGATCGACCAGCGCATCGAGGCGGGGAGCGACCTGCTGACCGCCGTGCGCGAGGCCACCGCCCAGCTCGTCGGCTCCTACGCCCTGGGCGTGGTGTCGACCCGGGACCCGGACACGATCGTTGCCGCGAAGAACGGCGGCAGCCCGATCATCCTGGGCATCGGCCAGGGCGAGTCGTTCCTCGCCAGCGACATTCCGGCCATCCTGCCCTACACGCGCGAGATGGTGTTCCTGGTGGACGGCGAGTTCGCCGCGCTCTCCCGGGAGGGCGTGCAGGTGGTCGACGGCCAGGGCCATCTGGTCGAGCGGGAGGCGAAGCGCATCGCCTGGGATCCGGTCTCGGCGGAGAAGGGCGGCTACGACCACTTCATGCAGAAGGAGATCTTCGAGCAGCCCCGCGCGATCCGGGACACGATCGGCACGCGCATCCGGGACGATCTCGAGGTCGACCTCGACGGTATCGATCTCTCGCCGGAGCGGGCCAAGCGGATCGAGCGGGTCGTGCTCGTCGCCTGCGGAACCGCCTACTACGCCTGCCTGGTCGGCAAGTACCTGATCGAGCAGGTCGCGGGCATTCCCGCCGAGGTGGATCTGGCCAGCGAGTACCGCTACCGCCAGCCGATCGTGGACCAGGGCTGCCTCGTGGTGCCGGTCTCCCAGTCCGGAGAGACCGCGGACACCCTGGCGGCCCTTCGCGAGGGCAAGGAGCGGGGCGCCTGGGTGCTCTCGATCTGCAACACCCGCGAATCGACGATCGCCCGGGAGAGCCACGACGTGCTCTACACCCAGGCGGGCCCGGAGATCGGCGTCGCCTCCACGAAGTGCTTCACCACCCAGTTCGTCGCGCTCTACCTGCTGGCGCTGAAGCTCGGGATCGCCCGCAAGACGCTCTCGGCGGAGCAGCTCGCGGCCGCCACCGCCGACCTCCGGCGCCTGCCGCGCATCGTCGAGGAGACTCTCCTGCTCGATGACCACATCCGCAGCGTGGCCCAGCGCTACTTCCGCGCCACCAACTTCCTCTTCCTCGGCCGCGGCCTCCTCTACCCGATCGCGCTCGAGGGGGCGCTCAAGCTGAAGGAGATCTCGTACATCCACGCTGAAGGCTACGCCGCCGGCGAGATGAAGCACGGGCCCATCGCGCTGATCGACGAGAACATGCCCGTGGTGGTGATGGCGAGCCAGGGCTCGGTCTACGAGAAGGTGATGTCGAACCTCGACCAGGTGCGCGCCCGGGACGGCCAGGTGATCGCGATCGCCTCGGTGGGCGACGCCGCGATCGACGCCAAGGCCGACGCGGTCATCCGCATTCCGGAGCTCGGCGACTACCTGACGGCGCTGATCGCGACCATTCCGGTCCAGCTCCTCGCCTATCACATCGCCACCCTCAAGGGCACCGACGTGGATCAGCCGCGCAACCTCGCGAAGAGCGTCACGGTCGAATAGCCGGTGCGGCGGCTGCGCACCGGAGGGGTGGCCGCCCTGCTGGCGGGCCTGCTGGCCTGCGCCGAAGCCGAGGCGCCCGCGCCGGCCGCGCCCGCGCCGCTGCCCACCGTCCCCGAGGCGCCGGCGGACGCGTCCTTCAACGCGAGCCCGGGCATCGTGGCGGACCTGCGCGACGATCTCGAGGCGCCGCGGCACCCCTCGGACGGTGGCGGCCGCGCCCGCTGGAGCTGGGAGGGCGGCGCGGCGCCGGACCTCCGGGTCGGCCAGACCGCGCACTTCCCGATCGTCTACACGGCGGGGCCCCACGGCGTCGCGGTGGGCGGCCAGCTCTTCTTGATGGTCCCGCCCTTCTGGGGATGGAGCGGCGTCCAGCTCCAGGATCCGGCACGGCCGGGCTTCGCGAGCGTCGCCAGCGACGCGCCGGGAGTGACCCTCGAGGCGGAGGCGATCGGCAGCGAGCTGCTCGCAGTGACCATCGGGGGGCGCGCGCTGCGCGAGGGGGAAGAGGTGCGGCTGGCCTACGGGGCCGGTGAGGTCGGCTCCCGGGTCGACCGCTTCGCCGAGCGCGACGCGCCCATCCTGCTGGCGGTGGACGGTGACGGGGACGGCGTCCGACGGCTCCTCGAGGAGCCTCTGCGCGTCGACATCGGAGCCGGGCCGCCGGCCCAGCTCGTCGCTCTCGTGCCCAGCGTCGTGCGGCCCGGTGCCGAACTGGAGCTGCGGGTGGCGGTGCTCGACGCGGCGGGGAATGCCGGCGTGCCCCTGGCGGAGCCGCTTCGCGTGCTGGTCGCGCCGCCGAAGGGCTTTCCGGAGATCGGGCCCATCGAGGTCGGCGCGGAAGGCGTCGCGACGGTCGCCTTCCGCGCTCCGGCCGATGGAGGCGGCCGCTTCCAGGTGCGCGCCGCCGGGGACGAGGCCCTGGCCGACGTGTCGAATCCCGTCCAGGTGCACGCCACGGCGGATCGACCCCTCTGGGCCGACCTGCACGGCCATTCCCATCTCTCGGACGGCACGGGCACGCCCGACGACTACTACCGCTATGCGCGGGACGTGGCGGCCCTCGACGTGGCGGCGCTCACCGACCACGACCACTGGGGCCTTCCGTTCCTCGACCGGAGCCCGCGGGCCTGGCAGCAAGTGCGCGCTGCCGCCGACCTGCATCACGCGCCGGGCCGCTTCGTCACCTTGCTGGGCTTCGAGTGGACGAGTTGGCTCTACGGCCACCGGCACGTCCTCTACTTCGACGGAGAGGGCGAGATCATCAGCTCGATCGACGCAGCGAGTGATCATCCTCGCGAGCTGTGGGCGGCGCTACGGGGACGGGAGGCGCTCACCTTCGCCCACCACCCGGCAGGGGAGCCCGTGGCGGTGGCCTGGGACATCGCGCCGGATCCGGAGCTCGAACCGGTGACCGAGATCGTGTCGGTCCACGGCAGCAGCGAGATGGCCCGGACGCCCTATCCGGTGCGCGGCGGCCGCGAGGGCTCCTTCGTGGTCGACGCCCTGGCCCGCGGCTACCGCCTCGGCTTCGTCGGCAGCGGCGACAGCCACGACGGCCATCCGGGCCTGGCCCACCTGGCGTCGGCGAGCGGCGGCCTCGCCGCGATCCTGGCCGAGGACCGCACGCGCGCCGGGGTGTTGGCCGCGCTCCGGGCGCGGCGCTGCTACGCCACCAACGGCCCGCGCATCCTGCTGCGCGTCCACATTGATGGGCGGCCGATGGGGAGCGAGCTCGAGCCCGGCCCCGAACACCGTCTCGAAATTGCGGCGGCCGGTACGAACGTCATCGGCGCGGTCGAGCTGGTGCTCGACGGGGAGGTGCTGGCGTCCATCCCCGGCCGGGGGGAGATGGCGCTCGAGCTGGAGACGACGCTCCGCGACCCTACGCCCGGCGGCAGCCTCTACGTGCGGATCCTCCAGGAGGACGGCGGGGCGGCGTGGAGCAGCCCCTTCTTCTTCGGGGCGGGAGTCGCAGAAGGTCCGCCCGACACAGTCGCCGACTGATCCGCTACGTTGCGCCGACTGCCCGCTCCCCTCCTCCTCGGAGAGTCCCACGCTCGTGCTCGCCGAATCCCTCGTCGAGGGTCTGAACCCGGAGCAGCGCGCCGCCGTCGAGTGCACCGAGGGCCCGCTGCTCGTGCTCGCCGGCGCCGGCAGCGGCAAGACCCGCGTCCTCACCCACCGCATCGCCTATCTGATCGGGGCCTGCGGCATCCCGCCGGAAGGCATCCTCGCGGTCACCTTCACCAACAAGGCGGCGGGCGAGATGCGCGACCGGGTCGAGAAGCTCCTCGGGCCCGACTCCCAGGGTGTCTGGCTCTCGACCTTCCACTCTACCTGTGTGCGGGTCCTGCGCCGGGAGATCGGCCATCTCGGGCGCGAGCGCAGCTTCGTCATCTACGACCAGGCGGATGCCCTCGGCGTAGTGAAGGAGTCGCTGCGCCGTCACTCCTTCGACCCGAAGACCCAGGAGGCGCGGCGCCTCGCCTGGAGCATCGACCAGTGGAAGAACGCGGGCTGGCTGCCGGCGGAGGCGGCGGCCAAGGCGAACGATCTCGATGCGGAGCAGAGTGCCGAGATCTACGGCACCTACCAGAAGCTCCTGGCCGAGGCCAACGCGCTGGACTTCGGCGACCTGCTGCTCCTGACCGTGCAGCTCTTCGAGCGCTTCCCCGAGGTGCTGCGGTATTACCAGGAGCGCTGGCAGTACGTGCTCGTCGACGAGTACCAGGACACGAACCGCGTCCAGTACCGGCTGGTGCACCAGCTGGTCGGCCCCCACCGGAACCTCTGCGTGGTGGGCGACCCGGACCAGTCGGTCTACGGCTGGCGCGGGGCGGACATCCGCAACATCCTGGACTTCGAGCGCGATTTCTCCGACGCGCGGGTCGTGAAGCTCGAGCGCAACTACCGCTCGACCCAGAGGATCCTGGCCGGCGCCGACGCGGTGGTCGAGAACAACCCGGATCGCCCCGACAAGAAGATGGTCGCCGAGGGCGGGGAGGGCGATCCGATCGTCCTCTACCAGGCCCGGGACGAGCGCGACGAGGCCGCCTACGTGGTGCGCTGCATCCTCGAGGGCGTGAAGGAGGGCGAGCGCGCCTACGGGCAGCACGCGGTCTTCTATCGCACGAACGCCCAGTCGCGACCCGTGGAGGAAGAGCTCCTCAAGTACGACGTGCCCTACGTGGTGGTCGGCGGTGTGCGCTTCTACGACCGGGCGGAGGTGAAGGACGCGCTCTCCTACCTGCGCCTCGCGGTGAACCCGAAGGACGACATGGCGCTGCGCCGCATCGTCAACCGGCCGGCGCGGGGGGTCGGCAAGACGACCCTCGAGCGCGCCGCGACGTGGGCGGAGCAGCGCGGGACCTCACTCCTCGAAGGCCTCCGCGCCTACGCGGAGGAGGCCGGCGGACGGGTGCGCTCGAGCGTGGGGACCTTCCTGACCCTCGTGAACGAGCTGGCCGCGGGGCTCCCCCACTGGGAGCCCGCCGACGCGATCTCGGCGGTGCTCGACCAGAGCGGCTACGTGCGCGCCCTCGAGAAGGAGGCCACCCCCGAGGCCGAGAACCGGGTCGAGAACCTGCGCGAGCTGGTGGCCTCCGCCGAAGACTTCGAAGTGGCGAATCGCGGCCCCGAAGACGAGGGGCGCAGCCTGGTCGAGCTCTTCCTCGACCAGGTGGCCCTGGTCTCCGACCTCGACTCGGCGGAGATGCGCGACGACCGCGTCTCGTTGATGACCGCCCACTCAGCCAAGGGCCTCGAGTTCCCGGTCGTGTTCGTGATCGGCATGGAGGAGGGTGTGTTCCCGCACCAGGGCTCGATGCGCGACGAGCGCGCGATCGAGGAGGAGCGGCGCCTCTGCTATGTGGCGATGACCCGCGCCATGGAGGAGCTGACCCTCGCCCACGCCCTCGAACGCCGGCGCTTCGGCTCGCGCACCTTCGGTACGGCATCGCGCTTCCTGCGCGAGGTGCCCCAGGCGCTCGTCGAGGAGAAGGGCACGTCGATCGTCACCCGCTCCTGGGAGAGCGAAGGCCGGCGCTACGACTACTCCTACGACCAGTCCGCGCCCGAGGAGGGCGGCACGGCGGCGGCCGGCGTCGCCGTGGGCGAGCGGGTCCGCCATCCGGTCTTCGGGGCCGGAACGATCCAGGCGGTGATGGGTCGCGGCCCGGGTCAGAAGCTGAGGATCCGCTTCGACCACGCGGGGATGAAGACCGTGGTCGTGCGCTACGCGAACCTCGAGCCCGCTTGACATGAGCGGGCCGCTCGGGCGAATGCGCCACCTGCGGCGGCTG
The DNA here is from genome assembly GCA_965223415.1 of Myxococcota bacterium. Taxonomy (GTDB): domain Bacteria; phylum Myxococcota_A; class UBA9160; order UBA9160; family UBA6930. The sequence continues at coordinate 1,489,919 of OZ245002.1, read as the reverse complement.
GCTTCGAGCCTCCAGGCCCAGGTCGAGGCCGGCGTGCTGCGGGCCGGTCTCCACGCGGGCCTGTTCGAGGCTCTGCGGGAGCCGATGACCGCGGCGGAGCTCGCTGAAGTGCGAGGCGCCCCCCTCGATCTCGTCGCCGCGTGGCTGCGCGCCTCTCACGCTCATGGCTTCCTCGAGCAACGGGAGGGCAAGTACGCTCTCGGCGCCTACCTGCGCTGGCTGGTGGATGGCCCGGATGCAGAGCCCGCGCGGGCCATGCTGGACCAGGCGGCCCTCACCTACGTGCCCCTGTTGGATCGTCTGCCCGAGCTGCTGCGCGGTGAGGAGCGGCCGGTGTTCGGGGAGAATCCGGAGGAGGCGCTGCGGGTCGCCGTGGGCTCGCGCATGACCGAACGGGCTGCGCTGGCCGCCCTGCGACGGGTTCCGGGCGTACGGGAAGCGCGACGCATCCTCGACGTGGGCTGCGGCACCGGGAGCTACCTGGCGGACCTGCTCGTGCACTACCGGGATGCGCTCGCGACCGGCGTCGAGCTGGACGGAGCGGTCGCCGAGGAGGCGCGCACGCGCCTGCGCGCTGCGGAGGTGTTCCGCCGCTGCGAGATCCTGGAGGGCGACTTCCTCGAGCTCGATCTGCCCCGCGGCGCCTTCGACCTGGCGCTCCTGAACAACAACCTGCACTACTTCGACGCTCCGGGGCGCATGGCCCTGATCGGGCGCGTTCACGAGTGCCTCGCGGAAGGCGGCACCCTCGCCATCCAGACGCCGGTCGTGAGCAGCACGGCGGCGGCCCGCGCCCTGGGAGCCCGCGCGACCATGGCTTCCTTCGATCTCTTCCTGCGCGCCCACGCGAACCTGCACGGGCTTCCGGCCGCCGCCGAGCTCGAGGCCCAGCTGCAGGAGCTCGGCTTCCTCCAGGTCGGCACGCGCTCCATCGCGCCCGGGGGGCTGGCCCGCTACGTGTGGGCGCGCAAGGCCGGGGCCGACTGAGGAGACGCGAGGTGCGCAAGGACTGGTTCGAGGCCAACCGGAGGATCTGGAACGACCGGGTTCCGATCCACGTGGGGAGCGACTTCTACGGCGTCGAGGCGTTCAAGGCGGGCGAGCCGACCCTCCACGACTACGAGCTGGAGGAGACCGGAGAGATCGCCGGCCTCGATCTCGTGCATCTCCAGTGCCACTTCGGGATGGACGCCCTGGCCTGCGCCCGGCGCGGCGCGCGGGTCACCGGCCTGGATCTGAGCGAGGCCGGCATCGAGGCCGCGCGCCGGCTCGCGGAGGAGTGCGGCATCGACGCGCGCTTCGTGGCCGCCAACGTCTACGACGCGGTCGAAGCGCTCGGCGAGACCTACGACGTGGTCTACACGGGCCGCGGCGCCCTCAACTGGCTGCCGGACGTGGAGCGCTGGGCCCGGGTCGTCGAGGCGCTGCTGCGTCCCGGCGGCTTCCTCTACCTGAACGAGTTCCACCCGGCCACGGACATGATGGCCGACGAGTCCTTCGACATCGCGTACGACTACTTCGGCCGCCCCGAGGGCTACCGCTTCGACGACGAAGGCCTCACCTACACGGAGACCGGCGAGACCACGGAGCACACCGAGTCCTACGAGTGGATCCACCCGACGAGCCACGTGATCACGGCGCTCCTCGACATGGGGCTCCACATCGAGCTCTTCCGGGAGCACGAGTTCTCCGTCTTCGGCCGCTTCCCCTTCCTGGAGAAGGAAGTCTCCGGCCTTCGCCGCATCTACCGCATGCCCGAAGGCCGCCCGCGCCTCCCGTTCATGTACTCCGTCCGCGCCCGCAAGCCCGGAGCCTGACAACGCAATAAACGGAACCGAGTGAGCTACCGGCGCGTGAGCAGGCGAGGTCTCGGCAACCCGGGCGGGCCTGGAGTCAAACCCCGGTTCCGGGGGTGTTCGGCCCGTCGTGGGGCTACTTCCCGCGGTCGTGGGCGACGCGGACGTCGTCCTCCGCGCTGGCCTGGTTGCCGCTCGCGTCGGAGGCCGTGTAGGCCACGGTGTAGGTCCGGCCCGGGCCGCGACCGTCGCGCTCGGCGCGCAGCTCGAGATCCCGATCGTCGGTGCCGATGTCGGCCCCCTGGATGTCGTCGTTGGTGTTGCCGTCGCCGATCCCGTTGTCTGGTTCGCTGCTCACGGCGGAGGCGAGCACCACCGTCGGAGCGGGGTCGCACACGTCGGTGACCTGGATGGTCGCCGCGACGGCGTGGAGGCGATGGTTGGGGGGCCACAGCGAGTCAGGGGCGAGGGTGGCGCTGACCACGGGCGGCGTGGTGTCCTCGATCGTGACGAGCTGGATCTTCGTGATCGTGTTCCCGTCGTCGTCCGTCGCCGTCCAGGTTACCGGGGTCACGCCCAGCGGGAAGAGGGCCGGTGCGTCGTTCGAGATCTGCACGAAGTCGTCGCATGCGTCGGTGGCGAAGGCACCGCCGATGGAGACCGCGGTCCCACCGGGTGACGCGCACTCGGCCGTGACGTCGGGCGGCACGGTGAGGTCCGGGTCCATCGTGTCGACGACGGTCACCTGCACCAGGTCCGCGTCGGGCGAGCAGGCGGCCAGATCGGTGGCGTCGAGGCGGCACTGCTCGGTCTGGCCATTCGCGAAGAAGCCATCGGGGGTGACCGTGTCGGTATCCGAGAGGACCACCGTGTTGCAGGTCCACGAGTAGATGAGGGTGTCCCCCTCCGGGTCCGTGGAGCCGCTGCCGTCCAGGGAGACGGTGGAACCGCCGGGCTCCGAGCACTCTGCGACGATGTCGGCTCCGGCATTCACCGTCAGCGGGAAGTTCACCGTGTCCCCGTAGGCCCTCGCGAAGAGGTCCACGTTCACCATCGAAGGTGTCTCGCGAATGGCGATGCCGGTGCGTCCGAACATGAGATCCGCGACGGCATTGAAGGGCCCGGTCGGGCCCGTGTGGCTGAGCTCGTTGACGACGCCGCCCGCACCGATCCCGCCCACCAGTCCGTCTCCGCGAAGGGGGACGTTGAAGCCGGGATTCGCCACGAGATTGACCGTGGTGTTGAGCACGAAGTTGGCCGGCTGCGGCACCATGAGGGCGTCGTAGTTGGCCGTGTCCGTCGTCCGGTTGCAGGCGGCGTTCCCGCAGATCCACCCGTTGGCGTGCCCGATCTCGTGGGCCACGGAGCGGAGCAGGTCGGCGTTGTTGGCGCCCGAGGCAGCCGTCCCGTTGATGAAGCGCCACTGCGCGTTCGGGTCGGGCGTGAACTCGAGGCTGTCCAGGGGCGTGGGATCCGTGAACCAGTTCACGCTGCCGTCGTTGTCCATCATGATCATGCCGGTCGTCGGAACGCCGCCTACGACTGCCGTGGTCGAGCCGACCCCACGCCCCGTCAGGCTCGCGCCGCTCACGTTCAGGGTGAAGTTCCGGTTCGTCGTGATGCGGGCATCCCAGCAGTTCACGGCGGTCTGGAGCACCGCGGCCTCGCCGGTGCCGCCGTCGCCGTTTCCGTCGAGATCCCCGAGCGCGCCCACCACCGTGGTGTTGAGCGCGGACGCAGGGGCCGTGAGCAGGCAGGCCGCGCAGACGAACGCAAGGGTGCGGTGATGCGACATGACTCGATCCTCCCGGGAGGGCCTCGGCGGGCCCGCTACCGGCCGTACTTGCGGGCGGCCGCGATGATCGCCCGTGCGATCTCGCGGTAGCGGGTGTCCCCGAGGAAGTCGACGCCGTACGCAGAGAAGGTGTTGCTCTGCGAGCCGTTCGTGAAGGTGAAGATGAAGACCGACTGATCGGGAATGGGGTCCACGACGGGGGCGTCGACCATGTTTCCGACGTCACGCTCGAGGAGGTAGGTCCAGAGATCGATGCATTCCTGCGAAGGCATCGACGTCTTGGACGAGGTGCCGTCCTTGTCGACGACGATGGTCGACACGCCGTTCCGCGTGGACATGCTGATCGAGATGACCCGATCGGGCCCCTCGCCCGCCTGCTCGACCATCTCGATGCGCGAGTCCGTCGAGAGATCCCCGGAGAGATCGGCCGCCGCGAGGGCGCTCGGTGTGCCCGTCAGCGCCAACCCCACGGCGATCCCCATGAGCCATCGGCCCGGGTGTTCCATCTCGGCGCTCCCCCTCGGTGCAGAGATCCCGACCCGGCCATCCTGCGCTCGTCGTCGCGTCGTGCCAACCGTTTTCTGCACGGATCCACCTTTCTGCCGCACCCCGGAGGGGAGGGGCACCTCGCCACATCGCGTCGTCGCCGTCCCGCCGACCCTCGGACGAAGGAGAGAGGAGAACGGCACCAGGGCTTCCCCCCGGCCAGAAGATGCTCCCGTCGCGCCACCTTGCCCTTCCGGCCCCACGCCTCCGACGCAAACGTCTACTGCTTCTTCATCCCGATCACCCCCCTCATGGCTGTTCCGCCCTCTCCGGGTGGCTTGCGCACAGCTTCCCTAGCGCAACGGGGAGCCTTTGAGCTCGACGGTGTTGCCGTCGGGGTCGCGGATGTACATGGAGGGGCCGGCGCCTTCGGCGCCGTAGCGTTCGGCGACGTCGCCGGGGGAGATGCCGTGGCGCTCGAGGTGGGCGGCCAGCTCGTCGGGCTCGAAGGGTTCGATGCGCAGGGCGAAGTGGTCGAGGTTGCGGGCGTCTTCGCCGGGGGGCGCGCCGCCGGCCTTGCCGAGGGGGGAGTCGACGGGGACGAGGTCGATCAGGGCGGCGCCGGCGCGCAGCTGGATCAGGCCCAGCTGGTCGATGCGGCGCTCTTCCGTGCAGCCGAGCGCCCCGCAGTAGAAGGCGAGGGAGGCTTCGAGGTCGCGGACCCGCAGCACGACGTGGTCGAGGCCGAGGATCTTCACCGGCCTAACCTCGCTGGTAGTTGCGTTCCAGGGCCTGGCTGCGACGGGAGCGCTCGAGGGCCAGCTCGATCAGGCGGTCGAGCAGGGCGGGGTAGGGCAGGCCCGACGCCTGCCACAGGCGGGGGTACATCGAGACCTCCGTGAAGCCCGGCAGGCTGTTCACCTCGTTCAGCCACACCTCGTCGCTCTCCTTGTCGACGAAGAAGTCGACGCGGGCCATGCCGCGGCCCTCCAGCAGGCGGAAGGCCTCGACGGCCAGCTGTTGCAGGCGGCCGGTCAGTGCCTCGGAGATCGGCGCCGGGACCAGCAGCTCCGTGGCCTCGTCCACATACTTCGATTCGTAGTCGTAGAAATCGGCGTGGGGCACGATCTCACCCGGAAGGGATGCCTCCGGCTCGTCGTTGCCCAGCACCGCGACCTCGATCTCCCGGGCGTCGACGCCCATCTCGATCAGGACCTTCTCGTCGTACCGCGCCGCCTCCTCGAGGGCCGGGCCGAGCTGCTCGGCGCGCTCGACCTTGGAGATTCCCACCGAGGACCCGAGCCCGACCGGCTTGACGAAGAGCGGCAGGCCGAGCTCCCGAAGCGCGGCCTGGCCGGCGGCCTCCGGGCGGGCCTCGATTTCGTGCTTGCGCAGGCAGGCGCCCGGCACGACCGGGAGGCCCGCCGCCTGGAGCAGGCGCTTCGTCACCTCCTTGTCCATCTGGATCGCCGATCCCAGCACGCCGGCGCCCACGTAGGGAACGCCGGCCAGCTCGAGGAAGCCCTGGAGGGTGCCGTCCTCGCCACCGGTCCCGTGGATGATCGGCACGATCACGTCGAGCTGGGCGGCCGGCGTGCCGTGCTCCACGGAAACGAGCTGCCGCTCGCCGGGTACGGCGGGCAGGGTCACCTCCTCCGCTTCCAGGACCGCCTCCGGGAGCAGGTCCGGTCCGCCCAGGTGCCAGCGCCCCTCCTTCGAGATGGCGATCAGCTGCACCTCGTAGCGGGACGGGTCCAGGGCCTGGAGGATCGAGGTGGCCGAGGCGATGGACACCTCGTGCTCGACGGAGCGCCCGCCGTAGACGATGCCGACGCGGATCTTGGCCATGCGCACCCCCGACAGCCGAGCATAGCTTGACCCCCCCCGCCGGCCCCTCCTACCCTCCCCAGGGTGCCGATCCCCCCGGAACTGAAGCGGAAAGAGGCAGCCCTCGAGGACCGCCTGCGTGCCGCAGGACGCCTGCTCGTCGCCTTCTCCGGCGGCGTGGACTCGAGCTACCTGGCCCTCGCGGCGAAGCGCGCCCTCGGGGACGACGCCCTGGCGGTCACCGCCGTCTCGCCCTCCTACCCGGACAGCCATCGGAAGGTGGCCGAAGAGGTGGTGGGGCACTTCGAGATCCCCCACCGCTACGTCGACACCCACGAGATGGAGAGCGAGGACTACCGCGCCAACCGACCGGATCGTTGCTATTTCTGCAAGACCGAGCTCTTCGACGTGCTCGGTCGCCTGCGCGACAGCGAAGGCTATGCGGCCGTCGCCTACGGCGTGAACACCGACGACCAGGGCGACTTCAGGCCGGGCCACCGGGCGGCGGACGAGCACGGCGTGCTCTCGCCCTTCCTCGACGTCGGGCTCTCGAAGCAGGAGATCCGGGAGCTCTCCCGGGAGGCGGGACTGCCCACCGCCGATCTGCCGGCCTCGGCGTGCCTGGCCTCCCGGCTGCCCTACGGAACCAAGGTCACGCCCGAGCGCCTCCGGCAGGTGGAAGAGGGCGAGGAGCGCCTGCGTGGTCTCGGCTTCCGCCAGCTCCGGCTGCGGCACCACGGGCTGGTGGCGCGGGTCGAGATCGCCCCAGCGGAGCTGCCGCGTGCCCTCGACCTGAAGATGGCCCGCGCGATCGTCGAGCAGCTCAAGCCCCTGGGCTTCCGCTTCGTGTCCCTCGACCTCGAGGGCTACCGCACGGGCGCGCTGAACGAAGTGCTCCCGGAAGGCGCCAAGCGCGAGGCATCCTAGTGCGACCGCCGGCGGTCTCCTGCGAGGGCGCACCCCGCGACCTCGGGTACGACCAGGGTGCGTTCGCGCGCCACGGAGTGGCGACAGCCCTCCGCGGCCTGCCCCGGCCCGGCTGGCTGGATCGCCTCGTGCCCGATCCCCACGAGCTCGAGGTGCGCCTCGGCCGCGACCTGCGTCGCTACTACCCGCACCTCTTCGAGCGCACGATCGGCCTGGCCCGCGGCGCCCACGTGAGCCAACGCGCACTGTGGGCTCTGCTGGGACGTCACGCCGAGGCCGAGAGCGGCGCCACGGTCGCTGCTGCAGGCGCCCCCGGGAGCGTGCTGCGCGCGATCGATCGTCCGCCTGCCGACCTTCTCCTGCGGCGCAGCGCACCCGGTGAAGGCGACTTCCGCTCCATCGAGATCGCGTTGCCCGGCATCGTGCCCGCGCTGATCGGCGTGAACGAGCACGGCCTGGTCGTCTCCGCGAGCTGGACCGCCGCGGTGCCCGGCCTCGAGGGGCCGCGCGCCTGCTCGGCTCCTGCCCCGCTGCTGGCCCAGGATTGCCTCCAGCGCTTCGACTCGGTGGCCCCGGCCCTCGAGTGGTGCGAGCGGCGGCCGGCCGGCGGCCCGACGACGATCGTGCTGGCCGACGCCGGCGGCGAGCTCGCGGCCATCCACGTGGTCGGCGCCGAGCGGCGCGTCGTCCTGCCGGACGGCGGTCTCCTGATCGCTCCCCAGAACGGGGAGCGCGCCCTGCGCCTGGCGAAGGCTGCGGCCACGGAGCCCCGGCGCGATGGCGCCGCGTTGGGACGGATCCTCGACCTCGGGGGCGTGGCCGGTGGCCTTCGGGTGCTCTCGCAGGCGGGACGACCGTCCCTGGCGATCTGCGGCAGCGGGCGGGCACCCGCCTGGATCGACCTCTAGCTCCGGACGGCTTCTGCGCCCGACCAGCGGGGGTCAGCGCCGGCGGCCGCCACCCCCACCGCGCCGACCGCCGCCGCGCCGGCCGCGGCCGCTCCCGCCCCCGCCTCCGCTGCGCCGCCGTCCGCGGGGAGCCTCCCGCGGCTCCTCGGCGTCCTCGGTATCGGTGCCGCCGCGCTCGTCGTCCGGCCCTTCCTCGTCGACGGTCGTCTCCGGCTTGTGCTCCTGCAGGTAGGAGGAGCAGATGGCGGCGAGCTCGCGCAGGCCTTCCTCGGAGCCGGTCATGCTCTTCACGAGCGGCACCAGCCGGTCGATGCGGAACTCCCGGTCGCGCACCGAGAGGTGGCGGATCTCGTGCTCCACCTTGTTGGCGAGGCGCTCCCGGATGCGCTCGAGCAGGTCCTCCTCGGTGGGGAGGGCTCGCTCCTGGATCTCGATGCGGTTCACCTTCTGCAGGTTGCGGAAGCTGCCCACGTCGAGGCCCGAGATCAGGGAGAGCGCGGTTCCGGCCTTTCCGGCCCGTCCCGTGCGGCCGGTGCGGTGCACGTAGACCTCGGCCGATTCTGGTGCCGCGTAGCTGATGACGTGGGAGAGGTCGCTGATGTCGATGCCGCGAGCGGCCACGTCCGTGGCGACGAGGAAGCGCAGCTCGCCCGCCTTGATCCGGGCCATGGCCTTCTCTCGGGCGGTTTGGGTGAGGTCGCCCGAGATCTGGTCGGCGTCGAAGCCGTGGCGCTGCAGGAAGGAAGTGACGAAGCGCACGTCGTCCTTGGTGTTGCAGAAGATGATCGCGCTCTCGGGATCCTCGTACTCGAGGATGCGCCGCAGGTTCGCCTCCTTCTCCTGGGCGGTGGTCAGGTAGAAGTAGTGGTCGATCTCCGTCGGCGAGCTGTGGCCCTCGACGAGGGAGATGAACTCCGGCTCGTTCAGGAAGGCGCGGGAGAGGGCCAGCACCTTCTCCGGCATGGTCGCCGAGAAGAGGCAGGATTGGCGCTCCTTCGGCAGGTAGCCGCGGATCTCCTTCATGTCGGGCCAGAAGCCCAGGGACAGGAGCTCGTCGGCCTCGTCGAAGACGACGATCTTGACCTCGTCGAAGGACATGCGCCCCGCGCCCAGATGGTCGAGGATGCGCCCGGGTGTGCCGACGATCACGTGGACGCCCTCGCGCAGCGCGTCCACCTGGGGGCCGTAGGCCGTGCCGCCGTAGACGGGCAGGCAGCGCAGGCCGCGGTGCTCCCCCAGCGCCGTCACCTCCTTGCTGATCTGGTTGGCGAGCTCCCGGGTGGGCGCCAGCACCAGGGCCTGGGGCGCGGCCCGCTCCGGGTCGACCTCGGCAGCGATCGGGATGCCGAAGGCGCCGGTCTTCCCGCTGCCGGTACGCGCCTGGACGATCAGGTCGCCGCCGCGACGCATCACGGGGATCGACTGGGACTGCACCGGCATCGGCTCCTTCCAGCCCAGGTCGGCGATGCCCCGACGGATGTCCTCCGGAAGCGCTTCGAAGAGATTGGCGTTCGTTTCGGTGTCGCTCAAGATCGCAGCACGGTACAGGATTCGCCGGAAGGACGCTGCGAGCCGCTCCCATCCTTCATCTGCGGGCCACCCGCAGATCGTTAGAATCCGCCTCATGTCCCGGATCGCCCCGGAAGACGCCCGCCGGATGGCGGCCCTGGCCAGGCTTCGCCTCGACGGCGCCGAGCTCGTCGCCGTGACCGCCGAGCTCGAGCGGATCCTCGACTACGTCGACCTCTTGTCGGAGGTGGACACGGAGGCCGTGGAGCCGACCGCCCACGTCATTCCCCTCGCGACGCCGGTACGGGAAGACGTTCCCGGCGGCGAGCTCGCGCCCGAAGAGGCCGTCGCCAATGCGCCGGCGGCCGAAGGCACGGCCTTCTCCGTTCCCAAGGTGCTCGACGGCGAGGCGGAGGGCTGAGCATGGAGGCGTCGCCCGGCTCCGTCGCCGCGCTTCGCGCTGCGCTCGACGCGGGCGAAACCACGTGTCGCGAACAGACCGAGCGCGCGCTGGCGCGCGCGGGGGAGGCGGGAGAACAGCTCGGCGCCTTCGTCGGCTTGCGCGCCGAAGCCGCGCTCCAGGAGGCGGACGCCGCGGACGCCCGAAGGGCATCCGGCGCCACCCGTTCGCCTCTCGACGGAATCCCCCTGGTGCTGAAGGACAACATCGTGCAGCGGGCCGAGCCGGCCGGCTGCGCCTCGCGCATCCTCGAGGGCTACGTGTCGCCCTTCGACGCCACGGTCACGGCGAGGCTGCGCGAGGCTGGCGTCGTGATCGTCGGTCGCACCAACATGGACGAGTTCGCGATGGGCTCGTCCACCGAGAACTCGGCACACGGACCGGCTCGCAACCCGTGGGACCCGGAGCGCTCCCCCGGCGGCTCCTCCGGCGGCTCCGCGGCCGCCGTCGCCGCCGGCATCGTGCCCCTCGCCCTGGGGAGCGATACCGGCGGCTCGATCCGCCAGCCGGCGGCGTTCTGCGGCGTGGTGGGGATGAAGCCCACCTACGGTCGCGTCTCTCGCTACGGGCTCGTGGCCTTCGCCTCTTCCCTCGACCAGATCGGTCCCTTCGGCCGCAGCGCGGCGGATTGCGCGCTGCTCCTCGACGCGATCAGCGGCCACGACGAGAACGACTCCACGTCCCTGCCGGAGCCGCCCCTCTCCTGCGCGGACGCGCTGACCGGCGAGATCTCGGGGCTGGTGATCGGTCTCCCGCGCGAGTACTTCGCCGGCGAAGGCGCTGACCCGGCAGTTCTCGAGCAGGTCCGCGCGGCAGCGTCGGTGCTGGAGGCGGAGGGGGCGAAGCTCGTCGAGGTCGATCTTCCCCACACCCGCTACGCCATCGCCGCCTACTACCTGATCGCGACGGCGGAGGCGTCGAGCAACCTCTCCCGCTTCGACGGGGTGCGCTACGGACGGCGGGCGGCCGGCGTCTCCGGGCTGACGGAGCTCTACGAGCGCAGCCGCTCCGAGGGCTTCGGCGCCGAGGTGAAGCGGCGCATCCTGCTCGGCACCTACGTGCTCTCGGCAGGCTACTACGACGCCTACTACCGCAAGGCCCAGAAGGTCCGCACCCTGCTGCGCCGCGACTTCGACGCCGCCTTCGCCCGCTGCGACGTGCTGCTCACCCCGACCACCCCCGAGACCGCCTTCCGGCTCGGTGAGAAGACCGCAGACCCCCTCACCATGTACCTCTCCGACGTGGACACGGTCTCCGCGAACCTGGCGGGGCTGCCCGGCGTCTCTCTCCCGTGCGGCCAGGCCGGTGGGCTCCCGGTGGGGCTCCAGGTGCTCGGGCGGCCCCTGGAGGATGCCACCGTGCTCCGGGTGGCCGACGCCTACCAGCGCCTCACCGACTACCATCTGGCGCGCCCGGAGGGCTTCCCGTGAGCACCCATCCCGACTACGAGGTCGTGATCGGCATCGAGGTGCACGTCCAGCTCCGCACCCGCAGCAAGCTCTTCTCCACCGCCGCCGTATCCTATGGGGACGAGCCCAACCACCACACCACGCCGGTGTGTCTGGCGCTGCCGGGGGCGCTGCCGGTGCTGAACGGTGAGGCGGTCGAGCTGGCGATCCGTGCCGGCCTCGCCACCCACTGCACGATCCAGGCCAGCTCGGTCTTCGCGCGCAAGAACTACTTCTACCCGGACCTGCCGAAGGGCTACCAGATCTCCCAGTTCGAGCATCCGCTGTGCACCGAAGGCTGGCTCGAGATCGAGCCCGAAGACGGAGCGAAGCGCGTCGGCATCACGCGTATCCACATGGAGGAGGATGCGGGCAAGTCGATCCACGACGACAGCCCCACCGAGACCCATGTCGACCTCAACCGGGCGGGCGTTCCGCTCGTCGAGGTGGTGTCCGAGCCGGACATGCGCTCGGGCCCGGAAGCCGCCGCCTACCTGAGGAAGCTCCACGCGATCCTGCGCGCCGTCGGCGCCTCCGACGCGGACATGGAGAAGGGGCAGTTCAAGTGCGACGTGAACGTGTCCCTCCGCAGGCCTGGCGCCGCCGAGCTGGGCACTCGCCGCGAGATCAAGAACGTGAACTCGTTCCGCTTCGTCGAGGCCGCCATCGAGCGCGAGGTCGACTACCAGGCGGAGCTGCTCGACGCCGGAGGGGAGGTGGAGCAAGCCACCGTCGGCTACGACGCCGAGGCGGACCGGCTGTTCGTGATGCGGGTGAAGGAGAACGCGGACGACTACCGCTACTTCCCGGATCCCGACCTGATCCCCCTGGTCGTGGCGGTAGAGCGCATCGAGGCGATCCGCGCCGCGCTCCCCGAGCTGCCGGACGCCCGTCGCCGGCGCTTCCACGAGGAGCTCGGCCTGGCCGCCGACGACGCGGCCAAGCTCGTCGTCGCCGGGGCCCTCGCGGACTTCTTCGAGGCTGCCGTCGCCGCCGGCGCGGAGCCCAAAGGGGCCGCGAACTGGCTCACCCGGGACGTGTTGGCCTGGCTGAACGAGCACGAACGGGAGCTCTCGGACGCCGCGCTCGAGGCCACCGGCTTCGCAGCCCTGCTCCGCCTCGTGGACGAGGGACGCCTCACCGCGAAGAGCGCCCGGGACCTGCTTCCCGAGCTGCTCGAGAGCGGCGGTGAGCCCGAGGCGCTGATGCAGGAGCGCGGTCTCGAGGCGGTCTCCGACAGCGGCGCCCTCGAGGCCATGGCTGATGAGGTGCTCGCCGCCCAGCCGAAGGCGGTCGCCTCCTACAAGGAAGGCGACAAGAAGGCCGTGAACTTCCTGATGGGGCAGGTGATGAAGCAGAGTCAAGGCAAGGCCGACGCGGCCCAGGTGCGCAACATCCTGATCGCCAAGCTCGAGGCGCTGTAGTGCGGCTGCTTCGAATCCTCCTGGGGCTGGCGGTCGTGTTGGCGTTGGCTGCGGTCGGAGCGTTCGCGTTCCTGCTCCCGCGCATTGCGGAGCGCCCGGAGGTCCGGGCCCGCATCGTCGAGGAGGCCCGCGCCGCGACGGGTCGGGAGCTCTCCTACGAGGGCATCGGCGTCGCGCTGCTCCCGCCGCGCCTCGAGATGCGCGCGCCGGTGCTCGCCGGCGCCGAAGGCGAGGCTCCGCTCTCCGCTGAGCGCATCGGCCTGCGCATCGCGTGGCTGCCGCTCCTCGCGCGAACCCTCGTGGTCGAGCGCGTGGACGTGGTCGGGCCCGCGCTCACGGTGCTGCGAACCGAGGACGGCTTCGCGCTGCCATTCTCGCCCCCGGAAGAGGAGCCGGAGGAGCCGCGCCCGGAGGACGCGCTGCCCGAGGAGGGCTCCCGGGACGACGGCTTCACCGTCCAGCTCCGCGGCATCCGCATCGACGGCGCAGCGATCACCCTCGAAGATCGCACCCTGGACCCGCCCGCGACGCTGCGCTTCGAGCAGGTGGACGCCACCGTGCAGGGGGCCGCGCTCACCGAGTCGGCGGACTTCGACGTGGCGGCCCGGCTGGCGGATACGGGCCGTCTCACGGCGCGCGGCCGACGGGCTGCCGGCGGCGACCTCGACCTGAGTCTTCAGCTCGCGGACCTCTCCCTCGCCACCCTCGAGCCGTGGATCGGCGACGACGACTTCGCCGGTCGCCTCGAGCTGGACCTCACGGCGGCCATGCAGCGCGAGGTGTTCGAGACCCTCGAGGCCAAGCTGAAGCTCCACGACGCCGAGCTGGAGTTCGGCGACGTGGTCGTGAGCGGCCAGGTGCCGCTCACGGCGGAGCTGGCTGGTCCGGTGGATCGGCTCGCCGGGCCGGTCGTCCTCGATCTCGATGCGGCCCAGCTCGCCGTGGAAGACGTCTTCGTCAAGCCCGCCGGCGTGCAGGGTCGGCTCGCGGGCCGCCTGATCCAGGAAGGCGACGCGCGAACCCTCGAAGGCCTCGAGGTGCAGCTCCACAACCTCCGTGCCACCGGCGAGGTGAGCCTCGGCAGCCGCACCGAGATCCGGCTCACCGCACCGGCCTTCGGCATCGCCGGCTGGGAGACGATGATCCCGGCCCTGGGCGACGAGCCGCTTCCCGGCACCGTGCAGCTCGAGGACCTGGCTCTCGGGATGGGCCCGCTCTCCGTGCGGGGCAGCTTCCTCGTAGCGGGCTTCGAGTATCCCCTGGAAGAGGGCCAGCTCCTCACCCTGAACGGGCGCCTGAGGGGGACCGGAGACGCGATCGTGGGCGAGGATCTCGACCTGCGGGTCGCCGAGCAGCCGTTCCAGCTCGATCTCCAGATTCAGGAGCTGGCCGGGACGCCGCGCATGGCGGTGCGCCTCGACGCCGACGAGGCCGACAGCCAGGTGCTGCTGACCGCCCTGTCCGGCAAGGAGGACGCCCTGTCCGGCCCCCTGCGTCTGCGCAGCGAGTGGGCCGGCCCGCTCACCGGGGAGGGCGATCTGCTCCAGCGCGTCACCGGCAAGCTGCGCTTCGACGTGGCCCCGGGCCGGCTGCGCGGCGTCTCGCTCCTCGAGCAGACCGTCGACGGCCTGCGCAAGGAAGGCGGCGCCGTGGTCGCCGCCGCACGGCTGGCGGCCGGCGAGAAGGCCGAGAAGTACTACGCCGATCGCTTCGAGCGGCTCGGCGGAACCCTTGCCGTGAAGGACGGCGTCGCCGGCACCCGCGACCTGCGGCTCCAATACCGCGACTACCGGGTCGACCTGCGAGGGAGCGTCGGGCTCGTCGGGCGCGAGCTCGATCTGCGGGGGACGCTCACCCTCTTCGAGGAGCTCGACCAGGAGCTCGCGGGCGAAGGCGAGGCGCCGCGGGAGCCCCGCCGCCGGGTCATCCCCCTCGCCGCCGTGAAGGGAACCGTGGACGACCCGAACGTGACGATCACCCAGGAAGCCGCCCTGGCGTTCGGCGCGGCCTACGTGGCCGACGACCGGCGCCGCGAGAAGTGGGAGCGCAAGATCGACGAGCGGCTCGGCGAGGGATCCGGCAAGGACGTGCTCGACATCCTCGACTCGATCCTGACCGGCGAGCCGCCGCCTGCCGAGCCGGAGGGGCAGGGGGCACCGTGAGCGACTGGTTCACGGTCGGCTGGGAAGACGACGCGGTCGCGCTGATCGACCAGCGCGTGCTTCCCGAGCGGGAGGTCTACCTGCACCTTCGCGACGTCGAAGCCGTGGCTCACGCCATCGAGGGGCTGGCGGTGCGCGGGGCTCCGGCCATCGGCTGCACGGCGGCCCTCGGCCTCGCCCTGGCCGCGCGCACGAGTACGGCCAAGACGCCCGAAGAGCTGGTCGCCGATGTCGGCGGCGCGGCGGATCGGCTGCTGCGAACGCGGCCCACAGCCGTGAACCTCGCCTGGGCGGTCGGTCGGATGCAGGCGTGGCTCGCGGAGGAGGCGGCGGGCGGAGCCGAGGTCGCCGCCCTGCGCGATGGGTTCCTCGCCGAGGCGAGGGCCCTGCTGTGCGAGGACGTGGCGGTGTGTCGCCGCCTCGGCGCCGCTGGTGCGCCCCTGGTTCCGGACGGGGCGCGAATCCTCACCCACTGCAACGCCGGCGCCCTGGCGACCGGGGGCTACGGCACGGCGCTCGGCGTGGTGCGGGCCGCCGCGGAGGCGGGGCGGCGGGTCAGCGTGCTCGCCGACGAGACCCGGCCCTTCCTCCAGGGCGCCAGGCTCACGGCCTGGGAGCTCCACCGCGACGGCATCGATGTCTCCGTCATCACCGACAACATGGCGGCCCACTTCATGGCGCGAGGCGAGGTGGACCTGGTGGTCGTGGGGGCCGACCGGGTCGCGGCCAACGGCGACGTCGCCAACAAGATCGGTACCTACGGCCTGGCGCTCCTGGCCCGTGCCCACGACCTGCCCTTCTACGTGGCCGCGCCCTGCTCGACCGTGGACCTCGACACACCGGATGGCGACGGCATCCCGATCGAGGAGCGCGGGCGGGAGGAGGTGGCCGATTTCGGCGCCCGGCCGGTCGTGCCGGAGGGCGTGGCCGTGCGCCATCCCGCCTTCGACGTGACCCCGGCGAGCCTGGTCAGCGCGATCGTCACCGAGCACGGGATCGCCCGGGCGCCCTACATGGCGTCTCTTGCCGGCCTGCTGCGCGAGGCCTGCGCATCGCCTGCCGATTCTTGAAGCGCCGGGGCGATCTCCCCTCAGCTCCACGCGGCCATCGGACGATAGGCAGGACCGGAGGCTCCCCCGGTGACCGCGACCATTCTCTGTGTCGACGACGACGCCAACTTCCAGCGCATCCTCGCTCGAGCGTTTCGAGAGCAGGGCTATCGCGTGGAGACCGCAGGCGACGGTGAGACCGCGCTCGAGCGTCTTCGCAGCCTGCGCCCGTCCCTCGTGACTCTCGACGTGATGCTGCCGCGCAAGGACGGCTTCGCCGTCCTGGAGGAGATCCGCCGGGACAGCACCCAGCGCCTCCCGGTGGTGATGCTCTCCGGCTGCCGCTTCACGCCGGACTACGAGGCGCGGGCACGAGCCCTCGACGCCGACGTGGTGCTGACCAAGCCGGTCCCGCTCAAGACCCTTCTCGGCGTCGTCGGGAGGCTGATGCCGGGCGAAGCCTCGGCGGGCGAGGCCCGGCCGATGGATCTCTCGGGCACCTTCTCCGAGCTGCCGTTCCCGTCGCTCCTGCACCACCTCCACGGCATGCGGGCCAGCGGCGTGTTGCGGCTGCAGCAGGGATCGAAGAAGAAGCTCGTGCAGCTGGAGGGGGGACAGCCGGTCTCCGTGCGCTCCAACATGGTAAAGGAGACCCTCGGCCACCTCCTGGTCGCCAGCGGCACCATCACCTGGGACACGCTGCACGAATCGGTTCGGCGCGTGAAGCGTGGTGAGGGGCTGCAGGGACAGATCCTGAAGGCCATGTACATGCTGGACGACGCGGACCTGGCCCATGCGCTGAACCGGCAGGCCGAAGGGCGTCTGCTCGAAGTGTTCTCGTGGAGCGAGGGGAGCTTCCGCTTCCAGCAGGGAGCCTCCTTGAAGGGCGAAGCCGTCGGCCTGAAGCGCTCACCGGCCTCGCTCATCCTCCAAGGCGTTCGGGAGCACGCCAACCTCGAGCTGATCGACGCGTTCCTGCGCGAGCGCAGCCAGCTCCACGTGGTACCGAGCTCGGTCCCCTTCCACGCCTATCAGGACATCGACGCGCCCGAGGCGCAGCGGGTCCTCGAGGACCTCGACGGCAGCCAGAGCCTCGCTGAGCTGTGCGAGGCCGACCAAGCCCAGCGGCGAATCCTCTTCGGTCTGATCACCGTCGGGCTCGTCGAGCTCGAGCCGGCGTCGCCCCGGGCCCGCTCGCTGCGCTCGATTCCCCGCGCTGGACGCGTCGCGAAGGAACGGGTGCGCGTCGTGGACGATCGGGCCGAGGGCCGCCAGGCCCAGCGCGTCCGCAAGGAGCTCTCGGAGCTGGCAGCCCGCTTCGAGGGGCGTGACGAGTTCAAGATGTTCGGCCTCGCCCGCAATGCTGGCGACGCCGAGATCCGCAGCGTGTTCGCCGACCTCGCCCGGCGCACGCACCCGGACCGCTTCTCCGCTGAGGGAGACGCGGTGCGCGGACTCGCGGAAGAGGTCTTCGACAAGGTGAGCCGCGCCTACCAGGCCATCGCCACCGCCGAGGCCCGCGCGCGCACCGCCCGGCGCCGCGAGGAAGAGCGCGAGCTGGACGAAGGGCACAAGGCCCTGCGCGCCGAGCGCGCCTTCCAGCAGGGGCAGCGCGCCCTGAAGGGGCGCCGCTTCGGCGATGCCATGAAGCACTTCGCGGAGGCAGTCGAGTCCTATCCTGAAGAGGGCGAGTACCACGCCTACTATGGATGGGCCGAGTACCTGTCCGCGCCCGAGGACGATGCGGCCCGGCGGCGTGCCAAGAAGCGCGCGCTCCTCTCCAAGAAGCTCGCGCCCCAGCGCGCCGCGCCCTTCCTCATCCTCGGACGCCTGTGTAAGGTGGAAGACAAGGTGGATACCGCCGAGCGGATGTTCACTCGCGCCGTCGAGCTCGACCCGGAGTGCAGCGAGGCCCTCCAGGAGCTGCGCCTGATCGCGCTCCGGAAGCAGCGCTCCAGGGGGGTGCTGGGAAGGATCCTCAAGCGGGGCTAGCATCCCCTCCTTCGGTTCAGCGGAGGGAGCATGACCGGCATCCGCGGCGAGAAGATCTGGCTCGACGGCCAGATGGTGGACTGGGACGACGCCCGCGTCCACATCCTGACCCACACGCTGCACTACGGCCTCGGTGTGTTCGAGGGCATCCGTTGTTACCGGACCGATGACGAACGCTCCGCGGTGTTCCGCCTGCCCGAGCACGTCCGCCGGCTCTACGAGTCGGCCCACATCAACCTGATGGACGTGCCCTTCGAGGAGGCGACGGTCACCGAGGCGATCCTCGAGTGCCTGCGCCTGAACCAGCTTCCCGAGGGCTACATCCGGCCGCTCGTCTTCATCGGGGAGGGGGCGATGGGCCTGAACCCGGCCGACAACCCGGTCCGGGTCGCGGTGATCGTCTGGCCCTGGGGTGCCTACCTGGGCGAGGACGGCATGGAGCGCGGCATCCGCGCCAAGGTCTCCTCCTTCAGCCGCCACTTCGTGAACGCCAAGATGACCAAGGGCAAGACCTGCGGCGACTACGTCAACTCGATCCTCGCCAAGCGCGAGGCGCTCCTCGACGGCTACGACGAGGCGATCCTGCTCGATACCCACGGACTCGTCTCCGAAGCCAGCGGGGAGAACCTGTTCATGGTGCGCGGCGGGGTGCTACGCACGCCGCCTCTCCAGACCATCCTCGAGGGCATTACCCGCGACTCCGTGATCCGTCTGGCGAGGGACGAGGGGCTCACGGTGGTGGAGGGATCGATCACCCGCGACGAGCTCTACGTCGCCGACGAGGTCTTCCTCACCGGCACCGCCGCCGAGGTGACCCCCATCCGCGAGATCGACCACCGCACCGTCGGCGAAGGAAGGCGCGGGCCGGTGGCGAAGATGCTGCAGGACGCGTTCTTCGACGTGGTCGCCGGCCGCAACCCGAAGTACACGGACTGGCTGACCTACGTGTAGGGAGCGAGATGGCGGCCGACTGCATCTTCTGCGCGATCGTCGCCGGCGAGGCTTCCTGCCACCGCGTCCACGAGGACGAGCTGACGCTCAGCTTCATGGACCTCTTCCCCGTCGGGGAGGGCCACGTCCTGGTCATTCCGAAGCGGCACGCCCAGGACCTTCTCGAAGCCGACGAGGAGTCCCTGCTGGCGGTGATGGCCAACGCGCGCAAGCTGGCCCACGCGCTGAAGGCCGCCCTCGCCCCCGACGGCATCGGCATCCACCAGCTGAACGGCGCCGCCGCCGGGCAGACCGTCTTCCACTACCACATGCACCTGATCCCGAGGAACCAGGGCGACCCGATTGCCCTCCACGGCCGCCGCAAGGCGGACCCCGGCGAGCTCGAGGCGATCGCCCATCGGATCCGCGCGGCGCTCTAGCTCGTCCGGACGGAGAGGTGGAAGCTTCGATGGCTTCCCTCGATGAAGTGGACCTGTCCGGACTGCGGGCGGCCGTTCGGTCGTCGTGGGCAGGGCCACCACTGCGAGCCGGGCATGACCCTGCAGTCGTTCCTCGCGGCGCAGCCGAAGGAGCGCCGAGGCACCTACCGGGCTGCCGTGGGCTTCCTGAAGAAGCTCGGACCGCTCGTGATCGAGCCGGTCGAGATCGGCATTCTCGTCAAGCGGTCCGGCACGTTCTGCGAGCTCCGACCGCGGAAGGACTCGGTCGAGCTCTCGTTCAAGCTCGGCCGCTGCATGAAGCACCCGCGGGTCCGACGCACGGTTCGCATGTCTGCGAACCGAACCGTGCACTTCGTACGGCTCGAGCGAGCCGAGGACTTCGACGACGAGATCCGGGAGTGGCTCGCCGAGTCGTACCTCGACGCACCGGCCTGACTTCGAGGCTAGCCCGCGCGCGGATCCAGTCGGAAGATCCAGATCACGCGTTCCGGCTCCCGGTCCGCCGGATCCTCGTCGTACTTCGCTTCCAGTGCGCGCAGCGCCGCTTCGTACTCGGCTGGGTCGGTGACGCGCACGGCGGTGCGCGCATAGACGACGCCTCCAATGCGAATGCGCACGTCCGGGTCCTTCGTCACGTGGCCGACCCACTCGCGCTCCTCCGGGTTTGCCGGGCCGAGGATCATGGAGGTGGGCACGTAGAGGCTCGGGCCCAGGCCGACGCACCAGGTGTTCACCGAGTGTGGATCGGCGGGATGCACCTCGAGCTGGGCATTCTCGTGGTCCTTCGCGAAGCCCCAGTCGGCGATCTCCAGCGGGCCCGCATCACCGGAGAGCCGTCCGCCGGAGAACGGGCCGATCGGTCCGCCGCAGGCGAAGAGGCCGAGGATGGCGACATAGAGGACGAGTCGGGTCATGGAACCTCCGAGGCGCGTCAGGTGGCGATCTCGCGGCGCCGGAAGGCCACGGCGAGGGCGGCGAGGCCCACCGCGTCCCAGAACAGGAGCCGCGGCCAGAGATCGAAGGGGCCGTAGGGAAGGGTCACCTCCTCCATCCAGGCGGCGAGGGGCGCCGCCATTGCGTGGAGGAGCGGAGGGCCGTAGTCCCCGACCCAGGCGAGCCAGCCTTCGTGCTCGAGCGGCGTCAGCCCCAGGCCCCCGGCGATGGCGATCACGCCCACGGCGCCGACCACGCCCAGCCAGGTGGCGAGGCGGGGCAGGTAGAGCGAGGCCGTCATCGCCAGGCTCGCGACCGCGATTGCCCCGAGGCCGCAAGCCGCACCGGCGACGGCCGCGGGGCCGAGCGGGAGATCGTTGCGGGTCGCGAAGAGAAAGGCGGTCCCGCCTAGCAAGATCAGGCCGGTGAGCGCCACGATGCCCAGCGTTCCACACAGGCGGGAGAAGGCGAAGACCTCCCGGCGCACGGGACGGGTGAGCGAGAGCAGCGCCGTGCCGTCCTCCAAGGTCTGGGTCAGGTGGTCCGCCGCGAGCACGCCCGCCAAGGTGATCACCCACAGTCCGAGGACGACGAAGGTGGCGGACGCACCGTAGCCGGCGATCTCGATCATCTCCTGAACCTGACCGTTCGCCGTCACGGTGCCGCTCGAGCAGCCGGAGCAGCTGTCGACGACCATCAGCGAGAGCACCGAGAGGACCGCGACGGCGGCGACGACGCGGCGGCGGATCGCATCGCGCACCGCTTCGAGGGTGAGCGCGCCGAGCCCGTGCAAGGCGTGCAGCTCCTTCACGGGCCCTCACCCCGCACGAGCCGCACGAAGGCGTCTTCCAGGGTCTCGCCGTGGCGCACGATCTCCCCGGTCGGGCCGCTCCCGACCACCCGGCCCTCGTGGAGGATGACCACCCGGTCGCAGACCTGCTCCACCTCCGAGAGCACGTGGGAGCTGACCAGCACCGTGCAGCCGCGCTCGCGCTCCCGGGCGATCCAGTCCCGGGCGTCGCGGATGCCGAGGGGGTCGAGCCCGGAGGTGGGCTCGTCGAGGAGCAGGAGGTCCGGCTGGGCCAGGAAGGCCTGGGCGAAGCCGACCCGCTGCCGCAGGCCCTTCGAAAGGGCGCCCAGCCGGTCGCCCGCGCGATCCGGCACGCCGACCCGTTGCATGGCCTCTTCCACGTCCTGGTCGCGATCGGCGCCGCGCAGCCCGGCGAGGGCCGCCTGGAGCGAGAGGAAGCCGCGTACGCTCATCCGGCCGGGCAGGGCGAGGCGTTCCGGGAGGTAGCCCAGCCCGGCCCGGGCCTCCGCCTGGCCCGGCGCCAGGCCGCGCAGCCTCACCTGGCCGCCGCTCGGGCGGGCGAGGCCCAGCAGCAGGCGCAGGGCCGTCGTCTTGCCCGCCCCGTTCGGCCCCAACAGGCCCACCGCGCTGCCCGGCTCCACCTCGAAGCTCACCTCGGCCAGGGCCGTCCGCGGGCCGTACTGCTTGGAGGCGGCGTCGAGCTCGAGAGCGGCCGGCATGGCGCGGAGGCTACCGGTTTCCAGGGGGTGATGCGGATCAGTTGACATTGTGTGACAACGTAATACGATTGAGCTCCATGAGCGAACACAATTCCGACGGCACTCGAGGCGAAAACGGAAGCGGCCGCCAAGGCCCCGGAGAGAAAGGGGATTCTCACAAGCGGGAACGCGTTCGCGAACCCGGCCGCGGGCGGGACCGGAAGGAGCGCATCCTCCACACCCGGATCTCCGAGCAGCTGGCGGAGGACATCCGGGCCATCGCCGACGATCTGCGGGTGCCGGTCTCGAACCTCGTCCGCAACGTCCTCGAGGAGGCCTTCAGCGCCGCCGAGCGGGTGACCGACGATGTCGGCGACCTGCTGGACGAGGTGCTGGGCGAGGCCGAGCGCGCGAGCGAGCGGGTCCACCGCTTCCGGGAGAGCCGCGGGGTGCGGGAGGAGCGCTTCCGCGAGACGATGGAGAAGGCCAGCGAACAGGTGGGGCGAGCGGCCGAGCGATTCGCCGACACTGTCGACCGGCTGGCCCAGAAGGCCCGGGAGCGGAACGCCGCGCGGGAGGAGGCCGGGCGCGCGGGCGAGCCGCCCCGTCCTGCCGAGCCGTCCCGGGCCCCGGAGCGGCCGGAGGCGTCGCCCTTCCCTGACGTGGTGGCCTGGCAGCCGGTCGTGCTGAACACGCGCCAGCGCTGCGCTGCCACCGGGGAGTGGATCGAGGCAGGCGATGAGGCCTACATGGGCATCGGCGCTGCCGGCTTCACGGGCTCGTACGTGAGAGAGGTTCCCGTGTCACACTCCGCTTGATGCGGACCTCGGAACTTCCCACACCGGCGCTGCTGGTCGCGGCCGCCGACCTCGAGCACAACCTGGCGACCATGAGCGAAGCCCTGCCGGGCCCGCGCCTGCGTCCCCACGTGAAGGCCCACAAGTGCACGGCCCTGGCCCGCCGGCAGGCGGCCCACGGTCACACCGGATTCACCTGCGCGACGATCCGGGAGATGGAGGGCATGGCCGCCGCCGGCCTCGGCGACGACCTGCTGCTCGCGAACGAGGTGCTCGATGCTCGCCGGCTCGGCGCCCTCGACGCGCGGGTGACGGTGGCCGTGGACTCCCCCCAGACCATCGAAGCCGCGGCGCGGGGTGGTGTGGGCGAGGTACTGATCGACGTGAACGTGGGCCTGCCCCGCTGCGGTTGCGCGCCGGAGCGCGCCGGTGAGCTCGCCGACCGCGCCCGCGGCCAGGGCCTCCAGGTCCGCGGGGTGATGGGTTACGAGGGCCACCTGATGCTTGTGGCCGATCGCGACAAGCAGGCCGAAGGGGTCCACGATGCGATGTCGCTCCTGGCAGCCGCCCACGCGGACGTGGGCGGGGAGGTGGTCTCCGCGGGTGGGACCGGGAGCTACGACCTGAATCGCGTGGCGACGGAGATCCAGGCCGGCTCCTACGCCCTGATGGACACCGCGTATCGCGCCCTCGGGCTGCCCTTCCGCTGCGCCCTCCAGCTCGAGGCGACGGTCCTCTCCGTTTCCGACACCTACGCCGTGGCCGACTGCGGCCTGAAGGCCCTGGGAATGGACCACGGCAATCCCGAGATCCTGGGCGGCGGCCGCGTCTGGTTCTGCTCCGACGAGCACGTGACCTTCGCGCCCGAGGCGCCCGTCCGGGTCGGAGAGAGGATCCGCCTGCTGCCCGCCCACGTCGATCCCACCGCCGCCTATCACGAGTGGCTGTACGCGGTCGAGGGCGAGCAGGTGCTCGAGCGCTGGCCCGTCGACCTTCGCGGCTGGTGAGCGCGGAAACAAAGAGCGGCCGCCCGCGATGGCGAGCGGCCGCTGGAATCAGCCCTCGGGGAGCCCCCCTCGGGCGATAGTCCCGGCTAGTGGGATCCGACGGGATCCACGAACACGAATTCGTACGGCTCCTTCAGCATCATGTCGATCGGCTGCTTCCACTCCGTGGGCCGGGTGACCATGCAGACGGCCTGGACCGGAACCCAGAAGGCGGCGCTCACGGCGAGCCCGGCAAATCCCATCGGCCGCAGAAAGAACAGGTCCCACATCGGGTTCGTCTTCTCGATCTCCAGCGTGCCCATCCGCGAAGCCGCGAAGGTCGTGGCCGGTGCGGACAAGGTGGCCAGGATGGCCGCCGTGACAAGAAGCTTTCGGACGAGATGGCGCATGTGGTTCCCCCCATGCCGTTGCAGTTCGGACGCGTTATCGAGCGGACCGGACGAGAACTGAAGACCACAATCATCGGCAACTGCTGCACGCGCACCGGCAGGCAGTGTGCGCAAGCTGCCGCCGGCGCTGCGGATCTGCGAGACTGCGGCGCCATGGAACGCCGCCGCCTGCTGCTCGTGACCGTGATGGTCACGCTCGCGCTCTCGCTCCTCGGGGTCGCCCATCTCTACCTGGCGCGGCGGCTCGTCCTCGACACGGGCCTCGGCGGGCCCCTGCGCGGGGCGGCGCTTCTCGCGATCGGCCTCCTCGGCGCGGGCTCCGTCCTCCAGCCGGCCCTCGAGCGGGCGCTCCCGGCCGCGTGGACTCGGCGCCTCTCCTGGCCCTTCCTGCTCTGGATGGGCTGCTTCTGGATCGGCCTGAACCTGGCGCTCGCGATCGACCTGCTGCAAGCGCTCGCGTCGGGGCTGGGGGCCCCGGGCTTCGAGGCCGGGCCGAAGGCGGCGGCCCTGGCCGCCGGCACCGGCCTGCTGGCTGCCCTGGGCCTCTTCTTCGGGCTGCGTCCGCCGCCGCTGCGCCGGGTGGTGCACCGGCTGCCCCGTTGGCCCGAAGCCCTGGCCGGCCTGCGCATCGTGCAGATCAGCGACATCCACATCGGTCCGATCCTGGGAGAGGGCTTCGCCGAGCGCCTGGTCGAGCGGGTCAACGCCCTGGACGCGGACCTCGTCGCGATCACCGGGGACCTGGTGGACGGCCACGTGGAGAAGCTCCGTCACGACGTGGAAGCCTTCGGTGAGCTGCGCGCGCGCCACGGCGTCTTCTTCGTGACCGGGAATCACGACATCTACTCGGGCGACGAGGCCTGGGTGGCCCGCATCCGCGAGCTCGGCATCCGCGTGCTTCGCAACGAGCGCGTGCGGATCGAAGGCGAAGCGTCGAGCTTCGAGCTCGCCGGCGTCGACGACCACCGCGGCGACTGGGCCCGCGGCAGCTCCGAAGATCTGCCCCGCGCCCTCGAAGGCAGGGATCCGGCGGAGCCGCTGGTGCTGCTCGCCCACGATCCGGCGACCTTCCGGCAGGCCCGCCGACGGGACGTGGACCTGCAGCTCTCGGGGCACACCCACGGCGGGCAGATCTGGCCCTTCCGCTGGCTGGTCCGCCTCTCGGTGCGCTGGGTCGCCGGCTGCTACGAGGAGAACGGCTCCCACCTCTACGTCAGCCGCGGCACCGGCTTCTGGGGCCCGCCGATGCGCCTGCTTGCCCCAGCCGAAATCACCGAGCACGTGCTGGAGAGTGAGACAAAGGGACGTTCCTTTCTGTCTCACTCCCGAAGGGGCGCCGATCTCCGCTACGAGGAGTGAGACAGAAAGGAACGTCCCTTTGTCTCACCCCTACTTCGCGTTGCCGAGCCTCGCGTCCTTGGTGGGGTTCTTCAGCCACTCGCTCACGTCGTCGGCGATGGCGCCCACGCACTTGTAGAGCATGCCGCAGGTGCCGGAGCCCCAGACCGTGTTGCGTTTGGCGCGGAACGAGCCCACCTCCCGTCCGCCCCGTTTCAGGGTCCCGTAGATCGTCACCCACTTCGGGCCCGAGAAGGCGCCGGCCGGCGGGGCGTGGACGTCGCGGATCATCAGCTCGAGCCGGGCCCCACCGCCGCCGACCGAGACGTCCGGGATGGCCTCCGCGAAGATCTCCGGGATCTTCGTGTCGAGGGCACAGCTCTCCTTGACGTTGTTCGAAGCGCCGGACTGCGGGTGGTACGGGATCTTCTTCCCCACCGACGTGCCCGCCCAGGTGGGCGCGGCGAGAAGCACCAGCGCGAGGCCCAACGCCGGCGTCGACCGGCGGATCGTGAACGTCCCCATCATCCTTGTCCTCCCCGGAATCGGCCCGAGCGTAGCGAAGCGGCTCAAGCCCGCAGGACCAGCACGGCCCCCAGCAGGCCCAGGGCGATCCACGACGCCGTGCGGAAGCGCTGGGCGCCGACGCGACGGCCGATGGCGAAGCCCACCAGCAGGCCCACCACGACCGCAGGGATCGCGACGGCCGCATCGATCAGGATGCTGCGATCGATCATCCCCTGACTGGTGGCCGTCAGCGCCCGTACCGAGCCGATCGTCAGGAACAGCAGCTGGATCGTGGCCCGGATCGCCTCCGGCGGGTCGGCCCGGCTGTAGAAGTGGGCGATCAACGGCGGGCCGCCGGTATTGAAGGCGCCCCCCAACGCGCCGCTCACGAGCCCCACGGCCGCATCCACCGCCGGCGCCTCGGTGGCGCGCAGCCGGGGGCGCCACAGGTTCCAGAGCGAGATTCCGATCGTCGTGAGGCCCAGGGCGCGCACCATCAGGCCCCGATCGAAGGTGCCGAGGGCGAAGACGCCCAACACGATGCCGACGAGGAGGGTCGGCAGGACGCGCAGCGCCGGCCGCCACCGGACGTGGCGCCGCAGGGCCAGGAGCTGCCAGCTCGTCGTGACCAGGCCCGTGAGGTTCACCACCCCGGCCGCGTGCAGCAGGTCGTGGGAGAGGGTGAGCCCGGACATGGCGGCGATGCCGAAGCCGAAGCCCAGGAAGCCCTGGAGACCGGCCGCCAAGCCGAGGATCGCCAGGGCGGCCAGGTCGGGCATGGCAGCAGAGGTAGCAGAGGCGGAGCCTCCGCACTGGCACCGCCGGGACAAAGCTCCGACACTCCCGGATCGCCGCTCGCTGCCGGCGCTCACCCCCCAATGGCCAAGTCCCTCGAGTTCATCGACGTTCGCGGTGCCGCCGAGCACAACCTGAAGCGGGTCGACGCGAAGATCCCGAAGCACCAGCTCGTCGTCTTCACGGGGCCGTCGGGCTCCGGCAAGTCGAGCCTGGCCTTCGACACGATCTATGCCGAAGGCCAGCGCCGTTACGTGGAATCGCTCTCGGCCTACGCGCGGCAGTTCCTAGGGCAGATGGAGAAGCCGCGCTACGACCACATCCGCGGTCTCTCCCCGACGATCTCGATCGAGCAGAAGGCGGCCAGCAACAACCCGCGGTCGACCGTCGGCACCATCACCGAGATCTACGACTACCTGCGCGTGCTCTTTGCGCGCATCGGCCGTCAGCACTGCCACCAGTGCGGCGAGGCGGTCGAGCAGCTCTCGGCGGCGGAGATCGCCGGTCGCCTCACCTCGCTCTCGAAGGGCACGCGCTTCCTGCTGATGGCCCGGCTCGTCGACAACCGCAAGGGCGAGTACCGGGAGCTGCTCCAGGAAGCGGTGAAGGAGGGCTTCGGCCGCTTCCGCATCGACGGCGAGGTGGTGCGCGACGACGAGCTTCCCACCCTCGACAAGAAGCGCAAGCACACGATCGACGTGGTCGTCGACCGACTCGCCGTGCCGAAGGAGAAGGCCCGGAGCTTCGCCTCGCGGGTGACCGATTCCGTCGAGACGGCTCTCAAGAAGGGCAACGGCGCGCTTCTCTGCAGCATCGTCGGCGGCGAGGAGCGGCTCTACTCGGAGCACCTCTTCTGCCACCGCTGCGAGATCGGTTTCCCGGAGCTCTCGCCCCAGAGCTTCTCCTTCAACTCGCCGCTCGGCATGTGCCCCGACTGCAACGGGCTCGGCACGAAACCGGAGATGGACCCGGAGCTCGTGGTGCCGGACCCGACCCGCTCCGTGCGCGAGGGGGCCATCGAGCCCTGGGCCAAGGTGATGGAGCGCGGCTCGGACAGCTGGACCGGCTCGATCCTCTCGAACCTCGCCAAGACCTACAAGATCGACTTCGACAAGCCTTGGAACAAGCTGCCGGCCAAGCACAAGCGGCTCCTGCTCCACGGTACCGGTGAGCGGCGCGTCGCCATGTCGATGAAGTTCGCCTCCGGCAAGATCGAGTTCCAGCGCCGCTTCGAGGGCGCGCTGAACGAGCTCTACCGGCGCTTCCGGCAGACCAAGAGCGAGGGCATGCGCAAGTACTACATGCGCTACCTCTCCGAGGCCGAGTGCTCCACCTGCGACGGTCAGCGGCTGCGGCCGGAGACGCGGGCGGTGTTGCTAGGCGGGTCGAGTCTCCCCGAGCTGGCCGCACTCACGATTCGGGACACCCGGGCTTTCGTCGACGGGCTCGATCTCTCGCGCAACGAGAAGCAGATCGCCGAGGAGGTGCTGAAGGAGATCAACGGCCGGCTCGGATTCCTGATGGACGTGGGCCTCGGCTACCTCACCCTCGATCGCCCCGGGCCCTCCCTCTCGGGCGGGGAGAGCCAGCGGATCCGTCTCGCCAGCCAGATCGGGAGCGAGCTGACCGGGGTGCTCTACATCCTGGACGAGCCCTCCATCGGCCTGCACCAGCGGGACAACGGGCGGCTGCTCGCGACCCTCGGGCGGCTCCGAGACATCGGCAACACGGTGATCGTGGTCGAGCACGACCAGGAGACCATCGAGGCCGCCGACCACGTGCTCGATTTCGGCCCCGGCGCCGGCGTGCACGGCGGTGAGGTCGTCTTCTCGGGCACCCCGGCCCAGCTCCGGCGCTCCACGAAATCGGTGACGGGCCGCTATCTCTCCGGCAAGGAGGAGATCCCCACGCCGACGCGGCGCCGCAAGGGCTCCGGCAAGCGAATCCAGGTGGAGGGTGCGGCGGCGAACAACCTGAAGACGGTGAGCGCAGACTTCCCCCTGGAGACGATGACCGCCGTGACCGGCGTGTCCGGTGCGGGCAAGAGCACGCTGGTCAACGGCGTGCTCTACCCGGCGCTGAAGCGCCGCCTCTACGACAGCAACGACGTGGTTGGCGCCCACAAGAAGCTCGTCGGCGTCCAGAACGTCGACAAGGTGATCGACATCGACCAGCGGCCGATCGGCAGGACGCCGCGCTCCAACCCGGCCACCTACACGAAGGTGTTCGACGAGATCCGCAAGGTCTTCGCCCAGACCCAGGAGGCGCGGACCTACGGCTACAAGCCGGGCCGCTTCTCCTTCAACGTGAAGGGCGGTCGTTGTGAGGCCTGCGAGGGCGACGGCGTCCGGCGCATCGAGATGCACTTCCTGGCCGACGTCTTCGTACCCTGCGAGGTGTGCCAGGGCAGGCGCTTCAACGAGGCGACCCTGCGCGTGCGCTTCAAGGGCCTGAACATCGCCGAGGTGCTCGACCTCTCGATCGACGAGGCCCTCGACGTCTTCGCCAACCAGCCCCGGGTGCTGTCGGGGATCCAGACCCTGGCCGAGGTGGGGCTCGGCTACGTGAAGCTCGGTCAGCCCTCGCCGACCCTCTCCGGCGGCGAGGCCCAGCGCATCAAGCTGGCCCGGGAGCTCTCGAAGAAGGCGACGGGCCGCACCCTCTACATCCTCGACGAGCCCACCACCGGCCTCCACTTCGACGACCTGAAGAAGCTCCTCCAGGTGCTCGACCGGCTCGTGGACGCCGGCAACACGGTCCTCGTGATCGAGCACAACCTCGACGTGATCCGCTGTGCCGACTGGGTCGTCGATCTCGGCCCCGAAGGCGGCGACGGGGGCGGCGAGATCGTGGCGGCGGGCACGCCGGAGGAAGTCTCGAAGTGCAAGCAGAGCTACACCGGCAAGTACCTGCGGCGCGTGCTCTAGAGGAGGCCCCGTGTCCCGACGTGACCAGATCCGGATGACCGAAGACGAGCTCCGGGAGTTCGTCGGCTCGGCTCACACGATCATCATCAACTCGATCGGCAAGGACGGTGTGCCCCACCCGATGCCGATGTGGTTCGCCGTGGAGGGCAATGGCGCCATCGTGATGAGCACCTTCACGAAGAGCCAGAAGATCAGGAACCTGGAGCGCGATCCGCGGGTGAGCCTGCTCGTGGAAGACGGCACCGAGTACGCGGAGCTCCGCGGCGCCGTCCTCTACGGCACCGCCGAGCTGGTGCCCGAGGCCGACGACGTGGTGGAGATCCTGGTGCAGGTCAACGCGAAGAGCGTCCAGGGCGACATCGACGCCGACCAGCTGCGCGCTGCCGTGCGCGGCACCGCACCGAAGCGCACGGGGATCCGCGTGCGGCCCGAGCGGGTCGTGAGCTGGGATCACCGCAAGCTCGGCGGCGTCTACTGAGCTTCGAGAAGGGCCTCGGCGCGGTGGCAGGCCAGGTCGAACGGATCCAGCCCTTCGTCCGGATCGCGGCGTCGCGCGAGCCCGCCGAGCAGGAAGTACAGGCTCTGGGGCAGGAAGAAGGCCCACAGGGCGAGGGCCACCTGCACCGGGTCCGGCCCGGCGACGAGCTTCGCGAGCAGCAGGCCGGTGGTCAGCGTCGCGCTTTCGACGGCGAGGGTGCGGGCGAGCCCGCCGCGGTGGAAGAGGCGCACGCGACCGACCGCGAGGACCCCCACCGCGCCGGCGAGGACGCCGCCGAGCCCCGGGGCCAGCGCCAGCACGAGGGCGCTCAGGAAGGTGGCGAGCAGGCCAGCGCCCAGGGCGCGGCGTGCGCTCGCGCCGAGGCCGGCCACGTAGACCGACGCCACCGCGAGCAGGTACACCGCCAGGGCGCCGCTCGGGTCGGCGACCGGGCGCAGCAGGAGCGCCGCCGCGGGCCAGCCCGCCGCCGCGAGGCCGCCGAACAGGATCGTCCGCACGAATCCGTGCCACGCCATCACGCCGCTCCTCCCGCCAGCGTGCCGCGGCGGCGCAGCAGCTCGAGCTCGATCTCCTCGTCGGCGACGTCGGGACCGCCCGCATCGGCAAGGGTGTCGTCCAGGTCCGGACGCACAGGCTTCGCGAGCTGGGCGCGCGCGCGGGTGCGGAGGGCCGTGAAGGCCTCCTCCTGCTCCGCGAGGCGCACCTCGAGCTTTTCCCGGGTCGCCTGGACCTCCTCGATCTGCACGCCGAGGGCGCCGAGCTCCCGCCGCTCCGGTAGCAGCCGCCTCACCGCGAAGCGGGCGAGCTCCTCCTTGTCGCCGGCCAGGGCCAGCGCCACGTCCTCGTCGAGCTGGGCGACGGCGGCCTGCTTGCGCTCGCGCTCGTCCTGCAGGCGAGCCTCCTCCTCGGTCAGCGCCGCGACCCGGGCGCGCTTTTGCAGCAGCTCGAGCTCGGCCTCGCGGAGGGCCTGGCGCAGCAGCAGGCCGCGCTCCTCCAGGGCGTCCACCACGCCGTGGGCATCGGCGCGCAGCAGGGCGCCGATCCGGTCGATCAGTCTCGTGGGCATCCGGGTCTCCTTTCAAGCCTCTCGTGGGTCGGGCCGATTCGTTTCACGGGCCTCGTGAGAGAAGTACCCCCTGCATCGGCGGGGTGCTGAAAAGGCCGGGTAAAACGGGGCCTTCCGGGTTTACGTGGGATTTACGTCCGCCACCCGATCGCTTCCTACACTTGCCGGGACACCGCCATGACCCGATCCGACTCGCAGCCCAGGCCCCGCGTCCTCGTGGTCGAGGACGAGCCCGCCATCCAGCGCGGGCTCTGTGACGTGCTCGCCTTCCACGGCTTCGAGCCCACCGGGGCCGACACCGGAGAGGAAGGCCTGCGCGAGGGCCTCGCCGGGCAGTACGACCTGGTGATCCTTGACGTCATGCTGCCCGGCAAGAACGGCTTCGACGTCTGCGAGGAGCTGCGGGGGGAGCTGCCGCACCTGCCGATCCTGATGCTCACCGCCCGCGGCGCCGAGGAGGACGTGGTGCGCGGCTTTCGCTGCGGAAGCGACGACTACGTGACGAAGCCCTTCTCGATCGCCGAGCTGATGGCGCGGGTGGAGGCGCTGCTGCGGCGCGCCGACAAGGGCGCCGAGCCGCAGGCGGAGCCCTTCACGCTCGGCGCGGTACAGGTGGATCCGGAGCGCCGGGTGGCGCGGACGGGCGAGGGCGAGGTGGAGCTCTCGCGGCGGGAGCTCGAGATGCTCGCCTTGCTGTCCCGGGAGCGCGGCCGCATCGTGAGCCGCCGCATGCTCCTCCAGGAGGTGTGGGGCTTCGATCGTCCGGAGCGGCTCGAGACGCGGACCGTCGACATGCACATCGCGAAGCTGCGCAAGAAGCTCGGCGCCGCGCGGGATGCGATCGAGACGGTGCGCGGCGAAGGCTACCGGGTCGCCGGCTAGTGGGTCGCCTCCGGCTGGTGTTCGCGCTGCTCGCGGTGGGGCTCCTCGTCCCCGGAGTCCTGCTGGTGCGGCGCGCCCTCGACGGCGTGGCCGTCGAGCAGGCGGCGCGCCACCGCGCCGTCGCCGAGCGCGTGTTCGACGAGATGGAGCGCACCCTCTCGGCCTTCCTGCAGGCAGAGGAGGAGCGCCCGGTCGGCCACTACCGTCACACCTGGTCGCCGGCCGGAGGGACGGGCGGCGTACTGCTGCGCTCGCCGCTGGCGGACCCGTCGCCCGAGCCCTTCGTGATCGGGCACTTCGAGGTCGACGCGGAGGGGGTCGTGCACACGCCGCTCCTGCCGCGGCCCGGCGGGCCCGCGCCCTCGCCGGCAGCGGAGGCGGCGGCGGAGCGGGTGCTCGGGCTGGCCCGTCGCGCATGGCCGACGGCCGCACCCACTCCGCGAACGGCGGCGAAGCAGGCCCCGGGCACCACGGTCGCCGTCGGCCGGGATCGCAAGCTGCAGGTCGAGCTGGAAGAGGACGCGTCCTTCGACGATGCCTACGACGCGCTGCAATCGCTGAACCGCGGCGCCGCCCTCCGCCAGAAGCGCACCCAGAAGGTGATCGAGGTCGAGCCCGCGTCACCGGAGATGCTGGCGGACGCGCGCGACGTCCCGGAGAGCGGGGCGTTCGCGACCGGAGCCGGATCTTCGGCGTCCGCGCCGGCGCCCCCGCCGTCTCGGGCGCGGGAGGTGGCTCCCCGCCCGAGCGCTGACGCGCCGGAGTCGTTGGAGGAGCTGGCGTCCGCGGCGCCGGCGGAGCCCGCGGCCCGGGCGCTGCGGCGGGACGAAGCGAAGGCAGAGGGCCGCCTGGCCGCGCGCCCGCCGGTGCCCGGTGGTCGGAAGAACGATCCGGCGGAGAGCCGTGCCGCGCCGGATCCGCTGGTCGTGGATCCGATGCTGGGGCTGCGGCTGGACGCGGATCATCTGGTCCTGCATCGAACCGTGTGGCGCGGAAACCGGGCGCTCCGCCAGGGTCTCATCCTCGATACCCAGGCCCTCGGGCGGACCCTGCTCGGCGCCGCCCTCCCGGGTCTCACGGAGGTGAGCGGTCGCCTCGTCGAGCCGGGTCGGGAGCCGCCGGCGCCGAGCGGCGGCGTGTTTCACTACCGTCACCGCTTCGCCGAGCCCTTCGACGCCCTGGCGGTGGACCTCTCACTGCCGGAGCTGGCCGGCGGCTCGGGCGCCCGGAGCATCTACGGCCTGAGCCTGGCGTTGGTGCTGGCGGGCTCCGTCGGCCTGTTCGCGCTCTACCGCATGGTGACGGTGGTCGTCGGCTTCTCGGAGCGCCGCGCCAACTTCGTGGCCGCCGTCTCGCACGAGCTGAAGACACCGCTCACGGCCATTCGCATGTACGGCGAGATGCTACGCGACGGGATGGTGCCGAGTGAAGCCAAGCAGCGCGAGTACGTCGGCACGATCACCGCCGAGTCCGAGCGGCTGTCGCGCCTGATCGACAACGTGCTCGAGTTCTCCCGGCTCGAGCGCGGCAGCCGGGAGATGAGCTGGATCGTCGGCGATCTGGGGCCGGTGGTGCAAGAGGCCGGGGATGTGCTGGCACCTCATGCAGCGTCCCAGGGCTTCGGCCTCGAGGTGGACATCGCGCCGGACCTCCCACCGGTGCGCTTCGATCGCGACGCCGTCCTCCAGGTCCTCTTCAACCTCGTCGACAACGCCCTCAAGTACGCGCGAGATGCGCGGGACAAGACGGTGCGCCTCGTCCTCGCCGGCGAAGGCGAGCAGGTGGTGATGACCGTGCGCGACCACGGCCCCGGCGTGCCGCCCGCCAGCCACAAACGCATCTTCGAGCCCTTCCACCGTGAGGAGAGCGAGCTCACCCGGCGCGCCCAGGGCACCGGCATCGGCCTCTCCCTCGTCCAGAGCCTCGCCGAGCAGATGGGCGCCGCCCTCCGCGCCAGCAACGCCGAAGACGGGGGGTTCCGCGTCGCCCTCGCCTTCCCGACGCACCAGGGCTCCTGAACGCAACGGGCCCCCCGGCTGCGCTCAGTCGATCGCGATGAGGTCGAGGGTGAGGGGGCCGTGGGCGCCGTAGACGAGCGTCTGCTCGATGTCGGCGGTCTTGGAGGGGCCGCTGATCCAGGTGAGGTGGTGGTGGTCGTAGGCGTCTTCGGGGAGCGCGGCCTGGGCGCGGTGCTGGTCGGGGTGGATCGCCGCGGTGGGGAGCAGCAGGATCAGGTGGCGGCAGAGGAAGGGCAGGGCGCGATGCGTGACATGCCGGCCTTCTACGGCGACGGCGCCGTTCTCGGCGACCCCCACCGTGCCCTCGATGATGGCGACCGCCACGTCCTCGAAGGCGACCGGCGAGGTCCCCGCGGCGGCCACCACCCAGGGCCCGGGCCCCAACCGGTCGCAGGCGGCCTCGGTGGTGAGCACGCGCCCGCCCTGGGCCCGCAGGCTCGCGACCCGGGAGGCCTCTTCTCCGACGGCCCAGGCCGCCACCGGGCCGTGGGCCTCGCCGCCGACCGCCCGTAGCCTGGACGCGAAGCGTTCGAAGCCCCCCGGCAGGTCCGGCGCCGGGTGGGCGCCGGGATGGGCCAGCGCGTGGCCGGCCGCGGCTCGCACGCGGCCGAGGATGGAGTCCCGGTCGCTCACGAGGCGCCCCGCTCTTCGCGCCAGCGCGCGGCGAAGCTCTTCCCCGGATGCGGTGGAAGCTCGCGGGTGCGAAGCCAGCCGCCGACCGGGTTGCCGGGGAAGCGGCGCCCGAGCAGCGGCCACGCTCGGCGCGCGAGCCCGCCCACGAGCCGGAAGAGCCGCGGCCGCGCCACCACGCCGGCGGCGAGGCGCGTCGCCAGGGCCTCGAGGCCCCGTGGCCGGCCGGGACCCCGCCGCCAGGCGAGCAGCTGGTCGTGGAGGTCGATGCCGACCGGGCACACCGCCGTGCAGCTCCCGCATAGCGACGAGGCCTGGGCGAGCGAGGCGTCGCCCGGCCGCATCGCCGGCGCGAGCACGGCGCCGATCGGTCCGGGGATCGGGCCCGGATAGGCGTGACCCCCGGCGCGCCGGTACACGGGGCAGGTGTTGAGACACGCGCCGCAGCGGATGCACGCCAGGCTGCGGCGATGGCTCTCGTCGGCGAGCAGCGCCGATCGGCCGTTGTCCACCAGCACCACGTGTAGCTCGGCCCCCGGCCTCGGCCCCGTGACCACGCTCGTGTAGCTGCTGATCGGCTGCCCCGTCGCGCTGCGGGCGAGCAGGCGAAGGAAGACCGAAAGGTCGTCCATGCGCGGGATGAGCTTCTCGATCCCCACGCACGCCACGTGGAGCGGCGGAAGGCTCATGCCGAGGTCCGCGTTGCCCTCGTTCGTGACGACCACCAGGGAGCCGGTCTCGGCCACGGCGAAGTTCGCACCGGTGATGCCGGCCTGGGCCGCGAGGAAGCGCGTGCGCAGGTCCCGGCGCGCCGCCCCGGTGAGCCGCTCGGGATCCGACTCGCCCCGCGGCGTGCCCATCCGCCGGTGGAACAGCTCGCCGATCTCTTCCCGGGAGCGGTGGATCGCCGGCACGATGATGTGGGAGGGCCGCTCCTTGCCGAGCTGCACGATGCGTTCGCCCAGGTCGCTGTCCACCACCTGGATCCCACGCGCCTCCAGGTGCGGGTTCAGTCCGCATTCCTCGGTGAGCATGGACTTGCTCTTGACCACCCGCATCGCGCCGCGCTCGGTGAGCAGGTCGCCGACGATCCGTTGCAGGGCGGCGGCGTCCTCCGCCCAGTGGACCGCGGCGCCGGCGGCGGTCGCCTGGCGCTCGAAGCTCTCGAGCAGCACATCGAGGTGGTCGAGAGTGTGCGCCTTGATCGCAGCCGCGCGCTCGCGCAGGGCTTCCCAGTCCGGCACCTCCGCGGCCGCCGCGTCGCGACGCGCGCGCAGGTCGAAGACCGCCGCGTCGTGGCGCGCCACCGCTTCATCGCCGCCGAGGGCGCGGCGGGCGCCCCGTTCGACCGGGTGGTTCACGCCGGATCCTCCCCGGCGAGGATCTCGGCCAGGTGGATCGCCTTCGGCCCGAAGCCCTCCCGGCGCCTCACGCCCTCCAGATGAAGGAGGCAACTCACGTCGGTGCCCGTCACGAATTCCGCTCCCGCCTCGGACCACTCGCGTAGCCGGGCTCGCCCCATGCGTGCGGACACCTCCGGGAACTTCACCGCGAAGGTCCCGCCGAAGCCGCAGCACTCGTCCCGCGCCGAAGGCGCTCGGGTGAGGCCGTCGACGGCGGCAAGCAGGACGTCGATGGGCGCCGGGTCGGACGCACCGGGCCGCTCGCTGGGCGATCCGAGGCCGAGCTCGCGCAACCCGTGACAGCTCTCCAGCACCGCCACCCGATGGGGGAAGCGCGCGCCGAGGGCCGTGGTGCCGAGCTCCCCCACCAGGAACTCTCCCAGCTCGAAGGTGCGCCGGCGCTGGGCCCTCCCGCGCTCGTCGTCGCCCACGCCGAGCTCCGGGTAGCGTCCGCGGACCGTCGCCACACAGCTCGCCGACGGACACACAACGGTGTCGGCCGTGTCGAAACGGGCGAGGTGCGCTTCGGCGAGGCTCGCGGCCGCCCCGGCCTCGCCCTGGTTCAGGAAGGGCTGGCCGCAGCAGGTCTGCTCCGGGTCGTAGCGGACCTCGCAGCCCGCGCGTTCCAGCACGCGCACCGTCGCCATGGCGACCTCCGGCGCGAGCTGGTCGACGTAGCAGGGAACGAAGAGCGAGACCGGCCGGCTCATGGCGATGGCTCACGCATCTGGGAACAACGCTCGCACGCGATCCGGGTCGATTCGATACTGCTCCGCGCAGAACTCGCAGCGCACATCGATGGGCTCGCCGGCGACGCGCAGCGCCTCGGCCTCCTCCCGGCCGAGCAGCGCCACGGCGCGAATCACCCGCTCCTCGTCGCAGTGGCAGTGGAAGCACGCCTCCCGTTGGAGGAGCGCCTGTCCGCCGAGGCCCTCGGCCAGGCCGTCCACCATGGCCTGGGCTCCGCCGCCCCGGTGAACCAGGGTCGAGGGCGAGGGCAGGGCGTGCACGTTGGCCTCGAGCCGCGCGAGGGTCTCGTCGCGGGCGCCCGGCAGCGCCTGGGCCAGGTAGCCGCCGG
The DNA here is from genome assembly GCA_965223415.1 of Myxococcota bacterium. GTDB lineage: Bacteria > Myxococcota_A > UBA9160 > UBA9160 > UBA6930. Next base: position 1,452,967 of record OZ245002.1, on the reverse strand, counting down.
CCGCCGTGACCTCTCCCTCCTCGTCGAGCTGGATGCCCAGGCCCACCGCCGCGGGCGTCTGCTCGCTCTCGGTCAGGTAGAGGGCCAGGTCCTCGGCCACCTCGCCCGAGACGATCGGCACGATTCCCGTGTACGGCTTTCGCCAGCCGTGGCGGTGGCGCACGACCGAGAGCTCGCCCAGGCCGATGCCCTTGGCGACGTCGATCCGGCCGCCGCGAAGGGGCAGCGTCGCCCTCGGGCGCGACGCGTAGCCGCGGACCCGCGCGTTCTCGTCGGAGATCGCGAGGAGCGTGCCCAGCGGTCCGTCGCCGCGAAAGCGCACCTGCACCGTCTCGTCGTCCTTGCCGCCGGCGCCCAGCAGGATCGCGCCCATCAGCACGCGACCGAGGGCCTGGGTGGCGAGGGAGCCGAGCTCGTGGCGTTCGGCCGCCTCGGCGACGAGCTGCGTCGCCTCGACGGCGCGGATCGCGACGCCGCCGTCCCTCGTGAGCGTGCGCAGAAGCTCGCCCTGCCTCTGGACCGCCGCACTCGTCCCCCCGGCCCCGTTCGTCACCATCGCGCGTAGAGTACCCTACGGCTGCCGTGACCGACCCGAGCCCGGAGCTCGCCGCCTTCCGCGATCGCATGGCCGACGCGGGCGCCGCCACCCTCACCGGGCTGCGCGCCCTCGAGGTGGCCGGTCGTCACCTGCACCCGTCGAATCTGCCCCGGCTGGCCGGCCGCCTCGCGGCGTTGGCCGAGCGCCTGGCCGAGACCCTCACACCCCTTCGCGAGCTGCCGCCTCCGGACGGAGCGGAGGCGGTCCGTGACGGGTTCCTGGGCGGAGCCGAGCGGGTGGAGGCCGCGCTTCGGGGCTTCGCCGAGGGTGCCGCGGGCGGGGCCGGAGACGGCGGCGTGCCGCGCATTCTCGAGGCCATGCGCGAGAATGCCCGAGCCCAGGAGCTGCTCTACCTGCTGCGCTTCGCGCTTCCGCCCCTCGGGCGCCTCTACGCCGAGGAGCCCTGGCACGATCGGCTGGCGGAGCTCGACCCGGAGCCTCCGGAGCAGCCGAGCGTGGGGCTCCATGCCGGAGGGGGTGGTGGCGACCGGGCGGTGCGCGGCGGCTTCGTCTTCTACGTGCCCGAGCGAACCCGGGAGGGCGCGTCCCTGCCGTTGGTCGTCGCCCTCCACGGCGCCTACGGCCACGGCGCGGACTTCCTGTGGACCTGGCTGCGGGAAGCGCGCAGCCGCGGGTTCCTGCTGCTGGCGCCGACCTCGCAATCCACCAGCTGGTCGCTCCAGGCGCCGGCGGCGGACGGCAACGCCCTGCGCTCGATGGTCGCCTTCCTGATGGAGCGCTTTCCCGTCGACCCCGGGCGGGTGCTGCTGACCGGGCTGTCCGACGGGGCCACCTTCAGTCTGCTCGCCGGCCTCGCCGAAGACGCGCCGTACACGGCGCTGGCGCCCATTGCCGGCGTGCTGCACCCGCTCAATTTCGCAGCTGGGCAGATCGCGCGGGCTCGCGGCAAGCGCATCTATCTCGTGCACGGGGCCCGGGACTGGATGTTCCCGGTGGCCCTCGCGCGGATGGCCCGCGACGAGCTCGCGAAGGCCGGCGCCGATCTCGTCTACCGGGAGATCGAGGACCTCTCCCACGCCTACCCGCGCGAGGAGAACGCGCGCATCCTCGAGTGGTTCGATCCCGCGCTCGTCCCGGGAGCGCCATGACCCGGGAGGTCGGACGCTTTGCGCCGTCGACCACCGGCCGGGCGCATCCCGGCACCCTGCTCGCCGCGCTCCTCTGCTGGCTCGACGCGCGCAGCTGCGGCGCCCGCCTGCTCCTGCGCCTGGAAGACCTCGATCCGGAGCGATGCCGTCCGGAGCTCGCGGCCGCCATGCAGGAAGATCTCGCCTGGCTCGGGGTGGACTGGGACGAGGTCACCGTGCAGAGCGAGCGGCGCCTCCGCCACGAAGACGCCCTGGATCGGCTCGCCACGGCGGGTGTCCTCTACCCGTGCTCCTGCTCCCGCGCGGGTCTCCGGGCGAGGGGGCAACGAACCCCGGACGGCGGCTTCCGCTATCCGGGAACCTGCCGGGGGCGGCCCCTCCCGGAGGCGGGCTGGCGCGCCAGTGCCGAGCCCCTGCGCGTCCGCCTTCCCGAAGGCGAGCTCCCGCTGGCCGACGAGAGCGGGCTCGACCTGAGCCAGGATCCCGCCGCCGCCTTCGGCGACCCGATCGTCCGGCGTCGCGACGGGGGGATCGCCTATCACCTGGCCACCGTCGTCGACGACGCGGAGGCCGGCGTCACCCGCGTGGTGCGCGGGCGGGATCTCGCCACGGCGACCGGCACCCAGGTGCGCCTGCAAGGGATGCTCGGCCTGGCGACGCCGCGCTATCGGCACCACCTCCTGCTTCTCGAGGAGCGGGGCGGCAAGCTCGCCAAGCTGCACGGCGCGGTGGACACCGAGGCCCTCCGGCCCGCCATGAACGCCGCCGCCCTCGTCGGCCTGCTCGCCCACGCCTCGGGTCTCCGAGCGACCGAGGCGCCGGTCACGCCCCGGGGGCTCGTCGCCGGGTTCGACTGGCATCGGGTGGGCGCCGCCGACCGCACCCTCGACTGGGACGGCACGCGGCTCTCGCTTCGTTAGTCCGGCAGGAGTCGGGCTCTCCGGCGCAACAGGAGCAGACCCGCGAGCACCAGCGTCACCTCGACTCCCAGGCCGCAGCTCGGGTGGAGGGGCGGCCACTCGCTCCCATTCGGTCCCGCGCAGTGGGGGTCGCTTCCGTCGATGGTGCCTTCGCCATCGTTGTCCAGGCCGTCGGAGCAGTCTGGAGACTCGGAGAGATCGGTGGGCCCGGAGCAGCCCGGATCCGCCGGGTAGTCGACCAGCAAGTCGCCGTCGTCGTCGTCTTCGTCGTTGCACTCGGTCGTCTTCTCGATCGCGAAGTGGTCGAGGACCTGGCCCGTGTCGGTGAGGAAGCGCCCCTCGAGCCTTCCCCCCGAGACGTCGAGGACCACCGATCCGAGGCTGTAGATGGAGCGCGCCATGACCGGGTGGTCGAGGGGGCCCGGCGCCAGGGATCCGGAGCTGCCGAGGACCAGGTAGACCGTGCCTTCGTGGGGATCGCCCGGGGCTCCCAGCTTCAAGTAGGCGCCGTCGCCGGCGGGATCCCCGTCCCCGCCGTCCAGGACCATCGAGGGCTGGAGGGTGCCGGAAGTTCCGTAGTGCCCGTCGATCAGGAAGGACCTCTCGTAGGAGTGGCTGTGGCCGGTCATCACCAGGTCGACGCCCGCGGCTTCGAGGAAGGGCACCGCGTTCTGCCGCATCTGGATCGCGACCGTCTCGACGTCCGAGTTGTGGGAGCCCTTGGTGTAGGGCGACTGGTGCCAGAACACGACGGTCCAGGTCTTGTCGTTGGCGGCGAGGTCGGCCTGGAGCCAGGTGAGCTGGGGCCCGGTCGGAGAGCGGGATGGCTGCTCCGAGTTCAACGAAACGAAGTGCACGTCGCCTCGATCGAAGGAGTAGTACGCCTTGGTCCCGGAAGGCACGCCCCCGGCCTCGCCCTGCCGCGGGAGGCTGAAGGCGGTGTAGTAGGGCCCGGTCTCCGTGGACGACACCGAGCTCACCGCATCGTGGTTGCCGTAGGTGGGCCACAGGACCGTGTTGCGCAGCACGCTCGGGTAGATGTCGAAGAGCTTCGTCTGGAACTCGAGATCGGTTCCGCTCTGATAGGCGTTGTCGCCCAGCATGAACAGGGCGTCCGGGCTCCGTCCCAGGTTCCAGGCCAGGAAGGCGTCGCGGACGGCCATGGCCCCGGCGTTGCCGGTGCCGGAATCGCCGAGCACCCAGTAGCGCTGGGAGCGGGGCGAGGCCGGCGCCGGGCTCGCCTCGCTCCAGTCGAAGGCTCCTCCGCCGGCCAGGGTCCGGGATGTCGTCCCGACGGCGTAGTAGGTCCGTCGGGTGGGAAGCCGATCGCCGACCACGACGGCGTGCTCGATGCGCGGAGTGGGATCGTCCGCCACGCCGGCCAGCGCACTGCGGCTCGGCCCAAAGCGCAGCCGGGACGGATGCGCCACGTCCGTCCGCCAGCGCACGACGACCTCGTGCTCGCTTCCGCGCTGCAGGTAGGGCCCGCGGGTCACCGTCGGCGGCGAGAAGTCCCCGGCCACCAGCTCGAGCCGGAAGCTTGCGTCCGGGGTCGCCGGGCTCGCCTGGTGGAGCTCGACGGCGAGCTGGTTGGTCCCGGCAAGGAGCTGGGCCGGATCCACGGCCACCTCGACCCAGCGGTCCTCGTCCTCGTCGGGAACCTCGGCCAGGGCAGCCGTTCCGGGGAGGATGGGGCTGGTCGGCAGGTTGTGGCGCAGGATCTCGGTGGCGTTCAGGTAGACGACGGCGCCGTCGTCCGCCTCGAGACGCAGGTCGAGCACCTGGAACGCGCTCGGGTCGGGCACCGGGAAGGCGTGGCGGTAGTAGCTCGTGATCGGCTTGCTCTGGGGATCCGGGCCGAAGCCGAGCACGGTCGCTTCGTCCCCGTCGCCGTAGCCGATCTCCGCTGCGCCCTGGGCCCAGCTCCCGTCGTCGAAGGTCCGGAGCTTCCATCCGACCCCCGGTGGAGAGGTGCCGTCGACGTAGCGCCAGACGGAGCCAGCCGGGACCAGCTCGGTCTCGGCTGCCTTGGCGCCCGACGCCAGGCCGAGCACGCCCAGCAGGAGGGCGATCGGCAATCTCGAGAGGGGATGGAGCAAGGGGGAGCTTCCTCCGGCCCGAGCATAGGCCGGATACCCACCCCCTTCATGGAAGCTGGATCACTCTTCCGCCTCGTCCGGCAGGAGCAGCCGCGCCTCGCCCTCGGGCAGCTCCTGGACCTTTCCGAGGCGCTTCTGGATCTGCTCGGTGCGCTGGGAAGCCTGGCCGATCGTGTTCGACGCCTCCTCCAGCTTCTTCTCCACCTTCGCCAGCAGCTCCCCGAACTTGCCGTACTGGCCCTTCACCGCGCCGAGCAGCTTCCATACTTCGGCGCTGCGCTTCTGGATGGCGAGGGTGCGGAAGCCGAGCTGCAGGCTGTTCAGGAACGCCGCCAGGGTGGTCGGCCCGGCCACGTTCACCTTCATCTCGGTTTGGAGGCCCTCCACGAGCCCGGGACGGCGCAGCACCTCCGCGTAGAGGCCCTCCGTCGGCAGGAAGAGGAGGGCGAAGTCCGTCGTGGTCGGGGGGCTGATGTACTTGTCGCGGATGGAGCGAGCCTCGCTGCGCACCCGCGCCTCGAGGGCCTTGGCCGCCTCGTCTTCCGCCCCCACGTCCCCGCGCTCGTGGGCCTCGATCAGGCGCTGGTAGTCCTCCTGGGGGAACTTCGCGTCCACGGGCAGCCAGACCGGCGCGCCGTCGTCGCCCTCGGGGCCGGGCAGCCGCACGCCGAAGTCGACGCGCTCGGCGCTGCCGCGCTTCACCTGGACCTGCTTCTCCCACTGGCCGGGCGCGAGCATCTGCTCGAGCAGGGCTTCGAGCTGCACCTCGCCCCAGGTGCCGCGGGTCTTCACGTTGGTGAGCACCTTCTTGAGATCGCCGACGCCGGTGGCCAGGGTCTGCATCTCGCCCAGGCCCTTGTGCACCGCCTCCAGGCGCTCGCTCACCTGCCGGAAGGACTCGCCCAGCCGCTTCTCCAGGGTGCCCTGGAGCTTCTCGTCGACGGTCACGCGGATGGCGTCGAGCTTCTTCTCGTTCTCGGCCTGGATGTGCTGGAGCCGCCGGTCGATGACGCTGCGCACGTCCTCGAGACGCTTCTCCACCGTCTCGCCGACGGCGCGGATGGTGCCGCCCACCTCTTCGCGGAGGTGCCGCGTGCCGTGGGAGAGCTCCTCGCGGTTACGGGCCAGCTCCTCGCGGAGACCGCGCTCGCTGCGCTCCTGCACGGCATTCACCTGCTCGAAGCGCGGACCGAGGGCCTTCGCCGGATCGTGGCGCAGGCGCCGCAGCACCAGGCCGAGCAGGACCACGCAGGCGACCAGGAGCCCCGCCACCAGCACGAGGCCCGCCTCCTCCAGGCCGCCGGCCGCGAGGCGCCCCCAAAACGCCTCGAGCGCCTCGAGCGGGCCCGTTTTCAAGCCGCCGGATTCGCCGGGTTCCATCCTCTCACCTCCCCCACGTCAGGATACAGGCCCGATCTTCGGCGGCCGGTGTGGCGATTCCGGTCACAGGGGGCCGGGTTCTTGAGCGCCCCCCGAGGTCTGATGAAGGGCCATGGCCGCGCCCAGATGGCTCGGTCACGGTTCTTCTGCCGGCTTCGATCGCATCGGCTTTCCCGCCCCCTTCGCCCGGATCGACTCTCTCGGCCCAGCCTGTGAGTTGTGGATCGAAGATTGGGTCTGGGGGGGGGGGGAGGTGCCCCCTCGTTCACGGGGATCGGTCGCTCAGTCCGCGTAGCGAAGTCGGTGCGTCCTCTGCCTCGCGAGGCATCGCGTGCGGATTCGGCCGCGGTAGCAGGCGGTGAGCCAGGGCGCGAGCTCCTGGCGCCACGGGAAGAGGCGACGCGAGAGGATCTCGTTCACCGAGAGCCGTGTCGGGACGATCCCGAGCTGCACCGCCGGGGGATCGCTGCGCTTGCCCTCGGCGCTCCACTTCACGTAGTTCCGCCACACCACCCAGATCGCCGCCCGGTACAGCGCCCCCTGCCTCCGCTTCGAGAACGCGATCGTCTCCCGCTTGTGGTTCGCGCTGCCGTGGCGCAAGAGCAGGTCCGCCAGGTTGATCGGGAAGAGCGGGTTCTTCGCCGTCCTCGCCTTGCGCGACGACGTCGTCTCGTGGACGATCCTCCGCCCCGGGAGCCGGCGAAGGGCCCCGGGGTAGCTCGGATGCTCGTCCGAGCGCACGACGACCTCCGCGCCCTCCGGCACGATCCGGCCCACGAGCTCCTGGACGGCCTTGCCCGTGGCCCCGGGGTCCGGACGCCCGTGGGCCTGCTCCAACCGCTCGCGCTTCGCCCGCTGGGCCTTCGTCATCGTCCCGCTCCTCCGCAGCTCGGCCTCGTTGAAGCCGTAGACGTAGTGGGACGCGCCCACCACCAGGTTCAGGTCGAAGGGCCAGTACTGGCCGGACTCGACGCTGCGGAAGCCGTCGAGGGCCAGGGGCTCGGCCGGCACCCGGGGCCGGAGGCGCTCGTGGAAGAGCAGGCAGTGGCGCCCCAGGCGCTCGACCTGGCGCTGGAGGGTCGCGTGGGAGACGCCCAGCTCCTGGGCGATCTGGCGCAGGCCACTGCAGCCGCGCATGCGGAAAAACAGCGTCTCCAGGAGGTCGGGGGCGCGGAGCCAGTAGGTGGGGGAGAACGTCGGTTCACTGAACGAGCGGCGGCAGTGTTGACAGAGGTACCGCTGGACGCGGTCGCCGCGGCGGGGGCGGGAGAAGAAGCCCTTCTTCTTGAACCGCCAAGGGCCCGAATTCGTGTGGGAATCACATGTGGGGTTCGGACAGTGCGGGGGAACGAAGGTAGCGCCGGCGGTCGGCATGACCGCCCTTCACCGCACGTTTCATGCCGGACCCATTCTTCGATCCACAACTCAGCCTGTGGGCCTTCTTCGTGCGCTCGCCGGCCCCCCGGTCCGCCCCCCGAGGCGTGAGATACCCTGGCTCTCCGGAAGGAGAGCCTGTGGAATACCAGCACATCACGGTGGAGCCGGTGGCCGGTGCGCTCGGCGCCGAGGTCTCCGGCGTCGACCTGGCCGCGCCCCTCGACCCCGCCCGCGAGAAGGAGCTGCGCCACGCCTGGCTCGAGCACCAGGTGCTCTTCTTGCGCGATCAGGACGTGACCGTCGAGCAGCACAAGGCCTTCGCCCGCCACTTCGGAGATCTACACATCCACCCGGTGCTCCAGCAGCTGCGGGACGAGGGGCACCCGGAAGTCGTCGTGCTCGAGGCGGACGAGAGCCGGCAGTTCCTGGCGAGCGCCTGGCACAGCGACGTCACCTTCGAGAAGTGCCCGCCGATGGGCTCGATCCTGCGGGGCGTGGTCGTGCCGGAGCACGGCGGTGACACCCAGTGGGCGAGCATGTACGCCGCCTACGAGGGCCTCTCGGACACGATGCAGCGCCTGCTCGGAGGCCTCGAGGCCCACCACGACGGCGGCGGTTTCACGCGCATCGCCGAGAACGAGGAGCAGCGGCGCGATCTGGCGAGCCGGCAGAGCGCCGTGCATCCGGTGATCCGCACGCACCCCGAGACCGGCCGCAAGGCGATCTTCGTCAACTCCGCCTTCACCAAGTTCATCGTGGGCATGAAGCCGAAGGAGAGCACGGCGCTGCTGCGCTTCCTCTACGGCCATCTCTCCCAGCCCGAGTACACCTGTCGGCTGCGCTGGGAGCGGGGCACCGTCGCGATCTGGGACAACCGCTGCACGCAGCACGCGGTGGTCGCCGATACCGGCGGTGCCCACCGGCTGATGCACCGGGTCACGCTGCTGGGCGACGCGCCCTACTACGAGGACTGAGCCGGAGAGGCGATGACCTCGCGCCGTTGGCTCCCCCTCCTCTGGTGGGGGCAGCTGCTCTCTGCCGTCGGAGACCAGCTCCACCAGGTGGCCGTGGTCTGGATCGCGACCCAGGAGGTCGGGGGCTACGCCGCGTGGGTCGTCTCCGTCGGCGCTGCCTTCCGACTCGGCTTCGGCCTCGTCGCCGGGGTGCTCGCGGATCGCTGGAACCGTCGGCGCACGCTCGTCGCGAGCGATCTGATCCGCGCCGCCGCGGTGGCGACCCTGCCCGTGGCGGCCTGGCTGGGTGACATCTCGCTCTGGCACCTGGCGGCGGTGGCCGCGGTGCTCGGTGCCCTCGACTCGCTCTTCCAGCCGGCGCTCCAGACCGGCCTGCCGGTGCTCGCCCCCGATGCGGAGCGTCTCCAGCGTGCGAACGCGCTGCTGAACATGACGCGGCGGCTGTCGATGGTCGTCGGGCCGGGCCTCACCGGCCTGCTGCTCGGGCTGATACCGATCGCCCAGTTCTTCAGCCTGAACGTGCTGACGTTCGCAGCTTCGGCGGCGGCGATCCTCGCGATCGGGCGCGGCCTCGCAGCGCGAAGCCACGACGCACCGATGCCCGACCCGGTTCGCGGCCTGCGCGACCTTCGCGGCGTGTGGTCGGACATCGTCGGCGCTGCGCGCCTCACCTGGGCCCACGACGGCCTGCGCTGGGGCCTCCCGGCCCTGCTGCTGTCGAACCTGGCGTGGACGGGGGCCATCATCGGCCTCGCCCTCCTCGTCGACCGCGCCTTCGAACGGGAGGCCGATGCCTACGGCTACCTGTTCAGCGCCTACGGCGTCTCGAACGTGCTCTCGAACCTGGTGCTCGCCTATCGTCCGATCGCCCGGCGCGCGTTGGTGATGGGCGTCGGCGGTCTGATCTTCACCACGGGCTTCGTGGCGGTCGCCCTCGCGCCCTCCTTCGAAGCCGCGCTGCTGCTGATGATGCTCCCGGCCATCGGCGGCCCGATCACCGATGTGCCCATCCTGATGATGGTCCAACGCGATTTCCCGGCGGACCAGATCGGCAAGGTGTTCGCCCTGCGCACCACCCTCTCGAGCGGGGGACTCGCCCTGGGCTACGTGCTCGTCGGGCCGCTCTTCCAGCTGCTGGACGTGCGCGCCGCCATGATCGCGGCCTGCCTGCCGGGTGTGCTCGCCTACGTGGCGCTGGCGTGGCGCTTCCGCCGGGAGTCCTGAGCGGGGGGACGCCGGCGCTTGCATTCCCCTGCCCTATCGGCGCAAGCTGGGGACCGTTCCTCCCTCCGATCCGAAAGGACCCCCCATGCCCTACTTCGTGACCGGATCCACCGGCTTCATCGGTCGCCACCTGGTCGAGCTGCTCCTACGCCGCGAGGGGAGGATCCACGTGCTCGTGCGTGCGGGCTCGCAGGAGAAGCTCGAGGGCTTGCTGCAGCGCTGGGGCTCCGCGGCGAAGGAGCGCGTGGTGCCCGTCGAAGGCGATCTGCTCGCGCCCCGGCTCGGCGTGGGCGACGAGGCCCTGGCCGAGCTTCGCGGAGCGGATTTCTTCCACGTGGCCGCCCTCTACGACATGGCGGCCGACGAGGCCGAGCTGCGCCGGGCCAACCTGGAGGGCACGCGCAACGCGCTCGACCTGGCGGAGGCCATGCAGGCGCGCGTCTTCCACCACGTGAGCTCGATCGCGGTCGCCGGCCTCTACCCGGGCATCTTCCGCGAGGACATGCTCGAAGAGGCAGAGGGCCTCGACGATCCCTACTTCCGCACCAAGCACGAATCCGAGCGCATGGTGCAGCAGGGCTGCACGCGGCCCTGGCGGGTCTACCGGCCGGGCATGGTGGTCGGTCATTCCGAGACCGGCGAGATCGACAAGATCGACGGGCCCTACTACGTCTTCAAGCTGATCCAGAAGCTGCGCGGCGCACTGCCTCCGTGGATGCCGATGATCGGCATCGAGGGCGGGCCCTCTCACGTGGTGCCCGTCGACTTCGTGGCACGAGCCGTCGACCACATCGGCCACGAGGACGGGCTCGACGGCAAGGTCTTCCACCTCGTCGACCCGGAGCCGACCAGCCAGGGCGACATGCTGAATGCCTTCGCGAAGGCCGCCCATGCGCCGGAGTTCGCCCTTCGCATCGAGGGGAAGAATGTCGCCGGTGCGATTCCGAAGAGCCTCCGGAACGCCGTGGCGGAGCTGCCGCCGATCCGTCGCCTGATGGAGCAGACCCTCGAGGACATCGGCATCCCGAGTCGCGTCCTCGGGGTGATGAACCTGCCGCGCCTCGATTGCCGCGAGGCCACGGCGGCCCTGGAAGGCTCGGGCATCGAGGTGCCGTCCCTCGACAGCTACGCCGACAAGGTGTGGGACTACTGGGAGCGCAACCTCGATCCGGATCTCTTCCGGGAGCGCTCACTCGAGGCGGCGGTTCGCGGCAAGCGCGTGCTGATCACCGGCGCCTCGGCGGGCATCGGGAAGGCGGCGGCGATCCAGATCGGAGCCGCCGGCGGAACCGTGCTGCTGGTCGCACGCAGCGCCGAGAAGCTCACGGAGGTGAAGAACGAGGTCGAGAAGGCGGGGGGCACCGCCTATGCCCACACCGCCGACCTCTCGGACCTGGCCAGCTGCGAGGCGCTGGTCGAGGAGGTGAAGGCCCAGCACGGGGGCATCGACGTCCTCGTGAACAACGCAGGGCGCTCGATCCGCCGCTCCGTCCAGCTCACCTACGATCGCTTCCACGACTTCGAGCGCACCATGCAGCTCAACTACTTCGGTGCGGTGAAGCTGATCATGGGCTTTCTGCCCGGCATGCAGGCCCAGCGGGGCGGGCACGTGATCAACATCTCGAGCATGGGCGTGCAAACCCATCCGCCGCGCTTCGGGGCCTACGTGGCGTCGAAGGCGGCGCTCGACGCCTTCTGCCGCTGCGCGGCGCCGGAGTTCCTCGACGAGAACATCGCCTTCACGTCCGTCGCCATGCCCCTCGTCCGCACGGAGATGATCGCGCCGACCAAGATCTACCAGCGTTTCCCGACGATCAGCGCGGAGGAGGCGGGGCAGCTCATCTGCGACGCGATCGTCGACCGCCCGAAAAAGGTCGCGACCAAGGCCGGCACCTTCGCCCAGGTGGTCGCGGCGGTCGCGCCCCGGTACAGCGACACCATCGCCAGCATGGCGTGGAAGCTGCTGCCCGAGTCCGGCGCCGCCCGGGGCAAGAAGACCCTGCCCGGCGAGGAGGAGCCGTCGACGGAGGCGGTGGCCTTCGCCCACCTCCTTCCCGGAACCCACTGGTAGCGGCATGGCGGCCTACGTGATCTACCAGGCCGAGGTCGACGACCCGGAGCCGTACGAGCGCTACAAGGCCCGCTCCGGTGCGGCGGTGGCCGCGGCCGGCGGGCGCTTCCTCGTGCGCGGAGGCGAGGTGGACGTGCTCGAAGGCGAGCCGCCGAGGGGCCGCACGGTGGTGGTCGAGTTCTCGAGCATGCAGGCGGCGCGCGCATGGTACGACGGCGAGGCCTACGCAGAGGCCAGGGCCCTTCGCGAGCGGGCTGCGCGCGCCCGGGCGTTCATCGTGGACGGCGTCTAGAGCGGGATCTCGCTGCGCGCGCGGGCGCGGGAGAGCTCCTCCCAGGGCTCGTCCTCCCGCTCGGGCATCAGGATCCACATCACGACGTAGACCAGGATGCCGGGGAACGCGGCCGAGCCGACGGAGACGAGGAAGAACAGCACGCGGACCAGGGTCGCGTTCCAGCCCAGCCATTCGGCCAAGCCTCCGCACACGCCGGCGATGAGGCGCTGCTCCCGGGAGCGCTGCAATCCGGGCTTCTTGATCGGCATCTCGGCTCGTTCCTCCTTCGGGTCGCGCTCCTACTACGCGCGACCCCGGTCGGAGGTTCACGGGTCTTCTCCCCCAGGGGCCGCTACTGGAACAGGTTGGAGACGATTTCGGCGCCTCCGACCCAGGTGCCGATGATGCTGCCGAGGGTGGTGAGGATGAAGACGAGGAAGATGCGCAGCAGGCGGTTTCGCCACCAGCCGCCGGCGCTGGCCAGATCTTCCCAGACGCCGGAGAGCTCCTTGACGAGGGGCGGCCTGTAGTACGACTGGACGAAGGCCGTGACGTAGCCCGCGCCGATCACCGGGGTGAGGCTCGTGACCGGCGCGGCGCAGAAGGCCGAGACGATGGTCGCCGGATGGCCCAAGGCGACGATGGCGCCGGCGGCGGCGGGGATGCCGTTGGCGAGCACCCAGAAGAGCAGGTTCTCGCCGGCGGCCGCCGCGCCCTGGCGCAGGCCGATGAAGAGGATCGAGCTCAGGATCACCGCCGGGATGCCCCAGCCCACCCACTTCCAGGCCTGGGAGGCGGGCGGCACGTCCTCGAGCTGCGCGAGATCCGTACGGGTCTCGGAGCGCAGGGCCGCGACCATGCCCTGGACGTGCCCCGCTCCCACCACCGCCACCACCTTCTCGCCCGCGCTCTGGCGGATGCGCTCGGCCAGGTAGGCGTCGCGCTCGTCGATCAGCACGCTCTTCAGGCCGGGGAAGGCCTCGCCCAGCTCCGCCATCAAGCGCGAGAGCACGTCCTCCTGGCGCAGCTCGCGCAGGTCGTCCTCGCTGAGCTCCTGCTTCTCGAACAGCCCGCCCAGGATCGACGAGAGGAGCATGGCCTTGTGCCACCAGGAGAGCGCCTTCCAGGCCCGCCGCAAGGTGATGCGCACGTCCCGATCGACCAATGCGATCGGGATGCCCTGGGCCGCCGCGACCTCCGCGGCCTCGAGCAGCTCGCTGCCTGGCTTCACGCCGAGCTGCAGGCCCAGCGTCCGTTGATAGGCCGAGAGCAGCAGGTTCATCATCAGCGTGGCGAGCTGCTGGCTGCGGATGATCTCCTTCAGGTCGAGGGAGTCGAAGCGCTGGGGTTTCGAGAGCGCCTCGAAGCGACGCTCGTCCAGCTCGATGCACACCCGGTCGGGCTCCTCCCGTTCGATCGTCTCCCGGACCTGCTCGACCGATTCCCGGGAGATGTGGGCGGTGCCGACCACGATCACCGTGCGGCCGTCGCTCTCGATCCTGTGGACGTCCTGGGGCAAAGCCGCGCGAGCTTACCAGACGATAGACTCGCGCCGTGCCGATCCCCTTCGCGAAGCTCCACGGCGCCGGAAACGCCTACCTGGCGGTCGACGGGCGCTCCCGACCGCCGGACTTCGACTGGCCCCGGCTGGCCCGCGCCGTGGCCGCCCCCCACACCGGCGTGGGATCCGACGGCCTGGTGGTGGCCCGGCCGCCGCGCATCGCCGAGGCCGCCATCCGCATGCGCGTCTTCAACTCGGACGGCAGCGAGGCGGAGATGAGCGGCAACGGCGTGCGCCTGTTCGCCAAGTTCGTCCTCGACCGCAAGCTCGTGGCGTCGGCCCCGGACGGCGGCCTGCGGGTCGAGACCGAGGCGGGCCTTCGGGTCGTGTGGCCCCGCTTCGAGGACGGCGTCGTGTGCGCGGGTCGCGTCGCGATGGGCGTGCCGGAGGTCGAAGGCGACGAGGCCCTCTCGCTCGCGAGTGGCTCCCTCGCCGTGACGATCCTCTCCGTCGGCAATCCCCACGCGGTGCACCTCTCCGACATCCCGGTCGCCGACCTTCCCCTGGCCGATCTCGGCCCCGAGGTGCAGGCCCATCCGCGCTTCCCGGACCAGGTGAACTTCGAGGTGGTGAACGTGCTGGACGAAGGCCGCCTGCGCGCCCGCGTGTTCGAGCGCGGCGAGGGCGAGACGCCGTCCTCCGGCACGGGCAGCACGGCTTGCGCCGTCGCCGCACGGGTGGCGGGACGCACGGGTCCCGAGGTGGAGATCGAGCTGCCGGGCGGCATGCTCCGCGTGGCCTGGGAAGGCCCCGGCCAGGAGGCCTGGCTCGACGGCCCGACGGTGGAGGTGTTCCGGGGCGAGTGGCCCGACACGTCGTCCGACCCGCCCGGCCGCTGACCTACTCCTCCGCCTCGAACTCCGGGAACTCGAGTCCGCACTCGCTGCAGCCCGTCGCGTCTGCGGCCAGGGGCTCGCCGCAGCCCGGGCAGGCGTCGAGCTCGCTGCCCGGCTCGGGCATCTCCATGCCGTCGAGCTCCGGGAGCTCCTCGGTGCGCGCGTCCGCCACGATCTCCGCGGCGCGCGGCTGGTCGGCGCGGGTCACGTAGACGCCGAGGTTCACGCCGCGGCCGGCCTGGCCGAAGCGGCCGGCGACGTTGCCGCCGTCGGTGTCGATGTCGGTGTCCGGCGGGTAGGCGTCGATGCGGCAGCCGATGCCCTCCTCCTGGAGGCGCTCGGCGAGGGCGCGGGTCTGCCAGGGGCCGCCCGTGGCGACGCACTCGAGCTCGGTGGGCGGGGGCAGCTCCGAGCCGACGTCGGGGGCGCTCTCGCCGCTGCCCATCTGGAGCGGCACGTGGCAGTCCGGGCACAGCTCGACCCAGGGCTGGAACTCGTCGCCACAGGAGGGACAGATCTTGACGGCGTCGCTCATGACAGGGGCTTCTCCAGGAAGGCGGTCGGGTTCTGCTCCACGCCCGGGGCGAAGTGCCCGAAGCCGACGCGATGGTAGAGGGCCAGGGCGCGCTCGTTGCGCTCCTGCACCTCGAGGGTGAGCTTGCAGCAGCCGAGGCTGCGGGCGTGGGCCTCGGCGGTGGCGAGAAGGCGCTCGCCCAGCTGCTGGCCTCGCCGCTCGGGGACGACGGCCAGATCGTGGACGTTGAGCAGCGGCTTCGCGCGGAAGGTCGAGAAGCCGAGGAAGCCCACGAGCGCACCGACCGGCTGCGCCTCCTCGCGGGCGATCCACACGAGGGTGGTCGGGTGGGCGAGGAGCGCGGGGACGAGCTGCTCGCGCACCTCCGGGTCGAACGGTGCACCGGCGATGATCGGATCCTGCACGTAGCTGTCCAGGACGGCCAGCAGGGCCTCGGCGTCGTTCCGGATGCGCAGGTCGGCGAGCTGGATGCGCTCGCTCAAGCGATGCCGATCTTGACGCCGCAGATCGCCACGTCGCCGTCGGCGTCCACGCAGCCGCGCTTCGCTGCCTCGGCGCGCAGCCGCTCCGGATCCGCCGCGGCGATCGTCAGGCCCGAGACGCCCTCGCCGCGCTCGTCCCGCGGCGGGTGGAACCGCACGAAGCCGCCCTCGTCGAGGTCGATGCGGAACGCGCCGTCTCCCCCCGCCCGCGCCTTCTGGCCCATCACCTCGGCCCAGCGCGTGGCCATGGCCTCCGGGTCGTCCGCCTGCAGGTCCGCGCCGACGATCTCGCGGGACGTGTCGGCCCGGACCTTCGACTCCCAGCCGGGCCCGCCCCACTTCCAGGAGCTCGGCGGGTCCATCCAGTCGATCGAGAGGATGGCGCCGCCGACATCGCGTGGGTGCAGGTGGATGCCGTGGGCACCGGGGAGCGTCGCCTCGTAGACGACGCGCACGCCGAGCTCGTCGACCCGCCTGCGGTCCTCGTCCTTCGCCTGGCTCTGGACGATCACCATGTAGCCACCGTCGCCGCGGCGGCGCTCGAGCAGCCGCCCGGCGGTGGTGCCTTCGCGATTCGGCACCACCACCTCGAGGAAGGTGTCGCCCACCGGCATCACTGCGTTGACCAGGCCGAAGACCTCGACGCCGGGATCGTGGAATCCGACCTCGATGCCGAGCACGGCGCACAGCTCCTCGACCACCGGGTCGAGCTCGCTCGCCACCAGCGCGATCTGACGCAGTCGCATGTCGTCTTCCTCCTCCGTTCACAGCCCGAGGGGCAGGGCCAGCCCGACGATCGGGCACGGTCCCTGCTCGCTCTCGAGCACGAACACGTCCGGGCCGCTGGCCCGGAACGCCATGGTGGCCTTGCTGCGGCCCAGCAGCGCCTCGCATTCGGGCGTGGCCGGGAGGACCGCCACCGAATCCATGGGCTCGGGCCAGCGGATCTCCAGGGCCAGCGGGAAGGCGCCGCGCAGCAGCAGATGGCCCTCGCCCCGGTGGAGGGTGCGGAAGCGGGCCTGCTCCCGGGGCTGCAGGTACTGGGAGCGGCGCCGGGGCTGCTCGTCCCGCCAGGCCCGCAGCGAGCCCACGCCCACCGGCGTGCAGCGCTCGCCGGCCTCTCCGCGCAGCACGCCGAAGGGGCCCTCGAAGCGATAGACCACCGGCGCGCCGGGCCGGAGCAGGGCTTCACAGCTCCCGGCTCGCGGAAAGAACAGGCGCCACGAGCCCTTGCGCCCCGTCAGGGTGGCCGCCCGATAGGGGCCGATCTCCTCGAGCAGCGAGACCTCGACCTCCCAGCGGGCGCGGATCTCCTTTTTTCGTTGGGCCTTTTCTGCCACGGTCGGGCCCGCGCAGGCCAGGCCGAGGAGGGCGAGGACGAGGAGGCCGCCGACGGATCCGAGGGGGCGAAGGGCCATGAGCGGGCCGGAAGATACCCTACGGCACCTCCACGAGGCGGCAGCTATCGCCGCGACGTCCTCAAGTCGGGCCGCGATTCGCCCGAATGGATCCACGACGCACCGCGCGGCAGGAGGGGCGGATGGCGGATTCGCCGGCGTTCGATTTCGTCTGCACAAAGCTAGAGACCCTGACCGACCTGGACCGCCTGGCCGCACGTGGAACCGTGCGCCTCGCCCTGAAGCAGGCCGGTCTCGAGGCCCGCACGGTCACCAGCGAGCAGATGCGGGTCGTTCTCGAGCGTGTGCTTCCGCCGGAGCTGGCGACCCGGGGCATCGAGGACGGCGGGCCGACCTGCACGGAGATCGCCGCAGGTCTGGGCAGCCTGGATGCGTCCGGCGAGCCCGAGACCCCGGACGCGGTCTTCAAGAGGCTCGGCGGCGGGAGCTGACGGCCCCGCGGGGCTTGACGTGCTCGGCTCGCGCCCCATCTTTCGCGAGCCACTTCCCGAACCCCCGAACCGCGAGGCCGGCGCGGGCATCCCAACTCTTGCCCGTTCCGGTGCGCGCCCACGGAGACTCCCTTTCGATGAAACGCGTCCTGCTGTTCCTCGCCACGAACATCGCCGTCATCCTGGTCCTCTCGGTCGTGCTCCAGCTGGTCGGCTTCGAGGGCTTCCTCGACGAGCAGGGCGTCGAGATGAACCTGCCATCGATGCTGCTCTTCGCCGCCGTCTTCGGCATGGGCGGCTCCTTCATCTCCCTGGCGATGTCGAAGTGGACGGCGCGGCGCCTCACCGGCGCCCAGGTGATCAGCGAGCCCAGTGGACAGGCCGAGACCTGGCTGGTCGAGACGGTGCGCCAGCAGGCCGACGCGGCGGGCATCGGCATGCCGGAGGTGGCGGTCTACGACGCGCCGGAGCCGAACGCCTTCGCCACCGGCGCGCGTCGCGACCACGCGCTCGTCGCCGTCAGCACGGGCCTGCTGCGCGGCATGCGCAAGGAGGAGGTGGAGGCGGTGCTCGCCCACGAGGTGAGCCACGTCGCCAACGGCGACATGGTCACCCTCGCGCTCATCCAGGGCGTCGTGAACACGTTCGTGATCTTCCTGGCGCGCGCCATCGGCCACGTCGTCGACCGCACGGTCTTCCGCACCGAGCGCGGCTACGGGCCGGGCTACTTCGTCGTCGTGATCGTGGCCCAGATCGCGCTCGGCATCCTGGCCAGCATCCTCGTCTTCTGGTTCTCCCGGCAGCGGGAGTTCCGGGCCGACGCCGGCGGCGCGCGCCTGGCCGGGGCGCCCAAGATGATCGCGGCGCTGGAGCGGCTCAAGGCCGGGCCCCAGGAGGAGCTGCCGGAGCAGCTCGGCGCGTTCGGGATCTCCGGTGGTGTCCGCTCCGGCCTGGCCCGGCTGATGGCGAGCCACCCGCCTCTCGACGAGCGGATCGCCCGCCTGAAGAGCGAGCACGGCCTGGCCGCCTGATCGGCGCCGATTCCTCGCACCCGCGAGCACGCCCTCGCCGGCAGGGCCGGGACGGGATCTCGCGGGGACGCCCGTTTCCCCGCCGCGGAGTCGACTGCATGCTCGGGGCCGAGGGGGCAGGAGCGTGCGTGGAGGATCGCTGGCTCGGTGCTGGAAGGGCCGCCCGAGAGGTCCGTCGTCGGCTGGTCCACGCGGCGGCCCTCGACTCGACGGTCCTGATCACCGGCGAGACGGGCACCGGCAAGGGCGTCCTCGCCCGCGAGCTCCACGCCCGTTCGCCGCGGGCGGCGGCGCCCTTCGTCCACGTCGACTGCGGCGCCCTCGCCGAGGGGCTGCTCGAGGCGGAGCTCTTCGGGCACGAGCGCGGGGCCTTCACGGGAGCGGTCGCCGCCGGGATCGGACGCTTCGAGACGGCCGGCCGCGGCACGCTCTTCCTCGACGAGATCGGCGAGCTCTCTCCCCGCGGCCAGACGCGGCTGCTGCGCGTCCTGCAGGAGCGCCGCTTCGAGCGGGTCGGCAGCTGCACGCCTCGCACCCTGGACGCGCGGATCGTCGCGGCGACGAACCTCCCGCTGGAGCGGGCCGTGGCCGCCGGGTGCTTCCGCGCCGATCTGTTCCACCGCCTCGACGTGCTGCGTATCGACCTGCCGCCCCTTCGCGAGCGGCCCGAGGACCTCCCCCTGCTGGTGGAGGACGCGCTGGCACGGATCGCCCCCCGGCTGGGCCTCCCGGTGCCCGCGGCGACGCCGCGGCTCCTGCGGGCGCTCGCCGAGAGGCCCTGGCGCGGCAACGTGCGGGAGCTCAGCAACCTGCTGGAGCGGCTCCTGGTGTGGGCCCCGGGGCCCTGCCTCGATCTGCCGGAGCTGGCCCGTTGCGAGCCCCGCCGCCCTGGCCCGCCCGAGACCGGGGCGGGCCGGCCGGACGACCCGATCGTGGCCACCCTGCGCGAGACCGGTGGAAACGTCTCCCGGGCCGCGCGTCGCCTCGGCATGGCGCGCACGACGCTTCGCCGACGCATCCGGGCGGCGGGCCTGGAAGGTTTGATCCCACGCGACTAGCGTCCAGCGATGACCGAGGGGCGGCCCAGCTACCGGGACATCGTTCGCGCGCGCCCTGCCGTCTACGCGCACCTGCGGCCGACGCCCCTGTGGCCGTCTCCCGGCCTCTCGGAGCTCCTCGGCGCCGACGTGTGGGTGAAGTACGAGAGCCATCTGCCCACCGGCGCCTTCAAGGTGCGCGGCGGCGTGTACCTGGCGTCGACCCTCGGCAAGGAAGAGAGGCGGGCGGGCCTCTTCACGGCGTCGACCGGCAACCACGGGCAGTCGGTCGCGTTCGGCGGGCAGGCGACCGGCACGCCGGTGACGGTGGCCGCGCCCCGCGCCGCGAACCCGGCGAAGGTCGCCGCGATGCGCGCCCTCGGTGCCGAGGTGTTGCTCCACGGCGCGGACTTCGACGAAGCACGGGAGTGGATCCAGGGCCGGGCCCGGGACGAGGGAGCGCGCTTCATCGGGCCCACCGATGCGGAGCTGATCTGCGGCGTCGGCACCTACGCGGTGGAGGTCTTCGACGCCCTGCCGGCGCCGGACGCCCTGTTCGTGCCGGTCGGCGCCGGGAGCGGCGCCTGCGGCTGCGGAATCGTCGCCGGCGCGCGCAGCCCGGCGACCCGGGTGATCGGCGTCCAGGCCGAGGCCGCGCCGACCATGCAGCGCAGCTGGAAGGAGGGCCGGCCCGTGCCCTCGCCGATGGAGACGCTGGCCGAAGGCCTGGCCACGCGAGTGCCCTTCGAAGACACCCAGCGCATCATGCGGGATCCCGCGGTCGGTCTCGCCGATTTCGTCCTGGTGAGCGACGCGGCCCTGGAAGAGGCGATCCGGCTGCTGCTGGAGCACACCCGCCACGTCGCGGAGCACGCGGGCGCGGCGGCGCTGGCGGCGGCTCTCGCTCGTCGCGACGAGCTCGCCGGGAGGCAGGTCGTGCTCGTGCTCTCCGGCGGCAACCTGGCCTGGCCCGAGCTGCGGCGCATCGTCTCGGGCTCCTAGCGGCTACGCTCGCCCCGTGCCGATCCGCGCCGTCGTCTTCGACCTGTTCGACACGCTGGTGGACCTCTCGATGGAGGGCCTCCCGAAGGTCCGCGTGCGGCAGCACGAGTTCCCCTCGAGCCTGGGGGCGCTGCACGAAGTGGTGAGCGAGTTCGTCGACATGAGCCTCGAGGACTTCGCCGACACGGTCTTCGCCCTCGATAGCGAGCTGCGCAAGTCCCGCTACGACCAGGGGCGCGAGCTGCCCACCCTCGAGCGCTTCGAGCGCCTGCTGCCCTGGCTGCCCGGCGCCGAGCGCGCCCCGGACCTGGCCGAGCGGCTGACGGCGACCCACATGGCCATGCTCCGGGAGCAGGTGAGTGCCCTCGACCACCATCCCGAGGTGATGGAGGCGCTGGGCGGCGCGGCGCGTCTGGCCGTCTGCTCCAACTTCTCCCACAGCCAGACCGCCTTCCGGGTGCTCGAGGACGCCCGGCTGCGCTGGCACTTCGACGTCGTGGTCGTGTCCGACGCCACCGGCTGGCGGAAGCCCCGCCCCGAGATCTTCCGCGCCACGCTGGCGGCCCTCGGTGTGGAGCCCGACGAGACCCTCCACGTCGGCGACAACCTGAAGGCCGACGTGGCGGGGGCTGCCGCCGTCGGTATGCGTACCGCCTGGGTCACCCGCCGCATCTCCGACCCCGACGAAGCCCTGGGCGCCCACGAAGGCCCGGAGCCCGACCTCATCATCGGCGACCTCGCCGAGCTCCCCGACGCCCTCGCCAGCTTCGATTAAGAAACGGGGCCAGAGTTAAGAATTCAGTTCCCCAGAGGGAACTGAATTCTTAACTCTGGCCCCGTTTCTTACTTCCCTTTCCAGTTGGGCGGGCGCTTCTCGGCGAAAGCCTTGGGGCCTTCGACGAAGTCGTCGCTCTTGACCATGGCGTGGACGCCGTCGTAGCGGGCCCCGCTGGCGGCCTCGACGCCGGCGAGCTCGAGGCCCTGGAGGACGGCCTCCTTGCTGGCGCGCACCGAGAGCGGGGCGCACTCGAGGATCATCTCGGCCCAGCGCTTCGCGCCGGCCACGACCTGGCCCTCCGGCACCACTTCGTTCACGAAGCCGAGCTGCTGGCCCTCGGCCGCCGGCACGCGGCGGCCCGTCAGGATCATGCCGAGCGCCTGCTTGAGCGGAATCTGCCGCGGCAGGCGGTGGAGGCCCCCGGCCAGGGCGGCCAGGCCCACCCGCGGCTCGGGAAGGGCGAACACGGCGTTCTCCGCCGCGATGATGAGATCGCAGGCCAGGCAGATCTCGAAGCCGCCGCCCATGGCGACGCCGTTCACCGCCGCGATCACCGGCTTGGTCAGGTCGTAGCGTGCCGTCAGCCCGGCGAAGCCGCTCTTCGGCTGGCCGCTCATGTCGCCGCCGCTCGCCTGGTGCTTGAGATCGTTGCCGGCGCTGAATGCCCGGTCCCCTGCCCCTGTGATGATCGCGACCCACTGCTCGGGATCGTTCGCGAACTCGTCGAACACCTCCGCCAGCTCGCGATTCGCCGGCGGATGGAGCGAGTTCATCCGCTCCGGCCGGTTGATGGTCACGAGGGTCAGGTGTCCGTCCTTCTCGACCTGGCTGAACTCGCCCATGGCTCCTCCTTCGTTCGCCTCGGGGGGGCCTACGGTAGCATCGCCCCATGACGAAGTTCGAAGAGGTTACGAGCGGTCTGCGCTTTCCTGAAGGCCCGATCGCCTGCGCCGACGGCAGCGTGCTGCTGGTCGAGATCGCCCGTGGCACGCTCACCCGCGTCCAGCCCGACGGCCGCCAGGAAGTCGTCGCCGAGACCGGCGGCGGCCCGAACGGCGCGGCCATCGGCCCCGACGGCGCCTGCTACGTGTGCAACAACGGCGGCTTCGAGTGGCACGAGATGGGCGATCTCCTGATTCCCGGCGACCAGCCCGCCGATTACAGCGGCGGGCGCATCGAGCGCGTCGACCTGGCAACCGGCGAAGTTACCGTCCTCTACACCGAATGCGACGGCCATCCCCTGCGCGGACCGAACGACATCGTCTTCGACGACCAGGGCGGCTTCTGGTTCACCGATCTTGGCAAGAGCCGCGCTCGGGATCGCGACCGCACGGGCATCTTCTACGCACTGCCGGACGGCTCCTCGATCCGCGAGATGGCCTTCCCGGTGGACGGCGGCCCCAACGGCATCGGCCTCTCTCCCGCCGGCGACCGGGTGTACGTCGCCGAGACCTTCGTCGGCCGCGTCAGCTACTGGGAGCTCGACGGGCCCGGCAGCATCGTCCCGAACCCGCGCTCGCCGAACGGCGGCCACCCGCTCGCCGGCCTCCCGGACATGCAGCTCCTCGACTCGCTGGCCGTCGACGCCGAGGGCAACGTCTGCGTCGCGACCATCGTGAACGGCGGCATCACCATCTTCTCGCCGACCGGCGAGCACCGCCACGTCCCCACCGACGACCCCATGACGACCAACATCTGCTTCGGCGGGCCGGACCTGCGCACCGCATGGGTGACGCTCTCGTCGACGGGCCGGCTGGTCAGGACGACGTGGGAGACGCCGGGGCTGGTGCTGTCGTACGGGGCGTAGCGCGCGTCAGACGCCCGGGGCCCTCGCCCCGAAGGTCTCGTTCTCCATCCGCCGCTGGTCCGCCAACGCGGCCGCGGCCTCGCGCAGCTCCGCTACCCGGCGCGCGCCCAGCGCCAGCACCCAGGACTTGCGGGCCGCGGCGCAGGTCGCGACGGCCGGCCGCCCTCCAGGATCGACATCTCGCCGAAGACCCTGGACCTCGCCTTCCCGGTCGCCCATCCGCCGCAGGATGTCGGCAGCCCGCTGGGACCACGGGCCCTCCTCTCGATACGTTCCCAGCGCGTCCTTCAGCTTGCCCTTGCGGAGCGCCTTGCTGGCGGTTCCTGGCCTGCCTGGGCGTCATTCCCAGGCGATCGGGCATGAGACAAAGGGACGTTCCTGTCTGTCTCACGAAGCGTGAGACAGACAGGAACGTCCCTTTGTCTCACTACCCGGCGTCCTGGCGGCGGGTGCGGTCGAGCTCGTCGAAGTGCTCCTGGCCCACCGCGATGAAGAGGCCGTGGGCTTCGACGAGCAGGGTCTCGCCGTCCCGCAGCTCTCCGGAGACGGCCAGGCGGCGGCCCTGTTGGCCGTCGAGGCGGGCCTCGATGATCAGGTCCCGGTGGAGGGGGGTGGGGCGCCGGTAGCGGACCGTCAGCTCGCCGGTCACGCCCGGGCCGCCGGAGAAGATCGTGGCCATGCCGAGCAGCTCGTCGAGGACCGCCGCCACGAAGCCTCCGTGGGCGATGCCGGGACCGCCCTCGTAGGCGCTTCCGAAGCGCCCTTCGCCGCGGGCGACGCGGGCCTCGAAGTCCGGCCACATGCGGAAGGGCGGCGCCATCGGGTTCGCCAGGCCGGTGATCGGACCTCGCTCCCGGAAGTCGGCCATCGGGTGGTCGCCCGCGCGCTCGCGGGTGGTGGCGGCGAGCTCCTCCGCCAGTGCCCGGGCGTGGGCGGCGGCCTCGCGCAGGGCGCTCGCCTCGGCGTCGGTGGAGGCGAGCTGGGCCAGCACGTCGCGGAGCGCCGCGGCCAGCTCGCGGCGGGCCAGGGCGGCGTCGTCCGGCGGGAGCTCCTCGGTGAAACGGTGGGGGCGGGCATCCGGGTCGTCCATGGCGGGCGCGGAGGGTAACCCAAGAGCGCCTTCCGTTACCTTCTCCGTGTCCATCCGCCGGAGGAACCGCCATGAGCGCTACCCCCCACGTTCCCCACACCGAGATCGCCGCCATCCCCGACACGGTGGCGCGTCTGCGGCGAGCCTTCGACGCCGGGCACACCCGCCCCCTGGCCTGGCGCCGCGCACAGCTCGAAGCCCTGAAGGCCCTGTGCACCGACCGCGCCGACGAGCTGGTGGAGGCGATGGCCGCGGATTTCGGCAAGCCGCCGGTGGAGGCCCTCGCCGCCGACGTCTCGCAGGGGAAGATGGAGGCGGCCGGGGCGCTGCGGAACCTGAAGAAGTGGACGCGGCCCGAGCGCAAGGGGCCGATCCCGCTCATCGGGCGCAGCTTCGTGCTGCGCGAGCCCCTCGGCGTGGCGCTGATCATCTCGCCCTGGAACTACCCGGTCGGCCTGCTGCTCTCGCCCCTGGCCGGCGCCCTGGCGGCGGGCAACGCGGCCGTGCTGAAGCCCAGTGAGGTGACGCCCCACACCTCCGCGGCCCTCGCGCGCTGCGTGCGGGACTACCTCGACCCGGAGGCGGTCGCCCTCGTCGAGGGCGGCGTCGCGGAGACGACAGCACTCCTCGAGGAGCGCTTCGACCATATCTTCTACACCGGCAACGGACACGTCGGCCGGGTGGTCATGAAGGCCGCAGCCGAGCACCTGACGCCGGTCACCCTCGAGCTCGGCGGCAAGAGCCCGTGCCTGGTCGACCGGGACGTGGACGTCGCCACCGCCGCGCGCCGCATTGCCTGGGGCAAGTTCGTGAACGCGGGTCAGACCTGCATCGCCCCGGACTACGTGCTCGTGCAGCGCGACCGCGAGGACGAGCTGGTGCACGAGCTCGAGGTGGCCACCCGCAGCTTCTACGGCGACGACCCGAAGACCACCCCGGACTTCGCCCGGGTCGTGAACGGGCGCCATCACGAGCGCCTCTCCAAGCTCCTCGAGAGCGGCCGCCCCGCCTTCGGCGGCGAAGCCGACGCGGAGCAGAACTACATCGCGCCCACCGTGCTGCAGGGCGTGTCGCCGGACGCGCCGGTCATGCAGGAGGAGATCTTCGGACCGATCCTGCCGGTACTGCCCGTGGACGACATGGACGAGGCCATCGCCTTCGTGAACCAGCGGGACAAGCCCCTGGCCCTCTACGTCTTCAGCCGGAACGAGGAGGTGCAGCGCAAGGTGCTCGAGCGCACCAGCTCCGGCGGCGCCTGCGTGAACGGCACGGTCATGCACATCATGGACACCCGCGTGCCCTTCGGTGGCGTCGGCCCGAGCGGGCAGGGCGCCTATCACGGCCGCCACACCTTCGAGACCTTCAGCCACCGCAAGGCCGTGCTGAAGCGCGGCTTCCGCTTCGATCTCAAGATGATGTACCCGCCCTACGGCGAGCGGAAGCGGAAGGTGGTGCAGCGGTTCATGTAGCCCGGCGTCGATCGCGGACGAAGCCCGCGATCGCGACGGCGGCGGCCAGCCACCACCAGCTGGTGCCCACCCGGAGGGCCAGCGGATCCCGGCTCGGCTCCGGCAGCCTCACGTCCAGGGCGGTCGCCTCCCCGCGGTGGCGCACGGGCATGCGACCGCTCGGGAGGACGAGCCCCGAGACGCCTGCGTTCGTCGCGCGAAGCACCGGCCGCCCGGTCTCCACGGCGCGGAAGACCGCCGCTGCCAGCAGCTGGTCGGCGCCCCGCGTCCACCCGAACCAGGCTTCGTTCGAGAGGTGCACCAGCGCGCGCGCTCCCGCGAGTACGCCCCGCCGTGCGTGCTCGGGAAAGAGCATCTCATAGCAGATGAGCGGTGCGACGGAGATGTCGGCGGCGTCGAGGGTGAGAGGCGATGCGCCGACGCTGATCTCCACCGCGTCGTGCGGGACGCCGAAGGGCCACGGCGTGTACTCGAAGAAGGGTACGCGGATTCGCTTGTCGTACACGCGCTCGGCGCCGTCGCGCGGGATGAGGACGGCCGACGTGAAGAAGGCGGGCCGCGTATCGCCCCGGGCGTGGGTGGCGCCGAGCAGCAGCTCCGCCCCCGGCGCCGCCTCGGCGCGCAGCGCCCGAAGGCTCGCGACGTTCGCCGGGACCACGCCGCCGACGGCGTTCTCCGGCCAGACCACGAGCGGAGCCTCCTGGGTTCGACTGAGCTCGGCGAGGCGGGCCGGAGCAGCATGGCCCGACACGTCCGTGTGTACGACGCGGACGCGAGTCGTGGAACCGCCGGCCCCGTCCGGGCCGGGGCCCGCCAGCCGCAGCAGGACCAGGGCGATCCCGGCGGCGGCGAGGCCCGAGAGCCGTCTTCCGGGCGCAGCGACGGCGCTGGCCAGCGCGGCGTTGACCCCGGCCATCCAGGCCGAGACGAGCAGCACCCCGCCCCAGCGGGCCGGGCCGATCCACTCCGGCTCCGGCGCCAACGCGTAGGCCAGGAGGAGCCACGGGAGGCCGCCGGCCAGCGCGCAGCGCAACGCTTCCATGGCGGACCAGGCGGCGGCCGTCCGGAGGTGCGAGGCCGGGCCTTCGCCGTCCGCCCGGGGAGCCACGATGGCGAAGGCCGCCAGCGGAACGCCGCCGAAGAGCTGCGCCGCCCCAAGGGACGCGAGCCAGCCCTGCCAGGATGCCAGGTCGAAGTAGGCCGTGGCCGCCACGCCCGCGTGGGCGACGCAGCCGAGCAGGGTGGCCGAGAGGCTCGCGAGCCATCCCAGCGTCGCGCGGGCCCACGGGTCGGCACCGCGGAGTGCGAGCAGCAGCGGGACAAGGCAGACGAAGCCGAGGGGCCAGGCACCCCAGTTCGGCTGGGCGAGGGCGAGCAGTACGCCGCTCGACAACGCGGCCGCTGCCCGTGCGCCGCGCCGCGGCTTCGTCCGGTTCGCGCCGGCCATGGCTCGCCAGTGTAGAGTGGCGGCCCATGGAGTGGTTCCGGAAGTCCCACGCGGCGGCTGCGCTGTTGGGCGTCGTGCTGTTCGCGATCCTGGCACTCGTCGCCCGCGACACCTACCTCCACTTCGCCGGAGCCTCACCGGGCTTCCTCCTCTACCAGAACGGACAGCTCTCGGCGATCGGCGCCCCCTCCTGGTCCGGCGCCCAGGCGGGAATGCCACTGAACGGAGGGCGCATCGTCGGCGTCGAGGACGGTGCCTTCGTGTCGGGCCGCGAGCTCTATCGCCTGGCCGCGGAGCGCCCGGTCGGCGAGCCCATCGCCTACCGGGTGCGCTTCGACAGCCGGGAGCAACGGCTCGAAGTGCCCACCATGGTCCCGGGCAGCGCCGACTTCTGGGTGAGTGCGGGGAACTACCTGCTCAATGCCGCTTTCTGCTTCGCCATCGCCGTGCTCGCGCTGGCGCTGCGGCCGGACCATCCGGGCGCTCGCGCCCTGGCGTTCGTGATGGTGCTGCTGGGTCTGGCCCTCGCCCTGGGGCTCGACCACGTCGTTGCCTACCGCTTCGACCGCGTCTATCCGCTGGCCGAGGCCACGGTCCCGGCCGGGATTCTCGCGCTGACCCTCTTCTTCCCCGTCTCGCGCTTCACGTCCCGCAGCCGTTGGGTTGCACTGGGCCTCGCGATCGGCGTGACGACGGTCATGGGCCTGCTCGGCTCGCTCTGGGAGCTCACCGCCCCCGAGCGCGCCCGCGCCCTCACGAACGTGGCGCTCTCGCTCTGGGCCCTGGCGGCCTTCGCGATGCTCGTCGGCCTCGCGCAGGCCACCCTCTTCGGTCGCACGGAGTCCGAGCGGCTCCGGGCCGGCGTCGTCTTCTCGGGTGCCCTGGTCTCCTTCCTGCTCCCGTCCGTCGGCATCCTCGCCTTCTTCCTGCTCGGCTGGGATTTCCCGACGACCTGGCTGACCGCGCCGATCTTCCTGTTCCCGCTCTCGGTGCTGTACGCGATCGTGCGCCACGACCTCTTCGAGGCCGAGCGCTTCATCCGGCTCACCGTCGGCTACGGCGTCGCGACCGCCGGAGTGGTGCTTGTCTACGCCACCTTGATCACGGTGCTCGAGCAGACGGCCCTTTCGGTCGCTCCGGGTGCGGCGCCGGGCTTCCTCCTGCTGGTGGGCCTGGCCGTGCTCTTCGATCCGGCGCGCCGCTCGATCCAGCGGAGCGTCGATCGCGTGTTCTTCCGCTCGGTCGAGCCACCGGAGCACGTCCTCGAGGAAACCGGCATCGAGCTGGCGACCCTCGACGACGCGGCGGCGATCCGAGCGGCCCTCGCCGAGCGGGTGCGGGCCGCACTGAATCTCGAGTGGGCCCGGGTTCGCGACGTGGGCGACGCCGAGGGGACGGCCAGCTTCTCGGAGCCGATCGTCTTCCAGGAGGAGCCGCTCGGGCTGCTCGAAGGCGGACGCAAGCTCACCGGTGCGCCCTTCTCCGCCGCGGACCGGGAGCTCATTCGCGGCCTGGCGGCCCAGGGCGCCCTCGCGCTCCAGAACGCGCACTCGATCGACGACCTGCGCCGCGCCCAGGCGGAGCTCCTGCGCAACCAACGCCTGGCCGTGATCGGAGAGTTCGCCGGCGCCGTCGCCCACGGCATGCGCAATCCCCTCGCCGGCATCCGCGCCGCCGCCCAGATCGCCCAGGAGCAGGCGGACGCGGCCGACCACGGCCCGGTGTCCGACACGTTGGGCGGCGTTCTCTCCGAGGCGGACCGCCTGGACCAACGCATCCGCAGCCTGCTCGACTTCTCGCGGCCGGTGGAGCCCCATCCGGAGGTCATCGACCCGGGGCGGCTCCTGGAGGGCGTGGCGGGAACGCTCGCCAAGAGCGCCGAGCGTGCCGGCGTACGGCTGCAGGTGGACGTGAGCCGGGAGCTGCCTACGATCGCGACCGACCCGGCCTTCCTCGAGGAGGCGCTGCTCGAGCTGGTCGGGAACGCCCTGCGCGCGACGCCCGAAGGGGGCGAGGTCGGGCTCACCCTCGAGCGTCGCGGCGATCACCTCGTCTTCGACATCGACGACGACGGCTGCGGCATCCCCGAGGCCGTGCAGGACCGCATCTTCGATCTCTTCTTCACCACCCGACCGGATGGCACGGGCATCGGCCTGCCTTCCGTGCGGAAGATCCTCGAGATGCTCGGTGGCTCGATCGAGCTCGTGTCCTCGAGTGCCGAGGGCACCCGGTTCGAGGTCGAGCTGCCGCTGGGTCTGTTCTGACTCTCTTCCCTAGGGCACGGCCACCGTCTGGCCGAGGGCGGCCTGGACCGCCGCCGCATCTGCGGCGTCGATACGGCCGTCGCCGGTCAGATCGAGGTCGGGATCGAAGCCCGGGTCACCATCCCGGAGCCCGTCGTTCGCATCGACGAGCGCCACGTCGGCGGCGTCGACCAGGCCCGTGTCGTCCACGTCCGGGTCCGGCAGGAACACCGGCGTTCGTGACACCGCGCCCGAGGCGTCCTCGACGTGCACCGTCCCCGTATTCGGGTCGTCGAAGGTGCCGCCGAGGTCGTCCACCGTGATCTCCACGCCCCGCGCATCCGCCACGTTCAGGGTCTCCCGCAGGGGATCGCCGTCCGCGTCCGGCGAGAGGATCGCGAGCGGGCCCTCGACCCGGACCACCACGGCCATGGCTGCGGCGGGGTCGGCGACGTTGCCGAGCAGGTCGACGGGGACGACCTGGAGGATCATCTGCGTGCCCGCGCCGTCGTCGGCGATCGGCAGGCGCTGGAGCACCTCCAGGACCGTGCGCTGGCCGAGGCTGTCGAGTGCCGGCCGGAGCGTTCGGGACGGCAGGCTGTCGAAGGTGGCCGGGCTCGGCCGGCGAGCGACGCCGGCCCGGAGCGCCGGACCGGATCGGGCGGTGACGGTGTCG
Source organism: Myxococcota bacterium (assembly GCA_965223415.1). GTDB lineage: Bacteria > Myxococcota_A > UBA9160 > UBA9160 > UBA6930. Next base: position 1,423,098 of record OZ245002.1, on the reverse strand, counting down.
GCTGACATCTCGCTGCCGTCCAGCGCGATGTGGAAGACCTCGCCGATCCGCGGATGGAGGGGATCCGGCTCGAAGGCCTCCTTGATCTCCGCGGCGACCGGGCCGTTCGCGATGGGCGGCGGCGGCCCGGTGGGCCCGCCTTGCAGCACCTCGTTCGGGTCCGTCTCCGGGTGGAACGGCAGCTTGGTCGTCACGAGCGGACCGTCCGGGACGACCCCGCCGAGGAAGTTCGGGTCGAGGGTGCCGGCCCAGGCCCCCGCGGCCAGCGCGAGGCGGAGCGGTGCGCCGCTCGGGCCGCCGGCCGAGGGGAAGAGCTGCCCCGCGACCTCACCGCCGTTCGACACGACCACCGTCTTCGCCACCGGCGTCAACTCCGCATCCTCGATACCGGCGTCACCGGAGTCGCCGTCCAGCTCGGTGATTCCGACGAAACCATCGCCGTCCAGGTCTGCGAAGGCGGTCACGAGGATGGGGACGCCCACGAGGTTCGGCGACACCACCGGCGCCCCCGATGCCGAGGCCGGCGCCACGACGAAGTCGATCGGCGTTCCCGAGGTGAACGCCGCGACCGTGACACGGGGCTCCGTCGCCGGCGTGTGCGGCGGCGGGAAGCTGCCGCCCATCGTGGTGCGGGCGGAGCGGATGACCAGATCGACGTCGCCCGGTCGGAAGGGGAAGACGACGTCGTCCGCCGTTCCGAGCTGCAGGTCCGGTCCCGGCTCGATCATGGGAGCGCCGGGCACGATCTCGGCGATCTCGCCGCCCGACAGCCAGTCCATGAAGAGCACGGGTTCGGTGTCGACCGGGTAGTAGGCCATGCAGTTGCCGACGCCGAGCGCGAGCGCGGCGGCGGCGATCACGGGGAGGCGGGCGAGGCGCGTCTTCACGGCGTGCCTCCCGGAATCGTCAGGGCGTTCGAGAGGACGGCGCCGGTCGCGTCCACCGAGAACAGCTGGACCTCGATCGAGCCGGTCGCGAAGCCGGACGGGAGCAGCAGCTCCAGGCGTGCCGGCCCCAGGAAGAGGAGCGGCGCACTCGTGGCGGTGCCCGCGGCCTGGAGCGCCACGGCCTCGAGGGGACTCAGTCCGTCGGCGAGGGTGGGGTCGCTGCCCTGGAACGCGCCGACGCCCAGCTCGTAGCGGACGTAGGACGTCCCGCTCGTCAGGTCGCGCACCAGCACCTGCACCGGGACCGGTGCCTGGACCAGGTCCTCGGCGGGGAAGCTGCCCTTGACTCCGATCCACGCGGCGTTGCGCTCGCCCTGGGCGAGCACCATCACCGGGTCGGTCGGGGCCGCCGACGCGAGGGCGGCCAGGGTGAGGATCAGGGCAACGGCGACGCTGCGGAGTGCGCGCCACCGACCAGGTCGGAGGGGGGGACGTTCGATCATGAGAGCTCGTACTTCTCCAGCCGGTAGCGAAGGGTGTCGCGGCTCAGGCCCAGGAGCGCCGCGGAGCGGGTGCGATTGCCGCCGGTGCGCTCCAGGGCCTGCTCGATCAGGTGGCGCTCCAGGGTCGCCAGGTCCACGCCCTCCTCCGGCAGTCGGAAGGTGTCGTCGACGCCGTCGCCGCCCTGCCCGTCGCCGGTGGGGAGCAGCGTTCGCAGGGTGCTCCCGCCGATCTGCGGGCCGGACTCGAGGAGCAGGGCGCGCTCGATCACGTTCCGCAGCTCGCGCACGTTGCCGGGCCACGGGTAGCGCTGCAGCTGCTCCATCCCCTCGGCGGCAATGCTCACTTCGCGGGCGTAGGTGTGCCCGATCGTTTCGCAGAAGTGCTTGGCAAGCGGGGCGATGTCGTCGGGCCGCTCCCGCAGCGGGGGAATCGTGAAGGCGAGCACGCGCAAGCGGTGCAGCAGATCGCCCCGGAAGGACTGCTCCGCCACGGCAGCATCCAGGTCACGGTTGGTCGCCGCGATGGCATGGACGTTCACGCTGCGCTCCCGGGAGGAGCCGAGCCGGCGCACGCGCTTCTCTTCGATCACCTTGAGGAGCTTGGCCTGCAGACCGAGGGTCGCGTGGCCGACTTCGTCGAGGAACAGGGTGCCGCCCTCGGAAGCCTCGAACAGCCCCGTCCTCGCCGCCTTGGCGTCGGTGAAGCTGCCGCGCTCGTGGCCGAACAGCTCGGCCTCGATCAGGCTCTCGGGCATCGCCGTGCAGTTGGCCTCGATGAAGGGGCCGCCGCCCAGCCGTTCGTGGATGGCGCGAGCCAGCACCCCCTTGCCGGTTCCCGTCTCGCCCGTGAGCAGGATGGCCGGGCGCCTGCCGGCGGGGAGCCCCGCCTCTCTCAAGCGATCGACCTGCTCGAACAGCGAGATCAGGCTGGCGTCGGAGCCGACGACGCCTTCCGCGACGCGGTCCCGGCTGCGCAGATAGGCGAGCTCCCGCGCCTCCCGCTGCCGATCCAGCACACGCTCGACGAGCAGCCGCAGCTCGCCCAGGTCGAGGGGCTTCTGGAGGTAGTCGGAGGCGCCCCGGCGCATGGCTTCGACGGCGTCCGAGACGGACCCGTAGGCCGTCATCAGCACCACCGGCAGGGACGGATCGCCCTGCCGGAGCTCTCCGAGCACCTCCAGGCCCGAGGTGTCGGGAAGGCGGAGATCGACGAGTACGAGGTCCGGATCCGAATCATGGACCAGGGTGACGCCGTCCTTGCCGGTCTCGGCCACCTGGACCTCGTGGCCGGCGCCTTCGAGGGCGCGCGCGATCTGCCGCCCGAGCACGTGCTCGTCGTCGATCACCACGATGGAGGGCATGGATCGTCCTCGTTCCCCGGAGTCGCGTGCGCGAAATCCCGCGCAGCCGCGGGAAATCCCCCGGTCATCGCGACGCTCCGCGCCAATTGGATAGTAGCCACGGACCTCCCCGAGGTGACTCGCAAAAACGAGCCTCTGAACAGCAAGGATCGTTCCAACCCGGGGGGTGCGGCATCTCCAGCGCATCGCCCGGCAGATGCCCCGCCGCTCGGTGACGGACGTACGCCCCACGCGTACGCGAGGTCACACAAAGGGGTGTAAGTCCTCGGAAGGGCCCGCGAATCCCCCATTTCCGACGATCCGGGCGGATGGCACGAGGACTGCACTGCGGCGCGGCATGGAGTCGCCGCGCATCGCGCTCTACGCCCACGATACGATGGGGCTGGGTCACACTCGCCGCAACCTCGCCATCGCCGAGGCCCTGCTGGCGTCGACGTTGCGACCGGAGGTCCTGCTCCTGGGCGGCGCGCGGGAGACGGGACAGCTCGCCGCGCCCGCTGGTGCCGACAGCGTCATCCTTCCGGCGATCCACAAGCAGGCCGACGGGCGCTACGCGTCGCGCTCGCTTCCGGTCCCGATCGAGCGGCTGATCCAGCTCCGCTCCGCCACCCTGCAGGCCGCCCTCGACGCCTTCCGGCCCCACCTCCTGATCGTCGATCAGGTTGCCCGCGGCGCGCTGGGCGAGCTCCAGCCGATCCTCGAGATCCTGCGCGAGCAGCCCCGAACCCGAACCGTGCTGGGTCTCCGCGAGGTGCAGGACGCGCCGGACGTCGTGCGCCGCGAGTGGGGGCGCCTCCGCACCGTCGAGGCCATGCGCGAGCTCTACGACGAGGTGTGGATCTACGGAGATCGCGCCTGCTTCGATCCCGTGGCGGCCTACGGGCTCGGGGCGGAGCTGGGCGACAAGATCCACTTCACCGGCTACATCGCGCGGCCGAGGGTCGAGGCGGTTCCGTCCGCTCTCGAGCCGGTTCTTCGCTGGCTGGGCTCGCAGCCCTGCGCGCTCTGCCTCGTCGGCGGCGGACAGGACGGGGAGGGCCTGGCGACCGCTTTTCTGCGCGCCGTTCCCGAGTCGCGCAAGGGCCTCGTCGTCACCGGGCCCTTCATGCCGCGCGAGGCGCGCACGCGGCTTCTCGGTCTCGCTGACGGTCGGCGGCTGCGGGTGATCGAGTTCGTCCCCGAGCTCGCGCCGCTCCTGGATCGCGCGGAGCAGGTCGTCGCCATGGGCGGCTACAACACGGTCTGCGAGCTGCTCTCGGCCGGTCACCGCCCGCTCCTGGTGCCGCGAACGGTGCCCCGGCGCGAGCAGTGGGTGCGCGCGAGCAGGCTCTCGCGGCTGGGCCTGGTCGACGTCCTGGCTCCGGAGAACCTCGTTCCGGGCGCGATCCGCAGCTGGCTCGAGACGGAGTGCGTTCCGGATCCGGCGGCGCTGGAGGGTGTCGACTTCGGAGGGCTCGATCGCGTCGTCGCGCTGTGCCGTACCACGCTGCCGAAGGCCCAGGCCGCCGTCGGGCGGAGATCACAGCATGCCTTCGCGTGACGGGCCGGTCGGCTACGTCCTGAAGCGCTACCCGCGGCTCTCCGAGACGTTCATCCTGCGCGAGCTGATCGCCCACGAGCAGGCGGGGCTCCCCCTCGAGATCTTCTCGCTCGGTCCTCCGGAGGACGGTCCGTTCCAGGACGGGATCGGGCGCGTGCGCGCTCCGGTCCGCTACCTGACGGCCCACGGCGTGAAGCCCTCGGCCTACTGGCAGGCGATCGAAGAGGCCCTCGGTCGCCCGTGGTTCCGTGCGGACCGGCTGCGCGCCGCGGTGGGCTGCGACCCGCGCCGGGTGTATCAGGCGTTGCGCCTGGCGGTGGCGGCTCGGGATCGGGGCGTTCGCCACCTGCACGCCCACTTCGCGAGCGCCGCCACGGAGGTCGCGCGCCTGGCGTCGGCGTGGACCGGCATACCGTTCACCTTCACCGCCCACGCGAAGGACCTGTTCCACGACGACGTGGACCCCGACGATCTCGAACGCAAGCTCGCCCAGGCCGCGGCGGTGGTGACCGTGAGCGACTACAACGCGGCCTTCCTCGCCCGCAACCACGGCGCCGCGGCCGCGGGCGTGGTCCGCATCGACAACGGCCTCGATCTCGAGAGTCTCACCTTCATCGCCGGTCCGCGGCCGCCGAGGGTCGTGGCCGTCGGACGCCTCGTGCCGAAGAAGGGCTTCGCTCATCTGATCGAGGCCATGGCGAAGCTCCGTTCCCGGGGTTCGAACGTCGCCTGCGACCTCGTCGGGGGCGGGCCCGAGGAGCGGCCGCTACGGGCCCTCGTCGCGAAGCTCGGTCTGGAGGCCACGGTGCATCTCCACGGCGCGCTTCCGCAGACCGAGACCCTGCGGCTCGTGGCGGACGCCGGCGTCCTGGCCGCGCCGTGCCGGGTCGCCGACGACGGGGACCGCGACGGCCTGCCGACGGTCCTCCTCGAGGCGATGGCGCTCGGGACGCCCTGCGTAGCCACTCCGGTGACGGGCATCCCGGAGCTGATCGAACACGGACGAAGCGGCCTGCTGGTGCCCGAGGCGGATCCCGCCGCCCTCGCCGGCGCGCTCCAGCGGATCCTCGCGGACCCGGCCCTGGGGCGACAGGTCGCGCGTGCCGCCCGGCGGCGCATCGAGGAGCGATTCGACGTCCGGCGCACGAGCCGGGCGCTGCGCGCGGTCTTCGCGCGCAGCCGAGAGAGGAGGACGGGCTCATGAGGATCGCGTACGTGTGTGCGGATCGGGGGGTCCCCGTGTTCGGAGCCAAGGGCTGCTCCGTCCACGTCCAGCAGGTGCTGCGCGCGTTCGCTGCCAAGGGAGTGGCGGTCGATCTGTTCGCGACGTCCCTCGGCGGCGATCCGGGGCCCGAGCTGCGCGACGTCGCGGTCCACGCGCAATGCCTCCCGCGGGCCCACGGCGCCGAGCGGGAGGTGCAGGCCATCGACGCGAACGGCGCCCTCGGGCGCCGCCTGCTGCGCGCCGGGCGCTTCGACGCCGTCTACGAACGGCTCTCCCTCTTCAGCTTCGCCGGGATGGAGATCGCACGGCGCTGCGGCATCCCCGGCATCCTCGAGGTGAACGCGCCGCTCATCGAAGAGCAGATCCGTCACCGTCGCCTGCTGGACGTGCCCTCCGCCCACACCGCGATGCAGCGCTCCCTCGCGGCCGCTCGTCACGTCGTAGCCGTCTCGGACGCCGTCGCGGGGTACCTGGAGGGCTTTCGAGAGGCGACCGGCAAGATCGTCGTGGTGCCCAACGGAGCCGACGTCGACCGGATCCGCCCCGCCGAACACCCCGCCGACGACGGCACGTGCACCGTCGGCTTCGTGGGGACCCTCAAGCCCTGGCACGCCGTCGACATCGTCGTCGCGGCGGCCGCCGAGGTGGCGACGAGCCTGCCCGGGCTGCGCCTCCTGATCGCCGGCGACGGCCCGGGACGCGAGGCGCTGCAAGACGCGATCGTCCGGGCCGGGCTGGAGCGGCGCACCCGGTTCCTGGGAGCGGTCCGGCCCGAGAGGATCCCCGGTGTGCTGCGCCGCATGGACGTCGGCGTCGCTCCCTATGCCGATGGAGCGGACTGCTACTTCTCGCCCCTCAAGGTCTTCGAGTACATGGCCGCGGGTCTGCCGGTCGTGGCGACGCGGGCCGGACAGCTGGCGTCGGTGGTCGAGCACGGGCGGACGGGCTTCCTGTGCGCGCCCGGGCAGCGGGCCGAGTGGGTGAAGGCGCTCCTCGAGCTGGGCGGCCGGCCGGGTCTGCGCCGGCGAATCGGACGGGCGGGAAGGAGCCGGGTGGTCGAACGCCACAGCTGGGCGCAGGTCGCCGACGCGCTGCTCGAGCTGGCGCGCGACGGCCAACGCCCGCCCCTTGCGGTCGTCGTGGGTTGATGGGCCGCCCGCGTTCGTTCCGGGAAGCCGCCCCCGCGCTGCGGCGCCTGCTGGCGGAAGTCCGCCCCGAGCTGCTCCGGCACGGGCGGCTCCTGCTCGGCGGCTCCATCGCACTCGTCCTGCAGCTGGGCTTCCGGCTGCTCGAGCCCTGGCCCCTCAAGTGGGTGCTCGACCGTCTGGCCGGTGCGGACGGTCCCTGGCTGCGTCCCTTCACCGGCACCGAAGTGCTCGCGCTCTCGGCGGGCGCCCTGATCCTCGCCGTCGGCATGCGGGCGATGGCCGGCTACGCCAGCACCGTCGCCTTCGCCCGCGTCGGCAACACCGCCGTCGCCGCCCTCCGCTCCCGCGTCTTCGACCATTTGCATCGCCTTCCGATCGCCTTCCACCGACGGGCCCGGAGCGGCGACCTCCTGCTCCGCGTGATCGGCGACTGCGGGATCCTCCGCGAGGTCACGGTCACGGCGTTGCTCCCCCTGGCGGTGAACGCGCTGGTGCTCGTGGCGATGGCCGCGGTCATGGTCTGGCTGGATCCGGGTCTCGCCCTCGTCGCCTTTGCTCCCGTGCCCGTCTTCCTCCTCTTCGCGCGTCGGCGGGCCCGGTCGATCGGCGAGGTGGGCCGCCGCCAGCGCCGTCGCGAGGGACAGCTGGCGGCGACGGCCGCCGAATCGATGGGCGCGATCCACATCGTTCAGGCCCTGTCGCTGCAGGAGCGCTTCGGGGACGCCTTCGGCGCGGCCAGCCGCCGGGACGTCGCCAGCGGTGTCCAAGGGAAGCGGCTCGCGGCCAGCCTCGAGCGGAGCGTCGACGTGGTCGTGGCCCTGTGCACGGCAACCGTCCTGCTCTGTGGCGGCCGCGGCGCGCTCCGGGGCGATCTCACGCCCGGCGACCTGATCGTGTTCACGAGCTACCTGCGCCGTGCGCTGCGGCCCCTGCGCGACTTCGCCAAGTACACCGCGCGTATCGCCAAGGCGAGCGCCGCCGGCGAACGCGTGCTCGAGATCCTGGCCATCGAGCCGGCGGTGCGCGACCTGCCGGGCTCCCGTCCGGCACCGGCGCTGCGCGGCGACGTCGAGCTCTGCGGGGTGGGCTTTCGCCACCCCGGTGCGTCCCACGGGCTGGCGGACGTGAGTCTCGTCGTTCCCCGGGGCCAGTCGGTCGCGATCGTCGGTGCGTCTGGAGCCGGCAAGTCGACGCTCCTCGGCATGCTGCTCCGTCTGCACGATCCCGACGAGGGCGTCGTGCGAATCGATGGCACGGACGTGCGCGAGTTCACCCTCGGATCCCTGCGCGAGCAGATCGGCATCCTGCACCAGGAGCCGTTGCTCTTCACGGCGACGGTCCGTGACAACATCGCCTGGGGTGCGGAGCAGGCGTCGGAGCCGGAGATTCGCGCGGCCGCCCGCCTCGCGCGGGCCCACGCCTTCACGGAGAGGCTGCCGGACGGCTACGACACACAGCTCGGTGAGCGCGGAGGCACGCTCTCGCGGGGCGAGCTGCAGCGCATCGCGATCGCCCGGGTCGCCGTCCGCATGGCGCCGATCCTCGTCCTCGACGAGCCCACGACCGGCCTCGACGAGACGAACCGGCGCGAGGTGGGAGACGCCCTGGCCCGCCTCGCCGAAGGCCGGACGACCTTCCTGGTGACCCACGATCTCGAGGCCGCGGCGCGTTGCGATCGGGTCGTGGTGATGGAGGGCGGTCGGATCGCCGCCGACGGTGCGCCCGAGGCGGTCCTGTCCCATGCCTTCCCTGCGGAGGGGTCTCATGCTCTCGTGGGGTGACGAGGCCCTCGTGCGGCGCGATCCCGAGCTGGCGGGGCTCGGCGTGCTGCTCGACGCCGAAGCCCTGGCCGCGCAGCTGGCGGCCGCCCGGACGGACCTGGGCCTGCGAGCCGTGCGGGCCGACTACCTCCGCTACAAGCCGGGCACGCGCTGTCTGGCGGGCCTCGTGCTCGAGACCGACGCCCTCGGGTCGGTGCGCGGCCACGCGGTCGTTCACGGTCGAGACGCCGAGGTGAAGCTCCGCAAGACCGAAGAGGCGGCGCGCCGGACCGGGGCCACGGCCTCGTTGGCCTTGCTGCCCGAGCTCGGGCTCTCGCTCAGCTTGTTCCCCTTCGACCGCAAGCTTCGCGTCCTGAGGCGGCTGATGGACCCCGAAGCGGCGGCGGAACGCCTGGCGCCCGTCCTCGGGGAGGCCCACCGGCCCTCGTCCCTCGAAGCGCTCGCCTACAAGCCGGAACGTCGCTACGTGGCGGCCGCGCGGGCCCACGGAAAGCCCGTTGCCGCGCTGAAGCTCTTTGCCCGGGGTGACGACATGGCCGCCGCGGCCCGCATCCGCATCGCTGGCGAGACGGCCCGCGACGGCGAGCGGCTGAACGTCCCGCGACTGCTGGCCCACCTCCCGCGATGGCGGCTGCTCGTCCTCGCCTGGCTGGACGGGCTCCCGCTGCGGGAGGCCCTCTCGTCCGCGGCTGCGCTCCCCGCGCTCGAGCGCGTCGGAGCCGCCCTGGCCGAGCTCCACGGCCGCCCGACTGCGGGCCTGCCGGCGCCCGGGCCGCGCGCCGGTGCGCGCGCCGTGTTCGCCGCCGCGGAGCATGTAGGCTGGCTGCTTCCCTCGGCGGGGCGCCGCGTGCGACGCCTCGCGGAGCGAGTGGCGGCGGATCTCGACGGCGCGGCCTGCGACGCCTTCGTCCATGGCGACTTCTACGACAAGCAGGTGCTCCTCCAGGACGAGCGGGTGGGCGTCCTGGATTTCGACGCCAGTCACCGCGGGGACGCCGCCGAGGATCTCGGCCTGCTCCTCGCCCACCTCGAGGTGGCCCGACTGGCCGGCGAGCGGGTCACGCCGGATGCCGCCTCCGCCGAACGCGCCCTCGTCGAAGGCTATGCGCAGCACCGCGAGCCCCCGTCCGCGGCGCGCCTCCGGCTGCAGCGCGCCGCAGGGCTGCTCTGCCTGGCCCCGCATCCGTTCCGGGCGCGCCGGGCGACCTGGTGGGACGAGGTCGAGGCGGTCGTTGCCGCGGCCACCGGAGCTCTTTCGCCGGACGCGCCGCGTCGCGCTCCGGTCGCCCTGGTGGACCCCTGGGGCCTCGCCGGGGACACCGCGTTCGTCGGCGTCGATCGACTGCTGGACCCGGACGCGATGGCAAAGCGGTTCCGCGCGATGTTCCCGGCCTCGGGCTTCGAGCGCGTCGACTCGATCCGCGTTCGCCGGCACAAGCGGGGCCGGCGGGTGGTGATCGAGTACGGCCTGCGCATGGTGGCCGGGCTGCGGCTCGCGGTGCTCGCCAAGGTTCGCGCCAAGGGGGTCGACCACAAGGGCCATCGCCGCGCCGAGCGGCTCGCCGGCGCGCTCTCCCGGCTGGAGTCCTCCCACCTTCGGCTTCCGCAACCCGTGGGCATCGCGGCCGACCTCCGGGCCACCTTCCAACGCGTCGAACCCGGGCGCCCCGTCACCCGGGAGCTGGGACGATCGCTCCGGCTCGGCACGGCCACGGGCCAGCGTCTGCTCGGAGAGCGGGTCGCCCGGGCGATTCGCGAGCTCCAATCCCTCGAGTGCCCCGATCTCCGGGAGCACACCGTCGCCGACGAGCTGGGCATCCTCGAACGACAGCTGGCCGAGCTCGGGAGCGCGGCAGGCAAGTGGGCCGCGCCCGCCCGGCGGGTCCTCGAGGGCGCCCGTCGCGCCGCCGCACGGCTCGAGGGCGCGCCCCTGGTCACGGCCCATCGCGATCTGCACCCGGACCAGATCCTCGACGGCGGAGAGCGACTCACCTTCGTCGATCTGGACCTCGTCGCCCGCGCGGACCCGGCGCTCGATCCGGCAAACCTGGCCGCTCACGCCACCGAGCTGGCGCTGCGCTGCGGACAGCCGGCCGATGCCCTGGCGCCCTTCGAGGAGGCGCTGGCACGCGGCAACGAGCGCCCCGGGGACGTCCGGATCTGGGCGGCCTGGGCCCTCGCACGACTCGCGGCGATCAGCATCCGGATGCCGGAGCGACGCCACGCCACCGGGCGCCTGATCGACGAAGCGGAACGGAGGCTCTCATGACGACGTGGACGACGACAGCGAAGTGCATGGGGAGCCGGGCGTTCCTCCTGCTCGCGATCCTGGGCCTGGCCGTCGCGGTCGGCGCGCAGCCCGAGCGCGACGACCGCAACCTCGTGGTCCGCGACGACGAGAGCCGGCCCGAGGAGCAGCTCACCGTGCCGATCCTCGGACGGCCGCTCGTGATCGGCGGCGAGCTCGAATGGAAGGCCGAGCTCGAGAGCGACTTCGCCCTGGATCCGGAGGAGGACGACGACGTCCTGACCTTCGAGCCGAAGCTGGAGGTCGAGCTCTTCTACCCGGTCTCCCGGGACGTATCGCTCTTCGCCGAAGGCAAGCTCCTCTTCGACTGGAGGGTCGCGGCCGAGGACGGGGATCGCTCCTCCCAGGTCGCCCTCGAGCGAGGCGAGACCTGGCTCCACTGGGACCGCATCGGCGGTAGCCCCTTCGCCCTGCAGGTCGGGCGTCAGAACTTCAAGGACAAGCGCGAGTGGTGGTGGGACGAGGACCTCGACGCCGTGAGTCTGTGGTTCGAGCAGGCGCCCTTCGAGGCGCGGCTCTCGGTGGCCCAGGATCTCTCGCGCCGGCGGAGCGACGACGATCGCATCGACCCCGGGCGCGACGACGTGCTGTTCGTGCTCGGCGAGGCGAGCTGGCAGTGGCGAGAGCGACAGAAGCTCGAGCTCTTCGCCGCACACCGGAGCGACCACTCCCGGACCGAGAGCGTCGGCGAGCTCGTGCGGGCCGAGCGAGAGGACGAGCGCGACGCCCGACTCAGCTGGCTGGGTGTGCGCGGGCGCGGCCGCACCAAGATCGACGACGTCGGCCGATTCTACTATTGGGCCGACGCGGCGACGGTCTTCGGAAGGGAGACCGAGCTCGACTTCGATTCCGTGGCCGGGCCGGGCGATCTGCGCATCGTCGACGAGCGCGTTACCCGGAGCGTCCGGGGCTATGCCCTCGACGGAGGCGTCACCTGGGACCCGGGCTCGCGCGGCGGACCGACACTCACCCTCGGCTACGCCTGGGGAAGCGGCGACGACGGCGGAGGCCTGGACGGCGCTTTCCGGCAGACCGGACTTCAGGACAACAACGCCCGTTTCCGCGGCGTGGACCGCTTCCGATTCTACGGCGAGCTGTTCCGGCCCGAGCTCTCGAACCTGCACGTCGCGACCCTGTCGGTCGGCGTTCCGTTCTGGACCCAGAGCTCGCTGGAGCTCCTGTACCACCACTACCGGCAGGACGATGCGGCGCCGTTCCTCCGGGACTCGGCTCTCGACGCGAGGCCCCGGGGGCGATCGCGCAGCCTCGGCCAGGAGCTCGACCTCGTCGTCGGTATCGAGGAGAGCGAGCACTGGGAGTTCGAGTTCGTCGCCTCTGCCTTCCGTGCCGGCTCGGCCTTTGGACCGGACGACGGCCGTTGGGCCCACTTCGGTGCGATCAAGGTCGACTACAACTTCTAGCCCCGGCTTGGGCTGCGCGAAATCCCCCGCCTGTGCGCGCTTTCACCCTGGGGCTCCCCGTGCCGGCCTCTCCGGCATGGAATCGGGAGCGATCGGCCCCGAAGCCGCTGGCATCCACCTTGCAGTCCGAACGTGGGTGCACGAATCCAGCCCACCCTGGGCGACGTACCCGATGGGGAGTGAGACATGAACCGGTTCCAATCGCGAAGCCTCCGCCTCCTGCTGGCCTGTCTGCTGCTGGCCGGCTTCGTTCTTCCCGACGATGCCGACGCGAAGCGCCGCAAGAAGCGCCGCTTCCGCGAGGGGTCCGCGCTCAGCGCGTCCTTCGTCGAGCTCACCGCCGGGCCAGAGGAAGGGAAGGTGGCCTGGGCGATGAACGCGGCGCGCTCCATCGTCGACGTCCGCTTCGAGCACCTGGCCGCGGGCACCACCTACGACCTCGCGGTCGACGGCGTCATCCGGACGCAGGTCAGCGGCGACGCCTTCGGCAAGGCGTTCGTGCGCTTCGAGTCGCCACTCGTGAACGGCGTGAGCCTGCCGCTGGACTTCGATCCGCGGAGCAGCCAGCTCGCCCTGCGCCAGGGCGGCGCGGACCTGCTCGTCTTCCAGGCCTCGGTTCCGGGCAGCAGCCAGGGCGTGACGGCCAGCGAGACACTGTTCCTCGGGGCGGCCCCGGGGGCCCCGGCCCGCGCCGGCGGCGCCATGGCGTATACCGTTTCTCCCGGCGGCAGTCGCAGCCTGACCGTGGCGGCCAGCGGGCTCTCGCCGGGCGACTACGACCTGCGGATCGACGGCTCGGTCGCCGGGAGCTTTCGAATCGATCGGCTCAAGAAGAAGAAGAGGAATAAGCGCCGGCGCACGGCCGGGTCCATCGTCCTCCGCACCGACGACGGCAGCCTGGGCGTCATTCCGATCGGCAGTCAGGTCGACGTCGTCGGCAGCGGCCAGACGTTCCTGACGACGCAGGCCGTCGCGATGGCGGCGGGCGTCACTCCGTGCGCCGAGCGTCAAACCCTCGTCTTCCTGCCGCGCGTCTCCGGAACGGGCAGCGCCAAGGCGCGCTTCCGCACCCGCAAGGACTGTGACGAGGATTTCCAGGTCGAGATCCAGGACGTTCCGGCGGGAACCTACGACGTGCTCGTCGGCGGTGTGGTACGCGGGCAGATCACGGCGGCCTTCGTCGCGGCCAAGGGCCAGGTCGAGGGCGAGATCGAGTTCGACACGGATCCCGACGATCCCGGCGAGCTGCCCCTCACCTTCGATCCGCGGAACGCCACGATCGAGGTGGCCCAGGGCGGCATCGTGCGGTTCTCGGGAAGCCTGGCCGCGGGAGGTGGCGGCGGCGGTGCGGGCGGCGGCGGGCCCGGCATCTGCCAGGAGATCGAGGTGCGCCGCAACCTGCAGAACACCGGCGCCGCTCCGCTCGCCAGTGGAGACGCCCGCCGCCGCATCCGAGACGACTGCCGGCGTGACTTCCGCGTCGAGGTCGAGGATCTCCCGGCCGGCAGCTACACGCTCTTCGTCGCCGGCGTGGCCCGGGGCAACCTGGTCGTGGGTCCTCCCCTCTTCGAGGCGGAGCTCGAGTTCGACACCGAGGTCGACGATCCGAACGAGCTTCCCCTCACCTTCGACCCGACCGGCGCCTTGATCGAGGTGAAGCAGGGCAGCACGACGTTCCTGACGGTAACCCTGCCTTGAGCGGCCCTCGTGGCGGGGTTCCAAGCTCCCGGGTCCGGATTCCTCGACGAGAGGGAGCCGGGCCCGGGAGTCATGGCCGCTGGGGGGCGTCCCAGGGTCGGCTACGTGCTGAAGGTGTTCCCTCGGCTCTCCCAGACCTTCGTTCTGGGCGAGGTCCTGGCCCATGAGCAGGACGGGCTTCCCCTGACGCTCTTCACGTTGCGGCCCCCGAAGGACGAGCCCACCCACCCGGGCCTCTCGCGGCTGAAGGCGCGGGTATGCCCCGTGCCGCAGGATGCTCTGTCCCCCGGCGCGCTTCGCGCCGCCGTGCGCGATCGCGCCCGGAAGCACGGGAGGGATCCCGACGCCGAGGTGGCCGAGGCGGAGGCCGAGCCGCCGGAAGTCGCGGCCCAGGCGCTCCGGATCGCGGAGCTGGCCCAGGCCGCAGGGCTCGATCACCTGCACGCCCACTTCGCCACGTCCGCGACGGCGACCGCGCGCCTCGCCGCCCGGTGGGCCGGCGCGTCCTACAGCTTCACGGCCCACGCCCGGGACATCTTCCACGCCGGCGTACACCGCGAGGCCCTGGCCCGCAGGCTGGCCGATGCGGCCTTCGTGGCCACCGTCAGCGACTTCAACGCGCGCTACCTGCGGTCGGCATTCGGTCCGGCAGCGGAGAGCGTCGCGGTGATCCGAAACGGGCTCGACCTGGCCAGCCTGCCGTACTCACCGCCGGTCGTCCGTCCCTCGCGCATCGTGGCAGTGGGAAGGCTGGTCGAGAAGAAGGGCTTCGAAGACCTGCTCGACGCCTGCCGGATCCTTGCGGATCGCAGGCTCGCCTTCCACTGCGAGATCCTCGGCGACGGGCCGCTGCGCGGGCAGTTGGAGGCACGGGCTCGCGCCCTGGGTTTGACACCGAAGCGTGTCGTCTTCCGCGGCGCCCTGCCCTGGGACCGGGTGTTCGAGGCGCTCTCCAGGGCGGCCGTGCTCGCCGCGCCCTGTCGCGTGGCGGCCGACGGGGATCGCGAGGGGTTGCCCACCGTGCTGCTCGAGGCGATGGCGCTGGGCACGCCGTGCGTGGCAACCCCTGTGACCGGCATCCCCGAGGTCGTCCGGGATGGCGAGACCGGCCTCCTGGTGCCGGAGGCGGCGCCCCGGGCCCTGGCCGACGCGTGCCTGCGGCTGCTCACCGACGAGGCCGTCGCGCTGCGTCTGGCCGCCGCGGCGCGAGATCTCGTCGCCTCCGACTACGATGCCCGTCGGACCGCCCGAACCCTGGCGGACCGCTTTCGCGAGGCCGTGGCGGGACGGAGCGCGGACGCATGACGTCGGCACCCCGCGTGCTGTTCCGTGTCTCCAACCGCCGCGGCCTCGGCCACTTCATGCGCGCGACCAACCTGGCCAAGGCGCTTCGCGCGCTCGCGCCGGCGGCCGACGTGCGCATGCTCCTGCGCCGTGCGGCGCCCCCGGAGCTCCTCGATCCCGCGACCCGGGTCTGGGTCGAGGGCATCGGAGGGGAGCCCCTCGAAGGCTGGCGGCCCGATGTCGTCGTTCGTGACACGCTGCCGGACGAAGACGTCTCTCGGGCCGAGGCAGGAAGCCGTCAGGTCTTCGTCGTGCGCCGCTCGAAGGAGGAGCGACAGCGCGAGATCCTGGCGCATCCGCAGCTCGCGGCGGCCGACCTCCTGCTCGTGCCGCACAGCGAGGAGGAGTTCGGCGACGATCTCCCCCCAGCCCTCCGTCCGCGCGCGGCCTTCGTGGGCCCGATCGTGCGCCGGTCCACCGAGGCGGGTCGCGCACGGGTGGCCGAGCGCTACGACACTCGCTCCGAGGATTTCCTCCTGGTCTCCTCGGTGGGTGGCGGAGGATTCACCGAGCCCGCCCGGGCCTTCTTCGAGACCGTGTTCCGAGCCCACGAGGGATGCCGCCGCCGGCGGGGAGATCTCCGGCACGTCGTGGTGCGCGGCCCCTACTTCGGCGAGCCTCTCCGGCCGCCGCCGGGCGTCGAGCTGGTGGAGACCGTGGCCGACCTGGTGGACCTCTTCGCCCTGGCGCACCTGGTGGTTGCGGAGGGCGGATACAACACGGTGCACGAGCTACTGGCCACGGGCACGCCCGGCGTCTTCCTGCCCGCTCCGCGCGGCGCCGACGATCAGGCGGCTCGCGTGGCGGAGATCGCCGCCGCGGGCCTCGGCTTCGTAGCCGGCGGGGACGACCCTGCGCGACGCGCCGAGCGGGTCGTCGCCGTCGCGACCGACGCCGCCGCCCTCGCGGCCTGTCGGGAGCGCCACGCCGTCTCCTCCTTCCGACCCGGGAACGGGGAAGCGGCGCGGCGTATCCTGGAGCTGGTCTCCTGAGCGACGACGCTGCCGCGACCGCCGGCTGGATTCGCCGTGTCCTCGCGTCCGGCGGAGAACGCGTCGGCGCCTTTCGCGCCTTCGAGCGAAGCGAGCCCTTCGGAGAGAGCCGCGTGCTCGTCTTCGAGTTCGCCCGGCCCGACACCCCCGAGGGGCCTCCGCGGCGCGTCGTCGCCAAGCGCTCCGCGGGCGACTCGGCAGCGCGCACCCTGCCGCGGGTGCAGTGCCTCCTCGCCGAGCTCGAGCGCACCGGCGCCCGCGAGCTGGGGATTCCGCGGCCCCTCTTCGAGCGAGACGGCTGGCTCGTGAGCGAGCACGCGCCCGGCGAGCCTCTGGCCTCCCGTCGGCTTTCACGCCGCGCCTACCGCCGAGTCGGCCGCGCCCTGGCGCGGCTCCATCGGTTGACGCCTGTCGGGCTGGATCCGCGTTCCCTGGAAGACCACCTCGCGGAGCGAGTGCGACCGCATCCCGAGGAGCTCCTTCGTTCGCTTCCGGAGCGGGGCGCGCTGCTCTCCCGGGCCCTGGCCTGGCTGCGTGCAAACGACGCCTGGCCGTCGCCGGTCCCGATCCACCGCGATTTCCACCTCCGGCAGCTGTTCGACACCCCCGAGCGGACCTGGGTCGTCGACTGGGACGACCTGGCCGCCGGCGACCCGGCCTTCGACGTGGCGGGCTTCCTGGTCTACCTCCACACGCACCCGGCGCCCGATCGCCCGGTGCAGGAGGCCGCGTTCCGGTCGGGCTACGTCGAGCTCGCGCCTTGGCCGGACGCCGATCGCCTGGGTCTCCATGTCGGCTTCCACCTGCTGCGCCGGGCGTGCCGACGCTACCGGCTGCGGGATCCCGGGTGGGAGCGGGAGCTGGATCGCATGCTGGACGGGCTGGCGCGACGGGTACCCGCCGAGGGCTGCTAGCATCGCGGGTCCGAACCGCCCCCGTGAGCTACGCCACCCTCGAAACCGAACGCGACGGCCCCGTCCTCCACGTCTGGCTGAACCGCCCCGAGCGGCGCAACGCCGTGGGGCCGGTGATGCTGCGCGAGGTCGGCGATCTCTTCCGATCCCTCGAGACGGACTTCGCGACGCGGGTGGTCGTGCTCGGGGGGCGGGGCAAGTCCTTCTGCGCTGGCGCGGATCGCAAGCCGGACCCGGCCGGTCGTCCTCCGCCGGACGCCACCGAGCGCCAGCTCCGCTGGATCGGCCAGCTCGGAAGGCGGGCCTGCCGCGCGATCCAGGACTGCGAGGCGATCACGATCGCGCGGGTGCACGGCCACGCCATCGGCGGCGGTGCCTGCTTCGCCCTGGCGTGCGACTTCCGAATCGCCGCCGACGATGCGGTCTTCCTCGTGCCGGAGCTCGACCTGGCGGTCCCGCTCTCCTGGGGAGCGGTGCCGCTCTTGATCCGGGAGGTCGGCACGGCGCGGGCCCGCGAGATCCTGCTGCGCTGTCCGTCCCTGGCCGGGACCCAGGCGGAGGAATGGGGGCTCGTGCACAAGGCCGTACCCGCGGTCTCCCTCGACGCGGAGGTGGCGGAGTGGGCGGCGGATCTGGCGGCGAAGCCCGAGCTCGCCGTGCACATGACGAAGACCCAGCTGCGCGGCTACAGCCGCCTCGGCGTGCTGGGCGACGCCACCGAGGCCGACGGCGACCTGATCGCCCGGGCCAGTGCGAGCTCGTCGTTCCGCGACCGCTTCCGCATGGGGGACGAGTAGCGGCTGCCCGGGTATCCTCGCGGGCCCTTTCCCTTCGGAGCCACCGTGAGCGCAGCCAGCGACTACCGTCCTTCCTCCTCCGGCACCCTGCCGCGCCTCGTACAGGACGCCGCCCAGCGCTTCGCCGAGCGGATGGCCTTCGAGGACGCGGGACGCAGCCTTACCTTCGCCGAGCTGGGCGGGGTGGCGCTGCGAAGCGCGAGGGCCTTCCTGGCCGCCGGCCTCGAGCCCGGGGATCGGGTGGGCGTCTGGGCGCCGAACCAGCTGGAGTGGGCGCTGGCCGCCATCGGCCTCCAATCCGCGGGTGGCGTTCTCGTGCCGATGAACACCCGCTACAAGTCCTCCGAGGCGGACCACTCGCTTCGCAAGAGCCGCGCCCGCATGGTCTTCACCCTGGAGGAGTTTCTCGGAGAACGTTATGCGGACCGGGTCGCAGCGCTCGACCTCCCCGATCTCGAGCGCATCGTGCTCTTCGACGGCAGCCACCCGAAGGCGGAGGGCTGGGAGGCCTTCCTCGAGGCCGGCGAGGCGATCGCGGAGGACGCGGCGCGGGAGCGGCTCGAGGCGGTCCGGCCCGGCGACCTGGCGGACATCATGTTCACCTCGGGCACCACCGGGAAGCCGAAGGGCGTGATGACGACCTACGAGCAGAACCTGCGCGGCTTCGAGAGCTGGAGCGAGCTGGTCGGCCTGCGCGAGGGAGATCGCTACCTCGTTGTGAGCCCCTTCTTCCACACCTTCGGCTACAAGGCTGGCTGGCTCGCCTGCATCATGCGCGGAGCGACCTGCCTGCCCCACAAGGTGCTCGACGTGCCCGCACTGCTGAAGCGGATCGACGAGGAACACATCAACGTGCTGCCGGGCGTGCCCTCGCTCTACGAGTCGATCTTGATGCATCCGGATCGCGACGAGTACGACCTGTCCCACCTCCGCTTGGCCGTCACGGGCGCAGCTCCCATCTCCGTGGAGCTGATCCGCCGCATGCGGGACGAGCTGGGCTTCGAGACGGTTCTCACCGCCTACGGCCTCACCGAAGCGACCGGCCTCGCCACCATGTGTCGGGACGGCGACGATCCCGAGATCATCTCGAAGACCTCCGGCCGCGCGAATCCGGACGTGGAGGTGCGCTGCGTCGACGACGACGGCAAGGAGGTGCCGCGGGGCGAGCCCGGCGAGGTGGTGATCCGCGGCTACAACGTGATGCAGGGCTACTTCGAGGACGAAGAGGAGACCCGCAAGGTCATCGACCCCGACGGCTGGCTCCACACAGGCGACATCGGCGTGATGGACGAGAACGGCTACCTGGACATCACCGATCGCAAGAAGGACATGTTCATCATGGGCGGCTTCAACTGCTACCCGGCCGAGATCGAGGCCCTCATGTTCGAGCACCCGGAGATCGCCCAGGTGGCGGTGATCGGCATCCCCGACGAGCGCATGGGCGAGGTCGGCATGGCCTTCGTCGTCCCCGAACCCGGCGCGAGCCCCGACCCGGACGCCCTCCACGCCTGGTGCCGCGAGCACATGGCCAACTTCAAGGTCCCCCGCCGCATCGAAATCGTCCCCGAGCTCCCCATGAACGCGACCGGCAAGGTCCAGAAGTTCATCCTCCGCGACCAGGCGTTGCGTTAGGGGCCCGTTGCGTTAGGGGCCGGTTCCGTTTGTTGCGTTGTTCTGCCGTCGGGTCGTGGCTTCCGGATTCGGTCGAGGAGGTCTCGGTGCGGCGGGTGCTCGCCTACGGGGCGGGGATCGGGGCGCTGGGCTCGGGGGAGGTGGCGCCGCCGCCCTTCTGCGTGTCGCTCGAGTGGCCGGTCGCGAGTCATCCGGAGCTGGCCGCCCTGCTCGGGGCGGAGCCCGGGGAGCTGCTGCGAGGCGTCCACGCCACCCAGGACTCGGTCTTCTACGCGCCGATCCGGCCCGGGGCGAAGGTGCGCACCACCGGCCGCGTGACGGCGATGCGGGCGACGAGCGCCGGGACGCTGCTCACCTGCCGCTACGACAGCTACGACGACCAGGGCCGCATCCTCGTCAGCTCCTGGTCC
Source organism: Myxococcota bacterium (assembly GCA_965223415.1). Taxonomy (GTDB): domain Bacteria; phylum Myxococcota_A; class UBA9160; order UBA9160; family UBA6930. Next base: position 1,403,137 of record OZ245002.1, on the reverse strand, counting down.
GATTCGATGTACCGGGGCGTCGGTCTGGACGGCGAGCCGCGCACCCGCGAGGAGCCGCCGCCCCTCCCACGGCTCGGAGAGGCGGGACCGCCCGAGACGATCGCGATCCCGATCCCCCGCGAGATGCCCCACGTCTACACCGAGTGCGCGCGCATCTGGAACCCGATCCACACCGAGAGGGTGGTGGCCCTCGCGGCGGGCTTGCCGGACATCATCCTGCACGGGACCGCCACCTGGGCCCTCGCAGGCCGGGAGATCGTCGCACGCCACGCCGGCGGCGAGCCCCGCCGGCTGCGGCGCCTGCGCGGCCGCTTCCGGGCGATGGTCATCCCGGGCACGACCATCGAGCTCGAGCTCACGTCCGCGGGCGGGGGCCTCGTCGCCTTCCGGGTGCGCAACGCCGACGGCGAAGAGGCCATCCAGGACGGGGTCGCCGTGCTGGACCCGCGCTAGCCTCTCCGCAATGGAGCTCGATCCCTTCTCCGAGGCCTGGCAGCGGGATCCCTATCCGATGTACCGGCGTCTTCGCGACGAGGCGCCCGTCTTCCACCACGCGCGCTCGAACACCTGGCTCGTCACCCGCTACGAAGACGTCCAGTACGTCTTCCGGCACCCGGAGTTGTTCTCCTCCGATACCCGCGCCACGAACCGCATGCGGGCAGCCCGCGAGAGCGCCCGCACCCGCGTCTCCATGCTGTGGAAGGTCGCGGTGGGCCTGCGCCTCAATCCCTTCCGCATCGCCCAGTTCCGCATGCTGATCCTCGACGATCCGCCGACCCACGGCCCGATGCGCAACCTGGTCAACCGCGGCTTCACCCCGCGCCGAATCGCCCGCTGGGAGGGCCGCATCCGGGAGCTGGTCGAGAAGTCGATGGCGCAGATGCGTGGCCTCGAGCGCTTCGATCTGGTCAGCGAGCTGGCCATTCCCCTTCCCGTGACGGTCATCTCCGAGCTGCTCGGCATCCCCGCCGAGGACCGCCACCTCTTCAAGCGCTGGAGCGACGAGCTGGTCGAGGACAACACGGGCCCCGACGGCGCCGGCACCACCGCGAGCTTCGAGGTGATGTTCGAGCTGGTGCGCTACATGCGCCCGATCATCCGCCAGCGCCGCAGGCACCCGGCCGACGACCTCATCAGCGTGATCGCAGCGGCTTCGGAGGGCGAGCTGGGCCTGACCGAGTTCGAGATCGCCATGTTCATCCTGCTGCTCCTGGTCGCCGGGAACGAGACGACGACGAACCTGCTCGGCAACACGGTCGACGCGCTGCTGGAGCATCCCGACCAGCTCGCGCGGGTGGCGGCGGATCTCTCGCTGGTCCCGGCGCTGGTCGAGGAGGCGCTCCGCTACGACAGCCCCGTCCAGCGCCTGCGTCGCGTCGTCCGCGAGGACACCGAGATCGCCGGCGTGAAGATCCCCGCCGAGGGGGATCTGCTCATCGCCATCGGCTCCGCCAACCGCGACGAGCGCCGCTTCCCGGAACCGGATCGCTTCGACATCGATCGCGACACCCGAGGGCATCTCGCCTTCGGCTTCGGCAACCACTTCTGCCTGGGCGCGTCCTTGGCCCGCCTCGAAGCCCGCGTCGCCCTCGAGGCGCTGGTGCCCGAGCTGCCGAGGCTCGCCCGTGCGGCGCCCGAGCGGGAGTTCCTGTCCTCCTTCGTGATCCGCGGACGCCGGCGGCTCGAGCTCCGGGAAGCCGCGTAGCCCGGTCGGGCTCCTAGCTCTTGCCTTCGCGCTTCGCGAAGTGTGCGGCCCGCTCCGCGACATAGTCGCCGAACGGCCGGAACTCGGCCCTGTCCGAGAAGGCTGCTTCGGTGGCTCGCATCACCTCCTCGTTCGTCTGGCTCGGATCCCAGGGCGAGAGCTGGGGTTGGGCGACGTGCCACGGGGTGTCGCAGAAGACCTCGATCCCGTTGCCCTCCGGATCCTGGAAGTAGACCGACCAGGCGTTGCCGTGGGTGACGGGGCCCGGCGGCCGCGCGGCGCGTCCGTCCTTCTCGACCCGTTCCTTCATCTCCCGGACGTCGTCGAGCCCGCCCACCCGGAACGCCATGTGGTCCAGGGAGTTCGGCGGGTCGTCGCCGCGGCCGGCCGGCAGGAAGGCGATCTGGTGGTGGTCGGTCTCGACCTGGCTCATGAAGACGATGGCGGGGCCGCCGGGCGCCAGATCGCCGCGATCGGCGACCTCGAAGCCCAGCACCCGGGAGTAGAAGTCGACCATCAGGTCGAGGTCGCGGACTTTCACGACCGCATGGGACCAGCGAAGTTGCATGATGCTCCTCCGTTCTCGAGGCCACGGGAAGCTAGCTCGGCTGGGCCGGTCTCGGGTCCAGGCGCCACGCCCGCTAAGCTCGCCCCGATGAGTCCCGCCCCGCCGGTCGAAGCCCTGGGCCTGTGCAAGCGCTTCGGGGCGTTGGCTGCGGTCGAGGACCTGAGCCTCACCGTCGAGGAAGGGAAGGTCTATGGCTTCCTCGGGCCGAACGGTGCCGGCAAGACCACCACGATTCGCATGCTGCTCGGGCTGATCGCGCCGAGCTCCGGCTCGGTCCGGATCTTCGGCCACGACGTGCGGCGGGACTTCAAGCGCGCGATCCGCTGTGTCGGCGCCATGGTCGAGGGGCCGGCCTTCTACCCGTTCCTGACGGCGCGGAAGAACCTGCAGCTGTTCGGGCGGATCTCCGGCGGGGTGACGCCCCAGCGCATCGAGGCGGTGCTCGATCGGGTCGGGCTCGGCCGGCGAGCCGAGCAGAAGGTCTCGGGCTTCTCCCAGGGCATGCGCCAGCGGCTCGGCATCGCGCTCGCGCTCCTGGAGGAGCCGCGCCTGCTGGTCCTGGACGAGCCGACCAACGGCCTCGATCCCCAGGGCACCCGGGAGATGCGCTCGCTCCTGCGCGGCATCCGCGACGAGGGACACACGACGGTGTTCCTCTCCAGCCATCTCCTCGGCGAGATGGAGCGCATCTGCGATCGGGTGGCGGTGCTCTCCCGGGGACGCATGCTTCGGGAGGGCTCTCTCGACGAGCTGCTCGGCGCCGACGACGGCGTGATCGAGCTGGCGGTGGCGCCCGGGGCCGACGACGCGGCGGTGGAGGTGGTGGGCCGTCGCTTCGGTCTTGCGGCCCAGCGCATCCGCCAGGGCCACCTGGAGCTGGTCGTGGACGGTGGCGTCGAGGCCGCCCAGGTGAACCGGGCGCTCGTGGAGGAAGGCGTGGCCGTGCAGGGGCTCCGCAGCCGTCGGCGAAGCCTCGAGCAGGTGTTCGTGGAGCTGACGGGGGGCGCGTCGGACATCCAATGACGGGCCCCCTCGACTTCCTGCGCAGCGTGGCGCGCCTGGTGCGCGCCGATGCCACCAAGCTCTGCCGCTACTGGGTGGTAGCCGCCGGTTACGGGGCCATCGCGATTTTCGCCGTTGGCGGGGCCATGCTCTTCCGCCGCATCGAGCAGGCCGCCAACGTCACCTCCGATTCGGGCTGGGCCTTCGCCCTCTCGGTGATGAACCGCCTCGTCGACGTCTCGACGCCCATCGTCTACGTGCTGGTCTGCATCCTCTTCGCCATCGACGTCTCCAACTCCACGGTGAAGTGCATCCTCACGCGCCCGGTGACCCGGATGGAGCTGCTCTGCTCGAAGTACGTGACGGCCCTGGGCATGGTCGCGCTCACCGTGCTGCTGCTGTGGACGGTGGCGCTCGGGGGAGGCGCGGCCTACTACGGCCTCGGTGACCTCACCGAGAACGAGTACGTGATCTTCCAGAGCGGCTACGTCGTGAGCCAGCTCGCCATCGGCACGCTCTTCCTGCTCTTCGCCCTCGCGAGCGTGGCGGCCATGGGAGTGGCGGTCTCCACCTTCTCGAGCACGATGGGCGGCGCCATCATCGTCGGGCTCCTGCTCTACTCCCTGCTCGAGACCCTCTCGATCGTTCCGACCACGCTGGGGCTGAGCCTGCCGACCGGCGGGGAGCCGCTGACGGTTCCCTTCAGCACCCTCGGGCTTCCCAACCAGCCCCTCGTCCCCCTCGGCGTGCTGGACGATCTGATGACCGGCATTCCGATCGAGAGCTGGTGGGTCGCGCCCATCCAGCGCATGGTGGCTGTGTGCGCGGGCTATCTCGTGCTGTTCGTCGGCGTATCTGCGTTCGGCGTGCGAAAGCGGGACTTCACCCTGTGAGGCTCGCGTGCGCCCTCGCGTGCCTTCTCCTCGCGCTGCCCGCCGCCGCCGCAGACGACGGCCCCTTCGTTCGCTCGAAGGTCGAGTTCCCCGGCAAGATCGAGGACCAGCTCCTCGCCGATATGGACAGGGACGGGCGTCTCGACGTGCTGGTGGTGCACGCCGCCGCCGGGGACCGCTTCGACTACCGGTTGGCCGTCTGCCGCCAGCAGGCCGATCGGCGCTTCGCGGGCTGCGACGTCGTCGACCTCCCCGAGGAGGTGCGAGCCTTCGACGTGGGGAACGTGGCGCCGGCGCCAGGCGCCGAGCTCGTGGTGGTGACCGACCGCGGCGTCGAATGGGCCTCGCTCGCCTCCGAGAGCCTCGGCCCCCGCGAGCCGCTGGCCGGCAGTGCCGGCGTCTTCGCAGGAACCGACGCGGACATCCCCCGGCCGATCGACCTGCTCTTCGATCTCGACGGCGACGGAACCGAGGAGCTCCTGCTGCCCGGCCCGGACGGCCCCACCTGGGTCCGCCCCGACGGCAGCACCCAGCGCTTCGAGAGCCCCGCCGTCGTCCTTTACCGGCTCGCCAGCCGCGGCGCCGACGTGAACGCGGCCCTCCGCTCCGGATTCCAGAGCCGCGTCACCAGCGAGCTCAACACGCCGGACCTCCACGCCTACGACTGGAACGGCGACGGACGTCTCGACGTGGTGACCCAGCTCGACAACGTCATCCGCGTCTTCCTCCAGGGAGAGGGCGGCACACTGCCCAGCAAGCCCTCGCGGGTGATCGAGCGCAGCGCCCTCCTGGAGAGCGAGCTCGATTCCCAGTTCACCGGCGAGGTGGTGAGCTTCGCGCAGCTCGACGGCGACGGGCAGGCGGACCTGATCCTCACGAAGTGGGGCAGCTCGGAGGAGCGCACCCGGATGGATCGGGCGATCTTCTTCTCCCGCCCCGACGGCAGCCACCCGGAGGAGCCGGACCAGAAAGTCCGCTCGGAGAGCGTGACCCCGGACTTCGACGTCGTCGACCTGGACGGGGACGGCCTGCGGGATCTGGTGATCCCGTTCTTCCACTTCGCGCCGTCCCAGGCCGTGAAGGTGATCACCCAGAACGCCCTGCGCTGGCAGCTGCGCCTCTTCCTGATGGGCGAAGACGGACGCTACGCCCAGCCGGAGGGCAAGCCCTTCGCCCGCGTCGACCGGCGGGTGGTCCTCGACTACCAGCTCGACATCCTGAAGCTCGTGTTCGGCAACCAGGCCCGACCCACCGGCCGCATCGCGCCGCTCCTCGACTTCGGTGCCGATTTCAACGGCGATGGCTACGCCGACCTGGCCGCCGACGACGGTGCCGACGAGCTGCGCATCTTCTGGGGGAACGAAGAGGCCCGTTACTCCGGGTCACCGGATCTGGTGGTGCCCTTCGAGTCGACCCTCTCCTACGACCTGGTCGACGCGGACGGCGACGGGCGCACCGATCTCTTCGCCTACCACGGCACCCGGCCCGTGCGCGAGCAGCTCGGTCGCGGCTTTCACGCCGTGAAGCGGCGCCGCGCCGAACGGGAGCGGGCCCGACGCGCCGAAGAAGCGCGCCGGGCCCGCGAGCAGGACGAGGAGGAGCCGCCGGAGCGGGTCCGCCTCGAGATCCTGATGAGCGTGGGGAGCCCGCGCTAGAAGCGCCGACCTCCGCCTCCGCCACCGCCGCCACCGCGGCGATCCTGCGCCTCGTTGACGCGCAGCGGGCGACCGCCCATGTCGCTGCCGTCCAGGGCCTGCATGGCCTTGTCGGCATCTTCGCCGTTCTCGAACTCGACGAAGCCGAAGCCTCGCGAACGGCCGGTCTCCCGGTCGGTGATGACGCGAGCGGAAAGCACGCTGCCGTGTACCGAGAACACGTCTCGCAGCTCGTCGTCGTTGGTGCGGAAGGGCAGGTTGCCCACGTAGAGCTTCTTGCTCATTCGGTCTCCGATTTCAGGTTCGTGAGGGAGGCTCGATCGAGAGATGCACGGACCTGGGAAACCCGTGGGCCTTGGATCGCTTCGAAAGGGGGCCTCTGACCCGTAATACGCTAGGGCCTCGCCACGGGAACGCAAGCAGCCCACCGACGGAGGTGGCTTCGCTCCGTTCCCCGGGGACAGGCTCCTGTGCCCGCACGGGCACGTTTCGCGGCAGAACGTCCGTTCGATGCCGGCGACACGTTCGGGTGGGGGGAGTGACCTATGCGATCCGGCCCGCTGGGCCCGGCGCGGGGGCGCGCAGTGCGCTCAGTCGGTCCCGCCGGCGGGTCGCAGCTGGAAGTAGGGGTCGTCGCTGCCGGCCCGATCGGCGCCCAGCATGCGGTCCTGCCAGCCGTACTTGGCCCGGAAGGCCGCGTCGATCCGGTGACGCTCCTCCGGATCCGTGATCGGCTCGGCGCGCAGCCGATGTTCCGCCCCGCCGACGCGGAGCCGGCACAGCGGGTCCCGGTCGAGGTTCTCCCGCCAACGCGTCTCGCCGGTGCGAATGGCGCCAACGCCCTCGTGGGCCACGAGCCAGATGCGCGTCGCCCGCTCGTCGCCGTCCGGGTCCACCGTGACGATCAGGACCGACCAGGGCTCGGCGGCCCGGGCCCAGTCGACCGGGCTGCTGGCCGGCGGGACGCTCGCGCAGGCCAGGCCGGCGAGCAGGGCCAGGACGGGGAGGGGGTGCTTCATGGCCCTCAGTCTAGGTGCTCCACGGCCGCACGATTCCATTAGACTGGAAGCATGGAAACCAAGGAAGTCGTCCAGGTCCTCGGCGCCCTGGCCCAGGAGACCCGCCTCGACGCGTTCCGGCTGCTGGTGGAGGCGGGCCCCGAGGGCCTCCCGGCCGGAGACATCGCCGACGAATTGGGGGTTCCTGCCCCCACCCTATCCTTCCATCTGAAGGCCCTGCTCCACGCGGACCTGGTGAGCTCCCGCCGCGAGGGCCGCTCGCTCGTCTACGCCCCCAACTTCCCGACCCTGAACGGGGTTCTGGGATTCCTCACGGAGAACTGCTGTCGGGGTTGACAGTTTCGATATTTCCACGATAATGGAAATATCGAAAGGGGGAGCCATGAGACTCCAGCTCGCTCTCAACGTGAAGGACCTGGACGCGGCGATCGACTTCTACGGCAAGATGTTCGGCGCCGAGGTCCACAAGCGGAAGCCCGGCTATGCGAACTTCGCCATCGACGAGCCGCCGTTGAAGCTCGTGCTCTTCGAGGCTCCGGACGCCGAGCAGCGGATCAACCACCTGGGTGTCGAGGTCTTCGGGGGCGGTGACGTCACCGCCGCCACGGAACGCCTGAAGGCCGCCGGCCTGGAGCACCTGGTCGAAGACGAGACCACCTGCTGCTACGCCAAGCAGGACAAGGTCTGGGCCGAGGAGCCCGACGGCCTGCGCTGGGAGTGGTATCGGATCTCCGAGGACTCGGAGACGTTCTTCGCCACGCCCCCGAGCGAGGAGCCCTCCGACGTCTCCGAGAAGCTGGCCGAGCGAGCCGGCTGCTGCTGAGCGCCGGCCGCGTCAACGGGCGAGGGCGATGCGCCGCCGGATCTCCGCGGCCACGAGCCAGAGGCGGTCCTGGCCCCAGGTTCCGTAGTCGGGCTCGCCGGCGGGTCCGCTCACGCGGAAGGACGGGACCCCCCACAGGCCGAGCTCGTCGTACATGGCGAGGCGGTTGGCCTCGAGCTCGTCGCGCCAGTCGTCGCTGTCCAGGTAGGGCTGAGCGGCCGCCCAGGAGAGGCCGGCGCTCTCGACCACGGCGCGCATGCCGGCATCGGTGCTGGTGTTCACGCCTTCGGCGAAGGCCCCGCGCAGGAAGGAGGAGAGCAGGGCTCCTCCCTTTCCCTGCTGCTGCGCCCACGGGAAGAGCGAGTACGCGCGTTCCACCGGCCGGCCGATCGGATCGACCATGTTGCCGAAGGGGACGCCCAGGGCCTCCGCCTCCCGCAGCGCATCGCTGAAGATGTAGAGGCCCTTGGCGAAGGTCGCGGGCACGCCGCGCATCACCATGGGGAGCACCGGCCGCAGCCGGAGGCGCACCCCGCTTCGCTCCGCCAGCTCCAGTGCCTTGTCGTAGATCACCGCCGTGTACGGGCTGCGCAGGGACGGAAAGAACTCGAGGGTCAGACGGCCGTCGTCGGGCATGGGACCCGGGTCGATCGGAGGCCGCGTGATCACCGGCTCGGCACCAGCCCGTCGCGCCCCCAGCTCGGCCAGGCGGGTCTCGAGGTGCGGGAGCCGATCGACGCCCCAGTACCACTCGCCCGCGTAGTGGAGGGTGGCGCTGGAGTAGTGGCGCAGCTTCGCCCGGAGCGCGTCGCCCTCCGAGCGGGCGGCCTCGGTCGCCTCCGGCGATGCCGGCGGGTGCTCCTCGGCGAGTCGCTCGAGGCGCTCCTTGGCCCCGGACCAGAGCGCCTCGCCGATCGTCGCCGCCCGCTCGGCGAAGTCGCCCCGCTCGAGCGCCGCGACGAGCAGCCGCTCCGCCAGCTGCACCGCTTCCGGCGGCGGCTGCTGGCCCGGGTCGTCGAAGGCCAGCCCGTAGTGGGGCGCCACCGCAGCAGCGTCGCGCCGGGCGAAGCCCGCGAGGAGCTCCGGCTCCGGGTTGTTGGCGCCGCGATTCGGCCCGACCAGGTGGGGCGAGAGCTCGACCTCGTAGCTCGCCGCGAGGGCGCCCAGGCGCTGAGCCGCGAGCTGGCTGTAGGGATCGTCGGCCTGGTGGAAGTAGTGCACCACACGAGGGCCGCTGTGCAGCCGGCGACGCCACTCGTCCATCCGGCGGCGGCGCGCGCGCGTGCCCGGGCTCACCAGGGTGCGCAGGAAGGCCGATTGCAGCCGGCGCGCGAGGGGGCTCAGGTCGCTGGTGGCGGCCAGCTTGGCGCTCTTCTCTTGGGCCATCAGCGAACCTCGACGCGTCCGCTCTCGATGCCCCCGAACAGCTCGGTGTCGAGGGGCACGTAGCGGTCGCCTTGCAGGAAGTAGAGTGGGTCGGACACGAGGGAGGGGTCGTAGCCCTCGCGCCGGTAGTCGACCTTCTGGTGCTTGAAGGTGCCGGTAATGCGCATCTCCCGTTGCAGACGGACGAAGTAGGGCCGCATGTAACCCGGCAGCTCGCGGCTCACGAAGGCCGCGAGCTCGTCGATCGAGAAGCGCTCGTCGTGATGGACGCTGGCCATCCCGGCCCGTCCGTCGGCGCCCGGCACCTTCACGCCGTAGACGTTCGTCTCGAGCACGCCGCGGGCCCCGTTCAGGATCTCCGCCACCTCGTTGGTCGACACGTTCTCGCCCTTCCACCGGAAGGTGTCGCCCACGCGATCGGCAAAGCCGAGCCACCGGTCCTCATGGAGGGTCAGCAGGTCGCCCGTGTTGAAGTAGCGATCGCCCCCGTGGAAGACGCCCTCGAGGATCTTCTTCTTCGTCGCCTCCGCGTCGGCGTAGCCGTCGAAGGGCAGGGCGCGGGTGATGCGGCCCACGAGGAGCCCCGTGCCCCCGGCACCGACGGCCTCGCAGCGTCCGTCGGCGCTGCGCCAGGGCTCGCCGGTCTCCGGATCACAGCGCAGCAGGTAGGCGCCGGGCGGCAGGCGCCCCACCATTCCCTTCTTGCCGGTCATGTTGACGGTGGAGACCGTGCCCTCGGTGGCGCCGTAGTACTCGCGGATCAGCGGGATCCCGAAGCGCGACTGGAACGCCTCCCAGATGTCCGGGCGCAGGCCGTTGCCGCCGGCGATCCGCAGCCGGTGCCGCCGCTCGTCCGGGTGCTCCGGCTGGTTCAGCAGGTAGCGGCACAGCTCTCCGATGTAGACGAAGACCGTCGCGTCGAAACGGCGCACGTCCTCCCAGAAGCGCGAGGCGGAGAACTTGCGCCGCAGGGCGATGGTGGCGCCGGTCGTGAGCGTGCCCCCCCAACCGATGAACATGCCGACGCTGTGGTAGAGCGGGGTGGTGATGTAGACGACGTCGTCGGGCGTCATCTCGAACACGCCGTCGCCCAGCATGGCGCCGGGCGCCATGATGCGCTGGTTCTTGATCACCGCGGCCTTCGGCAGCCCGGTCGTTCCGGAGGTGTAGATGAAGCCGAAGCGGTCGTCCGCCCGGGGCACCGGGCGGTCTGGAAGCGGCCGCGTGCTCTCTCGCGCCGCGGCCTCGTCGAAGCTGCGGAAGCCGCCGACGGCGGTGTCGTCCCCGTCCCGCTGGATCCACACTCGATCCTTCGGCAGCTGTTCGAGCTCGGGGAGCACCGTCTCGAGCTTCTCCCGGTGCTCGGCGCCCGCCAGCACGGCCACGGGCTCGGCGATACGGATCGCGTGGGCCAGGGCCGCCCCGGTGATGTTCGTGTTGATCAGGGCCGCGCCGGCGCGGATCCGGTTCAGGCCCGAGACCGCGAACAGGAACTCGGGCCGGTTGTCCATCAGCAGAACCACGACGTCTCCGCGCCGGATCCCCATCTGCCGGAACGTGCGGGCTGCGCGGTTCACCTCTCCGTCGAGCTCGCTCCAGGAGAGGCGGCGATCCTCGAACAGGAGGGCCGGGCGGGGTCCGAGCCGCTTCGCCTTCTCCTCGAGGAGCCGTGCCGGGTTCCAGGGTGCTGCGGGAAGCAGGCGCGGCGCGTTGCGCGCGACCCGCCCCATTCCGCGAGCCTCGGTCCAAAGGGTCTGGAGGCGCTCGAGTGAGCTCATGGGGGTCCTCCGACGGCGGCGGGCCAGGATGCCATATTGGCATTTTTAGTGTCAATAGTGCATCGCTAGGATCGTCCCGTGGCGGCTCGGGGCGCAACGCGATCGGCGAGGGTCTCGCGCGGGACGACCCGATCCCGATGGCTGCTGGCGGTGGCCTTCCTTCTCGCCCCTCCCGCCTGGGGCGCCCCGGTGGCCCCCAACGTCCTGCTCCTCACCGTCGACTGCCTGCGCCCGGACCACACCGGCCTCCACGGCTACGCGCGCCCCACCACGCCGCAGCTCGAGGCCTTCGCCCGCGAGGCGTTCGTGTTCGAGAACGCCTTCGCCACGTCCGCCTGGACCAGTCCCGGCATCGTCTCGATGCTGACGGGCTATTACCCGCCGGTCCACGCCCAGAACGGCCGGCACAGTGCCTACGACGACGCCCTGGCGGCGCCCCTGCGCGTGCTCGCCGGGCGTGGCTACGAAGTGCTGGGCCACAGCGGCCGCGGCGCGAATTACGGCGGGCTCGGCATCGAGACCGAGCTCGGCCCCACCGACTTCGAGCGCTTCGTGCGAGAGCGTGCCGCCCTGCCCGAGGAGAAGCCCTTCTTCGCCTGGCTCCACAGCAAGGAGCCTCATCTCCCCTACCAGCCTTCGGAGCGCAACGCGGGGCGCTTCCTCGCCGAGCGCCCTTCGACGCCGGGCTTCCGCGCTGTGAGCGAGCACTACCTCGTGCTCCGTCCCCCGATCCCGCAGGTGGGCTTCTCCCACCCCGGAGAGATCGCCTTCGTTCCCGGCGACGCGGAAGCGATTCGCGCGCTCTACGACGAGACCGTGCGGGATGCCGACGACCACCTCGGGCGCGCCTTCACCGCCCTCCGCGAGACCGGGCTCCTCGAGCGCACCATCGTCATCGTCTCCGCCGACCACGGTGAGGAGCTCCTCGAGCACGGCTGGGTCGGGCACGCCTCCACCGGCTATGACGGCAAGCTCTACGACGAGCTCGTGCGCATCCCCCTCGTCGTGCGCCTGCCCGAGAGCCTCCGCGGAAACACGCCGGTCGCCGGCCGAAGCGACGCCCTCGTGCAGGGCGTCGATCTCATGCCGACCCTCTTCGAGTGGCTGGGCGTCCCGACCGCCAGCGTGATGCCCGCCATGCAGGGCGTGAGCCTCGCACCCCTCGTCGACGGGCGCGCCGAGGCGGCGCGTGAGTACGTCTTCCTGCAGACCACGCGCAAGGGTTGGACGACCCCGAAGCGAGAGATGCAACGGCGCGTCGTCGCGGTGCGCAGCCGGGATCGCAAGCTCTTGTGGTGGCCCGGGGAGGATGGGCGCGCGGCACGGGTGGAGGGATTCGACCTGGGCGCGGATCCCGGTGAGACCCGCGACGTCTTCCCGACGGCGCCGGAACGGTTCCGCCCCCTCGAAGCGGCGCGCCGAGCGTGGGATGCGGAGAACCGGCGGGTGGCGGCAACGCTGGTGCTGCCGGGGGCGGCGGTCCACGAGGAGGCGCTCTGGGAGGCCCTCGGGAAGGGCGACATGATCGCGGCCGTGCAGCGGTGGCGGCGCATCGCCTTGCTGCATCGGACCTGGGGGTACGAGGCGGTGCCGTTCTTCGCGGAGGGAGCTGGCCGGGAGAGCTGGGAGGCGCTTCGTAGACGGGTCGGGCGGGGCTTCGCAGCGGCGGTGGTGTGTGACGCCGAGGGACGGGGGATCGCCGTGGAGGTCGAGCGAGACGAGCGGAGAGTGGCTTGCGGAGACGGACGGCCGTAGCGGAGGCGGGCTCGGGTTCGGTTGGGATGGGGGCGCGTTCGGGCTCGGCCCCGGCTTCCGCCCGGCCCTCAGCACGGGCTGGCGCAAGGCAGGGCCGGGGTTCGATCCAGTGGAGATCCCCGCTTCCTAGCCGGACTCCCTCTCGAAGCAGGGCTGGCCCTACGCCTTCCGGCTCTCCCAGTCCTTCCCCAGCTCCGCCAGGTCGCTCATCTGGAAGAACACTTCCGGGGGCTCCGGCGGTCCCCAGGTGCTCCACTCGGGGCCCCAGTCGCCGACTTCCCAGGCGTCGTCGTCGGGGACCCGTCCCGATTCCTGTGGACTTTGGCGTAGCCTATCGAGCTGACGGTTGAAGCCGGACGATAGCCAACCGGCTCGCCTTGCCACCGCGGGACATAGCGTCTCGTCGTGGGGAGCGGCTCTCTGGGAGTCGCGCAGAGCACTTCAGGGACTCAGTGGAGCTCCGCAGAGGCCTGTTGGCGGAGCCAGAGCCGAGCCGTGGGCTGCCGGTGCCAGGCTTGACCAAGGTCCATCGCGCACACCACTGCTTCGCTCTCCTCCCCAGGCGAGTAGGAGTCAGGTCCCTCCTCGGGGCAGTCCGAGCAACCGTTAAAGTAGCGCTCGGCGTGCGGATTCGACTTGCGGGCGACCTCGAGCGCGCCGGCTGCCGCGAGCAGATCGTCGGCCATCCAGCACGCAAGGACCCGACCCCAGGCGAGCACCGCCTCGCCCGAGTCGCTGTACTGATCGAGCACGCAGCGCGCCCCAGCCACATCGCCCGTCGCCAGCCGCCACCCCACGAGCGTGCCGCGGACCCCTTGATTGTCGTTGGGGTTGAGCTCGAGCATGCGCGCCAGGCGTTCGCAGGCCTCCGCCTCACGTCCCGATCGCCAGAGCGCGAACGCGAGTTCCATGCAGGCCCGCATGTAGGGGCGCGTCTCGAGGATGCCCCAGAAGTGTCCGGCCTCTTCTTCGAGGGTGAGCCCGAGCCGAGCCTCCGCGGACGAGACGATCCCCTCGAGCTCCATCGCGTAGTCGTCCTGAGAGGATCCGGAGAGCTGGGCCAGCATCACCTGCGCATCGACGCATCCGTCATCGAGCGCGAGCGCCTGCCTCGCGAGCGCCACTGCCTTCTCCGAAGGGAAGACCTCGAAGGCCTCGTACACGAGCTGCTGTGCGCGCTCGGAATCGCTCTCGTTCTCGAAGACGATCTCATCGATCGGTTTCCCCATGAAGCCGTTCAGGAACTCCTGGAGATCCGCCGTGGACTCGAACTCCCGGTCCCCCATGGCCCGATGGACCTTCCGCATGAGCTGTTCGGTTTCGAAACCCGTGACGATGGGATCCGATGTGGAGGCTTGTCGCCGGTCGGGCGAGGAGGTTCCCCTCTTCTGCGGACTCTGCTTCTTCGTTCGAGCTCTCTTCTGGGCGCGACGCTTTTTCGAGGACATGGCCCGAGACTACCGCCTCGGGCCCAGGCCGTTCAACCGCCTGCGACCAGCGACGACGAGGCGCAGCTCCCGGGCGAGCCGTTGGGCGTGCCCGCGTAACCAGGGTTCATGCGGCCTCCTGAGCCACGGGCCTTTCGAGCTTGTGGAGCCGCTCGTAGCCGGCGATCCGATTCATCGGGATCTGCCCGAAGGCCACGGGGCCGTAGAGGAGTGCCACAGCGGCCTCCTCGCTCGAGAACGAGGCCTGCGTCTTCGTCCTGCGCCGAAACTCCCGGTTCAGGTTCTCGATGGAGTTGGTCGTGCGAATCGCTTTCCACAGCGCCTTCGGGAAGGCCGTGAACGTGAGCAGTCGCTCTCCGGCTTCCTCCAGGCTCGCCACCGCCTTGGGGCACAGCGGCGTCCACTTCCGCACGAAGGCTGCGTAGGCCTCGCGGGCCCGCATACCGTCCTCGGCATAGATGATGGCGTCGTAGTCGCGCTTCATCTCGCGCCGCGCATGCACGGGGCAGTGCGACGCGAGGTTCGCCCACTTGTGCACGGTACAGCGCTGCACCTTCGTCTCCGGCCAGGCCTCCAGCGCCTTGGCGAGGCCCGCGTGGCCGTCGGTGACGAGGAGAGCCGGACTCGGAAGCCCGCGTCGCTGGAGATCCCGCACCACGCGACCCCAGTGCTCGCTCGCCTCGCTGAGCGCCAGCTCCAGGCCCACGAGGCGCTTCGTGCCATCGTCGGCCACGCCCAGCACGGCGAGCACCGGGGCGCTCACCACGCGCCGGGCAAGCCGCACCTTCAAGTGCAGGCCGTCGAGGAAGAGCACTCGACAGCTCTCCTCCGAAAGGTCCCGGCAGCTCCACGCAGCGAAGTGCTCCCTGAGACGCGCCGCGACCCGCGAGACCGCGCTCTTCGACAGATGCTCCTCCCCGAGCAGAGGGGACAGCGCCTTGCGGATGCGCCGCGTGTTCGCCCCAGCGAGGTACGCCCCGAGGATCGCTTCATCGACGTCCCGGGTCCGGCGCTGGTAGCGCGAGAGCACCTGGCTTTGGAACTCGCGGCTCGATCCGTCCTCCAGGGCGATCCGGCCTCGCGGCACCTCGAGCGTCGCCGTCCCCAGCGAGGTCGTGATCCGCCTCGCCTGGTGACCGTTGCGGGTGCCCCGCCGCTGCTCGCTTCGTGCGTAGCGACGGGCTCCCAGGGCCTCGTCCAGCTCCTCCTCCAGCACCACCTGGACCGCTTCAAGCACCCGGCGCCGCAAGAACCCCTGGATGTCCTGCCGCAGCCGGATCACCTCGGCCTCGTTCGTGATACCCTCGTTCATGGCGTAGCCCTCCATCGCCTTCTCGGCGATTTGCTTTGTCAGCTCGGAAGGTTACGCCACCTCACAATTTCCACGGAACTCGGGGCGGATCCGTCGTCGGTGATGCAGTCCATGTCGGTGAAGAACTCGAACATGTTTCCGCTTGGGTCGAGCATGTACCAGAAGACGTTGGAGCCGATCACGTGGCGGCCGATGCCCGAGATGTCGCGGTCCGGGTGCTCGCGGAGGTAGCGGGAGGCGGCGTGACCGACGCCGTCGATGTCGTCCTGCTCGAAGGCGTAGTGGTTGAGGTGGGGGCAGGGGCCCGGGGCGATCAGCAGGTTGTGGTGGTCGGAGGAGCAGCGCATGAACTGGGCAGCGCCGCCGGCGATCTTGTCGGTCAGGCGGTAGCCGATGCCGTCGAGCATGAACTCGGCGGTCTTCAGCGGGTCGTGGGTGCCGACCACGCAGTGGCCCAGGCGTCGCGGCGGCCGCGGGGCCTCGCGCTGCACGACGGGCTCGGCACGGCTGCCCTGTCGGCCGCGACTGCTCGGCCCGTTCAGGATCCGGGGCGGCTGGACCGTGAGGTCCATCCGCGGCGCCGGCTCCACGACCACGTCCCATCCGTTGACCGGGTCGGTGGCGCGCAGCTTGCCGTCGCCGCGCTGGTGCTTGGCGCCGAGGCCGTCGAGTCGTCTGGCGATGCGGTCGAGGTCCGCTTCGTCATGGCAGCCGACGCGCATGGCGAGGAGCCGGCGTACCCGGGTCTCCTCGATCCGGATCTGGCCCGACACGTCGGCGGTTCCCCAGAGGCCGGAGCCCCCTTCGAGGCCGATCTCCCGGTAGCAGGCCTCCAGGATCGCGGGCTCCGGCACGCCGATCTCGATACCGAGGAAGCGGTGCAGGGGCATGGGGTCTCCTTGCTCCCGGCGCGTAGCGCCGGGCCACGGTCACTCTAGTGCGTTCGGCGAATGCCCGGGCGTCAGGAAGATCGGCGAGGACCAGGCTCGCTCGGCCACGGGGGAGAGGCAGTCCGGGTCGTCCGGGTCGTCCGGGTCGTCGCCGCACAGCCGCACGGAGAGGCAGCGGCCCTCCGCGTCTCGCTCGCAGCCGGTGGGGTCGGCGCCGATCGCCGGCGTCGGCTCCTGGAGCGCGCGCACGTAGTAGACGACCTCGCGGCCGAGCCCCGGATACTCCGGATCCTCGAACTCGACCCGGCAGCCATCCGGGGCCGGCGGGCAGGGGAGGATCCGCCAGGGGTCGTCGATCAGCTCGGCCAGGTCCTCCGTCGCAGAAACGCGGGGGCGGATCCGGGCCACCTCCACGGCCTCGATGCGCCAGCGCTCGTCGCCCGGATGGAAGCACTCTCCGGCGCACAGGGTCTCGAGGCGCGCCGGGCCGAGGGCGGCCTCGGCGTGGGCCGGGCAGCCGGGCTTCTGCTTGCGGGCGCCAGAGGCGGAGACCCGGAAACGGGGTACGGCGCCAGTCTCGACCTCCGAGCCCATGGGCCGCGGGCCCGCGGGCCCGTTCAGGAGCTCGAAGGAGAGCAGGATGCGTGGACCGGAGGTTCCATACACCCGCCGCTCCACGAGCGCCTCCCAGATGCCGTCCCGCGTCCGGTCCGCGGCGTGCACGGCGACGAGTCCGCCGGTGACGTAGAAGGAGCTCTGCCGCTCGATGTAGCGGCGCTGCTGCAGCGGCAACTCGGCGAGGACGACCTCCCGCGACGCGTCCGCCGGCTCCTCCTCGCCGCCTAGCAAGTCGCTCATCTTCCCCATCGAGTCGGTCATCCGGGAGCGGGCGGTCTCCTTGTAGCCGTTGCCGGGCCGCGCTTTGTGGGTGTCGCTGCTGCCGAGGAATCCGAAGCGGAAGCGACCGGGCGCGCCGTCCCCGGTCGGCGCTCCCTCGGCGAGCGCGGCCTGGGCGGACATGGCGGGGCGGTGGTCCATCACCGAGAGGGGGCAGTCCCGGCATTGGCCGCAATCGAGCCAGTCCGCGGCGCTGACGCCGGCGATCGTGCGGTAACCGCCCACGCCGGCCTCGGCGAAGTGACGGCGGGCCTCCCGGGCCTTCTCCTCGCAGGCCGCGGACGTCGGATCGTCGCACCGTTCGCGGATGATCTCCCCGGCCCGCCAGCAGCAGGGCAGGTAGCCCGGCGTCGGCTCCTGGCAGACGGGCCGGCCCGCTTCGTCGCGTACGTCGGCTCGCCACGGGCGGTACTCCTCGGCGCTGCCGTGGCCCGAGTAGATCTCGAACAGCTTCTGTCGGGTCGGATCGTGCTGGCCACCGGCCAGCTGCATGCCGATCTCGCTCGCTGGTGGCGTCATCAGCCCCCAGGTCGTGCCGTGGGGAATCACCAGGGCCTCGCCGCCCCACTGGGCGAGCTTCTCGAACAGGGTGCGCGGCTCGTTCGCGAACTCGAGGCAGTCCGTCGGGAGCTCCCGCGTGTCCACGCCCGGCTCGCAGAGGGGAGTGGCGTTCGTCTCCTCGAAGCGCTTCACCCAGTCGAAGTAGTAGGCGCGGTTCGCGAAGTCCGCGATCGGCAGGACGAAGCGCACCGCCGGTGGGATCGGGCTCTCGCGGAATTCCGGGCGAAGGGCGCTGATCGGCCGCGGCGGTACGCGGGCATCGTCGACGTGGCGCAGCACCACGTTCTTGTGGCCGAAGTGATTGGCCGGCTCGGTCCCGACCTGGGTCCACTCCCAGCCGAGGAAGGTGACGAGGTCCGGATTGGCCGGGTCGGTCACCGCGTTGCAGTCGCGCACCGCCCGGCGGGTCTCGTCCCAATGGCGGGGCGTCAGGCCCTCGGCGTGATCGTTGATGCTCCAGAAGTCGAGGGCCGCGCAGTAGCGCGCGAAGTCGCAAGCGTCGGCGGGAGGGTGGGCCCCTTCGCCTCCGAGGACGGGCAGGTTCACGGCCCAGGCGTCGAGGGAGAAGTGGGTGTGGGTGTGAAGGTCGCCGAAGAGGATCTGTGCGCCCTCCGCCTCGGGGAGCTTCGGGCGCGGCGTCTGCGCGGGTGTACCGGGGCCCAGGTGCTCGCCGCAGGAGCTGGCCAGGAGAAGGGCCAGGAGGAGAGGGGCGGCACGTCGCATCGGCGGGAGCGAGGATAGAACGGCCGGCGACCCCGTTCCCGCCCCTCAGCCCGAGCCGTCGACAAAGCGCAGGATCAGGGCGGTGAGGTCCGCCACCACCCGGTCGTGGGCGTCGCCGTCCTCCAGGCCCAGGTGCTGAGGGCCCTCGATGCCGCCGCGGAACGCGGAAGCGATGATGGGGATGCCCTCCTGCACCCGTGCCTCCAGGAACGCGCGCTCCCGTTCCGGGTAGCGCTGGGAGGCCAGGTCGATGAAGCGCCGCAGGATCTCCCGGTCGAGCCACTGCCGCTGGCTCGCGAGGGAGGGATCGTCCTCTCCCGCCAGCGTGATCGCCTGGAAGAGGCGTCGCTCCCGGCGGAACAGCAGAACCAGGGCGTCGAGACATCGAAGCACGAAGGCCTCGAACCGCTCGTCCGCGACCTGCTCCGCCGCGAGCTCGTCGATCCGCTCCATCACCCGGTCGCAGAAGCGATCCATCACGGCTCGCAGGAGAGAGCTCTTGTCGGGAAAGCGCGCGTAGAAGGAGCTGGAGGAGGCGCCGGAGGCGTCGCAGATTTCGCGCACCGGGACGTCGGGGAGGCCGCGCTCGTAGAGCAGGTCCTCGGTCGCCTCCAGGATCCGGGCGAGGGTCTGCTCACTGCGCTGCTGTTTCGGACGGTTGACGCGGGGGCACATGGAGCTGCATGCCTGAGATCGCTCCCTCGCCCAGGGCTGTCAAGGGCAGGGCGACCGGCGCGGGACCGGGTACGGTCTCGCGGCGCACCCGAAGCCCTTCCAGGGCGCGGATCTTCTCCCGCCACATCGTCTCTGGGGTTTCGCTGAAGGGGAGCCCCGGCGCTCCCTCGGCAACGAGCCAGTCGCCGCGGGCGATCTCGCCCTCGAGCTGGCCCGGTGCCCAGCCCGCGTGGCCGACGAAGGCCCGCAAGCGGCTGGCCGGCGCGCCCGCGTCGACCACCGCCCGCAGGGCCCGGGCACTCTGGCCGAGGTGCAGGTCGCCCAGGATGCGTCGCGTGTCTTCCGGCGGGTGCTCGCTGCGGAACAGGAACAGCAGGCCGCGAGGCTCCACGGGGCCGCCCAGGTGGACCCGGTCGCCACGCTCGGCCAGGGCGTCGAGCTCCGGGAAGAGCTCGCGCAGCGGAAGGCGCGTGGGTCGGTTGACGATCAGCCCGGCGGCGCCCTCGTCGTTCGCGTCGAGCAGCAGGATCACCGATTCGCCGAAGATCGGGCCCGCCACCTGGCGGGTCGCCACGAGCAGGCGTCCCGCTGCCGGGGCGCCGGGCTTCGCCGGGGCGGACGCGTCCGGAGGCGCCACCACGACGAGGGCCGCGAGCGCGAGTGCGCCGAGCCAGGTGCTCGGGCCGCTCAAGGGATTCCGCTGCGGATCCGCTCCAGCAGCGCCTCCGGCTCCTCCGCCGAGAGCAGCAGCGCATAGCGCTCACGGGTGGGCAGGTAGAGCACCCGGTCGCGGCGTGTCAGGTAGGCGAGGCCCTTCTCGCCGTTTCGCAGCTTGAACCAACCGGAGGCGTAGCCCGGCAGGCCGGTCCCGAGCGTTCGCCAGCGGGGCGCCAGCTCCGGGTCGCGGCGCAGGTCGACGACCCGCGCCTGGTCGACGACGAGGCTCGAGAGCGGGATCCGGCGTCCCCAGAGGTCGCCCACCAGGACGAGCTCCGTGGCGTGCACCTCCACACGTGCGTGGCGAGAAGACCAGGCCGTGTAGGCCAGCATCAGGACGACCGCCAGTAGCACGACGCTCACGACGCCGAGGAACCAGAGCGGCTTCGCCGACGCCGGAGCGATGGGGAAGACCTCGGGCATGGAGGGAAGGTACCGGGCGGCCCGTCACCGGAGTACCCTGGCCGCCCCCCCCTCCAGGAGGCCCCCCATGCTCGAGCTCTACAACCACTTCCTCTCCACCTGCTCCCAGAAGGTAAGGCTGGTGCTGGCCGAGAAGGGGCTCGAGCCCACCCACCACTGGATCGACCTGATGGCCGGCGAGCAGCACGATCCGGAGTACGTGAAGCTGAACCCCAACCACGTGGTGCCGACGCTCGTGCACGACGGTCGGGTGCTGATCGAGTCCACGCTGATCAACGAGTACCTGGAGGACGCCTTCCCCGAGCCGTCCTGCGCTCCGGCGGATCCGGCGGACCGTCATGGGATGCGCCTGTGGACGAAGCGCATCGACGGGCAGGTGCATCCGAACGCGGGCGTGATCACCTTCGGCATCGGGACGCGGCCGATGATCCTGCAGCGCACGCAGGAGGAGATCGATGCGACGATCGAGGCGATCCCCGACCCGGCCAACCGCGCCCGGCGCCGCTCGGTGATCGAGAACGGCGTGAAGGCCCCCGAGATGAAGGCGGCGTTCTCCGCCTTCACGGCGATGCTCGACGACATGGACGCGGCGCTCGCGGACCACGCCTGCCTCGCCGGTGACGATTGGAGCCTCGCCGACGCCTGCGTGCTGCCCTACGTGCTGCGCCTCGACCACCTGGCCATGACGCCGCTGATCGACGCCCGGCCCCGCGCCGCCGCCTGGTACCAGCGCATGCAGGAGCGCCCGTCCTTCCAGACCGCCGTCGCCGCGTTCGTGCCCGAGCCGCTGATCGAGGGCTTCCGTGCGAACGGCCGGGCCGTGTGGGCGGACGTCGAGGCCCTCGTCGCGGAAGGCTAGACCCATGTCCGAGCCCCTCTACCGCTCCCGCCCGACCGCCTTCGAGATGCTGCCGGCCACCGAGGTGCGCCACGGCCCGGTGAACGAGTTCATCTACCTCTCCGAGGGGAACTCGAACGCATTCCTCATCGTGACGAAGGAGGGGCGCATCGTCGTCAACACAGGCATGGGCTTCGAGGCGCCCATGCACAAGGAGTACTTCGACTCGGTCGACGACGGGCCGGTCCGCTACGTCATCTTCACCCAGGGGCACGTGGACCACGTGGGCGGGACGGACCTCTTCGTCGAGGAGGGGACCGAGATCGTGGCCCAGGCGAACAACCCGGCCCATCAGGCCGAGGACGCCCTGAACGCCGCCGTCCGCGGGCGCCGCAGCTATTTCGCCTTCGCCGAGTCGATCGCCCGGGCGAACGCCTACATCAGGGACAAGCTCGGGAGCGGCGTGCCCGGCCAATCGCGGCCGACGCCGACGATCACCTTCCAGGACCGCTTCGCCTTCGAGCTCGGCGGGCTGGAAGTGGAGCTGATCGCGACGCCCGGGGCGGAGACCAAGGACTCGCTGGTCGTCTGGCTTCCCCAGCATCGGATCTGCTTCACCGGTAACGTGTTCGGCGCGCTC
Organism: Myxococcota bacterium; assembly: GCA_965223415.1. GTDB lineage: Bacteria > Myxococcota_A > UBA9160 > UBA9160 > UBA6930. Next base: position 1,381,429 of record OZ245002.1, on the reverse strand, counting down.
TTCGGCCACTTCCCGAACCTGGTGACGATTCGCGGCGATCGCTACCGGGACGCGCTCACCTACGTCGCAACGCTCGAGAAGCTCCTCGACCTCGAGGCGGACGTGCTCTGCGTCGGCCACCACGAGCCCGTGCGCGGCCGCGCGCTGATCCGGAGCGAGCTGGAGCGCATGCGCGACGCGGTGCTCTTCGTCCACGACGCCACCGTGGCGGGAATGAACGAAGGGAAGGACGTCTGGACCCTGATGCGCGAGATCCGCCTGCCGTCGGAGCTCGAGGTGGGCGAGGGCTACGGCAAGGTCTCCTGGTCGGTGCGCGCGATCGTGGAGAACTACATGGGCTGGTTCCACCATCATTCCACGACCGAGCTGTTCCCGACGCCCCCCTGGAGCGTTTCACCGGAGCTCTGTGCCCTGGCGGGAGGGCCCGACGTGGTCGCCGAGGCGGCTCGCAAGAAGCTCGCCGCCGGTGCGCCCGTCGAGGCGATCCACCTCGCCGAAGTCGCCCTCGAAGCCGACCCCCGGCACGCCGGCGCCGCCGCCGCGAGCCTCGCTGCCCATCGCGCACTCCTGGACCAGACCACCAACTTCTGGGAGCATCGCTGGCTCGAGAAGGAGATCAGCAAGCTCGAGAAGATCGCGAACGCAACGTAGGCGGCGTTCAGGCGACCAGACGGTCGAAGTTGTCGCGCATGACCATGCGGACCTGGTCGGCGGGGAGGCCCTCGAGCTCTTCGGCGAACTCCTGGGGCTCGGCCAGGCCTTCCGGGTGGGGATAGTCCGAGCCGGCGAGGACCTGCGTAGGGCCGATCAGCGCAGCGAGGGCGGGGACGTCGTCCTCGAAGAACGGCGAGACGAAGAGGTTCCTCTCGAAGATCGCGTCGGTGCCGTCCGGCGGGGCGCCGAAGCGCCACAGGTCCTTGCTGTAGAGCCGGGCGATGTGGTGGAGCTTCGTCTTGAGCGGCGCCACCCACGCGGAGCCGTACTCGACCGAGAGCACCCGAAGCTCCGGGAAACGACCGAACACGTTGTCGGCGACAAGCGCGGCGACCGTGTCGACCACCGGGCGGTCGGTGAACGAGAGCACGTACTCCATCACCGAGTTGCGGTGGGAGGGCGGCACCGGCCGCAGGCCCCAGACCCGGTTGTAGGCGGGCTGCACCGAGGTGGACCCGATGTGGAAGACCACGTTCACGCCCGCCTCCTCGCAGCGGGCCCAGAAGGGATCGAGAACCGGCTCGCCCGGCGACTTGCCGTCGATCGGCCCCGCCATCAGGCACACGAAGCGCGCGCCCAGGGCGACGACCCGCTCCAGCTCCTCCACGCCCTGCTCCACGTCCTCGAGGGCGATCAGCGGCGCGCCGTAGATGCGTCCGTCGTCGTAGCCCCAGTCCTCCTCGAGCCATCGATTGAAGGCGCGCAGCGACGGATACAGCACCTCCCGATGCTTCGGCTCCGCGAGCTGCACGCCCACGCCGACGCCGGTCGTGGGGAGCATCAAGGTCTTCTCGATTCGCTGCGCGTCCATCTTGGCTAGGCGCGCTGCTCGGTCGACGTACTCCGGGACCGCGAGAGCGTTCGTCGGCGAGAGGCTCGGGCTGCCGCCCTCGTCGCTGGTGCCGCGCAGGAACTCCTTCATGATGCCCGGCGGGCCCACGCTGTCCCCCGTGCCCACGCTGAAGAACCTGCAGCGCTCGTCGCCCACGTACATCCGCGCCGGCGTGCCCGGCTCCTTGCGGTCGAGCCAGACCGTGCGGTCCCGGTACTCGGCCTCGATGTGGCGGGTGAAGCAGTCGTCGGGCTCGTAGTAGTGGTTGTCGGCGTCGTGCATGGCGCCGTCGAAGAGCGTCACGGAGGTCCTCCTGGTGGTTCCTTGTGGCCTCGGCCGCAGGAGGTAGCACCGGTCCTTGACGAAATCAACAGTGTTGAATTAAGTTGAGGGCATGCCCCCGCGCGGCCGTGGCCACTCCCGTCACCTGGACCGGACCCGGATCGTGGAGGCCGCCCTCGAGCTGGCCCGGGAGGGGGGGGAGCGCGCTCTCTCGATGCGGCGGGTGGCGGCTGCCCTGGGCGTCGACCCGGCCGCCCTCTACTGGCATTTCCGCAACAAGGACGAGCTGTTGGCGGAGGTCGCCCGGGCCGCCGCCGAGGCCGTGGCGCTCGACGTGCCGGCCGTCGGGAGCTGGCAGGAGCGCACCCTCACCCTGTGTACGGCCATCCACGACCAGCTCCGCAGCCATCCGGAGCTGGGGCTCCAGGTCGCCGGCTCGCCGTGGACGACGCCGTTCAACGCCCGGGCGAACGGCCTGTTGGTGGAGGTGCTGGCCGAGTCCGGCCTCGTCGGTCCGCCGCTCCTCTACGCCGCCCAGGGGCTCCTCCACGAGGTCACCGCGATCGCGCAGAGCCAGGCGCTCGCCGTGGAGAGCCCACCCGCCAAGATCCAGCGCTACCTCCGCAGCGTGGCGGAGCATCTCTCCGGGGACGCGGCCGACGTCTGGCTCTCGCTCAACCGCGAGCCCCTGCGAGAGGGCTTCGACGCCTACTTCGCCTACATCGTCGGCGCCCTGGTCGACGGCATTGCCCTGCGGGCTGCGCCACACTGAACCTCCCAGCCAGGAGAACCCCATGCCTTCCGTCATCAAGCTCGGCATCAAGCGGCCCGTGACGCGTCCGCTGCTTCCGGATCCGGAGCCCCGGGACGTCCGCTACACGCTGATCTCCGTCGACGATCACCTGATGGAGCCGAAGCACACCTTCGAGGGGCGCATGCCGCGCAAGTTCGAGGACCGGGCCCCGCGCGTCGTGGAGACCGAGGAAGGGCACGAGGTCTGGATGATCGACGACACGCCCTACTTCCAGGTGGGCTTCATGTGCGTGGCCGGGCGGCCCAGGGAGGACCATCGTGTCGAGCCCGCCCGCTACGACGAGCTGCGCCCGGGCTGCTTCGACATCCACGAACGCATCAAGGACATGGATATCAACGGCTGCTGGGGATCGGTGAACTTCCCCTCCGGCGTGACCGGCTTCGGCGGTCACCTCTTCTCCGAGTTCAAGGACCAGGAGTTCGGTCTCGCCTGCGTGCGCGCCTGGAACGACTGGCTCTTCGAGGAGTGGCACGGCTCCTACCCGGAGCGCATCGTGCCCCTCGGCATCACCTATCTCTCGGACGCCGAGCTGGGCGCGGAGGAGATCCGCCGCAACGCGAAGCGTGGCTTCACCGCCGTGACCATGCCCGAGCAGCCCCACCGCCAGGGCCTGCCCTCGGTGTTCGACCCGCACTGGGAGCCGATCATCCGCGCCTGCGCCGAGACCGACACCGTGCTCAACCTGCACGTGGGCTCCTCGGGTTTTGCCCAGATGCCCGCCGGAGCGCCCATGCTCGAGCTCGGCGCGACCCAGTTCGGCCCCATGGCCCTCGGCTCCTGCGCCGAGTGGCTGTGGAGCGGTTGGCCCGCGAAGTACCCGGAGCTCAAGATCGCCATGAGCGAGGGCGGCATCGGCTGGGTCGCCTGCCTGAAGGACCGCCTCGACAACATCATGAGCCGCTCCGGCTATGGCCAGGGGTGGCCGGATCCGAAGACCCGCCCGTCGGAGGTGCTGCTCCGCAACTTCTGGTTCTGCATGATCGACGACCCGTCGACGGTCGTCACCCGCCACTCGATCGGCGTCGAGAACATCCTCTTCGAATCCGACTATCCCCACGGCGACGGCACCTGGCCGGACACCCAGGACGTGATCCACCAGACCCTGGGAGACCTCCCGCCGGACGAGATCCGCGCGATCTGCTGCGAGAACGCCGCGAAGCTGTACCGGCACCCGCTGCCCGAGAAGGTGCTGCCCTAGCGAGCGGCGTCCCCGAACCCGCGACGCGTCGCGTTCGCCATCGTGCATCTCCCGCCTGGATGTCCCCTCATCGGCGAGGACACCGGCGCCAGCCGAACGGTTTCCCGCGCGGCCGGTCCTTCATCGCGGTAGGATCCGGACGGAAGGGGCATACGTGCTCGGAGCCGCTCTTCTCGCCTTCGTTGTCGTCGTCGCCTGGTGGGCCTCGGAGAAGGCCCATCGGAAGACCCACGCGGTGTCCGCCGGGCTCCAGCCCGACCTGCGGATTCCCTACGAGGAGGAGTTCGAGCTCTACCACAACGCGCTCTCCCTCTGCTCGAAGAAGGTGCGGGTGTGCATGGCCGAGCTGGGGCTCTCCTACCGGAGCCATCCGGTGGACCTGATCGAGACCGGAGCCTACGAGAACATCTCGCGGCGCTTCCTGGCGGTGAACCCCGCCGGAACCGTGCCGGTGCTCGTGCACAAGGGCCATCCGATCTACGAGTCCCACGAGCAGATCCGCTACGCGGCGGATCACGCGCCGGACTCGAGCCCGAAGCTCGTGCCGGAGGATCCGGCCCTTCGCGAGACGATGCAGACCTGGATCGACTGCTCCTCGCTCACCGGCGATCCGATGGCGGAATCGGATCGCAGCGCCGGAAACGCCATCCCGGGGCTGACCGTTCCGCTCTTCGCCGCGATGATCGAAGACATCCCCTACACGAAGATCCTCGAGGGACTGCTCTTCCACATCGACCGTCGCCGGCCACTGATCTTCCTGGCCCTCAAGGCCCGCGGCCTCGCGAAGCTCTCGACGCTCGGGCCCGCAATGCAGGCGGTGGCGCGCAGTCGCGCGCACATGCACGAGCACCTCGATCGCCTGGAGGCCCAGCTCGAGGCGAGCGGCGGGCCGTGGATCCTGGGCGACGCCTTCAGCCTGGCGGACGTGAGCTGGGTCGTGATCTTCGAGCGCCTGGTCGAAGCGGACGGGGTCCGCGTCTTCCTCGGGGAGGGGAAGCGGCCCGCCGTCACCGCGTACTGGGATCGGCTGCGCGAGCGGCCGAGCTACCGCCAGGCGATCACCGATCACACCCACCCCACCGTGGCTCGCGGCACCGCTCGGCTGCGCGAGGCGAAGGCGGCGGACCCTGCGCTGCGCGCGGCCCTGGAGGGGTGATACGCTCGGAGCCATGCCGGTGGAACACCTGAAGCCCGAGGACGGTCCCGATCGCGTTGCCCAGCTCCTGGCCCGGGACGGTGCCGTGGTCGTCGACGGCGTCGCGGCGCCCGAGGAGCTCGCCCGCTTCCGGGAGGAGATCGGGCCGCATCTGGAAGCGACGGCGCCGGGCGTCGACGGCTTCACCGGCCGTTCCACGCGGCGCACCGGCGCGCTGATCGCGCGCTCGGAGCAGGCCCGGGAGTGGATCCGGCACCCGCTGGTGCTCGGCACCGCCGACCGGGTGCTCGGCCACGTCACCAACTACCAGCTCCACCTGACCCAGGTGATCGCCATCGGGCCCGGCGAGAAGGCCCAGGACGTGCACCGCGACCAGTGGGCCTTCGACTTCTTCCCCTTCCCGAAGGGCTACGAGGTGCAGTGCAACACCATCTGGGCACTCACCGACTTCAACGAGGAGAACGGCGCCACCCGCGTGATCCCGGGCTCGCACCTCCACGAGGACAAGCTCCGCTACCGGCTCGAGGACACGGAGCCGGCGGAGATGGAGGCGGGCTCGGTCCTCTTCTACACCGGCTCGGTCTACCACGGCGGCGGCCCCAACCGCAGCCAGGACGTGCGCATCGGCGTCAACCTCACCTACGTCGTGGGCTTCCTCCGCCAGGAGGAGAACCAGTACCTGACGGTGCCCCGCGAGATCGCCGCCACCCTCCCAAAGGATCTCCTCCGGCTGATGGGCTACGCCCGCGGCGCCTACGCCCTGGGCTACATCGACGACACCCGCGATCCCATCGCCGCCGTCCGCCCCGATCTCCTCGACACCAAGGGCATGGGCGACCTCACCCGCCGCCAGCTCAAGGACTCCACCCTCGCCAACCGCTGAACGCAAGAGTGGGGACGTTCCTTGCATCTTGCGCTCTTAAGAGCGCAAGATGCAAGGAACGTCCCCACTCTTGCGTTTTCAGAGGGTCTCGGCGAGGTGGGTGGTGCGGGCGACGAGGTCGCCCACGGTGAGCTCGCCGTGGCCGGCGAGCTGGACGGCGACACGGCCGGCCCAGGGGGCCGTCCAGGCCTCGGGGATGGGCTTGCCCTGGAGGCCCCAGAGGCCTCCGACGGTGGCGCCGTTGCAGTCGGTGTCGAGGCCGGCGGCCACCACGTCACCGATGGCGGCGCCGAAATCGTCGGGGTGGCCCAGGAGCGACCACACGACGAGGGCGAGGTTGTTCACGGTGTGGACCACCGGGAGGTCCGCGTAGCGCTCGCGGATGCGGCCGCCGCCGTCGCCGTGCCCGGCCAGCTCGCGGCCGAGACGCACGGCCTCCGCCGCGCGGGAATCGGCGGGGATCTCCGCCAGCGCGCGCTCGACGGCCGCTTCGAGAGACGCCGCCGCCGGAATCGCCGCACCCGCTGCCGCGACGAAGGCCGCACCGTGGATGCCGTCGCCGCGATGGGAGAGCGCGGCGTCGCGGCGCGCGAGGTCCGCCGCCAGCTCCGGCCGGCCCGGGCACACCCAGCCGTAGAGGTCCGCGCGAATCTGCGCGCCGATCCAGTCGTTCCACTCGTGGTCGGAGCACTCCGCCAGGTCGAAGCCCGGCGGCGCGCCGAGGGCGAAGTACTCGTGGCCGCGCTCCAGAAGGGTCCGGTAGGCCGCGCGCTCGGCCGTGAAGGTGGCGCCGACCGGCAGCAGGCGGAGCCAGGCGCGCCCGACCGCGGTGGTGTCCAGCGCGAGCCCGTGCTCTTCGAGCAGGAGCAGGGCGAGCACGGTGTAGTTGATGTCGTCGTCGGGCTCGCTGCGGGTGAGCTGGCCCTTGCACGAAGCGCGCGCGGTCCGGTCGACCACGCTGTCCTCGACGAGTGGCACGTAGTCGCGCAGGGGCAGGGCGCCGGCGCCCTCGAGATAGGAAGTCAGGCCCTCCTGTCCCTCGACGTGCACCAGGAGCTCCACCGGCTTGCCGAGCTGACAGCCGGAGATGCGCCCCTGCCAGGCACCCAGCAGTCGATCGCGCAGGCCGCTCACGGCTCCTCCCTCGCCACTGCAGCGAAGGCCGGCTCGGTGGCCGCGAGCACGCGCTCGATGTCCTGCTCCCGATGGGCCGTGCTGAGGAACATGTTGTGCCAGGGGTGGAGATAGGCGCCACGGTTCAGCGCCTCGCTCACCCAGCGGTAGCCCTTGCGGAAGCGCCGGTCTTCGTCGAACAGCACCATCGGCATCTGGACGGGCCCGGTCTGGCGAATGCCGACGCCGTGGCGCTCCGCCTGCACGGCCCAGCCGCGGCGCAGCTTCGTGCCCATCGCCACCAGATGCTCCACGTAGGGCTCGCGGGAGAGCTCGTCCAGGGTCGCCAGGGCCGCGGCCATCGGTACCGCCTGGAACCAGAAGGAGCCCGTCAGGTAGACCTTGCGCGCCGCCTCGCGACAGCGCTCGCCGCCGGTGAGCGCCGAGAGCGCATGCCCGTTCGCGATGGCCTTTCCCCAGGCGCTGAGGTCCGGCTCCACGCCGAGCGGCGTCCAGCTGCCGCCGAAGGAGAGCCGCAGGCCGGCGCGCACGTCGTCGAGGATCAGCAGGGCGTCGCGCTCGTCGCACACGGCGCGCACCTGCCGGGCGAAGGCCGCGTCCGGCTCGCTCTGGTCGTGCAGGGCGTCGTGGCGGAACGGGCTCACGAGCACCGCGGCCAGATCGTCTCCCGCCTGATCGACGGCCCCGGCGAGGCTCTCCGCGTCGCCGTAGGTGAACTCGATCTGGTGAGCGCGCGCCTCCTCCACGGTGCCGGCGGGGAAGGGCGTGCACCAGGGCGCGGCGCCGTGGTAGGCGCCCTCGGCCACGAGCAGCACCCGCCGTCCCGTCGCCGCCCGCGCGATCGCGACGCAGGCACTGGTCGCGTCCGTGCCGTTCTTGCAAAACACCGCCCAGTCGGCGTGCTCGACCGTCGCGACGAAGCGCTCCGCCAGGTCGACCAGGATCTCGTGGGGCCCGGTCATGGTGTCGCCGAGCCGGGCCTGCTCGGCCGCCGCGGCCTCGACCTTCGGGTGGCCGTAGCCGAGCAGCATCGGACCGTAGGCGCACATCAGGTCGACGAGCTCGTTGCCGTCCGCGTCCCACAGCCGGCAGCCCTCGGCGCGGGAGAAGAACTGGGGGAACCCGTCGGGCAGGGGACCCGTCGACTGGTGGCCGTACATGCCGCCGGGGATCACCCGTCGCGCACGCTCCCGGAGCGCCCGGTCGCGCTCGCCCGTTCGCGTCATGAGCGCGAGGGTGGCACAGGCAAGGCGTCCGCTTCCACGGTGCCGGCGCAGCTGCCGGCGAGCTGTCCAGTGAGCCCGCTGCGGGCGAAGCGGCCGAGGGTGAGCTCGCCCAGCACGGCGAGGCTCGTCCCTTCGGCCCGCGGACGCCGGAAGCGCTCGACCGGGCCGGTGCGCCGGCCCGCCGCGTCGTAGCGCGCTCGCACGCCCCACATGCTGCGCGACGGCGGCTGGCCGGGCATCCCGTAGCGGAGGTCCTCCATCTCCACGAGGGCGCTCCCGTCGGGCAGGCGGGTGGTGTGGACGACGACGTCGTCCAAGGCGAACCAGCGCATCAGCCGGCCTTCCCAGGTGTCCCGGAGCTCGCCCGCCTCCGCACTCGAGGGCGGCTCGGGGAAGCGCTCGCCGAAGGGGCAGCCCATCGCGAGCGTCGTGTGCCAGCCGACCCAGACCGTGCCGTCCTGACGCGCGACCACCCTCCGCATCAGCGGCTGGAGCAGGGTGGGATAGACGCGAACCTCCGCGCGCCGTGCACCGAGGGCGCGTGCCGCGTCGCTGCGCGCCAGCTCGTTGAGCGCCACGCCTCCCATCAGGTAGATCGCCCCGAGCGCGAGTGCCCAGGCGACCCGCCGAGGCGCCGCCTGGACGAAGCCGAAGCCCCGCGGCGCCAGCAGGCCGAACGCGAGGATGCCCGTGTAGAACGGATCGATGATGCCGACGCCGTGCACGGCGAAGCGCGCCCGCGAGAAAGGCGCCAGCAGCTGCGTGCCGTAGGGCGTGAACAGATCGAGCAGCGGATGGGTGAAGAGCGCCAGCACGCACACCTTCACCCAGGCGCGGAGCGCCGTCGTCCGCTCCGGATCCCGCCATCGCCACAGTAGCCAGGCGACCAGCGGCCCCACCGCCGGACCGAACCAGAGTGAGTGGGTCGTGCCCCGGTGGTAGAGCAGCTCGCCGTAGCCGCCGTGGAGCGGGGCGAGGAGCACATCGAGGTCCGGCGCCATGCCGACGAGCGCTCCCCACACGAGGGCGCGCCGCCCGAGCTCCGGGCTCGCGACCCGGGCGACGGACGCACCGAGCAGGGCCTGGGTCAGCGGCTCCACACGGCCTCCTCTTCGGTGGGTGCGGGGGACGGGGACGGGGCGGGCATGCCCCGGAGCATCGCCACCGAGAAGGAGAGGGCCAGCCCGGGGAGCCTCCCCGGGGCCGCGAGCATGGACCTCCGCGCCACGGGCAGAGACTACCCGGGATCGCTCGGGGCCAAGTGTCCCAGGCCCTCGTGCCCGCTGCGGATGGGACCGCCGTCGGCCGGCCTCCGAGCTGGCCTCGCCCTTGCGTCTCCCCGAGCAGGCCGACGGGGTCGAGCGCGAAGGGTTCCCCTCCCTGGAGCGCGACGTGGAGCGGCTCCGGCGGCGCGACCCCTCCGGCGCCCACTCCTGGCGCTCGCCCTCGGTCCTCGGAACGCTGGGCTGGTCGATCGCACTGCCCGCGACCCTGGGCGCCTGGCTCGGCTCGTCGCGCTCACCGGCTTCCCGGTGCCCTTGCCGCTGATGGCCCTCGACGTACTGATCGGGCTCCTGCAGGCCTGCATCTTCGCCATCCTCGCCACCGCCTACGTCGGAGCGGCGCTTCGCGCCGGAGAGCTGGGGTAGGATCGCGGCGGGCGACGGGCCAGGAGGGCGGGATGGGTCGATTCGACGGCAAGGTGGCGATCGTGACGGGCGGAGCGTCGGGGATCGGCGCCGCGACGCTGCGCCGGCTCGTCTCCGAGGGCGCCGCCGTGGTGTGTGCGGACATCGACGCGGCCAAGGGCGGCGAGCTCGCCCAGGAGATCGCCAAAGCCGGCGGACGCGCGCGCTTCATCGCATGCGACGTGGGCGAGCTGTCACAGCTCGAGGACTGCGTCGCGGCCACCGTACGCGAGTTCGGCGGCCTCGACATCATGATGAACAACGCGGTGTGGTCGAGCGGCGGGCCGGTGCACGCCCTCGACCCGGACGGCTGGGAGAAGAGCCTGCGCATCATGCTCACGGCGGTCTTCTACGGCTGCCGGGCGGCCCTGCCGGAGATGATCGAGCGCGGCGGCGGCTCGATCGTGAATACCGCCTCGATCGAGGCCTTCGGCGGCGAGATGTTCGCGTCGCCCTACACCACCGCCAAGGCCGGCGTCGTGAACTTCACGCGCAACGTCGCCATCGAGTACGGGCGGCGCGGGATCCGCGCCAACGCGGTCTGCCCCGGCGTGGTCGAGACGCCGCTCTACGACCAGTTCCAGCAGGCGTCGCGCCGCACCCGCGAGGAGGTCGAGGATCTCCACGCCATCGGGCGCCTGATCCAGCCCGAGGAGATCGCGTCGGTGGTCGCCTTCCTATGCAGCGAGGATGCCTCCGCCGTCACCGGCCACGCCATGGTGGTCGACGGCGGCGCCACGGCCTTCATCAACCTCTCGGGGCATCGTCCCCTGGAGGACGCGTAGGTGAGACAAGGGGACGTTCCTGACTGTCTCACTCCCGCCGCAGGTGCCCATCTCCAGCCCGAGGAGTGAGACAGTCAGGAACGTCCCCTTGTCTCACGGTGCGCGGCGTCCTCGTCCTCGATCGGTCGGCCGCGCGTCTCGGGGAGCGCGAGGAAGAAGATCAGGCCGGCCGTCGGCATGCCCAGGGCGAGCAGGCTGGCGGCGGTGGGCAGGCCACCGAGCCACGCGCTCAGGGCCGAGGTGGCGAAGTAGGCGGAGATCTGGCCCACGGCCACGGCGATCGCCGCGCCGCCGCTGAGGGTGGCGCGAAGGGCGGTGGGGAAGAGCTCCGTGGCCGCGGCGCGCATCGGCACGGCGGCCGCCGAGGAGCAGAAGCTCATCGCCGCCATGCCCGGCACCAGCCCGAGGGCCGGGTGCACGGGGAAGTCCTGCGTCACGTGGTAGAAGCCCCAGGTGGCGCCGAAGTACAGGACGCTCGTGACGAGGAAGGTCGGCCGCCGGCCCCACACCTCCGAGAGATGCCCGCCGATCGGAAAGCCCGGCAGCGCCATGGCGCCGCCGACGATCACCACGGCGGTGGCGGCCAGGGGCGGCAGGCCCAGGTGCTGCACGGGGAAGTAGATCAGCCACGACTGGGTCGCGGCGATGACCATGGGGAAGAGCCCGGAGACCGCCAGGACGGCGAGGGTGCGTCGGCGATAGCGAGGGCTCACCAGGTGGCGGACCTTCGCGCTCTCGGTCTCGCCGGCCGCGGCGGCGCGCTCGAAGTGCCGGCTCTCGGGAAGGACGCGGCGCAGGAATGGCACCGCGATCACGACGAGCGCGGCGGCGCCCCACACCCAGCGCCAGGTGCCCGGCAGGTTCTCGGAGCCCGCCATCAGCAGCAGGCCGCCGCCGCCGCCGAGGGAGCCGGCGAGCCCGACCCAGCCCTGGCCACGGGCGCGCGCCTCGGTGGAGAGGGTCTCGGTGACCATCACCGGCACCAGGATTGCGAGCAGGCCCTTCAGGGCCTGCACGAACACCTGCACGACGATGAAGGCCGTGAGCCCCGAGGCCAGCGCGGTACCGATGCAGAGCGGCGCCATCAGGAGCATCGTCCACAGCAGTACGCGGCGGCGGCCGGTGCGGTCGGCCCAGCGCGCGAGTCCGTAGGTGCCCAGCGCGCCGATCGAGATCCAGCCGAAGGAGCGGCTGATGCCGACGTCGTCGAGGCCGAACTCGCGGGCGAGGAAGGGTGCCGCGGCGCCGTTCAGGCCGTCCGCGAAGCCCCAGTAGGCCATCAGTCCCGCGAGCAGGAGGACGGCCTGGCGCGATCCTCCGGCGTCTCTCGACCCGGCGGCGTCGGACAAGGACGCGTCAGCCGGTCAGGAGATCGCGGGCGATGGCGCGGATCTGGATCTCGTCGGTGCCGGCGTAGATCTGCAGCACCTTGGCGTCGCGGGCGAGCTGCTCGACGCGGTACTCGGCCATGTAGCCGTTGCCGCCGAAGACCTGCACCGCCTCCATCGCCACCTCGACGGCGGCGCGGGCGGCGTAGAGCTTCATCGCCGAGGCCTCGGCGAGGCCCATTCCCTTTCCCTTCGCCGAGAGCTCGATGGTGCGGAAGACGAGGTTCTGGAGGTTCATCCGCGCCACCTCCATGCGCGCCAGCTTCTCCTGGATCAGCTGGTACTCGCCGATCGGCCGGTCCCACTGCACGCGCTCCTTGGCGTAGGCCACGGAGAGCTCGACGCACCGGGAGACGATGCCGAGGGCCATGGCGGCGACGCCGGTGCGCTCGGTCTGGAAGGTGTCCTTGGCGCCCTCGCGGCCGGCGCCGCGGCTCCTGGCCAGCGCCTCCTCCCCGCCAAGCAGTCGGTCGATGCCGCAGCGCACGTCGGAGAGATACAGCTCGCCGGTGGGCGACGAGTGCAGGCCCATCTTGCGCAGGGGCTTGCTCTGCTCGAGGCCCGGCATGCCGCGATCGAGCACGAAGTTCAGGATCTTGCGGTCACGGGGGTCGACGCCTTCTTCCTCGAGCTTGCAGATGAAGACGATCGTGTCGGCGTAGGGGCCGTTCGTGATGAAGGTCTTGCTGCCGTTCAGCACGAACTCGTCGCCTTCGCGCCGCGCGGAGGCTTTCATGCCGCCGAAGGCGTCGGAGCCGGAGCCCGGCTCGGTGATCGCCCAGGCGCCGACCTTGGCCAGGGTGAGGAGATCCTCGCCCCAGCGTTCCTTCTGCGGGGTGGTGCCCTTGCCCATCACCGCGGCTCCGGTCAGCCCGACGGAGACGCCCATCGCCGTGACCATGCCCGGGCAGTAGCGGCACAGCTCGATGATGGGGATGAGCTGCATGGCGGCGCCGTCGCCGCTGCCGTCGCCTTCGCGGGCCTTCTTCTCCTTGGCCCCGCCCGCCTTGGCCCGCTCGATCTGGCGGCGGAAACGCGTGCGCGCCATCTCGTCCATGCCGAAGGTCGCGTACATCTTGCGCAGGATGTCGTAGGGCGGAAGGTCGCCGTGCTCCAGGTCGTCCAGGTGGGGGACGATCTCCTCGTCGATGAAGCGGCGCACCGCGTCGCGGATCATCTCGTGCTGCTCGCTCCATTCGATCATGGGATCTCCTTGGGGAAGACGGGTCAGGCTAGCATCGCCGGATGGAGCGCGAAGCCTGGCTGGCCCAGGCAGAAGAGGAGGTGCTCGAGCCCGAGCTCGAGATCTGCGACGCGCACCACCACCTGTGGGAGGGCAAGCCCGGGCGGGGGCGCTACCTGCAGGGGGAGCTGCTCGCGGACGTAGAGCGCGGCGGGCACCGCGTCGTGAGCAGCGTCTTCGTCGAGTGCGGGGCGATGTACCGGCCGGAAGGACCCGAGGCGTTGCGGCCGGTGGGCGAGACGGAGTTCGTGGACGGCGTGGTCGTGCCTCGCGGGGCGCCGCGCGTCGCCGCGGGGATCGTGAGCCACGCGGATCTCACCCTCGGCGACGGCGTGCGGTCCGTGCTGGAGGCGCATCGGGCGGCGAGTCCGGATCGCTTCCGAGGCATCCGGCATTCGACGCGTTGGGACCCGAGCGGCCACCTGGGCATCGGGCGCGCCTCGCCGCCGCCGGGGCTCCTGGGCGACGCCACCTTTCGGCGGGGCTTCGCGCTCCTCGGCGAGCTGGGTCTCAGCTTCGACGCCTGGCTCTACCACCCGCAGATCTCCGAGCTCACCGCTCTTGCGAGGGCCTTCCCGCACACGACGATCGTGCTCGACCACTTCGGCGGGCCGCTCGGCGTCGGGCCCTACGCAGGGCGCCGGGGGGAGGTCTTCGCCGATTGGCGCCGTGCAATCGGAGAGCTGGCGACCTGCCCGAACGTCGTCGTCAAGATCGGCGGCCTCCAGATGCGCATCAACGGCTTCGGCTGGCACGAGCGCGATCGTCCGCCGGGAAGCGAGGAGCTGGCCGCTGCGATCCGTCCCTACACCCTGGCCGCCATCGAGGCCTTCGGCCCGGAGCGGTGCCTCTTCGAGAGCAACTTCCCGGTCGACAAGCTCTCCTGCTCCTACCGGGTGCTCTGGAACGCCTTCAAGCGCGTCGCCGCTTCCTTCTCGCCGAACGAGAAGCGCCTGCTCTTCCACGACACCGCCGAGCGCATCTACAACTTAACAAACGGAACCGGCCCCTAGCTTAACAGCCTGGCGAGGGCTTCGGTGACGCCGTTGTTGATGGACATGTTGGCTTCGGGGGGGGCGAGGCCGGCGGCGGTCATGCGGTCGCCGAGGCCGATCATGACCTGGCAGAAGCGCATGACGCCGAAGATCTCCCAGTAGTGGATATCGGCGGCGACCTTTCGACCGGTCTTCTCCTCCCAGAGGGCGACCATCTCCTCGCGGGTCGGGAAGCCCTCGAGGCGTGGGGCGTCCATGTCGTCGAAGGACATGCGGTCGAACATCACCCACCAGCCGATGTCGGCCTCCGGGGGGCAGAGGGAGGCGGCCTCCCAGTCGACGACGGCGGCGCAGCGGTAGTCCTGCCAGATCATGTTGCCGAGGCGGGCGTCGCCCCAGGAGAGGCCGGGCTCGGCGTTCGGGACATGGGCGTCGAGCCAGCCGAGGCTTCGCAACAGCACCGGGTGCTCGCGGTCGCCCAGCTGACGCTCGATCGTGTCGCGGTAGATGCGCAGCTGGTCGGCCATCGTCGGTGCGCCGGTGCCGGAGGCGTCGAGCCAGCCGAGCCCCGCTTCCCGCCAATCGAGAGCGTGAAGGGAAGCCATGGTCTCGATGCCGCTCGTGATCATGCGCTCGCGCTCGGCCGGGATGGCCCGGTCGACCAGGAAGCCGTCGGTGGAGTAGCGCGGCACGTCCGCGGGGATCTCGCCCGGCACGAACTCCATCACGAAGAAGGGGCTGCCGAGGACCGAGGCGTCGGCTTCGTAGGGGAGTGTGGGCGGCACCGGCGCGAGGCCGGCGCTCCGCACCGCCTCCATCACGCGGTGCTGGAGGCCGACCGAGACAGCGCAGGCGGGGTTCTGCACCGGGAACAGGCCGCCGCTCTCGGGCTCGATGCGCGCCACGTAGGGCTGGCTGCGCTCGCGCCCGCCCTCCCGCCAGCTGGCGGAGAAGAAGACGGTCTCGTTCGAGAAGCCGGTGGCCCGGGGCATGTCCACGTCGTGCACCCGCAGGCCCTCGCGTTCGGGCTGGGCCCGGGCCATCCAGCCGTTCAGGGCCTGCTGGTAGCTCTGGGGATCGCGGACCGCTTTTCCGGGGTTCGGTTCGGACATCGCGCCGGATTATACTGCCCAGGCTCCTGGAGCAGGGAGGGACCATGCCCGACACTGCCGGCGCCCTCGCGGGCCTTCGCGTGATCGATCTCGCCACCCCCCTGGCGGAAGCCACCGGCCGCGTGCTGGCGGACCTCGGCGCCGAGGTCATCAAGGTCGAGCCGCCGAGTGGCTGCGAGGCCCGCTTCCTGGCTCCCTTCGAGGACGGGCGCGAAGGCGATCCGGACGGCTCGCTCTTCTGGCGGGCGTGGGGGCTCGGCAAGAAGAGCGTCGTGCTCGACATCGAGGACGAAGCCGACCGCGATCGCCTCCTCGAGCTGGTCCGGGGCGCCGACATCCTGATCGAGTCCTCCGCGCCGGGCTCCCTCGACCGCCTGGGCCTCGGCTTCGACGCGCTGCACGCGCTGAACCCCGCTCTCCTCTACGTCTCCGTCACCCCGTTCGGACGCACCGGACCCGAGGCGGAGAGCCCCGCCACGGACCTCACCCTCGCGTGCGCCGGTGGGCTCGTGAACCTGCAGGGCGACCGGGACCGGCCGCCGGTTCCGATCGGGCACCCGGAGACCTCCCACCACGCCGGCGTCCAGGCCGCCGCCGACGCGATCCTCGCCCTCTACGGTCGTCACCGCGACGGACGCGGCCAACACCTGGACGTCTCCTGCCAGGCCGCGGTGCTGTGGACGCTGCTCTTCGCAGAGGGCTACCCGGTGCTGATGGGCGACAACCAGCCGGGCTCGGGCGAGAACCGTCGCCAACCCCAGGAGCTCCTGCCCGGCGTCGTGGTGCCGGACAGGGCCGCCTGCAAGGACGGCTTCGTCGTAATGACGCTCGTGCTCGCCGAGGTCGGCGCGCGCAGCTTCGGCTCGATGATGCGCTGGGCGGCAGAGAGCGGCGCCATCGACGACGACCTCGCCGATCACGACTGGAGCGTGATGTTCGAGCTGCTCGGCCAGGGCAAGATCACGCCGCCGGCCATCGCAAGGGCCTTCGACCAGCTCGTGGCGTTCCTCGGCACCTGCACCAAGGCCGAGATCCAGCAGCGCGCGCACGACGGCAAGTGGTTGATCGGGCCCGCCTGGAGCGCCGCCGACCTGCTGGGCGATCCGCAGCTCGCCTCCCGGGACTACTGGGTCGACGTCGCGGGAACGACCCACCCGGGGCCTTTCGCCCGGCTGTCCGCGACGCCGGTCGTGTACCGCGCGGAGGCGCCGGCCCTCGGCCAGCACCAGGCGCTGGTGGAGAGCGCGAATCGACCTCCGCTGGTTCCCGCCCGGGTTTCGGCGGCGCCGCGCGCCTCGATCTTCGAAGGGCTCAAGGTGGCCGACTTCTCCTGGGTCGGTGCGCTCCCGCTGGTGTCGAAGGACCTGGCGAACCTCGGCGCCACCGTGCTTCGGGTCGAGAGCGAGAAGCATGTCGACCCGCTTCGCATGATCCCGCCCTGGAAGGACGGCGTGCCGAACGTCAGCACCGGCTACGCCATGGCGAACTTCAATCAATCCAAGCTGGGCCTCGCCCTCGATCTCTCCACCGCGGAAGGGCGCGAGGTGGCGCTTCGGCTGGTGGACTGGGCGGACGTGGTCACCGAGAGCTTCACACCCGGCTCCGCCGCGAAGCTCGGGCTCGACTACGAGACCCTGCGGCGCCGCAAGCCGGAGCTGGTGATGATCTCCTCGTGCATGCGCGGCCAGACCGGGCCGGAGGCCGCCTACACGGGCTTCGGCCTGCAGGGCGCGGGTCTGGCGGGCTTCGTCGCGGTGACGGGCTGGCCGGATCGCGTGCCCTCGGGGCCCTGGGGCGCCTACACCGACTTCATCGCACCCCGCTACTCCCTGGCGGCCCTGGGGGCGGCGCTCCACCACCGCGACCGCACCGGCGAGGGCCAATACATCGACTTTGCCCAGATCGAGGGGGCGATCCACTTCCTCGAGCCGATGGTGCTCGACTACACGGTGAACGGACGCGTGCAGGAGCGGCCGGGACACGATTCGGCGCGAGCCTGCCCGCACGGCGTCTTTGCCGCCGAGGGCACGGAGCGATACCTGGCGATCGCCACCGAGACGCCGGAACAATGGCGTGCCCTGTGCGGAGCGGTTCCCGACCTGGCCGCGCTCGCGACGCCGGACCTCGATGCGCTCCCGGCGCGCATCGCCCGGAAGGCCGAGCTCGAGGCGCCGCTCGCCGCCTGGTGCGCTGAGCGTGAGCCCTTCGCGCTCGCCCGCTCTCTCCGGGAGCAGGGGGTCCCCTCCTACGTGGTCATGCGCGCCACCGACCTCCACGAGGATCCGCAGCTCCTGGCCCGGGACTTCTTCGTCGAGCTCGACCACCCGCGCATGGGCCGCATCCGCTTCGATGGCCCCGTGACGCGCTTCTCCGCCACGCCCTCACGCCCCACCCACGCCGGCCCCACCATCGGCCAGCACACCTTCGAAGTCCTCACCGAGCACCTGGGCTACACCGACGACGACGTGGCCCGCCTCGCCGAATCCGGCGCCCTCACCTAGCAACGCAACAAACGGAACCGGCCCCTAACGCAACAACGGCTCAATAAACGGACGGCGGTTCTCTACTTGACGAAGCGGGTGCGGTAGGGGGCGAAGTCGCGGGCGAGGGTGGCTTCGGTGAGGCCGAACTGGGCGGGGGTGTAGGCGTGGGCGGCGCGCTTGTCGCGGGCGTTGGCCTCGGTCCAGGCGCGCATCTTGTCCTCGGCGATCGGGGTGAGCTCGCGGCCGAGGAAGGCGTAGATCCGGGCGACGGTGGCGACCGGGTCCTTCACCGAGTGGAGGTAGTCGATGTCGAGGAAGCGGTCCTCGTGGCCGGCGTCCCGGTAGGCCATGGCGCGCTCAAGGAAGCGGGCCCAGCCGGCGCTCCAGTGGGCGCCGGTGGCCTTCGGGTCCGGGTCGTCGCAGCCCATCGTCTCCAGGTGGAAGCACAGGCTGCAGATGGATGGGATCGAGTCCACCGGGTCGCGGTGGGTCTGGATCACCGTCGCGTCGGGGAAGACCGTGAACAGCTCCGGCAGGAAGCCCAGGTGGTGGGGCGATTTCAGCACCCAGCGTTCCCGCGCCCGTCCCTCGAGCCGGTGCTGCCACTGCAGGAGCTGGAGCAGCCGCCGGAGGTAGCGGTAGCCCGGCAGCTGGTCCTGCTCCTCGAGCCAGGCGGAGAAGCGCGGCAGGTGGCAATAGGACTCGGGCGTGCGGCTGAAGAAGGACTGCTCGAGGAGCATGATCTCCTCGTCCGGACTGGTGGCTTCGAAAGGATGGATCGCCATCAGCTCCGGCGCGAGCTCGAGGGTCATCCGCACCTCTTCCTCGGCGGCGGCGATGCGTGCGTCGGGCTCGCCGGGTTTCCAGCCGTCGAAGGGCGCCGGGTAGCGCACCTCGTACCAGAGCGCCGCGTCGAAGGTCGGATCCTCGGCGATCACGCGGTGGAGCATGGTCGTGCCCGTGCGGGGGAGCCCACAGACCACCAGCGGCGCGCCGATCTCCTCGTCGGCGATCTCCGGGTGCCGCGCGAAGAAGTCCTCGACCCGCAGCCGCGTGACGAGAATGTCGAGCACCCGCTGGCGCTGGGTCGCCGTGCCCACCTGGTTGAGCCGTGCTTCCTCCGCGAGCGCACGGCAGAGCCGCTCCATCGGCTCGCGGAAGGAGGGATCGCCGAAGTCCTGCAGGCGCGTCTGCTCGCGGGCCTCCGCGAGCAGGGTCTCGGGAACGAAGGCGCCGCTCACCAGCTCACGAGCCCGGCGTGTACCAGATGGGCGAGGTCCAGGCCCGCTCCTGCAGCGTCTTCACGTGGTCCGGGGCACAGCAGGCCTCGTAGCCGGGCTTCGGGTCGCTGCAATCGACCTTCGCTGCGACGCACAGGGCCTGGCTCCAGCGGCAGGTCGGGTTCTCGAGCACCCGCGCGTAGTAGAAAGCGGCCTGGTCCGCATCGAAGCCCGGATCCCGCCAGACCGAGCAGAGCTGCTCGGCGCCGCTGCCCTTCGTCTCGCAGGTGGACGTGTCCACGCTCGCCTCGTTCGGCCCGCCCGCCACGTCGAAGACCTGCTCGCGCACCTCGCCGTTCTCGACCCAGCCCTTCACCACCTGGATGCGCTGGAGCGGGGAGGCCTCGGCTCCCGCGTCGCGCAGCGCCCACACTGCGAAGGCCGGCGCGCTGGCGCCTTCCGGGGCCGTCGGCAGGTCGCCACCCATCGGCACGCCGCCGGCGTAGCCTCGGGCGGCGAAGTCCTCGGCCTCGCACAGGGCCGCTTCGTATCCCCAGCCGCCGAAGAAGCGCACTACCGGACGCGTGCCGCTGGTTCCGTAGGCCTCGCGCCGCTGCATGGCGGCGAACAGCGCGTCGCGGCTGTTCTCCTCGGCCCAGAGCACCGCCAGGCCGCCCGGGTTGAACTCCAGGTCGTCGGGGAGGCCGGCCAGGGCGCGCAGCCCCGCGCCGCCGTGGCCCTTCGAGTTCGCCTCGGAGACCAGCCCCGGCGTGCCGAGATGGGTGTCGGTGCTGGCGATGATCCCGTACTTGAGCGGGTTCACCCCGAGCTTCCCCTCCAGGGCGATCCCCTTCTTCAGCGCGTCGCGCACCATGCCGCGCGCGTCGGGTTCGAGATCCACGCCGAGGTTCAGCTGACGGAAGCGCCCGACGCCGGCGAAGCTGTTGTAGGGGAGCTTCTCGAAGCCGCAGGCCTCGTCGCTGGTGTCTCCGCTCATCAGGCACTCGGAATCGCCCTTGTGCTGCATGATCTCGATCAGCGGCTCCCAGCGCTGGCGCAGCGTGGCTTCCTCCGCGTCCACCGGAATCCCGAGGTCCACGGGCTTCTCGATCTTTGCCGATGCGAACATCAGGCCCGGTCCGCTCAGGTTGGAGTTGTGGGGGATCGTGATGGCGTCGCAGCCGGGCTTGCCCTGGACGCAGTCCGCCTCGAGCCGCTGCCAGTGGGCGAAGGCCGAGGGCGTGTCGACCCAGCTCGGCGCCACGTCCGGCACCTTCTCGTTGCGGAAGACGACGTTGCGATGGAGGTTCTGCCCGCCCGAGAGGGAGCCCGTCCACTCGTAGCCGACGAAGCTCGTGAAGGAGCACGCCGAGCTGCGATCGTAGGCCTCTTCCGCCGCCGCCTGGATGTCGCCCCACACCACCGCGGCCTGCTTCAGGCAGCTCACGTCGTCCTCGCCGCAGAACTGGAAGCGCTCCTTGCCCACGATGGTCCGCAGGGCCACCAGGTTCATGGCCAGGGGCCCGAAGCCGCGGTAGATCCAGCAGAAGTCGGAGTCGTAGCCCGGGGCGCTCGGATCGCGGCAGACCCGGACCTCGCCGAGGACCTCCGCGTGATCGGTGACCACGGTCCAGTCGAGGGGCCGGTCGAGCCGGGCGGTGCGGGTCGGGGTGCCGTCCGGGGCGAAGGGCTGGAGCCCCACCTCCCCGCCCTTGGCGAAGCGATAGGCGTCCCGGGGCGTGTTGCGCGTATCCTGACTCCCGGCGTCGAAGGAGTAGGCGGTGTGGACGTGGCTATCGCCGAAGAAGGGCCGGCGGTTCTCGTCGTAGGCGACGCAGGTCTCCCGTTCCTCGGTGCGCTCGAAGGGGGCCTCGGTAGCCGCCGCGGCGAGGGCCGCGGCCAGAAAGGGAAGGGACAGGACGGTCGTGAGGGTTCGCATGGGCACTCCGGTCGGACGTGGGGCGCCGATGGTAGGGCGCCCGGAATCGCCACGAAACCGCTACCTTCGCGGCCCCGGTCTCCTCCGAGGAACGTTCGTGTCGATCGATCTGGATGGAGCGCTCGAGCGCTTCGGCCTCGAGAAGTTCCGCTCCGGCCAACGGGAGGCCGTGGAGACGCTGCTGCGCGTCGGCCGCCTGCTGCTCGTGGCCCCCACCGGCGGCGGCAAGAGCCTGGTCTATCAGCTCCCCGCCTCGGAGCTGCCCGGAACGAGTCTGGTGGTCTCGCCACTGGTCTCGCTGATGCAGGACCAGGTGTCGGCCCTCGAAGCGATCGGTGTGCCCGCCACCTTCCTCGCCGCCACGCTCGACGGGGGCGAGCTGCGCCGGCGCATGCGGGAGCTCGGCCGCGGTAGCTACAAGCTCGCCTACGTGGCCCCGGAGCGCCTCGCCTTCGACGGCTTCCGGTCGCTGCTCGCCGATCTCGCGTGTCCGCTCGTGGCCGTCGACGAGGCCCACTGCATCAGCGAGTGGGGCCACGACTTCCGCCCCGAGTACATGCAGATCAGCGAGGTGGTCGCGGCGCTTCCCGATGCGCAGGTGTTGGCGTGCACGGCGACGGCCACGCCGGTGGTGCGCGACGAGATCCTCGAGCGTCTCGGGCTCCCGGCCGACACGCCCCAGCTCGTGCGCGGCTTCGCCCGCCCGAATCTCGCGCTGGCAGCCCGGGAGGTCGCCTCGAAGCGCGATCGCGATGCGTCCGTGGACGCCGTGCTGCGCGAGGCGATCGGCACGCCGGGCTCGGTCCGGGGCTGCGCGATCGTCTATTCGCCGACCCGCAAGGCGACGGAGCAGGAGGCCGCCCGGCTCGGCCGGGCGGGCTACCGAACCGACGCCTACCACGCCGGCATGGGCGGCGCCGTGCGCGAGACGGTCCACGGCCGCTTCTCCGGCGGCGGCACCGAGGTGGTCGTCGCGACCAACGCCTTTGGCATGGGCATCGATCGCGCGGACGTCCGCGCCGTCGTCCACCTGGCGCCGCCGAGCTCCATCGAGGCCTACTACCAGGAGGTGGGCCGCGCCGGGCGGGACGGTGAGCCCGCCCAGGGCCTGCTGCTGGTCTCCGCCGGCGATCTCCCGCTGCGCCGTCACCTGATCGAGGGCGACGCGACGGATCCGGAAATCGCGCGCCACAAGTGGAACCTCTTCCTCGAGCTGATGCGCTGGGCCGAGGGCGGGAGCTGCCGCCACGACGCCATCCTGCGCTACTTCGGCGACGAGGAGGAGACCCTCGCTGGCTGCGGCCGTTGCGACGTGTGCCGCGATCTGGTGGCGCGGAGCGACACGGACGCTGAAACCGTCACCCTGGTGGTGCGCAAGGCGCTCTCGGGCGTGGCACGCGTGCACGGGCGCTTCGGCCTGCAGATGGCCGCGAAGCTCCTGCGCGGCGCCGATGACGAGCGGCTGGCGAGCACGCGCCTGGACCGGACCCCGACCTTCGGAGTGCTCTCCGACCGCTCGGACCTGTGGATCACGAAGCTCCTGCGCCGCTGCGTCACCGCTGGCTGGGTCGACTTCATCGGCGGCGATCGCCCCGTCGTCGTGCTCACCGAGGAAGGCGCGCGGGTGATGCGCGCCGAGCTCCCCGCGCGCCTCACGCTTCCGCCCGAGGGCCCGGCCCGGCCCGCGCGCCCGGCCGCCGGCACCGTGGCCCGCACTCCTTCCGCGCGGGCGGAGGCCGTCGCCGATGCCCTGGACGAGGCCGGCGAGGCACTCTTCGAGACGCTGCGCCACCACCGCCTCGAAGTGGCCCGCGCCGCCGCCGTCCCGCCCTACGTCGTCGCCAGCGACCGGACGCTTCGGGACATCGCCCTGCTGCGTCCCCGCAACCGCGAGGAGCTCCTGCTCGCCCACGGCATCGGCCCCGCCAAGGCCGACCGCTTCGGCAAGGGGCTGCTCGAGGTGGTCGCGGGGGCGTCGGAGGACGGGCCTGCGGACTAGCGGGTGCGGCGCCTCACTCCGGCGGTGCTGCAGCTACCAGAGCGACATCACCTCGGCCAGACAGGGGTGGTCGGCGACAGCCTCCTCGACGGGGATGCGCCGGAAGGCCTCGCGGGCGCCCTCGCCGAGCAGCGGGACGTCGACCCAGAGCACGTCGCCGTCCACCTCGATCCGAGACGTGTCGGCCCGCTGGTGGAGGACGTCGAAGTAGCGGTAGGTGATGGCGCTCGGCTCACTCGCCACGACCTTCACGGGCGGCATCCGGCTGCAGCGCCCTTCGTAGACGTGGGCGACGTCGTTGCCGCGATAGAGGACCACCGTGTGGCCGAAGAACTCCGCATCGCGGAGGAACTCCCACCTGGCGCCCGGCGAGGTGTCGAGAATCCCGTCCAGCCGTGCCAGCGTGAGTTCCCGGTCCGAGCGCCAGGCGCCGTCGAGGGGCGGCCCCGCCGTGGCACAGGCGATGAGGAGAGCGGTCGACCCGCAGAGGACTCGGCGGAGACAGGCCATGAGCGTTGCATCGGCCGGCCCCGCGCTCCGCTGGAGGGCGCTACCGAAGCTGGCGGAAGCAGGTGCGCACCTCGTCCACGAAGACCTCCGGCTGCTCGAAGGCTGCGAAGTGGCCGCCCTGGGCGGGCTCATTCCAGTGGATGAGGTCGTCGAAGTGCTTCTCCGCCCAGCGGCGCGAGCTGCGGAAGATCTCCTTGGGGAAGATGCTGCAGCCGACCGGTGTGGCGACCTTGCCCATCGGCGGCTGGTTGAAGCTCTCCCAGTAGAGCCGCGCCGAGGAGGCGGCGTTGCCGGGCAGCCAGTAGAGCATCACGTTGTCCAGCAGCTCGTCGCGGGTGAGCACGTTCTCCGGGTGCCCGCTGCAGTCGGTCCAGGACCAGAACTTCTCCAGGATCCAGGCCGCCTGGCCCGCCGGCGAGTCCGTGAGCCCGTAGCCCAGGGTCTGGGGGCGCGTGCTCTGCTGCTTCGAGTAGCCCGAGTCCCACTGCTGGTAGTGCTGCATGGCGGCCATGGCCTGCTGCTCGCGTTCGGTGAGATCGTTCATCGTCTCCGGGTCCGGCGGGACGATCGGCATGTTGAGGTGGATGCCGCGGCAGTTCTTCGGGTCCTGCATGCCGATGCAGGTCGTGACCATGGCGCCCCAGTCGCCGCCCTGCGCGACGTAGCTCGGGTAGCCGATCTTCGGCATCAGCTTCGCCCAGGCGTCGGCGATCTTCTGGACGCCCCAACCCGGCGCGGTGGGCTTGTCGGAGAAGCCGTAGCCCGGGAGCGAGGGGCAGACGACGTGGAAGGCGTCCGCCGCGTCGCCGCCGTGGGCGGTCGGATTCGTGAGCGGCTCGATCACCTTGTGGAACTCCACCACCGAGCCGGGCCAGCCGTGGGTGATCACAAGGGGCAGGGCGTCCTCGTGGGGCGAGCGCACGTGGATGAAGTGGATGCCGAGGCCGTCCACCTCGGTGCGGAACTGGTCGAAGCGGTTGAGGCTCGCCTCCCGCGCGCGCCAGTCGTACTTCTCCGCCCAGTAGGCGCAGACCTCCTGGGTGTAGGCGAGCGGAATCCCCTGGGACCAGTCGTCCGGCGTCTCCGCTTCGGGCCAGCGGGTGTGCTGCAGGCGCCGGCGCAGGTCGTCGAGCTGCTCGTCGGTCGCGGCGATCTGGAAGGGCTGGATGTCGGCCATGGCGTGGGGTTCCTCCAGCCCCCGAGCATACCGTGAGACAAGGGGACGTTCCTTTCTGTCTCACGGCTTTGCCGTGAGACAGAAAGGAACGTCCCCTTGTCTCACGGTGTACCCTGGCCCGGTGATCGTCCACAAGACCTGCAACCTGTGCGAGGCGATGTGCGGGCTGCGCATCGAGGTGAAGGGGCGGGAGGTCGGGCGGATCGAGGGGGATCCGGAGGATCCCTACAGCCACGGCGCGCTGTGCCCCAAAGCGGTGGCCCTCGGCGAGATCCAGCACGATCCGGACCGGCTCACCCGTCCCCTGCGCAAGCGCGGCGGGGACTGGGAGGAGATCGGCTGGGAGGACGCGCTGGGCGAGACGGCGGAGCGCGTCGCCGGCCTGCAACGCCGCCACGGCGACGACGCCGTCGCCCTCTACATCGGCAACCCGAGCGCCCACAGCCTCGGCATCCTCTTCGGCCTCACGCCGTTCGGCATGGCCCTCGGGAGTCGCAGCCGCTACTCGGCCAGCTCCCTCGACCAGAACCCCAAGCACGCGTCCTCCCTGATGCTCTTCGGCCACTGGCTGCACCTGCCGATCCCCGACGTCGAGCGCACCGACTTCCTGCTGATGCTCGGTGCGAACCCGGTGGTCTCCGGCGGCAGCCTGATGTCGGCGCCGCGCTTCGACGACACGATCCGCCGGCTGCACGCCCGGGGTGGACGACTCGTGGTCGTGGATCCCCGCCGCAGCGAGACCGCGCGGATGGCCGACGAGCATTGGTCTCTTCCGCCGGGCGCCGACGGGTGGCTGCTCGCGGCGCTGGTGCACACGGTCCTCGAGGAGAAGCTCGGGCGCGGGAGCCCGGCCGCCGAGCGCGCCCACGGCCGCGCTGCCCTGGCCGCGGCGGTGGCGCCCTTCACGCCGGAAGCCGTCCATCCCGCCATCGGCCTTCCGGCGGCCCGGATCCGCGAGCTCGCTCGCGCCTTCGCCGCGGCGCCCCGCGCCGTCTGCTACGGGCGGGTCGGCACCTGCCAGCACCCGTTCGGGACGCTGAACAGCTGGCTCGTCGACGTCCTGAACCTGCTCACCGGCAACCTCGACCGTCCCGGCGGCGCGATGTTCCCGCGGCCGGCCCTGGACCTCGCGGGGCTGATCACGCTGCGCGGCGACACGGGCCAGCTGCACACCGGCCGCACGCGTGTGCGCGGTGCGCCCATCTTCAACGGGGACGCGCCGACCGCCTGCCTGGCCGAGGAGATCGCGACGCCCGGACCGGGCCAGGTGCGCGGTCTCCTCACCGTCGCCGGCAACCCCGTGCTGAGCGCACCGAACGGCCCGGCCCTCGCCCGAGCGATGGAGGGCCTCGACTTCCAGGCTGCGGTCGACTTCTACCTGAACGAGACGACCCGCCACGCCGACCTCGTGCTGCCGCCGAGCTGGTCCCTCGAACACGACAACTACGAGGCACTCTTCCACGGCTTCGCCATCCGCAACACGGCGAAACTCTCGCCCGCCGCCCTCGAGCCGGCGCCGGGCCAGCCCGACGATTACGAGATGCTCGTCGACCTGGCGCTGCGGCTCGGCGCGAGGAAGGGCGGGCCCCTCCGGCGCCGGGCCCTGAACCTCCTGCGCCGGCGCGTCCCCAAGCTGCGTACGCTCCTCGATCTGGGTCTGCGCATGGGCCCCCATGGCGACGGCTTCCGCCCGTGGCGCCGTGGGCTGCGGCTGCGGGACCTGGAGGCGCAGCCCAGCGGCATCGACCTCGGGCCCCTCGAGCCGGGCCTGGACCGCGTCCTGTGTACGCCGGACCAGCGCATCGACCTCGCCCCCGAGCCCATGCGCGCCGAGCTGGCGCGGCTCGCGGCGGAGCTCCCGGCCGCCCCCATCTCGCCGCCGGGCCTGCGGCTGATCGGCCGCCGCGACGTGCGCACGTGCAACTCCTGGCTCCACAACACACGGGTCGGCACCAAGGGACGCGAGCGCTGCACCCTCCAGATGCACCCCGACGATGCGGCGGAGCGCGGTCTCCTGGATCGGAAGGTCGTGCGCATCGTCAGCCGGGTGGGCGCGGTGGAGGCCCCCCTCGAGCTTTCCACGGATCTGCGGCCGGGCGTCGTGAGCCTGCCCCACGGCTGGGGGCACCGGGGGCCCGGCCTGCGGATGGCCCTCGCCGAAGCCCATCCGGGCGTTTCCTGCAACGACCTCGTGGACGACGCGGTGCTCGAGCCCGTCGTCGGCAACGCCGTTTTCAACGGCGTGCCGGTGACGATCGAGCCCGTCGACTGATCCGGGGAGTGCTACGTTCTGCCCCACTTCCCCTTGGGAGAGGAGCATCCGATGCACGATCTCGTGATCCGTGGCGGAATCGTGGTGGACGGCACCGGCGCGCCGGCGCGCCGCGCCGACGTGGCGATGGACGGTGATCGCATCGTCGCCGTCGGTGAGGATGTGGGCCCGGGCCGTCGCGAGGTCGACGCCGAAGGCCAGCTCGTCACGCCCGGCTGGGTCGACATCCACACCCACTACGACGGCCAGGTCACCTGGGATCCCTACCTGACGCCCTCCGGCTGGAATGGCGTCACCACCCTGGTGATGGGCAACTGCGGCGTGGGCTTCGCGCCGGTGCACCCGGGCCAGGAAGACTTCCTGATCCAGCTCATGGAGGGCGTCGAAGACATCCCCGGCACGGCGCTCGCCGAGGGCATCCACTGGGAGTGGGAGAGCTTCCCGGAATACCTGGACGCGGTGGAGAAGATGCCCCGCGCGATCGACGTCGCGGCCCAGATCCCCCACGGCGCGGTGCGCGCCTACGTGATGGGCGAGCGCGGCGCGAAGAACGAGAAGGCCACGCCGGAAGAGATCGAGCAGATGGCGGCGATCGTGAAGGAAGGCCTCCAGGCCGGCGCGCTGGGCTTCTCCACTTCGCGCACCATCCTGCACCGGGCGAAGGACGGCGAGCTCGTGCCCGGCACCACCGCCGAGGACGAAGAGGTGCTCGGCATCGGTCGCACGCTAGGCGAGGTGGGCCACGGAGTGTTCGAGGTGGCGAGCGATCTGGCGCCCGAGGGCGAGGAGCTTCGCTGGATGCGGCAGCTCGGCAAGGAGACCGGCCGGCCCGTCACCTTCGCCTGCCTGCAGAACCCGACCGATCCCGACCAGTG
The DNA here is from genome assembly GCA_965223415.1 of Myxococcota bacterium. Taxonomy (GTDB): domain Bacteria; phylum Myxococcota_A; class UBA9160; order UBA9160; family UBA6930. Next base: position 1,353,504 of record OZ245002.1, on the reverse strand, counting down.
GAAGCGGCTCCTGGCCGTGGTGGACGAGGACGCCGCCGAGGGCGGCTGCCTCACCCCGCAGGTGGCCCAGCGCCCGGCGGGGCTGCTGCTCGGCTTCGAGAGCAGCTTCCACCCCTTCATGCTGCGGCCCGCGTTCCATCCCTACTGGAACCTGCCGCGGGAGGAGAAGCGGCGGAAGCTGGCGGAGCCGGAGGTGCGGGCGGCGATCCTGGCCGACGAGCCGGATCTCCGGGGCCGCCCGGGCGTGACGGCGATCATCGCGAGCGCCTGGAACATGATGTTCCCCCTTGGCGACCCGCCGGACTACGAGCCGGGCCCGGAGAAGAGCATCGCCGCCATCGCCGAGCGCGAGGGGCGCGAAGGCGCCGAGGTCGCCTACGACCGGATGCTGGCCGGCGACTTCCTCTACCTGCCGCTGCTCGGCTACGCGAACGGCCACCTGGAGCCGATCCGCGAGATGATGCTCCACGAGCGCTCGGTCTTCGGTCTCTCCGACGGCGGCGCCCACTGCGGCCTCGTCTGCGACGCCAGCATGCCGAGCTTCCTGCTCACCCACTGGGTGCGCGATCGCGATCGCGGCGATCGCATTCCCCTCGAGGTCCTGGTCGAGCAGCAGACCCGCCGCACCGCCGCGTTCTACGGCATGGAGGATCGCGGCGTCCTGGCGCCGGGCATGCGCGCCGACCTGAACGTGATCGACTTCGACGGCCTGCACATCCACGCGCCCGAGATGGTCTACGACCTCCCGGGTGGCGGACGGCGCCTGATCCAGAAGGTCGACGGCTACCGCTACACGATCAAGAACGGCGAGGTCATCTACGAGGACGGCGAGCCCACCGGGGCCCTGCCCGGGGGCCTGGTTCGCGGGCCTCAGGCAGCGCCGCTGTCGTAGTCGTTCTCGACGGCCGCCAAGGCGACGCCCTCGCGACGGCCGTCCGGGAGCTCGGGCAACAGGGCGAGCAGGCCGTCCAGGCCCTCCCGCTCCTCCGGTGTGACCGAATGGAAGCGGAGGATCGTTCCCGCGTCTCCGTCGTGGCGGGCGACCCGGGCGGAGATGGAGATCGGCGAGGGCGCGCCGGGCACCGGGAACGAGATGCGCAGCTCGCTGCCCACGGCGGCCCAGGGGAGGGCGTGCACCCGGACCCCTTCCGTCGAGAGATCCCGGGCGACCAGCACATGGGGGAGCCAGACCGACCGGGCCGCAAGCCGAACGCTGTAGTGGCGTCGCACGGCGCGACGACGCGGTCCGCCCTGGGACTCGCCCGCCGGGGTGTCCGTTGCCTCCCGGTCGAGCAGCGCCTGCAGGGCGAGGCGCGACGAGCGGGGAATCGAGGTGAAGATCAGGCCTGCCGAGCCGGCGCCGCGCACGATCCGGGCGAAGACCGGCGCCGGGAGGAGCTGGTCCGGGCCGCCCGGCAGTAGCACGATCGCCCGGCTCCCCGCCGCCGGGGACCGCCCGCGGACCGCCAGCCCCAGGGAAACCGCGGTTCCGTCCCGCAGCGTCGCCCGCTGGATCCCCCGCCAGCTGAGCAGCCAGATCGGCTCCGCCAGCGCGACGCGCTGGGTCTGCCTTCGCTCCGGGGGCCCCACCATGGGGGCTGGATCGGCCGTTCGGCCCCCCGAGTTGACGGGATTCAGCCTCTCCGGGCGTCCAGCTCGGCGCGAATGGCGGCGTGGACGTCCTCGGTGAGACGGAAGCGGGAGAAGATCGCCGCCCCGACGACGAAACAGCCCAGCGGCACCAGGGCGATCAGGCTGCGCATGACCAGCTTGGTCGTGTCTCCCTGCTCGACGTTCGGCTCGAAGCCAACCTGCTGGAGCGCCAGGCCGGTCAGCATGGCCATCACGCCCGCCGAGGCCTTCTGCAGGAAGGTGAAGGTCGAGTAGTAGGAGCCTTCTTTGCGCTCGCCGGTGGCGTGCTCGTCCCAGTCGATCACGTCGGCCTGCACCGAGGGGCCGACGACGGTTCCGCAGCTCGCCGCCGAGCCGGTGAGGCAGACCACGCCGCACATCAGCGCGAGCGTGCCCTCGCCGACGAAGAAGAGGCTCGCGTAGCCCACCATGGCCGTGGCCATGCCGAGCAGCCAGGTGGTCTTCTTTCCGAGCCGCCGAGCGAGACCGACCCACACCGGGATCGAGAGAAGCAGGGCTCCCGTGTAGAACGCGTACACCAGGCCCAGCGCCTCCGGAGCGCCGATCACGTAGTGCAGGATGTAGGGCGAGAGCACGGAGGTCGCCCCGGTGCCCATGTGCTCGATGAAGTACATCGTCACGAGCAGGCGTCCGTGGGGGTTGCGGACGACGTCGCGGAACGCCGCCCATGGGTGACGTCCGCCGCGCTCGCGGTGCTCCGGGCGCTCCCGCAGCCGCCACGCCGCCAGCGCTGTGGTTGCAATGCACAGGGCGCCGATCAGCGAGAAGAGCCAGAGCGCTGTCTCCCGCGGATCGCTCGCGCGCACGAGGAGGGTGGTGCCGAGCACGAGGGCCAGTGCCGAGCCCAGGGTGGCGGTGGCGTGACGCAGCCCGAACAGACGGGTGCGAAGGTGTTGGGCGTCGCTGAGCTCGGCGCCCAGCGCCATGTGCGGGACGTTGAAGACCGTCGTCGCCGTCATGTAGGCGACGAAGGCCACGGCGAACCAGGTGGTGAGCGCTCCCCCGGCGAGGCTCCGCGGCGGCGCCCACAGGGCCAGGCCGAAGACCGCCAGCGGCACCCCGGAGGCCAGGATCCAGGGCCGGCGGCGCCCCAGGGCGCTGCGCGTCGCGTCGCTCCAGAACCCGACGACCGGGTCCGTCACGGCGTCCCAGATGCGCGAGAGCCCGAAGATCAGGCCCATGGTCGCCGGCGCGATCAGCAGCACGTCCGTCGCGTACTTCGCCACGTAGGCGAAGGTGAGCACCAGGGAGAAGTTCACCCCGAGGGTCGGCACGCAGTAGGCGGCGACCAGGGCCGGCTCGAGGCGGGCGGGCTCGAGGGAGTCGCGGGGTCCCGGCATGTGAGGGGGCGAGCATGGCACAAGCCGGCCTATCCTCGCGCCCATGGGTCTCGGCGCAGGGCAGGTCGCGGAGTACGAACGCGACGGCTTCCTGCTGCTGCGCGGCTTCTTCGCTCCCGAGCGGCTGGCGCGCTGGGGGGAACGCTTCGAGGACCTGGTCCTCGGCCGGGTGCCCCGCCCCGCGCGCATGGTCTTCATGCAGGACGTGATGGTCGCGAAGGGCGTCGTCGTCCCGGAGACGCCGCTGCACGGGATCAACAAGATCCTGAGCTTCGAGGAGGATCCGGAGCTCTTCGCCTACGCGGAGGATCCGGGGCTCCTGGCCGCGGTGCGTTCGCTGATCGGCCCTTCGCTGATGACGATCTCCACGAACGTCTTCAACAAGCCGCCAGGGGTGGACGCGCGCCATCCGATCCACCAGGACCTCCGCTATTTCGCCCTGCGGCCCGCCGGGAAGATCGTCGGGACGTGGACGGCCCTGGTTCCCTGTACCCGGGAAAACGGCTGCCTGGCCGTGCTTCCCGGGAGCCATCGGGGCGAGCTCCGGAAGCACGCCGACCCGGACTGGGAGCACGTGAACTTCGGCTTCTTCGCCGCGGCCGACGTCGACGTGGCGGATCGCGTGCACGTGGAGATGGAGCCGGGCGACACGCTCCTCTTCCATCCCCTGCTCCTCCACGGCAGCGGTCACAATCGGACCGAGGGCTTCCGCCGCGCCATCTCGGCGCACTACGCCTCGGCCGATTGCGAGCGTCCGGAGCTTCCCCGCAAGCGCGACCCGGTGACGCGCAGGATCACCGAAGGCCGCGAGCGCGACGTCTGACGCCGCTCCCGTGCTAGCGTGGCCGCCATCTCGCGGGGAGGACCGCCATGCTCTGGGAGCAGCTGCTCGAGAACGCCGCCATCCGGGCCTGGGCCCTCTCGTGCATCGTGGTCGCTCTGAAGACCCTGGCCACCGGGATGGTCGTGAGCTCGATCCGTATCCGGAAGAACGTCTTCGCTTCGCCCGAGGACTACACCCTCCAGGATCTCGAGCCGAAGACCGTCCCCGACGAGGAGGTGGAGCGCGCCCGGCGCATCCACCAGAACGATCTCGAGGCCGGCCTGCCCTTCGCCCTGGTGGGCTTCGTCTATGCGCTCACCCAGCCGAGCACGCTGATGCTCTGGATCTGCTTCCTGGGCTTCCCCCTCGGACGCATCTTCCACATGGTGACCTACCAGAAGGGGCTGATGCCCCATCGCACGATCACCTGGATGGTCGGCTTCCTCGTCACCGTCTGGATGGCGATCGCATCCCTGGTCCACCTCCTCTTCTAGGCACGGCGATGAGCTACGTCCGCATCGAGAAGCCGCGCCCCCACACCAGCGTGATCGTCATGGACCGCCCGGAGCGGATGAACTCCATGGCGTTCGAGCTGGCGGTGCCCCTGCACGAGGCCATCGAGGCGGTGGCGGGGGACAACGACACCTGGTGCGTCGTGCTGACGGGCACCGGCCGCGGGTTCTGCTCCGGTGCCGACACCCAGGGCACCGAGCCGCCTCCGGGCATCGAAGGAATGACCCTCACCCGCATCGCCACTCGTTCGATGAGCATCCTCGCCGATCTGGTGCCGGCGATGCGTCGCATGCCGCAGCCGGTGATCTGCGCGATCAACGGCGCCGCGATCGGCGGCGGGATGTGCCTCAGCCTGGGCGGCGACGTGCGCATCGCTGCCGAGTCCGCCTACTTCCGCGCCGCCGGCATCAACAACGGCCTCACGGCCACCGAGCTCGGCCTCTCGTTCCTGCTGCCCCGCGCCATCGGGAGCAGCCGCGCCTTCGAGATCATGCTTTCGGGCCGCGACGTCCCGGCCCGGGAGGCCGCCGAAATCGGGTTGGTCTCGCGGACCGTTCCCGACGCGGAGCTGATGGACGCCGCCCTCGACCTGGCCGACCAGATCAACGGCTGGAGCACCCAGGGCGTCCAGCTGACGAAGCGGATGATCTGGTCCGGCCTGGAGACCGGGAGCCTCGCCGCGGCCATCGAGATGGAGTCACACACCCAGCTCTACGTGCGGCTCACGACCCAGAACTTCGAGGAGGCCACCCGGGCGAGGAAGGAAGGACGCAAGCCGGACTTCCAGGACTGATCCACGGCCGCCGTGGTAGCCTCCCGCCATGGCAGACACCACACGCAAAGTGGATCCCTGGCGCTTCACCGGGGGCTTCCTGAAGAACGCCCTCTCCGGAGGGATTCCGGACGAGCCCAACCACCCGCCGATCCCGTGGACGCCGGTGGAGAAGCCACTCGCCGAAGCGAAGGTGGCGCTGCTCTCGACCGCCGGTCTCTCGATGAAGGGCGACACGCCCTTCGACATGGAGTTCGAGCGCCAGCGCCCGACCCGGGGCGATCCGAGTTGGCGGAAGCTGCGGGCGGACGCGACCGCCGCGGACATCGAGGCGAACCACCTCCACATCGATACCGGCTACGTCCTCCGCGACCTGAACGTCGCGCTGCCGCTCGATCGCCTGCGGGAGCTCGTCGGCGAGGGTGTGGTGGGCTCCCTGGCCGAGAGCCACTACTCGATCATGGGCTACCAGGGCAACGACTCCAGCACGCTCGTCGGGACGAGCGCGCCGGAGATCGCCGACGCCATGAGGAGCGAGGAGGTCGACCTGGCGCTCCTCGCACCGGTCTGACCGGACTGCTGCCGGTCCGTGGGACTGGTCGGACGCGTGATCGAGGAGGGGGGCATCCCCACCGTCACCCTGAACATGCTGTGGCCCCTGCAGCGGGGCATCGGCATGGCACGAGTGGCGGCGATCGAGCATCCCTTCGGGCGGCCCTTCGGCGACGTGGGAGACGCGGCGACCCAGGGCGCCGTGCTTCGGGCGGCCCTCGCCGTCTTCGGCAAGGCTCGGGAACCCGGCCACGTGGAGCACCTGCCCTTCCGCTGGCACGAGGACCCGAAGGAGACGAAGTGGCACCCGCCGGAGCCGTCTCCGATCATCGCGCTGATGAAGAAGCGCCGGGGCAGCTGATGCCCTTCGCCTCGAACCGCGGCCAGCGCCTCCACTACACGGTGGAGGGGGAGGGGCCGACGGTCGTGTTCCAGCACGGCCTGCTGAGCAGCGCCGTGAGCTGGGCCGAGCGGGGTTACGTGGCGGCCCTTTCCGACGCCTATCGGGTCGTGTGCATCGACTCCCTCGGCCACGGCGAGAGCGACAAGCCCGACGATCCGGCTTGCTATGTACGCGACCAGCGCGCCGGCGACGTCGTCGCCGTGCTCGACGCCGTCGGCGCCGAGCGCGTCCATCTCACCGGCTACTCGATGGGCGGCTGGATCGCGACGGGCGTGGCCCTGCACCATCCAGATCGACTGGCCTCGTTGGTGATCGGCGGCTGGGATCTGGTCCACGGCGCAGCGACCGCGGCCGCGTCCCTCGGCGGCCAGCTCGACTTCGAGGGCCTGCTCGCAGGTGCGAAGGCCATGGCGCCGGAGCTGGTGGCGTGGATCACGCCGGAGGTGGAGCCGGGGTTGCGCGCCTGCTGGGACGCCCTCTTCCAGCTCGAAGGCGCCGAGGCCGCCGTGATCGGGCTCGGCCGGCCCGTCCTGCTCTGGAACGGAGCACAGGATCCCTACCACGATCCGATGCAGATCTGGGCCGGCAAGCACGGCCTGTCCTTCCTGAGTGTCCCAGGTGACCACATCACGTCGGTCTTCGAGTCCTCCGCCGCATCCAGCGCCGGGCTCCGCGCCTTCTTCGACGGGGCCGCCCGCGGCGCATGAGGCTCCTGGTCGCGAACCGCGGGGAAGTCGCGGTGCGGGTGCTGCGGGCCGCGAGCGATCTCGCCCTGGAGGCGCTGGCGGTGGCCTCCGCCGACGATGCGGCGAGCCTGCACGTGCGCGTGGCCGACGAGGCGCGCACGCTCCCGGGACGGGGCGCAGCGGCGTACCTCCACGCGGAGGCCCTGGTCGCCGCGGCCCGGGAGGGCGGATGCGACGCCCTCCATCCCGGCTACGGCTTCCTGAGCGAGAGCCCGGAGCTGGCCCACGCCTGCGAGGACGCGGGCATCACCTGGGTCGGGCCGCGTCCCGAGACCCTGCGCACCCTCGGCGACAAGACACGCGCCCGCGCGCTGGCCGAGCGTTGCGGCGTGCCCGTGCTGCCCGGTACTGGCGGGCCGACCTCGCTCCCGGAGGCTCGCGACTTCCTCGCCTCTCTCGGCGCCGGGGCCAGGGTGATGATCAAGGCCGTCGGCGGAGGCGGCGGCCGGGGGATGCGGCCCGCTGCGAGTGCCGCCGAGCTGGAAGCCGCCTGGCCGCGCTGCGCCTCCGAGGCCGGCGCCGCCTTCGGCAACGACGCGCTCTACGTGGAGCGGCTCGTGCCCGAGGCGCGGCATGTCGAGGTGCAGATCGTCGGCGACGGCCAGGGCCGGATCGCGCACCTGGGCGAGCGCGAGTGCAGCCTGCAACGACGCCACCAGAAGCTGGTCGAGATCGCGCCCAGCCCGACCCTTCCCCACACCCTCCGCGAGGCCCTCTGCGACGCGGCCGTGCGCATGGCCCACGAGGTCGGCTACCGCAGCCTCGGCACCTTCGAGTTCCTGCTGGATGCCGAGGGCGGCTGGGCGTTCATCGAGGCGAACCCGCGGCTGCAGGTGGAGCACACGGTCACCGAGGAGGTGACCGGCGTCGACCTGGTGGCGGCCCAGCTGAAGATCGCCGGTGGCGCGTCCCTGGAGAGCCTGGGCCTCGCGGGTGCGGAGGCGCCGCGCGCGCGCGGCTTCGCGCTGCAGGCGCGGGTCAACATGGAGGTGCTGGGCGCGGACGGGAGCGTGCGTCCTTCGGGTGGCGTCCTGGTGGGCTACGAGCCGCCCACAGGTCCGGGCGTGCGCGTGGATGGCTGCGGCTACCCGGGCTACGCGACGAGCCCCCATTTCGACTCGCTCCTCGCGAAGGTGATCGTCCACTCGACGTCGCCGGCCTATGCCGACGTGGTCGCCCGGGCCCGGCGCGCATTGCGTGAGTTCCGCATCGAGGGGGTGGAGACGAACCTTCCCCTGCTCGAGAGCCTGCTCGCCCATCCCTCCGTGCGGGAGAACCGGGTGACGACGAGCTTCCTCGCCGAGCACCTGCCGGAGCTTCTCGCGCGGGCCGCCGAGAGCGAGCCGGCCCGGGCGCCGGCCGGCGAGGCGGAAGGGCGTGCCGGGGCCCGCCTCGACAGCGACGATCCGCTGGCGGTACTCGATCATGGCAAGAGCGGCGCCGATGCGCCGGCGGCGTCGCCTGCGGTATCGGAGGTGGCGGCTCCGGCGCGGACGGCGGGACCCCCCGGCACCGTGGCCGTCGCCGCGCCGGTTCAGGGCACCATCGTCGGCATCGACGTGGCCGTGGGCGACGCCGTGGCCCGGGGCGAGGCGCTCCTGGTGATGGAAGCGATGAAGATGGAGCACGTCGTCGTCGCCGATCGCAGCGGGATCGTGCGGGCCCTGGCCGTGGCGCCCGGCGATACGCTCTTCGAGGGCCATCCGCTGCTCTTCCTGGAGGAGGCGGAGGTCGAGGGTCGCGCCGAAGGCGGCGACGACGCGGTGGACCCGGACCACCTGCGGCCGGACCTCGCGGAGGTCCACGAGCGTCACGAGATCGGGCTCGACGCCGCACGGCCCGAATCCGTCGCCCGCCGGCGCAAGACCGGCCAGCGAACGGCACGGGAGAACGTGGAGGACCTGTGCGATCCGGGGTCCTTCGTCGAGTACGGCCCGGTGGTGATCGCCGCCCAGCGGCGCCGGCGCAGCCTCGACGACCTGATCCAGCGCACGCCGGCCGACGGCATGATCGCGGGCATCGGCAGCGTGAACGGCGAGCGCTTCGGCGACGAAGCCTCACGCTGCGTCGTGATGTCGTACGACTACACGGTCCTCGCCGGCACCCAAGGGCAGCAGAACCACCGCAAGAAGGATCGCATGTTCGAGATCGCCGAGAGTCTTCGCATCCCGCTGGTGTTCTTCACCGAGGGCGGGGGCGGGCGGCCCGGTGACACCGACGGCATCGGCGTGGCCGGCCTGGACTGCATGGCCTTCCACTATTTCGGGCGCCTCTCTGGGCTGGTCCCGCTGGTCGGCATCAACTCCGGCCGTTGCTTCGCCGGCAACGCGGCGCTGCTCGGCTGCTGCGACGTGGTGATCGCGACCGAGGGCTCGAACATCGGCATGGGCGGACCGGCCATGATCGAGGGGGGCGGCCTCGGCGTGTTCCGGCCCGAGGAAGTCGGGCCGATGGACGTGCAGGTGCCGAACGGCGTCGTGGACGTGCCGGTCACCGACGAGGCGGAGGCGGTGCAGGTGGCGAAGCAGTACCTGTCCTACTTCCAGGGGCCGACGGACGACTGGGCCTGCGGCGACCCGCGGCTGCTGCGGGCCGCGATCCCCGAGAACCGGCTGCGCATCTACGACGTGCGGCAGGTGATCGAGCTGCTCGCCGATACCGGCTCCGTGCTCGAGCTACGCCGCGCCTTCGGTCCGGGCATGGTCACCGCCCTGGCGCGCATCGAGGGCCGGCCCCTCGGCATCGTCGCCAACAACCCCACCCATCTCGCCGGCGCCATCGACAGCGAGGGGGCCGACAAGGCCACACGCTTCCTCCAGCTCTGCGACGCCTTCGACCTGCCGATCCTCTTCCTCTGCGACACGCCGGGCATCATGGTCGGCCCCGAGGCCGAGAAGACGGCCCTCGTGCGCCACGCCTCGCGCATGTTCGTGACCGGCGGCAGCCTGAGCGTGCCCTTCTTCACCATCGTGCTGCGCAAGGGCTACGGGCTGGGCGCTCAGGCCATGGCCGGCGGAAGCTTCAAGGCCGGCATCTTCACCGTCGCCTGGCCCACCGGCGAGTTCGGCGGCATGGGCCTCGAGGGCGCCGTCAAGCTCGGCTACCGGAACGAGCTGGCCGCCGAGCAGGACCCGGAGCGCCGCCGCGAGCTCTACGAGCAGATGGTCGCCCGCATGTACGAGCACGGGAAGGCCCTCAACACCGCCTCGACCTTCGAGATCGACGACGTCATCGACCCCGCCGACTCCCGCACCTGGATCCTGCGCGCCCTGCGTGCTGCCCCCCCGCCGCCTCCCCGCACCGGCAAGAAGCGCCCCTGCATCGACACCTGGTGAGTCTCCAGAGGGAGGAGGGGTCGAAGATTCAGTTCTTCGGGGGAAGCTCGAAGTGCAGGCCATCTTCGCCGACGACCACGGGGCCGGCGTAGAGGTCGGCGACGCCGCGGAGCCACAGGGGGCGGGCCGCGTCGGGCAGCGGCGGGATGTGGGAGAATACGAGCTTCGCGACGCCGGCGTCGGCGGCGACCCGGGCCACCTCCGTCGGCGTGGCGAACAGGTCGAGATCGGCGCGCGGGACGCGATGGCGATCCTGCAGGCGGCGGAAGCTCTCGACCGCGAAGTCCGGGGGGAGGACGCCCGCCGAGTGGATCAGCAGGTCCGCGCCCCGCGCGTGCAGTGCGAGCTGTGGGTAGGCGCGCGTATCGCCGCTCAAGACCACGCTGCGTCCGGCATACTCGATACGGTAGCCGTACGCCGGGGCGACGGGCCGGTGATCGACGGCGAAGGCCACGACCCGGAGCCCGTTGCGCTCCAGGACGACGCTCTCGTCGCCCGCGCCGACCGTCACCTCGTGCACGTCGGAGGTCTGCAGCGAGGGATCCAGCTCGTCGCCGCCGGGCAGCGCCCGATAGGCGGTGTCGAAGGCGTACGCCTCCTGGAAGCCGCGGACCACCCGGGCCAGGCCCGGCGGGCCGTGGATCGCGAGCCGTCCGGAGCGACCCCGGAACCAGGTATGCGCGACCGTCTCGCCGAGCCCGCCGATGTGGTCGGAGTGGAAGTGGGTGACGAGCACCGTGGTCAGACGTCGGATCGGCAGCCCCATCACGTCCGCCTGCCGGATCGTGCCGGCGCCCGCGTCGACCAGCAGCAGCTCCCCGGCGGCCATGATGGCGGTGCTGGCGTTCAGTCGCTCCGGATCCGGAATCGGCACACCGGTGCCGACGAGCACCACGTGCAGGCTCCCGTCGTCGAGCGGGGCCTCGTCCGCCCAGTCCCAGAAGCGGAGCGTGGCCCGGTCGACGATCGCGTCGCAGCCCGCGAACGCCAGCACGAGCAGCCACGGGAGTGCGGCGCGTACGCACATCACGACCCGTACAGCACGCACCAGGCGGCCAGGCATGCGAGCTTCTCGTCGGCGCGCCAGGGAGGGCCGATGGCCGCGCCGAGCCGACCGACCTGACGCTTCAGGTCCTCCGGATCACAGGCCAACGCCTCGCCGGCGGCGTCGAAGGGTTGGCGATCGGCGAGTCGCGCCCAGGGTAGTCCGCGCGCTTCGGCGGCCTCTTCCAGCACGCGCCGGAACAGCTGACCCTCGGCCGCGTGGGCGCGCACGTGCGGGTTGCCGATGCGCGAGACGTCCCCGGGCGGAGGGCCGGCGACTCCCACCGCCGTCACCTCCTGCCTCCCGATCTCCTCCAGGAAGGCCGCCAGCGACGCTTCGGCCGCCCGGGCCGCGACGGCCTCCGCGGCGGCGACGACCCGGGCCGCCTCGTCGGCGCGGAGCTCGAGCCCGGCGTGGTGAGGCTGGTGCGAATCGGGTTCGGTCGGATCCCACAGGGCGAGCTCTCCCCGATGGAGGACCTCGGGAAGGTCGTCGCCCTCGGCCAGCACGACGGCGATCGCCCGGCCGGTCTTCGCGCGGAGTCCGAGGCAGGCCACCTAGTCGAGGCCGTAGAGGCGGGCGGCGTTGCGGTGGAAGAGGGCGTCGCGCTGGTCGTCGTCCAGGTCGTCGCGCTCCTCCATCAGGCGGACCGAGTCGGGGAAGGCGCAGTCCCAGTGGCAGTAGTCGGACGCGTAGCAGACCAGGCCTGGGGAGAGGCTCTCGAGCACGTAGGGGATCGTGCGCTCCTCGGGCTCGGCGGTGACGAAGCCGCGTTCGAGCACGTAGGCGGACGGCGGCTTCGAGAGCCCCGGGGCCTGCTCGGGCATCAGCTCCACGTGCTCGTCGAGGCGCTCCAGCCAGAAGGGGAGCCAGCCCGCGCCCGCCTCCATGAAGCCGACCCGCAATCGCGGGAAGCGCTCCAGGACGCCGTCCACCGTGAAGTGGAAGAGCGCCTGCATGGCGCCCACCGGATGGGTGATCGCGTGGACGCCGAGCCGCGTGTCGAAGCGTTCGATCATCACCGGCACCTGGCCCGGCGCCTGACCTCCGCCGTGGGTGCACACGGGAACGCCCAGCCGCTCCGCCGTCTCCCACACGACGTCGAAGCCCGGATGATCGAGGTTCTTCTCGCGGATGTGGGTGGCGGTGACCATGCCGACGAAGCCGTGCTCGCGCACGCAGCGCTCGAGCTCCTCGGCGGCGAGGGTCGGCTCGATCATCGGCAGCTTGGCGACGGGCCTCAGCCGATCCGGCGCGAAGCTCGCGTACTCGGCCCGCGCGTCGTTCAGGGTGCGGCACAGCGCGGCGGCGAACTTCGGGTCGTCCATCGCCCACTCCTCGCCGGAGCCGGGCGGGAACAGCACCGAGACGTCGATGCCTTCCAGGTCCATGTCCTCGAGGCGCCGGGCCGGGTCGCTCATGCCCTCGCGCATGGGCGTGTCGAAGGTGAGGTCGTCGTCGGGTCGGGCCGCTCGCCGCGGGTTGCGCTCACTGACCTGGTGGCCGCCGCCGGGCAGGTCGGCGTAGCGGGCCTTCATGGCGGCGACGTAGGCGCGCATCTGGGGCAGGAAGGCGTCGGGGATGCGCCGGCGCCAATCCAGGGGCTCGCCGCCGTGGCCGTCCGCATCGATCACCCGCCGCCCGAATCGTCCCATGGCCCGACGATACCCCGCCCGCCCAGGTCCCCGGGGGATCTGGTGACGCACCCGGTGAACCCTCCGTCCCCAAGGCGATCATAAGCATCAGATTTCTAAAGGGAAACATCCCGGTTGACTTTTGACGCATTGCGTCTATCCCTAGGTCCATGCTGAGTCAGCTGTCCCTCCGCGACCGGATCTTCACCCTGCTGGTCGGCGCCATCGTGCTCGGTGGCGCCTCCTCGGCGGTCTCGATCTGGGCCCTCGATCGCGTCGCCCGGCGCGGTCAGGACGCCACCCGGCTTGAGCTCGAGGTGAGCGAGACCCTGAGCCAGGTGGCAGCGGGGCACCTGGCCCAGGTCGCGGCCCTGGAGCGGGCGCTCTGGGAGGCCCGCGCGACGCAGGGGGCGTCCCCGGCCGAGCAACGCTTCGAGGAGCGCGCGGCGCGCATCTGGGAGGGGCTCCGGGAGGTGCGGACCGAGCTCTCGCTGGCGGACGCTCCCACCGACCTGCTGGCGCCGGTCGCCGAGCTCGACCTGGCCCACAACGCCTACGCGGAGCGAGGGCGCGAGGTGTTCGCGGCGCTCGCGGCCGGGCGCCGGAAGGAGGCGCGGGCGCGCACCGCCGCCGCCGAGCACGCCAGCGCCGGTTTCGAAGAGGCGCTCCGCGCGGTGCTGGCCGGAGCCTCCGAGCGCGCGGCTTCCGAGCGCCTGCGTCTCGACGCGGACCAGCGGCGGGCGATCCTGCTCGTTGCCCTGCTCACGACCGGCGGGCTGCTCGCCGGTGCCGCGGTGGTGTTCCGTGCGATGCAGCTGGTCTCGCGCATCAACTCGCTGTCGGGCCTGCTGCCGATCTGCGCCAGCTGCAAGAGCATCCGCGACGACGGCGGCTACTGGAACCAGCTCGAGCTCTACGTCGAGAAGCACTCCGACGCCCAGTTCACCCACGGGCTGTGCGAGCCCTGCGTCGACAAGCTCAAGGCCCAGGCGGCGAAGCCCGCCTGAATCACATCAGCTCTCCTCCGTCGGATGCGTTCGGCCAGCTCGTCGTCGCCGATCAGGTTCTCGGCGATGTAGTCGATCACGCCGCGCATTCGCTCCGCCGCGGTGTCCCCGGCACGTAGTCGTGGATCGACTTGCGCATGTGGTCCCACAGCAGGCGCTTCAGGTGGCCGTCGCGTACCTGATGGAGCGTCTCCAGGTCCTGGGGGAGGGTGTCGAGGCCGTCGGCGAGCTGGTCGACGACCTTCACACGATCCGGGCTCAGCTCGCCGCTCCGCGCCAGCGGCCGAAGAGTCGCCGCATCCAGCGCCTGCCAAAATCGGCCAGGAGCTCCCAGAAGGTGTCCTCCTGGGCCGGATCCGAGAGCTCCCAGGACTCGCGGAGCTCGACGGGGAGCTGGAAGCTGGCGCGCTTCCCGCCCCGCTCGACGGCCAGGAGCCACTCGATCAGGTGGAGGCTGAAGCGGCGGAAGGCGTGGAGGCGCTTCTCGGAGGCGTGGACGAACTCGTCGATCTCGCCCGCGAGATGGGCGAAGGCGTCCGCCATGCGCTCGGCCATGCGATGCTCCGGCACGCCGAGGCCGTCGGCGACCTGGGCCGGCAGGAAGTGCCGGATCAGGCCCGCGGCGAAGCCGTCGAAGGCGCGCCCCGGGATGTTCCCTTCCAGCATCGTCAGCAGCGCGTCGGTCATCTCCTTTCCTTCGGTGCAGGTCTGGATCTGGCGGTCCTGGATCCGCTCTGTGAGCTCCTTCGCCTCCGCCATGTCGCTGGGAATCAGCTCGGGAAGGACGCCCATCATGCGACCGACCACACCCCAGGTATCGAGGTAGGACTGCTGCGCCTCCGGCGGCACCTCGATCTCGAGCTTGGCCAGGCCTTCCATGATCACGTAGGTGAAGGTGCTGAGGGTGCCGGCGAGGTCCTCCTGGTTGATCGGAACGCCTAGCGACGGATCCCACGGGTTCTCTTCGTCGTGGAGGATCAGGTGGCGTACGGCGGCATGCATCAGCCGCACCTTCAGGGCCGAGCGGACGCCGCGTCCGTCGGGGCCGAGGCCGCCGGGCGACATGACGTCGATGATCATCTGCGCTGTCTCGTAGATGCGTCGGTTCGGCCGGCCCCGGAGGTAACCGGTGCGGTGGAGCACCTGAACGCCCTTGCGGGCCGCGTAGGAGGCCGGCAGGGAGTAGCAGAGCAGCACCAGCAGGATCTCGGGTCCGTACTCCACGAAGACCTGCTGGCCGCGCTCCAGAAGCTCCTGGGGAACGCCTTCGAGGGGTGCGTCGCTGTCGTCCAGCATCTGGTAGAGCGCGGCGGGAATGGAGCCCTCGGGATGGTCGTCGTTGTCGACCAGCTCGCCGAGCAGGTCCTGGATGCGCTGGATCTGGCCGCTCTCGAAGGCCTTGCGCACGACCTCGTCCGCCGGGCCGTCGCCGATCTCGCGCATCCGGTCCAGCATGGCGTCGCTCCATCGATCGCCTTGCATCTCCAGCACCTCCGGCGGGCTGTGCATAGTACCACGGCCCAACGAACGCCCTGCTGCGGCCTACTTCGCAGCGCTGCGGCGGCGCGCGTATCTTGGGCCCGGGAGTCGAGTCGCACGATCGCATGGAAGCGGGCGGGAATCGGAACACGCGCGGTGGCACTGCTCCTCGCGTCGGGGTGGGCGTTGGGGCTGTTGGCTCCCGCTCCCCTGGCAGCGGCCGGCGGAGAAACGTCTCGACGACGGCATCGACATGCTGGTGCCGAACACCCACCTGGTGGAGCACCCGGTGGTGAACTGGACCCTCACCGACGAGGTGATCCGCGCGAACATGACCGTGGGCGTGATCTACGGCACCGATCCCGATCGGGTGGAGGAGCTGATGCTCGGCGTGCAGGAGGCGAAGGACGCCCTCACCTCGCCGGCGCCCCTCGTCACCTTCGACGACTTCGGTGACAACCCGCTCGTCTTCACCGACGCGAGCGCGCCGATCCAGGTGTTGAAGTCGCCTGGGGTGATGGCGTCCAGGGGACTGGCCGGCCCCCGCGGGGGGCCAGTCCGAGGACGAGCAGGCAGACGAGTACGGGGCGTCTCAAGGGGGCACAGGGACGGCCGGCGGAAAGCTCTTCCGTCGCGTGGGAACGGCCGTTCCCTTTCCACCGCATCCGTGCCCCGCCCCGTAGAGTGCCCCCATGACCCGACACCTTCCCCTCCTGGCCCTCGGGCTCGCCCTCTGCGCCTGGGCCCCGCCTTCGCCCGGCCGCGCCTGCTCCTGTGCCGAGATGAGCCCCGCCGAGGCCATCGAGCGGGCCGAGCTCGTGGCCGAGGTCGAGGCCGGGGACGCGTCGCCGGTGGCCCCGGAGGTCGAGGCCCAGGCCGCGACCACGTCGATGCTGCTCGTCCGCGTCTGGAAGGGCGGGGTCGCCCCGGGTCGGGAGCTCTCGGTCCGGGCCGGCACCGTGCCCGCGGCCTGCGGCGTGGTCTTCGAGCGGCGCCGGCGCTACCTGCTGCTCGCCTACCGGAGTGAGGACGGGCGCTGGCGCACCGACTCCTGCAGCCACACCCGGCCGATCGAGCGCGCCGGCCCGGAGCTCGAGATCCTGGAGGCGGACGGCGACCGGCCCTAGGAGCCCGGGCGCAGGCGGCTACCATGCCGGCCCGGTTTCCACGCATCGCAGGAGAGTGCCGTGAAGTACAGCGAGCCCCAGTACGCCGAGATCACCCCCGAGATGAAGGAGCGGATCGAGAAGTTCCGCGAGGACCACAAGGACGACCCGATCGGCGGCGTCGGAACCCAGGTGCTGTTCGAGGATGACCGGGTGAAGATCTGGGAGATGATCCTCGAGCCCGGCGAGGCCAGCGACCTGCACCACCATGAGCACGACTACTACCTGGCGATCTGGTCCGGCGACCTGGTGGCCGGCATCCCGCCGCTGGGCAACCCGATGGAGCCGTTCGTCGGCATCGTTCCGGCCGAGGGCAACACTGTGCCGGTCCCCAAGGGCGGTACCGAGTGGGCGCTGAACGTCGGCGAGAAGACCTACCGCGAGATCCTCATCGAGCTCAAGGACACGTGATCCATCCGCGGTAGCATCCGCGCCCATGGACTTCGCAATTCCCGAGGACATCCGGCGCAAGCTGGACGAGCTGGACGAGTTCATCGAGCGCGAGATCGAGCCGCTCCAGGAGCAGGACGACAACGTCCGCTTCTTCGACCACCGGCGCGAGTGGGCGCGGACCGACTTCGAGAACGATGGCCAGCCGCGGCCCGAGTGGGAGGCGCTCCTCGCCGAGATGCGGCGCCGCGCCGACGCCGCCGGCCACCTCCGCTACGGCCTGCCCAAGGAGCTGGGCGGCGGCGGCGGCTCGAACCTCGCGATGGCGGTGATCCGCGAGCACCTGGCGGCCAAGGGCCTGGGGCTCCACAACGACCTCCAGAACGAGTCGTCGATCGTCGGGAACTTCCCCTTCGCGATCATGATGGATCGCTTCGGGACCGAAGAGCAGAAGGCGGAGTTCCTGGAGGCTTCATTCACCGGCAAGGCGCGCGTGGGCTTCGGCCTGACCGAGCCGAACCACGGGAGCGACGCCACCTGGCTCGAGACCCTCGGCGTTCGCGACGGGAACGAGTGGGTGATCAACGGCGCCAAGCGCTTCAACTCGGGGCTGCACCACGCCACCCACGACATGGTCTTCGCTCGCACCTCCGGCGAGCCGGGCCAGGCGAACGGCATCACCTGCTTCCTCGTGCCGGTGGACACGCCTGGCTTCAAGGTCGAGTTCATGTGGTGGACCTTCAACATGCCGAGCGACCACCCGGAGGTGACGCTCAGCGACGTGCGCGTGCCGGACGCGTCCATCTTCGGCGAGGAGGGCAGGGGCCTCGCCCTGGCCCAGACCTTCGTCCACGAGAACCGCATCCGGCAGGCGGCATCGGGGGTGGGCGCGGCCCAGTACTGCATCGACGAGAGCGTGGCCTACGCCCGCGAGCGGGTGGTCTTCGGCAAGCCCCTGTGGCAGAACCAGGCCATCCAGTTCCCGCTGGCCGAGCTCCAGACCGAGTGCGAGATGGTGCGCAACCTGGTCTACAAGACCGCCTGGCAGCTCGACCGCGAGCACCACATGGACGTCACCGACAAGGTCTCCATGTGCAACTACCGGGCGAACCGGCTCGTCTGCAACGCCGCGGACCAGGCCATCCAGGTGCACGGCGGCATCGGCTACACGCGGCACAAGCCCTTCGAGCACATCTACCGCCACCATCGGCGCTACCGGATCACCGAGGGCTCCGAGGAGATCCAGATCCGACGGGTGGCCGGCATCCTCTTCGGCCGGGAAGCCAAACGCTAGGCGGAGCTCGTTGCGTTGGGGGCCGGTTCCGTTCCTTGCGTTGGCGCGCTTGTCAGGGGCGTCAGTCGGCGAGGGTGAGCTCGTCGCCGACCCCAACTTCGCCGGGCTCCTCGACGCTGGCGTAGGCGCCGAGGTTTCCGCCGGTCTCCTTCACGAGGGCCCGCATGATCCCCGGGTCCTTCGGAAGGTCGGCGAAGCCGTGGGTCGTCATCACGCAGCGCGGGCACTCCATCTCGACGCGAATCACGGCGCCTCCGACACGCAGGCGGCGGCCGGACCAGGCGAGCTCCGGGAAGGCCTCGTCGCCCGTGTCCTCGACCACGAGGTTCGGGCGGAAG
Organism: Myxococcota bacterium; assembly: GCA_965223415.1. Lineage (GTDB taxonomy): Bacteria > Myxococcota_A > UBA9160 > UBA9160 > UBA6930. Next base: position 1,335,014 of record OZ245002.1, on the reverse strand, counting down.
CGGCGCGGGTCGAATCGTGCGTCGGGGCGCGCCGCCTGCATCGAGGCGAGGGAGGCGCGGGTGATCAGGAGGAGCGGAAAGGCGTCGAAGTAGGTGCCCGGCGGCGACTCGTACTGGAGGAGCTCGGGAGGAAAGCGGCCGAGGTCCGGGAGCGGCTCGCCGGGCAGGCGGCCGAAGATCGCGCGCAGCTCCTTCTCGAAGTCCGGGTCGTCGGGGGCGCCGCGGCGGTAGTGCTCGAGGGCCTCGGCGGGGACGAGGGGCCAGAGCGTGACCTCCCGGCCCAGGAACGCCGAGAGGCGCGAGGCGGCGTCCGGGGCGTCACACGGAAAGGCATCACCATGCGGCAGACGGATCTCCGGCGCGGGGACGCGCTCCTCTGCTGGCTCTTCGGGAAAGCGAGCGGAGCAGCCCATCAGCTCCGGGATCTTCTTCCCGCCCCGGATGCCGCCGCGCTGCTCGTCGCGAACGGCCCAGGAGCGATCGCCGGGGATGCCGTTGGGCCCCAGGAAGACCGATCGGCGGTCCTCGCCGAGCATGCTCTTGACCGGGTGGCGGTGGAGGGAGGCGATGCGTCCGAGGCTCATGGCCGCGAGCGTAGCGCGGCCGAATCCTGCTCACGGCGTGCGAGCGCCGCGGGGCAGGCACCCGCCCTCGGCGCTCAGCCCTCCCGCTCGCGTCGCAGGCCCAGGGGGCCGTGGCCCCCGGCCAGCGCGAGGCCGAGCAGCCCGACGCCGAGCAGCATCGTGCTCGCGACCTCGGGCACGGCGGCGACAAAGGCGACGTCGTCGATCAGGAACCAATCGTGCTGGCTCGCGTTGACGATCTGCAGGCGGGCGATCGGCACCGCGGAGCTGGCGCCCGCGTAGCCGCGCCGGGCGAAGCCGCTGAGCCCCTGCCCGGGCTGGTTCGCGATGGTGAAGCTGTCGACCAGGTTCCCGATCCCGTCGTAGAGGTTCATCGTCAAGTCGATGTCGAGCGCGTTGATGGCGAAGCCGAAGGCTGCCACCGGGGCCGCGAAGGTCAGCACGAGATCGTCGTTCGCCGGGCCGAGGCGCGTCTCGAGGGCGATTCCGGTGGTGCCGAACTGCGCGGCCCAATCGTCGTCGAACTGGAGCAGGTTCGTGTTGCTCAGGATCGAGAGCGCGCCGACGGACGCCGTGGCGAAGCTCGTACCGTCCGACTCGCCGTCGAAGTCGATCACCGTCGCGCCCGCGAGGGCCGGATCGAGGGGGTTGGTGATCATGGTCGCGGCCGTCGCCGGCGCGGCCGCGAGGACGAGAGCCAGCGCGAGGAGCAGGCTGCGCATGGGGGTCCTTCCCGGTCCGCGAGCGCAGGGCCCGGCCGGCGACGTCCCTCGTCTCCACCCCGGGCCGGCACGCGCGGTAACTCGAAAGGCGTGGCGGTCGAGGGTCCTATCGGCAGCTCGCCGGGTGGAATCGACCCCTTTCTCGACACCGGTGCTCGCATCTCGGCCGCCATCGGCAGCCGATGTGCAGCCGACGTGCAGCTAGGCGGCAGGCTCGGCGACGAAGCGGATCGCGTTCATCACCAGTCGCCCGAAGGCCGGGCTCGACAAGGCCGGCGGGCCGTCCCCCCCGAGAATCGTGACGATCCGGCTGCGGCCTTCCTGCCGGCACCAGACGGCCAGGTCGCTGCCGGGCGGATGGCTCCAGCCCTCGCGGGAGTGCATGCGGCCGCGCAGGGCCTCGGCGCTCGAGTAGAAGGCCTCGTCTTCGAACCGGGCATCGCTGCGGAAGAGCGGTTCGACGCGGTCCTCGAAGATCGGACAGAGGTAGAGCTCGTCCGTGAGCTCGAAGCCCTGATCGAGGCCCTGCGCCACCGGATGGCCGGGATCGACCGGCGTGAGCCGGTGGCGCACGTCGTGCCGGTAGCCGGAGTCCGGCCAGGACCGCCTGCCGATCTCGGCGGGGGCGTAGAGGAACCGGGCCCCCATGACCTCCGCATAACGTTCCCAGCTGGGCCAGCCCGCAACGGCGTGATGCAGGAAGACCATCCCCTTTCCCCGCTCCAACAGGGCCTCGAAGCCCTCGCGGACCGCGCGCGAGGGCTCGACGAAGCCGGGCGGGCTCCCCTTGGCGAAGTCGATGCCGGGCATGTCGTAGAAGACCAGGGCGTCGTAGGGCTGCGCTGCCTCGGGGGCCAGGAAGTGCTGGGCGGCCGGATGCTCGACGGCGGTCACGACGACGGAGGGGTCGCTCTCGAACAGGCCGGACAGAGCCTTGCGATCGTAGGGATGGCCCTTCAGGAGGAGCAGCGCCTGCAAGGCCTCGTCGTAGCGGAGGATCGACACGCGCCCATGCTAGCCCGGTCCGAGAATGCAAGTTGCAAGGAACGTCCCCGGTCTTGCGTCTTTCCGGGCTAGAGGTCGAGGCGGCGCAGGACCTTGTCGACGAGGAGCTCGAGGGTGGCTTCGTGGTCGGCGGTGAGGCGGTCGAAGCGGATTGCCATGCCGTGCGGGAGGTTCGAGCGGCCGACGTTGCCGGCGACGTTGGTCATCACCACCTCGCCGGCGATGCGACGGGGGAGGCCCGGCAGGCCGAGCTCCAGCTCGAGGCGGCTGCCGCGCAACGAAGGCGCTTCGCAGACGAGGAAGGCGCCCCGGGCCGAGAAGGTGTAGAGGCGCGCCTGACGCTTGCGGCGCCGCACGCGCAGCCGCACCTCGTGGCTCGAGGGCGCACGCCGGCCGGCGCGGGCGCGGCGGGCGGGGATCTCGCCGGCGACGGAGCGGTTCAGCTGGAAGCGCAGGCTGTGGGCGTCGATCGGCTCGAAGAGCGGAAGGTCGACACCCGCCTGGATCAGCCGATTCCGCTCGGGCCGGGGGGTGCGGCGGGGCAGGCTCGCCAGGATCGGCAGCCGTTCGCGGGGTGCGGCCAGGCGCAGGGCGGAGAGCGTCGCCTTGAGGTCGGGAACCGGCACGTCCGGCGGCACGACCATCGCCTCGATCGCGAAGCGGGGGTCGGCCAGCAGCGGCACGGCCTCTTCCGGGGTCTTGGCGCGCACCGCCCGGAAGTCGAGCCGGCCGATGCGGGCGGCCAGGATCGCCAGCGGGTTCCGGCCAACGTCCAGGAGCAGCACCGAGCGGCGGGAGCGCTTCAGCATGGGGTCCCTCCTCCCTTTCTCCAACGGCCCGCCCCGGGGTGTTACGCATGACGGGCGTCACAGCGCCAGGCACGCCGCCGCGGGGCCGGGTTGACGGCGCCCTTGCCGGTTGCCGAAGCTCTCGTGCATGCGTCAGCTCGACGCGAACTTGTGGGTCGACGAGCAGCCGCTCCGCTTCTTCGGGCTGGAGATCGGCACTCGTATGACCGTCGTCCGGCTGCCCGGCGGCGGCCTGTGGATCCACTCGCCGATCGAGCCCACGCCCGGGCGGGTCGACGCGCTGCGCAGGCTGGGCGAGCCCGCGGCGCTGGTGGCTCCGAACCGCTTCCACCACCTGTACGCCGGGGACTGGCGAGACGCCTTTCCCGGTGCCTCCCTCCACCTGGCGCCGGGTCTCGAGGAGAAGCGGCCCGAGCTGCTTCCCGCGGAGGTCCTGGGCGACGAGGCGCCGGAGGCCTGGGCCGGCTGCCTCGCGCAGGTGGCGCTGCGGGGCTTCCCGCTCGGCAACGAGGTCGTGTTCTTCCACGCCGAGAGCGCCACCCTCGTCGCCACCGATCTGGCCCTCAACCTCTCGCCGCGCTTCTCCGGCTGGGCGCGCCTCTCGCTCCGTCTGGCCGGGGTGAAGGGTGTCCTCTCGCCGACGCTGCTCGAGCGCCTCTCGATCCGCGATCGCGACGCCTTCCGCGGATCCCTGGAACGCATCTTCGCCTGGCCCTTCGAGCGGGTGATCGTGGCCCATGGCGACGTCGTGGAGGAGGGCGCCCGCGCCGCCCTGGCGGAGGGCTACGCCTTCCTCGGCTCCCTAGGGTGAGTTTTGGCATGGTTTCTGCCATCATTTTCCCCATGCCGCGACCCAGCTCACTCTCCCCGGAGGCCCGATCCGACGGCCGCGCCCGCCGCTCCGAGCGCAGCCGCGAGGCCATCGTGCAGGCGCTCATGGAGCTGATCGGCGAGGGCAGCCTGCGGCCGACGGCCCAGCAGGTGGCCGAGCGGGCCGGCGTCGGCATCCGCACCGTCTTCCGCCACTTCTCGGACATGGAGACGCTCTACGCCGAGATGAACGATCGCCTGGTCGCAGAGCTCAGCCCGCTCGTGACCGAAGGGCAGCCGAGCGGAAGCGTCGCCGCACGCATCTCCGCCCTCACCGCGCGTCGGGCCGACCTCTTCGAGCGTTCGACGCCCTACAAGCGCTCCGCAGCCCTGCACCGCTGGCGTTCCGACTACCTGCAGTCCGTCCACTCGACCGACGTCCGGACGTTGCGGGCGGATCTGCTTCGCTGGCTCCCGGAGCTGGAGGATGGAGAGCCCGAGCGCCTCGACGCCGCCGAGCTGGCGACCTCCTTCGAGGCCTGGGATCGGCTGCGCTCCGAGCAGCGCCTCAGCCGAAGCCGCGCGGCGGCAGTGGTCGAGGGGGCCCTCCGGCGGCTGCTCGCCTGAGCCCCCTCAGGTCTTCACGCGCGGGAAGCGCGGCGGACGCCTCTCGAGGAAGGACTGCACCCCTTCCTTGAAGTCGGGTCGGTCGAAGCTCTCGGCCATGAGCTCGATCGATTCGCGCAGGGAGGGATCGAGCTCGGCTTCCAGGCGCTGCCACACCTGACGCTTCATCACCGCCATCGAAGTGGGTGACACGTTCTCCGCCAGGTCGCGAACGTAGCTCGTCACGAAGGGGAGGAGCTCGTCGTGGGGCAGCGTGCGGTTCACGAGACCGATGCGACACGCCTCGGTCGCATCGATCTTGCGGGCGGAGAGCAAGAGGTCGAGGGCATGGGCCGGGCCGACCAGGCGTGGCAGGGTCCAGCCGATTCCCCACTCGGCGATCAGTCCGCGCCGCGAGAAGGCGGTGGTGAACACGGCGCGGTCGCTGGCGAAGCGCATGTCGGCGAAGAGCGGGATCGCGAAGCCCAGGCCGGCGGCCGGGCCGTTGATGGCGGCGATGATCGGCTTGCGCACCGCCATCATGTAGGCGTAGGGCCCGTGGAATCCCTTCATCGCCGGATCGCCGGGCTGGGCGTCGAGGCCCTCGGCGCCGCCCCCCATCGCGCCCTCCTCGCCGGCACCGATGCCCTGCAGGCCCTTCAGGTCGGCCCCGGAGCAGAAGCCGCGGCCGGAACCGGTGAGCACGATGCCCACCACCCGCTCGTCGGCCTCGGCCTCGGCGATGGCGTGCTTCAGCTCGTCGCCCATGCGATTGGTGAAGGCGTTGAGGCGGTCCGGCCGGTGGAAACGGATGGTCGCGACCGGCTCTTCGACGTCGTACAGGATCTCTTCGTACATGGCGCAGAGGCTAGCCCAGCCCCCTGCCGCTCCGAGCCCCGCGACGATCGATCAGGCGGAGGCGGGCGGGTCCGGCCGGGTCGAGACCCGGTTGCGGCCGCCGCGCTTCGCCGTGTAGAGGCAGCGGTCCGCCGTCTCGTAGAGCGTCTCGTAGCGGGACGCTTCTCCCTCGCACTCCGCGATCCCGACGCTGGCCGTGATCGCGGCACCCCCGTTCCCGGGAAGGCCCTCTACGGCCAGGCGCAGACGCTCGCAGGCGATGGCGGCGGCGAGCAGGCCGGTCTCCGGCATGAGCAGGGCGAACTCGTCGCCGCCCAGCCGGCCGACGCTGTCGCAATCGCGCACCGACTCCCGGAGCAGGCCGCCGAGCTTGCGGAGGGCGTCGTCCCCGGCGCGGTGTCCCGCATGGTCGTTGATCGTCTTCAGGTCGTCCAGGTCGATGATCGCGAGGGAGAGCGGGTTGCCGTAGCGGGCGGCGCGTCGGGTCTCCTGGCGGGCGAGCTCCTCGAAGCAGGTGCGGTTGAGCGCGCCGGTGAGGCCGTCGTGGGTCGCGAGCTCGTAGAGCTCTGCCGCGGCTTTCCGGCGCTGCGCCTCGCGACGCCGGAGGAGCTCTCCGTGGACGATGCCGACGGCCGTGAAGCAGGCCACCGCCACGAGCAGGCCGGTGTTGCCGGGGATCCGCTCTGCGACCAGGAAGCCCAGCATGCCGCCCAGCAGGCACCAGAGCAGGATCCACGGCAGCCTCGACACGTCGGCGGGCAGCAGGAGGAGGGGGAGGGCGCCGAGCACGAGAAATCCCGCGCTCACGCCGGTGAACGCCACGAGGGCGCCCGCGCCCACCAGGAGCACGCCCGTTGCTGCGACCCGAACGCTCATCCCTGCCATGGCCCGCCAGAATCCCCATCCGGCCCTATCGAAGGGCCTCGGGCCCGGCTTGAGGCGATGCGGCGGTCCGGCCGCTCCAGGCCCGGCGGAATCGGTCCAGGTGTGCGACCCGCCCGCACAGCTCCTAGCCGATCGGCAGCACCCGTCGGCGCAGACGATCGACCAGGCCGGGAGTGACCCGCTCCTCGAAGTCGTCCGCTTCGAAGGTGAGACGCAGCATCTCCGGCTCGTGGTCGATGGCGACCACGCGCGCGTCTTCGGGCAGCGGAGGGATGGGCAGGTAGGTCCGGAAGAGCGACGCCACGTAGTTGGGGACGCCGAGCAGGGAGGCGCTCCTCGGCTTCAGGACGAACCAGCCGCGGACCACGTCGAGGCGGGCGTCGAGCCGCGCGACGGGGAAGCCGGCGATCTCGGTGTGGACCGTGAGCGAGGTGTCCTCGAGCTCGAGGCGGAAGGGGAGCTGGAAGCGCTTGAGCCAGCGATCGAGATCGGACTGGCCGACCGCCACCTCGACGCGGGGGCCCTGCACCGCGAGCCGCGCGGGCACGCCCGGGTGCAATGCCACGTGGTCCGCCTCGAGTGCCACCTCTTCCAGCGGCACCCAGGCGGTCGCCAGGCCCGCGAGCTCGACGCGCGGGCGCTCGAAGGATCCCCGCACGGCGTCGGAGGCGGCGCCGCGCCAGCTCAGCCGGACGGGCTGCTTGAGGTAGCCGCTCAGCAGCTGGTCGACGGCATCCGAGCGCATCCACCCCAGGGTACGCCCGGCGAGCGCTCCTTGACAGGGCGGGAGGGGTCCAGTCCAATCGAGCGCTCCCGGGCCGAAAGGCCCATTGGAGGCGCCCCATGAGCAGCGAGAGCCACGCCAATCCCTACGCCGACCGCGCCGCCAGCGTGAGCCAGCCGAGCTCGGCAGCCGACTACACGGTGGTCCTGGTCGACGATCCGGCGCCCCACGTCCGGCGCATCACCCTGAATCGGCCGGAGAAGCGCAACGCGCTGAACCACGCCCTCCGCGGCCAGCTGCTCCACGCCCTCCAGCAGGGCGACGTCGATCCGGAGGTCCACGTGATGATCGTCCGCGGGGCCGGGCCGAGCTTCTCCGCCGGCTACGACCTGGGGGGCGGCAACGAAGGCATGGAGTATCCGTTCTTCACCGCCGGTGGCGAAGGCCAGTGGCCGCGGCACGTGACCGAGGGCTGGATGTCGATCTGGGACCTCTCGAAGCCGGTGATCGCCCAGGTGCACGGCTTCTGCCTCGCCGGTGGAAGCGAGCTCGCCACCGGCTGCGACCTGGTCTACATGGCCGAGGACGCGCAGATGGGCTACCCGGCGGTGCGCTTCGGCGTGCCGGACATGCAGTTCCACGCCTGGCTCGTGGGCATGCGCCGCGGGATGGAGATGATGCTCACCGGCGACTCGATCTCCGGCGTCGAGGCGGAGAAGCGCGGCTGGGCCACCCGGGCGTATCCCGCCGACCAACTCGAGGCGAAGGCCCTGGAGATGGCGGAGCGCATCGCAGCCCTCCCGCCGGACATCGTGCAGCTGAACAAGCGCGCCGTGCACCGGCAGATGGACGCGATGGGCTTCCGCGCTGGCATCCGCCAGGGCACCGAGCTCTGCACGCTCGCCACGCACCAGCCGAGCTTCCACGAGTTCATCGCCAAGATCGGGCCGGGCAAGGGGAAGCTGACCGGCGCCCTGCAGGAGCGGGACGAGAAGTTCGGCGACTACCGCACGCAGAAGAAGGAGGCGTGAGCGAGATGGAGATGCACTACGCAACGCTGTGGGAGGGGATCGCCGACCGGATCGGCGATCGCGACGCCCTCGTCTCCGGCGCGCAGCGCAGGACCTGGGCCGAGTACGAGCAGCGGGCGGCGCGGCTCGCCGCGGCCTACGCCGGGGCCGGCCTCGGCCCGGACTCGAAGGTCGGTCTCTATCTCTACAACGGCAACGAGTACCTGGAGGCCCAATTCGGCGCCTTCAAGGGCCGCCACGTTCCCATCAACATCAACTACCGCTATCTCGACGACGAGCTCCTCTACCTGCTCGACAACTCGGACGCCGAGGTACTCGTCTTCCACACCAGCCTGGGCGATCGGGTGGCGCGGGTGAAGGACCGCGTTCCGAAGGTGAAGCTCTGGGTGGAGGTGGACGACGGAGGCGAATCGGTCGAAGGAGCGGTGCCCTTCGAGCAGCTCGTAGCAGCCCACGATCCGGCGCCGCGTATCGACCGCTCCCCCGACGACGTCTACATGCTCTACACCGGCGGCACGACGGGCATGCCCAAGGGCGTGATGTACGACATCGGTGGCATGGTCCAGGGCTTCATCGGCCTGGGCTTCCCGCTGCTCGGTCTGGGGACGCCCGAGCCGGCCGAGATCCCCGAGGTCACCGCGAAGATGTGGGAGGAGGGCCACGGCGTCGTCTCCGTCCCCGCGTGTCCCCTGATGCACGGCACCGGCATGTGGCTCGGCGCGCTGATCCCCCAGTGCGCCGGCGCCCAGGTCGTCACCCTCACAGAGCGCTCTTTCGACGCCCACGAGCTGTGGGCGACCGCCCAGCGCGAGAAGGCGAGCCAGCTCGTGATCGTCGGCGACGCGTTCGCCAAGCCGATGCTCCGCGCCCTGGACGAAGCCCACGCGAAGGGCGAGCCCTATGACCCGACCAGCGTGAAGTTCATGATCTCCTCCGGCGTGATGTGGACCGCCGAGGTGAAGCAGCAGCTCCTGGATCACCACGAGTTCGTGCTGGTCGACGCCATGGGCTCCACCGAGGGCAGCATGGGCACCCAGATCACCACCCGCGGCAACGTGGGGCAGACGGCGAAGTTCGCGATGAACCCGACCACCAAGGTCTTCACCGAGGACGGCCGCGAGGTGAAGCCCGGCTCCGGCGAGGCGGGCATGGTGGCGGCCGGCGGCAACGTGCCGATCGGCTACTACAAGGACGAGGCCAAGAGCCGCGCCACCTTCCGGACTCTCGAAGGCGTGCGCTACTCCTTCCCCGGCGACTGGGCGACCGTGGAGGCCGACGGCACGCTCACGCTGCTGGGCCGCGGCTCGAACTGCATCAACACCGCCGGCGAGAAGGTCTACCCGGAGGAGGTGGAGGAGGCGGTGAAGCAGCATCCGGACGTCCTGGACTGCCTGGTCGTCGGGGTCTCGGACGAGAAGTTCGGGCAGCGTGTCACGGGTGTGGCCTCGCTTCGCCCCGGGGCCGATGCCGACGGCGAGGCCCTCCGCGAGTTCACCCGCACCAAGCTCGCCGCCTACAAGGTGCCGAAGCAGCTCTTCGTGGTGGACCAGGTGCGCCGGGCGCCGAACGGCAAGGCCGACTACAAGTGGGCGGCGAAAGCCGTCGAGGAGGCGCTCGCCTAGGGGATGCGCCGGGCGGGGTGGATCCTCGGGCTCCTCGTCGTCCTGATGGCGGCCCTGCTCAGCCAGTCGACCAGGAGCTCGAGCGCGGCCCGGAGCCGCACCGCCTCGGCCACGTCGCCGCCCGCCGCGGCCACCGAGAACGCCATGCCGCTCGAGTCGTTGGAGTTGTGGGGGATCGCGAGAGCCTCGCAGCCGGAGCCGTTGTCGTTGCATTCGGCGCGCAGCTGCGAGGACGCCTCCGTTCCCAGGACGATCCGGAGCGGGCGTGGAGGTCGCCCATTGGGTACCTGCCCGACCCGGCGCGGGGGTCGCGATAGACTGCTGCCGTGTCCCTGGCCCACCGACTGCAAGCCGAGCTGCGTCTGAAGATCGCCGTCCTCCTGGGGCTCGCCGTCGGTATTTGCATTCCGTACTTCGGGCTGCACGCCCTCGAGCCCACCCCGCTCTGGGCGCCCCCGGTGACGGCGCTCGACCGGGCGATCGAGTTCCAGTCCGGCTGGGTCTACCCCTACCTCTCGGTCTGCCTGCTCGTCCCCCTGTTCCCGCTGCTGGCCACGCGCCGGGAGGAGCTGCTCGGCTTCGCGCGCGGGCTGGTGCTGGTCTGTGTGCCCAGCTTTCTCACCTTCGCCGCGCTGCCCGTCGCGGGGCCGAGGCCCGTCGCCCCGGCGGCAGACGCCACCTACGCGTGGCTCGTCGGCATCGACGGCTCGACCAACGCCTTTCCGTCCCTCCACGCCGCACTGGCGGTCTACGGTCTGCTGTTCGGCTGGCGGGTGCTCGGCGACGGTCTCCCGGCGGGGCGCCGCTCGCTCCTCGCAAGCGTTCTCCTCGCGTGGGGTGCGGCGATTCTCTACGCGACCCTGGCGACCAAGCAGCACTGGGCGTGGGATCTGGTGCCCGGTGCGGCGCTGGCGGTCGTGTCCCACGGCCTGGTGTGGCGAGGCGCGCTAACGTGGCGCCCTCGAATGGAGGTAGGATCATGAGCTCGTTCTGCGAAGACCGCGTCGCCATCGTGACCGGCGCCGGTCGCGGCATCGGCCGCGAGTACGCCCTGATGCTGGCGGAGCACGGGGCCAAGGTGGTGGTGAACGATCTCGGCGGCTCCCGCGACGGAACCGGCTCGAATCTCGGCCCCGCCGAGGAGGTGGTGCAGGAGATCAAGGCGAAGGGCGGCGAGGCCGTGGCCAACGGCTCGGACGTCAGCGACTTCGGGCAGGCCAAGGAGATGATCCAACAGGCCGTCGATGCCTTCGGCCGTCTCGACGCGCTGATCAACAACGCCGGCATCCTGCGGGATCGCATGCTCGTGAACATGCAGGAGAGCGAGTGGGACGCGGTGATCCAGGTGCACCTGAAGGGCACCTTCGCGCCGGCCCACCACGCCGCCGCCTACTGGCGCGAGCAGAGCAAGGCCGGCCAGCCCGTCGACGCCCGCCTGATCAACACGAGCTCCGTGTCCGGCATCTACGGCAATCCGGGGCAGACGAACTACGGCGCCGCCAAGGCGGGCATCGCGGCCTTCACGATCATCGCCGCGCGGGAGCTCCAGCGGTACGGCATCACCGTGAACTGCATCGCGCCCGGAGCGCTAACTCGCCTAACCGAGGATCTCCAGCCCGGCGAGATCACCGACGAGATGCGCGAGGCCCAGAGCCCGCGCTGGATCGCTCCGATCGTCACCTGGCTGGCCAGCGCGGAATCCCGCGACGTCACCGGTCGTGTCTTCGAGGCGTCCGGCAGCGTGCTCGCCATCGCCGAGGGCTGGCACCGCGGCCCTACCGTGGCGCCCATCGAGGATCCCACGACCCTGGGCCCGGTCGTCCGCGACATGGTCAAGCAGGCGCGCAAGAACGCCGGCATGAATGGCAAGGACTTCGACGGCGGGCTCGACTAGCCCTTCTGGGAGGCCTCGCTCGGCCGTCGCAGGTCCTCGCCGCCCGCGACGGGGAGGATGGCGCCGGAGACCATCTCGGCGCCCGCCAGGTAGGCGACGGCGCGGCCGATGTCCTCGGGCTCGACGGAGCGGCCGAAGGGCAGGCGCTGGGCAGCGACGTTCGTCCAGATCGCGTCGAGCTGCGCTGGATCGTCGATGCCGGTGGCGCGGCCCACCTCGGAGAGGGTCATGTGGCTGCGTACGCCGGCGGGGCAGACCGCGTTCACGCGCACGCCCGCGTCCGCCACCTCGGCGGCGAGCGCCTGGGTGAGGCCGACCACGGCGAACTTGCTGGCGCTGTAGTGGGCGCGGTTGGCGACTCCCCGCAGGCCGACGATCGATGCGATGTTGACGATCGCGCCGCCGCCCCGCTCTATCAGGTGGGGCAGGGCCGCCCGGCAGGTGAGGAAGGTGCCGGTGGCGTTCACCTCGAGGACGCGGCGCCACTCCTCCGGCTCCATGTCGAGGACCGCACCCTCGCCGAGGACGCCGGCGTTGCACACGACGATGTCGAGGCCGCCCAGCTCCGCGAGCGCCTCCTTCATCAGGCGCTCGGGCCCACCCGGATCGGTCACGTCGCAGGCGACGGCGAGGGCCCGGCGGCCCGCGGCGCGGACCGCCGCGAGGGTCTCCTCGGCGTCGGCGGCGACGGCCGGATCGCCGAGCAGATCGCCGATCGCCACGTCGGCGCCCGCTCGCGCAAGCTCGCCGGCGATGCCGCGGCCGATGCCCCGCGCCCCTCCCGTGACGACCGCGACGCGGCCCTGGAGATCAGTCACCGCCCGACACCGGGACCTCGATGCCCGCCTCCGCCGCCTTGGCCAGGACGTCCCGGTAGCCCGAGAAGACCTCGAGCAGTGCGTCCTCTCCCGGCGAGCACCGCTGCACGACTTCGTCCGCGAGCAGGTGGTCCCGCCAGGCGCGCACGCGGCCCAGCTCCTCCGGAACGTCAACGTCGTGGAAGTGCCGCAGCCCGACGAAGCGATCGAAGACCGGCGCGGCGCTGGCGTCGACCAGGCCCAGCGACGCACCATGCCAGTAGCCGCCGCCGTAGCCCCGCGCCACCAGCCGTTCCTCGCACTCCACGAGAGCCGAGAGCAGCCGCTCGCGCAGCTCGTCTTCCCGCTTCGGCCGCACGTTCATCAGCAGCTCTTCGTAGCGGGGCGTCGGCGCGCGGTTCCACCAGTGGATCCACATGCGCGCCTCGGCGCGCTCCGCCGGCGAGCCCGGCAGCAGCGTCGGCTCGGGCCAGCGCTCCTCGACGTACTCGTTGATGATGGCCGAGCCGTGGAAGGCGCCGTCCTTGCACTCGAGCAGCGGCACGCTGCCGCCCGAGGCCTTGTCGCGGAACCAGGAGGGGCGCTTCACGAGATCGATCTCGACGAGCTCCGGCTCGACACCCTTGGCGGCGAAGGCGATCCGGCTGCGGTGGCAGAAGTTGCAGGCTCGCGCGGTGTAGAGGGTGGGGGCGTCGGCCATGGCGGCAGGATACCGTAGAGGTGTGGCCTCTCCGAGTCTCGAAACCGACGGCTACGTCGTCCTCCCCTCCGCCATCGACCCCTCCCAGGTCGCGGCGCTCCGCGAGCAGCTCGGGCCGTACCTCCGGTCCGAGCTGATGGGGCGCAACGACTTCGAGGGTTTCAGGACCGAGCGCGTCTACAGTTTGTTGGCCAAGGTGCCCGCGGTCGCGCCGCTGGTCGAGCACGCGGCCGTCCTCGAGCTCGTCGGCCGCTTCCTCCGCGAGAGCTTCCTGCTCTCGGCGGCCCTGGTGGTGAACCTGCACCCAGGCGAGACGCCCCAGGGCTTCCACCAGGACGACGCGCTCGGCGCGCCCCCGCCGCCCCGTCCGGTGCAGGGGGTTTCGACCATCTGGGCCCTCGATGACTTCACCGCCGAGAACGGCGCAACGGACGTCATTCCCGGGAGTCATCTCTGGGAGACGCCGGCCCCGCCCCAGGCGGAGATGGAACGCATGGGCGTCCCCCTGTTGATGGCGTCCGGGAGCGTCGCGGTCTTCCCGGGCACGCTGTATCACCGCTCGGGCGCGAACCGCTCGAGCGGCAAGCGCCTGGGGCTGACGGTCCAGTACTGCCAGCCGTGGCTGCGCCAGCTCGAGAACCAGTTCCTGGCCGTGCCGCCGGACGTCGCGGCCCGCTACTCGGAGCGCATCCAGGCCCTGGTGGGCTACGAGCTCGTCGCGGGCACTTTCGTCGGCTACGTGGACGGTCGCCACCCTCGCAAGCTGATCACCCGCCGACACGAGAGATCTCCTGTATGACGGTCGAGCGCGACGAGCACGGCTTCGACGCACCGGCACCGCTGGGCCACCCCGCCCGAAGCGGTCTGCCCGAGGGCCACGTCACGGGCCCCGAGGTGGGCGAACGGCTGCCGGACTTCAGCCTTCCCGACGCCTTCGGTCGCGAGATCGACTTCCACGCCGACCGCGGCCGCTCGAAGGCCGCCCTGGTCTTCTACCGCTCCGCCGTCTGGTGACCCCCCTGCTGGACGCAGCTCGGCGAGCTGCGCGACGCCCGCGAGAAGTTCGAGGCGGCCGGCATCAAGCTCTACGCCATCTCCTACGACGACCAGCCCGCACTGCGGGAGTTTGCCCTGAAGCGGGACGTCTCCTTCCCGCTGCTATCGGACGTCGAGTCGGAGGTGATCCGGCGCTACGGCGTGCTGAACACCTCCGTCGGCGAGGACGACGCCTTCTTGTACGGCGTGGCCTTCCCCGGCGTCTTCGTCACCGACGAGGACGGCATCGTCGTCGCGAAGTTCTTCCACGACACCTACAAGAAGCGGGACAGCCCGGAGACGCTGATCGACGCCGCCCTGGGCCGGATCGAGCTGTCCGATGCGGCGCCCCGAGCGGAAGCTGGCGACGACCAGATCCACGTCACCGCAGCGGTCCACGGCGGGGACGGCAGCATCCGCCAGGGCATCATGCGCAAGCTCGTCGTCCGCTTCGAGCTGGGCCCGGGGCTCCACCTCTACGGCGAGCCCGTGCCCGAGGGCATGGTGCCGACGACGGTGCAGGTCGAGGGACCCCCGGGCCTGACGGTGCTCGACCCGATCCTTCCGCCCACCGAGCCCCTGTGCCTTGCGAGCATGGACCTGGAGCTCCAAGTCTGGAGCGGCACCGTGGACATTGCCGTGCCCTTCTACCCGACCGGTGAGCTCGCCAGCGAGCTCCGTCCCCTCGACGCGGAGACCGCGCGCCTCGAGGTGAACGTCCGCTACCAGGCCTGCGACGAACAGACCTGTCTGCTGCCGAAGACCGAGACGCTCCACCTGGAGCTTCCCATGGACGTCGTCGACGTGCCCGCCCTCGCCATGCACATCGGCCACGGCCAGCGCGAGGGAAGCTACGACGCGATGCCCCACATGCGCCGGTTGATCCTCCGCAAGCTCCGCCGGAACCCCCTCGGGCTGCCCCGGTTCATCGCGAAGAGCTTGCGGCTCGAGCTGGCGGCGCGGAGGAGGCGGCGGGGGACGCGGCCCCGGCGATGAGCCGGCCCACCCGGTGGCAGCCCGCTAGTCGATCTGAGACGTCGCTCGGTGGAACCGCTTCACGATGTCCGGATCGGGGTGGAGGGAGGTTCCGGCCTTGTCCCGATGGTCGTAGTCGACGTTGTTCAGCACGTAGCGCATGCTCTCCAGGCGAGCCTTCTTCTTCGAGTTCGCGCGCACGATGATCCACGGGCTGTAGGTCGTGTGGGTCCGGCTGAACATGGCTTCCTTGTACTTCGTGTACAGGTCCCAGTGCTCCTGGGCGCGCTCGTCCACCGGGCTGATCTTCCACTGCTTCAGGGGGTCGCCGCGGCGCGAATCGAAGCGTTCCTTCTGCTCGCGCTTCGAGATCGAGAACCAGAACTTGATCAGCTCGACACCGTCCTCGTAGAGCATGTGCTCGAACTCCGGGACTTGCTGCATGAACTGCTTGTACTGCTCCTCGGAGCAGAAGTTCATCACCGGCTCGACGACGGCGCGGTTGTACCAGGAGCGGTCGAAGAAGCAGATCTCACCGGGGTTGGGCAGCGCGGAGACGTAGCGCTGGAAGTACCATTGTCCCTGCTCCACCTCCGTGGGCTTCGGGAGCGCCACGACCCGCGCGGTCCGCGGGTTCAGGTGCTCGACGAAGCGCCGGATGGTTCCGCCCTTGCCCGCAGCGTCGCGCCCCTCGAAGATGAGCGCGACACGGCGGCCGGTGAGCTGGACGGTCCGCTGGAGCTGGACCATCTCGATCTGGAGCTTGCGGAGCTCCCGCTCGTAGTTCAACGTCGACTGCAGCTTTTTCGTGGAGAAGCGCTTCTGGTCCAGGAGGTCGAGGAAGGCCCGGCCTCCGGTGACGGTTCGGAGCTCGTCCTCGCTGAGGGCGAACTCACTCCCGCTCTCGGTCACGTCGCGCAGCTGGGGGGTCGTCTTTGCTTCGGCCATGCGTCCTCCTGCGGTCCCATTCTCTAGCGGTCTATCGGCCGAAGCGCACCTGCGGTTGACGGTGGGGAACGATGCCCCAGCCGGCCGCCTGCCCGGCGCAGGAAGCGCAGCAGCTCGGCGGAGGTCCGTTTCGGGGCCGGGTCTCGACGCGCGGCACGGTGGCTCGTCGCCTAGCTCTCCTCGGCGAGCACCCGCTTCAGGATCTTGCCCGTCGGGTTCCGCGGCAGGGCGTCGAGGAAGACGATGTCGCGCGGCACCTTGTAGCGCGCCAGGTGGCGCTTGACGTAGTCCTTCAGAGCGCCTTCGTCCGCTTCGGCGCCGTCCCGCAGGACGATGAAGCCCTTCAGCCTCTGGCCGAACTCCTCGTCCGGCACGCCGATGACGGCGGCCTCGATCACGTCGTCATGGTCGGCGAGGAGGTCCTCCACCTCGCGGGGAAAGACGTTCTCGCCGCCGGAGATGATCATGTCGTCATCGCGGCCGTCGACGAAGAGGAGCCCCTTCTCGTCGAAGTGGCCCACGTCGCCACTCGACATCAGTCCGTCGATGATCTCCTTGTTGCCCCCGCCCGTGTAGCCCTCGAACTGGTTGTCGTTCGCGACGAAGATGCGGCCGGTGACGCCCTGGGGAACCTCGCTGCCGGCGCCGTCGAGGATGCGCACGGTCACGCCGCGGGGCGGGCGCCCGGCCGTGCCCGGCGCGGAGCGCAGCTCGTCGGGCATGGCGATGGAGGCCTGGGCGACCTCCGTCGAGCCATAGAGGTTGTAGACGTTGTCGCCGAAGGTGTTCATCCAGCGCAGGGCCAGCTCGCCCGGGAGGGCGGAGCCACTCGCGCAGACCGCCTCGAGGGAGGAGGTGTCGTACCGGCCGATCACGTCTTCCCCGAGCGCGAGGATGCGCTGCATCATCACCGGAACGACCGCCAGAATCTGGGGCCGATGCTCCTGGATCGCCGCGAGGGTGTCCTCCGGATCGAAGCGGCGGCGCAGCACCGCCGTGCAGCCGAGGGTCGCGGCCAGGAGGAGGTGCATGCCGCCCCAGGAATGGAAGGTGGGGGCGACGATCAGGTTCCGGGTGCCCCGGCGCAGCGGCATGCGGCCGAAGAGGCCGACCAGGCTGTCGATGCCCTGGCTCTTCATGGTGCGTTGGGCGCCCTTGGGCGTCCCGGTGGTTCCCGACGTCAGGATCGTGGTGCGGCCGGGGCTCGAGGGCGGATCGATCGGTCCCGTGTCGTGGGCCGCCGCGAGCTGGGCCAAGGTCGTCTCGGGAGGAGCGTCGGAATCCGCCCAGGTGAGGAAGCGCACGTGGTCGGCGGCTCCGCCCTCGACGATCTCGCGGAACTCCTCGTCGTAGAGCAGCACTCGCGTGCCTTCCCGCGCGCACACCTCCTTCAGCTGGGGCGGGGCGAAGCCGGTGTTGAGCAGTAGGGTGTTCGCACCGAGCTTGTCCAGCGCGATCTGGGCCTGCACGAAGCCGCGGTGGTTTCGCGCGAAGAGCCCGACCCCGTCGCCGGGGCCGACCCCCGCCTCTCGCAGCGCCCTCGAGATGGCGTTCGTCCCTTGGTCCAGCTCCCGGAAGGTCATCGTGCCCGCTTCGTCGATCAGCGCGAGCCCGTCCGGATCGCGCTGGGCCGCGGCCATGAAGCCCGAGGCCGCGGTGGAGCCGAACCTCCGGATGGTGGGAAGCAGGGTCCCCAGGTACCGCGGGCTCAGGAAGCCCGCGTCGCCAAGGACGCTCAGAACCTCGGCCGTGCGCAGCACGGGGCCGCCTCTTCCGGTGCCTCGATAGCTCATGCCCTGGTTGTACCTCGCTCAGCCGCCGGCGCCCACCCACAGAAGGCCGCCCGCAAAGAGCAGGAAGGTCGCCAGGAGCACGACGAAGCAGTAGCCCATGATGGCCCGGGCGCTGAGCCCCACGATGGCCAGGAGGGGCAGGGTCCAGAACGGCTGGACCAGGTTGGTCCATTGATCGCCGTAGGCCACGCCCATCACCACCACCGGCGTCTCCACGCCCAGCTTCCGGGCCGCCTCGACGAAGATCGGCCCCTGCACCGCCCACTGGCCCCCGCCGGAAGGGACGAAGAAGTTCAGCACCCCTCCGGAGACGAACGCCCAGAAGCCGAGGGTGCCCGGCGAGGCGAGGGCGACGAAGCCGTCCGAGAAGAGGTGGACGAGGTCGGTATTCGTCATCAGCGCCATGATGCCGGCGTAGAACGGGTACTGGAGGACGATCGGTCCGAGGGTGCGGCTGGCGTTGCGGACGAGTGCGACGTAGTGGACGGGCGAGCGCGCGAGCACCAGACCCAGCCCCAGGAAGGACCAGTTGACCACGTCGAGAGTGAGCTCGAGGCCACGGCTGCGGAACCAGGTGAAGAGATAGGCGAGCAGGACCGCGCCCATGCCCGCCGAGATCGGTCGCGCGTGCTCGAGCCGGCGCCCGAAGGTCGAGCGGTCGGGCTCTCCGGGCGCCTGCTCCGGCGGCGCCTCGACGAGCTCGATGGGCGCTTCGCCCCGCGGCGCCATCCCCGCACAGACCGCTGCCACCACCACCACGGTCAGGGCGGCGAGGGCCAGGTTCCACGGCGCGAAGATCGTCTCGGTCACCGGAACGATCCCCGTCGCCGCCTCCAGGGCGTGCCCCGGCGTGGCGACGAAGAGCGCAGCCGAGCTCGAGTAGCCCATGTGCCACACCACGAAGCCGCCGTACGCGCTCGCCACGAGCAGCGGGAAGTGCAGAAGTAGGCCCCGCTCCCGCCCGGCTCGAGCTACCCCGAGAGCCATCAAGGCGCCGACCACCAGGCCCAACGACCACGCGACGAGGCTCCCGATTCCCGCGATCAGCGCCACCCACGCATACGCCTGACGCTCGTTGCGCGGCCAGCCGGCCAGACGCGTGAGGACGCCGTGAACCCCGTCGGTGTGGGCGAGGGCGTGAGCGCATAGCAGGGTGAGGGCGATCTGGGTGATGAAGGGCAGGAGCCCCGTCAGGCCCACCCCCCAGATCTCGAGCGCGCGAACGGCCCCCGTGTCGGTGAGGCCGATGGCGAGGAGGAAGGTGAGCC
This sequence comes from Myxococcota bacterium, assembly GCA_965223415.1. Classification (GTDB taxonomy): domain Bacteria; phylum Myxococcota_A; class UBA9160; order UBA9160; family UBA6930. The sequence goes on along the minus strand of OZ245002.1, from coordinate 1,315,927 downwards.
CGGTCAGCAGGATCGCGAAGACGAAGGCGTCCGGGTAGAAGCGCTCCACGAACGCGACGAAGGGGCGGGCGAGGCGGTCGGGGGAGAGCCGCATCGGGGAATGCTAGCTGGGTGGGGCTTGGGTTCGATCGGGACTGGGGGCACCCGTGGAGGTGCGGGCTGCCTTCTGGCCTGTGGGCCTGGGCGGTGGCGCGCTCGAACGCCGGCCCAGCCTCGACACCACTCCGCCCCCCCCCGACTCCCCCCACGCTAACCTCAGAGCTCATGGAAGACCCCACCGTCCACCCCCTGAACCCGGTGATCGGCGCCGAGATCCAGGGCGTCGACCTGCGCGCCCCCCTCTCCGAAGATACCCGGAAGGCCGTCCACGAGGCCTGGCTCGCCCACCAGGTCGTCTTCTTCCGGGATCAGGAGCTCAGCCTGGACGAGCACAAGGCCTTCGGCCAACGGTTCGGCGAGCTGCACGTCCACCCCAACGTGCCGCATCATCCAGAGCACCCCGAGGTGCTGGTGATCCACGCGGACGAGGGTTCGAAGTTCGTCGCGGGCCATGGATGGCACTCGGACGTGAGCTTCGAGGCGGCGCCGCCCATGGGGAGCATCCTGCGGCTGGAACGGGTGCCGAGCTCCGGAGGCGACACGCTCTTCTCGAGCATGTATGCGGCCTGGGAGGCGCTGTCGGATCACTGGCAGCACTTCCTCTCGGGGCTCACGGCGGTGCACGAGTCCGCGCACGTCCACGGGCGAGGCTACGGGATCGAGAAGCCGGCGGAGGAGTTTCCCCAGGCGGAGCATCCGGTCGTGCGGACCCATCCCGAGACGGGGCGCAAGGCGCTCTTCGTGAATGCGGGCTTCACGACGCGGATCCGCGGGATGAAGCCGCAGGAGAGCCAGGCCACGCTCGACTTCCTCTTCCGTCACATGGAGCAGCCGGACTTCCAGTGCCGATTCCAGTGGCGGCCCCATTCGATCGCCATGTGGGACAACCGCTGCGTGCAGCACTTCGCCACCTGGGACTACTACCCACAGGTGCGCCACGGCTACCGTGTGACCCTGTGCGGCGACCGCCCCTTCTAGCTCTCCTCGGGCTGGCTCTCCTCGGCTGTGTCTCCCAGGCGCCGCCCGCCGGCGCGCCGGCGTGCACGCCTGCCTTTCCCTACGAGGGCGGCTGGCTCGGCGGCGACTCGGCCTTCTCCGTGCCGCTCTCGGGCGGCCGCAGCCTGTGGCTCTTCGGGGATACCTTCGTCGGGCGATCGGGCCAAGCGACGCGACGGGGCGCGCACTTCATCCACAACTCGATCGGGGTCTCGCGCTGCGAGGCGGGGCGTTGGTCGATCGAGTACCACTGGAGTCCGGGCGCGGAGGGGCCGGCCGACTTCTTCGACCGCCCGGGTGAGCTGGGCTGGTGGTGGCTCTTCGACGGCTTCGTCCACGGCGGCGATCTCTACCTGGGCCTGCTCGAGGTGGAGCCGGCGCAGCCCCGCGGTCCCCTCGCCCTGCCGTTCGCCTTCCGCGGGGTCGAGCTGGGCCGGATCGCGAATCCCGAGGAGCCGCCCGCGGCCTGGCAGATGGAGCGCCGCCGCCTGAGCCGCAGCTCCCGGGCGCTCCCCGCCAGCGCGATGGTGGTCCACGAGGGCTACGTCTACCTCTTCGCCTTCCTGGACCGGGAGGCCAGCGCCCATCCCCGCACCCTCGTGCGGCTCCCGTTGGATCGGCTCGGCCCCGGCGACACCGACCTGGAGCCCTTCCTCGAGACCTTCACCACCGACGGCAGCTGGCAGCCCGGCTTCCGGCCGCTGGGCGCGGCGATCGTGATGGACGACGATGCCACCGAGATGAGCGTGCACTTCCACGCCGGCCTCGGCGCCTGGCTCGCGATCTACGCGTACCCCGCCGCGGAAGAGGGCGACCGGGTGTGGGTGCGAACGGCGCCGGCGCTCGAGGGGCCCTGGTCGGCGCGACGATCGCTCTACCGGATCCCGGAGCTGGATTCGCGCTACGTGGGAGGCTTTGTCCCGGGCACGGCCTGCTATGCGGCGAAGGCGCATCCGCAGCTCTCGGGGGATCGCACGATCACGCTCACCTACGTATGCAACCTGTTCGCGGGGCCCGGAGGCGACGTCCGCTCCGTGCTCGGGCGCCTCGCCGACGACCTCGGCCTCTACCGTCCCATTCCGGTGACGCTCACCTTGCCCCCGGAGCTCTCGGGGGAGTAGGCTGGGCCCGATTCACCGAAGCCCCGCTGAGGACCCCCCGGTGCCGAAGCCCCCGAACCACGACCTGAGCCCCATGGCCTGCCCGGCGTCCCTCGCAGACGTCGACCTCTTCGGCGAGGGCGCCCAGGAGCACTGGTACGAAGCCTACGAAATCCTCCACGCCGAGGCGCCGGTGTTCGTGCTTCCGGGCGAGGGCTTCACGCGGGACGCGGATGCCTACGTCCTGACCCGCTACGAGGACATCGCGCGCGTCGTGAAGGATCCGGCGCGCTTCACGCCGACCCTCGGTCTGGCCGTCGAGGCCCTGGCGGCGGATCCCGCCCTGGCGCCCCAGATGAACGCCATGATCGTCTCGATGGCTACGCTGCGGCCGACCCAGGAGCTCTACCGCGCCCACAAGCAAGAGCTCACGGATCCGTGGGTCGGCCCGGGCGCCACCCGCCACCGCGAGATGATCACCCGCACCGTCGACGCGCTGATCGACGACTGGATCGGACGCGGTCGGGTGGAGTTCGTCGCGGAGTTCGCGCGGCCGCTTCCCCAACGGGTGATGGCCAGCGTGCTCGGTCTGCCCCACGAAGACCTTCCCCGCCTCTGGGCCTGGGGAACCGCGATGGTGCTCCCCTTCGTCCACGGTCGCACCCACCGCAACCTGCTGAGCCGCGAGCAGCTGGCCGAGCAGGCGGAGGTTCTCGAGGGCTTCCACGTCTACCTGGCCGAGCAGGTGGCGCAGAAACGCGCGCACCCCGGTGACGACATGATCAGCTTCCTCACCGGCATTACCTACCAGGCCCTCGGTCGCAAGCTCACCGACGCCGAGATCGAAGGCATCGTCTACGCCATGCTGCTCGGCGGGTTCGAGACCACCCAGTACGCCCTCGAGGAGGAGGCCCAGCTTCTGTGCGACGATCCTGCCCTCTTCGACGAGATCCGCACAGATCGCTCGAAGCTGCGGGCCTTCACCGAGGAGGCCATGCGCGTGCGGGCGCCGACGCAGGGCCTCTCCACACGGATCACGACCCGGGAGGAGGAGTTCCAGGGCGTGCGCGTTCCGGCGGGATCGCTCCTCCACCTGCGCTTCGGAGCGGGCAACGTCGATCCCGAGGAGTACGCCTGCCCCAAGGACGTGCAGCTCGACCGCAAGCGCGTCGCGGGGCATCTCGCCTTCTCCCAGGGGCCGCGCACCTGTCCGGGTGCCGGGATCTCCCGGCTCGAGCAGCAAATCGCCTGGGATCGCCTGCTCGATCGCATCGACCGCCTGGCCTACGCGCCGGGCAACTCGTTCCAGCACCAGCCGGGGATCATGCTCGGGACGCTGGAGCTGCACCTGGAGTTCGGCACACCCTGAGCACGAGGTAGAGTGCCGCGCCCAGGCCGCCCGACCCGAAGATCATGCACATCACCATGATCTGGTAGCGGACGGCGACCAGCGGTTCGACGCCGGACAGGATCTGGCCGGTCATCATGCCCGGCAGCGCGACCAGCCCTACCGCGAGCAGGCTGTTGATCTGCGGGATCAACGAGGCCTCGAGCGCCGTCCGCTTCGCCTGGGCGAGGTCCAAGCCCCGTGCCCGTTCCGCCTCGAAGCGCTCCGCTGCGAGGCTCACCGTGTTCATGGCGTTGGCGAAGATCATGCCCGCCAACGGCACGACGAAGCTCGGCTCGTACCAACGCGGGAGATCGAGGACGAGCTGGGTGACGATGACGAGGAGGGTGAGGCCGCTGGTCGCGATCGCGACCAGGGCGAGGAGGTAGCCGTGGACGCCCGGCGCCTCGACTGGACGCAGGGCGATCCAGGCGGAGATGCCGACCATCACGCCCACGACGAGGACGACGACCGCCGGTTGGTCGGTCTCGAAGACGGCTGTCAGCAGGTACCCCACCGCCAGGAGCTGGACGAGCATGCGCACGTTCGCGTAGAGCGCTGCCCCGGCGCCCACGGACCAGCGCCGCAGGATCTCCAGGAGGAGGAGGCTCGGGGCGAAGGCCAGCAGCAGCTTGGCGAAGGGAATCGTCGCGGGTGAGGCGTCCATCCGCTCAGGATAAGCACTCCTGCCTAGTCCGGGACGCCCCCGGTGAAGAGTTTCCCGAGCCCGGCGTCCTCGGTGTGGAGCAAGGCCTCGACCCAGCGATGGAAGCGCTGGCCGCCTCCCTCGTTGCGCCCGAAGACGAACTCCTCGCGAGCGCCGGTCTTGACCGCCTTCTGGATGCGGTTGCCCGTGAAGTAATCCTCGTCCTTCACGACGTGCTCCAGGAACTTCATCATCCCCGCAATCTGCTCCCGCCGTTCCTCGTCGGGCTCGCTCGTGGTGAGGAAGTTCTGCACCGTGACCGACTCGTCGGCGGTGGGTCCGGGGAAGAGCTGCGAGACCATGTAGAGCTTCCCGCCGGCGTCGAAATCTGCGATCGAGATGTGGGGGAAGATGGTCCAGACGCCGGCGATCAGGCCGGCCGGGTCCCACTCCTCCTCCGGCTTCTCCTCGAGCCCCAGGTAGCGCGGGTCCGGCATGCTCACCCTCTGGTGGGGCCCGAACGCGTCGTAGAGGGCGTCGCTCGGAAAGCTCGACCCGAAGGAGTCCTTGTGCAGGATCGGGAGGTGGTAGAAGTCGAGATAGCCGTCGTAGGCGACCTTCCAGTTCGGCCCTTCGATCGACTGGCGCCCGACCAGGTGACACTCGTCGAAGTGGTGGTGAGCCAGCAGCTCGTCGTAGCCGCAGAGGAAGGTATCGAAGTCGATGTCGACGCCCGGCGTGAGCACCGCGAAGATCAGCCCGGCCCGCTCGGCGACCGGCAGGGGCGTCAGCCCCATGCAGCTCTTGTCCACCTCGCCGAAGTCCTTCTGCTTGTAGATGCCGACGAGCCCGCCCTCGTTGTCGTAGCTCCAGGCGTGGTAGGGGCAGGTGAAGCGCCGCGCGCTCCCGCTGCCTTCGGGCACGACGACGGCCCCGCGATGGCTGCACACGTTCAGGAACGCGCGCACGGAGCCGTCGGAGCCTCGGGTCAGGAGCACCGGGACGTCGGCGACCAGGAGCGAGCGGTAGTCGCCCGGGCTCCGCAGCTCCGTCGAGAAGGCGAGGGTGAGCGGCAGCCGCTTGAAGATCCGGTCGACCTCGAGGCGCCAGCGATCGGGCTCGTAGTAGTTGCCGGCGGGTACCCGAAAGACGTCCGGTTCCTGGTCCACCGTGCCCGCCTTCACGTGGGCCAGGTTGCGTCGCGCCATCTCGATCAGCTTCGTCTTGCTCATCGCTTCCTCACGCCACCGGTCGCGCGGTGGGAGACCGATCGAGGTGTGCCCGGCGGCGGATCGTGTTAAACAACCTAGCGCGATCGAGGACGAAAGGGACCGGCGTGAGGCTGCAGGGACGGAACCTCCGAGCCCAGCTCCGAGCCCAGGAGTGGGCCGAGCGCCGCAGGGGCCGGCCTTGAAGTTCGGCGTCCATCTTCCCCAGTCGGGCCCGGCCGCTTCGGCGCGGGCGATCCGCGCCGTCGCGCGCCAGGCCGAGGAGCTCGGCTTCTCCGACGTCTGGGTGAGCGATCACCTGGCCCTGCCGAAGGACGCGGCGTATCCGCCGTCCTCCTACATCCTCGAACCCCTGATCGCGCTGACCTGGGCCGCGGCCGCAACCGAACGGGTGGGGCTCGGGACGAGCGTCCTCGTGCTGCCGATGCGGCCGCCGGTACTGCTCGCGAAGATGCTGGGCTCCCTCGACCTGATGAGCGGCGGTCGCGTCATCCTGGGGGCCGCAGGCGGATGGCTGGCGGAGGAGTTCGCGGCCCTCGGCGTTCCTTTCGATGAGCGCGGCGTCCGAACCGACGAAACGATCGATCTCCTCCGCCGCTGCTGGACCGACGACCCGATCGACGCCATGGCGCCGACCACCGGCGTCACGATGAACGCGATGCGCGTGAAGCCCCAGCCCGAACGGTCGGTTCCGATCTGGGTGGGCGGGCACAGTGAGCGTGCGCTGCGCCGCGCCGTGGAGGTGGGAGACGGCTGGCACGGCGCGTTCCAGACGCCCGAGAAGACCGCCGAGCTCACGAACCGGCTTCGCCGGGACCGGCCCGAGGCCTCCTTCACCCTTTCGATGCGTCCGAGCTGGGACGCCCTGCGCGACGGCGCGGAGCAGATCGAGCGCGAGCTCGAGCAGTACATGGCGGCGGGAATCCAGCACATCGTCGCCGAGCCGTTGCAGCGGGACCAGGACGGATGGCTCCGGTGCACCGAGGCCTTCGCCAAGATCTTCGAACGCGTCGCCTGACGGGAGACCGCACGTGGAGCTGAACCCGAGCGTCATCTTCTTCACCGACGGCCTCGCCGCCGACGAGCTGGAGCGCTTCGCGCTGCGCCTCGAGGACCTGGGCTACGAGGCCCTGTGGGTGCCCGAGTTCTTCGGCCGCGAGCCCTTCGCGACGGTCTCCTTCGTACTGGCGCGCACGACGCGGCTCAAGGTGGCGACGGGCATCGCCAACGTCTACTCGCGGGACGCCCTGGTCACCGCCCAGGCCCGACACACCCTGGCCGAGCTTTCCGGCGGGCGTTTCGTGCTCGGGCTCGGGGTCTCCCACCCGCCGATGGCGGAGGCCCACGGTGTCGAGTGGCTCCCTCCGGTGCGGAAGATGCGCGCCTACCTGGACACGATCGAGGGCACGAAGGTGGCGGCGCCCGCGCCGCCGGCGCCGTCCCCGATCTGGCTCGCGGCCCACGGCCCCGGCCTGCTGCGGCTCGCCGCCTCCCGGGCCGACGGTGCGAACACCTACCTGATGCCGCCGGAGCACACGCGCCAGGCCCGGGACACCTTGGGCGCCGACAAGCGCTTGAACGTCGTCGTTCCCGCGTGTCTCTGCGAAGATGCCGCCCGCGCCCGCGCCATCGGCCGTAAGGCCCTCGGCATCTACCTCCCGCTTCCGGCGTATCGGAAGCAGTGGATGGCGTGGGGCTACGACGAGGCGGACTTCGAGGAGGGCGGGAGCGACCGGCTGATCGACGGCTGCGTCGCCTGGGGCAGCAAGGCCCGCATCCGCGAGCGCATGGCGGCCCACCGCGAGGCCGGCGCGTCCCACATCGCGGTGAGCCCCCTGAACCCGGAGGGGCGCGGGCCCCACTGGAAGCTGCTCGAAGCGCTGGCGCCCTGACCGTGGCGGAGCTCGAAACCCTGCTGACCGGCTACGGGCTGATCGAAGGCCCGCGGGTCGACGACGAAGACCGGCTCCACTTCAGCGACGCCCGCGGCGGCGGCGTCTACCGGCGGTCGACCGACGGGACGATCGATACCCTCGTGCCGAAGCGTCGTGGCGTCGGCGGGATCGCGCTCCATGCCGAGGGCGGGATCGTGATCTCCGGCAAGGACATCTGCCACGTTCGCGACGGCCAATCGCGGACGGTGTTCCGCAAGGACGGCGTCCCGGGCTTCAACGACCTCTTCACGGATGGCGCCGGTCGCGTCCTGGTGGGCTCCCAGCGCTTCAACCCGTTTGCCGAGGGCGCGAAGCGCGCGCCGGGAGAGCTCTACCGCATCGGCCCCGGCGGTGAGGCGGAGGAGCTCTACGACGACGTGGTGCTCACCAACGGCATCGGCTTCTCGCCCGATGGCCGGCGTCTCTATCACAGCGACAGCGCTCGCGGCCACGTCATCCTCCACGACGTGGCCGACGACGGGGGCGTCTCGAACCGGCGCGTCTTCGTGAAGGCGGAGGGCGGGGCTCCCGACGGGCTGGCGGTGGACGAGGAGGGCTGTGTCTGGGTCGCCCTCTTCGGCGCCGGCTGCGCGGCCCGCTACACGCCCGACGGCGCCCTCGAGCGCACTCTCGAAGTGCCCGCGCCCTCGGTCGCGAGCGTCTGCTTCGGAGGCGCGGACCGCAGGGATCTCTACGTCGCGACCGGCGACCACCTGGACCCGAGCCTCGGCGGCTGCGTCTTCCGCACCCGCGTGGCGGTGCCGGGGCTTCCCGCGCCGAGGGCGCGGGTGTAGAAGAGGAGACGCGGGATGAAGATCGGATACGTGAGCGCCCGCGCCGGCGAGCCGACGACGACCCTCGACCAGATCGCCCTGGAGGCGCGGCGCGTCGAAGCGGACGGCTTCGCCTTCTACGTCGTTCCCAGCATCTTCGGCCTCGACGCGATCGGCATGCTCACCGTCGCTGGCCGGGAGACGAGCCGGATCGAGCTGATTCCCTCCGTCGTCCCAGCGGCTCCCCGCCACCCGGCGGCGATGGCCCAGCAGGCGCTCACTGCCCAGGCTGCCAGCGGCGGTCGCTTCACCCTCGGCGTGGGCCTCTCCCACAAGGCCGTCATCGAGGACATGTTCGGCTTGTCCTACGCCCGTCCGGCGAAGCAGATGCGGGAGTACCTGTCCGCGTTGGTGCCCCTCCTCGAAGGCAAGCCCGTGGCCTTCGACGGCGAGATCTACCGGGTCCACGCCGCGCTGCAAGTCGCGGGCGCCTCCCGCGTCTCCGTGCTGGTCGCCGCGCTCGGGCCCCGCATGCTGGAGGTGGCGGGTGAGCTGGCCGACGGCACGTCGACCTGGATGACGGGCCTCCGCACCCTCGCGAGCCACATCGTGTCGGGCATCGGCAAGGCCGCGGAAGCGGCGGGCCGTCCCGCGCCCCGCGTCCAGTCGGCCGTCCCGATCTCCCTGGCCCGGGATCCGGCCGCCGCTCGGGCGGCCTGCGACGCCACCTTCAAGATCTACGGAAGGCTGCCCTCCTACCGGGCGATGCTCGACCGGGAAGGCGCGGCCAGCCCCGGCGCGCTCGCCCTGGTGGGCGACGAGGCCACCCTCCGGGCGGGGCTGGCGGCCTATCGCGACGCCGGCGTGACCGACTTCGCGGCCAGCGTGTTCCCCGGCGAAGAGGGCGCCGTCCCGCGCACGCTCGACTTCCTGCGAAGCGAGCTCTAGCGATGGACCCGCTGCACGATCGTGTCGCCATCGTGACCGGCGCCGCCCGCGGCGTCGGCGCAGTGATCGCCCGGCGCCTCACCGCCGCCGGCGCCCGGGTCGTGCTCGGAGACCTGCGTCACGAAGAGGGAAGATCCATGGCCGCCCAGCTCGGCGATGGCGCGACCTACGAGCCGCTCGATGTGACGAGCGAGGACGACTGGGGCCGCGTGGTCGAGGGGGCACTCTCCCGTCAAGGCCGCATCGACGTCCTCGTCAACAACGCCGGGCGTCTGCAGATGGGAGCGATCGAGCGCACGTCGCCGGAGCAGGCGCGGAGCGTCGTCGACGTCAACCTGATCGGCCCCTTCCTCGGCATCCGCGCCGTGGCGCCAGCGATGCGGAGCCAGGGGAAGGGCTCGATCGTCAACGTCGCCTCCGTCGACGGGCTGCTGGGGATGAACGGCGTGGCCGTCTACGCCGCCAGCAAGTGGGGCTTGCGGGGCCTGGCGAAGAGCGCGGCACTCGAGCTCGGGCGCGACGGGATCCGGGTGAACACCGTGTGCCCAGCCGGCGGCAACCCCGAGATGTACGGCCCCTGGATCCAGCAGCTCGTCGGGCTGCTGGAGCAGACCAAGGCCTACACCGAAGACCGCGCGCTTCCCGGGGAGGCGCCGCTCGACGCGATCGCGGACGCCGTGCTCTTCCTCGCCTCCGATGCGAGCCGTCACTGCACCGGCATCGATCTCCCGGTCGACGGCGGCGCCCACGCCGGCCGCTACCTGGCGGGCTTCAACGATCTGCCGGCCGATCCGTCCGAGACCGACTAGACCCCCCTCCGACCCGCCTCGCCGATCCACTCGCCGTGCTTGCGGAAGATCGGGGGCGTCGTCGTCGAGACGCCGGTGGTGAGACCCCCGTCCACCACGAGGGTATGGCCGTTCACGTAGCCCGCCTCGTCGCTGGCGAGCCAGAGGGCCGCCTCGGCGATGTCGCCGGCCAGGCCCGGGCGGTCCTTGAGCGGCGACCGCTCGGCCAAGCTCTCGGTGGCCTGGTCGACGCCGGCCGGGTCGCCGAGCACGACGTCGGCGACCATCGGCGTCGCGATGTTGCCGGGTGCGATGCAGTTGACGCGGATGCCGAAGCGGCCGAGCTCCGCAGCCACGTTGCGGGTGAGCCCGATCAGGCCGGCCTTCGCCGCGGCATAGACGTGGGGGCCGAGGCCACCCTGGAGGCCGGCGATGCTCGACGTGCAGAGGATCGTCCCGGCGCGGCGCGGCTTCATCGCCCGGGCCGCGTGCTTCATGCACAGGAAGGTCCCGCGCAGGAGGATCGCCATGGTGGCGTCGTACTCCTCCGCCGGCGTCTCGTCGATCGGCCCGATGGCGCCGACGACGCCGGCGTTGGCGAACATGCAATCGAGCCGTCCCCAGCGACCAACGGCGAGATCGATGGCGGCGGCGATCTCGCTCTCGCGGGTGACGTCGGTCGGATGGAAGCGCGCCGCCTCCCCGAGCTCGGCTGCGACGGCCTCTCCGCGCTCCCGCTGCACGTCGGCGATCACGACCCGGGCGCCCTCGGACGCGAAGCGGCGCGCCGTCGCCTCGCCGAGGCCGCTCGCACCACCCGTGATCACCGCCACCCGTTCCTCCAGCCGCTTCATGCGTCCTCCTGTTCGTGGCTCCTACGGTATCCTCGATCCATGCCCGAGACCCACAAGACCTTCTGTCGCTTCTGTCACGTGTTCTGCGGCCTCGAGGTCGACGTGGACGACGGACGGGTGGTCGCCGTGCGCGGAGACCACGACAACGAGGTGACCCGGGGCTACACCTGCGCGAAGGGCCGGGCTGAGGTGGAGCGCGTCCACCATCCGGATCGCCTCCTCGCGCCCCAGCGCCGGGACGGCGAGGGCTGGGCCGACCTCCCGGTAGGCCGGGCCCTCGACGAGGTGGCCGAGCGGCTCGGCGACGTGGTCGCGCGCCACGGAGCCGACGCCGTGGCGGTCTACACAGGCTGCGGCGGCCACCGGACATCCGCGGGTGGCCCCTGGTTCGTGCGGCGCTGGCTCCAGGCCCTGGGCTCGAGCCGGATGTACACGTCCTTCACGATCGATTCGCCGAGCCTCGCGGTGGCCGGCAACCGCTTCTTCGGCGGGCCCGTTCCCTGCAACCTCCTCGACGTCGAGCGGGCGGATTGCCTGCTGTTCGTGGGCACCAATCCCGCCCGCTCCCACCAGCTCAACATGGGCCAGTCGGCGCCCGCGCGGCGGATCCGCGATGCCCGGCAACGAGGCGCGGTGCTGATCGTCGTCGACCCGCGGCGCTCCGACGCGGCCCGGAGCGCCGACCTGCATCTCCAGGTGAAGCCGGGTGAGGACGCGACGCTGCTGGCGGCCATGCTGAAGGTGATCCTGGATCGCGGCCTTCACGATCGCGACTACGCGGACCGCTTCGTGAGCGGCGTGGCCGAGCTGAACGCGGCCCTCGAGGGCTTCGACCTGGAGTATGCGGAGCGGCGCACTGGAGTCCCCGCCGCGCTCATCGAAGAGGCGGCCGTCCGCTTCGCGGGCGCCGAGAGCGGCGGCGCCATCAGCGGCACGGGCATGCACATGGCTCCCCATCACAACCTGGCGACCCAGCTGGTCATGACCCTCAACGGGATCTGCGGCCGCTACGACCGGCCCGGCGGCATGACCCGCAGCGAGGGCGCCCTGGGCCACCAGTTCACCGAGGACTCCCGCCCGATTCCCATCGACACGCCTCCGAAGTCGCGAATTCGAGGCATCTCCGGCCTGCCGGGCTTGTTCGGCGCCTATCACGAGATGCCGACCAGCACCCTTGCCGACGAGATCCTCACGCCGGGCGAGGGGCGGATCCGCGCGCTCATCGTGAACGGCGGCAATCCGGCCCTCGTGTTCGCGGAGACGGAGCGGGCGCAGCGCGCCCTCCGGGACCTGGAGCTCCTGGTCGTGCTGGATCTCTTCCGCTCGGCCACCGCCGAGGCCGCCGACTACGTGTTCGCCGTGCGGCACCCCTTCGAGCGGCCCGACGTCTCGAAGCTCATGGACGCCAGCTACCCGTTCCCCTTCGGCCAGTACACGGCGCCGGTGGTGGAAGCGCCGGCGGGGACGATCGAGGAGTGGAAGGTGTTCTGGGAGCTCGCCGGGCGGCTGGGCCTGCCCCTGCGCGTGGGTCACCTCACGCCGGAGGCGACGCCCACGACCGACGAGCTCCTCGACGCCATGTACCGCCACGCGCGGGTTCCGCTGGACGAGCTGCGGGGGCACCCGAGCGGCCTGGCCTTCGCGGAGCGGCACATGCAGGCCGGCGGCGTGATCCCCAACATGATCGGCCACCCGGACCGGAAGATGGCTGCGGGGCACCCGGCGGTCTTGGCCGAGCTGCGCGAGGTCCGCGGCGAGGAGGTCCTTGCGGGCGGCGGCTACGCGCCGGGCGAAGAGTTCGCCTTCCGCATGATCACCTACCGCATGCCCGAGGTGTACTGCAGCCAGGGGCAGAACCTGCCCTCCCTCGCGCGAAAGCGCAGCTACAACCCGGTGCTCATGCATCCGGTGGCCATGCGGGAGCGTGGGCTCGAGGACGGCGACACGGTGTGGGTCGAGAACGAGCACGGCCGGGTGGAGGGCATCGTCGAGGCGAGCGACGGCGTCGGCCCCGGCACGATCGCCTTCGCCTTCGGTTGGGGGAACCCCGCCGATCCGCGACCGACCCGCGAGAAGGGCTCGAACGTCCAGCTGCTGACGTCTGCCGATACCCGCTACGACCCCTCCACCGGCCTGGCACTCCAGAGCGCGATTCCGGTGAATGTCCGGCCGGCGGCCGGCTGAAGCCCGGCGGCTACTCCACCTGGATCGTCTTCAGGTAACGGATGATCAGCCACGCCTTGCCGCGGGCGGCGGACTCGCCTGCCGGGCCCGGGCCGAGCTCGCCGCGGAAGATCTCTCCCCAGACGGGCATCTGCTTGGCACCGTGAGCGCGCACCGGATCGCGTCCGTCGATGATCCGCTGGATCTCGACCTCCGGGAACACGCCCTCGCGACGTGCAGCGATGCGGGTGAGATCTGCGGGCTTCGGGTCGAGCACCTCCGCGACCGGGCCGACGCCGGTGGCGTTGGCTCCGTGGCAGGAGCTGCAGTACTTCGTGAACTCGAGCTCGCCGGTGCGCTCACCCTCGTCGGCAGCGGCGGCTCCGGACAGGGCGAGACCGAGGGCCAGGCCGACGATCAACGGTGCGCAGGGCTTCACGGCGGATCCTCCTCGGCCTCCCCAAGACGCAGGTTCCGTGCCAGCTCCCGAGGGCGATGCCGGGGGGCGCCCCGGAAGGAGACGAGGCGCGACGCCCCGCTTCGAGGCGAAAGGGTGCAGTGGGGGCGCCCGGGCGGCTCCGAGGGCGCCAGCCAGCGGGGGCGGGCTGGGCGCGAAACCTGCACAATGTCTCCGGGGAAGAGGAGGCGTCCGTGCCCTACACGCACTACGACCGGCTGACCGCCCTCGACACGACCTTCCTCGAGCTTGAATCCGAGGGCGTGCACATGCACGTGGGGACCGTCGCGATCTTCGATCCGGGGCCCCTGGCCACGCCCGGCGGCGGGATCGACTTCGACCAGATCCTGGCGTTGGCCGAGGCCGGCCTTCGCCGCGCACCGCGTTTCCGGCAGAAGCTCTCCCAGGTCCCCATCACGGGTCATCCGGTGTGGATCGACGACGATCGATTCAACCTTCTCTACCACCTGCGGCACACGGCGCTTCCGATTCCCGGCGACGAGCGCAGGCTGAAGCGCCTGGCCGGCCGGATCATGTCCCAGAAGCTCGACCGCTCGAAGCCGATGTGGGAGCTGTGGTTCGTCGAAGGGCTCGAGGACGGCCGCTTCGCAGTGATCTCGAAGGTGCACCACTGCCTGATCGACGGGATCTCCGGCGTCGAGCTGTTGGCGGCGTTCATGGGGCCGGATCGCGACTATCGCCCGACCGAGAGCCACGCTCCCTGGCGTCCCCGCACGGCGCCGGGCGCCCTCGAGCTCCTGGGCGGCGAGCTGCGGCGCCGGATCGGGCTGCCCGGCCGCGTGATGTCCGACCTGGCGCAATCGCTGCGGCGCCCGGAGGAGAGCTTCGAATCCGCGTCCCACGCGGCGACGGGCTTCGTCGAGGGCCTCGGCAAGGCCTTCTCGCCGGCCTCCGAGACGCCCCTCAACGTGCCGATCGGTCCCTACCGACGCTTCGACTGGACCCGCTTTGATCTCGGCGTGGTGAAGGAGGTGAAGTCGAAGTTCGGAGGCACGATCAACGACGTCGTGCTCGCCTGCGTGAGCGGTGCCGTGCGCCGCTTCCTGACGCACCACGGTGTCGACACGGACGACATCGACTTCCGCGTGTTCGTCCCGGTCAGCACGCGCACCGAGGACCAGCGCGGCACTCTCGGCAACCGCGTCTCGATGCTGGTGACGCGGCTTCCCGTGGACGAGAACGATCCCCAGCGCCGCGTCCAGCGCGTGATCGAGGAGACCCGCGAGCTGAAGCAGTCCGGCCAGGCCCAGGGCACCCAGGTGCTCGAGGAGCTCAGCGACTGGACCTCGACCACGCTGCTCACGGGCATGAGCCGGCTCGCTGCTTCCCAACGCTCCTACAACATGGTGGTCACGAACGTCCCGGGGCCCCAGTTCCCGGTCTTCCTGAACGGTGCGAAGATGCTCGAGTCGTATCCGCTGGTGCCGCTATTCGAGAACCAGGCGCTGGGGACGGCCCTGCTCAGCTACGACGGCGTCCTGCACTGGGGCTTCAACGCGGACTGGGACGCCCTGTCGGATCTCCACGAGTTCGTCGGCGACGTGGAGCGGGAGTTCGAGATCCTGCGCAAGCTCTGAGGAAGGCGGAGAATCATGGCCCAGTCCTACGATCGGCTCACCCAGCTCGACAACTCCTTCCTCGTCTACGAGGACGCCCAGCCCGAGTGCGCCATGCACGTGGCCTCGACACAGATCCACGATGCCCGGCCGCTGCGCCTGGACGACGGCGCCCTCGACATCGAGCGCATCCAGGAGTACGTGCTCTCCCGCCTCGACCGCATCCCGCGCTACCGGCAGCGGCTGGCCCGCACCCCCATCGAGGGCCATCCGGTGTGGGTGGACGATCCGACCTTCAACATCCGCTACCACGTGCGCCACTCCCGGCTCCCCCACCCGGGCAACGAGCGCCAGCTGAAGCGCATGGTCGGCCGGATCTTCTCCCAGCGTCTGGACCGGGAGAAGCCCCTCTGGGAGCTGTGGGTGATCGAGGGGCTCGAGGGCGATCGCATCGCCGTGCACTCGAAGGTGCACCACTGCATGGTGGACGGCGTCTCCGGCTCCGAGCTGATCTCGGCACTGCTCACGAGCGAGCCCCAGGAGAAGCCGGATCCGATCCGCCGCTGGCAGCCGCGGGCGCAGCCCGGCGCCGTGGCCCTCGCGGCCGGTGAAGTGGCCCGCGTGGTCTCGGCGCCGGCGCGGCTCGCCTCGGAGCTCGGGCGGGTGCTGCGGGACGAGGACGATGCCCGCCACCAGCTCCAGGAGCGCCTGGGCGCCCTGGGCGAGATGCTCCGAGACATGAGCGGCGCCCAGGCCCTGCCGTTCAACGAGCCCATCGGTCCCCACCGGCGCCTCGACTGGACGCCCACGCAGCTTTCGGAGGTCAAGGAGGTGCGTCGGGCCGTAGGGGGAACCGTCAACGACGTGGTGCTGGCCGTAACCGCCGGCGCCGTGCGCCGTTTTCTCAGCCACGATCGGGGCCTGCCGGTGAACGGTCTGTGCCTTCGCGTGATGGCTCCGGTGAGCGTTCGCAGCGACGACGAGCGGGGGGATCTCGGCAACCGGGTGTCCGCCTGGAACCTCGACCTGCCGATCGACGAGCCCGATCCCCTCGCGCGCCTGGAGGCGGTCTGCCGCGCCACCGACGAGATGAAGAAGTCGAAGCGTGCCCAGGGCGCCGAGATCCTGACCCAGGCTACCGAGTGGACCGGCTCGGGCCTGCTCTCGCTAGGCGCGCGCCTCGCCGTCCTCGGCACGCCTTTCAACCTGGTGGTGACCAACGTCCCCGGCCCCCGCGTGCCCCTCTTCCTGATGGAGGCGGCGCTCCTGGAGATCCACCCCCACGTGCCGCTGATGGGCGCCATGGGCCTCGGCATCGCGCTCTTCAGCTACGACGGCGTGCTCAGCTGGGGCTTCTCTGCCGATTGGGACCAGCTGCCCGACCTCCACGATATGGTCCGGGCGACGGAGCACTCCTTCGCGGAGCTGCGGAAGGCGGCGGGCCTGGCCGCGGGCTGACCGATCTCAGGGCCGCTCCAGCATCTCCAGCTCCTCGCGCACGACGGGATCCTCCGGGGCGAGCTCCGCCGCGCGGCCCAGTGGAGCCCGGGCGCGCTCCGGCTCCCCGGCGAGGCGCCATGCCCGAGCGCCGAGGGTCAGCAGCGCGACGTCGTCGGGGAACTGCTCGAGGCCGCGCTCGACCACGAAGGCCGCGGGTTTCCAGCGACCACGGCGGGCATAGCTCTCGGCGAGGCCGCGCCAGGTCGCCGGACGCGGGCCCAGCTCGAGGCCTCGCCGGAACTGCTCCCGCGCGTCGCGGGCCCGGCCCTCGCGCAGCAGGGCGAAGCCCAGGCGCGTGCGTCCGCTCACCTCGTCCAGTCCGACCCATTGGAGCCGATCCCACGCGGCGCCCATGGCGTCGAGGTCTCCCCTCCGCTGGGCGCGGACCAGCCTCTCCTTCTCGGCGACCTGGAAGCCGTACAGGATCAGGCCCAGGGCGCAGGTCAGCCAGACGGCGCGAAGGGCCGCCGCGCCCCACCGCGAGTGACGCACCTCGCCGACGGACTGTGTGCCGTTGCGGATCAGCACCTCGGCGATGCGCCCCCGGAGCTTCCAGATCGCGCCGTCGAGGATGAAGTGGTGCACGTTGACGGCGGAAGCCACCAGAATCGCGAGACCCAGGTCCATGGAGAGGGGGCCCAGACCGAGGGGGCCCAGCGCGACGGTCGGCAGGGACCAGACGGCGGCTCCCGCCGTGAGCACCTTGGCGTACCACAGGCCGAGTCCACTCCAATCGCTGGCCTGTCGGGCGTAGTAACTGGTGACCCACAGGTACTGGAGGAAGTGCCCGCCGGCGATCCACATGAAGTAGTGCGTACGGAAGTCGAAGTCGATCGCCTCCAGCCGGGCTGGGTGGACGTCGAGGAAGCGCAGGCCGAAGGGCAGGGAGAACCACAGCAGCTGGGTGAGCGCGAGCATCCCGGCGGGGGCGAGAGCCCGCGGCTCGGCACGGCGGAGCAGACGCACGGCAGCACCCAGCAGCGCACCGAGCTGGGCCGCCAGCAGTGCAGGGACGACGACTGCGAGAACGGCGTCCGGGACGCCGAGGGGCTGGAAGCGGATGGCCCGCGAGGCGTAGTCCGCCGGCAGATCATCTCCCCCGTGCAGCATCACGAACACCAGCGCGTAGGACAGAACGAAGGACGCGTAGACCCAGCGCTTGTCGTCTCCCGTCAGCTCCACGCCGGCCCGTCGGAGCAGCATCACGGCGATGCCGTAGTTCTGGCCGGTGTAGTGCCAGGGGCTCCAGGTGAGGTACAGCGTCACCAGGAAGACGCCGGCCGCGGGAACCCACAGGCCGGCGACGAAGGTCGCCGCGACGGCCAGGGTCGCCCAGAGCGAGAAGAGCACGTAGCCGCGCCGGTCGTGTCGCCGCTCGTAGACCCGCAGCAGGGTGGCGCCGTAGTGGGGCGTTCCGGCGAGCATCGCGATCAGGGGGAAGAGGATCGTCGGTTGGCCCGCGCGGATCTCCGGGCCCGCGAGCGCGAGGATCGCGAAGAGCAGCAGGTAGAGGCCCCCGCAGCCGAGCAGGAGATCAGGGAACGGTCCGTAGAGCCAGGGTCGCATGGGCGGCACTCGTGACGCCACCGAGCGTACCACGGCGCCCCAATTCAGAGTCGGTGGTCTCTCACCCCGCCGCGCGTCCTCGAGATCTCGACCCCTCCCGGGGTCGGGATCAGGCGCTCCTGGCCGCGAACTTCAGCGGGATGTGCTTCACGCCGTCGATCAGGTTGGAGCGCAGGTACGAGACCGGGCCCGCCAGCTCCAGATCGTGCAGGCGCTCGAGGATGCCCTCGAACATCACGCGGGTCTCGAGGCGGGCGAGGTGGGTCCCCATGCAGAAGTGCTCGCCGATGCCGAAGGCCAGGTGGTGGTTGTTCCTGCGCTCGATGTCGAAGAGGTCCGCCTGCTCGAACACGTCCTCGTCGCGGTTGGCGCTCGGGTAGAACATCAGGAGCTTGTCGCCCTCGCGGATGGTCTGGCCCGCCAGCTCCGTGTCTCGCGTGGCGGTGCGGCGCATGTAGATGACCGGCGACCGGAACCGCAGCATCTCCTCGATGGCGCCCGGAAGCAGCGACGGGTCCTCGCGGAGGCGCTCGAGCGCCTCCGGGTGCTCCAGCAGGAGGAGCAGCCCGTGGGAGATGAGGTTGCGCGTGGTCTCGTTGCCGGCCACCGCGAGCAGCAGGAAGAAGGTGTCGAACTCGAAGGTGCTGAGGCGATGGCCTTCCACATCGCCGTGGAGGATCGCGCTCATCAGGTCGTCCCGGGGGCGGGCCAGCCGTTCCTCGGCCAGGCCGTTGGCGAAGGCGAACATCTCCTGGGCGGCAGCCGCCGCCTGCCCCAGGTCGACGACATACTCCTCGTCCTGGCTGCCGACCATCCGGTTGCTCCACTCGAAGATGTCGTGACAGGCGGACTGGGGAACGCCGAGCAGCTCGGCGATCACGCGCAGGGGAAGCTCCGCCGCCACGTCGACCACGAAGTCGCACTGGCCGCGGTCCGCGACCGCATTGAGGATGGATTTCACGATCTCGCGGTGGTGGGGCTCCTGGGCCGCGATCTGCCGGGGGGTGAAGCCGGTCGAGACGAGGGAGCGGTAGCTGCGGTGGTCCGGGGGGTCCATCCCGATCATCGAGACGAAGTTTTCCTCTCGGTCCTCCACGCCGGTTCCCGCCAACGAGCTGAAGAGCAGCGGCTGGCGGCTGATGGCCTTGATGGTCTCGTAGCGGCTGATGATCCAGTAGCCCCGTCCGCCCGCATAGTCGCCGTCGTGCCAGTGCACCGGCGACTCGCGGCGGAGCTCCCGGAAGAGCGCGTGAGGAAAGCCCTTCTCGAAGCTATCGGGATGGCTGACGTCGGGGATCGTGCTCATTGGATGCCGTACAGGGACGCGGCCGTGCCGTGGAGCACCTTCCGGATCGTCTCCTTCCGCACGCCTTCGAAGGCGCGCTCCGCGTAGTCGGCGGGGCGCTCGGCCCGGCCGCCCTCGAGGCCGGGATGTTGGCAGGTCGGGTGCGGGAAGTCCGTCTCCCACATGACGTTGTCCGGCAGCACCTCGAGGGCCGAGCGGAGTCCGTCGCACTCGAACCAGAAGCAGCCGTAGATCTGGCGCTTGAAGTACTCGCTCGGCAGCAGGTCGTACTCAGGGTGTTCCTTGCGGGTCTCGCTGTTGATGAACTGCCAGTCCGCTGCCTCCAGATAGGGGTGGAGCCAGCCCACGCCGCTCTCGACCGAGACGAAGTCGAGATCCGGGAAGCGATGGCACACGCCCCCGAAGATCAGATCGGCGATGCAGGTGACGTTCTGCATGAAGATCATCGACGATTGCTTGGCGAAGCTGGCACGGACGCCCATTCCCACCGGATCGTCGAAGAGCGTGGAGTTGTCTCCCGCGCCGATGTGGAAGCTGATCGGAACGCCGGCGGCCTGGGTGGCCGCCCAGAGGGGGTCCCAGTAGCGGTCCGCGATCGTGGGCTGGCCCCAGAAATCCGGCTGGGAGCAGGCGAGGATCGCCTTGTGGCCCATGTCGATGGCGCGCTCGACCTCCCTCACGCACTCGTTCACGTCCCAGAAGGGCATTGCGGCAACCGGGACGAGCCGGCTCGGATCGGCGCTGCACCACTCGACCAGGAAGTCGTTGTAGGCGCGCACGCACTCGAGCATCAGCTCGGGCTCCTTCAGCTTCAGGAAGCCGCCGGAGCCGAAGCCGCCCACATTCGGGTAGAGGATCTGGGCGTGGATGCCCTCCGCGTCCATGTGCCCGAGACGCTCGACCGGGTCGTAGGCGCTCTTCAGTATGTCGTGGTAGCCCTCTGGGCTTTCGGGCACCGAGCCGTTGAAGCCGGCCATGGTGGTGAAGCCCGGGCTGCCGACGCCCTGGTCCCGGATGAACCAGACGTCCCGGCCTTCGACCTGCCTCACGTGGGGCACCGCGTCGCCCCACCGCTCCCTGGAGACGCGGGAGGTCCAGACGTCCGGGGGCTCGGTGACGTGGGTGTCGGTGTCGATGGGCTTGTACTTGTCGAAGACACGTTCGGTCATGGGTGACTCCCTGGTCTAGCTTTCGGATCCCGGCGGTGGGTAGCCGGCGATCATGCCGCCGTCCGCCACGAATTCGGAGCCGGTGGAATAGCCGCTCTCGTCCGAGGCGAGGAAGAGGGCGAGTCGCGCGATGTCGTCGGGCACGCCCGCGCGGCCGAGAGGCGCCATGCGACTGGCGTAGGCGCCGATCACCCCGTGGACCTCCTCTTCGGGCGCGCCGTCGGGCACGCCCATCGAAGTGAGGATGAAGCCCGGGTGGATCGAGTTCACCCGGATGCCCATGGGTGCCAGCTCGAGGGCGGCGACCTTGGTCATCCCGCGTACGGCCCACTTGCTCGCCACGTAGGAGGCGAGGTTGGCCATCCCGATCATGCCGTCGATGGAGGAGACGTTCAGGATGGAGCCGCCGCCGGCCGCGGTCATCGCTTCGATCACCGCCTTCATGCCGAGGAAGACCCCGGTCTGGTTCACCTCGGTGACGCGCCGGTAGCTCTCCAGGCTCATCTCGGCGATGGGTGCGTATTCGGCGATGCCCGCGTTGTTCACGAGCACGTCGAGCTTGCCGAAGGCGCGGGTGGTGGCAACCACCGCCGCTCCCCATTCGTCCTCGCGGGCCACGTCGAGAGGATGGTAGATCGCGCTCGCGCCGATCTCCTCGGCCAGGGCCTTGCCCTCGCCGTCCTGGACGTCGCAGACCGCGACCTTCGCGCCCTCGGCGGCGAAGAGCTTCGCCTCGGCCCGGCCCATGCCACGGGCGCCTCCGCTGATCAGGGCGACCTTTCCGTCCAATCGACCCATCGCTGGCTCCTTCGGGGGCCAGCATGGCGCGGCGAGTGACGTCGTTCAAGCTCGATTGGCGATGCCGTCGGCGCTGGATTATCAAACGGACCAGCAAGGAGCTCCGCCATGAAGGCCGCAGTGATGCGTGCGACTGGTGCGCCCCTCGAGATCGAAGACGTCCGGATCGACGACCCGGGCCCGGGAGAGGTGCTGCTGCGGACCGCGGCCTCCGGCATCTGCCACAGCGATCTCACCATCCTGGAAGGCGGCGTGCCGTTCCCGGCGCCCGCCATCCTGGGCCACGAGCCCGCCGGCGTCGTGGAGGCGGTGGGGCAGGGCGTCAGCGGCTTCGCTCCCGGCGACCACGTGATCGGCTGCACCACCGTGTGGTGCGGCGAGTGCCGCTTCTGCACCGAGGGCCGGCCCTACCTCTGTCCCACCCAGTACACCGGGGGCCCGGCGGGGGCGAAGCCCCGGGAGCCCCGTCTGGTGGGCGCGGACGGGCAGCCGATCCTGCAGTTCGGCAACCTGTCGTCCTTCGCCGAGCAGATGCTGTGTCCGGAGCGGGCGCTGGTGAAGATCCGCGACGACATGCCCCTCGATCGCGCCTGCCTGATCGGCTGCGGTGTCACCACGGGCATCGGTGCCGCGCTCCGAACCGTGAGCATCCCCGCCGGCGCGACGGTGGCGATCATCGGCCTCGGCGGTGTCGGGCTCGCGGCCCTCCAGGGGGCTCGGATCGTCGGCGCGGGCCGGATCCTCGCCATCGACACCCAGGCGTGGAAGCTCGATCTCGCCCGGAAGCTCGGCGCCACCGATTGCATCGACGCCGGCAGCGACGATCCCGTCGCCGCCGTCCAGGAGCTGACCGGAGGAGGCGTCGACTTCGCCTTCGAGTGCATCGGCCTCGCCGCCACCGTCGGACAGGCCGTGGCCATGACGGGCCGCGGCGGAACCACCGTGGTGGTCGGGCTGGTCCCGGTGACGGAGACGGTTCCGATCTCCCCGGCGGACCTGCTGATGCAGGAGAAGACGATCGCGGGCTCCTATATGGGCTCGAACCGCTTCCGCTTCGACATGCCCAGCTACGTCGACTTCTACCTGGACGGCCGCCTGCACCTGGACGAGATGATCTCCGCGCGCATTCCCCTGGATGACGTGAACGAGGCCTTCGACCGCATGCGCGAGAGTGAGGTGGCCCGGCAGGTCATCGTCTTCGACTGATGGGCGAGCGCTTCTTCGTCTGGCTGGTCACCAACCCGATGACGACCTGGTGGATCCGGAAGGTGGCATCGCGCATCGACCCGTGGCTCTTCCGAGCGACGGGCGGCCGCCTCTTCTCGATGGGCGGCGGCAGCATGCCGATGGTCACGATCACCACGATCGGCGCTCGCAGCGGCCAGCCGCGTCTCGTGCACCTGGCCGCGCTTCCTCACGAGGACGACTGGCTGGTGGTCGCGAGCGCCATGGGCCAGGAACGCCATCCGGCATGGAGCTACAACCTCGAGGCCCATCCGACGGTGGAGGTGCAGATGCCCGGGGAGCGCTTCCTGGCCCGGGCGCGCGTGCTCAGCGGCGAAGAGAAGGAGGAGGTGTGGGACGCCGTCTACCAGGCGATCCCGATGATGCGCGTCTACGAGCAGCGCACTGACCGGAACATCAAGGTCTTCCGTCTCACGCGGGAGCGCCCGTGACGGACTCGTCCGCCCGCCGGCTCGCATGAACCCGCTGCGCGCCTTCCTGGTGGAGGTGCTCTCCCAGGACGTGGAGGAGATGGCGCCCCTCGGCGGCGGCGACGTCGCCGAGTCCTACCGCGCGGTACTCGCCGACGGCACCGTCGTCTTTGCCAAGACACACTTGCGCGCGCCCCGAGGCTTCTTCACCACCGAGGCCGCGGGGCTCGCCTGGCTTCGCGAGGCCGGCGCGGTGCCGGTTCCCGAGGTCCTCGCGGTGAGCGACGAGCCGGCGGCGTTGCTGCTCGAGTGGATCGAGACGGGGCGGCCCGCCGCCCGCACCGAGGGCGACTTCGGTCGTGCGCTTGCGGCCCTCCACCAGAGCGGCGCGCCCTGCTTCGGGCGCGAGGACCGTCGCACCACCGGGAGCCGCAAGCTGCCGAACGAGCCCGCCGAGACCTGGGCCACCTTCTACGCCGAGAGCCGCCTGTTGCCGCTCGCACGCCTCGCCGCCGATGGCGGCGCGCTGCCGGCGGCCTCGGTCCGCGTCCTCGAGCAGGTGGCTCGCCGGCTGCCCGAGCTCGGTGGTCCCCCGGAGCCGCCCGCGCGCCTTCACGGCGACCTCTGGGCGGGCAACCGCCTGGTCGGGGCCGGCGGCGCGAGCTGGCTCATCGACCCCGCCGCCCACGGCGGGCACCGGGAGTTCGACCTGGCGATGATGCGGCTCTTCGGCGGCTTCGGGGACGCGTGCTTCCACGCCTACGAGGAAGCCTGGCCCCTGGCGCCGGGCTGGCCCGAGCGCGTCCCGCTCCACCAGCTCGCGCCTCTGGTCGTACACGCCATCAAGTTCGGCGGTGGCTACCGGGAGGCCACCGGGCGCGCCCTGGCCTCGCTGGTCTAGGATCCTGTCATGTCCGTCGATTTCCGCAGCCGCGTCGACACCGAGCAGGCCCGGGTCGACGCCGGCGTCTTCTTCCGCGACACGCTCCCGTCGCTCCTGGACGCGCACCAGTCGAAGATCGCACCGGGCGCCCGCGAGCTTGCGCTCCGGGACCTGTGCATCGAGACCGAAGGAGAGCCCTGGACGCTCGGTTGGAGGGAAGACCGGGTGAACGTCTCTCCGGGCCCCAGCGGTGCGGCCCGCGCGCGCCTCAGCGGCGAGCAGCTCGCCGACATCGTGAACGACCAGGCCACGCCGATCGCCTTCATGAGCAACGCCGTCCTCGACATGCCCGAGGGCGGCCTGCCAGACTTCCTGAACTGGTGGTTGGTCCTGCGGGCGGCCCTCGACGGCCGGCGCATCCACGCCCGGGGCGACGTGAGGGTCGACGCCCCGGTTCCGCGAAGCTTCACGCCCGACGATTCCGACGAAGAGATGCGCGCCTACCTGGAAGAAGCGGGCTACCTTCACATCCACGGCCTCTTCAGCGCGGAGGAGATGGCCGCGGTGGCCGCCGACTACGCCGTGGCCGAGCCCCACTTCGAGAAGGGAGACCCGCGCGCGTGGTTCGCCACCACGAAGGACGGCAGCGAGCAGCTGGTGCGCATGGAGGGCTTCGAGCGCTACTCGCCCGCCGCACGGGAGCTGATCGACGAGGACCGCTTCCTGCGCATCGGCCGCATCCCCGGCCTCGACCACGAGCACCGCCGCGCGCCTGGCCAACGGGTCGGAGCCCTCATCAAGCCGATCGGCGTGGTGAAGGGCATCTCGGACGTCCCGTGGCACAAGGACTGCAGCTTGGGCCGCCACTCCTACGAGTGCTGCTCCCTCACCGTCGGCATCTCCGTCACCGGCGCCGACTCTGAATCCGGCCAGCTGCGGGTCGTGCCCGGCAGCCACCGGGCGCTCGTGTGGCCCTCCCCGTGCCTCCAACCCGGCCTCGATCTCGCTCCCCTCGATCTGCCGACCGCTACCGGCGACGTCACCGTCCACCTGAGCTGCACGCTTCACATGGCCCAGCCGCCGGTGACCCGCACGCGCAAGGTGCTCTACACCGGCTTTGCCCAGCGTCCGGTCGATCCGGAGGCTGCGGATCGAGGCCGCAAGAAGCTCGGCGCGGTGCGCAGCAAGACCCACACCACGGTCTCGCAGGAGCCGGGGTACCTCGGCGAGGACTAACGGCCGGCTCCAGGCCCGATCGGGGCGCGCCCTAGCGAGCCTCGAGCCGATAGACCCAGGCCACCTCGAGGGTAGTCGGATCGCGGGCCCAGGCGTTCTTCGTCCATTCGTCGGCGAACGCGCGCATCTCGGCCTCGTCGGTCACGCGGCTCGCCCGGAGCTCGTAGATCTCGCCGCGGACGCGCAGACGCACGCGAGGGTCCGCCTCCATGTGCTCGACCCAGGCCGCCTTGTTGTCGCCGGCGGAGACGTAGAGCCGGTCGTCGACGATCGCGCAGGCGATGTTCACCGAGTACGGGTCCTCGGGCCGGGTCTCGAGCTGCACCGTTCCGGCGTCTCGGGCGAAGCCGAAGCCCTCGGGCGCCGGCTTTACCGGCCCGTCGAGGGCGCCGCCCGAGAGGAAGGGCAGCGGTCCGCCGCAGGCACAGAGGGCGGTGACGGAAAGGGCCAGGAGGAACTGGGGAGTGCGCATGGCCCGATTGTGCCAGCTCCGCCGCCGAGCTACCACGAGAGGCATGGCCTGCGAGGTGAAGCCGACCGGCGCCACCCTCGGCGCCTTCGTGACCGGAGCGCGCCTGGACGCCCTGGGCGAGGCCGACTTCCGGATCCTCGAGGCGGCCTTCCTCGAGCACGCGCTGCTGATCTTCCCCGGCCAGCATCCCAGCCACGACGGGCAGGTGGCGTTCGGCCTCCGCTTCGGCCCGCTGGACCCGCTCGTCGCCGCGACCGGTCGCGTCGCCATCAGCAACCAGCGGGCCGACGGCAGCCTGCGGGACGACGACGATCCGGTGAAGCAGATCCTGCTCGGCAACGAGGGCTGGCACACGGACAGCTCCTACATGCCGGTAGCCGCCAAGGCCTCGCTGCTCGCCGCCGAGGTGGTGACGGAGGAGGGCGGCGAGACCGAGTGGGCGGACATGCGCGCGGCCTACGAGGCGCTCGATCCGGCGATGCGCGAGCGCATCGCCGACCTCGCCGCCCGCCACTCCCTCAAGTACTCCCAGGCCAGGGCGGGCTACGGGGCCGAGCCCGGGGTGTATCGCTACGGCCTGGACCAGGATGAAGCGCCGCTTCGTCCCCTCGTGAAGGTGCACCCGGAAACGGGACGGCCGGCGCTCTTCATCGGGCGCCACGCGTACGGCATTCGCGGCCTCGCGCCGGAGGAGTCCGAGGCCCTCCTCGACGAGCTCCTGGACTCCGCCTGCCTCCCGCCGCGGGTGTGGTCGCACCGCTGGGCGCCCGGCGACCTGGCGATCTGGGACAACCGCTGCGTGCTGCACCGGGCGCGGCCCTACGATCCGGGTCTGCCTCGCGTGATGCACCACACGCGCATCGCGGGGGATCCGGCGAGTGAGTCCGGGCTCTCAGCGGGCCCGCCTTCGGCGGGCCCGCCAGGGCGGCGCGCCCGCAGGCCCGGTGCAGGCAGGCTACGGCGCCGCTCCGAGCTCCCGCATCGCAAGCCAGCCGACCGTGCCGAAGACGGCGATGTCGAATACGGGCGCGAACCAGGGCAGGGCCCCGTTCCACCACATGGCGATTCCCACGAGAATCGAAGACGCGGAAATCGCCAACGCCGTTCCGGCCACGGCACGAGGCCAGCGACCCACACCCAGGGACAGCGCGGCCAGGAGGACCGCGAAGACGAGGGGAGCGATCATGTCCGTCTCGCGGCCGTAGCGCTCGAAGAGGAAGACGCCAACGAGGAGGACGGAGGCGACCCGGAGGGCTGCGGTGAGGGGCATTCGGATCGGTCCTATCGCGAGCTCGGCTGAAGCACCGCGGCCCTCAGTCGGAAGGACCTCACCTGAGCTCGAGCCCCTCGAGCTCTCCCTTCTCCCGCCACTCCCGGAGCAGCGCGAAGAACGCCTGGGCACCCCCGCCGAAGTTGCCGCCGAACCAGCCCGGCCCCTCGCCGGGCTTGCCCTCGTTGTTGTAGTAGCCCGGCGTGCAGCTCTCGGCGAAGTCCGCGCTGAAGCTCCCGGATTCGTGGATCGTGCGGACCCAGGTGGCCTCCGCCTCCGCCGAGGCGTCCACCGTGCGGGCGCCGCGCTTGCGGGTCTGTTCGACCACGTAGGCGACGTGTCGGCTCTGCTCGTTGTAGAGCTCGGTGAAGTTTGGGGTGACGCCGGACTGCAGGCCGCCCATGATGAAGCAGTTCGGGAAGCCGTGGGTCAGGAGGCCGTGGAAGGTGGCGACGCCGTCGGCCCACTTCGTCGTGAGGGTCCGACCCTCCCGTCCCACGATCTCGCAGCCCGCCCGCTGGGTGTAGGCCGTCCCCACCTCGAAGCCCGTGGCGAAGACGAGGCAGTCCAGCTCGTAGGCCTCGCCGGCCGCGATCACCGCGTTCTCGGTGATGCGCTCGACGCCCTGTCCCCGGGTGTCGACGAGGGTGACGTTGGGGCGGTTGAAGGTGGGCAGGTAGTCGTCGTGGAAGCACGGGCGCTTGCAGAACTGTCGGTACCAGGGCTTCAGGGCCTCGGCGGTGGCCGGGTCCCGGACGAGGGCGTCCACCCGGGCGCGGATCTGCTCCATCTTCTGGAAGTCCGCCAGCTCCACCTGGGCCAGGATCGCTTCCGGGGTGTCGCCCAGGCCGCCGCTCTGCTCGGCCAGGCCGGACAGGTTGCGGATGATGTCGGTCCAGCCGTCAGCGACCAGGTCTTCCTCCGCCATGCCGCCGGAGACGAGGACGCTGAAGTTGTCGATGCGGTGCTGCTGCCAGCCCGGCTCGAGGCTCCGGGCCCATTCCGGACTGGTGGGGCGATTGCCGCGCACGTCGATGGAGGATGGGGTGCGCTGGAAGACGTAGAGGTGGGCGGCGGCTTCGCCCAGGTGCGGGATGCACTGCACCGCCGTGGCTCCGGTGCCGATCACGCCGACGCGCTTGTCGTGGAGGCGATGCAGGTTCCCGTTCGTGTCGCCGCCGGTGTAGCCGTAGTCCCAACGGCTCGTGTGGAAGGAGTGCCCCTGGAAGCGCTCGATGCCCGGGATGCCGGGAAGCTTCGGGCGGCTGAGCGGCCCGATCGCCTGGATCGCGAAGCGCGCCCTGATGCGGTCGCCGCGCTGGGTGGAGAGGATCCAACGTCCCGTCTCCTCATCCCAGCGCATCGCCGTCACCCGGGTCTGGAAGAGCGCTCCGTCGTAGAGATCGAAGTGCCGCCCGATCGCCTGGGCGTGGCCCCAGATGTCCGGGCCGTAGGCGTACTTCTCCTTCGGGAGCTCGCCCAGCTCCTCCAGGAGCGGCAGGTAGATGTAGGACTCGATGTCGCACTGGGCACCCGGGTAGCGGTTCCAGTACCAGGTGCCGCCGAAGTCCGCGCCGATCTCGAGGATGCGCAGGTCGCGAACACCGGCCTCGCGCAGGCGGGCGCCGGCGAGGAGGCCGCTGAAGCCGCCGCCGACGATCGCCACCTCGGTCTCGACGTCCAGCGGCTCCCGGGTGAGGCCCGGCTCCGCGAAGGGGTCGTCGAGGAAGCGGTCGAGCTCGCCGTCGATGTGCCGGTACTGGTCGTTGCCCTCGGGCCGGAGCCGCTTGTCCCGCTCTTCGCGGTACTTCTCACGCAACGCGTCCGGGTCGAAGCCCAGCTCCTGCGTCGCCACCGCCATCAGCTGTTCGCCTGCCAATCCGCCACGAGCCCCTCGATCGTGACCTCGGCGATGACCTTCATGTCCTCGTCCAGCAGCTCGTAGAGGACGCCGTCGTTGCAGTGGCCGCCGAAGAAGACCAGGCCGCCTTCCGGACCGCCGCATTCCAGGTGGGGCAAATCGTCCCCCACCGTGAGCGCGTAGTCTCCGGCCTTCCGCACCTTGGGCTCGCCGCGGGAGCCGTCCGGGTGGAGGTCCCGGAGGTGCTGCTCGCCCTCGAGCACGAGGACGGTAGTGATCGCGGTGTGGCGATGGATGGGGCAGTGGCCGCCGTCGCCCCTCCATCGCACCACCATGTCGAGGGTTCCGGCCGCCACGTCGTAGCCGAGGATCGTGTAGTCGTGGCGCACTTTGTAGGAAAGCTCGGGTCCGCCGGTCACCTCGCGCCAACGGTGGCGGGCGGGGTCGAAGGATGTCTGGCCCATGCAGGAAGGGAACAGCAGGCCTTCGCCCCTGTCGAGGTCCGCGCCTGGGTCGGTACTCTTGCAGCGATGGGGATGGAGGCAGGCGTGGCGACGCAGATCCACGAGGTGAGAGTCGGGATCCAGCCGCTCGAGCGATTCCAGAAGGTGATCCCGGAGAAGGACTTCCGCGCCGCGCTCGAGGCCGCCGGGCGGGCGCGCGAGCGGCTCTCCAAGCGCGTGGTCTGGAACGTGAACTCCACCGCTGTGGGGGGCGGCGTCGCCGAGATGCTGCAATCCCTGCTCGGCTACACCCGGAGTGTCGGCATCGACAGCCGCTGGGTGGTGATCACCGGAAACGAGGCGTTCTTCCGGGTGACGAAGCGGCTGCATCACTCGCTCCACGGTTCGGCAGGCGATGGCAGCCCCCTCGACGAGAGCGCGCGCGATATCTACGAGGCGACCCTCCGGGACAATGCCCTCGAGCTGGCCTCGGTGGTCCGGCCGAAGGACATCGTCATCCTCCACGATCCGCAGACCGCCGGGCTCGCCGCCAGCCTGATCCAGGCCGGAGCGCGGGTCGTCTGGCGCTGCCACATCGGCCTCGACGGGCCGAGCGAGGAGGCGGACCAGGGGTGGGAGTTCTTGCGGCCCTACCTGGACGCCATTCCGCACTACGTGTTCTCGCGCGAGAGCTACGTGCCCGCCATCTGCGATCACGGCAAGTCGACCATCATCACGCCGAGCATCGACGCCTTCTCCGCCAAGAACCAGGAGCTCGCGGAGACGGCGATCCGGACGATCCTGGTCCACACGGGCCTGGTGGAGGGGCCTGCGCCCGCGAACGCCGATCACGGCTTCGTGCGCGACGACGGGACGCCCGGCCGGGTCGAGCGACGCGCCGACATCGTGCGGCTCGGCCGCCCCCCCGCCGGGGAGACGCCGCTCGTGGTGCAGGTCTCCCGTTGGGATCCGCTGAAGGACATGGCCGGTGTGATGGAGGGCTTCGCGCGGCTCTACGACAGCAAGTGCCCCGCGCAGCCCGAGCTCGTGCTGGCGGGACCGAACGTCTCCGCCGTCGCCGACGATCCGGAGGGCGCCCAGGTGTTCGATCGGGTGGTGGAAGGTTGGCGCTCCCTGCCCCACGCCGTCCGCAACCGCGTCCACCTGGCGAGCCTTCCCGTGCACGACATCCAGGAGAACGCGGCGATCGTCAACGCGCTCCAATCCCATGCCGCCGTGGTCGTCCAGAAGAGCCTGAAGGAGGGCTTCGGGCTCACCGTCACCGAGGCGATGTGGAAGGGCAAGCCGGTGGTGGCCAGTGCCGTCGGCGGGATCCAGGACCAGATCGATGACGGCGTGAACGGGCTGCTGGTGAAGGACCCGACCGATTCCGACGCCTTTGCCGATACCCTCTGCACGCTCCTGTGTGAGCCGGAGCGGATGGAGGCCATGGGAGCCGCCGCGAGGGAGCGTGTCCGGGAGCGCTTCCTCGGGGTCGACCACCTGCTGAAGTACGCCGAGCTTCTCGAGCGGGTGGACGCAACCACCTGAGCGCGCGACCCCGACGCGAAGTAACATCCCGCGCGTGAAGATCCTCCGCACTCCCGACGAACGCTTCGCCGATCTCCCCGGCTACCCCTTTGCCCCCCGCTACACCGACGTCCCCGACGGTGAGGGCGGCTCCCTCCGGATCCACCACGTGGACGAGGGCCCCGCCGGCGCCCCGACCGTCTTGTGCATGCACGGGCAGCCGTCCTGGAGCTACCTCTACCGCCACATGATCCCGGTGCTGGTCGGCGCCGGCCTGCGGGTCGTGGCGCCGGACCTGGTCGGCTTCGGCCGCTCGGACAAGCCGGCGGCTCGCGAGGACTACAGCTACCAGCGTCAGGTCGATTGGCTCACCGCCTGGCTGGTCCGGAACGACCTGCGCGGCCTCACCTTCGTCGGCCAGGATTGGGGCGGGCTCATCGGCCTGCGGATGGTCGCCGAGAACCCGGAGCGCTTCGATCGGGTCGTCGTGGCCAACACGGGCCTGCCGCTTCCCCAGGACATCCCCCAGGCGCGGATCGACGCCTATCACGCCTTCCGTAGCGACGCACCGACGCCCACCATGCCCGAGATGATGGCGGCCATCTCGAACCCTGACCCGGAGCGGCCCGAGCTCACCTTCGGCCACTGGCAGAAGTGGTGCTGGGAGACCGAGGACCTCCCGATCGCCATGGTCATGGCGGGCGCCGGCGGCGACCGCCAGCTCTCGCCCGGTGAGATCGCCGCCTACGACGCACCCTTCCCGGACCCGAGCTTCAAGATGGGGCCGCGGGCCATGCCGAGTCAGGTGCCGACCCTCCCGGACGATCCTTCGATCCCGGCCAACCGCGCGGCCTGGGAGGTGCTCTCGAAGTGGGAGAAGCCTCTCCTCTGTGCGTTCAGCGACAACGACCCGGTCACCCGTGGCGCCGACGCGATTCTGCGCGCGCGCATCCCCGGCGCCAGCGGCCAGGAGCACGTGACGATCCGGGGAGGCGGCCATTTCCTGCAGGAGGGCCGGGGCGACGAGCTCGCGCGGGTGGTCGCGAAGTTCGTGAAGGCGGGCTGATCGCCCGCGGATTCGCCCTCTAACGAGGATCGAGGCGCAGGAAGTAGCGGGGCGGGAAGCCGGTCAGGATCCGGAACACCAGCCCGAGGCTGCGCTTGCCGTCGACCTGATCGTGCTCCGCGTCGCTCACCGGCACGGCCCGGTAGTCGCCCGTCTCGCCGGCGACCGTCGCCTGGACCTCCGGGTTCTCGAGGGCGCGGTGGTACCAGGCCCGGGGCCAGTGGTTGGCCGCGACGTAGAGCTTGCCATCGCTCTCGAGCTGGGCCAGCACCCGGTCGTGGGTGGTGCCGTCCGCGTCCACCGTGGTGAGGACGAGGGTGGACTCCCCGGCGGGCTGGAGGACCCCGATCAGCGACTCGAAGGCCGCGACGAGTCCGACGTAGACCACGAGCGCGATGGCGATCCGCTTGAAGACCTTCATCCGTCCTCCTTCCCAGGCCACCGTATCACGGCGAGCGACACCGGGTTCCGATCAGCCGCCGTAGAAGGTCTTCTCGCCAAGCTCCTTCAGGATGAGGGTGGCTTCGTCGGGGCGCCCGGTGATCTCGCCCCGGACGCCGGCTCCCGTGACCTCGCCGACGAAGATCGAGTGGTCGCCCTTCTCGACGGTCTCCACCAGCCGGCATTCGACGTGGGCCGGCGCCGCGTCCAGGATCGGCGCGCCGTTCCCGCCCTGGCGGAAGGTGTGCCCGGCGATCTGGTCGCCCTCGCGCTCGGCGGGCTTGAAGAAGGCGAAGGCCTGATCCTGGTGGCCCTTGCCGAGCACGCTCAGGGCGAAGGTGCCCGACTCCTTGATGATCTCGTGCCCCGCTGAGTCCGCCTTCACGCCGACGGCCACGAGCGGCGGCTCGAAGGAGGCCTGGGTCACCCAGTTCACCGTGGCGGCGGACACCCTCCCGTCCTCTGTCTCCGCGGTGAGCACGTAGAGGCCGTAGGGGATCATGCGCAGAGCGGTCTTCTTGTGGTCCGGATCCATGGCCGGGGATCTCCTCGAATCTGGGTCCCGGAGATTACCGGGCTTTCGAGCGCGGCGCTTCGCCGAGTCGCTCCGACGACGGCGCTACCCTCGACACCGTGCAGCCCGTGCTCGGCATCAGCGGGGCCATCTGGCTCCTGGCCCTCGCGAAGCTGTGCCTCCATCTCGCAACCAGTGCCCGCGGCTACGGCTACTTCGGCGACGAGCTGTACTACCTCGCCTGCGCGAGCCGTCTCGACTGGGCCGGCCGAACTACCTGGCCCTGGCGCAGCCCCCGCTGGTCGCAGCCGGTGCGATGGGGCTCGAACGGTGGTCGGACCGGAGAGGCAAGGCCGGGCTGCCGACCGCCCACTCACCCTCCCGCTCCTCTCACTACCGGATCTCGTGGAGTTCAGCCGTGAGGTCGGCATCGGAGCGCCCCGGGCGGAGAACCGCGAGACGGGGAGCATCGACCCTCACTTCGCGGACATGGTGGGCTGGCCGGGAATCGTCGATTCGGTTGCCGGCGTCTACGAGACGCTGCCGGCGGAGGAACGCCCCAAGGCCGGGATCATCGGCTTGAGCTACAGCGAGACCGGCGCGATCGAGCTCCTGGGGTCGGCACGGACTGCCGATCCCCGCGAGCCCCCACAACAGCTACTGGCACTGGGGCCCGGGCAGCGAGGATGGCTCGGTGATGGTGATCGTTGGCGGTCCGGTCGAGCTCTGGCGGCCCCACTGGGCGCAGCTCGAGCGCGTCGGTGAGCTCGATTGCGGCTTGTGCCTGCCCGCGCGCAACGGACAGGCGATCTACATCGCGCGCGAGCCCACGGCGCCGATCGACGAGATCTGGAGGGCTCTGCGCCGCTACGACTGACCCGGCTGGGCTCAGCTTCCGGCGGCTCGCCGCAGGGCTTCGCGCCACCCCAGCAGCGAGCCGATGCACGCGAGGAGCAGAGCCAGCACCAGGCGCGGATCCCCGAGCTGGAACCAGGGGTCGATGGGGAAGGCGATGGTCTTGCGCATGGCCGCGATCTTGAACTCGTGGGAGCCGGCGAAGGCCGGGTTGGTCGCGATCTCGAGCAGATCCCGCCGGCTGCGGTAGCGCATGCCCGCACCCTGGTCCCATTCCTCCATCCCCTCGGCGTTCATGAGGTCCATGGCCGTGTTCGCGGCCTGGCCGAAGAGGACAGGGTGACAGGCCCGCGCGAAGAGCGCCGGGGTCATGTACGCCATGTACCTTCCGAGCACCTCATCGCTGGTCTCGCCCGGCTCGACGCCCTCGATCTGGAGTGGCGTGTCGTACATGTCGATGACGTTGACCATCACGAAGTCGTCGCCGGTGTCCTCCTCCATGAAGCGGCGCAACCGGGCGACGGCCTCCGGCGGCGGCACCGGCTCCCGGCTCTCGAACAGCTCCAGGTATTGCGCGATCTCCGCGTCGGTCAGTGGCCCTCCGAAGGAGGTGTACCAGCCGAAGAAGATCGCGTAGAGCGCGGCCAGGACGAGCCAGATCCATCGCGTGCGGGTCATGCCCATCTGCCTCCGGGTCCTCGCGTCGACGAAGGGGATCCCACCCTATCGCAACGCGCCGGCGCCGTCTCGCGGGCAGACCTCGACAGCTTCCGGGCCCGGTGGAACCATGCCACCGCATGTCGACGACCCACCTCCTGCTCGTCCGACACGGTGAGACCGTGGGCAATCAGGCGCAGATCGCCCACGGCCAGTCGGAATCGCCGCTGAACGAACGAGGGATCCGCCAGGCGGAGCTCACGGCCGGGCTGCTGCGGGGCTGGCCCCCGGGCTACCACCGGGTCTTCGCCAGCCCGCTCAGCCGAGCCCGAGATACCGGTCTGCACATCGCGCGGGCGCTGGATGTCGCCTTCGATGTGCACGATGCGCTGGTGGAGGGCTTCCTGGGCGACTGGGAGGGGGTGACCTACCGGGAGCTGGATGCCTTCGGCTACGCCAAGCACTCGATCCGCGACGACGACTTCCTGGGCCACAACGGCGAGTCGCCCAACCAGCTCGGCCGGCGCATGGCCGGCGCCGTGCAGGAGATCCGCGCCCGGCACGCGGACGAGAACGTCATCCTGGTCAGCCACGGTGCGGCCATCGCGCACCTGATCGCGCGCCTGCTGGGCACTCGTCCGGCCTTCGGCCCGCAGTACATCATGCACAACTCGGCCGTCACCGAGCTCGCCTTCCGGGAGGGATGCTCGAGCCCGGAGCTCAGGGCGCTGAACTTCCACGACCACCTGCCCGAGGACCTGAAGATTGACCCCGCACGACGACGCGGCTGAGCGCCTGCCCTTCCGGGCGGAAGAGCTCACGACCGATTGGCTCGAGCACGCCATGGCCGACGTGCTCGACGGCGCACGGATCGAGAGCTTCTCCCACGAGATCATCGGGGTCGGGGAAGGCTTCATGGGCCAGGTCGCCCGGCTCACCCTGCACCACACGGGCGGCTGCGCAGCGGCTCCCCGGACCGTGATCGCCAAGTTCGCGGCGACCCAGCCCGAGACCCGGCAGATGGCGAGGGACCAGAACGCCTACGGGCGGGAGGTGGGCTTCTACCGCGACATCGGCGTCGAGGCCGGCGTGCCCGTGCCCGCCTGCTACTTCAGCGCCTTCGAGGAGGAGAGCTACCGCTTCGTGCTGCTGCTGGAGGACCTGGCGCCGGGTGCACCGAGTGATCAGGTCGTCGGCACGCGTCGGGAGACGTCCCGCGAAGTCATCGAGCAGTTCGCGCGGCTGCACGCCCGGTGGTGGAACAGCGAGGCCCTCCAGAGCTACCCGTGGGCGAGATGGGTGATGAAGGAAGTGCCCATGGAGGACGGGCTCGCGCTGCTCGACGCGAGCATGCGGGAGGCCGAGGCGACCGGCCGCTTCAACGCCTACCCCGAGATGAAGCGGCTCATGCCGCTCCTGCGCCCGCTCTTCAAGCTCGATCCGGCTCCGCCCTTCCCCTTCACGCTCACCCACGGCGATCTGCGCTCAGACAACGTCATCGAGCCGACGGCCGAAGGCGGGCGCTTCGCGATCATCGACTGGCAGCTCGCCGGGGTCGGGGATCCGGTCTACGACGTCGTCCGCTGGCTGGTGCAGAGCATCTCGATCGAAGACCGCCGCAAGACGGAGGCGGAGCTGCTCCGGCTCTACCACGGGCGGCTCGTCGAGCACGGCGTTCGCGGATACGGCTACCGGAAGTTCCTCCGCGACTACAAGACGAACCTGGTCGTCGTGCTCCTGATGTTCTCCATGTCGATGGACGCGATCGACCAGAGCTCGGAGCGCGCCCAGAGGCTCTTCCACCGGTTCTACTCGCGGCTCGACGCGGCTCTGATCGACTGGGAGATCGAGAAGCTCCTGAAGGCGCTGCCCTATGTCTACCCGTTCATGAAGGCGGGGATCCGGCTGCGGAAGCTCTTCGGCGGCCGTAGCTAGGCCGGCTCCAGGCCCTTCTTCTTGCGCAGCTCGTTCATGCGCACCGCGTCGCTCTCGAGGCGCTCGCCCAGCTCGTCTTCGCTGACGGTCCCGAGCATGTGCCGATTCGCCGTTCCGGCGTTGTACATGATCCTCTTGACCGGCGTCACGGCGATGATCGTGCGCAGCGGGGTATCGAGGAGCTGGTTGAAGAACTGCTCGAAGGCCTCGTTCGTCGGGCTGACCTTCTTCGAGAGAGCCGGATAGAACCACTCCTTGGTGGCGTCGTCGTCGAAGAACTCGGCGGTTCCCTTGAAGGTGATCGCGCCGGAGGGGAGCCCCGGGTCGGCGCCGGCCGGGTAGCTCTGGCTGCTGACGTTCACCGACACGCGGTTGTCGCGCTTGATGGCGGCCGTGCGGTGGCGGTGCGCGGCGAAGGTCAGCCAGATCTTCCCGTCCCTCCAGAAGAAGGCGTGGGTCACGCCGACCGGCCAGCCGTCTTTGGTGGCCCACATCAGGACCGCTTCGCCGGCGTTGTCCATCAGCTGGTCGACCTCCTCCTCGGTGAAGGGGTAGATCGATACGATTTCGTGTTCCTTCGTCTGGGCCATCATGGCGCTCCGGATCGGGTGATCCAGCACGGTACCGCAGAAGCCGGCCCCGAGGAGTCCCCGGCCCGCGTCTCTGCTACAAAGCCCGGAGCGACGCCAACCGAACCCAGAGGCTGCCCGATGTCGATTCCGGTGGAGTTCACACCCGCGCACGTCGCCCGGAGCTCGCCGCCGGAAGAGCAGCTCCACCGTTCCTTTCGTGCCCGTTGAACGATCGGTCCCTAGACATCGCCGGGAGGACGGTCGTCGTCACCGGCGCGGGGAGCGGGATCGGAAGGGCCATCGCCTTCGGCTTCCTGCGCGACGGGGCGCGGGTCGTCGCCTGCGACATCCGCGAGCCGGGCCTCGCGGCTCTGGCGGAAGAGGGCGCCATCACGAAGCAGACCGACGTGAGCTCGCCCGAAGCGGTGAAGGCGCTCATCGAGCGGGCCCATGGCGAGACCGGCCGGCTCGATGCGCTCTTCAACAACGCGGGCTTCGGCTCGCGCAAGAACGTCGCCGAGCTCGGGGAGGGTGAGTTCGAGCGCATGATCGCGGTCCACCTCTTCGGGACGATCTACGGGATGCGCCATGCGCCGGCGATTCGGCCTACAGCGCCGCGAAGGCGGCCGTCTGGGCGGCGACCCGCTCGGCGGCGCGCGAGTGCGCCGAGAGCGACGTCCTCGTGAACGGGCTCATCCCCGGCCCCACGAATACGGGGATCTGGGGTCGGGACATTCCCCGGCTCCAATCGCCGGAGGCCGTCTACCCGACAGCCCAGATGCTGGCGACCCTGCCGCCCGACGGGCCCACGGGCAAGGTGTTCTGGAACGAGCGCGAGTACGCACTGATGGATCCTGCGAACCCGGTGCCCGACCTTCGGAGGAACGCGAAGTGAACGATCGCGAGCGAACGCGAACGGCCGCGGATGCGGGCAACCCGGTAGCGGCGCCGTCCTTCACCGGAACCCTCTCATCGGGGATCCATGTCGTCGGAGGGATGGGCAACGCGCTCAGTGTCGAGACGCCCGACGGCATCGTCCAGGTCGACACGGGGCAGCACGAAGCTCAGGCCCGCGAGATGATCGCGCGGCTGCGCGAGATCAGCGATGCGCCGGTGTGTGCCATCGTCTACAGCCACGGGCACCTGGGCTACAACAGCGCCGCCGCGGTCTGGGTCGAGGACGCCGCCCTCCGCGGCGACCCGCCGCCCCGGCGAATCGCCCACGAGAACCTGGTGAGGCGCTGGCAGCGCTATCGCGAGACCGAGGGGCTCCAGCGCTACTTCGTCGAGCTGCAGTTCCGGGTTCCGCGGGGCGGCGTTCCGGGCCCGCTTCCGCTGCCCATGCCCGGCGAGACCTTTCGGAACGAGCTCGAGCTCGGCTCCGGCGAGAACCGGCTGCAGGTCCTGTGGGCGCCGTCGGAGACCGACGACGCCGTCGCGATCTGGCTCCCGGAGAAGCGCATCCTCTACGGCGGTGCGGCCGTGACGCCCAGCATCCCGAACGTCGGCACGCCGCTTCGCAGCCTGCGGGATCCGGTGCGCTGGGCCGACACCCTGGAGCGGCTGGCCGATCTCGAGCCGCGCCTCGTGATCATGGAATTCGGGCCGCCGCTCGAGGACCCCGCCCGGATCCAGGCCATCCTGCGTCGGACCGCCGAGGCGCTCCGCTACCTGCGCAGGGAGGTCGTGGAGCGTCTGAACCGCGGGCTCGGCATCGAGGAGATCATCCACGACGTGGAGTACCCCGCCGACCTGTTCGACCAGCCGTGGATGACGCCGCTCTACGGATGCCCCGAGTACATCGTGCGGGACATCTACCGGGCCGAGACCGGCTGGTGGGATCGCAATCCGACGCATCTCCACCCGGCCCATCCCGATACGGCCGGTGCCGCGGTGCTCTCCGCGATCGCGGATCGAGGGGCGGTGCTGGATCGCGCCCGTGCCCTGGCCGCCGAAGGCGAGACCCAGCTGGCGCTCCACGTCGTCGACGTCCTCGCCCTCGCCCCGGGCGACGACCCCGACGTCGTCGCCGCCCGCGCCCTCAAGGCGGAGCTCTGTCGGGAGCTCGCGGACCGCACCCCGAGCTTCGTCTCTCGCAGCCTCTACCTCTCCACCGCAAGGATCATCGCGACCGGCGCTCCCGCCCCCACCGGGGTTCGCTAGGCGTTGCGTTAGGGGCCGGTTCCGCTCGTTGCGTTGTCGTCGGCTCGCAGCTCCGCCAAGGGGATCGTCCGGCTCTCGACGGCTGCGCCGGACTCGTCGCGAAGCTCGATCTGGAGTGCCTGCGTTTCCCAGTCGATCGCGATCAGGCCGAAGCTCAGCACGGTCACGAGCCCTCCGACCCGGTGCCGATTGGGCTCGCCCGGGTTCCGGCTCCACGAATGGGTCAGCCCGGAGGAGGTCACCTCCCAGAGGGGGTAGGCGAGGGCGGGATCCTCGACGCGCATGATCTCGGACATGTGGCGGTCGCCGCTCAGCAGCAAAACGCCCGGCGCCCCGGAGCGGCCGATCAGCTCGAGGAGCCGTGCTCGCTCCTCGGCGAAATCGGCCCACTTCTCGAAGCGGTGATCCACCGCCAGGAACTGGATGCCGCCGCCGATCAGGTGGATCTGGGCGTCGCTGTGCGTCAGCTCCCGCTCGAGCCAGCGCCACTGCGCCTCGCCCAGGATCGTCGAGCCCGGCCCCGGATCTTCCCGGTGGTAGCGCGCGTCGAGGAGGATCAGCTTGGTCTTGTGGGGTGCTTCCCCGTAGCTGGCGCTCGTGTACACGCCGGCCCTCGCGCGGCGTGGGCTGTCCCGAGGCTCGCCCAGGAAGTCGAGCATTTCCTTCTGGCTTGCCTCCCGCTGCGAGTAGCCGGCGCCTGCGTTGTTCTTGCCAAAATCGTGGTCGTCCCAGGTGCCCATCACCGGCATGGATCGCAGGAGCGAGGCGTAGCCGGGGTTCGAGAGCGCCTCTTCGTACCTGCGGCGCATGACGTGCATGTCGTCGGTGTCCGCATACACGTTGTCGCCCAGCCAGACCCAGAGGTCCGGACGCGCGTCCGCGATCGGCGCCCACATCGGCTGGGGGAGATCGGTACGGCTGCACGACCCGAAGGCAATGCGCTCGAGCGGGAGGGCCGGATCCCTGGCCGCGCCCGCCCGTGCGGCGAGGCGCTCGGGGGTGAGCTCGCCCAGCAGTGCGCCCGGGCCGTCCGCGACGGTCCAGGGCGGGCTCGAGCACCCGGGGAGCAGGGCGAGCATCAGCCATGCCGCCCCGCCCGTGAGGATGCCATGCCGCAGAGCTGCTCTCGTGATCCTCATCCGTCACTCCCTCGCCTGGGGGCCACCGGCTCGGCGGGGATCGAGGGACTCCGCCGAACGCAGGGGAGCCGGATCGTCGTACGGCTCGGCGCGGAAGTCGAGGGCCTCGTACGGGCCGATCGCTGGGCCGTCGCCGCCTCCCGGGCCGTGGAGCCGAAGCATCCCGCCTGGTGCCCGGACCCCGAGGCAGGCCCGGGCCGCCGGCCGACGTGGCCCGGTGACCGACGGCCTCAAGGCCTCCGCGCAAGCGGAGCGTCGTCACGCAACGCCGCGGGGCGGATGCCGAAGAGCTCGTCGAGGCCCGCCCAGTAGTCCGTGATCTTCGAGCCGACCCCGAGCTCCTGGTAGCGAGCGTTCGCGAGCTGCTCGGCGGCTTCCCGTTCATCCAGCATCGCCAGGGTGAAGATGCGTAGCGCCAGCGCGGTCCCCCGAAGCTCGCCCGAGGCCTCGGCGCGTTCCAGGAGGGGAAGCGCCGCGCGATAGTCGCGGTCGGCGAGGGCATCCACGGCCAGGTGGTAGGCAGGTCCCGGCCCCATCGGGCCGGTTGCACTGGCCTTCCGCGCCAGCCGCAGCAAGTCGGCGTCGCTGCGCAGCAGCAGCAGGAACGGCGCCCGGAGCGAGGTCCCGGTCAGCAGGTCGTGTGCGTCGCGGATCGCAGAGCGCTCCTCCGAGCGCGTCGCGAAGTAGACGTCGTTCATGATCTGCTGGGGCCCGAAGTAGGCGAGCGACGCGTCGCGCATCTCCCGAGGCCAGATGGTCCCGATCCATCCGCTCGTCTCGAAGCGGCGCCGGGAGGCGGTCGCGTCGGCGAAGCTGTGGTGGAGCGGCTCGAGCCGTTTCCGAACGGAGCGGGGCCCAGCGACCCGTTTCGGCCACGCGTCGAGGGCCGGCAGCGCCTCGCGGGTGATCTCACGCAGGTAGTTCGCGTCGCCGACGAAGAGCGCGCCCCACTGCTCGGGGCGCTCGAAGCCCAGAGCTTCCAG
The DNA here is from genome assembly GCA_965223415.1 of Myxococcota bacterium. GTDB lineage: Bacteria > Myxococcota_A > UBA9160 > UBA9160 > UBA6930. Next base: position 1,274,962 of record OZ245002.1, on the reverse strand, counting down.
CTCCGCACGCTGGCCTTCGTCTCGCCACAACGCGGTGAAGCGGGCGACGTCCGGTGGCACGCGCAGGCCGTTCGTTCCGACCATCATCAGGTCCTCGCCGCTTCCGTGCCACAGTGAGCAGTCCGGGAACACGTCGCAGAAGGCGCGGAGGATCGAGCGCGTCGTCCCTTCGGTGATCGAGTGGACCGGAAGCCAGTACGTGAAGATGCCCCCGTCGGCGAGACGGTCCCGAACCAGCCCGAAGTACTCGCGCGTGTAGAGGTTCACGACACCCGAGGCCGCGGGCGGCGGAGGTTCGCCGGTGATCACGTCGTAGCGTTCGTGGGTCGTCTGCAGGAAGTAGCGGCCGTCTTCGACATGGCGACGAACCCGCGAATCGCGGAGCGGGTGGGCGACCGGTGGGAAAACGAGCTCGCTCATCTCGAAGATGTCTCTCGAGATGTCGACGATATCGATCGCCTCGAAGCTCGCTTGATCGGTGAGTGACTTCGCCGTCGAGCCGAGGCCGTAGCTGATGAGCAACGCGCGCTTGGGGTCCTCGTGAAAGACGAGCGGCCAGTAGCTGAAGAGCTTCATGTAGCGCCGCGAACGGGCGTCGTTTCCCGACATCGAGAGCGCATTGGTCACGAGCCGCGTCGAGTACGCCTCGCCGAGCACGAATCCCCTCACGTAGATCGCGGTCTCCTGCACGCCTTCCCGCACCTCGAAGATGCGATGAGGCGTGTCGGAGAGCCAGCGCTTCGCTGCGTTGGGAAGATGGTCGTCGTGCATCGCGCCCCAGGGGAAGGCCAGCAGTGCGACGGCCGCCGTGCCGACCCCTACAAGGGCACGAGGCTGCCGCAGGGCCCCGCTGAACAGCGCCCAGGTGAGGCCGATCGCCGCGTAGAGGCTGGCGATGACGAAGATCGAACGCTCGATTCCGAGGGTCGGCAGCATCACGAAGCCTGCAGCCAGCGGGCCCACGGAGGCGCCGAGGGTGTTGGCCAGGGTCAGCGCGCTCGCCGCGCGGCCCTCCTGGTGCAGCGAGCGGCGCACCACGACGCCGACGACGGTGAAGAACAGGCCCGAGAGCATCGAGACCGGGAACATCAGCGGCAGCGCGACGGCGATGACCGGCGCGATTCCGAGGGCGGGCCGCACGGCGAAGGGCGCCAGGTAGAGGGGCGCCGCCGCATAGCAGGCGACGCAAGCGGCGCCGGCGAGCAGCGCGACATGCGGCGCGGCGCGTTCGGCGTCGAGACCCCGGCGCAGGGCGTGCGCTGCCAACCACCCGCCGGCGGATATCCCCGCGAGGACGACGCCCATCATCACCGCGAAGGACTCGGAGCGCGAGAGGACATAGAGGGAGAGGAAGCGAAACCAGATCACCTCGAGGGCGAGGAGCAGGAAGCCGGAGAGCGCTGCGGCACCGAGACCGACGAGCATGCGTGGCCGCTGGAGAACGGAGGCGTCGGCCGGAGGGGCGTCGGGCGCCTCCGTCGCATCTTCGCGTCGATCCAGGCGCCAGGCGAGTCCGGCGGCGACGAGGTTCATTCCGGCGGCGATCCCTGCTGTCCCATGGACTCCGAACGCTCCGATCAGGAGCACCTCCGCGCCCACGGCCCCGACGACGGCGCCGGCCGTGTTGGCTCCGTACAGAGCGCCGAGCACGGAGCCGAAATTCGAATCCCGTCGGCTCAAGGCGCGCGTCAGGACGGGGAGGGTCAGTCCCATTGCCGTCGAGGGAACGAGGAGCGCACCGAAAGCGAGGATGAAGCGCGCGACGTTCAGGGCCAGGGGGGAATCGATGCCGCCGAGGAACGGGGCGAGGACGTGGGCCTGGAGCGGAAGCCCATAGACGAGTGCGAGCCCGATGAGCCCGATCGCGATCTCGAGCAGCGCGTACAGACGGATCGGACGCTGCCAGCGCTGCACGCCCCGGAGTGCCAGGGCGTTGCCCAGGGCGAGCCCCGCCATGAAGGCCGCGAGCACGAGGCTCGACGCCCAGACGCTGTTGCCGAGGGCGATCCCCGCGCCGTGGAACCAGAGCGTCTCGAAGATCAGGGCGCTCGCGCCCGAGAGGGAGAAGACGAAGAGCAGCAAGGCACGCGCGATCATTCGGCCTCCCGGGTGTTCGCGGGGAACGGACCGACGCAGGGATCGCGCCGCAAGCTGCCTATCGGCTGCCTGCCGGAGAGGCTTGACTGCGGCGGACGCCGGCGCTCTCGGCGGCTCCCGCTGCCCTAGAGCGGGGTCGAATCGCACCGGAGGAGCAGGTTACGGGTCCGGCGAGTGCCACGATCCAGTGCTCCGGCCCCCGGGCCTCGCCGAGGGAGGCTTGCCGGCCGCGCTGCGCCCCTACTCCTTGGTGACGGTCCAGCCTCGCCGGCGCAGCTCGTCGGCGAGAGCCGCGTCCGAGAGCCCGCGCAGCGTCGCCTCCACCTCGGGCGGCCTCACGATCGAGAGCTTTGGCGCCGGCGGGACCACCTTCGCGTCCTCCTCGGCGATCAGCTGGTCGATGAAGGCCTGTGCCTCGTCCCGCGTGAAGCGTCCGCCGGCCTGACGCTGGCTGAAGCCCATCGGCCCGCGGGCGTCGCGAAAGCCCGAGTGGCCCGCTCGCTCGAGCAGCTCGAGGAGCTCTTCGAGCTGCTGCCGGGTGGCGGGCGGGCCGGATTGCTTGCCGAAGGCCATCGCAGGAGTGTGACGCGAAGCTCGCGACTCCGCCCCCGTTCGGACTAGGTCGGGTCCGTTCCGATCGTGCCGCCCTGGACGGGGAAGGCCCGAAGCATCCGATCGAGGCTGCGGTAGACCGCACCGCGCTGCTCCGGCTCCGAGCGTCCGAGGCGGACGAGGACGACGTCGCGAGACGGATCGATCGCGATGAACTGCCCCTGATAGCCCGAGCAGTGGAAGACCCCGGACCCGTTCGATGGCCGACACGATGTTCGAGGTCTCGCTCGAGTAGCTCCAGACCCGGCCCGGCAGATGCGCCGGTGAGAGCGCTTCCGCATAGGCGGCCACGTCGGCCTTGCCGGAGCCGAACAGCATATCGATGACGTTGGACGCATCGCTCTCGATGTAGTCCTCGATGAAGTCGAGGCCGTCGACCATGTGCAGCAGGTGCTCGGTCGTGATGGCGGAGCGGGGGTCTCCAACCGGTGCGGGCCGATGCACGTCGAGCCGTCCTTCTCGGACCAGGATCCCCACGAGCGCGTGCAGGATGCTCTTCGCCACGGACCAGGAGATCAGGGTCGTGTCCGGTCCCTGGTCGGCCCCTCGGCTCCTCCGCGCGGACGAGGTCGAGGAGGCCGCTTAGCCGACTGGCTGGCTCGGCGCACTACTCTCCATCCATGCCCGACCGCTCGCTCCTCCCGCTCCCGACCCAGCCGCCCGGAACGCCGTGGCCGACGGAGGCGTGGCCCCGGGGAGAGCTGCGTGGCCGACCGGACGTCGCGTTCGAGGCGCTCTTCGCGGAGATCGTTCACCACCGTCGCATGGGTCTCGCCCGACCGCCCGGCGGCGTCGGGCCGGAAGAGCCGAAGGACCTCCGAGTCGCGGGTCGCCCGGGCCGCGAAAGAGGTCGGTGGACACGTCGGTCTCGTGTCCGGCGTGCTGCTCGACGTGGTCGCGGAGCCGGGGCCCATGCTCGCTATGCTCGCCGACTCCCGGTACCAGGCGGGCATCCACCATCGCGAGGCGGGGCTCCTTCGGACGCAGCTCTCGGCCTGCCGGTCCCGGACGGCGGAATCCGGCTGACCACGGACGCGGCGGGCGGTCCGGGTCGGCATGACCGCTTCCCCGCCCGTGCGCGGATGGGGTTGGATCACGCGTCCGGCGAATACCAGACCGGCGAGGTCCAGGCGCGCTCCTGGATCGTCTTGTCGATGCGCGGGTGCGCGCAGCCATCGGGCCGCTCCGCCTCCGGAATCGCCATGCACTGGATCGAGCTCCAGCGGCAGCTCGGGTTCTCGAGCACGCGCGCGTAGTACACCGCGTCGCGCGAGGCGGCGAAGTCCGGGTCCTGCCAGACGGCGCCCGGCGAAGGTCAGGTGAAGAGCCACTCCGCGCAGCCGGTCTTCGTCAGGACCTTCCGCAACGCCGGATCGTCGCGCATCGGCTCGAGCTTCCGGCGCAGCTGGTCGAGCGACCACGCGTGGTACTTGAAGGTCTTCTGTTCGTAGGGCTGCCCGTCGAAGACGAGGCGCGTCCGGTCTTCGCCCGCCGCGAGGGCCTTCTCGTTCGCCACGCTCCAGGGGAGGAAGCGCCCGGCGACCTGTTCTTCCAGGAGCGGTCCGAGTGTCGGAAGCAGCGCATGGAGCTCCTCGAACGCTCCTTCCGCAGCGGGATCGTCCATGCGCAGGATCCATCGCTCGAGCGCCGGCGCCGTCTCGCGGATGTGCCGTCCGCAAGTCGGGTCGGAGTAGGCCTGGTTCAGGTTTCCCCAGATCCCGAAGTCGCCGAAGGAGGGCCGGGCGCCGAACAGATACGCGCGGTTCGCCAGGTGTGCGTCGAGCAGCTCGACCGTTCGGAACCACGACTCCTGAAGGTGCGGCGCGTTCGTCTCGTTGGCTCCGGCGAAGGCCATGCGCGGGACCATCCGTCGGTGGATGAACGGCACCAGCAGCGGTTGGAGCGGGCGGAGAGGCGAACCGCGGAGCATCTGGTCCGAGATCCGCTTCGCCGCCGAACGTGCGTCCTCTCTCGGGCCCAGCGGTACTGGAACATCAGCTTGTTGCACCACTCGTCTCCGTACTCCTCGAGCAGGGCCGAGAGGAAGCGCGGCGCCGGGGCTTTCGGATGGATCGAAGGCTCCGGGTACTCCTCTTCGAGCTGTTCGATGATAGGCGTCGAGTCCTGCATCGCCTCGCCGTTCGGGAAGAGAACGAGCGGGATCAGCTGCACGCGCGCATGCCGTTGGAACAGCTTCTCGTTGCGCCGGTTGCGGTCGATCCACTCGAACGGGATCGTCTTGTAGCGCAGGTACGCGCGCACTTTGAGCGAGTAGGGCGACATCGGGAGGCCGATCACGCGCAACGGTCGGTCGGGCATGGACGTATTCTGCGTCCCTCGTCGCGGCGCGCAATGCCCATCACAGGTCCCGTCGATCTCGGAACGACTGCACGGGACCCGCGCTAGCATGCCGACGAGTAGCCGCCTCCCGAGAGGCCTGTGCCATGGACTCCATCCAGGTCTCTGCGTCTCCCACCCCCAACGGGTGGAATGCCACCATCATGCTCGAAGAGTGCGGTCTCCCCCATGAGGCGCGGGCCATCAACCTCGCTGCTCGCCGCGGGCGTACTCAAGGACGAAATCGACCCGTGGAGCGCCGAGCGCAAGGCGCGGTACAAGCGCAGTGGCGCCTCCATCGCCACCCCCGTCGCCGACGACGTCTCCGGGTCCTAGACGATCGGCGCGCTACTGAAACGACCCGGTCGCGGCTATAGTCGCTGTCAAGCAGGAGCAAGGAATGACGAGCACGAACCAGTCACCGCGAAAGAGCGAGCGAATCGAGCACTACGACGTGGTGGTCATCGGAGCGGGTGTCAGCGGGATGTACGCCCTGCATCACCTGCGCGAGATGGGCCTTTCGGTCCGCGTGTACGACGGCGCCAGCGACATCGGCGGCACCTGGTGGCACAACCGCTACCCGGGAGCACGGGTCGATGGCCCGGGGAGCCCGTTCTACTGCTACACGTTCTCGGAAGAGCTCATGAAGGAGTGGGACTGGGAAGAGACCCAGTCCGAGTGGTCCGCGGTACTGGCGTACCTCGAACACGTTGCTGATCGGTTCGACCTCCGCCGCGACATCCGGTTCGAGACCTGGGTGCAGGACGCCCGCTACGACGAAGAGGCACAGCGCTGGACGGTGGAGACCAACACCGGGGTGCGCGCAACTGCCCCGTTCCTGATCTGTGCGGTGGGCGCGCTCTCGACGGCGAACATGCCCGACATCCCGAGGATCCACGACTTCGCGGGCGAGTGCTACCACACCGGAACGTGGCCGCACGAGCCGGTCTCCTTCGAAGGCAAGCGCGTCGCCGTGATCGGTACCGGCTCCTCGGGGATCCAGTCGATCCCCGAGATCGCCAAGGAGGCGGCGCACGTGACCGTCCTGCAGCGCACGCCGCAGTTCGCCTTCCCGGCAAGGAACCGCCCTCTCACACCCGAGGAGATGGCGGAAGCGAGAGCGGACTTCGCGGCCATCCGCGCGAAGATGCACGCGAACGCCGGGGGCTTCCCCTTCGATCCGAACCCAGAGCGCTCCGCCCTCGAAGACACTCCCGAGCAGCGGGAGGCGCTGTACGAGAGGCTGTGGCAGCGAGGTGGCTTCGGGTTCTTCCTGAACCTCTACAACGACATCGCGACCAGCGAGGAAGCCAACCAGACGCTGGCCGACTTCGTGCGCGCCAAGATCCGCGGGATCGTGCGCGACCCCAAGATCGCCGAAAAGCTGATGCCCGACCACTTCGTGATGACCAAGCGGCCGATTCTGGAGGACGGCTACTTCGAGGCCTACAACCGCGACAACGTGACGTTGGTCGACCTGCGCGAGGACCCCATCGAGCGGTTCACGCCCACCAGCGTGGTGACCAGGACGGGCGAGCACCCCATCGACATGCTCGTGCTGGCGACCGGCTTCGATGCCATCAGCGGCTCGATGCTGCGTCTCAACCCCAAGGGACGCGGGGAGATGAGCCTGGAGGAGAGATGGCAGGACCGCTTCCACAACTACCTCGGTCTCACGATTGCCGGCTTTCCCAACCTGTTCATGATCCACGGTCCCGGGTCGCCCGGCGTCTTCTACAACATGCCGCTCGGCGCGGAGCGCCAGATCGACTGGATCGGCGACTTCATGCGCCATCTGCACCAGCAAGGGGTCGGGGCCGTCGAGCCCACGACCGACAGCGAAGAGGCCTGGGGCAACGAGGTCACCGGGATCGCGAACGCCACGCTCTTTCCCCGCACCGACTCCTGGTGGACGGGCGCCAACATCCCCGGCAAGCCCCGCTATTTCTCCGCGTACCTCGGGGGCATGCTCTACTACCACCGCATCGCCGAAGTCGCGAGCAAGGACTACGAGGGCTTCGTCTTCGAGCCAGCGCACCGCGCGGAGGACGCCGAGGCGCCGTGACCGTTCCGCTCGCGCTCTCTCGCGGTTCGTGACGCCATGCGTACCACGATGTGGGCACGGATCGCTTCGGGACTGGTGGTGGTGCTGGCGCTGCTCGGCGCCGGCGTGTACGCGGTGGGCATGGGATGGTTCGGCGAGCCGGAGACGGCCGGCGAGCCGGTCGTCAGGGAGCGCTCGCCACAGGTTCGCGCTGCGGCCCGCGCCGCGCAGCAACGGGCGATCTCGGCCCTGAGCGCCGACGCCTCCAAGCAGATCCTGTTCGGCGACTTCCACGTTCACACCACGTTCAGCTTCGACGCCCTCATGATGAACCAGCCGGCAGGGGGCGGCCCGGGCAGTCTGCCGCCGGCCGATGCCTGTGACTTCGCGCGCTTCTGCTCCAACCTGGACTTCTGGTCGATCAACGATCACGCCGAGAACCTCCACGCGCGCCTCTGGTCGGAGACCGTGGACGCCGTGCGCCAGTGCAATGCGGTGGCGGGAGATGCCTCCGACCCGGATCTGGTGACCTACCTGGGCTGGGAGTGGAGCCACATCGGCAACACGCCCGAGAACCACTACGGGCACAAGAACGTGGTGCTGCTGCACACCGACGACGGCCAGGTGCCGACGCGCCCCATCGGAGCAGTCTCGCCCGCGACCCGGAGCCTGCAGCTTCCGGGCGTGCTGCAGCGCGCCGGTTTGGCGATGGTGCTCGGCGAACGCGGGCACGACACCGCGCGGTTCTTCTCCGAGTTCTTCTCCGCCGAGCGCTGTCCCCAGGGTGTGCCGGTTCGTGAGCTTCCCGCCGACTGCCTGGAGGCGGCCCCCGATCCCGAGACGCTCTTCGCCAAGCTCGACGACTGGGGCGTGCCGTCGATCGTGATCCCCCACGGCACGGCCTGGGGGATGTATACGCCCGCGGGTTCGGACTGGCGCAAGCAGCTGCCCGGCCAGGACCCGAAGCGCCAGACTCTGCTCGAGCTGTACTCCGGGCACGGCAACTCCGAGCAGCTGCCGCCGTGGCGCGAGGTCGACGTGGCGGCGGACGGCAGCCAGAGTTGCCCGGCGCCCAGCTACGGCTACACGCCGAGCTGCTGGCGAGCTGGCGCGTTGATCGAAGCGACGTGCAGGACCCAGGGCATCGATGCCGTGGAGTGCGCGCGGCGGGCCGAAGAAGCGCGCCAGATGTACGTCGACCATCACCAGGCCGGATGGAAGACGCTTCCGGGCCAGCCGATCGCCGACTGGCTCGACGCCGGACAGGCGCCGGACATGTTCCAGCCGGCCTTCAACTTCCGACCACGGTCGAGCGCCCAGTACATGCTGGCGGTCCGCGATTTCACTGACCCCGAGGATCCCAAACGCTTCGACTTCGGATTCATCGGCTCGAGCGACATCCACACCGCGCGACCGGGCACCGGCTACAAGGAGCTGCGTCGCGGGGAGATGAGCGACGGCCGCGGCCGGGTCGAGGGGATCGACGCGCCTGGTGGAGGTCTGTTCGGCCAGCACGCGGAGGGCGAACCGGTCGCCGAGGCGGTGCCTTTCGACGCGGCGGGCATGAGCCCGTTACAGCTCTTCGAGACGGAGCGCTCCTCGGCGTACCTGGCCACCGGAGGCCTGGTGGCCGCCCACTCCACAGGTCGCGATCGCCAGTCGATCTGGGAGGCGCTCCAGCGCAAGGAGGTCTACGCGACCAGCGGTCGCCGCATCCTGTTGTGGTTCGACTTGATCGACGGCGAGCGTCGGGTGCCGATGGGTCAGGTGGTGCGCCGTTCCGACCCGCCGCGTTTCCGCGTACGCGCGGCCGGGTCCTTCGAGCAGAAGCCGGGCTGTCCCGCTTCGGCCATCGCCGCGCTGGGCGAGGAGCGCACCCGGCGCGTCTGCCTGGGCGAGTGCGACCACCCGGGCGACGTGCGGCGGCCGATCACCCGCATCGAGGTCGTGCGCATCCGGCCCCAGACCCGGGCCGACGAGCCGGTCGACCCGCTCGTCGAGGATCCCTGGCGCGTGCTGCCCTGTCCGGCCGACGGCAACGGCTGCGTGGTCGAGTTCGCCGACCCGGGGTTCGCGGAAGCGCGTCGCGACACGATCTACTACGTGCGTGCGATCGAGGCCGAGGACCAGCTGATCCACGGCTCGAACCCGCTGCGCTGCACCTACGACGCGGACGGGAACTGCGTGAGTGTCGAGCCCTGCGGCGCCTCCGCGCCCTACGAGGACGACTGCTTGTCACCGGCCGAGCCGCGCGCCTGGTCCTCGCCCATCTTCGTGGACTACGCCCGAACGCCCGTGAGCTGAATCCGCAGCTCATGGGCGAGTCAGGCTGCCGATTTCAGGTTCTCGCGGATGATCCTGGGATGCCGCGCAGCGATTCGCAGCAGAGCAATCACGGGCCCCTCGGGCCGCCGCCGTCCCTGCTCCCAGTTGCGCAGCGTGTGGACGCTGATCTCGATGGCCCGAGCGAAATCGGCCTGAGTCAATCCGTTCCGGGATTTCGCTCATCGGTTCCTATCTATGTACTCGCGATATAGGCCCCCCAGGTTCGAAGCCTGGTCCGGCCGATCGCCTTCACGTCGCGACCTGCGCGAGGTCCTGCCGTCGAAGCGCCTCCCGAAACGCGAGGAGGATCGCGGCGGCGTCGGGCGCGGTCGCGATGCTCGCGCGCGCCTGCTCGTCGACCATCGCGGCCGCGATCGCGGCGAGGATCTGCAGCTGCAGGCCGTGCCCGCTCTCGGGCGTGAGAAGCAGGAACGCGAGTCGCACCGGTTCTCCATCGGGGGCGTCCCATTCGACCCCGCCCTCCGAGCGGCCGAGGGCCAACGTGGGGCTGCGCAGGCTCGTCATCCGTGCGTGGGGGATCGCGATGCCATGGCCGACTGCCGTCCCCGCGGCCTCCTCGCGCGCACGAACGGCTTCGACGATCTGCTCGCGCGGCGGCATCCCCGCCAACTCGGAGACCGACGCGCAGAGCTCGTCGATCGCGTCCCAGCGTGTCGCACCTCGGAGGTCCGGGACGACCGCGCGTCGATGGAGAAAGTCGAGGATGCTCACGGCCTTGCGTCGGCGAATCGACCACTCGAGCCACGGCGCGACGAGCAGGCACGAGACGATCGTCGAGACAACGATCGCGACAAAGACCGTCGCGGTCAGGATGCCGGCGTCGAGCGCGACGCCGGCCACGACGATGCCAGTAACCCCGCTCGGCGTGAACGCGATGCCTACGGAGATGCGGTCCTCGCTCGACAGGTTCGAGCCGATCGCGCCAAGCCACGCGCCCGCGAACTTCGCGACGATCGACACGATGGTGACGAAGGCGACGATGAGCGCATCGAAGTTCATCAAGAAGTCGAGGCCGAGCCCGATGCTCGCGAAGTAGAGCGGCACGAAGATCGAGTGGACCATCTGCGAGATGATCTGGCGGGTCCGCTCGGAGAGCGCGCGCGTCTGCCCGGCCATGATGCCGGCGAGGAAGAACCCGAGCAGCGCCGTGACACCCATCCACTCCGTGATCGTCCCGATCAGGAGACCGAAACAGCAGACCGCGCTCAACACGAAGCCCGGCTGGTTCGGGTAGCGGCGGGCGAGCGATGTGATCGCGCCTTCTACGAGACGCAAGCCGATCGTGAGGCACAGTGCGACGAACGCGACGGTAAGCGCGAGCAGACCGACCACTCCCCAGAGGTCCGTTGTCTGGCTCGTCGCATAGGCGAGCACCATGCTGAAGATCAGCCACGCGAGCAGGTCGTTGACGGCGTAGCCGCACAGCGTCACGAGTCCGAGGTCGCTCTTCACCAGGTCGAGGTCGTGGAGGACGCGCGCGATGATGACCATCGCGCTGATCGCCATCGTCGTGCCAAGGAAGAGCGCGAACGGGTACGGGTGGTCTGGGTCGGGGAAGTAGCTCGCCGGGAGTGCGAGCGTGAGCACGAAGCCGACGGCCAGTGGCACCAGCACGCCGATGATGCCGATGCGCAAGGCGGGACCCCGCTGTCGCCAAGCCGCGCTCACGTCGATCTCGAGTCCTGTCTCGAGCAGCAGGAACAGCACGCCGAACCACGAGAGCGCCTCGAGCATCGCGTGCTGGACGGGATCGACGGGGAAGATGGCGGCCTGCAGCTCGGGCGCCGCCCGTCCGAGGATCGTCGGTCCGAGGAGGACGCCGACCAAAATCTCGCCGACGAGCGCAGGCTGGGACCAGCGGGTCAGGATCTCGCCGGCGCCCCGAGCGATCCCTAGCAGCAGGAGCACTTGGAGCAGGAAGATGAAGAGCTGACCTTCATGCATGCCTACAGTCTTGCATGTCCACCCGATGCGTGTGGCACTGCCAAGGGGGTCGCCTCGACCAGCCGCGCTCGGTGCCGCGGTCGACTCGTCAGGTATCGGCGGTTCGAGCTGCGCTTTTGCCGAAAGCTCGGACATATTCGCATCCAACGCGGCAGCCGATGCGTGTGACCAGCTCGTGCGTCGTGCGTCGTGCGTCGCGCGGCGACCCGCCGCAATGCGGCTGCATCGGAAGGACCGGGCCAACAGCTCCGAGCGGATGTGTGCGCCTCGAGAGCTGTCCTTGGTCGTTCTCCGCGAGGTTCGAGCGGAAGCTCGTGGCAACTCCGCGCGTACCGCGCAGTCACCAGCGATCAGCCAGGAACGGCGAGAGGATCAGCGTACGTTCCGCGCTTCGGCGAGGAGCCCGGTCAGCAATAGGCGGGTGTGGGCTGCGAGTGTAGGCTCGAACTGGACGCTCCATGATGCGAACTCCTCTCGCGCCAGGACCTCCGCCACGGCCGGAGGCGGGTTTGCGTTGGGCCAGATGCCCGCGATGAACGGGCCCGTCAGGCGCAGGAACGTCTCGAGCTGTTCGACGGCCAGCATCGGCAAGGTGGAATGGAATGCGTCCGTCGTTCCGAAGATCAGACCGTTGAAAGTCCGCTTGAAGTCGGCGACGGCGCCCACGCTGACATTGTGCTCGAGCACCGAGGACAGAGCGCTGAGCAGAGAGCACAGCCTTGGATGATCCGCCGTCGTGTGAGCGAGCGCGTTCGCAACGGCCACTACGTCGCCCGAGCCCGAGAGCGGCGCGAGGCTTGCCCGAAGGGCCACGCTCCACACGCGCGCCTCGTCGATGGCGAGCTCCAACAGGATTGCTTCCCGCGTCTCGAAGTATCGGTAGCAGTTGGCTTTGGAGAGCCCGGCTCGGCGGGCGATCTCCGACAGCGTCGTTCCGTCGACGCCGGCCTCATCGAGTAGCGAGCGGGCCGCAGTCGTGATGGCGTCGCGCCGCTGCTTCTTCTGTTCCGGGCGGCGGGCCCGCTGCCAGTCCGGGCTGTGCGGAACGGCCTCGATTTCGTCATTGGGACTCGTCATGCAGGAAGGTTAGACGGGGGATTGACAAGAGACCACCGGTCATCTAATGGAAAACCATCGGTCACCTATTTTACCCTCGGAGGGTCCATCTGCTGCGGAGAAGCGGAGCGGGGATGGGACTCACGGACAGGAGGACAAGCCCATGAAGAGTCACTCGGCAGGCATCGACCCGACGGCCGGAACGGAACGGGCAAGAAGCACCAACAAGTGGCTCGCCGCCAGCGCGCTGGGACTTCTCCTCGGCGCCGCCTCCTTCCTCTCGGCGTGCGGGAACGCGGGCGTGGTCCGCGAGCTACGCGAAGACCCGGACGGAGAGCGCGCCCGGAAGGTTGTCGATTCCCGCGGGCATGACCCAGGTATTCTCACGGGGTTGACCCATGGGTCCCGGGCCGGTGGATGAGGTAGCACGCTCCTTGTTTGGCGTCAGCGGACGCGGGTTCGGCGGCGGCTTCGGCGCTGGGGATTGGCGGGGGTGTGGGTCGGCATTTCGCCGGGGCGCTGTTGCTTGCGGTAGCTCTCGCCCTCGATGACGAGCTGGTAGGCGTTGTGGGCGAGGCGGTCGAGGGCGCTCTGGGCCAGGATGGGGTCGTCGAAGAGGGGGATCCATTCCTCGATGGCGCGGTTGCTGGTGACGATCGTCGAAGCGCGGCGGTGGCGTTCGAGGACGACCTCGTAGAGATCGCTCGACTGCTCGGCGGAGAGGCGCCGGAGGCCGAAGTCGTCGAGGACGAGGAGGTCCGGGGCGAGGAGGCGTCGGAAGACCTTCTCGGTCGAGAGGTCGGCTCGCGACTGGTGGAGCCAGTGGAACATGCGGTCGACGCGGAGGAAGAGGACGTGGTGCCCGGCCCGGCAGGCGGCGTGTCCCAGGGCGGAGGCCAGGAAGGTCTTGCCCACGCCCACGGGGCCGAGCAGGATGACGTCCTCGTGGCGCTCGAGGAAGCCGAGGGAGAAGAGGTCCTTCACGCGATCGCGATCGAAGGTGACGGGGGCATCCCAGTCGAAGGCCTCGAGGGTCTGCTCTTCCTCGAAGCCGGCGCGGGAAAGGCGCGTCTCGAGGTTCTTGTGGTCGCGGCGATCGACTTCGTCCTGAAGGACGAGCTCCAGGAGGTCGAGCTCAGGGAGCTTCGTCTTCCGGGTGTAGGCCACGCGATCGGGGAGCGTGGCCAGCATGCCCGAGAGCTTCAGGCGTTTGAGCAGGGTCTTGAGGGACGGGTTGATCTCGGTCGTCATGGGGGGTGGTCTCCTTGTCGGGGTTGTCGTTGGGGTGGGTGAAGTGCCCTTGCGGGCGCAGGAAACGGGGCGGCAGGAGCAGGAGCTGTCCGGGGGTGCTGGGGTCGCCGAGCGGCTGGATGCCTTCGGCCACGATGCGTTCGAGGCGCTTCGTGTTGATGAGGTCGAAGGCGAGGGCCCTGCGGCAGCCGGCGTCGACGCGCGGCAGGCCGTACTTGTGGCCGAGGCGAAGCAGCTTCTGGGCCTGGCGGAGCTTGGACCAGGGGAAGGGGCCGGCCAGGAGCTTCTCGGCGAAGCGCCCAATGTGAGGCCCCTGGTCGCGCGCCTGGCGGATCGCCGCTTCCGGGTCCCGCATGGCGTAGGGGGCACGCTCGGGCGGATAGTCGTGGTAGTCGGTGGAGCGGCAGCCAGGGTCCACGCGCTCGTGGGTCTTGATGCACTCGCCGTCGACGTACATGCGGATGAGCTTCGAGTCGCCGCGAACCCAGACGCGCTTGCCCACGTGGCGGGTGGGCACGGTGTAGAAGGCCTTTTGGAACTGGACGTGGTGGTCGGGGTGGACCTTCGCCTCGGCCCAGGTGGGCGGATCGAAGCGCGGGCGCACGAGGGGCTGCAGAGCCGGCTTCTCCGTGTTCTCGAAGACGGCCAGGGGCCTCTTGCGCGTCGTCCCGTGAGTGCGCTGGCCGGCGACCTCCAGGCACCAGCGCGCGGCCTCGCGCTGCACGTGGTCGCGTCCCAGCCACTGCTCGCCACGGAAGAAGCGCTCGCGCACGTACTGCACCTGGCGCTCGACGTGGGGCTTGCCCTTGGGATGCCGAGGCACGGCGGCATCGATGACGAAGCCGCGGTAGTGGGCGTACTCGGCGAAGGTGCGCTGGAAGATCGGCTCGTAGCGGTCGGCCTTCGTGACGGCCGCCTTCAGATTGTCCAGCACCACGCGCACCGGGACCCCGCCGAAGAACGCCCAGGCGTCCTCGAGCCCCTCGAGCAGATCGGGGAGCTTCTGGCCGTAGGTCACGTGGACGTACTGGTGGCGGCTATGGACGAGGGTGACGATCAGGGCATGAACGGTGCGGCGGCGCCCGGTCTCCGGATCCCAGACCATGCCGAGGCGGCCGAAGTCGACCTCGGCGAGCTCGCCGGGGGCCACCGCCGCCATGCGCACCGTCACCCGGCGCCGGTCTTGGAACCCGCAGTGGCGGACCGCGAAGCGGTGGAGCGAGCTGTAGGGGACGCGCACGCCCTCGCGCCCGAGCAGGTCGTAGACCTTCGTCAGCCGCAGTCCTCGGCCACCCGCCTCGGGCTGGAGCCACGCTCGGATCCGGTCGGCATGCGGCGCCAGCTGCGCCTCGCTCTCTCCCGCGTCGCGCTGCGTGGGCACAGGCCGCACCCGAGCCGCCACCCCTTGGGCCAGGGCCTCATCCGGCTCCCTCGGCCCCCTGGCGACCCAGCCCAGCTCCCCGGCGACTTGCACGTAGCGCCGGATCGTCTTGCGCGTGTGCCCCGTGGCCCGCGCCATCGCCACCTGGCTCTCGCCTCGGTGCGCCCGGCGGAGCACCTCCAGAATCTCCCACATGCCGACCTCGCGATACGCCATCTGCCTGCGCCTCCTCTGGCGCCGCAGAATGGCCTGGGTCGGCCACGGGACCGGCCTCCTCCTGAGCCCCCCCCATCTGGGGTGGGTCATGCTCGTGAGAAAACCGCGGTCAGGCCTGGGTCATGCCCGTGAGAAAAGGTGAGTCATGCCCGTGAGAAATGACAAAGGTGATGCCCCTGACCTTGCCGTCGGGCAAGGAGATCCCGGTGAACTACCTACGAGACGGTGGAACCGTGTACGCCGCGGCAGACTTCCCGTGGTGGCGGGAACTGCGCGGTGACGGCGGACGCGGCCGAGTTCTGGTTCGCGGGGAGACCCTCGAGGGCCACATGCGGGCCGTGGAGGACGATCCGGAGCTGCGCACCTCCGTCTTCGAGAGACTGCGCCCCACCGCGCCCTCCTGGACGGGAACGCTGGTGGTGATCGACCTCGACTGAAGGGGCGGGCATGGAGCGCGCTTGGGGGGCCGTATGCGGGCCCGACTTCGAACACCATGGGAGAACACACGATGGACAATAAAACGGTACTGATTACCGGTTGCTCGAGCGGAATCGGAGCGCTCACCGCTCGGACGTTCCAAGCCAAGGGCTGGAACGTGATCGCCACGATGCGAACGCCAGAGCGCGAGACCGAGCTCACGCAGCTCGACGGCGTGCTCGTCACCCGACTCGACGTGACCGACCAGGCGAGCATCCGGCAGGCCGTTGAGGAAGGTCTCGAGCGTTTCGGTGCCATCGACGTCGTCGTCAACAACGCCGCGCACAGTGGGTACGCGCTGCTCGAGCAGTCGACCGACAAGCTGACCCGAGAGATGTACGAGACCAACGTCTTCGGCGTCATGAACGTATGCCGCGCCGTCCTTCCGCACATGCGGAAGCGAAAGGACGGGTGCATCATCAACATCACTTCGATGGCCGGGCTGATGGGTCTACCCCTAGAGACCAGCTACTGCGGGACCAAGTACGCGGTAGAAGGGATGACCGAAGCGTTGGCCTTCGAGTTGAAGGGGTTCGGCCTTCGGGCGAAGACCGTCGCGCCGGGCGCCTACGTCAGCACGGACCTAAACGCGAACGCGCATTCCAACGACGCGGCTGCCGGCCCCCCGGAGCTCGTCGACCACGCGAAGAGACTGCGTGAGCACTTCCTGGCCTCCGTCAGCCAGCAGGGCGGCGACACCGCCGACCCGCAGGAGGTCGCGGACAAGATCTACGAGTGCGCCACCACCGAGACTCCAGTCCACAACCCCGTCGGAGCCGACGCCGAGATGATCATCGGGATGATGGGAGGCCCGCCGCGTCAGGAGTTCCTGGACAACGCGGAGCCGCTGCTGGTACCGAAGGGGTGAAGGTAGACCCCGACGTTGGTCCTCGTCAGGCGGCGGCATCGATCCGGCGCTCGGCCTCGAGCATGACGTCGAGAGTGAGCGCGACTACCACCGACGAACCCATAGCCTGGTGCGGATCTTCCCGGTAGGACTCCAGGCCGCCAAACGCCGATGTGCTTCCCAAGACAGGGTCGCCGGAGTGCCGCGAGCCTCCCGAGAGAGGGGTGACACTTGATTCCGGGCACATAGGTAACACTTCTGGCGCTCTGCGAGGGGAGCAAAGGTGCCGTGGAAGGAGTGTTGCAAGGTGGGCGAACGACTCCGATTCGTGGCCCGGCTCCTCGATGGCGAGAAGATGGCGCCGCTCTGCCGCGAGTTCGGGATCTCCCGGGTCACCGGGTACAAGATCTACGAGCGCTACAAGACCTGCGGCCTCGAGGGCCTGAACGACCGCTCCCGCCGGCCCTATCGCCACGCCAACCAGCTGCCGTACCAGGTCGAACGCGCGATCCTGGGGATCAAGAAGGAGTACCCCTCCTGGGGGGCTCCGAAGATCCGCGACAAGCTGATCCGCGACTTCCCGATGATCAAACCGCCCGCGGTGAGCACGGTGCATGCCGTGCTGGATCGCAACGGACTGGTCAAGCGGCGGAAGCGGAGACGCCACAAGGCCAAGGGCACGGAGCTCAAGGCGGCCCACGCTCCGAACGGCCTGTGGTGCGCAGACTTCAAGGGCGAGTTCATGCTCGGCAGCAAGCAGTACTGCTACCCGCTGACGATCACCGACTACCGAACGCGCTACCTACTCGCCTGCGAGGGTCTCTCGTCGACGCGGTCGGACTTCGCCTTCTCCGTCTTCGAGAGGACCTTCAAGGACTTCGGGCTGCCGACGGCGATCCGCACCGACAACGGGGTTCCCTTCGCGTCGCCCAACGCACTCTTCGGTCTCTCGAAGCTCTCGATCTGGTGGCTCAAGCTCGGCATCCAGATCCAGCGCATCAAGCCGGGCTGCCCCCAGCAGAACGGACGGCACGAACGCATGCATCTCACGCTCAAGAAAGAAGCCACCAAGCCCGCGTCGTTCAACTTCCTGCAGCAGCAGGAGCGCTTCGACCGGTTCACAGGCGTTTACAATCACGAGCGACCGCACCAGGCCCTGGACGGGGCGTACCCCGGCGACGTCTATACACCTTCGCCGCGCGCCTACGAGCCGCCCGGGGAGCCCGAGTACCCGTTCCACGACCGATCCGTCCGGGTCACCCAGTGCGGTCGGATCTGCCTCGGACGCCGCAAGATCAATCTCAGCACCGTCTTCGCGGGCCAGACCGTGGGCCTCCGCGAGGTCGACGACCAGGTCTGGCTCGTCAGCTTCCTGGACTTCGATCTGGGCTTCTTCGACCAGGACGAGGGCCGGATCGAGCCCGCCCCGAACCCCTTCGGGCCCCAGAAAGTGTCAACCATGTCCCCGGAATGATCTGTAAACCATGTGCCCGGAATGGACCGCGGAATCTATGGCACGCCGGGAGGGATTCGAACCCCCGACCCCCAGGTTCGAAGCCTGGGGCCGACGCAAGAAGAAGCGCGGGGATAGCTCCTAACGGGTGGCAGAGCGCGGCATAGCGCGGCGCAGGAGGGTCGTTTCGACGGCACCAGGTCTGTGGACGGCACTGGGCGGCGCCTCTCGGGAGAGGCTCGCTGTCCAAGACCAAGGCCCAGGTTCGGTTCGTCCGGGCCCTAGACCCCCGGTCAGATGCTCGCCCGTCCGTAACTAGGTGCGCATGCGCCCTCGGCTGCAGGAGTTGGTCATGCGTGCCCCCGTCGGCGATGCCTTCGTCAGCCAGCACGAGGAAGCCAATCGCGTGCCGCACGGCCGAGAGCCGGTGCGCGATGACCCGATGCGTGCGCACCAGGCCGCGGTCCAGTTTACGTCGACTTGACTCCACCGCGCGGAACGTGCAACAAGGGTCATCCGTCCTGCTGTGCTCCTCGTTCTTGAGTCGAAGCGCCCAGACGGGTTTGCGGTCGCGGGCATTTAGGGGTTTCCCGTAGTACACGGACCCTTGAGCCTGGTTTGGGGTCAGCAGCTTGCTGTTGATTGGTCTCCGTCGAACAGGGGCCTTCGCGCGCTCTGCGCTGCGAGAACCTAGGACGCGGTGCACCGCCAGTAGGGGACGTTGCGGGCCGGAGACCTCCACTTGGAGGGCAATCCGGATGCAACTACCCTACTGGTCCAGAAGGTTCTTCGCCGCTAGGGGAGAGGTTCTAGTGTCGTGTCCCAGCCGTTCGCTTCCTATTGAGTCCGCCTCTTGACGGCGAGGGGCGGCCTCACGCAAGTAGGATTCGCACAGGACCTCTGGGACACGACACTAGTTCACCCCTAGCCCTGGTTTCCCCCTTGACTGATCTGCGATTTCACATTCCCGAGCCCCTCAGGATTCCTACCCCGTACCTTGAGTCGCTCGTCCCGGGTGAGACTCGGACGCTTTCGTACACCCACAAGCTCATTTCTGTCGGGCTCCGCGACACGCTTCTATTGCAGCTCTTGGATGGCGAAACACGCCTAAATATCCCCGTGATCGTCGCCCGAGGTAGGACTGGCGTTGAGACCAGCGGCTCACTACCTCGACTCGTAGCGCGCCTCGCTTGGCGCGGGCTGCGACTAGCTCGCAATGCCTTTTTCAAGCCGCCCGCTTGCCTCGAATATTCTGGCGTGCTCGTACAAGTCGCTGACGTGACGCGGCCTAGGGTTCTCTTGGTTGGCCAGTACCCGTTCGCCACGTTCCACGCCGACGTTGACATGTCCGCAAGTGCGTTCAAGCAGCCAAGAATTAGGCTCGATATCGAACAGCCGGTTCCCGCGCTCGAACGACCCTGGCCGGTAGGCCCTCCCGCGCACCGCCTCAGCGCGAATCCCGCGGATCAAATGACGGTGATGTACAACTCGCGGAGCCGCTGCTTCTTCGGAACGCATGTAGCCGAAACGACAGCGGTCCAGCGAGTTCGATTCATGGTTGAAAGGGAAGACCACTCGCTGCAGGTCGCGGGCGTTCTTTCTGGGAACAACGAGCACCGCGGCTCGATCCTCGCGCGTGCGTCCTGGCTGACTGGCTTCTGGAAGCTGCGAAACTTCACAAAACACCCCGTGCCTGGACTCAACGAAGCTCTGAGGACGTCTGGTGTCGTCCGCGACCTTCCTCTCGGCGGGCTTCCGGTCACTCGCCTGACAGGAACCGGGCCCGCGCCCCACAACTACCCTGACGTCGTCCGCGACCAGCACGCAGTCAGCTATTCGAACGCCCGCCCCATCGACTACGCAGGTGGAATTCTCTCGCTGCTCGAGAAGGACCTCCCCGACGGTCTGGATGTCGTGATTTCGATTCGGTCGGTCGGCTCTCGAAAGCGACTTCGAAAGGAGCTGGGCGTCAACGTTTGGACCAGCCCCGATCCTGAGCTGCTGCCCAAGCAGTGGTTGATTCAGGAACCTTGGAACTACGCTCCCGCCTACAGTGCCAGCCGGGTGACCTGGCTCGTGTCCCGCCACAACCCTCGGGTGTTTCACCCTCCATTCGACAAGACTGCAGCCCGAATCCTCGAGCACATCAGGGCCTGGCAAGCGGGCGTCACATAGGCTTCGGCGGCGCCGCTTGACGAGCCTCCGCGCTTGAGGCATTTTTTCTGCTCGGCCGCCAGACCGGAAACCGAGCGCGGCGCTTGGGCACTTCGGAGGCGAGCACAAGGATGCCCGGCTACCCATGCCGGCGTCGGTGTTCGACTTGCCCAAGCCCCCGAGTACTAGACCGTCCGGTTCAACTATCCACGGCCCCGTCGGTCCGCCTTGGTCGCTCGATTCCGGCGAGTTCGACCCCGTGCTTCCGGACGTCTGCTGTGCCGTCGACCGCCCGCGGGGTGCTCGATGAGCCGCGTCCGTCGCGTCCAGCTGTCGCTCCGCGTCGACGCCCGAACCCTTCAGGTGATCGAGAAGGTCGCCATCCACGAAGACAAGCCCGTGGCTGTTGCTGCTCGCCAGGTGCTCGAGATCGGCGCTGCTGCCGTGCTCGACGATCACCCCACGAACAGCGAGCTGGCCGCGCTCATTGATGCTCGATTCGACGACCTTGAACGGCGTCTCCGCGCGCTCGTAAGCGTCGTCGCGAAGAAGTGACCCATCCCAGACACGAGGAGACTACCCATGCCCAAGTCACGCACCGACAAGCGCCAACTCCTTCGGCTCCCACTGCCGGACCCGCTCAATGACGTCCGCGTGAGGTCTGACCTCACCCGAGACACACTTCGCACGACCCGTCTGCTCTTGCGCCGCAGCGTCGAAACCCTCGAGAAGCTCTCTCCTCTGGCTCCGTCTGCAGTGCAGTACTGGAGCCACGAGCTCGACGAGGTGTATCGCCAGTCGAATGCGCTGCTTCATCGAGTGTGTGACCTGCAGTTCCGAATCGAGACGGCCGAGGGTCTCGAGACGGCGAGCCGCGGTTTGCTCGCTGGAACCGACGACCCCGAAAGATGGGAACTACCGGAGTGACCGCCCAAGACGACGACCTGGAAGGGGAACTCGCCGGGATGCTGCTAGCGCGCGTCGCGACCCTCGAAGTGAACCTCCACGAGACCCCGCACGAGCTCATGAATCTCCAGCGGGTGGTCGCTAGCCCGCAGTCTCTCGTTCCCAGCCGCACCAAGCGCTTTCGTGGAGGTCTCGTCGAGCCCCAGCATGAGGTCCCCGGCGGGCCGGATTCCCTGTCATGACCCACCGCTATCGCCGCTACTCGCCTCCGAAGACCTCGCTCGCGGAAGCACTGCCTCGTGAGAGGGTGCGCCTCCTGAGGCTCCGTGCCGCAAGGAGCGCGAGCTACCGCGTTTCTGCTGAGCTTGCCCGAGAGGGAAGGAACGAACTCGCTCGGAATCTCTCAGATGCAGGACGAATCCTCTCCGACCTCATCGCTGAAGAGCTTCACCGCGAGCGGGGGGACCACTAGTGCAGCGCCTTCGAGAGCTCTTTCGGTTCGGTCGCGCAGGCGAGGTCATTCGTGCTGCAGACGATGCGGCTACAGCTGTGGATGTCGGCTCCCGCGTCTCGAAGCTCACCTTCCGCACCTTGGTCGCCGTGCTTGGCCTAGGCGTCCTTGTGCCCACGTCTACGGGCGACCCGGTCCCGCGAGCGCCAACCCACCGCGCGCCGAACGTCGCGGAGCTCGCCACCGTGGCGCTTCTCTACGACCTGGTGCTGCACCACCACGACGAGCATCGCCACATGGACTCAAACCCCGATGAGGTGATTCCTCGCGATTCATGTCCGGATGCTCACCTGAATCACCTCAACAATAGACCCCTTCGGGCGGGCGCTAGGCGGCGTTTCGGCAGTGATTCCCTTTCGCAGCGCGAGCTGCATCCGGTTTGTTGTTCGGTCTCCGGTTCGTCGGCCTCTTGCGTCCTTTGTTCGCCTGGTCTCTGCTTCCGCGCACCTGCTCTGGAGCGCTCGAGGTGAGTGGCGCTGTTCGCTTCTCGGTCACTGTCCCGGAGGGGCTCGACCAGGCTCTTCGCGCGGAGGCGGAGAGGCTCGGTACGACTCGCGCTTCTCTTGCTACGAGGCTTCTGGCTGAAGCCCTCGAAGGTGGTCCTTCCGGACCTGAGGCTCCCCTGGTCGTCCTCGAGGCTCTGGAAGCCGTCGCGAAGGAGCTCGCACGTCTCTCCAGCGTCGTGGAGATGGGCGACCGGGACCTCGCACGGTTTCAGGCCGGGATGGCAGACGTCGCGGAGGCCTTGATGGAACGTCTTGCAACTGAGCCTGCGCCTGCCTGGCCTAAGGCCAAGGTGAAACCCTTCGTGATGGAGACGCTTCGTCGAAAGAGGCGGGGGAAGTAGTGCCGCCCCAGAAGATCTCCGCCTCCGGCCGGCAGAACCCCAGCTACTGGCTCGGTGAAGAACCGGAGCGAAACCCGCAGGTCGACTACCAGCTCGGCCCCGACGTCGAGAAGGAAGAAGTTCCCCTTCTCGAGCGGACCGAACCACTGACGACGGGCTGGTTCGGGGAGGCTTCGAAGGTCTACGGGCTCCATGGCCAGGGGGTCCGCCACCTGGAGCTCGGCCGTTGGCTAGACGGATTCGACCCGCGAGACGGGACCACGCCGCTAGCGCAAAACGCTGGGAAGGTCTCTGACGGTCGCGGATGGCGCCAGAGCGCGCACGACTTCCACGCCGATACCGAAAAGGACCTTTCGGCCATTCTCGTGGTTGCTCCAGAGAAGGCTCCCGAGCTCGTTGAAGGGGTCTGGGCGGCCGGTCGCAAGTTCGCGGGGTACCTCGGGCAGTTCGCCCAGAGCCGCCAACAGATTGACGGCGAGATGCGGGTCGTTCCCGCTTCGGTCGCCTTCGCCGCCACGTTCGACGTCTTTTCCCGCGCCGGAGACCCGCTCATCGGACTCCACTTCCTGGCGATGGGTAGCGTTGTTCGACCAGATGGCTCCACGGGCTCGCTTCACGCTGTCGAGATGTACCGAAACCACGCGGCCGCCCGAGCCCTCTTTTCTGCCGAGTGCGCAGCCTTGGCGGAGCGGCTCGGCTTTGAGGTTGTTCGCTCTGACGATGGCCGCTGGCGCAACCCGGCCTTTGACAAGATTCGGGATGAATTCTCGACTCGAAGCCGGGATGTGAACCGAATCGCGGAAGTGCGCGGCCAGACGAGCTACGCAGAAAAGCGGTTCATCGCCCAGTCGGTCGACCGACCCCCGAAAGACGTGACCAAGGGCCTCACCCTCGGTGACGCCATCGAGAAGTGGCAGGACCAGGTACGGGATCTCGGCCACTCGATTGAGAAGCTCCGCGAGCAGGCGATGGAAAAGGGCCGTGACGTGGAGCCCCTCTCCTCGAGACTCGAGCGCGCGAGGACGGAAACCGTCGACGAGCTTTCAAAGCGCTCGGCACCCGTTTCCGAGCGCGACGTCGTCGAGACGATGGCCAAGCGTTCGCCTGCACGGCTCGGCGCTGATGCGGTTCTCTACGGGACCCGACAGCTCCTCGCCTCGGGCCGATACATCGCCGAGACCCCCAAGGGAACCACGCTCTACTTCGACCGGAAGAAGCGCGAGAAGGCCCGGCTTGAGATTCCCCGATTCGTCGAAGCGCTTCGCGAGCGGAACGCAAAGCCTGTTCACTGCCGCGCGCTCGAGCGGGGTCTTCGCGGCGTCAAAGACCCCGCGGTTTCTCGAGCCGTCCTTGGCCTCTTTCGTGAAGAGAAGGGATTCGCGGCGCTCGATGCTCCGGCCTCCAAGGAGCGTGACCAGGTGCTTCGGGCCGCAAAGGAGACGCTCGAGCGTTCGGGCAACAAGGTGGTGGTCATCACCGCCACGCGAAAGGAGCGCGACCGGCTACGCCGTGAGCTCAAGGTCCCGGTGGTGACGGCCGCCAAGGCCGCGCTCGAGTGGAACCGAGCCCGGCCCAGTTGGCTCCATCCGAAGGGTGCTCCCTTCGTCACTCCGCGGACCGACGCCATCCAGGACCGCATCGGTGCCCTTCTGGGTCTTCCGGGCATGACCGCACGAAAGGCGCGATTCAACGCTTGGCAGCGTGACCGAGCGCCGCTCGACCTATCGCGCTCTGCAAGGCGGCCCCTTCAGGGCGTAGCGGTGCTCGTCTCCGGAGCTGAGCGGTGCTTTCCGGAGACCCTCGCTCCAACCCTTCGAGAAGCGGCGGAGCGAGGTGCATCGGTTTTTCTCTTTGGTGACTCGAGGCTTCGCGAGAGCGTGTTTTCGGGCCTTGCCCGAGACGAGAGAACCGTTCGCCTTGAGTCGCTAGAGCGAACACCCGAGCGCGAGAAGAAGACCCCGGGACCCTCACTCCTTCCGAAGCGAGACGCGCTCGACCTGGAGAAGAACCGATGAGCGAGGTCTTCGATGCCGCTGGAATGCGGATCTACAAGCGCCCTTGGGAAGGGCGCGTGGGTGTCCGCATGAAGGACTCCCCGGAGCAGACCGGGATTCCCCTTGAGCCGTACGCGGCGCTCCAGGATGCGAAGCTCTCGGGCTTCTTCGTCGACGCGGCGGAAGCAAAGCCCATCATCGAAGCGCTCGCTTCGGAGCTTCTCCGGTGGCACCGTCGGCCGGAAGCGGAGCTTCTCTCCTGGCTCGAGAACCCGACGGCCGAGCCCGCACGCCTCACGCGCCGAATCAATGTGCTCCAGGACGAAATCCGGACCGCTCGCCATCACCGCTACTGGGTGGAGGATTCCGCTCGCTGGGTGGTGCGTGGGGCTTTTTCGTTTCTGGCTCTCTTTGCTCTCTCCATCCCTCTTTCGTTGCTCTTTGAGGTGTTCGAAGAGCACGCGACCACCGGCGTCCATAGCTTCATCTTCGAGTCCCTCGTTGTGGCGCTCTGTGGAATCGTCGTCTGGTTCAGTCTTCC
The DNA here is from genome assembly GCA_965223415.1 of Myxococcota bacterium. GTDB lineage: Bacteria > Myxococcota_A > UBA9160 > UBA9160 > UBA6930. Next base: position 1,249,948 of record OZ245002.1, on the reverse strand, counting down.
CCGACGCCTTCCTCGCGGTGCTTCCCTCGCCGCTACAGGCGCTGCGCTCTCGAGCGCAGCGGGCGCTCCGGTGCTTCTCGTCTTCCCGCTCGTGGTTTCCGCCGTTTGGATGTTCCACTCGTGGATTCTCGAAAGGCGCGCGCTCTTCTTTCCGGAGGGAGACAAGGGACGGCTTCCTGAGTGCCCCCACATCCAGTGGCAGGAAGCCCGCATGCCGTGCGACCTCGAGGAATGCTCGTGGTACATCGCGGGTTCCTACTTCACTTCGATTCCCGCGCTCTGGCGGGACCTCGCAGGCTACTGGGCCTCGGAGCCTCGTGACGCGCCTCCGCAGCCGCGGGTGAACATCGCGGGTTTCCGTTGGCCGCCGAGTGCGTTGATTGCGGGAGGCGGGCTCCTGCTCGGCGCGCCCGACAGTGGGAAGACCAGGTTGATGTGGGCGCTCGCGAAGGGTGTCGCGTCGCATCCGGGTGTGTACTCGATGTTCTACGACCCTAAGAGGCGTGCGTACGCTCGGCTCCACTCTCTGCTTCCGGCCCATGAGATAGTCACGCTCTTCCCCCTGGACGCGCGAGCAAGTTCGTGGGACCTCGCCTCCGATGTTCTCTCGGAGGCGGACGCTGAGGCTGTCGCTATCGCCGTCAGTCAGACGGTTCCCGGAGAGGACGTGAAGCACCACGCGGACTTCTTCGAGCGGGGTGGAATCGAAGGAACCAAGGCCGTTCTCCTCGGTGTGATGGAGCTCTCGGGGGGCAAGTTCTCGCTTCGGGATGTCATCTGCGCCACCGAACAGCAGAGCTTCAACAAGGTGCTGGTGGCTACCGAGTTCGGTCGCGCCTTCGTGGACAACTGGCTCACGCAGAACAAGAACTCGCGAGTAGATCGGTGGAACGACTTGCGTGCCACGGTCGCGAGCAATTTGGACCGCTTGAAGAGCTACGCCCAGGCAGCCGAGGTGCACTACCAGGCTGGGCGCCGTTTCTCGCTCCGTGCCTGGGCAGGGCGTGAGACGAAGCAGCGCGCCGTAGTGCTCGGCCGCTCGATGGACGCCTCCAAGGGGAGCATGGACATTGCCGCCTCATTGATGCTCACGTTCGCGAAGAACGCGCGGCTTTCAACCACGGAAACGACCGTCGACTTCCCGAAGAGTCTCTTTTTCGTGGATGAGCTCCAGATGGCACCCCCTGGGTTCTTCGACTCCCTCCACGACCTGCTGACACTAGGGCGAGAGCTCAACACCTCGGTCTGGAGCGCCGCTCAGGATTTCCCGGCGCTGGCTGTGGCCTTCGGCTCTCGCGACAAAGCGGAGGCGTTCCTTGGCCTCCACCGCTGGCATCTCGTAACCCGCCTCGATTGTGCACACACCGCCCAGGAAGTGAGCAGGCTGTTCGGGAATCAGGTCTACGTTCGGGAGGGCCTCTCGTGGAACGAAGGTGGAAGCTCGGGTGGCGGCTACTACGTGGACCAATGGAATTGGTCCGAGACGTGGAACCATGGCGGTACCACGAACCGACACTCCGAGCCGCTAGTTGACCCGTCGCTTCCGCTTCGCATTCCCGTGCCTTCCCCGACCAACGGCCTCGTCGCCCTCGTGCGCAGGGATGAGCTGCTCTTTGCTCCGCGCATCCACGCCAACTGGGTCGACGAGCACGACGTACCGATGCCTCCCGACGTACCTGTTGAAGAACGCCTCGACATGCGGCTCTACCCGTGGCGGGGCTGGACCGACGAAGACCGGCGGCGGCTCTTCGGCGAAGGCCACTCAACGCAGCCGGACATCCTCGACGAAATCCTCCGACGGAGTAGCTGACATGATTCACTGGCTCTTCGCGCACCTTTGGGTGACAGCGTCGCTTTCCGGGCTCGCGCTCTACCTCTTCCTCGCGCTTCGACCGGGAGAGAACGCGGCGCGGCTCTTTGCCGGGGAGTTCTCGGTACTGAATCCGCTCTGGCACCTTCCTGCGCTCGTCGCGTCATTCGTCTTTGTGGCTGGCCTGCTCGCCCTGGTCCGCCGCTTTGCCGCGCCCCCGGAGAGACCTACCACGAAACGTCCCGCCCGGAGTGAGCACCGCGTCGCTGGCAGCGCCGCCCGGTACGTCTCCGAGGCAGGAGGCGGGGACGAGCAGGTGGACTTCCAAGGTGATGACCGGCCCGCCACGGTCTCCGCCCACGGATTCACTGTCCGCATGCCCGATGCATCGAAGCGCGGCCAGACGGCCGCCTTTGCGGCGATCGCGGCCTGCGCGCGCCAGATGGGCCGCTACCCAGAGCGCGTTGAGGTGCCGTTCTCGAACGCCTCTCTCTGGGGAGCGCTGCTTTCGTATCTCATCCCGACGGAGGTTCGGGCTAGAGACGTCGTGACTGAGTATCGCGAAGGCCCGTTCGTGTACTGGGGACTCCTCTCGTCAGAGCAGGAGGAGGCGTTCCGTGAGGCCGCGCGGGAGGAGGCACCGACTGTTGCGGCTCCTTATCTCAACATCTCCTTTGTCGCCCGGGTCGCCGAGCGCGGCGACTGCCCTGTGGAAATCCAGCAGGACCCGGCGAAGTACGTCAGAAGCTGGGCCCAAACCCAACGAGCCCTCGAGGCCTCTGGGAGCGATACATGCGAAGGCGAAACCGCTCGTGCCGCCTGGGAGCTGCGACGCGGAAACGACGTGCTGTCGTCGCCGTCCTAGCTCTGGCGCTCGTCACCGCGTGTGCCAGCGGACCCGATGTCATTCACGTTCAGCGGGCCCCGGATGGCCCGTTCCTCAAGTGGTATCGCGGCGGTTACCTCGAGGGGCAGCGCCGCTATGGCGGTCTGGAGCTCTCCGCCATTCCTTCCGACAGTGACATCGCGCGCGGTGTCGGCATTCCGCCTTTCCTTCCCATTGGCGAAGGGGTCGACCAAGAAAAGGTGGCGCGTTTCCGGCGTGGCTTCCGAGACGCGGTTGCCCGGGCCCGATCGGACGCCCGGGCCCGCATTGAGCCTTCCTGCGAACGGCACTGGGACCCGATCTGCCTCGAGAAGCTCCACAAGATGAAAGAGGCGCTGGTCGTCCAGAAGAAGCGAGAGGAATGGCGAGAGCTTGAGGAAGCAAACCGTCGCGCCGAAACGCGCAGGCGCTCCATTCGGCGCGCCATGCAAGAGGCGCAAGCCAAAGAGGCGCCCGTGCCGCTCCCCTTTGCTCCAATCGTCAAGGGGCACGACCGGGAGCAAGCCCGCTCGCTTAGACGACGGCTCCGCTCCACGAAAGCCACCTGTTCCGGGTTCTTTGGCGAAACACGCTTGGAGACACTCAACGAAGCGCTTGCCCAAAAGCCGAGCGAGGCCACCACGCGCGCCTATTCGGAGCTCTTCGGGAACGGCACGCTCGACCGAGACCTTCGAGCAGCCCGCGACCACGCCCAGACGTTCGTTCCCCGAACCTGCCTCTACTAGGAGCACCCCGCGATGCAAGCCGAACGCGACCGGCTTCCGTTTCTCTCGAAACTCCTCGATACCTACCTCGAGAGGTGGTTTGGCTCGGAACCGAGCTTTCCCGGGGAGATGCCCGAAGAACTGCGCCATGCCCTTACCGCAGTCGAAGAGACCACGGAACAGGAGCTCGGCTGGAGGGCGGCGATTCTTCTCACCGAAGATAACGGTCGGTGGACGGTCGATGTGAACCCCCGAGGCGTCTACGAGGGTCGCGAGAGCGCCCGCTGGGTTGCGGATACCGAGGCCCTTCGTGAGGTCCTCGTAAAGGCCGACGAGCATCTGACACTTCTCACTGGCGACCGGCTCGAGTTCGAGTTCCTCCTCGCAGGGAGGGAGGATGCCCAGCTCCATCAACACAAGCACTGGGCCGAGACGAGCTTCTTCCTCGAGTCCTCCGGCCGGCTCCTGGAGGTGAAAGAGCTCGCCCACGACATCGAGACCAACATCCGAGAGAACCTCGGAGAAACGCCCGTGATTTCAGTCTACGAGCGGCCGGGTGGGGCGCTCGCCGTGAAGGTGACTCTTGAAGAGCCCGAAGACCTTGAGGGGCGGCTCGAGGCCCGCCTTCGAAGCTATGGAGAGGTGCTCCTTGCGAAGCACGGGGACTTGGATTTCGACCTCTCCGCGAACGGCAAGGAAGTTAGCCAGGCGCTCGGCCATGAGCAGAACTTCGAGAACCACTTCGGAATCATCCGCTAGGAGACCCCCAACATGGAAGACGAAGACCGCTACCGCCCGTTCGAAGCGCTTCGAGACCTTCTCGAGCGTCGTGACCCCGAAAAAGCGTCGGCCACCGAACGCCGCTCCGAACACCCTACCGTCGCACCGGCCCCCGAGGCTTCGACCATCCACGTGCCCGAATGGGAGAACCTTCCGAAGCGTTTCGAGGCTACCCTCGAGCACTACACCGAAGAGGCGCGCGAGGCGCTCGGTGAGAAGCCCACCCTCTTCGTTCGCTACGACGCGCACAGCGAAACCTGGTCGGTCGACGCCCACCTGGAGCACCGAGACGCTCCTGCGGAAGAGCGGGCGTTGCTTGAGGAAACGCTCGAGTCCCTCTCTCGGGACCTCGTCTCGACCGCCCCGGGGTTTTCTGTTCGGATTGAGTGCTTTGGCGAGCCCGTTCAAGCGCTCCTCTTTGGCCGTCACCTTTAGCGCCTCCCCGCCCATAACACCTACGCCCAGGTGGAAACGGCGCAGAGAAAGGAGGTGATACACGTGGTGGACCTCCACCATGAAACACTGACAGTCGAACGGTTTCTCGAGCGCGTGGAAGCGCGCGACGGGAGGCCGACCTGACGTCGGTTCGTGCTCGTCGTTGGCGAGCAAGGGCCGATTCCGGATTGGAAACTTGCCAGGCTTCTTCGGGAGCGTGGCTATGACCCGCGCGAGGTGTTCGCTACGAACGTCTCGCCAGAGAGGTACTACTACATGACGGAGAAACGAAAGCCCGCGTTCGACGCGAGGCACGGCAGAGTCCAGGTCGCGGTCTGGGAGAACCACGGGAGCGAAGGGGCGTTCTACAACACCACCTTCAAGGTCCAGTACAAGAAGGACGGCGAGTATCACGATACGGACAGTTACTCCTTCTACGACCTTCTCTCGCTCGTTCGGTGCATCCCCGATGCCGTTGGCTTCATCTTCCAGAAGATGGCCGACAGGCTTCGAGGGGCGGCGTAACGACAATCCTCATGCGTCAACTCCACCTGGCGCACCTTACTCTTCGCTTGCTTAGCGAGCGCGTCTTGGGCAACGATTGAGCATGCCCAGGGAACCAGACCCATACACCCCAGGCCTTCTCCAGGCCGAGATGATGCGCGATTGGGAGCCGCTCTTTGCCGCCTGGCTCCTCCACGGGTTCCCCCGTTGGGAGGGCGCACTTGGTTGTGCGCGAGACACTGGCCGAACCGTCTACGAGGTTGTGAAGCGGATGCTCTACGAGTGGGAGTGCGGAGGAAAGCTCCCCGAGGAGCTCGAACCGTTCAAGCTCCGCGCCGCGGTCGAGCAGTGGGAGCGGCGCGTACTGGCCCGCCACGCGCAGCGAGAGGGCTAGGGACCACACCACTTCGTCGGCATCAAGGACTTCTCGATTCCCCTTCGGGCGCGCGTTGCGCGTCGATAAGTTCTTGACCCCGCCTTCGGGGTGTGGGGAGGGTTGGTTGTCGCCGAAAGCCCGGGCTCTCGGCTTTGAGCCGAGGGGCTTTGACTTCAAACCGGTTCCGTGCGATTCGGAAGGCATGCCATTTGGACTTCCAGACGAAGACTTCATTGCCAGGTGGATCGTCGATTTCGCGGATGAAGCCGGTTGCGACAACCCTGGGGAGCTCTTCTATGCGATGCTTTGCCGTTCCTGCCCGGAGTGGTCCGACGAAGCACCGCCCGAGCAGATCTGGCGGGAGCTCCTCGACTGGGTGGCTCGAAACAGGGTTGCTATGGACGAGCGGCGGGACGAACTTGCTGAAGCCCGCGCGATGCGCGACGTCCAACGAACCATGAAGGAGAGAGGGACCCGCCTCGAGCGGACGGCAGGCCCCGAGGGCCAGTATCTCTATCAAGAGGTCCCGCTCGACGAGTAGCGCCCTCGCCGGGCTACTGGAGCCGGAAACGCGCGAGCTCTAGCCGAAGCGCTCCGGAAGGAGCTCTTCGAGCGCCTGCGGAAGAGGCGCCAGAGGCCCTGGCGGCGTGAGTTATGACGTGGGCTCTACCGCCGCCGGCTGGTCCTGAAGAAGTCGAGCGGGACCCCATAGAGGTCCGCGAGGTCTTCTAGCTCCACTAGGTCGATGCGTCGCTTTCGGCTCTCACAGCGAGAAATCCAGCTCTGGGGTCGCCTCATTTTCTTTGCGACCTGCTCTTGGGTCAGCCCTGCAGCAATCCTCGCTTCGCGGAGTCGAGCGACAAGAACTCGGTACCTCTTGCTGTGAAGGGAGCTCGGCATCGGGGCGTCTCCGGACGCCCAGAGATTCGATGCCGTTTGCAGATATCTAAAAGGTAGATATTATCTGTGGCCCGAAGCACCCATCCGTGGAGGGCCCGATGCGCCGATTCCTCTGCACCCTTGCTCTTGTATGCCTTGGTCTCGCTCAGCCGGCGTCTGCGGCCACCATCCTGTTCTCAGATACCGAGTTCGCAAACGTCGATTCCCAGGTAATCACCGCCACGGCGTTCTCGGGTTTCGTCGCCGACCAGCTGCCGACCGGCGGCAATCCCGATTCGTACCTGCGCGTGAACCTCAGCACGACCGCTGGCGGGGATAACATCTGGGTCTTCCATGCCCTCGATGGGATGCTCTACGACCCCTCAACTCAGGGTGCTATTCAGGACCTGACTGGCGGAATGGATGGGGCGCTCCTCGCGGCCCTTCCGGGCCAGACCCAGGCCGCGGGGCTCGCCTTTCGCCAGGACGGCCACGTCTTTCTCCACGGCGGAAGCGTCGGGCAGTTGGGAGTATGGGAGCGAATCCATTTTGAGAATGTGGTGGGGTTGGGGAGTCCGACGCCCTGTCTGCAGTTCTACCTCGACATCGGGTTCACGTGTGAGCCTATCGACGCGACTCACTTCTTTAGTCACACGGCCCCGGGCGGTCCCGACTTCTCCGCATCCGGCTCGCCAATCGAGTGGGGGTTCTTCACAGCCAACTCTGGCGGCATCTTCGATATCACGGGCGGCTACGACAATTTCAGCCTGACCCTCAACACCGTCCCCGAGCCGGCCACGTTGCTGCTCTTCGCCTCAGGCGCTCTCGCATTCGGCCTTCGCCGCTGTCTCCACTAGCGCGTTGCTCTCGGTCCCTCGCACGGAGCTGCGCTTTCCCGCTGTGGAAGTTCGGCTTCAGGACTACCTCCTTGAGCAGCGGCTCTTGGCCGCCGGACCCGAGGGGGGCAAACGAAAAAGCCTGATAGCGAAACTGGTTCCAGCCCGAGCGATGCCGAGCTCGACCAGCTCCTTGCCGATGCCTGAGGGGCGGGGCTCCTGGTTCGGACGAAAGACGGCTACTACGCGCCCACAGCGGATGCCGAGAACTGGGTCGCGCAAGCGGAAGCCGCCGCGGTCGAAGCAGGCGCTAAAATTCCGCAGAACCCGACGATGCGCGAATACCTCGACGCCGTCTCCCCGTTCATGAGCTCGGCGAAGCTCCTGAATTGACCTGGTCAAACCAGCTCGCGCTGGGCCGACTGCGTCCGCGCGCTGGATGAGGGGGCCCGCCTTCCGCCCGGATTCTGGGGGTTCCCTTCTTCGCCTTGCCTCGGCCCTCGTCGAAGCCGAGTTCGAGAAGCGAAGGGGAGCCGAGGTCTACCTGCTTCTCCGCTAGCTCCGAGGCGGGTCGAGCGTAAGCGCCCGAGCCTTGTCTTCTTCGAGCATCCCGTGCAGGAGCTCGACGCACTCTTGGCAGACGATTCCCTCGCCTACTCGAAAGGTGCGCCTGCACTCGCTCCTCCGTTTTCGACAGGCTAAGCAGTGGTCGAGCTTGTGGTTCGCGCGAGAGAATCGGGGCATCGCCTACTCCTCGAGACCGAGAAGAGACCAGATGTCGCGCGAGCCGTGGAGGACGCGCTCTATTTCGAGCGCCTCGTCTAGTACGCGATAGAAGATGAGGTAGCGCTCGAAGCGGTGAACTCGCCACGCGCGGACGCCGCCAAGCTCGGGGTTGTTTGGGCGGTAGATACTCCCGACCTCTGGCTCCGAAGAGAGTAGGGCGAAGGTCCCTTCGAGCTCCTCGACAAAGCGAAGCGCCACCTCTTGGCTCGCTTGCTCGGCCAGGTACGAGACGGCCTCCGCCACATCACGGTCTGCTCTGTTCGTTCGGACGACAGGGAGTCGTTTCACGACCCTCCGTCCGACGATTCCTCGCCGCGCGCGATTCGCCGAAGCCGCGCAAAGAAGTCCTCGGTTGACTCGCTTGAGACGCCGCTTCCGATGCCCTCTAGAAGCGCCGTTTCGAGGCGGCGCCTGGCCGAGCGCTCGAGTTTCTCGCGAAGCGCTGCGCGCGTGAACTCAGCCTTCGAGTTGAAGCCCTCGGCTTGCATCGCGTTCTTGAGCTCAGCAGCGAAATCGCTTGGCACCGGTACGGACCAGGTCTCTAGGTCTTGTTCTGCCATGGTCCCAGTATCGCATGAACACTAATAATTCGCAAGTATTAGCGATCGTTCTTGGTCGCCGCTGCCTGATGCAGGATGAGAAACCCAGCCATTTCCACTAGTTACGTCGTGCACTCAGTCAATTCCTAGCATCTCCGGGCGTGGGCTACGACGCTCGCTTTGACTTGTGGAGAAGCGGTACGGTCAACTCAAATGAGGGCGTCCTTCCCCGTCACCCTGGAGCAGTTCCGTCTGCTGGCTGCGGTTGTCGAAGCCGACAAACGCCGCCACGACCGGCACGGGGACAGACACCCGTTCTTGATCCGTCGACCGGACTCGCGCGTGGACTTCCTTGACCTCCGTCCCTACAAGGAGGAGGACGAAATATCTCTCTCCCACCCCGAACTCCCCTGGCGCCACACAATACTTCGCGACATCAAGGCGCTTAGCTACCACCGACTGGTCTTCATTCAGTGGACTCCGAGTAGGTGGTTGCCCAGGCTGCTTGGGTCGGAATATGCTGGCGCATTCTTCGACCTGACCAATGAGGGGAGGCAGTTTGCCTCGTGCCCCGTCTGCAGCGAGGCACTCCTTGCCCCCGCCCTGCCGACGGAAGGAGGAAGCCACTCGTTCGAGTGCTCTAGGTGTGGGATGTTTGAACTAGTTGAAGCAGCGGAGTCATTGCTGCCTGCGCGTCTTCACCCAACCAGGGAGTCCTCGGTTGCACTTAGCGATTGGATTCGAGAGCGCCAAGGCAAAGGGGAATCGCCGGTTCTTAGTGCCGAAGTCATGAGCGACCTCACCACCGGTATTCCCTACAGCGACCGCTCATCTTCGGATGGCGCTCGTGATGGCGTGAGCGACGTGTTCCTTTGCCACGCAAGTGAGGACAAGGAACAGGTCCTTGAGCCTCTATGCTCGGCCCTTGAAGACGCCGGAATCACCTATTGGTATGACCGCCTGAACGTTCGCTGGGGCGACTCGCTTACCAAACAAGTCAATGAGGGCATGCGGACCTCTCGCTTTGTTCTTGTCGTGCTTTCGGCCTCCTTCCTTTCGAAGCCTTGGCCGCAACGAGAACTCCAGGCAGCACTGGGCTTCGAAGCATCCGAAGGGGGGGTCAAGATTCTCCCGCTCCTCCTCGGGGACGAAAACGAACGCGTCCAGGTCCTTGAGGCGCTGCCACTGCTGCGCGACAAGCTCTACATCCCTTGGGAAGGTGACCCACAGACTGAACCGCCCCGGGTTTCCCGGAGGCTCCAATTCTTGAGAGAATGGAGTCATGGGAAGACAGAACAGGTACTCACCTGAGGTGAGGGAGCGAGCGGTGCGGATGGTCTTCGAGCAGGAGGGCCGGTACGGATCTCGCTGGGAGGCGGTCTGCTCGATCTCGTCGAAGATCGGATGCTCCGCCGAGACGCTGCGCAAGTGGGTCCAGCAGGCGGAGGTCGATTCGGGTCAACGCCCTGGGCTTTCGACGGATGACCAAGCGCGGATCCGGGAACTCGAGAAGGAAGTCCGAGAGCTGCGGCAGGCCAACGACATCCTCCGCAAGGCGTCGGCGTATTTCGCCCAGGCGGAGCTCGACCGCCGACCGAAGTGATGGTGGCCTTCATCGACGAGCATCGTGAGGAGGCCGGGGTCGAGCCGGTCTGCAAGCAGTTGCAGATCGCCCCGTCGACCTACCACGCCCGCAAGGCGCAGCAGCGAGATCCCTCGAAGCTGTCCGCCCGCGCACAGCGCGACCTGGAACTCGCTCCCGAGATCGAACGGGTATGGAAGGAGAACTTCGGTGTGTATGGCGCGCGGAAGGTCTGGCGGCAGCTTCAGCGCGAAGGCGTCGAGGTGGCACGTTGCACGGTGGAGCGCCTGATGCGGCGCCTGGGCCTGCGGGGCGTCGTGCGCGGGAAGAAGCCGATTACGACGATCCCCTCGGACCTGGCCGACCGGCCCGAGGATCTCGTGAAGCGGAGCTTTACGGCCGAGCGACCGAACCAGCTGTGGGTCGCCGACCTGACCTACGTGCGCACCTGGGCAGGCTTCGCGTATGTCGCGTTCATCACGGACGTGTTCTCGCGCCGGATCGTCGGGTGGCAGGTCTCGAACTCACTACGCAGTGATCTGGCACTCGACGCGCTGGGGCAAGCGCTTCATGCGCGCACGGGAATCGAGGGCCTCATCCATCACAGTGATCGTGGCGTGCAATTCCTCTCGATTCGCTACACGGAGCGGCTCGATCAGGCCGGCATCGAGCGCTCGGTCGGGAGCGTCGGCGACTCGTACGACAACGCCTTGGCCGAGACGATCAATGGTCTCTACAAGGCCGAGTTGATCCGGCCGAACGGTCCGTGGCGCAGCATCGAGGAGGTGGAGTTCGCGACCCTCGAGTGGGTCGACTGGTTCAACCACCGCCGGATCCTCGAGCCCATCGGCAACGTGCCTCCGGCGGAGTTCGAGACGATGTACTTTCAGCACCAGAACGAGACGACCACGGGGGTCGGACTCAACTAACCGAGTCTCCGATGAACCCGGGGCGGTTCAGACCGTTGTTCAAGCTCTCCAAGTTCGACTCGCCTGAGGCGTGTCTTGGCGACCGGTGGCTCTAGGGTGACCCCACGCGCAACATGAACTCCGCTTGCGCGTGTCTTTTCCGGAATCCTCTCGAGCAATCCCCTCGGGTCAGATTTCATCTTCTTGTTGGCCGCTCATAAGAGTGGCTATGAAAGAGAGCGCGGGCCCGCTCCCTCCACCCACGCTGCGGGTGTGTTGGCTCATACCTAGGTGGGGAATAAACCGCTTCAGTGAGGCCTACGCGGCTTGGCGACCACAAGCCTCCAAATCCTTGCGAACATCTGACACATAAGGCCAGTGGTCGCCAAGCTCGTTGCCGCCACCCAGCGGGCTCTCGCCCCGTCTGAGGACAGCTCCATCTACGCCTTTCGACCAAAGCCCAGGTCGTACCTCTTGTGAGGCTTGTAGTCGAAATGGTAGATGCCTACCTCGGTGGTCACGCTCACGCTTCCTGGAAAGAGCCGAGGTGGCCCCGGCGGCAAGGAGCCAGGCGGAATCTCGGGGCCGTAGCAATCCAGTAGCTCTTCGTCTGAGAGTGACCGCGGAATATGGACCTCATCCGCCCACTCGCCTCCTTGTTCCTTTGCAACATGGATGAGGAGGTCGTGCGCCTTCTCAGCTAGTTCGAGCGCTGCGAGACCACAGATGCCCTCTACTAGAACGGGCCCACCGCCCCTCGACTTCTGGGCCAAATCAGCTTTGACAGACTGGATGTTCAGGTGTTGAAGGAACGAGCCTTGGTGTTTGGTGAAGGAACTGTCTAGATGCACCAAGGGGAGACCTAGGGCGGAAGCGAGGCTCTCTGAGAGAGTCGTCTTTCCTGAGCCGCCGAACCCGTCGATGAGGACTAGCTCAGTCTCCGGAGTGAGCATGCCCTGTAGCGAGGTAGCGAGTACTGTCTCGTCATCTGTGACTGTTCCCATCGAGGCTCCTCGTCGGACTGGGGAGGCTACTCGCTCAGTATCCGAATCCGTTCTATCTCGTCTAGCGTGATTTCGTCCTGGGTCCTCACGTAGAGAGCAGTCGTTCGTTTGTCCGCGTGCGCTGCAATCTTCTGTGCTTCGTCGACATCGCCACCGTTTTGAACGAAGTTCGTAATCCCAGTGGCTCTGAAGCTGTGATTGCAGATATCAACCTCGAGCCCCGCGTCTCGGGCTCGGCGCTTACACATCCGAAGTGCATCGTTTCGGGTGAGGGCGCTTTCCGTGAACTCGCGTCGCCTGCTCACGCTTCTAAAGAGCGGTGTCTTCTTCTGGTCAGCGATTCCAGCGACCTCGAGGTACTTCTCGAGAAGCTCTCTCGCTGTGTGGTGGGCCGGTACCGCATGAAAGACTGAGTTCTTCTCGTGGAGACGGAACCAGTGCTTGTGGTTCTCGTAGAAGTAGTCCTCCACGTTCATTGAGACGACGGCACCGATTCGAGCGAAGCTATGTAGCATCACAGCGACTAGCGCTCTGTCTCGAACCCCGGCCGGAGTGTCAGGCGGAATCGCTCGAAAGAGCTGCCTTGCCTCCTCATCAGAGAGAACCGGTGTGAGCCCCTTGGTCACTCGGTACTTGGGTGCTTGGACAGAAGCAGCGGGGTTGATGGAGAGAATCCCACCCGTCACGAGCCAATCGAAGCACTTTCGAATCGCTGCCAGGTGCTGCTTCACCGTGGGCTTCGAGTACGGCGTGTCTGCAAGCGGAGGCCTTCCGCGCCCGCTCCATCTGGGAAGAAGGAAGCTCGCCGGAAGACCTTGGGTCTCGAGGAGCTCGATGTAGGCCGCAACGGTGAGCGGTTCGATGTCGCCTAGGTCCTGAGTTCCGCTGGCTTCACACCAATCGAAGAAAACCGACACTGCCCGGGCGTAGGCCTCGCGGGTGTTTCGGTTCCGGTACTGGGCTGCGAAGAACTCGATGAAGCGCTTGGTGGCTCGACCACCCGCTCGCTGGACCAGGACGGGGAGGGCCTTCATCGAGGCGGCCGGCTTAGGGGCTCCGGCTTGGGCTTTGGGTACGAGTTCTCCGCTCACAGGTCGTTCTTGAGGGTGGCAATTGACACATCATAACCACTTTTATGAAGGAGCCGCAAGGCGTACAATCTGAACCGGGTGCAATTGTGCGCCTGACGGAGGGCCCGCCCTTTGCGGGAGCCCGACGCAATCGCGCGCTATCCCAGTTGGGGGGCCTTCGAATGGTCACCGACGGCGGCCCTGGGCCGACGCCGATTCTGTTCCGTCTGCGCTTGCTCCTCGACGCTGCTCGAGTTGGTGCGGCGCGCATAGCACGTCCGGCCGCGGTCGCGGTCTGTGTTGGTGCGGCGCTCGCAGCGGCGTGGACCTTCCTTCCCGCCATGCTCTCAAGGATGCGCGCCGAGATGCCACTTAGCTACTGGCTGGTGTATCTCAGCATCATCTTCTTCCCGTTCGTCGCCGCAATCATCTGGGACGCAGCTGCCGTGCGATTCGGTGGACCTCCGCCCCCACTCCGTCCTTGGACGGAAGACGATGCGCGCCGAGCGCAGCAAGAGGCCTATGCGAGGGACAGCGACCGTCAAGCCGCGGCGCAACGAGCACAGGACGAAGAGAACGCCCAACGCGAGGCAAGCGTAGAATCGGACGACCCGAGCACATACGGCTAGGCACCAATCGGGGTCCCGTGCAGTATGGTGCAGACACGCTCTGGTGGGTGTCGGAGAAGAGATGAGCCAAGCCGACGGCTATGCCCTCGAAGCCCGCGTCGAGGCGCTCGTAGAATCGCTCGCAGCAGCGTTCCCCTCGAATTTCTCGTTTGCTCGTCAACCTCGGCTGGAGCTTCAAAGCGGCGACATCGTGGTTCCAGACTTCTCGGTCGTCCTTGACCTTCCACATGAGCGGTCTGAGTACTTGGTCGAATGTCAGCAGCGAAAGCGCTCATCGAACTCGCTGCTGCACAAAATCCAACATGTACGGGCCAAGTCCAGGTTCCAGACGTTCGCGTTCGTGTACGGCACTCGAATCACCACAGCCAGGCGGAGGTCGCTCGAGAGCGAGGGCGTTCTTGTGTACTCCTACTCGGAGTTCGCGCATGCGTTCCTCGGATATATGCGCCAGACGTTGAGGAGTCTCAGGGAGCCTTCGAGTGAAGTTCGGGCCGCTGAGTTCGACCGCCTGCTCGCGGAAGTGCCACACTTCCGCCACGATGACTACGCGAGGCGCCGTCGGTCAGTCGGGGCGGGGAGTGCGCCACAGCCGATTGGCTACCCCGGGAACGTCGAGGTCGCCAACCAGGTGGTCTTCAATCGCCACTTCTTGGACCTTGGGGGACGAGTGCGTCCCGAGGATTGCGGCGCCTACAGCGAAGATGTCCGCCGAATGGACGAAGGCTTCAACAGTCTGCTGCGAGAGCTCGGACACTACTTCGGTCCTGGCGTGAGCATCCACTTCTCACCGGTCACCTCCCTCGACATAGCTGCTCAATGCGCGGGGGGTATGGCCAGTATTTCATCGGCCTCAGCATTGGGAGCCTAGTCAGGTTCACCAACGCCTTCTCATATCTCATGAGCATTCCCGATGTTCTCCCCGATATCGGGAAGCCAGGAGAGGAACAGGGCTCCGCCTTCAACCTTGAAGCCGTGTTGCTCGGCGCATTCTGGAACAGCACTCCGGCAGTTAGAGGAAGAGTGCGAACCTATGCCGCCCGGCTGATGGTTGACTTCGCGCTCGATGCGATGTTCTCGCATGAGCTCTCGCACATCCTCGATGGTCATCTCGAGTACGGGGCGAAACTTGGGAGCTCACGCATTGCGCAGGTAGGTGAGAACCCGTCTTGGGTGAGTCTGACCGCCGAGGCGCTCGCTGACAGGCACGCAGCGGTCATGCTACTGCAATTCCCGTCGCGGGGATTGGTCGACCGGCGGACACTCACGTATGAGATGCCGGACCAGGAGCCATACGACGACTACTCGCTATGGATGCTCTGGTCATTCGCGATGGTGATGCTCTACTCATCTCTTGATGGCATTGAGCCCGGGGGACGACAGACCCATGGTCATCCGGCGGTCAGAATACGGACGATGTTTCGTGCGGCTGAGGAGGTGATTGCATCACAGCCCCGCGAGAAGCGCGCGGCGTGCGAGGCTGGGTTCTACGCTGGCCAGGCCGCTGCAGCGCATGCCGTCGAGCTGAACAGCCACACCGGAGCTCTTCTCGGCTTCCAAGAGCTGCAGGGCAACGAGCTCGACGAGGCAGTTGGTAGACTAGACTCGCGCCTTGGTGGAGATGAAGCTAAGGAGCTCGAAGCGCTTTCCCTTTGGAAGTTCTTTCGGTTTCCGAGGTAGCCCAACTAACCCCCTCCCCTCTTGACTTGGCGGGGTATCAGCGGGCGCCGGCCAGTCGTCGTCGCACAAGCGGTGTTCCGTCGGTATCCCGACAGGCGGCGTGTAGAGTTCCTCTGACGGAGCCTGTTTGGCGGCGTCATCCTGGAAGCCACATCTTGCAGCATGGCTTCCTTTCCTAGAGCTCGAGCCCTACCAATCGCCGCCAGTCGATGAAGGGGCCCAGGTTCTCGAGAGCCTCAAGGCGGACCACGCGGCGTCGAAGCGCACGCACTTCCTTCGGCAGCCGGGCTACCATCCGCAGACTCCGAGGTCTACTTCGCACCCTCTGACTCGTCGAGCGAAATCTGTGCACAACTCGCCGACGAACTTGTCGGTGGCCGCGAACTCAATCGAGTATGTGCGGCCTTCGCCGGTTCCCAGACGTTCGGCTCGTAGCCAGAGCCCACCCGCAGTGTCGTAGACATCGTCATCACTTGTGAGTCCTACACCGGGAGAGGAGTCGAAGTTGGGTCGTCGGTGTTTGTCGTCTCGCCTTCACTCGAGACAACACGAATCAGCTGAGCCCCGGGGTTGGGGTCGCACGAGTTCACTACGTTTAGAGTCGGCTCTACAGCTACGAGTACGTGGTTCGGCGGCCATAGGATTTCAGGCGATACCGCCACACCCAGAACCGGCGGAGTTGAGTCCTCCACAGTGACTGTTAGGGAGTCTGACGCGGTTGCTCCGTGCGAGTCGGTGACCACCAGCACTATCTCTTGTTCGCCTAGTGGCGAGATGACATCAACCTGTTCGCCTTGAGCAGAGCCAAACGGACCGGACCAGTCGAACGAGAGCGAGTCCCCATCTGGGTCGCTCGATGAGGCTGCCGATACCCCTCCCTGCCGGGCCAGGTCCCACCTTTTCGTCTGGACCTAGGCGCCGCAGATGACGTCGAGCGGTCGCCCCACCGTATCCAACAGGAACGAGTGAGCAGCGGAGAGCACGGCGACCTGGTCGGGGGTGTGACTCGCTTCGGAGACGCCGGGCTGCGCGACGACGATTTCGCCGCGGACCTCCTGGAAGCGGCTCAGCCGGAGCAGCTTGTTGAGCTCTTGGGCGTCGCCCTTCAGGAACCTCGTTCCGCGTCCAGCGAGGTTGTCTTTCTCGCGCTTTGAGAGATGCCGGCAGAGCGTTCGGAACTTCCAGAGCCAGTGGGCAGACCGGACGGCCTGGGAGCAGACCTCCACGACATCCTTCACACGCTCGCCAGAGGGGCTCTTGGTGAACTTGCAGTGGACGAGCACGAGCCGAATGTGGTCTTCCTCTGCCTTCATGCAGACCAAGTCCGCGGCCTCGCCAGCATCGTCATCGTCGAAGACGATGTCGAAGCCGCCCTCGATGAAGTGTTGGGCGACCCGCTCCTGAATCGAGTTCTCGCGTCTCTCTCCGTACTTCCAGATGGACTCGGTCTTGACGTTTACGCCCGTCCAGTCCCAGACCTCGAACCTTTCCGCCGGGAAGGTGAGCTCGGAGATGTCCTTCGGGCGAACGAGGAGGTGTCCGTCGAGCTCACTCAGGTCGACGAAGCGAACAAGCGGCGGGTAGTCCGAGAGGTAGTCAGCCAGAGGCTTGTCGGTTCGCCCGAAGGCGATGTTGGCTTGAGGGCCAGCCACCTGGTGCACCTCAAACCCCGCCTGGACTCCGATTCGAAGTTCTAGGTCAGCCCTTCCCTCGGGACCTTCGACGTGGAACGCGACCACGCTATCAGCCCGGCGGAGCTCATCGAACACGAGCTCAGTGAACGCAAGCGGGGTCTCGTTGTCGGCGGTTCTGACGGTCACGCGCTCTTCGGGCTTGTTGAGGAGCTCGAGCGGCCATTCAAGGCTCAGAACCTCCGCATCCGGAAGCTCCGCGACCTCCTCGGGAATCATCACGTTGTCGATGATTTCGTTCGTGTTGATGCTCTCATCGACGAGCTTTCGGCCGACGTGGCCGCACCAGTCGAGTAGCTCGGGGATGACGCCGTTCTTCACCGACCACACGCGCCCCTTGTAGGAGCATCCGAGGTTCACGGGCCGCCCCTCTTCAAACCCCGTGGCGCTCAAGTTGGACTTCGTTGCGCCCACGAGCTGTGCGTTGTCGAGGCCTTGCTTCACGTCTGCACCCATGTACTGGGCGTGGCGGAGGTTTCGCCGAGCGTGTCGGCTCACCCCAAGGTTCGGAATCCGAAGCCGCTTCACGTTCGAGAGCGACCTAAAGACGGCGTCCCCGTTGATGAGCGTCGGCTCATCGTCTGAGACGGCGGCGGCGAGTTCCTTGTGGAGCGAGTTCTTGTCGCTCGAGTTGATGAAGAGAAGCCCAAGCTCGGGCTCGTGGTGGACCACGAAGAGGTCCCACTGCCGGTCGCGCACCTCCTTGGAGCGCGTCCACGGTACGGCCGGCTCGGTTCGCGTCACGAAGTAGAGCGTGTTCGAGTCCGAGTGGAGCCAGACGGAGTGCACCTCCGTGCCCTTCGCCACGGCGTCGATGAAGCGCCGGGGGTAGAAGCTAGTCGCCCGGTAGGCGACGGCGCTGAGCTTCGGGCGAAGCAAACTGCTCGAGAGCGACTGGAGGGGAACCTCGCTCTCTTCGTGGATGGCCTCGGACTCGTTGAGGAAGTCCACGAGTGCTTTGTGTTCTCTGGCCGCCTGCGAGCTGAGCTCGGAGAGAAGGTGGTTCCAGTCCGCGTCGTCGCCGTAGAGCTGCTCGAGTGCGTCGGAGACTTCGACATCGGCGATGTTCGCGATGACCGTCGCGTCGCCAACGGTGTCTCCTGCGGTCCGAACGAATCGACCAGCGAACTGGAGCAGCACAGGGAGGCTCTGGTGCATGTCGTGGACGGCGGCAACCTTTAGCTCCGGGAGGTCAAACCCCTCACCCAGCATGTCTACGCAAACCACGATTCGGCTATCGCGCGAGAAGAGCTGCTGAATCCGCTTCGCCGAGTCGGCCTCTTGCGAGTGAACGAGGATGGGAGAGTGCTTGGCGGCGATACGCTCGTAGAGGGCGTGTAGGCCTCGCGCCCGCTCGATGCTCTTGCACCGCGCCATCAGCAGGTGGTCAAGCCCGCCAGCGATATCCGCCTCGAGCTTCGCGACCGCTTTCTCCGCGATGGCCTTGTCGCCATCATCTGAGTCGACTTCGAACACCGGGTCGAAGTGGATAGGCTTGAAGTAGCCGGCCTTCTGGGCTTGGCGAAGCGTGTACTCGTAGGCCACTTCGCCTTCGACGAGCTTCTGGTCCCGTCGAAACGGGGTCGCCGTGAACTGAACCACCCGGACCTTGTCGGCGAAGGCGTCTCGAAACGTCTGCCAGCCCTTGGCCGGAATGTGGTGCGCCTCATCGACCACGAGCATGTCCACTCTGGCCGCAATCTCCGAGGCGAGCGGGAGGGCGGTGCCGTAGCCGATGGCGTCCATCGTTGCGACGACCACGTTCGAGTCCTCGAAGATGTCGAGGTCCCCGGTAGTTCGCGGGCGCTTGGTGAGGACACCCACCACTGGGTTCAACACGTGTGGGTCGACCACCTCGAGCTCACGGAGAAGCCCGAGCGTCTTAAACTTTCGAACAGTCTGGTCTCGAAGCGCGCGGTTGGGGACCACCACGAGAAGTGTCCCTCGGGCCTGAGCGATGAGAAGAGCAAGCGCTGCTTCGGTCTTTCCAGTGCCGGTCGGCATGACAACCGTGGCCGCGGAAAAGGTGGAACTCCAGTGCGAACCAAGTCCATGGAGTGCGCCGAGCTGCGGTGGCCGAAACCCCTTCGATATGGGGTCTTCCGGGTCTTCGGCGACATAGCGAATTCCAGCTTCCCAGGACTTTGTCGCCTGGGCGCGGCGCTCTTTCCACTGCGCAGGCGGCGGGTCAGTCGATGGGATGAGCTTGTGAGAGAGCCACTCAAGCTCGCCCTCGGGTCCATTGCGCAAGACACCGCGGGCGCCTTTGGGGTGCGGGCACCTTCGCCGGTCCGTGACGACGAAGGCCTCATCGCCATCGAGGGTCAGCAGGGGCTGTTCGACCTTGGCCGAGACGAGCGTGGTGTCGCTCTTCGTGATTGGCCGCTCTCGTGCCGGTTCGACGACGTGCCAGAACTCCCCCACGTCGTGGCGGCGGCGCCACGAAAGCTCAGGCGTTCTGATGGTCCTCAGGCCTTCGGCCATGCGCTCTCACCCCATAGAGCAATGTCTAAGCACGGTTAATCGCGGGGCAAGCGAGTCGGAGGCGTCGGCTCAAGCGAGGCTCATTCCGCCCTCGACCTGATTGGAAGCTCGGCTTGGACCGCAGGCCCGGGGCTAAGTCATCGTTTTTGTTGAAACTTATTCTCCCCCGCCCGGTAGCCGGCGTCCTGGGAGCACGAGCGCCTTGGCCGGCTCTTGGCGACGAACGCAGGTCTTAGCTACTAATTAGCCTTAGAACTACGAGGCGAGTTCGAATGAGCAAGGACCCGAGAGACAGCCTTGACCCTGAGGCAGACGACCCGTTTGCCGAGGACGAGTTCGAACGTCAGCGGGTGGCGGCGAGCAGCCTCACGCCCGTGTTGCTCGAGAAATGGCCAGGGAAGGTCCTTGTCGAGGGGTTTGTCCCGTTCCCGAAGAGGCTTCTCCGAGGTCTCTCAGGGCTATTCGGTGGGCGGCCTGAAGCGGAGCAACTTGCCGTGCTCCTTGCCATCGTCGACTACCGCCGGCCGCGGGTCAGCCGGCCACCGAGCACTGAGTATCTCGCGTTCCTGGCTGGGCTCTCCGTTGAACGATTCGAGAAGCGACTTCGCGAGCTCGATAGAAAGGGGTGGGTCTCCGTCAGAAGGACAAAGGCAGGCCTCAGCGTTGACTTGGCGGGCTTCCTCGAGGCGTTGAAGGAGGCCGCACCCCTCCAGAAGTGGGAGAAGGACGAGCTAGACGACGACGAGCCGTTTGATTTCTCCAGATAGTGCAGCGCCCCGGGGCCTAGACCCCGGGGCGTCTCAAGTGGGGCATCTGCCGAAGCCACCGGTTGGATGCTGCCCGGGCTCATTCCCCCCGCTCCCCTGCCAGAGACGCGAGGGGGGTGGCCCCGGGCAACCACCCGCCTGAGTCTAGAGCATCGGGAGCTACGAGTGGGCAGTGCTAAGGGGCGTCCAGCAACTCGAGCTCTCCCGGGCCCAAGAACCTGCTCAGTGGTCGCCAGTTCTCGCTGCTTGTGAAGTAGAAGAGAAGCCTCTTCGCTCGCGTAATACCCACGTAGAACAAGCGCCTGCCTTCGTCGACCGCCTCCTCAGTCTTGGCCGACGAGTGTGGAATCATCCCATCGTGCACGTCGATTATCGCAACGGCGTCGAACTCTCTCCCCTTGGCCCGATGGAGAGTCAGGAGCTTCAGGCTCTCCGCTGGGTCCGCGAACATCCCCAGGTCCGACACAAGGAGATTCTCGACGTCGACGTCGTTCTTCTCCATGTCGGCCACCATGCCGTCCACAGACTCCACCAAGCGAGTCACGTCCGCCGACCCGAGCCATCCTTCATGCTGGAGTACCGCACCGACTTCCTCCGCTGACTCCCGCAACCAGGCCAGTGCCCCGTCGTGTTGTTCTCGCTTCTCATGCGCGAGGCGGATGAGCCGCTCAATCACCATGCGGCCGCGGAAGGAGTAAACGCTGTTTAGTGCATCGCCCGTGAGGTCGTTCAGCAGGAAGAAGACCTCGCGTTCCACCTGCCTAATGCGGTCCGGTCGAGGGTTCTCAGCTTGAGCACAAAGCTGCTCCGCCAGTGACGCGTAGAAGTGCAAACGTCGATACGGTCGCGCACCGGGCCCTACCACGGGTACTCCGAACTCCCGCAGTCGGCCCGCAAGCGGATAGAGGCTGAACCACTGGGCGGCAAGAACCGCCGCATCGCCGTACCCGATTCCATGGTCGGCAAGCGCGGGAAGAAAGTGGTCCGTGATGGAGACAAAGGGATTCTCACACTCGACTAGCTTGGGCTCTGCGCCGTAATCCGCCCATTCGCCCTTCGCTTCCATCGGCGCGGAGCCTTCGAGGAGTCTCTCGGCGTGCTCTACGACCTTCCAGCTCGACCGAAAGTTCTCGACCAGCGGCGGGCCCTGGGTGGCGCCAACGTGGTTGCCGAACTCGGACATGAGCGAAGGGTCGCTACCAGCGAAGCCGAAGATGGACTGGCGTGTGTCCCCTACGAGGAAGAACCTCGTCCTTTCGCCATCTGCGATGAGCTTCAAGAGCTCGACCTGAAGTGCTGTCGTGTCCTGGAACTCGTCTAGGAGAACCCAGGCGTACTTCGCCTGGATGCTGGAGAGGAGGCTTGGGTGCTGAGTGAGGAGCTCGAACGAACGAAACACGATGTTGGTGAAGTCGATAAGGCCGTCGCTAGACAGAGAGTCCCAGAACTGAAGCACCGCTTCGGGTGGCGTGGGAGGGCGCACAACCGGGGAGCCATCCGGAAGTCGGTTAGCGACTTCGAAGCTCTCGCGAGCTGAGCGGTGGTTGAGCAAGAAGTCATCCGCCACCGTATCGGCCCGGCTTTGAAACGCCTCGCTGTCGGGCGCCGCAACCTCGAAGCCGTCTCGGTACTCGGGGAGCATCCAATGGAACGGCCCAAGGATGTTGCGTAGACAGAATGAGTGAATCGTCGCGATGTCGAATCGCTCTTCGTCATCCGCGATGGCGTAGAGTCGAAGACGGTGCTCAATTTCATGAACTGCTGCGTTTGTGTAGGTGATGCACCCGACACGCCGTACCGAGTCGCGGACATCGTCGGCACATCGCAGGAGCTTCGCGATGAGGGTGGTCGTCTTGCCGCTTCCGGGGCAGGCCTCGAGCAAGACGTCGCCCGGAATCCGGGTCGCATCTCGCTGGTCGTTGGTGAGTTTCACCTACTCTGCCACCAGGAAGTCCACCGCTTGCTTGACGTACTCGGGCATCGCCGTGGCATCGCCGACGTGCTTCGAGAGCGCCTGTGCGAACCGGGCTTTCCCGACGCGTCGCGCCGTTGCGAGGATTCGCTCGGCCAGCTCGTCGGTCGGTTCACCCGCCTGCTGTGATTCCTCCGCCTCTGCAATCAGTGACGTTGCGTTGAACTCCTTCGCGGCAGCGAGCAGCGGCCCTACCATGCCGGAAACCGCGAGCTCGCGTTCAAAGGTGGTATCGCCCAAGAATACCTTCACGGTGTCGCTTTGAAGTGCCAGAAGCTCGGTTACGCGCGCGGGGTCAGGAGCATCCTCGGCGTCAGACGGCTTCAGGTCTTTGTCTCCGACAATCGCGCAGCGCTTCTTCATGGACCCATCACGGAAGAGGGGTGCGTACGCCGCGAAGTGGGTCCCATAGATGGGGATGACTGAAATACCCTCCCGGTCGAGGTCTTTCCCCATCACGGAAAGAGCGAGCTCTGGGATGAGGAACAGTTCCGCAGGGCCCTCTACGAGCATCACCGCTCGCGCGTACAGCAGCGTTGAGCGGGTAGCGTCGAGATAGCGCTCTAGGTCCGCGACTTCCTTCGCCGCTACTCCGGCGACGCGGCCCGGTTGAGCCACAGACACAGCTGGTCCGCCCGTTCGAGCAAGCGTCACTACCGAGTTGAGCTTGGCCTTCGAGGTGACGTGAGTGCTGTGCGTCGTGAGAATCGACTGGAAGTCCTTCTCCGCGAGTACGTCGTACAGAGTCCGCTGGAGTTGCGGATGAAGATGAGCTTCGGGCTCCTCAACCAAGAGCAGCTGTCCGGCCACTCCATCGGTCTTCGCTCGAGCCTCGAAGTCCTGAAGCAGCATGCTGATGTAGAGCACGTTGTTGAGCCCAAGCCCGTTTCTCGAGGTGTCGAAGTCTGAGAGGGCCGAATCCGACAACAACACCCGCAGGGCACGGGTCACCGTAGAGAAGGACGGTGCTGCGACTCCCAGCTTCAAGTCCAGCTTGGAGGCGGGCCCCGAGGTTTCCCCGAAGGAGCTCGAGATGTCCTTGCCTACCTCCGTAACGGTCTTAGAGGCTGCGATCTCCTCGTTGGCCTTGGCGAGTAGTGCGACAAGCTTCTCCTTCTCCGCATCTGGAATCCCCACAACCTCCAGAATCCGATTCAGCGGGGACGTCCGGACGGCCCTAAGGTCTCTCTCCACGTCTCTGAGTGGGTGAAGGAAAGAGACCTGGAACGCCTGGAGATGCCCTGGCCGGGGGCTGGTCCCGGTGTCGACATCCCAAGTGAGCTCCACTGGGTCCACCGCGCCACCGCCGCGGAGCTCCCACCCGTAGTCACCAATAGACAGGCTCCCGGGCCGCCTCTCCCCCGCATCAAGGTCATCTCGGACAGCTTTCCGGGGGCGGAACCGGTAGGTAAGCCGCGCTCGGTCAGGCTCAACTTCCCACTCACCAACGAGCGCAGAAGCCTTCACCGAATCAGCCCAGTTCCGGAACTCCACAGACACCAATACGTCGGAAGGGTGCGAGATATCGCAACCTGAGTGGACGTCGTCCTCCGTGAGGACCCTGGTGTAGTTCGGAAGTGACTGGTCAAGAACCAGCCGAATCGCATAGAGAAGGTTGGACTTTCCGCTGTTGTTCTCGCCCACGACACAAGTCGCCCCATCGCGGAGCTCAACGTCACACCGTTCAAAGTTTCGAAGATTGCGGACAACTAACCTGGAGATATACACAACGGACCTCCGGTTCAAGTCCTCGACGATAGCCGTTGAGCCACAAGCGGGCGCTATCGCTCTCCCTCCACCCGTTTGGGTGGGGCAAACTTGACGAGACGGCGCATCTCGCGTTGGGGCAGAATCGCGTTGTTCGATGCCAATACAAGGGCGCAATAGGGAGTGGTATGAAGAACGCAGAGCTCGACTCACTCGACCTCTCTGGATGGCCCCTACCCGCCGACTTCCTAGAGGAACTTGGGCGTGTAGCGTCTCTCTGGACGACGCTCGATTCGCTCATGAACCTCTGTCTCGGGAAGCTCGCTGGCTTCGACGAGGTGCACGACCCAACTCCCTTCATCCTCTTCAACCACATGAGCTTCCCTCAGAAGCTCGATGCGCTTGGTTCGCTATGTGAGCAACTCGGACCGCACGACCCGCGTCTTCTTGGGCATGAGGAAGTGCTCTCGAAGCTCCGCGTTGCCCAGCGAAAGAGGAATCGCTTCATGCACGACGGAATCGCCCCAGACGGATCGGGACACCACCTGATTGCCACGGGTTCAGCTCGCGGGAAGCTCAAGACCTCGGTTGAGGCCCTCAGTTCAACGGATGTCAGGCGCGCTGCGGTAGAGATTCACCTCGCCACGCTCTCGCTCTACAGGTTGGTTCTTGGCGTCGAGCTTCCGCCGGTTTGGGAGCAGCGAGAGTCTGAGTAGGCACCACATTTGCATCCGACGCACTAAACCGTTCATCGGAGAAGTGCTTCGGGAGTTCCCGTGTGAACTTGATGCAGCCAGGGGAGAGTGTTCCTAGTCCCCTCACCCTGCGATAGCGGTTCACCTCGTCCAGAATTGAACGAAGCTGAACGCGAATTCCTCGGTAGCAGTTGTACTGAACCGAGTAGAACTCGCTCTCAAGCCAACCCGCTCGCCTGTCGCCTGCTCGGGCCATGAACTCGCGGCGAAGGGCCTGAAGCGCCACGTCCGTGAGTTCTGTCCAGACCTTCGCAGAGAGTGCCCCCCCCTCTGAGAACCCGACGTTCGTCACCGCTACCTGGTAGTCGCCAAAGCGAAGCGGGCTCTCTCGAATGTCTCGGAAGGTGTCCGGGTCGTCGACTCCCATGGCGACCAGGCCTTCGGTGGCCATCAGAACAAAGCCGTACCGGAAGCGAAAGTAGTCGACATTTGCGAGGCCATTTTTCCGGCGACGAGAGCGCCTCGGTTTCGAGAGAGCGCGGCAGCCGTGCTTGAGGAGGCAGTACTTCTCGACCATCTTTCGGTCGAGCTCACTCCGGTTGTCTCCCTTTCCGAGCTCACCATTACAGAAGTAGAAGTACCCGTGGCCAGCAAGGTTCACCACGCGCTGCACAAGCGCTTCGATAGATGGGCATTCGGTTGGGAAAGCAGGTTCGGTCGCCATGGCCGATTCTGCACCTAACCCGGTTCCTACTCAAGCAACCACCCCGGTTCTTGCCGTTCCAGCGATGGTTGCGGAGCTCCTTCCAGTGCGATGCGGTGGAGTAGCTTGCAGCCGCTAGTTCCACGACGACACCACCTTGGCCTCAGTGAATCGCCGGATGGAATCACGCGCCCGCGCTGAGAGCGTCGGATGGTCGAATCGTGGGGCGCGAAGGAACCACGCCTTTCCGTCATCGAAGACAAAAATGGAGCCGTCCTCGAGTTTCAGAGCAGCGAAGTCGCGCGTCGAAATCTGCTTTCCGTACCGGAGCTCGCCTAGCGAGAGGTCGTAGTCTGTCTCGAACGCCGGAGCGTTCGCCCGAACGAAGTCCCCGAGGAATTCGAAGTTCGCCGGGTCCCATGCGAGGAATGCCGCCCACTCATCGGGGTCCTCAGCGTAGTCGCGATTCCCTCGACACCAACTCGCAAGGTTTCCGACGAGCTGTCGAAGGAGCCCTGGAACGTCGTCCTCGCACCACACGGTGGCTGCCTCGCAAAGCTCCGCGGCATCATCCTCGTCGACTTCGAAAGAAAGCCGAACCTTTCCCATAGCCCCCGTCATCGCACGAAGTCAGGTCGCGAATCAACATCGAACTCACCGTCCTCCACCGCCGCATGCGACAGCCGAGAAAGGGGTGGAGTTAGGTTGCCGGCCAACTCCACGAATGCCCGGACCTTCGTCTCAAACCTTCTGCCCCCGGGCCGGCGCGAGACGATGGACCTTCCATCGTCTCGCCTCCCTTCACTTCAGCGCTCGCCCACGGCCCCGTTTCGCCGCAGTTCTTGAAACCTCCTTCCTCGTTTTCGGACCGTTGCCACAGCATCGTGCAGGCGCTTCGCGCCAAGAGCTGTGGTTCCACGAAGAGACAGCTCCATCATGTTCCATGATGGTTCCGCCCAACTTGTGCGAGAGCAGGAGCTATCACTCCGGCTCTCGCTGGTGCCAGCTGCCACGAGAGGCCTCCTCCCGGAGAACCTCTCGTGGCCACTTGCCCGCGCTTCTCGTTCGAAGCGCCTTCTGGCTAGTTCTCACCGAGACCTGTCGCCAGGTCCTCGAACGACCTTTCGTTAGCTCCTCACCTGGTACCACCCAGGCTCAAACGGAGAGGACCTTCCACTGCCAGCAGAAAGAGCGTGACCATCGGGAACCACCCCCATGGTTTCACTCCGAGTCCCAGAGCCATCCTACTCAGTCGAGCTCCCTCTCCTTCAAGGGTCGGTTCCGAAGAACCGCCAACGGACGTCACTCCGCTTACCGATGAACCACCATCGGTCCCCAGAAGGAGACTCCCCCTTTAGCGTGCATCATCGAATCTTGGCTCACGTCGCATAGCCCGTACGGGCACTCCGGTACTGGGTCCGTGCCTCCCACTCGAGGTCATCGGAATCACATCTCCGCGGAGACGCTTTCGGCGGGTAGAACCACAAAGCACCCGCTTACCAAGTAGTCACAGTCCGGTTCTCACGATTCGGCCTTCAGTACCGCTTGGGAAGTCGCGCCGTTTTCGCGCGACTTCCTTCGGGTACCCCCCGTCTTCCAAGATTCCGTACTAGGTAGGGCTTCATCCATTCGCCCATGAACGCGTTGAGCTATTCGTGTGCCTTGACCTCATGGTGAAACCATGGTCCAAGGTCACCCGGAAGTGACAACTTCCGGCACTCTCGATTGCTCGAGACTGACTCCCGCGCCTAGCAAGGTGAGTTGGGCATCGCAGCCGTCACCGCCCGTGGATAGCAAGCCACACCACGACGGACTCTCCCCTTGAGAGGATTCAAACCTCTGCCCCAAGGCCGCAGCCATGGAACATCGAGACTCTCGTCTCGACTTTGAAACACGCGCGCACCGAAGGTCTCCCCTCGACACGATTTCAGGGTCGCCCCAGTTCCTCGACTCGCGGCCGAGGTTGATGAGGTCGAACTACGGGATTCCGTCCCTACTGTGGTCAATCGCCTCCTGGCGGGTCTTCCTTGGGGAACTTCCCCAGAAAGACAGTTCTGCCATGCGGCAGAGCAAAAACGTTTCCTCCATTCTCGTCTGCCCACGTGGGGCGTTGGTTTGACCTTGCAGGTAGGGGTTTCCGGAGAGCTCGCGCTCTCCCCGTAGAGCTCCTCCTTCCACCGGACAAGCACCTCTCGATGCATCCGGCGCGTCGAGGACACGGACGAGCGAAGCTGGTTAGGCTTCCGGTTATCAGGCGTTGGTAGTGCCTGTTTCCCGTCACCGTGCTCGATGAGGAACATCGCCAAGCTCGTGTGCATGTGCATAACGAGTCTCGCGACCTACATCGGAGCACCATCTCACACTCCGAGGCGCTACTCACCTCACGCGTGGTGTTTGCGTAGATTCTGGATTGGTGAGACTCTGGGCCATGGAGACGTTTCTTCCAGCACTTCACGCGGTGTTTCCCTTTTCGCTCACTGGCGCCCTCATTGTCGTCACGTTTCTCTATCTCACCGGCGTCAGGGCTCATGAGTTTCGAGACGAGCGCTACAGGAGGATTCACCGCACCAACAACCCGGCAGAGCTCCCCTACTCGGCTCGCCCCTTCCTAGCCACCAAGGCCGAAGCGCGCTTCTACGCGGCCTTGCGCGATGCAGTAGAGCCAGGCCTAAAGGTGTGTCCCAAGGTCCGTCTCGCGGACGTGATTCACTGTTCTGACGACGAGTGGTCGAACGGCTACGGCCCTCCAATCGCCTCAAAGCACCTTGATTTCACGCTCGTGAACCCACACTCGCTTCGAGTGGCTTGCTGCATCGAGCTCGATGACGCTTCCCACAGGCGGCCCGACCGAAGAGAACGTGACCGCTTTGTAGATGCAGCCCTGGCCGCGGCGGGCGTCCCCCTCATCCGGTATCGGGTTTCGCGCTCCTACTCGGCCGCTCCCATCCAACGGCGCGTCTACGCAACACTTCGCCAGGCGCCTGCGTCCATCCGAAGACAGACAAGTCGAGCTGCCTAGTCGAAACGGGGTCGTTTCGCCCACTGGGCCCGCTCGGTCTTCTCTGGTCTCGCTGGCTCCTGGGTCAACTGGTGCCGGTTCTCCAATCGGGCGAACCGGTGGCTTCGCTCCCATCTCCCCCGGTTCGCCCACCGGGTGCGTTGTTCCCCCCGACCCCAGTTCGCCGAGTTCTCCCAGCGACCCTGGCGGGCGAAGTTTCCCTATTGACGGAAAGTCGCCCGAATCAGATGGTGGGCATATCGGGCGAAACGGAGCTGAGCGGGCGCTCCTCCGCTCCTGAGGTCTTGTTTCTGGGGAGAGTTCCGTGCAGACGGTCTCTGTATTGAACACAAAAGGTGGAGTGGGGAAGACCACAACGGTGGTGAACCTCGCGAGCGCCCTCGCTCGACGGGGCTGGCGCGTTCTAGCAATCGACCTCGATAGGCAACACCAGACCACCGACTGGCTTCGAACGCCTTCGTCAGAGACCGAGAGAAGCCACGGCCAAGCGCTGGTGGAAGCCCTTGTAGCTCGCCAAGGCCTTGAGGCTCTCGTCTATGAAACCCCGTCGGGAGTAGACGTTGTCCCAAGTAGCCTCGACCTGCTGACGCTTGAAACTGCTCTGGCCTCGCTTAAGGCCCGGCCTGAGTTCGTCCTCCGCGATGCTCTGGAAGGGCTTCGAAGCGTTCCCGGTGCAGACTGGGACCTCGTTCTAATCGATACGCCGGGAAGCCTCGGAATCGACACTCAGTGCGCGCTCCTTGCCTCGGATTCTGTCCTTCTTCCCGTCGAGCTCGCCTATCTCTCGCTCGAGCCAACCGCGATGGTCGTTCAGTTCATCACCGAGACCGAGCGAGACGCTAGAGCCGAGATACCAATCTGCGGGGTGCTTGGAACGAAGCTCGACGTTAGAGAGTCGATGAGCATCGCCGCGTTAGAGGACATTCGGGCGCACTTCGGAGAGCTTGTCTTTGAGACGGTCATCCGGATGAACGTCGACTTGAAGCGCGCTTCTCAGGCGAAGCTCCCGATTGACCATCATCGACCGAAGAGCTCTGGAGCACTGGACTACGGGGCGCTCGCAGATGAGTTCGTTTCTAAGGTCGCCCTTGAAGCCCCGGCCGGGAATGCAGCCAATGAGTAGGAAGGCCATCTCCGATAGCCCACTTCAGGCCCTAAAGGGCGGGTTTCCCTCGGGAAAGAAGAAGTTCGGCGCTGCTTCTAGCCAGCGAACGAAGGAACCTCAGTCGAGCCCTCCCAGTGCGGACCCTCCGCCACTTAAGCAGAAGGAGGGTTACTGGATTCGAGCCTCCACGATTGAGCGGGTTCGAAACGCCGTGGATGCACTATCGGGACCACCTCACCGGTACACACTTTCTGAGTTCGCGGACGAAGCGCTCATGGCACACGTCAAGAAGCTAGAGCGGGAGCACAACGACCGAAGGCCATTCAAGGAGCGCGAGGGTCCCCTTCGAACCGGTAGGCCGAAGCGGAAGTAGGCGACGGCGTAATCGCAGAGAAACCCGATTGCGAGAGCTACTTCAAGCAGGTTAAACCAGAAGTAGTGCTCACCGAGACTGGTGATGCACTTGGATTGAACAGACTACGCGGACACCAGAGACGAAAAAAGCGACTCCGACTAGTCGGGTCGCTCTTTTCGGAGCGGGGTGTGACAGCACCCCGGCGGTAGAACTGGATTAACTCCTACCTACTCCGAATCCGTACGGACCGTCAACGGTGAATCTCGCCCTAGGCAGGAACTGATATGCGAAAGAAAGGAACCCCACAGGAGAGCCCATTTCTCACGGTTGAGTTTCAGACCGAAGTCGACCTGTCGACCGGAGACCGGGTCAAGCGTCGGTTCGTAAAGATGTACACCGAGGCGCGCGATTCTGGGCTTCTGGCCGACATCCCCGATGACCTCTGGAAGACGCTCTCAGCGATGGCCCTCTACGTGGATGAAGACGGCTACTGCAGCCCGAGCCAGGCTCGTATCGGTCGAGACCTCGGAATAAGCCGACAAGGGGCGAACGGCAGAATCAACCGGCTCGAGAGGTACAGGTTTCGAGGACGCCCGGTTCTTTCAACGAAGCGCCGCCGTGAGACGGCCCCAGATGGCTCGACTAGGTGGGGCCGAAACGTGTACTTCATCCATCCGATTTCTGGGCTTAAGTACGGACGAGCGAAGCCGCCCGAGGGGCCTGTGTCAGCTTGCCCTGACACTGGGCCAGTGTCAGGCACGCCTGTGTCAGGCCGGCCCGACATAAACAAGAAGTGTGTAGAGAAGAAGAACACACGGGGTGTGCTCGAGGGAGGGGGAGGGGAACTCGTTCGGCTCTTTCATGACCACTTTGGTCGAACCCATCGGAAGCCGAAGTCACGCGAGCTTGACCAGGCCCACTCGCTCATTGAGAGCTACGGCGAGGAGAAGTCTCGCTATGTCGTTGAGTACGCGCTTTGTGAGGCGCAGCGAACCAAGTACCCGATGCAGCACTTCGGGGCTGTGATGGACTACGCCGAAGATGCCGTGGCCGACTTCGACAAGGCACTCGCTCGCTCGGTCCGTGACGCGCACCAAACCCGACGCCTCGCCGAGGACGACGCCCGCGTTCGCTACGAGGCGTGGAAGCGGAACGAGATTCGCGCCGCCGCCGACCGGCTCCCTGATGGCGAGCGAGCGCGTCTCGTTGAGGCCGCCTCTCGAGCCGTTTCCGCCGAGTTCGGGGAGAAGCCGATGGCTGAGGCCACCTTGGTTCGAATCGAGCTCTATCGGCTTCTGGAGCCCGATCTGGGCATTCCGTCGTTCTCTGAGTGGCGTTCCCGGGAGAGCCTCTCCCGAGATTCTCCATCTAAAACAGCTAGTTGACGGCCATCCGGGTCTGCATACCCTCTTGGGTGCACCGAGCGCAGGACCCCCAAGCCGTGGCCGAATCACCCGAGAGGACCATCGAACCGATTGCCCTTCGCGCCCCTGAGGCTGCGGCGGCCCTAGGGATTAGCCCCAGGAAGTTCCGCGAGATCTCTCACCACGTGCCCGGAGTGTATCTGCCCGGCACCCGGATTCGGGTCTATCCGCTCGCTGCGCTGAGGGACTGGCTCCACTCGCTCATCACCGCCCAGGACGGCGAGGTCCATGACGCCGTCGGAGAAGCTCTCTCGGCCCTCTCTGACCCCAGTTTCGGCGACGAGGGTTCGCTTCCGGCCGGTAGTCGAAACCGCCGGGAACGCGAGTAGGGGAGCCAGAACGTGGCAGCCAAGGTCAAGTGGATGCGCAGCGCTTGGTGGGTCGTGACCCACTACCGCTCCACCCGGACCACGAAGCGCGTTGGTCCCACGAAGCGCGACAAGGCCACGGCGGAGACCATCGCTGCAAAGGTCAACGCCTCGCTTGCACTCGGCACCTTCGACCCGCACGGCGAGAAGCCGCTTCGAGCTGATGCGGAGCTTCGCGCTTGGTTCAAGGCGTACTCGGCGACGCTCAAGCCCTCCACGGCAGAACTGAGCCACGGGCTCATCGAACATCATCTCATCCCGTTCTTTCGCTCGAAGGACCTTCGAGCGGTCAAGGAGGCAGACCTCCTTCGGTTCGTAAGGGCGAAGCTAGACGATGGACTGTCCCCGAAGACGATTCTGAACGCGCTCGGCGTACTTCGCCGGGTGTGCACTCTCCTCGTTCGAGAGGGAAGGCTCGAGCGGAATCCGGCTTCGCACGTAGGTGAGCTCATGCGCCGCGTCTCGCGCGCTGGCTCCACTGGCGCCGAAGTCACGGAGCACTGGACCCGCGAAGAGATTGAGAGTCTCCTCCAGACTGCCCGAGATTCTGAGCCTGAATTCGCACCCATCCTCTCCACGCTCCTTTCGACCGGAGTCCGCCGCGGCGAGGTCCTGGCGCTCAGGTGGAGTGACGTCGATTTCGATTCCCGGAGAATCTGGATTCGCCGCTCGCTGCTTCAGCAGGGAATCACCGCGCCGAAGAGCGGCAAGTCGAGGCGCGTCCCGATGACAGAAGCCCTCGCTGAGGACTTGTTCGATGTCCTCGCGAAAGCCCGCGCCACGGCCTCCGAGCGCGGCCAGGATGCGCCGCCGTGGGTCTTCTCGACTCGAAACGGAACCCCCATCACGCCCCGGAATCTCAGCCGAACCTGGGAGCGTGTTCGAGAGAAGGCACAGGAGGCCTACGGAGTTCGCCCTCTGAAGCTTCACGCCACCCGCCACACCTGGGCCACGTTCGCGCTTCAATCGGGGAAGTCTGTCCGCTGGGTCGCTGACGTCCTCGGGCACGCCGACCCGGCGCTCACGCTTCGGGTCTACGCGCACGCGATGCGCGAGGAAGAGACGGACCTGACGTTTGCGGAGTTTCCAAGCGGCACCGGACGGCACTATTCGGCACCGGCCGATAGGGAGCGTACTCGTGAGCTCTCCAAGTACGCGGAATCTTTGGCACGCCGGGAGGGATTCGAACCCCCGACCCCCAGGTTCGAAGCCTGGTGCTCTATCCAGCTGAGCTACCGGCGCGTGAGCCCCGAGGAGTCTCGGGAACCCGGGGACCGCCGTCAAATTCCCGCGCCGAGGCGCGGCCGCCCAGGGTTTCGCGATCGAGTCCATCGAGCTGGACCTGATCTTCCCGCTGGCCACCCACCGGCGATTCGTCGAGGCGCGCGGGGCCGCCGCGTCCGCCCGACACGGAGGGGCGCGCTGCCCCATCGCGAGGGCGCCACGGCGCGGTACCCTCGACCCCGGGGACAGCAGGAAGGCAGCGCCATGGTGACCGACCTACCGAGCTTCGAGCGCCGGCTCCTCCTGGCACTCGGCGTGATCGCCGTGATCGCGATCGTCGGCACGCTGGCCATCCTGCCCTACCGGCTGTACGAGCGCGACATCCGCAACGCGAAGCTCTACGCCCACCGCACGTCGGGGCTCGTGCACGCCTCCGTCGCCCGGGCCCTCGAGAACGGGACCGACGTGGACGTGCTGCTCGAGCGGCTCCGCAGCATCTCCGACGCCGGCATCCGCCTGGAGCCGCTGCCGCCGACCGAGGCCAGGGCCTCGGAAGACTGGGGGCGCGGGCAGAGCGACGTCGACGGGACGACCCTCACCTACACCGCGCCGCCGGTTCGCGCGGCCGACGGCACGCACTGGCGCCTCGAGACGAAGTACGACATCGCGGTGCTGAAGCGCGACTCGGTTCGGCTCATCATCGATCTGCTCATCGCCGTGGTTGTGGCGTCCGCTGCCTTCTCCGGAGTGATCTTCGTGCTGGTCCGGGGCGGCCTGCTGCGACCCATGCGTCACATCACCGACGAGCTCGAGCGGGTGGCCATGCACGGCGGCGAGCCGGACCTGCCGCCGGCCTCGAGCCGGGAGCTGGCGGCTTTCCGGAAGGCGGCCAGCCGCCTGTCCCACCCCGAAGCCTAGCTGGAGCGGCCCGCCCGCTGTTCCATGCGGGTGTCTGAGTGTCGAGGGACGTCATCTCTTGCGCGCTAAGAGGACGGCTAGTTTTGCGCACCCCCCTGGGTTGATGTTCGGTTCTTCCTTCTTCTCTTCCGCTCTCCGAAGGAGAGCACGGCCGTCAGGCCGCCCTCTGGGGCCTCAACGCTGGGCGCTTTGCCCCGCGGCCTGCTCGAGCTCGCGGAGCCGGTAGCTCCGCCCCGAGATGTTGAGCACCTGGCTGTGGTGGAGGAGGCGATCGAGGATGGCGGTGGCCAGCACCTCGTCGCCCGCCAGCACCTCGGGCCAGTCGGCGATGCCCTTGTTCGTGGTGATCAGGATCGAGCCCCTCCCATAGCGGTAGGAGACGAGCCGGAAGAAGAGGCTCGCCTCCTGGCGCGTCATGGGCTCGAAGCCGACCTCGTCGATGACGAGGAGCGCCACGTTCATGTGCTTGCGCCGCCGCAGCCGTTGCGGGCTGATCTCGGCGTCGCGCTTGAGGGCCGCCAGCAGGTCCTCGAGGCGATGGAAGGCCACGGAGAAGCCGTTCTCCACGGCCCGCACCCCCAGGGCCACCGCCAGGTGGGTCTTGCCCACTCCCGGCGGACCCTGGATCAGCAGACTCTCCTTGGCCCGGATCCACGCGCAGGTGCCCAGCGTCTCGATCCGGCTCCGCTCCACACTCGGCTGGAAGGCGAAGTCGAAGTTGCCGAGGGTCTGCCCCGTGGGAAGGCCCGAGAGACGGAGCGAGGTCTTCATCCTCCGCTCCTCGCGGTGCTGCAGCTCGGCCTCGAGCAGCAGGTCGAGGAAGCGGTGGGGCACGAGGTCGTCCTTGGTCGCTCGGGCCAGCTCCTCGCCGATGTGCTCGGCCGCGTGATGGAGGCCGAGGCGCACGAGCCGCTCGCGGGTCGGGTCGAGATCCACCTTGCCGCCCTTCTTGGGCACCGGGTTTCCCGCCGTCATCGCGCCACCTCCGCCAGATCGGC
Source organism: Myxococcota bacterium (assembly GCA_965223415.1). Taxonomy (GTDB): domain Bacteria; phylum Myxococcota_A; class UBA9160; order UBA9160; family UBA6930. The sequence continues at coordinate 1,215,113 of OZ245002.1, read as the reverse complement.
ATAGAGGTCGATCGGCCGCTGCTCCGGCTCCATCGCCCACAGCTCCTGGAGGCGTCGACCCATGCGCCCGAGCGGTACGGGCGCCTCCACCCCCTCCGTGCTCGGCCCCTCGTAGTGGCTCGGGTCCAGCAGCAGGCGGCTTCGCGTGTGGCGCGGGTGCGCGGCCACCACCGAGCCCTCGGCCCAGACCTGCACCTGCCGGGCGCAGCCGCGCACCTCGACGCTCTGCTCGACGAAGCGGAAGGGGACGCTGTAGGTACGCCCCTCGAAGCGCACCGTGGCGTCGCGCCCGACACGTCGCATCACGGCCAGGTCGAAGGGCTCGGGAAGCCGCTCGGGCAGGGCCCCGAGATGGGGCTTCTCCGCCTCCCACGCCTGGAAGACCGTCGTGCCCGTCGCCGGGCACTGCCGCCGGTGGCTCGAGCGCGCCACCTGGCCGTCCGTCCACGCTTGCAGCGACTCCAGGCTCTCGTGCTCCCGCCGACGCGGATCGAAGCCCCGCCGGTGCCCCAGGATCCGACGCTCCACCTTCCCCTTCTCCTGCGGCTGGCGGGGACGGGTGGCGTCCACGTGGAAGCGAAGGGCCCCGGCATAGCTCGCGTAAGCCGGGTTCACCGTCCCCCATGGCCCCGCCCCCTTCGCCACCGCTGTCTTCACGTTGTCGACCCGCAGCACCGCCGGCACCCCGCCCAGCCGCTCGAAGGCCCGGTTGTGCACGTCCAGCCACGCCAGCGTGTCCGCCCGCTCCGACCACACCACCGCTTCTCGCCGCGAGTGCGAGAGCACCAGGTGGAAGGCATGCAGGTCCACCTCCTGGCCCCCGATCCGCACGCCCGGAAACTCGCCCCAGTCCACCTGACCCTGCGCCCCGGGCGGTGTCTCCACCCGACGCCGGCTCCGCACCTTCGGTCTCGGGAACCGGGCCCGCACGTACCGCTGCACGCTCTTGGAGCTCCCCGTGTACCCGTGCTCCTCCACCAGGAACTCGTGAAGCTCCTGCAGGTTCACGCCACGGCCTCCCGAGCTCGCCTCCAGCCACTCCGCGATCACCTCGTGGACCGCCTCGGCCAGGAAGGGCTTCCCGCTCCGGCCGTCTCGCGCCCCCTCCGCCAGCCGCTTCAGCCGGTAGCGCACCGCGCTCTCCCGGATCCCCAGCTGGCGGGCGATCTCCCGGTTCGAGCACCCCCGCTCGTGCAGCACTTCGATCGTCATCACTTCCTCCTGCCTCAGTCGCCGCTGCCCCACGCCCCCCTCCCTCACGGGGAACGTGCCGCGCAGCGGCTCAACAGGAGGTGCGCAAATCTACGTGTCCTCTTAGCCCTCGAATATCACGTCCTGCGACATCTGAGCTACCACCCCACCTCACGCCAGGGAGGAGGTGGGCTGTGCCGAGCCACGTCGACGGAAGAGTCATCATCATCACCGGTGCGGCCGGGGGCTTCGGCCGGCTGGTCGCGCAGAAGACCGCGGCGCGGGGCGCTCGGGTGGTCGGATCCGACGTCGACGAAGCCGGCCTGGAGGAGACGGTCGCTTCGATCGGGGCGACCGGCGGCGTGGCCGAAGGCTTCATTGCCGACGTCACGGACCGCTCCCGGATGCACGCCCTCGCCGCCTTCGCCCTGGAGCGCTTCGGCGCCATCGACGTGATGGTCAACAATGCGGGCGTGATGCCGCTGGCCTTCTACGCCGATCATGCCGAGGCCTCGGACGCCTGGGAACGCTGCATCGACATCAACTTCAAGGGCGTGTTGAATGGCATCGCCGCCGTGCACGACCCGATGATCCGCCAGGGGCGTGGTCACGTGGTCAACCTCTCCTCGATCTACGGCAACCAGCCGGTCGCCGGGGCGGGCGTGTACGGAGCGACGAAGGCCGCGGTGAACTTTCTCTCGGAAGCGCTGCGCCAGGAATCCCAGGGAAAGATCAAGGTGACCACGATCCGGCCGACCGGCGTGCCCGGCACCTCCCTGGGCGAGGGCGTCGTGAACCAGGGGGCGATCGTCGGCATCCTCGGCGCGGGCGCGGCGAGCTTCATGCAGACCATGGGCGTCGTGCTCGGCGAGAGCCCGCCGGAGGAGCTGACCTCGCCGGAGCGCATCGGCTACTTCAGCCTCGCTCCCGAGATCCTGGCGGACCAGATCGTGTTCGCGATCGACCAGCCCTGGGGCGTCTCGATCAGCGATCTGACGGTACGGGCGTCCGGTGACGGCTACGTGATCTAGGGAAGATCCGAGCGGGCGAAGCGCCAGTAGCCGATCCAGGCGCATACTGCGCCGAGGGCGGTCGGGTAGCCCACCGCCCAGGCGAGGAAGCCCTTTGCGCCGAAGAGGTCGAGGATCACGAAGGCGGCGGGGCCGAGGAGCACGAGGTCCGGGTCGAAGAGCGCCATGGCGGCCGTGCGGAACACCTGGAGCGGGTTGGCCAGGGCGATCGTGACGGCGGTCTCCGCGGCGACGCGCTCCTCGATCAGGGTGCCGAGCAGGATCAGGTCGAGGAACAGCACGAGCGCGAGCCACAGGGCGAAGGCGGCGCCTTGGGCCGCGTCGACGGAGCGGGCGAGGACGGAGATCAGCATGCCGATGCCGAGGAAGCAGGCGGTCAGGGCGAGGAGCAGCGCCGAGTAGAGCGCCAGGGTGGACACCTCGAAGGGGATCTCCCGGAGCCAGCCCCAGGCCGTGGCACCGAGGAGCGCGAGGAAGACAGGCAGGAAGACCAGGCCGAAGCGCGCCAGCACGCGCCCCCAGTACCAGGCGCCGAGGCCGACGGGCAACGCCAGCAGGTACTCGAAAATGCCCGCCTCCCGATCGCCGGCGACGGAGCGCACGGTGGTGACGAGGACGAAGATCGGCAGGATCGCCATGCACACCTGGATGTAGGTGACGAGGAGCCGCGAGAGGCCCATGAAGCCGAGGATCCGCGATTCCGTGAGGGCGAAGCCGAAGAGCAGGGCGACGAGGCCCGGGAAGAGCAGGGCGTAGATCCAGAACCAGCGTGCGCGCAGGCTCTCGGCCAGCTCGAGGCCGATCACGTGGCGCAGCTGGCCGTTCGGAGCCGGCGGCACCGGCTCGCTCTCCCCGGCCAGCGCGGCGACCTCAGTGCCCAGTGTGCTCTCTTCGCTCATCTTCCCGCTCGTGGATTCGTGCAACCATGGCATCCCAGTCGAGACCCTCGCCGCTCCGCCCCGCCCCGAAGCCGTAGCCCATCGGCGTCTTGTGCCCGTGGGAGAAGCGCGCGGTCCTCGCGTCGAGCCAATCCGCGCCGTCGCGGCTGCGCACCCAGATCTCGTCCTCCGCTCCGGGGCCGAAGAGGACGGCGCAACCCGCGTCGTCGAAGTGGCGAATCCTGCCGTCGGCGGCGGAGCGCACCTGGGCTGCGAAGTGCCGGTCGCTCACCGTCATGCGGCAGTGCTCGCAGGTGTCTCGGTCCCAGACCGGCTCGACGGGCCCGGTCTCCGGTACTCCGCCGCAGGAAATGAGGAGGAGGGCGAGCAGCGCGAGGAGCGCACCGCGCGTCAGCATCACGAGGACTCCTTCGCGTCGAGCTCCAGGCGCCGGATCGCGCCGGAGTAGCGGGCCGCCGTGCCGAGGAAGCGGAGCCGGTCCGGGGACGCGATCTCGCCTTCGTAGCGCAGGCCGCTCTCGTCGCCGGTGAGGTGCCACTCGAGGAGCGCGGCGCGGCAGGCCTCGTCCGGGCGGACCAGCTCGACGGTGCAGCGGAAGCGGCCGCCCACGGCGCCAGCGTCCGCGACGCGATCGTCGAGGACGACCTTGCCGAGATCGAGCTCGACCACGCGGCCGACCAGCGGCGCGACCTCGTCCAGCCGGTGGCTCGAGAGGAGCATCGTCGCCCGGCCCACCCGCTCGTCGAGCAGCTCGAAGAAGGCGCCGCGCGCCTCCGGGTCGAGATTCGCCGCCGGCTCGTCGAGGAAGAGGAGGCTGCAGGGCCGGCCCAGCGCGCAGGCGATCAGCAGCTTCTGTTTCTGGCCCCCGGAGAGCTTCACGAAGGGCCGCCGGGAGAGGCTGCCCACGTCGAGGCCCAGCCGGCCCGCGGTCTCGTCGATGCGCTCGGCCTCGCAGCCCGCGAGCCGCGCGGTGAAGTCGATCAGGTGGCGGGCCGTCATCCGCAGGGGAGGGGGGAGCTGGGGGACGAAGCCGATCTGCTGCAGCACCTGGCGCCGCGCCTCCCGCGGCTCGAGGCCGTCGACCCTGACCCGGCCCTCGTGGCGGTACTCGCCCAGCAGGCAGCGCACCAGGGTCGTCTTCCCGGCCCCGTTGGCGCCGACCAGCGCGATCCGCTCGCCTGCGGCGACATCGAGGCTGAGGTCGTCCAGCACCGGTGTGCCGTCGAACCGCTTCGTCACGTTGCGGGCTTCGATCATCACAGGATCCTGTCCAATCCCTTCACGTTGAAGCGCAATGAACTCGTCGGGCAGATGTCCACGCACAGGCCGCAGCGCGTGCAATCCGGCCCCACGTCCAGGTGGGGCTTCGCCGCGCGGCCCTTGATCGTTAGGTCGAGCACGTGGGGAACCTCGCACACCTTCCGGCACTCGCCCTCGTGGGCACAGGCCTCCAGGTGATAACGGACGCGAACGGGGGCCGCCGCGCCGAGCACGCCGTAGGTGAGGCCGATCGGACAGACGTAGCGGCACCAGGCGCGCCGCGAGTACGTGACCTCGAAGGCCAGCAGGAGCACGACCCAGCCCAGGGCCAGGCTGGGTCCGTAGACCAGTGCCCGGCTCAGCACGCCGATCGGGTTCAGGGTGAGGAAGAGCGCCTGGCCGGTGGCGAAGGCCAGCAGCGCGAAGGCGATCCAGAAGACCACACGCACGCCGCGGTGGAGGGCGTGGTCCTGCACGACCCCCATCTCCGCCAGCCGGACGTGCAGCATCTCGGCCCACTCGGCGACCAGGTGGTAGGGGCACACCCAGGAGCAGAAGGCGCGGCCGCCGATGAGCGCCCAGAGTAGGAGCACCGTGACCATTCCGATCACCAGGTTCACGGCGACGTGCTTCTCGGCCAGCATCACGAGGATGGACGAGTAGATGTCCGCCATGTGGAACCCCAGGAAGCGCGACGCTGTGAGCGAGCCCTCGAGGATCTGGATGTCGAGGATGAAGGAGAGGGTGAAGAGTAGGTTCACCGAGACGAGCACAGCCCAACGCCGGTTGCGCCAGGTGTGGACGCTCTTCGCCCCGGCGATCTCCTCGATCAGCCGCGCGATGTTCACCCCACCCTTGCCGCGCTTGCGGGCATGGAGGATCTCCGCGGCGTCGGTCTTGTGCTTCGGCTTCTGGGGAGCGTGCCCCAGCATCACGCCCATGTCGCCCAGCAAGCTCATGCCGTGCGGCCTTCCACGGCCGGGACGATCTCGATGCAGGCCGGCTCGACGGGGCAGATCATCTCGCACACACCGCAGCCGACACAGGCTTCGCCGACGACCGGGGTGCTTCCCCGACCCCTTCCCCGCGGCTCGAGCTTCAGGGCCGTCGCTCCGATCGGGCACTCCCGGACGCACAGGTCGCACAGAGGTGCGTCGTACTCGTGCTCGCGGACGGGCTGGGGGTTCCAGCGGTCCACCTCCTCGTAGCGCAGGCGTCCGCGGAAGCGCGGGCCGCGGGAGCGCCCCCGGAAGCCCTCGCCCCGGCGGGCCAAGCAGGCATTCGGGCGCACCAGCTCCGCGACGCCGATCGCCACCTCCTCCTTGGCGCCAAGCTCGTGGCTGAGCGCGCCGGTCGGGCAGGCGAGGATGCAGGACAGGGCGTCGCAGGAGAAGTCGCAGGCCTGGTCCCGAGGCGCGATGTAGGGGGCGCCGTGTCCCAAGCCGTCGTCGAGGTCGGCCAGGCGAATGGCCTCGACCGGGCACACCTGCACGCACTGGCCGCACTTGATGCAGGCGCCGAGGAAGGTCTCTTCCTCCAGCGCCCCCGGCGGGCGCATGCGGGCGATGCCGAGCTTGCGGCCCACCCACAGCGCGATGGGCTGGAGTGCGAGGACCGCGCCCGTCACGATGCCGGCCCGCAGGAAGCGCCGGCGGCTCTCCTCCTTGCGACTGAGGCGGCGCCTCGGCCGCTTCCTCCGGGACGGCTCGCTCACGGCCTTCGGCTCCACGGCTCGTAGCGGGGAGACGGATCCTCGAGCACCTGCAGCGGGTTCGTGAAGGGCGCCAGCCGGTCCAGGAAGTCCAACGTCTCGAAGACCGGCGAGGCACGGAAGAAGGCGGCCTCCGGGGTCTGCATCCACATCCGATCGGCGTAGGCGAATGCCTGGTGGGGGCGGTCGCCGATGCCGTCGCCGTCGCGATCGAAGCCCTGGTAGTCGTCCCAGTGGTTTCCCTTCCAGCGATGGGCCATCGCGTGGCCGCCACCGCGCACGGCCACCTGGGTGAAGTTGCCGGTGAAGTCGTTCTCCTCGAAGACGTTGCCCCGCCATTGGCTGTGGAAGAGGACGCCCACGCCGTTGTAGGCGAGGAGATTGCGCCGGAAGAGGTTCTCCCGATCGGTCTCGTAGGGCGAGATGTCGAGGTAGATCCCCTTCGCGCAGTAGAAGATCTCGTTGTCCTCGAGGACCACGCCGCTGCTTTCCTTGAAGCCCACCCCCATGCCGGTAGCGCCCTGGGCGCCGGCGATCCGGTTGCGGCGGATCTGGACGCCGTCGCTGTACATCAGAAAGATGCCGACCATGTTGTCGGCGAAGTCGTTCTCCTCCACTTCGTTGCGCTTGGCATACATGAAATGGAGGGCGTAGCGGCTGCCGCGGACCCGGTTGCGAGCGATTCGGTTGTCTCCGGAGTACCAGACCACGGTGTCGCGGGCGTTCTCGATCCGGTTGCCGACGATCTCGTTGCGCTGGCTGTACCACAGGCGGATCGCATCGCCGCGGACTCCCAGATCGAGCTCTTTCGAGCGGATGTGGTTGTTCCCCACAACGTTGTCATCGGCCTGGGCCAGGTCGATGCCGAACAGGCAGTCCTCGACCACGTTGTCCTCGACGACATTGCGATCGCCCCGGACCTGCACGCCGGCGTCCAGCCCGTCGTGGTTCTCGCCGGAGCCGCGGATCAAAAGGCCGCGCAGGGTGGCGCCGTCGGTCTCGAGCACGAAGACGGAGCCCTTGCCGCCGGCATCGACCACGGCTTCGCCACCGCCGTCGATCGTGATGGGCCTCCGGACGACGACCGGCCCCGCGTAGGTACCCGGCTCGAGGCGGAGCTCGCCGCCGGCGGGCGTGGCGTCGACCCGCGCCTGCAGGCTCCTTGGCGTCTCGGCGCCCGCCGCGAGGGCCGCCAGTAGGAAGGCGATGGCCGCCCCCCAGGCCCTCACGAGCCCGCCCGGAGCTCTTTCCGCCGCAGCAGGACGGCCACGATCAGCGTCAGCGAGGACAGGACCGAGAGCGCGAAGCCGTAGTGGGGATAGGCGTAGGTGCTGAACTGGGCGACCTTGCCCTCCCCGAGCACCGTCGGCATGAAGGGCTTCACGGTGAACGCCGCCCAGTCGTGCAGGTTGTGGCCGAACCACCAGAGCCAGGCGGTGAAGTCGACCAGGAACGCGACGGGCGCCAGGATGGCCGGCAGGGCCAACAACCACCAGAACGGCCCGCGATAGAAGAGCATCACGATCAGGGCCACGCCGAAAGCCAGGAACAGGTAAGGGGCCGCAGCGAACTCCAGCTGGGCCCCCTTCTCGATCGGATGCATCCCGATGTAGTGGTTGATCGTGTTCATCTCGTGGACGCAGTCGAGGGGTTCGTCCTCCTCGACCTCCTCGCGAACGACCAGCTTGCAGCCGTTCTTGACGGAGTCCCAGTGCATGTGGATGCGCACGCCGTCCGGGAAGGTGTGCTCCGGGTAGTTCGGCGCCGTGAGCGAGACCCACCACATGGGCGCGAAGTACGCCCACGCCATCAGCAGCAGGCCCAGAACCGTGAGTCCCCGGAATGCCACGGTCTACTCGCTCTTTGCCTGCCGCTCGGGCCACTCGAGGCGCGACATGTAGTCGACGACGGCATCCAGATCCTCGTCCGAGTACTTCTTCACGACCTCGACCATGTCGGGGTTGGCGTTGCGCCGGCGGCCGTCCCGGATGTCCGTGATCTGGCGCAGCATGTACTTGTAGTGCTGGCCGGCGAGGACCGGGTAGAACTCCTTCTCGGCGCCCTCACCGTAGTCGCCATGGCAGGAGACGCAATTCGCGTCGTAGAGCTCCTTGCCGCGCTCCAGGTTCGTCCCAGGGCCGCGACCGTTGTCACCGGGGATCGGCAGCGTCTGGATGTAGGCGGAGACGTCCGCTAGCTCTCGGGAGTCGGTCATGGTCTTCGCGAAGGGATACATGATCGGGTTGTCCCGCAGCCCCAGGCGGATGTCGGCCATCTGCTTGATCAGCACCGTGCTGTGCTGTCCGGCGAGCTGGGGAAAGGTGCCGTCCGGACGCCCGGCTCCGCTGGGCAGGTGGCAAGCGGAGCAGATCTCGTAGATTTCCTCTCCGTTCTCCGGGTCCCCGACGAGCTCCAGGGCTTCGATCTTCTCGCCCTTGGCCTCGTTCCACACGTATCCCTCGGCCTCGATGCCCTCTTCCTTGGGCTGGGGCTGGGTCCACGCCGCGGCCGGCAACAGGGCCGCCAGGGCGAGAATGATCGCGAATCGCATCGGCATTCCTCCTACTCCAGGGTCGAGAGCCAATCGGCGAGCACCTGCATCTCCTCGTCCGTGACGAGATGCATGACGCCCTTCATGGCCGCGGTCTGTCCGTTGGCCCGCGCACCGCTCTTGATGTCCTTCATCTGCTGGAGAGCATAGGCGGCGTTCTGGCCCGCGAGCTTGGGGTAATCGGGCAGGATCGTGGTCTTGGCATCCGCACCGTGACAGGCGATGCAGGTGCGCTGGGCCCAGAGTGTAGCCCCGTCCAGCTCTTCGGCCGCCGCCGGGAGGGCAGGGACCAGCAGTACCAGGGCCCCCAGGGCCAGGATCGAGCTTCGGATGGTCATCTCCCGTTCCTCCGTCTCGAGGCGTGAAAAAGGGGGGTGAGGGGGAGTTGGCCCTCCCCCTCACCCGGATCGGGCCGAGGCGCGCGGGGGGCTACTCCACCTTCTTCGCGCCGTGCTGCTCCAGGTAGGTCTTGGCGCGAAGCCCGATGTCGGCCGCCTTCACCTGGTACTGCCACCACTGACCCGCCCAGAGCGTGGCGCTGTTCCAGGCCTCCTTGGCGGCCTCCTCTTCGGCCCGCTTCTTCGCCTCTCCGGCCCGACCGAGCTGATCCGTCGCGTCCTCCACCAGCGCCACCACGTCCGGGAAGTCCTTGTAGTTGTGGCTGGTGATGAAGCCCACGACCTCGTCGATGGTCGCCTGGGTCGCCACGTTCGTGGCGACCTGCTTGTCGTAGTCGGCCTTGCTGTACTCGTCCTTCGGCATCAGCTCGCCGACCTGCTCCTTGTATCCCTTCGGCTTGACCAGCAGGTACCCCTGCATCTCCAGGTGGAGCGCCGAGCAAAACTCGGTGCAGTAGTAGGGGTACACGCCGGGGGTGTCGGCCACGAAGCTCACGCTCGCGGTCTCACCGGGCTCGAACGACCCATGCACGTTGTACTTGCCGATGGTGAAGCCGTGGGTCTCGTCCTCGGCCCGCTCCAGGTTCGTGAGGTGGACGACCACCTCGTCACCCTCGTCGACCTCGATGATCTCCGGGGTGATGTGGGATCGGATGAGCGTGCCCCAGACCTCGACCTTGTTGCCCGTTTTGACCGTGCGCTCCTCGCCGGCCCGTGTCTTGTGCGGCGAGATCTCACCCGTGCGGGTGTTGGTGCCGCTCTTGTAGCGGATCTTCGGCTTCAGGATCGACGCGTCGATGGCGGTCGCGTAGTGCGGCTCGCCCAGGGGCAGCGGCATGTCCGCCAGGAGCGACATCTCGTCGCCGCCGATGTCGATCAGCTGGTGGTTCTGCGGATGCAGCGGGCCGACCGGGTTGAAGCGGTCGATGGCCAGCTTGTTCAACGACACCAGGTACTTCCCGCGCGGGTTCACGGTGTCGCCGTGCATCGTCATCAGGTGACCGATGTTGTAGTGGATCGGGATCCGGCTCAGCAGCTTGCCTTCGATGTAGTTCCAGCGGGCCACCATCGAGTCGACGTAGAGCGAGGTGTAGGCCACGCCCTTCTTCGCGTCGTATTGGGTGTGGAGCGGCCCGAGGCCCAGCTGCACCTGGGTGTGCAGGCTCTTCTTCATGTCCAGGATCGGCAGGCCGTAGGGATCCGTTCCCGCGTAGTCCTTGGCGTCGATCAGGGCCTTCACCTTCGACCACTTGAAGACGGAGGTGTGCGTGTCGAGCTTGCCCGACACCACCAGGTACTCACCGTCCGGGCTCACGTCGATGCCGTGGGGGCTCTTGGGCTCCGGGATCAGGTGGACCAGGCCCTCGGCGACGACGGTCTCGAGCGTGATCACCGAGTGGCCGTTGATCTTCTTCACCTTGCCCGCCGCCGCCACCTGCGCCGCCTTCTTCCAGTTGACGACGTGCAGGTAGTCGGTGTCCTTCGCCGAGCAGCCGGCCTCGAAGGGCGGGCGATCCCGCTCGATCCCGCCGACGTAGCGCTCGGAGCAGAAGGAGTTGATGAAGCTCCAGCCCGAGCTCGCGCCCTTGCCGAAGTCCGAGAGGTCCTGGCTGTAGGGCGGCAGCTCGATCGAGAAGGAATTCTCCGGCTCGATCAGGCCCTTCTCCCGGTTGAACTTCCAGTAGGTGAGGCCGCCCCGGTACTTCTCGTTGAAGAGCTCGAGGGGCGCGTACTCGCCGCCCAGGGGCGCCGCGTACTGGGCGGGCTCCAGCAGCCATTCCGTGTTCTCGCTGACGAACGCCCCGCCATGCTCGCTCTGGAAGACCGGGTTCACGACGATCTGCTTCGTCTCGAAGTCCTTGAGGTCGATCACCGCGATGCGCGGGTTGGCCTTGTCGTTGATGAACAGGAACTCACCGTCGTAGTCCCCGTTCGTCTCCGACGGGGCGGGATGGTGGGTATCTCCCCACGTGATGTCCCGCCCGTTGATGCGGCCCTGATTCAGCACCTCCTTCGACTCGTCCTCGTAGCCGTAGCCCTGCCAGGGCTCGGGGGTGAAGACCGCGATGTACTTGAGGATCCGCATGGAGGGGATCCCGTACACGATCACGTGGCCGCTCTGGCCGCCGGACGAGAAGGCGATGAACTCGTCCCGCTTTCCCGTGGGAACGTAGGTCTTGGCTGCCGCCAACAGATTCTGCTGGGTGAGGCCGCGGTCCTTCATCACCTGCTGGAGTGTCTCGCTGGCGGCCGGGCTCGCCCCGACCAGGAAGGCCGCGCCCAGCAGGGCGAGGCCCAGTCCCTGGATCCAATTCGTCGTCGTCCGGTTCGACATCGTCTCCCTCCGCATGGCGATCACGGCCATGGCTCGTCATGCGGACTGCAAGGGGCATTCCGGGTGCGGCGAGCCGAGGCTGGCCTGACGCGGAGTCCAACTGGGGCGCAGCTCCCCACCCCACTGCCTCGTGGGGTCAACTGGGCCGCTGCGCCGCCTTGCACACCGCTCTTCAGCACGGAACCCTCCGCAGCCCATGGACGTCGACGATCTCGAAGTACTGGCTTTCGAACCCACGCCGCTCGGGGGGATCTGCCTCCAGCAGCGCGGCATGGCGGGAGATCCGGCCACCCGCGTCACCGAGCTCACCCTCGACCACCAATTCCTGATGAGCAGCCACAGCAGCGCCTCGGAGCGGGCCCTGGCCGAGCGGGGCCTCGCCCGGCACGGTGGCGACGGCCTTCGGGCGCTCGTGGGGGGCTTGGGGCTCGGGATCACCGCACGGGAGCTCCTGCGCTCGCGGCGGGTCGCCCGGCTGGCGGTGGTCGAGCTGCTCGCCCCCCTGATCGACTGGCTGGAGCGCGGGCTCCTGCCCCAGGCCGGTGAGCTGCGGGCCGATCCGCGCTTCGAGGTGGAGCAGGACGACGTGTTCCGGCGCCTCGCGGCGGCGCCCGGGGAGAGGTTCGACCTGCTCCTGATCGACGTGGACCACTCGCCCGACGAGCGCCTCGGGCGTTCGAGCGATGGGTTCTACACCCGCGAGGGCCTGCGCCGCATGAGTCGTCACCTGGCTCTCGGCGGGGTCTTCGGCTTCTGGTCCTACGCCGAGAGCCCGCACTTCGAGGCGCTCCTCCGCGACGTCTTCGCCGAGGTCTGGCCCGAGCCGCTCACCTTCCACAACGCCGTCATCGGCGAGGACGAGACCCACTGGCTCACCTTCGCGAGGACGCCCGCCCCATGACCCGACCGGACTTCGACGTGGCGATCGTGGGCTACGGGCCGGTCGGCGCCGGTGCAGCCCTGCTCCTCTCGGACGCCGGTCTGCGGGTGGCGGTGCTCGAGCGCACCACCGAGATCGTCGACATCCCCCGGGCCGTCGGCCTCGACGGCGAGGTGGTGCGCGCGTTCCAGCGCATCCGCCGCGCCGACCCGGTCGCGGAGATCCTGCAGCCGTACCGGAACCCGGACTCCATTCGCTTCACCAACTCCAAGCGCGAGCCCCTGTTCGGCGCGGACTTCCCGCCCGTCGGTGTGAACGGCTGGCGGGACATCGCCTTCTTCGATCAGCCGGAGCTCGAAGCGGTGGTCCGGGAGATGATCGTCGCGGACGGCAAGGTCGACCTGCGCCTCGGCCACGAGGTGCAGGCCCTGGTCCAGGCGGACGACCATGTCCGGCTCCGCGCCCAGGAGCTGGCCAGCGGCGAGACCCGGGAGCTGAGCGCCTCCTACGTGATCGGCTGTGACGGCGCCTCGAGCTTCGTGCGCGATTCCCTGGGCATCGCCTGGGAGAGCCTCGGCTACGACCAGGACTGGCTCGTCGTCGACATCGTGATCGGGCCGGAGGCCGATCTTCCCCTCGTGTCGATGCAGGTCTGCGATCCCGCCCGCCTGACGACCTACGTCTGCGTACGGGACCCGAACCGACGCTGGGAATTCCAGCTCCGCCCCGGCGAGACCCGCGAGGAGATGACGCGCCCCGAGCGCGTGCAGGCCCTCCTCGACGACTGGCTTCCCCGCGAGCACTACGAGATCCGCCGGGCCGCCGTCTACCAATTCCACGCGGCGACGGCCTCGCGCTGGCGGGACCGCCGCGTCTTCCTGGCCGGCGACGCGGCCCACCAGACGCCGCCCTTCCTCGGCCAGGGGCTGAACGCCGGGTTCCGCGATGCCATCAACCTGGGCTGGAAGCTGCCGCTCGTGATCCAGGGGCGCTGCGCGCCGGCGCTCCTCGAGACCTACGCCGCGGAGCGCGACGGCCACGCGCGGGATCTCGTCGAGTGGGCCGTGACGATCGGCAAGCTGATGGAGGCGCTCGCGGCGGCGGAGGCGGGCGAGACACCGGAGGGGCCGTCCGAAGAGCAGCAGCGCTCGGGCTACGGCCAGGGCCGCACCGTTCCGCCCCTGCGAGGCGGCGCGTTGATCCGCGAGCAGGTCTCGCCCGACGGCTTCACGGGCTTCCTCTTCAGTCAGCCCACGGTGCGAACCGGGCGCGGTGACGCGCGGCGCCTCGACGAGCTCGGCGGTCCGGGCTTTGCCGTCTACGGCTGGGACGAGGCGGCCCTCGCCGTCTCCGAAGGGAGCCGACGCATCCTGGAGGCCCTGGAGGCCCCCTGCGTCCCGGTGGGCGAGCTGGAGATCGTGGAGGGCAAGCTCGACCACCTGTTCGAGCGGCATCCGGCGGCGATCGTACGGCCCGATCGCTACGTGTTCGGCGTGGTAGACGAGGCGAACGCCCTGGACGAGCTCGTCCGCCGCCTGGCCGACGCGCTCGCGCTTGAGTCGGGCTCCTAGCCGTCCAGCCGCTGCAGGGTCCGTTCGAGGGCCGAGCGCGCGTCCGGATCCTTCAGGCGCTTCCGCGCTTCATCCACCGCGGCGGCGGGTGCAGCACCGGGGAAGCGGCCCAGCTCGCTCAGCGTGGCGAGGACCTCTCGTTCCACCTCCGAGGCCAGCGTCCGTTCGTGCTCCGGCGCGAGCACGCCCTGTCCGATCCACAGGCACAGCTCCTCGAGCAGGGCGGCGTGGTTTCCGGCCAGTCGCGAAGCGATTCGTGCGTGGGCCGGCTCTGCCCGCGCACCGGTGGTGCGCAGCCGCTCCACCTGGGCGCGCATGCTCGGCGCGGCGTGCTCCGGCTGGACCAGCTCGGCGAGCAGGGCGGCGCGCACGTCGTGGCTCGCGGCGGCCTGGGCCCAGCGGTAGCTCGCCCCGTTGGCGCGGAAGAAATCGCCCAGAAGCGCCACGAGCTCCCGCTCACGGGGTGCGCCCGCTTCCACCGCGCGGCCGTAGGTGCGCGCCAGGCGGCCCGACGCCACGACGAAGCGCTCGAAGCACTCGAGATCCGGTGGGTCGCCGCAGGCGTCCATCCACCCGTTGCCGCGGAGCGCGTCGCGCAGCTTCGGGAGGAGGTCCGAATGCGCGTCGGGGCCGAGCCGCGGCAGCTCGTTCGGCGCCGCTCGAGCGACGACCACGAGCGCCCGTTCCGTGGCTGCGAGGTTCCACGCCCGTTCGATCGGCGGAACGCCGCGTCCCAGCCACACGCCAGCGTCGAGGCCGTGGTCGGACTCGCCGCAACCGAGCAGGAACGCCGCCAGGGCGGCGAGGAGCGTCGCCTTCTCAGGCGCTCTCGCCGACGACACTGACGGCGGGCTGCCGCACCGGCACGCGCACGGGCCGCGGGAAGTAGTCCTCGCGCATCTCCCACGGCACACCCAGCGCGGTAAGGATCTTGCGCTTCGTCGCCTGGCGACACGCCTGTCCCTTCTCGATCGCATGAATCGTGCGCGGGGAAACCTGCGCGCGCTCGGCCAGCTCGGCCTGTGTCCAGCCGCGTGCCTGTCGCGCAGCGCGAATGCGGTTCATGGCGGGGGGTGCCTCGACGTGCTCGCCCGGCCGGGCGATCCGGCGATGGTAGCGGCCGAAGGCCGCCCCGGCGAAGTCCGCAGAACCCCACAGAGCCCGGGGGGGCGGAGATTCCGCTGCGAAAACAACCGGTTGAGGGGTAGCTGGGGTCGTGTCGCCGGGTGGGTGGAATGTCACCCGATTCGGCCGCCGACTCGACCGGCGGGTCAGCGCCAGCGGCCCATCATGACCAGCTCCGAGTCCGGGAAGGCCACCACGCTGGCCAGGGCGAGGGGGCTCTCCGGCGCCTGGTGAGGCGGCGGCAAGCTCCCGCCGGTGAGCGCGACGGCCAGCACGGCGGCGGCCGCGAAAGCACCCAGGGCGGACATGCCGAGGCGCTCTCCCCAGCTCGGCTCCGGGTCGAGGATCCAGCGCGAGAGCGCCATCAGGCGGTCGACCCGGCCTGCGGGCTCTTCCAGGGGGACGAGGGAGACCGGCAGCTGTTGGAGCAGCCGCTCACAGGCCTCGAGCTCCGCCAGCACCCGCCCGCAGCGGCGGCAGCCGCCGGCGTGCTCGCGGACGAGACCTTCTTCCAGGGGCGGGAGGGTGCCGTCCAGCACCTGGGGCAGCAGACGCCGGGCGTTCCAGTGGATCACGACGTTCCCCTCCCCATGTCCCGCAGCATCGGTTCGAGCGCGTGGCGGAGCTCTTCCCGGCCCCGCCGCAGCCAGGTACCGACGGTGGCCGGCGGCACGCCCTCGCGCTCGGCGATCTCCACGTTCGAGAGGCCGTGGTGGATCCGTAGGACCAGCGCCCGCCGGTGCTGGTGCTTCACCTGCAGCAGGGCTTTCGCGACGACGGCGAGGATCTCCCCCTCCAGCACCTGGGCCTCGGGGCTGGAGGCGGTCTGGCCGTTCATCCGCGACTGGGCGAGCACCTCCCGCTCCAGGCCGGCCCGGCGCCGGCGCGAGCGCAGCAGGTTGACGGAGCCGTTCACGGCGGCCCGGTAGAGGTACGACCAGAGGCTCGCGGTCCCCGCGTAGGCCGCCCGCGGCAGGGCCACGAAGACGCGCTGGACCACGTCCTCGGCATCGGCCCGGTTGCCGACGATCCGGTAGGCGACGCCCTCGAGCCGCCTTCGGTAGCGGCCGTGGACCTCCGCCAGGGCCCCCTCGTCCCCTGCCAGCCAGCGCTGCTCCAGCTCGGCATCGGCCGGGCCGGCGGTGCTGATGCGTCCGGTCATCGGGCTCGTCGTCGTGCTGCTCATGCTGCGCTCCCCCAGAAACGCCTTCCGCCACCTCACTATGACACGAGCGGCGCACCCCCCGTTTCAGGGAGTTGCCCCCCTCGGGGGGCCGGCAGAAATCAGCCCGCCTCGGGTAGAATTGGAACACGTTTCAACTCCAGGAGGCTCTCCCATGTTCGATCTGGTGGTTCGCGGCGGCACTCTCGTCGACGGCACCGGCGCCGAGCCGCGCCGGGCCGACGTGGCTCTCGAAGGCGGCCGCATCGCCGAGGTCGGCACTGCGGCCGGCGCGGCTCGCGAGGAGATCGACGCCGAGGGGATGCTGGTGACCCCGGGCTTCGTGGACATTCACACCCACTACGACGGCCAGGTCAGCTGGGATCCGGTGCTCGCGCCTTCCTGCTACCACGGCGTCACGACCGTCGTCATGGGCAACTGCGGCGTCGGCTTCGCGCCGGTGCACCCGGGCCAGGAGGACTTCCTGATCCAGCTGATGGAAGGCGTCGAGGACATCCCCGGCACGGCGCTGCACGAGGGCATCGACTGGAAGTGGGAGACCTTCCCGGAGTACCTCGATGTCCTCGAGCGGATGCGCTTCACGATGGATGTCGGCACCCAGGTACCCCATGCCTCGGTGCGCGCCTACGTGATGGGACAGCGCGGCGCCGACAACGAACCGGCCACGCCCGAGGACATCGCGGCGATGGCGGCGATCGTGAAGGAGGGCATCGCCGCAGGTGCTCTCGGCTTCTCGACCTCGCGCACCATCGCCCACCGGGCGATCACCGGCGAGCCGGTACCCGGCACCTTCGCCGCGGAGGACGAGCTCTTCGGCATCGGACGCACGCTCGGCGAGCTGGGCACGGGCATCTTCGAGGTGGCCGGCGCCGGTGCCGCCGGAGAGGACGTGGCAGCGCCGAAGGCGGAGCTCGACTGGATGCGTCGGCTCTCCGCCGAGATCCGCCGGCCCGTCACTTTCGCGATGCTCCAGGTCGACGCGGCCCCCCAGCTGTGGCGGGAGCTGCTCGAGATCTCGGCGGCCGCGACGGCCGAGGGCGCGCAGGTGTTCCCGCAGGTCGCCGGGCGGCCCTTCGGCATGCTCGTCGGCCACCAGACCGACATCCATCCTTTCGCGGACCGGCCGACCTTCGTGAAGCTGCTCGAGCTGCCCTTCGAAGAGCGTGTCGCCCGGCTGCGCGATCCGGAGATGAAGCGTCGGATCCTCTCGGAGACGCCCGCCGAGGCGAACATGCTGATGTCCCAGCTCCACAAGTGGTTCCCGATGGGCGATCCGCCGAACTACGAGCCGGGCTACGACGACTCCATCGAGGCGCTGGCCAAGAAGGCCGGCCGCGACGTCGTCGAGTTCCTGTACGACAAGCTGCTGGAGCGCGACGGCAGAGAGCTGCTGCTGGTGCCGGTGCTGAACTACAGCGAGCTCACCGCCGACCCGATCCGCGAGATGATGTTCCACCCCAATGCAGCCCTCGGTCTCGGCGACGGCGGTGCCCACTGCGGGATCATCTGCGACGCCAGCATCCAGACCTTCATGCTCACCCACTGGGTGCGCGACCGGACCCGCGGCGAGAAGGTGCCGGTGGAGTTCGCGGTCAAGCGCATGAGCAAGGACACGGCAGAGCTCTACGGCCTGCGCGACCGCGGCGTCGTGGCCCCTGGGCTGAAGGCCGATCTCAACGTGATCGACCACGGGGCGCTTCGCCTCGAGGTGCCGGAGATGATCCACGACCTGCCCGCCGGCGGGAAGCGGCTGATGCAGCGCGCCCGCGGCTACAAGGCGACGATCGTGTCCGGTGCGGTCACGATGCGGGACGACGAGCCCACCGGCGCGCTGCCGGGCCGGCTCCTGCGGGGCGGCCGGTCCGCGTAGCCTGGCCTAGGGAGCCGGCGGCGGAACGATCGGCCGGCCGGCGATCGCCTGGCTGGTCAGGGCGACCTGGCCGCCGGCCATCTCCACCGCGTGACTGCGCTGGACGTCGAGGGGCCGGCTGCTCTGGATCACCGCGTAGCCCTGCACGTAGGGCGGGATCGGGAAGGGCGGCGGGACCATGAGGCTGGCCAGGTCGAGGGCGTCCTGGCAGCTCGCCTGGGTCGCCGCGCCGGCCGAGAGCGTGACTTCGGCCCGCTCCGACCTCCAGCCCTCGCTGAGGTTCCCGCCCGGGAAGGTGAGCGACAGGCCCACGTGGAGGGTCGCGTCCACCGGGTTCCCGTTCACGGCGTGGATGACCGTGGCGTGGTCGCCCATCAGGGTGCGGCCCGGGTCGGTGGCGTTGGTGCCACAGGTGAAGGGCACGGCGTACTGGTACCAGAAGACCTTCTTCTTCTTGGCGAAGGCGGTGGAAGGGGTCAGCGCCATCGCGAGCAGGGCCAGGACGCCGAGGAGGAGGGCGGTGGGGCGATGCATGCTCCCTCTTTCGACGCCCGCGGGCGGCGGCTTGACGCTTCACCCGAGGGGCTCGGGGAGAGGCCTGAGGTCGCGTGGGAGGTTCCACCGGTCGGCGCTGGCAACCCCGGCCCGGGCTGTCATGCTGTGCCCGCTCGCGAGGAGGAAGTGGGATGAAGCCCGAAGAGTGCGTCCTGTACAGCGGAGCGGCGAACGGCGCCGAGGCCGCGTTCGGCGCGGCCGCCGAGCGCCACGGCGTGGCGGAGGTGAACTTCACCTTCGAGGGCCACAACGACGCCCGCACCCGCGGCATCCGTGTGCTCACCCCGGCGGAGCTCCAGCAGGGCGACGTGAGCCTGGCCTACGTGGGCAAGCTCATGCACCGCGAGTACCGGGACACGCCGCTCTTTCGCAAGGTGCTCCAGAGCATCTGGCACCAGGTGAACAGCGGCCAGGAGATCTACGTCGTCGGGCAGATCAAGGACGACGGCACGGTGAAGGGCGGTACCGGCTGGGGCGCCGAGTTCGCGAAGCTCTGCAACAAGCTCCTCTTCGTCTTCGACCAGCCCGGCGGCGCCTGGCACCACTGGAACGGAGAGAGCTTCGAGCCCGCCGGCGAGCCGGTCATCACGCATACGCGCTTCGCCGGCACCGGCACACGACTGCTCGAGGCGAGCGGCCAGCGCGCCATCGACGAGCTCTTCGAGCGCTCGTTCCGCTAGCCCTACGCGGCTACGGGCAGACGCCCTGGGTATCGCCGTGGCCCTGGTGGGCCGGCCAGGAGGGCACGCCCACGGTGATCGTGTGGGCGGCAGCCGGATTGCCCGGGGGGACGTGGCAGATCGTCATCTGGCCGGCGGGGTCGTCGGCCACGGGCGCCACCGGCATCGGCTCGACCTTCTCGGTCTCCACCGAGAGATCGCCCGCCGCGCCCTGGCTGGTGCGGGTCGCGGAGACGTGGACCGGGCTGCTGGCGGTGATGAGCAGCAGGCCCTGCACGTAGGTCGTCGCCGGCGGGGGGTTCGGGTAGACGAAAGCGGCGCCGGTCAGGTCGTCGCAGCTGATCTGGAGGGCCGTCTCGCCGGCCAGGGTCTGGGTCAAGACGTCGGAGACGTAGCCCGGCATCTGGCCGCCGGGCGGGAAGGTCAGGTGGACCTGCTCGTCCAGGGTGACGTCCGTGGCGCCGCCGTTCAGCACGTCGATGGCGATGGCGTAGTCGCCCGGGAGCGCTCCGCTGGTATCCGCCGCGTTGTTCCCGCAGGTGAAGGGAATCACGTACTGCTGGTGGACGACCCGGCGGCGTCGCTTCTTGGCTTCCGCCTCGGTGGCCGGACCGGCCCACACGAGGCCGAGGCTGAGGAGCAGGACGATCAGACGCAGCATGGAGGTCTCCCGGTGAGGTGCAACAGAACCATCGGGACCGAGAGTGCCTCAAACAGTGAGGGAAATCACCATCAGGGGCGATCTTGGCGCGGGAAGGCGTTGCCGATCGCCCCCAGGAGCTGGAAGAGCCGGACGACGTGCGCGCTCAGCACCGGCTTGCCGCTGGTGAGCAGCGCCACGGAGATCTCCCGGGCGGGGTCGGCCCAGGGGAAGACGTTCGTGAAGCCCAGGTGTCCGAAGGCCCGCCCGCTGGAGAGGCCGAAGATGCCGACCGGGTCGTCGCCCAGCATCGGGCCCAGGCCGTAGCGGAGGGGCATGAACAGGGTGAGGTCGATCTCCCGGTAGCTCTGCTCGGCGAGGGCGTGGCGCACGGTGCGCGGCTCGAAGATGCGAACGTCGCCCACGCTGCCCCCGTCGGCCAGGCACTGGAGGAAGAGCGAGAGCTCCCGCGCGTTCGAGACCACGTTGCCGGAGGGGATGATGCCGCGGAGGAAGCGCGGGTCGTTGGAGAGCTCGATGATCTCGTCGAGGTCCTTGCCGAGCGCTCGGCGCAGGAGGGTGCCGCCCGGCGGGGGCACCGGCGGCCCGGTGAAGGCATTCTCGGCGACCTTGTCCAGGTCGTCCTCGGACACGCCGTAGTTCATCCAGCGCAGGCCCAGGGGCTCGCAGACCTCCGCCGCCAGGAACTCGCGGATCGTCTTGCCGGTCACCTGGCGAACGACCTCGCCGAGCACGAACCCGCCGCTGATCGCGTGATAGGCGACGAGGCGTCCCGCACGGGTCGACGGCCGCATGTCGCAGATCAGCTCGGCCACGTGTTCCGGGTGGGCGAGGAGATCGAGGTCCATCGCGTCCGAGGGGAGGTTCGGGATGCCGGCCGTGTGGGCGAGCAGGTGCCGCAGCGTGATCCACTGCTTGCCGTGGCGCTCGAAGCCCGGCACGTAGTCGGCGACCCGGTCCTCCAGGTGGACCAGCCCGCGCTCGTCGAGCTTGTGGATCATCATGGCGGTGACGAGCTTCGACGACGAGAACAGGCAGAAGGGGGTGTCCGGCGTAGCGAGGATCTTCGGCGCGCGCGGGTCCACGTGGGGCGCGTTCCCGCTCACGTGGCCGAGGGTGCGGTCGAGCACGACCTCGCCCCGGTGACGGATGCAGAGCTGGAGCGCCGGCGTCACGCCCGTGCGGTAGAGGGCCTCGGCGGCCTCCCAGACCCGGTCCAGCGCCTTCGGGTCGGCGCCGGTATCCCAGGGGCTCACCTCCTCGCCGCGAGAGGCGACGGTGCCCGGGTCCGACGGCACCCGGCAGCGAGCGAGGAAGGGGAGGGGAACACGACCGAGGAGCTCGAAGACGTCCATGAGGCGCGAGAAGGTAGGCATTCCCTCGTGCCTCGTCCTACCCTGCGCGCTTCCGCCTGCTTCCCGTGGAGAGGAGAAACGCCCCATGCCCATCGACTTCAGCTTCCCTCCTGAGCTCGAAGACCTGCTCGGCCGCGTGCGCAGCTTCATCGCCGAGGTGGTGAAGCCCACCGAGGACGAGATGGACGAGGAGGATCGCGATTCCCTCGTCGCCGGCGTCATCAAGATGCGCAAGGAGGCCCACCAGCGAGGCTTGTGGCTGCCGCACATGCCCGAGGAGTGGGGCGGGATGGGGCTGGGGCACGTCGCCATGGCGGCGGTGTCGGCCGAGGCCGCGAAGTCGCGCTTCGGTCCCTTCGCCATGAACTGCCAGGCGCCCGACGAAGGCAACATGCACACCCTCCTTCACTGGGGCACGAAAGAGCAGAACGCCAGGTACCTGCGCGGCCTGTGCGACGGCACGATGCGCTCGTGCTTCGCCATGACCGAGCCGGAGGTCGCGGGCTCCGACCCGACACTGATCCAGACGAAGGCCGTGCGCGACGGCGACGACTGGGTGATCAACGGCCACAAGTGGTTCATCTCCGGCGCGAGCGGCGCGAAGTTCGCGATCCTGATCGCGCGCACCGAGGACGGGCCCGAGACGCCCCAGGCTGCGAACAGCGCGTTCCTCGTGGACCTGCCCTCCGAGGGCTGGGAGACCGTCCGCGACGTCCACACCATGAGCGGTGCGCACAACCACTGCGAGATCCGCATCACGAACCTGCGCGTCCCCGACAGCCAAATGCTGGGCGGTCCGGGCCAGGGGCACCTGCTCGGCCAGGCGCGGCTCGGGCCGGCGCGCCTCGCCCACTGCATGCGTTGGCTCGGCCAGGCGGAGACGGCGCTCGAGATGATGATCGACCGCGCCACCAAGCGCTTCGCCCACGGCTCGCTCCTCTCGGAGAAGCAGGGCATCCAGTGGATGATCGCCGACAGCTCGATGGAGCTCTACCAGGCGAAGCTGATGGTGCTACACGCGGCCTACCTGATCGACAAGGGCGTCGACTTCCGCACCGAGGTGTCGATGGCCAAACACTTCGTCGCGAACGCGCTGAACCGGATCATCGACCGCGCCATTCAGGTGCACGGCGCCCTCGGCTACTCCACCGACACGCCGCTGGCCAAGATGGCCACCCAGGCCCGCTGGGCCCGCTTCGCCGACGGTGCCGACGAGGTGCACCAGTGGCGCATCGCCGAGCGCTCGATCCAGGCCTACCTGCGCGACGGCAACGTCAAAGCCGCCACCGGCCGCCTCCCCCTCTGAGTGAAGAAACGGGGCCAGAGTTAAGAATTCAGTTACGCCCCAAGGGGCGTAACTGAATTCTTAACTCTGGCCCCGTTTCTTCACGTCGGCGTCAGATCCGGCGCTTCCGCCCCTCCCAGTAGGGTGCGCGGATCGTGCGGCGGGCGAGCTTGCCCGTCTCGGTGCGCGGCAGGTCCGGGTGGAGAACGACGGCGCGGGGAACCTGGTGGCCGGAGAGGCGCTTGCGGCAGTGGTCGAGGACGGCGTCCTCTAGGTTCGCGGGCGTCGCGTCCTCGGCCACCTGCAGCACCGCCGTCACCCGCTCGCCCCACTCGTCATCGGGCGTGCCGACCACGCAGCAGTCGACGACGAAGGGCAGCTCCAGCAGCACGGCTTCGATCTGGGCGGGGTAGAGGTTCACCCCGCCGCTCACGATCACGTCGGCGCTGCGGTCGCAGAGGAAGAGGTAGCTGTCCTCGTCCAGGTAGCCGACGTCGCCGATGGTGAAGAGACCGCCGCGGCGGCTGGCTTCGGTCTTCTCCGTGTCGTCCTTGTACTCGAAGGGCGTGGCCTCGAGGTTGAAGTAGACGCCGCCCTCGGTGCCGGCGGGCACCCGGTTGCCGTCCTCGTCCAGGATGCACACGTCGACGCCCGGCCGCGCTCGGCCGACGGAGCCGGGCTTCCGCAGCCATTCCTCGGAGCTGATCATGCAGCCCCCGCCTTCGCTGCCGCCGTAGAACTCGAAGAGGATCGGGCCGAGCCATTCGATCATGCGCCGCTTCACGTCCGGGGCGACCGGCGCCGCCCCGTGGGCGACGAGCTGCAGGGAGGAGAGGTCGTAGCGCCGGCGCGTCTCCTCGGGAAGTTGGAGCAGGCGCACGAAGTGGGTCGGTACCATGAACGTGGAGCGCACGCGGTGGGCCTCGATCAGGCGCAACGCCTCCTCCGGGTCGAAGCGCTCCATGAGCACCAGGTCGGCACCGAGCAGCACCGCGCCCTGGCTGTAGGTCATCGGGCCTGCGTGGTACAGGGGGGCGGTGACGAGGTGCGCGCCGTCGCCGGCATCGGGCACGAACGCCTGGAGCATCGCGGCTCCCGGTCCGCCGACCTCGTTGGGCGGCGGGCCCGGCGGCCGCTCGGGCCGCTTCACGCCCTTGGGCCGGCCGGTGGTGCCGGAGGTGTACATCATGACGTCGCCGGCGATCGGCTCGGCGAGCTCGTCCGGGGAGCAGGCGGCCACCTCCTCGAAGGGCCGGAAGCCCGGCAGGTCGCCTCCCACGGCGAAACGCAGCGCAGGCCTCGCGGTCTCCGCCGCCTGCACGGCGGCCTCGGCGAAGCGCGCGTCCGCCACCAGCACGTCCGCGCCACAGTTCTCCAGCACGTAGGCCGCCTCCTCCGGCGTCCAGCGCCAGCTCATCGGGACGAGTCGGCGTCCGCTCCAGGCGACGCCCCGATCGACGAACGGGAACTCCGGCGTGTTGGTGAGGAGCACCGCGACGACGCCGCGCTGGGGTACGCCCGCGTCGTCCAGGGCCCGCGCGAAGCGGTGTCCCCAGGCGGGGACGTCGGCATGGGGGACGACGTGGATCGGCACTTCGGGCATGGCGGGGGATCGTATCACGCGCCACGCTGGGGCCGTGATCGTCGATGCCCATCACCACTTCCTGGATCCGAAGCGCATCGACTACCCGTTCCTGCGCTTCCTCCCCGAGCTGGATCGCTTCACCGGCCCGGAGGAGCTGGCGCCACTGCGGGAGGCGGCCGGCGTCGACGCCACCGTGGCCGTGCAGGCCGCGGACTGCGAGGAGGAGACGGTCTTCCTGCTCCAAGCGGCGGCGCGCACGGGCTGGGTGGCGGGGGTGGTGGGCTGGGTGCCGCTGGCGGAGCCGGAGGCCGCCGTGCGCGCCCTCGATCGGCACCGCGGGCTCTCCGGCGTCCGCCACCTGATCCACGACGAGCCGGACCCGGACTGGGTCGTGCAGCGCCCGGTGCTCGAATCCCTGGGCGAGCTCGCACGGCGCGGCATGCCCTTCGACCTCTCGGCCTTCGAGCCCCGGCACCTGGAGCACGTCCGCACCTTCGCCGAGGAGCTGTCCGAGCTCGAC
Source organism: Myxococcota bacterium (assembly GCA_965223415.1). Taxonomy (GTDB): domain Bacteria; phylum Myxococcota_A; class UBA9160; order UBA9160; family UBA6930. The sequence goes on along the minus strand of OZ245002.1, from coordinate 1,190,467 downwards.
GTGGTGATCTGCCACCTGGGCGTCCCGCGGCTGAACGAGGAGCAGTGGGAGCCCTGGGCCAGCGCCTTCGCCGCGGCCGCCGCCAACCCGCGGGCCCACGTGAAGATCTCGGGCCTCGACATGACCATCGGAGCGGCCGATCCCGCCCGCTGGCAGCGCTACGTCGACCACGCCCTGGAGCACTTCGGCCCCTCGCGCATGATCTGGGCGACGAACTGGCCCGTGTCCCTGCGCGGCCGGGGCTACGCCGAGCTGCTCGACGCGGGCCGCGCCGTCACCGCCGGCTGCAGCGCGGCCGAGCGGGCGCTGATCTTCGGCGCCAACGCGGGCCGGGTCTACAGGCTCGGCCCCGGGGCCTGAATGAGAACGGGCCGGGGCGCGAGGCCCCGGCCCGTCATCAGACGACCTCGGATCCGCCTAGCGGCCCTTGGTCAGGCGGCCCACGTCGATGTAGCGCCGGATCTTGCCCTTGCTCTTCATCGGAACGCCGTTGCGATCCCAGAACTCGATCCGGTTGCCGGTACCGGTCTGCACGTTCACGATGATGTCGGCCACCACCGTGTTGTCACGCGCCTGGTCGCCGACGCCCTCCCAGCCGGTGTACTCGACGAAGTCATCGTTCTCGCTCCAGCGGTGGTTGTGCCAGAGGATCTTCCACAGCTCGCCCTTGCGGTCGTAGGCGAAGGAGTACAGGGGCTCCATCGAGTTGATGTCGATGTAGATGTCCTTGTACTTGTAGGGATGATCCGCGTTGGTGGGGACGAAGCGGAACTTGATGGCCTTGCGCATCTCCCAGCGGTCGTCCGCGAAGGAGAGGCCGTAGGGGCCGAAGTTGTGGTCCCGGTTGAACGGGAAGGCCATCTGCTTGGTGTTGATCGGTGCGATCAGGTCCATCTCGCCCAGGCACTCCCAGTCGTACTGCGGGACGATGCCGTTGAAGCTGAACAGGTCGTCGAAGGTGAAGTCCGTGCCGGACACCGCGTCCGTCCGCTGAGCGGTCGAGATGCGGCGCACCCGGCGGAGGGTCGGGACGTACACCCAGGTGTCGTCGTTCTTGGCCTCGGCCTCGGGCTTGTAGGAGTCCTTGTAGCGGTAGGTCAGCAGCATGATGCCGCGGGCGTCGAAGGGCGCCTCGACGTTCGGGCCGCCGGCCGTGTACCGCTTCTCGCCGCGGAAGAGATCGCCCTCGGTCTCCTCGTACTGGGGCTCGGGCCGGAACGCGAGGCTCACGCCGGAGCTGTTGCCCTCGTAGTAGAGGGGCAGCTCCTCGCCGCGATCCCAGTAGCTGTAGTAGAAGCGCGCCGAGCCGCCGGCACCCTCCCAGCGCTGCACGAAGTTCCAGGCGATCTTGGCGCCAGCCTGCGGGTCACCCTTGCAGTCGACCTCTTCCATCGGGAAGGGCTGGCCGGCGCGGAAACCGACCAGGCTGTTCTCGGGGCCGAGCTTCACCTGGCCCGCGTACTTCTGCGTGGCGTCCTTGTAGACCTGCGGCGGGCTGTAGTCGAAGAAGGACGGGCCGATCTCGAGCTGCATGCCCTCGTAGAAGAAGAAGTCCCGGTTGGCCCAGAACTCTTCCGGCAGGAAGGGCTTCAGCTTGTCGATCTGGTCCATCGTGATGACGTCGCCTTCCGAGAAGGAGGGCGCGGCGCCCGCGTCTTCCTGGGCAGTGGCCGGAAGGGCCAGGGCCAGGAGCGCGAACAGGGTGATCAGAAGGCGGGTCATTGCATCCTCCTCGTGGATGAATGGATGTGGAGCAGCACGGGAAACGCAATGGGAAGATGCCGGTCGAGCCCGATGCGTTTCAGCGGCGGCTCATGCTACCACGGGGCGGGGGCCCAGGCAGGGAGATGACATGAGATTGGAAGGTCGCGTCGCGCTGGTCACCGGTGGGGGGTCGGGCCTGGGCCGGGCGATCGCCCGCGCCTACGCCGCGGAGGGCGCTCACCTGGTGGTCAGTGACCTTCGGGGGGAGACCGCCGAGGAGACCGTGAAGAGCCTCTCGGGCGGCGGCCACCGGGCCGTGGAGGGGGACGTGGCCGACGAGGGCAGCGTCGTCGCCCTCTTCGAGGAGGCGGACCGCGCCCACGGCCGGCTCGACGTCCTCGTGAACAACGCGGGCGTCGATCGCTGGCCCGGAGACGGCTTCGACCAGCTCATGAAGACGGGCCAGCAGCTCGTACACATGAGCGCAGAGGCCTTCGAGCGGGTGATGGCCATCAACGTGACCGGCGTGTTCCTGTGCTCTCGCGAGGCCGCGAACCGAATGCTCCGGGAGGAGCGCGGCGGTTCGATCATCAACATGTCGAGTATCGCGGGGATTTCGCAACAAGGTGGGCCCCACTACGCCGCCTCGAAGTCCGCCGTGATCGGGCTGACCCGCTCCTGTGCCCGAGAGCTTGGCCCCAGGGGGATCCGGGTGAACGCCATCTGCCCCGGGGCGATCGACACGCCGATGACCCAGCAGCTCGCCGAGCCGATCCGCAAGAACCTCGCTGCGGCGGCCCCGCTCCAGCGCCTGGGCGAGCCCGAGGACATTGCGAACACGGCCGTCTTTCTCGCCAGCGACGAGAGCAGCTTCATCACCGGCCAGTGGATCTCGCCCAACGGCGGCCTCATCATGGCCTGACCGGGCTGGGCCCCGTGGGGAACTCAACAAACGGAACCGGCCCCTCTCTTAACGGCTAGCGGGATACGACGGGGGCGAGGGCGCGTTCGAAGTCGCTGGGGTGCTCGTAGGGGCGGCGCTGGATGTCGGCGAGGGCGCCGGGGAGGTCGAGCCTGGGGACGGGCTGGGGCGTGCGGGCGTAGAGGTAGGCGGTGGCGCAGACGTCGTCCTGGCGCTCGCAGATGCCGAAGGCCTCCAGGGGGCCGTCCGGGCCGAGCTCGAGCCAGCCGCTGCCGGCGATGCGGCCCGCCGCGTCGAGGCGTTCGCGGAGCGCGCTCTGGCCGCGGGGGACCGGGACCGCGCCGATCTGCTGGAGGGTCACGCGCAGCCGCTCGCGGAACACGATCGGGTCCGGCAGGTGCCAGCGGTAGAAGCTCACGAAGTCGGGCATGGGACGGCCGGCCGTCGGGTCCGAGAGGCTCAGGGGCACGCCCTGCAGCGGCACCTGGTGCTCGCCCATGCCCCAGGCGGTGCCCACGTAGTCCTCGAGGCCGGTTCCGCACCAGGTGGGGAGCGCGTCGTCGCCGTCGACGTACATCTTCACCTCACCCTCTCCGTACCAGGAGAAGCCCTCCTCGTGCAGGATGCGCAGGCCGATGTTGCAGCCGAGGAAGCGGCCCGGCCCTTCCAGGCCTTCGGCGATGCTGAAGTCGCGGGCCAGCCGGGTCGGGTTCTCGCGCCGGAAGGTCGCGTGCAGCAGGCCTGCGTCCTCGGCCACCGCACCGAGCGTGTAGGCGATCTGGTAGTAGAGCGGGAAGCGGCGCTTCGAGCCGTTGGTGAGCTCGATGCGCGCGCGGCGCCGGAACGGCATCGGGATCCAGGCGTTGAAGCCGCGCCCCTCCTGGGCGGCGACCAGGGCCGAGGCGAGGGGCGCCGGCCGTCCGTGGGGCAGGCCGAAGAAGTCCAGGCACGGGACCGAGACGCTCGGCCCCGGCGCCTCGTCCCAGGTGATCTCCATCCAGAGGGCGCGCATGTCCTCCGGCGGCATCGGCGGAAAGGTCATCCAGACGTGGCGGATCGTGCCCGGGCCTTCCACGTCGCCCAGCACCACCCGCTCGCCGGGGGCGAGCAGCTTGTTCGGTGCGCCCTTGCGTCCGCCGAAGGCCTCGCCGGCGGCGCCAGGCGCGCCCGTCGGGCTCTCGAAGGAGAGGGTGCGGATCGCCTGCCCGAGATCGATGCGCGAGGGGTCCTCGGCCAGCCAGGAAGTCAAAGCGCGGCCTCTCTCCTTCGGCGGCCGCGCGAAGGCGCGCCCGGCGCGTCGAGGGTACCGCGGGCTCAGTTGCGGCCGCTTCCCCCTCGCACGCACAGCGCTGCCCACGCCACACAGGACCAGGCGAACAGGTCGCCCACCCGCCCGTAGGGCGAGAGCTCGTTCGGCGCCTCGGGCACGGCCTGCTCGAGCACGGCCGTCCGGTCCTCGGGAAGGCTCGCCACGATGGTCCCGTCCGGGCCCACGACCGCAGAGATGCCGGTGGTCGTCGCCCGCAGGAGCGGACGCCTGTTCTCGATGGCGCGGAACACCACCTGGTGCAGGTGCTGCTCGGCCCCTCCGAGCCCGCGGTACCAGCCATCGTTCGACAGGTTCACGAGCACGCTGGCGCCGGCGCGCACCGCCTCGCGCGAGAGCTCCGGGTAGAGACCCTCCATGCAGATGAGCACGCCCACGGTCTCGGCGCCGACCTGGAAGACGCCCGCCGAGGAACCGGGCGCGTACTCGCCGGCATCCAGGTCGCCCCGCTCGCCGAGCTGGAGCCAGCCGCCGAGCGGGCGCGTCTCGCTGAAGGGAAGCAGCCGGCGCTTGTCGTAGGCGCCGACGAGGCCGTGGCCGTCGACCAGCAGCGCGCTGTTGTAGGCGATCCGGCGGCCGTCCCGCTCCTCGTTGCGCGGAGCGCCCAGCAGGACCGGCGTTCGGGCCGCGACCCGTCGCACGGCGGCGCCGTAGGTCGGGTGGTCGAGGGGCGTCTGGATCGCGTTCTCCGGCCAGAGGATGAGCTGCGGGTCCTGCTTCACGCGGCCGAGGAGGAGATCGCGGGTGAGGCTGCCGTAGCGGCGGACCACGTGGCCGGCCATTCCGCTTCGCCAGCGCAGCTGGGGCGGCACGTTTCCCTGGACGATGGCGACGACGAACTGGCCTTCGCGAGGCGCGAAGCGCCGCCGCTGCACCTCGCCGTAGACGGTCGCGGCGAGCAGCACGACGGCGAGACCCACCAGCGCGCGCCGCGCGTGAACGAGCTGGGATCGGTCGCGGCGCAGGAGGCGCCAGGCGGCGAGAACGATCTCGGCCACACACCCGTTGGCGAAGGCCACCAGCGCCGTCACCGCGTAGACGCCCCCGAGGTCCGCCAGCTGGCGGATGCGCACCGCCTCCGCCTGGGTGTCGCCTAGCAACGCCCAGGGCGTGCGGAAGCCCAGGTGCGTGCGCGCCAGCTCGCCCGCCACCCAGCAGGCCGCGAACAGGAGGGCGCCCAGCAGGGGGCCCCGGCCCCGTGCGCCGGCCGCGTAGAGTGCGCCCCCCGCGCCGTAGAAGGGAGCGGCAGCGACCACGGCGAAGGCCACCAGGAAGCCCAGGCCCCGCGGCTCGGACCACTCGAAGTGGCCCGTGAGGGTGGGCATCAGCCATGCGATTACGGAGACCGTCGCGAGATAGCCCCAACCCGCGGCCCACACGAAGGCCTTCCGCGGCTCGAGCCCGCGCAGCACCAGGAGCAGGGGCACGAGTACGACCCACGCCAGCCCGTCGAAGGACCACGGCGGAAAGCACAGCGCGCCGTAGGCCAGGGCCGAGGCGAAGACGGCGGTCAAGCGACCCACCGGGGGCCCATCGTCCGTGTGCAGGTGTGGCTTGAGTCGGGGGCGCAATCGTCCGAAACCGCTAACGATGGCGGCGCGTGGGGCGAGGGACGGGGTCCTGTGGGTCGGAGCGGCCCTGTGGCTTCTCGCGACGGTCGTCGGAATCCGCTCGTCCCTCGAATTCGTGGACCGGCCGTTCTCGGGGCTCCTGCTCCTGGAGAACCGGGTCGTCGCCTCGGCCGGGCTCGCCCACTGGCCGGCCATCGCCGGCGGCGAGATCTTCCAGCACGAGCTGGTCGCCGTGGACGGAGAGCCGCTCCTCGAGGCCCGGCGGCTCCGCCGCCACGTCCGCGGGCTGCCGGTGGGCTCTCCGGTGCCCATGCGCTTCCGCTCCGGCGAGGGCCCGGTGCATGGACGTATCGTCGAGACGCGCCTGTTCACCCGCACCGACTACGTGCTGCTCTTCGGCGCGTTCCTGCTGTGCGGGCTGAGCCTGGGCGGCGTCGCCCTCACGATCCGCTGGCTGCGCGGAGGCGAGGCCCGGGCCGCCGGCGGCATCGCCTGGCCCCTGTGGATCAGCGGCATGTTCGCCACGACGGCGATGGATCTCTACGGCGACTATCACCTCTTTCGGCTTCACGCAGTCTTCGAGTGCTTCCTGTTCGCCGCCACCGTGCACGCCGCCCTGGTCTTCCCGAATCCGCGCTCGATCCTGAAGCGGCGGTGGGTCCTGCCAGCGGTGTACGCCACGTCGGGTCTCCTCGCGGTGGCGAACCAGATCGGCCTGCACGATCCGCCCGTCTACACGCTCACGCACCGGGCGGCGGTAGCCGGCTTCGGCGCCGGTCTCGTCGCCATGCTCGTGGCCCAGGTGCACGCCTGGGTTCGCCCGGTGAGCTTCGAGGCCCGCCAGCGGGTGAAGGTGCTCGCCATCGGCACTTTCGCCGCGCTCGGGCCGCCGGTGCTCCTCAACCTGGGATCGGCGGCGAGCGGCGGCCAGGCTTCGGAGAGCGCCGCGGCTCTCACGGTATTCCTCTACCCGCTGGCGATCGGCTACGCGGTGCTCCGCCAGAACCTGCTCGATGTCGACATCCTCGTCCGGCGCACCTTCGGCTACGCCGCGCTCACCGTCGCCCTGGCGGGGATCTACTCGCTCACCGCCATCGCCATGGAATCGCTCTTCGCCTCCACTGACGCCTCCGCTCTGGGAGCCCGGAGCGGGCTCTTCGCCGGCGTGTCGGTGCTCCTGCTCCTTCCGCTGCGCGATCGCGTCCAGTCCGGCATCGACCGAGTGTTCTTCCGCAGCACCTACGACTTCCGCCGCCTGGTCGAGGCGACGAGCAGCGAGCTGGCGTCCGTGACGGATCTCGACCAGATCGAGCGCCGCATCCGCGAGGCCGTCGTGGCGGCCCTCCAGCCCGAGCAGGTCGGCTTCGTGATTCGCGGGGCCCAGGCCCGGTCCTTCGCTCCCGAGCTGCTGCGCTCTGCGGTGCCCGAAGACGTCGCCCGGGAGATCGAGGCCGGGCGTCTGGAGGAGGTCTTCGATCTCCCCGGCGGCGGGCTGGCGGTGGCCTTCGCCGTGGAGGGCCGGCCGGTCGCGCTGATGGTGCTTGGCCGACGCGGCTCCGGCGCTTTCTACGGCGGCGAGGATCGGCGGCTGCTCCACGTGCTCGCCAACCAGGGCGCGATCGCCTTCGAGAACGCCCTCGCGCTCGACGCCCTGCAGGACCTGAACCGCAACCTCGAGGCCAAGGTGGACGAGCGCACCGCCGAGCTGGCCCGCACCCTGGAGGAGCTCCAGGAGACCCAGCGGCAGATGGTCCACCAGGAGAAGATGGCCTCGGTCGGCGAGCTGGTGGCCGGCGTCGCCCACGAGATCAACAACCCGCTGAACTTCATCGAGGGCAACCTCCATCACCTGCGCGGCTACGCCGAGGAGCTGCGCGGCGCCTTCCAGGACGTGCAGGAGGCGGTGAAGGAGGAGCGGCCGGAGCTGCAGACCCGCGTCCGGGAGATTCGAGAGCACCACGATCTCGACTTCGTACTGGAAGACCTGGGCTCGGTCTTCGAGGGCTGCGACGAGGGCGTCGAACGCGCCACCCGCATCGTGCGCGATCTTCGCAGCTTCTCGCGCACCGACGCCGGTGAGCTCTCCGACGTCGACCTGGCGGAGGCCTTGGACGCCACCCTGAACCTGCTGCGCGGCCGGCTCACGGGCATCGAGGTGGTGCGCAAGTACGCTGACGTGCCGCCCGTCGAGTGCCTCGAGGGCCAGATCGGGCAGGTGCTGATGAACCTCCTCGCCAACGCCGCCGATGCGGTCGGCGAAGCCGGCCGCATCACCGTGCGGATCGGCCCGGCGGACGGCGAACGCGTCTTCGTGGAGGTGGAGGACGACGGCTGCGGCATCCCCGACGAGGTGGTGGAGCGCATCTACGAGCCCTTCTTTACCACCAAGGAAGTGGGCAAGGGCACCGGCCTGGGGCTCTCCATCTCCTACGGGGTGGTGAGCCGCCACGGCGGGCGCCTGGAGGTGGCCAGCACGCCCGGCGAGGGCAGCTGCTTCCGCGTGGAGCTGCCGGTGCGCTCCCAGCTCGCGAACGGGGACGCCTAGCGAAAACGTCGTTGTCGTTCGCAGCCGCCAACGTCGTTGTCGCTCGCGAATGCCCTGCGCGCGTCCGCCCTTTCCAGCGAAGCTGCGTGCCCGAGCGCGCGCAGGAGACTGGCGGCGTCACTGGAGCCGCTGCCGGCTCCTCGCCACGAAGCGCCGGATCCCGCGGCCTTGCGACCGCTCCTGCCCATGGCATGGCGCTTGCTCTATCCGGGGCCGGATCGGAAACGCCTCTTCGATCGAAGGGACCCCCATGACCGCTGTCACCCGCTTCCTCGCTCTCACGGCCGCATTCGCCCTGCTGACGCTGGTGCCGAGTCCCACGCCGGTCCAGGCCGGCTGTGGCTGCGATCACCCCCCGCCGGCCTGGGCGCCGATCATGCCCCCCTTCGCCTCGGCGGGACAGACACTGCTGATCAATGCCCAGAAGGACGAGTTCGGCGTCGGCGCGACCTACGAGGTATCCTTCGGCACGCCAGGCTGGCTCACACCCCGCGCGAACGTCGTCGCGGACAGCAAGACGCAGCTCCGGGTCGAGATGCCGTCGATGGTGCCGGTGGGCCCGGTCGAGGTGCACGTCACCGAGGTCGAGGGCAGCGAGCGGGGCGGATCGGTGGTCTACGACCGCAGCCTCTTCACCGCCATGGCCCTGCCCCGGGTGATCCCCGCCGGTGATTCCGTGATGCTCATGGAGAACCTGGTGGTCGCGGTGAGCGCCGGCGGCACGATCCTCGTGCCCTTCGACCTTCGGAACGTCCTCGACCCGACCCAGTTCGCCATGAGCTTCGCCGACTGGCCGCTCCGCTTCGGCGCGGGGGACGTGGTCTTCTACAACCGGGACGGTGTCGACCTCACGCTGTTCACCCTCACCGTGGACGACTCGACCGCCCGCGAGTGGGGCAGCTACTACGGCTGGACCGTCGAGGACGATGCGGGCCTGAGCGGCGAGGTCTACAACTCCCAGGTCGCCCAGGCCTGGGATCCGGCCAAGGAGAGCGATCTGCTCACCTACTGGCGCCACGAGTTCCACACCTACGCGGCGGCCCACGAGATCGGCGGCAGCCACGAGGTGAGCGAAGGCTTCCATCCGGACGGCTCGTTCCACGTCGATCACGACCTGCTGGTCGTGGCGATCTCCGTACCCGATCAGGTGACTCCGGGACCGCGGGTGGTCGATCTCGCCGCCACCTCGGAGGTGAGCCAGACGCCGATCGAGCCCGAGGAGATGGCGGCCGTCACCTTCGGCGCGACGCTCTACCACACCGAAAACGCCACGGTCGACGCCATGAAGACCATCGTTGCCGGAGAGGACGAGGTGGTGCTCCGCGCCGCGGAGACGACCGTGACCGAGGAGACGGCGGCGGCTCCGACCACCGAGATCGCCATCATCAAGGCCGTGTACCAGGACCGCAAGGAGAGGGTCGTCGTCCACGCTACCGCCTCCGATCCTTCGGCGAAGCTCGTGGCGAGCGGTGAGGGCCTCCCCGAATCCGTCATGACCTGGAACGCCAGGAAGAGCCGCTTCGAGTTCAAACACCCGAGCCAGGACGACCTGAACGGTCTCCAGGTCACCGTCACCGCAGGTGATGGTGCCACCGCGACGGCCATCCTCCAGTAGCGGCCCCTGCATGCGCTCCTTCTTCCACGATCCGCTGCGACTCGCCGTCGCCGTCCTGCTGCTCCTGGTGGGATGGGTCGGCGGGTCCGGCGCCCTCTCCCAGGTCGGGAAGCCCTTCCCGGGCTTCCTGGTGCTCGAGAACCGCGTCGTGGCCTCCGTCGGGCTCTCGATCTGGCCGGCGACCCACGGCGGCGAGATCTACCAGCACGACATCCGGGCGGTCGGCGGCGAGCGCGTCGGCCACGTCGACGACGTGATGGAGATCGTTTCCGCCCTGCCGGTCGGCACCGAGCTCACCTACACCTTCCGGGGCAGCGAAGGCGTCTTCGAGCGCAGCGTCGCCACGCGGGCCTTCGGCTGGCGGGATGCGACGCTCCTCCACGGCCTGTACCTGCTGAACGGAATCGCCCTCGGCATCGCCGCCCTGGTCGCCCTCGGAGCGCGTCACCGCAACGGCTCCGCGCTGGCGGTGGCACCGGCGCTCATCGTGGCCTCGGTGTGGGCCCTCACGGCGATGGACCTCTACGGTCCCTACAAGCTGTTCCGCCTGCACGCCCTGGCGGAGACCCTGCTTCCCGCTTGCGCGCTCCACATGGCGATGGGCTTCCCCACGCGGCTGCGGTCGGTGCGCCGACATCCCTGGCTGGTCACGCTTCCCTACGTGCTCTGTGGGGGTCTCGCCCTGGCCTGCCAGTGGGGCCTCGGGACACCGGCGGTCTACACCACGACCCACCTGCTCGCGGTGAGCGCGCTCGGCGCTGCGATGGCGATGCTCCTCGTCTCGGAGATCGAGCGCTACCGCCGTCCTCTCGGCGCGGAGGTCCGCGAGCGGCTGCGCACCGTGGCCCTCGGCTGCGCCGCCGCCCTGGCCCTGCCGGTGCTGATCACGGTCTTCGAGTTCGTCACCGGCGGCCGCTCGCCCCAGAACGCGATCGCGTTGACCGGCTTCATCCTTCCCCTCTCGCTGGCCTACGCCGTACGCAACGAGAGCTATCCCGAGCCCGCGTCTCCTTGACGGACGCGGGAAGAGAAAGGTCCTCCCCCCGATGACTTCGCTCGGAACCGTGCTGCTGGTCGACGACTCGGCCGTGTTCTCCGACGCCCTGCACCGCATGCTCGACACCTGCTGCGACGAGGTGATCGCCGCTCGCACCTGCGCCGAGGCCGCCGAGCAGCTCCAGAGGCGGGACGACGTCGATCTGCTCATCAGCGACGTCGTACTCCCGGACGGAACCGGCTTCGACCTGTTGCGCGACGAGCGCCCGGAGCTTCCGTCGATCCTGGTCACGTCCAAGCCGACGCCCGGCGGTGCCACCCTGGCCCATCGCCTCGGCGCCCTCGACTACCTGCCGAAGCCCCTCACGCTGCGCGACGTGATCGAGGTGTGGGAGCGCCACAGCCCGGAGCGCTTCTCCGTGCCGTCCACCCAACGCGTCACCACCCCGATCGGGCACGCGCTGCTCGTCGACCCGGAGGAGCCCATGGCACCCACCGTGGCCTGGGAGATCGAGTCGCTCCGACCCGATGGGGCCTTCCTGCGGGCAGAGGGCCCCGTCGCCGCAGGCACGGAGCTCGTGCTCACGCTGGTGGTGAATCGCCAGCGGCTGCCGATCACCGCGCACGTCGAGAGCGTCGTGGAGCCCACCTGGGGCCGCTCCGGCGGTCTCGACGTGGTCTTCGACGACGTCGGCGAGGGGGCCGCCCGGCGGCTCCGGGATTGGATCGACGGCTCCCGTTAGATACTCCCTTCGTCGTCAACCCTTCGTGGCGAAGAATTTCTCGCCAAGGAAGTCCTGGTCGTGGCGGAGCATGCCGTAGATGGCGTGGAGCAGCTTCCGCATGACGGCGACGAGTGCTTGCATCTTGGTTTTGCCCTTGGAGAGCAGCTTCTCGTAGAAGGCCTTCACGTTCGGTTCCCAGCGTGCAGCGACCATCGCAGGAAGAAAGAGTGCGCGGCGAAGGTGGGCGTTGCCGGTCTTGCTGATGCGAGCTGGCTTGTGCACAGAGGTGCCCGATTGAAACTGTCGGGGGTCGAGGCCCGCATGCGCGACCCATTGCCGGGTCGTCATGTCCTTGGGCAAGGTGCCTAGCTCGGCGAGCAACTGGATGCCGGCTGCGTCGGCGATACCCTTGATCGATGTGATGTGGCCGAAGTCTCTGGCGAGCTCGGGGCTCTGCTCGATCACCTTCAACGCTTGCTTGCGCAGCCGATCGATTCGCCCCTCCAGGAGCTCGATCAGTTCGCGGATGTCTTGCTTCACGAACTCACTGAGCTCCTCGCTCTGGTCGTTGGCATGGAGCCGGTTCTTCTCCTGCGTCACGGTCTTGCTCAGAGCCTCCACGCGGCGGGAGAGGGCCCGTACCTCCAGAATTCGGGGGTCCGGCGGAGTCCAGGCGGAAAACTCCATGCGCATTCCGAACTCGAGAATCGTTTCCGCATCGAGCGCATCCGTCTTGGAGCGTTGAAGCGATGCCTTGGCGAACGCGGCAATGGCCCGCGGGTTCGCCACCATCACCTGGGACGCCTTCGCACGGTGAAGCGCGAACGCGAGGTCGAGGCCGTACACCCCGGTCGATTCCAGGACGACGCGCGCCGTCGCATTCCCCTTCGTGGCCCACCGAATCAGCCTCTGGTGGCCCTTGGGATCGTTCGCAAAGACCAGCCCGCCCTCGCGAGTTCCGTTCCGGTCGATGGCGACGACGAGCTCCTTCGCCCCGACGTCCACGCCCACGTAATGACACTTCTTCAAGGTCTCTCCTCCCCGTGATAAGCTGGGACCCGGGTCTCCCGACCCTGCACATTCACCTACGGACCTTGTAGACGCAGGCTCTCGGGCCTCGGATACTCCACGGCATGGGTGACGAGGGCGGGAGGCCCATCTAACGGACAAGCTCTCTGGCTTCAGGCAGCGACGGCCTTTCCCGGGAACCCATCTCGGAGTCTCACTCAGGCCCGAAGAGCCTGCTCAGAGGTACAAGGTGAGCCGTCGCGGAGCTCCCCGGTCTCAGGTCGCCTCTCGGGTCGGCCGATGGACGGATCGTGGACAAGCCCCGCATCCTGGTCGTCGACGACGAGCCCCGGGCCGTCGAGTTGCTGGTGCGTTCTCTCCGCCGCATCGGCCGGATCGAGACCGCGGCCAGCGGCGACGAGGCCTGGCAGAGGTTCGCGCCGGCGGCCTTCGAGCTGGTGGTTTCCGACCAGCGCATGCCCGGCATGTCCGGGGTCGAGCTGCTGGGCAAGATCGCCTGCCAGGACGAGAACGTCGGCCGCATCCTGTTGACCGGCTACTCCGACATGGACGCCACCGTGGACGCCATCAACCACGGCCGCGTCCATGCCTATCTCCACAAGCCCTGCGCGCCGCCGGACCTCGAGGCCTCGGTGCGCGGCGTGCTGGATCGGGTCAACCTGGCCCGAGAGAACCGGCGGCTCGTGTCCGTGACCGTCGAACAGAACCACGAGCTCGAGACCGTCCGCGACGAGCTCCAGGTCTCCCAGGAGCAGCTCGAGCAGGCCCGCTGCCTCGCGGCGATCGGCAAGGCCATCGCCACCGTCGTCCACGACATTCGCGGCCCGCTCTCGGTCATCGAAGGCCTGGCCCAGGCACCACCCGACGACGTCGCCGCCCTTCGCGAGAGCATCCTCCAGGAAGCGCGGCACCTGAACGGGATGTGCGAAGAGCTCCTCGAGATCTCCCGGGTGTCCGGCCAGGAGGGGGAGCTCGCCGAGGTGGACCTGGACGAGCTGGTGCAGGCCGCGGTGGCTCCCTACCTCGAGCTGGCCTCCCGCAGCGGCGTCCAGCTGGACCTCCCCGCTCCGACCGGCGCCTCCTTCCGCGGAAACACCGATCGCCTCACCCGCGCCCTGCGCAATCTCGTGCAGAACGCCATCGAGGCGATGCCCGACGGCGGACGCATCGATCTCTCCTGCCAGCAGGACGCCGACGCCACCCTCCACCTTCGCCTCGCCGACTCGGGCCCGGGGATCGCCGCGGCGATCCGGGAGCGCATCTTCGAGCCCTTCTACACCGCGGGCAAGGCCAACGGCAACGGCCTCGGCCTCGCCATCGTCAAGCTCGTGATCGACCAGCACCACGGCCGCATCCGCCTCGAGAAGTCCGAGCTCGGGGGCGCGTGCTTCGCGATCGAGCTGCCCGGGCTGGCGAGCGGGGGCTAGGCCGGCTCGCTCCGATCGAGCCCCGGGCCTACTGCTTCCGGAAACGTTGGGTGCCAGGGCGATTCCGATCCTGCAGGAGATGAAGAGCTCCTGGCCGGCGAGGGAGATCGGCGCGGCGACCAGGGGGAGCAGCCGGCGGGCCACCCGGGCGGCGCCCGGAGCCGAATCGGTACCGTTCACCAACTCTGCGCGGCGAGGGTGTTGCGCACCCGGAGCGCCAGCTCACTCCGGTCCACCGGCTCGGCGAGGAAGTCGTTGGCGCCGAGCTCGAGGGCCTGGAGCTACAGCTCGGGTTCGGTGGAGAGGTGAGGATGATGACGGGCACCTGCTGGAGCGCCTCGTCGGCTCGCACGCCTGGAGGATCTCGAGGCCGACGATGTGCGGCATCATCAGGTCGAGCAGGCCTGCGCCCCCAGCGCGACGTGGACGTGAAGGCGAGCCAGGCCCAATGAGCCGCGCACCGCCCGGGTGACCATCGTCGACCGCATCATCGACCGCGCCAGCGGCACCTTTCGCGTGCAGCTGCGCCTCGCCAATCCGGACCGGGAACTCCCGGCGGGCCTGCGCTGCACGGTGGGGTTCGGAGCCGACGCCGCGGAGGGCTAGGGGCCGCGACGGCTACTCCTCCGGGGTCTCCTCGTCTTCCGCTTCCCCGGCCTCGTCGGCACGGGGCCGGCGGTCGAGGACTGCGTCCAGGGCGCGTTCACGGCCCTGCTCGTGGCGAAGGCTCGCCTCGAGGTCCCGCCGCTCGTCCTTCGAGAGCGAGAGGATCATCAGCGGGTCGGCCTGCTTCCAGAGCGGCACCGCGGAGATCGCCGCCGCCAGCAGCGAGCTGGCCCGCAGCACGCCGGCGAGCAGGCCCGTGGTCGCGACCATGGCGATGCTCTCGATCGCCGGGACGAACCAGTCCCGTTCGCCGGACGTCTCGCGATCGGACTCCAGCACGTCCTGGCGCATGCGATCGAGGGAGGCCAGGAAGTCGGGATGGACAAAGCTCGCGCGGAGCAGGCCGAGGTCGAACGGCACCTCACCGGCGCGGTGTTCCCGCGGCGAGAGATCCTCCCTGGGTGTCAGCGGTGTGCCTTCCACCAGGGCCGCCTCCGCGTCGTTCGCTTCGATCTGCCGGAACTCCACGTGTTCGATCTGGTACCTGTTCGGAACCGAGAAGCCAGGGGCCGGTCCCAGGCTGGTCGGGGTGGCGACGGGCTCCGGGGCCGGCGAAGCGGGCTCCGGGGCGCTGCTCTCCGGACCGCTCCGCGTGGTCGGTGCCTCGGGGTCGGCCGGGTCGGTGATCTCGGTGGGCGGGAGCGAGATCGGCGGGTCCACCGGTGGATCGACCGGCGGCGGGGTCGTGGGCGTCGGCGTCGTGACGGTCTGGACCGCGATGCCGAAGTTGGCGCTGGCCGCCGTGCCGCCCGGGCCGAGATCGGTGGCCGCGAGGGCAACGCCCGCGCTCGCGCTGCCGTCGGAGTCGAAGGCCAGGCCTTCGAGTGCCGTCTGCACCGCCGCCACCGTGCCCCGGAAGGTCATCGTCGCGTCGCCCGCACCGGTCCCCGCCAGCATCGCCAGCCCGGCGGTGGTCGGCAGCGTCATCGTGCCGCCCGTCGCGGAGAGGGTGAGCTCCAACGGCGCCGTCGGTCCGTCGGGATCGCTGATCGCGATCGACGTGCCCCCGGTGGTGGAGAAGACCAGGCTGGCTCCGGGTGCGAGGCTCAGGCCGCCCGGTCCCGTGATCGAGAGCGGCTCGTTCAGGTTCAGGACGCTCACTGTGACCGTCGCCGAGTCCGTGGCACCCGCCAGGTCCTCGACCGTTACCGTCAGGGCGATCGTCGGGTTGACCTCGAAATCGATCGGCGCGGGATCCGCGACGAAGAGGTCGCCGTTGGCGGGATCGATCGCGAACGCACCACCGGTGTTGCCGCCGGTGATGGAGAAGACGAGAGCGTCGCCCGCGTCCGCGTCGCCGGCCGCCACCGCGCCCACCAGCGCCCCGGCGGGCGTGTTCTCGTCCACGCTCATGGGCTGGTCGATGATGGTGGGGACGTCGTTAACATTCGTGAAAGTGATGGTCGCGGCGAGCGGGCCGTCGATAAGGGCGCTGTCCGAGACCGTGACGGAATAGGCCGGTGCCGCCTCGCCGCCGTCATGGACGAACTGGACCTGGCCGGCGGCGACCTGGGCCTGGGTGAAGGAGGTGATCGGGACGCCCGGGCTGCCGACCAGCTCGAACCGGCCGCCGGTCACGCCGGAGACGGTGAACTGAAGGAGGCCAGCGCCGGTCTCGGCGTCGGTGGCCGAGAGATCCGTGCTGGAGAGGATGACCGCGCCACCCTCGGAGATCGTGAGGGCGTTGTTGCCGAGGATCGGGCTGTCGTTCTGGGGCGTGACCGTCAGGGTGACGGAGGCGACGTTGGAGGTGGCGCCCGAGACGTCATCGATGGTGTAGGAGAAGGAGTCGCCGACGGTCTCGGAGCCATCGTGGGTGTAGGTGAGGGTGCCGTCGCCGTGGTCGACGAGCGTGCCGTTGGCGGGACCGCTGGTGATCGTGATCGAGGAGAGGTCGAGGGCGTTGTCCGGGTCCGAGTCGTTCCCGGCCAGGTTGATGACGACGGAGCTGCCCTCGTCGACGGTGGCCGCATCGTTCGCCGCAGTCGGGGCGTCGTTCTGGGGCGTGACGGTCAGGGTGACCGAGGCGACGTTGGAGGTGGCGCCCGAGACGTCGTCGATGGTGTAGGAGAAGGAGTCGCCAACGGTCTCGGAGCCGTCGTGGGTGTAGGTGAAGGTGCCGTCACCGTGGTCGACCAGCGTGCCGTTGGCGGGACCGCTGGTGATCGTGATCGAGGAGAGGTCGAGAGCGTTGTCCGGATCCGAGTCGTTCCCGGCCAGGTTGATGACGACGGAGCTGCCCTCGTCGACGGTGGCCGCATCGTTCGCCGCAGTCGGGGCGTCGTTCTGGGGCGTGACCGTCAGGGTGACCGAGGCGACGTTCGAGGTGGCGCCCGAGACGTCATCGATGGTGTAGGTGAAGGAGTCGCCAACGGTCTCGGAGCCATCGTGGGTGTAGGTGAGGGTGCCATCGCCATTGTCCACCAGGGTGCCGTTGGCGGGGCCCGAGGTGATCGTGATCGAGGAGAGGTCGAGGGCGTTGTCCGGGTCCGAGTCGTTCCCGGCCAGGTTGATCACGACGGAGCTGCCCTCGTCGACGGTGGCCGCATCGTTCGCCGCAGTCGGGGCGTCGTTCTGGGGCGTGACGGTCAGGGTGACGGAGGCAACGTTCGAGGTGGCGCCCGAGACGTCATCGATGGTGTAGGAGAAGGAGTCGCCAACGGTCTCGGAGCCATCGTGGGTGTAGGTGAAGGTGCCGTCGCCGTGGTCGACGAGCGTGCCGTTGGCGGGACCGCTGGTGATCGTGATCGAGGAGAGGTCGAGAGCGTTGTCCGGGTCCGAGTCGTTCCCGGCCAGGTTGATCACGACGGAGCTGCCCTCGTCGACCGTGGCCGCATCGTTCGCGGCGGTCGGGGCGTCGTTCTGGGGCGTGACGGTCAGGGTGACCGAGGCGACGTTCGAGGTGGCGCCCGAGACGTCGTCGATGGTGTAGGAGAAGGAGTCGCCAACGGTCTCGGAGCCATCGTGGGTGTAGGTGAGGGTGCCGTCGCCGTGGTCGACGAGCGTGCCGTTGGCGGGACCGCTGGTGATCGTGATCGAGGAGAGGTCGAGGGCGTTGTCCGGGTCCGAGTCGTTCCCGGCCAGGTTGATGACGACGGAGCTGCCCTCGTCGACCGTGGCCGCATCGTTCGCCGCAGTCGGGGCGTCGTTCTGGGGCGTGACGGTCAGGGTGACCGAGGCGACGTTGGAGGTGGCGCCCGAGACGTCGTCGATGGTGTAGGAGAAGGAGTCGCCAACGGTCTCGGAGCCGTCGTGGGTGTAGGTGAAGGTGCCGTCACCGTGGTCGACCAGCGTGCCGTTGGCGGGACCGCTGGTGATCGTGATCGAGGAGAGGTCGAGAGCGTTGTCCGGATCCGAGTCGTTCCCGGCCAGGTTGATGACGACGGAGCTGCCCTCGTCGACGGTGGCCGCATCGTTCGCCGCAGTCGGGGCGTCGTTCTGGGGCGTGACCGTCAGGGTGACCGAGGCGACGTTCGAGGTGGCGCCCGAGACGTCATCGATGGTGTAGGTGAAGGAGTCGCCAACGGTCTCGGAGCCATCGTGGGTGTAGGTGAGGGTGCCATCGCCATTGTCCACCAGGGTGCCGTTGGCGGGGCCCGAGGTGATCGTGATCGAGGAGAGGTCGAGGGCGTTGTCCGGGTCCGAGTCGTTCCCGGCCAGGTTGATCACGACGGAGCTGCCCTCGTCGACGGTGGCCGCATCGTTCGCCGCAGTCGGGGCGTCGTTCTGGGGCGTGACGGTCAGGGTGACGGAGGCAACGTTCGAGGTGGCGCCCGAGACGTCATCGATGGTGTAGGAGAAGGAGTCGCCAACGGTCTCGGAGCCATCGTGGGTGTAGGTGAAGGTGCCGTCGCCGTGGTCGACGAGCGTGCCGTTGGCGGGACCGCTGGTGATCGTGATCGAGGAGAGGTCGAGAGCGTTGTCCGGATCCGAGTCGTTCCCGGCCAGGTTGATGACGACGGAGCTGCCCTCGTCGACGGTGGCCGCATCGTTCGCCGCAGTCGGGGCGTCGTTCTGGGGCGTGACCGTCAGGGTGACCGAGGCGACGTTCGAGGTGGCGCCCGAGACGTCATCGATGGTGTAGGTGAAGGAGTCGCCAACGGTCTCGGAGCCATCGTGGGTGTAGGTGAGGGTGCCATCGCCATTGTCCACCAGGGTGCCGTTGGCGGGGCCCGAGGTGATCGTGATCGAGGAGAGGTCGAGGGCGTTGTCCGGGTCCGAGTCGTTCCCGGCCAGGTTGATCACGACGGAGCTGCCCTCGTCGACGGTGGCCGCATCGTTCGCCGCAGTCGGGGCGTCGTTCTGGGGCGTGACGGTCAGGGTGACGGAGGCAACGTTCGAGGTGGCGCCCGAGACGTCATCGATGGTGTAGGAGAAGGAGTCGCCAACGGTCTCGGAGCCATCGTGGGTGTAGGTGAAGGTGCCGTCGCCGTGGTCGACGAGCGTGCCGTTGGCGGGACCGCTGGTGATCGTGATCGAGGAGAGGTCGAGAGCGTTGTCCGGGTCCGAGTCGTTCCCGGCCAGGTTGATCACGACGGAGCTGCCCTCGTCGACCGTGGCCGCATCGTTCGCGGCGGTCGGGGCGTCGTTCTGGGGCGTGACGGTCAGGGTGACCGAGGCGACGTTCGAGGTGGCGCCCGAGACGTCGTCGATGGTGTAGGAGAAGGAGTCGCCAACGGTCTCGGAGCCATCGTGGGTGTAGGTGAGGGTGCCGTCGCCGTGGTCGACGAGCGTGCCGTTGGCGGGACCGCTGGTGATCGTGATCGAGGAGAGGTCGAGGGCGTTGTCCGGGTCCGAGTCGTTCCCGGCCAGGTTGATGACGACGGAGCTGCCCTCGTCGACCGTGGCCGCATCGTTCGCCGCAGTCGGGGCGTCGTTCTGGGGCGTGACGGTCAGGGTGACCGAGGCGACGTTGGAGGTGGCGCCCGAGACGTCGTCGATGGTGTAGGAGAAGGAGTCGCCAACGGTCTCGGAGCCGTCGTGGGTGTAGGTGAAGGTGCCGTCACCGTGGTCGACCAGCGTGCCGTTGGCGGGACCGCTGGTGATCGTGATCGAGGAGAGGTCGAGAGCGTTGTCCGGATCCGAGTCGTTCCCGGTGAGATTGATGACGACGGAGCTGCCCTCGTCGACCGTGGCCGCATCGTTCGCCGCAGTCGGGGCGTCGTTCTGGGGCGTGACGGTCAGGGTGACCGAGGCGACGTTGGAGGTGGCGCCCGAGACGTCGTCGATGGTGTAGGAGAAGGAGTCGCCAACGGTCTCGGAGCCGTCGTGGGTGTAGGTGAAGGTGCCGTCACCGTGGTCGACCAGCGTGCCGTTGGCGGGACCGCTGGTGATCGTGATCGAGGAGAGGTCGAGAGCGTTGTCCGGATCCGAGTCGTTCCCGGTGAGATTGATGACGACGGAGCTGCCCTCGTCGACCGTGGCCGCATCGTTCGCCGCAGTCGGGGCGTCGTTCTGG
The DNA here is from genome assembly GCA_965223415.1 of Myxococcota bacterium. Lineage (GTDB taxonomy): Bacteria > Myxococcota_A > UBA9160 > UBA9160 > UBA6930. Next base: position 1,170,482 of record OZ245002.1, on the reverse strand, counting down.
GGCGTGACCGTCAGGGTGACCGAGGCGACGTTGGAGGCAGCCCCCGAGACGTCATCGATGGTGTAGGAGAAGCTGTCGCCAACGGTCTCGGAGCCGTCGTGGGTGTAGGTGAAGGTGCCGTCGCCATTGTCCACCAGGGTGCCGTTGGCGGGGCCCGAGGTGATCGTGATCGAGGAGAGGTCGAGAGCGTTGTCCGGGTCCGAGTCGTTCCCGGTGAGGTTGATGACGACGGAGCTCCCCTCGTCGACCGTGGCCGCATCGTTCGCGGCGGTCGGGGCGTCGTTCTGCGGCGTGACGGTCAGGGTGACGGAGGCAACGTTCGAGGTGGCGCCCGAGACGTCATCGATGCTGTAGGAGAAGCTGTCGCCGACGGTCTCGGAGCCATCGTGGGTGTAGGTGAAGGTGCCGTCGCCGTGGTCGACCAGCGTGCCGTTGGTCGGACCCGAGGTGATCGTGATCGAGGAGAGGTCGAGAGCGTTGTCCGGATCCGAGTCGTTCCCGGCCAGGTTGATCACGACGGAGCTGCCCTCGTCGACCGTGGCCGCATCGTTGGCGGCGGTCGGGGCGTCGTTCTGGGGCGTGACGGTCAGGGTGACGGAGGCGACGTTGGAGGTGGCGCCCGAGACGTCATCGATGCTGTAGGAGAAGGAGTCGCCAACGGTCTCGGAGCCATCGTGGGTGTAGGTGAGGGTGCCATCGCCATTGTCCACCAGGGTGCCGTTGGCGGGGCCCGAGGTGATCGTGATCGAGGAGAGGTCGAGGGCGTTGTCCGGGTCCGAGTCGTTCCCAGCCAGGTTGATCACGACGGAGCTGCCCTCGTCGACCGTGGCCGCATCGTTGGTGGCAGTCGGGGCATCGTTCTGCGGCGTGACCGTCAGGGTGACGGAGGCGACGTTCGAGGTGGCGCCCGAGACGTCATCGATGCTGTAGGAGAAGGAGTCGCCAACGGTCTCGGAGCCATCGTGGGTGTAGGTGAGGGTGCCATCGCCATTGTCCACCAGGGTGCCGTTGGCGGGGCCCGAGGTGATCGTGATCGAGGAGAGGTCGAGGGCGTTGTCCGGGTCCGAGTCGTTCCCAGCCAGGTTGATCACGACGGAGCTGCCCTCGTCGACCGTGGCCGCATCGTTGGTGGCAGTCGGGGCATCGTTCTGCGGCGTGACCGTCAGGGTGACCGAGGCGACGTTCGAGGTGGCGCCCGAGACGTCGTCGATGGTGTAGGAGAAGGAGTCGCCAACGGTCTCGGAGCCATCGTGGGTGTAGGTGAGGGTGCCGTCGCCGTGGTCGACGAGCGTGCCGTTGGCGGGACCGCTGGTGATCGTGATCGAGGAGAGATCGAGGGCGTTGTCGGGGTCGGAGTCGTTTCCGGTGAGATTGATCACGACGGAGCTGCCCTCGTCGACCGTGGCCGCATCGTTGGTGGCAGTCGGGGCATCGTTCTGCGGCGTGACCGTCAGGGTGACCGAGGCGACGTTGGAGGCAGCCCCCGAGACGTCATCGATGGTGTAGGAGAAGCTGTCGCCAACGGTCTCGGAGCCATCGTGGGTGTAGGTGAAGGTGCCGTCGCCGTGGTCGACCAGCGTGCCGTTGGCGGGGCCCGAGGTGATCGTGATCGAGGAGAGGTCGAGGGCGTTGTCGGGGTCGGAGTCGTTTCCGGTGAGATTGATGACGACGGAGCTGCCCTCGTCGACCGTGGCCGCATCGTTCGCCGCAGTCGGGGCGTCGTTCTGGGGCGTGACCGTCAGGGTGACCGAGGCGACGTTGGAGGCAGCCCCCGAGACGTCATCGATGGTGTAGGAGAAGCTGTCGCCAACGGTCTCGGAGCCATCGTGGGTGTAGGTGAGGGTACCGTCGCCATTGTCCACCAAGGTGCCGTTGGCGGGGCCGGAGATGATCTGGATCGAGGTCAGGTCGAGGGCACCCTCCGGATCGGCGTCGTTGGCGGCCAGGTCGATCGTGACGCTTGCGCCCTCGCCGACGGTCGCGGCGTCGGCCACCGCCGAGGGGGCCTCGTCGACGTCGAGCAGGGAGATGACCAGGGCCTCGTCGTAGCTCAGGCCCCCGGCGTCCGTCGCGCGTACCGTGACGGTGTGGCTCGTCGCGGTTTCGTAGTCGAGCAGGCTTCCATCCGCCACGGTGATCTCGCCGGTGACCGAATCGATCGCGAAGCGGCCTCCCGCGTCGTCGATCAGCGAGAAGGTGTGGGTATCGTCAGCGTCGGGATCCGCGACGCCGAGGGCATCCGCCACCCGAGCCCCAGCGATCGCGTTCTCGGCGACCGAAGCCGAGCCGGTGGCAACCACCCGGGAGGCGATGCCGCTGAGGTCGGCGTCGACGTTCTCGCTCTGCCAGACCGCGACGACTTGTCCGGAGCTCGTCTCGACGAGCTCCGGCTTGACCTGGTTGCCGGTCGTCGTCTCGTTGACGAGGATCTCGGCGTCGATCCGGGTTCCGTTCGCGTCGAAGCGCTGTGCGAGGACGGAAGAGCCGCTTCCGTCTCCCGCACTCGATTCCCAGGCGACGACGAAGCCGTCATCCGAGCGCGCGACGCTCGACTCGTAGCGGGCGGCGGAGGAAGTGGTGTTGACCTTGACGGGCCCCGCCACGGAGACTCCGCTGGCATCGAAGATCGAGGCATGGAGGTCCCCGGACGCATCGTAGGTGACGACGAAGCCACCGCTCGACAGCGCGGCAACGTCGCCGATGTCGTCGCCCGCGAGGACCAGCTCCGCAGACCGCGGGGTCCCGTCCGCATTCATGACGCGAACCCGGGTTCCCAGATTCGCACCGTCGTGGGTCCGCCACACGACCGCAAAGCCGCCGTCGTCGAGCCTCGCGACCTCGGTCTGAGCCCCGAAGAGCCCCGAGCCGGAGGCCAGGGACCCGACCGAGAACTGCCCACTGACGGCGTTGCCGGCCCGGTCGTAGATGCGACCCACGACCTCGTAGGTTGATCCGCCCACCTCGTTGGCCCAGACCGCGACGAACTCGTCAGCGTTGAGGGCGACGACCGCCGGCTGGTAACCCTCGTGGTCGCCATCGAGTCCCGGGCTGAGGCGGAACTCCCCCGAGGCTGGCGTCCCGTCTGCCGCGAAGACCCGGGCTTCGGTCCAGGCGTTGACCCCGGAGGCCTGGTCTTGCCACGCGACGGCGAAGCCGCCGTCGGCGAAGGCCGTGACCGAAGGATTGGTCTCGTGATCGGAGATCTCGGAGGTGACGAGGAACTCGGACCCCACGGCAACGCTCGCGGCGTCGAAGCGCCGGCCGTAGATGCCGTAGCCATCTCCGTCCTGACCCTGAGAGACCCAGACCGCGACGAACCCACCGTCGGGCAGGGCGGCGATCGCCGGGTCCATCTGGTCCCCGGTGCCGTAGGTGTTGAGGCTCCGCTCCGCCGTGGACTCGGAGTCGAAGACGACGTCCGTGGGTGCCTCGTTCACCGGAGTCACGGTCAGGGTGACCGAGGCGACGTTGCTGGTGGCCCCCGAGGCATCCTGGATGGTGTACGAGAAGCCGTCCCCCATCGTCTCGGAGCCGTCGTGGGTGTAGGTGAGGGTCCCATCGCCGTTGTCGACCAGCGTGCCGTTGGCAGGGCCTGACGTGATGACGATCGAGCCGAGGTCCAGTGCGTTGTCCGGATCGGAGTCGTTGCCCGAGAGATCGATCACCACCGAGGCGCCTTCATCGACCGAGGCTGCATCATCGAGGGCCGTGGGCGCCGTGTTCGTAGCGACGACCGAGATCGTGGCCGTCGACGAGAGGCCGTTCAGCCCGCCGCCGTCCTGGGGGATGATGTCGAAGGATCGGTCGCCGGTCGTGGGATCCGAGGAGGTGTTCTCGTAGGTGATGCCCCGGACGAGCGTCTGGAGGTCGGCCTGCGGCATGTTGCCGCTGATGTCCCGCGAGATCGTGAAGCCGCTGCCGTCGAAGTCGATCTCGAAATCAGTGCTTCCGATCGTCCGAATAACGACCTCAGGCACACCGAACGCGAAGGTGTAGCCGGCGATCGTGATCTTCTCGCTGGTCCCGTCCAGGAAGTCAGACAGGTTGATTCCGAGTCCCGCGAAGTCGGAGTCGTCGACATCGGATACCGTGGCGTCGGCGTCGGTCACGCCCACGGGACCCGTCCCTTCAGTAAAGGTCGCCGAAAAATCGCGGCCCGCTCCGTCCGCGCCATCGAGGTCGGCAATGGCTTGATCGTTCACCGCCGTGACGTTGACGGTCAGGTTCTGGGTGCCGCTCGTCCCTCCATCACCGTCCGTGATGTCGACCGTCACGCTGCGGGCACCCTCGGTCGGGTCCTCGAGGTCGAGATTCTCATAGGTGATGTTCCGGACAAGGTGCGTCACGGCGGTGGCGGTCGCATTCGAGTTGAACGAAACCGTCAGGGGCGTCACGCCCGTGCCACCGACGAAGGAGCCGATCACCACCCCGCCGTAGGTCACATCGCTTCCCACGATCCCGATCTGGCCGGCCCCCGAGCCCTGGTTGCGGATCGCGAAGACATCCTCGGTGGCGACCAGGCCGCTGTCGACCTCGACATTCAGGGACCCACCGGCGAAGTCCGCCGAGTCCACGTCGCTGACCAAGACGTCGCCCCCCTGTTCGAGGATGACGGTGCCACTTCCTTCCGTGTAGTTCAGCTCGTCGTTGTGGAGGCCGACAACCGACGGAGAGTCGTTCTGCGGCGTGACCGTGAGGGTTACACTGGCGACGTTGGAGCTGGCGCCCAAGACGTCGTCGACGGTGTAGGAGAAGGAATCTCCGACGGTCTCGGAGCCGTCATGGGTGTAGGTGAGGGTGCCGTCGCCGTTGTCGACGAGGGAGCCGTTGGCGGGCCCGGAGGTGACGGCGATGGAGGAGAGGTCGAGGGCGTTGTTGGGATCGCTGTCGTTCCCGGCCACATCGATGATGACGCTGCCACCCTCGTTCACGGCGGCCAAGTCGTTCACCGCCGTCGGCGCGGGGTTCGCCAGGACGGTGACCTGCTGGTTCGGCGTGAAGTCGATGCCCCAGGGCCCATCGATGCCGTCAGCGGCGTCGGCGAAAGTGCCGAGCAGGGTGTTCGAGTCGGGGTCATACTCCTCGATCAGGTCGTAGCCCCAGCGGCTGACGTAGAGGTGCCCGTCGGGCCCGAACTCGAGGGAGTAGGCGGAGCTGACCGCGAAGGAGTCGAGCGAGGCGCCGTTCACCCCGTCGAACTCGAACACGCGATTCTGGAGAGCACTGCTGACGTAGAGGTGTCCGTCTGGGCCGAACGCCACGTCGGTCGCGCCGGCACCGCCGGTATCGGCGAAGTCGTCGATGAACGCGCCGGTGCTTCCGTCGAAGCGGTGGACCATGCCGGAGGACCAGCTCGCGACATAGAGGTGGCCGTCGGGGCCGAACTCCACAGAAGTCGGACCGTTCACGCCTGCTGTGGACGGGACGAAGGCGTCGATGAAGGCGCCCGTTGCGGCGTCGTAGCGAAGGACCTCGTGCGTGACGTAGCTAGCGACGTAGAGGTTGCCGTCCGCGCCGAAGTCGAGGCCCATCGGTTGGTCCAGCCCTCCGCTACCGGCGGAAACGAAGGTTCCTAGGAATGCCCCCGTCGAGCCGTCGAAGCGGACGATGCTGTCCGTGTCCAACGAGGCTACGTAGAAGTTCCCATCGGGGCCAATGGTCGCGCCTGTGCTTCGGGCCAGCTCTGGACTGGTGGGAAGCTTCTGCGCGATATCTCCGGTGCTGCCGTCGAGCAGGTAGACCGTGCTGTTGTGGTCACTGGCCGTCAAGAGCCGGCTGCTCGTGAAGGTGCCATTCTCGTCGGTCGCGGAAACCGTGATCTCGTGGGTCATCCCCGCCTGGGTGTAGACATGGTCGACGGATCCCGGATCGCCCGCCACGGCATCGATCGTGCCGTCTCCCCAGTTGATGGTCCACCCGCTGATCGTGCCGAGATTCGCACTGCTCAGGTTCAGGGTGTAGACGGCTCCCGCGGTGATCGTGGACGACCCAGAGGCCGAGACCGTCGGCGTCGGTTCGGCAGCGACCGTGACCACGGCCGTCGCCCGATTCGCCCTGGAGGCGAGATCCGAGACCTCCGTGCTGCTCAGCGCCCTGGAGTAGAGCTGAACGGAGTCGAGGGAGCCCCCGAAGAATCTGTCCGGGTCGAGATCGTGGCGCGCGCCGAGATGGACGTCTCCGGCCGGGTCCAGGCCGTCGGAGCCGTAGGAAGCGCTGTTGGAGAGCACGCCGTCGATGAACACCTCGGCCCCGGCTGCCCCGACGGTCAGGGTGTAGGTGTGCCACTGGCTGTCGCCGACCAGCGAGGCGATGTCCACCTGGAGGGCGCTGTTGTCCAGTGTGTCGTTCCCGTCGCGGATGACCGTGCGCAGCATATTGGGGTCGGTCGTGTGAGCACCTTCGAGGAGGAAGACGTTCAGGCTGTTGGTGCTGTTGACATCCCCGTGGCTGTAGAGGTACTGGACGAGGGAGCCGTTGTTCTCGTCGACCTTGAAGTCGAACGAGACGGTGAACTCGCTGGCGTAGCTGATGTCCGGCAGCAGGACGTGGTCGTCGATCTCGTCGAAGGAGAGGCCGCTGCCGAGGTTCCCGGGCACGGTCGTGGTGCCGATCCGCGAGCCATCGGCGCCGCCGATCGAGTCGGTGGCATTCCCTGCAAGCCCCCAGTGGTGCTGCAGCCCGCTCCCGGCGTCGATCGCCAGGTAGTCGAAGGTGTCGGCACCCGAGAAGCCCCCGTCCGGGGTGTAGGTGAGCGTGCCGTCTCCGTTGTCGACCACGGTCCCGTTGGCCGGCTGGGTGAACTCGACGATGCTCACGGCTTCGGAGTCCGCGTCCGTATCGTTGCTGGTCGGGTCGAAGACGACCGGGATGCCCTCGGTGGTGTTGAGGGAGTCGTCGCTCGCGACGGCCACGCTGTTCGGGGCGACGTACTCGACGGTCAGTTTCGGCCGCAGGCTCGCCGTGGCGTCTTCCGACGTGCTCACCACCCAGGCGTTGGAGCTGGTGATGTCGATCACCCAGCCGTGGTTGCCGGCGCCGTCGGACCAGGATTGGAGCGCGCTCTCGAGCCCCGAGACGGTGATCGGCCCGGTCGCCGCGGGCGTGGCCACCTGACCGTCCGCCGCGATCATCGCCTCCACGTCGTCGAACTGAACACCGCCGGAGAGCGAGTTCCAGGTGGAGGACTCGTCCCAGGGCGTGAGCATCCGGTGGAGCGCGACGTTGGCACTGGCCCCCGTCGCATCCGTGACGTTCAGCTCGAGGGTCGCCGACGTGATCGTCGATCCGAGCGGGATGCGGCCCGGCCCCGTTCCGAACAAGTCGCCGAACTGGAGCAGCCCCTGAGAGACCCCGCCGCTGGAATTGACGGTGTCGGCTTCGAGGGTGACGCTGCTGCCGAGTGTCGTCCCGGGGTTCGCCGAGTCGATCTCCGTGTCGAGGGTTCCGGTGTAGCCGCCGACCCCCTGCTGGAAGGTCGCGGTCTCGAGCGTGGCGCTCCACGAACGCTGCAGTGTCTCGCTGAAGGCGAGGCTCGTCTCCACGTCGCCGGTGGCGACCTCCAGGGTCCAGTCGCCTCCGAGCGCCTTCGCGCCGGTGAGGTCTTCGCTCGCCGCCACGTCGGCGCCCGTCAGCTTCGCGATGGACTGGACCAGGGCATTGCCGCTCGCTCCCGCGGCCAGGTCGCAGCCGTAGAAGAGCAGGTCGGCCTCCGCGGAGAGCGCTTCGGCCCAGCCCATGAGGTCCGTCTCGTAGCGAGCGAGGGTGTCGCCCGAGAGCCACGTGTCTCCGAGCTGCACGGCGCCGTCGGTGCCGTGGGAGACGACGTGGATCGCATCGACGCCCTGGTGGTCGCTCAGGATCTCGCTGATCTGCTCGACGCCGTCCCGCTCCGTATCGAGCAGGAAGACCTCCACCGTGCGGCCGTCCGGGCTCGCGGCGCGCAGGTCGTCGACGAGGCGTTGATAGTCCTCCACGCCGGTGTCGACGAACACAAGCTCGGAGCGGCTCTCGACGGCGACCTCGTCGACCGCGGCGGCGGGGTCGGCATTCAGGGTGAACTCGATCGCGCCGGTCGCGGGATCCGCGGCGGACATCGCCTCCTCGAGCGAGTCGGCCTCCGGGGCGACGGTGAAGGTCGAGAGCAGGACCCGCGGCTCCAGCGCCTCCAGGGCCGGCTGGCCCGGCTGCTGGAGGACCTTCTTCCTCTCTGCCTTCTTGCGCTGACGACGTCTCCGGCGGGCCAAAGGCGCGCTCTCCTTGTCTGCTCGTGTCCCTCCCGCCGGCGTGGCACTTCGCGCCGGTGCGCGGGGGTCGGTATCCGCACTCATCGGAGCGCCCGAAGCCTCGCTTGAAGAAAATGGGTTGAAAATCACACAATTTAGTCGATCGAGAGGACGCATCGAAGCGGCAGAAGACCCTCATTCCGGGGTGAGATGGGAGGCAACCCGCTGGAAGTCCTCAGGAAACCAGGCGTGCAGGCCGATGTTCCCGGGGATGAAGCCCTTGCTCCAGGCGTGGCTGATGCACCACTGCGAGTCCGGCGAACGATCGGCCCGCGGTACGCTGTGGCTCCAGAAGAGCGCCGACGGGCCTCCCGATCTCGTCGCGCTGCATCCCCCGAACGCCCCGCTCGGTCCTCCCTACCCGGAGGGTCATCGCGCCGCCGCCCAATCGGCGTTGGCCGCGGATCGTTCGCTGGTGCGCACTCGCGAGGGGACGGATCTGCTGGCCGCCCCGGGTCGCCAGGGAGAGCTCCGCGTCGTGGCCGTGGTCGAGCAGCCCACCTCCTCGCCGCGGGAACAGTCCGCCGCCCTCGGCGAGCTGGTCCAGGCGGTGGAGTGGCTCGAATGGGCGGTCCGAACCCCGGCGCTCAGGCAGGGCCCCGCGCCCAAGGCGGAGGAGCGCCCGCCCGGCCTGGCACCGCCCGGTGCCGAGCGCACCCTCGACGTGGTGGCCCTCGCCCTGGAACCGCGGCCGGTGGAGGCGACCTCCCTCGCCCTGGCCACCGAGCTCGCGAGCCTGCTCGGCTCCGAGCGGGTGAGCCTCGGACGGATCGAGGGCGATGCGATCGTGCTCGAGGCGGTCTCCCACACGGCTCAGCTCGAGCCGCGCTCTCGTCTCGCCCAGGACCTCGTCGCGGCGATGCAGGAAGCCGTCGACCAGGACGCGGTGGTCGTGCATCCGCCGCCCGAAGGCGAGCCGCCCGTGGCGGCCTCCGCCCATCGGCGGCTCGCCGACGAGCAGGCCCTCTCGGCGGTGTGGACGCTGCCCCTTCGCGACGACGACGAGCTGTCGGGAGCGCTCCTGGTCGAGTTCGCACCGGGCAAGAAGCAACCGGAGGCAGTGCGCGCGTGGCTCGGCCAGCTCGCTTCGCTGCTCGGTCCGGTGCTCGGTCTCTCCCGGCGAGATCAGGCGCCCCTCGGAGCGAGGGTGCGAACCCTGCTCACCGAAGACCTGCCCACGGCAGCGGGGCTCGACCGCCTGAACGTGCGGCTCGGCATCGGGCTGTTCGTCTTCGTGCTGCTCGCCCTGGCGCTCCTGCCCGCCACCCACCGGGTCGCCGCACCTGCCGAGCTCGAAGGCACGGTCCAACGGGCCATCGTCGCACCCATGCCCGCCTTCGTCGCCGAGAGCCGCCACCGCGCGGGCGATCTCGTGCGCAAGGGCGACGTGCTCGGCGTCCTGGAAGACGCGGACCTGCGGCTCGAGGCGCGAAAATGGGAGGCGAAGCGGGAGCAGCGCCGCAAGGAGCTGCGCGCCGCGATGGCGGAGGCCGATCGCTCCCAGGTGCGCATCCTCCAGGCCCAGGTAGAGCAGGCCGACGCGGAGCTGGCGCTGATCCGCGAGCAGGGCCGCCGCACGCGCCTCGTCGCGCCCTTCGACGGCGTGGTCACCCACGGCGATCTCTCCCAGGCCCTGGGCTCGCCGGTGGAGCGGGGAGAGGTGCTGTTCGAGGTGGCGCCCCGCGACGACTACCGGGTGATCCTCGAGGTCGGCGGCGCAGACATCGCCTTCGTCGCGCCCGGCCACTCGGGGCGTCTCACCCTCCAGGCGCACCCGGGCGAGCCGCGGCCCTTCACCGTGCGCCGGGTGACGCCCATCTCCAGCTCCGAGGAGGGCCGGAGCTTCTTTCGCGTCGAAGCCGCCCTGGAAGGGAAGGGGGAGGGCCTCCGTCCCGGCATGGAGGGAGTTGCCAAGATCGACGTGGGGCGGCGCAGTCTCCTGTGGATCTGGACCCACTCCGCCTTGGACTGGCTGCGCATGGCCTGGTGGGCCTGGGTGCCGTAGTGGGCGAGCGGCTGTTCAGCCCCTTCTGGTACCGCGTGGCCGAGCTGCGCCCGCGCCTCCGCGCCCACGTGCGCATCCACCGGCACGTCTATCGGGGCCAGCGCTGGTACATCCTCGAGAACGCGACGGCGCGGCGGCAGCATCGCTTCCCGCCCTCGGCCCACTTCGTCGTCTCCCAGATGGACGGGCGGCGGACGGTCGCCGAGATCTGGGACGCCGCCCTCGACCGGCTGGGCGACGACGCACCCACCCAGGGCCAGATGATCGCGCTCCTCGCCCAGCTGAACTCGGCGGACGCGATGCTATGCGACGTCTCGCCCGACACGAGCCAGCTCTTTGCGCGCCATGTCCACCACGCCCGCCAGCAGTCGATCGCCACCCGCTTCAAGAACCCGCTCTACGTCCGCATCCCGCTCTGGGACCCGGATGCCTGGCTCGAACGCCATCGGGGCCGCGTCGCGCCCCTCTTCACGCGCATCGCCTGGTGGCTCTGGTGCTTCCTCGTCGTCGCCGGCGGTGTGACGGCGGTGGCCCATGGAAGCGAGCTCGCCTCTTACACGCGGGACATGCTCTGGGATCCGATGAGCCTGGTGATGCTCGTCGTGATCTACCCCATCGTGAAGACGCTTCACGAGCTGGGGCACGCCTTCGCCGCGAAGCACTGGGGCGCGCCGGTCCACGAGATCGGGATCATGCTGCTGCTCGGCATGCCCGTGCCCTACGTCGATGCCTCCGGCACCTGGGTGTTCCCGCGCAAGCGCCCGCGCATGGTGGTCGGTGCTGCCGGGGTGATCGTCGAGCTTGCCCTGGCCTCTCTCGCCCTGTTCCTCTGGATCGCGGTCTCACCGGGAGTCGTCAAGCTGGCGGCGTTCCAGGTCATGGCGATCGGCGGCATCTCCACGCTGCTGTTCAACGGCAATCCGCTGATCCGCTTCGACGGCTACTACGTGCTGGCCGACGCGCTCGAGATGCCGAATCTGGCGACGCGCGCGAACAAATACCTGCGCTACCTGGCCGAGACGGGCATTCTGGGCCTTCCGGAGCGCCGTCCCCAGGCGGTCGCACCTGACGAACGCGTCTGGCTCGCCGGCTACGGCGTGCTGGCCTTCGTCTATCGGATCTTCCTCACCACCTCGATCGCGCTCTTCGTCGCCAGCCGCTTCTTCAGCGTCGGCGTCGCTCTCGCGATCTGGTCCCTGGTGCTGCAGGTCGGAATCCCCGCCGCGAAGGGACTGCTGGCACTGCACCGGGATCCGCGAGTGGGAGAGCGTCCGCTCCAGGTGGCAGGCCGTGCCGCGGCGTCGGTCGTCGCCGTGGCCCTGCTCCTCTTCGTGCTGCCGTTTCCGATGTGGACCCTCGCCGAGGGCGTGGTCTGGCTCCCGGAGCAGGCCCAGGTGCGTGCCGGCGCGGGGGGCGTGGTGCACCGGATCCTTGCCGAGCCCGGGAGCGAGGTGGGGCCGGGCACGCCTCTCCTCGAGATTCGCGACGACCTCCTCACCGCGGAGCTGCGGGCCTTGGAGGCGCGCGAGCGGGAGGCACGCGCGCGCCTCGATTCCAAGCAGCCCCGCGACCGGGTCGGTGCCGAGGTGGCGCGGGTCGAGCTGGCTTCGGTTCGCGCAGAGCTGCGACGCGCGCGCGAGCGGCTCGAGGAAGGGATCGTCCGCGCACAAGCCACGGGACGTCTGGTCCTGCCGCGCGCCGAGGACTTGACCGGCCGCTTCTTCGAGAAGGGGGCCGTCATCGGCTACCTGGAGATTGCCGGAGACTCCACTGTGCGCGTGGTCGTGCCGCAGGAAGACGCCGCCTGGGTCCGGGCGGCCACGCGGGCCGTGAGCGTGCGCTTCCCGGGTACGAGCGCGACACGTGAAGCCCGCCTGGAGCGCGAGGTGCCCCAGGCCACGGATCGCCTCCCGAGCCTGGCGCTCGGCGCCGCCGGCGGTGGGGAGGTCGCGGTCGATAGCCGGGACCAGCAGGGGCTGACTGCCCTCGAGTCGCTCTTCCAATTCGACGTGCGGCTCGAGCCCGGAGCGTCCGTTCCCGGCCTCGGTGCACTGGCGCGGGTGCGCTTCGAGCACGGCGCCGAGCCGATCGGTTTCCGGCTCGCCCGCGGCGTCCGCAGGCTCTTCATGGACCAGCTCCGTGTCTGAGGTCTTCCGGCCCGGCGTGCTGCACGGCGGCTACCCGGAGCGCGTGCAGCCTCGTCCCCCGAAGCTCGAGCACCGCGTGAACCGGCTCCGGGAGCGGCTGCGGGGCGAGCGCCTGGGCACCGAGGAGCTGGCGGCGCGGGCCGGGGAAGTGGTCGCCCGCTCCAACGCGCTGCGAGACGCCTCGGCCGAGGAGCTCGTGCGTCGCCTCGGCGACGTCCGGCCGGCCCTACGGCGGGAGCTGGCGGGCGATCCACTCCACGAGGCGCTCGCGCTGGTGCGCGAGCACGCGCGTCGCGAGCTCGGGATGGCCCACTTCGAGGTCCAGCTCATGGCGGGCATGGCGATGCTCCAGGGCATGCTCGTGGAGCTCGATACCGGCGAGGGGAAGACCCTCTCCGCCACGCTCCCCGCCGCGGTGGCGGCGCTGGCCGGCGTGCCCGTCCACGTGATCACCGTGAACGACTACCTGGTCGAGCGCGACGCCGAGATCATGGGGCCCCTCTACCGGGCGCTCGGCCTGAGCGTGGGAACCGTGATCGACACGGACCCGGATCCCGACATCCGACGCGCGGCCTACGCCTGCGACGTCACCTACGTGACGAACAAGCAGGTCGCCTTCGACTACCTGCGCGATCGTCTCGAGCGCCCGAATCGCAGCGAGCTGCTGCGGGGCGAGGTGAAGCGCCTCGGCGCGGCGGGGCAGGGTGGCCGCAGGGGCCTCCTACTGCGCGGTCTGTGCTTCGCGATCGTCGACGAAGCGGACAGCGTGCTGATCGACGAGGCCCGCACGCCCCTCATCCTCTCCCGCAACGTGCCGGCTCCCGGACTCGAGCAGATCGTTCGCGAGGCCATGGAGGTGGCCGAAGGCCTGGAGGAGGGCCGGGACTTCCGGCTCTCGCGGGACGGGCGCAGTGCCGACGTCACGGATTCCGGCCGCGAGAGGATCGCCGGCCTCTCGGCCGGCAAGGGCGGCGTCTGGAACGCGCCCCTGCGTCGGGCCGAGCTGATCCGGGTGGCCCTCACCGCCCAGCGGGGTTTCGTGCGCGACGAGGACTACATCGTGCGCGATGGCAAGGTCGAGATCGTCGACGCCCAGACCGGTCGCTCCATGCCCGATCGCTCCTGGGAGGGCGGCCTCCAGCAGATGATCGAGCTCAAGGAAGGCTGCGAGGTCTCCGGCGAGCGCGAGACCATCGCGCGCATCAGCTACCAGCAGTTCTACCGTCGCTACCTGCGGCTCGCCGGCATGACCGGCACCGGCCGCGAGGTCGGCCCCGAGATCGACGAGGTGTACGGCCTGCCGATGATCCGGGTCGAGCCGCGTCGCCCTTCCCGCCGTATCGATCAGGGCGTGCGGATCCTCCCGACCGCCGCCGCGAAGTCGAACGCGGTGGTACAGCGCCTGCGTCGTCTCCACGCCTCCGGTCGTCCGGTCCTGGTGGGAACCCACTCCGTCCGATCCTCGGAGGCGCTGGCCGCCATCCTGGAGCGCGCGCGCCTCCCCCACCGCGTCCTCAACGCCCGCCAGGACGCCGGCGAAGCCGAGATCGTCGGTGAGGCCGGCGAGCGCGCGCGCGTCACCGTGGCCACGAACATGGCCGGCCGCGGCTCGGACATCCGCGTCCCCGACGACGTCGAGAAGCTCGGCGGCCTCCATGTGCTCTCGGTCGAACGGGCCGAAGCCAGCCGCATCGACCGCCAGCTCTTCGGCCGCTGCGGCCGCCAGGGCGACGCCGGCTCCTTCGAGCAGATTCTCTCCCTCGAAGACCCCTGGCTCGCGGAGCACAGCCCGGCCTGGGCGATCGCCATCCTCCGCGCGTTCGTCGCCCGGAGCGTGCCCGGCAGCGAGCGCCTCTCCCGCGCGTGGGTGGGCTGGGTGCAGCGGCGACTCGAGCGGGCCCATGCGGCGCAGCGGGCGCAGCTGATGAAGAGCGAGGCGGAGTTGGAGCGGACGCTTTCGTTCGCGGGGTCGGCGGAGTAGGCGCAGGTCGATCGCACCGCCCCGACCGTCCGATCCCGTCCTCAGGAGGTCCGGACGAACCGCGTCAGCCGGTTCCGCCCGTTCTCCTTCGAGGAGTAGAGCGCCTGGTCCGCCTGGTCGATCAGGGCGGTGATGTCGGAGGCGCCGCTTCGCAGCGTAGCGACCCCCAGGCTTGCGGTGATCGGGACGCTGGCGAAGCCCGGGGCCCCGATCTGGCGGCGCACGCGCTCGCCCAGGGCTTCGGCTTCTTCCGGGAGGGTGTCCGGCAGGGCCACGCAGAACTCCTCGCCGCCGTACCGGCACACGATGCCGGTTCCGCCGAGCTGGGAGATCAGGGCCTCGGCGACGCGCTTGATCACCTCGTCGCCGGTGAGGTGGCCGTGCTCGTCGTTGACCCGCTTGAAGTGGTCGATGTCCACCATCAGGCAGGCGAGCTCGCCGCCGTCGGCTTGGATGCGTGAGAAGAGCGGCTCCACGTCCTCCATGAAGCTCCGCCGGTTGGCGGCGCCGGTCAGGGGGTCGCTGCGGGCGAGCTGCTGGAGCTCCTCGTTCTGGAGGCGGATCTCGTCGCGGGACTTCTCGAGCTCGGTGAGGGCCTGCTGCAGCTCCGCGCGGTTGCGTTCGAGCTCGGTGACGTCGTCGAAGGTGACGATCGCGCCGGTGGGCCGGCCCCAACCGTCGAGGACCGGCGCGCCGTTGACCGTGAGCACGACGCGTTCCTGCTCGCTGCGGTTCAAGGTGATCGTCTCGCCCACGAAGGGCTCGGCGTCGGTCATGGCGCGCATCCAGGGCAGCTGGCCGACGATCTCCTCGCCCCGCCGGTCCCGCCAACCGAAGGAAGAGGCCTTTCGTCCCATCATGTCCGCGGGCTGGAGGGAAAACCTCGAGGCGAAGGCCTCGTTGGCCATCACGACGTCGTCGCTGCGATCGATCACGATGACGCCTTCGGTCATCACGTCGAGGGTGGCCTGGACCCGCGTGGGAATGACGGCCGACGGGTCGAGGTAACGGAGGGTGCGGCGCATGTAGAGCCCGTAGGCCACGAAGCCCAGCAGACCGACGACGCCCACGATCCGGAGCAGGGGGTTGTTCCAGAGGCTGCCGACGAGGTCCGCGTGGGGCTCCTGGAAACGGATCTCCACCGCGCCCCACTCGCCGCCGTCGCGAAAGATGGGAACGCGAATGTGCTCGGTGGTCGAGCGGCCGTCGTCCGGAGGGTTCCAGACCTCGGCATGGGGGCCCGCCTGGGCGATCAGCCGCCCGTTCGACGAGCGAACGCCCGCCGACACGACCTCCTCGCTGCGCTCGACGGCGATGTTCAGGGAGCCAAGCACGGCGCGCATGTCGCCCCGGTCGATTCCGGCCATCGCCTGGGACGCCACCGATTCGGCGATGTGGACGCGAAGCTCCGCGTCCCTCGCCTGGGGGCGAGGGAGCCAGCCGACCAGGTCGAGGCCTGTCAGGATCGTGCTCGTCAGCAGGACCAGCCCGAAGCTGATCCGTGCGATCGGTCTGAAGGAGCCCATCGGCGGCTATTCGCCCAGGAACTTCACCGTGCAGTGGAGACCACCCGGGATCCGACCGTCCTCGTTGGGAAGGTCTAACCGCACGCTGAAGGTGCCGCTCGCGGCGTCGATGATCGGGTCGACGATGGCGACCGTGGCCACCACGCTCGCGTCGACCGGGAACTCCGGCGAGATCGTCGCCCGCATGCCTTCCTTCACGGTTCCGTAGCGGCTCGCCGGGAGCAGCACGTCGACGCGCAGGGGATCGATGCGGGCGATCCTCAGCACCGTCTCCTCGTCCACCACCTCGCCTTCCTCGAGCAGGCGTTCGACGACGACGCCGGAGATCGGGCTGTGCAGGGTGCGGCGCGCGAGTACGGCCTTCGCCTGCCGCAACTCGAGCGCCGCAAGGCGTCGCGCCTCCTGGGCCTGGAGCAGCTCGTGCTGGGCGAGCCGGGCCTGGGATTCGAGCTCGTCGTGGGCGTCGGCCGAGACCGCGTTCCGACGGAACAGCTTGGCGCCCCGCTGCTTGCGCTTCTTGCTGAGGGCGACGCTCTCCTCGTGGGCGCGCAGGGAGCCCTCGAGGGACGCGCGCATGCGCGCGACCCGGACCGCTTCGGCCTCGACGCCGGCTTCGAGCTCCACGACGACCTGGTCGGCCTCGACCCGCTCGCCGCGCTCCACGTGGATCTTCTCGATCAGCCCGATCGTCTGGCTTCCGATCTCGACGATCCGGGAAGGCTGGACCAGGCAGTCCAGGGCACCGTCCGGGTCCTCGCTGACTCGCGCCTGGGCCGGCTCGCCCTCCTGGGCCAGCCAATCGTCCGGCGGGGGCGCGAGCGGGTCCGCGGCGGGCATCGGCTCGGCGGTCGGTTGCGGCGCTCCGGCCGTGTCCATCGCCGGCTCGCCGGGGCGGCTTCGCTCGGTCGCGATGAACGCCGGCACCGCCGCGACGAGGACCACCAGCAGCGCTCCGGCCGCCATCATCTTCCGCGGCGATTCGATCCATGAGGGCGGCGATCCGGACACGAGGTCTCCGAGCGAGGTACGCGAGCCCCCCTTTTCGACCGTCCCGGGCCTGCACCTGACGCATTTCCCGGGGCTTTCGCCCTCCGGCAACCGCTTCAGCGGGGCACCGGGGAGGCCGATGCGACGGTCGCGCCGAAGTGCCCAACGGCCCGGTGCTCTGGAGATCCCATGCTCACGTCGGACCCGCCCCCCCACGTTACCCGCGCCCCGCGCGGGATGACCCGGGGGGACATCTCGGCCACGCCGGCATGAGCGAGCGCTGGCAACCGGCCGACGCGGCACCGCAGCTCCGCGGGGGACTGGCGGCGCGTCTCGCGGCGATCTCGGCTCTGCTCGTCGCGACGGCGGTCGCGGGGACCGCCTGGCTCGGTCAGGTGGGGGACGCCCGCGAGGCCGACCTGCAGGTGGAGGCCCGCGGCAGCCGCATCGCCCGCCAGCTCGCGCCGCTGCTGGCCAGGGGGCCCGGCCCCGGCCGCGAGGAGGCGTTGGCCGATGCCCTTGGCGCCCTCGGCCGGGTAGGGGATATCGCGTACGTCCGGGTCCTCGACGCGGAGCTCGGGGAGGCGGCCAAGCAGGTATTCCTCTCCGCCGGCGATCCGCCGGCGACGGTGCGGGCGACCGCGCGTCGGGCTCAGCACCCGGAGCCGGTCCGCTGGACGGACGGATCCGACGCGCACCTCGTCGACCTGTTCGTTCCGGTGCGCTCGGACGCCGCGCTCGCCGCCTCCCAGCCCGTCGGACGACCGCTGCCTCGCGAGCTGGGCTTCGTGCAGGTCGCCATCCGGGTCCCCACTCCCCTGGACCTGGGCCCGGGCTGGACCCGCGACGAGCTCGCGGGCTTCGCCCTGCTGGCCGCGGGGCTCGCCCTGCTCGGTTGGATCGCGAGCCGCAGCGCGACGGCGCGGATGCGTCAGCTCGCCGCAGTCACCCGGGACATCGCCGCGGGCAACTTCGATCGCAGCGTCGACGTCCGGGGTGGAGACGAGGTGGGCCTGCTGGCCGACGGCCTCGGCGTCATGATCGAGCGCCTGCGCGATTACCGCGGGCAGGTGGAGAGCCACCGCCGCGATCTCGAAGGACAGGTCAAGGAGCGCACTGCGCAGCTGGAGGCGCGCACCAGCGAGGCCGTCGAGCTGGCCCGCCAGGCCGAGGAGGCGAGTGTCGCCAAGTCGCAGTTCCTCGCCAACATGAGCCACGAGATCCGGACCCCGATGAACGGCGTGCTCGGGATGACCGAGCTCATGCTCGAGACGAGCCTCGACGGGCGGCAGACCGGGTACATGAAGACCGTTCACCGCTCGGCGGAACAGCTGCTCGGCATCATCAACGACATCCTCGACTTCTCGAAGGCCGAGGCCGGCAAGCTGGAGCTGCAGCAGAGCACCTGCCAGGTAAACGAGGCGGTGAACGAGGTGGTCGACGTCGTCACGGAGGCGGCCCTTCGCAAGGGCGTCGAGCTCGCGGTCCACGTCGGCGAAGACGTGCCCCCCGCGATCCAGTCCGACCCGGTCCGTCTCCGACAGGTGCTCACGAACCTGGTCGGCAACGCCGTGAAGTTCACGGAGGAAGGCTCGGTGACGGTGACCGTCACCCGGCTGGTCCATCCGGACGAGGGCCAGGGCTTCTGTCGCCTCGAGTTCGCCGTGGCCGACACGGGCATCGGTGTCGAGGAAGACGAGAAGGACTTGATCTTCCAGTCCTTCACCCAGGCCGATGGCTCCCTGGCCCGGCGCCACGGTGGTACGGGGCTCGGCCTCGCCATCTCGCGCCAGCTCGTCGAGCTGATGAACGGCGAGCTTCGCTTCGAGAGCGAGCCTGCGCGGGGCTCGCGGTTCTGGTTCACCATTCCCGCCGAGATCGTCGCGGCAGGCCAGGCGCGGGCGGCTGCTCCGGCTCCCGAGGCCCCGGCCTCCCTCGAAGCCCTCGGCCTGCGCGTCCTCCTGGCCGAAGACAACGCCGTCAACCAGGAAGTGGCCATCGCGATCCTGGAATCGGCCGGCTGCGAGGTGGAGCTCGTCGCCGACGGCGCCGCCGCGGTGGAGGCGGTGGGGCGCGGCTTCGACGTGGTGCTCATGGACTGCCAGATGCCGGTGATGGACGGCATCGAGGCCACCCGTCGCATCCGTGCCGCGAACGTGCGCGCCCGGAGCGGCGAACGCATTCCCATCATCGCGGTCACGGCGCATGCCATGCGGCACGACCGGGAGGTCTGCTTTACCGCGGGCATGGACGCTTACGTGAGCAAGCCCTTCGGCCGCGAAGAGCTGGCCCAGGTTCTTGCGAGCTGGCGCTCCGACGCCCCGGCCCCGGCTCGGAGCGTTTCGGCACCGCGCCGCCGTGCCGGGGGCGGCGGCATCGACGCCGCCGTGATCGGGCGCCTGCGGGAGCTCGAGGGCACGGGCCGCCCGGGCCTCGTCGCGGGGCTGGTCGAGACGTTCAGCGGCTCCGCCCAGAAGCTCCTCGCCGAGATCGAGGCCGGCGTCGAGGAGGACGACGAAGAGGCCTTGCGCAGCGCCGCCCACGGGCTCAAGTCGAGCAGCGCCCAGCTCGGCGCCCGCCTGGTGTCCGAGCTCGCCCTGGAGCTCGAGCAGGTCGCCCGCAGCGGGAAGCTCGACGGAGCAGCGGAGCTCGCCGAGCAGCTCTCGGAGGCACTGACCGACGCGATGGCGAAGCTCCGACAGATGGTCGGGAGCGGCGGCGCATGAGCCGCAAACCCCTGGCGCTGGTCGTCGACGACGATCCGGTCCTCCGCATGATCGGCGCCGAGGCCCTCTCCGCCATCGGCTTCGAGATCGTCGACGCGGAGACCGGCGAGGAGGCTCTCGTCCTGGCGCAGGCCCGCGCGCCGGACCTGGTTCTGCTCGACCTCAACCTTCCGGGCCGGGACGGCTTCTGGACCTGCGAAGCCTTGCGGGCCCGTCCCGCTCAGGCCGACGTGCCGATCCTCGTCGTCACCGGCCAGACCGATCCCCAGACGATCGACCGCACCTTCCAGGTCGGGGCCACCGACTTCATCAAGAAGCCCCTCGACTGGCAGCTGGTCCAGCACCGGGTGCGCTTCCTGATGCGCGCGAACACGGCTTTCAACGACCTGAAGAGCACACTGTCGGATCTGCACGAGAGCCGCCGGGAGCTGGAGGTCGCCCGGGAGCTCGGCCACATCGGTACCTGGGAGCTCGACCCGGAGAGCGGCCGGATGCTCCTGAGCGACGACATCCACCGCTTCGTCGGGACCACGCCCAGCCCCGGCGCATCGCCGAGCTGGGAGGGCTTCCTCAGCCTGGTTCCGGAGGACGAGCGCCCGAACCTGGAAAAGGCGGTGCGCGACGCGATGGTGACGCGCCGGCCGACGACCCTCGAGCACCGCATGGTGCACGTGAAGGACGACCTCCGCTTCGTCCACCAGTACATCGAAGCCGCGGAGGCGCTGCCGGGGGAGTACCGGGTGCGCGGGACCATCCAGGACGTGACCGATCGGCGTCGCGCCGAGGCGAAGGCCGAGTTCCTCGAGTCCTTCGACAGCCTCACCCGGCTCCCGAACCGCGCCTTCCTGCACGCCCGGCTGGAGCGGCTCGTGGCACGGAGCCGCAAGCAGCCTTCTTCGGTCGCCATCCTCTGCGTCGACCTGGACCGCTTCGATCGCGTGAACCGCGCTCTCGGCTACGCGACCGGCGACGCCTTGCTACGCGCGGTCAGCGAGCGCCTGGTTGCCTCCGTCCGCACCACCGATTTCGTCAGCCGCGGCGTGGAGCCGCCGGACGTGTCGCGCTTCGGCGGCGACGAGTTCACCATCGTGCTCACCGGAGACGTGGACGAAGGGGTCGCCGCCCAGGCCGCGAGCCGGATCCTCCGCTCCCTCGCCGAGCCCTTCGAGGTCGGCGGCCACGCGATTCCCCTCTCTGCGAGCATTGGCATCGCGATGTTCAACGCGGACTGCGACGACGCCGACGCGCTGATCGGCCACGCCGGCGCCGCGATGAGCTGGGCCAAGAAGGCGGGCGGCAGCAGCTACCGCTTCTTCGACCCGGCCGCCGATCAGAGCGCCGCACGGGTGCTGGCCCTGGAGAGCGACCTCGCGGCGGCCATCCAGGACGACGAGCTCGCGCTCCAGTACCAGCCACAAGTCGACGCGGAGAACGGCGCGCTCATCGGCGTCGAGGCGCTGGTGCGCTGGGCGCACCCGCGCTTCGGACAGCTGCCGCCGGGCCAGTTCATCCCCGCCGCGGAGTCGTGCGGACTCATCCCCGCGCTGGGCGAGTGGGTGCTCCGACGGGCGTGCGGCCAGGCCGTCGAATGGGACGCGGCGGGCCTGCCCCCGGTTCGCATGAGCGTCAACGTCTCGAGCGTCCAGTTCGACCATGGGCGGCTCGTCGAGAAGGTGGTGGCGGTCCTCGACGAGACCGGCCTGGCGCCGTCGCGTCTCGAGCTGGAGATCACGGAGACCGCACTGCTCAGCGAAGGAGCCCATGTGCTGCGCACCTGCGAGGCGCTTCGCTCGCTGGGCGTGGGCCTGGCCCTCGACGATTTCGGCACCGGCTACTCGTCGCTCAGCCACCTCTTCGAGTTCCAGATCGACACGCTCAAGATCGACCAGTCCTTCATCGCCCGGATCCGCCCCGGCGATCCGGCCTGCGGCGTGATCGCCGCCATCATCGCGATGGCGAAGCGCATGGGCATCACGGTGATCGCCGAGGGCGTGGAAGGGACCGAGCACGCGACCTTCCTCCGCGACGAGGGCTGCCACCTGCTCCAGGGCTTCTGGATCTGTCGGCCGGCGGCCCCGGAAGCCATCGAGGCGTGGATCCGCGAGCGCACGTCCTGAGTCACTGGCCCACCGTGCGCCCGGTCTCCTGGAACCAGCGGCGGATGGCCTTGCGGTAGAGCTCCGCCTCGCTCGCCTCGGGCCAGCGGGCCTTCTCGAGGGCCAGCCGTTCGGTGAGACGCTTCCGATCGCCCTCGCAGGCCCGGAGCAGGAAGGCCCGGTCGTCCGCGGACGCCCGTCCCCGCAGCGGCGGAAGGCCGGCTCGCTCCGCGAGGCGCCGGCCCGCCTCGGTCCACAGGAAGAGAGCGACCAGGGCCGCAACCGCGGCGGCGATGACGAGAAGGCGCACGGCAAGAGCGTACCGGTCGCCTGGAATCAAGTTAGAAAGTGACTTGTCACTTTATGAAGTTCTCGATAGGATCCGGCCGTGCCCGAGCCCTCCCGACGTCGCCGAAGCCAGCCCGAGCGCCGCGCCGCCACGCGCCGGGAGCTGCTCACCGCCACCCTGGACGTCCTGGTCCTCCACGGCTGGGCCGGCGCCACCACCACACGCATCTGCGCCCGGGCCGGGCTCTCCCAGGGCGCCCTCTTCAAGCACTTCCCGACCAAGGCGGCGCTGCTCTCGGTGGCCGCCGAGGCCCTGTTCGCCGAGCTGACGGACCTGTTTCGCGCGCGGCTCCCCGCCCTCGCCGGCACCCAGGACCTGGCCGAGGCGGCGGTCCGCGTGCTCTGGGAGGTGTTCCAGGAGCCGCGGCTCCACGCGGCCTTCGAGCTCTACAACGCGTCCCGCACGGATCCGGAGCTGGCTCGCACTCTCGCGCCGGTGGCGGCACGCCACGGGGACAACCTGCTCCAGATCGCCCGCGATCTCTTTCCCGAAGCCGCCGGCCGGCCGGGCTTCGCACCCACGGTGGCCCTGGCGGTGAACGCGCTGCAGGGGGCCGCCCTCGGAAGCCTGGCAGACGGCGAACTCGCGTCCCACGAGCCGATGCTGGCCGCCCTCACCGAGCTGGTGCGCAAGGAGGTCGCCTAGCATGGACTTCACGTTGTGGGCCAGCCCCGCCTTCGTCGGCCTGCTCCTCCTCGAGGCGTGGGTGACCCGCCGGCGGGGCGCGCCCGTGCACGAGGCGAAGGACAGCGTCGCGAGCGTGACGATGGGAATCGGCAGCGTGTTCGTCGGCCTGGCCTGGAAGGGCGTGATGCTCGGGACCTACGAGTGGGCCCACGCCCACGCCCGGTTCGACCTGGGCCATGGGCCCCTCACCTGGATCGCCGCCTTCGTGGCCCTCGACTTCGCCTACTACTGGTTCCATCGGCTGCATCACGAGGTGCGGGCGCTCTGGGCCGCCCACGTCACCCATCACTCGAGCACCCACTACAACCTCGCTACGGCGCTGCGGCAGAGCTGGACGCCGATGACGGGGCTCGTCTTCTACGCGCCGCTGCCGCTGCTCGGCTTCGAGCCCTTGATGGTGGTGTCCGTCTACTCGCTGAACCTGATCTACCAGTACTGGATCCACACCGAGGAGATCGATCGGCTGCCAGGCTGGGTGGAGGCCGTCATGAACACGCCCTCCCACCACCGGGTGCACCACGGGACGAACCTCCAGTACCTGGATCGCAACCACGCCGGCGTCTTCATCGTCTGGGACCGCCTGTTCGGCACCTTCGAGCCCGAGGACGAAGAGGTCGTCTACGGCCTCACGAAGAACATCGACTCCTACAACCCGTTCTGGATCGCCTTCCACGAGTGGATCGCGGTGACTCGCGACGTCCTGCGCCCCGGGCCCTGGCGGGAGCGCCTGGCCTACGCCCTGCAGCCTCCCGGCTGGAGCCCGGACGGGTCGAGCCACACGGCGGACGAGCTCCGCGCCCTGGCCCGAGCCTCCGCTCGCGGCTGAGCGCGGCTATGCTGCGCCGCGATGGAACGGGCGCTGCGCATCGGAGTGGTGGGAGCCGGCTTCCTGGCGGAGACCCGCGCGCGTTGCTGGCGCGCCGTGAGCGGCGCGGAGATCCGCGGCGTCGCCAGTGCCCGCGCGGAGCGGGCCCGGGCCTGGGCCGAGCGTCACGGCGTGGCCCGGGTGTTCGCGGACCCGGCGGAGCTGCTCGCCTCGGCCGAGATCGATGCGGTCGACCTGTGCGTCCCCAACGCCCAGCACCGGCCCCTGGCCGAGGCCGCCGCGCGAGCCGGGAAGCACGTGCTCTGCACCAAGCCGCTCGCGGCCTACGTCGGCCAGGACCTGGCCGCCGACGCGGACGACGCCGCCGTCGCCGGGCGCGACCCGGCCGCCATGGCCCGCGTGGCCGAGGAGGACGCGCAGGCGATGATCGCCGCGGCCGAGGCCGCCGGCGTCCAGCTCGTCTACGGCGAGAACTGGCTCTACGCCCCGGCGTTCCGGCGCATGGAGGCGCTGCTGGAGCAGGCCGGCGGACGGCTCCTCGAGATGCGGGGCTGGGAGGCCCACGCCGGCTCCCATTCTCCTTATGCGAAGAGCTGGCGTCACACCGGTGGGGGCGCGCTGCTCCGGCTCGGTGCCCACCCCATCGGCGCCATGCTGCACCTGAAGCGCCGGGAGGGGCTGCGCGGCCGGGGCGAGCCGATCCGGCCCGCCTTCGTGACCGCGGAGGTCGCGGATCTCTCCCGCACCGAGGGCTTCGACGCCGAGCCGGCCTTCGTGGCCGACGGCTGGCAGGACGTGGAGAGCTGGGGCTGCGCCGTCATCGCCTTCGACGACGGCTCCAGAGCGGTCGCCTACGGAAGCGACAACCACCTGGGTGGCATGGAGAGCCGCCTGGAGCTTTCCGGCTCGCGCTGTCGCCTCGAGTGCAACCTGAGCCCCCAGGACGCCCTGCGCGCCTACGCTCCCGACGAGCGCGTGCTGGGCGACGCCTACCTGATCGAGAAGCAGAGCACGAGCGCCGGTTGGAGCACGCCGATGGTCGACGAGGACTGGACCGCGGGGCAGATCGGCCTGTGCGAGGCCTTCGCCGAGGCCGTCCGAACGAACGCGCCGGCCGCCGCCGACGGCTGGCTGGGCCGCGAAGTCCTGCGCGTGATCTACGCCGCGTATCATTCCGCCGCCCTGGGGCGGCGCGTGGAGGTCCCCGCATGAAAGCCTGGCGCGTGGAAGGCGAGGGCGAGCCCGCTGCCGTGCTCGCCGAGCACGAGATGGACGAGCTTCGGCCGAGCGATTTCGAGGGTATGGCCATCGACCTTTGCGGGCTCCGAGAGCGAACCGCAGCGACCGACCGGCCCCTCGAGGACTGGGTGCTGATCGAAGTGGCCGCTGCGGCCCTCGGTCTGCCCGACGTGACGATGGCTCGCGGCAGCTATCCGGTGCCGATCGCCCGTCCGTACACGGCCGGGCTCGAGGCGGCCGGTCGCGTGGTGGAGGCGGCTCCCACCATGAAGGAGTGGCTCGGCAAACCGTCGCCTTCACGCCTCAGCCCTACGGCGCGTTGGCCCCCCTGGCCGTCGGCATGGCCGGCTCCACCTGGGAGGTGCCCGAGGGCCTGGGTGACGAGGAGGCCGCGGCCTTCCTGCTGGCCTCCCACACCGCCCACCACGCGCTCCACCATCGCGGGAGGCTGCGGGAGGGAGAGACCGTGCTCGTGCACGGCGCGGCGGGTGGACTCGGAAGCGCCGCCGTACAGCTGGCCCGCGCCGCCGGCGCCCGGGTCATTGCGGTCGCCGGCGGCCCGGAGAAGAAGGCCTTCTGCGAGAGCCTCGGCGCCGATGTCGCCATCGACCACCGGGCCGAGGATTTCGTGGCCGCCACCCGCGAGGCGACTGGCGGGCGGGGCGTCGACTGCATCTTCGACCCGGTCCAGGGAGAGGCCGGCGAGCGCTCCCGCTCCCTCCTCGCCCCTGACGGCCGGCACATCCTGTGCGGCCACGCCGGCGGCCTCTTGCCCATCGACCCCAAGAGCTTCTACATGCAGAACTACACCCTCGTCGGGGCCTGCATGGGCTTCTACCCGCCCGATCAGGGTCTCGACATCGAGACCCGGGCCCACGCGGACATCCTGCGCCTGCTCCGGGAGGGCCGCTTCCAGCCCGTCGTCGGCAGCTCCGTCGCGTGGCACGAAGTCCCCGCCGCCCTCACCGCCCTCGCCGCCCGCCAGACCCAAGGCCGCATCACTGTCCGCGTTGGGTAGGGCCGGTTCCGTCTGTTGCGTTGCCGTTGAGCTGGGGGCCGGTTCCGCTTGTCAAGCTGTCGTCGCGTCGGAGGACCCACCAGACGTTGGTGACCCGGGCGGAGCTGGACCGTCTGCCCCACGCTCAGACCCGCTCCGGCGCCGGTAGCGACAGCGCCTTGCGGATCCCGCCGACCAGCCCGAGATGGATGAGCAGCCGGTAGGCGTCGTGGAGCAGCCCGGTGGCGCCGCGGAGGCCGAAAGGCGGCGGTGCTCCGGCACTGGCCACCGCCTCCTCCAGCTCCGCCACGACCCGCTCCGCCGCGTCGACGGCCGCCCCGAGCACCCGGTCGCAGGCCTCCGCGTCGCGAATGCCCAGCGCCTGCGCCAGGGCCGGCTCCTGCGGGTGTAGCCGGTGGAAGAGGGCCGCGTACTCGCCGTACTCGGGGCAGCGCCCGCGAAAGGCCTCGAAGCCGATCGGGTGGTCGTGCCAGGCGAGCGCCTCCGGCCGATACACCACGCGGTGTCCCTGCTGCTCGAGGCGCCAACCGAGCTCCATGTCCTCGTAGCGCGCTGCCGGAAAGCGCTCGTCGAAGGGATGCTCCAGCAGAAGCCCTCTCGGCGAGGAGACGTTCGTCGTGTAGTAGTACCGCCAGCCCGCATCCGCCGGATCGGCGATTCGCCCGTACGCGAATTGGCTGCCGCCGTTCTCCTGGTAGTGCATGAAGGGCGTGACGCGGAGCGAGGGAAGCCAGGTGGTGTGTCCCAGCACCGAGCCCCCACGGCTCCCCCCGTGGGCGCCCAGGTGCGCCTCGGCCCAGCCCGGGGCGAGCACGCAATCGTCGCCCGTGAAGGCCACCAGCTCGCAGCGGGCCGCGCGCACGCCGGCATTGCGTGCCGCGGCGGGTCCCCGGTGGTCCAGCCGCAGGACGCGCAGGGCGAACGGCCAATCGCGGCGGGGCGCCGCCTCGAGCCAGGCGCGGGTGTCGTCCGCGGAGCCGTCGTCCGCGATCACCACCTCGCCGACGGCGTCGGCGCCCTGGGCCGCCAGGCTCGCGACGCAGGCTTCGAGCTTCGAGTGCCGCTCGAAGGTGGGAACGACCACCGAGAGCCTCACGACCCCGCCTCCTCCTTCTCCCGCGGCCCGGGCCAGCCCGGCCGCTGCAGCAGCTCGAAGGGGCGGGGGTTCGTCACCCGGAAGTGCGTGAGGTCCTGGACCGTCTCGCCATCGTAGGGGTGGAGCTCGGCCCAACCGTGGCGCGCCACGTAGTCCCGATCGACCCCGTCGCAGATCTCGCGAAGGGCGCAGCCCTCGCAGGGAGGACCCTGGCTCATGTTGTACTCGTCGCGGGTCGCCACGTCCCCCGGATGCTTCGCCAGGTAGTCCTCGAGTCTCTCGTAGAAGAGGAAGGGCTTGCCGCCGTAGGGCGTGCCCTCGGTCTTCGCGCCGCGGGTGCCGTTGCGCCACTCGTAGGGGTCGAGCTGGACCTGCTTGTAGCCGACCAGGTTCTTCTCGAGCCCCGGCAGCGCGCAGTAGGGGGCGTAGCGCACGTTCACGCCCACGCCCGCATCCTCCAGGATGTGCACGGCGTCGCGCAGGGACGGCGCGATCTCGTCGTAGCGCGCCTTGTGCTCGACGCCGTGGTCCGGCCCGTTGCGCCATCCCCACTCGAGCTTCATCACGATGAAGTTGTGGAAGCGCAGGTTCCGCCTCGAGAGATAGCGCGCGATCGCCGGCAGCTCGTGGGCGTTGTACTGCTGCACGACCGTGTTCGCGGTGTACGAGAACGCGCAGGCGTCGAGATACTCCATGGTCGCCTTCACCTGGGCGAGCGAGCCCTTCGTGAGCTGCTTGAAGAGCCCCTCGCTCGCCGCATGGAAGGAGAACAGGAAGTCCGTGAGCCCCGCGTCGAGCAGCCCGTCGACCAGACGCTCGCGGCCGCTCGGCTTGTGGGGACGCATGGTGAACTGGGCCAGGGTGATGAGCCGGGCGCGCAGGTCCGCCACGTGCTCCACGTGGTGGATCAGCTCCAGGATGTGCGGATGCAGGCTCGGCTCGCCGCCGGTCACGTCGCAGTGGGTGAGCCCCCACTGCCGGAAGTCGTCCGCGAGCTCCGTGCACTCCGGCAGGGGGCGGAAGGGCAGGGTCCGAAGGGCGTGGAAGGGCTCCGCGTGGCCGTCGAAGTGGCTGTAGTAGCAGAACACGCAGGAATGGGGGCAACGCAGCCCCACGTCGAGGACGCCGGTGGGCGACAGCGCTCCCACCGGATGCTGGATACGAACCTCCTGATGCGGGTGCATCCCCTCCCTCCGCGGTTCCCATCGGCGGGGTTCCAGAAATCCTTGAATCGTCCGATGAGAACGGAGGGGGGATGCACATGGCTGAGGCCGGCCGGCCCTGTCCTGCTTGTGGCGCGCGGGAGAGCGAGGAGGTCCGGGTCCAGGAGGGCTTCCGGATCCTCACCGGCGGGTGCGAGGTGCCCTTCGACATCCGCACCGTGCTGTGCACGCACTGCGGCCTGGTCTCCACGGATCCCCAGCCGGAGCCGGCGCTGCTCGCGAGCTTCTACGCCGCCCAGGAGCGCGACGCCTTCGTCGCCGAGGACGGCAGCCCGCGCATCCCCGGTGAGGGGAGCCGGCGCGACCAGGCCGCTTGGATCGAGCGCGCCGCGGGCCCGCTCGTGGGTTGGCGCGTCCTCGAGATCGGCTGCTACGAGGGCTTCCTGCTGAAGCTGCTCCGGGACCGGGGCGCCCGGGTGCGCGGCGTCGAGCCCTCCCGGAGCGCCGCCCGCCTCGGGCGCGAGCGCTGGGGCGTCCCGATCGAAGCCGGCGCCTTCGAGGACGCGCCGCTGGCCGGGGAGCGCTTCGACCTGATCGCGCTCTCCCACGTTCTCGAGCACCTCGCCGATCCCCGCGCCACCCTCCTGCGCTGTCGCGAGCTCCTCGCTCCCGGCGGCGCGCTCTTCATCGAGGTGCCCAACGTGCTGCGCCCCCGCCTCGAGAGCGCCGTCGACTTCTTCACCTTCGACCACCTCTTCAACTTCAGCCCCGTGACCCTGGCTGCCCTGCTGCGGGCCTGCGGCCTCGAGCCGGAGACCTGCGACCAGGACTTCCCGTTCCCGGCCTTCCGCTCGTGGGCACGCCGGGGCGAGCGCCCGGGCGCCCCGGTTCCGGCGGCACCCGACGAGGTCGCGGCGATCCGGGACGTCGTGGGTCGCTACACCCGCGAGCGCCGTGTCTTCCTGGAGCGCCTCCGCGCGCGCGTCGACGAGGCGCTGCCCCGCTGGCTCGCCGAGGGTCACCGGGTCGCCCTGTACGGGGCCGGCTACCACACGGAGTGCCTGCTCGACGCCACCGACCTGCGGAAGGCCCGGATCGTCGCGTTGGCCGACGGCAACCCGGCCAAGCAGGGAAGCCGCGTCCTCGGCCTGCCCGTCGTCGCCCCGGAGGCCCTGGCCGCCCTGCGTCCCGACGCGATCGTCGTCTCCAGCTACGACTTCCAGACGGAGATGCTCGCCAATCTGCGCCGTCTCGGCCTCGGCTCCGTCCCGACAGTGACCTTCTACGAGCGCACGCCGGCCTTCAGCAACGTTTCCGCGCGCTGAGGGAGAAGGCGCACACCAGGCCGTCGTTGGCGACGGGCCTGGCCGTGTCGTCGCACTCCCGGGCCGAGAGGGTGGCGCGCAGGAAGAAGCGATCGTCCACGGGCTCGAAGCGCAGCAGGCCGACGCACGCGGCGTGGGCCAGGTCAAGGTCGATCCGGACGCTCGTGCGCGCGTCGCCCAGCTCGAGCCAGCCTTCGGTCATCCCGACGGCGCCGCTGGACGAGACCAGGCTCGAAACCGCGCGGCCCTGATCGAAGCCCTTCCCCAGCGCGAAGCGCTCCGGCCCGCCGCCGTTGCAGGTCCGGTAGAAGAGGGAGCTCCGCTCGAACGCGCCAGGCAGCAGGGTCACGTGACCGACGCGCAAGGAGCCCGTCGCCGGCCCGGGCCAGAAGAAGTGATGGGCCAGGTCGATGCGGCCGTGCTCGAGGTCGATCTGCCAGCGCTTCTCGATCGGGCCCAGCTCCGTCGGGAGCGTGCCCGTCAGGCGTGCCAGCCGGTCGCCGTGGTTCTCCAGGAACGGCTCGATGGGCGAGAGGTCGGTGATCTGGTGCCGGCCCGGCGGCTGGAAGACCGCGTGGCCGGTGTAGAGATCGCTGGCCCAGGCCACGTCCTCGAAGAAGCCGTGGCGCAGCGTTCCGACCAGCGGATCCGGCGACACGTCCTTCCACCACAGGGCCTCGATCGCGAGGCCGCGGCGGATGTTGAAGTGGATGCGCAGGCGATCGCTCTCGAAGCGCAGCCGCGAACCCTCGCGATCCCAGCGCGAATCCGGAAGCGCCACGGGCCAGCAGGCGGTGCTCGGGCTCGGCAGGGCGGCCGGGCCGCGGACCCGGCGCTCGAAGCGGGAAAGGCGGTCGCGGAACCCGCGCCAGCGGTCGTCGGTGATGTGGGTGCGGTAGTCGCTGCCCCACAGTGCGCAGAGCTCCTGCCAGTCCTCCGCCCGGGCTTCGGGCTGGCGCTCCAACTCCCCCGCGATGCGGCGACATACGGTGTTCACGGCGAGATCGTCCCGCCCGCTCACCGCCCACCGGGCCAGGTGGTACTTCGGCTGCTTCTTCACCGGGCACGGTTGCTCCGCCGTGTCGAGTCGGAGCACCTGCCCCCCGTGCTCGCCGGCAGGGAGGGCCAGCGTGGCGCTCGGCGCCACCCAGCGGAAGCGCTCGTCTTCCTGGAGGCGAAGGAAGAGATCGCGAAGGCGCTGCCACTCGCCGGCTTCGAGGGTGGGCTCGACCGCATAGCGATTCGGGCGAAAGTCGAAGATCTCGGCGTCGCCGCCGTAGAGGGGAAACGCCCGGCCCCTTCCGGCCCGGGGCGCGAGCCACTCGACCAGCTCGTCCCCGGTGATCTCACCGTGGGCCACCCGCTGGAGCCGCTGGAAGGCGATCGAGTCGTTCCATACGAGGGGGATCGTCTCGCCTCCGGGCCCCGCGGCGAGCTGCGGGTGGTAGCGCCAGTCCCGGGGCCACTCCGGGTGCGTCCGGGCCGCGTTGTTCCACTCCATGACGATCGCCTCGAAGCCCGCCTCCCGGTAGAGGGGCACGAGCCCCGCGGAGAAGGCCTGCTCGTTCACGAAGGCGAGCCGCGGGGCCTCGCCTAGCAACGCTTCGGCGCGCTCCCGGCCGAGGCGCAGGTTCCAGCGATTGACGGATTCCGGGACAAGCGGACCGATCAGCTGGGCGTCGCCGCTGCCGACCAGCTCGCAGGTGCCGGCCTCGGTGAGCTTCCGCAGCCGCCGCAGCCACAGGGGATCGATGCGACGGATCTCCTCCAGGGTGAGGCCGGAGACCTCGAGGCCGAGCGGAATGCCCAGGTCGGTCGCGAGGGACAGGAGGGGCCAATAGCAGCGCTCCACCACCTGCGGCCGCTGGCGCTCCTCGATTGCCGAGAACATGAGGTTCAGGTGGAAGATCGCGTAGACGTGGAGCGGCTCGCTCACGGCGCGGGAACCGTCTCGATCACGAGAGCGTCGGCAGCGGCGTCCGCGGCGCGCACGGCGGCCTCCCGGGAGTCGGCGTGGGCGATGACCAACCCAGCGCGGCTCGGGTGGTGCTCGACCGGCCCCACCAGGTCTCCCGGCGCCACCCGTACCTCGACCAGCGCGATCTCCCGGCGGGCAGCCACCTCGCGCTCCCCGTGCACCGCGACGACGCGGCCCGGCCGCGGAAAGACGAAGCGCTGGGCGACGCCCCGCGTCCGGCGCGGGGCGAGCTCCGAGGCGTCGACCCGCTGGCCGACGGCCTGTCGGATCGCCGCCCCGATGAAGTCCACGCCCGTCGAGAGAGGAATATGGTGGGAGCACAGGTAGCCGCCGCTCAACCGCGCCGCGAGCTCGATGATCATCGGGCGGCCCCGGTGCACGACGACGTCGCCTTTGGCCACGCCGACCGAGAGCCCGAGGCTCCGGGTGGCCCGGGCCACCGCATCGCAGGTGGCGGACCGGACGTCCTCCGGCAGGAGCGAGGGCAGCTCCCCGCCGTTCTCCAAGACGAAGGGGGCGAAGCGATCGAGAAGAGCGTAGTTGCGGTCGGCGAAGCCCGGCGTGGCCACCGCGTCGCCGAGGACGAGAGATTCGGTGCTCACCTGCGGCCCGTCGAGGAAGTGCTCGACCATCACGCGGCCGCTCGGGGAGTGGGTGAGGGCGGTCGCGAAGGCCCAGGCCGGGTCGACGGCGCCGGTGAGACGCACCACGCCGCGCGCGCCGCGGCTGTCGACGGGCTTGACGACCAGAGGAAGGTCTTCCTTGTCCGCGAGCTCCGCGAGCTCCCGGGCATCGGAGACCGAGCGGAACCAGGGCACCGGCACGCCGTCCGCCGCCAGGCGCTCCTTCATGGCGAGCTTGTCCGACGCCAGTCGGGCGGTCTGTACCGACACACCGGGAAGGTCGAACGCCTCGCAGAGGCGCGCCGCCGTCCGGGGCGCATCGGCGGCGACGCATAGCACGCCGTCGGGCGCTCGAACCCTCGCGGCGAAGGACTGTGCCGCGGCGAGGGTCTCCTCCGGGTCGTAGACGCTCGCCACGACTGCGTGGTCCGCCAGGGCCAGGCCCGGGGCCTCCGGCCGCACGTCGCTGGCCACCACCTCCAGGCCGAGCTCCTTCGCACGGGCGATGGTCGGGCACGCCTCCGGACCGGCGCTGATCACCCACAGGAGGCTCATGTGAAGTACATCCCGCCGTTGACGTTGACCGTCTGGCCCGTGATGTACGAAGCCGCGTCCGAAGCCAGGAACGCGATCGTCTCGCCCACCTCCTCGGGCGTTCCGATGCGGCCGATGGGGATGCCCGCGGCCTTGGCGCGGCCGTCGCCGCTGGCGAGCTCTCCGGCGATCATCTCCGTACCGATGAGGCCTGGGGCCACGGCGTTCGCCGTGACACCGTCGGCCGCGGCCACGCGGGCGAGGGAGCGGGTGAGGCTGATGAGGCCGGCCTTCGCTGCCGCATAGTGCACCTGCCGGATGCCGCCCCACTGGCCGCCGATCGAGCTGACGTTCACGATGCGTCCCCAGCGCCGTTCGCGCATGGCTGGAAGCGCCTCTCGCGCGCACAGGAACGGGCCGCGGAGGTTCACCTCGAGCATGCGGTCCCAGTCCGCCACCCGGATCTCTTCGAACGGCTTCTCCTGGACCATCCCCGCGTTGTTGACCAGCACGTGAACCGGACCCCGCTCGGCCTGCGCCCGTCGGAAGGCGCAGCGAACCTCCTCGGGGCGGGCTGCGTTGAGGGGCTGGGCACCGGCCGCGACACCGCGGGCGGCCAGCTCCGCGAGTGTGCGCTCCGCCTCGTCGCGCCGGCTGCACCAGGTGATCGTCAATGCCGCGCCCGCATCGGCGAGCGCCAGCGCGGTCGCCCGGCCGATGCCGCGGCCTCCCCCGGTGACGAAGGCGTGGCGTCCGTCCAGGTTCGGGATCACGACGGGTCGTCCCCGTACCAGAGGTCGTCGGTGGTCTGGCCGGCCAGCAGCATCGGCGACACCTCGGCGCTCGGGTCGATGCTCGCCCACAACAGCGCCGGGCCCGCCCGATCCAGGAACGCGCGCAGGGTCGCCGGTGCCGCCTCGTCCCATCGCTCGAGACGAAACGCAGGCACGCCGTAGCTCCGCGCCAGCCCCGCGAAGTCGACCGGCGCGCGCTCGCCGGTGCTCGGATCGTGTCCCCAGGTGAGCTTCTGGAACTGGGAGACCATGGCCAGGCGCCGGTTGTCCAGGACCAGGACCTTGGCGGGCAGGCCGTACTCGGCCAGGGTCCCGAGCTCCTGTCCGTTGATCTGCAGGGAGCCGTCGCCCACCACGCACAGCACCCGGGCGTCCGGACACGCCAGACACGCGCCCGCCGCGGAGGGCAGGTCGTAGCCCATGGCACCGTGGCCGCCCGAGGTGAGGAGCCTGCGGCGCGGCGCGTCGAAGGTGAAGTGTCGGGCAGCCCACTGCTGGTGGTGGCCCACGCCCGTCACGACCACGAGCGACTCACCGGCGGTCGCCCGGTCGACGGCGCGCAGCAGCTCGGCGGGATGGCAGCCGCTCGCGACCGGCGCGGCGTCGAGGGGAAGCCGCGCGCGCCACTCCTTCAGGCGGCCGAGCCACGCCTCGTGGCAGGCGGGCGGCTCGGACTCCGGGTTCCAGGCGCGTTCGAGAGCTGCCAGGGCCAGCGCCGCGTCGCCCCGGATCGGCAGCTCCGTGTGCACCCGCGGCGCCGAGAGCTCCGCCGGGTCGAGGTCGACCCGGGCGATCCGCGCGTGCGGCGCGAACGCCTCGGTTCGGGTGCCGGTCTGGCGTACGTCGAGGCGCGCGCCGAGCACGAGCAGGAGGTCGCACTCGGCGAGGGCGCGGTTGGCCCAGCCCGTGCCCGTGTGTCCGACCATGCCGAGGGAGAGGGGGTGATCGCCGGGAACCGCGCCCAGTCCGAGCAGACTGGTCGCCACCGGGATCCGTGCGCGCTCGGCCAGGCGCCGGAGCGGCTCCACGGCGCCGCTCTGCAGCACTCCCTGTCCGGCGAGGACCAGCGGACGTTCCGCCTCCCGCAGCCACTCGGCGAGCAGCGCGATCGCCGCCTCGTCGGGAGCGGCCGGTGGGCCCACGACCGGCCTCGAGGGCGTCCCGGTTCCCTTCTCTTCGGTGCCTCCCGGAGCTTCGAGCGCGCCGCGCTGAACGTCCATCGGCAGCTCGATCACCACTGGTCCCGGCCGGTCCGCGACCGCGAGGGCCAGGGCTTCGTCCATCACCGCCGGCACTTCGTCCGGCGTCATCGGGCGCAGGCAGGCCTTGCTGATCGGCGCGCACAGGGCGGCCGTCGGCGCTTCCTGGAAGCCGCGCTGGCGCACTCCCGGTCGGCTGCGGAGATCCCCCGTGCCGACCTGGCCGGTGATCGCGACCAGCGGTGTGGCGTCATACCAGGCGTCGGCGACCACGGTCATCAGGTTCGTCACCCCGGGGCCACTCGTCACCATCGCGACGCGCGGCTCCCCGTCCAGGCGTGCCTCGGCGAGGGCGGCGTAGCCGGCGCCCTGCTCGTGACGCGCCACCACGAAGGCGCCGCCGCGGGCGATCCACGCGTTCAGGATCGGCATGATGGTGCCGCCCGGGTAGAGGTGCAGACGCGGCACGCCCGCCGCCCGGAGGGCGTCGACGACGGCGTCGGCGCCGGTGGGCACACGGCTCCGTCGGAGCTCGGCCAGCAGCTCCAGGGTGGTGAAGCAGGCATGCCCGCCCAGGGCGGCGTAGACGGCGCGGGCGAAATCGAGCTGGTGAGGCTCGTCCACCGAGAGCCGCACGGGGCCCGGAGGCGGATCCTCCGCGCGGGGCGCAAGCGTCGCCAGGCGCAGACCCTCGCCGCGGCGCTGGGGGAGGAGCCCCAGGTGCTCGCGCTCCTCCGGCGACAGCGCCTGGGCCTGCCAGTGCAAGATCGCCCGTCGAGAGAAGGGATCGATGCCCTCGTGCAGGCTCGGCCCTGCCAGCCGGATCGCATCGGCGTCCCGGGCGACGAGCTCGGCGACGAGGCGATCGATCAGCTCCGGGCAGACGAAGGGACAATCGGCGGTGATGCGCACGACCGGGTCGAGCTTCCAGCGCCGCGCGGCCTCCGCCGTGCGGGCGAGCACGTCGCCGAGCGGCCCGCGGTGGCAGGGGATGCCCTGGACGCGACAGAAGGCGGCGATCGCATCGTCTTCCGCCTCCGCGGACGTCGCGACGCCGACGAAGGCGAGGCGCCGGGCCTGGCGCACCCGCTCGACCACGCGGGCCAGCAACGGCTCGCCCGCGAGATCGCGCAGCACCTTCCCGGGCAGGCGGCGGCTGCTCATCCGCGCCTGCACGATCGCGCCTGCCCTCATCGCCGATCTCCCAGGGTGAGCTCGAGGATGCGCCCGGCGCCGGCGCCGTCGCCGAGGGCTTGGAGGCCCTGGCGGTGGGTGCGCTCCGGCCAGTCGTCGTGCAAGGCGTCGACCAGTGCGTCCCGGAACGCGTCCGCGTCGAAGCCGCCCGCGGGACCCACCAGCCGACCGATGCCCCGCTCGGACAGGCGGAGTGCTGCGGTGGCATCGGCGTCGTCTCGCGCGAACACCAGCGCCGGGGTGCCCAGGGCGGCGAGCTCGTAGAGGGTCACACCGAAGCCGCACACCGCGAGGCGAGCGCGGCCCATCCAGGCGAAGAGCTCGCGCCGACTCGGCGCGCGCAGCACCTCGCCGTAGGGAGCCAGCTCGTCGGCACGTTCCGGCGGCGCCGCCGGCCCGACGGCGAACACCGGCCGGAGCCCGGACGGCGGCGGTGCGGGGAGGGCCTCGGCGACCTGGCGCGTCCAGCCGCCCGCGTCGGCGCCGCCAAACGCGACGAGGAGGAGATCTCGCTCACCGGGGAACGACGGCACGGGGAGCCCCAGGCGACGGGGCTCGAGCACGCACCAGTCCGCGCCGTGGCGCAGGCGCGGGTGTGCGCGGGGCTCGGCGTGGAGGACGGGCAGGACGGTCCAGCTCGCCGTCTCGAGCGTGTCGAGGCGGTCGAGCACTGTGGTCGGCACACCGGCGGCGCGGGCTGCGTCGACGACCGGCGCGATCGGGTGGGGCGCGTCGATCAAGAGGCCCCTCGCGTTCGCCGCCACGTGCGACACGCCATCCCACGGCTCGATCGGAACCTCCGGGATCTCCCGTGCGGCCGCGCGCCGCACCGATTCCTCGCCGGCGACGTGCATCACCGTGCCGATTCCGTGGGAGACCGCTTCCCGTGCCAGGCTCGCGGCCCGCATCACGTGACCGACCCCGAGCTCGGCCCCCCCCGCCGTCGCGATCACGAGCCGCTTCACGGGCCGACCTCCGCCCGGGCGCCGCGCAGGGGGCGCCAGCCGTCGGCCGGATCGGCTCGCCAGGCGCGATCGGCCAGCTCGCACGGCGCCGGCTCCTTGTGGCCCCGGCCGTCGGCGCGGAAGGCGGCGCGCACGTCGCCAATCACGGCGGCGATCGCCGCCGGGAGCCAGCAGTGGCCGCTTGCGTACTCCGCCCCCTCGCCGTCCAAGTCGAGGTGGAACTCCACGAGGCTCGCGCCGTAGCGGTGCACGGCGCGCTGTACGACGCCCGGCGCCACGCTGTGGTCCGACCAGCCGATCTCGCAGGTGCGTCCGAGCACCGCTTCCGACAGCCGTCGCAGGGTCTCGATCGCCGCCAGGTTCGCCTGCTCCGGCGGAGTGGGGTAGCCCGACACGCAGTGGAGGAGCGTGAGATCGCGACATCCGGCGGCGTCGATGCGCTTCAGGGCGTGGCTCACCTCGTCGGCGCGCGCCATGCCGGTGGAGAGCACGAGCGGTCGGTCCAGTCCGGCACAGGCTTCGAGGAGCGGCTCGTAGAGCAGCTCGTAGGAGGCGATCTTCACGAAGTCCACATGAGGCGCGAGCACGCGGGCCGCCCGTGGCGAGAAGGGCGTGCAGCCGAAGAGCAGCCCGCGGGCGCGGCAACGCGCGGCGATCGCCGGGAGGAGCTCCTCCGGAAGCTCCCAGTCCTCCCGGGCACGGTGGAGCCGACTCGCGGCGATCACCTCCGGCGCGAACAGCTCGTCCACGCGAAAGAGCTGGAACTTGACGCCGTCGCAGCCGATCTCTGCGGCGCGATCGACAAATGCGAGGCAACGCTCGGGATCGCGCTGGTGGTTGCTCGAGACCTCGGCGATGAACCGGGGTCCGTGGTGAAGGCGCATCGATCGGTCGTCCAGACGGGGGTCGGGTCAGGGCCTCGGTGCCCGGCGAATTGAACGCCGGACCGTTCACTTTGAAACGCGGTGCCGGCCGGTCACCCTCCGCGCGGGCGCCAAGTCGGCGAAGCCACGCCGGTGCAAGACACATGCCGCGGATCCGCTGCGTGGCACTGCATTTGCAACATCAGCTGCCCATCGATGCCGACCCCTGCACCCGCCAGCGGCGACCACCTCGAGCGCAATCTCTCGCGGCTGCGCCGCGCCGATCCCCAGCTGGCCTCGCGCATCGCGGGTGCCTTCGACGAGGACGTCCTGGCCGTCGCGGGGCCGAGCGGCGCCACGACCCTCTCGTTTCGCGGAACGCTCCTCGCCTCGGCCTACGATCCCGCCGCGGACGGGGAGCGCCTCGCTGCCCGGGTGCCCGACGACGCGGACGTGGTGGTGGCTCTCGGTGTGGGCACCGGTCATCAGCTGGACGCGCTCCAGCGGCGTGGCATCCGCCGGCTGATCGTCTTCGAGCCCCACACGGGGCTCCTGCGGGCGGCGTTCGCGGCGCGCCCCTTCGCGGCGCTCGGCGGCGAGCACGTCTCCGTCGTCACCGACGAGGACGCGCTGTGTGAGCGCCTCACCGAGTGGTATTCGCCGGGCCTCTCCCTGCACGTCCTGCCCCATCCCGGGCTCGGGCGGGTGGCGCCGGAGACGCTGCGCTCCGCGGTGGCCCGGGTGGCCCGGACGAAGGAGGCGGCGGACGTCCAGTGCGCGACCCTGCGGACCTGGTCTCGGCACTGGGCGCTGACCAGCATCGAGAACGGGCCGCACCTGCTGGGCGCGTCGCGCATCGGGGCCCTCGAGGGCGCCTTCTCCGGCGCGCCCGCCGTCGTGTGCGCGGCCGGCCCCTCGCTCCCGAAGCAGCTTCCGCTCGTCGCCCGCTACCGGAGTCGGGTGCTGGTGATCGCCATCGGGCAGAGCCTCGCGGCGCTTGAGCGGGCCGGCGTGCGGCCGGACCTCGTCGTCGTCACCGAAACCCAGGACGTGAGTCACCAGCTCGATCGCGTTCCCAGCCTGGGCGCGCAGAACCTCGTGCTCGTGCCTCAGGCTCATCCCCGGCTCTTCGAGCTCTCGCCGGGCCGTCGCTTCCTCGGCTTCGAGTCGTCGAACCCCTTCGCGGTCTGGCTCGGCGCCGCCCTCGGCGAGACGGCCTGGCTGCGCTCCGGGGGGACCGTCGCCGTGGCGGCGGTCGGCCTGGCGGCCTTCCTCGGCGCGGGCCGGGTGATGTTGATCGGCCAGGATCTGGCCTTCACGGACGGCCGACGTTATGCGGAGGGGTCGCTCTACGAGGACCTCGGCGTCGAGCAGGAAGCGGACGGCAGCGTCTACTTTACCGACCTGAAGAAGAAGGCGGCGCTCTTCGAGCGGGACACGCCCGATCGCGAGCTGGCACCGGGTGCGACCTGGGTCGAGGGGTGGAACGGGGACCGGGTGCTGACCGACGTCACCTACGCGAGCTTCCGCGAGGAGTATCGGGCGCTCGGCGGGCTGCTGGCGCGGGAGGGCGTGCGCCTCGTCAACTGCACCGAGGGCGGTGCGCGCATTCCAGGTATCGAGCACCGGGCTTTCGGCCCGCTGATCGAAGAGGTGGCGCACGCGGAGCTGTCGACCGAAGAGCGGCTGGCGGAGGCCGCGCGCGCACGCACCGCTTCGGACCCGGGCGTCCTGCTCGCCGCCGCCCGGGCACTCGAGGCGGAGGCCCGGGCCCTGCGCGCCGACGCGAAGCGCGGCGCCGAGAAGCTCGGTCGCTTCGCGAGGGCCCGGGCCGGCGCCGCGGCACCCCTCCTGCGCTCGGCCCAGCAGGCCGAGCACAAGGTGCGCGAGCGCCTGGGCCACCTGCCGATGGTGGGCTTCCTGGTGCAGGGCGAGCTGCACGATCTCCAGCTCGCCTCGAGGAGCGCGGACGGCGATTTCGAAGGCGCCGTCCGCCGCTCGCGAGCGCTGCTCGCCACCGCCCAGCTCGGCGCCGACGGCCTCCTCAAGCTCCTCTCCCGCCTCCGCACCGCCCTCCGCTAACGTCCTCGTCGTCTCCGAACTGCGGTGGTGGACATGAGCGGGATCGATCCCCGGACGCCGGTGGTGGTCGGCGTGGGGCAGGTGGTACAGAGGGTGGAGGACCCCGCGGAGGCGGAGGAGCCGCTCGCGCTGATGGAGCGCGCGGCCCGCCTGGCCGCCGAGGACGCCGGTGCGCCCCGGCTGCTCGCCCAGCTCGACGCGCTGCGCGTGCCGAAGGGGCTCTGGAACTACGCCAACCCCGGGGCTTGGCTGGCCGAACGTCTCGGTGCCGAGCGGCCGGAGACCTGGCTGGCTCCGATCAGCGGGACCACCGTGCTGAGCCAGCTCAGCGGCGCCGCGGCGGACGTGCGCGACGGCAAGAAGGACGTGGTGCTGCTGGTCGGTGGTGAGGCAGAGCACAGCAAGCGACGCGCGAAGGCCCGAGGGGACGAGCCCCGCCGCACGCTCCAGGAAGGCCCCCCGCCCGACCACGAGCCGGGGCCCATGACGCCCGGTGACTGGAAGCGCCATCCGGACGTCGCCGCGGGTCTGCGTAACCCGACCCAGTGCTTCGGGCTCTTCGAGGTGGCGATGCGCTACCGGCGGGGCGAGTCCGTCGCGGCCCACCGTGCGCGGGTCGCGGGCCTGTGGGCGCGCTTTGCCCGGGTGGCCGCGGACAACCCCTATGCGTGGGTCCGCAGCGCGCCCGACGCCGACGCGATCATCGCTCCGATGGACGGCAACCGCGTGGTCTCGGCGCCCTACACGAAGTACATGGTCGCGAACATGGTCGTCGATCAGGCCGCCGCGCTGCTCGTGTGCTCGGCGGAGGCCGCGATGCGGGCCGGCGTGCCGCGCGACCGCTGGGTCTTCCCCTGGGTCGGCACCTACGCCCAGAACGCCGGCTACCTCTCGGATCGCGACGTCTTCCACGCCGAGCCGACCCTCGGCCTGGCCGCCCGTCGCGCACTCGAGCTGGCGGGGGTGGAGGCGGACGAGCTCGGCTGTATCGATCTCTACAGCTGCTTCCCCGCGGCGGTGCAGCTCGCCGTGGCGGAGCTCGGGCTCGACGAGGCCGGCACGCCGACCGTGACCGGTGGCCTCACCTTCGCCGGCGGGCCCTTCAACAGCTACGTGATGCACTCCCTCGCCACGACGGTGCTTCGCCTGCGGGAGGACGGCAGGCGGCCCGCCATGGTGTCGGGGGTCGGCGGCTTCGTGGCGCGGCACGCCTTCGGCGTCCTGGGCGCGACGCCGCGCCCGGAGGGTTTCGTCAGCGAAGACCTGAGCGAGGCCGCCGCCGCGCTCCCGCGCCGCGCCTACCAGGCGGACTACACCGGGCCCGTCACCCTCGAGACCGGCGTGGTCCCCTACGCGAACGGGGCGCCGGAACGGGCCATCGTGGCGGCGCTCACCCCGGACGGCGCGCGCACCTGGGCCGGGACGAGGGACCCCGGGCTGCTCGGCCTTCTCGCAGAGGAAGAGCTCTGCGGCCGCGAAGCGCGGGTCGGGCCCGAGCGCGACCTGCAGCTCTGACCGAGCGGAGGATCCGACCATGGGATGGAGTGAAGCCGAGCAGCGTGTGGTCGACGGCCGCGCCTGGCACGCCTTCTGCGATCGCCTCAAGGCGGCCGGAGACGTCGTGCTGCGGGAGGAGACGCCCCACACCCCCTTCGATCGGGCGGAGGGCTTCCGCTACCTGACGCGGCTCCTGCGGGCCGGTCTCGAGAGCCAGCTCGAGCTGGGCGACGCGCGCTTCCCCGGCTTCTACCAGCTCGCGAACGAGACGATCAAGATCGGCAACGACAACCCGGACAACTTCTACCAGAACTGCACCATCAACGGGCGCTACGAGTACCGCATCGCCGGCCAGCGCGGCACCGTTCCCTATCTGAGCTTCGGCACCAAGGCCGGCGGCTACGGGACGAGCGGCGATCTCGAGCCCACCGGACAGATCGACGCGGACGCTCTCGAGGTCGACGACGACGGGCGCTTCGAGATCGCCGTCTCCTGCGAGCCCCGGCCCGGGAACTGGCTGCCCATGACGGCGGAGACGCGGATGCTGATCGTGCGGCAGACCTTCGCCGACCGCGCCGGTGAAGAGCCGGCCCGCCTGCGCATCGAGCGAGTCGGCGCCGCCGAGGACGACGCCCTCGATCCCGGCGAGCTCGAGGCCACCCTCGAGCGCGTGGTCGCCTTCGTCGCGGGCACCGCCAACAAGTTCGCCGACTGGATGCAGGACTACTCGAACCACATCAACCAGCTCCCTTCCGACGACCAGGCGAAGTGCCAGCAGGCGGGGGGCGACGCGAACATCCACTACCTGCAGAGCTATTGGCGTCTCGAGCCGGACGAGGCGTTGGTGGTGGAGGCCCGGCGCATCCCCGCGTGCGAGGCGTGGAACTTCCAGGTGAGCAACTACTGGATGGAGTCTCTCGACTACCGCTACCACCGCATCCACCTGAACCAGCACAGCGCCCACCTCGAGCCCGACGGCTCCGTGCGCATCGTGCTCTCCCATCGGGATCCCGGCCCGGCCTGGCCGAACCGGCTGGAGACGGCGGGACACCGGGAGGGCGGCATGCTCTTCCGCTGGATCGGGGCGGCCGAGCATCCGCCGGTGGACACGCGGGTCGTCCCCTTCGCCGAACTGTAGGGGAAAGCGTGTTCCACTCGTGGAACGCGCGTTCCCATCGGAGCCGCCGGCCGCCGGGAAAGGGCACGTAACTCCTCGGAATCGAAGGGCTCTCTGCGCACTCAGCTGGCACCGGGCTTGCTTAACCCTCGTTCAGCCCACAAGGAGGAGAGCATGCGCCCTCAGCCCGCCCGTGACCCCCGCTCGCTTCGTCTCGCGCCCGCTGCGGCCCTCGGCCTGTTGGCGATCTTGAGCCTCGGCATGACCTGCGCGCCGTCCTCCAACCTCATCGTGGAGTCGCCGCCGAACGGCACCTTCACGACGGCCGGCTCGATCACGGTCTCCGGGCGCATCACCAACCCGAAGAGTCCGTCGCTGACGGTGGACGGCGTGTCGGTACCGGTCAACCCGGACGGCACCTGGTCCACGAGCGTCACCCTCGACCCGGTGGCGATCGTCAACCCGATCGTCGTCTCGGCCGTCTCGGGAGGCCACTACCGGGAGCGGATCACCGTGTTCGCTGCGGATTCCGTGCTGGACGGCGACTTCTCCCTCGAAGCCATGGCCATGCGCATCACCGATGTGGGCCTCGACGCCATGGAGCCGGTGATGGCGAGCCTCTTCGTGCTCGACCCGGCGACCCTCGTTCCGGTCGGCTCCGTCCTCGACAGCGGCTGCAAGATCGTCGATCCACTCTTCGGCGCGTGTCTCGGGTCGTCCACCACCACCGTCGCGAGCCCCGCGCCCTCGATCTCCGGTTTCGCCCTCGACATCGTGC
Source organism: Myxococcota bacterium (assembly GCA_965223415.1). GTDB lineage: Bacteria > Myxococcota_A > UBA9160 > UBA9160 > UBA6930. The sequence goes on along the minus strand of OZ245002.1, from coordinate 1,127,405 downwards.
CCATCACCGACGCGATGACCGGCACCGTCTCGATCTTCGACCTCGAGATCAACATCCACATCAACGGCTCCGGCCTGGTGCCGACCTGCGGCGTGCGCCTCACGGCGAACCAGACCGATCTCCCCGGCACCTACGAGGTGGAGCCGGATCCGGTCGATCCCTCCAACGTGGACGTCAACCAGACCTCGATCGGCGTCAGCTTCTCCGGCTTCAACCAGACCTTCACGAGCGGCATCTGCGACGTGCTGATCATCGGCGACATCATCCAGCTGATCATCGGGGACCTCCAGGACGACGTGACCCAGGGCTTCCAGGCCTTCCTCACGGATCCCGACGGTGCCGGCCCGGCGGACGGCCCGATCGCTGACGCCATCGAGACCGCGACCTCGGGCCTCGATCTCGACGGCACGATCGGCACCCAGATCGGCGTGAACCTCGAGGCTCCCCACTTCGCCCTCGACGAGGATCCGAACGGCCTCACCATCGGAACCGATGCGCGCATCACCGCGTCGATGCCCGTCGGGAGCGCACCGGACCTCGCGGCCTCCTACCACATCGACGAGGTCTTTCCGGTCTTCGGCACGACAACGCCGGTGAGCGGCCTGCCCTACGGCCTGGGACTGTGCATCGGGACGTCCGCCTTCAACCAGCTGCTGAAGGCGGAGGTGGAGAGCGGGCTGCTCGCCGGCGCGATCACCGAGCTGGACCTGGGCGCCGGTCCCACGACCCTCACCGCCGGGCTGCTCTCGGTCTTCGTGCCCGAGCTGGCGGCCTTCGATCCGGCGGAGCTGATCGAGCTGGTTCTCGAGCCGGGGGCGGCGCCCTTCGTGACCGGGGCCCCCGGGCCCGCCGGCGAGCTGGCGCTCATGCACGTGCCGCACCTTGTGATCAAGATGAAGCCGGTGAGCACCAACGTCCCGCTGGTCGAGGTGGTCGTCGATGCCCAGGTCGGTCTCGACTTCGCCTTCGTGGCAGGGGAGCTGGCCGTGACGATCGGCAGCGTGGCGCCGGGAAGCATCCACATCGACATCATCGACAACCGCATCAACACGAACGAGACGGTGCTGGCCAGCGTGCTGGGATTCACGCTCGACACGGCGCTGCCGTCCCTGGCGGATTCGTTCGGTTCGTTCCCGATTCCGAGCCTGCTGGGCCTGACGACGACTCCCGTCGAGGTCTCGCGGGCCGGGGAGTTCATCTCGCTGTTCCTCGACGTGAACTGAGGTGTGACGTTGCACCCCTGAACGCGCGGTCGCTTCGTTTTCGCTTGCCCGCGCGATCGCGGCGGGTGTAGGTTGAAGACGGAGCCCGACGGGGCGGCACGGGAGAGCGAGGTCTCGCAGCCGTCGGCGGCACATGGTGCGCGCGCCCAGGGGCTTCACGTCGACGGACCGCGAGCGAGCGGTGGCTGCGAAGCAGCCGCTGACAGAGCGGGGAATCCTCCCGGACCCGGGAGCTTCCAATCCGGCGCGGAGAACGACGACCCACCCATGGCGTCCGCCTCGGCCAGGTGGACGTGAAGTGGGCTCCGAGGGACGCAGCCGTCGGGAACTCAGGGGGTCGGCTCATCACACGGATCGACCGCCTTTCGACACTGCGGCGCTTCGCGCACCGAAACGACGGGCCGCCCCGACGGAGGCCCGGGAGGCCCCCGCTACCTCGAACCGCCCGATCACGTCGATCCGATCGTGATCCCCAGCGCGCCTCTGGTGAGGCCCTGCCGCCCAAGGGGCTCGCTGTGCGCCGCAGAGGCGGGCTATGGGTCTGTGCATGGAGACGCTCGAGACCGGGACCGAAGAGCTACTCGCCCACGTCGAGGACTGCGTCGCCGTCCTCACGTTGAACCGTCCCCATGCGCGGAACGCGCTCTCGGACCGCCTGAGCCCGGCGCTGCGGACGTTGCTGGGCGAGCTGCGGGACGATGCGCGGGTGCGCGCCGTCCTCGTCACCGGCGCGGGCACGGCCTTCTGCGCCGGCGGCGACGTGAAGGGGATGGGGGGCCGTGGCTCCCGCCCAGCCCCGCCGCCTTCCCGCGAGGAGGTGATCGCCGACCAGACCCGCCGGCAGCTGGCGCTCACCGGTGCTCTCTACGCCCTGCCGCAGCCGACCCTCGCCGCACTCCCCGGCCCGGCCGCCGGGGCCGGGCTCTCCATCGCCCTGGCCTGCGATCTGCGCATCATGGCCGAGAGCGCCTTCGTGACGACCGGCTTCGCGAACGTCGGGCTCTCCGGCGACTACGGGGCGAGCTTCTTCCTCACCCAGCTCGTCGGCACCGCGAAGGCGCGAGAGCTCTTCTTCGGCGCCGAGCGCATCGACGCCGCCACCTGCGAACGCCTGGGCATCACCAACCGCGTCGTTCCCGACGCGGAGCTCGGGAGCGAGGCCCTCGCCTGGGCGCGCCGTCTCGGCCAGGGGCCGACCGTCGCCTACGGCCTGATGAAGGCCAACCTCGACCGGGCGCTTCGGGAAGACCTGCCGGCGTGCCTCGCTGCGGAGGCGGAGGGCGTGGTGCGATCGGCGGGGACCGAGGACCACCGCGAAGCCGTGCGCGCGTTCGTGGAGAAGCGCAAGCCGCAGTTTCGGGGACGCTAGGCGTCGCTACTTGAGCACCGGCAGGGCGTCGTCGTCGAGCATCTCCGGCTCCAGCGGGTCCGGGTTCGAAACGCTCGTCAGGAGCTCCTCCCGGGACGGGGGCGACCAGGCCTCCGGCCGCTCGATCGGGAGGCGCCAGAGCGCGTCGGGCGCGCTGACGCTGGCCTCGAAGTCGTTCTTCGCGGTGGGCTTGCCGAGCAGGTAGCCCTGCATCTGGACGCAGCCCAGGCCGAGCAGCAGGTCCATCTCTTCCAGCGTCTCGACGCCCTCCGCGATCACGTCGAGACCGAGGCCGCGGGCGATGCGCAGGATCGCGTCGAGGATCAGCGCGCCGGAATCCCGGGAGACCGCGTCGTGGACGAAGGACTGGTCGATCTTGAGGAGGTCGGCGGGGAGCTGCTTCAGCAGGGTGAGGGAGGAGTAGCCGGTTCCGAAATCGTCGATCGCCACGCGCACGCCTGCCTCGCGCAGACCGGCGAGGGCCTTCATGGCCGAATCCTGGGCAGCGACGGATTCGGTCAGCTCGAGCTCGAGGCGTCCCGGGGGCAGGCCGGTCTCGTCGAGGATCGCCCGGACCCGGCGTGTGAAGTCGCGCTGCTCCAGCTGGCGGCCGGAGATGTTCACGGCGAGGCGGATGTCCGACAGCTCCGTCCAGCTCGCGGCGGCGGCACAGGCGGTGCGCAGGATCCACTCGCCCAGGCCGACCATCATCCCCGTGTCCTCGGCCACGCCGATGAACTCGCCGGGCGCCACGATGCCGCGGGTCGGATGCTGCCAGCGCACCAGGGTCTCGGCCCCGACGATGCGCTCCTGGGCCGCGTCGATCTGGGGCTGGAAATCGAGCACGAGCTGGCCGGCGCGGATCGCCTCGCGAAGGCCGTTCACCATCTCGAAGCGCGCGTGGGTCTCCTCGTCCATCGCCGGCTCGAAGCAGCGGACGGCGTTGCGGCCGGCGCCCTTCGCGACGTACATGGCGGTATCGGCGCGTCGGATCAGCTCGTCGGCGTCGTTGCCGTCTTCCGGAAAGAGCGCGACGCCGAGGCTGGCGCTGATGAAGCACTCGACGCCGCCGACGTGGTAGGGCTTCTCGATCTCGTCGCGGAGGTCCTCGGCCAGCCGGATCGCGGCTTCGCGGTCGACGACGCCCATCGCCACGACCACGAACTCGTCGCCGCCGATGCGGGCCACCACGTCGCGTTTGGGACGGATGCGCCGCAAGCGCTGGGCCACGTCGGTCAGCAGCTCGTCCCCGGTGGCGTGGCCGAGGTTGTCGTTGACGGGCTTGAATCCGTCGAGGTCCAGGAACAGGACCGCGAGGCGCTCGCCGCGGCGCCGGGCGCGAGCCAGGGCGCCGCGCGCCGATTCGCGCAAGGCCGTCCGGTTCTGGAGGGAGGTGAGGGGGTCGTGGTTCGCCAGGAACCAGTGGCGCTGCTTCGCATCGCGAAGCTGCGCCATCATGCGGTGGCGCTCCACGGCGTGGACGAGGCTGCGGGCGATCAGAGCCGGCGTCGCCTCGCCCTTGATGAGCACGTCGTGGGCTCCCGCGCGGGTTGCGCGCAGGGCCAGGTCCGCGTCGCCCTGGTAGGTGAGGAGGACGATCGGCACCGCCTCCGCCGCGACCCGGGCGCGGTACAGCGATTCGAGGCCCGCGCCTTCCTCGATGGCGAGGTCCAGCAGCATTACGTCGAAGTGGGCCTCGTGGAGCTTGTGAAGACCTTCCTCGATGCGCGCGACGTGGGTGATCTCGAAGCGGCCGGTCGGCGCCTCGCCCAGCACGGCGAACAGTCGTTCCGCAGCGATGCGGTCGGCTTCGACCAGGAGAACGGCCAGGGCCGGCTCCTGGGCCGCGGTATCGGATGGGTCGGCGGCGGTCATCGGATTCCCGAGAAAGGTGCTCCCCTGCATCGGCAGGTCCGGGTTCCTCGAAAAGCCTCATTTCCCGCGGTCGCCCGGGGATCCCCCGGGGGGAGCGAGCTAGGCTCCGCCTCGCGCATCACGAGCGAAGGAGCCACGATGAAGTTCGGGATCTTCTACGAACACCAGCTGCCGCGGCCTTGGAACGAGGGCGACGAGCACCGACTGTTCCAGGAGGCCCTCGACCAGGTCGAGCTGGCGGATCGCATCGGCATCGACTTCGCCTGGGAGGTGGAGCACCACTTCCTGGAGGAGTACTCCCACTCCTCCGCTCCGGAGGTCTTCCTCGCCGCCTGCTCCCAGCGCACGAAGCGCATCCGCCTGGGCCACGGCATCGTGCAGACGCCACCGGGCTATAACCATCCGGCGCGGGTGGCCGAGCGCATCGCCACTCTCGACCTGGTGTCCGACGGCCGTGTCGAGTTCGGCACGGGGGAGTCCTCGGCCATTCTCGAGCTCGGCGGCTTCCAGGTCGACGTCGCCACGAAGCGCGAGGCCTGGCGGGAGGCGACCGAGCAGATCGCGAACATGATGGTCATGGACCCCTACCCGGGCTACCAGGGCCGCTACTTCGAGATGCCCTGCCGCAACGTCGTGCCCAAGCCGGTCCAGAAGCCGCATCCGCCGCTGTGGGTGGCCTGCTCGAACCGGGAGACGATCAAGCTCGCGGCCCGGCTGGGCATCGGCGCCCTCACCTTCGCCTTCGTCGACACGGCGGAGGCCAAGAAGTGGGTCGACGATTACTACCGCATCCTCAAGGAGGAATGCGTGCCAATCGGCCACGCGATCAACCCGAACATCGCGATGGTCACCGGCTTCTCGGTACACGAGAACGCGGATGAAGCCAAGCGCCGCGGCCAGGACGGCTTCCGCTTCTTCGGCTTCGGCCTCGGTCACCACTACATCTTCGGCGAGCACAAGCCCGGCCGAACCGACATCTGGAGGGCCTTCGAGAAGGCCCGGCCCATGCTGCCCGACGATGGCGCCGACCGGGGCATTGGCACTCCCGACGAGCTGCGTACCCACCTGCGCGCCTTCTCCGACGCCGGGGTGGACCAGGTGACCTTCATCCAGCAGGGCGGGCGCAACCGCCACGAGCACATCTGCGAGTCCCTCGAGCTCTTCGCCGATCGCGTGCTGCCCGAGTTCAAGGAAGAGGAAGAGGCGCGCCAGCGGGCGAAGATGGAGGAGCTGGCGCCCTACCTGGAGGCGGCCATGGAGCGGAAGGTGCGGATGAAGGAGCTCGCCGACGACGAGATCCCGACCTTCCCGGCCCTGGGCCGCCAGATCACGGATCAGTCGGCGCTGACGCCGGAGCAGCGCGAGCGCTTCGAGAAGGTGAGCGAGGTCGGCCGGGACGCGTTCGAAGACCAGAATTGACGTAGACTCCCCGGCCCCTACGAGGAGGAAGACCCGTGACCGATCTCGTCGTCCTGGGCGCCAAGGGCTCGCCCTTCGTCCGCAAGGTGCAGGTGGTGCTCGCCGAGAAGGGCGTTCCCTATGAAATCGAGATGGTCATGCCCTTCCCGCCGTCCGAGGACTTCCTTCGCATCAACCCGGCTGGCCGTATCCCCGTGCTGCGAGACCGGAGCGTCGGCACCGAGGGCGAGGCCGGGACGATCCCCGACTCCTCGGCCATCTGCGCCTACCTCGAGCAGATGCACCCGGACCCGCCGCTCTACCCGAGCGAGCCCTTTGCCCGGGCCCGGGCCCTCTGGTACGAGGAGTTCGCCGATTCGGTGCTGGCGGGCCCGATCGGAATCGGAATGTTCCGGCCGATGGTGATGGGCGCGATGATGGGCAAGGAGCGCGACGTCGATCGCGCCCGCAAGACCCTGCACGAGGACCTGCCGGCCCACTTCGACTACCTCGAGCGCCAGCTCCAGGGCCACGGCTACCTGGTCGGCGAGGCGTTCTCGATCGCCGACATCTCCGTCGCGACGCAGCTCGTGAACATGCGCCACGCGGGCGGACGGGTCGACGGCGCCCGCTGGCCCCAGCTCCTCGCCTGGGCCGAGCGCATCCACGAGCGGCCGAGCTTCGCCGCCTGCATCGCCGAAGAGGAGACCCTGTTCAAGCCCCACGGCATCGAGCTCTAGGAGGAGGATCCATGGCTCTCACCGACGGCTTCGATCTGGTCGATCCGCCCGCCTACGAGGCGGACGGACATCCCCACGCGAGCTGGACGGCGCTCCGGGAGCAGGATCCCATCCATCGGTGCGAGCCCGCGAAGTATCCGCCCTTCTGGGCGATCACCCGTCACGCGGACATCTGCCGCATCTCCAAGGCCCCGGACACCTTCCTGAACGCCCCCGGCATCGTGTTGATCGAGGAGGAGCGCGAGCAGCTCCGCGACCAGGGCGAGGGCCTCGGAATGATGCGGACCATCATCGAGATGGATCCGCCGGAGCACCGCACCTTCCGCAAGGTGTCGAGCGCCTGGTTCACGCCCAACGCCCTCGGGCGCCTCGACGAGGCGGTCGAGCGGAGCGCCCGCGAGACCGTGGACAAGCTGGCCGGCGCCACCGGCGAAGGCGAGTGCGACTTCGCCATGGAGGTGGCGACCGCCCACCCGCTGCGCGTCCTCTCCACGATCCTCGGCGTCGAGCAGAAGGACGAGCCCTACATCCTCGAGATGACGAACCAGCTCTTCGGCTCGGACGATCCGGAGCTCCAACGCCCCGGGGAGGACCGGAACGCGGCGATCCGCGAGCTCGGGCTCGAGTTCTTCCAGTTCTTCAACAAGATCATCGAGGACCGCCGCGCGAATCCCCGGGACGATCTCGCTACCGTGCTCGCGGGCGGCCAGGTCGACGGCCAGCCGATGGGGCCGATGGAGACCTTCGGCTACTACCTGATCGTCTTCACCGCCGGTCACGACACCACGAAGAACGCGATTGCCGGAGGGATGCGAGCGCTGGTCGAGAACCCGCACGAGCTCGAGAAGGTGCGGGTGAACCCGGAGCTGGTGAATCCCCTCTTCGAGGAGATCGTGCGCTGGACCACACCGGTGAACTACATGAAGCGCACCGCCGCCCGTGACGTCCGCCTGGGGGACAAGCAGATTCGGAAGGGCGACCGGCTGGTGCTCTTCTACGCCTCCGCCAACCGGGACGCGGCCGTGTTCGACGAGCCGTTCTCGTTCCGCATCGACCGGCACCCGAACCCGCACCTGGGCTTCGGCATCGGCGAGCACTTCTGCCTCGGGGCGAACCTGGCGCGCCGCTCGGCCCGGGCGCTCTTCCGCGAGCTGACGTCGCGCCTCGAGCACGTGGAGCTGGCCGGCGAGCCCGAGTGGATCCGCTCGAGCTTCGTGGTCGGCCTCAAGCACCTGCCGCTCCGGTATCGTATCACGCCGAGGGGATAAACCCCCGGAATCGGCCCGGTCGCTTCATCCGGCCCTCAGGCGCGTCCCGCTAGCTTGCCGCCATGGATCGCCTCGGCTCGCTGCTGGTCAACGTCCCCCTCGCGCTCTTCGCCGTCCTGCTCACCGTAGGGGCCTTCGAGGTCGTCGTGCGGTTCGCCCTGCCCGAGTGGGCGCCGGCCGCCGGCGACCGCCGGTTCTGGCGCTACGACGCGCAGCTCGGCTGGAGTCACCGGCCCAACCAGGAGGGGATGCACCGCCACGCGGACTTCCAGGTTCGCGTCGCCATCAACGAGCACGGCATGCGCGATGCGCCCGCCCAGGTGGAGCGGGAGCCCGCTCGGCCGCGCATGCTGTTCCTGGGCGACTCCTTCGGCTGGGGCTTCGGCGTCGAGCGGCACGAGGGCGTCGTCGAGCTGCTCGAGCAGAGCGAGCCGGCACGGGCCGACGACTGGGAGATCCTGAACGCGTCGGTGAGCGGCTACGGCACCGATCAGCAGCTGCTCTGGTACCAGACGGAGGGGCGCCAGTTCCAACCCGACGTCGTCTTCCTCCTGCTGCACCCCAACGACTTCCTCGACAACCACCAGCCCAGCCGGTACGGCTACGCCAAGCCCGCCTTCGAGCTGGCCGGCGAGGGCCTCGAGCTCGGCAACGTGCCCGTGCCCCAGAAGCGGCGCAGGCGTCAGGTCGAGCGCTGGGTCTACAACAACGTCGCGCTGTATCCCCACCTCGTGGCGCTTCCGGACCTGATCAGCGAGGCCGCGCTGCCCTGGTTCCAGCCCGTGGAAGAGGTGGCCGTCCCGGCTCGCACCGGCCGCGCCAAGTGGCATCTGGCCGACGAGCACCTGGAGATTACCTACCGGCTGCTCGGGGCGTTGAAGGCGGAGGTGGAGGCCGACGGCGCGCGGCTCGTGGTGGGCTCGGTGCGCATGGTCCCGCACCTGCGGCGCTTCCTCGCGGAGACGCTGGAAGAGCTCGACGTCCCCCACCAGCCCCTCGGCGACACCTTCCGGGGCTTCCCCCGCGAGCAGCACCACTTCCAGAGCGACCCGCACTGGAATGCGGCGGGCCACCGTCTCGCCGCCGACACATTCGAGGCCTTCCTCTGCGAGGTCGGCGTGTTCGGTGCCCCGCCCGTGGCGGAGTCGCGGATCTAGGGGTTCGCCTCTCCTAGCCCTCTTCGGTGAGGCCCGTGACGATGCGTTCGAGGGCCTCGTCGGCCAGGGCGCGGAGCTCGTCGTCGGTCCGGTCCTGGATCGGGTGGGCGACGAACACGCCGACCGGATCGGCGCCCAGGGCCTTCGCCTGGGCCTCCGCTGCGTCGGTGAACTCGGTGGTGGCGATGAAGACCGCCGGCAGGCCGCGGGTCTCGAGATCGATGGTGTCGTGCAAACTGCACGTCGTGCAGCTGCCTCAATCGGCGAGCGCCTCGACGGCGGCGTCGCACTTCACCGCGATCTCGTGGCGCAGGTCGACGGGAGCGGGCTTGGTGAAGGTGGGCTTCTTGTAGCGCTCCACCGACGCGCCGCGTTTCAGCAGCCCCTCCTCCAGACGGTCGAGGAATACGTCTCCACGCGCCTTCGAGATGTCGAGCAGGCCGATCGTGCGGCCGTCCAGGGCGTCGAGACGCGGCGCCCGCTCGCGAATCGCGGGCGAGCGCTCGTCGGTGGGATCCAGCAGGATGCGCGGTTCGCTCATGTTCGGATCTCCTGACAGACGGGAAGGCTGCCCTCGGCGCCGGTGATCCAGCCGCCGAAGACGGTCGAGAAGAGGCCGGCGCCGCTTCCCGCGAAGACGACGTGCAGGTGGCCGGGCCGGAACTTCGGGATCATCGCATCCTCGGCGCCCGCCGGCAGCGGCAGGCCCTCGGCGATGCCGCCGGCGCCGCGCATCACGTCGGCGCCGCGCAGCAGGAGCGCCTCGTGGAGGGCGTCCTTCACCTGCCGCTTGCTCCAGCCGGCCTCGCGGTACACCCGCCCGTGCTCGGGCCCGATCACCAGCAGCGCCGACAGGGCGACACCCATCTTCGGGTGGTGCACCGCCTTCAGACAGGCGGCCAGGCTCTTCGTGAGGGAATCGGGGTCGCGGGACATCTGGTCGATGACCAACCGCGGGCCCTCGGAGGCGAAGACCGTCACGGTGTTCGTGCCCGTGGCGACGCCGAAATCTGCCGAGAACGGCTCCCACGGCGAATCTTCCTCCGCCTCCGGGAAGCACATGCCGATCTTCCCCGGGTGGCCGTAGGTGGAGCGGTCGATGCCGCCGGCCTTGCTGCCGCCGATGTTGCGGACGACGAGGGTGAGGGCGCGGCCGATCGTCGCGTTGGCCCGATTGCCCGGGGAGAAGACGCCGACGCCGGAGTTCATTCCCAGGGCCTTGCGGATCGGGCCGTTCACGACCATGAGCGGCGTGCAGCCCATGGTCGTGGCCTGCACGCCGTGGAGGTTGAAGGTGTCGTTGCACACGGCCTCGACCGCGGCGAGGACGACCGGCAGGTACTCGGGCTTGCAGCCGGCCATCGCGGCGTTGATCGCGATCTTCTCGACGGTGCCCTCCGCCAGGTCCGGAGGCACGACGGCGACGAGCTCGTCCGGCGCGCGGGTCGTTCCCTCCAGCATCGCCATCACCCGGGCACAGGTGGGCGGGACGACGGGGTGGCCGTCCGTCCAGCCCCGCGCGTGCATCGCCTCCTGCTCGTCCTCGAGCTCTGCCAGCTCGACGCGGCGGGCGCGCAGCACGCCGCCTTCGAAGCGCAGGCGGAGCTCCGGCTCCCGGGTCGGGTCGACGGAGAGGGAACCGCAGCCGGGCCGCCACTCCGGCAGCCCCGCGCCGAGACCGGACAGGCCGGCCAGCTCCTCCCAATCTCCCCGATGCCAGCCGAGGGCGCGGGCGGTCTCCTTGCCGTTCTCGATGCGCAGCAGCGTCGGCACGGCTTCGATCGCGTGGTGCCAGGAGCGGGCGAGGTCGGTCTCGTCCACGGCGCCCGCGCCTTCCGGGAAGCTCGGATCGTCCTGGGTGTAGACGGTGAGCGGCGCCCGGGCGGCGATCTCGCCCAGCACCGGGACGACCAGCTCGCAGGTCGGGCACTCGCGCTTGACGAACACGACGAGGCCGTCGGGAAGCGGGGCTTGGGACGGATCCGGCACGAAGGGAGTGTGCCATACTGGCAGGCCCGGTGTCATTTCCAGGAGAGCTGCCCCATGTCGAAGGAAGAGCGCGTCCGCATCGAACGGAAGGACGGTGTCGCCGACGTCCGTATGGTGCGGGTCGACAAGATGAACGCCCTCGACCCGGACATGTTCGCGGCGTTGATCGACGCCGGTCTCGAGCTCGCCGACGACCGCAGGGTCCGGGCCGTCGTGCTGTCCGGCGAGGGGCGGGCGTTCAGCGCCGGACTCGACATGGCCAGCATGGCTGCCCTCGGCGGCGGGGGAGGCGGGGCGCGCTCCGAGCAGAAGGGCCCGGGCCTGCTCGACCGCGCCCCCGACAGCCCCGCCAACTTCGCCCAGCGCTGCGCGTGGGTGTGGCAGGAGGTGCCGGTGCCCGTGATCGCGGCCGTGCACGGTGTCGCCTTCGGCGCCGGCTTCCAGCTCGCGATGGGCGCCGACATCCGCTTCGTCGCCCCCGACGCACGGCTCTCCCTTCGCGAGAGCCACTGGGGACTGATTCCCGACGTCGCCATCACGGCGACGGCCCGCAACGTGGTCCCGCTGGACGTGCTGAAGGAGCTGACCTTCACCGCACGGGAGCTGTCCGGCACGGAGGCGAAGGAGCTGCGGATCGCCACCCACGTGGCAGACGATCCCCACGCCGCCGCCTTGCAGCTCGCGCGCGAGATCGCCGTGCGCAGCCCGGACGCGGTGCGCGCCGCCAAGCGCCTCTGGAACGAGGCCCTGTCCGGCTCGGTCCGAGACAGCCTGAAGCTCGAGTCCGAGATCCAGAAGGGCCTGATCGGCTCCTCGAACCAGATCGAGGCCGTGAAGTCCAACATGGAGAAGCGTGAGCCGAAGTTCGAGGATCCGAAATGAAGTTCGCCGTCTTCTACGAGATCCCCGTTCCCCGCCCCTGGACGCCGGGCAAGGAGCAGGCCGCCATCCAGAACACGGTGGACCAGGCCGTGTTCGCCGAGCAGATGGGCTTCCATTCCTTCTGGACCGTGGAGCACCACTTCCTCGACGAGTTCTCCCACTGCTCGAACCCAGAGATCCTCTACGGCGCGGTCGCCGCACGCACCTCGACCCTGCGCATCGGCTACGGCGTGCGCCTCACGCCGAAGCCCTACAACCATCCGGTGCGCACCGCCGAGAGCGTGGCGATGCTCGACAACCTCTCGGGCGGGCGGGTCGAGTTCGGCACCGGCCGGTCCGCCACCCGCCTCGAGCTCGAGGGCTTCGGCATCAACCCTCACGAGACCCGGGAGATGCTAGGCGAGGCCATCGACCACATCGTGCAGTGCTGGACCGAGGACGAGGCGGAGTTCGAAGGCAAGTACTGGTCGATGCCGAGGCGCCGCGTTCACCCGAAGCCGGTGCAGGACCCGCACCCGCCGATCTGGTCCGCGACGACCAGCGAGGACGGCCACTTCGAGGTGGGCAAGATGGGCGCGGGGCTGCTCTCCTTCGCCGTGGGCGTGCCGCCGGAGGACCTGATCCCGCGCATCGCCGCCTACCGCAAGGGCCAGGCCGAGTGCACGAAGCCGAAGGGCAAGCTGCGCAACGAACGCGTCGTGACCTTCACCATGGCCCACTGCGCCGCGACCACCGAGCAGGCCTGCGCCGACGCGGAGGAGTCGATGGTCTGGTATCCGAAGCACGGTGTCCGGATCATCAGCGAGACCGCCGATTACGCCCGCCAGTTCCAGGAGGACCTCGGCACCTACCACTACACCGAGCAGTCCAAGGAGGTCGTGAAGAGCGGCGCCTCCGACCTGATCACGATGGACTACATCAAGGAAGTGGGCGCGGCGATGGTCGGAGACCCGGACCGCTGCATCGAGATCGCCAAGCGCTACGAAGCGGCCGGCTGCGATCTGCTCTTCTGCCTCCTGAACCCCTACAACATGACCCACGAGCAGGTGATGAGCTCGATCGAGCACCTTGGGAAGTACGTGATTCCAGAGCTCGACCAGGACTGAGCGGGGGCGGCCGTCAGCGGTGAAGGGTGTGGAGCCCCGCGCCCGGGAGCAGCTGTCGGGAGCTCCCGGAGGCGACCAGCACGCGGTTCAGGAAGCCCGCGAGATCCACTGGCTCGCCCGGCACGTACTCCAGGGAGTGGCGGCGCCCGTCCAGGTACACCTCCAGGGTGCGCGGCTGCTCGAGCGCCTCCTCGATCCGGGCCGAGAGTCGGGCGATCTCCTCCGGTGCCGGTTCGCTGCCGGGCCCTGCGATGGGGACGACGTAGGCATCTCCGTTCACGAACAGCTGATAGGGACGATGTCCTTCGGGCGGGGTGAGTGCGTCCAGCGCCGGGAACCGCTCGACGACGATCGCGGCGTCGAGATCAGGCCGGACCCGGAGCGTGAGATTCCGCAGCGCCGTGGCGAGGCCCCTGGGCCAGATCGCGTCGTGTGTGCCCCGCGGACCGCGCTCGGGGCGTTGGGCCCGCCACTCGGATCTGGGGAACAGTTCGTTCTGTCCCAGGGAGCAGGGATCGCCCCAGCGAGTCGGGGCTCCGCGCAGCGGTGCGCCCCGTTTCTGCCAAGCCGCGATCCGGTCCGCCAGGAGCCGGCCGCACGCAGCGACACCGATCTCGACGCCCATGGAATGGCGGGATCTCATCAGGGCGTGGGCGATGGTGGTGCGGTGAGACGGGTCCGGCGGGTTCGCCAGGAGCTCGGCCAGCGTGAGGACCGTCTCCGGACGATCCAGCGCGGCCAGGGCCGTGACCGCCTCGCCGACGCTCGCCGGGTCTCTCCGGGTGAGACGCTCCCGCAGGATCCGCTCCACACGAGCCGAAGGAAGACCGTCGGGGCCGACCACGGTCGCGTAGCGAAGGAGGGTCGCCGCAAGAGGCGAGTCTCGACCAGAGGAGCGGGAGGCCCGGATGCGCACGCTCCCGTGGGATCGCCCGGCGGAGCCAGTCGCAGAGCGCCAGGGGGTCGCTGCACGCCTGGAGCAGCGCGACGTGGGCGTCGTTGTCGCCAGGCGATCGGAGACCACCACCGGGCCCCGCTCCCGGGCTTCTCCGGGAGGCGGCGCAGCGATGCCAGCAGGTCTTCTCGAAGCGAAGCGTCGCCGCGGCACAAGCGATGCGCCAGGAACCCGTGGAGGGGAAACCCCATGGCGGCCCGGTTCATCTGCGTGACGCTCAGCCGGGGATCGTCCGGGCCGACGGCAAAGGGCTCGTCGTAGAGCTCCAGGGAGACGGGTCGAAGCTTCGGGGGCGAGGCCGACCCGGTCACCGGCACTGCAAGGAGCAGAGACACGGCCAGGAAACAGCGCATCCAACACGGAACCGGCACAGTGACAGCTCTTCCTGCCCCCACCCCTCGATAGGACACGGCAGCGGGTGGAAACGTTTCACGGCTGGGGCGCGACTGCAGCCATCACGCTGCACGTGAAGCGCTGCGCTTGCAGCTCCGGCGGGCGTGAGGCCGCCAGGGGTCGTACCGGCCGGCACGCAGGTTGCTCTCTTCCGGGCCACGCCACCGGGAGGACCGACATGCGCCATCGAAGCCGCCGCATCGCCCTTGCCCTGCTCGCAGCCTGCCTGCTCGTCGGGACGGCCTGCAGCACGCCCACCCGCACCGTGACGACCACCGAGACCTACGAGTGCGCGCCCGCCGACGCCACCGGCGAGCGGGACTGCGAGCTCGTCAGCCGGGAGACCCGCAAGGAGAAGCCGGACTCGCACGGCTGCGGCGGCATCGTCAGCTGCGGCTTCGGAGCGGTGGGGCAGGTGATCGCGTTGCCGTTCCGGATCCTGGGCGTCGTGCTCGACGTCGTGTTCTAGGCGCGGGATGAGGGGCGGGGTGGGGTGAGCGAGGGGAATCGAACCCCCGACCTCCAGGGCCACAACCTGGCGCTCTAACCAACTGAGCTACGCCCACCGCCGGAGGAGCGAGGCTAGACACGCCCTCGGGGGGTGTCAATCAGACCGCGGTCTCGACGGTCAGGACCTGGTTCCGGCCCCCGATCTTGGCGTCGAGCAGGGCCTCGTCGGCGCGCCGCACCAGCGAATCCGGGTCGTCGCCCTCCCGGAGGCGGCTGACGCCGAAGCTGGCCGTGGCCCGGGGCGTACCGACGGTCGCCTGGGCGTCCAGCACGCGGCGGATCCGTTCGGCGACACCGACGGCGGGCTCGGTCTCCATGCCGGGCAGGACGATCAGGAACTCCTCGCCCCCCCAGCGCCCCAGCAGATCGCGTCCGCGCAGCGAAGCCTCCGCGATCTTGGAGACGCGCTGCAGGACGCGATCGCCCGCCTCGTGGCCGAAGCGGTCGTTGATCCGCTTGAAGCGGTCGATGTCGAACAGGATCACGCACAGTGGCTCGCCGACGCGCTCCGCGTGGGCGATGGCCTGCTCCAGCTCGTGGGAGAGGTGGCGGCGGTTGGCCAGGCCCGTCAGGTAGTCCGTCTCGGCGAAGCGGCGCAGGGCCACGGCGGCGTCGTGGGTCTCCGCGTAACGTTCGCGGAGCGAGGAGAGCAGGAAGACGAAGCCGATGCACGCGAGGTTCGCCAGGTAGACCTCGGCCACGTCGAGACGGGCGAGCCGGGCCGCGGGGCCGTCGCCGCCCGTCCCGAGGAGGGCCGCACTGGCGAAGAGGAGGCCGCAGCTCAACACCACCGCCCGGCGCTTCGGCATCACCACGAAGGCGAACAGGTAGACGGTCGGGAACCAGGCCAGGATCTCGTAGGCGTTCACGACCCGCTCGAGCAGGGGATCGCCGCCCTGGAGGGTGAAGTGGAAGCGCTCGAGGAGGGCGCAGGCCCCCATGAGCACCATGAGCACCTCCGCCGACGCGGCCAGGCGGGTGCGCAGGAGCAGGGCGAGGGCGCCGCTCGCCACGGCGAGGGCGGGCAGCGCGAAGAGCTCGAAGGGATCTGGCCGGCCCTTGTAGAGCTCGAACGCCCACAGCGCGGTGCTCAAGGCGCAGGCGGCCGCGGCCGTGGCCGAGGTCAGGCGGCGACGGAGTTGCAGGCGACTGTTCTCGCCCAGCAACGCGAGCTGCTCTTCCGGAAGCGTGTCGGAGGCGGGCATACGGGGCCTCGTTCCCTCATCGGCAGGTCGCGCGGCCGGCCCCAGGGCAGAAGGTCGGCCTCCCACCTGGGGCGTTCGCTGAGGGGGCCGCTCGAAGGCCGCCCCCCCCCCCCCCCCCCCCCGGGGGGGGGGGGGGGGGGGAGTTCGACTCAAGGGCCGGGCCCACCGAGCCGATCCGTCCCCTCCAGGGTCCGCCGAAGACCGGGCGGCGTCCGGAGGGGAAGAACGTGTCGGCAGCCCGATGGCTCCATCCGTCGCGAAGCCTACCCGCGCGGATCTCGCTGTTGGTGCTGGGCGCGACGGTGCTCACCTCCGTCACGGTGACGGCCATCTCCGTGCGCTCGCTCGACGCCTTCCTGCGCAGCGAGATCGAGCAATCGTTCCCGTCGGTGCTAGCCGCCGCGACCAAGCGCATCGACCTCTGGTACCAGCAGCGCGAGATGGACGTGGGTGTGTTCGCGCGCAGTGACATCCTTCGCGCCAACACCGGGCGCCTCGGCGCCGGATCCGGTGCTGCCCAGCGCGCGGCGGCGGAGATCGACCAGTACCTTCGCTACGTCCTCGACGGATTCCCCCAGTTCCGTGCGCTGTTCCTGCGGGATCCAGAGGGCGCGACGCTGCGTTGGGTCGGAGACGACGTCGCTCTCCCGGCCGGCGCGCTAACGGGCCCTGTCCCTGCGGCCGAGGTCCGCGTCGGTGGCCTGGCCTGGGCCGAGGGCCGGCGCTTCCAGGTGGTGTCGGCGTCGCTCGAGGATCTCCAGGGCCGCCGGGTCGGCAGCCTGCACGCCCTGCTGAGCCTGGACGCGCTCGACGCCGAGCTCGCGCAGATCGAGCTGGCCGCGGCCGGTCACCTCGACGTGCTCGACGCGCGGGAACGCGTGGTCTCGTCGACCCGGCCGGACGCGGTCGGTCGGGAGCTCGAGGAGGGGTTGCCCGAGCTGGCGCGCGACGAGGCAGTGACCGACCAGGTGGACGCGGCGGGCGTGCGCCAGGTGGGCAGCCTGCGCACCCTCGACCGCCTCGACTGGACCCTGATGATCCAGGTGCCCTACGCCGAGGCCTTCGCCCCGGTGGCCTCGACGATCCGGCGCATCCTGGCCATCGACCTGCTGGTTGTCGGCGCACTGGCGCTCGCGGCCTTCCGGCTCGTCAGCTCGATCACCCGCCCGATCGAAGCGTTGTCCCAGGCGGCCCAGCGCATCTCCGAGGGCGGGGACCCGGACGAGCTGCCGGAGGAGCGGAGCGAAGACGAGGTCGGTGTGCTCACCCGGGCATTCCGCGCGATGACCGTCAGCCTGGCGAGCACGAACCAGGAGCTGGTCGCCAAGAACGACGAGCTGCAGCGCGCCAACGAGGTGCTCGAGCAGCTCTCGATCACCGACGGCCTCACCAAGCTGCACAACCACCGCTACTTCCAGGACCAGCTGGTGAAGGAGGTGCGCCGGGCCGAGCGCACCGGCCGTCCCCTGGCCCTCATCCTCGCGGACATCGACCACTTCAAAGCCTGGAACGACGAGCTGGGTCACGCGGTCGGCGACGAGATCCTGGCGCTCGTGGCGGGCTCGATGTCGGCGCAGACCCGCGACGCGGACCTGCTGGCCCGCTACGGCGGCGAGGAGTTCGCGGTGCTCGCGCCGGAGACCGGCCGGGACGATGCCCAGGTGCTGGCCGAGCGGATGCGCGGCGCCGTGCGCGAGGCGGCCCATCGCCACGAGCGGGACCTCACGGCTTCGTTCGGGGTGGCCGTCTACGACGGCTGCCCCGAACGGCTCTTCCGCGATGCGGACCGGGCGCTCTATGCGGCGAAGGAAGACGGACGGGACTGCGTCGTGGTCGCCGCGGACGGCTGACGCCTCCGCGCCGGGCGCGGCTAGGGCGGCTCGGGCGGCCGGAGCAGATCCCTGTGGATCCAGCCGACCGGGCCGGCGGTGGTGCGCACCAGCACCCACCCGGCCTCCTCGGCCTCCGCGAAGACCGGGGTTCCCCGGGTCAGCACGGCGACGACCTGGTCGTTCGTCGAGGGGCCCGCGCGCAGGTTGACGCGGCTTCCGTCGACGAACGAGGCCCCCGGCAGCTCTCGGACCTGGCGTGCCTCTTCGGAGACGAGCGCCGCGAGGCGGCTCGCCCGATAGACGAAGAACAGGCCCGCGCCGAAGTGGCCCTCGCGGATCTGGGCGTCCGCTTCGTCCAGCTTGCTCCGGGCCTCGGCGATCTCCGCCCCGCGCCAGGGGCCCTGCTGCGCGGCGCGCTCGACCTCGATGTGCGCCTGGGCCAGGGCCGACACCGCGTCTGCACGACCCTGGCGACTGCGCAGGCCGGACTCCACGGCCACCAGCGTCTCCTCCGCGCGGCGCAGGTCGGCGCGGAGCCGCGTCAGCTCCCGCTCGAGGAGCTCGGCGCGGTGGGTCTCGGCCCGGCGGTAGATCTCCGCGTCGATGCCGGGCTCCCGGGAGGGCGGCGGCGTGGCGCAGGCGATCGCCGCGGCGGCCAGGGCGACCGGGATCGCGCGGGGGGGCCGGCGGTGGGACGTGCCTCGAGGCGGCATGTCCTCGTCTTCGACCGATCCGCCGATGGCTTGAGGGGGCCTCCTCGGGCCTGGGCCCCAGTGCGCTGGGCGGGTTCGCCGAGGCCCGGGTCGGGGAAAGGCCCGCGCCCGGGCCCGGCGCCATGGTGAATCGTCGCCGGCGACCTCAAAGCCCCCGCCGTCGCCTCCGAAAGGATGGCTAGCCATGGCGTTCGCGACCGCTTCCGCGCTGCTCTTCGTCGTGCTGAGCTCGGTGCTCGGTGTGCGATTGGTGCGCCGATTCCGCGGGGAAGGCCGGGGCCCGGAGGCCTTCGTCGGTCTCTCGTTCCTGTCTTCGAGCGTCGGCATCCTGGCGTCGTTCGCCGCCCTCGTCCCGGAGGTGCAGGAGACCGCCGTGCGGTGGCTGGCGGCCCTCGGCTCCGTCGCACTGCTCGTGGCCGGGGGCGCGGTGCTTTGCTTCCTGCGGCTGGTCTTTCGCCCGGACGGCTGGGTCGGGAGAGTGGGCGCGACGATTCTCGGCGGGGCGGCGGTCGCACTGGGCGCGTGGATGATGCACCACGCGGCGACGGCACCGATCGAGACCCTCCGGGAGGCGGGCGTGGCGATGCTCCTTCCGAATGCGCTGCTCGGGACCATCCTGGCGTGGGTCGCAGTGGAGGCACTCCTGTGCTGGGGGCGGCTCCAGCGTCAGGCGGCACTCGGACTGGCCGAGCCGGTGCTCGTGAACCGCATGTTCCTCTACGCGATCGGGAGCAGCCTGAGCGCGCTTCTGCTGACGAGCGGGGTGGTGCCCTCGGTGGCCTGGGGCATCGATCCGCTCCAGGATCCGGTGCTGCAGGTGATCAGCGGTGTGCTCGGGATGCCGATCGGGGTCGTCTACTTCCTGGCGCTCACGCCGCCCCGAGCCTACGAGCGCTGGATCACCGAGCACGCTGCCCGCTGAGCACGCTCACCCGGCGAGCTTCGCCATCAGCTCGAGGGCCTCGTCCTGCCTCGTCGCGACGGTGAGCCCGGTGACGCCGCTGTCCGCCCACGCTCCGAAGCGCTCGCGGATGCGCTCGGCGGGACCGATCAGGGCGCCCTCGTCGACGTACTCGTCCGGTACCTCCTCCGCCGCTTCGGCCTTGCGGCCCGCGAGGTAGAGCTCCTGGATGCGGGCCGCCGCCTCGCCAAAGCCGCGGCGCACCATCATGTCGTTGTGGAAGTTCTTGTTCCGGTGGCCCATGCCGCCGACGTAGAGGGCGATGTTCGGCTTCGGCGCCTGCAGGGCGCCACGCACGTCGTCGGTGAGGATCACCGACGTCATCGCCTGGATCTCGAAGTCCTTCCAACCCTTGCCCCCACCGGCGCGGCGAAAGCCTTCCTCGATCGTGTCCCGATAGTGGCCGAGGGTTCCCGGGACGAAGTTCAAGGGGAGCCAACCGTCCGCGATCTCGGCGGTGAGCCGCACGTTGGTCTCGGTACCGGTGCCGAGGAAGACCGGGATGTTCGGATTCATGTGCAGGATCGATCGCAGGGGCTTGCCGATCCCCATCGCGCCCGGGCCCGTGAAGGGCAGGGAGATCTCCCGCCCCTCGTGGGCGACGGGCGCCTCGCGGCGGAACACCTTCTTCATGATCTGGACGTAGTCCCGGATGCGCCAATAGGGCTTGCCCCAGGGCTGGCCGTACCATCCCTCGACGATCTGCGGGCCCGAGACGCCGAGCCCCACGATCGCGCGCCCCGGCGCCAGCGCGTCCAGGGTCCCGATCTGCATGGCCGCCATCGCCGGTGTCCGCCCCGCGAGCTGGATCACCGCCGTGCCCAGCCGGATGCGCTCCGTATGCGCCGCGATCCACCCGAGCGGCGTGACCGCATCGGAGCCGTAGGCCTCCGCCGTCCACACCGAGTCGTACCCGAGCGCCTCCGCCCGCCGCACCCGCTCGATCGGAATCGAGAGCTCCGCCCCCGAATACCCCAACATCAACCCAAGCTTCATACCCACTCCCGTCAAGTTGGGGGCCGGCCGTTAAGTTAGGGGCCGGTTCCGTTTGTTAAGTTGTCCGCGGACTCAGGGGAGGATCGGCTAGATCCCCGATCCCCGCCAAGCCTTGGGCTCGGGCAGGGCATCGAGGCCGCCCGCGAGCTGCTCCGCCAGGCCGCCGCAGGCGATTGCGCACAGCTTCGTGACGGTCGGATCCGCGATGCGATAGAAGCCTCGATTGCCCTCGGCTCGGCGGCTCACGATGCCTTCCCGCCGCAGCGCCGCCAGGTGTCGGGAGGTGGTGGGCTGCTCCTGGCCCGTGGCGTCGACCAGCTCGCCGACGGAGCACTCGCCCCGCATCAGGCAGTTCAGGATCCGCAGGCGGGCGGGATCGGCCAGCACGCGGAAGCGCGTGGCCACGAGCTGGAGGGCCTCGTCGGAGAGGGTCGGGGGCTGCGGTCGGCGGCGGGGCATGGTCGCATGCTATTGACGTATGCCGAGAATCGCAATATTCGTATATATACATATGATCTTCCGGCAGCTCCTCGACCCCGAGACCTCCACCTGGTCCTATCTGCTGGGCGACGAGGTCTCCCGGGAGGCGGTGCTGATCGACAGCGTGCGGGAGCAGCAGGAGCGCGACGTCGCCCTGATCCGCGAGCTCGACCTGCGGCTCGTCCTCGCCCTGGAGACCCACGTCCATGCCGACCACGTCACCGCTTCGGGCCTCCTGCGGGAGGTCCTGGGCGCCCGCGTAGCCGTCAGCGCCGCCGCGGGCGTGACGAACGCCGACGTCGAGCTCGCCGACGGCGAGGCGGTCCGCGCCGGCGCCCTGGAGCTCGAGGCGCGCCACACCCCCGGCCACACCGACGGCTGCATCACCTACGTGTGCCACGCGGCGGGCATGGCCTTCACCGGCGACGCGCTCCTCGTGCGCGGCTGCGGTCGCACCGACTTCCAGCAGGGCGACGCTCACGCCCTCTACCGCTCGATCCACGGGAAGATCTTCAGCCTGCCCGCGGACACGCTGCTCTACCCGGGCCACGACTACCGCGGGCGCACCGTCACCACCGTGGCGGAGGAGCGCCGTTTCAGCCCGCGGCTCGCCGACGACATCGACGAGCCGGCCTTCGTCGAGATCATGGACGGGCTCGACCTGGCCTATCCGAAGAAGATCGACGTGGCCGTCCCTGCGAACCTGCGGAGCGGCCTGCTCGCCGACGCCGAGCAGGAGGACGGGCCGGTCGCCGCGGTGATGCAGAGCCTCGGTCGCCAGGACGCGGAGCCCGCCTACCTCGGGATGGGGATCTAGGTGGTCGGCCACTCGCCCGCCGCTCGGGTCAACCCGTACGAGAACCCGGAGCTCTGGCGTTGGGCCGGCGGGATGGAGGGCGTCCCCGAGTGGGTCGACCCCAGCGAGACGGTCGAGGAGCGCGAGGCGCGCCTCCGGTGGCAGGAAGGGGGGCACGAGCGCTTCGCCCTGCTGGGAGCGCTCCTGCCGGGCCTTACCATTGCCTTCGCCCTGGCCTGGATCGGTCGGCTCGCCTCCGAGGGAATCGGCCGGGAGTGGCTCGGGCTCGAGAAGAGCCCCGTCAGCCCGATCCTGATCGCCATCCTGCTGGGCCTCGCGATCCGCAACACGATCGGCCTGCCTTCGGTGTACGAAGCGGGCCTGCGCTTCGGTCTGCAGCGGGTGCTCCGCATCGGTGTGGCGCTGCTCGGCATCCGGCTGTCCCTGGGCGCGGTGGGCGCGATCGGTCTGGCGGCGCTCCCGGTGGTCGTGGCGTGCATCGCGACCGCGCTGCTCCTGGTGAGCGGGATCACCCGCGCCCTCGGTCTGCCGCGGCGGCTCGGCACGCTGATCGCGGTGGGCACGTCGATCTGCGGCAACACGGCGATCGTCGCGACGGCGCCGGTGATCGGCGCCGACGAGGACGAGACCAGCTACGCGGTCGGGACCATCACGCTCTTCGGGCTGCTCGCGCTGGTCACCTATCCGTTCCTCTCCCACGCGCTGTTCGGCGGCGAGGCCGCCCTGGCGGGCACCTTCCTCGGCACGGCCATCCACGACACCGCCCAGGTCGCAGGCGCCGGTCTCCTCTACATGCAGCAGTACGGGGCGCCGGAAGCCCTCGACACCGCCACGGTCACGAAGCTCGTCCGCAACCTCTTCATGATCGCCGTCATCCCGCTGATGGCCTTCTTCTACCACGCCAACGGCGAGGACGGCCGGGCCACCGGCGAGCGGCCGCCGATCCGCTCCATGGTTCCGACCTTCGTGTTCGGCTTCGTCGCCATGGCGCTGCTGCGCACTCTCGGAGACGTGGGCGATGCGCCCTTCGGCGGCCTCGTCTCCGCCGGGCTCTGGCAGGAGGCCATCGCCGTCCTGTCCACCGTCTCCGCCTGGTGCCTGACGATCGCCATGGCCGCCGTCGGCCTCGGCACCAATCTGAAGCGCCTGCGCACCCTCGGCCTGCGCCCCGTCGCCGTCGGCCTCGTCGCCGCCCTCGGCGTCGGCGCCGTCAGCGCCCTCCTGGTCCGGGTCGTGGTGCCCTTCATGCACGGGCTCGTCTCGTAGCCGGGCTGCGGTACCGTGGTCTCCCCGACACGGAGGAGATCCCATGCCCATCAACCCCGACGCGGTCGGCCTCGAGGGCGGCCCGGTTCGCCGCTCCTGGACCTCGAAGGATGCGCTGCTCTACGCCCTCGGCGTGGGGGCCGCCACCGACGAGCTCGCGTTCACGACCGAGAACACCAAGGACCTGCCCCAGCGCGTGCTTCCGACCATGGCCGTGGTGCTGGGCGGGGGTGGCGTGCCCTTCGACAAGATTGGCACGTTCAACCCGGCGATGATGCTGCACGGCGGGCAGGGCATCGAGCTCTTCGACGAGATCCCGCCGGAGGGCGAGATCGAGAGCACCGGTCGCGTCGCTGCGATCTGGGACAAGGGCAAGGCGGCCTCGGTGGAGCTGGTGTCGGATTCGGTCGACGTGGCCACCGGCAAGCCGCTCTTCCGCACCAAGATGGTCGCGTTCTTCCGAGGCGAGGGCGGCTGGGGCGGCGATCGCGGCCCGGCCACCACCTTCGAGCTGCCCGACCGCAAGCCCGATCACGAGGTCACCTATGCCACCCGCGTGGATCAGGCGCTCCTCTACCGCCTCTCCGGGGATCGCAATCCGCTCCACTCGGATCCCGCCTTCGCCAAGATGGGTGGTTTCGACCGGCCGATCCTCCACGGTCTGTGCACCTACGGCTTCACCGGCCGCGCGCTCCTGCACACCCTCTGCGGCGGCGACCCTGCCCGATTCAAGAGCATGGACGGCCGCTTCTCGAAGCCGGTCATGCCCGGCGACTCGCTGACGGTCTCCATGTGGGTCGACGGCGGCGAGTGCAGGTTCCAGACGAAGGACCAGGCTGGCGACGTGGTCTTCGACCAGGGGGTGATGACCTTCGCCTAGCGAGGCGGCTCCGAAAGGATCGGCGCCCTCCGGTCGCACAGGCGCGTCGCTTCCTGGTAGGCGTGGGCGAGCTGCAGCACGCCGAAATCGTCCCGGTATCGGCCGACGATCTGCACGCCCACCGGAAGGCCCTCCGGCGTGAAGCCACACGGCACCGAGATGGCCGGGTGGCCGGTCACCGACACGTAGTAGGCGGACTTCATCCAGTCGATGTAGGTCTCCATCCCCACGCCGTCGATCTCTTCCGGGTACGGGCTCTCGACGTCGAAGGGCGGCACCTGGTTCACCGGCAGGACCAGGAACTCGAAGTCCTGCAGGAAGGCGTGCAGCCGCTGGAAGAGGGCGGAGCGCAGACGCTCGGCCCGGCTCACGGCGTCGCCGGAGAGCTGTCGGCCCTTGGCGAGGTTCCAGCGGATCGTCTCCTTCAGCATCGCGAGCCGCTCCTCCGGAAGGCCTCCGAGCGCGCTCGCGAAGGTCCAGGCGCGGAGCGTCTGGAAGGCCTCGTCGGCCCCCTCCCAGTCGAGGCCCGCCCGCTCGACTTCACACCCGATCGTCGTGAAGCCCGCCAGCCCCTTCTCGAGCACGTCGCGCACCCGCGGATCGACGGGCAGGCCGCCCAGGTCCGGATCGAAGGCGACACGCACCCCCGCGAAGTCGCGCCCCAACGGCTCGGCGAAGCGGGCACCCGGCGTGGAGAGCGACATCGGGCAACGCGGATCGGGCCCGGCCATGGCCGAGAGCAGGAGCGCGGTGTCCTCGACGGTGCGGCCCATCGGGCCCAGTACGGACAGCGTTTCCCACCCCATCGCCGCGGGCACCTGCGGCACCCGTCCGGGTGACGGGCGGAAGCCGACCACGTTGCAGAAGTTGCCCGGGTTGCGCAGCGAGCCGCCCAGGTCGCTGCCGTCGGCGATCGGCACCATGCCCGTCGCCAGCGCCACCGCCGCGCCGCCGCTGCTCCCGCCGCAGGTCTTCGACGGGTCCCAGGGGTTGCGTGTCGCGCCGAAGACCGGGTTGAAGGTCTGGGAGCCCGCACCGAACTCGGGGACGTTCGTCTTGCCGAGCTGGATCGCGCCGGCCCTGCGAAGCCGCGAGATCATCAGGTCGTCCGCGCTCGGCACGTGCTCGGCCAGGAGCGGCGAGCCCATGGTCGAGCGGATGCCCTCCGTCATCGTCAGGTCCTTGTGGACGATGGGGAGCCCGTGGAGCGGGCCCAGGGCCTCGCCGCGGGCCTGGCGCTCGTCCGCCTCGTCCGCCTGGGCCTCCGCCCGCTCCGGCACCAGGGTGACGACGGCGTTCAGCACCGGGTCGACCGCCTCGATGCGCGCCAGGTGCGCGGCCAGGAGCTCGCGGCTCGAGACCTCACCCCGGCGAACCAGCCCCGCCAGCTCGACCGCGCTGCGGTCACACAGGCCGGTGTCGGTCACCGGGGCGCGAGCGTGCCCGCGAGAAAGCGTGCCGCCGCCGCCGAGCGCTCGTGGATCGGGAAGTCGTCGAAGTGGATCACCGAGAGCGAGAGTGAGGCGAAGGTGCTGGCCAGCACGTCCGCCAGGGTGGCGACGGGCACGTCGTCCCGCACCTTGCCTTGGGCGAGACCCTCCTCGAGGAACCGCTCGAAGGCGGCGTGGTAGCGCCGGTCGCTCTCGGCGCCGGCCTCCGCGTAGGCGATGGTCTGGATGCGCCCCACCAGGTCGCGGCGCCGAGGTCCGAGCTCCCGGTAGGCAAGGGCGGCGCCCTCGAAGAGATCGATCAGCAGGTCCTCGATCGAGCCGGCCTGCTTGGCCAACCCCTCCAGCCCAAGGGCCACCTCCGCGACCGAGCGCTCCGCCAGCACCCGGAGCACGTCCTTCTTCTCCGGGAAGTGGTTGAAGAAGGTCCCGTAGGCCACATCGGCCCGCTCGCAGATCTCGGCGACCTTGGTCTCCTCGTAGCCCTGGGCCTCGAAGAGGGCCTCGGCGGCCTCGAGGATGCGGGCCTGGATCTCGAGCCTGCGGCGATCGCGGCGCGTCGGCATGGATTTTTTGTAC
The DNA here is from genome assembly GCA_965223415.1 of Myxococcota bacterium. Lineage (GTDB taxonomy): Bacteria > Myxococcota_A > UBA9160 > UBA9160 > UBA6930. Next base: position 1,101,363 of record OZ245002.1, on the reverse strand, counting down.
CCGAATCATTAAGAGATTGCAATCAACCTTTGACTGAGGTACAAGATCGGCTCGGAGGACTCCGTGATGGATCGCTATCTCGTCATCTCTTCGGACGGCCACGCCGGGCTCCAGCCCGAGCGCTACCGCGACTACCTCGACCCCCCGTACCGGGAGGAGTTCGATCGCCAGCACGCGGCGCGTATGGCCATGCTCGAGCAGGCCGGCGAGCGCCTGGAGATGGCGCAGGAGAGCGCCAAGTGGGCAGAGGGGAAGGAGCACGGCCTGGCCGGCGCCTGGGACTCGGACCGCCGCAACGAGATCCTCGACGCGGACGGCGTCGCCGCCGAGATCCTCTTCGTCGACGGGCTCACCGAGCGCAACTCGCCGCCCTTCGGCGGCGACCTCTCGCTGGCCGCCATGGGCGTCGACCCGGATCTCCAGTGGGCCGGCGCCCGCGCCCACAACCGCTGGCTCCAGGAGTTCGTCTCCCAGTGCCCCGAGCGGCGCTACGGCCTGGCGCTGATCCCGCCCTTCTGGGGCGTGGACAAGGCGGTGGACGAGATCCGCTCCGCCCGGGCCGGCGGGCTGCGTGGCATCATGCTGCCGCACATGTGGATGAACCAGGATCCCTACCACCATCCGAAGTACGACCCCATCTGGGCGGTCTGTCAGGACGAGGGCATGGTGATCCACTTCCACTCGGGCGCGGCACCGATGCACGAGTACTTCGGCATGGCGCTCTTCGGCGCCCAGCCCGACGGCGAGGAGCCGGTGGAGCTGCCCGGGGGGCTCGGCATCTACGTGACCGAGGTCGCCTGGTGGCTCGCGCGTCCGCTCGTGTTCATGATCTGGGGTGGCGTCTTCGAGCGCTTCGGGCAGCTCAAGGCGGTGGTGACCGAGGGCACCTCCATCTGGGCGCCGGAGCTGATGAAGCTCATGGATCACCGCTACGGCGATCACCACTTCACCGCGAAGCTGGGAACCGGCTACAAGAGCCATCTCGGGAGGAAGCCCAGCGAGTACTTCGGCCGCAACATCCGCATCGGCAGCTCCTGCATGCCGCGGCGTGAGGCCGAGATGCGCCACGACATCGGGGTCGGCAACATCATGTGGGGCACCGACTACCCGCATCCCGAGGGCACCTGGCCCGAGACCCGCAAGATGATGGTGGAGACCTTCCATGGTCTGCCGGAAGACGACATCGAGGCCATGATTGGCGGCAACGCCGCCCGTTTCTACGGCTTCGACCTGGAGAAGCTCCTGCCGCTCGCCGAACGGATCGGTCCCGAGCGCAGCCTGTTCAAGGGCGAGACGCCCAAGGAGAACCGACGATGACCGATGGCCCGAAGACGAACCCCGGCGACATCCTGGGCTGGCCGTTCCTCAAGATCGACTACCCCACTGACGCCGACCAGATCGCGGCCCTGCTGCCGCCGGGCATCGACCCGAGCGACAGCGCCAACGCCCACCTCTCGATCTACAACTTCCCGGTTCCCGACGAGCCGGAGTACGGCATCGTGATCAGCGTGGACGCGGACTACCGCGGGCAGAAGGGCATCTACACCCTGGGCTACGCCATCGACCAGGAGTCCGCGGTGTTCATCAGCCGCGACATGAACGGCCAGCCGAAGTACCCGGCGGAGATCGAGTACTTCCGGCTCGGCGAGCGGGTCCACGCCCGCGGCACCCACCAGCGCTACACCTTCCTCGAGTTCGAGGGAAAGACGACCGGCGTCCTCGAGAACCCGGATCCCTACCTCGAGAACGAGTGGTGGGTGAAGGTCTCCCGCGCCGTCGGCGGCGCCGAGAAGTCCTACGACTTCCCGCCCCACGTGGTGAAGGTGGCGACCACCTACCAGACCTTCTTCCAGGAGAAGGTGGAGGGCGAGCTGGCGCTGCGGGAGAGCCCGTGGGATCCGATCGCGACGCTGCTCCCCCAGCGCGGCGCCCTCACCGCCAAGCTCCAGACGGCCATGCCCACGGCCCGGGACATCACCCTGGAAGGGGCCCTCGACCCGGACGCCTTCTGGCCCCACGTGGACACGATCAGCGGCTCGCGCTGGCCGGGGCAGAACGGGGGCCCGAAGAAGGCCTGAGCGCTCGCCGGCCGGAGCCTTGACGCAGTCCTCGTGAGTACTAGAATGGGTGCTCACGAGGACTGCCATGGCATCCATCCGCCGCCAGCGAGATCTCTACGAGATCCGGGAGTGCCGATCGACCCCCCGGGGGCCGCGACAGTTCACCCTGGCCCGCTTCCGGGGTGTCCTGACGCCGGAGGTCCTGGACGAAGCCGCCGCCGCGGCCCGCCAGCCCTTCGATCGCGAGCAGCTGCGCAGCGCGGCGCGGGAGCGCGGCATTCCCGTGACCCCCGAGCGCCGGCACGAGGCCGCGCGGAGGCTCCTGGCCGAGCTGCGCCGCGGGGTCGCCCTCGAGCCTGGGCTCGTGGGCCTGCTGCGAGACGCGCTCGCGGCGCTCCCCGCTCGGGAGCTGCCCGAGCATCTGGTCGAGGCGGCCGAGTGGATCGGCCGCTCCGAGGCCGCACGGGGGAAGGCCCTGCGCGGCCTGCTGCGCACGGCCAGCCGGGTCGCCCGCTCCCACGGCTCACGACGAGACCCGCCCGAAGAGCGCTTCCCGCGCTTCAGCTCCGGGGAGCCGGCGTTCGGGCGAGGTTAGGCGTGCTCCTCGACGAGCAGATCCTCGCCATCGAGCACTCCTTTCCCGCCCGGGGAATCCCGCACGCCTTCGGCGGCGCACAGGCCCTCGGCTACTACGGCACCATCCGGGCGACCCACGACATCGACGTGAACGTGTTCCTCGGTGTCGACGAGGCCGAGCGCGTCTTCGCCGCGCTCGGGTCGCTCGGGGCCGATGCGAGCAACCCGGGGCTGCGGCGCCTCGTCGCCCGCGACGAGCAGGTGCGTGTGCTCTGGGACGAGACGCCGATCGATCTCTTCTTCGCCTACGACGCGCTGCACATGAGCTCTATGGAGCGCCGCCGCAGGGTCGACTTCTACGGAGAGCCGATCCACATCCTGAGCGCCGAGGACCTGATCGTCTACAAGGTGACCTTCGACCGGGAGAAGGACTGGCAGGACGTGGCCGGCATCCTGGTCGCCTGCGATCGGCCCCTCGACCTCGACTACGTGCGGACCTGGCTCGGTCGCATCGACGCGCCCGAGGGCCTGCGCCTCGCGCGGCTCGAGCGTCTGATCGCTTCGCACGGTCGGGACCTCGGAGCGCGCTAGACTCCCTCCCACATGTTTCCGACCTCGTGGCTGAGGCCCGGGATCCTCGGTCTGGGCGTGATGGGGATCGCCCTCTCGGGCTCGGCGATCGCGCCGTCCGCAGGCGGGCTCACCCCTCGAGAAACCCGGGTGTTCCAGGAGATCTGCGCGACGTGCCACGCGCACGCGGGGATCGGCGTCCCGGTGATCGGTGACGAAGCCGAGTGGCAGCGCCGCCGCTCGAAGGGGCCGGCCTTGCTCCTGACCCACACCGTCGAGGGCTGGGGGAACATGCCGCCCCTCGGCACGTGCAGCTTCTGTTCGGAGGCCGAGCTGCGTCGCCTCGTCGCATTCATCGCCGGTCTCCCGCTGGACGACGCGCCGTGAGGAGCGCCACGCGCCGCGAGGTCCTTCGAGCGGCGCTCGTCGCGGCGGCCACAGGCTTCGTGCCCGGTTGTCGCGAAACCAGCCTCGGACCCCCGAGCGAGCAGCTGCCCGCCTACCATCCTGGCGAGCCACTCCCGTGGCGGAACTGGGCAGGGAACCAGGGGTGCCGGCCGGCGGCACGCCACGCGCCGCCCGACGAATCGGCGCTGGCCGAGCTCTTCCGGAAGGGTGCGGGGGTGATCCGCCCGGTCGGGACCGGCCACTCGTTCAGCGCGCTCGTCCCCAGCGACGGCACGCTGGTGGCGTGCGACCAGATGAGTGGAGTCCTTCGCACGGATCCGGAACGCCTCGAGGCGGAGGCCTGGGCGGGAACGCGGCTCCACCAGCTCGGCCCCGCCTTGAGAGCGCACGGTCAAGCGATGCCGAACCTGCCGGACATCGACTACCAGACCCTGGGCGGAGCGGTCGCGACGTCCACCCATGGAACGGGACGCGCGTTCGGCTCCCTCTCGAGCTACGTCGCAGGCCTCGCCCTCGTCACCCCGGCAGGCGAAGTCCTCGATTGCACGCCCGAGTCGAACCCGGAGGTGTTCCACGCCGCCCGTTGCTCGCTCGGGGCCCTCGGCGTCGTGAGCCGCATGACGCTGGGCAACCAGGCGCCCTTCGAGCTCACCGAGACGACCGCCTTCGAGCCGCTCGGCGATCTCCTCGACGACGTCGAAGCCCGGTGTCGCCGGCACCGGCACTTCGAGTTCTACGCCGTTCCCCACACCGAGCTCGCCATCAGCATCGCCACCGACGAGGGGCGCCGGGATCCGACGCCGGAGGCCGAGTTCGAGCGCGATCCCCTCGAAGCCATGCGCGAGGCCTATCGGCAGGTGGGCCGCGTCCCGTTTCTCGGGAGCCTCCTCTACGAGCGCGTGGTCCGTGGAGTCGCCGATGCGCCACCGACCGTCCGCAGCGGGCCTTCCTACGAGGTGCTGACCCATCCCCGCATCGCCCGCTTCCGGGAGATGGAGTACACGGTGCCCGCCGACGCCGGGCCCGCCTGCCTGCGCGAGATCCTGGCGGCCATCCGACGTCGGGCGATCCCCGTCGTGTTCCCGATCGAGGTCCGCTACGTGCGGAGCGACGATGTCTGGCTCAGCATGTTCCATGGGCGCGACGGCTGCAGCATCTCGCTCCACCAGTTCGCCGACGAGGACCATCGGGCCTACTTCGACGTCGTGGAGGAGATCTGCCGCCGGTACGAGGGGCGGCCCCACTGGGGCAAGCTCCACGGCCTCGTCGCGGAGGATCTGCGCGGGATCTACCCCCGCTGGAAGGACTTCCTGGAAGTGCGCGAGCACCTCGACCCCACGGGACGCATGCTCAATCCGCATCTTCGTGAGGTGTTCGGCGTGAACGAGGGAACGGCATAGGGGTGCATCGATGAAACGACGCGGCTTCCTCCTCGCGATGGCCGGTGTCGCCGCCGGCGCCTGGTGGCTGCGCCCGGAGAGCCGCGGCCGGGGCGGGCACGACGCCTACTTCTCCCAGCTCCAGGACGCGGTGATGCGGGAGGGGCTGGCCCGGCCCACCCTGATCGTGGACCTCGACCGGCTCGATGCCAACATCGAGGCGACCCGCCAGGCGATGCGTCCGCGGGCCTTCCGCGTCGTTGCGAAGTCCCTGCCTTCCGCCCGATTGCTCGACTACGTGATGGCGAAGGCGGAGACCCGGCGCCTCATGGTCTTCCACCAGCCCTTCTTGAACGCCGTGGCGGCGGCCCACCCGCGCGCCGACCTGCTGCTCGGCAAGCCGATGCCGGCGGTCGCGGCGGACCGCTTCTACGCCCACCGCCAGCCGGGTGCGTTCGATCCGGCGCGCCAGGTCCAATGGCTGATCGACACCCCAGAGCGCTTGCGGCAGTACCGGGAGCTGGCCCAAGGCCGTCGGCTGTCGCTCACGGTCAACGTCGAGATCGACGTGGGCCTTCGGCGCGGGGGGATGAAGACACCGGCCGATCTGGCGCACCTGCTCACCGCGATCGACGAAGACCCGCGCCTCGGCTTCGGCGGACTGATGGGCTACGACGCTCATGCGGCGCTCCCGACGGCCTTCGGCATCCGCTCTCGAGAGTTCACCCGGGTCGAGGCCCGCTATCGCGGGTTCCTGGAGGCCTGGCGCACGCACAGTGGCGGAAGCGGAGAGGACGCCCTGGTGTTGAACGCGGCCGGCAGCCCGACCTACCGACTGTGGGACGACGTCGACGGGCTCGCCAACGAGCTCGCGGTGGGCTCCGGTCTGGTGAAGCCGCTGAACTTCGACATCGACACGCTGGCCGAGCACGTGCCGGCGCTATTCATCGGGACGCCGGTGCTGAAGACCGGAGACGGCGTCGAGATTCCCGCCATCGACGTGGGCCCACTCCACCAGCTCTGGGATCCGAACCGCGCGCGTACCTTCTTCGTGTACGGGGGCTACTGGAAGGCGGAGCCGATCTCGCCCCCCGGGCTCTCCCCCCATCCCATCTACGGCCGCAGCACCAACCAGGAGATGCTGAACGGCTCGCGGGAGGTCGAGCTGGCCGTCGACGACATGGTGTTCTTCCGTCCGACCCAGAGCGAGTTCGTGATGCTGCAGTTCGGGCCGATCGCGGCCGTGCGGGGGGGCCGCGTCGTCGATCTCTGGGAGCCCCTGCCTCAGGCCGGGTGAGCCCCGCTCATTCGTCGCCGAACACCACGTCGTTCGGCGGGTAGGCGTCGAAGTGGGGGACGTGATCGGGTAGCTCGACCCAGTCCGCCTTCGAGGCCACGTGGTGGTGGAGCAAGACGCGGGTCTCGAGGTCGTCGTCCATCAGGCCCGGCGGGACCCAGTAGTGCTTGCCGTCGAAGCTGGCCGGTGCGGGGCTGCCGCAGCGCTCGCAGCGCACGGAGGAGTAGGTCGCGCGGAGCTTCCACGTCTTGACGTGCTCTTCGCCCTGGAGCCAGCGGAAGCGCTCGCCAGGGACCAGGAAGACCATCGAGCCGCTCACACCGCTGGCCTTGCGGCAGAGCGAGCAGCAGCACTGGCCGATGCCGCGGAGCGGGCCCTGGACCTCGAACCGGACGTCGCCGCACAGGCAACTTCCTCCGAGCGTCTTCATCTTCTGCTCCTATTCCAGCACGCCGGCGATCACCAGCTCGGCGATGCGCTCGTCGTCGTAGCCCAGCACCTCGCCCAGGATCTCGAAGTTGTCGGCCCCCAGGCTCGGGAAGGCCGTGGGCACGCGGGCCGGCGTGCGGGAGAGCCGGGAGCGCGAGGCCTCCACCACGGTCGGACCGTTCGGCCCCTCGATGGGCACGAAGTGGCCGCGATGGCGGAGCTGGGGATCCTCGGCGAGGCCCTGGCTGTCGAGGACCCGGTGGGCGGGGACGCCGCGGGCTGTGAGGGCGGCTTCCAGCTCGGCGCCGTCGCGATGGCCCGTGCACTCCTCGAGGGCCCGGTCGAGCGCCTCGGCGTGGGTCAGGCGTGACGCCGGGGATGCGAAGCGCCCGTCGTCCCGCAGGCTGTCCGCACCGAGGGCCTCGCAGAGGGCCCGCCACTCCGTGTCATCGCGCGCGGCGAGCGCGATCCAGCGGTCCTCGCCGGCCACCGGGTAGCAGCCGTGGGGCGCGACGCCGTGGTCGCGGTTGCCGTCCCGGCTCCACGAGCTGCCGTTCGTCGTGCACGCGGCGATCGCCGGCGCCAGCCAGTGGAGAGCGGCCTCGGCCTGAGAGAGGTCGATGTGCTGGCCCTCCCCGGTGCGTCGCTGGTGCTCGAGGGCCGTGAGGATGGCGGACGCGTTGAGCTTGGGCGCGATGTAGTCCGTGTAGGCGCCGAAGGGGCCGGCCGGATCGCGATCCCGCCAGCCGGTCAGCTCGAAGAAGCCGCTGATGGCGGCGGAGAGGTTGCCGTAGCCGGCATAGCGGGCGACCGGGCCCGTCTGGCCCATCAGGCAGGTGGAGAGCATCACCAGCTCGGGCTTCTCCTCGCAGAGCGTCTCGTAGTCGAAGCCGAGCTTCTTCATCGTGCCCGGCGCGAAGGACTCGCACACCACATCGGCCCAGCGCACCAGATCGAGGATCATCGGTCGCGCCTCCGGCGCCGTGACGTCGAGGGTGAGCATGCGCTTGCCCGTGTTGCAGGTGTGGAAGAGGGCGCAGGTCTCGGCGCCGGGCGGGCCCGCGAACGGGCGCATGGTGCGGCAGGCGTCGAGGCGCGAGCTCGACTCGACCCGGATCACCGTGGCGCCGTAGTCCGAGAGGATGCGCGTGGCCATCGGGCCGGCGATGGCCCACATGAAGTCGAGGATCTTCACGCCTTCCAGGGGCAGGCCGCCGGAGGAGGAGCGCGAAGGCCTGGAGCCGCTCGTCCTCGCTTCCGATCGCCAACGGGCGAGGGCTTCGGCGTCGTGCTCGCCGAGCCGCGGCGCCCGCCGCCCGGTCGCGAGGGGCGTCCGCGAGAGCTTCGCCCACGGCCCACACAGACGTGTCTCGCCCTGGCCGTCCGGACGTTCCGTGGTCGTGAAGTAGTCGCGCGCGGCGAGCTGCTCGCTCTCCACCACGTCCCGGGGCGTGCTCACCGGTGCGATCAGCAGGTTGCGATCGAGGGCCAGCTCGAAGAGCTCCTGCTTGGTCTTCGACGCCGTCCACGCGGCGACCTGCTGCTTGGCGCGCTCGAAGTCGTCGAAGGTCTCGGCGCCCGACATCAGGAGCTCGGCGTAGCCCACCCAGTCCTTGTCCCGGGTCGCCTCGTCGCAGAAGCCGTCGGCGTGGACGCAGGCCATGAGCCGCGCCGTGGCGGGTCCGATCGACGAGCCGAACACGTGGGTGATCGAGACGTGGCCGTCCGCCGCCGGGTAGACCAGCCGCACGACCAGGGGCCCCGTCTTGAGGCCGCCGGCGCAGCGGATGCCGCCCGCTTCACCGACCTGCTCCGCCACCGCATCGGACTGGGTCGCGATGGTCGCCGCCTGCTGGGCCGACACGTCCACGTGTTGCCCGAGCCCCGAGTGCTCGCGCTCGTGGAGCGCGACGAGCGCCGCCACCGCTGCCTCGGCGCTGGCGTGGGCGAAGGCCTGGGGCACGCGAACCCGCACCGGCGCCCGGTCGTCGTCGCCGGTGAGCCAGAGCGGCCCGCCCGCCGCCATCACCGTCAGATCCGTCGCCGGCCAGTGCGCCTTGGGCCCGTCCTGCCCGAAGGGCGTGATCGAGACGTAGACGAGCCGGGGATTCACGGCCGCTAGCTCCTCGTAACCCAGCCCCTGGCCAGCGAGGCTGCCCGGCGTCTCGGATTCGATCAGGACGTCCGCGGCCGCCGCCAGCTCGAGCAGCGCCGCCCGTCCCTCCTCGCTCTCGCGGTCGAGCACCAGGCTCTGCTTGCCGCGGGCGTAGGACCACCAGAAGAGCGAGCGATTCCGCCCCGGCTCGTCGTCGGCAAACGGCCCGACCCGCCGTGCCGGGCTCCCGCCGGGCGGCTCGATGCACAGCACCTCCGCGCCCAGATCGGCCAGAACCATGCCGCACAGCTGGCCGCGATCGTCCGAGAGGTCCAGGACCCGGTAGCCGCCGCTCTCCATGCAACCTCCTTCGCGTCTCGCGCATCCTACTCTGGCGCCGCGGCGGCAGGAAAGCCCATTCGAGGTAGGTTCCCGCCATGACACACCGCGTCTCGATCCTCGCCGGGCTCCTCCTGCTGGCCCTTGCCGCGTCGACGGGCTGCGCCCGGATCGTCCGTTGGGCCCTGACCCCTGCGCCCTTCGCCGAGCACACCCCGACCGAAGCTCCCGACTACGCTGAGCTCGCCACCTGGGCCGCTCACCCGGAGAAGGCCGACCCGGCTGACCTCGTGCCGCCGGATTCCGGCGCCGTCGACCGCCAGGCCGAGAGCCAGGTCGACATCTTCTTCATCCACCCCACCACCTACTACAAGTCCGAGCACTTCAACGGCCCATGGGACGACCCGAGCGCCAAGGACGTCACCGACACCGGCGTGATGGCGCTCCAGGCCAGCGCCTTCAACGGCGCGGGGAAGATCTACGCGCCCTACTACCGCCAGATCGCACTCGGCGGCTACTTCACCGACGACAAGGAGAAGGGCCTCGCCCTCGCCTTCACCGACGTGGAGCGCGCCTTCGACCACTGGCTCACCGAGTGGAACGACGGCCGCCCGTTCATCCTGGCGAGCCACAGCCAGGGCACCCGTCACGCGCAGACCCTGCTGCGCACGCGTTTCGCGGGCGAGGAGGGCAGGGCGCTGCGGGAGCGGCTCGTTGCCGCCTACCTCGTCGGCGGCTGGGTCCCGGAGCAGGAGCTCAGTGCATCTCTGTCCCTTCCTGCCTGCGAAGGCTCGACCGATACCGGCTGCCTAATCGGTTGGCGCACGATGGCGGCGGGGGCCACGCCGCGCCCAGGCCCGAACCAGCTGGAGGCGGGCCAGACGAATCTGTGCACGAACCCGCTCTCGTGGACCCGCGGCGGCGAGCCGGCCCCCGCGAGTGCGCACCTCGGTGCGCTCCCGCTCCGCCAGAACGACCGGATCTCCCTGCCTCCCCTCACGGTCGGCATGCTCGGCGCCCGCTGCCAGGGCGGCTGGCTGCGGATCGATCCGGCACCGGAAGGGAAGGGCTGGGAGGTGCTGGTCCGGGGCGGGGACTACCACGTGTACGACTATGCGCTCTTCACGATGAACGTGAGGGCGAATGCCGAGGCGCGGACGGCGGCCTACCTGGCCAGCGGCGCCCGCTAACCTCTCCGGACGGTGCCCCGGTAGCTCAGTCGGATAGAGCGGCTGCCTTCTAAGCAGCGGGTCGGGGGTTCGAGTCCTCCCCGGGGCGCCAGGACTTACGGGATTCGGGATATCGCCAGGTAAGCACGGGGTAAGCAGGAGGAGGGCCGTAATCCAGCGCGACTATGGTCAGGTAAGAACGCGAGTCCCTTCGCCGCCTGACCGGCCGAGCAAGGAACGAGGCCCGCGCTGACGCGGCCATTCCAGCTCGGCGGGGCCGTTCCCTTGGGGAGGTTAAGTTGCCCATTCTTGGCGTTCGGTGCAGCAACAAGGACTTCGCGTACGCGGTGCTCGATGGCACGAAGGGCGCTCCCCAGCAGGTGGAGCTCAAGACCCTCCCCTTCCCCAAGGGCTTCAAGGCCGCGCAAAGCCTGCACTGGCTGAATCAGGAAGTCTCGGATCTGCTCGAGAAGCACGCAATCGACAAGGTCGTCATCAAGCGATTCGAAGGTAGGACTCGCGGCGCGACGTTCGAGACCCGCGTCGAGCACGAAGCAGCCGTGATGCTGGCTGCCGCGTCGAAGGGCATGACAGCCGTTTTCAAGAAGGTCAAGAGCACAATCGCTAAGGACTTGGGCAAGAAGGGCCGCGCCCGCTATCTGGCGACACTGGATACCTCTCATTTCCCCGGGTACGCGGACCTCAGCGACAAGCAGCGGGAGGCGCTACAGGCCGCGTGGAGCGAACTGGGCTGATGGCGGCGGGCTTCGACTTTCGTCAGCGACTGGGCTCCGGGAACTTCGGCGAAGTCTGGTTGGTCACCGATACCGGACTAGACGCTGAACGCGCTCTCAAGCTCATTCCGCCGGACAAGGTGCTCAATCCTCAGAACTTCTTCCACGAAGCCCAACTGCTGAAGTCAGTCGAGCACCCGAATATCGTCCGTGTCCACGAGACCGGGAAGATGAGTGATGGTCGCCTGTACGTGGCCATGGAGTACCTGCCCAAGGGGAGCCTGGAAGACGAGGCGAAGGGTTCGTACGTCCCTCTGACCAGGGCGAAGCGGATGATCATCGATGTGCTTCGCGGCCTCGAGTACGCCCACTCGAAGGGTGTCATTCATCGTGACATCAAGCCCGCCAACATCCTCGTGGGTAAGTCCAACGAGGGCAAGTTGTCGGACTTCGGCCTGGCGATCACGACCGGGTTGAACCTCAAGGCGCTCGGTGTAAAGGACTATGCATACACGCTCCATCTTGCCCCGGAGGTAGCAGGGCCGAACGATTACAACGAACTGACCGACATCTATGCGTGTGGAGTTACGCTCTACCGCCTGGTCAACGGCGATTCGCTACTTCCCGCAATCGCACCGCTCCAGGCTCGGACACTCGCCCTTCAGGGGAAGTTCCCGAATCGCAGTTACTACCGGGACTTCGTTCCGCGGCCACTCCGTATGGTCATCAACAAGGCTATTGGCGTCGACCCGAAAAAGCGCTTCCAGAGTGCTGAACAGATGCGTCACGCGCTTGAGCAGGTGGCGATCGAGAAGAACTGGTCCGAGACGACACGTCAGAACGGTACTGAGTGGACCTGTGGGTGGAACAAGAAGGTCTACCGCGTGACACGATCACTGCAGCCTGACGGGAAGTGGAGCGTAGACGTCCGAAAGGGGGCTTCAAAGAAGGCCCTTCGACGCGTGACCGCTCTTTCCTCCTCCGGGCTAACCAAAGCCAAGGCTGATCAGCTATCGAGGCGCGTGCTCCAGGACTTCGTTCTGGGGAAGGCCCGCTAGCCGCCCTCTCAGCCTGCTCTGGTGAAGACGAGTGGCTTACGGGCAAGCTGCCCGGGAGATTCCCTTCACGGACTAGGAGTCTCGGTTGAGCCAGCCGCCTCGACCTCCGAAGAACCGCCGCTTCTCAGCACGGTCTCGTTCGCGATTCTCGGCGATCTCTTCCTCTGACCACGCGGGAGCCCATCGCACGCGGCCCCGCGTGATCCAGTAGTGAGATCGACACGCAAGCCCCCAGCTACCGATCGAAGGATCGAGGGAAACGGTCTCCCCGTCGTAGATCAAGCTCCAGTCGACTGGCGTTAGGGGCGTAGTGACCTCGTTGCCGCACCCGCAGCAACAAAGATGTCGAGGGACGTCATCTCTTGCGCGCTAAGAGGACGGCTAGTTTTGCGCACCCCCCTGGGTTGATGTTCGGTTCTTCCTTCTTCTCTTCCGCTCTCCGAAGGAGAGCACGGCCGTCAGGCCGCCCTCTGGGGCCTCAACGCTGGGCGCTTTGCCCCGCGGCCTGCTCGAGCTCGCGGAGCCGGTAGCTCCGCCCCGAGATGTTGAGCACCTGGCTGTGGTGGAGGAGGCGATCGAGGATGGCGGTGGCCAGCACCTCGTCGCCCGCCAGCACCTCGGGCCAGTCGGCGATGCCCTTGTTCGTGGTGATCAGGATCGAGCCCCTCCCATAGCGGTAGGAGACGAGCCGGAAGAAGAGGCTCGCCTCCTGGCGCGTCATGGGCTCGAAGCCGACCTCGTCGATGACGAGGAGCGCCACGTTCATGTGCTTGCGCCGCCGCAGCCGTTGCGGGCTGATCTCGGCGTCGCGCTTGAGGGCCGCCAGCAGGTCCTCGAGGCGATGGAAGGCCACGGAGAAGCCGTTCTCCACGGCCCGCACCCCCAGGGCCACCGCCAGGTGGGTCTTGCCCACTCCCGGCGGACCCTGGATCAGCAGACTCTCCTTGGCCCGGATCCACGCGCAGGTGCCCAGCGTCTCGATCCGGCTCCGCTCCACACTCGGCTGGAAGGCGAAGTCGAAGTTGCCGAGGGTCTGCCCCGTGGGAAGGCCCGAGAGACGGAGCGAGGTCTTCATCCTCCGCTCCTCGCGGTGCTGCAGCTCGGCCTCGAGCAGCAGGTCGAGGAAGCGGTGGGGCACGAGGTCGTCCTTGGTCGCTCGGGCCAGCTCCTCGCCGATGTGCTCGGCCGCGTGATGGAGGCCGAGGCGCACGAGCCGCTCGCGGGTCGGGTCGAGATCCACCTTGCCGCCCTTCTTGGGCACCGGGTTTCCCGCCGTCATCGCGCCACCTCCGCCAGATCGGCATAGAGGTCGATCGGCCGCTGCTCCGGCTCCATCGCCCACAGCTCCTGGAGGCGTCGACCCATGCGCCCGAGCGGTACGGGCGCCTCCACCCCCTCCGTGCTCGGCCCCTCGTAGTGGCTCGGGTCCAGCAGCAGGCGGCTTCGCGTGTGGCGCGGGTGCGCGGCCACCACCGAGCCCTCGGCCCAGACCTGCACCTGCCGGGCGCAGCCGCGCACCTCGACGCTCTGCTCGACGAAGCGGAAGGGGACGCTGTAGGTACGCCCCTCGAAGCGCACCGTGGCGTCGCGCCCGACACGTCGCATCACGGCCAGGTCGAAGGGCTCGGGAAGCCGCTCGGGCAGGGCCCCGAGATGGGGCTTCTCCGCCTCCCACGCCTGGAAGACCGTCGTGCCCGTCGCCGGGCACTGCCGCCGGTGGCTCGAGCGCGCCACCTGGCCGTCCGTCCACGCTTGCAGCGACTCCAGGCTCTCGTGCTCCCGCCGACGCGGATCGAAGCCCCGCCGGTGCCCCAGGATCCGACGCTCCACCTTCCCCTTCTCCTGCGGCTGGCGGGGACGGGTGGCGTCCACGTGGAAGCGAAGGGCCCCGGCATAGCTCGCGTAAGCCGGGTTCACCGTCCCCCATGGCCCCGCCCCCTTCGCCACCGCTGTCTTCACGTTGTCGACCCGCAGCACCGCCGGCACCCCGCCCAGCCGCTCGAAGGCCCGGTTGTGCACGTCCAGCCACGCCAGCGTGTCCGCCCGCTCCGACCACACCACCGCTTCTCGCCGCGAGTGCGAGAGCACCAGGTGGAAGGCATGCAGGTCCACCTCCTGGCCCCCGATCCGCACGCCCGGAAACTCGCCCCAGTCCACCTGACCCTGCGCCCCGGGCGGTGTCTCCACCCGACGCCGGCTCCGCACCTTCGGTCTCGGGAACCGGGCCCGCACGTACCGCTGCACGCTCTTGGAGCTCCCCGTGTACCCGTGCTCCTCCACCAGGAACTCGTGAAGCTCCTGCAGGTTCACGCCACGGCCTCCCGAGCTCGCCTCCAGCCACTCCGCGATCACCTCGTGGACCGCCTCGGCCAGGAAGGGCTTCCCGCTCCGGCCGTCTCGCGCCCCCTCCGCCAGCCGCTTCAGCCGGTAGCGCACCGCGCTCTCCCGGATCCCCAGCTGGCGGGCGATCTCCCGGTTCGAGCACCCCCGCTCGTGCAGCACTTCGATCGTCATCACTTCCTCCTGCCTCAGTCGCCGCTGCCCCACGCCCCCCTCCCTCACGGGGAACGTGCCGCGCAGCGGCTCAACAGGAGGTGCGCAAATCTACGTGTCCTCTTAGCCCTCGAATATCACGTCCTGCGACAACCCCTCGTGAAGATGACCGAGCTCGACCCGGCGCTCCGCAAGCTTCGCCTCTCGGGCATGGCCGAGCATCTGGAGATGCGTCTGCTCGAGGCCCAGAAGAGCCAGTGGCCCCCGATCGATCTCCTCTCCGCCCTGGTCCAGGACGAGCTCCAGCGGCGCCAGGATCGCCTGCTCGCGCGCCGCATCAAACAGGCCCGCTTCCGCGATGCCCACAAGACCCTCGACGGCTTCGACTTCGCCTTCAACCCGAAGATCGATCGCGCCCTCGTCTTCGAGCTCGCCACCGGACGCTTCGTCACGCGCGCGGAGGACGCGGTCCTTCTTGGCCCGCCGGGCAGCGGCAAGAGCCACCTGGCCCAGGCCATTGGCCTCGCTGCGATCCACCAGGGCCACCGCGCCGCCTACCGCGAGGTGCACGTGCTGCTCGAAGAGCTCGCCGATGCCACGCTCGACGGCGAGCGCAAGAGCTACCTCACCGAGATGGCCAGCGTGCCGCTGCTCCTCCTCGACGACCTCGGCATGAGAAAGCTCCCCACCACGGCCGCCGAGGATCTCCTCGAGCTCATCATGCGCCGCTACGAGCGCGCCAGCACCCTCGTCACCTCGAACCGGCCCGTGGACGACTGGGGCCGCCTCCTCGGCGACACGGCGGCCGTGACCGCGATGCTCGATCGACTCCTCCACCACGGACACATCCTCAAATGCGGACCCCGGAGCTGGCGCACACGAAAGGGAACGGCCTTGCAGAAGGAGCCCGCGGCGCGGTAGAAGAACACCTCCTGGGCAGTCACCTATGGCCGGCTTTGAGACGTTCACATATGGCCGGCTTTGAGGTGATCACCGAGGGCGATGTACAGCGAGAGGATTTCCCGATTCGCTGAGGGGATCTCGATCTTCTCTCTCGGCTCCATGTGCCGCAGCCAGTCCAACCACTGATTCGAGATTCGCGCAACCTCGCCCTCGAGATCGGAGAACTGTTTCTCCATCGTGAGCGGGTCGAGACCTTGCTGAACCAATTCTGTTAGACGATAGAAGTGCCTTTCTGCTGCGACGTTGTTTGGACTAGCGGCGAAGATGCGGTCCTCATGTCGGTCCCATAGCCACAGACGTCCCGAGGGATCAGCGAACCGCCGAAGATAGAAGCGGGGCACGTAGTGGTGCAGCTTCGGCTCACCCACTTGATGCGTCCAACAGAGGTAGACCCGCGTCCCGATTGGCGCACGGAGAGAAGGTCCGCGCCGGCGTGCCGAACAAGAGCACCTAGAGGTGGAGCACTTCCAGGTCGGCTTCAGGCCACGCCTCAGCAAGGTATTCAAGAACGAGCCGGCGATGGCAGTGGTGCGGCTGGTCCTCGCTGCAAAGAAGGCACGCGCGGTCGAATAGACTCGCTTCTAGCTTCTCTTCAATCCGCCGCTCACGCATCAGCGCAAGAAACGCCCGCTCATAGTCTTCCCATTGACCCTTGTGCTTCTTGAGCGCGTCCAGGATGTCCTGCGTAGGAGCGAGCATCGGTTCGTGGACGTACTGGATGTCGCCCAAGGCCATCAGAAAGAACTTGAGGTCGTCTCGCTTCGCGAAGCCCGCGAGCTGGGACCTGTTGTTGAGCCTGACGTCAATCACTCTACGAACACCCGCATCGGCGAGCCGCCCGAAGAACCTCTCTGCCGTCGTCTTCGTGAACCCGATCGAGAACACCTTCACCGGAGCACCTCGGAGCGCGGGTGAGAGGCTCTCGTCCCGTCCGTAGGACGCCTATAGGCAATCTTTCTCCCCTGAACACCGTAGGCCTCGTCGAGAAGCTCAGAACGCCCGCGGAACAAGTCGCCGTTTTCAAGCTTGGTCATGCGGAGCAACCGGTCTTCAGCGTCTGCGTGGGATTCGAGCTTTCCATTGGAGAGAACATGCGCAATCGAGAGGCGTGAGTTTCTCAACTCCCGGCAAACCAAGATCGTGCGGTGACAGGTGAGCGGATCAGCCTCTGCGCACATCAGTGCGACTCGGAAGGACTCGACACCCTTGAGCACTCTCTCGAGACCCGACTGGAAGATCGCCGTCTTGGCGATTCGCTCGTAGCGAGCCTGACCATCGACGTAACAGCTTGGGTCTTCGCTGCGAGCTCCGAGTTCATTGCCAAGAAATACGTACTTCACGAACCGTGCTGCCAAGTCCTTCTGGAGCGCATCGCGATTGAATTGGGGATTTCGGCCGCTGTAGGGACTTGAGCGCACATCACACACCACCTCAATGCCATGTTCCTTCAGAAGCCCTAGGAAGGTGGGCAACGGGTGCGAGGAGTGGCCAATCGTGAACAAATCTCTCGGCATCGCCGTTAGTCCAACTCGAAAACGGCGGCCGCCAGCTTGAAGCGGTACCCGTCGTTCGGTTCACCCAATGAGAGACAGGCATACGTCTCGGTCGCGAGGGGGTAGTCACCGGCACCCTTTGCTACGAAACGCTTCTTGAAGGCCCGATCCGTCACCGCCATATTGTAGTGAACGCCGTTGTAGTCGAAGTCCACGCGCACAGTGGTCCGCTCAGGCCATCGTCGCACCTCGACGCTTGGCGACTCGAGCCGAACAAGCAGCAGCGATGACGGTAGAGCGTCTGCTTCCGCGATTGGAATTCGATCCCGGATATAGCCGTGGTTGTCCGTTCCCCAGAGGTCTGGCGGCTGGTCGGCGAGTCGCCGTAGCTTCCGCGGGCTCAGCTCACCCACCTTTCTCCACCAATGATCGTCGGTGATCAGGTGATTCTCGGTCTGGCAAGCGTGCGGCCGATGTTCAAGGAAGTCGATCTCGACGACGTCGAGGAGCGAAGCCTGCCCGCCACCCTCGAAGTCCATCTCCTCGTCCACGATCGCCTCGGAAGGCCGGTCTCCCACCGGCCGGATCCACTCGCCTCGAGCAGTTCCGTTCCACTCAAGCCCCGCGACGCAAGTGGCGCCCAGCTTCTTCGATTTCGCCAAACAGACTATTCGCTTGGTGTAGGCCAAAGCCACGTAAGGATACGTAACTCACTCGATTCCCCCAGGGGAGACCAGTGGTCGCGGCGGCCTCGCCGAAGTTGCGGCTGAGATTGCCCAGCCGAACTGGGGCCCCCAGGCCCGTTCGTTGCAACCCTGAGCGAGCACCTGTACGCTGACAAGCGAACGAAAGAGGTCCCAGTGCCGAAAGCAAGTTTAGGCGCTCGCCTACACACCGCGCGCGTCGAGACGACCGACTACGGTCTACGGGAGCTGGCCAAGTTGCTCAGCATCTCTCCGACACACCTAAGTGACATCGAAAACGATCGCCGCGTGCCATCTGAGGAGTTGCTCCGCTCCTTGGCGAAGCACCTACGCCTCGATTTCGATGATCTAATGGTGCAAGCAGGCAAGGTCTACGAGGTAACCGAGAAGTACGTGGAAAACGTCCCGCAGGCCGTAACTCTGTTTCGCAAGGTCTCCGAGAGCAAGTTGTCACCAGAAGAGCTCGGAAAGCTCGAGAAGAAAGTCGAACAGCTCGCGAGGGATAGAGAGAAGAAGTCGAAATGAGAGAGTACAGAGCCCCCGGCAGGGAGCGGAAGCTCTGGTACGAGCCCTCCGAGATCGACCAGATCATGGTCGATGAGCTCGACAAGGCGAGCCTCATGCCGGACCCCAACTCCAACGACGTGACGGTCGATCTGGAGCGGCTGATCGAACGCCATCTGCGCTTCCCCTTTGACCAGCACGCGGATCTCGATCCCGACGTGCTCGGCGTGACCCACTTCTGCTCTGGCAAGCCGCCGCGCATCGAGATCAACCGCGATCTTACGGGGGCCTTCGATGCCGACGACGCTACCGGCGGAACGAAAGGACGGTGGCGCGCGACCGTGGCACACGAGATCGGCCACGCGCTGCTGCACCGCATTCTCTACGAGCTCGATGAGATGCAGCGCGGCTTGTTCAACAGCTCGGAGACGGGGCACCGCCCGAACACACCCCAGCTGATGCGGTGCCTGAAGCGCGACGTCGGCTACAGCGGCGGCAGCGACTGGCGGGAGGTCCAGGCGAACAAGGCGATCGGCTCCTTGCTGATGCCGAAGCCCACAATGCTGACCGTGGTCGAGCAAGAGTCCGAGCGGCTCACCTTGTCCCTGCCCCTCGAGCCGGATTCGGAGGGGCTCAAGAAGCTGGTCGAAGAGGTCGCGCGGCGCTTCACAGTGTCAAAGCAGGCCGCAAGCATCCGACTCCAGGGCCTGGCATGCGCCTCCCCCCGGGGGCAGGCTCGTCTCTAGGCGGCCGCGTCCTTTCTTCGCTAAAGTGTCCGCATGCACGCTGACACGCATGCACGCGCTCATGGAGCGCAGGATCATAAAGGAGAGCCGGAAATGAACAAGCACAGCGACTGCGAGAAGACCGTGACCATCATCGTCAACGGACGGCGTCACCAGCTGCCCAAGAAGGAGGAGCTGACGTTCGCCGAGGTCGTCGACATCGCCTTCCCGGGGCAGACCCAGGGCGGCTTCATCTGCTTCACCGTCACCTTCAAGCGCGGCCCGGGTGGCAAGCGCGAAGGGACGCTCGTGGAGGGCGAGGCTGTGAAGGTCAAGGACGGAATGATCTTCAATGTCACACGCACTGATAAGTCTTAGCCCTGATCTGCAGCGCCTCGTTGACGAGGGCTATGAGGTCTCGATCCGATCGGGCCACATCGTTGTCGACAACGTGCCGTACGTGACCCGGGACCGGACAGTCGCACGCGGCGCCCTCGTCTCAGAGCTCACACTTAGCGGAGATCGAACAGGTAGACCGAGCACGCACGTGATGATGTTCACGGGAGAGCATCATCCGTGTCATGCCTCCGGCAAGCCGATCACCGGGATCGAGCACGGTCGGGCAAGCACGACGATCGCCGACGACTTGGTTGCGAGACACTCTTTCTCCAACAAGCCTCCGGGCGGGTACCCGGACTACTTCGCGAAGTTCGATACCTATGCAACCATCCTCTCGGGCCCGGCCGCCTCACTCGACCGAACGGCCACACCCAAGACGTTCCGTCCGAGCGAGGCCCCCGCGGAGTCGCCGTTTCGCTACCCCGAAACGGCGTCCGCCCGGGCTGGGATCGTCGAGGTGACGAGCAAGCTGGAGCGGCAGCGGATCGCCATCGTCGGCGTCGGCGGGAGCGGGGCGTACGTACTCGACTTCGCGGCGAAGACCCCGGTTAGGGAGATTCACATTTTCGATCCCGACCGCTTTTTCACCCACAACGCATTCCGAGCGCCAGGTGCTCCATCGCTAGAGACCCTGCGGGAGGGCCCGGCCAAGGTGACGCACCATCACCGCCTCTACTCGAGCATGCACCGTCGCATAGTGCCCCACGAGATCGCGCTCGATCAGTCGAACGTGGGTGAGCTGGCAGGTGTGGACTTCGTCTTCCTCTGTATCGACGATGGCGCTGCAAAGGCACCGATCGTGGCCTACCTCGAGGACCAGGAAATCGCCTTCGTCGACGTCGGCATTGGCCTCGAGCTCGATGAAGGCCAGCTGGGAGGTGTCGTCCGCACGACGACGAGCACGCCAGCAAAACGAGAGCACTTCCGAAAGCGGGTCTCGTTGGATGCTGCAGTCGAGGATGACGCCTACCGAAGCAACATCCAGATCGCCGAGCTGAACGCCCTGAACGCAGCGATGGCGGTGATTCGCTGGAAGAAGCTCCTCGGGTTCTACCGAGACCTGGAACGCGAACACTCGACGACGTATACGCTCGACGTGAATCTCCTGGTCAGCGAGGACGAGGAGTGCGAGTAGAGCAGATCTCGCATGCGTTCGTGACCGAGATCCCGCAGTCTCTCGACGAGGGTGTGCTCTACATCTCGCTCGAGTATGGGACCGTCGCTCATCTTTTGTCGCAGGACGTGATATTCGAGGGCTAAGAGGACACGTAGATTTGCGCACCTCCTGTTGAGCCGCTGCGCGGCACGTTCCCCGTGAGGGAGGGGGGCGTGGGGCAGCGGCGACTGAGGCAGGAGGAAGTGATGACGATCGAAGTGCTGCACGAGCGGGGGTGCTCGAACCGGGAGATCGCCCGCCAGCTGGGGATCCGGGAGAGCGCGGTGCGCTACCGGCTGAAGCGGCTGGCGGAGGGGGCGCGAGACGGCCGGAGCGGGAAGCCCTTCCTGGCCGAGGCGGTCCACGAGGTGATCGCGGAGTGGCTGGAGGCGAGCTCGGGAGGCCGTGGCGTGAACCTGCAGGAGCTTCACGAGTTCCTGGTGGAGGAGCACGGGTACACGGGGAGCTCCAAGAGCGTGCAGCGGTACGTGCGGGCCCGGTTCCCGAGACCGAAGGTGCGGAGCCGGCGTCGGGTGGAGACACCGCCCGGGGCGCAGGGTCAGGTGGACTGGGGCGAGTTTCCGGGCGTGCGGATCGGGGGCCAGGAGGTGGACCTGCATGCCTTCCACCTGGTGCTCTCGCACTCGCGGCGAGAAGCGGTGGTGTGGTCGGAGCGGGCGGACACGCTGGCGTGGCTGGACGTGCACAACCGGGCCTTCGAGCGGCTGGGCGGGGTGCCGGCGGTGCTGCGGGTCGACAACGTGAAGACAGCGGTGGCGAAGGGGGCGGGGCCATGGGGGACGGTGAACCCGGCTTACGCGAGCTATGCCGGGGCCCTTCGCTTCCACGTGGACGCCACCCGTCCCCGCCAGCCGCAGGAGAAGGGGAAGGTGGAGCGTCGGATCCTGGGGCACCGGCGGGGCTTCGATCCGCGTCGGCGGGAGCACGAGAGCCTGGAGTCGCTGCAAGCGTGGACGGACGGCCAGGTGGCGCGCTCGAGCCACCGGCGGCAGTGCCCGGCGACGGGCACGACGGTCTTCCAGGCGTGGGAGGCGGAGAAGCCCCATCTCGGGGCCCTGCCCGAGCGGCTTCCCGAGCCCTTCGACCTGGCCGTGATGCGACGTGTCGGGCGCGACGCCACGGTGCGCTTCGAGGGGCGTACCTACAGCGTCCCCTTCCGCTTCGTCGAGCAGAGCGTCGAGGTGCGCGGCTGCGCCCGGCAGGTGCAGGTCTGGGCCGAGGGCTCGGTGGTGGCCGCGCACCCGCGCCACACGCGAAGCCGCCTGCTGCTGGACCCGAGCCACTACGAGGGGCCGAGCACGGAGGGGGTGGAGGCGCCCGTACCGCTCGGGCGCATGGGTCGACGCCTCCAGGAGCTGTGGGCGATGGAGCCGGAGCAGCGGCCGATCGACCTCTATGCCGATCTGGCGGAGGTGGCGCGATGACGGCGGGAAACCCGGTGCCCAAGAAGGGCGGCAAGGTGGATCTCGACCCGACCCGCGAGCGGCTCGTGCGCCTCGGCCTCCATCACGCGGCCGAGCACATCGGCGAGGAGCTGGCCCGAGCGACCAAGGACGACCTCGTGCCCCACCGCTTCCTCGACCTGCTGCTCGAGGCCGAGCTGCAGCACCGCGAGGAGCGGAGGATGAAGACCTCGCTCCGTCTCTCGGGCCTTCCCACGGGGCAGACCCTCGGCAACTTCGACTTCGCCTTCCAGCCGAGTGTGGAGCGGAGCCGGATCGAGACGCTGGGCACCTGCGCGTGGATCCGGGCCAAGGAGAGTCTGCTGATCCAGGGTCCGCCGGGAGTGGGCAAGACCCACCTGGCGGTGGCCCTGGGGGTGCGGGCCGTGGAGAACGGCTTCTCCGTGGCCTTCCATCGCCTCGAGGACCTGCTGGCGGCCCTCAAGCGCGACGCCGAGATCAGCCCGCAACGGCTGCGGCGGCGCAAGCACATGAACGTGGCGCTCCTCGTCATCGACGAGGTCGGCTTCGAGCCCATGACGCGCCAGGAGGCGAGCCTCTTCTTCCGGCTCGTCTCCTACCGCTATGGGAGGGGCTCGATCCTGATCACCACGAACAAGGGCATCGCCGACTGGCCCGAGGTGCTGGCGGGCGACGAGGTGCTGGCCACCGCCATCCTCGATCGCCTCCTCCACCACAGCCAGGTGCTCAACATCTCGGGGCGGAGCTACCGGCTCCGCGAGCTCGAGCAGGCCGCGGGGCAAAGCGCCCAGCGTTGAGGCCCCAGAGGGCGGCCTGACGGCCGTGCTCTCCTTCGGAGAGCGGAAGAGAAGAAGGAAGAACCGAACATCAACCCAGGGGGGTGCGCAAAACTAGCCGTCCTCTTAGCGCGCAAGAGATGACGTCCCTCGACAGGCACCACGTCGCCCCGCATCGAAGTGAGCGTGCAGTGGTCTCCTCGGTTCGAATCGGCGCCCTACGTGGACTCGCTAGTTCCGATCTCACCGCGGCGGCGCTCGAGCTGGGTCACGTGGGCCACCGCGTGGTCAATGAAGGTCCGGACGCTCGGCGACTGACTCCGGCGGTGAGGATATAGGGCGAACAGAGCTCCCTCGAATCGAACGAGATCGTCGAGCAAGGAGACCAAGCGGCCTTCTCGGACTTCGGCGGCAACCATGAACTCTGGGAGGAGCGTGATACCGACGTCCGCGAGCGCAAGGTTCCGCGCGATCTCACCGCTATTGACCTTCACGTTCCCATGAACGGGCACGGATTTCGTCGACTTCGCACCTCCGACGGGCCAGCGGTTGGCGTACCCAGCGACGGTGTCGACGATGCAGTTGTGGTTGGCGAGGTCGGTCGGGGACTCAGGTCTTCCCCATCGCTTCAGGTAGTCCGGTGATGCCACGAGGAGGAGGCGCGCATCCATCAGGCGCCTTGAAATGAGCGACGAGTCCGGAACAACCCCGGCCCGGATCGCGATGTCGAAACCCTCGGCGATGATGTCGACCATTCTGTCGACGGCGACCAGGTCAAGCTCGACCTTTGGAAACATCTTCAGATATGCGGGAAGTAAGTCTTGCAGGAAATACCGGGCGACGAACAGCGGCGCGGTGATTCGGAGTGGGCCTTGCGCTTCGGAGCGTTGCTCGGTTGCGTGTTTCCTAATGTCATCGGCTTCGGCCACCAGGAGTTCGCAGCGCTCGAGATGCGTACGCCCAGCATCCGTTAGGGACAGGGCGCGTGTCGTCCGGTTGAACAGCGGTGCCCCGAGCCACTCCTCGAGGTCGAGGACGAGCCGGCTGACCGCGGATCGAGATAGCTGCAGCTCGCGAGCGGCTGCCGCAAAACTCCCCTGCTTCGCCACGGCCACGAAGACCGTCATTCCTTTGAGAACGTCCATCTCATTGTTCCAGAATTCGGGATAGTGAAACTACAATAGTCCCATTGTGCCGATATTGAGCACATCATAGGTTGTTCGGCGTGCTCGGGGAATCCAACAACCAAAGGGAGACCATCATGCGAACCACCATCCTCGCTGCGACCGCGATCTTGGCGCTTGCCTGCAGCCCCGCAGCCGCGGATAGCGAGATCAGCGAACTCAGAGCCAAGGTGGCCGCGCTTCAGGCTCAGGTCGACGCCCACAACGCGGAGCGGGCTCAGACCGCCGCGCATCTCAGAACCTTCGACGAGCTCGACCTCGAGGCCTTCAACAGCCGAGATCTGAAACGAATCTCCGAGATTCATGCGGACAACGTCATCGTCCACAACGCTGACGGGACGAAGACCTCACCCTACGAGCCTCACAGCAAAGAGCTTCAGTTCCTCTTCGACACGTTCGACTTCAAGGTCTCCGAGCACATCGTCGGCTTTGGATTCGGCGAGTGGACCGCCGGAATCAGCATCTCGGAGGGGAGATGGATCAAGCCCCTCACGCTTCCCGACGGGACGGTTCGTGAGCCCACGGGGAAACCAGTCCGCATCAAGATTGCGACGATTGCGCGCTGGGAGGAGGGTCGCATCGCAGAGGAATACCTCTTCTGGGACAACGCTGACTGGAATCGACAGATTGGCAGCGACTAGAGGCGCGCTGCCGACCAGCGAGCCGAGTGATCCCGAATGACTCGCGTCGTCGCAGCCGATGGCAACAGGTTCCCAGAAACAGAGGCGGAGTAGGCCGTGAAGATTGCGATCGTTGGAGCATCAGGAAAGATCGGACGTGCCGTCGACAACCAGCTCTCGGGCCGGCATGACGTTGTGCGAATCGGCTCGAGGAGCGGGGACATCCGGTGCGACTACACCAACCCCGAGTCGGTGGCCGAGATGCTCCAGGCCTTGGGTGATTTCGACGCCTTGGTTGCCGCTGCTGGATCGGACAGCACCTTCGGCCCGTATGAGACCCTGGAAGACGACGACTTCCGCTACGGGTTCGAGCGAAAGTTCCTCGCCCAAGTGCGACTGGTTCGTTCGGGAACGACAACAATCCGAGACGATGGGGTCTTCGTGCTGACCAGCGGGTTTCTCTCGCACTACGCGAACCCGAACAGCATCGGAACGGGTCCCCTCAATGCCGCTGTGGACACCTTCGTTTCAAACACCGCGCCGCTTCTGCCTCGGGGTATCCGTCTCAACGTCGTGTCTCCTGCTCCGGTGGTTGAGCCCGGACGAGAGAGAGAGGGCCTCGTCACTGCGGAGCAGACCGCTGCATTCTACATCGAGGCGATCAACGGAACGATGACGGGGACGATCCTTCGCGCCTGGGGCGGCTTGCCGGAGGTCCAGGACTCGTGAGTACGAATCGCCTCGAGGCCTTCAGCGATGGGGTGCGATCATGGTGCTGGAACTGAAAGTACCTCACGAGCCAACCCCCGCCGCACTTCTGCCCGTGTTGCCGGCTCTTGGCAGCTACGCGTTGAGCTTCGTCTAGGAAAGGTGCAGCATCTGTGGGAGCCCATGTGCTTGGCGTCGGGGCCTCGTTTCTCGCGCCGGTTCTCGCGTTCATGGTCCATGTCGTGGTCGCGTTGGCTTGGCTCGTCCCTGACCGGCGATTCGAACGGGTGAATTGAGAACGCGCCCGGTGCCGTTGAAACGACACCTCAATGCACGCTATGGCAGCCCCCTGCAGAGTCGACGTTCAGCCGGTCGGAGCGCGATAGCGGAAGGCGTCCGCGTTCTCGATGACGGGATCGAGCAGCGACAGGTCGGCCTGGGCGACCTCGTTCCCTTGTGGGAACACCGGGCCGCGAACCATGTCGATCCTCTCGCGAACGCGGTCGTCCTGGTAGTAGCAGTCGTACACGCACGCCAGCAGGCCAGAGAAGAGCGCGAGCTGCTCGTTCTGCAGCTCGGTCAGGCGGGCGTGACGCTCCTCCGGCGAGAGATCCGTGAAGCCGGCACCGAGCTGGTCCAGCACGGCCTGGAGGATGGGGACGGAGCCCTGTCCCTGCGTGACGAGATAGGCGTCGAAGGCCGTTTCGGACCCGCTCGGCATCTCGCCGTCGTCGCTCGCGGGGACGATCGTATCGAGCAGCGCAGGGAGTGCGACTCGCTGGGTGTCGGTCAGTACGGGGTTGGACACGCTGGCTCCGGCTTCAGTCGAAGAGGTTGGTGAGGTTCTTCTTGATCGAGTCGGCGATGTAGAGCGCGCACGCCTGGATCGTGCTCGCGCAGTTCACACCGCCCGAGGTGACGAAGATGCTGCCGTCGACGACGAACAGATTCTTCACGTCGTGGCTGCGCCCCCAGCTATTCACGACGGAGGTCTCCGGGTCGTCGCCCATGCGGGCCGTGCCCATCAGGTGCCAGCCGGTGGGTCGCATGGGCCCCGTGCTCATGACGTCCTTGGCACCGGCGGCGCGCATCACCTCCTCGCCCCGCTCGAGCCCGTGCTGCATGAGCCTCAGGCTGTTCTCGCTGTACTTGTACGTGATCTTCGGCGCTGGGATGCCGTGGGAGTCGACAAGCTTGGGGTCGAGCGTCACCCGGTTGTGCTCCTCCGGCAGGTCCTCGCCGACGATGCCGATGGAGGCGACGTGGTCGAAATGCTTCGCGAAGGCCTCGTGATGGCCCTTGCCCCACGGGATGGTCCCCGTGGCGAAGCCCTGCATGGCCGTTCCGAGCGGGCCCGAGCCGCGGACGATCTGCATGTTGTACCCGCGAAGAAAGCCGCGCGAGGCGTCGGTCTCGTAGAACTGCTTGCTCAGGATGCAGCAGGCCATCGGTCCCTTGTGGCTGTCGAGGCGCTCCTCGAACAACCCCTGCACGTAGCCGAAGACGTGGAACATCAGGTTCTTGCCGACCAAGCCGCTCCGGTTCCCGAGACCATCCGGAAACCGGCTCGACTTCGAGTTCAGCAGGATGCGAGGGGTGCCGACGCCGTTGCACGCCAGGATCACGATCTCGGCACGCTGGCGGCACTCCTTGCCCTCTTCGTCGTAGTAGATGACGCCATCCGCGAAGCCCCGCTCGTCGAGGGTGATCTCGCGCACGCGACACCGGGTGCGCAGATCGACGCCGCGCTGCACCGCCTTCGGCCAGTAGGTGATGTCGGCGCTCGACTTGCCGCCCTGAGAGCAGCCGCTGAGGCAGGGGCCGAGGTAGCGGCATCGATCGCGGTCTCCGTAGGGCTCGGAGATGATCGCGCTGTCCGAGGGCCACCAGTGCCAGCCGAGCTTGTTGTAGCCCCGCGCCATCGTTTCGCCGACGAGGCCCATCGCGATCGGCGGCAACGGAGGATCCTTCGGCGGGTACATGGGATCGCCCGCGATGCCCGAGACGCCCATCATGCGATCGTTCTCGGCGAAGTAGGGCTCGAGTGTGGCGTAGTCGATCGGCCAGTCGTCGGCGACGCCGTCGAGACTCCTCACCTTGAAGTCGGACGGGTGGAGCCGCGGGAAGTGGGCGCCGTACAGGATGGTGCTCCCGCCGACGCCGTTGAAATTCACGACGACGCATTCGGAGTCGTCGTTGTTGATCGGGTAGTCGGTCTCGAGGCCGCGAACGTTCGGGTCGATGTTCCAGGAGCCGAACGCCTGACTCTCCCAGTTGGCGGAGTTCGTTGGGTAGGCCGACGGGTCGACCCAGTCCCCCTGCTCGAGGCACACGATGCGCATGCGCGTCTCGGCCAGGCTCCACGCGACCGCCGCGCCGGATGCTCCGGCTCCGATGATGAGAACGTCGGCGACGTCGTCGCTCATGGATCGATCTCCCCAAGTGTCCACGCACAGGATACACGGATCCGCCTGCCGAAATGGGGTCGCACGTTCGAGCCGTGCTCGGCGCGCCACAGAAGCTGGGTCGCGCCGGATCGGCTGCGAGCCGGATTCCTGCTCAAGCTCCTCGGACGCGGTCCAGAACCGAACCTGCATCCCAGGGCGATTCGTTGCCTCGCCAGCAGACGTGCTGATCGGGGCGAACCAGGATCAGATCGCGCTCGTACGCCTTGCGCGCATTGCTGCACCGCAGCTGCACGAGGGAGAGTGGCACGGCGCGCTTCCGCGCGACCTTCTCGAAGCCGGATACGTCGAGACCGTCCGCGAGGCAAAGCAGCGTGAAGCCCACTTCCAGCTCGGTTCAGATCATCCGGACGCGATACGCCGCAGACCCCACCTGCCTCGGCAGGTTTGGCAGGGCGGGCTTGGTGAACAGACGTCGCCGGCCCCGCCCAGGGCCTGGTGCGGTCGCTCGTGGCGGAAGACGCCGTGAACCGGCGTGAGCCACCAGATCGAGGGCTCCGAGACCGAGGGCCGCCTTGAGCTCCGTGCCCTTGGCCTTGTGACGGCGGCGCCTACGTAGCTTCGGGAGACCGTTGCGATCCAGCACGGCATGTACCGTGCTCACGGCGGCCGGCTTGATCATCGGGAAGTCGCGGATCCGCCCGTCGCGGATCTTCGGGGCACCCCAGGAGGTGTGCTCCTAGACGCGAAGCACTAGCCGTCCGCAGGCTGGCGAGCCTGATTGAACTCGATCACGTTGCCGTCAGGGTCGCGGACGAAGAGTGCGCGCACCCCCGGTCCGAGTTTCATGGGTCCCTCGGTGATTCGCACGCCGAGGTCGCTCAACTCGGCTTGCACAGCGCGTAGGTCCGAAACGGCGAGCGCGATGTGCGTGTAGCCAGGGTGTTTCTCCGGGAGGTCCATCAGCACATTCTTCGAGGTACCGGAGTTGGCGTTGAGAATGAAGTTGACGACCGTGCCCGAGGGGTGCTCGAGAATCGCGGCTGGTTCCGGGCCTACGGGACCCGCAACGAAGCGAAAGCCGAGGCCCTCGTAGAAGGCGCGGGCCGTCTGGAGGTCATGCACGCGGACCCCGATATGGGCGATGCCAGCGATGAGGCTGTCAAGGCGCATGCGGGGGATCCTCCTTGTTGGCCTCTCGAGGTCGGTTCGCGAGCATTCGCTGGACGGTCCGACGAAACGCTTTCATCTCCGCTGCCGAGAGGCCCGAAGCGAAGGCGGCATTGATGCGCTCGTTTTCCGCCACGAGTGCGTCGGCCACCCGGGAACCCGTTCGCGTCAAACCGATGATGACCGCCCGGCGGTCGCGCTGGGAGGGCTCCCGCGTAATCAGACCCCGCTCCTCGAGGCGTTCGAGCGAGCGGGACACCACAGCACGGCTCACGCCGGCGTAGGCGGCCACCTCAGAGGGGAGCCGCACGCCGTCTCGTGCCGCGGCGAGTACTGCCCACTCGGCCATCGTCACACCCTTCGCACGAAGAGCGTCGTCGAACTCGGCACGCATGGCGGAGAAGAGACGTGCCAACCAGTGCCCCGTGCTGTCGTGGAGGCTGAACCGCGTCGCCAAGGGAAGTCCTCAGGCTGTACCGAGCTCGGCGGGGAGGAGCTTGCCAGTGACGAGTTGGAGCAGCTTGTCGCCGGCGGGGCTGGTCCAATCCCGTGCGAGCTCCGAGAGAACCGCGATCGTGGTGGTAAGCGATGCACCGGCTTGTTCCATCCGTCGGAGGGCCAGGTCCTCTGCGAGCTGCGTGGGGGAACCCGAGGCGTCTATGACGGCGTCGACCCGGTAGCCCTCGCGCACGGCGCCGATGACGGGCGGTGCTAGGCACACGTCGGTCGTAACCCCAGCCATGACGAGCCGCTTGCAGTCAGTCGCTCGAACGGCGCCGGAGAAGTCGGGATCCTCCCAGCCATTCACGATACCGGCACGTTGAACCCGCTTTGCGAACGCATCGGGGACGATCTCTTCGAGCTTCGGGAACAAGGGGCCTTGGGGCGCGTTCTCCATGCTGCTGGTGAGCACCACGGGCGCTCCAAGCGCTACCGCGGTCTCCGCAAGCGCCGCAGCGTTTCTTTCCATCGTCTCGACCGAAGTCGTCCGCACCCAACCCATGGTGCCGACCTGGTGGTCGATCAGGACGATTGCGGTTCGCTCGCTGTCGTCGGACATGGGGCCTCCCGGTGAAGATTGACCAACGCAATTATTTCATGGAGAAACCATAGACGCAACCTTTTCGACCAGGAGGTGTGCTCCTTCTTGATCCCGAGGATCGCGCTCGATCTGGTGCGGGAGTTGGCTCGCGTGGCGGTAGGGGCGCCGGGGTCGGTCTTGGAGACCGGCCAGGCCACAGGTTTTGTCGCGCTCGTAGATCAGACCATGTCTCCGGAATCAGGTGTCAGCGATGTCTCGCCAAGGACATTCGCGGACTCTCCTGCGACGCTCTCTTCGATCGGCACCGCCGGATCGACCCGGGGCAGGTCACCTTCGGCCGCAATCGATGTTCGGGGTCGGCACGGTCCCGCCGGCGACGCCCCCACCCCCGAAGGTGAGATCGTTCCACCCGAGGTCGTCGGCGAGGACCAAGATCGCGTTGGGAGGGCGGTCGCCGTCCATACTCGGTGCCTCCGGACCCTGGTCCCATTCGACCGGTACGTTCGGGCCCGCGGAAACCCGCTGATTCATCAGAAACCCGATGCCGGCCAGGACGCGTCTCACCCTTCATCTCGCCCCACGGAAATCGCAGCGCTACGAGAGCCGGGATGTAGTAGAGGAAGACGAAGATCCCGATGACGCGTCCAGGATTCGAGTGATGAAGACCAAGAACGTGGGCAGGTCGATGAGATCGGTCACGAACCGAACGAAGATCAGGATGAAGAGCATCGGTGCGCTGCACAGATACGCTGCGAGGAAGAAGTCGAGGCCGACGGCGAAGCTCCTCGCGGCGTAGATCCAGGCCGCCTGGTTGATGGTCTCCGCCACCGACCAGCCCATGAAGCCTGGGTTCGTCACTACCACATAGGGCTCGGCGAACGTGGGCAGGACTTCTTCTCCCTCGGAGGCGCCGTCCAGTGCCGTCCGCGGACCTGGTGCCTTCCAGACGACCGTTCTCTGCACCCCGGTGCACTCCCCTGCACTGCCAGCAGGGGTCAGTCCGCGTCACCGCTTTGAAGTCGCGCGATGGAGGCGCGGCCGGCGGCAATGGGCGTGTCATTTCTCACGGGCATGACTCACCTTTTCTCACGGGCATGACCCAGGCCTGACCGCGGTTTTCTCACGAGCATGACCCACCCCAGATGGGGGGGGCTCAGGAGGAGGCCGGTCCCGTGGCCGACCCAGGCCATTCTGCGGCGCCAGAGGAGGCGCAGGCAGATGGCGTATCGCGAGGTCGGCATGTGGGAGATTCTGGAGGTGCTCCGCCGGGCGCACCGAGGCGAGAGCCAGGTGGCGATGGCGCGGGCCACGGGGCACACGCGCAAGACGATCCGGCGCTACGTGCAAGTCGCCGGGGAGCTGGGCTGGGTCGCCAGGGGGCCGAGGGAGCCGGATGAGGCCCTGGCCCAAGGGGTGGCGGCTCGGGTGCGGCCTGTGCCCACGCAGCGCGACGCGGGAGAGAGCGAGGCGCAGCTGGCGCCGCATGCCGACCGGATCCGAGCGTGGCTCCAGCCCGAGGCGGGTGGCCGAGGACTGCGGCTGACGAAGGTCTACGACCTGCTCGGGCGCGAGGGCGTGCGCGTCCCCTACAGCTCGCTCCACCGCTTCGCGGTCCGCCACTGCGGGTTCCAAGACCGGCGCCGGGTGACGGTGCGCATGGCGGCGGTGGCCCCCGGCGAGCTCGCCGAGGTCGACTTCGGCCGCCTCGGCATGGTCTGGGATCCGGAGACCGGGCGCCGCCGCACCGTTCATGCCCTGATCGTCACCCTCGTCCATAGCCGCCACCAGTACGTCCACGTGACCTACGGCCAGAAGCTCCCCGATCTGCTCGAGGGGCTCGAGGACGCCTGGGCGTTCTTCGGCGGGGTCCCGGTGCGCGTGGTGCTGGACAATCTGAAGGCGGCCGTCACGAAGGCCGACCGCTACGAGCCGATCTTCCAGCGCACCTTCGCCGAGTACGCCCACTACCGCGGCTTCGTCATCGATGCCGCCGTGCCTCGGCATCCCAAGGGCAAGCCCCACGTCGAGCGCCAGGTGCAGTACGTGCGCGAGCGCTTCTTCCGTGGCGAGCAGTGGCTGGGACGCGACCACGTGCAGCGCGAGGCCGCGCGCTGGTGCCTGGAGGTCGCCGGCCAGCGCACTCACGGGACGACGCGCAAGAGGCCCCTGGCCGTCTTCGAGAACACGGAGAAGCCGGCTCTGCAGCCCCTCGTGCGCCCGCGCTTCGATCCGCCCACCTGGGCCGAGGCGAAGGTCCACCCCGACCACCACGTCCAGTTCCAAAAGGCCTTCTACACCGTGCCCACCCGCCACGTGGGCAAGCGCGTCTGGGTTCGCGGCGACTCGAAGCTCATCCGCATGTACGTCGACGGCGAGTGCATCAAGACCCACGAGCGCGTGGACCCTGGCTGCCGCTCCACCGACTACCACGACTATCCGCCCGAGCGTGCCCCCTACGCCATGCGGGACCCGGAAGCGGCGATCCGCCAGGCGCGCGACCAGGGGCCTCACATTGGGCGCTTCGCCGAGAAGCTCCTGGCCGGCCCCTTCCCCTGGTCCAAGCTCCGCCAGGCCCAGAAGCTGCTTCGCCTCGGCCACAAGTACGGCCTGCCGCGCGTCGACGCCGGCTGCCGCAGGGCCCTCGCCTTCGACCTCATCAACACGAAGCGCCTCGAACGCATCGTGGCCGAAGGCATCCAGCCGCTCGGCGACCCCAGCACCCCCGGACAGCTCCTGCTCCTGCCGCCCCGTTTCCTGCGCCCGCAAGGGCACTTCACCCACCCCAACGACAACCCCGACAAGGAGACCACCCCCCATGACGACCGAGATCAACCCGTCCCTCAAGACCCTGCTCAAACGCCTGAAGCTCTCGGGCATGCTGGCCACGCTCCCCGATCGCGTGGCCTACACCCGGAAGACGAAGCTCCCTGAGCTCGACCTCCTGGAGCTCGTCCTTCAGGACGAAGTCGATCGCCGCGACCACAAGAACCTCGAGACGCGCCTTTCCCGCGCCGGCTTCGAGGAAGAGCAGACCCTCGAGGCCTTCGACTGGGATGCCCCCGTCACCTTCGATCGCGATCGCGTGAAGGACCTCTTCTCCCTCGGCTTCCTCGAGCGCCACGAGGACGTCATCCTGCTCGGCCCCGTGGGCGTGGGCAAGACCTTCCTGGCCTCCGCCCTGGGACACGCCGCCTGCCGGGCCGGGCACCACGTCCTCTTCCTCCGCGTCGACCGCATGTTCCACTGGCTCCACCAGTCGCGAGCCGACCTCTCGACCGAGAAGGTCTTCCGACGCCTCCTCGCCCCGGACCTCCTCGTCCTCGACGACTTCGGCCTCCGGCGCCTCTCCGCCGAGCAGTCGAGCGATCTCTACGAGGTCGTCCTCGAACGCCACCGCCGCGCTTCGACGATCGTCACCAGCAACCGCGCCATCGAGGAATGGATCCCCCTCTTCGACGACCCCATCCTGGCCCAGAGCGCCCTCGACCGCCTCGCCCACAACGCCTACCAGCTCGTCATCGAGGGCGAGAGCTACCGCAAGCAACAGCGCCCCGGCGAAATGCCGACCCACACCCCCGCCAATCCCCAGCGCCGAAGCCGCCGCCGAACCCGCGTCCGCTGACGCCAAACAAGGAGCGTGCTACCTCATCCACCGGCCCGGGACCCATGGGTCAACCCCGTGAGAATACCTGGGTCATGCCCGCGGGAATCGACAGGCGGACCTCACTGCGATGCCGGTTGAAGCTCCAGCGTGGGCAGATTCCTGTGAACGAGTTCTACGAACGCCTTGGCGGTCGGGGATACGAAGCGCCCCGGTGGATAGATCGCGTAGATGGAGAACTGGGTGGGCACCTCGTGGTCGGGCAGGACGCGGACGAGCCTGCCCGCCTTCAAATCATCTGCGATATCCCACAGCGATCGCAGCGCGATGCCCAAGCCGTCGAGGGTCGCCTGCGTGGCCATTTCGGCGCTATTGGTGTCGAACCTGCCGGATACTCTGACCCGCGCGTCTTCCGAGTCCTTGCTCATGTGCCAGGTGGCTTCGCCGACGAAGATGATGCAATCGTGTCGGTGGAGCTCCGACGGATCCGAGGGCATGCCATTGCGTCGAATGTAGGACGGGGAGGCACAGAGTACTCGGTGATTGTCGGCTAGCTTGCGTGCGACCATCGTCGAATCCTTCAGCCGGCCAATCCGAATGGCGACATCGATGCCTTCAACCGTGTAGTTCAGGATCTCGTCGGACAAGTTCAGATTCAGGCGTGTCTCTGTGTAGTTCGTCAGGAAGGAGCGGATGACTGCGGGCAGAAACTTCTTGCCGAACAGCGACGGCGCTGCCACCCGCAAGAGCCCCGTCGGCGTTTCGGATCTCCTGCCCACGCTATTGCGCGTGGCCTCGTATGTGGCGAGCAGATCCTTCGCGTGTTCTAGGAACCGCGAGCCCTGGTCTGTCAGGGACATGGAGCGGGTCGTCCGATTCAGCAGGGTGCAGCCAAGGTCTGCTTCCAGCCGCTTCAGCCGGTCACTGGACACAGTGGCGGACAGGCCACATGCGGCACCACCGGCGGAGACCGAGTTGAGCGCCGCGATCCGTTCGAACAGGAGGACATCGTCGATTCTCATTATCCGGAGTTTCCGGATTATCACTCACGCAATCAAGTGATGATCAGGGCAATCGCGCCGTCTAGAGTCGTCCGGAAAGCGTCAAGAAACCCGGAAATGGAGGGATCAGACCATGCGGACACTCAAAAGGGTCGTGCTGGCGGTAGTGGCCGTTTTCTCTCTCGCCCAACTACACGCACGAGCGGCTCAGCCCATCGAAGTGGACATCTATCGCGGCGAGGTGGCCACGGTGAACTCCTACATCTTCTCGAACGGTGAGTCCCTGATCGTCATGGACGTGCAGCGGGCGACGAGCGAGGCGAAGAAGCTCGCCGAGGTGATCCGCGCCAAGGACTTGCCGCTCCAGTACATCCTGATCAGCCACGGTCACCCCGATCACTACATCGGAATGAACTGGCTGATGAAGGAGTTCCCTGAGGTCAAGATCGTCGTGCCGACCGAAGACATCAAGAAGGACATCATCGCCTTCTCGACATACATGGAAGGCATTGGCTGGCTCGACGCCGAACCGGCCCTCAAACCCAGATCCAGAACGAACCCGAGTGGTTTCGACTATGAAGCCAACATCAACGTGCTGGACGGCGATACCCTGGAACTCGAGGGCGGCGGGACCCTGAAGATCGAAACTTCATATGCACCCGCCGAATCGGACCATCCGACGACCGTCTACGTTGAAGAAATCAACAGCCTGTTCGCGTCGGACTTCGGCTACCACGACGTTCACCTCTGGTTCGGCTCCGGCGTCACTGACGCACACATTGCGAATTGGCGGAAAGCACTGGTTGAACTGCAAGTCAGGTATGCCAGCATCAGCCCGACCGTGTACCCAGGCCACGGCGACCCAGACAATGTTGATGTTGGCCTGTTCGCGACCATGGTCAGGTACATCGACAACTTCAATCGGGTAACCACGAGTGCTAGTTCGAGAGCAGAGGCCATGTCCGAAATGGAAGCGCTCTACCCCGACTACAAAGAAGCCGATTTCCTCCTGAAGAACAGTGTCGATTTCCATATGAAAGAATGAGCTCGAGCGAACGAAGACCCGACCGGAGTCGATACACAACACCAAGCGGTGAGATGCGGTCGCCCAGCGTCGCGACGATGCCGACCCCCCCCTCCCAGCGGATCCTTCCGTTCATCGCGAAGTCGAAGTGCGTCCGGGTCGGCGAGGGCCGCCGGGTCGTCGCACCGCACCGCAGGCAGACGACCCAACTACTCCGGGTGATCAGGCACGACCAGGAAGTCGAGCGGCTGCTCGAGCCGTGCCGTCATGCCGCTGTTCGCGACCACGGCATCGCCGCGCGCGAAACGTCAAGCAGCCGCGGGCTCAAGGCGGAGATTGCCCGCCGAGTTCGCATCGAAGCCGAACGAGCTGTGGACGTGGAGGTCGCCCCACAACAGCTGCATCGGTAGAACCTCGAGAGCATGCGGCGAGTACTCCTCGGCGGGAGCACGCGACCCTCCCCGCAGCAGGGGTGCGACCGCCTCGCGAATCGCGCATCCGAAACGCTCGAGGGACGAGCCCCGCCTTCTCGCTGGCCCGCAGCAACGTGGAGCCCGGCCGGCTCGCCCCCCCTTCCTCGACCTCCCAGGGGCTCGCGTTCGCTCAGCATCGGGGAGCGGCCGTAGCTGGCCGACGCGCTCGCGGAGCTGCCCGCCGCGCTTGTCGTGGATCTCTTCCTCCACGGCGCCGATCCTCGCCCTAGAAGCCGCTCGCCGGCTCGCGTCCCCTCGGGGAGTCGGGGTCTGTTCCCGCCGCCGAAGAGTGCCGAATGACACCAGCTCAGCGGGTAGGCTACCTACCTTACGGTGGTCCCGGCTCGGGTGCGCCCGGGGGAGGACTGCAATCGGACCTCAGCGGACCTCCGGGGAGGGCAATGGCAGCCAGCAGGACGGAGCAGACGATCGCAGCCCTGTGCGACACCGTCATCCGGGGGCGATGCGCCGCACCGGAGGCCCAGATCGCCGAGCGTGGCGAGGAGGTCCGGCGCTTCGTCCTGGGGCAGCTCGGGGCCATGCCGGACCACGTGCGCTGGGGCTTCTACCTGCTCACCCTGGTCTTCGACGCCACGGGCTGGCTGCACGCCGGCACGTCCTTCCGGCGGGCCGGCCACGAGGCGCGCTGGCGTCAGATCGCGGCCTGGCGGGGCCTGCCGATCGTTCGCGAGTTCATCCGCTTCTACGAGACCATGACCGTGTACTCCTGGTACGGGCATGCCGGGGCCTGAGCAGCCCGCCGGAGGAGCTTCGGAGTCTCGCCATCCCCGCATCGTGGCGTGGCCCGAGGCGCGCATGCAATGCGATACGGCGATCGTGGGCTCAGGCCCCGGCGGGGCCGTTGCGGCATCGCTCCTCGCCGGCGCGGGGCACGACGTACTGATCCTCGAGGAGGGCCCGGACGCCATTCGTGCGCCGGTCGCCCCCTACTCCTCCGAGGAGATGGAGGAGAAGTACCGCAACCGCGGCGTCACGGTCGCCTTCGGCAACCCGAGCGTCACCTACGCGGAAGGCCGCTGTGTCGGTGGCGGGAGCGAGGTCAACGCCGGTCTCATCTACCGGACGCCCGACGCCGTCCTCGAGGAGTGGACCGAGTCCTTCCGCGTCCAGAATCTGCTTCCCGACGACCTCGCTCCCCACTACGAGTCGATCGAGAAGGAGCTGGGGGTCGCGAAGGCGGCCACTCCTTCGCTCCAGGGCCAGCGGATGCGGGATGGCGCGGCGCGCCTCGGCTTCCGCTCCCTCGATTCGCCGACCTCCTTCCACGACGGCAATCGCGTGAGCCAGGACGGCGAGGCCCGGCGCGCCTCCATGTCGCGCACCTACCTGGCCTGGGCCCTCGACGACGGCGCCCGGCTGGCGCCGGACACCCGCGTCCTGCGCCTGCGGCGGGAGGCGGGGCGCTG
Source organism: Myxococcota bacterium (assembly GCA_965223415.1). GTDB lineage: Bacteria > Myxococcota_A > UBA9160 > UBA9160 > UBA6930. Next base: position 1,063,936 of record OZ245002.1, on the reverse strand, counting down.
GAGGCTCCTGGCCATCCACGGCCGGGGAGCCGACCGGCGCGCGGTGGAGATCGTCGCACGGCAGGTCTTCGTCGCCTGCGGCGCCGTCCACACGCCGGCCCTGCTGCGCCGCAGTGGGATCCGCCGCAACGTCGGCAACTCCCTGGCCATGCAGCCGACGCTGAAGGTGACGGCCCGCTTCCCGGACGTCGTCAACGACGGCAGCATGGGCGTTCCCACCTCGGCGGTGGATCACTTCGCGCCGCGCTTCTTCTTCACCTGCGCGGCCAGCGGTCCGAGTCATCTGGCCATGGAGATGCTGCAGTACGAGGGCGACTTCCATCGCCTCCGGGACGAGTGGCAGCACATGGCGATCTACTCGGCGCGCACCTCCGGCGGGCGCGGATGGGTGCGGAACGTGCCCGGCTTCTCGGATCCGCTGGTGCTCTACCGCCTCTCCCCGAAGGACCTGCAGGATCTCGCCGAGGCGACCCAGCGGCTCTGCGAGCTGCTGTTCGCGGCCGGAGCGGACGCGCTCTATCCCAGCACGTCGCTCGGCGCGCCCATCGAGCGGGTCGAGGACGTGCCCCGCCGTCTCGCCACCCTGCAGCGGGGTCGGACCAACCTGATGACGATCCATCTGTCTTCGTCGTGCCCGATGGGCGAGTCGGAGGCCTGCGCCGTCGACTCCGACGGTCGGGTGCACGGCGTCGACGATCTCTACGTGGCCGACGCCAGCCTGCTCCCGACGGCACCGACGGTGAACCCGCAGGGCTCGATCATGGCCGTCGCCCGCCGCAATCTACTGAGCCTGCTCGGCGGGTCGTAGGACGCACCGTGCCGTCAGGCCAGGTTCTTCACCCAGGCCGGGAGTCCGGCCCGCAACGCCCCGTCGAGGCCCGCGAGGAGCGCATCGATCGCTTCGGGCTCGGCGGTGAGCGGCGGGAAGACGCGCACGACCCGGCGGTCGGCGGCGGTCGGCGCGACCAGGACGCCCTGGTGCTGGGCCAGGTAGCGCTGGAACGCGAGGGCCACGCTTCCGCCCACCTTGGTCGTGACGAAGTCCGCCAGCCCTCGAGGGAGCAGCTTGCCGGTGAGGGTCGCCGGGTCGGCCAGCTCCAGGCCCCACAGCAGCCCGCGCCCGCGCACGTCGACGAGCAGACGCGGATGGCGCTGCTTCAGCTCCAGGAGCCCCTGCTCGAGCTGCTGGCCCAGGCGCGCCGCCCGCTCCGGGAGCGACTCCTCGACCAGCAGGCGGATCACCTCGAGGGCGACCCGGGTCGCGAGCCGTCCGCCGGCGAAGGTGGTCGAGAAGTGCGAGGCGACCGTGGGGTTGGCCATCACCTTGGCGAGGCCCTCGTCGACCAGCACCGCACCGATCGGCACCAGTCCGCCGCTCAGGGCCTTGGCCACGCACAGAAGGTCCGGTGTGACCGATTCCCGCTCGCAGGCGAACATGGCGCCCGTGCGGCCGAAGCCCGTCGAGACCTCGTCGATCACGAGCAGCGCGCCGGTCTGGCGACACACCTCGCGCAGTCCGGGCAGGAAGCCGTCCGGAGCGATCCGCACGCCCGCGTTGGACTGGATCGGCTCGACGACCACCGCCGCCACGCGCTTCCCCTCTCTCTCGAGGAAGCTCGTCGCGGCGTCGAGATCGCCGTAGGGGAGGGTCTTCACCTGGGCCCAGAGCGGGAAACCCTGGCGCTCGTTCGGAATGCCCCCGACCGCCCGTGCCGCGGCGCTCTTACCGTGGAAGCCCCCCTCGAAGCCCACGTAGACGGGCCGGCCGGGACGCGCGAGGGCGGACAGCACGAGGGCGCCCTCGATTGCCTCGGCGCCGGTGTTGTAGAGCACGGCGCGCTGGAGGCCGGGAGGCGCGATCGCGACGAGGTCGTGACAGAGCGTTGCCACACCGGGCGAGGGAAGCAGGCCCGGGAAGCCGAGGCTCGACTCGTCGACGGCCTGGTGCGCCGCAGCGCGAATCGAGGGATGGTCGTGCCCGAAGGCGATGGCGCCGTTGCTCGCGTTGCAGTCGAGCAGGCGGGAGCCGTCGGTGCGCAGCAGCCACGGGCCGTCGACGCCGATTACCTCCACGTTGGCGCCGAGCAGGCTCGCGACGCGCGTGAGGCCGCCCAGATGGTGATCGCTGTAGAGGTCGGCGACGCGGCCCTCCGCCAGGTCCCCAGCAGGCGGCCATCCCAGCCGCTTCGTCGTCGGGCTCACCACGTCTCCCTTCCTGGAACGACCGACAGGAAAGCGAACGGGGGAGGCTGGAGCAACCAAGCGCGCGGGATCGGCGAAGAAGCATGAGCGGCGATTCGGCGGCGGTTGCAGAGCCCGACGCGATTCGGGTGGACGCCTGGCTCCTGCTCGGGCTGGTCCTGCTCGCTCTCGGTGGAACCGTCGCGTTCCAGGGCGGGCTCGACTTCGCGATGCACAAGGACGAGGTCTACTTCTGGGAGCAGACGGTCTGGTTCGTCGAGCGCTGGCCCCCCGGCCTCGTGGAGCTCCAGAACTACAAGGAGCCGATGACGCCCCTGTCGTTCCTGCTCTGGGGCGTCTTCGAGCGCTGGTTCGGTCTGGGGGTCGCCGGCGCCCGCCTCGTCACGCTCGCCTGCTCGGCGGCGGGCCTGGGCCTGGTCGGCCTGCGCTGGCGCGGCGGATCACGCGCGCCTCTGCTCTGTGTCGTGGGCCTCCTGCTGTTCCCCTACTACCTGCCGCTGTCCATCCACGTGTACACGGACATGCCGGCGACGCTCGCGGTGATGCTGGGCTCCTGGCTCTACGCCCATCGGCGGCCCGGCTGGGCCGCCCTGGCCTTCGCGGCGGGCATCGCGACCCGTCAGTACATGGTCGCCTACCCGGCCGCGTTGTTGGCGGCGGAGGTGACGCCGCTGTTGGTGCAGCGCGCTCGCGCCTGGCCCTGGCGACGGCTGTTGCCGGTCGCGCTCTCCGTCGCGTCCCTCGGCGGCTGGTTCCTGTTCTTCGGCGGGCTGGGCCCGCAGGCCGGGACGCAGGAATGGCCCCGGCACAACAACGCGATCGCGAACCTGAAGCCCGGCTATGCCCTCTACTTCGCGACGACGATCGGCACCTACTTCGTGGTCTTCGAGACCCTGCTCTTTCGGCGCTGGCACTTCCTGCAGGCGCTGCAGTCGCGCCGGGCGCTCCTGGCCTTGGCGGGCACCCTCGTCGCCTACCTCCTGCTGTCGCCCTTCGACCCGAGCCGCGAGATGGGTCCGATCAACCGAGCGGCGGTCTTTCTCCTGAGCCCGCTCGGCGAAACGCTGCGAGACGCGATCCGCCTGGTGGGCGCCTCGGTCCTGGCCTGGCTGGCCCTCATGCGCTTCGCCCGCATCGACGTCATCTCGTGGCTGCTGCTGGCCTGCGCGCTCATGATGATGGTCTCCTTCGAGGCCTGGGAGAAGTACAACCACGCGCTGCTCGCATCCCTGTGGCTGTTCCGTTCGTTCTCGCCGCTGGAAGAGCGCTTCGAGCTCTGGGGCGCGGCCGAGCGGGCCAGGGGGGAGCCGTGAGGGCGGCGCTCGCGCTGTGCTCGCCCGGCTCGGTTGTGGAGGTTCCCGGGCCGGGCGATCATCGAGGGCTGCCGCGGAAACCCGCCGGGCCTCAATGTCGTATCGGGAATGCCCGATGGTACGTGGAGAGCCGATGACCGGCCCGCCCGAAGCAACCAGGAGGCACGGCGTCGACGCCGTGAACCGCCGAACGATCCAGGACCTCGTCGTCGCTGCCGTCATCGGCGGCGCTCTCGGCGCGAGCCCGCTGACCTCGACCCACCTGCTGCCCTCGCTGGTGATCGGGGTCGCCGCGGCCGCGGCCTACTTCGTGTGGCGGCGATCCCAGGAACCGGGGCCCGCAGCGGAAGTCCAGGCGGACGTGAGCCGGCTGCCGCTCACGATCGTGCTCGCGCTGCTCGGCACGGTCGCGGTCTTCGTGCCGATCTTCCCGTGGCTGTATCAGAACTGGACCGGAAGCCTCTGGAGCAATGAACACGGGATCTTCGTCCCGCCGATCGCCGCGTACCTCGCCTGGCAGGCCCTCCAGAAGGATCCGCACCCGGAGCGAGAGGAGAGCTCGGCGAAGGGGCTCGTGCTGGTGGTCGCGGGGCTCGCCCTCGCCGTCATCGACTCGGCGGTGGGGACCCGATATCTCTCGCTCCTCGGCCTCTTCGTGCTCCTGCCCGGCTTGAGCATGGTCACCCTCGGGACCCGGCGAACCCGCACCCTCGCCGTTCCCTTCGTGGTGTCGCTGCTCATGATCCCCGTGCCGCGAACGTTCGCGAGCGACCTGGCGCTCCGGACCATCACAGCCCAGGGTGTCGAGCCGATCATCCGCTTCTTCGGGTATCCGGTGCACCTGGACCTGACAGTGCTCCACATGCCCGAGAACGTGTTCGTGGTGGCGAACGCCTGCAGCGGCTTCGCCACCGCCTACGCGTCGGTCGCCGTCGCGATGGTCCTGTCGGCCTATGCGGGAAGCCATCGCGAACGGCTCATCCTGCTGGCGGCGTCCATTCCGCTGGCCATCGCCGCCAACGTCCTGCGGGTCACGGTCCTGGTGCTGCTGACCGTCTGGTGGGGCAACTGGGTGGTGGACAGCCCGCTCCACGTCGGGTCGGGCGTCGCCACTTTCGCGCTGGTGCTCGTCAGCCAGTTCGGCCTGTCCAGCCTCGTGCGGGGCCGACACCGCACGACGGTCGCCGAGCCGGGAGGCGAGCCCTCGTGACGATCTCCGGCAACCATGGGCTGGCGCTGCTCGCGATCCTCGCGGCTGCGCTGCTCCCGATCGGATGGAACGAGCTCGAGCCACGGCGCGCGGAGACCTGTCGCGATCCGGCGGCGCTCCTCGACACCGGCGACATCGCGGGGACCGAGGCGCGCGGCCTGCGACTCGAACGGCTCGGCGGCGACGTCGTCCAGTGGAGCGAGGGGCGGGTGCCGTTGGGACCGCACCGCGCGTTGGAGTTCCAGTACGTCCGCTCCTTCGATGCCCCGGGCCTGTACTCGAACCCGGCGAAGCTCATGAAGCACGAGATGGAGCCCGAAGAGAAGGAGATCGTGCTCCGGACGGTGGGCGACGTCACGCTTCCGATCCACGTGGTGCGGGACGGCGCCCAGGCGCCTCCCCGGATGGCCGCCTACCTGTTCATCTACGCGAACGAGCCGGTGCGCTACCCGTTCGTGCGCGCGATCACGAGCTCGCTGCAGCAGGCAGTGGGAGGCGTGCACCCGCTCACGGCGATCCTCGTCGAGACGCCGGTGGCGGAGCGCCGCAGCCCCAAGATGGAAGAGCGGGCGGCGGACTGGCTCGTTGCGGCCTGGCGGCACCACGCGGCGGCTTGCCTGTAGCCGATTCGCTATCACGACTCCCTGCAACCCAAGACCCGAGAGCCGTGAGGACCCCCGCGCATGACGATGCGGATCGGCGCGTCCCTGCCCGTCCGCGAGCTGCGCGACGATCTGGGCGCCATTCGCGAGTTCGCCGCGAGGCCCCAGCCGAGGAGCACCGGATCCTGGTGGACGAGGGCCATTGGCATGGCTGAGCCGCGCCAACGCCCGTGAACGAGTGGCGCCACGCCTGGCTCGCGCGCCTCGACGCGTCGGGCCGCTACCCGAGCTGGGTGCTCTTCGCCGTGCTGGCGGGGATGTTCTCCACCTCCTTCCCGTTCACCATCCTGGCGGTCAGCCTCGGCCCGATCGCCGAGGAGTTCGGCAGCAGGGAGACCACCCTCTCGTGGGTGGTGACGGCGCCGATGCTGCTCTCGGCAGTGACCTTTCCGCTGGTCGGCAAGCTAGGCGATCTCCATGGCCACCGCCGCGTCTTCCTGTGGGGCTTCGCCGGAGCCACCGTCGTCGCCGGGCTCACGGCCTTCGCCTGGGATGCCTTCTCCCTGATCGGCCTGCGCACCGTCGCGGCCATCCTCGGCGGTGCGACGCAGCCGACCTCGATGGCCCTGCTCTTCGCCGTCAACCCCGAGGGCGGTCGCGTGCGCGCGATGGGCTGGTGGTCGATGGTCGGCGCCGGCGCGCCGGCGCTGGGGCTCGTGCTCGGCGGCCCCCTCGTCGACTGGCTGGGCTGGCGCTTCGTCTTCCTGCTCCAGGCGGGGATGAGCGCCGCGGCCCTGGCCGTCGCCTACGCCGTGCTCCGGGAGACGCGCCCCCTGCGCGTGCGCTTCGACGTCCTTGGTGCCCTCGCCCTGGCAGTGGGAGTCGGCGGCTTCATGGTGGCGCTCGGAGGCGTGCGCGAGCTCGGCCTCACCTCGCCCTGGATCCCCACGGCGGCCTTGGTCGGCGCGCTCGGCGTGGTGGCGTTCGCGCGCATCGAGGAGCGGGTGCCCGACCCACTGCTGCCGCTCGCGCTGTTCCGGGATCGCAGCTTCTCGGCCACCCTCGTGACGAATGCCTTCAACTCCGCGGCCTACATGGGCGCCTTCGTGATCGCGCCGCTGCTCCTCTACGAGTCCTTCGACTTCTCGGTCACGCAGGCTTCCCTGCTGATGGTGCTGCGCACGGCGTCGCTCACGATGGCCTCGCCCTTCGGCGGCTCCATGGGCGAGCGCTTCGGCGAGCGGGCCGCGTCCGTCTTCGGCGGCGCGGTGATGACGGCGGCGCTCCTCGGGATCGCGTGGGGGGCCTACACATCGGATCTTCTCGTCTTCGGCATCGGGCTCGTGGGGCAGGGCGTGGGGCACGGCCTGAGCCAGCCCTCGATCACGTCCGCCGTCGCGCGCTCGGTGGAGGAGAGCGAGCTGGGCGTGGCCTCCGCTGCCAATCGACTCGCCGGCCAGGGAGGCGCGTCCTTCGGCATCGCGGCCCTCACCATCGTGTACGGCGGTGTGGCCGAGCCGGCGGTGTTCGGCCTGGCCTTCGGCCTCGGCGCAGCCCTCGCGGCCGCCTCGACCCTGACCGGCCTCTGGATCGGCGCCTCGGGACGGGAGGGGCCCGGGCTTCGGGGCACCACGCCTGCGGAGTCCTCCTGAGTCCGGGGAAGGGCCCAGTCTCCCGTCTCACGGGCGAGGGCCGGGTTCGCGAGGCCCTCCCCCGAGGCGGGGTCGACTTCGTGTCAATATGGGCTCGCCCGGGACGGGTTCCACCTCGAAATCCGAGCGGGAGGTCGCGATGCGAGCCGCCGTCTACCACGAGTACGGATCCCCGGACGTGATCCGGATCGAGGACGTCGAGAAGCCCGTGCCCAGGGACCATCAGGTCCTGGTGCGGGTTCGGGCGTCGACCGTCGGAACCTGGGACTGCGAGGCGCGCAGCTTCTCGTTCCCACTCTGGTTCTGGCTGCCGTTGCGGCTGGCCATGGGCCTCCGCAAGCCGCGCTGGCCCGTACTCGGCCAGGAGCTGGCCGGGGACGTCGAGGCGGTCGGCAAGGACGTGACGCGCCTCCAGCCGGGCGATCGGGTCTTCGCATCGGTCGGTTTCGGCTTCGGTGCCCACGCCGAGTACGCCTGTCTCTCGAGCCGGCGCGCCGTCACGCACATGCCCCGGAACCTCGGCTACGCGGAAGCGGCCAGCATCCCGACCGGAGGCGACAACGCGCTCCACTTCCTGCGCCTGGCCGAGGTCCGGGCCGGCGAGCGCGTCCTGGTCAACGGCGCCGCCGGCAACATCGGCGTGATGGCCGTACAGATCGCCAAGCACTACGGAGCCGAGGTGACGGCCGTCGACAGCGGCGAGAAGCTCGACGTGCTGCGGGAGCTCGGCGCGGATCACGTGATCGACTACGCCAGGACCGACTTCACGCGGGCCGGCAAGACCTACGACGTGATCTTCGACCTGGTCCAGAAGGCCTCCTACTCCGGCGCGGTCGCGGTGCTGGATCCGGGGGGCCGCTACATCCTCGCGAACCCCCTGTTCGCGTCGCTGCTGCGGGCGCGCTGGACCAACTGGACGAGCGACAAGAGGGTGCTGACCCAGTTCGCCAGCTCCAAGCCGCAGGACCTGGCCATCCTCAAGGAGCTCGCCGAAGCGGGCGAGATCCGCGCCGCCATCGATCGACAGTTCCCGCTGGAGAAGGCCGCCGAAGCCCACGCCTACGTGGACAGCGGGCGCCGCAAGGGAGCCGTCGTCCTGACCATGGACGACTAGGGCCGAGCTCCCAGGGGCCGTCCTCTCAGTGGTTCCACCAGGGCCGGTCCGAGAACGCCCGCAGGTCGATCTCGTGGGTCCAGGCGGATCGATGCTGCTGCGCCAGGTGGAGGTAGGTCTCGGCGATCTTGCCGGGGAGCAGCAGCCCATCCTGCTCCAGGCCGCGCGCTTCCCGGAGCTCCTGGAAACGCTCGGGACCCAGCATCTTGCCCAGCGTGTCCGGGGCGTCGACCGCGCCGTCGATCAGGATGTGGGCGACGTGGATGCCCTTGGGCGCGAACTCCGCGTTCAGGGTCTGGCAGAGCATGCGTCGACCGCCCATGGCGGCCGCGTGGGAGTGCTGGCCGGCGTTGCCGCGGACCGCGGCGGTCGCGGACGTCACCAGGATCGTCCCCCGGCCCCGCTCGGCCATGCGCGGGCAGACCGCCGAGGCGGCGCGGAAGAGCCCGAAGGTGGCGAGCCGCCAGCCCATCTCGAATGCCTTGTAGGAGGTGTCGGCGAGTGTGCGGTCGCCGATCTGGGCGCCGAGGTTGAACAGCAGCACCTCGATCGGACCGATCTCCGTCTCCACCGCGGCCACCCGTTCCTCGATGGTCTCGGGCAGGGCGGCGTTCAGCAGGTAGCCGGAGGCGGAGCCGCCCTCACCCTCGATGCCCTCGACCAGCTTGCGGAGACCCTCCTCGTCGCTGCGCCGACACAGGACGGCGTGGTAGCCCTCGCGGGCGAAACGGGCACCCACGGTGCCGCCGATTCCGGCGCCGGCCCCGAGGACCATGCAGACGGGCTTCATGTCGATTGCTCCTCCCAGCAGGTGGCGGTACGGCCACGGCCCTTCAGAGCCGGGCGCTGTCCAGGGACGTCTTCGGGACGAGCTGGGCGCGCTTCTCCGCCCTCGCCAGACAGCCATCGAGGTAGCGGCGCAGCTCGTACATCTGGGGCGCGGCGAGGCTCTGCCCCAGGAAGCTGGCGCCGTAGATGCACGCGATGAGCACGGCGACGGCGAGCGAGATCGCGAGCGCCCACGGCGGCTGGGCGAGCGTCATCTGCGTCAGGCCCAGCAGTCCGCTCGCCAGGCCCATCGCGGCGAGCGCCGAGTAGACGAAGGCGAAGCCCGTCCACACCGCCGGGCGCGGCGCGAAGAGGCAGCGCACACGAACGCCCGGCGAGGGATCGCCACGCTCGTTCTCGAGCGGCTCGAAAGTGAGGTCGAGCTCGGGAGACCAGAACGCGCGCCGTGCCTCCGGGATGCGCAGGACGCAGTGGGTGGGGCCGAAGGAGCCCTCGAGCCCGGGCTCCGGGTCCGTGATGTGCTCTCGAAGGGCTGCGACCACCATCTCCGCGTCGCAGTGGACCGGAACCGAGAAGCGCGGGCGCATCTTGAGGTCTGCCATGGGCTCACCTCGGATCCCGCCATGCTACCACGGGGCGGGAGCGGCCCGGGCGAGCTGGCCTATGCTCGCCGGTCGAAGGGAGCCCGCCATCACCACCGTCCAGGAGACCATCCCCGAGGCCCTGCGAGGCGAGGTCGAGGCCGCGCTCGCCTGGTTCAACCGCCAGGAAGACGTCGCCTTCGAGGTGACGGGCATCCTGGACCCGGAGGTGGCGCTCGCCGCCGCGGGCCCGCGCGAGCTGCGCTTGATCCTGTGCGGCGGCGATCGCTGCGAGCAGCGCTCGTTCCGTGTGGCCCGGGCCGGCGACGGCTTCGACGTCACCCCGGCCGAGGCGGATCCGCCCCGAGCCGACGAGGGGGCGCCGCCCGCCGAGCTCGATCCGCCTCCCGGTGCCCGGCGCGGATGGTTGGACGGGGTCCTCGCCCGCCACGCCTTCGTCGTCCTGGTGTTCTACCGCGGCTACTGGTGACCGCCCTGTCGCTCCGAGTTGCGGGGCTATGTGGACGAAGGCGTCGCGGACGCGGTGCGCGCGGCAGGGGGCGAGATCTTCGCGATCTCGAGCGAGCCCCAGGCCCTGGCCGGGCGGGCGGCGACCGATTGGAGGTTGGACTTCGAGGCCGTCGGCGATCCCCACCACGAGATCGTCGGCGCGTGTCGCGAGCGCGGATGGATCGACCTCTTCACCAACCCCCGCCTCGGCTTCCTGAAGGCGAGTGTCGGCGAAGGTCGCGGCTTCACGCCGACACATCCCAAGGGCTACTTCCAGCCCGGCGTGCTCGCGCTCGCCGGCGACGGTCGCGTGCTCTACCGCTGGAGGGGCGTCCCCACCCACGACAACATGGGTGGCGCGACCGAGCGCCCGACCGCGGCCCACGTCTGGTCGCGGGTCGAGAGCGCGCTCGGGAGCGCATCGGACGCAGGGGATGCGCCGCTCGATACGGACCCGCCGCTCGATTCCACCGGGATCCCCTGGCCCCTCTTCGCATCGCTCCTCGTCGCGAACGGGTGGTTCCTCAGCGGTCGCGGGTTCCAGTCCACCGCCCACGTCGCCCTGGCCGGTGTCCGGCTCGTCGCCTTCCTGGGCGCCTGGATCGCCGCCTTCGCCTGGCTTCCGACGCTTCCGGTCGCCGCCGCCCTGGCCGGCTGGGTGGCCTACATCACGCCCAAGGTGCGCTGGCTGGGTCGGGAGTTCCAGGACGCGGAAGCGGCTTCGACCTAGCGAAGCCCGGCCCTTCCTGCCTAGACCATGTTCAGCATGACGCCCTGGGGCGGCAGGCCCAGCAGAACGCGCCCCGCGTCGCCCAGGTGGTGGGGCGCCACGGTCATGTGCTGGCGCACCACCCGTACGTCGCGGGCGCGGCGCTCGAGGGGCGAGTCGAGGAAGTTCGCCGTCGTGCCGGCGGCCTCTGCCACCCGATCGACGGCCTCGGCGCTGGCGCGAACGGCGTCGGAGCAGGCGATCTGGAGCAGGGCGCGCTGCTCGTCGCTGGGCCGATCGCCGTCCACGACGGCGTCCCAGACCTCGGTCACCGCCTCCATCACGAAGGCACGTGCGCCGCGCAGCCGGGCTTCGGCCGCCGCCACCGCCTCCTGGGCCAGGGGTCGCTCGCGCAGGGTCGCGCTCGAGAAGCGCGGCACCTTGCCCTTCGCGATGGCGACGAAATCGTCGATGGCGGCCCTGGCGACCCCGAGGGCGACGCCGACCTTGTTGTAGGAGAGGCGGGAGCCGCGCGGGAAACGAGTGATGGGGGCGTCGGACGGAGCGGCGGTGACGCCCAGGAAGGCTACCGCGTTCTCCTCCGGGACGAAGGCGTCGTCGATGATCACGTCATGGGAGCCGGATCCGCGCATCCCGCTGACGTTCCAGTTGTCGACGATCTCGATGTCGGAGCGGGCCATGATCATGAAGCCGGGCAGGGTGCCCTCTCTCGGCTTGCCCTCGTCATGGATCGCCGCCAGGGCGGAAAAGAAGTGGCAGTTGTGCACGCCGCTCGCGAACTGCCAGCGGCCGCTGACGCGATAGCCACCCGCGGTCGCCTCGGCGCGGCCGACCGCGGCGGTGGACCCGGCGAGGATCGTCTCCGGGTCGGCGAAGAGCGTGGCGCCGCGCGGGAAGCCGATCGACGTGAGCCCGAAGCTCTCGATGCCGATCATCAGGTTCCAGCCGGCGGAGCCGTCGGCCTCGGAGATGGCCTCGATCACCCGGATCTGTGTCGCCGGGTCCTGCGCGCCGCCCCCGAAGGCGCGCGGCGCGCCGACCCGATAGAGCCCGGCCTTGGCCATGGCCTCGGCGACCCGGGCCGGGAGCCGTCGCTCCCGCTCGGCTTCGTCCGCCGCCTCCCGGACCAGGGGTTGGAGGGCGCGGGCCGCGGCGACGGGATCGGGGTTCATGGCGGATCTCCCGGGGCAATCCTATCCGAGCGGCGCCGTTCCGGCCGGCAAGGTCCCGGTGCCGGTCATGCCTTCTTCCGACTCGGCCGGCGGCTCATCCGTTCCTTGCGGTCCTCCGGATCCCGAAGGGGGTCTGGCGCTCGTAGGCCAGGGCGAGGGTCCGCGGGCCGTCGGCGTGGGTTCGCATGAGGCGCTTGACGATGCGGTTCGTGCCCCGGGAGTTCGCGGCGATCTCGCGGGCAAGCTCCAGGACCGTGGCGTCGAGCTCGGACTCGGGGCAGACCCGATCCACGAGACCGATCGCAGCGGCCTGCTCCCCCGGGATCCGCCGACTCGTGAAGCAGAGCTCCTTGGCGCGCGAGAGGCCGATGCGCTCGGGCAGCCGGACCGACATGCCCCAGACCGGCACGAGGCCCCACTGGCCGTGGGTGTCGCCGAGAGTGGCCGAATCGGCGGCGACCAGCAGGTCGCAGCCGAGCGCCAGCTCGAGGCCGCCGGTCAGGCAGTGCCCGCGGATCTTCGCGATCGTCGGCTGCGGGAGCTGCTCCAGGGCGTCCACGGTCTCCGATTCGAAGTGACGGGTGGGCGGCCGCTCGCCGCTGGCGATGGACTCGAGGTCGTGGCCCGCGCAGAAGGAGCGTCCCGCCCCGGTGAGCACGACACAGCCGATGCCTTCGTCGCCGGCGATGGCGTCCAGGTGTTCTCGAAGCTCGATCATCAACGGGATCGTGATCGCGTTGAGCTTCTCGGGACGGTTCAGGGTCAGGGTCGTGACACCGCCGCCGTCCTGCCGCGTGACGAGCATCAGAAGCCCATCAGCGTCGCATAGCGATCCCGGTGGAAGGCCTGGTTGCCGAAGGTGGCCTCCAGCGCCCGGGCGCGCTTCAGGTACAGGCCCGCGTCGAACTCGTCCGTCATGCCGATGCCGCCGTGGATCTGGATCAGCTCGTTCGACATGTGGTGGAGGAAGTCGCCCACCTTGGCCTTCGAGAGGGAGCAGAGCGTTGCTGCGTCGTCGTCGCCCGCGTCGAGGGCCTGGAGGGCCGCCTCGGCGCAGGAGCGCGCCATCTCCATCTCGGTGAAGAGGCCGGCCGCGCGGTGGCCGAGCGCCTGAAAGGAGCCGATCACCTGGCCGAACTGGATGCGGTTCTTCAGGTAGTCGAGGGTCATGTCGAAGGCCTGGCCGGCCACGCCCAGCATCTCGGCCGCGAGGCCGGCTCGCCCGCGATCCAGGATGGCGTGGAGCAGCGGGGCGCCCCCATCCAGGGTGCCGATCAGCCCGTCGACCGGGACCGGCGTGGCGTCGAAGCCCAGGTTCGCGTAGCCCCGGCTGTCGGCCGTGGCGAGGCGTTGGCGAGTCAACCCCTGCGCGTCGCCCTCGACCAGGAAGAGGCTGAGGCCGTTCTCGTCGCCCGGCGCCCCGCCCGTGCGGGCCGTCACGACGAAGGCGTCGGCGGCGGTGCCTTCGAGGACGTGGACCTTCCGGCCGCTCAGTCGGAAGCCGCCGTCGCTCTTCTCGGCGCGGAGCGCGGTCCGGTCCGGGGCGTGGCGCGCCCCCTCTTCGACGGCCAGGGTGACGACGACGCTCCCTTCCGCGATGCGCGGGAGCCAGGCCTGCTTCTGCTCCTCGCTGCCGCCGAGAGCGAGGGCCGTCGCACCGATCAGGCCCGAGGCCAGGAGCGGGGACGCGGTCAGCTGGCGCCCGAGCTCCTCCAGCACCACGCCGAAGGTCAGGTAGCCCATGTCGACGCCGCCGTAGGCCTCGGGGACGACGATCCCGGCCCAGCCCATCTCGCGGATGCTCTCCCAGGTGGCCTTGTCGAAGCTGTGTTCGTTCCCGCCGTCGCGCATCTCGCGGAACTTGGCCACCGGCGCTTCGTCGCGGGCCCAGGACTTCGCCTGCTCCTTCAGGAGCTCCTGCTCTTCGGTCAGTGCAGCCATGTCGCTTCAGCCCCGCTGGGTGTTCTCGGGCAGGCCGAGGATGTTCTTCGCGATGATGTTGTTCTGGATCTCGAAGGAGCCGCCGTAGATCGACATGGCCTTGCCGCTGAGCCAGCCGCGCACCGTTTCGAGCTCGTAGGCGGAGTAGCCGTCGCCCTCCCAGCCGAGGCCTTGGTGGCCCATCACCTCGACCAGCAGCTCGGCGCGCTTCTGGGCGACGAGGGATGCGGCGTTCTTCAGGATCGACGCCGCCGCGCTCACCTGGGCGTTGCCGCGGGCCTCGGCCGTCACCCGCGCGATCGTGAGGGCGTGGGCGCGGGCGTTCATCATGTGGTCGGCGAGGCGTCCGCGCAGGTCGGCGTCGGCCAGGCGGCCCGCCTCGTCGACGCCCACGTACTCCTTGACGATCTCGCGAAGCGATCGGCGCTGGCCGCCGCCGAGGCCCGAGGACGCCCCGGTCTGGCTCTGGCGCTCGTGCTGGAGGAGGCGCTTGCCGACGGTCCAGCCGGCGTTGAGATCGCCCAGCATCTCGTTCTTCTCGGCCCGTGCGTCGTTGAAGAAGGTCTCGCAGAACGGGGACGCACCGGCGATCAGCCGGATGGGCCGCGTCTCGATGCCGGGCTGGTGCATGTCGATCATCAGGAAGCTGATGCCGTCGCGCTTCGGGGCGCCGGGATCGGTCCGCACCAGCACGCCGCACCAGTCCGAGACGTCGGCGCCGGAGGTCCAGGTCTTCTGACCGTTGACGAGCCAGTGGTCGCCCTTGTCCTTGGCGCGGGTCTGGAGGGAGGCCAGGTCCGAGCCCGCGTTCGGCTCCGAGTAGCCCAGGGACCAGAACACCTCGCCGCGGCAAATCTTCGGGATGTGCCGCTGCTTCTGGTCCTCGGTGCCGTACTCGAGGATCGTCGGGCCGACCATCGTGATGCCCATGCCGGTCGTCCGCGCGAGCGGGTTGAAGGCGCCGATCCGGTCGAGCTCCTGGCCCAGCACCTGGGCCTCGAGCTGGCTCAGGCCGCCGCCTCCGTACTCGGCGGGCCAGGTCGGCGTGCCCCATCCCTTCTCGCCGAGGCGCTTCGCCCAGGTGTGGGCATCGTCCTCGGATGCGGCGATCGTCTCGCCTCCCAGGATCTCCGCGGCACGCCCGGCGAGGGACTTGGGGAAGCTCTCGTCGAGCCAGGTGCGGACTTCGGCCCGGAAGGCCTCGAGGTCGGTCATGTCGGCTTCCTCCAGGCGCGACACTCTACTCCTGGCCCCATTTCTGCGCCGCCGCCTCGTTTTGTGACATACTTTGTGCCATTAACCCGTACCCGCGGAGTCCATCGTCGCGTGAGCTGGAAGCCCGAGCTCGACGAGATCGCCCGCCGCAAGGCCCTGGCGGACCGGATGGGGGGAGAGGAGCGCGTCGCCCGCCACGTCGAGGCGGGCCGGCTGCCCGTGCGCGAGCGCGTCGCGCGTCTCCTCGACGAGGGGTCGTTCCGCGAGGTGGGAAGCCTCGCCGGCAAGGTGGAGTACGACGAGCAGGGCCGGATCGAGCGCTACACCCCGTCGAACTTCGTCACCGGGCGCGGGACCTTGGACGGCCGGCCCGTGGTGATCGGCTGTGACGACTTCACCGTGCGCGGCGGCGCGGCGGACGGGGCCGTCGGCAACAAGATGGGCTGGAGCGAGAAGACCGCCCAGGAGCTGCGCGTGCCGGTCATCCGCCTGGTGGACGGCACCGGCGGCGGCGGCAGCGTCAAGACCAACGACGAGATCAAGCGCTCCTACGTGCCGGCGAACCCGGGCTGGGACGTCGCTGTGCAGATGCTCTCGGAGGTGCCCGTGGTCGCGGCTTCGCTAGGTCCCGTGGCGGGCCTCGGCGCCGCCCGCGTGGCCGCATCGCACTTCTCGGTGATGGTCCGCGGGACGAGTCAGCTCTTCGTCGCCGGGCCACCGGTGGTGGCCCGGGCCTTCGGCAAGGAGGTGGGCAAGGAGGAGCTCGGCGGCTCCCACATCCACGCCCGCGGGAGCGGCGCCGTCGACAACGAGGTGGAGACGGAGGACGGGGCCTTCGAGGAGATCCGCCGCTTCCTCTCCTACCTGCCGACCTCCGTCTGGGAGCTCCCGCCGCGCGCCGAGCCCGGTGACGACCCGGAGCGCCGGGAGGAGGCGCTGCTCGCCTTCGTGCCCCGAGATCGCCGCAAGGTCTACGACATGCGCAAGCTCCTGGGCCTCGTGCTCGACCGGGACACCTTCTTCGAGATGGGCGCCTACTTCGGCCGCTCCCTCGTCACCGGTCTCGCGCGGATCGACGGCGTTCCGATCGGCGTGATGGCCAACGATTGCCGCTTCGCCGCCGGCGCCATCGACGCCGAGGCGGGCGAGAAGATGGAGCGCTTCGTCGACCTCTGCGACACCTTCCACCTGCCGGTCGTGAACTTCGTCGACAACCCGGGCTTCCTGGTCGGCACCGAGGCAGAGAAGCGCGGGACGATCCGCAAGGGCGTGCGTGCCCTGGGCGCAGTGTTCCAGGCCAGCGTGCCTTGGTGCTCGATCATCGTGCGCAAGGCGTACGGCGTCGCCGGGGCTGGCCACTCCAACCACACCCGCGGCAGCACGCGCTACGCCTGGCCCTCCGGCGAGTGGGGCTCGCTGCCGATCGAAGGTGGTGTGGAGGCCGCCTACAAGCGGGTGATCGCCGCGTCGCCGGATCCGGACGCCACGCGCCGCGAGCTCGAAGAGCGGCTCGCCTCCCTGCGCGATCCGATCCTCACCGCGGAGGCCTTCGGCGTCGAGGAGCTGATCGACCCCCGCGACACCCGGCCGCTCCTGGTCGAGTTCGCCAGACGCGCTTACGAGATCGTTTCCCAGGCGCCGCGCGGGCCCAAGGCCCGCGGCATGCGACCCTGATCCCGAGGAGGAACCGTGCAGTTCGAAAACCGCGTGACCCGCATGCTCGGCGTCGACATCCCCATCGTCCAGGCGCCGATGGGCTGGATCGCCCGCTCCCAGCTCGCCTCGGCGGTCTCCCGGGCCGGCGCCCTGGGCATGATCGAGACCTCCTCCGGAGAGCTCGACGCGATTCGCGACGAAATCCGCAAGATGAAGGAGCTCACCGACGCGCCTTTCTGCGTCAACATTGCCCAGGCCTTCGTGCGCGATCCGGCGATCGCGGACTTCGTGATCGAGCAGGGCGTGAAGGTGGCCACGACCTCGGCCGGGAGCCCGACCAAGTACACCCGCCAGCTCAAGGACGCCGGACTCACGGTCTTCCACGTTGTTCCGACCCTGCGCGCCGCCCTGAAGGCGGTGGACGCCGGCGTCGACGGCCTGATCGTCGAGGGCGGAGAAGGGGGAGGCTTCAAGAACCCCCGAGAGGTGGCGACCATGGTGCTCCTGCCCCTGGTGCGCTCCAGGGTCGAAGTGCCGATCATCGCCGCCGGCGGCATCTGCGACGGTGCCAGCATGGCGGCGGCCTTCGCCCTCGGCGCCGAGGGCGTGCAGATGGGCACCCGGATGGTCTCGGCCCTCGAGAGCCCGGTGCACGAGAACTGGAAGAACGCCATCGTGCAGGCCGAGGAGACGGGCACGGTAGTGCTGAAGCCGGAAGGCGCTCCCGCCCTGCGCGCACTGCGCACCGCCCGCACCGACCGGCTCGAGGCCGGCGAGGGCCACGCCATGGCGTCGCTGGCGGGAGGCCAACACCAGGTGTACTTCGAAGGCGATCTCGAGGCCGGGGTCGCGCTCACCGGCCAGGTGGCCGGGCGGATCGAGGAGGCGCTTCCCGTCGCCGACGTGATCGAGCGGACCGTGCGCGAGTTCAGCGAGACGATCGAGCAGCTGGCGAAGGGCTACCTGTCGGCCTGATGGGGACCTATCGCCTCTTCTCCTGGGAGCACAGCTACTTCTCCGGGAAGGCCCGCGCCTATCTCCGCTTCAAGGAGCGCGCAGGCTCGCTGGCCGCCGGCTGGGAGGACGTCCTCGCCACGCCGGAGCTGATCGCGGGCTTCCTCTTGCCGCGTTCCGGCTCGAACGCCGTGCCGCAGCTCGAGGCGCCGGACGGAACCTGGGTGCAGGACACGAGCGAGATCATCGACTACTGCGAAGCGCAGAATCCGCAGGTTCCGGTCGTGCCCGACCCCGGGGCCTCGCCGCGCCAGTGCCTCGCGTCCTACCTGCTCGAGCTCTTCGCCGACGAGTGGATGCTCGTCCCCGCATTCTGGGGGCGCTGGTACTTCAGCGAAAACGGGCGGGCGCTGAGCCATCGCGGCCACAACGAGCAGCAGTGGGGCGCCGTGGCGGCGCCGGGCCAGCTCGGCGAGGTGCGGCGGGCCGCGGGAGCCGCCCTGTTCGAGGACCTGATGGGCATCTCGCACACCCGCACGGATCCGAAGGGCACCTACGCCGGCCTCGTGCACCTGGGCTGCGACGAGCGCACCGAGGCCGCCTGGCAGGCGAGTCAGCACCGTGTGCTCGGCCTGCTGGAGACCCATTTCGCCCGCCACGACTACGTGTTCGGCGGGCGGCCCGGGCTCGCGGATTTCGCGCTGCTCGGTCCCCTCTACGCCCACATCTACCGCGACGCGGTTTCGGGCTTCGCGCTCCGCACGCACTTCCCGATCACCGCCGAGTGGGTCGAGCGCGCCAACGGAGAGGGCGCCCTCAACGCGCGCCAGTGGGGACAGAAGCTCTACTCGCTCGGCGAGGACGGTGGCCTGGTCGGGCGACCCGCCACCAGCGACGGCGGCGAGTGGCTCCCGGACGACGCGGTTTCGGACACGCTGCTTCCCCTGCTGGGTGTCTTCTTCGAGGAGATGTGGCCCGTCCTGGTGAGCAGCACCCGGGTGCTCGCCGACTTCATCGCGAGCGAGGCCCACACCCCCGGCGATCCGCTTCCCGGCGGCAGCTTCATGGCCACTCCCGGCTTCCTGGAGCACCAGACCGGCGACGGCGCGTTGACCCACGAGTTCCAGATCGGCGGCGTGACCTCGCGGCGCATGGTCATGCCCTACCAGGTCTGGATGCTGGGTCGGCTGGCGCGCGTGCTCGGGGAATGCACCGCCGATCCCGCCGGCCGGGACGCCGCCCTGAAGCTGCTCGAGCCCTTCCCTCGTGGCCCCGAGCTGCTGGAGCTCGACGGGCTGCTTCGCGGCTGCCGGGTGACGAAGCGGGGCGGGCGGCTCTTCTCGACGCCGGAGGTGTGATCGCGGCGCCGCCCGTGCCTCTCGTCAGGTCCGGGCTTCGCTCGCCGTCGCCGCCGCGTCCGGAACCGGCTCGGGGGCTCGCCGGTGGTCGCGAAGGGAGAGCGCCAGGAGCGCGCTTCCGGCCACGACCATGACGAGGTTCAGCCGCGCCCCCGGCGGCGTGGAGATCGTCTCGATCGGTCCTTTCCAGACTCCCAGGCCCAGACGTCCGACGTACTCCAAAACGAGCAGCAGGTACATCAAGGGCAGGAGCGCCTTGTAGCGCAGGAGCACGAGGCCGTAGACGAAGCCCAGGAGCAGCTGCTGCAGCCCCCACAAGGAGAAGATCACGACGACTGCCGTCGCGGCTGCCTCGGGGTAGGTGTCGAGGGGAATCGTCGCGATGGACTGGGCACCGCCGTCGGCCCGGAACATGTGGGTGAGGCTCCGCCAGAGCGTCATCAACGTGATGGGCACGAACGCCCAGAGGGCCAGGGGGTGCCCGCGGTACGAGTCGTCGACGAGTCGGGGAAGGAGGCGCTCAAGCATGCGCGCAGCGTACGCCGGCGCCGGCACCACGCGCAACTTCCCCGCTTCGTTAGGTCGCTCCGAGCCTCCTGCGGTACCAGGCCGGAGGGATGAAGGCCAGGTACCAGAGGCCCAGGGTCAGCAGCGTGGTGCCGCAGCTCACGGTCATGGGCAGCGCGTCCATGACAGCCCAGCCCGCCACCCGGAAGGCAGCCATGACGGCCACCTGGCTCACGGCGGCGATGGCCGCCAGGCCCCAGAGCAGGAAGCGATTCGTGGTGAGCGGATCCGCCAGGCCGACGATCGCCCTCCGCCGCATGCGCGCATACCAGGCGAGGGACTCGGCGGCGGTCCACACGAAGGGCACCGCGGCGAGCAGGAGAATGGCGAGGGCCCACGGGCGCGTGGCCGCGATCAGGGCCTCCCGATCCGGAGCGCCGTGGATGGTCAGCAGGGAGCCCGCCAGGACACCAAGCGCGGCCAGGCTGGCGAGCCACAAGAACGCCCGCGCCCATGCCGAGTGCGGTCGGAACACGCGGCGCGTGAAGACGTAGAAGCTGCCCAGCCCGAAGACCACCGGCAGCAGGGCGAGGCCGAAGAGCACCTTGCCGAGCAGGGTCGTCGGCATGCCCGGCAGGCGGCTCACGATGATCAGCGGATAGGTGAGCCCGAAGATGGCAATGAAGGCGCGGCCCAGGATCGCTTCGGAGCTGCCCCCGGTGTGGCGAGCCACCCGGACCAATCGCCAGCCGATGGCGCTCCCCACGAGGATCGCGATCAGCATCGAGAGGGCACCCAGGAAGATCACGACAT
Source organism: Myxococcota bacterium (assembly GCA_965223415.1). Classification (GTDB taxonomy): domain Bacteria; phylum Myxococcota_A; class UBA9160; order UBA9160; family UBA6930. Next base: position 1,043,617 of record OZ245002.1, on the reverse strand, counting down.
CCGTCAATCGGCAGGTGCGGCGGCCAGCTTGACCGATCGACCGGAGATCGGTCCCAGGGAGCACCTGGCTCGGGGCAGGTGTCCACCGGAGGTCTTCCGGGGGGGTACCCCCATGCAGAGCCGGGGCCGGATGGCCGATGAGCCGGGTGCTTGCAGGTCTTCCCCTCACCCACCCTCCACCCGTCCCGCGACCCGTTCGCGACCGAGCCGCAGGGCACGGCGCACTCCGGGCAGGGAGCCCGCGCCCAGGCTTCCGCCGATCCCGCCTCGGGTTCGGAGCACGGTGGCGTGCGCGTCACGCTCAGCGGCGAGGCCCTCGCCCGGAGCGAATCCGGCGAGGAGCTCTCTCGCGAGGACCAGAAGAAGCTCCTGGACCTGAAGAAGCGCGATCGCGAGGTAAGGGCCCACGAGGCCGCCCACCAGGCGGCGGCCGGGTCCCTGGCCCGCGGCGGCGCGAGCTTCACCTACGAGACCGGGCCCGACGGCAAACGCTATGCGGTGGGCGGCGAGGTCTCGATCGACGCCTCCCCGGTTCCGGGAGATCCCCAGGCGACGGCAAGGAAGATGGAGCGGGTGCGCGCGGCGGCCCTCGCACCGGCCGACCCCTCCGGCCAGGACCGCCAGGTGGCGGCCCGGGCGGCCATGGAGGCCCAGGCCGCGCGCAGCGAGCGGGCCGAGGAAGACGACGAAGCGAAGGCCGGCTGCCCGCTCTGCGGTGACGGCGCCCACGGGCCGGAGCACCACGCGGGCGAGATCGACACGCGGGTCTAGTCCTCCGGCTCCCCGCGCTTCTCCCGCAGCGCCAGGTCGACGCCCGGCAGCCGCCGTCCCTCCGGCCGCGGCCGCGGGTGTCCGCCGAGGCGGGACATGACAAGGAAGTCCGCGAACGCGGCCTCCATGGCGGCGCTGAAGCCCACCAGGTCGTGCATCTTGTTCACGGCGAGCTTCGCCATGCGAAGGGTGCCGTAGCCGCTCTCGGCCACGCGCCGCGCCCAGGCGAGGGTCTCGCGCTCCAGGTCCTCGGCGGGGATCACCCGGTTCACGAGCCCGAGCTCCTTCGCCTCTTCCGCGTCGATGAAGCGGCTCTCGAAGAGGAGCTCCTTCGCCTTGCGGAAGCCCACGTCGAAGGGGACGGAGAAGTACTCCACCTGGCCCGCGAGGAAACGGGCGTCCGGTGCGGCGAAGATCACGTCCATGGCCGCTGCGATCATCCAGCCGCCGTAGATGCAGTAGCCCTCGACCATCGCGATGGTGGGCTTGGGCAGGTTGCGCCACTTGAGGGTGAGGTCGAGGTTGTACTTGCGAAAGGCGTCGTACTCGGTGATGCCCACCGACGGGATGCCGCGCTCCTTCACGTCGTCGACCTGCTCCTCGGTGCCGAGGTCGTGACCGGCGGAGAAGTGGCCGCCGGAGCCGCTCACGACGACGACGCGCACGTCCCGCTCCTCCATGGCGCGGTCCAGGGCCAGGTCGAGCTCGTCGAGCAGCCGCCAGCTCTGGGCGTTGCGGTAGCGCGGCCGGTTCAGGGTGACCTGGGCGACGGGGCCGTGGGCTTCGTAGCGGACGTCGTGCAGCTCCACGGGCCGTCCTCAGGCGATGCGAAAGTGGCTGGCCTGGGTGTCGTCCTGACCGAGGTCGCTGTAGTTGTCGTCGACCCGGGCCCGGATGAACTCCCGCCAGGTGAAGGGGCGGTAGCGCGGCGCGCCTTCGCAGAGCTCGGCGATCGGCTCGATCACGGCTTCGAGCTGCGGGTTGTAGAAGTAGGGGATGCTGTAGCGGGAGCGCCCGGTCATGGGCGAGACCCGGTGCACGGCGGCCCGGTAGCGATCGTTGCTCCACACCTGGAGCGAGTCGGCCAGGTTCACCACGATCGTGCCCGGACGGGGCGGCACGTCGATCCAGCCGTCCTCCCGGGAGTGGGCCTGGAGGCCGCCGGTGTCGTCCTGGAGCAGCAGGGTGAGGACGCCCGGGTCCGTGTGATGGCCGAGGGCTACGTCGGCCAGGACGGGCAGGTCCGCGCGCTCGCTCTCGGACACCGGATCCCCCACCGGGTAGTGGTTGAGGCGCACGGTGCTCGTGCCGGCGCTTCCCCCATGGGCGTCCGCCGCGCCCGGTGACGCCCCGAGCGCGGCGTGGACGAGGCGCAGGGTTTCCCCGGCCAGGTGGCTGAAGGCGGCGAAGAAGGCGCTCTGGGTCTCGCGGAAGCCGGCGACCCCTTCCGGCCAGCGGTTCATCGCCTCGCCGATCGGGCTCTCCGGCTGCATGTAGTCGAAGACCTCCTTGCAGTCGCGGCGGCGCTTCGTGAGCTCCCGGTCGAAGTAGCCGAGCGGTTGGTCCTCCGTCCGGCGTACTCCGTCCTTCACGGCGGGAGGCGCGTCGAAGAAGGCGCGGGTGGTCTTCCAGGTGCGCTCGACCAGCTCGTCCTGGCCGTGGCCCTCCAGGAGGAAGAAGCCGTGGTCCCGGCAGGCGGCATCCACCGCTTCGAGCTCCGTCGCGGCCGGGTTGCGCAGATCGATGGTGGGAACGAGGTCCATCGCCCTACTCTAGGGCACATGGGCGAGATCCAGCTGCGCGCGCCGCGACCCGAGGACCAGGCCGAGCTCGGGAGGATCCTCTACGCCGCCTTCGCGGACATCGCGGCGAAGCACGGCTTCCGGCCGGACTTCCCGAGCCGGGAGATCGCGACGGGAGTGATTGGCTTCGTCTCCCAGACGGCCTGGGGCGTCGTCGCCGAGCGGGACGGGCGCCTCCTTGGCTCGAACTTCCTGCGCGAGGACGACCCGGCGGCCGGCGTCGGGCCGGTCTCGGTGGATCCCGAGCTGCAGGAATCCGGCATCGGCCGCCTGCTGATGCGCGCCGTGATCGAGCGCGCCGAGCGCCGCGGTGCCCACTCGGTGCGCCTCGTCCAGGACGCGTTCAACGCGACTTCGATGGCGCTCTACGCCGGCCTGGGCTTCGAGGTGCGTGAGCCCCTGGTGCTCCTCGAGGGCAAGCCCCGGAGCGGGCCGCCCGGCGACGTCGTGGTGCGGGAGCTGCGCGAGGAGGATCTCGGCGCCTGCGCCCGCCTCTGCGAGGCCCAGCACGGCATCACGCGAAGCGAGGAGCTGCGCGCCACCCTCGGGCGCATCGGGCCCTGGGTCGCGCTTCGTGAAGGTGAGGTGACAGCCTACGCCAGCAGCCTCACGTTCTGGGCCGGCGCCCACGGCGTGGCCGCGAGCGAAGCGGACCTGCAGGCGCTCCTGCTCGGCGGCGCCGCCGCCAGCGACGGGCCGCTGGCGTTCCTGCTTCCCACCCGGCAGGCCCCGCTCTTCCGCTGGGCCCTCTGCGAAGGCCTGCGCATCGCGAAGCCGATGACGCTGATGACGCGCGGGCCGTACCAGGAGCCCGAAGCGAGCTGGTTCCCGTCGGTGCTCTACTGACGAACGGACGAGGCGGCGCGGATCGCCGCCTTCATGCGCTCCTCCGAGCGCTTCGCCTCCGCCTCCCGGCCCGCCGCGCGGTACAGGTCCGTCAGGTAGGAGTAGACCGGCGGGAAGTCCGGATGTGCCTCCGCGATCGCCTCGAGCTCGGCGGTGAGCTCCGCGTCGCCCTGGGGGATGGGCGTTCCCGAGAGGCGTCCGAGCCAGCGGGCCCAGGCGGGCTGGGGCTGCTCCGCGAGGGAGACGAGGAGCTGCACCCGCTCCATCAGGGGCGCCATCGCCTTCGGGTCCGTGCCGGGGCCGCCCGCGCGGATCGGCTCCGCGTCGCCGACCACGTAGCCGAGGCTCGCGAGACGCTGCACCTCGTCGGGAGCGAGGTCCACCGACGGGACGAGGACGTCGTCGGCCCGGGACTGGAACGCGCGAAGGCGCCGGCCCAGGCGCTCGACCTCGCCGGGCCGGTCCTCCGCCACGTCGTCGCGGTCGAGGGGATCGGCGGCCAGGTCGTAGAGCTCCGGGCGCGGGCCGTCGACGAGCTTGAGATCGCCGGCGTAGAGCGCGGCGAGGCGCGCCCAGCCGTACTGCAGGCGCACCTCGAGGTTCTCGGCGTAGAGGGCGCGCCCTTCGTCCGGCGCGCTCGTGAGGTCGGCTCCGTCGAGATCCGCAGGCGGCGTCGCTCCGAGGAGGGAGAGGATCGTCGGCATCAGGTCCACCTGGGACACGCGGGTCGGCACGTGGACGCCGGGCCCCAGGCCGGGACCGTGCAGGATCAGGGGGATCCGCAGCACCGCCTCCTGCAGCAGCATGCCGTGGGTCGACTCGCCGTGCTCTCCCAGCGCCTCGCCGTGATCGCCCACGACCACGATCAACGTGCCGCGATCGCCGCCTGCGCTCTCGGTCGCCGCGATCAGCCGGCCGAGCTGCTGGTCGACGAAGGCGATCTCCCCGTCGTAGGCGAGGGCGTAGCGCGCGGCGAAGTCCGCCGGTGGCTGCCAGAAGGAGTGCGGGTCGTAGTAGTGGACCCAAGCGAAGAAGGGGCCGGCGCGTTGCCGCTCGAGCCAGCGGACGGCGCGCCGGGTCGTGTCGTCGGCGGGGCGCTCGGCCACCGCCAGCACGTCCCGGCTGGCCATGCGGTCGTCGTAGCGTCGGAAGCCCCGGGCGAGGCCGAACCGGCGGTGGAGCACGAGGGCCGAGACGAAGGCGGCCGTGTCGTAGCCACGCTCCACGAGCAGCTCGGCCAGTGTGCTCGGCTCCCGGTCGAGACGGAAGCGGGAGTTGGCCCGGGCCCCGTGCCGGAGTGGGTAGAGGCCGGTCAGGATCGACGCGTGGGAGGGCAGGGTGGTCGGGGCGACCGCGACCGCGCCCGAGAACACGACGCCCTCTCGTGCGAGCCGGTCGAGGGTCGGCGTCTCAATTGCCGTGTTGCCGTAGACACCGATGCGGTCGGGTCGGGTCGTGTCCAGGGTGACCAGCAGGAGGTTGCGCCCGGCCAGGGCCCCCGGCTCGGCGGGCACCGAGGCGACCCTCCGCAGGCCTGGCGGCAGCTCCGGGGCCCGCAGCGGGACCTCCACGAGGCTCGCCTCCGGGGCCAGGCGGGTCAGGAGGCCCGCGACGGCGACCAGCACGAGGCCGAGGGCCAGGAAGCGCAACCGCATCCCGCCAGGATCGCCCGTCGGCTCCGGAGCGCCCAGCCCCCGAGGGACCCGCGATCCGACGGTGAGGCACTCGCATTTGGCCCCCTCGTGACACAAGGGGGGGCCCCGAACCACCCATCCGTACCGGAATCACACCCCGCTCCGAGCGGTTGGAGGGAACAATGCGGATCAAGGCAATGGGGATGGTGGCGTTGGCCGGTGCCGTGTTGTGGGCGGGAACCGCCCAGGCGCTGAGCGTCGACGTCACGGCGGCGCGACGGGCGCGGGTGGTCCAGGTCGACGCGGACACGATCGTGTTCAAGTCCCGGCGCAAGGGCCGGGCGACGTTCACGGTCTCCCTCAGCGACAGCGCCGGGACGTCCTCGATCAGCTCCGGCACCAGCATGGACGTCGATCTCCTGATCGTGAAGCGCAGCGGCAAGAAGAAGCGCCGCACGATCACGCTCACCGGCGACGAGCACGAGTTCACCCTCCGGGGCCCGCGCCGGGTCGTGATGGACTTCGTCGGCACGACCGTGCCCGAGCCCGGCACGGCGGCGATGCTCGGCCTCGGTCTCGCCGGCCTGGCGGCCGCCGGGCGGCGACGCCAGAGGGTCTGAGCACGAGCGGTCCCCGGCTCTACGGGGAGCGCGCGCGCCTCTACGACCGCGTCTACCACTGGAAGGACTACGCGGGCGAGGCCGCACGGATCCGCGACACCCTCCGCGGGGAGGGCGTCGCGGACGGCGCGCGTCTGGTCGACGCCGCCTGCGGGACCGGTGCGCACCTGGTCCACCTGAAGAGGTGGTACGACGTCGCCGGCTTCGACCTCTCGCCGGAGCTCCTCGACGTGGCGCGGGAGAAGCTGCCGGACGTCCCGCTCGAGATCGGCGATCTGGTGGACTTCCAGCTCGAACCGCCGGCCCAGGCGATCACCTGCCTGTTCAGCGCCATCGGGCACGTGTTCCCGGAGGAGCGGCTGCAGGCTTCGGCGCGCTGCATCGCGCGCTCCCTGGCGCCGGGCGGGCTGGCCCTGGTCGAGCCCTGGATCACACCGGACGTCTTCGTGCCCGACACGGTCGGCTTTCATGCCGCCGTGGACGAGGTGCCCAAGCTCGCCCGCATGACGACGACCCGGCGCGAGGGCGCCATGACCCTGATCGACGCCCACTGGATGGTGGGGTACCCGGACCGCGTGGAGCGCTTCGAGGAACGCTACGAAGTGTGGATGGCGACCCCCGAGCAGCTGCTCGGCGCCTTCCGCGAGGCCGGTCTCGACGCGCGCTGGGACGACCCGGGCCCGATGGGCCGAGGCCAGATCCTCGCCCGGAAATGAAGAAACGGGGCCAGAGTTAAGAATTCAGTTCCCCAGAGGGAACTGAATTCTTAACTCTGGCCCCGTTTCTAGAGCCGTTGCAGGGTGGCGGCGCGCTCGCGGAGGAGCTCCGGGCCGCCCAGCAGGTGGCGGGCATTGGCGATGCGCTTGAACCAGAAGTGGAGGTTCTGCTCGTCGGTCCAGCCGATGCCGCCGTGCACCTGGGTGGAGGTGCTGGCGATCTCGCGGCCGATCTCGGAGACATGGGCGAGGGCGTGGCAGGCCATCAGCGGGGCTTCGTCGGGGAGGGCGTCGAAGGCGTGGGCGGCGTACCAGAGGAGCGCCCGAGCGGGCTCGAGCTCGGCGATCATCTCGGAGCACATGTGCTTCACCGCCTGGAAGGAGCCGATCAGCCGGTCGAACTGCTTGCGCTGGCCGGCGTAGGCGACGGCCTGGGCGATCATCGATTCGCAGGCGCCCAGGGCGTCGGCGGCGAGAGCGATGCGGCCCGCGTCGAGCATGCGCGCCGTGGCGTTGCCCGCGTTCTCGTAGACCGCTTCCGCGTCGACACCGTCGAGCACCAGCTCCGCGGTGCACCGAGTGGCGTCGACGGTGGTGAGCCGCGTGGTCTCGAGCCCGGCCGTGTCGCCCCGTACCACGGCGAGCCGACCGCCCCCCACCGCCAGCAGCAGGTGATCGGCGTCGACGGCGTCGAGGGCCATCATCGCCTTGCCCGAGAGCTTGCCTCCTTCGAGCGACAGGCCGGCGCCCTCGCGGACCGCGAAGGTCTCGGTCACGGCGACGCCGAACACCCGCTCGCCGCCGGCGATGCCCCCGAGCCAGGCGCCTGCCTCACCGCCGCCCACGGCCCCGAGCGCCACCGGCACCATCACCGCGGAGCTCAGGAAGGGCGTCGGCGTCACCGCGTGCCCCAGGGACTGGGCCACGAGGGCCGCGTCCAGCAGCGAGAGCCCGCTCCCGCCGTGCTCCTCCGGGATCAGCACACCGGTCATGCCCAGCTCCGCCAGGGCCTTCCAGATCCCGGGGTCGTTGGGGCAGGCTTCGTCGCGCAGCTCGCGGATGCGGGTGATGGGCGCCCGGTCCGCCAGGAACCCGCGCAGGGTCTCTTCGAGGAGGAGCTGGTCTTCCGAGAGCCCGAAGTCCATGGGGTTTCCTACGCCTTCGCCGGCTTCGGCTCGCGGGGCAGCCCGAGCCCGCGCTCCGCGATGATGTTCTTCTGGATCTGGGCCGTGCCGCCGCCGATGATCAGCCCCAGGGAGAAGAAGGAGTGCGCCTGCCAGTAGCCGCGCTCGCGCTCGTACTTGCTGTGGTCATAGAGCGCTCCGAGCTCGCCCATCACGTCGAGGGCGAGGGCCGCCATGTCGAAGCTCAGCTGGCAGTTCTGGAGCTTCGTCACCAGGCCGGCCACACCGGGGCTCTCGTCCTTCAGGCTGCAGGTGAGCAGCCGCATGGCGTGATGCTTCATCGAGAAGGCCCGGGCCTGGAGCTTCATCAGCCGATCCCGGTAGACCGGGCTCGCGATGGCCGGCACGCCGTTCGTCGTCTCCTTCTGCATCAGGCGAAGCAGCCGCATCCAGGTGCCCTCGGCGTTGGCGTTGAGGCTCGCCCGCTCGTGCTTGAGGGTGGTGTTGGCGATCTTCCAGCCCTCGCCGCGCTTGCCGACCACGTTGGCCTGGGGCACCCGCACGTCGGTGAGGAAGACCTGGTTGAAGGAGTTGTCGCCGATGTCGCCGGACATGGTGCGCAGAGGCTGCACCTCGATGCCCGGCGCGTCCATCGGCATGAGCACGTAGCTGATCCCGGCATGCTTCGGCGCGCCCGGCTCCGTGCGCACGAGGATGAAGCACATGTCCGCCTGGTCGGCGCTGCTGGTCCAGATCTTCTGGCCGTTGATGACGAAGTGGTCCCCGTCTTCCTTCGCCGCGGTCTGCAGGCTCGCGAGATCGCTGCCCGAGCCCGGCTCCGAGTAGCCCTGGCACCAGATCGTCTCGGAGCGAAGGGTCGGCGCGATCCAGCGCTGCTTCTGCTCCTCGGTGCCGTGCTGGAGCAGCGTCGGCACGAGCATCGACGGCCCCTGGGCCATGAAGCCGCGGGAGACGCCGGCCCGGTTGAACTCCTCGTCCATGATCACCGTCTCGAGGAGGTCCGGGTCGGCGCCGTAGCCGCCGTAGGCCTTCGGGATCGTGCGCGCCCAGTAGCCGTGCTCGATCTGCAGCGAGAGCCAGCGCGCGGTCTCCTCCCGCGGCGCTTCGTAGAGGCTCGCCTTGGGCCGCGACGCCGCGTGCTCTTCGAGGAAGCGGCGCACCGCCTCGCGGAAGGCCTCGTACTTCGCTCCGTACTCCAGGTCCATCCTACGCTCCCTTGCGCGCCCCGGGCTCCGGCGGGTCGACGGCACCGCCGGCGAAGCACTGGGCGATGGCCATCCATCGGGTGGCCACCGGGCCCTCGACCTCGAGGCCCGTGTCCGCCACGTTGCGCACCTGGGTGACCGCCTGGCAGAAGTCGAGGGCGTCGCCGCTCACCCGCTCGGTCTCGCTCGGCTCGTTCCACTCCCAGATCTCGCCGGAGGGCGCCGTGAGCCGCACGTAGGGGGGCGGGCCGGGGGGCTCCTGGCCGCGGTTCACGAAGGTCCAGCCGAAGGTCTTCACGCCGATGGTGGCGATGTGCTTCAGGCGATCGGTGGGAGCGCGGGTGGCGCCCACGAGGTCGTAGATCTCCTGGCCGTGCGCCCAGGTCTCCATCAGGCGCGCCGTGGTGAACATCGGGACGCCCATGTCCGGGCCGAACCAGGGCAGGCGCCGCTTCGGGTCCGATGCGCCGAGCTGGTCGGCCATGGCATGGCAGGTGGTGATCCAGCGCCGGGTCAGCGCGGCGGGCGGGATCTCCCCGTACTCGGTGCGGGCGAGGGACTGGTTCGTCGTGCCCGCGCCCATGGCCGCGAGCAGCTCCTTGCGCCGCGCCGCGAAGCCGGCCTCGTCCGTCAGCGCCAGCAACGACACCTCGTCGAAGAAGTGCAGGTGGGCCACCACGTCCCAGGGCGTCCAGTCCATGAACTGGGTGGTACGCTCCCAGTCCGCGGCTTCGAGGGTCTGCAGAAAGGCGTGGAGCTCGTCGGCTTCGTCGCGGAGATCGCGAGCGACTTGCAGCATCAGACGGCCGCCTCGACCCGGCGCCCGAGGCCCTCGGCCAGGATGCCAGCCGCCTCCGCGACGATCTCAGCGAGGATGTCGGCGGCGGGGCGGGTTTCCCGCAGCATGCCGGCGGTCTGGCCCGCCGCGTTCATCAGGAGCTCGGGCCTGCCGGCCTCGCGGATCGAGTACAGGAGGTCGCGGATCAGGAGGCCCTGGGCGCCCATGGGCAGCGCGGTGAGGCCCTCGCGCTCCCAGGCCTCGATCAGCGGGTTGCGGATGTTGCGCATGGTCTTGCCGCTGTAGAGCCGCGTCACGGTCGTGTCCTCGGCGGCCGCGTCGAGGATGCGGCGCTTCTGGAGCGCCGGCTGGTTGGCCTCGTCGGAGACGAGGAAGGGCGTGCCGCACCAGGCCGCGGCCGCGCCGGTCGCGAGCACGCCGGCCAAGGCCCGACCGCTGGCGATGCCGCCGGCGGCGATCACCGGGGTGGGGGCCACCGCGTCCATCACCTGCGGGAGCAGCGCGAGGGTGCCGATGCGTCCGGTGTGCCCCCCGGCCTCGGTGCCCTGGGCCACGACGAAGTGCGCTCCGTCCTCCGCCACCTGGCGGGCCGCGCGCACCGTGCCGACCAGCGCGAGGATCGTCACGTCGTGGGCCTCGAGGGCCTCCTTGAACGGGCCCGGCGTGCCCAGGCCCGACGCGAAGACCGGCACGCCCTCTTCCAGCACCACCTCCATCTGGGAGCCGGCCCAGCTCTGGCCCTCCTCCAGCCACGAGCCCATCTCGAGCTGCTCCGGCGGCGCCTCCTTCAGGTCGATGCCGAGGCTCTCGGCGACGCGCCTTATCGTTTCGCGGTGCTCCTGGGGCAGGCGGTCCGCGCGCGGCGGCGCCGAGGGCGGCGGCTTGGGGCCGCGGGGGATCAGGAAGTTCGGCGAGAGCAGGAGGTCCACGCCGAAGGGCTTGTCGGTGAGCGAGCGGACCTTGCGGATCTCCTCCCGCAGCCGGTCGGGGGAGTAGGCCACGGCTCCGATCACTCCGAGGCCGCCGGCGTTCGAGACCGCCGCCGCCAGCTCGGCGGTCGCCACCGGCTCGCCGGTGCCGGCCACCGGCCCCATGCCCGCGGAGATCACCGGGTACTCGACGCCGACGCGCTCGCAGAACTCGGTGCGCAGTGTGGGTCGACTCATCTCAGCTCTCCTCCGCCCATCGCGCGGGGCGCTTCTCGAGGAACGCGGCCATGCCTTCCTTCGCCTCCTCGCCGGCGAACAGCTCGGCCGAGTGGCGGGAGGTCCACTGGTAGGCCTCCTTCGTCTCCATCCGCGGCACTTCGTACACCAGGCGCTTGGCGAAGCCCACCGCGTTCGGGCCGCCCTTGCGCAGGTCCGCGAGCACCTCCTCGACGGCTGCGTCGAGCTCGGCGGCGGGCACGGCGCGGCTGATCAGGCCCAGCTCCGCGGCGCGGGAGGCGGGGAAGCGGTTGCCCCGCATGAAGGCCTCCAGCGCCTCGCCGTGGCGCATCTTCGGCAGGCACACCACCGAGATGATGGCAGGCGCCACCCCGAGCCGGACCTCGGTGAAGCCGAACTTCACGCTCTCGTCGGCGATCGAGATGTCGAGGCTCGCCGCCAGCCCGTTGCCGCCGCCCACCACGTGGCCGGCGATGCGCCCGACGATCGGCGTCGGCGAGGTCTGGATCGCGTGCAGCAGGTCCTCGAAGGACACGTCGCCGGCCGCCGTCGCCTTCGTGCCCGAGCGCTCCTTCAGGTTGGCGCCGGCGCAGAAGGTGTTGCCCTCGTTCGTGACGACGACCGCCCGCACGGCTTCGTCGGCATTGGCGGCGGCGATCGCATCGTGGAGAGCCTGCACCAAGGGGCCGCCCAGGGCGTTGCGGTTCCCCATGTCCGCGAGCGTCGCGGTCATGACGCCGTCTCGGGTCTCGACCTTCACCGGATCCATCGCTCAGTCCTCCGCCTGGGCCCACTCGTCGAGCCGCTCCATGGTATCCGCGTACTCCTGGGCGAACTCCTCCATGACCGAGCGGACCGACTTGACCTGGTTCATCGAGCCCACCACCTGGCCCACGTAGTAGTTGATCAGCTGGGCCGAGCCCGGGTGGTTGTGGGCCGTGCGCGAGATGCGCGCCTCGGCCTCGCGCACGAGGTACGGCTGGAGCGGCATGGGGAGGGGATCCGGGTTGTGCGGATCCTCCCACGCTTCGGTCCAGGCGCTGCGCAGCTGGCGGGCCGGCTTGCCGGTCTTCGAGCGGCTGCGTACGGTGTCGCCGGAGCCCGCTTCGAGGAACTTCTCCTTCACCACCGGATGGGTCTCCGCCTCCTCGGTGGTGAGCCAGACCGAGCCGCACCACACGCCCTGGGCGCCGAGGGCGAGGGACGCGGTGAGCTGGCGGCCACCCGCGATGCCCCCGGCAGCGAGCACCGGAACCGGCGCCACCGCGTCGACGACCTCCGGCACCAGCACCATCGTCGAGATGGTGCCGGTGTGGCCGCCGGCCTCGGTGCCCTGGGCGATCACCAGGTCGACGCCGGCCTCCACGTGGCGGCGCGCGTGCTCCACCGTGCCCGCCAGCGCCGCCACCTTCACGCCCTTCTCGCGGCCCTTCTCGATCATCCACGCGGGCGGCGGGCCGAGGGCGCTGGCGATCAGGGAGATCGGGTGCTCGAACAAGCGCTCGATCAGGTCGCGCTGCTTCTCGTAGCCGACGGCGATCCCGCCACCGACCGGCGCGTCCTCCGGAAGCGGCGGCACGTCGTGGCGCTCGAGCAGCTCGTCGAGGAACCGACGGTGCTCGGCCGGGATGCGCTCGTCCATCTGCTCGCCGGAGAAGCCGCCGCGGTCGCTGCCGGCGAACTTGGTCGGAAGCAGCAGGTCGACCCCGTAGGGCTTGCCCTGGACCTCCTTCTCGATCCACTCGAGCTCCGCGTCGACGCTGCCCGGGGAGTGGGCCGCGACCCCGAGCACGCCCAGGCCGCCGGCCTTCGACACGGCGGCGGCCACGTCGCGGCAGTGGGTGAAGGCGAAGATGGGGAACTCGAGACCCATCTCCTGGGCGAGCTGGCTGCGCATGCCGACCCTCCGTCCCGCGCGCCGCCTTCCGGGGAGGATCCGGCAAAGGGGGGCGGGTAATATGCGTTGCATCTGGTTACCTCATGTGTTACCCGACTGTCAACCGCGAAAGGAGCCCCATGCCGTCGCCTCTCCTCGCACCGCCGCTTCGCTCGCGGCTCGATCCCCGCACGCCCGAGTTCGCGGAGAACCGCGGCGCCATGCTCGAGAAGCTTATGGAGATCGACCGGCTGCTCGACGAGGCCGAGCAGGGGGGCGGCGCCTATCACCACGAGCGCCTGGCCAAGCGCGGAAAGCTCCCGGTGCGCGAGCGTGTCGCCCTGGCCCTCGATCCCGACAGCCCTTTCCTCGAGATCAGCCCGCTGGCCGCCTACAACTCGAGCTACACGATCGGCGGCGGCGCGGTGATGGGCATCGGCGTCATCGCGGGCGTGGAGTGCGTGATCTTCGCGAACGATCCGACGGTGCTCGGCGGTGCGCTCACGCCCTACGTCAGCAAGAAGTGGATGCGCGCCCTCGAGATCGCCCGCGACAACCACATGCCCTACGTGAGCTTCGTCGAGTCCGCTGGGGCCGACCTGCGGATGGGCACCGGCAGCGGCCAGGACAAGAACGAGAGCACCTCCCCGGCCAGCGCACGCGTGGATCACTTCGCCGAGTCCGGGCGCTTCTTCTACGAGATGATCGAGCTCTCGAAGCTCGAGATCCCGACGGTGTGCGTCGTGTTCGGGTCGTCGACCGCCGGCGGCGCCTACCAGCCGGGCCTCAGCGACTACAACATCCTCATCAAGGAGCAGTCGAAGATCTTCCTGGCCGGCCCGCCCCTCGTGAAGATGGCGACCGGTGAGGATTCCGACGACGAGAGCCTGGGCGGCGCCCAGATGCACTCGGAGGTGTCGGGCCTGGGCGAGTACCTGGCCGAGGACGAGCGCGACGCCCTCCGCCTGTGCCGGGAGGTGATGTCACACCTCAACTGGAGGAAGGCGGGTCCCCCGCCCAGCCTTCGGGCGGACGAGCCGGCCCTCGACCCGGAGGAGCTGCTCGGGATCATGAGCCCGGACCTGCGGCGCCCGGTGGACGTGCGCGACGTGATCGGCCGCGTGGTCGACGGCTCGCGCTTCGAGGAGTTCAAGCCGCGCTACGGCACGACGCTGGTGTGCGGCTGGGCCTCCATCCACGGCTACCCGATCGGCATCCTCGGCAACAACGGCGTGCTGAATCCCCAGACCGCCGAGAAGGCCGCCCACTTCATCCAGCTGAACAACCAGATCGACGTGCCGCTGCTCTTCCTCCAGAACCTGACCGGCTTCGTCGTGGGCAAGGACTTCGAGCAGGCGGGCATCATCAAGAAGGGCTCCCAGATGATCAACGCGGTCACCAATTCGACGGTGCCGCACCTGACCGTGATCCTCGGCAACTCCTACGGCGCCGGCACCTACGCCATGTCCGGCCGCGCCTTCGAGAACCGCTTCACCTTCCTGTGGCCGAGCGCGAAGATCGCGGTGATGGGCGGGAAGCAGATCGCCGGTGTGATGTCGATCGTGCGCCGCGGCCAGGCCGCCCGGAAGGGGGAGCCCTTCGACGAGGAGGCGGATGCGAAGATCCGCCTGGTGGTGGAGGCGCGCCAGGAGGCGGGCTCGATCGCCCTCGAGGCCACCGGCGCGATCAGCGACGACGGGATCGTCGACCCGCGCGATACGCGCACGGTGCTCGGCATCTGCCTTTCGGTGGTTCGCAACACGCCCGTCGAGGGCGCCGATGGCTACGGGGTGTTCCGACTGTGAGCTTCACGACGCTTCTGGTCGCCAACCGGGGAGAGATCGCGCGCCGCGTGATCCGGAGTGCTCGCGCGATGGGGCTGCGCTCCGTCGCGATCTACGTGGACGCGGACGCCGGCTCGCCCCACGTGGCCGATGCGGACGAGGCGGTCCGCCTGCCGGATTCCTATCTCGACGGCAAGGCGATCATCGACGCCGCGAAGGCCACCGGTGCGGGCGCCGTGCACCCGGGCTACGGCTTCCTCTCGGAGAACGCGGGCTTCGCCTCGGCCGTCACGGCGGCAGGCCTCGTCTGGGTCGGCCCTTCGCCCGCCGCCATCGAGCAGATGGGCGACAAGCTCGCGGCGAAGGCCCTGGCCGAGCGGGCCCGGGTGCCGACCCTCCCCGGCTCGGAGGATCCGGCGGCGGCCGGCGCGGTGGGCTTCCCGCTGCTGGTCAAGGCGGCGGCGGGCGGCGGCGGCAAGGGCATGCGCGTCGTCGAGGACGCATCCGGCCTCGAGGAGGCGGTGGCGGCCGCCCGGCGCGAAGCCCTGAGCGGCTTCGGCGACGACCGGGTGTTCCTCGAGCGCTTCGTCTCGCGGGCGCGCCACATCGAAATCCAGATCCTGGGCGACGCCCACGGGAACGTCGTACACCTGGGGGAGCGCGAGTGCTCGATCCAGCGCCGCCACCAGAAGATCCTGGAGGAGTCGCCTTCGCCGCGGGTCGACGCCGCCCTGCGCGAGCGCATGGGCGAGGCCGCTCTGCGCCTGGCCCGAGAGCTCGGCTACCAGAGCGCCGGGACCGTCGAGTTCCTGCTGGACGACGCGACCGGCGAGTTCTTCTTCCTCGAGGTGAACACCCGGCTGCAGGTGGAGCACCCGGTGACCGAGGCGGTCACCGGCACCGACCTGGTGCGCGAGCAGCTTCGCATCGCCGCCGGCGAGCCGCTGGGCTACGCGCAAGGGGACGTCCGCTTCGAAGGCGCCGCCATCGAGGCGCGGCTCTACGCCGAAGACCCCTCGGCGGACTTCCTGCCCGCCACCGGCACGCTCTTCGCGTTCCGGCCGGCGCCGGAGCCCGAGGTGCGCTGGGATTCGGGCGTCGCCGAGGGCTCCGTGGTCGGCACCGCCTTCGATCCCATGCTCGCCAAGGTGATCGCCCATGCGCCTACACGCGCCGAGGCGGCCGGCCGCCTGGCCCTGGCACTCGAGCGCACGCACCTGGGCGGCGTCACCACCAACCGGGACTTCCTGGCCGCGACCCTGCGCAGCGCCGCCTTCCTGGCCGGTGACACGACGACGGACTTCATCGAGCGCGTCCGGCCGGTCCGCCGCCTCGCCCTGCCCGAAGAGGAGCGGACGCGGCTGGCGCGGGCCGCGGCACTTTGGATCCAGGGCGCGAACCGGGCCGAGGCACCGGTGCTCGGCTGGGTCGCGAGCGGCTGGCGCAACGCGCGGCTGCCGGACCAGGATGCGCGCTTCCGTCTGGGCGAGGACGAGCTCCGGGTGACCTACCGGCGCCTGCGCGAAGGGCGCTTCCGCTTCGGTGACGGCGGCCACGCCCGCATCCACGCCTGGAGCGGGGACGGGATCGACGTCGAGGTCGACGGACGGCGCAGCCGCCTGGGCGTGACCCGCGCCGGGGATCGCCTGGTCGTGCAGGCCCCCGGTGGCGACGTGGAGCTCCAGGTGCTGCCGCGCTTCGAGATCCCGGGGAGCGAGGACACCGCCGGCGGCTTCGTCGCCGCCATGCCCGGCAAGATCATCGACCTGCGCGTGCAGGTGGGCGACACGGTCGAGGCCGGCCAGACCCTGGTCGTCCTCGAGGCCATGAAGATGGAGCACCCGATGCGCGCCGCCGAAGCCGGCGTCGTCAGTGAGGTGCGGGTCGCCCTGGGCGACCAGGTGGAGAGCGGCGCCGTGCTGCTCGTCGTCGAGCCCGCCGAGGAGGCACAGGAATGACCGATCCGATCCGCATCGCGAACTGCTCAGGCTTCTTCGGCGACCGCCTGTCCGCGGCCCGCGAGATGGTCGAGGACGGCCCGATCGACGTGCTCACCGGTGACTGGCTCGCTGAGCTGACCATGCTGATCCTCTCCCGCACCCGTGCCAAGCGGCCCGGCGGCGGCTTCGCCCCCACCTTCGTGATGCAGGTGGAGCAGGTGCTCGGCACCTGCATGGACAAGGGCATCAAGGTCGTCTCGAACGCGGGAGGCCTCGACCCGGACGGCTGCGCCGAGGCGGTGGCCGAGGTGGCCGACAAGCTCGGGCTCCACCCGAAGATCGCCTACGTGCGCGGCGACGACCTCATGCCTCGCATGGCGGAGCTGATCGCCGCCGATCAGCTCCGTCACTTCGAGACCGGCGACCCGATCAAGGAGGCCGCCTTCCTGACGGCCAACGCCTACTTCGGTTGCTGGGGCATCGTCGAGGCGCTGAACCAGGGGGCCGACGTCGTCATCACCGGGCGCGCTACCGACGCGGCGGTGGTGTGCGGCCCGGCCGCGTGGCACCACGGCTGGACGCGCACGGATTGGAACGCGCTGGCCGGAGGCGTGGCCGCGGGTCACGTGATCGAGTGCGGCACCCAGGCGACGGGAGGCAACTACTCCTTCTTCACCGAGGTGCAGGGCATGGAGCGCACCGGGTTCCCGTGGGCCGAGGTGGCCGCCGACGGCTCCTCGGTGATCGGCAAGCACGACGGGACCGGAGGGGAGGTCTCGGTAGGCACGGTGACCTCCCAGCTCCTCTACGAGATCGGCGGCCCCGAGTACTTCGGCCCCGACGTGACCACCCGCTTCGACACCATCGAGCTCGAGCAGGCGGCATCGGACCGCGTGCGCATGCACGGCATCCAGGGTGAGCCGCCGCCGGCGACCCTCAAGGTGTGCCTGAACCGCGCCGGCGGCTTCCGCAACGACATGAGCGTGTGCCTCACCGGGCTCGACATCGAGGAGAAGGCCGCGCTGGTCGAGGCCGCATTCTGGCGCGCCTGCCCCTACGGCCCCGAGGACTTCGCCCAGGTGACGACGCGGGTGGTGCGCACCGACAAGCAGGACCCGGAGACGAACGAGCAGGCGGTGGCCCTGTGGCGCATCAGCGCGAAGGACCCGGACGAGAAGAAGGTGGGCCGCGCCTTCTCCAATGCCGTGACCGAGCTGGCCCTGGCCACGATCCCCGGCTACTTCGGGGTCGGCAGCGGCCCCTCCGGCGGCCGGCCCTTCGGCGTGTACGAGCCGGCCATGGTGCCGGCGGAGCTCGTCTCCCAGGAAGTGGTGATGCTCGGAGGCGAGAGCACCCTCGTGTCGTCGGTGGTGCCGCGGCCCGAGGTCGCCGTCCGCGGCAAGCCCGGGCCGAGCGCCCCGGCGCCGGAGGGCCCCACGGTGCGGGCGCCGATCGGCCGCGTGGTCGGCGCACGCTCCGGCGACAAGGGCGGAAACGCGAACCTGGGTGTCTTCGCGCGCAGCGACGAGGCCTGGGCCTGGCTCGACGGCTTCCTCACCGAGGAGCGCCTGCGCGAGCTGCTGCCGGAGGTGGCGCCGCTCCCCGTCGACCGGCATCGCCTGCCAGCCCTGCGCAGCCTGAACTTCGTGGTTCACGGGCTGCTGGAGGAAGGTGTGGCCGCCTCGACGCGTCAGGACGGGCAGGCCAAGAGCCTCGGCGAGTGGCTGCGTGCCCGCTTCGTCGACGTACCGGAGGCGCTGCTTTCGTGACGGCGGACGAGGCCCCGCGAGTGCGGCGCCGCTTCCCGGGCGTGCGCGCGCCCAAGCCCCTGCTGCCCCCGGAGGCGGAGCGGCGTCTGACCGCCCGCCAGCGCGAGCTCCTGGACGAGCTCGAGAAGCTGGTGGCGAGGGAGGAGCTCGCGGAGCTGACCATGGCGCAGATCGCCGCGGAAGTGGGCTGCTCGCTGCGGACCCTCTACGGCATCGCGCCTAGCAAGGAAGAGCTCGTGCTCACCGTGGTCGATCGCCGCCTGCACCGGATCGGCCGGCGCGCGATCGAGGCCCTCGACGAGTCCCTCTCGCCGCTCACGGCGCTGCGCACTTATCTCCGCGCCGCCAACCAGGCGGTGCAGCCCGAGGCGGCCTCCTTCTCCCGGGACTTCGGCTTCGTGCCCGGCGCGAAGCGCCTGCTCGACGGCCACGAGGGCTACGTGATGGCCGTGACCCGGCACCTGCTCGACGAGGCGGTCGACGAGGGGGAGATCCCGCCGGTCGACACGGCGGCGGTGGCGCACCTGCTCGGCGGCCTGGGCCGCGAGTTCGCGCGTCCCGACGTGGCGGAGATCGCGCGCTCTCCGGCGAAGGAGACCGCCGACGCCCTGGCCGATCTGGTGATCCGCGGCCTCGCGAGGGGCTGAGCGCCCCGCTCTCCGGGAAGCACGGGGGACCGCCCGTCCGAACGGAGGAAATGCGATAGCGTCGGGGAATCGCCCACCCAGCCGCGGAGGGCCCCGATGCGCCTGCTGCTCCCGCTCTGCCTGTTCCTCCTCGCCGCTCAGGCGTCCGCGGACGTGCCCTTCCCGACCTGCGCCGACGCCGGCTGCAGCGATCCGCGCGACTTCGGCGCCTACCTCTTCCTGCCCCCGGGCCAGCTCCCGGACGACTTCGACCCGGCGTCCGGCGGCGCCTGGAAGTACAACGCCGGGAGCGGCATGGACGTTCCCTCCGCCTGGCAGGTGACGACCGGTCGGCCCGACGTGGTCGTCGCCGTGCTCGACAGCGGCATCCGCTGGCATGCCGCCGACGTGGCCCGCAAGGTCGCGCTGAATCGCGACGAGCTGCCGCCGCCGGCCGGATGCGCCGTTCATGACTGCAACGGCGACGGCTTCGTCTCCGTCGACGACTACGCGGGCCTGCCCGATGCCAACGGCAACGGGCTGCTCGACGGGCAAGACCTGATCCGCGCCTTCTCCGACGGTGTCGACGACGACCGCAATGGCTACGTCGACGACATCGCGGGCTGGGACTTCGCGGACGGCGACAACGATCCGGAGGACGTCGTCGACTACGGCCACGGAACCGGCGAGGCCGAGGACAGCACCGGCGAGGCGAACAACGGCGGCGGGATGCCCGGCGTGGCCCCAAGCGCGATGTTCATGCCGCTCAAGGTGGCCGACAGCTTCGTCGCCTTCGGCCCGGACTTCGCCCAGGCGGTGGTCTACGCCACGGAGAACGGCGCGGCCGTCGTGCAGGAGGCCCTCGGCGCGATCGGTGCCTCTCCCAGCAGCCAGGCGGCGATCGACTACGCCTATCGTCGCGGCGTGCCGGTGATGGCCAGCGCGGCCGACGAGTCGAGCCGCCACCACAACTTCCCGGCGGTCCTCGACCACACGATCTGGCTGAACTCGATCGTTCATGGCGATGGCGACCTGGTCGAGCAGGAGCAGGAGTACGACCTGCTGAACGGCTGCACGAACTTCGGCGGGCGGGCCTGGGTGGCCGTCTCCTCGAACTCATGCAGCTCGGAAGCGACGGGCCGGGGCGCAGGGCTGGCGGCGCTGCTGGTCTCGCGCGGACGGAACCTGGTCGAGGCGGGGCGGCTGCGTCCCTATCCGGGGCTGACCGACCGCACGCCTTTCTCGGCGGAGGAGATCCGCCAGCTCCTGCGCCGCTCGGCGCTGGACGTCGACCACAGCCACGATCTCTTCGACCTGTCGATGGACTCGCTCTTTCAGACCGCGCTCTCGTCCGTCGCCGCCGGCCTCTTCTTCGGCTCCCAGCGCTACGCCACCCAGGCCGGCTGGGACCAGTTCACCGGCTACGGAAAGCCGGACGCCGGCCGGCTGGTCGCGATCGACGCGACCGACATCCCGCCGGAAGCGGACCTTTCCGGCGGCCTGCGCTGGTTCGACACGGTCGATCCGCTCCAACGGCCCGAGGTGGTCGTCGTGGGATCCGCCGGCGCGGTGCGGGTCGGCGGGAGTTTCGAGCTCGTGGTCGAGGTCGGCTGCGGCGTGCAGCCGGGGAGCTTCACGGAGATCGCGAGGGACCGGTCGGACACGCCGCTGCGAACGGCGCCGCTCGGAACGTGGCGGCCGGCGGAGACGGCGGCCGCCTGCGGCTTCGATCCTTCGGCCGTCGTGAGCGCGCCGGACGATCACACGGTGACGCTGCGGCTGCGGGTCACGGATCGCAACGGGCTCGTCGGCGAGGATCGGCGCACCGTCGCGGTGCACAGCGATCCCAGCCTCGCCCGGCCGCCCCTCGCCCTCGATAGCTCGGCCGAAGGCTCGCCAGCCCTCGCGGACCTGAACCGGGACGGCGTGCTCGACATCGTCTACGGCACCGCCGACGGCTCCGTCCATGCCTGGCGGGGCGACACGGGGGCCGAGCTGTCCGGCTTCCCGGTGCGCACGCGCCGCCTGCCCGTGCACCGCAGCCACGCGTACACGAGCGGCGAGGTGCCGGTGCCCCACGAGGCGATCCTCGCGGCGACCGCCGCCGACGACCTGGATGGCGACGGGCGGGTCGAGGTGGTGGTGGCGTCGGTCGAGGGACGCGTCTACGTGTTCGACGATCACGGCGACCTGCGGCGCGGCTTTCCGGTGTCGACGGATCCGGCCCTCTCGGATCCGGCCCAGCGCGACGTGCTGAACGACACGGATCCTGGGATCTTCGCGGCGCCGACTCTCGTCGACCTGGACGCGCCCGGGGCCGAGCCGGCGCTCGAGATCGTGATCGCGGCGATGGACGGTCACCTCTACGCGTGGCGGGCCAGCGGCGAGCCGGTCGACGGCTTCCCGGTGCGCATCGCCGACCGCAGCCGCGTCGACGTCGATCCGGCGACCGGCCGCGCCACGCCCCGGGCCGCAGGCGTACGCGAGCGCGGCGCCAAGCTGATGGGCTCGCCGGCGGTCGGCGACCTGGACGGCGACGGACGGGACGAGATCCTGGTTCCGAGCAACGAGGAGTACGAGGGCGAGCCGGACGGCTTCGCCCGGGAGACCCTGCTGATCCAGGTGCTCTCGGTTCTCGATGCGGGCCTCGAGTTCGACGTGTCGAGCCGGCTCTACGCGGTGCGCGCCGAAGGGACGCGTAGCCCCGGCGGGCCCTTCGTGCCGGGCTGGCCGGTGCGGGTCCCCCTGCTGACACCCGGTCTGCTGCCCACGGTCGGCACCGGCGCGCCGGGTTCGCCGGCCATGGCCGAGCTCGACGGCGACGGCCGTGCCTCGACGGCGCTCTTCGCGACGGCCGGGCCGGCGATGCTCTGGGGGCCGGACGCCCTGCCGCGTCTCGGCGAGTTCGGCGGCCTTCCTCGCGCCTTCGCCCAGGACTTCCTGCCCGCCGGCTTCCCCGTGGTGCCCGCGACAGCGGGCTCGGGAGACGCGCCGTTCCTCGCCGCCGTCGGCTCCGGTGTCTTCGGGGACCTTAGCGGGGACGGGCGCCCGGAGTTCGCGGCACCGACGGTCGGGCTCCGCAAGCTCTTCGACACGGCGGCGCCCGCGCTCCAGACGCCGGGCGATCACCAGGTCACGGCCTGGGACACGACGACCGGTGAGGTGCTGCCGGCCTTTCCCGCCGTGATGGACGACCTGATGTTCATCACCTCGCCGGCCCTGGCGGACGTGGACGGCGACGGCCGTGCCGAGGTGCTGCAAGGCAGCGGTGCCTACCTGCTGCGGGCGTACCGCTCCGACGGCAGCCAGCCCGCCGGCTTCCCGAAGTTCACCCACGGCTGGATCATCGCCTCGCCGACCGCCGGCGACGTGGACGGCGACGGCCGGATCGAAGTCGTCGCCGCGACCCGGGAGGGTAACCTCTACGTGTGGGACACCCCCGCCGCCGCCACCGAGGCCGCCATCCCCTGGCAGGGCTTCGGCCGCGATCGCCGCAACACCCAGAACCTGCACTCCGGCGTGTCGCCCCTGGCGCCACGCCCCGAGCCCGGCTCCGCCCTCGCCTGGGAGCTCGAGGCCCTGGACCGGGATATCCAGGTCTGGAAGGGCACCGTCGAGGAGCGCGCCCTCAAGCGCCAGCTCCAGCAAGGCCTGCGCACCCCCCTGCGCCTGCTGCGCCGCGGCCGCCCCGATGTCGCCCAGCCCCTCCTCGCCGAGCTCCTCACCGCCCTTACCGAAGCCGACGCTCCCACCATCCTCCCCACCCTCTTCGACCGCCTGAACGCAATACTGGGGACGTTCCTGAACGCCACACCCTTGTCGCGTTGAGCGCTCCGCCACCTGAACGCGACACCGGTGGTGCGTTCACTGGGCGGCGGCGGGGTGGTCGGGGTGGAGTGCGTGGAGCTTGCGGGCGTAGCGGCGGGCGGCCTCGGGCTGGCCGGCGTCGCGGTGGAAGGTGACGAGGGAGACCAGGAGGTCGATGTCGCCGGGATGGCGCTCGTGGGCGCGGGCAAGGAGGTCGAGGGCGCCGGGTAGGTCGCCGGTGGCGTGGAGGGCGAGGCCGTGGGCGTAGGCGTAGCGCGGGTTGTCCGGCGCCCCTTCGGCGGCGCGGGCCAGGGAAGTCAGCGCCTCCTCGTGGCGATCGTCTCGGACCTGGAGCAGGCCGAGGGCGTGGAGGGCGTCGGCATGGTTCGGGGAGCGCGTCAGGGCCCCGCGCAGCAGGCGCTCGCCCTCGTCGTCTCGCCCGGCGGAGCGCTCCAGCTCCGCCAGGGCCAGGTAGGCCGGCACGAACCATGGGCCCACGCGCAGCGCGGTCTCGAAAGCGCGCCGGGCCGGGTCGGTCTCTCCGAGCCGTTGGTGGAGGAGGCCCAGGTTGACGTGGCTCTCGGGCCGGTCGGGGGCCAGCCACTGGGCCGCGCGATACTCTTCGAGGGCCGCGTCGAGGGGCTCCAGGGCTCGCGGATCCGTGACGCCGGCGCGGAGCGGCGCGAGCCCCCCCGCCGCCTGCACGCGAACCGCGCGGCTCGCGTCCCGCAGCAGCGGCTCGAGGGCCAGCCATCGCTCCGCCGGGGGCAGCCCAGCCGCAGCGCCCGCGGCCGCCATCCGGACCAGCGGCTCGCGACTGCGGAGGCCGGCGTGCAAGCTCGCCACGGAGCGCGCGTCGAGCTGATCGCCTAGCAAGCGGAGCGCGGTCGCACGCACCATGGCCGATCGACCGTCGTCGTCGGCCAGCGCGGCCAGCGCCTTCGCTGCGCCCGGCGTGCGTCGCCGACCGGCGTGCACGGCCTCGGCGGCGTGAGGCTGCGGCTCCCGGCCCGTCCAGCCGGCGACGGCCTCGGCCGCCCAGGCCGGGCTCCGATCCTCGTGGCAGCCGGTGCAGGCATCCGGCACGCCGAGGGCGACGCCCAGGTCTGGCCGCGGGACCCGGAAGCCGTGGTCCCGCCTCGCGTCGACCACCATGTAGGTGCGCGACGGCATGTGGCAGGCCACGCAGCTCGCCCCCTCCGACCCCGCGGCGTGGCGATGGTGCCCGGTCGTCGCGAACACCGCCGGGCGATGGCAGCCCGAGCACACCGCGTCGGGCTCTTCGATCGCGAGCCCGTGTGGGTCGTGACAGTCGCTGCAGGTCACGCCCGCCGCGTACATGCGGCTCTGCACGAAGGAGCCCCACACGTACACTTCCTCGCGAATCTGCCCGTCGGCGAAGTAGAGCTCGTCCTCCAGCAGGGCCGGGTGATAGGCGTCGAGGAAGGGCTGCCCGGGAGCTTCCGGCCCGATGCGCGTCCTCCGCGAATGGCACGGCGCGCAGGCTTCGATCTCCCCGCTCCGCCCCGCCGGTACCCGATGGGCGATGGCGGCCCCCTCCGCGAAGCGCCACGAGCGCTCGGCCCCGAGGCGGACGGGCAGCTCGCCGCCTTCCACATGGGCCGACCCCGGGCCGTGGCAGGCCTCGCAGGCGACGTCGATCTCCGACCAGGTCGTCTCGTAACGGTCCTGCCCGAGGCGGTAGCCCCGTATGACGTTCGTCGAGTGACAGTCCGCGCACATCGCGTTCCAGCCTCCGGCCGGGCCGGTCCAGTGCAGCACGTCCCCCGGCGGCACCGTCTCGTCCGGGAGCAGGTGGAACCAACGCTGCCCGCCCCGGGCCGCCGGCCGCGTGTCCCAGGCCACGCCGAGTGCCTGGAGGCGCCCGCCGGGCAGCCTCACGAGATGCTGCTGCAGGGGCGCGACGCCGAAGGTGTAGGCGATCTCGAACTCGCCTGGCTCGCCGTCCGCCCCGGCCGTCTCCACCAGGAAGCGGTTGCCGCGCCGCCGGAACCGGAACCGCTCGCCCCGATGTTCGAGCATCGCGTCCGAGAAGTCGCCGAGCACCGTCTCCGGGCTCGCCTCCTGCATGGCCAGATCGTGGTGAGAGCCTCGCCAGCGCTGGAGCTCCTCCGGGTGGCAGGGCGCGCAGGCTTCGGCCCCGACGTACCGGAGAGGCGACGGCTCCCCGGACGGGGGCTCGCCGCACGCGACTGTTCCGAGCAGCAGCACGGCGATCAGGGCCCGAGACACCCGGCACGAGTAGCACGCGGATGTGGCGGCCCCGCTTCCGGCGATCGCCAGGGTCGGTAGTCTCGTGTCGTCCCCCGGCCGCCCTCTTCGATCGATATGGGGTAAAATCCACCCGGTTCACCCCGCAGGAGATGGATGATGCAGATTCCCGGCCGCTCGTGGGAGCTCGCTCTCGCAGCGCTCCTCTCGATGGCGGCGTGTGCCGCCCCGCCTCCGGCGCCCCCGGCGCCCCTGGCCGAGGAGCCGCCCCCTGCCGCCCAGCCCGCCGTCGCCGCCCACACCCGCTACGAGGTGGTGGCAGGTGACACCCTCTTCGAGATCGCCAGGGACCATGCCGTCTCCCTCGAGGAGGTGGTCGGGGCCAACGCGATTCCGGACCCGGACCGCCTGGAGGTCGGCCACGTGCTGCGCATTCCGGTCGCCGCCGCGGCCGCCGTCCCGCCCGCCCACGACTTCGACGCGGGGGAGAGCGCGAAGGCCCCGGATCCGCCCCCGCAGCGGAGTGCGTCCGAAGCCACCATGCCTGCCGATCCGCCTCCGCCCCCGGCCGCCGATCCTCCGCCCCCGGCTGGCGATCCGCCCCCCGCCCAGGACGCCGGGCGCAGCGCCGAGGTCGCGGCGCTGCTCGAGGACGCCCAGTCCCGCCACCAGGGCGAGGACTACGACGGCGCCCTCGACGCGCTGGCCCGCGCCGACGCGATCGCCGCCGATCTTCCCGACGACGAGCCCTCGAAACGCTTGCGCGCCCAGGTGGCCCTGATGACCGCCATGGTGAACCTCGGCCAGGGCGACGACGCCGCGGCCCTCCAGCGCTTCGCCCAGGTGCTCGATCTGCTGCCCCACTACGTGCCGCCCCCGGGCGCCTTCTCCATGCGCGCCCTCGAGCTCCTCGAGCAGGCGCGGAGCAGCGCATCGGAGCCCGTGGAGCCCTGAGGCCCCGCCTAGCCCTGATCCGGCATTGCGAGGTGTAGGGAAAGCCCGGAATTGAAAGTGGCTCCGTCGGTGTGCTTGATGGAAGTGCCAACCACCATCATGCCTCCGAGGAGCCACATTCGTGAAGCTAAGCAGACACCGGATTCGAGCCCGCGTCAAGGGCGAATTGTCGATCGCCTTCACGGATGAGGCGCTGACGAGCTACGGCGGGCTGGAGCTGTTCCGGCGCTTCTTCGACCGCTTTTGGGCAGAGCGCCTGAAAGCGGCCTTTGCGGATCGGGCGTTCGACTCGGACTACGGATCCTTCCGCTGCATGCTGGTGGTGGTGGGGATGCTGCTGCTGGGAGGGAGCCGTCTCTCGCATGTCCGGGTGCTCGATCGGGATCCGTTGTTTCGGCGGTTCGTCCGATTGCAGCGGCTTCCGGACGAGCGGACCCTGGCGAGGAACCTGAAGGAGCTGACGTCGGGCTACCGCGATCGTCTGAACGAACTGCTGCGGGACATGGCCTATGGAACCCACACAGGGCTCGGCTTGGAGCGGGCCACGATCGAGCTGGACGGCACCGTGCTTCGGACGGGCGAGTACGTGGACGGCGCCGAGCGCGGCTTCAACCCACATCACCCGAAGGACCCGTCCTACTACCCGCTGACGGCGCACCTGGCGCAGACGAGCCAGCTGCTCGGCGTATGGAACCGGCCGGGCAATGTGAACGATGCGGTGGGCGCTGCGGAGAAGCTGGCCTTTCTCCTGGGCGACGCGAAGCGGCGCCTCGATCGGGTCCCGATCGAGGTGCGGCTCGATGGCGCCTTCTTCCAGAAGGCCGTTCTCGAGGTTCTCACGGCCTCTCGCGTGGAGTACGCCCTCAAGGTCCCCATGTGGCGCTGGCTCGGCGTGCGTGAGAAGATCGCCGCCCGGAAGCGTTGGCACCGCGTCAACGCGAGCGTCGACGCCTTCTCCGTCGTCCACCGGATCCCACAGTGGAAGCGCTGCGAGCGGATCGTGGTGTTCCGCAAGAAGGTCTCCGGGCGAAGCGCGAAGAACTTCCAGCTCGACCTCTTCACCCCGGACGATGGCCACTACGAGTACTCGATGGTCGCGACGAACAAGCGGACCAGCGAGGCCGCCGTCTGGGCCTTCATGGCCGGACGCGGCGGCCACGAGAAGACGCTGGCCGAGCTCAAACAGCACCTGGCGTTCGCCACCATCCCGACCCAGGACTGGGACGCCAACAGCAACTGGCAGCTGCTCAGTGCCCTGACCCACAACCTGGTGCGGGACTTCCAAGCCACGCTTGGCCTGCCAGAGCGACCCAACGGCCGAAAGCGGACCGCCCGGCTCCGCTTCCCCTCGCTCCGCACGCTCCGCTTCGAGCTGATCCAGCTCCCTGGCCGCATCGCTCGGCCTGCCGGACGCGCTTCGCTCCGAATCGCCGCGTCCTCGCGCAGCCGCTCCACCATCCGGGCCGCCGAGACCGCGCTCGCCGCGTGAGCCCGCCAGACCTACGCTCGGATCCGTGATCTCAATGCCGGATCAGGGCTAGGGCGCCGGCTTGCGCGCCTCCACCAGGAGCTCGTCGAAGGCCGCCTCCAGGCAATCCGCATAGAAGCCCGGATCCGGCAGCATCTCCCGGCACGCCGTCACCGAGATGCTGATACGTCCCGAATAGCTGAACACGGGATGGATGATGCCCATGCCATCCATGATCGGGCCGAGGCCGTACAGGCCGCACATCTTCGCGCCGGTGAAGTAGAGGGGGATCTGCGGGCCCGGGACGTTCGTGATCACCGTGTTCAGGAACGGTTTCACGTTGTTGGCGAGGCCGAGCCGGGTGTAGAGGCGGGCGGCGAGGCCCGCCAGGGTGCCCGGCATGAACTGGCTGATGTCGGTCATCGTCCGGGCGCCGACGGCCTCGGCGGTCTTCTTCGAGCCGCGGGTTCCGCGGTGCACCTTGCCCAGCCGCTCGAGGGGGTCGGCCTCGTCCGTGTAGAGCGTGACGGACATGGCCGAGATGACGTTGCCCGCCGTGCCCGCCTCTTCCTCGCTGCGCACCGAGATCGGCGCCATCGCCACCAGGCTCTCGCGAGGCAGCTCGCGGTGGAACTCGAGGTACTTGCGCAGGCCGCCGGCGCACACGGTGAGGATCACGTCGTTCACCGTCGAGCCCGGGACTCGCTTGCGGATCTCGCGGATGTCCTGGAGCGAGAAGGCCCGACCTTCGATCACGCGGTGGGACGAGATCGTGCCGTTGAAGCGCGTGCGCGGCACCTCCTTGACCTCGTCCAACTCCTCTTCCGGCGTGCTGCGGAAGAAGTTCATCAGACCCGGTGCGGTCTGGCCCAGCACGCGCGCGAAGCGGAAGGGGCTTCGCATGTTGTTCAGGGTGGTGCGCGTCGCCATCTCCAGCAGGCTGGGCTCGCGCTCGGCGCGCCACTCCTCGTCCGGGGGCGCGGGCTCCGCGTCGGGGGCCGTATCGTGGATGGCCCCGGCGAGCTCGGCGCCCGACACGCCGTCGATGGCCGCGTGGTGGATCTTCGTCATCACGGCGAAGCTGCCCGCGGGAACCCCCTCGACGTTGTCGAGGCCCTCGATCACGTACATCTCCCACAGGGGCCGGGAGAGGTCGAGAGGCCGCGCGTGGATGCGCGCGACCTGGATGCAAAGCTGTCGCCAATCCCCGGGATGGGGGAGGGCGATGTGGCGCACGTGGAACTCGAGGTCGAACTCCGGATCCTCGAGCCAGTAGGGGTGGTCGAGGTTCAGCGGCGCGTAGACGAGCTTCTGGCGGAAGCAGCGCGCCAGGTGCAGGCGGCGCTCGACATTGGCGAGGATGCCCTTGAAGGTGACCCTGCCGCCCGGCGCCGTGGACTGGTCGTAGATCGCGAAGGAGCCGATGTGGGTCGGCGCGTTGGCGGTCTCGAAGTAGAGGAACGCGGCGTCCATTCCGGACAGCTGTTGCATGGGACTGCTCCCTTCGCCCCCCGGGACCGTCCATCCTACACCGGATTCAGTCCCCGTATCCGGGGGGAGGCCGGAAGCCGCCGACGACGGGCTCGATCAGGCCGGCGAAGGCGATCGTCGTGCGGTCTTCCAGGTAGGGGCCGATCACCTGCATCCCCACGGGCAGCCCGTCGTCCGCCGGGCCCACCGGCACCACGGTCGCCGGCAGGTAGGCGACCGTGGCGATCCCCGCCCAGAAGATCTGCTCGAAGTACGGGATCTCCTGATCGTCGACGGCGAGGCGGCGCTCCGCGAAGGGGCGGTGATCGTGGGGGAAGGCCGTGGTGGGCGCGACCGGGCACAGCAGCACGTCATGGTCGCGGAAGAAGTCGGCCCACCGGCCGCGCAGCTGCTCCCGGCGCTCGTGGTCCGAGAGCCACCTGCGATGGGGACCCACGGCACCGCGCACGCTCTGGGCGTCCGGGCTCCGGTCGCTCGGGTCGAGCTCCGCCAGCGCTTTCTCCATCTCGGCGATGACCGTCGGCGGGTAGCCCGTGCCCATCACGCCGGCGAGCAGCCGCAGGTAGAGCTCGTGGGTCTCCTCGAAGTCGACGTCGGGTCGCGCCTGGGTGTCCAGCTTCGCGCCGGCAGCGGCGATCGCGTCGGCCGCCGCCTGGATGCGGCTGCGCACGGCCTCGGACACCGGCCGCCCCGGCAGGTCCGGCAGCACCGCGACGCGGAAGTCCGCGAGCCGATTCCTGCGCGGCGGGGGAAGCTCGATCTTCCAGGCGGTGGCGTCTTCCTCGAAGGGTCCGACCAGCACGTCCATTGCGACGGCCAGGTCGCCGGCGGAGCGGGCCAGGGGCCCCAGCACGGCCAGGTCAGGCCGCGAGCGTTGGCCGGGAGGGCCGGGGACGTGGCCGCGCCCCGACACGATGCCCCAGCTCGGCTTGTGCCCGTACACGCCGCAGAAGTGGGCCGGGTTGCGGATCGAGCCCCCGATGTCGCTGCCCAGCTCGAGGGGCGTGAGGCCCGCGGCGAGGGCCGCCGCGGAGCCGCCGCTCGAGCCGCCGGGCCCCCGCTCCGGGTTCCAGGGATTGTTCGTCGTTCCGTACACGGCGTTGTAGCTCTGGAGGTCGCCGGCAAACAGCGGAAGGTTCGTGCCGCCAAAGACGATGGCGCCCGCGTCCTTCAGGCGGCGCACCGTGTCGGCGTCGGCGGTCGGGACGTGGCCGGCCAGCTCCGGCGCCCCGCTCGTGGTCGGCTGCCCCGCGACCTCGATGCACTCCTTCACGGTCATGGGCAGGCCGTGCAGGGGGCCCCACCGCTCGCCCCGCGCCCGGGCCGCATCGGCCTCGCGAGCGCGAGCCCGCGCCTCGTCGGCAGCCAGGGTGACGACGGCGTTCAGCTCGCCGTTCCAGCGCTTGATGCGGGCGAGGAGGAGGTCGAGGAGCGCCACACTCGTCAGCTCGCCGCGGTCCATGGCCGCGAGGAGCTCGCTCGTCGTCTGGTAGGCCCAGGATGCCATCATGTACCTCCCGCTCCCGTCGCTCTGGTAGACTCGGAGTCAACCACATCGGAGGGCGCCATGGCCAGCATGCACGACTTCACGATGCCGTCGATCGCCGGCGAAGACGTTGCCCTCTCGGAGTTCGAGGGACAGCTCAGCCTGGTGGTCAACGTCGCGAGCCAGTGAGGCCTCACCGGCCAGTACGCAGGTCTGCGTACCCTCCACGACGAGACCGACGGGCTCAGCGTCCTCGGCTTCCCCTGCAACCAGTTCGGTGCCCAGGAGCCCGGCACGAACGAGGAGATCCTCGAGTTCGCGCGCTCCAAGTACGGCGCGAGCTTCCCGATGTTCGCCAAGATCGAGGTGAACGGCGACGGCGCCTGCGACCTCTACCGGTTCCTGAAGGCCGGCCACCCGGACGAAGAGGGCAACGAGGACATCGGCTGGAACTTCACCAAGTTCCTGGTCGGGAAGGACGGCCAGGTGATCGCCCGCTACGGGCCGGCGACGACGCCGGAGGAGATCGGGGAGGCGGTCCGCAGCCATCTCTGACCGGGCGGTGCGGGAGCTGCCCGAGGGCTAGGCTCCGCGGATGGCAGCGCGCAAGACCGCCGGCAAGACGTCCACGAAGAAGGCCGCGACGAAGAAGGCCGCGACGAAGAAGGCCGCGGCGAAGCCGAAGGCTGCCTCGAAGAAGGCCGCGGCGAAGCCGAAGGCTGCCTCGAAGAAGGCTGCGGCGAAGAAGCCCGCCGCGAAGCCGAAGGCCGCCGGCGCGTCGGCCCGCGAGGTGCACGTCGGCCACGTGTTCGCTCTGAAGCCCCGGGTCGACAAAACCTTCCGGCAGGACGACTTCCGGCGCGCGAAGGAGCTGCTGCAGGACGAGATCTACGAGAGCCAGGCCGAGGCCGCCCGGGCCGTGGCCGAGAAGGCCCTCGAGCTCACCCGGAAGGGCCCTGCCAAGCGGGGCTTCGGCAGCCGCTAGCCTCGGGCCCCTTCCGTCGGCGGATGTCGCTGCTGGTGAGTTTCGGGATGGACCGGCCGATCCACGAGGTGCGGTTCGGTGCGGAGCGGGTGCGCGGCCTGCGCCTGTGGCGCGTCGCGCTCCGCTACACGGTGCCGGCGCTCCTGCTCGCCATGCTGGCGACCTCGCTCACGCCCTGGCTGGCGGAGCTGGTCTAGTGCGTGCCTGCAGGGAGATCGGGAAGGCGGCGTTCGCCTTCGGCCGGCCTCCGCGGAGGCGGCTGGTCGAGGACGGCACCTACTTCGTCGCCACCCGGGACGAGCGCATCGTCGGCTGCGGGGGGTGGAGCTTTCGCCGTCGCCTGTTCGGCGGCGGCGACACGGCCCCGGGAGACGCCGCGTCGGAGGAGCCGGGTGTTGCGCCCGCGCGGATGCGGGGCTTCTTCGTCCATCCCGCCTTCGCCCGTCTGGGGATCGCCCGCCGGATCCTGTCCCACGCCGAGCAGGCGGCCCGCTCCCATGGCTATCGGCACGCGCTGCTGCAGGCCACCGTGGCAGGCCGACCCCTGTACGCCTCCCAGGGCTATCGGGTCGTCGCCTGGGAGTGGATCGAGGTCGAGGGCGCGCCGCCGCTCCCCTCGTTTCGGATGGAGAAACGCCTCGCGGAAACGCGGCTACGTTCGGGAGGATGAGGCCGCGTCTTGCCTGACCAACGCGCTCGCTGGTTCCCCACGCCCCCGCTCTGGCTGATTCCCTGGACGACGCGTCTCCAGGTGTGGATCTACGAGAAGACCGGCGGCCGGCTCTTCACGAGGGCCATGAGGATGGACCACCTCCTCCTCTACACCGCCGGCCGTCGGTCGGGGCGGCCGAACGTGGCGTGTCTGCCGTTCTGGCTCGACAAGGGCGGTCGCCGCATCCTGGTGGCGTCCCTCGCCGGTGGGCCGCGGCATCCCGCCTGGTTCCACAACCTGCGCGACCGCGGCGCCAACCCCGACGTTCGCGTGCGGGACAAGCGGCTCGTCTTCCGGGCCCGCGCCGAGGTGCTGGACGGGGACGATCGGGAGGCGGTGTGGCGCGCGCTGACGCTGGATCGCCCGTTCTACGGGCGGTACCAGGAGAGGACGTCGCGCCGGATTCCCCTCGTGCGCCTGGTCGTGACGGATCAGCCCGAAGCCGCGAGCTCGGCCCAGAACTCCGGGTCGTGACCGAAGTAGATGCGGGCGCCGGCCTTCTCCAGCCGCGCGAGCCGTTCCAGCGAGTCGAGCATGCCCGCCTCGTCGTGCACGACGTTCGGGAGATGGCGCTCGGCGAGGGTGCGCCGCAGGTAGCAGGCATCGCCCGTCAGGACGGCGTCTCCGTCGTCCGTGCGCACCAGCAGGGACTGGTGGCCCGGAGTGTGCCCATGGGTCGGCAGACAAACGACCGATCCGTCGCCGAAGACGTCGTACTCTCCGTCGACCTGGCGGACGCGGTGGCCGTGGTCGAAGTCCTTGGGGTCCAGGGCGTTCTGCCGGGCCAGTTCCGGGTCAAGGGCCGCCTCCCACTCGCGCCGCTGCACCACGAGATCGGCGTTGGGGACGGTGGCCAGGCCTCCGGCGTGGTCGAAGTGCAGGTGCGAGACGATCACGAGGTCGACCCGCTCCGGGTCCGTGTCGCGGAGGGCGAGCTGGCGGGCGACAGGGTCGTCGTCGCTCATCTCCACCTCGAAGACCTTGGCCAGGAAGCCCAAGCGGCCCTCGGGATCGCGGGCCACGTCCGGGTGCATCCCCGTGTCGAACAGCACCGTTCCCCGGGGATGCTCGATCCGGTAGGCGGGCACCGGCACCCGGAGGCGACCCTCGAGGCCGCGGAGGAACAGGCCGAGCGCGCCGGTCAGCCATCCGCAGCCGAGGGGCGTGAGCCGGGCGGGGGAGGCCATGGGCGGAGCATACCCCCCCGCCTGGCGAGCTCAGCTCCGGGCACCCCCGCACGCGGCGATCGCGGCCAGGTGCTCCTGATCGGTGCCGCAGCAGCCGCCGATGACGCGCAGGTCGAAGGCCTCGCTCAGCTCGGCCATCTCGCGGGCCAGCTCGTCGACGTCGCCGCGGTCGAGCTCGGTGCTCTTGTCCAGCTCCTCGTGGCTCTTGCGGGACGCGTTCGCACGGAAGCCCCGGAAGCGCTGCAGCCAGGCCTCGCCCGCCGACCGAGCGGACTCCAGGGCGCCGCACGTGGCTCGGATGCGCGCAGTTGACCATGTAGAAGAGCGGCTCCGCATCGGTGGCGAGGTCGACCCTCGACACGAACGTCCCCAGCTCGCTCCCGTCGGGGAGCCGCCCGTCGGTCTCGACGGTGGGTGAGACGATGATCGGCAGCTCGGTGATCGCCGCCGCCTCGACGATGCCGACGGACTCGACCAGGCTCGTCATGGTGAGCGCGCACACCAGGTCGGCGCCGGCTTCCGCGACGGCGCGGATCTGGGGCAGGTGGTAGTCGCGAGCCGCATCGGTGGTGGGTGAGGTGTCGTCCAGGCGGTAGCCGTCGCCGCGAGGGCCGAGATCGGCCGCGATCAGCGCCGGGAGGCTGTCCTGGTCGTGCCCGTTCAGCCGCCGCCAGTGGTCGATGCTCTCCCGGGTGCGCTCCACGGCTCTCGCGTTGATCGGGCGGAGCTCGTCCGGGCCGTGACCGAGCTTCACGA
The DNA here is from genome assembly GCA_965223415.1 of Myxococcota bacterium. GTDB lineage: Bacteria > Myxococcota_A > UBA9160 > UBA9160 > UBA6930. The sequence continues at coordinate 1,009,840 of OZ245002.1, read as the reverse complement.
TGAAGTCGGGCTGGGCCCGCCAGACGAGGGCGTCGATCAGCGCTCCGTGGCCGTGCTCGGCCGCAGCCTGCAGGATCGGCGCCAGGTAGTCGCGCTCGAGGGCTGCCCACGCCTCCGCGTCGTCGAACACGGTGAAGGCGCAGAACTCGGGCAGGGGAAACCCCTGCTGGAAGACGAGATAGGTCTCCGTTCCGGCGTTGGTCACGAAGGTGCGCTGCCGGAACAGATCCTGGACCGGGGTCGACATCGGCCGATTCCTCGATGGGCGCTCACGGGAGGTGGTTGGACGTCGGTCCTGAGGCGGCCCGGGTCGGTTCAATCGTCTTCCGCCCCCCGTCAACTTTCCGGCCCGTCCGTCCGATTTTGGGGGGCCATGCTCGACTTTCGCGACGCCCGTCGTCGTGCAGGGCGAGGTCATCCGCACGTCCGGACCGAAGGACGACCACGTCGGTTTCGGGGTCGCCTTCCTGCGCCCCCTGGCCGACGCGGAGCCCGTCGATCGGTCTGCGGCCCCGGCGGGAGCGTAGCCGCCCGTCTCGGGCGGCGCGGGCGCCCCGCCCAACGCGAGGTCTGGGCAGGGCGCGGATCCGTTCAACGCCCTCTCGTCGTGGGGGCTCGACTCGGACGCCCATGTCCGGTTCCCCGTCCGTCTTCCTCGCGCCGCAGCCACGGCATGGACTGCGGAGTGAGTGGATCCAGAGGCCTGCCCGGTTCCCGAATGGATGACGCAGCCCTCCGCCGTGGCCGAGGAGCGCCCCGGCCCGCCGGCCGTTCGTGTCCACGCCTCCTAGCCGCCGGCCGCCACACCCCTCACGCCCCTACCCGCCGGATCGAGCTAGTATGGCGGCCCCCTCACGCTCCGGGAGGCCCCATGGAGATCCACGGAACCTGCGACGCCCGCTTCGAGCCCGTCCGCGAGGCCTTCGCGGCGAACTTCGCCAGCGGCCTGGAGGTGGGAGCGTGCGCCGCGGTGACACTGGACGGCGTACCCGTCGTCGACCTCTGGGCCGGAGACGCCGACCCGAACGGCACCCCGTGGCAGCGGGACACGATCGTCAACGTGTACTCGACGACGAAGACGATGGCCGGGGCGTGCATGCTCGTCGCGGCCGATCGGGGGCTCCTGGACTTCGAGGCTCCGGTCGCGGCCTACTGGCCGGAGTTCGCGGCGAACGGGAAGGAGCGCGTACTGGTCAAGCACGTGATGAGCCACAGCGCTGGGCTCTCGGGCTTCGATCCGCCGCTCGCCTCCCTCGCGGAGCTCTACGACTGGGAGGGCATAGCCAGCCGGCTGGCGGCGCAGACGCCCTGGTGGACGCCGGGAGACGGCTCCGGCTACCACGCCGTCACCCAGGGCTTCCTCCAGGGCGAGATCATTCGCCGCGTCACCGGCCGGAGCCTCGGCACCTTCTTCCGGGAGGAGATCGCGGAGCCTCTCGGTGCGGACTTCCACATCGGTCTCGACCCGGCCCACGACGACCGGGTCGGTGAGCTCGTGCCGCCCGGTGCGCCGCCGGGAGCGCAGCCCGGCGATGCGGACTCGATCGCGGTGCGTACGATGACGAGCTGCCCCATCGACGGCACCGAGCCGCGCACCCCCGGCTGGCGGCGCGCCGAGATCCCCGCGGCCGGCGGCATCGGCAACGCCCGCTCGATAGCGCGGGTGCACTCGGCCCTGGCCTGCGGCGGCGAGGTGGACGGCGTGCGGATCCTCTCGGCGGCGGGCGTCGAGAAGGCGCTCGAGGAGCAGTGCCAGGGGATCGATCGGGTGATGAGCGTGCCGATTCGCTTCGGCATGGGCTTCGGGCTGATCGACCCGACCTTCCCGCTCAGCCCCAACGAGCGCACCTTCTTCTGGGGCGGATGGGGCGGATCGCTTTCGATCATCGATCTCGATGCGCGCATGTCCGTGGCTTACGTCATGAACCGCATGGACGCGGACCTGCTGGGCGACGTTCGGGGCGGCAGCGTCGTGATGGCGGCCTACAAGTCGCTGGGAGGCTAGCCGATGGCGGAGGGGCCGGAGTACGACGCGATCGTGGTGGGCGCTGGCCTCGGCGGCCTCTACATGCTCCATCGGCTGCGGCAGCAGGGTCTCTCGGTGCGGGTGTTCGAGGCTGGCAGCGGCGTGGGCGGCACCTGGTTCTGGAACCGCTACCCCGGTGCGCGCTGCGACGTCGAGAGCATGGAGTACTCCTACCAGTTCGACGAGGATCTCCAGCAGGAGTGGGAGTGGACCGAACGCTATGCCACGCAGCCCGAAATCCTGCGCTACATCGAGCACGTCGCCGATCGCTTCGATCTCCGGGCCGACGTCCAGCTCGAGACCCGGGTCGAGGCCGCCCACTTCGGCGAGGCGGCCGGGCGCTGGAGGGTCGGCACCGATCGCGGCGACGCGACGGCACGCTTCGTCGTCTTCGCGACCGGCTGTCTCTCGTCGGTGAACACGCCGGAGTTCCCGGGGCGGGATTCCTTCCGCGGCCCCGTCTACCACACGGGCCAGTGGCCCCACGAAGGCGTCGACTTCACCGGACAGCGGGTCGGCGTGATCGGAACGGGCTCCTCGGGCATCCAGTCGATCCCGATCCTCGCCCAGCAGGCGGAGCACCTCTACGTCTTCCAGCGGACCCCGAACTGGTCCGTTCCCGCCCACAACCAGAAGCTGGAGGCGGAGACCCAGCAGCGGGTGAAGGCCGACTACGCGGGCCTGCGGGCCCGGGCGAAACAGATGCCCTTCGGCCTGGACACGGCGCCGAACGAAACCTCGGCCCTGGCCGTGACGCCCGAGGAGCGGCAGCGGGAGTACGAGGCGCGCTGGGAGCACGGAGGCCTGCCCTTCATGGGCGTTTTCGACGACCTCCTCAGCAACAAGGAGGCGAACGACACCGCCGCCCGGTTCCTGCGTGGCAAGATCGAGAGCATCGTGCGCGATCCGGAGATCGCGGCGAAGCTGACGCCGGACACGGTCGTGGCCTGTAAACGGCTCTGCGTCGACACCGACTACTACGCCACCTTCAACCGGCCGAACGTCAGCCTGGTCGACGTGCTGGAGGTGCCGATCCGCGAGATCACGCCGACCGGCCTGCGGACCGCGGACGCCGAATTCGAGCTCGACGCCATCGTCTTCGCCACCGGCTTCGACGCGATGACCGGCGCGCTCCTCAAGGTCGACATCCGCGGCCGGGCGGGGTGCACGCTCCGGGAGAAGTGGGCCGAAGGCCCGCGCACCTACCTGGGGCTCGCGACGGCCGGCTTCCCGAACCTCTTCACCATCACCGGTCCCGGAAGCCCCTCGGTGCTCTCGAACATGATCCCATCCATCGAGCAGCACGTGGAGTGGATCGCCGACTGCATCGCGTGGGTGCGGCAGGGTGAGGCCGCCTGCATCGAGGCGACCGTCGAGGCCGAGGACGCCTGGGTCGCCCACGTCAACGAGGTGGCGGGGGAGACGCTCTTCCCGAGCTGCAACTCCTGGTACCTGGGAGCGAACGTGCCCGGCAAGCCGCGGGTCTTCATGCCCTACCTGGGCTTCCCGCCCTACGTCGAGAAGTGCGAAGAGGTGGTGGCGAAGGGCTACGAGGGCTTCGCACTGGGCTGAGCCCCACGGCCTCAGCCTCCCGCGCGTAGGGCGCGGCCCGGAGCGGCGCCTTTCACCAGGGCTCCGTTTCGCACGACGAAGTTCCCGCCGACGAGCACATGGGGGATGCCTTCGGAGGGCTGGAAGGGCTCCTCGAAGCTGGCGCGATCGCGCACCGTCTCGGGATCGAAGACGACCAGGTCCGCGTCGGCCCCGGCGCGGATGCGCCCCTTGCGACCCATCGCGGGTACGAAGGCCTCGAGGCGGCGAGCGGGATCGAGGGACATCTTCCGGACGGCATCGAGCAGGCCCAATGCGCCGCGCTCGCGCACGTTGCGCGCCAGCACCCGCGCGCGGCTGCCGGCGCCCCGCGGATGCGGGCTCGCGCCCTGCATCGGCATGCCGTCGGAGGCGATCATGGTGAGGGGGTGCTCGACGGCCGCATCCACCATCTCCTGCTTCATGAAGTGGAGGATCACGGTGCCCCCCTGCTTCCGGAAGTGGACGAAGCTTTCTGCGGTCAGGCGCTCGCCGGTGGCGGCCCACTGGAGATCGCCGAAGTCCATGTTGCGCTTGTCGCGCCAGCCTTCGTCGAAGAGCGCCGACTCGATGCGCGTGGAGCCGGCCGTGTAGGGGTAGGCCTCGACGCTCACGTCGAGCCCCTGGGACCGCGCCGTCTCGATGCGCTCCAGGTAGCTCGCCACCGCATCCTGGCTGGAGCTGTTGACGTGCACCACGTGCAGGGCTGCACCGGAGCCGCGGGCGTAGCCGAGCACGGTCTCGAGGGGCTGCATGTCCTCCGGATCCGCCTGGGCCGGCAGGTGGACGAAGACGGGAGCCCCGCGCCGGGCAGCCAGGTCGAACACGCCGGCGATCTCGGGTCCGTCGGCGCCCGGCGTGTAGGCCAGGCCCATGCCGATCCCGATGGCCCCCCGATCGAGCTCCTCGGCCAGAGCGGCGATGATCTCTTCGCGCTGCTCCCGGGTGGCGATCACGTAGCCGAAGCGCGGGGCGTCGCGCAGCCACATGCGGAAGCCGGTCCACAGCAGGCGAAGGCCCCGCTCCATCACCTCTGCCGTCATGAAGTGCTCGAGGGATACGCCATCGAGGACGAGGGCCCGCGCTGGCATGTGCCCCGCCGAGGCGCCGAAGTGCACCCGCGCCTTGCCCTCCCTGCGGGCGAGGAAGCGGTCGATCCGGTGCACGCCGGCCTCGAGCTCCAGGGCGGTGGTCACGCCGTCCTGGGCCAGGTAGCCGTAGCTCCGCGGCTCCTGGCCGTGGACGTGCAGATCGATGAAGCCCGGCGCCACCGCGAGACCGGAGACGTCGACGACTTCGGCGCCTCCGAGGGGTGCCTCGGAGACCGCACCGATGCGCCCGCCGCGCACGCCGACCCAGCGCACGGCGTCGAGGCCGGACTCCGGATCGAGGACGCGCCCGCCCGCCAGGACCAGATCCCACGGCTCCTCCGCGAACCCCTTCGGCGCGGCGAGGAGCAGCGGGAAGCAGACGAGCCCGAGGACGAGGCGATGTCGCATCATGGGGCGAGTCTCGCACGTCCGCGAGGCTCACGGGAGCAAGCGATGACCGAACGAGACCGTCGAACCCTGGTGGCCCATGGCGCCCTCGTCTTCCTCCTCGGCCTGATGGCCGGCTTTCCCTTCGCCTTCGAGATCCTGGGGCGGGTCGAGGTGTGGCCGATTCCCGGTCAGCTCGCCGTCGACCTGCCCGGCGACGCGCGCGGCTGGCGCATGGCGCACCTCGAAGGAATCCTGAACGGCCTGCTCCTGATCGGCGTCGCCGCGGTAGCGCCGCTGTTGGCGCTCGGCCCGCGCGGCACCGGCTGGGTGACGAAGGGCCTCCTCGTCTGCGCCTGGGGCAACATCGTCGCCTCCTGGCTGGGCCCCCTCACCGGGACCCGGGGTCTGGCTTTCGATGGCTTCGGCTGGAACGGCCTCGTCTACCTGCTCTTCGTCGCCGCCATCGTGGGAGCGGTCGGCGCCATGGTCGCCATCTACGCCGGCACCCAGATCAGGAACCGGGGCCAGAGTTAAGAATTCAGTTACGCCCCAAGGGGCGTAACTGAATTCTTAACTCTGGCCCCGGTTCTTCATCAGGAGACGGAGGTGACTTCGTCGATCCCGGCCTCGATGCAGTCCAGCAGGCGGTCCGGGTCGGGCACGGCGAGGCGGTCCGAGTTGATGCCGAGCTGGAGCTGGCCGTCGTAGCTGAAGAGGGTCACGTTCACAGCGGCGCCTGCCAGCGGACCGAAGGGGAACATCTGCTCGATCCGCGCCCCGCCCATGTAGACCGGGAAGGGCGGCCCGGGCACGTTGCTGGTCACGAAGTCCACCGACTTCATCATCCCGCTCACGACGGAGGTGGCCGCCACAACGCCCAGCCGGTTGATCGCGCCCGAGACCTCGTCCATCAGGGGCAGGGCGGGTTCCGAGCGCTGGGCGCGGACGAGCTCGCGGATGGCCCTCATGCGCCGCTTCGGATCCTCGATGCCGACCGGCACCGCGAAGCGGGCCGGGACGAACTGGTTGCCCGCCCGGTCCCGCTCCTCGCCGTCGCGGATGTTGATCGGCATGTTCATGCGCAGCTCTTTCGCCGACCTTCCGTGCCCCTCGTGATAGAGGCGCAGGCCCCCGGCGACGGCCGCGACGAAGGCGTCGTTCAGGGTGCCGTCCACGGTCTTGGCGGCGGCCCGAAGGGCGTCGAAGGAGACGAGCAGCGCGTCCAGGTGCACCGAGAAGGAGCGTTCCCTCCAGATCGGTGAGAGGGGCTCGTTGGCGGGCTTCACCAGCCGGCCCACCGAGCCCGCCGTGTCCGCCAGCTTCTGGGCGGCGCCGGCCGGATCCCTCACGGCTTCCAGCAGCCCGCGGCCGAGGGCGCTTCCCACGCGGCGACCGCGCTCGGTGGCGTTCATGACCCGCTGCTGCACCGCCGAGGCCAGGTGCTCCATCTCGCCCGAGCGCGCGCAGGGCGCGGGCTCCCGGTCGTCGGCGACGGTCCGGGGCAGCTCGCGGCCGGGCTTCGGTTCGCGGGAGCGCTCGATCAGGGTGTTGGTCATGCGCACCATGCCGACGCCGTCGGAGATCGCATGGTGCAGGCGCAGGATCACGCCGGCGCGGCCGCTCTCCAGGCCGTCGACCAGGTGGAACTCCCAGAGCGGCCGGTCCTTGTCGAAGGCCTGGCCCGCCAGCGGGGCCGCCAGGTCGAGCAGATCGCGGAGGTCCCCCTCCCCGGGCGCGCGGAGGCGCCGCACGTGGAAGCTGCGGTCGAAGAGCGGGTCGTCCTCCCAGCGCGGCGTCGCGACCCCCAGGCCGTCGGCGACCACCCGCTGGCGCAGCCGGGGGATCTTGTGGAGGGCCCGATCGAAGGTGGCCTCGAAGCGCTCGAGGTCCGGCATGCGGTCGAGGATCCAGACGCTGGTGACCGTCGAGCGCAGCACGGGATCGCGCTCGATGTTCCACATGAGCGCGTCGCCGTCGCTCATCCACTCTTCGTAGCTGACGGGCATGGGAGGCCTCCCGATGCCCGATGGTACCCCGAAGCGCTCCCTAGAGGGTGTCCTTCACGAAGGCGCCGCCCTTCAGGATGGCGTGGAGGTTGGCGGTGTCCTTGAGGCAGGCGATGTCGGCGAGGGGGTCCCCGTCGACGACCAGCAGGTCGGCGAGCTTGCCTTCTTCGACGGTGCCCGCGTCGTCCTCCATCTGGAGAAGAGCTGCGCCGTTCGCCGTGGCCCAGCGGATCACGTCGAGGGCGGGGAAGCCCAGCTCCTTCACGTAGAGCTCGAGCTCGTCGGCGTAGCTGCCGTGGGGCATCACCGGCGTGCCGTAGTCGTCCCCCACCACCATCTTCACGCCGGCGCGGTTGGCCTCGGGCATCATGCGGCGGGTGTGCTCGAAGTCCTCGCGCACGCCGCGGATGCGCGCGAGGGTCGTTTCGAGCTCCTCGGGATAGCCTTCGCTGATCGGCAGCGGCTTCTCGGCGTGGTCCCAGCTCTCGGCGATCTCCAGGAAGCGCACGGTCCAGAGCATGCTCGGGACGACGAAGCTCCCGGCCTCGAGGATCGCCTCGATGCATTCCTCGTCGAGGCGGTCGGCGTGGTCGATCACGTCGACGCCGGCCCGCGCGCACTCGAGCACGCCGGTGCGCGAGGCGACGTGGGCGCGAACGCGCTTGCCGAGATTGTGGGCGGTGTCGACGCAGGCGAAGAGCTCCTCCTGGGTCAGGTACATGACGTCGCGGGCCGGCACCGAGCCGTGGCCCGGACTGACCGAGATCTTCACGATGTCGGCGCCCTTGCCCAGCTCCGCCCGCGTCGCGAAGCGCCAGGCGTCGGCACCGTCCACCTCGTAGGTGAGGCCGTGGTTGCCGAGCTCCATGAACCAGGTGCGGTTGTTCGGGTAGTCGGAGCTCTCGCCGGTGGTGACCAGCTCGCGGGTGCAGGCCTGGTAGCGCGGGCCCTGGACCAGTCCGAGGAGGATCGCCTCCTTCAGGCACACGTCGATGCCGTGACCGCTGCTCGAGCCGAGGGCACCGGTGAAGCCGCAGTGGAGCGCCGTCTTCGCGTTCTCCGCCGCGAGCATCGAGAGGAAGGGGGGCGCGGCCTCCAGCCCGAGGGCCGGCGCCGTCACGCCCTCGCCGAAGGCACCGAAGTGGGAGTGGAAGTGGGCCTGCACCATGCCGGGCATGAGGGTCTTGCCGGCGAGGTCGATCACCCGGTCGTCGCCGCCGGTCTCCACCGGGCCGTCGGTCACGCGGGCGATGCGCTCGTCCTCGACGACCACGGTCACGCCGTCGCGAGCGGGGTTCCTGCCGTCGACCAGGTTCGCGTTCTCGAAGACCACTCGGGACATGGGGTTCTCCTCACACGGTGGAGGAATAGCGCCGCGGCGCCGTCCCACCGTTCTTCAGATAGGCGTCGAAGGTCATCGCCATCGGGCGAAGGAAGAGCCAGCCGCCGTCGGTGACCCGGTAGCCGGTGCCGTCGGGCACCATCATGCCGTCCCGGACGAAGGGCTCGAGCTCGACGTCCAGGTCCGGGATTCGATCGCGCAGCGCCTCGCCGAAGGTCTCGAAGAACGCCTTGTCCGGAACGCGACCGTCGCAGAGCAGCGCGCGGATCAGCCAGCGTCGCTCCAGGTCGTCCGGGCTGAGCAGCACGCCGCGGGTGGTGGCGAAGTGCCCGGCGTCCACCTGCGAAGCCCAGACCTCCGGATCCTTCTCGGACTGGGCGTAGACCCCATCCAGCTCGGAGATCGCACTCGGGCCGAAGGCGAGCAGTGCCTTGCCCGCGGCCACGGTGTAGCCCATGAAGTTGCGGGTGAGCCGACCTTCCCGCGAAGCCGCGGCGAGGGCATCGGTGGGCAGGGCGAAGTGGTCCATCCCGAGGTAGCGGTAGCCCGCGCCGCACAGCTTCTCGATCGCCGTCTGGAAGATGGCCAGGCGCTGCTCCGGCGTCGGGAGGTCCTTCTTCTCGAAGCTGCGTTGCGCCTTCGAGATCCAGGTGACGTGGGCGTAGCCGTAGAGGGCGATGCGGTCGGGCCGCAGCTCCAGCACCTGGTCCAGGGTTCGCCGGAAGGACGCGACCGTCTGCTCCGGCAGCCCGTAGATCAGGTCGAAGTTGATGCTGTCGACCCCGCGGGCGCGAGCCAGCCCGACCAGGGCGGCGAGTCGCTCGGGTCGGGAGTGGCGGTTGATCGCCTGCTGGACCCCGGGGTCGAGGTCCTGCACGCCGAAGCTCAAACGGTTGAACCCGCGCGCCAGCAGCAGCTCGACCTGCTCGTCCTCGGCGCGGCGTGGGTCGAGCTCGATACTGCGCTCCGCGTTCGCGGCCGGAGGGAAGCGCTCGTCGACGATCCGGGCCAATCGCTCGAGCTCCTCGGTGCGGAGGAAGTTCGGGCTGCCGCCACCCACGGCGAGCTGCACCTGCGCCCGGCCGGCGCCCAGCTTCCCGGAAGCGAGGTCCATCTCGCGCTCGATGCGGTCGAGGAACGGGCCGCCGACCGAATGGTCCTGGGTGATGATGCGGTTGCAGGCGCAGAACGAGCACAGCCGCTCGCAGAAGGGGACGTGCACGTAGAGGGAGAGCGTGCGCGCACCGCAGGTGGCCAGAGCGCCGGCGAAGTCGGCCGCGCCGAAGCCGTCGGACCACTCCGGCGCGGTCGGATAGCTCGTGTAGCGGGGCCCGGGGCCACCATAGCGGCGGATCAGCTCCCGCAGCCGTCCCGGCTCCGGGATCGGATGGACCGGCTCGGCCGCCTCGGGATGCACCTCTGCCTGCATGCTGCCGAGCCTCCGACGCAAGCCCCATGCCCGGGGCAGGGAAACGGTGCCGCCCTGCCCATGGCGGAAGTGGGGCAGGTCGGCCCACTGGAATGGGGCGCAATGGGCCGCCCGACCGGTCGAGCGCGCCCGCGGCGCGCCTCGCACGGCACGCCTCTTGCGACCTCAAGGCGCTCGAGGAGGACCCGCCGTGGCCATTCCCTTCCCCTCTCTCGAGTTCTTCGAAGCCCTGCAGAAGCGGACGACCGAGGATCCGGTCACCTTCGAGAAGCTCGGCACCTGCGACACGACCTTCGGCGTGCGCATCGGCGACGAGCTCACGCGCATCCGCTTCGAGGTCTACGAGTGCGTGGAGGTGGCGGAGGGCGGCGACGCCGCGGCGCTCGACTTCGTGCTTGCCGCGCCGGTCGATACCTGGAAGGAGATGGTCCGTTCGATCCTGGACAACGGCGGCGCCGACGCCGCCCACACCCTGAACACGCTCTCCCACGTGGGCGACGTGATCAGCGTCGAGTACGAGGACGCCGAGGGCCACGACTGCTTCTATCGCTTCATGGCCACGATCCAGGAGTTCTTCGACCAGGCGCGTCACCTCGACGTGGCCGTCGGCTGAGGCTCGTCATGGCCTACATCGCACCGAAGGACTTCTCTCTGGATCCCGAGCTGATGGAGATGCTGGGGCGCACCCTCTCCGGCGATCTCAAGCTCGACTGGATGGACAGCATCCGCGAGCGGATCGAGGCGCGGGCCGCCGAGCCCAAGCGCGGCCTCACCCTCGACGACATCAACAAGGGCAGCTACGGCCCCGAGCACCTGCCGGAAATCGTCCGCCACAACTTCTCGATGGCACCCCGCGGCGCCATTCTGCCCGCGAACCTTCCCTCGCTGGGCTACCGCCTGAACCGCAAGAGCGAGCTGTGGGCGGACGCGGCGACCCGGATCTACGAGGAGGGCAAGACCCGGCACTGGCGGCCGGCCCGCGACGTGCCCTGGGAGGCCCTCGACGGGGCCGAGCTCGGCGCGGAGCAGGACGCGGCGCTGCGCCAGCTCGCCACCGACCTGGTCTCGATCGGTCTGGTCACCTGCGACCTCCCGGCGCGTTGGGAGTTCCTGATGAACCAGGAGTTCCACGAGATCAAGTACCTGATGTGCCTGCAGATGATCGACGCCGCGCGCATCGCCGAGGCCTTTCGCAAGCGCGCCCTCTACGGTGCCGGGCACCTGGGCCGCGATTCCGCCGAGCTGGGCGACCTGCTCAAGATGGTGATCGAGTCCGGCACCTACCCCTGCGCCTCGGCCTCGATGAACCTGATGCTCTTCTCCTTCGTGCAGGGCCTCGGCCGCCACTGGGAGTGGGCGTCGCGCAACGAGGCGGACACCTTCCTCGGCGCGCGTCTCATGCAGGACGCGACGCGCTTCATCGCCTACGGCGTGGACCACGTTCGCTCGTTGGTGGCCTCGCGCCCTGCCGAGCGGGATGCGCTGAACGGCCACCTCGACCTGATGGAGAACGGAATGGTCGGCGCCCTCGGCGCTCGCGAAGTGATCGAGCCGCTGATCGTGCTGAGCGACGGGCTCGGGCCGGTGGCCGACCTCTACGCCCGCTGCTTCGAGGAGTACGCCCGCCGCTGCGAGGCCGCCGGCCTCGGCGATCGCCGCGGGCGCAGCCCCATCTCGCAATTCCTGGCCCTGCTCCAGGACTGAGGACCATTCATGAGCTACTACGGCCCCACCGACTACGTCGAGAACGGCGACTTCGTCCAGCGCATGAAGGACATCCGCAAGGGCAACCTCGACCTCGCCTGGATGCAGGCCGGCACCGAGCAGGTCGAGGTGAACGCGGAGAACCATCGCCGTGGGCTTACCTACCTGGATCTGAACCGGGGCAGCTACGGCTTCGACGATCTTCCGGAGATTCCGCGCGGGCCCCGGGGTGCCGCGCCGCGGGGCGCCGCCTACGACGTGGCGGGCCAGGCCGATCTCGGCCCCGAGCTGAACCGCAAGAGCGACGTCTGGGCCTACAAGGTGGCCTCCTTCACGGAAGAGGCGATGAGTCGCCAGTGGGACGCCACCACCGACGTGCCCTGGCACGAGTTGCCCGACTGCGAGCGCTCCCAGGAGGTGGAGATCGCCTTCGCCCAGCTCTGCACCTTCTTCACCGAGGTGGAGATGATCGCCACGGACCTGCCGGCCAAGTGGCTGTGGCGCATGAACAACCAGTTCCACGAGGTGAAGCACTTCATTGCCACCCAGGCCATCGACGAGGCGCGCCATGCGGAGGTCTTCCGCAAGCGCGCGCTGGCCGGCGGTGTGGGCCTGATGGAGGCCCTGCCCCAGGTCGAGCACTCCCTCAAGGCCATCCTGGATGGCGACACCTACAGCGAGGCCAGCGCCTTCATGCACCTGCTGGCCGAGGGAAACATCCTCACCCTCTTCCGCTTCAGCGAGTTCATCTCGCCGACGCCGGTGGACAAGAAGATGTTCCAGCTCGTCATGCAGGACGAGGCGCGGCACGTCTCCTACGGCCTGCAGCACCTGAAGTGGATCGTCGACCACAGCCCCGAGCGCCGCGAGCAGCTCCACCTGGCTCTCGATGAGGCCGAGAACCTCACCCTCAGCCAGTTCGACTCTTCCCTCTTCGAGGCCATGATCGTCCTGGCGGGCAAGGGCACGAAGCCCGAGCAGATCCAGAAGGGCGTCGAGATCGTCGGCCTCCTCCAGATCAAGCAGGTGGAGGAGTACTTCCACCGCCTCCGCCGCGCGGGCTTCGAGGAACGCATCGAGCGCAGCAAGTTCCGCGAGCTCATGGCCCAGGCCGCCCTCCTCCAGCAGGACCCCCAGCTCCCGAACTGAGGCCGCTTCGCTCTCTCCGCCCGCATCGAGTCGCCGGCTCCCGACCCGGGCCGGGCTCCATGGCTCGGCCGGGACGCGAAGCCCGCGTCGTGAGCCGCATGGACGGGTCGCCGTCTCCGGCCTTCGGCCGGCGGCGACCAGCGCCCACGGCGGGCATCGTGCCTGCCTGCGGTTTTCTTCCGCCCGGCCCGGCCCGGGCGCGGAGCCGGCGACGCGGGCCCCGGTTGCAGGCGCGATCAACCTGGGAGGAGCGAAGCGGCGTCCCTCAGCTGGCTCCGGGTCCGCCGCTGGCGAAGAAGACGAGGAGGGTGATGTCTTCGAGGATCTCGACGAAGGAGTGCTCGGAGGTCGCGCGGACGTAGAGGATGGAGCCGCGGCGCACCTCCTGCTCCTCGCCGTCGACGCGCAGCCGCGCCCGGCCGTCGAGGACGAAGTAGACCTCGTCCTCGTCGTGGGGGCCCTGGAGGTCCTTGGCGCCTGCGGCCAGACGATAGATGCCGCAGGAGAGCGAGGGGACGCGGAGGAACTCGCGGTAGGGGCTCCCATCCCCTTCGAGCTCCTGGATCACGTCCTCCACCTGGAACACACGCCAGACCCGATCCGTCACGAACCCGTCCTCCTGCCTGCAGGCCGCAGTCTAGCTCGCTCGACCCAGGGCCGGTCTCAGAAACGTGGAGCGCGTACCGGCCTTCCTCGGTGAGACGGGCGCGCAGGATATCTCCGAGACGGGCCCTAGGGCTCGCCGGGATTCCGTCGCTCCACCTCGATGCGGAGCTTCTTGCGCATCCGCCGGGCGCGTTCCACGGCTGCGGTGCGCTCGCGCTCGATTTCGATGACCAGCTCCTTGCGAATGCGCTGCATGCGCTCGCGTTCGAGGGCTTCGAGGCGGCCGCGCAGGAGCTGCCCGCGGCGCGCCACCAGCTCGGCGGGAATGGGCGGGCCGGCGGCGGCCGGCTCGTGCACGACGACGATCTCCTCCCGGCGCTGCCGATCGTCGGCCCGGGCCACGATCTCCAGCCGGTTCTCCCCGGGCTCGAGGGGGACGAGGGCCTCCCAGGCTCCGTCCGCGTGCAGGCGAACCTGGTGGGCCGGCTGGCCGCTCGTCGCGTTCCGGGCGACGACCTCGTCCACCGCGGCGAAGCGCACGGTGTCCACGAAGCGCGCCAGCTCCCCCGGGTGGCGCACCGGGGTGAAGAGGCCGTCGGTGATCGCCGCCATCTCCACGGGAGCGATCGGGCCGGCGAGGGCTTCGGGGCCGAGGGCGAAGGAGTGGATGCGCACGCCCAGGGCGCGGGCGCGGCGCGCGGCCTCGAGCACGGCGCGCACGTTGGCCGCCTCCGAATCGGGTACCGGCAGGGTGGGCCGCCCGTCGGTGAAGAAGAGGGCGATCTTCTCGCTGCCCCGATCCGTGCGGGAGAGGGCCCCACGCAGGCCCAGCAGCTCGAGGGTGGCCTGGTCGATGCCGGCGGCCATGTGGGTGGCCTCTCCGGGGCTCGGCTCGCGCAGCTCCGAGAGGGCGCGCTCGATGCGGGCCACGTCCGAGGTCAGCGGCTCGACGGTGAGGGCGGCGCGCTTCACCTGCACCACGCCCCGCCCCAGGCCCGGGCTGACGATCGCGTCTCCGCCGAAGACGATCAGGCCGACCCGGGTGCGACGGGCGTCCAGCCCGCTGAGCAGGCGCCGCGCCGCCGCGGTCTCGGCGGCGAGGATCGAATCCCCCGGGTCGCTGCTCGCCCCGAAGCGCGCCGCCACCGGGTGTCCGACCACGCCGTCGCCGTCCACGTCCGCGCCCGAGGGCGCGCTCGTCGAGTCCGACACGTCGAGGACGATCACCAGGTCGAAGCGTCCGCCGCTGGGGCCCACCGCCGTGGCGTGGCCGCTCACGAAGGCGACGCCCGCATCCCCGATACGGCTGCCCCGGGGCGGGTACTCGATCGCGAGGGAGGGTGGGCCCTCGCGCGCGCGCGGCGGCTGCGGTGCGCGCTGGGCGGCGCTCGCCACCGCGAGCCGAGTCGCCTCGGCGCCCGGATCGCCGTGGGCGGAGCCGGTCGCCTCGCGCCGCCGGGCGAGGGGGCTGTTGGCCGCGCTCGCCTGCGGGGCCTCCGTCGCGAAGAGGCGTCCCAGTCCCCCGTCGTAGGGCCGGGCGATCGCCTCCAGCACGCCTCCGATCGGCCCCACCCCGGCCCGCCAACGTCCCCCGGCCGGCCAGGCGGCCTGGAGCAGCCCGATCACCCGCCCGCTCTCCCCCTCGAGCACCGGCGCACCGCCCCAGCCGCGTAGGTCCGGCAGCCCTTCCAGGTCCACCTCGATGCGTGCTCCATCGCTTCGGGCGACCCGGCCGCGGATCTCGCTTCCCGACGCGTTCACGATGCGGAGCGCCGCGCCCTCCCCGGGCAGCGCCGGCGCCGGCTCGAGGACGCGCACGCCGCGGGGCGGCTCCGGCAGGGCGAACACGAGGAAGTCGTCCCGCATCGTCGCCCCCGCTGCGTGGTAGGGGCGACCGGGGGGCGCGAAGTAGCGACGCGAGCGGGCGATCGGCTCCCCTCCGGGCCCCAGGAAGTGGATCTCCAGCGCCTCGGCAAGCTGGGCGCGGTCGAAGGAGTGGGCGGCGCCCACGGCGACCGCTCCTTCCGCTGCGGGCAGGAAGAAGACGTCCCCTGCGCTGCCACCCCCCGGCAGCTCCGAGCGCGCCACGATTGGCGACGTCTCCCCACCGGCACCGTGGGCCAGTGCGAGCGCGACGATGGCCGGGAGGAAGACGCGCATGGCCGATCCATCCTACGAGACCCGGTGCGCCTGCGCCGGATGGGCTAGAAGAGGGACGTGCGCGCCGCCGTGTTCCATCGCCACGGAAGCCCGGAGGAGATCCGGGTCGAGTCCTTCCCGGATCCCGAGCCGCGCTCCGGCGACGTCGTCCTCGAGGTCGCCGCGACCTCCATCAACGGCTTCGATCCGATGATCGTCGGCGGCACGACCGGCTTGAAGACGCCCCTGCCGATGGTTCCCTGCGGCGACGTCGCCGGCCGCATCGTCGCCTTCGGTCCCAACACGGACGCGGGGCGATGGACGATCGGCGACCGGGTCTGCCCCCACCCCTTCGTGCCCGGCGAAGGCATGACCGGGGAGACCCGCCTCGGCGCCGCCTGCGAGCGGGTGCGCATCCCGGTGACCAGCCTGCTTCCCATCCCGGATGGCGTCTCCTTCGAGCAGGCGGCCAGCCTGCCGATCGCCTACGGCACCGCCCACCGCTTGATGCACGCGCGCGGAGGCGTGAAGAAGGGCGAGAAGGTGCTCGTGCTCGGTGCCACGGGTGGGGTCGGCGTCGCCTGTCTCCAGCTCGGCAAGCGGATCGGCGCGGAGATGATCGTGGCCGGCAGTGCGGACTGGAAGCTCGAGCGACTCCGCGCCCTCGGGGCCGACCACCTGATCGATACCTCGAAGCAGGACTTCGTCGCGGCGGTCCACGAGCGTTTCGGCAAGCCGCACATGCTGGGAGGCGGAGGCGTCGACGTGGTCGTCAACTACATCGGCGGCGATACCTGGGCCGCCGCCCTGCGCTGCCTCGGCGCCCACGGTCGCATGATCACCTGCGGCGCCACCGCCGGCTATGCGCCGCCGACGGACATCCGCTTCATTTGGACCTACGAGCAGACGATCCTCGGCTCGAACGGCTGGACGCCGGCGGACCAGGGCGCGGTGCTCGAGCTGGTCGCGAAGGGCGAGCTCCTGCCCGAGATCCAGGCGGTGCGGCCCCTCGAGCGGGTCGCCGAGTCGATCCGTGATCTGGCCGAGCGCAGGGTGGTCGGCAAGATCGTGATCACTCCCTGAAACGCGCGCCCTCGCGGCTGCCGCCCAGCGCCGGGCCCGCGCGCACCGCGACCTGCCGCGGGTCGAGGCGTTCCCCACACTCGGAGCAGACTGGCTCCGCGTGCATGGCCTGCCCGCAGCTCCGGTGCACGTGCTCCACCGGCGCGCCGCGCCCGTCGTCGTGCCAGCGGTCGCCCCAGCGCACCAGGGCCATCATGACCGGGTAGAGATCCCGGCCCTTCTCCGTGAGCCGATACGCGTCGCGCGGCGGGTGCTCCTGGTAGCGGCGGCGTTCGAGGATCCCCGCGCCGACCAGCTTGTGGAGGCGGTCGGCGACCAGGTTCCGCGAGGCGCCCGTGCGCTCCACGAAGTCGCCGAAGCGACGGGTGCGAAGGAAGGCCTCTCGCAGCACGAGCAGGCTCCAGCGGTCGCCGATCTCGCCCAGCGCCCGGGCGATAGAGCAGGTCTGGGTGCCGATCTCGTCCCACCGCATGGTTGTGGGAGGAGACCCTATATGGTTTCATTTCGCAACTCACCTGATCGAGGCGCCCCGCCAGGAGACCCCATGAACGACGTCGCCCACGTGGATCCCGCCATCTCGAAGGCGCCCCTTCCCCTCGACGCAGAGGGCCTGCCCACGGTCTGCGTGCTCTGCAGCCACAACTGCGGCCTGCGGGTGGACGTGAAGGACGGCCGGATCGCGAAGGTGCGCGCCGACGAGACGAACCCGATCTCGAAGGGCTACGTCTGTAACAAGGGCTTCAGCATCGCCCGCTACGCCCACCACGACCAACGCACACGGCACCCCCTGCGGCGGCGCGCCGACGGCAGCTTCGAGCGCATCGACTGGGACACGGCGATCCGCGAGATCGCCGCCAAGCTCGCCGCGATCCGCGAGGAGCACTCCCCCAACGCGATTGCCCTGGCTGGCGTCGGCGGGCAGGCGAACCACATGGACGGCACCTACGCGCTCAGCTTCATGGACGCGATCGGCTCGCCGTGGTGGTTCTGTGCGCTGGCCCAGGAGAAGACCCAGCACTTCCTCGTCGACCAGTGGATGTTCGACTCGCCGCCGCAGAACTGGTTCCACCCGGACGTGGAGAACACGAAGCTGCTCCTCACCCTCGGGACCAATCCACGCGTCTCGAACCGCGGCCACAACCCGAACGACACCTTCAAGCGGCTGGCCGAGAACCCGGAGCAGAGGCTCGTCGCCGTCGACCCGCGCCACACCGAGACGACCCGGCAGGCCGACTGGCACCTGCAGACGAAGCCCGGCAGCGATGCCTACCTCCTGCTCGGCCTCGCCGCGGCCCTGGCCACGAGCGAGGGCCTGGCCGACGCGGCCTTCGTCGAGAGCCGGACCACGGACTTTGGGGTCCTCCAGACGGCACTTTCCGAGGTGGACGTCGACGAGATGGCGAGCCGCTGCGGGATCACCGGCGACGAGCTGCGGCGCCTGGCGGGCGAGCTCGCCCACGCGGAATCCGCCGCGATCATGTGGGACCTGGCCGTCGAGCAGCTCCCGTTCTCGACCCTGATCTCGTACCTGATCCGCGTCGTGTCGACCCTCACGGGCAACGCCGTGCAGCCCGGCGGCAACCTCTTCGTCGAGACCCAGTCGCCGCCGGAGTGGAGCCCGAAGCGTTGGGACGCGCCGCCCCGCACCCGCGCCGCGGGCATCCGTGGCATCTCGGCGATCGGGGGTTTCCCGATGTTCTCGCCCACCCTGCTCTCCGAGGAGATCACGGTCGACCACCCGGAGCGCATCCGCGCGCTCATCGTCGAGGGTGCGAACCCGATCCTCTCCTACTCCGACGCGCGTGCGTTCCGGGAGGCGCGCGAGCAGCTCGACCTGCTGGTGGTGATCGATCCCGCCATGACCGAGACCGCGGAGCTTGCCGACTACGTGCTGCCGACGCCCTGCGGCTACGAGAAGTGGGAGAACTGCGGCTTCCCGCGCGGCTACCCGGAGGTCTACGTCCAGCTGCGACCGCCGATCATTCCGGGCCCCGAGGAGGCGCTGCCGGAGCCGGAGATCTACGTGCGGCTGGCCGAGGCGATGGGCCTCGTCGGGGAGGCTCCCTCCGAGCTCCACGCGCTGGCGAAGCAGGGGACCACGCCCGAAGGCGCCGCAGCGCTCTTCGCCAAGGTGCAGGAGCTGGCGTCGAACCGCACCGAGCTCCTCTTCTGGGGCTACCGCACCCTGGGCGAGGAGCTGCCGGCGCCGGCGGTGATCGGGCTCTGGGTGACCGCTCTGCAGAACGCCTTCGGTCGCCGCGAGTCGGTGCTCCGCACCCTCGGCGACGATTGGAAGGGGGCGGGGCCCTTCGAGCTGGCGATGGAGCTTTTCCGCCGCATCCTGGCCCATCCCGAAGGCGTCGAGATCGCCCGGGCCGCGCCGGCGGAAGAGGCCTACGACGACCACGTCGGCTGGGAGGACAAGAAGGTCCGCCTCGCGCCGGAGGAGATGCTGCCCGAGATCGCCCGTGCCATCGCGACGCCTCTCGCCACCGATCCGGACTATCCCCTGGTCCTGGCCAGCGGCCTGCGCACCCAGTGGAACGCCAACACGATCCAGCGCGATCCGAAGTGGCGGAAGGGCCGCGGTCCCCACTGCTCGCTGCACCTGTCGCCGGCCGACGCGGAGCAGCTCGGGATCGGCGAGGGAGAGCGGGTACGCGTCGCGACCCGCCGCGGCACCGTCGAGCTGCCCGCCGCCGTCGACGCCAAGGTGCAGCAAGGCCACGTCTGGATTCCGAACGGCTTCGGCATGGCCTATCCGAGCGGGCCCGACGGCGCGCTCGAGGTGCAGGGCGCGAACGTGAACGATCTCTCCGACGCGGCGGATCGCGATCCCATCACCGGCTGCCCCCATCACAAGTACACGCTGTGTCGCGTCGAGCGAGTGGAGGCGGCATGAAGACGGCGATCGGGGTCGGCGGCGCGGGATCTGGGGGCAAGCGGGACTTCGAGCGCACGGTGGCCTTCGCCGTGGAGGCGGAGAAGCTCGGGATCGACCAGGCCTGGAGCGCCGAGGCCTGGGGCCTCGATGCGGTGAGCACCCTGGCCTACCTGGCCGGTCACGTGAAGCGCATGACCCTCGGCACCGGCATCATGCAGGTGAGTGCCCGGGCGCCGAGCATGACCGCCATGACGGCCCTCAGCATGGCGGCTCTCACCGGCGATCGCTTCATCCTGGGCCTCGGGAACTCCGGGCCCCAGGTCGTCGAAGGGCTGCAGGGCGAGCGCTTCGTGAAGCCCCTCGCGCGCATGCGGGAGGTGATCGAGATCGTGCGCATGGCCGCCCGCGGCGAGAAGCTCCAGATCCAGGGCGAGCACTACGTGCTGCCCCGGCCCGGCGGGGAGGGCAAGGCCCTGCGCCTCTCCCAGCCGCCGAACCCGGACCTGCCCATCTGGCTCGCCACCCTCTCGCCCCGGGCCCTCGAGCTGACCGGCGAGCTGGCGGACGGCTGGCTCGGTACCTCCTTCACCCCCGAGCACGCGGATGCCCATTTCGCATATTTGCGGCTCGGCGCCGAGCGGGCCGGCCGCAGCCTGGGCGATCTCACCCTCTGCGTCGGTGCCGCGGTGGCCTTCACCGACGACCCCGAGCCCTTCATCCAGCGCGCCAAGCCCGCCATGGCCTTCACCCTGGGCGCGATGGGCTCGCCGACGACGAACTTCTACAACGACGCCTACAAGCGCGGCGGCTTCGAGGATGCAGCGGTGGAGGTGCAGAAGCTCTGGGTCGCCGGCAAGCGGGAGGAGGCCGCCAAGGCGGTCCCCGACGCCATGATCGAGCAGACCACGCTCTTCGGCAGCGAGGCCCAGGTGGCGGCGCGCATCGCCCGCTATCGGGAGGTGGGCGTCGGCGTGCTGCGCCTCGACCCGGTCGCCCAGGGCGACGCGGAGCGGCTCGACACCTTGGGGCGAGCCGCGGAGCTGGCGCGGGCCGCGGACTAGCAGCCACGGAGCTCGAACGGGCCTGGGCTACCGTCCGGTGATGCGTGTCGGCGTCCTCCAGTTCTTCTCCTGGCCGAATCGCGAGCTGCCGCTCGAGAGCGTGTATGCGCGGGCGATGCAGCGGATCGCGACGATGGATGCCAACGGCTACGACGCGGTGTGGCTCGCGGAGCACCACTTCACCGGCTACAGCGTCTGCCCCTCGGTGCACGTGATGGCGAGCCACGTCGCGGGCGCCACACGCAACCTGCGCATCGGGACCGCCGTGACCCTGGCGGCTCTCTACCAGCCCCTGCGCATCGCCGAGGAGATCGCGCTGCTCGACGTGCTGACCGGCGGACGCATCAACTGGGGCGCTGGCCGCGGCTTCGAGCCCCGGGAGTTCCAGGCATTCGGTGTGCCGATCGACGAGAGTCAGGCCCGCTTCCGGGAGGCGGTCGAGCTGGTGATCGCCGCCTGGACCCAGGAGAAGCTCGACTTCGAGGGCGAGTTCCACCGCTTCGAGGGCCTCGAGGTGCTGCCGAAGCCGCACCAGCAGCCGCATCCGCCGACCTGGGTCGCCGCCACCTCGGATCCAGCGGTCGACTGGGCGGCCTCCCGCGGCTTCTCGATCCTGATGGACCCCCACTCACCCCACGCGGAGATCGCCCGCAAGCATGCGCGTTGGGCCGAGGGCATGACGGCCGCGGGCCACGTCGCCGAAGGGCGGCCGATTCCGATGACGCGCCTCGTGGCGGTCGCCGAGACCGACGCGGAGGCCCTCGAGGTGGCCCGCCGCGGCGCGGCCTGGACCAGCGGCGCCTACATCACGAAGCAGGCGGTGCAGGCGTTCCGCGGCGACGGAGCGGAGATCGACCCGGTCGACCACTACCTGGACGACGTGGTCGTGCACGGAAGCCCCGAGCGGGTGGCGGACCAGCTCGAGGCGCTGCGCGAGACGATGTCGCTCTCCTACCTGATGCTGGCACCGCTCTCGGAGCGCTCCTTTGAGCTCTTCACGGAGCGGGTGCTTCCGCGAGTGGGCTCGTCGGGGTAGCGGGGGACGAGGTGTCCTCGGGGCGGAGCAGCAGGAAGACCTCCTCCTTGCCGAGCTCCACCGTCCTCTCGACCACGCTCCCGTCCGGGAAGCGCGCGACCAGTCGGTGGGGCCCGCGGGGCAGCTCGTGCTCGCCGAGCGGCGTCTCGCCCGCCGGCTCGCCGTCGATCTCGATCCGCGCCCAGGGAACCGCGTTCACGTTGATCCGCCCGAGCGGCACCGCGGGCGGGGGAGCGCTCGCGACGGGAGGCGGCTCCGGAACGGGGGAGGCCGGGTCGGGGTCGCTCGCCATCAGCCGGGTGCCGGCCACTCCGAGCAGCAGCCCCACCACCAGACTTCCGGCGAGCCAGCCCGAGCGCGCGCGGGGGAGCGCCCGCCGGGGGGGGGCGTCGTCCGCGGGGACGGGCGCAGGTGCGGTCCGCACTGCGGGCTGGCGCCGGGTCGACGCCGGAGGACGAGCGGACGGGAGCTCTGCCGGCGGTCGCCGGCGCGGAGACGTGGCCTTGATCGCCTCGCGGACCGTCTGCGGACGCCTCCCGCTGCGGAGCCTCGGGGGTTCCTCCCGGGGCGGCGGCTCCGGGGCCGAAACCAGCACGACCAGGGGCTCGGGCTCCCGGGGGGCCGGAGCCTGCGTCACGGCCTCGCTCGCTGCCCGCTCGGCGGCGTCTTCCTCGCGCAGGACCGCTCCGGCCAGGGCGTGGAAGGTCGCGACGCTTCCCTTCGCCTCGCGCTGCAGCCGGTCGATCGTCGGCCCGTCGAAGCGCGCGCGCAGCTCCGCCGGGACGCGCCCCCGATCGAGCCGCTCGTGCAGGTACGCCCGCGCCTCCGCCGCCGTCATGGGCTCGCGCAGCCACACCTCCCCGGGGCCCGCCTGGTCCGATTCCCCGGCCGGAACGGTCTCGCAGAGCAACACGCGCAGCCCGGCGTGATGGGCGCAAGCCCTGGCGAGCGCGCGCCGGGTCGGCGCGGGCTGGTGGTGGGCGTCGTCGACGATCACCAGGAGCGCGCCCTGGCGCTCGTAGGCCTGCGCTGCGACCCGGGCCACGACCCGCGGCGCCGCGCCCCGGGAGGCCAGCCGCCGGGCGATGCGTCTCCACAGCTCGTCCGCGTCGATCCGCGGGTTCGACAGGTGGACGCAGCGCCAGTCGGGCCCCAGATCCTGGGCGACGAGGCGGAGCAGGAGGGTCTTGCCCAGGCCTGCCGGCCCGGCGAGCCGGACGCAGGTCTCGCCGCCTCGCAGCAGCTGCAGCAGCTCGCTTCGGGCGCGCTCCACGGCCGGACGGGCGACGTACTCGCCCGCCTCCCCGGAGCGCGCCGGAAACACGTCCTCGATCGACTTCACCCTCGGCCCCCGCCCCGGCTCGACGGCACCGGCGGTGTAAGGCTAGCCGGTGCTCAGCTGCTCCCAATACTCGGCCGGCATGTCGTAGGCGATCTTCAGGGCACCGTGGGCCCCGCCGTACATGGGCTCCTGGCTCCGGGTGACGTTTCCGCCTCCCAGGTGCTCCCGCATGTAGCTCTCGATGGCGATGTCGAGGCCGATGATCTGCCCGCCTCCCCCAGCGAGCAGCACGTTCTGGCGCAGCCGCGCCTGGAACTCCGGATGGAAGGAGGCGATCAGCTCCTGGAGCCCCTTCACGATGTGGGGCACGATGCGCCCACAGCCCTCGCGGATCTCGTCGGTGACGTCGAACTGGGTCGGCTTCCCCTTCACCGGAAACTCGACGATCGCCCGGGCCTGGGGCTCGGTGACGAAGGCGAACTTCTCCTTCGCCTGCTTCACCATGTTGAGCGTGAAGTCGGCACCCGCGCACTTGCGGGCGAAGAGCTCGGCGAGCTGCCGATCGATCCAGTCTCCGGCGAAGGGGATCGTGAGCTGGTCCGCCTCGTCGGGCATCGTGCCGTGCATGCGGCACAGGTCCGTCGTGCCGGCTCCGATGTCGATGACCAGCACATCGTCCAGGCGATCCATGCCGTAGGCGACGGCGAAGGGCTCCGAGCAGAGCATCACCGAGTCGAGGGCGCCGGCGCAGGCGTCCAGCAGGGCCTTCTTGTTCTTGATGCTGGCCTGGGCGGGCGATCCGAGCACGCCGTAGACCACTGCGCCCTCCTCCGCCCCCGCGAGGCTGATGGCGTGCCGGAGCAGCTCGCCCGCCGCCCGGGTGTTGGCCTCGAAGACCTTCGGGTCCATTGGCTCGCCGTCCTCGGAGTGCTTGATCTGCCCTCCTGCGAGGGGCCGGTAGAAGTCGAGGGCCAGCTGCTTCTCCAGGGCCTCCTCCCCGAAGAGCGCGTCCTTCTGGAGCAGCTTTCGGGCCACGTGGTCCTTCGGGTAGCCGACGTAGGAGAGCACCGTGTCCCGGACGCCGTTGCTGGCCGCAATCGACGTTCGCGAGGTTCCGAAGTCGATTCCGAGATAGAGGATGTCGGCGGGCGGACGGGCCTCCTCGGGCCCGGGGTTCGTTTCGGTCAAGGGACTCCCTTTCGATCCTGTGGATCAGCTGGCTTGGTGGAACTGGGCGCGGAGCTTCAGGTTCTCGTTGAAGATCACCGCGAGGACGGCCTGCTTCTCGTTGCCCCCGGGGCGCGGCGTCGAAGCGCCGCGCGGGCTGCGGGGCGGCACCGAGCGGAGCCGACGGAGCTCCGCGATCTCCCGCTCCTGCACGCCCAGGCGCTCGTGCAGGTCGAAGAGCCGGTGGGTCAGGTTCTCGAGCTCACGCAAGCTCGGGGGATCCAGGGGCCTGGCGGCGGCGAGTCGCTCACGGACCAGCACTCGATGGAGCACGCGTCCGAGCACCCGCTCGAGCTCAGCGAGCTCCGGGAGGTCCGCCCCTCCGGGGCTCAACGCTCGCCGCCGCCTTTGGTCACTCACGAACCCCCAAACGATCCGGCGCAGGTGCGCCTCGAGCTCCCGAAGCCCGTCGTCGGAGAGGGAGAAGGCGCGCTCGGCGGCCTTTGTGTGCTCGCCCTCGAGCCGGGCTCTCTCCGCGGCGAGCTGCTCGCGCAGCGCGTCCAGCTCCTTCTCCAGCTTCCGGCGGGCTCGATGGGCCTCGCGGCGCTCCTCTTCCGCCCGTTGGTGCCGGCCCATCAGGTCGACGAAGCGCCGGCTCGCCTCCAACCCCACCTCGCGCCGAAGGGAGCGGCCGAGCTTGGTCTCCTGGGCGCGCAAGGCGTCATCGACGGCCCGGGCGATCGCTTCGTCGATGCGACTGGCGTCCACCACCCGGACGACCTGGCCACCCAGCTCGTCCGCCGCAACGCGACGCGAGCTCGCATCGATGATGCGCGCGACGTCGATCTTGAAGCTCTGTCCACCGTCGGTGGGCGTGGGTTCGCGCATGGGGGAGCGTCCGCGGCAACTGCTGTTTGGGCCGTTCGAACGAGGCGCATCATAGAGTCGACGCGTGATCGCGGTCAAAAAGAAACGCGTCCCGAACGAAAAAAATGGACGCGCGATTGAACCGCCGGTCGAAGTGAGTGGAACACGAGAAGCGCGCACGTTCACCGACGGCGCTCGCAGTAACTCTCGTCACAGTGACGGACGCTTCGTTGGTGTCGTTCGTCACCGCGACGTTCGTGTCGTTCGTCACTACCTGGGTGCGCATCGGCCGCCACCGCCCCGGTGGTTTTCGTCCGTCACCGTCGGTGGAGCCGTGCGAAATGCGCACGTGCCCCGCGGGCGTCGGCTCCTAGCCTCCGAGCACGCTCGCCCATCGCTCCTGGAGCTGGCCGATCGATCGGCCGGTGGCCTCTTCCAGGAGCCGCACCGCCCGGGGATCCTCGAGGTCCTCCTGCTCGAGGCGAACCTGTAGCGCCCGCCCCATGCTGTAGGACGGGCTGGTCACGTCGAGCAGGCGCACGCGGGTGCGGCCGGTCTGGCGATCGAGGATGTCGGTGAGCGGCACCGGATGGATGCCGTTGCCCTCGCGGGTGATCATCACCTTGTGGGTGCCGTCGAGCAGGCAGCGCACGGCGCCGGCGCCCAGGTCCCGGGTGTACTCGGCGTCGAAGGCGTTCGGAGCCACGCAGCGAAGCTCGTAGCCCACGTCCTTGGCGACCATCGTCATCGAGAGCCCGAGCTCGCCGAGATCCTGCTTCACACCGTCGACCAGGAGGCGCCCCAGGGGTAGCTCGGCCAGCCGCACGTGGCCGTGATCGTCCCGCGGGAGCTCCGGGAGCCGCTCGAGATCCTCCGGGTGGAGCCGCTCGCCGATGCCTTCGGACACCACGGCGACGCCGTAGGGCCGATGGAAGGCGATCCGCTTGACGATGGACGCCTCGATGCGCCGCACGACCTCGGCGAGCCGGATCGGTCCCTCCGGGAACTCCTCTCCGACGAGGGCCAGGGTGGCGCCGGCGGCCTTCGCCGCCCCCAGGGCCAGATGCCCCGCGGAGCGGCCCATCATCACCGCGAGGTACCAGCGGCTGGTGGTGCGCGCGTCCTCCATCAGATGGCTCAGGATGGTGGCGCCGGTCTCGCGCGCCGTCTCGAAGCCGAAGGTGGGGATCCCCTCGGGCAACGGGAGGTCGTTGTCGATCGTCTTCGGAACGTGGGCCACCCGGATGGCGTCACCGGCCTCCTCGGCGACGCGCAGCGCCGAGTAGCAGGTGTCGTCCCCGCCGATCGTTACCAGGTGATCGATCTCGAGCTCGCGAAGGGTGGAGACCACCTTCCGCAGGTGCTCCGGGTTCTTGGTCGGATTCGCCCGCGAGGTCTGCAGGACCGAGCCGCCCAGCAGGTGGATGCGGGAGACGGTGCCGATGTGCAGGTCCGTCGCCTTGCTCGCATCGCCTTCCATCAGCCAGCGGAAGCCGTCGAGCAGGCCCTTCACTCGCGCGCCGTGACGGCGGGCATAGATGGCCGCCGCGCCGATCACGCCGTTGATGCCCGGGGCCGGGCCTCCGCCCACCAGGATTCCGATCGTCGCCATGGTGCCACCTCCGGCTGCTAGGGTTGCGCATCCGGGAGGGTGGAGACAGATGAGCCGGCCCCGGCGCGGGCGAAAGCACCTGATCGCCATGGTGGGGCTGCCGGCCCGCGGCAAGACCTTCACCGCGCGGAAGCTCGTCGGCTACCTCTCCTGGCTCGGGTATCCGACCCTGGCCTTCAACGTGGGAGAGCACCGTCGGGCCACCGTCGGGACCGGCCCGTCCCACGAGTTCTTCGATCCCGCGAACCGGGAGGCCTCCCTGCGGCGGGCGGAGCTGGCCCGCGAGGCCCTGGACGAGGCCTGTGCGTGGCTGCGGGGGCCCGGGCGAATCGCCGTCTACGACGCCACGAACTCCACCCGCGAGCGCCGCCAGTGGATCCGCGAGCGCGCCCTCGCGGAGGACGTGGAGCTCCTCTTCGTCGAGATCGTGAACGACGATCCGGCCATCATCGAGGCGAACCTGCGCGAGACGAAGCTCCGCTCGCCGGATTACCGCGGCGTGCCCGAGGCCGACGCCCTGGCGGATTTCCGCCGGCGCATCGCCCACTACGAGCGGGTCTACGAGACCCTGGGGGAAGACGAGGGCCCCTGGCTGCGGCTGCGCAATCGCGGGGCGCAGGTGGTGATCAACCAGGTCTACGGGTACATCGTCGGGCGGGTCGTCTTCTTCCTCTCGAACCTTCAGGTGACCCGGCGCCCGGTCTGGCTGACCCGCCACGGCCAGAGCCTCTACAACCTGGATGGGCGGATCGGCGGCGACGCCTCCCTCTCTCCGGCCGGGGAGGAGTACGCCACCAACCTGGCGGTCCACGTTCGCGAGGTGTTCCCGCCCGAGGGGGATCTGGACGTGTGGACCAGCACGCTGCGCCGCACGCTCCAGACGGCCGCGCCCCTCGGCGTGGAGGCGGGGTCGTGGAAGGCCCTCGACGAGATCCAGGCCGGCGCCTGCGACGGCATGACCTACACCGAGATCGAACGCTCGATGCCCGGCGAGTTCGCCGCGCGCAAGAAGGACAAGCTCGCCTACCGCTATCCGCGCGGTGAGTCCTATCTGGACGTGATCCACCGCATCGATCGCGTCCTGATCGAGCTCGAGCGCTATCGCACGCCGGTGCTGGTGATCGCCCATCGCGCCGTGCTGCGGGCGATGGTCGCCTACTTCCGCCAGCTGCCCATCGAAGAGACGCCCCACCTGGAGATGCCGCTCCACACCCTGATCAAGCTCACGCCGACCGCCTACGGCTGCCTCGAGGAGCGCGCCGCGCTCCCGCCCCGGGTAGAGACGGGCTGAGCGGGCGACAACCTCGTTGTCGCCCCCGCCCGCGGGCCGACAACCCCGTTGCCCGCGCCCTCCGCCAGGTGGATGCTGGCCAGCGGCATCCTCGGACTCGCGGTCTTCGGCTCCGCCCGCCCACGCCACCGAAGCCAAGCCTTGGACCCCGCGGCCCAACAAGCGGAACCGGTCCCCAACGCGACAGGCTAGGGGGTCCAGGGGCGCAGGCGGGGTAGCCAGCGGGGAACGGCGGCGCGGTAGCGTCGGTAGTCCTCGCCGAAGCGCTTCTCGAGGCCCGGCTCTTCGACGAGGGGGATGTAGAGGGCGTTGCCGGCGAAGAAGAGGGCGGCCCACAGGCCGATGCCCGGCGAGGCCAGGACGAGCGTCTCGCCGACCAGGTTGAGCACGACTCCGGTGATCATCGGGTTGCGCACGTGGCGGTAGACGCCGGCGACCACCAGGTGCTGGGTCGGGTCCCAGGGAGCGAGGGTTCCGTCCCCTTCCTGGAAGAAGCGCCCGATGGTCCAGGCCATGAGCCCGACCCCGGCGACGAGGCAGGCGAGCCCACCCCACAGCCGGAGGTCCGCGACCCCGGCCACCGCCACCGGGTCGCGGGCGAGCCACGCGATGAGCGTGGGGATCACCACGAGGACGTTGAAGGGAAGGATCAGGATCGCGCGGAGGTGGGCGAGGCGGGTGTTGCTCACGGGAGGTCTCCTACGGACGCTGGTATTTATTTCAATAGTGAATTAAACTCCAGCGATGCCCGAGCTGCAAGCCGGCCGCCGCGGTCCGAAAGGAGGCGTCCGGGTCCGGGCCGCCCTGCTCCGGGCGGCCGCCGAGGCGATCCTGGAGGACGGGCCGGACGCGCTCTCCTTCCGCGGGATCGCCGGCCGGGCCGAGGTGACCCCCGCGATGGTCCCTTACTACTTCGGCTCTCGGAGGGGGCTCCTGCTGGGGCTCCTCGAGGAAGGCTTCGCTCCCGTGCTCGAGCGGCTCGAGGAGGCCGCGGGAAGCTCCGAGCCCCTCCGACCCCGCGACGCCGAGGCCCTGCTCGCGGACCTGCTGGTCCAGGTGAGCGAGCGTCCCTGGCTGCCGGTCCTGATGGCGCGCACCGTGCTGGCGAGCGACGAGCTGCGGGGCGACTTCGCCTCCCGCTACGCGCCCCGCATCGCCGCGGCCGGGGCCCGCGTCCTGGCCCGCGCCTCCGAGCGGGGCCAGCTCCGGGAGGGCCTCGACCCGCGGCTCTCCCTGCTCTCGGTCCTGGCGATGAGCGTCTTCCCGTTCCTCGCGCGACCGGTGGTCGAGAGCGTGTTCCGGCTCCGTCTCGACGAGGATTTCGCGCGGGCCCAGGCCGCACACGTCACGAAGCTGCTGGCGGCGGAGCCGTAGCCGAGCGCGGCGTCAGGCCGACCGGCACTGCACGAGCAGCTGGTGGGCCAGACCCGCGTCGCGGTGGACGTGGATCTCCTGGTACGCCTCGCTGCCCGTCATCTCGAAGAAGGCACCGACGGGTCCTCGACCAGGCCGACCTGGTCCCAGTCGAGCGCGTCCTCCCCGACGACCATGCGCTCGGCGGCGCCGACCCACACGATGCGGCCGCCGCAAGCGGTTGCCCGCATTCTCCAGCAGCTCCCGGATCTGGGCTTCGCTCACCTCGATCATCATCAGAAGAGCGCCTCGCAGCCGGTTCCCGCCAGGATGGCGTCCACCGTCGAGCGGTCGCCCGCGCCGAGGGCCGTGTGGGCCTCGCGAAGCCAGCGCAGGCACTTGCCCTGGTAGGGGAACGGCTTCTGGGTCCACGGCCTGCCGTCGATGGTGGTCTCGACGCGCTCGGCGCCCTTCTCGAGGGCTTCCGCGTTGGCCAGCAGGAAGGGTGGGTAGACCCGACCGACCTCGGTGAGCAGGGCCTTCAGCGTCTCGGGGATCGCGTCCCTCCCGATCCACGCGCGGGGCTCCACGCCGGAGAGATCCTCCATGCGTTCCACCCAGGCGATCACCCGCGGCGCCTCCTCGTAGGTGACCGCCGCCGGCGTCGGATCGAACAGCGCGAGCTGGGTGAGCTGGCCGTACACGCCGAAGTCGCCGGAGCCCGGGCGATCTCCCAGCAGGTAGGGATGTTGCTGGAGGTGCGCGTCGAACAGCCGCAGGAAGCGTCGGTAGCTGTCCTCGATGACCGGCGCCGTGGTGTCGTTCGAGCCCACCACCCAGAGGCGCTCGATCTGGCGCTCGGAGATCATCTTCGAGAACGGAGCGAGCTCCTCGTCGCTGACGTCGATGCGCTGCCACAGGGGGAGGATGGCGCCGGCCTTCTTCACGTCCGCGTCGTAGTACCAGCGGTAGTGGAACATGGCCTTGGTGAGCCACTCGTCGCCGTAGTCCTCGAGGAGCGCGTCCAGGAAGGCGAGCACCGGATCCTCGGGGATGAGGCTGCGGCCCTCGAACTCTGCTTCGAAGCGCCGGATGAGCGGCGTCGAGTCGGTGACCGCCACCTCCTTGCCGTCCTCGTCCGGCAGGAAGAAGGTGGGCAGCAGGTGCACCTTCGGCTGGGGCAGGCCCTTGGCCTCCGGCGAGCCTCCGTAGATCAGCTGGTAGGGGATGCGCCGGTAGCGCAGCACCGCCCGCATCTTGCGGGTGTACGGCGAGCCCGGCGCGCCCATCAGACGCAGGGGGGTGGGCAGCGTCATGCGGTCTCCTGGCCCTCGGGCTACGCGGCCTCGAACAGCGAGGCGAGGCCCTGGCCGCCGCCCACGCACATGGTGACGATGCCGTAGCGCTTGCTCTGGCGCTTCAGCTCGCGGAGCAGCGCGCCGGTCATGCGCGAGCCGGTCATCCCGAAGGGGTGGCCGATGGAGATCGAGCCGCCGAGCGGGTTGAGCTTGTCGTTGTCGATGCCGAGCTCGCGTTGGCAGTAGAGGAGCTGGGACGCGAAGGCCTCGTTCAGCTCGACGATGTCGATGTCGTCCATGCTGAGGCCGTGGCGCTCGAGCAGCTTCGGCACGGCGAAGACGGGGCCGATGCCCATCTCCTCCGGGCCGCAGCCGGCCACCGCCGCGCCGCGGTAGATGCCGAGGGGCTCGAGGCCCAGCTGCTTCGCCCGGTCAGAACTCATCAGCAGGGTGGCCGAGGCGCCGTCGGAGAGCTGGGAGGCGTTGCCCGCCGTGACCGTGCCGCCCTCGTCGGCGGGCTTGAACACGGGCTGGAGGCCGGCGAGGCCCTCCAGGGTAGTCTGCGGCCGGTTGCACTCGTCCTTTTCGACGGTGAAGTCCTCGTCGTAGGGCTCCTCGCCCTTCTTCTGGACCCGGCGGGTGACCTTCATGGGCGCGATCTCTTCCGCGATCTTGCCCGCGTCCACCGCGGCGGCGTAGCGCTGCTGGCTCTGCAGGGAATAGGCGTCCTGGTCTTCGCGGGAGATGCCGTAGCGCTCGGCAACGATCTCGGCGGTGACGCCCATCGGGAAGTAGAGGCCCGGGAAGCGGTTCTTCGCCGTCTCGTTCGCCAGCCGGTGGGTGTTCTGGGTGCCGTCCTGCATCATCGTGATCGTCTCGACGCCGGCGCCGATCGCGACCTCGGCGCCCTCGTGGATGATCTGGTGGGCGGCCATGGCCACGGCCTGGGAGCCCGACGAGCAGAAGCGGTTCACGGTGGTGGCGGCCACCGTCTTCGGGAATCCCGCCGCCATCGCGGCGATCCGCCCCATGTTCATGCCCTGGCAGCCCTCGGGCATGCCGCAGCCGAGGATCACGTCCTCGACCTCTTCGGCGTCGAGTCCGGACTGGCGGGCGACGACCTCGCGCAGGGCGTGGGCGGTGTAATCCACCGGCTCGGTCAGGTTGAACGACCCGCGATGGGCCTTGGTGAGTCCGGTGCGGACGCTGTCGACGATGACGGCTTCACGGGCCATGGGGAGACCTCCTGCGAATAGGAATGGCGCAAGATTTTTGCACACCCCCTGCCAAAAGGCCACCACCCCCGAGAACGCAAGACCGGGGACGTTCCTTGCATCTTGCGCTTCTTGCCCTCAGGGGAGGGCCCTATCATGCCGCCATGCCGATCGAGGACCTGGACGCCGTCTACACCGGGACCCGAGAGGTCCGGGCACCCCACCGCTTCGACGTCGGCCGGCTCGAGGATTACCTGGCGAGCCGGCTCCCCGGCTTCGTCCGTCCGCTCGCGGTGCGGGAGTTCAAGGGCGGCCAGTCGAACCCTACCTACGAGCTCGAGAGTCCCTCCGGCCGCTGGGTGCTGCGCCGCAAGCCGCCCGGCAAGCTCCTGCCCTCGGCCCACGCGGTCGACCGCGAGTACCGGGTGATCGCGGCCCTGAACCAGGTCGACTACGCGGTGCCCACCGCCCACCTCCTTTGCGAGGACCGGGAGGTGATCGGCACCGCCTTCTACGTGATGGAGCGCGTCGAGGGCCGCGTGCTGTGGGATCCGCTCCTTCCCCAGCTGGCGCCGGACCAGCGGCGGGCCGTCTACACCTCCCTCACCGAGACCCTCGCGCGCCTGCACAGCATCGATCCCGAGTCCATCGGCCTCGCCGATTTCGGCCGCCCCGGCAACTACTTCGCGCGCCAGATCCGCCGCTGGTCGAAGCAGTACGTGGCCAGCGAGACCGAGTCCATCCCGGAGATGGACCGGCTCATGGAGTGGCTGCCCGAGAACATCCCGGATGACGACGCCTCCTGCCTCGTCCACGGCGATTTCAAGCTCGACAACACGATCGTCCACCCGACCGAGCCGCGCGTGATCGCGGTCCTCGACTGGGAGCTGGCGACGATCGGCCACCCGCTGGGCGATCTCACCTACTCCCTTGCCGCGCGCCACTCGCCGGGCAGCCCGTGGGCGAAGCTCACCGACCCGGAGCTTCGCGAGCGCGGCCTTCCGACGGCAGACGAGATCGTCGAGACCTACTGTCGCGGCACCGGCCGGGAGCGTGTGGACCACCTCGACTACTACACCGCCTACAACCTCTTCCGCAGCGCCGCCATCGTCCAGGGCATCCTCGGCCGGGTGCGCGACGGCACCGCCGCCAGCGAGCACGCCACCGAGATGGGAGAGGTGCGGCCGATCGCGAGGCGGGCCATGGAGTTCGCGCGCAAGCTCGGCGCCTGATCAGCCCGCGCGCGGCACCAGCAGGTCGGCCACGAAGTTCGCGTGGGTCTCGATCGCCTCGGGCTTGCGCGGGTCGACGTCGGTGAGCCGGCGGCAGTTGTTCGGCACCGCGAAGATCAGCGATCCAGCGCCTAGTGTCCTGTTCCAGAAGAAACCACTCGATTAGAATCGGAGTGGACGTCGAGGACGCGACCACAGTAGCGCCGCACACTCGCGAGGATCTGATCCGCGGTCTTGGTCCAGACGAAGGGTCTCGGATCGTCGTTCGTCGTCTTCAGGAAGCTCCGGATGTCGTTCTCGAGCGCCCTCGTGCTGCGATGCACGCCGCGACGGATGCAACGCTCGGTGATGAGTGCAAAGAACCGCTCGACCTGATTCAGCCATGAGCTGTACGTCGGGGTGAAGTGCACGTGGAAACGAGGGTGGCGCGCGAGCCAGCTCCGAGTTCGCTTCGTCTTGTGCGTGGTGTAGTTGTCGAGCACGAGATGGATGTCGAGTTCGGCGGGTACGTTGTCGTCGATCGTCCTGAGGAACTTCAGGAACTCCTCCGTGCGGTGCCGGCGATGGAGGGATCCGATCACTTCGCCCGTTGCGATGTTGAGTGCGGCAAAGAGTGTCGTCGTGCCATGGCGTAGGTATCCGTGTGTGCGCTGCTCCGCCCGGCCCGGTTGCATCGGCAAGACAGGCTGGTTCCGTTCCAGCGCTTGGATCTGCGATTTCTCGTCGACGCAGAGGACGACCGCGTTCGCCGGCGGAGACATGTACAGGCCGACGATATCCACCACCTTGTCCACAAAATGGGGATCGTTGGAGAGCCGGAAGCGCTCGACTCGGTGCGGCTGGAGGCTGAATGCTCGCCAGATGCGATGAACCGTCGTCGTCGGGAGGCCTACCCGCTTCGCCATCAGGCGAACGGACCAGTGCGTCGCTCCCGTGGGCGTTTCCTCTAGCGTCAAGCGCACGACCTCATCGACCTGCTCGTCGGTCACCGTCCGGGGCGCTCCCGGCTTGGGCTCGTCGTAGAGCCCAGCGATCCGCTTTTCGACGAAGCGCTTGCGCCAGATCCCGACGGTCTCTCGTCGCTTGCCTACGCGTTCCGCGATTTCCCCATTCGTCAGCCCCTGCTCTGCGAGCAATACAATGCGCGAGCGGTAGGCCAACTGATGCGCGCTCTTCCGCCTTCTGGCGTGCGTCTGGAGCTCTTCTCGCTCCGCATCCGTCAGCACAATCGGCGTCTTGGGCCGGCCACGATTCGCCATACGTCCCCCCAACGTGATGCCGGTAAGATGCCCCCTGCACGTTGGGAGTTCGCACTATTTTGCGTACTTTTTTCCGAAACAGGACACTAGCATCGCGAACAGCGCGTGGGGCAGCTCGTCCTCGCCAGCGCCGATCAGGCGGAGCAGCCCGAGCTGTTTCATCAGCTGGACGCCGGGCTCTACGTGCGTGTCGATCAGCCAGCGCTGGCGGGCGTCGGAACGGTTCCCCTGGCCGACGATGAAGCGGAAGAACTCGGGGTGCGCCGCCATCGTCCGCACGTAGGCGCGGATCCCCTCCCGGCCGCGCTCGTCCGGCGCCACGCCTTCCAGGGAGGCCAGCCGCTCGCCCACGTCGTCGTGCAGTCCGTGCGCGCCCGCGGCCACGGAGAGCTCGCCTCGGCATGAAGGGAGCCGCGAACGCAACGAACGGAACCGGCCCCCAACGCAACGGCTAGCGACCGGCGGCGACGAGGGCGGGCTCGGCAGGGGCGGTCCCCGCCGCCTTCGCGAGCCGCTCGAAGGAACGCCGCATCGCCCGGGCGAACTGGCCGAGGTCCGGCACCCGGTCGTAGTCGGCGTTGAAGCCGAAGCCGAGCCTGCCGTTGTAGCTGATCACGCTCACCGCCAGGCCGATGTTCTCGATGAGGGGCGCCTGGGCGTAGAGGCCGCACATCTCCGCGCCCAGCAGGTAGAGGGGGAAGGGCGGGCCGGGGACGTTGGTGACCAGCATGTTCTGGGTGCCGGTCGAGGCGCCCTGGATGTCGAAGGGGATCCACTCGTGGAGAGCGGTCATCATCTCGACGCCCGCTGCCTGGTGCGAGTCCTTCAGCCCCTGGGTGGTGGCGTGAACGCGACGCAGCTGCTCGAGGGGCTCGGCCTCGTCCAGGGGAAGGGGAACGATCCAGGAGGATACGTGGTTGCCGAGCTTCTCCGCGTCGCCCTTCGGACGCACGTTCACCGGCGCGCTCACGCGGAAGTCGAGGCTTTCCGGGCGCACCTGCCGCAGGGTCATCAGCTCGCGCACGGCGCCCGTGACGGTGGTGAGCACCACGTCGTTGATCGAGCAGTCGCGTGCGCGGCGCACGG
Organism: Myxococcota bacterium; assembly: GCA_965223415.1. Taxonomy (GTDB): domain Bacteria; phylum Myxococcota_A; class UBA9160; order UBA9160; family UBA6930. Next base: position 974,643 of record OZ245002.1, on the reverse strand, counting down.
CCTTGAAGTCCGCCAGGGAGAGCTCGAGCCAGTCGAAGATGCGGTGGGGGCCGACCGGCCCGTTGATCGGCGTGTCCGAGGCGGGTACGAGCTTCATCTTCGCGAGATCGCGCACGGCCTTGAGCCGCGACAGGATCTCGTCGCCCAGGTCGTCGCTCTCCTCCACGAACTCGCGGAGCCCGCGCAGGGCGCGGCCGGGCAGGTCGAGGCGCCGCCGCCAGCCTTCCCGCCAGAGCTCCATACTCGAGGGCATGGGCCGCGGCACGAAGCGCGGCGCCTCCGAGAGCTCGTACTCCGGCTTCATCGAGAACAGGCGCTCCATGAGCCCCATGCCGGACGCACCGTCGACCATGCAGTGGTGGGTCTTGGAGATCAGCGCGAAGCGGTCGCCCGAGAGGCCCTCGATCGCCCAGGTCTCCCACAGCGGGCGGCCCCGGTCGAGGGGGCGCTCCATGATGTCGGCGGCCAGGCGCTTCAGCTGGGCGTCGCTGCCCGGGCGGGGAAGCGCGATGTGGCGCATGTGGTAGTCGATGTTGAACTGCGCGTCGTCCACCCAGTAGGGGCGGTCGTCGCCGGGAAGGCGGGCGAGCTTCTGCCGGTAGCGCGGCACGTGGTGGAGGACCGCGGCGAAGCCCCGCTTGATCGCGGCGAAGTCGATGCCACCGTCCTCCGTGGTGAGCGGGCCGGCGTCGAAGACCGAGATGCCCGAGCCGTGCATGGTGAGGCTCGGCGTCTCCCACTCGAGGAAGTCGTTGTCCTGGGCCGACAGGCGCTCGTAGTGGTAGTGGTCCATCCATCGTTCCTCAGGCGGCGCGGGCGTCGCCGGCGGCGCACAGCTCGCGGAAGCAGGCGTCGGTGGCGTGTACCAGGTCGTGCAGATCCGGGAGCAGGTCCCAGTCCGAGTTGAAGCCCCAGTGGAGCCGGGGGCCCCGGACGTAGGCCGCGACGCGCAGGGCCTGCTCCGGTACGAGGGGAAGCAGGGGGAAGGCGTCGCCGAGGCGGGCGCCCAGCAGGTAGCGATCGGTCTCCGGGCCGTTCAGCAGCGCGACGGTCAGGTTCGACGCGCGGCTCGCGAGCTGGCGTCGCGCCATCGCTCCGTAGAGCCCCGGCCACAGCCACTCGCTGGCCGCCGAGAAGAGCTCGTAGCCCACGTGGGCCGAGGCCTCGAGGGCGTCGGCCACCTGCTCCAGCCGGGCCAGCGGGTCGGCCTCGGCGATCGGCAGGGCGGTCACCGCCCAGGCGAGGGTGTCGCCGCCGGTGTCGCCGGTGAGCAGGCCCCCCGCTTTCTCGGGCATCGCGGCGCGCAGGCGGAAGTCGCGCTGATCGGCCCGCGGGATGCCACGCTGCTCGAAGAAGCGCCCGATGGCGCCGGCCAGGGTCGCGAGGACCACCGCCTCGAGTCCGCTGCCGAAGCGGTCCGCCACGGCGCGGGCGCGGCCGGCGTCGGAGACGAGCCAGTCGAAGCGGCGGTGGGGGCCGATGGGCTGGTTGAAGGGCGAGTCGGAGGCGGGCGTCGTCTCCCGGAACCCCTCGAGGCCGCTCTTCAGCTCCGACCAGATGCGCTCCGGCTCGCGGCCGGCGTCGAGCAGGATGCGGCCGAGCTGCCACGGCGCCTCGAGGCGTCGGGCCACGGCGCTCCGCAGCAGGTCCTGGCCCGAGGGCGCCGGCCGCGGCAGCCACACGGGGCCGGGCTCGTCGGCGTCGGGCTCCGGGCTCTCGGAGAGGAGCGCCTCGATCAGTCCGATCCCCCACAGGCCGCCCGTGATGCACTGGTGGGCCTTGACGACGAGGGCGAAGTGGTCGTCTTCCAGCCCTTCCACGACGTGGAGCTCCCAGAGCGGCTTCTCCCGGTCGAGGCGCTGGGATGCGATGTGGCCGCACAGCCGCTTCAGCTGCCGCTCGTCGCCGGGATGCGGGAGGTGGGTGTGCCGCACGTGGTACTGGAGGTTGAAGCTCGCATCGTCCACCCAGGCCAGCTCGTCCCCGAGCGGTGCCCGAGACAGGCGCTGGCGGCAGCGCGGCACCCGGTAGAGCCGGGCCTCGACGAAATCGCGGATGCGGTCGATGTCCACGCCGGAGCCCTGGGCCAACGGTCCGCGCTCGAAGAGGAACGCGCCGGCCACGTGCATGTGGACGTGGGCGTCGTCGAGGTCCAGGTGCAGCCGTTCCGGCGCCGTCACGGGCTCGCTGTGGCTCATGGGGCCATCCCGCTGCAATCGACGCGCCGGCTCGCTCCCTCGTCGGGCCCACGCGTGCGCGGGATCTGCGGCCTCACGCCCCGAACCCGATCGCGAACCGTGGCAGAACGGGTCATCACCCCCGAGAGCGGCAGAGTGGGGACGTTCCTTGCGACTTGCATTCTCCCCGGGGTGGATCAGGGCGTGACAATCGGGAAATTGGGGGTCATGGGGTCGAAGAGGGAGAAGAAGCCCAGCAGCTCGAGACGGCTGCCTTCGACGTCGAGCTCGTCGGAGAAGATCATCTCGCGCAGGCCCGTCTGGCCGAGGAGCAGCCGGAGCAGGAAGCCGTGGGTGAGCTGGATCGTGGCCACGGCGTTGGGCGCCGGCTCCCGCTGCCAGTGGTGGAGGACCGCGTTCTCGATCGCGAGCACGTGAGTCTCCCCCAGGTCCGTCAGGACCAGGTTCACGGTCACCTCCTGATCTGCGGCGTCGGGGCCGTTCAGCCGGGCGGCCATGGCGTCGAGAAAGCGCGCCACGGGGATGTGGCGGACCATGGCCTCGGCGCCCGCCAACGGGCTCGGCGCGTCGGCGGGGGGCGGGCCGTGTCGCAGCTCGTAGGCGCCGGAGAGGTAGACGTCCCGCCAGGGCGCCGACTCGGCCTGGTAGCCGAGCTGGTCGTAGGTGCGCGCGAGGAGCGCCCGCGCGCCGTCGTTGGCCGGCTCCGCGAACACCAGGTGATCGAGCAGCATCGCCGTCCAGCGGTACTCCCCGCGATCGAAGGTGGCCTGGGCCTTCTCGAGCACCGTCGCGCCGCCGCCCATCGCAGCCACGTAGCGCAGCGCAGCGTCGGCCGGCGCCAGCGGGTCGAGGTGCGCCGGGTTCGCGTCGTACCAGCCGAAGTAGGCCTGGTACACCGCCTTCGCGTTGTGGCGCACGGTGCCGTAGTAGCCGCGGTTGCCGAAATGGGGGCGTAGCGAAGGCGGCAGCTCCAGGGCGTCGGCGATCTCCTGGGCGGTGTAGCCGGCATTGGCCAGGCGCAGGGTCTGGTCGTGGATGTACTTGTAGGTGTCGCGCTGCCGCTTCAGGTAGGCGCGGATCCGTTCGTTGCCCCAGGTCGGCCAGTGGTGGCTCGCGAAGGCCACCTCCGCTTTCGCGCCGAAGAGCTGCAGCGCCTCGTCGACGTATCCGCTCCAGCGCAGCGCGTCCCGCACCTTCGCGCCCCGGAGCGTGTAGAGGTTGTGCATCGTGCGGGATACCACCTCCGCCCCGCAGAACGCCTTGTGCTCCGGCAGGTAGAACATCAGCTCCGCTGGCGCCTCGGACTCCGGCGCGTACTGGAAGACGAAGCGCACGCCGTCGAGGGTCATCTCCAGGGGCGTGCGATCGACGAGGTCCGTCGGCGGGAGGATCGTCGTGCTCCCGCGGCCCGGCTCCTTGCCAAGCCCCGAGTCGAGGTGCCCACGCGGGCTCCGAGGCAGGCGGAAGCCGTACATGAAGGCGGCGCGCCGGGCCATGGCCGGGCCCGCGAGCAGGTTCTCGCTCGTCGCCTCGTGCAGGAAACCCCTCGGCGCGACGATCCGCACGTCCCCCCGGCTGACATCCGCCGGTGTCACCACGCCGAGCGCGCCGCCGAAGTGGTCGACGTGGCTGTGGGTGAGGATCACGGCGCGCACGGGCTTGTCGCCCAGGTGCTTGCGCGCCAAGGCCAACGCCGCGGTCCCGGTCTCCTTCGAGCCGAGCGGATCCACGACGATCCAGCCCGTCTCTCCCTCGATCAGGCTCATGTTCGCCAGGTCGTAGCCGCGCACCTGGTGGATCCCGGGCACCACCTCGAAGAGCCCGTGCAGGTTGTTCAGTTCCGCCTGGCGCCACAGGCTCGGGTTCACCGAGTCCGGCGCGTCCCCTTCGACGAAGTCGTAGGCGGGACGGTCCCACACCAGATCGAGGGCTTCGTCGCGGGCGACGAGCCCGCGCGTCGCGTCCTCGCGGTCCTGGGGGTCGCCGAGCGGCAGGCCCGCGACCCGCGCTTCCCGAGCCGCCAACGTCGCCGCCGTGGGCGCCGTATGGCCGTGGGCGTCCGCGTCCGGGGCCGAGGGAAGAGGCGGCGGAGCCTCTTCACCTCCGCACGCGGCGAGCAAGGAAGCGAGCACCAGGGCGAGACGAGTCGGGGCGCGGCTCATGAAGGATCCTCCTCAGGGCCCCTGTATACCCCCTCGTGTCAGGGCTTGGCATCAACGAGCCGGTCCGCGCTGGACGCGCCCGGCTCGCGGCGCGTAGCATCGATGCATCACACGGGAGGATCGCTCATGGCCCGTTTCGACCGCTACGCACCCGGACAGTTTTCGTGGGTGGACCTGATGAGCAAGGACCCGGCCGCGTCGAAGGCGTTCTACGGCGCGCTCTTCGGCTGGACGGGCGCCGACGATCGCGACGACCAGGGCGGGGCCTACACGATGTTCCAGCTGGCGGGCCAGGACGTCGCCGGCATGGGCGTGATGAGCGACGAGATGAAGGCCACCGGCATGCCGGCGGTCTGGTCGAGCTACGTCACCGTCGAGGATTGCGACGCCACGGCGGCCTACGCCCGAGATCTCGGCGGCGAGCTGCAGATGCCCGTGATCGACATCGAGGTGGGCGGCAACCTGGTCGGGCGCATGACCGTCGTGATCGATCCGGAAGGCGCGCGCATCTCCCTCTGGCAGCCCGGCAGCCACGCCGGCTCCGCCATCGCGAACGAGCCCGGCAGCTTCGCCTGGAACGAGCTGATCACGCGGGACGTCGAGGCCGCAAAGCGCTTCTACGAGCCGCTCTTCGGCTGGAAGATCGCGCCAGCCGAGGGAGCGGAGGGCGGGTACCAGGAGATCCAGGTCGGCGGCCGCATCAACGGCGGCATCCTGCCCTGGCAGCCGGAGATGGGCGACATGCCGCCGGCCTGGGCCGTCTACTTCGCGGTGCGCGATTGCGACGAGACCGTGAAGCAGGCGCAGGAGCTGGGCGGCCAGCTCCTGGTCCCGCCGGTCGACATCGCCCCCGGGCGCTTCGCCGTCGTCGCGGATCCGCAGTTCGCCGTCTTCAACGTGATGGCGATCCACGAGCCCGACTGAGCGTCGGGTCCGGCCCGCCTGGGGTGCCCGCCGGCCTCGCTCACCGCCGCGACGAGGGGTGGCTCCGAGATCATGCCCGGCAGCACGATCGGGGCCTCGATGCCGAGCAGCTCCGCAGCTCGCTCATGCCCGATGCAGCTCGATCAGCTCGAGCAGGTTGTCGTCCGGGTCGGTGAACAACACGTAGCGCTGGCGGCCGCCCATGGTGCGCACCTCGTGGGGCGCGTCGTCGATCGGAACGCCCCGCGCCTTCAGGTCGGCGATGGTGCCGTCCAGGTCCTTCACCCGCATCGCCAGGCGGTGAGCACCCGCCTCCTCGGGGGGCTTCGGCGGCTTCGGCAACGGAGGCGGGTCGACGTACTGCATCAGCTCGATCTTGGTGGCGCAGCGCGGGTCGTCGCCGAGCGAGAGCACCACCGCCTTCGACTCGCCGCCGCCGTAGGCGACGCGGTCGCTCACCCGGATCGGCTCGGTCGAGGTGGACCGGTGGCGGCCGAGGTCGAACATCACCTCGAAGCCCAGGCGCTCGTAGAAATCGATCGAGCGCTCCAGGTCGGTGACGTGCAGGTTCACGTGAACGAGGTTCAGGATCGGCATGCCGCAGAGCAGCGTAGCTCGCGCGCCCCCCGACCGCGGTACGCTCCCCACGTCATGGCGCTCCTCCTCGACGGGCTCTCCTTCGCCGAAGCCGAGCTGCGGCTCGAAGCGGCGGCGCGAGAGCGCACCGGGCGCAGGGACTTCGGGCCCGACGAGTACAAGCCCGGTCTGCGCATGCTGCTGCGCAGCCTCGACGAAGACGCCGACCTCTCCCCCGCCGGCCGGCAGATCTGTGCGGGTCTGATCGTGACGGCACTCAGCGGACGCCTCGAGGCCGAGGCCTCGATGGCGGCGGACCCGGAGCTCCGCACCGCCGGGATCCCGGCGCCCATCGTGATCCTGGGGCTGCCTCGCACCGGCACGACGGCGCTCCAGAAGATGCTGTGCAGCGATCCGCGCCACCAGGGCCTGGAGCTGTGGCTGGCCCAGAGTCCCATGCCCCGGCCAGCGCGCTCCACCTGGGAGGCGCACCCCGCCTACCGACGCTGCGTCCAGGCCACCGAGGCCATGCACGCCGCCGCCCCCGAGATGGCCGCCATCCACGCGATGGCTGCCGACGAGGCGGACGAGTGCTGGAACCTCCTGCGCCAGAGCTTCGCCAGCGTGACCTTCGAGTGCGTGGCGCGCGTGCGCTCCTACGCCGCCTGGTGGGCCGGCTGCGACATGGGGCCCGCCTACCGGCGCTGGGCCGATCAGCTGCGGCTGATCGGGCGCGGCGATCCCGATCGCCGTTGGGTGCTGAAGGACCCGAGTCATCTCTTCGCTCTCGACGCCCTGCTGGCCGTCGTGCCGGACGCCCTGCTGGTGATGACCCACCGGGATCCCGCAAAGTCGGTGCCCTCGGTCTGCAGCCTGAACGCCACGGCGCGGCGCGCGAACGACCGGGTGCCCGACGACGCGGCCCTGGGCCGCGAGCAGCTCGAGCTGTGGGCGCGGGGCATCGAGCGCACCCTCGCCGTGCGCGCGCGCGAGCCCGAGCGCTTCGTCGACGTGGCCTTCGAGGCGTTCGTCGCCGATCCTCTCGCCGTCGTGCGCCGGATCCAGGAGCGCGCCGGGCTGGCGCGGGACGCGCGCTCGGAGGAGCGCATGGCGAAGTGGATCGCCTCCCACCCGTCGCAACCCCATCGCTACGAGGCGGAGCGCTTCGGTCTCCGCGCCGAAGCCATCCGCGAGCGCTTCGGGGCCTACCTCGAGGCTTGTGACGTGACGATCGAGACCTGAGGAGCGTGCCATGACCGAGACCCCGAAGGACGCCGCCGCCTGGGCCGAGCTCTGCGACAGCCTGAAGCGCACCGGCGAGCGCATCCTGGACGCCGCCCCCGACGACGACTTCGATCGCTCCGAGGGCTTCCGCTATCTGAGTCGGCTCACCCGCGCCTTCCTGCGCACCGCGGTCGAACGCCCCGCCGGCTCCCGCCAGCCCCTCTTCGGCGAGACCCCGAAGATCGGCCTCGACAACCCGGACTACGTCTACGGCCAGGCGCGCCTCGATCCGAAGGCCGAGTACGCGATCCGCGGTAGCCTGGGCGATGCCCACATGGTGGGCTTCGGCACCTACTCCGGCGGCCTCGGCACGCCCGAGGGCCTGGTGCGCGACGGCTACCTGGAGAGCGGCGCACTGCAGGTGGAGGAAGACGGCGGCTTCGAGATCGCCGTCTCCCGGGAGCGACGGCCGGGCAACTGGCTGCCGATGGGCGAGCGCACGAACTCGCTCCAGGTGCGCCAGACCCTGCTCGAGCGCGCGCGCCAACGCAGCGCCGAGATGGAGCTCGTCCGCCAGGGCGAGCCGCCCCCGCCGCGTCCCCTGGATCCCGCGCGCTTCGCGGGCTCGCTCACCCGGGCCGCCGCCATGATCGACGGCGTGACCGCGCAGTTCCTGAACTGGACGAAGAGCTTCGAGGCCCACCGCCACGAGATCCGGCCTCTCGACCCGAGCCTCCTGGCCTTCGCCCAGGGCGACCCGAACACCAGCTACCACTACGGCTACTGGGAGATCGACGAGGACGAGGCCTTCATCGTCGACCTCGATCCGCCCGATTGCGAGTACTGGAACCTGCAGATCGGCAATCATTGGCTCGAGTCCCTCGACTTCATGAGCCACCAGACCCACGTGAACCATCACACCGCCGTGGCCGACGCAAGCGGCCGGGTGCGCATCGTCGTGGCGCGCCGCGACCCGGGGGTGCCGAACTGGCTCGACACGGCCGGCCACGCCCGCGGCGCCCTGGCGCTGCGCTGGGTCGGCGCGGAGGAGACGCCGGAGCCGAAGACGGCGGTGGTCCCCCTCGACGCACTGCGCTGATGGGCCGCGGCCTACCACGCGGCGCCCGGCGCTCCTACCATCGGCAGCCGTGGAAACCCAGCTCGGCACGTTGGCGGATCTCGCCGAGATCCTCGGCGCCCTCTTCGTCGTCGGCGGCGTCGCCTTCGCTGTGATCCAGATCCGCCAGTTCCGACGCCAACGCCTGGAGGCGGCTTCGATCGAGCTGCTCCGCTCCTTCCAGAGCGCGGAGTTCACACGGGCCTACACCTTCCTGCTGTCGCTCCCCGATCGGATGCCGGCGACGGAGCTGCGCGAGCGCGGAGCCGAGGCGGAGACCCTGGCCATGGTGGTGTCCACCACCATCGAGAGCATCGGCGTGATGGTGTTCCGGCGCATCGTTCCCATGGAGGTCGTCGACGATCTGATGGGCGGAGCGATCGTCACGCTCTGGACGAAGGTGGAGAGCTGGGTCGAGACCCTGCGCGAGGAGCAGGGCCGCGACGACACCCACGAGTGGTTCCAGTGGCTGGCGGAGCAGCTCGGCCGGAGGCAGCGGAAGGCCCGGGCCCAGCCGGCCTACCTCCAGCACCGGGACTGGCGGGCCTAGCGTCAGGCGCGCACGTCCGGTCCCGGTCGGCAGGCTGAGGTCAGGCGCGGATGTCCATCTCCTGCCAGCGCCCCGAGCGGAAGCGCCAGAGCAGCAGGCCCGACAGGATCGTGATGTAGATCGTCGCGGCGACCCAGGCCCAGCGAAGGCCGCCGCCCAGGGCGACGCCGAGGAGCCACGCCAACGGCACCTGGAGCCCCCAACCGAGCAGCGTCTGCGCCGCGAAGGGCCAGCGGGTGTCGCCGGCGCCGCGGAGGGCGCCGGAGGAGACGATGGCGGCGGCGTCCATCAGCTGGAAGAAGGCGCCGAGCCGCACGAGCGGCGCGCCGAGGGAGATGACCTCCGGGTCGTCGCTGAAGATGCCCATCATCACGTCGGGAACCGCCAGGAACAGGGCGGCCACCATCACCGCAAGCACGCCGGCGAAGAGCTGGGAGGTCCAGAAGCTGCGAACGGCGGCCTGCAGGTCCCCGGCGCCGATGTAGCGGCCGACGAGGGTCGATGCGGCGACGGCAATCCCCGAAGCCTGCATGAAGGACATGGAGAGGAGTGCCACGAAGGCCTGGCTCGCGGCCATCGAAGCGTCGCCCATGCGGGCGACGAAGGTGGTGAAGACGGCGAAGGAGAGCATGTCCATCACCCACTGGCCGCCGACTGGGACCCCGGTGCGCAGGAGGCGGCGCAGGTCGCCTGGCCGCGGGCCCACCGGCGCCGTGCCGAAGGTCTCGCGCACCCGCCGCCAGCGGAGGGCCGGGACCAGCACCAACAGGGCGTAGCTCCACTCGCCGACAGCCGTGGCGGTGCCGGCGCCGACCACGCCCAGCTCGGGCAGGCCGAGCTCCCCGAAGATGAGGCCGTAGTCGAGCACCGCGTTGATCACGTTCGCGACCACGGCGGCGATCATCGGCGTGCGGGTGTCGCCGATGCCCCGGAAGAACGAGATCCACACGAAGGCGAGGCTCATGCCCACGGAGCCCAGGAGCCGGGGGCGGAGGTAGGCCTCGGCGCTCTCCTGGAGCTCGGGGGAGGGCCCCAGCAGGCGCAGTGCCTCGCCTGCCACGAGGGCGAGGACGGCGGCGGCCAGGACGGCGGCGGGGACGACCAGCCACAGGGTCTGCCACGCCCAGTGCCCGCAGTGGCGTTCGCGCCCGGCGCCGTGGTCCTGGGACACGAAGGTCTGCACGCAGGTCGCCGTGCCGTAGAAGAACGAGAACAGCGTCCAGCACCAGATTCCCGCGAAGCCCACGGCGGCGAGCTCGGTGGCGCCCAGGCGGCCGACCATCGCGGAATCGACCACACCCATCGCCGTGCTGGAGATCTGGCTCAGGATGACCGGGTAGGCGAGCCAGCCCACCTCGCGGAGGCTGCCGCGCCCGCCGCTCGGCGACGGCGGCGTGAGGACGACGACCTCGCTGGGATGAGCCATGGCCTGCGGGAGCTATCACGGCCGCGGCCCCTCGGCAACGAAAGCCACTAGACTGCGGCCAGGGAGCGACCCGCCCATGAGTTCGACCGGCTTCGCCGCGCGCCTGCGGAGGCGCGAGTTCCTCATCGTCACCGCCGGCCTCGGGGCCGCCGCCTGCGGCGGTCTCGGCTTCGAGCCCGTGGCCTCTCCGCCGGCTGCCGCCGACCGCGGAGACGGACTGGAAGGTCTCGATGCCCTCGGCCAGGCCGCGCTGGTGCGCCGCCGTGAGGCGACTCCCCGCGAGCTGGTGGAGCGGACGATCGCACGCATCGAGGCCTTGGACGGACCGATCAACGCGGTGGTCACCCGCGTGTTCGAGCGTGCCCTCGAGCGGGCCGAGGGTCCGCTGCCGGACGGCCCCTTCCGGGGGGTGCCGTTCCTGCTGAAGGACCTGAACGATCTGGCCGGCGTGCGCACCACCATGGGCTCGCGGCTGTTCGCCGACTACGTGCCGGCCCAGAGCTCCCCCCACACCGAGAAGACCCTCGAGGGCGGCTTCGTGGTGCTCGGCAAGACCAACACGCCCGAGTTCGGCCTGGTCGCGACGACCGAATCGGCGCTGCTCGGCCCCTGCCGCAACCCCTGGAGCCTCGAGCACTCCACCGGCGGCTCGTCCGGTGGCGCCGCGGCGGCGGTGGCCGCCGGCATGTTGCCCATGGCCCAGGCCTCCGACGGCGGCGGCTCGATCCGCATCCCCGCCTCCTGCTGCGGCGTGTTCGGGCTCAAGCCGAGCCGCGGGCGCAACCCCAAGCAGCCGCGCAATCGAGCCCTCGACATCTCCGTGAAGCACGCGGTGAGCCGCACGGTGCGCGACAGCGCCCACTACCTGGCCGTGACCGAGCGCCACGACGCCGGCCGGGAGCTCCCGCCGACCGGCGTCGTGGACGGGCCTCGGGGCCGCCGCCTGCGCATCGCCTTCCACACCGCCAACGCCTACGGCGACGAAGCCCACCCGGAAGTGAAGGCGGCGATCGAAGCCACCGCGGCCCTGTGCGCCGAGCTCGGCCACCGGGTCGAGCCCGCAGGCCCCGACTACCGAGGCCCCGAGTTCCGCGAGCACTTCCTGAACCTGTGGACCTCCGGCCCCGCCGGCCTCGTCGCCGCCGCCCGGGAGCGCGGCCTCGATCCCGCAGACGTCCTCGAGCCCGTCACCCTGGGCATGGCTGAGCACTTCCGCCGCCAGCCGGCCGACACGACGGAGCGCGGCGTTGCCTTCTTCGCCGAGTACCAGCGCCAGATGGCCGCCTTCTTCGAGGGCTACGACCTGCTGCTCACCCCGGTGCTGCGCACCCCGCCAATTCGCCTCGGAACCCAGGGCGGCACCCTCAGCTTCGACCAGATCCGCGAGCCCCTCTTCGACTACGTGTCCTACACGCCGACCTGGAACGCCGTGGGCCAGCCGGCCATGTCCGTGCCCCTCGGCTGGAGCTCCGACGGACTTCCGATCGGGAGCCACTTCGCGGCGCGGACCGGGGAGGAGGGGACGCTTCTCGGCTTGGCGTACGAGCTGGAGGCGGCGCGGCCTTGGGGGGAGCGACGGCCGGGGGTCGCCTAGGGGCTGGGTCGATCGCGGCGGGCGACGGCGCGGAGATGGCCGCCGGGGCGGGTGCGGGCCTCGCGAACCAGAACGGACGCTTCTCGTTTCCAGCCGTCGAACCAGCGGGCCAAGGAGGCCGGATCCAGCGGCACGACGCCGGTCGCTTGCCGCAGGTGCCGCCGGGCTTTCAGAAGCACGTAGCGGATGGCATTCCGCACGTGCGTCGGAGACCGGAGGTCGCGCCCGAACCGGCGCGCCTCCTCCGCGCCCACAGGCAAGAAGGCCGCCCGCACCTCCACGCCGCCCCCGCTCAGAACCGCGCCCGCACATCCTTTCCGAACACTCCCGACGCCATCTCCCGCAGCAGCGCCGCCTGCTGGAACGAGGCCACCAGCCGTCCGCCGCGCTCGAAGATCTTTCCGTCGCCGTCGCACAGCCCGCGGCCCGCGTGGCGGCTCTCGTGGGCGTAGAGGAGCCAGCCCTCGAGGGCGGAGGGCTCGTGGAAGTGCACGGTGAGGGAGAGCACGCCGGTCGTGAGGGTGTGGTGGGCGAGGGCTTCGCCGTAGCCCGGATGGGGGCGCATGGAGGTGCCGATGGTGAAGGGGCCGCAGGCGTGGGCGAGGAGGGCCTGCCCGAGGGCCGGGTCGTCGGGTGGGGCGGTGTAGCGGATCCACGCGTCGAGGCGGGGCGGGCCGATGGCGTCGGGATCCCGGAAGTCCGCGCCTTCGGCGATGCGGATCTCCCGGCCGCGGACGGGGTAGGCGAAAGGTGTGGCGTCTTCCGGCGGGAGGACGGCGGGCATCGGCATGGCGTGGTGGACGTAGTCCGGGGCGCCGGTGTCGAGCAGGAAGAGGCCGCGGGCGCAGGCGCGCTCGCCCTGGCGGACGTCGACGGAGAGGCTGCTGAAGCTGCGGCCAGCGTGAAGAGGGTCGACGTGCAGCTCGACCGGGGCGGCTGCGCTGGCAGCTCGCGCGAAGATCATGTGGGCGGATTTCACGAAGCGGTCGTCAGCGGTGCGCCGTGCGGCCACCAGGGCCTGGGCGAGGAGCTGGCTTCCGTCCACCATGGCGCGCTGCCCTTCGTCGGGACGCAGGCGCGCCGGCGCCGAAGTGCCGCGGAAGCGCCCCGGGCCGGTCTCCGAGGGCTCGAGGACGGCGAGCAGCTCGTCCAGCTCCCAGGCGTCGTTCATGCCGTATCCTACCCCGCATGGCCGGCTCGCCTGCCTACGCGGAGCATCCGCACCACCGCATCACGATCGACGACGAGCCGACCCGGGTGCGCGTCACCTTCGGCGGCCGGGTCGTGGCCGAGAGCTCGCGGGCGCGGGTGCTCCGCGAATCCCGCTGTCCGCCCCGCTACTACCTGCCGCGGGAAGACGTCGCCCCGGCCCTCCTCGAGCGCACCCATCACACCACCTGGTGCAAGTTCAAGGGCCACGCCCGCTACTACACCCTCCGCTGCGGCGACGCCGTGGCGGAGAACGCGGTGTGGACCTACGAAGACGCCTTCGACCAGGTCGCGGCGATCGAAGGGCTCCTGGCGTTCTACCCGGAGATCGTGAGCCTGGCAGCCGCTCGCAACTGATCAGCCGCGAGCGGCGGCCGGCGTGAAGCGCACCGGCATCGATTCCAGCCCGAGCACGAAGTTTCCGCGCCGTCGCGGCAGCTCCACCTCCGGATCGGCCAGCGCCACGTCCGGAAGGCGCGCGAAGAGCTCCTCGAAGAGCACACGCAGCTCCAGGCGCGCGAGCTGGGCCCCCAGGCAGTGGTGGCGGCCGAAGCCGCCGAAGGCGACGTGGTCGTTGGGCGTCCTGCCCACGTCGAAGCGGAAGGGGTCGGGGAACACGCGCTCGTCCCGATTCGCCGAGGGGTAGAGGAGCAGCATGCGATCCCCTTCGCGGATCCGCTGGCCGCCGAGCACCACGTCGCGGGTGGCGGTGCGGTTCATGTTCTGGATGGGCGTCACCCAGCGCAGCATCTCCTCCACGGCCGTGGGGAGCAGGGCTGCGTCCTTCTCGAGCCGGCGGCGCTCGTCGGGGCGGCGCAGGAGCGCCTCGAGGCCTCCGGAGATCACGTGGCGGGTCGTTTCGTCTCCGCCGACGAGGACCAGCATGGTCTCGAAGATCAGGTCCGTATCGCTGAGGCGCTCGCCGTCCACGTCGGCGTTGACGACGAGGCTCACCAGGTCCTCGCCCGCTCCGCCCCGCCGCTCCTCGACGATGGCCATGATGTAGTCGGCGTAGTCCCGGACCGCGGGCACCACGTCCTCGAGCACCTCTTCGCCACCGGTGGCGAAGAGATCGGACCAGCGCAGGAGCTTCTCGTGGTCCGCCTCCGGGAGGCCCATCAGGGCGCCGATCATGTACATGGGAAGCGGCGTGGCCAGCTCGGCGACGAAGTCGCATTCGCCGCGCTCGCACACTCCGTCGATCAGCTCGTTCACCTTGCGGCGCAGGAAGGGCTCGTGGTCCTCCACCCGCCGGGGGGTGAAGCCGGCGCTGATCAAGCGCCGCCGCAGGATGTGCTCCGGCGGATCGCGGTTGATCATGCTGGGTACCGAGCTGTCGGGCCGCGAGCCCTCACCCGAGCAGAACGTCTCCCAGTCCTTCGAGACCTGCATGACGTCCGCGTAGCGGGCGATTCCCCAGATGCCGGTGGCGTCGTCCCAGTAGACGGGGGCGTGCTCGCGCATCCAGGTGAGGAGCGGATGGGGGCCGGCGTAGAAGTCCGGCGAGAGCAGGCTCACCTGCGGGTGCGTCGGGTGCTCGGGTGTGCGCGTCCCGGCCCGGTCGAGGGTGACGCGGAATTCACGCCCCTCGCCGTCGGGAATTCGTGTCTCGGTCATGTCCGGAAGCCTGCCCCAAAAACGTGACGGGGGACACAGCATCGGATTCGACCTTGCTCGACCTTCCGGGTACCCCCCCAGGCGTCACCGCCGCAGACGCCCCCGAGCGGTTGCTCCGCACGCCGCCCGGGTCCGAAGGTGAAGCATGCACGACCGCCCCCGCCGCTGGATGCTCGGCCTGGTTCGCTCTGCCCTCGTCGTCGCGGTTCTCGCCGTGGCGGCTCTCGCCTGGGGCCTCGCCCATCCCGATGGAGTCCTGGAGCTCAGGGTGCAGTCCGCGCTCGCGCGCGGCGGCATTTCGACCCGCGGGGCCGAGATCGCGGTGCATCAGGGCGCGGTCCGGCTCCAGGGCTTCGTCCGGTCCGAGGCCGAGCGGAGTCGGATGACGGAGATCGTCCGAGCCGTCGAGGGCGTGGAGCGGGTCCAGGCTCGTCTCTACGTCACCGCCTGGCCGACGCGGCCCGTCGTGGAGCCGCAGCTGGCGCTCTTGGCGGCCAGCTCCGAGTAGGTCAGCTCCGGGCCTTCCGCCGGGATTGGCAGGGCAGGCAGAAGGCACTCTCGGGTCGCGCCGTGAGACGGCGGAGCTCGATCTCCTCGCCGCAGGCGGCGCACTCGCCGTACTCGTCGCGCTCGAGGCGCGCGAGGGCGGCGTCGACCTGCTGCAGGCGCGCGCGGGCGGAATCGCGCTGGGCCCGGGCGAGCTGCTGCTGCTGGAGCGCGTCAATGCGGGACACGTGCCCGATGGGCTGGTCGAGATCACGGGCTGGGCCGCCGCGTCGGTGGCGGCGGCGTGCTGGCGGAGGTCGGCACGCAGGCGGAGCAGCTGGGCGTGCAGGGCATCTCGCTCAGCGGGAGTCACGGCGTTCCCTCCAGCGCGACCAGTCGGCCTCGTCGTCGACGTCGAAGGCGGCCTGCTCGGCGGGGATCGCGTGCACCGAGGTCCGGTCGGCCGCGAGCAGCCCGCGGGCACCCCCGTCGCCCTCCAGGGCGAGGAGCGCCTCGCGATCCGCCCCGCCAGCGAACAGGGCGGGGACGCCGAGCCCGCCCGCGTAGGCGCAGGCGACCCGCCGGTGGCCCTCGCGGCCGGCGGCCAGTAGCTCGCGCAGGAGCGCCGCGTCCACCGCTGGCTGGTCCGCGAGCAGGAGCAGCACGGCGTCCGCCGCCACGGCCTCGACGCCGCAGGCGATGGAGCGGCCGAGGCCCTGCCGCCAGTCGTCGTTGCGGACCCGGCGCAGCGGCAGCCCGTCGAGGGCCGCTTCGACGGCGGCGGCCTCGGCGCCGGTCACCACCACCAGCTCGTCGACGCCCGCGCCCAGGGCGGCTCGTGCCGCTCGTCGCACCAGGGGCTCGCCGTCGTGCTCGAGCAGCTGCTTCGGCCGGCCGAGCCGGCTCGAGCCGCCCGCCGCGAGCAGGACCGCGGCGATCTTCACGACGCGCCCCTCACGGGCTGGGATCGTGGATCGGGCCCTTGCGGGCGCGAAGCCAGCCGCCGGGCCGCTGCTGGGCTCTGGCCTGCACCTCGCCGACGAGCGAGAGCGCGATGGCTTCGGGGCCCTCGCCGCCCAGGTCGAGGCCCGCCGGCGCGTGAAGCCGCGCCAGCTCTTCCTCGGAGAACCAGGCGCCCTGGTCGGCGAGGTCGGCGAGCAGGTCGCGGGCGCGCTGCTTCGGGCCGAGCAGTCCCACGTAGGGCGCTGGCGAGGGCAGCAGGCCTTCGAGCAGCGCGCGATCGTGCAGGTAGTGGTGGGTCATCACGATCACGTGCGTTCCGGCGTCGATCGCCGCGGCGGCCACCGCCTCCTCCGCCGGCACGCAGTGCACGCTCGCACCGGGAAAGCGATCCGGCCGCGCGGAGGCCGGGCGCGGGTCGGACAGGGCAACGTCCCAGCCGAGTTCGAGGGCCAGGCGCGCGACCGGCCCGGCGTCGGGGCCAGCGCCGAAGACCACGAGGCGCAGGGGCGGCGGCACAACCTCGACGGCCAGGTCGCCGCCGGCGCCGGCGACCCGCCGGGAGCGTCCGCCGGCGCGCCCTTCCTCGAGGGCGGCGCGGACCTCGTTCGGGGCCGGCGGCCCTTCGATGCGCCCGTCCGGGTGGAGCGCCCAGCGACGCCCGAGCTCGCCGGGCCCCAAGGCGGTGGCGAGGACGCCGGTCTGCCGGGCCTCGCGCCAGGCGGCGAGGGCGGGCAGCGGCCCCGCACCGGCGGAGGACACGGGCTCGAGCAGCACGTCGACGATCCCGGCGCAGCCGAGGCCCGAGCCCCAGAGGATGTCGTCCTCCGCGGTGGCGTCGTAGTGGACGAGGCGGGCCTCGCCCTCGGCGCGTACGCGGCCGGCGTGCTCGAGCAGGTCGCCTTCCAGGCAGCCGCCGCTGATCAGCCCGATCATGCGATCGTCCGGCAGGACCAGCATGCGGGCGCCGGGCCGGCGGTAGGTGGAGCCGGCGGCGTGGACGACGCTGGTGAGGATCGCCGTCTCGTCCTCCGCCAGCTCGGCGAAGGCGGCCAGGATGTCGCGCAGCTCCCGCACGACGTGCCAGGATAGCGCCATGGCCCTGCCCCTCGTTCGCCCCGCCCGCCGGGACGATCTCGCCGCGATCACCGCGATCTACAACCACTTCGTGGAGGACGGTCCGGTCACCTTCGACGTTCGGACCTTCCGCGAGAAGGAGCGCGAGGCGTGGCTCGCCCAGTTCGCCGGCGGCCCCCACCGTCTGCTCGTGCTGGAGGAGGAGGGCGCCGTCCGGGGCTACGCCGGCTCGATGCCCTTCCGCGCCAAGCCCGCCTACGCCACCTCGGTGGAGACCACGATCTACCTGGCGCCGGAGAGCCAGGGCCGCGGCCACGGCGCGCGGCTCTACGGCGCGCTCTTCGACGCCCTTGCTGGCGAGGACCTCCACCGCATCCTGGCCGGGATCACGCTCCCCAACGAGCCCTCGATCCGCCTCCACGAGCGCTTCGGCTTCACGCCCGTCGGCACCTTCACCGAGGTCGGCCGCAAGCACGACCGCTACTGGGACGTCGCCTGGTACGAACGCCCGCTGAAGAAACGTGAAGAAACGGGGCCAGAGTTAAGAATTCAGTTCCCCGAAGGGAACTGAATTCTTAACTCTGGCCCCGTTTCTAAATCTTCTCGATGGCTTCGCGGACGATCGGGGAGGGGGTGCCGACGCTGGTCAGCCAGAGCTGGTGGACGGCGCGGGTGGCGCCGACGTGGAGGAGGCGGCGGGCCTTGGGCTCGTCGCGGAAGTGCTGCTCGCTCACGTCGACGAGGATGACGTAGTCGTACTCGAGGCCCTTCACCTGCTCGATCTCGGTGATCTCGATGCCCGGCCCGAAGCGGAAATCCTGGCGCTGCACCCGGTGAAGGCGCGGCACGTCGCAGTTTGCGAGGCCCTCGTGGTAGAGGGCCGAGATGTCCGGACTCGGCGTGAGGAGCGCGACGGAGGCCAGGGGCTCCGCGTCGGCGAGCTGGCCGAGGGCGTCGGCCAGGGAAGGGATGCAGGCGCCGTGGTCCGTGTAGTGGAAGAGCTCGACCGGTGGGCCGCTGCGCGTCGTCACGAGCGGGATGTCGTCCTCCCGCAGCGGGCCCAGCACGGCCTGGCCGAAGCGCGCGATCTCGTCCGAGGAGCGGTAGCTCACCTGGAGGGTCTCGACGGAGGTCCCCTCGATGCCTAGGTGCCGGAAGAAATCCCTCCAGGAGGTGAAGCCCGCCTCCTGCATCACGTGCTGCTGGGTATCGCCGGCCAGGGTGAGGCTGCGCCGCGCGTCGAGGCAGTCCATCAGCACCTGCACCTCGAGAGGCGAGAAGTCCTGCACCTCGTCGATCGCCACGTGGCGGTACTCGACGGGCTGTCCGCCCGGGCCGCTGATCGGCCCGCCGCGCAGCTGCCAGAGCCGCAGCAGCAGGGCGTCGTCCTCCGGGTCGAGCTCCGCCTGGACCTCCCGGTCGCCCTCCATCCACGCCTGACACTCCTCGTGCCGGCGCCGGCACCAGTCGGTCGCCTCGGCGAGGCGGCTCTCGCTGAAGGCCTCGGGCGCGTGCTCGGCGAACACCTCGAAGAGCAGCTCGCGGTTCGTCAGCACGCTCACCCAGTCGTCGAGCACCTGGGCGGCCGAGGCCTTGCCGTCCGCGCTCGCCACCTGGCGCTCGAGGGCGACCAGCAGGGCCGGGTGCAGCTTCAGCCGCTGGGCGAGAGCGGGCGTGTCGTCCCGGTGCCGATCGGGCAGGGCCGGGAAGAGGCGCTTGCGATGCTCCGCGGCCCAGTCGCGGAAGGTCTGGACCCGCACGCGCTCGACGCCCAGCGCCGGCAGCACGTGGCTCACGTAGTCCCGCAGGCCCGAGGAGAACACGACGAAGAGCGTCGCCGCCGAGTCGATCTGCGGGTCGTCGTAGGCGAGGTAGGCGATGCGATGGAGCGCGACCGTCGTCTTGCCCGAGCCCGCCGCGCCGCGGATCACGACCGGGCCGGCCGAAGGCCTCGCGATCAGGGCGAACTGCTCCGGGTCGATCAGGGCGGCGATGTCCGGCAGGTGCTTGTCCGCCCGCTGGATCCCGCCGTCCACGTCGGTTCCGAGCTGCCGCGCCGCGCCCTCGCCGGCCGCGTGGACCCGAAGCGCCGTCCCCTCGCCGCCGCCCAGCTTGGGCGCCTGGTGGGCGGTTCGCCGCCAGCCTTCCGGATGGTTCGGGTCGAGCTGGAAGGTGCCTTCCGGCGCGTCCACCCGCTCGAGGCGTCCTTCGCGGATGGTCACCGTGCGCCGCGCCTCGATCGTGCCCTCGTGGGTGCGGCCGGTGATCTCCTCCTCGAACTCTTCCCCCTGCTGGTAGCGGTAGAAGAGCTGGGCGATCGGCGCGTGACGCCAATCGACGATGCGCAGCCCGTGGTCGAGCCGGGTCGCGCGACCGAGGCACAGGTCGCGCACGCGCTCGCCTTCCCGGATGCGGAGGTGAGCGAAGTAGGGCGAAGCCGGGTCGACCTGCGGCGCACTGCGGGACTTGCGCAGCTGCTCGAGGAGCGCGCTCTGGTTGTTCCAGCGCGTGTTCAGGGCGGAGCGCTCGAAGTAGTCCATCTCGCCGCGGACGAGCTGCTCGCGGATGCGCTCGAGATCGTCGACCAGGTTCGATTCCGAGGGAGCCTTGGGGGCCGGAGCGCTGTCCAGCGCTTCGTTCACAAGCTCGAGCAGGGCGAGCTCATCGGTGACGATCCGGTCGGGCACCCCGGTCCCTCTTTCGGCAAGACGAACACGAGTAGATCATCTCCCCCGGGAATCCAAATCTTGACAAGACTCGAAACCCGGGGAAGCCGGCCCGCTGTCAACCGCCGTTCGTCTCCGGGTCGTCGTCGGTGGCTCGGGGAACCGCGGGCCACCAACCCTGCGCGCCCAGGCGCGCCATGGCCGCCTCGCGCTCCGGCGAGTGGACCGCCACGATCGCCCGGTCGCCCTCGGCCGGCTCGAAGCGCTCGAACATGGGCTCCGTCCTTCCGGCCCGCTCGACGGCGAGCATGAGGTAGGGGTCCGGATCGTCGGCGCGGCCCGGGCTCTCGGCGGCGGGCTCCTCCGGCTCCGGTGCTGCGATGCGCTCGAGCCGCAGGATCTCCGCGTCGCCGTGGCGCAGCCGCACGTTCCAGCGCTCCACCTCCTTCGGCCCGTCGAACAGCACACGCCCGGCCTGCTTGCGCACGATGCGCGCCGCCACCTCGCTGCTGTCGCGGCCGATCGCGGCGTAGGTCGCGGGTACGCCGTACTCCTCCTTGGCCTCGCCGGCGAAGTGGTGGTTCACCTCGTTGTTCGGCGTCAGCCCCACCACCGCCCGCGCCCGCTCCAGCCGCATCCGCGCCACGGTGCGCTCCTCCAAGGCGTTGCCCCAGACCACCCGGTAGCCGCGGGACTCGGCGGCCCGGCAGTGGAGGGGGTTGGAGTCCGTGAACAGGACCTGCTCCTTCGGCAGGCCCTGGGCCTGGGCGAAGGCGAAGCCCAGCTCCTCGGCCCCCAGCACCACGAGCATCTCCCGGCCCGGGGCCCGCACGCCCAGGATCCGCGCGACGAGCGGCGCCGTTCCGCCCTGCAGGATCACGGTGGCGGCGATGGTCAGGAAGACCAGGGCGCGGATGGCCTCGGCACCGGCGATCCCCTCCTCTTCCAGGAAGCCGGCGGCGAGGGAGGCGATGGCGGCGGCGACCACGCCCCGCGGCGCGACCCAGCCCAGGAAGGCCCGCTCCCGCCAGCCGAGGTCCGAGCCGGTGGTGCACAGCCAGACGTTCAGGGGGCGCACGACCAGGGCGAGGGACACCACGGTGAGCACGCCCGGCAGCCCGAGGCCGAAGACGTCGGCCAGGCGCACGTCCGCCGCGAGCAGCACGAACAGGAGCCCGATCAGCCCGATGGTCAGGTGCTCCTGGAACTCGCCCAGCTCCCGGGCCACCCGCTGCTCGATGTTGCCGACCACGACACCGGCGACCGTCACGGCCAGGATGCCGCTCTCGGTCAGCAGCGCCTCGCACAGCTCGAAGCCCACCAACGCGCCACCGAGGGCGACCAGGTTCTCGAGGCCTTCGGGCACCGCCCGTCGGAAGCGCAGCAGCCCGGCCAGCAGGAAGCCGATCACCAGGCCGGCCACCGCGCCGAACGCGGTGCGGGCGGCCAGGCCGGTGGCGCCGGAGGTCAGCGGGCTCGCCCCCGGCTCCAGCACCACCAGCTGGAGGGCCACGCCGGCGACGATGGCGCCGACCGGGTCGATGAGCAGCCCCTCGGCCTCGAGCACCGTCGCGAGCTTGGGCCGCAGCGGCACGTTGCGCAGCAACGGCCGGATGACCGTCGGGCCCGTGACGATCACCAGCGTTCCGAACAGCAGCGCCAGCCGCGGATCCTCCCAGCCCATGAACAGGTGGGCGGCCGCCGCCCCTCCGAGGGCGGTGACGATCGCGCCGAGAGTGACGAGCCGGCGGATCGGAGCCGCCGCGCGGCGCAGGGCCCCGAGGTCCAGGGCGAGGCCGCCCTCGAACAGGATGATCGCGACGGCCAGCGAGACGAGCCCGAACAGCCCGCTCTCGCCGAGGGCTCGCGGGTGGATCCAGCCCAGCCCGTCCGGCCCGACCAACACGCCCGCCGCCAACAGCAGCACGATGGTCGGCATCCGCAGATGCCGGGCGATCAGCTGGCACGTTACCCCGATGCCGAGGGCCAGAGCGAACGTGAAGCTCGGCGTGGCGTGCATGACGGAACGGAGTGTCGGACCTCGCGCGCGTGGGACAAGGGGACGTTCCTTTCCGTCTCACGCTGCCGTGGCACGGAAAGGAACGTCCCCCTCGTCCCGCCCCTACAGGTGGGCTTCGGGGGGCCGGGCGGTCTCTTCCTCTTCGCGCCCCTCCAGGCCCGGGAGCTCGATGGCGGGCTCTTCCTCCGCCTCCGGGGCCGCCTCCGCCTCCGGGGCCGGCTCCGCCTCGGGGGCCGCCTCCGCCGGCGGCGCACCGACCTCCGGGCTCTCGATGGCGACCTGGCTGACCACCTCGGCCACGCCGGGGATGGCGTCGGCCAGCTCGGCGGCGAGGGCGATGGCCTCCGCGTCCGGCGCACCGCCCACCAGGGTCACGACGCGGTTCTCGACGGCGGCGGTGATGGTGGCGCCCTCGAGGGCCGGCTCGTCGATGAGAGCCCGGTTGACCTGCCGGTGCAGCACCTCGTCCGTGGCGAACTCGCCCACCGCGTCCTTGGCGTCCTGCCAGCGCTGGCGCACCTCCTCGAAGGCTTCCGCGGCCTGGTCCCGGGCGGCCTGAGCGTCGCCGAGGCGCTTTTCGAGCTGGTCGAGGGTGGCCTGGGCCGCCTCCTTGGCGTGGGTCGCATCGGTCAGCTCTTCGGTGGCCTCGGCCAGCTTCTCCTCCGGGGTGGCCTCACCGCAGCCGGTGCCGACCACGGCGAGCAGCAGCCCACAGGCGAGGGCGAGCGGTCGAAGGGAGAGATCCTTGGGAGTGGGGCTCATGGCGGGTCTCCTCGGGCGTCGGAAGACGGTCGGGGGCCCGTCTTTACCACGATTCCAGGGGCCGGGCCACGGCCGCCGGGCTCTCGGATCTCACTCGCATCCGAGGCCCTCCCCGGCGGTTTGCTAGGGCCCTTCGCCCGGTGTAAGACGGGGCCGTGACGGCACGGAAGAGCCGCGGTGCGGCTGCCCCCTACGAGAAGCTCGGCACCTTCTACCTCGGAGCCACCGTCGGCGCGGACGGCGAGCGCACCGACGAGGTGCTCCTCTACGACGCCAAGGACCTGACCACCCACGCGGTCTGTGTGGGCATGACCGGCAGCGGCAAGACCGGCCTGTGCGTCTCACTGCTCGAGGAGGCGGCCCTCGACGGGATCCCGGCCATCGCCATCGATCCGAAGGGCGATCTGGGGAACCTCCTGCTCACCTTTCCGGATCTCGCCCCCGCCGACTTCCGCCCCTGGATCGACGAGGCGGAGGCCGGCCGGGAGGGGCGCACGCCCGACGAGCACGCCCGGGCCGTGGCCGGACGCTGGAAGAAGGGGCTCGCCGACTGGGGTCAGGACGGCGCGCGCATCCGCGCCTTCCGCGAGGCCGTCGACCTCGCCATCTACACGCCGGGCTCGAGCGCCGGCCGGCCCCTGCGCGTCCTGAAGAGCCTCGCCGCGCCGCCCGAGGCCCTGCGGGCCGACGCCGACGCCCACCGGGAGCGCATCCAGGCCACCGTTTCGGGCCTGCTCGCGCTGCTCGGCGTGGACCCGGACCCGATCCGCAGCCGCGAGCACATCCTCATCTCGAACGTGGTCGACCGCGCCTGGTCCGCCGGCCGGGATCTCGACCTGGCCAGCCTGATCCGCGAGATCCAGAGCCCGCCCTTCGACACCGTCGGCGTCTTCGACCTGGAGAGCTTCTTCCCCGCCGCCGATCGCATGACCCTGGCGATGACCCTGAACAACCTGCTGGCCTCGCCGGGCTTCTCCGCCTGGATGGAGGGCGAGGCCCTCGACGTCCAGCGACTCCTCTACACCGAGGAGGGCAAGCCGCGGCTCTCCATCCTGTCGATCGCCCACCTCTCCGAGAGCGAGCGCATGTTCTTCGTGACGCTGCTGCTCAACGAGATGGTCGCGTGGATGCGCAGCCAGCCGGGCACGAACAGCCTGCGCGCCATCCTCTACATGGACGAGGTCTTCGGCTACTTCCCGCCGACCGCCAACCCGCCGTCGAAGACGCCGATGCTCACGCTACTCAAGCAGGCGCGGGCCTATGGCCTCGGCTGCGTGCTCGCGACCCAGAACCCGGTCGACCTCGACTACAAGGGCCTCTCCAACACCGGCACCTGGTTGCTCGGGCGGCTCCAGACCGAGCGTGACAAGCTGCGGGTGATCGAGGGCCTGGAGGGTGCGTCCGCCACGACCGGCGCCGCCTTCGACCGGGCCGAGATGGAGCGGCTGCTCGCGGGTCTCGGCAGCCGGGTCTTCCTGATCAACAACGTCCACGAGGACGGGCCTGTGCTCTTCCACACGCGCTGGGCGATGTCGTACCTACGCGGCCCGCTCACCCGCGAGCAGATCGCCCGGCTCACCCCGAAGGCCGAGGCGGGCGGCGCTGCGGCAGCGCCGTCGGCGCCCGGCGCACCGGTTCCGTCGGTCGCGGCCGTTCCGCCTCCGGAGGCCGAAGCCCCGGTGGCGCCCGAGGTTCCGGTGGTCGCGCCCGAAGTCGACCAGGTCTTCCTGCCGGTTGTGGCGCCGATCGGCAACGGTAGGGTCGTCTACCGGCCGACGCTCCTCGGGGTCGGGAGCATCCACTACGCCAACACCCGGGCCGGCGTAGACCGCTGGGAGACGGTGGGCTTCCAGGTGCCTCTGGTGGGGGCGCTCCGGGATTCGCCCTGGGACGACGAGGGCAGCCTCAGGCTCGATCCGGCGCTGCTCGATCTCGAGCGCGAGCCCGAGCCCGGGGCGTCCTTCGGCGAGCTTCCCGCCGCCGCCACCCGCGCCAAGAGCTACCCGCGTTGGGGCAAGATGCTGAAGAGCCACGTCTACCGGGAGTGTCTGTTGACGCTGTGGAAGTGCGCGGAGCTCAAGGAGACCTCGAAGCCCGGCGAGAGCGAGGGCGATTTCCGCGCGCGGCTGCGCACGAAGCTCCACGAGAAACGGGACCGGGAGCTCGAGAAGCTGCGCAAGAGGTACACCCCGAAGATCGCGCGTCTGGAGGCCCGGGTGCGCCGCGCCGAGCAGAAGCTCGAGCGCGAGGAGGAGCAGTACGACGCCTCCAAGCGCAGCACCGTGATCTCGATGGGCGCCACGGTGCTCGGGGCGCTCTTTGGCCGCAAGCTGGGCAGCGCCCGCAACGTCGGGCGGGCCACGACGGCGGTCCGCGGGGCGAGCCGGGCGATGCGGGAGAAGGGCGACATCGAGCGGGCCGAGGAGGAACTCCAGGCCGTGCAGGAGCAACTCAAGGAGATGGAGCAGGAGCTCCAGAGCGAGCTCGAGCGGGTCCGCCGCGAGGTGGACGAGAGCATGCTCGAGCTCGTGGAGCTGCCGGTCCGGACGCGAAAGTCCGACACCGCCGTGGAGCGGGTCGCCCTGGTGTGGGCGCCGTTCCGGGTGGCTGCCGACGGGATCGCGGAGCCGGCCTGGGAGTGAACGTCACCGTGCAAGAAGGAGGGACCCCCGCCATGGCGAACCGCAAGATCGACGAAATCGAGGGCATCGGCCCGGCCACCCGCGAGAAGCTCACGACGGCCGGCGTCGTTGACACCGACGGCCTGCTCGAGAAGGGCTGTGACCCCAAGGGCCGCGAGGCCCTGGCCGAGGCCAGCGGCCTCAGCGAGAAGCAGCTCCTCAAGTTCGTGAACATGGCCGACCTGTTCCGCATCAAGGGCGTCGGCTCCGAGTACGCGGAGCTCCTCGAGTGCTCCGGCGTGGACACGGTGAAGGAGCTCGCCCAGCGAAACGCCGAGAACCTCGCGGCCAAGATGCGCGAGGTGAACGACGAGAAGAAGCTCACCCGCCAGGTCCCGTCGACCTCCCAGGTGGAAGCCTGGGTCGCCGAGGCCAAGGACCTGCCCCGCAAGGTCGAGTATTGAGGAACGGGGCCGGAGTCGAGAAACCCCGGCCCCGTTTCTTCATTTCAGGGCGCGGCGGTTGCCGAGGAGGGCGAGGCCGAGCATTCCGGCCAGCAGCAGCAGGCTCGTACTGGGCTCGGGGACGGCGACCCCGAACGTCTGCTCGAACCAGCCGACCGCGGCCAGCTGGCCCGTCCCCAGGGTGAGGAGCTGGAGGCTCGTGGTCACCACGGAGGTGGTGCCGCCGGCCGCCGCCGTCGTATCGCTGGCCACGAGGAGGCCGCCGCCGGTCGCCGCGTTCACCTGGGAGCCCAGGCCGCTGGCCGCCTGGCCCAGGAAGGCCAGGCTTCCCGCTCCGCTCGCGCTGGGCAGGCTGGCCAGGGTGGCGGAGGCGAGGGTGCCCGCGACGGCCCCGACGTCGTAGTCGAGGACCAGCACGCCGATTCCGCCGTCGGCCACGGAGAGCGGCCCGGTCACCCGGAATCCGTCGGCCAGCACCTGGACGTCGTAGAGCGACAGGTCCGCCGCCAACGCGCCAGCGAGCACGACGCTGCCCGGCTCGAACGAGAACATCAGGCTGCCGTCGCCGCTCGCGAACGACGTCCCGGCCTGCAGGTCGAGCAGGCTCAGGGCCCGCGCTCCCAGCGGCGTGAACAGGCAGGCCAGCAGGGACAATGCCGCCAGCGGGCGGCGGAGAGAACACTCGATCACCAGGGAGATCCTCCTTGAGCCCGGCCCGTCCTTCTCGCGGCTCGAAGGGATTACAGCGGTCGGGGATTCCGGGTTCCTTGTGACCCCGGTACCCGTCCGCTCGTGTTCGTCGCCACACCTGCGCACGGGCTGCCGGGGAGAGGACCCGAGAGCTAGCCTGATCCCACCCCGAGCCACGGAAGGGAGGGAGGAGTCATGAGCTGGATCCTGCTGGCCGTCGTCGTCGCGGCCGCGCTCTACGCGGTATCCGCCTACAACAAGCTCGTCGCGCTGCGCAACTCGAGCGAGAGCGCCTGGAGCGACATCGATGTGCAACTCAAACGGCGCTACGAGCTCATCCCGAACCTCGTCGAGACGGTGAAGGGCTACGCCCAGCACGAGGCCGGCACCTTCGAGAAGGTCACCCAGGCCCGCAGCCAAGCCATGCAGGCGACCACGCCCGGGGAGAAGGGCGCGGCCGAGGGCAACCTGACCCAGGTGCTGAAGAGCCTGTTCGCCGTGGCCGAGGCCTATCCGGACCTCAAGGCGAACGAGAACTTCCTCTCCCTCCAGAGCGAGCTCTCTTCCATCGAGGAGGCGATCCAGAACGCGCGCCGCTACTACAACGCGGTGGTGCGCGATCTCAACACGGGCACCGACGTCTTCCCGAGCAACGTCGTCGCGAACCTCTTCTCGATCACGAAGAAGGAGTACTTCGAGCTCGACGAGGTTGCAGAGCGCAGCGCGCCGCAGGTGAGCTTCTCGTAGGGATGGTCCGCCTCCTGCTCCTGCTGCTGGCGTTCGCGCCGGCAGCAGCCCAAGCCGAGCACATCGCCCGCTTCGAGACCGAGATCTATCTCGGGATCGACGACGACTTCTCCGTCGTCGAGAACATCACCTACGAGTTCGGGCTCCAGCAACGCCACGGGATCTACCGCGACATTCCTGTCGCCTACGGGCGGGGCCGTGCCGCCGACTACCGGATCCGTCTCGAAGTGGAGTCGGTCACCGACGGCGCCGGCAACCCGCGCCCCTACCAGCTCAAACGCTCCGGCCGCATGCAGCGCATCCGCATCGGGGATCCGGATCGCAAGGTAACCGGCACCCAGGAGTACCGGATCCGCTACCGGGTCGAGCGGGGCTACCTCTACTTCGAAGGCCACGACGAGCTGTATTGGGAGGCGACCGGCCATGGCTGGGAGGTGGCGATGGAGTCGGCGACGGCCATCGTCTATCTGCCCGAAGGCACGGCGCCCGACGGCGTGAGCCACGTCTGCTACGTCGGCCCCTTCGGGACCGTGCAGCAGGATTGCACCACGGCGTCGACGCCCGGCGCGCTGTGGTTCCGGAGTGCGCGCACGCTCCAGCCACGGGAGGGGCTCACCGTGGCGGTCAGTCTGTCGAAGGGCGTGCTCGAGGAGCCCTCGCGCATCGAGCGCTTCCTCTCCCGCATGGGCGACTACCTGAACGCCTGGTCCATCCTACCGCTCCTCGCCCTCGGCGGGATGTGGCAGGTGTGGCGGAGCCGGGGGCGCGACCCGGGCGCCAGCGCCGCGATCCCGGTGCGCTACGAGCCGCCCGAAGGTCTCACCCCCGCCGAGGTGGGCACCGTGGTCGACGAGCAGGTCGACCTGGTCGACATCACCTCCACCATCCTCGACCTGGCGGTGCGCGGCTTCCTCCGTATCGAGGAGCTGGAGAGCGACGGCTTCCTGTTCCTCGACAAGAAGGACTACCGGCTGGTCAAGCTCCGCGAGCCCGCGGACCTGCGTCGCCACGAGTCCATCCTCGTGCACCGGCTCTTCTCGGGCCGAGACAGCGTGCTGGTCTCGTCGCTCAAGAACCAGTTCTACGAGCACCTCCCCGACGTGCGGAGCGCGCTGTACGAGCAGGTGAGCCGCGGGGATCGGCTCTTCCCCACCTCGCCGGAGAAGGTGCGCCGCTCCTGGGCGGCGGCGGGCATCGCCGGGCTCGCCGCCGGGGCCTTCGCCTTCTTCCTGGACGTGGTGCCCGGTGCCGCGATCCCGCTCGGGCTCTCCGGGGCGGTGGTGCTGGCCTTCTCGCGGTTCATGCCGAGGCGCACCCGCCGCGGCCGCAAGGTCTACGAGGAGATCCGGGGCTTCCAGGAGTTCGTCGGCCGGGTCGACCGGGATCGCCTCGAGCGCATGGGCCGGCTCGACGCCGGCCAGTTCGAGACCCTCCTGCCCTACGCCATCGTCCTCGGTGTCGCGGACCACTGGGCCGGGGCCTTCGCGGACGTCTACACGGAACCGCCGGACTGGTACAGCGGCGCCCACCCGGGATCGTTCCGGCCGCGGGTGTTCGTCAGCGACCTCGGCCACTCCCTCGACACCATGGGCCAGACCCTGCGCTCCCGGCCGAGCCAGGGCGGCTCGGGCTCGAGCGGCTTCGGTGGAGGCGGCTTCGGAGGCGGGGGCTTCGGCGGCGGCGGCGGCGGGAGCTGGTAGGCGGGGGCCGGCCGGGGCGTCCGTTATGCTCGTCTCGCGTGCCGATCCATCGCATCAGCGCTCTCGCCGCCCTGCTCGCCGGCCTTCTCGGCTGCGCCCCGAGCGATCCCCTCGCGAGCCGCGTCCAGGCGGAGCTCGCCCGCCGCGAGCAGACGACCCGCCAGTACCAGGATGAGCTCCGCGCCCAGCTGGTCAAGGCGGAGGCCGGCGACGCGGAGGCCCAGCTCGCGGTGGCCGAGATCTACTTCACCGGCAAGGGAACCGACGTCGACCACGCCCAGGCCGCCCACTGGTTCCGCCAGGCCGCGGAGGCGGGAAACGCGGAGGCCCAGTACCGGCTGGCCCTGTTGCTCGACTTCGGCGTCGGCGCCGAGAAGCAGCCCGCCGAGGCGGCGCGCTGGTACGAGCGCTCTGCAGGACAGGGCCACGTGAAGGCCCAGGCCCAGCTGGCATCGATGCTCGACCTGGGCCGCGGCGTGCCGCGGGACGCCGCCGGCGCCGTGCATTGGTACGCGGCCGCCGCCGAGCAGGGCGATCTCGCGGCCCAGTCGGCCCTGGCCACGAAGTACGCCCTCGGCGACGGCGTGAAGACCGATCCTGCCGAAGCCGTGCGCTGGTACCGGGCCGCGGCGGCCCAGGGCAGCGCCATGGATCAGTACAACCTGGGCTTCAGCTACGAGCAGGGCTCCGGTGTCGGGCGCGATCCCTTCGAAGCCGAGCGCTGGTACCGCCGGGCCGCCGAGCAGGGCCTGGCCGACGCCCAATACGCCCTCGGCTCCCTCTACGCCGCCGGAGGGGGCCTCCAGCACGACCTGATGGAGGCCTACAAGTGGACCTTCATCGCGGCCCGCGGCGGGTACCCCGGGGCACTGCGGTCGCTCCAGAAGCTGCGACGTCAGCTCCCGGTTCGCGATCGAGAGGACGCCGAGGCCCTGGCCTACGATTGGATCCAGCGCCACGCCTCGGGTGCGCCCTCGCCGGCTCCCTCGCCCTAGCCCGATCGACCCTCGTGCCCCGTGGGGGGGCAGCGCCTGCGCGGATCTCCGCGGCCAGACCTCCACCCCGTTCGGGTAGAATCCGGCCCAGTGCCTTCGCAGGAGACGCGCCCATGCCCTCGTTCGCCCGACCGCACTGGCTGGCCAGCCTCGCCCTCGCAAGCCTGATCCCGGTCCTCGGCGCCATGACCTGCGGGGGTACGGTGAAGTCCAGCGGGAGCCAGCTCTTTGCCGCACCCCAGGCCAGGCCGATCGCCCTCTCGCCGACCCAGCCGCACCTGTTCGTCGTGAACACGCCGGCCAGTCGGCTCGACGTCTTCCGCACGACGACGAACACCCGCTTCGGAACGGTCCAGGTCGGCCTAGCGCCCTCCGGCGTGGCGGTGCGGCCGGACGGGCTCGAGGTCTGGGTGACGAACCACGTGTCGGACAGCGTCTCGGTGATCGACGCGGACCCGAACAGCGCGACCTTCCTCGAGGTCGTGGAGACGATCCAGTCG
Organism: Myxococcota bacterium; assembly: GCA_965223415.1. Classification (GTDB taxonomy): domain Bacteria; phylum Myxococcota_A; class UBA9160; order UBA9160; family UBA6930. The sequence continues at coordinate 944,358 of OZ245002.1, read as the reverse complement.
GTGGCCCCGACCACCCTGGTCTCCACCTTCGACGAGCCCACGGGCGTGGCCTTCAAAGGGGACGGCAGCGAGGCCTACGTGGCGCTCTCCTCCCGCAACCAGATCGCCGTCGTCGACACCGCCAGCTACGCCGTGACGAACCTGCTCCAGCTGAACGCCCAGGAGCCCCGGGCGATCCGCGTCGCCGGCGGCAAGCTGTACGTGGCGGTGCTCGAGTCCGGGAACACCTCCGAGCTCTCCTCCTGCCCGAGTCCGCCCTTCGCCCTCGGCACCAGCCAGTGCACTTTCGACCTCCAGGACGTGAACTTCGCGGCCAACCCTCAGTTCGTAGGCTTCGATCCGGACGTGGTGAAGGACCCGGACGTGCCGGATCGCGACGTGTTCGTCTTCGACACCTCCGACCTGAGCCAGCCCCCGGACGTCGTCTCCGGCGTGGGCACGCTGCTCTACGGCCTGGCCGTCGACGGCAGCGGCAACGTCTTCGTCACCCAGACCGACGCCCGCAACACCGAGAACGGCGCCGCCGGCACGGCGGGCGAGGGCCTGGTCGATCTCGAGAACCGCGCCTTCCTGAACCAGATCGCGCGCATCGATTGCAGCGGCGCCTCCTGCGGAGCCCCGAGCGCCGTCGAGCTCGAGCCCCTGCCGCCCGCGCAGCCGACCGCCGGCAACCAGCTCGGGACGCCCTACGGCGTGCAGGTGAGCGGCAACGGCAACGTGCTCGTCGCCACGGCGGCCGCCTCCAGCCGTTTCTTCACCTTCGACACGGGCACCAACACGGTGCTCGCGCGCCTCGACGTCGGCGCGATTCCGCGCGGCGTCGCGCTGGCTTCGGACGGAGCCGGGGCTCCCGAGACGGCCTACGTGCTGAACACCCTGGAGAGCACCGTCTCGGTGATCGACGTCTCGAACCCTGCGGCTCCGGTCGAGGTCGTGCGCATGGACCTGGTCGCGGACCCGACGCCGGACAGCATTCGCCGCGGCCGCATCGCCTTCAACACCGCAGAGGGCTCGTCCACGGGCACCTTCGCCTGCGCGAGCTGCCACCCGGACGGTCACACGGACCAGCTGCTGTGGATCATCGGCGCCGAGTGCACCTTCGCCGGTTGCGACCAGGAGGAGCCGCGCTCCACCATGCCCGTGCGCGGCCTGCGCGATACCGTGCCGCTCCACTGGGACGGCGTGCTCGGCGATCCCTTCGGCGGCCGGAACGGCGAGGTCGGATCGAATGGCGTCGCGCCTTCGAACTGCAGCGACGAGCACTCCTGCTTCCGCCACCTGGTGGACGCCGCGCTCGCCGGGGTGATGTGCGACCAGTCCGTCGGCTGCCCCGGCGGCGGGGAGCTCACGAACCAGGAACGCGACGACATGGCCGACTTCCTGAAGAGCGTGAGCTACCCGCCGGCGCGCTCGAGGCCGCTGGACGACGCCGTCACCGCCTCGGCCCTGGCCGGCTTCGACCAGTTCTTCCTCGACCAGCCCGGAAGCATCACCCAGGGGCCCGAGACCTGCGCCGACGCTCCCGGCGGGTGCCATGCGCTCCCCTTCGGCGCGGGCACCGGCGCCTTCTTCGTGGGCGGCATGGACGCGCCGACCATGCGCGGCATCCCGGACCGCTTCCTGCTGTTCTCGGCGGGGGTCACCCTCGTGGAAGAGCAGCTCCAGGCCAGCAACCCGAGCAGCCCCTTCTTCAACCCGGACCAGACCGACGTCGACTGGACGCCGGAGCTCGGCTTCGACGAGCTGGCATCCTGGGCCCAGGCGTTCGGTACGCCCGCGCAGGAGGGCGCCTTCCGCGGCACCTACAAGGCGGACACCTTCGACGTCTTCCAGATGACCGAGGAGGCCTCGACCGGCCACTCCGGCGCCGTCGGCCGCCAGCTCACCCTGAATACGCGCACCGTGAACGATCCGACCCTCCTGGCCGAGATCAACGCCACCCTCGACGTGCTCGAGCAGGCCGACACGGACGGCGCCATCGCCCTTCTGGGCGAAGGCGAGCGCAACGGCAGCGACGCAACCGCGAACTGGACCGCCGGCGAGTACCGGGTGGGCGGGGCGACGCTCTCGCGGGCCGCGCTCGTCGCGGAGGCGGCGAACGGGACCACGCTGGTCACCTTGACGGCCCGGCTGCCGGCCGCCGTGTCGCCGGGCATCGCCCAGCCGGCACTCGCGGTGCCGGCCGTGGACCCGGTCCTCGGAATCATCGACGGGGGACGGCCCGACCTTCCGGTCCTGCCGGGCCCGATGGACGTGGACGGGCTCCACGTCCTGTCCGGCGCCGCGATCTTCGTCGACGGCCAGAAGGCCGACGGTACCGTCACCTGCATCGGCGGCAGCTTCTCGCCCACCTGCGACTCGGATCGGGTGCAGATCACCCTCACCTCACCGCCGACGGCCAGCGGCGTGCACCTGCTCCAGCTCCAGAACCCGCAGGGGTTGCTGAGCAACGAGCTGCCGATCATCGCGCCGTAGGTTCGCGCCGACCGCGGCGCCTACATCGGGAGCTCCTGGAGCACTTGCGCCACCGCCCGGTGGCCTGCGGGCGTCCAGTGCCGGTTCTCCGGGAAGTAGAGGTAGGGGTCGTTGGCCCCCGCAGCCCGTAGGGCCGGCAGGAGATCCGTGAACGGGATCGCGGTGCGCTCGGCCCAGGCCGCGAACCGTCGCCCGGGGACGGCGGGGTCGAGGCCGGCCGCGACCGGCGGCGGAAGCTCGCTCCGGAACGCGTCCCAGAGATCCGGGTAGACGAGCACGACCGAGGGGACCAGGACGATCCGCACCTGCGCACCGGACCGCTTCACGTCCGCCGCGAGGCGGTCCAGGATCGCGAACAGCAGGCGCCAGCGGCGCTCGGTCTCCGGACCCGGGGTCGTGAGGTAGAGCTCGTGCTCGCCGTCGTAGCCGCCGCGTCGGGAGAGGACGAGGCCCTGGGCTTCGAGGAAGCGGCGCGCGGCGTCGTTCCGGCTCGCCGCCTGGAGCGTCAGTCCGACCAGCGCGGAGCTGCGCAGCAGCCAGCGGACTGGGCTGGGGAAGCCCTCCTCGACGTCGACGGTCGGATCGCTCCAGTCCCCGGCGCGCCGGGGCACCGGGACGCCGGTCAGCTCGAGCCGTCCTCCCGCCGTGGCTTCGAAGCGGGGCTTGGCGTAGCCGTAGCGTTCGGCCTCGGCGTTGTCCCAGAAGTCGCTGTTCAGCGTCACCATCACGACGGTCGTGTCCGGCGACCAGCGTCGGCCCTCCCGCTGCCAGAGGAGCAGCTCCTGGTCGTTGCCGTAGCCGGAGACGCCAAGGTTCACCACTTCGAGGGCGCCCCCGGCGCGATCCTCCAGCAGCTGTGTGAACAGCTCCGCCTCCCCGACGCCGAACCCCCAGGTGAACGAATCGCCCAGGAACACCACCCGCCGCGCATCGCTCCGCGCGTGGGGCCACGCCCGCCCCCGGAAGCCGAAGCGGTTCTGGACGACTTCGTGGCGCGCGTCGATCCACTCGAAGTGATCGCGCACGTCCGGACGGCCGGCCCAGCCGAGCTCCGGGTCGTAGCGGGCGAACTTGCCGCGCTCGCTCTCGACGAAGCGCTGCACGGCGGTGGGGCTCGGGCGGTCGCCCCGTGCCAGGCGGGCGCCGGCCTCGCCGACCGCCAGGCCCAGGAGCGTGCCGATCGCGAGCAGCGCGATCGGGGCCGCGCGCTCCGTGCTCACGTTCCGCGCTCCACCGCGGCCTTCACCGGTGCTACCGCCCCCGATACTCCGCCGGCCGCTTCTCCAGGAAGGCTCGAACGCCCTCCCGGTGATCGTCCGTCCGGAACAGCTCCCGGATCGCCGTCGTCGCCCATCCCCCGAGCGTCTTCCAGTCCGGGTCCAGCGCCTCCCGCAATCCCGCCTTCAGGCGTTGCACCGCCAGGGGCGGGTTCGAGGCGATGCGCTCCGCGAGGGCAAGCGCTTCGCTCTGCAGCTTCTCGTGGGGGACGACCCGGCCCACGAGGCCGATCCGCAGCGCCTCCTCGGCGTCGATCACGTCGCCGGTGAAGAGCAGCTCGGCCGCCTTCTCGCGGCCCACCAGGCTGGCGAGCCTTCCGAGCCCCGGCGCGTCGCAGCACAGGCCGCGCAGCACGAAGAGCTCGCCGAACTTCGCCCGCTCGGAAGCGATGCGGAGATCCGCCATGATCGCGAGCTCCATGCCCCAGCCCACCGCGGCGCCGTTCACCGCCGCGATGATCGGGACGTTCGTGTGGAGCAGGGCGTCGGCGGCGGGGGTGAGGGAGGGTTCGCCGGTGAATCCCTCCGGCGGCTTCTCGCCTCCGCCCATCACCTTCTTTACGTCGTCGCCCGAGCAGAAGGCCGGGTCGCGCCCGGTGACGACGAGACAACGTGCCTGCGTCTCGCGCACCGCGCGCTCCAGCTCGGCGTAGGTGCGGAACGTCAGCGCGTTGCGCGCCTCGGGTCGGTCGAGGGTGAGCAGGCCGACGTGGCCGCGCTCTTCGTAGTGGATCTCCTGGAACGCCATGGCCCCTCCTAGCGGAAGCGCGGTGCGCGCTTCTCCTGGAAGGCCGCGACGGCCTCCTTGTGCTCCGGGGTCTTCCAGCACTCGCGGAGGAGCGCCGATTCGCGGGCCTGGATCGCCGTGAGGTCCGTGTCGGCCGCGTTCTCCGTGAGGAGCTGCTTCGTCATGCGCAGCTGGGGCGGAGGGTTGTCCCCCATCGAGCGGGCGATCTCGCCGGCCCGCTCGAGCAGGGCATCCGGCGGGGCGACGAAATCGGCGAGGCCGATGCGCCCGGCCTCCTCCGCATCGACGAGCCGGCCCGAGAGGGACATCTCGCTGGCCCGTCCGAAGCCGATCCGCTGCGCGAGGTAGTGGGTGCTCGCGAGCTCCGGTACCAGGCCGACCTTGATGAACATCATGCCGAAGCGCGCCTTCTCGGAGGCCACGATCACGTCGAAGGGCAGGATGCGGGTGAGGCCGATGCCGACGGCGGCGCCGTTGACCGCCGCCACCATCGGCTTCGCGCGGCGCACGAGGGCCACCCAGTCGAGGCCCTTCGGGAGCCCGCCGGAGCCCTCGGCGGTGCCCTCGCCCGGATCGGTGCCGTCGATGCGCTTCTGGAAGGTCTCGGCCATGTCGGCGCCGGCGCAGAAGCCGCGACCGGCGCCGGTGAAGACGATCGAGCCGACCGAGGGGTCGTCGCTGGCGCGCTCGACGGCGTGGGCCTCCTCCACGCTCATCCGGGGCGTCCAGGCGTTGAGCTTGTCCGGACGGTTGAGGGTGATCCAGGCGACCTCGTCCCGGACCTCGTAGAGGATCTGCTCGTATTCCATGAGCGCCATTGTCCGCCGGTCCAACGGTGCGGGCAACCGGGTACACTGCGCCGCATGCACCGGCCGCCCCGCCCCGAGACCCTGGCGGCCCGCGCCCTCGGCCAAGTCGATCCGACCACCGGCGCGGTAGTGCCGCCGATCTGGCCGAGTGCGCCCTACGCCCGGGACGAGACCGGCCGCTATCTCGGCGGCCACAGCTACACCCGCGACCAGAACCCCACCTACGATCCCGCCGAGGCGCTGCTGGCCCGGCTGGACGGAGGCGAGGCGGCGCTGCTCTTCGCCTCGGGGATGGCGGCGGCGACGAGCGTGTTCGAGGTGCTGGCGCCGGGGGCGCACGTAGTGGCACCGCGGCCCATGTACTTCACCCTGCGCCGCTGGCTCGAGGCGCGCGCGGCGGATGGGCGGCTCGCGGTGGACTGGTTTCCGGCGGGCGACCTCGAAGCCCTGGAGCAGGCGCTGCGGCCGGGCGAGACCCAGCTCGTCTGGCTCGAGAGCCCGGCGAACCCCCGCGGTGAGATCACGGACCTGCGCGCCGCCGCCGAGCGGGCCCACGCGGCTGGCGCCCGGGTCGCCGCCGATGGCACCCTGGCGACGCCGGTGCTCACCCGCCCGCTCTCCTTGGGCTGCGATCTGGTGATGCACTCGGCGACGAAGCAGCTCGGCGGCCACGCGGACGTGGTCGCCGGCGCCCTGGTCACGGCGCGGCGGGACCCGCTCTGGGAGCGGATCGAGCGGGAGCGCGGCACGCGCGGCGCGATCCTCGGGCCCTTCGAGGCCTGGCTCCTTCTGCGCGGGATGCGCACGCTCTATCTCCGCGTGCGCCGCTCGGCCGAGAGCGCTCTCGCCGTCGCCCGGGCGCTGGACGGCCACCCGGCCGTCACCGGTGTCGACCATCCCGGCCTGTCCTCCCACCCGGGCCACGCCACCGCCGCCGCCCAGATGGACGGCGGCTTCGGCCCCGTGGTGTCGGTTCGCGTCGGCAGCGCCGAGCGGGCGCGGCGGGTCGCTGGGGCCCTCGAGCACTTCCACGACGCGAGCTCCCTTGGAGGCGTCGAGAGCCTGGTCGAGCACCGGGCGGCAGTGGAGGGCGCCGGGACCCTGGTGCCGGACGATCTGCTGCGGCTCTCCATCGGCATCGAGGACCCGGAAGACCTGATCGACGATCTGCGGCACGCGCTGGCGCAGCTCGGAGGGGAGGACGACGGATGAGGGTGGTGGCGGGCCGGCTCGCGATGCTGGGGCTGTGCGCGGTGCTGGGAGCCGGCTGCGCCGTGGGGGCCGGGCGCTACCGGCTGCCGTCCGAGAGCGCGGTCGCCTCGCAGCACGTCGCGCCCGACGCGGGCGCCCAGCTCGAGCGGGGCCGTCCGATCGCGCTGCTGGACGGCCTCAACCACTACGTGCTCAGCCTGCCCACCAAGCTCATCCTGTGGGATTGGCAGATCCTCGACCACGAGCTCCACGAAGAGGGCGAGGATCTCCTGCGCCGCTACCTCGCCCTCAACTCCATGCGCTCCGTGAAGGTCCGCCACAACCAGTACGCCCCCGGCGGCGAGTTCGGACGCCTCGTGCGCAACCGCGAGGTCGCCGCCGGCTACCGCTACACCCTCGGGATCTTCTCCTGGCTCCGCTACACGCTGCTGCCGGATCGTCTGCTCGCCGGCTTCCCGCTGATCGGGGGCGGCGATCACTTCAATCCCTACAGCAACACCATCAACGTCTACTCGAGCGATCCCGGCGTCCTGCTCCACGAGGCGGGACACGCCAAGGACTACCTGCGGGCGCGCTGGAAGGGCACCTACATGGGGCTCCTCCGCCTGGTCCCCCTCGTCGACCTCTGGCACGAAGCAGTCGCGACCGAGGACGCCGTGGCCTTCCTGAAGTGCGATCGCGCGCGAGCGCAGGAGATGGACGCCTACACCGTCCTGTTTCCCGCCTACGCCACCTACGTGTCGGGATACTTCCTTCCGGAGATGCAGCTTCCCTTCGTGGTCGGCGGCCACGTGGCGGGACGGGTGCAACGGGGGAGACGCGCGCGGGCGCTCGAGCGAGCGGAGACCGCCCCGGACTCCGTCTACGCCAGCCGCGTGCTGGGAACGGGCTGCGTGCCGCTCCGGGAGGACGCGATGCCGGAGGCGATCGCCCCAGCGCTGTAGGGCGTTCCCCCGATCAAGCGTCCGCTGCGACGTGCCGCAGGGTTCCGCATGGCGCCTTCGCCTCTCGACGCCGCCGCGCGGGACCACGAGACCCTCGACGAGGCCGCCGCCGCGCACTTGCTGGCGCAGGTGCGCACCTGCATCGCCGGCGACGGTCCGGAACGCCCGATCCTGGAGCGGCTGCTCGCGGCCCTGGAGGAGCGCCGACTGCGCCTGCCGGTCGTGCCCGCCACCCTCGGCCGCATCATGGACCTGATGGGGGAGGCCGAGGTCGACCTCGGCGAGCTGACCTACGCCGTCGAGATGGATCCGCCATTGGCGGCCAAGGTCGTGGGACTCGCGAACAGCGCCGTCCTGCGCGGCAGCGAGCCGGTGCTCTCGGTCCACGAGGCGCTGATGCGCATGGGGGTCGCCGAGGCCCGGAACCTGGTCGTGGCGGTGACGATGCGCTCGGGCGTCTTCGACCTGCCGGACCCGGAGCGGGGGCGGGCGCTGTGGGAGCACGCCGTGACCACCGCCATCTGCTGCCAGACCCTGCTCGAGGACATTCCGCCGTGGCAGGATTCGGGCTTCCTCCTCGGTCTCGTCCACGACGTCGGCCGGGTCGTCATGCTCTCCTTCCTGTCCGAGGCGCGGCGCGAGACCCGGAAGCTCCGTCGGATGGAGGCGCGGGTGGTCGCCGCCGCCGAGGACACGCTGCACGCCGAGCTCGGTGCCGCGGCAGTCGGTTCCTGGGCGTTTCCGGAGCCCTTCGTGCAGGCGATCCGGCTCCACCACGAGCCCGACGACGCCGAGGGGCCGGAGGCGCCGCTCACCTGGGCGCTCTACGCGGCGGACACGCTGGCGCACCTGCTCGGCAAGGGCTGGGAGCCGGGCCAGTCGCAAGAGGTGGACGCGCGGGTCGTCGAGCTGCTCGCGCCCCTCGGTCTCGAGCTCGACGCCTGCGCGCGCCTGCTCCACGCGATGGAGGGCGGGCTCTCGGCCCTGATGAAGCTCGGGTAGCCGCGGCTCGCCGCGGCTGGCACCATCAGCCGCCATGAGCTCGCGGGACGACTGGAAGCCCATCCTGGAGGAGCTGGAACGGCGCCGCGGAATCGCCCGTGGGATGGGCGGCGCCGAGCGGGTGGAACGGCTGATGACCGGGCGCGGCAAGCTCGACGCCCGCACGCGCCTCGACCTGCTCTTCGACGAGGGCAGCTTCGTCGAGCTGGGCCCGCTGGTGGGGGGCACCCGGGCGCCGGCGGACGCCCTGGTGGCCGGCTTCGGCCGCGTCGAAGGGCGGCCCGTGATGGCCGCGGCTGAGGACTTCACGGTGCTGGGCGGCTCCATCGGCGCCGGGTCGATGGCCAAGCGCTATCGGATCTGCCAGCTCGCGCTCGAGGAGCGGGTGCCCCTCGTCTTCATGCTCGACGGCGCCGGCCACCGCCTCACCGAGGCCGAGGGCCACGGCGGCCGCGCTCCCAACGATCTGCTCGCCCTGGCCGACCTCTCCGGCGAGGTGCCGATGGTCTGCCTCGTGCTCGGTGCCTCCGCCGGCCACGGCGCGCTCACCTCGCCCCTCAGCGACTTCACGGTGATGAGCCGATCCGCGGCGATGTTCACCGGCGGGCCGCCGCTCGTGAAGTCCGCCCTCGGCGAGGACGTCACCAAGGAGGAGCTGGGCGGCGCGGCGGTGTGCGAGGCCGCCGGCACCGCCCACAACGTGGCGGCGGACGACGCCGACGCCATCGCCCAGGCGCGTCGCTACCTGGGCTACTTCCCCTCGAACCGTCGGCAGCCGGGGCCTCGGCGCGAGGGCCCGGACACGGGGCCGCGTCTGCTGGACGAGATCCTCGAGATCGTTCCGCCGGACGATCGCAAGCCCTACAAGATGCGGCGGGTCGTCGAGCTAATGGTCGACGAGGGCAGCTGGTTCGAGGTGCAGCCGCGCTACGGACGCTCCCTGGCGACGGGCCTCGCGTTCCTCGGCGGGCGGGCCGTGGCGATCCTGGCCAACGACCCCTGGGTGCGCTCGGGATCGGTGGACAGCCAGGCGGCGATCAAGGCGACGGACTTCCTGGAGACCGCCGGCCGCTTCAACCTCCCCGTGATCTTCCTGGCCGACAACCCCGGCGTGATGGCCGGGACGAAGGCCGAGCGCGACGGCATCCTCAAGTGGGCCGGCAAGATGTTCAAGGCCCAGCATCGGCTGCGGGTGCCGAAGATCTCCGTCACCTTCCGCAAGGCCTTCGGCTTCGGCTCGTCGACGATGGCCGCGAACCCCTTCGACCACCAGACGCTGATGCTCTCGTTTCCCGCGACGACGATGAGCTCGATGCCGGCCGCGCCCGGCGGTGCGTCGGCGAAGCTCGACGACGAGACCCAGGCGCGGGTCGAGGAGGTGCAGGCGTCCGGCCCGTGGCGCTCCGCCGCGGGCATGGGCTACGACGACATCATCGACCCGCGAGAGCTGCGCAACGCCATCCTGGCCGGGCTCGATCTCGCCCAGGCTCGCGCCGACGCGGTCGCAGCCGAGGAGCGCTGATCCGGACCCCTGGAAAGGCGGGTACGGGGTAGGGAGTAGGGCCTAGGCCGGAGCCGGCGCCGCCTCGCCGCTGGCCTCCGGCGGCTTCGCCCCGTTGGTCTTCGGCTGGGCGGCCTTCTTCTCCCCGCCCGCCATCTCGACCCGGCCCTGGAGCTCGGCGCCCTCGTCCATGCGCAGGCGCGGTGTCCGGACGTTGCCCTTCACGCGGGCGGTGTGGCGCAGCTCCACGCACTCGCTCGCCTCGATGTCGCCGATCACCTCGCCGAACACCACGACCTTGCGTGCGCTCACGTCGGCCCGGGCGCAGCCGGCCTCGCCCACCAGGAGCTGGTGGCGGCCGAGGGAGAGGGAGCCCTTCACCCTGCCGTCGAGGATGAGGTCTTCTTCGCCATGGACCTCGCCCTCCACGGAGAGGCCCGGGCCGATCCGTGCCGACTCCTCCGCCAGCGGTGCACCGCTGGACGGGTACTTCGGCTGGGTCGGCTCGGCCTCCGGCGGCTTCGCCGCCTCGGTCTTCGGCGGCGCCTCGGCGGCCTTGGGCGGCGGCGGGGCGTTGCGCTCGGTCTTGTCGCCTTTGTCGCTTCGATCGAAGAGGGCCACGGTCTTGCTCCGGGGGATGGGCGGTTCAACGTCCGCACGAAGGGTTCAGAGTGTAACCGGGCTCACCGGGGCTTCGGTGATCCAGGCCACCTTCGCTAGCGTCCATCGGCAACCCGAGGAGGATTCATGAAGGTCGGCATGTGTCTCCCCTACATGGAGCGGGAGTTCTCTCGCGAGGACATGCTGGCCTGGTGCCGGCGCCTCGACGAGGGTGGATTCTCCACCGTGGCCTGTGGCGAGCGGGTGACCGGCTACACCTTCGACATGCGGGTGCTGCTCTCTGCGGCCGCCGCCGTGACCGAGCGTGTACGCATCATGCCGAGTCTCTACGTCCTCCCGACGCACGCGACGGCTCGGGTGGCGAAAGAGGTGGCGACCCTCGACGTGCTCTCGGAGGGGCGGGTCCGCCTCACCGTCGGCGTCGGCGGGCGGGAGGTCGATTACCGGACGGTCGGGATGCCCTTCGAGCGGCGTCACGCGCGCATGGACGAGCAGGTGGCGGAGCTGCGCCGGCTGTGGGCCGGCGAGCCGCCCTTCGAGGGCGCCGACGAGGTGGGGCCGCGCCCGGTCCAACCCGGTGGGCCCGAGATCCTGGCCGGCGCCATGGGGCCGAAGGCGATCCGCCGGGCCGCGGCCTGGGCCGACGGGCTCTACAGCTGGAGCGGAAACGGTGAAGCGGGGGAGGTGGAACGTCAGCTCCAGATGGGCCGCGAGGCCTGGGAGGAGGCGGGGCGGGAGGCGGCCCCGCGTCGCGTCGTCGGCTTCTGGCTCTCCCTGGCCGACGACGGCGCTCGCCGGCTCCAGCAGTACGTGTTCGAGTACCTGAAGGTGTTCGGCGACGCTGCCGCCAGCGCCGTGGCGAAGACGATGACGCGCAGCAGCCCCGACGCGGTCCGCGAGGCCCTCGACGCGATGGAGAGGCTCGGCGCCGAGGAGTGTCTGCTCGTGCCGGCGACACCGGACCTGGCGGAGGTCGAACGCGCCGCGGACATCCTGGCCAGCCGGTGAGCACCTGGCTCTGGTGGAGCAGCGGAAAGGACAGCGCCTGGGCGTTGCAGCGTCTGCGCGAGACAGGGGAAGGCGACGTGACCGCCCTCGTCACCACGGTGAACCGCACCCACGAGCGGGTGGCGATGCACGCCGTGCGCGGGGAGCTGCTGCGGCGGCAGGCGGCGGCGGCGGGGCTCGACCTGCGCACCGTCGGGATCCCGCATCCCTGCAGCAACGCCCAGTACGAGGCCGCCGTGGCCGTGCTCATGGAGGATGCGAGGCAGGAGGGCGTGGAGCAGATGGCGTTCGGCGACCTGTTTCTCGAGGACATCCGCGCCTACCGGGAGGATCTCCTCCGCGGCACCGGGATCGTCCCCCGGTTCCCGATCTGGGGACGGGACACCGCGGTGCTGGCGGCGGAGATGCAGGCCGGCGGCCTCGAGGCCTTCGTCACCTGCATCGATCCGAAGGTCCTGCCCCGCGAGCGCTGTGGCGAGCCCTGGGACGCCGCCTTCCTGCAGCGGCTCCCTGCGGACGTCGATCCCTGCGGCGAGAACGGCGAGTTTCACACCTACGCCTGGGCGGGCCCGATGTTCCAAGCCCCGATCAACGTCCAGCCCGGCGAGATCGTGGAACGCGACGGCTCCGTCTTCGCCGATCTCCAGCTCAGCAGCTGTTAAGCGGGGGGCCGGTTCCGTTTGTTAAGCCGTTCTCGGGTCTCCAACAACTTAACAAACGGAACCGGCCCCTAGCTTGACATCAGAGGTTGCCGATCTCGGATTCCAGGAGGTGGGCGAAGCGTTCGCGGGCGGTGGCTCGGCGGGCGGGGATGTGGGCGCTGGGCCAGAGGCCGTCCACGGGCTTGTAGTCGCGCAGGACCTGGCGGGCGATGGTGACCTTGTGCACCTCGGTGGGGCCGTCGGCGATGCCCATCACCTCGGCGGCGAGCATCATGCGTGCGAAGGGCAGCTCGTTCGAGACGCCGAGGGCGCCGTGGATGTGCATCGCCCGCTGCGCCACGTCGTGGTAGACCTTCGGCATCGCCACCTTGATCGCAGCGATGTCCTTCCGGGTCCGCTTGTAGTCGTTGTAGCGGTCGATCAGCCAGGCCGTCCGCAGCACCAGCAGTCGGAACTGCTCGATCTCGATGTAGCTGTCGGCGATCGCGTCCTGGACGAGCTGGAAATCGGCCAGCCGGCCCTTGCGGGTCTCTCGGGAGAGCGCACGCTCGCACATCATGTCGAAGCACTGGCGAAGCTGAGCCATGGTGCGCATGGCGTGGTGGATGCGTCCGCCGCCGAGCCGCGTCTGGGCGATGACGAAGGCCGAGCCCGGCTCGCCCAGCATGTGGTTCGCCGGAACCCGCACGTCCTCGTAGCGGATGTAGGCGTGGCTCGCGTGCTCCTCGTTCTCGGTGCCGAGCCCGACGTTGCGCACGATGTTCACGCCGGGCGTGTCCGTCGGCACGATCAGCATGGACATGCCCTCGTAGGGGCTCACGTCCGGGTCGGTCACCGCCATCACGATCAGGAACGCGGAGTAGCGGGCGTTCGACGCGAACCACTTCTCGCCGTTGATCACCCAGTCGTCGCCGTCCCTCACTGCGCGCGTGGTGAAGAGCGTCGGGTCGGCGCCGGCGTGGGGCTCGGTCATCGAGTAGCAGGAGGAGATCTCGCCATCCAGGAGCGGCTGCAGGAAGCGCGCCTTCTGCTCCTCGCTGCCGTAGTGGGCGAGGATCTCCGCGTTGCCCGAGTCCGGCGCCTGGCAGCCGAACACCGTGGGCGCCCAGCCCGAACGGCCCAGGAGCTCGTTCATCAGCGCCAGCTTCAGCTGCCCGAAGCCGAGGCCCCCGAGCTCCGGCCCCAGGTGGCAGGCCCAGAGCCCCCGCTCCCTTACCTGCTCCTGGAGCGGCTTCACGATCGCCATCGCCTTGGCGTCGCTCTTGTCGTACGGATCGCCCAGGACGTAGTCGAGAGGCTCGATCTCCTCCCGCACGAAGGCGTCGATCCAGTCCAGCTCCCGCTGGAACTCCGGCTCGGTCTCGAAATCCCACGCCATGTCCGCGTCCTCCTCGGACCGGCGACTCTACCACGGTCCCGGGGCCGGGACGGTTGCGGTAGCGTCCCCGGGTGCCCCGCTCCATCGTCTTTTCCGGCAGCCCTCTCGACCGCGCGGACTTCCGACGCCGCGACGCGGCCTGGCTGGAGGCACGCCTCGCCGACGACGCCACGCGCTTCCTCCCCGTCTGGCGCCTGTCCGTCCTCGTGCGCGAGGACGAGCCGCGGCTGGCCTGGGCAACGAACGCCCTGCGCGACGAGGTCTCCTCGACGGTGGAGCCGATCTTCCTCGGCTTGCAACGCGACGTCGCCCACTTCGCCCTCGACGTCTCGAGCCTCGCCGACCCGACCGACACGCTCGGACTCGAGGGCGCCGCGTCCTTCCCGGACCTGCGCGCCGTCGCCGCGCAGCTCCCCGCCGGCGAGGCCGGCACGGCGGCTCACGCCCGACACCTCGTCGATTGGCACTCGCGTCACCGCTTCTGTCCCGGCTGCGGTGGGGCCACCCGCTCGAAGGACGGCGGCTATGCGCGCCTGTGCAACGCCGCCGACTGCGCCACCGAGCACTTCCCGCGCACCGATCCGGTGGCGATCATGCTCGTCACCCGCGGTGATCGCTGCCTGCTCGGTCGCCAGGCCAGCTGGCCCCATCCCTTCTTCTCCGCCCTCGCCGGCTTCGTCGAGCCGGGGGAGACCCTCGAGGAGGCCGTGCGCCGGGAGGTGAAGGAGGAGGCCGGCATCGACGTGGGCCGCGTCCGCTACCTCGCCTCCCAGCCGTGGCCGTTCCCGGCGTCGCTGATGATCGGCTGCCTGGCCGAGGGCCTCTCCGAGACGATCCAGGTCGACAAGGACGAGATCGAGGAGGCCTGCTGGTTCACCCGTGCCCAGGCCAAGGCCGCCCTGGCCGGCGACGGCTCGGAGCTCGGCGTGCCGCCCCCCATGGCCATCGCCCACCATCTGCTCCGGGCCTGGGCCGAGGACGGCGAGAGCGTGGACGGCTAGGGGAGGGAGCGCGATGGCATGGGACAACCTGGGCGTTCCGAAGTGGGCCTTCCGGAAGGGCCTGCTGGAGACGGGGCGCGGCGTCTACGCCTACCTCCAGCCCGACGGCTCCTGGGGCTGGAGCAACGCCGGGCTCGTGGTGGACGGCGACCAGTCGCTGCTGGTGGACACGCTCTTCGACGTGCCGCTCACGGCGGAGATGCTCGCGGCCATGCGCCATGCGGAGCCGGCGGCCGCAGCCCCGGTCGACCACGTCGTGAACACCCACGCCAACGGCGACCACTGCCACGGCAACGAGCTCGTCGCTGACGCGGAGATCATCGCCTCGAAGGCGGCTGCGGAGGAGATGGAGGAGCTCCCGCCGAGCGTGCTGGCGGCGATGGTCTCGGGCACGCGGGACCAGGATTCCCAGATGGCGCGCTTCATCCAGCACGCCTTCGGCGCCTTCCAGTTCGAGGGTATCCGGCACACGCCGCCGAACCGTACGTTCGAAAAGGAGCTCACCGTGCGGGTGGGTGACAAGCGGGTGGAGCTCTACGAGGTGGGGCCGGCGCACACCCGCGGCGACGTACTGGTCCACGTTCCCGACGATCGCACGATCTTCACCGGAGACATCCTCTTCGTCGAAGGCACGCCGATCATCTGGGTGGGACCTGTCGGCAACTGGATCGCCGCCTGCGACCGGATCCTGTCCCTCGAGCCGGAGGTGATCGTCCCCGGCCACGGGCCGATCACCGACGCCCGGGGCGTCGAGGCGGTGAAGGCCTATCTGGAGTACGTCCGGGACGAGGCGCGGAAGCGTTACGACGCGGGCCTCTCGGCGCTCGAGGCCGCCAGGGACATCGAGCTTGGCGACTTCTCGAGCTGGGGCGATGCCGAGCGTATCGCCGTCAACGTCGACACCCTCTACCGGGAGTTCACCGGCGGGGGCGACGCCGATACAGGCAACCTGATCGCGGCCATGGCCGAGCTCTGGGATCGCTGAAGGAGAGCCATGAAGTACCTGCACACGATGGTTCGCGTGACCGACGTGGACGCGTCCCTCGACTTCTACTGCAACAAGCTGGGCCTCGAGCAGGGCCGCCGCATCGACGTGGAGGCGGGGCGCTTCAGCCTCGTCTTCCTGCACCCGCCGGGCCAGCCCGACGCCCAGGTGGAGCTCACCTGGAACTGGGATCCGGAGAAGCTCGAGGGCGGGCGCAACTTCGGGCACCTCGCCTACGCGGTCGACGACATCTACGCTACCTGCCAGCGGCTGATGGATGCCGGCGTCACGATCAACCGGCCGCCCCGCGACGGCCACATGGCCTTCGTCCGCTCGCCGGACGGCATCTCGATCGAGCTCCTGCAGGAAGGCCAGGCGCTCTCGCCCCAGGAGCCCTGGGCCTCCATGCCGAACACGGGGGAGTGGTAGGCGCGCCGTGTCGGTGCCCCATCCGGACGACCGTTTCCATCCGCCGGCCAGCGATGACCCGTACTGGACGGAGACCTGCTGGTTCACCTTCGCCGTGCCGGAGCGGCGGCTCTCCGGGCAGCTCTATCCCTTCTTCCGCCCGAACCAGGGCGTGACCTCCGGCGCGTGCTTCCTGTGGGACACCCAGGGGTCGCAGCCCTGGAACGCGCTCTACGGCAAGAACTTCTGGCACCTGCCGATGCCCGCGGGCCAGGACCTCTGGGACCTCCAGCTCCCGAACGGCCTCCGGTACAAGTGCCTGGAGCCGCTCAACGCGTACGAGCTCCACTACCTGGATCCCGACGACGGGGAGGTGGAGATCGATCTCGTCTTCCGGGCGATCTGCCCGCCGAACTACCTGGGCGGCGGCCACCTCGATCAGCCCGGCCGCTACACCGGGACGATCCGCATCCAGGAGGACGTGGTGTCGGTCGACGCCTACGGCTTCCGGGACCGTTCCTGGGGCGTGCGCGACCAGTTCGGCGCCGACCTGCACCACTCGGGCGCGCCGCGCGGGGGCTACAGCTACGCCACCCAGGACGAGCGAAACGCCTTCCACGCCATCACCATGGAGTACGGCGGGCGCTGCGTCGTGATCCACGGTTATCTCCTGCGCGACGGCGAGTACGCGAAGCTCGCCGAAGGCGAGCGGACGGTGCTCGCACGGGAGGAGGGCCTGGGTTGTCCGAGTCGCGTCCGCCTGGAGGCGCGAGACGAGCTCGGGCGGGAGGTCGTCGCCGAGGGGACTTGCCTGAACCGAATCGGCGTCCACCTGAACCCGAATCTCTTCACCTGGAACTGCCTCACCGACTGGCGCTTCGGCGACGCCCGGGGCTACGGCGAGGACCACGACAACTGGAGCGCGACGGCCGCCCGTCGCTTCTTCCGCACCGAGCTCGGCTTCGACAACGCAACAAACGGAACCGGCCCCTAACGCAACACCTAACGAGAGGATGTGGGATCTTGAGTACCAGGGATGCGGGGATCGTGGGGGTGCACGAGTACCCGTCGCGGGATGTGGAGGGGCAGGTGTCGCCGCTGCAGATCAAGGCGGAGTGCGCGGCGCGAGCGCTCGAGGATGCTGGGCTCTCGATCCGGGACGTGGATGCGATCTACGACGCGGGCGACGGCGGGATGATGTCGGGGCTCGGGATCTCCGAGTACTTCGGGCTCCGGCCCGGCGTGATCGATACCACCATGGTCGGGGGCAGCTCCTACGAGTTCCACGCCGCCCATGCCAAGCGCGCGATCGCGGCGGGGAAGGCCCGGGTGGCGCTGCTCACCTATGGCTCGACCTCCCACAGCAACGCCTTCGCGATCGGTGTGGGCGGCCACGGCGGAGGGCGCGGGATGCCCGGCCCGGCGGAGAACATGGAGGGCTTCTGCGGGATGACCCTCGTGTCGAACTACGCCATGGTGGCCCGCCGGCACATGCACGAGTACGGCACCACCAGCGAGCAGCTCGCGGAGATCTCCGTGGCGACGCGCTACCACGCGATGCGCAACCCGGAGGCGGTCGAGGCCATGCGGGCCCTCGAGTTCCTGGACATCCGCGAGACGACGATCGAGGACGTGGTCGGCTCGCGGATGATCGCCGACCCGCTCCACCTGCTCGAGTGCTGCATGATCTCGGACGGCGGTGGCGCCGTCGTGATCGCGGCCCCCGAGGTGGCTCGCGATTGCGCCAAGCCACCGGTCTGGGTGCTGGGCGGCGGCGAGGCCACGAAGTATCCGGAGAACGGCGGCGACGTCACGACCAGCGCGGCGGCCCAGTCCGGCCCCGCGGCCTTCGGCGAGGCCGGCGTCACGCCGTCCGAGATCGACGTGGCGATGATCTACGACTCCTTCAGCATCACCGTGCTGACGATCCTCGAGGACCTGGGCTTCTGCAAGAAGGGCGAGGGCGGTGGGTGGGTCGAAGGCGGCCGCCTGCGCTTCGATCGCTCCGGGGACGGCCCCGCCCTCAACACCGACGGCGGTGGCCTCTCGTCGAACCACCCGGGCATGCGCGGCATCTTCCTCCTGATCGAGGCGGCCCGTCAGCTGCGGGGTGAGTCCTGCTCCCAGGTCGAGGACGCCCGGCTCGCCGTGGCCCACGGCAACGGCGGAATGCTCGGCAGCCGGCACTGTGCCGGAACCGTCGTGCTGGGGCGGGACTAGCCATGGCCGAGCCCACGCGACCGCTGCCGAACCCCAAGGAGATGGACACGGGTCCCTTCTGGCAGGCCACTCGGGACCACGAGCTCCGCTTCCAGCGCTGCGATGACTGCGAGGCAATCGTCTTCTACCCGCGCCGCCACTGCACGTCCTGCCTCGGCGGCAACCTCTCCTGGCACACGTCGGAGGGCCTTGGGACGATCTACACCTTCAGCGTCGTCCGTCAGAGCTACCACCCCTTCTTCCGCAGCCGGGCGCCCTATGCCGTGGCCTGGATCGATCTCGACGAGGGGCCGCGGATCCTCTCGAACGTCGTCGGGGTGGAAGATCCCGCCGCCGAGCTCCGCATCGGCCAGCGAGTGAAGGTCGAGTGGGAGGATCACGAAGAGCTTGCGATCCCCTTGTTCCGAGTCGGTTGACCCCGAAAGGAGAAGAGTCCATGAGCAGCGCCAGCGCCGCCCTCGAGCGGTTCCAGAAGCACGTCGGAAACGAGGAGGGCGTGGGCGAGTGGTTCCAGGTGGACCAGTCGCGCATCAACGACTTCGCCGACGCCACCCTCGACCACCAGTTCATCCACATCGATCCGGAGAAGGCCGCCGAGCTCTCGCCCTACAAGGTCACGATCGCCCACGGCTTCCTGACCCTCTCCCTCGTGCCCTACCTCGGGTCGAAGATCCCGCCGGTCGATCCCACGGCCTACGCGGGCATGGTGATGGGCGTGAACTACGGCCTCGAGAAGGTGCGCTTCCCCTCGCCGGTGAAGGTCGACGCCCGGATCCGTGCCCGACGCAGCCTGGCCTCGGCCGAGCGGAAAGCGCCGAACACCCTGCAGCTGAAGCAGGTCGTCACCATCGAGATCGAGGGAGAGGACAAGCCCGCCTGCGTGGCGGAGACGCTCTCGCGGCTGATCTACAAGGACTGAGACCGGTCGCCCCGGGGCCGCGGCAACATGCGCCAGACCGAGCGCCTCTCGGCGTCCGTCCTCGTCGCCTACGCGCTCCCCATGGCGGGGTTCGCGGCGGCCACCATGACGATCTCGCTGTACCTGCTCAAGTACAGCGCCGACGTCCTGCTCGTGCCGCCGGCGGCGATGGGCACGGTGTTCATGCTGGCGCGGCTCTGGGACGCGGTGACGGACCCGGTGGCGGGCCAGTGGTCCGACCGCACGCGAACCCGCTTCGGCCGCCGCCGCCCGTGGATGCTGGGGGCATCGCTTCCCATCCTCGCCACCCTGGTGATGCTGTGGGCGCCGCCCGAGGCGCTGGACGAGTGGATGCTCATTGCCTGGATGGCGGTCGGCCTCCTGCTCTACGAGACCGCCCAGACCGCCTTCATCGTCCCCTACACCGCTCTCGGCATGGAGCTCACCGACGACCACCACGAGCGCACACGCCTCTTCGGCTGGCAGCAGCTGGTCGGCGCCCCGGGCTTCGTGCTGGGCATGGGCTTCATCTGGGCGCTGCGCACGGCCTCGGAGCCGCGCCAGGCGGCCTTCGCGCTCGCTGTGCTCGGCGGCTTGCTGGTAGTGGCCACGATCGTCTACGCAGCATGGCGCCTCCCGGAGCGCGGCGAGTTCAGCGGACGCGGCGGCGAGAACCTACTCGGCGCCATGGCCGACGTCTGGCGCAACCCCCACGCCCGCCTGCTCTTCGTCGTCTTCGCCATCCAGTCCTTCGCCGCGGGCAGCATCGGCGTGATGGTCCCCTTCATCATGGAGGACGTGGTCGGCCGCTACGACCTGCAGGAGCTCCTGATCGCCCTCTACGCCGTGCCGCAGTTCGTGTTCATCCCGCTCTGGATCCGGGTATCGCGGTGGGTCGGGAAGAAGACGCTCTACCTGTGCGGAATGGCGGCCATGATCCCCGGCTACGGCGGCATCGTCTTCGGGGCCGAGGGTGGCGCGCCGTTGATCATGGTGCTCGTCACGATCCTCGCCAGCGGGATCGGGATCGGCCTCGTCGTGGTCCCCAGCATCAAGGCGGACATCATCGACTACGACGAGCTCCAGACCGGGGAGCGGAAGGAAGGCGCCTACACCGCCGCCTGGAACTTCATCCGCAAGGCGGGCGGCGGCCTCGCGATCGGGCTCTCCGGGGTGATGCTCCAGTGGTCGGGCTACGACGGCCAGGCCGAGGTGCAGAGCGAGGCGGTGCGCAACACCATCCTGCTCGTCGCCGGCGGCTTTCCCGCCGCGGGCTACGCGATCGCGCTGCTCCTCTTCAGTCGCTTCTCCCTGAACGAGGGCGAGCACGCCGACGTGCTCGCCGAGCTGGAGCGGCGCCGGAGCGGATTCCCCCGCTAGCAGGCTGCTGAAAAACCCTGCGTTTCCGTGTTCTCGATGGTAGAAGATGGGTCGGGGGGAGAGAGGATGCGCGGCAGCGACCGAGAGCAGGGTTCGATGTTCAGCTACGTCTCGCTGGAGACGCGGATTCCGGAGGATCATCCGCTTCGCCCCATGCGGGCGATGGTGGACGAGGCGCTGAGGGGCCTGTCTCGGCGGTTCTCGGAGCTCTACGCGTCGACGGGCCGGCCGTCGATCCCACCGGAGCGGCTGCTGCGGGCTCTGTTGCTGCAGGTGCTCTACTCGATCCGGAGTGAGCGCCAGCTGATGGAGCAGCTCGAGTACAACCTGCTGTTCCGTTGGTTCGTAGGGCTGGGGATGGAGGATGCGGTCTGGGTCCCGACGGTCTTCACGAAGAACCGGGACCGGCTGCTGGAAGGGGACGTGGCGGAGGCGTTCTTTGAGGCGGTGCTGGCGCAGGGAAAGGACCACGGCCTTCTGTCGTCGGAGCACTTCACGGTGGATGGCACGCTGATCGAGGCGTGGGCGAGCCAGAAGAGCTTCCGGGCGAAGGACGGCTCGGGGGACGACGGAGACGACGATCCGGGCAACCCGACGGTGAACTTTCGGGGA
Organism: Myxococcota bacterium; assembly: GCA_965223415.1. Taxonomy (GTDB): domain Bacteria; phylum Myxococcota_A; class UBA9160; order UBA9160; family UBA6930. The sequence goes on along the minus strand of OZ245002.1, from coordinate 923,196 downwards.
GAGCGGCGGAGCAACGCGACGCACGAATCGACGACGGATCCCGAGGCGCGGCTGGCGCGCAAGAAGGGCCAGACCTCGCAGCTGGCCTACATGGGCCATCTGCTGACGGAGAACCGCAACGGCCTGATCGTCTCGGCGCTGCTGACGGAGGCCGATGGCTACGCCGAGCGGCTGGCAGCGCTGGAGATGGCGGAGGACGTGGCGGGAAGGCGCCGGATCACGCTGGGCGGGGACAAGGGCTACGACACCGAGGAGTTCGTGGCGGGCTGCCGGAAGCGCAACATCACGCCGCACGTGGCGCAGCACACGACGAATCGGGCCAGCCGGATCGACGGTCGCACGGTCCGTCACGAGGGCTACGCGATCAGCCAGCACAAACGCAAGCGGATCGAGGAGTGCTTCGGTTGGATGAAGACGGTCGGGGGAATGCGAAAGACGCGTCACCGGGGCACGGATCGGGTCGGGTGGATGTTCGTCTTCACGGCGGCGGTCTACAACCTGGTCCGCATACGCAACCTCGTAGAGGTCACATGACGCACCTGCATCGAGACGAGGTACCCCGGATCGCTTCCGGGATCGAAGAGCGAGCCGAGCGGGCCGCGGGGACCCGCGCCCTCTGGCGTTCTGGCGCCTCTCAGCGCCGAATTTCAGCAGCCTGCTAGGTGAAGAGCGTCTCGAAGGCCAGCTTCGAGTCCCAGTACTCCTGGAAGCGCTTGATCTTCCCTTCCTCGAGCTTTACGAGGAAGAGGTAGTCGTTCAGGTAGTCCCTTCCCTGTCGGGTCCGGCATTGCATCGTGAACTGGTAGACGACGTGGTCGTCCTCCGCGTCGAGCAGGAGCTGATGCGGGTAGACGATCGTCTCGGGCAGGTAGCCCACGTCCGAGTCCTTGCCGCTGTTGGCGACGTTCAGGACTGCGTCGAACCCGACGTGTTCGATGGAACCCTCGTTGCCGGGGATCGGCATCGAGCGCGTCGTCACCCAGGTGACGTCCTCCATGCACAGGGCACGGGCGCCCTCCGGGTCGCTCCACAGGCTCGCGAAGAAGCGCTCCACCACATCCTTGTTCGCCATCTCAGAAACCGTTCCAGCCGACCACCTCGGCGACCGGCTTGCGGTAGGCCGGCTTGAAGTCCGTCCCGAGGGTGTAGGCCACCGGGAAGAGCCCGGTCTGCATGTAGACGTCGTGGGGAATGCCGAGGAGCTCGGCGGTCTCCTCCTCGCGCCAGAGGTGGCCGGTGGTCCAGGCGCTGCCGAGCCCGCGGGCGCGCAGCGCGAGCATGAAGCTCCAGGTCGCCTGGAGGATCGAGCCCCACTGGCTGGCCTGCCAGAAGACGCTCGTCATCGGCGCGCGATCGGTGCGGCCGGCGAGGAGCGGGAGGACCAGGGCCGGCGCGCGGTGCAGGTGGTCGCGCAGGTGCTGGGTCGAGCTCTCGATCCGGTCCGCACCGGGCACGCCGGCCCCCGGGTAGCCGCCTTCGCCCAGGGTCGCGATGAAGTCGTCGAGCCCCCGGTTGTAGAGCTCGGCCAGCCGCTCGACGAGCGTGCGATCGTCGACCACCACCCAGCGCCAGGCGTTCAGGTTGCCGCCGTTCGGGGCCTGGAAGGCGATCTCCAGGCAGGTCTCGATCGTCTCGCGCGCGACGGGTCGGTCGAAGTCGAGGCGCTTGCGAACCGTGCGCGTGGTGGTGAGTAGCTCGTCGGGGTTGAGCGCAAGCATGCCGCCACGATAGCCCGGCGGAGGCGCTAGCCTGGCCGGGTGCCGGCGCTTCCCACCGAGCCCGCGGAGATCACACCGGCCTGGCTGTCCGAGGCCCTGGGCGTGGGCGTGGCGTCGGTCGAGGTGCTGGAGATCCGGCACGGCACGAACTCGAACGCGCGGCTCCGCATCGATGGCGACCTGCCCGAGACCCTCTTCCTGAAGCTGCCGCCCCTGGATGCGGCACGAAGGGAAGCGGTCAACCGCACGGGCATGGGCCGCCGGGAAGCGCTCTTCTACGCGAGCCTCGCCAGTCGGGTGCCGATGCGCGTGCCGCGTCCCTTCCTGGCCCGCTTCGACGAGGCCAGCGGGGCGTTCCTCCTGCTCGTCGAGGACCTGGAGGCGACGGGCTGCCGGCTTCCGGACCTGGTCGCCGGGCTCGGCTTCGAGCAGGCCGCCGGCGCGATGCGCGACTTCGCCGCGCTCCACGTTCGCTACGAGGACCCGGCGCGCCGGGCCCGGGAGGCGGCCTGGGTCGAGCCCATGCCCGCGGGCAGCGACTTCGGGACGACGCTCCTCCAGCTCGGCCTCGACCACCATCGCGAGCGGCTCAGCGACGCCTTCGCCGAGCTGGCGCAGCTCTACATCGGGCGCCAGGCCGAGCTCGAGGCCGCCTGGGAGCGAGGCGGCGAGACCGTCCTCCAGGGCGACGGCCACATCGGCAACCTGTTCCTGGACGGCGAGCGCGTCGGCTTCTTCGACTGGGGCCTGATCCAGCTGGGCCCGCCGCTTCGCGACGTCGGCTACTTCCTCTGCATGGCGCTCTCCCCGGAGCTTCGCCGCCGCCACGAGCGCGAGCTGATCGAGCGCTACCTGGAGGCGCGGCGCGAAGCCGGCGGCGCGCCGATCGACTTCGAGGACGCCTGGCTGCAGCATCGCGTCCAGGCCTCCTACACGGTTCCGGCCTCCTGCCCCCTCGTCACCTTCCCGGAAGGCCAGCCTCCTGGCCAGGAGCGTTTCGCGGCCGCCTTCCTCGAGCGCGCCGAGCGGGCCATCGAGGAGCTGGAGGCGAGGGACGCCCTGCGCCGGGTGGCCGGAATCGAGTAGCCTCATCGGTGAGGGAACCCATGGCTGCCGCTTCCAGCTCCCTGCCCGAGCCCGTCGTCGCGCCGCCGGACGCCGCCGAGATGGCGCTCCGCCTCGGTCGCGTCCGCGAGCGGATGCAGGCCCTGGGCCTCGACGCCTACGTGGCCCACGGTCCCGACAACGTCTTCTACCTGACGAACTTCCACAACTACGTCCACGAGCGTCCCTTCGTGCTGGTCGTGCCGCGGGAGGGGCCGTTGCGCTTCGTCGTGCCCCACCTGGAGGAGGAGCACGTGCGGGTGCGCGCCGTGGGGGAGCTCGAGCTCGTGCGCTACTTCGAGTTCCCGGCGCCGGCGGGCGAGGCCTGGAGCGATCGGCTCCGCGAGGCGCTGGGCGGTGCGGCGCGGGTCGGTGTCGAATCCGTCTGCCCGCTCCAGGTAGCAGAGGAGATCCCCGGCGAGCGCGTGCGCAGCGACGTGGTCGACGAGGCCCGCATGGTGAAGACGTCCTACGAGCTCGGCCGCCTCGCTCATGCCTCCCAGGTGGTGAGCGAGGGCCACGAGGAGCTCGTCGGGCTCTGCCATCCCGGCCAGCTCGCCATCGGGATCTTCGGCCAGGTCACCCGCTCGATGAGCGGGCGCATGCTGCGCGACATGCCCAATGCGAATATGCTGGCCAGCACCTTCGCTGCCGTCGTCCAGCCGCCGTCCCTCTCCCACGATCCCCATAACTTCACCGACGTCTTCGTGCAGCTCGAAGAGGGCGGCCCCCACGTCAGCGTCATCAACAGCCGGGTCAACGGCTACGGCGCAGAGATCGAGCGCAGCTTCTTCCTGAACGCGGTTCCCGAGGCGGCCCGCCGCCCCTTCGAGGTGATGAGGGAGGCCCGCCGGCTCGCCTTCGAGCGCACGCGCCCCGGGGAGAGCATGGCGGAAGTGGACCGGGTGGTGCGCGACCACTTCGAGAAGCACGGCTACCTGGACGCGGTCCTGCACCGCACCGGCCACAGCTTCGGCGTCACCGGCCACGAGGCACCCTTTCTGGCCGTCTCCTACGAGCGGGAGATCGAGCCGGGCATGCTCTTCAGCGTCGAGCCCGGGATCTACCTGCCCGGCATCGGCGGCTTCCGCCATTCGGACACCGTGCTCGTGACCGACGATGGGAATGTGAGCCTCACCCGCGCCGCCGATGAGCTCGAAGATCTCGTCTTCTCCCGCTGACACGGAGCTTGTCGAGAGGGCCGCCCGGCTCGCGCGTCGGCTCCAGGAGCGGGCCACAGCCCTGCAGACGCCCCAGGAGCGCAGGCAGCAGGCCGAGTTCGACCGGATGATCCAGCACCCGGAGGACAAGGCGACCCTGGTCCAGATGACCGACCAGGCCTTCCGTTCGACCAGGGCCCGGCGCTCCGCCGACCAGCTCACCCACATCCTGGACGTGCAGGGGGTGCCCCGCTTCTTCTCGCCCCTGGATCGCACCCTGCTGCGCGGCTTTCAATCCTTCGGCGGCTACCTGCCGGGGGTGGCCGTGCCGCTGGTGAAGGAGAAGATGCAGCAGGAGACCGCCAACGTGATCCTGCCGGCGGAGCCGGAGCTCCTGGCCGAGCATCTGCGCGCGCGCCGGGAGGAGGGCGTGCGCATGAACGTCAACTTCCTCGGCGAGGCGCTGCTCGGCGAGGAGGAGGCGGAGCGCCGCCTCGAAGCCTATCTGCTGGCACTCCAGAGCCCGGACATCGAGGTGGTCTCGGTCAAGGTCTCGACGATCTTCTCCCAGATCTCGTCCCTGGCCTTCGAGCCGACCGTGCAGCGGCTCTGCGATCGCCTCGAGCTGCTGGTGCGGGCCGCCGCGAAGGAGCACTTCGTCCGGGCCGACGGTCGCCGCGTGCCGAAGCTCGTCTACCTCGACATGGAGGAGTACCGGGATCTCGCCATCACCGTCGAGACCTTCCTGCGCACCCTCGATCGGCCCGGGCTCCGCGATGCCCGGGCCGGGATCGTGCTCCAGGCCTACGTCCCGGATTCCTTCGCCGCCCAGCAGCGGATCACCGAGTGGGCGATGGCGCGCGTGGAAGCCGGCGGCGCGCCGGTCACCCTGCGCATCGTCAAGGGCGCGAACATGGAGATGGAGCGGGTCGAGGCCTCGCTGCGGGGCTGGCCCGCCGCTCCCTTCCAGACCAAGGCCGAGACCGACGCCAGCTACAAGCGGATGCTCCGCTACGCCCTGGAGCCGGATCACGCCCGGGCGGTGCGGGTGGGCGTCGCTTCCCACAACCTGTTCGAGCTGGCCTACGGCCTCGTTCTCGCCGAGGCCCGAGGCGTCCAGGACGCGGTGCACCTCGAGATGCTCGAAGGGATGGCGAACCATCAGCGCCGCGCGCTGTTCGAGGAGACCCGGGACGTGCTCCTCTACGCGCCGGCCTGTCCCCGCGAGCACTTCATCCACGCCATCGGCTACCTGGTCCGGCGTCTCGACGAGAACACCGGGCCAGACAACTTCCTGCGTCACGCCTTCCGCCTCTCGGTCGACTCCGAGGAGTGGCGTCACTTGGAGCGCGACTTCGTCGAGGCCTTCGGGCGGATTTCCTCCCTTGCGGACGCGCCCCGGCGCACCCAGGACCGGAGGCGACCGCCGCCTCCTCCCTCCGGCGGGCGCTTCCGCAACGAGCCCGACACGGACTTCGCGCTTCCCGCCAACGTCGCGTGGGCGACCGATCTCGCCTCGCGCTGGGAGGGGAGATGCGGCGAGCACGCCCTCGAAGTTCCCCTGGTGATCGCGGGACGGGAGGTCTTCGAGGATCGCTCGGTCGCGACGTCCGAGGATCCCTCGCGCCCCGGCACGGTGGTGGCGCGCTTCCGAGTGGGTAGCGTCGCCGACGTGGAGGAAGCGGTGGCCTGCGCCCGCAGCGATCCGGACGGATGGCGCGCGCTCTCCGCGCGAGAGCGCGGCGACCTGCTCCGGCGGGTCGCTCGGCAGATCCGCGAGCGCCGCTCCGACCTGATGGGCATCGCCCTCGCCGAGGGCGGCAAGGTGCTGCCCGAGTCGGATCCCGAGGTCTCCGAGGCCGTCGATTTCTGCGAGTTCTACGCGCGCAGCGCCGAGGCCTTCGCCGAGTTGCCGGGCGTGGAGGCCTCCGCACCCGGGGTCGTCGCGGTGATTCCGCCCTGGAACTTCCCCGTCGCCATTCCCTGCGGCGGCGTCGCCGCAGCGCTCGCCGCGGGGAACACGGTGATCCTGAAGCCCGCCCCCGAGACCGTCGCCGCGGCCTGGATGCTCTGCGAGTGCTTCTGGGCTGCCGGCGTGAGCCGGAACGCGCTCCAATTCGTCTACGGCGCCAACGAGGACGCGGCCACCCGTCTCGCGACCCACGAGGAGGTGGGCGCCGTCGTGTTCACCGGCGGCACCGCCACTGCCTTCCATCTGCTCTCGCTGCGCCCGGATCTCCCGCTCCTGGCGGAGACCGGCGGCAAGAACGCCAGCGTGGTCACCGCCATGTCCGACCGCGACCTGGCCATCAAGCACGTGGTCAAGTGCGCCTTCGGCCACGCCGGACAGAAGTGCTCGGCCACCTCGCTCCTGATCCTGGAGCGCGAGGTGTACGAGGACGAGGGCTTCCGCCGCACGCTCTGCGACGCGACCGAGAGCCTCCGCGTCGGATCCGCTTGGAACTTCCGGACGGTGGTCGGGCCGCTGATCCGTCCGCCCCGCGGCGCCCTCGAGCGGGGCCTGAAGGAGCTCGAGGCCGGGGAGTCCTGGGCCGTTCGACCACGTCGAACGCTCGACAACCCGCGCCTCTGGTCGCCGGGCATCAAGTGGGGCGTGGCGGCCGGGAGCACGACGCACACCACCGAGCTCTTCGGGCCAGTGCTCGGTGTGATGCGCGCGGACGATCTCGATCACGCCATCGATCTGGTGCACCAGACCGGCTATGGCCTCACCTCCGGCCTGCACAGCCTCGACGATCGGGAGCAGGAGCATTGGGCGCAGCGCGTGCGCGCAGGCAACCTCTACGTCAACCGCGGAACCACCGGCGCCATCGTCCTGCGCCAGCCCTTCGGCGGCATGGCGAAGAGCGCCGTCGGGCCCGGGATCAAGGCCGGCGGGCCGAGCTACGTGGCCTCCCTGATGCGCTTTCGGGAGAAGTCGGGAGGGGAAGAAGGGGGCCCGCTCGCGGACGAGCGTGTCGCCGAGCTGCTCGCGCAGCTCCAGGCGCGGCGGGCGCTCCCGCCGGCCACCCTGGCGCGCCTGCACCGGGCCGCCGCGAGCTACGAGCGTGCCATGGCCGAGGAGTTCGGGCGCGAGCACGACGACGTCCGCCTGCTCGGCCAGGACAACCGACGCCGCTACCTGGCGATCGGTCATCTGCGGATCCGCATCCACGCCACGGACGACGGCTTCGACGTGGTCGCCCGGGTGCTGGCGGCTCGCGCGGCGGGCTGTGGCATCACCGTCAGCTCCGGGGCCGGCTCTCCTCCCCCCGTGGAGCTCCTCCACGAGCTCACGGACTCCTGGGCGGCCAGCATCGAGTTCGTCGAGGAGTCCGACGAGGCTCTTGCGGAGGTGATCCGCCGTGGGCAGACCGAGCGCGTACGGTACGCCGGCGCGGACCGTGTGGCCGACGTCGTGCGCCGTGCCGCCGCCGAGACGGGCCTGTTCCTGGCGACCGCACCGGTCCTCGCCGTGGGTCGCCTCGAGCTGCTCCAGGTGCTGCGCGAGCAGAGCCTGTGCGTGGACTACCACCGCTACGGCAACCTCGGCGCCCGTGCGGGCGAGCCGCGCTCACCCGTGACCTAGGAGCACCCGCTCGACGAACTTGGTCACGAGCCGATTCGACTCCGGCGTCTCCTCGGCCGCGTCCAGCACCTCCTTCAGGTGGCCGTCGCTCTCGGTGTAGTGGGCCTTGAACACCGTGAGCCGCTCGATCAGGGTGGCGCGATCCACCTCCGGGTGGAACTGGAACGCCCAGAAGGGCTGGCCGGTCACCCGGAAGACGTGACAGCAGGCGTCGGTGAAGGCCAGCTCCTGGCAGCCCTCCGGTGCCGCCCTTGTCCGCTCGCGGTGCACGGAGACCGCCAGGAAGCCGTCCGGCGTGTCGTGCAGGATCGGGTCGTCCTTCGCTTCGGCCGTCAGACGGATGGGGATGGTCCCCATCTCGAAGTCGGCTGCGTCCCGCACGATGCTTCCGCCGAAGGCGATCACCGCCAGCTGGAAGCCGAAGCAGGAGGCGAAGACGGGCTGGCCGGCGTCCCGGGCGTGCAGGAGCAGGTCGGTGCAGTAGGGGACGAAGCCGTAGGTCTCGGGCTCGAGGACGCTGGCCTCGCTGGCACCGCCCACGAAGAGCGCGTCGTAGCCCTCGGCCGCCGCCGCGGGGAAGCGCGGGGTGTCGAAGACGTTCAGGATCTCGATCTGCCCGGGAGCCAGACCCGCCTGGGCGGCGAAGCTCTCGTGCTCCTCCCTCCGCGTGCGCGCCTGGTCGCGGATCTGGAGGAGCAGGATCCGCAGGTCCGAACGGCCGTCGCTCATGGACCCGAGACCATAGCGGGACCCGAATCGGCTAGTCTGCTCTCCCCCCCAAAGCTGGAGGTTCCCATGGTCCCGCCCCGCGACCCCCACGTCGTGCACACCGCCCAGGAGCTCCGCGAGATCGTCGGCGCACCCGTGCCCGGGCTCGACCTGAAGAACCAGGCGGAGCTGGACGAGTTCGCCCGTGACTTCATCGCGCGCTCCCCCTTCCTCGTGCTCTCGACCGCGGACACCGAGGGCAACCTCGACGCCTCGCCCAAGGGCGATGCGGCAGGCTTCGTGCGCGTCCTCGACGAGAAGACCCTCGTCATCCCCGACCGGCCGGGGAACAAGCTCGCCTACGGTCACCTGAACCTGCTGGCCAACCCCCGGGTGGGTCTCCTCTTCCTGATCCCGGGAACGCCGGAGACGCTGCGGGTGAACGGCACCGCCGAGCTGACCCGGGAGCCCGCGCTCCTCGAGCGGCTCGCCGCTCGCGGCAAGCCGGCCGTGCTGGCCATCCGCGTCCGGGTCGACGAGTGCTTCTTTCACTGCGCGAAGGCCTTCATCCGCTCGAAGCTGTGGAAGGCCGACAGCTGGCCCGAGCGGAAGCGGATCTCCTTCGGCGAGATGTTCGCCCGAAGGCTCGGTGCCGACGAGGAGGCCGCGAAGGCCATCGACGAGGGCATCGAGGCCGACTACAGGGAGAACCTGTGATGGACGGCAAGGTCGTGGTGCTCACTGGCGCCAACACGGGGATCGGCAAGCAGACCACCCTCGAGCTGGCGAAGCGCGGCGCGCGGGTCGTGATGGCGTGCCGCAGCGCCTCGCGCGGGGAAGCGGCGCGGGCGGAGATCGAGGCGGAGACCGGCGGCCGTGGCCAGCTCGAGGTCCGCGAGCTGGATCTCGCCTCCCTGGCCGGGGTCCGCGCCTTCGCGGACAAGGCCGGTGCCGATCTCCCGCGCATCGACGTGCTCGTGAACAACGCCGGCATCTTCCCCCAGAAGCGCGTCCTGACCGAGGACGGCTTCGAGTCCCAGTGGGGCGTGAACTACCTGGGGCCCTACCTGCTCACGCGGCTCCTGCTCGACAAGCTTCGGGCCAGCGCCCCAGTCCGCATCGTCCATCTCACCTCGATGCTCCATGCCAAGGGCAGCATCGACTTCGAGAGCTTCCGCGGTGAGAGGCCCTACAAGGCCAGCGCCGCCTACAACCAGAGCAAGCTCGGAAACCTGCTGTTCTCGAACGAGCTGGCCCGGCGCCTCGAGGGGAGCGGCGTCACCTCCAACGCGGTCCATCCCGGCGGCATCGCCACCGACATCACCCGCGACCTGCCCTGGATCGCGCGCAAGGCCGTGGGCCTGATGTTCAAGGGCGTCGAGGAGGGCGCCAGGGGGCCGGTGATGCTCGCCGCAGATCCGGAGCTGGCGGAGGCCAGCGGCCGCTACTGGAAGGAGACGAAGGAGTCGACGCCCTCGGCGGACGCCCGGGACGAAGCGCTCGCGGCGCGGCTATGGGCGTGGAGCGAGGAGGCCTGCGGCCTCTCACCGAGCTAGAGAACGAAGAACTGGTTCTCGGCGCCCACCTGCACGCCGCCGAAGTTCACGGCCCCCTTGTCCGCGTTGAGGAAGGCGTGCTGGGTCGCGGCGTGGACGTCGCGCCAGTAGCGCTGCATCGGGCTGTCGAGGCGGAGGCCGCCGCCGCCGGAGAGCTTGAAGCAGGTGGTCACCAGCTCCGCGTTGCTCTGGGCGATCTCCTGCAGGTTCCAGTGCAGCTCGGCGCGCAGGGCGATGGGAATCGGCTCGCCCCGGTCGAGGTGGGCGTCCATGCGCTCGAAGGTCTGGTCGAAGCGCAGGCGATTGCCCGCGAGCCGGGCGTGGGTCTCGGCGAGCCGCTTGCGGTTCAGGGGATCCTCCGCGACCGGCGTCCCGTCGAGGGCATTGAGCCGGCGGCCCAGGAGCTCCGCGCAGGCGTCGTGGGCCGCCTCGGCGATCCCCACGGTCACCGAGGTGAGGCACATCCCGAACACGATGCCGAAGGGGTACTGGTAGCTCCGTGCCGTGAAGGTCTCGCGGCCCGGATCGTTCATCACGAAGCTGTCGGCCAGGTGGTGGACCCGGTAGTCCGGGACGAAGGCGTCCCCGATGGCGATGTCCTTGCTGCCGGTGCCCTTCAGCCCGGCCACGTGCCAGGTATCGACGATCTCGTAGTCCGGCCGCGGGACGAGCAGGGAGATCGGGTCCGGCATGCCGTTCCGCTCGGCGCCGGAGGCGCCGACCATCACCCAGCCGCAGTGGTCGCAGCCGCTCGAGAAGGCCCAGCGCCCCGAGAGCCGGTAGCCGCCGTCCACCATCTCCACCTGGCCCATGGCGGCGTAGGAAGACGAGTAGCGGGCGTTCGGGTCCTGGCCCCAGAGATCTTCCGCCGCCCGGGGATCGAGCAGCCCGACCTCCCAGTTGTGGAGCGCCACGAGCCCGAGGCACCAGGCGCTCGACGGGCAACCGCGGGCCAACTCGATGACGACTTCGAAGAGCGCCATCGGCGGCAGCTCATAGCCGCCGTACTTGGCGGGCTGGAGGATGCGATAGAAGCCCGCTTCCTCGAAGTCGCGCACGCTCTCGTCGGGGAGGCGCCGCAGCTCCTCGCAGTGCTGGGCACGTTCGGCGAGGACGGGAACGAGGGCACGGGCACGCTCGATCAGGGTTTCGCGATCCATGTCCACACCGTCGCACGTTCCCAGCGGCCAGGCGAGCCCGCGGTGTAGACTCCTCGTCCGACGGAGGGCCCAATGAGGTTCGGGATCATCTCGCTCGGGGACAACCGCCCCGATCCCCTCACCGGACGGCTGCGGACGGCCGTGGAGCACCACCGGGAGGTGATCGAGCTGGCAGAGAAGGCCGAAGCGTTGGGCTTCGATTCCTTCCACGTCGGCGAGCACCACGGCTGCGACTACATCACCTCTACTCCGTCCGTCGTCCTCGGCGCGGCGGCCATGCGCACCGAACGCATCCTGCTGAGCACGGCGACGGCGCTCCTCCCCGTGCACGACCCGGTGAAGTTCGCCGAGGACTACGCCACCGTCGACGTGCTCTCGAACGGTCGCGCCGAAGTGATTGTCTCCCGCGGCATCCTCGCCCGCACCTACGGCGATCTCGGCTATGACTACGCGCAGTCCCGAGCGCTCTTCGCGGAGAAGATCGAGCTGGTCCTCCGCCTGTGGAGCGAGGAGGACGTGCACTGGCAGGGCGAGCTGCGCAGCCCCCTCGAGGGCTTCACGGCGCAGCCGCGCCCGGCGCAGCAGCCCCATCCTCCGCTCTGGGTCGGCGGCGGCTTCACCGAGGAGTCGGTCCTCCTCGCCGCGGAGCTGGGCCTTCCGATCATGCTGCCCAGCGTGATCATGCCCCCGCCCCACTTCGCCCCGATGGTCGAGCAGTACCGCGAGCGCTTCCGGGATCGTGGCCACGGAGGCCCCCTGGTCGGCGCCCTCTCCCACACCCACTGTGCGAAGGACCTCGATACCGTCCGCGAGCGCTTCGCTCCCCGGCACCTCGCCTACTTCGAGTGGGTCGGCCAGTCGCTCCTCCCCTGGGGCCTGGCTCCCGTGCTGCCGCCCGGCGCCGAGCCGCCGCGCATCGCGCCGGCGGACTTCGACGCGTCGATCACGACCGGCCCCGCCGTCGCGGGCAGCCCCCAGCAGGTGCTGGATCGCCTGGCAGGCTTCCGGGAGGCCGTCGGTCTCGATCGTCAGCTCTTCCACGTCGACCACGGAACGCTGCCCCAGGAGCACGTGTTCGAGTCCATGGAGATGCTGGCGGCGGAGGTGCTGCCGAAGCTCGGCTAGGAGCCGGATCCCCGGGCGCGGTGTCGCGAGTACCCGACGAGGAAGGCTCCCACCACAACCTGCATCAGGCCGCCGACCACGGCGTCGACGGGGAAGTCGGCCATGCCGAGGAGGGGCAGCTGCGCCCCGACAGCGCCCAGCAGCGACGCGACGAACACCGGGTAGGCCGCCGAGCTCTTCAGCAGCAGGAGCACGCCGCCCGCCACGCCGCCGAAGACCGCGACGGCAAAGGCCACCGTGGCCCAAGCGGGTCGACCCTCCACGAGGGTGCGATACGCCTCGGGCATCGCCGCCACCGCCTCGGCGTCCATCTGCGACAGGAAGTTGATGCATCCCATCGCATTCCAGACCACTGCGATGATACCGACCGCCCAGAGGCTCCAGCGAACGTCACCGGTCGTCCTGTCGTTCATTCGCCGCTCCGTTCGCTAGGGCAGCCGAATCGTCGCCGTCCCCATCACGCGCGTCTCCCCCGCCTCGTTCTGAAGGGTGAGGTCGATCTCGATGCGGCGCTCGTCCTCGTCCAGATCGGTGACCACGCCCGTGACCGTGTGCGACTGGTCCACCATCACCGGAGCCCGGAAGACGGTGTCGATCTTCTCGACCTCCGCGTTCGGCGCCCAGCGGTGGATCAGGGCGGCGAGGATCGCCTGGCTCATGATGCCGGGGACGATGGCGCCGGGCAGGCCCTCCTTGCGGGCCTCCTCGTGGTCGGTGAAGCGGCCGGCGGGCATGGCGGCCGCCCGGGCGAACTTCGTGACATTGGCGAGGCTCGTGTCCGGCGCGAAGCCGGGCAGCTCCTCACCGAACTCGACGTCGGAGAAGGAGAGGGCGCTCATTCGGTCGGCCGCTCCCGGATCACCATGCGCGAATCGACGATCGACACCAGCGCCTCGCCCTCGTAGAGCTCCATGCGACTCACCAGGAAGATCATGCGGCCGGAGCGGCCGGTCTTCTCGTAGATGTCGTGGAGGTGGCTCCGGCCGACGAGGCGGGCACCGGCCCGGAGCGGCCGCCTCGGAAGCACGGCCTTGCCGGCGTCCAGGGGCAAGCCGATCTGCGGGAACTCTTCGGGCAGGAGCCTTCGGCCGTGGAAGCGAGCCGAGAAGGTGGGCGGCGCCTGGAAGTCGGGATCGTCCGGGTCGAGGAAGCGGGGCGCGGTCTCGCCCGCCGCGGCGGCGAAGCTCACCATCTCCTTCGCCCTCACCTCGAACTCCCGCTCGTCGAAGTCCTGGTTCAGCCAGTCGCGCTTCAGCTCGTCGATTTCCACGTGATCGCCTCGAAGTCTCCCGCGCGGAGAGCTTCCACCAGGGCGGCCTCGTCGTCCACCGGGGCCGGGAAGCCGGTGGCGCAGCGGCCGATGTGGCTCACGATGTGGGCGTCGCTGCCGCCGATGCCCAGGTAGCCCTGCTGCTCGGCGAGGGCGAGAGCGGCCTCGTCCTCGCTTCCGCGGCTTCCGCCGTTGTAGATCTCGACGATGCGCACGCCCGGGACGGCGCCCCGCTCTTCCACGTGGGCGCACATGCCGACGCGGGTGCGACCCGGATGGCAGGGCACGGCGACCGCCCCGTGACGGTCGGCCGCTCCGAGCACCTGCGAGAGCGGGAGCCGGATGGCCGCGAAGTCGAAGGCGTCCACCAGCTCCGGTGTGACGCCGAAGACCAGCACGTGGCCGTAGTCCGTCTCGACCTCGCTGCCCTTGAGGATGGTCAGGTCGAACTCCGCCGCCAGCGGAGCGTAGTCCGACGCGAAATCGAATTGCCTGTGCTCGGTCAGGACGAACCCGTCGATGGGCACCTCCTTCTTGCGGATCCACTGGCAGTAGTTCTCGACCTTGGCGCGGCCGTCGTCCGAGGCGATCGAATGGCTGTGGAGGTCGAGGATCACGCGGCGCGCTCCCGGAGCGCCTGCCAGGCCTGGTCGACCCGGGTCTCGAGGAGCGCCTCGTCACCGTCGTTGTCGATGACCACGTCGGCCCGGGCGCCGCGCTCGCCGTCGCCGAGCTGGGCGTCGATGCGGGCGGCTGCCGCGTCCGCGTCGAGGCCGCCGCGGGCAACCGCGCGAGCGACGGCGGTCTCGCGGTCCACCCGCACGACCCAGATCTCATCGACCAGATCCTCCCAGCCCGCTTCCAGCAGCACCGCCGCCTCCAGCACGACGACCGCATTCGGATCCTCGGCGCCGAGCCGGCCCATCTCCTCCCGGGCCAGCCGGCGGATCTCCGGCCACACGATGCCAGTCAGGCGGTCGAGCTCCTCCGGCCGGCCGAACACCTTGGCGCCGAGGGCCTTGCGGTCGATGCGGCCGCCGTCGCCCACCACGTCGGCACCGAAGGCCTCGGCCACGGCGACGTGGGCGTCGGTGCCCGGCTCGTAGGCTCGGTGCCCGAGCACGTCCGCGTCGATCACCCGGGCTCCGCGCGCCGCGAGCAGGCGCGCCACCGTCGACTTGCCCGAAGCGAGGCCTCCCGTGAGCCCGACCACGATCACCGCGGCGCGAGGACCTCGAGAGCGTTCCAGTCCACCTCGCCCACTCCGCCGCCGGCCTTGAGCGGCTGGATGCAGACGTGGTCGGCGCCCGCGTCGCGGTGGGCCTGCACGCGGTCGGCGATTGCCTTCTCGTCGCCCCATGCGACGAGGCCGTCGATCAGCTTGTCGCTCCCGCCGTTCGCGATGTCGTCGTCGCTGAAGCCCAGGCGCTTCCAGTTGTTCGCGTAGTTGGGCAGGCCGGCGTACATGGCAAGGGCGGCCCGTCCGGCCTCCCGCGCCTTCGACGGGTCGGTCTCCAGGCAGATCTTCTGCTCGACGCAGAGCAGCTTGTCCGGCCCGAGGATTTCCCGGGCCTGGGCGGTGTGCTCCGGCGTGGTCCAGTACGGGTGGGCGCCGTCGGCCTTCTCCGCCGAGAGGGCGAGCATCTTCGGGCCGAGGGCCGCCAGCACGGTCTTGGGTGTCTCCGCCGGCGGTACCGCGCTGTAGGGCGAGGCTTCCATGCCCTCCAGGTAGGTGCGCATGGTCGCGACGGGCTTGCCGTACTCGAGGCCCCGGGCGCCGCTCACCAGCGGCGCGTGGGACACGCCGATGCCCAGCAGGAAGCGCCCGCCGGACTGCTCGGCCAGCGTCATCTGGGACTGCTTCGTCATGCCCGGGTGCCGGTGGTAGATGTTGGCGATGCCCGTGGCCACGACGAGACGCTCGGTCTGGGTGAAGAGATAGGCGGCGTGGGCGAAGGGGTTGCGGCCCATCGTCTCCGGGATCCACAGGGCCGCGTAGCCCAGGCTCTCGAGCCGCCCCGCAAAGTCCGCCGCCTGGGGCGAGGTCATCGTTTCCGTGAAGTACCAGACGCCGAGCGGACCCAGCTCCATGTCGTCTCCTCTAGCCGGTGACGGTCAGACGGCCGGCGCCGTCGATCCGTCCCGTTCGTCCGCAGAACTCCTCCCGCGTCATCGCCGCCGCGGTGTCGCGATCGTCGATGTTGGCCCAGGTGCGGCGCCCGTCGGCGAGTCGGCAGGCGGTGTGGCCGACGGCGGCTCCTTCGCCGTCGAACATCACGGTGTAGCCCTCGATGGTGGCTTCGCCGTCCCAGTCCACCACGGCCTCACGGCCGGGCAGCGCGTCGACCTCGGGCTGGAGGTCCTCGTGCCGGTAGGGCTCGGCGGGGGGCTCGGTCGAGTAGACGCCGAAGGCGTGCTTGGTGAGGTAGCCGCCGTTGCCCGTGCAGAGCCCCCGGGCGCCGGGCGATTCCCGCAGCACCTCCGCCATCCTCGCGATGCCGTGCATCACGTAGTTGTTCATCGGACCGCCGCCGAAGGTGAGGCCGCCGGTCACCGTGAGCGGGCGGTCCAGGGGCAGCCCGATCTCGCCGGCCGAGACCTGGACCGCCGAGGGGAAGCAGCTGTACACGTCGACGTGGTCGAGGTCGTCCACCTCCAGGCCGGCCAGCTCGAGAGCGCGCCCGCCGGCGAGCCGGATGGCCGGCGAGCGGTGGAGTTCGTGGCGGTTCGAGACCGCCGGGGTGTCGTGGGCGTCGGTGCCGACCCAGGGGAAGACGAAGCGGTCCTCGGCGATGCCGAGGCTGCGCGCCGTCTCGAGGGAGCAGAGGATCAGCGCGGCGGCCTGGTCCACGCGGCTGTTCGAGTTCATCAGCTTCGGGTAGGGGAAGCCGATCATCCGGTTGGTCGCCGAAGGGGTGCGGATCTCCTCGGCGGAGAGCGCCTCGCGGATCCACGCGTGGGGATTGCGGGTCGCGACGGCGTTGAAGCCGGCCCAGAGCTCCGAGACCCGCCGGGTGTGCTCCTCCACGCCCTCGCCCCGGGCGTGGCGGAGCGCGTTCTCGAAGATCGGGTACATCTGGATGGGCGCGCGGATGCCGCGGGCGAGCTCCGCGTCGTGGACCATCGGCAGGTCCTTGCCGATCTGCTCGTCGGGCTCGCCCGGCGCGGCGGCCCAGCCGAGCTTCACGCCGGCCTTCTTGGCCAGCGCGTAGCGCTTGCCGCACTCGGCGCCGGTGAGGATGGCCACGTCGACGCGCCCGGCCTGGATGTCGAGGGCGGTGCGGTTCAGGGTCGTCTGGACGAAGTTGCCGCCGAAAGGAGTGATGGCCGTGCGCGAGCCCGGGCATCCGACGCGCTGGGCGACCGCCCGCCCCGGGTCTCCGTAGCGCCAGACGCCCCGGATCACCCTCACCGCGTCGGCGCGCTCCAGCAGCTTGCCGCAGCCGGCGTCCTCGGCCGCCGCGCGAACCGCCTCCACCATCAGCTCGAGGGGCTCGCTCGCGTTCTCGAAGTCGTCGGTGCGCTGCTCGAGCTGCGCCACGCCGACCAGGACCGGGGTTCGCGGGGGGAGGGGCTCGGGCATGGGGCCGGAGAGTACGCAAATTCGGGCTACCCTGCCGTCCGCCGCCACCGGGAGGAAGCACGTGAAGGGCATCGTCTACCACGGCAAGGAGGACTTCCGCGTCGACGACGTGCCGGATCCCGGGATCCAGCACGAGCACGACGCCGTCGTCCGGATCGAGAAGACGGCCATCTGCGGCTCGGACCTGCACCTGTGGCACGGCGATCCGCTGCCCGTCACCGGCTTCACGCTGGGCCACGAGTTCGGTGGTGTGGTCGAGGCCGTGGGCAGCGCGGTCGGTCGCTTCCAGCCCGGCGACCGGGTCGTGGTGTCGTGCACCGCAGGCTGCGGGCACTGCAGCTTCTGCCAGCGACAGCTCTACAGCGGCTGCCGGAGCCTCGCAGCCGCGGGTGCCTACACGAACGTGTTCGGCAACCCGCTGCTGCCCGGCGGCCAGGCCGAAGGCGCGCGGGTGCCCTTCGCCGATACCAACCTCTTCAAGGTGCCGGAGGGCCTCGCCCTGGAGCAGGCGCTCTTCCTGACCGACATCCTTCCCACCGGAACGATGGGCGCCGAGCTGGCCGAGGTGGGCCCGGGCGACACCGTCGTCGTCTTCGGCTGTGGCCCGGTCGGCACCTTCGCCCAGCGCGCCTCCCAGATCCGCGGTGCCGCCCAGGTGATCGCCGTCGATCTCAACCGCGACCGGCTGGAGCGCGCCCGCGAGTGCGGCTGCATCGCCCTCGACCCGGGCGTCGAGGACCTCCGGGAGCGGGTGATGGAGCTGACCCGCGGCGAGGGCGCCGACTGCGCCGTCGAGGCGATCGGCGTCCCGGAGCTCGTTCGCGACGCGATCGACGTGGTGCGTCCCGGCGGCCGCGTCTCGGTGATCGGCGTGATCACCGCCAACGAGGTGCCGATCCCGATCATGAGCGGCGTGATGGCGAAGAACCTGACCTT
The DNA here is from genome assembly GCA_965223415.1 of Myxococcota bacterium. GTDB lineage: Bacteria > Myxococcota_A > UBA9160 > UBA9160 > UBA6930. The sequence continues at coordinate 905,287 of OZ245002.1, read as the reverse complement.
TCGCGCGGGCATCGTCATGCCCCAGAACCACGTGGGCAGCCTGATGCCGCTGATCGAGCAGGGGCGCCTCGACCCCACCGAGATCATCACCCACCGCATGTCCCTCGCCGACGGCGTGAAGGGCTACGAGATCTTCGCCGCCCGGGAGGAAGACGTCCTCAAGGTGGTGCTCACACCGTAGGGGGAGCCATGGACCTGGGGCTCGAAGGACGGGTGGCGTTGGTCACGGGCAGCTACCGCGGCACCGGTGCGGGGATCGCGCGGGTGCTCGCGGCCGAAGGCGCCCGGGTGTGGGTTCACGGGTTCGAGGAGGCGCCGGCGGAGGCAGTGGTTGCGGCGATCCGCGGGGCCGGTGGCGATGCTCGCGCCGTGGCCGGCGACATGCGCACCGATGCGGGCGCGAACGCCATCGCCGAGGATGTGGGCGCCGTGGATCTGCTCGTGAACAACTACGGCGTCGCCGAGGGCGGCAGCTGGCGCAGCGAGCCGGCGGACTGGATCGACCAGTACGAGAAGAACGTGCTCTCCGGCGTGCGCCTCGTGCAGCGGCTCGTGCCGGGGATGCGCGAGCGCGGCTTCGGACGGGTGATCTTCGTCGGCACCGTGGGGACCGTTCGCCCGAAGTCCCGGATGCCCCACTACTACGCGGCGAAGTCGACCCTGCCCGCACTGACCCTCAGCCTGGCGAAGGAGCTCGCGGGCAGCGGCATCACCGTGAACCTGGTGAGCCCCGGCATCCTCGCCACCGACGAGGTGCTCGAGCGCTTCGCCGACCGCGCCCGAGAGCGCGGCCTGTCCACGGACCGGGCTTCGGTGGAACAGGTGATCCTCGAGGAGTTCATGCCGAACCCGACCGGACGCGTGGGCGGGCCCGAGGACGTGGGCGCCCTGGTCGCCTTCCTGTGCAGCGAGCGCGCCGCCTACGTCAACGCGGCGAACGTCCCGATCGACGGCGGCGCCGCCGATGCCGTCCGGGCCTAGTCGCAGCCGGCGTCGCGATGCTGTCCGGGCCTAGTCGCAGCCGCTCGCGTTGCCGACGCAGAGGGGCAGCTCGTTGCTCTGGAGTCCCTTCGGGTTCTGCACCTGGAGGAGGTGCAGGCCGTTCGAGGGCAGGACGTCCAGGTCGATGCTCACGTCTCCCGCGTTGCAGACGCCGCTGGTCGCCCCCGCGCTGCAGGTGAGCGTGCCCGCGGCGGGGACGCCGTCCACGAAGATCGACGCCGTCTCGGACACGTCGATGCCGTCCACCGTGATCGCCGGGGGATCCGAAGGGGTGCCGGCCGGGTAGTGGGGCAGGGGCGGATCGCCGGTGGCGCCGTCGCCCGTGCCGTCGGTGGCCAGGAGAGGCTGGCGCGAGCCGTCGGCGGACATGCCACCGCGCAGGAAGCCGGTGGCGGTCACGTTCAGCGTGCCCGCCTGGGCCTCCGCCAGGAGGGTCGCGTGGTCCAGGGTGCCGAGGCCGGACTGGTAGAGGGCGGCCTGCGCCGTGTACTCGAGATCCGTGGCCGACCCGTTGCGGGTTCCGTAGGCCCGCAGGTTCACCCGGCCCTCCGCGTCCGCCTGCTCCAGGGCCGTCAGCAGCGCGTCGGTCGCCGCCAGCGCGCCGCCCGTGGTGGTCGCCGCGTTCAGCTGGACCTGGCGGCCCACCGCACCGGAGAGCCCGGTGCTGGCCTCCTCGAACATCTGGAACATGTCGATCGGCCGCACGTTGTAGACCGGGTCGAAGACGGCGAAGGCCGCCCCGAAGGTGGTGATCTCGTCGAAGCCCTTGCCGGCCGGGTCCCACTGGATGGAGGGCTCGAGGCCGGGGGAGGTGCCGATGCCGAGCAGGTTGATCGGCGAGTTGTTGAATACCAGGATCTCCTCGGCGTTCGACATGCCCATCGAGAACTGCAGCCAGCGGTCCGTCATCCCGCGCATGGTGGGTGCGTCGAAGGCCTCGAGGGTCGAGGAGTTGGTGCTGGTTCCGAGCGGCAGCTCGTGGCAGCCGGCGTCGGAGTCGGCGCAGGTGTTGGGATCGGCCTGGCCGCCCTGGTCGACGAAGAAGTCCGCGAAGCCGTCGACGGCCTGGGCGGACACGACGTCGTCGACCGGCCGGCCGCGGGCGGGCGGGTAGCTCACGCTGGCCAGGAAGGCGGCCATGTCGTCGCGCTCCTGGCTCGTCAGCGGGCCGCCGCTCGGGCAGCCGGCGGACTGGTCGCACATCACGCCGGAGAGGCTCGCGTCGACCAGATGCCGGAAGCAGCTGGCTTCGTCCGTGCAGTCCGCCGGATTGCTCCCGGAGCTGCTGGTCGAGCCGTCGGGCCCGCCGATCGGGTCGCCGAGGGTGCCGTCCCAGTGCAGGGGGAGCGTGTTGCGGAGGCCGCGGACCGGCATGGTGGTGCGCGGCTCGTCGTCTCCCGAGCAGGCGCCGAAGAAGCAGGCACCGCCGATCCGCCAGAGAAGCTGGTCGGTGTTGCCGTCTGGGTGGCAGCTCTCGCAGGAGAAGGTCCCGCTGTCAGAGGCGAAGGCGTTCATGAAGGCGATGCGCCCGCGGCGCACGTCGTCCGCGGTGGGGTCCGCTGCCGCGAAGCTCCACTGGTTCGTTTGGGACGGAAGCGCCGGATTCGTCACGTCCACGACCGTGACCGAGCTGTCCATGCTGTTCAGCACGTAGGCGGTCTGCGGGGCGCCGGTCGTGCCGTCGGACACCAGGGCAACGCCGCGGGGGATCTGCTGGCCAAAGGCCGGCCCGGAGCCGAGATCGAGGATGCCCAGCACCGCGCCGCTCGAGGCGTCGAGGGTGAACAGCCGGCTCGTTCCCGCGGCGGTCGCTACCACGGTAGCGTCGTCGTCGCTGATCCGAACGCCGTAAGGCGTCGCCAGCTCGTCGCCGGCCGGGATCGCCGCCGGCGGCGCCGGCTCCAGGTCGAAGATCGAGGCGCTGCCGCAGCCACCGGCGGTGCAGGTGAGTCGGGTGATCCGGTTCAGGAAGATGCGGTTGTCCAGGTCGACGAGGTTGTCACCGTGGTCGCCGTTCTCCGCGTTTCGCGCCTCGGTGTGAGTGAGGAAGGCGCGTCCGGAGGAGTCCACCGCGATGCCGTAGTGGAGGGTGCCGAGGCCGGTCGCCACGTCCACCGGGGCCTCGTTCGTGGCGTCGAAGACGAAGAGGTCGCGATCCGGGACGTCCGTGTCCACCACGATGTTCTTCGTGGCGCCGGGCACGTTCGGCTCCGTCACGAAGGTGACCAGGTCGAGCAGGCCCAAGCTGCACTGATCGCCCACGCCGCCCGTCCCGAAGAGCTGGGCGCAGACGGAGATCTCGGTCTGGTTGCCCGATTCGAAGGCGGCGACGAAGAGCAGGCCGTTCCGGACGGCGATCGCCCGCGGCTCCTGGGCGCTGATGTCGATGTGTCCGGTCACCGTGCGGCTGGCCACGTCCACCACGGCGATCCGGTTGGTCGAGGAGAGGGACACGTAGGCCTTGGCGTCGCTCGCGAAGGCGATGTCGGCGGGCTCGTCGAAGTTCGTGACCAGGTCCGTGCCGAGATCCTGGATGGTGCCCTGGACCTCGAGGAAGGTCGCGCTCTGGTCGTCCGCGTCGATCACCGTGACCGTGTCCGACACGTGGTTCGCGACCCAGAGCTCGCTGCCGTCCGGCCGAAGCTCGACGCTCACCGGCTCGAGGCCGACGCGGACGGTCGTGATGTTCCCGGTGGCGGTCTCGATCGCCAGGACCGTGCCGGCCACCGTGTGGGCGACGTAGAGCCACGCGCCGTCGGCGGAGATCGTGATCGGCTCGGTCTGCGGGCTCGCGAAGAGCTGGCTCCCCGGGAGCTCTCTGTTGTTGCCGTGGCCGCACTGGGCGCCCGGCAGGGCGACCAGGCTGGCGAGCAGCAGGGCGAAGAGCAGCCAGGATCCGCGGCGGACGGTGGGCGTACGCATGGCCATGGGAACCTCCTGGAGCCGGTCCGATGCACCCGTCGGCTCCTGAACGGTCGGAAAGCGAACCCCATTCTATCATGGCGCTGCATTCCCTTGGCATGCCGGACGTCCCAAGAGATTGCCCCGGCCTCGCGGGGCCTTGGCTCCGCTCCTGCCGGTCGGCGACCTAGCCCGAGGAGAGCCAGGCACCGAGGCAGTGGTCGTGCCAGGGCACCCGCGAGTCCGCTCCGTGGAAGCCCACGTGGCCTCCGCCCCGGGGCAGAAGGGGCACGAGGTCGGGATTGTCGGCCCAGGCGAAGGAGCGGTAGGCGTCCGCCGGGATCCAGGGATCGTCCAGGGCGTGGACCACGAGGGTCGGGACGCGGATGGCGCCGAGGAACTGGCGGGCGTGACAGGCCGCATAGTAGGCGGCAGCGTCGGAGAAGCCGTTGCGAGGCGCGACGACCCGCTCGTCGAACTCGAGGATGCTGCTCGCTGCCCGGATCGCGCGCGCCTCGTCTTCGCTCACGACGGCGCCCTCGCCGAGGCTCTCCTGCTTCATGCGCCGTAGCAGGTGGAGGTGGTAGATGCGGTTGCGGGCGTCGAGGAAGCGCGCGGACGCGGCGGCGAGGTCGATCGGAGCGGAGACCGAGGCCGCGCGGCGCACCGGAAGGACGCCGCCGAACTCGGCGAGGAACTTGAGCAGCATGTTGCCGCCCAGGGAGTAGCCGACGAGACAGAGGCCGTTTCGCACCCAGGCTTCCGGCAACGCCCGCAGTGCGTCGCGCAAGTCTTCGCTGCGGCCCGCATGGTACTGGAGGCGGCAGGTCGTGCGGGACGGGCCCGCGCCGCGCAGGTTCAGGCGGAGCGCCGGAAAGCCCAGGCCGAGCAGGTGGGCCGAGCTCGCCTCGACGTAGGAGCTGGTCTCGTCGCCGGACAGCCCATGGATCAGGACGACGAGGGGAGCGTCTGCCGTAGGCTCGGGGGGTTGCTTGAGGAGGGCGGCGAGCCGGTCGCCGCTGCCGTCGGCCATCGGTAGGCGAAGGCGCTCTCGGGCGGCGGCGGCCCGATGAGGCGGCGGCGGGCGGAGGAAGTTGCGGAGCGTCTGGAGATCCGCGCCCCACCAGGGAGCGCGCGGGCGGAAGGCGGGGAAGGTCGGCGGGCCGGGCACGGCGGAATGATACGCTGTGTCGCGGGAGGGCTCATGACCGACGAGCTGCTGGACCTGGACGCCACCGCCCAGGCGGCCCACGTCAGCAACGGGGACGTGACGCCCCTGGAGCTGGTCGAGGCGTCGATCGCGCGCATCGAGGCGCGCAATCCCGAACTGAACGCCGTGATCCACTTCCTGGACGAGAAGGCGACGGCCGCTGCCGTCGACCCGGCGCTGCCCGACGGGCCCTTCCGCGGTGTCCCGTTCCTGGTGAAGGACGCGGTCTGCCACACGGCGGGCGATCCGTTCCACGCGGGCATGCGCTTCGTGAAGGAGCGGGGCTACGTGGCGAAGACCGATACCGAGCTGGCGCGCCGGTTCCGCGCGGCCGGCTTCGTCTTCGTCGGCAAGACGAACACGCCGGAGCTGGCGATGTCCGTGACGACGGAGCCCCTGGCCTACGGGGCGACCCGCAATCCGAGGAGCCCCGAGCACTCGCCCGGGGGCTCGAGCGGCGGCTCGGCAGCCGCCGTCGCCGCCGGCTTCGTGGCGGCGGCCCACGCCAACGACATGGGCGGCTCGATCCGCATCCCTGCGAGCTTCTGCGGCCTGGTCGGGCTCAAGCCGACGCGCGCGCGGAGCAGCCTCGGCCCGGAGCTCGGCGAGTACTGGGGCCCCCTCACCCACGAGCACGTGGTGACGCGGAGCGTCCGGGATTCGGCGGCGGTGCTCGACGCCATCGCCGGTGCGGCCTGCGGCGATCCCTACACGGCGCCTCCGCCGGCGCGTCCCTTTGCACAGGAGGCGTCTGTGGAGCCGGGCCGCCTGCGCATCGGCGTGGTGACGTCGTCACCCGTGGTGGGGGTGAATGCCGAGGTCCGGAGCGCGGTGGAGGCGACGGCGGCTCAGCTCGCCGAGCTGGGCCACGCGGTGGACGCGGTGCCGATGCCCGGCGGAGGCCGCATGGAGTTCGGCCCCTGGGTCGCCGCGGGAATCGCCCGGGACCTGGAGCGCTGGTCGGAGCGCCTCGGCGAGCCCGTTCGCGACGAGGACGTGGAGCCGCTGAACGCCCTGTTGGCCGCCCAGGGCCGCACGATGACCGCCACCGCGTACGTCGCCGCCGAGGAGCGGGCCTACGCCTGGGCCCGCGAGGCCCAGCAGCCCTGGGCCCACGGCCTCGACGTCCTGCTCACCCCGACGAGCCCCGCCCCGCCGCCGCGCCTCGGCCATCTCGCCCCCGACGTCGAGCCCGGCGAGCTGCTCGGCCGCCTCGGCGGCTTCACCGCCTTCACCATGCCCTTCGACGTCACCGGCCAGCCCGCCCTCTCCCTGCCCCTCCACGAGACCGCCGAAGGTCTCCCCATCGGCATCCAGCTCGTCGCCGCCTACGGCGCCGAAGCCACCCTCTTCCGCCTCGCCAGCCAGCTCGGATGTTAAGACAAGGGCCGGTTCCGTTTGTCAAGTTGCTCCCCAAAAGGGAGCAACTTGACAAACGGAACCGGCCCTTATCTCAACGTTGGCGCATGAGCTTGTAGAGGGGGGCGAAGCGGTCGACGGTTTCCTGGGGGAGGGGGACGAGGGGTCCCAGGGCGCGGGCGCCCCAGATGATCTCGGCGGTGCGCTCGACGAGGGCCGCGACCTTGTGGGCCTGCTTCAGGTCCTTGCCGACGGTGAGGAGGCCGTGGTTGGCCATGAGGACGGCGCCGCGCTCACCGACGTGGCGTGCGACCTCGTCGCCCAGCTCACCGGAGCCGGTGAGCCGATAATCGGCCACCGGCACCTCGCCGCCGACGTAGATGTCGAACTCCTCGATCACGCAGGGGATCGGCTGGTGGGTCACGGCGAACATCGTCGCGTACTTGGCGTGGGAGTGGATCACCGCGCCGATGTCCTCGTGGTCGCGCAGGCAGGCCAGGTGGAGTGCCTTCTCGCTGGTGGGCGCCCGCTCGCCGTGCAGCACCTTGCCCTCGAGGTCGATCGCGACGAGGTCGTCCGGCGTCATCACGTCGTACTCGAGGGACGACGGACTCATCACGACGTTGCCGTCGGGGAGCCGCGCCGAGAGGTTGCCCGAAGTTCCCTCGACCAGGCCTTCCTGGAGCAGCGCACGGGCCGTCGCGACCAGCTCCTGCTTGATCGCGGCGATCTCACTCATCGAAGGTTGCGCAGGCGTTGGGGTCGCCGCTCTCGAAGCCGCGCCGGAACCAACGCATGCGTTGCTCCGACGAGCCGTGTGTGAAGCCCTCCGGGCGCACCTGCCCCGTCGTCATCTCCTGGATGCGATCGTCGCCGATCGCGGCTGCCGCCCGCATCGCCTCCTCGACGTCGCCCTCCTCCAGGATGTTGCGCCGGGCCGTCGAGTGTCCCCACACACCCGCCAGACAATCGGCCTGGAGCTCCATGCGCACCTGGATCTGGTTCGCCTGGCGCGGGTTCTGCTGCTGAGCGCTTCGCACCCGCCGCTCGAGCCCGCTGAGGGTCTGGATGTGGTGCCCGACCTCGTGGGCCAGCACGTAGGCCTGGGCGAAGTCGCCCGGCGCGCCGAAGCGCCGCTTCAGCTCGGCGTAGAAGCCCAGGTCGATGTAGACCTTCTGGTCGGCCGGGCAGTAGAAGGGGCCCATCGCGCTCTGGGCGACACCGCAGCCCGAGCGCACCGCGCCACGGAAGAGGACGAGCCGGGTCTCGCGATAGGCGGGTACGATGCGGGTCCAGGTCTCGTTCAGGTCGTCGAGGACGAAGGACACGAACTCGACGGCCTCCTCCTCCCCGGCGCTCCCCCTCGGGCCGGCGGTGACGTCCGGGCCCGCACCGGGGAATCCCGCGCCACCCGGCACCTGCACGCTGCCGGGCCCACCTCCCATCATGAGATCGGGGTTGCTGCGCATCACGAACATCAGCAGCACCAGCACGACGATCGTGCCGAGGCCCATCTTGCGTCCGCCCAGGGGTAGCCCGCCTCCGCGGGGCAGGGGGATGCGCATCCCGCCGCCCCGGGGCCGCTCGCCCCTTCGATCCTCCAGGTTTCGGCTTCGGCCGCCGCCTCGCTTCCATCTCATCAGGGGTCCTCCGCCCGGCAAGCCGGGTCCGTGAGTGTACCGCTCCGGGTGGCGAGAATCCGGGCGGCGCCGGGAATGTGAGCTGTGCCAACCTGCCTCGATGCCGCGCGCCATCCTCGCCGACGTCGAGCTCGACTACGAAGTCCACGGCCGGCCCGAAGGCCGCCCCCTCGTCCTGCTCCGGGGCCTCGGGACCCAGCGCATCCAATGGGATCCGGCCTTCTGCCGCGCGCTGGTGGAGGCCGGCCACCAGCTGGTCGTGTTCGACAACCGGGACGTCGGCCTGTCCACGCACCTGCACGAGGCCGGCACGCCGGACCTGGGCGCCGTGATGCAAGCGGTGCGCGAGGGCACACCGCCGCCCGTGCCCTACACCCTCGACGCCATGGCCGACGACGTGGCGGGCCTGCTCGACGCGCTCGGCTGGGCGAGCGCCCACATCGCGGGCATCTCGATGGGCGGCATGATCACCCAGGTCGTCGGCTATCGGCATCCGGAGCGCGTCCGCAGCCTGGTGCCGATCATGGCCAGCACCGGCAACCCGGCGTTGACCGGCCCGACCCCCGCCGCACTCGAGGCGCTGCTGACGCCGTCCCCCGAGGAGCGCGACGCCTACGTCGAGGCCGCCTTGCGCAACGCCCGTGTGTTCGGGAGCCCCGGCTACCCGCCCGATCCCGACGCCACCCGCGAGCTCGCCGGACGCTGCTTCGACCGTGCCTTCGATCCGGCCGGCATTGCCCGCCAGTTCGCCGCGGTCCAGGGCCACGGAGATCGCCGCCCCCAGCTGAAGCGCATCGCGGCGCCCACCCTGGTGATCCACGGGCTGGACGATCCCCTCGTTCCGGTCGAAGGCGGCCGCGACACTGCCGCATCGATCCCCGGCGCGGAGCTGCTCGAGATCCCCGGGATGGGGCACGACGTTCCGCCGGGCCTGTTCGGGACCCTCGCCCAGGCGATCGGCGGCCACACCCGGAAGGCCGAAGCGGGGAGTCGTTAGGCCTTCCGCAGCCACCGGGCTTCGAGGCGACGGAGCTCGCGCAGGACGGGGCCGAGCTGGCAAAGGGTTTCCGCGCGGGCGTGCTTCACGCTCAGAAATCCCTGCGCCCGCGCAGCTCGTCGAAGGGCCGCATGACGTGCTCCCGGTAGGCGGGGCGCTCGGCGAGGCGCTCGTACCATCGGACGACGTTCGGCGGGCGCGGCACGGCGAGGCCCATCTCGAGCCAGCGGAAGAGGGCGGTCCCGGCTGGCACGTCGGCGAGGCCGAAGGCTTCGCCCGCGAGGAAGGGCTGGGCGGCCAGCTGCTCGTCCAGTCGCTCCAGGTGCCGGCCGCAATCGCGCAGCGCCGCTTCGATCCGCGGCCTGTCCCGCTCGCTCTCGGGCGTGCGGTACCAGCCCCAGAAGACCCGCATGAAGTCCGGCTGCCAGGCGGTCTGGGACCAATCCATCCAACGGTCCGCGAGGGAGCGCCGGGCGGGATCCTCAGGCCACAGGGAGGCACCGCCGTAGCGCGCCGCCAGGTAACGGAGGATGGCGTGGGACTCCCAGATCGCGCGGTCGTCGTCGCATAGCACGGGCACACGGCCGTGGGGGTTCATGGCCCGAAACTCCGGCGCGTCGAGGCCGCCGAAGGAGCCGCCGGCATCGCGGTGCTCGTAGTCGAGGCCGAGCTCTCCGGCGAGCCACAGCACCTTCTGCACGTTGAAGGCGCTTCGCCGGCCCCAGATCACCACCGCTCAGTCCCCTCCCTCCGCCTCGAGCCGGATCTCGACCAGCGTGCCGAAGCCTTCCAGGGCGTTGGGTCGCAGCCGGGAGAAGACGTCCTTCGTGTAGGCCGGGTCGTCGAGCACGGCGCGCGCGTTGCCCTCGAGCGCCTCGCCGCGCACCAGCACGCGAACTGGGACGCCCTTCCCGACCAGCTCGCGCCACCAGCGGCCGTCGGCGCCGGCGTAGATCCGGTCGCCTTCGCGCAGGTAGTTCACGGGAATCCGGCGGCCTCCGGGCAGGGTCAGGAGCATGACCTGGCCTGCCCGCTCGCCGTCCGGACGCTCCATCAGCTCCCGCTCCACGCGGGCGTTGCCGATCCACCGCATGTAGCCCAGGTAGCCGCCGGCCAGCAGGACCAGCGCCAACAGCACGTAGAGGATCACCCGCAGGATCGTCATGGGATCGTCCTCTCGGTTTCGTCGCTCTCCGCCCAGCCGTAGCGCACCGCCTTGGCGGCGAGCGTGCTCCCGGCCGGAGGCGCGAACGGGCCCGTGTAGAGCCGCCACCGGCCGTCGGCGACCCGGTAGCCGATGGAGGCCCCTTCGCTCGGGCTGGTCAGGTGCACGAGACCGTCCTGCACGCGGATCGCTGGGGGCTCAGTCACCGGCTGCTCGCCGCCGGGCCAGAAGCGCTCCTTCAGCTCTTCCTCCGGCAGCAGGCCGAGATCGCCGGAATCGACCAGCCAGCGGTCGAGGGCCCCGCGCATGCGGGCGAGTCGCTCTTCGTGGGCTGGATCGCCGGCCAGGTTGCGGATCTCGTCGGGGTCGGTCTCGGTGTCGAAGAGTTCTTCGGCGTCGCGGGTGGGCCGGAACCAGAGGGCGGGAGGTCCGGTGAGCTCGTCCGCCTCGGCGAGGGCGAGCAGCTCCTGCATCATCGGCATTGCGTTGCGGAACGCTACGGGCAGCACGTAGGGCAGCTCCGGCAGGAGGTGGCGGACGAACTTGTAGCGGCGGTCCCGTACGGCTCGTACGCGGTCGGTCTGCTCGTCGATGCGGTCGCGCGCGGCGTAGATCCACTCCGGTTCGGGCTGCTTGCCGGGGCCCAGGAAGACGCGGCCCTGGACGTGGGCGGGAATCTCCACGCCGGCCGCCCGCAGGAGGGTCGGCGCGAAGTCGACGCCGCTCACCAGCTCCTCGTTCACCGAGCCGGGGGTCGTCACGCCGGGCCAGCGGACGAGGAGGGGAATGCGGATGCCCGAGTCGTAGGGCCAGCGCTTGGCCCGGGGGAGCCCGTCGCCGTGGTCCGTCGTCCAGATGACGATCGTGCGCTCGGCCAGGCCGTCCTCCTCGAGCTTCGCGACGAGCTCGCCGACCTGGGCGTCCATGACCTCGATGTTGTTGTAGTGACGGGCCAGGTCCTCCCGGGTGGCCTTCGTGTCCACGTAGTAGGGAGGCAGGGAGACGCGGGCGGGGTCCGTCTCGTGCAGCCACTGCGCGTGGTTGGCGACTCGCATCGGCATGAGGACGAGCTCGACGAGGCTCCTCGGGAAGCGCCAGGTAGGCCAGACCTGGCTCTCGTGAGTCCCGCCGAGCGTGAGGTAGGCGAAGAAGGGCTGGTCCTCGTCACGGCCGCGCCAGTCCTCGGCGCCGTTCTCGTCCCAGATCGTGAACGGGCCCTCGAAGGCCGTGCCGAAACCGGTGGCCATCTGGTAGTCGGTCTTCTCGCCGTTGGCGGTCCAGTAGCCGTCCGCGCGCAGCAGCTCCGGGAAGGCCTTCATGTCCGGCGGCGGCACCGCCGTGTAGTCCCGCCCGCTGACGCGCATGTGGCCGGCGCCCCAGCTGTCCGCGTGCACGCCCATGATGATGCCGGCACGGCTCGGCGCGCACACGCCGGCGCTCGTGAACGCCCGCTCGAAGCGCATGCCCTCGGCGGCGAGCCGATCGAGGTTCGGCGTGCGGGCCAGCGTGTCCCCGTACGCGCCGATCCTCGGGCTCAGGTCCTCGGCCATGATCAACAGGACGTTCGGGCGCTCCTCGCTGCCGGCGCCGGCGGCGTGGGCGAGCAGGGCGAAGGCGAGCAGGACGGGACCGGGCCTCACGGCGACCTCCGCCCGCATGTTGCGTTGCCGGCCCGAGCTTGCCAAGGGCCCCGAGACGAGCTGCCATCGGGCCATGCTGCGTTTCGCGTCTCTCCTCTGGGTCCTCAGCCTCCTCCTGCCGGCGGGTCTCTCCGCCCAGGATTTCTCGGACGTCGAGATCCGGACCGTGCCCGTGGCGGAAGGCCTCCACATGCTCGTCGGCCGCGGCGGCAACATCGCCGTGCTGTCCGGCGCGGACGGCGTCTTCCTCGTAGACGACCAATTCGCGCCGCTCACCGAGAAGATCCTCGCCGCTGTGGCTGCCATCGATCCCGGCCCGATCCGCTTCGTCGTGAACACCCACTGGCACGGCGATCACACCGGCGGCAACGAGAGCCTGGGCATGGGCGGCGCGGTGATCGTCGCCCACGAAAACGTGCGGGCGCGCATGAGCGTGCGGCAGGTGATGGAGGCCCTTGGCCGCGACGCTCCGCCCTCGCCCCCCGCCGCCCTGCCGGTCGTGACCTTTCCGACCGCGGTCACCTTCCACCTGAACGGCGTGACCACCGAGGTGGTGCACGTGCCGCCCGCCCACACGGACGGCGACGCCCTGGTCTGGTTCACGGACCGCAATGCCGTCCACATGGGCGACACCTTCTTCGCCGGCACCTACCCCTTCATCGACGTCGGCAGCGGCGGCACGATCGACGGCGTCATCTCCGCCACCGACTCCGTGCTCGCCCGAGCCGACGACGACACCCGCATCCTCCCCGGCCACGGCCCTCTCTCGAGCCGGGCCGAGCTCCAGGCGTACCGCGACATGCTCGTCACCGTCCGCGACCGCATCCGCGCCGCCCTCGTGGCCGGTCGAAGCGTCGACGAGGTGGTCGCGGCCAGGCCGACCGAAGACCTGGACGCCACCTGGGGCAAGGGCTTCGTGAAGCCCGACGACTTCGTGCGCTTCGTGGCCACCGACCTGGAACGTTAGGCTCGGAACGCGCCGACCTGTCGCAAGAGCCTCCACCCCATCACCAGCACGCCGGTCAGCACGACGGTGGGAATCACGCCGAAGATGCCCAGGGCGAGCTGGTCCCCCACCCGGTCCGCCAGCACTCCCACGGCGAGCTGGCCCAGGAAGCCGAGCTGGGCGAGCATGAACACCATGCCGAGGATGCGCCCGCGCATGGCCTCCGGCACGGCGAGCTGGAGGCCCGAGACCGTGGTGACGTTCCAGACCTGGCCGGTCACCCCCAGCAGGAATTCGATGGCGAGAACGTACTCATAGGAGAAGGCGAGGGCGTAGGCGACGATGCAGGCGGCGTAGCCCAGCATGCTGGCGATAATCGCGATGCCCGGCCTGCGCAGGGGCAGGCCGGTGAGGAGCAACGCGACGACCACGGTGCCCGCGCCCTGGGCCGCCGCGAGGCCGCCGTAACCGAGGCTGCCCACCTCGAGCACGTGGCGGGCGAAGACGGCGCGCATCGAGAAGACGGCGCCGTTGAAGATCGCCATCGTGCAGCCGATGAGCACGAGGCGAACCGGCGGATCGTTCCGCACCCAGACGAAGCCCTCGCGGAGATCGTCGAGCACACGACGGCGGGCCGCGCCGCTGGTGCCGCGCACGGGCACCACGAGGAGCAGGAGCCCCGCCACCAGCACGCCGGCCGCAGCGCCCATGAAGGTGAACGCGAGGCCGACCGCCGCGATCAGGCTTCCCGCCAGGGCCGGCCCCGCCACCTGGGCGATGCCGCCGCCGGTGGCGTTCAGCGCCACCGCGCTCTCGACCCGCTCGCGGCCGACCAGGTCGAAGACGTAGGTCTGGGTCGCGGGCTGGAGCCCCGCGGCCAGCACGCCGCCCAGGAAGGAGGCGATCAGCACGTGGGCGATCGCGATGGTCTCGCTCGCGACGAGGGCCCCCACGCCGAACGCGATCGCCGCGATCAGCGCGCGGCCGACGACGAGCAGATCGCGCTTCGGGAAGCGATCGGCGAGCACGCCACCGGCCGGGGAGAGCAGGGCCACCGCACCTCCTTGCACGAAGCCCACGAGGCCGAGCACCGTGCGGGACGGTGTGAGCCCCGTGACCAGTCACTGGAGCGCCATGGAGAGGATCGTCGCGCACAGGAACTGCACGAAGTTCGAGCCCAGGAGCGTGCCGAAGTGGGGAAGGCGAAGCGTGCTCCAGGCGCCCCGCACGCCCCGTGGTGCGGGGCGTCTCTCGGGCGTGGGCTCCTCCGTCACGGCGCCGAGTATGCCAGACTGCCGGCCCGCTTCCGGAGGTGTCGATCGTGTCCTCGTCGCTGGTGATCCGGGCCGGCGCCCGTGCGCGGGCGCAGCTCGAACGGGACGGCTGGCGCCCCGGCGCATTCACCACGCTGGTCGGAGCCTCTGGTGGCCCGAAGTGGCTCGTGCTGAGCCGCATCGACCGCGCCCTGGCCGGCTGGCTGCTGGCGGATCGCAAGGAGCCCCTCGATCTGCTCGGCTCCTCCATCGGGAGCTTCCGCCACGCCGCCCTCTCGCGCCGGGATCCGATTGCGGCGATCGGGACCCTCGAGCGGGCCTACGTCGAGCAGCGTTATGACAGCGGAGGGCGGCCGAGCCAAGCCGAAGTGAGCGGCGAGACCACCCGCATCGTCGAGGCGATGCTCGAGGGCGGAGGTGCCGGCGAGATCGTCGGCCATCCCTTCCTTCGCAACCACGTCGTCACCGCGCGCTGGCGCGCCGGGCGACGCGGCACCGGCGCGGCCTTTCGCGCGGGCCTCGGAGCCGCAGCCCTCGCGAACGCCGCTTCGCGAGCCAGCCTGGGTGCGTTCTTCGAGCGCATCGTCTTCGCGCCCGAGGTGGGAGCCGTCCGCTTTCGCGGGGACGGTGCCGAGCGGGTGACCCTGTGCGAGGACAACCTGGCCAGGGCGCTCGCCGCCAGCGGCTCCATCCCGCTCCTCATGGAAGGCGTTCTCGATCCCGCGGGCGCGCGCCTGGGTCTCTACCTCGACGGCGGCATCCTCGACTACCACTTCGACTTCCGCTTCCGCACGGCCCCGGGCTTGATCCTCTTCCCCCACTTCTTCGACCGCATCACCCCGGGCTGGTTCGACAAGCCGCTGCGCTGGCGGCGTCCCCATCCGGACGATCTGGACCGCGTGGTGACGATCGCCCCGTCGCAGGCCTTCGTCGCCAGCCTACCCGGTGCAAAGGTTCCCGACCGCGCAGACTTCGAGGAGCTTCCCAGCGAGGAGCGCATCGGGCGCTGGTGGGCGGTGGTCGAGCGTTGCCGCGAGCTCGAAGCCGAGGTATGGGCTCTGTGGTCGGGTGCGGCGAGAGCGGAGGTGCTGCCCTTCGAGCGCTAACATCGCCCCCTTCTCGGGCTCGAACGGAGGTGTGCGCGCAATCATGGCAGGTCGACTCGAGGGCAAGCGAGCCATCGTCACCGGGGCGGGGAGCGGCATCGGCCGCGCTACCGCCCTTCGCTTTGCCGAGGAGGGCGCCGCGGTGCTCGTCTCGGACCTCTCCGGCCCGGGTCTCGCCGAGACCGCAGAGGCGATCGAGAAGGTCGGCGGAAGCGTGCTGGCCCGGGAGGCGGACGCCGGCGACGAGGTCGGCGTCGCCGGACTGGTGGCCGAGGCCGTGCGGGAGCTCGGCGGTCTGGAGGTGATCTACGCGAACGCCGGCGTGGGCGGGGAGCCCAAGGCGATCCTCGAGCTGGACGCCGCCGACTGGGAGGGGGTGCTGCGGGTGAACCTGATCGGCCCCTTCCTCGCCGTGAAGCACGGCGCCGCCCACATGTGCGCGCATGGGGGCGGCTCCATCCTGTGCACCGCGTCGGTGGCGGGGCTTCGCTCCGGCGCCGGCCCGAGCCCCTACAGCGCGAGCAAGGCCGGCGTGATCAGCCTGGTCCAGACCGCGGCCTACCAGCTGGCGGGTACCGGCGTGCGGGTGAACGCGATCTGCCCCGGCCTCACCGAGACCGGCATGACGAAGCCGATCTTCGACGCAGCGCGGGCGGCGGGCAAGGGCCATAAGATCGGCCAGCTCAATCCGCTGAAGCGCTACGCGGAGCCCGTCGAGATCGCCCAGGCTGCCGTCTTCCTCGCCAGCGACGAGAGCAGCTACGTGAACGGCCAGGCCCTCGCCGTGGACGGCGGCCTCTCGAGTTCCCACCCCTACGTGCCGGGCAACCTGGCCTGACGCCCTTGGGGGGGGTCGTTCCCGGAGCCGCACGGCCCGACCCGGAAGCGGGCGAGGTGCTCACCCCGGAGCAGGTCACGGGTTGGCGACGGCAAGGTTTCACCCTCGTGGACGGCGTGCTCCCTGAAGCCTTGGTGGAGCGGGTGCGCGCCGACGCCCTCGCCCGCGTACCCGCTCCGGGAAGCCCCGGCGCCGACGGGATCCGGGACTTCGGAAGCCTCGGCCGCATGAGCTTCCCGGCCCCCTGCGAGGCGCTGAACGAGCTCACGCTCCATCCCCGCTTGCTGAGCGCGGCCGCCCAGCTCCTCGGTGCGCCCGTGCGCGAGCTTCGCCTCACCCAGGCCGACCTGTGGCCGAAGTACGGCCGCGCGTCCTCCGGCCGGGACGACTTCGACAACGCCGACCAGCGCATCCACGTCGACTACCCGAACCACACCCTCACCCACCCTCCGCCGTGGGACGAGCCCGAGGCCGTCGAGCTGATCCTCTACTTGAGCGACGTGGACGAGTGCGGCGGCGCGACCCGGGTGGTGCCGCGCACCGGCCCCGGCGACCCCGCCTATCCGTGGCCCGTGGTGGGGACGCCCGGCGTGGGAGCCCTGCCCTGGATCAACGACCGCGCCCGGGCCGAAGCCGCCCTCGGGCGGGAGGCGCCGGACGTCGCCGAATGGCGCCGCCGCCACCTCTACCCTCGCGAGGTCGAGGCCCGCTACCGCGTCGGCAGCATCCTCTTCTACCGCCACGACACCTGGCACCGCGGCACGCCGCTGCGCCCCGGCACCCTCCGCCTCGTGCACAACATGACCCTGCGCAAGGCGGGGAGCGAGTGGGTGAGCGTGCTCCACGCCGGCTGGGCCTGGGCGATGTACCGGCCTGGCCAGCCGCTGGAGCGGCTGCTCGCGGGGGCGAGCGTCGATCAGCGCTGCGTGCTCGGCTTCCCGGCGCCGGGGCACGCCTACTGGACGCGGGAGACCGTCGAGGCGGTGACCGCGCGCTACGGGCCGCTGGGGTTCGATCCGGCGCCCTATCGATCGGCGCTGGTCCATCCGTAAGAAATCACTTACGTTAGATCGGATGGACACTCCGGACATCCCCGCCTTCGAGCTCGTCCACTGGGTCGCCGCTCCCGTCGGCGAGGTGTTCCGCTACTTCACCGAGCCGGCCCGGATGCTCGAGTGGCACGGCGTCGAGGTGCGCCTGGATCCGAAGCCCGGAGGGGAGTGGTGGGTCCGCCACGCGAACGGCGCCGTCCTGGCCGGGGTGTTCCAGGAGGTGGAGCCGCCCCACCTCGTCGCCTTCACCTGGGGCTTCGAGGCGGGCGACGGAGCGACGCCGGCCGGGAGCAGTCGGGTGGAGGTGCGGCTCTCGGCGGAGGGGGCGGGCACCCGGATCGCGCTGCGGCACACGGGCTTCGCGGTCGGCGACCCGGTCGGGGACGGCTGGCACCACTTCCTGCCCGAGCTCGTCCGTGCCGTCTAGAGCCGAACGGCTGGACGAGCAGATGCGGGCGCTCTCGGATCCGACCCGGCGGGAGATCCTGCATCTCGTGGCGGAGCGGGAGGTGGCTGCCTCGGAGGTGGCGCGGGCCTTCGACCTGAGCCGGCCCGCCGTCTCCCAGCACCTGAAGGTGCTGCTCGACGCTCGCTTGCTGACGGTGCGCGAGGAGGGAACGAAGCGGCTCTACGCCTCGGACCGCGCCTCGCTGCGCGACGTGTTCGCGCAGCTCGACACCTACTGGTCCCTCGGGCTCGTCCGGCTGCAGCGGGCAGCCGAGCGAAAGAGGACGAGGGGGTGACGCGCAAGCAGGTCGACGCCTGGCTCGCCGCGTCCGACCATTCCCTCCTCCCGGCGATCCGCGCGCTGCGCCGCGAGATCCTGGCCGCCGACCGGCGGATGGGCGAGTGCGTCAAGTGGAAGAGCCCGACCTTCACCTACCAGGGCAACTTCGCCAGCATCAACCCGCGCACGAAGGCCCACGTGGGATTGATGCTGCACCGCGGCGCCGAGCTGGCGAACGCGAGCCCACGCATCGAGGGGGACGGCAAGACCGTGCGCATGATGCGCTTTGCCGATGCGGCGGAGGTGAAGGCGGCCCGGGCGGAGATCCGCGCCGTCGTGAAGGCCTGGTGCGCGCTGCGCGATCGCGAGGTCGGCGGGTGAGCGCGGTCGGGGCAGCGCCGCCAACCCGTCAGGGCGCGCCGGCGCGGCGCAACACCTCCGCCTGCAGCCGCACGGCGTTGGCCATGCTCTCCACGCCGATGCGCTCGTCGGTTCCGTGCACGCCGGTGATCTGGGCCCGGGTGACGATGGCGCCCAGGAAACGGTAGGCGTCGTCGACGATGTCGGCGTAGTGCCGCGTGTCGGTGGCCCCGAGCAGCATGCCGGGCACGATCACAGCCTCCGGGTAGATCTCGTGGACCGCCTCGCTGAGCACCCGGTAGCCCGGGCCGCCGACGGACCCGGGCCGCGGAGCCTCGGACCAGGCGTCGGAGTGGATCTCGATCTCGGGATCGTCGATCACGTCGCGCACCCGGGCGAGCACGTCGTCCGGGGTCTCGCCGGGCAGGATGCGGAAGTTCACGGCTGCGGTGGCGCGCTTCGGCACCACGTTCTCCTTCACGCCGCCGGAGATCATGGTGGCCGCCGTCGTGGTGCGCAGCATCGCGGCCTGGAAGGGCTCCTCCGCGAGCTGGCGCTTCACCAGGGGGCCGAAGAGCCAGAGGTTGCCGAGCATCAGGCGGCGCGGGAAGGGGAGGTGGGGCCGCAGCGCATCGAAGGAATCGCGCACCGGCTGGGTGAAGCGGAGGGGGAAGGGGTTCGCCTCCAGGCGGTGGATGGCCGTGGCGAGCTTGCCGACGGCGGTGTGCTCCGGGGGCGTCGATGAATGGCCGCCCTCGCTGCGCGCGGTCAGGTGGATCGTGAAGTAGGTCTTCTCGGCGGTGTTGATCTGGGCGACGATGCGGCCCGGCACGAGGCCCAGATCCTCGGTGAGGAAGCCGCCCTCGTCGACCAGGAAGGAGAGGCGCACGCCGCGCTCCCGAAGGGTGGCGGCGAGGGCTGCGGCGCCCTGGTCGCCGCCGATCTCCTCGTCGTGGCCGAAGGCGAAGTAGAGGGTGCGCGCCGGGGCGAAGCCCTCGGCGAGGAGCGCCTCGGCCGCCTCGAGCCAGCCGATCACGCCGCTCTTCACGTCGAGGGCGCCGCGGCCCCAGACGAACTCGTCGTCAATGACGCCGCCGAAGGGCGGGTGGGTCCAGCCTTCGAGGGCTTCCGCTTCGACGGGCACCACGTCGGTGTGGGACATGAAGAGCGCGGGCGCGAGGGAGGGATCGCTGCCCGGCCAGGTGACGAGCAGGCTGTAGCTCGCGATCCGCTCCACCTGGAGCTGCTCGTGGACGCGCGGGTAGGTGGCGGCCAGGAAGTCGAGCAGCTCGGCGAAGGGCTGGCCGTCGAAGCGCTCCGGGTCCTGGTGGCTCACGGTGGGGAAGCGGATCGCCTCGGCCAGGTGGCGGGCGACGAGATCGGCGTCCACCTCGACGGCTTGGGCGACGACCTGGGCCGGGCAGACAGCGCCCCAGAGGAGGAGCAGGGCGGTGGCGAGGTGACGGCGCATGGATCCCTCCGTTCGATCGGGCGCCATGCTAGCCCTACTCTCGCCCCGTGCCGCCGTTTCCCGCGTGGGTCTACGCCCTCTACTATCGCTGGGCCGGCCTGTGCAACCGGCTGCTGCCGTGGATCCGTCTGGACGGGATGCGCCTGCGGGTGGCACCCGGCGTGTACAAGCCGATCCAGAACGAGGCGCGCGTCGCCGCGTGGGTGCCGCCAGGCGGCCGGGCGCTCGACGTGGGCTGCGGCTGCGGTGTGCTCGGCCTGGCCGCCGCGCGGCGCAGCGCGTCGGTCCTCGCCCTCGACGTCGATCCCGAAGCCGTCGCGTGCACGCGGGAGAACGCGCAGCGGCTCGGCCTCACCCACGTCGAGGCGCGGGAGGCCGACGTCTTTCGCGCCGCACCGGAGGGTCCCTTCGACGTCGTGCTCTGCGGCCCGCCCTTCGCCGAGGCCGACGTCGGAGGCGGGCACCCGCGCTGGGCCAGCGCGGCGGGCTTCCTCCCGAAGCTCTTCGAGCACGCGCCGAGCTGGCTCGCCCCCGGAGGCCTCCTGATCGTCCATCACATGACGAGCGCCCGGCCCCGCCTGGAAGCCCTCGCCAACGCGAACGGTCTCGCGCTGCGGGCCGCCCACCCCAACCACGAGAAGTCCCTCGGGCTCCACGCCCTCGCCTGGCTCTACCTTCAGCCCGGCCTCCGCACCGCCATCTACCTCTTCGATCCCAAAGAGTGAAAGAGTGGGGACGTTCCTTGCAACTTGCGCAATTGCGCAAGTTGCAAGGAACGTCCCCACTCTTGCGTTGTCAGGGGAGGACGAGGGTGGGCGGGCCCTGGAAGACGGGGGGGCGTGGAGCTTGACGGTGCACGGCATGCAGGAGGACGACATCTCGTTGTACTGGCCGATCACCAGGAACCCGGCTTCGCCGCCGAAGCCGGAGGACCAGGGGCGTGTCGCGACGAAGCCGGGCCCGACCTCACGGGCGAAGTCGAGGATCACGTCGCCGTCGAAGATGCCGGTGTGCGGCAGCTTGAGGAGCGCACCCTGCTCCTTCCAGATGTACCTGCCCTGGAAGATGTCGGCGTACTGGACGAGCTGCTGCACCTCGGAGGCGGCGACGGATCGAGCTCCTCCAGCGCCTGACCCGCTCGGGCGACGCGCTGCGGCGCCGCGCCGGCGCGCAGGCCCGCCACCCTGTCGGCGCCGTGAGGCACGCGCCCCGGCGCCGGAGCGACGCTACCGTGGCCCGCCGATGGATGACGGCTACGGACGCCCCCCCGACCTCGACGCGGCTCGAGCGCGCTTTCGCGGTGCGCGGCGGGAGCGGCCCGCCCATTGCGAGCCCGCCGGCCCGGGCGAGGAGTCGGTCTGGGACTACCCGCGTCCGCCGCGGGTGGAGGCGGCCCTCCTGCCGGTGCGGGTGGAGCTCGGCGGTCGCGTCCTGGCCGCGTCGACACGGGCGCTCCGCGTCGTCGAGACGGCCAGCCCGCCGGCCTACTACGTCCCCCCCGGCGACGTCGACACGAGCTGCCTCGAGCCGAGCCCGCTCGAGAGCTTCTGCGAGTGGAAGGGCCTGGCCCGCTACCACCACCTGCGGGTCGGCAGCCGCTTCGCTCGCGACGCCGCCTGGTCCTACCCGGAGCCCGAGGCCGGCTTCCACGCGTTGCGCGATCACCTGGCCTTCTACCCCGGTCGCGTCGATGCCTGCTTCCTCGGCCGCGAGCGGGTGCGGCCCCAGCCCGGCCCCTTCTACGGCGGCTGGGTCACGGGTGCGATCAAGGGTCCGTTCAAGGGCGAGCCCGGAACGGAGGCGTGGTAGTGAGTCGACCGATCGAGCTCTGGTTCGAGTTCGCGAGCACCTACTCGTACCTGACGGTCATGCGGATCGAGACGATCGCCGAGGCCGCCGGGGCGGAGATCGTCTGGAAACCCTTCCTGCTCGGCCCCCTCTTCGCCGCCCAGGGCTGGGACGACTCGCCCTTCAACCTCTACCCGGCCAAGGGCCGCTACATGTGGCGGGACATGGAGCGGCTCTGCCAGGGCTACGGCCTGCCCTTCCGCAAGCCCTCCGGGTTCCCGAGGAACGGCCTGCTCGCGGCCCGTGTCGCGCTGGTGGCGATCGATCGCGGCTTCGGGCCTTCCTTCGTGCGCGACGTCTTCCACGCCAGCTTTGCCGACGATCGGGACATCGCCGATCCCGCCGTGATCAGCGGCGTGCTGGAGGGCCTAGGCCAGACGCCGGGCCCGCTTCTCCAGGCTGCCGACGCCCCGGAGAACAAGCAGCGCCTCCGCGCCCAGACCGAGGAGGCCGCCGCGCTCGGCATCTTCGGCGCCCCCACCCTGCGGGTCGAGAGCGAGCTCTTCTGGGGGAACGACCGGGTGGGCGACGCCGTGGCCTGGGCAGCCCTGGGGCCGGCTTAGCATGGTGGGGGACGCGCTGCGCGGCGCAGGCGCCGCGCTCTCCCGGTGGACCGAGCGCTGGATTCCCGACGCCTTCGTCATCTGCATGGCACTGACGACGATCGTGCTCGTCCTCGCCGTCGGCCCGGCCGGCGCCGGCGTGGAAGCGACCGTCCTCGCCTGGGGCGACGGCGTGTGGTCCCTCCTCACCCTGGCCATGCAGTTCACCATCTCGTTCATCGCGGCCTACGCCGTCGTCACATCGCGGCCGGTGTTCCGGCTGATCGACCGCCTGGCCTCGCTGCCGAACCCGGAGGAGCCCCGCCAGGCCATCCTGCTGGCCGGCGCCTTCTCGATGGCCGTGGGCTACGTGAACGGCGCCGTGTGCACGGTGGCCTGCGCGCTGCTCGTGCCCTTCGTCGCCCGCAACAACCCGAAGGCCGACATCCGTCTGCTGATCGCCGCCGCCTACCTGGGGCTCGGCACCGTCTGGCACGGTGGCCTCTCGGGCTCGGCACCGCTCATCCTCGCCACGCCCGGCAACCCGCTGCTCGCGCCGGAGACCGGCCCGCCCATCGTCGACCGCCTCGTTCCCGTGACCGAGAGCCTCTTCCTCCCCTTCAACTTCGCCTACCTGGCCGTGCTCTCGGCCGTGTGCCTGCTCGCCTGCTGGGTCCTGCACCCGAAGGAAGGGGCGCGCACGCTTACCCCCGAGCAGCTGGAGGCGATCCTGCCCACGCCGCCGGAGCCCGAGCCGCCGCCGACGACCCCCGCGGCGCGCATGGACCGGTTCCGCGGCTGGAGCTACCTGGCCGCGGCCCTCTTCGCCTATCCCCTCGTCCACTCGATCGCCACCCGGGGCTTCGGCGCGAGCTGGACGATCAACGCCTACAACGTCGTGTTCATGACCCTGGGCCTCCTGCTGCACGGTCGCCCGCTTCCGTTTCTCGCGGCTTGCCGGCGTGGCCTCGACACGGCCTGGGGCCTGATCGTCCAGTTCCCGCTCTACGCGGGAATCTTCGGGGTGATGCAGGGCACGCACCTCGGCCCGTGGCTCGGCGAGCTCTTCGGCCGGATCGCGACCCAGGGCACCTACCCGCTCCTCGTCTACCTCTACTCGGGCGTCATGAACCTCTTCGTCCCCTCCGCGGGCTCGAAGTGGCTGATCGAGGCGCCCTACCTGATCCCGGTCGGCGAGGAGGTGGGCGTCTCGACGGTGAGCGTGCTCCTCGCCTATGCCTACGGCGACTCGACGACGAACCTGATCCAGCCGATGTGGGCGCTCCCGTTGCTGGCGGTGACGCGGCTGCGTTTCGGCGACATCGTGGGATACACGTTCCTGTTCGCCTTGGCGTGCATGGCGGTGAGCGTGGTCGCGCTGGGGTGGATGCCGCCGGACCTCTGAGGAGGCCTACACTCCCACCCGTGGAGCCGGAAGCCCGCGGATGGCGCGCTCGCGCGGAGCGCTGGATCGAGGTGCCCGGACGCGCCCTTCCCGGTGCTCGCTGGACGCGCACCAGCCTCCGCACTCTGCACCTGGTCGCGGTAGGCGCGCTCTACGGCGGCCACGTGTACGGCGTGGAGGCCGATCGCCTGCTGCCCGCCCTGGCCGCCGTCCTCGCCACCGGCGGCGCCCTGGTGATCTTCGAGGTGTGGCAGGCCCGCATCTGGCTGGTCCAGCTGCGAGGGGCCGCGACCTTCGTGAAGCTCGTCCTGGTGGCCGGTGTGGGCGTGGCCTGGGAACTGCGGCTCGTCCTGCTGACCCTCGCCCTGGTGATCGGCAGCGTCAGCTCCCACATGCCGGGCCGCTGGCGGTACCACTCGCTGCTGCACGGCCGCGTGGTCGGTCCGACCCAGAAGGGCTAGGCCGGCGCGCGACCCCGCCATGAGAGCCCCACCATCGCCAGCCGGCGAGCCGTCCGAGCGTCCGCCGTCGGCACAACGGGCTATCCTCCACCGCCCGGAGCACCATGCCCCACGTCACGCGCTACAGCGTCATGCCCATCCCGCCCGTCGAGGCCCATACCTCCTACTTCGAGGCCGGCGGCGTCGAGATCGGCGTCGAGTACCGCCTGCTGAACGACGCGATTGCGGCTGCGGCGGACGCCCGGCTCGAGGCGGCCAGCGGAGACGAGCGGGGCCAGGTGACCGGGCTCGACGATCGGGGGGTCGCGCTGCACGTCTTCGCCACCCAGGACGGCGAGCGGCGGGAGTTCCTGCGCTTCGACTGCTTCGTCGAGGACCCCCACTACCACTACGTCTCGTGGCGGGACCGGACGAACGACATGATCCACCTCGATCCGGTGGCGGACGGCGATCCCCTCGCCTGGGCGTTGGAGCGCATCCGCACGCGGCTGCCCCAGATGCTGGCGCGGGCCGGGGCGGCGGACGTGGCGGAGACGATCGACCCGGCGCGGCTCGAGGCGGTGATGCCGGAGGTCGAGGCGCTGGCCTTCCGGGTGCGGGCCGCGAAGGAGGAGGGGGCGGAGTGACGATCGGCAGCGGCGCCACCGAGGCGGGACGCATCCGCCGGGAGCTCGGCCATCCCGTCATCGACGCGGACGGCCACATCATCGAGACGCCTCCGGTGTTCATGCCCTTCTTCGAGGACTTCGTCCGGGACGTCGCCGGCGGCGACATGGTGAAGCGCTTCCGCGAGGTCGGCGGGATGGACTTCGACGACATGGTGCTGCGGCCCTGGAGCCAGCTCTCCTGGGACGAGCGGCGGGAGATCTGGGCGACCCGTCCCTCCTGGTGGTCGCTACCGGCGGCGAACACGCTGGACCGGGCGACGGCGCACCTTCCCCGGCTCCTGCACCAGCGCCTCGACGATTTCGGCATCGACTTCGCGGTGCTCTACGGCAGCCGTACGCTCACCACGACGGCGATCAAGGACGACGAGGTGCGGCAGGTGGCGTGCCGCGCGCTCAACGCCTTCAACGCCGAGGTCTACGCGCCCTACGCGGATCGCATGACGCCGGCCGCCCAGATCCCGATGCACACGCCGGAGGAGGCGATCGCGGAGCTGGAGCACGCCGTGGGCGAGCTCGGCATGAAGGCGATCATGATCAACGGGCTCGTGCACCGGCCGATCGGCGCCGGCACAGCGGAGATCGACCCGACCAAGCCCAACTGGGGCTCGGGCTCCGGCGAGCGGATCGACGCCCTCGGGCTCGACTCGGCCCACGACTACGATCCCTTCTGGCGGCGCTGCGTCGAGCTCAAGGTGGCGCCGGCCTCGCACACGCCCGGGATGGGCTGGGGCAGCCGGCGCTCGGTGTCGAGCTACATGGCCAACCATCTGGGCTCCTTCGCGGCGAGCGCGGAGGCGCTGTGCCGGGCGCTCTTCATGGGCGGCGTGACCCACCGCTTCCCGGAGCTGGCCTTCGGCCTCCTGGAAGGGGGCGTCGGCTGGGCCTGCATCCTCTACGCCGACATCGTCTCCCACTGGGAGAAGCGCAACCGCGAGGCGATCCATCACCTGGATCCGAAACGCATCGATCCGGCGGAGCTCGCCCGGCTCTTCGACGTGTACGCCGACGAGCACTTCCACGCCGGTGTGCCCGGGCTGGTGGAGAGCTTCCAGAAACTCGAGCCCGAGCCGCCCTTCCTCGACGAGTGGGAGGCCTGTGGGGTCGACACGAAGGAGGACGTGCGGGAGCGCTTCGTCCCCCACTTCTTCTTCGGCTGCGAGGCGGACGACCCCACGGTGGCGTGGGCGTTCAACGACCGGGCGAACCCGATGGGGGCGAAGCTCCGCGCCATGTTCTCGAGCGACATGGGACACTGGGACGTGCCGGACATGACGGAGATCCTGGAAGAGGCCTGGGAACTGGTCGAACACGAGCAGATCGATACCGACGATTTCCGGGACTTCGTCTTCGCGAACCCGGTGCGCTTCTACACGCGGCTCAACCCGGACTTCTTCGCCGGCACCCGGGTCGAGGCGGAGGCCGCGCGGGTCGCGGCCGGCGATTGATGGGCGCTCTCGACGGCCGGGTCGCGATCGTCACCGGCGCGAGCTACGGCATCGGCAAGGGCGTGGCCCACGAGTTGGCCCTCGCCGGGGCGACGGTCTACGGCACCGGGCGCAGCATCGACGCGGTGGAGGGCGGCGGCATCGCCGTGCGCTGCGATCACCGCCGGGATGACGAGGTCGAGGCGCTCTTCAGCCGCGTGATGGACGAGCAGGGCCGGCTGGACGTGCTCGTCAACAACGCCTTCCTGATCCCCAAGGAGCTCACCTCGCGCAGGCCCTTCTGGGAGGTGCCGATCTCCAACTGGGACGACATGATCGACGTGGGCACGCGCTCGGCCTACGTGGCGAGCTGGTACGCGGCGCCGCTGATGGTGAAGGAGGGTCGCGGCCTGATCGCCAACGTGAGCTCCTCCGGCGCCCAGGAATACGCCTGGCACGTGGTCTACGGCGTCGGGAAGTGCGCCCTCGATCGCCTCACCGCCGATGCCGCCCACGAGCTGCGCGACCACGGCGTGGCCGTCGTCTCCCTGTGGCCCGGCCTCGTCCTCACCGAGCGCACCCGCGGCGCCGCCGAGGTGCTTCCGACCCTCGACTTCTCCGGCGCCGAATCCCAGCGCTTCACCGGCCGCGCCGTTGCCGCCCTCGCCGCCGACCCGGACGTCCAGCGCTGGAGCGGCCGCGCCATCCCCTCCCGCGACCTCGCCGACACCTACCACTTCACCGACGTCGAAGGCACCCTCCCCGCCGGCCCCCTCCACGGTCGTTAAGTTAGGGGCCGGTTCCATTTGTTAAGTTGTTTCGCCCCTTGAAGCGTGTGATCGCAGCGTTCTTCCTTGTCCTGTTCGCGGGCCTCGGGGCCGTCGCGTTCTGGGCGGTCATGCCCGAGGATCTCGATCTCGATCCGCAGGCCTGGCGGGCCGCTGCCTCCGCCTACGATGTGCGGATCGTCCGCGACGGCTACGGCGTGCCCCACATCTACGGCCGGCGCGACGTGGACGTGGCCTACGGGCTGGCCTTCGCCCACGCCGAGGACGACTTCCTCACCATCCAGAAGGTCACCCTTGCGACCCGCGGCCGACTCGCCGCCGTCGACGGGCCCGACGCGGCGCCGCTCGACTTCATGGCCCAGTGGATGGGCGTGTGGGACGCGGTGGAACGGGGCTACGAGAGCGAGGTGTCGCAGGAAGCCCGCGCCATCGCCGAAGCCTACGCCGCCGGCCTGAACCACTACGCGGCACTTCACCCGGAGGAGGTGCTGCCCGGGGCCATCCCCGCGACCGGCCGCGACATCGTGGCGGGCTTCACCCTGAAGACGCCGCTCTTCTACGGCTTCCAGAGCACGATGCTCGAGCTCTTCGAGGACGAGGCCCAGCGGGAGCTCGCCCTCTCCCCCACCGAGCGCGCCTTTCACCTCACCGACGTTCCCCAGCCCATCCTCGGCTCCAACGCGGTCGCCGTCGGCCCCGGCCGCTCCGCCGACGGCGCGACCCGCCTGCTCGTCAACTCCCACCAGCCGTACACCGGCCCCGTGGCCTGGTACGAGGTGCGCCTGCACAGCCAGGAGGGCTGGGACGTCGCCGGTGGCGTTTTCCCGGGCTCGCCGGTGATGCTGCACGGCACCAATCGGCACCTGGGCTGGGCGAGCACCGTCAACCAGCCGGACCTGGCGGACGTCTACGTGCTCGACGTCGATCCCGACGACCCGAGCCGCTACCGCCTGGACGGCGAGTGGCGGAGCTTCGAGCGCGGCGAGGCGTCCTTCGCCATCAAGCTGCTCGGCCGCCTGCGCTGGACGGCCACCCGGGAGCTCCTGAAGAGCGCCCACGGCCCGGCCCTGCGCCGCCCCCACGGCACCTACGCCGTGCGCTTCGTCGGCATGGGCGAGCTCCGCGGGCTCGACCAATACCTGCGCATGAACAAGGCCCGCGATCTCGGCGAGTGGCGCGCGGCCATGGAGATGCAGGCGCTGCCCTCGATCAACTTCGTCTACGCCGACCGCGAAGGGAACGTCGGCTACCTCTACAACGCTCGCTTCCCGCGCCGGCCCGAAGGCTGGGACTGGAAGGGCTACCTGCCCGGAGATCGCTCGGACCTGATCTGGGAGGAGTTCCACGGCCTGGGCGAGGTGCCGCAGCTCCTGAACCCCGCCTCCCAGGTCGTCGCCAACGCCAATCACACGCCTTTCCGCGCGACGGTCGACGGCGAGGGCCCGCGCCGCGCGGACTTCCCCGAGACCCACGGCATCGAGCGCCGCGTGACCAACCGGGCCCTGCGCGCCCTCGAGCTCTACGGCGGCGACACGTCGATCACGCCCGCGGAGTTCCGAGCCTACAAGTACGACAAGTCGTACTCCGAGGACAGCGCGGTCCGGGAGATCGTCGCCACCGTCCTGGAGGCCGACCTGGGTGACGATCCCCAGCTCGCCCGGGCGCGGGAGCTGCTCGCCGCCTGGGACTTCACCGCGCGGGCCGCGAGCCGCACCGCGCCCATCGCCATCCTCACGGCCACGCCGGTGATCGTGGCCCAGCTGCGCGAGCAGCCGCCGGTCGACCCCCTCGAGTCCTTCCGCGACGCCACCCGGAGCCTGGAGCGCCACCACGGCCGCCTCGATCCCACCTGGGGCGAGGTGAACCGCTTCCGCCGCGGCGCCCTCGATC
Source organism: Myxococcota bacterium (assembly GCA_965223415.1). Lineage (GTDB taxonomy): Bacteria > Myxococcota_A > UBA9160 > UBA9160 > UBA6930. The sequence continues at coordinate 876,573 of OZ245002.1, read as the reverse complement.
TTCCCGCCGACGGCGGCCCCGACGTGCTCCGCGCCCTGGAGGCCTTCGTGCTCGACCCCGACGGCACCTACACCGTGAACTCCGGCGATACGCTCGTGATGTTCGTCGAGTGGGATGCGGCCGGCCGGCATCGTGTCGACACGGTCCACCAGTTCGGCAGCGCCACCCTCGACCCCTCGTCCCCCCACTTCGCGGACCAGGTCCCCCTCTTCCTGGACGAGAAGACCAAGAGGGTTCCCTGGACCCTCGAGGCCTTGCTGCCGACCGCGACCCGGGACTACCGGCCCGGCGAGTCCGGGTAACCCCCGGGCCCGCTCCGGCGTCCGCCCGATCCCCTGGCGCCTCCCGCCGGTCGATACGGCGGGCATGACCGCGCCCAACGTCTTCCTCGGCCGCCAGCCGATCACCGACCGCCGCGAGCGGGTCATCGGCTACGAGCTGCTGTTCCGCGCGTCCGCCGAGAGCCAGCTCGCGGACTTCGACGACCAGGACCGGGCCGCCGCCAGCGTCGTGGTCGACGCCTTCGTGCACCTGGGCCCGGAGCTGGTGCTCGGCAGCACCCTGGGCTTCCTGAACGTCACTCGCCCGGTGCTCGCGTCCGGCGCCTTGTCCGCGCTGCCCCCCGACCGGGTCGTCATCGAGATCCTCGAAGACATCGAGCCGGACGACGAGGTGATCGGCGCCTGCGAGGCGCTCCGCGCCCGCGGCTTCTCCCTCGCCCTCGACGACTACGTGCCCGGCGATTCGAGGGAGGAGATGCTCCCCCTGGCGGACTGGGTGAAGGTCGACCTGCTCGAGACCGATCCCAAGCAGCTGAAGCGTCTGGTTCGCCAGCTCCGCGGCAGCGGGCCGCGGCTCCTGGCCGAGAAGGTCTCGACCCGGGAAGAGCACGCCCACTGCCATCGCCTCGGCTTCGACTACTTCCAGGGCTTCTACTTCGCCCACCCGGAGATCCTGAGCGGGCGCAGCATGGAGCCCTCCCAGGCGGCGCTGCTCGAGCTCCTGGGCCGGCTGCAACGCGACGAGGACACCTCGCGGGTGGTGGAGGCGCTGAAACCCCACCCGAGCCTGAGCGTCGGCCTGCTGCGCATCGCGAACTCGTCCGCCGTGGCGCGAGCCCAGCGGGTGGCCCGCGTCGAGGACGCCCTCGTCTTCCTCGGCCGCCGGCAGCTCCGGCGCTGGCTCGCCGTCCTGCTCTTCGCCCACGACCGCCCCGGCGGTCTGGCCGATCCGCTGCTCATCACCGCGGCGAAGCGGGGCCGCCTGCTCGAGCTCGCCGCGCGCCACCTGGACGTGGATACGGCGTGGCGCGAGCGCGCCTTCCTGGTGGGCATCCTCGCCTCCATCGACGCGCTCCTCGGGCGTCCGAAGGCCGAGCTGATCGGCGAGCTCCACCTGGACGCGGAGGCCGAGGGCGCGCTGCTCCGTCACGAGGGCCTGCTCGGCCGGCTCCTCACGCTGGCCGAGGACTTCGAGCGGGGTGCCTTCGAGCGCGTCGACACGGGCCTGGCCGAACTCGCCATCCCCGCCGCGAGGTTCCAGGCGGCGGAGCTCGCCGCCTACGAGTGGGTCCACGGCCTCGCCGAAGACCTCGCTGCGTGACTAGATGTCGGCGAAGAAGTCGTTGCCCTTGTCGTCGACGACGATGAAGGCGGGGAAGCTCTCCACCTCGATCTTCCAGATCGCCTCCATGCCGAGCTCCGGGTACTCGAGGATCTCGACCTTCTTGATGCAATCCTGGGCGAGGATGGCGGCGGGGCCGCCGATCGAGCCGAGGTAGAAGCCGCCGTGCTCCTGGCAGGCCTCCGTCACCTGCTTGGAGCGATTGCCCTTGGCGAGGCTGATCATGCTGCCGCCGTGCTCCATGAACAGCCCGACGTAGGAGTCCATGCGCCCGGCGGTGGTCGGCCCGAAGCTCCCCGAGGCGTGGCCCTCCGGCGTCTTGGCGGGGCCGGCGTAGTAGACCATGTGGTCCTTGAAGTACTGGGGCAGGCCCTCGCCTCGGTCGATGCGCTCCTTGAGCTTGGCGTGGGCGATGTCCCGGGCAACCACCAGGGTTCCGGTGAGGGAAAGCCGCGTCTTGATCGGGTACTGGGAGAGGGTCGCGCGGATCTCGTCCATCGGGCGGGAGAGGTCGACGGCGATCACTTCGCCGGGCAGCTGCTGCTCGGTCACCTCCGGCAGGAACCGGGCCGGGTTCGTCTCGAGCTGCTCGAGGAAGAGCCCCTCCTTCGTGATCTTCGCCTTGATCTGGCGATCGGCGGAGCAGGAGACGCCGATGCCCACCGGGCAGGACGCGCCGTGCCGCGGCAGGCGAACGACGCGCACGTCGTGGCAGAAGTACTTGCCCCCGAACTGAGCGCCGATACCGGTCTTGCGGGTGAGCTCCAGCACTTCCGCCTCGAGCGCGAGATCGCGGAAGGCGCGACCTTGCTCGTTGCCGCTCGTGGGAAGCGCGTCCAGGTACTTGGTGCTCGCGAGCTTGACCGTCTTCAGGGTGTACTCCGCCGAGGTGCCGCCGATCACGATCGCCAGGTGGTAGGGCGGACAGGCAGCGGTGCCGAGGGTGCGGATCTTCTCGTCCAGGAAGGCGAGCAGCGACTCCGGGTTCAGCAGCGCGCGGGTCTGCTGGTAGAGGAAGCTCTTGTTGGCCGAGCCGCCGCCCTTGGTGATGAAGAGGAACTCGTACTCGTCGCCCTCGGTGGCGTAGAGCTCGATCTGTGCCGGCAGGTTCGTGCCCGTGTTCTTCTCGTCGAACATCGAGAGCGGAGCCATCTGCGAGAAGCGCAGGTTCGTGTTCGCATAGGTGTCGAAGATGCCGTGGGAGAGCTCGGCCTCGTCGTTCGCGCCGGTGTAGACGTCCTGGCCCTTCTTGCCCATCACGATGGCGGTGCCCGTGTCCTGGCACGAGGGCAGCACCATGCCCGCCGAGACGTTGGCGTTCTTCAGCATCTCGAGGGCGACGAAGTGGTCGTTCTCGGAGGCCTCCGGGTCGTCCAGGATCGCCCGCAGCTGCTTCAGGTGGGCGGTGCGAAACAGGTGGGAGACGTCGCGGATCGCCTCGGCGGCGAGGCGCCGTAGCGCCTCGGGCTCGATCCGGAGCAGCGTCCGCCCGTCGATCTCGAGCGTGCTCACGTGCTCGTCGGTGAGCTTGCGGTAGGTCGTCTCGTCGTCGCCCAGCTCGAGGAGCTTCTGGAAGTGGAACTCCGCCATCGGGGCCTCCTGGGGCTTACGGGGAGGCGGATCGTAGCAATCTCCCTAGCGCCGTCGGTCGCCGAGCAACGTCTCGAGCTCGCCGGCGACGGCGCGAAGCTCCGCCGCGTCCGGCTCGCCCGCGAAGCGCGCGCGCTCGACGCGCTCGTCCAGGAGCGCCAGGGCTCGCTCGCGCCCGTCCGTCGCGCCGTCGACATCGAACGGGTCCTCCGGGTGGGCGCCACGCAGCTCGGCCAGGCAACGGGCCAGGGCCTTGGCCGCGCCCGGGAGGTCTCCGTCGCGGAGGGCCGCCCGGCCTTCCGCCAGCATCGGCCCCGCCTGGCGACGCGGATCGGCCGGCCGGCCGCGCAGCCGCCATCCCAGGAGGACCACGAGGGCGGCGCCGAGGAGCGCCAGGAGCGCCGCCCAGCCCGGACCGCCCGCGTCGCTCGGCTCCCGCACCGCTGCCTGGCGCCGCCTCGGCGGGGCCGGTTCCGGCGGCTCCATGGCCGGTCGCGGGTTCACCTCGAGCCGCAGGTCCGGCAACGTGTACTCCCGGAACTCCCGTGCCAGCGGCTCGAAGGCGACCACCCGCAGGCCCGGGACGAGGAGCTCCACGCTCCGGCGCGGCACGAGGTCGTAGCTCCGATAGTGGCGCAGGGTGAGACTGCGGCCGGAATCGCGCAGGGTCTCGGGGGCCAGGGGGAACACGTCCGCGTCGGCTGGCGCCAGCACCCGCTCCAAGCCCGGGTCGACCCGCCAGACGTTTCCCGGGCCCGCGATGCGCACGCTGAGCCGCGCCGTCTCTCCCAGGGCGATGCGTCCCGGCGTCAGCGTCCAGCCGAGCTCGACGGGGCCGATCACGCCCTTCCAGTCTCCCCGCCACGCCTCGGGCAGCGCGGTCTCCGGCACGTCGTGCACGGGCAGGGAAGCCGACGGGACGCGGACGAGCCGGGTCCCTTCCGGCGTGTCGCAGACGAGGGCGACTTCCGGGAGGGGGAGTGTGCCGGCGTGGGCCGGGTGCAGCGCGCGGCGTTCTTCGTAGGCGCGCGTGCCCTCGCCCGGGTCGGGCAGGTTCACCGTCGGGAGCCACTCGCTGCGCATGGAGGGAAAGGAGAGCGCCGGCTGGAAGCGCACCCGCGCCACGTCCCGGCGCTGCTCGATGCGCAGGGCGTAGAGCACCTGCTGGCCGACGAAGGCCTCTTCGGGCTCGAGGCGCACGGTCACGGCGCAGGGCGCGGGCGCCTCCGCTTCGGCGGGCTGCGGAGCCAGGGGCGCCAGCACGGACAGCACGGCGATCGCCGCGCGGGCGCCTCTCACCAGCGCGGCCCGCCGCGCCAGGGTCCGCCCAGCTCCTCGAGCTGGGCCTCGAGGGCGGCGCGCACGTCGTCCTCCAGGCCGTCGAGCCAGCGCTCCGCCGCCTCCCGGTCGAGGGGCGGGGGCGGCTCGGAGCGCCCGCTGCGGGCCTCCTGGCCCTCTGCCGGGGGCTCGTCCGGTGTGGGCTCCGCGCGCTCTTCGGCTCGCTGCTGCTCCGGCTCGGTTGCCGGGGCATCTTCGTCCGGCTGAGGCGCCTCTTCCTGGGCGGACGGGTCCGGCCGGGGCGGCGCCTCCGGCGGCTCCCGCTCCTCGCTGCGCAGGGCCGCGAGGGTCCACTCGAGGTTGAACTTCGCCTTGCGGCTCCCGGGCTCGAGGGCGAGCGATTCGAAGAACGCGTCGCGGGCTTCGGCCAGGCGGCCGCCCTCCAGGGCCAGCACGCCCAGGTCGTACCAGGCGAGGGCCGAGACGCGTGGGTCGGAGGCGCCGAGGGCGGCGGCGCGGAAAGCCTGTCGAGCTTCCGCCTGCTCTCCGGCCTCGGCACGGGCCACGCCCAGGGCCACGAGCAGTCGCCCGTCGGGTCCGTCGGCCCGCAGCCGCGCCTCGAGGAGGGGACGCGGGTCGGCCTGGGGCTCGGCGGCGCGCGGCACCAGCACGCCGAGCAGCAGCCAGGGCAGGACGCGAGTCACGAGGGCCGTGCGGGTGCCCGGGATCGCCGGCGGCGGGCTCGGTGTCGGGCGGCGGCGGCGCCCGAAGGCGCGGGGCCACGCCTCCAGGAGCAGCAGCAGGAGGGCCGCACCGGCGGGGAGCGCGACCCAGGTGACCGGCACCCGGCGGAGCAGCATGCCTTCGGCGGTGGGAATTGCGTCGCGTCGGATCTCCGCGACGAGTCCGCGCAGGTCGACCTCGCCCCATGCGTCGGCGAGGAAGCTGCGGCCACCGGTCGCCTCGACCACCGGCGCCAGATCCGCGAGCACCCGTCGACTGCGGACGGTCCGGCCGTCCGCGTCCAGGAGCAGGCGTCCCCGATCCGGGATCGGCCCGCCGGGCTCGGTGCCGAGCAGCACCGTCACCACCCGGGTGTCGGCGCGCTTCAGGTCCTCCAGCACGCTCGCCGGCACGCGGCCGACCTCGCCGTCGCTCAGCAGCAGGAGCAGCCGCGGCCGCGGTCCCGAGCCCTCGAAGGCGGGCAGGGCGGCCTGCAGGCCCGCCGCGCCGTCGGAGCCGACGTCGGCCAGGAGCGTCGGATCGAGGGCCGGGAGCATCTCGGTGAGGGCCGCCTTGTCCGGCGTGATCGGCGTGACCAGTGCGGCCTGGCCGGCGAACACGGCCAGCGCAGCGCGATCGCCCTCCCCGAGGCGTTCGAGCACGCCAGCCGCGATGCGCCGCGCCCGGGCCATGCGGCTCGGCGGCACGTCGGCGGCGGTCATGCTGCGGGAGAGGTCGAGGAGCACGACCAGGTCGAGGCCGGTGGCCGGCACCCGGAGCTTCTCCGTGCCGATGCGCGGACCCACCAGTCCGACCGCCACGGCGGCGAGGGCGAGCAGCAGCAGGCCGTCGCGCAGCCCGCGATCGAGGGAGCCCGGGGCCACGCCGATCAGCCCGCGCAGCGCGCGCTCGCCGCGGCGGAAGGCGAAGAGCATGGCGAGCGCGCAGCCCGCGACGAGGGACGCGAGGGGCACCAGCCACTCGGGATGGGCGAGGGGAGCGACGTCGCTCATGGCAGCCGCCTCGCCAGCACGCGACCCAGCATCAGCTGGGCGAAGAGCAGGCCGCCCGCCGCAGCCAGGAGGGGCTCCGGCACCGGCGCGCCCAATCGGCGCGGCGGGGCCTCGCGCTCGACTCGCTCGAGCTGGTCAATCTCCGCGTACACCGACGCCAGGTCCTCGGAGCTGCGGGCCGCGAAGTAGCGCCCGCCGGTTTGCTCCGCGACGCGCTGGAGGGTCGCGGCGTCGAGATCGTGCCGCTCGAGGGAGAGCCGACGGCCGCCGTGGCGCCCGGCCATGGCGACCTGTCCCTGCCCGCCGATGCCCACCGTGTGCACCCGCACGCCGCGGTCGCGGGCGAGGGCCAGGGCGATCTCCGGCGGCACCTGGCCGGCGTTCGAGCGCCCGTCGGTGAGGAGGACGACGACCCGGCCGGCGAGGGCCTCGGCGTCGGCGGCCTCGCGCTTCGGGCCCGCCCGTTTCACCGAGAGGCCGAGGGCGTCGCCCAGGGCGGTGGACTCGCCGGCCATGCCCGCCTCCACCCGGCCGAGGGCGGCGGCCAGCAGCGCTCCGTCCGACGACAGGGGGCTCTGGGTGAAGGCACGATCGCCGAACACGACCAGCGCGACCCGGTCCCCCTCGGCCACGCGCTCGCCGGCGAAGCGGGCGACCACCTCCTTCGCGAGGCTGAGCCGCGTGCGGGGCTCGCCGGCGCCTTCCGCGTCGAGGGCGCGCATGCTGCCCGAGGCGTCCAGGGCGAGCACCAGGTCGAGCCCGTCGTGGCGGAGCTTCACCTCCTGCTCCGAGCCCATGGGCCGGGCGAGCACCAGGGCCAGCAGCGTCACCGCAGCGAGTCGCAGGGCGCCGACGCAGCTCCCGACGGCGTCGAATCGTCGGGCGCCCGCGGCCCGGGCCTCGGTCGTGGCCGGCCAGCCGAGCGCAGCCCGCCGTCCGGCGAGGTGCACGGCGGCGAGCCAGGCCCACGCCACGGGAAGTAGCCACAGCCAGGTCGGCTCGGCGAAGCCCGCCACCGGCGAGCCGGTGGCGGCCCGCACGGCCGCGGCCAGCGCCTCGCTCACCCGTCGTCGGTCCGCGGCCCGGCCGGCGTCGTATCACCCGGCACGGCTGCCGGCTCCGCGTCACTCGGAGCAGCCGCTGGCTCGGACGGCGCCGCATCGCCCGGCGCCGGCGACGCGGGCATCGCGTTTCCCCGCGGCGTCGCGTCCCGGACGAAGGCCTGGGCGTCCTCCACCGCCGCGCGCAGCCGCCCGGGGTCGGCGCCGCCGTTGGCCGCCGGCGGCGGGAAGCGCAGGGCGTCGAAGCGTTCCAGGAGCTCGAGCAGCCGCTCCCAGCGCGTGGTCAGCAGGAAGGGCGCCTCGCTCGCCCGCAGCTCCTCGCTCGTGGCCCGCGTCGTCCGCGTGTGGAACCGGTGGTCGACGAACACGCGGAGCGCTGCCGAGGCCATGTCCGCAGCGCGTGGGAGATCGCTCTCGGCCACCTCCGCCGCCGCGGCGAGGGCCGCCTGGGCGGAGCGCCAGGGCACCTGGCTCGGGGCGGGCTCCGCTGGGGGCGCGTCGCGAACACGGCGCGCTCGCCGCACCCACCCCACCAGCCCGACGCCGGCGAGGGCCAGGGCGGCGCCGACCAAGGCGGGGAGCAGCACGCCACCGCCGCCGCGCTCCTCGCCTAGCAAGGCCGGCGAGCGGTAGGAGAAGAAGGTCAGCTGGTCCGGCACGTCGTGGGCCACCGTGTGCACCCGGAACGGGCGCGCGGGAACGTCGAGGACCTGCTCGGTGCCGTTGGCGAGGTCGATGGAGACGCGGCTCGCCGGCCACGCGAAGTCGCCGGTCTCCTTGGCACGGACGCGGAAGCGGGTGCGGTGGACCTCGCGCTCCGGCGTGCGCTCGACCGTGGGCCCGGAGACGGCCAGCACCCACAGGCCCGGCGTCTCGCGGGGCGTCTCGACGGGGCCGACCTTCGCGCCCGGCGGCACGGCCACCGCGACGTCGATGGCGGCGGTCTCGCCGATCTCGAGCCGCGGCGGCTCGAGGATCGTGGTGGCCGCCGGCCCGGAGACGGCGGGCGGCCGCTCCGGCGGCACCGTCTCGGCGCAGGCCAGCGGCACGCCGAGCGCTGCCGCGACGAGGGCGGGAGCCACCCTCATCGCCGGCCCCTCCCGCGGGTCAGCGCGCGCTCGGCGAAGAAGCGGGCGAGGCCGCGCAGGGGCTCCCGGTCCGCGCGCAGGCTGAGCACGCTGGCGCCGTCGCCCCGGAGCCGGCGGACGAGCGCCCGGCGACGCACCTCGCTGGCAGTGCGGTAGCGCTCGCGGACCGCCTTGCGCCCGGTGGCGAGGAGGAGCGTGCGGCCCGGGCGCTCCGGGTCGGCGACGCGGATCGTGCCGGCGCGCGGAAGGGCGTCCTCCCGCGGGTCGTGCACGAGGATCGCCACCAGGTCGTGCTCCCGCGCCAGGCCGACCCACTCGGCCCGGGGCGGCGCCTCGCCCGGGCCGGCCGGCGCGAAGAAGCGCTCGTCGCGGAAGTCGGAGATCACGAAGACCAGGCCGCGTCGCCGGGCTGCACCGCGCACCCGCGCCAGCGCCGCTGCCAGCCCCGTGGCGCCGCCCAGGTCTCCCGGGGCCGCGACCAGTCGCTCGAGGATCTGCCAGGCCTGGCGTCCGCCGCGGGCGGGCGGAAGCTCGCTCCGCACCTTCTCGTCGAAGGTCCACAGGCCCACCCGATCGCCGGCGCGAAGCGCCGCGACGGCCAGCAGTGCCGCGGCGTGGGCGGCCAGCGCCCCCTTCGGCCGGCCGGCGCTGCCGAAGGCCATCGAGCCGGAGACGTCGACCACGAGGTGGACCGTCTGGTCGCGCTCCTCCCGGAAGCGCTTCACGTAGGGCACGCCGGTGCGCGCCATCACCGCCGCGTCGAGGAAGCGGACGTCGTCGCCGGGGACGTAGGGCCGGGACTCCTCGAACTCGATGCCCACCCCGCGGAAGGCGCTCTGGTAGCCGCCGACGAAGGCGCCGCTCACCTCGCGCCGGCTGCGCACGGCGAGGATGCGCGGCGCCCGGGAAAGCTCGCCGGCCTGCGCCGTCCAGCTTCCGGGGGCGTGGACCAAGCCGACCGGGGCGGGCGTCGCCACGGCTCAGGGCGTCTCCACCGCGGCGAGTAGGGCGCGGAGCACTTCTTCCACGTCCACGCCGTCCGCCTCGGCTTCGTAGGAGAGGATCAGCCGGTGGCGCAGCACGTCCGGCGCCACCTGCTTCACGTCGTGGGGTGTGACGTAGCGCCGTCCCCCGAGCAGGGCGCGGGCCCGCGCGGCTCGTGACAGGAAGATCGAGGCGCGCGGTGAGGCGCCCACTGCGACCGCACCGGTCGCCGCCCGCTTCTCCGGCGCCTCGAGCACCGCGCCCGCCAGGTCCGGCTCGCGGGTCGCGCGCACCAGCCGCACGGCGTAGTCGACGACCGGCTCCGCGGCGTGGACCTGGCTCGCGGCCTCGCGCAGGCGCAGGATCTCGGCCGGGTCCGCCACCGCCCGCACCTCCGGCGCGTCGGCGCCGTCGCGGGCGACGATCTCCCGCTCCTCGTCCGCGTTCGGGTAGCGAACCTGCAGCTTCAGGAGGAAGCGGTCGACCTGGGCTTCCGGAAGCGCGTAGGTGCCCTCCAGGTCGATCGGGTTCTGGGTGGCCATCACCAGGAAGGGGTCCGGCAGCGGAAAGGTCTGGTCGCCGATGGTGACCTGGCGTTCCTCCATCGCCTCGAGGAGCGCCGACTGCACCTTGGCTGGGGCGCGGTTGATCTCGTCCGCCAGCACCACCGGCGAGAAGACGGGTCCCTTGCGCACCTCGAAGCGCTGCTCGTCGGGCACGAAGACCGGCGTGCCCACCAGATCGCTCGGCAGGAGGTCCGGCGTGAACTGGATGCGTCGGAAGCCCAGCCCGAGCACCTGGGCCAGGGTGCGCACCGCGGTGGTCTTGGCGAGCCCGGGGACGCCCTCGACCAGCACGTGACCGCCGGAGAGGAGCCCGATCAGGAGGCCCTCTACCAGGCCCTCCTGGCCCACCAGGACCCGCGCGACTTCCTCGCGCAGGGCCTTTAGCGTGGCCTCGGCTCCGTCCATGACGTCTCGTGTGTTCAAGCCAGCGTCCCGCCCGAAGAGCTCACTCCCGCACGGTACGACGCCTGGGAGTCGTTCGCCGTTTCTCCAGGATGCGCTCCACGATCCGGGTGGTGCGGGCGCCGGGCACCTGCCGCAGCCTCCGCACCTGGCCGGCGAAGCCCGGCGGGAGGTCCTGGGCCCGCAGCACGGCGAGGGGCCAGTCACCGCCCTTGGCGTAGACGTCCGGTGCGAGGGCGGCGAGGGTGGCCCTGGGCGTCGCTCCGCCGAAGACGAGCACCCAGTCGACGCAGGCCAGTGCGGCCAGTACCTCGGCCCGCTGCCGGGCGGGAACGATCGGGCGCTCTGGCCCCTTGAAGCGGCGAACCGACGCGTCGCTGTTGATCGCGACCACCAGGCGATCGCCGAAGCCGCGCGCCTGCTCCAGGCTGCGCACGTGACCCACGTGCAGCAGGTCGAAGCAGCCGCTCGTGAAGACCACCCGCTCGCCCCGCCGCTGGGCACGCTTCACCGCGGCCTGGGCCGCACGGCGGGTGAGGATCTTGCTGCGCGCAGAAGGCGAGCTCACGAGTCCTGTCTCTCCGCGGCGCGGTCCTTCGGGCCGTCCGCCGCTCGGGGAACCAGCACGGCCTGGATGCGCTGGATGCCGCCCCACACGAAGCCCGGCAGCCCCTCCAGTACGAAGCTCGCCGGCCCGACGGCCGTGATCGACTTCACTGGGATGATACGCGCGCGGGGATCGCCCGCCTCGCCGTCCAGTGCGAAGTACGCCCCGACCAGGTTGCGGTTTCGCCCCAGGAGCACCCGGTTCACCAGGGGAAGCCGGTCGATCACCCGGTCGAGGGCGGGGAAGAAGAAGATCCCGAGCACGCCCTGCAGGGGATGCGGTCCCTCCACTCCGAGCTCTCCCGATGCGCCCATCCGGAAGGTCGGGGCCTCCACGGTCAGGACGTCGCTGCGCAGGCTCCCCTCCGCAACCGTGCCCGTGAGGTCGATCGCTTCATAGGCGATGCGGTCACGGCTCCCGAACGGGTTCCAGCGATCGCTGGCGACGGTGATGGCGAGCATGAGCGGGAGCTTGCGGTGGAGGGTGCCGTCGCGGGCCTGAAGGGTGTAGTGGCCGCGGGCGGAGGCGAGGGGCGGGTGGTCTCGCAGCAGCTCGCCTTCGACGTGGATGGCGCCGTGCAGGCTGCCGGTGAGGGCGACGTCGCCCAGGTCGGCGGCGCGCCACAGGTCGGCGATGGGAATGCCCTCGAGGGCCAGGCCGCCGTCGTAGAGGACGCGGCCCTCGTGGCCGAGCTCCAGCTCGGCGCGGCCGCGCACCTCGCCCCGGGGCGCCAGCTCGATCCGGGCGCCTTCCAGGAAGAGGCGGCTGCCGCGGGCAGCGAAGCGCGCCTCGCCCCCGCGGATGTGCCAATCGCCGAGCCGGGTCGCCTCCGCGTCGAGGCGGCCGCGAAGCCAGGCGCGGCGCGGCGCGGCGGGCTGCATGGGCTCGAAGGGAGGGCCGACTTCCACGTCCACGCGGACGCGCCCGTCGTGCCAGGCGTCCGGTGCGCCCTCGCGGAAGGCGACCTGCGCCGCCAGGGGCAGGCCGGCCCACACGCCTCGCTCGAGATCGAGGTCGACCCCGCCCGGGGCGGGCCGGATCTCGGCGACCAGCTGCTCCAGGGTGCAGAGGAGGGCGGGGTGGGCGAGCCAGTCCGCTTCGAGCCGGAAGCGCTGCCAGGTCGAGGCGTCGGGCTCGTCGCGGCGCGACCGCACCCAGTCGCGGGTGGACGCGATGCCGGGGAGGGCCGGCACGTCGAAGGGGGTGATGCATTGGAGCTCGTCGCTCGAGCGGATGTGGGACAACCCGCTCACCCGGCCCGAGATCGCCGGCAGCGGGTCCCCGCGGAAGTGGGCCTCGAGCGCCTTCAGCTCCAGGACGTCGCCCCGGAAGGACGCCTCGACGGCCACCTGCTCCATGCGGTCCGTCTCTCCGACCCGGAGCGTCGCCTCCTCGAGGGAGAGATCGAGGGTGACCGCGCCCGGACGCGCGAAGAGCCGGCCCGAGAGGAGATCGTTCCAGCCGCCCACGGTGGTCCGGGTCTCGAGGCGCACCCGGGGCAAGCGCCCGCTCTCCAGCCGCCCGAGGACGAACTCGAGGGGCCCGCGGACCTCCGGCGGGAGCTCGGCGACCCGGTCCCGCAACGGGGCGTCCAGGGCCAGGTCCCGGGCCGCCAGGGCGAGGCGGACCGCGGAGCCATCGCGGACCGGCAGCGCCAGCCGGCCGTCCGCTCCGACCGTGAGCCCGCGGTCGTCCCACTCGCCGTGGACCAGCTCGAGGGCCTCCCGGGTCGCCCGCAGCTCGAGGTGCAGGGCTGGCGCCGGCAGGTCGAGCCGCCAGGGCTCGCCACGCTCCGGCTCGACCCGGATCCCCAGGCGGGGCCCGCGGAGGGCCGCCTCGAGCCGGTGCGGGGCGCCGGGAGCCGTCCGCCAGCCGAGCCGGCCGCTGAGCCGCCCCTTCGCGCGGGCCGGGGCGGTGAGCGGTGCCCAGTCGGCTGCCTCGACCCGGTCGAGGGAAACCTCGGCGCGGACCTCGCCGCCGACCACGTCCACGTGGACCTCGACGCGGCCGCCGCTCGGCGGCTCGGCGCTGAGACCGATCCGGCCGCCGCCGCCGTCGCAGGCCAGAGAGCCTTGGATGTCCCGGAGCTCCACCGGGGGATCGCCCGGCGCCGCCGCCGCCTGCAGCCTCCCGCCGAGGACGTCGATCGCCGGCAGCTCACAGACCGTCTCCCGCAGCCACTCGCCGACGCCGGTCAGGCTCGCGACCCGCTGCTGGAGGAGGTCCAGATCCGTCGCGGCCACCGCGGGGTCCGGCGGCCGCTCGCCCCCGGGCGGCAGCCGGAGCCAGGGCGCCTCCAGGACGACCCGATCGACGGGGGTGCGGCCTCGCAGCCAGGCGAGCAGGTCCACCTCGGCGTGGACCCTCTCCACGGCGAGGCCCGGTCCCCGGGCTCCCGGCCAGGCGCTGGCCCGCCGGATCTCGAGGCGCAGGAAGGGCCAGCTCTCGCCCCGGCGCAGCTCCGTCCGCTCCAGCCGCACCGGGGTGGCGAGGGCCTCCGAGAGGCCCTCCTCCAAGGCCGCCTCGAGGTAGACCGGGGCGAGCCGCGACGCGGCAGCGAACCCGAGCGCCGCCGCCGCCGCGAAGATCGCGACCAGGAACCCCACGATCAGCCAGCGACGCACGCCTGGTCGACTCCCCGGGGCGACGGTAGCAACCCCGCCTCTCCCGGCGGTGCCGATCCCCTGGGGGATCGTGCATCACCAGAGCGCGGGCGGCGTGCGTCTCGACCCGCATCCCCCTGGGAACCCAACGCTTCTGGAGCGGCTCCGGGGATCGCCAGCCCTGCCCAAGCCTCGATTTTCCCTAAAGAAATCCCGCCCCGGGACGAAACGAGCAGCATTCGGCGACCTGCGCCAGCGGAGCCTCAACGGGGATCGGCGAGTGAACGACGAGAGCAGCGGACAGTTTCCCAACCGGGTTCGAGAGCTTCGGGAGAATCGCCTGATGACCCAGGCGCAGCTGGCCCGCAAGGCCAAGGTCGCACTGCGCACCATCCACAGTGTCGAGAAGGGCATGAACTGCCGGATGGACACGAAGCGAAAGATCCTGCTGGCCCTCGGCATGCGCTTCGAGGACAAGGATCAGGTCTTCCCGCCCGCCAGGCGCCGCGAGCCTTCGCCCTTCGACCCGAGCGGCTCGCCCTTCGGCACCCACTAGCCCTTCGGCGGCCGGGGTCCGGTACCCTTCACCTCCTTACGACGGGGCTCGGAGGGGGTGGCTCATTCCGGATCGGCAAACCCTGCTGGCGGATGTCGCCGGGATCGTCTCGCGATCCCACGACCTGCGCGAGACCCTGGACAACGTCGTCGACCTGGTGGCGAAGCGTCTCGACGCCGACGCCTGCTCCGTCTACCTGACCGACACGGACCTGCGTCACATGCAGCTGCAGGCGACGATCGGTCTCGACCGCACGGCCGTCGGTCGCGTGCGCCTGCCGCCCGGCGAAGGGCTGGTGGGACACGTGGTGCGACAGGGGCGGCCCGAGGCCTTCACCGACGCGCGGGACCACCCGGCCTACCGCTATTTCCCGGAGACCGGCGAGGAGCGCTTCGCCTCCCTCGCTGCGGCACCGCTCGTCGTGCGCGGGGCCGAGAGCGATCGGGGGCTCACGATCGGCGTGCTCGTCGTGCAGACCCGCCAGGAGCGCGCCTTCTCCGACGACGACCTGGAGCTGCTCGACACCTCCGCACGCCTGATCGCACCGGTCGTGATGAACTCCCAGCTCCTGGCGCTGGTCGCCGGGAACGCCGAGGCGCGGGCGCGGATCGTGGAGGAGCTCGACGAGGCGGGCCTCCACGTGCGCGGGCAGGACGGCGAGGAGGAGCGCGGCGCTCCGATCCTCGGCATGCCCACCTCTCGCGGCATCGCCATCGGTCCGGTGCACTTCCTGGGCGACACCGTGGACCTCGATCGTGTCGAGTACACGCCGAACCCGGACCCGGACGCCGAGTGGGCGGACCTGCGCGGCGCCCTGGACGAGGCCCGCCGCGAGCTCGACGCTCTGCGCGAGGACGTGGGCGAGCGTTTCGGGGCCGACTTCGCCTCGGTCTTCAACACCCACATCCAGATGCTGGAGGACACGGGCTTCGTGGTGAAGCTCGAGGCGGGCGCGCGCAACACCGGAAGCGCCCTGGCGGCGCTTCGCCAGGTGCTCGACGAGTACGAGCAGCTCTTCGCGTCGATCGAGGACCCCTACTTCCAGGAGCGCGGAACCGACGTGCAGGACGTGGGGCAGCGTGTGATCGCCCGCCTGCTCGGTCTGCGTCACCACGCGATGCCGCTGCGCGAGGGCTCGGTGGTGGTCGCGTCGAACCTGCTGCCGGCCCACTTCGCGCTGCTCGATACGGACAAGGTGACGGCAATCGTCTCGGAGCACGGCGGCCCGACCTCCCACGGCGCCATCTTCGCCCGCGCCCTGGAGATCCCCTCGGTCACCGGCGCGGCCGGCGTGCTGGCGGCCGTGCGCGCCGGCGAGGAGGTGATCGTCGACGGCGACACCGGGCGCATCTTCCGTTCTCCCGACGACCACCTGCGCGCCGAGTACCAGCGGGCCCAGCAGCGGGCCCAGATCGCCCTCGAGCACCTGGACGCCCTCGCCGATCGCCCCGCAGAGACCTGGGACGGCCACCGGGTGCGCCTGACCGCGAACGTCGGCCTGCTCTCGGACCTGCGGCTGTGCGAGCGGCACGGCGCCGAGGGGGTCGGGCTCTTCCGGACGGAGCTCCTGGCCCTGGTGCACCGGGGCTTTCCGAGCGAGGACGAGCAGGAGCAGCTCTACGAGGGGGCGGCCCGCGCCATGTCGCCGCGGCCGGTCACGATCCGCACCCTCGATCTCGGCGGGGACAAGGCGATCCCCGGCCTCGAGCTGGAGGGGGAGGAGAATCCGCAGCTCGGCTGGCGCTCGATCCGGCTCTCCCTGTCCCACGTGGAGAGCTTCCGGGCGCAGCTGCGGGCGATCCTCCGGGCGAGCGCCTACCGCAACGTGCGCATCCTGATCCCCATGGTCAGCCACGTGCAGGAGCTCCAGCGGGTCCATGCGCTCGTCGAGGAGACGAAGCAGGAGCTGCGGGAGCGCGGCGCGGCCTTCGACGAGGAGGTGCCGGTGGGCATCATGATCGAGGTGCCCGCCGCCGCGGTGACCGCCGACGTGCTCGCCCGGGAGTGCGACTTCTTCAGCATCGGGACGAACGATCTCACCCAGTACACCCTGGCTGTCGATCGCGGCAACGAGCGCGTGGCGCACCTGTACGATTCGCTGCACCCGGCGGTGCTGAACCTGATCGACCGATCGGTGCGGGCCGCCGCGCGCGCGGACATCCCGATCTCGCTGTGCGGAGAGATGGCCAGCGATCCCCTGGCCGTGCCGATCCTCGTCGGCCTGGGCCTCGGCGAGCTCTCCGGCGTCGCCAGCGCCATCCCCGTCGTCAAGGAGATCGTGCGCGCCCTCGACATGGGCGACGCCGCCACCGACGCCCGCCTCGCCCTCGACGCCGACTCCCCGGCCGACGTCCGCGCCATCAGCGCCCGACGCCTGGAGACCGCCGGCCTCCTCGACCACCCCGACATCGGCGACTGGCTCCGCCGCTCCATCGAACGCCGCTAGCCCGAAACGCAAGACCGGGGACGTTCCTTGCATCTTGCACTTTCTAGGGCGGCGGCCGGCCACGCCGAAGTGCCCGGCTCACGGTCGACTCGGACACACCGAGAGCCCTCGCGACGACGCTGCCGCGCAGGCCCAGGTCCTCGACGGCCCGGCGAACGATCTCTGCGCGAGCGGCGACAGTCCGACGATCGTGACGGGGCCCCAGGACCCGCTCCCGCGGTAGGTCGTGGCCTGCGCACACCACCTCGATCAGCCGATCGAGCAGCGTCGGGTCCTCCTCGGCGGCCTCTGCGGGGAGGGGGGCTCCGGTGTCCAGCGGGTGCTCCACCCAGCGGCGGAGCTGCTCGCGAGCCGCCTGGGTGTCGTCGCCGAACAGCCGCAGCGTCTCGCTCGGGCTCTCGAAGGGGCGCGGTGGTCGCGTCCCGATACAGGCCGCGTAGCCGCACGACTCGAAGTCTCCCAGCGCATCTACGTCCGGTACGAGGCCGGCACCGATCGGATTGCGGTCGACGTAGGCGATCAGGCCCTTGAGATCGGCCTCGTCTTCGGCCAGGCGCGACCTGTAGCGATTCTGGGTGACGTGCCCTGCCCGGTCGTGGCGATCGTTGAAGTACCGGGCGTAGCTCGTACCCAAGCGCGCCATCAGCTGGGGAAGCGGGACCTCGCCGGTCTGGAGGACGAAGTGGCCGTGGTTCGGCATCAACACCCAGGCGAAGCAGCGAAACCCGAGCTCCGGCAGGAGCCGGTCGAGGCGGGCGGCGAAGGCGTCGTAGTCCGCGGAGTCGACGAAGATCCGGCGCCGTTCGATGCCGCGGATCATGACGTGCTGAACCGCGCCAGGCGCGTCGACTCTCGGTCCTCGGGCCATGGCTGGACTCCCCGGGACCGGGGTGCCTCACATGTAGCCGGCTCGTTGTCCCGAGGCCACGGCAAGAACGCAAGATGCAAGGAACGTCCCCACTCTTGCGCTTTTTCAGGCGAGCTCGAGGTCGACGACGAGGGCGGCGTGGTCGGAGCCCTCGATGGGGTGGACGGCGCTGTCGGCGAGGGCGACGCCGCTGGTGAAGACGTGGTCGATGCGCAGGAGGCGGAGGCCGCGGGCGAAGCCGGGGCCCCAGGTGCGCGGCGGGCGCTCGCCGCGGGAGCGGGCGAGCTGGGCCGGACCGTCGCAGAGGTGCTGGCGCATGCGCCGGTAGGCCGGCCACAGCGGCGTCGCGTTGAAGTCGCCGACCACGACCCGGTGCGGGCGCGGGACGCTCTCGAAGTAGTCGACCAGCCCGGCCATCTGGCCCCGGCGCAGGGGCAGGGTGATCCACGGCGGCGGGTTGCCGTGGGGGGCCTGGATGTGGACGCCCACCACCTCGAGGGGCGCGTCGAGCACCGGCCAGTGGCGGGGCTCGAGCCGCGTCACCCGCGCGTCGCGGCGGGGCAGCGGCAGACGCTCGACCTCGGCAGGCCGGCGCAGGGCGATGCCCGCCCCCTCGTGGTCGGTGCGCGGATCGAGCTTTCCGTGGGGAAGGACGGCCCCGATCGCCTCGGCCTGGGCCGGCGCCAGCTCCTGGAAGCAGGCCACGTCCACCTGAAGGGTCTCGACCAGCCGGGCGATCGCCTCCGGGGTGGCGCGTCCGTTGTACAGGTTCGCGGTCATCAGCCGCAGGTGGGGGGTCACGGGGGTCGGTCTCCAGGGGGCCGGCAGCCGGGCCGGCCCCGAATCAGAGGCCGGCCTCGACCTCCCGGTTCAATCGATCGAGCTCGCCTTCCAGACGGACGCGCAGCTCATCGAGCTCCGCGCCACGGGCCCTCTTCGGCACGACGAGGGGCTCTCCGTAGCGGCAGCGCACCCGGGCGAAGGGGAGCGGCAGGATCGCCCGGTCCCAGCTGCCGAAGCGCAAGGCCGGGGCCGCGGCCACCCCCACCGGCACCAGGCGAGCCCCCGTGGCCCGAGAGAGGGCGACGACGCCGGGCTTCGCCTCGCCCGCCGGGCCCCGCGGGCCGTCCGGCAGCATGCCGACGACCTGGCCGCCCTGGACCCGCCGGATCATCTCCCGCAGGAGCGAGCTGGCGCCCCGGGAGCTCGAGCCCCGCGGGCTCTCGGCGAAGCCCAGCCGGCGCATGACGGCGTCGATCTGGTCGCCGTCCCGGCTGCGGCTCACCGGAACCGCCACCCCGCGGCCCTTCCAGACGATGGCGGCGACGAACAGCCCCTGGTGCCAGAGTGCCGCCACGAAGGGCGCCTCCTCCCAGGGCGACGGCCCGCTGACCCGGACCCGCCAGGTCGCGCCCAGCAGGCGCAGGAAGCCCGCTGCCAGCCACGCCAGCAGCCGCACCCGCGCGCGGTACCGCCACGACTCCCGGTCCACGCCCACGCTCACCCCCGCAATGCGATCAGCACGACGCCGGCGACGGTAGCGATCCCGCCCACCAGCCTGCGCCGGGTGACGCCCTCGCCCAGCAGCGCGACGGCGATCACCAGGGCGAACAACACCGAGAGCTGGCGCACGGCCACGACGTAGCTGGCCGGCGCGCTTCGGTAGGCCTCCAGGATGAGCCCGTAGCCCGCGATCCCGATTCCGACGGCGCCGAGCAAGCGGCTCCGCTCCTGTCGCCAGCAGGCCACGACGGCGCTGCGCTCGAGCCGGTGCGCCGCCAGGGGGACGAAGCCCAGCAGGCCCGTGAACGAGATCAGGAAGTACATCGCCAGCGAGCGGGGCAGCTCCGCCCGCCACGGCGTCGCCGAGACCTCCGCCATGGCCTGCTTGTCGAGCAGGGAGTAGGCCACCGTCGTCGCCAGGGTGAAGTAGGCGAGCCGCAGGCCGCGCCCTCCCTGGGGCCCCTTGGGCGCACTGCCCTGCAGCACCCAGATTCCGGCCACCACCACCGCGATGCCGAGCGCGCCGAGCACGCTCAGCTGCTCGCCGAGCAGCGGCACCGCCACGAAGGGCAGGAAGGCCGGGGTCGAGCGGATGATCGGATAGGCGAGGGAGAGGTCCGCCTCCCGAAACGCGCGGCTGAGACCGTACCAGTAGAGCCCGTGGGCGACGCCGGTGGCCGCCAGCAGCAGCCACACCGGGCGCCCGATCTCCTCGAGGCCCATCCAGGGCACCAGCAGGGCACCGACGGCGACCGTCAGGCTCCCCTGCATCACGTTGAAGGCGATCGGGTCGCCGCTGCCCTTGATCGAGGCGCTCCAGACGGCGTGGAGCAGGGCGCTCACCATCACCATCGCCAGCTCGGGGCCGTTCACCGAGTGGGGCCGCGGGCGTGGGGTGGGCTCGCGAGGGCCCGCCGGCCGGGCGCCAGCAGCCATCCGCATGGGGCGACACCCGTCGCCGCCGCGAGGTAGAGCCAGAGCCCGTAGCGATCGGCCCCGGCCCATCCCTGATCCTGGAGCCAGAAGAGGTCGAAGAACGGCGCCACGACGAAGATCGGAAGGAAGCCCAGGAAGAGTCGCGAGTCCCAGATGAGACAGCCCACCGCGAAGGGCCACAGCAGCCACCAGGGCCAGGTGTGCCGGAGTGCCAGGAGCGATGCGACGCAGAGGGCGAGGAAGGCGAGGGGCACCAGGCGATCGAGGCTGGCGCGGGCGAGGAATCGCAGGCCGACCGGCACCAGCAGCACGACGAAGGCCACGGCCACCAGGGCGTCGGCCCCGTCGATGGGAAGATCGGGGCCCGGCATCCAGCGGCCCCAAGCCGAGTAGAGGGCCTTCGCCGGCGAGAGGGTGCGGAACTGCATCTTCGCCGTGTCCTCGAACAGCGGCCCCTCGAGCAGGAACGGCGTCGCCAGCAGCAGGCCCGCGAGCAGCCCCGCGCCGAGCAGGCCCAGGGCGCGCCCGCCTCTCCGCGGCGTGCCCCGGAGCCGGTGCCATACCTCCAGGGCGAGCAGCGGTGCGGTCACGTACTTCACGAGCGCCGAGGCCAGGAGCGCCAGGCCCGAGGTCGCGCGTCCCGCGTGGAGCAGCGCCAGCCAGCCCACCAGCCCCACCACCATGATCACGTCGTTGTGGGCCTCGGCCACCGCAAAGTGGACCGAGAACGGCAGCCAGCCGAACAGCACCAACGCCACTGCGTGGCGCCGCGGGGCCGGCGCCGTGATGCGAGAGATCAGCACCAGGCAGCCCGCCCAGCAGGCGAGCTGGAGCGTCTTCAGCAGGACGAGCGCGCCCCAGGCACTGCGCCCGCTCAGAGAGGCGAGCCCGGCGGTGATCCAGGCCCAGAGCGGGCCGTAGACCATGCGCAGGTCGAAGGCGGCGAGCGGCAGCCCTTCGAGGCTCGCGTCGCTGAAGTCGTGGTGGTACGGGCTCAGCCCGTCGGCCCACATGCGGCCCCAGGCCACGCCCATCCACGGGTCCTGGGTGAAGGCCGGATAGGCGAAGAAGGCGAGCCCGCCGAAGGCGAGGCCTGCGCGCAGGAGCTTCCGGCGAAGCTCGCGGGTGAGCGCGGCCTCCGGCGCTCGGGCGAGCCAGCCCAGCGCGAAGAGCGCCGCCGCGCTGGCGAGCACCATCAGCGCCGCCCACGTGGCCTGGCGAAGGAAGGCGTCGGCGAAGGGGCCTTCGCCGTTCGCGATCGCGTGGGCCCGGGTCCGGATCTCCTCCGACAGCAGCGGGAGGGCGTCGATGCCGCGCCCGAGGAACGCCACCTCTCGCTCCTGGTGCGCCCCGAACGGTGCGTTGGGCGCCATCGCGAAGGACAGGGGGATCCATGCGGCGTAGACCAGGATCAGGCACGCGAACGCGGCGCGAAGGGGAGACGCCATCGCCGGAGCATAGGCGCACGCTGACGGATAGAGTGTTTGTGATGCGGGACGAGCGGGTGCCGTGGGTCGTGACCGCGCTGTGGGCGGGCGGCGGACTGGTCCTGGGCCGCTGGGTCAGCATGGAGCCGTTCTCCTCCGTGTTCACGCCCTGGGACCTGGCGGCGGGGGCGGCGGCGGCCGGGCTGGGCGCGGCGGCGGCACGGCTGCGCGTCGGGCAGGGCGCGGCCCCGCTCGGAATCGTCGCGGCGTCGCTGCCGGCCTGGGCGGCCTGGGGCGAATGGGTCGCGGTGCCGGCGATTCCGCTCCCATGGAAGCTCGCGTGCGCAGCGCTGGCGGTCCTCGCGCTGGGCCGGCTCGTGCTCGCGGTGCTGCGCGGGAGCCGGGTGGTCGATCCCTCCTGGGCTGTTCCCCTGGTGGCGCTGGCGCTTCCCGCCAGCCTGGTCGCCGCCCGCGTCCACCGCGCGGGCCTCCTCGTGCTGCCCCTCGCCGCCCTGCTCGCCGCCTTGCCGCTCCGCTGGCGCCCGCGGCTCCATCCCGCGTTCTCCTGCGCCGGCGTCGCGCTACTCCTGCTGGTGACCAGCCAGGCCGAGTGGCCTCGCTCGGGCTCGCGCATGCGGATCGCGGAGGCGGCGCCCGCGCCGGAGGGCCCGGGGGTCGTGCTGGTGGTCCTCGACACCCTGCGCCGGGATCACCTGGCCCTCTACGGCTACGAGCGCGATCCCATGCCGCGCCTGGAGCACTTCGCCCGGGACGCGCTGGTCTTCGACGCCGCCTGGTCCACTTCCTCGTGGACCTTGCCCAGCCACGCATCGATGTTCACCGGGCTGCCGCCGCGCAGCCACGGCGCCCACGGCTACCGCGGCGAGGCCCGAACCGGCAACGCCCACCCCCTGCCGGATGCCGTCGACACCCTGGCCGAGCGCGTGAGGCGCCACGGCGCCGCGACTGGCGCCGTGGTCTCGAACCACTTCTATCTCTCGCCTCGCTTCGGCCTCGACGCGGGCTTCGAGACCTACTGGGTGCCCTCGCCCCGGCGCGGACTGGTGGTGCCCGGTCTCGACGCCCTCGCCCACAGCTTCGATCCCCACGGCGTGGAGAGGGTGCGATGGGCCTACTATCGCGCCCACGAGATCACCGACCGGGCGCTCCAGTGGCTCGGTGCACACGGCGATCGCTCCTTCTTCCTGTTCGTGAACTACATGGACGCCCACGCGCCCAATCGCGCGCCGCCGACCGCGGCGGCACCGCTGGAAGCGGAATCCACCCCGGCCGGCGCCCGCTTCGAGCTCGAGCAGGTGATGGAAGGGCAGCCCCTGCCCGCCGCCGTGCACCGCCATCTGGTGAACGAGTACGACCGGGAGCTCTCGCGTCTGGACACGCAGCTCGGCCGGCTGCTCGACGCGCTGGAGGCGCCGCCCCTGGCCGGCCGCACGACGGTGATCGTCACCTCCGATCACGGAGAGCACTTCGGTGAGCACGCCCTCGTCGACCACTCCCGTGACCTGTGGGAGGAGGGCCTGGCGGTTCCGCTGGTGATTCGCGGCCCGGGCGTCACCCCCGGGCGGCGGGCCGATCCGGTCTCGATCACCTCGCTGCACGGGACGGTGCTCGAGCGCCTCGGCGCGGAGGGCGGGGCCGGCTCGCTGCTCGGGCCGGCTCCTCCGGCGGTCGTTGCCGAGTGGTATGCGAGCGAGCACTCGGCCCACCTGGATCCGCGCTACGGCGGACGCTTCGACCGCGACGTCCGGGTCTACCGGGAGGGGGCCCACAAGCTCCGCCGCACGGCTCGCGGCGCCGTGTCCGTCTACGACCTCGGCCGCGATCCCGGCGAGGCGGCGGACCTGGCCGCGTCGGATCCGGCGCTCCGCGCCCGGCTCGAGCGGGGTCTCGACGCCTGGCTCGCGGCCCACCCGCCGGCCCGCGAGCGGGATGCGGGCTCGGCGCCTCCGATCGACCCGGAGCACCTCGAGCAGCTCCGGGCCCTCGGCTACGCGGAGTAGTGAGACAAAGGGACGTTCCTGTCTGTCTCACTCCGTGAGACAGACAGGAACGTCCCTTTGTCTCACGGATTTGAGAGTCGGGCGCACAATTCGTATCCTGTGCCGCCCAGAGGAGACCCTTGCCCCCGATGAGCGCCGCCGCTGCCCAGCCCGCTCCGCGCAGCCGCTTCGTGAGCTACCTGGCGCTCACGAAGCCGCGCATCCTGCCCCTCGTGATCTTCACGGCCCTGCCGGTGATGGGCATGGCGGCCGGCGGGTGGCCCGCGCTTCCGTCCCTGCTCCTGATCCTGCTGGGAATCGCCGTGGCCGCGGCCGCCGCCAATACGCTGAACATGTACGTCGAGCGGGACCGGGACGCCCTGATGGAGCGCACCCGTACCCGCCCGCTGCCCGCTGCCAGCCTCGGAGCACGCTCGGCGCTGGTCTTCGGCCTGGTGCTCTCGGTGGCTTCGACGGGGCTGCTCTGGCTGGCCGGCGGGCTTCCGGCCGCCGCCCTCGGCGTCGCCAGCATCCTCTTCTACGTCTTCGTCTACACGATCTGGCTGAAGCCGCGCTCGGTCTACAACGCGGTGATCGGCGGAGCGGCGGGCGCCGCGGCACCGCTGATCGCCGACGCTGCGGTGAACGGCAGCGTCGGCCTCCCGGGCCTGCTGCTCTTCGGGATCGTCTTCCTCTGGCAGCCGCCCCACGTATGGGCAATCGCCCTCTATCGCGCCGAGGACTACGCCGCGGCGGGGATTCCCATGATGCCCGCCGCCGTCGGCCCGGAGCGCACCCGCTGGCGCATGCTCTGGTACACCCTCGGGCTGGTCGTCATCACCCTGCTGCCGATTCCGCTCGGCCTGTTGGGGAGCCTCTACGGGGTGGCTGCGCTGGTCCTCAACACCTGGTTCGTGTGGGTCGGCGTGCGGCTGATCCGCGAGCGCAGTGACGGTGCGGCCCGCCGGGTCTTCTTCACCTCCCTCGCCTACCTGTTCCTGCTCTACTTCGCGATGATCGCGGACCTCCTCGTCCGCTGAACCCGCGCACCGCGTGGACCTCTTCTTCCTCCCTGCGGTCAACGCGAGCCTGAACGCCGTCGCGACGATCCTGCTCGTCCGCGGGCGTCTACTGATCCGGGCGGGACAGGTCGACGCCCACCGGCGCACCATGCTGGTGGCCTTTGGCGTCTCCGGGGCGTTCCTCGTCCTCTACGTCCTGCACAAGGCGGCGCGGGACTTCGAGAACACCACCTTCCACGCCGAGGGACTCGCCAAGGGGCTCTACCTCGCGCTGCTCGCGAGCCACGTGCTGCTCGCCATGACCGTGCCCGTCTTCGCGATCACCCTCGTCACCCTCGGCCTGCGCGGTCGGCTCGAGGGGCACCGCCGTCTGGCGCGCATCGCCTGGCCGATCTGGATCTACGTATCGGTCACCGGTGTGGTGATCTACCTGCTCCTCTACCACCTCAACCCGGTCCCGGCCTAGGGGGGGGGCAGCGTGCCCCAGCCGTCCGGAAAGGCTGGCGATTTCAGAGCTCCCGGCGGACGGAAAGGGCCGTTTCCGGGTTGACGAACTGCGGAAGGCCGCCCACACTCCGCCGCGATTTCCAACGCTTGCGCGCAGGCTTGCGCGGCATGGCCGCGCACGGGGGACCTCGGGGGAAGGCCCTGCCCAGCCGATTTTCGGCCCTGCGTTGCGTCGGCAAAGCTCGCAAGGATCAGGATGGCGTCGCCCCGAACCCGCATCTCATCGGCAACCCGGATCGCGATGGCCGCGGTCCTCCTCCTCGCGCCCGGGCCCGCATGGGCCGAGGCCGATGGCGAGGAGATCTTCGCGCTCTGCGCCCAGTGCCACGGCAGTGCCGGGGAGGGGAAGGCCCTCGTCGGCGCCCCGCCCATCGCCGGCATGGCCGAGTGGTACCTGTCGAAGCAGCTCGTCAAGTTCCGCGACGGCGTGCGCGCCAATCACCCTCTCGATGCCGAGGGCCTGCGCATGCGGCCGATGTCGCGCTGGCTGCAGACCGACGAGCAGGTGAACGCGGTCTCGGCCTACGTCGCGGCGCTTCCCATGCCTTCCGCGCAGCCCACCCTGGAGGGCGGAGACGCCTCCCGCGGCGGCGATCTCTACCAGCCCTGCACCGCCTGCCACGGCGCCCGAGGCGAAGGCGTCCCGGCCACCAACGGCGCTCCCCTCGTCGGCCTCTCGGACTGGTACCTCTACCGTTCGATCGAGAAGTACAAGGCGGGTATTCGCGGCGGCGATCCCCGGGACACCGACGGCGCGGTGATGCGTGGCATGGCGATGGTCCTCCAGGACGATCAGGCCATGAAGGACGTCATCGCCCACATCCTGACCTTCTCGAACTGAGGGGATCCCATGGCCGGCAAGGAGTACACGGCGGAGCAGTTTGCCACCCGCCTCTTCCTCATGACGATGGCTGGCGTCGGTGCCTGGATCGCCATCGTGTTCCTGTTCATTCTCTAGGGGTGCAGCGATGATCGAACGCTACCTGGTCCAGGCGTCGAGCTACGCCGCGAGCCTGGACAACGTCGTCAACCTGATCGCGATCCTGGTCGGGTTCTGGTTCTTCGCGAGCCTCTTCACCTTCTTCTATCTGATCCTCCGCTACCGCAAGAAGTCGCATCCCAAGGCCGAGTACGTCACTGGCTACGAGAAGCACGAGAGCCGCTGGGTGCACTGGCCGCATCACCTGATCCTCGTTTGCGACATCTTCATCGTGATCGGCGCCGTGCAGGTCTGGGTGGACATCAAGCAGACCCTGCCGGCCGAGGCGGAGTCCGAGAAGGTGCGCGTGATCTCGCAGCAGTGGGCCTGGACCTTCGTTCACGCCGGCCCCGACGGGAAGCTCGATACGGCCGACGACATCACCAAGGTCGACGAGCTGCACGTCCAGGTGAACAGGAAGTACGTCTACGAGCTCACGTCGCTCGACGTCCTCCACGACTTCTCGGTGCCGGTCTTCCGGCTCAAGCAGGACGCCATTCCCGGTCGGGTGATCACCGGCTGGTTCGAGCCCACGCTCACCGGCGAGTACGACATCCAGTGTGCGGAGATCTGCGGCATCGGCCACGGCCTCATGCCGGCCCGCATCTTCATCGAGTCCCCGGAACAGCACGCGGCCTGGCAGGCGCAGCAGGCGCCCACCGCCCTCGCTGCGGCCACCGCCCGGTAGCTGGGAGAGCAGCTGAATGGCCACCGCCGAAGTCGCGACCCACCACGACGACCACGGTCACCACGACGAGGGCTTCTTCAGGAAGTACCTGTGGTCCACCGACCACAAGATGATCTGCTTCCAGTACATGATCACGGGCATAGCAATGGGCGTGATCGGCGGCTTCTTCGCCTACGCCTTCCGGATGCAGCTCGCCTGGCCCGGGATGGACGTGCCGCTCTGGGGCGTCGTCTCGCCGGCAGACTACAACGCGCTGGTCACGAACCACGGCACGATCATGATCTTCTGGGTGGCGATGCCCGTGCTGATCGCCGCCTTCGGGAACTACCTGATTCCGCTGATGATCGGCTGCGACGACATGGTCTTCCCGAAGATCAACCGGCTCTCGTACCAGATCTTCCTGCTCTCGGCGATCGTGCTCCTGGCCTCTTTCTTCGTCGAGGGCGGTGCCTTCGGGGGCGCCTGGACGGCCTATCCGCCGCTCTCGTCCAAGGCGGAGTACAGCTTGACGCCCCTGGGCTCGTCGATATGGCTGGTAGCCGTCGCGCTGGAATTCATCGCCTTCCTGCTGGGCGGCATCAACTTCATCACGACCGCGATGAATGCCCGCGCCAAGGGCATGAAGCTCTACGACGTGCCCATCGTCGTCTGGTTCATCGTCATCGCGAGCATCCTGTTCATGGCTTCGGTGGGCCCGCTCGTCGCCGGCGCCATCATGCTGCTCTTCGACCAGACCATCGGGACCGGATTCTACGATCCGACCCGGGGCGGCGATCCGATCCTCTGGCAGCACCTCTTCTGGTTCTTCGGTCACCCCGAGGTCTACGTGGTGCTGCTGCCGGCGATCGGCATCTGCGCGGAGATCATCACGACCTTCGCGCGGAAGAAGCTCTTCGCCTACCGCTCGGTGCTGAACACGGCGATCGCGACCGGCGTGCTCTCCTTCACCGTCTGGGCCCACCACCAGTTCATCGCGGGCATCGACCCGCGCATGGCCCACGTCTTCACGATCACGACGCTGCTGATCTCGGTGCCGATCGCGGAGATGATCTTCGTCTACATCGCCACGCTGTACGGCGGGTCGATCACGCTGAACACGCCGATGCTCTGGGCCCTCGCCTTCATCGGTGAGTTCCTGATCGGCGGAGTGACGGGCATCTTCCTGGGAGCCAGCGGCTCGGACATCTACTTCCACGACACCTACTTCGTGCTGGCCCACTTCCACTACACCTTCTTCCCGATTGCCATCATCGGGACCTACGCCGGGCTCACCTACTGGTGGCCGAAGATGACCGGCAAGATGATGAACGACACCCTGGGGAAGATCCATTTCTGGGGCACGATCATCCCCTTCAACGTCATCTTCATTCCGCTCTTCGTGCTCGGAGCCGCTGGTCAGCACCGCCGCATCTACAACTACGAGCACTTCCCGCAGCTGGCCGAAGGTTGGATGTTCGACCTGCGGCAGCTCGCGACCGCCGCGCTGCTCGTCATGATCGCCTTCCAGGTCGTCTTCTTCGTGAACGTCTGGATGAGCCTGCGGAGCGGCAAGAAGGCCGGGAACAACCCGTGGAAGGCCAACACCCTGGAGTGGGTGGCGCCTTCGCCCCCCGGCCACGGCAACTTCGAGGAGCTGCCGACGGTGTACCGGGGACCCTACGAGTACAGCCATCCGGACCGCGAAGACGACTACTGGCCCCAGAACGAGCCGGCCTAGGCCCGTCACCAGAAAGAGAGACGATGAGACCGATTGCGAACACGCGCACCGCCGCGGGGATTCCCACCGGCCGCCTGGCCGTCTGGTGGGTGCTGGCCTCCGAGATCGTGATCTTCGGCGGCATCCTGGCGTCGTACATCATGTTCCGGCTGTCCCACGGCATCTGGGCCGACTACGCCGCGAACACGAACACCGCCATCGGCGCCTTCAACACCTTCGTGCTCCTCACCTCGAGCCTCTCGGCGGTGCTGGCGCACGCAGCTGCGGAGCGGGGCGACGGCAAGCTCGCCGCCCGGCGCCTGCTCTACACGATCGGCGGCGGCGCCGTCTTCCTGTGCGTGAAGGCCTTCGAGTGGACCACCGAGATCCAGCACGGCTTCACGATCACCGCCAACGGCTTCTGGTCCTTCTACTACACGGCCGCGGGGGTGCACGCCTCCCACGTGATCGCGGGCATGATCCTGATGGCCTTCGTGGCCAAGGACGCGGCCAAGAACGCCGAGCTCCACCGGGTCGAGCTGGTGGGCATCTACTGGCACTTCGTCGACGTCGTCTGGATCTTCCTCTTCCCTCTCCTCTACATCGCGAAGTAAGGACGGGCCATGTCCGAACACGCCGAGCACGGCGCGCACTCCGAGAGCCACTACATCAAGATCTGGGCCATCCTGCTGGTGCTGCTGGTCGTCAGCGTGCTGGGGCCGATGCTGGAGATCCAGATCGTCACGCTGCTCACCGCCTTCGGCATCGCCATCTGGAAGGCGTACCTGGTGGTGAAGAACTTCATGCACCTGAACGTGCAGCCCCAGTACGTGACCTACCTGCTGGCCACGGCCCTGGTCTTCATGCTGCTGCTCTTCGCCGGGACCGCCCCGGACGTGATGAAGCACGAGGGCGACCAGTGGATCAAGCCCCACGTGGAGCAGCCCGCCCCCGACGGCGGAGCCCACCACTAGGCGCCGCCGCCCATGTCCTCCCGCACCGTCAACTCCTCGCTCCGGGTCGTGACGAACCCGCGGCCGCCGGTCATCCCGAGCGCGGTGCTGGGCATGCTGCTCTTCCTGTTCACCGAGGTGATGCTCTTCGCGGGCATGATCAGCGCCCTCGGCATCGCCCGCTCCCAGTCGCTGCTCGGCTGGCCCCCGCCGGGTCAGCCCCGCCTCCCGGTCGAGGAGACGGCCTTCAACACGGCGGCCCTGCTGCTCTCCGGCGTGCTGCTCTTCATGGCGCAGAAGGCCTTCCGCAAGGACCGGCGCCGGGCGAAGCCGTGGCTCGGCGGCGCGATCGCCCTCGGAAGCTTCTTCGTCGTCTTCCAAGGTGTCGAGTGGGTCGCCCTGATCCGGGAGGGACTGACGCTCACCTCGAGCACCCACGGCAGCTTCTTCTATCTGATCATCGGCATGCACGCCCTCCACGCGGTGGGCGCCCTCACGGTGCTGGCCATGAACTTCCTGCGCCTGCAGCGCGGACGACTGTCCCAGAGCACCTTCGCGTCGGGGCAGGCCTTTTGGTACTTCGTGGTGGGCGTCTGGCCGCTGCTCTACTGGAGGGTCTACGGATGACGAGGCTCCTGCTCGCCCTGGCCGCCATCTTCCTGCTGGCCGACGCCGCCGGCGCCTGCGCCGTCTGCGCCGGAGGGGAGGACGACCGCAGTCGGGATACCTACGTGCTCATGACCGTCGTCATGAGCGTCCTGCCCGTCTCGCTGATCGGCGGCCTCGTCCTCTACGTCCGCCGCCGCGTCCGCTCCCTTGCCGCCGCCCACCCCGAGTAGCCCAGAACGCAAGAGGGGGGACGTTCCTTGCAACTTGCGCAATTGCGCAAGTTGCAAGGAACGTCCCCCCTCTTGCGTGTTCAGAGGACGATGTTGACGAGGCGGCCCTTGACGACGATGACCTTGCGGGGCGGCTGGTCGCCCACGTGGCGGCGGACGTTCTCGGCGGCCAGGGCCGCGGCTTCGATCGCGGCCTGATCGGCGTCGGGGGGGACCTGGATCTCGTCCCGGCGCTTGCCGTTGACCTGCACGGCGAGGGTGACCGTGTCCTCGACGAGGAGTGACGAGTCTGCGGCGGGCCAGGGCTCGTAGGCCAGCGTGTCCTCGTGGCCGAGGGCGCGCCACAGCTCCTCGGCCAAGTGTGGGGCGAAGGGCGCGAGCATCTTCGCGAAGGCCTCGGCGCCGGCGCGGGGCGCCGGCGCGTCCCGGCTCACGTCGCGGACCCACACCATGAGCTTGGCGATGGCGGTGTTCGGCTGGATCGTCTCCATGTCGTCGGTCACTCCCTGGACGGTCTTCGCGGTGAGTCGCGCCTGCTCCGGGGTCCCATCGCCGTCCGCCAGCTCCTGCTCGGCGATCAGGCGATGGGCGCGGGCGAGGAAGCGGTGGCAGCCCGGGATGCCCTCGGTGGACCAGGGCGCGCCCTTCTCGAGGGGGCCCATGAAGAGCTCGTAGAGGCGCATGCTGTCGGCGCCGAACTCGGCGATCACGTCGTCCGGCGAGATCACGTTGCCGCGGCTCTTCGACATCTTCTCCGTGACCTCCTCCAGGGGGAGGTCGTCGATCGTCGGATGGAGCGGCGTCTCGTCGTCCGCCCAGCGCACGTCCTCGCGCCGAACCCAGCGGGCCTTGACCGGCTCACCGGTGGCGGCCGCCACCATGCCGTCCGGGCCCTGGCGCACCGCGGAGGACGGGTAGGGCCGCGGCGTCGCGGTCGCATCGTCGCCGAGGTTGTCGTCGTAGTACCGGTAGGCGAAGCCCAGGATCATCCCCGGGTTCAGCAGCTTCTGGAAGGGCTCCTTCGTGGACACGAGCCCGCAGTCGAAGAGCACCTTGTGCCAGAAGCGGGCGTAGAGAAGGTGCAGCACGGCGTGTTCGGCGCCGCCGACGTAGAGGTCGACCGGCATCCAGTAGCGCTCGGCCTTCGCCGACCACGCCGCGCCGTCGTTCCGCGGATCGCAGAAGCGCAGGTAGTACCAGCAGCTGCCGGCCCATTGGGGCATCGTGTTCGGGTCCCTGCGGGCCTTTGCGCCCGTGTCCGGATCCGTCGTCTCGATCCAGTCGGGGACTCGGGAAAGCGGGGTCTCGAACTCGCCGGACGGCGTCCAGTCCTCGAGCTCGGGAAGCGTGACCGGCAGCTGATCGGCGGGCACGAGCTTGACCGTGCCGTCCTCCAGGTGCAGGACGGGGAAGGGCTCTCCCCAGTAGCGCTGCCGGCTGAAGAGCCAGTCGCGGAGCTTGTAGTTGATCGTGGCCTCGCCCTTGCCCCGCTCCTCCAGCCAGGCGCCCATCCGGCTCTTGGCTTCGCCGGTGGGCAGGCCGTCGAGGAAGCCCGAGTTCACCGCCGTGCCGTCGGCGGTGAAGGCTCCCTGGGACACGTCTCCGCCGGCCACCACCTCCAGGATCGGCAGGCCGAACTTCGTCGCGAAGGCCCAGTCGCGCTCGTCGTGGCCGGGGACGGCCATGATCGCGCCGGTGCCGTAGCTGGCGAGCACGTAGTCGGCGATCCACACGGGAATGCGCTCGTCGTTGACCGGGTTCACGGCATGGGCGCCGGTGAAGACGCCCGACTTGTCGTCGCCTTCGGCGGTTCGCGAGCGCTCGCTCTTGCGGGCGGCCTCGGCCACGTAGGCCTCCACGGCCTCGCGCTGCTCGTCCGTCGTCACCGTCGCGACGAGGGGATGCTCCGGGGCGAGCACCATGTAGGTGGCGCCGAAGAGGGTGTCGGGGCGCGTGGTGAACACCTCGATGCCGTCGCCCGCGTGGTCCGGCAGCGGGAAGACGACCCGCGCGCCCTCCGAGCGGCCGATCCACTCCACCTGCATCCGCTTGATGTGCTCCGGCCAGTCGAGGCCCTCCAGGTCGGCCAGCAGCCGCTCGGCGTACTCGGTGATGCGCAGCATCCACTGGCGCATGGGCATCCGCACGACCGGATGTCCGCCTCGCTCGCTCTTGCCGTCGATCACCTCCTCGTTGGCGAGCACGGTGCCGAGGGCCGGGCACCAGTTCACCGCCACCTCGGCCTCGTAGGCCAGCCCGCGCTCGTGGAGCTGTTGGAAGATCCACTGGGTCCAGCGCACGTAGCCCGGATCGGTGGTATCGACCTCCCGGGACCAGTCGTAGGAGAGGCCCAGGCTCCGGAGCTGGCGCCGGTAGGTCTCGATGTTGGCCTGGGTGGTGATCGACGGGTGGGTACCGGTCTCCACCGCGTGCTGCTCGGCGGGTAGCCCGAAGGCGTCCCAGCCCATCGGGTGCAGCACGTTGAAGCCGCGCATGCGCTTGTAGCGCGCGATGGCGTCGGTGCTGATGTAGCCCTTCGGGTGGCCCACGTGGAGCCCCTTCCCGCTCGGGTAGGGGAACATGTCGAGCACGTAGTACTTGGGACGCTCGGGGTCGACCTCGCAGAGGAAGGTCTCGTTCTCGAGCCAGTAGCGCTGCCAGCGCGCCTCGATCGCATCGGGTTCGTAGGCCATGGCGGCTGGAAAGTGCCGGCCCCCTCGAGCAGCGTCAACCGAGGAGCGCCCGCTAGCTTCCCGGCGTGGCCAGCGACACCCAGGCGGAGACGAGCCGACGCGAGGTCTTCATCCTCTCCGACGGCACCGGGGAGACCGCCCTGGCCGCCGTGCAGGCGGCGGCCACCCAGTTTCAGGAGAAGTTCAAGGTCCGCACCTTCGGCGAGATCCGCCACGAGTCCCAGGTGCGCCGCATCCTCGAGCGCGCCGACGAGGCGGGGGCGCTCGTCATCTTCACCCTCGTGCACGAGCCCCTGGCCCAGCTGCTCCAGGACCGGGGCCAGGAGCTCGGCGTGCCGACCCTGGACCTCCTCGGGCCGCTGATCCGCACCATGTCTGCCCAGTACGCCGTGAAGCCTCAATACCGCCAGGGGGTCCTCCACGCCTTTTCCGATGACTACTTCCGGCGGGTCGAGGCCGTCGAGTTCGCCGTCCGCCACGACGACGGCGCGAACCTCCACACCCTCTTCGAGGCCGACCTCGTCCTCACCGGGGTCTCGCGCACGGGCAAGACGCCCCTCTCGATGTATCTGGCCCAGCGGGGCTTCAAGACCGGCAACGTGCCCCTCGTCCCCGGCATCGACCCGCCCCGAGAGCTGCTCGAGCTCGACCCGCGCAAGGTCTTCGGCCTGGTCGTCGACAGCGCCACCCTGCTCGGCATCCGCAAGGCCCGCCTCCGCCAGCTCCGCGCCCCGCCCTACAGCACCTACGACGACGCCGAGAGCGTCGCCCAGGAGCTCCGCCGCGCCCGCCGCCTCTTCCACCGCCACACCTGGAAGACGGTGGACATCACCGGGCGGGCGGTGGAGGAGAACGCGGCGCGGATCCTCGAGCGGGTGGAGAGGCGGTCGTAGGGCGGGGGGCCGCTTCGCTTCTTGGGGCGCGAGCGCGGGGCGGCGGGTGGGCCCGGCGCTCCATGGCTCGCTGCGGCCTTCGAACGCGCGCGTACGGAGGGTGCGCGACGCGGGCCGCCCTGGGCGCGTACTCGAAGGCCTTGCTGCGCTTGACTTCCGCGCCGGGCCCACCCGCCGCCCCGCCCTCGGTGTTCGAGTTGGCGTCGCTCCCGGCGAATGAAGAAAAGGGGTGGAGCCGACGCGAACGTCCGAGTCGCCTCCACCCTCACCCTTCTACGAAGGCTGCGCCCATCCGGAAGGGATCGGCGTCCGTCCGTGGGGTGACGAACGTCGGTTCCGGGCGCCGGCCGGGCGGAAATCAAGCGCAGGCAGGCACGACGACCGTCGTGCGCGAAGGTTGCCGCCGGCCGAAGGCCGGAAGCGGCGACCCCTCCATGCGACCCCGTACGCGGCCTCCACGCCCCGGCCGAGCCATTCCGCCCGGCCGGCGCCCGGAGCCGACGTCTCCCACCTCCGAGAGAGAAGCGAAGCGGCCCCCCGCCCCTACGCCCCCCCAGCAGCCTTCGCGCGCTCCTGCTCTTCGAGGAGGCCGTGGGCGAACGCGGGCTTGATGATGGAGTAGAGGGCGGGGACGACGGTGACGGCGCCCAGCATGTTGATGACCATCAGGATGACGAGGAGCCAGGCCATCTCCGCCTGGAAGCGCAGGTTCGAGAAGGTCCAGGTGAAGATGCCTCCGACGATGGTCGTCGCCGTGAAGCTCACCGCCATGCCGGTGGTGCTGATCGTGCGTCTGACCGCCTCGTCGATATCGCCCTGGGTCTCGACGACCTCCTGGCGTATCCGATCGACGATGTAGATGGCGTAGTCCACGCCGATTCCGACCCCGACCGACTGCACCGGCAGGGTGTTGATGTTGAGGCCCACGTCGTTCAGCGCCATGTAGGCCAGCGAGAGCATCGTCGCGGTGGCAAGCTGGATGACGATGATCGTGCCGCTCCAGAGCGAGCGGTAGGTGAGCGTCTGGAGGATGTAGATGACGAGCAGGATCAGTGAGATGTTCGCGATGTGCCCGCGCTCGACCTCGTCGTTCACGGCGGCCAGCACGCCCATCACGCCGCCCGCCATCACGAACTGGACGCCTCGGGTCCAGGAGTTGGTGGGCTGGTAACGCGGCACGCTGTCGACGGCCTTGAGGTCGTGGACGATGAGGTTCTTCGTCTTCATCGCCACGGCGCGGACGCCGAGCTCTTCGTTCTCGTAGATCGCGTCCACGTTCGACGCGTCCCACTCCTCGAGGTCGTCCGGCCAGGCGAAGTACTCGCCCTCGTCCACCGACTCCATCTCGTCGAGGTAGTCGTCCATCGACATCTCGGCGAACTCCCCGATCCACTCGGGGACCTCGGCCTCGCCCTGTACCTTGGGGACGTCGATGTAGGTGTACTTCCCTTCCGAATCGCGGATGGACACCTTCAGGCTGTGGTTCCGCGGCGGGAGCATCGGGCCGATCATGTAGTAGGTGTTGTCGGCCAGCTTGTCGTAGTCGAAGAAGGTGGCGTCCCGTTCCGCGTGATCCTGCTCGAGGCGGATGTTCACCTCGCCGATCGGGTTCTGCCGGATGAACTCCTTGGCCGCGATCACGGCCGCCGACACCGTATCGCCCTTGTGGTCCCGATAGAAGAAGCTGATGTTCGCCTTGCGGTCGTCGTCGGTGGCGTAGGGGCGGAGGAAGCCCGGCGATCCGTTCTGGCGCAGCTGGAAGAGGACGTTCCGCACGGTGCCCGGGTGACCGGGGACGAAATACCACTTCGGGTCGCCGTAGTGGTTCTGCTGCCAGTAGGCGCGGATGATCGGGACGACGGAGACCGGCGCGCCGAGATCCGTGTGGGCGTCCATCCAGCGCTCGAACTCCTCCATCTTCTGGATCGGCTCCGGATCCGCGGTGGCCTTGTCCCGGTCCCCGTCCGCGTAGATCACGAAGGAGTCGACCCCGCCGAAGTGCTCGGCAATGGCGGCGGTCGCCTGGTTGAACTCGTGGTCCGGCCAGAGGAGCGGTGTTCCCGGGCTGGCCTCGCCGATCTTGCTCTGGGTGAAGGCGATGTAGGAGGAGCCGACCAGGAGGCCGACCGCCACGCCCGCGACCATGTACTTGGTGACCGGGCCCGTGACGAAGTTCCCGATCGCCCGCATCAGCCGGATCATGAAGCTGGGCAGGTAGTGCTCGGAATCGTGTGGCGGCGCCATGTAGCAGATCATCACGGGGTGGAGGATCTCCACCGTGAAGAGGATGGTGAACACCCAGAAGGCGCCGAACACCGCCAGATCGCGCATCTGCGGGATCGAGGTGATGAGGATGACGAGCAGGCCGAGGAAGTCGGTCACGATGCCGAGGGTTCCCGGCACGATCAGCTCGCCCATCGCGACGGTGGCGGCTTCGATCTTCGCCCGCTCCGGGTCGTTGCCCACCTGGGGCATGACGACCTCGAAGTCCTCGAAGAAGCGCTCGGCCATCTGCACCGTATGGGAGACCGCGCGCGCCGTGATGATCATCGGGATCACCAGGACGAGCGGATCGAAGGTGATCCCCATCCAGCCGGTGAAGCCCAGGCCCCAGACCGCCGTGGCCATCGCCGCGATGAAGGGAATCAGGACGCCGTGCAGCCGCCGGAAGTAGATCAGCAGGAGCAGGAAGGTCAGCAGGATCGTGAGGATGACGTACTGAACGATCTCGAAGGCGTGGGTGATGATCCAGCCCGTTGCCATCGGCTCGCCGGACAGGTAGATGTGGTGGTTCTCGTCCTCTTCCGGCTCCCAGATCCACTCGCCCTCGGCGCACTCCATGCCCTTGGCGATCTCGGCCTCGCCGCACTTCCAGCCGTTCTTGATCTTCTGGACGTGGTTGAAGACCGCCATGAAGACCTCGCGGCCCGAGAGGCGATCGTTGATGAAGTTCGCGGCGATGAACGCGCCCTTCTCGTCGTAGGAGACGAGGCGCCCGAAGATGAAGGGCGGGTTCTGCCGCACCTTCTCGCGGATCTCGTCCGCGTCTTCCTGGGTCTCGGGGACCTTGTCGACCAGCACCTCGGACGTGATCGCGCCGTCGGGCTCGATCGTGACGACCCGGGTGGAGCCGTGGGTGAGCGCCTGGACCCGGTCGTGGTTCACGGGGTACGGCGGGAACTTCCGGTCGAGCTGCTTGATCAGCTCGAAGGTGTTGATCTCCTCGTCTTCCGGGAGGTTCTCCTCGATTTCGTCCCGGTAGGCGTCCCGCTCGTCGGTGCGGCTGTCGTAGCCCTCGCCGTCGAGGCGGTGGGTGATGCGCGAGAGCTTCTGCAGCGTCTCCGGCGTGAAGATCGTCCCCTCCTTCACCACCACCGCCACCGCGACGAGGGAGGCCGAGCCGAAGGTCTTGGCGAACTTGTCCTGGGCGTGGATGAAGGGATGGTCCGGCCACTGGGCCCGGGCGCTGGCGTCGACCCGCACCATCGGTCCCTTCAGCTCGTACCCGAAGTTGGAAGAGACCGCGTTGACGGTCGGGTAGAGGAAGAAGAGCGTCGCCAGGATCAGCCCGAGGGCGACGAAGAATCGATTCCGAACGGTCCACCGCGCAAAGCGGAGAGTCGCGGTCTCGCGGATCTGGTGTTGCCCCGGATGCTCGGCCATGGCGGTCTTGCCACCTCCCTCGGTCGGGTGGGGGCTCACGCAGCCCTCCGGCGCCTCGAGAGGACCCACCCCTCGGGGCGACGACACCCGCCGGCACGATATTTCGGATCGGCTACGGCCGTCAAGCCGTCACGAGACGACGAGGGCCCGGGCCGGAGGCGTCTCCGGGCCGGGCCCTCGGCGGTGGGGGCGAAGGCCTACTCGTCGCGCAGGCCCTTGCGGACCTCCGCCTCCTTCTGGATGCGCAGGGCCTCCATCTGCTCCTCCGTCAGCAGCGCGGTGGCCACCTTCGGGCGGAAGATCGAGTAGAAGGCGGGCACGACCGTGATCGCGCCGAGCATGTTGATGACCATCAGGATGACGAGGAGCTGGGCCATCTCGCCCTGGAAACGCAGGTCCGGGCCCAGGGGCCGCGGAAGCGCCCACATGGCGATGCCGCCCACGATGGTCGTGGCGGTGAAGCTCACCGCCATGCCGGTCGTCCGCACCGCTCGCCGCACCGCCTCGTCGATGTCGGCGGTGTCCGCCACCTCCTGGCGGATGCGGTCGACGATGTAGATCGCGTAGTCGACCCCGATGCCCACGCCCACGGACTGGACGGGGAGGGTGTTGATGTTCAGCCCCAGCCCCCGGATGGCCATGTAGGCGAGCGAGAGCATCGTGGCTGTGGCGATCTGCAGCAGGATGATGAACCCGCTCGGCACCGACTGGTAGGTGATCGAGTGCAGCACGAAGATGATGAGGAAGATGAGCGCGATGTTCGCCACGTGGCTGCGCTCCACCTCGTCGTTCGTCGCCGCGAGGATGCCCATGATGCCGCCGGCCAGCACGAACTGCATGCCGCGCGTCCAGGAGTTGGTGGGCTGGTAGCGCGGGACCGAATCGACCGCCTTCGTGTCATGGACGATCAGGTCGCGGGTATTCACACCCACGGCGCGGATGCCGTACTCCTCGCTCTCCCACCACCACTGGACATCGTCCTGGTCCCACTCGGCCAGGCTCTCCGGCCAGGTGAAGACGTCGCCCTCCTCGATGTCGTCGAAGGCGTCCTCGTAGTCGGTGATGGCGTCGCCGCGGAAGTCCTGGAACCAGTCCGGGATGCTGCCTTCGCCGTTCGTCTCGTTGACGGCGATGTCCTCGTAGCGCCCGTCCTCCTGGCGGATCTTGACCTTCAGCGTGTGGCTGCGCTCCGGGAGCAGCGGCCCGAGCATGTAGTAGAAATTGTCGAGGATCTTCTCCTTGGTGAAGAAGCCGGCGCCCTTCTCGGCGTGGTTCTTGTCGAGCCGGACGATGACCTCGCCGATCGGGTTGTCCTTGATGTAGGCGTCCGCCGCCTTGGTCACGTTGATCAGCGTGTCGCCCTTGTGGTCCCGATAGATCAGCGCGAGGTTCGCGTAGCGCCCGTCGTCGGTCATGAAGGGGCGGAGGAAGCCTGGGGCGCCGCTCTGGCGCAGCTGGAAGAGGGCGGCGCGTACGCTGCCCGAATCCGCGGGGATGTAGGACCACTTCGGGTCGCCGAAGTGGTTCTGGCCCCAGTAGGCCTTCATGAAGGGCACCACCGAGACCGTGGCACCGAGGTCGGTGTTGGCCGACATCCAGCGCTCGAGCTCCTCCATGCGCTGGATCGGCTGCGCGTCGCCGCTGGCGTTCTCCTTGTCGCCGTCGGCGTAGACCACGAAGGTGTCCACGCCGCCGAACTTCTTCGCGATCACCGCCGTGGCCTGGTTCCACGGGTGGTCCGGCCACAGGAGCGGCGTTCCCGGGCTCGCCTCGCCGATCTTCGAGTAGAAGAGGGTGACCCAGGTGGAGGAGATGAAGAGCGCGATCGTCACGCCAGCGATCACGTACTTGTAGGTCGGGTGGGTCGCCGTGTTCCCGATGAAGCGAGTGAACCGGATCATGAACTCGGGCAGGAAGTGCTCGTGCTCGGTGGGCGCCGGCATGTAGCAGATCAGGATCGGATGGAGGATCTCCACCGTGACGATGATCGAGACCACCCAGAAGGCGCCGAACTCACCCAGGTCCCGCATCTGTGGGATCGTCGTCACCATGATCGCCAGCAGGCCGGCGACGTCGGTGATGATGCCGAGAGTGCCGGGCACGATCAGCTCGCCCATGGCGATCGTGGCCACCTCGCGCTTGGCCTCGTCCGGGTCGCCGTAGCGCGGGAGCATGATCTCGTAGTCCTCGAAGAAGCGCTCCGCCATCTGCACCGTGTGGGAAACGGCGCGGGCGGTGATGATCATCGGGATCACGAGGATGAGCGGGTCGAAGGTGATGCCCCGCCAGCCGGTGTAGCCGAGACCCCAGATCACCGTGGCGACGGCCGCGATGAAGGGGATGAAGACGCCGTGCCAGCGCCGGAAGTAGGCCCACAGCAGCAGGAAGATCATCGCGATCGTGAGCAGCACGTAGAGCCCGATCTGGAAGGCGTGCTTCAGGATCCAGCCGACCAACACCGGGGCACCGGAGATGTAGATCTTGTGGTTCGCGTCCTCCTCCACGTCCTTGATGCGCTGGACGTGGTCGAAGACGGCCCGGTACACCTCGCTGCCCGAGAGCCGATCCGTGACGAAGTTGGCCGTGATCAGCGCGGCCTTCTCGTCGTAGGAGACGTAGCGGCCGAAGATCACCGGCGGGTTCTGGCGGACCAGCTCGCGGATCTTGTCCGCCTGCTCCTGGGTCTCCGGGATCTTCGGCATGAGCAGCCGGTTCTCGATCGCGCCGTCGGGCTGGATCTCGAACACCCGGGTCGAGCGGTGGCTGACCGAGCGCACCTGGTCGTGGTTGACCGGGTAGGGAGGGAATTGCCGGTCGAGGCGCCGGATCATCTGGAAGGCCGAGACCTCCTCGTCGCCGGCTTCCTCCTCCCACGCCTCGCGCAACTCGTCCCGGGCGTCGGTCTGGCTGTCGAAGGCCAGGAGCTCCTCGCTGGCCTCGACGCCGTCGAGGCTCTTCGTGATGCGGTCGATCTTCTGGAGTGTCTCCGGGGTGAAGATCGTGCCTTCTTCGACCACCAGGCCGATCGCCACCGCCGTGGCCGAGCCGAACTTGGCCGCGAACTTGTCCTGGGCGTGGATGAAGGGATGGTCCGGCCACTGGTCCCGGGCATTGGTGTCGATGCGCACGGTGGGGCCCGGAAGCGGCGAGCCGAGCGCGGTCAACACCGTGTTCAGGATCGGGTACGCGAAGAAGCTCGTGGACGCGATGAGCAGGAACGCCACGATCGCGCGGTGCTTCACGATCATCTTCGCGAAGCGCAGGGTTCCCGATTCACGTCCTTGCGACGGCTCTTGGGCCTCGGCCATCTCGGTCCTCGTCCAGTAGGTGGGGGGGCGCGCCGTCGCGCCGCGGGCCAGGTCTCATCCCCCCGTGAGACCGTCCGCGGACATGACACCGACACCACCGGATTTCGTCCGGAGCCCGAGCCTGTCCCGGGAGCACACTGTTCTACCGCGAACCGCTCGCGAATGCCAAATTCCGCGGGGTTCCGGGGGCATCTGCGCGCGGCTCGTCCCCGGGGTGACACCCGGGCGGGTGCCCTCGATTCAGTCGGTGGCCGGGACTCTGCAGCGGGCGAGGAACTCCCGGGGCGATCTCACCTGGGCGCCGCGATGTCGGGCCCGATCCGCCAGGTGGCGGTCGGCGGTGACGACGGCCAGGCGGCCGGGTGCCGGGTGCCTGCGGAGCTCCGCCAGGAGCCAGGCGTCGGCCGAGGGCGCGAAGACCACCGCCGGTCCGAGGCCGCCTGCGGGCTCGGCGCCGGCCTGGGCCGGATCCGGCCCATCGAACACCACCCAGACCTCGCCGGAGCCGTCGAAGCCCCGCACCCGGTTGAGCAGCTGCTCCCGCGCCTTGGCAGCCCACCATTGGCCCCGATCGCGGCCGCGGAGGAGCCCCGCGTGCAGGACGTTGAAGCCATCGACGAGCCAGCGCTCGGGCTCTTCCATGGGGGCCCGAGTGTACTGCCCACGGCCGCCGCGCCGAGGCCGACGGCGAGGACTCCCGCCATGACGGCGCCCGTCTGGAGGATGCCGAGGAGCCAGGAGGGGATCCGCTGCATGGCCCCAGCCTGCTCCCGCACCATGACAGGCGCGGTCACAGCCGGTCTGCGATCTTGCCCGCATGGACGCGCTGCGACTGGCCCTCGTGCAGATGCAGCCCGGCGAAGCGCCGCAGGCAAACCTCGAGGAGGCCCTGGCCCGCATCGAGGAGGCGGCGGAAGGCGGGGCCCACGTGGTCTGCCTCCCGGAGCTCTTTCTGGCCCCCTACCCGTGCCAGGACGAGGATCCGGCCCGCTTCGACCTGGCCGAGCCGATCCCGGGCCCGAGCAGCGAGGCCCTCGCCAAGGCCGCGGCCCGGCACGAAGTGGCCCTGGTCGCCTCACTCTTCGAGCGCCGGGCAGCGGGGGTCTACCACAACACCGCGGTCACCTTCGACGAGGCCGGCCGGCAGGTGGGGACCTATCGCAAGATGCACATCCCCGACGATCCCCTCTACTACGAGAAGTTCTACTTCACGCCCGGGGACCTGGGGTTCCGGGCGGCCTCCACCCGGCGGGCCCGCCTCGGCACCCTGGTGTGCTGGGACCAGTGGTTTCCGGAGGCGGCCCGTCTGACGGCCACTGCTGGTGCCGAGCTGCTCCTCTATCCCACTGCGATCGGCTGGCAGAAGGGCGAGAGCGAGGAGGAGGATCGGGCCCAGCACGACGCCTGGGAGACGGTGCAGCGGGGCCACGCCATCGCCAACGGCGTCTTCGTGGCGGCGGTGAACCGGGTCGGCCCGGAGGGCGGCATCCGCTTCTGGGGCCACTCCTTCGTCGCCGATCCCTTCGGGCGGGTGCTGGCGCGGGCGTCCGCCGACCGACCGGAGCTGCTCGTCGTCGACTGCGACCTCGCCGCGGTCGAGGAGACCCGTCGCCAGTGGCCCTTCCTGCGGGACCGCCGGGTCGATGCCTACGGCGATCTCGGCCGCCGCTTCCGGGATTGAGCGGCACTCCCCCGACACGGTAATCCGGCGATTGACCGAGACTCCGACGACACCCCGAGAGCAGGGCCTGCGCTGGCCCGCGGAGTGGGAGCCCCACCGGGCCACCTGGCTCGCCTGGCCCCACAACCGGGAGACGTGGCCCGGCCGCCTGGCCGAGGCGGAAGCGGCCTTCGTCGAGATGGTGCGCGCGTTGGTCGGCCGGGAGGAGGTCTGCATCGCCGTGCGCGACGAGCCCCACCGCGAGCACGTCGCCCGCCTGCTGGAGCCCCTGGGACCGGAAGCCGGCGTGTCCTTCCACTCCCTGCCCACCGACGACGCCTGGGTGCGGGACCACGGCCCGGTCTTCCTCCAGGACGGGCGAGGCGGTCTCCAGGCGGTGGACTTCGGCTTCGACGCCTGGGGGCGGAAGTACCCGCCGTGGGACCGGGACGACGCCGTGGCGGCGCACATCGCGGAGCTGCGTCGGGTGCCGCGCCTGGAGGCCGGCTTCGTGCTCGAGGCGGGCTCCGTCGACGGCAACGGCGCTGGCACGATCCTCACCACCGCCTCCTGCTTGCTGAACGACAACCGCCGGAGAGAGGGGGAGCCGCCGCGCACCCGCAAAGGCATGGAGCGGCGGCTCCGCGATTGGCTCGGTGCGGAGCAGGTGCTGTGGCTCGGCGACGGGATCGTCGGCGACGACACCGACGGTCACGTGGACGACATCGCCCGCTTCGTGTCGGAGCTGGTCGTGGTGGCCGCCGTGGAGCCGGATCCCCACGACGCCAACCACGCCCCCTTGGCGGCGAACCTCGAGCGCCTCCAGCAGATGCGCGACGCCCGGGGGCGGCCCCTCGACGTCGTGCCGCTGCCCATGCCGCCGCCGGTGTACGTGGACGGACTCCGCTGCCCGGCCAGCTACGCCAATTTCTACCTGGCGAACGGGGTGGCGCTGGTGCCGGTCTTCGGGGTCCCGAGCGACGAGCGGGCCCTGGCGGTGCTCCGGGAGGTGCTGCCCGACCGCCGACTAGCGCCGATCCCCGCCCGGGAGCTCGTCCTCGGGCTGGGCGCCTGCCACTGCCTGACCCAGCAGGAGCCAGCTCCTGCCTGATCGATTCTTCGCCCGGCTCCCGAGCCGAAGGCTCACGGGGCATCGGGGTGGGGATCCGCCCACGATGCGCTGACCGCTCGGTCGGGAAGAGTGGTAGGATGGCCGGTCCACCTGATCGAGGACAGTCGATGACCCGCGCCGGCCCCCTGCTCTTCGCCCTC
The DNA here is from genome assembly GCA_965223415.1 of Myxococcota bacterium. Lineage (GTDB taxonomy): Bacteria > Myxococcota_A > UBA9160 > UBA9160 > UBA6930. Next base: position 833,126 of record OZ245002.1, on the reverse strand, counting down.
CTCCTCGGACTGTGCATGCTCCTGGCGGGCTGCCTGCCCCAGCAGCTCCGCTTCACGAGCCCGGTGGCCGGCTTCCTCTCGGCGCCCGGAGACGTGGACTTCGAGCTGCAGCTGCCGATCAGCGCGAACACCACGACGGTGGTGATCCGTCTCGATGGTCAGGTGGTGGCGCCGGCGGCGTACTCGGTTCTCGGTGGCCTGGTGGTGGGGACGCTGCCCGCGGTGCCGGAAGGCGAACACGTGCTGGAGGCCGAGGTGCAGGCCGGCGACCTGCGCACGGTCCAGACCGACTTCACCCTGGTCGCGCTCGCCAACCCGGACGAGTGCGACATCCTGAACCAGGCCGAGTGCGTGCTGCCCTTCCCCTCCTCGCGCTTCGAGGAGCCAGCGCCGACGCCCACCGGCGTGCGCATCGCCTACGGGCCGAACACCCTACCGAATGCCGATCGCATCGTGCCCGGCGTGGGGATCGTCTCCGGACCGATCTCGCCAGCGCCCTTCCTCCAGAACGACGGCTTCAGCCCGACGGCCCAGGTGGTCATGCACTTCGAGGCGATCCCGGATCCCGCGCTCTCCGGCGCGCCGCGCATCCTCCCCGCCACCCGTACCTACGACGAGAGCGGCACCGCGTCGACCAGTCCGACCGTGCTGATCGACTGGAACACGGGCGAGCGGGTCATCCACTGGATCGAGAACGACGTCAACGCGACGGATCCCGAGCGGACCGTCACGTTCCTGCGCCCGGGCCGCAGCCTGGAACCCGGCCATCGCTACATCGTGGCCGTTCGCGGCCTGGTGGACGGCCAGGGCGTCCCCGTGCCGCCGGAGCCGGTGTTCGAGGCCATCCGCGACGGCACGCCTTCCGACCTGCCCGCCGTCGAGGCCCGCCGCGACCAGCTGGAGCCGGTTCTGCAGCGCCTCTCCCAGGTTGGCGTCCATCGCCAGAGCCTGATCCTGGCCTTCGATTTCCAGGTGATGAGCGACCACTCTCTCACCTTCGAGATGCTCTCGATGCGCGACCAGGCCCTCGCCTGGCGGGACAGCCAGGCAGCAGCCGGGGCGCAGACCTTCACTGTCGACAGCGTCGACGAGAACGACTGCAGCGACCCAACCGTGGCCGTGTGGCGCGTCGTGAAGGGCACCTTCCAGGCGCCGCTCTTCCTCGACAAGGACCCCTTCACCCAGAACACCGAGCTCTCGAACCTGGTGCACGACGCTGCGGGGCTGCCCACCTGGAGCACGCTCACGGACGCGCCCTACGGCATCGCCGTTCCCTGTGAGGCCCTGGCCGGGCCGCTGCCGCCGCTGGTGGTGGGCCACGGGCTCTTCGGCAACGGCCCGGGGACCGTCGGCGGCGTCGCGGGGGCCAGCATCATCCCGCCCTTCGTCGCCGGCGGCACCAACTGGTCGGGCCTCTCTTCGCCGGACATCTCGCCGGACCTGTTCTCGAGCTTCATCTACAAGGTGACGACGAACCCGGACGAGACGCCGGCGCTGGCGGACCGGCTGCGCCAGGGCCAGATGCACGCGCTCCTCCTCGGGCGCATGCTGCTGCGCGGCGACTTCAACGCCGATCCCGCCTTCCAGACGCCGGCCGGGCACGGCGCGATCCTGCCCGACGGCGAGATCTACTACTGGGGCGCCAGCCTCGGCGGCATCATGGGCAACATGTTCGCGGCCCTCACGCCGGACGTGGAGCGCCTCGTCGTGGACGTGCCGGCGATCAACTTCTCCCTGCTGCTCGACCGGGCGGCTCCCTTCCGTCCCTTCGAGCTGATCTCCCAGGTGGTCTCCGCCGATCGCATGACGTTCTCGGTGGGGCTCGGGATCGCCCACGAGACCTGGGTGCGCGGCGAGTCCGCCGGCTACGCGACCCACATCACCGACGACCCGCTGCCCGGCGTGCCCTTCGCCAAGCGCATCCTCATGCACGTGGCGCTCCACGACCATCAGGTCTCGAACCTGGGCTCCCAGCTGGCCGGTGCGACGATGCGCCTGCCCGTGCACGAGGCCTCGTTCATGCAGAACCTGGCGGGCATGCAGGGATCCAGCGGGCCCCAGGCCTCGGCCTACATGGTCTACGACACCGCGGCCTTCGACCTCTCGAACCCCGCCCACCTTCCCTACGTGCCGCCCCTCGGCAACGACCAGGTGCCGGACCAGATCAACGGGATGGGCACGGGCAAGTGCGACCCGCACAACCGCCTGCGCGCGATTCCCGCCGCCCTCGACCAGATCGCCACGTTCTTCCAGCCCACGGGCCTGATCGACCACTTCTGCACCGACGACGGCGTCTGCAACGCCTCCGCCCCGAACGAGTTCCCGGGCGGCGTCGCAGTGCCCTGCGATCCGCTGAGCTGAGTGAGACAAGGGGACGTTCCTGACTGTCTCACCCCTGTCGTCCGCCCCGGCGCACAGCGCGGGGTGAGACAGTCAGGAACGTCCCCTTGTCTCACCCCTGCGGGGACGAGGGGTTCTCTCGGTTTCGCGATCGGGATCGATCGGCTATCCACTGCGCGTCCCGCAAGTCCCAGTGAATGCAGGGGGAATCCATGGTCGACGTGTCGCGACACGATGTCGTGATCGTGGGCGGCGGCGCCGCCGGGCTGCGCGCCGCCATCGCCGCCACCGAGGCAAATCCCGATCTCTCGATCGCCCTCGTCTCGAAGGTCTACCCGATGCGGAGCCACACGGTTTCCGCCGAGGGCGGCGCCGCCGCCGTGGCCCGGGAAGACGACAGCCTCGAGATGCACGGCTACGACACCGTCAAGGGCTCGGACTTCCTGGGCGACCAGGACGTGATCCAGTACTTCGTCGAGCAGGCCCCGAAGGAGCTCACCCTCCTCGAGCACTGGGGCTGCCCCTGGAGCCGCAACGACGACGGCAGCGTCTCGACCCGCGCCTTCGGCGGCATGACCACCAAGCGCACCTGGTTCGCCACGGACAAGGTGGGCTTCCACATGCTGCACACGCTCTTCCAGACCTCGATGAAGTACGGGCAGGTCGAGCGCTACGACGAGCACTACGTCACCAAGCTCCTGGTGGACGGCGGCGCCTGCCGCGGCGTCTCCGCCCTCGACATCCGCACCGGCGAGGTGAAGGCCATCCTCGGAAAGGCCGTGATCCTCTCCACCGGCGGCGGCGGCAAGGTGTGGCCCTTCACGACGAACGGCAACATCAAGACCGGCGACGGCATGTCCCTCGCCTACCGCGAGGGCGTGCCGCTCAAGGATATGGAGTTCGTCCAGTACCACCCGACCGGCCTGCCCGGCACCGGCATCCTCATCACCGAGGCCGCCCGGGGCGAGGGCGGCTACCTGATCAACAAGGACGGCGAGCGCTTCCTCATCACCCGCGACTACGGCGTCGGCACCAAGGCCGAGCTGGGACCGCGGGACATGATCTCCCGGGCCATCACCCTGGAGGTCAGGGACGGGCGCGGCATCGAGGTGCCCGGCAAGATCGGGCAGTATGCCCACCTCGACCTTCGCCACCTCGGCGAAGAGAAGATCATGGCCCGGCTCCCCTTCGTGCGGGAGCTCTCGCGGACCTACGCGAACGTCGACCCAGTGAGCGAGCCGATCCCGATCCGCCCGGTGCTGCACTACATGATGGGCGGCGTCGATACGGACATCGACGGCGCGACCAGCATCGACGGGCTCTACGCCGCCGGCGAGACCGCCTGCGTTTCCCTGAACGGCGCGAACCGCCTTGGCTCGAACTCGCTGACCGAGTGCCTCGTGTTCGGCGCCCGCGCCGGCGAGCACGCGGTCGAGTACATCAAGGGCGGGGGCGGCGGCAACGAGGCGGCGCTGGTGCAGCAGGCGGAGGCCGAGGCCGGCCGCGTCGAGGAGATGCGCGGCCGCCAGCGCGGCGGCGAGAAGATCGCCAAGGTCCGCCAGGACATGAACGTGGCGATGGAAGAGGGCACCGGTGTCTACCGCGAGCAGGCTTCCATGGCCAAGGCGGTCACGGACATCGCCGAGATCAAGCGGCGCTACGAGCAGATCAGCCTGGACGACACGAGCAAGGTGTTCAACACCGAGCTCATCGCCGCGCTGGAGCTCGGCAGCATGGTCGACGTGGCGGAGGCCGTGACCTGCGCGGCGGTAGAGAGGAAGGAATCGCGCGGCGCTCACGCCTGCAGCGACTACCCGACACGCAACGACACCGAGTACCTGCATCACTCCCTCGTCTACTACACGCCCGAGGGGCCCCGCTTCGACAAGAAGGACGTGACGCTCGGGGTCTGGGAGCCGGAGGAGCGGAAGTACTGATGAGCGAGAAGCAGAAGAAGACCTTCGTCGTCACCCGCTTCGATCCGGATCAGGACGAGGTCCCGAAGACCCAGAGCTACGAGATCGAGGTCGAGGCCGACTGGAAGATCCTCGACGCCCTGAACCACATCAAGGACGCGGTCGACCCGACTCTCTCCCATCGCTGGTCCTGCCGGATGGCCGTCTGCGGAAGCTGCGGCATGAACGTGAACGGCGAGCCGAGGCTCACCTGCAAGGATGCGGTGGCCGGCTACGGCGACACCATCGAGGTGAGTCCCCTCGCGAACTTCCCCGTCGTGAAGGACCTGGTCGTCGAGCTCGAGGGCTTCATGGAGAAGTTCCAGGCGGTGAAGCCCTGGATCATGGTGGCCAAGGAGCGCGCCGTCGAAGAGGGCACCACCCGCCAATCGCCGGACGAGCTGGCGGACTTCAAGAACTTCAGCATGTGCATCAACTGCATGCTCTGCTATTCGGCGTGCCCGGTCGTCTCCAACGAGCCGGAGTTCCTCGGACCCGCGGCCCTGGCCCTGGGCCACCGCTACAACCAGGACACGCGGGACGAGGGCGCGCACGTGCGCAACGAGATCTTCCGCGGCGATGGCGGCGTCTTCAGCTGTTCCTTCGCCAACGAGTGCAGCGAGGTCTGTCCCAAGAACGTGAACCCGTCCGGCGCGATCCAGCAGGCGAAGCTGACGAACGTGCTCGACTGGGCCACGAGCTTCGTGGTGAAGCGCGGGGAGGACGTGAAGTGAGCGAGCTCCAACCCCGCGTCGACGCGATGAAGCCCTCCAAGGCCGGCCCCACCCGCACGGCGGCGCCGCGGCCGCCTGACCAGTTCCCGGGCAAGGGCCGCTACCCGTCGTACCTGGCCTTCGGCGCCTGCGGCGCCTTCCTGATGATCTCGGCGTCCCTGGTGATCCGCGGCGTCTGGGCGCTGGGCAACGGCGAGGTCGCCTGGGACGGCTACGTGGCGAGCCTGGGGCACCCGCTCTACCTCGCCTACCACGTGGCGGCCTTCATCGGTCTCACCTGGTTCGCCTTGCGGCTCTTCCGTCTGTTCCCGGCGACCCAGCCCTATCGGATGGGTCCGCTCAAGCGGCCGGCCGACGCGGTGCTCGTGGCCGGCCTCTACGGTGTCTTCTTCGCCGTGCTCGCGGTGGGGACGCTCTTCCTCGGAGGTGCGCTGCTGTGAAGACGCTGATGCTCAAGCTCGAGCCGATCATCTGGCTCTTGTTCAGCGCCGGCATGATGGTCGGAGGCCTGCTCCTGCCGGTCTTCATCCTGGTCGTGGCGCTCGGCGGCGGCCTCGGCGTCGTGAACGGTCAGGCGCTCGGCTACGACCGCATGTTCGCCCTCGTCACCAACCCGGTCGGTACCCTGGTCGTGCTGGCGGCGATGGCGCTTCCGCTGTGGGGCGGCGCTCATCACTTGCGCCACCTGTGGATCGACTTCGGCGGCCTGAAGAGCGACGGCCTGGTCGGCTTCCTGTGCTACGGCGCCGCCTTGGCCGGCAGCGTTGCCGCGATCCTGGCGGTGGCGCGGCTCCACGCCTAGTGGGGCTCCTCGAGGGCGTTCGCGTCCTCGATCTCACGCGGGTCGTCGCCGGGCCCTTCGCCACGGCGATCCTCGCCGATCTCGGCGCCGAGGTCGTCAAGATCGAGCGACCCGGAACCGGAGACGACTACCGCTACGGCCCCTCGCCGAAGGGCGAGACCTCGCTCTCGTTCCAGAACACGAACCGGGGCAAGCACTCGGTCACCCTCGACGTACGCCAGCCCGAGGGTCGCGAGCTCCTTCTGCGCCTGTGCGAGGGCGCCGACGCGCTGGTGGAGAACTTCCGCGCGGGCTTCCTGGCGAAGCACGGACTGGGTGCGGAGGTGCTGCAGGAGCGCAACCCGCGGCTGGTGGTGGCGTCGCTCTCCGGCTTCGGCCAGACCGGGCCGCGGGCCGGCCAGGCGAGCTACGACATCGTGGCCCAGGCTGCCGGCGGGCCGATGGGCATCACGGGCCTGGAGGGAGGCGGCCCGCTGCGCGGCGGCGGTGCCCTGGCCGATTTCGTGGGCGGGCTCTACCTGGTGGTGGGTCTCCTCGCCGGCCTGCGCGATCGCGATCGCACCGGCCGCGCCCGGGTGCTCGATCTCTCGAACCAGGACGCCATCTTCGCAATCACCGACTCGGCGGCGTCGATCCATGCCGGCATCGGCCAGGCGATGGAGCGGGTCGGGAACCAGCATCCCTTCACCGCGCCCTACGACGCCTTCGCCACGACCGACGGCCACGTGGTGGTGGGGACCGCGAGCAACAAGCTCTTCCGGAAGCTGATGGAGGCGATCGGCCGGCCCGAGCTCTCCTCCGAGGAGCGCTTCCGCAGCCACCGCGGCCGCTCGGCCCGGCGCGCCGAGATCAACGCCGTGGTGGCCGAGTGGATGGCGACGCGCAGCTGCGACCAGGCGCTCGCCGCCCTCGGGCCGGGGGGTGCCGACGTGCCCTGCGCGAAGGTGGAGCGGCCCGAAGACCTGCTCGCCGACGAGCAGCTCCTGGCCCGCGGCATGATCGAGCGCCACGCCCATGCGACCCTTGGCGAGGTGGTCTTCCACGGCAATCCGCTGCGCTTCGGCGGCGCGGCCCCCCGCGCCCGCGCCCTGGCGCCGGACCTGGGCCAGGACAACGCCCGGATCTACGGCGAGCTGGGACTCGGCCCGGACGAGCTCGCCGCCCTGGCGGAGAAGAAGGTCGTCTGACCGCCGGTGCTAGAAGGCGGTGAAGATCCGGACCTGGAGGATCACGGCGTAGGACATCAGGGCCAGGAAGCCCAGGCCTCCCACGCCGATCGCTACGCGGATCAGGGTCTGCTCGCTCATGGGCGCGCTCCCTTCACCCAGCAGGGGCAAGCAAGCGCCGTTCCCGCGCAAGCCGTGCCCAGGGCGCTTCCGGACGGGAACGTCGTTGCCTCACGCCCCAGCCACCGAAGGGCTGGGGCACCTCGCCCCTAGGTCGCGTCGTGGAAGATCAAGCCCAGGGTCATCCGCTCGCCCAGCCGGAGCTCCGAGACGCCGTGCCGCACCTGGACGCGGTAGGCGCCGCGGGCGCCGGCGACCGGACGGTCGGCGTTGGGGAAGACGAGGGCCTCGCCGCGCTCCAGGGCGAAGGCGCGGCCGACGGACTGCATGCGCGGCCGCTGCTCCACCAGCAGCAGCTCGCCGCCCTCGAAGTCGACGCCCTGCCGCGCGAGCTGGACCACCACCTGCAGCGGGAAGGCGACCTCCCCGTAGCGGTCCTGATGCAGGCAGTTGTAGCCGCCGGCCTCGTAGCGAAGCAGGAGCGGCGTCGGGCGCTGCTGCCCGGCGTCGGCGCAGCGGGCGAGGAAGGCCGGGAGCGTACGGGGGAAGCGACCCTCGCGGCCCCGTCGGGCCTCCCAGGCGTTCGCGACGCGGGCGAGCGGCGGATACAGGGCGCGGCGCAGCTCCTCCACCAGGCCGGGTAGAGGGCTCGCGAAGTAGCGGTAGGTGCCTTCGCCGAAGCGATGGCGGGCCATGTCGATCGTCGCGCGGAACCGGTCGTCGTCCCGGAAGGCCCGGCGCAGGGGGGCACAGGCCGCGGCGGGCAGGAGCCGGGGAATGCGGGCGGCGCCGTGCCGGTCGATCTCGTCGGCGAGGGCGCGGGCGTCGAGGGCGGCGATGCGCTCCAGCGCCTGGGCGGGGGCATGGGCCAACGGATCGGCGGGCATGGGGCGAGTCTAGGCGGGCCGCCCGCGCCCGTGCCGGGTGGCCGGCGGATGGACTAGGATGGGCCCCGCATCGCGAGCGAGGTCTCCATGGTCCAGATCTTCATCAACCTGCTGCTCTTCGTCCTGTGGCTCGTCCTGACCGCGGGGCTGACGGTCGGGGTCTCCCAGCTCGGCGCCGAGAACCCGAACTTCGGCGGGGGCGCCTCCGTCCTGCTCTGGCTGGTGGGCGAACTCGTGATCCTGGCGCCGCTGCTCCGCATCATCTGGCGCGATCGCCGCCTCGACTTCGAGCGGTCCTAGGCGCGCTCTCAGAACCCCGACGGGTTCTCCCGCAGGAAGGCGGCCTCGGCCTGGGTCGTCTCGCGGCCCAGCGCGGCGTTGCGGGACGGGAAGCGCCCGAAGCGCTCGATCGTCCTCTGGTGGCGGACGGCCCAGTCGCCGCCGCCGCCGAAGAAGCGGCTTCCCGGTCGCTCCTCGGAGAGGGCGGTGAAGCGGCGAACCGCCTCGTCCTGGGCGCCCGCGTCCTCTGCGTGCTCGAGTGGCATGTAGAGGAAGTAGCGCTCGACCGGCGAGAGCTCCGCGTCCTCTCCGGCCGCGAGGGTCGCGCGCGTGAGGGCGAGCGCGCGCCCGTCCCCGTCGAACCCCTGGGCCCGCCCGCGGTACAGGTTGCGCGTGAACTGATCGAGCATCACCACGAGCGCGAGCCGGGAGCGCGGCGCGTTCTCCCACGCGACGAAGCCGCCCCGGAGCGCCTCGCCGGTCGCGTCCCCGAAGCGCTCGCGGATCTCCTCGTCTACGGCGCGCCCTCCGCCGAACCATCGCCGCGCCGCCGCCGGGCCCGGCTCCCCGTCCGCCCCGACCCCGTCGAACCAGTAGTCGAGCACCTCTCGCGGCTCCACGCCCCCACCCTACCGAATCCGCAAAAGCGCAAGAACGGGGACGTTCCTTGCATCTTGCGCAATTGCGCAAGATGCAAGGAACGTCCCCGTTCTTGCGTTCTGGGCTAGCCGTGGAAGACCCAGCCGAGGGCGCTCTTCACGATGACGAAGGGGAGGGCGATCAGCGGGATGTGGTGGTGGTGGCTCAGGTGGCGGTGGAACTTGTGGCGGGAGTGGAAGCGGTGGCCGCAGGGCTCGCAGTAGTAGCTCTCGCGGCGTCGCTCGTAGCGGTGGTGGCGGCGATGGTGGCGTCGCTCGTAGCGGTCGTGATGCCGGTAGTCGCTGCGGGAGCTGCAGTAGTCGTCGTGGTAGACCACGCGGTGGCGGCGCTTGCGGTGGTCGTCGTGGTGCGCCGAGGCGCCGCCGGCGGAGAGCAGGAAGGCGAGGCCGCTGGCCGCGGCCAGGGCCCGAGCGGAACGGCGGGATCGGATCATGCTGGGAACCTCCTGCCCGGTTCCGACGCGGCCCGGTCGGAAAGATTCAAGGCATGGCCAAGTGCCCGGAATCGCAGGGCTTGACCCCTCCCCGGGGGTTGCGGATCATCCCCCGCTCTCCCCCTCAGCGATCGGACCCTCCCATGAACTTCGGCTTCAGCGAGGAGCAGGAGCTCCTCCGCAGCGAGGTGCGCAAGCTCCTCGACACCCGGGCGCCCCTCGACGACGTGCGGCGCGTGACCGAGGACGAGGCCGGCCCCGGCTACGACCCTGCCCTCTGGAAGCAGATCGCCGAGCTCGGCTGGACGGGCCTGGTCGTGCCCGAGGCCCACGGCGGCGCCGGCCTCGGCTGGGTCGACCTGGTCGTCGTGCTGGAGGAGACCGGTCGCAGCCTCTTCCCCTCGCCGCTCGTCGCGACCACGCTCGCGGCCGACGCGATCTCCCAGGCCGGCAGCGACGCCCAACGGGCGCGCTACCTGCCCGGCCTCGCGAACGGCACCACCATCGGCAGCGTCGCCCTGATCGAGGAGGACGACACGCCCGGGCCCGCGGGCATCCAGCTCGCCGCCCGCCCGCAGGGCGACGGCGTCGTCCTCTCCGGCGAGAAGCTCTTCGTGCAGAACGCCGCTGCGGCCGATCTCTTCGTCGTGGCCTTCCGCCGCGAGGGCGAGCTGGTCCTGGCCGTCGTCGAGAAGGCTCAGACAGGCGTACGCGCCAGCGACTGGCCGGGCATCGACCTCACCAAGCGGCTCGGCCGCCTGCGGCTCGAGAACGTGGAGATCGCCGGGGACGCGATCCTCGCGAACGGCGATGCCGCGGCCGTGGCCCGCCTCTTCGACGCCGGTGCCACGGCGGTTACCGCCGAGGCCGTCGGCGCCGCCGAGGCCGCACTCCGCCTCACGACCGGCTACGCGAAGGAGCGCATCCAGTTCGGGCGCCCCATCGGCACCTTTCAGGGCGTGAAGCACCCCCTGGCCGAGATGTACGTCGACGTCGAGTCCTTCAAGTCCCTCGTCTACTACGCGGCCTGGTGCATCGACGAAGGCCACGCCGATCTCCCCCTCGCCGCCTCCCGCGCCAAGGCCTACGCCAGCGAGGCCTTCCCGCGCATCGGCATCGACGGCGTCCAGCTCCACGGCGGCATCGGCTACACCTGGGAGTACGACGCCCATCTCTACCTGAAGCGCGCCAAGTGGGTGCGCCCGATCTTCGGCGACGCCGACCACCACTACGAGCGCGTCGCCGCTCTCGGAGGCCTGTGATGGACTTCGACTTCACGCCCGAGGAGGAGGCCTTCCGCGCCGAGGTGCGCGCCTTCATCGAGGAGCACCTGCCCAAGAGCGGCACGCCGGAGGAGATCCACGCCTGGCACCGGGCCGTGCGCGCCAAGCGCTGGGTCGGCTTCTCCTGGCCCGAAGAGGTCGGCGGCGGCGGCGGTGGCATCGCCCAGCAGGTGATCCTGAAGGACGAGATGGCGAAGGCCCACGCCCCCGCCCTCGGCACCTGCTTCATGGGCCTGGCCTGGGTCGGCCCGGCGGTGATCGAGTACGGCACCGAGGAGCAGAAGCAGACCTACATCCCCGACATCCTCGACGGCAAGGTCCAGTGGTGCACCGGCTACTCGGAGCCCGACTCGGGCAGCGATCTCGCGTCCCTCAAGTGCAAGGGGGAGCGGGATGGCGACCACTACGTGGTGAACGGCCAGAAGATCTGGACGTCCATCGCCATGTGGTCCCAGTGGATCATTCTCCTCGTGCGCACGAGCGGCGACGGCTCCAAGCACGATGGCATCACCTGCCTGCTCGTGCCGATGGACACCCCCGGCATCACCGTGCGCCCGATCCGCAACATGACCGGCGGCGCGGTCTTCGCCGAGGTGTTCTTCGACGACGTGAAGGTCCCGGTCGCGAACCGGCTCGGCGAGGAAGGGCAGGGCTGGAAGGTCACCGTCTCCGCCCTCGCCCACGAGCGCTCGAGCATCGCCGAGGTGCAGGGCCTCCAGCGAAGCCTCGAGGACGTCCGGGACCTGGCCCGCCGCTGCAAGAAGAACGGGCGGCCGGCCGCCGAGGATCCGGGCATCCGCCGCCGCATCGCCCGGGCCGACGCGCGCATCGAGGCCATGCGCCTGAACGGCATGCGCTACCTCACCGCCCAGCTCAAGGGCGAGAAGCTCGGCAGCGAGACCTCGGTGAACAAGCTCCACCGCGCCGAGCTCGAGGTGGAGCTGGGCGAGCTCGCCCTCGAGATCCAGGGCAGCCGCGGGCCGCTGGCGAAGGGCGCGGACGCCGTGCCCGACGACGGCAAGTGGCAGCGCATGGCCCTCGGCTGGCCGGAGGTCGTGATCGGCGGCGGCACGCCGAACATCCAGCGCAACATCATCGCCGAGCGCATCCTCGGCCTGCCGAAGGATCCCTAGAGGGTGAGCGAACGCGGCGAGCGCCTGGAGGGAGTGCTTCGCGAGCGGCTGGCCGCGAGCCACGTGGAGGTGGTGGACGAGAGCCACCTCCACGCGGGCCACGCCGGCGCCCGGGACGGCAAGGGCCACTTCCGGGCGCTCGTCGTCTCGGATCGCTTCGACGGCCTGAACCGGGTCGCGGCCCAGCGCCTCGTCTTCGACGCGCTCCGCGACGAGATGGACGAATGGATCCACGCGCTCTCCCTGCGCACGCTCACGCCGGCGCAGTGGGAGCAACGGGAATAGAGGGAAGAAGGGGGGAAGGGATGAGGCTCTGGATCGCTCTGGCAGCAGCCGGGCTGGCGTTCGGCTGCTCGGCGGCGGCCCTCCGCCACGTCACCTACCCGCCGGACTTCCACTACATCAGCGAGGGCGAGATCCGCGGCACCATGGGCAACCTGGCGGCGCGCATCCGCGCCCTGGACGAGCAGATGGCCCAGCCGGCGCCGGACCCCGAGCGCGTCGTGGCGCTGCTCAGCGAGATGCGACAGCTCGTTCGGGAGCTCACCCCCCGCGAGCACTCGAGCCACCCGCGCATCGACCGGGCGGCGCCGGAGCTCCGGGCCGACATCGACCGCGCCCTCGAGGCCGCCCGCTGGAGCCCGCCCAACTACTTCTGGGCGGGCCAGCTCTCCGGGGCCTGCGAGTACTGCCACGTGCCCCGGCACGAGTAGGCACTCGCCACCCCTTCAGCCCCGCCCGCGCCCGGCCGATCCGTGGGCCATGGCCTCCGGCAGCCCCAGCCGTCCCGAAGCTCTGGCCGCCGCCCTCGGCGAGCAGGGCATGCCCGCCCGCGCCGCCAGCGCACTCTCCGCCGACCTGGTGCTGCGCCACCCGCTCGCTCGGCGCTGCGGCGTGCGCCGCATGGAGAAGAGCCTCCGCGACCAGGGCCTGGCACCCGGACCCGCCGCCGAGATGGCCTGCACGCTCTACGCCCTCGAGAGCTTCGACCTGGGCCACCGCCTGACGGACGTGCGCGGCGAGCTGCGCCTGGCCGGCGTGCCCGAGGACCGGGCCCTCGGTGCCGTCTTCGAGGCGGCGCGGCTGCACCGCGAGAGCGCCGACCCCGCCGCCTCCGTGCCGCGAGCGCCCCGCGTCGCGGCGCTCCTCGGCGCCAGCCTCACCTTCTACACGGTCGCCGTCGCGCTCTGGCTGCTGCTCGGGGGCTGAGCCCGGTCAGGCGTCCGGCGCCGGCGGATCGTGCTTCGCCATGGCGACGATCCTCGGCCGCGCCACCCGCTCGAAGTCCTTCCAGGAAACGCGGAAGGCGTGCTCGTGATCGCCGCCGTTGAAGGTGATCGTCTCGTCCTCCGAGAGCGCCGTGCTCGCGTACACCGGCACGTCGAAGAGATTGCCGAAGGGCGGCGCGGCGCCGATCTCGCAGTCCAGGAAGAAGCGCTGCATGTCGCTCTCGGTGGCCACGTGCACCTCGCGGGCTCCCACCGCATCCCGCAGCCGCGCCAACGCCACCCCGTGGCTGGCCGACACCACCGCCAGCGCCGGCTGGCCGTCGATCCACGGGAATACGCTCTTGGCGAACTCCCCCGGCGGCGTGTGGGTGTGCTCCGCCGTGGCCTCGGCCCGGATGTCGCGTGGGTGGTGGCTCATCTCGTCGTCGATGCCCTCCGCGTCGAGGAACTCGCGGAGACGCACGGTTCCCTTCTCCATGGGGGATCCATCTCCTACGGAGCTTCTCGCTCCTTCGCGGGCTACACCTCGTGGGGAAGGGCTCCGGACCCCGCTCGCTCCCTACACGAACTTCGCCAGCCACTCCTCCAACGTCACCGAGAACCCCGACGCGTTCCGGTGTCCCCCGCCGCCGAGCTGGCGGGCGATGGCGGCGACGTCGTAGTCGCCGGTGGAGTAGATCGAGACGTCGACGCGGGTGCCGGTGAGGCGGTAGACGGCGCCACAGGGGGTGCCGAAGCGGGCGCGGGTGGCGAGTTCGTGGCCGATCAGGCTGCGGTGCTCGCGGGCGTTGACGGCTTCGACGCGGAGGGTGCCGAGGCTCACCGGGTGGGCGCCGTGGAGGGAGCGCTCGACCTCGATGTCCTGGGCGCGCACCAGGGAGGTGCCTTCGGCGACCAGCTCGGCGATGGGGCGGGCGGCCATGGCCTGCCAGGCGTCGAAGGCGCGCGGGTAGGAGCCGATGGCGGCGTTCACCTCGCGGGAGTGGGGGAGCTTCCAGCTCCACAGGTCCTGGTCCCGCACGTAGGCGAGGAGCTCCGGGAGCTCGTCGTCCGGGTGGAAGTGGTGCCAGGAGAGGGCGGCGCCGCTCTGGCCGAGCTCGAAGACGATCTGGTGGCCGCTTCCGCGCAGGCCGTCGACCAGGCCGGGCTCGGCTTTGTACTGGTCCATGGCGGAGAGGTGGTGGTCGAGGACGACCAGGTGGCCGGCGGCGTCGGCGAGGGGGCGGACCAGGGCCACCGGCGGCGCGATGTCGGCGAAGACGACGAGGGCGTCCTCGAAGCTCGCCGGGCGCAGGGGGTCCTCGTGGCCGCGGGCGATGTAGTCGGCCTCCCCGCCCCAGGCCCGCCAGGCGGCCCAGGCGGCGCCGAAGCCGTCCGGGCAGCCGGCGTGGTAGATGCAGACCCTGCGCATCGGGGTTCCTTCGGCCTCAGGCGCCGGGGCTTGAGCCGGAGGGCGCGAAGCGGCGGGTGAGCCAGTCGACGAGGAGCCGGTTCAGCTCTTCCGGCTTCTCCTGCTGGGTCCAGTGGCCGCACTCCTCGATCTGGTGCATCTCGAGGTCCGGGATCAGGGAGGGCATGCCGGCGGCCATCTCCGGGCGCAGCGCGCCGTCCCAGGCGGCGGTGACCATCAGGCAGGGCACCTCGATTTTGGCGACGCCGATGTCGGGCGCGGTCTCCCAGTTGCGGTCGAAGTTGCGGTACCAGTGGATGCCGCCGCCGAAGCCGGTGCGCTCGAAGGTGCGGACGAAGACGTCGAGCTCGTTCTTGGTGAGGAGCGGCTCGCCGTCCTCCAGGGTCTCGAGCTTGCGGAAGGGGTTCATGTCGAGCTGGCCGTCGTCGCCGAGCATGCGCGCGGCGGTCTGCGCCGGGTCCTCGGCCTTGCGCATCAGTTTCTGGAACACGAGCCGGGCCTGGGGGTCCAGGACGCCTTCGGCGACGCCGGGCTCCTGGAACCAGAGGATGTACATGCGCTCGTCCTTTCCGCCGACGAGGGTGCGCATCATCGCGGTCGGGGCGACGGGGGAGCGCGGCGTGTAGGGCGTGTTCACGCCGATCACGCCGGCGGTGCGCTCGGGGTGCAGGACGGGCATGGCCCAGACGACGAAGCCGCCCCAGTCGTGGCCGCAGAAGACGGCCTTCTCGATGCCGAGGGCGTCGAGGAGCGCGACCAGGTCGCCGGTGAGGTGGTGGATGTCGTAGGCGGCGACGCCTTCGGGGCGGTCGCTCGCGCCGTAGCCGCGGGCGTCGGGGGCGATGGCGCGGAAGCCGGCCTCGGCGAGGGGTGCCATCTGGTGGCGCCAGCTGTAGGCCAGCTCGGGGAAGCCGTGGCACAGCACGACGGCGGGGCCTTCGCCGGCTTCGTGCACCGAGAGGGCGAGGCCGCCGCCGGGGCCCTGCTGGGCGGGGAGGTCGACGCGACGGGCGGCGGGAAAGAAGGGCGGGGCGGGCATGGCAGAAGGCGAGTCTATCGCGGGGTGGGCGGCTCCGTTAGGTTCGATCCTTGGCCTCCCCTCCCCCTGCGATCCTTACCGCCGTCGTCGCGCGGCCGGTTCCCCTGGCGGGCGACCCGGATGCCGCCTGGCTGGGTGTCGTGGGCGCGCTGCCCGCCGCGGGGCGCTTCTGGCTCGACAGCGCCAAGACGGGGCCGCCCCTCGGTCGCTGGTCGTTCGCCGGAGCCGAGCCCTACGGCACGTTGCAGTGCTTCGGAGAGGTCGGGGAGCTGCGCGTGCACCGCGCTGCACGGCCCGATTGGCCGGAGCCGGGGAGGCACCGGAGGGCCGGCCCCGCCCTCGGGCAGCTGCGGGCGCTCCTGCCGCCTGCGCCGGAGGCTCGCCTCGATCTCCCCTTCAGCGGCGGCGCCGTCGGGGTGTTCGGCTACGAGCTGGCGGAGCAGCTCGATCGCATCGCGCTACCCGCTCGCGACGACCTCGGGCTTCCGGACCTGTGTCTTCTGTTCGTGGATCGCTGCTTCGCCTTCGATCACGTGGAGGGGCGGCTCTGGGCGGTGGGGTGCGGCTTCGACCCGGCCCCGGACCGGGCACGGGAGCGGGCCGAGGCGGCAGCGGCGGAGCTCGAAGCGAGCTGCGGCGCCGGAACTGCGCCGCGGGCGACGCCCGCGCCCGGCGATCCGCCCGCCCGGAGCCACGAGCCGCAGGACTACACCAAGGCCATCCGCTTCCTGCTCGAGCGGATCCGGGCAGGGGACGTGTACCAGGCGTGTCTCACCCGGCGCGAGTCCCACCGGCTCCCGGTGGCGCCGTGGGACGCCTACCTTGCGCTGCGCGAGGGCAACCCCGCGCCCTTCGGCGCCTACCTCGAGCTTCCCGACGTGGCGGTGCTCGGTAGCTCTCCGGAGCGCTTCCTGCGGGTGACGTCGGACGGATGGGCGGAGAGCCGGCCGATCAAGGGCACGCGTCCCCGCGGCAGTGACCCGGAGACCGATCGCGCCCTCCGGCGGGAGCTGGTGGCGTCGCCGAAGGATCGCGCCGAGAACCTGATGATCGTCGATCTGGTGCGCAACGATCTGGGCCGGGTGTGCGAGATCGGCAGCGTCCACGTTCCCGAGCTGATGGCGGTGGAGGCCTATGCCAGCGTCTTCCAGATGGTGTCGACGGTGCGCGGGCGCCTGGCGTCGGGGGCGACTGCGCTCGACGCGGTGGCGGCCGCGTTTCCTCCCGGCTCGATGACCGGGGCGCCGAAGCTCGCCGCCATGGAGCTCCTGGCCGGCCTCGAGCCGGTTCGCCGCGGCCTCTACTCCGGCGCCCTGGGCTACCTCGATGTCGCCGGCGGCTGCGACCTCTCCGTCGTGATCCGCACCGGCTTCGCCAGGGACGGCCTCCTCCACCTCCACACCGGCGGCGCCATCGTCGCCGACTCCGACCCGGCCGACGAGTGGACCGAGACCCTCCACAAGATCCGCCCCCTCGTCGATCTCGCCGAAGCGCAACAACGAAACAAACGGAACCGGCCCCTTGCTTAACATCGGGATCATTGCGTTGGATGTGGATGGGACGTTGGCGTGGCGGGGGGACGAGGTGTCGCCGGGGACGCGGGAGGCGTTGCATCGGGCCCACGGGGAGGGTGTGGAGGTGGTGATCGCGACGGGGCGGCGCTACCGGACGACCCGGCGGGTGATGGAGCAGCTGGGGCTGGCGGTCGCCGCGGTCAGCCTCGGTGGGGCGTTGGTGAAGGAGGCGGACGGCCGGACGCTGCACCGGCGTACGCTCTCCGGGGCGGAGCTGCGCGAGCTGGCGTCGCTCTACCGGGAGCTGGGCATCACCGGGATCGGGCAGCGGGACGGCCACGCGGACGGCGGGCCGGACTTCGTGATCGACGGGGCGCTGGCCTGGAACGGCTGGACTTCGCGCTACGCCGAGCGCAATCGCGAGTTCTGCGAATGGCGGCGCGATCTGGCCTCGGAGGATCGCGACGACGTGATCGAGCTCTGCGCCTTCGGGCCCCACGCCGAGGCCGCCGCCGCCGAGGCCCTCGTTCACGAGCGCTTCCCCGGGCGCTACGCGACCCACATCCTGCCCATGCCCGACGACGCCTCGAGCGGCGGCGGCTGGTTCCTCGAGGTGCGGCCTCCCGGGGTGTGCAAGTGGACCGGGCTCGGCGCCCTCCTCGACGAGCGCGGCCTTCCGGGCGAGGCCGTCTGCGCCGTGGGCGACGAGCGCAACGATCTCACCATGATCCGCGGCGCCGGCTTCGGCGTCGCCATGGCGAACGGCCACCCGGAGGTGCAGGCCGCCGCGGACTGGGTGACCGGCCGCCACGACGAGGACGGCCTGGTGGCCGTCGTCGAGCGCCTGCTGCGGTAGGCTCCCACCCCATCGCCCGACCCACGGAGGAGGTTCCCGATGGCCCTCGTCGTCCGCTACACGATCTTCGGCATCGTTCTCGTCCTGGCCGCCGCCTACGCCGCCCGCGCTGACGAGACCTGCCAGTCCCCCTACATGGCCAAGATCGTGGGCCAGGAGGACTTCGTCTACGTCTGGACCCTCGGCATGGAGGGGCTCGGGGACGGTTCCGACAAGCTCGTCACCCTCGACGCGCGCCCGGGCAGTGCCACCTACGGCCAGGTCGTGCACAGCCTCTCCGTCGGGGGCCGCAACGAGGCCCACCACTCGGGCCTCACCGACGACCGCCGCTACCTGTGGGCCGGCGGCCTCGACACCAGCAAGATCTTCATCTTCGACGTGCACTCGGATCCCGGCAAGCCGCGCCTCGAGAAGACCATCACGGACTTCGTGGCCAAGACCGGCGGCGTCGTGGGTCCCCATACCTTCTACGCCCTGCCGGGTCGCATGCTGATCACCGGGCTCTCCAACAACAAGGACCACGGCGGCCGCTCGGCGCAGGTCGAGTACACCAACGAGGGCGAGTGGGTCGCGACCCACTGGATGCCCACCGACGACGACCTTCGCGGAAGCACCAAGGCGGGCGAGTTCGCCGACGGCTACAACTACGATGCCCGCGTACAGCCCCGACTGAACGCCATGCTCAGCACGTCGTTCACCGGCTGGACCAACTACATGATGGACTTCGGCAAGATGCTGAAGGACGAGGAGGCGATGAAGCGCTTCGGCAAGACCGTCGTCCTCTGGGACCTGCACTCCCGCCAGCCGAAGCAGGTCTTCGACGTGCCCGGCGCTCCCCTCGAGGTGCGCTGGGCCTGGGGCGCGGATCACGACTACGCCTTCACCTCGGCCGCCCTCACCTCGCAGCTGTGGTTGGTCGAGCGGGCCGCGGACGGAGCCTGGAGCGCCAAGGCGGTCGCCGACATCGGCGACCCGGCCAAGGTGCCCCTGCCCGTCGACATCTCGATCTCTGCCGACGACCGCACCCTCTGGGTGAACACCTTCCTCGACGGGACGACCCGGCTCTTCGACATCAGCGATCCCCACCATCCGAAGGAGATCTTCTCCGAGCGGATCGGCACGCAAGTGAACATGGTCTCCCAGAGCTGGGACGGGAAGCGGGTCTACTTCTCCAGCTCGCTCCTCGCGAACTGGGACAAGAAGGGCGAGGAGAACGAGCAGTTCGTGAAGCTCTACCACTGGGACGGCGAGAAGCTCGCGCACCAATGGACCGTGGACTTCATCGAGCAGAAGCTCGGGCGCGCTCACCAGATGCGCTTCGGCGCGGGGTCGCTCTACTCGTCCGCCCCTGGCGCGGGTGCGATCGCCGCCGGGCGGTAGGGAACGCTTGCGCCTCGCCCGGGCCACCGCGCTCGCACTCGCGGCGGCGGCGCTCGGAGTCGGACCGGCGCCGGCCCACGAGCCTCCGGCTGGGGCGCCGGCGAAGCCGCCCGACGCCCGCATGCAATTCGAGGCGCCGGCGCCCGGCTCCTACGCCCTGGCCGATCTGGGCCCTGCCGCCGACGGCGACGTGCTCGACGAGGACGGGCGCCCGGACCGCCTCCACGAGCTATTCGCCGGCCGGCTCGTCGTGCTGAGCTTCATCTTCGGGGCCTGCCACGACGCCCAGGGTTGTCCCCTCTCTCTCGCCACCCTCGATCGGCTGAAGGCCCGTTGTGAGGCCGACCCGGAGCTCGCGAAGGCCGCGCGTCTCGTTACCATGAGCTTCGATCCGGAGCGCGACACGCCGGAGGTGATGCGCCGCTTCCGCTCCTCGTTTCGCTCCGAGCGCGCGGACTGGCGCTTCCTGACCACCGCCGGCCCCACCGAGCTCACGCCGATCCTCGACGACTACGACCAGGCCATCCAGGCCGAGGTCGACGCGGAGGGGCGCACGACCGGCCAGTTCTCCCACGTGCTGCGGGTGTTCCTGATCGATCGGAGGATGCGGATCCGCAACGTCTACAGCAGCTCCTTCCTCCACGCCGAGGTGATCGAGAACGACGTTCGCACGCTGCTCCTCGAGGAGGCCTCGTCCGGGGCCGAAGAAGCCGCAACCGACGAGCCCACGGTGGCGGTGGACCTCCTGGCCCACGCCCGGATGCCGCCTCTGGGTCTGCCGCCGGTTCCGGTTCCGGCGGACAATCCGCTGGACCGCGAGCGCATCGCCCTCGGCCGAAAGCTCTTCTTCGACCGGCGGCTCTCCCACAACGGCACCTTCTCCTGCGCCATGTGTCACGTGCCGGAGCAGGGCCTCACCAGCCATGAGCTCGCGACCGCCGTGGGCATCGAAGGGCGGACGGTCCGTCGCAACGCCCCGACGATCTACAACGTCGCCTACGCCCGGCGGCTCTTCCACGACGGACGTGAGAGCCAGCTCGAGCGCCAGGTGTGGGGCCCGCTCCTCGCAGCGAACGAGATGGGCAATCCCTCTCCGGGCGTCCTGCTCGAACGGATCGCGGCGCTGCCCGACTACGAGGGCCTGTTCGAGGCGGCCTTCGAAGGGCGGGGCCCTGGCATGGAGACCCTGGGCATGGCCCTCGCCAGCTACCAGCGCACCCTCGTCTCTGCGAACAGCCCCTTCGACCGCTGGCACTTCGGTGGCGAAGAGCGCGCCCTCGGCGAGGCCGCCGTGCGGGGCTTCCGCCTCTTTACCGGTCGCGCGCGCTGCGCCAGCTGTCACCCCATCGGCGCGGACCACGCGCTCTTCACCGACCACGGGATGCACAACACCGGCCTCGGCTACGCCCGCGCGATGGGCGCCGGCGGAGGCGCCCGGGTGGAGGTGGCTCCCGGCTCCTTCGTGGAGCTGGACGACGCCTTCCTCGCCCCGATCTCCGAGACGCCCCCGGCGGATCTCGGCCTCTACGAGATCACCCTCGATCCCGCGGATCGATGGAAGTACCGCACGCCGACCCTGCGCAACGTGGCCCTCACTCCGCCCTACATGCACGACGGCTCCCTCGGCACGCTCTCCGAGGTGGTCGCCTTCTACAACGCCGGCGGCATCCCCAACGAGGGCCTCGATCCGCGGGTTGCGCCCCTGGGCCTCTCCGCCGAAGAACAGTCGGACCTGGTCGCCTTCCTCGAGTCTCTCAGCGGCGCCGACGTGCCGCGGCTCGTGGGCGACGCGCGAGCCGCTCCCATCGGCGATCCCCGGTAGTCCGCCTCAGCCGGAGGGACGCCGCTGCTCCATCTCCTCGAGGGTCCGCGGCCAATCTTTCTTGAGGAGCCGGGAGAGCGCGCGATCGGCGAGCAGCTTGCCTCCCGTCTGACAGGTGGCGCAGTAGTTCGTCTCGGTGTCCACGTGGACGATGCGCTGCACCGGCGATTCGCAGACGGGGCAGGGCTCGCGGTAGCGGCCGTGCACCGCCATCTCGGGCCGGAAGGCGGTGACCTTCTCCGGGAACCCGTCGCCGTTCTCGGCGAGCAGGTAGTCGATCCACCAGCGCAGCGTCTCTCGGCTCGCCTCGAAGAGCCGATCGATCTCTTCTTCCTTCATCTTCTGGGAGAGCTTCACCGGCGAGAGCCCGGCGCGGTGGAGGATCTCGTCGGAGTAGGCGCCCCCGATGCCGTCGAAGAGCCGCGGATCGGTCAGCGTGCGCTTGAGCGTGTGGTTCTCGCGGACGAGGGCCTCGCGAAAGGCGTTCCGGTCGCAGGACAGGACGTAGATTCCGCCGCGGTCGTGCTCGGCCAGGGCCGCCTCGCCCTGGACGGCGTGGAGCGTCGCCCGCTTCTTCGTCCCCTGCTCGGTCAGCACCAGGCTGCCCTTCGGGAACTGGAAGGCCGCGTGGCCTACCTTGCCCGGTGGCTTCGCCCCGCGCTTCTTCCAGCGGAAGCGGCCGGCGATCATCAGGTGGAAGACGAGAAAGCGCTCCTCCTCGAAGCCCCAGACGATGCGCTTGCCCAGCCGCCGCAGCTCCCGCACCACCTGGCCCTCGAAGCTCGGGAGCGGCGGGTCGACGGAGCGCAGCAGCGAGATGCCGCGCAGCAGGATCTTCTCGAGGGGCTCGCCGACGATGCGCGGCGCCATGGCCTCGAGGTAGACGGTGATGTCGGGGAGCTCCGGCACCTGGAGAGGCTACGCGGTGCAGAGGTAGTCGCGCACCTCCACGAAGCCCATGCGCGCCAGGGCGCCGCGGATCTCCTGCCGCGCGCTGGCACCGGCCACGGAGACGAGGAGCGGCCGCCGGGGGAGATCCGGCAGGGCCTCCGGCGGCACGACCGGCGCCCCGTGGATCCATTGGCCGAGCCGCCCGGGATGCAGCTCGACGACCGCCGCCAGCTGCTTGCCGTGGCCGCGCAGCGCCCGGGCCAAGGAGCGGCCGGTTCCGCCGAAGCCCCACAGGACGTAGGACGCCTCGCCGGCCAGGAGCCCCTTCGCCAGGAAGGCGGCCTTGCAGGCGACGAAGCGGTCGACGCCGTAGCGAGGATCCCGGCGGGAGAGCCGCTCCGGATGGTCGCGCCAGCCGTGCAGGCGGCGGGGCACGACGCCGACCCGCACGCCCGCCTCGCGCCAACGCAGCAGGAGGTCGTAGTCCTCGGGCCACTCGGTCTCGCGGTAGGACACGAGCTCGCGCCGGGCGAGCAGGGTGGGGTGGGCGATCGGGCACTCGATGAAGGCCTCCCGGTGCACGTCGTCGGCGGAGCCCAGGCCGTTCAGCCAGGCTTCGTAGGCGCGCATGCCCTGGCTCAGTCCGGTGCGCGGGAAGAGCCGCACGTGGCAGCCGACGGCGCCGAGGGCCGGGTCGTCCGCCAGCAGGGCGAGCTGGGCGGCCAGGCGGGCGCGGTGCATCCAGTCGTCCGCGTCCATGCGCGCGACGAAGCGCCCGCGACAGGCGTGGAGCCCGAGGCCCAGGCTCGCCACGAGCCCCCGCCGCTCTCCCCTCAGTAGCCGCACGCGCGGATCGGTGGCGGCCTGGGCGGCCACCCGCGAAGCGCCGTCGTCGCGGGAGCCGTCGTCGACGGCCACACACTCGAGCCTCCCCTCGGTCTGCCGCAGCACGCTGCGCAGGGCGGCTTCGACGGTCGGCGCCGCATCCCGGAAGGGGAGCAGCACCGAGACGATCGGGGCGTCGCTCACGCCGGCCCGGCCAGCCAGCGCGCACCGAGCACGCGGTGGTCGAGCCCTGCCGAGCGGTCGAGGGTGCGCAGCGGCTCCGGCAGCTCCAGCTCGGTCTTGAACAGGCCGCTCTCGAGGCCGGCTCCGCGGAGCCGGTGGGCCGCGGCGTCCCACCAGGGCGACGCGCTTCCCGCGAGCGGCTCCAGCACGAGCACGGCGGCGCCCCGACGGACGCCGCGCTCCAGCCGCTCGAGTAGCGTCTCCCGTGGTTCGGCCTCGAGCTCGTTCAGGAGCCAGCCGCAGACGACCAGGTCCCCCGCGTCGAGCCTGGGCAGGGCCTTCGGCAGCTCGCCCCGGCGCACCCGGGCCCCCAGGCCGAAGCAGGCGTAGGTGCGGCGCGCCTCGCCGAGGGCCCAGCCCAGGGCGTCGATGGCCTCCACCCGGGGCGGCGGCGCGAAGCGCAGCGCGGCAGCGGCGCCGGCGGCGCCGCTGCCGCAGCCGAGGTCCAGGAGGCGCGTCGGAGCGGCCGCCGGCAGTGCCGCGCGCAGCTCGCCGAGCGCGTGCCACACGCACAGGAAGTGCAGTGGCGCGTAGAAGCGGGCGAAGGCGGCGCGCCGGCCCTGGCTGGCGGTTGCACGCCCGCCCAGGCCGCCGGCTTGCCGCCCCTCCACGTACACCCGGGAGACGGCGCGGATGGCGCCTCCCAGCTCCCGGGTCGAGAGCTCCGGGGGGCGCTCGGCGGTGGCGGCGAGCCAGCGGTCGAAAGCCAGGGGAAGTTCGCTCACGGGCCATGCGAGTATCGCAGACCTCGTGCGACGGGTCGCTGCCGGGTGTGGAAAGCCCCACTCGCCGGCGACACGCGGAAATCCGTCTCCTAGGATCCTGCGGTGCAACCCCGGCCCGGTCCCACCCGAAGCGCCGCGCGGGTCCTCGCCCTCGCTGCCGGTCTGCTCGCGCTGCCGTCCACCGCCCAGGAGGCGGCGGTCACCTCGACCGCCTGGGACACGGCCCGTCTGCTCGGCCGCCAGGTCGCCGCAGGGGACAAGCGTCGCCTCTTCCTGCGGGCCAGCGAGTCCTTCGCCGGCACCTCCGTCGAGATCCCGGTGCTCGTGATCCGCGGCCTCACCCCGGGACCGACCGTGTGCCTCACCGCCGGCGTCCACGGCGACGAGCTGAACGGCATCGAGATCGTGCGCAAGGCCTTCGAGGCGATCTCGCCGCCGGAGCTCTCCGGCATGCTGATCGGCGTGCCCGTCGCGAACCTTCACGGCTTCCGGCGCAGCTCCCGCTACCTGCCGGACCGTCGCGACCTGAATCGCTTCTTCCCCGGCCACCCGGGCGGCAGCTCCGCCTCGCGCATCGCCAGTGCGCTCTTCCAGCAGGTGGTCCTGCATTGCGATCGGCTGGTGGACTTTCACACCGGCTCCTTCCACCGCACCAACATCCCGCAGCTGCGGGCCGACCTGCGCAGGCCGGCGGTCTTCGAGATGGCACGCGGCTTCGGCGTGGAGCTGATCCTCCACAGCGAGGGGGCGCCGGGAACCCTGCGCCGCGCCGCCATGGACGCGGGGATCACGGCGATCACCTACGAGGCCGGCGAGCCGATGCGCTTCCAGGCCGAGGAGATCGAGCGCGGCTTCCAGGGGACCCGGCAGCTCCTGGCGACCTTGGGGATGACCGGCCAGCCTTCGCGGGGCAACGGTCCCGAGGTGTTCTTTCGCTCGCGCTGGGTACGGGTGAACGACGGCGGCATCTTCCTCACCGATCGCCGGCTCGGCGAGGCCGTCGACGCCGGCGACGTGCTTGGCACCGTGACGGACCCGGTCTCCAACGAACGCTCCCAGGTGATCGCCCCGGTAGCCGGACGCGTGATCGGCATGGCCCTCTCCCAGGTGGTGATCCCGGGCTTCGCGGCGTTCCACATCGGCCTGCCCGGCGACGCGCCGGTGCAGGAGCCGGGCGTCCCGCAGCCCGGGCCGCAGCCTCCGGACCAGCTCGACGCCGCCGAGCACCCGGAGTAGCCGTGAGTCGGTCGGTCACGATCACGGGCCTCCTCTTCCTCGCCCTGGGGATCGGCGTTTTCGCCACGAAGGCGTGGGTGTACGACATCCCGCTGGCGCCGGCGGAGACGCCGGGCCCCTGGCAGGTGGAGCTCCGCATCCACGTGCGGGGCGAAGGAAAGAAGGGCAGCGTGCGCGCTCTCCTTCCCGCCGGCTCTCCCGAGCAGCTGGTCTTCGACGAGCGCTCGTCCTCGGATCGCCTCGGCTTCAGCATTCGCGAGCAGGGCGGCAATCGGCTCGGCGTGTGGACCGGCTGGCTCGAGGACATCCACGAGGTCGTCTACCAGTTCCGCATCCAGAGCGGGGCCCACGAGGTCGAGATCCCGGCCGTCGCCGCGACCGGCCAGCTCGGCCTACGCAAGCGCTACACGCGGCCGACGCCGGACCTGCCTTCCTCCTCGCCCGACGTGGTCGCCGTGCTGGAGGACCTCGACCTGCCGGCGCCGGAAGACCTGCCGGCGCGGGTTCGCACGCTCTTCGCCTTCGTGGCTCACGAGATCGACGAGGTGGGCGGGGCCGGAAGCGACGCGCTCCTTACCCTGGCGCGCCGGGAAGGAAGCGCCGAGGGCAAGGAGCGCCTGCTGATCACGCTGCTGCGCGGTGCCGGCGTGCCCGCTCGGGTGGTGCGCGGGCTGGAGCTGCGCGAGGGAGCGGTGCCCGAGCCGCGCCTGTGGGCGGAGGCGTGGCTCCGCGGCGTGTGGGTGCCGCTCTCCGCGGTGCACGATTTCTTCGGCCACCGCCCGGCGGACTTCGTGGTGATGGGTCGCGGCGAGCAGCCTCTGGTGGAAGCCACCGGCGTCCGCGCCGTGGGCCACCGCTACATGTCCCTCCGCGAGCCCCTGCGCCCGGACGAGATCGCCAGCCTGCTCGCGCCGGACAACCCGATCCTGGCGCGTCTCTCGCTCTACCGCCTGCCGTTGGCGAGCCAGGCCGCCCTGCGCGTGCTGCTGCTCCTGCCCCTCGGCGCGCTCCTGGTCGCGCTCTTCCGCAACGTGGTCGGCATTCCCACCTACGGCACGTTCATGCCCGTGCTGATCGCCCTGGCCCTGCGCGAGTACTCCCTGAGCCTCGGCCTCCTGCTGGTCGGCGTGGTGACCGGTCTCGCGGTGGCGGCGCGCACCGGCCTCGAGCGGCTGCGGCTCCTGATGGTGCCGCGGCTCTCGATCCTCCTCTGCGTGGTCGTCCTCTTCGTGACCGGTCTGGCGCTGGCCGCGCAGGACGCGAAGCTGCCGGACTTCTTTGCCGGCGTCGTGTTTCCCATCGTGATCCTCACCATGCTGGTCGAACGCATCTACATCACGGCTGCAGAGGAGGGCCTGCAGGAGGCCCTCGTGCGCGGGCTCTGGTCCGTCGGCGTCGCGGCGGTGGTGCACCCCCTGCTCCGCAGCGAGGGCGCCGGCTATCTGATGTTCTCGTTCCCGGAGCTGGTGTTCGCGATCATGGGGCTCCTCATCTGGATCGGCGGCTACACCGGCTACCGGGTGGCGGACCTGGTGCGCTTCCGCGCCCTGGTCGGAGAGGGGCGGAGCTGATGTGGAGCGCCCTCCGTCGCCGCGGCGTGCTCGGCATCAACCGCCGCAACGCGCGCTACACCCTGGCCGCGAACGACCGCTCGCGCTTCCCGCTCGTCGACGACAAGCTCGCGACCAAGCGACTGTGCCTCGAGGCCGGGATCCCGGTTCCCCGGCTGCTGGCCGAGGCGGGCTTGCACCGGGAGGCCCGCCGCCTGCCCGAGGCGCTCCGCAACGTGGAGTCCTTCGTGCTGAAGCCGGCGCGGGGCGCGATGGGCAACGGCATCCTCGTGATCCGGACCGGCGACGGCGGCGGCTTCCTGCGCGGCGGCCGGGAGTTCCCGGCGGAAGACCTCGTCTACCACGCCACCGGCATCATCTCCGGTCTCTACTCCCTGGCCGGTCACCAGGACGTGGCGCTCGTGGAGGAGTGCCTCCAGACCCATCTGCTCCTGGCCCCGCTGGCCGCGGACGGCGTGCCGGACGTGCGCGTCATCGTCTACCGGGGGATCCCGGTCATGGCGATGACACGGCTGCCGACCCGCCGCAGCGGCGGCCGCGCGAATCTGCACCAGGGCGCGATCGGCGCCGGAATCGATCTGGCGAGCGGGCGCACCCTCTTCGCCGTCCACAAGAACCGGCCGATCGTGCGCCATCCCGACAGCGACGAGCCCCTCGTGAACGTGCCGATCCCGGAGTTCGACCGGGTGCTGGAGATCGCCGTGCAGGCGACGGATCGCACCGGCCTCGGCTACGTGGGCGCCGACATGGTGGTAGACGCGGTGCGGGGGCCCGTGATCCTCGAGCTGAACGCGCGTCCCGGCCTGGCGATCCAGCTCGCGAACCGCGCCGGCCTGCGGCCGCGCCTCGACGCGGTCGATCGTGCCCTCGGTACGCCGGACAGCGATTGGCAGCAGGCGCTCCCAGTGGCGGAGCGGGTGGCGATGGGACAGGAGTTCGCCCGCCGGAGTGACGAAGGAGAGACGCGCTCGTGAATCGCTTGGCAACGCTGGCCCTGGTCCTGCTCTTCTCGTCGCCCGGCGCGCGGCTCCGCGCCGAGGAGCCCCCGGAGCCGCCGCCCACCTACGACGTCGTGTTCGAGGCCTCCCTCGTGCCCACCGATCGGGTCGCCCGCGCCACCCTCCGCCTCGGACGCGGCGCCCGGGTGGTGCGGTGGATCCAGCTGCGCACCGACCCGGATCGCCATGCGGATTTCCGCGGCGACGGCACCATCGAGGAGGGAGACGGATTCGTCCGCTGGACCCCGCCGCGGCGGGGAGGTGCCCTCCGCTACGACTTCCGCATCGACCACCTGCGCAACCCGGCGAGCTACGACGCGCGCTGCGCGGAGCACTGGGCGCTCTTCCGCGGCGACGATCTCTTTCCGCCCGCCCGCGTGCGCACCCTGAAGGGCGCCGAGTCCCGCTCGGTGCTCAAGCTTCGCACGCCGAAGCGCTGGTCCGCGGCGGTCCCCTATCGGCGCATCGCCGCGGGCACCTACGAAGTGGCGAACCCGGCGCGTCGTTTCGACCGGCCGACCGGCTGGATGCTGACCGGTCGCCTCGGCATCCTGCGCGAGCGCATCGCCGGCAGCCACGTCGCCGTGGCGGGGCCGGTGGGCCAGGGCGTGCGCCGCCACGACATGCTCGCCTTCCTGCGCTGGACGCTGCCCGCACTGCGCGACGCCACCGGCCCGCTTCCGGAGCGTCTGCTCGTGGTGAGCGCCGGCGATCCGATGTGGCGCGGCGGCCTCTCGGGCCCGCGCTCGGTCTTCGTCCACGCCGATCGCCCGCTGATCACCGGCGACGCCACGAGCCCGCTCCTCCACGAGCTCGTCCACGCCCAGATGGGAGCCCGCTCCGGCGAGGACGGCGACTGGGTCGTCGAGGGACTGGCGGAGCTCTACTCCCTCGAGGTGCTGGCGCGCTCCCGTTCGATCAGCCGCCGCCGGTTCCGGGGCGCTCTCGCCCGCATGGCCGAGCGCGGCCGGGCGGCGCCCGGCCTGCGCACCGGCCGGGCCGACCCGGTGGTCACCGCCCGCGCCGTCGGGGTGCTTCATGGCCTCGACGAGTCGATTCGCCGGGCCACCGACGACGAGGCCAGCCTCGACGACGTCGTGCTGAAGCTCTCCCGGGACGACGAGCCGATCACCACGGAGAGCTTCCGCGCCGCGGTGAGGGCCGTCGCCGGGAGGGACCTGCTCGGTCCGATCGCGGATCGGCGCTGAGGTCGGCACTGCGCCATGCCGGGATCCGCAAGACCGGGCTCGCCAAGGGCTCGGGCGCCTGACCCCTGGTACCCTTGGGCTCGTTCCAGCGAGTCTCCCCATGCCCCTCGCTCCCTCAGCCGCCACACTCTTCTCCTCGGTGCGTTCCGCCCTCGGTCCCGCATCGTGCGTCGTCGGTGCGTGGTACGGAGTCCTGGTCTGGATCCACGGTCAGAGCGTCGAGCCGCCGGCGGCGTGGTGGATCTGCGGGGCCGCCGCGTCGACGGCGGTGGGGCTCCTGGCCGTGGGCCTGCACTGGATTCGCCGGCCGCCGGATGAAGGCCGCGTCGACGACTGTGTCCTCGCGGTGGCCCTGGCCGTGCTGGCGAACGACGCCATCTACCTCTTCCTCTTTCCCGAGCCCCGCTTCCTGCACTCGTTGGCGGCGCTCCTCGTCGGCGGCAGCTTGTTCCTGGCCTCGTCGCTGCGCTTCGGTCTGCTCGTCGCGGGCGCTCTCGCCACCCTCCTCGTCACGGCCGCACGCAGCGCGCCGGGCGCCGAGTGGAGCCAGCCCTTGATCGTGGTGACGAACGGCGGCGTCCTCGCCCTCATCATCCACCTCTGGCGGGGCGTCTACATGCGGCGCCTCGAGGCCCTTCGCCTCGAGAGCGAAGGCCGAAGGCTGGAGCTCGAGGAGAGCGTGGCCGCTCTCGAGCTCGAGGTGGCGGAGCGGGAGCGGCTCCAGGACAGCCTGCTCAAGACCCAGAACCTGGAGAGCCTCGGCCGGATGGCCGGCGGCGTCGCCCACGACTTCAACAACCTGCTGCTGATCGTGCTCGGCCACGCCGAGCTGGCCCGGCAGGAGGTGCCGGTCGATTCGCCGGCCCGGGGTGATCTCGATGCGGTCGTCAGTGCGGCGGAGCGGGCGTCGCTGCTCACCGGGCAGCTGCTCTCCTACGCAGGCGGCGGAAGCCTGCGCGCGGAGCCGACGGGCGTGAACGAGCTGGTTCGCGGCACCGTCGGCGTCGTTCGCGCCGCGGTGCCCCCCACCGCGACGCTGACCCTCGATCTGGAGCCCGACGAGCCGCGTGTGCGTGGAGACGCCGGCCAGCTGCAGCAGATCGTCACCAATCTGGTGTTGAACGCGGCCGAAGCGCTGCCAGAGGGGCAGGGCCGGATCCGAGTCCGCACCCGCGTCGTCGAGCTCGACGCCGCCGCCGCCCGCGGGCTCGAGCCGCAGGAGTCGCGTCCCGGGGGCAGCTACGTCTGTCTCGAAGTTCGCGACGACGGCGCCGGGATCCGCGACGAGGATCGGCTCCACGTCTTCGATCCCTTCTTCACGACGAAGCCCCGGGGTCGGGGGCTCGGGCTCGCGGCGGCCCTGGGCATCGCCCGCAGCCATGGCGGAGGCTTCGTCGTCGAGTCGGAGCAAGGGCGCGGGTCGAGCTTCCAGCTCCTCCTTCCCGAATCGAGTGGACGCCCGGCGCAGCCGCAGGCCGTACGCCACGCGGCCGTGACCGGGCGGCGCATCCTGGTCGTCGACGACGAGGCGCCGATCCGTCATCTCGTTCGCCGGGTGCTCGAGGAGCGCGGCTGCTCGGTGGTCGAAGCCGCGGACGGCGACGCGGCGCTGGCGGTCGCCGACGCCGGCGAGGAGCTGGACGGCGTCATCCTCGACCTGACGATGCCGGGACGGAGCACCACCGACACGCTGCGCCAGCTCCGCGAGAAGCGGCCCCTCCTTCCCGTGCTGCTCAGCAGGCGGCTACGACGAGGAGCGGGTGGTGCTCGCCCTGGTCCGCCAGCCCCGCACCGGATTCCTGCGAAAGCCGTACGCCGCCGAGCGTCTGGTCGCTGCGCTCGCCTCGGCACTCGATGGCTAGGCACCGGCCGTCTTTCCCGACACGGTCGATCGACGTCGGCGAGGGACAGCTGCGGGTCGGTCAGTACGCGGACGACCGCCGACTGGCCGCGCGGATGCGCCTCCATGCGGCCTACTCCGTTGCCCCGGAGTCCTGGACCGCCTGGCTCCACCGGCACTGCGGGCTGGCGCGCTTCCGGGAGGTGCTCGACGTCGGATGCGGGAACGGGGCCTTCTGGCGGGCACGGGAGGCGCAGCAGCCCGGTCGCCGAACCCTCTGCGACCTCTCGGTCGGCATGCTCCGCGAGGTCGGCGCCGTGGACCGCCGCCGTGTCCAGGCGACGGCCTGCCGCCTTCCCTTTCGTGATGCCTGCTTCGACGCGATCCTCGCCCACCACATGCTCTACCACGCGGATCGGCTGGGGGACGCCCTCGCCGGGCTCCGCCGGCTCCTCGTGCCCGGAGGACGGCTCTTCGCTGCCACCAACGGGGCCCGGCACATCGCGGAGCTGCTCTCCCTCAAGGAGGAGATGGGCCTTCCGCGGACCGGAGCGCAACTGGCGGAGCGCTTCGGGCTCACCACCGGGAGCCGCGCCGTGCAGCGCCACTTCGCCGACGTCGAGCTCCTCCGCTACCCGAACGCCCTGCGCGTCACCGATGCGAGCGCGGTGGTCGACTACCTCGACTCGACCGATCCGCTGACGGACGGGCAGCGGGCAGCCGTCGCCCGGCGGGTCGAGGCCGAGATCGCCGAGCGCGGCTTCTTCCACGTCACGATCGAGACGGGTCTCGTGACGGCGCGGCGGCCCCCCGATTGATCGCTCCGTTCGGCGAGACGGACGTGGAGCGGTTCGTCGCCGACGGCTTCCCTGCGGCTCGAAGGCGCGATCCCGGAGCCCGTCGTCTCGGCGTGCCGGGCGTGGCTGTGGCGCGCCACCGGCCTCTCGCCGGACCAGCCCTCGACGTGGACGGAGCCCGTGGTTCGCATCTTCGGCTCGACGGCGGAGCTCTTTCTCCGGGCCATCCCGCTCGCCCGCGCGACCGGGAGGGCCGGCGACGTCTACCTGTGTCACCCGTTCCTCGTGCACGCCGCGAGCCGGCCCCATCGCGGCGTCGCGCCGCGGTTCCTGGCCCAGCCCGGCATCCCGCCTGCGGAGCCGCTACGCCTCGACCGGGAAGACGGAAGCGAGTCGCCGGTCGAGCGGGCCATCCACCGGGGCCTCGAGGGCTCCTGAAGGCCGCGCGTCCGCCCCCCTAGGATAGCGCGCGAAGGCCGCAGATTTCAGTCTGTGCAGACCCTGTGGCGCACGCCATGCTGCGCACCCTGGGCAGGAGCGCGCCCCCGCGGCGCCGCCCGCCCTGCGCTCGCCGTACGAGACCCAAGGGTAGGGGGCCCAGGCCGTTTCGGGCCCCCGGGAGGTGTACCGGTGAACCGAGCCCCGCGACCCGTTCCCGCTCCGCTACCGGCCGGCGACGACCTGCTGTCCCTCGCCCGATCCCGCGCGAAGGACGCGCGGGATCGCTTGAACGCCTACGAGCCCGAGCAGCTCGCCGGCGCCCTCGTCGGGCTTCCGCCCCGGCAGCGCGCCGAGTTCCTCGAGCTCGCCGAGCGGGCTCCCGAGATCGTCCCGCACCTGCCCGAGGCCGTCTTCGCCACCACCGTGGTGGCCACCGGCATCGAGGACGCGGGCTGGCTCGCCCGGCACGCCACGGCCGAGCAGCGCGTCGCCGCCGTCGACCTCGACTGCTGGAAGGACCGTACGCTCTCGCCGAGTCGGCTGTTCGAGTGGATCGACGCCCTGATCGCGGCCGGCCCGGAGACCCTGGTCGCCGCCTTCGAAGAGCTCGACCCGGAGCTCTGGATCGTGGCCATGAAGGAAATGGCCGACTTCGCGCCCCCCGGCGGCGAGACCGAAGGCCTCACGAGCGAAGACGGCTTCGCCTACTACGAGCCCCGCTCAGCCGAGCACGAGGAACGCCTGCGGACCCTCCTCGGCATCGCCCTCCTGTACGCGCCGCGCCACTATTGGAACCTGGTCCACGGTGCGGTCCTCGAAAGCCGCGTCGAGTGCGAGCTGTTCGCCGCCCAGTGGCAGCGAAGCCGTCTGAACGAC
This sequence comes from Myxococcota bacterium, assembly GCA_965223415.1. Taxonomy (GTDB): domain Bacteria; phylum Myxococcota_A; class UBA9160; order UBA9160; family UBA6930. The sequence goes on along the minus strand of OZ245002.1, from coordinate 800,432 downwards.
CTGGGCTTCCCCGACCGCGACCGCGCGATGCGCACCTACCGGCCACTCCGACCGGATGCGCTGGAGCTTCCTCCCGCCGCGCTGCAGCCGGACGACGGCGCCCGGACCGATCTCGTGGTGCGCGCCCAGCCACCCGCGGTGCTCGACGGCACGCTCGTGGGGCGCACCCTCGCCGAGCTTCCCCCGGAGCGGGCTGCGGAGATCTTCGAGGCGGTGCTGGCCGTCGCGAACGCCCTGGCCGTGGCCGACAAGCTGCCGCTGGCGGATCCGGACTCGGTGAGCGCCTCCCTTCGCAAGGCGCTGCGAGGAATCGAGCGCGGGCTCGCCGAGGTCGCGAGGCTCCGCGATCGGCCCCTCGCCGAGGTGCTGGACGGAGCGCCGGCGAAGGCGCTGTTCCGGGTCGGGGCCGCGCTGGATCCGGAGCTGCGGCCGAAGGAGACGCTGGCGGACCTGACCCGGGAAGAAGAAGGGACCGACTGGAACGTGCGGACCGAGGTGATCGACGCCTGGGACCGGACACTGGGGGAGGATGGGACGCTGCGGAAGTAGGGAAACGGGTACCGGTCGTCCCAAATCCCGTCGTGTAGGATGAGAGATGCCGATTCGCGGTCCCCTCACTCACGTCGATCTCTCGATCAGCGATCCCGATCGTTCGATCCCCTTCTACGACGCTCTCTTCCGGGCTCTCGGCTACGAGCGCCTCGAGATCCCCATGGCGGACTTCCAGGGGGCGAAGCCCCGCCGCGCCGCGTGGCAGGTGCGGCTCGCTGCGGGCGCGACGTTCGGCATCGAAGTCCGGCCCTCCTCCGGGCCGAACCGCGACCGGCCCAACGACCGGTACGCTCCGGGCATGCACCACATGGCCTTCCATGCCGAGAGCGCGCAGGACGTGAACCGCGTCCACGAGGCCATGGTCGCGGCGGGAGCGGACGTCCTCGATGCGCCGGTGGACTACACCGGGCAGCGCGGCTACTCACCGGGCTACCACGCGGCCTTCTACGCCGATCCCGACGGGATCAAGATCGAGGTGGCCCACATCCCCGACTCCAACCCGTGAGGGCCGGTGCCGAACGTTCCGCTCGACCAGGACGCGTTCGGTAGGGCCCTCCTCGATCACCTCGAGGGCCGGCCGGTCGAGGAGCTGAGGCTCGAGGTCGACGACGGCTGGAGCGTGCCGGCGATGTCGCCCGCCTGGTTCTTCCAGCAGCCCGCCCACTGGAGCGAATGGGAGCGAGGTGCGCTGGCCGGTCTGGCAGGCCCCGTCCTCGACCTCGGCACAGGCGCGGGACGAGCCTCGTTGCACCTCCAGACGCGGGGGGTCGACGTCGTCGCAGTCGACTCCTCACCTGGTGCTGTCGAGGTTTGTCGCCGCAGAGGCGTCGAGGAGGTCCGGGTCCAGGACTTCCTCGAGGAGGTGCCCGGCGATCGGGACTGGAACGCGGTCCTGCTCCTCTGCGGGAACCTGGGGCTCGCGGGTGGATGGGAGGCGACGCGCCGGCTGCTGCGGGCGCTCCACGCTCGATGCGCGCCCGGCGCGATGCTGATCGCCGATACGGTGGATCCCACCGTCGGCGCAGACGAACACGCGCTGCAATATCAGAAGGCCCGGCTCGAAGCCGGCGACTACGTAGGCGATGTGACCCTGCGATTGGTCTACGGCGCGATCGCATCACCGTGGTGGCGCCAGACCAACTTCGTGGTGGACGACGTTCCGCGACTGGTCGACGGCACGGGCTGGGGGATCGAGCAGCACCACGTGTCCGGTGTGGATCACTACCTCGGACTGCGGAGAAGCTGAGGGGAGCGGCGTTCACGCGCCGCAGCACGCCGGCTGCACCTGTCGCCCGCCCCTTGCGCCTCGCGCGCCCGAGGAGCCCCGAGACGTCGATGCGGCCCTGGCACGTCGCTTGCTCTCCTGCCGTGCATGTCGCACCGAGTCCTCGACGCCGGGACCGCCGCACGGAGCCGTCGGTCGTTCCTGTGCTTCCTCATGGCCAGCCCCCTCCTCACGGCTCGACCTCTCTGGGCGATCGGGCGAGGCCTGGATCCCGTGCCCGGGGCCGGCTGCGAGCCGCTGCCGCGCGAGATCATCGAGGAGGCGAGCGCGGCGATCGACGTCTTCGACTTCGAGCCGGTGGCGGAGCGCAACCTCTCGCCGGCCCACTACACGTATCTGTCGATGGGCGTGCAGCACGAGGCCACGCTGCGCGCGAACCAGTCCGCGTTCGAGCGCTTCCAGCTGCGGCCCCGGCGCCTGGTGGACGTCCGGCAGGTGGACACCCGCACCGACGTCCTCGGGACCCGGCTCTCCTCTCCGATCCTGCTGGCTCCCTGCGGGAGCCAGCGCGCCTTCCATCCCGAGGGCGAGCTCGCGGTGGCACGTGCGGCGAGACGCATCGACCACGGCATGATCCTGTCCACGGGCTCGTCGACCCCGATCGAGGAGGTGGCCGACGCACGCGGCGAGGCGCCCTGGTTCCAGCTCTACACGGCGCGCGTGTGGCCTGCGACGCGCGCGCAGCTGAGGCGAGCCGAAGGAGCAGGATGCCCGGCCGTGGTCCTGACGGCCGACATCGTGGCGAACGGAGCCAATCGCGACCGCATGCGCCGCTACCGTCGGGACGAGAACCCCGCGTGCCGCTCCTGCCACGCGTCGCTCGGAGGCGACGCCCTGCGAGGGATCGCCGCTGCGGGCGGCGCCGTCGGTCTCGACCTCGACGCCTGGATCCGGAACCTGCTCGTGCTCGATTGGGACTACGTGGATCGGATCCGCGACGGCACGTCGATGAAGCTCTGGATCAAGGGGATCCTCACGCCCGAGGACGCGAGTCTCTGCATGGAGCATGGCGTCGACGGCATCGTCGTGTCGAACCACGGCGGGCGCGCCGAGGACAGCGGGCTCTCGACGATCGAGGTGCTGCCCGAGATCGCGCGCGCCGTGGACGGGCGCGTTCCCATCCTGGTCGACAGCGGCTTCCGCCGTGGAACGGACATCGTGAAGGCGATTGCACTCGGGGCTTCCGCGGTCTGCGTCGGCCGGCCCTATCTGTGGGGCCTGGCGGCCTTCGGCCAGGCGGGGGTCGAAGCCGTGCTACGGATCCTGCGGGCGGAGCTCGCGACGACGATGAGGCAGATGGGCGCGCCCAGTCTGGACTCGATCGGCCGCGGTCACGTGCGGGCCGCCTAGCCTCGCTGGCCAGGGGGCCGATCGCGCACCTTCAGCGCCAGGCGAAGACCGGCTGCTCGAAGTGGGAGACGCGGGTGCCCCGGCCCCACAGGGCGACCTCGCGGAGCTGGAAGAGGATGGCGGCGGTGGGTGCGTGGATGTGGGTGCCGAGCAGCGGAATCGAGATGACCGGGCGCTCGCTCTCGGGGATTCGGCGCAGGTGGGGGACCTCCGGTGCGTCGAGCTGCTCCACCGCGACCCGGTACACCTCCGCCACCTCGGTGGGGTCCGGCACCAGCTCGGCGTGGAGGCCGGCCCAGGCGACGACCGGCGTGATGACGAAGCCGCTGCGGGTCGGGTAGTCGTCGAGGAGACCGAGCACGGCTCCGGCGCCGAGCTGGAGGCCGACCTCTTCTCGCAGCTCGCGGAGCGCGGCCTCTTCGACGGACTCGCCGTCGTCGAGGCGACCGCCCGGGAGCGCCCACTGGCCCGCGTGGTCGCGCAAGCGCGCGGCCCGGCGGGTGAGCACGAAGCTCGGCCGGCCCTCCTCATCGGGCAGGAGGGCCAGGGCGACGGCCGCATGGCGGCGCTCGCCCAGAGGCTCGCTGCGGCGCCGGTGGTCGGTGAGGTGGCGGCGGATGCGCTCGCGGAGCGCGTCGTCGAGGGTGGTCACGGGCGCGCAGGGTAACCGACTCGCCACGGGGAGCGGGCGATCCGGCGGCCGGGGCGGAAACGGCTACCGTCCGCCGGATGCAGACGGCCGCCGCGCTCCTGGACCGCGCCGAGAGGCGACGCCTCGCCCTCCCCGGGCGCGACGTCGAGATCGCGCTCCTCGACTGGGGCGGCGACGGCCCGATCGCGCTGCTCCACCACGCCAACGGCTTCTGCAAGGGGATGTGGGCGCAGGTGGCAGAGGGCCTGCAGGAGGCGGGCTACCGCCCGGTGGCGATGGACGCCCGCGGCCACGGCGATTCTTCTCGCCCGGCCGGCGATCCCCGGGACGTCTTCGCCTGGGACGAGTTCGCCACCGACGTGGCGGCGGTCGCCGACACGCTACGGGCCGAGAGTGGCCAGGACGCGATCTCCCTCGGGATCGGCCACTCCTTTGGCGGCACGTCGATGCTCGGCGCGGCGGCCCGCCGACCCGCACTCTTCCGGCGCCTCGTGCTGGTCGATCCGGTCACGCCGCCGCCGCCGGGGGGCGCGCCGCCGGAGCGCCTCGAGCACGTCCAGAGCATGGTCGAGACCGCGCTCAAGCGGCGGGCGGATTGGCCCAGCGCCGCCGAGGCCCGCGCCTGGTGGGCCGAGCGCGACTTCTTCGCCGCCTGGCAGCCCGAGGCCCTGGACCTCTACACCCTGGACGGCCTGCGCGCGCTGCCTGACGGCAGCGTGGAGCTCAAGTGTTCGCCCGAGGTGGAGGCGGCCGTCTTCGGCCCGCGGCGGGACGTCGACGTCGCCGACCTGGCGCGGCGGACGGTCACGCCCTGCCTCTGGCTCTGGGCCCGCCTCGGCAACTTCCCGCTCCCGTTCTATCAGGCCCTGGTCGAGCTGATGCCGGCGGCCCGGCTCGAGGAAGTCGACGCCGGCCACCTGGTCCCGATGGAACGGCCGGACCTGGTCGTGGAGGCGGCCCTGCGCTTCGGTCGGGATGGATCGCCGTGAACCGAGGGCCGGCTCGGGGCATCCCACTGGTCATGTGCTGCGATTGGGCTACATGACGGGGCGGGGCCAGCCGATGCTTCGTGGGTCGGGTCGCGAGAGGGCCGAGGGGGCTCTCCGGGCCGGCGAAGTGGGCAAGCGAGGATTGGTGCCGTGAGCGCCTTGAGCCACAAGGGCCGCCCAGAGAGCGCGCGCGGCGAGGGCGAGAAGAAGCCCGCCCTCGCCGGCTTCGGAGTGAACGCGGGCATCGTCGCGGAGATCCGCGATCGCTACGCCCTCGACCCGGAGTCCGTCGACGCCAGCTGGGCGGAGCTGTTCGAGGACCGGCCGAAGGCCCGCCGCGAGCCTGCAGCGCCCCCTGCGCACCGGGCTCCCGTCCGGACCGAGCCGGCGCCGGCCACCGAGGCGCTCCACGCGATCGCCAGCCCCCAGGTCGCCGAGAAGCACGCCCGGGTGCTGCGGCTGATCCACGCGTTCCGCGCCAGGGGCCACCGCATCGCCGATTCGAACCCCCTCACCCCGGCGCCGGCTGACTTCCCCGAGCTCGACCCCGCCCACTACGGCCTGGGCGACGACGACCTCGAGCAGCCCTTCTTCGCCGGCGATCTTCCCGGCGGCCCGATCCAGACCCTCGCCCAGATCCTGGACCGGCTGCGCTCCACCTACTGTCGCAAGATCGGCGTCGAGTTCACCCACATCCAGGATCCCGGCCGGCGCCAGTGGCTGATGCAGCAGATGGAGGAGCACGAGAACGACACCACGCAGCTCCCCGAGGAACGCCTGCGCATCCTGGAGAAGATCTGCGCGGCGGAGCTCTTCGAGCGCTTCCTCCACACCAAGTTCATCGGGCAGAAGCGCTTCTCCCTCGAGGGCGCCGAGGCCCTGATCCCGCTGCTCGACACCGTCGTCGAGGAGGCGCCGGCCCGCGGCGCCCGCGAGATCGTGCTGGGCATGGCCCATCGCGGACGTCTGAACGTCCTCTCCAACATCATGGGCAAGAGCCTCGAGGCGATGTTCTCGGAGTTCGAGGACGTGGAGGAGCACGATTCGCCCTTCGGCTCCGGGGACGTCAAGTACCACAAGGGCTACTCGAGCGACCGCCGCACCCGCTCCGGCGAGCGCATCCACCTTTCGCTCACCGCCAACCCCTCCCATCTCGAGGCCGTCGACCCGGTCGTCGTGGGCCGCACCCGCGCGAAGCAGATCCGGAGCGGTGACGAGAAGGGCTGGCAGACGGTGCCCGTGCTGCTGCACGGCGATGCCGCTTTCGCCGGCCAGGGCATGGTTCCGGAGACGCTGAACCTCTCCCACCTGAACGGATACTCGGTGGGCGGGACGCTGCACGTCGTGGTGAACAACCAGATCGGCTTCACCACCACGCCCCAGGAAGCGCGCTCGACCCTCTACGCCACCGATGTCGCGAAGATGATCCAGATCCCGATCTTCCACGTGAACGGCGACGATCCGGAGGCGGTGGTCCACGTGACCAAGTTGGCCTTCGCCTATCGCCAGCGCTTCGGCGACGACGTCGTGATCGATCTCCTTTGTTACCGCCGCCACGGCCACAACGAAGGCGACGAGCCGAGCTTCACGAACCCGGTCCTCTACCGGAAGATCCGCAACAAGGATTCGCTGCGGGCGATCTACACCGAGCAGCTGGTGCGGGGCGGCACCCTGAGCCAGGCGGACGTGGAGCGGATCGAAGAGGACCTGAACGATCAGCTCCAGCAAGCGCTGCAGATCATCAAGACCAAGCCGCCCGGCCCGGACGAGCCCTACGAGCCGCGGGGGCCCTGGTCGGGCTTCTTGCGGACCGATCCGGGAGACGACGGCGAGACCACGGTGCCGGTCGAGCGACTCGCCCGGATCGCGGAAGCGCTGGCCGAGGTGCCGGGCGACTTCGAGGTGCACAAGAAGCTCGCCGCGGTGCTCGACAAGCGACGCAAGGTGGTCGCCGAGGACTCCCCCATCGACTGGGCCACCGGCGAGGCGCTGGCCTTCGGCAGCCTGCTCGTCGAGGGGACTCCCGTGCGGCTCTCGGGCCAGGACAGCTCCCGGGGCACCTTCAGTCAGCGTCACGCCGTCCTCGTCCATCAGGAGACCGGCGTCGAGTACGCACCCCTCGACCACATCTCCGAGACCCAGGCGCGCTTCGAGGTCTACGACAGCCACCTCTCCGAAGCCGCGGTGCTGGGCTTCGAGTACGGCTACAGCCTGGCCGACCCGACCACGCTCACCCTGTGGGAGGCCCAGTTCGGCGATTTCGCCAACGGCGCCCAGGTGATCATCGACCAGTTCATCACGTCGGCCCACGTGAAGTGGCAGCGCATGAGCGGGCTGGCGATGCTCCTGCCCCACGGCTACGAGGGGCAGGGCCCGGAGCACTCGAGTGCGAGGATGGAGCGTTTCCTCCAGCTCTGCGCCGAGGACAACCTCCAGGTCGCGAACTGCACGACGCCCGCCCAGTACTTCCACGTGCTGCGCCGCCAGATGCGCCGGCCCTACCGGGCACCGCTGGTCATCTTCACGCCGAAGAGCCTGCTGCGCGCACCGCGAGCCACCTCCCACGTGGCGGACTTCGTGAACCGCGGCTTCCAGCCGGTGCTCGACGATCCCGCGGTGCTCGACCCGTCGGTCGTGCGCCGGGTGCTGTGCTGCAGCGGGAAGGTCTACTACGACCTGCTCGCCCACCGCGAGAAGCGCGACGGCGTGGCGGCGGGCGACGCCGCCGGCGACGTGGCGATCGTCCGGGTCGAGGAGCTCTATCCCTGGCCCGAGGAGATCATCGACCGGATCATGGAGCGCTACTCCCGCGCGGAGGGCGTCTTCTGGGTCCAGGAAGAGCCGGCCAACATGGGCCCCTGGACCTTCGTGCGCGAGCGGCTGCAGGGCCAGCTGCGCACCCTCTCGAAGCTCGGCTACGCCGGTCGTCCCTCCCACGCGAGCCCGGCCACCGGCTCCGGTCGCGTCCACCGGGCCGAGCAGGCGGCCATCCTCGAAGCCGCCTTCCAGGGCCTCTGAGCGGCCTCCGACCCAGGCTGCGGCACGCATGGGACGTGGACGTCCCCGCGGCTCGGGCGATCCAGGAGCGCCTGCGCGACCGGGTCGTCCGCGAGGACGCCCCCGGCGTCGCCGCGCCCCGCACCGTGGCCGGCGTGGACGTGTCCTTCGACAAGCGGAGCCCCCTGCTGCACGCGGGGGTCGCCGTCCTGGACGCCGCCAGCCTCGAGCCCGTGGAGGAGGTGGCCGTCAGCCACGAGGTCCGCTTCCCCTACGTGCCGGGAACCCTCTCCTTCCGCGAGATCCCACCGCTGCTCGCCGCCTTCGAGAAGCTGCGAACCCTCCCGGACGTGATCGTGTGCGACGGCCATGGCCTGGCCCACCCGCGCCGCTTCGGATTGGCCTGTCATCTCGGCGTCGTGCTCGACCGGCCCACCCTCGGTTGTGCCAAGAGCCTCCTCGTCGGCGAGCATCGAGAGCCTGGTCCCCGCCGCGGCGCCGCCGTACAGCTGCGCCACGAGGGGGAGGTGGTCGGGCGGGTGCTGCGGACGCGAACCGGCGTGAAGCCCGTGTTCGTCTCGATCGGCCATCGCGTCTCCCTCGAGACCGCGTGCCGCATCGTCCTCGGCGGCGCGCCCCGATTCCGCCTGCCGGAGGCGACGCGGCGGGCGCACACGTTGGTGAACGAGCAGCGGCGGGGGGAACGGTAGGGCCGGGGAGTCCGGCTAGCCGGACAGCCAGCTCGGCAGGCTGGCCTCGATGCTCTCGACGAGTGCGTGCCGCGAGTCGACGTTCCAGGAAGGCGACAGGTCCGCCATCAGCTCCCGGGACCACTGCCAAGCGTTCCCGTAACCGGCCGTCAGCGAATCCGCTGCCAGGGAGGCGGTGCACGAGCAGTAGGCCTCGTAGCCTGGCCGACTGAGCTCGTGCTCCAAATTCCGGCTCGGCGTCAGCCAGTGTTCGAGGGCGCCCTCGCGGATCCGGGCGAGCTGGAGCAGGAAGACATGGGCTCGGCCGAGCGCGTCGAGGGCGCGCGCTCGTTCGCCCCGCCGGAGGACGTTGCAGCCGAGCAGGTACCAGTTGAGGAAGCGGTCGTAGAGTTCCTGAACCAGATCCCGTGACGGGCTCGTTCGATGCCGATCGCCCAGTGCCGAAGTGAGCTCTCCCCTCTGATCGAGAACCAGCATTTCCTTCGCCGAGCCGAGGGACTCGATGGAGGTCCAGCCCCGCACCCGGCCGACGCTGCCATGGGGCTCGAAGTGGAACTCGCCCCGGACCAGGTTCTCGAATATCGCGACGTCGGTTCCGAACTCGTTCACGAAGAAGGCGGACACCGGTGCGATCGAGGACACCCATGCATGCCGATCGAGGGAGCTCAGCTCGTCGTCGGCGACGAACACGTAGAACTCCACGTCGGAGAACCGATCGCCTTCGCCCTTCGCGAATGACCCGTACATCAGCACCGCGAGGACCCGTTCGTCGCTCTTCGACCGGGTCCGGACCGCGCTGATCAGCTCCTCTTGCGGTAGCCGAGTCGTCATGTCTGGGTGGCGCGCAGCGTCGGCCGAACGCGGGACGCGTTACTGGACGGGCTCCGGCTCCTTCGTGTACGCCGCGTCCACCTCGCCGGTCAGGGCGCCGAGGAAGGCGATGATGTCGGCCGTGGCCGCCGCGTCGAGCTCGACGCCGAGCTGGTGCCAGGCCATCAGCCGCACCGCCTCCGAGAGGTCGCTGATGCTGCCGTCGTGGAACCACGGGCCGGTCTTCTCGATGTTGCGCAGGGAGGGGACCTTGAAGAAGTGCTTCTCGGCCTCGTTGCCCGTGACCTTCATGCGACCGGTGTCCTCGGTCTCGTAGGGGTGGACCAGGCCGAGCTTCTGGAACATGCCGCCGCCGAGAGCGGCGCCGGAGTGGCAGGTGGTGCAGCCGGTGTCGAAGAAGGCGGCGAGACCGCGCAGCTGGGTCTCGTCCAGAGCGGCGTCGTCGCCGGCGAGGAAGGCGTCGAAGGGGCCCGGCGTGCTGAGCCTGCGCTCGAAGGCGCCGATGGCCCGTGCCAGGTTGTCGTAGCTGAGCGGGTCGTTGTCGTCCGGAAAGGCCGCGGCGAAGAGCGGCGCGTAGCCGGGGATGCCGCGCAGCTTCTCGATGACGGCGGCGTCGGAGGGCATCGCCATCTCGATCGGATTCAGGATCGGGCCCTTGGCTTGGGCCTCCACGTCCGGCTCGCGGCCGTCCCAGAACTGGGCGACGTGGAGGGCGGCATTGTAGACCGTCGGCGAGTTGCGGTCGCCGCGCTGGCCTTCGTGGCCCGGAGAGGTGGGCTCGCCGTCGACGCCGAAGCGGTCGAGCTGGTGGCAGGAGTTGCAGCTGATGTCGTCGGCGAGGGAGAGCCGTTCGTCGTAGTAGAGGAGCCGGCCGAGGGTGATCTTCGCCTCGGTCACCCGGTTGGCCGGATTCGGGACCTCCTTCGGCAAGGCTCCGAAGGCGGCGCCCACACGTTCCCGCAGGGCGGAGGCATCGGGCGTTTCGGCGGCGGTCGCCGTCGCGAAGACTGCCGAGACCAGGCAGAGGCCGATCCCCATCCACATTCCCATCATCGTCAGGCGCATGCTCGTCGTCTCCTACTCCAGAGGGAGTCGTGCAGCTTCGCGAAATTCTCGCGCCGTCGCAGCCACCGCCCGGCGATTCCGGGACGCCGGGCTTGCGAATCCGCTGCGAGGCCGGTCCAATCGCCCCGTATCCCATGAGTGACCGATCCCACCCGGCCGATCCGCCTCTCCATCGCCAGGCGTGGGTGCTGGCGAGCAAGCACAGCTGGCGGGACTTCGTTGCCGAGGGCCGGGCCCGCTGGATTCCGGGCCCCGAGGCGTTCGAACGGGTGCTGTGGCACGGGGGCCTGCGCCTGGGCGGGCGCCCCCTGGAGCCGGACCATCCGCCGGATTCGCTTCCCGCCGGCTGCCAGGTGGTCGGCTGGGGCTTCGCCTGGGAGCCCGAGCTGCCCGGCATCGGGCCCGGCTCGGTGCTGCTCGACCGCGCGGGCCTGGTGGCGGTGGACAAGCCGGCCTGGCTCCCGACCCAGCGGACTCGGGCGTCGGCCCGCGGCTCCCTGGAGCTCCTGCTGCGCGAGCTCCTGGGAAGCGCGGAGCTGATCGCCGTGCACCGCCTCGACCGGCAGACCAGCGGTGTGGTCCTCTTCGCCCGCACCCGCGACGCCGCGCGCCACGCCCAGCGCGCGCTCGCCGCCAGGCGGGTGCGCAAGCGCTACCTCGCCTGGGTGGCCCCGGTGCCGGCCTGGACGGGCTGCCGGGTCGGCGGCTGGATGAGCCGTGCCCCGGATTCGCACCGGCTTCGGTTCGCCCTGGCTGGAGCACCTGGGAGTGGCGGCCGGTGGAGTGAGACGCGGGTGCGGGTCTGCGAGCGCCGGGACGAGGACGCCCGGGTCGAGGCCCGGCCGATCACGGGTCGCACCCATCAGATCCGCGTTCACCTGGCGGCCCTGGGCCACCCCATCCTGGGGGACGAGCTCTACGGGGCTGAGGGCGGTCGCTTCGACCGCGCGCTCCTCCACGCGCGGGAGGTGTCGCTCAGGATGCCCGGCGATGCGCGCCCGACGGCGATCGAGGCGCCGCTACCGGCGGATTTCCGTCCGCGGGTCGCTCGCCCCCGGCGGGAGTCCGCAGATCCAGGAGACGGAGACGGGCAGCCGCCCGATGCGCTCCGCCCCCACGGTCCAGGTGTAGCCGGGCGCTGACGCCCGGCCGAGCTCGACCACCTCGTCGGCGGAGTAGGTCCGAAGACAGGAGACGGCGCCGTCCCAGCCCATGGCGAGGGGAAGCGCGAATCCCCCAAGGTACGTCCACGCGAGGACGCGCCAGCTGCCGACGAACGGCGCGAGCAGCAGCACCAGCAACGGAACGGCCACCGCGTTCCAGGCGAGGCTCGCGAGGTTCCGGTTCGTGACCTCGACGATGACGATGCCCTCGCCGGACGCCGCGACCCGTGCCAGCAGGTCGCTCGCCTGGCCTGGATCGAGGTGGTGGAAGGCGTTGAAGCAGGTGCGAAGCCCGCCGATCGTGGTCGGCACGTTCGGAGCCGCGAGCGGCTCGGGCTCGTAGCTCACCGCGACACGGTGGGTGAGCGGAAGGGCCAGGCTCTCGCGCTCCGGAGGCCTGCGATCCGAGAGCCGGACGCTCACCGAGAAGCCGGCGTCGGAGAGGCTGTGAGCCAGCTCCCTCCAGGCGCCGCCGCGGCCCGACCCGAGGTCGAGCACACGGTGCGAGGCCGTTCGCTTGAGCGCATCGGTCAGCACGCCCACGACCGGCTCGAAGGTCCTGAAGCGGCCCGGCGAGAAGGCCATCAGCTCCTGCATGGCCTGGCGGAGGGAGCGGGGGAGCCGTTGCCAGTCCCCGAACTCGAAGAGGTGTCTTCGTCGCAGCCGCTCTCCCCCCTCACCCAGGAGGAGCCTAACGACCCGCGTACGGGAATGTCAGGGCTTGGAGGCGCGGAGGATGCAGCCTTCGGGGAGGAAGAAGAGGCCCCGACGCCGCGCCCGAACCGGCGCATCCCGGGCCAGGCGCGCCCGCGAGACCGCCCTGGCCAGGCAGCCGCGCAGGATGGCGAGTGCCACCGCTCGCCCGGTACATAGGCGCGCGCCGCCCCCGAAGACCAGCACCGTGGGCTCCCCGCGGCTGTAGCGACCGGGATCGAAGCGCTCCGGGGCGGCGTAGACCGCCGGGTCGCGCCCCATCAGGTAGCTGCTCGGGGAGACCCGGCAGCCGGTGGGGACCTCGAAGCCCAGGCACCGCCAGGGCGCCTGGGTGACCCGCGCACCCGCAAAAGGCGCCGCCCGCATCAGTCGCAGCGCTTCCCACACGGCCCCGTCGAGGACGGGGAGGGTGCCGTCCTGCCAGCGCTCCGGATCGTTCGCCTGCGTCACCTCGTCGACTACCTGCTCGGCGATCTCGGCCTGGCCCGCGACGAAGTGGAGCAGCCACGTGAGCGCGTGGCTCGTGCTGTCGATCGCGGCCAGCAGCAGGTTGAGGGTCTCGTCCGCGAGGGCTTCGTCACCGAGGGGCTCACCGTCGGAGCCGCGCGCGCAGACGAGCTCCGAGAGCAGGTCGGCACCGGGCGTCTCCCGGCGGCGGTTCGCCTCCGCGAGCACGGCGCGATCGATGGAGGGACGGAGCGCGCGGGCACGGCGCCACGGACCGATCCGGCCCCCACTCACGGCGCCCGCTCCGAGAGCGATGGCCGGCTTGCGCAGCGTCGCCTCCCCGAACGCATGCACCATCCCGAGCACGGGGTGGCGCGGGTCGCCCAGCACGATCGCTCCGACGATCTCCGCGACCAGAGCTCTGCACTCCGCCAGCAGGTCGACCGGGCCCGCGTCGCACCAGGACGAGACCCGCCGGTCCGCCAGGGTGGCGATGAGGTTCGCGTAGGCCAGGGCGCGGCCCTCGGCGAGCAGCGGGCGCACGAGCCCCCGGCGCTCCGCGTGGGCGGCGCCGTCCAGCGCGAACACCGAGTTCGTCCCCGTCAGGGCGCCGATGGCGGCCGCGTTCGATGCGCCGGCGACGACGACCTCCGGATCCGCGCGAAACAGCTCCTGTGCTCCCGTGCGCGTAGCGAAGAACACCCAGTCTCCGACGCCGAGCAGCCTCAGGCGGAACACGTTGCCGCAGCTCTCCCGGGCCTCCTCGACCAGTCGGAAGGGATCGCGGAAGAACCGCCGGGTCTGGGTGAGGCGTCCGGCAGGAAGGGTCGGCACGAGCACGGGGGGCGCTCCTTCGGCGCGAAGTGTATCGCGGCTCCGCCTAACCTCGCTCCCATCCGCTGCGAACCAGGCCCTGGATGATCGCCCCGGTTCGACCGGGGAAGAGGGGGTGGGGCTCGTGCCAGCGGCTCTCGGCCAGCCGGTTCGCGGCCTCGACGGGAGAGATCCCGGCGTCCCGGGCCAGGGAGAGGACGCGCTTGGTCACCGCCGGAATGCCGTGCTCCCAGCCGGGGTCCAGATGGCGCAGGACGGCGGAATCCCCTTCGAGCCGGCCGTACTGCTCGTTGGCCACGCTGACGATGCCCATCCGGTTGACGACGAAGTCCGGCATGTAGACGATGCCGCGCTCCATCAGGGCCGTTCCGTCCCGGTCCTCGCGAACCAACGGGTTGTTGGCAGCGCCGCAGATCATGCGGGTCTGGAGCCTCGGAATCAGCTCGGGACCGATCACGCCGCCGAGGGCGTTCGGGACGAGCACGTCGCAGGGCTCCAGGAGCGGGTCCGTATCGTCCGGGTGGGCGAGGCGCACCTCGACCGGAGCGTCCCGCCAGCGTTCGGCGAGCTCGCCGCAGCGGGTGGCGGAGATCTCGCTGGCCACGACGGAGCGGACGCCGCGGGCGAGCAGCAGGTCGACCATCGCGGTGCCGACGTTGCCGAGGCCCTGCATGGCCACGTGTCGTCCGGGCAGGCCGTCGAGGCCGCAGGCTTCGAGGGCCGCCTCCATGCCGCACACCACGCCGGCGGCGGTGGCCGGGCCCGGGTTCCCGGCGCCGCCGCGATCCGCCGGCACGCAGGTGACGAAGCGGGTTCGCTCGAAGACCGTCGCCACGTCCTGGGGGCGGGTTCCGGCGTCCTCGGCCGTGACGTAGCAGCCGCCAAGGGAGCTCACGAAGTCGCCGTATTCCCGGTAGAGGATGCGGCGCGAATGGTCGTCCGGCGGGCTCTCGCTGCCGGCGATCAGGCCCTTGCCGCCGCCCCACCACAGGCCGGCCAGGGCGTTCTTGCGCGACATGCCCCAGGAGAGGCGCAGGCCGTCACGCAGGAAGGCGGCCAGGTCCGGGTAGGGCCAGCGTCGCAGGCCGCCCTGGGCCTGGCCCCGAGCCGTCGCGTGCAGGAAGGCCCCGAACAAGGCGCCGCTCTCGGGCCCGACGGCCAGGAACACCGCTTCGTGTCCGCGCGCGCCGCCGACGCCCTCTTGGAGGAAGCCGGTGATCTCGAGCAGGGCCTCGTGGGAGGCGCGCAGGCGGTCGCCCTCGCGAGCCCACCAGGCCCGGCCGGTACCGAGGCGCTTCAGCTCGCGGGCCAGGGCGTCCGGGGGGAGATCGAGCAGGCGGTCCATGACCCCTGCGGTTTCGGCCGTCCGGGGCACCGACTCGAGCCCGTCGGCCCTTCCGCTGGAAGCCTCCAGCGCGGCCGTTACCCTGCTCCCGCGCCCCAGGAGCCCCGCCCCGTGAACGACGCCGCCCCCGCTTCCGACGACGACGCGCTGGCCCGCGCCCGCGCCTTCCCCGGCGCGCGCCGGCCCGACCGGCGCCGGAGCGTCGTGAGCCATGGCCTCGAGCTGGCCGTCTGGGAGTGGGGTAGCGAGACGGCGGAGCCGATCCTCCTCGCCCACGGTGGCTTCGACTTCGCTGGCACCTTCGACGTCTTCGCCCCGCTCCTGGCCGACGCCGGCCACCGGGTGGTCGCCTGGGACCAGCGCGGCCACGGCGATTCCGACCACGCGGCCCTCTACAGCTGGGATGCCGACGTGCGGGACATGCTGGCGGTGCTCGACTCGATCGGTCCGGACCCGATCCCAGTGCTGGGCCACTCGAAGGGCGGTGGCATCGCCACCCACCTGATCCAGGCCGTGCCCCATCGCATTCGTCGGTTCGTGAACATCGACGGCATTCCGTCGCAGAAGAACCCGCCTGACGTGGCCGATCACGACCGCACGAAGCTCCTCGCCACCGAGCTCACCGGCTGGCTCGAGCACCGCGCGCGTGCTGGCACGAAGGTGCGCCGGCCGGACACGATCGACGGGCTCGCGCGGCGCCGCGCGAAGATGAACCCGCGCCTCTCCCTCGACTGGCTGCGCTACCTCGTCACCGTCGGTGCGCGGCGGGACGAGGACGGCTGGCGCTGGAAGATCGATCCCGCGCTGCGCCCGGGGGGCTTCGGCCCCTGGCGGGCGGTCTGGTCTCTGCGCCGCATGGTCGCCCTGCCGGTGCCGATGCTCGCGATCCTCGGCCTGCAGGAGGAGCCGATGGGCTGGGGCACGACCGCCACCGCGGCGACGCCCTATCTGCCGCGGGATTCGGAGCTCCTCACCTTCGAGGACACGGGGCACTTCGTGCACATCGAGCAGCCCGAGCGGGTGGCGAAGGCCGTGCTCGAGTACCTGTCATGAGCGCCGTCCGCCTCCGGCACGTCCACGTGGAGCTGGCGCTGCACACGCTGCGGTCCGGTGCCGGTCCGCCGCTCCTCCTGCTGCACGGTCTCGGCGAGCGCTCGCCGACCGAGGTGCCCGAGGAGGCGCAGGGGTGGCCCGGGGGGATCCACGCCCTCGACTTCACGGGGCACGGCGACAGCA
The DNA here is from genome assembly GCA_965223415.1 of Myxococcota bacterium. GTDB lineage: Bacteria > Myxococcota_A > UBA9160 > UBA9160 > UBA6930. Next base: position 784,262 of record OZ245002.1, on the reverse strand, counting down.
CCATTCCGAGCGGCGGCGGCTACAGCGCCGAGGTGCTGATGGGTGATGCCGACACGGCGCTGAACCACCTGGGCGAGGCCACGCTGATGGGACGCGGGCTGGGCGGCTACGTGGCCCTGCTCCTGGCCGGCGCCCAGCCGAAGAAGGTGCGCGGCGCCGTCGTGTGCGACGGCCTCGGCCTGGCGGGGGGCGGCCGGGAGCCCGGCTCCTCCTCGCTGGTGTTCCCGGACCCGTCCGGCGCCGCTCCGCCGGATCCCTTCGCCCTGGCCGAGCTGGCCCGGGACGTCCGCCCGCCGGACTACGCCACCGCCTTCGTGCGCCAGGCGGCCCAGCTCTCTGGGCTGGACGAGCCCATCAGCGTCGCCTGTGCCGACCGGCCCGAGTGGCTGGAGGCGGTGCTGGACGAGCCCGGCGTGGCCGAGGCCCCGGCGCGGGAAGCCCTGGCCGCCTACGCGAAGGCCGTCCGAACGGGCTAGGGTCTGGCACACCGCGTGCCATTTGTTTCGTTTCCGTCCGGAGGACCCGTCTTGGATCTCGCCTACGGCCCCGCGTACGACGCCTTTCGCGAGGAGGTCCGCGCCTTCCTCGCTGAGCACTGGCCCCTCACCGGCGCGGAAGCGGAGCTGGACCTGAACCAGCAGGCCATCGCGTTCCGGAAGCGCGCCATCGCCGCGGGCTACCTGGCCCGCTCGACGCCGGTCGCCTACGGCGGCTCGGGCCAGCAGGCCGATCCGCTCAAGGCCCAGGTGATCCGCGAGGAGCTCGGCCGCGCGAAGGCGCCGGGCGATCCCGCCGGCATCGGCACCATGATGCTCGCGCCGACCCTGCTCGAGAAGGGGGCGGAATGGCAGAAGGAGAAGTGGGTTCCCGGCACGGTGCTCGGCGAGATCTTCTGGTGCCAGGGATACAGCGAGCCCGGATCCGGCAGCGATCTCGCTTCGCTCATGACCCGTGGCGAGCTCGACGGCGACGACTGGGTGATCAACGGCCAGAAGATCTGGACCAGCGGCGCGACCACCGCCGACTTCATGTTCTGTCTCGTGCGCACGGAGCCCGAAGCGTCCAAGCACGCCGGCATCTCCTACCTGCTGATCGACATGAAGCAGCCGGGCATCGACGTGCGGCCGCTCAAGCAGATGAACGGCTCCGCCCACTTCAACGAGGTGTTCTTCACGGACGTGCGGACGCCGAAGGACTGGATCGTCGGCAAGCGCGGCGAGGGCTGGATCGTCTCGCGCACGACGCTGAAGCACGAGCGCAACTCCATCGGCAACGCGGCGATGACCGAGGTGACCTTCAAGGGGCTCGTGCGGCTCGCGAAGGAGACCGAGCTGAACGGGCGCCCAGCCATCGAGGACCCGGCCATCCGGGAGCGCCTCGGCCGGATCGAAGGCTACGTGCAGGCCCACAAGTCCTCGGGCTACCGCCAGCTCACCCACCAGCTGCGAGGGGAGGAGCCCGGGATCATCGGGCTCATGAACAAGCTGCACTCGACCAACATCAACCAGGATGTCTCGAAGCTGGCCTTCGATCTGCTGGCGGACGAGGCGCTGACCGATCCCCTCGGAGGAGGTCGCCTGATGGGCGTGGCGCCGAAGGGCGCGGTCGGGTGGATCAACCAGTACATGTCGGCGCTCGGCGTCGCGATCGCCGGAGGCACCGCCAACATCCAGCGGAACGTGATCGCCGAGCGTGGCCTCGGGCTGCCCCGCGACCACTTCGCCCAGCAGAGCAGGTAGGAGGGCGGGCCTTGGACTTCGGACTCTCGGAAGAGCAGGCGCTGCTCCAGCACACCGTCGGCCAGTTCCTGGCCAACGAGAACGACCCGAACCAGCTGCGAGCGCGATTCGACGCGGAGGACGGCCACGACGCGGGCTTCTGGAACGGCATGGTGGAGATGGGGCTGGCGGGGCTGGTCGTTCCGGAGCCCCACGGTGGCGCGGGGCTCGACCTGCTCGACGCCGCGGTGGTCGCGGAGACCCTCGGCCGCGGCGCGGCGCCCGGGCCCTTCCTCGGGCACACCCTCGCGTGCGTGGCCCTGGCCGCCGGCGGCAGCGACGCCCAGAAGAAGGCCTGGCTGCCCAGGCTCGCGACCGGGGACGTCCTCGGCAGCGTGGCCCTGGCCGAGGAGGCGGGCCGCTGGCTGCCGGACGAGTGGCAGCTGAAGGCGAACGGCAGCCTGTCCGGCGAGAAGCGCTATGTGCCGAACGGCGCCGTGGCGGATCTGCTGGTCGTCGGCACCGACGGGGGCGGGCTCGCGCTCGTGGAGCGCGGCGCCGCGGGCGTCGAGGTCGAGGCCTTCTCCGGCGTCGATCGCACGCGCCGCCTCGACACCGTGCGCTTCGAGGGTGCGGCCTGCGAGGTGCTGCCTGGCGGGGGAGCCGCCGCGCGCCTGCGCGACGCCGGTCTCGTGCTGCTCGCGGCCGACGCCTTCGGCGGCGCATCGCGCTGCGTGGAGATGGCCGTCGAGTACGCGAAGACCCGCGAGCAGTTCGGCGTGACGATCGGCCACTTCCAGGCGCTCAAGCACCAGCTCGCCAACATGGCCCTCGAGGTCGAGCCCAGCCGCGCCCTCTACTGGTACGCGGCCCACGCCTACGACCAGGAGCCGGAGGAGACGGAGCGCATGGCCGCCATCGCCAAGGCATACCTCACGGATCGCTTCATGGCCGTCGCCCGGGACACGGTCGAGGCCCACGGTGGCATCGGCTACACCTGGGAGTGCGACGTCCAGATCTGGTTCAAGCGAGCCATGTTCGACCGCACCTACCTGGGCACTCCTGGTACGCACCGCGCCCGAGCCGCCCACCACTGGTAGAGGCAACACCGGGGACGCTCCTGAACGCAACTAGCAGGCTGCGGAAGAACGCCGATGGTACGCAGAGAACGGTGCCTTGGAGGCGCTTTGGCTAGGAAAGGAGCGCGGAATCGAGGCCTTGCCGCCGGTTGACGCCCGGCTCGCTGCCAACGGGGCCCTCCACTCGACCCGACAAGCTACGTGGGGCATAGCAGGTTCCTCATCCTCACAAGGTTGTAGGCCGCCTGGGTGAACGTGAACATCCAGCCCACCCGCTCCTTGCCGCGATGCTTCACCTTGCGAATCGGGCCTACCGTCTTCCCCCAGCCGAAGACCTGCTCGATCGCCTTGCGTTTGCGCTGGCTGATCTCGTAGCCCACGTGCGTCGTCGTTCGATCATCGATCGCGCTGCGGCGGCCCTTGTCGTTCTGCGCGACGTGCGGGGTCACGCCCAGCTCTCGAAGCTCTTCGACATGCGACACCGTGTCGTAGCCCTTGTCTCCGCCCAACGTCGATCGCCGTCCGCGTGGCACCCGCTTCACCATCGCCACCGAGGCCTCGCGCTCCGCCGTGCCCGTGGCCAGCGTCGTCTTGGCCGCCACCACCAGGCCATGCCGGTTCTCCGTCACCACGTGGCCCATGAAGCACAGCTTCGCTTCCTTCCCCTTCCCCTTGCGGTAGAGCCGGGACTCCGGGTCCGTCGTCGAGGCGTGCGTGTCGTTCTTCCTACGCTCACCGTGGAAGTCCCGCTCCGTCGCCTTCCGTCCACCCCCGCGGCCGCCCCGGTCCTCGTCCTTCGGCCGAAAGCTCTTCTGCCCCGCCCATGCCTCGATCAGCGTGCCGTCCACCGTGAAGTGCTCGTCCGACAGAAGCCCCTCCTCGCGGGCCTCCGCCAACACGGCCTGAAAGAACCCCTCCGCGATCTCTCCCCGAAGCAACCGATCCCGATTCTTCGTGAACACCGTCACGTCCCAGACCCGGTCGTCCATCTCGAGCCCCACGAACCAGCGGAACAGCAGGTTGTACTCGAGCTGCTCCATCAGCATCCGCTCGCTTCGCACCGAGTAGAGCACCTGCAGCAGCAGGGCCCGCAACAGGTGCTCGGGCGGAATCGACGGCCGACCCGTCCGCGAGTACAGCTTCCGCAACCTCCCGTCCAGCCGGACCAGGGCGCGATTCGTCATCTCCCGCGTCACGCGCAGTGGATGATCGGCGGGGACACGCGCCTCCGGCGACACGTAGCTGAACATCGTGGACTGCGTTCGATCGGTTCCGCGCATCTCCATCCCCCCGGTATGCCTGTACCAACCGATTCGACCCGTCGCACGGGGTTTTTCCGCAGCCTGCTAGGTGTTGCGTTCAGGAGCGTCCCCGGTGTCGCGTTCGAGGGCGGCGAGGTCCTGGAGCTCTTCGCGGAGGGCTTCGCGCTCGGTTCGGAGCTCGGCGGCGCGGCGGCGGCGGAGCTTGAGGGACAGATAGGCGTCGGCCTCGGCCCAGAAGTGCTCGTGGCGCTCGTGGAAGAGGAGGGCGAACCAGCCGGTGACGGGGGCGACGAAGAGGGCGAAGAGTGCCCAGCCGGGGCCGGCGGCGCTCCACACCGCGCCCGCGACCAGGGCCCAGGTGGCGGGGAAGAGGAAGAAGCCGCTGAAGAGCTTCATCGTCGCCGGCAGATCCTCGGTCTTCATGAAGCGGGCGACGACGCCGCACAGGCGGTAGGGCACGAAGTGGATCACGGTACCGAGCAGGGCGAGGGGCAGCCAGAACAGGAGCAGCGAGGCGCTGCCGAGCAGGTAGAGGCCGACGTCGCGCCTCCGGTAGCGGGCGGCCAGGTGCTCGTCGCGTAGCCCGAGGCGCCCGAGCTCCTCGGCATAGCGTTCGAGACGCTCTTGGAGGGCGGCCATGCGCTCCGGGAAGAGCTCGCGAAGCCGCTGGCCGGCGGTAATGAAGTCCCGCCGCACCGCGAAGGCCTCGTCCAGGGCCATGCGAGCGGGCAGCTCGAGCTCCTCGCTGCCGAACACGTGGGAGGCGGTCTCCACTGCGCGCACGTCCTGCGCCGACGGGTAGTTCAGCGTCACCTCGGCGAGGCCTTCGCGAATCGCGTCGGTCAGCTCGCGCGCCTCGCCGGCGTTCCAGGAGGCCACCTCGACCGGCGTCCCGACGCGCACCAGTGCCCGGGAGCGGAACACGCCCTTCTCCTCGAAGGTCAGCCCGACCGGCACGATCCACGTGCCGAGGGGGCCGAAACGTTGCTCCGCCTCGAGCGCGATGCGCGCCGCACCGGTCTTGAGTTCCGCCAGGTGGGGGGCGTTGTGGCTGATGCCTTCCGGGAAGAGGGCCACGGCCCCGCCCCGCGCCAGCTCCTCGTGGCAGCGCGCGAAGGTCTCCTGGTTCTTGTTGATGTCGACGCCCTCGTCCTGGCGCCGGTACACCGGGATCACGCCGCCGAGCTGGAGCAGCTGGCGCATCACCGGGAGGTTCCACAGCGTGCTCTTCGCCAGGAAGCGCGGGTTCGCATCGAGATGGGCGAGCACCAGCGCCGGGTCGATCAGGCTGTTGTGGTGGTTGGCCACGAGCAGGAGCGGCACACCCCGGGGCACCCGTGCGAGGCCGTTCACCTCGACCTCGCGGAAGAAGATCCCCATCAGCGCCTTGCACAGCCAGGCGACGAAGGCGTCCAGGCGTTCTCGCCGATCGGAGGCTTCAGGGGAAGGCCTATCCATCCGATGCTCCCTACTGTACACCCATTGTACAGACATCGCGTCCGGACCGTCCCTCCTCATCGGAGCACCGCATGGCCCTCATGAGAGGCAAGGAGCGTGCCATCGCCGAGGCGATGTCGCGGCTCACCCACGTGAACCCGTTCCTGCCCGATCGCATCGCCCACGAGAAGGACGTGCTCGGCAGCCGCTTCGTCGCGACCCGCCAGGTCTGGAACGTGGACACGGAGCTCGGTGGCCTGAACCCGAACCTCGGGCCGATCGACGAGGCCGTGCAGCAGCTCCTGCCGACCCTCCGCGAGCGCCTCGCCCAGGGCGGGAGCGCGACCGATGAGGAGCTCGTGCTCTACGAGGACCTCGTCCTCTACGCCCTCTACGCGGAGTACGCCCCGGTGTGGTTCGACGCCATGAACCGCGACGCTGACGGCAAGCCCCACAAGGTCACCGCCTTCGACCGCTTCGCCGCCGACGCCGCGAGCTACTTCGACCTGCCCGGCCTCACCGGGCCGTCCCGCCGGGACCCGGCCTTCCTCTTCGCCTACGGCTACCAGACCCGCCGCGCCTTCCACCACGTCTTCCGGCAGATCTTCGGCGCGTCGCTGCCGGCGGCGCAGCTCCGCGCTGCGGTGTGGCAGTCGATCTTCAGCCACGATCGCTCGCGCTACCGCCGCGCCCTCTACGACCGCATGCACGACTTCAACACCCTGATCACCGGGGAGTCCGGCACCGGCAAGGAGCTCGTGGCCCGGGCGATCGGCTTCTCGCGCTTCATCCCCTTCGACCCGGAGACCCGCACCTTCGCCGAGGGCTTCCGCACCGGTTTCCACCCGCTGAATCTCTCGGCCCTCACGCCGACGCTGATCGAGTCCGAGCTGTTTGGCCACCGCAAGGGCGCCTTCACCGGCGCCGTCGACGACCGCGATGGCTGGCTCGAGGCCTGCGGCCGCGGCGGCACGGTCTTCCTGGACGAGATCGGCGAGCTGGACGCGGAGATCCAGGTGAAGCTGCTGCGCGTCCTGCAGACGCGCACCTTCCAGCGCCTCGGCGAGACCTCCGAGCGACGCTTCGAGGGCAAGATCATCGCCGCCACCAACCGGGACCTGGGCCAGGAGATGCAGGAGGGAGACTTCCGTCGGGACTTCTACTACCGCCTCTGCTCTGATCGCATCCATACTCCGAGCCTCCGCGATCAGCTCGCCGATCACCCGGACGATCTCCACAACCTGATCCTGGTGATCGCACGGCGCCTGTTCGGCCGGGAGGAGGCCGACGCGGTGGCGGAGCAGGTGGAGGCTTGGATCCAGGTCGAGCTCGGTGCGGGCTACCCCTGGCCGGGGAACATCCGCGAGCTCGAGCAGTGCATCCGCAACGTGGTGATCCGCGGCAGCTACCAGCCGCCCGATACCGCGGTGCCCCTCGTGGCGGCGGGCGTCCGGGGCGAGATCGCCGGCGCCGTGGCCGCAGGCCAGCTCGACATGGACCAGCTCGGCGAGCGCTACGCGACGCTCCTCTATCACGAGACCGGCAGCTACGAGGAGGCGGCACGCCGGCTCGGCATCGACCGCCGGACGGTCAAGGCGCGGGTCGACGGCGCGCTCCTGGAACGCCTGAAAGCGGAGGGCTGATCGCCGCTCGCCTTCGCACCGGTTGCCCCCTGCCGATGGGTCGCCGGGCGACCACCGTCCCGCCGCTTCCGCACCCCAGGCCTTCTCCGACGACGACGGCGTGCCCACCGGCATGACCTGGGCCGTCAGCCAGGCACCTCGTCGGCTGCACTGCCGCGTCCAGCCCCTCGACTGAGCCGCGTCGCGGCTCTGCTGCCGGCGCCCCGCGTATCCGCGGGCGGGCAGCTTCGCCTGCAAGTACGCGCCCCAGCGTCCCTGGGCCCCTGCTGCCGGATTCGTGCTTGACGAGCCGACGCATTCCGGTGTTACGCTGGTCGCGTGCTGAAGCGAACCAAGCTCCCTCTTGTGGCTCTCCTCCTCTCCCTCGCCTTCCTCGTCGGTTGTGCGACCGCTCCGCCCCGCTCCTGCGAGGAGCTGTGGTCGCGCTCGGATCCCCTCGAGGGCTGGAACCGCCCGGTCCACGGGCTCAACCGCTGGGTCGACCGCACGATCTACGATCCGTTGATCGAGGTGTGGATGTGGGTGCCCGAGGCGGTGCGCAACCGCTTCACCGATTTCGGCCGCAACCTGCGCGCGCCGCGCAACGTCGCCAACAACCTGCTGCAGGCCGACCTGGGCTCCGCGGGCACCGAGACCGCCCGCTTCCTGGTGAATACCACCGTCGGGGTCGGCGGCCTCTACGACGTGGCCGGTCGCGTCGGCGGCGTGAAGGCCGACCCCGAGGACTTCGGCCAGACCCTGGCCGTCTGGGGCCTGGGCGCCGGTCCCTACGTGGAGATCCCGCTGCGCGGCCCGGCCACCTTCCGCAGCCTCGCGGGGGATGCGGTCGACAGCACGATGTCGGTGGCCGGCGTCGTCGGCGGGCCGGTGGGCGACGGCATCACCGTACTGCGCTACGGCAACCGCGCGGAGAAGCGCGCCCGCATCGACGACGAGCTCGACGAGGCCTACGAGATCAACACGGCGGATTCCTACCGGGATCTGCAGTGCCGCTACTACCGGGAGCGCTTCTACCGCACCCTCGACGGCCGCCTTCCCGACGAGATCGAGAAGCTCGAGCAGGCGAGCGTCGGAGGCGAGTAGGGCGCGGACCTCCTAGCTGAGCACCTCGTCCCGCACGAGCCGTGCGATCTCGCCGTCCGAGAGCCCGAGGAGCTCGCGCAGGATCGGCTCGCCGTGCTCGCCCATCGTCGGCGCGCGGACGAGCGCCGGGTCGGCGCCGTCGAAGCAGATCGCCTCCCGGTCGATGGGGATCTCGACGTCGGGGGCCGCCGGCTGGCGGACCCGCACGTAGTGGTGCCGCAGCTGGGGGTCCCGCTCGAAGGTGTCGCGCAGGTTCTCGACCGGCGCGGCGGGGACGCCGGCGGCCTGGAGGCGGGTAGCGAGCGCCCACTTGTCGTGGCGTCGCGTCCAGTCGGACACGATCTCGTCGAGGGCGTCTTCGTTCGCCTTGCGGCTCGCGTGGGAAACGAAGCGGGGCTCCTTGGCCAGGTCCGGCGCGTCCAGCTCCCGGCACAGGGCCTTCCACTGCGCCTCGTCGTCCACCGCGAGCGCACACCACTCGTCGTCGCCCCGCGCCGGGAAGACGCCGTGGGGGCAGTGATTCGGGTCGCGGTTCGCCGACGGCCCCGGCTGCACCCCGGTGGCTTGGTAGCGCATCCACTCGGCACCGAGGAGCGAGATCGTCGCCGAGAGCTGGGAGAGATCGAGCTCCTGGCCGCGCCCCGTGCGCCGGCGCTCGCGCAGGGCGGCCATCACGGTCGTCGCCAGCAGGTAGGGTGAGGTGAAGTCCGGATAGGCGACACCGACGCCGCGGGGCCGCTGGCCGGGAAAGCCCATCAACGGATTGAAGCCGGAAGCCGCCATTACCACGTTGCCCATGGTGGGCCGTCCGCTCCACGGCCCCTGCCGGTGCGTGCCCGGGAGGTTCAGCAGGACGATGTCGGGTCGGATCTCGCGCAGCGCGTCGAAGCCGAAGCCCATGCGCTCGAGGGCGCCGGGCCGGTAGTTGTTCGTGACCACGTCCGCCCGGGCGACGAGCTTCCGCACGATCTCGCGCCCGGCCGCGGTCGTGAGGTCGACGCAGAGAGAGCGCTTGCCGGCGTTCGCCGTGTTGAAGAGGCCGCCCAGGTCCGGGCTGGGCCGTCCGTCCGGGCCGGGCTGGAAGCGCATGCCGTCCGGATGACGCGAAGACTCGATGCGGATGACATCTGCGCCGTGGCTCGCCAGGAGCCGCGTGCCGATGGGCCCGGCGAGCACCCAGCAGAAGTCGACCACGCGCACGCCCTCGAGGGCACGCCGCGGGTCGGCCGGGGCGAGCTCCGCCGGGGCGGGCGCCGCGGGTACCTCGAGCTCGCGCAGGATCGCCGGGCCGTGCTCGCCGAGCAGCGGGGCCCGGCGCAGCTCCACCTCCTCCGCCATGGCCGCGACCGGGCTGCGCGGGAAGCCCAGCTCACGGCCGAGGGGCTCGTGGGGCACGAGGACGAACTGCCGGTTCGCCTCGAACTGGGGATGCCGCTCCATGCTGGGGAAGTCCAGGATCGGGAGGCACACGATCTCCGCCCGCCCCGCCCGTTCGGCGAATTCGTCGCGGGTATGGCAGGCCGCCAGCTCGAGCACGGCCGCCGAAACCGGGTTGCCCTCCCGGGGCGCCGTGAGCTCCGCCCAGTGGGCATCCGCCGGAGTGAGCTTCGTCGGGATGTCCGCCTCTTCGCACCATTCGACAAAGAGCTCGAAGCGTCCCGACCGGACGAGCAGGCCGACGTGGCCGCCGTCCTTGCAGCGCACGGCGTTGGAGAGCCCGGGCCGCGCCGGGACGCGGCCGAACCAGGACCAGAAGGTGGGCGTGGCGGTCTGCATCGCCGCCATGCAGGCCGCTTCCTGGAGCGACACTTCGAAGTGACAGCCCCGGCGCGGGCCTTCGCGTTCGCGATCGGCGAGGCCGACCATCACGCCGGTCGCCGCGGCGAGGCTCGCCATCGTGTAGGCCGGGTTCGCCGAGCCCTGGAGGGGAGGGCCGTCGCGCTCGCCGCACAGCCACACGAGGCCTCCGGCGGCACCGGCGACGAGATCCGTTGCGCGCCAATCCCGCCAGGGGCCGTCGGAGGCGAAGGGCACCACCGAGGCGTGGACGAGCCGCGGGTTCCATCCCGCGAGCCGCTTCGCCTCGAGGCCGGCCGCGCCCGGTCGCGCCGTCTCGATCAGGACGTCGGCGCCCTCGACGAGCCGGCGGAAGCGGGACGCGCCTGCCGGCGTCTCGTGGTCCAGCACGAGGGACCGCTTGCCCGCATCGTGGTAGAGGTGGAAGAAGCTCCGCTCCGGCCCGGGCTCGTCGTCGAGGAAGGGCGCGCGGGAGCGGGTCGCGCCGCCCCCGGCCGGCTCGACCTTCACCACGTCGGCGCCCAGGTCTGCCAGGATGCGTCCCGCCAGGGCCGCGGAGGCGTCGGCCAGGTCGAGCACCCGCACGCCGGCAAGCGCCGACACCGTCACGGGCGCAGAGCTCGGCGCGGGCTCGCCGTCATGGCCGCGGGATCAGCAGGGTGTCCACCATCGCCGCCCGCTCCTCGCCCTCGATCTCGAGGGAGAGCTCGGCGAGCTGCGGCGTGAGCCGCTCGACCCGGGCACGGGGCGTCACGAGGGTGCCGGCGTAGGTCTGCCCGGTCCAGCGCACGTCGAAGTGGGCGCCGTGGAGCAGGGCCTCGGTGCCCCAGGCGCGCATCAGGGTCTCGTGGAGGAAGGAGAGCACGTGGGAGCCGCCGGCGATCGGGGCCGCGAGTCCTTCCGCCGCGGCGACCGACGGCTCCGTGTGGATCGGGTTGTCGTCGCGGCCCGCGTCCCGGGCGCGCATCATCTCGAGGCTCACGAGACACCGTTCGCCTTCGAAGCGCTGGCCTTCGCCCAGCGCGGTGAGAGCGTCGCCGGCGGGGTTCCCGGCGGCGGCCGGGAGGTCCGGTCCCGGGACAGCGACCGCGTCCTCGCTTCGGCCCTCCGCCCCGTCCGGGAGCCCGGGCTCCTTGCGGTAGCGGAGCAGGCCCGTGGTGCAGCTCGAGACGAGCCGCCGGCCATCCGTGTCGCGGGTCTCGGAGCTGGTCACGCCGTAGCGCCGGCCGCGCCGCGAGAAGCGTCGGGCTGATTCGCCGCGGATCACGAGCTCCTGCCCCAGGGCGACCGGCCGGTGGATCGTCACCTGCTCGCGCACCCACACGCCGCCGGCGATGGCCTTCTTCGCCTCGCGGCCGTCCTCCCGCGGCCGTCGGGGCTGGCTCGCGAGCAGATGCAGCGTCATGCCGGTGAGCACGCAGGCCGGTACCAGGCCCGCCTGCACCAGCTCGCTCACCCGCTCGCCGTAGGGGCCGAGGCCTTCGGCCGCGCCGTGCGAGAGCTCCGCGGCCAGCGTGCCATGAAAGGGAGCCAGGGTCTGGGGGAGAGCGTCCGCCATGGACGCCATCCTATCCGAAGTCAGGCCTCCGGCGTGAAGCGCACGCGCATCTCGGCACAGGTGCGCACCAGGGCGGAGGGCTGCAGCACCGGGCCGCCGGCCGCGTACTCCATCTCCGGCATGCGGCGCAGCACCTCCCGGAGCCCCACCCGCATCTCCATCCGGGCCAGGTTGGCGCCGAGACAGAAATGGCTGCCGATGCCGAAGGCCAGGTGGTGCGGATTGCGCTCGATGTCGAAGCGGTCCGGGTTCGCGAACTGGCGCTCGTCGCGATTCGCCGAGCCGTACAGCATCAGCACCTTCTGGCCGGCCTTGATCTGCTTGTCGCCGATCTCGGTATCGCGGAGCACGGTGCGACCGAAGGAGCGCACGGGGCTCGTGAGCCGCAGCATCTCCTCCACCGCGGTGGGGATCAGCGTCGGGTCGCGGGTCAGCTGATCGCGGACCTCCGGGTGCTCGATCAGGAGCTGCATGGCGCCCGAGAGGCCGTTCCGGGTGGTCTCGTTTCCGGCGACCATCAGGATCACCATCAGCTTGATGAGCTCGTCGTTGGCCAGCTCCGCCGGGGCCGTGCCGGCCATGGCGCTCTGGGACTCGTCGTACTCCATGAGCAGGCCGTCGTCCTTCGCCCCGGTCAGGATGCTCATCAGGTCTTCCTGGGGGTTCTGGCGCCGCTTTTCGATGATGGGAGTGACGTAGGTGGCGTAGCCCAGGAAGGCCTTGCCGGCCTTGGCCATGACCTCCGGATCTTCCTGGCTGCCCTCGGCGGCGATCATGTGATCGGACCACTCGTGGAACTGGTCGTAGTCCGCTTCGCGGATGCCGATCATCGACGCGATCAGCCGGAGCGGCAGCGGGACGGCGATGCTCTCGACGAAATCGCACTCGCCCCGTGTCGCCACCCTGTCGATCGCATCGGTGGTGATCTTGGTGAAGGTCTCCTCGAGGATCTTCACCATCCGCGGCGTGAAGCCCTTGTTGATCATGCCGCGGAGCGCGGCGTGGCGGGGCTCCTCCTCGTCGATCAGGCCGATCTTGACGTCGAGGCCCGGGCGCACGCCCTGGCCCGAGGTGAAGGTCTTCTGGTCCTTGGAGACCGCCACCACGTCCTCGTAGCGGGAGATCAGCCAGAGCTGGTCCTTCTCGCTCCAGCGCACGGGCTCGTGCTGGCGCAGCCAGCGGAAGCGCTCGAGCATGGGCTCCTCTTCCCAGCTGCTGGAATCGAGGTAAGCGACGTCGACGTCGACCATGGGGTTCTCCTTCAGGATCGGTCGGGGGCGTGGTCGAAGAGCGCCTCGACCATCCGGGTGAGGAAACGGGACTGCCGCGCACGGGCCGCGGGGGACTGCAGGTCCTCCCCGGCCACCTCGCGGTAGAACGGTGTGATCGCGTAGAAGCCGACGATCGCGTGGTAGAGCGAGAGGACGAGCAGCGGGATCTCGTCCTTCTCGAAGCGGCCGTCCTCGTCCGCGGCCTCCACGGTCTCGAAGGCCCGGGCGAAGATCGGCGAGAGCCGCTCGCGCAGGGCAGGCGTGAGCCGCCGGCCGCCGGTCTGGGTCTCGTGGAAGAGCAGCAGCGGCAGGTTCCGGTGGGCGTCCAGCAGGGCCATGACCTGGTGGATCACCTCCGCCGGCTCCGGGCGTTCGGCGGCCGGCGCGGCGATGAACCGGTTCAGGATGCGCAGCACCGGATCGACCACGCGGTCGAGCACGGCGGCGTAGAGCAGCTCCTTGCTCTCGAAGTGGTTGTAGAGGCTCGGCGTGCGCAGGCCGACGGCCTCGGCCACGTCGCGCAGGGAGGTCCCCGCGTAGCCGCGCTCGGCGAAGAGCGCCTCCGCCGCGTCCAGGATGCGGGCGGCGGTCTGCTCGCCCTTGCGCTGGCCCCGTGACATGGTGGAATAAAAACTAACTATCGATAGTTTGTCAAGACACCCCGCGGGGGGTACGCGATTTCTCTGCACAGGCCGCCCTCCTTCGGCCAAACTCGTCCCATGGACCCGAACGAGCTCCAGACCCACCTTTCGGCAATCGAGGAGGACGGCTTCACCATCCTGCCCGAGGTCATCCCGAAGTCCAAGGTCGACGCGATCTGCGCTCGCGTTCGTGAGATCGAGCGCGACACGCTGCGTCCACTCGAAGAAGGCGAGCAGGAGGACGACAGCTCCTTCTTCCGCACCGCCGGCCTGCTCCGGCTGGACCCGATGTTCTGGGAGATCCCGATCCAGCCCGACGTCCTCCAGATCCTGGAGGGAGTCCTGGGCGAGGACTTCCTGCTCTCCACCTTCTCCGCGATCGACGTCAAGCCGAGCAAGTCGAACGAGCAGCCCCTTCACCCGGACGACGCGTTGATCCCGGTCTCCCGTCCCCACGAGCGGCCGATCGGCTGCACCTGCATGTGGGTGATGAGCGACTTCAACGCCCACACCGGCGGGACGCGACTGATCCCGGGGAGCCACCGGGCGCCCCTCGATCTCCTTTGGTCGCAGGATCCCGCGAAGATGGAGGGCCTGATCCAGCCCGACGTCGAGGCGGGGAGCGTCCTGATGTTCGACCACGCGCTCTTCCACGGAGCGGCGGACAACCACTCGGACGGTTGGCGGCTCGGCCTCCAGGTCTCCTACCACGCCGGCTGGATCCGCCCCTACACGAACTGGTTCCGCTCGGTCCCGATCGAGGAGGTGGCCCACTTCCCGCGCCAGCTCGCCGACCTGCTGGGCTACAAGACGTTCCGCGGCATCGGCTCGGTGAACGTCACGCCTGGGAGCTACCGCGAGAGCTACTCGATGAACCGCAGGCCCCGCGACCCGCGGCTCCATCTCGACTGAGCCCCGAGCCTACTCCTCGAGCCGCCCGCCGACGGAGTTCGGGGACCGGTTCGGGTAGTCCGGGTAGTCGATGTCCTTGAAGATGCCGACCTTGGCGCGCTTCAGCGTGTAGATCTCCTCGCCGTCCACCTGTACCGAGGCGTCGCCGATCACCAGGCAGGCACCGCTGGCCGGCAGGTTGACGAAGCGCACGATCTTCACCTCGTAGCGCACGACCTCGTTGTAGGGGCGGATCTGTCCGCCGAAGTCGACCTCGCCGACGCCGAGGGCCCGGCCCGCGCCGAGACCTCCGTTCCAGGCGCAGTAGAGCCCCAGCATCTGCCACACCGCGTCCACGCCCAGGCATCCGGGCTGCACCGGGTCGCCGACGAAGTGACACTGGAAGAACCAGTCGTCCAGCCGGACGTCGCGCTCCGCCGTCATCGCGCCCTTGTTGCCCTTGCGGGAGAGGTGGGTGACCCGGTCGATCATCAGCATGGGAGGGGTGGGAAGCCGCGTCACGAAGCCCGCGGGCGGATCTTCGATCAGCGTGCCGTGTCCAAGGCCGAGGACCTCTTCCTGGGTGAAGTGGTCGCGCTGGCGGAACTCGTCGTACTTCATCTGCGGAGGTTGGCACATTTCAGCTCCGAGGCCGGCCGGCCGACGCGTCATGCAGGAGCGTGTTGATGAGCCGTCGGCCCCGGGTCCTCACCGCATTCGTGCTCACCCACCGGAAGGCCTTTGCGGAGCTGTTTCCAGCCGAGGAGTCGCGCCTGCGGGACGCCCTGGGCGAAGCCGCCTGGAAGGCAATCGACGAGGCGCCGCGCCTCGGCTGGGTGGAACTGGATCAGCACGTGGCGCTGGCGGAAGCCATCGCGCGCACCGTGGGCCGGCAGGGTGCCTCGCGGGTGTGCCGGCAGGCGATGCTCCAGAGCTTCCGCCGCCCCTACCTGCAGCCGATCTTCGACGGGGCGCTCCGGCTGATGGGACGCCGCCTCGAGCGGTTCGGGCGCTGGACCCCCAAGGCCCTCCCGGCTCTCTTCCGGGACCTGGGCGAACCGCGCTGGGTGGAGGGTCCCACGCCGACCCTTCTCCTGACCCACCCGGCACCCGCGATCGTGGCGAGCCCGGAGTACGTCGAGGGGATGGCCGCCTGCTACGACGCCTTCTACGACATCCTCGACGACGTGGGTCGCGTGGAGGTGGAGGCGACACCCGAGCGGGTGGCGTTCCGCTTCGTCCTGTCGCTGCCTCGCTGAGGGCGCGCCGGACTGCGCTATCCAGTCGAGGATGCGCGCGAATCGTCACGCGATGGTGGTGGTCTCGCTCCTGCTCGTCGCGTGCGGCGGCGATCCCTTGGATCCGGCCGGGTTCGCCGTCCCGCCGGGCCCGCGCGATGCGCCCCGAGCCGCCTGTGCGCGGCGGGAGCCGCTCCGGGTCGCGCTCTTCGGGGATCTCCACGTGCACACGGCCCTCTCCAGCGACGCCTGGAACTACGACGTGGAGGTGCGGCCCCGCGAGTCCTACGGCTACGCGTTCGGGGAGCCGATCCGGCTGCCTCCCAAGGACGGCGACGGGCGCGGCACCCGCGAGCTGCGCATCGATCGGCCCCTGGACTTCATGGCCGTCACCGACCACGCCGAGTTCCTGGCCGAGCAGCGACTGTGCACGCGCCCCGGTTCGGCGGCTTATGACACCGAAATGTGTCAATCCATCCGTGCCTCGACCGCGCCCACCGACTCTCCGCTGGGCTTCAAGATCATGAACCCGTTCCCCTCCCGCGAGGCAGAGATCTGCGGCGACGACGGCGCGGCCTGCCTCGCCGCCACCCGGGCCGGCTGGGAGGAGATCATCGCCGCCGCGGAGGAGTGGAACGACACCACGGCGGCCTGCGAGCGCACCACCTTCATCGCCTACGAGTACAGCTCCCACCGGCTGGGCTCGAACCTCCACCGCAACGTGATCTTCCGGGGCCGCGCCGTGCCGCAGCGCCCCGTCAGCTACCTGGAGACCCAGCGGGAGTGGGAGCTGTGGCGGGTGCTGAAGGAGGCCTGCAACGATTCCGGCACCGGCTGCGCCGCCCTGGCGATCCCCCACAACTCGAACATCAGCAACGGACGCATGTTCGCCGTGGACTACCCGGGTGCCGGGAGCCTGGAGGAGCAGCGCGCCCGCGCGGAGCTGCGCGCCGTCATGGAGCCGGTCGTGGAGATCATGCAGCACAAGGGCGATTCCGAGTGCCGGCGCGGCGTTCCCGGTGTGCTCGACACGGACGACGAGCTCTGTGACTTCGAGAAGTTCGAGTCGATGGCCTTCGGGCGCTTCGGCGGCGGCCAGCCCGGCGAGTGCTACGACGGGCCGCTCGCGGACTGGGTGCCGCACCTGGGGCCGAGCTGTCTCTCCCGTGGTAGCTACGTGCGTTACGCGCTCACTCTGGGCCTGGCGGAGGAGGCCCGCATCGGGGCGAACCCGTTCAAGATGGGCATCTTGGCGAGCACCGACACCCACAACGCCATGGGCGGCGGCGTCCAGGAGAAGGGTTGGGCCGGC
Organism: Myxococcota bacterium; assembly: GCA_965223415.1. Taxonomy (GTDB): domain Bacteria; phylum Myxococcota_A; class UBA9160; order UBA9160; family UBA6930. Next base: position 767,332 of record OZ245002.1, on the reverse strand, counting down.
CACCTGGGGATCGCCGACGCCGGCCCGGACCGGCGCCTCTCCACCGAGGCCGGCGTGATGGGCAACATCGCGGGCGGCCCCGGCGGCCTGGTCGGGGTGTGGGCCGAGGAGAACTCACGGGAGGCGGTCTTCGACGCCATCCGCCGCAAGGAAGTGTTCGGCACCAGCGGCCCGCGGATCCGGCCGCGCTTCTTCGCGAGCTGGGACTACCCGGACGACCTGTGCACGCGATCGGATCTCGTCGTCGCGGCCGACGGCGTCGGCGTGCCCATGGGCGGCGACCTGCCCGCTCGCAAGGGCGACGCTCCGGTCTTCGCTGCCTGGGCCGCGCGGGATCCCGGCAGCCCGACGGTGCCCGGCGGCCGCCTGCAGCGCATCCAGATCATCAAGGGCTGGGTCGGCGACGAGGGCGGCCTGCACCACCGGGTGGTGGACGTGGCGGGCGGCGACAACGGCGCCAGCGTGGACCCGAACACCTGCGAGCCCCAGGGCGCGGGCGAGGACTTCCTCTGCGGCGTGTGGCGGGATCCGGACTTCGACCCGACCCGGCGGGCGGTCTACTACGCCCGGATCGTGGAGAACCCGAGCTGTCGCTATTCGGCCTGGGATTGCCTCGGGCTGCCGGAGAGCGACCGTCCCTCGGGCTGCTACGGCTCGCCGATGCAGGACGTCCAGCAGGAGCGCGCCTGGACGTCACCGATCTGGTACACGCCGGATGGCGCCGAGGGGTCGGGCGGCAGCGAGATCGCCGAGGCGCCCTAGTCGCCGGATACCTCGATCGCCGTCGAGCCGGCGGGCAGGGAGACCCGCACCCCGTCGCGCCCCAGGGTGAAGTCCCCCGAGTAGGCGTCGTCGACGCCTTCGAGCCAGGCGGTCGCCAAGCCTGGCACGATGAGCGGCGGCACGACGTGGTAGAAGAGCAGGTGGCGGGCGCCGGCGGCCTCCGCGATCTCCGCCGCATCCACCGGCGTGGCGTGGTAGTCGACGATGTCGGCGGTGATCTTGGCCATGTTCTCGCGGCCGGCTTCGGTCGCGACCTCGGTCATGATCTTGACGAGATGGGCGGCCAGGGCTTCGTGGACGAGCAGGTCGACGCCCTCGGACATACGTTCGATCTCCGCCGACTTGACGGTATCCCCGCTGATCACGAGGGAGCGTCCGGCGTAGTCGAAGCGGTAGCCCACGGCCGGATCCACGGGGGCGTGGTCGACGCGGAAGGCAGTCACCTTCACACCATCCTCGTTCCAGACGACCCGCGGGCTTCCCGGCGCCGGCGTCGCGAAGGGCTGCGCGGCGTAGCCGAAGCCGCTCGGTGGGATGGTGTCTTCTCCGTGGTGGGCGATGCGGTAGCCCGAATCGAGCTCGTAGGCGGTCCTCAGGCCGGCGGCCACGCTCTCGACGCCCTCCGGTCCGACGAGGGGCAGGGGCTCGCGGGCCGCGCCGCCGGCCCAGCGCTGGAGCGCCAGCTCACCGAGGCCGTCGATGTGGTCCGAGTGGAAGTGGGTCAGGAAAACCGCCTCCACCGCGGCCTGGGGCAGGCCCATCCGCTGCAGGTTGCGGGAGGCGCCGGAGCCCGCGTCCACCACGAACAGCTTGCCGCCAGCGACGATGCCGACGCAGGGGCCCGAGCGCTGCGGGTCCGGCAGTGGGCTGCCGGCGCCGCAGAGCGTGAGGTGCAGGCCGTCGGGGAGCGCCGCGATCGGGTCGGCGGTCATGATGCGGGCGGCGCCCGCCCGCATCAGCCGCATCGAGAGCGGTCCGCGGAAGGCCATCGCCAGCAGCAGCAAGGCCGCGACGACGGCGACGACGATTCCGAGACGCTTCACGACGATCCTCCTCTCGAGAGGCGCGGATTGTGGCATAGGGCGCGCCAAAATGCTGGCCTGCCAGGGCCGGCCGGGAGAGTAGAATGGATGGCCCCCCCGCAGCCCGCCTGCCGGAGCCGCCCATGTCGCACTCCACCCGCTCCTTCGTCCCCGCCGCCGGAGTGGACTGGCTCCTGCCCCTCTACGACCCCCTGCTCCGCCTGATGGGGGAGGATCACATCAAGGGCGCCCTGATCGACGCCGCCGATCCCCGGCCCGGAGACCGCGTGCTCGACCTCGGCTGCGGGACCGGCACCCTGGCCGTGCTGCTGAAGGGCCGGCGGCCGGAGGTGGAGGTGTGCGGGCTGGACCCGGATCCGAAGGCTCTCGCCCGCGCGCGCCGCAAGGCCGAGCGGAACGGTGCGAAGGTGGAGTGGCGTCAGGGCTTCGCCGACGAGCTGCCCTTTCCCGACGCGTCCTTCGACCGCGTCGTCTCGTCCCTCGTGTTCCATCACCTTCCGCCGGCGGCGGTGCGCGCCACGGTTCCGGAGATCCGCCGGATCCTGCGCCCGGCGGGCTCGGTCCACGTGCTCGATTTCGGCTCCGCTGGCCACGGGCTCCACGGGCTGCTGGCCAAGTTCCAGGCCCACCAGCACGGACACGAGGACGTCGCCGGGGAGCTGCCCTCCCTGATGGAACGAGCCGGGCTGGTGGAGGTGTCGGCGCGCAAGGCGCACCGGACGCTGCTGGGCAGCCTGTGCCTGACCGAGGGGCGCGTCCCGAAGGAAGCTGCCTGACTCAGGCCGGATCGACGCGGAGCGTGCGCAGGCGGTTCAGCGCGGCGGCGATCTCGAAGCGACGGGGACGGGCGAGGCTCGCGGGCCGGTCGCCCAGGCCGTCGAGGCCCTCTTCGTCGAGGGCGCGCTCGATGCGATCGAGGAGCTCCGGCAGGGTCACCTGCGGGCCCATCCACTCCTCCTTCGCCCGGACCAGGAGCCGGCCGATCGCGCGGGTCTGGCTCGGGTCGAGGAGCTGCTCCACCGCGCGCAGGTCGATCTCGGTGGTCCCGAACACCAGGGTATCGGTGCCGCGGGCGTCGATCTTCACGTCGCGGCGTCCGCGGGAGGGGTCGAGGCTGGCGCGATCGGGGACGCGCGGGCGCGGCGCCTCGAGCGGGCTCTCCGCTTCGCTGCGGCGGGCCTCGCCCCGCGACTCCGCCGCGATGCGCTTCGCCTCTGCCGTGGCGTCGCGAGGGACGTAGGCGCGCATCTCGATCACGGTGTCGGCGGCGGCGAAGTAGTCGCCGGAGCCGCCCATCACCAGGACGCTCGAGACGCCCAGGCGGTCGTGGAGCTCGCGCACCCGGTCGACGAAGGGCGTGATGGGCTCGTGCTCCGGGTGGACGAGGGCCTGCATGCGCGCGTCGCGCACCATGAAGTTGGTGGCGGAGGTGTCCTCGTCCAGGAGCAGGAGGCGGCTTCCGGCCTCGAGGGCCTCGACGATGTTGGCGGCCTGGCTGGTGCTGCCGCTGGCGTCGTCGCTCTCGAAGCAGCGGGTGGAGGGGGAGGGGCCGAGGCCTTTCGGCAGGTCGTCGATGAAGGCGTGGATGTCGCAGCCGGTTACCCGGCGGCCGTCCTCGGCGCGGATCTTCACCGCCGAGAGACGGGTCGCGACCTGCTCGCGTCCGTCGCCCGGCACGTGGGGGTGCACGGCCCGCTCGAGGGCGCGAAGCAGGGTCGACTTGCCGTGGTAGCCGCCGCCGACGATCAGCGTGACGCCGGCGGGAACGCCGAGGCCACGGATCCGCCCGGCGTGGGGGAGCTCGACCTCGCGGGCGAGGGCGTCGGGCGCCGCGAAGGGCACCGCTTCGGTTCGAGGTGGACGGTCGCTGGCGCCGCTCTCCCGGGGCAGGACGGCACCGTCGGCGACGAAGGCGACGAGCCCCAGGCCCTCGAGCTGGGACTGGAGGGAGGCATGGTCCTCGGCGCACTCGACGTGGCGGCGTGCCGCCTCCTCCGAGAGTGCCGGCATGACCAGCGCCGCCAGGGCGACGGCCGGCAGCTCGTCCAGCAGCAGCGCCTCGGCCTCGCGGCCGAGGACGCGCCGGCCGGCGGCGGGCAGCCCCACCTCGAGGCGCGCCTCGAGGAAGCGCCCGGTCACCGAGACGGCGCTGCGCTCCAGCATCTGCTGGCCCCCGGCGTCGATCTGCACGCGACCGCTCTTGCCGGAGCCGCGCTGCCCGCGGGTCTCGCGCCGGATGGCGCCGGCCACCGCGCGGGCGACGAAATCCTCGAAGGCCGTGCGACGCACCGCATCAGCGAAGAGGTCGCCGGGAACACCGGCCGTCTCCATCGGCACGCGCAGGCGCATGCGGGAGGGCGCGGCGAAGGGGTCGCCCTGCACGTGGTCGACGAACAGCTCGAAGCCCTGGAGGGCGAAGCACTCGCGCTGGAGCTCCTTGTAGGCCTTGTAGCCGCGGCCGTCGATCCGGCGCAGCAGGCGCTCGAGCTCCTCTTCCCCGCGCATCGCGCGCAGGGTAGCGACGCCGGCCGTGGTAGCCTTCACTCGTGAACGGCATCCACGACCTGGGCGGCCGGGAGGGCTTCGGGGCCGTCGCCCGCGGCCCGGAGGACCTGCGCTACGCGCCCTTCCACGAGGCCTGGGAGGGCCGGGTCAACGCCCTGGCGTCCCTCCTGCTCGCCGCGGGCTGTTGGAACGTGGACGCCTTCCGCCACGCGATCGAGCGACTGGATCCGGTCCGCTACCTGACGGCGGGCTACTACGGGCGTTGGCTCCTGGCCGTCGAGTCCCTGGTCCGCGAACAGGGGCTCGAGCCGGGCCGCTATGAGAACGCACGCGCCCTGCGCGAGATCGGCCGCGCGCCGCGCTTCGTTGCCGGGGACGCGGTGCGGACGCGCAACCATCAGCCGCCGGGGCACACGCGCCTGCCTTCCTACGCGCGGGCGCATCGGGGCACGGTCGCGCGGGTCCATCCCGCCTGGGTGTTCCCGGACAGCCACGCCCACGGCGGAGGGGAGCGCCCCCAACATTGCTATGCGGTGCGCTTCGACTCGGCGGAGCTCTACGGAGAGGGCGCCGAGCCCGGTGTCGCGGTGCACGTCGATCTCTTCGAGGACTACCTGGAGCCGGCATGAGCGACGATCCCGCCCTGCGTACCGAGGCCCTGGAATCCCTGCTCGTCGAGCGCGGGCTCGTGACGAGCGAGGCCGTGGACGGGCTGATTCGTTACTACGAGCAGGATGTGGGCCCGATGAACGGAGCGCGCGTCGTGGCGCGGGCCTGGTGCGATCCCGCCTACCGGGAGCGCCTGCTCGCGGACGGCACCGCCGCCGTGGCCGAGCTGGGCCTGGGCGGACCCCAGGGCGAGCACCTCGTGGTCGTGCCCAACGAGCCGGGCGTGCACAACGTCGTCGTGTGCACCCTGTGCTCCTGCTACCCGTGGCCGGTCCTCGGGCTGCCGCCGGCCTGGTACAAGGCGCCGGCGTACCGGTCCCGGGTGGTGCGCGAGCCGCGGGTGGTGCTCGCGGAGATGGGCCTCGAGGTGCCCGCGGACGTGGAGATCCGGGTGTGGGACTCGAGCGCGGAGATCCGCTATCTGGTGCTGCCCGAGCGGCCCGCCGGCAGCGAGGGGCTCGACGAGGAGGCCCTCGCCGCCCTCGTCACCCGGGACGCGATGATCGGCGTCGCGCTGCCGGAGGCGCCGGCGTGACCCGGTCCGATTCGCTCCTTCCCGTCGACGGCCCGGGTGCACCGCCCCGCGCCAACGGCGAGCTCGTGTTCGAGGCTCCCTGGGAGAGCCGCCTGTTCGGCGTGACGATGGCGCTCCACGAGCAGGGCGTCTTCCCCTGGCCCGAGTTCCAGCAGCGCCTGATCGCCGCGATCGCCGACTGGGAGCGCCGCGAGACCAGCGAGCCCTACCCCTACTACCGCTGCTGGATGACCGCCCTCGAGTCCCTCCTCGCCGAGCGCCACCTCTGCGCGCCCTCCGAGCTGGACCAGCGCGTCGAAGCCTTCACCGCCCGCCCTCACGGCCACGACCACGTTTCCTAGCTGAAGAGATCGAGCTGCTCGGTGGCGCCACTCTTGCGGAAGTGGGCGGTGGAGAGTTCGGGGCCTTGGCGGGCGAGGTGGTGGCGGCGGCAGGCGAGCTCGAAGAGCTCTCGGTACTGGTCCGCAAAAAGGCCGGAGCCGCGGCCGCGCGTGGCGAAGCTCGCCTCGTACAGCTTGCCGCCGCGCATCGCGCGCAGGCGGTTCAGGACCTTCTGCTTGCGGTCGGGAGCGTGCCGATCCAGCCACTCGGCGAACAGATCCTTCACGCCGTGGGGCAAGCGCAGCAGGATCGTGCCCGCGAAGCTGGCGCCTGCGTCGGCGGCGGCCCCGACGATGGCGGGGATCTCGTGGTCCGTCAGTCCGGGGATCACCGGCGCCACGTTCACGCCGACCGGCACGCCCGCCTCCGCCAGGCGCCTGATGGCGGCGAGGCGCTTGCTCGGCCGTGAGGCCTTCGGCTCGAGCTTGCTCTGCAGCCGCGGGTCGAGGCTGGTGATCGAGAGCACGACGGAGGCTGCCCCCCGCTTCGCGAGCTCGGACAGCAGGTCGGCATCGCGGGTGACGAGCCAGTTCTTCGTGACGATCCCCACCGGGTTGCGGAAATCGACCAGCACGCGGAGGCAGCGTCGGGTGATCTCGAGCCTCCGCTCCGCCGGTTGATAGGCGTCGGTGACTCCCGAGAAGGCGATCACCTGGGGCTTCCAGCTCGGCAACGAGAGGCGGCTGCGCAGGAGCTCCGGCGCCCGTTCCTTCACCAGGATGCGGGTCTCGAAGTCGAGGCCCGCGGAGAAGCCGAGGTACTCGTGGTTCGGCCGCGCATAGCAATAGGCGCACCCGTGTATGCAGCCCCGGTAAGGGTTCACGCTGGTGGTGAAGCCGACGTCCGGGCTCGTGTTCGTCGAGAGGACGTTGCGGGTCGCATCGCGGATCAACACCGTGCCCGGATCGATCTCCTCGTCGGCACGGCCCGGGCCCGGCACGTAGTGCAGCCGCTCGAAGCGGTTCGGCGGATTCGTCGCTGCGCCTCGGCCCCGCATGGAGCAAAAGTAAAGCGAAAATCGAGCTCGCCGGCTAGACGTCGCGCTCCCGGAGCCAGCGCTCGAGGGGGGCAGCCACCCGCGCGTCGAACGCCAGGTCGAGGTCGAACTGCTCCAGGGCCTGCTTCACGGCCCGTTGGCCCGTCGCTACGGGATGCTCGCGGAAGAAGCTGGCGACCTCCCGCCGGTAGCGACGGCCGCCCAGGGCCGGCGTCGCCTCGATCGGCCGGGTCACCATCATCGGCGGCATGCGCCGGGCGAGTCGGCGCCAGCGTCGCTTCATGAAGGCCCAGGTGGCCTCCCGGGCCTGTCGGGAGCCGAGCATCCGCGTCAGCAGGATCGCGACGTCCTGGGTCTTCACCGTCTCGGTCAGGCACAGCTCGAGGGTGCGCTGCACCAGGGCCGGCTCGCGGAAGCCGCCGAGCCCCATCAGGAAGCGTCGTCGCTCCTGGGGCGTGGCGGAGCTCGCCGCCTCGGCGAGGAAGCGCGCGTAGCGGCGCTCGTCACCGCGGGCCGCGCCGAGGGAGGCGATGCGATCCGCCAGGTTCGGGTCGACGGCGCTCCGATCGTCCAGGTAGGCGTCGCAGAGTCGCCCCGCCTGCAGGACCGTCTCCTCGCGTTCCGCCAGCTGTCCCACCAGGCCGAGCAGGGCCGCCCGGCGCAGCCGCTCGTCATCGCTCTCGCCGGGACGATCTTCGAGGCCGCAGGCGTCGAGGGCCGGCCCGAAGGCCTCCGCGACGGCATCCTGGAGCGCCTGCTCGGCGGCCTCACCGACGCCGCGGTGGGCCGTCTCGATCAGGTCGTCCAGGGGGCCCGCTGCGGCGAGCAGCACGTCCGGGTCCGCCTCGTCGCGGAAGGCCAGGAGCAGGTCGAGGAGCGGTCCGACCTCGGCGTGTCCGTTCCGAACCGCCGCCGCCGCGTGACCGAGCAGCCCCATCCGCTCGACGGCCGAGAGCGCCCCCCGCGAGCCGGCCAGCGCCCGGAGCTCGTCCGGATCGTGCAGCGGCCGGAAGAAGCCCCCCTCGTCGGCGTTCCCGTACACGAAGCGCGGCTGGGCCACCGGCAGCGGCACGACACAGCGCTTCCCGGTGACGAGGTGCCGGACGGTGCGGCTGCGCTCTCGGCCCGTGCCGACGCGGCCGACCCAGGGAATCGGCCAGCTCGCCGGATCCCGCGACACGTCCCGCCGCCCCCTGGTGGGCGCCGGCTCGAAGCGCTGCTGGCGCAGCTGTAGCCCCGCCTCCACCCGCTTCAAACGCAGCAGGGGGAAGCCCGCCTGCTCGATCCAGGCCCGCACGATCGGCTCCACTTCCTGGCCGCTCGCCTCCGAGAGCGCGTTCCACAGGTCGGCGGCGACGGTGTTGCCCTCGCCGTGCTCGCGGATGTAGCCGCGTACGCCGGCGCGGAAGGCCTCGGCTCCGAGGTAACGCTCGATCATGCGCACCACCGACGCGCCCTTCTCGTAGGTGATGAGGTCGAAGTTCTCGGTGGCTTCCTCCGGCGTGCGCACCTTCGTGTAGATGGGATGGGTCTCGGCGAGCGCGTCCATCCCGAGGGCCGCGGAGCGGTAGTGCTGGAAGTCGTTCCACATCTTCCACTCGGGCTTCCAGGAGTCGACGACGTGGAAGGCCATCCAGGTGGCGAAGGCCTCGTTCAGCCAGAGGTCGTCCCACCAGGCCATCGTGACCAGGTCGCCGTACCACATGTGCGCCAGCTCGTGACAGATCACCTCGGCGACGCGCTTCTTCTCGTGCAACGTCACCGTCGCCGGGTCGACGAGCAGCAGGGTCTCCCGGAAGAACACCGCGCCCGCGTTCTCCATGGCGCCGGCCTCGAAGTCGGGAACCGCGACCAGGTCGAGCTTGGCGTAGGGGTAGGGCAGGTCGAAGTAGGCCTCGAGTCGCGAGAGGGTCTCCCGGGCCGCCTCCAGGGCGAAGTCGGTGAGCCCGCCCTTGCCCGGCACGTGCCACACCCGGATCTCGGTGTCGCCGCAGCGCGTCGGTGGTGACACCTCGAGATCGCCCACCGCTAGTGCCAGCAGATAGGTGGAGAGCGGTGGTGTCCGCTCGAAGTGCACCGTCTTGCGGCCGCCGCCGAGGGGCTCGGTCTTCTCGGCCGGCCCGTTCGACAGCACGGTGTTGCCGCTGCCGGTGGTGACGGAGATCCGGAAGCGCGCCTTGAAGGACGGCTCGTCGAAGCAGGGGAAGAAGCGGCGCGCGTCCGCCGCTTCGAGCTGCGTGAAGGCGTAGCGCTGCTCGTCGGAGCCGGCGCCGTAGAGCCCGCGGAGATCGCTGCGCAGCTTGCCGCGGAAGCCGAGGGTGAGAGTCGCTTCGCCGGGAGGCAGCGGCTCGGCGAGCTGGGCCACCACGGTCTCGCGCTCCGGTCGTCGCTCGAGCCTGGCGGCGACGCGACGCCCGCTCGCCTCCACCCGCACGCGACTCGTCCGCAGGTCGTCGGCGTGCAGCTCGATGCTCCGCGTGCGCCGGTCGAGGCGCAGCCGGTGGCAGACCTCGCCCTCGAAAGCGTCCCCCTGGCAGGGATCCACCTCGACGTGGAGATCGACCTCGGTCGGCCGCACGTGGGGCGAGAGCCGGACCGCCCGCTTCCTCCTGCCCCCGCTCTTTCTGGCCGGCATGGCTCCCCACCCTCGAGATCGGCGCGGAGCATAGCTCCGCCGATCTGTCCCCGTGGGGGTTCGGTGGGAAACCCCGAATGTTTCTGCGGGGTTGTGCCCACGAGGCCCCAGGAGCCGACCGATCGGCAGGGATCGCTCGCATTCCGCCGGATATGAGGGGATTTCCATGACACAAGCTGCGCCGCCGGACCACGTACATCCGAGGGCCCGAGTCCCTGGAGGAGTTGAGCGTGCGAAATCTAGGACGAGTCGGTGTGATCTTCGCAAGTCTGGTGCTGTTGTTCGGTGCGGCGCTGCCTGGAGCAGCTGCACCGATCAGCGAGATCACGGTGGTCCAGGACACCCTGGCTGCCGACGGCATCATGATCGACGTCACCGGCGACGGCAGTATCGGCCCCGTCGGTGAGCTGCTGCTCGGCGTGAGCGGCATCGCCCCTGGTGTGGTGATGCACGACAAGGCGCGCATCGAGTTCACCGCGGGTCCGCGGTCGACGCGCTACGTGGTCGAGGGCCTGAGCTTCGATTGGAACACCCACACGGCCCACGGCTTCGTCGGTGCGCTGGTGGACGGCGCTCCGGTGTTCGGCGCACACATCGACGTCTTCGACCTCTTCCAGCGTCCCGACGGAACCTTCGAGCTGATCTGGACCACCCAGGCCGCCAACGTGTTCCAGCAGGTGTTCGGCTCGCAGGGCGACGTCGATCCCGGCGATTACTTCGCCGACGCGCTTCTCGGCGCCGATCCCCACGGCGTTCCCGAGCCCGGCACCCTCCTGATGATGGCGACCGGACTGCTCGGACTCTCCTACCTGAGGCGCCGTCCGAAGGCCTGAAGCTCCTTCCTTCTCTCCGGGAGCCCGGTCAGCGCGCTGCTGGCCGGGCTCTCTTCGTTCGGGGCTCCCTCTCGTCCGCGTAGCGCCGCAGGCGCAGTGCCAGCTCGTCGGCGAAGCTCGCGACGCGCGCGAGCTCGCGCTCCGGCAGGTCGTCCCAGACGGTCGCCAGGGCCTCGCTGCGGGCGCGAGCCAGGGCGGCGAGTCGCCTCCGGCCCGCGGCGGTGAGCCCATAGCGGCGCTGGCGCCCGTCCTCCGGGTCGATGCGGGCCGTCACCAGCCCGGCCTCCTGAAGGGCACGCAGGGTCTTGGAGACCGCCGCCGCGGTGCACGCCCGCTCGCGGGCGAAGAGCGAAGGCAGGAAGTCCTCCTGGGCGACCTCTTCGAGCAGGCGCCACTCGCTCTCCCGCAGCCCGGCACCGCCGGCCAGCTGGGCCCGCCGGCGGGCGAACAGGTCCGCCAGCTCCTGCAGGCTCAGGATCAACCGGTCGCGGGAGGTGGCCATGGCTCAGAAAATTAACTTGAGTTAATAGTTAGATCAACTCAATTGATCCCGCGCGACCGACTGGAGGAAGCCATGGCGCCCACCCGACCCGCCGACGAGAAAGCTGCCGTGCAGCGCCAGTTCGGGGCCGTCGCGTCGAACTACGCCGCCAGCCACGTTCACGCGACCGGTCCGGACCTCGAAGCCCTGGTGGCGCGCGCCACAGCCCGCGGCGCCGTGCGGGCCCTCGACGTGGGCTGCGGCGCTGGCCACACGGCCCTAGCCCTGGCCGCCCGGGGTCTCGAGGTGACCGCCCTCGATCTCACCGAGGAGATGCTCGTCCAGGGCCGCGCGCTCGCCCGGGAGCGCTCGCTGTCCGTGCGTTTCCAGCGCGGCGACGTCGAGGCCCTGCCCTTCCCCGACGCCGCCTTCGACGTCGTCACCTCCCGCTACAGCGCCCATCACTACCCGCATCCGGCGCGTGCCGTCGCGGAGATGGCACGGGTCTGTCGGCCCGGCGGCGCGATCCTCCTGGCCGACATCGTCAGCAGCGACGAGCCGGCCGTCGATACCTTCGTCCAGGCCATCGAGCTGGTGCGCGATCCCTCCCACGTGCGCGACCACACCGCCGAGGAGTGGATGGGGATGATGGCCGACGCCGGCCTACAGCCCCGCCCCCGCGGCCGCTGGCCTTGCTTCATCGACTTCGAGGCGTGGATCCGGCGCATGCAGACGCCCGCGCGCGAGGCCTGTGTGCTGCGCTCGCTGCTGGAAGGGGCGCCGGACGCGGCGAGGGCCTTCCTCCGCATCGGCGACCCCGGTCCCCACGACTTCGCCTTCACGACGGTGTTGCTGGAGGCGGAGCGCTGAACTGGCGGCGGCGGTCGGCCGAGGGGTATAACGATCGCCATGACGAACGGAACGCGCGAGCACTGGTCCGCGGGCTTCGGCTTCACCCTCGCCGCGGTGGGCTCTGCCGTCGGCCTCGGCAACATGTGGAGGTTCTCCTACATGGCCGCCGAGAACGGCGGCGCCGCCTTCGTGTTCCTCTACGTCGCGCTCACCGCCCTGGTGGGCCTGCCGGTCATGCTCGCCGAGCTCACCCTGGGCCGCGGCGCGCAGAGGAGCCCGATCCAGGCCCTGGTCCACTACGGTGGCGACGCCTGGAAGTGGCTGGGCGGGCTGTTCGTGCTCGCCGGCTTCGTGATCCTCGCCTACTACAGCGTGATCGCCGGCTGGACCGTCCGCTACGTGGCCGAAGCCGTTCTGAGCGGCTTTCCCGACGACGCCGGCGCCCATTTCGGCGCGATCGCGTCCGGTGGGCCGGCCGTCGCCTGGCACCTGGCGTTCATGCTGCTCACGATCGTGGTGGTCTCCGGCGGGATCACCTCGGGCATCGAGCGGGCGTCCCTGGCACTGATGCCGCTGCTCGGCGTCCTCGTCCTCGGATTGGCCGCCTACGCCGCCACCCTCGACGGGGCGGGCGAGGGCTACCGCTACTACTTCACCACCGACTTCAGCGAGGTCCTGAACTTCGACGTGATGAAGGACGCCGCAGGCCAGGCCTTCTTCAGTCTGAGCCTCGGCATGGGCGCGATCCTCACCTACGCGAGCTACCTCTCCCGCGAGCGCGACCTGCCGCGCGAGGCGCTGCTCGTGGCCGTCTCCGACTTCGGCGTCGCCTTCGTCGCGGGCATGGTCGTGTTTCCTTTCGTCTTCGCCTTCGGCGTGCAGGAGGAGGTAGGAGCGAGCACCCTGGGAGCGCTCTTCGTGACGCTGCCCAAGGCCTTCGCGGAGATGGGCGGCCCGGGTCGGGTGGTCGGATCGCTCTTCATGGCGGCCCTCGTGGTCGGTGGCCTCACCTCTGCGATTTCCCTCCTCGAGGTGGTCGTCTCCTCGGCCATCGACGGCCTCGGCTGGGCGCGGCGCCGCGCCGCCTGGGGGTGTGGCGCTGCCATCGCGCTGCTGGGGATCCCGTCCGCCCTGAGCCTCGACGTCCTGGGCCTGATGGACCAGGTCGGCGGCAACCTGCTGCTGGTGCTCGGCGGTCTGATGCTCTCCCTCTTCGCGGGCTGGCAGCTCGGCGAGCGGGCGGTGGAAGAGGCGTCCGTCGGCGGTGGGGAGCGCGCCGCCCTGCGGCTCTGGCTCTTCATGCTCCGCTTCGTCGTTCCGGTGCTGCTGCTGGTCGTGCTGGTCTACTCCGCGGCGGACAGCTTCGCTCTCGTCCGGGGCATGATCGGCGGCTCGTAGGCTGGCCCGGGCATTCCTCTCCATGCCGGATCGAGGCTAGGCGGCCTATCCTCCATCCATGGACGTCTGGGTCGGGGCGCTGCTCCTCGGGCCCCTGCTGTGGCTGGTCGGTGCGTGGGTCTTCGACGGGGTGCACTGGCTCCTGCACGTGATGCTGCGCTCGCGGTCCCGATGGTTGCGGGCGCTCGCGTGGCCCCATGCTGTGCATCACGAGTGGATCGGCGCGGACCTCCAGCCGCGCATGGAGTGGCAGCTCGCGAACGTCTTCTGCCACATCGTGCCCGAGTTCCTGACCCAGCTCGCCTTCACCGGCGTCGTCGCGCTGCTGCTGCCCGGGCCGTGGGTGACGGTGCTTCTGGTGCTTCAGGCGGCGATCTTCCTCTACATCCTCTCGTGTCGGGGCCTCGATCCGAACCACCGTCCGATCGCGCTGCTCGACGCCCACCCGCCGGGTCTCCAGCCCCTGCCGCCCTACCACGCCCTGCACCACGTCCACCCCGACGCCCACTACAGCAGCTACACGAAGCTCGTCGACTGGCTCGTGGGGGGCGGCATTCCGCCGGCGGGGCGCCGGCTGGTCACTCGGGGAGAGGGCGGAGAGCTCGCACGGGCACTGCTCGCCGGGCTCCGGGGGCAGGGCGTCGCGCAGGGCGGGGAGCCTGCCGACGCCGAGGTCCTCCTGCTGCTCGATCCGGACGCGGATCCGTCTCCGGAGATCGAGGCGCTGGCCCGCGCGACCCGGGAGAGGCTCCTGCCGCCGGAGGTCTGGTGCCTGCGCACGCGCCCGGACGCGGCGCTTCGCCACTACCTGCGCGATCCGCGCGTCCAGCTCCGGATCCTCATGGCGGTGCCAGGCGTCCCGCCCGAAGCGGCCGCTCGCCACGGGCTTCGCTGGATGCGGCGCGGCTTCCACGTCGTCCCGATGGCACCGTGGTGGAAAGGGCTCCGCGCTTGGCACGCCTCCCGGCGTACCCCCGCGGTGGCGCCCCCCGAGGCCCCGCGCGTGTGCAGCCGCTCCGAGTGGGCGGCCTCCTTCGGTGGCTAGTCGAACAGCCCGGCGCGGCGCGCCCGCACCAACGCCTCCACCCCGTCCACCCGACGGATCGCCGCCTGGATCTCGTCCGCGAAGGCCCGGCGGCGCTCGAGCAGGTCCGGTGAGGGGTCGAGCAGCCCCCGGTTCCGCGCCAGCTTGAGCGCCGTGGCGAAGAGCACCTTGGAGTTCGACTCCTGGCTCTTCACGTGGCGCTGCAGGGCGTACTGGCCGCCCAGGGCGAGGCAGGCGTCGAGGAAGGCGGGCTCGTCCAGGGGCACGTCGGCGTCGCTGCGGCCGAGCACGTCGGCCACCACCCGGTAGGCCTCCAGGAAGGGGCGCAGGACGCGGTGGGCGCTGAACGGCCGGATCCCCTGGATCAGCTCACCGATCGCTTCGGGCCCGTCGCCCAGGGCGTCCTCCCACTCCGGATCGTGGAGCGCCAGCTCCTCCCGCAGCTCCTTTCGGAAGACCTCCTTCTCCGCGAAGAAGAACTCGAACTTGAGCAGGTCGCGAAGCTCCATGGCCTCGTCCCAGAAGGCCCGGGCGGGGTCGCCGTCCTCGGCTTCGGCGGCCCGGAGGAGTGCCAGCTCGCCGATTGCGCCGTTCACGAAGTAGTGAATGACGGAGTTGCGATAGTAGGCGGCGGAGAGGTGCTGGTTCTCGCGGATGCGGTAGACCGCTTCCGGCCCAGCGTCGTAGCGCTCGAGGAGGCCGGCGGCGGTGAGCTCCTCGAGGGTGGCGGCGACGCCCTTCTCGCTCCCGAGGTCGAGGCGCTCCGTCGTCTCGAGGCCGCGGCGCTCGACGTAGCCGACCAGGTTGGCCAGGGCGGCGACCATCTCCTCCGCGGAGAGCGCGCGATCGCCGCGGCCGAGCATGGCGAGACACACGAGCGAGATGGGCGTGATCGGCGTGGCGCGGTTGATCCGGACGCACACCTCGAAGGCGAGCTTCTGGAGCTGCAGGTTCTCCTCGTCCGGGTCCGGCTCCGCCTCCGGGTCCGGCGGGCCCAGGGTGGCGGCCAGGGAGACCGGCTCGCCGAAGCGGATCGCGATCTTGCCCAGGCGCCGCGGCATGCGGCGCAGGATCCGGAGGAACCAGAGAAAGCTCTCGCGCTCCTTGGCGCCGCCCCGGGCCTCCTTCGCGTAGTCGCCTACGTCGGAGATCTGGTCGTAGGTGATGGAGACCGGCACCAGGTGAACGTCGTCGCTGCAGCCGCGCCGGTAGGCGTCCACGACGTAGGCCAGCAGGCCGAAGCGCGGCGGCAGCAGCTTCCCCGAGCGGGAGCGCCCGCCCTCGATGTACCACTCGAGGGAGAAGCGCTTCTCGACCAGGTAGTCGACGTAGTGGCGCAGCACGACCTTGTAGACCGGGTTGTCCTTGAAGCTGCGGCGGATGAAGAAGATCCCCGCACGCCGCACGAGTGGGCCCAGCGGGAAGAAGTTCATGTTGATGCCGCCGGCCGTGTGGTTCGGCGGCAGCCCGCTCTCGTGGAGCAGCACCTGGAGTGCGCCGTGGTCCAGGTTGGACTTGTGGGTCGGGAGGAAGACCACGGGGTGCTGCTGCAGGCGCTCTCGAAGCTCCTCGAGCTCGGCCGGAACGTGGTGCAGCTCGCTGTCGTAGCCCCGCGAGTACATGAAGACCCAGAGCTGCACCACCAGGTCGATCACGAAGGGGCTGTGGCTCGCCGCGATCTCCTTCAAGTAGCGGGCGGCGCGCTTGCCGACCCGGGCCTCGCTCTCGCCCAGGTCCCGGGCCAGCCGCGCGAGCTCGCCTCGGAAGGCCGGGCGCGCGAGCAGCTCGTCGCGCACGAAGCGCGGGACCTTGTAGCGGGCGCCGCGGGCGCCGCGCTCGGCCCGCTCGAGGGCAAGGGCGGCCTGGCGGGCCACGAAATCGGCGAGCCCGACCGTCGCGCCGGTGTCGGTACCCGCCGCGCGTCGCCAGCGCTCCCGAAGCTCCGAGGCACGGGCCGGCTGGCCGGCGATGATCCGGCAGCGTTCCGGTGCCCTGCGCCGGACCCATCGCGCGCGCAGGAAGTTGGGGTCCCGGGGATCGCCCAGCTTGAGCAGGTCGGAGAGGCGCGCGCTGCGCCGCCCGTCCCGGGTCTCCGGAAACCAGGCGACCCGCAACGGAGCCATCAGGGGGTCGTCGCCGGCCGCCAGGCTGGGCTCGAGGCCCGGGTCCACCCGGCCGAGGGCGCGGCGCGGCGAAGGGATGCGCAAGACCTCCACCTGGCTGGGCGCCACCTCGTCGGGCCGCGATTCCTCGATCCACTCGCGGAGCAGGCGCTCCTCGAGACGGCCGGCCGGCTCGATCAGGAAGGTCACCCGGCCGTCGTGCGGTCCCGAACCCGCCGGCCATCGCGGCTCCGGAGGGACGGGCAGCTCGACCATGCGGCCAGCTTACCGCGAAGCCGAGGCGCCGGTTCCGTGGAGCAGCAGATCGGCGGTCGTCGCCACCATCGCCTTCACGCCGAGGGGAAGGGCGCTCTCGTCGACCACGAAGTGGGGCGAGTGGTTCGGCGCCGCGTCCCGCTCCGCGACCCCGGGCTCTCGGATGCCGAGCCAGTAGTAGACGCCGGGCACCTCCCGGGCGAAGAACGAGAAGTCCTCGGCTCCGGTGCGCAGCAGGCCGCGCACCAGGCCGCCCGGTCCCGCCGCGCGCAGGAGGGCGGGTCGCACCCGATCGCTGAGGGCCGGGTCGTTGAAGGTGACCGGATAGCCGACGCCGATCTCCACCACGGCCTCGGCGCCGGCGCTCTCCGCGGCACTCACGGCGGTCTCCCGGACCAGGGCATGGAGCCGCTCCTGCATGGGCGGATCCGTGTGACGGATCGTCCCGAGCAGCTCGACTTCGTCTGGAATGATGTTGCCGCGGACGCCGCCGTGGACCGCTCCGATCGAGACGATCGAGGGAAGGCGGGCGTCGACGCGCCGGCCGGGAATCGCCTGGAGTGCCAGCACGATGCGCGAGGCCGCGGCGATGGGGTCGACGCCCAGCCACGGGTAGGCGGCGTGGGTCTGGCGGCCCTTCACGACGATGCGGAGGCGGTCCGAGCCCGCCATGGCGCCGCCGGACACCAGCGCGATCTGGCCGGCCTCGTACTGGGGCACCACGTGGAGCCCCAGCACCGCGTCGGGCTTCGGGTCGGCGAAGGCGCCTTCCTCGAGCATGAGACGGGCGCCGCCCTGCTCGCCGGGCGGGGCGCCTTCCTCCGCCGGTTGGAACAGGAAGAGCACGGTGCCCGGCAGCTCGGCGCGGCGGCCGGCCAGCACCCGGGCGGCGCCGAGTAGGATGGCGGTGTGGGCGTCGTGGCCGCAGGCGTGCATCACGCCCACGTCGCGTCCCAGGTAGGTCGTGCGCACCGTCGAGGCGAAGGGCAGGCCGGTGGCCTCGGTCACCGGCAGGGCGTCCATGTCGGCGCGCAGGGCGATGGTCGGGCCCGGGCCGCCGCCCCCGCGGAGCACGCCGATCACACCCGTGTGGGCGACGTCCCGGCGCACCTCGAGGCCCAGCTCCTCGAGCACCGACGCGACCACGCCCGCCGTGCGCGTCTCGCGGTTCGAGAGCTCCGGATGAGCGTGGAAGTCGCGCCGCCAGGCCACCACCTGCTCGGTGACCGAGGTGACGTCTCGCTCCAGGGCGGTCTCGAGACGGGTCTCCTCCGCCGGAGCCGGCCCCGCCATCGAGCCCAGCAGGAGCACGGCCAGGATGTCGAGCCTTCTCACGGGTTCTCCTCTCATCGGCGCGGCGCGCGGTCGGAGCGGTCGGTAACTTCCGGCCGCCCGACTTCCGGCCCGCCGCCCCGGCGGAAGGCCGCGATCCGAGGAGGGACCATGACCCACTCGCCGAGCACGATCCACCCGGAGGACGACGCCCGCGCCTCGCTCCGCGGCCCCAAGGAGACCTGGCCCGCCATCCTGGCCGGCCTCCTGTGGCTGTCCTACGGCTTCGACGCCGGCTGGCTGGGCTTCGCGGTCTGCCTCGTCCCCGGCCTGCTCCTGCTCGGAACGGGGGTGCCCGCGCTGCTCATCCCCGGCGACCTGCGGCTCCACCACTTCATGGCGCTGGGCGGCCTGATCGGAACGCTCCTCGGCGTCGGCGCGCTCTTCGCCCTGGGCCCGTGGGCGGGCCTCGTGCTGACCGGGCTCTCCGCCTTCTCCGTGGTGGCGGCCGGCCACCTCACCGCCGCGATGACCCCGGGCGTCGTCGACGTGCCCGACTCCCCGCTCACCTGGCGCAAGGCCGCCGAGGTGGCCGGGGACGACGCGATCCTGAGCTTCATGGCGTCGACCCTGCAGATCCCGGATCGCAGCGAGATGGCGGAGATCGCCCGGGAGGTGACCGAGGCTCGCGCGCTCTTCGCCGAGCGGGGGGTGCTGGAGAAGCCCGCGTCCTACCACGTGGCGCCCCCGCCTCTCGAGGATCCCACGCTCACGGCGGGACGAGCGGGCGGCGTCGACTTCCGTCACCTGCGCTTCGAGAGCGGCTACGAGCCCCCGGACGAGCCCGGCCGCGACCGCTGGCTCTCCTACGCGCCGAACCGAACCGCCCACGCCTGGCTGCTCGAGCACGACACGCCGAACCGGCCGTGGCTGGTGTGCATCCACGGCTACCAGATGGGTGCTCCCCTGGTCGATCTCGGAGCCTTCCGGGCCGCCGAGCTCCACCACCAGCTCGGCATGAACGTGCTGCTGCCGGTGCTGCCGCTCCACGGGCCCCGCAAGATCGGGCGCATCTCCGGCGACGGGTTCTTCACCGGCAATGCCATGGACGCGGTGCACGCCGTCTCCCAGGCCACGTGGGACATCCGGCGAATGCTGGGCTGGATCCGCCAGCGGGGCGGAGAACGCATCGGTGTGTATGGCCTCTCCCTCGGCGGCTATCACACGGCGATGCTCGCGGGCCTCGAACCCGACCTGGCCTGCGTCCTGCCCGGCATTCCCGCCGCCGACTACTCGCGGCTCGTCTGGCGACACGGTCCGCCGCTGCTGATTCGATCCGTGGAAGCCGCAGGGCTGACCCAGGCCGAGCTGCAGGAGGCCATGACCCCCGCCGCGCCGCTTGCCCTCGAGCGCGTGGTGCCGAAGGAGCGCTGCACGATCTTCGCCGCCACCTGCGACCAGCTGGTGCCCGCCGACCAGGTGCGCGACCTCTGGGAGCACTGGGACCGCCCGCGCATCGAGTGGTACCCGGGCGCCCATCTCTCCTTCGGCCTGCACGGCAACGTGAAGGCCGCGATCGGCGACGCGCTACGGGCGGGCGAGCTGGCCGCCCACGCCTGAAGCCCTGCGGGTCGGGCTCCTCAGGAGAGCACGAGCTCGACCGGGTTGCGGTCCAGGCCCGTCGCGATCAGGCAGAGCACCGAGTAGGGGACGGGCTCGTTCATCTCCTCGATGCCCTCCAGCAGGTTGGGGGCGATCGTCTCCCGGCGTCCGCTCTCGCGGAAGCTGGCGTCGGAGATCGCGGCGACCAGGGCCCGGCGGCTCCAGCCGCGCGCCCGGCGCAGCCCGCGGATCTGGAGGCCGTCCGGGACGACCGGCTGCTCGTCGTCGAAGGACATCGGTCGGCGCAGGCTAGAAACCCGTCTCAGAAATATCCAGCGTGCCTGTCTCTTCCGAGGAAGGCCGGTACGCGCTTCACATTTCTGAGGCCGGCTCTAGCCCAACACGGGGAGGCGGGCCGAGCTAGGATCGGAGTGACACGCGAGGAGGCGCTCGATGACCGTTCGCTTCGGACTCCTGGTTCTCGCTCTCCTCGTCGCGGCGCCGCCGGCGGCTGCCGCGCCTCCCGGCGCCGAGCGCGGGCTCGAACGGGCCGCCCGCGCCGCTCGCGTGCGGGCCGCGACGGCGGTGCAACGCCGTCACGAGGCGGGTCTGCTCGCGCACCGGGACGTGGTCGGCGTCGGCACGGCGCTCGGGGCCGATGGCGAGCCGGTGATCCGCGTGCTCACCGCCCGCCCCGGCGTCGCGGGCCTGCCGGCGGCCCTCGAAGGCGTTCCCCTCCGCATGCGCACCTCCGGGCGGATCCACGCCCGGCGCGGCGCGACCTGCGAGTCCAGCGGTGACGGCATCTGCCAGACCCTCGAACGCTGGCCGTTGCCCGTGCCGATCGGCGTCTCGATCGGTCACCCGGCGATCACGGCCGGGACCATCGGCGCCCGGGTGACCGACGGCGCCTCGGTCTTCGCGCTCAGCAACAACCACGTGCTCGCGAACATCAACCTGGGCCTGATCGGTGACGCGGCCATCCAGCCCGGCACCTTCGACGGCGGCTCGGTGGCCGCCGGCGACGCGATCGGAACCCTTCACGATTTCGAGCCGATCGTCTTCTGCACCGGCATCATCATCCCGGTCTGCACCCAGACGAACCTCTTCGACGCGGCGTTGGCGGTGTCCACGCCGGGGGAGCTGGGCTTCGCCACGCCCCTGGGCGAGTTCGGCTCGGCGCCCGGCTACGGAGCGCCGCGCCCGCTGCTGCACGCGGCCTACGGCGATCCGGCGGTCTTCGGGGACGAGGACCTGGGCCTGCTCCAGGGCCTGCCGGTCCAGAAGCACGGCCGCACGACCGGCCTCACCCAGGACACGATCGACACCATCCAGCTCACGACCGACGTCTGCTACGACGAGTTCTGCCTGCAGGTCGCTCGTTTCACCGACCAGATCGGGATCCAGGGCGCCTTCAGTGCGGGCGGCGACTCGGGCTCCCTCGTGGTCACCGACGACGCGGTCCGGAGTCCGGTGGGCCTCCTCTTCGCCGGCAGCGCGACCGACACCATCGTCAGCCGGATCGACTTCGTGCTGGATCGCTTCGGCGTCACGATCGACGACGGCGGGACGACCGGGCCCGTGACCGACGCCGCGCTCCAGAGCTTGAGCCCTCCGTCCTGGGCCCTCGTGAACCAGACGTCGACCGTGAGCGCCGTCGTGCGCAACGTCGGCACCGAGCCGCTGCCGGCGATCGACGTCGTGCTCGACGACGTCACCGAGACCACCAGCGCCACCCTCACGGCACCGGCTCTCGCACCGGGCGCCAGCGCGCAGCTCGACTTCTCCTGGACGCCGACCCAGACCGGGCCCCACGATCTCGTCGCCACCCTCCAGGTCGCGGACGATGATCCGGCCAACGACCAGGCGGCCGCGAGTGGCGTGTCCGTGTTGCTGGAGCCGCCCGGGCTCTCGCTGCGCATCTGGCAGGGCAGTGCCCATACCGATTCGTGGACGCCGGTCTCGCTCGGCGTCGACTACGGCCCGGACATGGTCGTCGTGTGCACGCCGCTCTACGACGTCGCGGGCCTGGGCCCGCTGGTGCCGCGGGTGCGCAATGCCTCCGGCACGGGCTTCGAGGTCGGCCTCGGCCGTCCGTGGTTCGGCGCCTTCCCTGGTGAGGAGACCACGGAGGAGGTGCAGTGCGTGGTGATGCGCGCGGGAGTGTACGACGAGCCGGGCTTCCGCCTCGAAGCCGTGCGCCTGGACGGCTTCACCGGCAAGGACGACGCGTCGTCCTGGGTCGGTCAGGCTCGCAGCTACGCTCAGGCCTACACCCAGCCCGTCGTCGTCGGGCAGGTGATCTCGGGAAGCGGCGGGGGGCTGCCCGGCGCGATCGGCGAGTGGTCCGCCTTCTGGGCCCGGGGAGCGACCGCCCAGGAGCCGCCTTCCGCCGCCGATCTCCACGTCGGGCGACACACCGGCGAGGATCCCACCGGCCGTGTTCCGGAGACCCTGGCCTACGTGGTGGTAGAGGCCGGCGCGGGCCTGATGGAAGGGCGGCCCTACCGGGCGAGTGTGAGCACCGAGAGCGTACGCGGCGTGGACGACGTGCCACCCTACGTAGTGCCGGTCTCTCCCTCGCTCCTCGCGCAGGTCGCCGTCCTCGGCTCTGCAGCGATGGACGGGCTCGAGGGTGGTTGGCCCATCCTCTACGGGGCCGGCGCGGTGCAGGACGATGCGCTCCACGTGGCGATCGAGGAGGACTGGTACTTCGATCCGGAGCGCAGCCACACGACGGAGCAGGTGGCCGCGCTCGTGATCGGGAGCCGCCCGCCGCCGGTGGGTTGCGGCCTCGGCCCGGAGCTGGTGGGCGTGCTGGGGCTCTTGCTCGGGGCACGGAAGGGCCGCGCCGCCTGGCGGCGCGGCCCGGTTGACTAGGCCGAGGGCTGCTCTCGCCTAGGCGACGGCCTGCCTCGCGACGGCTTCCTGGAGCTCGATCATCGCCTTCGGCACGCCGTCGGCCAGGGCCCAGGGCTCCGGGACCAGGCCCGCGTCGACGGTGAAGCCGAACTGGATTTCGCGGCAGTAGCTGACCACCGTCACGTTCAGGCCTTGGGTGGGCGCGAGCATCGAGATCGGCATCAGCCGCTCGACCCGGGCACCGGCGATGTAGAAGGGCTTCGGCGAGAGCGGCACGTTGGAGACGCAGGCGTTGCCGGGCAGGGGCACCGCATCCGGGAACGCACTCGTGGCCCGCATCAGCAGAGAGGCGACGGCCGGGCTCAGGCTCTCGCTGAGGGCGACCAGCATGCTCGGCTCGCCGTCCTTCGTCCGGGCCTTGGCCTCGCTCGTGCTCGCATGAATGGCCTGGACCCGCTCGACCGGGTCCTCGACGTTCGTGGCCCAGAGCACGTTCATCTCGCCGACCTGGTTGCCCAGCTGCTTGTCGCCCTCGGCGCGAAGGGAGACGGGCACCGAGGCCCACAGGCTCTCCACCGGGAGCTCTCCCCGTTCCTCCAGGTAGCGGCGCACGGCGGCGCTCGAGAGGGCGAGCACCACGTCGTTCACGGTGACGCCGAGCTGCGTCTTCAAGCTCTTCACGTCCTCGAGCGAGACGCTCGACCAGGCCAGGGCGCGCTCGGCGCCGACCGCGCCGTTGAAGCTGACGTGCGGGACGGCCGGTGCGCTCTCGGCCTCGCCGGAGAAGAGGGAGCCGATCGCGCTCTTGGCGTAGGCGCCGACGTGCTTGCGCAGGGCCCGGCGTCGCTCCACCGCGTTGCGAACGCCGCGGGCGGTCTGGCTCCACCAGGAGTCCTCGTCTCCTGCCCGGTCCTCGTCCTTCAGCGCAGCTTGCGGGCGGGGCGCCGGATCGGCCTCGAGGTCGAAGAGCGCCTTGCTCAGGCCCGCCCCGGACATGCCGTCCATCAGGCAGTGGTGGACCTTCCAGAGCAGCGCCACGCGGCCGCCCTGCAGGCCCTCGAGCACGAAGATCTCCCAGAGCGGGCGGTCCTTGGGGAGGGGCCGGGCGTACAGGTAGCCGGCCAGGTCGAGAAGCTCCCGGGTGCCGCCGGGCGCGGGCACTGCCAGGCGCCGGACGTGGTCCTCCGGCGTGTAGGCGGGATCGTCGACCCAGGAGGGGCGATCCAGGCCGAGGGGCACCTCCTGGAGCTTCCAGCCGAACTCTGGCGCGCTGGCGAGGCGCTCCACGAGGAAGGCGCGGAGGTAGTCGAAATCGAAGCTCTCCCGGCCCGTGGGATCGAGGACCGAGAGGCCGCCGATGTGGCCGGGGGTCTCCGGGGTCTCACCGGAGAGGAACAGGGTGTCGAGGGCGCCGAGCTGTCGCATGTCTTCCTCCGGGTCCGCGCCGATCGGTCGGGGCCTTGGAAAATGTCTGTTATCCATAAGAGTAACATTAGTTATCAAAAGATCAACAAAAATATGCCTCGTAGAGTCGATTCGCTATCCTTTGAACCATCGTTCAGTACCCCGGGGGGACCCATGGCCCGAGCCGCCGCGACCAGCCGTCTCGAGGATGCCCGCGCCCGCATGTATCACGAGCTGATCTTCGAGTCGGCGGAGCACGTCTTCGGAGAGCGCGGCTTCGACCAGGCGACGATGCAGGACGTCGCGAAGGAGGCCGGAGTCTCCCTGAAGACCGTCTACGCCACCTTCGCCGGCAAGCAGGAGCTGTATCAGGAGATCCACGCCGAGCGCAGCCGCCAGTTCGTGGCGGCGGTCGGCGAGGCGATGGCCGGCGCCGAGAGCCCCCTCGACCAGGTCGCCAGCATGGCCCGGGGCTACGCCGCCTTCCTCCTCGAGCACGAGGCCTGGCTGCGCATCACCCTGGCGGAGGGCCTGGGCTGGGGCCTGCGTCCGACCGCCGGCGTCGGCAGCGAGAGCTGGCAGGCCAGCATCGAGCGCCTGACCGGCATCCTCCGGGCCGGAATGGACCAAGGCCTGTTCCACAAGGGCGACGCCGAAACCCTCGCCGCCACCTGCCTGGCGGTCATGCAGGTGCAGATCGCCCGCGCCGTCGACCGCGGCGAGCGCGACGCCGAGAAGATCGCCGCCGAGCTCGAGACCCAGCTCCGCCGCCTGCTCTGCGCCTGAACGGGCCCCGCGCCCGGCTCAGCCCCGGTGGCGCACCTCGAGCTGGTGGAGGATCTGGGCGTGGCGAGCGCGATCGAGGGGGTAGCGGAGGGCGACGAAGCCCGCGAGCAGGACGAAGACGCCCGGGACGACAGCGGTGAAGGCGCGGATCCAGCCGACCGGTGCCTCTTCGACGGGCTGATCGCCGCGGTAGCCGGCCCAGTCGAGCACCATGTACGCCCCTGCCACGCCGAGGGCTCCGCCGAGCTTGCGCAGGAAGGTGAAGAGGCCGAAGTAGATCCCCTCGCGACGCTCTCCGCTCTCGAGCTCGTCCTCGTCCACCACCTCTCCCAGCATCGACCAGGGAATCATGTCGGCGGCGGCGTAGCCGACGCCTCCGAAGGCGGCGCCCACGAAGACCACCCAGGCGGGCCACTCCGGCGTCGCGAAGAACAGGAACGCCTGGGAGCCGATCCACCAGACCACGCCGAAGAGGAAGATCGTCCGCTTCTCGGTTCGCCTGCTGATCGCGGACCAGATCGGCACAGCGACGGCCACCATCCCCAGGAAGATGGCCAGGGTCGGCGTGAACAGATCGGGGTTCTGCAGCCGGTAGGTGAAGAACGGGATGAACATCGCCGAAGTGAGATCGATCGCGATCCGCCCGAGCAGGAACAGCCCGACGAGAAGGCGGTAGGAGCGCAGCTTCGCGACGGAGCGCAGGTTGCTCCAGAGGCTCGCAGCCGGGCCCGTCGCCTGACGCGGTCGCTCGAACGTGACGGCGTACACGAACACCCATGGCAACATCACGTACATGCCGGCTACCACTCCCATGCGTTGGTAGCCGAGGGAGCCTCCGCCAAGGGTGGCCGCGATGAGGGGGAGGGTCGTCGCCGCCAAGGAGCCGAGGATCGCGCCTACGGCCCGAGCCGCGTTCATCGAAGTGCGCTCGTCGTAGCTGTGGGTCATCTCGGGGATGAGCGACAGGTAGGGGACGCCGACGACGGTGCTGGCGAGGCTGAAGAGGACGTAGACGGAGGCGTAGTAGGCGAATCCGCCATAGCCTTCGCTGGCCGGCACGGCCGCCCAGAGCGCACCGAAGGCCAGGCCGAAGGGCACCATCCCGATGAGCAGGTAGGGCCGGCGACGTCCCGCACGCCAAGGGGTGCGGTCGGAGAGGCGGCCCATGGCCGGATCGGTGAACGCATCGACGATTCGGCCGATCAGCGGAACCAGGCCCGCGAGAGCCGGCCGCATGCCCGCTTCCTCGACGAGGAAGGGCGGGAACACCGCGAGCAGGGAGAAGAGCGCCAGGTTGACCGAGTGGTCGCCGGTGGCGTAGACGAGCTTCGTGCGAAGGGGCAGCCGCTCGTCGTCCGCTCCCCTGCCGTGCTGCGACGCCGCGCTCAAACCCTCCCCCTGGCGCCCGGGGCGCCGGCGAAGAGTACCCCAGGCCGTCCGCCGTCGGCGGGATCGAGGCGCTAGGGTCTGGGGGTGCGCGCCGCGATCCCTTCACCCATTCCCCTTCTCACCCTCGTCCTGGCCCTGCCCGCCGCGGCCGCGGCGGAAGCGCCGCTCGACGAGCTCCGGGCCGCCTGGGCGCGGGACTGGAACATCCGGATCGATGCCAACACGGTGCTGAAGCAGCACCCGTGTGGCGACTACGCCTTCGATCCCTGGGCCTACTCGTTCCTCGCCGCCTGCGAGCCGGGTGGCCGCGTCGCTGCGTCCGAGGCCGAGTGCGAGGCCCGTACGGACTGGGTGTGGGCGCGCTCCCGGCAGTGCAACACCTGGCAGACGTGGCTCCTGCGCAACCACGGCGCCGGATCGCGAAGCGCGGCGCAGGAGCCGGAGACCCGCGTCGAGTAGCCGGGGGCCGATTCCCTAGCGAACGCGGATGCGGATGTTGCCGCCCGACGTCTTCACGTCGAGGCTCGGGCCCCCGCCGTCGACCTCGCCGTCCATCTCGGAGCGCTCGCTCTCGCCGTCGAAGTGGAGCTCCCGGTCGAGCTCGACCCGACCGCCGGAGGTCTCCGCGTGGAGGTCGAAGCCCTGACCCTCGGGAACCTCCACCTCGACCGAGCCGCCGGAGGTCTCGAGGTCGCCCTCCGGCGCACCGAGGAAGCGCACCTCGATGGGGCCGCCGCTGGTGCGCGCCTTCACCTCGCCGGTCGCCTCGCGCACGCGGATGCTCCCCCCGCTGGTGCGCACGTCCACGTCCCCTTCGATCTCCGAGAGGTGGATCCCGCCGCCGCTGGTCTCGGCGTCGAGATCGCCGCGGATCTCCTGGGCCTGGATGCGTCCACCGGAGGTGTGAACGTCGACCTGGCCAGCGATCTCCTCCAGCTCGATGCGGCCGCCGCTGGTGTGGGCCTTGACGTCGCCCTCGATGTCCTGGATGTCGATGCGGCCGCCGGCCGTCTCCAGGTCCAGGTGGAAGCGGGTCGGCACCCGGGCGTGGAGCTGGACCCGCCCGAGGAACCAGGGCAGGAAGCCCTCGCTGCGACCGGTGACCACCACCTGGTCGTCGCTCTCATCGACGCTGAAGTGGAAGCGTCCGCTCGCGAAGCCGTCGAGCTCGACGATCGGCTCGTCGTGGCTGTCCACCTCGATGCGGCCGCCCGGCAGGTCGATCTTGAGCTTGCCTCCCGGCGCCATGGGGATGGTGGCCTCCAGGTCCTCCGCTCCGGCGGCGTAGGGCAGGGCGAGGGCCCCGGCGAGGAAGAGGGCCAGCAGCGTCGTCATCTCGTTCTTCATCACTTCTTCCTCTCGCCTAACGTCCGCTCACGCGGATCCAACCTCTCGAGCTGCGAAGCACGAGCCTTCCCCCGCCGGTGCCCAGGGTGCCCCGTGCGTGGCTCGCTCCCACGTCTCCGTTCGGAATCAGCCCCCCCGCGATCTCCACCTCGCCGCGGGTGACCGCCGCATCCAGCTCGGCCCCGGCGTTCGCCGGGAGCTGGACGTCGATGTTCCCGCGCTCCACCAGGAGCGAGCCTTCCGGGGCGCCGACGAAGGCGACTCGGAGCTGCCCCGCCTCGGTGCGGGCCTCGACCGGCCCGCCCACCCCGGAGACCTCGACGTCTCCGGCCAGGGTCTTGGCGACGGCCCGGCCGCCCACGTGCTCGAGCCGGATCGCGCCGTCGGTGGTTCGCGCCTCGACGTCGCCGGAAACCCACACCGCGTGGATCGCTCCGTCGGTGCTGCTGACGTCGAGATCGCCGCGGATCTCCTCGAGCTCCGCGTCGCCGTCCTGCACGCGCAGCTTCACCGGCCCTTCGACGCCCCGGATCTCGGCGCCGGCGTCCCGAGTCCGCACGCGCACCGATCCGACGAGGTCCTCGATCCGTACCGGCCCGCCTCCGGACCGCAGGTCGAGGGAGGTCTTCTCCGGGACCCAGATGCGCACGCGCACGTTCGGGCCGCCGAACATCCAGGAGGTGGCGCCGGTCACCCGCACCTCGACCCGGATCCGACCGCCCACGACGGCCAGCTCCGGCTCGACCCCCCAGCTCCCCCAGCCGTCGGTCTCGACGGCGACGCGCACCTCGTCCACCTGGTGGCCGCGCAGGGAAAGGCTGCCTGGGTCCGGCCGCAGGCCGTCGCCGAGGTCGAGCTCCACCTCGACGGTTCCGCCGGGGCCGGCCGGCAGCGCCTCCTCCCAGCGCTCCGCGAGGGCCGGGGGCGAGACGCCCAGCAGGCCGAGCGCGAGGCCGGTCGCGAGGGCGAGTCGAGCGGACATGGGTAGGGAAGGGAGCAAGGGGCGTGCCATCCTTCGCGAGGGCCTACGGCGCCGAGCGGGCGCCGGGCGGGTGGAGGGTGCAGGTTCGGCGCTGCAGCCCGCAGTGTCCAGCCTGCGTTCGCGGCCTATGCTGCGGCGGTGCCGGCTCCGGATGTCGCCGCCGTGCTGTTCGATCTCGACGGCGTCCTGATCGACTCCTACTCCGTCTGGTTCGCCCTGATGAACGACGCCTGCGCGCAATGGGGCTATCCGGCCATTTCGGCAGAGGCCTTCCGCGCCGCCTGGGGGCAGGGGGTCGCGGCGGATCGGGAGGGCTTCTTCCCGGATCACGGCATCGAGGAGATCGAGGCCTTCTACCACGGGCACTTCGCCGATCACCTCGCCCACCTCGAGATCGCTCCGGAGGTCCCGGCGGTGTTCCGCCGTCTCGCCGAGCGGGGCCTTCCGAGCGCCGTGATCACCAATACCCCCAATCCCCTGGCCGGCGAGCTCGTCGCTCGCGCCGGGGCCACGCCGGACCTGGTCGTCGGCGGCACCGACGTTCCCCACGCCAAGCCGGCTCCGGACATGGTGCTCCACGCGGCGGCGCGGCTCGGCGTTGCTCCCGTTCGCACACTCGTGGTGGGCGACTCGGTCTTCGACCGGGATGCGGCGCAGGCTGCGGGGGCCCGCTTCGCCGGGCTGGGGATCTCGGGCGACGTCACCCTCGCGGGGCTGGGGGAGCTGTGCACGCTGCTCTGAGGAGGAGCCCATGGAGCCCCGCGGAACGGCCCTCGTCACCGGCGCCAGCCGCGGCCTCGGCCGTGCCACGGCGCTCGAGCTCTCGCGGCGCGGCTTCGACGTGGTCGCGACCATGCGCGATCCCGGCGCTGCCGGCGATCTGGAGAGCCACGCCGGGGGCCGTCTCCGGGTCGCGCGCCTGGACGTGGAAGATCCCGCTACGATCGACCTGCCCGCGGGCCTCCGCGTCCTGGTGAACAACGCCGGCGTGCTGGAGGCGACGGGTGCCGACGCCGCTGAAGAACGCATGCGCGCGACGCTTTCCGCGATGGCCGATCATGCGAAATGACCGGTGCAGCGCCCTGCTGTTTCTCGCATGGACCGCCTGCTCCGGGGCGGAGCCCATGGTGCCTCCGGGCACCCTCCCCGATCTGGACCGCCGCTCCTACGCCCACCGGATGGAGCTGCTGGCTCACCACTTCCCCGGGTCGAACCGGCCCGGGAAGATGCAGATGATGGCGTCGGACAGCCGCCGCTACCTCTTCCAGTTGACCTTTCCCGGGGAGGAGTGGGACTTCCTCCGGGCAAGGGGGCAGATCCTGGACGTCTCGGACCCGCTGCGCCCGGTCGTCGTCGGCGAGGACGCGTTCTTCGGCTTCTCGATCAACCTGGCCTACCACGCGGCCTCGGAGCGTTGGGTGCTCATGGAGTCGATGACGACGTTCGGCGCGCCCGCGACCTGGGCGCCCGGCCCGCGGGGGGTCCGCTTCCTCGACGTCACCGACCCGACCGACGTGCGGGAGATCTCGACCTACAGCGCCGACGGAGGCGATCCCTCCCGGATCTTCCAGACGGGGAGCGGAACCCACCGCGACTGGTGGGACGGTGGCCGCTACGCCTACCTGGGCGTCGCGAACGAGGATGCGCGCTTTCCCGAGCGCGGGTACGACGCTGTCGAGTACTCCCGATCCCTTCAGGTCGTGGATGTCGGGAATCTGGACGCGCCGCGGCTCCTCTCGAGCTGGTGGGTTCCGGGCCAGAAGCGGGACGAGACCGAGGCCCGGAGCCGGTGGCGATCGCGGGGCGACCCCCTGGCTTACGACACCTTCCACGGCCCGGAGTACGTCCCGGTGCCGATCGAGCGCGGAGGTCGCTACGGATTCGGAGGGTGGGGGGCCTTTGGCGTCCTGATCCACGACCTGTCGGATCCGATGAGGCCGGCCCTCGTCGGGCGTTGGGACACGCCGGAGTACCGAAGGGGCCCGATGATGCCGCACCACACCGTCGACGTGGCGCGGCTGGACCTCGGCTTTGTGATCACCAGCCCCGAGTCGATGGCGACGGAGTGCCAGGAGGAGTGGCACGACTCGTGGATCATCGACGTGAGTGATCCGACGACGCCGAGCGCGATCGCGGCGCTTCCCCGACCGGTGCCGCCGGAGGAGGCTCCCTACGACGACTTCTGTGCGAAACGGGGACGCTTCGGCCCCCACAACGCTCCCCACCTGAAAGCGCCCGGTCGACCCCACCCGGACTTCACGCTCTACACCTACTTCAACGGCGGCCTCCAGGGCTTCGACATCAGCGATCCGTCGAGTCCGAGATCGTCGCCTGGTTCGTGCCGCGCCAGGGAGGTCGCCTGGACAACCCCGCGAGCCACGAGCGCAGCGCGGACTCGGTCTTCGTCGAATGGGATCGGCGCCTGATCTGGCTCGCGACGAACGACGGGCTCTATCTGCTGTCCACGCCGGAGCTCGGTCCACCGGTGCTGGAGCCGCGCCCGGTCATCGCGTGGACGCCGCCGGGGCTGAACGCGGGACACGACGACGGGCTCTAGCCCAGCGCCTTCCTCGTCTCCCGCAGCACCTTGCGCACGTTCTTCTCGGGCAGGTCGCCGAGCGCCCTGAAGCGGATGCAGCTCTTACCCAGGTTCAGGTGGGAGAAGGCCTTGCGGTGGCGGGCCAGAATGTCGGTCTCGCACACGTAGAGCGCCAGGTATTGCTTCTGGGCCGCCAGGCACACGGCGGGGACGCCGCCCAGCTCCCAGGTCGGCATCTTCATGGCCATGGTCTCCTTCGCGCCCGGCAGCTCCTCTTTCACCCATCCCCGGATGGTGCGGAGCGCCTTGCTGCGGTCCGGGGGCTGCTCCTTGAGGTAGGCACCGACGGTCGTCGCCTGGCTCTGCATGCTGGGTCCTCCTGGCCTGCGGTATACCCCGCGCAGGATGCCCACGGCCAACATCGAGATCAAGGCGCGCTGTGCCGACCTGGAGGCGGCCCGGCGCCGGGCGAAGGCGCTCGCCAGCGAGTGGGTGGGCTCGGAGCGGCAGGTGGATACCTACTTCCGCACGCGCGAGGGGCGGCTCAAGCTGCGCGAGTCGTCCCGGGGCGGCGGACAGCTCATTCCCTACCTGCGTCCGGACCGCCCCGGACCGAAGCGTTCGGACTACCAGGTCGTGCCGGTCCCGGAGCCCGCCGAGCTGCGGCGGCTCCTCGGCGAGCTGCTCGGCGTGCACAAGGTGGTGCGGAAGGAGCGGGAGATCGCCCTCGTGGACAACGTCCGCATCCACCTCGACCGAGTCGACGGCCTCGGCACCTTCCTCGAGCTGGAGGCGGTGTTCGACGCCTCTCCCGAGGCGGAGGCGGGGGAGCGCGCGAAGGTCGATCGGTTGATGAAGCAGCTGGGTGTGTCCAGCGAGGATCTGATCCAGACGTCCTACGAGGCGATGGAGGAGGGCGGGCAATGAGCGTGTTGGGAGAGGGCGTCCGGGTCGAGTTCGTCGAGGCCGGCGGCCTGCGCTTCGAGGTGCACACCGCGGGGGATCCCGCGAGCCGGAGGCTGGCCCTGTGCCTGCACGGCTTCCCCGAGCACGCGGTCTCCTGGCGCTGGCAGATGCCGCTCCTCGCAAGTCTCGGGTTCAAGGTGTGGGCACCGAACCAGCGCGGCTACGGCGCGTCCCCGATCTTCACCGAGCAGGCCGCCTACGGCATCGAGTGCCTGATCGGGGACGTGGCGCACCTGATCGACGCTGCCGACGCCGACGAGGTCGTGCTGCTCGCCCACGATTGGGGCGCGATCGTGGCGTGGACCTTCGCGGCGCGGCGCATCCGGCGCCTCGACCGGCTCGTCATCATGAACGTGCCCCACCCGACCTGCTTCCAGGAGGGGCTGCGCAAGGGGTGGAGGCAGAAGCTCCGCTCCTGGTATGCGGTCTTCTTCCAGATTCCGCGGCTTCCCGAGTGGGCGCTCACGCGCCGGGATGCGGTGATCCTGGAGCGGGCCTTCCGCCAGCCCGGCATGGACGCGAGCCGCTTCCCCGACGAGCTGATCCAGGTCTACCGCCAGAACGCGCTGCGCCCCGGCGGCATGAAGGCGATGATCGACTGGTATCGCGCCGCCGGCCGTGGCTTCGTCGACGACGAGGAGCTGCCCAAGATCGACACGCCGACGCTCATGATCTGGGGCGAGAACGATCCGGCGCTCGGAAAGGAACTCACCTATGGCACCGAGCGCTACGTGAGCGACCTCACCGTCCGCTATCTACCCGGCATCTCCCACTGGGTCCAGCAGGAGGCCCCCGAGACCGTCAACCACATGCTCGAAGCCTGGCTCCAGAGCCGCGAAGTCCCGGAAGCATCTTAACAAACGGAACCGGCCCCTAACTTAACATCAGGGTTGGAAGTCGGCGGCTTTGTAGAGGGTCTGGGATTTCGGGGGGTTCAGGTGGCCGGTGGGGTCGTCGAGGGTGAGGAGGTGATGGGCCTGCTCCCGGTCGGCGTCGGTGAGGTCGCGGGTGAGGGTGCAGAACTCGACCATCCAGCCGTTGGGGTCCCGGGTGTAGATCGACCGGCACCAGCGGTGGTCGATCTCCAGCACGTCGACGCCGTAGCGCAGCCAGCGGTCCCGGCAGCTGGCGAGGTCGTCCAGGCCTTCGGCGGAGAAGGCCAGGTGGTTCACGCCGGGCGGGAGGCCGAGGCCGATGTCCGCCGACCAGTCTTCGGGCAGCTCCTGCTCGTGCAGGTCCCAGAAGGCGATCAGCTGGTCGCGGGCGGAGCCGGTGCCGTAGAAGACGTGCTTGGCCCAGCCCTTGCCGATCTTGCCCATCTCGACCTTGAGGAGATCGAAGCCCATCGCCTTCGTGTAGAAGTCGTGGGTGGCCTCGAGGTCGCGGGTGGCGAAGGCGAGATGATGGATGCCCATGGCCGCTCCTTCCGGGAATGCCCGGAGGGTAGCTCAGCGCGGCGTCCCGGCCCCGGTGCTTCGGGGCCGCCGGAAGCGCGCCCGCGCCGTCTCCACCTCGGGGCGGATGGCACAGCGGTCCAGGTGGTCGTTCACCAATCCCATGGCCTGCATGAACGCGTAGGAGGTCGTCGGGCCGACGAAGGACCAGCCCCGGCGCTTCAGCTCCCTGGACAGCGCCTTGGATTCGGCGCTCTCGGTGAGAGCGCGAAGCGCCGCCGCCGTCAATCGTCTCGGGCGGTTCGCCGGAGGTGGCTCGAAGTCCCAGAAGAAGGCGGCGAGGGATCCGCGCTCGTCGGCCAGCTCGCAGGCGCGCCGGGCATTGTTCAGGGTGGACTCGATCTTGCCCCGGTGGCGGACGATGCCGGCGTCCTGCATCAGCCGCTCGACGCTGCGCCGATTCCACCTGGCGATGCGCTCGAAATCGAAGCCGGCGAAGGCGCGGCGGAAGTTCTCGCGCTTGCGCAGGATCGTCAGCCAGGAAAGCCCGCTCTGGAAGCCCTCGAGACAGAGCTTCTCGAAAAGCCGCGTGTCGTCACGCACCGGGAAGCCCCACTCCGTGTCGTGATAGGCGCGGTAGTCGGCGTGAGCGCCTGGCCATCCGCAGCGCACCACCCCGTCATCGCCACGAACGGCTTCGAGGCCCATGCTAGGCGCCCTCGCGCATGACGAAGATCGGCGATGACCAAGCACGCTCCCGGACCGGTGCGATGCACTCCTCGGGAACGGGCTGGTCGTAGCCCCGGGAGCGGCAGGGCCGCGCCCGGACGCAGCGCCCCAGGGCGTCGCGCTCGCAGGAGAGCGGATCGCCGTTGATGGCCGGCGTCGGCGCCTGGAGGGCCCTCGCGTAGTAGACGACCTCCGGGGCCTCCCCGAAGGCCGGGTCCTCGAAGGTCACCCGGCAGCCTTCTCCGTCGCCGCTGCAGGGGAAGACGCGCCAGGGGTCCTCGATGGCCGCGTCGAAGTCGCCGCCGGGGCGTACGCCCGGCACGATGCGCACGACTTCGATGCGGTCGATCGGGATTCGCTCGCTGCCCGGGTGGTGGCACTCGCCCAGGCACAGCCGCGCGAGCTCTGCCCGGCCCAGGCGCTCGCTCACCCAGCTCGGGCAGCCGGGCCGCTCCACGTGAGCGCCGGCGGCGCGCACCTCGAAGCGGGGGATGCCCCTTACCGAGAGCTCCGAGCCCATCGGATGACGCACGTCGTCGTCCCCGAGCAGGTCGAACCAGAGCTGGATGCGGGGACCGGAGGTGCCGTAGGTCTCCCGGCGCTGGAGCGCCTCGAAGATCGCGCCCCGGTCCCGGCCCGGCGCGTGCACGGCGGCGAGCCCGCCGGTGTAGTAGAAGCTGTCGCCTCGGCTCACCCCCGAGGCGATGCCCGCGATCCGGGCGCGAAGGTCTTCGCGATCGCGGGCCCAGGTCGGCGTCGGGCGGTTGCCGTCGCTCATTGCGCCGAGGCCGAGCTCCTTGTAGCTGGAGCCGGGCCGCGCCCGGTGGTTGTCGCTCGACCCGATCAGCCCGAAGCGGAGCCGGCCGTTCTCCTGATCCGTGGCGAGGGCGAGCCCGTACTGGACGGATTGGCGCGGCCGGTACGAGAAGGCGGGCAGGAAGGCGTCTTCGAGCTGGCCGCAGCTGCCCCAGTCCTCGAGGGTGGCGCCCTCGCGCCGCGTGCCGACGTCGCCGAAGGGAAAGCCGCCGAGGGCGTCGCGCCGGGCCTGGGCCACGCTCGCCTCGCAGGCCGCGGAGCCGGGCTCGGCGCACTCCCTTCGGGCCAGCTCCCCGGCCTGCCAGCAGCAGGGCGTGAAGCCCTGCCGGGGCTCCGGACAGAGCGGCTCTCCGGCCGCGTCGTAGGCGATGTGACGCACGTCCGCCCACACTTCCGAGTTGCCGTGGCCCGAGTACACCTCGAGCAGGCGTTGGCGCGCCGGGTCGTGCATCGCTCCGAGCTGGTGGTCGAGGCGCGCGCCTGGCGGGTTGGTCGTTCCCCAGGAGAGGCCGTGGGGGATGACGAGGCTCGGGAACCCCCAGTCGTCGAGCTTCTCGAACAGGAGGTCCGGCGTGGCGACGATCTCGGCGCAGTCCCACGGTAGCTCCCGCACCGGTACGCCTTCCGGGCAGCTCCGCAGGGTGAGCCCCTGCCACAGCGCGCGATGATAGGCGGCGTAGTCGTGGGTCGGGTCCGGGTCCGCGGCGGCGACGAAGACGCCCATGAGGCCCCACGGGTTGAAGCGGCTCGAGGCGATGGGCCGGACCGGCACACGGCCTTCTTCCGTGTCTCGCAGCACCACGTTGCGGTGGCCGTAGTGGCTCTCGGCGCTGAGCCCGCCCTGGCTCCACTCCCAGCCGAGGAAGGCCACCACGTCCGGATCCTCCGCGGGCCCGGCGACGGCGTTGCACTCGCGGATCATCTCGCGGGTCTCCCGCCACTGTTCCGGGTGCATCGCCTCCGCATGGTCGTTGATGCTCCAGAAGTCGAGTCCGGCGCAGAAGCGCGCGAAATCGCAGGCGTCGGCGGGCGGATGGGCCAGCTCGCCCCCCAGCGCCGGCAAGCCGAAGACCCGCGCGTCGAAGGAGAACTGGCTGTGGACGTGGAGATCGCCGAACAGGATCTGCTTGTCCTCCGGACGCGCGACGCCGCTCGCCGCCAGGGCCGCGGCGCGCTCGGCCCGCACGGCGTCCGGAATGCGCGCGCGGGTCGGCTCGCCGCCATCCGCCGGCGCACCGCCGCGCCCCGCGAGCCAGAACAGGAAGAGGCCCGCGCCGGCGACCAGCAGCGGGGCGAGGACCAGCCCCGAGCCGGTCCAGAGGATGCGACGCAGCCACCTCCGCATGGGCGGCGCAGGGTAGCCCGCGCCCCGATTGCAGGCCCCCGGCGGAGTTGGAACCCTCCGCGCCATGGCATGCCTTCGCCTCGTCCTGGCCGCTCTGCTGTTGCTCGCCCCGGCGGCGGGCGTCGCCCAGGAGGAAGGCGCCGGGGCGAACGGTCTGGCGGCGGCCCGTGCCGACGAGCGGGCGCGGGCCCGCGCCGCCCGGCTCGCCAGTCCGCGGGCGACGATGCACAGCTTCCTCGTTGCGATGAACGAGCTGTGGGAGCGGCCCGGCGCCTGGGACGAGGCCATCTCCTGCCTCGACCTGGATCTCCGGCCCGAGGCCGACGGTCGGAGCCTGGCGCGCCAGCTCTACGCCGCGCTGAACCGCATCGAGCAGGTCGACGTGGGCGCGCTGCCGGACGCCGTCGCGGTCGAAGCCAAGGGCCTCGGCAAGTGGGTCTGGTTCCCGGACCGCGCGCGCCACGGCGCACTGCTGCGGCGGATCGGCACGCCGGCCGCCGGCATCGTCCTGCGCCGGGACGACGCCGGCCTGTGGCGCTTCGACGCGGCGACCGTGCAGGGCCTCCCGGCGCTGGAGGAGCAGCTCTCCGATCTCCCGCTCGTCGCCGGAAGCGATGTGCTGACCCTTGGCGACTGGGTGGAGCAGCGAATCCCGGAACGCCTGATCGAGACGACCTTGATCGGCGTCAAGGCCTGGCAGTGGATCGGCCTCTTCCTCGTGATTCTGCTCGGACTGGTCGCGGACGCGCTGGTGCGCATCCTCCTGCGCGTCGTCTCGAAGCGGCTCTCGGCCCGGGTTGGTGGGAGGGAGGATCCCGAGCAGCTTCGCCTCACCCTGCGACCGATCGGTCTCTTCGTCGCGGCGCTGGTCTGGCTGTTCGCCGTTCGCATCGTCGACCTGACGACCACCCTCGAGCTGATCCTCGAAGGCGCGCTGCAGGTCTTCCTCGTGCTCACGGCTACCCTCTCCGCCTGGCGCCTGATCGATCTGGTCGCGGGCGTGGCGGGGAGCCGCGCCGAACGCACCGAGAGCAAGATCGACGACATCCTGGTGCCGATGGTCAGCCGCGCCCTCAAGATCTTCGTGGCGACGATGGGCATCATCTACGCCGCCGACGCCCTCGACCTGCCGATCACGCCACTCCTGGCCTCGCTCACCGTCGCCGGCGTGGGCTTCTCCTTCGCCGCGAAGGACACGGTGGAGAACTTCTTTGGCTCCATCGCCGTGATCCTCGACCGGCCCTTCGACATCGGCGACTGGGTGGTCATCGACGATTCCGAGGGCATCGTGGAGGCGGTGGGCTTCCGCTCGACCCGCGTGCGCACCTTCTACAACTCCCAGATCACCGTGCCGAACGCGAACCTGGTGCGGGCGCGCGTCGACAACTACGGACGCCGCCGCTACCGGCGCTGGAAGACCACCCTGGGCCTCCAGTACGACACGTCGCCCCAGCAGCTGGTGGCCTTCACCGAGGGCGTACGCGAGCTGATCCGCACCCATCCCTACACGCGCAAGGACTACTACCAGGTGTGGTGCAACGAGTTCGGGGCCTCGAGCCTCGACGTGATGCTCTACATGTTCTTCGAGGTGCCGGACTGGAACACCGAGCTGCGCGAGCGCGAGCGCCTCTTCCTCGACATCGTCCGCCTGGCCGACCAGCTCGGCGTGCAGTTCGCCTTCCCGACCCAGACGGTGCATCTCTTCCCCGGCGAGCCGCCGACCGCGCCCGCCGATCCGCCCGGCCGCACCACCGACGCCGGCGCTGCGGCCGACGGTGTGCGCGCGGCCCAGCGCCTGGTTTCCGACCAGCCGTGGCGCCGCGAGCGCCCCGGCCCGGTGGTGTTCGCCACGGG
This sequence comes from Myxococcota bacterium, assembly GCA_965223415.1. Lineage (GTDB taxonomy): Bacteria > Myxococcota_A > UBA9160 > UBA9160 > UBA6930. Next base: position 729,510 of record OZ245002.1, on the reverse strand, counting down.
ACCGACCGAGCTGCTGGACGCGGCGGGGAATCCCGTCGAAGCCGACGAGGAGGCCGCGGAGGAGGAGCCGGAGCGCCCGGCGTAGCTACTCGTTCGCGAAGAGTGCGATGTGGGAGCGTCCGTCCGGGGCCCGCCAGCCGCGGATCATGCCCGGCGTGTCGAAGGGCAGGGCGAGACGTCCTTCCGCGTCCACGGCGATGCAGCCTCCGCTCCCGCCGGCGGCGGCGACGCGAGCCAGGGCGCGGGCGCAGGCGCGCTCGAGATCGCAGCCCGCGAGCCGCATCGCGGCGTCGATCTCGTGGGCGAAGGCGGTCCGCAGGTAGGCCTCGCCGTGTCCGGTGGCGGACACGGCGCAGGACGCGTCCCGGGCCCAGGTGCCGGCACCGATCACCGGGCTGTCACCCACCCGGCCGGGCAGCTGGTTCGTCATGCCGCCGGTCGACGTGGCGGCGGCCAGGTGTCCGGCGGCGTCGCGGGCCACGGCGCCGACGGTACCGCCACCCTCGCGAGCCGCGTCGTCGTCGTCGCCACCACCCTCGCGGGCCGCGTCGTCGTCGTCGCCGCGACCTTCGCGGCTGGCGGAGACCTCGTCGTGGTCGAGGGAGACCCGGGCCTTTGCCTTCGCCCGGGCCAGCTGCCTCTGCCGCGTGTCGGTGACGAGTGCCTCCGGGGCGAGCCCGGCGATGCCGCGCTCTTCCGCGAAGGCCAGGGCGCCCTCGCCGGCCAGTAGCACGTGGGCGCCGTCCTCGAGCACGGCGCGGGCCAGGGAGATCGGGTGGGCCACGCGAGTCACGCAGGCCACCGCGCCCGCGCGGCCCGTGGCCCCGTCCATCAAGGCGGCGTCCATCTCGACCCCGCCGTCGCGGGTGAGCACCGAGCCCACGCCGGCGTTCAGGATCGGCGCGCGCTCCAGGGCGACGACGGCAGCTTCGACCGCGTCGAGGGCCGAGCCGCCCGCGTCGAGGAGTGCGCCGCCTTCGGCGAGGGCCACCCGCACCGCCTCGCGCATGGCGCGATCGTCGTCCTCCGCCAGGCGCTCCCGCCGGAGGCCGCCGGCTCCGCCGTGGACCGCGAGGACGACGCGTGCCATGGGTGCCGAGGGTAGCGGGCGCGGAGGTCTAGTCGCCGATGCGGATCGACCCGCGCTCGGTCCGGAGCTCGAGGGTCGGTCCTCCCCCGCGGATCACGCGCACGAGCTCCGCGCTACGTCCGCGACGGCCCCTGCGCCGGGTATCCTCGTCGTGGTCGAAGACGAGGATGTCTCCGCGGGCGGTTCCGGCCGAGAGGGCGAAACCGGTCTGCTCGGGCACCTGGACGGTGATCTCGCCGCGGCCGGTTCGCAGCTCGCCCTCCGGCGCCGAGAGGAACTCCACGTCGATCGGGCCGCTCCCCGTCTCCGCGTCGACCCTCCCCTCGATTTCCTCCAGCTCGATGCCACCGCGACCACTCCGGACGACGACGGAGCCTTCGACCTCCTCGGCCTCGATGCGGCCCCGCTCCGTCACCACACGGACGTCGCCGCGGATGTCCTCCAGGGCTACGGGCCCGCGGCCGCCCTCGACCGAGACGTCCCCGCGGACGGATTCGATCTCGACGTGGCCGTGGAGCCGCCCGCCACCCGTGGCGACGACGACGGACCCCGTGATCGCGTCGATGGCTACCGAGCCGTGGTCGGCCTGCACCGCCAGCGTCCCCCGAACGCCGTCGACTTCCACGTCGCCGTTCTGGCTGTGGACCTCGAGGTCGCCTTCGACGTCCTCGATCTCGATGCGGCCGTCCCGGAGCGCGAGGCGCACCGGGCCCTGCACACGCCGCAGTTCTACGTCGGCGGCGTCGACCTCGGCCGTCACCGGTCCGGCGAGGTCCTCCAGCACCACGGGGCCGCCCGTCATCCGGGCGTCGATCACGACCCCGTGCGGCACCGAGACCGTCACCTCCGCGGACGGGCCCCCGAACAGCCAGAGCAGCACGCCGTTCACCCGCCCGACCAGCTTCGCTCCGTCCGGCTGCCGGTCCAGGTCGACGTCGACGGCCCACCGACCCCATCCGGTCGCGGCGGCGCGTACGTGGACCTCGGCCTCCTCGTGGGAACGGATGTGGAGCGAGCCATGCTCCGAGCCCAGCCCGCCCTCCAGCTCGACATCGATCTCGACCCGCCCGCCTTCCAGCACGGCCACCCGGTCGTCGATCTCTCGCGTGCCCGTGAGGCTCGACAGGGCGACGAGGACGACGCCGGCGAGACCGACCAGGGCTTTCGGGGTGATCCATTCCATGAGCGGAAGCCTAAGCAAGGTTCGTGCCCCGCCTCGTGCGCATCAGCGCGGGCCTGACGGGCCTTGGTGCCGCAGACTGGCTGTGCCGAGTGCAGCGTGGAAGCTGCAGGCAGGCTGGCACGGGCCCGAGCCGGAGCTCCTCGCCGCGAAGGCCGGGCGCCGGACGCGTGGCGCCGTCAACCCGAGCCTCCGCGGCCAGCGCCGACCTGTCGGGACGCCGGGCCCGGGATCGGCACCGGCGGGAAACCCCCCGCTGCGGCCTGGAAGCGGGCGGCCTCGGGGGCGAGCAGGGCCCGCACCTTGCGCGCCGCGCCGGCCGCGTCCACGTCGCTCACCAGGTCGGCCAGGCGCTCCGGACCCGGACGCTGGAGGAGGCGCACCGCGTCGACCAGGCGTTCGACGGCCTGAAGGTGGCTGTCGCGGATGCCGTCGCCGCGCATCACCTGGACCGGCATGGCGGCGAGCAGGAGGTCGAGCTCGTCGAGGGACGCCTCGAATCGCTCCTCGGAGCCGCGCAGAGCCAGGCGGATGCCCTCGTCGCGGTGCTCGATGCGGGCCAGGGTGCGGCGCTCGCCGGCCGCGTCCCAGCGTTCGACGTGATAGGCGATGGGGCCGAGGCCGCCGGCCGGGGGATCGTCGGGCAGGCTCAGCGTGACCTCGGCGAAGGGCACGCCTGCGGCGTCCCGCAGGCGGAAGGCCCGGGCGCGCCGGGCGAGGTTGCGCATGCGCAGGCGATCGCCGAGGCCGATCCACGGGAAGCGCTCGCGTGCCTCGAAGCCCACGAAGAACTCGGCGCCCACCCGGTCGTCGAGCCAGTCCGCTTCGACCTGGTAGAGCACGTCGCCGAGCGTCATGAAGTCCGCGGCGATGGCGTAGCCGTAGCAGCCGCACTGGTGGGCGAGGAGCACGTCGGGTTCGCCCTCGGTCGTGATCGCGTCGGCCAGCTCGAGGCTCTGCCGGTGGTAGGTGAAGCGCCCGTTCTCGCCCGGACGCTGGTGGTGGATCTTGAGGCGGCCGTCCTCGCTGCGGAAGAGTGAGTCCACCCGGGCCGCCGGGGCGTCGGCGCCGATCCGCTCGAAGACGCCGTCGGTGCGGCGGCCGGAGATCTCGTAGAAGACCCGGAGCTCGCGGCCCGTCTCGCGTTGGTGGAGCGCCTGGAAGGGCGCGGTATCGGCGGGCAGGCCCTGGGCGGCGAGCCAGCGCCGTAGGGCCTCGTGCTCCCGCGTGTTGGTGCCCGGTGCGTCGTCCCCGACCTCCAGGCCGTAGCCTTCGACCGGAAGGGGCGCCGGGGGGGCCAGCAGGGTGAAGGCATCCCGGTAGCCGGGCGCCCCGTCCAGGTGGCCCTCGATGCGCACGCGTCGGGGGTAGGGGTGGGTCGCGGTGAGGGGCTCTTCTTCGCGTCGCAGCACCGCGGAGACCGACGGCCCCGTGACGGAGAAGCCGTCCGCGGTGGGGCGGAGCTCGCCGATCGTTCGGCTGCCCAGGCGCAGGGCGAAGGCGTCGTCTCCGTTCCGGGACCATTGGAGCAGGACCGCCGGCTCCGGGCCCTGCGCCGGCGCGTCGCCGGCGCAGGCGGGGAGCAGGGCCAGCAGGATCCACCGCAGGAAGCCCGACCTCATGGGGTCATTCTACCAGCGCCGCGTCCGGCCTTCGCGGGGTGGGTCCCCTCCAGGGATGCCCGGTCCATGGATTCTCCCGCTCGCCGATGTTTCAGGGAGGGGAGGCGCCCGTGGCGGCCATCAGCGAACGCGAGCTGCAGCAACGGGTCCGGGAGCTGGCTCCCCTCTCCGAGTCGGCCCAGAAGCTGCTCGACCTGTTGGAGGATCCGGACCACGGGATGCCCGACGTGGTCGCGGTGGTCGAGAAGGACGGTCCGCTGACGGCACGGGTGCTGCGGGTGGCCAACTCGTCGGCGCTCTCTCCGCCCAGCGCGATCGAGCAGCTCGACCACGCAGTCTCCTACCTGGGCGAGCGCACGGTCGTCTCCGCAGCCCTGCTCCAAGGGACCGAGGGCTGGATGAAGTCGAGCCTGGACGGCTATCTCACCGGACCGACCGGGCTGTGGGCCAGCGGGCTGCAGGCGGCGATCGCGGCGCGCATGATCGCTCAGGGAGCCGCGGCACTCGGTGTCTCCCTCTCCCTGGCGTACACCGCCGCCCTGCTGCGCGACCTGGGCAAGGCGGTCCTGGCGCCTCACCTCGAGGGCCGGGTGGCGACGCTGATGGCGCGGGTGGCCGACGGCAGCACCAGCGACTGGCTCGCCGCCGAGCGCGAGATGCTGGGCATCGACCACTGCCAGGCCGGTGTGCGGGTCGCCGAGCAGTTCAGCCTGAGCCCCGCGCTCACGGCGGCGATCGAGCACCATCACGCGCCCGAAAGCGCCAAGTCCGAGTTCGGGAACCTGGTGCGCATCGTCCACGTCGCCGACGGCCTCGCGGCCCTGACCGGCGGCGCCCCCTCCGCCGACGCCGGCCTCCACCGCGTCACGCCCGAGTCGATGGCCGCCGTGGGCCTCGATACCGACGCCCTGGCCCAGGTCATCGCCGCCGCCGTCGACGAGTTCCAGACCGCCTACGCCAGCATCGAGTCCGCCACCTGACCCAGAAACGCAAGAGCGGGGACGTTCCTTGCATCTTGCGTTCTTGGGGGGCGCCCTGCGGAAAGTGCAACTTGCAAGGAACGTCCCCGCTCTTGCGTTTTTCCTAGAGCGAGAGCTGGAAGGTGGTGCCTTCGGGGCCGGTCTCGACCCGGACCTGGCCACCGTGGGCGTTGGCGATGGCCTTCACGATGGCGAGGCCCAGGCCGGTGCCGCCGCGTTCGCGCTCGGTGGTGAAGAACGGGTCGAAGAGGCGGGGCTGGTTGGCGGGGCGGATGCCGGGGCCGCAATCGCGGACCCGGAACGTCACCCCGCCGGCGGGGCGGCTCGTCGCCTCCAGGTCGATGGGAGCGCCGCCGCCGTGGCGCACGGCGTTCTCGAGCAGGTTGCCCAGGGCGCTCTCCAGGTGCAGGCGCGGGATGCGGACGGCGGCCGGGGCCGTGCGCACGTCGAGGCGGATCTCCCCGTCGAAGCGGGCCGTGAGCTCGCGCAGCAGCGGCTCGAGGGCGACGCTCTCCTCCGGCAGGGCGCCGGCGTTCTCCACCCGGGCCAGCTGCAGCAGGCCGTTCACCCGCGCCTCCATCCGCCCGGCGTCGTCGGAGATGTTGGCCAGGAAGCGCTCCCGGCGAGCCTTGTCCATCTCCTCCCAGCGGTCGCGAAGCAGCTCGGCCGCGCCCCCGATGCCCGCAATCGGCGTCTTGAGCTCGTGGCTCACGTGGTTCGCGAACTCGCGCACGTACTCAGCGCGCTCGGTGAGCTGGCGCGTCATCCGCTCGAGGGCACCGGTCAGGCTGTGGACCTCCCGCGGCGCCAGCAGGCCCGGGTCGACCGGCTCGCCCGGCTCGCCCCGGGCGATCGCCTCGGCGCGGCGCGTGATCGCGGCGAGGGGCCGCGAGAGGGCGTAGGAGAGCAGCAGGCTCACCGCCGGAATCACCAACAGGCAGGCGAGCAGCACCTGCAGGATGCGGTTGCGGTCGTCCCACAGCAGCTTCTCCGGTGACATGGCCGTGCGCGACATCCGCACCACGCCGATGACCTCCCCGTCGGCGAGCACCGGGGTGTGGGTGAAGACGCGGACCTGTCCGCGCCGGCGGGCCGGGCTGTCGAGGGAGGGCGCCGGCTCGTCGCTGATCCGTTGACGGGCGGCGGCGCTGTAGCTCCCGCCGAGGGCGCGCTGCACTTCCGGCAGGTGGTCGAAGCAGGCGCCGATCTCGCCCCGGGTGCTCGCGACGACGCAGCCCTCGGCATCGAGCACGCGCACGCCGGAGAGATTGAACACCTGCGCCCGCCGCAGCACGGCGCCGAGCCGCTCTCCGGCGCGGCGGAGTGCCGGATCCGTCCGGGGCCGCTCGCGGGCCGGCTCCGGCGGCGGCGGCAGCACCCCGTGCCGCAGGTCGAGCTGGGGATCGATGGGCGCATAACGATCGCCGCGTCGGGCCAGCGGCCGCACCTCCGGCATTTCGCCGTCTCTGTCGTCGGCCTCGTCGGCCCGGAAGGCGCGCCAGGTCTCGCCGATCAGCACCGACTCCGCGATCAGCCGTCGCTCGGTCTGACGGATCAGGTAGCTGTCGATCAGCTTGAGCCCGACGATCGCCAGGATCGGGACGGCCGCGGCTAGCACGTTCACGGCCAGCAGCAGCTGGCGGAACGTCGGCCCGCGGCCCTTCACCCGCTCCCCTCGAGGCGCAGGCAGCGGTAGCCGACGCCGTACACGGTCTCGATGGGATCGGCGCCGAGGGGCCGGAACTTCGCCCGGATCCGCCGCACGTGGGAGTCCACCGTGCGCTCGGTGATGTGGTGACCGTAGCCGTAGGCCCGCTCGACCAGCTCGGCGCGCGAGTAGACCCGCTCCGGCGCCGCGAGCAGGCTACGGAGCACCAGGAACTCGGTGGCGGTCAGCTCCACCTCCCGCCCGTCGAAGCGGCACTCGTGGCGGCCCACGTCGAGCTCCAGGGGGCCGTGGGCGAGCTGTTCCGCGTCCCCCGAAGTGGGCACCGGCGGGCGGGTGCGCCGGAGCATGGCCTTCACCCGCGCCACCAGCTCCCGCGGGCTGAAGGGCTTGGTGACGTAGTCGTCGCCTCCCACCTCCAGCCCCACGATCCGGTCGACCTCGTCGTCCCGGCTCGAGAGGAACAGGATCGGCGCTTCGCTGCGCTCGCGGAGCTGCCGGCACACCTCGAGGCCGTCCTGCTCGGGCATCAGCACGTCGAGGACGACCAGCTCCGCCGGCGCCGCCGAGAAGCGCTCCAGCGCCTCGCGCCCGTCCGCCGCCTCGGTGACCTGGTGGCCGACGCTCTCGAGGGCGAAGCGGACGATGTCGCGGATGTGCTCGTCGTCGTCGACGACCAGGATGCGCGCCATGGGGACCTCCGGATCTCGGTTCGGCGTCCGCCGCCTCCGGCTTGACCGCCGCAGTGGGGAGCGCTCCCCGGTCTGGAAACGGCCCAGGCACCGGGAGTTCCCGGAGCTTCGGCTGCCGGGGTGGCGGGGGGCGGTCGCCGTCCGGGCCGTCCCGAGGCGAGATCGTGACGAACCGGTGCAGGCCGGGTGGTGTTAGAGCTGGCGCCGGCGCCGGGCGGCCGCCAGGAGCGGCAGCACCCCCAGCAGCTCGACGCCGAGCCCGCAGGTCACGCCGCTGCTGTTGCCCTCCGAGCCGTCGGAGGGTGCGCTGCAGCCGGGATCGGCAGGATGGTCGATCAGGCTGTCGCCGTCGTTGTCGTTTCCGTCTTGGCAGGCGGGGGCCTCGGGCCAGAAGCCCGTCGCGCAGCCCAGATCGTTCGGGTAGTCGGTCTGGCCGTCGAAGTCGTCGTCCAGGCCGTTGAAGCACTCGGCCGGCGCCAGGGATTCGAGGGCGAGCTCCACGTCGATGCGCGGCTTGGTGATGCCGTTGCGGGCGTCGGTGACCGGCTGGCCGGTGCTGGTGAGCGCGGCCAGGCCGGCGTCGACGCTGAGGCCGGCGACCGCCGATCGCATCACGGCGAAGGCCCCGGCCACGTGGGGCGCCGCCATCGAGGTGCCGCTCGCATACTGCCACTTCGATCCGGAGAAGAGGATCGGCGGCACCGCCGATCGGATCGAGGAGCCCGGCGCAAGAAGCGTCAAGAAGGAAGCGCTGTTGGAGGTGGAGGAGACGATGTCGCTGTCGTTGGTGTTGCCGACGCTGATCATCCCGGTAACGCAGCCCGGCGACCCCATGGCGTTCGTGTAGCCCTCGTTGCCGGAGGAGGCGACCGGCGCGATCCCGGCGGCCCGCACGGCGGCGATCTCCGCCGTCATCGGCGGATCGTCCGCATCACAGGCGGCCTGGCTCGTGAATTGCCCGCCACCGAGGCTCAGGTTCACCGCGGCGATGTCGGAGGTCGCGATCGACCGCGCGAACAGGAGCCCGGAGATGATGTCCGTCGTGTAGGCCAGGGGACAGGGATCCGGCCCGGTTCCGCAGTTCTGGCTGCCCGTGAACTCGGTGAAGACGTTGATGGCGACGATGTCCGCGCCGGGCGCGACACCGGTGTAGGTGGCGTCGGCTCCTGCGGCGATGCCCGCGACGTGGGTGCCGTGGAAGCAGCTCGTCGAGAAGGTGCAGTTCACGCCGGCGCCGGTTCCGATCACCGCGGTTGCCCCGCCCGGGCAATCACCGCCCAGCGAGTAGCACGCCTCCTCCACCACCCGGCCACCGAAGGTGGAGTGGGTCTTGTCCACGCCGGTATCGATGATCGCCACCGCCTTGCCGGTGCCGATGAAGGCGGCCTCCTCGGTGATGTCGGCGCCGACTACCGGGATCGACGTATTGAGGGTCGGCGCGTAGAGCCGGTCCACGTGCACGGCGGCGACGTCCGGGGAAGTCTGGAGTGCCGCGAGGGTGGCGGCGTCCGCCGCGATCGAGAGCAGGGGCAGCTCGTCGAAGCGGCGCATGCGCTGCTTCGCGCCTGCCGGCAGCAGCGCTTCGACCCGCGCCCGTGTCCGGGCGATGCGGGGCTGGCTCGGGGCCACCCGCCCGCGCCGCTTCACGCCCGGCACGAAGGCCGGGTCGGCCAGCTCCACGATCACCCGCGCACTACCGGCCTGCGCCACCTCGGCCCGGATCTCCGCGGGGATCGCCGCCGGCTGGGCCGCGGCGGTGGCGGCCAGGAACAGCAGTGCCAGGAAGGCAGGGACGACGCGGCACGGGGTGGCGGAGAGCATGGTGGAGGAATCGCCAGCCTAGGAGAGGTGCTGGAGTGCAGGGGTGACGCCGCTCACATTCTGTCGCCCTCGCCGCCGACCTCCGGTCACGTCCCGGGCGTGCCGAAGCGCCCCGGGGGCGTATCCTGCGGGCCATGACCGATGCCGCGGCCGATCTGCTGGCCTTCATCGACCGTTCCCCCACGCCCTACCACGCCGTCGCCGAGAGCCTCCGCCGGCTCGAGGCGGTGGGCTTCGAGCCCCTCGACGAGGCCGAGGCCTGGCGCCTGGGCCCGGGCGACGCGCGCACGGTGGTGCGCGGAGACGGCTCGCTCCTGGCCTTCCAGATCGGTGAGGTCTCGCCGGCCGAGGGCGGCTTTCGGATCGTGGGGGCCCATACCGACTCCCCGAACCTTCGCATCAAGCCGCTTCCCGACGTGAGCCGGGAGGGCTACCGGCAGCTCGCCGTGGAGCCCTACGGCGGCGTGCTGCTTCATACCTGGCTCGACCGGGACCTCTCCCTGGCGGGCCGGGTGAGCTTCGAGCGGGAGGGGCGCCTCCACTCGGCCCTCGTGGACTTCGATCGCCCCCTCCTCCGCATTCCGAACCTGGCCATCCATCTCTATCGGGAGCTGCGGCGGGACGGCTTCAAGGTCGACGAGCAGAAGCACACCGTGCCGGTGGTGGGGCTCGAAGGCGCGCCGGAGCTGGCGGAGCTCGTCGTCCGGGAGCTCGCCCGGCAGGGCGAGGGGGACGTGGCGCCGGAAGACCTGCGCGGCTGGGATCTGATGACCGCCGATTGCCAGCCGTCCGCCTTCGTCGGGAGTGGTGGCGAGTTCGTGGTGGCGCCGCGCCTCGACAACCTGGCGTCCTGCCACGCCGGCCTCACCGCGCTGCTCGGGGCCGGTGCTGCGCCGCTTCCCGCCGCCACGCGGATGGTCGTTCTCTACGACCACGAGGAGGTGGGCAGCCGCAGTGCGCAGGGGGCCGGCGGGACCTTCCTCTCCGACGCCCTCGAGCGCATCACCAGCGGCTTCGAGAAGCCCGAGGCCCAGGGGCTGGCCCGGGCGGCGGCGCGCTCGACCCTGATCTCGGCGGACATGGCCCACGCGGTAAACCCGAACTACGCCGACCGTCACGAGCCCGGGCACCGGCCGGTGCTGGGCGGAGGGCCCGTCGTGAAGGTGAACGCGGGACAGTCCTACGCCAGCGACGCCGCCACCGTCGGGCTCTTCACCAGCCTGTGTCGCCAGGCCGGCGTCGAGCCCCAGCACTTCGTCACCCGCAACGACCTGCGCTGCGGCTCCACCATCGGGCCCATCTCGGCGGCTCGGGTGGGGATCCGCACCGTCGACGTGGGCAACCCCATGCTCTCGATGCACTCCTGCCGCGAGATGGCGGGACGGGCGGACGTCGCCCCGATGATCGATGTCCTCACCAGCTTCTTCCGTGGCGCGCTGGACGGTTGATGGCCGCCTTCGAGCCCTTCGCGCAGAAGATGCGGGCGGAAGGCCTGCCGGAGCTGGCGATCCGCACCTTCCGCCACTACTTCGAGCAGCTCGAAGCCGGGGCCAGCGGCACACTCGCCCGCGCCGAGATCGAGCCGGTCGACGACGTTCCCGCCGCCGAGGAGCTCGACACCCGGGCCGCCGGGGAGACCGCGCTGGCCCACACCGTGGTGCTCAAGTTGAACGGCGGCCTCGGCACGTCGATGGGCATGACCCGGGCCAAGTCGCTGCTGCCGGTGAAGGAAGAGCTCACCTTCCTGGACGTGATCGCACGGCAGGTGCTCTGGCTGCGCGAGCAGCACGCCTGCGCGGTGCCGCTTCTCCTGATGAATAGCTTCCGCACCCGCGACGATTCGCTCGCCGTGCTCGCCCGCCATCCGGGTCTCGCGGGCGACCTGCCCGCCGACTTTCTCCAGCACAAGGTGCCCCGCATCCGCGCCGACGACCGCACGCCGGCCCTGTGGCCGGCGGATCCGAGCCACGAGTGGTGTCCGCCCGGCCACGGCGATCTCTACACGGCACTGCTCACCTCCGGCATCCTCGACGCCCTGGTCGAGGCGGGGATGCGCACGGCCTTCGTTTCGAACGCTGACAACCTGGGCGCCGTGCTCGACCTCGAGCTGTTGGGCTGGTTCGCCGAGTCCGGGGCGCCGTTCGCCATGGAGGTGAAGGAGCGGACGGTGGCGGATCGGAAGGGCGGCCACCTGGCCCGACAGAAGGCCGGCGGCCTCGTGCTGCGCGAGATCGCCCAGTGTCCGGAGGACGAGCTCGGCGAGTTCGAGGACATCGGCCTCTACCGGTTCTTCAACACGAACAACCTGTGGCTCGACCTGCCGGCCCTGCGCGACGCCCTACGTGCCCGGGACGGCGTGCTCGGCCTGCCGATGATCCGGAACGAGAAGCCCGTCGACCCCACTGACTCCGATTCGCCCCGGGTGATCCAGCTCGAGACGGCGATGGGGGCGGCCTTGTCGGTCTTCGAGGGCGCCCAGGCCGTGCGGGTCCCGGCCCATCGCTTCGCTCCGGTGAAGACCACGAACGATCTCCTCGCCGTGCGTTCGGACGCCTACGAGCTGGCGCCCGACTTCCGCATCGTCCCCGCGCCCGGGGCCCGCCCCGAGGATGCGCTGATCGATCTCGACCCGGCCTTCTTCAAGCGCGTCGACCAGCTCGACGCGCGCTTTCCCGGGGGCGCGCCGTCGCTGCGCGCCTGTCGCGAGCTGGTCGTGCGCGGCGACGTGACCTTCGGCGCCGGCGTGGTGGTGCGGGGCGCGGCGCGGGTGGAGGCGCCGGAGGGGGAGGCCCTTCGCATTCCCGACGGCGCGGAGCTGGGTGAGACAAAGGGACGTTCCTGACTGTCTCACTTCCGAGTCTTCCGACGAATGCGCACGGAGGAGTGAGACAATCAGGAACGTCCCTTTGTCTCACTAGTGCACGCGCTGGCGTAGGGCGTCGCGGCGGGCGCGGATCTTGTCGGCGGAGACGTCGCCGCCGGCCAGGTCGAGGAACTGCTCGTAGTCCGAGAGGGCGGCGCCGTACAGCTCCAGCTGCTCGTGGAGGAGGCCCCGGTCGCGCAGCTCGCCGATCAGCTCCGGCGCCGCCAGGAGCATGCGCTCGCAGCACTCGGCGGCGCGGGCGTAGCGGGCCGCGGCCACGTGCACGTGCTTCAGGTTGCCGAGCATGCGCACCAGCACCTCGCGCGGGCTGGCGGGGCGTAGGGTCCGCCGGTCGAAGGTCGCGCCGGCGCCGGCGGCCTGGCGGAGCTTCTCGCAGCACTCGTCGTCGGTGAGCGTGCGGCCGGCGAAGGCGTCGATGATCAAGTCCACGTTGCCGGTGGCCCGCGCCAGGAAGTGGCCGGGGAAGGAGAGCCCGTGGATCGGGATGCCCAGCCGCCGCGCGACCTCGATCGTGACGATGCACAGGGTGATGGGGATGCCGGTGCGTCGCGCGAGCACCTCGTGGAGGTAGCTGTTGCGCGGATCGTCGTAGCGCTCGCTGTTGCCCCGGAAGCGCTCCTCCCGATGGAGGAAATCGACGAGGGTGAGGATGCGCCCGCCCGGATCACGCAGGGCTTCGAGGCGGCAGCCTGCCCGCTCCGCCAGGTGGTCGAGGATCTCGCGCTGGCGTTCGGGCTCGACGTCCGGGTTCTGGTCGACGTCGAGGACGAGAGCGACGTCTTCCAGCCGGACGTCGTCGCCGCGCCGGAGGCGGTCGGCCAGGTCCAGGAAGGGTTCGCTCGGCGGACGGGGCTGCACCCCCGTTGGGTACCGAACCCCGGTGCCGCTCGTCCAATAGAAGGCGGAGCCGCGAGCCGATACACTCCCACGCCATGTCCGAACGCCTGCGGAGCGAGATCGCGGGGATCCCGGTCGCCGATCTGGTCCGCGACTTCGGGACCCCCACCTACGTCTACGACGCGGCGGTGATCGCCGAGCGCATCGCCGATCTCGCGCCCTTCGACGTCATCCGGTACGCCCAGAAGGCCAACTCGAACCTGGCCGTGCTCGACCTGTGCCGGCGCCATGGTGTGTTGGTGGATGCGGTCAGCGCCGGCGAGATCCATCGCGCGCTCGCTGCCGGATACGGGCCGAGCGGCGATCCGGCGCCAATCGTCTACACCGCCGACATCTTCGACCGGGAGGCCCTCGAGCTGGTCCTCGAGCACGGCATTCCCGTGAACTGCGGCTCGCCGGACATGATCGGCCAGTACGGCGAGCGCGCGCCGGGCGGTGAGATCACCCTGCGCATCAATCCCGGCTTCGGCCACGGGCACAGCCAGAAGACCAACACCGGCGGTGAGCACTCGAAGCACGGCATCTGGCACGAGGGGCTCGACGACGCACTGGAGCTCGCGGCGCGCCACCGGCTCATCGTATCGGGCCTGCACCTCCACATCGGCTCCGGCGCCGATCTGGAGCACCTGGCGCTCGTGGCCGGCGCCATGGAAGAGCTCGCCCGCCGCGTCGGTGCGAGCGTGCGCACGATCAGCGCCGGCGGCGGGCTTCCGGTCCCCTATCGACCGCAGGATCCGCGCATGGACGTAACCGCCTACTTCGCCTTGTGGGACGCGGCGCGGAGCCGCCTCGAGGCGAAGTTCGGCCACCCGGTGAAGATCGAGATCGAGCCCGGCCGCTACCTGGTGGCCGAGTCGGGCTTCCTCGTTGCGGAGATCCGTGCGGTCAAGCAGATGGGTGGCAACCGCTTCTATCTGGTGGACGCGGGCTTCAACACCCTGGCGCGTCCCGTGATGTACGGCGCCTATCATCCCATGTCGGTCGTGCTGGCGGACGCCGCGCCGCGGGCGATGCAGGACGTCGTGGTCGGCGGCCCGCTGTGCGAGAGCGGCGACATCTTCACCCAGGAAGAGGGCGGCTACGTCCGCCACGAGCGGCTGCCGGAGGCGCGGGTCGGCGAGTATCTGGTCCTGGAGATGGCCGGAGCCTACGGCTTCGTGATGGCGTCGAACTACAACTCGAAGACGCAGCCGGCCGAAGTGCTGGTGGTGAACGGCAAGGCGCGGTTGGCGCGGGCTCGGCAGACGGTCGAGGATCTGCTCCGGGGGGAGCGAGTGGTGGTCGAGGACTCCTAGAGCTTCTTCGGGGCTCCGCTTCGCTTGCCGAGGGCGCGATCGCGGGGGCCACCCGCCGCCCCGCGATCGGTCCGGGGTGTGCGAAGAAGCGGATGTTCGCTGTTGTCTGGGTGGAGGCGTGGCGGGGCGGTGTGCTTGCACACATGTGGCAGTCGGCTCGGCGCCGCCTAACCACAGAACCGTGGCTGCGCATGCGGGTTCTCGTCTGGTGGACGGACGGTCATTGGCGGGAGAGCGTGATGGTGATGCGGGTGGCCTGGGTTCTGGTCGGGCTGGTGTTGCCGGTGGGTGTGGCGGCGCAGGTTCCGGAGCAAGGGATGAGGCCGGGGGATGCGAAGTGCGGGACGCTCTTGCTGCGGACGGCCGAAGGGTTGCGGCCCGCGCCGACGGTCGTCACCGACGTGCAGATCGAGGTCACCGGGATGGTGGCGCGGACGACCGTCGAGCAGCGCTTCCGGAACCCCGGGGACGGGTGGGTCGAGGGGGTGTACGTGTTTCCGCTGCCGGAGCGGGCGGCGGTGGACACGCTTGCGCTGGTCGTGGGCGGGCGGCTGATCGTCGGCGAGATCCGCACCCGTGGGGAGGCGCGCGCCACCTACCGGAAGGCGCGGAAGGAAGGGCGCAAGGCGTCGCTGCTCGAGCAGGAGCGGCCGAACCTCTTCACCACCTCGGTCACGGGGATCGGGCCCGGGGAGGAGGTGCGGATCGGCATCGAGTACCAGGAGGACCTGCGCTTCGACGCCGGCGGCTACTCGCTACGTTTCCCGATGGTCGTGGGCCCGCGTTACGTGCCGGGCGGCGGCCACGTGCCGGATGCCGCCCGGATCACGCCGCCCGTGCGGCACCCCCAGGAGGGGCCGATCAACCCGGTGCGCATCCGCGTGGAGCTGGATTCGGGCGTGCCGTTGGCGCGGCTCCACAGTCCTTCCCACGCCGTTCGCATCCGACCGCTGGGCGGGCACCGGCGCGCGGTCGAGCTGGCGAAGCAGAGCGTTCCCGCCGATTCGGACTTCGTGCTCACCTGGCGGCCGGCGCCCGCCGATGCGCCGGTCGCTGCGCTCTTCCACGAGGAGAAGGAGGGCGAGCGCTACGCGTTGCTGATGGTGATGCCGCCGGATCCGACCCATGGCGACCAAGCGAGTCTGCCCCGGGAGACGATCTTCGTGATCGATACCTCGGGCTCGATGCACGGCGCCTCGATCGAGCAGGCCCGGCGTGCCCTCGGTCTGGCCCTGGCCCGCCTGCGCCCGGCGGACCGCTTCAACGTGATCGCCTTCTCGTCCTCCACCCGCAGGCTCTTCCCGCGGGCGGTCCACGCCCAGCCGGTTCACGTCGACGACGCGCAGCGCTGGGTGGCATCGCTGCAGGCCCAGGGCGGAACCGAGATGCTCCCGGCCCTGCAGGTGGCGCTCGACCCGTCGGAGGAGGGCTCCCGCGTGCGCCAGGTGGTGTTCATCACCGACGGCGCGATCGGCAACGAGGCCCGGCTCTTCGCCGAGATTCGCTCGCGGCTCTTCACCGTCGGCATCGGCTCTGCCCCCAACGGCCACTTCATGGCGCGCGCGGCGGAGCTGGGGCGCGGCACCTCCACGACCATCTCGCAGATCCACGAGGTGCGGGAGAAGATGGACGCGCTCTTCGCGAAGCTGGAGAGCCCGGTCCTCACGGACATCCGGCTCGAGTTCGACGTGGACGGCGCGGAGGCCTGGCCCTCTCGCGTGCCGGATCTCTACCTGGGTGAGCCCGTCGTCGTCGCGGCCCGCCTGCCGGCGGGCGCCGGCCGGTTCCGCGTGGCGGGCCTGCGCGGCGGCGAGCCCTGGCAGGCGGAGCTCGGCCTCGAGGCAGGCGTGGGCCGTGCGGGCGTCTCGCGCCTCTGGGCGCGGCGCAAGATCGCGTCGCTCACGGGCTCGCTGCACGACGAGGCGGACCCGAAGCGTGTGCGCGAGGCCGTGGTCGCCCTCGGCCTGCGACACCACCTGGTGACGCGTCACACGAGCCTCGTGGCCGTCGACGTCACCCCCACGGCTCCCCTGGGCGTGGTACCGGACCTGCGCGCCCTGCCGACGAACCTGCCCAAGGGGTGGAGCTACGAGCACGTCTTCGGGGAGCTGCGTGCCCGGGAGGGGGCGCCGGCGGCGCCGCCGCCCCCGCTGGAGCACGCGCGCCGCGGCCCCCGGCTTCCCCAGGGAGGAACATCGTCGGCGCTCTTCCTCTGGCTCGGCGTCGCGTGTCTTCTGGCGGCGGGCCTCACCTGGCGCCGCCGGCAAGCTGTGTGAGGAGGCGCGGAACGGCCCTCCTCCTGCTCGCGGCGGGTACGCTCGGCCTCGCCCGGGCGGCCTGGATCCCCGCCAAGGCCGAGCTGGCCCAGCTCATGCTCGCCCGGGCTTGGGCGCACAGCCAGGCGCGGGGGGTGCCGGTCGCCCCATGGCCGTGGGCGGACACGGATCCCGTGGCCCGGCTTACCGCCCCGCGCCTCGGCGTCGAGCGTCTGGTCCTCGCCGGTGCCCACGGTCGCAGCCTCGCCTTCGGCCCGGGCCACTGGAGCGGCAGCGCTTCACCGGGGAATGCGGGCAACGTCGTGATCGCCGGCCATCGCGACACCCACTTCGCGTTCCTGCAGCACCTGGCGCTCGGAGACCTCCTGTGGCTCGAAGCGCGCTCCGGCGAACGGAGCGCCTACCGCGTCGCCTACGCCGACGTCGCTCACGAGAGCGACTCGGCGCCCATGGAGCCGGTGGGCCGCGCCGTGCTCACCCTGATCACCTGCTACCCGTTCGACGCCGTCGTCCCCGGTGGCCCGCTCCGCTACGTCGTGCGCGCCGTGAGACAAGGGGACGTTCCTGACTGTCTCACTTCCGAGTCGTCCGACGAATGTGCAGCGAGGAGTGAGACAGTCAGGAACGTCCCCTTGTCTCAGTCGCCGCGCTTCTCGTCGATCGGCGGGATCTTCGACAGCCGGTAGGCCATGTACCGGATCACCCGCAGCGCCATGGCCGGGTTGCAGGTGAGGAAGCGTTCGAGCTCGGCGGCGTTCAGCACGCACGCCCACACCGTGCCCGAGGCCTCCATGGTCGCCGTGCGCGGCATCGAGGCCAGGGTGGCGACCTCGCCGAGGAAGCTCCCCTCCCGCGACACGCGGGTGAGCTCCTTGCCGTTGCGGCTCACCACGACGGTGCCCTTCAGGAGCAGCAGCGCGTAGTAGGACTTCTCGCCCTCGCCGCACATCAGCTCGCCGTCCTCGAACTTCACGAAGTAGCCGCGGAAGCCGCGGCGCTGGCAGATCGAGATGAGGAGCGGATCGACCAGGCTGTCGATCAGCTCCTCCATGTCGGCGTCGGAGACGTTCGAGCGGTGGGCGGCGGCGAGGGTGTCGGCGCCCCAGTCCGCGCCGCTGCCCTTGGCCTGCACTCGTGCCAGCACCTCCGCCACGCTGCCCGGCCGCACTCCCGGATCCAGATGGAGGAGGCTCATGATCACCTCTTCCAGCTCCGGGGAGAGGTTGATCCGGAACTCGGAGAGGGCGGGAAGGCCGTAGATGGCGTTGCCGTCGTCGGCCCGCACCAGCTCGTGGCGCTCCGCCAGGTTGATGCCCGTGGCCATGGCCCATGCGGTCGCGCCGATGCCCCACAGATCGGTGCGCAGGTCGTACTGGTCGAAGCGCTCCTCCCGCTGCTCCGGCGCCTGGTAGCCGCGACTTCCCACGCTGAAGGGCAGGAGTCCGCGCTCGATGCGCGACGCCTGGGACACGCCGAAGTCGGTGAGCACGTAGCCGCCGTTGCCGTCGAGCAGCACGTTGGCGGGCTTGATGTCCAGGTGCAGCAGCGAGGCGCGATGGGCGACGTCCAGGGCCGAGAGCAGATCCGCCAGCAACCTCCAGATCGCCTCCTCCTCCACGGCGCCCTGGAGCGGCATCACGTCGCGCAGGGATCCGGAAGGGAAGTGCTCCATGACGACGAAGGCGGTGTCGCCGTCGAGGGTCCAGTCGTAGACCCTCGGGATGCGGTCGTGCTCGAGGGCGAGCATGGCCGAGAGCTCCCGCTTCAGCAGCTCCGAGGCCTTGCCGCGTCGGGAGCCCAGGATCTTGAGGGCCACCGATTCCGGCGGGCAGTCGTCCCGGCGCGGGTCCCGGTCGAGGCAGCGCGCCAGGAACACCGAGCCGAAGGCGCCGCGACCGAGCTTGCGGAACAGCTTGTACCGGAAGCGGGCACGCAGCTCCGTGTCGTAACCCGGCGTCGCAGCAACGCCAGAGGGCTCGCGCTCGGCCGGGACATCGGGGCCTTCCTGGGTGGTGGCGTCGTCGGTGTGGGGGTGATCCACCTCCGTTGCAACGGTCGAACCGGCGCCGGGCTTGAGCGCGCCAAACCGCGTTCGATCGCCCGGCTCCGCGGGCCTTGGCGGCGACTCCACTGGGACGGTATCAAGGCGCCTCCAACCCGAAGATCCATGGAGGTCCCGTGTCCGTCGACGCCAGCCTGCTCCGCGAGCTCGCCGATCGCACCCTCGAACGCACCGATCTGCCCCAGCTCGGGCGCCGGATCGAGGGCAAGGTGCGCGACAGCTACGTCGGCGAGAAGCAGCGCACCATCGTCGTCTCCGATCGCGTCAGCTGCTTCGACGTCGTGGTGGGCACCATCCCGCTGAAGGGTCAGGTGCTGAACCAGGCCGCCGCCTTCTGGTTCGACAAGACCCGGAGCCTGGCGCCGAACCACCTGATCTCGGTGCCGGACCCCAACGTGTCCGTCGTGAAGGAGGTCGAGATCCTGCCGGTGGAGTGGGTCTACCGGGGCTACCTGACGGGCGTGTCCTCGACCTCGATCTGGACCGCCTACGAGAAGGGTGTGCGCGACTACTGTGGCCACCGCCTGCCGGACGGGATGCACAAGCACGAACGGCTGCAAGAGCCGCTGCTCACGCCCACGACCAAGGCCGAGCAGGGCGAGCACGACGAGCTGACCTCCCGCGAAGAGGTCCTGCGACGGGGCGTCGTCGGCGAAGAGCTCTACGACCGGGCCGCCGCCCTCGGACATCGGCTCTTCCGTGCCGGCCAGGAGTGGGCGGCGCAGCAGGGCATGATCCTCGTCGATACCAAGTACGAGCTCGGCCTCGACGAGCACGGCGAGCTGGTGGTCGCCGACGAGATCCACACGCCCGACTCGTCCCGCTACTGGTACGCGGACAGCTACGAGGCGGCGCTTCGGGACGGCAGCGACCCCAAGTCCTTCGACAAGGAGTACGTGCGCCGCTGGCTGGTGGAGGAGCGGGGCTACCGGGGCGAGGGGCCGATCCCGGACATCCCGGTGGAGGTGCGCTGCGAAGCAGCCGCCCGCTACATCGAGGCCTACGAGGCCGTGACCGGCTCCGCCTTCGAGGCCAATACCGAGGAGCCGCAGGCGCGCATCCGCAGGAACCTCGGGCTCTAGCGCGTGAGCGAGGCCCGCGGCAACGCCCCGGAGTTCAGCCCGGGCTACGCGAACTACGTCCTCGGGGTCCTCTTCCTCGCCTACGTCGTCAACTTCATCGACCGCCAGATCCTGGCCATCCTGCTCGAACCGATCAAGGAGGAGCTGCAGGTCTCGGACACGGCGATGGGCTTCCTCACCGGAACGGCCTTCGCGCTCTTCTACGCCACCGCCGGCATCCCGATCGCGCGCTGGGCCGATGGCTGGGTGCGTCGCACGATCATCGCGCTCGGTCTCGCGGTGTGGAGCGGCTTCACGGCCGCCTCGGGCCTGGCGCGCAACTTCACCCAGATGGCGATCGCACGGGTGGGCGTCGGCGTCGGCGAGGCCGCGCTCTCGCCCCCGGCCCACTCCCTCCTCGCGGACTACTTTCCGCCCGAGCGCCGCGCGACCGCCCTCGGCATCTACTCGATGGGCATTCACGTGGGGATTCTCTTCGGGCTCACGGTGGGCGGCATGCTGGAGGAAGCCTTCGGCTGGCGTCAGGCCTTCTTCGTGGTCGGCCTGCCCGGCCTGGTGCTGGCGCTGGTCGTGCGCTTCACCGTGCGCGAGCCGACCCGCGGCGGCACCGAGCAGCGGGCCACCGCCAGCGACGAAGCCAGCGAGGTGCCGTCCGCCGGCGAGGTGCTGCGCTTCCTGTGGGCGCGGCGCTCCTTCCGGCACCTGGCCTTCGCCACCGGCCTCACCGCCTTCGCCGGCTACGCCTTCGCCACCTGGGGGCCCACCTTCCTGCGCCGCGTGCACGACATGAGCGGCTCCGAGGCGGGCACGAGCCTGGGCATGGCGATCGGCATCTCCGGCGCCATCGGCTCGGTGTTGGCGGGGGTCGTCGCGGATCGCCTCGGTCGGCGGGACGTGCGCTGGTACCTCTGGGTGCCCTCCCTCGCCGCCCTGGGCCCCCTGCCGTTCATGCTCTTCTTCTACTTCCACGCCGACCCTACCCTGGGCCTCGTCGTGCTCTTCCCCGGCCTGCTGCTCGGCGCCATGTACCAGGGGCCGGTCTTCTCCGTCGTGCAGACCATGTCGCCCCTGCGCATGCGCTCGGTGGCGTCGGCGATCCTGCTCTTCATCATCAACATGATCGGCCTCGCCCTCGGTCCCCAGGCCGTGGGCCTGCTGAACGACACGGTCTTCGCGAGCCACGGCGAGCTGGCGATCCGCTATTCGATGGCCTCGGTGGGCGTCGTGATGGGCGTGTGGGGCCTCGTCCATTTCCTGCTGGCGGCGCGCAGCCTGGAAGAGGATCTGCGCGCGGGCCAGGAGGCCTAGCTGCTGCGGGTCGCCGAGCTGCCCGCCGGGGAGCTGCCGGCGGCGGCCCGCGTGCTCGCCCGCGCCTTTCGCGACAACCCGCTCAACCGGGCGGTGATCGGCGAGCCCGCCGCGAGGCGCCTTCGCTCGAACGAGCTCGGCATGCGGGTGCACCTGCCCATCGCCCACCGCCATGGCGAGGTGCGCGGCGCCTGGAGAGCGGGCCGGTTGGTCGGCGTGCTGGTGTCGGTGCCACCTCTGGCCTGGCCCTTGCCGTCTCCTCCCTTGGGTGCGCGGCTCCACCTGGCGTTCCGCCAGGGCTTCCGGGTCGCCTCGCGCTGGGCGGAGGTGTCCGAGGCCCTCGCGGCGAGCCATCCGATCGGGGGGCACGCCTACCTCGCCACCCTGGGCGTGGCGCCCGCGCACCAGGGGCAGGGCGCGGGTCGTGCGCTCCTCGCCGCCTGGCTCGCGGAGGTGGACGCCCAGGGCGCCTGGGCCTGGCTCGAGACCGACCGCGAGCGCTGCGTGCCCTTCTACGGGAGCGCTGGCTTCGAGCGTCGCGGGGAGCTGTCCCTGCATGGCGTTCCGGTCCATCTGATGGAGCGCCCGCCGGCCACCGCCGGAGGGCGTGCTGCCGTCGGAGAATCTGCGAAGCTGTTCGCATGGTGGGGGGACAGGCACCGTTCACCGCGCCCGGTACCCAGGCGCGAGCGCTCCGGCCCGACGACGGCCGGCTCCTGCGCGGACGTCGCAGCCGGGCCCGTATCCGCGAGGCCGCCCGGGCGCTCTTCCGCGAGCGCGGCTTCGACGCCACCACCCTCCGGGCCATCGCCGCGCGGGCCGGGATGGGAGCCAGCTCTCTCTACCGCCACATCCGCAGCAAGGAAGAGCTGCTCGTCGACGAGCTCCAGGAGCTGCAGGAGCAGGCCTGGCATCGCTTCCGGGTTCGGGAAGGGCGTAGCGAAAAACCTACGCCGGAACGCCTCGGCAGCTTCCTCGACGCGGAACATCGGCTCCTGGCCCGGGATCCGGACTTCACGACCATCGCCCTTCGGGCGACGACCCACCCGGAGGCTCGGGTCGCGCGCCAGGTGCTCGCTCTCCAGGATCGGACCGTCGGCCTGCTGGCCGAGATCCTCCAGCAGGGTCGCACCCGGGGCGAGCTGGGGCGGGGGGTCGACGTCCTGGCGGCCGCTCGCACCATCGCCCACGCCACCAGCGGCGCCCGCATCGCCTGGGCGAACGGTCTGCTCGACGCCGACGGCTGCCGGGCCGCGGTGCAGACCGCGGTGGAGCTGCTGTTTCGGGGCATCGGCCCGGGGCAGGACGCCACGCGGTAGCCTGGGCGGATGCCCGAGCCCGCTCCCGACATCCTGGCCGTCCACGCCGGGGCCCATCCGGACAAGCCGGCGGTGATCGACGACCGCCCCGGCGCCGCCGTTCTCTGCTGGAGCTACGCGGAGCTGAACGCCCGCGTGAATCGCCTGGCCCACGCCATGGCAGAGCTCGAGGTGGCCCCGCGCCAGCGTGTCGTCTGGTGCGGGCCCAACTCGCCGGACGTGGTCACCATGATCCATGCCGCGCGCAAGATCGCCGCCACCGCCGTGCCGCTGAACTACCGCTTCTCGCCGGAGGAGGCAGCCTACGTCGTCGACAACTGCGACGCGGTGTTCGCCTGGGTCGACGGGGAGCACGCCGGGCTGTTCGAGGCCATCGCGCCGGATTGTCCCCAGCTGAAGCACGTCGCTGTCTTCGACGGCGTCCCGCACCCGGGGCAGCTCGACGCGGCGGAGCTCCTGGCTTCGGCGGCGGACACGGAGCCGCCCAAGCCGGAAGCCCTCGCCCAGAGCATGATCTACACCTCGGGCACCACCGGTCATCCCAAGGGCGCAGTGCGCACCGGCGCGGGCGATCCGGAGCAGGTGCAGGCGATGACCGGGTACATCGGCTACTCGCCCGACGACGTCTACCTCTCGACCGGTCCCCTCTATCACTCGGGACCCGGCGGCTTCATGGGCCTCGCCTACGCCTACGGGCAGACGGTCGTGCTCCAGCGCAAGTTCGATCCGGAGGACTGGCTGCGGCTCGTGGACGCGTGGAAGGTGAGCAGCACCTTCTCGGCACCCACGCCCATCCGCCGGGTGTGCAACCTGCCGGACGAGGTGAAGGCCCGCTACGACCGCTCGAGCATGCGCATCATGATCGCGAACGCGGCGCCTTGGTCCTTCGCCCTCAAGCAGGCCTACGTGCGCGACTTTCCGCCGAGCTCGTTGTGGGAGGTGTACGGATCGACGGAGCTGGGCGTGGACACGATCATGCACCCGGACGACCAGCTCCGGAAGCCCGGCTCCTGCGGCAAGCCGGCGCCGAACGTCGAGCTGCGACTGTTCGACGACGACGGCAACGCGGTGGACGAGCCGGGCGTCCCCGGTGAGCTCTACGTGCGAAGCAGGAGCGTGCTCACCACCTACCACAAGGCCCACGACAAGTACGAGGACGACAGGCGGGGCGACTACCACACCGTCGGCGACGTCGCCTACTTCGACGAAGAGGGCTTCTATTACATCTGTGATCGCAAGAAGGACATGATCATTTCCGGCGGCATGAACATCTACCCCGCGGAGATCGAGGCCGCCCTCGAGGCGCACCCGGAGATCTTCGACGCCGCGGTCTTCGGCATCCCCAGTGAGGAGTGGGGTGAGAGCGTGCACGCGGTGGTGGTGTTTCAACCCGGCTCGAAGCTCGACGAGGAGGCGATCATCGCCTTCGCCCGCGAGCATCTGGCCGGCTACAAGCTGCCCCGCTCCATCTCCTTCATGGACGAGCTGCCGCGCACCGGCTCGGGCAAGATCCTGAAGCGCGTCCTGCGCGAGCCCTTCTGGGAGGGGCGCGACACGCGGGTGTGACGCCCGGTTCCACCCGAGGGGAGGGCTTCAGCCCCGGACGGAATCGGCCGATCTCAGGCGGCATGTCGGTGACCCCGCCGGGAGCGGAGCGCGCGCAGCGCATCCTCGTTGCCACCCAGGCAGACGAGACCGGCGGCTCCCTGGCCCGGATCATGGCCATGGTCGATCCCTCCGAGTTCGACATCGAGTTTTCGCCCAGTCTCGAATCGGCCTTCGCCCGGATCGCCGAGGAGAGCTTCGACGCGATGGTGCTGAGCCTTCAGCTGCCCGAAGGCGAGGGCCGGGAGGCCATCGAGCGAGCGGTTCCGGTGCTGGGCCAGCTTCCGGTCGTCGCGATCTCGCCCGCCTACGATCCGGGGGTGGTCGCGGCGGCGATCCAATCCGGAATCCAGCGGGTCATTGCCCGCGACCTGCTCACCGAGGAGACCCTTCGCGACGCCCTTCTCCACGCCAAGGAGCTCCATGCCCTGTGGAGCGAGGCCAGCGCCGCGCGCCAGAAGGACCGTTACCTCGCCTTCCACGATCCGGTCACGGGACTCGCGAACCGCCAGTGGCTGGCGGAACACCTCCCCCGAATCCTGGCCCGTGCCCGGCATGGAGACCAGCGAACCGCCGTCGTGTTCCTCGACCTGGATGGCTTCAAGCAGATCAACGACTCCCAGGGCCACGTCTTCGGCGACGCGGTCCTCGTCGAGGTGGCGCGTCGGCTCGAAGGCCTGGTGCGCCGGACCGACAGCGTGGTCCGGCTCGGCGGGGACGAGTTCCTGCTCGTCCTGCTCGATACTTCCCACGATGGCGTTCAGGTGTTCGCCGAGAACGTGCTCCGGGAGTTCGCCAAGCCGCTCGTGCTGGATGACCGGCAGGAGTGGATCACTCCCAGCCTCGGCGTCGCCCTGGCTCCCGACGACGGCCACTCGGTGCGTGAGCTCCTCGGCAACGCCGACGCAGCCATGTACCAGGCCAAGGCTCTCGGGAAGAACCGCTACTGTCGCTTCCGCTCCGAGCTCTCCCGCGACGCACGCAGCGAGTACGGGACGATCCGGGGCCTACACCGGGCCCTCGAGCGGGGCGAGCTGTGCGTCTACCTCCAGCCCCAGGTCGACGTGGTGAGCGGCGCCCTCGTCGGCACCGAGGCCCTGGTTCGCTGGCAGCACCCGGAGCGGGGTCTCCTGGCACCGGGAACCTTCATCCCGGTCGCCGAACGGGCCGGCCTGATGACGCAGATCGGCGAGCGTGTCCTGGGGGAGGCCTGCGCTTACCTCGGACGCTGGGTGAGCCAGGGCCGGGAGCTCCACGCGGCGGTGAACGTCTCGCCCCAGCAGCTCGCCGATCCGCTGATGGTTCGGCAGGTCGCCGCGCACCTCGAGCGCTTCTCGGTGCCGCCTCATCTGCTGGAGCTGGAGATCACCGAGTCGAGCGTCCTCTCCGGTGCGCGCGAGGTCCAGGACACGCTGCGCGGCATCGCGGCCCTCGGCGTCAGGATCGCTCTCGATGATTTCGGCACAGGCTACTCCTCCCTGGCCGTCTTCTGGCGGACGCCGCTCCAGCGCGTGAAGATTGACCAGACCTTCGTGGCCTCGGGAGGCGAGGACGAGACCGCCGGGGCCATCATCCTCTCGACCCTGCACCTAGCGGCGACGAAGGGCATCGACGTCACCGCCGAGGGGGTGGAGACCCTCGAGCAGGCCGAGATGCTCCATCATTTCGGCTGCCGCGAGATGCAGGGCTACTACTTCGGCAAGCCGATGGAGGCCGCCGAGTTCGATCGCCTCCTCGTGTCCGGGGACGGTCCCTGGCGGGAGCCGTTGGAGTCCGGCAGCTGGACCCGCGAGTAGGGCCCCCGCCTCAGTCGAGGCCGAGCTCCCGTCGCTTCTCGCGCTGGAAGGTGGCGAAGTCCTCCCCGTCCCAGGCACGGTGCTCGCCCCGGCGATAGGCCAGGGCGTTGCGATGGTAGTTCCAGGCGTTGAGCCGGTTCTCGGAGATGTTGTCGCGTTGCCTGATCACCTTGGCGGGAACGCCTGCGACGATGGAGCCCGGCGGAACCTGCGCGCCCTCGGTGACGACGGCTCCCGGTGCCACGATGGAGCCGCGGCCGATCACGGCACCGTCCATCACGACGGCGTTGATGCCGATCAGGCAGTCGTCCTCGATCACGGCCCCGTGGATCGTGGCGTGGTGGGTGATCGAGCAGAAGTCGCCGATGTGGGTCGGTTGGTCGTAGCCGACGTGGACCATCACGAAGTCCTGGAGGTTGGTCATCCGGCCGACCACCACCTCCTGACACTCCGAGCGGATCACGCAGTGGGGCCACAGGGAGGCGCCCTCGGCCACGCGGATGCGGCCGTAGAGCTCGGCGCTGGGGGCGATCCAGGCGTTCGGATCGATCGATTGCATCGGGCTCAGTGGCTCCGCGGGATGCGGCGCACGCGGAAGCCCCGGGCGTCGAGCAGCGCGGGGACGCCCTGGGCGCCCAGCGTGTGTCCGGCGCCCAGCGTGACGAAGTAGCGCCCCGGCTCGCTCAGCAGATCGGCCACACCCTCGGCCATGTTCCGGTTGCGCTCGAGGAAGACGCGCTCGTGAAAGGTGACCAGGTGGGGCTGGTCCGGCTTCGGAGCGATCAGCTTCTCCAGGAGGCCGAGATCGCCCGCCTCCCAAGCGGCGAGCATCAGGCCGACGGCGTCGGCCGTCTCGTCTTCGCTCTCGATCGCGTCCTCGAGCAGGAAGATCTGCGTTTCGAGCGGGAGCGCATCGAACAGGCCGAGCTGGAACTCCACGGTCTCGAGGCCGATGGTCGGCGTCTCCCCCGCCGCCCGAACGAGCTGCTGCTCCACGCCCAGCTCCGGGTCGAGCTCCGCCTCGGCCAGGTTCATGCCGAGCAGCTGGAACATCGCCACCCAGGGCTCGAAGATGGCGAAGCCCGCAGCCGGCACGCCGGCCTGGGCCAACCGTTCTTCGAAGGCCTCCCAGGTCCCCTCGGAGAGGAGCTCCGGGAGGCGCTGCCCGTCGGGCAGGCGGCCTATCTCCATCAGGGAGACGGCGATGAGCTGCGGGTCCATGGCACCCGGCGTGATCTCGTAGACCATGAGCGAGGCCTCGGTGAGGGCGGCGTCCACCGCCGGGTCGAAGTCCAGGGTCTCGCGGCCGAGGTGGACGGAACCCAGCAGGTGGGCGACGGCTTCGTCGCCCTCCGGCGGCCGGATCTCCCAGAAGACCAGCTGGCCCGTGTCGACGGGTTGGGGGAGCGGTGTCGCGCAGGCGGCGACGAAGGCCAGGAACGGGACCAACAGCAGGTAGAGACGCATGGTCGGCT
Organism: Myxococcota bacterium; assembly: GCA_965223415.1. Lineage (GTDB taxonomy): Bacteria > Myxococcota_A > UBA9160 > UBA9160 > UBA6930. The sequence continues at coordinate 702,460 of OZ245002.1, read as the reverse complement.
AGCATAGTCCGCCGCTGCGGAGCGGGCAGCGCAGGAGGGCGTTCGGATGCGAGCGGTCGTGGTCGATCGGCTGATGGAGCCCGACGAGCTTCGCGTGTCCGAGGCCCCGGAGCCGGCGCTGGTGCCCGGTGCACTGCTCGTCGATGTGCGCGCGGCGGGCTGCAACTTCTTCGACACGCTGATCTGCCGCGGCCGCTACCAAGTGAAGCCACCGCTTCCCTTCGTCCCCGGAGGCGAGGCGGCGGGCGTCGTGCGCGAGGTCGGCCGGGACGTTCACGGCTTCGCGCCGGGGGATCGGGTCTGCTGCGCGCTCGAGAGCACCGGCGGCTATGCGGAGCGAGCGGCGGTCCCGGCGACCCACGCGTGGAAGCTCCCGGAGGCCATGAGCTTCGCCGAGGCGGCGGCGATCCCGATCGTGTATCCGACCTCCTACGCGGCGCTCGTCGACCGGGCGCGGCTCCAGCCCGGCGAGACCCTGCTGGTGCACGCGGCGGCCGGCGGCGTCGGCACGGCCGCCGTGCAGATCGGCCGCGCCCTCGGAGTCCGCGTGCTCGCCACCGCCGGCGGGCCCGACAAGCTCGAAGTCGCCCGGGCGGCCGGCGCGGACGTGCTGATCGACTACCGCCGCGAGGACTTCGTCGACCGGGTGATGGAGGAGACCGCTGGCCGCGGCGCCGACGTCATCTACGACCCGGTGGGCGGCGACACCTTCGACCGCTCCCTCAAGTGCATCGCCTGGAACGGGCGCCTGCTGGTGATCGGCTTCGCCTCGGGCACGATCCCGACGCCCCGGATGAACCGGGTGCTGCTCAAGAACATCTCCCTCGTCGGGCTCCACTGGAACGCCTACTGGGAGCACGAGCCCGCGCGGGTCCCCGAGGTGTTCGACGCCCTCTTCAGGCTCTACGCGCAGGGGGGGATCCGCCCCGCGATCCAGGCCCGCTATCCCCTCGAGCAGGCGGCCGAGGCCCTGCGGGCTCTGGCCGCCCGCGAAACGACCGGAAAGGTGGTCCTGGAGCCCTGAACTCCCCAGGGGGCGCGTTGCGGTCCCCCGCCGGGCCCTCTAACCTCCGCCGCTCTCGCCCCAGAGGGGCGGACGGAAGGATATTCGCGGATGGCCAAGAAGTCCCAGGTGCTGCGCGACAACAAGCGCCGCCGGCTGATCACCAAGTACGCCGAGCGACGCGCCGAGCTGCGCAAGCGGCTGAAGGATCCCGAGCTCGGCGTGGACGAGAAGTACGCGATCCAGGCCGAGTTCGCGAAGCTGCCCCGCAATTCCTGCCCCACGCGCCTCACCCGCCGCTGTCGGGTGAGCGGCCGGTCGAAGGCCGTGTACCGCAAGTTCGGCCTCAGCCGGATCGCGCTCCGCGAGATGACGCTGCGGGGCGAGCTGCCGGGCATGCGCAAGTCGAGCTGGTAGCCGTGAAGGAAGGGATCCACCCGGACTACCACAAGGTCCTCTTCGTCGACAACGCGACGGGGCGGGAGTGGGTCTCGCGCTCCACGCTCACCTCCGACAAGACCCAGGAGGTGGACGGGGAGGAGCTGCCGGTGATCCGGCTCGAGATCTCCGCCGAAAGCCATCCCTTCTGGACCGGCCAGCAACGCTCGATGGACACCGAGGGCCGCGTCGACCGCTTCCGCAAGCGCTACGGCAACAAGGGGGGCAAGTAGTGCCCAAGCGTTGCCAGCTCACCGGCGTGGGACCCAAGGCCGGGCGCAACGTCGCCCACTCCAACGTGAAGACCTGCCGGCGCTTCGACCCCAACCTCCAGCGCGTGCACCTGCAGAGCGACGCCCTCGGCCGGCGCATCGCCATGCGCGTCACCACCCGCGCGCTGCGCACCGTCCAGAAGCACGGCGGCCTCGACCGCTACCTCCTCAAGATGGACGACCGCAAGCTCGCGCCGGACGCCCTGCGCCTGAAGCGCAGCGTGCAGAAGGCGCTCCGCTAGCGACCGGGCTAGGGCGCCGCGTCCGACGGGCGCGGCAGGCGGTCGCAGGAGAGCTCGGCGCGGTTTCCGCTGTGATCCGAGGTCCAGCAGACCGGAAGCGGTGCGGGCCCGCAGGCGGGTGCGAACGGGTTCGGCTCGTGGGCGAAGAGGCCGGTTCCCTCCGGCACCAGCTCGCCGGCGCAGGCCGCCCCTTCGCCGGGGGGCAGGACCAGCACGTAGTCGATTCGTCGATCCACGTTCAGCACCGGGTCCTCCAGGTCCCCGCCGGTCTCGCTGCGGCCGGAGGTGCAGCCGATGCCCTCGGTCCCGCAGGCCTGGGCGGCGACCTCGGTGTGGCTGTCGATCCAGCCGGCGCCGAGCAGCTCGGCGAGCTCCGGCGAGTCGGGCTCGGCGTTGAGGTCGCCGGTCACGAAAGCCGGGTGCGCCACGTCGTGGCGTTCCTCCGCGAACAGCACGAGCTGACGCGCCTGGCATTCGCGCACGCTGCCGGCCGGGTCGCACTCGGCGGGGCAGGCGACGCGGGCTGTCACGCCCGAGCCGAGGTCGGCGAAGGAGTCGCAGGCGTTCGTCGCGAAGTCGGAGCCCGACGCCAGGTGGGTGGTGAAGACGTCGACCGGCCCGGTCGGGTGGTCGACGCGGACGTAGAGCGCGTGGCGCGCGAAGAGCTGAGGGAAGCCGCCGGGGACGAAGAGCGCGCTGTGGAGCAGGCGGGTCTCGCTGTCCAGCACCGGATAGCGGCTCAGGATCAGCTCCTCGTCGGTCACCTGGATCAGGCCGATCGGGATCGGCGCGAAGACCAGCTCGTAGCGGAAGCCGCAGCGGGCCTCGGCGCCGTCGAGGCCGGCGGTGATCAGCGCGAGGGACGAATCGAGGGGGCCGACCGCCTGGCCGCCGCCCCGCAGCACGAACGGGGCGTCGATCACCTCCTGAAGGGTCACCAGGTCCGGGCAGCCGGCGTCGACCACGTGGTCGAAGAGCAGGTCGACGCGCTCGCCGAGCCGGCACTGGTCGCCCTGGGCCGGCGAGGGCGGGTCGCAGTCGAAGCCGTGCAGCAGGTTCAGGTTCACGACTTCGATACGGCGGTCCGCCGCCGGCAGGCAGCTTCCGACGGCCAGCGCGAGGACGACGGCGAGGGCGGCGCGGGGGAGGGTGGTCATGGGGCCATTCTACAACGGCGCTACGCTGCGGCGCGGAGGTGTATCCCCGTGACCGACTACGAGCTGATCCTGGTGGACGATCCGCGGCCCCGCGTCCGCCGGATCACCCTGAACCGGCCCGAGAAGCGCAACGCCCTCTCGAACCGCCTGCGCGGCGAGCTCTTCGACGCCCTGGAGGCCGCCGACCGCGATCCGGAGGTCCACGTGGCCGTGATCCGCGGCGCCGGCAAGTGCTTCTCCGCCGGCTACGACCTGGGCTCGAACAACGCCGAGCACCAGCCCTTCTTCAGCGCCGGCGGCGACGGCTTCTGGCCGCGTCACGTGGTCGAGGGCGCCTTCCGCATCTGGGACCTCCAGAAGCCCGTCATCGCCCAGGTCCACGGCTACTGCCTGGCCGGCGGCTCCGAGCTCATGGCCGCCTGCGATCTGGCCTACGTCTCCGAGGACGCGAAGGTCGGCTACCCGCCGGTACGGCTCATGAGCCCGCCGGACAGCCAGTTCCATCCCTGGCTCGCGGGCATGCGCAACGCCATGGAGCTGATGCTCACCGGCGACTCGGTCGACGGCGCCGAGGCGGTGCGCATGGGTCTCGCCAACCGCTGCTTCCCGAACGACGCCCTCGAGGCGGGCGTCCTCGACCTGGCCGAGCGCATCGCCAAGATCCCGAGCGATCTCCAGCAGCTGAACAAGCGCAGCGTCCACCGCGCCATGGAGATCATGGGCCTGCGCGCCGCCATCCGCGCCGGCACCGAGATCCAGGCCCTGGCCTTCCACCAGAAATCGTCCCGGGACTACCTGAAGGAGTTCGCCAAGGGCGTCACCCACGCCCTCGACAAGCGCGACGCGAAGTTCGGGGACTATCGCACCAAGGAGTGAGTGGCCGGATCCACGGCCTGAGAGGGTGCCGGAGGTCCGCCCGCCGGAAGGACGACCTGGAACGCCTGTGAGCGCTCCTGGCCGGCCGCGCTCCGGGCGCCCTTGCGCAGCTCGAGGCCGATCCGTCTTCGGACTAGCGCGCCCGGGGCGCCCGCGCGTGCACGACCCCGCGTTCTAGGCGTTCAGCGAGACGATCGCGCTGCCCGGCGTCGTGTTCTTGCCCTCGGCATTGTTCGCGTACAGCTCGAGCTCCGCCAGCTTCTCTCCGCCTTCTTCCCACTTCCGCTTCACGGTCCCGCCGAGGGTCATCTCCTTGTCCGGCAGGTCCATGCCCCGGTACTGGCAGGCGAGTTTCTTGATCCTGCCGCCGTGGTCGAGCCAGTTGGAGACGAGCTCGCCGAGGGCCGCGTACTTGAAGCGGCCGTGGATGATGATCGAGCCGAGGGCCTTGCTCTGGGGGAAGGCGAAGTCGTGGTGGAGGGGATTGAAGTCGCCGCCGCCGGCCGCGTACTTCACCAGCTGGGTGACCCCCGGAGCCTTCTTCAGCTCGGGGAGGGCGTCACCTTCCTTGAATGCGTCGTAGGTGAGGGGCATGGTCGCTCCGGGTCGCCTAGTAGAAGAGGCCCTGGCCGCGCTGCTTCGCGACGACCGCGCCGTCCTGGTTCACGTAGGTGGTCTCGCTCGTGACGATCAGCATCTGGCCGGTGGTCTTGCTCTCCCGGACGGTGAGGTCCGCCACCTTGGACGAGACGGTGAGCGTGTCACCGGCACAGATGTCGGAGAAGCACTCGGTCTCGGTGCCGCCGTCGAGGACGTTCTTCAGGCCGTGCTTCACGCCCGGTCCCGTGTTCTTCGGGCCGCTGAAGGTGTCGTTGCTCTCGCCCGGAATGAAGATCGGGGTGCCCAGGTAGGTGGGCGGGCAGGGCAGGGAGCGGTAGCCGGCGGCCTTGGCGGCCGCCTCGTCGAAGTAGACGCGGTCCGTGTAGCCCACGCCCCGGGCGAAGGCGCGCACGCTGGTGGTGGTGACTTCGTAGGTCCACGGGGCGCCCTCGACGCCGACCGCGGCCTGCATCTCGTCGGTGATCTCGATCTTCTCGGCCATGGGTCCTCCGCTGCTCTCGGGCGGCGGAGGATACCGCAGCCACCGCTTCAGGCGGTGGCGGCGGTGAGCATGCCCAGGCCGAGAGCCGCGAGCACGAAGCGGATGGCGATGCTCGCGAGGACGACCAGGATGCACACGACCACGGCCCGGCCCGTGTCCACGTCCAGGGCCTGCCGGACCGCCAGCACCCAGGCGATCAGCGAGAGGACCATCGCCGCGATCACGCCCAGCCATCCCACCACAGGGATGATCCCCAGGACGGCGATCACGCCCGGGGCCGAGGCGAAGCCCAGGGCCCGCAGCAGCTCGGGCATGTCGGAGCTGTGGCCCATCAGCTGCACTCCGACCAGCCACACCACGGCCGCTCCGATCACCCAGCCGAGCAGGCCCGCCAGCACGCCGCCGATCAGGCCGCTGAGGCTTCCCGTTCCGATGCCGGCGGCGACGGCGCTGAGGGCTACGACCCCCGCGGCCTGCCCCATGGCTGTGGCATCGTGCTCCACCTCCTCGTAGACGCTGGCATCGAGCATCAGCGAACCGATCAGCCGCTCGCCGAAGCTCCGCTGGGTCGCGGGGGGTCCATCGGGAATCGTCGGGGTCTCGGACATGGGGCACCTCCTGCGGGCATCATGGGCACCGGGTCCCCGTGTGGCAACCGGATTCCGCAAGCAGGTAGGCTTCCCCAGCAAGGAGGTGGCCATGGTCGCGGGCATGCCCGATCCCCCGGAGGATCCCTTCTTCGACGCGCTTCGCGCGGAGGACCCGGAGGAGACCAACGCGATCGTCCATCGCCTGCGCGCCGAGGATCCGGTGCACCTGGTGCCCGGCCTGGGGTTCTGGCTCGTCACGCGCCACGACGACGTGAAGCGGCTGTTCAACGATCCCGAGAACGTTACCAACGACCGCCGCGCCTACGAGCACCACGTACCCCGCGGCGAGCCCGGTTCGATCGTGCGTTGGTCCGAGGACAACGGGCTCTTCGCGATGGCGCCGGCGGATCACGCCCGGGTGCGGCGTCTCGTGTCCGCGGCCTTCACGCCCCGGGCGGTACGCCGCATGGACGAGCAGATCCGCGCCGTGGTCGAGCAGCACGCCGCGCCGCTGCGGGACCGCCCCGGCGAGGTCCTCGACCTCATGAACGACTTCACGAGTCCGATCCCCAACGTGGTGATCAGTCGCATCACCGGCGTGCCGCCGGGCGACGACGAGGTGCGTTTCCGCGAGCTGGCCCAGGCGACGATCCGCGGCTTCTTCTCCTTCGCCGAGGAAGCGGTGAAGAAGGCGAGCGAGGAGGCGTTCACGGAGCTCGCCACCTGGGTGCGCGAGCTGGCGCAGGAGCGGCGCGACGCGCTGCGCGAGGACCTGATCTCCGACCTCATCCGCGCCCAGGGGGACGAGAAGCTCGCCGACAACGAGATCATCACCCTCATCACCGGACTGATCGGCGCGGGCAGCGAGACCACGGCCCTGGGCGGGATGGTCGCGATCCTCACCCTGCTGAACCACCCGGAGGAGGCGGCACGGCTGCGGGCCGACCGCGCGCTGGTCCCGAACGCCGTCAACGAGATCATGCGCTTCGGCTTCGGCGGCGTCGGCGGGCTGCCGCGCTACGCGCTGCGCGATTTCGAGCTGCGGGGCCAGGCGATCCGCAAGGGCCAGATGCTCATGCTCTCCTTCTCCGGCGCGAACCGCGACCCGGAGGTCTGGGACGACCCCGACCGCTTCGACATCGACCGGGACTGCCGGGAGCTCACCGTCTTCGGCAACGGCCCCCACTACTGCCTCGGCGCCAACCTGGCCCGCGGCGAGATGGGCGCCATGGTCGAGGCGGCCCTCGAGATCCTGCCCCCCGGCTCCCGGGTGCGAGACGACCTGATGGAGTTCGAGCCGACCGGCTTCTTCCGCCGGCCGAAGAACCTGCCGGTGGAGGTCGGTTCCGCTTCCGGGTAGGGCGCCCCGGGGCGCCTAGCTTCGTGTCTCCCAGGGCTCGCTGAAGAACCAGTCGAGGGCCTCGTCCTGGAAGGTGCTCGACGGCCAGTGCCGGCCGCCCTGGTCGGCGTGGAAGGACACCTCGTAGCCGAGCTCCAGGAGGTTGTGGCGCATGGGCTTCGCCACCTGGTCGAAGTCGAAGAGCTCGTCGTGGGTGCCGTACTCCAGGTAGATCGGCGGCTTCCGCGCGCCCTCCGGAATGGCGTTCCCATCGATGGCCAGAAAGCCCGCGGCCCAGGCCATCACCGCCCGGAAGATGTCCGGGTTCGAGAGGCCGAGGGAGAGCCCGTAGCTGGCGCCGTCGGAGTAGCCCAGTAGGCCCTGGCGTTCCGGGTCGACGGGGAAGCGCCGCCAGATGAGGTCGTAAGCGTACTCGAGGAAGTCGAGGTCCGGGCGTTCGGAGGTCGGCGAGCCGGCGGCCGGGTCGAGGGCGGCGCCGCCCGAGACGCCGAGGGCGATCAGGTCCCAGGTCATGTGGAGCGAACGCGGGATCAGGAAGAAGGCCTGCCGGCGCTCCGGCTCGCCCTGACAGCCCTTCAGCAGCATCTCGTCCTGACGCCCGGCGCCGTGGAGGACGGTGATCAACGGGTAGGTCCGGTCGTCGTCGATCTCGTCCGGCGTGAGCAGCACCGCGCGATGGGGCCCCTGCTCGATCCACACGAAGCCCTCGGGCCGGTCCTCGACCGGCTCCGGCCGCTGGTGCTCGATGCGCAGCTTCAGCGTGTCCATGGGAAGGGAGGATGGCACGTCGGTCGTGCCCCGGTCATGGCGGAGCTCAGAGCAGCCGGAAGGACCGCAGCCAGCGCTGCACGTGCGGGCTCTGGAGCGCGCCGACGCCGCGGGCGGTGACGCGCAGGGTGTAGCGGCGGCCGGCGGCCTCGAAGGCGTACTCCTCCATCAGGAAGGCGCGGCCCGCGGCGCGGCGGTGGGCGCGTGCGCGCAGGGCGAGCTGGTCGCCGACCGGTGCGCGATCCACCCGTGAGACCGTCCAGCCGCGCTTCTCGAGGGCGGCTCGCTGCAGCTCCTCGGAGCTTCTGCCCTCGTCCGGCGCGGCGCCGATCGGTCCGACCCACGCCTCCAGGGCCAGCCCGAGGCGGGGCTCGTGGCTCGCCCGCAGGAGCTGGCTCCCGTTCTCGCCTTCCGCCGGAGGCGCGACGCGCCAGCCGGTCTGGGGCCAGTGGTCGAAGGCGCAGCCGGCGCCGGGGAAGTGGACGCCGGCGCCGTGGCTCGGCGCAGCCACCAGGAGCATGACGCCGGCCCCGACCCACGCCCGCAGCAGGCTTCCCATCGCCTCGTCCCCCCTCCAGGGTCCATCGGCGGGTCCGCGCCCGGGCCCGATCGGGGGAACGCCCGAGTCAGCCCAGGCGGGCGAGCAGGTCCACGACCCGGCGTTCGATCTCGTCGCGCACCCGGGCGAAGGCGTCGGGCTCCATGTCGCGCGGGTCCGGGATCTCCCAGTCCTCGCGAAGGCGCGCCCGGACGTTCGGGCAGGCGTCGCCGCAGCCCATGGTGACCGCCGCGTCGAACTCGACGTCGCCCAGCGCCTCGAGCCCGGTCGAGTGCTGGGCGGAGAGGTCGATGCCGCGCTCGGCCATGCTCGCCACGGCCTTCGGGTTGATCCGCCCCGAGGGCATCGAGCCGGCGCTCTGCGCACGCACCTCGCTGCCGCCGTGCAGGCGCGCGAAGGCCTCGGCCATCTGGCTGCGGTTGGCGTTCTCGACGCAGACGAAGAGCAGGCGGAGCATCGATCGGGATCGGCTCCCCTTCGCTAGGCGACGGCCTGCGCGCGCTGCTTCCGGGCGACCATGGCCCGCAGCAGGGCGGCGGCGGCGAGGGCCGCCAGGAGCGCGAAGCCCAGCGGATGGGACGTGCCCAGGTAGGACTGGGTGAAGATGAACCACAGGTACCAAGCGCCGAATTTGTGGAGGCGCTTCCAGCCCGCGCCGAGGGCCCGGACCGCCCGGTCGGACGAGGTGAGGCCCATCGCGAAGAACACCGCGAAGCCCAGCCCGCCGAAGACGAGCGTGATCGGGTCCACCGGGGAGCTCTCGGGCCAGCCGAAGACGAGCCAGAGCACGGCGGCCAGATGGAGAAGGTGGGAGAACGCCGCCGACACGCCGACGTAGCGCCGGCTCTTCATCATCCAGCGGGTCGCGTCGGCACGCAGGAGCTGGTGGAGGGGGCGGGCGAGGAAGGTCGTCAGGAAGAGGAGGGCCGAGGTGCGCGCGGTCGCGCGGGTCCACACGCGGACGCCCTCCTCCCCGGAGCCGTAGATCAGGAGGAGGCCCGCGCTCATGGCGAGCAGGCCGAGGGCCAGGATCCAGGTGAGTCTCCAGCCGCGGGGAGCCATGGGGCGAGCCTACCCCGCGCGGCGCTAAGCTGGCAGGCCCGTGAGCGAACCCGAAGGCCTCGACGTCGAGCGCGTTTCCGCCTGGCTCACCCGCGAGGTGCCGGGGCTCGTCGCGCCCTTCGACTTCGAGCTGATCGCCGCGGGCGGCTCGAACCTGACGTTCCGCGTGACCGATGCGGACCGGCGGTCGGTCGCCCTGCGGCGCCCGCCGGTGGCCGGCCGCATCGCCACCGCCCACGACGTTGGGCGCGAGCACCGGATCATGGACGCGCTCTCCCGGCACGACGTCGGCGTGCGAGTGCCGCTTGCACTGGGCCTGTGCGCCGACGAGGAGGTGACGGGGGCGCCCTTCTTCGTGATGGAGTTCGTCGAGGGGCGGGTCCTTCGGGACCGGGCGTCGGCCGGCGAGCTCAGCGCCGACGAGGCGAGCGACGCCACCGAGTCGCTGGTGGACACGCAGATCGCCTTCCACGCCGTCGACGTGGACGCGATCGGTCTGGGCGAGCTGGCCCGCAGCCGCACCGGCTACGTGGAGCGACAGCTGCGTCGCTGGCGCAAGCAGGCCGAGGCCTCGAAGACCCGCGAGGTCCCGCTGCTCGCCGAGCTGCACGAGCGCTTCGAGCGCAGTGTGCCGAAGGCGCAGGCCCCGCCCGCCCTCGCCCACGGCGACTACCGCTTCGACAACACGATCCTGGGTCCGCGCCACCAGGTGGTGGCGGTGCTCGATTGGGAGCTGTGCACCCTCGGCGACCCCGTCGCCGACTTCTTCTGGTCCCAGCTCTACTGGGCCGATCCGGCCGATCGCGTCACCGCCCTCACCGACCCCCCGACGTTGCTCGAGACCTTCCCGCTGCGTGACGAGGTGACCGACCTCTACGCCCGCCGCTCCGGCCTCGACCTCTCGGACGCCGACTGGTTCACCGCCTTCAGCTGGTGGAAGCAGGCCTGCATCGTCGAGGGCGTCGTCGCTCGCCTGAAGCAGGGCGCCTCCGGCGGCATGAAGGCCGGCCCCATCGAAGACGTCGAGGCCCGCGTCGACGCCTACCTCGAGCTGGCGAACGAGCTGGCTCGTTAGGCCGCACTCGCCGGCCGCGGCGTGATCAGCTCGAGGCCGTGCTCGCGCATGATCCCCTTGATCTCGGCATCGCTGAAGCTCCGGAGCTCTCGGACGTAGTCGGTCGGGGCCTTCATGCCCTCGGCATGAGGCCAGTCGCTGCCCATGATGAGGCGGTCGGTGCCCATCAGGTCGCCGAGGAGCTGGACGTCGTCCTCGTGGAACGGGTTCACCCATACGTGGCGCCGGAGGGTCTCCACCGGGTCTTCGACGAAATCGCCGGGGCTGATGCCGTAGGCGCGGCGGAAGCTCTGGATCAGCCACGGCACCCAGTTGGAGCCCATCTCGATCGAGGTGATGCGAAGGTTCGGGTGGCGGTGGAAGAGGCCGTGGCAGACCAGCGCGGCGAAGGTGTCGAAGGGCGCGCGGGTTCCGCCGATCACGCTCTTGAAGCCGGAGCTCTTGAAGCTCTGGACGGTGCCGCCTTCCCCCCAGTCCTCGAGGTAGCGGCCGTAGCCCGGATCGCCGCCGTGGAACGCGACGGTGATGCCGGCCTCGTTCACCCGCGCCCAGTAGGGATCGTAGATCGGGTCGGCCAGCGAGCGCGAGACGCCGGGCGTCCGAACCGGCGCCGAGCGCATCACGACGAGGCGCACGTCGCGCTCGAGCGCCCACTCGAGCTCCGCCACCGCGCTCTCTACGTCCACGAGCGTGATGTACGGCGCCGCGAAGATGCGCTCCTCGTACGCGAACCCCCAGTCCTCGTCGAGCCAGCGGTTGAAGGCGCGGAAGGCCGCGACCACGGCCTCCGGGTCGTGGATCAGCGCCTCCTCCATGCCCACGCCGAGCGTCGGGAAGAAGAAGGCGCCCTGCACGCCCTGCTCGTCCATCACCTCGAGACGAGCGTCGCGGTCGCGATACTCGACGTGGATCGGCTCCAGCTCGCCGAAGGCGTCGCGGATCGTCTTCCCGGCGGCGTTCTTGCCCTGGTAGTACTCGTCCAGGCAGCCCGGGCGCGCGACCGGGTCGAAGGTGGGGTTCGGGATGAAGCGGTTCACCTTGCCGGCGACGAGCAGGCTCTTGCGTCCGTTCACCTCCGCCCACTGCATGCAGCGGCGTTGCATGCGGCGATCCATGTGCCGGGTGAAGGCGTCCTCGGCCTCGTAGTAGTGGTTGTCACCGTCGAAGATGCGGAAGGGCAGGTCGGCCATCGGGGTCCTCGCTCGCGAAGGGCGCGAGGATAGATCAGGCCCCCGGGGGTTCCATCGGCCAGGCCCGCCGGGGTGTCTGCGGGTGGAAAGCGCGTCACCCGCGCCCTTCGTCCGTCGGAAAGCGCGTTCCGCGATCTGCGGAAGAGGTTTTCCCTCGCCTGCACGGTGTACCTCCGGGGACATCCCGCTGGTGAAGCCAAGTCTTTGTAAACACAGGGGATTCCGTACTGTGGCGCTGGATCTCGCGGATGGCGCGGTTCTTGCTCTGTTGGCGGTCACGATTACTGCTGGTCGCCTCCCTGGGAAGGAGTCTCGGGGAGTCGCGACGGGAGGCTCCGACCGATGCTGAGACTTGCGCGTTTTCCTTTGTTGCTCGGCCTGCTGCTGGTGCTGGCCCAGCCCGCTCTCGCGACGGTCATCCACGGGAACTTCTCCGGAACCAGCTTGGACTTCCTCCAGGTCCGCGAAACCTCGATCTTCGGCGATCCGGAGCCGCTCTACGGGGCGCCCACGGTCGTGGGCAACCAGCTGACCTTCAATCCGAGCAACTACTCGGCCAACTCCGCGGGCGGCGGCATCGACCAGACCGGCGCCCTGCTCCAGATGACCATTGCCGCGACCGGCGGCAGCTCGATCTCGTCCCTCACCTTCAGCGAGTTCGGCGACACCACCCTCGTCGGATTCCCGGGCACCGCGGCCACGGGCACCTTCGTCGGCATCGGCGGCGTCATCAACGTCACCCACGTGAACGGCGTGGCGCTGGCGAACACGATCGTGATCCCGATCCCGGTGGCACAGCTCTTCTACACCCTGCCCGGCGATCTCGGCATCACGAACTGGACCCTCGCATCCACGGTGGACATCGCGGCCATCGTGCCGGGGGCCACCCAGCTCACCGTCGCCTTCAATAACAACCTGGTCGCCAGCAGCGAAGTCGGGACCACGTCGGACATCACGAAGAAGCTCTCGCTGATCCCGGTGCTGGTCCCCGAGCCTGGCCTCGTCGGACTGCTGGGTGTTGCCGCCCTCGTTGGCGCTGCCCGCTCGCGGCGGTCCTGAACGACCCTCCGGAGCCCCAGCGGACTCCTCTTTCGGCGCTCGCACCGCCACGGAGTCCGTCCGCTGTCCACCAGTCGAGTCGAGGTCCGCTCATGCGCTCCCTTTCCCCGGCTTGGCGACCGCGACGGTCAACCACGGCGACTACAACGGGACGGACGTGGGGTTCCTCCAGGTCTCGGAGACGACCCAGACGCGCCAGCGGATTCTCGCTCGCGCCCACCGAGTCGATCACCTTCACCAAGGACGCGACCCTCTTCGGGCTCACCACCCACATCGCCTCGGCGACCGGCGACATCGCTGGTGACTTCTGCGATCCGGGCACCGACCCGGTGACGGCGGACGTGAAGGCCCCGCCGCCGGGTGCGTTCAGCTGCTCCTGCTAGCAGTCGCTGAGCGAGATCACCCTGGTTTGGGACGGCACCCAGACGGTGGACGTGATCGCCTACGACGGCGACGTCGGCGGCCCGGTGCTCGACACCTTCGACGCCGTGATCGTCGGTGGCCAGATCGCGGTGACCGGCTTCACAGGGCCACTCGGTGTGGGAGATCTTCGACAGCACCGGCACCACCAAGCTGGGCGAGTCGAAGTTCCACGTGACCTGTGGCGACCGGGCCATGAACGGCGTCGAGGACTGCGGCAAGCGGGTCGGCGACGGCAAGTACGACGATCCGTCGTTCCTGAACGACTGGCTGTTCGAGGGCATGGTCGACGCGGCGAGCCGGAGCGCGCCCCGTCCGCCCGCACGCTTCAGTCCGCCGCCGGGTCCAGCAGCCGCGCCAGCCAGCGGCGGAACCGGCGGCGGACGTCGTCGTCGTCCTCGAGGCCCGCGCTGCGGGTGAGCAGGGGCCCGAGCAGCGCCTCACCGAAGGTGGCGGCGGCCAGCAGGCGCACCTGGAACAGGGTGTCCTCGGGCGTCGGCTCTGGGCGACCCGCGTCGCGCGCCGCCTCACAGCGCCCCGCGTGCACCGCATCCGCCAGGTGCCGGAGCATGCCCCTGTCGTCCTCGGCCGCGTCGCCCTGCCGCGAGAGCACCCACCAGGCCAGCAGCCGGGCGTACCCCTGGTCGCCCAGCACGGCGTCGATCCGGTCGAGTGCTGCCTCGTAGCCCCGGTCCCCTTCGAGCAGGTCTCGCTGGAGCCCGCTCATGGCCCGCCGCTCGAGGGCCAGCAGGAGGCCCTCCCGGCTGCCGAAGTGATGCAGGATGGTCGGATGGGAGATGCCCAGGTCGCTCGCCACCTCCTGGAGGCGGATCGCCTCGGGCCCCCCTTCCGTGAGCCGTTTCTGGGCCACCTCGAGGATGCGCTCCTTGGCCTCGGCGGCGGGCAGGCGGCGACGGGTGCGGGCGTCGGAAGGCACTTGCGACTCCTGGCTACTTACAATAATGTAGATAGCACCGCGCGCCGGAGAGAACCATGGCCCAGTACCGATTCCGCGATGCCTGGCGAGCCCTGATGCGCCTTCGGGAGGACCCGGACGACACCGCTGCGGTGTTCGAGATCATCGAGGCCCTGTCCGGCCTCGGAGCCGACAAGCTCTTCCGCCGCTTCCGCCGCACCGAGGTGGGCGCCCGGGTGCTGGAAGAGAAGCGCGACCTGCTCGCCACCCTCGAGGACCGGGAAGCCCTGCTGGCCCTGCCCGAGGGCAGCCTGGGCCGGGAGTACGCCGAGTTCACCGCGCGCGAGCAGATCTCCGCCCAGGGCCTCGTCGAGGCGAGCGAGACCGGAAGCGGACGCTACGACGCGCTGGACGAGGATCGCCGCCGCTTCTCCCTGCGGCTGCGCGACAGCCACGATCTCGAGCACGTCGCCTGCGGCTACGGTCGCGACCTGCGGGGCGAGGGCGCGCTGCTCACCCTCGGCCTGGCCCAGGGCTGGAACCACGGGATCGGCCTCGTCGTGGCCCTCGCCTGGTGGGAGAGCGACGCCGACGAACGCCGTTTGCTGCGTGACGCCTGGCGCCGCGGCCGCCGAGCCGCCTGCCTGTACGCCGCCGACTGGGAGGCCCTGCTCGCCCGACCCCTGGACGACGTGCGAAGCGAGCTCCGCCTCGGCGATCCGCCGCTCTACGAGCCCGTCTGGTCCGCAGGGGCGCCCGCCGCCGCCTGAGCCGCGCGGCTCGGGTTCCGTCTTCGCGTTTCCCCGGCCCTGCCCTACCCTGCCGGGTCCCCTGGCCCTCGTGCAGCGCTCAAGGGCGGGGTACCGGACGTCGAGGAGCCCGGACCGGAGGACCGCGACCATGGCAGGCACAGGGCCCTGGCGGCTCCTGCTCGTCCACAACACCCTCGCCGAGATCGGCGGGGCCGAGACCAACTTCTGGGCCGAGATCCGCGCCATGCGCGGTCGCGGCCACGACGTGCGCGTCTTCGGCTTCACGAGTCCGAGCGAGCCGCCTCCCGTCGAGGACGCCCGCTCCATCGCGGCCAGCGAGCCGACCACCCAGCTCGGGCGCTGGCTCGCCAAGTTCAGCTTCGCCCTGGGCGCCTACCAGGCGCTCCGGCGGGCCGTCCGCGAGCACCGTCCCGACGTCGTCCACCTGCACATGAACACCAAGTACCCGCTGGCGGTGCTGATGGCGCTTCGCGGCCAGGTGGTCGTCCAGAGCCTGCACAGCGGCGGCATGTTCTGTCCCAGTGGTTGGCTGATCCACGCCGACGACATGCAGGTCTGTCCCGGTGGCGAGGGGCTCCAGTGCATCCGGCACGGCTGCATCCCCGCAGTCAGGCTTCCGGCCTATCTCTTCCTCCTCGGAGCCTGGCGGGCCATGGCCCGGCGCGTTGTCGACGTCTACCTGCCGCCGAGCCGGCACCTGGCCGAGATGCTGCGCTCGTTCCGCTTCCCCCGCGTGCATCGCCTTCCCTACTTTTCTCCGGTCGAGATGCGCGAAGCGGGTGCGCCGCCGGAGAACCACCGCGTGCTCTTCGTCGGCGTCGTGATTCCCGCGAAGGGGGTGCATTCCCTGGTTCGCGCCATGCCCCGTGTGGTCGAGCGGGTGGCGGACGCGCGGCTCGTGGTCATCGGCGACGGTGAGAGCCTGGAGGAGTGCAAGGCGCTGGCGGATTCGCTCGGTGTGGCGAAGTCGGTCGATTTCCTGGGTCGGCTTCCCAACGAGCAGCTCGCCGAGCACTATGCCGACGCGCAGGTCTGCGCCATTCCGTCGGTGTGGCTCGAGAACTCCCCGCTGGTGGCCTACGAGGCGATGGCCGCCGGTCGGCCGATCGTCGGCAGCGACCGCGGGGGCATTCCCGACCTGATCCGCAGCGCCGACTGCGGCGTCGTGCACAAGGCCCAGGACCCGGACGAGATCGCCGACGGCATCCTCGAGCTGCTCGAGAACCCCGAGCGGGCGCGGGAGCTCGGCGCCAACGGCCGCCGCTTCACCCGGGAGAACCTGTCCGAGGCGGTGTTCTGCGACCAGCTGGAGGCGCTCTGGGCCGGGCTCGTTTCCGATCGCCCGCCGCTCAGCGGGCCCGCAGGCTCCGATCCACGATCCGGCGAGCGAGCCTAGGCGCCAGCCGCACGACGGCGGCCAACCCCCTCGCCGCGCGGCCCGGGACGATCAGGAAGCGCCGTCGGTCCAGGCCGCGCAGCAGCTCGCCGGCCACGGCCTCCGCCGTGAGGAGTGAGGCGCCCTCCGAGAGGGCCCGGGTCTCTCTGGGCTTGCTCCGGTTCTCGATCTCGAAGCCCGGCGTGTCCACGTCCGGCGGGCACAGCACGCGCACGTCGATCTTCCGCGGGGCGAGCTCCTGGCGCAGCACCTCGGCCAGGGCGATTACACCGGCCTTGGAGGCGGCGTAGTCGCTGTAGCCGAAGATCGGGATCAGGCCGGCCAGCGACGAGGTCAGGACGAAGGTTCCGCCGCCGGGCATGAGGGGGAGACACGCCTTCACCACGTTCCAGGCGCCCTCGACGTGGACGCGGAGGTCCGCCTGGAGATCGCCGAGGTCCTTGTCGGCGAAGCGGGCGGGGCGGGCCCGTCCCGCGCAGTTCACCACCAGGTCCGGTTCGCCGAGGGCCTTGGCGGCGCGCTCGCAGGCGTCGGCCAGGGAGTCCGGATCCTCGACGTCGGCGGATAGGCCCAGTATCCCCAGGTGCCGGGAGGTGGCCTCCAGCCGCTCCGTCCTACGGGCAAAGATGGCGACGCGGTCGCCACGCCGGCTGCAGGCTTCCGCCACGGCCTCGCCGATTCCCTCGGAGCCGCCGAAGACCCACACGCGGCCCATGGTCAGCCCGTGAGCTCGAAGCGCAGGCGATGGGGCAGGTCGCTCGACGCGGTTCCGATGCAGAGCTCGTAGGCGCCGGGCTCGGCGACCCAGTCGTGGGTGTCCGGGTCCCAGCAGGAGAAGGCGCGGCGCTCGAGGCGCAGCACGGCCTCGCCCTCCTCTCCCGGTGCCAGGGCGAGCTTCGCGAAGGCCTCGAGCTCCCGCGCCGGACGGGAAAGGCGTCCGGCCGGAGGAGCGACATAGCATTGGACCACTTCCTGGCCCGCCCGCTCGCCGGTGTTGCGCACGGGAACCGTCACCTCGAGGGGCCGGGACAGGTCGCCGCTCGGGGCGGAGAGGCTCGGCGCACCGAGCTCGAAGCGCGTGTAGGAGAGGCCGAAGCCGAAGGGGAAGCGCGGCGCGATGCCCTTCGCCTCGTAGTGCCGGTGGCCCACCAGGAGGTCCTCGGCGTAGACCACCCGGCCGTCCTTCCCCGGGTAGACCTCCGGGTCTCCTCTGTGGCAGGGCACGTCGTCCAGGGAACGCGGGAAGGTCGTCGGCAGCTTGCCGCAGGGGTTGGCGTCGCCGATCAGGCCGGCGGCGATGGCGGTGCCCGCCTCCTGGCCGCCGTACCAGGCCCACAGGATCGCCGGCACTCGCTCCGCCCAGTCCATCACCAGCGGTGCGCCGGCGTTCACCACCACGGCGGTGCGGGGATTCGCCGCGGCCACGCGTTCGATCAGCTCCGCCTGCCCGCCCGGGAGGTCGGCCCCCTGCTTGTCGTGCCCTTCGGTCTCCCACTCGGCGTTGAGCCCGACGATCACGACCGCCGCGTCCGCCGCAGCCGCCACGCGCTCCGCTTCGCCCAGCGGGTCGTCGCCGAGCGGCGGCAGATGGCCGAGCTTGAGGCCGCCCATCATCACGGCGCCCTCCCGGGTGTACTCGACCCGGAGCTCCACCGGCTCCCCCCCGACGAGCGGGACCGTGGCCACCTCCTCGCGGGTGCCGGTACCGAAGTAGGCATCGCCGCGCACCTGCTCGTTCCAGTTGTCGATGGCGAGCTCCCCGTCGAGGAACAGCCGCGCCTTTCCGGCACAGGTGAGGCCGAAGCGGTGATCGCCGCTCTCCTCCGGCGTGAAGCGGCCGTGGAAGCGCACCGAGAAGGCCGCCGGATCGACGGCGGGATCGAACGCGCCGAGCCACAGATGCTCCATGTTGGCAGAACGCCGGACGCGCACCGGCTCGCCTTCGAAGGCGAGGCCGCCGAAGAAGCGGGCCTCGAAGCCCCTGCCCTCGGGCTCCTCCGGCGGCGCGACCCGCGCCGGATCGATCACCGGCAACGTCTTGTGGCTCGTGCAGCCCGGAGCGAAGACCACCTCCACGCCGTCGCCGCAGGCCTCGCGGAGGGCCCCCTCCGCGTGGGTCTCGTAGTGGGGCAGCACGCGGGCGCTGCCGCCGCCCTGGATGCAGGTGTGCCGCGCGTTCGGCCCGATCACCGCGAGGCGGCGCAGGCCGTCCCGGCGCAGGGGGAGCACCGGCGGGCCGCCGCCTGCCGCGTCGTTCTTCAGCAGCACGAGCGCCTCGCTGGCCGCGCGCAGGGCGAGGGCGCGGTGCTCGGGACGGTCGACGGCCCGCTCCGGCGGCTCCTCCTCCGGGGTGTCGAGGGCGCCGGTGCGCGCCATCACCCGGAGGATGCGGCGCACCTTGTCGTCGAGCTCCTCCTCGGGCACGTCGCCGTCCTTCACCGCCTGGGCCAGGGCGGGCCCGAAGAAGCGCGCCGGCCCCGGCATCTCCAGATCGAGGCCGCCGCGGCCCGGCCCGAGGGTGTCCTTGAGGGCGAACCAGTCGGTGACCACCAGCCCGTCGAAGCCCCACTCCTCCTTGAGGACGTCGACCAGAAGCTCCCGGTGGGCACAGGCCGGCGTGCCGTTCACGGCGTTGTACGCGCCCATCACGGTCCACGCCCCGGCCGCCACCGCGGCCTCGAAGGGCGCCAGGTAGATCTCGCGCAGCGCCCGCTCGCTCACGCGGGAGTCGATGGTGTGCCGCTCGAACTCCGAGTCGTTCGCGACGTAGTGCTTGGCCGAGACCGCGACGCCCTGGCTCTGGACGCCTCGCACGAAGGCGGCGGCCAGGCGCGCGGCGAGGTGCGGATCCTCCGAGTAGCTCTCGAAGTGGCGCCCACCGAGCGGCGAGCGGTGCATGTTGATCGTCGGCCCGAGGAGCACGTGGCACTGCTTGGTGCGCGCTTCCTGGCCGAGGGCCACGCCGATCTGCTGGACGAGCTCCGGATTCCAGGTGGCCCCCAGGGCGCTGGCGTTGGGGAAGCAGGCCGCGCCCACCCCGCCGCCCAGGTTGCCGCCTCGCGCGCCGATGGGTCCGTCGGTCACCTTCATGGGCCGGATGCCGAGCCTCGGCACGCCGCCCCCGTACCACATGGAGGTGCCGGCGGTGAGGGCGGCCTTCTCGTCCAGGGTCAGCTGTCCGAGCAGCGGTTCGACACGGGGATCGTCGGTGGACAAGGGGCCTCCAGGAAGAGCGGCGGATGGTAGCTCGGCCGGCTCCGCCTAACAGGCTGCTGAAAAACCCTGCGTTTCCGTGTTCTCGATGGTAGAAGATGGGTCGGGGGGAGAGAGGATGCGCGGCAGCGACCGAGAGCAGGGTTCGATGTTCAGCTACGTCTCGCTGGAGACGCGGATTCCGGAGGATCATCCGCTTCGCCCCATGCGGGCGATGGTGGACGAGGCGCTGAGGGGCCTGTCTCGGCGGTTCTCGGAGCTCTACGCGTCGACGGGCCGGCCGTCGATCCCACCGGAGCGGCTGCTGCGGGCTCTGTTGCTGCAGGTGCTCTACTCGATCCGGAGTGAGCGCCAGCTGATGGAGCAGCTCGAGTACAACCTGCTGTTCCGTTGGTTCGTAGGGCTGGGGATGGAGGATGCGGTCTGGGTCCCGACGGTCTTCACGAAGAACCGGGACCGGCTGCTGGAAGGGGACGTGGCGGAGGCGTTCTTTGAGGCGGTGCTGGCGCAGGGAAAGGACCACGGCCTTCTGTCGTCGGAGCACTTCACGGTGGATGGCACGCTGATCGAGGCGTGGGCGAGCCAGAAGAGCTTCCGGGCGAAGGACGGCTCGGGGGACGACGGAGACGACGATCCGGGCAACCCGACGGTGAACTTTCGGGGAGAGCGGCGGAGCAACGCGACGCACGAATCGACGACGGATCCCGAGGCGCGGCTGGCGCGCAAGAAGGGCCAGACCTCGCAGCTGGCCTACATGGGCCATCTGCTGACGGAGAACCGCAACGGCCTGATCGTCTCGGCGCTGCTGACGGAGGCCGATGGCTACGCCGAGCGGCTGGCAGCGCTGGAGATGGCGGAGGACGTGGCGGGAAGGCGCCGGATCACGCTGGGCGGGGACAAGGGCTACGACACCGAGGAGTTCGTGGCGGGCTGCCGGAAGCGCAACATCACGCCGCACGTGGCGCAGCACACGACGAATCGGGCCAGCCGGATCGACGGTCGCACGGTCCGTCACGAGGGCTACGCGATCAGCCAGCACAAACGCAAGCGGATCGAGGAGTGCTTCGGTTGGATGAAGACGGTCGGGGGAATGCGAAAGACGCGTCACCGGGGCACGGATCGGGTCGGGTGGATGTTCGTCTTCACGGCGGCGGTCTACAACCTGGTCCGCATACGCAACCTCGTAGAGGTCACATGACGCACCTGCATCGAGACGAGGTACCCCGGATCGCTTCCGGGATCGAAGAGCGAGCCGAGCGGGCCGCGGGGACCCGCGCCCTCTGGCGTTCTGGCGCCTCTCAGCGCCGAATTTCAGCAGCCTGCTAAGGCGTCGCGGCCGCCCCGCCCCCGGCCGCCCCGCTCGTGCGCCACACGGCCTCGAGGCGCTCGACGCGGGCGCGTTCGTCGCCTTCGAAGTGGCGCTCGCGGAGGGCGCGCAGGGCGTCCGGGTCGGCGCCGCCAGCGATCCGGGCGCTGTGCTCGGCACGGTAGGCGTCCACCCGCGCCTTCCAGACGGCGCGCTCCCGGTCGAGGGCGGTGAGGCGGCGCGCGGCGGCCGGGCCCACCCGCGCCTCCCGTAGCGCCTGGATTTCGGCTTCGCCGGCCCCGGCCGCCCGCAACGCCTCCTCCTCCTCGGCGAGCCGCAGCGGGGCGGTCACCCGCGCCCAGGTGTCGCGCACCGGGGCGGGAAGCTCCGCCTCCAGCGTGTCCAGCGCCTGGCGGCGGGCTGCCGGGCTCAGGCCATCGTTCTCCCGCACCCGGCGCATCGCCAGCTGTACCCGGAGCGTGGCCTCCTCCTCGGCGAACAGGGCCTCGGCCAGCTCCGGGCCGAAGTGCTCGCGCCGCAGCTCCCGGAGCCACTGGAGGCGCCGCTCGAGCCCGGCGCTCTCCGCCAGGGCCGGATCGTCGAGCTCCGCCCGGGCCGCCGCCCGGAACGCCAGGAAGCGCGCGGTCAGGTTGCGGGCGTCGGGCCAGGCGTCTTCGGGAAGCGCGCGGCGGAGAGCGCGGTCGAGAGCCGCTGCGAGTTCGGCCTGCTCGAGATCGCGGTGCGCGTAGAGGAAGGAGCGCAGCCAGGCGAGTGCGTCGCGATCCGCCACGAAGCGGCCGGCGCCGTCCACACCCAGCCGGCCCGAGCGCGCCGCCGCAGGCGCCCGCGGGCGTACCGCCGGTGCCGGGTCGGGGGCCGCGGCGGTCGCCGTGCGCGCGGGCACCTCGGGCAACGGCCGCTCTCCGGCGAGCATCCACACCCCGCATGCGGCCAAGGTGACGCTCATCCACACCAGAGCCCCCGGGGACCGACTCAAGGCCCGTTCTCCGCGGTCCGATTCGAGGGCGTGCGCCTGGCCCTCCTCATCCTTGCGATCCTCCTCGCCGCCGGGTCCGCCTCGGCGGAGCCTCCCGTCTCGACCCTCGGGCCCGAGGGCCGCGCCTTCCTCCGTCTGGCCACCGAGGACTCACCCGCCGTCCAGTGCAATCGCTGCTTCGACCGCTGCGATCGTAGCTACGGCACGGCCTGCCGTGCCCGCTGTCACCGGGCGATGTGCTGGGACCTTTGCGGCCGCAAGCGCCGCTCCTGTCAGAGCGATTGCTTCGAGCTCGTCGCCTGCCGCACCCGCCGCCGCAGCTGCGAAGCTCGCCCCACTCCCGAGAGCGAAAGCGCCGCGGCCGTCCTCTCCGGTCTCCGCTCCTAGAGGCCGAGGTCCGCGAGCCGCCGCACGTGATCGCGGTAGAGCGTGCGCGGATCCACCTCGAAGAGCGACGTCAGGCCCAGGATCT
Source organism: Myxococcota bacterium (assembly GCA_965223415.1). Lineage (GTDB taxonomy): Bacteria > Myxococcota_A > UBA9160 > UBA9160 > UBA6930. Next base: position 680,214 of record OZ245002.1, on the reverse strand, counting down.
GGTTCACTTCGTCGAGGTGGTTCATGAGCAGGTCGTCGTCCAGCACGTCGCCGAACTGGGCGCTGCACACGGTCACCAGTCCGTCGTTCGGCTGGAGCAGGTAGAAGAGCCCCGCGGCGCCCATCAGGGGATCGGTGAGGTCGAGGACGTTCGTCGTGGTGACCTTGCCGGTCCACGAGTAGTAGCGGACGCCGCTCACCACCGGCGCTCCCGGGTGGCAGCCGCTCGGCACGCCGTCCGGGAAGGTCGCGTTGAAGGCGGCCATGCCCGACGGGGCGAGGAAGGAGAGGGCGGCCTTCGCGTCGAGGGGGTCGGCGGTGCCCCCGAGCAGCTCGACCACCGGCACCAGCAGAGCGCCGAAGAAGCCGACCAGCGCCCCGGTGAACGAGCCGTCCTGGTTGATGCCGTCGGCGATGAACTGCGCCACCGAGGCACCCTGATGCGGCGACCCCACCGTCGTGACCGAAGCGACCAGGTCCGGCCGCATACCCGCCACGTAGCGGGCGTCGAGGCCGCCCTGGCTGTGGCCGATCAGGTGCACCTTCGCCGCCCCGGTGGTGGCGACGATGCTCTCCACCTGGGCCTGGAGCTGGGCACCGCGCACGTAGCTGTCGTGGATGGCGCTCACCTGGCTGACGAAGACCTGGGCGCCCTCGTCCTCCATCTCGTCGACGATCCCGTTCCAGTAGTCGAGGAGCTCGACGTAGGTCTCGGCGCCCATCGCGCCGTGGGCCAGGACGAAGGGGTACTGGGGCGGGGTAGGCCCGTTGTTGTTGCAGTTCCCGGCCAGGAGCAGGGGGACGAGCAGCAGGACGAACAGGCAGCGGGCGATGGTCACGGGCTTCCCTCCCAACGGCGGTGGCCGCTCTACCTTACTTACCGACCGTTAAGCTCGTCAACGGGGAAATCGGGTCAGGCCACAGAGGTACGCATCGCGCCGCGGGCCGCCGCCAAGGCCGCGGCGACGGCCGGGGCCTCCTCCTCGGGAAGGGCCGCGGTGGTGATCCGGAGCGCCGGCGGCGAGGCCAGCCGGTGGGTCTCGCCGGCGCGCACGGCGTAGCCCGCGGCGAGCAGGTGCTGCACGGCGGCGGTCTCCTCCGGGACCGGCACCCAGACGTTCAGGCCCGACCGGCCGTGGGCCCGGATCCCGAGCTCCGCGAGGGCATCCAGGAGGGCGTCGCGGCGCGCCCCGTAGGTGCGCCCGGCCCGGGCGACCCGCCGCGTGACCCCCCGGTCCTTCCACAGCAGGACGACGAGGTGCTGGAGCAGGTGGCTCACCCAGCGTGTGCCCAGGAGCTGGCGGCCTTCGACCCGGGCGATCGTCTCCGGGTCCCCCGCCAGCACCGCGAGGCGAAGGTCCGGCCCCAGGGTCTTCGAGACCGAGCGCACGACGGCGAAGCGCGGCGTGTCCTCCGAGCACAGGGTGACGGCGGCGGCACCGGAGGCCTCGGCGCCGTGGTCGTCCTCGACGATCAGCACTTCGGGGCGGCCGGCGAGCACCGCAACGAGCTCCGCGGCGCGACCGGCATCGAGGGCCGCGCCCGTCGGGTTCTGGGCGCGGGGCGTCACGATCACGGCGCGGGCACCGCGGCCGAGGGCGCGCTCGAGGGATTCGGGGACCGGACCGCGGTCGTCCAGGGCGAGCGGCACCGGCGGGTGGCCCATGGCGCGCAGCAGATGGTAGACGCCGCCGAAGCCCGGGTCCTCGACCGCAACCCGGTCGCCCGGCCGAAGGTGGGCGAGGAGCACCCGCTCGATGCCGTCGAGGGCGCCGCTCACCACCGACAGCCCGGGGAAGGGAACGCCGTCGGCGCGCAGGCGGTCCCCGGCCAGATCGGTGAGCGCCGCCAGGTGGACCTGCTCCGCGTAGAGGTGGGGCTCCGGGTCGAGCCTCGCCAGGCGTCCCAGGAAGGGGGCGAGCCGAGGCAGGAGCGCCGGGTCCGGGTTGCCGCTCGCCAGGTCCCGGGTGCCGGCGGGCAGCGGAGCCGCGGAGACGGCGGAGACCGGCGGCGCCGGGCTCACCCGCGTTCCGCGGCGTCCCTCGGTGACGAGCAGTCCGCGGCGCCCGAGCTCCCGGTAGGCCGCAGCGACAGTCGTCGGGCTCACGCCGAGGGCCTTCGCCAGGGCGCGCACGGTGGGCAGCGCCTCGCCGGCGGAGAGCTCCCCGTCCCGCACCGCAGCCTCGACGCTGGCTGCGATCTCCGCCGCCTGCTCGCCCCGGATCGGTCCGATAGACTTCTGTAACGCCCTCGACACCGCTTTGTACTGTTACAAATCGGGCCGGCTCGGGCCAGCACCCGGAGTTTCCATGGACGAGCTGCGCGCGGTCACGATCGGGATCCTGCTCTTCGACGACGTGGAGGAGCTCGACTTCGCGGGGCCCTACGAGGTGTTCGGCTCCCTCGCCAAGGCGTGCGGGTGCGGAAGGGTCGTGACCATCGCGGAGAAGGAAGGGCCGGTGCGGGGTGCCTGCGGCCTTCGCGTGCTTCCGGACCACACCTTCGCCGACGCGCCGGAGCTCGACGTCCTGCTGGTTCCGGGCGGGCAGGGCACGCGGCGCGAGGTCGCGAACCCGGCGCTCATCGACTGGATCCGCAAGGTCGGTGCCGGGTGCGAGTGGATCACGAGCGTGTGCACCGGCGCACTTCTCCTCCACGAGGCCGGCCTCGCCCGCGGCAAGCGGGTCACCACCTTCTTCGGCTTCGTCGACGACCTTCGCGCCCGCGGCGACGTGACGGTGCTCGACGGTCCCCGCTTCGTTCGCGATGGCAACCTCGTCACCTCCGCCGGCGTCTCCGCCGGAATCGACATGGCGCTCTGGCTCGTCGGGCAGATCCACACTCCGGACGTCGCTCGCCGCGTGCAGCGCGGCATCCAGTACGATCCCGCGCCGCCGTACGCGGCGGAGGTCTAGGGCCGAAGCGAGAGGCGCCCGTGGGTGGGCTACCCTGGGCCGATGCCCCACCAACTCCCCGCCCTGGCCCTGGCCGCCGTTCCCGGCCGACGCAAGAAGACCCTCGAGCTGGCCCGCGAGATCGAACGCCGCGGCTTCGCCGGCATCTACTGTGCCAGCTTCGGCGACGGCCTCGGCCTGAGCGAGGCGCTGGCGCTCACGACCGAACGCATCCCGATCGGGACGGCGATCGTGAACATGTACACGCGCCACGTGAGCGACTACGCGCTCACCGCGAGCCTGATCCACGAGTTGTCCGGGGGGCGCTTCGCCTTCGGCGTGGGCGTGAGCCACGACGCCATGAACCGCCGGCTGGGCGTCGCCACCGGCAAGCCCCTGGCCGATACCCGCGCCTTCGTCGAAGGCCTCCGGGCGACCCCCCGAGCCGGCGAGCTGCCGCCCATCGTCCTCGCTGCGCTGCGCAAGAAGATGGTGGCCCTGGCCGGCGAGATCGGCGATGGCGTCGTCTTCGCCAACGTCGCCCGCAGCCACGTGCCCGAGAGCCTGAAGGCGCTCCCGGAAGCCCGGCGCAACGATCCGGGCTACTTCGTCGGTGACATGATCCCCACCTGCATCTCCGACGACCGCGAGGCCGCCGCCGCCGTCAACCGCAAGACCCTGACCATGTATCTGAACTTCCCCAACTACCGGAACTACTGGAAGGAAGCCGGCTACGTGGAGGAGATGGAAGCCGTCGAGAAGGCGCTGGAGGCCGGCGAGCGCGAGCGCCTCCCGGAGCTGATGACGGAGCGCTGGCTCTCCGACGTGTCGCTCTTCGGCTCTGTTGCGGAGGTGCGTGAAGGCCTGGAGGCGTGGTTCGACGCCGGCGTGAGCACGCCGATCCTGGTTCCGTCTTCCGCCGTCGGCAACCAGATGAAGGCCTTCGAGGAGCTCTTCGCTGCCTTCGCCTGATTCCGCCGGTGCAACGCCCGCGGCGCGTCTCCGCGAGCAGCTCGCGAAGCCCGGGCTGCGGGTGATGCCCTGCTGCTGGGACGCCTGGTCGGCGCGGCTCATCGAGCGCGCCGGCTTCGGGCTCACCTTCATGAGCGGCTTCGCCGTCTCGGCGGCCCGGCTCGGCCTCCCGGATACCCAGCTCATCTCCTACGCCGAGATGCTCGACCAGGGCCAGGGCCTGTGCGCGGCGGTCGACATCCCGGTGATCGGCGACGCGGACACGGGCTACGGCAACCCCCTCAACGTGCAGCGCACGGTGCGCGGCTACGCCCAGGCGGGTTTCGCCTGCGCGATGCTCGAGGACCAGCTGGCGCCGAAGCGCTGCGGCCACACCCGCGGCAAGGAGGTGGTCGAGCGCGGCGAGGCACTCGCGCGCATCCACGCCGCGGTGGACGCGCGCGACGAGGGGGGCCTCGACCTCCTGCTGATGGCGCGCACCGACGCCCGCGCCACCCGCGGTCTCGACGAGGCGCTCGCCCGGGCGAAGGCCTTCCGCGACGCGGGCGCCGACCTGCTCTTCGTCGAAGCGCCGACCAGCGCCGCCGAGCTCGAACGCATCGCCCGCGAACTCGCGGGCACCCCGCTCATGGCGAACCAGGTCGAGGACGGCGACACCCCGCTCCTCTCCCACGCGGAGCTCGATGCCCTGGGCTTCAAGATCGCGGCCTATCCATTGACCCTCCTCGAGGTGGCGTCGAAGGCGATCGGCGACGCCCTCGCCGCGATGGCCGCCGGGGGACATCCGTCCGACGGCGCCCGGCTCTCCTTCGCTGCCCTGCGGGAGCTGGTGGGCTTCTCGGACTACGTCGCGGCAGAGGAGCGCTACCGCAGCGACGACTGACCCCCCGCGCCGCCCCTGTGCATCCGGTGCCCCTCCCCGCGGGTCCCGTCGGGCCGTAACCGGCCGGAATCGCTCGGGTCGTGTCCAGCCGTCCCCGCGGCACGGCGCTTGCTCTCCTTCCGGGCATGACGCGCACCGACTTCCGCTGGAACCTCCCCAACGCCCTCTCGGCCCTGCGCCTGGCCCTCGTGCCGACACTCTTGTGGGTCGCCTGGCTCGGCGAGGCGCCGCTCTTCCTGGCCCTCGTCACCGTCGCCCTCGCCAGCGACGTGCTCGACGGCTGGATCGCTCGCGCCACCCACGAGGAGAGCGCCGCCGGCTGCGTCCTCGACAGTCGCGCGGATCTGGCCCTGTGGCTGTCGCTGCCGCTCTGCACCTGGTGGCTGCGTCCGGACTTCGTGCTGGGGGAGCTCTCCTGGGTGCTGCTGCTGGCGATCGCTTTCGTCCTGCCGATCGCGGCGGGCTGGCTCAAGTTCCGTGCGCTGACCAGCTACCACACCTGGGGCGCGAAGCTTTCGGCGAACCTGATGGGCCTGGCGCTGCTCCTCGTCTGGGCCGGCGGTCCCTTCTGGCCCTTCCGGGTCGCGGCGGCGATCGCGGTGCTGGCGCTGCTCGAGGAGATCGCCATCACGGCCGTGCTCGCCGCGCCGGAGCAGGACGTGAAGTCCCTCTGGCACGTGTGGCGGGAACGACTGCGATAGAGTGGACGGCCATGGGCCGTCTCCTCTTCGCGTTTCCCCTCTTCGCCCTCGCCTGTGCAGCACCGACGCCGCAGGCCGATCCCGCCCTCGAGCTCCACTTCGGGTCCATCGTCGTCGACACGCATTCGGACACGACGCCCTGGTTCCAGGACGCCACCTGGCGCTTCGACGAGCGGCACGACGAGGGCCACCAGGATCTGCCGCGCATGCGCGAGGGCGGCCTCGACGTGCAGTTCTGGTCGATCTACCTGGGCAAGACGGAAGGCAAGGGCGCCGCGATCCGCGAGGCGGTGGAGCGCATCGACGCGGTGCACCAGCTCGTGGCGGCGCACCCGGACGATCTGGCGCTCGCCACCACGGTGACCGAGGTGCGCCGCATCGTCGGCCAGGGGAAGCTCGCCTGCCTGATGGGCGTCGAGGGAGGCCACATCATCGAGGACAGCCTCCCCGCCCTTCGCACCTTCCACCGCCTGGGCGTCCGCTACATGACGCTCACTCACTCGTTCCACACGAGCTGGGCCGACTCTTCCGGCACCAACGAGGTGCCCGAGCCCGTGCACGGCGGCCTCACCCCCTTCGGCGAGGAGATCGTCGCGGAGATGAACCGCCTCGGCATGATGGTCGACGTGAGCCACGTCTCCGACGAGACCTTCCGCGACGTCCTGCGCGTGACGAAGGCGCCGGTGATCGCCTCCCACTCCTCGGCGCGGGCCGTGGCCGACCATCCCCGCAATCTCGACGACGACATGCTCCGCGCCCTGGCCGCGAACGGAGGCGTCGCGATGATCAACTTCTACTCCGGCTACATCGACACCTCGCTGGTCGAGCCGATCCGCTCGCTCTTCACCCGCATCGGTCCGGAGCTGATGGCTCTTCGCGAGCAGTACGCCGCCGACCCCCAGGCCGGGCGGCGGGCCTTCCGCGCGCGCATGGCGAGAGAGGAGATCCCCCGCACGAGCCTCGCCGTGCTCCTCGACCACTTCGACCACGCCATCCGCATCGCCGGCCCCGATCACGTCGGCCTCGGCGCCGACTGGGACGGCGTCGCCAGCATGCCCCACGACATGGGCGACGTGAGCCAGCTCCCGAACCTGACGCGAGGGCTGCTCGAGCGCGGCCACACACCCGAGACGGTGCGCAAGGTGCTGGGGGAGAACCTGCTGCGGGTGATGGCCGCGGTCGAGGCGGAGGCGGCGGCGCCCTAGTGGCGAAGGGCGAGGTGGCGCTCTTCGCCACGGCCGTAGCGCTCTGCGTGGCGGCCGGCTGCACGGCACCACGGGATGCGGCGGATCCGTCCTTCGCGCTCCTGTACAGCACCGTCGGCTACGAGGCGGGAGGCACGAAGCGCGCGCTCGTGCGGGCCCTGGGCGACGCCGTCCCCGAGCCGACCCGCTCGGAGTGGAGCGTCCTCGACGCATACGGGAACGTGTTGGACGCCGGAAAGTTGCGGGCGCGAGGGGAGGCGTTCGGCTCCCCGCTCTGGGAGGTCGATTTCTCCGGCGTCGGCAAGGGGGCTGGCCTCCGCCTGCGGGTGAGGCTGGTCGCGGGAGGGAATCCACCGAAGGCGGTCGAGCTGACCAGTCTGCCCTTTCCGGTGGAGCGGGCGCTCTTCACTCGCCGCATGGCGCTTGGCCTGTCCCTGCACAACGCGGAGCTGCGCCACGCGCCGGAGGCGATGGGGGCCGGCTACTTCGACTGCAACTCGCAGATGGGCGAGGCCTACTCCCACGCGATGTTCGCCGCGGGCCTCGTCGAGCTCGAGCGGCGACGCGGCGAGGGGCTCGCTTCGCCCGAGCGCATCCGGCTGCACGACGAGATCCACCGCGCCATCGACTACGTCCTCGCCCTGCACGACGGGGCGACCGGCGAGATCGCCAACCAGCACGCCTCCCGGCCGGGCGGGAACCCCGGCGCCTTCAACACCCAGGAGGGGGTCTACGGGCTCGTGCAGTACCTGGCCCTCGGCTCCGCCGCAGACCCGGCGCGCAGCGCCGAGATCGAGCGCCGGGCGCGCACCTCCCTGCGCTTCCTCGAGAGCAGCGGCGAGGTGTACCCCGAGCTGGGCGCGGCGGCCTGGGCGCGGCTGTACGCCTCCAGCGGGAGGCCCGACGACCTGGAGGCGGCCGTGCGCCACGCCGAGATGCTGGTCGCCAGCTTCGACCCGCAGACGCGCTTCCGCCATCCCCTGCGCGGCGTCCCCTGGTTTGAAGGCCTGGCGCTCCTGGCTCCCCGCGTCGATGCGAAGCGGCGCGAGCGCTGGCAGGCCCGCGCGCGCGCCTGGAGCCGAGCACTCCGGGAAGTGGCCTCCCGGAACGCCTACGGCGTGGTTCCGCCGCTCGGGGAAGCAGAGTGGGCGGATGCGAGCGGGCCCCCGGTCTCTCGGGTGGAGCACGCCTTCTTCGCGAACGCCCACTTCCTGACGACCTCCCTGGATGCCCTGCTGCTGGACGAGATCACCGGCGAACGGGAGATGGAGGGCCTGGCCTCCGCCGGGCTGCAGTGGGTGACCGGCGTGAACCCCGGGCTCGCGGCAGCCGCTGTCGCCGCGCCGTCGGCGGCGCCGGACGAGCCTTCCATCGTGGCGGCCTCGATGATCGTGAACGGGCCCGGTCGCCACGTGCGGCCCTGGACGAAGTGGTGGTGGAAGGGTCTCCTCGGGACCCCGGGCGCCCTGAGTGCCGTCAACGGCTTCGTCGCCCTCCCGCAGCGGGGCCTGCTCTACGACACGGAGAGCTGGCCGGCTTCGGAGACCTTCATTCGCACCGACGCGCTCTTCCTGCGCAGCGCCCTCCGCTACGAGGATGATCTCATCGATCGTTAGGTCGTCGGATCGTGTGCAGGTCCCGCCGCCGCGGCCTGGATCGTCAGGCGCTCAGTGCAGGAGCCCTGGCCGAGCGGAGCTGCTCGTAGACCGGGGGCGGTCCGACGCCCAGCTCCTCCCTCACCTCGTCGATCGGTCGCTCGAAGAGGGCCTCCCAGTCCTGCTCCACCAGGCGCTCCGCGCGCCTCCCGCGCCGGTAGCCGTCGCGGATCAGCCGGCCGCCCGGCGAGCTCCAGCCCTCGGCGCGCATCGCGTTCCACACGAGGTAGGCGATACCCCGGTTGTAGGCCTGGCCGATCGTGAAGGCGAGCACCGCCGCTTCGCCCCGCAGGTCGCGATCGTATCCGGTCAGGACGTGGAACACGTCGTGGAGGTTGCGCATGCGCGAGCCGTAGGTCTGCTCGTCCGCACTGACGTCCGGGTCCGTGCCGCCCCGCGCGGCGACACTGGCCTTCGCCAGCCCTTCCGTGCTGATGTTCTCGTGCTCGAACCAGTCGATGATCGTCCGTCCGAGGGAGCTGGAGGGCATCGCCTTCAATCGCTCCGTGTCCGTGAGCACGCCGTAGAGATCCTGCTGCGCCCGGAGGATCTGGGCGCCGCGAGGGGAGCGCCGGAAGCGCCGGAAGGCCCGCTTCCCGGAGCTTCCCGCGAGGGCGGCGATCACCCGGATCGCAGCCGCCGTGTCGTCCGGATCGGCGCGGAGATCGCGCATGGCGCGCATGGCGTTCAGGGGATGCACACGATTGCGTCGGGCCATCTCTCGAGTCCCTCCCTGGGTGAGCACGTGGGGACGCAAGCCCCGTGCCGGCGCTGGAAGAGCGGCCTCCGGGCGCTTCGGCACGGACGGATGGACGCCCTGCCACACCCCGGGAGGCAGAACGTCCCAGGAAGGCGTGCTTACGGGAAGCGGGCGACTCCGAGCTCGTCGAACAGGGCCTGCGCGGCCGCCTCGGCTTCGCGCGCCGCCCCGCCCCTTCCCCGGCGCTCGAGGTGGCGGGCCTGGTCGGCGAGGATCCGGGCGACGAACGGATGGGCCCCGAGCTGCCGCGCATCCCGCAGCGCGTCGGCGAAGTGGTCCTCCGCCTCGTCGGCGCGCCCGAGCCGATCGCACAGCCGGGCCTGGGCGTAGCGCACCGGTCCGCCGTAGCAGATGGGAACCGGCAGCACCCCGTGCTGCTCGTTGCGCGCCTCGAGGAGAGCGAGCAGCTCGTCCGCCGGTTCGTCCCGGCCCACGTCCGCCAAAGCGTGGGCGAGCTCGACGACGGAGCGGGTCCAGCGGATGCCGCGGGGGACACCGCCGACCCCGGCGTCGAGGGCTCCCTCCAGCAGGCTGCGGGCCTGCTCCTGTTGGCCCGCTCGCCAGGCTGCACGGGCCGCCATGGCCCCCACCCAATGGAGAGGGGCCTCCGGCTGACCGAGGAAGGGGAGCAGGCGGTCCAGGACCTCGGCGAAGCGCCCCTGCTCCCAGGCGAGGACGGCGAGGAGCGCGTTGTGGCAGCCCCTCGCGTACGGATGTCCGACGCGCACGCCCAGCGAGAGCGCGGCCTCGGAACGCTCGGGCACCTCGGCCACGCGGCCTTCGAGCAGCGCGAGGCCCGTGTCGTAGACGCCGAGATGCCAGCCGAGGAGGGGAGGGGGCGCGACGCCGCTGAGTCGCTCCGCCTCCGCGCGCCACTGCCGGGCGTCCTCCGCGTCGCCGCGGGTGATCGCGTCGCTCGCGATGTCGATGGTCGCGATCACGGTCTCGGCCTCGAGCTCGGCGCCGGCCGCCGCCTCGACCATCTCCCGGGTGAGGGCGGCTCGCTCCTCCAGGTCGTCGGGGCCGGCGATTGAGAAGCACAGCACGTAGAGCGCCTCCTGGATGGCCCGGGGCTCCCCGGTCTTCCGCGCCAGGGCGGCGGCCTCCCGGGCGAGGGGCTCGGCCCTGGCCCGATTCCGTCGGACGTAGCGGTAGACCTGGCGGGTGAGGAGTCGGGCGCGAGCGGCGGTCGGCTCCGGGCCCAGGCGTTCGAGCGCCTCGTCGACGAAGGCCTCGGCGGTCGGGTCGGGCATCGCCCACTCGGACGTGTCGCAGAACAGGATCGCCGCCTGGGCGAAGAACGCGTTGCGGTCGTTCCGGCCCGCCACCTCCATCGCCCGCTTCAGGATCTGGTGGCGGGCGCGGCGATCCCCGGACGCCAGGGTGGCCTCTCCCAACCGCAGCCAGGTCTCGAAGCGCCGGTCCGAAGCGGTCTCCTCCAGGTGCTCGAGCACCTCGTCCGCCCAGGTGTAGTGGAGGGCGGCCTGCTCCCAGGCGAGCAGCTGGGTCGCGTGGGCACCCGCGCCCGTGGCGCACTCCCACGCCCGCTCCGGATCGCCGACGGCCAGGCTGCGGTGATGATGATGGGCGAGCGCCTCGATCACGGAGTCCGGATCCTCGGCGTGACGTCGCTCGAGACGTTCCGCGGTGCGCAGGTGCAGGCGCGCGCGTTTCCCCGTCGGGAGCCGATCGTAGGCGGCCTCCCGGAACAGCGCGTGGCTGAAGCGGAAGGCGGCGGTGGCGTCCGGATCCTCCTCCACGACGCCCGCGTCGATCGTCTCGTCGAGCAGGTCGAGCACGTCGGCGCGTTCCCGGTTCGCCGTCTCGGCCAGGGCGGCGAGGCCGAACTCCCTGCCGATCACCGCGGCGGCGCCCATCAGCTCCGAGGCCGCCGGCGAGAGCCCCTCGAAGGCGCGAGCGATCAGTCCGAGGCTCTCGGCCGGAAGCGCCAGGTCGCCCGCCCGGATCTCGTCCGGCCGGTCGAGCGCGCCCCGGTCCTTGAGCAGGCGAACGGCCTCGCGCAGGTAGAGGGGCACTCCTTCCGTCCGGGCAAAGAGCTCCGATGTGAGGTCCGCCGGCGGCCGTGCGCCGAGGACCCGGGAGAGCAGCTCGCCCACCTGGGCGCGAGTGAGCCCGCCGAGCTTGACCGGGCGGCAGCGGTCCAGCCGGCGCAGCACCGACAGGGTGCGCGCGATCGGGTCTCGGTCGCTGCGCGGCTCGTCCCGCACCGTCACGACCAGGCAGAGCGGCGCGTCCCCGAGGCTCTCGACCAGGTGCTCCAGCAGGCGGAGCGAGCCGGACTCGGCCCAGTGCAGATCTTCCAGGAGGAGCAGGGTCGGTCGCGAGGCGGCCAGGTTCGCGAGCGCGCGGGTGACCGCGTCGAAGAACAGGAAGCGACCGTGCTCGCCCGAGAGGGGCCGCTCGTCCGAAGGCGGGTCGACGCCGAGCTCCGGGACCAGCGCCCCCAACTCCGCCGAGTGACGGGCGAGCGCCTCCAGGGAATCGCGGAGCGAATCCTCGCCGGCCAGGATCCGCAGCACCTGGGCCCAGATCCAGAAGGCCGGCACGTCCTCGCCCTCTCGGCCCTGGGCCCGGAGCACGAAGGCACCGCGCGCTCCCACCTCGTCCGCGAACACCGAGGTGAGCCGGGTCTTGCCGACGCCCGCCCGGCCTTCCAGGAGCACCACCCGGGGCGACCCACCGAGGGCGGCGTCGAAGGCGTCGCTGAGCTGGCCGAGCGCCTGCTCCCGGCCGACGAAGGGCGGGAGGTCGGGCACGCCGGCCGCACTCACTGTCGCCGCGGGCTCCCGCTCGTGGACCTCGATCACGTCGGCGCAGAAGCGGTAGCCCCGCCGGGCGTGGCTCTTGATCGCCTCGCCCCGGTGCGTGTCGCCGATCGCCCGTCGCGCGTGGGAGACCGCTCGGTTCAGCGAGCTGGGCGTGACCGCCACGTCCGGCCAGAGCGTCGCGAAGAGCTCGTCCTGGGAGACGATCCGGTCGCGGGCCTCGATCAGGGTGCACAGCAGCTCGAGGGGCTTCGGCTGGATCGACACGGGCGCGCCGGCCTTGCGCAGCTCGCCGGCCTCGGAGTCCAGCTCGTATGCGCCGAAGCGATAGATCAAGGGGCGTTCCCGCGCGCTCCCGCGCCGCCCCCCGATCCTAGGTCAGCGGCCCTACGCCTGCTTGCGGCAGATGTAGTAGAGGTTGATCGGATCGTGGGGCAGGGCCTCCACATCCACCTGCCCGAAGCCCGCGTCGGCGAGCATCCGGGTGGCGAGCGCTCGCCCCCACATCGCGCCGAGTCCCTCGCCCCCGTTCGAGAGCGACACGGTCATGCAGTGCATGCAGGAGACGGTGTAGAGGAAGGGAGCGATCGGGTGCTCGCAATCCCGATCCACGTGGCTCGACCCCCCGATCTCCTGCATCAGGAACACGCCGTCGGGACGCAGCACCTTCCCGATCGCGGCGAGCACCGCCCCGGGCCGGATCTGGTCGTGGATCGCGTCGAAGGCGGTCACCAGGTCGAAGGCTTCGATGCCCGGCAGGTCGGCGGCGTCGCGCACGGCGAAGCGCAGGTTGGCGAGGCCCGCGCCGCTCCGCTCGGCCGATGCGATGGCCTCGGCCGAGAAGTCCACGCCCATGAAGCGGCTCTGCGGGTAGGTGCGAGCCAGCAGGGCGAGGGCTCGCCCCGCGCCACAGCCCACGTCGAGCACGTCGATGCCCGCCTCCAGGCGCTCGGTGAGCCCGGGGGCCAGGGGGAGGATGTGGTCGACCAGGGCGGCGACCACCGTCTGATCGCTCTCCTCCGCCATCACCGCGTGGAAGCGGTCGAAGGAGGCGTAGGGAACGCCGCCGCCCTCTTCGAAGCAGGTCACCACGTCGTCCTCCACCGAGCTGAGCAGGGGGATCCACTGGAGGGTCACCGCCGCGTTCGCCGGCCGGGCGCTTCGGGTGAGCGAAGCCGCGTGCTCCCGGGGGAGGTGATAGGTGCCGGTCTCCGCGTCGTAGTCCACTACGCCGCCGGTGGCCATGGCTCCGAGCCACTCGCGGACGTAGCGCTCGGCCAGGCCCGCTTCCCGGGCGATCGTATGGCTGTCGGCGGGCTCGAGGGTCGCCATCACGTCGAAGAGCCCCGTGCGATGGCCGATCGAGCCCATCAGGGCGAGGGCGCTGGCGTTGATCCACCCGGTGACGCGATCGGCGAAGGCCTCGGCGCGGGCCGGGTCGAAGGGAGCGGTCGTCATGTCGAACTCCTTTGGGGCGGGGCGAAGGGTGAGAAAGGCAGGGCGGCGACGCTCATGCGCGCACCGTGGGCCGGGCGGGATCCGCACGGCGGAGACGGGGCAGGAAGGCAGGCGTCTCGGCGCGCCACCTCACGTACTCCCGGCCCAGCGCGTCCGCCAGGTCCCGTTCCTCGAAGACGATGGCGACGAGGGTGTAGGCGGTCGTGCCGATCGCCAGCAGCAGGTGCCCCACGCTCATGTCCGGCGTCGCCCAGAAGAAGGTGAACCAGCCCACGTAGAGCGGGTGGCGGATGTGCTTGTAGAAGAGCGGCGTCACGAAGCGCTTGCTCACCGCCCGCTTGCCACGGAAGTGGGAGACGACCTGCCGGAGACCGAACAGCTCGAAGTGGTCGATCAACGCGGTCGAGAGCAGGATCATGGCGACGCCGCCCGCGAACAGGATCCACAGGGCCGCCCGCAGGATCGGATCGCTCACCTGCCACACGACCTGGGGCATCGGCTGCCAGAAGGCGAAGAGCGCGATCATCGCCAGGCTGGAGGCGAGCACGTAGGTGCTGCGCTCGATCGTCTCGGGAACGAAGCGCGTGAGGAAGCACTTGAACCCGGGCCGCGCCATCACGCTGTGCTGGATCGCGAAGAGCATCAGCAGGAGCGCGTCGATCGCGACGGCCCTGCCCAGGGCCGGGCCTCCCGCGCCGCCGTCGAGGGTGGTCGGGAGCGGGGCGCCCGCGACGAAGCCGATCGCGTAGAGGAAGGTGCCGAAGAAGATCAGGTAGCTGACGGAGCCGTAGGCCAGGGCCAGGAAGCGGTTCATCGTGTCTCCTCGTGGGTCCCTGCACGGGACGAGGAGCATCATCGGGGGAGGGCGCCGGCGGGTCCTTACCGGCGGCCGACCGAACCCTGACCATCCGTAAGCATCCGGACTCTAAGGATTTTTCCGTGCGGATGAGAGCGCCGGCCACCTCCCGGGCCCGCAGATTCGCAAGCTCGATCAAGTCCGAGCCGGCCCGGCTCGCCTAGGCTCGGCCCATGCCGCGTCGGTCGTCCCCGAAGCCCGAGACCCGGCTCCACCGCCGGATGCAGGTCGCGGCCGCCCTCGACGCCATCCACGCGGATACCACCGACGACCTTGGCCTGGGAGCGCTCGCGCGCCGGGCCGGCGCCGCGCCCCATCACCTCCACCGGCTGTTCCGGGATCGGGTCGGGGAGCCTCCGACCGCCTACCTGCGCCGGCTCCGCCTGGAACGGGCCGCAGCCCGGGTGCTCGGGGATCCCCGGCGCATCGGCGACATCGCCCTCGACGCCGGCTACGGCAGCCACGAGTCCCCCTCGAGCACCCGTCGCTCCGCTGGCTCCAGTGGAAGGAGCGGGCCGACGCGCCCTTCACTCCGCCGGCCGTCGGGACGTCAGTGGCGCTGGACGCGGGCCAGGGGATCTTCGATCCCTAGTTTTCTTCGGATCGCTGAGATCTTCGGCGACCCCGCACGTAGATGCGTCGCCCGCCGGGGCAGGACGACTCGACCGAGCTCCTGGGGGTGCGTAGGCTCCCCGGCGCGATGGACCATGCCACCCGAGCCGCCATGAAGGTCTTCTGGGAGCTCCACGAGGGCCTGCTTCAGCAGAGTCCGGGAAGCGCTACGTCGACGCGACGCGCCTTCGAGATGCTGCCGGATCTCCCGCCGAAGCCACGGGTGCTCGACCTGGGCTGTGGCCCCGGACGTCAGACCTTCGATCTCGCGGCGCTCACCGACGGCACGATCCGCGCGGTCGACCTGCTGCCGCCCTTCATCGAGGACCTCAACCGGCGCGCCTCCGGGCGCGGCCTCGCGGATCGCGTGGTCGGCGAAGTCGGCTCCATGATCGAGATCACACCCGAGGCCGGGGGTTACGACCTGATCTGGTGCGAGGGCGCCGTCTACAACGTCGGCCTCGAGACGGGGCTTCGCACCTGGCGGGAGTGGCTCGCCCCGGGCGGCTGCCTGGTGGTGTCGGAGGCCACCTGGCTGAAGCCGGATCCGCCCGCGGCCGCGGCGGAGTTCTGGCAGGCCGAGTATCCCGCGATGCAGCTCCACGAGGACAACCTCCACGTCGCGTACGCCTGCGGCTACGACGTGCTCGGGAGCTTCCCACAGCCGCCGGAGGACTGGCACAGCTACTACGAACCGATCGACCGGCGGATCGAAGCCCTCCGCGAGGGGGCGCGCGACCCGGACCGGATCGCCGCCCTCGACGCGGCCACCGCCGAATCGGAGCTCTACCGGGCGAGCGGGGGATCGTACAGCTATGTCTTCTACGTCCTGCGGCCGGGAGTGTGACTTCGGTGCCGGGACCAAAGGAGGCCTTCCATGAGCGGCGCACGCCCCGAGCATCTGACCTAGCCCGCGCCCTCGAAGCCGACGACGGTGAGCTGCCCAGGTGACGGCCCCGTCGAGGTCCTTGCTCTCGAGCAAGGAGTATCCTCCGAGCCGTTGCTTGGTCTCGGCGAACGGCCCATCGGTGATGTCCCGGTCCCCTCGTCGCCGGCGCACCGAAGTCGCCGATCCCGTCGGCTGGAGCGCGTGGCCGGCGCGAGGGACGCCCGCTTCCTCGGCCATGGAAGCGGTACTGCGTGGATCGTCGCTCCTCGTGTTGGCTCTGAGATTGCATGCGCGCCCAGCTGCGCTCGGCACGCTCTACCAGCCCGGGAAGACCACGCCAGGCGAAGCGCACGGCTGGGCTCGCGGAACGGCCTGGTCTGCGAGCCCAGCCCGCGGATCTCGACCAGGTCGGCCTCGATCCTTCGGAACCCGCCGCAAGGGAGGCACGAAGCCTGGGAAATCGGGCACTTCGAAGCCGGGCCGAGGCGCGGTGGCGGCGCCCGCGCGGTGCGCGCGGCGGTGCACTCCACCGACCGCCGCGCGCATGAAGGATGGGTGAGAACGCCTGCGGGAGCGGCCGCTCCGGCGGCTAGGCTGGCTCCAAGACATGTCCCCCCTGCTTCGCCAGATCGGTGCGATCCTCTGCGCGGTCGTGGCATGGGGCTGCTCCGATCCCGACGAGCCGGCCGACGCCGGACTCGCGGCGGTGGGCGCCTCCCCGGCCGAGGCCCGCGACGCCTACGCCTCCCTGGCTGCTCTCGGTAACGGATTCGTCGTCTGGGAGTCGAACCGGACGGGCTCCTGGCGGATCTGGACACGCGGGCTCGACGGCTCGGGCCTGCGCCAGCTCAGTCCCGATGAGCCCGAGCGCGACCACTTCGGCGCACACGTCTCACCGGACGGAACGCGCATCGCCTACCTGAGCTACCCGCGCGGCCGGAACTCCTACCACCCTGTGCCTCCGGACGTTCCCATCGAGCTCCGCATCCTCCATCTCGCCGACGGTCGCGAGCAGACGGTCGCACGGGACGCGCGGTCCTACGGGCAGAGCCGATCGGTCGTCTGGATCGACGGTCACCGCCTGTTCTACGTGACCCGCGGCCTGGAGACACGCGAGCTCGATCTGCGGACCGGGGACGCCTCCCTGGTCGCGAAGCCGCCGCCCGGCAAGCGGGCCTTCCTGCTGAACCCGCAGAAGAGCCACGGAACCTCCAACGACCCGCTCTTCAGCCCCTTCGATGCCGAGGCCCGGACCCTCGCGCCGAGTGCCCGTCGCGCGGGATGTCAGTCCTATCTCACCCGCGACGGCCGCTTCGGCTTCTGGACCACCCGTTCGGGCGGGCCGATCCTGCGGATCGACCTCGCAAGCGAACGCACCGGGACCATCGTCGACAAGGATGATCCCCGGCTCGATCCGAGCTTCCGCTACGTCTACTTCCCGATGGTCTCACCCGACCAGCGTCTGCTCACCTTCGGGGCGTCGAACGGCGACCACGACCACTTCCGCACGGACTACGAGATCTTCGTGGCGCCGATCGACCCGATGACGCTCGAGCTGGTGGGCGATCCCATCCGCTACACCTTCGATGTCGGCGTCGATCGCTTCCCCGACGTGTTCGTCGGGGGGCTCGAGCTGGGTCACCTGGGCGGCGAAGCACCGTTCGCCGTGGAGATCGACCCGGAGCACGTGAGCCCGGACCACGTCGAGGGCGGCCCCTGGCGGTGGGACTTCGGCGACGGCCAGCGTGTCGAGTCCGCGGTCGGGCGTCACGCGTACGAGGCGGCGGGGACCTATGCGCTCGTCGCCCGGCGTGGCGACGAGGAGCTGCACGCCCGCGTGGACGTCAAGCCGCCTCGTCCCCCGGCGGTCTTGCGCACGGTCGTTCGGGGCCGGGAAGTCGACGTGGTCTTCGACGAGCCGATCGACGTCGCAGGCGTCGAGGCCACGCTCGTGTCCGGGGTCCCCCTGGCCTCGGTCGCGCTACGCCCCGACCGCCACACACTGCGAGTCGCGGCGGCGGCGGACCTGCCCACCCGCGACGTCTTGCGACTCGAGGGCGTGCGGGATCGCGTGGGCCACGATGCCCCGCCGCAAGAGCTCGAGGTGGAGCGCTCGACCTGGCCGCGGGATCCTGCCAGGCTGGTCTACCTCTTCGGCACGGCGTTGGACGAGAACCGGGTTCGTCTGCCCGGATCGGACCGCGAGGTGGTCTTTCCCATCCAGTCCCGGGGCCGCGCCCGCCTGAACCACGACCATGCCCTGGCCCTCGCCGGAGGCGCTTTCGAAGCGCAGGGTGCGGGCCAGGCCTTCGCTCGCTCCTGCCGCGACGCCGAAGCGGTCACATTGGAATTGATGCTGACTCCTCACGGCGTCGAGCGCGGGGACCGGGGTCAGATCGCGCTTCTCGAGACCGAGGGCGGGCGCTTCCTCCTCCAGCTGGTTCAGCGAGGAGACGAGCTTCGGGCGCGCGTGCGCACCCACGAGGCGGACCCCGAGGAGACGATCGCGACCCTCGGCTCTTCCGAGCCGACGCATCTCGTCGTCTCCTACCACGAACGGGGCCGACTCGTCGCCTATCGCGATGGCGGCAAGGTCTTCGACTCCGACCGGGTCCAGGGGGATCTCGAGAAGCTCGACGAGGCGAGCCTGCTGCTGTTCGGGAGTGACTCGAAGGGAGAGCACGACTGGCGGGGTGCCCTGGAGGGCATCGCCCTCTACTGCCGCTTCATGGAGGAGGGTGAGGCGGCGGCCAACGCCCACGCGGCCCTCGCACGAGTCGAAGCGCGCGAAGTGACCCCGAGGCTCCGGCTTCGAGCGCGACTCGTGGCCGCCTCCGATCCCCCGACGCTCGAGGAGATCGCGCCCTATCGCGAGGCGTTGGCCGTGTCGGAGTGGGAAGTCCTGCGTGTCGAGGAGGGCGAGCTGGGCGAGGACCGCATCCGCGTCGCCCACTGGGCCGTGCTCGGCGGGGCGACCCAGCCGCTCCCGTCCCTTCGGCCCGGAAAGGCCCGCTGGCTCGACCTCGAGCCCTTCGAGGACAACCCCCAGGTCGCCGAGCACGTCCTCGCAGACACGCTCGATCTTGCCCCCGATCTCTCCCTCTTCCTCGACGTCGGGCCGTAGCGGCCGGAAGCCCCTTGGTCTTCAGCTCCCAGATCTTCCTCTGGACCTTCCTGCCGCTCGCGCTCGGGCTCTACTACGGCTCCCGCTTCGGTCCGCGCTGGCTGAGCCACGGCCTGCTCACCCTCGTCAGCTGGGCCTTCTACGGCTGGGCGAACCCGGCGTTCGTCCCGCTGCTCATGCTGAGCACGGTGATCGACTTCACCTGCGGTGGGTGGATCGCTCGTCGCCAGGCCCATCCGGAGCCACCGTCCGAGGTGGAGGGCCAGCTGCCGCTGTGCCCTCCCGGTGGTCCCCGTTCGTTCACACAGCGCCTGGCGCTCGGCATCTCCGTCGGCACGAACCTCGCGATCCTGTGCTTCTTCAAGTACGCCAACTTCGGCATCGAGACGTGGAGCGCCACCGTCGAGGCCCTGGGAGGGTCAAGCCTGGCAGCGGAGGGGTGGCTGCGGGTGACGCTCCCTCTCGGTATCAGCTTCTACACGTTCCAGTCGATGAGCTACACGATCGACGTGTACCGCGGGCACGCCCGGGCCACGCTTAGCCTTGTCGACTTCGCCTGCTACGTGTCCCTCTTCACGCAGCTCGTGGCCGGGCCGATCCTGCGTTTCTCGGAAGTCGCGGCCCAGCTCACCTCCCGCCGTCACGACATGGAGCGCTTCGCGCGGGGCGTCACGCTCTTCTCGCTGGGCATGGCCAAGAAGGTCCTCGTGGCCAACCCGGCCGGGAAGATCGCCGACACCTGTTTCGGCGCCGGCTCGCTCG
This sequence comes from Myxococcota bacterium, assembly GCA_965223415.1. GTDB lineage: Bacteria > Myxococcota_A > UBA9160 > UBA9160 > UBA6930. Next base: position 660,658 of record OZ245002.1, on the reverse strand, counting down.
CGCCCATCGAGGCTTGGTGGGGCGCCTTCGCCTACGCCTTCCAGATCTACTTCGACTTCTCCGGGTACTCGGACATGGCCATCGGGCTCGGGTTGATGCTCGGCTTCGTGTTCCCGAAGAACTTCGACTCGCCCTACCGGAGCCGTTCGCTCACCGAGTTCTGGCGGCGCTGGCACATCTCGCTCTCGAGCTTCCTCCGCGACTACCTCTACCTGCCGTTAGGCGGAAACCGCCGTGGGGTGCACCGGACCTACGCCAACCTGATGATCGTGATGCTGCTCGGGGGTCTGTGGCATGGCGCGGCCCTCCAGTTCGTCGTGTGGGGCGGGCTGCACGGCCTGGGCCTGGCGCTGGAGCGCGTCCTCGGCCGGGATCGACTCCTGGGATGGCTGCCGGCGTCGCTACGCATCCTCCTCACCTTTGGCGTCGTCACCCTCGGCTGGGTCTTCTTCCGGGCGCCCGACCTCGACACCGCAATCGCCTACCTGGGCGCCATGTTCGGCATGGGCAGCGCCGGGCCGGGAGCGGCCCTCGTCGGCGGGCTCGTCTACCAGCCCTACTCCCTGTTCTCGATGGCCCTCGCCGCGGTGCTGACCTGGGGAGCGCCCCAGGCGTGGGACTGGACGCGGACGCTCACGCCGGCGAAGGCGCTGCTCTCGCTGGTCGGCCTCTGGCTGGCGGGGCTCGCGCTCTTCACCCAGGCCTACAACCCCTTCATCTACTTCATCTTCTGAGGCGTCCTTGAACGAACCTCCGTCCGTTCCCAACCTGCATCTGGCCCAGGAGGAAGCCGCGTTTCGCGAGCTGGGCGAGACGTTCGTCGCCCCGTGGCTCGCCCGGGCCATCGTCGCGCTCTTCGTGTCCACGCTCGCGGTCGTCCCCTCGCTCGAGCTCCTGCTCGATCCGGGGGGAGCGCCCGGCGTCGGCTCGGCCTTCCGGGAGCTCGGCCAGGGCCCCATCGACGCCTGTACCCTGCAGCGCGCGGAGACGAGCCTCGAGGAGCGGTCGGTGGTCGCGCGACGGGTGCGGCCTCGGGTCCAGGGCGCGCTCACACGGTGGTTCGGGCTCGGCAACGAGCAGGTCCATGCGGCAGCGGACGGCTGGCTCTACCAGCGGGCCGGCTTCGACCACGTGACCGGGCCGCCGTTTCTCGATGGGGACCGGCTCGCCAGGCGAGTGCGCGACGCCGACCCCTGCGAGCGCGTCCCCGAGCCCGATCCGCTCCCCGCCATCCTTCGCTTCCACGAGGACCTGGAGGCCCGCGGGATCGCGCTCGTGGTGGTCCCCACGCCCGTCAAGGGCGTCGTCGACGCGCGTCCGTGGGGCGTCGCGTCCATGGCCCCGCTGCACAACCCGTCCTTCGAGGCCTTCGTCGACGCGCTTCGGGGGGAAGGGATCGCGGTCTTCGATCCGGCGCCGGTCCTGGCCGGCTGGCAGGGGGAACGGCCCGGCCGGAGCGCCTACCTCGCGACGGACACCCATTGGCGGCCGGCGGCGATGGCGCAAGTCGCCGCCGAGCTCGCCCTGTTCCTCGAGAAACGCTTCGACCTGGGCGAGCCGAGCCTGACGACCACGCGGAAGGCCGTCGAGGTCCAGAACCGGGGCGATCTCGCCGCCCTGCTCGAGCTCGACCCCGCGACGACCCCGTTTCCCCTGGAGCGCCCGACGATCCAGGAGGTGCGCGACGCCGACGGGCGCCTCTGGAGGCCCACGCGCGGCGCGCCGGTGCTGCTGCTGGGCGACAGCTTCACGAACATCTTCGCGGTTCGGAGTGCCTTCGCGCAGAGTGAGGACGGCCTACCGCTCGATTGGGGCGAGGCGGCCGGGCTGGCCGAGCAGCTCGGCCACCGACTCGCCCGACCCGTCGATCGGATCGCGCGGAACGCCGGCGGGGCGCACGCAACACGCCGCGATCTGCTCCGCGAGCTCGCGCAGCGCGGCGATCGCCTGGAGGGCGTGCGCGCGGTGGTCTGGCAGTTTGCGGTCCGCGAGCTCTCCGAGGGTGACTGGCCGGTGCTGCCCCTGCCGCCTCCTTGACCGTCGGGGAAGCCGACGGCAGCGCGGCGGTTCCCGTGGTGGAGGCGGCGGGAATCGAACCCGGGTACGGCCTACCCCTGCTCCGCTCCTCCCATCAGATGCTCCCGCCCAACCGAAGCGAGCGCCACGAAGACGAGGATCGCGATGCCCGCTCCCGCGGCGGTGCCGTGCAGCGAGAGCCCGACCGCCAGCCCGCCGAGCCCGTTGCCCACCACGATGCCCAGGGTGCGCAGCATCGAGATCGTCGAGAGCACGGTGGCGCGGCGCTTGCTCGGGATGTGGCGATTCATGGCGGCGGCGAAGAGCGTGGCCCGGGACAGGCCGAAGCCCGCGACCAGCACGACCAGCGGCACCACGGCCCACGGCGAGCCCAGGAGGCCGAGCCCCACGAAGGCCAGGCCCGGCACGAGGGCGGCGATCCGAAGCAGGCGGTGGCTCCCGCCGAGCAAGTGCCCGAGGCGCCCGGCCTGGGAGAGCACGACGATCTGGGCGAGCGAGAGCAGCACGTGGACGGCGCCGAAGAAGGCGATGCCGATTCCCGCCGCTTCGAGGAGGGGCTGGTAGAGCCACAGGATGAGCCAGCTCGCCGCGTGCACGCCGACCATGTCGAGGGCGAGGGCGCGCAGCGCCGGGGTCGACGCGAAGTGGGCGAGGCCTTCGCGCAGGATCGTGCGGTAGGGGGGACGGGCGGAGGCCGGGCGGTGCTGGCCGGGCTCGCGGAGCGAGAGGGCCACGAGCGCCGCCGCGCTCATCGGGACGACCGTGCACGCCACCGTGGCTCTCAGCCCGACGGTGGTGGCGAGGGCCGCTCCGCCGAGGGCGCCGATCACGATGCCTGCGAGCTTGAAGGACTCGATGCGGCGGAAGACCCGCTCCGCCTCGCCGGTTCGGCCGTCGGCCTCGAGGCTGTCGTACATCAGCGCTTCGTCGGCGCCGGAGAGCAGGGCGTAGGAGACGGCTGCGACGACCTCCGCCAGGAGGAAGACCTCGAAGCGCGGCGCGCTCACGTAGATCCCCATCGCCAGGGCACCGAGGGCCAGGCCGAGGACGATCGAGGTCTTCCGGCTGAAGCGGTCGGCGACGGTACCCGTCGGCACCTCGAGGAGGAAGTTCCAGGCCATGAACCAGGCGTTCAGGAACAGGATGTGGCCGAGGCCGATGCCGCCCCAATCGCGGAAGAAGGGGACGAGCACCGCCGTGATGAAGTGCATCCAGAAGAGCAGCCGGATCGTGCACAGGCGACGGACGTTGGCGGCGTAGCCCGACATCAGGTGTCGACGAGGAGGGCGACGCCTTCGGCGGGGCCCAGCGAGATCGCTTCCGGGGCGTCCGGCAGCTGCGCACCGTGGCGGGTCGAGAGGCCGCTCCGGACGCGGCCGGGACCGAGATCGATGCGCACCGCGCACTCGCCGAAGTGCAGCGCCACGACCACCCGCTGCGATCCGAGCACGCGCTCGTAGGCGAAGACCTCGGAGGGGGCGTCGAAGCACCGCTGGCTGCCGCGCTCGAGGGCCGGCGTCCGGCGCAGCACGTCGTGGAAGGCGGCCTCGACCTCCGCGTGGCCCCAGTCGAGCTCCGGCTGCTCCTTCAGGAACGAGTGGAGGTAGTACCGGCCCGTTGGCTCGTCCCACTCCCAGGCCGGGCCTCCGAAGATGGAGAGCCAGTTGTTGGGCGGGCCGCCGTCCGGGGCCGGGTCGCGCCAGACGTACCAGTCGCGCTTCGGGTCGTCGCGGCTGCCGCGCGAGGCGCGGAACCACGGGTGCTGATCGGAGGTGTGGTTCGGGACCAGGTCCAGGATGATGCGCAGCCCGCGGGCGTGGGCGTCGGCGATCAGCCGGTCCATGTCGGCCAGGCGGCCGAAGAGCGGGTCGACGTTGCAGTAGTCCGCCACGTCGTAGCCGAAACCCGCCCCGGGCGATGGGAAGCACGGCGAGATCCAGATCCCGTCGACACCGAGCCACGTCAGGTGGTCGAGCCGCTGCCGGATCCCCTCCAGATCGCCGACCCCGTCGCCGCTCGCATCCATGAACGAGCGCGGGTAGACCTGGTAGACGACCCCGTGCTTCCACCAAAGCCGGTCTCGCCCGCTCACCTGCGACAACTTAACAAACGGAACCGGCCCCTAACTTAACAAGGAGCGGCCGATGACGGGGAGCTCGAGGATGGGCTTGACGCCTTCGAAGATGGGGAGGACCTGGGCGTCGACGACGTAGCGGCTGATCGGGTACTCCTCGGCGTAGCCCCAGCCGCCGTGCATGAGCTGGCCCTGCTGGGTGACCTCGACGGCGATGTCGCAGGCGAGGAGCTTCGCCTGGGCCGCGAGGGGGCCGGCGGCGCGCTCGTCCTCGTCCATGGCTTCGGCGGCGGCGTAGGTGATGCAGCGGGCGGCGAAGAGCCGTGAGGCCATCCGGCCGAGGGTGTACTGGGTGAGCTGGAACTCGCTGATCGGCTGCTGGAACTGGTTGCGATCGACTACGTACTTGGCGGTCTCCTCGAGGGCGGCCTGGGCGAGGCCGCAGGCGCGACCGCCGGTCTGGAGGCGGCCGGCCGCGAAGCCGCCCATCTGCAGGTAGAAGCCGCGGCCGAGCCCTTCCTCGAGGCCCACCAGGTTCTCGCCGGGCACCCGGTAGTTCTCGAGGTTCAGGGTGAAGCTGTGCATGCCGCGGTAGCCGGGCGTGGCGTCGGCCTTGCCCACCATGCGGCCGCCGCCCGGCTGCTTCATCTCGAACTCGTGACCCGGGAACGAGTCCTTCGGCACGATGAAGAGCGAGAGGCCCTTCTGCCGCTTCGAGAGATCCGGATCGGTGCGCGCGAGCAGCGCCAGCACGTTGGCCCGACCGGCGAAGGTGCACCAGGCCTTCGGTCCGTTGATCACCCAGTCCTCGCCGTCGCGGGTGGCGCGGCATTTCACGCCGGCCACGTCGCTGCCGATGTCCGGCTCCGTCACCGACACGCCTACCATCACCTCGCCCGAGGAGAGCTTCGGGAGCCAGTGCTTCTTCTGCTCCTCGGTCCCGCCCTGGAGCAGCGCCTTCGTCAGGATCTCCGGCCGGGTGATCAGGGATCCCGCGCCGGCCAGCGACGCACGGGACAGCTCCTCGGTGGTGAGGATCATCGCCAGGTTGCCCATTTCGTGGCCGCCGTACTCCTCCGGGATCGAGAGCCCGAAGTAGCCGAGTTCGCCCATCTTGGTGATGAACTCCTCGGGGATGTCCTTGTCCTCGCGGTGGATGAACTCGGCGTGAGGCACGACCTCGTTCTCGGCGAACTCGCGCACCGAGTCGCGCACCTGCTCGAGCATCTCGTCGAGGGGCGGCTCGGTGCGGCCCTTGGCGTCGATGGCGCGGCGGCCGATGTCGCGCAGCAGCCCTTCCTGGGTGCCGGCGCGGAGTAGGCCGCGCACCGCGGCGGGGAAGGCGGTCTCGAGCTCGACGTCGCCCAGGCCCAGGTCCGGCAGGACCCCGTCGAGGCGGTTTCGCACGTTCGTCACCAGCTCGGCGACGGCGGCCACGGCGGTGGCGCCGTCCACGCTGCGGCCCTCGCCGGCGGCGGCATCCACGAAGGCAATCACCTCCTCGGCGGCGCGGGTCTCGGTGGCGGCGTAGGCGATCCGCTCCGTCAGCACCTGGTGGTCGTCGATGGCCTTGCCGCCCTCGGTCACCTGCCGCGCCCGGTCGAGGCACGGGTCGAGGAGGGCCTTGGCCGCTCCCAGCAGGGTGCGGGCGTCGTCGAGGGAGAGAACCGAGTCGGGAGAGACCATGTGACGAATCTCACTTTTTTGAGGCGGGAACCCCGTACGATAGCGGCGTCAACCGGGCCGCCCACTCGCGGCGCCGGAGGGGAGGGAGAGCCGATGAAGCGTCTCGGAATTGCGATGGGAGCCTTGCTGTGCGTCGTCTGGCTGGCGGGGTGCGGCAGCGAGAGCGCCCAGGATGCCATGGACGAAGCAGCCTCCGCCGCCGGTGAGGCCGCAGAGGCCGCCGGCGAGATGGCGGAGAAGACCGGCGAGGCCGCCGCCGCGGCGGGCGCGGCCGGGGTGGCTGCGGCCGCCGATGCGGCCGGCGAGGTGGCCGACGTGGCCGCCGATGCGGCGGAGGCCGTCGGTGAGGCGGCCGGCGACGCCGTCGATGCGGCGGGCGACATGGCCGGCGACGCCGTCGATGCGGCGGGCGACATGGCCGGGGACGCCGCCGATGCGGCGGGCGACATGGCTGGCGACGCCGCCGATGCCGTGGAGGAGGGCGCGGAGGCAGCCGCCGACGCCGCGGGAGAGGCGGCCGAGGAAGCCGCCGATGCCGTCACCGACTAGCGTCTAGCTCCCGAGATAGTCGAGCAGGGTCTCGACCAGGGCCGGGCTCCCGAACACGAGCCCGAGCCCGCGGTCGTCTGTGCTCCGGTCCAGGGTGACGCAGCGTCCGCCTGCCTCGGGCACGAGGATCTGGGTGGCCGCCGCGTCCCAGGCGTGGAGCCCCGTGTCGACCATGGCGTCGACGCCGCCGTGCAGCACCTGCGCATGGCCGAAGGCGTCCGTGTAGCCCCGGAAGATCGGGAGGTCCGCGACCATCCGGTCGAAGGCGGCGCGCTCGCCGAACCCGTCGAAGCAGAAGGCGTCGCCGTGGGCGATGAGGGCGCGCCGGGGGTCGCTCTCCCGGGAGCAGCGCACCGGCTCGCCGTTGCGCGTGACGCCGGCGCCCTCCCAGCCCAGGTAGCGCTCCTCCAGGCCCGGCAAGTCGATCAGGCCGAGCACCGGCTCGCCGTCCGCGAGCAGGGCGATGATCGTGCTGAACAGCGCGATGCCCCGGCTGAAGCCGATCGTCCCGTCGATCGGGTCCACGATCCAGCGGAGCCCGTCGCTGGCGCCCTCCGCCCCGAACTCCTCGCCCAGGATGCCGATGGAGGGATCGAAGCCGCGCAGCACCTCGCGGATCGCCTGCTCCGCCGCCCGGTCCGCCTCGGTCACCGGCGAGCCGTCGCTCTTCGTCTCCACCTCCACCCGCCGGAACCGAGGCAGGATCTCCCGCCGCGCCGCATCCGCCGCCGCGCCGGCCGCATCCGCCGCCGCCGCCAGATCGATCCCCATGCCGCCAAAGGTAGGTGAGAAACGGGGCCAGAGTTACGGGGTGGGAGGGACGTCGAGGGTGAGGCCGCGGGCGAGGTCCTCGAGCATCAGGTCGACCATGTGGCGCTCGTGGGCGCTCACGTGGGCTTCGTCGGTGAGGGCGGCGAGGGCGTGGGCGCCGGTGGTGTAGCGTTCCGGGTAGTCGGGCAGGCGTTCGCGGTCCGGGTAGGCGCCCTCGAGGAAGCGGTAGCCCCGCAGCTCGCCGAGCACCCACGGGCCCGGCGCGCCGGCGTCGCGCAGGACCTTGCCGTAGAACGACAGCGGGAGCTCCCGGCTGCCCGCCCCGAGCTCGCCCTTGTAGGTGGCGAAGGCCACCGGGCGGCCCTGCAGGTCGTACAGGTTCGCATCGAAGCGGTAGAAGCCCGGCGCGTGCACCTCGAGACCTACGTCCACCTCGAGGCTGCCGTCCACGACGTCGTCGTCGAACTCCCCGGTGAAACGCGCGGGCACGCGATCCGCCGGCGTGACGAAGAGCCGCAGGCTCTCCTCGTAGGCGGCGCCCGGCGCGTACTCGTAGTGCACGCCCAGGACGACCGGCCCGTGGTGGTCCGCCACGGCGCTGAGCGGCTGCTCGAGGACGTAGCGGTCGCCCTGCCAGCGGAAGTCGAGGGGGACGACCGACCCCACGGCTCCGGCCCGCCCCTCCCGCACGAGCGACGCGCCGAGGAGCCGCACGTTCAGCACCTCGCCGCCGCGGGTCACCTGGAGGAACGCCTGCACGACCTCGTCGCTGGTGTAGAAGTAGCGGTCGGCGGTGAAGAGGGAGGAGACGACCCGGCTCAGGTCGTCCCCGACCGTGTCCGGGATCGGCCGGGCCCGCTCGTGGCGGCGGTTCGGGGCCAGGAGGTCTTCGTGGGCCTCTGTCAGCCGGCCCGAGCTCTCCGGGTAGGGCGTGGCCTCCAGGTAGCGACGGATCGGCTCCGGGAGCTCCGCATCACCGGGCGCCGGAAACGCCGGGTCCGGAGACGGATCCGGGGGCGCCGGAGCCGGCGCCGCCACGTCGACCGGAGCGCCTTCCGGCCCGCCGGCCGCGAGGATCACCCACGCGAGCACACCCCCGGCCAGGAGCGCCCCGAGCAGCCACGGGAGGACGCCCCGCCGTTCCGGCGCGTCCTCCCGTGCGTCGGCCATCGACCGCCCGCTACCAACCCATGTTCGTGATGAACTTGGGCTTCATCTCGTAGTGGTCGAGGTCGTACCCGTTGCAGGTCCAGGCTGCGACGTGGTTCGTCCACTTCGGCGCCGTGCACATGCTGCTGGTGGAGGTCGTCGACGTCACCGCGCCCGCCGAGTGGAAGGCCACCGCGCCGTCGTCCTCCCCCGGCAGCAGCCAGGAGGAGTACCACCAGCCGTCGTAGCCGCCGATGTGGTAGACGGTCTCGCCGTTGGTGTCGTTGTGGTTGTAGGCGTTGCGCACCTCGCTCGTGCCGAGGTGGCCGCTGTAGTCACAGGGCCCGAAGGTGCTGGCGAGGAAGTTGCCCGAGAGCTCGCTGCCCCCGCCGGCGCCCGCGGACGTGCCCACCCAGTTGACGTTCCAGTTCGTCCCGGAGTTGGCGAAGCGGTGGCCCATCACGGCGTCGCCGCCGCTGTAGTTGAGCACGTAGCAGAGGTTCGAGCCGGTGCAGCACTGGTCCAGGTAGATGCCCATGGTATGGCTGGAATCCGAGAGGCCGCTGTGGTTCGTCTGCACCGCCTTCACGTCGATCGCCGTGTAGCCGGACTTGCTCGCCAGCTGGTCGTTCCAGCCCTGGGAGCACATGCCGCCCAGGTGCAGGATGTAGCGGCCGCCGGAGTTCGGCGAGCAGCCGGTGTTGGCATTGCACACCGGCTCGTAGTCGGCGCAGCAATCGCCGTAGGTGGCGCAGGCCGAATCGCAGTAACAGCTGTTGCCGTTGTTTCCGGCGCCGTAGCCGCCGCAGGCGCTGACGCAGGTTCCGGCGTCGTCACCGCCGACGCCGGCCTGGACCGGAATCGCCGTGGCGACGAGTGCGAACAGGATGAGCACGGGCACGCGAATCGATGTCATGGTTCCCCCTCCAATGACTCTCGGGCGCATCCTACGCAGGCGCGCCCGCGAAGTTCAACGCTGACCAGCAGTCACCGCGAAAAACGAGTGACTCCCGGTCAACGCCCGCAGGCGAGCTCCGCCAGGCGCTGGGCGCCGGCACCGCGGAGGTCGCCCCGGCAGTAGGGGGCCACGTCCGCGTGGCGCAGCTCGGCCTCGCCGCGGGAGCCGCGCAGGAGGACCGCCTCTCCCTCCGCGGGACGGCCGCCGTGGACCAGTCCGTAGTCCGGATGGAAGAAGCTGTAGCTCGGCCCGTAGGTGCGCAGCAGCCAGATGCGCGGGCTCGGCGCGAACCGCCGGTCGAAGCGGAACGCCCCGTTCGCCCCGGTGCGGGCGAAGCGGGCGTGGTACTCGGGTTGGGAGCCTCCGGGCGCACCCGCGCCCCGGTACCACTCCACGACCCACGCCTCCGGGATCCCGTCGCCGGATTCCCGGTCGACCACCCGCCCCTCCGCCGCCGCCAGCACGAAGGGGCCCGGGCTGGGAAGGCAGGCCAGCAGGCCCAGGGGAAGCAGCAGCCACGGGAGGCGCGTCATCCGGCGAGCGTAGATAGAATCGGCCCATGATGCAGAGCCTCGCCGAGCAGCTGGGTTTCGCCGCGGGGGATCGCATCGCGATCGTGCACGCGGACGATATCGGCATGTGCCACGCCGCCAACCGCGGCGCCTTCGAGGCCCTCCTCGAGGGTCCTGCCACCTGCGGCAGCGTCATGGTTCCCTGCCCCTGGTTCCGTGAGGCGGCGGAGCGGGCCCGGGCCCACCCGGAGCTGGATCTCGGCGTGCACCTCACCCTGAACGCCGAGTGGGACGCCTACCGCTGGGGGCCGGTGGCCGGCCGCTCCGCCGTGCCCACCCTCCTCGACGACGAGGGCTTCCTGCCGCGCACCACCGCCGAGGCGGCCGTGCGGGCCGAGCCCGAGGAGGTGGCGGTGGAGCTGCGCGCCCAGGTGGTGATGGCCCTCGACGCCGGCATCGACGTGACCCATCTCGACGCCCACATGGGCACCGCCTTCCTGCCGAAGTTCCTCCCCGTCTACCAGGAGCTGGCCGCCGAGTTCCACCTGCCGGTCCTCGCGGCCCGACCCGACGACGCCACCCTCGAGGCCGCCGGCCTGCTCGGCGCCAAGGCCATGTTCTTCGACATGGCCGATGCCTTCGAGGCGAAGGGCTTCCCGGTCCTCGACGGTCTCGACGCCAACTCCCTGGACTTCCCGGAAGGCGGGGGCGGCGACCACAACGCCCGCCGCCTCGACGGCCTCCAGGAAGGCGTCTCCTATCTGATCTGCCATCCCGCCGAAGACGGCCAGGAGCTCCGCCGGGTGACGCCGGACTCCGCCCACCAGCGCGATTTCGAGCGGAGCTTCTACGGCGGCCGCCCCGGCGAGCGGGCCCTCGAGGAGCGCGGGATTCGCACCGTGGGGATGCGCGAGCTGCGGGGGCTGCTGCACGGACGTTAGGTCAGGGCCGTCCGGGCAGCGCGTTCAGGGTGTACCAGGCTTCGTTCACCCAGAGCGACTCGCCCTGCTCGGAACGCAGCGCGCGGTCCAGCCGCAGGTAGACCACCCTCCCGGTCTCGAGCCCGTCCACGTCGAGGGAGAGCACGCGGCGGTCCGGTGAGAGCCGGACGGCGCGGACGCGGAGCTCCCGCGGGTCGAACTTGGGGCCGCCGTAGCGGGACGCGGGAACATAGAACCAGTCGCGAAGGGTCACGTCGCCGGGCCCGGGCTGGGAACCGGCCGCGAGCGGAGCGGTCAGCTCCACGTCGAAGCCGCCGGCCGTGGCGCGGACCGCGAAGGGCTCGAAAGCGGGCGTCTCCCCGAAGCGCAGGCGCTCGAGGCCGTACCACTCCTTGCCGAGGTCGCCCCAGTTGCCCGTGCTGCCGATCTCGCCCGCGAGGAGGCTCCCGTCCGGCGCCTCCAGCAGACGGTTCACGCCGCCCTCGAGGCCCGCCGTGAAGTGGAAGGCGGCGCCCTGGAGTCGGCCATCCACCTCGTCCAGCGCCACCCGCTTGAGCCCGCCGTTGTAGACGTCGCCGAACACGACCTGGCCGGCGTAGGGGCCCGTGCGCAGCACCAGCGGCTGGGTCGGCGAGTTGCCGACCTCGTTCTGGGGAAGCCAGACGATGGGCGGCGAGGTCTCGGGCAGCTCCCCGGCCTCGCGGGGCCCGCGCCAGCCGTGGAAGCTCCCCGGACGGGCAAGCAGGAGCTTGCTGGCCGGGAGCCAGTCGCCCTGGTTGTCGGTGACGAGCAGGCCGTGGCCCGCCAGCCAGCCGACACCGTTCGGTGTCCGGAAGCCCCGGGCCAGCCATTCGAGGCGTCCGTCGCCCAGGCTCACCCGGAAGGCGCGGCCCCGGTGGGGCGTCTGTTCGGGACAGCTCGAGCCGCCGGGCAGGACGCACACCGAGAGCGTGCCGTGGAGGAACCCCTCGTGGTGGACGAGGCCGAAGCCGAACTCGTGGAAGTTGGAGGTCGTCTCCCAGGCCCGGGAAACCGCTTGGTACTCGTCCGTCCAGCCGTCGCCGTCGAGATCGACGAGGCGGCTGATCTCCTGCTTCTGCATCACGTAGACGTCGTCGCCCGCGACGGCGAGACCGAGGGGCTCGTGCAGGCCCTCGGCGATGCGCACGACCGAGACTTCTCCGCCGTCCCGCGCCCATCCTTCCACCCGGAACACGGCGCCGTCCCGGTCCCAGGTGGCGACCAGCAGTGCGCCGTCCGGGAGCAGCGCCAGGCCGCCCACCTTCGGGGTGAAGGCGTCCGGGCGGATGCGGGCGACGCGGAGCGCCGGGTGCAGGCCCTTCGGGCGCGGCTCCACGTCCACCTCGTAGCTCCAGCGCCACCGGGCCCGTGCCTCCGCGTCGTCCCCCCCGGCCGGGGCCGCCTCCGGTGTGGCCGCCAGAACGTGGCGAGCGATCGCCCCGGCCTGGGCCCGGGAGAGCTCGGGATGGCCGGGCATCGGCACCTGGCCCCAAGCGCCGACGCTTCCGGCGAGGATGCTCGTCGTGAGCTTCCGCACCGCCGCCGTCGGGTCCTCCGCGGCGTAGCGCAGTGCCACCTCCGACCAGGCGGGCCCGACCACGCGCTCGTTCTCCTGGTGGCAGCTCACGCAGTCGCTGGCCCGCAGGGCGGCCTCGGCCGGCGAGACCGGCAGGCGGGGATTCGGCCCGCGCCGGGCGATCGGCAAGCCGGGCTCGCCGAGCCATTGGACGAGGACCGTCTCGTCGTCGCCGAGGACGACGCCGTCCGGCTCGGCGGCCCCGCCCTCGATCGCGATCTCCTCGGCCCCGGGGCGGAGGAGGAGCGCGACCTCCGCCGCCCCGCTGCGCGCCTCCACCACGAAGCGCCGCTCCAGCCCGAGCCGCTCGCCGTCGTGGACCAGCTCCGGTGATTCGCGCACGACCGCGCGAGTGCCCGCGCGGGACAGCTCGCTCCGCAGGTAGGCGCGCCCGCTCGCTGGATCGACCCCGTGCCCCAGGTAGCGGACCTCCGGCACCGCGTCCCCGACCCGCCAGTCGGTCTCGTCCGCCTGGCGCAGCCACGCGGTGCCCATGCTGACCGGCTCCGGCCCGTGGCGCGTGTCGTAGACCGCGCCGGTCAGCTCGAGCTCGCCTCGCCAGAGCTGGTAGAGGGAGGCGATCTCCGTGCCGTAGGAGAGCCAGATGCCCGGGGCGAGGGCCAGCTGCAGCATGCGCGGACGCCCGTCCAGGGAGCTGCGCAGGATCCAGGGCGCGTGGCCCCGGCCCGGCACGAGCCGCCGCCCAAAGCCCGCCCGGTCCACCGGCTCCGGCGGGAACAGCTCGGCCCGGGCCGCGGCCAACAGCTCCAGGGTCGAGAACGCCTCGACCGTGGCGCGGGTCTGCTCCGGCTGGCCCCGCAGCCACAGGCGGAAGCCGGCCCAGGAGAGGGCGACGAGCAGCACCGCCAGCACCGCGAGGCCGCCGAGCACGCGGCTGACGATGGGCAGGGCCCTCACGACCCGCTCACCGCAAGCTGCTGACCGGCGCTTCCGTCACCTCGTAGCCCGCGTCCTGCGGCAGCACGAGGGTCGGGACGCCGTCGCGATCCTCCACGACCGGGAGCACGGGCACGATCGGCTCGCGGCGCGCCGCGCCCAGGGCGTCCGCCACGTTCGCGGCGCGGCCGAGCTTCTTCACGTTCATGAGCGTCGGGAAGATCACCTGGCGGCGGCCGGCCTCGGCGTCGGCCACCGCATCGGCGGGTCGGATCCAGGCCGAGTCGACGCTCTCGGTGCCGTCGTGGACGGCGACGTGGTCGGTCGGTGCGTCGACCAGGAAGAACCGGGTGTCGAAGCGCTTCGGCATCATCGCCGGGGTGATCCAGTGGGCGAAGGGCACCATGCGGTCGCAGGCGAGTACCAGGTCCTCCCGCTCGGCGAGCTGGCGCATGGCGGTGCGTCCCTCGTGGACGTCGATGCGGTGGCGGGCCGAGAGCTCCGCGAGGTCGCGCTCGCCCACGAGGCTCTCCTCGTTTCGGCGGCGGGCGAGCAGAACGCCGGCCTCCTCGAAGGTCTCGCGGATGCCGCCGACCCGGAAGGCGCGCTCCGCGTCGCCCAGCCCTTCCACGCCGTCGCAGCGGGCCGCGAGGGCCGGGTCGCCGTCGGCCTCGTCGATCGCGCCGCCGGGGAAGACCATGGCGCCGGCCACGAAGTCGATCTTGTGGTGGCGCTCGACCATCAGCACCTCGAGGCCCTCCCGCCCGTCGCGGAGGAGGAGGATCGTGGCGGCGGGAATGGGATGCGGCGCGGGCTTCGCCATGGGATCCTCTCGGGGTGGTGGCGGGCGACGCGACGAGTCTGGCCCCGGCCGGCCTGCATGTCGAGCGGAGCGGCTCCGGCCCGGCGTTGGTGCTGGCCCACGGCTTCGCCGGCAGCGCCCGCAACTGGCGGCCGCAGGTGCGCGCGCTGAAGGACGTCGTCAGCGTCGTCACCTACGACGCTCGGGGCCACGCGCGCAGCGAGGCGCCGGACGATCCGGCCGCCTATGGCGAGGCGGCGCTCGTGGGCGACTTCGATGCGGTGGTGCGCTTCGCCGGCGACCCCCATCCCGTGGTCGGCGGCCTCTCGATGGGTGCGGCCGTGGCGCTCGCCTGGGCCCTCGCCCAGCCGGAGGTGCCGCGGGGCCTCGTCCTCGCGTCCCTACCCGCGGGTCCGGGGGGCGGCGGCGTCTCCGCCCACGCCGAGGCCTTCGCGGAGGCGCTCCTGCAGGATGGGGTGGACGCCGCCGGCGCCCGCTTCGCCTGGGGGCCCGAATCCGGCCTCGACGCGCGGGGCGCCGCCCTCGTGCGTCAGGGCTTCCTGGAGCATCCGGCCCACGGCCTGGCCCACCTGCTGCGCGAGTTCCTGGGGCGCCGGGCGCCCCCGGCCGAGCTTGCGCCACGGCTCGCCGCGCTGGACGTTCCCTGCCTGGTGCTGGCGGGAGGGCGGGACGCCGCCTCCCTGCCGGTGTGTCGGGAGCTGGCGGAGCGGCTACCCCGGGCCCGGCTCGAGGTGGTCGCCGACGCCGGCCACGTGGTGAACCTCGCGCGGCCCGACGCCGTCAACCCGGTCCTGCGCTCCTTCCTTGTCGCCCTCGACGGAGACGACCCTTGATCCCCCGCCTCGCCTGGCTCGCCGCCTTCCTCCTTGCCTCCAGCGCCGCCGCCCAGGACGCGGACTGGCCCCACTGGGGCAACGATGCCGGCGGTATGCGCTACAGCCCCCTCGAGCAGATCACGCCGGCGAATGTCGGCGACCTCGAGGTGCTGTGGACCTGGCGCCACGGCGACGTCTCCGACGGCTCGCCGCCCTTCGGCACGACCAGCGCCTTCCAGCTCACGCCGCTCCTGGTCGACGGCACCCTCTACGGCTGCACGCCCTTTAATCGCGTCTTCGCCCTCGACCCGCTGACCGGCGAGGAGCGCTGGATCTTCGACCCGGAGATCGATCGCCACGCCCGGTGGGCGAACCAGCTCGTGTGCCGCGGCGTCGCGAGCTGGATCGATCCCAGCGCGGAGGCGGGGGCGCCGTGCCGCCATCGCATCCTGATGAACACGGTGGACGCGCGGCTCTTCGCCCTGGACGCCACGACCGGCCAGCCGTGCCCCGACTTCGCCGGCGGAGGCCCGGTCGATCTGAACCCGGGGGTCGGCGAGCAGCGCTGGCGGGGCGAGTACCAGCTGACCTCCGCGCCCACGGTGGCGGGCGATCTCGTCGTGGTGGGCTCGGCGGTCGGCGACAACCAGCGCGTCGAGGCACCCTCCGGCGTGATCCGCGCCTTCGACGTGCGCACGGGCGAGATGGCCTGGGCCTGGGACCTGGCGCCGCCGGACCAGCCCGGCGGCAAGCGCGATCCCGAGAGCGGCTGGATGCTCTCCACGCCCAACGTGTGGGCGCCCATGGCCTACGACGCCGAACGCGATCTGCTCTTCGTGCCCACCGGCAACCCGACGCCGGACTACGCCAGCGCCCATCGCCAGGGCCTCGACCACTACGGCAGCAGCACCGTCGCGCTCCACGCGCGCACCGGGAAGGTGGCCTGGGCCTTCCAGACCGTGCACCACGACGTGTGGGACCTCGACGTCCCGGCCCAGCCGGTGCTGTTCCCGCTGCGGCGGGGCGGCGCATCGGTCCCCGCCGTGGTGCAGCCAACCAAGAGCAGCCATCTCTTCATCCTCGACCGCCGGACCGGCGAGCCCCTCTTCCCGGTCGAGGAGCGGCCGGTGCCCCAGGAAGGTGAGGAGGGCTTCGTGCTCTCGAAGACCCAGCCCTTTCCCGTGAAGCCGCCGCCGCTCATGCGCCTCGACCTCCGGCCCGAGGACGCGTGGGGGCTCACCTTCTGGGACCGGGGGAAGTGCCGGGAGCGCATCGCGTCCCTGCGCTTCGACGGGGCCTTCACGCCCCCGACCGTGCAGGGCTCGATCATGATCCCGGGCAACGCCGGCGGCTCGAACTGGGGTGGCGTCGCGGTGGATCCCGAGCGCCAGCTCCTGCTGGCCAACGTGATGGACGTTCCCTGGGTCGTGACGCTCTACCCGCGGGACGAGTACGAGAAGGCCAAGGCCGAGCGCCGCAGCGGGATGGAGTTTGCGCCGCAGGAGGGCGCGGCCTGGGGGATGAGTCGCGAGATGTTGACGTCGCCCCTCGGCGCGCCGTGCAACGCGCCTCCCTGGGGCACGCTCCACGCCGTCGATCTGCAGAGCGGGGACCTGCGCTGGAGCATCGAGATCGGCGACCTCCCGCTGCTCGGAACCTGGGGCCTGCCCGGTCTCGGGGGGCCTCTGGTCACGAAGAGCGGGCTCGTCTTCCTGGCCGCGACCTTCGACTCGAAGTTCCGCGCCTTCGACGTGGAGACGGGCCGGGAGCTGTGGGAGACGTCCCTTCCCGCCGGCGGCCAGGCGGTGCCGATGACGTTCCGCCACGAGGGGCGCCAGGTCGTGGTGATCGCCGCCGGCGGCTACGGGCGCATCGCGATCGACCTGGGAGACAGCCTCGTCGCCTATGCGCTCCCGGAAGACTGAGCCGACGCATCGGAGGCGGCGCGGATGCGCTGCCAGCGGAAGGGCGAGGCCAGCTGGCGCCAGTAGGTCTGGGGGAAGGCCTCGAGGTCCGGGATGCCGATGTGCTCCGGGGGCTCCCGGTCCTTCGGCAGGAAGCGGGTCCCGAAGAGCGTGTCCCACACGATGACGTTCTGGCCGTAGTTGTGGTTGGCCTCTTCGACCGTGCGGGAGTGGTGCCAGCGGTGCAGCTCGGCCATCGAGAAGAAGTGGTTCAGGGGGCCGAGGCGCAGCTTCAGGTTGGCGTGCTGGAAGAAGCCGTGGACGGTGGAGACGAGGGTGAAGAGGGCAGCCGCCTCCGCCGTCACGCCGAGCAGCACGAGGGGCGCGAGGCCGACGACGGCGTCCAGGCCGATGTCGATCGGGTGGAAGCGCGTGGCGTTCAGGAAGTAGAGGCGCTCGGGGCTGTGGTGGGTGGCGTGGAAGCGCCAGAGGAAGTCGTTCTCGTGCATGCAGCGGTGGAGCCAGTACTTGGGGAGCTCCGCGACGACGAGGGCGAGCACGAGCTGCGCCCACCAGGGCGCGGCCGCCGGCCAGAGCGGCGCGCCGAAGCGGGCGGCCAGCCAGGCCGCCCCCGGCACGATGGCGAGGAAGGTCAGCGCCGAGGCCGCGCCGGAGGTCAGGCTGACGCTCACCGCGTGGCAGAGGTCGACGCGGACGTCGCCGCGGTTGCGAAGCCAGGAGCGGTGGTGAGGGAAGAGGCGCTCGAGCACGAGCACGATCGCCATGGGCACGAGCATCGGGCCGGCGACCGCCAGGTTCGGCGGGGTGCCGTCCTCCATCGAGGCGACGGCCCAGAGCAGGCTTCCCCCGAAGACGACGGGGAAGGCGGAGACGGAGACGGCGCGTTCCAGGGCGGTCATGGCCATCGGTTACGATAGCGCCGGCCATGCGCATCGAGCCCTTGTTCAGCGAGGAGGAGATCCGGGCGCGGGTGCGGGAGCTCGCGGACCGGCTCGCGCGGGACTACGCGGATTCGCCCGTCACGCTGATCTGCATCGCCGAGGGCGCCCGGCGCTTCGTCGACGACCTGCTGCGGGAGCTCGGGCGGCGCGGCGTCGAGCCCGAGCGCCTCGACGTGCGCGCCCGGCGGACCGAGGGCACCACCCTCGGCCCCGTCCAGGTGGAGCACTTCGATCCGGACGGCCTTGAGGATCGCGACGTGCTCGTCGCCGACGACATCGCCGACGAGGGCGCCACCCTGCAGGCCGTCCTCGAGATCGTCGCCTTGGGCGAGCCCCGCTCGGTGCGCACCGTCGTGCTGATCGACAAGCGCGAGCGCCGCCGGGAATCCGTCTCCGTCGACTACGCCGCCTTCGAGCTCGAGGCCGGCTGGGTCATCGGCTACGGCATGGACGTCGACGGCGAGTACCGGGAGCTCGACTGGATCGGCCTCCTCAAGGACGACCGCTTCTGACCGACAACGCAACAAACGGAACCGGCCCCTAACGCAACACGGGAGCCGGTCCCTGACTCACTCGGTGAGGTGGCGGAGGCGGCGGTAGGGGTAGATGCCGGTGTCGTGGCCGTCGCTCCAGTGGATCTGGAGGGCGTAGCGGCCCACGGGCTCGATGCGCAGGGGGTGGACGTCGTCGGGGACGGAGGCGGGGTCGAGCCGGCCCTCGCCGGTCCACTCGTCGACGCACTGGGCGCAGCCGCAGGCCAGGCGCAGCCCGCGAACGTCGTAGCTGAGGACGGCGCCGTCGGCCCAGGTGATGCGGAGCTCGCGGGGGCCGGCCTGGGCGATCTCCGTCGGTGTCGTGGCCGGTGTGGCTGCGTCGTCGGACATCCGGGCGGATGCTAGCCTGCGCCCCCCATGACCACACCGAACCCCGACGCCATCACCATCCTCGGCGGCACCGGCGACCAGGGCCTCGGCCTCGCCCTGCGCTTCGCCCAGGCCGGCCGCCCGGTCGTGATCGGCTCGCGCAAGGCCGACCGCGCGGTGACCGCCGCCGACGAGGTGAAGCAGCAGGTCCCGGACGCCGACGTCGTCGGCTACGAGAACGCCGAGGCCACGCCCAAGGCCCGGATCGTGATCCTCTCCGTGCCCTTCGAGCACACGGCGGGCACGGTCAAGACGATCAAGGAGGCGCTCCAGCCCGGGCAGATCGTCGTCTCGATGGCGGTGCCGCTGGCGACGGCCATCGGCGACGGCGCCGTGCGCACCCTCGGCATCTGGCAGGGCTCCGCCGCCGAGATGGTCCAGGGCCTGGTCCCGAAGGGCGTGGACGTGGTGTCCGCCTTCCAGAACGTCTCGGCCCACCGCCTCCAGCACCTGGCCGATCCGGTGGAGTGCGACGTGCTGGTCTCCGGCCCGAAGGACGCGCGAGAGACCGTCTCCGGCCTGTGCGCGCTGGTTCCCGGCCTGCGCGCCATCCACGGTGGGCCGCTCTCGAACGCGAAGATCGTCGAGGAGATCACGGCGCTGCTGATCGGCCTCAACATCCGCTACAAGGTGCCCGAGGGCCTGGGCTGGCGGCTCACCGGGCTGCCGGAGTGAGCGGGGCATGAGCGATCTCGCGGCCCAGGCCAAGGCGGGCTTCGTGGGGCACCTGGAGCAGAACACCTATCCCGGCCGCGGCCTCGTGATCGGGCGCGAGGCGTCCGATCGGGCCTGGCTGCAGGTCTACTGGATCATGGGCCGCAGCCCGAACAGCCGGAACCGGGTGTTCGTCGCCGAGGGCGGGACGCTGCGCACCGAGCCCCACGACGCCAGCGCCGTCGAGGACCCCTCCCTCATCATCTACGAGGCGATGCTCGAGCTCCCGGGGGTCCATCTCGTCACCAATGGCGACCAGACCCGCACCGTCGCCGACGCCCTGGCGAGCGGCGGCAGCTTCGAGGCGGCCCTCGCCACCCGCGAGCGGGAGCCGGACGCTCCCAACTACACGCCCCGCATCAGCGGCATGCTCGACCTGCGCGAGGCCGCGCCGGCCCTGGCGCTCTCGGTCCTGCGCGCCAACGAAGCGGATCCCGCCGCCACCGATCGCACGACCTACCGTCCCGCGCCGCCGCCGGCCGGGCTCGGCCTGGGCCTTACCACCTACCAGGGCGACGGCTCTCCCCTCCCTCCGTTCCGCGGCGATCCCCTGTGGCTCCCCCTGGAGGGCGACGCCGAGGCGGTGGCGGCCCGCTACTGGGACGCCCTGGACCGGGACAACCGGGTCGCCCTGGCGGTGAAGCGGATCCCCGACGGCGGCGGCGCTGCTCGGGTCTGGATCCACAACCGGCACCGCTGAGCGCTTCGACGCGACGCGTTAGCGCGACGCGTTAAGTCTTTGCAATCGGGTGGTTAAGGCAATCCCCTGCGGGTCGGGCCGCTCGCCGGTCCCCCACGGCAGCTCGCTTTCGCTCCAAAACCCCTTGGAACACGAGCCCTTGTGGTACTCTCGGCAGACCAACACCAGATTTGGTGGTTGAGCGCATCTTTTTCGTTGACTCGCGGAGGGCGTTCCAGCTAAGACAGTCTCCACGGGGATGATCTCCTTCCGGTGGCCTGGGGGGTTCGAAAACAGGCGGTTGCCGGAGGGAAGTGAGCTTGCGGCGGGAAGGAGGACCTGCCCTGGCTCGGGGGCCCCGGGTTCTACCCGGGGCCTCTCTCGTCTCCGGACCTCGATTCTCCGTCGGTCACCGCGGCGCGGCGCTTCGGCCTCGGGGACCGACGCAGGGTCGAGGGCGGAACCACCAGCGGCGCTGGATGCACACACGGGAAACTCGGGACACACGGGACACACGGGACACACGGGAAGACAGGGGAAGAATGTGAGCGAGAGCGGTGAGCGGCACGGGGGGAACCAGGGGAGCGGTGACGTGAAGGGCAGGTCCGAGGTGACCCAGGGCGTCCTCCGAGCCGTCGGCAGCGAGGGGAAGCGAAAGCCCCGGCGCGCGCCGAAGGGTGTCGAGATCCCCCGCTCCTTCAGCCGCGACGGCATCCATCCCTTCGACGAGATCCGCTGGGAGAAGCGCGCTGCCACCATCGCCAACGAGCGCGGCGAGGTGATCTTCGAGCAGACCGACGTCGAGATCCCGGCCGATTGGTCCCAGCTCGCCACCAACGTCGTCGTCTCCAAGTACTTCCGCGGCCACCTGAACACGCCGGAGCGCGAGCACAGCGTGAAGCAGCTCATCGGCCGCGTCGTCGACCGCATCCACGAGTGGGGCGCCGAGGGCGGCTACTTCCGCACCCCGGCCGACGGCGAGCGCTTCAAGGACGAGCTCAGCCACCTGCTGGTCCACCAGAAGATGGCCTTCAACAGCCCGGTGTGGTTCAACCTGGGCGTCAAGGACACGCCTCAGCAGGCCAGCGCCTGCTTCATCAACTCGGTGCAGGATTCCATGACCTCCATCATGGACCTGGCCAAGACCGAGGCCATGCTCTTCAAGGGCGGTTCGGGCACGGGCTCGAACCTCTCGAGCATCCGCTCCTCGAAGGAGACCCTGGCCGGCGGCGGCACCGCCTCGGGGCCCGTCTCCTTCATGAAGGGGCTCGATTCCTTCGCCGGTGTGATCAAGTCCGGCGGCAAGACCCGGCGCGCGGCCAAGATGGTGATCCTGAACGTGGACCACCCGGACATCCGCGAGTTCATCCACTGCAAGGCGGACGAGGAGAAGAAGGCCTGGTCGCTGATCGACGCCGGCTACGACGGCGGCTTCAACGTGCCCGGCGGCGCCTACGACTCCGTCTTCTTCCAGAACGCCAACCACTCGGTGCGCGTCACCGACGACTTCATGCGCGCGGCGCTCGACGAGCGCCCGTGGCAGACCCGCGCGGTCACGACCGGCGAGGTGGTGGAGACGCTTCCGGCCCGCGAGCTGCTCGACGAGATCTCCGACGCGGCCCACGTCTGCGGCGATCCGGGCATGCAGTACGACTCCACCATCAACCGGTGGAACCCGGTCAGGAACTCCGGGCGCATCCACTCGAGCAACCCGTGCTCCGAGTACATGTTCCTGGACGACACGGCCTGCAACCTGGCCAGCCTCAATCTGATGCAGTTCCTGACGGAAGAGGGCGATTTCGACGTCGCCGCCTTCCAGCGCGCCGCGGCGCTCACCATCCTGGCCCAGGAAATCCTGGTCGACTTCGCCAACTACCCGACCCCGGCGATCGCCAAGAACAGCCACCTCTACCGGCCCCTCGGCCTCGGCTACGCCAACCTCGGCGCCCTGCTGATGGCCCAGGGCCTGCCCTACGACAGCGACGAGGGGCGCAACCTGTCGGCGGCGATCACCTCGCTCATGTGCGGCGAGGCCTACCGCATGAGCGCCGAGGTCGCGGAGGCCATGGGCCCCTTCCCGCGCTACGCGAAGAACAAGAAGCCGTTCCTCGAGGTGATCGGCATGCACAAGGAGGCGGCCGAGGCGGTGCCCGGCAGCGGCGTGCAGGCCGACCTCTGGGAGGCCCAGCGGGCCGTGTGGGCCCGTGCCCTCGAGGGGGGCCGGAAGCACGGCTACAAGAACGCCCAGGTCACCGTGCTCGCGCCCACGGGCACGATCGCCTTCATGATGGATTGCGACACCACCGGCGTGGAGCCGGACATCGCGCTCGTCAAGTACAAGAAGCTGGTCGGCGGCGGCCTCTTGAAGATCGTGAACGGCACCGTGCCCATGGCGCTCCAGCACCTGGGCTACGACGAGGCGCAGGTCGCCGAGATCATCGCCTATGTGGACGAGAAGGAGACCATCGAGGGGGCGCCGCACCTTGCGGACGAGCACCTGGCCGTCTTCGACTGCGCCTTCCGACCCATGAACGGCCTGCGCTCCATCCACTGGATGGGCCACATCCGCATGATGGGCGCGGTGCAGCCCTTCCTCTCCGGCGCGATCAGCAAGACCGTGAACCTGCCCACCGAGGCCAGCGTCAGCGACCTGCGCGAGGCCTACGTGGAGGGCTGGAAGCTCGGTCTGAAGGCGCTGGCGGTCTACCGGGACGGCAGCAAGCGCACCCAGCCTCTCAACGCGGGCAAGGACGAGGAGGCCGGCAAGGTCATCGATCTCAGCGAGCGGCGGGCCATTCGGGAGAAGCTGCCCGACGAGCGCCAGAGCGTGACCCACAAGTTCTCGATCGCGGGGCACGAGGGCTACGTGACCGTCGGCTGCTACGACGACGGCCGGCCCGGCGAGCTCTTCCTCAAGATGGCCAAGGAGGGCAGCACGGTCTCGGGCCTGATGGACACGATCGGCATCATGAGCTCGATGGCGCTCCAGTACGGCGTGCCGCTGAAGGCCCTGGTCGACAAGTTCAGCCACACCCGCTTCGAGCCGGCCGGGTTCACGAACAATCCGGAGATCCCGATGGCGAAGTCGGTCACCGACTACGTCTTCCGGTATCTCGGCAACCGCTTCCTCTCCGAGGAGGCCGTCGTACCGGACGAGCAGGAGAGTGACGCCGAGGTCTCCGGCCTGGCGACGGGCTCGCGGGCGGCGGTGGCCGGGGGCTCGGGGAGCGCCGAGTCCTCCGCCCACAGCACCTTCGTGAACCAGGCGGACGCGCCCGCCTGCACCGAGTGCGGCAGCATCACGGTCCGCAACGGCGCCTGCTACAAGTGCCCGAACTGCGGGGCCACGAGCGGCTGCAGCTGAGCGCAGCATCATGCGGCGTCTCGATCAGGGGGGTGAGAGACGTCGCGGAGCGCGGAGTCAGGTCCTCGTGGCCTGGCTCCGCGCTCTCGTTTCGGGAAGCTCCAGACTCTGGCGTTTCGGAGGATCCGACATGATCGGCACCACGCGCATCGCTCTGGCCTTCGTCTTCGGGCTGTCGCTCCTCGCGAGCGGCTGCATCACCCTGGAGGTGCCGCTCCTCGGGGGCGGCGAGTTCGTCGAGCGCACCGTCCACGGCGAGGGCGACGCGAAGATCCTGATGCTCGAGCTCTCGGGCACCCTCTCCACCCGCGGCCAGCCCGGGCGCTTCGGCATCGGCGGCCGCGAGAGCATCGTCGCCCGGGTGCGCGAGCAGCTCGAGCGGGCGGTCCACGACGACGCGATCGAGGCCCTGCTGCTGCGCATCGACAGCCCCGGCGGCACGGTGATCGCGAGCGAGATCCTCTACCGCGAGATCCAGCGCTTCAAGCGCGAGCGCGAGGTGCCGGTCGTCGCCCAGTTCATGGGCACCGCCGCCTCCGGCGGCTACTACGTGGCGATGGCCGCCGACGAGGTGCGGGCCTACCCGAGCGCCGTCACCGGCTCGATCGGCGTGATCATGGCGGGCGTAAACGTCGCCGGACTCCTCGAGAAGGTCGGCGTGACGAACCAGACGCTCACCACCGGCGCCTTCAAGGACGCCGGCTCGCCGCTCCGCCCCATGCGCCCCGAGGAGCAGGCCCAGCTCGAGACGATCCTGGCCGATCTGTTCGAGGGCTTCCTCGACGTGGTCGACCAGGGCCGCCCGAACCTCGACCGGGCCGCCGTCCAGGCCCTGGCCGACGGCCGCATCTACAGCGCCACCCAGGCGAAGGAGGCCGGCCTCGTCGACGCCATCGGCGACCTGCCGGACGCGGTGGCGGCCACCCGGAAGCGGGCGGGCCTCGAGCAGGCGCGGGTGGTGGTCTACCACCGAACCGGGGAGACCCGCGAGAACCTGTTCTCCAGCCAGACGCCGAGCGCGGGGCCGGGAGGCCTGATGGAGCTGATCCAGAGCCGATCCCAGCCCGCCTTCCTCTACATGTGGGCGCCCTGGTAGCCGGCCCGAGGCGAGCGCCCCCGGCAATCTCGGGCCCGGGCAATCGGTGACGGCTCGGTGACGCGCCGATGGCAGGCCCGGGAAGAACGCGCCGGGCGCCCCGGGCGAAGGCCCCTCCCTCCCGCGGGGTGGCTACCCTCCGGGCATGGCTCCGCGCGTCCTGATCGTCGACGACGAGCCGGACCTCCTCGAGCTGGTTCGCTTCCATCTTTCCCAGGCCGGCTACGACGTGAGCGTCTGTGTGTCGGGCCGGGACGGCCTCGAGCAGGTCCGGAGGCGACCGCCGGACCTGCTGGTGCTCGACCTGATGCTCCCGGACCTTCCAGGCACCGAGGTATGCCGGCAGATCCGGGCCGACGCCGCCCTGGCGGACCTGCCGATCCTGATGCTCACGGCCAAAGGGGAGGAGGTGGATCGGGTGGTGGGCTTCGAGCTCGGCGCCGACGACTACGTGGCGAAGCCCTTCAGCCCCCGGGAGCTGGCCCTGCGGGTGGGCGCGATCCTGCGCCGGACCCGCAAGGAGCCGCCGCCGGCGCGCCCCCTCGAGCAGGGCGGCCTGCGGCTCGACGCGGAGCGGCACCGCTGCGAGGTGGACGGCGTCCTGGTCGAGCTGACCGCCAAGGAGTTCCGACTCCTCGCGACCCTGATGGAGCGGCCCGGCCGGGTGATGAGCCGGCAGACGCTCCTCGACCGGGTCTGGGGCACCGACATCACCGTCACCGAGCGCACCATCGACACGCACATGAAGCGGCTGCGCGAGAAGCTCGGCTCGGCCGGTGATCTGATCGAGACGGTGCGAGGGGTCGGCTACCGGTTCTCGGACGGGTGAGGCAGCTCGCCGGCAGGATCTTCGCCCTGCAGCTGGGGCTGGTCGCGGCGGTGCTGCTGGTCGCGGCCATCCTCCACGAGGCGCCCGTGGGCTCTGCCTGGCTCCCGATCGGCGCGGCCGGATTCGGGCTCGCCGTGCTGGCCACGCTGGTGGCGGCTCGCTTCCTGCACGGGCCCCTCGGCTCGGTGCGCGAGGCCCTCGACCGCATGGCGAGGGGCGAGCCCGCCCGCCGCCTGCCCTGGCGGTCGCGCGACGCTCTCGGCGACGTCGCCCGCTCGGTGGATCACCTCTCCGAGCAGCACCGCGCGGCCCTGGCCCAGGAGATCGGGGGGAGCGAGCGCCTCCAGGCCATGCTGCAGAGCATGGTCGAGGGCGTGCTGGTGCTCGACGCGGAAGGGCGCGTGGTGCTCGCGAACCCCCGCCTGCGGGAGCTCTTCGACGCCTGGGGCGACGTGGTGGGTCGCCGGCCGCTGGAGCTGATCCGCCGCGACGACCTGGCGACCGCCCTCGAGGAGGCCGCGGCAAGCCACGGGCCGGTCACCCGCGAGTTCGCCCTCGGCGGCGACGACGAGCGCTTCCTCCAGATGCACGCCGTGCGCTTCCCCGGCGAGGGCCCCGCCCTCGGCACGGTGGCGGTCTTCCACGACCAGACCGAGCTGCGTCGGCTCGAGCGCGTGCGCCGCGAGTTCGTGGCCAACGTGTCCCACGAGCTCAAGACCCCGCTGACGGCCATTCGGGGCTTCGCCGAGACGCTCCTGCACGAGCGCCTCGACGACGAGCAGCGCACCCAGTACACCGAGGTGATCGTCCGCCACGCGGGCCGGCTCTCTGCTCTGATCGACGATCTGCTCGAGCTCTCGCGCATCGAGGGCCGGCGCGAGCCGCTCCGCCTCGTCGAGGTGGCGATCGGCGACGTGGCGCGGGCGCTGATGCGGGATCTCAAGCCCCGCATCGATGCCAAGGGCCTCGAGGCCCGGGTCGAGGCCGAGGGGGACCTGCTCGCGCTCGCCGATCGCCGCGCCGTGGAGCAGATCCTGCTGAACCTCCTGGACAACGCCATCAAGTACAGCGAGCCCGGCGATCGGCTGGTCGTCGAGGTGGCGCGGGCGAGCGGCCGCGTCCAGGTCGCCGTCCGCGACACCGGGATGGGCATTCCCGACGGCGATCTCGCCCGCATCTTCGAGCGCTTCTACCGGGTCGACAAGGCGCGCACACGGGATCTGGGCGGCACGGGCCTCGGCCTGGCCATCGTCAAGCACCTGGTCCAGGCCATGGACGGCGACGTCGACGCAGAGTCCGAGGAGGGCGCCGGCACGGTCTTCCGCTTCACGCTCCCCGGCTTCGATCCCGCGTCGGACAACGTCACTCCTTCGTAACGCGTTCGTCACCTGGCCCCTCCCGGGGCTGGTTAGCGTGCGGCCGAAGGAGGAACTCCCTTGAAGTGTCTGTCTCATGCGGGCGCGGCGATCGCCGCGCTGGCTCTGTTCCTGGGGATGGAGGCGCCGGCACGGGCCGAGGAGCCCGTGATCGGCGAAGTGCTCGAGGTGCTGCGCGAGCGCGGGATCATCGACGAGGCCAAGCACGCGGAGCTGGTCTCGAAGAACGATGCCTACGAGGAGGAGCACGCCGGGCTGCTCGGCCGGATCGAGTGGACCGGTGACTTCCGCGCCCGGCTCGAGAACTTCTGGTACGACCGGGACGATCTCGGCGTCGACCGGGCCAACCGGGCCCGGGGTCGCTACCGCCTGCGGATCCAGGGCAAGGCGACGGTGAACGACCATACGGACGTGGTCTTCCGCCTGGCCTCCGGCACCGGCGACATCCGGAGCACCAACAAGAGCTTCGGAAGCGGCAACGACTTCGATCCGGACGACATCTTCATCGACCAGGCCTACGCGCAGTTCCAGGCGCCGAAGAGCTGGCTGGGCGAGGCGACCGGCGTTTCGGCCATGGTCGGCAAGACCAAGAACCCCTTCACCTGGAAGAACGGCAAGGACTACCTGCTCTGGGACCATGACATCAACCCCGAGGGCGGGGCCGTGATGCTGACCCACGGCTTCAGCGACGCGATGAAGGGCTACGTCACCGCGGGCTACTACGTCCTCGACGAGAACTCGCGCTCCGAGGACCCCCACCTGACCGCGTTCCAGGGCGGCCTGGACCTCACGCCGAGCGAGCTCGTGGACTTCGGGGTGCGCGGCAGCTTCTACAGCTTTGCGTCCCTGAACGAAGCCTTCGTCACCCGCACCGCCGGGGCGGGCGCGGTCACCGACGACGACTACCGGGTCGTCGAGATCGCCGCCTACGCCCGCTACAAGGGTGTGGAGAGCTGGCCGGTCCTCCTCTTCGGTCACTACGCGCGCAACCTCGACGCGGGCACGGTCTCGACCTTCACGGGCAGCGACGAGGACACGGCGTGGGGCGTCGGCGTCGAGGTGGGCGACAAGAAGGAGTTCGTGAAGCTCGGCTTCGGCTACTACGAGGCCGAGGCGAACTACTTTCCGGCCCAGTTCACGGACAGCGACCTCTTCGACGGCTTCACCAACCGCAAGGGCTTCACCGTCTACGGGTCCCGGCAGATCCTGCCCGGCACGGACCTGAACCTGACGCTCTTCTCCAGCCAGGAGCTGCGGAGCGGCCTGCCGGTCTTCGCCCGGTCCGTCGGAAACGCGGACCGGCTGCGTCTGCAGACCGACATCGTGGTGAAGTTCTAGGACCCGGCCCGGTCGGATGTCACGGTTTCGTCAAGAACGCGTCACCGGGGGGTCAGCCCCGGCGCCTAGGGTCCCCACGAACGCGAACGAAAACACCCGATCGGAGGAATCCCCGTGAAGCTCACCAGCTCGCCCCTGGCCCTCGCGGCCGCCGTCCTGCTCTTCGCCGGCGCCGCCCAGGCGCGCGACCAGATCCGCATCGTCGGCTCTTCCACGGTCTTCCCATTCTCGACCGCCGTGGCCGAGCAGTTCGGCAAGACCACGGACTTCAAGACGCCGGTCGTCGAGAGCACGGGCTCCGGCGGCGGCCTGAAGCTCTTCTGCGGAGGGGTCGGGACCCAGCATCCGGACATCACCAACGCCTCGCGCCGGATCAAGGCCTCCGAGGTGGAGCGCTGCGCCAAGGGCGGCGTGAACGACATCGTCGAGGTGAAGATCGGCTTCGACGGCATCGTGCTGGCCAATTCCAAGGCCGCGGCCCGCTACTCGCTGACCAAGGAGCAGGTCTTCCGGGCCCTCGCCAAACAGGTGCCGGTGGACGGCAAGCTCGTGGACAACCCCTCTACCCTGTGGAGCCACATCGATGCCTCGCTCCCCACCGTCAAGATCGAGGTGCTCGGCCCGCCGCCCACCTCCGGCACCCGGGATGCCTTCGTCGAGCTGGCGATGGAGGGCGGCGCCCAGGCCATCCCGATGCTGGCCGAGATGAAGGAGGCGGACGAGAAGGCGTTCAAGGCGGTGGCCCACGCGATCCGCGAGGACGGCCACTACGTGGAAGCCGGCGAGAACGACAACCTCATCGTCCAGAAGCTCGAGGCCAACCCGAACGCCCTCGGCATCTTCGGCTTCTCGTTCCTCGACCAGAACGCGGACAAGATCCAGGGCAGCCTGGTCGGAGGCACTGAGCCCACCTTCGAGAAGATCGCGGCCGGCGAGTACGGCGTGTCCCGCTCGCTCTACCTGTACGTCAAGAAGGCCCACATCGACGTGGTGCCGGGCATCCAGGAGTTCGTGGGTGAGTTCACCAGCGAACGGGCCGCAGGCGACGAGGGCTACCTCGCCGACAAGGGCCTGATCCCGCTGCCGGCGGCCCAACGCAAGCTCGTGCGCGATGCGGCCCGGGGCTTGGTGCTGCTGAGCCTGAACTAGGTCCGTCACATTCCGCACCTCCGGGCGCCTCTTCCTCCGGGAGGGGCGCCCTCGGACGTTCCATGATGCTTCCCCTCACCGCCGCGCTCCTCCTGCTCACGGCCGCCGCCTTCGTGCTGGGCCGCCGACGGGCCCTCGCGGTGGCATCGGGGGATGCTCGGGTGCTTCACTCCCGGCCCGCCTACTACGGGCACTGGGTGGCGCTCTGGGCTGCTGTGCCCGCCTTCGCGTTGCTGGTGACGTGGCTGCTCTTCGAGCCGGCGCTCGCCGGGTGGCAGGCTGCGGCCGAGGCCGGACCCGCCGTGGAGGGGCTGCCCCCCGAACGGCTCGAGCTCTTCGTGCGCGATGCCCGCGCTCTGGCGGCGGGAGAGGCGATCGGTCGGGAGACGACCCCGGAGCTCCGCGCCGCCGCCCTTCGGGTGCAGCAGGTGCGGCGGGTCGGCGGGCTCGCCCTGGCGGGGGCGGCGCTCTCCCTGGCGGTCGGCGGCCTCAGTTGGGCTCGCGCGCGCATCCGGCCGGAGCTGCGGGCGCGCAACCGGGTCGAGCGCATCGTGCGCGGCTTCCTCGCCGCCTGTTCCGGCGTCGCGATCCTCGTGACGATCGGCATCGTGCTCTCGCTGATCTTCGAGGCGCTCCGCTTCTTCGCCCTCGTCCCGGTCCGCGAATTCCTGTTCGGCCTCGAGTGGAGCCCGCAGACCGCGATCCGCGCCGACCAAGTCGGCTCCTCCGGCGCCTTCGGCGCCGTGCCGGTCTTCGCCGGCACCCTGCTCATCACCGCGATCGCCATGGCCGTGGCCGTGCCGGTCGGGCTGCTCTCGGCGGTCTATCTCTCCGACTACGCGAAGCCCGCCACCCGCGCCCTGGTGAAGCCGCTGCTCGAGATCCTGGCCGGCATCCCGACCGTGGTCTACGGCTTCTTCGCGGCGCTCTCCGTCGGCCCCGTGATCCGCGCCCTCGGCGAGCGCATGGGCTGGGAGGCGAGCTCGGAGAGCGCGCTCGCCGCCGGCCTGGTGATGGGCGTGATGATCATCCCCTTCGTGTCGTCGCTCTCCGACGACGTGATCAGCGCCGTGCCCCAGAGCCTCCGGGAGGGCTCCCTCGGGCTCGGCGCGACCCCGTCGGAGACGATTCGCAAGGTCGTGCTCCCGGCGGCGCTGCCGGGCATCGTGGGCGCCGTGCTCCTCGCCGTCTCCCGTGCGATCGGGGAGACGATGATCGTGGTGATGGCCGCCGGCCTCGCGGCGAACCTCTCCGCGAACCCCTTCGAGGCCGTGACGACCGTGACCGTCCAGATCGTCACCCTGCTGGTCGGCGATCAGGAGTTCGATTCCGCCAAGACCCTGGCCGCCTTCGCCCTCGGGCTCGCCCTCTTCATCGTGACCCTCGCCCTGAACGTGGTCGCGATGATGGTCGTGCGCCGCTACCGGGAGCAGTATGACTGACGGCTCGCTGCACACGAAGGACGCGGCGGCGCGCCGGCTTCGACGGCGCTACGCCGCCGAACGGCGCTTCCGTCTCTACGGTGCCGCCGCCATCGGCGTGGCGCTCTCCGCCCTGGTCGCGCTGCTCGGCAGCATCCTCTGGCGCGGCCTGCCGGCCTTCTTCGCCCACGAGGCGACCCTCGACGTCCACTTCGATGCCGAGGCGCTGGAGCAGCAGGACTACGGGGGGCTCGTGAAGACGGCGCTGCGCGAGCGCTTTCCGGAGGTGACCGGCCGCCGCGAGCGCCGAGCGCTCTCCGCCCTGATCAGCAGCGGCGCGGCCTTCGAGCTGCGCGAGCTCGTGCTCGCCGATCCGTCGCTGGCCGGCACGACCCGGCCGGTGCGCGTCCCCCTCGCCGACGATGCGGACCTCTACTTCAAGGGCGGCGTCGACGCCGCGACCGCAGAGGCGGACCGCCGCCTCAGTGACGCCCAGATCGGCTGGCTCCGGGCGCTCGAGGACGACGGCCGGGTCGAGAACCGCTTTGCCCGGCGCTTCTTCGCCTCCGGCGACAGCCGCGAGCCCGAGCTGGCAGGGATTCGCGGAGCCCTGGTCGGCTCGCTCTGGACGCTGCTGGTGACCCTGCTGCTGTCCTTCCCGGTGGGCGTGGCGGCGGCGGTCTACCTGGAGGAGTTCGCTCCGAGGAACCGGCTCACCGACTTCATCGAGGTGAACATCAACAACCTGGCGGCCGTCCCCTCCATCGTCTTCGGGCTGCTCGGGCTGGCCGTCTTCCTGAACCTGTTCGGCATGCCCCGCTCGGCCCCGCTGGTGGGCGGCTTCGTGCTGGCCCTGATGACGCTCCCGACCGTGATCATCGCCGCCCGCTCGGCGATCCTGGCCGTGCCGCCCTCCATTCGCGAGGCGGCGCTGGGCGTGGGCGCGTCGCCCCTGCAGGTCGTGGCCCACCACGTGTTGCCTCTGGCCCTACCGGGCATCCTCACCGGCACGATCATCGGCATGGCCCGGGCGCTGGGCGAGACCGCCCCGCTCCTCATGATCGGCATGGTGGCCTTCATCGTCGACGTGCCCGGTGGGCCGACGAGCCCCGCGACCGTGCTTCCCGTCCAGATCTTCCTGTGGGCGGACGCTCCGGAACGGGCCTTCGTGGCCAAGACGTCCGCCGCGATCCTCGTGCTGCTAGCCTTCCTCGTCGCCATGAACCTTGCGGCCGTGCTGCTCCGCAACCGGTTCGAGCGGCGTTGGTAGACGGGTGAGGCCCCCATGGAAGAGCCGCGGAGTCCGCACTTCTTGACCAAGATCACGACGAGGGACCTGAACGTCTGGTACGGCGAGAAGCAGGCCCTCTTCTCGGTGAACCTGGACATCCAGAAGAACCAGGTCACTTCCCTGATCGGGCCGTCGGGCTGCGGCAAGTCGACTTACATCCGCTGTCTGAACCGCATGAACGACGTGATCGACATCTGCCGCGTCGAGGGCAAGATCACCCTCGACGGCGAGGACATCTACCGGGCGGATATCGATCCGGTGCAGCTCCGCGCGCGCATCGGCATGGTGTTCCAGAAGCCGAACCCGTTTCCCAAGTCGATCTACGAGAACGTGGCCTACGGCCCGAAGATCCACGGGCTCGTCTCCTCCCGGGAGGAGCTCGACGAAATCGTCGCCACGAGCCTGCAGCGGGCCGGCCTCTTCGAGGAGGTGAAGGATCGGCTCGACGAGTCGGGCACCGGCCTCTCCGGCGGTCAGCAGCAGCGGCTCTGCATCGCGCGCGCCATCGCCGTGCAGCCCGACGTGATCCTGATGGACGAGCCCTGCTCGGCCCTCGACCCCATCGCCACGGCCCGCATCGAGGAGCTGATGGAGGAGCTTCGCGAGAACTACACCATCGTGATCGTGACCCACTCGATGCAGCAAGCGGCCCGGGTCTCCCAGCGGACCGCCTTCTTCCACCTCGGCATCGTGGTGGAGGAGGGCGAGACCGGGCAGATCTTCACGGATCCCAAGGACGAACGGACCCGGGACTACATCACCGGGCGTTTCGGCTAGGAGACTGCGATGACGCGAATCGTCGACCCGGTCCTCGCGGACCTCCGGCAGCAGATCCTGCGCATGGGCAGCCTCGCCGAGGCGATCCTCGAGAAGTCCCTGCACGCCGTCTACAAGCGCGACCCGGCCCTGGCCCGCGAGGTGAAGATCGACGATCTCGAGATCGATCGCCTCGACCTGGCCGTCGACGAGGCGGTGCTGCGGGCCCTGGCCACCCAGGCGCCGGTGGCCGACGACCTGCGCGGCGTGATCGCCATCAAGATGATGGCCACGGATCTCGAGCGCGTGGGCGACCTGGCGCGAAACATCGCCAAGAGCGCCCTCCGGCTCTCCGAACGCCCCGAGGTGCCGATCCCCGAGAAGCTCCGGACGCTGGCAGACGAGTCCCGGAGGCTCCTGCGTCACGCCCTCGACAGCTTCAGCGAGCACGATCCGGAGCGGGCGGCCTTCGTGCTCGACGAGGACGACCGCATCGACCAGGACGAGAAGGAGGTCATCCAGGCGGCGATCCAAGAGATCTCCGACCACCCGGAGCTCACCTCCCAGGAAGTCGACGTCATCCTGATCGCGAAGAACCTCGAGCGCGTCGCCGACCACGCGACCAACATCGCCGAGGACGTGATCATGCTGACCGAAGCCCGCAACGTGAAGCACGCCTCGAAGCTGGAGAACGCGGGCTGAGCCGGGCTCCTCAGGAGCTCCCCGGCTCGGCGGCACAGCAAGTGGGCCCGCGGACCGCGCGGCAGGCCGGCACGGCCAGCGCGGCGCCCGCCACCGGTGCCGAAGCGTAGATCCAGAGATCGGCGAGCTGCCCCGAGGCCAGGGCCGGTCCGAAGGAGCGGGCAGGGTTCATCGAGGCCCCCGTCAACGGCCCGGCGCCGAGGGCCAGGTGCCGATCGCTTCCGCCAGCATGCGCCGGCTCACTTGCCGTGCACCCGCTCGAAGGCCGCCGCCGCGGCGGCGAGGGCACTCCCTGCCGCCTCGGCGCCGAGCACCGCCTCCACCCGCACCTCGCCGCTGCCCTTGTAGTTCTCGAGCCAGATGCGCAGGATGCGAAGGGCACCCGGGTGCCGCGCCTCCAGCTCCGCCAGGCTGCGCAGCTCGCCCATCGGGCCGCTCGGGGGAACGGCCAGTAGCTTGTCGTCCCGCTCGCCGCCGTCGAGCATGCGGATCACCGCGATCGGCCGGGTCGACACCAGGCTGCCGCGGGGGAGCGCCGGCCCGAGGACGAAGACGTCGAGAGGGTCGCCGTCGCCGCCGTCCGCTTCGGCCTGGAGCGTACGCGGGACCATGCCGTAGTTGGCCGGGTAGGGCAGGTAGCCGACCACCCGGGGGCGGCCGTCCTTCTCCTCCCACGCGAGCCGGCCGTCCTCCCCCACCTGCCACTTCG
Organism: Myxococcota bacterium; assembly: GCA_965223415.1. Taxonomy (GTDB): domain Bacteria; phylum Myxococcota_A; class UBA9160; order UBA9160; family UBA6930. Next base: position 626,636 of record OZ245002.1, on the reverse strand, counting down.
CGTTCGTGCCGGCGGGGATCTCGATGACCGCGTGCATGTCGCCGGCATCCGAGTGGGTGTCGTGGTCGGTGAGGTGGTTCACCTCGCCTCCAGCGCCGCTGGAGGCCAGCAGTCCCGCGATCAGGAGGAGACGACCCATCGCGCGCATCGCGACACCTTACGCGTGTGCGCACAATGTGTCTCCCCCGTCACACGATCTCCACGCGCCGTCCCGATCCTCTCTCCAGAACAGAGAGAGAACGAGAGACGAACGGAGACGACATGCATTCCGAAGACGAGATCACCCTGCGCCGGCGCGGCGAGGGATTCGCCCTGGAGGGGCCCGGCTACTACCTGTGGGACGAGGATCCCCGGGAGGTGCTGCGCGCTGCCGCCGAGCTGCGCCGGGGCATCGTTCCCCACCGCCCGATCGGGCGGATGCTGGTGCTGCGCGGACCCGCCGAGGAGCCCGGCCCGGCGTAGCCCGCACGGGCCGCGACGGGTAGCATCCGGCCGCTCGCAAGCCGGAGGACAGGTGGGAGGGGTGCGCGCGACGCCGGGCCCGGAGGCGTTCCTGGAAGCGGTCGGACCGGCGGTGCGCCAGGCCGCCGCCATCGCCCGGGCCCTGGAGGGCCGGGTCGAGAACACGCCGAAGGCCGACGAGGCCACCGCCGTGAAGGCCGCGCTCACCCTGGCGGACACCGCGGTCCAGGAGGCCATCCTGGAGGCGCTCCTCGAGCACTGCCCGGAGGTCTCGCTGCGCGCGGAGGAGGACACGCCGCTCGTGGCCCAGTTCCCCTCCGAGGCGCCGGCGGAGGTGGTCATCGACCCGATCGACGGGACCCTGCACTCCTACATCGAGGCCCGCGGTCCCTACGCCTGCATCGTGGGCCTGGCGGCGGCCGGGCGCTACGAGGCGGCGCTCGTCGCCCTGCCCCGGGAAGGTCTCTTCTTCGACGCCGCCCGGGCCGGGATCGCCCGGCGCACGCGGCCCCGGGGCCCGTCCCGACCGTGGAGGGCCGAGGCCACCGGCAACCGGATCGTGGTCTCCCACGAGCTCCCCGAGCCCGCCCTCGCCGCCCTGCGCGAGCACGGCTACGAGGTGTGGTTCGGCTCCGGCGGTGCCATCGCGGTAGCCCCCCTCATTCCCGGCTTCCGCGCGGGCCTCCGCCACTCCCCGGGCACCGCGAACATCAGCATCCGCGGCCGGGTCGGCGTGCTGATCAGCCGGGTCGCCGGCGGCCAGGCCTGGGCCGAGGACGGTCGCCCGTTCCCGGACGACCAGGACGAGCCGGCGCGGGCCCTCGCCGTGTGCGCCGAAGACGAAGACCGGGACGTCCTGCTGGACGCCCTCGGCCGTGTCCTCTGAGTCGCTACATCAGCTGGTAGTCGGGCCCCTCGCCCCCTTCCGGCGGCGTCCACGTGATCGCCTGGTACGGGTCGGCGATGTCGCAGGTCTTGCAGTGGACGCAGTTCTCGTGGTGGATGAAGAGCTTCTTCTTCCCCGGCTCCTCCGGGTCGTCCATCATCTCGTAGACCGCCGCGGGGCAGAAGCTCTCGCAGGGGTTGCCGTACTCCTCGGTGCAGACGTCGCTGCACAGGTCGGTATCGGCCACCACCAGGTGCGAGGGCTGGTCCGCCTCGTGGGCCGTGCCCGAGAAGCCCACCAGGTGCTCCTTCGAGAAGGTGAGCTCGCCGTCGAACTCGAACTCCTCCTTCACCCGCTTCTCGGGCGGGAGCTCGGAGAGCTTCTTCATCGCCTCGTGCCCGGCGTGGAAGGAGGGGTGGCCGACCAGCCCGCCGCCGTCGGTGAGGAAGCGGCGGAAGGGCTCGTTGATGGCCGTGAAGGCGAAGCTCCCGGCGAAGGACGCGTGGTGCGTCCGCGACTTCCAGTGCTCCTCGAAGGCCCAGCTCTGGCGGTAGCGCTCGGTGTAGCCGCCGAGGGTGACCGATGTGAAGTCGCCGCTGGCGACCGCGTCGGCGACGGTCTCGGCGGCCAGCATGCCCGACTTGATCGCCAGGTGGACTCCCGAGAGCTTCTCCCCGTTGCAGAACCCGGCCGAGTCGCCGACCAGCAGCGCGCCGTCGGTGTAGAGCTTGGGCATCGAGGTCAGCCCGCCGATGGGGATCGTCTTCGCGCCGTAGCGCACCAGCTCCCCACCCTCGAAGAGCTTCCGGAAGTACGGATTCGTCTTGAGCTTCTGGGAGCGGAGGTGCGGATCGAGGAACGGGTTGGAAGACTCGAGCGCCGTGACCACGCCGAAGGACACCAGGTTGTCCTTCATGTCGTAGAGGAACATGCCGCCGAACGCGTCGACGAGATCCAGGGGCACCATGCCGTGAACCACCCGGCCGGGAACGTGGTTCTCCGGCTTGACGCGCCAGATCTCCTTGATCCCCGTCTCGTAGATCTGCGGGTTCTCCCCTTCGAGGCCGAAGCGCGAGATCAGCTGCTTGGTCAGCGAGCCACGCACGCCCTCGCCCAGGACGGTCACGCTCGCCTTGATGTCCATGCCCGGCTGGTAGGTGCCCTTCGGCTTGCCGTCCTTGTCCACACCCATGTCGCCGAGGCGGACGCCGGTGACCTTGTTGCCCTCGACCAGGATCCGGTCGCCCGCGAAGCCCGAGTAGATCTCGACGCCCAGGGCCTCGCACTTCTCGGCCAGCCACTTCACCACCTTGTTCAGGGACGCGACCATGTAGTCGCGCTTCGCGAACTCCGGCGGGTTGATGGGCAGCCGGAAGTGGTGGTTCGGCAGGAAGACGTGGGTCTGCGGCTTGTCGCAGACGTACTCGAGGGGGAAGCCCTGATCGAGGAAGTCCGGCATCAGCTCGCGGATGCCGCGGGGGTTGACGCAGGCGCCCGAGAGCATGTGGTCGCCGACCTCGGCGCTCTTCTCGATCACCAGCACCGCCGGCGGCTCCACGCCGCGGGCCTCGCAGGTCTTCATCAGGTGGTAGGCCGAGGCGAGGGTCGCCGGGCCGGCGCCGACGAAGAGGACGTCGACCTCCATTTCTTCGCGAAGGGTCGGGGCGTTCATGGGCCGGACGATAGGGGAGAGATGGGCGTTTTCAACTGAACCCCCGGGGGCCGCGGCGCACCCGGAGTCGCGAATTCCCCAGTGATGCCGCGGCGTTGACCCCTCACCACCCAATGCCTAAGGTCGCGCCCCGCGCGCGGAGGAGACCCGGCACGATGGCCACGATGATCACCGAGGAGTGCATCAATTGCGGCGTGTGCGAGCCCGAGTGCCCGAACGAGGCGATCAGCGAGGGTGAGGAGACCTTCGTCATCGACCCCAAGCTCTGCACCGAATGCGTCGCCTTCCACGAGACCGAGCAGTGCGCCGAAGTCTGCCCGGTGGATTGCTGCGTCCCGGATCCGAACAACGCGGAGGACGAGGAACTGCTCTTCGCCCGGGCCAAGGAGATCCACCCGGACAAGGCGCCGGACTTCAGCCTGTCGTCTGAGACGTCTCGCTTCCGCCAGTAGCCGCAGGCGCCTTCTGCAGCAGCTGGTTTCGCAGCAGGACGAAGAGCAGTCCCGCGCAGAGCATGACGGCGCCGGCCGCCCAGAAGGGTGCGCCGAGGCCGAGGCTCGCCATGAGCTGGCCGCCGCCCCACGCGCCGACGATGCGGCCCGCCGTGCCCATCGAGTTGCTCTGTCCCAGCAGCTCGCCCGCCTCTTCCGCCCGACACAGCTGGGAGTAGAGGCTCGTGAAGGCGGGGAAGGCCAGGCCGTTGCCGACGGCGATCACCGGCCCGACCAGGTAGAACCAGCCCACGGCGGGAAGGTTGGGGACGGCGAAGAGCCCGACGGCCATCAACGCCAGGCCCACCACGACCAGCGCGAATTCCGAGGCGAAGAGCACGAGCCGCCGCAGCAGTACCGCCTGGGTCAGCACGAGGAAGATGCCGATCCAGCCGAAGATCAGCGCCGCGTCGAGCTCGTCGGCGCCGAAGCGCTCGCCCAGGTAGAGCGTGATCATGGCTTCGAGCACGGAGAAGGCGCTGAAGAAGAGGAAGAAGAGCAGCAGGTAGAGGGCGATGCCGCGGTCGCGCACGTCGACGAGGAGCCGCACGGGCGCGGGGACCAGGCTCCGGGCGAGGTCGCGAAGGGGAGGCCGCGCCAGCTCGGCGGGGCGGGACTCGTCGAGGGCGACCACGGCCAGCAGTCCGTTCGCGGCCGCCAGCACCGCGACGACATAGAAGGGCGCCTGCTCGTGCCAGGCCGCCAGCAGCCCGCCGAGCATCGGCCCCAGGATCATGCCGGCGCCGAAGGCCGCCCCGATCAGACCCATGCCGCTGGCGCGCTCCGCCGGCGGCGTGAGATCGGTGACGACGGCCTGGGCGGTCCCCACGCTGGCCGCGAAGAAGCCGGCCAGGGCCCGGGCCAGGTAGACGGTCGGGATGTCCTCGGCCAGGGCCAGCAGCACGAAGGACGCGGCGGTGCCGAAGAGGGAGACGAGCAGCACCGGGCGGCGGCCGATGCGGTCGGAGACCCAGCCCCAGAAGGGCAGGAAGAGCAGCTGGGCCAGGGCGTAGATCGCCAGGATCAGGCCGATCTGCACCGGGCTCGCGCCGAGCCGGCGGGCGAACAGCGGCAGCACCGGGATCAGCACGCTGAACCCGACGAAGTCGATCAGGATCGTCGCGAAGACGACCCCGAGCAGGGTCCGGCGGCTCGTCATCGATGGTCGTCGCTTGGCTCGGGAGAGACGGGTCTACCATACTGCGACCCATGCGGACGATCGACTCGACCCTGGTCGACATCGCACGCGACTTCCTGATGGCCCACCGCTCCCTGCGCGCGGTGGCGGCACGCCATCGTGCGGGCGAGCTGCGCTTCGAGGAGGTGCTGGAGCTGGTCGGTGACGACGAGGAGAGCGTGCTCTTCCGCCTGAAGGAGCGTTGCCACCGGGTCTTCCGCAGCGCCGAGGCCGACGCCGAGATCGGCCCGGGCACGCTTTTCGACCTGGCGGTGGGCTCCCTCTTCCACGAGGCGATGAAGTTCCGGGAGAACGTCTACACCCGCGACGTCTACGGCCCGCGGGTTCGCGCCCTGCGCCAGGCGGACGTCCCGGACGAGGGCGGGCTCCTGCGCGAGTTCGAGAAGATCGTCGGCGATTCCGGCATCCGGCTCGAGGAGTCGCTGCTCGAGGCAGAAACCCTGCTGCGTCAGACCGGTGCCCAGTTCCGCGTGCTGCTCGCGGCGAACGCCGGCAACGCCTACGTCACCCGATTCCTCGTCGAGCATCGGGAGGAGGTGGAGGAGGTGATGGGCGCCCCCCTGGACGAGGTGCTCGAGGGGATCCACGGCGACGCGGCCAGCGGCTGGGCGCGGGCGGCGGAGTCCTACCTGGCGAGCGGCTTCTTCCAGGCCGGCGCCGGGGCGCTGCGCGCCGCCCGTCGGCTGGGCTATTCGGCCGACCACACGCGGCGGCTCGGCGCCTACGCGGACGGCATGCAGGCCTTTCTCGACGGTCGCTTCCAAGAAGCGATCGCCTCACTCGGCGCATGGCTCGATGCGGGGCCCGGCGAGGGCGAGGCCCGCTCCGCGCGTCTGGCGATTGCGGCCCTCTCCCGAGTCGGCCAGCTGCTCGGCGACGAGCACGACCCGGCGCTCGCCGACGGCGCCAGCGCCCTCGCCGAGCGCATCCGACACGGCCTGCCCAGCGAGGGCGAGAGCCCCGCGGCCTGAGCCCGCCCGTTCAGTCCCGTCCGGTGAGGTCCAGCGGCTCGCGCAGGATGGCGCGCTGGACGATCCCGCGCATCTCGTCGCGCCGCCACTTCACCGCGTCGTAGGTGGACAGGTCGTCGACGCCCAGGATGGCGGCGCCTAGCGGCCCGGTGGCGTAGTGGAACACCAGGGCGCCCAGGGTGCTGGTGAAGAGGTGGCGGGAGGAGCAGCGGACGAACACGCCCGCGTCCATGCCCTCCCGAAGGAAGGTGAGCATGCGGGCGATCATCCGCTCGACGGGACCCTGCAGCAGCTGGCTGCTCGTGATCTCGTACTTGTCGATGAAGATGCGGATCAACACCTGGGCGTAGGTGGGCCGCTCCGCCAGCAGGTCGTTCATCCGGTCCACGACCTCGATCAGGCGCTCGGCGTGGGGCTTGGGCTGGTCGAGGATCTCCGCGATGCGCTCGTCGAAGACCTCCATCATGCCCGCCAGCACTGCCTCGAACAGGGCGGCCTTGCTGGCGAAGTAGTAGTAGAGGGCGGTCTTCTGGACGCCCACCTGGGAGGCGATGCGCTGCAGGTGGGCCCCGGCGTAGCCCTCCCGGGCGAACTCCTGCTCGGCGATCTCCAGGATCTTCCTGCGGGTCTCGACGCTGCGTCGCTCGGCGGTCATGCGGGGACCTCTTCGGGACGCCCCCGATAGTACATCCATCCCACCCCACCGAGCACGACCAGGCCCACACCGATCCACTGGGGCTCGGTGAGCCCGAGGGCCACCTCCGGGTTGATCCGCAGCATCTCGATGAAGAAACGGCCGAAACCGTTGAGGGCCAGGTACTCGCCGAAGAGGAAGGGGCTCGACTTGCGCCGCTTCCAGAGGAGGGTGCCCGCCAGCACCAGCCAGACCACTTCGTAGAGCTGGGTCGGATGCACCGGCACGGTGGTCGGCGGCGCACCCTCGGGGAAGGCGATGCCGTACCAGCCGTCCGTGGGCCGCCCGTAGTCGTCACCGACGAGGAAGCAGCCGATCCGCCCGCACGCCTGGCCGAAGGGGGCCGCGGTGGCCACGCAGCTCGACACCAGCCGGGTGGGAATCCCGTGGATCCGCGTCGCCAGCGTGACGACCAGGGTCCCGCCGATCAGCCCGCCGTACCAGGTGATGCCCGCCCGATTCAGCAGCGCGTCCCAGAAGGGCATCGTTCCGAGCGCCCACTGGTCCACCGCGAAGTACAGCTTCGAGCCCAGGACCCCGCCGACCATCGCGTAGATGAGGATGGTCGAGGAGAGCTCCGGATCCTGCCCGTACTCTGCGAGCCGCTTGCCGACGATCCAGGCGGAGACCAGGAAGCCGACCGCCATCATCACCCCGAACGAGCTGATCGGATAGCCGAACGGTTCCCAGACGACCGGATACATGCAGGGGGCCTCCGGGCGCCGAGGCTAGATGAGGGGGGTGGATTGGCAACCTGGAGCCGCGGAGGGTCCGTCGATCTTGCCGGCGACCGGCGGCGATCGATCCGTGCTTCGTCCGGCCTCCGCGCTCAGCTCCCGGGAAGCTCCACATGGAAGGTGGCGCCGTCCCCGGGCCGACTCTCCACCCACGTCCGTCCGCCCCGAGCCTCCGCGATCTTCTTCACGATGGCGAGCCCCATGCCGGTGCCGTTCCGGCCCTCGCCGCGGTCGCCGCTGTGGAAGATCTCGAAGATCTGCTCGTGGCGGTCCGGCTCGATGCCGACGCCGTTGTCGGCGACCGAGATGCGGATGTTGCTGCCGCCGTTCCGGATCGCGACATGGATGCGCGGCTCCGGGACGCGGCCCATGTGGCGGAGGGCGTTGCCGATCAGGTTGGAGAAGAGCTGGTACAGGCGGGTGCGCTCGACGCGGACGAGGGGCGGATCGTCGGGCAGCTCGAGGAGCACGTGCTCCTCGTCGAGGCGCGGCTTGAGCTCGGCGCGGAGCTGGAGCAGGACGTCGCGGGGGTCGACCCAGCCCGGCGGCTCGTCGCCGGCCCCGATGCGCGAGAACTCGAGCAGCTCCTGGATCAGGGATTCCATCGTGCGGCCCGCTTCTTCGATGCGGCCGAGGAAGTGCTGGCCCTTCTCGCCGAGGGCAGGGGCGAAATCCTCGCGGAGCAGGCGGGAGAAGCCCAGGATCGAGACGAGGGGTGAGCGCAGGTCGTGGCTCACGGCGTCGACGTAGTGCTGGAGCTCCTCGTTCTTGCGGGCGAGATCGCGCTCGAAGCGTCGCCGCTCGGTGATGTCCTGGACGTAGGCGACGGCGCCCACCTGGGTGCCGTCCTGTAGCGCGAGCCGGCTCACGGAGACCGAGACGTCGAGCGGCGTGTCGTCGCGGCGGCGCACGCCGAGCTCGACACCACGTACGGTCGGCTGATCCGAGAGCGCGCCGGCGATCGACTCGAGGTCTCCCTGGCCGCGCAGAAACACGGCCAGGGGCCGGTCGACCAGCTCGTCGTGGCTCCATCCGGAGATCTCTTCCATCGCCGGATTGGCGTAGGTGATGAAGCGGCTGCGATCGATGACCACCACGCCGTCGGGGGAGCTGTCGAGGACGGCCGCCAGGTAGCGAAGGGTGGCCGCCTCGAGGTGGTCGCCGGGCTCGCGGCCGTGGCGGAAGATCGCGACCACCGCATCGCAGCCGTCGGCGATGTGCGCCGCCGAGACCTCGACCGGCAGGAGCGCGCCGTCGCCGTCGACGACGCTCACGGCTTCGCCGGAGACCCTGCCCTCGTGGGCGAGGGTCTCCTCGAGGCGCGCGCGATCGTCGGTGCTCACCATCGACTCGAGCCAGTGTCGGCCCTTGAAGCTACGCCCTCCGCCGCAGGTGCTGGCGAGCGCGTCCGACAGCCACAGGATGCCGCCGCGCGCGTCGAGCAGCGCGACCCAATCGTGGAGCCGAGTGAGGCCCTGGATCAGCGGCAGAGCGGTCTCGAGATCGAGACCGTTCCGATCGGCTGCGGCGCTCATGTCACGGATGCTTCCGCCTCCCCAAGGGCGGCCGTTCGAGCTTCCGCACGGTGGCTCCCGGGCGCGTCCGGTCTCCCGTCCGCCGTCCCCGAGAACGACCCGCTGCACCCCGCGGCTCGCCTCCGAGTTCCCGCCTCTTGCGGGGGAAACGATGCTATCAGAGGCGCGAAGCGAGGGTCAATCCGAACACCGGTTTGGGGGATCACCCAAGCTGCCTCCAAGGGTACATACCACCTGATCCTCGCGTCGTTCCGTGTGCCTCTGGTCACCGAAACGTTCCCTTTTTCGTCCGGTTCCAGGTCGAGATGCACATTCCGGTCGGTTCCGGATCCCGCGGGGCAAGGAGCTTTTGACAGCGCTCCGATCCTTCCAGTACGTTCCGCGCGCGCCGCTCCCGGCGGAAAGGCGCCCCCCTTCATGACCCAATCGAGCTCCATAGAACGGGCCCTCGGGCCGAGGCAGAGGCCGAGAGGCGCCGCCCGCAGGCGGGTCGCCCTGCTCGCCGTGGCGGCGGGCCTCACACTCAGCGGCGGGGCCGCTCCCGAGGCGCCGGCTGCAGCTCCCGTGGCGGTCCAGGCCGAGGCCCCCGGGCTTCCCGATGCGATTCGCGCGGAGCTGGAGCGGTTGAACCCGCACCTGGCCCCCGCCTGGATCGAGCGCATCCAGCAGGCGATCCTCGCCAGCAGCGAGCGGCACGGGCTCGATCCGGCCCTCGTGCTCGCCGTGATCGAGGTGGAGAGCCACGGCCGTCCCGAGGCCTTGAGCCCGAAGGGCGCCCTGGGGCTGATGCAGGTGATGCCGTACATGATGCGGCCCATGGGTCTGGCCGGGAACGCCACGACCGTCGAGGCCAACGTCGAGGCCGGCTGCATGATCCTGGCTGGCAACATCCGGCGCCTCGGCGAGGCCGACGGCATCTCCTCCTATTTCTGGGGCTCGCGGATCCGCGGCGTCTCCTACCTGAACCGGGTGCGCGCCGCGCGGGAACGTGTCGAGCGAGCTCTCGCCTCCTAGTCACGAGGGCGCGGCCGAGCGGCGCCTTCCCGAGGCGACCGTGGCAGCGGCCGACCTGCGCCGCACCGAGACGACGGTCACCGCAGCCGACGGTCCGTCGCTCTTCCGTCGCACCTGGACGCCTCCCGCGCCCACCCGCGCCCTCCTGCTCGTGCACGGCTACGCCGAGCACAGCGGACGCTACGAGGAGATCGGGTCGTGGCTCGCACGGCGGGGCGCCGCGGTCAGCGCCTACGACCATCGGGGCCACGGCCGCTCCGGCGGGCGGCGCGCCCACGTGCGCAGCTTCGACGAGTACCTGGACGATCTGGCGTTGATGCTCGACACCGTCCGGGCCGAGCACCCGACCCTTCCCGTTCACCTGGTCGGCCACAGCATGGGTGGGCTCGTCACCCTGGCCTTCCTGGTCGAGCGACAGCCGGTGCTGAGCGGTGCCGTCACGTCGGGCGCGGCGATCGACCCCGACGGTGTGTCGGCGGCTCGCATCGCCATGGCGAAAGCGCTCCGTCTCGTGTGGCCGACGCTTCGCATGGGAAGCGGCCTCGATCTCGAGGGCCTCTCCCGGGACCCGCAGGTCGTCGAGCAGTACCTGGCGGACCCGTTCGTATTCCGGGACATGACCGCGTCGCTCGGCGCGGAGCTGCTCGGCCGAGCGGCGCGCACGGCCGAGCGCGCGGCGGAAGTGACCGTGCCCCTCCTGATGCTCCACGGCGAGGACGATTCGCTCTGCTCGGTCCGGGGCAGCCGGGACTTCTTCGCCGGCGTCACGACCGAAGGCAGCGACCTGCGCATCTACCCCGCGCTGCGCCACGAGATCTTCAACGAGCCGGAGCGCGAGCAGGTCTACACCGACCTGTGGCACTGGCTCGAGTCCCTCGCGTGAACGACTTGCTGACCCGGAACGGGTGCCTCCGATGAGCGACCGGCCGACCCGGAACCGCCTGACCCACCTCGATGCCCAGGGGCGCGCCCGCATGGTCGACGTGGGCGAGAAGCCCGTGACCGAGCGCGTGTGCGTGGCCCGCTGCGAGGTGGAGATGGCGCCGGAGACCCTGGCGGCCATCACCGAAGGGCGCACGCCGAAGGGCGACGTGTTCGCCACGGCCCGGATCGCCGGCATCCAGGCCGCCAAGCGCACCGCCGAGTGGATCCCCCTGTGCCACCCGTTGCCCCTCGAGTCGATCGAGGTGGAGCTCCGCCCGGATCCGGAGGCGAGCTGCGTGCGGGTCGAGGCCAGCGTGCGCGCCCACGCCCGGACCGGGGTGGAGATGGAGGCGCTGGTGGCGGTCTCCGCTGCCGGTCTCGTCATCTACGACATGTGCAAGGCCATCGACCGGGGCATGGCCGTCGGCGCCGTGCGCCTCGTCTCCAAGACCGGCGGCAAGAGCGGCACCTGGACCCGCCCGGGCGAGGAGCAGGCCCCTTCTTCGCGCTGAATATCCCCCGGGGGGATGCGTCGAACGAGGGTGCTTCTTCACTCGTAGACAAGGGAACCTGGGGAACCATGTTGGTCGACCCCGTGTCCCAAAGGGCGTGGCATTCGTGACCCAACCCATTCTCGACCGAACGCATCTGACCGGCTCGCGGGTCGCTTCCGTGGAGGCGGTCGATCCCGATCTCGAGCTGATCGATCGCTGGCGAGACGGCGACGCTCAGGCCTTCGAGGCCCTGGTCCGGCGGCACGAGCGGCGGGTCTTCGGCCTGCTGCTGCGCATGCTCGGGAGCCGGGAGGAGGCGGAGGATGCGGCCCAGGACACCTTCCTGAACCTCCACCGCCACGGTCACCGCTTCCGCCGCGAGGCCCGCTTCTCGACCTTCCTCTACCGGGTGGCCATGAACGCCGCCCTGAACCGCCGCCGCAGCCTCGGTCGCCGGCGGGCGCACATGGACGCCCTGGCCCGGGAGCAGGCCGGCGGCAGTGCGCTGCCGTCCGAGCCTCGCGGGCCCGAGGACGCCGCGTTCGGCGGCGAGATCCGGGCGCGGGTGCAGCAGGAGCTCCAGACCCTGGCGCCGAGCCTGCGCGCGCCGCTCGTGCTGTTCGACATCGAGGGGCTCGCCTACGGTGAGATCGCCGAGGTGCTCCAGGTCGCCGAGGGGACGGTGAAGTCCCGCATCCATCGGGCCCGCAAGGCGTTGAAGGATCGTCTGCGGGACCTGGTACCGGGAGAGGGGCCGGTCGAGGAGAAGGAAGGCCTGCCCGCATGAGACATGCCCGGTGCGAGCGGCGACTGAGCGAGTACGCCGACGAGACCCTGCCTCCCCACCTTCGCGCGGGCGTCGAAGCCCACCTGACGCGCTGCTCGGCGTGCCGGGAGGAGCTTGCCGCCCTGCGCGGGACGGTGCAGCTGTTATCCGCCCTCGGCTCGCCGGAGGAGCCGCCGCCGCAGCTGGGCAATCGGGTGATGGCCCGGATTGCCGCCGGCGAGGCCGACCCCGGTTGGTGGGGTCGCTGGGGCGGCCGCTGGCAGCGCTGGATGGACTCCACCGCCGGGCCGCCGCTACTGACGGCGGCGGTGGGGCTCACGCTCCTGGTGCTCGTCCAGGCCGTCGAGGTGCAGGTGACGCTGCCGGGGCTCGCTCCCGGGTCGGCGGGCCTCGCTTCGGCCTCGGCGGATCGGGCCGCCCCCGAGTCGGTGGCCGCAGCTGCCGCGGCTCCCGCCGCCGCAGCTCCCCTGGCGGCCCGGCGCCGCGGCGTCGCCGGCATCCCCGGGATGCCCCCTCTGGCCGCCTGCCTGCGGGGCGGGGCGCCGGATTGCGCACGCTGGCATGCCTGGCACGTGGGCCTGGGCATGCGCGAACCGAGCGTCTTCCTGCGCGAGGTCGAGAACGTTCCGGACCGGGCGCGGGAGCGCTGGCTGGCGGAGCTCTCGCGCTTCGCAGCCCACCAGGGCTCGGCCTCGGTGCTGGCGGCCCGCCTGCGCGAGAGTGGGGACCCGCGGGCCCAGGGCCTGGCGGCCCGCTTCGAGCGGACCGCGGCGGCCCCGCGGCGCTGAGCGCCGCGGGCTGACGTTCGAGGTGGCGGCAGGCGACCCCAAAGCCCGGTAGCCTCCCTTCCCCGGTGGCGGACCGAGAGGACAGGTTGAAGCGCGCCCGACGACGAACTCGCCCGCTCGCGATCCTCGCCCTGATGGCGGGCGTCCTCGGCGTGGTGCTGCCCGGTGCCACGGCGGCGGAAGACACGATCCACCTCATCCCGGACGACAAGGCCGACTGGAGCCCGGGTAACGTGTTCGCCTTCCTGCGGCCGGGCCACAACTATGGCGAGCGCTTCATCCAGGTCGACACCGTTCCCTCCGGCGCGCTCGTCGATCTCTTCTACATCCGCTCCAACTTCCAGAAGCGCTACGAGCAGGCCGAGGCGCCGGTCAAGGTGATCCTCCCGCTGCGCGTGGAGGCCGGGCCCCGGGATGCGGTGATGATCCGCGCGTTCCTGGAGGGCTATCGGCAGAAAGAGGCGACCATCCGCGTCTCTTCCACGCAGGATCGGGTGCTGCTCGAGCTGGAGCCCCTGCCGAACACCCTGGTCGCCGCCTCCCACGTGTACCTGGCCGGTCGCTCCTCGATGAGCTTCCTGACCAAGGAAGCGCTCACCGTGCGGGTGCAGAATCGCACCGACGGCTTCGGCGTGATCCTGGCCGAGACCGCCCGGGGAGACGAGGCCGGCTCCACCCTCGACCAGGTGACGAGCCCCCACGTGAAGCGGGTGGAGGCGATCCAGCTCGGCGAGGACCTGCTGGTGCAGGTGGATACCGATCCGGCCGCCGGCGAGTACGAGCTGCGCTCGCGCCAGAGCCTGGACGAGCTGCGCGATCTCTATGTCTACTCGGTGGAGATGGTGCCCGCGGACGGCGGGGTGGAGGCCGTGCGCAAGGCCCGCGGGGCCCTGGCCGCCATCGGTGCCGGCGAGGTGAGCGGCTGCGCCGCCCGCTTCGACGCGAGCCTGCGCGGGACCCTCGACGCGTCCGCGCTCTCCCGTGCCCTCTCGGAGCGGGGCGCGTTCACCGATCGCTACCTGCGGGCCGCGATGAAGCGGCTCGGAGCCGTGTCCCCGGAAGGCCGCATCCGCATGACCGACGGCGGTAGCTTCCTCGGCGCGAGCCCCCTCGAGCTCGAGGCGGCGATGAGCCAGCCCGGCGAGGCCAAGGGCTACTTGGCACTCCTGCGAGCCTTCGTCGATCGCATCGAAGCTCCGAACCACCGGCGGAGCACCCTGCGCGGGCTGATCGCGCCCGAGCTGCCGCCGGACCGCTTCACCGAAGCCATGGAGCGCGCGGAGGCGGCGGAACGCGCCTGCCGCGGCTAGCACGGCTCACCTCTCCGGTCCCGCGGAGGTCCGCCGATGGGCGGACAGAGACACGACGGTCCGAGGGAACGCCTGCACCGGCAGGGTGCCCCGGCGCTGGCCGACGCCGAGCTGGTCGCCCTCCTGCTGGGCACCGGCAGCGCCGCGCGCGGCGTGCTCCAGCTGGCGGAAGTGCTGCTGGCGCCGGCCGGGCTGCGCGGCCTGGCCATGGCCTCCGCCGCCGAGCTGCGTCGCACGCCCGGCGTGGGCGCGGCCAAGAGCGCGAGCCTGCTGGCGGCCGTCGAGCTGGGCCGCCGCCTCGCCGCTCATCGCCTGCACGAAGGCGATCCGATCCGCGGGCCCGAAGACGTCTTCCGCCACTTCCATTCGAGTCTTCGGGATGCACCCCATGAGCGCTTCTTCGTCCTGCTGTTGGACGGGCGCCACCGCGTGATCCGCGAGGTGCTCACCTCCCAGGGCACCCTCACCTCGAGCCTGGTGCATCCCCGGGAGGTCTTCCGCCCGGCCCTGCGGGAGGGCGCGGCCGCGCTGGTCGCGGTGCACAACCATCCGAGCGGGGATCCCACGCCCAGCCCCGAGGACCGGCAGGTCACCCGGCGCCTGGTCCAGGCCGGGAGGCTGCTCGGCGTCCCGCTGCTGGACCACGTCGTGGTCGCGGAGCACGGCTTCGCCTCCCTCCGCGAGCACGGCGCCTTCGAGGAGGAGGCCGCTGATCCCCTCGGGGGTCAGCGCGCTTGAGCTAAAGCGATCCGCCGGTCCTGGACGATGAGCAGGACATGGCCGAGGAAGCCCGCGAGCAGATCCAGACCACGATCGAGCGGCGCGAGTCGCCTCGCGCGCCGGTCACCGTCCGGATCGAGTACGAGACGGTCGACGCCCTCTTCAGCGAGTTTACCCGCAACATCAACGAGGGCGGCCTGTTCATCGCCACCGAGCGCCCCCTCGACCTCGAGGACCGGGTCCAGCTGCAGTTCGAGCTGCCCGGCAGCGAGGAGCCCGTCAAGGCCACCGGTCGGGTCGTTCGCACCGAGCCGCGGGGCATGGCGATCGAGTTCGACGGGCTCGACCGCGCCTCGCGGGATCGCATCAACGAGCTGGTGGTGCAGCTTCGGACGGATCGGGCCTAGCCCTCGAACGCGCGCGAAACGCCGTTTGCATCCGACCGTGAACGTCCGTTCGCCATTGACGGCCTCTGGCCGGCACGGGATGATCGCAAGACACCCCTTGCGACGGAGTGCCCCCCCATGGCAGGCGTCAACAAAGCGATCCTGATCGGAAACCTCGGCCGCGACCCGGAGCTTCGGTACACCAAGGGCGGACAGGCCGTCGCGAACTTCAGCCTGGCGACGAGCGAGTCCTACACGACGAAGGAAGGGCGCCGCGAAGACCGCACCGAGTGGCACCGGATCGTGGTGTGGGGGCGGGTCGCCGAGAACTGCGCCCAGTACCTCGCCAAGGGCCGGACGGTCTACGTCGAGGGTCGCATCCAGACCCGCGAGTGGGAGAACAAGGAAGGCCAGAAGCAGCGCACCACCGAGATCGTCGCGCAGAACGTGCAGTTCCTGGGCGGTCCCCGCGGTGAGGGCGGCGGGAGCCGCGGCGGCGACGGAGGCGGCGGCACGCCGTCGGGCGGCGGAGACGGCGGCGGGTTCGAGCCCGGCGAGCCGCCGGCGAGCGACATCCCCTTCTAGTGTCCTGTTTCGGAAAAAAGTACGCAAAATAGTGCGAACTCCCAACGTGCAGGGGGCATCTTACCGGCATCACGTTGGGGGGACGTATGGCGAATCGTGGCCGGCCCAAGACGCCGATTGTGCTGACGGATGCGGAGCGAGAAGAGCTCCAGACGCACGCCAGAAGGCGGAAGAGCGCGCATCAGTTGGCCTACCGCTCGCGCATTGTATTGCTCGCAGAGCAGGGGCTGACGAATGGGGAAATCGCGGAACGCGTAGGCAAGCGACGAGAGACCGTCGGGATCTGGCGCAAGCGCTTCGTCGAAAAGCGGATCGCTGGGCTCTACGACGAGCCCAAGCCGGGAGCGCCCCGGACGGTGACCGACGAGCAGGTCGATGAGGTCGTGCGCTTGACGCTAGAGGAAACGCCCACGGGAGCGACGCACTGGTCCGTTCGCCTGATGGCGAAGCGGGTAGGCCTCCCGACGACGACGGTTCATCGCATCTGGCGAGCATTCAGCCTCCAGCCGCACCGAGTCGAGCGCTTCCGGCTCTCCAACGATCCCCATTTTGTGGACAAGGTGGTGGATATCGTCGGCCTGTACATGTCTCCGCCGGCGAACGCGGTCGTCCTCTGCGTCGACGAGAAATCGCAGATCCAAGCGCTGGAACGGAACCAGCCTGTCTTGCCGATGCAACCGGGCCGGGCGGAGCAGCGCACACACGGATACCTACGCCATGGCACGACGACACTCTTTGCCGCACTCAACATCGCAACGGGCGAAGTGATCGGATCCCTCCATCGCCGGCACCGCACGGAGGAGTTCCTGAAGTTCCTCAGGACGATCGACGACAACGTACCCGCCGAACTCGACATCCATCTCGTGCTCGACAACTACACCACGCACAAGACGAAGCGAACTCGGAGCTGGCTCGCGCGCCACCCTCGTTTCCACGTGCACTTCACCCCGACGTACAGCTCATGGCTGAATCAGGTCGAGCGGTTCTTTGCACTCATCACCGAGCGTTGCATCCGTCGCGGCGTGCATCGCAGCACGAGGGCGCTCGAGAACGACATCCGGAGCTTCCTGAAGACGACGAACGACGATCCGAGACCCTTCGTCTGGACCAAGACCGCGGATCAGATCCTCGCGAGTGTGCGGCGCTACTGTGGTCGCGTCCTCGACGTCCACTCCGATTCTAATCGAGTGGTTTCTTCTGGAACAGGACACTAGCAGGCTGCGGAAGAACGCCGATGGTACGCAGAGAACGGTGCCTTGGAGGCGCTTTGGCTAGGAAAGGAGCGCGGAATCGAGGCCTTGCCGCCGGTTGACGCCCGGCTCGCTGCCAACGGGGCCCTCCACTCGACCCGACAAGCTACGTGGGGCATAGCAGGTTCCTCATCCTCACAAGGTTGTAGGCCGCCTGGGTGAACGTGAACATCCAGCCCACCCGCTCCTTGCCGCGATGCTTCACCTTGCGAATCGGGCCTACCGTCTTCCCCCAGCCGAAGACCTGCTCGATCGCCTTGCGTTTGCGCTGGCTGATCTCGTAGCCCACGTGCGTCGTCGTTCGATCATCGATCGCGCTGCGGCGGCCCTTGTCGTTCTGCGCAACGTGCGGGGTCACGCCCAGCTCTCGAAGCTCTTCGACATGCGACACCGTGTCGTAGCCCTTGTCTCCGCCCAACGTCGATCGCCGTCCGCGTGGCACCCGCTTCACCATCGCCACCGAGGCCTCGCGCTCCGCCGTGCCCGTGGCCAGCGTCGTCTTGGCCGCCACCACCAGGCCATGCCGGTTCTCCGTCACCACGTGGCCCATGAAGCACAGCTTCGCTTCCTTCCCCTTCCCCTTGCGGTAGAGCCGGGACTCCGGGTCCGTCGTCGAGGCGTGCGTGTCGTTCTTCCTACGCTCACCGTGGAAGTCCCGCTCCGTCGCCTTCCGTCCACCCCCGCGGCCGCCCCGGTCCTCGTCCTTCGGCCGAAAGCTCTTCTGCCCCGCCCATGCCTCGATCAGCGTGCCGTCCACCGTGAAGTGCTCGTCCGACAGAAGCCCCTCCTCGCGGGCCTCCGCCAACACGGCCTGAAAGAACCCCTCCGCGATCTCTCCCCGAAGCAACCGATCCCGATTCTTCGTGAACACCGTCACGTCCCAGACCCGGTCGTCCATCTCGAGCCCCACGAACCAGCGGAACAGCAGGTTGTACTCGAGCTGCTCCATCAGCATCCGCTCGCTTCGCACCGAGTAGAGCACCTGCAGCAGCAGGGCCCGCAACAGGTGCTCGGGCGGAATCGACGGCCGACCCGTCCGCGAGTACAGCTTCCGCAACCTCCCGTCCAGCCGGACCAGGGCGCGATTCGTCATCTCCCGCGTCACGCGCAGTGGATGATCGGCGGGGACACGCGCCTCCGGCGACACGTAGCTGAACATCGTGGACTGCGTTCGATCGGTTCCGCGCATCTCCATCCCCCCGGTATGCCTGTACCAACCGATTCGACCCGTCGCACGGGGTTTTTCCGCAGCCTGCTAGAGCTCGATCAGCAGGTGCTGGCTGAGATCGCCGACCTGGTCGACGAAGAAGTGGCGGGACGCGAAGCGCCAGTGGTCGTCGACGCGCTCGAAGCGGTCGTGATAGCGGCCGTTGATGATCACCTGGAGGGGCAGCGTCTCGGTCTGCTGGCAGACGGTGTAATAGGAGCGCACGTCGGCGCTGCCGGCGGCGTGGTCGATCTCCAGGATCGGGTTGGTCATCACGTGCTTGGTCTTCGGCGTGCCCGTGTCGTCGTAGCGGCGGGTGGTGGACGCGTAGTGACGGGCGACGTTCTCGGCACCCTCGACCCGCATCGGCGTCCCCTCGGCCGTGAGCACGGCATGGGCGAACAGGGCGCCGACACCGTCGAAATCGCCGGCGTCGATGCGCTCGGCGTAGAGGTGGAGAAGGTTCGTGATCTCGGTCGCGTCGTCGACGGCGTCGGCGGCCATGGGAGCAGGCTACCGCGACCACCCAGCCCTGCGCCCGAGAGCGGCGCCCGGGCCCACGATGCGTTCCTGAGCAGCCAGCTCCGGCAACGCCCGGCGGGAAGAAGCTGAGCCACAGGCACACCGACGCGGCCAGCATGCCGGTCGCGAGGAGGGCGCGCACCGGCGTCAGGACCCACAGCGCCGGGTTCGCCGGGTCCGAGATCGGGGGCACACCAGACGAAGGGCCATGGCGCAGCTCCTCACGAAAGAGAAGGGTCTGGCCCTCTTGAGCGGGAATCGGCACGTAGGGCGTGCTGGCTCGCTGGTCGCCGAGGCCCGACACGACGCGGGTGATATCCTGACCCGTCGAGGAGGGGCGGCTTGGACGAGCTCTGGAAGGTGCTGCCGGCGGGCCTCGCCGCCATTGCGGCCTTTCTGTATCTGAGGTCGAGCTACGCGCACCTCCGGGCCGCGCCCCTCTGGGCGGCGGCCTGGTGCGTCCTGGTATTGACCGGTGTGCTCGGCGAGCTGGATCGGGCGCACCCGATCGTCGAGCCGCTCACGGCCGTCGCTGCCTACGCCTTCGCCGCCCTGTTCCTGGCCGGCGCGCTCGCCTTCACCCGGCACCCCATGGCCGTGCCCCTTTCGCGCTGGTCGTGGCTGGGGTTGCCCGTCGTCGGCCTCCTCTTCCTGCGGCCTTCCCCTCCGGCCCAGCTCGTTTCCGGCCTGATCTGCGCCGGGATGCTGTTGGCGTCCGCGTTGCGGGTATGGCGCTACGCGCGGGCCACGAAGGCGGCCGCCGCCGAGTACGGCCTCGCCGCCTTGATCTTCGGTCTCGCGACCCTGCGGATCCTGGACCCGGACCAGCTCGGAGCCCCTCACGCGGCGGCGGTGACGGCCTGGCTCGTGCTGGGCTTCAGCACCGGCGCGTTCCAGCTCGTCAGCCTGGTCGAGCGGGCCGGCCGACGCCAGCAGGAGGTGCGGGAAGAGCGCAGGCTCCTGCGTCGTGTCGCCGACCTGGCGCGGGAGCCCGGCGACGCGGACCGGCTCCTCGCTCGTCTCGCCGAGGAGCTCGGCGCGGCCGCGGTGGCGCCGCTGATCGGCGTCTGGAAGCGCGAGGGTGATGTGCTGCGCCTGTTGCCGAGCCCGCGGGGCCCCAGGTTGCCCCGGGACCTCCGGCACGTGGGGCTCGACGACGGCCTGGGCCGACGCGCCGTCGGCGCCGAGGGCGCGATGCGGCTCGTCGCGGAGGACGACCCGGCTCTGGCCAGCGTCGCGTGGATCCTCTCCGACGGAGACGGCTTCTTCGCCCCCGTGCGGATGGACGGCGAGCTGGTCGGCGTGCTGGTGGCGGTCTTTTCTCCCTCGCCGAGCCCGCTCGCCGAGCGCACGGAGTTCGTCGAGGAGCTGGCGCAGGTCGTGGCCTCCGCGCTCCGGGTGGCGCGGGCCCGGGAGGAGGCGGAGCGTCAGGCGTACTCCCTGGAGGTCGGCCGAAGCAACACGCGGGCGCTGCTCGAGGCGGTGCCGGTCGGCATCCTGCTCACCGACGGCAGTGGTCGCATCCAGCTGATGAACCGCACGATCGCGGCACAGTTCGATCTCGGCGCACCGGAGGCCTGGCTCGGCAAGGAGGTGCAGGACGTCATGCTGACGATCCGCGGTCGCCTCGAGAGGGCGGTGCGACCCCACCTGGACGCGCACCTGCTGCGCCTGGGAGGCTCCCAGGTGCTTCCCCTGGACGCCTTCGAGCTGCGCTTCCCCGAGGATGACGGGCGCGTCCTGTGGATGAGCGCCCAGGCGGTGCGCGGGCCCGACGGCACCCCGCTCGGCCGGGTCTGGGTCACCCACGACGTCACCGCGGAGCGGCGCATCGTCGAGCGGATGCAGCACGCCGATCGCATGGAGACGCTCGGGACCCTGGCGGGAGGGCTCGCCCACGACTTCAACAACCAGCTGACGGGCATCCTGGGCAACGCCCGGCTGCTCCTCCACGAGCTTCCCGAGGACGCTGCCGCCACCGGGCCGCTGCAGGATCTCGAACGAGCCGCCGAGCATTGCGCCGAGCTCACCCAGGGCCTCCTGGCCTTCGCCCGCCAGGGTCCGCGGGCCGACGGATCCGTCCACCTGAACCGTCTCTTCCTGGAGATCGAGGCGTTGTTGCGTCCCTCGCTCGGGCCCGCCGTGAAGCTGGAAGTGCGGACCGAGCCCGGCATCCCGCCGGCCGCCGCCGACGCGACCGAGCTGCGACGGGTGGTCACGAACCTCCTGCTCAACGCGCGGGACGCGGTGGGGGAGGAGGGGAGCATCGTGCTACAGGCGCGCAGCATCGACGGCGGCCAGAGCCTGGAGGTGACGGTCACCGACGACGGAGTCGGGATGGACGCCGCCACGAAGCGCCGGATCTTCGATCCCTTCTACACGACCAAGGGGAAAGGGCACGGCACGGGCCTGGGGCTCGCCGTGGTCTACGGCATCGTCGAGGCCCACGGGGGGAGCATCGCGGTTCGCAGCAGCCTCGGCCGTGGCAGCATGTTCCGCGTGGTGTGGCCGGCAGCCAAGCTCCAGGCGCCGTTGCAGGAGCGCGGGGAGCTGCCCTTCGGTCCCACCGGCGAGGGCACGATCCTCCTGGCCGAGGACGAGCCCGGGGTCCGGCGCATGACCCGGGCGGCTCTGGAGCGGGCGGGCTACCGGGTGCTGGAGGCCGAGGACGGGGAGGCGGCGATCAAGCTCTTCGACGCCCACGTGGACGAGGTGGATCTGCTGCTCTTCGATCTCAGCATGCCCGGCTGCGACGGTCTCACCGCCGTGGAGTCGATCCGCGCGCGGGCGCCGGGCCTGCCGGCCCTGGTGATGAGTGGCCACCCGGACCGGGACCGATCCTGGCCCGAGGACGTCCCGTTGCTTCCGAAGCCGTTCGGTCCCACGGTGCTGCTGCAGCAGGTCGGCGGCCTGCTGGCTTCCCGTTGACCGGCCCCGGGGCCTAGCGACTCGGGTCCAGCAGCACCTTCAAGATGCCGTCCCGCCGGGCGTTGAAGCGACGGTAGGCCTCGCTGCCCTCCGACAGCCCCATGCGATGGGTGAAGACGCGCTCGGGCTGGAGGCGGCCCGCGGCGACGAGGGGGATCAGCGCCGGCCAGAGCTCCGGGACCGGGACCAGGCCCACCCGCAGGGTCAGGTCCTTCATCAGGGCAAGGGCCATCGGGAAGGGCAGGGCCGGGCTGGTGTTCACGCCGACGATCGAGACGGTGCCCGCCGGCCGCACCCACTCGAGGGCCTTCAGGATCGTGGCGTCGGCGCCGACGGCCTCGATCACCCGATCGGCGCCCTGCTCGTTCGTGTGCTCGGCCACGGCGGCGTCGGCTTCGTCGGCGGGCACCGGCGTTCCGCCCAGCTCGGCGGCCAGGGCGAGGCGCTCGGGGACCCGATCGACGACCAGCACCCGCGCGGGCCCGAAGAGCTGGGCGGACATCAGGGCCAGGAGACCCACGGGGCCCGCGCCGATCACCACCACCGTCTCGCCGGGCTCGATGTCCGCGTTGCGGGCGCCGAAGTAGCCGGTCGGCAGGATGTCGGTCAGCAGCACGGCCTGCTCCACGCTTACGCCGTCGGGGATGCGGCGGATGGCGTGATCCGCCCCGGGCACGGCCACGGCTTCGGCCTGGCCGCCGGGCAGCTCCGGCCCCACGCCGAACACCTTCGTGCCCTGGCGCTCGCAGCGCACGACTTCGCCCCGAAGGCACCGTGCGCACGCCCCACAGCCGATCACCCCCGACACCAGCACGCGATCGCCGGCGCGCACGTCCTGGACCTCGCTGCCGACCTCCGCCACCTCGCCCACGAACTCGTGGCCGAGGGCGAAGCCCGGCGGCACGGGCATGTCGCCGTGGTACAGATGGAGGTCGGAGCCGCAGATCGCGGCGCGCTCCACCTTCACGATCGCGCCGCGGGCGTCCGGCGGCGTCGGGTCCGGGACGGACTCGACGCGCACATCCTCCTTGCCGTGGTAGACGAGCGCCTTCATCCCGGGCCTACTGGAACGCGATGACGCTGCGCGCGATCTCTCCAGCCTTCATCTTCTCGAAAGAGGTGTTCACCTCATCGAGGCTGAGGCGCGTCGAGATCATCTCGTCGAGCTTGAGCCGGCCGTCGAGGTAGAAATCGACGAAGCGCGGCATGTCGATGCGGAAGCGGTTCGAGCCCATCATCGAGCCGATGATCGACTTGCCCTGGAGGACGATGTCGAGGGCCTGGAACTCGACGCCCACGCCGATCGGAACCACGCCGACGAGCACGCAGGTGCCGCCCTTGCGGATCATCATGGCCGCCTGCTGGCAGGTGGTCGGCGTGCCGATGCACTCGAAGGCATAGTCGACGCCACCGCCGGTCGCCTCCAGCACGGCCGCGACCGCGTCGCCGTCCTTGGCGTTGATGCCCTCGCTGGCGCCGAGCTTCTGGGCCAGCTCGAGCTTCCACGGCACGGTGTCGACGGCGATCACCCGTCCGGCGCCGGCGATGTGGCAGCCCTGGATCGCCGCCAGGCCGACGCCGCCACAGCCGATCACCACGGCGGTCTCGCCGGCGCGCACCTTCGCCGTGTTCAGCGCTGCGCCCAGGCCGGTGGTGACACCGCAGCCGATGAGCGCGGCCTGCTCGAGGGGCATCTCTTCCTTGATCTTTACCAGCGCGTTCTCGTGGACCAGCATCTCCTCCGCGAAGGCGGAGAGATGGGCGAACTGGTGGATCGTCTCGTCGCCCTTCGAGATCCGCGGCGGCGCGTCGGCGGCGCGACCGGTGGCCTCGCCGCCGCACAGGTTGGGCTCGCCGCGCAGGCAGTACTCGCAGTTCCCGCAGAAGGCCGAGAGGCAGCCGATCACGCGGTCGCCGGGCTTCACGTAGGTGACTTCGGCGCCGACCTGCTCGACGATGCCGGCGGGCTCATGGCCGAGCACCATCGGCGGCGGAACCGGCAGGCCGCCTTCGAGGCAGTGGAGGTCGCTGTGGCACACGCCGCAGGCGGCGGTGCGCACCCGCACCTCGTGGGGGCCCGGATCGGCCAGCTGGACGTCCTCGATTTCGAGGGGGGTGTTGTACGCGCGCAGGACAGCGGCCTTCATGACGGCTCCTCGGTGCGAGGGGAAGGGCCGCCAGGGTAGCGCGGGCTACCCTCCGGCCGCGATGGACCTGGAGGGGCAGCTCTACTCGCGGGGGCGCGTGGCGGCGCTGGGCCTGCTCGCCGTGCTGATCCTGATGCCGGTCACCCTGCCGGTGCCCGTGCTGCGGGAGCTGGTGCAGGAGCGCTTCGGGGTCTCGGAGCTCCTCACCTCGCTCTTCATGTCCATCAACATGGTGGGCGCGGTGCTGGCGGCGCCCCTGTCTGGAGCGTTCGCGGATCGCTTCGGCGGCCGCCCGCGACTGATCGCCGCCGCCTTGCTGGTCGACGCCCTCTGCTTCCTCGGCCTGACGCGGGACGTGCCCTTCCCCGGGTTCCTGGCCGTGCGCTTCTTCGAGGGCTGCGCCCACATCTTCGCCCTCTCGCTGCTGCTCGGGCTCGCGGCCGGGGCGCGGGGCATCGAAGGGCGCGGGGCGGTGATGGGCGTGACCGGTGCCGGGCTCCTGCTGGGCGTCGCCCTCGGCGCGCCGCTGGGCGGCGTACTGGGGCGGGGCGACCCGGTGCGGCCCCTCTACGTGGGTGCGGCGATCGTGGCGATGGCGGCCGTGCTCGCCGTCGCCCTGCTGCGCGAGACGGGCGAGCCCAGTGAAGCCCGGCCCGGCCTGCGGCAGATCGGCCGGCTGGTGCGCGCCAACCGCCTGCTCGTGGTGCCGTTGCTCTTCGCCTTCGCCGACCGCTTCACGGTCGGCTTCTTCACCTCGACCTTCTCGCTCTTCCTCGGGAACATCCACGAGCTGCCGCCGCCGAGCATCGGCGTGCTGATCGCCACCTTCATGCTCCCCTTCGCGCTCTTCTCCTTCCCCTTCGGGCTCCTCTCGCAACGGACCTCCCGGGCGATGCTCCTGTGCGGCGGAAGCCTGGTGTACGGCGGCTTCGTCGCGAGCGTCGGCTACTGGCCGAAGGAGCAGCTCTGGCTGCTGATGCTGCTGAACGGAGCCGCGGCCGCTGTGATGTTCGTCCCCTCCATGCTGATGACCACCGAGCTCACGCCCGAACGGGTGCGCACCACCTCCATGGGCGCCTTCAACGCCGCCGGCAGCCTCGGCTTCATCATCGGCCCTCTCACCGGAGGCCTCGTCAGCCAGCTCGTCGCCGAGAGCGCCGGCTGGCAGGCCGGCTACCGCGCCGCCTTCGCCGTCGCCGGCGCCAGCGAAATCCTCCTCGCCCTCGTCGCCTTCCCCATCCTCCACCGCTGGGAACGCCGCCGTTAAGTTGGGCGCCGGTTCCGTTTGTTAAGTTGTCGGCGTCTCGATGAGCTCGAGGCAGTTGCCGTCGGGGTCGCGGAAGAAGAGGGCGCGGCAGCTTGGCGCCGGGCAGGAGGGGCCCAGGTCGAGGGTCACGGGCTCCGTCAGCGCGGCGACGCCGAGGCCCCGCAGCTCGCGGTGGTCCCGGTCGATGTCGTCGGTGAGGAAGGCCATGCGGTAGAGGCCAAGGTGATTGGCCTCGGCGGCGGGCGCGCCGTTCGGCCCCGGCTCCCGCCACGCCATCAGAGCGACGCGGAAGCCGCCGGGCTCCTGGCCGGGCAGGGCGAGGGACCGGGCGCTCCAGGACACGGTTCCCGCGCTGCCGAAGGGCTCGCCGGGCGCAGCCTCCGCCTCCTGCTCGCCAAGAGGAACCAGGCCCAGGACGTCGCCGAACCAGGCCGCCGAGCCGGCGAGATCCGTGCAGCCGATCTCCACATGGTCGAGGCGCGATTCCTCAGCGAGGGTGACGAGCAGGGCGCAGCCGTCCGGGTCCCGCGCACCGAAGGCAGCCTGTACCTCTCCGCCCGGAAGCGGAAGCTGCGCGACCTTCGAGAGCTGCCGCGCACCCGCCGCGCCAATCCGGGCCCGCGCGGCCTCCAGGTCGGGCGCGCCGAAGGCCAGGCGCGCCAGGCCGAGCCGGCCCGGCGCCGCGTCCACCTCCCCGATCGGCCGCGGCTGCTTCCACTCCAGCAGGTCGATCGCCGCCGCACCCAGGGCCCGCCCGTCGTGGAGCATCCAGGCGTCCCACCGGATCGGGCCCGAGAGCCCGAAGGCGCGGCCGTCCTGGGCCTCCGGATCCGTGTGCACCAGCCCCTTCAGGCCGAGGGCCTGCTCGTAGAAGCGCCGCGAGACCGCGAGCTGCCGGCAGTTCAGGTTGACGTGGGCCGTGGCGAGGAGGTCGAGGGCCACTCGCGCCTCAAGCTGCCTCGATGCGCATCGGCAGGGCGCCGGGAACGCGGAACACCGAGAGGCCCCAGCGCACCGTCGGCTCCGTCCGCTCGAAGCGCCGCGTCCGGCCGACGAGGGCGCCGAGTGCCTCCTGGGTCTCCATCCGGGCGAGGTGGGCGCCCAGGCACATGTGCGTGCCCATGCCGAAGCCGAGGTGGGTCGTGTCCGCCCGCGTCACGTCGAAGCGATCGGGGTGGGGGTGGCGCCGCGGGTCGCGGTTCGCGCCCCAGATCGATGCCCACATCGTCGTGTCCTTCGGGATCACGAAGCCGCCGAACTCCGCGTCCGCGTGCAGCACCCGGGTCGTCATGCCGATCGGTCCCTCGAAGCGCAGGCATTCCTCGACCGCGTTGCCGATCAGCCCGGGCTCGGCGCGCAGGGCGTCCGCTTGATCGGGATGGTCGGCCAGATTCTTGGCCCCGAGGCCGATCAGCCCGATCGTCGTCTCGAAGCCCGCGATCAAGAGACCCATGGCGTGGATCAGCAGCTCGTCCCCACTGAGCCGATCGCCTTCCTCCTCGGCGCGGATCAGGACCGAGAGCAGATCCTCCCGCAGGTCGCTCCGCCGCTCCTCGATCAGCGCCTGGAAGTAGCCGACGAGCTGGTTCACCCCGGGCTCGATCCGCGCCCGCTCTTCGTCGGGCAGGAACCGGCCGCGCAGGAGATGGGTCGCCAGGGACGTCCACTCGGTGAAGCTGTCCCGATCGGCGAGGGGGACGCCGAGCATCTCGCAGATCACCTGGGAGGGAACCGGCAGCGCGAGGTCGGCGATCACGTCGAGCTCGCCCTTCTGCAGCACCGGCTCCATCAGGCCGGCCACGATCTCGCGGGTGCGCGGGCGCCAGCGATCCGCCGCCCGCGGCGTGAAGGCCTTGCTCACCAGCTTGCGCAGCCGGGTGTGGTTCGGCGGATCCTGCTGGAGCATGAACTGTCCGCCTTCGGGCCCGTCGCCTCCCATGGCGTCTCCCGGCGAGGTTCCGTCGGTGCGCCGCACGCCGGCCGGCACCGCCCGCAGCAGCCGCACGCAGTCGTCCCAGCGAAACACCCTCCAGAGGCCGGCCGGCGTCTCGTGCACCGGCACGCGCTCGCGGACGTCCGCGAGGGAGGGGAAGGGATCCTCCCAGCGTTCCGGGTCCTGCTCCGGATTCGTCGGGTCCATGCCGTGCCAGGAAGGTGCGGGGGCGGCGGCGCTCGTCATGGGGGCTCCTCGGGGGCGCGAACGCGAGCATAGACGACCACGTTCCGGGAGAACATTCGTTACTCTCGGACCCCTTCGGAGGAGCCCCCCATGCGCACCGAGCTCTGCGAGCGACTCGGCATCGAGTTCCCGATCTTCGCCTTCACCCATTGCCGCGACGTGGTCGTTGCCGTCTCCCAGGCCGGCGGCTTCGGCGTGCTCGGCGCGGTGGGCTTCAGCCCGGAGCAGCTCGAGATCGAGTGCAAGTGGATCGACGAGCACATCGGCGACAGGCCCTACGGCGTCGACCTGGTCATTCCCCAGAAGTACGAGGGGATGGGCGAGATGGACCCGGCCAAGCTCGAGCAGCAGCTGCGCGAGATGGTGCCCGCGCAGCACCGGGAGTTCGCCGCCAAGCTGCTCGCCGATGCCGGCGTGCCCGAGGTGCCGCCGGAGGACAAGCGGTCCGAGATGCTCGGCTGGACCGAGGCCACAGCGACGCCCCAGCTCGACGTCGCTCTCGAGCACGAGAAGGTGACCCTCATCGCGAACGCCCTCGGCACGCCGCCGCCGGAGGTCGTGAAGCGCGTGCAGGACAGCGGGCGGCTCGTCGCGGCGCTGTGCGGCAAGGTCCACCAGGCCCAGCGCCACCGGGAGGCGGGTATCGACATCATCATCGCCCAGGGCACCGAGGGCGGCGGCCACACCGGCGAGATCGGCAGCATGGTGCTGTGGCCCCAGATCATCGCGGCGGTGGCGCCCACGCCGGTGCTCGCCGCCGGCGGGATCGGCACCGGAAAGCAGATGGCGGCGGCGCTCGCGATGGGCGCCCAGGGCGTCTGGACCGGCTCGCTCTGGCTGACGGTGGAGGAGGCCGAAGCGCCGCCCGCGCAGATGGACTCCTACCTGGGCGCGACCAGCCAGGACACCGTGCGCTCCCGGTCCTACACTGGCAAGCCCTGCCGCATGCTGCGCAACGACTGGACCGATGCCTGGGAGCGCGAGGACACGCCGGATCCGCTGGGCATGCCGCTCCAGGGCATGGTGACGGCGGACGCGGTGCAGCGCGTGCATATGTACGCGAACGCGGCGCAGCGGGTCGCATTCAACCCGATCGGGCAGGTGGTGGGGCAGCTCAACGAGATTCGCTCCTGCCGCGAGGTGATCTATGAGATGGTCGAGGAGTACCTCGACGCGATCGAGCGACTGAACGCGATTCAGCCGGAGGGATAGGGCGATGGACGGCATTTTTGACGAGCTGCTCGGGCAGGTGACCCAGGGACAGGGCCTCGAGGCGCTGGCGCGTCAGATCGGCGCGCCCGAGGACGCCACGGCGGAGGCGGCGCGGGCGGCCCTGCCCGCCATGTTCGGCGCGCTGAGCCGCAACGCCTCGACGCCCGACGGTGCGGGCGCGCTGCTCGGCGCCCTCGATCGCGACCACGACGGCGGCCTGCTCGAGGATCTCGTCGGCGCCCTGGCCGGTGGCGGCGGGAGTCAGTCGGGTGCCGGTGGCGGCCTGGGCCCGATCGGCGAGGCGATCCTGGGCCACATGCTGGGCGGGCGGCGCAGCGGACTCGAGAGCGAGATCGGGCGCAACGCCGGCCTCGACAGCAGCACGATCTCGAAGCTGCTCGTCGCCCTGGCGCCCCTCGTGATGGGCGCACTCGGCAAGGCCCAGAAGGAGCACCGCATGGGCTCCCAGGAGCTCGGCTACGAGCTCGGCCGCGTTTCCAAGCGCGCCGAGGAATCCCTGGGCGACCGCTTCGGGCCCCTCGGCAGCATCCTCGACATGGACGGCGACGGCCGCGTCGACGAGGGCATCGTCCGCGCCGGCAAGAGCCTCCTCGGCCGGCTCCTCCGCCGCTAGACGCAGGGACCTGGACGTCAGTCCAGGTACATACCGCCGTTGACCTGGAGGATCTCGCCGGTGATGTAGCCGGAGATCTTCGGGTCGGCGAGGGAGCAGATGACGGCGGCCATCTGCTCGGGCTCGGCGATCTTGCCGGTGAGGGTCGCACGACCCATGGCGGCGATGCCGGCTTCGCCCACCGCCTCGAGCATGGGGGTGTTGACGGGCCCCGGGGCGATGGCGTTCACGCGGGCGCGGTAGCCCTGGAACTCGCGAGCCGCGGTCTTGGTGACCGACTCGATGGCGCCCTTCGCGGCGGTGTAGTCCACCTGGCCCACGTTGCCGTTGCGCGCGCTCACGGACGAGAAGTTGAGGATGAAGCGGTTCACGCCGTCGTCCAGGGGCTCGTTGCCGTTGGCCTTGAAGAGGGGATGCCAGTGCTGGGCAGCGACCTCTCGCGTGAACAGGAAGGTCCCGTGGAGGTGGACCGCCACCACCGCCTTGAAGTCGTCGAAGGACTTCTTCGCGATGCGTGCGTCGCGGGTGATGCCGGCAACGTTCACGACGCCGTTGACCTGGCCGGTGGCCTCGAGGGCCGCGCCGACCGCGCCCTTCACGTCGTCCTCGTCGGTGACGTTGGCCGCCGCGACGAGGGGCGAGACCGAGGCCACCGCAGCGATGGCGTCCCGGGCCTCGGCCAGCCGGCCCGGATCCAGGTCGACCAGCACCACCTGGGCACCGTGCTCCGCCAGGGCCGTGGCCACGGCGTTGCCGATGCCCTGGGCGGCCCCCGTCACGATGTGGGTCTCGCCCTCGAAGGCTCCTTCGCGAAGCACGCGCGCCATTCCGGTCCTCCTGGTTGGGAGCGGGAGGATGACAGGCCCCGAAACGGCCGCCAGAGCCCCCGAGGGGGTGACTTGCTGACAGCCTCGTGTCAGCTAGCGACCATCTCAGGTCTTTCCTTCCAGACTTGCTGCCATCAGGATGGCAGTGGCACCGCCGTAGAATGGCTTCACCGAGTGCGAGGAGGAGCCAGGCCATGGGTGGGAGCTTTCGGAGGCGAGCGGATGCGAGAGGGCGCAGGAAACGAGCGGAGGCGCCCCGGTCGGCGCAGCCCGGCCGAGAGCCGGCGAGCTGGCGCTTCCACCTCGACCCCGGCGGCGGCGTGGCCGGCGGTGTGGGGCCCGCCGGGCTCGAGAGGGCTTCGGCCGTGTGCGAGGGACCGGAGTGCGTAGAGCCGACCGACTCTTCCAGCTGATCCAGACGCTGCGCGCCCGGCGCTTCGCCACGGGACAGGACCTGGCCGAGGCCCTCGGGATCTCGAAGCGCACCCTCTATCGCGACGTGCAGGACCTGCAGCGGTCCGGCGTGCCGATCCGGGGCGAGGCGGGCGTGGGGTACCGCCTCGACCGCGGCTACGAGCTGCCGCCGCTGACCTTCACGACCGAGGAGCTGGAGGGGCTCGCCCTCGGAGCGCGCATCGTGGCGGCCTGGGGCGACGCCGAGCTCGGCAAGGCCGTGGCCTCCGCCGTCTCGAAGATCGAGGCCGTGATCCCGCCCGGCCTGCGGGAGGCGCTGCTGGACGCGCCGCTCTTCGCCCCGGGCTACGGCCGGGCCGCGGCCCGCGCCCAGCACCTCGACCTCCTGCGCCGCGCCATCGGCGACTACGAGGTCGTGCACCTCGACTACACCCGCGAGGACGGCGAGCCCAGCGAGCGCGACGTGCGGCCCCTCGGCCTCTACTTCTGGGGCGACAAGTGGACCCTCGCCGCCTGGTGCGAGCTGCGCCACGATTACCGCAGCTTCCGCCCCGACCGCATGCAGGGCGTCACCCGCACGGGCCGCCGCTTCGACCCGGCCGACGGCCCCAGCCTCCAGGAGTACCTCGGCCGAACGGAAGCCGAGGGCCGCGAATGGGGCGGCCCTCCCCCGCGTGGCATGCAAACCCCCGGCATCGGCCGATGAAGAAACGGAGCTCCGGCCCTGCTACTCCATTTCGATGCCGGTGCCGCCGAGGCCGCAGTAGCCGCCGGGATTCTTGTCGAGGTACTGCTGGTGGTAGTCCTCGGCGTAGTAGAAGGGGCCGGCGTCCTGGATCTCGGTGGTGATGTCGCCGTAGCCGCCGGCCGTGAGCAGCTTGGCGTAGGCCTCGCGAGTGGCTTCGGCATGCTTCCGCTGGGCGTCGTCGTAGACGTAGATGCCCGAGCGGTACTGGGTGCCGACGTCGCCCCCTTGCCGCATGCCCTGGGTGGGATCGTGGCTCTCCCAGAAGATGCGCAGGATCTCGTCGAACGAGGTCTGCGCCGGATCGAAGACGACCCGCACCACCTCGTTGTGTCCGGTGAGCCCGCTGCAGACCTCCTCATAAGTCGGATGGGGCGTGTAGCCGGCGGCGTAGCCCACCGCCGTCGTCCACACGCCCGGCGCCTGCCAGAACTTCCGCTCCGCGCCCCAAAAGCAGCCGAGGCCGAAGAGCCCGAGCTCGAGGCCGTCCGGGAAGGGCGGGAGGATCGGGTTGCCGAGCACGCTGTGCCGGTTCGCCACCGGCATCTTGGTGTCGCGGCCGGGCAGGGCACGCTCGCGCGAGGGCATCTCCGCCTTCCTGGAGAGAAGTGACATGGCAGGACCTCCTCATCGAGAGTACATCTTCCGACCATGCGCCTCGCCACCTGGAACGTGAACGGTCTTCGCGCACGCCTGGACTTCGTCCTCCACTGGCTCGCCGCCCGGGAGCCCGACGTGGTGGGCCTCCAGGAGCTGAAGCTCGCCGCCGACCAGTTCCCCCACGACGTGTTCGAGCAGGCCGGCTACCAGGCGGTCACCCACGGCCAGAAGGCCTGGAACGGAGTCGCGATCCTGAGCCGCAAGCCGGTGGCGCTCGTCCAGGCCGGTCTTCCGGGCCAGGAGGACTTCGGCGCCCGCCTGATCACCGCCGAGGTGGGGGGCCTCACCTTCACGACCGTCTACTGCCCCAACGGCAAGAGCACCGACCACGCGGACTACCCGCGCAAGCTCGCCTGGTTCGACGCCCTGGCCGCCCACGTGGGCGCACCGGAAGCCCCCTCGGTGCTGTGCGGCGATTTCAACATCTGCCCCGCCGCCATCGACAGCTGGGACGAGGCCCGCCTCGCCGGCCACATCTTCCACACCGACGACGAGCGGTCCCGCTTCGCCCGCTTCGCGGCGCAGGGCTGGACCGACCTGTTCCGCGCCCTCCACCCGGACGAGCAGGTCTTCTCCTGGTGGGACTACCGGGGCGGCGCCTTCCACCGGGGCCAGGGCCTGCGCATCGATCTCGTCCTCGGCACGGCGGCCGTGCGCGAGCGCACAAGGGAGGTGACGGTCGATCGCGATTACCGCAAGAAGCAGGACGGCCTCACCGCCTCGGACCACGCCCCGGTGATCGCCGACCTCGTCTAGCCGCCCGACCCCCAAGGGAAACACTCCGGTTCGCGAAAAAACCTCCCGGCGGCGGTCCGTCCCTGCCATCCTGCTTCGTCGTCCTCCCAGATCACCGAGGAACCGACCATGCCCGCAGCCCCCCGCTTCCCCGGCTTCCCCAAGGAGCTGCCCCGCTTCCTTGCCGCCCTGGCGAAGCACAACGAGAAGGCCTGGTTCGACGCTCATCGCGACGACTACGAGGCCCTCTACGTGGAGCCCGCCAAGGCTCTCGTCGTCGCCCTGGCGCCGGGGCTCGCGAAGCTCGCTCCCGGGGTCCGGGCCGAGCCCCGGATCGGCGGCTCGATCATGCGCATCCACCGGGACACGCGCTTCTCGAAGGACAAGACCCCGTACAAGACCGCGCTCCACCTGCTCTTCACCCACGGCGAGGGCCGCCTCACGGAGAGCCCGGGCTTCTTCCTGCGCATCGCACCGGAGGGGCTGGGCCTCGGCGCCGGGCAGTTCCACTTCGACAAGGATCGCCTGGCGGCCTACCGCAAGGCCGCAGCGGATCCGAAGATCGGCAGGTCGCTGCGCGCGGCCATCGAGAAGGTGCGCAAGGCCGGCCCCTACGAGCTGCCCGAGCCCCACTACAAGCGGGTGCCCCGCGGCTTCGACGCCGACGGCCCGAACGCGGACCTGCTGCGTCAGGCCGGCCTCTCCCTCTTCGCCGAGACGAAGCACCCGGCGGCCCTCTTCCGCAAGGACTGCACGAAGTTCTTCCTCGACCGCTTCCGCGAGCTGCGGCCGATCCCCGACTGGATCGCGAAGCAGCTCGGCACCTGACCCGCGCCCAACCCAAGGAGACCGACATGATCGTTCACGGTGGCCGACCCTCCCCCTTCGCCCGCAAGGTGATGACGTTCCTGGAAGAGAAGGGCATCGCCTACGAGAGCAAGGCCCTGGTGCCCATCCCCAAGACGCCGGAGCTGTTCGAGAAGCACCCCCAGGGCAAGATCCCGGTGCTCGAGCACGAGGGCCGCTACATCCCGGACTCGTCGGTGATCTGCCAGTACGTCGAGAGGCTGCATCCGGAGCCCGCCCTCTACCCGGCCGATCCGAAGGAGCTGGCCCGGGCGCTCTTCCTCGAGGAGTACTCCGACACGAGCGTCACCAGCGCTCTCGGGCCGATCTTCTTCGAGCGCTTCATCAAGCCGAACCTGATGGGCGCGGAGGCGGACGAGGAGCGCGCGAACCAGGCCTGGGAGAACGACGTCCCGCCGGTCTTCGACTACCTGGAGAGCCAGCTCACGAAGGGCGCCGAGACCCTCCTCGGCAGCTTCTCCATCGCGGATGCGGCCCTGGCCGGCGCCCTCGGCAACCTGGCCTTCGTGGGGCTCGAGGTCGACGCCTCCCGCTGGCCCAAGCTCGCGGCCTACGCGAAGGCGCTCCTCGCCCGGCCCTCCTACCAGAAAGCCGCGGGAGGCTGAGCCCCGTGGAGTACGCGCTCCTCATCTATTCCACCGAGGACGTGCTGCCGGAGACGCAGTCCGAGGCGTTCCGCGAGACCTTCTACGAGGACTTCCGGAAGCTGAACGAGGACATCCGTGCGGCCGGCGCCTACGTGGAATCGCGACGCCTCCAGACCGTGGACACCGCCACCACCGTCAGCGCCCTGGACGGCGAGCTGACCGTGACCGACGGGCCCTTCGCGGAGACGAAGGAGACGCTCGCCGGCTTCTACCTGATCGAGGCCCGGGACCTGGACGAGGCCCTGGCCTGGGCCGGGCGGCTGCCGAGCGCGCGCATCGGTCGGGTGGAGGTACGGCCGGTCTACCAGTACACGGCGCCGCCGGAGGCGTGACCGGCGAGGAGAAGGAAGACACCCGACCCGCGCTCGAGGCGGTGTTCCGCGAAGAGGCGGGTCGGGTGCTGGCCGCCCTGATCGCACGGCTGGGCGATTTCGATCTGGCCGAGGACGCCTTCCAGGAGGCGGTGTCCGTCGCTCTCGAGCGCTGGCCCCGCGACGGCGTGCCCGACAACCCGGCGGCGTGGCTCACCACCACCGCCCGCCGGCGCGTGATCGACCGCCTTCGCCACCGGCGCATGCAGAGCGAGAAGGCGCAAGACCT
This sequence comes from Myxococcota bacterium, assembly GCA_965223415.1. Taxonomy (GTDB): domain Bacteria; phylum Myxococcota_A; class UBA9160; order UBA9160; family UBA6930. The sequence continues at coordinate 592,141 of OZ245002.1, read as the reverse complement.
TCGCCACGACGAGGCGTTGCGAAGGGAAGAGGTCGACCTGGAGGCCGCCATGGACGAGGCCGCGATCCCCGACGAGAGGCTCCGACTGATCTTCACCTGCTGCCATCCGGCGCTCTCCCGCGACGCCCAGGTGGCGCTCACGCTGCGCACCCTCGGCGGCCTCTCCACCGGCGAGGTTGCCCGGGCCTTCCTGGTGGGCGAGGACACGATGACGCGGCGCCTCACCCGGGCGAAGACGAAGATCCGCGGTGCCAGGATCCCCTACGAGGTGCCCGGGCCGGAGGCATTGCCCGAGCGGATCGGTGCCGTGCTGGGCGCCGTGTACCTGATCTTCAACCAGGGCTACAGCGCCGCCGCCGCCCAGGGGGACAAGGAGCGCCGCGGGCTGTGCGGCGATGCGATCCGTCTGGTCCGCGTGCTGTCCGGACTGCTCCCGGACGAGCCGGAGATCCTCGGCCTCGAGGCGCTGCTCCTGCTCCACGACGCCCGCCGGGACGCGCGGGTGGGGCCGGACGGCGAGATGATCGCCCTCGAGGACCAGACGCCCGGGCGCTGGCACTGGGACGAGATCCGCGAGGGCCGGGCCGCCCTCGAGCGGGCGGCGCGGTACGACCGGCCGGGGCCCTATCAGCTCCAGGCCGCCATCTCCGCCGTGCACGTCGAGGCGGCGGAGAAGGGCCGCGACGGGGGCTGGCGCTGGCCACGGGTGGCGCGGCTCTACGAGATGCTCGAGGCGCTGCACCCGACGCCGGTGGTGACCCTGAATCGCGCCGTGGCCGTCGGCCGCGCCGAGGGGGCGGCGGCGGGTCTGGCCCTTCTCGACGCGCTGGCGGGGGATCCGCGCACCGCGCAGAAGCTCGCCGACTACCAGCCCTATTACGCGGCCCGGGCGGACCTGCTGCGCGCGGCGGGCCGCGGCGACGAGGCGGCCGCCGCCTATCGTCGCGCCATCGAGCTGGCCGCCGGACCCGCCGAGCGGCGCTTTCTCGAGGCTCGGCTCGCGGAGCTGGCGGAGGCCTAGAGGTCGAAGCTCTGGCCGACGAGCGCCTCCGAGGCCTCCCACAGCCGCCGCGCGTTGTCCGCGTCGAGGGCGTAGGAGGCGACTCCGCTCGACGTCCCGAGGTCGTCGCTCACCGGGGCGATGCCGCAGTCCTCGAGGTAGACGCCGCCGCGGTCCGTCAGCTCCGGCGCGGTGGCGGCGTAGACCTCGGTGGCTGCGCCGGCCGGGATCTCCTTCCAGGTGAGGCCGGAGCCCTTGGTGCGGCCGGTCAGCATCTGGATGTCTTCCTGGGTCAGGTGGCGGCCGAGCTCGGTCATGATCCCACCGGGGTGGATGGCGTAGGCGCGCACGCCCCTGTCCCTGAGCCGCCGGTCGAGCTCCACCGCGTGGAGGATGTTCGCGGTCTTCGCCTGGCCGTAGGATTCCCATTTGTCGTAGGGGCGGCTCTCGTAGTTCGGATCCTCGAACACCACCGGCGAGAAGCGGTGGCCGCCGGAGCTCACGCACACCACCCGGGACGGTGCGCCCGCGACGAGCGCGGGGGCCAGCAGGCCCGTCAGCAGGAAGTGGCCGAGGTGGTTGGTGCCGAACTGCAGCTCGAAGCCCTGCTCGGTGCGCTCGAGGGGGCAGGCCATGACGCCCGCGTTGTTCAGGAGGATGTGCAGGGCGTCGTGATCGGCGAGCCAGCCCTTGGCGAACTGGCGGATGCTCTCCGGCGAGCCGAGCTCGAGGGGCCGCACCTCGACGGCCGGGTTGCCGGTGCTCTCGCGGATGCCGGTCGCCACGGTCTCGCCCTTCGGAACGTCACGGGCGGTGATCGTGACGGCGCAGCCCTTGGAGGCGAGGGCGCGGGCCGCTTCGGCGCCCAGGCCGCCGGAGGAGCCCGTCACGATGGCGACCCTTCCGGAGAGGTCGATGCCGTCGAGCACCTGGTCGGTGGTGGTTTCGTGATCGAAGCGGCTGCGATCGGTCATGGGGGCCTCCTGGAAGGGGGGCAGCGTAGCCTAGGCTCTCGGCATGCAGCCCATCCGCTTCGGTGTGCTCGGTGCGGCGAAGATCGCGCCGAAGGCCCTCCTGGCGCCCTGCGCCGAGCATCCCGGAGCCAAGGTGGTCGCGGTGGCGGCCCGGGATCCGGAGCGGGCTCGGGCGTACGCGGAGACGCACCGGATTCCCGAGGTCGCAGAGAGCTATGAGGCTCTCATCGCCCGCGCGGATCTCGACGCGGTCTACAACCCGCTACCGAACGGTCTCCACGGGGCCTGGACCCTGGCCGCACTGCGGGCCGGCAAGCACGTGCTGTGCGAGAAGCCGCTGGCCGCGAACGCGGAAGAGGCGGCCTCGCTCTTCGACGAGGCGGAGCGTCGCGGTCTGCTGCTGATGGAGGCCATCCACTACGCGTATCACCCGGTGGCGGCCCACATTCGCGAGGTGTGCCGGGGCGAGGAGGTGGACGAGCTCGAGGCGGTCTTTACCGCGCCGATTCCCGAAGACGACATCCGCTTCGATCTCTCCCTGGCGGGCGGCGCGACGATGGACCTGGGCTGCTACACGCTGCACGTCCTGCGCATGGCCGCGGGAGCGGAGCCGGAGCGCATCGAGGCGCAGGCGATGCAGGGGCCGCCCGGCATCGACGTGAAGATGGAGGGCATGCTCGGCTTTCCCGGCGGAGCGACCGGGCGCTTCCGCGTCGCCATGGGCCGCGGCACGCCCTTCGAGACCGTCTTCCGCGCCCGCGGCCCGCGCCTGCGCCTCCAGGTGACCCGCTTCCAGGCGCCGATGATCGGCCACGAGATCACCCTGGAGCGCTCCGCCCGCCCCGCCGAGCGCTACGAGCTCACGCGACGGCTCACCTTCGCCTACCAGCTCGAAGCCTTCCTCACCGACCTCGACCGCGGCGCCCCCTACACCCCGCTCTGGGGCGGTCGCCCCGACGCCATCGCCAACATGGCCGCCATCGACCAAGCCTACGAATCCGCCGGAATGAAGAAACGGGGCCAGAGTTAAGAATTCAGTTGTCCCTTCCGGAAAGAGTTTCTTCATTCTTAACTCCGGCCCCGTTTCTTCACATTTCTTTACGGGGCGGACCGGGTGGGGATACGTGGGGGGGCGATGTTCTCTTCCAGCGCCCGGGAGGACATCGGATGCGACGCAAGGTTTGGATCGGGACGGCGGTGATCGGGCTGCTCGGCTTCGTGCTGCTCGGGGCGAGCGCGTGTGGGCGGCACCACGGCCACGGACCCCACGGCATGTTCCATGGCGACGGGGAGGTCGACGAGGAGCATCTGCGGCACGGCGCGCGCTGGATGCTGCGGAGTGCGGATCCGACGGACGAGCAGCTCGACGAGATCACGGCCATCGCCAAGGCCGCGATCGAGGAGATGCGCGGCCTGCGCGGCGACCGCGAGGGCCGTCACGCCGAGCTCTCTGCCGCGCTCTCGGGCACGACGGTTGACCGCGAGGCGATCGAGGCGCTGCGCGCCGACGCCCTGACCCGCTTCGAGCAGGGCTCGAAGCAGGCCATGGACGCGTTCGTGCGGGTGGCCGACGTGCTGACGCCGGAGCAACGCACCACGCTGATCGCCGAGCACGAGGAGCGCCGCGGCCGCTGGGGGCACGGGCACTGAGCCCCGCCGCCGCCCCGGGACTGGCGGCGGCCGCCCGGCCGCCGCACGGTCCCGGGGTGGCGCCGCGCATCCTTCTCATCGACGACGACGTGGAGCTGGCCCGCATGCTCTCCGACTACCTGGCCGAGGCCGGCTTCGCCGTCGAGGCCCGTGCGAGCGTTGCGGACGGCCTCCGCGCCCTCCGGGCCCCGGGCGCCGCCTACGACCTGCTGCTCCTCGACGTGATGCTGCCGGACGGCGACGGCATGGAGCTGTGCCGCCGCATCCGCGCCCGGGAGGCGGGCGACGCGGCCGCGGGCCTGCCGATCGTCATGCTCACCGCGCGCGGCGAGGAGACGGACCGCATCGTCGGCCTCGAGCTCGGCGCCGACGACTACCTGCCCAAGCCCTTCAATCCCCGCGAGCTGTTGGCCCGGGCGCGCGCCGTCCTGCGCCGCGGCTCGGCATCGCCGGAGGCCGGGAACGTGCTGCGCTTCGGCCGCCTGGAGATCGACCGCGGTGCCCGCCGGGTGCGCGTCGACGGTGTGGAGCGCGAGCTGACGAGCCACCAGTTCGATCTCCTGTGCGTGCTGGCGGACCGGCCGGGCCGGGTGCAGAGCCGCGAGGCGATCATGGCGCGCCTCGCCGGCCGCGATCTCGAGGCCTTCGACCGCAGCATCGACGTGCACGTGTCGCGCATCCGGGCGGCGATCGAGGACGACCCGAAGAAGCCGCGCCGCATCCTCACCGTGCGCGGCGCCGGCTACGTGTTCGCGTCGAAGCAGGACGAGCCGGTGCCGTGAGCCGGCTCTCCCTGCGCATCTACCTGGCCTTCGTGGCGGTGGTGCTGATCTTCTTCGCGCTCTCGGTCCTGCTCTTCTGGGCCGTGGACGACGGCCGCCACCGCCAGCCCCTGGCGGACGTGGCCACTGCCGTGGAGCTGCTGCTGCCACCGGACGCGATGCACGGTGACGCCCTGCAGGAGCGACTGGATCGCTTCGCCGTTGCCTTCGACTCCGGACTCGCCGTGTTCGACCGCGAGGGACGCCGCCTGGCCGAGGCCGGTCCCTTCGTGCCGATGCCGCGCCTCCATGAGGCTCACGCCCACTGGCTCCGGGGGCGGCGCCGCGGCCCGCCCGCCGCCGCGCTTCCGCTCTCCGACGGGCGTTGGGTCGTGGCCCAGCTCGGGCCCGACCGCGGGCCCGGCTGGCACGGCCTCGCCATGCTCGGCCTCTTCGCTCTCGCGCTCGGAGCCGGCGCCTACCCGGTGGCCAGGGGGATCACCCGCCGCCTCGAGCGCCTCTCGGCGAGCGTCGACGCGCTCGGCCAGGGGGAGCTCCAGGCTCGCGCGCCGATCGAAGGCCGCGACGAGGTGGCGCGCCTCGCCCAGAGCTTCAACCGCGCGGCCGAGCGCATCGAAGCGCTGGTCGGCGCCCAGCGCACACTCCTGGCGAGCGCCTCCCACGAGCTTCGCTCGCCTCTCGCCCGCCTCCGGGTCGCGGCGGAGATCCTCGGCGACGACACCGCCCTCTCGTCGGAACGCCTCTCGGAGCTGCGCGGGCAGCTCGCCGCCGACGTCGCCGAGCTCGACGCCGGTGTCGAGGAGCTCCTGGTCGTGAGCCGGCTCGACCTGCTCGATACCACGGCGGCCCACGAGCCGGTGGATCTCCTCGCCCTGGCCGCGGAGGTGGCCGCCCCCACGTCCGGCTCCGTCACGGTGTCGGGTGACGGGGCCGCTCCGCCGGCGGTGATCGGTGATGCCCGCAGCCTCCGTCATCTGCTGCGCAACCTGATCGCCAATGCCGAGCGCCACGCGCCGGGCTCGCCGGTCGAGATCGCCGTCGGCGCCCAGCCTGATGGCCCGGGCGTGCGCCTCTGCGTCGCCGATCGCGGCCCGGGCATTCCGGAGGATGAACGCGAGGCGGTCTTCGATCCCTTCGCACGGGGCCGCGCCGCCGCCGACGGGCGCGGCCTGGGCCTCGGCCTCGCCATCGTGCGGCAGATCGCCCGCCACCACGGCGGCGACGCCTCCGCCTGCGCCCGGGAGGGCGGCGGCACGGTGATCGAAGTCGATCTGCCCGGCCACCCTGATGCGCCCCGGAGCCCCCCATCAGCGAACCGACACCCGAGGCCGGCTTCGACGCCCGCCGGCTGAAGGACCGCGATATCCTCCCGGGATGAGCACACCCCTCGACTTGTCCCTCACCGACCTCACCGCCTCTCTGCGCGATCGCAAGCTCTCCTCCGTCGAGCTGGCCGAAGCCGTGCTGGCGCGCGTCGATGCGACGAACGACGACCTGAACGCCTTCGTGGCCCTGCGGGACCGGGAGGCGATCCTCGCCGACGCCCGCGCCGCCGACGAGCGCATCGCGGCCGGCGACGCCCGCCCGCTCGAGGGCGTGCCCCTGGGCGTGAAGGACCTGGAGGATGCGGAGGGCCTGCCCAACACCGAGGGCTGCCTGGTGTACAAGGACCGGATCGCCGAGCGCGACAGCACCCAGGTGGCACGACTGCGCGGCGCTGGTGCAATCCTGGTGGGCAAGACGAATGCGCCGGAGTTCGGCTACACGGCGATTACCAAGAACCTCGTCTACGGTGTGACCCGCTCGCCGTGGGATCTCGAGCGCACCCCGGGCGGCTCGAGTGGCGGGTCGGCGGCGGTGCTGGCGGGCTCGGTGTGCCCGCTGGTGACGTCGTCCGACGGCGGCGGCTCGATCCGCATTCCCGCGAGCTTCGTCGGGGCGTTCGGCCTGAAGGTTTCCTTCGGCCGGGTGCCGAGGGGGCCCATGGACTCGTGGAACCACGGGGACACCTCGGTGTATGGGCCGACGACGAAGACCGTCACGGACGGCGCGCTCTTCCTCGATCAGGTGGCGGGCGCGTCGCCCTGCGATCCGAAGTCGCTGCCCCACCCGGGCTGCTCCTACGTGGAGGCGCTGGCGGAGGCGTTGCCTTCGGGCACGCGCTTCGGGGTGTCGCCGGATCTCGGCTATGCGGTCGTGCAGTCCGACATCGCCGCCTGCTTCGAGGACGCGGTGACCGCCTTCGAGAAGGCGGGTCACAAGCTGGTGCCGGTGGCCGGCGGGCCGCCGCTGATGGGTCGCGAGTGGGGGCTGATGGGCTCCTTCGAGCTGGCCGGCAAGCTGGGCCGCTACCTGCCGGAGCGGGAGACGGAGTTCGGCCGCACCTTCATCCAGGGCGTGAAGGCCGCCTCGGCGATGACGCCGGAGATCTGGGGGCGCATGTCCGAGCAGCGCATGAAGCTGAATGAGTGGTGCGCCGAGCTCTTCTCGGAGGTCGACTTCCTGCTCACGCCGACCGTGCCCTACGATCCGCCGCCGGCCCGGGGGCCGTTCCCGGCGGAGACCGAGGGCAGGAAGCAGCCGCCCGCCGGCGTGGCCGCCTTCACGATCCCGTTCAACCTGTCCTGGCACCCGGCGGCGACGGTGCGGGCCGGGATCTCGAAGGCCGGGCTGCCGATCGGGCTGCAGATCGTGGGGCCGCGCCACCGGGACGATCTCGTGCTGCAGGCCGCACTCGCCTTCGAGCGCGAGCGGCCCTGGCATCCGGAGTGGCCGACGTGCTGAAGATCGACCTTCGCTACGAAGGCGAGCTCCACACGAGCGCCCGGCATCCCTCCGGAGCCGAGCTGGCCACCGACGCGCCCAAGGACAACGAGGGCCGCGGCGAGGCCTTCTCCCCCACCGATTTGCTGGCCACCGCCCTCGGCAGCTGCATGCTCACCGTGATGGGCATCGTCGCCCGCCGCCACGCCTGGCCGCTGGAGGGGGCCAGCGTCGCCGTTGAGAAGCACATGGTCGCCGATCCGGAGCGCCGCATCGGCCGCCTCGACGTCCGCTTCGAGCTCCCCGCCGGCATCCCCCAGGACGCCCGCAAGGTCCTCGAACGCGCCGCCCACACCTGCCCCGTCCACCGCAGCCTCCACCCCGACACCCAGATCACCACCCACTTCCACTGGCGTTAAGAAGGGGGCCGGATCCGATTGTTAAGTTGTCACGACCTAACAATCGGATCCGGCCCCCTTCCTAGCACTCCCTCGCTGGTGCTTCTTCTCGGACTGGCGGCGTTTCGCGGCGAGGCGGCGCTCGCGGCTGGCGCGGGTTGGGCGGGTAGGGCGTCTCCGGGGGGCTTCGGTGAGGGCTTCGCGGAGGAGGGTCTCCATGCGGCCGAGGGCCGCCTCGAGGTTGCGGCCGCGGGTGCGCGCGCGGCCGGCCTGGACGTGGAGGCGACCGTCGACGCCGATGCGGCTGGCGAGCTCCCGGCGGATCCGCGCCAAGGGCGTCTCGCCCAGCACCTCCGCCGCGCCCTCGAGGTCGAGGGAGAGATCCACCTTGGTGGCGACCTTGTTGACGTTCTGCCCGCCGGGCCCGCTGGCGCGCACGCTCCGCGCCCGCAGCAGGCGGGCCGGGACGCGGCGGCGCGGGGAGAGCTGGAGATCCCGGAGCGGCATCGCCCCAGGCTAGGAAATCCCTTCCGTCAGCGCGGACGTCGCGGCACGCGGCCGATGCCGTAGAGCGAGCCGATCAGGGTCCCGGCGCCGTTGCGGTAGCCGTTCTCGAGGAGGGAGGTGTCCCGGAAGTGCCGGCCCAGCATCCCTTCGAGGGAGGCCTCTTCGAAGAAGTGGAGGTGGTCGATGTTGCCGTACTCCTCCGGACCCGTGGGCACCTCGAGCAGCACCTGGCCGTCGTCGGTGAGCAGCGCGGCCGCCCGCGCCAGCGCGCCCTCCGGATCGACCAGGTGCTCGAAGGTGTGGAAGGAGATCACCCGGTCGACGCTCGCCGGCACGAGCGGGATCGTCTCGAAGGGGCGCGCGTCGATGTCGAGGTCGTAGGCGGCGCGTCCCATCCCGGCCACGTCTTCGTTGGCCTCGCAGCCGGCGACCTGATGCCCGCGACGACGCAGCTCCGCCAGCAGCGCTCCCTCCGAGCAGCCGATCTCGTAGAAGCGCAGCGCGCTGCCGGCCAGCAACCCCGCTCGCTCGAGGGCGCCGAGACGCGCGGCGAGGAAGCCGTCCCATTGATTCCCCGGCCCGACCCGGTCGATCCCCTGATGCTCGCGGTCGTGAACCCAGTACCCGCGGCCGGCGTACATGCGGGAGAGGATGCGCCGCCCGGGCGCCCGGCGACTGTAAACGTGGGTGCAGCCGGTGCAGCGGTCGAGGCGCGTCCAGGCGTTCTCGTGCTCGGGCTCCGGTGCGCCGCCGCACAGCGGACAGGCCTCGATCGCCCGCGTGTGCGCCGGGTCGCGAAACCAGTCGACGATCTCCGCCATGTGCGGACGCTGCGCCATGCTCACTCCTCCCAAAGCGATGCCATCCCATCGGAACGCCTGCTGCCCGGCTGAAATCCGGGAGCGGGCTACTCTCCGCCGCCGTGGTCATTGCCTGCCATCGCGTCACGAAGCGCTTCGAGGGCCGGCCGGTCGTCCGGGAGCTGGATCTCTCGGTCCCCGCCGGCGGCTGCTTCGGCCTCCTGGGGCCGAACGGCGCCGGCAAGACCACGACCCTGAAGATGATCTACGGCGTCACGGCGCCAAGCGAGGGCACGGTGCACGTCTTCGGCGAGGACGTGACGAAGGAACCCCGCCGCGTGCGCGTGCGTCTCGGCGTGACGCTGCAGGAGAACGCGCTGATCGAGGTGCTCACTCCGGTCGACAACCTGCGCGTGTTCGGCCGCTACCACCTGCTCTCGGAGGCCGAGATCGAGACGCGCATCGAGGACCTGCTCGACTTCCTCGACCTGCGCTCGCACGCCCACCTGCCGGTGCAGGTGCTGTCCGGCGGCTTCCAGCGTCGGCTGGCGATCGCGCTCTCGCTGATGAACCGGCCCGAGCTGCTGGTGCTCGACGAACCGACCACCGGCCTCGACCCGGCGGTGCGCCTCGCCCTCTGGTCGCGGGTGGGCGAGCTCCGGGCCCGCGGCACCACCGTGCTGGTGACGACTCACTACATGGACGAGGCCGAGCGCCTGTGCGATCGCCTCGCCATCCTGGACGAGGGGCGCAAGCTCGTCGAGGGTACGCCGCGGGAGCTGATCGACGGCAACCTGGCCCGCGTCGCCGTCGAGCTCGACCAGGATCCCGGGCGGCACGCCGGCCTGCTCGCGCGTCTGAACGGCGTGCGCCACCTCGAGGCCGGTCGCCGTCTCATGCTCTACGCCAACGACGGGCCGGCGCTCCTCGAGGCCGCCCGTCGCGCTGGCGCCGATTCCGAGGGCCTGGTCTTCCGCCCCACCAACCTGGAAGACGTCTTCCTCGCCCTCACCGGCACGGCCCTGGAGGGCGGCGCGTGACAGTGAGCCCGCGTCACGCCCTGGCCGTCTGGAGGCGGAACTTCGCCCTCTACCGGCGGACCTGGAAGCTCAACCTGCTCCCGAACTTCTTCGAGCCCGTCCTCTACCTGATGGCGATGGGCATCGGCGTCGGCGCCTACATCACCGAGATGGGCGGCACCTCCTACATCGCCTTCATCGCGCCGGGGTTGGTGGCCGTCGCTGCGATGAACGGCGCGAGCTTCGAGGTCACCTACAACGCCTACGTGCGCATGAACTTCGAGAAGACCTACGAGTCCATGCTGACGGCGCCCATCCTGCCCGAGGACGTGCTGGCCGGCGAGATCCTCTGGGCGATGACGCGCGCGACGATCTATGGCGGTTGCTTCCTGCTCGTCATCACGGCCATGGGCCTGGCCCCGCCACTGCGCGCCCTGGTCGCGCTGCCCCTCGTCCCGCTCACCGGCCTGCTCTTCGCTGCGATCGGGATCGCCTTCTCCCTGCGCATCCCGAGCATCGACCTCTTCAGCTTCTACTTCACGCTCTTCCTGATGCCGCTGTTCCTCTTCTCCGACGTCTTCTTCCCGCTCCAGGAGCGGCTCTCGGGCATCTGGCTGCACGTGGCCGAGGTGCTGCCGCTGCTGCACCCGGTGCGCCTGATGCGCACCGCCTTCGGCGGCAGCTTCTCGACGCAGGTCGTCTGGGACCTGGGCTACGTGCTCGCCCTTGCCCTGGTGCTGCTCTGGATGGCGGCGCGGGTGACCCGGCGGCGTCTCAGCGCCTAGGCCTCCGGCGCGTCGGCGAGCCAATCCCGCGGCTTCAGGAACGTCTCGCCAAGCTCCGCCTCCGGGCTGCCCGGCTCCGGCTGCCAGTCGTAGGCCCAGCGCACCAGCGGCGGCATCGAGGCGAGCACCGACTCCACCCGCCGGCCGGACTGAAGGCCGTACCTGGTGCCGCGGTCGTAGACGAGATTGAACTCCACGTAGCGCCCGCGGCGCAGCAGCTGGAAATCGCGCTGGCGCTCGCCGAAGGTCATGGCCCGGCGACGCTGTACGAGGGGCAGGTAGGCGGGCAGGAAGTGGTCTCCCACGCTGCGCAGGAAGGCGAAGGTCGTCTCGAAGTCGTCCAGCACGAGGTCGTCGAAGAAGAGGCCGCCGACACCGCGGGTCTCGCCGCGGTGGGGGAGAGCGAAGTACTCGTCGCACCAGGCCTTGAAGCGCGGGTAGGCGTCGGCGCCGAAGGGCGCGCAGGCGTCGCGGGCGGTCCGGTGCCAGTGGACGGCGTCCTCCAGGAAGCCGTACGTCGGCGTGAGGTCGAAGCCGCCCCCGCACCACCACACCGGCTCGCTCCCCGGCGGCGAGGCGACGAAGCAGCGCAGGTTCATATGGGTGGTCGGGACATAGGGGTTCGTCGGGTGGACGATCATCGAGAGCGAGACCGCCTCGAAGGGCGCGCCTGCCAGCTCCGGACGGCGCTCGGTGGCGGCCGGCGGCAGGCCCGGGCCCCGGGCGTGGGTGAAGTGGACGGCGGCCTTCTCCACGACCTCGCCGTCCTCGAGCGCGCGGGGCCGGGCGAGCCCGCCGCCGGGGCCCGGCAGCTCCTCGCGGCGGAAGCGGGCGCGGCCGTCCTCGCGCTCGAGCTCCCGACAGATCCGGTCCTGGAGGTCGGCGAGGTAGGCGTGGACGGCGGACGGATCGGGAGCGGAGGCAGCAGCCATCCGCGGATCCTACCGGAGGGGGGAGGCGGGCCCCCTAGGCGGCAGCGCTCTGGGGCACCAGGCGCAGGCGGCCGGTGTGGCCCTGGCCGCCGGCGGTGGCGAGGACCAGCTCGCTCTTCGGCAGGTCGACGCGAGCCGCGCGGACCCAGGGCTCCTGGCGAGCTCGGGCCAGGCCGGCCAGCAGCGAGGCACGGCTGGCGAAGCGGACGCGGATCTCCCGGGTCTCGGTGCGGGGAGCGAGGCGCTGGAGCGGATTCATGGGGGTACCTCCCGGGTGGTGAGGAAGGGGTGCTCCGATCTTCTCGACAAGAGGTAGCCCGGCCATGTGATGCCGAAATGAAGCGGGGCCTCGGGGCCCCGCTGGGCTCGGGACGGTAGGCCCCTATCCTGCGGCTCGATGTTCGCCCCGCCCACCTGGCTGCTGCCGACCCTCGCGCTGGGCATCGGGGTGGGGCTGCCCCTCTACGCAGGCCGTTTTCGGGGCCGGACCTACGCGATCTTCGCCACGGTCCTGGTGCTCTTCTCGTTTCCGGGGGCGGTGGGCCTGGCGGCGCGCACCGCGGCCCAGGCGCCGGAGGAGCTCCGCTGGGCCGTGGGTTGGGCCTTCGTCTACGGGATGCTGACCACCGGCGTCCATTTCGCTTCCCTGGTACGGGCGCGGCTGCGGCCCCGGGCGTTCCGCTGGGGTGTGTCCCTTCCCGGCATGGCCTTCCTGGCCCTGGGGGCGCTGGCCGGGCCGTGGCTGCTGGTGACGGAGCTCCTGCGGCTCGGGAGTCATGCGGTGGGGCTCGGCACCGCGTCGAACCTACTCGGCTGGCTCCAGCTCCTCCCCCTCGCCCTGGTCGCCGGTGCGATCGTGACCTCGCTCACCCTGCGGCGGGAGGTCGTGCGGGTGGTCCTCGACGGTCGCGGCCACGCGGATCGCTCGCGGGTGCCGGTCGAGCGTCATCGGCGCCAGCCTCCGCCCGCGACCGGGGAGCGCCCGCTGCGGATCGTGCAGATCGCCGATCCCCACCTCGGGCCGTGGCAGCCGATCCACCGGCTGCAGCGACGGCTGGGCGAGCTGCTCGAGCACGATCCCGACCTGGTGCTGATCACCGGCGATCTGCTGACCATGGAGGGCAACGCGACCCCGGGCGCCCTGGCCGAGGCCCTGTCGCCGCTGAAGGCGGCCGCCGGGCGTTGCTTCGCGATCTTCGGCAACCACGACCACGAGGCGCCGGAGGAGGTGCGCGGCGCCCTGGCCGCCTGCGGGGCACACCTGCTGTTGGACGACGAGGCGGTGGTCGACACGCCGGCCGGCCGCGTCCAGCTCGTGGGCGCCGACTGGGTCCGGGAGGGGCGGGCGGAGCGTCTCGGCGCCCTGGCTGCGCGCTTCCCGCGGCGGGCGGACCACCTGCGGCTCTGGCTCGTCCACGATCCCCTGGGCTTCGCCGATCTCCCAGACGGGGAGGCCGATCTCGTCCTCTCGGGCCACACCCACGGCGGCCAGGTGGGCCTGGTGAGCTTCGGCCTCGACTGGACCGTCCTCTCCCGCAGCCGCTGGCCCGACCACGGCCTCTGGGCCCTCGGCACCAACCGCCTCTACGTCCACCGCGGAACCGGCTTCTACGGCTTCCCCCTCCGCATCGGCGTCCCCGGCGAAGCCTCCCTCCTCGAAGTCGTGAAGAAACGGGGCCAGAGTTAAGAATTCAGTTACCCCCTTCGGGGTAACTGAATTCTTAACTCTGGCCCCGTTTCTTCATTCAGAGGAGGCTCAGCTGGGTGGGGTTGCCGATGGCTTCGTCGAAGCTGTGGCCGCTCAGCTCGAAGATGGCGTCGGCGACCGGGCGCAGCACCTTCTCGACGTAGTGCTCGCGGTCGATCTCCGTCGGCAGCGCCTCGCCGGGCTCGGCCGGCTCGGGGCCCAGGCGGGTGATGACGTAGCGGATCACCGAGCCGGGGCGCCGGCCGAGCTTGCGCGCGACCACCACGTGGGGCGCGTTGGCGGAGTAGCTATCCAGCGATCCCTTGCGCAGTCGCTTCACGTAGACGAGCTCGTCGTCGAGGGCGCCCTCGCGCACCTGCTCCACCAGACGCCCGACGAAGGGCATCACCTCCCGGTCCGTGAACAGGCGCTCGAGCATGCCCTGCTGGAGCCGGTGGGCGACGTCGGGCCAGTCGCGCCGGACGCTCTCGAGCCCCACGATCACGAGCTCGCCGGTGTCCGGGCCGCCGATCCAGCCCGCGTAGCGCTTCTTGCTCCCGGAACGGCCGCTGCGCACTCGCGGGAGCATGAGCCGCGCGAAGACCTTCTCCAGTTCGAGTACGAGGCGCGGTGTGACGTCGTAGGTCTCGCGGATGCGCTCGGTGATGCGCGCCTCGACCCGTCCGCGCAGCTTCTCGGCGAGCGCCTGGGCCTCGTCGGCGCCGACCTCTTCCGGGAGCTGCACGAAGACCGAGTCCGTGTCGCCGTATAGCACCGCGTGCCCGGTCTCCTCGAAGGCGTCGCGGGTCCAGTGCAGGGTCTGCTGGCCGAAGCCGGTGATGGCGTTGGCGATGGCCGGGTCGAAGAAGCGGCAGGAGGCCGCGCCCAGCACGCCGAACAGCGCGTTCATCATGATCTTGATGGCCTGGTCCCCATGGCGGTCGCCGCGGGCCCGGGCGGCCTCGCGGCGCTCCATGAAGCGCTCGATCACACCGGGCAGGATCGCCTCGCTGCGAGAGAAGCGCGCGCCGTTGGGTGCCGCGGGATCGTTCTCTCCGGCCCGGGCGTGGGCGAGGGGGTCGAGGTGGAAGGTGCGGATCAGGCTCGGGTACAGGCTCTTGAAGTCGAGCACTGCGACGTTGCGGTAGATGCCCGGCTGCGGATCGAGGAGCGCGCCCCCCTGGATCATCGCGCTCTTGCGCTCGGCGTCGACGCTCGGCGCCACGACCCCGCGGCGCCGCAGTTCCGGCAGGTAGACCCGATCGAAGGACGCGATGCTCGCGCCCACCCGGTCGAGCTGCATGCCGCCGAGCCGGCTGCGCTCCTTCGTGAGCTCGAGCAGCCCCTCGTGCTCGAGGATCTCCGGCACGAGCCGCGCGTCCTCCAGGTTGTAGGCGACCAGGGATTCCGGATCCTGTCGCCACATGCGCTGGATCTCCAGGGCCTTGTTGGGCGCGCTCTGGTCGATCTTCTTGCCGCGGCCGAGCACGTGCCGGCCGACGGTTTCGAGCCGGTAGTCCGGCAGGCGCAGGGCGTCGCGCACGAGAGGAATGCCGTCGAGCACCATGCGCCCCGGCACCTCGGCGCGGGACTGACGAGTGAAGCCCAGATCGCGCTGGAAGCGCACGCCTTCGTCGGAGCGGCCCAGGTGGAAGGGGATGCCGTGGGCCTCGCAGCGGCCGGCCAGCACCTTCACGTCGAAGTCGACCACGGCCCAGCCCAGCAGCAGGTCCGGATCGAGGGCGCGGATGCGCTCCAGCGTGGCGAGCAGCAGCTCCGGCTCGTCCGGCACGACGGTCGCGCCCGCCACCGGCCGATCGGCGACGAGGAGCACCTCCTCCACGCCGCAGCCCACCAGCGCGACGGCGAACACGAGCTTCGCGTCGGGGGTCGTCTCGATGTCGATCGAGAGGTGCGTGAGCGCGGGCCGCGCGTCGGTGGCCCCGATCGTCGGGTTCCGGAAGCGCAGCAGCTCCGGCGCGCCCGGGCCGAGGGGCACGCGCTCTGCCTCGCCTTCGATCGCGAGGGTCGCCAGCACGTCGTGGTCGATCAGGTAGCGGTAGGGGAAGCGGATGTCCGATTCGAGCGGCGCGATGCCCCGGCCCTGGAGACGGTCGCGGATCGGCGGCACGTCCCCCGGCGTCGCCACCTCGATGCGCACGACCGGCTGGCCCGCCAGGTCGTGCAGCTCGGTCTCGGTGATCCGCACGCCCTTCCGCTGGGCCAGCTCCTCCCGCGCGGCGGGCGGCGCGAACAGGTAGGGACGGAACCGATCGTCCTCGACCAGGAACGGCTCGCCACTCTCCAGCCGCCCGTACAGCTGCACCACCGGCACGCCGCCCCGGATGCGGTAGGTCGGCTGGACGATGGAGCCCCGATGCATCCGAGGAGGGTATCGCGCTGACACGAGGCCGGGCTGCGACGCAACGGTGGGAACGTTCCTGCAACCTCGGTGTCGCGCTCCGGAACGTCGCCGGCGCCGCCTACCGGAAGAGGGCGCGGCCCAGCTCGGTGCGGTAGTGCTGGGTGAGATCGTGGTCGCCGCCGAGCAGCTCGAAGAGATCGAGCATGGCCTTGCGGGCGGCCTGGTCGGCGAAGTCCTTGTCGCGCTGGACGAGCTCGAGCAGCTCGGCGAGGGCAGCTTCGTAGTCGCGGGCCGCGGCGAGGGCGCGGCCCAGGTCGAGGCGGGCGGCCAGGTCGTCCGGGTTCGCCTCGACGGCGATGCGCAGGGCCCCGGTCGAGGCGGGGTCGGCGGTGGGAGCCTGGGCCTGGGTGCGGATCTGGGCGGCCAGCCGCTCGGCGGCCTGCTCGACCTCCGGGGGCGCCAGGGTGATGCGCTCCAGGGCCTCCAGGGCGGCCTCGGTGTCACTCCGCCCGGCGAGCACCTGGGCCAGGCCGAGGAGCGCGCGGGGGTGGCGGTCCTCCGCCTCCAGGGCAAGGAGGAACCGCTGCTCGGCGGCCCCCGGCTGGGCGCCGGTGAGGAGGTCGCGCCCCTCGTCGGCGAGCTGGTCCGCCTCGCTGGGGAGGAGCTGCTCCAGGAACTGGCGCACGGCGCTCTCGGGCTGGGCGCCGACGAACTCGGCGACGGCCCGCCCGTCCCGGAAGCCCACGACCAGCGGGATGCTGCGGGCCTGCACCTGCGCGGCGACCTGGGGCGCCTCATCCACGTTCACCCGGGCGAGGCGGAACGCGCCGCCGGACTCCCGTGCCAATCGCTCGAGGATCGGTCCCAGGGCCTTGCACGGCCCGCACCAGGGAGCCCAGAAGTCCGCGACGATCGGGACCTGGTGGGACGCCTCCAGCACCTCGGCGACGAAGCCCTCGTCGCCGACGTCGAAGACGGCGGGTGCGGCAGGCTGGGGATCCAAGGATCGGATCCTCGCGGCGGGCTCAGCCGTCGCCGCGCAGCTGCGGCTGGAGCTCACCGGACTGGTACATCTCCTTGATGATGTCGCAGCCGCCCACGAACTCGCCACGCACGTAGAGCTGGGGGATCGTGGGCCAGTTCGAGAAGTCCTTGATGCCCTGCCGGATCTCGGGATCCTCGAGCACGTTCACGGTGGTGTAGTCGGGCACCAGCGTGTCCAGGATCTGCACCACCTGGGCCGAGAAGCCGCACTGGGGCATCTGGCGGTTGCCCTTCATGAACAGGACGACGGGTTCTCCGTCCACCAGGCTCTGAATGCGATCGCGGGCGGCGTCGCTCATGGCGGCCTCCTTGGGAAGATCCGGACGAGGCGGGCAGGGTAGAAATACGCGACCAATCAGTCAAGATTCCTTCCCCAAGCCGCCACGAGGGGTTAGGATCCCGCCGCCCGGTGAGAGAAGGCCGGGCGGCCCATCTGAGGAGAGACGATGCCCTGGGTAGTGACCCGTCTTTGTCGGGATTGCGTGGATCAGGCCTGTGTCGAGGTCTGCCCCGTCGACTGCATCTACGAGTACACGGGAGACGACAAGACCACCTTCCCGAACCAGCTCTTCATCGACCCGGAAGAGTGCATCGATTGCGGCGTGTGCGAGCCCGAGTGTCCGTGGGAGGCGATCTTCGAGGACGAGCGCGTGCCCGAGGTGTTCGCGGAGGACACCGCGCTCAACGCGAAGATCGTCGACGACAAGGACACCTTCGCGGTGCCCGAGGTCACCGAGAAGCCGACGCCCTCCACCGAGGACGTCGCCGCGAACAAGCAGAAGTGGGGCTACGCCGACTGAGCGGCCAGGGCGGCCATGGCGGAGAGGGGCTTCGCGACACGCGCGGGCGGATGCTCCGCGACCTGCGCATCTCGGTCACGGATCGCTGCAACTTCCGCTGCCCCTACTGCATGCCCGCCGAGGTGTTCGGCGAGGACTACCGCTTCCTTCCGCGGCCGGACATCCTGCGCTTCGAGGAGATCCTGCGCGTCGCGCGCCTGGCCGTGGGGCTGGGCGCGGCGAAGCTGCGCATCACCGGCGGTGAGCCGCTGGTGCGCTCCAACCTGAGCGAGCTGGTCGCCGGGCTCGCCGCGATCCCCGGCGTGGAGGACCTGGCGCTCACCACCAACGGCGTGCTGCTTCCCGACCACGCCGCGGCACTGGCTGAGGCGGGTCTCCAGCGGGTGACGATCAGCCTCGACTCGCTGCGCACCGAGGTGTTCCAGCGCATGAGTGGCGGACGCGGCACGCCGGAGCAGGTGCTCGCGGGCATCGCCGCCGCCGAGGCGGCGGGCCTCGGCCCGATCAAGATCAACTGCGTCGTGCGGCGCGGCGCGAACGAGGACGACGTCGTGGCCCTGGCGCGCCACTTCCACGGCAGCGGACACATCGTGCGCTTCATCGAGTTCATGGACGTCGGCACCATGAACGCCTGGCAGCTCGAGGAGGTGGAGTCGGCCCGGGAGATCGTCGAGCGCGTCGACGCCGAGCTGCCCCTCGAGCCCGCCGAGCCGAACTACCCGGGCGAGGTGGCGCGGCGCTGGCGCTACCGGGACGGCGGTGGCGAGATCGGCGTGATCGCCTCGGTCACCCAACCCTTCTGCGGCGATTGCACCCGCGCGCGCCTCTCGGCGGAGGGCGAGCTCGTCACCTGTCTCTTCGCCCGGGGCGGGCGCGATCTGAAGGGCCCGCTGCGCGCCGGCGTCAGCGACGCCACCCTGCGCGATCTGATCACCGGCACCTGGCGGGCCCGGACCGACCGCTACTCCGAGGAGCGCTCGGAGAAGGCCGGGCCCCGGAAGGCCGGTGAGCGCATCGAGATGTACCGGATCGGCGGCTGAGCGGTGGCGGATCGGCTGACGGAGAAGGTCGCGCTCGTCACGGGTGCGGCGCGGGGGATCGGCTTCGAGACCGCCCGCGCCTTCGCCGCCGAGGGGGCCCGCCTGGTGCTCGCCGACCTGGACCAGGAGGAGGGCGGCGCAGCCGCCGAGCGCCTGCGCGGGGACGGCGCCGAGGCGCTCTTCGTGCAGGCCGACGTGTCGAAGGCGACCGACTGCGAGCGCATGGTCGCCGCCACCGAGCGCTCCTTCGGCGCGCTGCACGTGCTCTTCAACAACGCCGGTATCTCCCACATCGACGACGGCGACGCCGAGAGCACCGACGAGGCCGTCTTCGATCTCACGATGAACGTCAACCTGAAGGGCGTCTTCCTCGGCTGCAAGTACGGCATCCCGGCGCTGCGGCGGGCCGGGGGCGGCTCGGTGATCAACACCGCCTCCTTCGTCGCCGTGCTCGGCGCCGCCACGCCGCAGCTCGCCTACACCGCCAGCAAGGGCGGCGTGCTGGCCCTCTCCCGGGAGCTCGCGGTGATCCACGCCCGGGAGGGCATCCGGGTGAACGCGCTCTGCCCGGGCCCGCTGCGCACCGAGCTGCTGATGAAGTACCTCGACACGGACGAGAAGCGGAACCGCCGCCTCGTCCACATCCCGATGGGGCGCTTCGGCGAGGCGGAGGAGATCGCGCGGGCGGTGGTGTTCCTGGCCTCCGACGAATCGTCGTTCGTGACCGGCTCGACCTTCCTCGTCGACGGGGGGATCACGGCGGCGTACGTCACGCCGGAGTGAGAGTCCTCTTCGTCCACGGTCTCGAGAGCAGCCCGCAGAGCGCGAAGGCGACGCTCCTCGCGGAGCACTTCGAAGCGCTCACGCCGGCCATGGACACGAGCGATTTCGAGGGCTGCGTGGTGCAGCAGTCCGAAGTCGTCGCGAGCTTCCGGCCGGACGTGCTGGTCGGTTCGTCCTTCGGTGGAGCCGTCGCCGTGGCGCTGCTCCAACGTGGCCTCTGGGCGGGGCCGACTCTGCTCCTGGCCCAGGCTGCGCTCCGGCGCGGTCTGCCCGCCGAGCTGCCGGAAGGCGTTCCGATCTGGATCGTCCACGGCCTGCGGGACGACCTGATCGACCCGGAAGACAGCCGCGTCCTCGCGCGCTCCGGCACGCCCGGACTCGTCCGCCTCGTCGAGCGCGACGACGATCACCCGTTGCGGGGCCTCGTCGGGAGCGGCGAGCTGGCGGAGCTGGTGCGGGAGCTCGCCGGGGCGTGTTAGGTTCGGCGGGGTGCTGGTTCGCCCGCTCGCCGCGCTCAGCCTGATTCTCCTCGCCGCCGGAGCGGCGGCCGAGCGCCCCGAGCCGATCTCCGTCGAGGCCCTGTTCTCGAATCCGGTCTTCTCCTCGCCGCGTTTCTCGCCGGATGGCAAGAAGGTCGCGCTCCTGCACTCGAAGGGGGACGACCAGTTCCTGCTCGTGCGGGACGCTGCAGGCGGCAAGCTCCGGCCCATCGCGAAGCTCACGGACCCGGCCTACCGGTTCCGCTGGCTGGAATGGGCGAACGGCGAGCGTCTCCTGTTGAGTGCGGAGACTCGCAATCTGGCCTCCGTCGGCATGCGCAGCCGCTCCACTCGGCTGTTCGGAATCGACGCCGACGGCAGCGACTTCGACTGGCTCGGCAAGCGCTGGCCGCTCCACGGACAGGAGGAGCTGCAGGCCTTTCTCCAGGACGGCGTCGTGCATCTGCTTCCGCACGATCCCGAGCACGTGCTGATGCAGTACCGGGACCCGTATTCCCGCTACCGGAGTATCCGCGCCATGAACGTCCGGACAGGCGCTCTCACCATGCGCCAGGTCGCGAAGCGACCGATCTTCGAGTGGTTCGTGGATGCGGCCGGAGGGGTCCGCGCGGGCCGAGGGGGCGAAGACCAGGAGTCCTTCCTATGGGTCCGCCGCTCGGTCGAGGAGGACTTCGTCGAGATCGGTCGGCACCGTGCGATCGAAGAGGAAGGACTGCGCCTCCTCGGTTTCTCGTCCAGCGACCCCGATCGCATCTTCGTCGGGAGGTCGACCGAGGGTCGGGTGGCGGTCCACCAGATGTCGATCTCGACCGGCGAGATCGGCCGGCGCCTGTTCTCCCATCCCGAGGTGGATGCAGGATCGCTCGCCTTCGATCGGAGCCGGGAGCGGCTGCTGGGTGTGCGCTTCATCGGCGACAGGGCCCGAATCGAGCCGCTCGATGAGGAGTTCGGGCGGATCCACCGGGCCGTACGCCGAGCGTTCGGTGACGAGGACGTCGAAATCTTCTGGATCGACGTGACCACGGACGCTGCGGTGTGGCTGGCTTGGGTCGGGGGACCCACGCGACCGCCGATGTACTACACGTTCGACCGGGCCCGACGGCGGCTCGAGCCACTTACCGAACCCTGGCCGGACGTGCCGGACGACCGCCTCTCTCCCACGCGCCGGATCGACTACGAAGCGACGGACGGCCTCTCGATCCGGGCCTATCTGACCCTCCCGACGGGCCACGGGAGCTCGGGTCTTCCGTTGGTCGTCGTGCTCCACGGCGGGCCCAAGGGGTTCCCGTGGGCGGATCCCTGGAGCCGCGAGTGGATCCGTTGGGACCCCGTGGTCCAGCTCCTCGCAAGCCGCGGGTTCGCCGTTCTCCAGGTCAACTATCGGGGATCGCAGGGCTTCGGACGCGTGTTTGCCCACGCGGGCCGCAGGGAGTGGGGTCGCCGCATCCAGGACGACGTCACGGACGGCGTCCGGCATCTGATCGACCGCGGCGTCGCGGACCCGGATCGCGTAGGCATCTTTGGCGAGGGCTTCGGAGGCCACGTTGCCCTGTTCGGCCTCGTGAAGACGCCGCATCAGTACCGCGCTGGAGCGAGCCTCGGTGGGGTCTCGGACCTGGAAACGCTCGTAGGGGACGACCAGTGGTACGAGTTCCGGCACGAATGGCACGGCGCCCTGGTCGGGGAGGGAAGGGACGACCGCGAGTTCCTTCGCAACCACTCGCCGCTGCGGCGGGTCGCCGAAGTCCAGGTGCCGGTCCTGCTCGGCCACGGTGCGGACGACTCGCGTGTCCACCCCCGCCACTCTCGCGACATGGCCCGCGCGCTCCGCGCAGCCGGCGCCGTCGTCGATCACCTGGAGTTCGAGAACGAGACCGATCGTCTCCTCCTCGAGTCCAACCGCATCCGCTTCTACACCCGGCTGGCGGCCTTCTTCGAGGAGCACCTGGCGCCGCGTTCCGGGGTACCCTGAGCGGCGGAGGAAGCGCCATGGCCCAGGAGATCCAGACCGTCACCGGCCCCATCTCACCCGAGGAGCTGGGGCGGACGCTCATGCACGAGCACCTGCTGATCGGCTACCCGGGCTGGGAATCGGACACGATCCATCCCGGGCCGAGCCGGGACGAGATGCGGGCGGCAGTGACCGACCGCGTCGCCGAGATCCGCGATCACGGGGTGGTGTCGCTGCTCGACCCGTGTCCGGCGGATCTGGGGCGCGACGTCGAGTTCATGGCGGAGATGGCGTCGCGCACCGGCTTCCAGATCATCTGCGCCACCGGGCTCTACAAGCAGAGCGAGGGCGGCGTGCCGTACTGGCATTTCCGCTCGAACTTCGGGCCGGTCGTCGACATGATGGCGGAGCTCTTCGAGAAGGAGCTCACCGAGGGCATCGGCGAGACCGGGGTGCGGGCCGGGATCATCAAGGTCGCGACCGGGCCGGGGAAGGTGACCGAGTACGAGGAGCAGGTGCTCACGGCGGCCGCGAAGGCTTCGGTGGCGACCGGCGCGCCGATCACGACCCACACGGACGCCGGGACGATGGGCGATGAGCAGCAGCGCATCCTCACCGAGAACGGAGTGCCGCCCCACCGGATCATCATCGGGCATTCCTGCGGAACGGCAGACCACGACTATCACATGAAGCTCGTGCGCGGCGGCTCCTACCTGGGCTTCGACCGCTTCGGCATCGAGATGATCCACCCGGATGCCGAGCGCGTCGGCGCGCTGCTGAAGCTGCTCGAGGCCGGCGCCGAGGGGCACGTGGTGGTGTCCCACGACTCGGTTTGGTGCTGGCGCGGTCAGCCCTTCCCGCCGGAGATGTACGCGGAGGCGACCCGGGTCTGGAACCCCAGCCACTTCTTCGAGCGGATCGTTCCGCAGCTTCGCGAGGGCGGGGCGAGCAAGGCCCAGATCGAGCGGCTTCTGGTGGACAATCCGCGGGCGTTCTTCGCGGGGGAGAAGCCTTCGAGCTAGCGTCGGCGCCATGACGGATCCGGAACCCGTGAAGGGCATCCACGCCGAGAACGTGACCGCCTGGTTCGAGAGCCACGTCCCCGACGTGAAGCCGCCGCTCTCCTTCTCGCTGATCACCGGCGGCCACTCGAACCTCACCTACAAGGTCCTGGACGCTGCGGGGCGGGCCTACGTGCTGCGCCGTCCGCCCCTCGGCGCCGTCATCGCGACCGCCCACGACATGACCCGCGAGCACAGGATCATTTCGGCGGTCGGCCCCACGTCGGTGCCGGTGCCTCCGGCCCTGGGCCTCTGCGAGGACGAGAGCGTCAACGACGCGCCCTTCTACGTGATGGCCTTCGTCGAAGGGCACGTCCTCACCGATGCGCGCCAGGCGGCGCAGATCCTGGACGAGCCCGCCCGCCGGCGACTCGGGGAGCACGTGATCGAGGTGCTGACGGACCTCCACGCCCTGGATCCCGACGCGATCGGCCTCGGCGACCTGGGGCGCAAGGAGAGCTACCTGGCGCGCCAGATCAAGCGCTGGCGCACCCAGTGGGAGAAGACGAAGACCCGGGAGCTCCCGCCCATGGAGGAGGTGGCCCTGGCCCTCGAGGCGCGGATGCCCGAGCAGGTGGGCGCCGGAATCGTCCACGGCGACTACCGCCTCGGCAACATGCTCTCCCGGGCCGAAGGGCAGGTGGCGGCGGTGCTCGACTGGGAGCTCTGCACCCTCGGCGATCCCATGGCCGACGTCGGCTACATCATGAACAACTGGGCCGAGCCCGGGGACGAGGGGCCGACGGCCCGCGGCGCGGCGATCTCGCCCACCGCCTGCGGCGGCTTTCCGACCCGCGCCGAGTTCCTCGCCCGCTACACCGAGCGGACGGGCCGCGACGTCTCCCAGGTGAGCTACTACCGGGCGTTCCAGTACTGGCGCCTGGCGGCGATCGTCGAGGGCGTCCTCGCCCGCTACCTGAAGGGCGTGATGGGGAGCGGCGCCGACACGGATGCGTTCCGCGCCCAGGTGGACGGGCTCGCCGACGCCGCGGTGACGATGATCCGCGAGGGCGCCTGATGCGCGGGATCATGGCCGCCTCCATGGTCGTGCTGCTCGCCACTTCCGGCGCGGCCTTCGAGCGCACGGAACACCGAGAGGCTTGCGCCCAGCACGATCCGCTGCGCCGGCCCTTCTTCGGCGACACCCACGTGCACACCGCCTACTCCTTCGACGCCAGCACCCAGGACACCCGCAACACGCCGCGGGACGCCTACCGCTTCGCCAGGGGCGAGCCGATGGGCATCCAGCCCTACGACGAGCGCGGGGAGGCGACACGGACGATCCAGCTCGATCGGCCCCTCGACTGGACCGCGCTGAGCGACCACTCGGAGCTGCTCGGCACGGTGCGCGTGTGCATGACCGAGGGGATGGACGGCTACTGGCACCCGGCCTGCATCGCCCACCGGAACCTCCCCTCCCTCGCGCGTCTCCTGATCGCGAGCCGAACCCTGGTCGCGAAGACGCGCTGGGGCCTGTGCGGGGACGACGGCGCCCGCTGCGCCGAGCAGCGCGGCATCGTCTGGGGCGAGATCCGGGACGCCGCGGAAGAAGCCTACGACCGAACCGCGGCCTGCTCGTTCACCAGCTTCGTCGGCTACGAGTGGACGGGCACGGTGGGGGAGGGTCAGAACCTCCACCGCAACGTGATCTTCCGCAACGAGAAGGTCCCGGACATGCCGGTCAGCTGGGTGGACACACCGTCGGCCCTCGATCTGTGGGATCGGCTCCAGGCCGAGTGCGTGGAGGGGAAGCCGGGCTGCGATGCGCTCACCATTCCCCACAACTCGAACATCTCCGGCGGGCTGATCTTCCAGTCCGCGGGCATCACCTCGCCCGAGGACGAAGGCATGGAGATCGGCGTCGACGAGGCGCGGCGGCGCTCGCGCTGGGAGCCCCTGGTCGAGCTGGTGCAGCACAAGGGCGAGAGCGAGTGCGATATCGCCGCAGGCTGGACCGACGATGAGGCCTGCGGCTTCGAGAAGCTGCCCTACGACCGCTTCGGGGCGAAGATGTCGATGTTCGTCTCGGAGCAGGTGCCCGCCGCGAGCAACTTCGCGCGGGACGCACTCAAGCAGGGCCTGCTCGTCGCCCGCCGGCACGGTGCCAACCCCTTCCAGTTCGGCTTCATCGGCAGCACCGATTCGCACATCGCGGCGCCCGGCCAGGTGGCAGAGGAAGGTCACCCCGGTCACGGGGGCGCCGGGATCGGCGCCCACGAGGCGGCGTCCTACGGCTTCCCGGACGATTTCGAGTTCGGGCCCGGCGGCCTGGCGGTGCTCTGGGCCGCGGAGAACAGCCGCGACGCGCTCTTCTCCGCGATGCAGCGCCGCGAGGCCTACGCCACCAGCGGGACGCGTCCGCAGGTGCGCTTCTTCGGCGGCTGGGACTATCCCGCCGACCTCTGCGAGCGGGAGGACTTCGTGGCCCGGGGCTACGCCGACGGCGTCCCGATGGGGGCCGACCTTCCGGAGCGCCCTGACGGCGCCGGCGCGCCGACCCTGGCCGTCTGGGCGATGCGCGACGCCGCCTCCGCTGCGCGCCCCCTGGAGCGCATCCAGATCGTCAAGGGATGGGTGGAGGGCGACGAGGCCCACGAGAAGGTGGTGCTGGTCGCGGGCGGGGAGGGCGGGGCCGACGTGGACCTGGCCACCTGCCAGCCCACCGGCAGCGCCGGCTCCGACACCCTGTGCAGCGTCTGGACCGACCCCGATTTCGACCCGGCCCAGGGCGCCTTCTACTACGCCCGCGTGCTCGAAGATCCGACCTGCCGCTGGAGCCAGTACGTCTGCAACGCCGCCGGCGTCGACTGCGCCGACCCCGCGTCCATCCCCGACGCCCTCGCCCCCTGCTGCTCCGACCAGCACCGCCCCAAGCTCCAGGAACGCGCCTGGACCTCCCCCATCTGGTACACCCCGCGTTAAGTTAGGGGCCGGTTCCGTTTGTTAAGTTGTGAAGGTTCCGTCGGCGTGGATGCGGACGGTGCGGCTGCCGAGGTCGGTGGTGGTGAGGGCGGCAGTCAGCTCCCGGTCGGGGGTGGTGGCGAGGGTGCGGCGGCCGGGCTCGAGCTCGCACAGGGCGACGCCGCGGCTCGGCGCATCGCCGTCGTACTCGACCGTGTAGGTGCAGATCGTCGCGTCGGCGTCGACCCCCGCCACGAGCTCCACCCGCGGCGTCCCGGCTTCGGCCTCGACGCTCACGTCGTGGAAGACGAACGGCGGCCCCGCCGCTGTGGACCACAGGCTCACGCCTTGCTTGGTGAGGATACCGCTCACGGCGTTCACCATTCCGAGGGAGCCCGGATCGGCCCGCAGCACCTGGGCCATCTTCACCGCCGCCTGCAGCACGAAGTTGTTCAGCGGACCCCCGGCGAAGGTCATGCCGCCGGTGACCGTGACCGGCAGCTCCCGCGGCACACCGAGCTCCCGTTGCTGCACCCGCACGGCGCTGGGGAAGCAGCTGTAGAGCTCCCGGTGGTCGATCTGGCCCGCCGACAAGGCCGCACTCTCCAGCACGGCCCTACCGGCCGCCGCGAACCCCGCCGAGCGGTGCAGCGCCTCGCGCTCGCACAGCGGGAGCATGAAGTTCGAGTCTGCGACGCCGCGCAGCACCACCTGGCGCTCCTCCGGGATGCCCAGGGCGGAGGCGGTCTCGGCGGCGCAGAGGATCAACGCCGCGGCCTGGTCGACATTCCACTGGGAGTTGTGGAGCTTGGTGTAGGGGAAGGCGAGCATCCGGTTGCGCCCCCCCGCCCCGCGCACCTCCGCGGGGGAGAGGGCGCCGCGCACCCAGGCATCCGGGTTCTTTGCCGCGACCTCGCTCATGCCCGCCCAGATCGTCGCGACCTCGTCCCGGTGCGCATCGACGCGCTGCCCCTCGGCGATGCGCAGGGCGTTCTCGATCATCGCGTACTGCTTCACCGGCATCGCGAGCCCGTGCTGCAGCTCGAGCGGGTGCATGATGTCGTCCTGGGGACGCAGCACGGTGTCGGGCACGCCGGGAGCCGGCGACAGCCCCGCCTCGCCGCCGCCGATCTGCGCCCGGAGGCTCCGGTACTTCGCCTCGCCCCCGGTGACGATGCACACGTCGGCGCGGCCCCGGGCGATGTCCCGTCCCGCGGCCCCGAAGAGCGTCGTCTGCAGCACGCCGATCTCCGCCAGCATCGAGCCGGCGCTCGTCGCGCCGACGCGCTCGGCGAGGGCTCTTCCCGGATCCGCGTAGTCCCAGAACCCGCGCGGCGTGCCGATCCACCCGGCCCGCTCCAGCAGCGCGACGCTGCCCGCATCGTCGGCGGCGGCGCGGATCGCCCGCTCCATCAGGTCGAGGGGCTCTCGGGCGCGCGAGGGATCGTCCTCCCGCTGCATCACCGCAGCCGCACCCACAAGGACCGGAGTTCGGGGATCCATCGGCGCGAATGCTCCTCCAAGGGGGGCGCCCAGGCTACTCGACCCTCGCGGGGCGTCCAATGCGCTACCCCTTGCCCGATGCCCGAGGACGGCCGCCTTCGATGAACGCTACGCCCCGTGCCGACCTCATGCTGGTCGGCGGCGGCCACGCCCACGTCCAGGTCCTGCGTCGCTGGATGATGGACCCGCTTCCCGACGTGCGGCTCAGCGTCGTGCTCGACCGGCCGGTCGCGCTCTACTCCGGCATGGTTCCCGGCGTTGTCGCCGGCGACTACGGCGCCGCCGAAGCGGAGATCGACGTCGTCCCCCTGGCCCGGCGCGCCCGGGCCCGGGTGATCCTCGCAGCGGCGACGCGGATCGACCCCGCCACCCGTTCCATCGCGCTCGAGGGCCGCGCGCCCATCCGCTACGACGTGGCGAGCCTGGACGTGGGCAGCACGGTGCGGGGCGCCGATCTTCCCGGTGTCCGCGAGCACGCCCTCGCCACCCGCCCGATCGCCGACTTCGTCGGCCGCGTCGACGCCGTCCTGGGCCGCCTCCGCGCCGTCGGCCGGCCGCGGGTGCTGATCGTCGGTGGCGGCGCCGCGGGCACCGAGCTGGCCTTCTCGCTGGACGCGCGCTGCCGCGCCGCCGGGCTCGAGCCCGCGGTCCAGCTCCTGAGTGACGATCCGCTGCTGCCGGGCTCCTCGGCTCGCCTGCGGCGACGTGCCGAGCAGGAGGCGGTGGCTCGTGGTATCGAGCTGCGCACCGGCGCTCGCGTCTCCGCCGTGCAGGCCGACGGCGTGCGACTCGAGGACGGCCAGGTCCTCCCGGCGGAGCTCGTGGTCTGGGCCACCGGAGCAGCGCCCGTGCCGCTCCTCGCGGCCTCGCACCTCCCGAAGGATGCGGCCGGCTTCCTTCGGGTGACGTCGGACCTCCGGGTCGAAGGCGAGGACGCGCTCTTCGCCGCCGGAGACTGCGCCTCCTTCGTCGACCACCCGTGGGTTCCGAAGGCGGGCGTCCACGCCGTGCGCGCGGGCCCGACCCTCGATGCGAACCTGCGCGCGGCCCTGCAGGGCCGGCCGCTCCGCACCCACCGGCCCCAGCGCGATTTCCTCGCGCTCCTCAACCTGGGGGGCGGGCGCGCCCTGGGCGGGAAGTGGGGCTTCGCCTTCTCGGGCCCCTGGGTGTGGCGATGGAAGGACCGCATCGATCGCCGCTTCATGGAGCGCTTCCAGGTGCTCGGTCCCGAGGGCGCGCCCGCGGCGCCGTTCCCGACGCCCGAGGAGATGGGAATGGAGGACATGCCCTGCGGAGGATGCGCGGCGAAGGTCGGCGCGAGCCCTCTTGCGAGGGCCCTGGCCCGCCTCGCGCCCGCCCCGTCGGACGAGCGGGTGGTGGTCGGCCTCGACGCACCCGACGACGCGGCCGCCCTGCGTACGCCCGCCGGCGACGTGGTGCTGGCCACCGTTGACGGCTTCCGCGCCTTCACCGACGATCCGTGGTGGGTCGGCCGGGTGGCGGCCGTCAACGCGGTGAGCGACGTGCAGGCGAAGGGCGGCACGCCCCGCCACGCCCTCGCCCTGGTGACGGTTCCCGAAGAGGACGCGGACCGGGCCGAGGAGACCCTCTTCCAGGTCCTGTCGGGCCTGCGCGCCGCGCTCGATCCGCTGGGCGTGAGCCTGGTCGGCGGCCACTCGACCCAGGGGCCCGAGCTCTTCGTGGCCCTGTCGGTCACCGGCGATGCCAGCGGGCCGGGGCCGCTTCCCCTGTCCACGGCCCGGCCCGGCGACGCGCTGCTCCTGACCGCACCACTCGGCACCGGCGTGGTCCTCGCCGCGGACATGCAAGGCCGCGCCCGCGGCCCGTGGCTCGTGGCGGCGCTCCGCCACATGGTGCGCTCCAACGCAGCGGCGGCCGAGGTCGCGCTGCGCTTCGCCCGCTCCTCCACCGACGTGTCGGGCTTCGGCCTCGCGGGACACCTGGCCGAGATGCTCGACGCGGGCAAGCAGGCGGCGACGGTCGACGTCGACGCACTGCCCGCGCTGCCCGGCGCGACCGCGCTGCTGGCCGCCGGTGTGCGCAGCAGCTTCCACGAGCAGAACGCCGAAGGCCGGCGCGGCCTGGCGTGGGACGCGCGCGCCAAGGGACGGCCCGAGGCGGAGCTGCTCTTCGACCCCCAGACCTCCGGGGGCTTGCTGCTCGCCGTGCCCGCGGGTGACGCCGACGAGGCCCTGGCCGCCTTGCACGCAGCCGGCGACGAGGGCGCGCGCCGCATCGGAAGCGTCGAGCCCGCCCGGGGTGACGGCGCCCGCTTCGCCGTGGCAGCCCGCGGTGGCTGAGCCCGCTCGTGGCGGGCGCGCCGGGTTGTGGATCGCGAACGGGCTCCTGGCGCTGCTGGCCGCAAGCCTGCTCTCCCGCACCTGGCTCCAGCTCGGCAACACCCTGCACGCGAACGGTCGCTGGGAGAGCGGCAAGGTCGGGCTCGCACGCGGCATCCTCGGCTCCGTCTCGTTCCTGACCACGCGCACGGCGCTGTTTCGCGAGCGCCTCGATCTCGGGGTCTGGCACGGCCACCACGAGCTCCGCCTGCGACGCCCCGTCGCGCCGGCGGAGCTGGAGCTGCGCTTCCGCCTCCCGGAAGAGGGGACCTTCAGCGTACTGCTCGGCGACGACCAGCGGGGCTTCGACGCGCTCCGGTTCAGCCGCAGCCCCGGTCTTCCCGGGGGTTGTCTGCGGGTCGCCGCGGGCGGCGCCATCGAGCGCATCCGGGGCCTGCCCGGCACGCAAGCGGGGCAGCTCGACGCCGGCTGGCATCGGCTTCGCTGGCGGGGCAGCCACGCGGCCCTCGATGGCCAGGAACTCGGCCACTGCGGAGGCGAGTTCGACCCTCCCGTTCGCCTGGCCCTACGCAGCACGGCCGGCGACAAGGCCTGGGTCGACGACCTGCGCGTCGTCCTGGCCGACGGGACCGCGGTCGAGGAGCGGTTCGCGAACCGGCGCGGTGCGGCGGCGGTCGGCGGCGTCGCGCTCGTCCTGGTGGCCGGCGTCGGCGCGTTGGCCTGGCGCGGCTCCCGGCGGGCGCGGCAACGCGGCGAGATCCGCAGCGACGCCGTCCTCCTGCTGACGAACCTCGTGGTGACGGCCGTCGCCGCGCTGGTCCTCGGCGTGGAGTGGATCTACCTGGGCAAGCTGCACCCGGCCGCGCCGGACTTCGCCGGCTACGCGAACTTCATCGAGTACGAGGGAGAGATCGTTCCGCGGCTCGCGCGCGATCACCCCCTGGAGCCCGCGCCAACCGGCGTGCGCCGGGTGGTCTTCCTCGGCAGCTCCCAGACCTGGGGCTCCGGCGCGCCGACGCCCGAGGACACCTGGGTGCACCACCTCGAGCAGCGATGGAGCGCCGACGCGGCGGCGGGGACGCGGGTGGAGTGCATCAACACGGGCATCCCCGCCTTCACCGCTCCCCAGATCCTGCCGCTCTGGACCGAGACCTGGAGCCCCTGGGCCCCCGAGCTGGTGGTCGTGAACCTCGGCAACAACGATCGCGACCCGGAGGCCATGGAGCAGGCCCTGGAGGCGCTCGTCGTCTTCAATCGCGCCCGCGACATCCGCACCGTGCTCGTGCTCGAGCCCAACACGATCGAGGCCCGCAGCGAGCGCAGCCTGGCGGGCCTTCGCGAGCGTCACGAGGTGCTGCGCGCCGTCGGCGCGCGCCACGGGGTGCCGGTGCTCGACCTGCACGCCGCGCTGGTCGCCCGCCGCGCGGAGGGGTTCTTGTGGTGGGACCGGGTGCACCTCACCGCCTTCGGGCACCGGCTCATGGCCGAGGAGATGGACCGACACCGATCGGTGCTCCTGCCGGGCCTCGAGTCCGACTGACCGCCGGCGCCTAGCCGATCGCCCCCGTTGCCCGCAGCTCGGTGATCGCCGCGTCGTCGCGGCCCAGCTCCCGCAGCACCTCCTCGGTGTGCTGGCCGTGCTCCGGCGCCATCCAGCGCGGCGCCCAGGGCGTGCCGTGGAAGTCCACCGGGGACGCGGGGAAGAGGCTGGTCGCGCCGCCGTCCGGAACCTCGCAGAAGCCGCCATCGGCGCGGACCTGCTCGTCGGCCATCACCTCCTCCAGATCCTGGACCGGGGCCCACCACATGTCGGGCTCCGTCGCGAAGACCTCCGCCCACTCGTCGCGGCTCTTCGTCGCGAACACCTCGTCGAGCAAGCCGATCAGCGCCGCCGCGTTCTCGGCGCGATCCTTCGGCGTGGCGAAGCGGGGGTCGGAGGCCCACTCCGGGTGGCCCGCCACGCGGCAGAGCGGCGGCCAATGGCGATCGCCTTCGAGCCCCACGATCCAGAACCAGCGGCCGTCCTTGTCCCGGTAGTTGTTGATGCAAGGGTTGCCCATGGTCGTGCGGTCGGCCACCTGCAGGCCAACCCCAAAACGCAGGGCCGTCGCCAGGTCGAAGCTCAGGGTGTAGACGCCCTCGCGAAGCAGGGACGTCGAGACCAGCTGGCCCTTGCCCGTGCGTTCGCGGGAGAAGAGCGCCGCGGAGATGGCGCCGGCCGCCGCGAGGCCGGTGTTGTGGTCGCCCATGCCGCCGCGCTGGAAGGGCGGATGGCTGCCGGGCTGGGTGAGCATGTGGGCGATGCCCGAGCGCGCCCAGAAGCCGGCGATGTCGTAGGCCGCCTTGTCCTTGTCCGGGCCCTCGAGGCCGAAGCCGGTGACCGCGGCGTAGACCAGCCGCGGGTTGCGAGCCATGAGGCTCTCCGGATCGAAGCCGATTCGCGCCAGGCCGGCCTGGCGCACGTTCGTGACGAACACGTCCGCGCCGTCCACCAGCTCGAGACCAAGGGCGCGGCCCTCGGGCGTGCTCAGGTCGATCACGACGCTGCGCTTGCTGCGGTTGTCCATCTCGAAGGGCGCGTTGAAGGGCAGGTCGCCGCCGAGCATCGTGGCGAAGAGACGGCCGGGGTCGCCGACGCCCGGGGGCTCGATCTTCACCACGTCGGCACCCCAGTCCGCGAGGATCCCTCCCGCTGCGGGTCCGGCCACCCAGACCCCCATTTCGACCACCCGAACGCCGTCCATCGGTCCCATGCCGCTCTCCTTCGCGAAGGCAGGGACTCTATCCCACGCGGCTCCAGCCAGGAGGGAGGCCGGCCGAAACGATGGGCATGATGCGATCGCTGCTCACGGCTGGTGTCCTGCTGCTCGCCCTGGCCTGCAACCGGGTCGAGGTGGTGCCGGAGGTCTCCCCGGCGCCGGAGACGTCTCCCACCCCCGAGGCCCCGGTCGCGGGGGATCTCTCCCTCCGGCTCTCCCTCGACGAGCGCTTCCAGGTGGCTCGCGAGGACGAGGGCGCCACCGTGCTGCGGCTGCCGGAGGTGCCGGACGTCGAGCTGTGGCTCGCGGTCGGTCGGGATCCTGTGCGCGGCGCCGTGCCCGCCCACGACAGCCTGATCAAGCAGGCGCGCAGCTTCCTGGAGCCGGCGTGGGGCGACCTGGCGGTCTCCTCCACCGGCTCGGGCGACGTGATGCTGGCCTTCGCCGGGCCCCGGGAGGACGGCAACCGCACGCTGCACACCTGGAACTGGATGCTGCTGCGGCCGGCCAGCCGCGACGTCCTGCGCGCGGACGTGTCGCTCCGCGTCCCCGGTCCCTGGGCCGAGCGCCCCGAGATGAAGGGGCTCGCCGAGCACGTGGCCGATCGTCTCTCCCGGGCGGAGTTCGAGCCGGGCACCTGAGGGCGCCTACACTCCGGCGGTGCCGCTCCCGCTCCAGGTCCTCGACGCGCGCTTTCCCGGCCGCGCCGCCTTCGATACCGCCGTCTCCCGGGCGCTGCTCACGCGCGTGGCCGCCGGTCTGGAGGGCGAGAGCCTCCGACTCTACGTCCCCGACGACGTGGTGGCCTTCTCCGTGCTCGACCGCACCCGGCCGGGCTTCGGCAAGGCCGTCGAAGCCGCGCGGACGACCGGCTTCGACGCGGTGGTGCGACTCGCCGGCGGCCGCGCCGCGCTCTTCACCCGGCAGAGCCTGGCCTTCGCCTGGTGCCTTCCCGCCGAGGACGCGCGGGCGGGGATCGGCGCGCGCTTCGAAGACCTGGCCCGCCGGGTGCGGAAGGCGCTGGCCGACCTCGGTGTCGACGCACGCATCGGCGCGGTGCCCGGCGAGTACTGTCCCGGCGACCACAGCGTGAACGCCCGGGGTCAGCGCAAGCTGATGGGCGTGGGACAGCGGATCGTGAAGGGCGCGGCCCACGTCGGAGGCGTGGTCGTAGTCGGCGACGGCGCCCGGGTGGGCCGGGTGCTCGAGCCGATCTACGCGGCGATGGAGCTACCGATGGATCCCGGCGCGGCGGGCTCGGTGCAGGACGAGGTCCCCGGCGTGACCCTGGAGGAGGTCGCCGCGGCCCTCCTGCGGCACCTGGCCGGGGAGCGCCCGGTGGAACGCGCGGAGCCGTCCGCGGCGCTCCTCGCCCTGGCCGAGCGCTTCGAGTCGGAGCATCACCCGGCCTGACGAGGGACTTCCGGCAGGGCTGGCCGGCCTAACGAAGGAATTCCTCCAGGGCCGCCCGGCTGACCGGCTCGTCGAGCAGCGGGGCGTGTCCCCGGCCGGGCACCGTCACGCGCACCAGGTCCGGCTTCTCCCTCGCCATGCGATCCAGCGTCGCCTCCGAGAGGATGTCGCTGGTCTCACCCCGCAGGACGAGAGTCGGGATCGCGGCGAGCGCCCCCCAGATCGGCCAGAGGTCCGGGGCGGCGCTGGCCGCGTCTCCCGCGGCCTCGGAGATGCGCGGGTCGTAGTCCGGGCGGATCGTGCCGTCCGCGTCCCGGGCCGAGCCCCGCTTCGCCTGGGCGATCCAGTCCTCGTCGTCGAGGTCCGGCATCGCGAGGCCGTAGATCGCCTTCGCCGCCGCGCCGGCCTCCTCCCAGCTGGTGATCGGCTGGCTCTTGCCCACGTAACCCTGGATGCGCGCCAGGCCCTTGGGGTCGATCTCCGGGCCGACGTCGTTGAGGACGATCCGATCGATCCGCTCGGCATGCATCGCGGCGAGTAGCATCGCCAGCAGGCCGCCGAGGGAGGTTCCGACCACGGCAACTCGCGGTGCCCCGGCGACGTCGAGCAGCTCCACCAGGTCCTGGGCGTAGGTCGGCGGCACGTAGCGCTCCGGCCGGGGGTCGTAGGCCGAGCGCCCGCGCCCGCGGAGGTCCGGGCACAGCACCCGGCGCTTCGTGGCGAGCCGCGGTGCGAGATCGTCGAAGTCGCGGTGGTTGCGGGTGAGGCCCGGCACGCAGAGCGCCGGCGGCAGGGTCGCGTCGCCCGGGCCCGCGTACTCGCGGTAGTAGAGCGCCAACCCGTCCCGGTTGGTGAAGGTCCGATCGTGGGCAACTTCGGGCATGCCGGGATTCAACCCCGTGTGGTGGCGATGCGCCACGGCCCCCGGGCGGAACGCGGACTCGCTCCGGCGTCCGGTGGGCCTACACTGCGGCCGATGGGTACGCGGGCGGGCTTGGACGTGGTCGTGGGGGCGGGCCTCGCCCTGCTGGCGGCGGTGCTCTACGAGCCCTCCACCGGCCACGCCTTCCTCAATTTCGACGACGACTACTACGTCTCGGAGAACCCCGCGCTCGCGGGTGGGCTCTCTCTCGGCGCCGTTCGCTGGGCCTTCACGACCGACTTCGGCGGCAACTGGTTCCCCCTGACCTGGCTCTCCTACCTGGTCGATGCGGAGCTCCACGGCCTCTCCTCCCGCGGCGTCCATGCCACCAACCTGCTGCTGCACGCGCTGTGCACGGCCGGGGCCTTCGCGGCGCTTCGGCGGCTCACCGGCGACCGCTGGCGCAGCGCCCTGGTGGCCGCGGTCTTCGCGCTGCACCCGCTCCAGGTGGAGGTGGTGGCGTGGGCCGCCCAGCGGCGGGCGCTGCTGGCGGGGCTCTTCTGGATGCTCGCCCTGTGGATCTATGCAGGGGCGTTCACCCGGGGAGCGGCCGAGCAGGGCGGGCTCGGGCGAAAGCGCCTCGGCGGGCTCGGCCTGTGCGTGGTCGCCGGACTGATGTCGAAGCCGAGCTACGTCACGCTGCCCTTCGTCCTGCTCCTCCTCGACCTCTGGCCCCTCGGGCGGCTGGTCGCCCCCGACGCCCCGGGGCGCATCGACCCGGAGCGGCTGCGTCGATGCGTCGTCGAGAAGGTCCCGCTCTTCGTTCTGGTCGCGCTCGTCTCCGCGATCACCTTCGTGGCCCAGCGCGGCGCCGGTGCCGTCGCCTCGGCCGAGCAGCTGTCGATCGTCCAACGCCTGCTGAACGTTCCGGTCGCCT
Source organism: Myxococcota bacterium (assembly GCA_965223415.1). Taxonomy (GTDB): domain Bacteria; phylum Myxococcota_A; class UBA9160; order UBA9160; family UBA6930. The sequence continues at coordinate 556,604 of OZ245002.1, read as the reverse complement.
ACGCGGGCTACCTGGGCCACTTCCTGTGGCCGCGCGACCTCGCCGTCTACTACCCCCATGGCGAGCTCGGCGCGCTGCGAGTGATCCCGAGCCTGGTGGTCCTGCTCGCGCTCACCATCGCGGTCACCCGGCGCCTCGACACGCGGCCCTACTGGGCGGTGGGATGGCTCTGGTTCCTCGGCACGCTCGTTCCCATGATCGGGCTGGTGCAGGTGGGCTCCCAGGCCATGGCCGATCGCTACACCTATCTCGCGACCCCGGGGCTGACGATCGTGGTGGCCTGGAGCGTGCCGCCCGGCCTGATGGCGCGCCCCCTGGGCCGCGCCCTCGGGGCCCTGGCCCTCGCCGGTCTCCTCGGCCTGGGCCTGGCGACCCGCAGCCAGCTCGCCCACTGGCGGGACAGCCGCAGTCTCTTCGCGCACACCGTCGCTGTGACCGGCCCCAACCTGCGCGCCCAGGAGCGGCTCGGTGCCGCCCTGCTCGCGGAGGGCGAGGCGCGGGCGGCTCTCTCGCCGCTGCGAGAGGCCCTGGCGATCGCACCGGACGACGTCCCCACGCTCCTGAACCTCTCGCGGGCGCTCGCGGCGGCCGGGCGGGGGGCGCAGGCCCGCCGGGAGGGCCTGGAGGCGGCGCAGAGGGCGGCGGCCCTCGACCCGGCGGACCCCTTCGCCCACGAGACCCTGGCCGACGCCCTCGAGGCCGTGGGCCGGCGCGCGGAGGCGGCCCGGGCGGTGGCCCGTGCCCTGGAGGTGTTGGACGCCGACGCCGATCCCCGTCGCGCCCATGCCCTCCGCCTTCGCCTGCGCACGCTCGAGCGCCGACGTTAGGTCTCCTCGCTCCGCCACAAGGCCTCGAGCTCCGCTGCCGGGAGCGGGCGGCTGAAGAGGAAGCCCTGCATCTGGTCGCAGCTCCAGCTGGCGAGCCGGGCGCGCTGGGCTTCGGTCTCGACGCCCTCCGCGACGCTGCGCAGGCCCAGCACGTGCCCGAGGGCGATGATCGCCCGGGTCAGGGCGGCGTCTTCCGGGTCCTCGTCGATGTCCATGATGAAGGTGCGGTCGATCTTGAGGGTATCGACGGGCAGGCGGCGCACGTAGGAGAGCGACGAGTAGCCGGTCCCGAAGTCGTCGAGGGCGATCCGCATGCCGAGGGCGCGCATCTCGTCCAGCTCCCGGATCACCTGCTCCGTGTCGTGGAGCATGACCCCCTCCGTGATCTCCAGCTCCAGTCGCTCCGGGGGAATTCCCGCCTCCTGGACGACACGGGCCACGCGCCGCGCGAGGCCGGGCCTGCGGAACTGCTCGGGCGAGAGGTTGACGGCCACGGGCACCTCGCAGACGCCCCGGCGGCTCCAATCGGCGGCTTGCCGGCACGCCTCCTCCAGGACCCATTCGCCGAGCCCGACGATCAGGCCCGTCTCCTCGGCGACCGGGATGAAGTCGCCGGGACCGACCATGCCGAGCTCCGGTTCGTGCCAACGCACCAGGGCCTCGCAGCCTTCGATCCGGCCGGAGGCGAGGCTCACCTTCGGCTGGTAGTAGAGCTCGAATTGCCCCTCTTCCAGGGCCCGGCGCAGCTTGCCCTCGAGGATCAGGCGTCGCAGGGAGAGCTCGTTCATCCGCTCCGCGTAGAACTGATAGGTGTTGCGCCCCTGCTCCTTCGCCGCGTACATGGCGGTGTCCGCGTTGCGGAGCAGCGTCTCCGGATCGTCGCCGTCGCTGGGAAAGACCGTGATGCCGACGCTGCCCCCGACGACCACCTCGTGGCCCTCCAGGGAGAAGGGGCGGGCGAGCGCGCGCAGGATCCGGCGGGCGACGGTGGCGAGGCTCTCGGCGTCCCGCACCCGCGGCAGCAGGATGGAGAACTCGTCACCGCCAAGGCGGGAGATCGCCGAGTCGTCGTCGCGGGTCACCAGGTCGGCGCCGCGCACGCTCATCACCAGACGGTTGGCCACCTCCGCGAGGAGCGAGTCCCCCACCGAGTGGCCGAAGGTCTCGTTGATGCGCTTGAAGTGGTCCAGGTCAAGGTAGAGGATGCCGGCCTTCCAGCCGCCCTGGCGCGCCTGCCGAAGCGCGAGATCGAGGCGTTCGCGAAACAGACGTCGATTGCCCAGGCTGGTGAGCGCGTCGTGGGAAGACAGGAAGCGGATCTGCTGCTCCGTGCGCCGTCGCTCGGTGAGGTCCTGGGCCACGCCCTCCAGGCGCTCCGGCACGCCTTCCGGGTCGAAGCCGAGCCGCACCTGGCAGTGGAGGATGCGTTCGGAGCCGTCGACGCGTCGCATGCGCTGGTCGAAGCGCACCACGCCCCCCTGTTCGCGACAGCGCCGGATCGCTTCCTGTACCCGTTCGCGGTCGCTCGGGTGGATTGAGTCGGCGAGCACCCGCATGCCCGAGCTGGCATCCGGTCGCGGGATGCCGTGGATCTCCCAGAGCACGTCCGACCCGTGGAAGCGCCCGGTCTCGAGATCGAGCTCCCAGCTTCCGATCTGGGCGAGGCGCTGCTGGTCGATCACCCGGTCCTGAGCTTCCCGCAGCAGGTGCAGGGTGGAGCCGGCGCGCAGCAGGTAGCGGAGCCGGTGGGAGAGCACGAGGTACTGGATCGGCTTGGTCACGAAGTCGGTGGCGCCCGCTTCGTAGGCACGCTGGATCGACTGGATGTCCTCCATGCCGGTCATCATGACGATCGGCAGCTCGGCTCCGCCTGGGCGGGCGCGGATGGTCCCGCAGACGTCGAAGCCCGAGGGGCCCGGCATCTGGACGTCGAGGAGCACGAGCTGGGGCGGCCGCTCGTCGAAGGCGCGCAACGCCGACTCCCCGTCTCTCGCGATCTGGGCCTCGAGGCCGTCGCGTTCGAGGGCCCTCTCAAGGGTCCGACAGACCCCCGGGTCGTCATCGACGACGAGCACCCGCGGGCGCTTCCTGGTGTGATCCTCCACCTGGCCGGTCTCCCCTCGGCCGTCTTCGGCGCACTCCGAGACCTCCTTGACGGAGCAAGCCGTCGATCCGGAGAACCCGGAGGAAAACGCGCGGTGGAGTGGGGCGGCTGCCGGAGGAGGCGTCGGGCCTTTCCCCGAAACCCGGATCAGTCGGCCAGCCGCCCGACCTGCTCGGCTGTTAGGTGGCCCGCGCAATACATCCAACGCAGCGTGTCCTCGTAGGTCTCCCGGGCCGGTCGCCAGCGCAAGCCCAGGGCCTCGCTGGCCTCGGGCCGTTCGGTCCCCGGCCACTGGGTCGCGAAGGTCATCGACTCGTGGGTGAGCGGGAAGCTGAAGTCCCGGAAGCGCTTGACGGCGTCGCCCACGCGGCCCAGAGCGCGCAGCAGGGGCCCCGGGATCGTCAGGTAGCGGAGTCGGGTGCCGGTGATCGACTCGATGAAGTCGGGCATGTCGTTCCAGGCCACGGTCTCGCCGGCTGCGGCGAAGCGACCCGGCGGGCCTTCGTGCTCGAGGAGCCGGCAGTGCAGGTCGGCGACGTCACGCACGTCCACGATCTGGAAGCCGCTGGAAGTGCGGACGGTCAGGTCCCGGAACCAGGAGTAGACCGCGTGGTTCGCGTCGCTCATGTCGGGATCGTCCGGTCCAATGATGCCCACGGGATAGGTCACGTGAATCGGCGCCCCCCGGGCCTGGAGCGTACGGACCTGGATCTCGGCGCGGGTCTTCGACTCGCCGTAGGCTGTGGACGCCGGCGGAATGGACATCCCGGTGTGCAGGGGCGGGCAGCCCGGCCGGAAGAAGATCGCCAGGCTCGAGACGTAGACGATGCGTTCGATGCCGCGCTCCACCGCGGCGCCGATCACGTTCGCCACGCCGGTGGTGTTCGTGGCGATCACCTGGCTCGCGTTCCGGGCCTTCAGATCCACCATGGCCGCGGCGTGGAGGACGCCGTCGCAGCCCTCGAGCGCTTCGCCCACCGGGGACGGATCGGTCATGTCGCCCAGCACGACGTCCTCCATCGCCAGGCCGAGGGGCCCGTACACCCGCCTCACCTTCTCCGCGCTGCGCGCCAGCAGACGGACCTCGTGACCCGCCTGGACCAGGGCGCGCACCGAGTGGGAGCCGGTGAAGCCGGTGCCGCCGGTAACGAGGACCTTCACCCCTGGAGCTCGCGCTGGACGGCCTCCTGCACGGCGGTGCCGTCGAAGAACGACGGGTTGCCCGCGCACCAGAGGGCCGCCGGGGACGCGAAGACGAAGCGCCGGAAGTCCCCCTCGTCGACGAGGCCGTCCTCGACGAGCTCCCACGCCTCGGGGAGGACACCGCGCATGTCCGGCACGTCCCAATGGCCTACGTCGGAGCTGAAGACGGCGTGGAGCGTCGCGCCCAGCGGCGCGCTGCGGCGATCGTAGGCGATCGCGTTCATCGGGTCGTCCGCCTCGCAGCCGAAGAAGAAGCGCTCGAAGATGTCGCGGATGTCCTCGGCCCGTGCGATGGGGCAGGCGGCGAACTCGTCGCGCGCGTCCTCCGGCTCGTCCGGCTCCGAGAGCAGGTGGAGGCTCTCCGGGAGCTGCCCGGCGTGCCGGGCCGCCGCGGGATCGGCGTACTTGGCGAAGAGCTCGGCGAGCCGGTCCCGGTCGAGGGAAGCGGGATCGTAGAGCCGGATCGCTTCGCGGTTGCGCTTCTCCCAGTGTCCGATGAGGTCCGAGTAGAGGTTGCGCGCCCAGCCGACGCCGCCCTCGAGAAAGGCGAAGCGCAGCTCCGGGAAGCGCCAGGGAACGCCGGAGAGGAAGAGGGAGCGGCAGATCGCCTCCCCCGCGGCCGCGAAGTTGCCGACGTGGTTGTGGACGTAGTTCGTGTGGGAGGCGCGGCTTCCCCAGCCCATTCCGCTCGAGTGGAAGGTGGGAGCGACGCCGAGCTCCTGGCAGCGCGCCCACACCGGGTCGTAGTCGTGGGGGCTCTCCGGACCGAAGGTGTCGATCCAACGGGCCATGCGCGAGGAACTCTCGCTCTCGAAGGGGCGCAGCACGTGGCCGGTGACGAGGACGGCCTTCAGGCCGAGCTCAGCCACCGCATGGTCGAGCTCGGCGAGCGCTTCCTCGGGCGTGTGCATGGGGATGACGGCGACCGGTGTCAGCCGATCGCCGAGTCCGGCAAAGGCCTCCGCGTGGTAGCGGTTGAAGGCCCGACACATGGCCCGGCGCAGCTCCGCCGGCTCCGCCGACATCGCCATCAGCCCGTAGGTCGGGTAGACGACGGCGAAGTCGAGGCCCAGCTCGTCCATGCGCTCGTGGAAGAGGCGCGGGAGCATCGCCGTCGCGCGGTCGAGGGTGTTCTCGGCGGGAAGGCCCCACCAGGGGATGCGGATCACGCCGAGCTGCCGGCGCTGCTCGAGGTCGAGACCCCGGCTGAGTTGGGCGCCGTTCACCATGGCGTCGAAGCCCGGCAGGACGCCGTCGCCGCCCAGCTCGCGGAGGTGCTCGCGGACCAGGGGCAGGTACTCGATGTCGTGACCGTCCGAGTCGATCACCGGATGGTCGAGGCGGGCGCGGATGGCCTCGGCGGAGGCGGACATGGTGCGATCCTACCGCGCTCGCCGCGGCGGCGGCAGCCGGGAATCCGGGGCTACCCTGCGGGGCCGGAGGACATCGCCATGCGCGCAGCACTGCTCGAGACCCAGGGCCAGCCTCTCGCGGTCGTCGACGACGTGGAGATCCGCGACCCCCGTCCCGGCGAGGTGAAGGTCCGCGTCCGCAACTGCGGGATCTGCCACTCGGACCTCACCGTGGTGGACGGGGCCGTGCCCGGCACGCTGCCCCTGGTGTTGGGCCACGAGGCCGCCGGCGTCGTCGAGGAGGTGGGCGCGGGCGTCACCTCCCACGCGCCCGGCGATCCGGTCGTGCTCACGCCGTGCCCGCCCTGTGGCACCTGCTACTGGTGCACGCGCGGCGAGTGGAGCCTGTGCGTCAACTCCACAAGCATCATGACGAACACCTTCTCGGACGGCTCCACCGGGCTCTCCCGCGGCGACACTTCCGTGTACCGCGGGCTCAACGTCGCGGGCTTCGCCGAGTACACGGTCACGCTGGCGAACGGCGCCGTGAAGATCCCCGAGGAGGTGCCGCTGGACGTGGCGTGCGTGATCGGCTGCGCGGTGCAGACGGGAGTCGGCGCGGTGCTGAATACGGCGCAGGTAGTGGAGGGCGCGACGGTGCTCGTGCTCGGGCTCGGCGGCATCGGTCTCTCGGTGGTGCAGGGCGCGCGGCTCGCGTCGGCGGCGCAGATCATCGTCTCCGATCCGGTCGCCGAGAGGCGCGAGGCTTCGAAGCTGTTCGGCGCCACCCACCAGCTCGACCCGACGGGCGACGACGTGGCGACCGCCTGCCGCGACCTCACCGCAGGCATCGGCGTCGACTACGCCTTCGAGACTGCCGGCCTCGCCAGCCTGGTCGAGAGCGGCTGGAACGCCACTCGGAACGGCGGCACCGTTGTCGCGATCGGCGCGCCCCCCGTCGACCAGAGCATCACCCTCGCCCCCGCCGCGCTCGTCCCCGTCTCGGGCAAGAAGCTCGTGGGCTCGCTCCTCGGAAGCTGCAACTCCCTCCTCGAGGTCCCGCGCCTGATCGCCCTCTGGCAGGCCGGTCGCCTCGACCTCGAGGCCCTCATCACCGCCCGGCGTCCCCTCGCCGAGATCAACCAGGCCATGGACGACCTTCGCGCCAGCCGCGGCGTCCGCACCGTCCTCGACATCTGAACGTCCCCCGTGTTGCGTTAAGCTCGCACGATGGCTCGAGAAAAGGAGCGGGAGGCCCTCCAGCGCGTCGTCGACGGACGGAGCTGGGAGGAGTTCTGTGACACGTTGAAGGCAGCCGGGGGTGCGGTGTTGGCCGGGGACACGCCGGACGATCCGCTGGTTCGCGCCGAGGGCTGGCGCTACCTGTCGCGGCTCACCCGGGCGGCGCTCGACACCTTCGTCGAGGCGTCGGACGCCCAGGCGCCGGCCTTCCAGCAGACGACGGGGCCCACGATCAAGATGGGCATGGACAACCCGGACAACGTCTACCTGAACGCGCCGGTAAACGGTGCCTACACCTACCGGATCACCGGCACCCGCGGGACGGTGCACTATCTGGGCTTCGGCACCCAGGCGGGCAACTACGGCGCGACCGGGAGCCTGGACACGACCGGCTACCTCGAGGCCAAGGACCTGGCCCTCGAGCCGGATGGCAGCTTCGAGATCCTGGTCGCCGCGGAGCGGCCCGCCGAAGCCGTCAACTGGCTGCCCATGAAGCCCGAGACCCGCATGATCCAGATTCGCCAGACCCGCGTGCACCATCGGGAAGAGGATCTGGCGCGTGTGGAGATCGAGCGCATCGACGGGCCCTCCACGCCGCGGCCCCTCGAGCCCGCGCGCCTCGACCGCATGCTGCAGGGCGCCGCCCGCTTCGTGATGGGCTGCTCGACGCTGTTCAAGGACTGGTCCGACGGCTTCCAGGCCCACGTGAACCAGCTCCCGCGCTTCCCCCACGAGAAGGCCTTCGCCGCCGGCGGCGATCCGAACATCGCCTACTACCACAGCGCCTTTCGCATCCGACCGGGTGAAGCCCTCGTCATCGAGGCCACCCCGCCGGTCTGCGACTACTGGAACTTCCAGCTCGCGAACTACTGGCTCGAGTCCCTCGACTACCGCTACCACGACATCCACCTGAACAAGGGCACGGCGGTCACGCGGTCCGACGGGTCGGTCCGGGTGGTGGTGGCCCACGAGGATCCCGGCTGCGACAACTGGCTCGATCCCTGTGGCCACGTCGAGGGCACCATGTGCTGGCGCTGGATCCGCGCCGAGTCCCATCCGGAGCCCAGCTGTCGGCTGGTTGCCCTCGCCGACCTCCGCGAGGAGCTCGCCCGTGGGTGATCCCTACGCCCTGGACGAGGAAGCGCTGCTGGCCGCGGCGCGCGAGGCCACGGGCCTCGCGGACTTCGGCGACCCGGACTTCCGCGACGGCCTTCGAGCCCTGATCGCCACCTACGAGGGCCACCCCTACACCGAGAAGGGTCGCAAGCGGAACCAGCGCCGGCTGGTGAACCTCCTCTCGACGCGGCTGCGTCTGGAGGATGCCTGGAAGCAACACCCGGAGGTGCTCGAGCGGCCGGTGCCCCGTCCCATGGTGCTCACCGGCCTCCCGCGCTCCGGCACCTCGGCACTCTTCAACCTGCTGGGCGAGGATCCGGCCGCCCGCCCGCTCCGGCTGTGGGAGACTCAGTTCCCGGATCCGCTCCCCGGCTTCTCGCCGGAGCGCCGAGGCGCGCCCGACCCCCGGCGCGACGCGATCGAGGCCCACTACGCGAAGGGGCGCGAGGTCAACCCGGCGTTCACCAAGATCCACTACACGAGCGCGGACACGCCGGAGGAGTGCGTTCTGGTCCACGCCTACGCCCTGTCCGGCGTGCAGATGGGCGTCGAGTGCATGATGGAGCCCTACGGCAGCTGGCTGCGGGAGCGCGATCTGCGCGGCATGTACGCCTACCAGAAGAAGATCCTCCAGCTCCTCGACTGGCAGCGGCCCGGCGAGCGCTGGCTGCTCAAGGCGCCGGCCCACATGTGGGGCATCGACGCGTTGGTGGACACCTTCCCCGACGTCTCGATCGTCTGGAGCCATCGCACGCCACTCCTCGCCGTGGCCTCCATCTGCAGCATGACCCATACGCTGATGGCGACCCGCGAGGGGGCGGAGAAGGCCGAGCTCGGCCCGGTGGTCATGGACTGGTACGCGACCTCCCTCGAGCGCGGCCTCGCCGCTCGGGACGCCCTGGACCCGGCCCGCTTCGTGGACGTGACCCACGACGACTTCGTTGCCGACGGGCTCGCCTGTGCCGGGCGCATCTATGACCACTTCGGCCTCGCCCTCGAGCCCCGGGCCGAGGCGGCCATGCGCGCCCGGGTGGAGAGCCATCCCAAGGGCCGCCACGGCAGTCACGACTACGGCCTCGAGGAGTACGGCCTCTCCGTCGCCGGCGTGAAGGAGCGCTTCGGCGCCTACGTGAAGCGCTTCGGGATCGCCTGGGAGTAGCTCAAGCCCGGGCCGCGGCCAGCTCGCCGAGCTCGAGCTCCTCGGTGATGCCCACGCCCATCCCCTGGGCGGTCTCCGCATCGAGGCGGATTCCGGTGGCGTCGGCGACGCGGTTGATCCCGTCGAAGCTCGCGATGATGGAGGCGGCCTGGACGGTCGCGCTCGCGCCCACCGCCTCGACGCAGGCCGCGCGGGCTTCGTCGAGCCCGTCCCCGTCGCCCAGCACGGCCGCGGCGAAGCAGCGCAGCACCTCGCCGTGGGGCACGCCGCCGTCGACGCTCGTCGCCCGGCCCGTCGCGATCCGCACGTCGATCTCGGTCCCGGTCTGCTGGCCGCTCGCACGGAGCAGCGATGCATGGGAGACCGTTCAATAGAAGCAGTCGTTGATCGCCGAGGTGGAGGACGCCAGCAGCTCGACCTGCGGGCGGTCGAGGCCGCCGGGGCCGACCGGGCCGTGGGTGCGGTAGTTCGGCCCGAAGGCGCTGAAGAAGCCCTGCATCGCCTCGGGCACCGAGGTCAGGGCGCGCACCACGTTGAAGACGAAGCCCGCGGCCTGGCCGATCTGCTCGTAGACCATCCCGACCATGCCCTCGGCACGGTCGACGGCCACCATCGGAACCCAGCCCCCGGCCACGACGGCGCCGGGCACCTTCGTGCGGCCGGGCTCACCGGCGGAGGGCACAGGTAGCTCGCGCAGTGGCTGGCCCAGGGCTCGCGCCAGCGTATCGGCCACGGTGACGACGCCGACGACTCCCGTGATCTCGACCACCTGCTCGGCGCTGAGCCCCGCCGTCAGCGTCTCGTCGTACCACTTCTGGCTGAGCCGCCCCGGGTCGCTGGTGATCCGATGCACCGCATCGACGACGGGGGAGGCATGCTCGCCGCCGACCGCGTAGGGCGAGAGCGCCGCCTTGCGCTCGGCGCAAAGCCCGCAGGCCCTGGCGGCGCGTGCCTCGCGGGCGATCCCGACGCGCTCGGCGCCGGTGAACCAGCTACCCGGAGCGGCGAGGCCGGCCCAGGCCGTGTCCAGGCCCGCGGCGCTGTGTTCGGCGGGTTCGAGTGTCATGACCGGGAAGGTACCCCGGCGGCTCAGTGTTCGCCGAAGGCGTCCGGTCCGGGGATCGGGCCCTCGATCGGGCGGATCAGCTCCTCCACCGGCTCACCGTCGTGGTAGCGCCGGCAGATGTCCTCGAAGTCGAAGACGGCTCCGATGGGGTTCTTCTCGAAGTGACCGGACGCCAAGAAGGTCGCCGCGTCCTCCAGCTTTTCGAACACGTCGATCTGGAGCTCCACCTGGTTGCGATCCGGGTCCAGGTAGTAGAGGGACATCGTCGGCCCGTGGTGGATCACCGTGCGGGGCGTGATGCCCTCCGCCTTCAGGCGCTCGTAGGTCGCCACCAGGTCGGGCAGGGACGCGTAGGTGAAGGCGACGTGATCCACCCCCACCGAGTGGGTGACCTTCTCGCCGAGGCCGGGGATGGCGACGATGGCCAGGCGGTGATGCTCCTCGTCGTAGGTCATGAAGCTGATGGCCGCGTTCTCGAAGGCCGCCTTCGCCTCGAGCACGGTCTTGTACCAAGCCACGAGTGCCGCGAAGCGCTCGAAAGTGGTGCGCAGGACGATGTGGGCGAGCTTGGCGGGAGCGATTCGCCCGCGTTCGCGGGCAGGAGCGGGAATCGAGCTCATGAGGTTGCCTCCAGGGGCCGGCCGAGACCGGAGGTGAGTGCATGCCGCAGGCTCGCGGCCGGGTCGCCGGGGAGCGACGCTGCCCGGAAGGCCACGTGGTGGTCCGGGCGGACGAGCAGGGCGCCGTCTTCGCCGACCTCGCGCAGCTCCCTCCAGCGGCCGTCCGCGTCCGCGAGGCGCTCGCCGTCGACCATCGCCGTGGTCACGCCGAGCGCCTCCGCCGCTCGCGTCCAGGCGTCGCCCTCGCGACCGAGCAGCAGGAGCGGACGGTCCAGAGGCACCAGGTCGAGGGTCGAGACGCGCTGGCCGTCCCGCTCGAGCCAGGCGTGGGGCAGCCGCGCGCCGGGACGCGACGTGGCGACGTAGGTGCCCGCCGCCCACTCCGGCTCCGGCGTTCCGTCCGGGACGACGGCCTCGCTCCCGTAGCGCGCGCCCAGGTCCAGGTCGAGCAGGTCGTAGTGTCGTGCGTCGTCGTCGATGGCCTGCTGGAGGCGGGCCTGCCGCTCCGGATCGTCCGGAAGGCTGCGCACCCAGGCCCGCTGGGCGTCGAGGTCGTCCTCGGGTCTCAGCGCGAGGGCGCCCAGGATGCGTCCGGTCTGCTGGAAGTTGGCGACGCTCTGGTCGGTGTTGGCCTGGGCCACGGCGCGGCGCTCGGCGCCGTAGGTGTCGAGGAGCCACGGCTCGGCCCGGCCCTCCAGCACCGCCGCGAGCTTCCACGCGGCGTTGAACGCGTCGGCCACGCCGGTGTTCATGCCCAGCCCGCCCGTCGGCGGGAAGCGGTGGGCGGAGTCGCCGATCAGGAGCGCGCGACCTTCCTGGTAGCGCTCGGCGACCTGGGCGGTCATCACCCACTCGTCGACGCGGAGGACCTCGAAGCGGGTCTCGGTGCCGATCCGGGCCGCGATCCGCTCGCGCACCTGGTCGGGGGTCGGGGTCGGCTGCCCGGGCGGCTGCATGAGCATGAACACGACGCGCTCGCCCAGGTCGTGGGCGATCATCACCCCGGGCTCGGCCGGGTCGAGGCTCCAGTAGAGGAGGGCGGTGCGCTCCCCCACCACGGGCCGCAGGTTCACCGCGACGTCGACCATCGCGAAGCGCTGCAGCTCGGTGGGGCCGACGAGCTCGATGCCGAGGGCCCTGCGCACGCGGCTGCCGGCACCGTCGCAGCCCAGCAGGTAGCGGCTGCGCACGCGGCGGGTCCCGCCCTCCGGCGTGCGCAGAATCGAGGTCACGCCTTCCGCGTCGGCCTCCCTGCCCTCCCAAGCGTGCCCGAAACGCACGTGCCCGCCGGCCTTCTCGGCGGCATCGAGCAGCACCGGTTCGAGCCGGTGCTGGGGAATGTTCGTCGGCACGCAGGGCGTCGCGTCCAGCACGCTGGCGGCCCGCTCCGCATCGACGATCGGGAGCACGCCGAGTTCGGGGCCCGCCAGCGAGTACACGTAGCGGACGCAGCCGGTGTCCTGGGCCGGGGTCGAGACTGCCGCCAGGGCTTCCGGATCGACGCCGGCGGCCCGGAAGACCTCCAGGGTACGAGCGGAGATCACATGGGCCTGGGGCGACTGATGGAGCGCGTCGCGTCGCTCGACGATCTCGTGGGCCACGCCAAGGCGGGAGAGGAGGATCGAGGCGGTGAGGCCGATCGGGCCGGCGCCGACGATCAGGACCGGCAGCGTGGAGACATCGGTGTCGCCCATCAGAGCGTGCCCGGGAAGGTGCCGCCGTCGAGGGAGAGGTTCTGCCCGGTGAGGAAGCCCGCCTGGGCGCTGCACAGGAAGGCACAGGTATCGCCCAGCTCCGCGGGATCGCCGAGCCGGCCCGCCGCGATGCTCGCCGCCTGCTCCGCCCGCGCCTCCTCGTAGCTGATTCCGCGCAGCTTCATCACCACATTGGCCATCTGGAGCTGCCGGTCCGTATCGAAGCGCTCGGGCAGCAGGTTGTTGAGGGTCACGTTGTCCGGCGCGACCTCCCGGGAGAGCCCCTTGCACAGGGCCGTGAGCCCGGTGCGCGCGGTGGTCGAGAGGCCCATCACGGCGTGCGGCGCGCGGACCATGGCCGACGTGATGTTCACGATGCGTCCGAAGCGCCGCTCCCGCATTCCCGGCAGCACCGCCTGGATCAGGAGCAGCGGCGCCATCAGGTTCGACTCGAGGGCGTCCTGCCATTGCTCCCGGGTCGTGTTCTGGAACGGGGTCGGCGGCGGGCCGCCGTTGTTGTTGACCAGGATGTCGGGCTCCGGGCAGGCGGCCAGAAGGGCGGCCCGGCCCTCCTCGGTGTTCAGGTCGCCCACCACGGGGTTGACCGTGCCGCCGGTCGCCTCGGCGATCTCCTTCGCCGTGGCCTGCAAGGTGTCCCGGGTGCGGCCGTTCACCACGACCGCCGCTCCCTCCCGGGCGAGGGCCGTGGCACAGGCCCGGCCGAGCCCGCGGCTGGAGGCGCACACGATGGCCCGGCGGCCTTCGATTCCGAGATCCATGGAGGTCTCCCCGTGACGGGTGGCAAGTTCTGTAGCGGTCACTATATTGCGACTTGCCGTCCGATGCAAACCCGAGCTCCTCTCGCCGGCCGCCCCTCGAGGGTCCCTTGAAGCCCGGCCGCCAGGCCGACGCCGAGCGCAATCGCGAGCGCATCCTCGAGGCCGCGTCCGAGCTCTTCAGCCGTCACGGCTACTCCGGCACCCGCATCGCTGCCATCTGCAAGGCAGCGGACGTGGTGCCGCCCACGCTCTACTGGCACTTCGAGAGCAAGGAGGGGCTCGTGCTGGCGGTGGCGCGGCGCGCGGCGGAGCAGTTCCACGAGCAGTTCGCGATGAGCGGCGACGTCCCGGCCTCGTTCATCGCCGACCGCATCGAAGAGCGGCCGGAGCACGTGCGACTCATGATGCTGCTGGCCCTGGAGCGCCGCGACGTGGATCCGGGCCTGGCCGAGGCCCTGGCCGGGTATCGCGACCTCCTGAAGACCGCGATGGCGGCCCGCGTCGAGCCCCTCCTCCGCATCGAGGAGCCTGCGGCTCGCCGCAAGGCCCGCGAGCATCTCGTCGATCTCTGCATGATCATGGCGGACGGCGGCTTCCTGGTCCGCCACATGGAGGGAGACAGCTTCGACGTTCGGACTGCCATCGAGCTCTTCGAGGTGGGCCTCCGCGCCGCCGCCGAACGCCTCAACCGCAACCCGCCCACCCCCTAGGAGACCCCCATGCGACTGGTCAGCTTCACCCACGCGGGCACCACCCGCCTCGGACGGTTGGACGGCGAGAGCGTCGTCGATCTCGGCGGGAGCGGACTCCCGGTGACGATGCTCGCCCTGCTGGAGGCCGGCGGTGACGCCTTGGCCCGGGCGGGCCGTGCCGAGGGGCCCGAGCTCGCGCTCCCCGACGTTCGCCTCGAGGCCCCGATCGCGCGGCCGCCGAAGATCCTGGCGGTGGGCCTCAACTATGCGGATCACGTGGCCGAGACCGGCCGCGAGACGCCGACCGTTCCGATCATCTTCAACAAGCAGTCGACGGCGGTGGTCGGGCCCTTCGACCCGATCCACCGTCCCAGGGTCTCGGAGCTGCTCGACTACGAGGGCGAGCTGGCCATCGTGATCGGGCGGCGCTGTCGCCACGTGCCGAAGGACCGTGCCCACGAGGTGATCGCGGGCTACACGGTCTGCAACGACGTGTCCGTGCGCGATTGGCAGCTGCGCACGCCGACGATGATGATGGGCAAGTCCTTCGATACCCACTGCCCGCTCGGCCCGGCGCTCGTCACGGCGGACGAGCTGGGTGGGACGCCTTCGGGCCACGAGCTCAAGACCCTTGTCAACGGCGAGGTGCGGCAGCACAGCAACACGAAGGAGTTGATCTTCGACTGCTTCGACCTGGTCGAGCACCTCTCCACGGCCTTCACCCTCGAGCCCGGCGACGTGGTCTCGACCGGAACCTGCGGCGGCGTCGCCGTGGCGATGAAGCCGCCGAAGTGGCTGGTGGCCGGCGACGTGGTGCGGGTCGAGATCGAGGGCGTCGGGGCGATCGAGAACACCGTGGTCGAAGAGCCGGACACGCAGCTCCTCTAGCCCGTGCGGGTACCGATCGCATGGGTCTTCCTGCTGGGGCTCGGCTGCACGAGCTTCGGCGGCGACGTCCACGCGAGCTACGAGGCCGAGCGCGCCTGCCGGGAGCTCCAGGTGCGCTGCGCGGAGTACCGCGATGCCGGTGATCTGGAAGCCTGGGTCGGGCTCTTCATCGAGGACGGAGTGATGGAGTTCGGCGGCCGAGAGAGCCGCAGACACACGGCGCTCCGCGAGAGCGCCGGCCCGCGCATGGCGGAAAGCGCCGTGCGGCACGTCGTGACGAACCAGCGGTGGAGGTGCTCGGCAGCGAGGCCGCCCGGGGCACGAGCTACGCGACGATCCTCTCGGCCGAAGGCGCGCCCCGGATCCTCGCCCCGGTGGAGTACCGCGATCGCTACCGACGCACGTCTCGGGGCTGGCGCATCGCGGAGCGCCGAACGGTGATCGTCACGTCGTCGGAGCCGCCGCCCACGGCGCGCTGAGGGGCCGCCCACGACGCGCTGATGGGCCGCCCGCGGTATCGTACGCCCCGATCGAGCTTGGAGGAGCCGTGCGTGAGTGAAGCTGCCGAGTGGCCCGAGGGCGTCCCGGAGCAGGACGCCTGGGCCCGCGCCCTCGGCATCGAGATGCTCGAGGTCACCCCGGAGCGGGTGCGGGCCCGGCTCCCCGCCGACGCCCGCCACCACCAGCCCATGGGCGTCCTGCACGGCGGGGTCCACTGCTCTGTCGTGGAAGCGGTTGCGAGCTACGGCGCGGGGCGGGTGGTCATGGCCGCCGGTGGAACCGGTGTCCTCGGCGTCTCGAACACCACCGACTTCCTCCGGAGCCACAGCGCAGGCGAGCTGCTCGCCGAGGGCCTGCCGCTGCACCTCGGCCGCAGCCAGCAGCTGTGGGAGGTTCGGATCACCCGCGGCGACGGAAAGCTCGTGGCACGCGGGCAGGTCCGCTTCCACGTCCTCGACACCCTGCCCTCGGAGCGGAAGGAGCGCCCTTGAGCGACCGGCATCTCGACGTCGAACGGGACGGCGGCATCGTTCGCTGCACCCTCTCCAACCCGCCCACGCACACGCTGACGGCCGCCGGTGTGCAGGAGCTCCGGCGGCTGGTGACCGAGCTCTCCGCCGACGAGACCGTGCGGGTCCTGGTGCTCAGCGGGGGCGGGGAGGGCGTGTTCGTTGCGCACTACGAGGTGGGCGAGCTGGCTCAGGCCTCCGAGCAGGCCGGGGCCGTGTCCGAGGCCGATGCCGCCGCCGACGCGCCACGCCTCCACGCCATGCACCAGCTCTGCCTCAGCCTGGAGGCGCAGCACTTTCCGGTCGTCGCGGCGATCAACGGCAGCACCGCCGGCGGAGGCCTCGAGCTGGCGCTGGCCTGCGACTTCCGGCTCGCGATGGACGGTGCCTTCGGGCTCGGTCTCCCGGAGACGACGGTCGGGATCATTCCCGGCGCCGGCGGCACCCAGCGCATGAGCCGGCTGCTCGGCACGGCGAGGGCGCTGGACCTGATCCTCCACGGCCAGCTGGTCGGGCCCCAGGAGGCACTGACACTGGGGCTCGTGCACCGGGTCTTTCCGCCGGATCGCTTCCGCGCGGAGGTGGACGCCTTCGCCGCCGACCTGGCGGGTCGGGCGCCGATCGCCCTTGCCGCCGCCAAGCGCGCGATCCACGCCGCCCATGACGGCACGCTTCGCGAAGGGCTGGCTCTGGAGCAGGAGGCTTTCGAGGAGGCGATGCGCAGCGAGGACGCGGCCGGTGCGATGCGGGCGTGGCTCTCCGGCGAGGCCTGGGATTGGAAGGGGAAGTGAACCGATGGTGACCTGGATGCTGCGCTTCGACATGCGCGCGCCGCAGACGCTCATGGGCACAGGCAAGCCGGGGCGGGCGAGGCCGGACGCGCTCTACCGCACCGCCCTCGAGATGGCGGCCTATGCGGACGAGCACGGCGCGCGGACGATCAGCCTGTCGGAGCACCACGGCATCGACGACGGCTTTCTGCCCTCTCCCGTCGCGATGATGGGGGCCGTCGCCGGCCGCACGCAGAACGTGCGCATCCAGGTCGGAGCCCTGCTTGTCCCTCTCTACGATCCGGTCAAGCTCGCGGAGGATCTGGTCGTCCTCGACCAGCTGAGCCGCGGGCGCACCGGCATCACGGCGGGCATCGGCTACCGGCCCGACGAGTACGCGGCCTTCGGCAGGGACTGGAAGGGCCGCGGGGCGCTCTTCGACGAGTGCCTCGAGGTGATGCTGCGCTGCTGGCGGGGCGAGCGCTTCGAGTGGCAGGGCCGCCGGGTGCACGTCACGCCCGCGCCCTACACCGACCCGCATCCCGTCGTGTGGATCGGCGGCCAGTCGAAGCGCGGCGCCCGCCGGGCCGCCCGCTACGGGCTTCCCTATCAGCCCGCCAACAACGACGAGGAGATGGTCGCGCTCTACCTGTCCGAGTGCGAGCGTCTCGGCGTCGCCGATCCCCAGGTCTACCCGCCCGGCACCGGCGAGATGTTCTGGTTCGCCGAGGACCCGGACCGGGCCTGGGCGGAGATCGGTCCCCATCTGCTGCACGAGGCCGAGTGCTACCGGAGCTGGCAGCGCGAGGGCCAGGCCTCGACAGTCAAGTCCGAAGCCACCACCGTCGAGTCCCTTCGCGCCGAAGGCCTCTACAAGATCCTCACCCCCGACGAAGCCGTGGCCCGCGCCGAGGCGGACGGCCCCTACGCCGCCTTCCCCCTCTACCCCCTGTGCGGTGGCATTCCCCCTGAAGTCGCCTGGCCCAGCCTCGAGCTCTTCGTCGGCAAGGTCCTCCCGCACCTCTCCTGATATCGCAAGCCCGGGGACGTTCCTTGCAACTTGCGCTTTCGACCGAAAGTGCAAGCTGCAAGGAACGTCCCCGGGCTTGCGCTCAGGGCGGGCGGATCGCGCTACGGTCGCGGGGTGAGCGAATCGGATGGCGCGACGCTGATCGTCGGAGGCGGTCCGGCCGGCGCGGCGCTGGCGCTGCTGCTGGCCCAACGCGGGCTCCCGGTCACCCTCGTCGAGCGTCAGTCGGATTTCTCCCGGGAGTTCCGCGGCGAGGTGGTGATGCCGGGCGGCTGGCACGCCCTCGAGGCGCTGGGCCTCGGCGATCGCCTGGAAGCGGTGCCCCAGCGGCGGCCCGAACGCATCGAGGTGTTGAACGGGAAGCGCCGCGCCCTGACCGCGCTGCTCGACGCGGAACGCCTGGGCGGGTTGCCGGTCAGCCTCTCGCAGCCGGCGCTGCTCGAGGCCCTGGTGGCCGCGGCCCAGGAGCACGAGGGTTTCCGCTTCCTGCGCGGCGCGGCGGTGAAGGAGCTCGTTCGCGAGGGCGAGCGCGTGTCCGGCGTACGCATCCAGACGCGCTCCGGGGAGCAGGAGCTGCCCGCCGGGCTCGTGGTCGGTGCCGACGGGCGCGCCTCGGTGGTACGTCGGAGCGGAGGTTTCACGGCGCAGGTTCGCGGCGCGCCCATGGACATCGTCTGGGCCAAGCTGCCGTGGCCCGAGGCCTGGGCCGAGGAGCGGGTCCAGCTCGTCCTGGGCCGCGGACATCTGCTGATCGCGCTTCCCGCGCCCGAAGGTGAGCTGCAGGTGGCGTGGGTGATCCTGAAGGGCGCATTCGGCGAGCTTCGCCGGCGTGGGATCGAGGACTGGGTCGCGGACATGGCGGAGCACGTCGGGCCGGAGCTGGGTGAGCACCTGCGCGCCCACAAGGATGCGGTGACGCGCCCCTTCCTGCTCGACGCTGCAACGGATCGCGTCGTGGGTTGGTCCCGGCCCGGTGTTCTGTTGATCGGCGACGCCGCCCACACCATGTCGCCGGTGGGCGCACAGGGCATCAACGTGGCGCTGCGCGACGCCGTCGTCGCCGCCAATCACCTCGTGCCCGCGCTGCGGGCGGGTGCGACCGGAGCTGCTCTCGACGCGGCGGCCGCGCGGCTCGAGCCGGAGCGTGCACCCGAGATCGACCGGATCCAGGCGCTGGCCGCCCTTCCACCGAAGGTGGTGCTGCGGCGGGGCCGCGCCGGGGAGCTCGCGCGGGGCCTGCTCCTCCCCTTGATGGGCAGCGTGCTGGCGCCGCTGGCGACCCGCGAGCTGCGGATCTTCTTCGAGGGCGTCACCCGCGTCGAGCTCGAGGTGTAGAGGGCGGACATGACGCTTCCCACCGTACGGGCCCTCCTCGATCGACGCGCCGAGGACGATCACCCCGCGATCCTCTTCGAGGACGAGCGCGTCAGCTGGCGGGAGCATGTGCGCGCTTCGTACACCCGGGCCGCGCTGCTCCGGGAGCTGCAGCCGGCGCCTCCGGCGCCCTTCCACGTCGGCGTGCTGCTCGAGAACGTCCCGGAGTTCTCCTACCTGCTGGGCGCGGCCGCCTGTGCCGGTGCGACCCTGGTCGGGATCAACCCCACGCGGCGCGGCGCCGAGCTCACCCGGGACATCACCCACACCGATTGCGCCCTCGTGGTCACCGAGGAGCGTCACCTGGCGATCCTGGCCGGGCTGGAGCTCGGAATTCCCGCCGATCGGGTGCTCTGTATCGAGAGCGCCGACTGGCGGGCTCGGGTCGAAGCCCAGGCCGGCGCGGCAGCGCCGGACACCGCGATCGATCCCGCCGCGCCGTACCTGCTGATCTTCACTTCCGGCTCGACGGGGCAGCCGAAGGCGGCGATCTGCTCCCAGGCCCGACTCGCGACGATCGCCGCGACCGTGAGCGAGACCCGCGGCGTCGGCCGCGACGACGTCTGCTACCAGGCGATGCCGATGTTCCACTCGAACCAGCTCATGGCGGGGTGGGCGCCGGCGCTCCACGCCGGCGCGACCATGGTGCTGCGGCGCCGTTTCTCCGCAAGGGGCTTCCTGCCGGACGTCCGGCGCTACGGCATCACCTTCTTCAACTACGTTGGCAAGCCGCTGACCTACGTCCTCGCGACCCCCGAGCGACCGGACGACGCGGACAACCCACTGAAGGTGGCCTTCGGCAACGAGGCCGCCGAGCACGACCTGGAGCGCTTCGCCGAGCGCTTCGGCTGCCAGGTGATCGACGCCTACGGATCGACCGAGGGCGCGATCTCCATCGGCCGCACCCCGGACACGCCACCCGGTGCCCTCGGCGTGGGCACCCCGGGCACGCTGGTGCTCGATCCGGACACCGGCGAGGAGTGCCCGCCCGCGATCTTCGACGCCAGCGGCCGGCTGGCCAACGCCGACGCGGCGATCGGTGAGATCGCCAACGTCAAGACCGCTGCCGCCTTCGAGGGCTACTACCGGCACCCGGAGGCGGACGCGGCGCGCACACGGGGCCAGATCTACTGGAGCGGCGATCTCGGCTACCGGGACGCGCACGGCTTCCTCTACTTCGCCGGCCGGGATTTCGACTGGCTGCGCGTCGACGGCGAGAACTTCGCCGCCGGGCCGATCGAGCGGATCCTCGCCCGCCACCCCGACGTGTCCCTGGCCTCGGTCTACGCCGTACCCGACGCCGAGGTGGGCGACCAGGTGATGGCGGCGCTGGTCCTCGAGCCGGGAGCGGGCTTCGAGCCGGAGGCGTTCGCGGCCTTTCTCGCGGACCAGGAGGACCTCGGGACGAAGTGGGCGCCGCGCTACCTGCGCGTCGCCGAGAGTCTCCCGAGCACCGAGACGAACAAGATCCTGAAGCGCGTGCTGCGGCGCGAGCACTGGGAGTGCGCCGACCCGGTGTGGTGGCGAAGCGGGAGGGAGCTCGCCTACCAGCCCCTGGCGCCCGACGACCTCACCGCCATTCGCGCCCGATTCGAGATCCGGGGCCGCCGCCACCTGCTCGACGCCTGAAGAAGCGGCAGCCCGGGGACGTTCCTTGCAACTTGCGCTTTCGACCGAAAGCGCAAGTTGCAAGGAACGTCCCCGCTCTTGCGCTTCGGGCTAGGGGGTTTCGCTGTCGCGGGCGGCGGCGCGGTAGATGCCTTGGGCCATGAGGCTGGTCTCGGTCTCGGCCCGGGCGCGGAAGACCTGGCTGCGGACGCCGTGGGCGCGGCTGTCGTCGGGAGCGGCCTGGACGGCCCACTCGGCCAGCTGGCAGGCGAGGTCCAGGCGGCCTTCGGCGGCCAGGGCTTCGGCGCGGGCGACGAGTGCGGACGTGCCGCCGGCGAGCACGGCGAGCTCGCGGGCCAGGTCGGCTTCCGGGGCGGGAGACAGGTGAGCCGGGTTGCCGTCGTACCAGCCGCCGTAGAGACGCCACAGGTTGCGCACGATGAAGCGCGGATCGTCGTAGCTCGGCCGCAGGTAGGGCCGCTCCAGGAGCGCCTCCGGGATCTCCACGCCATGCAGCACGTCGTCGAGCCGCGCGCCCTCGTTCATCATGTCGAGGGTCTGCCGCACGAGGGTCTCGAGGAGGGTGGCGCTCTCGTCCAGGGCCTGGGCCACGCGCTCGCGCCCGAGGATCGGCGGGCCGTGCCCCGGCAGCAGGCGCTCCGCTCCCAGCGCCTCCATCTTCCGCAGGGCCGCGGCCCACTCGAGGGGGAAGCGTTGCACCTTCTGGGGGTTGCCGCAGTTCGGCGAGGCCCAGATGAACAGGTCGCCGGTGTAGATCGTGCGCTCGGCCGGCATCCAGATCCACAAATGGTCGTCGGTCTCGCCCTTGTCGTGGCGCAGCTCGAGGGTCGTGCCGCCCACCTGCACCACGTGACCGTCGCCCACGGTCTCGTCGGGCTGGCGATACTCCTTGGGAAAGACGGCCCGCGGAAAGCCGAACTGCCGCTGGTTGATGATGGCGTTGTAGCCGTTCGTCAGCACGTAGCGTTCGAAACGCGCCGGGCAGGCGTGGTGGGCGATCACCCGCGTGCGCGGTCGCCCCATCCGCTCCGCCTCCTCCTCGAAGGGGCCGAGCCCGAACACGTGGTCGACGTGGCCGTGGGTGTAGACCGCCGTGTGCACCGGCGCGTCCGACCAGGTTCGGATGGCCTCGTGGAGCTGCCTTGCGTGGAACAGGCTGCTCGTGTCGAGGAAGACCATTCCTTCGTCCGTCGCCAGCGCGGCGACGTTCGAGAACGCGGACATGAAGCCCAGGCCCGGCGCCAGCTCCTCGAAGCCCACCAACGCGCGCCCGGGGGCGACCTGTGTCCCCGAGAGCTCTCCCTGCCACGCCCGCTCCGCGAGCTCGAGCACCTCGCCCATTCGCGCCGCCTCCTTAGCTCGCCATCGATCGGAAGAGGGCGAACGCGCTGGTGTAGCCGTGGAGGAAGGTCCGCCCGCCGATCGGGCCGATCTCCCCGTTGCAGAAGAAGCCTCCGATCGGCAGCTTGCCGATCGCCTCGCGAAGGGCCTCGGAATCGTGGTCGGGCATGCCGTACAGCCCCTGGCCCCGTCCCAGGCAGGAGAAGAGCAGGGCGCCCCCCGGCTTGGCGCCCCGTTCCCGGTAGCGAGCGAGGTGCGCGTCGAGATCGGCGTCGGCGGTGTGGGCGTCGCGCAGGTGGAACTGCACGACCTGGCGCGTCTCCACCGGCGCCGCCACGTGGAGCGCTCCGGTGTCCTCATCCGCGCCGATCAGGTTGCGGATCAGGTAGTCCCCCTGGCCGTACTCGCTCTCCTCCGCGCGCATGGCAAGCCCGAGGAACAGGGAGGACTGGAAGAGCGCCCGCTCCCGTGCGTCTCCGGCCTGCTCGAAGAGCCCGTTCAGCACTTCGATCGGCGAGACGCCGTCCACCTCGTGGATGACGTTTCCTTCCGCCCCGGTCACGAAGAGGGGCTGGCCCACGGGCCGGCAGCCCTGGGTGACGATCGTGTCGACGGCGACGGCGCCGTGCAGGGCCACGCCGGTGACGCCGGCGCGCAGGGTCTCGCCGCCGAGGTAGAGGACGTTGCCCGCCGGCTGCTGGGCGCCGCTCGCCACCCCTCCGACCTTGGTACGGCCGGGGTAGCGCTCGTCGAGCTGATGAAGGACCGCCTCCGTCTCCTGGCTGAAGGGATCCGCCAGCAACAGGAAGTCGCTCTCGTCGGGTACCGGGAGCTCCGGCAGGCGGCCGGAGGGCACGTGGAAGGGGTGGAGCTCGACGCCGGGCAGGTGCGCGGCGGTGAGCGCGATCCCCGGTCCCTCCTCGATCTCGCGACCGGCGCCGATCACGCTGTGTGCGGAGCAGCCGAAGAGCAGCGCATCGGGGAACGCGCGGCGCACCTTCTCGCCGATGCCGAGCATCGAGTCCCCGTGATGGGCCGAGGCGAAAGCGACGACCAACGACGGCGGCACGCCCGCCATGCGTTCTCCGAGCAGGTCGCAGGCCTCGCCGATGGCGCGGTCCGCTTCCGGAAACTGGGAGACGGCGGAGGCCCAGTGCACGCCGGCAGCGTAGCGCCGCTCGGCCGGTCGCGAGCGCTTGAACGGCACCCCCGACGCAGTACCCTCCGTGCGTGCAGCGGCGACGGCTCCGGACGAGGGGGATGTTGCTGCTCCTGATGGCGACGTTCTGCCTGGGCGCCACGACCGGGCTCGACAGGCCCTTTCCCGACGGGGGGCCGCCGCCGGCGCCCGCCGCCGCCGAGCTCGGCCGGCTGCTCTTCTTCGATCCGGTGCTCTCGCGGGACGGCTCCCTCTCCTGTGCCCACTGCCACCGTCCGGACCGGGCCTTCACCGACGGTCTTTCCACCGCTCGCGGACGTGGCGGGGCGCCGCTCGCCCGCAACACGCCCACCCTCTACAACGTCGCCGTCAAGAAGCGCTTGATGTGGGACGGCCGAGCCGTCGGTCTCGAGGCCCAAGCGCTCCTGCCGCTCACGGGAGAGCACGAGCTCGGCGCCGACCCGGTGCGCCTGGAGGCGCGGCTGCGCGGGATTCCCGGCTACCGGCGAGCCTTCGATCGCGCGTTCCCCGACGCGCCGGAGCCGGTCACGACGGCCCACGTCGCGCGGGCCCTCGCCGCCTTCCAGCGCACCCTCGTCTCGCACGATTCCCCCTACGATCGCTACGCCCGTGGCGAGGCGGACGCGCTCGGGGCCGAGGAGCGACGGGGCCTCACGATCTTCCGCTCGGTGAACACACGCTGCTTCGAATGCCACCGCCTGCCGACCTTCGAGGCGCCCCTCCTGATGGGCATCGGCGTGCCCTCGGAGGACCGGGGGGTCGGCGGCGCGCTCGGGACCCCCGCTCTCGACGGCTTCTTCGTCGTGCCGACGCTCCGCAACGTCGCCGTGACCGCGCCTTACATGCACGACGGCTCCCTGGAGACGCTGGAGGAGGTGGTCGCGTTCTACCGGCAGGGCGGGGGGCGAGCCCACGGCGTGCCGGCGACGCGCATCCACGAGCACGTGCGCCCCTTCGACATCAGCGATCGGGACGCCCGCGACCTGGTCGCCTTCCTGCGCGCACTCACCGACGAGAGCCGCCGTCCGGAGGTGCCCGAGCGGGTGCCCTCGGGCCTGCCCATCCTGGAGGCCGTTCCCTGATGCACGCACTGGTTCCGATTCTGGTTCTGTGGCTCGCCACGGCCCCTGCCGGCGCCGAGACGTTCCACGTCGAAGCCGGGGGCTCCATCGCCGAAGCGCTCGAGAAGGCGCCGCCGGGCTCCGTCGTCGAGGTGGCGCCCGGTGTCTACCACGAGGCCCTCACCGTCGACACGCCGGGCATCACCCTGCGCGGACTCGTGCGCGGCGGCGAGCGGCCGATCCTCGACGGCCAGGGCGAACTGAACGACGGCGTCATCGTCTCCGGCAGTCCGTTCACCATGACCGGCTTCGGCATTCGCCACTACAAGGGCAACGGCGTCACGACCCAGGGCGTCGACGGCGTGCTCCTCTCGGATCTGGTGATCGACGACGCCGGGCTCTACGGCGTCTACCCGGTCCAGAGCCGCAACATCACGGTGACCCACTGCACGGTGACGCGGATCCGCGACGCGGGCATCTACGTCGGCGAGTCCAACCGCGCGCTCGTGGCCTACAACGAGGTGCACGACAACGTCGCCGGGATCGAGATCGAGAACACCAACGACGCGGTGGTGCGGGACAACCTCGCCTACGACAACACGGCGGGCATCCTGGTCTTCGTGCTACCCGGCAAGGTCCAGAAGGAAGGCCTGCGCACGGAGGTGCTGCGGAACTGGGTCGTGCGCAACAACGCCCAGAACTTCGGCGATCCCGAGTCGATCGTCGGCGGGCTGCCCCCGGGCCTCGGAATCCTCGTGATGGGCGCCGACGACACGGGCGTCCACGACAACTGGGTCAAGGACAACGTCTCCGCGGGAATCGGCGTCGTACGGCTGGCCGAGGAGCAGGCCGCCAAGGATCCGGAGCTCGAGCCGCTCTCCGACCGCACCCGCATCGGGCCGAACTACCTCTCGGCGAACGGCCTCCAGCCGGCGCCTTCCGTCCAGGAGGCCTACGGCGGCGGGGGTGACTTCGCGTGGGACGGCACGGGCCTCGACAACTGTGTCGATCTGACGGACGCCCACACCCGGGTCGGCGCCTTTCTCCGGGCCTGCGGCGAGGTCACCCCCGCCGGCCGGCGGGAAGGGGAGGCCACGCCCGTGAGCCGGCGGGCGCCTCCTGGTGCCGCACAGGGGGCCTACGTGCCGCCGGACGTCTCCGACGCCGATGCCGTCGTGCGCATCCGGGGCATGCGGTACCACCCGAAGCACCTCACGGTGGCGCAGGGGAGCCGCGTCGCCTGGGTGAACGACGACGCCGTCGCCCACACGGTGACGAGCGGGGAGGGCACCCTGCCGACGAACGTGCCCCTCGCGTCGCCCTTCATGATGCGCGGCGACGTCTTCCGCCATGCCTTCGACGCGCCCGGCCGCTACGAGTACCTGTGCCTTCCGCACCTGGACCAGGCGCCCATGCGGGAGGCGTCCGTCACGGTCCGGGATTGACGTTTGGATCGGCCGCCGGCGGCGCGGGATCGCCGTTCGTCCGGCCGGTGCTGCGGCGCCACAGCCAGGCGCCCAGCAGGAGCGCCGCGACCGCCGCTGCGGCGACGCCCCAGGCGCTCGGCCCCTGCTCGCTCAGGTAGTCGATCGCCTGCGCGGTCCCGTACACGAGTCCCATCATCGGAAGGGTGAAGCCGATGGCGCTGCCGACCACGAACGGAACGAAGCGGATGTTCGACAGGCCTAGGGCCCAGTGCGCCGGAGCGGCGAGGAAGAAGACCAAGCGCACGAGGATCACCGTGCGAAGCGGCCGTTCCTCCGCGTGGCGGGTGAAGCGGCGGATTCGCGCCGGCAGGTGCTCCTGGACCCAATCTCGTAGCCACCAACGGGCGGCGACGTAGGAGACGATGCCCGCGCCCACGGCGCCGGCGACGGAGAGGCCCACCACCGTCCAGTAGGGCCAGATCGTGGTGGCGGGGCCGACGAACACGATGCCCGGCACGCCCAGCGGCTCGATCAGGGAGAAGGCGACGATGTAGAGGAGCGGGCCCAGGGGCCCCGACTCGGTCAGGAAGGCGCGCATGCGCTCGGCGTCGCTCAGGACGTCGAGGGCGCCGCTCCACCAGAACGCGGCGACGAAGAGCGCGAGCGCGGGCAGTGCCAGCCAGCGCGGACTCACGAGACGATGCGGTAGAGGACCGTGCCCCGCGCGACGATGTGGCCCCCGGAGGCGGTTGCGATCTCGACGTCGGTCCAGAAGATCTCGCCGTCCCGCTGGGCGACGCGGCCGTAGGCGATCAGCTCCGCCGCCGGCGCAGGCGCCAGGACCTGGGCCTGGATCGAGGGCGTCGAGGCCTTGTAGCGGCCGATGCCGTGGAGGCCCCAGGAGGCCATGGCCCCCGCGGTGTCGAGCAGGGCGAGCACGGCGCCCTCGTGGGTGGCTCCTTCCCAGTCCTCGTTGGCGGCGAGGGGAGGCATCACCAGCCGCGAGGTTCCGCCGCTCATGTGCTCCACCTTGATCCCCCGGGCCGCGATGAAGCCGAGCTTCTCCACCCCGGCGCCCATCGGTCCCGGCTCGGCGGCGCCATCGTCACCGCTGCTTCGGGCCGGCTCCGCCGTCGCTGCGCCGCCGCGGGCGCGCACCGCCGCGGTGGCCTGGGCGATGGCCTTGCCCTCGGCCGTGGCCACGCGCACGTGGGCGAAGCACAGGCCCTTGCCTCGGCGCTCGAGCTCGGCATCGGCCACGACGTCTTCGCCGATCGCCGCGGCCAGGTAGTTCACGTGCAGGCCCGCGGTCACGAATGGCCCCGTATCGCTGCCGAGAGCCGCGCGGCTCACCGTCTGGGCGCCGATTGCCGCGAGGGAGGCGGCGCAGCCGCCGTGAAGGGCCTGGCCCGGGTTCGCGTTGTGGTCGGCGTAGGGCAGGCGCAGGCGCGCCGTGCCCTCGCCCAAGCTCTCCAGCCGCACGCCGAGCGCGCGGGCGTAGGGCGAGTCGGTGGTCCAGGGGCGAACTTCCTCCAGCGAGGCGTTCTCTTCCGTCATGCTCCGTTCCGTCGTTGGCGTGCCGTCGGAACGGCGCGCGCCGGTGCGCCGGTCACAGCGCCGGGTGCAGGCTGCAGTGGATGGCGTCTTCGCCGGGAATCTCGCGGGCGAGGGTTCGGATGGCCAGGTCCGCCTCCTCCAGCGGAAACTCGTGGGTGTGCATGCGCTCGAGCGGATGGCGGCCGTCCTCGATCAGGCGGATCCCGCTGCGGTAGGCCGAGGAGGTCACGCCGATCGCGCCGTGCACGCGGATCTCCTTCATCACGATCTTGTCGGATACGAAGTCGGGGATCGGCTTGAAGCCCTTCACCCCCGCCAGGACGATCGTGCCGCCCATGCGTACGACGTCGATGGCGTCGGTGATCGGCGCCGTGGCATAGGAGGTCACCTCGACCACCACGTCGACGCCCCGGCCGTCGGTGAGCTCCCGGATGCGTTGCTTGACGTTCTCCTGCTCGACGTCGATGGTGGCGTCGGCCCCGAAGGCCCGGGCCAGCTCGAGCTTCCTGGCGTCGGCGCCGAGGCCCGTCACGAAGACGCGATCGGCGCCCGCCTGCCGCGCCGCCAGTATGCTGGCCAGGCCACGTTGGCCCGGACCCATCACCAGCACCGTGTCGCCGGGCTTCGTCTCCGGGATCTCGACCGCCCAGCGGAAGCCGGCGCCCAGGGGGTTGAAGAGCACCGCCAGCTCCGGCGGGAGCGCCGGGTCCACCTTGTGCACGACGGAGCCCGGAGCCAGCACCATGTGGCGGGCGTAGGCGCCCCACAGGCCGTGGCTCTCGGACAGCGGCACGTAGGAGTAGATGCGGCGGCGCTCACACAGGTGCCGCAGCCCCGAGAGGCAGCGCGGGCAGTGGCCGCAGGCGATCATGTTCTCGACGGCCACCCGGTCGCCGACGTCGACGCCCCAGCGCTCGGCCGCGCTGTCGCCGATGGCCTCGATCACGCCCAGGGGCTCGTGGCCGGGGATCACCGGGAGGGGGGTTCGCAGCACGCCTTCGTACTGCTCGTAGTCGCTGCCGCAGATTCCGCAGACCTCCAGGCGCAGGAGCGCCGAGTCGTCGCCGATGTCGGGGATCGGCAGGTCCCGGGGCTCGAGGGCCCGTTGGCCGGTCAGGACCATCGCGAAAGTGGTGGGCATCCGGGCGAAGATTGTAGGGGACCCGCTCCCCTTCCCGACAGGCTACGGTTCCGGGCCCATGAATTCCCCGTCGCCCGGAACGAAACGTCCCCTCGTTCTCCTCGGCCTGGGAGCCGTTCTGGGCGTGGCCGTCGCCGCCTGGGGCCTGCTCACGACCGATCCCACGGTCGGGCCGCTCCCCGCCTCGGCGGTGGCGCGGGTGAACGGCACGCTGATCTTCGGCGAGGACCACGAGCGGCTCGTGGCGGGCCTGGAGAGCGACACCCGCCAGCCGGTCTCCGAGGAGATGAAGCGGCGCGTTCTCGACCGCATGATCGACGAGGAGCTGCTCGTCCAGCGCGGCGTCGAGCTCGGCCTCGTCGACAGCGATCGGCGGGTCCGGGCCGACATCACCTCGGCGATGATCCGGTCCATCGTGGTGGAGGCGGAGGACCGGCCGCCGGACGAGGACGAGCTGCGGGCCTTCTTTGCCGAGGAGTCGGCCTTCTTCACCCGCCCCGGGCGCCTGCGCGTGCGGCAGGTGTTCTTCCGCGTGCGACGCGGAGAGGACGACGGCGCGGGTCGGGCGCGGGCGGAGGCCGCGCGGGAGGCCTGGGTGGCCGGTGCGGACCTTGCCGACGTCCGGAAGGACCACGGCGACAGCGAGGTCTCCCCCGTGCCCGACGCCCTGCTGCCTCCGGCGAAGCTCCGCGAGTACGTCGGGCCGACGGCGCTCCGGACGGTGATGGGCATGGAGGTCGGCGAGCTGAGCGAGCCCGTGCGCTCGGGCACCGGCTACCACGTCTTCCAGCTCGTCGATCGGGAAGAGGAGCGGGTTCCCGCTTACGAAGAGATCGCCGATCAGGTCCGCAACGAGTGGGTGCGACGCGCCGGAGACCGCGCCCTGCGCGGCTACCTGGACGATCTGCGCGCTCGCGCCGAAGTAGTCCTCGCGGAAACGAGCCCTTGAGGGTCCTCCTCCTCCTGGTGACCGCCACGGTGCTCGGGCTCGCGGCGCCCGCCGCTTCCCACACCCGCAGCACCTCCTGGTCCACCTGGGACCTGGACGGACGCGACGCCCGGGTGCTCTTCCGGATCCCGCAGCTCGAGCTGACCCGCCTGCCGTGGGGGATCGTGTCGCCACCGGTCGTGCCGGGACCCCTGGCCCGCTACCTCCCCGACGCGCTCCGCCTGGAGGTGAACGGCACGCCCTGTGCCCTCATGTCCGGGCCTCGCGCCCTGGCCTCGCCGCCGGAGCGGGCGCTGCTGGAGTGGCAGCTGCGCTGCCCCGAGGGCCCGATCACCCTGACGAGCGACGTCCTGCGGGAGGTGGCGCCGAGCCATCTCCACTTCGCCCGCCTTCGTGGGAAGGACGGCGGGATGGTGGAGCGCGTGCTCACGGGCGCCGAGCGCAGCTGGCCGCTGCCGGGCAGGGAGGACCCGGCGGCCGACGAGCCCTGGCTGCAGCAGACCGGCTCCTACCTCCGGGTCGGGGTGGAGCACATCGCCACTGGCTACGACCACCTCGTGTTCCTGCTGGGGCTGCTGCTGCTCGCGCGACGCGTGCGGGAGGTGGTCACGATCGTCACCGGCTTCACGATCGCGCACAGCATCACCCTGGCGCTGGCCGCCCTCGGCCGCGTCGAGCCCGAGCCCGGCGCCGTCGAGGCGCTGATCGGTCTCTCCATCGCGCTCGTCGCCGCGGAGAACGGCTGGCTCCTGTCGGATCGCGGCAAGGCGGTACCCGTCGCCGTGGTGGGCGTCCTGGCGGCGATGGCGGTTCCGGCGGCCTTCGGGGTCGGGGTGATTCCTGCCGGCACGCTGCTCGGTCTGGCCCTCTTCGGCGCGTGCTACTTCGCCCTGCTCGATCGGCTCGGTGCGCCCGTGAGCCTCCGCGCGGCCATCGCCTTCTGCTTCGGCCTGGTGCACGGCTTCGGCTTCGCCGGCGTCCTGGTGGACATCGCCTTGCCCCAGGGGCGGCTGCTGCCGGCGCTACTCGGCTTCAACGTCGGCGTGGAGCTGGGGCAGCTCGCCATCATCGCCCTGGTCTGGCCGGTCCTTTCCGCGTTCGCTCGCGTCCGGGACGGCCGGCCGCACCGCATCGCGGTCGAGGTCGGGACCGCGGTGGTCTTCGCATTGGGGATCTTCTGGATGGTCGACCGCGCCTACGGAGCGTAGGATGGGGCCATGGCGGGTCCCCTCCGCATCGGCATCCTCGGTGCCGCCGCGATCGCCCCCACCGCGCTGATCCGGCCGGCGCGGGACGTCCCCGAGGCCCAGGTCTTCGCCGTGGTCGCACGGGATCCGGGTCGGGCGCGCGCCTTCGCCCAGAAGCACGGGCTGGCTCGGGTGCACGAGAGCTACGACTCCCTGGTCGACGATCCGGAGGTCGACGCCGTCTACAACCCGCTCCCCAACGGGCTGCACGCCCCCTGGACGATCCGCGCCCTCGAGGCCGGCAAGGCGGTGCTGTGCGAGAAGCCCCTGGCCGCCAACGCGGACGAAGCGCGTCGCATGGCGGAGACGGCGGAGAAGACCGGCCGTCCGCTGATGGAGGCCTTCCACTGGCGCTACCACCCGCTCGCGGAGCGCATGCGCCAGGTGATCGACAGCGGGCGCATCGGCCGGGTGCAGCAGTTCGAGATGGACATGTGCCTGCCCATTCCGAAGCCCGGGGACATCCGCTTCGACCTGGCGCTGGCCGGAGGCTCGACGATGGACATGGGCTGCTACTGCCTCTCGGTCCTGCGCTTCCTGGCCGGTGCCGAGCCCGAGGTGGTCTCGGCCGAGGCGAAGCTCTCGGCGCCGCGGGTCGACCGCCACATGCGCGCCCGGCTGCACTTCCCTGGCGATCGCACCGGCTCGTTCACCGCTGCGCTGCTCGCCTTCACCCCGCCGCGCCTGCGGGTGCGGGTGACCGGGAGCGAGGGGGAGATGCGCGTGACGAACCCGGTCGCGCCGCACCTCTTCCACCGGCTCGTGATCCGCAACCGGGCCGGAAAGACCCGCGAGACCGAGCCGGGACGACCCAGCTATACGCACCAGCTCGAGGCCTTCGTGCGCCTGGTGCGCGACGGCGTCGCCGTGCCCACGGACGCCTGGGACGGCGTGCGCAACATGGAGGCGATCGACGCGGTGTACGAGGCGGCGGGCCTGGGACGGCGGGGCTGACGCGGAGGTCCGCCCGCCCAGGGTGCTGACGCGCCCTGGCGGCTGCCTGCAGTGAACGAGCCGCACTGCACTATGCACTCGGCCTGGGCTCGTGTAGGCTCGGTCCTCGCGCGCCTGCTCGAGGAGCCGCACGGTGACCGTCCGGCCTCGCATCGCTTCCCGGATCCCGTCCATCCCGAGCCTCGCCTGCACGTTGGCGTTGGCTTCGGTGTCGCTCGGCTGCGGCGAGCCCGAGGCGCCGGAAGCGTCTCTCGCGCCGGTATCGCGAGGGCCCCTCGAGCGCATCGTGGTGGCCACGGGCACCGTCGAGCCGGCGGTCGAGGTGGAGGTGCGCCCGCGCATCGCTGGCATTATCGAGGAGATCGCCGTCGAGGCCGGCGACGTGGTCGAGGCGGGGCAGGTGCTCGTCGAGATCGAGAAGGCCCTGCTCGCGGCCCAGGTGCGCGAGGCGGAGGCCGCCGTCCAGGCGGCGCGGGTCGAGCAACGCTATGCGTCCATCGAGCTGAAGCGCGCCCAGGAGCTGGAGCGCACCGGCGCCGCCAGTGCCCAGAAGCTCGACGACGCCCGCTCGCGCTTCGAGCAGGCCCAGGCGGGCTTGGCCCGGGCCAGTGCGGCCCTCGACACCCTCTCGACCCAGCTCGGCTACGCGAGCGTGGTGGCGCCCATGGCGGGGCGCGTGCTCGACGTGCACACGGAGGAGGGCAGCGCCGTCTCGCCCGTCACGGCGGTCACTGGCGGAACCCTGCTGCTCACCCTGGCCGGCACCGAGGCCCTGCACCTGGAGGGGCTGGTCGACGAGAACGAGGTGGCGCGGGTGGCCCTGGGCCAGCCGGCCCGGATCCGCACCGAGGCCTACGGCGAGCGGATCTTCGAGGGTGAGGTGAGCGAGATCGCACCGATGGGCGAGCGCATCCAGAACGTGACCTACTTCGAGGTCGAGATCGCGATCACCGACGGCGACGCCCAGCTGCTCCGGCCCCGCATGTCCGGCGACGGGGAGATCGTCGCCGAAACCCTCGAGGACGTGCTCCACGTCCCGGAGACCGCGCTCCGCTACGAGGGCGCCGCCGTCTACGTGGAGGTGCGCAACGGCGACGGCTTCGAGCGCCGGGACGTGACCATCGGCGTGGTCGACCGGGATCGCGTGCAGCTCACCGGCGGCGTGCAGGAGGGCGAGGAAGTCCGGCTCCAGTGAGTGCCATCGAGCTTCGCGATATCCACAAGCACTACCGGGAAGGGCAGGCGGAAGAGGTCCACGCCCTGCGCGGCATCGATCTCACGATCGAGCGCGGCGAGATGGTCGCGGTGATGGGGCCCTCGGGCTCCGGGAAGACGACCCTGATGGAGATCCTGGGCTGCCTCTCCCGGCCATCGGCCGGGAGCTACCGGCTCTTCGACGAAGACGCGAGGAGCGTCGACGCCGACGGGCTCGCGCGCCTCCGCGGCCGGGAGATCGGCTTCATCTTCCAGAGCTTCCACCTGCTGCCGCGCCTGGACGTCGCCGAGAACGTCGAGCTGCCCCTCTTCTACCAGCGCGTTCCCCGCGCCGAGCGCCGTCGGCGGGCCCTGGGTGCGCTCGAGCGGGTGGGCCTCGGCCACCGCGCGAGCCACCGGCCCGGCGAGATCAGCGGCGGGGAGCGCCAGCGCGCCGCCATCGCGCGCGCCCTCGTGAACGACCCCTCCCTGGTCCTGGCCGACGAGCCCACCGGCAACCTCGACACCGAGCGCGGGCAGGAGATCCTGGCCATGCTGGAGGAGGTGCACGAGGGTGGCGCCACCGTCGTGATCGTCACCCACGATCCGGGGATCGGGAACCACGCGCCGCGGAAGGTGTCCATTCGCGACGGGCTCGTGGTGGGCGACGAGAGGAACGGCTCGTGAGCGATCTCGCCGAGACCATCCGCCAGGCCTGGCGACTGCTCGCGGCCCACAAGCTTCGCTCGGTGCTGACGCTCTTCGGCGTCACCTGGGGCACGGCCTCGGTGATCTTCCTGGTCGGCTGGGGCGAGGGCGTGTCGAGGATGCTCGACGACGGCTTCTCGAAGGCGGGAAAGGACATGGGCCACGTCTTCATCGGCCGGGTCTCCGAGGACTTCACCCCCGCCGTCGATCGTCGCCAGCTCTGGTACACCCGCGACGACGTCGAGCTGCTGCGCCGCCGCGCCCGCCTCCCCGAGCTGGTGGCCGGCGAAGCCCGCCAGTACACGGCGGCGGCCTTCGGCCAGACGGCGGTGAACGCCGAAGTCCGCGGCGTCGAGCCCGACGGCATGGTGATCCGCAGCGTGTCCCTCGCGGAGGGCCGCCCGATCCGCCCCGCGGACATCGACCACCGGCGGCGGGTGGCGATCCTCGGCCACGACATGCGCCGCGACCTGCTCGGAGCCGACGGTCGGATCGGGAGCTGGGTGCGGCTCGGGGGCACGCCGTTCCAGGTCGTCGGCGTCCTCGAGCGGGTGGGCACCCAGCTCTCCCGCGACGGGGAGGAGATCGACGACCAGGTCTGGATCCCCCTCACCACCCACCAGATGCATTTCTCGAACTACATCGTCGGCGAGCCCATCATCCAGATGCTGCTCTTCAAGCTCCGGGATCGGCAGTTGCTGGAACCCACCCGCCACGAGATCCGCGCCATCCTGGCGGAGCGGTTGAAGGTCTCGCCGACCGACGAGGAGGCGATCCCGATCTGGAGCGCGGTCGAGATGTTGAACCGCATGCCCGCCAACCGCCAGCGGCAGCTCATGATCATGATCGCCGGCGCCACCCTGGTGATCTCCGGCATCGGCATCATGAGCATGATGCTCGACTCCGTCCGTGAGCGGCGCCCGGAGATCGGGATCCGCCTCGCGGTGGGTGCGACCCGCCGCGCCATTCTCACCGAGTTCTTTCTCGAGACCTTCGCCGTCGTGGCGATCGGCGGACTGGTCGGGGTGGCCCTGGGCAGCCTGCTCACCCTGGCCATGGCGAGCCTCGACGCTCCCGACCTCGTGCCCGTGCCGGTCTACTCCTGGAGCACCGTCGCCGTGGCGCTCACGGTGATGAGCTCGGTGGGGGTGCTCGCGGGCCTGCTCCCGGCCTGGCGCGCGTCGCGGGTGGATCCCGCCGAGACCCTGCGGGCGGAGTGAGCGATGGTGCTCGACCTCCTCCACGAGACCTGGCGTAGCCTGAAGGCCCACGCCTTCCGCTTCCTGCTCACGTCCCTGGGCATCGCCTGGGGCGCCCTCATGCTCACCTTCCTCTCGGCCCAGATGGCGGGCACCGACGTGCACATCACCCGCGAGCTGGAGGAGCTCGGTGAGAAGACCATCTTCATGGGTGGCGGCGTGATCCTGAAGAACCGGGTGGGCGAGCGCTCTTCTCGCGCCGTCGAGCTGGAGGAGGAGGATCTGCAGCGGGTTCAATCGGTCGCGGCGGTCGAGAACGCGACGCCCACCATCGAGCTGTGGGGCCAGATCGTGCGCGCGGACGGGCGCACCAAGGTGCTGAACGTGGTGGGCATCAACGAGCGGGCGGACCGGGTGCGCAACCTGCGCGCCGAGCGCGGGCGCTTCCTCACCCCCCTCGACATGGCGCGGGCCTCCCGGGTGGCCTTCATCGGGCCGAAGGCGGCCACCCGGCTCTTCGGCGCTCTGGATCCCATCGGCCGGACACTGCAGGTCGAGTCCGTGGGCTTCCGCGTGGTCGGCGTGGCCGAGGCGAAGGGAGAGCAGCTCATCAACACCGGCAACGAGGACGACCTGATCGTCTTCCTGCCCTACACCGCCGTGCAGCGGTGGCTGACGAAGAGCGAGGTGATCCACGAGATGGTCTTCGCGCCCGTCGTGCGGGAGCACGGCGATGCCACGATCGTCAGCGTGAAGCGGGTGCTCGCCCCCCACCACGGCTTCGAGCACACGAGCGATACGGCGATCTGGTTCGGGAACATGTGGGACACGTTGAAGATCCTCTTCGCCATGATGATGGCGATGCGCATCTTTCTCTACGGTGCGGGCCTCGTCACCCTACTGGTCGGCGCCGTCGGCGTGATGAACATCATGTTCGTCGTGGTTGGCGAGCGCACCCACGAGATCGGCCTGCGCAAGGCCGTCGGCGCGCGCAGCCGGGACGTCTTCCGCCAGTTCCTGGCCGAGGCGGCGGTGGTCTCCGTGCTCGCCTCCGTGGTGGGGAGCGCGGCCGGCATCGCGATGGTGCACGTGGTGCAGGAAGGCCAGCGGGCCGCCGGGCAGGTGGTGGGCGAGGTGGTCATCGACCCGCTCACGATCGGCGTGCTGCTCTTCGCCCTGGCCGCGGTGGCCGTGATCGCCGGCGTGCTGCCCGCCCGCGCCGCGGCGCGCATCCCACCCTCGGAAGCCCTTCGCGCCTAGGCCCGCACGTGAGCGGGTGGAGGGATCGGGTACCCTCCGCCGCCATGCCCTCCGCCCTCGCACGCGCCCGCCAGCTCGCGACCCGGATCGAAGCCCATGCCGCCCGTGCCGAGCAGGAGCGCACGCTTCCGCCGGGGCTCGTGTGCGAGCTGGCTGACGGGGGCCTCTTCCGTTTCGTCCTCCCTGTCGAGCTGGGCGGAGAGGCCGCCGGATATCGGGACGCCATCGAGGTGTGGGAGGAGATCTCCCGGGCCGACGGATCGACCGGCTGGACGGCGATGGCGAACGGCTCCGGCGCTGCTGCCGCCGCAGCGTTCCTCTCGGACGAGGCGGTGGAGAAGATCTTCGGCGGCGATCCCGCCGCGACCGTCGGGGGCCAGTTCGCCCCGCGCGGCCAGGGCACGCCCGAGAGCGGCGGCTACCGCGTGACCGGCAGCTACAACTTCGGCAGCGGCACCGGCCACGCCCGCCCCGTCTCCGCCGGCTTCATTCCCCTGGTGGACGGCGCGCCGACCCTCCGCCCGGACGGTCTGCCAGAAATGCGGGTCGGCTTCGTGCCTCGGGAGCAGGTGGAGTTCACCGACGGCTGGCACGTGATGGGCCTGCAGGGCACCGGCTCCTACGACTACGAAGTGCGGGAGGCCCTGATTCCCGAGGGCTTCTCCTTTCCCCTGTTCGGTGCGACCCGCCTGCGCGGGCACCCGCTCTTCGATCAGGGGATGATGCCGATGACCGCCGCCGGCCACGCCAGCTTCGCCCTCGGCGTCGGCCGCCGGGCGCTCGACGAGCTCGCCGCCATCGCCACGACACGCCAGCGCATGGGCGACCCGACGGCCCTGGCGGGCAAGCCCACCTTCCAGAAGGGCTTCGCCGTGCACGAGAGCCAGCTGCGCGCCGCGCGCCTCTTCGTGCTGGAGAGCTTCCGTGCCGCCGAGGAAGCGGCGGGCGCCGGCCGGGAGATTCGCCTGGAAGAGCGCGCGCTGCTTCGCGCGGCGACCAACCTCGCCACCGAGGCCGCGAAGCAGGCCACCGCCTTCGCCCACGAGTTCGCGGGGACGGTCGCGATCCGCGACGGCAGCCTGCTCCAGCGCTGCTTCCGCGACATGCACACCGGCTCCCAGCACGCCTTCATCGGCGAGAAGGTCTGGTGCGACAGCGCCCAGGCGTTGCTCGGGACGGTGGAGCAGGTTCCCGGGCTCTAGGCTTGGACCGCGAGGCCCAGGAGCTCCTCGCCCGGGCGTTCCGCTTCGCCGCCCGGGCCCACGCCGGCCAGACCCGCAAGGGCAGCGACGTTCCCTACCTGAGCCACCCGATCCAGGTGTCCGGGCTCGTCCTGGCCCACGGCGGCACGGCCGAGCTGGCGGCGGTCGGGCTCCTGCACGACACCCTGGAAGATTGTGCCGGCGTGACCGCCGCGATCCTGGAAGAGCACTTCGGCGCCGCGATCTCCGAGCGGGTCGGCCTCCTGACCGACCTCCTCGAAGGCGACACGCCGGAGAAGAAGAGCCGTTGGCTCGACCGCAAGCGGCACTACCTGGCCAAGGTGGGGGCCGCCGACGCCGGCACCCGTCTGGTCGCCGCCTGCGACAAGCTCGACAACCTGCGCTCGCTGGTCGCCGACGTCCAGGTCCGCGGGATCGCGGCCTTCGAACGCTTTACGGCCAGCCCGGGGCAGACGCGGTGGTACTACGAAGAAGTCCGACACG
Source organism: Myxococcota bacterium (assembly GCA_965223415.1). Taxonomy (GTDB): domain Bacteria; phylum Myxococcota_A; class UBA9160; order UBA9160; family UBA6930. The sequence goes on along the minus strand of OZ245002.1, from coordinate 519,125 downwards.
CTGTCGGCCACGATCTCTCCAGGCCCCTGATCGGCGAGATCGACCGGCTGCTGGCGGTGCTCTGGCGCACCGTCCCGGAGGTGACCCCGGAGCCCGACGGAGGCCGCTGAGAGGGCGCTGGGTGGTTGTCGGAGGCCCCACACCGGTCTAGCGTGGGAGCCGCCTATCTGGGGATGGGCGAGGAGGGGTCCCTTGAATCGCGCGCTCGCCACGCGCGCCGGCTGTGCGGCTGGCGCGATGCTCCTGCTATCGGTCGCTCTGCCCGCCCACGCGCTCGAGTTCTTCGACCGCCGGCTGCAGATCCACGGCTTCTACGAGCAGCAGATCCGCTCCATCTGGGAGGACTTCAGCGGATCGAACGACTGGGATCTGAGCCAGTGGTACCACGTGCTGGACCTGGAGATCGAAGCCGAGATTGCGCCGGACGGCTTCGGGCCCTTCGACCAGATCGGCGCATTCGCTCGCCTCGAGGTCCGCTTCGACTGCGTGTGGAGCCGCGGCTGCGGCCTCTTCCCGAACGTCGACGTCTACGGCGACCGCCCGGGACGCCTGCCCCAACGGCTCTCGAGCATGCGGCGCACGGGCTTCGACGGCACCCAGTTCACCGGCGATACGCGGCGCTTCTTCGACTACGACATCGTCCAGCAGGCCTTCCGTTTCCGCCACGATGCCGGCTCCCAGGGCGGCTCCCGCAGGGCGCTCGGCGTCCAGGGCTCCACCTACTCGATCCTCTTCGGCGGTAGCGCCGGTCTCGACGGCGAGTTCGATCGCAGGATCGTTCCCGGCAGTGACGATCCCGCCCAGCTCGTCCTCAGCAACCTCGACGAGTGCCTCTTCGCCGGCCGCCGCATCCGCGGACCCAGCAACGGCATCGGCGGGCAGCCGCTGATCCACAACATCCGCTGCGGGATCGAGCCCATCCACGACGTGCGGCACGTCCCGAGCCCGTTTCGCGCCCAGGACTTCAACGACGTGGTGCTGCGGGGCGGCGGCGGTGGGCTGGCCTTGCCCTACCGCCCCGCGCCCGAGGTGCGCTTCGACGCCGGCAACCCGGCCTGGGTTCCCCAGGGCGTCTGGTACCCGAACCAGCGCCTCCAGCAGATGCTCAAGGACGGCGAGTTCGACGCCTTCGACCAGAACTTCACCGTCAACGAGTTGCAGTGGAACCGCGGCGCCTCCCAGCAGGACGAGAAGGAGCTGAAGGAGGCCTACGTCGAGCTGGAGATGTTCGACAACCAGCTCTGGATGCGGATCGGCAAGCAGAACATCGTCTGGGGCAAGACCGAGCTCTTCAGCACGACCGACCAGCTCAACCCGGCCGATCTGGCGCTGGCGTCCCTGCCGACCCTCGAGGAATCCCGGATCGCCCAGTGGGCGCTCCGGGCCGTCTACTCCTTCTACGAGGTGGGTCCCCTCCAGGATGTGCGCGCCGAGCTCGCCGTCATCTACGACCAGTTCGAGCCCAGCGACATCGGGCGCTGCGGCGAGCCCTACTCGCCCCTCGTCGCGTGCAACAAGACCTTCGGGCTCCTCGCCCACGGCCAGAACGGCTTCGGCCTGGCCGGGGAGATCCGCCCGCCGAACCCGTGGAACAGCTGGAAGGGCATCGACGTCGCCGCCCGCATCGAGTGGCGCTACGACCGCTTCTCCTTCGCCCTCACCGACTTCTACGGCTACAGCGACTTCCCCTACCTCGACATCATCGCGACCTTCCAGCGCAACGTGGATCCGCAAACCGGCCGGCCGCGCAAGGCCGAGCAGACCGGCCGTTGTCGGACCGGTGGCGAGGACGCGTGCCTGGGGGCGGACAGCGCGCTCCTCGAGCACCACGCCAACCAGACGCTCTTCGCCTGGGCCTGTGCGACCTCGGTGGCCTTCGCGCCGCCCCTCGATCCCACCGCTTGCGCCCAGACGATCTTCAACAGCCTCGGTGTACCGCCCGGCTCGCCGGTCCCCATCTCGACGGCGATCTCGAGCATCGCGGCCGGCGACAACGGGCTCGACGGCACCGTGGTCGGAAGCTCGATCTGGTACCAGCTCGGCGGCTTCACGCCGACGACTTCGACCCAGATCGGCGCAAACGCGCCCTTCGCGACGACCTTCTTCGACTTCGTCACCTTCACGCCGGCCGTGCCCACGCTGCTCGTCCCCCTCCACGTCGGGCCGGCGGACGGGATCGCCGCGACCTTCACCGACTATCCCGCCGCGACCCAGAGTGCGATCCTCGCCGGCCTCACCCCGCCGCTCGGCGTCGCGAGCGTGAACGGGATCCTCGGCAACTCGCTGTCGCCCTTCCTGACCGACGAGCAGGAGGCGCTCCTCGGCTGCGGGCCCTTCTTCGACACGAACTGCGACATCGAGGGCCTCGACCTGCTGAACGCCGAGGCCAGCGTGCTCTTTCAGTCCTGGCCTGGCATCCAGGGCACCTTCTTGCCCGGAGGCGAGCTCTGGGACGTGACCGACCGCAGCGTGGCCCAGCCGGGCACGGTGGGCTTCGACGGCGAGGCGATCGCCACGCGGATCGGCTTCGACTGCCGGCTGCCCGGCGCCCGCGGCCCGGGCGACGACTGCTACGACCCGCGCGTGGACGGCTCGCCCGGCGGCGCCGTCCACCCGATCACCGGCCAGGTCTGGCAGAACGAGCTCGCCATCGTCTCGTGGAACTACCTGCTCGCCTTCGTGGCCCTGAGCCAGGGCGAGGAGGGGACGACGTTGACGCGCAACGACGCCAACGCCACCGACGTCCTCGACCCGAACGACACCTTCTCCACCGAGCGCTGCTCCTTCGCGAGGCCGATCTACTGCGGGCTCGTCCGCACGCTGCTCGGCACCTCGGGTCACACGCGCTCCACCCGCCGTGCGGGAGGCAACGGCCGCTTCGGCCGGCGCCAGTTCCTGTGGCACGGCGGCAACCAGCTCGTCGTGCGCTACGAGAAGCGCAACGTCCTCGGCTTCTCGATGGACTTCACCGAGGACACGACGAAGACGAACTGGGGCGTCGAGTTCACCTGGCAGGAGGGGATCCCCTCGGCGGACGCGGACGCCTACGATGGCAACTCCGAGATCGACACCTTCAATCTCACGGTCTCCATCGACCGCTCGACCTTCGTCAACTTCCTGAATGCCAACCGGACCTTCTTCTTCAACACCCAGTGGTTCTTCCAGTACATCGAGGACTACCGCCAGGGCCACCTCTCGACCGGTCCGTGGAACGTCTTCTTCACCTTCACCGCCACGACCGGCTACTTCCAGGACCGGCTGCTGCCGTCGATGACCTTCGTCTACGACATCCACTCGAACTCCGGCGCCTTCATCCCCCAGGTGACCTACCGCTTCGACGAGAACTTCTCGGCGACCTTCGGGGTGGCCGCCTTCGCGGGGCGTTGGAAGGAGTTCGACGCCCCCATCAACGACACCGGTTCCGGCGTGATCCAGCGCTTCGGCAAGGACCGGGAGAAGTCCTTCGGTGAGCCCGGTCTCTCCCTGATCCGCGAGCGGGACGAGATCTTCGTGCGGTTGCGGTACACGTTCTAGCCTTCTTCGCCCAGCATCCAGCGCACGATCTGGTCGCGGGAAGTCCCCTCACGGGGCGCCGCGGCGACGAGCCGGCCCGTCCGCAGGACGGCGACGCGATCCGCGAGCTCGAGCAGGTCGTGGAGGTCGTGACTCACCACGACGATGGCGAGGCCCTCGTCCCGTAGGCGGCGCACGACGGTGTGGACCATGGCGGTCTCGGCGGGGCCGAGGCTCGCGGTGGGCTCGTCGAGGATCAGCAGGCGGGCGCGGAAGCGAAGGGCGCGGGCGATCGCGACGGCCTGCCGTTGGCCGCCGGAGAGGGAGCGCACCGGGACCCGCAGTGCGTCGAAGTCCGGGTTCACCCGGGCCAGCACCTTCCGGGCCTGGGCCTCCATGCCCGCCTCGTCGAGCAGGCCGTGGTGCGTGGGCTCGCGGCCGAGGAAGAGATTGGCGACGGCGTCGAGGTTGTCGGCGAGAGCCAGGTCCTGGTAGACGGTCTCGATGCCCAGGCGGCGGGCGTCGCGGGGGGTGCGGATGCGGGCCGGCGCGCCTTCGATGCGGACTTCGCCCTCGTCGAAGGGATCGGCGCCGGAGAGACCGCGCATCAGGGTGGACTTGCCGGCGCCGTTGTGGCCGACGAGGCCCAGGATCTCGCCGGCGGCGAGGGAGAGGTCGACGCCCTCCACGGCGCGCACGCCGCCGAAGTGCCTGCCGACGCCGCGCATCTCGACGAGGGGAAGCGTCATCGCTCGTCTTCTCCGCGCAGGCGGCCGTCGACCCAGACGGCGAGGACGAGGACGAGACCGATCGTGATCTGCCGCGCGGCGCTCGAGGCGCCGAGCAGCACCAGGCCGTTCTCGAGGGTCTGCATGAGGAGGGCGCCGAGCAGGGCGCCGGCCACACTGCCGGTGCCGCCGCGCAGGGAGGCGCCGCCGATCACCGCCGCGGCGATCACGCTGAGTTCGGCCAGGGTGCCCATCGAGCTGGTGCCGGCCTCGAGCCGGGCCACCGTGACGAGGCCGGCCAGGGCCGAGAGGACGCCCAGCAGGGCGAAGAGGCCCAGGGTCACGCGGCGCGTGTCGATGCCGGCGCGGGCGGCGGCGGTGGGACTGCCTCCCAGGGCGAAGACCCAGCGGCCGAATCGGGTGGCATGGGCGAGCACGCCGACGGCGGCCGCCACGCCGGCCAGGAGCACGACCGGATAGGGGATTCCCCGGGCCGGCGCGCCGCTGCGAAGCGGGAGCGTGAACACGGCGACGGCCACGAGCGCCGCGGCGCAGGAGACCGCGGCCACGAGCCAGCGACGGGACGCAGCCTGGCCCCGCGTCGTCGTCACCGTGAACGCGAGGGCGCCGGCCAGGCCGATGGCCCAGCTCGCCGCCGCCGGAAGGGTGCCATCGGGCCCGCCGCCGAGGCGGGCGAAGCCTTCGGCGAGCGGTGCCACCGTGCGCCCGTCGGTGACCAGGAAGGCGGCGCCGCGGAACACGAGCAGGCCGGCGAGGGTGACGACGAAGGCCGGGACGCCGCGGTAGGCGATCCACCACCCCTGCCACAGGCCGATCGCGAGCCCTGCCGCGAGACCCGTCGCCGCGGCGAGCCCGCCGCTCCAGGCGGCCTCCCGGGGCCAGACCTCGGCCTGGAGCACCGCCATCACCATGCCCGTGGCGCCGAGCACCGAGCCCACCGAGAGATCGATCTGGCGGGCGGCGATCGCCAGCACCATGCCCGTCGCCATCAGGCCGACGACGCAGGTCTGCACCGCCAGGTTCGTGAGGTTGCGCAGGGTGAGGAAGGCGCCGTCCGAGGCCGCGTGGAAGGAGAGCCAGAGCACGACGAGGGCCAGCAGCAGGCCGGCGCGGCGGCGGGCCTCGGGGCTCATGGCAGCGCGCTCCTCGGCACGAGCCTAACGACAGGCGGGCGGCGGCGCGGGGACGCCGCCGCACACGTCGTCCTTCGCGACCCAGCCGGCCTCGAGGACGACGTCCAGGTTCTCCCGGGTGATCGGCACCGGGGTGAGCAGGATCGCCGGCACGGGGACGCCGCGGGGGCCGTCCCGGTACACGCCGACCCCTTCGACCGCTTCGGGCCGGGCTCCGCCGGCCAGGGCGAGGGCGACCCGGGCGGCCAGCGCACCCAGGGCGCGGGCGTCCTTCCAGACGCTGACAGCCTGCTCGCCCCGGGCCACCCGGTGGAGGGCCGCACGGTCGCCGTCCTGGCCCGAGACCGGGATGCCGTCCAGGCCCTGGGCCCGCAGGGCCGCCACGACGCCTCCCGCCATGCCGTCGTTCGAGCACACCACCGCGTCCACCCGGTTGTCGTTGGCGGTGAGGATCTGCTCCATCAGCCGTTGGGCGAGCTCGGGCAGCCAACCGTCGACGTACTGCTCGCCGGCGTTCTCGATGCGCCCCGCGGCCAACGCGGGACCGAGGACATCGAGCTGACCGGCGTGCACGAAATCGGCGTTGGGATCCTGGGGTGAGCCCTTGATGAAGACGTAGCGGCCGGTGGGCTGGAGATCCTGGATCACGCGCGCCTGGATGCGTCCCACCTCGCGGTTGTCGAAGGAGAGGTAGACCACGTCCTTCTGCTCGATGAGGCGGTCGTAGGCGACGACGGGGACGCCCTCGGCCCGGGCGCGGTGCACGGCCGGCAGGATGGCGTCCCGGTCGTGGGCGACGATCACCAGGACGTCGGCGCCGCGAGCGAGCAGGCTCTCCACGTCCGCGAGCTGCTTCTCGGCGCGGCTTCCGGCATCGGCGGAGAGGTAGCGGGCGCCGGCGGCCTCGAGGGCGCCGCGCAGGGCGGCCTCGTCGGTCTTCCAGCGCTCCTCCTGGAAGTTGCCCCAGCTCACACCGACGGTCGGGCCCGCTCCCGCAGCGGAGGCCGCGAGCAGCCCGAGGAGGAGGACGAGCGCGCGCACGGCTAGAAGTCCAGGGGGAGCTCGAGGTGGCGGGTGTAGATGCGCTCGCGGTGGGCCAGGATGATGCCGTCGCCGGCCACCCGCACGGCCGGGTCGGTCAGGTGGTAGGCGGTACGCATTCCGTCGCCCATCGGGCACTGCGCTTCCGGCAGCGGCTCGATCATCGCGGCGAAGGCCGCTGCGTAGAGATCGGCGGCGGTGAGGGAATCGCCGACCAGGTATTCGCTGCCCGCGGCGCGTTGGGCCTCGAGGCGCGTCACCCAGTGCTCGAGAAGGGCGCGCACCCGCGCCGCCGCCGCCGCCGTCGTGGCCTCGTTGGTTCCGTACTTCGCCGCCATGCGCCGGATCGGCTCCGGTGCGTTCTCGCCGAGGGCCAGCATCGGGGCGAAGAGCATCTGGCGGCGCTCCCAGGCGAAGCCCGAGGGCCCGGCGACGAGGTGGGTGAAGCCGAACATCTCGGCGCGCAGCGACAGAGCCTCCGGCACCAGAGCCGGCTCTGGCGCGATACGCTCGGCCAGGGCGAGGATGTCCGCCCAGCCGTCCCGGGGAGGCTCGTCGTCCGGCACCGCGATCGGCGCGTTGTCCCGGCCGGTCCACGCGCGCAGGGCGGCGTTCTCCATCCCGCCGTCCTGCCGCACGGGCAGGTACGGGATGCCCTTCACGTGGAACACCGCCTTGGCCGCCTCTCCCCACGGCCCGGGCACCCCCGCCGTCAGCACCAACCGCAGCCCGGGCTTCTCCCGAGCCTCCTCGACGCTCAGGTACTCCACGGCCCCTCCGACAACGCAACAAACGGAACCGGCCCCCTACGCAACATCAGACGTCCAGGCGGTAGGCGTCGCCGTCGCGGACGATCTGGCCGGCGGTCGGGCCCGCAAAGTGGGTGCCGAGGATGAGGACAGGGCGGTCGGCGTAGCGCTCGAGGAAGGCGCGGCGGGTGGCGAGCGCAGCGACGGGGTCGACGTCGGCGCTCGAGCCCCATTCCGGGTGGGCGCACTGGACGGGGTGGTGCATCAGGTCGCCGGTGATCACCGCCTCCTCGCCCCGGGAGGTGACGTGGACGCTCACGTGGCCGGGCGTGTGGCCCGGCGTCGGTTCGAGCACGACCTCCGAGGTGACGCGGTGGTCCGTCCCGACGAAGTCGACCCGACCGGCGTCGAGGACCGGCTGGATCGAGTCGCCGAGCACGTCGCCGAAGTGGGTGTCCGGGTTCGCCTGCCAGTGCTCGACCTCGGTGCGGTTCCACAGGTAGCGGGCGTTCGCGAAGGTGGGCACCCAGCGGCCGTTCTCGAGGCGGGTGTTCCAGCCGACGTGGTCCACGTGCAGGTGCGTGCAGAGCACCGTGTCGATCGAATCGGTCGGGAAGCCGGCCCCCGAGAGGTCGTCGAGGAACGGGCCCTGCCGCATGGACCAGCCCGGGATCGCCCGCTCCTTGTCGTTGCCGATGCAGGTGTCGACGAGGATGCGACGTCCCTCGGATTCGACCACCAGGGCGTGCACGCTCAGGATCGCGTCGTCGTCCGTGGTCACGAAGTGGGGCTTCAGCCAGGGGACGGCTGCGAGCCGCTCGCGCGTGGCGTCCGGGAGGATCCAGGTCGGCTCTCCCGGGACCTCTTCCTCCACGATCTTGCTGATCGTCACGTCGCCGATCTTCCAGCGCTGCACGGCGCCGCCCTACTGCATCTTGCGGTAGATGCCGACGACGGCCGCGCCGCCGAGCCCGAGGTTGTGCTGGAGGGCGACCCTGGCGCCCTCCACCTGCCGGGCCTCGGCCTCGCCGCGGAGCTGCCAGCAGAGCTCGGCGCACTGGGCGAGCCCGGTGGCGCCGAGGGGATGGCCCTTCGAGATCAGGCCGCCGGAGGGGTTCACCACGACCTGGCCGCCGTAGGTCTGGGCGCCCTCGTCGACGAACTTCCCGCCCTGGCCTTCGGGGCAGAGGCCGAGGGCCTCGTAGGTGATCAGTTCGTTGGCGCTGAAGCAATCGTGCAGCTCGACCACGTCCACGTCCTCCGGGCCGAGGCCGCTCTGCTCGTAGACCTGTTGGGCAGCGCGCTTCGTGAGGTCCGAGCCGACCATCTTGATCATCGACTTCTCGGTGAAGGTGCTGGCGAAATCCGTCGCCATCGCCTGGCCGAGAATCTCCACCGCCTGGGCCTCGAGGCCGTGCTCGCGGACGAACGCCTCGCTGGCCACGACCGCTGCTCCGCCGCCGTCGGAGGTGGGGCAGCACTGCAGCTTGGTGAGGGGACCGTAGATCGTGGGCGACTCCAGGATCTCCTCGAGGGTGTACTCGTCGCGGAACTGGGAGTAGGGGTTGTTCACCGAGTGCTTGTGGTTCTTCCAGCCGATCTTGGCGAGCTGCTCGGCGGTGGTGCCGTAGCGCTCCATGTGCTCGAGACCCGCGTTGCCGAACATCTGCGGCGCGCCCGGAGCCTTCGCATCGAAGCCGCGCTCCTCGATCATCAGCTTGAAGTGCTTGTCCATGGGCGTGGTGCGGTCCGTGTACTTGATGCCCAGGGAGCCCTTCTCCATCTTCTCGAAGCCCAGCGCCATCGCGCACTCCGCCAGGCCGCCCTCGACGAACTGCTTGGCCATGAACAGCGCGGTCGAGCCCGTGGAGCAGTTGTTGTTCACGTTGTAGATCGGGATGCCCGTGGTCCCGAGCTCGTAGAAGGCGCGCTGGCCGCAGGTGGAATCGCCGGCGCAGTAGCCCACCGCTGCCTGCTCGATGTCGTCGATGGAGAGGCCCGCGTCGGCCAGGGCCTTCTCGCCCGCCTCGCGGCCCATGTCCGGGTAGTCCCATTCCCGGGAGCCCGGCTTCTCGAACTTGGTCATGCCCACACCGACGACGAATGCCTTGCGACCCATGGGGGTGTCTCCTCGTGCTGCGATGGCTGCGTTGCGGGAGCGGACGATAGCGGCCGATGGCGTATGCTGCCGCCATGCGACTCTCCTGCGCCCTGATCCCCGATCCCCAGGCCGCTCCGCGAGCGCGCCGCGCCGAGGCGCTCGGCTACGAACGGGTGTGGTTCCCCGACTCCCCGGCCCTGTACGGCGACGTGTGGATCGCGCTGGCCGAGGCCGCCCGCGCTACCGAGCGCGTGGGGCTCGGCACGAGTGTGCTGATCCCGAGCCTGCGACACGTGGCGGTGACGGCCGCGGCCATCGCGCACCTGGAGGCGATCGCGCCCGGGCGCCTTCGGGTGGCGCTGGGGACCGGCTTCACAGGGCGGCGCATGTTCGGCCAGAAGGCCCTCTCCTGGAAGACGATGGAGACCTACGTGCGGCAGCTGCGCGGGCTCCTCCAGGGAGAGGAGGTGGAGGTCGGGGGGCGGATCGCGAAGCTGATGCACCCGGCCGGAGTGTCCGCCCCATTGCCGCTTGCGACGCCGATCCTCGTGGCGGCGAACGGGCCGAAGGGGCTCCGGATCGCCCGCGAGCTCGGCTGCGGGCTGGTGTGCGCCGGCGTGCTGCCGGAGGGAGCGAGCGACGCCGCCATGCTCACGATGGGCACCGTGCTCGGAGAGGGCGAGTCCCTCGACACGCCGCGGGTGCTCGAGGCGATCGGGCCCGGCATCGCGGTCACCTATCACGGTACCTACGAGGCGGCGGGAGAGGGGGTCGACGCCCTTCCCGGCGGCAAGGGTTGGCGCGAGGCGGTGGAGCGCTTCCCCGAGGCGTCGCGGCACCTCTACGTCCACGAGGGCCACCTGGTGGAGATGACCGAGCGGGATCGCCGGAACGTGGCCCCCGAGCTCGGGGGCGTGCTCTTCACCGGTACGGCGGAGCAGCTGCGGGAGAAGGCGCGCGAGATGGAGGGGCAGGGTGTCGCCGAACTCGTCTACTGGCCCATGGGGCCGGACGTGGACGGCGAGCTCGAGCGGATGGCGCAGGCACTCGCTCGCTAGTCGGGCGTCGCCGCCTCCCGGCCCTCTTCGCGCCAGCGCTTCATGCTGCCGGCGAGGAGGCGCAGGTTCTCGAAGCCGGCCTCCTCCAGGATCTGCAGTGCCTTCGTCGCGCGCCGGCCGCTCTCGCAGTAGGTCACGATGCCTCGCTGCTTGAAGGCCGCCAGCTCGGCGAGACGATCCGGGAGCTCCTGGATCGGGATCAGCAGGGCGCCGGGCACGTGCCCGCCGCCGAACTCCTCCGCCGAGCGGACGTCGAGGAGCAGCGGTGCGTCGTCGCCGGCGAGGACCGCCTCGATCTCGCCGGGCGCGACCTCCGGGTAGCCCTCGGCGGCCGCCCCGCAGCCGAGGAGGATCGCGGTGAAGGCTACGAAGACGCGCAGGGCTTGTACCATGGGCGGAGGATAACCCCGAAAGGAGCCCACGTGCCGTCGATCTTCACCCGCATCATCCAGGGCGAGCTGCCCGGCCGCTTCGTGTGGCGGGACGAGCGGGCCGTCGCCTTCCTGACGATCGCGCCGCTGCGGCCTGGGCACACCCTGGTCGTGCCCGTCGAGGAGATCGACCACTGGCTCGACTGCGATCCGGACCTGACGAGCCATCTCACCGCCGTCGCCCAGAGCATCGGCAAGGCCGTCCAGGAGGCCTTCGCTCCGACGAAGGTCGGCCTGATGATCGCCGGCCTCGAGGTCCCTCACGTCCACCTGCACGTCGTGCCCATCGATGGCCTGCACGATCTCGACTTCGCCCGGGCAGATCAGAGCCCCGACCCGGCAGCCATGGACGCCGCCGCCGAGAAGCTCCGCGCTGCCCTCCGCGCCGCGGGCCACCCCGAAGCGACAACTTAACAAACGGAACCGGCCCCTAACTTAACATCTAGTCGATGTAGCCCATGGCTCGGAGGCGGTCGCGGAGGAGGGCGTCTTCGTGGTCGGGGCCCTTGGGTGGGGGGAGGCGTTCCAGGCTGGCGGCGGGGACGGTTCGGAGCGGGTGTGTGCTGCTCCAGGCTTCGTCGAGGAAGTGGGTGGGCAGCTCGCCGTCGAGGTCGTCGGGGACGGCGGCACCAGCGAGGTGGAGGTAGAGGGGGGCGATGTCGAGGACGCGGAGCTGCTGGCGCTCCGGGAGAGCGCGGATCGGGCCGCCGGCGGCGACGAACACGGCGGTCGGATGGTGGTCGCCAGTGAAGCCGTCGCCGTAGACGAGCTCGCGGGCGGGTCGGGTCTTCCCACCGAGGGTCACCTCTCCGTCCGGCCAGGCGGCCTCCAGGGCGTCGCCCTCCGGGAGGAGGATTAGCACGGCGTGGGCGGGTGCGTCGAAGTCGATCGAAAACAGCCAGCGGGCGGCGGTCTCGTAGGCCCACTGGCGAAGCCGCTCGAGGAGGCCGCGCTCGTGGCCCGCCGGGCGCTCCACCCGGTCGAGCACGACGACGTCGAAGAGCGGCGCGCCCTCGGCGTTTCGCGCCTCCGAGAAGAAGGCGTGCAGTCGCTCGAGCACCGGCTCGCGTTCGTCGAAGGGGCCGGGGAGCACACGCAGCACCGGGAAGCCGAACTGGCTCTCGATGCGGAAGGCCTCGCTCCCGGCCACCAGCCCGGCGCGTCCCAGGTCTTCCTCGAGGTCGAAGGACCAGCGCCGCTGGAACGAGTCGTGGGCCTGGAAGCCGTGGTCCGAGGCGATGAGCAGCGCGGTCTCCACGGGCAGCGCGTCCACCAGCTCGCCGAGCGCGCGGTCCACCCCCTCGTAGCCCCGCTGGACGGCCTGGCGGAACTCGGCTTCGAGGCCCCGGCCCGCCAGGTCGGCCGGGTCGAAGCCCTCGGGAAAGGAGTCGGCCCAGAAGCGGTGGGAGAGGGCGTCGAGGGCGTAGAAGGTGACGGCTCCGACATCCAGGTCGAAGCTCCGGGCCAGGGCGTTCCAGGTGGCCGGCTTCTCGCGCAGCTCGGCGAAGGACGACTCGAAGAAGTCGCCGCGGCTGCGCAGCCCCTGGTTGGAGTAGGCGTAGCGCGGAATCCCCGCGCGGCCGAACAGGTCCGCGGGCGCGGTCGCGCCGTCCCGCCGCAGCCAGGCCGGTGCGACGAAGCCGCCGGGCAGCTCCTGCGCCGGCCAGGAGACGAGCCACTCGAAGAGCCCGACCCGCAGCCCCTGCACCGCCGCTCGCTCGAAGATCGTCGGCACCCGGAGCGAGCGCGCATCGCCGTAGAAGTCCCCGATCCCGTGGGCCTCGGGCACCCGGCCGGTCGCGACCGAGGACCACACGACCGGCGAGATCACCGGCTCGACCGTCGCGAGCTCCGCGTGGACGCCGCGCTCCAGGAGCGCCTGGAGCCGCGGCATGCGCCCGGCGGCGACGAGCGGGTCGATCACCGACCAGGAGGCGCCGTCGAGGCCGACCAGCACCACCCGGGGCGCGGCGCCGGACGCGCTCGCGAGCAGGAGGAGGAGAAGGAGGACCGTGCCGCAGGTTCGCGAGAAGCAGACCATGAACCAGCCTACACTACGCCACGTGTCCAGCGAGATCGCCCGCCGCTTCGCCCTCGGCCCCATCGACCAGGTCGCCTACGTGGTCGAGAGCCTCGAGGCTTCGCTTCCCCGCTACGAGGCGCTGTTCGGTCCCTTCCGGGTGGCCGACAGCCCGCTCACGGGCTGCACCTACCGCGGCCGGAACGTGGACTGCCACCTCCGGCTCGCCGTGAACGACGAGGGCCCCCTCGAGATCGAGCTGATCGAGGTGGTCGGCGGCGAGGCGCCCCACGCGGAGCACCTGCGCCGCCACGGCGAGGGCCTTCACCATGTGCGCTTCCGCGTCGCCGACCTGGGCGCGCGTTGCCGCGAGCTGGAGGAAGCCGGCTTCACGTCCGTCTTCGAGAAGCGCTTCGCCGAGACCGTGGCCTTCGCCTACCTCGAGGCGCCGGATTCGCTCGGCCGGTCCGTGATCGAGCTGCTGGAGATGCCCGGCGGGAGCTGAACGCTGGAGATGGCCTGCGGGAGCTGAACGCTGGAGATGGCCTGCGAGCCCCGCTACAACGTAGGCCGTGCAGCGCATCGTCGTCGTCGGTGCTTCCTTGGCCGGCCTTCGGGCCCTGGAGACCCTGCGCTCCGAGGGCTTCGAGGGCGAGCTCGTCGCCATCGGCGCCGAGCCGGTGCTCCCCTACGACCGCCCGCCGCTCTCGAAGCAGTTCCTGAAGGGCGAGTGGGACGAGGAGAAGATCGCCCTGCGCAGGCAGGGCGTCGACGACCTGTCCGTCGAGTGGCGCCTCGGGCAGCGTGCCGCAGCCCTCGAGCTCGCCGACTCCGCCCTGTCCCTCGAGAGCGGCGAGCGCGTGCCCTACGAGGGCCTGATGATCGCGACCGGCGGCGTTCCGCAGCGTCTCCCCTTCGGCGACGGCCTCGCCGGCGTGCACGTGCTTCGCACCGTCGACGACGCCCGCGGGCTGCGCGCCGATCTCGAGGCCGGCCCCCGGGTCGTCGTGGTCGGTGCTGGCTTCATCGGCATGGAGGTGGCGGCCACCTGTCGCGAGCGGGGCCTCGAGGTCACCGTGGTCGAGCCGCTGACGGCGCCACTGGTCCGCGGTCTCGGCGAGGTCCTGGGCGGCTTCGTGGCCGATCGCTTCCGGGCCGAAGGGGTGCAGCTCCGGCTCGGTGTCGGCGTGGAGGGTTTCGCGGGGAGTGCCCGGGTCGAGGCCGTGCAGCTCTCCGACGGCAAGACTGTTCCTGCCGACGTGGTGCTGGTCGGCATCGGCGCCCGGCCCGCCTGCGACTGGCTCGTCGGCTCGGGCCTCGCACTCGACGACGGCGTGGTCTGCGACGGCGCCGGGGTGGCCGCGCCGAACGTGATGGCGGCCGGCGACGTGGCGCGCTGGTCGGGGCCGAACGGCGAGCCGCCGCGACGCTACGAGCACTGGACCCACGCGGTCGAGCAGGGCGTTCATGCGGCCAAACGGCTCCTCCACGGCGAGGCGGTCGGCGCCCTCGACACGGTGCCCTACGTCTGGAGCGACCAGTTCGACATGCGCATCGCCATCGCCGGCGAGCCCGCCGAGGGCGACGAGCTCCACCTCTGCCACGGCAGCCTGGAGGCGGGCCGCTTCCTGGCGCTCTTCGGGCGGGGCGGTCGGCTGGCCGGCGCCGCCGCCTTCCGTCGGCCGCGCCAGCTCAACGCGGCGCGCCGCCTGATCGCCGAGGGAGCGAGCTTCGGCGACGCCATCGCGGCGAACGCCTGACCCATGGCCGTGGCCCCGGTGCTGCGCGCGTGGGCCGTCGGTGCGGGGCTGCTGCTCGGGGCCGCCGTCGCCCCGGCGGAAGACGCGCCGATCGTGGTGTGGCTCTCCCTCGACGGCGTCCGTCACGACGCCCTCGCGGCAGAGGGCCTGCCGGCCCTCGAGCGCATCGCCCGGGAGGGTGCCGCGGCCGAGCGCCTGGTCCCGGTGTTCCCCTCGTCGACCTTCGCCAACCACGTGTCCCAGGCCACGGGCACCTACCCGGACCGGCACGGCATCGTCGCCAACCGCTTCCTCGATCCCGGGCTGGGCGAGTTCGACTACTCGGCAGACGCGCGCTTCCTGGACGCGGAGCCCCTGTGGGTGGCCGCCGAGCGGCAGGACGTACGAGCGGCGGTCTTCTTCTGGGTCGCCTCCGAGACCGATTGGCGCGGCGTCGGCGCCACGTACCGTCGCACGCCCTTCGACGGACGTCTTCCGGAGCGGGAGAAGGTCGACCAGATCCTGACGTGGCTCGATCTCCCGGAAGCCGAGCGTCCCGGGCTGATCATGACCTGGTGGCACGGCGCCGATCGCGCCGGGCACGACGGCGGTCCGGATGCGCCGGAGGTGGCCGCACAGCTGCGCGGCCAGGATCGCGAGCTGGAGCGACTCCTCTCCGGGATCGACGCCCGCGGCCTCTGGCCGCGCACGACCCTCGTCGTGTCGAGCGACCACGGCATGACCGCCGCCGGCCGGGTCCTCGACGCGCGCGTTCTCCTGCGCCGGGCGGGGGTGCGTGGACGGGTCGTGCACGGCACCTCCGTCGCTCACCTGCACCTGGGCGATCCGTCCCAGGTCGACGACGCGCTGGCGGCCTTCGCGGAGCTCGATCACCTGACGGCCTACCGCGCCGAGGCCGTGCCCCGGGCGCTTCGCTACCGCCACCCGACGCGGCTCGGACAGGTGGTGCTCCTGGCCGAGCCGCCACTCCGTCTGGGCGGCACGCGGCGCCGCGCCCAGGCCTTCCTGCAGTGGCTCTTCGGCGCCTCCCACGGCGGAGCCCACGGCTACGACCCCGCCACCCACGACGACATGCACGCGATCCTGCTCGCCATGGGCCGCGGCGTCGCGAAGGGCGCATCCCTCGGACGGCCTCGTGCCGTCGACCTGGCGCCCAGCGTCGCGGCGCTGCTCGGCATCGAGCCGCCGGCCCATTCCGAGGGCGAGCCGATCCCCGGGCTCGGCGCGGCCCTCAGCGCACCCCGCGCCGCAGCGCCCGCTCCGTGAACAGGTCCTCTTCGATCTCCGAGGCGTAGTCCACGTCCGACACCCGGAACACCGTGCGGTGTCCGCTCTTGAGGCTCTTCACCTCGATGTGGTGGACGGTCCAGATGCCGTCCACCTGGCGGATGTCGCCGATCGCCGCGCTCTTCTTGGGACGCCCGGCCCGATCCTCGTACTCGGCCCGCCGGGCGATCCAGAGCGCGCGGTCGACCCAGTACGTGATCTTCCCGTAGCCCACCGCCCGCGCCGTATCCTCGTCCACCGGCACCGCCTCGACGACGAGACAGGTCGCCTCGCCGCAGGCCTCCTCGCGAAGGGTGGTCCAGCGGTAGTCGGCGGCCGCCACGCGGGTCTCGTTCTTCATGTCCTCGTAGCTCATGTCGGTGCCGAGGAAGTCCTTGCCGCGGTCCCGTGCGGCGATGCGCCGTGTCTTGCGCAAGGCCGGGAGGTAGAGCCACTGGGCGTCGTCGCGCCCGGGCTCCGGGTAGTCGTGGACGAGGAAGGCGGTGTCCCGGATCGTCGACGGGCTCAGGTAGAAGAGGGCGAGGCGCTTCTCCTCGCCGAACCAGCGCCGCAGCATGCGGGCCGTGCGGGTGCGGGTGTGGCCGCTCTTGTCGATCAGCTGCATCTCGAGGGTGCGCGAGACGGCGCCGCCGTCCTCCCGGGCGTTGATGCGCCGCGCCACCTCGGCGCCGCCGGGCAGCTCCTGGGCGGCAGCCGCGACGGCGAGCAGAGAGACGAGCAGCGGGCCGAGTCGCCTCACCATCCCCACTGCATCCCCAGCACCGCGCGGTCCCGGCCGTCGAACTCGCCGAACACACCGCGGCTCCGGCCGTAGAACACGTCGAGCCCGGCCCACACCGAGAGCCCGTCTCGCAGCTCGAAGCTCAGCTTCGGCCGCAGGAGGCCGTCGCCGTCGTTCAGGTTGTGGATCACGATTCCCTCGAGGCGCAGGCGCTCGTTCATGAGCTCGCGCCTCGCGAGGAAGGTGACGTTGGTGTCGACCCGATCGCGCAGCCAGCCCGGGCGATCGCGCAGCAGCCAGCTCTGGAACACCTGGAGGGAGAGCAGCGTGTCGCGCACGCCGAACCAGTCGAGGCCGAGCACGTAGGCGAGCTCGCCGGTGCGGCCGACCAGGTCGGCATCGGTCGGATCGTCGACGGAGAGCACGCGCGCGCTCGTCCAGCCGAGTTCGCCGCGCACGGTGAGGTCACCGAAGGCGCTCGCAAAGGTGCCGCCGAGCAGGTGGGTGCGGCGATGGCGCGGCGTGAAGGCCACCCGGCCCGGCCCGCGCCGTCCTTCGAAGACCGGGCGGTCGTCCCGGTGGTAGAGGTAGTTCACGCTCAGGTCGAAGCCGCCGACGAGGGCGGCCACCCGGGCGCCGGCGTCCGAGTCCGCCAGCAGGCGGCGGGGGCGGTTCGTGGCCTCGAAGCTCGGCACGAGGCCGGGGACACGCGGCGGGAGGAAGCGCGGCGCCGTGAAGGCGAAGGTGGCGCCCGGCGCCGGCAGCTCGTGGTAGGAGGGATCGGGAAGCCACAGCAGCTGGAGGGTGGCGTCGCCCAGCGGCGCCTCCACGTTCACCGCCCACAGCGGGATGCGCGACTCGTCGAACTCGTCGAGGATGAACTCGCGGAAGTCCTGGGGGTTCACGACGTCGAGCACCTTCAGCCCGTCGGCCTGGCCCCAGACGATCTGCTGCTTGCCGAGGGTGAGCCAGGTGTGGCCCCACTGGGTCTCGAGGGTGAGCTCGCGAAGCTCGAAATCCACGTGGTCGCCGGCGCTGCCGCGGCGCGAGAGGGACGAGACCTCCGCCGCTCTCGGGTGGCCGGGCTCGATGCGGTCGAAGGCGTCCAGGCGAAGACGGCCGATGGCCGTGAGCCGGGTCTCCGGGCCGAGGGCCCAGCGCAGCTCCGGCTGGGTTACGAGTTCGAGCTTCTGGCTCGAGGCGCCGCGCAGGCCCATGGCGTACTCGGTGTCCACCAGCAGGTCGAGCTCGACGGGCGGTGCGGCGCCTGCGCGGCCGGAGAAGCCCAGAACCAGGGCGAGGACCGCCCACTCCGCCCTGCGTGCCATGTCCGATCCGTGCCCCCGCGCTGCGCTGCCCCGAGCGGGTAACATACCCGCCGCATCCGCTGCGACGAGGAGAGCCCGATGACGATTCACGGCCACTGTGACGAGCGTTTCGGCGCCCTGCGCGAGGTGTTCGCCGAGAGCTTCTCGAAGGGGGAGGTGGGCGCCGCCGTGGCCGTGATGGTGGACGGGGAGCTGGCGGTGGACCTGTGGGGCGGTCACGCGGACGCCGAGGGCAGCCGGCCGTGGCAGCGGGACACCCTGGTGAACGTCTACTCCACCACGAAGGGCATGACCGCGCTCTGCGCCCACCGCCTGGTCGAGGAGGGGCGGCTGGATCTCGACGCGCCCGTGGCCCGCTACTGGCCGGAATTCGCCCAGGCCGGGAAGGCGGACATCCCGGTGCGCTGGCTGCTGAGCCACCAGGCGGGCCTGCCCGCCGTCCGCAAGCGCCTCGAGCAGGACGCTCTCTACGACTGGGACGGGATGTGCACCGCCCTGGCCGAGCAGGAGCCCTGGTGGGAGCCCGGCACGAAGCACGGCTACCACGCGTTGACCTTCGGCTTCCTGGTGGGAGAGGTCGTCCGGCGCATCGACGGCCGGAGCCTCGGCAGCTACTTCCGCGAGGAGCTCGCGGAGCCGCTCGGGCTCGACTTCCACATCGGCACGCCGGCTCCGCTCCACGCCCGCTGCGCCGACATGATTCCGGCGCCGCCCCCGCCGCCGGGTGTCCCCGATGTCTTCGGCAAGGCCGCCGAGGACGGCGAGTCGCTGCTCGGCAAGGTGTTCGACAACCCGCGTTCGCGGCGCGACGCCGTGAACTCGAAGGAGTGGCGCGAGGCCGAGATTCCGGCGGGCAACGGCCACGGCGACGCGCGCTCCCTGGCCCGGGTGTACGGGGCGCTGGCGATGGACGGCGAGCTCGACGGCGTGCACGTGCTCGGTGCCGAGGCCACCGATCGCGCCAACACCGAGCAGGCCAACGGCCCCGACGAGGTGCTCATGGGCATGCCGATGCGTTTCGGCCTCGGCTACTTCATGACCCAGCAGATGATCCCGCTCGGGCCGAATCCCCGCGCCTTCGGCCACCCTGGCGCCGGCGGCTCGATCGCCTTCGCCGACCCGGATGCGAAGGTCGGCTTCGCCTACGTGATGAACCAGATGCAGATGGGCCTGGCCGGCGACGCCCGGGGCTTCGGGCTGATCGGCGCGGCCTACGAGGGCCTCGGCGCCGCCTAGCGACTCCGCAGCGCCGAGACGCTCGAGAGCGTCGACACGGTGTAGGGCACGAGCACCGTCAGCCCCATCTTCCAGAGCCGCGTCGCATCCAGCTCGCCCTGCAGCAGCGCGTCGCCGTGGTTGATCGCGATCAGGATCGCCCCGACCACCACGGCGTAGCCCAGCGCCCGCCGCACCACGCTCGTCGACCCCGCCAACCGCCACCACTCCGCCATCTCTCGATGCTACAGAAACGGGGCCAGAGTTAAGAATTCAGTTACGCCCCGAAGGGCGTAACTGAATTCTTAACTCTGGCCCCGTTTCTAAAGCTCGGCGCCGGTGGCGAGCTCGACGATGCGGGTGACCTCGTGGCAGCCGTGGACCCAGGCCTGGAAAGCCTCGCGTTGGACGTCGTGGAGGGCGTACCAGAGGTTGGTGACGTAGACCGTGTGGGTGGCGGGGACGAGGGCGAAGACCAGCTCGGGGAGGGCGTCGGCGGCCGAGACGGGGCAGGAGGCGGTCAGGGCGTCCGGCGCGGTGCCGTCGGGGAGCAGCGCCAGGGCCAGCTCGTCGAGGCGGGCGCCGACCCGGGCCGGCGCCTCCAGGTCCGGCGTGGCGGTGTCCGAGCGGATCCAGCCTGTCTCGCCGTCCTGGCGCCGCACCTGCTTCCAGCCGCGCTGGATCGCCAGGACGTCCAGCACCTCCCATGCGGTCAGCCGGCCCTGCACCGGTGCCGCCCGGTCCGGGGTGCCGCGCAGCTCGGTCGCCGGGCGCAGCACGAGCTCGCGGCGCAGCGCGCCGGGGCCGGGCAGGGCAGGGGGCTCGTCGGGCTCGCCCAGCAGGCCCGGGTCGAGGGGCGGGGGCTCCCAGCTCTCTTCGTCCCACCACTCGGGCCCCCGCCGCGGCCGTGCCTGGCGGAGTGCCACCCGGGCGCCCAGGACGCAGCGGCACACGGGATGCCGCGGCGACGCCGGGAACACCACCTGGGCGATCCGTTCCGAGCCCGCCGGCAGCCGCCCCAGGCCCTCGACCGCGTTGAGGAAGAACGCGCGATCCGTGCCGCGCTCGAAGGCGCCGCACTGGAGGTCCGGGAGCACGGCGTCCTCCGGCCCGACGCGGATCTGCACCCGGGCCACCCGGAGATCCGGCCGGCCCGCGTACTCGTCGCAGGAGAGCACCCGGATGTTGACGCCGGCCGGCGCCGGCTGGGCGCTCGCCGCGGTGCCGGCGAGGGCGAGGCCCAGGGCCCAGGCGATGCTCCGGCGTCGTGAGGTCATCTCGTCAAGGTGGGACGTGGAGCCCGCCCTGTCGATTCGTCGCAGCCTACCGGTGGTCGCCCTCGAACACGCAGCCGCCCAGCAGCTCCTCCACCGCCCGGCGGTGGACCCCGGACGGCACCCGGCCGTCGGTCGTCTGCAGGTGGAGGATGTCGTACAGGCCGTGCTCGCTGGTCTCGATCACCATCTCGACCGGCGCCAGGCCGAGGAACGCCAGCCGCTCGAGGAGCCCACCCAGGAAGCCGTGCTGGTCCGGCCCGAACAGGTCGAGGCGCAAGGCCCCGAGCGCCGGGTCGTCGCGCAGGGCGTAGCCCTCCACCCGCATCGGGATCCAGGCGGCCGGCGTCGGCGGGTGCAGCGACAGCTCCAGCAGGTCGAGGGAGAGCGGGTCCTGCAGCGCGGCCCCCGCCGCCACCTGGAAGCTCGCGAACCAGCCGTCGGACGCGTCCCGGCGCGCCAGGCCGCTCTCGATGGTGATGCGCGCCCGGGCCAGCCCGCTGCACACGCCCTCGGCCCAACGCCGCGGCAGCGGGCCCCACAGGCGCAGCTGGAGTCGCTCTCCTGGCAGCGGCCGGATCTCGAAGCCCCGCCCACCGCCTTCGCCGCCGTCGGTCTGCTGCGTGTCGTCGAAGACCCGAACCCACATCGCCCTCTCCTCCGGCCCGACGGGAGTGCAAGGGGCATACCGCGCGCTCGGCCCCGCCGCCCTTCCTGCGATCCCGCGGTCCTCCCCCCGAGGCCGTCCTGCCCGTCCATCGGGCATTCGTGCCCAACTCCTAGGCTCCAACCCGCAGGCTGGTAGGCTGCGCGCAGATGAGCGACATCGGCATCCGGGCTCAGCAGGGGAGCGTGCGCGAGGCGTGCGTGCGGATCCTCGTCTGCGGCGACCTCGAGGCCAAGCTAACACCGATCGACGTCGCCGGGGGCGCGAACTTCGACGCCGGCGCTTCTCCCGAGCCGCCGGCACGCCCCGCCCGCGGGCCCGGTCTCGAGATGGCGAGCGGCGCCGCGCCGCTGCCGCGTCCGGGCGCCCTCGTGTCCGAGCCGGCGCGCGCCCTGTGCCTCGCCCGCTTCGCCCACCACGAGCTGCAGGCCGTCGAGCTCTTCGCCTGGGCGCTGCTGCGTTGGCCCTCGCTGCCCCAGGAGCTCACGGCGGGCTGGCTGCGCATCCTCGCCGACGAGCAGCGCCACGCCGGAGGCTACCTGGCGCGCCTCGGCGCCCTGGGCTTTGCCTTCGCGGACTTCGCGCCCCACTCCGACTACTTCTGGAAGAACGTCGACGCGATCGACGGGCCGGATGCCTTCCTTGCGGCGATGGGTCTCACCCTGGAGCAGGCGAACCTCGACTTCAGCCTGCTCTATCGCGACGCCTTCCGGCAGGCGGGTGACGAGGAGAGCGCCCGGCTGTGCCAGCAGGTGCACGACGACGAGGTGGGCCACGTGGCCTTCGCGGCCCGTTGGCTCGAGGCGCTGTGTCCCGAGGGCGACCCGGTCGCACGCTACGAGGCCGCCGTGCCGTTCCCCTTCGCCGCGGCGCGGGCGAAGGGCCGGCACTTCGACGCCGCCGCCCGTCGCCGGGCCGGTCTCGACGAAGCGCTGATCGAGCACGTGCGCCGGGCGCGCTCCTCCCAGGAGCGGCGATGAGCACGCCGGACGGGCCGATCCTGCTCCCGAACCTCTCGGCGGAAGAGGGCTCCGGCTGGCGCGAGCGGATCCGCGAGCCCGCCGCGGCGGCCCTGGCCCGGGCCTGGGAGAGCCTGTTCGCGCCGCCGGTGCCGCTGGCCTGGCTGGAAGAGGTGGAGGCCGCGGCCTGGCTCAACACCGTGGAGGCGCTCGACTGGGCCGAAGCGGCCGGCCGGCGCCTCTTCGGCGCTCCGCCCGCTGTGGTGGCGAAGGTCCACGACAAGGCCTTCGCCCTCGCGGCGGCCCGGGAAGCCGGCCTGCTGCCGCCGCCGTGGGACGAGGTGGCGGTCCTCGAGCCCGACGAGCTGCGCGACGGCGCCGCCGCCTGGGCGATCCTGGAGGCCGCCCTCGCCTCCGCCCCCGAGAGCCTCGGCGGGTTCACGCTCAAGCCGCGGCTCGGAAGCAGCGGCCGCGGGCGCGTCGCCGTACCCCGTGCAGGCCTCGACCGGGCAGCGATCGGTGGCGCCTTTCCCCGGCTCGCCCTCCGCGGCGGCGCCCTGCTCGAGCCCTGGGTCCCGCGCAGCGCCGATCTGTCGGCCCAGCTCCTGGTGGAGGAGGGCGGCAGCGTGCTGCTCCTCGGCACCTTCGAGCAGCGCACCTCGGAGGCGGGCATCGTGCAGGGCCACCGGGGCCGGGTCGACTCCCGCGGGCGCACGAGCTCCGGCTCTCCCCACGACGAGGCCCTGCGGGAAGCCGCGGTGGCCGTCGCCCTGGCGGCCGCCGAGGTCGGCTACCACGGCCCCTGCGGCGTGGACGGCTTCGTCTGGCGCGACGCCGCCGGCTGCGAGGCCTTCCGTCCGGTCGTCGAGCTGAACGCTCGCTTCACCGCCGGCCAGGTCGCCCTGGCCGACGTGCGGCGGCGGATGCCCGACTTCCGCGAGCAGCACGGCCTCGCTCCCGGCGTCCTCTGCGACTTCGAGGTCCCGGTCGGCGCGACGAAGGGACGTTCCTGATCGTCTCGACCCGCGCGCGTCTCCGTCGGTGAGCTGCGGCCGTGCTAACGTCAGGAGCCCGCCGCCGCCCCACCGGCCGACGGCGCAGGGAGAGGGAAGTCGATGCCCGAGACGCAGGAATGGCTGACCGTGCTGCTGCAGCCCGAGGTGGCGCTGCCGATCTTTCTGGGCGGCCTGCTGCTCGCCTTCTGGGTCGGGCGCCGGACCAGCGACAACGTCGCCCAGGTGAACGAGCTCCAGGGCGCCCTCGAGGACGCCCGCCAGGAGCGCGAGAGCGCCGAGAACGCCTACGGTGAGTACCGCGGCCATGTCGCGGACCACTTCGCCGAGACCTCCCGCAAGCTCCACGACCTGACGCTCCAGTACCGGGCCGTCTACGACCACCTGGCAGCCGGCGCCGGCCAGCTGTGTCCGGACAGCCTGGAGAAGCTCGAGGGCGGCCTGGGCCTCGACGCGCTGCCCGAGGAGCTGGCGCCGCCGCCGGTCACCGAGGAGTCCCTGGCGAGCGCCCCGGAGGGCGAGCCCCTCGAGACCGACGAAGACCTCCTGGCCGCGCCGGAGGTCGCACCCGCGGAAGAGGCCGCCGCACCCGCGGAAGAGGCCGCCGCACCCGCGGAAGAGGCTGCCGCACCCGCGGAAGAGGTCGCCGCACCCCCGGAAGAGGCCGGCACGTCGCCGGAGGCCGAGGAGGCCGCTCCCGCACCGGAAGAGGAGCCCGCCCAGCCGGCGGACCTGCGCACCGCCTGATTCAGCGAGGGCGTTCGCGCTCGGTCACGACGTTGATCGATTCGGTCTCCGGGTCGAAGACGATGCATGCGTCGCCGCGACGCAGCTGGCGCATCACGTCTTCCACCTTCTCCTCGAGGCTGCGCTCGGTCGCGCCGTAGTCGGTGCCCTCGCGGCCGACGAAGGCCTCGACCAGGCCGCGCAGGGTCTCGGCCTCCAGCTCCTCGGGAGGGATCACGACCGGCGCGGGGCGTTCGTCCATGCCGGGATGCTCTACCTTCGCGGCCATGGGTGCAACGACTCTCGCGATCCTGACCGCCGGGGCCCTCCTGCTCGGCGCGCTGCCCGCCGCCGCTGAGGAGGCCGCCTACGCGGTGGGCGAGCGCATCCCGCCGCTCGAGCTGGACGACCAGCACGGGGAACGTCACGCCGTCGACGAGAGCGTGAAGCTCGTGCTGTTCAGCCGCGACATGGACGGGGGCGACGTGCTGCGAGAGGCCGTGGGCGACCAGACCGCCGAGAGCCTCGCGGCCCTGGGCGCCGCCTACGTGGCCGACATCCACCGCATGCCCGGCCTGGTGGCGCGTTTCATCGCGATCCCGCGCATGCGCGACCGCCCCTACCCGGTGCTCCTCGATCGCGACGGCAGCGCCACCGCCCGCCTTCCCGACGCGGAGGGACAGGCGACGATCCTCGAGCTGGATCGGCTCACCCTGCGAGCCGTGCACCACCTGGCGACGGTGGAGGCGCTCCGCGTCCAGCTCGGGCTCGAGCCGGCGGCGGGCGAGGCGGCCGCCGAGTAGGCCGCCCTCGACCGGATGGGACAGCAGGTTCACGAGCGGGCCGGTGAGCTTCCGCGCGGGCAGGACCTCGTCGACCTGCCGGCGCTGGACGCCGCCTATCAAGCGTCGCCTGCCGAGGTCACGGACCTCCCGCCCGTGCGCTTCGGCACCTCAGGCCATCGGGGGACCGCGCAGGGCGGCACCTTCACCGAGGCCCACGTGCTGGCGATCGTGCAGGCCGTGGCGGACTACCGCCGGGCCCACCGCGTCGGGGGCCGGCTCTTCCTGGGCCGGGACACGCACCGGCTCTCGGAGCTCGCCTACGACGCGGCGCTCGAGGTGCTGGCGGCGAACGGGGTCGACGTCGTCGTGCAGGCCCGCGGCGAGCACCTGCCCACGCCAGTGCTCTCCCACGCGATCCTCGCCGCGAATCGCGGCAGCGACGGCGCGCGCCCGAGCGACGGTATCGTCCTGACCCCGTCCCACAACCCGCCCGAGGACGGTGGCATCAAGTACAACCCGCCCCACGGCGGCCCGGCGGGCCCTGAGGTGACGTCCTGGATCGAGGAGCGGGCGAACGCGATCCTCCGGGCGGGGCTGCGCGACGTCCGGCGAAGCGCCATGCCGGCGCCGACCGAGGCAGACCTCGCCGGCGCCTACGTGTCCGAGCTCGACCGGGTGATCGACCTGGCGGCGGTCTCCGCCGCCGGCCTGCGGATCGCCGTCGACGCCGTCGGCAGTGCGGCCCTCGCCGTGTGGCCGCGCATCGCCGAGCGCCACCGCCTGGACCTCTCGATCCACAACGCAGAGCCCGACCCCACCTTCCGCTTCGTGCGGCTCGATTGGGACGGGCGGATTCGCATGGACTGCTCTTCGCCTCACGCCATGAGCGGGCTCGCGGCCCTGGCCGCCGGCGCCGACCTGGCCGTGGCCACCGACACCGACGCGGATCGCCACGGCGTCGCGGCGCCCGGCGGCGCGCTGATGCAGCCCAACCGCTTCCTGGCGGTGGCGGCGGAGCACCTGTTCGCGCGACGCGGCTGGCCGCGGGAGCGGGTGCCCGCCCTCGGCAAGACGGTCGTCACGACCCATCTGCTGGATCGCATCGCCGCGGCCCACGGGCGGGATCTCGTCGAGACCCCGACCGGCTTCAAGTGGTTCGTGGACGGTCTCGGCTCCGAGCGGCTGGGCTTCGCCGCCGAGGAGAGCGCCGGCGCGGCCCTGCTGTGCCGCGACGGCCGTTCCTGGACCACCGACAAGGACGGCATCGCTCCGTGCCTGCTGGCCGCGGAGATCCTCGCCACCACCGGGCGCAACCTGGCCGAGTGCGACGCGGCCCTGGACGAGGCCTACGGGCCCCACGTCTCCGGTCGCATCGATCGGCCGGCGACGCCGGAGGACGCCCTCGCGCTCGAACGGATGGAGCCGCGCCACGTCGAGGCCGCGGCGGTGGCGGGCGCCGCCGTCGAGCGCGTCCTCTCCCGGGCGCCCGGGAACGACGCACCGATCGGCGGCGTCAAGGTCGAGACCGGGAGCGGCTGGTTCGCGATCCGCCCCTCGGGCACCGAGGCCACCATCAAGCTCTACGCCGAGAGCTTCGAGGGCAGCGATCACCTGGGGCGCCTCCAGGAGGAGGGGGCCCGGGTGGCGCGCCAGGCCATCGAGGCCGTCCGGGGCTGTTAGGCCGATCGGGAACCGGCGGACTCCGCCGGTGTCGCATGGATGATGCCCTTCCTCCTCCGCGCGCTCTCGCTGCTCCTACTCCTCCTTCCTCTGGCATCACCGGCCCGTTCCTGCCCGCCGCTGGAGTTCGAAGACCTGGTCGTGTCCGCGAGCTTCGTCGCCCGCGTCGTGCTCCAGGAAGCACCGGGCCTCCCCGAGGACGTGCCTCCGAGCTGGAGCGGCCCGTTGCACGACTACGACGCCTGGGTCGTCGACCGGGTTCGCGGCGACGCGGGCAAGGTCCGCTTGCTCTCGTGGATGCCGATCGACGCGCGCGAGGCCTTCGTGCTCGCGCGGGAATGCGACGGCTCGGTGGAAGACCTCTGCGTGATCGACGCGATGGCCTACAGCCTGCCCGTGTCCCTGCAGCTCGGGGGCGAGGGCTGGTTCGCAGCGGGCAGCATCGCAGCCGGCGCGCCCGGCATGACCACCCTCGAGCTGGCGGACGGCGGGGGGCTCTACGTGCCGTGGCGCACCCTCCTGCGCGCCGTGGCCGGGGCCGAGGACTACGTGGCCTGCCGCGGCGAGGTCGACGCGGCCTGGGCGGAGGCCTTCGGCGCGTGCGATGGAGAGCCGGGCGACGCAGCCCAGCTCGGCTGCGTCGAGCGCGT
The DNA here is from genome assembly GCA_965223415.1 of Myxococcota bacterium. GTDB lineage: Bacteria > Myxococcota_A > UBA9160 > UBA9160 > UBA6930. The sequence goes on along the minus strand of OZ245002.1, from coordinate 492,265 downwards.
GGCCGAGCGCTACGGCCGGGCGCGGGCGGCCTGCCGGCGCTGAGTCGCCTGCCCTCAGCCCCCGGGCACGGACGGACGATGCGAGCGCATGGATCTCTCGGAGTCCGGAGCCCGGCGCGCCGCCGTCATGATCCGCCGCGCCCGCGTGCCGCTACGGGTGGCCATCGGAGTGGTCGGCGGGCTCGCGGTCGGCATTCCCCTCTGGCTCGGGCTCCCCAGCCTGGCGGTCCTCGGCCTGGCAGTGGTCGTCGCCCTGGCCGTGACCCTCGCCGCCGTTTCCCATCCCGGGGCGTTCCGCTGGGCCGCCCACTCGGTGTACGGCCTGAGCCTCGTCGCCGCGGGCTACGCGGTGTTCGGCCTGGGGCTGGCTCCCGTGATCACCGTCTACGTCGGCTCCTTCGTCCTGCTGGCCTCGGCCCAGATCCTGGGGGCGCGGGCGGCGCTCTTCTGGAGCTTTCCCGCCCTCGGGCTCGTGGCCGCCTCGGCCTTCGACCCGCCGGCGATCACCCGCGAGGTGAGCGTCGGCCTCACCTTCGCCGTGCGTGCGGTGACCCTGGTGACCATCCTCGGCTTCGCCGTCAGCTTCCGCCGTGCCCAGGACCGCCAGGCCGCCGAGCTCGAGCGCCGCGCGACCACCGATTCGCTCACCGGCCTGGCCAACCGCAGTGCGCTGATCCGCGCGCTCGGCGACGCTCTCGAACGCGCACGGCGCTACGAGCGGACCGGCGCCGTGCTCTATCTGGATCTCGACGGCCTCAAGCCCGTGAACGACCGGCTCGGCCATGCCGCCGGGGACGAGCTGATTCGCGTGACCGCCGAGCGCATCGCCTCGGTCACCCGCAGCGTGGACACGGCCGCGCGGATCGGTGGCGACGAGTTCGTGCTGCTGCTCGCGGAGCTCGGGGACCCGAAGGGCAGCGAGGTGGTCGCCCGCAAGCTCCAAAAGGTCCTGCGCCGGCCCTTCACGGCGGCGGGCCAGACCATCGCGACCACCGGCAGCATCGGAGTCACCCGGTTCGGCGGCCCGGCCGCCGCGGCCAGCGGCGACGATCTCCTCCGCGAGGCCGATGCCGCCATGTACGCCGCGAAGCGCGCCGGCGGCGACCGCATCTACCTGCACGCCGAGGGCGGGCCCCGGGAGCTCCGCTAGCTGGACGCGACGGGGTGAGGAGACGGCCATCGGAGTCGCTAGCTCTCCTCCGGGAGGTGGTGCGAGCGCCAGGCGTCCCAGGGGAGCAGGATCGGCAGCAGCAGGTAGACCCAGCCCGCGAGCCCGAAGTCGTTGCCCGGGCCGAAGGCCGCCAGGCCGATCGAGAGCAGGGCGACGCCCGCGTTCAGGCCCCAGGCGCGCACCTCGCGCAGCACGCCCCGTTCCTCTCTCGGAATCGAGCTCGAGGACCGCGCGCAGCCGCCAGACGTGCAGGTTCAGGGCGCCGATGCAGGCGCTCATCGCCATGTAGCCGAGCCCGTAGAGGACGAAGACGCGCTCGAGCTCGCCGGGCTCGTCGCCGATGGCGGTGGCCGGGGAGGCCCAGCCGCCGGTCATCCAGTTCATGAAGGCGCCGAACAGGAAGCGCAGCGGGTAGACGTAGCAGAGCACGAGGAAGACGAGCAGCAGGCTGAGGGCGATGCTGGGGCCGTCCACCAGGCCGAAGCGCCGGCTCCAGGTGTGGTGGCCCCACCAGAAGAGACCGAGCAGGCCGAAGGAGACGCCGAAGGCCGGGATGTCGCGCAGCGCCAGCTCCAGCTCGTCCAGGTGGGTGGGGACCCGGTCGATGGAGATGACGAGCAGGGTCACGGCGAAGGCGAACGCCGCGTCCGTGAACGTCTCGACCCGCGTCATCTCGAGACCGCGCAGGCGGATGCCGCCCGAGCGCTCGGCCGCCGTGTGCGAACCGCTGTTGGAAGTCACGGCCGGAGGCTAGTGTCCTGTTCCAGAAGAAACCACTCGATTAGAATCGGAGTGGACGTCGAGGACGCGACCACAGTAGCGCCGCACACTCGCGAGGATCTGATCCGCGGTCTTGGTCCAGACGAAGGGTCTCGGATCGTCGTTCGTCGTCTTCAGGAAGCTCCGGATGTCGTTCTCGAGCGCCCTCGTGCTGCGATGCACGCCGCGACGGATGCAACGCTCGGTGATGAGTGCAAAGAACCGCTCGACCTGATTCAGCCATGAGCTGTACGTCGGGGTGAAGTGCACGTGGAAACGAGGGTGGCGCGCGAGCCAGCTCCGAGTTCGCTTCGTCTTGTGCGTGGTGTAGTTGTCGAGCACGAGATGGATGTCGAGTTCGGCGGGTACGTTGTCGTCGATCGTCCTGAGGAACTTCAGGAACTCCTCCGTGCGGTGCCGGCGATGGAGGGATCCGATCACTTCGCCCGTTGCGATGTTGAGTGCGGCAAAGAGTGTCGTCGTGCCATGGCGTAGGTATCCGTGTGTGCGCTGCTCCGCCCGGCCCGGTTGCATCGGCAAGACAGGCTGGTTCCGTTCCAGCGCTTGGATCTGCGATTTCTCGTCGACGCAGAGGACGACCGCGTTCGCCGGCGGAGACATGTACAGGCCGACGATATCCACCACCTTGTCCACAAAATGGGGATCGTTGGAGAGCCGGAAGCGCTCGACTCGGTGCGGCTGGAGGCTGAATGCTCGCCAGATGCGATGAACCGTCGTCGTCGGGAGGCCTACCCGCTTCGCCATCAGGCGAACGGACCAGTGCGTCGCTCCCGTGGGCGTTTCCTCTAGCGTCAAGCGCACGACCTCATCGACCTGCTCGTCGGTCACCGTCCGGGGCGCTCCCGGCTTGGGCTCGTCGTAGAGCCCAGCGATCCGCTTTTCGACGAAGCGCTTGCGCCAGATCCCGACGGTCTCTCGTCGCTTGCCTACGCGTTCCGCGATTTCCCCATTCGTCAGCCCCTGCTCTGCGAGCAATACAATGCGCGAGCGGTAGGCCAACTGATGCGCGCTCTTCCGCCTTCTGGCGTGCGTCTGGAGCTCTTCTCGCTCCGCATCCGTCAGCACAATCGGCGTCTTGGGCCGGCCACGATTCGCCATACGTCCCCCCAACGTGATGCCGGTAAGATGCCCCCTGCACGTTGGGAGTTCGCACTATTTTGCGTATTTTTTTCCGAAACAGGACACTAGCCCCCGGCACTCAGCCGGTCGGCTCCAGCCGGACCGGTACGCCCGGGCACGCGTCCGCGCTCCCGAGCAGGAGCGCGAGGAACCGATCCGCCAGGCCGTACTTCTCGCGCCGCAGTCGGTGGTAGAGCTCGTGGGCGCCCCGGTCGGGCACCCCGCGGTAGCGGTCCGTGTGTCCCTTCCGGGTCAGGGAGAGCTCCGGCGACTCCGCCAACCGGGTGATCCAGAACGCGTCCGGCTCCCCGTGCTCGACCCAGGAGCGGCCGTCCTGGTCGGCGATCCAGATGCGCACGGGGCTGACGCTGCCGTCGGCCTGGGCCCGATCGAGGGTGACGACCTCGCCGCCCAGCTCCGAGGCCCCGTAGATCAGGAGGACCAGCAGCACCGGGAGGGCCAAGAGGAGGCCGATCAGCCGAACCACCCATTTCATGCGCTCATCTCCGAGTCCCCCCAGTCACTCGAGGATGCTACTGCGGCCGGCGCCGGAAGGGGCCCCGGCCGAACGATGAAGCTTCGCGGCAGCGGCCCTATCCTCGGGCGAGCGAGCCGGAGCTCCTCGTGACCACAGCCCCCTTCATCGAAGCCGATCTCCAAGGCTTCTTCCCGCCGGATTTCGAGGCGAGCGAGCGCGTGCTCGCCCGCCTCGAGGACGTCGGCGCGGTCACGCCCGCCACGCCCGGCGCCGGGCCCACCCGGATCCACGACGCCCGCGCATTGCAACGGGAAGCCGGCCGGTCCGAGGCCGCCTTCTTCGGGGAGCACGGCTTCGTCCTCCTCTCCCACCCCTCGGCGGTCACGAGCTGGGACCTCGATCCCTCGCGCCCCGCCGGCGAGCAGGACGTCGTCCGCGTCTATCACCCGGAGGTCGAAGCCCTCGTCCGCGAGCGCCTGCTTCCCGGCCGTCGCCTCGAGATCGTGCAGGCGCCCCTCCAGCGCCGCGGCCCCGGCAGCCCCAACCCCGAGTACGGAGCCGGCGTCCACCAGGACTACGGGCTCACCGCCGAGGATTACGCCGAGAGCCTGGAGGCCTTCGCCCCGCCCGAGGCCGTTCGCTGGTGGCGGAGCCAGTACGAGCGCGACGAGGTGGAGGGCTACCTCGTCATCAACTTCTGGCGCCCCGTCTACGCGACCGGTCCTCTCGTCCACATGCCGCTGGCCGTCTGCGAGCCCCGTTCCGTGCGCCTCGAGGACTGCGTCCCCTTCGGCCTGCTCGACTTCGCACCCACCGGTCGCCCGACGAACCAGCTGGCGCTGCGCCGAACCAGCGCTGGTGCTATTACCCCGGCATGACGACCGACGAGGTGCTGGCGTTCACGAACTTCGAGGTGACGAAGCAGCACGCGGCGCCGCGGGTGAACGCGTGCTTCCACGGCGCGTTCGCCCTGCCGGGCACACCCCCCGACGCGGAGCCGCGTCAGAGCACGGAGCACCGGGTGATGGTGTTCCTGCTGCGGTCGTAAGGGGCAGGCCGGGCGGCTTCCCGGGGCGTGGCCTGCAGCACGACTACGCCCCCGATCCTCCCCGGCGAGCGACGGCTCTCAGAGTGCGCCGGCGAAGAACCTCGTGATGTCGGCGAAGTGATGCGCTGTTCGGAACGGCACGTCCTTGTAGACCATCACCGCGGTGATGACGAGGAGGAAGAGGACCCCGCTGCCGCTTCCGACGTAGACGCCCGCCGAGCTGCGCGACTCCTCGTCCAGGTTCATTCCCGTTCGCCGGAAGTTGAGGGTCACGAAGAGGCCCCCCAACGTGTAGGCGAAGAGCAGGAACGCGGCCTCGTAGAGCCAGGGTGTCTCCCAAAGCGGGCCGAGCTGCGCCGCCATCGAATGGCCCAGGATGCCGATGAAGACGAGGCTCACGGGGATGATGTGATCGAGGAGCGAGAGGTAGTGGAGCGCGCGCTGTGTGGTGATGCCGGCGTGCTGCATCACGTTGTAGGCGATCATCTGCCCGACCAGGATGCACAGGATGAGGAAGACGAAGAAGATGTGCAGCAGCTTGAGCGTCAGGTACGACAGCGGCAGCTCGAAGCGCAGGATGCCGAGGAAGGGCAGCCCGGTGATCACGGCCGCCGCGACGTAGAGGCCAATCGCTACCAGGTAGTCCCGCTGCATCGACGATCTCCCTCCGTTCCACCCGGGCCGGATGCTAGCGCCCGAGGAGACCTGTCTCGTCGGCGGAGCTTCGTCGGGGCTCGTGCGCGGCGGGAGCGGCGATCCGCTCTTGAGCCGTCGGGTTCCGAAGCGGTGGTGGCCCAGGCCAGAATCGAACTGGCGACACCCGCATTTTCAGTGCGGTGCTCTACCAACTGAGCTACCGGGCCACGGGGTCGCGGAACGTAGCCGCAAAGCCCGCGGGGAGCCAGCGGAGCGGGCTTAGGCGCTGCCCTCGTCCCACTCCCGGGCGTTCGCGGGCGGAGGCGCCGGCGCGTCGTCGTCGGTGGAGTCGGCACCGCGCTCGATCCGTACGGCGCGGAGAAAGACGTCCTCGCGGGGCCGGTCCTTGGGGCCGGCTTCGCCGGTGGTATCGACGGAGACGCGGGTGATCGAGTCGACCACGTCGATGCCCTGGGTGACGTGGCCGATCACGGTGTACTGGCCGTCGAGGTGGCGGCTGTCCTCGTGGACGATGAAGAACTGGGAGCCGGCGCTGTCGGGCTGGGGAGGACGGGCCATCGCGACGATGCCGCGCACCATCGAGACCTGGCTGAACTCGTCGGGGAGGGTGTAGCCAGGGCCGCCCTGGCCGTCGTCGCTCGGGTCATCGTCCTTGGAGTTGGGGTCGCCGCCCTGGACCATGAAGCCCGGGATCACCCGGTGGAAGCGCGTGCCGTCGTAGAGCTCGGACTCGGCGAGGGCCACGAAGCTCTCGACGCTCTTCGGCGCGAGCTCCGGGAGCAGCTCGACGCGGATCTCGCCGTGGCCCGCCACGTCGAGGACGGCGACGTCGCGGGGTTGCAGCGCGTCGGGCACGGGCACGACGGGAGCCGCGGCGGGGGCCGGGGCGGAAGCGGTTTCGGGCTCCTCTGCCGGGCCGCAGCCCAGCGCGAGCACCGACGCCACGAGCACGAGCGTGGTCCGTGCTTGTCGCTTCATGTCCCACCCCCTGTTAGCGTCCTGCCATGGGACGCTTCTCCAGTGTAGGAAGGCGGGCGGCGATCGCCGCGCTGGCGCTCGCCGCGCTGTTCGCCGCCACCCCGGCTGCCCACGCCGCGGCGCCTGCGCCGGCGCGGAGCCGCGGCGGCATGGTCGCGAGCCCCCAGGCGGACGCGACCCGCGCCGGCGTCGCCATGCTCGAGGCCGGCGGCAACGCGGTGGACGCGGCGGTGGCCACGGCCTTCGCCCTCTCGGTGACCGATGCCCATCACTCCGGGATCGGCGGGGGCGGCTTCCTGCTGATCCGCACGGCCGACGGCCGAACCGTGGCCCTCGACGCCCGGGAGACGGCGCCGGCGGCGGCTACGGCAGACATGTACCTGGCCCCGGGCCTGCCCGAGCACGCCTCGCGCATCGGTGGGCTGGCCGTGGCGACGCCGGGGCTCGTGCGCGGGCTCACCGAGGCGCTCGCCGAGTACGGCACGCTGCCCCTAGCGCAGGTGCTGGCGCCGGCGATCCGGCTGGCGGAGGAGGGCTTCGCCGTGGGGCCGCGCCACGCGGCGGGGCTGGCCTTCTGGCAGCGCCTCGGTCTGGCCGAGGCGTTCCCGGAGACCGCGCGCATCCAGCTGCCGGCGGACGGCAGCCCGATCCAGGCGGGCTGGCGGCTCGTCCAACGGGACAAGGCGAAGACCCTCCGCGCCATCGCGAAGCGCGGCGCCGACGCGTTCTACACGGGGCCGATCGCGGAGGCGATGGTCGCGGCGGTCCAGGCCCACGGCGGCCTGCTCACCCTGGAGGACCTGGCCGGCTACGCGGCGCGCAAGCGCGAGCCCATCCGCGGGACCTACCGGGGCCACGAGGTCCTCTCCTTCCCTCCGCCGTCGTCCGGCGGCGTCGCGCTGGTGCAGATCCTCGGCATCGTCGAGGCCTACGACCTGGCCGCCCTGGGTGCGGGCTCCTCGGCGAGCTTGCATCGGCTCTCGGAGGCGATGAAGCTGGCCTTCGCCGACCGCAACACCTTCCTCGGCGATGCGGACTTCGTCGACGTGCCGATCGCCTGGCTCGTCTCGTCGGAGCGGGCGGCAGCGCTGCGCGGGCGCATCAACCCGGGCTGGTGGCGGCGGCCGCCCTGGACCTGGGGGCGGCGCGAGGTGGCCATCCGGGTCGAGGCGCCGGGGGACCCGCCCCGCGGCGGCGGCACGACCCATCTCTCGGTGACCGACGCGGCGGGCGGCGCGGTGGCGATCACCCAGACGGTCAACCTGATCCTCGGCTCCGGCATCACCGCGCCGGGCACCGGTATCGTGCTGAACGACGAGATGGACGACTTCTCGATCGCGCCCGGGACGCCCAACGCCTTCGGGCTCATCGATACCCGCGGTGCCAATGCCATCGCCCCGGGCAAGCGCCCGCTCTCGAGCATGACGCCGACGATCCTGATGAAGGACGGGCGCGTGCGTATGGTCACAGGCAGCCCCGGCGGCCCGCGCATCATCACCACCACTCTGCAGTCGATCGTCAACGTGGTGGACTACGGCATGGACGTACAGGAGGCGGTCTCGTTCCCGCGCTTCCACCACCAGTGGGTGCCCGACCGGGTGCTGGTCGAGGACGCGACGCCGGCGGACGTCGTCGAGGGCCTGCGCCGGCGCGGCCACACCGTGGAGATCTCCGAGCGCAACTGGTCCAGCGCCCAGGCCATCGTGGTCGAGCCCGACGGCCTCCACCTCGGCGGCAGCGACCCCCGCGGCGACGGCGTCGCGCTAGGCCCGTGAGGGTGAGACAAGGGGACGTTCCTTTCTGTCTCACGGCTTCGCCGTGAGACAGAAAGGAACGTCCCCTTGTCTCACTACTCCGGGCGGATGATGGCGAGGGTTGCGGCGGCCGGGTCGAGGATGCGCTCGGCCACGCGTCGTACGTCCTCGGCGGTGATGCTGCGAACGTGCTCCGGGTAGAGGGCGTGGGCCTCGGGGCCGAGGCCGTAGCGGGTGTCGAGGGCGAGCTGGAGGGCACGGCTTCCGCTGCGCTGGGCGTCGATCGCGTGGTGACCGATCAGGTAGCGGCGGGCGCGCTCGATCTCGGCGTCGGGCATCGCCCGCTCGGCGGCGCGGCGCAGCTCGTCGGTGATGCCGCTCTTCGCCTGCTCGAGCTTCTCCGGCGCCGTGGCGATGTACACGGCGAAGCTGCCCTTCGCGAGGCCCTCCACGTTCACCGCGGTGACCGCGTAGGCCAGGCTCTGCCGGTCGCGCAGCTCGAGGAAGAGTCGCCCGCCCTGGCCGGCCAGGGCCTGGGACAGCACCTCGAGGGCGACGCGCTCCGGGTCGTGGACGTCCAGCCCGCGGAAGCCCACCACCAGGTGGGCCTGGGCCCGGTCCTTCCACTCCTCGGCGGTCCGCATGCCGGGGGCCCGGGTCTCCTGGCGCGGCAGCGCGCCGGCGAGGTCGGCGCCCTCCGGCAGCTCGGCCAGCCGGCGCGAGAGCTCGCCGGCCGCCTCGTCCGGGTCGACGTCGCCGGCCACCGCCACCACTAGGTTCTGGCCGCCCACCAGCCGCTCGTGCAGGGCCAGGAGGGCGTCGCGGTCGAAGCGGGCGACGGTCTCCGGGGCGCCCATCAGCGGTAGCCGGTAGGGGTGGCCCTCGAACTCGGTGCGCGCGAAGAGGTCGAAGGCCCGGGCCGAGAGCCGGTCCTCCCGGCGGGAGATGGCGGCCAGGGTGTCGCGCCGCTCGCGCTCGATCTCGTCGGCGGTGAAGCCCGGCGAGAGGAGGGCCTCGCAGAAGAGATCGAGCACGGGCAGGAACTGCTCGCGAGTGGCGTCCATGGTCAGGCCGCAGCTGTTGCGGCCGGAGAATCCGTCCACGTCGCCGGCCAGATTCTCCACCTCCCGGGCGAAGTCCGCGGCCGAGCGGCCCCGGGTGCCGCGAAGCCACATGCCGGCCAGGAAGCTCGCGAGGCCCGCGCTCTCCTCCTCCTCCGCGAGCTGGCCGCCTAGCATCGCGGCGCGTACGGCGACCACGGGCACCTCCGGCCGGGGCGCCACCACGAGCCTGGTGCCGCCGGGCAGCTCGTAGGTCTGCAGCTCTTCGGCCGCCGCGCCCGCCGCCGGCTTCGCGGCGGGGGCCCGCGCCTCGTGCCGCGGCGGCGCCGCGGCACGCTCGGCCCGCTCGCAGGCCCGTCGCACCGCCTGGCGCACCTGCTCTTCGCCCGGAGCCGGCGCGCTCTCCGGCAGCACGCCGGCGACCGAGAGGGCCCGGGGGTCGAGGTAGGTCGCGGCGACGCGCTGCAGGTCGTGGGCGGTGGCCGTGCGCACCGCGTCCAGGTAGCGATCGGCGTGGCGATGGTCGCCGGCCAGGACGAAGTGGCTGCCGAGCTTGCGCGCCATGCCCGAGACGCTCTCGCCTTCCCAGGCCTGGCTCGCCACGAAGTTCGCCCGCGCGCGCTCGAGCTCTGCGCCGCTCACCGGCTCCTGCCGCAGGCGCTCCGTCTCCCGCACGATCGCCTCGATCGCGGCCTCGCTGCGCTCGGCCTCCAGGTCCACCGTCGCGCCGAAGAGCCCCGGGTCCAGCGGCGTGTAGCAGGAGGCGTCGATCCGATCGCAGAGCCCGGCCTCCTCCTTCACGCGGCGCACGAGCCGGGAGCTCTCGCCGCCGCCGAGCACGTAGGCGAGCAGGTCGAGGAGCGGCGTGTCCGGGTGGGCGAGCCGGGTGACCGGCCACGAGAGATCGAGGCACGCGCGCTCGAAGGGCCGACGCTCGAGGGCCACCCGCAGGCCGTCCTGGCCGGGCTCGCCGCTGCGCCGGCGCTCCGGTGCGCCGTCCCCCGTCGAGCCGAAGGCACGGGCGATGCGCTCGCGCATCCAGCCCGTGTCGAAGTCGCCGGTGGCCACCACCACCAGGTTGGCCGGCGTGTACCAACGGCCGTAGAACGCACGCAGCCGCTCGGGGGTGAGTGCGGCCACGCTCTCCCGGCTCCCCAGGATCGGTGCCCGGTAGGGATGGGCGCGATAGGTGGTGGCGAAGATCAGGTCCGAGAGCACGTGGTGCGGCTCGTCCTCGGAGCGGCGGATCTCCTCGAGCACCACCTCGATCTCGCGGCGGGTCTCCTCCGGATCGAACACCGAGTGCTGGGTGGCATCCGCCAGCACGTCGAGCCCGATCGCCACCGCGTCACTCGGAAGCGTCGCGTGGTAGCAGGTCGTGTCGAAGGAGGTCCAGGCGTTGATCCTTCCGCCGACCCCCTCGATCGCGCCGGCGATCTCGCCGACACCGCGGCTCGCGGTGCCCTTGAACAGCATGTGCTCGTGGAAGTGCGCGAGCCCGGCCTCGCCCGGCCCCTCGTCGGCGGCGCCCACCCGAGCCAGCACCTGCACCTCTGCCACCGGTGCCACGTGGGCCTCCCGAAGCAGGAGCGTGGGCCCCCCGGGCAGGGTCTCGACGTGGACGGGGGCGTGCATCGCGGCGAGGGTAACCGTCCCGACCGGGCGGATCGAACCAGCGGCCCTTCGTGCGTACCGACACGCCTCCCTAGTATGGAAGCGTGACGCCGCCGGACCTCGGGATCTACCTGCACGTGCCGTTCTGCGAGCGCGTCTGTCCCTACTGCGATTTCGCGGTCGTCGCCCGCCGCAGGCTTCTGCCCGCCGAGGAGGAGCGCACGGTCGCCGGGCTCCTCGCCGAGCTGGAGGCCCGGGCCGGGGCCTACCCTGGGCACCGCCTGGCCACGATCTACCTCGGCGGTGGCACACCCTCGCTCCTCCGTCCGGAATCCATCGCCCGGCTGATCGCTGGGATCCGCGAGACCTTCGAGGGCGCACCGGCGGAGACCACCCTCGAGGTGAACCCGAGCAGCGTCGAGCGCGACCGTCTGCCGGGCTTTCGCGAGGCCGGTGTCGACCGGCTCTCGATCGGGATCCAGTCCTTCGACGACGCCTGTCTGCACCGGCTGGGCCGGGCCCACCGGGCGGAGGAGGGCCACCGCACCCTCGAGGCGGCGCGGGCGGCGGGCTTCGCCCAGCTCTCGGTCGATCTCATCTTCGGCATCCCGGGCCAGGACGCCGCGGGCGTGGCCGCGGACGTCGAGGCGGCCCTGGGCCACGGGCCCGGGCACGTCTCGGCCTACGCTCTCACGGTGGAGGAGGGAACTCCCTACGCCACGGCGGTGGCCCGGGAGCAGCTCGTCCCGCCAGGCGAGGAGATCACGGCGGCGATGATGGAGACGACCGCCGACGCCCTCGAGAAGGCGGGACTCCTGCGGTACGAAGTCTCGAGCTACGCGCGCGCCGGCTCCGAGGCCCGCCACAACCGGCGCTACTGGCGCCGGCAGCCCGTGCTGGGCCTCGGTCCCGGGGCCCATTCGAGCGAGGTGCCCGGCCCGGGGGCGCCCTTCGGCGCCCGCCGGGCCAACGAGCGGGAGCTCTCCCTCTGGCTCACCCGGATCGCGGCCGGCCGTGGCGCCGCGCCGCCCGGGCTCGAGCGGCTGGACGAGCCCACCGCGCGGGCGGAGGCGGCCTTCCTCGCCCTTCGCACCCGGGAGGGCCTGGCCCGGGGCGCCTTCGAGGCCGAGTTCGGCCTGGCTCCGGAGGCCTGCTGGCCGGCCCTCCTGGAGATGCGGGAGGCGGGCCTCCTGGAAGTGGCCGCCTCGGCCTGGCGGCTCACCCGACGCGGCTGGCTGCTGGCCGATACGGTGTCGGCGGCCCTCGTGTAGGGCTTTCGTTGACGCTCCGTCGGGCCGATGGTATGGGTCAGCCCTCTGATTTCATTGGGTTTTCGGCCCGCGGGGAGCCCGCGGGGGCGTGCCCGAGGAGTCCGCGATCCTGCCCGGTCCGCTGCACACACGACGAAGCCCCGGCCCCGTGCTGTCGGACCGTCAGGGCCAGGTGATGAACGTGGTCGTTTCGTCCTACGTGGGCGAGGCGGCGCCGGTCGCCTCCGATCGCATCTCGGCGCTGCTGCCGGTGGCCCTCTCCTCCGCCAGCGTGCGCTCCACTCTGTCCGAGCTGGGCGCGCTCTCCCTCGTCGCCAAGCCCCACCGCTCGGCCGGCAGCTTGCCCACCCTCGACGGCTTCCGCGTGTACGTGGACCAGCTGCTCGCGCCCCGGGAGCTCGGACCCTACGAGGCCCGGGACGTGGCGGGGCAGCTCGAGACCGAGGTCGCTCCCGGGCTGGCGACGGGCATCTCGCGCCTGCTCTCGGAGCGCACCCGCCAGCTGGGCTTCGTGCTGGCGCCCCGCCTCGACCGCGCCGTGATGCAGCACGTGAGCTTCGTCCGGGTCTCGACGGAGCGCGTGATGTGCGTGCTCGTCTCGCGCGACGGGGCGGCCTATCAACGAGTCGTCGAGCGGATCGGCCGCGGCGACCAGGCCCACCTCGATCAGCTGGCGGCCAGCCTGAACGAGCGGCTCGTGGGCGAGACCCTTCCCTCCCTGCGCCGCCGGCTCCTGCGGGAGGCGGACGACCTGCGCAGCGAGGCGGACGTGCTGCTCGAGAACGCCTTGCGGCTGGGCCGCGCGGCCTCCGGGACCGAGGAGGAGAACGAGCTCCTCGTCGCCACCTGGCTCGCGCTGCTGGAGCAGCCCGAGTTCCAGGACGCCCGGCGCGTGCGGGCGCTGCACGCTGCCCTCGAGGAGAACGAGCGTCTGGTCGAGCTGATCGACCGGATGCTCGGCGAGGAAGGGGTGACCATCGTGTTCGGCGACGATACCGGCGAAGAGGCCCTGGAGGGCTGCGTCGTCGTCGCTGCGCCCTACGGCTGCGGCGCCCATCGCAGCACGCTCGGCGTGATCGGCCCGAGCCGCCTCGACTACGCACGGGTCGTGCCCCTCGTGGATTGTGTGTCGCGTCTCGCGACCGATTGGGTGGGAGCCTCATGAACCAGGGCGGCAACGATTCGGACCGGACCGAGGGCTGGGAGGCCCTCGCCGAGGAGCCCAGCGAGGGCACCATCGCGCCCAGCGCCGAGCTGGAGGAGGCCCTCCGCGAGGCGGCCGAGGCGGTGGAGGCCCGGGAGGAGGCCCGCAAGAAGCCCAAGGGCGGCGGCGCCGTCGTGGCCGTGCCCCGGGAGACCCACGAGCGGGTGCTCGAGGAGCTCGAGCAGGCGAAGCAGGAGATCGACTCCCTCAAGGAGCGCGCCCTGCGCCTGCAGGCCGACTTCGACAACCACCGCAAGCGCGCCCTGAAGGAGCGGCAGGACGCCCACAGCTACGGCCACGAGGGCCTGGCCCGGGATCTGCTGGCGACGGTGGACAACCTCGATCGGGCCATAGATCACGCAAAGCAGAGCGAATCCGGGGACTTCGAGAGCATGTTGCAGGGCGTGGAGCTGGTGCGGCGGGAGCTCCTCGGGGTGCTGGCTCACCACGCGGTCACGCCGGTCGAGGCCCTTGGCCAGCCGTTCGACCCCAACGTCCACGAGGCGATGGCCCAGGTCGAGAGCGACGAGGCGTCGTCGGGCACGGTGATGCAGGTGCTCCAGGGCGGCTACCAGCTCCGGGACCGCCTGCTCCGGCCGGCCCGGGTCGTGGTTTCGCGAAAGCCCGAGGGCGGGATGGCCGAAAAGCCCGAGGACGAGACCGAAGGCTAGGCGGGCGCCGGACGCGGGCCTGCCACGGAGGGCCGGCGTTCGATGAGCAAGGTCATTGGGATCGACCTCGGGACCACCAACTCCTGCGTCTCCATGATGGAGGGCGGCGAGCCGCAGGTGATCCCGAACGCGGAGGGCGCGCGCACGACGCCGTCCATGGTCGCCTTCACCGAGCAGGACGAGATCCTGGTCGGCCAGGTGGCGAAGCGTCAGGCGGTCACGAACCCCGAGCGCACGCTGTTTGCCGTCAAGCGACTGATCGGAAACAAGTTCGAGACCGAAGAGGTCCAGCGCTTCGCGGAGCACGCGCCCTTCGCCATCGAGGACGCCGACAACGGCGACGCCTGGTTGCGCGTCGGCGAGCGGCTGTGCTCGCCGCCCGAGATCTCCGCCATGGTGCTGGCCAAGATGCGGGAGACCGCCGCCGAGTTCCTCGGCGAGGACGTCACCGACGCCGTCATCACCGTCCCCGCCTACTTCAACGACGCCCAGCGCCAGGCCACCAAGGACGCCGGCAAGATCGCGGGCCTGAACGTGCTGCGCATCATCAACGAGCCCACCGCAGCGGCCCTGGCCTACGGCATCGGCGACGAGAGCGAGGAAGACAAGACCGTCGCGGTTTTCGACCTCGGCGGCGGCACCTTCGACATCTCGATCCTCGAGCTCGGCGACGGGGTGTTCGAGGTGAAGAGCACCAACGGCGACACGACCCTGGGCGGCGAGGACTTCGACCAGCGCGTCGTCGAGTACCTGATCGAGACCTTCCAGGAGGCCGAGGGCATCGACCTCCGCGAGGACAAGATGGCCCTCCAGCGGCTGAAGGAGGCCGCCGAGCGCGCCAAGCACGAGCTCTCCTCCACGCCGGAGACGGACCTGAACCTGCCTTTCATCGCCGCCAACGACGAAGGCCCGAAGCACCTGAACGTGACGGTCACCCGCGAGCGCCTCGAGGCCCTCGTCGCGGACCTCGTCGATCGGCTGGTGGCGCCCTGCGAGACCGCCCTCGAGGACGCCGAGGTCGGCAAGGACGCGATCGACGAGGTGATCCTGGTCGGCGGCATGACGCGCATGCCGCGCATCCAGGAGAAGGTGCAGGAGATCTTCGGCAAGAAGCCGCACAAGGGCGTGAACCCGGACGAGGTGGTCGCCTCCGGCGCCGCCATCCAGGCCGGCGTGCTGAAGGGCGAGGTCGAGGACGTGCTGCTACTCGACGTGACGCCGCTCTCCCTGGGCGTCGAGACCCAGGGCGGCGTGTTCACGAAGATCATCGAGAAGAACAGCACCATCCCGGTGAAGAAGAGCCAGGTGTTCTCGACCACCGAGGACAACCAGAACGTCGTGCGCATCCACGTGCTCCAGGGCGAGCGCGAGATGGCCGCCGACAACAAGAGCCTGGGCCGCTTCGAGCTGGTCGGTATTCCGCCGGCGCCCCGCGGCGTGCCCCAGATCGAGGTCAGCTTCGACATCGACACCGACGGCGTGGTGAGCGTCTCGGCCAAGGATCTCGGGACCGGCAAGGTCCAGCAGATCCGCGTGACCGCCTCCTCCGGCCTGTCCAGCGAGGAGATCGACCAGCTCGTCCATGACGCCGAGGCCAACGCCGACGCGGACCGCGAGCGGCGCGACCTCGTCGACCTGAAGAACAAGGCCGACGGCCTCGCCTACAGCACCGAGCGCACCCTCGAGGAGTACGCCGAGCACATCGAGGACGAGGACCGCCAGGCCCTCCAGGCCGCCGTCGAGAAGACCCGCGCCGCCCTCGAAGCCGAGGACACCGCCTCCCTCGAAGCCGCCGTGGACGAGCTCTCGGCCCTCTCCTACCAGATGACCGAGACCCTCTACGCCACCCTTGGGGAAGAAGAGGACGAGTAGGGATACGGCTTGGGGCCGCTTCGCTCCTTTCGCGGGATGCGGAGTCGCCGGGTGCGGGTGCAGGCCGGGCGGAATGGCTCGGCCGGGGGGCCGGCCGCGTACGGTGTCGCATGGCGGGGTCGCCGCTTCCGGCTTCGCCGGCGGCAACCTGTGCGCACGACGATCATTGTGCCTGCCTGCGCTTGATTTCCGCCCGGCCTGCACCCGCACCCGGCGCGCGTCCCCCGCACGGATGGACGCCGATTCCTTTCTGATGAATGGGTGGAGCCGTCTCGGCGCATCGAGGCAGGACCCACGTTCGCGCACCTCCCCCCCTTTCCTTCCCCACCCCCTGCACGTTGCCGGGACCCGAATCCACCCCGAACGGATCGCGGGGCGGCCGGTGGGCCCGGCGCGGAAGTCAAGCGCAGCAAGGCCTTCGAGTACGCGCCCAGGGCGGCCCGGGTCGCGCACCCGCCGTCCGCGCGCGTTCGAAGGCCGCAGCGAGCCATGGAGCGCCGGGCCCCCCGGCCGCCCCGCGATCCCGCTCGCAGAAGCGAAGCGGCCCCCTCCCCGAGGGGCCCCGCTTGACCTTCCCGCCCCAGGCCCCATCTTTCCCCCCTCGCATGGCCAAGCGTGACTACTACGAGGTGCTGGGGGTGGCCCGCACCGCCTCGGACGACGATCTGAAGGCGGCGTACCGCAAGCTGGCGCTCGAGAACCATCCGGACCGCAATCCGGACGACGCCGAGGCGGAGGAGCGCTTCAAGGAGGCGTCCGAGGCCTACGCGGTGCTCTCGGATGCGGAGAAGCGGGGGCAGTACGACCAGTTCGGGCACCAGGGCGTCGGCGCCGGCGGTCCCGGCGGCTTTCCCGGCGGCTTCCAGGACTTCGGCGACCTGTTCAGCGACCTGTTCGGGGATCTCTTCGGCGGCCGCATGGGCGGCCGCGGCGGTCGCACCCGCGGTCAGCGCGGCGCCGACCTCCGCTACAACCTGGAGATCGACCTGGCCGACGTGCTCGAGGGCAAGGAGATCTCCCTCGACCTGCCGAAGATGATGCCCTGTGGCACCTGCGGCGGCTCCGGCGCCCGCGAGGGCTCCCAGCCCGAGCGCTGCGGGCGCTGCCAGGGAACGGGGCAGGCGATCTTCCAGCAGGGCCTCTTCCGTATCAGCCGTCCCTGCGAGGCCTGCGCGGGCGAGGGCTTCGTGGTGCGGGACCCGTGCGGCGGGTGCCGGGGCAGCGGGCGGACGGAAGGCCAGAAGTCGATCAAGGTGCGCGTGCCCGCGGGCATCGAGGACGGCATGCGCCTGCGCGTGGGCGGGGAGGGGGAGGCGGGTATTTCCGGCGGCCCGCCCGGCGACCTGTACGTGGTGATGCACCTGAAGTCCCATCCCTTCTTCGAGCGCGACGGTCCGGATCTCCACTGCGAGGTCCCCGTTCCGTTCGTCCACGCCGCCCTCGGCACCGAGGTGGAGGTTCCCACCCTCGAGGGCAAGGTGAAGATGCGAATTCCCGAGGGCACCCAGCCGGGGAAGATCCTGCGGCTGCGCGGCAAGGGCGTGCCTTCCCTGAACGGCGCCGGCCGCGGCGACCAGCTCGTGCGGGTGTTCGTCGAGGTGCCGACGAAGCTCACCGGACGCCAGCGCGAGCTGCTCGAGCAGTTCGCCGAGGAGACGGGCACCGAGGCCTCGCCGGTGACGAAGGGCTTCCTCGACAAGCTGCGGGACCTCTTCGATTGAGGCGCGCCGCCGGCCTCGGTCGTGCCCCTTCCGGAACCGGCCTCGGTCGTGCCCCTTCCGGAACCGGCCTCGGTCGTGCCGTCCTGTTCGCTGCGCTGCTCTTCGCCGGCTGCCAGTCGGGGCTGCCGGGCGGCGGACTCGCGCGGGCCGCCTACACGGACGCGCTGAGTCTGCTCGCCGTCGACCCGCCGGCCGGTCGCGCGGCCCTCGCCTCCTTCCTCCAGGCGCATCCGACGAGCCTGTACGCCGACGACGCCGCCCTGCGCCTGGCCGAGCTCGCCCTCGCCGCGGGTCAGGCGCCCGAGGCCCGGCGGCACCTGGAGTGGGCCCTGGCGCGCCACCCTCGCGGCGACAAGAGCGATGCGGTGCGGCTCGAGCTGGCGGGGCTCCAGCTCGACGCCGGTGAAGTGGAGGCCGCCGCCGGCAACGCCGAGCTCATCCGCATCGCCTTGCTGGACGCCGAGCGGCGGCGCAGCGCCCACCGCCTGCGGGCTGCCGTGGCGCATGCCCAGGGCGATGCCGGCGAGGAGCTCCGCTGGCTCGGCCGGGTGCGCGCCGACCAGGATGATCCCGGGGACATGGCCCCGGTCGAGTCGCGCATGGACGAGGTGATGGCCGGGCTCGACGGTCCGGCCCTCGAGCGCATCGCGGCGGGCCTCGGGCGGCGGCTGCCCGCCGGGCGGCTCTGGCTCCACCGGGCCGAGCGCGCCCTCGGCGAGGGCGATGGGCCCGCCGCCCTCGCGGCCCTCGCACGGGCCGAGCGGCTGCCGCTGAGCCCCTCCGAAGCGGGTCGCCTGGCCCACCTGAAGGAACGCCTCTCCCGGCCGGGTGGGGGTCGCCTCGATCTCCCCGGCTGGAGGGATGCCGACGGGGCCGGCAGCTGGGCGCTTCCCGCCGAGGCCGCGACCCTCGGCGTCGTCCTGCCGCTCTCCGGGCCCTACGCGGCCTTCGGTCAGGAGACGCTCCAGGGCGTGCTCCTCGCCGCCGGCCTCTTCGACGCGAGCCGCAGCGCGCCCTCGGCGCTACGGCTGGAGGTGCGGGACAGCGGGGGCGATCCCGTGCGTGCCGCCGCCGCGGTGGCGGAGCTGGCTGCCGATCCCCAGGTGATCGCCTGCATCGGGCCGCTCCTGGCCTCCGCCGCCGAGGCCGCCGCACCGGTCGCCGAGGATCACGGCCTGCCGTTGCTCACCCTGACCCGCCGGGAGTCGGTGGCCGAGCTCGGCCGCTACGTGCTGCGGATGGGGTCCACGCCGCGCCTGGAGGCGGAGGTGCTGGCGGAGTTCGCCGCCGGCGACCTGGGTCTGCGACGCT
Source organism: Myxococcota bacterium (assembly GCA_965223415.1). GTDB lineage: Bacteria > Myxococcota_A > UBA9160 > UBA9160 > UBA6930. The sequence continues at coordinate 473,555 of OZ245002.1, read as the reverse complement.
TCGCCATCCTCTATCCCGACGATGCCTACGGCCGGGCCCTGCGGGCCAGCTTCTGGGACGCGATCGAGGAGCGGGGCGGTCAGGTGGTGGGCGTCGCCCGCTACGCCTCGGACGCCACCGACTTCCGCGATCCCATCCGTCGCCTGATCGGCTTCGAGTTCTTGACCCGGAGCCAGGAGCGAGCCCTGGTCGAGCGGGCCCGGCTCGAGAAGCGGGCCAAGCGGCTGCCCCCGGAACGGGCCGCGGAGCTGCGCAAGAAGGCGCGTACCCTCACCTCCTCCGGCGGGGCTCCGCTGCCGCCCTTCGTCGACTTCGACGCGCTCTTCATTCCCGACGCCCATGAGAACGTGGCGCTCCTGGCGCCCCACCTGGCGTTCCACGAGGTGCGTGGGGTCCGGCTCCTCGGGACCGCGGGCTGGAACCACCCCGACCTGGTGACGATCGGCGGCACCCACGTGAACGGTGCGGTCTTCACTGCGCCGTTCTTCGCCGGGAGTCGCCATCCTTTCGTGGCCGAGTTCACGCGCCGCTACCAGGGCACCTTCGACGCGCAGCCCACCTTCCTCGCCGCCCAGGGCTTCGATGCCGCTCATCTCGTCTCGCTGCAGGTCGCCCGTGGATCTCTCGGGCGGGACGCGGTCCTCCACGGCGTCCTTCGCGCCAAGCGGGTGGTGGGCGCTTCCGGCGTGCTGTCGATGGGGCCCGAGGGGCAGGCGGTGCGGCGTCCGCAGCTCCTCGGGGTCGACCGCGGGGAGATCATCTCCGTCGACGAGAACGGTGTTGCGCCCTACTTGCGCATGCGTGAGGTGGAGCCGGCGAAAGGCGAGCCGCCCGCTGCGTCTTCGAGGGAGCCGGCGGCTTAAGCGCGTTCCCCGAAGGGTCGAAACGCTTCGGGATGGCGAACGACACCTCCTCCTTCGACTTCGGGATTCCCGACGAGCTCCCGGTGCTGCCGCTCCGCGAGTTCGTGGTTTTCCCGTACATGGTGCTGCCGCTCTTCGTCTCGCGCGAGCGCAGCATCGCCGCGGTGGAGGACGCGCTCGCGGGCGACCGTCTCGTACTCCTCGCCGCCCAGCGCAACGCGGAGGTGGAGGACCCGGACGCGGACGATCTCTATCGCGTGGGCACCGTCGCGATGGTCATGCGCATCCTGCGCCTGCCCGACGGCCGCGTGAAGGCGCTGGTCCAGGGGCTCACCAAGGCGCGCATCGATTCCTTCGTGGACAGCGAGCCCGCGACCTGGGCCGCCGTGTCCGCGCTGCCGGAAGAAGGCGAGGGCGACTGGTGCGTGGAGGCCGAGGCGCTGATGCGCACCGTGCGCACCCGGGTCGAGGAGCTGCTGCCCCTGAAGAACCTCCCGCCGGAGGTGCTCTCGATCACCTCGAACGTCTACGAGCCCGGCCGCCTGGCGGACCTCGTCGCCTCGAACCTCAAGCTCCGCTTGGGCGAGGCCCAGGAGGTGCTGGAGGTCGTCGATCCGATCTCGCGGCTGCGCAAGGTCGACCGCCTGCTCCGCCGGGAGCTCGACGTCACGACCATGCAGGCCGAGATCCAGAGCCAGGCCAAGGAGGAGATCAGCCGCGGCCAGCGCGAGCACTACCTGCGCGAGCAGCTGCGGGCGATCCAGGCCGAGCTCGGCGAGGTGGACCCGCGCATGGAGGAGGCGGCCGAGTACCGGCTCAAGATCGAGGAAGCGGCCCTCCCGCCGGAGCCTCTCGACGAGGCGATGAAGCAGCTTCGCCGCTTCGAACGCATGCATCCGGACGGGCCCGAGGCCCAGGTCGTGCGCAGCTACCTGGAGTGGATGACGGACCTGCCCTGGTCCCGCACCTCGCCGGATCGCCTCGATCTCTCCCACGCCCGCGAGATCCTGGATTGCGACCACGCGCACCTGAAGGGAATCAAGGACCGGATCCTCGAGTTCCTCGGTGTGCGTAAGCTGCGGGCCGATTCGCGGGGCTCGATCCTCTGCTTCGTGGGGCCGCCGGGTGTCGGCAAGACCTCCCTCGGCCGATCGATCGCGCGAGCCATGGGGCGCGAGTTCGTGCGCATCTCCCTGGGCGGCGTGCGCGACGAGGCGGAGATCCGTGGCCACCGCCGCACCTACGTGGGCGCGCTGCCCGGGCGCATCATCCAGGGGCTGAAGCAGGCCGGGACCAACAACCCGGTCTTCATGCTCGACGAGATCGACAAGCTCGGTAACGACTACCGCGGGGATCCCTCTTCCTCCCTGCTCGAGGTGCTCGATCCGGAGCAGAACAGCAAGTTCAGCGACCACTACCTGAACGTGCCCTTCGATCTCTCCGGCGTCTTCTTCGTGGCGACGGCGAACCTGCTCGAGTCGATTCCCGGTCCCCTGCGCGATCGCATGGAGGTGATCCGGGTGTCCGGCTACACGCCCGAAGAGAAGCTCGAGATCGCGCGCTCCTATCTGGTGCCGCGGCAGGTGGAAGACGCGGGCCTGCCCGCGGATCGCATCCACTGGTCCGACTCGGCCCTCTCGCGGATCGTCACCGACTACACCTACGAGGCCGGTGTGCGCGCTCTCGAGCGCCAGATCGCCGGGGTGTGCCGCAAGGCGGCGCGTCGGGCGGCGGAAGGCGACGAGCGGCCGATGCGCATCGACAAGCGTTCGCTGCCGAAGCTCCTCGGGCCGCCGCGCCACGCTCCGGACGAGCCGCACAACGAAGGCGAGATCGGCGTGACGAACGGCCTCGCCTGGACCGAGGCCGGCGGCGACGTGCTGCGGGTCGAAGCCGCGGTGACTCGCGGCCGCGGGCTCGTGCTGACCGGCCAGCTCGGAGAGGTGATGAAGGAGTCGGGACACGCGGCCCTCACCTGGGCGCGCTCGAAGGTGACCGAGCTGGGCCTCGAGGCCTCCTGTCTGGAGCGCAGGGAGGTGCACGTCCACGTCCCCGCCGGCGCGATCCCCAAGGACGGACCCTCGGCGGGCGTGACCATGGCGACCGCGATCGTGTCCCTCGCGAGCGGCGTGCCGGTGCGTCCGGACGTGGCCATGACCGGGGAGGTGACCCTCCTCGGCAAGGTCCTGCCCGTCGGCGGCATCCGGGAGAAGGCGCTGGCGGCGCTTCGAGCGGGCATCACCACCGTGATCCTCCCGGAGCGCAACCTGGCGGACGTGAGGGAGGTTCCCGGCGAGCTGGCGAAGCGGATCCGCTTCATCGGCGCCAGCCACATGGACGACGTGCTCGAGGCGGCCCTCGACGGAACGCTCTCCCGCCCCAAGCGCAGCGTGCCCCGGGGCAGCACCCGCACCAGCCGAAGCAGCGTCGCCACCGCCAAGCCGCGCCGACAGTGAGACAAGGGGACGTTCCTTTCTGTCTCACGGCTCCGCCGTGAGACAGAAAGGAACGTCCCTTTGTCTCGCCCTACACTCGTGGGGTGGAGCTGCGGGAGCTGGGAGAGTTCGGGCTGATCGAGCGCATCGAGCGCGAGGCCCGGCGCGTCCGCGGGGGCGGGGTGGCCCTGGGCATCGGCGACGATGCGGCGCTGCTTCGAGCCAGGACCGGCGAGGACGTGGCGGTCACGGCCGATGCCTTCGTCGAAGGCGTGCACTTCCGCTTCGACCACGAGACGCCGGCCACGGCCGGGGGGCGGGCCCTGGCCGCGACCCTCTCGGACCTGGCGGCGATGGGGGCCAGGCCGCTCGGCTTCACCCTCTCGCTATCGGCCGCCCCAGAGCGGGAGGTCGAGGTGCTGCTCGCCCTGGTGGGCGGCGCCCTGGAGGTGGCGGCCGAGCACGCCTGTCCGCTCGTCGGCGGCAACGTCGCGGCGGGCCCTGGCCTCGAGCTCCACCTCACCGCCCTCGGCGCCGTGACCCGCGGCCGGGCCCTGCGGCGGGCCGGCGGTCGTCCCGGCGATCGCCTCTACGTCTCCGGCACCCTCGGCCGGTCGGCCCTCGAGCGCGTGCAGGGCCGGGTGCAGCACGTGCCGGTGCCGCGCATCGCCCTGGGCCGCGCGCTGGCCTGGACCGGGCGCGTCAGCGCCTGCATCGACGTCTCGGACGGCGTGCTCGCTGACCTCGCCCATCTGTGCCGGGCCTCCGACGCCGGCGCCCGTCTCGACGTCGGGGCGCTGCCGCGCCCGGCCGGATTCGACCGGGCCTGCAAGGGCGCTGGCGTGGATGCGGAATCGCTCCTGCTCGGGGGCGGGGAGGACTACGAACTCCTGTTCAGCGTGCGGGGTTCCGCTCCCGTCGTGCTGCCGCCGGAGATGCGGGCGAGCGAGCCGCTGACGCCGGTCGGCGTCCTCGCCCGAGGGGGCCTCGAGCTCGTCGGCGCCCGCGGGCCCGACCCGGAACGCGCCGGCTGGCAGCACTTCTGATCCCAGCGGACGCCGTGCGAAGGGGGCCCGTCCGACGGGGCCCGAGAAGCGAAAGGGCCGCGATCCGTCTGGGGTTTTCGGGCCAGGGGCACGTCAAGAATGCGCGCGGGGAGGCCGATACCCGGGGGTGTGAGGCTCTCCCTCTCGCACAAGGTCGCGATCGGCTCGATGCTGGTCGCGGGGGTCGTGCTGCTCATCCCCTGGCTGGTCCAGCAGGGCGGCATTCCCATGGCGCCGTGGGCGCGTCCGTTCCTCGCGTTGGGAGCGGGCGGGGTGCTGGCGTGGCGCCTCTCGGCGCGCATCGCCGGCGGCTACCGTCCGGTGCTGGAGCTGTCCGAGCGCATCGTCGCCGGGGATCTGCGCGAGTTCCCCCAGGTTCCCGCCGGCCGTTTCCCGGACGAGAGCAGCGAGCTCGCCCGCAACATGGCGCAATCCGTGCGCGCTCTCGGCGAGGTGATGGCTGGCATCCAGCACAACGCCGAGCAGGTGCATCGCGGCGTCGACACCCTGCGCGGCGCCGTGAACGGCGTTCACACCTCGGCCGAAGACATGACCTCCACGCTGTCCGAGATCTCCAAGGGCGCCAGCCAGCAGCAGAAGCTGCTCGGCGACGTGACGCGCCTGATCCATCACATCGCGTCGGCCATCGAGGTGAACGCCTCACGCGCGCGCGAGGCCTTCGGCTTCGCTGCCGAGGCGAACCAGAAGGCCAACGCCGGCGTCGACGTGTCCCGGCTCGCGATCGAGAAGATGCGCAGCGTGTTCGAGCGCGTGGAGCACTCGGGGGGCAACGTCTTCCAGCTCGAAGCCAAGACCCGGCACGTGCACCAGATCACCGAGATCATCACGAGCGTGGCGTCGCGCACCAACCTCCTCTCCCTGAACGCCTCGATCGAGGCGGCGCGGGCCGGTGAGGCCGGGCGCGGCTTCGCGGTGGTCGCCGACGAGATCCGCAAGCTCGCCGAGAGCGCCGCCCGCAGCGCGGAGGAGATCTCGAAGCTCGTCGGCGAGATCGAGACCGATACCCAGAGCGTGGCCGACGAGATGCGCGAATCCGGCCAGATGATCTCCGAGGGCCGCGAGGACGTGAACACGATCGCCGCCTCCCTGGAGCAGATCCGCTCCGCCGTGGGGGAGGCCGCCGGCCGCGCCGAGGAGATCTTCCAGCAGGCCGACGACCAGGCCCGCGACGCCGAGACCATGGTCGAGTCGATGGACGAGGTGGCGAAGGTCTCCCTGGCGAACGCGTCCGCGGTGGAGGAGGTGGCCGAGCTGGCCCATCGCCAGCAGGAGGCCGTCGGCGAGATGACCGAAGCCTCGGCTTCCCTCGCGGAGCTGTCCGGCGATCTCACCGGAATGGTCGGGCGCTTCCGCACTGGCTCGGACCCGGACGCCTCGTGAGCGCGCCCCCCCAGATCCCTCCCATGGAGCTCAGCGAGCGCCTGCTCGCCTTCGAGCTGTGCGATGCCCTCTACGCCCTGCCCATCGCCGACGTCGCCGAGGTGGCCGAGCTCGACCAGCTCGCCTCGGTGCCGATGGTGCACCATCGGGTGGGCGGCGTCGTGAACCACCACGGCGACGCCGTGCCCATCGTCTTCGGCGACGCGCTCTTCGGTGCGCATCGCTCGCGCTACCCGATCGAACGGCCGCTCCTGATCCTGGCCAAGGATCCGGACGACCCGGACCGCTACGGCGTGCCGGTGGACCGCATCCTGGGGCTGATCGACGGGCCGCCGGCTCACGCCCTGGAGGCGGACCCGGTGGCGGAGCGCCGCCCTCTCGACGGGCGGATGGTCAGCGTGCTGGATCCGAAACGCCTGCTCGAGCGGGCGGCGGAAGTGATCTCGAACTCGGTGGCGAATGGCGCCAGCGAGCCAACCCACGGGGGAACGACATGAAGAGGGTTCTGGTTGCCGACGACGCGTCCTTCATGCGGCAGATGATTCGCGACATCATCGAGCCCGAAGGCTATGAGGTGGTGGGCGAAGCGTCCGACGGCGTCGAAGTCGTGGAGAAGTTCCTGGAGCTGCGTCCCGACCTGGTCATGATGGACATCGTCATGCCCAAGCGCTCGGGCATCGACGCGGTGAAGGCCATCAAGGCAGAGGATCCCGGCGCCACGGTGGTGATGTGCAGTGCGCTGGGGCAGGAGACTTTGGTCATGGAGGCGATCCAGGCCGGCGCCAAGGACTTCATCGTGAAGCCCTTCAAGCCCGACGCCGTGCTCACGACGCTCGCCAAGGTGCTCGAGAAGGAAGGCTAGGCCTTGGGCCCCAAGACGGACGGCAAAGGGAGCTGAGCCTTGGACCTGGCCAAGTACCGGGCGCTCTTCCTCGAAGAGGCGACGGATCATCTCGCCGAGATGAGCAGGGCGCTCCTCGTCCTCGAGAAGGCGCCCGGCGACGGCGAAGCGATCGACGAGGTGTTCCGCATGGCCCACTCCATCAAGGGCATGGCGGGATCCCTCGGCTACGACGCCATCACCGAGCTCGCCCACAAGCTCGAGGACGTGATGGATCGCTTCCGCGCCGCCGGTGTCGTGCCGGCGGGCGAGGCCGGCACGGCGCTGCTCTTCGCGGGTCTCGAGGGCCTCGAGGCGATGGTCGGGGCGATCCGCGCCCAGGGCGAGCCCTCTCCGCCCGACCCGGAGCTCCTGGACAGGCTCGGCGCGGCGGTCGACCCGGCGCAGGAATCGGAGATCGCTCCCGCATCGGAGCTGCCGCCGGAGCCGGACCCAAAAAAAGCGGCGACGTCGTAGCGCCCGAGGCCGGGGCGGGAGCTGCGGCGGGTGCACCCACCCCGGTCATCTCGAGCGCGCCGCCGCCTTCGGTCCGGGTACGCACGGAGACCCTGGACCGCTTCCTCGCCTCTGTGGGCGAGGTGATCCTGAGCTCGAGTCATCTGCGTTCGACGGCGGAGGGTACGGGCGACTCGGCGATGGCCCCCACCCTCGGCGCCGGCTTCGATCGCATGGAGCGGGTGGTCGGCGATCTCCAGCGCCGCGCCCTCTCGCTTCGCACGGCTCCGCTCCTGCGCGTGATGGATGCGCTGCCGCGCATGGCCCGGGAGATCGCGCGGTCCACCGGCAAGGAAGTCGACGTCGAGCTCCGGGGTGCCGAGCTCGAGCTGGACCGGGCGATTCTCGATCGGCTCGGCGATCCCCTGGTCCACCTGGTCCGCAACGCCGTCGACCACGGGCTCGAGGAGCCGGAGGCGCGCCGGGAGGTGGGCAAGCCGCCCTCGGGCCGGGTCGTGGTCGAGGCCCGGCGGGAGAAGGACCAGGTGCTGATCTCGGTGGAGGACGACGGCCGCGGCATCGATCTCGCTTCGGTGAAGCGCCGCGCGATCGACGCCGGCGTGCTCCACGAGGACCTGGCCGACGATCTCCCGCCGGACGAGATCGCCTCGCTCGTGTTCCGGCCCGGGGTCAGCACCGCGGCCGAGGTGTCGACGGTGTCCGGGCGCGGCGTCGGCATGGACGCGGTGAAGGCGACCATCGAGGCCCTCGGCGGACGGGTCGAGCTGCGCTCCCGCCCCGGCTTGGGCACGACGACCGCCCTCGTCGTGCCGATTACCGCCGCCGTCCAGCGCGTGCTGCTGGTCGGCGCTGGCGGCCAGACCGTGGCGGTGCCGATCGCGAAGGTCGAGCGCGTGGTCGAGGTCGCCGCCGACGCCATCGAGGTGGCCGGCAGCGAGCAGTTCTGCCTGGTGGAGGACGAGCCGGTGCTGGTGCTCGACCTCGCCCGCCGCATCGGCTTCCCGACCCATGAGGAGGACGGCGGCACGAGCCCCCTCGTGCTGGCCGAGGTCCGGGGCGAACGCGTCGGCCTGCGCGTCGGGCACCTGGCCGGCCAGCAGGAGATCTACGTCAAGCCCGTGCCGCGGCTCCTGGCCAGCGCGCGTCTGCTCGCCGGCCTGACGGTCCTCGGCGACGGCTGTCCCGTGTTCCTCCTCGACGTGAACCAGCTGGCATGACCGACCTCTCCCAGCAGCTCGACGAGACCCAGGTGGATCGCATCCGCGAGCTCACCAGCATCGGCGCCGGCCACGCCGCCAACGCGCTCGCTGCGATGACCGGACGCCCCTGCTCCATGCGGGTCCCGACGGTGCGGGTCCTCACTGCCCAGCGTCTCGCCGAGCCCTTCATCGTGGCGGACGCCGAGGGCCCCGATCGCATGGGCGTCTTCTTCGAGCTCCACGGCGGGCCCGGTGGCTACCTCGCCCTGATCTTCCCCGGCGACGTCCGCGACCGGCTGGTCGACATGCTGACCGGCGGGCGCCCCGTCGACCGGGAGATGGCCGAATCCGCGCTCCGCGAGCTGGGCAACATCCTCGTCTCCCACGTCGCCTCGTCCATCGGCGAGACCACCGGCGCGGTGGTGCTGCCTTCGGTGCCCGACCTGGTCCTCCGCGACGCCGGCGCCGTCCTGGCCGAGCGCCTCACACCCCACGCCGCCCCGGCCGCCCTGCGCATCGAGACCGAGATCGCCGACCGAGACGGCGAGATCCACGGCCTGCTCGTCTACGTGCCAGACCGCCTCGTCGACTGAGTGAGACAAGGGGACGTTCCTTTCTGTCTCACGGCAAAGCCGTGAGACAGAAAGGAACGTCCCCTTGTCTCACATCTCGGCTAACGTTGCTTGGATGGAGCGAGAACGCGCGCGCGCCCTGCTCGAGGCGGTTCGGCGCGGAGAGCTGGACACGGACGAGGCCCTCGAGGCGCTCGCCCACCCGCCGATCATCGAGACGCCGTCCGGGGCCGGGCGGGTCGACGTGCACCGGGCCCTGCGGCAGGGGCTGCCCGAGGTGATCTTCGGCCAGGGCAAGCGGGCCGCGGAGGTCGCCGAGATCGCCCGCACTCTCACCCAGGCCGGCCAATCGGCGCTCGCCACCCGCATCGAGCCCGACGCGGCGGAGGAGGTGCTCGCCCTCCTGCCCGGCGGCGAGTACGACCCGGACGCCCGGCTCCTCTGGTACGGCCCGGCCGAGGTGGAGATCCAGGGCAAGGGCACGATCGCCGTGGTCTGTGCGGGCACCTCTGACCTGCCCGTGGCGCGGGAGGCGGCCAGCGTGGCCCGGCGCTTCGGCAACAAGGTGGAGCTCCTCGCCGACGTCGGCGTGGCCGGGCTGCACCGCCTCCTGGCCGAGAGCCGGCTTCTGCGCAGCGCACGGGTGGTCGTCGCCGTCGCCGGCATGGAGGGCGCTCTCGCCTCGGTGGTCGGTGGCCTGGTCGACAAGCCGGTGATCGCCGTGCCGACGAGCGTCGGCTATGGCGCCTCCTTCGGTGGGATCGCCGCGCTGCTCGCGATGCTCAACAGCTGCGCATCGAACGTGACCGTGGTGAACATCGACAACGGCTTCGGCGCCGCCACGGTGGCGACCCTGATCAATCGGCTCTGAGCGTGGCGCGGCGCAAGACCGGTGCACCGGTGGCGGGCCGGCGCGTCCTCCATCTCGACCCCTTCTCGGGGACCGCCGGCAACATGTTCCTCGGCGCGATGCTCGATGCCGGGCTGCCGCGCCGGAAGCTCGGCGAAGGGCTCGCCGGGCTCGGCGTCGCGCACCGACTGGTCGTGAAGAAGGTGAAGCGCGGCGCCCTGGCGGCGCCCTACGTCGACGTGAAGGTGCCGAAGCCCCGGGCGAAGGGCGGCCACGGTCACCACCACCACCGGCACTACGCCGCGATCCGCCGGCTCCTCGATGCGGCCAAGCTCGAGGCCGCCGTGCGCGACCGCGCCCAGGCGATCTTCGCGGCCTTGGCGGAGGCCGAGGCACGGGTGCACGGCATTCCCGTCGAGAAGGTCCACTTCCACGAGGTCGGCGCGGTGGACGCCATCGTGGACATCGCCGGCGCGGCGATCGCCGTCCACGCCATGGCGATCGAGCGGGTTACGGTCGGGCCCGTCGCCCTGGGCGAGGGCACCGTCGAGACCGAGCACGGCCGCCTGCCGCTCCCGGCCCCCGCGACCTTCGAGCTGCTGCGGGGCGTGCCGACGGTGCCGGCCCACGTTCGGTGGGAGACGGTGACGCCCACCGGCGCCGCGATCCTGCGCACGCTGGCGGACGAGTTCACGGGCCTGCCCGCCATGACCGTCGAGTCGATCGGTCACGGTGCGGGCAACGACCGCAAAGGGCCACTGCCCAACGTGCTGCGCGTCGTCGTCGGACGCGAGAGCGGCGGCGGAGCGGACCGGGTGGTGTGCCTCGAAGCCAACCTCGACGACCTCGTGCCCGAGCACTTCGATCACGTGATGGACGAGCTCCTCGCCGCCGGCGCCCTGGACGTCTCCCTGCAGTACGTGCAGACGAAGAAGAACCGGCCCGGCTTCCTGCTGCGGGTGCTCACCACGCCCGCCCGCCGCGTCCCGCTGGCGAGCCGCCTGCTCGCGGTGACCGGGAGCCTGGGGGTGCGCAGCGTGGAGGCCGATCGCCTGGTCCTGCCCCGGGAGGTGCGCTCCGTGGACACGCCCTTCGGCTCCATCCGGGTGAAGTACGTGACGGCGCCGGACGGGAGCACCCAGGTCTCTGCCGAGTACGACGACTGCAAGCGCGCGGCGCGCCGGGCCGATCGGCCCCTCGCCGAGATCGTGCGCGCCGCCGAGGATGCCGCTCGGAACGCATGAGGGTGAAACGCCACGCTTGGCGGGGTTGGCATTCCTCCCCGGCCGCTCGTAGTTTCTTGGCAACGCACACCAGGCCAGGAGGGACGCATGGCTGACCTGCCCAACGCGGTCGTGAAGCGACTCATCGCCAAGCACGGAGAGGGGCTCCGGGTTTCCGGCTCGGCGATCGAGCGTGCCGTCGATGCGACCGAGGACTACCTCGCGCGGCTCGCGCGCGAAGCCCACGCCTCGGCCATCGCCGACAAGCGCAAGACGATCATGGACGGCGACATCGACAAGGCCCGCGCCAAGCTGGGCTGAGGCCGACCGGCTGGGCTTCGGCTCAGCCGGGCCGTTCCAGCGCCGTCAGGTAGTCGATCCAGCGTGTCTCGTGGTCGTCGGGGAAGGCGCGGATGCGCACCCCGATGCCTGCGTCGCGTCCACCTCGGGCCTCGACCCGGTAGAGCGTCTCGACGTCCATCGAGACCCGCTCGCCCGTCTCCGGAAGCGCCAGCTCGACCTTCTCGAGAGCGCCCGGTGGGCTCGGGCGCGGCGTGGAGACGAACAGGCCGCGGCGACCGACCACCGTGGTGAAGCCGTCGCAGCCGTCCTCCCAGGCCACCGCCAGCTTGTGGGAGAAGCGGTCGAAGCGCCGCTGGGGGCGCTCGGTGACGAGCCTCTCCAGGCCCGCCGCCAGCCGTTGGGCGTCGAGGGGCCGGACCAGGTAGCCGGCGGCGCCCAACGCGCGGGCGGCCTCCCGGCGGCTCTCGCGGGCCCGGTCGTCGATCAGCACGACCGGCAGCTCGCCGATGCCCGGCACGTCGGCGAGGGTCGGGATGAGCTCGAGGCCCTCGGCGCGATCGAGCACTGCATCCACCACGACCACCTCGAAGGAGCTCTCGTCGAAGGCAGCCCGCGCCGCGTCGGCGCCCCGGGCCAGGGTGGAACGGAAGCCGCGCTGGCGCAGGGCGCCCTGGAGCTCGAACTCCTGGGAGAGCTGGGGGCCGACCAGCAGCACGTCGCGGTCCCGGCCGCGAAAGACCGGGTGGAGGGGCTGGGGCACACCCGGCTCGCCCTCGTGGGCGTGTCGCCGCCGCCGGCGTTCGTCGCGCTCGTCGAGCTGACGCCCCAGGGCTTCGAGGCGGGCGCCCACCGCGAGCTCGATCTCGGATGCGGAGCGCGCCTCTGCAGGTAGCTCGACCACCCGCTCGGCGGGCGCCGCCAGGGCGCGGCCCGCGAGCGGTCCGGGAGAGGGCAGGGAGAGGGTGCGCTTCGCCACCCAACGGGCCCGGGCATCGGGGGGATCCTGGTGGATGGCGACGGCCAGCCCCGCATCGTGCCACTCGCCTTCGTGCTCGACCCCGCCGGCGTCGAGCACGTCGCGGGCGGTCCGCAGGTGGGCCATGTGATCGATCCAGGCCGCCCGCACCCGTCCCTCGAGCTCGATCGCGTCGCCGCAGCCCGCGATCGAGACGATCGGTAGCTGGAAGAGGGCGGCCGGCCGCAGGCATTTGATGCGCTGGGGGCCGACGCTGGCGAACTCCACCGCCGCGGCGGCGAAGGGCCCAGACGGCGTCAGCAACGGCTCCGGGCCCAGCGGGAGCACCCCGCGCACACAGCGCCCGCCGGGAAGGATCTCGACCTCGAGTCCCATCCCCCGCAGCCGCCTCGCGAGTCGCTCCTGGGCCTGACGCTCGTCCACGAAAGGCGTTTCGGCCCGATCGCGCGGGGGCTTGAATGTGTGACCTGCATCCCAACGAAGACCGCCCCGGAGCGAGGGCTCCGGGGCGGTGACGTTCCGCAGGTGTCGCTAGACCCCTACAGGAGTCTGGCAGCCGTCCGAAGACGCCTACATCATGCCGGGCATGCCGCCGCCCATGCCGCCCATGTCGGGCATGCCGCCGCCGGCACCCTTCTCCTCGGGCTTGTCGGCGATCATGGCCTCCGTCGTCAGCAGGAGCGAGGCCACGCTGGCCGCGTTCTGCAGGGCGGAGCGGACGACCTTGGTCGGGTCGATGACCCCGACCTTCAGCAGGTCCTCGTACTCCTCGGTCTGTGCGTTGAAGCCGTTGGCGCCCTTGGCGTGCTTCACCTTGTCGACGACGATCGAGCCGTCGATGCCGGCGTTCTCCGCGATGCGCCGCAGGGGCTCCTCCACCGCCCGGCGGACGATGCCTACCCCCGCGCTCTGCTCGTCGTTCAGGCTTTCCTCGAGGCCGTCGAGCGCCTTCTGGGCCCGGAGCAGTGCCACACCGCCGCCGGGGACGATGCCCTCCTCGACGGCCGCGCGGGTGGCGTGGAGCGCGTCCTCGACGCGCGCCTTCTTCTCCTTCATCTCGGCCTCGGTGGCGGCCCCGACCTTCACGACGGCCACGCCGCCGGCCAGCTTGGCGAGCCGCTCCTGGAGCTTCTCGCGGTCGTAGTCGGACGTGGTCGTCTCGATCTGACCGCGGATCTCCGCGCAGCGGCCCTCGATGGCCTTCTTGCCACCGGCCCCGTCGATGATCGTCGTGTTGTCCTTGTCGATCACGACGCGCTTGGCCTTGCCGAGGTCCTTCAGGGTCACGTTCTCGAGCTTGAGACCGAGCTCCTCGGCGATGACCTGGCCGCCCGTGAGGACCGCCATGTCCTGCAGCATCGCCTTGCGGCGATCGCCGAAGCCCGGGGCCTTCACCGCGGCCACGTTGAGCGTGCCCCGGATCTTGTTGACCACGAGGGTGGCCAGCGCCTCGCCCTCGATGTCCTCGGCCACGATGATCAGCGGCTTGCCCTGGCGGGCCACCTGCTCGAGCACGGGAAGCAGATCCTTCATGTTGGAGATCTTCTTCTCGTGCAGGAGGATCATCGGCTCGTCGAGGCTGGCCTCCATGCGGTCGGGATCCGTCACGAAGTACGGGGACAGGTAGCCACGGTCGAACTGCATGCCCTCGACCACCTCGAGGACCGAGTCCATCGACTTGGCTTCCTCGACGGTGATCACGCCTTCGTTGCCGACCTTCTGCATGGCCTCGGCCAGCATGGCGCCGACGGTCTCGTCGCTGTTCGCCGAGATGGTGCCGACCTGGGCGATCTCGTCGCTGTCGCGGGTGGGCTTCGAGAGCTTCTCGAGCTCGCCCACGATGGACTCGACGGCCTTCTCGATGCCGCGCTTGAGGTCCATCGGGTTCATGCCCGCCACCACGTACTTGCTGCCCTCGCGGTAGATCGCCTGGGCGAGCACGGTGGCCGTGGTGGTGCCGTCACCGGCGACGTCGGAGGTCTTCGAAGCGACCTCCTTCACCATCTGGGCGCCCATGTTCTCGAACCTGTCCTCGAACTCGACTTCCTTGGCCACCGTGACGCCGTCCTTGGTGACGGTCGGCGAGCCGAAGCTCTTCTCGATGACGACGTTGCGGCCCTTGGGCCCGAGGGTCACACGCACGGCATTGGCCAGGCCGTTGACACCGGCCAGCAGCTTCTGCCGCGCCTCCTGATCGAAGCGGATTTCCTTTGCCATGGTCGACTACTCCAGGACCCCGAGGATGTCGTCCTCGCGGATGATGAGGTGCTCTTCGCCATCGAGGGTGCATTCGGTGCCCGCGTACTTGCTGAACAGCACCTTGTCGCCCTTCTTGACGTCCAGGGGCTGGACGGTGCCGTCCTCGCGGACCTTGCCGCCGCCGGCGGCGATCACCACGCCCTCCTGGGGCTTCTCCTTGGCGGTATCGGGGATGATGATGCCCCCGGCCGTCGTCTCTTCCTCGTCCACGCGCTTGACCAGGATCCTGTCCTGGAGCGGTCGGATCTTCATGCCTGTCCGTTCCTCCGAGGCCCTCACCCGGGATAGGGGGTGGGGCGGGGATGATGGGGATGGGATGCCCCGGGCTCCTCGCCAGATGAGCGAACCCGAGCGCACCGAGTTAGCACTCGGCGCCCCCGTTTGCCAAACCTGGCCGGGACGCTGTGCACCCGGGGCTCGCCGTCAAGCGATCGGTCAGATTTCCTTGACCTTCGCCTTCTCTTCGGCGAAGCTTTGGCGAAACCACGAGGAGGCATCCCGTGGCGCTCACCCGCCGCCAGCGCGAGATCTACGACTTCATCCGCCAGTTCGTGGATGAGCACGGCTACTCGCCGAGCCTCGAGGAAATCGGCCAGGCCTTCGGCCTCTCCTCGGTCGCCACCGTCCACAAGCACGTCCAGCACTTGGTGGAGAAGGGCTTCCTGAAGAAGGCCTGGAACCGCTCCCGCTCGGTCGAGCCCATGGACGAGGAGCGCAGCGGGCTGGTCGAGCTGCCCCTGCTCGGCACCGTGGCCGCGGGCGCGCCGATCGAGGTCTACGAGCAGGACGAGCGGGTGGCCGTGCCCCGGGACATGGTCCGGCGCCAGGGCGAGAGCTTCGTTCTCCAGGTGCGCGGCGACTCGATGATCGACGACCACATCCAGGACGGGGACTACGTGGTGGTCGAGAGCCGGCCCGAGGCCCGCAACGGCGAGACGGTCGTGGCCCTCGTGCGCGGCAGCGAGGCGACGCTCAAGAGGTTCTACAAGCGGGGCGCGAAGGTGGTGCTGGAGCCCGCGAACCAGGCGCTGCGGCCCATCGAGGTGCCGGCCCAGGACGTCCAGATCCGAGGCGTCGTCCGGGGGCTGCTGCGCAGCTACTGAGCCCGCGGGCTAGCATCGGCCCATGAGCGACTCCCGCGACGCGATCGAGCCCCTGATCGAGCGCCTGCTGAAGGAGCTGGGCGAGGACCCCCAGCGCGACGGCCTCCAGCGCACGCCGGCCCGGGTGGCCAAGGCCATGCGCTTCCTGACCAAGGGCTACGAGGAGGATCC
Organism: Myxococcota bacterium; assembly: GCA_965223415.1. Taxonomy (GTDB): domain Bacteria; phylum Myxococcota_A; class UBA9160; order UBA9160; family UBA6930. The sequence goes on along the minus strand of OZ245002.1, from coordinate 457,797 downwards.
GGTCACGATCCTGAACGACGCCATGTTCGACGTGACCTACGACGAGATGGTCCTGGTGAAGGACGTCGACTTCTACAGCCTCTGCGAGCACCACATGCTTCCCTTCTTCGGCCGGCTCCACGTGGCCTACATCCCGAACGGCAAGGTCGTGGGCCTCTCGAAGATCCCCCGCCTGGTCCACATGTTCGCCCGCCGTCTCCAGGTGCAGGAGCGCCTGACGATGGAGGTCGCCGAGACCATCGAGAAGGTGCTCCACCCGCGCGGCGTGGCGGTGGTCGCCGAGTCGATCCACCTGTGCATGATGATGCGCGGCGTGGAGCAGCAGAACGCCTTCGCCATCACCAGCTCGCTGAAGGGCGTCTTCCAGAGCGACTCCAAGACCCGCTCGGAGTTCATGGAGCTGATCCGGCATCGCAAGGCGTCCTTCGCGTAGCGGAGGGGCGCCATGACGCGGCGTTTCTGACCACTCGATCGAGCGTCATGGCGCGCCGCGTCAGCATCGAGCGCTCTCAAGTCCCATAACGACCGATAACTCATTGAATTTGTTTATGAATTTATTTCACCTCACAGCGTCATTTTGGGCTTGGCAAACCCCGTAAAGCGGCATACCCTGCAGTCCGATTGGAACGGAAGGGCGTGAGCCCGGCACCTCCAGCCGGAACCGGCCTGCCGAACTGTCCGATTCTCCAAGCGAAAGCGCTCTGCTGCGATGCGTCGAGCGGCTCGCGGGACGACGGGGACGGCGCGAAACCCCAACGCGGCGCCTGGATCGTCCCGAAGCCCGGCGAAGGCGGAAGGCAGGCGCAGGGAGAGCGGGGCGGATCGGACGAAGTCGACGCCCCCCGCGCCAGCGAAGCGCCCGAACGAGCGCCGCGAGGCGTGTCCGGACCACAACAAAACGAATCGGGGCCTGCACGCGAGCAGGGGCCGTCCGGAGAGCCCGGGGGGCGAGCGCGCGGCGGGACTTCGAAGAGCGGCGGCCCCTATCCGTCGCTTGCAGGGCATGAGGAGGGTGAGGGGTGAGCAACCAGAACCATCTCTCCATCGTGGAGCGGCGACGCGCCACCTGGCGGCGCATCGCGCCCGACAACGAGCTCGGTCAGGAGACCGACGCCCAGGCCGTGAAGAACGCGAAGTCGATGACCCGCGTCGATCCGAAGCGGCTGAACACCCAGACCGAGAGCCAGCGCTCGAGCGAGCGCGGTGCCCTCGTCTCCTACTTCAAGGACATCGCGGAGATCGCGACCCTGAAGAAGGAGGAGGAGGTCATCCTCGCCAAGGAGATCGAGGCCGCGACCCTCGCCTTCCGCGAAGGCATGGTCACGATCCCCTGGACCGCGAAGGAGGCCGTGCGCATCTGGCAGGGTCTCAAGGCGGAGAATCGAGCCACCGGCAAGATGTGCGAGAGCTTCGGCTCCGGCTCGCCGGAGGGCGTCGATCTCGGCGGTCGCATCGACCAGATCCTCGGAAAGATCGAGCTGGCCCTGCGCAAGCGCGAGGCCGCCATCGAGGCCGGCAAGACCGCCGAGGTGCCGAAGTACGACCGGCGGGCCGCCCGGCTGCTGAAGGAGGCCGACCTCTCGATGCAGCTCCTGGGCCGCATCCGCAAGGGCCTGCTCGAGCTGTACAAGAGCGCGGCCCGCGCCAACCGGCGCGTGGCGGCGCTCACCTCGAGCAAGCGCGCTCCCCAGAGCGAGGCGGGCAAGGCCAAGCGCAAGCAGGAGCTGGCTCGCTGGCGGGAGAAGGGCGCCGAGCTCGCCTACGAGGTCGGCATGGAGCCCGAGGACTTCGTCGCCCACATGGGCCGGGTGGAGGACGAGTGGGAGCGGCTGTCCGAGGTGAAGAACGTCTTCGTCCAGCACAACCTGAAGCTCGTCGTGGCCATCGCCAAGGACTTCCGGAACATGGGCATCACCTTCCAGGACCTGATCCAGGAGGGGAACATCGGGCTCATCCGGGCAGTGGAGAAGTTCGAGTACCAGCGCGGCCACAAGTTCTCGACCTACGCCGTGTGGTGGATCCGCCAGGCGCTGATCCGCGCGATCCAGAACCACTCGCGGACGATCCGTATCCCGAGCCACGTGCACGACACGCTGCTCAAGTACTACCGGGCGTACAACGCGCTCGAGAAGAAGCTGGGCCGGGATCCGACCACCCTCGAGATCGCCAAGGCCATGGACATCGACGAGGAGCGGGCCGAGCAGCTCCAGCGCATGGTCCGGGAGCCGGTGAGCCTCGAGAAGGACGTGCCCGGCACGGACTCGAAGAAGGTCAAGGACATCGTTGCCGACCAGAACCCGATCTCGCCGGTGGCGGGCCTCGACCACGCCCGGCTGGAGCGGGCCAGCGACACGTCCATCGCCCAGCTCTGCGAGCGCGAGCGCAACATCCTGCGCTGGCGCTTCGGCCTGAAGGGCGAGCGCGAGCACACCCTGGAGGAGATCGGCGGCAAGCTCGGTCTCTCCCGGGAGCGCGTGCGCCAGCTCGAGGCGCGGGCGCTGGCGAAGCTGCGGAACTCCGACAGCCGGGACCGGCTGGAGGCGTTCGTGTTCGAGGCGACGCTCTAGCCCCGCCGCCTCTCGATCCCGCGGGCCCCCGGCGCTAGGCGCCGGGGGCCCGTTTCGTTTCGGGCCGCTCGGTGCGGGGGGATCTCGAGAGGAGGTGCAGTGCTCCGTGATCGCCTCGATCCCGAGGTCCTTCGGGATCCCCCAGGCGCTGGAACCCAGTGAGGCCCGGCGCACGTTGACCGCGCCGAAGCTCGCCAGGGTCTCCGACCCCGCTTCCATCTGCTGGATCCGTGCGTCACCAGGGGGCCGCCGGGCTAGGCCCCATGAGAGGTCAGTTCAGCTGGGAAAGGTCGAACACCAACTCGCCCGCCTCGTCCAGCTCGTCGCGGACCGCGTCCATCCAGGCGGTGGTAGCGGCCTGGCGTCGCTCGTTCAGTAGGCGGGTGCGCTCGGCGGCCACGCCGGTCTCGAGCTCTTCGTCCGTGGGGCCGCTGCGCTCGAGGAGCTGGATCAGCACGAAGCTCTCGCCAGCGCGGTGAACGGTCGGGTCCGAGGGGGCGTCTTCGCGCAAGGCGAAGGCGGCTCGCAGGACCTCCGGGGCCGCGCCGAGGCCCGGTACGAAGCCGTCGGGCCGCCGGCGGAGGGCGTCGGGGCGGGAGATGGTCTCCTCTTCGTCCCGAGCGGCATCGACCAGCGCCTGACCGTCGCGCACCCGTGCCGCCAGGGCTTCGGCGCGCTCGCGGGCGGCGTCGGCGGACGCGTCGGTGAGAGCGAGGTCCCGGGCGATTTGCGCCCGGGCCTCCTCGAAGGGAACGAGCTGGGCGGGACGCTTCTCCTCGAGCTTGATGATGTGCTGGCCGAAGCTGCTCTCGACCACGTCGGACACCTGGCCGATCTCGAGGGCGAAGGCGATGTCCTCGAACTCCTTCACCATGCGGCCGCGGGCGAAGAAGCCCAGGTCGCCGCCCCGGGCCTGGCTGCCCGGATCCTCGGACAGCTCGGCGGCCACGTCCGCGAAGGCTTCGCCGGCCTCGAGCCGCGCGAGGGCCGCGTCGAGCTTCACCCGCGCCTGGCTCTTCGCCGCCGGGTCGCCGGTGGTGGGCTTGCGGATCAGGATGTGCCGGGCGCGCACCTCTTCGGGTCGGTCGAACTCGTCGCTGCGCTGGTCGTAGGCCGCCTGGAGGCGCTCCGTCTCGCCTTCCAGCAGCGCCTGCACCGCCTCCTCGGACGGCTCCAGGCCTTCGGGTCGCTCGCTGCCGTCGAAGCGGACGAGCGCGACCTTCACCTGCTCGCCCGCGTAGCGCAGGGAGTCGCGGGCTTCCGCCTCGGAGACGTCGACGGACTGCCATAGCAGCCGCTGGAGCTTGCGCTGGAGGATCTCGTCGCGGAGCGCTTCCTGGAAGCGGCGCAGGCTGCCGAACTCCTGCTCGGCGTAGTTGCGCACGACGTCCTCGTTGAGCCTTCCTTCCTCGTCGAGCACGCCCGGCAGGCTGTGGAGGTAGTTCCGCACCTCCCGGTCGCTGGCCACGAGACCGAGGCGCTTGGCTTCGTGGGCGTAGAGGCCGATCTGCAGCAGGGTGGTCGCCGCGGACTCATCCAGGAAGGGCGCGGCGGCCTTCGGGTCGTAGCCGTCGCCCAGGGTCTGCCGGTAGTTGGCCTCGATGCCGCGCTTCACCCGGTCGACCTCGCGCAGATCGAAGCTGCGGGAGCCCACCCGAACGACCACGCCGGTCTGCTCGGTCGGCCCGCCGCCGCCTCCCCCGAGGCCGAGGTAGAGGGTGAAGACCACCGCGATGGCCCCGATCACGAGGATCATGAACCAGCGGGATCCCTCCCGGAGCGCGCGCAGCATGGCATCTCCCTGCGGCTCCGGGCCCGTTCGTGGGGCCCCCGGCCGCGAATCGTGGCCCGGCAAGGTACGAAGGGGGCGTCGGGGCGGCCACCCCACGAGGCTTTCTCCTTGCCGGCTTCCCCGGGGGCTGATAGGATGGATCTCTGCCACCCGGGGCGCGGAAAGCTGCTGTCAATCCGAGGACTTAGGCGGGGAGTTGCCACGGCGGGATCGGGGCCCGGAACCCGCCCCCATCGAGCCGAATCGAACCGTGTCTCAGATCCCCATCCCCCATCGGATCACCTACCGTTCACTGACCCACCATCCACGGACCACAGGGAGACGCCGGTGCCGTTGAAACGCATCCTGGGCTGGTTCTCGAGCGATCTGGCCATCGATCTCGGGACGGCCAACACCCTGGTATTCGCCAAGGGCAAGGGCATCGTGGTGTCGGAGCCTTCGGTGGTCGCGGTGGTGAAGGACGGGCGCGGGCCCGACAAGGTGCGCGCGGTCGGGGAAGAGGCGAAGGAGATGCTCGGGCGCACGCCGGGCAACATCGTCGCCATCCGCCCGATGAAGGACGGCGTGATCGCCGACTTCGACGTCACCGAGGCGATGCTGCGCCACTTCATCGAGCGCGTGCACAACCGCTCGTCGGCACTGGTGCGGCCGCGCATCGTCGTGGCGGTGCCGTCGGGCATCACGTCGGTGGAGCAGCGCGCCGTGCGCGAGAGCGCGCTCTCCGCGGGCGCCCGCGAGGTCTACCTGATCGAGGAGCCGATGGCGGCGGCGATCGGTGCCGGGCTCCCGGTGACCGAGCCCTCGGGCAACATGATCGTCGACATCGGCGGCGGCACGACCGAGGTGGCGGTGATCTCGCTGTCCGGCGTCGTGTACTCGAACTCGGCGCGCGTCGGCGGCGACAAGATGGACGAGTCCATCATCAACTACGTCAAGCGCAAGTACAACCTGCTGATCGGCGAGCGCACGGCGGAGCTGATCAAGATGACCATCGGCACGGCCTATCCCACCGCCGAGATCGACGTGATGGAGGTGAAGGGACGCGACCTCGTGGCCGGCGTGCCGAAGACCCTCGAGATCAAGTCGGACGAGGTGCTGGAGGCGCTCCAGGAGCCGATCACCGCCGTCGTGGAGAGCGTGCGCGTGGCGCTGGAGCGAACGCCGCCGGAGCTCGCCGCCGACATCGTGGACAAGGGCATCGTGATGGTGGGGGGCGGTGCCCTGCTCGACAACCTCGACGTGCTGCTGCGGGAGGCCACCGGGCTGCCGGTGATGCTGGCGGAGGACCCGCTGACGGCCGTGGCGCTCGGCACCGGCCAGACGCTCGACGAGCTGAAGCTGCTTCGCGAGGTGACGATCCCGTCGTGATGCCCCCGCCCATGGGGAGGCCATGGGCGATTTCCTGCGCCGCATCCGCCTGCCCCTTCTCTTCGCGGGGCTGCTGCTGCTGACCCTCGTCCTGATGCTGGCCGATCGGGAGGGGCCGACCGGCGACGACACCGCCGCCTCCGCCGTGCCGAACTCGATCTTCGAGGTGGCGGCCCCGCTGCAGAAGGCCCTGGCCAGCCCGGTCGAGTGGCTGGGCGAGACCTGGGCGAACTACTTCGCCCTCGTCGACCTGCGGGAGCGGAACGAGCTGCTGGAGAGCCGCGTGGCCGAGCTCGAGGAGGAGAACCTCCAGTTCCGCGAGGCCCTGGTCGCCGGCGGCCACCTGGACGCGATCGCGCGCATGCGGGAGGGCTTCGAGGTGCCGCTCCTGCCGGCCCAGGTCGTGGGACAGGACGTGTCGTCCTGGTTCCACGCCATCCTCCTCGACCGCGGACGGGGCGCCGACGTGCTCTCGGGCATGCCGGTGGTCTCGGACCGCGGGCTGGTCGGCGTCGTCACGGCCACTTCGTTCACCGCGGCGCGGGCCATGCTGCTCCTCGACCGGCGCAGCGCCGCCGATGCGATCGTACAGCGCAGCCGGGCGCGCGGGATCGTCCGCGGCACGGGCACCGGCGAGATCGAGTTCGTCTTCATGGTGCGCGGCGACGACGTGGTTCCGGGCGATGTGGTGATCACCTCCGGCGTGGGCGGCGTGTACCCGAAGGGCGTGCGCATCGGCGAGGTGACCGAGGTGAGCACCGACCGCGCCGAGCTCCTGCACAAGGCGAAGGTGGTGCCGTCGGTGGACTTCGGACACCTCGAGCAGGTCTTCGTGATGCTGCGCCGCGCGCCCACCATGGATCTCCTGTACGCCGGAGACGGGGACCTGCCGGACCCGGAGGCGGACGATGCCTCCGCGCCCGGGAAGGGAGACGACGTGGCCGCGGGAGCGCCGGTCCGGTGAGGAAGACCGCCGCCGTCCTGGTCCTCGGCCTCCTGGCGCTGGTGCTCGAGAGCGCGCTCACGAGCGGCGTCCCGGTGCGCTTCGTGCCCCAGGCCTCCCTCCTCGCGGCGGTGGCGGCCGGGCTCGTGCTGGGGCCCGGTGAGGGGCTGGTGGTGGCATTCCTCGTGGGCCTCGGTGCCGACGCGCTCTCCGGCACGCTGCTCGGACAGCAGGCGATGCTGCGATTGCTCGAGTTCCTGGCGACGCGGGTCGTCGCGTCCCAGCTCGACCTGCGCCACGGCCTGCCGCTGGTCGTCTTCGTGACGACCCTGGCCGCCGTCGACGCCCTGCTGCTGGTCGCCCAGAGCCGGTTCTTCCTGGGGCTCGCCTTCCACTGGTCCGAGGTCGGCGGCGTCCTGGTTCGCACGGTGGCGACGGGCGTGTGCGCGCCCTTCGCCGGCAGCTTCGCCCAGGGCCTCGTGGACCGGCTGGACGAGAGCCAGGCCCGGCGCGAGATGCGCCTCGACACGCGGAGGCCCGCGGTCCGATGATGCGGCCGCGGCAGGCTCCGCTCTCGGGGCCGCGGCACCCGTCGCTCCCGGGGCCGCGGTGAGCGGCGGCCACCTGGCCAGTAGCCAGCCGCCCATCGAGGGCCGGCTGCGCCTGGCCGGTGCGCTGATCCTGCTCGTCCTCCTGGTGTTCGTCGTCCGCCTCTTCCAGCTCCAGGTGCTGGAGGGAGACGAGCTGCGGAGGCGTTCCGAGCAGAACTCGGTGCGCCAGGTGCGTCTCGAGGCGCCCCGCGGCGAGGTGCTCGACCGGGAGGGCCGGGTGCTCGCGTCGACCCGTCCCGCCTACCGGGTCGAGGTGACGCCGAACGATCTCGCCGCCCGCGCGAACACCTTCGCCGCCCTGGGCCAGCTGCTCCAGGCGGAGCCGGCGGTGCTCGACGAGATGGCGGGCTCCAGCACCGGCCGGGGCCGCTTCCGACGCCGGGTGCTCGCGGACGATCTCGATTTCGAGACCCTCGCGCAGGTCGAGTCCCATCGCTTCGCCATGCCGGGCGTCGCTACCCATGTCGAGCCCCGTCGCCACTACCTCGACGGCCCGCTGGCCGCTCACCTGCTCGGCACGATCGGTGAGATCCGCGCCGATCAGCTCGAGCGCGAGCGCTTCCGGGACTACCGGGCAGGCGACGTGATCGGCCAGACCGGCCTCGAGGCGCGCTTCGAGAGCCACCTGCGCGGCCGCGAGGGCGGACGCAACGTCATGGTGGACGCGGCCGGGCGCGAGGTGGGCGACCCGCTCCTCGAGGTGCCTCCGGTGCCCGGCGGACGCGTGGTGCTGAGCCTCGACCGCGATCTCCAGCGGGCCGCCGAGGAGGGCTTCGCCCACGTGCCCGAGGGCGAGCCGCTCCACATGGGCGCGGCCGTCGCCCTCGACGTCGCGACCGGCGACGTGCTGGCCCTCGCGTCCCGGCCCACCTTCGACCCGAACGATTTCGCCGGCGGCATCGACACAGCCACGTGGAAAGGGCTCACTTCCGACGATTGGGACCCCCTCCAGAACCGCGCGATCCAGAACCACTACCCCCCGGGCTCTACCCACAAGGCGATCGTGGCGGCGGCGCTGCTCCAGGAGGGCGTGATCGGTCGCCACACCACGGCCTTCTGTCCCGGCTTCTTCCGCTTCGGCGGCCGCATCTACCGCTGCTGGAAGCGGGCGGGGCACGGCACCGTCGACGTGATCGACGCGCTCCGCGAGTCCTGCGACGTCTTCTTCTACACCTACGGTCAGAAGCTCGGCATCGACAAGCTCGCGGTCTACGCCAAGGCCTTCGGCATCGGTCGCAAGCAAGGCCTCGGGCTGGGGAGTGAGGCGCCGGGCCTCGTGCCGTCGAGCTCGTGGAAGCGCCGGCGCTTCGGGCAACCCTGGTTCCCGGGCGAGACCGTGTCCGCGAGCATCGGCCAGGGCTTCAACCTGTACACGCCCATGCAGCTCGCCGTGGCCTACGCCGCCATCGCCTCCGGCGGGAAGGTGATGAAGCCGCGGCTCGTGCTGCGGCTGGAGACCCAGGACGGCATCACCGTGAAGCACTTCCCCACGGAGGTGGTCGGCGAGGTCCCGGTCACTCCCGCCCGTCTCGCCCTGGTGCGAGCCGGGCTGCGCGCCGTGGTCGAGGAGCCCGGCGGCACCGGCCCCCGCGCCCGCGTACCCGGCGTCGAGGTGGCCGGCAAGACCGGTACGGCCCAGGTCGTGCGGCTCGAGCGGGTCGAGGGCCTCGACGAGCACGAGATCCCGATCCGCCAGCGGGACCACGGCTGGTTCGCCGCCTTCGCCCCCGTCGACGATCCCGAGATCGCCGTGGCCGTGTTCGTCGAGCACGGGCTGCACGGCAGCACCGCGGCGGCGCCCATCGCGCAGCGGATCCTCGCCCGCTACTTCGAGAAGAAGCACGGCGCGCCGCTGGTGGCCGCCGCCAGCGCCGAGAACGGAGAGCCCGATGCGGCCGGCGATTGACCGACGATCCCTGCAGCACTTCGACTGGGTGCTGCTCGGGCTCGTGCTGGCGGTCGTGGCGATCGGCTTCGCCAACCTCTACTCGGCCGCCTCGCCAGGGGCGGTCTCGGGGATGCCGTCGGAGTTCCGGCGCCAGCTCCTGGCTCTGGGCGTCGGTACGGGAGGGCTGCTCCTCGCCCTGGTGCTCGACTACCGGCGGCTCGAGCGCCTCGCCGTGCCGGTCTACGTGGCCACCCTGTTGCTGGTCGCCTCGACCCTCGTGCTGGCTCCGGTCACCCGGGGCAACCGCTCCTGGCTCATCTACGGCCCGCTCTCCCTCCAGCCCGCCGAGCTGGCGAAGGTCGGCCTCGTGCTCGCGATGGCCCGCTACTTCCACCGCAATCCGCCCGGCGAGATCCGTCGCGTCCGCGACCTGTGGGCGCCCGCCCTGATCGCCGCCGGCCCCATCGGCCTGATCGTCCTGCAGCGCGACATGGGCGTCGCCGTCCTCACCCTGCTGATCGCCGCGACCTACCTGCCGTTCGTGCGCATCCCGGCCCGGGCCTGGGGCGGCCTGGGCGCGGCCGGCGTCCTGGCCCTGGCCGGCCTGTGGACCTACGTCTTCAAGGACTACCAGCGCGAGCGGATCCTCGACTTCCTCGACCCTTCCCGCGATCCGCTCTCCTCCGGCTACCAGGCCATCCAGTCCCGCATCGCCGTGGGCTCCGGCGGCCTGTTCGGACAGGGCTACCTCCAGGGCACCCAGACCCAGCTCCAGTTCCTCCCCACCCAGCACTCGGACTTCGCCTTCTCGGTGCTGGCGGAGGAGTGGGGCTTCCTCGGCTCGGTGCTGCTCCTGGCCGTCTACTTCACCCTGCTGATCTGGGGCCTGGTCGTCGCCAACAACTCCAAGGACGGCTTCGGCGCGATGCTCGCCGTGGGCGTGGTCGGCATGCTCTTCTGGCCGGCGGTGATCAACGTGTCGATGGTGCTCGGCCTGGCGCCGGTCATCGGCGTGCCGCTGCCGCTGGTCTCCTACGGCGGCTCCCAGCTGCTGGCGAACCTGGTCGCGCTCGGGCTGCTGATGAACGTCTCGATGCGGCGGTACATGTTCTGAGCGCGAGGGCCCAGATCCCGGCGCTCGACCCCGCCGCAGAACGCGGTGATCGACGAGCGCCATCGGCGCCTGCTTCGAAGCCCTCGGCCATGCGGAGTAGCGACCCAGAGCCCGAATCGGCCACGCGAGGTAGGCGCGCATCGCCGGTGGTCAGGGTAGGGCGTCCTGGCAGCGTTCGGTCCGGTCGGTGAAGGCGCGTGCACGCACAGAGGATCGGTGCGGTCGGGAAGGGCGATCCAGACGTAGCCCTCGTGGTGGCCCGGATGGCGGAGCTTCAAGGTCAGCTCGCCGTCCCGATCGGCGAGCGAGGCGACTTCCGCGAGGTGGAGGCTCGAGCCCGATCACCACCGGCCGTTCGACGACTACACGAGCTTCTGCGCCATCTCCTCGAACGCGCTCTTCGGCCGCGCCCCGGTGATCTGCTCCACCACGGTGCCGCCCTTGAAGGCGAGGACGGTGGGAATGGCGCGGACGCCGTACTTGCCGGGCGTGGCCGGGTTCTCGTCGATGTTCATCTTGACGACCTTCACCTTGCCGTCGTAGCTGCCCGCGATCTCCTTGACGATGGGGGCGATGGCCCGGCACGGCGCGCACCACTCGGCCCAGAAGTCGATGATGATCGGGGTGTCCGACTGGAGCACCTCTTCGTCGAAGTTGGCGTCGGTGACGTCGATGATCTCGGCCATGGGTCGCGGGTTCTCCTGTTGGCGTGCGCGCTTCCGGGGAAGCTTACCACCCGGGGCTGCGCGTCAAATCGGCGCACCGGACGAGCTACGGATGACGGGCCGTCCGGAGATCGGCGAGGGTGTCGAGCTCTCCGGTGACGACCGAGAGCGGCCGTGTACCGGCCCGGGCGAGGCGCGCGGCCAGGGCCGCGGCGGCGTCGGGCTCGCCGACGACGAGGACCGGATGGTGCCGGGCGCCCCAGCCCTCGGGCACCGGATCCTCCGGGGCCAGCCAAACCGCGTTCTTCAGCCGCGGAGTCGCCGGGTGGCGGGGCAGGGGATGCACGATCGTGACCGCGGCATCCCGGGCGAGCAGGTCGGCGGCCTCGCTCGCGGAGATCTCGCGGATCGGCGGGTGGCCCGTCTCGTCGAGCAGCCGTCCGATGCCTTCCCGGCAGCCGGCGGCGCCGAGCAGCGTCAGCACGAGGAGCAGGCGGAGGGCGCCGGCCATGGAGCCAGGATAGCAGTGGGGTCACCACCCCTCGGGGCCGGGCCGATTGACGCCCCGGAGGCCGGCGGGTATGTTGGAAATCCCCGATCTAGCTGATTTTGCAGGGTTTTCCGCTTTCGACGCCATCCGGGCCAACACCGTAGCGAAAGGACGATCGCGCGTGGGTTCTTCCTTCGATCCCGTCGCCTCGGTTCGCGCCACCCTCGAGGAGAGCGCCCGGGTGAAGCGGGCGGTCGCCGCCGGCCTGGCCGAGGACATCGCCCGGGCGGCCCGCCTGGTAGCGGAGGCCTTCCGGGCGGGCAGCAAGGTCCTGCTCTTCGGCAACGGCGGCTCCGCGGCCGACGCCCAGCACATCGCCGCCGAGTGGACCGGGCGCCTCACCCGCGAACGGCCGGCGCTTCCGGCGCTCGCCCTCACCGCCAATACCTCGGACCTGACCGCCATCGGCAATGACTACGGCTTCGACCGGCAGTTCGCCCGATTGGTCGAGGCCCACGGCGTCTCCGGCGACGTGGCGATCGCCATCTCGACCTCCGGCAGCTCGCCGAACGTGCTGGCGGCGGTGGACGAGGCGGCGCGCCGCGGCATGCGCACGATCGGTCTCCTCGGCAAGGGCGGCGGCAAACTGGCGGAGCGGGTCGAGCTCGCCCTGGTCGTGCCCTCCGACGAGACCCAGCGCGTGCAGGAGGCCCACATCGCCATCGCCCACGCGATCGCGGAGGTGGTGGACGACATCCTATTCCCGGTGGAGCCGTGACGCGTCGCCTTCCGCGGATCGACCGCCAACAGGTGCGCACCTATCCGGCTCGGAGCCGCTTCAGCAAGGTGAAGCGCTCCCTGGAAGGCGTGCCCCACGAGGCCGGCGCGAGCTTCGCGACGTTCCTCGACCGGCTCCCCGGCATCCTCGGTGCCCAGGAGCTTCGCGGCGCCATCGACGCGGCTTCCCGTGCCCATGCCCGGAAGAAGGTCCTCCTCTGGGGCTTCGGCGCCCACCTGATCAAGGTCGGCCTGGCGCCGCTGGTCGTCGACCTGATGGAGCGCGGCTTCGTCTCGGGGCTGCTGATGAACGGCGCCGGGTGCGTCCACGATCTCGAGCTGGCGATGATGGGCCAGACGAGCGAGGACGTGGCGCCGGCCCTCGACGAGGGCTCGTTCGGCATGGCCCGGGAGACCTCCGAGCGCCTGAACGGCGCGATCGCGGCGGGCCATGCCGCCGGGCTGGGGATGGGCCTGGCGGTGGGCCGCGAGATCCTCGAGGGCAAGGGCTACCGCCACAAGGACCGCTCGGTCCTCGCCAACGCAGCGCGGCTCGGGATTCCAGTCACGATCCACGTGGCCGTCGGTACCGATATCCACCACATGCACCCGAGCGCCGATGGTGCCGCCCTCGGCGCCACGAGCTACCGCGATTTCGAGACCCTGGCCCGGCTGGTCGCAGCCCTCGAAGGCGGCGTGCTGTTCAACATCGGCTCCGCGGTGATCTTGCCGGAGGTGTTCCTCAAGGCGCTGGCCCTGGCGCGCAACCTGGGGAACAAGATCGAGAAGTTCACCACGGTGAACTGCGATTTCATCCGCCACTACCGACCCAGCGTGAACGTGGTGGAGCGGCCGACCCGGCTCGGCGGGCGCGGCATCTCGCTCGTCGGCCACCACGAGATCCTGGTGCCGCTGATCGCAGCGGGCCTCGTGGAGGCCGCAGCGAAGGGGAAGAAGCGATGAGCGGACGCATCGTGTTGGAGGAAGGCGACATCACTGCGGCCGAGGTGGACGCGATCGTGAACGCGGCGAACTCCGCCCTGCAGCTGGGCTCCGGCGTGGCCGGCGCGATCCGGCAGAAGGGCGGCCCCAGCATCCAGCAGGAGTGCGACGCCCACGGGCCCGTCGAGGTGGGCGGCGCCGCCCTTACCGGCGCGGGAGATCTGCCGGCGCACTTCGTCATCCACGCGGCCGGCATGCCGCCCGGCGGCCGGGCCAGCGAGGAGAGCGTGCGCGCCTCCATGCGGGCGAGCCTGGCGATCGCCCGGGAGCAGGGGTTCCGAAGCATCGCGGTGCCCGCCATCGGCGCGGGCGTCGGCGGGGTCTCGATGCAGCGCTCCGCCGAGATCCTGATCGAAGAGGCCCGGGCCCACCTGGACGGAGAGGGCTCCCTCGAAGAGATCCGTTTCGTCCTGTTCGGCGAACCGGCCTACCGCATTTTCGAGATGGTGAGCGACGCCGCCAAGGTGGCGGCCCAGATGGAGCGCTTGCGCTCCCGGGCGTGACGGATGGGTCTCCTCTTCCATCAGCTGGCCACCGCCGCCTACCTGCTGGCGGCCGTCGTGGCGGTGGCGGCCGTGGTGGTTCGCCGCGTGGACCTGACACGCGGCGCCGTGTTCGCCCTGGGCGCCGGCGCCCTGATGCACACCGGCGGCTTCTGGCAGCTCCACACGCTGGATCCCACGCCGGCCCTGAACTCGTTGCCCATGGCCGTCTCGTTCATGGCCTGGGTCGGCTCCCTCGTCTACCTGGCGCTGCTCTTCTGGGTGCGCGGGCTCGGACTCGCGCTGGTCGTGGCGCCGGCCGCCTTCCTCGGCTGCGCCACCGGGCTGCTTTCTCTCTACGCGCCGCCGCCCGCCGAGGCCCTGCATCCGCTCTGGTCGCACCTGCACGTGCTGCTCTCGAGCGCCGGTCTCGCCACCCTGGGCGTCGCGGCCGGCGCCGGGCTGCTCTACGTGATCCATCACCGGGCGATCAAGCGAAAGCGGCGGGTCGGCGGAACCCTGCCTTCCCTCGAGACCCTCGACCGGGTGAATACCCTCGGCCTCGGCGTCGGCTTCCTGCTGCTCACCTTCGGCCTCTTCACCGGCGTCCTCTGGGTGTACGAGACCCGGGGCGCGCTCTGGGAGGCGAGCATCCACGCCAACGGCACGCTGGCCGCCTGGGTGCTGTGTGGTGCGGCGGCCGTGGCGCGCTTCGGTCTCGACCTGGGCGCGCGTCAGGTCGCGATGCTCTCCGCCGCCGGCTTCGCGATCCTCACCGGCGCGGTCGTCGGTGCGGGAGCGGTGTGGTGAACCTGCTGCTGCTCGGAATGAGCCACCGGACGGCGCCCCTGGAGCTCCGTGAGCGCTACGCGGTGGGCGATCTCGGCCCCGCCAACGAGAAGCTGGCCGCCGCCCCGGACGTGGAGGAGTGCGTGATCCTCTCCACCTGCAACCGGGTGGAGGTGCTGGTGCTGACCCGCAGCCCGGCCGCCGCACGCGTGCGGCTGCGCTCGTTCGTCGAGCGCGAGCTCCCCGGCGAAGGCGAGCGCCCGAGCCCGGCCGATCTCGAGCCCGCGCTCTACGAGCTCAGCGATTCTCAGGCCGTGCGCCACCTCTTCCGGGTGGCCTGCTCCGTCGACTCGATGGTCGTCGGCGAGCCCCAGATCCTCGGCCAGGTGAAGGACGCCTATCGGACGGCGGTCGCCTGCGGGAGCTGCGGCCCGATCCTCTCGCGCCTCTACCAGCGGGCGTTCTCCACCGCGAAGCGCGTGCGCAACGAGACGCGGATCGCCGAGCGGCCGATCTCCGTGGCGCGGGTGGCCGTGGACCTGGCCCGGGAGATCTTCGAGAGCCTCGAGGACAAGTCGGCGCTCCTGATCGGTGCCGGCGAGATGATCGAGCTCGCCCTCGACCGGCTGCGCGCGTCCGGCCTGGGCAGCGTTCGCATCGCCAATCGCACGCCGGCCCGGGCCGCCGGCCTGGCGACCCGCTTCGACGCCAGTGCCCACGGGCTGGCGGAGCTCCCGGGGCTGCTCGAGCAGAGCGACGTGGTGCTGACGTCCATCGGCGGCGACGCGCCGCTGCTCACCCGGGACGGGGTCGGCGCGGCACTGCGTCACCGCCCCCACCGCCCGCTCTTCGTCATCGACATCGGCGTGCCGCGCAACGTGGCGTCGGAGGTGAACGAGATCGACTCGGTCTACCTCTACGACCTGGATGATCTCTCGGGCATGGCGGAAGCCAACGCCGCCGAGCGCCGTCGGGAGGTGGAGCGGGTCGAGGACATCGTGCTCGAGGAGCAGCAGCGCTTCGAGGGCTGGCTGACGGCCCTGGCCGCGGTGCCGACGATCCGCACGCTGCGGGCGCGGGCCGAGGCGATCCGCACCGCCGAGCTCGACCGCGGGCTCCCGGGCCTCGAGTGGAGCGACGCGCACCGGGACGCCCTCGAAGGCATCACACGCGGCATCGTCAACAAGCTGCTGCACGCGCCCCTCGCGCGGCTGCGCCAGGAAGTGGATCGGGAAGAGGGGCTCGCGCACCTCGAGGCGGCGCGAGTGCTCTTTGCCCTGGACGACGGGGCGGCGCCGGGCGCCGAGGCCGACGGGCCCGGCGATGGACACGACGACGGAGACGAGGACGCATGAAGCTGGTCCGCATTGCCACGCGGGGGAGCGCCCTCGCGGTTGCCCAGTCCGGGCTCGTGGCCCGGGAGATCGAGACGGCCCTGCGCTGCCGCACCGAGCTGGTCAAGGTGCAGACGACCGGCGATCGCATCCAGGATCGCTCCCTGGCGGCCATCGGCGGCAAGGGGCTCTTCGTGAAGGAGATCGAGGAGGCGCTCCTCGACGGACGCGCCGACGTGGCGGTGCACAGCGCCAAGGACCTGCCCGGCGAGCAGGCGCCCGGCCTGTCCCTGGCCGCGTTCCCGGAGCGGGGCGATCCGCGCGACGCGCTCGTCGGCCGCGGCGCCGACGCCAGCGTCGAGGCCCTGCCCCGGGCCAGTCGTGTGGGCACGGGCAGCGTGCGCCGGGCGAGCCAGCTCCTCGCCTATCGACCGGATCTCGTGATCGTCCCCATCCGCGGCAACGTCGATACCCGCTTGCGCAAGCTCGAGGACGAGGACCTCGCGGCGGTCGTCCTCGCCTGCGCCGGCCTCGACCGGCTCGGTCTCGACGCGCGCATCCACGAGCGCATCGACGAGGGGCTGCTCCTGCCGGCGGTCGGCCAGGGCACCCTCGCCCTCGAGTGCCGAGACGGCGAGGCCCTGGCCGACGACCTCCTGGCCCTCGACCATCCGCCGACCCGCGTCTCCATCACCGCCGAGCGCGCCTTCCTCGGTGCGCTCGGCGGCGATTGTCACGCGCCCATCGCCGCGCGCGCCGAGCTCCTGGCCGACGGCCGGGTGCAGCTTCGCGCCCGGGTGCTGGCCGCCGACGGCCGTCAGGTGGTGGCGGCGGAGGCCAGCGGTTCCGCCGCCGACGCGGACGCCCTCGGCCGGGCGGCGGCCCGGGAAGCCCTCGGCCGCGGCGCGGCCCGGCTGCTCGAGGCGGCCCGGGCCGGAGCCTCGTGAGCGGCGGGCGCAGCACCGGCCCGGTGGGAGCGCCGTGAGCGGCGGGCGGGTCTCGCTCGTGGGCGCGGGGCCGGGAGCGCCGGATCTTCTCACCTTGCGCGGCGCCGAGCTGTTGCGCGCCGCGGACGTGGTCGTGTACGACGCCCTGGTCGCGCCGGAGCTGCTGGCGCTGGCGCCGCCCGCTGCGGAGCGCATCAACGTCGGCAAGCGCGGCCACGACGAGCCCACCCGGAGCCAGGCCGACATCCAGCAGCTCCTGATCGAGCGCGCCCGTACCGGCCGGCGCGTCGTGCGCCTGAAGGGCGGCGATCCCTTCGTCTTCGGTCGCGGGGGGGAGGAGGCGTCGGCCTGTCAGGCGGCGGGCATCGTCGTCGACGTCGTGCCCGGTGTGAGCTCGGTCTCGGCGGTGCCGGCAGCGGCGGGTATCCCGCTCACCGATCGCCGGCACGCGGCTTCCTTCGCGGTGGTCACGGGGCACAAGGATCCCACCCAGGTGCGCGAGCAGCTGCGCTGGGAGGAGCTCGGTCGCGGCGCCGACACGCTGGTGCTGCTGATGGCGGTGCGCAACCTGGGCGAGATCACCGCCCGGCTCGTCGCCGGCGGCCGCGATCCGGAGACGCCGGCGGCCGCGGTCATGAACGGCACGCTGCCCGAGCAGCGTGTGGTGGAGGCGCCTCTCGGCGAGCTCGCCCAGCGCGCGGCGGAGGCGGGGCTGGCGGCTCCGGCGGTCGTGGTGATCGGCGACGTGGTCCGGTTGCGCACGGAGCTCGGAGGCGCCGAGGCGCTGCCCCTCTCCGGTCATCGCGTGCTCGTCACCCGGCCCGCGGCCTCGGCGGGGCCGTGGGCGCTGGCGCTGCGGGAGGCCGGGGCGCTGCCGGTGGTGGTGCCGATGATCCGCGTCGACCCGATCCCGGCAACGCCCGCGATCGACGCGGCGCTGGCCGCGCCCGAGCGCTTCGACGCGCTGCTCTTCACGAGTGCGAACGGCGCCCGCCAGCTCGCGGCACGCTTGCGCGAGCGCAGCGTCGAGCCGGGGCGACTCGGGCTCCCGGCCCACTGCGTCGGGCCCGCGACGGCCGAGGCGGCGCGCGACGAGGGCTTCGCGCCGGGCGAGCAGCCCCCGGCCCGCTTCGACGCCCGCGCCCTGGCCGAGCACCTGGTCGCGAAGGAGGCCGTCGCCGGGCGCCGCTTCCTGCTGCCCCAGCCCGAGCGTGCGCGGCGGGTGTTGGCGGAGACCCTGCGCGAGGCCGGTGCCGAGGTCTGCGAGCTGCCGGTCTACCGCACCGTGCCCGCGCCCTTCGACGCCGAGGCCCTCGCGGAGGCCCTCGAGGGCGGGGCCCTGGACGTACTGCTGTTCGCCAGCCCCTCCGCGGTGCGGAGCTTCGCCGCCGGGCTGGGCCCGCGCCTCGAGGCCGCACGGGGGGCGCGGGTGGTGGCCCTGGGCGCCGCCACCGCGGAGGCGCTGCGAGAGGTCGGACTTCCTGCGACCCTTGAGCCGGCGAGCGCGACGGTCGATCAGTGCATCGAGACCCTGGCCTCCGCCCTCGCAGGAGAGAAGGCATGACGTTCCCGCGAACCCGCCAGCGCCGCTTCCGTCGCAGCGAGACCCTGCGCTCGATGGTGCGGGAGATCCGGCTCTCCCGGAACGATCTGATCCTGCCGCTCTTCGTCGTCGAGGGGAGCGGCGTGCGCGAGCCGGTCGTCTCCATGCCCGGTGTCTTCCGTCACTCGGTCGACCAGCTCGTGCTCGAGTGCAAGGAGGCGTGGGACCTGGGGATCCCGTCGGTCATCTTGTTCGGCATTCCCGCCGCCAAGGACGCCCGCGGCTCCGGCGCCGACGCCGCCGACGGCATCACCCAGCGTGCGGTCGAGGCGGTGAAGCGCGAGGTCCCGGACCTTTGCGTCGTGACCGACGTCTGCCTCTGCGAGTACACCGACCACGGCCACTGCGGCCTCGTCGATGACGAAGAGGTGCTGAACGATCCCTCCGTCGCGCGGCTGGCGGAGACCGCGCTCTCCCATGCCCGGGCCGGCGCCGACATCGTGGCGCCGAGCGACATGATGGACGGCCGGGTGGCGGCGATCCGCACCCGGCTCGACGAGAGTGGCTTCGAGAACGTCGCCATCCTGAGCTACGCGGCCAAGTTCGCAAGCGCCTACTACGGGCCCTTCCGCGAGGCCGCCGAGAGCACGCCGTCCTTCGGCGACCGCCGCGCCTACCAGATGGACCCGCCCAACGGCCGCGAAGCCCTGCGCGAGATGCGTCTCGACCTGGAGGAGGGCGCCGACGCCCTGATGGTAAAGCCGGCGCTGCCCTACCTCGACATCCTCGCGGCCGCCGCCCAGGAGTTCGACGTGCCGCTGGCCGCCTATCACGTGTCCGGCGAGTACGCGATGATCCAGGCCGCCGCCGAGCGCGGCTGGATCGACGGACCCCGCGCCCTGCACGAGGCCACCCTCGCGATCAAGCGCGCCGGCGCCGACCTGATCCTCACCTACGCCGCCAAGGACCTGGCCCGGAGCCTGGGCGCCTGATGGCGACCCTCGAGTACAAGGTTGTCGAGACCAGCGACGTCACCGCCGAGGCCCTCGAGGACATCCTCAACGAGTGGACCCGCCAGGGCTGGACCCTCGACACGATGCAGTTCGCCATGCGCGACTCCTCGAAGCGCCCCGCCATGGCCTTCGTCACCTTCACCCGCTCCACCTAGCAAACGGGGCCGGCCGTCAAGCTGGCGAGGGCTTCGAGGGAGGCTTCGCGTTCCGTCTCGCTGGCGCCGGGGACCTCGGTGCGGACGACCAGGAGGTCCATGCCGAGGGCCTCCCGGTAGGCGGCGATGCGGTCCTCGATCTCGCTGCGGGTGCCGACGAGGACGCGGTCGCCGAGCTCGCCCTGGGCAGCGCGGGCCAGGGCCTTCGGGGTGCGGGTGCCGGCCGGGACGGTCTGCTCGCGTTCCAGGGCGGCCCAGACGCGGGCGGCGGCGCGGTCGTCGGCGGCCAGGAAGGCCGTGCGCATCACCGGCACGGCCGGGGCGCGGGGGTCGGGCTCGGCGCCGCGGTGCTCGCGCCAGAGGGCGTAGTTCTCGGCCAGGATCGGCAGGCCTTCGAGGGGAGAAGCCAGGTAGGGCAGGCCGCGACGCGCCGCCTGGGCGAGCCCCTTCGGGCCGAAGGCGGCCACCACCAGCGGCGGATGGGGCTCCTGGGCCGGCCGCAGGCCGAGGCGCACCGTGCCGCTGCCGAAGAAGGCGCCGTCCTGCTCGAAGGCGGCACCGGTCCAGGCGGCGAGCATCGTGTCGAGGGCCTCGTCGAAGCGATCGCGCTTCGTCTGCACCTCGACCCCGAACGCGCGGAAGAGCGGCGGCCGGAACCCCCGGCCCAGGCCGAGCAGGACCCGGCCACCGGAGAGCTGGTCCAGAAGCGCCACCTGGGCCGCCACGTGCAGGGGATGCTGGACCGGCAGCAACAGCGAGGTCGTCGCCAGCCGCACCCGCCGGGTGCGCGCCGCGAAGGCCGTCAGTGCGACGAGCGGCGACGGCGTGGCATTCGGGTGGAAGTGGTGTTCGGGCAGCCACACCGAGTGCAGGCCGAGGGCGTCCGCGCGCTCCACCAGGTGCAGCACGCGCTCCCAGGCGGCCGGCGTCGCACCGGCGCCGAGGGCCAGACCGAGGGCGAGCCCGCTCACTCCTCGTCGCCCCGGGGCGCCACGCCCATGGCGATCGGCATCAGGACCTTCAGGAAGTCGAGCTTCGCGCCGAGGGCCGCGTTCAGGCCCGTGAGCAGCGCCAGCACCCGGCCGACCAGCACGAGGTGGTGGGGGATGCGAACGATCGGGTTTCGCCGCACTCGTTCGGGGATCTCCTCGCGCAGGCGGGCGACGGTCTCCGGGTCGACGCGTCCGTCCGCGCGGATCTCCTTTGCGACGAGCAGCATCAGCTCGGCGATCTCGTGGAGGCTCTCCTCCCGCCCGTCCCGGGTCTCGAAGCCCAGCTCGATGAGGGCGTGCCCCATCGCGGCGGAGTCTCCCTGCAGCAGCGCCGCCGCGAAGCCCACGACCGTCTCCCGGAAGCGGAGCGGCAGCTCCTTCGCCAGCCCGAAATCGAGGATCACCAGCCGGCCGGTGTCCGGCTCGACCAGCAGGTTGCCCGGGTGGGGGTCGCCGTGGAAGAAGCCGCGCACCAGGATCATCTCCGCGAACACCTCCACGAGGGTGCGCATCACCGCCTCGAGGTCGACGCCGGCCGCCCGCAGTCCCTCGACGTCGGTGATCTTCCGTCCGTGCATGCGCTCCATCACGAGCACGCGGCGGGTCGTCAGCTCCCAGTGGATGCGCGGGATCGCCAGGTCGTCGCGGCCGGCGAAGAAGCCCGCCACCCGCTCCGCGTTGCGCCCCTCGTTCTTGAAGTCGAGCTCCTGGGGCACGTTCGCACCCAGCTCGTCGACCAGCGGCATCAGGTCGAAGTCCGGCTCGAGCCAGCCCACGGCGCGGAAGAGCGCCCGCAGGTTCGCCAGATCGGATCGCACCACCGCTGCGATCTCGGGATACTGGACCTTCACCGCCACTGGCGTGCCGTCCAGCAGCTTCGCATCGTGCACCTGGGCGAGGGAGGCGGCGGCGATCGGCTCCTCCGAGAACTCGAGGAACATCTCCTCGAGGGGGCGCCCGTGCTCTTCCTCGACGAGCTCCCGGGCCACCTCGAAGGGGTAGGGCGGCACCCGATCCTGTAGCCGGCCCAGGATCTCCTGGTAGGCCTTCGGCAGCACGTCTGCCCGCGCGCTCGCGAACTGACAGCCCTTGAGGATCAGCCCCTGGAGCTCGACCGCCAGGTCGCGGATCTCCTGGGCGTTCTGCCGGTGCAGGGCCTCCCAGCGCTCCTCCATGTCCCGGGGCGCCACCCGCCGGGCGAGGAAGCGGTGGCTGCGCAGGCGGAAGTAGACGCGGCCGAAGGTGAGGCTGATGCGTCGCGCCCGGTCGATGCGCTCGCCGAGGGTCAGGGAACGGGGGCTCAAGGTGGCTTTCCTCGGCGGGCGGGCTCCGTCGAGCCTACCAGAGCTCCGGGGGCTTGCTCGGGCAGGACCAGGCGCCCTCCAGCTCCACGTCCTCGGCGAGGAGCTCCGCCCGCTCCTCCTCGCTGAGCTCGTCCGCGTCCGCCCAAGGAGGGTTGTAGGCGCACTGGATCCAACGCGGCGCCGAGAACTCGAGGATGTAGCTCGTGCCGAAGTTCTGGTAGGTGAAGCGCTGGCTCGCCAGGAAGCCGACCTGCGGCCTGGGAACCTCTTCCAGCTCTCCGGCGGTGACCAGCTCCTCGAGCTCGTCCGGATAGGTTCCCTCGCGATCGAGGTAGCGCTGCAGGGCGTCGAGCACGGCGGGGGCCGCCTCTTCCCGGGTGCTCTGGTAGTCGACCAACGTGAGCGCCTGGCCGAGGACCAACGGCAGCGCTGCCAGCAGCCCGCCGAGCACGACCGGCCGCGCGCGGGCGGCAGCGACATCGGCGCCCCGTCGCAGGGAGAGGGCCAGCGCTCCGAGCAGGAGGAGGCTGGCAACCATCGCCGTCGCCGCCGTCAAGCCGCCGGCCCGGAAGGGGAGCAGGGCGAAGCGGCTTCCGAGCAGGAGCCACGACATCGGCAGGCCGATCGCGAGGATCCCCGCCGCCGCCCAGCGTCCGGGGCTGCGGGTGCCGCCGGCCAGGAGCGCCAGCCCCGCGCCGCCTCCGAGCCAGGTCGCCGCCAGCCAGCTGCACGCGACCTCGAGGCCGAAGATCTGGACCGTCGGCCAGGGCGAGATGGCGAAGGGGAGGGTCGGGTTCGTTCCGGTCACGTTGCGCTCGAAGGCGACGACGCCGAGGAAGAGCGGTCCGTAGGTGAGGGCCTTCGCCCAGCCGGGTAGCCGGCTCCAGGCGCCGGCCAGGAGCGGCGCGGTCAGGGCCGCCCCTACGCCGAGGGCCAGCAGCAGGAGACACACGGTCCAGCGCCAGTGGAAGAAGGTCCAGGCGAGGGTCGAGCCCGTACCGAAGGTCACGACGAGCCCGACACCCACGACGTGGGCGATGGCGAGCCAGCGCAGCACCGCCGAGCCCGTGGTGCGGAAGACCGCCCAGGCCAGGGCCAGGGCGATGCCGCCGAAGAGGCCCAGGGCGACGCCCAGGGTGTCGGGCGCAACGCCCGTCAGGAAGCCGTTCGGCATCCACCAGCGCTCCCCGTTCCGAGAGAGGTCGGGACCCAGCCCGTGGTGGACGCCGATCAGGTACACGACCGCCACCAGGACGAGGAGGACGCCCGTGTGGCGCGTCCAGAAGGACCCGGCAGCCGAGACCGTCATTGCTCCTCGGAGCCGTCCTTCTCTTCCGGCACGAAGCGGACCTTGGCGCTCACCTCGATGGTGCGGCCATCCAGCAGGCGCCGCGCGATCTCGACTGGATCCACCGCCTGGAGCGTCCGACCGAACTCCTTCGAGAGCCGGTCGAGGAACTCGGTGCGCGTCTTCTCGCTCTGCTCCAGGAAGAACTCGACCACGTCCCGAGGCACGGAATCGCCGAGGGCGCGGCGGATGGCCTCCTCGGTCATGAAGAAGCCGGTGAAGCCCATGGAAAGGCCCCGGCGCAGCAGATCCGGGAAGAAGCCCGCCGCCTCGTCGCCGCGATCGCCGAGCTCGTCCGCGCTCTCGTCTTCGGGGTCCAGGCCCTTCCGGTGCCTGGATGCGGATTCCGATGCCATCGTTGGGGCCCGCGGTCTAGAATGCGCCCCACTCGGGGCTGGGTATCCGGCTCGGGACTCGGGAGGAAGAGTGGAAGATCGCGTGCGCGACATCATGGGGACCCAGCTGGTCACCATCTCGGCGAGCGATCGCCTCTCGACGGTCGAGGATATCATGACCCTCGGGCACGTGCGGCACATGCCCGTGGTGCAGGCCGGGCAGCTCGTCGGCGTCGTCTCCGAGCGTGACCTGCTGCGCGCCTCCCTCTCGGTGCTGTCCGAGCACCGCGACGAGGAGCGCCGCGCCTTCATGCACATGGTGGAGATCGAGCGGGTGATGTCGACGCCGCCCATCGTGGTGGAGCCCGACGCCACCATCGAGGAGGCGGCGCTCATCATGGCCGAGAAGAAGATCGGCTGCCTGCCGGTGGTGGACGGTGATCAGCTGCTCGGGCTCATCACCGAGACCGACATCCTGCGCTGGGTGGCCGGGGTGGCGGGGAGCGAGGAGTGAAGCCCCGCCAGAGCCTCTCCCGGACAAGGCCGGATGGGCCCCCTCGAAGGGCCCAGCGGTGACCCCCGCCGGGGCCTTCCAACCCGATTGACATTTCCCGCGGGGCTCTCGTACCCTCGTCCCCCGCCGCAGACCGCTTGGTCGGTCCGCCGCCCGATCCGGAGAACCACCCCCCCTATGGCCCTCGTCGAGCCCCTCGAGCCCACCGTCGGCGGACGCCGAAGGCTGCGTCTCTCGAGCCCGGCGAACCTCGAGGAGCTGGGCAGCGTCGAGGTCCAGCGGGCCGACGACGTGGTGCTCGCGGTGGAGTGCGCCCGCAAGGCGGCCCCCGAGTGGGCGGCCACGTCCCACGCCGAACGGCGCAAGGTCCTCGAGCGCGCCCTGCGCGCCCTGGTCGTCCACCAGGACGACTTCGTCGACGTGATCGTCGAGGAGACCGGCAAGCCCCGGGAGGAGGCGTTGGCCACGGAGATCCTGCCGGCCTGCGACGCGCTGCAGTTCTACGCGAAGCGCGCGAAGCGCATCCTGGCCGACCGATCCGTCCCCCTTCACCTGACGAAGACGAAGCGGTTGTGCATCCACTACCAGCCCCTCGGCGTCGTGGGTGTCATCACGCCGTGGAACGTTCCCTTCCTGCTCTCCTTGAACCCGACCGTGCAGGCCCTCGCGGCGGGCAATGCCGTCGTGCTCAAGCCCTCGGAGACCACCCCGTACTCGGGTCAGCTGATCGAGCGCCTTCTCGCCGAGGCGGGGCTGCCCCCCGGCGTCTTCCAGCTGGTCCAGGGAGACGGCGAGACGGGCGCCGCGTTGGTGGGGGCCGGCGTCGACAAGATCTGCTTCACCGGCAGCGTGACGACGGGGCGACATGTGGCCGAGGCCTGCGCCCGGCGCCTCCTGCCCTGCACCCTCGAGCTGGGCGGCAAGGACGCGATGATCGTCTGCGCCGACGCGGATCTCGACCGGGCGGCCGGTGGCGCGGTGTTCGGCGCCTTCGCCAACGGCGGCCAGCTGTCCGTCTCCGCCGAGCGGGTCTACGTGATGGACGAGGTCGCCGACGAGTTCACCCGCAAAGTGCTCGCGCACACCCAGGCCCTGCGACAGGGGCCGGACGGCGAGAGCGACGTCGGCGCCGTGATCCACGGGCCCCAGCTCGACGTGGTCGAGCGCCACGTGGCGGACGCCGTGGAGCGGGGCGCCCGTGTCCTTGCCGGCGGGCGGCGCAACCCGGAGTTCCCGGGCCTCTTCTACGAGCCCACGGTGCTGGCCGACGTCGACCACGGCATGCAGGTGATGCGGGAGGAGACCTTCGGCCCGGTCCTGCCGATCATGCGCGTACGGGACGAGGACGAGGCGGTTCGGCTCGCCAACGACACGCCCTACGGCCTGAACGGCAGCGTCTGGACCCGCGACAAGCGCCGCGGCGTCGAGCTGGCGAAGGCGCTGCGTACCGGGGGTGTGGTCGTGAACGACTGCCTGCTGAGCTACGCCGTCACCGAGGCGCCCTTCGGCGGACGGCGCGAGAGCGGCATCGGGCAGGTGAACGGCGTCGCCGGCCTGCGCGGCTACTGCCACGCCCAGACGATCCTCGTCGACCGCTTCGGTCGGAAGTCCGAGTTCCTCTGGTTCCCCTACACCGCCCGCAAGGGGCGTTTGCTGCGCCGGCTGGTGCGGTGGGTGTGGGGCACGCCGGTGGGACGGCTGCTCACCTAGAGACACGCAGAGGCGCTAGCTCCAGCGCGGAGAACCCCATGATCGAGACCATCCTGATCGCCACCGACGGCTCCGACGCCGCCCACCACGCCGAGCGCTACGGCGTCGCCCTGGGCGCGCGCCTTCGCGCCCGCCTCTCCGGCCTCTCGGTGATCGAGGACAAGGTGGCCCAGGGCCTGCGCGGCGACGCCCTCGGCGTGACCCCGCCCAACCTGGACGGCATCGAGGCGTTCCTCAAGACGCGCGCCGAGGCGGCCTGCCGCCGCCTCTCGGATTCTGCCCGCGGCGCCGGCAGCGAGTGCGGTGCCGAGACCGTGCGCGGCATTGCCGACGACCGCATCGTCGAGCGCGGCCAGGCCGTCGACCTGCTGGTGATCGGCCGCGACGGCGAGCATGCCGGCTGTCGCACGGCCCTGATCGGCTCCACTGCCGACGGCACCCTGCGCAAGACCAACAAGGCCACCGCCGTCGTCCCCGCCGGCGCCGAGTTCGGCGGCCCCATCGTGCTCGCCTTCGACGGCTCTCCCGGATCCCGCATCGCCGCCAAGCTCGCCGTCGAGCTCGCCGCCCGCCTCGAGCAGACCGTCCACGTCTTCGTCGACTCGAAGGACAAGGGCCGCGCCGCCGCCCGCTTCGACGAGGTTCGCCGGTTGCTGGGCACCCTGACCGTCCCGGTGCGCGAAGCCTCCTCGACCCTCGGCCGGCCCGACGTCAAGATCGTCGACACGGCGAAGGGGGCGCGAGCCGGGCTGATCGTGATGGGGGCCTACGGGCGGAACCGGATCAACGAGTACTTCCTGGGGTCGAACGCGAGCGCGGTTGTGAGGACCTCACCCGTCCCGGTGCTGCTCGCGCGCTAGTGAGACAAGGGGACGTTCCTTTCTGTCTCACGGCGGAGTCGGGATCGGTGAGACAGAAAGGAACGTCCCCTTGTCTCACACCCGCGCTAGCTTCAACGCGATGGGGATCGCGCTCGGGGAGCTCGCGGAGCGGCTGGGCGGCCGCGTCGTCGAAGGCGACGCGGCGTTCATGGTGGAGGACGTCGCCGGCATCGAAGACGGCGGCCCGCGCGACCTGGGCTTCCTCCGCTCGGCCTCCTACGCCGCGGCCCTGGCCGAGTCGTCCCTCGGCGCGGTGATCGCTCCGCCCGACGTCGACGTCGGCGATCGCCCCGTGATCCGCTCCCCTCTCCCCAACCTCGACTTCGCCCGGGTGACGGGCTGGCTTCGCCCGCCTCCGCGCCCCCCCGTCGGGATCCACCCGAGCGCCGTCGTGGCGGAGGATGCCAAGGTCGACCCCTCGGCTTCGGTGGGCGCCCTGGCCGTCGTCGAGAGCGGAGCCGCGATCGGGGCGGAGACGGTGGTCGGCGCGCGGGTGGTCGTTGGGGCCGGGACCACGGTGGGACGGGACTGCTGGCTGCACGCGGGGTCGGTGGTGCGCGAAGGATGTAGGCTCGGCGATCGGGTGATCCTGCAGCCCGGCGCGGCGATCGGCGGGGACGGCTTCGGCTACGAGTTCAACGAGCGCGGCGAGCACGAGAAGGTGCCCCAGGTGGGGAACGTGGTGCTCGAGGACGATGTGGAGATCGGCGCCAACAGCACGGTGGACCGGGCGCGGCTCGGGACGACCCGGATCGGGCGCGGCACGAAGATCGACAACCTGGTGATGGTGGGCCACAACGTCGAGATCGGGGAGCACGGCATCCTGGTGGCCCAGACCGGGATCGCAGGCACGGCGAAGCTCGGCGACCGGGTGATCATGATGGCCCAGTCGGGCGCGGGCGGGCACATCACCGTTGGCGACGGCAGCTTCGTCGGCGCGCGGGGCGGCGTGATCGAGAACCTGGAGCCCGGCAGCCGGGTGTGGGGGTTCCCGTCGATTCCGGAGCGCGCCTGGCACCGCTCGATGTCGGTCTTCGCGCGGCTGCCGGACCTGCTGCGGCGGCTTCGCGCCCTCGAGAAGAAGACCAAGGAGGACGAGTGAGCCGGCGGCAGCCGTCCCTCGCGTCCCTCCAGGAGCGCGCGCGGGCGGCGACCAGCGAGTCCGGTCTGCGGCGGCTGGCCGCCGAGCTCCAGGCGGACGGGCGCGCCGGCGCCCAGGCCCTGGCGGGCCGCTGCCGGCGCCGGGCGGCGCGGCTCGGGCGCGAGCGGCGACGCATGGAGCGGCTCTTCCGCTTGCGCGACGAGCTTCGGGCCACGGGGGCGCGGGTCGTCGCCGGCGTGGACGAGGTCGGCGTGGGGCCGCTCGCCGGGCCGGTGGTGGCAGCGGCGGTGGTGCTCGTCGACACGCCGGAGCTGCCCGGGCTCGACGATTCGAAGCGGCTCACCCGCGAGGAGCGGGAGCGGCTCGACGCGGCGATCCGTGAGCAGGCCGTGGGCGTCGGCGTGTGCGAGGTGTGGACCGAGGAGATCGACCGCATCAACATCTACCAGGCCAGCCTGCGGGCGATGGGCGGCGCGGTTGCCGACCTTCCGGTCGCGCCGGATCACGTGCTCGTCGACGCCCGCACGATCCCGGGCCTGGAGGTGCCCCAGACCCCGCTGGTCGGAGGAGACGGCAAAGACGCGTCGATCGCAGCGGCCTCCATCGTGGCGAAGGTGCATCGCGATGCGATCATGCTCCGGCTCGACGCGAGGTACCCGGGCTACGGCTTCGCCCGACACAAGGGCTACGCCACCGGCGAGCACCTAGCCGCGCTGCGTCGCGCCGGCCCGTGCCCGATCCACCGCCGCTCCTACGCGCCGGTGAGTCAGCTGCCGCTCTTCCCCGCCTCGTGAAGCTCGCGGCGACGCCCGAGGACTTCGTCGTCGAGGAGCTGCCGCTCTACCCGCCCTGCGGCGAGGGCGAGCACACCTTCGTGCGGATCGAGAAGCGGCTTGCCAACACGGAGCAGGTGGCGCGTTCCCTGGCGCGGGCCGCCGGCGTCCCGGCTCGGGAGGTGGGATACGCCGGGCGAAAGGACCGGGTCGCCGTGGCGCGCCAGTGGCTCTCGGTGCCGGGCCTCGAGCCCGCCCGCGCCCTCGGGCTCTCCGGGGAGGGCTGGCGGGTGCTCGAGGCGCATCCGCACCGGCACAAGCTGCGGACCGGTCAGCTCGCCGGCAACCGCTTCGAGCTCACGATCCGCGAACTCGCATCGGCGGAGCTCGCCCAGGCCGAGCGACGGCTGCCGGAGCTCGCCGAGCGGGGTGTCCCCAACCGCTTCGGTGCCCAACGCTTCGGGCGCGACCGTGAGAACGCCGAGCGCGGCCGCGCCATCCTCGCGACCGGGCGGCTCGGGGGCGATCGCCGAGGCGCGCGCTTCCTCGTCTCCGCCTACCAGGCCCATCTCTTCAACGCCTTCCTCGAGCGGCGCAGCCTTCCCCTCGATCGCGTCGAGGCCGGGGAGATCGCCTGGAAGCACGACTCCGGCGCCAGCTTCCGGGTCGAGGACGAGGCAGCCGAGAACCGCCGGGCGGTCACCTTCGAGATCAGCCCCAGCGGGCCGATCGTCGGAACGCGCATGACGCGCCCGATGGGCGCCCCCGGTGAGCGGGAGGCGCGCTGGCTCGCCGAGTGGGGCCTGCCCGACCCGTTCGTCCCGCCGCGGGGCCTGCGCATCCGGGGAGGGCGGCGGCCGCTGCGGGTACGTCCGCGAGAGCTCGGCTGGGAGCGAACCGGGGACGATGCGCTGCGCCTCGCCTTCGAGCTGCCGCCCGGGAGCTACGCCACTGTGCTCGTGGCATCGGTGTTCGGCGTCTCCGACGACGCGGTCCGGCAGCCCGGTGGATCGGCTTCCGGATGACTCGCTCCGGGAGCCCGGCGGTTCGGCTTCCGGATGACTCGCTCCGGGAGCCGGGGTAAGCTCGGACGCTCTCCACGCAGGAGGAGCAGCATGAAGATCGCCAATGATGTCACCGAGCTGATCGGGCGCACTCCGCTGGTACGCATCAACAAGGTCACCGAGGGCGCGAACGCCCAGATCGTCGGCAAGCTCGAGGGGCAGAATCCGGCGGCGAGCGTGAAGGATCGGATCGGCCTGGCGATGATCGAGGCCGCGGAGCGCGAGGGCGTCATCACACCCGGGAAGACCGTGATCGTCGAGCCCACCAGCGGGAACACGGGCATCGCGCTGGCGTTCGTCGCGGCGGTGAAGGGCTACGACTGCATCCTGGTGATGCCCGAGACGATGAGCCAGGAGCGGCGCATCACCCTGCGCGTGTTCGGCGCCAAGCTCGTGCTGACCGAGGGCGCCAAGGGCATGCGCGGTGCCGTCGAGAAGGCGAACCAACTCACCTCGGACATCCCGGACGCCTTCATGCCCCAGCAGTTCATGAACCCGGCCAACCCGGAGGTCCACCGCAACACCACGGCGTTGGAGATCTGGGAGGACACGGACGGGCAGGTCGACGCCCTGATCTCCGGCGTCGGCACCGGCGGCACGATCACCGGCGTGGCCCAGGTGCTGAAGGAGAAGAAGCCCTCGTTCCAGGCCATCGCCGTGGAGCCTGAGGCGAGCCCGGTGCTCTCCGGCGGCTCGCCCGGCCCGCATCCCATCCAGGGCATCGGCGCCGGCTTCGTTCCCGACGTCCTCGACCGGGAACTGGTGGACGGGGTGATCACCGTGAGTGCTGACGCGGCCTTCGACATGGCCCGTCGCCTCGCCGCCGAGGAGGGCATTCTCTGTGGGATCTCGTCCGGCGCCGCCGTGTGCGCCGCGATCGAGTACGGGAAGAAGCCCGAGAACGAGGGCAAGCTCGTCGTGACCATCATCCCGAGCTTCGGCGAGCGCTACCTGAACACGAAGCTCTTCGAGCCCTACCGGTACGAGGGCAGTGACGACGTCGGGGCCTGAGCCGCCGCGGGGAGGCGACCGGCGGACCCTCCAGCGGGGCAAGATCCTTGAGGCCGCGCGGGGCGTCTTCTTCCGGGACGGCTTCATGAACGCGAACCTCGACGAGGTCGCGCAGATCGCCGGCGTCGCGAAGGGCACCCTCTACCGCTACTTCGAGAACAAGGGCGACCTGTACGTGGCGCTCCTCGCCGACGGCGGCGCCATCTTCCAGGCGCGGATGAACGAGGCCGCCCACGCGCCGGGCACGGCGGCGGACCAGATTCGCGAGCTCGGCCGCTTCTACGTCGACCACTGGACCCGCAACCGGGAGAACTTCCAGATCTTCTGGGCCCTCGACAACCAGGACGTGATCGGCGACCTGCCCGAAGCCCTGGTCCAGGAGATCACCCGGCTCTGGCAGAGCTGCCTCCAGATCCTGGCCGACGCCATCGAGCGCGGCGTGGCCCAGGGCGAGTTCGCCCCCTGCGACAGCTGGGAGGTGGCGAACATCCTGTGGACCATGGCGAACGGCGTGATCCAGACCGAGCTCGCCGCGCCGCGGCGGAAGCTCCGCGATCGACCCCTCGACCAGGTCTTCCGCGACATGGTCGAGATCTTCCTGCGCGGCATGCGTAGCGCTCCCTGAGGAACCGACCGATGAACCAAGACCTGCTGGCCCGCCTGCGCGAGATCGTCGCCAACCAGCTCGGCGTCGACCACGGCGAGGTCGTCCCCGAGGCTCGCATCCTCGACGACCTGGGCGCCGATTCCCTCGACGTGGTCGAGCTCGTCATGGCCCTCGAGGAGACCTTCGACATCGTCGTCCCCGACGCGGACGCCGAAGCCCTCCAGACCGTCGCCGACGTCGAGCGCTACATCGCAGGGAAGACCGCCTGACGTTGCTTCTGGGGGCCGGTTCCGCTCGTTGCGTCGCGGGATGTTGCGTTGGGGGCCGTTCCGTCTGTTGCGCTGCGAGGTCAGCGGCGGCGCAGGCCGGGGAGGACGTCGAGGTAGCTGGCGAGGAAGACGGTGGCGGCGGCGGCGGCGAGGCAGACGTAGAGCTTGCCGCCGCCCAGGGCGCGGCGGGCGGTCTCCCTGGCGAGCTCCTGCTCTTCGGGCGTGAGCTGCTCGGGGCCCGGCGGGAGCTGTTGGAACGCCTGGAAGAGGTCCCACCCCGCGAGCATCAGGCCGTAGAGGACGAAGAAGCCGAACAGGTAGAGGATCGAGAGCGTGAATGTCGGCCGATAGGTCGCGCGCGGGCGCCGCGGAGGGTGCTCGGGAGTCGCCATCACCGCCTAGGCTACTTCCCGTCCAAGAACTCGTAAGTCACTGAGAAGAAAAGGAATTGGCGCAAACGCGCCTCCCGATCGAGTTGCGATTGGTGTATGTTAGGTGGTGCCAACCTACCGAACATACACAGCAATTCGCCAACCGGGGGGTGAAGCGATGCGCCGATTCCGAGAAACTCAGCTCTCACTCACGCCCACATGGGGTCCGCATCAACATACCCGAGAGCTGCAGATGATCGCCAGGATCCTCGGGGCGGATCCGCGCTTGGGTGCTGTTGTGCACGGAGATCTGATCGGGGAACGTCGCGCCGATACCGGCCGTCGGGGCCTCAGCGGCGATCAGGTCCTTCGAATCGCCCTACTCAAGCAGATCCACGGGCTGAGCTACCGGGAGTTGGAGTTTCACCTCCAGGACTCGGCCGCCTTCCGCAGCTTCGTAGGACTCGGGCTCGGTGACTGGCCCCGCTTCCAGACCCTTCAGGACAACGTCAAACGGATCCGGCCCGAGACGTGGGAAGCCATCCACCGTGCGTTGATCGGCCTGGCTCGCCGGGAAGGAATCGAACGAGGCGAGACGATTCGGGCGGATACGACGGTCGTCGAGGCGAACATCCACGAGCCCGCCGACTCGGCCCTGCTCTGGGACAGCGTTCGGGTGATGACGCGGATTTTGCGAAGGATGGCGAAGCAACGCCCTTCGCTGCGCAAGATGTTCCCGGATCGTCGTCGTTGCGTGAAGCGACGCGCCTACGCGATCAAGTTCCACCGGCGGTCGATCAACCTGGTCGCGAGCTATCGGTGCATGATCCGGGCCACGGAAGAGGTCTGCCAAGCGGCCCGTAGCGTCGCGGAGAGGGTCGCCCGAGTCGAAGACACGACGCCGCTTCGCGAAGAGCTCCTCGCGGTGCTTCCCCTCGTCGAGCGCGTCATCGATCAGAGCCGTCGCCGTGTCCTCGAAGGCGAGCGCGTCCCTGCAGCCGAGAAGATCGTGTCGATCTTCGAGCCGCACTCGGACATCCTCGTGAAGGACAATCGAGGCACCTACTACGGTCACAAGGTCTGTCTGACTGGCGGCAGGTCGTCACTCGTCCTCGACTGTGTCATCGAGGAAGGAAACCCTACGGACTCGACGCTGGTCGAACGTACGCTCGAGCGCCATGCAGATCTCTTCGGCAAGGCACCCCGCCAAGTGGCGATGGACGGAGGCTTCGCGTCCATGGACAACGTTGCCAAGGCCAAGGCGCTCGGCGTGGAAGACATGGCCTTCAACAAGAAGAGCGGACTCGAGGTCCACGAGATGGTGCGCAGCGCCTGGGTCTTCCGGCGCCTTCGTGACTTCCGCTCGGGGATCGAGGGCGTGATCTCGACGCTCAAGCGAGCGTTCCAGATGGACCGATGCACCTGGCGGGGCCTGGCGTCCTTCAAGGCCTATGTCTGGGCCAGTGTGACGAGCTTCAACCTCGTCGCCTTGGCCCGCCACCTGCTGACTCGCGAGTTCGCCTGAACCCCTGAGAGTGGTTCGGTCGGTGGACACGTGCGCCCGCGCATCGGAACACGGTCGCTCACTCACCCCGACGGCTCCGGGACTGCTGTGACATCGCTACTCTCAACGCCCGCGAAGACCGCCAACGATCCACTAAGAGGCCGACGAACGGCTCTTCTCGGACGGGAAGTAGGCTAGCCCCGCCTCTGCTACCGTGCCGACGTGCCCCGACTGGTCGTGATCGACGCGGCGAACACGCTCTACCGCGCGTTCTTCGGAGTGCCGCCGCTTCGCAACGCCGACGGCTTCCCGACCAACGCGGTCTACGGCTTCGCGAACATGGTCCTGAAGGTGCTCCGGGAGGAGGCCCCCGACGGCATCGTCATCGCGATGGATCCCCGCGGCGGCAGCTTTCGCAAGGAGATCTACCCCGCCTACAAGGCGAACCGGGACGCCCAGCCCGAGGACCTGTCGGCCCAGATCCCCGTCGCCCGGGAGCTGATCGACGCCCTGGCGATTCCGGTCCTCGAGGTGGAGGGCTTCGAGGCGGACGACGTCATCGCCACCCTGGTCGCGAACACACCGGGCGAGACCGAAGTGGTGATCGTCTCCACGGACAAGGACCTGATGCAGCTGGTCAGTGATCGGGTGGTGCTCCTCGACACGATGAAGGACAAGCGCATCGGTCCCGCGGAGGTGGAGGCGCGCTTCGGGGTGCCGCCGGAGCAGCTCCTCGACCTGCGGGCGCTCGTCGGCGACCCCTCCGACAACATCCCCGGCGTGAAGGGCATCGGCGAGAAGGGCGCCGCCAAGCTGATCGGCGAGTGGGGCGACCTCGAGACCCTGCTCGAGCACGCCGTCGAGGTGAAGGGGAAGAAGGCGCGCGAAGGCCTGGAGAGCCAGGCGGAAGAGGCGCGGCTGTCGAAGCAGCTGGCCACCCTGCGCAGCGACGTGCCCCTGCCCCTGGGGCCCGCCGAGCTCGGCCTCCCGGAGCCGGACACGGAGGCTCTCCGCGCCCTCTACCAGCGCATGGAGTTCACGCGGCTGCTCGAGGATCTGGAGGGCGGCGCGCCCGCCGAGCCCCAGGCCGAGACCGCGACCGACGTCCTGACCACGGCGAAGGCGCTCGAGGCATGGCTCGCGAAGGCGGGCCCGGGCGGCCTCACCCTGGCGCTGGTCGGCGGCGACCCGACCACCGGCCTGGTCGGCGAGCCCGCGGGCCTGGCCCTGGCGTGCGCCGCCGCCGCCGCCGCCTACCTGCCGCCGGGCCATGCCAGCCTGTTCCCCTGCGAGCTCACCTGGCCCGAGGCCCTGGAGGCAATTGCCGCCCACGTCACCGGAAAGAAGGCGAAGCCGTGGGGCGGCCGCGACACGAAACGCCTGCAGACCGTCTTCGCCGAGGCCGGCCACGCCCTGCCGCCGCCGCACTTCGACGCCGAGCTGGCGGGCTTCCTGCTCGATCCGGCCGCCCACCGCACGACTTCCGCCCTCGCGCAGGGCGCGCTCGGTCGCAAGGTGCGCAGCTTCGAGGACATCGCGGGCCGCGGCGCCAAGGCCACGCCGCCCCACGAGCTCGCGATCGACGTGGCCGGGCCCTGGGCCGGGGAAGAGGCCTCGGCCCTGCGCGATCTCGAAGGGCCGCTCCGGGTGCGGCTCGAGAAGGACGCGCTGGGCGGCCTCTTCGACGACGTCGAGCTGCCCCTCACCGCGGTGCTGTCCGACATGGAGCGGGCCGGCGTGCGCGTCGACGAGGCGAAGCTCGCCGAGCTCTCCCTCGAGTACGAGAGCGAGCTCTCCCGCATCGAGGGAAGGATCTACGAGCTGGCCGGTGAGGAGTTCACGATCGGCTCGCCGAAGCAGCTCCAGGTGATCCTCTTCGACAAGCTCAGGCTGCCGCCGATCAAGAAGACGAAGACCGGCTTCTCGACCGACGAGGGCGTGCTCGAGCAGCTCGCGGCCCAGCACGACCTGCCCGGCGAGATCCTCGCCTACCGCCGCCTGGCCAAGCTGAAGAGCACCTACGTGGACGCCCTGCCGCCGCTGGTGCACGAGGCCACCGGGCGCATCCATCCCACCTTCAACCAGACGGGCGCCGCGACCGGACGGCTCTCGTCCACGAACCCGAACGTCCAGAACATCCCGATCCGCACCGCCCAGGGCATCCGCATCCGCGAGGCCTTCGTGCCCGCCGAGGGCAACGTGCTGGTCTCCGCCGACTACAGCCAGGTGGAGCTGCGGGTGATGGCGCACTTCTCCGGCGACGCCAGCCTGATCGAGGCGTTCCGTTCCGGGGACGACATCCACCGGCGCACGGCGGCAGAGGTCGGCGGGATCGATCCCGAGGACGTGACCGACGAGCAGCGCGACGCCGCGAAGGCGATCAACTTCGGGATCATCTACGGGTCGAGCGCCTTCGGCATCGCGGGCCAGCTGGGCATCGCCCAGGGTGAGGCCCAGGAGACGATCGACCGCTACTTCGCTCAGTACCAGGGCGTGCGCCGCTTCCTCGACGACACCAAGGCCGCCGCCAAGCAGGACGGCTTCGTGCGCACCCTGCTCGGCCGGCGGCGGTACCTGCCCGACCTGGCCTCCCGCAACCGGGGGCTGCGCATGGCCGCGGAACGCATGGCCGTGAACACGGTCATCCAGGGCACGGCGGCCGACCTGATCAAGAAGGCCATGATCGAGGTGGCCGACACGCTGCGCGCCGAGGGCTTCGGCGCGCGCATGATCCTGCAGGTGCACGACGAGCTCGTCTTCGACGCCCCGGCCGGGGAGGCCGATGGGCTCGCCGAGGCCGTTCGCGGGGTGATGGAGGGGGTCTACGCCCTGGACGTTCCGTTGGTCGTGGACGTCGGGTCCGGAGCGCACTGGCGGGACGCCCATTGAGCCCGCCTCGGCGCACCGAATACCCGGCTCCCGCGCTGCGTCCCACACCCGGACCGATGAGGAAGATCCTGTGACCGCCGACTCCGTCGGGCCGCCCGATGACGAGGCGATCCGCCGGGCCAAGGCGGGGGACGCCGACGCCTACCGGGTGCTCGTCGAGCGCTACCAGGGCCGAGCCTACCGGCTGGCCCTGCGGGTGCTGCGGGACGAGGACGCGGCCCGGGACGCGGTGCAGGACGCCTTCCTCAAGGCCTGGAACGCGCTCCCGAAGTTCGAGGGCCGCTCCAGGTTCTACACCTGGCTGTACCGACTCGTGATGAACCAGTGCCTCGACGCCAAACGCCGCGACAAATCCGACCGCCACGTGGAGTGGGAGGAAGGCGGCGCCGTCGAGTCGGCGCTGGCCGAGGAGCCGCCGGTGGAGGTCGACGGTGTCGCCTTCGCGCCGGCCGCGGAGGTCGCCCGCAAGCAGCTGCGGGGTCAGCTGGCCCGGGCGATCGAGCGCCTCCCGGAGGCGGCCCGGGAGACCCTGGTGCTGCGGGAGGTCGAAGGCCTCTCCTACGCCGAGATCGCCAAGGCCCTCGAGATCCCGAAGGGCACGGTCATGAGTCGCCTCCACTACGCCCGCAAACAGCTCCAGAGCTTCCTCCTCGAGGTCGGCGCCGCGCCGAACGCCCCATCGCCGGGAGATCCGTGATGACGCCCGAAACCACCACCCTGGACGAACATCATCAGCAGCAGCTGGCCGCCTATCACGACGGTGAGCTCGGCCCCCTGGCCCGCTGGCGCGTGCGCCGTTGGCTGGCGCGGGACGCCCGGGCCCGGGCGGAGCTGGCGGGGCTCGCCAGCCTGGCCGAGCTGCTGCGCGAGGAGGAAGCCCTCGCCCCGACGCCGGACCTGTGGCCCGGCATCCACGCGCGGATGCCGCAGCGCGCCCCGGCGCCGGCGGAAGAGACCGCTTCGCCCTGGCTCGCCCCGAGCCGCTGGCTGCCGGCGGGCGCCCTCGCGGCGGCGACGGCCCTGGTGTTGGCCGTGGGTCTGGATTGGGGCGATGCTCCCGACCCGCGCTCCGTGCGCTGGCTCGACACCGGAGAGCGGTCGGCGGCCGTGCTCCAGGATGACGGCGAGGCCACGATCATCTGGATCCTGGACAACGCCGACCAGGTCTCGAGGAGGAACGACCGTGCCGTCTCCTAGCCGCTGGGGCCTCGCCCTCGCCCTCCTGGCAGCCACCGTGCTGACGGCCGGCAACGCATCGGCCGAGGGCGAGGTCTTTGCCTTCCAGGTGACGGTGCTCCACGCCACGCCGGAAGGGAAGGTCGGCAAGGGCGCCCAGCGCTACGACCGGCTGCTCCGCCCGCAGGTTCGCTACGAGGGCCTGAGGGTGGTGAAGAGCCGCCGGCTGCGGGTCGCGGCGAACGAGATGGGCAGCGTGACGCTTCCCAACGGCGGCGCCTTCCGCTTCCGGCCGATCGATCCGGTGGGCCCCGGCGTGCTCGTCGCGATCGACGCCGGGACCACCCAGGGCGACTTCCGGGTCCGGGGGAGGAAGCCCCTGATCTTCGGGGGCTGGGGCTGGAAGGACGGCAAGCTCGTCGTGGCCTTCGAGCTCACTCGATGATTCGCTTCCCCGAGGGGATTGGTCCTCGGGAACTTTTCAACTTTCTCGACTTTGGCTGACACGAGCAGGCCGATCGCGCCACATAACCCGTGAAAGCCAAATATCCCCTTCCCAGGGAGGCCCGGAGCCGCGCAAGCGTCTTCGGGCCTTTCCGTTCTGGGGGCCCGCCCTACGGCTGCAGCCGCTCGACGCACCAAGGCCGCGGGCCGGGCTCGAGGCTGCGCCGCCACTCCGCCCGATCGTGGATGCGGCCGGGTCGCGAGTGCCACAGCTCCACCCGTTCGGCCCGAAGCCGGTAGCCACCCCACGCGGCCGGCCGGGGCACCCGATCGGAAGGGGCATCGCCCCGGGAGGGGACGCCGAGGCGCGCCGCCTCCGCTTCGACCCGCGCCTCGAGGGCGCCCCGGGAGTCGATCGGTGCGCTCTGCTGGCTGGCCCAGGCTCCGACCTGGCTCTCCACCGGCCGGGTGGCGAAGTAGGCGTCGGACTCGGCGTCGAGGGTCCAGGCGACCGGCCCGGACACCCGGGCCTGCCTCCCCATCGGCCCGAAGGAGAAGCAGGCCGCCGCGTAGGGGAGGCCGGCGAGCTCCCGGCCCTTGCAGCTCTGCCGGTGGGTATAGAAGACGAGGGCACCGTCCTCGGCCTCGACCGCCTGACAGAGCACCATGCGCACGGCGGGTCGCCCGTCCTCCCGGACCGTGGCGAGGGCGATGGCGTGGGGGTTCGGCTGGCGGCCGTCGGCGAAGGCCTGCTCGAGCCAGGTGGCCAGCAGGGGCAGCGGATCGTCGGGCAGCGGGTCCCGGGAGAGCCAGGCGTCGTCGAGGTCGGTCATGGCGCCGAGGGTACGCGGTCCCCATGGTCCGTTCCCACCGGTGGTACGCTGCCGGCGTGGCGGGCCTCACCCCCGAGCAGCTCGAGGACTGGGAGCGGGACGGCTTCGTGGTCCTCCCCGGCTTCGCCGCCACCGCGGAGCCCGAGGCGATGCTCGCCCGCGCCGTGGCGATCGCCCGGGATCGCGCGGCCGGCGGGGCGGAAGGCGAGGCCTTCGTCATGCCCGAGCCCGCCCTCCGGGCCGGGGCGGAGCGGCCCGAGGATGCGGTCGGGAAGATCTTCCGCCTGCACGCCGACGATCCGGTGTTCGCGCCCTTCTCGCGCGGCTCGGCGCTCCTCGATCGGGTGGAGAGCCTGCTGGGCCCCGCCCTCGACTGCTTCCTCTCCCAGTTCATCTTCAAGAACCCGGGCGCCCTCGGGCAGCCCTGGCACCAGGATGCCTACTACTTTCCGTTCGAGCCGCAGCGTCAGGTCGGGGTGTGGGTCGCCGTCACGGAAGCGACCCGCGACAACGGTCCGCTCTGGGTGCTGCCAGGCTCCCACCGCGAGCCGGTCCACGCTCACGTGCCCGATCGCCGCGAGCACGCCCAGTTCGGCTACGTGGAAATCGTGGACCACGACATGAGCGCGGCGGTGCCGGTGCTGATGGATCCCGGCGACCTCCTGCTGTTCGACAGCCACCTGATGCACCGCTCGACGGACAACGGCTCGGAGGGCATCCGCGCCGCCATGGTCTACCACTACAGCCCGGCCGGAACCGTCGATGGCTCGACCGGCTTCACCCCGAACCGCTGGGTGCCCGTGCGGCGCCCGACACCGGAGGCCACCTCATCATGACCACCCTCCCGAAGCAGGGAACCGATCGCGAAGCGCTGCTGGCGACGATGCGGAAGCGCAAGGCCCAGGATGCCGACTGGCACGGCGCACGCACCTTCAGCCTCGTCTACCCCGCCGGAGACGAGGTCGACGAGGTGCTCTCGGATGCCAACAACCTCTACCTCTACGAGAACGCGCTCAATCCGCTTCGCTTCCCGAGCCTTAGTCAGATGGAGGTCGAGGTCGTCGACATCACGAAGGGGCTGCTGCACGCGCCGGAGGAGGCGGCGGGCTGCATGACCTCCGGCGGGACCGAGAGCATCATCATGGCGGTGAAGGCGGCCCGGGACCGCGCCAAGGCCGAGCGCGGCGTCACCGAGCCCCAACTCCTGGCGCCGGTCTCCGCGCACCCGGCCTTCGGCAAGGCCGCTCACTACCTGGGCCTGGAGCACGTCCAGATCCCGATCGACGCCGACTATCGGGCGGACCTGCGGGAGACCGAAAAGCTCATCGGCGAGCGCACGGCGCTGATCGTCGGCTCCTGCCCGAACTACCCGTTCGGCACCGCGGACCCGATTCCCGAGATGGCCGGCATGGCTGCCGAGCGCGGCATCTCCTTCCACACCGACGCCTGTCTTGGCGGCTTCCTGCTTCCCTTCTACGAGAGGCTCGGCGAGCCCGTGCCGCCCTTCGACTTCCGCGTGCCCGGGGTGACGACCATCTCCGCCGACGTGCACAAGTACGGCTATGCCACGAAGGGCGCCTCCGTCGTGACGCACCGGGATGGCGAGCACCTGAAGAAGTACCAGCGCTTCCTGTACGACCGTTGGCCCGGCGGCCTGTATCTCTCCTTCGCCATGGCCGGGGCACGGCCGGCGGCCCCGATCGCCGCGGCCTGGGCGATCCTCCACTACCTCGGCGAGGAAGGCTACGTGCGGCTGGCCGGCGAGATCCGCGAGGCGGTCCGGGCCTTCCGCGAGGGCATCGAGGCGATCCCGGAGCTCACCGTGGTGGGCCAGCCGATCATGAGCGTGTTCGCCTTTACGACGGCTCCGGGCGCCGATGCGGATCTCTTCGCGATCGGCGACGTGATGGACGACCGGGGCTGGTGCATCGACCGCCAGCACGGCCCGGACGCCCTCCACCTGATGATCAGCCCGAAGCACCGGAGCGTGGTGGACGAATTCCTCGCCGATCTCCGCGATGCGGTGAAGAGCCACGGAGCGTCCCGGGGCAAGCAGGCGCGATACAGCTAGGAATGGATGTTGCACCAGAGGCGCCCATGAACCGCACCGCCCGCGACATCATGTCCTCCCAGGTCGTCTCCGTCCCGTCGAGCGTCACGCTCGTGGAGCTGGAGCGCGTGCTCTACGACGCGCGCATCTCCGGGGCCCCGGTCGTGGACGGCGGCACCATCGTGGGCGTGGTGTCCCGCCGGGACATCGACCGCTTCGTGTCGCGGGAGCGAAGTCGCGAGGCCGCGGCCTCGGCCTTCTACGCAACGGATCCGCAGATGGCGGACGACGAGCTCCCGCGGGGCGATCCCACCCATGATGCCTTCGAGCTCCTCGAGAAGACCCGGGTGCGGGAGATCATGACCCGCGACGTGCTGGCGGTGGAGGCCGACGCCCCCATCCGGGAGATCGCCCGGCTGATGACGGACCAGCGCATCCACCGGGTGCTGGTGGTCGAGAAAGGCGCCCTGGCCGGGGTGGTCAGCTCCCTGGACCTGGTGGCGGTCCTGGCCGAGGGCTGAGGCTTCCCGCCACAGCTTGCTCCTCGCTGCCCCTGGACGATTCGTCGAAAGATCCTCCGCGCCCGGCTCGTAGAAGGGGTGATGGCCTTCGCGCTTCCCATGCCCCAAGCTCCAGTCGCCGTGACTGAGCGTGGCGCAGCCAGCGAGACCGGCCCGTCCCGGAATCGCGAGCCGGACGCCTCCGGGGCCACCGGAGGGCCGGAGAGCCTGGAGCAGCGGCTCCGGCGCGCCCAGCTCGGCGACCGCTCGGCCCTGGCCGACCTGTACCAGGAGTTCCAGGACGACGTCGCCCGCCTGTGCGGGCGCCTGCTCCGCTCGCCGGTCGAGGCGGAGGATGCTCGCGCCGAGGTCTTCCTCCGGGTCCAGACCGCCCTCGGGAGCTACGACGCCGAGCGGCCCTTCCGGCGCTGGCTCCTGGGCATCGCCTCCCATCACTGCATCGATCGCCTGCGCCGCCGGCAGGTGGAGGGCCGGCTCTTCAGCGCCGAGGATCTCGACCCGG
The DNA here is from genome assembly GCA_965223415.1 of Myxococcota bacterium. Classification (GTDB taxonomy): domain Bacteria; phylum Myxococcota_A; class UBA9160; order UBA9160; family UBA6930. The sequence goes on along the minus strand of OZ245002.1, from coordinate 416,117 downwards.
ACGGGCGGGCGGCGCGCGGGCCTTCACCCCTCGCCCTGGCCCTGGGGGAGGAGGAGCGCCGGCTGCTCTCGGCCGCCATCGACGCCTTGCCGGACCGCTACCGCGCGCCGCTCGTGCTGCGCTACTTCGCCGAGCTCTCCTACCAGGAGATCGCCGACCAGCTCGCGCTGCGTCCGGAGCAGGTCGGCGTGCTGCTGCACCGCTCGAAGGACCGCCTGCGCCGACAGCTGGGCCCGGGCCTCCGGAGCCGGTCGTGAGCTGTGGGTACTGCCTCCGGAAGGGAGGGGCGCCGTGAGCTGTCCTCCCGAGTGGAGCCTCGGAGCCTACGTCGACAGCGAGCTCCTGCCCGACGAGCTGCGCTCCGCCGAGAGCCACCTGGTCGGCTGCGAGCGCTGCCGCCGCCTGGTGCTCGCCCTCCAGGCGGAGGCGCGGCAGATCTCCGAGGTGCTCGGGGATCGTGCGCCGAGCGTTGCGCCGTCGACCCGGGCCACCTCCTCTGCCCAGGGCCTGGCCACCGGTTTCCCCGTCGCCCTGGGCGTGCTGGCGAGCGTCGTGGCCGTCCTCGGCTTCCTCGTCGAGAGCCGCCTGCCCTCGGGACTGGACTGGATCCGGCCCCGTCGCTTCTTCGGAGCACAAGAGATGATCCTGGACCTGCTCTTCACGATTCGCGACCGGGCCCCCGGCATGCTCGAGCTCGGGCTGGCCATCGCGGTGACCGCCAGCGTGGCCGCCCTGATCACCTTCGTGACCACCGCCCTTCTGCGGCGCATCGAGGACCCGAGGGCCCTCGGCTCGGGGCTGCTGCTCGCGCTGGCGGTCGGCCTGGGCGGCCCCGAGGCGGCGCGTGCCGCTGCGGACGTGCGGCTCGACCAGTCGGTGCACGTGGGCCCGGACGAGGTGCTGGAGCAGAGCCTCGTCACGAGCGGCGAGTCCCTCGTCGTCGAGGGACGCATCGCCGGCAACCTGGTCGCCTTCTGTGAGCGGGTCGCGATCCGCGGTGTCGTCGAAGGCGACGTGTGGGTGCTCACCCGGGAGTTCGAGCTCGGCGGCCGCGTCGAGGGCACCGTCCACGCCTTCGGCGGGTCGTCGCGCATCTCGGGCACCGTCGAGCGGGGCCTCTACGCCGGCTCGGATCGGCTCACGATCGAGCCCGACGCCGTCGTCTCGCGGGACGCCGTCGTGGTTTCCGACCGCTTCGTGCACGAGGGGACGATCGGGCGGGACCTCACCGGCGGCATCGCCCGCGGCGAGATCCAGGGGCGCATCGGCCGCCATGCCGAGTTCTGGTCCGAGCAGATCACGGTGATGGCGGGCAGCGTCGTGGGCGGCGATCTCGTCGCCCACGTGGATGAGGAGGAGGACGCCCGCATCGACGAGGGCGCAGAGGTGGCGGGCACGCTCCAGGTCCTCCCCGGCGATCCGGCCCTCCAGATGCGCTCCCACTACGAGCAGCCGGCCTTCTACCTGTGGCGGCTCGTGTGGCTCGCGGCGGCCTTCGGCGTCGGCCTGCTGCTGCACACGCTCGTGCCTTCACTCTTCGAGGCCGGCGTGGCCTCCGGCGCCGAGTTCTTCCGTGCGCTCGGGCTGGGCTTCGCCTTCGGCATCCTGGCTCCGATGGTGCTCGCAGTCGTCGCCCTCACCGTCGTCGGCATCCCCCTGGCGCTGATCGGTGCCGGGTTGTTCGCGATGGCCTGGTACGTGTCGGTCCTCCTGCTGGCGACGCTGATCGGCCGCGCCGTCACCTCGCCACGGACCGATTCCTTGCGCGACGTGGGGCTGGCGCTGCTGGTGGGTCTGGTGCTGGTCACCATCGCCTTCCACCTGCCGTGGATCGGCTTCCTGTTCCGCATCGTGGGCATGCTGCTGGGCGCGGGCCTGCTCCTCGACCGGGCGCTTGTCTTCTGGCGGGAGCGCCAGGTCGCCGCCTACTGAAGCGTCGGCCGTGCCGAGGTCGTCCGTCGCCTACGGCTCTTCCGGACCGCCCGGCAGGGGCGGAATCGACGCGAGCAGCCGCTCGGCCAGGGCCGTGAGCCGTGCCCTCCGCGCCGGATCGCTCTCCTTCGGCACGAGAGATTCCACGATCTTCGCCAGGCGCCCCATGGTGCGGGCCGAGCCGAGCTTCTCGCCGGTGGCGACGTCGTCGAAGAAATCGACGATCGCATCGAGAAGCTCCGGATCCTCGATCTCCATGTAGGCCCGCCAGGGCACCGCCACCAGCTTCGCCGCGCGGAAGCCGGCACTCACGAACTCCACGTCTCCCGCCTCGCGGGCCCGCTCGCCCCGGTAGTTCATCTCGTAGTAGCCGATGGCGAGGGCGTTGAGGGCGTCGAAGTTCGCCCGGTCGACCGGCCGCGCCTCCAGATCGTCACGCAGGTCCTCCGTCGGTGGGTCGTCGCTGCGGCTGGGATCCGCGAGCACCGCGAAGAAGTCCGGGTAGCGTGGCGCCAGGTCCTCGTAGACCCGATCGCTTCCCGCCACGTCCCAATGCCTTCCGCTGCCGGCCAGCCGGTAGCGCAGGGGGTCCGGGGGGCCCGAGGGGGTGGGACGCGCGGCGCATGCGAGGGCCAACACCAGGAGGCCCACCAGCAGCGGGGGTTGCGTGGCCAAGGTCGGGCCTCCTCCGGCCGGCTCGCGAAACCGCGCCGGCGTCCCGAACGTAGTACGTCGGCGTGGCAGTCGGAGTTACCCAGCGCTCCCGTCTTCCCGTGGCGGCCCGAGCGACCCGGCGCGCCCACTTCCTGGGTCCGGACCCCGCCGAGCCGGTCGGAGCTACCCTGGACCCGCCCATGGCCAAGGAGCGAGACGAGCGAGCCGACCGCTGGCGGAGCTGGATGGCGGCGGCCCAGGCCGGCGACGCGGTCGCCTACCAGCGTCTCCTGGGCGAGCTGCTCCCCTACGTGCGGAGCGCGGTGCGCGGGCGCATCGGCGACGACCCGGCGGACGAGGACGTGGTCCAGGAGGTCCTGATCCGGATCCACACCGCGCGGCACACCTACCACCCGGATCGGCCGCTCCTGCCGTGGGTTCGTGCCATCGCCCGCAACGCCAGCGTCGACCAGGCGCGGCGGCGTGCTCGGGAGCGGGGCCGGCAAGGCGAGACCGCCCCCGACACCCTGCCCGCCGACCCGCCCCCGGCGGAAGGGCCCCTCTCGCGGCCGATGGTGCGGGCCCTCGACCGCCTTCCGGCCAGCCAGCGCGAGGCGGTGACCCTACTGAAGCTCGAGGGTCTCTCGGTGCAGGAGGCGGCGCGTCGGGCCGGCGTGAGCCCGGGCGCCCTCAAGCTGCGTGCCCATCGCGGCTACCGCGCCTTGCGCGACTTGCTCGGAGGTGAGCGCTGGTGAGCGAAGACCGTCTGGACGCCCGCATGCGGGAGAGCGAAGAGCTGGTGCGGGAGCTGGCCCGCGATCTCGAGCCGGTGCAGCCGCTGCCGCCCCTCCGCTTCGTCGTGGCCGGGCTGCTCGGCCTGTGGGGCCTCGTCGCGGCAGTCGGCGTCGTGGTGCTCGGGAGCCGCCCGGACCTGGCCGAAGCCTGGCTCGGCCGGGGCGGCGTGGCCTTCGTGTTCGGAGGCCTGGGGCTGGCCGGCGTGGCCGGGCTGGTGGCGGCGGTGGGGCTCGGCGTGCCCGGTCGGGAGGGCCTGGTTCGGCTCGGCGTGCTGGCCGCCGGCATTGGCATGGCCCTGGCCGCCGCCGCGGGCAGCGTCCTCCTGTTCGAGAGCCCCATGCCCTGGACGGGCAGCGGCTGGACCGCCGATCTCACCTGCCTGGCAGTGGCCGTGGCGGTGGGCGTGCTTCCGGCCGTCGGCGTCGTGGCCTTCGCCGGTCGTGCGGCTCCCTTCCGGCCCCTGGTGCTGGTCGTGGCGGCAGCCGCCAGCGCTGCGGCCCTCGGCACCGTCGCCGCCCAGGCCAGCTGCCCGATGGCGGACCTGCGCCACCTGCTGACGGGCCACGTGCTGGCGCCGGCGGCGGGAGCACTGGTGCTCTCGACGCCGCTCCTTGTCGCGCTGCGCCGGATCGGCGCGCGGGGCTAGCTCCTTCCGGCGAGGAACTCGGCCATCTGGGGGGCGATGATCTCGCGCAGCTTCAGCACCGCGTTCACCGGCCGCATCAGCACGTCCAGGTTGGCGATGCGGTCGTTCCGGTCCAGGGTGATCAGGTCGATGCCCTGGAGCTCCAGATCGCCGACGTGCCCCCTGAACTCGAGGGCGAGCTCGCGATCGTCACGCCACTCGCGGTGATAGGTGAAGTCCTCGATCGTGTGGACGATGCGCCCGAGCAGATGGTGCACGAGCGGACGCCCACGCAGCTTCTCCCAGTAGGGGGGCGCGCCCATCGTCACGTCCTCGGCGAGCACCGCCTCGAGAGCGACCAGGTCCTTCTCCGCCACGATGCAGTGCCACCCGGTCAGGAAGGCGTCGTCCCGGATCATCCCCGTCCTCCGTTCGCCAGGAAGTAGGTCAGCTGGCGGATGCGCTCGCTGTCGATCTCGAAGAGGTCGACGGCGTGGATGGCGTTTCCGTCCTGCAGCGTGATCCGGATCTCCGCCGCGACTCTGGCGCCGTCTCCGAGGAGGTCGCCGACGAGCTCAGGGGAGGGCCCCGCCCGCTCGATCACGCCGCGGTAGAACGCGGTGATCGCCTCGCGCCCGCGCTTGTCGTCGCCCAGGCCCACGAGCCGGGCATCCTCGTGGAAGAGCTCCACGACGGCGGGATCGCCGGCCCGCATGCAGGCGAAGTAGCGGCGGACGACCTCGCGCGGATCGGTCATGCGGTCTTCTCCAACACGCCGACGTGGACGGAGCCCTTCGAGTCGATGCGGCGCGCGACCCGCCAGCCGGTTCCGGCCACGAGGCCGCGCATCTCCCTGGGCGAGACGAGCAGGTAGTCGAACCAGGGGGTGCAGGCGCGTCCGGAGCGCACCCGCATGCGGAGCTGTCCCGCCATGTGGCCTCGGGCCCGGTTCTGCTTCTGGTAGCGTCTGTGATCCGGGTCCTTCGTCGCGTAGGGGTCGTTCGACTCCGCCAGGATGCGCGCGTTCGGCGAGGTCATGCGGTGCAGGCGCAGGAGCAGCCGGCGCCCGCGGTCGCGGCTGCCGAACAGACCGAAGTTGTTGCCGAACATCACGACCGTGTCGAAGGTGCCGAGGGCCGGCCCGACGCGCGTGAAGGGAAGGACCCGCGCGTCCCGTACGCCGCGGCGTCGGCAGGTCGCCACCGCCAGCGGCGAGCGGTCGATGCTCACGACCTCGTGGCCGCGGGGCTCGAGATGCAGTGCCACCCGTCCTGCGCCACAGCCCACGTCGAGCACGCGCCCCCGCGCCAGGCGGATCGCCTTGCGCTCGTGGGGCGGCCACTGGGCGAAGGGCGCGAAGTAGGCCGGTGCGCCGGTCGACACGCCGAACCACCCGTCGTCGCGTTCGATCACTTCAGCGCGCTGAAGCCCTCGATGGTGGTCGTGGATCAAGCGGCCGTAGCCGTCGGCCTCGGGACGGAGCATGGCCCGGGCAGGGTACTGCGCGGCCCCCGTTACCGCCGGAGGCCCTGGGCGGCAAGGCCGCCCAGGATCGCCACGGCACCCGCGAGGGCGAGGAGCGACAGACCTTCGCCGTGCACGATCCAGCTGAGCAAGGCGCTCAGGACGGGCTCGAGCAGGAGGAGCAGGGTGAGCTCGAGGGCGCGGAGCTGGCGGACGCCTCGCACCATGAACACGTAGGCGAGGCCGATCTGGAAGGCGCCGAGGTAGAGCACGACCGCCCAGTCGAGGACAGACGCCGCTGCAACGGGGAACGCGAACGGGGCGCAAGCGGCGAAGGCCAGGGCGTTGCCCGCCACCACGGCCGCGCCGGTGGGATCGCCACCTGGGCCGGCAACGCTCCTTCGAGAGAGCCAACGCAGCCCCATCAGGGTCGCCGCCCAGGTCACGCCACTTGCCGCGCCGACCCAGTTGCCGAGGGCCGGCTCCGGGGCCGTTGCGAGCGGCGTGCCGGAGCCGACGAAGAGGAGGATCACGCCGGCGGCGAGCACCGCGACGATCGGGAGGTCCCCCCGCTGGCGGGGCTCGCCCAGGAGCCGCGGGGCCATGAGCAGTACGTACAGGGCCGCGGAGCTCTGCAGGAAGATCGCCGCCGCGGCCGTCGTGAGCGTGTTGGCGGTGACGAAGAGCACCAGGGTCGCGCCGTAGGCGCAGGCGACGGCGAGCACCCGACGGTCGAAGACGCTCCGCCAGGCCGGCAGTGCGAGCCACAGCACGGCTGCCGCCACCGCCGAGCGGAGGCCGGCGATCTGCCAGCTCGAGAGCTCCGCGAGCTTGATGGCGGCGCCGCCGGTAGAGAAGAGCAGCGCTGCACAGGCGACCTGGAGACGCGCGGCGACCATGGGCTAGTCGGACGGCTCTCCGGTGCCGCCGCCGTAGACCAGGATGCCGCTGGAGTACGCCGTGCCGAAGGTCCGCGCGAGGTTCGCCGTCTGCTGCAGGGCCGAGCGGACCTGGGATTCGTTCAGCGGCGAGAGCGGGTGGACGAAGGCTGCGTACAGCACGCCCTGACTGGTCGCGTAGCGCGCGTCGAGGGCAGTGTGGAAGTTGGCCTCGAGGATGCGGGCGATCTGCTCCGCCGACAGCTCGCCCACCGCACCGATCGGCGCGACGAGGCGCATGCGGTCGTTGGGCACGTCCGAGATGCACGCCATGCGTACGCCGTCGAAGGTGAAGCTGCGACCGCCGGGCGCACCCTCCACGTCGACGGCCAGCTCCGTGATCAGGGCCTCCAGGCGGGCCAGGGTCATGCGGGACGCGGCCGGCGACGCGCAGGCCGTGAGGAGGCCCAGGGCGACGCCGAGCAGGATCATCGGGATGGGGCGCACGGTTCCTCCAGCTTCCGGCAGGCCCGGGCCTCCGCGAAACGAACCACGTCTTCGGAGAGGCTGCGGTCCCGGGTGAGCGAGCCCGGCTCGAAGTGCGCCTCGTCGTGGCGCATCGAGCCGAGCCGAGGCACGAAGGCACGCCGCGGGCCGTAGCTGGCCAGGTGGGTCGGCGGCAGCCGGGTGAGACGGCCTTCGAAGCGGATGAAGGCCTGGCAGTGGGTCATCGCGTCGGCGGGCTCGGCCAGCGCGTCGAGCAGGTCGAGGGCCACTGCCATGCGCCGGGTTTCCAGGTGGTGGGCTTCGATCCACGGGTCGAGCTCGGAGAGCAGGGCGCGGTCGCCGAGGCCCTTCCGCAGCGCGTCGGCGACAGCCAGGCGGGCGTCGAGGAGGGCGCGCAGGGTCGCGCGCTCGGCCGCGCGCTCCGGGGCGTCTCGCAGGCGATCGAAGGCCGCCTCGAGCTCCCGATCCCGATCGTCCGGAGCTCCGACGCACCAGCGGTGGGCCTCCGCGAACAGGCGATAGGCCGCGGGCGCGCCCGCCCCGATCTCTTCGGTGGCACGCTGCCAGCTCGGCTCCGGCTCGTAGGCTTCCGGATCGGCGAGCCACTCGGCGGCGGTCCGCACACCCGGCCCCGAGGCGCGCGGGCGCTCCATCGGGTTGAGGAGCACGCCGGAGAGATGGGGCGTCAGGTCGGGCCCGCGCCCGCGGTAGGGACCCTGGTGAAGCAGCACCCGCATCGGGCCGTCCGCCACGGGCACGTTGTCCCACAGCAGGAGCGGCCGCCGAAGCGTCTCCGCCCGGGCGCGAGCGTCCGCGGCGGAGATCTCCGCGGAGAGCACGCCGGGTCCCGTCCAGGCCACCTCGATGCGCGGGTCGAGGCCCGCACCCAGCGTCTCCAGATAGGGGCTCGCCCGGGCGCCCTGGTACTCGGTCGGCACGAGCCACCAGCAGACGTCGGGGAGCGCCTCCGCCAGCTCGTGCATCAGGTCCACCTGGGCGTCGGCGAGCGACGCGAAGCGCTCGGCATCGGTCGCGTGGGCGAGCCGGGTGGGCACGTCGTCGAGCTGGAGGGAGAGGAAGAGGGCGCCCTGTTCTCGAAGGGCGCGGAATTTCGTGACCAGCGCCCGGCGTCCCCGGCGTCGGCATAGCCGATCGACAGACCCGGCGAGAGGGCGAAGCCGACGCCGACGCCGTGGGCCTCCCCGGCTCGAACGAGCTCACACAGGCGCGCGGCCTGGTCGGCCGGGTAGGGCTCCCGCCAGCGCTCGCGTTGGAAGGGGTCGTCCTTCGCGGCGACCACGTAGCGGTTCAGGCCCCAGCGTCCCAGGCGCGCGAGCCACGCCAGGCGCTCCACGTGGGGGGTGGGCGGGCCGTAGTAGCCCTCGACCAGGCCCCGATGGAGAAAGGGAGAGCCGCTCAGTCGTCTACCTCGAACTGCACGCGATCGGGATAGAAGGCGAAGTGGCCCTTGAGGCGGAGCATCTGGTCGAAGGGATCCTCATAGCCCCAGACCGCGTTCTCGCCCGGCCCCGGCTCGTCGCCGATGCTCCAGTAGCTGGCGTCGCCCTTGAAGGGGCAGTGGGTCGAGTGGTCGGTCTTCCGCAGCTGGTCCTGCTGCACATCGTCCGGAGGGAAGTAGAGGACCGGGGGGTACTTGCCCTCGAGGAGGCGCAGGGCGCGGCGGCTCTCGGCGACGACCCGTCCCTCGAAGACGGCCCGGGCGGTGCCAGCCTGGGGCTCCAGGGTGAGGATGTGCTGCGGGTACTGGTCGTAGGCGGTGCTGCGGGCCATGGCGGTCCTCTCTAGGCGAGGGTGCCTCCGTCGACGCGGATCGACTCGCCGTTCACGTGGGCGCCGTCGTCGGATGCCACCATGGCGATCACGCTGGCCACGGTCTCGGGGCCGCGCGGCTCGTCCAGGGCCATGGCGCGCTGGAGCAGGGCGAAGTCCGGCTCTTCGGGCAGGCCGCTGCGGCTCGTCATCGGCGTCTTGATCGAGCCGGGGCAGACGGCGTTCGCCCGCAGCCCCTGCTTGGCGTACTCGACGGCCAGCGTGCGGGTGAAGGCCAGCACGCCGCCCTTGCTCGCGCCGTACACCGCGCCGTAGGGCATGCCGGCCAGGGCCGAGGTGGACGAGATGTTGACGATGCTCCCCCTGCGCTCGAGCAGGCTGGGCAGCGCCGTCTGGCACATCAGGAACGTGCCGGTCAGGTTGATGCGCAGCACGCGCTCCCACGTCTCGAGCTCCACCTGCTCGGTGCGCTCCAGGCTGAGGACGCCCGCCACGTTCACCAGCACGTCGATGCCGCCGAAGCGGTCCTTGCAGGCCGCGACCGTGCTCGAGACGTCGTCGGGGCGGGCGACGTCACAGCTCCGGGCTTCGACCGCGGCGCCGAGCTCGCGGCACTGCTTGGCGGTCGCCTCCAGGCCTTCCGCCTGCACGTCGCACAGGAAGAGGGAAGCGCCTTCCCCGGCGAGCCGTTCCGCCGTCGCGCGGCCGATGCCCGACGCCGCCCCCGTGATCAGCGCGACCTTGCCCTCGAATCGCTGCATGCCGTCTCCTCTAGGCCGGATCCAGGAAGTCCTTGAAGCCGTAGCGGGCGTGGGGGCCGAGGTGGATCTGCTCGAGCACGCCGATCCCCTCCTGCCCGCCCTGGCGCGCCTTCACCACCTGCTGGATGTGCAGGTTGTCCAGCGCCATCTCGTCGAGGTCGGCGCACTTCCAGCTCTCGCCGCCGACGGCGAGCTCCCCCTTCCACATGCCGTGGCCCCACTCCGGGTGGCCGTAGCCGATGCCCTTCATCCGGAAGCAGAGCACCGGGTCGAGCGAGATCTCGTGCCGGGTGCCGTCGCGCTCGACCAGCGCGATGTCCGCGCCGCCGGCGCGCCGGGTGCCCGGGATGAAGCGCAGGTCGTGCTCCACCGCGCGGAGCACGCGCACGCCCGGGTCCTCGACGCCCGGCAGGTCTTCGGGATCGCCGTAGACCGGGCAGATCATGCCGTCCCAGTGCCACGCCTCGGCGTGCTCGTTCTCGAACACACCCATGTGGGTGCAACGGTCCGGCCAATGGAGGGGCGCCCACAGGAAGAACACCTGGGGCGTGCGGGTCGGCGGCGCCCCCATTGGTGCGCGGTCGCCCACCGGGCGAATGCCCCAGGAGCGGTCCTTCGTGCCGTAGACCCGGGCCGGGTCGATGGTGACGGACTGGCCGTCGTAGCGGATCTCGCCCTGCCAGTGGCCGAACTGGTTGAAGCGCGTGGCGTCCATCACCGTGCGCTCGCCGATGTTGGTCTGGCGCCCCTCTTCGATGCTCGCGGTGCGCGGGATCCACAGCAGCTCGCCGGAGAGGCCGGTCTCGTTGTCGTCGATGGTGACGCGCAGGCTCTTCATCGGCTCGAGGATGTCGATCCGGAAGGGGCCGATCGAGAGATCCGTCGGCTCGACCGGCGCGCGCCGCGAGGCGTGGAAGGCGTGCTGCTCGCCGTCCCGCACGATCGAGAGGCCGCAGTCCATGATGCCCAAGTTCGGGTAGAGCGCCGCGCCGATGCCGAAGTAGAACTCGCCGTCGTCCTGGTAGCCGTTGAACCAGTAGCGGTCGTAGACGTGGCGATCCGTCGAGGCCGGCTTGGCGATCGGCTCCGGCGTCTGGTGGACCGGGTAGTCGTCGAGCTTCGAGAGCATGCTGCCTCCTGGGTTCCTACTCGGGGACGCTCATCCCGCGCCCCACCGCGGGCCGGGCCGCGATCCGTTCCAGCCAGGCCACCACGTTCGCGTGCTCGACCAGCTGGGGAAGCTGGAGCTGGAGCGGGATGGCGAGCCACGGGTAGTGCATGATGTCGCCGATGGAGTAGTCGCGGGCCAGGTAGTCGCGCCCGTCCGAGAGGATGCGGTCAAGCACGCCGCAGAGGCGTCCGACCTCGCCGCCGAAGATCTCGATCATCTCCTGGTTCTTCTCGCCCTCCTTGCGGAGGGCGGCGCCCAGGCGGCCCAGGTTCGGGCCGATGCCGCCGGTCTGGAAGAAGGCGTACTGGATGGCCTCCATCCGCTGCTTCGGGTCCTTCGGCAGGATGCGCCCGTCGCCGTCGTACTTCTCGCCCAGGTGCAGAAGGATCGCGCCGCTCTCCCAGATGACCTGACCGTCGTCCTCGAGGACCGGGATCTTGTGGTTCGGGTTCAGCTCGAGGAACCAGTCCTGCTTCTGCTCCTCGTCCGCCAGCTGGACCCGGCGCACTTCGTAGTCAAGGCCGAGCTCTTCGAGGGCGATCGAGATCTTGCGGCCGTTCGGGGTCTGGGCGGTGTAGAGCGTGATCATGGACGCGCAGTGTAGACCAGACGGTCGTGGTACGGTTCGGCGCGGGAGGGCCTCATGATCCGGAACTTCGTGTTGGCGATGGTCGCCCTGGGCGTCGTCGCCTTTGGCCTCGTCTGGCTGGCGGGCCGGGGGGTCTTCGGAGACCCGGAGGAGCCCGGTCTCGTGACGGAGGAGCCGCGGCCCCGGGACACCGTCCGTCGGACGGATGCCGCGGTGCAGAGAGCCGCCGACGAGATCGGCGTGGCCCGCCCCAAGCAGGTGCTCTTCGGCGATCTCCACGTCCACACCACCTTCTCCTTCGACGCCTTCACCTTCTCGCTCCCGCTGATGCAGGGGGAGGGCGCCCACCCGCCGGCGGATGCCTGCGACTTCGCGCGCTACTGCTCGGCCCTCGACTTCTGGTCGATCAACGACCACGCCTTCAGCATCACCCCGGACGAGTGGCGCCAGACCGTGGAGAGCATTCGCCAGTGCAACGCGGTCGGGAACGAGCGGGACACCGTCGCCTTTCTCGGCTGGGAGTGGACCCAGGTCGGGACGACCCCCGACGACCACTACGGGCACAAGAACGTGATCCTGGCTGGCACCGAAGACGACGAGGTCCCGCCCCGACCGATCGCCGCCCTGCGCGGCGGCCTCGGTAACCCACCCGTGCTCAGTCGCGGGCTCGCGGCGCTGCTGTTCGGCGGCCGCATGCACGATCTCGTGTGGATGTTCGCCGAGTCCGAGAGCCGTCCGGAGTGCCCCGCCGGCGTGCACACGAGCGAGCTGCCCCCGGACTGCATGGAGGGCGCGGCGACGCCCGCCGATCTCTACCGCAAGCTGGCGGAGTGGGGCGGCGACGCCCTGGTGATCCCCCACGGCACCACCTGGGGCTTCTACACACCCCCCGGCTCCACCTGGGACAAGCAGCTCCAGGGCGACATGCACGATCCGGCGCGCCAGCGCCTGATCGAGATCTACTCGGGGCACGGCGATTCCGAGGTGTACCGGGACTTCCGCGCCGTCGATGTGGCCGACGACGGAAGCCTGTCCTGCCCCGAGCCCAGCGAGGGCTACCTGCCCTCCTGCTGGCGCGCCGGTGAGATCATTCGCGAGCGCTGCCTGGCCGAGGGCACGAGCGAAGCCCGGTGCGAGGAGCGCGCGGTCACCGCCCGCCAGCACGCCGCCCTTGCCCGCATCGCGATCATGGGAACGGTTCCCGGCAGCTCGGGTTCCGACTGGCTGGACGCGGGCCAGTGCCGGGATTGCGACGAGCCCTCCTTCAACTATCGACCCGGCGGATCGGCCCAGTACATCCTGGCCCTCGGCGGCTTCGACGAGGACCCGAACGATCCGCGGCGCTTCCGCATGGGTTTCATGGCCTCGAGCGACAACCACTACGCACGTCCCGGCACCGGCTACAAGGAGGTCCACCGGCGCGGCATGACCGAGAGCATGGGCCTCGCCGGCGACACGCCGGCCGGGGTGGCCGGCCCCCTGGCCTCGATGCTCGTTCCGGAGCCCGAGGAGCCGGCGGCCTCGTCCCGGGCGATCCAGGTGGACCAGCTCGGCTTCAACGTCTTCGAGACCGAGCGTCAGATGTCCTTCTTCCTCACCGGCGGCCTGATCGCCGCTCACGCCGAAGGGCGCGATCGCGGCGCCATCTGGGACGCCATGCAGCGGCGGGAGGTGTACGGTACGAGCGGGCCGCGCATCCTGCTGTGGTTCGACCTGCTGAACCCGCCGGGCTCCCGCGGGCGCGGGCTGCCCATGGGCGGTGAGGTGGAGATGGCCGAGCTGCCCATCTTCCAGGCGCGAGCGGTCGGCTCCTTCCAGCAGCAGCCCGGCTGCCCGGACTACGCCACCGGCGCCCTGGGGCCCGAGCGCCTCGAGCACATCTGCAAGGGCGAGTGCTACAACCCAGGCGAGACGCGGCGAACGATCACGCGCATCGAGGTCGTTCGCATCCGTCCCCAGGTTTCGCAGGGTGAGGACGTGGGCTCGCTGATCGACGACCCTTGGAAGAGCTTCGCATGTGAGCCCGGTTCCGCCGGCTGTGCGGTGACCTTCAGCGACGCGGAGTTCGCGGGGGCGGCCCGCGACGCGGTCTACTACGTGCGCGCCTACGAGGAGCCCGCTCCCGGCATCAACGCGGGCAACGTGCGCTGCAGCGTCGACGACGAGGGCCGCTGCAGCGAGGTCGACCTGTGTCCCGGCCGGACCGACGCGAACCCGGACTGCCTGGCCGAGCACGAGCCGCGGGCCTGGTCGTCCCCGATCTACGTGGACTTCGCACGAAGCGGGAGCTGAGGCAGATCATGTCCGGGAAACGGCTGGTCGCAGGCCTCCTCGCCGTCGTCCTCGCTTTCGTGGGGATCGCCATCGCCCTGGTCGTAGCGGCGGGCCGCGGGGCGTTCGGCCGACACGAGGGGCCCGGGGAGATCGTGGGGCCGCGGCGCAGCGCCGAGGTGGTCGCCGCCGCGACGGCGCGGGTGGCCGCCGCGGCGGACGACATCGGCGTGCCGCGGCCGAAGCAGGTGCTCTTCGGCGATCTCCACGTCCACACGACCTTCTCCTCCGACGCCTTCCTGCTGAGCCTGCCCGGGCTGCTGGGAGAGGGGGCCCATCCCCCGGCGGACGCCTGCGACTTCGCTCGCCACTGCTCGGCGCTGGATTTCTTCTCGATCAACGACCACGCCGAGGGCCTCACGCCCCTCCACTGGCAGGAGACGATCGACTCCCTCCGCCAGTGCGACGCGGCGGCCGGCGATGCGGCGGCGCCGGACCTGGTGCCCTTCCTGGGCTGGGAGTGGACCCAAGTGGGCGCCACGGCCGAGGAGCACTACGGGCACAAGAACGTGATCCTCCGCGGCCTCGCCGAGGAGGCGATCCCCGCCCGGCCGATCGCCGCCCGCCCGCCCGCCGGTGGGGCGCCGCTCCTCGCCCGCGGCCTGCTCGCCCTGCGCTTCCGTCACTCGCGTCTCCACGACCTGGCCAACGACGTGAGCGAGCGAGCCGCCCTCACCGTGTGTCCCGAGGGCATGCCGACCCGCGACCTGTCGCCGGACTGCACGGAAGTCGCCCCCACACCGGCCGAGCTCTTCGGCAAGCTCGCCGAGTGGGGGGTCGCCTCCCTGGTCATCCCCCACGGCACCACCTGGGGCTTCGGCACGCCGCCGGGGGCGGCCTGGGACCGACAGCTCGAGGGCGATCAGCACGATCCGGATCGGCAGATGCTCCTGGAGATCTACTCGGGCCACGGCGACGGCGACGTCTATCGCAGCTTCCGCGCCGTCGTGTACGACGAGAACGGGGAGGCGATGTGTCCGGAGCCCAGCCCGGACTACCTGCCGACCTGCTGGCGTGCCGGCGAGATCATCCGGGCGCGATGTCTCACGGCCGGGCTCGCCGCCGACGAATGCGAGGAGCGAGCGACCACCGCGCGAGCCCACGCCGCGGACGCGGGCCCCGTCGCCCACCTCACCGTCCCGGGTGCGAGCGCTGCGGAGTGGCTCGACGCCGGCCAATGCCGCGACTGCGACCAGCCCTCCTTCAACTACCGCCCGGGCGGCTCCGCCCAGTACCTGCTCGCCCTCGGCAACTTCGACGAGCCGGACGCTTCGCCCGGCCGCTACCGCATGGGCTTCATCGGGTCCAGCGACAACCACTCCGCCCGCGCCGGCAGCGGCTACAAGGAGGTGGCGCGGCCCGGGATGACCGAGTCGACCGGGCCCCCGGTGGGCCCGCTGGTGCGCCTCTTCCAGCCGCCGGAGGAGCCGCCAGCGGCGGAGTCACGCCCCGCGGACGAGGCGGCGCGCGGCCTTGCGGGCTTCCAGCGGCGCGAGATGGAGCGCCAGCTCTCCTTCTTCCAGACCGGCGGGCTCGTCGCCGTTCACGCCGCCGGCCGCGACCGGCCCGCCATTTGGAAGGCGCTGGAGCGCAAGGAGGTCTACGCCACCACCGGGCCGCGGCTCCTGCTGTGGTTCGACCTGCTGAACCCGCCGGGCTCCACGGGCCGTTCCGCGCCCATGGGAAGCGAGGTGGCGATGGAGGGCAACCCGATCTTCCAGGTGCGCGCCGTCGGCTCCTTCGAGCAGCAGCCCGGCTGTCCCGACGCCGCCGTCCGGGCGCTCGGCCCGGAGCGCCTCGACCGCCTGTGCAAGCGCGAGTGCTACCACCCCTCGGACACACGCCGCCCGATCACCCGCATCGAGATCGTCCGCGTGCGCCCCCAGGAGACCCCCGACGAGGATCCCGCCACCCTCATCGACGACCCGTGGCGGACCTTCGAGTGCGAGCCCGACGCCTCCGGCTGCGCCGTCACCTTCGAAGACCGGAGCTTCACCCGCACCGCCCGCGAGAGTGTCTACTACGCCCGCGCCTACGAAGCCCCCGCCCTGGCCATCAACGCAGGTGGCGTCCGCTGCACCTTCGACGACACCGGGGACTGCGTCTCCGTCCACCTCTGCAGCGACCAGCCCGCCAGCGACGACTGCCTCGCCGAGCACGAACCCAGGGCCTGGTCGTCCCCGATCTTCCTCGACTTCGCGGGTGAGGTGCCGGAGGAGGAAGACGAGAAGGTGTCGGGGGTGGCTCGGGTCGGGGGGTGAGCGGCGCGCGCGATGCCTTTGCCGGCCCTGCTTCGAGAGGGAGGCCGGTTGGGAGGCGGGGATCCGTCCAGGAGCACGTAGCGGAGCGCGTTCCGCACCTGGTTCGGCGTCTTCAGCACGGCGTGGTGGTACCGGTCCTTCAGGACCGGCCCCGTCGCGAGAAGACCCGGTTCACGGCTCGGGCCAGCCGCGCTCCCAACGACTTCATCCCCCGTCCGAGCGCCTCGAAGCCGTTCGCCTCCACGATCAGGTGGACGTGATCCCCTGGATCGAGTAGTGCACGAGCCGGAAGTCCCCGCGGTCACAGGCCTTCGCGAAGGACCGCTCGACCTCGTGCACGAGCTTCGCAATGCGGAGGGAGGGCACGTCGTCCCGCACCTTGAGCGTGAGGTGACACGGATAGCGTGAGGCCAGCTTTCCCCGTCGCAGATGGGGCACGTTCGGGCTCGGCCCCGGCTTCCGCCCGGCCCGGCGTCGCGTGCCAGCCCAGGTGGGCAATGGAAGCTGCTTCAGCTCCCTACGCATGACAGTGTTGAGGTTCGGCGATGCTCTGTCCGCATGTCAACCAGCCGGCCAACATGAGGAGCAACCCCGGCAAGGGCCCGCGCCCCGATCGGCCGCGACGTTCCCGCGTCGCGCAGGAGAGAAGGAAGCCGCGATCCAACCCGTACGCGCCCCCATCCCAACTCATCCCAAGCCTGCGCCACCCCGTCCGCGCACCCATCAGCTACCTCCCACGCTAACCTACTCCGCCCATGTCCAAGCACCTCATCACCCCTCTTCTCACCGCCGCGCTCCTCCTCCCGGCCGGAGCCTCCGCCTCCGACCTCGACGCCTGCCTCACCTCCCAACCCCTCCCCCGCGTCACCCGCGCCCTCTCCCCCGATGGCGAGCCCACCTACGTCCTCGTCGTGGAGACCGAAGACGGCGAGCCCCGCGCTCTCATTCCCCTTGCCCCCATCGAAACCCCGCTCCCCCAGGTCTTCGAGCTGGCCGCCGCCGGCACCGCCGGAGAAGACGTCTGGGAGCTGACCGCGGAGTCCGCGCCCGCCCGGATCTGTCCACCGGTCGGCGTGGCGCAGTCGCGCATCGACGGGGAAGAGGCCGTGATCATCGCCGCGGGGCTCAACTACGCGGCTCATGCCGACGAAGCCGGCGGCGGCGACGTCTTTCTCTTTCCCAAGCCGGCTTCACCCACGTCGCCCTACGGTGTCGTGGCGCCGCCGGCCGGGGTGACGCTGCTGGATTGGGAGGTCGAGCTGGGCCTCGTTCTCCTCGAAGACGTCCCCCTGGATGCACTGCCGGACACGCCAGCACTGCGGGAGCGCGGGGCGTACTTCGTCACGAACGACGTGTCCGATCGCGAAGCGATCATCCGGGAGGCATCGGTCTCGGGACTCGGGACGGGCTTCGTCAAGGCGAAGGGCCAGCCCGGCTTTCTGCCGATGGGGCCGTGGATGGTGCGGGGCCGCGAGCTGTTCGCGGCGCTCGAGCGATGTGGCGGGAAGGGGCTCGGGCTGCGCCTCGACGTGGACGAGGGGGGCGGACCCGATCGGCGTCAGGAAGCGACCACGGAGCTCATGATCCTCGAGCCGGCGGTGCTGCTGGCCCGGATCGCGGCGCAGGTGGCCGAAGGGGGGCCGCGCACGCCGATGGCGCGCAGGCTGAACGGGGGAGAGCGCTACGACCTCCTCGCATTGCCGTCGGCGGACGGTGGCCATCACCTGCCGGCCGGCACGATCCTCCTCACCGGCACGCCGGAAGGCGTCGCGCTGCGTGCGCCGTCGATCTTCCCCCTCGTGCTGCGAAGCCTCGTGAACCTGCGCGGTCCCCTCGAGCAGGCAAGGGTCGAGGAGGTCGCGCGGGCGACCCGCGGCGAGCCCGGTGGCTACCTCCAAGCCGGTGACCTGGTCCACGGCGCCATCGACGGGCTCGGGACGCAGCGGTTCCGGATCCTCCCGGCGGGCTCGCCCCAGCCGGCGGATCCGTGTCTTCTCGGCGGAAGTTCCTGACCCGGACCGGGGCTGTGGTAGAACATGTGGCCCAGGGAGGATGCCGATGGACCTAGGCCCGCTACTCACCTCGACGACGCCCGGCCTGATCGATCTCGGGCTCTTCATCGCGCGGGCCTTCATCGGCGTGTGCTTCGTCGTCCACGGCCTCGGCAAGCTCGGCGTGGTCGGTAGCGGAAACCTGGCGGGCTTCGCGGACTGGCTGAAGAGCCTCGGCATGCCCGCCCCCGAGTTCCAGGCCCGCATGGCGATGGCCTCCGAGATCGCGGGCGGTCTGGCCCTCACCACCGGGTTCCTGATGCGTCCCGCCTGTCTGCTCCTGATCTTCACGATGGCGGTGGCTGGCGTGGTGGGCCACAAGGGCGCCGGCTACCTGATCACGAACGATCCGCCGGGCGCTGAGTACACGATCAACCTGGCCGCCATCTGCTTCGTCTTCTTCCTGACCGGACCCGGCGCGATCTCCCTCGACGCCGTTCTCTTCTAGGCCGATGGGACGCCTCGACGGAAAGGTCGCGATCGTCACCGGGGCGGCGAGGGGAACCGGAGCGATGACGGCGCGCCTCTTCGTGGAAGAGGGGGCCCGGGTCGCGGTGGCGGACGTCGACGAGGAAGGCGGGCGCGAGACCGCGAAGGCGCTCGGGGACGCCGCCGTCTTCCAGCGCCTCGACGTCACCTCGGAGGCCGATTGGTCGCGGGCCGTCGAGGCGACCCGAGGGCACTTCGGCGGGCTCCAGGTGCTGGTGAACAACGCTGGAATCCTGCTACTGGCCGCTCTCGAGGAGACGAGTCTCGCCGACTACGAACGCGTGATCCGCGTCAACCAGATCGGCCCCTTCCTCGGCATGCGCGCGGCCGCGCCGGCTCTCCGGGAGGCCCGCGGCGGCTCGATCGTGAACGTCTGCTCGGTGGACGGCGTCTCGGCGAAGAACGGCGAGACCGCCTACGCCTCGAGCAAGTGGGCGCTGCGCGGCCTCACCCGGGTGGCCGCCCTCGAGCTGGGGCGCTTCGGGATCCGCGTGAACGCGGTCTGCCCCGAGCAGGGCAGCACGGAGATGATGGCTCCCTACGTCTTCGAAGGCGTGGATCCGGCCGTCGCCCAGGCGTATTCGCATCCCTTCCTCGCCTATCAACGGGAGCGCAGCGTCGAAGATCGGGTTCGCGACATCGCGCAGATGATCCTCTTTCTCGCCTCCGACGAGAGCCTGTCCTGCACCGGGGCGGACTTCCGCGTCGACAGCGGGAACACGGCGGGCAAGAAGATCAAGGGCACGCCCGGGTACTGAGGTGCCGGCGCTGCGCATCGCCCTGCTGACCGTCCTGGCGGCGTGCACACTCGCCGCCTGCGAGCCGCCGCCGGCGGAGGAGACCCAGGCAAGGGAGTGGCCGGACATGCCCTCGGCCCGCGGCACGCTCCGCGTCGCGCTCCACGGCGGGGGCGCGAGAGGCGATGCCGTCGGCCACCGTCACCGCTGGGTGCGGGGGCCGCACTACCCGGGCGTCGAGGACAACGACCTGCGCGGCTTCCTCGACGGTCGCTTCGTCTACGGCTGGAACCAACCCGGGCAGATCCACTCCCGGGTCGGGCGACGTCCGACCAGCGGGCGCTTTGGCGAGACCGAGCTCTTCCGCACGCTCCAGCGCTGGGACGGGATCGTACTGCCCGCGGACGCCCGGGTGCGCTCGGCAGGGCTGGTGCTGGGGATCGAGGACGGTCCGGAGCAGCCCCTCGACGTGATGCTGTACGCGGTGAACCCGGACTGGGAGCCCGGAGGGGGCGGGACCCAGGCGGACAACACCTCGCCGCCGCGCCCGGGCGAGGTGTGGTGGGTGGAGGCTCGTCACGCCGAGCGGGCCTGGGGACTGCCGGGCGTGGGCTTCGCCTCCGAGGACCATCCCCAGGCCGATACCCCGGTGACGGCCCTGTCCGAGGCTCGGTGGGAGCCCGAGCAGGAGGAGCTCCGCTTCGAAGGCGAGGGGCTGCGGGCCTACGTGGAGCAGCAGGTGCGTGCGCGCGAGCCCCTGCGCTTCCTGCTGAAGCTCTCCGATGCGCTGGAAGACGTGGCGGGGAGCCTGCTCTATCTCTACACCGCCAACCACGGCGACGATCGGAACGTCGCGCGACGACCGGTGCTCGAGCTCGCCTGGGAAGCGCCGGCCGCCCGCACCGAGCGCCGTCGGCTGCATCTCGAGGCCGATCGCCAGCTCCGGCTGCCGCGCCTGGAGATCGGCGACGCCACGGGCCTCGCGGTGAGCTTCGAGCCCGAGCCGGGCTCGGGCCCGGTCACCCTCCAGGTGCGGGGCGGAAACGGCGACCGCGCCTCGGGGTGGGCACCGGCGGAGCATCCGCTGGATCTCTCCGGGCGCGGCTGGCGTTGGGCGGAGGTCCGGGTGCTGGCGGCTCGGGACCCTCTCGAGCTCGGCCAGCCCTTCGAAACCGTCGTGCGCGACACGTGGGTTCGGACGGCGCCGCCGGATACCCAGGAGGTGCCCTTCCTCTTCACCGCGCCGAGCGGCGAGCGGTTCGAGGTGCCGGCGATCTATCGGGGCGAGTACACCTGGGCGGTCTCCTTCACCCCGGAAGAGATCGGCCGCTGGCGCTACCGCTTCCGGCAGTCCTTCCTGAAGCGCCCCTACCACAGTGAAGAGGGCGTGTTCGACGTGGTGCTCCTCGATCGGGAGAACGCCCTTCGCCAGCTTCGCGCCTACGCCGAGCGTCTGGGCGAGGACGGCCACGTCCAGGACGACCAGCCCTCCCCCGTGACCGAGGGGTTCTGGCGCCTCGAGCGGGCCGCCCTCCGCCTCGAGACCCCGGAGTCCTTTGCCTCGCCCTCCGGCCGTGAGCTCTTCGCGGCCCTCAGCGAGATCCGCGAGATCCTCTCCGGCCGCCGCGTCCCCCCGAAGATGAAGACCAGCCCGATGAAGCGCGACTGGCCGCCCCAGACCCCCAGCCCCTGAAAACCGCAAGAGTGGGGACGTTCCTTGCAACTTGCGTTCTCGATACCCGCGAAAGTGAAAGTTGCAAGGAACGTCCCCGCTCTTGCGTTTTCTAGAGGAGGGCGTCGAGGGCGGCGAGGGCGGAGGTGGGGTCGGGCTCGACGAGCACGCCGCGGATGCCCAGGGCCTCGGCGGCGCGGACGTTGCTCTCGAAGTCGTCGAGAAAGAGGGTCTCCGCGGGAGAGAGGCCGCCCAGCCGCTCCAGGGTGAGGCGGAAGATGCGCGGGTCGGGCTTGCGCACGCCCACCTCGCTCGAGTCGACGACGACGTCGAAGAGCTCGTCCACGGGCAGGAGGCTCCGCCAGCCCTCGCGGAACTCCCGGGCGTTGTTGGTGACGAGGGCGGTGCGGATCTCGCCGGCGCGCAGGCGCTCCACGCGGCCCACCAACGCTTCGCGAGCGCCCTGGCTGCTGCCCATCACCGCGAACAGCTGGAAGGGATCCGCCTCCACGCCGCGCTCGCGGCCCAAGGCGAGGATCTCCTCCCGTGCATGCATCAGCTCGATCTCGCCCCGCTCGAGACGGTGCCAGGGATGATCCGTGTCTTCGTGGTACGGGCCGAAGACCACCTCCATCAGCACGGCCGGGTCGGCGCCGAGCTTCGCGCCCAGCACGTCGAGGGCGCCGAAGGGAGAGTCCGTGAAGACGCCCCCGAAGTCGAAGAGCACGGCGCGCGTGGTCATGGCCGGATGCTAACGAACCGGGGCGGCGTGGCGGCTTGCCCAATGTGGGAAGCCCTCTTCCCTTCCCATCCGGCTCACCCTCCGGCAGAACGGCGGCAACCGTCGCGGCAAGGCTCGCGCACGACCGCGCAAAATCCGGAAATCGCGGCCGCGGGCACGGAACCTGCAGCGCAACGCGGTGCAAGGCCGCGCGAGGAGATCCCCATGCCCCGCTCCGAAAGATCCCCCGCTCGCTCGTCGACCCCTCGGGTCCTCGCGCTGGCGCTCCTCTGTCTGCCCCTGGGCGCCGCCGACTGCGACGACTCCGACGTCCAGCGCCGCTCGCGGCGCAGCATCGTCGTGACCGAGGCGCAGCCGGCCGGTCCACTCGCGGCGGCGCCCACCGCTCCCGCCCCCGCGCCGGCCGTTCCCGAGCCCGGAGCCGCCGCCGTGTTCGGCCTGGGCGCCGGGCTCGTCCTGGCGGGCCTCCGGCATCGCCGCAAGCGACGCTAGGCACTGCCGAGAGCGACGTTAGTCACCGGGGGAAGCCGGCCAGCTCCGCCATCAGCGCGAGCGCCTCGTCCTGCTCCGTGTGCAGGGTGAGACCGGCGACACCCAGGTCCTGCCACTCGCGGAACCGCTCGGCGATGCGAGCCTTCGGCCCGACCAGCGCCCCCTGGTCCACGTACTCGTCCGGCACCGCGGCGACAGCCTCGGCCTTGCGCCCCGAAAGGAAGAGCTCCTGGATCCGCTCCGCCGCTTCCGGGAAGCCGCGGCGGATCATCATCTCCTTGTGGAAGTTCTTCTTCTCGTGGCCCATGCCGCCGACGTAGAGCCCCACGAAGGGCTTCAGGCTCCCCAGGGCCGCAGCCACGTCGTCGGTGAGGATCACCTGGCAGCCGGCCTGGATCTCGAAGTCCTCCCGGCGCTTGCCGGCGCGTTCGAGCCCCTCCTCGATCCACGGGTCGTAGACGTGACGGGTCTCCGCGTTGTAGCCCATGGGAAGCCAGCCGTCGGCGAGCTCCGCCGTCAGCTTGACGTTCGCCTCCTGGCCGGTGCCCAGGTAGATCGGGATGTCCGGGTTCGTGTGGAGCACCGACTTGAGGGGCTTGCCCATCCCGCTCGACCCCGGGCCCCGGTAGGGCAGGGCGATCTCGGACCCGTCGTGCAGGACCGGTCCCTCGCGCCGGAGGATCTTGCGCAGGATCGTCACATAGTCCCGCAGCCGCGCGTTCGGCCGACCCCAGGGCTGGCCGTACCAGCCCTCGACGATCTGCGGGCCCGAGAGGCCGATGCCGATGATCGCGCGGCCGCCGCCGGCGAGCTGGTCGACGGTGGCCATGGCGAGCGCCGTGGCGGCCGGCGTGCGCGCCGCGGCCTGGATCACGGCGGTGCCCAGACGGATGCGCTCGGTCTGGGCCGCCAGGAAGGCCAGGGGCGTGATCGCGTCCTGGCCGTAGATCTCTGCGGTCCACACCGAGTCGAAGCCCAGCCGCTCCGCGAGGCGTACGCGTTCGACGGGCACCTGCACCCGAGGGTTCGCCCAGGGAAGTGCGAGCCCGAGCTTCATTCCGGCAGCTCTGGCGCCCACGGCGAGCCGTTGATGTGGGAGCCGCCGTCGACGAAGAGGGTGTTGCCGGTGACGTAGCGGGAGTCGTCCGAGACCAGGAAGAGGGCGGCGCCGCCGATGTCCTCCTCCGGGTCGCCCATCCGGCCCATCGGGTGCTGGGCGAGGAGCGCCTTCTCCATCTCGGGGTTCTGGCTCATCACCGCGACGTAGGCCTCGGTGGCGGCCGCCGGGCAGATCACGTTGCAGGTGATGCCGTGCCGGGCCCACTCGCGGGCCGCGGTCCGGGTGAGCGCCCGCACCGCCTCCTTCGCCGCGTTGTAGTGCACGGTGTACATGTGGGCGTTCACACCGTTCAGGGAGCAGAAGTTGACGATGCGCCCCCCGCCCCGGGCCTTCATGTGGGGGAACACCGCCTGCATGGACCAGAAGTTCGAGAGGAAGCCCACCTGGAGCGCGTTCTCCATCTCCTCCGTCGTCCGCTGCTCGACCCGCGCCATCGGGGCGCCGCTCCAGGCGTTGTTCACCAGGACGTCGACGCCGCCGAAGCGCTCCACCGTCGCCTGGACCGCCGCCTCCACCTGCTCCTTCACGCCCACGTCGGTCCGGACGAAGTGGGCCTCGGCTCCGAGCTCCTCGACCTCCTTCGCGACCCGCGGCCCGGTCTCCCCGTTCCACTCGGCGAGGGTGATCCGCGCGCCCTCCCGGGCGAAACGCCGCGCGAGGCCGCGGCCGATTCCCTGGCCCGCGCCGGTGATGAGCACCGCCTTGCCTTCGAGCCTGCCCATCCCTTCCCCTCCTGCTTTGCGCCCCGCCACGGGAAGGAACATCTTATCCCACCCGCATCGCGTCCCCGCCTCCCGAAAGGAGCCCCATGAAGCTCGGCGCCGTCCTTCCCACCTGCGAGATCGGCAACGATCCGATCGTGATCCGCGACTTCGCCCAGACCGCCGAGGAGCTCGGCTACGGCCACCTCCTGATCTACGACCACGTTCTGGGTGCCGAGCACGCTGACCGCGAGCCCCGGCTCATGGGCCCCTACACCGAGGAGGATCCCTTCCACGAGCCCATGGTGCTGTACGGCTACCTGGCCGCACTCACCGAGCGCATCGAGCTGGCCACGGGAGTGATCATCCTTCCGCAACGGCAGACCGCGCTCGTCGCCAAGCAGGCGGCGGAGCTCGACCTGCTCTCCGGCGGGCGCTTCCGGCTCGGCGTGGGGACCGGATGGAACTGGGTCGAGTACGAGGCGCTGGGCGTCCCCTACGACGATCGCGGCCAGCGCCTCGACGAGCAGGTGGAGCTGCTGCGCCGGCTGTGGAGCGAGCCGGTGGTCGATCACCGGGGCAGCTTCCATTCGGTGCCGCGGGCGGGTCTCCTCCCCCTGCCGAGGCGGCCGATTCCGATCTGGTTCGGCGGGATGGCGAAGGCGGCGGTGCGCCGGGCGGCGCGGGTGGGCGACGGGTTCACCTTCGCCGCCGGAAGCGACACCATGCTCGGCTTGGCCCGCACCTGGCGGGAGTGCCTGGCCGCCGAGGGACGCGAGGGCGAGGAGCTGGGCTGCGAGACCATCGTGTCCCTCGCTGCGGGCCCCGCGGCCTGGCACGAGGCGCGCAAGAAGTGGGCGGAGGTCGGCCTCACCCACCTCTCGATGCGCGCGATGAGCACGGGCACGAAGCTCATGGGCGAGCCGGACCCGGGCTTCACCGAGCCCCGCCAGCACATCGAGGCTCTCGAGACCTTCGCCAAGGAGATGGGATGAGCCCGCCCCTCGCGGACTTCTCGCTGCAGGGCAAGGTGGCGATCGTCACCGGCGGCAGCCGCGGGATCGGTCGCTCCATCGCGGTGGGCCTGGCCGAGGCCGGCGCCGACGTCGCCATCGCCGCCCGCAAGCCCGAGGCCCTCACGGAAGCGCGCCTGGCCGTGGAGGCCACCGGCCGCCGGGCGATCGAGGTGCCCACCAACGTGCGGGTGAGCGACGAGCTGCGGAACCTGGTCGACGAGACGAGGACCCGCTTCGGCCGCGTCGACGTCCTGGTCAACAACGCCGGCACGAACCCGGTGTTCGGTCCGATCCAGGAGCTGGACGAGCGCGCCTGGGACGTGATCATGCACACGAACGTCAAGGCGGTGCACCTGCTCTCGAACCTGGCGCGGGAGGCGATGCTCGAGCACGGCGAGGGAGGCTCGATCGTCAACGTCAGCTCCGTGGGCGGCTATCGCGCCTCGGACGTGATCGGCGGCTACTCGGTCTCCAAGGCCGCGCTGATCATGCTCACGCAGGTACAGGCCAAGACCTGGGGTGCCGATGGCATCCGGGTGAACGCCATCGCGCCCGGCCTGATCCAGACCGACTTCGCCCGCGCCCTGTGGGAGGACGACACGACCCGCCGGCGATCGGAGGCCGAGGCGGCGCTCGGGCGCATCGGCCAGGCGGACGAGATGGCCGGCGCGGTCGTTTACCTGGCCAGCGCCGCCAGCTCCTTCGTGACCGGGCAGACCCTGGTGCTCGACGGCGGGAGGCTCCTCTGATGTCCCAGGGCGGCGACTTCGACACGGGTCCCGGGCCGATCGACTCGCGGGGCGGGAGCGGCAGCGGGACCTTCCGCGCCGTCGCCATCGTGCTGGTCGCCCTCGGCGGGGCGTTCGTGCTGGTGTGTGCGGGCGGCGTCTTCTGGGTCATGCAGAACGAGGCGGTACGTGAGGGCTTCACCGCGCTCACGGAGGCCGCCGACGCTCCCGGGGCCGAGGCCCTGCGCGAGGCCGGCTGCGAGCAGGCGATGATCGTGGACTCCGCCGTGTTCCTGCGCGTAGCCGCGGGCATGGCCGAGGCGCTGGGAGAGGAGGATCCGGCCCTGACGGATGGCGAAGCCTCCGAGCTCATGCCCGCCGTGTTCGCGATCTGCACCTTCGCCGGCTCGCCCACCCTGGGCTGCGCCGACGTCGCCCGCATCTACCGGGAGGAGACCGGCTCTGCCGAGCTCATGGTGGCCCAGGTGTCCCAGGGCACCGGCGTCGACAGCTGCCAGGAGGTCTTCGACGGCGAAGGCAACGCCCTCGGCGAGTTCGATGCCTGGGTGGAGGCGCAGGCGGAGGCGGGAGTGCCTCCTCAGTAGGCACGCCAGCGCTGCTTGATGTGGGCCTGACGGATCGCGATCTCCCCGCGGCGGGCCTCGGGGCTCACGCGGCGCGTGGCCTCGGGCAGGTGGGAAGGGAGCTCCGCCACGGGCACGAGCCGGGTCTCGATGCGGGGAACGTCCTCCTCCGTCGGGTCTTCCCGGTAGACGAAGCGCATCGTGTGGAAGCCCTTCTCGAGGCCGGTGGTGGCGATCCACCCGGGCACGCCCGGATCCTCGTGGGCGATCACGTAGGTGCGCGCACCGTCTTTCCCCTTCGGATTCTGGTGGCCCGACAGGCTGCTGACGTAGTTCTGCTGGTCCGGCCCCTCCATCCAGAGGTTGTTGAGCTGGAAGCCCAGGTAGTGGGGCTCGACCGGCGTCTCCACCCGCACGACCAGCGCCTCGTCCGGACCGATCTCGAACACGCCGCTCGCGTAGAGCTGCCGCGAGCCCGCGGCCCCGCCCGCAGTGAAAGGCGGCGCCGCGTCGTTCGTGCCGTTGACCGGCAAGTTGCGCCGGCCGTCGCCGTTGGCGTCGCGTCGCATCTCGAGCGGGAACTCCATCAGCAGGTTCCAGAAGCGGATGTGGTTGCGGACGGTGCGGCCGATGGTCTCCAGGCGCTCGCCCATCCACGCGGAGTCGATCGGTGGGCGCTCGTCGCCTTCCGCCTCGAGCCGAACGATCTCGAGCTCCAGGGGCCGCTCGTTCTCCCAGTCGGCGAAGATCTCTCGCACCGCCAGGTAGCGGGCCTCGCGAACCGCGCGGGCGCCGGTCGACGCGCAGGGAAGCTCCTTCCTCGAGGCGAGGAAGCTCCCCGCGTGTCCCTCCGGCCGGGTCGGCGCGATCAGGATCTCGAAGCGGCCGTCCTCGTCCACCTCGAGGGAGAAGCTGTTCACGAAGTCCAGGGTCTGGGTGACGCAGGCACCCATCTCCTCGAGGCTGCCGGAATCACCGGGCACGCCGGTGAGGGTCTGGAAGGTCACGAGCCGCGGTGCCTTCGGGAACGTCCGCGTGCGCTCGGAGGTGCGCCACTCGGACGTGTCCGCCGCCCGCCCGCTCACCCGGTAGTGCCCGGTCGCGTCGATCGGCGCCTTCAGGTACATGGCGTCCGGGTTCTCGCCGGTGTGCTTGCGCAGCATATCGACGGAGCGGTGGAACTCCGGGAAGCGCGGGTCGAGGCGCATCTCCGCTTCGATCAGCCGGCCCAGGTGGCCGAGCAGGTAGCGGTGACCCTCCGCCAGGGAACGGTCGCCGGGCGCCGGCGGGAAGTAGGCCGGATCGACGAGGCTCTGACGCGCCTCCTCGAGGCTCCGGGCGAAGCTCTTCCACGCGGCGTCCAGGTCGTCGGCACCGGCGGGCGCAGCGAGGGCCATCGCGCCGGCCAGGAGGATCGCTCGCCCCGCCCTCACGATCCGGTCCTGCCGAAGAGGTTCTTGCGGCCTTCCGCGTCGGGGCCCGTGGAGAGGGCCTTGCGGCCCTCCTTGCCCAGGTCGTACCCGCGACGCAGGCCGGGGCGCTGCTTCAACGCGTCGTACCAGCGGCGCACGTGGGGGAAATCGCCGGCCAGGTCGATGTCGTTGCGCTTGTAGGTCACGACCCAGGGCCAGGTGGCCATGTCGGCGATCGAGTAGTCGCCGGCCAGGTACTCGCGCCGGGCCAGCTGCTCGTTCATCACGCCGTAGAGGCGCCGGGTCTCCCGGCCGTAGCGGTCGAGGGCGTAGGGCACCTTCTCGTCGGCGTAGAGGTTGAAGTGGCCGAACTGCCCGAACATCGGGCCGACCCCGCCCACCTGCCAGAAGAGCCACTGCAGCACGTCGAAGCGGGCGTGGGTCTCTGGGGGCAGGAAGCGTCCGCTCTTCTCCGCCAGGTAGAACAGAATCGCGCCGGACTCGAAGATCGAGAGCGGCTCCCCGCCGCCCGTGGGCTCGCGGTCGACGATGGCGGGCATCCGTCCGTTCGGGCTCACGGCCAGGAACTCCGGCGCGAACTGCTCGCCGCGGCCGATGTGGATCCAGTGCACCTCGTAGGGGAGTTCCATCTCCTCGAGGGCGATGGAGATCTTCCAGCCGTTGGGCGTGGGCCAGTAGTAGAGGTCGATCATGGCCCGAGGGTGCCTCAGGCGCGGATGCGTATCACCCTCCGCGGCGGCAGCGAGGCGCGCTTCTCCTCCCAACGGCCGCTCTCGGCCAGCTCCACGATGCGGCGCACGAGCAGCATCGGGAAGTCCGCCTCGACGCTGCGCTCGAAGTCGTGACCGATCTCGCGGGTCCAGCGCTCCGCGCTCTCCATCACGCGGCGGTCCTGGCGGAAGATCACGTGCTCGCGACGGGTGAAGCGCGTCTTCGGGCCGAAGGGAAGCGGGTTGGTGACCAGGGTCTCGAGGCGGCAATCGTGGGGGCCGGTCGAGATCGCGTTCAGCACGATGACCTGCTCGAAGCGGCCGTGGAAGCTGACCGTCACGCGATCCGGAAGCTCGAAGCGGGCCGAGACCGGCGGCCGGGCCGGAATCGGGTCTTCGGCGCTTCGCGCGGCCGGCACGAAGAGCACGAAGCCGTCTTCGGTCGTGCGAACCTCCGCGGTCCCGAGGCGGAGCCCCCGGAAGCGCCGCGAGAACCACTGGGGATGGGTCCAGCGGTGGGTGAAGGCCGCGTGGGTCGGGTCGACGTTGTTCTCGATCGCCTTTCGCCAGTGGCAGGCCATGGGAACGGTGCTCTGGATCCACCGCCGGCGGGGGAAGGCGGGGATCGGGAGTGGGCGGGCGGGCCGGGGCGCGCCCCTGCCGAGCCAGGCCCACACGTAGCCGTCCTGCTCCGCCGTGGGCAGCGCCGGAACCTCGACGCCGGCGGGAATCCGCTGGTCGTCGCGCAGGGACGGGATCCGCACGCAGCGCCCACCGCCTTCGAACTGCCAGCCGTGGTAGCGACAGGTGAGCCGTCCTTCCTCGACGCTGCCCAGGGAGAGCTGCACCCCGCGGTGGGGACAGCGGTCGACCAGCACGTGGGCCGCGCCCGCGGCGTCTCGGAAGACGACCAGGTCGTCCTCGTGGGCGCGAACGCCGAGGGGCCGACGCGCTACGCGTACGGAGGGTGCGGCGATGGTCCAGCCCTTCATGGCCTTCATCCTCCCGCGGTTTCGACACCGCTCCCGCTGGCTCGCGAGAGCGGAACCAGCACGAAAGCGGCGAAGGACGACAGGCCCTGGAGGCCGGAGGGTACGAGGAGCCGTGCGAACACCTGCGGCAGGAACGGGATGACGATGGCGAGCCACGGCAGGGCAGCCGGTCCCGGCTGGTCCGGGAGGCTCAACGCGCGCTCCGGCTCGAGGCGACGATGCGCTCGAGCTCGTCGACGTGGCGGGTGAGGGCGCTGCGGCCCTTCGCGCGGATCGTGTAGCTGGTGCGGGGACGTCGACCCAGGAAGCCCTTGGAGCAGCTCACGTAGCCGGCCTCCTCCAGCTTGCGCAGGTGGGAGGACAGGTTCCCGTCGGTGAGCTCGAGCTCGTCGCGCAGGCGCTTGAAGTCGATCTCGCCGCCGCCAGCGAGCATCGCCATCACCGCGAGGCGAGCCGGTGCGTGCAGAAGCCCGTCGGTGCGGCGGAGGTCGAAGTCACGCCGCATGGGCCCCCTGCACCTCCTGGCGGTAGAGGCCCCAGGCCGGCAGCAGGTAGGTCAGGGCGATCACCGTCGCCTCGATCAGCATGGCGAGCTCCGGGCGCGCCGCGGCGAGCACGGCGCCCAGCCACCACAGGCCCGCGCCCCAGGTGAGGGGCGGATAGTCGAGCAACCGTCCCGAGAGAAAGACGCCGAGTCCCAGCAGGCTGAGGGTTCCGACCAAGGCGGCACTCGCGGAGCCGGCGACGGCGATCCAGAGCACGAGCACGGCGAGGGCCACGCCGCGCCACGTCGAGATCAGCATGCGCCCGACGAAGGTGCCCCCACCGCCCAGGTGCGGCCGAAGGGCACGTAGGCCGGCGAGGCTCAGGGCCAGGAACGCCAGCCACGGCACGGCGCGCCACACGCCGCCCTCCGCCTGCAGCGCGTGGCTCGCGAGGCTGGCCAGGACGCCGAGCACTCCGAAGACCAGGAAGGGGATCCAGGCGCCTCGCACGCGTTGACGGGTCGCCTCGATCATCTTCCGGACGATGCGGATCTCTTCGAGGGCGGCTTCGGGATCGCTCACGTGGACCTCCTGATTCCCAAGTACTTTGCAATGCAAAGCAGATGTTGTCAACCGCTGCTTGCGGCCCCCCTCCCGACCAAGGTAGAACGGGGTCCGGCGCTTCCCTCACAGGAGACCTCTCGATGCCCAGCCCCAGCAAGCCTTCCGGCGGCCTCGAGGGCCTCGCCGTCCTCGTGACCGGCGGAGGCACCGGAATCGGCAAGGCCTGCGCCGCCCAGCTCGCCGCCGACGGCGCGGCCGTGACCATCTGCGGGCGCACCGCGTCGAAGCTCGAGGACGCGGCCAAGCAGATCGAGCAGGCGGCCGGGCACGGAGGCAGCGTGCAGACGGTGGTGGCCGACGTGACGAGCGAGGACGAGGTGCAGGCGGTGGTCGCGAAGGCACTGGAGCCGACCGGCCGGCTCGACGGCTGCGTGGCCAACGCGGGCGGCGGCGGCGGCATGGGGCCCTACCAGGTGCAGGACACCGAGGAGTTCCTTCGCGTCCTCCACCTGAACGTGCTCGGCAC
Source organism: Myxococcota bacterium (assembly GCA_965223415.1). Taxonomy (GTDB): domain Bacteria; phylum Myxococcota_A; class UBA9160; order UBA9160; family UBA6930. The sequence continues at coordinate 385,316 of OZ245002.1, read as the reverse complement.
GATGCTGTGCGTGAAGCACACGGTGCCGCCCATGGTGGCGGCCGGTGGCGGCAGCTTCGTCGGCATGTCGTCGATCGCCGGCCATCTGCCCCACCCGTACTTCGGTGCCTACTGCGTCGGCAAGGCGGGCATCGAGGAGATGATGCGCAACGCCGCCAACGAGTTCGGAGCACGCAAGCTGCGCTTCAACGCAATCCGCCCCGGCTTCATCGCGACCGAGATCATGGAGGGCGTGCCCCGGGACAGCGCCACCTACGCCTCCTACATCCAGAACACGCCGATGGCCGACGTCGGCCTGCCCGAGGACGTGGGGAACCTGGCGCGCTTCCTGATCGGTCCCGAGTCGCGATGGATCACCGGCACCTGCATCAACGTGGACGGGGGCCACGCCCTGCGCCGCGGTCCGGACTTCGGCCCCTTCATCGAGCCCACCCTGGGCAAGGACGTCATGGAAGGCGAGCTTCCGAAGTAGGCCAAGGAGGCACCATGCCCGCCCTCGACTTCGCCCTCTTCGACGCCGACAACCACTACTACGAGCCCCGGGACTGCTTCACCCGCCACATCGACCCGGCGCTGAAGGACAAGGCCATCCGGGTGGAGGCGGACGCGGAAGGTCGGGACCGCATCTGGATCGGCGGCGAGCCCTTCACCTTCCTCGTGAACCACAGCTTCACCCACACGGTGCGGCCCGGCGCCCTGCGCGAGATGCTGCGCATGAGGCGCTACGACGAGTCCGGCGAGGAGGTGATCGAGGAGATCCGGCCCGCCTACCGGAACCGGGACGCACGCCTCGCCCTGATGGACGAGCAGGGCATCGAGGGCTGCTTCCTGTTTCCGACCCTGGCGGTCTGCGTCGAGCACTTCATGAAGGACGATCCCGAGCAGATGTACGGGAACATGCGCGCCTTCAACCGCTGGCTCGACGAGGACTGGGGCTTCGCCTTCCGCGATCGGATCTACGCCGCACCCCTGCTCTCGCTGCTCGACCTGGACCAGGCGGTGGAGGAGCTCGAGTGGGTGCTGGCGAAGGGCGCGCGGGTGATCTCGTTGCGCCCCGGGCCCGCCTTCGGCCGCTCGCCGGCGGATCCCCACTTCGATCCCTTCTGGGCCCGCGTCGACGAGGCCCGCGTGGCGGTGGCCTTCCACATCGGCGAGTCCGGCTACAACGAGATGGTGAGCACGAACTTCGGCGAGCCCGCCAATCCGTCGTCCCACCGCCAGAGCGCCTTCCAGTGGAGCTGCATGTACGGCGACCGGCCGATCATGGACACGATCGCCGCGCTGATCTTCCACAACCTGTTCGGGCGCTTCGAGAACGTGCGGGTCGTGAGCGTGGAGAACGGCTCGCTCTTCGTGCCCTACCTGATGCAGGTGATGGACAAGATGGGGGGCATGGGGCGCAACGGGCCCTGGCCCGGCGGGCGCATCACCGAGAAGCCCAGCGCGATCCTGCGCCGGCACGTCTTCGTCGCGCCCTACCACGAAGAGGACATCTACGAGCTGGCCCGGGCCGTGGGCACCTCCCAGATCGTGTTCGGCTCCGACTTCCCCCACGCCGAGGGGCTGGCGGAGCCCCGACAGTTCGCCGAGGAGATCGAGCGCATGCCGGCGGAGGACGTGCGTCGCATCATGCGCGACAACGCCCTGGGCCTGGTGCGGCCCGCTTGAGCGGCGAGCTCGAGGGTCGCGTGGCGCTGGTGACCGGCGCAGCGGGGGACGGCGCCGGCCAGGCGATCGCGCGCCGGCTGCTCCGGGAGGGCGCGAGCGTCGCCGTCACCGACGTCCACGAGCGGCGGACGAAGGACGTGGTCGCGGCGCTCGCCGACGTCCACGGCCCCCGGGTCGGCGGCTACCTCCTCGACGTCGGCAGCCGGGAGAGCATCGACGCGGCCCTCGAGCAGGTGACCGCCGAGCTCGGTCCCGTGGACGTGCTGGTGAACAACGCCGCCCTGAACGTGCTGGTGCCGGTGAGCGAGTACGCTTTCGACGACTGGGACACGGTGATGGAGGCGGACCTGAACGGATGCTTCCGGCTGATCCGGCGGGTGCTGCCGGGGATGATGGAGCGGGGCTTCGGATCCATCGTGAACGTGACCTCGGTGGCGGCATTCATCGGCAACGCCCGGGAGGGCCCCTACGCGGCGGCCAAGGCCGCCCTCCACTCGCTCACCCGGAGCATCGCCCTCGAGGCGGGGCCCCACGGCGTGCGCTGCAACGCGGTGGCCCCGGGCATCATCCGCTCGAAGTTCGTCAAGAAGTACGAGAGCAGCTTCGACGGAGAGGTCGAGCGGACTCCGATGCGCCGCCTCGGCGAGCCGGAGGACGTGGCCAACGCGGTCGCCTTCCTGGTGTCGGAGCAGTCGAGCTTCGTCACCGGCGAGGTGCTGAACGTGAGCGGTGGCTGGTACATGCGGGGCTGACGGGCGGATCCGCCCGGGGAAAGTTCCTATGCTGCGGCCGTCCAGGAGCTCTTCGTGCCCACGTCACCCACTCCGGTGCCCGATCCCGCGCTCTCGATCGGTGCGCTGCGCCGCGCCCATCGCGACGCCTTCCTGCCGCGGCCCGGCTTCTACTGGGCCGACCTGCTGCTCTCGGTCGCGGTGGGGTGGGGCGGGTTCTTCCTGGCGCTGGGGCTGCCGCCGTTCTCGATCGGCGCGCTGGCGGCTGGCACCTGCGCGGTGCTCGGCCTCTACCGGGCCGTCCTCTTCATCCACGAGCTCGCCCACCTCAAGCGCGGGGCCCTGCCGGGCTTCGAGGCGGCCTGGCACCTGCTGGTGGGCTTTCCCCTGCTGGCTCCGAGCCTGCTCTACTTCGGCTCCCACGGCGACCACCATCGCAAGGGCGTGTACGGCACCGCCGGGGACCCGGAGTACGAGACGCTGGCGGACTGGAGTGCGCTGCGGCTCGTGGCGAGCTCCCTCGGCCTGGTGCTGGTGCCGGCGGCGCTCGTGCTGCGCTGGGGCCTCCTGGGCCCCCTCTCCTGGCTCGTCCCGCCGTTGCGTCGCTTCCTGGTGGAGCGCCTCTCGACCCTGGTGATCAACGCGGCGTATCGTCGTCGGTCGCCGCTCGGGCGCCAACGCCGGCGTTGGTGGATCGGCGAGCTCGGCTGCAGCGTGGTGGTAGTGGCGGCGATCGCCAGCTTCGCCTCCGGCGCGCTCCCGGGCATCGCGCTCGTCCAGTGGTACGCGGTCACCGCTGCCATCCTGTGGCTCAACCACGTGCGCACGCTGGCCGCCCACCGCTACCGGAGCGGCGGCGAGCCCCAGGACCGCATCGGCGAGCTGCTCGACACCGTGAACCTCGTGCACCCCGCGCCGGTGATGGCGCTCCTGGCTCCGGTCGGTCTGCGCTACCACGCGCTCCACCACTTCGCCCCGACGCTCCCCTACCACAGCCTCGGCCACGTCCACCGCGCCCTGTGCCGCGAGCTCCCCCAGACCTCCCCCTACCGCGCCGCCGAGGTCCGCGGCCTGGCCCCCGCCCTGGCCAGCCTGTTCGCCTCCTGAACGTCCCCTGTCGGGTTCAGCGGAGGGTGCGGGTGCGGAGGAGGTGCCAGAGGATGGGCCACCCGAACAGCAGGGGGTGGCGGCGCTGGCGGTCGCTGATCGGGATCGGGCGGCCCCGGTGGCGCTCGAGCTTCCACAGGGCGTAGCCGGCCCAGTCGTCGAAGGTGAAGACGCACTTCAGGAGGCCCAGGGTCGACCAGGCCTTGCCGGTGATCCGGCACCGACGCCAGCGGCGCCGGACCTCGTCCGCGGTCGGATCGTGGGCTGCGTCCGGCTCCTTGCGCGCCAGCTCCAGCATCTCGGCGTAGCGGGCCGGCGCGGCGTCGTAGAGCGCCCGGATGGTCTCCGGGCGTTCGCTTCGCAGCTCCGCCCGATACGTCTCGGCGAAGGCCGCCGGCCAGAAGCGGTCGGCGGTCAGCGGCGGATCCGGCAGCCAGGCCGGGAGATGCCCGACGAAGGTCCGCACCGCCGCGGCCACGTCGCGGACGACGGCCCTTCGCGTCTCCTCGTCGCGCGCGTACAGGAGCCGCGCCGGCTGCGCGAAGCGCGCCCACACCCGCGCCTCGACCCACCGCGGTGAAACCGCGCTCTCGAAGTGATCCACGGACAGCACCGCGACCTTCGCCCGAACCGTGTCTCCAACGTGCTCGCACTCGACGTTGAAGACGTTAGGGGGGAGCGTGCGATTGAGCAGGGCGAGCCAGCGCGACGGATAGGCCCGGCGGTAGTCGCTCACGAGGACGTAGAAGTCGAGCACGCCTTCGCCGCTGCTCCGCCGCAGGCACGACCCGTAGAAGAGCACCGCCGCGGTCGCGGCGCCGAAGCGTCGCGCCAGGGCCTCGGCCAGGACGCGGGCCTCCTCCGGAGCCGGCCCCGCCAGCTCCTCGGACACGCGCTCGGCGAGGGCGGTCGTCACACCCGCAGGAACTCGATCTGTTCCGGCGCCGATAGCCGCACGACCCGTGTCTCGCGGGGCCCGAAGAGCTCGCCGTCCAGGGACACGTCGCAGTCGAGTCGGAACCGGCCCTCCCGGGCGTTGCGGCTCTCGAGGCCTTCCGCCGGCCCGGCCGGCGCCCTGCCCCGCAGGATGCGCGGCAGGGCGCGCCCGAGCCCGCGGACGCCCGCGGTCATCGTCGTCAGACGCACGGGTCCCGGCCCCGTCCCCCAGAAGGGACGCATGCGCAGGAACAGGCGCTCGAGGGTCGTGGCGATCACCAGGGTGTAGGCGTCGGCGCCGGCGGGCTGCTCGTCGAGGGTCAGCTGCACCTTGTCCGGCGCGAGGACTCCCGCCCGACGCCCCGAGAGCAGCTGGGCCAGTAGCGTGCCGGTGACCAGGGACGAGCCGAACACGCCCTGGGCCTTGCCCTTCGGAAAGGCCTGGTGGGTGAGCTGGATGGCGCGACAGATGACGCCGGCCCCGAAGAACATCCCGTAGTGGGGCGGCTCCTCCCCGACCAGCTCCATGCACAGCACCGGCCGCCGCACGACCCGCTCGGCGATGCGTCCCTGCTGAGCGTCGTCCACCAGACTGCGGAGGCCCGCTGCGGGGGTGCGACCGGCCCCGACGTCGAGGGCTGCCATGTTCGTCCGCCCGCTCCGCAGCGGCGCGATCTTCGGGCGCCAGCCAGGTGTGTGCCCGAGCACCTCGGTCAACGCCCGCTGGAGGGTGCCGTCGCCTCCGTTGACCACGAGGACGTCGACGCCCCGGTCCGCGAACTCCGCCACCGCGTCCGGCACCATCTGGCTGCCGGCGGTCTCGCGCTGGATCACCGAAGCGTGGCGGTCGGCTTCCGCGAGCACCGCGTGGGCCGCCCGGTGACGTCCCCCGGCGCTCAGGTTCGTCAGCACTCCGATCCGCATGTCACCTCGGCGGGCGGTGAGGCGACGCTCTGCGCCTCCGACACCGCGTTGAAGTAGGTCACGTTGGACATTCCGCGTCCGCGGAGCTGGAGGGGCCCCCCGGCGTCCGCGCCCAGCTGCAGCTCGAAGGAGCCCGCACTCCACGCCGTGCGCCAGCGGATGAAGGGGGCGAGGCCCCAGCGTACCGCGGCGGGCAGGTCCCGGAGCGGGTCGTAGCGCACCAGGTCGTTCGCCAGCAGGAAGCGTCCGCGAACGCCCTCGCCCTCGATCTCGACGGCCTGGGGGAGCGGAAAGCCCGGCGGCCCCGCGTCTTCGGCCCAGACCACCCGCGTCGTGACCGGCACGGCGCTGAGCGCCTCCTCGCCCCGTTGGATGCGCAGCCAGCTCTGGGTCCCGCCGGAGGGGTCGAGGGCCTCCACCAGGTAGACGCCGGTCTCGCCGTCCAGGGTGAAGAGCTCGATGCGGCGCAGCACGAAGGAGGACTCGAGCCCCTCCGCCCAGCGGTGCGTGCGCAGGAGTCGCCCACGCACGGAGCGCTCGCCGCCGTTCTCGGTCCAGATGCGGCCGGCGACTTCGCTCTCCACGCCCAGCAGCTCGAAGCCGCGCTTGTCTTCCGCCCCCGCCAGGCGCACGTGCTCGCCGGTGGCCCGGAAGGCGAGGTCGATCCCCATCCGTTCCTTGAGCAGGCGCAGCCGGTGCACGGGCCCCCGCTGATCGAGCTCGAGCTTGCCCAACACGAGCTGGAGCCGATCGTCCGAGAGGGACCACTCGCCGGCCGCCTTGGCGCCGTCGAAGGCGTGGACCGTGCCGTCGGCCTCGACGAGGTGCCCGATGACCGCCGCGTTACCGTCGCCGAGCCCGACGTTCGTGACGCAGACCTCGACCATCAGGTGCTCACCGCTCTCGAAGCGGGCCGTCAGGTTCCAGAACTCCGAGCCCAGCTCGCTCCGGAGAAGGCGCGCGGCGGCCAGGTTCTCCGCGGCCAGCGACGGCACAACCGACAGGGCCGCCCCCAGCGCGGCCAGCACGAGCGCGCGGGTGATCACGCCCACGCCGCTTCCTCCCAGGGCACGACCGCCTCGCCCCGCAGCCGGCACAGGCCCGCAGCGGCCAGGCGCAGCGCGTGGAATCCGATCGACGCCACCGTCCACCCGGCGACCGCGAGGATGCCCAGCTCGGGACGCCCGACCAGGGTGGCGGCGCTCAGCAGCACGAGGTTGGGATTGCGGCGGGCCGTGAAGCGGCGGAACCAGGAGTCGACGGGACGGTAGGAGTGGATCTCGAAGCCGAAGCCTGCCAGGAAGGCGCCTTCCAGGGCGCGGCCCACGACGTAGCCGACGACGCAGGTCCAGGTCGCCAGGGGAAGCCAAGCGCCGGCCAGCGCATCCGGGAGGGCCGCCGCGGCGGTGCCGAAGGCCCACCACCAGAAGGGCGGATGGACCAGGTCGAGGCCGTGGTCCAGCACGTGGCCGAGGCGGCTCGACGTGAGGGTGACGCGGGCGAGCTTGCCGTCGACCGTGTCGAGGAAGGTCATCGCCCACGCGGCCAGGAGGCCCGCGCCGAACGCTCCGCCGGTGAAGGCGGCCAGGGCCCCCAGCACGAGCAGCCAGCTCGCCAGGGTGACCGCGTTCGGTGTCACGCCCCGGTTCGCCAGGGTCCGGGTCAGTCGCAACGCCGGGACGGGCCACAGGGTGCGGGTGACCCAGTCGGTCACGCCCTTGTAGGCGGCGTCGAAGAGGGTGGCCTCGAGGGCCGGCGCGGTCTCCGCCGTCACCCGCGCCAGGATGGCCGGCTGGCGCTTGCGGAGCCGGGAGTCGTAGGGATGCACCAGGTCTTCGGGGCGGGCGAGGGCGATGCCGTCGGCCAGGGGGGGCTTGCCGTCCCGCACCCAGGCCGCGGCCTGCTGAAGCTGGCCGCCGCGCACGTGGGCGGCGACCGGGACGCTCCCGTCCTCGGGGCGGGCGAGCAGCACCACATCCCGGGTCTTGCCGAGGGCCTCGATCAGGCGTCCGTCGAAGACGAAGTCGCCGCGCAGCACCAGCCAGCGGCGGGCGCGCTCGGGCGGCGGCGGCTCGCCGTCGCTCGAGAACGCCGGGCTGCCCGCCAGGGCCCGGCGCAGGCGCTCCGTCGGCGAGGCGCCGAACAGCCGGGTGGCCTCCCGCGGCGGCGTTACCCAGACGCCGGGCGCACCGCTGTGCTGGGGCTGAAGAGCCCCACTCTGGGCCTCGGGCACGCGCCGATCCCCCTCCGAACGCCTCTGGACCAGGCCAGGACGGTACCATACGACCCTGGCGACGGGATGAAGGGGCGCCGATCCTGCGCCCAGCGTGCCGCTCCTCGCCCATCTCTCGGATCTCCACGTGACGCCGCCCCGCTGGCGCCGGCCGTCCGAGGTGACGACGAAGCGCCTGCTCGGAGCGCTGGCCTGGCTCGCCCGGCGGCGGGGCGAGCATCGGCCCGAGGTGCTCGAGGCGTTGCTGGGGGACCTCGAGCGGACGGCGCCCGACCGCGTGCTCGTGACCGGCGACGTGACGAACCAGGGCCTGCCCGGCGAGCTCGACGCGGGCCGGGGCTGGCTCGAGCGACTCGGGGGGCCGGAGCGGGTCTTCCTCGTGCCGGGGAACCACGACGTCTACGCCGGGGATTCTCGGCGCGCCATGGGGAGCGCCTTCGGGCCGTTCCTCGCGGGCGATCCCGCGTCGACGCCGCCGGTGCGCGTGCAGGACGGAGTGGCGCTCGTCGGTGTGCACTCGGCGCGGCCCACCGCCCCGGGCCTGGCGACGGGTCGGGTCGGGCCGGTCGGAAGGCTGCAGCTCGAGCGCTGCCTGCGGGGCCTCGAGCGCGCAGGTCTGCGGAGGATCGTCCTGATCCACCACCCCCCATGGACCGCCGGCATCCGCCGCCGCCGCGGGCTGGACGACGCGGCAGAGCTCGTCGCGCTGCTCTCCCGGGCCGGTGCGGAGCTCGTCGTCCACGGGCACGTCCACCGCTTCGTCACCACCCAGCTGCCCGGTCCGAGCGGGCCGATCCCCGTCGTCGGCGTGCCCTCGGCCTCCGCCCTCGGCCACAAGGGCTCCGATCGGCGCGCCCGCTACCACCTGCTCGAGCCCCGCCCCGAAGGTGGCTGGGCCTGCCGCGCCCGTGTTCTCGACCCCTCCCGCACTCGCTTCGAAGAGGGCGAGCCCTTTGGGCTGCCCTGAACGCGACCCGGGCGTTGCGTTCAGGAACGTCTCGCCTGTTGCCTCTGGAGGATCTGCTCGGCGAGGGTGAGGTGCTCGGGGAGATCGACGTCGAGGGCGCACTCGGGAAAGGGGAGGCGGACGGCTTCGGCACGCACGCCGGCGCGGCGGGCGATGCGGGCGACGGCCCCGTCGAGGTCGAGGCGGCCGAGGGCGAGCCGGGCCAGGGCGGCGGGTCCGACCCGGGCGGCCAGGCGCCAGGGCTGCTTGCGGTGGGCGTCCATCTCCCGCCAGAACGCCACCGCCTGCGCGGCCCGGGGGGTTCGCAGCAGGAACAGGTTCGCGCCGGTGATGCGCTCGCCGGCCAGCGACACGAAGGTGCGTCGCACGTCCGGGTAGCGGGCGCGCACCGTCGTCTCGGGGACGACGCCCACCACGACGTCCGCGTCGCGGCCGGAGGCGTCGGCCAGGAAGTGATCGATCATCGCCGCGTCCAGCAGCGGGTGATCGGCGGTGGTGACGAGGACCGGCCGCGGCGAGGGGAGCTGCGCGAGCAGGCTCCCGACGCTCTCGCTGGGCGAAGGCGCGGGCGGATGGATGCGCAGCTCTCCCCGGTCCCGAGCCGACGCCACCTCGTCGTGGTGGCCGAGCTCCGGATCGTCGATGCACAGCCAGGTCTCGCTCACCCGCTCCGAGGCGCCGAGGGCCCGTAGCACGCGCACGCCCATCGCCACGCCGGCGACCGGGATGCGCGCCTTGTGGCTCACCCCGGCGGCCTCGGCCAGGGCGTCGCCACCGCGCCGCCGCCCGGCCAGCAGGAAGGCCAGCACGCCAGCGTCCCGCCCCTCCTTCCGCGAGATTTCATCCCGGTTCGCTAGCATCCTGCGCCGATGATACCCGAGGGGACCGACGCCGACGGCAGCGGCGTCGACGTCCTCGTGGAAGCCACCCGCGCCACCAGCGGCCGACGTCTGTTCGGGATGTCGCTGCTCGAGCACGCGCTCCGGGCCCTGCTCGACGCGGGCCTCGCCGGCGCGCGGGTGGAGGTCCACGAGCGCGCCGGCGCGGCCCTGCCGCTGCCCCGGGACCTGGACGGCCTGCACGTCACGCGCCGCCCCGGCGAGGGCCCGCTCGCGAAGCGGGCCGCCGAGGTCGCCGCCCGCGTGCCGGCGCTCCTCGTGCTCGAGGCCGACGCGATCGTCGACCCGCGCCTGCTCGCCCATCTGGCTTCGCTGCGCGGCCCCCATGTCGTGCGCGGCTCGGCGCCGACACCGGGCTGCGGGCAGCCCTCGGCGCTGCTGCGGCTCGAAGGCGCTCCGCCGGATGCACCGGAGGCGCGGGACCTCGACGAGCTCGCCCGAGCCTGGACCCTGAGCGGCAGCCTCCTCCCGGAGCCTGCGGAACGCGCCCCGTCCTATCTGCCGAAGCTGCGCCGCCACCTGACGCCCTGGGTCTTCCGCATCGCCGGCGACGTCGAGCGCGATCGCAGCGAGCGCTTCCTCTTCGAGGCGAACTACAAGGGATCGACGGACTTCTTCACGAAGCACGTCTACCCGCCGCTCGTGTGGCGCCTGCTGCGACCGCTCGCGCGGCATCGCGTGCACCCGAACTGGGTGTCCGGCTTCAACGTCGTCATCACCTTCGCCGCGATCCCGCTCTTTGCCAGCGCCGCCTGGCTGCCGGGGCTCGTCCTCGCCTACACCATGAGCGTCCTCGATTCGGTGGACGGCAAGCTCGCGCGCCTCACCCACCGGGCGTCGAAGCTCGGCCACGTGCTCGACCACGGGCTCGACGTGGTGCATCCGCCGCTCTGGTACCTGGCCTGGGCGGCGGGTCTCGGAGGCGGCGCCTGGCTCACGGCCGCCTGGTGGATGACGGGCTTCTACGTAGCGGACCGCCTCGTCACCGAGGTCTTCACCCGGCTGACCGGCGGACGATCGATCCACGCCTGGGCGCCCATCGACGTGCGCATGCGCACCTTCATCTCGCGGCGCAACATCAACGTGCCGCTCTTCACCGTCGGACTGCTCGTCGGCCTGGCCGGGCCCGCCTTCCTCGCCGTCGTGGCCTGGCAGGCGGCGACGCTCCTCTTCCACGGCGTGCGTCTGGCCCAGGTCGCGCGCGCGCTACGGGCGGCCTGACGCCGTGCGCATCCTGCTCGCCTTCGCCCGCGCCCACCCCCGCCGCAGCGCCGCGACCCTCGCCTGTCTGCTGCTGGCCAGCCTGGCCGAGGGCGTCGGCATGTCGACGCTGCTTCCGCTGCTGGAGCTCGCCGCGCCCGCCGGGGCCGATGCGAAGCCCTCCCCGCTCGCGGATCAGGTGCGCGGCGCCCTCGAAGGCATCGGCCTCGAGCCGACCCTCGGCGCGCTGCTCGCGGTGGTGGTGGGCGGGATGTTCGCCAAGGCGGCCCTCGTCCTGCTCGCGAACCGCGAGGTCGGCTACGCGGTCTCGGCGGTGGCGACGGAGCTGCGCCTCTCGCTGGTGCGCGCGCTGCTCGGCGCGCGCTGGAGCTACTTCACCCGAAGGCCCGTGGGAACGATCGCCAACGCGTTCACCACCGAGGCCGAGCGCGCCTCCCAGGCCTTCCTGCACGGCTCCCTGGTGGTGGCGGCCGTGCTCCAGGCGGCGCTCTACACGGGCATCGCCTTCCTCCTGTCCTGGAAGGCGACCCTCGGAGCGGTCGCCCTCGGTGGCGTGAGCAGCTGGGCCCTCGCCTGGCTGGTGCGCGCCTCCCGGCGGGCCGGCAACCGGCAGACGGAGCTGCTCAAGACCTCGGTCGGTCACCTGGCCGACGCCCTCCACGCGGTGAAGCCCTTGCGGGCGATGGCGCGGGAGGCGCTACTCGGCCCGCTGCTCGCGCGGGAGGCCCGTCAGCTCGACCGCGCCCTGCGCGGCGAGGTGCTGAGCAAGGAGGGGCTGAAGGCGCTCCAGGAGCCCGTCATCGTCGCCGGCCTGGCCGGAGGGCTCTTCGCCGCGATCACCGGCTGGGGCATGGCGCTTTCCTCGCTCCTGATGCTCGCCCTCTTGTTCGGCCGCACCCTCGGCGCCATCGGCAAGGCCCAGAAGGAGATTCAGTCGATGGCGGCCCGGGAGAGCGCCTACTGGTCGCTGCGCGAGACCATCGACGAGGCGCTGGCCGAGCCGGAGCGTCCCCACGGCGGCGAGCTTCCGAGTCTCGAGAAGGGCATCGAGGTGGACGACGTGTTCCTGGCCTATGGGCCCGAGCCGGTGCTCGCGGGTGCGAGCCTGGAGATTCCCGCCGGCGGGTTGACGACGCTGGTCGGCCCGTCGGGCGCCGGCAAGACGAGTCTCGCGGATCTCCTGATCGGCCTGGTCCCGCCCCGCCGCGGCAGCGTGCGCATCGACGGCGAGGACCTGGATGCCCTCGACCTGCGCGCCTGGCGCCGCATGGTCGGCTACGTGCCCCAGGAGCTCTCGCTCCTCAACGAGAGCGTGCGGGTGAACGTGACCCTCGGTGATCCGGATCTGTCCGAGGCGGGGGTGTGGCGGGCGCTCGAGCGCGCCGGTGCGCGGGAGTTCGTCCTTCGAATGGAGGGCGGCCTCGAGGCGCGGGTCGGCGAGCGCGGCGCGCTGCTCTCGGGGGGGCAGCGGCAGCGCATCGCCATCGCACGGGCGATCGTGCGGGAGCCGCGCTTCCTGATCCTCGACGAGGCCACCGCCTCGCTCGATCCGGAGACCGAGGAGGCGATCGTGGAGTCCGTCGTCCGCATGCGCGGCGAAATGACGATCCTTGCCATCACCCACCGGCAGGCCTTCGCCGAGCGCGCCGATCGCGTGTTCCGCATCGAGAACGGCGCCTTGAAGCGGGTCCGATGAGTCGGAGGCTCTCCCGCTTCCTCCCCCTCCGCGGCGCTGCGCCGGGGCCGGGCCTGCGGGACGGGCCCGAGCGCGTGGTGTTCCCCGCCGAGGGCGAGACGGAAGCGCCTCCCGTGCGCATCTTCCTCGGGACCGAGCCGGCCCAGTGGCGGGCGGAGCGGGTGTTCCTGGCCTCCGTCGCCGAGCACCGCGATCGGGCGCGCCGCTACGAGGTCTTCCGCATGGAGGCGCTGCGCGGCTTCGACCGCCGGGATTGGACCACCGGGTTCACGAACTACCGTTTCGCGATTCCCAGCTTCGCCGGCGCTGCCGGCCGGGCCATCTACAACGACGTGGACCAGCTCTACCTGTGCGATCCGGCGGAGCTCTTCGATCGCGATCTGGAGGGTCACGGCTTCCTGGCCCTCTCGGATCGGGAGACCTCGGTCATGCTGCTCGATTGCGCGCGGATGGCGGACGTGTGGAGCCTGGACGACGCCAGCCGGCTGCCGAAGAAGGAGCTGGTGGCGCGAGCCGCCGCCGTGGCGGGCCTTCGCGGCCCGCTGCCTCCTGAGTGGAACGCACGGGACGCCGAGCTGCTGAACGGGGGCGCTCGGGTCGTCCACTACACGACGCTGCACACCCAGCCGTGGCGGCCCTTTCCCGAGCGCTTCGCCTACCGCGAAGGGCCCGGCGCCGATCTCTGGAAGGAGAGGGAACGCCGGGCCGACGATGCGGGCTTCGAGGCGTTCTCGGCGGAGCAGCCGAGCGAGGCGATGGGTCACCTGCGCGGCCGGCCCTCCCTTCCCGCGGCGCCTGCGGCGGACCGACAGATGCTGCGCATGCTCTCGCGCCTCACCCCCGGCGACGAGGTGCTCGAGCTGGAGGGGGCGGACCTCCTCGACTGGCTGTTCGCATCGGAGGCCCGGAGCGCCGACGGCATCCTCGTGCCCGCTGGGCTCGAAGCCCTGCCCGAGACCGATCAGGGCTGGGCGCTGCGGCGCCTGTTCGACGCGGCGGGCCGCTTCGTGTTCGTCGCCGCCACGCCCGGTGACGCGACGGCGCGCTTCGTCGACCGCTTCGAACGCATCGCTCGCACCCACCGCGGCGTGCACTGGGAGCTGTTCGTCCACGAGCCCACGGGTCGCGTGCGCCACGTGGAGGGCGGGCGATTCCTCGGTCGCGGCACGCCGCGCACCTGGGTGATCGTCGACGACCGGGCCGGCAACGAGACCCAGGCCGTCGGCCTCGCCGAGGCGCTGGGCTGGAGCTACCGGACCCACCGTCTCCACTTCGGCCGGCTCGGGAACCTCCACCCGCGGCTGCGGGGCGCGTCGCTCCTGGGCCTGTCCCGGGACCAGCGGGCGAAGCTCCAGGCGCCCTGGCCGGACCTGGTCATCTCCGCCGGGCGCCGCGCCGCACCGGTCGGCTTGTGGGTGCGCGAGCGGGCCCAGGGCCGCACGCGCGTCGTCCACCTGGGGCGCAAGGGCGGTGCCGCCGCCGGCCTGTTCGATCTCGTCGTGACCCCGCGCCACGCCCGCCTCTGGCCCCACCCCCGTCGCGTCGAGACGTTGCTGCCGCTCTCGCGGGTGAGCGATGGGGAGCTCGGGCGGGCCGCGGATCGCTGGAAGGACACCTTCGAAGGCGACCCGGTGGGCCCGCGCATCGGTGTCCTCGTCGGCGGCGAGACGCCGCGCTACCGCCTGGGTGCCGAGGAGGCGCGCGGCCTCGCGGCCCACGTCTTGGACCTGGCGAAGGAGCTCGGAGGCCGCCTCTGGGTGACGACCAGCCCGCGCACCGGAGGCCCCGCGACCCACGCCCTCGAGCGAGCCCTCGGTGCCGATGCCCACTTCTTCCCCTGGCGACCCGCGGGACCGGAGACACCCTACCTGGGCCTCCTCGCCCACTGCGACCTGCTGGTGGTCACCGGGGAGAGCGAGTCGATGCTGGCGGAGGCCTGTGCCACGGATCGGCCGGTGCTGGTGGCGCCGCTTCCGGGGACTGGTCGGGGTCGGGGCCTCGGCGGGCGTCTCGTCGATCGGCTGCTCGCCCGGGCTGTGGCTGAGCGGCCCAACGATCGCGGCACCGTGCGGCCCCAGCAGGGTCTCGCGCGCCACCTGGCCCGGTGGATCGACGCCGGGCTGCTGCGCCCCACCCGCAACCTGGAGGGCCTCCACGCCGAGCTGGTCGCCGCCGGTCGCGTGCAGATGCTGGGCGAGCCTCCCCGGCTCGGCCCGGCGACCCCCCACCGGGAGGCCGGTGCCGTCGCCGCGCGGCTCCGCACGCTGATGGGCGTGGAGGAGTCGTGACGTCGCTCCTCGATCTGGAGGCCCTCGACGCGACGGATGCCAAGAGCTTCCGGCGGCGCCGCCCCTATCCGTGGCAGGCCGGCCCCGCGCTGCGTCCGGAGGCGTGGCAGGAGCTGGCGGCGCATCTCCCGGAGCCGTTGCAGCTCGAGGCGGTGTTCGGGAAGAAGCGCCGCTTCGGTCAGGCCTCCCACGATCGCTACGTCCTCGACTATCGACCCGACCTTCCGGTGCACCCGCTCTGGCACCGCCTGGTCGAGGAGCTCGAGGGAGCGGACTACCGGCGCTTCCTGGCCGCGCGCTTCGGCCGCCGCCGCGTCCGCCTCCTCTATCACTGGCACTACACGCCGCGGGGGCGCTCTGTATCGCCCCACTGCGACGCGCGCCGGAAGCTCGGCTCCCATCTCTTCTACTTCAACGATCCGGAGCGCTGGGACCCGGCCTGGGGCGGTGAGACGCGTATCCTGGACGATGGCGGGCGTTTCTCCCACCGCTCCAGCCCCGCCTTCGAGGACTTCGTTCGCGAAGAGTCCGTCCCCTGCGTCGGCAACCAGAGCCTGCTCTTCGCGCGCCGCGGGAACTCCTGGCACGGTGTGCGGCCCCTGGCCTGTTCCGAAGGCGAGATGCGACGGGTTTTCATCGTGGTGGTCGAGGCGCGCCGGTGGCTTCGTTAGGCGATCCGGCACCGCTGGCGATCGTGCTGACGGGCCTGGGCCTGGGCGGCGTGCAGCGGACCATGCTCACGCTGGCCGGCGGAATCGCCGAGCGGGGCGTCCCCGTCGACCTGGTGGTGCCCCACGCTCGCGGGCCCTTCCGCGAGCAGGTTCCGCCGCCGATCCGGGTGGTGGAGCTCGACGCCGGGCTGGCGCGGCTGCCGTGGGTGCGAGCTCGCAAGAGGCGCCGCACCCTGGCCAGCACGCCGGCGCTCGCCCGCTACCTCCGGCGCGTTCGCCCGCGGGCCGCGATCGCCGCTTCCCACTACGTCAACCTCTCGCTGCTGGCGGCGCGGCGGCTGGCGCGGCAGCCGATTCCCGTCGTGGTGAGCCAGCGGACCCACCTCTCCCGGGCCGTCCGCAACGCGGGCTTCCCGTTCCGGCGCCGCCCGCTGCTCGCCCCGTGGGTGCGCGCCGCCTATCCCTCCGCTGACGCGATCGTCGCCGTCTCGGAGGGGGTGGCCGACGATCTGGCCCGGGTGGCGGACCTGCCGCGGGAGCGCATCCGCGTGCTTCCCAATCCCCTGCGCCTCGCTGGGGTGGAGGCGGCGGCGGCGAAGCCCCTCTCCCATCCGTGGCTGGCCCCCGGCGAGCCACCGGTCCTGCTGGCGGTGGGTCGGCTGGCAGCGCAGAAGGACTTCCCGACCCTCCTCCGGGCCTTCGCCCGGCTGCGACGGCAGCGCGTTGCGCGCCTGGTGGTGCTCGGCGAGGGGCGCGAGCGTCGGGCGCTCGAGACGCTGGCGAGAGACCTGGGCGTGGAGGCCGATCTGGAGCTGGCCGGCTACAGCGACAACCCTTTCGCCTGGATGGCGCGCGCGCGCCTGCTCGTGCTGTCCTCGGCCTACGAGGGGCTCCCCGGCGTCCTGATCCAGGCCCTGGCCTGCGGCTGCCCCATCGTCAGCACCGATTGCCCCAGCGGACCGCGGGAGATCCTCCGCGGCGGTCGCCTCGGGCAGCTGGTGCCGGTCGCCGATCCCGAGGCCCTGGCCCGGGCGATCGACGCGGCCCTGGACGAGCCGGTGGACCGGGAAGCCCTGCGCCGTCGTGCGCGCGACTTCGCCGTGGCGCCCGTCGTCGACAAGTGGCTCGCCATGCTGTCCGAGGCGGGGGGAGGCCCCTCGTGATGCTAGGCGTAGCTGGCGGCGGCGCGCTGCGGCGTCTCTTCGGGTCGGGCGTCGTCACCAAGCCGGTGGAAGGCATCGCGGACCGCCCGCAGGTCGCTCACCGTGTCGACCTCCGCCCACCAACGGCTGCCGATCGGAACGGGCTCGACGCGCAGCCGGCCGGCCAGGCCGTCGAGGGCCGACGTGTACCAGGCCCGACCGGCTTCCGGCGCCCGCACGATTTCGTCGAGCACCCGACGGAAGCCGTCGACGCCCTCGCCCTGGAAGAGGGTCATGCCGATGGCTTCGCCGTCCGGGTTGAGGCCCGGCAGCACCTTGCCGATGGCCCGGAGCCTGCCGTCCGGCGCGAGGACGATCTTCATGTCGTCGTCGTCGTAGCTGGGCTTGCGGGCGGTCGCGAGGGAGACCGGCGCCCGGGCGCTCGCGAGCAGGCGCTGGAGCACGCCGTCCTCGAACAGGGTGTCGCCGTTCAGGAGCAGGAAGTCCTCGTCCATCGCGGCCCGGGCCAGCCAGGCGGTGACCAGGTTGTCGGAGGTTGCGGAAAAGGGGTTGTACTCGGTGGCGACGCTGAGCCCCGGCACCACCACCCGCGAGAGCTCCGACTCGACGCGCTCGGCGCCGTAGCCGACCATCACGACGGCCCGCTCGATCCCGCAGCGGGCGAGGGCGCGCAGCTGCAGCTCGAGGAGGGAGCGACCTCCATGGATCCGCACGAGGCACTTGGGAGCGCCGTCGGTGGCGCGCGCGAGCCGGCGCCCCTGGCCGGCGCTCAACAGGATCGCCTTCACGGGCGCGCTTCCCCTCCCTCTTTCCATCCGTGCGGGCCGCGCAGGCAGGGTCTCGCCCCGCCCCGGCCGCCGGCACCATAGCGGACGTGGCAGCGGGGCTACAGATCGAGCCGCGTCGCGGCAGGCCCGGCGAGGCCGGGCTCGGCAGGATCCTGCGCCGGGCGGTCCGGCGCGAGGTGGCGATTCCGGCGGGCGTGGCGCTGGCGGGCCTCTCGGTCGCGTTCCTGACCAAGAGTCTTCTCGCCTACGCCGACTGGATCGTGAACCGCGGCCTCGGAGTGGGGGCCGTGGCCCGCATCGCGGGCCTCGAGATCGTGCCGGTCCTTGCGCAGACTCTGCCCTTCGCCGTCATGATCGGGGTGCTCGTGGCGCTGGGACGTCTGAAGGCCGACCGGGAGGTCCTGGCGATGGAGTCCCTCGGGCTGGCGCGGATCCAGCTCGTGGTCCCGGTCCTGGGGGTCGCCGTCGTCGGCTGGGCGCTATCGGCCGTGCTGGCCCTGTGGGCGGCGCCGCTGTCGCGGGCCGCGCTGGAGGCGACCTTCGATCGCATTCAGCGCGAGCAGCCCGGGGCGCTGATCAGCGCCGGCAGCGTCGTCGAGTTCGGCGAGCGCCAGCTCCTGGCCCGGGAGGTCTCGGCGGACGGCACGGACCTGCGCGGGGTGCTCCTGTGGATGCCGGACATCGCGGAGGCGGTGTTCGGGGAGCGGGGCCAGGTCGAGACCGCCGCACGCGGTGAGCTCGTGCTGCGCCTCGAGGACGCCTCGCTGCTCGGCTCGCCGGCCGGCGGCGGCCAGCACGTGGAGGTGGACGAGTTCGAGACGCGTCTCCACCTCTCGGAGGAGGAGGCGCCGGGCGACGAGCTGGCGGCCCTCTCCACCGGGGCGCTGGCCCGCTTCGAGCCGACCGTCGGGGGTCCCGACCCGCGGCGTGTCCAGGCCGAGCTGCACCGGCGCTTCGCCCATCCCATGGCGGCACTCCTGCTCGGGGTGCTCGCCGCGCCCCTCGCCCTGGCGAGCCGTCGCTTCACCCGATCGGGCGGTGCGGCCGCCGGCCTCTTCCTCACCGCTGGCTACTACGGCCTCGTGCAGCTCGCCGACGCGATGCTCCGCGATCCCTCCAACCCGGTGGCGCTGGCGGTGTGGACGCCGCCCGGGGTGGTCCTGCTGCTGCTCGCGCTGCTGCTGGCCCGGCTCGCGCGAGATCCCTTCGACGAGGAGCCCGATCGGACGGCGCCTTCGAGCGCCGACGCCATGAAGCGGCCGGTCGGGGTGCGCTACGTGCTCGACCGCTACGTGCTCGGCGTGTACGCGAGCGCGGCGGTGCTCTCCTTCGGCGCACTCTTCGTCGCCTACTTCCTGATCGACGTGCTCGAACGTCTCGAGTGGTTCGCGCGACACCGCGCCGATGTCGGGGAGATCTTCCACTTCTACGCCGCTCGCACGCCGCTCCTCGCCTCCCGGGTGGTGCCGATGGGCCTGCTGGCGGGAAGCGCACTCACGGTGAGTCTCCTCACCGTGCGTGGGGAGCTGCTCGCGATGCAGACCTGCGGCATCCGCCTGGGACGCGCCCTGCTTCCGGTCCTGGTCCTCTCCGCCGTGATCGTTCCACTCGACTTCTGGCTCAACGACGCCCTCGTCACCCGCACCAACGCCTGGGCCGATCGCATCAAGGTGGAGCGCATCAAGGACCGCGCCGAAGGCGGCGGGACGGAGGCCTGGTATCGCATGGAGGGGCAGCTCGTGCGCGCCTCCCGCGCCGGCCTCGCCGGGGGGCGAATCCCGGACCTGGTGGTGTACGAGGTAGGGCCTTCGGGGCTGCCCTCGGCGCGGATCCACGCGAGGGAGGCGCGTCACGTCGGCGGAGGCGAGTGGGAGCTGGTCGGGGCCGAGGCGGTGCTGATCTCCGAGCGGGGGCTCCAGCGCGTCGAGCCGCCTGGTCGTTATGCGCTCGGCGAGGCTCGCCGCGCGGAGATCGACCCGATGCACCACTCCGCCCACAGCCTCGCCGTGGAGATCCACGCCGCCCAGGCCAGTGGGTATCCGGCGTTGCCCCTGCGCATCGAGTGGCATCGCAAGCTGGCCGGGCCCGTGGCCTGCCTGCTGCTCCCGGCCATCGCCCTGCTGGTCGCGGTGCGCTCGCGACGCCCGCCGTCCGCCGCGCGCAACCTGGTGCTGTGCGCCGTGATCGGCGTCTCCTACCTCCTGGCGGGCGACGTCGCGGCCTCCCTCGGCCAGGGGGGCCAGCTCTCTCCGGCGGCGGCCGGCTGGACGGCTCCCCTGCTGGCCGCGACGGGCCTGTTCGCCCTGCTGGTTCGGCCCCGGGCCTGACCCTCGGCCCCGGCCGGGCGTCACCTGGAGCACCCCCCGGGGCACTCCTCCATGTGGTAAATTTTCCCACGCCTATGCCCGGCGACGTACCCCAGCCTGGTCCGCGCCCTGCGGTGCTGGCCGCCCTGCGCCTGCTGCTCCGGCCCCTGGTGCGGCTGCTGCTCGACCACCAGGTGCCGTTCCCGCTCCTGAGCCGCCTGCTGAAGGAGGTCTACGTGGAGGTGGCCCGGGACGAGCTGCCCCTCGAGGGACGCGCCCAGACCGACGCCCGGGTGAGCCTGCTGACCGGCGTCCACCGCAAGGACGTGCGGCGGCTGCGGGAGGAGGGCGGGGACCCGAAGGAGCCCCACGCCCGGCACGCGCCGCTCGGCGCCGCGATCGCGGTTCGTTGGACCAGCGAGGAGGCCTACCTCGACGGGGACGGCCGGCCCATCCCCCTGCCGCGCCGCGGCGCCAGCGGCAGCTTCGACGCCCTGGTCGCGTCCGTCAGCACGGACATCCGTCCCCGCGCGGTGCTCGACGAATGGTTGCGGCTCGGCGTGGCGCGTCTGGACGAGGAGGATCGCGTCCATCTGCAGACCGACGCCTTCGTTCCCAGCGACGACTTCGACGAGCAGGCGTTCTTCTTCGGGCGCAACACCCGCGACCACCTGGCGGCGGCCGCCCACAACCTGCGGGGCGAGCGCCCGCTCATGCCGGATCGCGCCGTCTACTACGGCGGGCTCTCGGAGCGCTCCGCCGACGAGCTGCTCGGGCTGTCCGAGGAAGCGGGGATGGAGGCGCTGCAACGGGTGAACCGGCGGGCTCGAGCCCTGAAGCGCCGCGACGGGAAGGCGGGCGGGGGCCGCCGGCGAATCACCCTGGGCTTCTACTTCTTCGGCGCCGACGAGGGCGGCTCCGATGAGGATTGAGATGGCTCTCGGCGTCGTCCGTCGGCTCGCGCCGGCCGCATTCGGGCTGCTGCTGGCCCTGGCGCCCGACTCCGCGTCCGCGGCCTGCGAAGCGCCCGGCGGCGAGCTCCTGGCGCTCACCTCCGACGACATCGGCGGCACGGGCCGGGGCGATCCGGAGGATGGGATCGGCGGCACCGGCCGCGGGGACCCGGAGGATGGGATCGGCGGCACCGGCCGCGGGGACCCGGAGGACGGGATCGGCGGTACCGGCCGCGAGCGTGACGGCCTCGGCGGAACCGGCGCCTCCGCCACACGGGAGGGCCCGGGAGGGACCGGGCTGTTCGGCACCCTGACCGGCTTCGGCAGCCTGTGCGTGAACGGCCACGAGGTGATCCTCGACCCGGCGACGCCGGTGGCCCTGCACGGGGCCTCGGCCTCCACGGACGTCCTGCGCGTCGGGCAGGTGCTGTGGCTCGAGGCACGGGAGCGCGACGGCGCCCTCCACGCCACCCGCGTCGACGTGATCCTCGCGGCCGCCGGACCGATCGAGGCGATCCGGGCCGGCGGCGCGCTGCTCCAGGTGGACGGCCGGAGCATCGCGCTCCTGGACGACGCCCTCGTCGTCGACGGCCGGAGCGGCCTTCCCGTCGAGGTCGCCGCCCTGGAGGTGGGTCACGTCGTCGAAGTGAGCGGCCTGGTCGGCGGGGACGGCGTGGTCTTCGCGAGTCGGGTCGAGCGGCGCCCCCTGCGGCGGCCGCGGATCGAGCTCCCGGATCCCGCGGAGCTGGCGCGGCGCGCCGGTCTGGCCCGGGTGTCCGTGGAAGGCTTCGTCCGACGAGGGCCCGAAGGGGACCTGCGGGTCGGCTCCTTCGCCCTGGCCCTCGCACCCGATGCCGCTCCGGCAGCCGCGTTGGCGGCGGACACCCGCGTCCTCGTCCAGGGGCTTCACCATGGCGCGGTCGTCGCCGTCGAGACCATCCGCCTGCCGTCCCCCCCCAAGCCGCCGCCGGTGCCGCCGGCGATCCAGCCCGGGGGTGTGGTCGCCCCGCCGCAGGGCCGTTCGGAGCCCCCGTCGCTGGCACCAGGGCGGGCGGCACCGAAGCCCGCGCCCGCTCCGAGCCCGCGCCCGGCGCCCGCTCCGAATCGCCGGCCGAAGACGCCCGGGGCGGATCGGATCCGGCCGGTGCCGGGGGACGTGAAGGCGGTGCCGGTTCGTTAGGCGGGGCCCGGGTCGATGACCGAAGGGACTGCTCGGAGTAGGCCGCGAGCCGCCGGCGTGCTCGACGCCGGCGGCTCGCGAGAGCGGGACCCGGGAGGAGGGGAGGGTCGCGTGGTGGCTCCCGGGCCCCGAACCCTGGCGACTACTGGGTGAACACCACGGGGAACTGGATGCGGGTCGCGTGCTTGCGCCGCGAGCGGGTCTGGGACACCGGAACCTCGGTGATGCCCGCGCCGCCGCCCAGCAGGAAGGCGGAGCCGGTGATGGAGGTCCGGGTGGCGCACTGCACCTGGCCGAGCAGGGGCGCACCACCCGTGAAGTCCGAGGCGAGCAGGTAGCGCAGGCCCAGGGCGGGCACGAAGGTCGCGGCGCGGCCGACGGCCTGGCCGTCGTCGTCGAAGGCCTTGCAGATCACGCGGTGGCCGACGTTGCCGGTGTTCGTGAGTACGAGGGCCGTCTCGTAGACGAGGGGGGGGTCGGTGGGTTTCGGGGCCACCTGGTGGAAGTCGAGGGCGCCCCGGTCGATCTCCACCGGGGGGGCCTCGGCGGTCGTCAGCGCGGTCTGGGCCCAGGCGGCCGGAGCCAGGGCCAGGGCCCCGGCGGCGAGCACGCCTCGGAGGGCGAGCCGGATGGGTCGGAAGGTCATGGGGATCTCCTGTGAGCGATGGAAGAAACGAGGGAATGTTTCCCACTCATCGGATCATATCGTGGGAACTTTTCCCACGTCCATCACATTCTCGCCCCGCCGGCATGTTTCCCGGATCCCCCTACCCGCACGGGGAGTTGCGACGGGAGTTGCGTCTCGCGGGGGCCTTCCTGCCGGCTCCCAGACCGGGCTCCCGCTACGCTCGCAACGTGGAGCAGCGGGTCGCGCGCTACGGAATCGGCCAGGTGGTGCGCCATCGCATCTACTCGTTCCGCGGTGTCGTGTTCGACATCGATCCCGTCTTCGATCACACCGAGGAGTGGTGGCTCTCGATCCCCGAGAAGGTGCGCCCGCGCAAGGACCAGCCCTACTACCACCTGCTCGCCGAGAACGATCAGGCCACCTACGTGGCCTACGTCTCCGAGCAGAACCTGGAGCCCGATCCCAGCGGTGAGCCGATCGGCCACCCCCAGGTGCCGGAGCTGTTCGGCGCCCTCGAGGGTGGCTTCTACGAGATCCTGGAGCGGCGCACCCAGTGAAGGCGTGGGCCCTGCTGATCCTCGCGAGCCTGGCCGTCGGCTGTGCACCCCATCCCACGCCGCGCGCCGCCGACGAGCTGCGTCAGCGGGAGCCGGCCTATACCGCGCCCCCTCACGGCCATCCCTTCGCGTTGGTGGAGCAGGGCATGGGCACGGCCGAGGTGCGGACGGCCCTCGGCCGGCCCACCTCCCATCGCCGCTATCCGACCTTCTGGGCCTTCGTTCCTTTCTACCTCGGTAGTGACGAGCGTCGCACCGAGTGGAGGTACGTCGGCCAGGGTCGCATCCTCTTCGTGACGGACGGGCGCACGGGAGAGCTCGAGGTCCTGCGGGTCGAGTACGACCCGCGGGAGGACGGCGTGTAGCTCTTCCGCCTCCGGGCGACCCGCGGGTCAACCCGCGACCCGGGATCGCCGATGCAGGGGTGACGGCGTGTGACGCCGCTGCCGACGAGAGACTCCGATGACGGCCGCTCCCGACGACGCGACGCGCGAGGCGGATGCCCGGGCGAACCAGGATGCCGCGATCCGCGCAGCGCGAGAGCGCCTGCACGCCGCGCCGCGCCGCGAGCTCACGATCGGGCTGGTCTCGCTGGTCTGCGGCGGACTCCTCGCCCTGGGCTGGTCGGTTCGCGATGAGATGTACCTGACGCCGGAGCGGGGAGCGGGCTACGCGCTGGGCATCGTCGGCCTGACCTGCCTGGTGGCGCTACTCGGCTACTCGGTGCGCAAGCGGCGGCGGGCCGCTGGCGGCGCCCGGGGCCTGGCCTCCTGGTTCCGCACCCACATGGTGCTCGGGATCGTCGGGCCCACGGCGATCCTGTTCCACTCGAACTTCCAGCTCGGCTCGTTCAACAGCAGCGTCGCGCTGCTCTCCATGCTGCTGGTGGCGGCGAGCGGCTACGTGGGCCGCTTCCTCTACGCACGCATCCACCGCGGACTGTTCGGCGAGCGGCGCGCGCTGGCGGAGCTCGAGACGGATCGCGAAGAGGGCTTCGGCGCGGTCGAGCGCGTCGCCGACCTGCTGCCGGAGCTCGTTCCGGTCCTGGAAACCCACGAGCGCTGGGCCCTCGATCGGGCGCCGGGGCTGATCGGGTCCCTCCTGCGCTTCTTCACGGTAGGCCCCCGCAGTCGCGCCCTGCATCGACGCTGTGTGCGCGGGCTGCGGGCGAGCGGACGCGCCGACATGGCCTTCCTCGAGAGCGCCCTCCTCGAATACCTGAACGCGGCGGTTCGCGTCGCCCAGTTCAGCGCCTGGGAGCGGCTCTTCGCCCTGTGGCACGCGATCCATCTACCCCTGGCGGTCCTGCTGTTCGCCGCGGCCACGGTCCACGTGGTGGCGGTGCACCTCTTCTGATGCGCCACGCGCTTCTCGTCCTCTCGGGTCTGGTGATGCTCTTCGGTCGACCGGCGACCCTGCACGCCGTCGATCCGGAGACCCTGCTCATGCCGGGTCCGGTGATCGAGGGCCACGCGGACGTGGAGGAGGAGTGCACGAGCTGCCACCGGCCCTTCGACCGCTCCGCCGAGGACGCGCTGTGCCTCGAGTGTCACGAGGAGGTGGGCGAGGACCTGACGGCGGGCGAGGGCTTCCACGGCCTCGCCCCGGGGCTGGCGGCGACCCCATGCCGCGACTGCCACACCGATCACGAGGGCCGCGATGCCGACGTGGTGGGCTTGAACCCGGCGGTCTTCGACCACGAGCTCACCGACTACCCCCTTCATGGTGCCCACGTGTCCGTGCCCTGCGGCGATTGTCACGCCGAAGGCGAGAAGCATCGGGAGGCGAGCAGCCAGTGCATCGATTGTCACCGGGACGACGACGTCCACCGCGGCGGGCTCGGTGAGGATTGCGGCGACTGTCACGACGACGTCCGCTGGAAGAAGGCCGAGTTCGACCACGACACGACCGACTTCCCGCTGGAGGGCGCCCACGCCGACACCGCCTGCCGCCTCTGTCACGCGGACGAGCGCTACGAGGACACGCCCACCGACTGCGCCTCCTGTCACGTCAGCGACGACGTGCACACGGCGAGCTTCGGGCCGCGCTGCGGCGACTGCCACGACGCCCTCGACTGGAAGACGATCCTCTTCGACCACGACCGGGACACGGAGTACCGGCTCACGGGCAAGCACGCCGGCGTGGCCTGCGGCGCCTGCCACGAGGGGCACCTCTACGATGACCCGGCACCGAAGGACTGTGTCTCCTGCCATCGCGCCGACGATGTCCACGTCGGGCGCAACGGGGAGGATTGCCAGGCGTGTCACGACACGGGGAGTTGGGCGAAGATCGGCTTCGACCACGATCGCGACACGGACTGGCCTCTCCTCGGCAAGCACGCGGACGTGCGCTGCGAGAGCTGTCATCCCGGTGCGCTGGACGAGGAGGTGGGGCGGGACTGCCAGTCCTGTCACGCCAGCGACGACGTGCACCGGGGCCAGCAGGGGGAGGACTGCGCTGCCTGCCACGACGAGCGCTCCTGGACGCAGACCGTGGGCTTCGACCACGATCTCACGGCCTTCCCGCTGCTGGGCCTCCACGCCACCGCCGCTTGCGAGGCCTGCCACGCGACCCACGCCTACGCCGACGCCGAGACCGACTGCGTCGCCTGCCACCGCCCCGACGACACCCACGAGCAGCGTCTCACCGAGGCCTGCGCCCTGTGCCACAACCCGAACGGCTGGCCCGTCTGGCGCTTCGACCACGACGCGACCGACTTCGCCCTCCACGGCGCCCACGACGGCGTCGACTGCACGACCTGTCACGTCGCCCCGGCCCCCGAGACCATCGAGCTGGCCCACGACTGCGTCAGCTGCCACTTCGCCGACGACATCCACCGCGGCGCTTTCGGCCGCGACTGCGCCCGCTGCCACAACGAAGAGGACTGGACCCAGGTCCACCTCGACCGCTGACCGTTTCTCGACTAGAGGCGGTCGAGCCAGCTTGCGTCGGCGGGGGGCTGGGCGAGGAGGGTCGCGACGGCGTCGTGGCCGCCGCGGCGGGCGAGGGCCAAGGCGGTGTCCCCGTTGGCATTGCGGGTGCGCAGGCCGGCGCCGGCTTCGAGGAGGTCGCGGACGACCTCGACGTGTCCGGCTTCCGCGGCCCGCATCAGTGCGGTGTGGCGGCGGTGGCCCCGGTGGTCGAGGTCGGCGCCGCGCTCCGCGAGCAGGCGGACGATCTCACGCTGCCCACGGCCGGCGGCCAGGATCAACGCCGTGTCGCCGTTCCGGGTGGCGGCGGTGAGGTCGGCGCCATCGTCGAGGAGTGCCTCGACCCGGGCCGGATCGCCGCCGGTCGCCGCCACGGCCAGGACGGAGAGGCCGTCGGGGCAGGTCAGGTTCGGATCGCCGCCGTGGCGCAGCAGCACGCCGAAGGCGCCCCCGTCGCTTCGCGAGGCCGCGCGGCACAGTGCCTCGGCGTCCGGGCGCACGCCGGCTTCGAGGAGGGCTGCACTGGCAGGTCCGCTCTCCGCCTGAAGGGCGAGGGCGAGCGGTGTCAGGCCTTCGGCGTCCGCGTGGCTGGGGTCGGCCCCGGCCGCGAGCAAGCGGCGGACCACCTCTCCGTGGCCGCCGTGGGCGGCCCAGGCGAGGGGCGTCCGCCCGGCCTGGTCGGTCTCGTCCGGCGGCAGGCCCGCGACGAGCAATCGCGCCACCACGCCGTCGTGGCCCTCGGCGGCCGCCCAGGAGAGGGCGCCGCGGTCCGCGGCCTCGGTGCGCGCCTTCGGGTCGGCTCCGGCGGCGAGGAGCCGTGCGACCGTCGCCTCGGCCCCGGCCCATGCGGCCCGGGTGAGCGCGGTGTGCGCGTCCGGGCCCCGCTCGTTGACGGCTGCTCCCGCACGCACCAGGGATTCCACCAACGCGTCCTCGCCGCGCCAGGCCGCCGCCATCAGCGGCGTCCAGCCCGCCTCGGGAGCCGGCTGCTCGGCGATCCAGCGCGCCGATCGGCGTGCCGGTGCCGGTCGCGTCCTCTCCGAGGCGCCGGCCGCAAGCAGCGTCGCGGCCGCGGCTCCGTGGTCCGCCGCCCGGGCGAGGTCGAGGGGGCTCCGGCCGGCTTCGTCTCGCGCGTCCGCCGAGGCGCCTGCGCCTAGCAGCTGCGTCGTCGCCGAGCGGCTCCCGCGCCGGGCCGCCAGGTGCAGGGGCGTCGCGCCCAGGGCGTCCTTCGCGTCCGGAGGGGCGCCCGCGGCGAGCAGGAGGGGAAGCACCGCGTCGCCTCCCGTGCGTACAGCGAGGTGCAGGGCGGTCTCGTCGTCCCGCCCGACCGCGTCGACCCGCGCTCCGGCCGCCAGCAACAGCTCCGCCACCGCCGGCGCGTCCAGGCCGACCGCCAGGTGGAGGAGCGGCGCACCGGTCGCATCGGCCCCGTTCGGGTCGGCGCCGGCGCCGAGGGCGGCGCGGGCCGCGGTCACGTCCCGGCTCCGCAGGGCCCGCTCCAGACGCTCGTTGGCGTCCTCCTCGGGGCCCGCATCCCGCGCGCTCGTCACGCCGCCGGCGGCCTCCGCCGCCTCCAGGGCCCGCGCGGCCGGCTCGTGACCGAGGGCTGCCGCCGCCGAGAGCCAGGCCCGGGCGCGATCGGGATCCGCCGGCCCGCCCCAGCCGTTGCGATAGAGCTGGGCGAGCTGGTACTGGGCGGGGGCGTGGCCAGCCAGGGCGGCACGCCCGAGCCAATGGCGCGCCTTGGCCAGGTCCTTCTCCACTCCGCGCCCCGAGCGAAGCAGCACGCCCATCTGGTACTGGGCTTCGGGCACGCCGGCTCGGGCCAGTTCGTCGCACAGGCGGGCCGCGAGGGCGAAGTCCCGGGTGCGGATCGCCATCTGCACGTCTTCGATCGAGGCGGCCAGGCTCGGCGCGGGCAGCAGGGCCGCGCCCGCCAGCCACAGGGCGAGCGTCCAACCGATCCGCTTCATGCGTTCACCGGGGTCCCGAATTTGGTCTCGATCTCGACGCCGATCTTGAGCAGGAAGTCGTTCGGCAGGATGCCGCCGGCGCACACCAACACCGCGTCGTTCGGGACCTCCCGGGTTCCGTCCCCGGTCGAGACGACCACCGCGTCGGGCCGGATCTCGCGGACCTGGCTGTGCAGCCAGACCTCGAGGCCATGAGCGCAGGCCGCCTCCTCCACCAGCTCGCGGCTGCGGGCGCAGCTCCGCGGGAAGCCTTCGCCGCGATGGACCAGGATCACCTGCGTGCCCTTCTCCTTCGCGAGGGAAGCCGCCGCCTCGAGCGCGCTGTCGCCACCGCCGACCACGATCACCTTCTTCCCGCTGTACTGGCGCGGGTCCGAGAGCGAGTACACGACCTTGCTCGTCTCCTCGCCCGGCACTTCGAGCTTGCGGGGCGTGCCGCGCCGGCCCACGGCGAGGAGCACGCTGCGGGTCTCGTAGGTCGCGCGCGTCGTCTGCACCTCGAAGGTCCCGTCCGAGCGCCGGGCGACCGCCTCGACCCGCTCGTTCTCGCGGACGCGAAGGCCCTTCTCCCGTCGCACGCGCTCCCAGAAGGAGAGGAGCTCCTCCTTGTGGGTCTCGCGCATGTCCACGGCGCCGACCAGCGGCACCTCGACCGGGTGGGTCACGATGATCTTGCCCCGCGGATGGTGGACGAGGGAGCCGCCGAGCTTCTCCTGCTCGAGGGTGACGAAGCGCAGGCCCGTCTGGAGCGCTGTGAGCGAAGCGCCGAAGCCCGCCGGGCCGGCGCCGACGATCACCGTGTCGAGCAGGTCATCGTCGCTGCCCACCCCCGGCAGCTTCGCGATCGACTCCACCGCCTGGCGTCCCTGCTCGATCGCGTTGCGGATCAGGCCCATCCCGCCGAGCTCGCCGGCGACGAAGACGCCCGGCACGTTGGTCTGGAAGTCCGGGCCGAGCACGGGGACGTTGACGCCGCGCCGCTCGCTCCCGACGACGAGACGGATCGCGTCCGTGGGGCACGACGCCGTGCAAGCGCCGTGACCGATGCACTCCGTCGGGTTGACGAGCTCCGCCTGACCGCCGATCACCCCGAGGACGTCGCCGTGGGGGCAGGCGTCCACGCAGACGCCGCAACCCATACAGCGGTTGCCGTTGATGACCGGATGCATGGACACCGGCTCGTCGAGACCGATGTCTCGGCTCCGGCGCAGGTCATGGAGGGCCCGGCGCTCCTTCCGTCTGCGCCCGCGGAAATAGAGGGACAACCCCAACAGGAGGGGGACGCCGTAGAGCGCCACCGGCGGGAGCCAAGCTGCCTCGAAGCTGCTCACGGGTGCTCCATCGCGGGATCCTGCCCACGAAGAGGTGAGCGCGATCACGCAAACCCCTGCGTAGGAGGTCTTCAGTAGTCGTATCGGACGCCGAGCAGCAGCGTGTAGCCCTGCTCGTCCTCGACGCCCGGGAAGCGCGCGCCGTCGGACCAGATGTAGTGACCCTCCGCGTCGAGGGTCAGCCGGCCCAGGGTCATGTCCACCCGCAGCCCGGGGCGCACGGTGAACACGCGCCCGCCCCGGTCCGGGCTCCGCCACTCGAGATCGAGGAGCGGGTTCAGGCGGAAGCGTCGCCACAGGGGCGATCGCCAGCTCCACAGCAGGCCGACCACGTCGATCTCCCGGGCGTCCACCCAGCGAAGGCCGAGGGTGCCCACGTCGCCCGCCAGCAGGAGTTCGGTACCGGTCACCTGGAGGTAGCTCGAGAGCTGCCGACCGGTGCCCTCGAAGGCCTCGATGCCCCCGGAGGCCGGCGTGCCCGAGAGGTCCGAGAGCGTGAGGTCGCCGGACACCTGGAAGCGCTCGTTGAGTCGGTGGGTGAGTCCGAGGCTGGCCGACCGCGAGCGGGCCGTGCGGTCCTCGGCCAGGGACTCGAGATCGCCCACGCCCAGCCGATCCCTCAGGTCGTCGAGGGAGTCGTCGGGCTGCCCGAGCAGCGCGTTGCGCGTCTCCAGGGTGGGCAGGCGCCGCCAATCGAGGAGGACGTTCAGGTCCGTGTCCGGGCGCAGCTGCAGGTTCCCGATCAAGAAGGCCGTATTCAGGGCGCCGAAGTGGAGGTCGTAGTCGAACAGGCCGGCGAGGAAGCGCCCCTCCGCCGCATAGCGAAGCTCCGCGCCGACCGCGCTTCGATCGGTGAGGCCTTCCGCCCATTGCTGGATGGCGAAGAGCTCGACGTCCACGCCCTCCACGAGCTCGAGGGTCTCCAGGCTCAGCCCGAAGAGCTGGCGATCCGTGTCCGGGGTCGACTGCAGGAAGGGGTCGACCGGGAAGCCTGCGACGCTGCCAAGGCGCCAGCCGGGCTGCAGCTCGTAGCTCAGGCGCACGCCGTCCATGCGGCCGATCACCCCGGCCCGGTTGCCCGGCAGCCGCCCCACCCCGAAGCCCCAGGGCTGGCCGCGGCCGAGGGCTTCGAGGAAGAGGGTGTTCGCCCGCCAGTCCGTGTCGTCGTCGATGAAGTCGTAGAGGTGGGTTCCGGACATCTCGCCGCGCACGTCCCAACGCTCGCTCTGCCAGCGGCTCCCGACGAAGACGTCGCTGAAGAACGCCGAGTCCACGAGGAAGTCGCCAAGGCCGCGGGCCTCTCGCTCGTCGCGGCGGTAGGCGGTGGCGACGCTGCCGAAGACGTCGAAGTCGCTGGCGCGCCGGGTCGTGGCCGCCGGGCGGAGTGCCGGCGTGGGCTCGGAACGGGCGGTGAGCAACGCGTCGAGGCGCTGCCGCACACGGACGGCGCCTTCGCCCTCCGGATACCGCTCCAGATAGGCCTGGTACTCGGCCTGGGCGTGGGCGAGCTGGCCCTTGCGCTCGCGGGCGAGGCCGAGCCACTCGAGGGCTTCGGGGGTGGAAGGGTTCTCGGGGAAGGCGAGCACCTTGGTGAAGAGCTGGACCGCACGCTCCTGCTCGCCGGCGGCCAGCGCGTCGTGGCCCTCCCCCAGCAGGCGGGCCACGAGCTCCGCGTCCTCGGCCGGGAGCGGAGCCGCGGGAACCGGTGGCGACGGGGCGGGCAGGATCTCGGCCGTGTCTTCTCGTGCCGCGGCTTCGCGGGTCTCCGGCGCGGCCGCACGCGGAGCCGCTTGCCGGTCGCCGACGCCGTCCGCTCGCGGCGTCGCCCGCTCCGCGTGGGTCTTCGCTCGCGGAGCCGCTCCCCTCTCCTCGGGGGTCGCGCGGACGACCCACGCATCGTGGAAGGTGGTGGCGACGCGGTCTCGCATTGCCTGGGCCTCGGCCTCGTCGGCAAAGAAGCCCACCCGAAGGCGACGCCAGGCCTCGCCATCGCGTTCGAGGGGCACCTCGTAGAGCTGTAGGCCCGCGCTGAACAGACCGTCGGGAACGTCGGGCAGGGGTTCCGCCGCGGGGCCGGCGTGGAGCTGGATCGCGTAGGGATGGCGGAGTGCGTCCGGCGCGTCCGGTGTCGCTGTCATCGCGGGCGGTTCGGGCTCCGGCGCGACGGGGGCCGGGACCGGTGCGGGCTCCGGGCTCGGAGCCGGCTTTCGCCGAGGGCGACGCTTCTCCACGGTCACCACGAGGCTGCGCAGGTCCGAGCCCTGCCGGACGTCGATGCGCACGGTCTCGGTGAAGCGCAGCTCCAAGCGGGCTTCGCGCCGTCGTCCGCCCTGGTAGCGCACCTCCCGCAGCGGGCTGCCGGCGGCGGCGGGCGCCCGCAGGGCCTCGTCGCCGCGCTCGGACAGCAGGTCGACCCGATCCTGGGCGAGGGGTGTCAGCTCGACCTCGAACCGATCGCTGGCGCCGGCCGGGGCGTGCCGCACGTAGCGCACCGGGACGCCCATGCGGACGTGGATCTCGCGGCCGCCCGAAGCGAACTCCAGGCCCCGGAGCAGGCGCCCCCGAGCCGTCTGGGCGTCGGCGGCCAGCGGCGCGAGGAGGAGGAGCAGCGCCACGGCCCGCACACCCGTGCGCCAGGGCCGGCCATCGCCTCCTCTCCTGTGTGCAGCCAGCAACGGGCACTCCTCGACGCCACGGGTCTCACCCGTGGTGTCCATCGACGGGCCGGCTCGGGCCGGTGTGTCAGACGTCACAAGTTCTTCCATCGATCGGACGAGTAGGAGAATTGAGGCCCCGGGCCGGGTAGCTGCCGGTTCGTGCCGGGGCCCCGCCGCCCCAGGGCGCGGACGGGATCGGAAGGACGGACATGACTGCGACCGGGCGCACAGGACCGCATCGGGCCCTCGGGGCGCTGGCGCTCGTCCTGCTCCTGGCGGCACCGGCCGCGACCCAACCGGTGGACTACGAGGACTTCGACCACTGGACGACGGGCTTCCCCCTGACCGGGGGACACGCCCGGGCGGCCTGCGAGAGCTGCCACCCGGGCGGCGAGTTCGGCGCGACGCCGGACGCCTGCGTCGCGTGCCACGGTGGGGCGGGGCTCTCCGGCTGGACCCGCAAGCCGGCGAACCACGTGCCGAGCTCGGATCGCTGCGACGACTGCCACACGACGGCCACCTGGAGCCACGCCCGCTTCGATCACATGGACGTGACGGATCCCTGCGGCGCCTGCCACAACGGGGCCTGGGCCGAGGGCAAGTACGCCGCCCACCTGCCCACGTCGAATCGCTGCGAGGACTGCCACACCACCTTCACCTGGCGGCGGGCCCGCTTCGACCACGTGGGCATCACCGGCGCCTGCTTCAGCTGTCACAACGGGTCCCGCACAACAGGCAAGACCCGCGACCACCTGCCCACGTCGAATCGCTGCGAGGACTGCCACGACGTGGTGCGCTTCGCCAGCGCGCGGATGAACCACACCGGAATCAAGAACGGCTGTACCAGCTGCCATGACGGTCGAAGGGCGCCGGGCAAGGACCGGAACCACATCCCGACCCACAACCGCTGTGAGGCCTGCCACGACACGGTGGACTTCCGACGCGGCGTCATGGATCACACCGGTATCACGAGCGGGTGCTTCACCTGCCACAATGGCGTCCTGGCTACGGGGAAGCACCCGGGGCACATCCCGTCACCGGACATCTGCGAGATCTGCCACAACACCACCAGCTGGAAGTAGGCGCGAATCCGGGACGTGTCGGACGTCACCGAATTCCGGCCGCGTGGCATCTCCCGCCGCGGCCCACGCCTGCGGCCCTCGCCTGCCTGACACCTGCGGCTTGTCTGCCGCGTTGCGTCCGGCCAGTCGCCGTGAGTTGGCTCACCAGCGGCCTCGAAGGCGTGGTCGATGGGATCACTGCGTCCCTGAAGACGAGCTTCATGTTTTCGTCGGGTTCGCGGGAGACACCATGGTCAAGCCGGATTTCTTCCAACCGGGGCGTCGCTGGGGAGGGCGAGCCGTGGTCCTGCTGTTGGCGGGAGCATGTCTGTTGTTCACTTCCCCGGCATCCTGGGCGGGAGCCCGCGACCAGGCGCGGCGCATGCACGACCGCCTCGCGGGCGTGCCTCCGGCGGACGACGTTCTCCAGGAGATGCAGGACGCCATCCAGGCGGGCCAGCCCGCACAGGCCGCCTATCGCGCGATGGAGAATCCGCTCTTCTACTCCTCGACGCTGAAGAACTTCGTCACGCCCTGGACGAACGAGGCGCAGACGGTCTTCGCGCCGCTCAACGACTACTCCGCCACGGCGATCGGGATGATCCGGGACGAGGTGCCCTTCGACCGGGTGCTCTCCGCGGACATGGTCTACATCGGGTCCCCTGGCGTCGTCGAGGTTCCCTACGCCCACGACGACAACCGCCACTACGAAGCCCTCGAGGGTTCCGGCGCCGACCTGTCGAATCCCGGCGTGCTGATGGCGGTGTCCCAGTCAGGCCTTCCCGGCTCCCAGCTGCCGAGCTCGGCGACCGCCGGCGTGATGACCACCCGCGCCGCCGGCGAGGCCTTCTTCCGGGCCGGCACCAACCGACGAATGCTCCGCTTCGCTGCGATGAACTTCCTGTGCACGGATCTCGAGGGCCTGAAGGACACGACCCGTCCGACGGACCGCATCCGCCAGGACATCTCGCGCTCGCCCGGCGGCGACAGCTCTGTCTTCCTGAACAACTGCTCCGGCTGTCACACCGGCATGGATCCGCTCGCCCAGGCATTCGCCTACTTCGAGTGGGACGCCGACGCGGGGCGGGTCGTCTACACGCCGGGCGAGGTGCAGGCCAAGTACTTCGTCAACGCCAGCAGCTTCCCGTTCGGCTACGTCACGCCGGACGACAGCTGGACGAACTACTGGCGTCACGGACCGAACGCCGCGGTCGGATGGGGAGCCGGTACGGGAGAGGGGAGGGGACCCAAGAGTCTCGGCCAGGAGCTGGCCGGCAGTCGGCAGTTCGCCGTCTGCCAGGTGGAGAAGGTCTTCAGCCAACTCTGCCTCCGTCCCGTGAGCTCGCAAGAGGATCGGGACGAGGTGGAGCGCATCGCCGACGTCTTCGAGACGGGCGGTCGCAGCATGAGGCGCGTTTTCGCCGAGGTCGCCACCTGGTGCATGGGTGATTGATCGACCCAGCCGAGCCCGCTGCAAGCCTCCGACGCGAACCCTCGACCACACGAGGTCCCACATGACGCGCTTCCCCTTCCTCCGCCGCCGCATCGGCACGGCCCTGCTGGGCCTGGCCCTGGCCTTGTCCTTCGGCACTGCCGACGGCGCGCAGGCTTCCTCCGATTTCGGCCCCACCGTGGACGCCTTCTGCTCCGGTCAGGGCCGCGGCACCCCGTACGCGGACCTCATCGACCCCGCCGTGTTCTTCGTCGAGTGCACCCTGTGCCACGACAGCAGCTTCCCCGCCGTGCTGCCGAACTCCGGCAACGCGCGAGCCGCCGAATCCGCAGCCTGGGATGCGGGCAACTACGGCTTCTTCTGTCCCGCCGCCAACCAGCCGCCGGTGCTGGCCGCCATCGGCGCCAAGATGGGCACCGAGGGCCAGGCCCTGGCCTTCACGGTCACGGCGACGGATCCGGATGCCGGCGACACCCTCAGTCTCACCGCCACGCCGCTTCCGAGCGGCGCGAGCTTCACCGACAACGGCGACGGCACGGGCTCCTTCGCCTGGACCCCCGCCGTGGGACAAGCGAACATCTACAGCGTCACCTTCAGTGTGAGCGATGGCTCCGGCACCGCCATGGAGACCGTGTCGATCACGATCTTCAACGCGAACCAGGCACCGGTCCTGGCTCCGATCGGCAACCAGAGCGTGAACGAGGGCGGCACGCTCTCCCTCACCCTCTCTGCCAGCGACCCGGACGGTGACCCGCTCACGCTGACCGCCGGCAACCTCCCGACGGGCGCCAGCTTCAACGATGCCGGCAACGGCACTGCGGCCTTCTCGTGGACGCCCGCCTTCGACCAGGCCGGCAGCTTCTCCGTCAACTTCACTGCCGCGGACAACGGCACTCCCCCGCTTTCGGACGCGGAGTCGATCACGATCACCGTGGGCGACGTGAACCGCCCGCCGGCGCTCGTGCCCATCGGCAACCAGGGCGTGAACGAAGGCGACACGCTGGCCCTGACCATCTCGGCGAGCGATCCGGACGGCGACGGCCTGAGCCTCGCTGCTGCGAATCTGGCTTCCGGCGCCGCCTTCGCCGACAACGGCGACGGCACCGCCAGCTTCAGCTGGACGCCGGGCTTCGGCCAGACGGGCAACTTCGACGTGACCTTCAGCGCCACCGACGACGGCGCACCGCCGGCCACCGCTTCCGAGACCATCACGATCTCGGTGGGCGACGTGAATCGGGCGCCGCTCCTCACGCCGATCGGCAACCAGACGGTGAACGAGGGCGTCGCCCTCCAGCTCACCGTGATGGCGAGCGATCCGGACGGCGACGCGCTGACGCTCCAGGCCTCCGGGCTGCCCCAGGGCGCGACCTTCACGGACGCGGGCAACGGCACCGGAAGCTTCGCCTGGACGCCGGGTTTCGCCCAGAGCGGCAACCACGTGGTGAGCTTCACCGCGATGGACGGCGGAACGCCGGTCCTGAACGCCACCGAATCCATCACGATCACCGTGGGCGACGTCAACCGTCCGCCGGTGCTCGCGGCCATCGGAGACCGTTCGGTGAACGAGGGCGAGCTCCTGCAGTTCGCGGTGAGCGCCACCGATCCGGACGGAAACGGGCTCGTCCTCCAGCTCGCCAACGCCCCGCTGGGCGCCGCGCTCCAGGACAACGGCGACGGCACCGGCACCCTGGCCTGGACCCCGGGCTTCGGCGAGGCCGGGAACTACGCCATCACGATCTCGGCCACCGACGACGGCGCTCCCGTCGCCCAGGATCAGGAGACCCTGACGATCACGGTGGGCGACGTGAACCGCCCGCCGACGGTGGCTCCGATCGGCAATCACGCGGCCAACACGAACCAGCTGGTCGCCTTCCAGGTGAGCGCCACCGATCCCGACGGCGACGCCGTCTCCTGCGCGGTGAGCGGCGCCCCGGCTGGCTCGAGCTTCGTGGACAATGGGGACGGCACGGGCAACTTCAGCTGGACCCCGGGTGCGGCGGACGTCGGAAGTCACACGATGACCATCACGGCCACCGATGCCGGCAGCCCCGTCCAGACCGCCTCGGAGACGGTGACCGTCGCCGTCGGTCTGGTGAACAACGCGCCCACGATCGTGATGGTCGGCGACCGCACGGTCTTGCCCGGTCAGACCCTGAGCTTCTCGGTATTGGCCACGGACGTGGACGGCAACGGCCTCGGCTTCACGGCCTCCGGCGTTCCGGCGGGCGCGAGCTTCACCGACAACGGTGACGGCACCTCGATGTTCAGCTGGACGCCGGGTGCCACGAACACGGGCAGCGTGGTCGTCACCTTCACCGTCACCGACGACGGCATCCCGGCGATGTCGGACCAGGAGACCGTGAAGATCGCGATCCAGGGAGTTGCCAGCGGCTTCGGGATCTCCGACGCGACCTGGTGGGACACCTGGAAGGGCCAACTCGTCGTGACCGGAGCCGGTGCCTCGGCGGGCTCGACCGTCGAGATCATCGACGCCGACACGGGGCTCGTGGTCGGCACCGTCATCGCGGCCGCAGACGGCACCTTCACGACCGGCCAGTGCCGCACGATCAAGCGACGCCGCGGGAAGAAGCGGCGCCGGGTCATTCGCGAGTGCCTCCTGCCGATCCAGGCACCCTGTGAGGTGCAGGTGCGGAGCGGAGCCAACCTCGGCCTGCGCACCCCGGTGACCAATTCGGTGCTCCAGTGCGGCAACGGCAGTCCGACCCTCCTGCAGGGCTCGGCGGTGCTCAAGCGGATGAAGCGAAAGCGCCACGACCTGATGGTCGTCGGCGACCATGCGCTCGCCAATCAGGACGTCGAGATCCGCGACGCCGAAACGGACGCCCTGCTGCAGACCGTGACCGCCGACGCCTCGGGCCGCTTCAGCTGGACCGACATCCGGCCGGCGGCGGTTCCCTGCTTCGTGCGCCTCGCGGCGGCCAACCAGTTCTCGGACCCGATCCCGGTGCAGAGGAAGCGCAAGGGCAAGCGCGGCATGCGACAGCTCTGCCCGGACCCGGTGAGCTTCCCGCCCCCGGGCCCGACGGCCAGCGGTGGCAACGGCGGAGCCGTGGGCGGCAACGGCGGAACCGGAGGCGGCTCCGGTTCCGGCAGCGGCTCCGGCAGCGGCAACACGGGCGGTGGGAACGCCGGCGGCGGCAACACGGGTGGTGGGAACACCGGCGGCGGCTCCGGGGGTGGTGTGGATCCGGTCGAGCAGGCCATGATCGACGCCTTCAGCCAGACCGTGCACCCCCTCAACACGCAGTACTGCGCGAGCTGCCACGACGGCAGCACGGGGATCGGGCGGCCGGACATCGCCCATCCGGACCCGACCAGCGCCTATCGCGCGACCTACCTCACCCAGAAGGTGAACCTCACCCAGCCCTATGCCTCGCGGCTGGTCCAGCGCCTGGCAGACGGCCACTTCTGCTGGGGTGACTGTGCCGACGACGCCGAGACCATGCGGGCGGCCATCGCCATGTGGGCCGTGCTGGTGGGCAACACCGGCAACGGCGGCGGACAGCAGAGCGTCACCAGCGGCCAGCAGACGATGGCCGACGGCGTCGAGGGGGGCGGCAACCTCCGCTACGACGACGCGGTGATCGCGCGCTGGGAGTTCAAGGAAGGCACCGGCAACATCGCCCGCGACACCAGTGGCGTGATGCCCGCCCTCGACCTCAGCCTGGCTGGTGTCGACTGGCTCGGTGGTGGCGGCATCGAGATCAAGAGCGGGCGGGCGGTTGCCAGCCAGATGCTGAGCCGCAAGCTCTACGACGAGCTGGCAGACCCGACGACCGGGACCCAGGAGTACTCGATCGAAGCGTGGGTCTTCCCCGAGAAGATCGACCAGCGAGGTCCGGCGCGGATCCTCACCTACTCGGTGGATCCCTACAACCGGAACTTCATGCTCGGGCAGCAGAACTACCAGTACGCGGCGCGCAACCGCAGCCGGGCATCGGGCATCAGCAGTAATGGTACGCCGACGCTCTACACGGACGACGACGATCGGGATCTCGCGACCGAGCTCCAGCACGTCGTGATGACCTTCGACCAGACCAACGGTCGCCGGGTCTACGTGAACGGCGTGTGGACCGACGATGTCGACCGCAACGGCGGCGGCACGCTCGACAACTGGAACCCGAGCTACCGGTTCGCGATCGGCAACGAGCTCACGAACAACCGCCTGTGGAAGGGCAAGGTGTACTTCGCCGCCATCCACGAGCGGGCCCTCACGCCGGCGGAGATCCTGAGCCACGCCCTGGCAGGCTTCGAGGAGCGGTTCCTGCTGCGCTTCGACGTCTCCCAGTGGACGGGCCAGGCCGGCAGTGTGATCGAGATGACGGTCAGCGACTACGATCCCTTCAGCTACCTGTTCAGCCATCCCACCTACGTGGGCCCGACGGGTGCGGGGATCGCGATCCGGAACCTCCGCATCATGGTGAACGGCCAGGTGCCGGTGGCGGGACAGGCGTTCCGCTCCATCGACACGGTCGCGAGCCAGTCGCCGCAGGCGCTCTCGAGCCTGGGTTCGGTGATCGCGAAGGATCAGGGTCCGGCGAACGACGTCTTCTCGATCGCCTTCGAGGTCCTCGGGGACAACACCGACGTCGTGATCGACAACGACGCACCGGTGGTGCCCGGCGGCTTCACGACCGAGGTGAGTCCGGAGACGGGCCTGCGGAACTTCGACCAGATCAACGACACCATGTCGGTGCTGACGGGCGTTCCGAAGGACACCGGCAGCGTGGAGCGCACCTTCGAGGGCCTCACCCAGCAGCTGCCGGGGAGCAACGATCTCCGCGGCTTCGTGTCGGCGCACCAGGTCGGTGCCTTCAAGCTGGGCATCGAATACTGCGACCGGATGGTCGAGAGCAGGACGCTCCGGGAGAACCTGTTCGGCACCGGGTTCAGGTTCGGCGCCGACACGTTCACGGCCTTCCAGGACCCGAGCGCCAAGCAGCTGATCGCGGATCGGCTGGTGGAGCGCTTCTACGGCACCGGGCTGGCCGACCAGCCGGACACCGCACAGACGCGACCCCACCTGGTGCAGCTCATCGACGACCTGACGACGGAGTGCACGAGCCCGGCTGCCTGCGACCGGGAGCACACCCAGAGCGTGGTCAAGGCGGCCTGTACGGCGGTGATCAGCAGCGGACCGGTGCTCTTCCACTAGGCACGGAGAACCGAAGCGAAACCTCGAGGGGACGGGAGATGGGAACATGAGCGAATCCACGGCACGCCGGGGCGAGACGAGCGCCCGAGAGCTGCAGCGGCCGCCGGACCACAAGCTGGTGACCCGCCGGGACTTCCTCGGCCAGGGTCTGATCGCCGGGGCCGCCTTCGCGGCGGCGCCGAGCCTGCTGGGCCTGCTGGGCAGCGGCCCGGCCGCTGCCCAGGCGGCGGCGGAGTGCGGAATCGCCGCCGGCGGCGCCGGGCTGATCCCGTTCATCACCATGGACCTGGGCGGTGGCGCCAACACCAGCGGCTCGAACGTGATCGTTGGCGGGCCCGGCGGCCAGCTCGATCCCCTCGATCCGGAGGGCTACGAGAAGCAGGGGCTTCCCTCGAGCATGTTTCCGACGGATCCGGCCCAGGTGAACAACGAGCTCGGCCTGCTGTTCCACGTGGACAGTCCGTTCCTGCGCGGCATCCAGTCGAAGACCTCCGCGGCCACCCGGGCCAACGTCAACGGCGTCGTCTTCGCAGCGCGCTCGGACAACGACACGGGGAACAATCCCCACAATCCAATGTTCGGCATCAACAAGGCCGGAGCCGACGGCGACCTCGTTACCCTCATCGGCTCCCGGAGCTCCGACTCCGGGGGCCGCTCCCAGTCTCCGATGTCGATGTACGACCCGGCGAAGCGGCCGACGAAGGTCTCCGACGAGGACGACGCCCGCGGCCTGGTCGACACCGGTAAGCTCGTCGACCTGCTCGACGAGGAGGCCGCGGCTTCGGTGATGGGCACGATCGAGAGCCTCTCGAACCTTCGCGTGCAGACGATGACCGAGGACCAGGTGGTGAAGGACCTGATCTCCTGCGCCTACACCCAGAGCGCCGATCTGGTGAGCCGCTACGGAGACCCGAACCTCCTCGATCCGACCCAGGACGTGGACATCGTGGGTGCCGGCAACAGCATCTTCACCGATAACGAGCTGAACTCCTCGAAGAACCGGAAGGCCGCTGCGGCCATGAAGCTGACGGTGAACGGCTTCGCCGGCTGCGCCACGATCGAGTCGGGAGGCTACGACTACCACGACGGCACCCGGGCCACCGGCGAGGTGCGCGACTTCGAGGCCGGCGTCCAGATGGGCGCGATGCTCGAGTACGCGGCCCGACGCGCCCAGCCGCTGGTGCTCTACGTGTTCAGCGACGGGAGCGTGGACGGCGACGGCGAGATCGACAACTCCGGCGACGGCCGCGGCAAGTTCGGCTGGCGGGGTGACAACTCGTCGACCGCCTCCACGTTCATGCTCGTGTACGACCCGAACGGGCGCCCGCAGATCACCGATCCGACTCGCCAGCAGATCGGCTACTACCGCCCGAACGGCTCGGTCGAGACGAGCGCGACCCGCGTCGCGAGCAACGTCGACCTGCTGGCCGAGGCGGTGGTGCTGAACTACATGGCGCTCCACGACGACCTGGGCCGATTCGATCAGGTGTTGCCGGGCCACGGGCTCGGCAGCGGCGGAGATCGCGACGCCCTGGTTGGGTTCCAGCCGATTCGAAGCATGGGCTAGGGGGCGTTGGGCGGAGGGCGACCTCTCTTCCCGGCTACGACGCGTCATTGCCTGCGATCAACCGGCGGAAGGACGCGAGCTCCCGCGCGTACAGGAAGCCGATGGGCAGGCGCGCGAGGATCAGCGCCGCGGGAAAGGCCAGGCCGAAGGCGAGCACGGCGCCTTGGTCCCCGTAGGCTTCGAAGAAGAAGAGCATGGCCGCCTGCTGGGTGCCCAGGCCCGCCGGCGTGATCGGCAGTGCGCCCGCCACCATCACGAGGGGCGTCACGGCGGCAGCGAAGGCGAAGGGCAGGTCGATCTGGAAGGCGCGGGCGCCGAGCCAGAAGAAGACGATGAAGCCCGCGAAGTAGGCACTGCGGATCGAGGCCAGCACGCCGAGGTCCCGCGGCCGTGCCCGTGTGAAGCTCGCGAAGATGCGCCGCTCCCGCAGCCACGCGAGCGGTCGCCAGGCGGGCCGCCCGGAGACCAGGACGGCCAGGAAGAGGACCTGGGTGGCGACGACGGTGCCGGCGATCCGCATCATCGATTCCGTGGTCGGCGTCGCGGGCAGGGCAACGGCTCCGGCAAACACCAGGCTGGCCAGAACCACGGTGTCGAGGCTCGCGTAGAAGAACAGGGAGCTGGTCGCCGCCAGGGCGCTCACGCCCTTGGTGACGCGAAGGTGCACGATCATCGCAGCATTGCCCAGGTTCCAGTTGATCGGCGTGAGCAGATAGGTCATGCCGCGCAGGGACCGCGCCTCTCCCCAGGGCAAGGGAGCATTGAAGCGGCTGAACAGGTACGCGAAGGCCCGGGACTCGAGCAGGAACCAGTAGGTCACCGCCGCCAGGGTGGCGGGCACGAAGAGCCGCAGATCGGCGCCGGCAGCGGCGGTCCAGGCCTTGTCCACCGGCACCAGCGAGAAGATCCAGTAGAGGATGGCCGCGGCCAGCACCCACGGGCCCAGGCGACGCAGCCAGGCGCCGGCGAAGGAGCCGCGGGATTCCGGAGGGGCGGACATGCAGTGAGGCTCCTGGCGCGGAGGCAGTATGACAGAAGCGTCCCCGCTGGTGGCCCCGGCGCTCCGCAGGGCCCCGGCTTCAGTCCCCGCGTAGCGCCGCCGATCCAGAGGGTGTGCTCGAGGTCGTCGTCGTCGCACTCCT
The DNA here is from genome assembly GCA_965223415.1 of Myxococcota bacterium. Taxonomy (GTDB): domain Bacteria; phylum Myxococcota_A; class UBA9160; order UBA9160; family UBA6930. The sequence continues at coordinate 343,110 of OZ245002.1, read as the reverse complement.
GCTCGGGGCTCTGGCGGCGTTCGCCTGGGTGCCCTGGACCGTGCTGATCCAGGTGGCCGGGCTCTGCGCGGTCCTGGGGCTGGCGATCGGGGTGCCGGCCGCGTTCGTCTACCACGTCCGGCTGCGGACCTGTCTGCTCCGGGCCGGACGGCTGCCCCGGCGCTGGTGGGTCCAGCCCTTCGCCCACCACCGCCTGCTGCCCGCCGGCGACCTGGAGTGGGTGCTGCCGCCCTGCCTCGTGGGGGCGGGCGGGGGAGCGCTCGCATTCTTCGGCTGCCTCGTCGGGGGCCTGGCCGTGGTCTCGGTCTGGGTCCACGGCTGAGTCGGGAGGAGCCGGTCGCGTCCGACTCGGATGGGCACTCTTGGCCTCGGATGGGCGCCGTTGACGCCATCGGGTTTCGAACGTATGTTTGGAACGACTGTTCGAGCGCGCCCACGTCCGAACGCTTCTCCCACCGAGGTCAGACGTGCGCGAATCCGCCGCCCCGAATGCCCCTTCCGCCTCCGAGCGGGGCTCCGATTGGCCGCCCGCCGGGGCCGCGGACACCAAGGAGCGGCTCCTGGACGCCGCCGAGCGCCTGTTCGCCGAGCGGGGCTTCGAGGGCACCTCGATGCGGGCGGTGACCCAGGCCGCCGGCGCCGCCGTCTCCGCCGCCAACTACCACTTCGGCTCGAAGCTGGAGCTGCTCGGCGCCACCCTGCGCCGGAGGGTCGAGCCCATCAACCGCCGCAGGCTCGAGCTCCTCGATGCCCTCGATGCGCGGCCCGGCTCGCCGACCGCCGAGCAGGTGCTCGACGCCTTCGTCCGCCCCGCCTTCGAGCGGGCGGCCCAGGTCTCGGACCGCGATCGGGATTGGCTGCGACACGTGGTCACGCGGCTCTGGATCGATCCGCCGGAGATCGTCGCCGCGTTGCGGGGCGAGCTCTTCGGTCCCGTGAACGAGCGCTTCTGCGCGGCCCTGGTCCGGGCGCTGCCCGAGGTCGAGCCCGAGCGGGCGCGCATGCTGCTCCAGCTCTGCGTCGGCGTGCTGGTGCACACCCTGAACGGGCAGGTGGGTCCGCTCTCGACGTCGGATGCCGAGGCCCTGCAGGCGACGATCGTCCGCTACGCCGCCGGCGGCGTTGCGGCCGCGGCGCGCGAGGGCTCGTCATGAACACCGCCACGAAGAAGAAGCTCCTCCCCGTCGGCATCCTCGGCCTCGGTGCGCTCGGGGTCGTCCTGCAGCTGGCCACCCGGGACGACCCGGAGCCCCAGGTGCCCGAGGTGCTGGCGCCCCTCGTCCACGTCGTCACCGCGAAGCCCGAGCCCTTCGGCTTCGTCGTGCGCGCCCAGGGCACCGTCGTGCCTCGCACCGAGAGCGATCTGATTCCGCAGGTCGCGGGCGAGGTGGTGTGGGTCTCGCCCTCGCTCGTCTCCGGGGGGTTCTTCGAACAGGGAGAGGTGCTGGTCCGGCTCGACCCGGCGGACTTCCGGGCGGCCGTCGAGAGCGCTCGCGCCGCCCGTGCTCGGGCTCGCAGCGAGGAGGCCCGCGCGCACAAGGAACGCGACCGGCAACGTCGGCTCCAGGAGCAGGGCGTCACCAGCGAGGCGCGAATCGATGACGCCGAGAACGCCTACCGGGTCGCCGAGGCCACCCTCCGCGAGGCGCGGGTGCGTCTCGAGAATGCGGAGCGGGACCTGGCGCGCACCGAGATCCACGCGTCCTACGCCGGCCGCGTGCGCAGCGAGGCGGTCGACGTCGGTCAGTTCGTGAGCCGGGGGACGCCGATCGCCAAGCTCTACGCGGTGGACTGGGCCGAGGTCCGGCTGCCCGTGCCCGACCGCGAGCTGCGCTACCTCGACCTGCCCCTCACGTATCGGCCGCGGCCCAACGGCGAGCCGGGCGGCGCACCGGGCGAGGAGGGGCCGGCGGTGAAGCTCTCGGCCGAGTTCGCCGGGCGGGCCCACGAGTGGCGGGGGCGCATCGTGCGCACCGAGGGGGAGATCGATCCGAAGAGCCGCATGGTCACCCTCGTGGCGCGGGTGGAGGATCCCTACGCGGCCGGCGCCCGGGCCGAGCGGCCGCCCCTGGCCGTGGGCCTCTTCGTCCGGGCAGAGATCGCCGGGCGCGAGGTGCCCGACGCCTTCGTCCTGCCCCGTGGCGCCCTCCACGAGGATCGCGCCGTGCTCGTGCTCGACGGCGAGGGCACGCTCCAGGTTCGCCCGGTCGACGTGCTCCGGCTCGAGCGCGACCAGGTCGTGATCGGCGCCGGCCTCGAGGCCGGCGAGACCGTCTGTGTGACGCCGCTGCCCGGCGCCATCGACGGCATGAAGGTGCGCGTCGCCCGCGATCCGGCCGGCGCCGGCACCGAGAGGGCCGGGCTGTGAACCGCGGTCTGCGCGCCGGCGCTGGGGGCCGACCGTGAGCCGCATCATCGCATGGTTCGCGGAGAACGCGGTCGCCGCCAACCTCGTGATGGTCCTGTGCGTGGCCGGCGGCCTGGCCGCCATCCCCGTGATCCAGCAGAAGACCTTCCCGGACATCAACATCGAGATCATCCAGGTGGCCGTGCCCTACCTGGGGGCGGCGCCGGAGGAAGTGGAAGAGGGCGTCTGCATCCGCATCGAGGAGGAGATCCACGGCATCGAGGGCGTGGAGCGCATCACCTCGAGCGCGGCCGAGGGTGCCTGCGGGGTGACCGCCGAGCTGCTCGACGGCTATCCGGTCGACCGGGCCCTGGCCGAGATCAAGAACGCGGTCGACGGCATCAGCACCTTCCCCGCCGAGACGGAGAAGCCGGTCATCAACCACTTCTCCATGCGGCGCAACGTGATGCAGCTCGTCGTTTCCGGCGAAGCCAGCGAGCGCGCCCTCCGCGTGTGGGGCGAGCACATTCGCGACGAGATCGCGGCGCTCCCCGGCGTGACCCAGGTGGAGCTCTCGGGCGCGCGGGACTACGAGCTCTCGATCGAGGTTCCCGAGCACGCCCTGCGCCGCCACGGGCTGACCTTCGACCAGGTGGTGGCGGCAGTGCGGCGCTCCTCCCTCGACCTGCCCGGAGGCTCGATCCGCACCGGTAGCGGCGAGATCCTGCTGCGCGCCAAGGGCCAGGCCTACCGGGGCGAGGATTTCCAGCGCCTCGTCCTGCTGACCCGCCCGGACGGGACCCGCCTCCTGCTCGGCGAGGTGGCGCAGGTGGTGGACGGCTTCGTCGAGGACGAGCGCAGCGCGCGCTTCAACGGCGAGCCTTCGGTGATGATCCGGGTCTACCGGGTCGGCGACCAGCGCGTGCTCGAGCTGGCGAGCACCGTTCTCGGCTACGTGGCCGCGTCCGAGGCCCGGCTTCCCGAGGGCCTCCGCCTCACCGTCTGGCAGAACCAGGCGAACTACCTGCGGGACCGGCTCGGCATCCTGGTGAACAACGGCCTCACCGGCTTCTTCCTCGTGTTCACCGTGCTGGCCCTCTTCCTGCGCCTGCGCCTGGCCCTCTGGGTCGCGCTCGGCATCCCCATCTCGTTCCTGGGCGCCCTCGCGCTCTTCCCGACGGCCAGCCTCTCGATCGACGTGCTCACGCTCTTCGCCTTCATCCTCGTGCTCGGCCTGCTGGTCGACGACGCGATCGTCGTCGGCGAGAACGTCCACACCCACCAGGAGCGCGCCGAGGCGCCGTTGCGCGCCGCGATCAGCGGAACCCAGGAGGTCTCGGTGCCGGTGATCTTCGGCGTGCTGACCACGATCTGTGCGTTCGTGCCGATGGCGCTCTCGCCGGGCTTCATGCGGGACTTCTTCGGCGCCATCGCCAAGGTGGTCGGCCTGTGCCTCGTGTTCTCGCTGATCGAGTCCCAGCTGATCCTTCCCGCGCACCTGGGCCACCACGCGGCGATCAAGGAGAAGCAGGCGCCGCCGCAGGGCTCGATCCAGGCCCGCTGGAAGCGGCTCCAGGGCTTCCTCGCCGGAAGCCTCACCCGGCTGGCGAACCGGGGCTACCGCCCGGCGCTCGCGAAGGCGCTCGAGTGGCGCTACGCCGCCGTGTCCGCCGCCGTCGCACTGCTGATGCTCACCTTCGGTGCCATGGCGAGCGGCTGGCTCTCCTTCGCCTTCTTCCCCGCGATCGAGAGCGACTACGTGAGCGCCAGCGTGACCCTTCCGCTGGGCACGCCGGCCGATGTCACCCGCCGGGCCGTCCAGCAGCTCGAGGACAGTGCGCTGCGCATGCAGGAGCAGCTCGACGGCGAGTTCCGCACCCCCGACGGCCGTTCCCTGATCAAGCACCGCCTGGCGGCGATCGGCGAGCACCCGGTGACCGGCGGCGGGCCGCCACGTCCGGGCGGTCCGGGGGGCACCCACCTGGGCGGCGTCGTGGTCGAGCTGGTCGGGGGCGACGACCGACCCGTCGGCTTCTCCGCCAAGTGGGTGCGCGACCGCTGGCGGGAGGCGACCGCGCCGATCCCCGGCGCCGAGGAGCTCTCCTTCAGCGCCGACTACCTGAACGCGGGGGCGCCCATCTTCGTCGAGCTGAAGTCGGCGGACGTGGAGCAGCTGCGCCGGGCGGGAGACGCGGTGAAGGCGCGCCTCGCCGGAACGTCGGGCGTCTACGACATCAGCGACTCCTGGCGCGACGGCAAGGAAGAGCTGAAGCTCAAGATCCTTCCCTCCGCTGAAGCACTCGGGCTCTCGCTGCGGGACCTGGCGCGCCAGGTTCGTCAGGCCTTCTACGGCGAGGAGGCCCAGCGCATCCAGCGCGGTCGCGACGACGTGAAGGTGATGGTCCGCTACCCGCGGGACGAGCGCCGTTCGCTGGGCGACCTGGACGAGCTCCGCATTCGCACGCCAGAGGGAGGCGAGGTGCCCTTCTACGCGGTCGCCGAGGCGGACCGCGGCCGCGGCTACGCGACCATCAAGCGGGCCGACCGCCAGCGGGTGATCGACGTGGTGGCCGAGGTGGACGCGAAGAAGGCCAACGCCAACCAGATCCGCCGCGGCCTCCAGGACGAGTTCCTGCCCCAGCTCGTCGCGGCGAACCCGGGCCTCTCCTATTCGTTCGAGGGCGAGCAGCGCGAGCAGCAGAAGACGCTGATCGCGCTCCTCAAGAACTTCGGGTTCGCGCTGATCCTGATCTACGCACTGCTCGCGGTGCCGCTTCGCTCCTACGCCCAGCCGCTCATCATCATGTCCGTGATCCCCTTCGGCCTGGTCGGCGCGATCGCGGGCCATCTGCTGCTGGGCCTGCAGTTCAGCATGATGTCCGTGTTCGGCGTCGTCGCCCTGTCCGGCGTCGTGGTGAATTCGAGCCTGGTGCTCGTTCACTACATCAACGGCCGGCGCGCCGCGGGAATGGAGCTGGAGGAGGCGGTGCGCGCCGCCGGGGTCGCCCGCTTCCGGCCGATCGTGCTGACCTCGGTCACGACCTTCGCGGGCCTCTCGCCGCTCCTGCTCGAGCGGAGCATGGGAGCCCAGTTCCTCATCCCGATGGCGGCGTCCCTCGGATTCGGCGTGATCTTCGCGACGGCCATTTCGCTCTTCGTGCTGCCTTGCAGCTACCTCATCCTGCAGGACCTGGCGGGGCTGCGGGGCGGCGGGGTCGCCGGCGGCCTCCCGGGACGAGCCGCCGACGACGAAGGGCGGCGGCTCGCGCCGGTCGTGGTGCCGATGCCCGAGGAGGAGCGCAGCCGCGCCGGCGGCGCGTGAGGGATCGGCGGCGCCCGGCCGGGCCGGGCGCCGCGCGGCTCACGGCCGCGGATCGAGCCGGTAGAGCAGGGCGCTCGCTGCGTCGGCCGGGTCCGGCTGGAAGTCGTACTTGTCGGTCAGCGCCTGGAGCACGGCGGCACGGGTCGCGGCCTCGTCCACGCGCACCGCGTGCAGCTCGAACAGCCGGCCCTCGACCCGGAGCCGCAGGCGGGGATCGGCCTCCAGGTGGGTCACCCAGGTCGATTCGGCACCGCCCCCCGCCGCAACGAAGAAGGCCCTCTCGTGGGCGATCCCCCAGACGTTCACCGAGTAGGGGTCGCCCGGGCGGGTCTCGATCTGCACCGTCTCGACGGCGTCGGTGAAGTGCCAGTCCGGCGGCGCGGGTGTCGGGGTCCCGGAGAGCGCACCGCCGGGGAGCGGGCCGATCGGGCCGCAGCCCAGCACGAGCAACAGGGGAACCGCGGTCGGGAGACGGGGGGTGCGCATGGGGCGAGCCTAGCGCCTGCGGCTCGCGGTCCTGCGCGTTCCGGTCCATCCTTGGGGGATGGATGCAGAGCGCGTCGCCCACTATCCGTTCCTGGGAGCCGGCCGTGGCGCGGCCGTGATCGAGCGCACCGAGGGCGTGCACTGGGTGATGGCCGGCGGCCGGCGGGTCCTCGACGCAGGAGGCGGCGCGATCATCGCCAACGTGGGGCACGGCCGCCGGGAGATCGCCGAGGCGGCGGCCGAGACCGTGGCCCGCACCACCTACGTGGTGCCGCCCTTCGCCACCGAGGAGCGGGTCGCCCTGGTGGAGCGCCTGAAGCGGGACTGGCTGCCGCCGGGCATCACCCGCTGCGTCTTCACGAGCGGCGGTAGCGAAGCGGTGGACTCGGCGCTGCGTCTGGCGCGGCAGCACTTCGTGTCCGCGGGGCAGCCGGAGCGCTGGAAGGTGATCGGGCGACACCGCGCTTATCATGGCACCACCCTCGCGACCCTCGGCGTCGGCGGGCACGAGAAGCGGCGCGAGGGCTTCGCCCCCTTGTTCGTGGACCATCCGAAGATCCCGGCGTGGTATCCGCTTCGCAGGCCCGGGCTTTGCGACGACGTGGTCGGCCCCCAGCACGGTGCCGACGGCTTGGCGGAGGTGATCGAGAGGGAAGGGCCGGAGACGGTGGCGGCCTTCATCGCCGAGCCGGTCGGCGGCTCCACCCTGGGTGCGGTCGTGCCGCCGGCGGACTACTGGCCGCGGCTGCGGGAGATCTGCGATCACTACGGCATCCTGCTGATCGCCGACGAGGTGATGTGCGGCTTCGGTCGCACGGGCCGGCGCTTCGCCGTCGACCACTGGGACGTGGTGCCCGACGTGCTCGTCGGAGGGAAGGGGCTCGCCGGCGGCTATGCCCCGATCGGTGCCGTCTTCGCGAAGGAGGCGGTCGTGGCGCCCATCGCCGAGGCCGGTGACGAGCTCACGTTCTTCACCTACAGCGCCCATCCCATGGCCTGCGCGGTGGCGGAGAAGGTGCTCGAGATCCTCGACCGGGAGCGGCTGGTCGAGCGCGCCGCCAGCCTCGGCGAGGAGCTCGGCAAGCGCCTGGCCCACCTCGAGGGCCATCCCCACGTCGCCCACACCCGCGGCCTCGGCCTGATGCGCGCCGTCGAGCTGGTGAAGGACCGCGAGAGCCTCGAGCCCTTCCCCGCGGAGAACCGCTTCATCGGCAAGGTGGTGGCCGCCGGCCTCGCCCGCGGCGTCTTCTTCTACCCGGGCGGCAGCGACCCGGCCCGCGACGTCGCCTGCTTCGGCCCGCCCTTCACTCTCACCGGAGCCCACGTCGACGAGATGGCCACCGTCCTCGAGCAAGCCATCGAGGATGTGAAGAAACGGGGCCAGCGTTGATCTCGACCCTGGCCCCGCTTCTCAATCGCGCATTCGGATCAGGCCTTCCTGGGTGCAGGAGGCGACGAGGCGGCCGTCGCGGGTGAAGATGTTGCCGCGGTTGAAGCCGCGGGCGCCGGAGGCGCTGGGGCTGTCGGTCCGGTAGAGGAGCCAGTCGTCGGTGCGGAAGGAGCGGTGGAACCACATGGCGTGGTCGAGGCTGGCGGACTGGAACTTCGGGTTGGTCCACGGCACCGCATGGGGGCGCAGGCAGGTGTCGAGCAGGTTCATGTCCGAGGCGTAGGCCAGCACGCACTGGTGGAGCGCCGGATCCTCGGGCATCGGAGCGACGGTGCGGAACCAGATGCTCTGGTGCGCCGGCGCCTTCTCGGGCTCGAACTCGTCGACCGGGTCGACGGGTCGCACCTCGATGGGCTTCGGGCGGGTGAAGGTGTCCCGCCAGCTGGCGGGGATCCGGTGGGCGATGCGCTCGCGCAGCTCGCCCTCGCTGGCGAGCCCTTCCGGACCGGGCACGTCGGGCATCGCGTCCTGGTGGTCGAAGCCTCCCTCGGTCACCTGGAAAGAAGCCGCCATGTTGAAGATGGCTCGGCTGTGCTGCACCGCCACCACGCGCCGCGTGGTGAAGCTGTTCCCGTCCCGGATGCGGTCCACGTCGTAGAGGATCGGCACCTTCGGGTCGCCCGGCCGCAGGAAGTAGCCGTGGAAGCTGTGGACGCTGCGATCCTCGACGGTGCGCAGTGCCGCCACCAGGGCCTGGCCCAGCACCTGCCCTCCGAAGACCCGCTGCCAGCCGGTCTGGGGCGAGAGGCCCCGGAACAGGTTCAGCTCGATGCGCTCGAGATCGAGCAGGGTCAGCAGGTCGGCGAGAGTCTCGTCCATGGAGTGCTGATAACGAACGCCACCTCGCTCGCAAGCGACGCTACCCTCTCGCCTCCACCGAACGGAGGCCCGCATGTCCGACCCGATTCCCGCCGACGTCCTCACCCAGCTCTTCCAGGCGAAGCCGCCGGAGACGGTGGAGGACATGCGCCGCCTGCTCGACGGCTTCGCCGGCTTCATGAACGCCGATCTCCCCGAGGTTGGCGCCTTCCACGCCGCCGTGCCGATCGGCGCCTTCTCCGCCGACGTCATCGTGCCGAAGGGCGAGGGACCGCACCCGGTCCTCGTCTACCTGCACGGGGGCGGTTGGGTCTGCGGCAGCCCCTCGACCCACAAGAAGCTGGCCCATCGCTTCGCCGAGGCCGGCCACCTCGTCGTCAATGTCGACTACCGCATGGCGCCGGAGCATCCCTTCCCGACGCCTTTCGAGGACTGCCTCGAAGCCGTTCGCTGGGCGGCGAAGGAGGCGGAGAGCTACGGCGGGGATTCCTCGCGCCTGGCCGTCGGCGGCGACTCGGCGGGCGGCAACCTCTCGGCCGCCGTGGCGGCGACCCTGGCCGACGATCCCGCGGGTCCGAAGCTCGGTGCGGCGCTGCTGATCTACGGCGTCTTCGACTTCGCGACGATGAACGCGGAGCCTCCGCCGGAAATGGCGGCCATGGCTGCGACCCTGCCCGACGGCTTCGGCGAGCAGCTCATCGAGATGATGGTGGGCTCCTATCTCGGCAAGGAGCGCGGCGAAGCCCTGCTTCGCGATCCCCGGGTGAGTCCGATCCACGCGGCCGCCAAGCTCCCGCCCACCCACGTGGTGTGCGGAACGGCCGACCCGCTCGTGGCCCAGGCCCGCGCTCTCCGGGCGGAGCTCCAGGCCGCCGGCGTCGACCACGAGTACTTCGAGGACGAGGGCATGCCCCACGGCTACGCCCAGATGGAGTTCCTGCCCCTGGCCCGGCCGGCCATCGACCGCATGATCCGGTTCCTCGAGGGGCGGCTCGGCTGAGCCCGGTCCGCCTTCGTGAGCCGCGCCTGGGAGACCCTCCAGCAGGCGACCACCGCCGACGGTGTGCTCGAGCTCCGCCGCCGCGGCCCCGACGACTTCCTGATCACCGTCGACGGCCGGGTGCTGATGAACTCGCGAGCGAACCGCTCGGAGCTGGCGCTCGGCGAGCGGGCGGCGTCGGCCATCGCCGGGCGCCGCCGGCCGGGCGTCCTGATCGGTGGCCTCGGCATGGCCTGCACCCTGCGCGCCATCCTCGACGCGCTTGCCGACGACGCGCGGGTCGTCGTGGCGGAGCTCCACGAGGCGATGGTCGCCTGGTGCCGCGGGCCCCTGGCCCAGCTGAACGGCGAGGCGATGGACGATCCGCGCGTGTCCGTGCGGATCGGCGACGTCGCCGCGGCGATTCGCGACGCCGCCGAAGGGCGCATTCCGCCTTTCGACGCGGTCGTCCTCGATCTCTACGAAGGGCCGGCTCCGGGCGGCCGCTCCCGGCGCGATCCCCACTTCGGTGAGGCCGCCCTGGCGACGACCCGGGCGGCCCTGTCCGAGGGCGGCCTCCTGGCGATCTGGGCCGAAGATCCCGATCCGGCCTTCGAGCGGCGCCTCCGCGATGCCGGCTTCGCACCGCGTCACGAGCGCCCGGGGCGGGGTGGCCGACGCCACGTGATCTACCTCGCCACCCGCTCCTGATCCTCCGCGGTATGCTGCCCGCCATGGGACGCCTCGCCGACAAGGTCGCTCTCGTCACCGGCGCCGCCTCCGGCCTGGGCAAGGCCACGGCGGCCCGCCTGGCGCAAGAGGGCGCGCGGGTCGTGTGCACGGACCTGGACGCCGCGGCGGGCGAGGCCGCCGCCAAGGAGCTCGGCGAGCGGGCCCGCTTCCAGCGCCACGACGTCCGGGACGAGGCGGACTGGGAACGCGTCGTCGACGACACCCTGGGCGGGTTCGGCCGGCTCGACGTGCTGGTGAACAACGCGGGCATCGTCGTGGTCCGCTCGGTCGAGGACACCACCCTCGAGGAGTGGCGCCGGGTCATGGCCGTCAACCTGGACGGCGTCTTCCTCGGCTGCAAGCACGGGCTGCGCGTGATGCGCGAGCGGGGCGGCTCGATCGTCAACCTCTCGTCGGCGGCGGGGCTCGTCGGCACGCCGCCCTTCGCGGCCTACAGCGCCAGCAAGGGTGGTGTGCGCCTGCTGACCAAGACCGTCGCCGCCCACTGCATGCAGCTCGAGCTGCCCGTGCGCTGCAACTCGATCCACCCCGGCGGCATCGACACGCCGATGACCCAGGGGCTCGCCGGATTCGCGGAAGGCGCTGGTCCCGCCACCCTCGGCGTGCTCGGGAAGATGTCGATGGAAGGCGCGATCGGCCAGCCCGAGGACGTCGCGAACCTCGTGCTCTTCCTCGCTTCCGACGAGTCCCGCCTGCTGAACGGCGCCGAGATCGCGATCGACGGCGGCCTGGTCTCGCTCTAGCTCTAGCGCCCGAAGGAGTCCCTGCATGAGCAAGCCCCGCCTCTACGGCGTCGTCAATTCCCGCGCCCTGCGTTCGATCTGGGCCATCGAGGAGGTCGGCATCGACTACGAGCTGGTGCCCACCAGCTTCGCCGGCGACTCGAAGAAGCCCGAGTACCTGGCGATCAACCCCAACGGACGCGTCCCGGCGCTGGTAGACGGCGACGTCACGCTCTTCGAGTCGATGGCGATCAACCTCTACCTGGCGAAGACCTACGGCGGAGACCTCTACCCGACGGATCCGGCCGACGAGGCCCGCACCTGGCAGTGGTCGATCTGGGGGCTCACCGAGCTCGAGCCCTCCTTCATGGACATCCTCGTCCACAAACTCATGCTGCCCGAGGAGCAGCGGCAGGCGGAGCGGGTGGCGACCGCGGAGAAGACCCTGCCCCGGCCGCTCAAGGTGCTGGATGCCCACCTCGAGGGCCGCGAGCACGTGCTGGGCGGCGCCTTCACCATCGCCGACCTGAACGTGGCGGGCGCCGTCATGCTCTCGGGCATGGTGGGCTACGACCTGTCGCCCTACGCCAACGTCGCGCGCTGGTTCACCGCCTGTCAGGCCCGGCCCTCGATGGAGCGGGCCCGGAAGGCGGGCGGCTGAGCCGACACTCGGGCTTTCGCCCCAGTGGAAGCGTCGCCCGTCGGCCGATGGAGCTGCGACGGGAGGCGCGATGAAGCGGCGCGGCAAGTCGAAGCACGAGGAAGGCTACGGGCGGGGCGAGGCGTCCATCGACGTGGACGACGACGTCCTCCTGGACGAGGAGGCCTTGCGGGAGCGGATGCTCGCTACCTTCCGCGCACCGGATTTCAGCCCGCCGGAGCTGCCGTCGACCGCCCAGCAGGTGCTCTCCCTCTCCCAGAGCCCGGACGTGGAGATCGACAAGGTCGTCGAGCTGCTCGAGAACGACGAGATGCTGGCCGCCCGGGTTCTGCGGGTGGCGAGCTCGCCGGCCTACGCGGGCGCGGCGAAGATCGAGAGCCTCTCGGGGGCGCTCATGCGTCTCGGCCTCCTCACCGTGCGAGACGTCGTGCTCCAGGTGGCCATGAACCTGCGCGTCTTCCGCTGCGACGCCTATGAAGCGCCCATGGCGCGGCTCAAGCAGCACAGCCAGGCGACCGCCCACTTGTGCCGGGTGGTCTGCAAGTACAGCAGCGCGGTGGAGGCCGAGTTCGCCTTCCTCTGCGGCCTGCTCCACGACGTCGGCATCGCCGGCATCCTGCTCGCCCTGGGCGAGGCGCCGCGCCGCAAGAAGCCGCCGGATCTCTCGGTGCTCTGGCCGGCGATCCACGGGGCCCACGGCGAGGCCGGCGCCCTGATGGCGAAGCTGTGGGACCTGCCGGCCGAGCTCCCCTGGGTGCTCGGCGCCCATCATCGCGTCGAGATCGAGGGCTACCCCCATCCCCTCGCCGGCGTCGTGTGCATCGCCGACCACCTGGCCGCCGAGCTCGGGGCCGGCCTCGTGCCGCCGGCGGGCGACGAAGACGAAGCCGGGGAGGTCGACCCCTGCGCTGGTCTCGAGACCCACCCGGGCACCGACCGCTCCGGCCCGGTCGCTCTCGACCGGGCGCGGGAGGCCCTGGGGCTCACGGGTGCGACCTGGGAGCTCATCGAGAAGGACGCGGCCGAGCAGCTCGAGCGGATGCGCGAGGAGTGAGGCGGTACAGGACGTGCCGGCGCAGCGGAGACCCGGGGGCGACCGAGGGATGGTCGAAGTCCTCGGCCGGGTCGCGGGTCATGCCGAGCTTCTCCATGACGCGGCGGGAGGCCGTGTTGCCCACCGTCGTGAAGGAGACGATCTCGTCGAGCCCGGCGGTTCCGAAGCCGTGGGCGACGGCGGCCAGGGCGCCCTCGGTGGCGTAGCCGCGGCCCTGGTGCTCCCGGGCGAGCCGCCAACCGACTTCGACACAGGGCATGAAGGCGGCCGCGAAGCGCGGCACCGAGAGGCCGGTGAAGCCGGCGAAGCTCCCGCTCTCTCGCACCTCGACGGCCCACAGGCCGTAGCCGTGCCCGGCGAAGTGCCGCCGAATGGCCGCGACGAGCGCGTCGCTCTGGGCAGGGGTGAGCCGCGCCGGGAAGTGACGCATCACCTCCGGGTCCGCGTTCATCGCGGCGAAGGGCGCGAGGTCGTCGTCGCGCCAGGCCCGCAGGACGAGCCGGTTCGTCTCGAGGGTGGGCGTCTGGCGCACCGGTGCTCCGCCGGCCGAGTCTCGCGAGCCGGCCGGCGGAGATCAAGCGGTGCTATTCGGCGGCGGCCTGGGCCTGCTGCAGTGCGTGCTCGATGGCGAGATCGTCCGGCAGGAGCTCGTGGGCCTTCTGGCACACCTCGAGGGCCTCGCCCCAGTTGCCCGCGTCCGCGAGCGCCCGGCAGGCGGCGACCGCGTCATCGCCCGCCGCTTCGCCGACCGCCTCGGCGGCGCCGGCCACCGCGTCCTGGGCCTCCTGGGCCATCGTGTCCGCGGCCTCGCCCGCGGCGGCTGCGGCGTTGCCGGCGGCCTCGCCCGCGGCGGCCGCCGCGTCGCCGGCGGCTTCGGCCGCGCCGGCGGCGGCGTCCTGGGCCGCGTCCATGGCGTCGCCCGCCGTAGCCGCGGCCTCGTCGGCCATGTTCTTCGCTTCGTCGCGGCCGCAACCGAGGGGCATGGCGAGCGCGAACACCAGGATGCAGAGCGTCCAGAGCTTCATGGGGGGTCTCCTCTAGCCCTCGAGCGGCGGAATGCGCAGGACCTGGCCCGGGTAGATCTTGTCCGGGTCCTTCAGCATGGGTTGGTTGGCCTCGAAGATCACCGGGTACTTCATGGCGTCCCCGTAGAACTCCTTGGCGATCTTCGAGAGCGAGTCACCGCTCACGACCTTGTAGTACTGGGATTCCGCCGCCGGAGCGTCGACCTCCACCTGGTCGTCCACCTGGGCGATACCGGGCGTGTTGCCCACGGCGATGACCGCCTTCTCCTTGGCCCCCTGGTCGGCGGCCTTCCCCTTCACGACGGCCTTCTCGCCGTCCACCTCGATCCGGAGCCCTTCGAGGCCGAGATCGAGATCCTCGACCTTCTTCTGGACCGCCGCCGAATCGTCCTTGAAGCCCTTGCCGAGCTGATCCATCAGCCCCTCGCCGGCTTCCTTCACGAAATCGAACAAACCCATGATTGCGTCTCCTCGTGGCGAGCCGTGATGGTCGCCATGTTCGAGGAGGCGCTCAAGGGAGGGTAGGCAGATTTCCCTGAACGTGAGTCAGGGGCATTTTGGGGGGAAGTGGCATCGCCCGAGAGGCGCGGGTCGGCGGGTGGGGCGCCGATCCGCGCCTCGAAGGGCTTCAGTCGCTGGCGACGACCGGGAAGCGCAGGTGGTCGACGTAGCGCTTGCCCCGGCCGCTCTTGCGATGCTCGCGCACGCGCAGGTCGGTCGCGCCCCGCGGGCCCACGACGAAGCCCGAGCCGATGACCGGGCCCAGGCTCGTGCAGTGGGCGCCGCCGATGAAGTCGGCGCCGTTCGAGAGATCCGACGCGCGGATCCAGCGCAGGCCGCCGGCGGGGACGGCCACGATCACGGGGCTGCCGATCGCATCGCCGTGGCCGTCTCGGGCCGTGCAGCGGACCGCGGCGGGCCCCCCCTGGCTGGTGAAGACCAGGGCGCTGTCCACCGCGTCCGGATCGTTCGGATCGACCGGGTCGACGAGCACGCGGGCCAGCTCGTCCGGCGATCGATCGATCTCGACCTCCGTCGTCGACTGGGCGAGGCCGGGCGCGGCCACGAGGACCAGGAACAGGGAAACCAGGGCAGGGCGCAGCGTGCGCATGACGTCTCCTTCCATCGGGATGCAGGCCGGGATGGTTCCCAGCCTGCATCTCCAACCCGCCCGGAGGAAGGAGGTTGCGGAAGGTCAGGCTCCCGGCGCGATGGCGTAGCGGATGGGCAGGTGCTTGATGCCCGGCACCAGGTTCGAGGCGGTCCGCTGGGGCTCGGCCAGGGGCTCGATCTCCCGGAGCCGCGGCACCAGCTCCCGGAAGAGCGAGCCGCTGGTCTTGCGGGCCAGGTGGGCGCCGAGGCAGAAGTGCTCGCCGATCCCGAAGGCCAGGTGCGGGTTCGGATGCCGGTCGAGCCGGAGCTCGTCCGGCGCGTCGAACACCGCATCGTCCCGATTGGCCGAGGCGTAGAAGAGGACCAGCCGGTCACCCGCCGAGACCGTCGCCCCGCCGAGCTCGTAGTCCTCGGTCGCCGTACGCACCATGGTGTTGACCGGCGTGACGAAGCGGATGATCTCGTCGATCGCGAGCGGCGTCAGCTCGGGCTCCCTCGCCCAGTGCGCGCGCTGCTCCGGGCGCTCGATCAGCGCCCGCATTCCGCCTCCGATGGCGCCTCGGGTGGTCTCGTGTCCGGCGGTGAAGGTGATCAGGCAGTAGCCCATGGTCTCGACCACCCCCATGGGCGCGCCGTCCACCTGGGCGTTGGCGATGATGCTCACCAGGTCGTCCGAGGGCTCCTTGCGCCGCGCCTCGAGCACCTTGGTGAAGTACTCGAAGAACTCGGCGCCGAGCTCGCGGATGTTCGCCTCCCGGTCTTCGCCGCGACGGAACTCCGGATCCTCGGCGCCGAACAGCTCGTTCGTGACGCGCAGGATGAAGGGCTCGTCCTCCTCCGGCACGCCCAGAATGCGCGCGATGATCTTGAGCGGGTGGATCGAGGCCACCTCGGTGATGAAGTCGCACTCGCCCTCGGCGCCGAGGCCGTCCACGATCTCTCGAGCGGTCTTCTCGACCAGCCCGTCGAGCCGCTCGAGGGCCCGAGGCGTGAACCACGGGCTCGCCACCTTGCGGAACTTGCGATGGTCAGGCGGATCCATGTTGATGATGGTCCGCATCTCCATGAAGCTTCCCCGGTCGATGTCGTCGCGGACCAGGGTCATGCCGGGCGCGTTCAGGAAGCGGTCCGGCTGCTTCGAGACCTCCACGATGTCCGCGTGGCGGGTCACCGCCCAGAAGCTCTGCCAGCCCGGCGGATCGAAGAACTGGAGGGGCTTCCGACGAAGTGCTGCCCATTCCTCGTGGGGATAGCCGGAGCTCGCGTAGGCCGCGGGGTCGATCAGACGAAGACCATCCATGCGTGTCATCCTCCCGGTGTGCCGTTTCGCATGTTCCGTACCACGCAGGGCGGATCGAGGCTCGCTCTCCGCCGCCTGGCTGGGGCGAGGTGCCGCAGGCCGGGGGGCGGGTTGGGCCCCGTGCTTCGTCTCGCCGGGCCTCCCGGCGCCAGCGCTGCGCCCCCGCGGCATGGCGCTTGCTCTCTCCGGAGGCGGGGAGGGGGGCCCCGCGGCCTCCCCTCGAGCGGAGGCCACCCGTGAACGACGAGCGCTTGCCGGTCCTGGTCGGCGCGGCTCAGTGGATCCAGCGCAATGCGTCCCTGGACGATGTCCTCGAGCCCCTCTCGGTGCTCGAGGGCGTGGCCCGTGGGGCCGCCAGGGATGCCCGGGCCGATGACAAGCTCCTCGATGCCGTGGACACGGTGGGGCTCGTGCCCGTCGCGGGATGGCGACCGCGGAACGGCCCTCGCGCTCTGGCCGAACGGCTGGGCGCGAGGGCCCGCAGCTTTCTCGAGACCGCCAACGGCGGCGAAGCGGCGATCCTGCTGGTGAACGCCGCGGCCGAGCGGATCGCCGCCGGCCGCAGCCAGGTCGCCCTGCTCGCCGGACTGAACCCGATGCGGACCCTGCGCCTCGCCGAGCGCGAGGGTCGCGGCCTGCCCTGGCTCGCCCGGAGCGGCAGCGGCGACGAGCCCGACCGCATCGGCACCTTTCGCATGGGCCACGACGAGCGGGAGGCCCGGTACGGCCTCGATCAGCCGATCTCCTTCTATCCGCTCCTCGAGACCGCGACCCGCGCGCGCCGGGGCCGCAGCCCCCAGACGCACCTGCGCGCCCTGGGCGAGCTGATGGCACCCTTCACCCGCGTCGCCGCCGGCAACCCCTACGCCTGGTTCCCCGTCGAGCGCTCGGCGGAAGAGCTGGTGACCGTGACGCCCGCCAACCGCATGATCGCGCACCCCTACCCGAAGTACCTGAACGCGGTACTCGACACGGATCAGGGTGCCGCGGTGATCCTGTGCTCGGCCGCCGCGGCGCGGGCGCGGGGCATCCCCGAGGACCGCTTGCTCTATTGGAGGGGCGGTGCGCACACCGAGGAACGCGCGTGGTACGTGAGCCAGCGTGCGGCCCTCGGGCGCTCTCCGGCCCTCGAGGAGTGTGCCCGGCGCGTGCTGGCCCGGGCCCGGGTCGAGCCCGGCGCCCTGGACGCGATCGACTTCTACAGCTGCTTCCCGGTGGCCGTGGAGATGGCCTGTGAAGCCTACGGCGTGGCCGAGGACGACGCGCGGGGCCTCACCGTGACCGGCGGGCTCCCCTACCACGGCGGACCGGGCAGCAACTACGCGATGCACGGCGTCGCCGCGATGGCCGCCCGCTTGCGTGACGGCGACGGAAGCCTCGGCTTGACCACCGGCAACGGCTGGTACCTCACCAAGCACGCCGGCTGCGTATGGTCCACGCGCCCGCCCACCCAGCCGGTCGGTGCGCCGGTCGAGGCCCCGGTCCAGGTGGGACCGAAGCCCCTGGACGTGCGAGACGACGCCTCGGGCGCCGCCAACGTCGACGCCTACACGGTGCTCTACGATCGCGAGGGCGCTCTCGCCCGGGGCGTGGTCGTCGGAACCAGCGACGCCGGCGAGCGCTTCCTGGCGCAGCTGCCCGCGGATCCGGGCGTCCTCGATCTCTTCGTGAGCCGGGAGAAGGTGGGAAGCCGGGGCCGGGTCCACCCCGACGGGGATCGTCTGCGGTTCGAGCCCACCTAGAGCCGCGGCCCGCTAGGCTGCGGGGGCCATGGCGACTCGCTCGATGATCCTCGGCCTCGTCCTCGTTGCTCTGCTGCCCGCCTGCCGCAGCGTCTACTACGACGTCATGGAGGGGTTCGGGCGCGAGAAGCGACACATCCTCGCATCCCGGGTCGAGGACGGGCGGGAGGAGCAGCAGGAGGCCCAGGCCCAGTTCCAGGACGCACTCGAACGCTTCCAGGCCCTGACGGGCTTCGAGGGCGGTGAGCTCGAGGATCGCTACCACGAGCTCAGCGCCGCCTTCGAGGCGAGCGAGGCCAAGGCGGTGGCCGTCGGCGAGCGCATCGCCTCGATCGAAACCGTCGCCGAGGATCTCTTCGAGGAGTGGGAGGGGGAGCTGGCGGAGATCTCCCGGGCCGACCTGCGCCGGCGCAGCGGCGATCAGCTGAAGCAGACGCAGCGCCGCTACGCGCGTCTGATCGCCGCCATGCGAAAGGCGGAAGGCCGCATGGAGCCCGTGCTCACCGCGTTCCGCGACCACGTCCTCTTCCTGAAGCACAACCTGAACGCCTCGGCGATTGCCTCCCTGGAGGGCGATGCCGCGCAGATCGAGAGCGACGTCCGTGTGCTCGTGGCGGAGATGAACGCCGCCATCCGCGAGGCCGACGCGTTCCTCGAAGGGCTCTCCCAGTAGCGCCCGATGGGGCGTCCGGCCAAGGAGCGCATCCGCGACGAGGACAGCGCCGGCGTCTACTTCATGACCGTGGAGGAGTTCGAGGGCCGTCCTGCTGCGCCCGGCTCGACGCCGTCACCGCCCGAAGGGGCACCGCCGCCCGAGGCGGAGGAGGCCCGCGGCTGAGGGATCCGGCCCTCGGGGCATTCGATCCAGCCACGGGCTCCGGGGTTCGCCGGTGAGGGACCGGCGCCGGTCGGCCGAGAGGAAGGCTCGGAGGCACCCCCCATGCGAATCGAAGCCCACGGCCACCACGGCCATGCCCCTGCGTCGACCCCGACGCGCAACGTCCGAGGCATCCAGGAGCGCGTCCGCGACGGAATCCGTCGCGGCCTGCAGACGGAGCGACCGTCGGAGGACGCGGTCCGCGCAGCGCGCCGGCCCCAGCGTCGCGCGGAGCTCGCCGCCGAGCGGCCCGCAGGCGAAGAGCTGCGTTCCCGCGAGGCCGCCGGCCGGGTCGAGCTGCGCCGCGGACACGGCCGAGGCCACGCCCACCGGATCGGCGCACGCGGGCTCCAGCTCAGCATCCGCGGTCGGCTCCAATCCGGCCTGGCGGACCTGCATCGCGCCGAGCGTCAGGAGCTGCGGGCCTTCCGCGGGGAGCTCCACGCGGCAGCCCGCAACGGAGAGGCCGACGTGGGGGAGCTGGTCGCTGCCGCGCCCGACGTGCTCCACCGGCTCGCCGATCACCTGGGTCGCGGCCTGGCGGACATGATCTCCGCGCGGCTGGCCTTCCTGGGCGCGAGAACCGGCGGGGCACCGAGCGGGTCGACCGGGGCCACCGCGCCGGTCGCGAGGCCCGCTGCCGCGCCGACGGAGCCCTTGCCGGAGGCGGCCGCGGCCGCGCCCGCCGCGGAGCCCACGCAGGACGCGGCGGGGGCGGAGCCCGCGCAAGCCGTCTCCGCGGACGCCGCCGATGCGGACGTCTCGGCGCCCTTCCTGGTCTTCGCCCAGCGGCTGCACGAGCTGTTCTCGTCGTTCCAGGACGACACCCAGAACCTGCTCGCGTCCCTCGAGGCCTTCCTGGAGGCTCACGACGCCGACGACGCCGAGGAGGCCGGCGGCGCCGACGAATCCGAACACGAACGCGAGGACGACGCCTAGCGCTCGTCCCAGAGATATCCAGCGCGCCCGTCTCTCCGAGGAAGGCCGGTACGCGTTTCACATTTCTGAGACCGGCTCTAGTCGTCGATCACCGGAACGCCCACCAGCGCGCTCTGATAGAAGGCCGCCCGCTGATCGCGGGCCTCCTGGGCACTCTGGGCGCAGAAGTGGCCCTCGGTCTGGCCGACACAGCCCGGTGACGGCGGTGGTGTGCCCAGGCCGTCCGGCGCGTACTGGACCATGGCCGCCGTCGTGGTCGCATCCACGTTCGCCTGGATCGGCCCGGCCTGCTCGGGCAGGTCCGCCACCCGCACCACCGCCGTCGCCAGCTGGGGGATGCCGCCGAGCTGCCGGGCCAGGGAGCGGGTGGAGTTGTTCGCGGTGAAGCTGTCCTCGATCCCCTCGACCACCAGCAGGGAGGCCTTCTGGGTGGTGCCGCCCACCGAGACCGGCGACTGGTAGAGGAAGCGGGCGTGGTTGTGGGGATCCTGGGGGTCGTAGGAGACGGCGAAGAGCTGCAGGGCCATCCACATGTCCGGCGCGCGCACACCGGTGAGCAGGCTCGGGAGCGAGACGGTCAGGAACGGCGGCCCGCCGGTCGGCGTCGTGCGATCCTGGTGCTCGAGCAGCTCGCCCAGGCGGACGGCGCCCGCCACCAGCGCCGCGGCGGCGATGTCGGGCTCGTAGGCCAGGAAGGCCTGGGCGTGGGTGGAGCCGTAGCTGATGCCCTCGTACACGAGGGTGCTCGGGTCGAGGTCGGGGGTTCCGTCCGGCGCTCCCACGGGCAGCACGTCGAGGGTCGCCATCGCCTGCAGGGCAGTGACGAAGGCCATCTGCTCCGCGTAGGTCGCGAGGTAGAACTCCGGCGCCTTCCCGTTCAGCACGGTGTTGGCGAAGATCACCGTCTGCTGCTGGTCGATCGTCGGGAAGCTCCGGTTGATGGGATCCGTGAAGCCCGCGACCGCGAAGCCGTCGGCGGCGAGGAAGCTGGCGGCGGCGCCGGGAACCTCGGACTCGGCGTCGCCCGGGTTGCCGTGCTGGTACATCACGACCGGGGCGAGGCCGCTGGTGGCCGCGCTCGTCGGCAGGGCCAGGATGAAGGGGATGCTCTGGGTTCCCGAGGCCATGGGCACGCCCTGGGCGTCGCGCTGGAGGTAGAGCGGGTCGAGCCAGCTCGGCGCGTCGAAGGTTCCGAACACGAAGGCCGCGACGTTCGGGTCGCCGCTGGTCTGCACGCTGGTGACGACGACGTTCGGCGCCGTGGCGAGCACCTCCTGGCGCATCGCCAGCGGGTCGTCGACGAAGGCATCGGTGCTGCGGATGGTCAGGCGGATGGCGAGCACCACGTCGTCGCGAAGGATCGGAACCGGGGAGAGGGTCTCGGCGACGCCCAGCACGTCTTCGGCGAGGGTGCGCGCCTCCGTGATCTCCGGGTCCTCCCCGGGGACGAACGGCCCGGCGACGGCAGCGCCGAAGGACGAGCGGGCCAGGGGCTCCCCAGCGCCGTCGAGGACCCGGTCCGTCACCACGAGCCCGTAGACGCCGAGGGGATCGAGGGCGATGCCCGGCGAGAGGACGAGGGCGTGGACGAGGGGCTCACCCGGCAACGTGTCGGAGCGCGGGATCAGCTGGAAGGGAATGCGGGCGCCGAAGCTCGGGCTTCCGGGCGTGAGGTCGAGCAGGGCCACCGTACCCAGCGGGTCCATCGAGGCGTCCCGATCCGTCGGGAGGCTGGCCGGGTCCGGCGCGCCCGAGAGCTGCACGGCCAGATGGCCAATGGGGCTCCAGCCGTCGCTCTCGGTCTCGGCGACCCCGCCCAGGCTGGTGAGCAGCCCCGCGGCGGTGCCGCCCGGGTTCGGCAGCAGGAGATCCGGCCGCAGCCCTGTGGCCGTGGAGGGATCGGACACGGTCATGAAGTCGTCCGGGAAGGGGAGGGGCTTGTCCGGGTCGCGCCGGTCGTGGACCGCCGAGAAGGCCGGGCCCGCCGAGGCGGTGAAGAAGTCGACGGTGGTGGCACCGCCGCCGGTGCCGAGCACGAGCTGGCAGGCCGCTCCGGCCGGCATCACGGCCGAGGGCTGAACCACGACGGTATCGGCATCGAGCTTCGCGCGGGTGGCCGGGACCGTGCTGCCCTGGCAGGACAGCCGGATCCGCGAGAGCGAGCTCCCGTCGACCGTCCCAGCGAAGTCGAGCACCGGCCAGGCGGTGCGGGCCACGGTTGCGCCGCCGGCCGGGAAGCTGGCGACGAGGGCAGGCAGCACCGGGCTGCAGTTGGCGGCACCCACCGCCAATGCGAGCAGACCCAGGGCGAAGACACCGAACCGACGTTGGGGGGGATGAGCCATACCGGACGGCCCACCCTATCAGCATTCCGACGGGAAGGAAACCTCCCGTGATCATTGAGGGTTTCGGCGCTTCGGGGCGCCCGCCCCAGGGCGCCGGGGCCGCGGGCCGAGCCACGAGAGGGGTGAATCCAGGCGGCGGAAGCCGCGTCTCAGGGCCGGGAGGATCCCACGATCCCGCGGATCCTGATGCTGAGCCTCGGCTTGCTCTTCGGCGGCGCCGCCGGCCTGTGGACCGGTGCCGGCCTGGCCCGCGGTGCGCACCTCGACGCCTCGCGTCTCGAGGTTCCCGCCCGGCTGCTGAGCCGGCCCCTGGTGCTCCGCCTCGGTGACGGGCCGGACGTCCTCGACCTGGCGGGCTACCTGCGCGCTGCCGGCTACCGGGAGGTGCCGGCGCCGGTCGGGGCGGGAGCCGTCCCGGGCGCAGTCGCCCGGGCCGTCGCCCCGGGCACCTTTGCCCGGCGGGAGGGCCGCTGGGCGATCGGCTGGCGCCCGTTTCCGGGCCGCCTGGTTCCCGGCCAACGGGGCCGCGCCGTGCCGGTCGAGCTGCGGCTGAGCCCGGACGGCCGCATCGCCGAGATGGAAACCCGCGACGGCCGCCTCGACACCCTGCGGCTCGAGCCGGCCCTGCTGGGTCAGCTCGCGGGCGCGCCCCGCGTCGATCGCGAGCCCCTCCGGCTCCATGACCTGCCGCCCCACCTGGTGGACGCGGTCCTCGCCATCGAGGATCACCGCTTCTTCCGCCACCGGGGCCTCGACCCGGTGCGCATCGGCGGCGCGCTCGTCGCGAACCTGCGTGCCGGCCGGATCGTCGAGGGCGGCAGCACCGTCACCCAGCAGCTGGTGAAGAACCGCTTCCTGAGCCGCGAGCGACGGTTCTCACGCAAGCTCCGGGAGGCGGCCATGGCCCTGCGCCTCGAGCGCCGCCACGCGAAGGCCCGGATCCTCGAGACCTACCTGAACGAGGTGTACCTGGGGCAGCGCGGCGGTGTGGCCGTGCACGGCGTCGGCGCTGGCGCGCGCCACCACTTCCGCAAGCCGGCGGGGGACCTCGACGTGGCCGAGTCGGCCCTGCTGGCCGCGCTCATCCGCGGCCCGAGTCGTTATGCGCCCGCCCGGCATCCGGAGCGGGCACAGGGGCGCCGGGACCTCGTCCTCGCACGGATGGGGGCGCTCGGCATGCTCACGCCAGAGGAGGTCCGCCGTGCCCGCGCGGCGCCGCTCACGGCGGTGGCGCCGGCCCGGCACGACGGGGTCGGCTACTTCGCCGCGTGGATTCGCCCGGAGCTCGAGTGGCGCTTCGGCGCCGGGGCGCTGCGCCGGGCAGGGCTCTCGGTCGTGACGAGCCTCGACTGGTCGCTACAGCGTCAGGCGGAGCGGGCCGTGCGCGACGGCCTGACCGCTCTCGAGGCGGAGCACCCGGACCTCGTCGGCGCGGGGCCGCCGCTCCAGGCCGCACTCGTCGCCCTGGATCCGGTCCGGGGCGACGTGCTCGCCTGGGTCGGCGGCCGCGACTCTCGTCGCTTCCCCTTCGACCGGGCGTGGCGCGCACGCCGCCAGCCCGGCAGCGTGTTCAAGCCGGTCGTGGCGCTCGCCGCGCTCTCGGAGCCGGGAAGCGCCGTCACCCTCGAGACGCGCCTGCGCGATGCGCCCTTCCGGGTCGCGCGGCCCGAGGGACCGTGGATTCCCGTGAACTACGACGGCCGCTTTCGCGGGCCCGTGAGCCTGGCCCAGGCCCTCGAGCGCTCCCTCAACGTCCCCATGGCCCGGCTCGCCCAGGGTATCGGCCTCGGGCCGGTGATCGCGACGGCGCGACGTCTCGGCATCGAGAGCCCGCTGGACCCGGTGCCGAGTCTGGCGCTGGGGGCCTCCGAGCTGAGTCTCCTCGAGGTCACCCGCGCCTACGGAGCGCTCGCCGCCGACGGCCGACTCGCCGAACTGCGACGCGTCCCCCTCGTACTGGATCGGGTCGGTGAGGTCGTGCGCGTGGAGCCGCGCCAGGCGCCCCGGGTCGCTACGGCCTCCGCCTGCCGGGACTTGACCCGCGCGCTGCGCGGCGCCGCCCTGCGCGGCACTGCGCGCCGGCTGGGCGCCCTGGGCGTCTCGGCGCCCGTGGCCGCGAAGACCGGCACGACCAACGGCTTTCGCGACGCCTGGATCGTCGCCTACACGCCTTCCCTGGTCGTCGGGGTCTGGGTCGGCTTCGACGACGGGCGGGGCACCGGCCTTCCGGGCTCCCGCGGCGCGCTCCCGATCGTGGCGCGCTTCCTCGCGCCGGCTCTCGAGGCGCGGGCGCCGACGCCGTTCCCGCCGGAGACCGACCCGCATCCGCTTCAGTCGAAGACGACGCGCACGACCTCGTCCACCTCGCAGCCCCACTCGTCGCAGCTCCGGTAGACGTGGATCTCCCCCTCCGGGCCGGCACCCGGCCCGGCCCAGGAATCTTCCCGAGCCTGGACGCGGGTGCCGCGCGGAGCGGGCGCCCCCGTGGCCGACTCCAGGGCGGACACGGCCAGCCGCGATGCCCGCCCCCGGCGTCCGCGGGAATCGGAGGACTCGAAGGCGCGCGCGCGAGCCCGCACCCGCTCGATCTCGGCCCGAGCCAGCCGCCGTGAGCGGGCTCGCCACGGCTCGAGGCCGGCTCCTTCGAACCGCGCCACGCTCGACGACGCAGGACGAGCCGCCGCGACGCGCCTTGCCGGCGGCCTCGATCTCGGCGCTGCGACGCGCTTCTTCGGAGGCTTCGGCTCGGCCTTGGCGACGCGCCCCTTCGGAGGCTCCGGCTTGGCCCTGGCGACGCGCCCCTTCGAAGGCTTCGGCTCGGCCTTGGCGACGCGCCCCTTCGGAGGCTCCGGCTTGGCCCTGGCGACGCGCCCCTTCGAAGGCTCCGGCTTGGCCCTGGCGACGCGCTTCTTCGAAGGCTTCGGCTTGGCCCTGGCGACGCGCCCCTTCGGAGGCTCCGGCTTGGCCCTGGCGACGCGCTTCTTCGGAGGCTCCGGCTCAGCCTTGGCGACGCGCTTCTTCGGAGGTTTCGGCTTGGCCCTGGCGACGCGCTTCTTCGGAGGTTTCGGCTTGGCCTTGGCGACGCGCGCCTTCGGAGGCTCCGGCTTGGCCTCGGCGACGCGCTTCTTCGGAGGCTTCGGCTTGGCCTCGGCGACGCGCCCCTTCGGAGGCTTCGGCCTGGCCCTGGCGACGCGCTTCTTCGTCGGCTTCGGCTCTGTCTTCGCGACGCCCTCCTCCGCCGGCTTCGGCTCCGGCCCCTGCGCGACCGGGGTGGAAGGCCCGGCTGGCGCTTCGCCGAGCGCTCGTCTCTCCGGCTCCGGCGCCAGGGCCACCGCCGGGGCGGTCTGGGCCGCGTGCTCGGGGCCGGCGAGGGGCGGCGTCGTCGGTCGGCTCCACGTCGCGGCCTGCTCCCACGCGCGACGGCTCCAGAGTGCGAGGGGCTCGCGGGCCGGACCGGCAGGCTGCAGCAGGAGGGTTCGCAGGGCGCTCGCGCGGACCGCCAGGGCCTCGGACCAGGGCGGGGCGATTTCGCTGGGCTCCGGCGCCAGGGCGGCGACGTCGATCGCGCCCGCCTCCTCGGGCGGCCCCGGCTCCCGCGGAGCCTCGACCGGAGGCGCCGGCTTCTGGGGGAGGGCGAGGGGTGTCGGCGGCGGGGGCGGCGAATCCCACAGCTTCTGGGCGCGGCGCGCGCGCTCCCCGGAGGACGCGCGATCGGCCTGCTCGCGTTCGAGGGACCACCGGTAGGCCTGCTCGCGGTCGTTCCGGTAGGCCGAGCCGGCCTCGTCTCCGAGGATGGGAGCCGCGATGCCCGGCATGGCGAGCGCGCAGAGCAAGGCGCACTGGCTCGCTGCGCGGAGTGCGTTGCCCAGGCGGAGGACGCGGACCGGAGGCACCCTGCTGCGACGGCGCGCGGGTGCCCGGCATTCATCGCTGGCCGATCCCGGAGGGGCATGCTCTAGACTGCCGCCATGCCCGCCACCCTCGATCTCTCCCCCGACGAGCTCCTCACCACCACCCGTGCGGTGCGCCGCCGGCTGGACTTCGATCGCCCCGTGCCCCAGGAGGTCGTCGAGGAGTGCATCCGCATCGCCCTCCAGGCGCCGAGCGGCTCCAACGCCCGGGGCTGGCACTTCCTCCTGATCGGCGATCCGTCCAAGCGCGAGCGCATCGCCGAGCTGTACCGGAGCGCCTTCGACGGCTATCGCGACATGCCCGTCTCGGCACACGCCCTCGCCAAGCAGGCCGAGGGCGACGACGTCGCCGTGATGGAGCGGGTGGTCGGCTCCGCCGAGGCCCTGGCCGAGAACCTGCACCGGGCACCCTGGCTCGTCATTCCCTGCATCGCGGGCCGGCTCCCGCCGATCGAGGGGCCGATGGGAGACCTGGCCCGCGCCAGTCAGTACGGCTCGGTCCTGCCCGCCTTCTGGAGCTTCATGCTCGCGGCGCGGGCCCGCGGCCTCGGCACGTCGTGGACCACCCTGCACCTGCTCCACGAGCAGGAGATCGCGGAGCTGCTCGGCGTGCCCTACGGCGAGGTGATGCAGACCGCCCTCTCTCCCGTGGCCTACACCGTCGGCACCGACTTTCGGCCCGCCGCCGGCCGGGACCTGGCCAGCTCCCTCCACGTCGACGGCTGGTAGCGCACCCCTCCACGTCGACGGCTGGTAGCGCACCGTCCGGCAGCTTCCAGGCAGCCGGCGCGCAGGTCTCGCGCAGGCCCGGGGCAGCGGCGCTTGCATCCGCGGCGGGGTGTGCACGGGCTCACGTTCGGCACCGGTTCGGGCCGTCGATGCGCACGTCACGAACGGGAGGCGGAGGGGGCGAGCGATGGGCAGGATGCGTGGAGGGGCGATCGCGGTGGCGATGCTCCTGCTCTTCGCCGCGTCTCCGGCGTCGGCGGTCGCGATCCTCTTCGACTACTCGTACGACACGAGCGGCCTGTTCGATCCCGCGACTGCGACGGGCAGCGCCGCCCGCGCCCGGCTCGACGACGCGGCGCGCTTCTTCTCGGGGCTCCTCACGGATGATCTCGACGCCATCGCGCCGGGCGGCCCCAACACCTGGACGGCCAGCTTCGTGAACCCGGCGACCGGCGGTCTGACCCGCTGGGTCGATCCTGTCGTTCCCGCCGATTCGCTGATCGTCTTCGTCGGCGCTCGGAACCTGGGCGGGCACCTCGGCTTCGGTGGCTTCGGAGGCTTCTCGGCCTTCGGCACGGGCCGCTTCGTGAGCCAGGTCGCGACCCGAGGGCAGGGCACGACCCAGGGGCCCTTCGCCCGGGACTTCGGGCCCTGGGGCGGCTCCATCGCCTTCGACCTGGCGACGTCCTGGTACCTGGGAGCGGGTTCGCCTACCGCCGGCAGCTACGACTTCCTCTCGGTCGCCCTCCACGAGCTCGGCCACGTGCTGGGCCTGGGCGTGTCCGACTCCTGGAAGCGGCAGGTCGTGCCCTCGGCCGCCTGCGCGAGCGGCCTCGCCTTCGGCGGCGTCGCGGCGTCGGCCTTGGGCGGGAGTCCGTGCCTGGCCCCGGGCGGCGCCCATTGGGCCGAAGGCACGGCGAGCTGGGTCGGCACACGGCTCAGCGAGGCCGCCATGGACCCGACCCTCTTCCGGGGCGTCCGCAAGCCCCTGACCGAGCTCGACCTGGCCGGGCTGGCCGACGTGGGCTGGACCTTGGCCGTGCCGGAGCCCCGGGGCCTGCTCCTGCTGGCCATTGCGGCGTTGGCCTCCCGCAAGCGGCGGGCCTGATCCCCGTCGTGCGCGAGCCCTCGGGATCGCGCAGAGTGTGCTCCCGATGGAGCGCCCGTGAAGACACCGAGCTGGTTCGACCCCCGCGCCGGCGCCGGCGGGGCCCTCGTCATGGGCAGCCTCGTCGCGCTGATCAACGGCTCGCACGGGGCCGTGGCGGCGGCCACCTCGGCGGGGAAGCAGGCGATCTACACGTTCTTCTTCGGCGGGCTGATCATGCAGGTGTGCGCCCGCCTGGCGGCGCGGCCCGGGGCGCGCGGGCCGGTGCTGGCGACCGCCGTGGTGGTTCCGTCGGTCGTGACGATCGCCCTGATCTACCTGGTCCACAGCCTTCGCGGGACGCCCGAGCCCATCCTCTCCACCGCCGCCGTCGCGTGCATCGCCGTGCCGTCCTTCGTGCTGTGGGCGCGCAGGATCCGGGGTGCGCTGGACGGCGCGACGCCCTGAAGCCGGCGGCTACCCTCCCGCGGCCAT
The DNA here is from genome assembly GCA_965223415.1 of Myxococcota bacterium. Lineage (GTDB taxonomy): Bacteria > Myxococcota_A > UBA9160 > UBA9160 > UBA6930. Next base: position 314,954 of record OZ245002.1, on the reverse strand, counting down.
GGGGCTGGAGATCGATCGAGAGACCTTCGACGCGGAGACCTACCGTGTCTTCGCCTCGCGACTCGGCGTCTCCCTCTCGGTGCTGGAGCGGCTGCTCGCGCGTCCGGGCTTCGGCCACGGTGCGCGCTCCCTGGGGGCCGAGCTGGAGGTCTCGCTGGTCGACGACGCCGGCTCTCCGCTACACGTGAACGAGGACGTGCTCGCCGAGAGCGTCGACCCGAGGCTCACCGTCGAGCTCGATCGCTTCAATCTCGAGTCGAACCTGCGGCCGGGGCCGCTGGCCGGCCGGCCCTTCGCGTTCCTTGCCGGCGAGATGCGGGACGCTCTCGCCGAGATGCGCCGCGCCGCGGGCCTGCACGGCGCGCAGGTGGCCATGATCGGCATCCTCCCCACCCTGACGGAGAGGGACCTGGAGAGCCACGCGATGACCGATGCGTCGCGCTACCGGGCGCTCTCGGCCAGCCTGCGGCAGCTGCGCCAGGAGCCGTTCCTGCTGCAGATCCAGGGTGAGGACGAGCTGCGGGTGCGCTGTCGGGACGTGACCTACGAGGGCGCCGCCACCTCGCTCCAGCTCCATCTGCGGGTGGCCCCGGAGGACTTCGCCGCCGTCTACAACGCCGTGCAGCTGGCGACACCGGCCGTTCTCGCCGCCTCGGGGAACTCGCCCACCTTTCTCGGCAAGCGGCTGTGGGACGAGACGCGGGTGGCGCTCTTCAAGCAGGCGGTGGACCACCGCCCCGAGCGCGGCCGGGCCGGCGAGCCCGCCCGGGTCTCCTTCGGCAGCGGCTGGATCCAAGGCGCCCTCGAGCTCTTCCGCGAGAACGTGCACCACCACGCGGTGCTGCTGCCGGTGATGGACGGGGAGGATCCGGAGGCAGCGCTGGCGGCCGGCCGGGTGCCCGCGCTTCGCGAGCTGCGGCTGCACCAGGGCACCGTCTGGCGCTGGAACCGGGCGATCTTCGATCCCGCCGAGGGAGGCCACCTGCGGATCGAGATGCGGGCGCTACCAGCCGGCCCGACGTTGGCGGACATGATCGCGAACACCGCCTTCTACATCGGTCTCGCGCTCTCGTTGGCGCCGGAGATGGGGAGCCCGACCGGGAGGCTCTCCTTCGACGAGGTCCACCGGGACTTCTATCGTGCGGCGCGGGACGGGCTGGCCGCCCTGCTGGTCGGGCTGGCCGAGCCCGGTGCGCCGCAGCGCGAGGCCCGGGCTCCCGCCGTGCTCGAGGCGCTCCTGCCGCGGGCCCAGGAGGGTCTCGACGCGGCCGGCGTGGAGCGGAGCGATTCGGCACCGTGGCTCGAGGTCTTCGAGCGTCGCGTGCGCGGCGGCCAGACCGGCGCCGTGTGGCAGCGCAAGGCGCTGGTCGCCGCCGGCGTCTCGCGGCCCCGGGGCGAGGCGCTGACCGAGGTGTTCCGGGCCTACCGGGAGCACTCGGCGGAGGGCGAGCCCGTGGCGAGCTGGCCGGAGCCCCGGCCGTGAGTGCGGTGCTGCGTCGCTGGGAGAGCCCGACCGGCGCGGAGCTCCCTCCGGACATCTTCGCCTTCCTCGGCGAGCTCGGCGGGCCGGTCGCGATCTCCCTGCCCGGGCGCGACCGCCGCTTCACCCGTGTCGTGACGACCCTCCTGCACGGCAACGAGCCGTCCGGGGTGCGCGCCGTCCACCGCTGGCTGCGGGAGGGGCGCGAGCCTGCGGTGGACACGCTCCTCGTCGTCGCGAACGTGGAGGCGGCCCTGGCCGGGCCGGGCTTCGCCCACCGGGCCCTGCCGGGCCGCCGCGATCTCAACCGCTGCTTCCTCGGGCCCTGGGACGACGCCGACGGCCGCCTGGCCCGCGCCATCCTGGACGCGATCCGCGAGCGGCCGCCGGAGGCGCTCATCGACCTGCACAACAACACGGGCCACAACCCGCCCTATGGGGTGGGCGTCGAGCCGACGCCCGAGGCCCTCCAGCTCGTCGAGCCGTTCGGGAGCCGCTTCGTGTGGAGCCACCTCACCCTGGGCGCGTTGATGGAGGCGCTGCGGGACTTCCCGGCTGCGACGATCGAGGTCGGTCGCAGCGGCGATCCGGCCGCCGACGCCGTGGCGCTGGCGGGGCTGCGGCGCTTCCTGGAGAGCGATCACGTGGTGGAGCCCGGGCGGCGTCCCGAGGTCCAGGTGCTCACGACGCCGATGCGGGTCCGGGCGAGGGAAGGCGTCCGATTGGCCGTGGTGGAGGAAGAGGACGGCGACTGCGGGGCGGACCTGGCGATCCTGGCGGACCTGGATCGCCACAACTTCGAGCGCATCCCGCCGGGAACCGTCCTCGGGTACGCGCGCGGCGAGGGATGGCCCCTCGAGCTGATCGACGAAGACGGCCGCGACCGCGCTTCCTTCTACTTCCGGATCGAGGACGGCGTGCTGCGCACGCGGCGGCCGATCGTCCCGATCATGATCACCACCGACCCCGCGATCGCGGCCAGCGACTGCCTGTTCTACGTCGTGCGGGAAGAGTGGTAGCCTCCCCCGCCATGAGCGATTCCCTATTCGACCTCTCCGGAGAAGTGGCCGTGGTGACCGGTGCTGGGCGCGGCATCGGCGAGGGCATTGCCCGGGTGCTGGCAGGGGCCGGCGCGGCGGTGGTGTGTGCCGCCCGGCGAACCACGGAGATCGAGCGCGTCGCCGCCTCGATCCGCGACGACGGCGGCCAGGCCCTGGCGCTCACCACCGACGTCACTGACGACGCGGCGGTGGAGGCCCTGGCCAAGGGCGCCATCGAGGCCTTCGGGCGGCTGGACATCTGGGTCAACAACGCGGGCGGCTCGCCGATCCAGGCGCCGCTGGTCGACATCCCGAGGGAGGAGTGGGATGCGACGATGCTCCTCAACCTCACCGGCGTGTGGGTGGGGACGCGGGTGGCCGCCGCCCACATGGAGGACGGCGGGCGCGTCGTCAACATCTCCTCCCGCGCCGCGGAGATGGTCGTGCCCGGCAGCGGCCACTACTCGGCGGCCAAGGCCGGCGTGAACATGCTCACCCGCACCTTCGCCCAGGAGCTCGGCCCGCGGATCCGCGTCAACGGGATCATGCCCGGCGCGGTGCCGACGGAGATCATGATGCAGGCGCTGCGGCTCGAGGAGAAGGACATCCCGAAGCTCGAGCACGCGCTGCGGCTGCCTGCCGGACGTCTCGGCACGCCCGAGGATCTCGGAGCCGCGGTGCTCTACCTGACCTCCCGGGCCGGAAGCTGGGTGACCGGCCAGACGATCAACGTCTCCGGCGGTCAGTAGGGATGGCCGACGCGACCCACCGCCGCATCGCACTGGTGCGGCGGCCCGGCGGGATGCCGGCGCCCGAGGACTTCCGCCTGGAGGAGGGGCCGCAGCCGGAGCTGCCCGACGGGCAGGTCCGGGTGGCCGTCGACACCCTCTCGATCGACGCCTTCATCCGCACGACCCTGAACGAGGACAGCTACCACCCGTCGGTGCCGGTCGGCGGCACCGTCGGAGCCATCGGCGTGGGGCGCGTGGTGGAGAGCCGGGCGGAGGGCCTCGCGGCCGGCGACCCGGTGAGTGGGCCGCTCGGGGCCCAGAGCCACGCCGTCGTGCCGCCCTTCCTGCTCCGCAAGCTCGACCTCTCGCAGGCCCCCCTCACGGCCTGGCTCGGGGCGGTGGGGCTCACGACGGGGGTCACCGCCTACTTCGGCATTCGCGAGGTTGGCGCCGCTCGATCCGGGGACACGGTGCTGGTCTCGGCGGCGGCCGGCGCGGTGGGCTCCATGGCGGCCCAGATCGCGCGCCTCGAGGGGGCGCGAGTGATCGGCGTCGCCGGTGGGCCCGAGAAGGTGCGCTTTCTCGAGGGCGAGCTCGGCCTGGACGCCGGCATCGACTACAAGGGCGAGGACGTGGACGCCCGGCTGCGCGAGCTGGCGCCCGACGGGATCGACGTCTTCTTCGACAACGTGGGGGGTGAGATCCTCGACGTCGCCCTCGACCAGATCCGCGAGCGCGGCCGCATCGTGATCTGCGGCGCCATCTCCCAGTACCAGAACATGGACGCCGTGCGCGGCCCGAGCCTCTACCTGCGTCTGGCCGAGCGCCACGCCCGCATGGAGGGCTTCGCCGTCACTCACTTCGCCGAGCGCTTCCCGGAAGCCGAAGCCCAGCTCGCCGCCTGGCTCCGCGCCGGCGACCTCTCGCTCCACGAGCACGTCGAGAAGGGCCTCGACCGATTCCCAGCGGCGCTCCTCGCCCTCTTCTCCGGCGCCCATACCGGCAAGGTCCTCCTCCAGCCCTAACGCAAGAGCGGGGACGTTCCTTGCATCTTTCACAATTGTGAAAGATGCAAGGAACGTCCCCGCTCTTGCGTTTTGCTAGGGGCGGTGGAGGACTTCGCGGCGGAAGGCGCGGATGACGGGGACGCGGTCGAGCCAGGGGGAGGCGTCGGCGCGGACCGGGTCGACCTGGCTGCTGGGGCCCGCGAAGCCCTTCGGGATCTGGCTGACGAAGACCGGCGGGTCCTCGCTCTCGTCGAGGAAGTGGTACTCGTAGCCCGGCAGCAGGAGCTCCTCTGGCGCCGCCACGTCCACAGTGCGCAGCCCGAAGCTCGAGAGCTCGGTGGTGGTGGCCTGGAGGGCGCCGATCCACACCTGCTTGCGGCCGGCGAAGAACAGGTACTGAACCTGGCGGTTTCGCGAGGCGATGCGCAAGCGCCGCAGCAGCCCGTGGTACATCTTGCTCTTCGACCGGCTGCGCTCGAGAATGCCACCGCGGAAGTCCGGCTCGAAGCCGGCCACGAAGTGAAGGGAGCCCGGATCGTTCCGGCGCCGGAAGCGGGCGATCGGCCGTCCGCCGTTCACCCGATTGCGGGGATCGGCCTGGGCGCGCCGGCGCGGCGCCAGGAAGTCCTCGAAGGGCTCGATGCGATCGTCCCCACCCCGGCGCAAGATGCGCGCCACCGCGTCGTCGTCGTAGGGGATCCTGCGGGCCGCGCTGCTCAGCTCCTCGAGCGCCGTCTGGATCTCGAGGGGAAGGTCCGTCGTCTCTTCGGCGGATTCCACCTGCTCTTCGCCGTCCTGGGAGACGACGTGCACGTCGCCCTTGCCGATCCAATTCTCGTTCTCCGACCGCACGTAGTGCGAGGCGGAACGCCACACCAGCGAGATGTCCTTGTAGAAGATCCGCGGGTAGATCCGCCGCGGCGCGCCGGCCACCACCATGTACGCGACGAAGAAGCGGATGTCCTCGTTCTGGCGGACCCGCGTCAGGTAGTAGTGGGTGCCGAACAGCTCGATCCGGAAGCGCGGCACGTAGCCCAGGGTGAGCAGCCGGCGCGGGCGCTTGCGCGTGCTGCCGGAGCACACCAGCCGGGCGCCGTCATCGAGCCGCGCCAGGAACTCGCGGGTGACCCGCGTCGGAGAGAGCGAGGCGACCGGCACGCTCGGTGCCAGCGCGGTCGGAATCGGCGGTCGCGAGGGAATGCCCCTACAGACGGTTGGAACGAGCGAGGGACCGACCCCCGTCGCGCTTCATCCTACGGAATGCGCAACCCTTCGCCATGGAGGCAGGTCCATGAAGGTGGGAATCGGCTTGATCGGCTGCGGCGTGATGGGACGCGTGCTGGCGAAGCTGGTCAGCGATCGGGACGAGCGGCTGGCGGTGGTGGCCCTCTGCGATCCCGACCCGCGCTCGGTCGAGGCGACCCGCGCCAGCTTCGAGGGCGCGCCCCGGGTCCACCCCGGTCACGAGGCCCTGCTCGCGGACCCCGCCGTCGACTGGGTGATGATCGCCTCCTGGAACCGTTTCCACGCCGCCCAGGCCCGGGACGCCCTGCGCGCCGGCAAGCACGTCTTCTGCCAGAAGCCCCTGGCCACGACCCTCGAAGATGCGCTCGAGCTAGCCCGGGCCTGGCGCGCCAGCGATCGCCACCTCGCCACCGGCTTCACCCTGCGTTTCGCGGAGCACTACCGCGGCATTCGCGAGCGCGTCGCCGGCGGCGCCATCGGTCGCCTGGTGAGCTTCGAGCAGAACGAGACTCTCGACTTCAGCCACGGCGGCTACATCATGGGGGACTGGCGCCGGCTGCGGAGCCAGGCGGGCACCCACCTGCTCGAGAAGTGCTGTCACGACGTGGACCTGGCCCACTGGATGACCGGCTCGCGGCCGCGGCGGGTGGCGTCCTTCGGCGGCCTCGACGTCTTCACGCCCGAGAACGCATCGCTGGCGGAGCGGATCGGCCGCGATCGCCACGGGCGCGAGGCCTATCGGACCTGGCCCTCTCTGGTGGGCGAGCACCCCTTCACCGCGGAGAAGGACATCGTCGACAACCAGGTGGTGATCTTCGAGTTCGAGAGCGGCGCCCGCGGCACTTTCCACACCAACTGCAATGCCGGCATTCCGGAGCGCCGGATGCTGCTGTGCGGAACCGAAGGCGCGATCCGCGCCGATCTGGTGGAAGGAACCGTCGAGTTGCGGCGCATCGGCTTCGACGTGGAGACCGAGCGGCTGGGTGCCACCTCGCCCGATCGCCACGGCGGCGGCGACGCCGTCCTGGCCGACGAGCTCGCCGCCTGCATGCTCGGCCAGGGGATGCCCGCCGCCGGCTTCCGCGAGGGCCTCGCGTCCACCGTCTCGTGCCTGGCCATCGACCGCGCGCTCGACGAGGGCCGGGTCGTCGAGCTCGAGCCGTTGTGGGAGCAGGTCGACGCGCTCTTCGCAGGCGAGTGACCCGCTCGTGCTAGCTTCCGCCGCCATGGACGACGTGCAGCGCCTCCTGGCCTACGAGGAGATCCGCCAGCTCGCCCATCGCTATGCGCTCGCCCTCGACGCCCGGGATCTCGACGCGCTCGTCGCCCTCTTCGTCGACGACGTACAGGTCGGCCGCGACCGCTTCGGCCGCGATGCGCTGCGCGAGAGTTTCGACGCCCAGCTGCGGCAGGTCGGCATGTCGTTCTTGTTGGTGGGCGGGCACGTGATCGATCTCCAGGACGACGACCGGGCGACCGGCTTCGTCCACTGCCGCGCCGAGATCCAGGACGGCAAGCGCATGTTCGAGCAGCGCATCGGCTACGAGGACGCCTACGCGCGGCGCGACGGCCACTGGCTCTTCGTGCGGCGAAAGCACCATCTCTTCTGGGGCAGCTACCCGGGCGAGAACCCCCTCGAGCTGCCGCCGGCCAACTGGCCCGAGCACCATACGGGCAAGGGCGAGCTGCCGGAGCGCTGGGAGAGCTGGCAGCGGTTCTGGAAGGAGCGCTAGTGGGGAGCGCGAAGGACCTGCTCGAGGTGCTCGATCTCGAGGAGACCGCCGCCGGCTACCGCGCGCGCAGCGTCGAGACCGGCGGCCCGATGGTGTTCGGGGGGCAGATCCTCGCCCAGGTGGTCGTCGCGGCGGCGCGCAGCGTTCCGGAGCAGGAGGTGAAGACCGTTCATGTCGTCTTCGCCCGGGCGGCGAGCCCCGAGCGGGAGCTGGAGCTCCAGGTGGAGCCGCTCCACGTGGGCCGCAGCTTCGGCAGCCTCACGATCCGCGTCGCCCAGGGCGAGCGCGGCTGCGCCCATGCGACGGTGCTCACCAGCGCGCCGGAGCCGGATCGGATCCGCCACGCGACGCGAATGCCCGAGGTGCCGGGCCCCGGAGCCTCGGCACCGCGCCCTGAGAGCCTGCTCGCCCCCGGCGAGCTCCGGGTGGTGGGCGACGTGGACGTCGACGATCCGGAGCTCACCGGGCCGCCGGAGTACCCGCTCTGGTTCCGCAGCCCCGGCCTGCCGAAGGAGCTGTGCCTGCACCAGGCCCTGCTGGCGGATGCCACCGACGGCCATCTGATCGCGACGGCCATGCGCCCCCACGCCGGCGTGGGCCAGGCCCAGGCCCACCGCAGCCTGCAGACCGGCGTCGTCGCCCATACCCTCTCGTTCCACGATCCCATCGATCTCGACGCTTGGCACCTGATCGCCCACGAGAGCACCTGGGCCGGCCGCGGCCGTGCCCACGGTCGCGCGAACGTCTTCCGCGGGGACGGCCGACTGGTCGCCTCCTTCGTCCAGGACGCCCTGCTGCGCTGAGTGAGACAAAGGGACGTTCTTTTCTGTCTCACGGCGCTGCCGTGAGACAGAAAAGAACGTCCCTTTGTCTCACCGCTAGAGTGGGAGGGCATGCTGGACCTCGTCTGGATCGCGGCCTTCCTGGTGTATGCGCTGTTCGTCGGGCTGCGCAGCCGGCGGCAGGCCGGGCGCGGGCTCGGCGAGTACTTCCTCGCCGGGCGTCGGCTCTCGCGCTGGGAGGCCGGCCTCTCGATGACGGCGACCCAGTACGCAGCGGACACACCGCTCCTCGCCGCCGGCCTGGTCGCGACCGGCGGGGTGTTCGGCCTGTGGAGGCTCTGGACCTACGGCATCGCCTTCCTCGCCCTGGGCTTCCTGCTCGGTGCGTGCTGGTGGCGCGCCTCCGTGGTGACCGACGCCGAGCTCTGCGAGATGCGCTACGCGGGCCGCGCCGCCGCCTGGCTGCGCGGCGTGAAGGCGATCTACTACGGCGGGCTGTTCAACTGCGCGGTGCTCGCGATGGTCCTGGTGGCCACCGTTCGCGTGGCCGAGCCCTTCCTGCGCTGGGACCTCTGGCTTCCCGAGCCCCTCTTCGCGGCCCTGGTCGGACTGACCCGGTCCATCGGCGTCCCGCTGGCCGCCGATCCGTCGGCGCCGGACGTCTGGGTGCGCAGCGCCGCGAACCTGCTCTCGGTCGTCGCCATCTACGCCTTCACCGTGCTGTACTCCGCCACCGGCGGCCTGCGCGGCGTGGTGCGCACGGACCTGGGCCAGCTGGCGCTCCTCGGCACCGCGACCTTCGCCTACGCCTGGGTGGCCCAGGACGCCGCCGGCGGCCTCGGCGAGCTCGCGGCGCGCCTTGCCGATGCCGTCGGGCCGGCGCGGGCCGACGCGCTGCTCGCCCTCGATCCCTGGGGCGCCGCCGAGGTGAGCGGCGTGCTGCTCGGCGTCCTCGGCCTGCAGTGGCTGGTGCAGATGAACAGCGACGGCACCGGCTACCTGGCCCAGCGCTGCATGGCTTGTCGCTCCCCCGCCGAGGCCCGGGCCGCGCCGGTGATCTTCGCCTTCGCCCAGATCGTCGGCCGCACCCTCCTGTGGCTGCCGATCCTGGTCGCGCTCCTGGTCATCTACCCGCTCGGCGAGGCCCCCACGGCGGCCGCTCGCGAGCTCACCTTCGTGCGCGGCATCGACGAGCTGCTGCCCCCGGGCGTGCGCGGCCTGATGCTCGCGGGGATGCTCGCCGCCCTGGCCTCGACCCTCGATACCCACCTGAACTGGGGCGCGTCCTACGTCGCGAACGATCTCTACGGCCGCGCCTGGTGCCGGGGCCTGCGCCGGCGCGAGCCTTCGCCGCGGGAGCTCGTGCTCGTCGCACGTCTGGCGGGGCCGCTGGTGATGGCGATCTCCCTGGTGGTGATGGTGCGGCTCGGCTCCATCCAGGCCGCGTGGCACGCGACGCTCCTGCTGGGGGCCGGCCTCGGCGTGCCGCTCTGGCTGCGTTGGCTGTGGCGGCGTTCGAACGCCTGGGGAGAGCTCTCCGCCATCGCAGCCTCGGGCCTGGCCGCGCCGATCCTGCTGGCGACCCTGCCCAACGAGGCCCTGCGCCTGCTCGTGATGGCGGGGGTGGGCGCGACGGCCTCGGTGCTGGGCTCGCTCCTCACGCCGCCGGAGCCCGCCGAGCGGCTCGACGCGTTCTACGCCAGCGTGCGGCCGCCCGGCTTCTGGGGCACCGCCGAGGCGCGCCATCGGCTTCGCCACGGCCTCGTCGCGACGGCCGCGGCCACCCTCACCCTCTTCGCGCTGCTCGTCGCCAGCGCGAGCTGGCTGATCGGCGCCCCGCCGCCCCTCGGGCTGCCGGCCTTCCTCTGGATCGGCGGTCTGTTCGCCGCCGGCCTGGCCGCCGTGCCGGTCTGGCTCCGCCGCCTGACGGAGCCGGGCGGCTGACGCCTATTGGCTCATGTGCCAACCGCCGTTCGGACTGAGCACCTGTCCCGTCACGAACTTGGCCTCGTCGCTCGCCAGGTAGACCGCGGCCCAGGCGATATCGTCCACGTCGCCGAGCCGACCCATCGGCGTCTGGGCGGCGATCAGCGGCTTCGTCTCGCCGAGGAAGGAGGTCATGTCCGTGTCGATCCAGCCCGGCGCGATGGCGTTGACGCGGATGTTGCGGCTCACCACCTCGCGGGCGAGAGAGCGGGTGAAGCCCAGGATGCCCGCCTTGGCCGCACAGTAGGCGGCCGCCCCGGCGCCGCCGGCCGTGCCCATGACCGAACCCAGGTTCAGGATGCAGCCCGAGAGCTGCGGGTTCATGATCTTCAGCGCTTCGCGGCTGCAGTAGAACGTCCCGTCCAGGTGGACCGCCAGCATGCGATGCCACTCGTCGTCGGGAAGCTCCACGGTCGAGTCGATGTGAGTGGTGACCGGTCCGCCGCTGGCCGCCTCGGTGGCCTGGGCGAGCATGCACTGGCGGAAGTCGGCGGCGCGTTCCGGGTCGTGCTCGACGCCGCTGATCCCAGCGTTGTTCACCAGCACGTCCAGGCGTCCGTGGCGATCCGCCACCTCGCCGAACATCGTCGCCACCGCCGCCGAATCCGAGACGTCGGCCGCGAGGGCGCTCCCGCCGAGCTCCGCGGCCGCCTTCTCTGCCGCCTCCGGATCCAGGTCGTTGACGATCACCTCTGCCCCCTCTTCGCGGAAGCGCCGACCCATGGCGAGGCCGAGCCCGCGGGCTGCGCCGGTGATGAGAGCCAGTCTGCCGTCCAGTCGCGCCATCGGGAGGCCTCCTCGGGAAGTGGGTCGGCGAGGGTACCCCGTGGCGATCGATGGGCGGAGGGGCCCGACGTGCGCGGTGGACCTGCATCCGATCCGCGCATTGAGGAGGTCCCCGGCACCTGGCTTGTAGAGCCCAGGAGGGTGTGGGATGATCCCCTCTTCCCTGGGGGGGCGGGAGGAGTCCATGCGGCTGCCCGTTCGTCGACCCCACATCCCCCTGCTCGCAGGCCTGCTGCTCGCACTGCTCGCGGTCCATGCGGCCGGTCCGGCCGGCGCCGCCCCCGGTGGCGCCGTCTTCGACGTGACCGACTACGGGGCCATCCCGGACGACGGCAACTCGGATCACCTCGCCTTCAACGCGGCCCTGGCCGCGGCCTCGGCCACGCCGGACGGCGGCATCGTCCATCTGCCCTGCGGCACCTACACCGCCTCGCCGAGCTTCTACCGGGGTGCGTTTCGGGTCCAGAGTGGACAGGACAACATCTGGATCCAGGGAGCGAGCACGAACTGCGTCACGATCGAGCCGCACGCTACCACCACGAATGGCGTTGCGCTGATCTCGATCTGTCCAGACACGGGCTTCTTCCAGTGCAACACGAGCCTCGCCCACCCGACCAACATCTGGGTATCGGGGATGCGCCTACTGGACCCCGATGGGGCGGCCCACGCCGGCAACGAGGAGACGCACGGCATCGTGGCGAAGTGCAGGAACTGCCGCTTCTTCGACCTCGTGTTCGAGCGCATCGGAGACGAGGCCCTCGACATCAAGGAGTCGGCTGATATCGGGGTCGAGCGCATTACCTGCCGTGGCGCGGGCTTCATATCGGGAGGCATCAACCACGGCAGCTGCGTGAACGTTCAGGCGTCTACGGACGTGCACATCGTCGACATCCACTGCGAGGACTCGTCGGGCGGGACCACCGCTCCCTACTCCTGGTGCGTGCAGCTCGAGTCCTTTCACGACACGATTCCCATCCAGAATGTGGTGATCGAGCGCGTGGTGGCACGGGGCTGGCGGGCCGGGGGCATCAACGTGCAGGCCACGGTGAGCGCAGCCGACGACCTGCTGATTCGGGACAACTGGATCGAGACGCCACTGGTTTCGGCGAAGTACGCGATTTTGATCAATGGTCTCGAGTCCAAGACGGGCGTGAGGGTGCTCGCCAATCGGCTGCGGGGTCCCGTGTTCGTCGCCTATTCGGACGACTTGACCGTCGCCGACAACCAGATCTCGACGCGGTCGTTCGCGGGCATCGAGGTGCGGGGAAGTCAGGACGCCATGATCGCTCGCAACTTGATCCGCGGGGGTCGTTCGGAGTGCATCCTGGCGCCGTCCGCCGAGGGTCTGTCCATTGTCGGCAATCGCTGCGTCGAGATGGGGGGGTTCAACAAGTCGGTGATCTCCGTCAAGCGGGATTTCTTCCGACGGGGGCCCGTGGCGATCCTGGATAACGTCATCGACGTGGTGGCTCAGTCGTCCAATGGCATCGAGGCCTCGGGGCTGACCGACGGAGACGTGACGATTCGCGGGAACACGATTCGCGGCGCCGGCGGCCGCGGCATCCTCGGGCAGGGCCTGATTCAAGGCAACCGCGTGGTGGGGGCCGGCAACGCCGGCATCGAGCTCAACGGGACCGCGGCCGATGGCAGCCAGGTCGTCGACAACCGGATAGAGGGTTCCGGCGGCTCCTGCATCCTGGCGATCGGCACCGACGGCGTGCGGGTTCAGGGTAACCGGGTTCGCCAGTGCAGCAGCGAGGGCATCCGTCTGAGCGCGGCGAACGGAAACCACCTCGTGCAGCTGACCGACAACGACGCCGACAACACGCTGCGAGCCGATGGCAGCTCGTCGATCTGCACGAACAACCGGGCGGACGGCGATGTGCGCTGCGGAGGGCCGGACTCGGTCGTGATGGGCAACATCGTGCCGCCGGCCTATGTGGTGGACGGGTCCGGGCCGGGATCCCAGAAGGTCGGAAACCTCGAGTAGCGCTCAATCGATCGATCGGCTTCCGTAGCGCCAGGCCCGCACGTTCGGGGACCAATGGTCCTCCCGCAGGCCCGCCTTCTTCCAGAGGGCGCCGACGAAGCGGGCAGGCTCCGGCAGCTCCCTCCACACGTCCGGGAGAAAGGTCGCCTGGCGTCCGCCGTCCTGGAGGACGAGCCCGTCGACGGCGGGCTGCAGAGCGGCGCACAGCTCCTCCAGGGAGCGGGCCGGGATCGGCTCGCGCGGGCCGAGCACCGAGAGGTGCACGGCGAGCCCGGGAAGCTCCGCCTCGCGCAGGGCGGGGAAGCGGGGGTCGTGAAGGGCCGCCCGCTCCGCGTTGCGGGCGACGCAAACGGCCAGCGGGTGCTCCGGGTCGAGGTTGCCGACGCAGCCGCGCAGGCGGCCGTCGGGCCGGCGAAGGGTGACGAAGCAGGCGCCGGGCAGGGCGAGGGCGCGGGGGAGCTCCTCCAGCGGAACCGGAGGTGGACCCTCTCCCCGCGCGGCCCGGGCCACGGATCGCCGCGCCAGGTCGAGCAGCAGCGCGTCTTCTTCCGGGGTCGGGGAGGGCTCCGAGGCCCGCTCTCGCGCCTCGGGAGGGCCGAAGCTCCAGGCTCCGTAGCCGACCACCTCGTCGCGGGCCCCGGCCGTGTCTCCAGAGCTGCGAAGGTCGAGGGTGCGCGGCAGGAGCCCGTGCCGGCGCGCCGCCTGCAGCAGGCCCCGCACCGGCACCCGGCCGCACGTGCTCTCGGAGTCGAGCGCCTCCGGGCGCAGGGACTCGATGGCCCGGCAGGTCGCCGCATCCATGCGCCGGGCCCGGTCGTAGGGCAGGTAGTGCGAGAGGTCCGAGCTCACCACCACCAGGGTCTCGGGCCCGCCCCACAGCCGCTCGATCACCTGGGCTACCTCCTCGTCGCTCGCGTGGCCGACGACCAGCGGAACCACGGAGAAGCTGCCGAGGACGCACTGCAGGAAGGGGAGCTGCACCTCGAGGCTGTGCTCCTGGGCGTGGGCGGCATCGTCGACGACCACCTGGGGCAGGTCGGCCAGCCGGGCGAGGGCGGTCCGGTCGACGGGGACCTGGCCGAGCGGCGTGCGCAGGGCGTCGACCGACGGCGCCGCCAGCCCGCGCACCGGGACGCGATGGGCCGGCCCCAGCAGGACGACCCGACGAATCGGCTCGCTAGGGGACTCGAGGGTGGCGTAGACGCTGGCGGCCACGGGCCCCGAGTAAGCGTATCCGGCGTGGGGCGCGATCAGCGCCTTGGGCGGCGGGGCGCCGTACCGGGGAGCCGCGGCCAGCAGCTCGCGCACCAGGCTTTCCAAGACGTTCTGTGCAGCGGGGTAGAAGGTCCCGGCCACGGCCGGCTCGCGAACGTCCATTCCCGACAGGGTCGCCCCGCGGGCGCTGCCGTCAAGCGCCCTTGACGCCCGCCCGGCGAAGCCCAGATTGAGTGCATGAGCTCGGAAGTTCCGACCTCCGTCCGGGCCCGACACTGGCACGGCCTTGTGGACGGCCGGATCCAGTGCGACGTCTGCCCGCGGCACTGCCGTCTCGCTCCGGGCCAGCGCGGCCTGTGCTTCGTGCGCGCCCGCGAGGGCGACGAGCTGGTGCTCACGACCTGGGGCCGCTCGAGCGGCTACTGCGTCGATCCGATCGAGAAGAAGCCGCTGAACCATTTCCTGCCCGGCACGCCCGTGCTCTCCTTCGGTACCGCCGGCTGCAACCTCACCTGCCGCTTCTGCCAGAACTGGGACATCAGTAAGAGCCGCGAGCTCGATACCCTGGCCGACGCGGCGCCGCCGGAGCGCATCGCCGAGGCGGCGGTCCGGACGGGCGCCCGCAGCGTCGCCTTCACCTACAACGATCCGGTGATCTTCCTCGAGTATGCCGTCGACACGGCCATCGCCTGCCACGAGCGGGGCGTGCGCACGGTCGCCGTGACGGCCGGCTGGGTCGATCCGGAGGCCCGGGCCGACTTCTTCGCCCATGTCGACGCGGCCAACGTGGACCTGAAGGCGTTCCGGGACGACTTCTACCGCACGGTCTGCGGGGCCAGCCTGGCGCCGGTGCTCGACACGCTCGTCTACCTGTGCCAGGAGACGGACGTGTGGCTCGAGCTCACGACCCTCCTGATCCCCGGCCAGAACGACGGCGACGCGGAGATCGACGACGCGGCCGCGTGGATCGCCGAGCACCTCGGCCCGGACGTCCCGTGGCACTTGACCGCCTTTCATCCCGACTACCGGATGCGCGACGTCGCCCCGACTTCGCTGGCCACGCTCCGGCGCGCCCGCGACATCGGCCTCTCCCACGGTCTCCGCTACGTCTACACGGGCAACGTCCGCGATCCCGACGGCGGCAGGACACGCTGTCACGCCTGCCGGGCGAGCCTGATCGTCCGGGATGGCTACAGGATCACCGGCTGGGCGCTCGACGAGGCCGGAGCCTGCGCTGGGTGCGGCACGCCCTGTTCGGGTGTGTTCGACACGAAGCCCGGGGACTGGGGCGCCCGGCGCCTCCCGGTCCGCCTGGCCGACCAGGACGACTGATCCTGCCTAGCACTCCCGATAGCGGCGGGGGCCTTCGCGCACCCGGGCGAGCCGGTCGAGATCGCCCGTCTCGAGCGGGTAGCCGCCCGGCCAGGGCGGCCGGGCTTCGAGGCCGAGGGCTTCCACGACCCGCGGATGCTCGTAGTAGGTCGTGTAGGCCTGGAAGACGAGGCCGCCGAGGAACGCTGGATGGTTCGCCGCGACCTCTTCGAGGGCAGCGGCCGCGTCTTCCTGCGCGAGGGCGACGAAGCCCTCGGCGCCCCGCGCCCGCGCCGCCACCTCGCAGGCCTCGAGCCCGGGAAGGAGGGCCGCCCATTCCTCGCCCAGGCGTTCGCGCACCGTCTCTTCGAGGCCCAGGGCGCTCGCGCAGGGCATCGTGTGCGAGGCGGGGATCAGCGCGTCGAGCACGCTGGCCAGGATGCGGGTCTCGTCGCTCACGATGGGGCGCTCCCGTCAGTCGAAGAGGTTCGTCAGGTTCTTCTTGATCGTGTCGGCCACGTACAGGGCCAGGGCCTGGATCGTGTTCGTCGGGTTCACGCCGCCGGAGGTGACGAACACCGAGCCGTCCACGATGAACAGGTTCTTCACGTCGTGGCTGCGGCCCCAGGGGTTCACCACCGAGCGCTCCGGGTCGGTGCCCATGCGCGCGGTGCCCATCAGGTGCCAGCCCGCCGGCGGAAGCGGCGCCTCCGAGATCGTGTCCAAGGCGCCCGCCGCCTCGAGGACCTCGGTGCCCCGGGCGACGGCGTGATCCAGCATGCGCTGGCTGTTCTCGCTGAGCCGGTAGGTGATCTTCGGCGCCGGAATGCCGTCGCTGTCGACGCGCTCCGGGTCGAGGGTCACCGTGTTGTGCTCCTCGGGCAGGTCCTCGCAGATCACGACCATGCCGGCGGTCTTGTCCCAGAGCCGGTCGAAGGCCTCGTGGTGGCCGGCGCCCCAGGGCACGAGCCCGCCGGACATGCCGAAGAGCGCCGTCGACACCGGACCCATGCCACGCAGCATCTCGAAGGAGTAGCCGCGCACGAAGCCGCGGGCCGGATCGGTCTCGTAGAACTCCTGGCTGATCAGGCTGCAGCCCGTCGGGCCCTTCCAGCCCTCGAGGTGCTCGGGGAAGATGCCCGTCACCATGGCGTAGGGGTGAAACATGAGGTTCTTGCCGACCAGGCCGCTGCGGTTGGCGAGGCCGTCCGGAAACTGCGACGAGCGCGAGTTCAGCAGCAGCCGCGGCGTGCCGACGCCGTTGCAGGCGACGATCACGATCTCGGCGCGCTGCTCGTGCTCCACGCCGTCCGCGTCGACGTAGACCGCGCCCCGGGCCATGCCGTTCTCGTCCACGCTGATCTCGCGCACCCGGCAGCGGGTGCGCACCTCGACCCCTTCGCGCACTGCCACCGGCCAGTAGGTGACGTCGGTGCTGCCCTTCGCGCCCTGGGCGCAGCCCATGATGCAGGGGCCCAGGTTCACGCAGGGCGCCCGGCCCGCGTGCTCGGCCGTGGCGACCGCACTGTCCGAGGGCCACCAGTGCCAGCCGAGCTTCTCGAAGCCCCGGCCCAGGGTGTCGCCGAGCTTGCCGAGGGGGACCGGCGGAAGCGTGGGCTCCTTGGGCGGGTAGGCGGGGTCGCCGGTGAGTCCGGCGACACCCATCATGCGGGCGTTCAGGTCGTAGAAGGGCTCGAGGGTGGCGTAGTCGAGCGGCCAGTCATCGGCCACGCCGTCCAGGGTGCGCACCCGGAAGTCCGACGGGTGCAGGCGCGGGAAGTGGGCAGCGTAGAGGATGGTGCTGCCGCCGACCGCGTTGAAGTTGGAGATCTTGATGGGGGAGTCGTCGTCGTTGACCGGGTAGTCCTCCCGCCGGCCCCGGGTGTTCGGCGACAGGCCGAAGGCGCCGAAGCGCTCCATCTCCCAGCCGTTGCGCGTGGTCGGATAGTCCGCCGGGTTCATCCAGTCGCCCTGCTCGAGGCACACGATGCGCATGCGCGTCTCGGCCAGGCTCCAGGCCACGGCGGCTCCCGCGGCTCCCGCACCGATGATCAGGACGTCGACGGTCTCGTCGGCCATGGGCCTCCCCTCGTGGGTCCGGATTGTGGGGCGGGGACCGGGATCTGTCCACGCTACCTTCCGGACATGGCCGACATCACGGTGCGCAAGATCCGCTTCCCCTTCGACGCGCCCATCGACTTCGAGATGGAGGACGCGGACCTCGCGGTGGTCCTGGGCGCCATGGGCCTCTCCCTGACGATGCCCTACCTGGAGCCCTACCTGATCCGCACCATGAAGGTGGCCCTGAAGGAGATCCGCGATCCGGGGCTGGCGGAGGACGCGCGGCGCTTCTCCCAGCAGGAGGGGCATCACTACCGCAACCACGCGATCTTCAACGAGCAGCTGCGGGGCCGGTTCGCTCCCGACGTGGCCGGACGCCTCGTCGCGATCGAGAACGCCCTCGAGGCCGACTACCAGCGCTTCACGAAGGAGAAGCCCCTGCGCTGGAACGTCGCCTACGCCGAGGGCTTCGAGGCCATGACCTGCGCCGGCGCCCTGGCCATGGCGGAGCACGGCAGCCTCTCCGGCGGCATGATGCCCGGTGGAGAGCTGTGGTCCTGGCACATGGCCGAGGAGATCGAGCACCGCACCGTGGCCTTCGGCGTCTTCGAGCACCTGGTGGGGAGCTACCTCTATCGCGTGGTCTTCGGCACCTGGGCCCAGTGGCACTACCTGCGCTACGTCCACCGCTTCGCGTCGTGCATGGCGCAGGCGCTGGGCCGGAAGCTCGTCGTGCCCCGCACCCCGATGACGCGGGCGGCGCGGCGGAACTACCTGCGCACCTGGAGCCCTCGTTACGACCCGGGCCGGATCGAGCTGCCAGCCGGGGTGGCGGAGCTGCTGGCGCGCTACACGGCGCAGGCGGAGGGTGCCGGCGCCTGACGGGACCGGCCTCCTGCTGGCTCTCGTGGTCCTGACCGTCCTCCTCCGGCGTGGCCCGCTTCCTCGGCTTCGGCCTGGTCGGCGCACCGTTCGTTCTGTCGGGGGTCGCCTTGGCCGCCATGGCGAGGTTCAGCCCGCGCCGGGGCGAGACCGGCGAGTCCCCTCGCGGATCGGATGCCTAACGAAAGAACGGCACCCGCCGGGACCAGCGGCGCTGCCAGCGGCGGAGGCTCCGGTGGAGGTGAAGGCGCCCCCGGGCGATCCGCACCCGGCCGCTGGCGCCGGCGATCCGCGCCACCGCCATCAGCTGGTCGCGTCGCGCGCGCCGCAGCGTCCGTCGCGCCTCTCGCACCCCCACCCAGAGAGGCTAGCGATCAGGGATGGGCCGCCACGTGGGCCAGGATCGCCTCGATCACCGGGCCGGTGGCCTCCTGGATCAGCCAGTGGCCCGCGTCGAGCTCGAGGGCCCGGTAGGGGCCGGTCGTGATCTCCTCCATCCGCGCGCGGATGCCGGCGCTGTGGAAGATCTCCATGTCGTCCTTGCCCCACACCCAGAGGGCCGGGAGGGACACCGTGTCCTCGAAGGTCTCCGGGTCCGCGAAGCTCTCGGGCTGGGCGCGGTACCAGGCGAGGGCGGCCGCCAACGCGCCGGGCTCGGAGAAGACCGAGACGTAGCCGTCGACCTGGGCCGCGGGCGTCACGGCTCCGTAGGTCCGGTGCAGCAACGCGTGGCCTCCGGCGGCGAGGAGGGTCTCGGCGACACCGGGCTGGCGGAACACGCGGACGTAGAGCGGGGGCGATGCGTCCGGGCCGGGCCGGAGGCCCGCCGCCGGATGCGGAATCGAGAGCGAGGTCACGCTCCGGAGACGCTCCGCGTAGGCGCCCGCCATCGACCAGGCGACGATCGATCCCCAGTCGTGGCCCACGAGATGGAAGCGCTCGAAGCCCAGCGCGTCGGCCACCGCCAATGCGTCCCGGCGCAGCTCCGTCACCCGGTAGGCGTCCTGCTCCTCGGGCCGCGCCCCGGGGCTGTAGCCGCGCTGGTCGAAGGCGGCGACGCGCAGGCCCGCCGCCGCGCCGGCCTCGAGGAGCGGCTCCCACATCGCGGAGGTCTCCGGGAACCCGTGGAGGAGCAGGAGCGCCGGGCCGGCGTTGTCCGCGCCCGCCAGGCGCGTCCGGAACTCCATGCCCCGGGCGGGGACGAGGAAGAGGCCGTCCCGAGGCGGACTCGACAGGCGCGGGAGGGCTCGGCTCCGCGCCGTGTGCTGGAACCCGTCGTCGAGGGAGCACCGGGCGCTCAGGACCAGCAGCAGCGGCATTCCGATGACCGCCGCGACCAGTCCTCCTCCGAGCCAGCGCCACACGCGGAGAGGATACTCCGCTCGAGCGCTAGGTCCCGGAGCCGGGCCCCGAGACGATCGCGCTCACGTCGTCGACCAGCCGGCGGATCTCCTCGTCGAAGAGCTCGTAGGTGACGGCGAAGCCGGTCTCGGTGGTGCGCGCGACGGTTCCCTGCAGGGTGAACGGCGCGATGGGCTGGACGAAGATGTAGAGGGTGACCTTGCTTCCCGCGGGCGGCACCACGTCCACCTCGCCCAGCAGGGCCCCGGCGTAGGAGATCTCCGTCAGCACGCCCGCGCCCTCGGCGCTCTCGGTGGACACCAGGGCATCGAAGCGGGTGCGGAAGCGCGGGCTGCGTCGGCGGTCCATCTGTCGGGGGTTTCGGCGGAGCAGGGCGGGGGCTTGAGGGGATCCGGAGCGCCCGTGATAGGGTTGGGGCCGGGCCACCATGGACATCCGCGACGTCGCCACCACCTATCTGGACGCCCTGCTGAGCCACGACGCCGAGAGCGTGCTGCTGGCACCGGACGTCCGGCGCATCGACGCGGGCAAGGTCAGCGTCGAGGGCGCCGACGCGCTCCGGGCGATCCTCCGCCGCGAGCCCGTGGCCGCGACCGACGGCTTCCGGTGGCTGGTCGACGGCGACCAGGCGATCGTCTTCTACGACCTGGATGCGGACCTGGCCCGGGGCACCGGTGACCCGGCCGGTCCCCCCGCCACCTGGATTCCGGCGACCATCGGCGAACGCTTCCACGTGCGCAGCGGCCGGATCCAGGAGGTCGAGGTCGTGTACGCCGTGACCGCGGAGCCGCCCCGGGCCGCGCGTCCGGCGCGGCATCCCGCCGGCGCCGATGCACCCCGGGAGGTGGTCGAGGCGGCCCGGGCCTATCTGGCCGCCCTCGTCAGCCACGATGCCTCGGCCGTGCCGCTGGCCCCAGACGTGTGGCGGATCGAGAACGGCAAGAACACCGGCGACGGCGCCGACGGGCTCCGCGGCTCCCTCGAGAGCGAGGTCATGCAGACCGTCCAGGGGATCGAAGGCGAGCGCTGGTTCGCCGCCGGGGACGCGGCGGCGGTCTTCTACACCCTGCGCGCCCGGGCCGGCGAACGGGACATGTTCGTCCGCATCGCCGAGCGCTTCCGGGTCGTCGACGGACGGCTCGTCGAGATCGAAGCGGTGTTCGCGCCGCTCCGCACCTAGGAGGACGCCATGGGAACCCTGCTGCGCCTGCTGATCGGCCTGGTGGTCGTCGCTGCCGTGGCCCTGGCCGGGCTGCTCGTCGGCGCCCGCTTCGCCGACGGCCCCCTCGCCATCTTCGCCGGCGGCCCCTTCGAGCACGGCACGCTCGCCACCGGCGCGGAGCCGGACTGGTCCTTCGTGCGCGACATCCAGGAGGTGGAGTTCCAGCTGCTGACGCCGGCCCGTTCGCGCACGACCTGGATCCTCGATCACGAAGGCAAGGCCTACATCCCGAGCGGCTACATGACGACCTGGTGGGGCCGCATCTGGAAGCAGTGGCCCCTCGAAGCCGAGAAGGACCCACGCATCCTGCTCCGCATCGGCGACGACCTCTACGCGCGCAAACTCGTCCGCATCCAGGAAGGCCCGATGATCCCGCCGCTGCTCGCCCAGCTCGGCCAGAAGTACCTGAACGGCAGCGAGGTCCCCCCGGAAGCCGTCACCTCCGGCTACCTCTGGCTCTTCGAGCTCGCCCCCCGCGACTGACAGATCGCAAGAACGGGGACGTTCCTTGCATCTTGCGTTCTTGGGCGGACGACGCCCGATCTAGAGCATCCGGTAGATGGGCTCGGGGATGTGGAAGCGTCGCCGGTTCAGCACCACTCCCATCGCCTTGGCTCCGGCCGCCTCCACGGCCCGTCGCGCCGCCTGGGCCACCTCGCGCCGGGTGCGCTCCGCCTCGAGCACCATCACCGAGGCGTCCATCTCGCTGAGCAGCGTCTCCATCTCGGGGTTCTCGATCACCGGTGCGGCGTCGTAGAGCACGCAGTCGAAGCGCGTGCCGAGCATCGGCAGGATGCGACGGAGGCGCTCGGGACGCAGCAGGCGGGAGGGCTCGTCGCCCAGCTCGCCGCAGGCGATCAGGTCGAGCTCGCCGCGATCCTGGACCGCGCCGATGGCGTCGACGCGCCCCGCGAGCAGATCGAAGAAGCCCCGGCTGCGTTGGCCCGCCAGCCACTCGTGGAGCACGGGCCGCTCGGGATTGGCATCCACGACCAGCACGCGAAAGCGGCTGCGGGCGGCGAGCAGACGGGCGAGCTGGACCACCACGGTGCTGGTGCCCTCGCCGGCGTGGGTGGAGAAGAAGCCGAAGTGGCGCTCGCCCCGCTGGATCGCCTGGGCGAGGCCGGCCCGGAGCCTGGAGAGGGACGACTGGAGGGGATGCGCTTCCATGGTTCTTCCTAGCCGGCCGCTACCGCACGGGCTTCTTCCCGTGCGTCGGGCACCGCTGCGAGCACCGGCAGGGCGAGCTCGTTCGCCACCCGCTCGGGCTCCTGGAACGTGTGGTCGAGGGCCTGTCGCACCAGCGCCTGGAGCCCGCCGAGGACGAGGCCCACCAGCGCCGCGAGCAGCAGCACCGGAACGGCGCCCACCGAGACCGGATCCGTCGCCGGCTGCGCCGCGCGAAGCAGCGAGACGCCGCCGAGCCCGCGCGCCACCAGCTCGCCCTCGAGGCGCAGGCCCTCGGCCTTGCGCCGGTACAGGAGGTAGGTGCTCTCGGCGAAGGCGTGCTCCCGCTCGAGCCGCAGCAGGTCGAGGGCGCGGGCGTTCAGGGCGTCGAGGGCTACGCGCTTCCTCGCGAGCTCGGCTGCGAGGCTCTGGCCGCGTCGCTTCGCGTCCCGCTCCCGGGCGTCGAGGGTGGCGAGGAGCTGGCGGCCCTTCTGCTCCCGCAGCTCCGCGAGCTGACGATCGAAGCGTCGCAGCGGCCTCGCATCGCCGAGATACGCCTCGGCGAAGCGCGCGCGATCGGCGGCCAGCTCGAAGTAGAGGCGGTCGAGGGTCG
Source organism: Myxococcota bacterium (assembly GCA_965223415.1). GTDB lineage: Bacteria > Myxococcota_A > UBA9160 > UBA9160 > UBA6930. The sequence goes on along the minus strand of OZ245002.1, from coordinate 292,341 downwards.
CCAGGGCCGCGGCGCCGGCGGCGGCCTCCGGCGTCTCCAGCCAGCCGCCGCGCTGCTCGATCCGGCGGGCCACGCCGCGACGGGCCTCGAGTAACCGCTCCCGCTCCTCCTCGGCTTCCCGGCGCCGCAGGTCCAGCGCCGAGAGCTCGGCGAGCAGCAGCTGCTTCTTCGCGTCGAGATCGGCCAGGTCGTCGCCGGTCCAACGGGCGTCCAGCTCGCTTTCCAGCGCCTGCAGGCGCGTGCCCTGCTGGGCGATCTGCTCGTCGTAGAAAGCGCGAGTCCGCGAGGGATCGAGAACGCCGGCGCGCCGCTCGAGGTAGCGCTCGACGAGCCGGTTCGAGAGATCGGCCGCGACCCGCGGATCGCTGGCCCGGAAGCCGGCGCGAAGCACACCCGAGCCCTCCGCCGCGTCCACCCGGAGGCCGCGGTGCAGGGCGCCCAGGGCCTGCTCTTCCGTGCCGGCTCCGAAGGCCCGGAGCACGCGCGCCCGCAAATCGTCCGTCTCCAGGTCCGCGCTCGTGAGTCGGGTTGCCTTCAAGAGCTCCAGCTCGGTGTGCGCGTTCTCCGAGCCGGTCCCGAGCTCCGGCGACGCGTGCACGAGCACTTCGGCGCGGCTCTCGTAGAGCGGCGTCCGCAGCCCCAGCCAGAGCGCGGCCGCGGCGACGGTGGCTGCGGTCGTGAGCAGGATCGTCCGCCAGTGCCGGAAGAGGGCGCGCATGAAGTCGCGCAGGGTCGAGGTGTGTCGCGTCGTCACGGGGTCCTTCTTCCCGGCTCGGAGACGAGCACGAGGTCGCCGGCCCGCAGCGGCAGGTCTTCGCCCTGGCCGAGATCGAGGTCGAGGCGGAGGAGGATCCGCTCGCCGTCCGGCCGCTGCCGCACCACCATCACCGAACGCAGGGCGGCCGGGTCCCGCGCGCCGCCGGCGGCGGTGATCGCGCGCAGCGCCGTCAGCTGCGGCGAGAGCGCGAACGCCCCCGGCGCCCGCACGCCGCCGCCCACGAACACCTGGTACGGCTGGGCCGCGTGCACGATCACGGTGGGCTCCGGGCGATGGAGCGCCCCTTCGAGCCGCGTCGCGAGCACTGCACCCAGCTCCGCCGGTGTCCTCCCGGCGGCCCTCAGCTCGCCGGCCAGGGGCAGCGCGATCCGCCCGTCGGGGCGCACCGCCACGTCCTGGTCGAGGTGCGGCTCGTAGGCGAAGGCGACGCGCAGCCGATCCCCCACCTGGATCCGGTAGCTCGGCTGCGGGCGCTCGCGCTCGGCGGCGAGGTCTGCGAGGTCGGCGGTCGGAGCGAGCGCCGGCCGCGCCGAGGCCGCCGCCGGTGTCTGCGCATTCGGATGGGCGCAGCCGAGCCCGAGCGCCGAGGCGATCAGCGCCGTTGCGATCAGGAGGCGGTTGGAGGGGCGCGAAGACACGGACTCCCCCTTCGGTTCGAGGGTCACGAGTAGTCCCGGTGGGTCGACCTGCCGGGCCCATGGGTGACGCCGGGCCCGACGCCCCCTTCGTGCGCCGGGCCCGCTCCGGCCCGCGGCGCTACGGCTTCCACCGGAAGCTGCGCATTCGTGCACGACCCGGTGACATTCTTTGTCACGCAACGCGCCGGGCCCCGCGAGACGCTCCTGGACGCGGGGACCGCGGCCGATCCGGTACGCTGCGGGCGGAGGTCTCACGATGCCCTACGCGCACCGGCCGATCCACGACGCCGACGCCCACTTCATGGAGACGCCGGACTGGTTCCACGCCTTCGCGGATCCCGACGTCCGGGACAAGCTGCCGCCGATCATCTCGGGCGTGGCGCCGGGCGAGAAGGACCGGATCGCGCGCTTCGAGGCCCAGCACCGCGACCCGGCCTACCGCGCCGACGACGAGGAGCAGCTCCTCCTGCGCAAAAGCTGGGCCGCCACTGGCTCCTTCCTGAAGGACGACCGCCCCCAGGCCCTCGACCTGCTCGGCTTCGAGACCCAGCTCGTCTTCAACACCTTCGTGAATGGCCGTCTGCTCCACGCCGAGCGCGGCGACGACCTCGACTTCGCCTACGGCTTCGCCCGCGCCCACAACCGCTCGATGCTCGACTTCTGCTCGGCCGACCCGCGCCTGCTCGCCACCGGCTACGTCCCTCTGCGTGATTTCGACCGCTCCGCCGCCATGGCGAAGGAGGTGATCGGGAGCGGCTGCCGCGCGCTGCTCGTGCCCTCCGGCTGCCCCCGCGGCCACGCGCCCAGCCACACCGGCCTCGAGCCCGTCTGGGCCCAGGCCGCCGAAGCCGGCCTGCCGATCGTCTTCCACGTGGGCGGTGGCCTGCGGGCCGCCGATGGCCAGCTCCTCGACCCGGACTACTTCGAGAACGGCGGCCCCCCGATCCCGGACTTCCACGGCGGCGACGAGAACTTCCGCTCCGTCGACTACATGGCCATCCCCACCCAGCCGATGCAGACCCTGGCCACCCTGATCTTCGACGGCGTCCTCGACCGCCACCCCGGCCTCAAGTTCGGCGTGATCGAGCAGGGCGCGTCCTGGCTGCCGAGCTGGATGCGCTTCATGGATTCGGCCTTCGAGGCCTTCCGCAAGCGCGAGGAGCGGCTGCAGAAGCTCTTCTTGCGCCCCAGCGAGTACGTCCGCCGCCAGGTCCGCGCCACGCCGTACCCTGCCGAGGACGTGGGCTGGACCGTGCGCAACGCCGGGCCGGAGGTGTGCCTCTTCTCCTCGGACTACCCGCACGTGGAAGGCGGGCGCAATCCGATCAAGCGCTTCGAGGAGAGCATGCAGGAGCTGTCGGAGGACGAGAAGCAGGCCTTCTACTTCGACAACTTCGTGGATCTGATGGGGCGTGGGCTGGAGGGCTGACCGGCTCGCGCTGCGGGTCAGCGACGGTGTCCCGCCTCGACGCTGTCGTCCAGGCCGAGAGGCCTGCCGACCCAGCAGCCCAGGTTGTGGCCGGTGCGGCCGTCCGGGCCTTCCTCGAGCAGCGCGATCAGCAGCTCGCAGATCTCGCCGGGCTTCATCCACGTGGCGACGACCTCGTCGCTCACCTCGCCGGCGAACGCCCGCAGCATCGGGGTGTCGGTCGCGCCCATGCAGAGCCCGTTCACCCGGATGCCGTGCCGGCCGAGGGTCGCGGCCCAGTCGAGGGTCAGGCCGTTCAGCGCCCACTTCGAGGCGTTGTAGAGATCCATCCCCCCGTGTCCCCAGACGCGGTGGCCAGGCTCGGGGTAGACGTGATCGGTGGAGACGTTGACGATGTGCCCCGCGCTCTGCCGGGTCATGATCGGTGCCACGGCGCGCACGAAGAGGAAGGCGCCCTTCAGGTTCGTCCCGATCACCGCCTCGTAATCGCGAAGGCCCCGCTCCCAATCGTGGCCGGCGCGGGTGGGCCGCGCGATGCCCGCGTTGTTCACGAGGACGTCGATCCGCCCATGCTGGGCCAAGGCGCCGTCGACCACGCGGCGCACGTCGGCCGGCTCCGCCACGTCGGCACGGAACGTGAGGCCGTCGATCGACTCGACCGAAGCCTCGACGTCGCAGGCCACGATCTCATAGCCCACTGCGCCCAGGCCCTCGGCGAACGCGCGGCCGAGGCCGGCGGCCGCACCCGTCACGATCGCCACGGGCCGGGCGGAAGCCTCAGCCACCGAAGCCCGTGACGAGCCGACGCCCGTCCTCCATGCCTTCGACGCGCCGGCGCAGGACGTCGATCCAGTCCGGATGCGTGAGGATCCAGAACTCCTGCTCGCGGATCGCCGAGAGCACGAGCTCCGCCACGCTCTCGGGGCTGTGTCCGCTCCCCACGACCTTCGCCGCCATCTCGTGGAAGCGCTGGTTCGTCTCGGTCTCCGCCGCGGCATCGGGCCGGTTGCGCTCGCTCTCCCCGATCCGCGTCGCGATCGCACCGGGACACAGCACCGAAGCGCCGATGGGGCTGCCCTCGGCGCCCAGCTCGAGCTGCAGCGTCTCCGTGAGCGCCACCACCCCGAACTTCGCCACGTTGTAGGGCCCGATCTCGGGCGAGGCCTGGAGGCCGGCGCTCGAGGCGGTGTTGACGATGTGCCCCTCTCCCGCTTCGCGGATCAGCGGCAGGAAGGTCTTCACCCCGTAGATCACGCTCCAGAGGTCGACGCCGAGCACCCACTCCCAGTCGGCTAGGGTGAGCTCTTCCATACGACCGGCCCGCACGACGCCCGCGTTGTTGTGGACCACGTTCACCTGGCCGAAGGCGTCGAGGGTGCGATCGGCAAGGGCCTGGAGGTCGTCCCGCCGGCTGACGTCGGTCGGGACGCCCCGCACGTCGTGGCCCGCGGCATCGAGCTTCGCGACCGCGTCGGCGAGAGGCGCTCTCTCGATGTCCGCGAGGACGACGCGCATGCCTTCCCGGGCGAGCCGCTCAGCGGTGGCGAAGCCGATTCCGCTGGCGGCTCCGGTCACGACGGCGACGCGACCTTGGAAATGTTGCATCGGTGGCTCCTCTCGCGAGCGAGGTGCAGGGTACCGAAGGGCGCGCGTCTCATGGGACCGCCACAGCGCAAGCTGGAGCCAACGAGCGGACTCGAACCGCTGACCTGCTGATTACGAATCAGCTGCTCTACCAGCTGAGCTACGTTGGCTCGGCGGTGCGGCGTCGCGGGCTGCTGGTCGGCCCGTGGCCTGGGTGCACCGTGGCGAACCAGGGTAACGAGGGGCCCCGGGGGTCGCCATCGACGCAGCGGGGCTCGGGCGGGCCCGAAGCGACCGCATCGCCGGGAGGTTCGCACGTGCTCACGACCCTGCCCCGAGAGGCTCCGGCGGCCGAGATCCTCGCGGCCCTCGATCGGGACGGCGGCGTCATCCTCGAGGGCCTGCTCTCCGGCGCCCGGGCGGATCGCCTCCGCGCGGACTTCGAGCCCCATCTCGATGCCGTCGGCTGGTCGAACACGGACGGCGGCAAGCCGGATGCCTTCTTCGGCTTCCGGACGAAGCGGCTCCACGGGCTCCTGGCGCGCTCGTCGGCCTACGGGGAGCTGATCGCGGATCCGTGGCTGGTGGGGCTCGCGCGGCGGCGGCTCGCGGGGCACGGGCGGTCGGTGCGCATCAGCACGGGCGAGCTCATGGCGCTCGGGGAGGGGGAAACGATCCAGGAGCTGCACCGGGATGCGGATTCGTGGCCCTTCGTTCCGGCGCCGCGGCCGCCTGTCCTGTTCAGCGCGAACGTGGCGCTGACGGACTTCACCGAGGAGAACGGCGCCACGGTGGTGGTTCCCGGGAGCCATCGCTGGCCGAAGGAGCGCAGGTCCACCGAGGGCGAGGCGTGTCGGGCGGTCATGGCGAAGGGGTCGGTGCTGCTCTACGACGGCGACGTCGTGCACCGCGGCGGGGCGAACCGCACGCCGGAAGTCCGCATCGGATGCTATGTCGGCTACCTGGTGAGCTGGCTGCGGCCCCTCGAGGATCACCTCATCACGGCGGGAATCGACGTCGTACGCGCGGCGCCGCCCGAGGTGCAGCGGCTGCTCGGCTACAGCGAGTCGGGCTGGCAGGTGGTTCCCTAGCCCGGACCACACTCCCCGTCCCAAGAACGCAATTCGCAAGGAACGTCCCCACTCTTGCGTTCAGTGGGCGCGGCTCCCGGCCGACAGGCAGGGCGGGGGAGGGGACATGCGCGTACGGGGGTGGTGCGTTCTGGCGGGGCTGCTGGCGGCTTCGTCGGCTTCGGCTGTACCGGTTCGGCTGGTGATCGAATCCGGGCGGCCCGGGGTGGCGCACGACGCTTCGGCGGCCTGCGAGCGGGTTGCGGGGGCGGAGGTGTGCACCGAGGGCGAGGATGCGCGGGGCGTGACCGGCGAGCTGGTCGGGGATCGCCTCGGTGGCCGGATGGTCGGCGTGCGGGGCGTGCTCCGGATCGAGGGGGGCGAGCGGGTCCGCGTGCGGAAGGGCACGATCGATCTCCACGGCGGCCCGGACGGGGTGGTGGCCCAGCTCTTCACCCGGGGCCACGGCGTCTTCACCTTCCTCGACCACGCCTTCCCGAGCGGGGGGAGCGAGCTGCGGGACGGGTGGCTCTTCCTGAACGGCACCAACGGCGCCTCGGGGGACGAGGCGTTGGGGCTCCAGCTGGCCGTCCGGCTGCGGGCCGACCTGCGGCGGGGCGCGGCGGTGCCGGAGCCGGGCTTGGCCGCGCTCGCGGTGGCCCTCTGCGCCCTGGCCAGCTGCCGATTGACCCGGCGGGCGCGTCGGGCGTAGCATGGGGAGCCGGGCGATCGACCCCGCCCAACCGGGATCGTCGCGCGCGCCAGGGGCTGGATTTGCCCAGGAGGCCCACCGCCATGCCCGTGCTGCCGCTCATCGACCTGCTGATCCTGATCGCCTGGACCGGGCTGATGTGGGCCTTCGTCCACAAGGCCCTGTGGCTCGCCCTCGGCTCGAGCTTCACCGTACTCGGGCTGACGCCCTACGACTTCGTGCTGGGGGGAGGCGTCTGCCTGCTCTTCGCCCTGGCCCTGGCCGCCCGTACCTGGGTGCGGGCGAACGAGCCGGCGCTGCTGGCACGGCCGCGGGTCGCGCGGGTCGGGATGGAGCCCCGGGTCGCGACGAACGAGCCGGCGCCCGCGGAGCCCCACCCTCCCTCGGAGGCGGTGGGCGCCCCGCGCTGACGCCTGGAGCCCCGGCCCTCGACGGCGCGCGGGAATAGCAAAGCCGCCACGTGTTGGACCGTGGCGGCTTGCTGGAGTTCGCGGCTCACGCGCTCGAACCGCTGGAAAGCTTGTCGGCGAGGCCCTGCCTCGCCTGAACCCCGAGGGGCTCGGAGGCGCTAGGCGCGGCGCTGGAGCAGGCTGGCTGCCGAGAGCGCCAGCTCCCGGTACAGGCCGGCACTCGCCGACACCACGTTCCTCGCCTTGCGGATTGCCTTCGCCATGGATGATGCCTCCTGTCCTTGAGTGGGCCGGAGGGGCGCGGACGTGGCAGGGAATCGGCAATTTCCGATTCGGATCCCCGCGGGGCGCGCTGGGCGGAGCGCTGCGCCCTCGGGACCGGCCGGTATCCTCCGGCCTTCCCGCGAGGACCCCATGCCGCCCCAGCACCAACCGGACCGGAAGATCTGGCTCGACGGCCGCCTCGTCCCCTGGGGCGAGGCGACGGTGCACGTGCTCTCCCACAGCCACGCCCGGGGCTCTCTCGTCTTCGACTTCATGAGCGTCCACGTCACCCCTCGCGGCGCGGCGATCTTCCGCCTGCCCGACCACGTGGGGCGCTTCCTCATCTCGGCGGAGCTGGTCGGGCTGCCGCTCGGGCTCGGGGCCGAGGAGCTCGCGGAGGCCTGCAAGGCGGCGGTGCGCGCGAACCCGGGCGCCAAGGTGGTGAAGCTGCAGGCCTACGTGCCCTCCGTCGAGGTGGATGTGGTGCCCGTGGACGATCACGTGGCGGTGGCGGCGGCGGCCTTCGACCCGCGGGCGGACGTGCTCGTCCACAAGTCGCGTCCTGTGCCCGCGCCGCCGGGCGCCGTGCGCGTGTGGCTGGAGAAGGAGCGCCGGCAGCGCCGGCCGGACATCATGCACCCCCACGCGAAGGTGGCGGCCAACTACACGTCACCGATGGCGGCGAAGTGGGCGGCGCGGCGCCGCGGCTACGACGAGGTGCTGCTGGTGGACGAGGAGGGCTTCGTCGCCGAGGGGCCGACGACGAACTTCTTCCTGGTCGACGGCGAGGGCGTGCTGCGCACGCCTCCCGAGGAGTCGGTGCTGCTCGGCGTGACGCGGCGCTCGATCCTCGCGCTGGCCCAGCACGCCAAGATTCCCGTCGAGGAGACGCGGATCAGCCGGGAGGCCCTGCTGGGCGCGGCCGAGGCGTTCCTCACCGGGACCACCGCGGGCGTCTGGCCGATCGCGTCGGTGGACGATCAGGAGATCGGGAGCGAGTGTCCGGGGCCCGTGAGCCAGGCGCTCGGGCGACAGTTCCGCGAAGTGGTCGCGGGCAAGGAGCCGGCCTTCGAGCACTGGCTCCACTACGTGGACGCGTGAGCATGCGAATCCTCTCGGGCATCCAGCCCTCCGGCGAGCAGCACATCGGCAACTACCTGGGCGCGATCCGCCAGCACGTCGATCTGCAGGCGAAGGGGCAGGGCATCTATTTCGTCGCCGACTATCACTCGATGACGTCGGTGCGCGATCCGGAGGAGCGCCGGCGGCTCGTGGTCGAGGCGGCCCTCGACTACCTGGCCTGCGGCCTCGATCCGTCGACCGCGATCCTCTACCGGCAGTCGGACGTGCCGGAGACCTGCGAGCTCACCTGGCTGCTCACGACGGTGACGCCCATGGGCCTCCTGCAACGGGCTCACTCCTACAAGGACAAGGTGGCCCAGGGCATCCAGCCGGATCACGGGCTCTTCGCCTATCCGGTGCTGATGGCGGCGGACATCCTGCAGTACAACCCGGAGCTGGTGCCGGTGGGGCAGGACCAGAAGCAGCACCTGGAGATGACCCGCGACATCGCGGTGAAGTTCAACCAGGCCTACGACCGGGAGGTCTTCCAGCTCCCGGAGCCGTACATCCTGGAGAGCGTCGCGGTCGTGCCCGGGGTGGACGGGCGCAAGATGAGCAAGAGCTACGGCAACGTGCTGCGCATGTTCTGGCCGAAGAAGCAGCTGCGCAAGGCGGTGATGGGGATCGTCACCGATTCGACGCCGGTCGAGGACCCGAAGGACACGGACCAGACGCTCTTCCAGCTCTGGTCGCTCTTCGCGACCAAGCCGGAGCGGGAGGAGATGTTCGTCCGCGCCGAGGCCGGCGGCCTCGGCTACGGCGACGTCAAGAAGGACCTCTTCGAGCGCATCATGGACGCCTTCGCTCCGATGCGAGAGCGCCGCGAGGAGCTCGCCGCCCGCCCGGGCGACCTCGAGGACATCTTCGCCTCCGGCGCCGGCCGCGCCCGCGAGCTCAGCGCCCCCATCCTGCAAGCCGCCCGCCAGGCCGCCGGCCTCGGTGTTGCGTAAGGGGCCGGTTCCGTTTGTTGCGTTGCTTCGCAACGCAACAAACGGAACCGGCCCCTCACGCAACGATCGCCTTGAGGCTGCGGATGAGGCGGTCGGTGGTGGCGGGGCGGGCTTCCGGGTCCTTGGCGAGGAGCTGAGCGACGAGGTTGGCGAAGGCTTCGGGGAGGTCGATGCCGTGGATGCGGGGGTCCGGGGCCGGGGTGTCGCGGTGGTGGGCGGCGACGTCGCCTTCCTCGAAGGGGCGGCGGCCGCTGAGCAGCTCGAAGAGGGTCACGCCGAGGGCGTAGAGGTCGGCGCGGTGGTCGACGGCGTCGGCCTCGCGGCCCTGCTCCGGCGCCATGTAGTAGGGCGTGCCGCCCGTCACGGTCGTGGCCTTGCGCACCTCGGCGGCCATCTTGGCGAGACCGAAGTCCATGATCTTCAGCATCTTGTCGTCGGTGAAGAAGAGGTTCGCGCTCTTCACGTCGCGGTGGATGATGCCCTGGGCGTGGGCGTAGCCCAGGCCCGTCGCGGCCTGGATGCCGAGGCGCGCGGCGTCGGCCCAGGTGAGCCGCCCCTTCGCGCGCACCAGCTGCAGCAGGTTCGAGCCGCGCAGGAGCTCCATGGTGATGAAGTAGACCCCGCCCTCGGCGTCGACGTCGTGCACGGTCACGATGTTGGGATGGTTCAGGCTCGCCGCCGCCTGGGCCTCGCGGAGGAAGAGCTCCACCGCCTTGGGATGGTCCTTCAGGTTCTCGGGCAGTCGCTTGAGCGCCACGTCCCGTCCCAGGCGCCGGTCCGTTGCCCGGTAGACGACGCCCATGCCCCCGCTGCCGATCTGCTCGTGGAGCTCGTACCGGCTCTCGTCCCCGAACGCGCGCAGTGAGCCGGCGGACATCTCCTCCGCCCGGCGCCGCACCGCCTCGATGTGGGTGTCCAGGTTCGGCATGCGCTCCGGCAGCTCGTCGCGCAGCGCCTGCAGGAGCTTCACCGCACGGTCCGGGCGGCCGGCCCGGTCGAGCAGGTTCGCGTGCCACACCCGCAGCTTCGGCGTCAGCTCGTCGGCGCTGCGGATGCTCACCGCTTCGTCCGCCTTCTGGATGGCCAGCTCGTCCTTGCCCTGCTTCTCGAAGGCCTCGGCGAGGATGCGGCAAGCCTGGAAGTACTGCTCGTGGCGTGCGTCGACCCGCTGGAAGTTCCGGATCGCCCGCTCCACGTCGTTCCGATCCATGGCCAGCTGGCCGGCTTCGAAGTGGTCGCCCTTCTTCTCGAGCACGTCGATCAGGAGGGGCACGTCTCCGGCCTCGCGGCAGCAGACGATGGCCGATTCCAGGTCGTCCGCATCCATGTAGGCCTTGGCCGCGCGCAGCAGATCGCCCTCGGCGTTGAACATCTCCGCCGCGCGCTCGAGGTCGCCGGCCTGTTCGAAGCGCCGCGCCGCGTCCTCGAAACGCCCGTTCTCGGCCAGCAGCTCGGCGGCCTCGAGCCGCCGGCCCGCCTGCTCGAAGCGCTCGACCGCGCGATCCACGGCGCCGCGGTCCCGGTGGAAGCGCGCCTCCAGGAGCGCGCCGCGCTCCGCCTGGCCCGCCCGTTCCAAGGCGCCGGCCGCCACCGAGAGATCGCCGCGCAAGAACGGGAGCACCGCCTCGTCGCAATCGGAGAACAGCAGCTCGGCCCCTTCGCCGAAGTTCCATTCCAGGCTGACGGGTGCGAAGTCCTCGATCTCGATCGCCCGCTCGGCGCCGCAGCCTTCGCCGGCCGCGAGCAGCTGGTGACGGCCCGGCGGGAGCCGCAGCCGCACGGTTCCGTGCTTGGAGCGACGCAGGGAGTCCGGATCCCCGGCCACGGCCACGTGCCCTTCGATGCGTCGCTGGTCGTGGCGGAGCTGCACGTCGATGACGCACGCCTCCGGCGCCAGGTCGAACTTCACCCTCGCGACGCTGCCCGCGGTCGGCAGCACCTCGATCTCCCGGGCCACGACCTCGCCGTCGGACAGGCGGCCTTCGAGCACCACCCACCCGCCGCGGGTCGGCACGTCCTGGAAGAGCGTCTCCCGCGAGACCCCGTAGTGTTCCAGGGGGGTCGAGCTCCGCTCCGCCGGCCGGAAGTCCGGATCGAGGCGCCGCGCGGGGGGACGCTGCTTCGCGAGCCGTACGCAGAAGGTGCCGCCGCGGCCCGGCGGGAGATCGATCTCCACGGCGAGCTGGGCCGGACGCCGCAGCACGGCGCGAAGGCCCATGACCAGCACGAGCAGGACCAGTAGCCCGACCGCCACCAGCACGGCGAGCTCGGCCTGGTCCGCACCGAGCGCTTCCACCTGGCGAAGCAGGGTATCGAGGGAGGTCTCCGGCGGGCGCGGCGCGGCGGGCTCTGCGGTCTCGGCGACGCTCTCCGGTGTCGGCGCCTTGCCCTCCCGGAGGTGCACGTCCGCCAGTGCCTCGTAGAGCTCCTTGCGCCCCGGCGCTCGGGCGATCGCCTCCTTGAGGGTCGCTTCCGCCTCCTCCCAACGCCCCTCGCGCTGGTAGCGCGCCGCCTCGGCCTGGAGGGCGTCCACGGAGCGCGAGGAGGCCGCCTCGTCGCCCCACGCGGGAGCACTCGCGCCCACGCTCGCGCACGTCAGCGCGAGGGCGAGCGCCCAGGTGGCCGGGCCGCACGTCCTTCCGGAGCCGTTCCCCATCGCTCTCCGAATCGGTCTTTCCGGGCCTTCGATTGAGCGGCAATATCGACAGATCTGTCGATATCGACTAGACTGTCGAAAACACCGAGGAGCCCATGCCGAAGCAGGTCGATCCCGCCGCCCAACGGGAGGAGATCCGGGCCGCCGCCCGGAGCGTCTTCGCCGAGCGCGGCGTGCGGGGGACCGGGCTCGGCCGCGTGGCCGAGGCCGCCGGCATGGGCCGCTCCAGCCTCTACCACTACTACCCGGACAAGGAGTCGCTGCTCGCGGACCTCGTGCAGGAGGTCCTGGAGCAGGAGCAGCAGCTCTTCCGGGCCCGGCTCGCCGGAGGCGGAACGCCCTTCGAGCGGATCGACGCCCTGCTGGCCGCCTGCGCGGCGCTCTTCCCGGAGTGGGCGGAGTTCGGGCGCATGATCCTCGACCTCCGGATCGGCAGCGTCGATCTCCTGCGCGGAACCTTCGCGAGTCTCCGCGCCGAGCTGGCCCGGGTGATCGAGGAGGGCCAGGCGGAGGGCAGCATGGCGGCCTCCACCGACGCGAGCCTCCAGGCGTCGATCCTGATCGGCGCCATCGACGGGCTCCTGCTCCAGTACTTCGCCGACCCGGGCGCGCTGCCGGCGCCGGAGGCGCTGGCCGCGGCACTACGCGAGGCCGCTCACCGGGTCCTGCGGCCGTGAGCTCGCTCGCGCTCATGCGTCTGCTCGAGGCCACGCCGGGGCGCTACGACGCGGGCATGCGCGCGCTCACCCTGGGCCGGGTCACGCGCCTGCACGACGCGGTGGCGGCCGCCAGCGTGCAGCGCCCGCGGGCGCGCGTGCTCGAGATCGGCTGCGGCACCGGCGCGGTGACCGAGCGCCTGGTCGGGGCCGGGGCGCGTGTCACGGCGCTCGACGCGTCGCCGGAGATGCTCGAGCAGGCCGGGGCTCGCCTCGGCCGAGCCGGCGCTGCGGAGCCGGAGGGCGAGAAGGTCACGTGGCTCGAACAGACCGCCGCCGAGATCGATCGCCTTCCTGCGGCCGGCTACGACGCGGTGGTCCTGAGCCTCTGCCTCTCCGACATGTCGACGAGCGAGCGGGCCTACGTGCTGCGCGAGTGTGTGGCGCGGCTGGCGCCGGGCGGGCGGGTCGTTGCGGCGGACGAGGTGCGCGCGCCGGGACTGCGCGGCGTGCTGCAGCGGCTCGGTCGTCTCCCCCTGGCGGCGCTCGGCTGGCTGCTCGTCGGCTCGGTCTCGAGCCCGCTGGCGGATCTGGAGGGCGAGCTGCGGGCCGCTGGCTTCGTCCCGTGCGACGAGGAGCACTGGCTCGCGGGCACGCTGGCCCTGTACGTTGCGGAGCCCGCCCCGTGAGCCGGGTCGGAGAGCTGCTTCGCGACGCGGCCCAGGCCGGCCTCCGCCTGGTGCCGTGGCCCACCGAGCCCGGCCTGCGCCAGGTGGGGCACCCGGACGAGACGAGCCCCGTGGTGCTCACGGGCAACTACGACCTGACGGTGCGGCGGGTGATGCGCGCCCTGCCCAGCCACGACGCCTGGGTGGTCGTGGCTCCCTCCGGCGGCATCAACGTCTGGTGCGCGGCCTCCGGCGGCCACTTCTCCACCCATCAGGTCGTGACCGCGCTCAAGACCTGCGGCATCGCCGAGCGCGTCACCCACCGGCGCGTGATCCTGCCCCAGCTCGCCGCCACCGGCGCCCTCGCCCTGGACGTGTTCCGGCGCTGCCGCTGGCAGGTCGCCTTCGGTCCGGTCCAGGCCGAGGACCTGCCCGCCTATCTCGCCGCCGGCGAGAAGACCGATGCCATGCGCAGGGTCCGCTTCGGCGCCCGGGAGCGGCTCGAGATGGCCGCGGCCTGGGCGTTCCCGACCGCGGTCCTGCTCGGGGGCCTGGCCCTGGCGCTTCGCCCGGCCTGGGCGCTTCCCCTCGTCGCCGGCGTCGTCGCGATGGCCGTGGCGGTCTTCGCCCTCTACGACCGTCTCGGCTCCGCCCGGCGCCTCGTCCTGGCCGCCGCGAGTCTCGCCATCGCCGTGGGCGGGACGCTCCTCGCCGGCGGGGGCACCGGCGCTCTCGTCGCCGCCGTCCTGGCGCCCCTCGGCCTGACCGCACTCCTCACCTTCGACTACGACGGCAGCACGCCGATCGCCGGCGGCAGCCACTTCGACGACCGTGGCCACCGCATCACCCTCGACGCGGAGCGCTGTGAGGGCGTCTACCGCTGCTGGGAGGTCTGTCCCGAGGCGTGCTTCGAGAAGCTCGGGCCGGAGCGCAAGGTGGCGCTCGCCCACGACGATCGCTGCATCCGCTGCGGCGCCTGCATCGTCCAGTGCCCCAAGGACGCGCTCTTCTTCGAGGACACGCAGGGCAACCGCATCCCCCCCGACGTCATCCGCCGCTTCAAGCTCAACCTGCTCGGAAAGCGGGGCCGGAGTTAAGAATTCAGTTACCCCCCGAAGGGGGTAACTGAATTCTTAACTCCGGCCCCGCTTCTTACGCGGCGCTCGGGTCGTGGGCGTCGGCGGGCCCCGCGGACCGCGTCGGCGGCGTCTTCGAGAAGGCCCTCGGTCTCGTCCCAGCCGATGCAGCCGTCGGTGATGGAGACGCCGAAGGCGCGGGGGCTCGCCTGCCAATCCTGGCGGCCCTCGTGGAGGTGGCTCTCGAGCATCACGCCCATCAGGCCACTCTGGCCCGCGCGCACCTGCGCGAGGACCGCGCGGCACACGGTGCCCTGACGGCTCGGGTCCTTTCCCGAGTTGTCGTGGGAGCAGTCGACCATCACGCCGCGGGCGATGCCCAGCTCGGCGAGGCGCAGGCCCGCCTCGGCCACGTGGCCGGCGCCGAAGTTCGGCCCGCTGCGACCGCCCCGCAGCACGATGTGGTGGTCCGGGTTGCCGCGGGTGGCGACGACGGCGACGGCGCCGTCCGGATCGATGCCCAGGAAATGGTGGGGATGGCTCGCCGAGACCATCGCATCGAGGGCCACCTGCAGATCGCCTTCCGTGCCGTTCTTGAAGCCGACCGGCATGGAGAGGCCGCTGGCCATCTCGCGGTGGGTCTGGCTCTCGGTGGTCCGGGCGCCGATCGCGACCCAGGAGAGCAGGTCCGCCAGGAACTGGGGCGTCACCGGGTCGAGCACCTCGCTGGCACAGGGCAGCCCGAGGGCGCCGATCTCGAGCAGCAGCCCGCGGGCCGCCCGCAGGCCGTGCTCGATGTCGCCGCTGCCGTCGAGGTGCGGGTCGTTGATCAGCCCCTTCCAGCCCACGGTCGTGCGCGGCTTCTCGAAGTAGGTCCGCATCACGATCAGCAGCTCGGGGAAGCGCTCGGCGGCTCCGCGCAGACGCTCCGCGTAGGCGAGGCTCGCCTCCCGGTCGTGGAGCGAGCACGGGCCGACCACCACCACGAGCCGCTCCCGGTCGCGGCCGTGGAGCACGGCGCGCACGGCGTCCCGGGCGGCAAGCACCTGGGCGCCGAGGGCTTCGGGGACCGGCATCGCCGCGCACAGGGCGGCGGGGGTGGTGAGCCGGTGGAGGCTCGCGAGGTTTCGATCGTGAAGCGGTTCCTGCATGGCTGCATCCTGTCTGGAAGCCGTGTGAAAACGAGAAAGCCCCGAGAGGCGTCTCTCGGGGCTTCGTGTTCGAAGGTCGGCTCGGCGTGTCAGGCCGTCAGCGATCCTCCGCCCCGGAGGTTCCAAAGAACCACCCGAAGTAGAAGAAGGCGAAGGGCTTGCGGCCGGTCGACATGGTCTCTCGTGTGTACCCCTTCTAGGCCATGACCGCCAGCTGGCGGCACTGGGCGAGGAGGATCCCGTCCCGGGACCAGATCTCGCCGTCCTCTTCGAGGAAGCCCTCCCGCACCTCCCGGGTGCGGAAGACGACGAGCACGTGGTCTTCCGGTCGCGCCGAGGCCACGGGCAGGGAGGCCCGGACGTGGACCGTCAGGTCGACGGTGGGGACGCCCCCGGCCGGCCGGTCGAGGGCCGCGGCGAAGAGGGCGGGGGGCCACGCGTCCGCGTAGGCCACGACGAGTGCGTCGTCGAGGATGCGGGGCTCCGCGAGCCGGATCCACCCGCCCGAGAGCGCCCGGCCCCCCGGCGCCTCGCCCCAGACGCCGCCCCCGAGCGCCGGCCGCTCGTCGAACAGCCCGTGCATCGGGACGGCCGGGTTGGCGTTGCGCGCCGGCAGCTCCTCCGGCGGCGCGACGTCCGGCATCTCGGCGTGGTGCAGCTCGGCGGTCTCCCGCGGCGCCGAGAAGGCGGCTGTCGCCAGGGCCTGCACCTTGCCCTCCTGCAGCATGCGCCCGCTAACGGTGGTGAGCGACCGGCCGGTCCGCTCGACGCTCGTGCGGATCTCGGCCGGGCCCTCGGCAGGCGGGCGCAGGTAGTGGACGGTGAGGGAGCGCAGGCCGCGGGCCGGGTCCGAGACCGCCGCCTTCAGGGCCTGGACCAGCAGCGCGGCCACGTAGCCCCCGTTCGGCCCGCGGACGATCCACCAGCCCCGGTCGATGCGCGCGGCGTAGCGTCCCTCCCCCAGGGCTTCGACGGCCGTATCCCGATCGAAGCGATGCATGGGCGGGCAGGGTAGGGGAAAAGCCCTGGAAATCCAGTCGGATAGAAGGGAGGCGGCATCTGCTGAAATCGACATTGATTTTCAATTTCGTTGTGCGATGCTCCCTTTGTGCTCGTCTGTCACTGCCGCGGCCTCTCCGATCGAGACATCCGGTCGACCATCCGCCAGGGTGCCTGCTCCAGCCGCCAGGTCCGCCTCCAGTCCGGCGCCGGCGGGCGTTGCGGCGGCTGCCGGCCCGTGATCGAGCAGCTCGTCGACGAGGAGCGCGCCCGGGACGATGCCACCCTCGGTCGCCTGGAGCGGGTCGCCGCGCGCTAGTCTCGCTTCCCCATTCACCGGAGGAAGCGATGCCCCAGGGCGACGCCGAGATCGTCGAGGCGCTCAACGACGTACTGACCGCCGAGCTCACCGCCATCAACCAGTACTTCGTGCACGCGAAGATGTGCGAGAACTGGGGCTACAAGCGGCTGGCGAAGTCCAAGTGGGACGAGTCCGTCGACGAGATGAAGGATGCCGAGCGCATCATCGAACGCATCCTCTACCTCGACGGCACGCCCAACATGCAGCGGCTGAGTCCGGTGCGCGTGGGCGAGGATCCCATCGAGCAGCATCGCCTCGACCTGCAGATGGAGCTGGACGCGGTGAGCCGATACAACAAGGTGATCGCCCTGGCCCACGAGAAGGGTGACAACGGCACCCGCGAGCTCTGCGAGCGCCACCTCAAGAGCGAGGAGGAGAGCGTCGATTGGCTCGAGGCCCAGCTCCACCTGAACGACCAGCTCGGCACGCCCGCCTACCTCGCCGAGCAGCTGCACGAGTAGCCGCCGCCGTCCGCGGTGGGGCGTTCCGCGCCAGCGTGGGGCACCCGGGAGTTTCGTGACGGCGATCCGGGCGCCGTGCGCTGCGCTCGGGATGGCACGGATCGTGCGACCTACCATCGCCCATGCGATCGGCGATCGGCTGGCGGGGATGGGTCTACGCGGGCTGCGCCTGGCTCCAGGGGCCGCTCCTCGCCCTGCTGGTCGGGGCCGACTGGGCAGGGGTGGGGCTGCTGTGTCTGGCCTCGAGCCTGGCCGCCGGGTGGGTCGCCGGACGCGTCGGCGCGTCGGCTAGCCCGGGGTCGCTTCGCGCCCTCGGAACCCTCTCGGTGGGCAGCGCCGGCATGCTGGCGGGCTGGTGGGCCGACGCCGGCTTCGCACCGGCGATCCAGGGCGGTGCCTGCTCTTGCCTGTGCGGGGAGGGCGCGGCCGCCCTGGGCGCGAGCTGGATGGTCGTCGGCATGGCCGCTGCCTGCTTCTCCTGTGCGGGCTGGCGCCGGGGGGACCCGTGGCGCCAGGTCGGCTCCCAGCTGCTCTGTCTCGTGGGCATGGTCGCCGGCATGGCGGCCGGCCCGCGGCTCCTCCCCGTCGGCCTCGCGGCCTGGCCCGCGCTCCAGCTGCTGGCGACCTTCGCGACGATGAGCGCCGGCATGCTGGCCGGCGCCCTGGCAGTGGGCTGGCTGCAGGCGCGTCGCTGGCGAGGCGCCCTTCGACCCGCTGTGGTCCGCTAGGGTTCTCGCGCCATGGACTCGCCCCCCGGAGCCGCCGGATCGGACCGCCCCCTGGTCGTGCTCGTCGCCCTCGTGCTCACGGGGCTGGTGACCTTCGGCGTCTACCTCGCGCGCCTCGCGCCGGCCGAGGTTCCCGAGCTGGGCGAGGCCGGCCGGATTCTGCGCGTGCCCCGCGAGCTTCCCGCCTTCGACCTGATCGATCACCGCGGCGAGCCCTTCGACCGCGCGCGGCTCGTCGGCGGCTGGAGCCTGCTCTTCTTCGGCTACACCTCGTGTCCCGACGTCTGCCCCCTGACCCTGCAGGGCCTGGCCAGCGCCCGGCGTGAGGCGGCGTTGCGCACCCGCAGCACGTCGGCGTTTCCCGAAGTGGTCTTCGTCTCGGTCGATCCGCAGCGGGACCCGGTGGAGCGGCTGGCCGAGTACGTCGCCTACTTCGATCCCGCGTTCCTGGGCGTCACCGGTGAGGCGCGGGCCGTCGATCCCCTGGTCGACGCGGTGGGTGCCTTCTACCGCGCCGAAGTCCCGGCCGACGCTCCCGACGCCTACCGGGTCGACCACACCGCCTTCGTCTTCCTCGTGGGGCCCGACGCCCACCTGCGCGCCGTGCTCGAAGAGCCCCACGATCCCGCCGAGTTCCTGGACACCCTGGCCATCGTCCAATCCCTGGAGAAGGAGACCTCATGATCCGGTTCACGTTCGCGGCCGCCTTGCTGCTCGCCGTCGCCTCAGGCGCTTGGGCCGGCGAGCTCATGGCGCACGACGCCTGGGTTCCCCAGCCGCCGCCGGGGTCGCCGGCCGCGGCCTACCTGATGCTGCACAACACCGGCGCCGAAGCCGTCCGCGTCACCGGCGTGCGCTGCGCCGCGGCCGAGAAGGCGTCGCTCCACGAGACCCGGGTCGAGGACGGCGTGGCGAAGATGGTCCCCGTCGAAGTGATCGAGGTCCCGGCCGGAGGCTCGGTGGACCTGGCGCCGCGGGGCCTCCACGTGATGCTGATGGGTCCCACGCTCCCCGATGCCGGGGAGAGCGTCGAGCTCGTGCTCGAGCTGGAGGGTGGAGGCACGCTCGAGGTCGCCGCCGAGGTTCGGGCGCCCGCCCACGACGGAGGGCACGAAGACCACAGCGAGCACTGACGCGTTCAGCCCGCCGCGAGCTGGCGCAGCCTCTCGCCGGCCACCATCGCCATGGCGGCCTGCAGGTTGTAGGACGGGATGAAGCCGTACATGGGGATGCGAAGCGCCGCGTCGCAGGCGTCCAGGACCTCCCGCGGGATGCCGTGGCGCTCGCCGCCGACGACCAGCAGGAGCGGCACGGTGAGGTCGACCTCCCAGGGCGCCCGATCGCCCACGTCCTCCACGGCGAGGATGCGGCGGCCGGCGGCCCGGGCCGCTTCGATCGCGCCCTTCGCGGGCTCCCAGAACACCGGCAGGAAGTGGTCGGCGCGCATCGACGCACGCAGGGCCTCGCGGCGGCCTTCGTGGAGCAGGGCGCCGTCGACGAAGACCGCGTCGGAGCCGGACACCTCGGCAGCGCGGATCGCGAAGCCCGTGTTGCCCGGATAGGCGAGGCCCACCAGCAGCCAGGCACAGCCGCCGCCGGCCAGGGCCTGCTCGCGGCTCGCGTCCGGCGGCGGGCCCACCAGCCCGAGCACCTCGGCCGGCTCGTCCCGGGTACGCAGCCGCCACAGGGAGCGCTCGCTGGTCGGACGCACGGGGATGCCGAGCTCGAGCGCGCGCTCCACCACGGTGCGTGTCTGCGGGTCCGCGGTCTCCTCCGCGACGAGCAGCAGCCGGACCGGCTCGCCTCGCTGGAGCGCGAGGGCCACCTCTTCCGGGCCCACGAGCTGGCGGCGGATCGCCCCCGGCGCCGTCACGTCGATCGCATCCGCAGGATCACGCCCGGCGCCTCCACAGGAAGTAGGCGTTGGCCACATTGCCCTGGCCGTCGGCGATGAAGCGCAGCGCCAGGGGCAGGCCGGCAGCCGATTCGACGCGGTCGAGTTCGGCGTCGTCGGCGAAGTGGGCGTAGCGGAACCGGCGCTCGTCACCGTCGAAGTGGAGCAGGCGATCGCCGGGCTCGACGTCCTCCTCCCGCAGCCCGGCGAGGGACCAGGGGAGGTGCCGCTTCACCTGGTCTCCCGCCCGGCGCCAGAAGGCCAGGGCGAGGGTTCCGCCGGCGGCGACGCGCTCGCCCAGGGCTCGGAGCAGGGCGTGGCGTCGGGCCTCGCCGGGCACGTGATGGAGCACGCCGAAGAGCGTCACCAGGCCGAAGGGGCCGCGGGGCAGGGCGTCCGGGTCGTCCAGGACGTCGAGCTGCAGCCAGCGGCAGGCCGCGGGCAGGTCGTCGCGCTCCATCGCCAGCCGGAGCAGCTCGGAGGACGCATCCACGCCCAGGTAGGCCGGCTCCGCCCCGGCGGCGTGAAGCAGGGCGGCGAAGCGCCCATGGCCACAGCCCACGTCGAGCACCCGGTCGATCGGCCGCGGGAGCTCTTCGAGCACGCGCTCCATCCCCTCCCAGGGTCGTGTCCGCTTGGCCGCGAAGCGCGCGGCGTGCGTCCGGTAGAATCGCTCGTTGATGGCGCGCAGCGCGCGGACGGTCTCGGGAGACATGGAACAGGCGAGTCTACCGCTACACGGCCTCATCGCTGACGTCCTCGACGCGCCCGGTGAAGGCCCGATCCCGCCCCGCACCCTGAACGCCATCCTGCGCCGGCATCCGAAGGACGGGCGCGGCTTCTTTTCCAAGCGGGAGATCCTGCGCGCCTTCCGGGCCGACGCGTCCCGCTGGCCCGTGGCGGAGGACGTCTTCGCCGAGCGCCTCCGCACCTGTCCGACCCGCTCGCTCTCCGGGATCCTGCCGGTGACGGTGCTGACCCGGCCGCACCCGTGTCCGGGGCGCTGCCTCTTCTGCCCGGACGACGTGCGGATGCCGAAGAGCTACCTGGCTGACGAGCCGGGCTGCCAGCGCGCCCTGGACAACGGCTTCGATCCGCTCCGCCAGGCGTGGAACCGCCTGCGCGCCTACCACGAGATGGGCCACCGCACCGACAAGGTGGAGCTGATCGTGCTCGGCGGGACCTGGTCGGCCTACCCGGAGCGCTACCAGCGCTGGTTCGTGGCCCGGGTCTTCGAGGCCCTGAACCGCTTCGATCCCGAGCGCCCGGCGCCTCGCGAGGAGGAGCCGGAGCAGGCGGACTGGGCCCGGGTCGAGGCGGCCCAGCGCGCCAACGAGAGCGCACGAGCCCGCTGCGTCGGCCTGTCCCTCGAGACCCGGCCGGACCACGTGAGCGATGCCGAGGTGCTCCGCCTGCGCCGGCTCGGCGCCACCAAGGTCCAGCTCGGGCTCCAGAGCCTGGACGACCAGGTGCTCGCCGCCAACCGCCGGGGCCACGACGTCGCCACCTCCCGCGCGGCGATGGGCCGCCTGCGGGCCGCCGGCTTCAAGATCCACGCCCACTGGATGGCGAACCTGCACGGCTCGACGCCGGCGAAGGACGCCCGGGACTTCGCGCGGCTCTTCGCCGACCCGGCCCTGCGGCCCGACGAGCTCAAGCTGTACCCGTGCAGCCTGCTCGAGACCGCCGAGCTGATGGAGGTCCACGGGCGGGGCGAGTGGCGGCCCTACGGCCACGACGAGCTGGTGGATCTCCTCGCCGCTTGCCTCGTGGAGGTGCCGCCCTGGTGTCGGGTCACCCGGGTGGTCCGCGACATCCCGTCTCCGGACATCGTGGCCGGCAACCGCCAGACGAACCTGCGCGAGGTCGTCGAGCGGCGGGCTCGCGAGGAGGGCAGGGTGGTCCGGGAGATCCGTAGCCGCGAGGTGCGCGGGCGGCCCGTCGACCCGTCCCGCGTTCGCCTGATCGAGCGTCGTTATGCGAGTGACGTCGGCGAGGAGATCTTCCTCGAGCTGGCGACGCACGAGGAGCGGATCGCGGGCTTCGCCCGCCTCACGCTTCCCAAGGGCGAGCCGCGCCTGGCCGAGCTGGTCGGCCGCGCCCTGCTGCGGGAGGTCCACGTCTACGGCACCAGCACTGGCCTGGGCGAGCGGAAGGCCGGCGCGGCCCAGCACGGAGGGCTGGGCGGTCGCCTCGTGGAGCAGGCGGCCCGGCTCGCCGCGGGCACGGGCTACGCCGGGCTCAGCGTGATCTCCGCGGTGGGAACCCGGCCCTGGTATCGCCGGCTCGGGTTCCTCGACGGAGAGCTCTACCAGCACCTTGCTCCGCCGTGGGTCCCACGAACATCAGCACCGGTGTCGACGCCTTCAAGGCGGACGGCGACGGGCTCTACGACATCCTGTTCGACTTCCCGCCGCCTCCCGGCACCTTCGCCTCGAAGTTCACAGCCGGGGAGAGCGTCATCTACGGCCTCACCTACACGGGTCCGTTCTCAGCCTCGTCGTTCGACTTCCTGAGCAGCCGGAACTCGAGGGCCTCGCCGCTCAGGCGGGCGTCCGCCTCGATGCGACTGCCGTCCGGGAACTCGCCCTCCAGGATCTTCATGGCGAGCGGGTCCTGCACCATGCGCTGGAGGACGCGCTTGAGCGGCCGTGCGCCGTAGTGCGGGTCGTAGCCCTTGTCGGCGAGCAGCGTCTTGGCCTCGTCGGTGAGGGTGAGCTCGATGTGCCGGTCGGCCAGCAGCCCGCGCACCCGCTCGAGCTGGATGTCGACGATGCGGTCGATGTGCTCGCGCTTCAGCTGGTGGAAGAGGATCACGTCGTCCACTCGGTTCAGGAACTCGGGCTTGAAGTGGGCCCGCAGCGCCTCCATCACCTGGGTCTCCATCTGGTCGCGCTGGCTCTCGTCCATCTCGACCAGGAACTGGCTGCCGATGTTGGACGTGAGGATCAGGACCGTGTTGCGGAAGTCCACGGTGCGGCCCTGGCCGTCGGTGAGGCGCCCGTCGTCCAGGATCTGGAGGAGCGCGTTGAAGACGTCCGGGTGAGCCTTCTCGATCTCGTCGAAGAGCACCACGCTGTAGGGGCGGCGCCGCACGGCCTCGGTGAGGTAGCCGCCCTCGTCGTAGCCGACGTAGCCGGGAGGCGCGCCGATCAGGCGCGAGACCGAGTGCTTCTCCATGAACTCGCTCATGTCGATGCGCACCATGGCCTGCTCGTCGTCGAACAGGAACTCGGCCAGGGCCCGAGCCGTCTCGGTCTTGCCCACGCCGGTGGGGCCGAGGAAGATGAAGGAGCCGATCGGCCGGTTCGGATCCTGCAGGCCCGCGCGCGCGCGGCGCACCGCATTGGACACGACGGTCAGCGCCTCGTCCTGGCCCACGACCCGCCGCCGCAGCCCGTCCTCCATGCGCAGCAGCTTCTCCTGCTCGCCCTCCATCATCTTGGAGACGGGGATGCCGGTCCACTTGGAGACGATCTCCGCGATCTCCTCGGCGGTGACCTCCTCGGAGAGCACGGAGCCCTCCTTCTGGAGCTCGTCCAGGTGCCCCTGCTCGGCCTCGAGATCCTGCTCGAGCTGGCGCAGGAGGCCGTACTGGATCTCCGCCGCCCGCTCGAGATCGCCGCCGCGCTGGGCGCGCTGGAGCTCGGCGGTGAGCGACTCGCGCTGTTCCTTGAGCTCGCGCACCTTGGCGATGGCGCCCTTCTCGTTGTCCCAGCGGGCCTTCAGGGCCTGGCTCTGGTCCTGGAGCTCGGCGATCTCGGCGCCCACCGCCTCGAGGCGCCGGCCGCTGGCCTCGTCGCTCTCCTTCTTCAGCGCCTCGCGCTCGATCTCGAGCTGGGTGCGCTTGCGCTCGAGCTGGTCCAGGTCCTCGGGCATCGAGTCGATCTGCACGCGCACGCGGCTGGCGGCTTCGTCCACCAGGTCGATGGCCTTGTCCGGCAGGAAGCGGTCCGAGATGTAGCGGTGGGAGAGGCTCGCCGCCGAGACGAGGGCCGCGTCGTGGATGCGCACGCCGTGGTGCACCTCGTAGCGCTCCTTCAGCCCGCGCAGGATCGAGACCGTGTCCTCCACGCTGGGCTCGCCCACGAAGACCGGCTGGAAGCGGCGCTCGAGCGCCGCGTCCTTCTCGACGTGCTTGCGGTACTCGTCGAGGGTGGTGGCGCCGACGCAACGCAGCTCACCGCGGGCGAGAGCGGGCTTCAACATGTTGGCAGCGTCTGCCGCGCCCTCCGCCGCGCCGGCGCCCACGATCGTGTGCATCTCGTCGATGAAGAGGATGATCTGCCCGTCGGCCTCGGCCACCTCGCGCAGCACGGCCTTGAGCCGATCCTCGAACTCGCCGCGGTACTTCGAGCCAGCGATGAGCGCGCCGATGTCCAGCGCCACCACACGGCGATCGAGCAGGGTCTCGGGCACGTCGCCGGCCACGATGCGCTGGGCCAGGCCCTCGACGATGGCGGTCTTGCCCACGCCGGGCTCGCCGATCAGCACCGGGTTGTTCTTGGTCCGGCGCGAGAGCACCTGGACGACGCGGCGGATCTCCTCGTCGCGCCCGACCACCGGATCGAGCTTGCCGCTGCGCGCCACTTCGGTGAGATCGCGTCCGAACTTCGCCAAGGCCTGGTACTTGCCCTCCGGGTCCTGGTCCGTGATCGGGGCGCTGCCCCGCACGCTCTGGAGCGCCTGCTCCACCGCCTCGCGGGAGGCGCCGGCATCGCGCAGCGCCCGGCCGCACTCGTCCTGCTTGTCGTCCACGATCGCGAGCAGCAGGTGCTCGGTGGAGACGTACTCGTCCTTGCGGGCCGTGGCCTCCTCGAAGGCCCGATCGAGGACGCGCTGGAGGCCCGGGGAGAGGGTCGGCTGGCTCCCGCCGTGAACCTTGGGCAGGCCCTCGAGCAGACGCTCCACCTCGGCCTGGAGCCCGTCCAGCCGCACGCCGATCTTCTGGAGGATCGGGACGGTGCTGCCTTCGGGCTGGCCCAACAGCTCGCGCAGCAGGTGCGCCGGGGCGATCTGGCTGTGGCCGCGGCTGGTCGCCTGGCTCTGGGCCTCGGACAGGGCTTCCTGGCTCTTCAGGGTGAGCTTGTCGAATCGCATGGCCGAACCCTATGCACGAAGCCCCTCCTGGCAAGGGGCCAGGAGGGGCTTCGGACGGGCTCTCCGTGCGGATCAGCCCGCGGGCTTGAGCGCCACCAGCTGCTCCGAGTCGCCCCGGCGCACGACCAGGATCGCGCCGGCCTCCTTCTCGCCGATGCGGTCGCGGAACTCGGAGACGCCGTCGACCCGATGGCGGTTCACCTCGACGATCACGTCGCCGCGGCGCAGGCCCGCCTCCTCGGCGGGGCTGGCCGGTTCGACCGAGCGCACGACCACGCCCACGGCCTCGTCGCCCATCCCGAGCTGCTGGGCGATCTCCGGGGTCATGGGCTGGACGGCCAGACCGTAGGTACCGGCGTCCTCGTCACTGCTCGTGCCGGCGTCGGCCACCTCGGTCGGGTCGAGCTCCGCCAGCTCCACCTCGAGGGTCTTCCGCTTGCCGTCGCGGATCACGACCACCTCGGCCTCGCTGCCGACCGGCGTGGCAGCGACGAGCTTCGGCAGCTCCTCCATGCTGGCGACCGGGGCGTTGTTGAACTCGACGATCACGTCGTAGCGCTGGATCCCGGCCTCCTCCGCCGGGCTGCCCGGCTCGACCTTGCCCACCAGCGCCCCCGCGCGGCTCTCGAGATCGAGCAGTTCCTGCTTGTCCGCGTCGATCGCCTGGATCATCACGCCCAGGTAGCCGCGGGACACCCTTCCCCGGGTCTCGAGCTGTGGCAGGATCGCCTTGGCCAGATTGATGGGCACGGCGAATCCGATGGTGTTCGCCTGGGGGTTGATCGCCGTGTTGATGCCGACGACCTCGCCCTTCAGGTTGAGCAGCGGCCCCCCGGAGTTGCCCGGATTGATGGCCGCGTCGGTCTGGATGAAGTCGTCGAAGCGGCGCGACTCGTCGCGGTTGATCTGGCGGTGCTTGGCCGAGACGATGCCGGCCGTGACCGTGTGCTCGAGTCCGAACGGGTTGCCGACCGCCACCACCCAGTCGCCGGGCCGCATGGAGTCCGAGTCGCCGAAGGGCAGGGCGCGCAGGTCGTCCTTGGGCTCGACCTTGATGAGGGCGATGTCGGTCTTGGGGTCGCGGCCGATCACCGTGGCCTCGAGCTCGGTCTCGTCGCTGAAGTGGACCTCGATCTTGTCGACGTCCTCGATCACGTGGTTGTTGGTGACGATGTAGCCGTCGCTCCGGATCACGAAGCCGGTGCCCAGGCTCGGCACCTGGCGCGGGCCGCGGAAGAAGGGCTGGAGGCCGAAGAACTCCTCGAGGGGGTTGCGGGGCGTGCGCTGGCTCGGGTCGCCGAGCGTCTTCTTGGTGCGAATGTTGACGATCGCTGGTGAGACCCGCTCGGCGAGGTCGGCGAAGCTGGGCGGCGCGCCGAGGGGAGGCGCCACGGCCGCGTCGTCCGAGCCCTCCTTCCACAGGGCCGGCGTGGCCAGAACGGGCTCGTCCTCCGTCGCCTCCAACAGGTCGACCGCTCGGGCCACGTTGTCCCGCACGTGAATGTCGATGTCGACGACGCCCGAGGCGAGCAGCAGCGCCACGGCGGCGCCGCCGAACAACAGGAATCGAAGGGTCCGGGACGTTCGCATGGGTCGATGGTTCTCCTGGCAGGTGGCCCGCCCGTGGGCCTGAGTGGGCCTTCGAGTCCGTAGGACGCCGCTCGGGGCGTCGGGGTTCCACGCGAGCGCAGGTTCGGCGCCCAGGTCCTCAGGAAAGCGGAACGTTCACATGGTATCGGCGCTGGCCGCGGACAACCACGACCTGCGCCCGGGCGCGGCCCCGCAGGTCCATTACCGCGCGGCGCAGGGCACCCCCGTCCGGGAGGGTTCGGCCGCCGATCCCGAGCACCCGGTCGCCGGCCTCGAAGCCGACCCGATCCGCGCCGCTCCCCTCCCGGACGCCGGTCACCCGGTAGTACCCCTCCGCCGGCTCGAGCCCGAGGCCGAGGAGCTGCTCGGCGAGGGCCACGACGGTCTCCGCAGGCACCTCCCGGGCGCGGGTCTCGACCCGGTGCTCGGCCCCGCCCCGACGGACCGTGAGCTGGTGGACCTGCCCGGGCGTGCTGCGCCCCACGATCTCGTAGAGCTCGCGGGCGGATCCCACGGCGGAGGCGTCCACGTGGGTGATGACGTCGCTCCGGGCCAGGTCGCGGTCGGCGCTCGGGCCGTCGCCGCGCACCCGGCTCACCACGGCGCCGCGCAGCCGCGGGGGCAGGCCGAGCAGCTCCGAGAGGCTCGGGTCGAGATCCTGGAGGTCGAGGCCGAGCCAGACGGGCACCACCTCGCCCTTGCTGATCAGCTCGGCCACGATGCGCTTGGCCACGTCGATCGGGATGGCGAAGCCGATGCCCTGGGCGCCGCCACCGTAGATGGCCGTGTTCACGCCGATGAGCTGGCCGCTCGCGTTCAGGAGCGGGCCGCCCGAGTTGCCCGGGTTGATCGACGCATCGGTCTGGAGGAAGCCGTGGTAGGTGCGGTCGTCGGTCCGCAGGGAGCGGTTCAGGGCCGAGACGACGCCGGTGGTGACCGTGTTGGAGAGGCCGAAGGGGTTGCCGATGGCGATGACCGGCTCGCCGACCATCAGGTCACCGGAGCTCCCGGGGGCGATCCACGGGAGCTCCTCCTTGGTCTTGAGGCGCAGGACCGCCAGGTCGTTGTTTGGATCCGCCCCGACCAGCTCCGCCTCGAACTCCCGGCCGTCGGCCAGGGTGACGCGGATCAGGTCGGCACGGGCGATCACGTGCTCGTTCGTGAGCACGTGGCCCGAATCGTCGATCACGACGCCGGAGCCTAGGCTCTGGGCTCGCTGCCGCAGCCGCGGTTCGAAGAAGTCGCGGAAGAAGCGATCGAAGAACGGATCGCCCCGGAAGGGGGAGCGTCGCCGGCGGGCCACCTGCTCGGTGGTGATGTTCACGACCGAAGGCCCCACCCTCTCGACCGCCTCGACGGTGGCGGTGCGGCGCAGGAACGGATCGTCGGCGCCGGCGGGCACGGCGAGGAGGGCGCCGAGGGCGAGGAGGACGGGCGGTCGGGCTAGGGTCACGGGCGCGGAGGCTAGCAGTGGAACGGCACCCGAGAGAGATCGGCGAGACGGGATTCCGCCGGGTCTTCGGTCGGGCACCGACCCACGTCGTTCGCGCGCCCGGGCGGGTCAACTGGATCGGCGAGCACACCGACTACGAGGAAGGCCTGGTGCTGCCTTGCGCCGTCGATCGCGACATCGTCGTCGCTGCGGCGACGGCCCCCGGCGGCCGCGTGCGCGTGGTGAGCGAGGCCTTCGGCGAGGCGTCCTTCGATCCCGCGGCACCCGCGAAACAGCACGGCTGGATCGACTACGTGCAGGGCGTGGCCCGGGCCCTCGGGTCGCTCGGGGGGGGCCGAGCTCTGGATTGCGAGCCGGGTGCCGCCGGCGGCGGGTCTCAGCAGTTCGGCCGCCTTGGGCGTGGCCGCAGCCCTTGCGTTCGACCGGGTGTTCGAGCTCGGCCTGGCGCCGCGGGAGCTCGCCCTCGCGGCCCACGCGGGCGAGAGTGACTTCGTCGGAATCGGCTGCGGCATCCTCGATCCTTTCGCGAGCGCCCTCGGCCGCGCGGACCACGTGCTGCGGATCGACTGCCGAGATCGCAGCGTGACCTGGCTCCCGGTGCCGCCCGTCGCCTTGCTCGTCGCCCACTCGGGTGTGGAGCGCCGCCTGGCCGAGGCGGGCTACGCCGAGCGCGTGGCCGAGTGCCGCGCGGCGTTCGCGGCGGCGAAGCAGGCGGGCCTCGTCGCGCCTGGCGCCACCGCCCTGCGCGATCTCGGAAGCGACGCGCTGCGCGAGCTGGCGCCCCTCGTCCCCGAGGTCGTGTTCCGCCGCGCCCGCCACGTCGTGCGGGAGAACGCGCGAGTCGATGCGGTCTGCGCCGCCCTGGCGGGGGGCGAGCTGGCTCAGGTCGGCGAGCTCCTGCGCGAGGGCCAGGCCAGTCTTCGAGAGGACTACGACGCCAGCCTCCCCGAGATCGATCTCCTGTGTCGTCTGGGCGACGCCCACGACGCCGTCTACGGCTCTCGACTCACCGGCGCCGGCTGGGGCGGCTGCACCCTCCACCTCGTGCGACCCGCTTCCGCCGCGGAAGTGGCCGCCGACCTGGCGGGCGGGTACCGAGCCGAAACCGGTCGCCGGCTTGCCCTGACCCGCCTCCTGCCGGCCTCCGGAGCCGGCGACGCCTAGCGGTGTTCCGCGAGGTCGGCCTAGGGTCGCCCGAGCCAGCGTCGACGCTGTCCAGTTCGTGCCAACGACGATCCCGGCGGTGCCGGAGCCCGGTACCTCCACCTCCATTGCCGTCGCTCTGGGGCTCGTCCGCGGCCGGGCGGCGGGCTCGCCGGCGCAGCTACTCCGGGCCGGGCTCGCCGGCGACCTGCCGGTACAGGAGCGCGCCGATGGTCGCGCCGAGTAGCGGCGCGACCCAGAACATCCAGAGCTGAGCGAGCGCCCAGCCACCGACGAAGAGCGCCGGCCCAGTGCTGCGCGCCGGGTTGACCGAGGTGTTCGTGACCGGGATGCCGACCAGGTGGATCAAGGTCAGGGCGAGGCCGATCGCCAGGGGCGCCATGCCGGCCGGCGCCCGCGGATCGGTGGCTCCCAGGATCACGACGAGGAAGATCGCGGTGAGGACGAACTCCGCGACGAAACCCGAGAGGGCCGAGTAGCCCGCGGGCGAGTGGTCTCCGTAGCCGTTGGCCGCGAAGCCCGCGGCCAGATCGAAGCTCTCGCTTCCGCTCGCAATCAGGTACAGGACCGCAGAGGCAGCGACGGCGCCGATCAGCTGGGCAGGGACGTAGCTCATGAGATCGCGGCCCGGCACCCTCCCACCGACCACCAGCCCCAGCGTCACCGCGGGATTCAGGTGGGCGCCCGACACGTGGCCCACGGCGTAGGCCATGGTGACGACGCTGAGCCCGAAGGCGAGCGAGACCCCCAGCCAGCCGATGCCGACGTCCGGCTGCCCGGCCGCCAGCACCGCACTCCCGCACCCGGCGAACACGAGCCAGAAGGTGCCGACGGCCTCGGCGAGGCCACGGCCCACGCTCAGCCCCGGCTGCGGATGAAGCGATAGCCCGCCAGGAGCAACATCGCGCCGGCGACCGCCGCGATGAAGCTGCCGATGCTGCCCATCGCCCCGAGGCCGACCGCCACGGCGGCGAAGCCCCCGACGAAGGCGCCGGCGATGCCGAGAAGGGTGGTGATGATGAAGCCGCCGGGATCCTCCCCCGGCATCAGGAATTTGGCGACGGCGCCGATCACGAGGCCGGTCAAGAGCATGAGCAAGAATTCCACGCCGCTGTCTCCTTCGGGAGGTTCGTGGTGGATTGGGATAGGGCGAGTCTTTGCGGCTTTCGGGCTCGCGTCAAGCCGATTGTTGTCGTATGCGAGTCAAGCGTGAGGGGAAACGGGGACGTCCTCGCGGGTTCGCCCCACCTGCGGATGGGAACCGCGACCGGAACGGCCCACGTCGCCACCGGCAGGCTTCGGCGCCGGGTGGCCGGCGCTCAGTGGGCGACCGGGTCCGGGTCGGCGTCGTCGGGGGTCTCGCCGGGAGCGGCGGTCGGCGCGCCGCGGTCGAGGAGGAGGAATCGGAGGTCTTCGCCGCGACGCGCGCGGAGCAGCACCCGGCGCTGGTCCTCTGCCCGGGCGACGGCGCGGCGGAAGTCGTCGAGCCCGGCCACCGGCAGGCTGTCGACGCCGACCACGACGTCGCCCGTGAAGAGCCCGGCTCGGCCGGCCGGTGAGCCCCGCGCGACGAAGGACACGAACACCCCGTCCCGCACCGGCAGGCGCTCGCTCCGGAAGAGACCCTCGGTGATCTCCTGCACGTGGAAGCCCAGGTCGCTCTCCTCCTCCTCGGGCTCGACCTTGGGCTGGGTGCCGATGGTCACCTCCACCTCGCGGAAGCGACCCTCGCGCAGCACCTGCAGGCGGACGTTGCTGCCCGGCGCCGTGCCGGCGACCCGGCGCTGGAAGGCGCCCAGGTTCTCGTCCTTCTCGGCGTCCACGTCGTGGTCTCCGAAGGTGGTGAGGAGGTCGCCGGGACGCAGGCCGGCGTCGGCCGCCGGCGAGCCTTCGGAGACGCCGTTCACGATCACGCCGGTGGCGTCGGGCACGCCGAGGTAGCTGGCCAGCTCGCGGGACAGGGGCTGGATCGAGGTGCCGAGCCAGCCGCGCTCGACGCCGCCGCCCTCGAGCTCCGCCATCACGTCGAGGACCGTGTCCACGGGAATGGTGAAGCCGATGCCGCGGCCCTGCCCCCGGGAGTTGAGGCCGACCACGCGGCCTTCGAGATCGACCAGGGGGCCGCCGGAGGAGCCGCGGTCGATCATCGCATCGGTCTGGATGAAGTCGTTCAGGAGGCCGGGCACCTCCAGGTTGCGGCCCTTGGCGGAGACGATGCCGAGGGAGACCGTGCCCTCCAGGCCGTAGGGGTTGCCGATCGCCAGCACCCACTGGCCGACGCGCACCGTGGCGACGTCGCCGAAGTTGGCGGCGGGGAGCGGGCGGTCGGCTCGGATGCGCAGCACGGCGACGTCGGTCTGGCGGTCGGTCCCGACGATCTCCGCCGGGTAGGGACGCTTCCGGCCCGGGACGGTCACCTCCACCTTGACCGCCTTGTCGACCACGTGCTGGTTCGTGAGCACGAGCCCGTCGGCCCGGGCGATCAGGCCCGAGCCTGTGACCTCGTTGCGGCGGTCGTTCACCCGAACCACCGCGTTGATGTGCACGACGGAGGGCGTCACCGCTTGGGAGACGGCGACGATGCGCTCCTCGAGCGACACCTTTCGGGCGGAGGGAGCCTCCGGCTCGCCGGCGGCTGTGGCCGCCAGCAGGCCGACGAAGAGGGCCCCCGCCGTCGGTCGGAAGATCCTCACCGGTCGAGCGCCTCGCGCAGGGCGCGCGTCGCGCGCTCCGGATCCGCGGCGCCCAACACCTCGCCGGTCACGGCCACGCCGGCGGCGCCGGCCTCGATGCACGCCCGCGCGTTGCCCGCCGTGACGCCGCCCTGGGCGAGCACCGGCGGGCCGGACCCTGCCGCGCGCTCGAGCACGCCGAGGCCGAGGGCGGGGCGCCCCGCCGCCTTCGAGAGGGGCGGGTGAATCGGCGCCAGGTGCACGTAGCCGAGCTCCGCGTCCGCTGCGGCGACCTCCTCGGGCGCGTGGCAGGCCGTACCGATCATCGGCCCCGCGCCGAGGAGCACCCGGGCGTCGGCACCAGGCATCCCGTCGAAGCCCAGGTGCACGCCATCGGCGTCGCCGGCCAGGGCGACGTCGACCCGGCGGTTCACGAGCCAGCGCACCGGGGCGTCAGCGCACGCGGCCCGCCAGGCGTCGAGGGTCGCCAACAGCTCGCCGCCCGCGAGGCTCCGGTCCCGCAGCTGGACCCAGTCCGCGCCGCCGCGCACGGCCGCGGCGACGGCGGGCCCGGCGGCCGCGTCGGCGACCAGACACAGGATCGGTCGGTCCATCGCGCCTCAGAAGCTGGCGAGGCCGTCGAGGGGACTCGACGCACTCGCGTAGAGCCGCCGCGGGATGCGCCCGGACTCGTAGGCCAGCCGCCCCGCCTCCACGGCGAGGCGCATCGCGGTCGCCATCTGCACCGGCTCCTTGGCGCCAGCGATGGCCGTGTTCATCAGGATCGCGGTGCTGCCGAGCTCCATCGCCAACGCCGCATCGCTCGCCGTCCCGACGCCCGCGTCGACCACGACCGGCACCTCGACGGTCTCGAGGATGATGCGCAGATTGGCCGGGTTGCGGATGCCGAGGCCCGAGCCGATCGGCGCCGCCAGCGGCATCACGGCCACGCAACCGATGGCCTCGAGGCGCTGGCACGCGACCGGGTCGTCGGTGATGTAGGGCAGCACCTCGAAGCCGTCGTCGACCAGGATCTTCGCAGCCTCGAGGGTAGCGGCCACGTCCGGGAACAGGGTGCGCTCGTCGCCGATGACCTCGAGCTTCACCAGCCCGTGCCCGAGCAGCTCGCGGCCCAGCTGAGCCGTCGTCACCGCGTCCTCGACGTTGAAGCAGCCCGCCGTGTTCGGGAGGATGGTCGTGCCCTCCGGAACGTAGGAGAGCAGGTTCTCGCCCTTCGGCGCCGAGAGGTCGACCCGGCGCAGGGCCACGGTGATCATCTCGGCACCGCTCGCGACGGTGGCATCGAGCTGGGTCTGGAACGAGTCGTACTTGCCGCTCCCGACGATGAGTCGGGAGTGGAACGTGTGGCTGCCGAGGGTGTAGGGCTCGCCCATCCTGTTAGCCTCCGCCGACCGCTTCGAGGATCTCGACCCGGTCGGCCGCTGCGATGCGATGCTCCGGGAAGCGCGATCGCGGAACCACCGCCCGATTCACCGCCACGGCGATCTTGCGTCCGCCGAGAGTCAGCTGCTCGATCAGGTCCGCCAGCGTGGCGCCGGCGGCGACCTCGACCGGCTCTCCGTTCACCTGGATCTCGAGGGGGGTCTGCATCGCGGGTTCATGCGCGAACGTATGCAATCCCCCAGGCGTTCGCCCCTCCCGCGGTGAAGTCGGCTGCTAATCTGCCTCCGTGGCTTCGTCCCCCGCGCCTCCCACTCCCCACTTCGACCCCGCCGGCGAGATGGCCGTCCTGGAGGGCGTGTACAAGTCCTTCGACGATCGACCGGTGTTGAAGGGTGTGGACCTGGCCGCCCGCCCCGGGGAGGTGACCGTGGTGGTCGGGGGCAGCGGCAGCGGGAAGTCTACGATGTTGCGCATCCTGCTGGGCCTCGAGTCCTACGAGGCGGGCTCGGTGCGCCTGCTGGGCCGCGAGGTGAGCGGGCTCGGCCGGCTCGAGGCCCGGGACCTGATGATGCAGGTGGGCATGCTCTTCCAGTTCGGCGCTCTCTTCGACTCGATGACGGTGGAGGAGAACGTCGGCTTCGCCCTCCGCTACACCCGCGGCTGGGGCAGCGCCGAGATCCGCGACGTGGTGCGGGAGAACCTGCTGATGGTCGGCCTCAAGAACGTCGAAGGGCTCTACCCCGCCCAGCTCTCCGGCGGGATGCGCAAGCGGGTGGCCCTGGCCCGGGCCATCGCCCACCATCCGCGGCTGCTCTGCGTCGACGAGCCCACCACCGGCCTCGACCCGATCATGGCCGACACCATCAACGAGCTGATCCTGCAGATGCGCGACCGCCTCGGTGTCACCGTCGTCTGCATCACCCACGACATCGGCGCCGCCTTCAAGATCGCCGACCACATGGCCATGCTCTACCAGGGCGAGATGATCGAGAGCGGCAGCCCCGAAGAGATGAAGAACTCCCCGAACGAAGTCGTCCGTCAGTTCCTCTCCGGCAGCGCCCACGGCCCCATCCACGGCTGAATGAAGAAACGGGGCCGGAGTTAAGAATTCAGTTGCGCCCTCCGGGGAGGGTTTCTTCATTCTTAACTCTGGCCCCGTTTCTTCATTCTGGTAAACCTCCGGCGGTCCGGCGGTTTCCCCCAACGTTCCAGCCTTCGGAGGGCCCCGATGCGGGTTCTGGTTGCCGGCTCCGGTGGTCGTGAGCACGCGCTGGTCTGGAAGATCGCGCGCAGTCCGCTCGTCGAGCAGGTGGTCGCGGCGCCCGGGAACGACGGGATGGCCGAGGACGCGGTCCTGGTTCCCACGGTGGCGGCGGGAGACGCCGACGGGCTGATCCGCGTGGCCCGGGAGCACGGTGTCGAGCTGGTCGTGATCGGGCCCGAGGATCCGCTGGCGGAGGGCGTGGCGGACCGGCTGCGCGAGGCCGGCTTCGCCGTGTTCGGGCCGTCCGCGGCCGCCGCGCGGCTCGAGGGCAGCAAGACCTTCGCACGGGAGTTCATGGCGCGGCACGGCATTCCCCAGCCGCACTTCCAGGTGTTCACGGATCTGGATGCGGCGATCGCCGCCGTGCAGGCCGACGGCGACCCTTGCGTCGTCAAGGCGGACGGCCTGGCCGCCGGCAAGGGCGTCGCCGTCTGCGACAGCCCCGCCGAGGCCGAGGCCGCCCTGCGGGAGATCCTGGCCGACCGGCGCTTCGGCGCCGCCGGCGACCAGGTGCTGATCGAGGAGCGCCTCGTCGGCGAAGAAGCCTCCTACTATGCCATCTCCGACGGCGAGCAGGTCGTCACCCTGGCGCCGGCCCAGGACCACAAGCGCGCCCGGGACGGCGACCGCGGCGAGAACACCGGCGGCATGGGCGCCTACGTACCCGCCCCGGTGGTGAGCGAGGCGGTCGAGAAGCGCGTCCTCGAGGAGATCGTGCACCCCACGCTCCGCGGCATGCGCGAGGAGGGCGCGCCCTTCAGCGGCGTCCTCTACGTCGGGCTGATGATCGACGACGCCGGCAGCCCGAAGGTCGTCGAGTTCAACGTGCGCTTCGGCGATCCGGAGACCCAGGCGCTCTTCGTGCAGATGACCGGCGACCTGGTGCCGCTCCTCCACGGCGCCGCCACCGGCGCCCTCGAGCCCCAGACCGTCGCTACCGAGGACGCCGCCGTGTGCGTCGTGCTGGCCTCCGGCGGCTACCCGCGCAGCTACGAGAAAGGCAAGCCGATCGCCGGCCTCGACGCGGCCGCCGCCCACGAGGGCGTGACGGTGTTCCACGCCGGGACGCGCCTGGAGGGCGACCGCTTCGTGACGAACGGTGGCCGGGTGCTCGGCGTGACCGCCCGCGGCCCGGATGTCGCCACCGCCCGGGCCCGCGCCTACGCCGCCGCCGACGAGATCCGCTTCGAAGGTCTGCACCGCCGGGACGACATCGCCGCCCGGGCACTGGCCCGCTGACGTGGAGGCCCCGGCCGAGCTCTCCGCCGCCGACGCGGCCCGCCATCTGGCTCATGGCGGGCTCGTGGCCTTTCCGACGGAGACGAGCTGGGGCCTGGCCGCCGACGCCCGCTCCGCGCCCGGCCTGACGGCGCTGCGGGATTGGAAGGGTCGCGAAGGGGACCAGCCCGTCTCGGTGCTGCTCGAGGCCCCGGACGCCCTGGCCGAGCTCGACGTGGAGATGGGCGCCGAGGCCGCGCGGCTGGCGGCGCGCTTCTGGCCGGGACCGCTCACCCTGGTGCTCTCCACTGCCGGGACGTTTGCGCCGGGCGTCACGGCTCCCGACGGCGGCCTCGGCGTGCGCTGCTCGCCCCACCCGGACGCGACGGCGCTTGCGGCCGGCATCGCGGCGATCGGCGCCGGCCCCGTCACCGCGACGAGCCTGAATCGCAGCGGGGAGCCGGCGGCCACCCGCCGGGCCGAGGCGCGGCGCCTGTGTGCGGCGGCGCCCGGCCCCGCGCTCCTGGCCGGCGGCGAGTGCGGCGGCGGCCCACCCAGCAGCGTCGTCGACTGCAGCGTGCGGCCGCCCCGGATCCTGCGGGAGGCCGCCATTTCCCGTGACGCCATCGCAGCCGTCATCGCCGAGGCCTCATGACCGACGTCCAGCCGTTCCGCGCTCTCCGTTACGACACCCGCCGGGTCGCCCTCGAGGACGTGCTCGCGCCCGTCTACGACGTGGTGGCCGCCGAGGACCGCGCTACCTATTGGGACCGCCACCCCAACAACGCCCTGCGTCTGGTCCTCACCCGCGACGCGGCCGACGAGGCCTCCACCGACTACGGCGACGTGGCCGAGACCCTCGCCGCCTGGCGCCGTGAGGGCGTGCTCGCCCGGGACGAGGCGCCGGCCTACTACGTGCTCCGCCAGCGCTTCACCGCGCCCGACGGGCACTTCCGGGAGCGCCTCGGGTTCTTCGGCGCGCTCCAGCTCGAGGACTACGCGAAGCGCATCGTGCGTCCCCACGAGCGGACCCTGGCCGGACCGAAGGCGGATCGTCTCAAGATCCTGCAGGCGTCGCGCACCAACCTCTCCGCCGTGTTCATGCTCTACGAAGACCGGGACGACAAGCTCCAGCCCCTCTTCGA
The DNA here is from genome assembly GCA_965223415.1 of Myxococcota bacterium. GTDB lineage: Bacteria > Myxococcota_A > UBA9160 > UBA9160 > UBA6930. The sequence continues at coordinate 255,724 of OZ245002.1, read as the reverse complement.
GACGGCGCTGCAGGACCCGGCGGCTCTCGTCGCCCGGGACGACGGCGGCGTCGAGCAGACGATCGTCCCCCTGCGCGACGCCGGGGCCACGGGGACGATCCGCGCCTTCATGGCGGAGCGGCCGGTTGTCATCGCGGACGGCCATCACCGCTACGAGACGGCCCTCGCCTATCGCGACGAGCAGCGGGCGGCCGGGGCCGCCTCCGACCATCCCTGCACGCGGCTCCTGACCTACTTCGCGAACGCCTACGCGCCGGGCAGTCTCCTGCTGCCGATCCACCGGCTCGTCGTCGCACCGCCTTCGGCGGGCGGCGATCGCTGGGACGCCCTGGCCGAGCGGGGCTGGGCGCGCCGGGACCTCACCGTCGGCGACGCGGCGGATCTCCCGGCCCTGCTCGAGCGCGAGCTCGCGCCGCTGGCCGACGGCTACGCCTTCGCCGCCGACGACGCGAGCGGCCGCCTCGTCCTGTGGTCGCGCCCGGCGGACGCCGAGCTCTCGGTGCGCGTGATCCACGACGAGGTCCTGACCGGCGTCTTCGGCCTGGACGACGAGGCCGTGCGTGGCGGCGCCGTCGCCTTCCCGAAGTCCGCCGCCCAGACCGCCAAGGACGTGCGCGAGGGGCGCGGCCGCGTCGCCCTCTACCTGAACCCGCTCTCGCCCGACGACGTCTTCCGGGTGACCGAGGCCGGCGAGACCCTCCCCCAGAAGTCGACCTTCTTCCATCCGAAGCTCCCGACGGGCCTGCTGTTCCGGGAGCTCGACCCCGAGGCCGGGTGAGCCCGCCGCCCCGGGCCCGCCCGAAGCGGGACCCCCAACGGGTCGGGAGCATGATCGGCCGCGTCCTCTCGGAGCTCGGTCACACCGGCGCGGCGCCGGCCTTCGCCCTGTTCGACGCCTGGGAGCAGGCCCTGGGCGACGCGGCGGAGCACTGCGAGCCGGTGGACCTGCGGCGGGGCGTCCTGGAGGTGGCGGTGGACTCGAGCGTCTGGGCCCAGCACCTCCAGATGCGCCGGGGAGACATCCTGCGGGCCCTGGAGGACGCCCTGGGGGAGGGCGCCCCCACGGACCTGCGCTTCCGCGTTCGGTAACATCCGCCGCCGTGAGTCCGGAAGCCCCCGATCCCGCGCCGTCCTCCGCCGACGGGCTCCGCTGCGATTTCTGCGGCGAGCAGGCAGCCAGTGTCCGGCGGGTCGCCCTGGACGCGAACTACGAGCGCCTCCAGACCCCCCACCGCGAGCTCTACGCCTGCCCGCCCTGCTCGGAGCGGAAGGAGGAGGAGCGCCGGGGGCTGGGCCCCTCGGGCCGTTGAGCCGGGCCGGGCCGCCGCTGCCCCGCCGCCACCGAGCGTTGACCCGGTGGAGAGGGTCGTCTAGCTTTCCCGCCCGCTGTTCTGGCTCCTAGGCCGCCGATTTCCCAAGGGATTTTCGAGGGCCGGCGCTGCCCGGGCCAGCCCCGTTTCACCTTCCGCACGACGTCGCCTTCGCCGCGGCGGACCCGAGGGAGAGCCATGGTCAAGATCCGTCTCACGCGCGCGGGCGCGAAGAAGCGCCCGTACTACCGCGTGATCGCCATCGATCACCGCGAGAAGCGCGACGGCCGCGCCCTCGAGTACCTGGGTACCTACAACCCGATGACCGAGCCCCCGGAGATCCGCCTGGACGCTGGCAAGATCCAGGCGTGGGTCGACAAGGGCGCGCAGCTCGCGCCCTCGGTGAAGGGGCTGCTCAAGCGCCAGCGCAAGCAGGGCGGCCCGACCGAGCGGCCCGTGCCTACGCCGCCGCCGGCTCCCGTCGCCGCGCCGACCGATGCGCCGGCGGAAGGGGCGACGTCATGAGCAAGCCCCAGGAGCTGATCGATTTCATCGCGAAGGCCATCGTCGACGACGCCGACGCCGTGAACGTGGTGGAGACCGACGGCGGCAAGATGCTCGAGCTCGAGACTGCCGACGACGACCGCGGCCGCGTGATTGGCCGCCAGGGTCGCGTGGCCAAGGCCATGCGGGCGGTGCTGGCCGCCTCGCGGGGCGGAGGCCGCGTTCGCCTCGAGATCGTCGACTGATCACAGCCGGAGGAGCGGACGAACATCGCCGCGTCGTGCTGGGGCACGTGGTCGGCGCCCACGGGCTTCGGGGCGAGATCCGCGTGCGCGTCTACGGCGACGGGCCGGAGAACCTGCTCGAGGCCGGCGAGATCGCTCTCGCCGATCCCGAGCGCGGGCCGGAGGATCCGGCCCCGAAGCATTTCGACATCGAAGGAGGAGGAGCAGGACGCGGTGCAGAGGTGAAGCTGAAGCTGGCCGGCGTGGCCGATCGCGAGGGGGCGCAGGCCCTGGCCGGTCGCCTCGTCACCGTGCCGGCGGCGGTGTTGCCCGCGCTTCCCGAGGACGAGTTCTACTGGTACGAGCTGGTGGGCTGCGAGGTCGTCGCCGGGGGCGGCGCGCCGATCGGGCGGGTCGAGGAGATCTGGGAGACCGGCGCCCACGACCTGCTCGTGGTCCGGAGCGCCGCGGGGCGCAGGCAGCTGATCCCGACCGCCCGCGAGTTCGTCACCGATATCGACCCGAGCGCCGGCCGCATCACGGTGACGCTGCCGCCGGGCCTGCTGGACCCAGACTGAGCGAGACTGAAACCCAAGGAGAGACCATGCTCCGGATCGACGTCGTGACGATCTTTCCGGAGCTCTTCCAGACATTCACGAACACCTCGATCCTCGGCGCGGCGCTGGCGCGGGGGCTCCTCACGATCCGGGTGCACGACCTGCGAGGGTGGACCCAGGATCGCCACCGCACGGTGGACGACGAGCCCTACGGAGGCGGACCGGGCATGGTGATGAAGCCCGAGCCCCTGGTAGCGGCCTGCGAGGCGCTGGCCGGACCGAAGGGCGCGGAGAGGAAGGCGCGGGTCGCGCTCCTCTCCCCCCAGGGCCGGCTCTTCAGCCAGCGCGTCGCCGAGGAGCTGGCCGGGGTGGAGCACCTCGTGCTCGTCTGCGGCCGTTACGAAGGAGTGGACCAGCGGGCCATCGAGCTCGCGGTGGACGAGGAGATCTCGATCGGAGACTACGTACTGTCGGGCGGCGAGATCCCGACGATGGCGGTGATCGAGGCGGTGAGCCGCCTCCTCCCCGGCGTCCTCGGCAACCCGGATTCGGCAGTCGCGGAGAGCTTCACGACCGGAACCTTGGAAGGACCCCAGTACACGCGCCCGGCCGTCTTTCGTGGCCTCGAAGTTCCCGACGTGCTTCGCTCCGGGGACCACGCGAAGATCGACCACTGGCGCCGGCAGCGGGCCCTGGAACGAACCCGAGAGCGTCGCCCGGATCTCCTGGACGGAGACCGGACGCGAGGAGAGTGAGCATGCAGCCCGTCGACATCATCGAGCGCCACGCCCGCCGGCGCGACCTGCCCCCGTTCCGCCCCGGTGACACGGTGCGGGTCCACGTGAAGATTCGGGAAGGCGACAAGGAGCGCACCCAGGTGTTCGAGGGTGTCGTGATCCGGCGCCGCAGAGGTGGCGCCTCCGCCTCCTTCACCGTGCGCAAGGTCTCCTACGGCGTGGGCGTCGAGCGCGTCTTCCCGATCGAGTCGCCCTCGGTCGAGAAGGTCGAGATCAAGAGCCGCGGCCACGTGCGCCGCTCGCGCCTCTACTACCTGCGCGAGCTGCGCGGCAAGAAGGCCCGCCTGCGCTCCAAGCTGCGCGATCTCTCCTCCCTGATCTCCGAGGAGGAGGCCGACGCCCTCGGCGGCGCCGGCACCGCGGCCGCCGCTGCGGAAGCCGCCGCCGAGGCCGGCGAAGAGCTCGAAGTCGCGCCGCCCGAGGAAGAGACCGAGCCGGAAGAAGCCCCCAAGACCGAAGACTGAAAGCGCAAGAACGGGGACGTTCCTTGCAACTTGCGAAATTTCGCAAGTTGCAAGGAACGTCCCCGCTCTTGCGTTCCTAGGCTTTGGTGGTGCCTTCGCGGCCGTAGTCGTCTTCGAGGCGGACGACGTCGTCGAGCTCGGGGGTGGAGACCTCCAGCAGCTCCGTGCGCTCGATGGCGCCGAAGCGGTGGCGGCGGCCGGTGCGGATGCGGCGGTGGGCGCCGGGGCCGAGCTCCTCGGTGACGATCGTTCCGGCGTCGTCCTCGAGCTCCAGGCGCAGGCGGCCCGAGAGCACGTAGATCGACTCGTCCTTCACCTCGTGGTACTGGAGCGAGAGCTGCTGGCCGGCCTCGATCACCAGCACCTTGCCCACGTAGCGGTCGGTGTGGGCCCAGATCAGCTCGTGGCCCCAGGGCTTCTCGACGCGCCGGCTGTCCGCAGAGTCGTTCACGGGCCGACCCTAGCAGCCTCCTCCGTCGAAGGCGCCGGGGATGTGGCGGATCGTCCACGCCCCGGCCTCGGCGAAGACGGCGATCACGTCGAAGCGCACGCGGCCGCGGCGCCGGTGGTCCGCGATCCAGGCGCGGGCACCCCGCACCAGGCGGGCCTGCTTGCGCGCGTCCACGGCCTCCTCCGGTGCTCCGTGCCGCCGGTGGCGCCGGGTCTTGACCTCGACGAACACCAGGAGTGGGCCCCGGGTCGCGATCAGGTCGAGCTCGACGCCGCCGGCGCGGACGTTGCGGCCGAGGATTCGGTACCCTGCCGCCTCCAGGTGCTCCGCCGCGCGCGCCTCGCCGAAGGCGCCCAGGGCGCGGCGCGGATCGGGCCGGTCGTTCATCGTCGGAATCCCGCGGGACCGGCGGGGGAGAGGGCCGAGGGTAGCCACGGCAGGATGGGAACGCTGTACGTCGTCGCGACACCGATCGGAAACCTCGAGGACGTGACGGTGCGCGCCCTGCGGGTCCTGCGCGAGGCGTCCGTCGTGCTGGCCGAGGACACCCGGCGCACGCGGGTGCTGTTGGACCATCACGCCATCCCGGCGCGGCCGCGCTCGCTCCACGCCCACAACGAGCGCTCGCGGGTGGAGGAGGTCCTCGCGGCCCTGGACGAGGGCGACGCGGTGGCGCTGGTCTCCGATGCCGGTACGCCCCTGGTCTCGGACCCGGGGGAGCGTCTGGTGGAAGCGGTCGCCGCGGCCGGGCACACGGTCGTGCCCGTGCCCGGTCCCTCGGCCGTGCTCGCGGGGCTGGTGGCCTCCGGCCTCGAGACGACGCCGTTCCTGTTCGAGGGCTTCCTGCCGCGCAAGGCCGGCGAGCGTGCCGCGCGGCTCGCCGCGCTGAGGGATCGCCCGGAGACACTGGTGCTCTTCGAGGCGCCCGGGCGGGTGGCGCGCACCCTGGCCGAGCTGCACGAGACGTTCGGCGATCGCCCCGCCTGCCTGGCCCGGGAGCTGACCAAGCTGCACGAGGAAGCGGTTCGCGGACGGCTCGGAGAGCTGGCGGAGCGCTTCGCCGAGGGAACGCGCGGTGAGGTGACCCTCGTCGTCGCCGGCGCCGAGCCCGCGCCGGCCCTGGCCGGTCGCGCGCTTCGCCGCGAGGTGCGCGCGGCGGTGCGCCGCGGCGATTCACCCAAGGAGGTGGCGGCGGCCCTTGCAATGCGGGCCGCCCTGCCCAAGCGCGAGATCTACGCGATGGCCGTGGAGGAGCGAGACGCCCGGTGAGCCCGACCCAGATCCCCCGCATGCTGCGCACCCTGTGGTACCTGCGCCCCGAGCAGTGGACCGGCCGCGCGCGCCTCGCCCTTCGCCCGGCTCGGCCCCGCCGGGCCGAGGGGCCGCCCGCCCGCCTGGCCGTCCCGGCTCCCCGGGCGCCTTTCCTCCCGCCGGCGGCGCACATTCGCGTCCGCGGGCTCGAAGCCCTCGAGCTGATCGGGCGCCAGGTGGCCTGGCCGGACGGCATCGACTGGGGCTACGAGGGGGAGGGGCCGCTCTGGGCCTACCACCTCCACCAGTTCGACTGGGTGCGGCATCCGCTCCTCAGCCCCGAGCAGCGCCGCGATGCGATGGAAGCGTGGCGCACGGCTCGCGCGCCGCGCGTCGGCTGGAAGCCGTACCCCATCAGCCTTCGCACCTTCGCCTGGGGCAAGGCGCTCCTCACTCCCGGTGCCGTCGCCGGGGACGAGGCGCCGTTCACGGCCTCCCTGGCCGACCAGCTCGCGACCCTCGAGAGCGCCCTCGAGCGGCACCTCCTCGCCAACCACTACCTGTGGAACCTGCTGGCCCTGGTGTTCGGCGGCGTGCTGCTGGACGGGGCGGCCTCAGCGCGTTGGCGCGGGATGGCCCCACGCCTGCTGGCGGAGCTTGCCGAGCAGGTGCCCGCGGACGGCGCTCACTTCGAGCGCTGCCCGAGCTACCACACGCTCCTGCTCGAGAACCTCCTCGATCTCCTGAACATCTGTGCGGGCGCGAGCGGGCGCCTTCCGGCGGCCGAGGAGGAGGCGCTGCGGGAGGTGGCCGAGCGCATGCTGGGGGCGCTCGATTTCTTCACCCTCCCGGACGGCGAGCTCGCCCTGTTCGGCGATTCCGCCTTCGACATCGCCAGTCCGCCGGCGGCCCTTCGCGCCTACGCGACGGCCCTCGGGCTCGAAGCGCGCGGGCCGGAGCCGGCCGGTCGCCTCCTGCAGGCGGGCTTCGCGCGGCTCGAAGCGGGTCCCTTCACCCTGATCATCACCGCGGCGCCGCCCGCCCCCAGCTACACGCCGGGCCACGCCCACTGCGACGCGCTCGCCTTCGAGCTCTCCGTCGGCGAGGAGCGGGTCGTCACCGACACCGGCGTTTGTGAGTACGTGCCCGGCCCGCGGCGCGACGCCGCGCGCGCCACCGCCTCCCACGCGACGGTGCAGATCGAGGGCGAGGAGCAGGCCGAGCTGTGGGCGGCCCACCGGATCGGCGGCCGTCCCGACGTGGCGATCCCGCGCTACGACGCCTCCGCCGGCCGGGTCGAAGCCGTGTGCGCCGGCTGGAGCACCCCGGAGGTCCTGCACACCCGTCGCTTCGAGCTCGGCGCCGAGGGCCTGGCCGTCCACGACCGCTTCGATCGCGCCCCGAAAGAGGCCACCTACCATCTCCCGCTCGGGCCGGGCCTTTTGCCCCGGCTCGACGGTGGCGTCGCGCGGGTCCCCCTCGCCTCGGGCCAGACCCTGGAGATCACCCTCCCCGAGGCCGCCGCCTTCCGCGTCGAGCGCGGCCCGTACTTCCCCCGCTTCGGCAGCGCCCAGGAGCGCGCGTATCTCCGAGGCACCGCCCGCGATCTCAGCGAAGGCGAGCTGCGCTTCCGCCTCCGCTGAGCTAGCCGAGCAGGGCTTCGAGGCCCGCGGCGTCGAGGATGGCGACCTCGAGCTCCCGGGCCTTCTTGAGCTTGCTGCCGGCGGCTTCCCCGGCGACGACGTAGTCGGTCTTCTTGGAGACGGCGGAGGTGACCTTGCCGCCGGCGGCCTCGATGCGCGCCCTGGCCTCGCTGCGGGACAGGCCCTCGAGGGTGCCGGTCAGGACGAAGGTCTTGCCGCTGAGCGGGCCCTCGGCGGGCTCGTCGGCGCTGCGGACCTCGATCGGGGGCCAGCGGACGCCGCGCTCGCGCAGCCGCGCGATCTCCTCCTCGTGGGCGGGCTCGTCGAAGTAGGTGCGCACCCGCTCGGCGATGATCGGCCCCACGCCCTCCACCGCCTCCAGCTCCTCCTGGCTCGCCGCCATCAGCGGCTCGAGATCGCCGAAGTGGCGCGCCAGCAGGTCGGCGACGCCTCCGCCGACCTCCGGGATGCCCAGGGCGATCAGGAAGCGGGGCAGGGTGGTGTGCCGCGCCTTCTCGAGGGCGGCGAGCAGGTTGTCGGCGGACTTCTCGCCCATGCGCGGCAGCTCGAGGAGCGCCTCCCGCGAGAGCATCCACAGGTCCGAGGGCTGGACGACGAGATCCGCCTCCAGCAGCTGCAGGATCAGCTTCTCGCCCAGGCCGTCCACGTCGAGAGCGCCGCGGCCCGCCAGGTGCAAGAGCCGGTTGTGGAGCTTCGCGTCGCAGGCCGGGTTGGGGCAGCGCGTGGCCGCCTCGCCTTCCTCGCGCCCCACCGCGGTGCCGCACACCGGGCACGTCTTCGGCAGGCGGTAGCGCCTCGCGCCCTTCCGCCGCTTCGCGGTCACCACCTCCACCACCTGCGGGATGACGTCGCCAGCGCGCTGGATGACGACCGTGTCGCCCACCCGCACGTCCTTGCGGTCGACCTCGTCCTGGTTGTGGAGCGATGCGTTCGAAACGGTCACGCCGCCGACGAAGACCGGCCGCAGCTTCGCCACCGGCGTGAGCTTCCCGGTGCGCCCGACGCTCGCGAAGATCTCCTCGACGACGGTGGTCTCCTGCTGGGCCGGGAACTTGAAGGCGATCGCCCAGCGCGGCACCCGCGCGAGCTCTCCCAGGTCCCGCTGCATGGCCAGGTCGTTCACCTTGAAGACGGTGCCGTCGATCTCCACCGGAAGCTTTTCGCGCATCGCCAGGTAGTCCTCGTGGGCGGCGATGGCGGCCTCGACGTCCGGGCAGCTGCGGCACTCCGGCGTCACCCGGAAGCCGAAGCCGCGCAGCAGGTCGAGCACCTGCTCCTGCCGCTGCAGGTCGTCCGGCAGGCCCTCGGCCACCGCGTACGCCCGGAACTCCAGAGAGCGCAAGCGATCGAGATCGACGTCGTGGAGCATGCGCAGGGCGCCGGCGGCGGCGTTGCGCGGGTTCACGAAGGGCTCCAGGTCCTTCGCCACGCGTCGCTCGTTGAGCCGCCGGAAGGCTGCCAGCGGCAGCACCACCTCGCCGCGCACGGAGAGCCGCGGCGGATGGGTCGCCGGGTCGCCGGCCAGGTGCATCGGAATGCTGCCCAGCTGCTTCAGGTTCACGGTGACGTCCTCGCCGACCCGTCCGTCGCCGCGGGTCGAGCCGACCGCCAGCGCGCCGTCCTCGTACACGAGCTCGACCCCGGCCCCGTCGAGCTTCGGCTCCGCCAGGAAGGCCACTGGCCCCTCCCGGTCGAGGGCCCGGCGGATGCGCTCCTCGAAGGCTCGCATCTCGTCCGCGTCCATGGCGTTGTCGAGGGAGAGCATTGGCACCCGGTGCGGGACCGTCGCGAAGCCCTCCGCGGGCGGTGCCCCGACCCGATGGGTCGGCGAGTCCGGCGCCACCAGCTCCGGGTGGGCGGCCTCCAGCTCCTGCAGCTGCCGGAAGCGCCGGTCGTACTCGGCGTCGCTGATCTCCGGAGCGTCCTCGGCGTGGTAGAGGCGCAGGTGCCGGTTCAGGTCGTCGACCAGCGCCCGGATGCGCGCGGCGGGATCCCCCCGGGAAGGCACGGTAAAGCTGGTCCTCGGCCTCGGCGATAGGAGAGGTGTGCCCGGCCGCTCCGGCCGGACCGAGCAAGATACCACGCGGTCCGGGCGGGCTGGGACGCGGGAGGAACCCCTCATCTCCGACATGGCCGCCGACATGGCCGAGAAGGGCACCGCGGCCGATGCCCCGGGCCCCGTAGAGGCCGAGCTCGCCCGGGTGCGGCGCGAGATGGAGGACCTGCGCCTCCACCTGATCCGCGAGTCCCAGCAGCGCGACGAGCTTCTCACCATCGTGAGCCACGAGCTGCGTACGCCGATCACCGTGATCGACGGCTTCAACAAGCTGCTGCTCTCGGAGCAGGCGGGCCCGCTCACGGACGAGCAGCGCAGCTACCTGGAAGAGAGCCGCCGCAGCTGCCAGCGGCTCACCCTGTTCGTCGCGAACCTGCTCGAGAAGGAGCGTCTGCGGATGGGCGAGTCGGCGCCCCACCGTGTGACCAGCTCCCTGCGCGAGCTGCTCGACGGCGTCGTCGCCTTCCTCGAGCCGCTCGTCGCCGAGAGTGGCCAGAAGCTCGACGTCCAGCTCGATCCCGATGCCGAGACTGCCTGCTTCGACCCGATGTCGATCGAGCAGGTGCTCGTCAATCTGATCGGCAACGCCTTCAAGTACGGCCGTCCGGGGGGCACCCTGCGCGTGCGTTCCCAGCGGCTCGGCGGAGAGCCGGCCCTCGTCGAGGTGGCAGTGATGGACGAGGGGCCGGGCGTTCCCGAGGAGGAGCGCGAACGCATCTTCGAGCCCTACGTGCGCCGGCCCGAGCACCAGGGCAGCGGCGGGCTCGGCCTCGGCCTCGCCATCTGCCGGCGCATCGTGGCGGCCCACGGCGGCAGCATCGGCGTGGGCGAGGCGCCGGGCGGGGGCAGCCGCTTCGCCTTCACCCTGCCCACCGAGCGCGAGAGCGCGCCGTGAGCCGCCCCCGGATCTTCGTCGTCGACGACGCGGAGGGCGTTCGCAGCTACCTGACCGCACTGCTCGAAGCGCGCGGCTACGCCGTCGACAGCGCCGAGGACGGCCGCCGGGCCCTGGAGCTGCTCGACGCCGGCGCGGCTCCGGATCTGGTGATCCTCGACGTGATGATGCCGGGCCAGGACGGCCTCGAAACCCTTCGCGAGATCAAGGAGCGCCATCCGGCGCTGCCGGTGGTGATGCTCTCGGTGGTCGGCACGGCGAGCTCCATCGTCGAAGCCATGCAGCTCGGCGCGGCCGACTACCTGAACAAGCCCTTCGACGAAGCGGAGCTCGACCGGGTGCTGGGTCGCCTGCTGCGGCCGCCGGAGCCCGAGGCCCGCGCCGTCGAGGGCATCCTCTGGGCGGGCGCGAGCCTGGCGGAGGTGCGCTCGCTGCTCGACCGCATCGCCGATACCGACGTCACCGTGCTGATCCAGGGCGAGAGCGGCGTCGGCAAGGAAGTGGTCGCCCGCGCCGTCCACGAGAGCTCCGGCCGCGCCGACGCCGCCTTCGTGAAGGTGAACTGCGCGGCGCTCCCCGGCGAGCTGCTCGAGAGCGAGCTCTTCGGCTACGAGAAGGGCGCCTTCACCGGCGCCACCCAGCGCAAGCCCGGCAAGTTCGAGCAGGCGGACGGTGGGACGATCTTCCTCGACGAGATCGGCGAGATGAGCCCCGCCGCCCAGGCCAAGCTGCTCCACGTACTCCAGGACGGGAGCTTCAGCCGCCTCGGCGGCAACTCGGAGATCTCCGTCGACGTCCGGATCGTAAGCGCGACGAATCGCCCGCTGGAGGAGCTCTCCCGCAGCGGCGGCTTCCGCGAGGACCTCTTCTTCCGTCTCAACGTGGTGAGCGTCCGCATCCCGCCGCTTCGCGACCGGCGCGACGAGATCGACGGCCTCATCCGGCACTTCCTCGATCGCTACTCCGCCCGCTACGACCGCCCGCGCCCGGAGCTCTCGCCGGCCCTGCGCTCCTTGATCGACCGCTACGCCTTCCCCGGCAACATCCGCGAGCTCGAGAACTGGATCAAGCGCACCGTCGTGCTGGGCAGCGAGGAGCCGATCCTCCGGGACCTGGTGGAAGGCGAGGCGGGCCAGGTGCGCCGCCAGCGCAACTTCCTCGATCTCCTCGAAGAGGTGGAGGAGACCGCCGGCGACGTGCCGCTCAAGGAGGTGGGCCGCCGCGCGTCCCGGCAGGCCGAGCGCGAGGCGATCGAGCAGGTGCTCTTCCACACCGGCTGGAACCGCAAGCAGGCGGCCAAGCTGCTCGGGGTGTCCTACAAGACGTTGCTGCAGAAGATCCGGGAGAGTGGGCTGGAGCCGGGCTGAGCCGCTGGAGCGCTAGGTTTCCGACGGAACCCCGGGGAGAGGACGTGGGCGAGAGCGGCGGGCCGCGCATCGGCCTCAATGCCATGACGGCGGTAATGGGGGGCGGCATCACGGCTGCGCGCCAGCTGTCCGTCGCGTTGGCCGAGGCCCGACCGGGCTGGCGCTTCGTGCTCTTCCACGCGCATCCGGACGTCGCGCCCGCGCGTCCGCTGCCGAACCTGGAGCCGCACTACCTCCCGGTCGGTATGCGCCTGGTGCGCCGCTGGCTCTGGGAGCAGCTCGAACTGCCCGGCCTGCTTGCCCGGACACGCCTCGACGGCCTGCTGACGGTCGGCGGCTACGCCTGCTTCGCGACCCGGCTCCCCCAGGTCTCGATCTGGCAGAACCCGAACGTGCTGAGCCGCCTTCCCGTGCAGCGGAGCGCGCGCACGGAAGCCTATATCCGCTTCCAACGGCTGGCCCAGCGGCTCTCCATGGCGAAGAGCCGCATGAACGTCTTCCAGACCTGGGACTCGGTCGAGATGGCCCGCGATCGCTTCGCCATGGACCGGGTCCCGCACACCGCGATCCATTGGGGCCTCGATCCGCCCGAGGGCCCGCCTCCGCCGCCGCTGTCGGAGCGGGAGCCCGGACTCGTCCTGGCCGTCGGCCATTCGTACTACCACAAGAACTACGAAGCGCTGATCGATGGAGCCACGCGCTACGCCGAGACCTACGGCGGCCCTCTGTCGGTACGGGTGGCCGGGGGGCCGTACACGGAGGATCACCACTCAGGGCTGATGGCGAAGGCTGAAGCGGCGGGCGGACATGTCCGCTTCCTCGGCGCGATCCCACCGGAGCAGGTCGCCGCGCTCTATCGTCGCGCCCGCGTCTACGTCACGACGAGCCTTCTCGAGACATTCGGGCTGACGAGTCTCGAGGCGATGGGTCACGGCCTGCCGGTAGTCGCGGCGCGTGCGACCTGCCATCCCGAGGTATGTGGCGACGCGGCGCGCTACTTCGATCCCGCGGACGCCGACGATCTTGCGCGGTGCCTCCACGAAATACTGACCGACGATGGCGCCGCCCAGGCCTTCCGGGAGCGTGGACTGAAGCGCGTCAAGGCCTTCCCCTGGCCGCAGACCGGCGAGGCCTTTGCGGAGATCCTCGAAGCCGCTCTCTAGCTACTTCCCGTCCGAGAAGAGCCGTTCGTCGGCCTCTTAGTGGATCGTTGGCGGTCTTCGCGGGCGTTGAGAGTAGCGATGTCACAGCAGTCCCGGAGCCGTCGGGGTGAGTGAGCGACCGTGTTCCGATGCGCGGGCGCACGTGTCCACCGACCGAACCACTCTCAGGGGTTCAGGCGAACTCGCGAGTCAGCAGGTGGCGGGCCAAGGCGACGAGGTTGAAGCTCGTCACACTGGCCCAGACATAGGCCTTGAAGGACGCCAGGCCCCGCCAGGTGCATCGGTCCATCTGGAACGCTCGCTTGAGCGTCGAGATCACGCCCTCGATCCCCGAGCGGAAGTCACGAAGGCGCCGGAAGACCCAGGCGCTGCGCACCATCTCGTGGACCTCGAGTCCGCTCTTCTTGTTGAAGGCCATGTCTTCCACGCCGAGCGCCTTGGCCTTGGCAACGTTGTCCATGGACGCGAAGCCTCCGTCCATCGCCACTTGGCGGGGTGCCTTGCCGAAGAGATCTGCATGGCGCTCGAGCGTACGTTCGACCAGCGTCGAGTCCGTAGGGTTTCCTTCCTCGATGACACAGTCGAGGACGAGTGACGACCTGCCGCCAGTCAGACAGACCTTGTGACCGTAGTAGGTGCCTCGATTGTCCTTCACGAGGTGTCCGAGTGCGGCTCGAAGATCGACACGATCTTCTCGGCTGCAGGGACGCGCTCGCCTTCGAGGACACGGCGACGGCTCTGATCGATGACGCGCTCGACGAGGGGAAGCACCGCGAGGAGCTCTTCGCGAAGCGGCGTCGTGTCTTCGACTCGGGCGACCCTCTCCGCGACGCTACGGGCCGCTTGGCAGACCTCTTCCGTGGCCCGGATCATGCACCGATAGCTCGCGACCAGGTTGATCGACCGCCGGTGGAACTTGATCGCGTAGGCGCGTCGCTTCACGCAACGACGACGATCCGGGAACATCTTGCGCAGCGAAGGGCGTTGCTTCGCCATCCTTCGCAAAATCCGCGTCATCACCCGAACGCTGTCCCAGAGCAGGGCCGAGTCGGCGGGCTCGTGGATGTTCGCCTCGACGACCGTCGTATCCGCCCGAATCGTCTCGCCTCGTTCGATTCCTTCCCGGCGAGCCAGGCCGATCAACGCACGGTGGATGGCTTCCCACGTCTCGGGCCGGATCCGTTTGACGTTGTCCTGAAGGGTCTGGAAGCGGGGCCAGTCACCGAGCCCGAGTCCTACGAAGCTGCGGAAGGCGGCCGAGTCCTGGAGGTGAAACTCCAACTCCCGGTAGCTCAGCCCGTGGATCTGCTTGAGTAGGGCGATTCGAAGGACCTGATCGCCGCTGAGGCCCCGACGGCCGGTATCGGCGCGACGTTCCCCGATCAGATCTCCGTGCACAACAGCACCCAAGCGCGGATCCGCCCCGAGGATCCTGGCGATCATCTGCAGCTCTCGGGTATGTTGATGCGGACCCCATGTGGGCGTGAGTGAGAGCTGAGTTTCTCGGAATCGGCGCATCGCTTCACCCCCCGGTTGGCGAATTGCTGTGTATGTTCGGTAGGTTGGCACCACCTAACATACACCAATCGAAACTCGATCGGGAGGCGCGTTTGCGCCAATTCCTTTTCTTCTCAGTGACTTACGAGTTCTTGGACGGGAAGTAGCTAGCGCCTCGCGCGCTCCATGCGCCAGGCCTGCAGGGCGAAGAGCAGCTCGTGCAGGAACCGGTTCCAAGGTGTGATGTGTGTCTCGAGCCGGCGGCGCGCGTAGTACTTGCGCCAGATGGGCGCCAGGACGGAACGCGGCAGGGGCTCGTCTTGCGCCGCCTCTCGAACGGGCTGGATCTCGCCCTCGGTGACGCCGTAGGTCGCGGCGAAGTCGGTGAGATCCGGATCCCCGAGGATCGTCAGGTCCCAGCGCTTCTTGCGGAAGTTCTCGAACAGGATCTGGAGGGTGAGGATGCGCGCGTCGAGCTCCGGCTCGAGGATCCAGACCGCTCCGCCCGAGAGCTCGTGCCGCTGCCGCCCCGCGAGGATCTCCTTCCCGGAAACGAACTCAACGTCGTGCCAGCCCGCGTTCGTGTGCAGGTGGATGTCCGACGTCTCGCCCGTGGGATGTTTGACCATGCGCTTGTTCCGCTCGTAGAACACTGCCTTGGTCCAGTCGCGGAGCGAAAGCGTGTAGTCGGGGTAGACGCGTTGGTGCACCTCGGCCAACGGAAGCGGGCACACGACGTCGATGTTGCTGTCGTTGTAGTCCGGATTCGCGCGGAAGGTCTTGATCACGCAATAGGGGATATCCGCTTCCCCCATGCGGCGGTCCAGGTCGAGAGCGGTCTTCCAGTAGCGGTTCATGCCGATGCCTCGGAGCGGGGCGCGGTGGAAATCCGGCGAAGTCCCGGCGTGAAGGGCTCGAGCTGGGCGATCATGGCGCGATAGCGCTCTCCCTTGGCGTGGTGGAAGGCCTTGCTGAGATCCACGTCCAGGATGCGGGCAAACTCGACAGCGTCGCCTGCGGAGAGGTAGTAGAGCCGCCGGACGGGGAAGAGGCGACTGGAATAGCGCAGCAGGGAGGGCGGGACCTCGACCCTCAGGGTCTCGCCGATGCTCACCAGGTCATCGACGAAGCTCCGGTCCACGATCCGGAGGTCGGAGCGGTCGAGGAGATCACGCAGCCGGGTCTCGAGCCCGATGGCCGTCTGATACAGCCACAGGAAGGCGAGCAGGACTCGAGCCCGCGCGCCGTTCCGCGTTCGCGGCCGAGGCCCGCCCCCCGCGGAGGCCGCGGTCTTCCTGCGCGACGCGTCGGTCCAGGTATCGATCAGCCGGCGAAAGACCACGCGCACCGTACTCCCGTAGTAGCGCCGGCGATGGACGCGCAGTCCCATGGCAGCGGCCTTTCCTGCGAGGCGTTCGGTGAAGGTCGTCTTCCCGGAGCCGTCGTTCCCCACCACGAACACCGTGTGCCCTCGGCAACGCTCCGTCTGTTCACGCGGACGGCGCACCATCGCCCTCGCGGTGACGGAGAGCGCACCGAGGCGCTTCCTCGGGGAGTGGTGGGTAACCCTGCTGCTGGTGAATGGGATCGATCATCGGTCGAACGCGATCCCAGTCTTCCTGCGAGATGTCCACCCAGGGGCCCGGGTGGCGTGGGTTGAGGATCGCCGCACCCTGCTCCTTCAGGTTCTCGAGATCCTCGACCTCGCAGAACCGGCCGATCCGGTCGAGCTGCGTCTGGGGATCGGCGAGCATGTCCTCGAAGCGGACATAGAGCTTGCGATCCTCAGGCACGAGCTCCAGGTCCGCCGTGAACCGCTCCATCATCTTCGACCATTGAAAGGCGGCGCCCGCCACCGGACCATGCTGGCGGCCGTACTCCGCGACGCCCTCCATCTGAGGGCCCCACCGGAAGGACGAGCCGGTGAGGCGCGTCGAGACGTAATTCCGGGCGAAACGCCAGGCCAGGCGCGGAACCGAGCTCAGCACGATGCCCTTGCGCCGCTTCCTCAGGATCTCAGTCGGGGAGAAGCGGTGGGTCCATCCCCAGACCATCTCGGGCAGGATGTCCTCGACGCTGCGGCCGCACTGGATGATGCGGACGTTCGGCAGCACCTCCATCACGAAGGAGAGGCGTAGCGCGTGGTAGGAGAGATCGTCGACGTAGCGGGTCTTTCCGGCCGTCTCCAGCTGCTTCTTGCACTCCCGGACGATCGCCTCCCGTACCGCGGGGACGGCCTCGTCCGCGTCTCGCGTGTCCAGGGTCGGATCGCGCTTGCCGATGTTCCAGATCATCAACGGCTCGTACACGTAGAGGAACTCGGGCGCAGTCGCGAGGCACAGGGTGACCCGGGTCTTGCCTGCACAGGGGGTCCCCGTCACGAGTACCGGACGATCGAGCATGGAGCTACCGGTCTTCCTCGAGTACCACGTACCGATGCTCGAGAGCGGCTCCGCCGCGGACGCTCCACACGCGGAAGCCGGGGGGGTCGATCAGCAGGTCGCCGTTCTCCTTGCGCCCCCGGGCGATGTTCGGCCCCGGCCGGGCGGTCGTGACATAGGCCACGCCTTCGTGTTCGGCGACGTAGTTGGCGTGCGTGTGGCCCGCGAGATACGCGACGACGCCGTGGCGGCGGAAGAGCGAAAAGAGCTGCCGGCGACGGGCCGGAGGGAGATTCCGCATCAGACCCCGGAAATAGACCGGATCGTCGGGCGTTTCCAGGAACACGGGATAGTGCCCGACGACGATGACAGGCCTCTTCGCTCGGGACGCGGCGGTGAGCTGTGCCTCGAACCAGGCGTCGTGGAGGTCGGCCTCCCGCGCGACGTCCGCCGACATGGCCGCCTTGAGCGCGCCCTTCGCATCCCGGACTTCCGGAAACCAGAACTGGTTGTTGACGCCGATGAAGGAGTAGCCGCCGTGCTCGAAGGCGAAGGTGTCTCCTCCGTGTCGTTTGCGAAAGGAGGCGAGGCTCGACGCCCGGGGCGGCACGATCACGTCATGGTTTCCGGGAATGAGATGGACCGGAAGGTCGAACGCAGCCAGCCCCTCATCGAAGGCCGCCCGCGTCGCCGGGCTCCCCACGTCCACGAGATCGCCACAGATCACCACGAAGGCCGGCTTCGGCTCCAGGGCCCGGATCTGCCGGGCCGCCCGCTTGAGGTTCTCGAGGTCGCGCTCGGTCTCCGTCCTGGAAATCTGCGGATCGGCGAGCTGCACGAAGTCGAAGCGCTCGGGTGCCGCGGCGACGTCGCGGTGCACCGGATCCGCGGCGGCAGAGGCTTCCACCGGCGGCGGGCCCTGCGCACAGGCCAGGAGAAAGCCGAACACCGCACCCGCGGCGAGCCGCCAAGCGGGCTTCGCCCCTGCACCGCTGGTCCCACGCATCGAAGGCAAGGGTGCCAAGTCGCTGCCGGGCTGACAACCAGCCTTCGGTCTAGGAACGGCTCCACCCGGAAGCGAAGCGCGCGGCGGCAGCGGCGAGGCACGCGAGCAGTACGAGCTCGCTTCCCACGAGCGCGTCGACGGCGCCGGCGACTCCGTGCGTCGGGACCCACAGCAGGATGAACGCGAGGGTTGCCATGAGGCCGAGGAAGATGCAGAGGGCACGCGTCGCTTGTCGGCCCGCTGCCGTGAGAACCACTCCCAGAGCCGCGGTGAGGAAACGCAGGAGTACGTAGCCCGTCGCCGTGGTGAAGAGCGGTGTCAGCGGAGCGAATTCGTCTCCATAGGCCAGGGTCAGAACCGGGCCGCCGAGGATCGCCAGCCCGCCCGTCCCGAAGCCGCCGAGGACGGCTGCAGTCGCGGGAACGGCCAGCGCTAGCCGCCGAAAGCGGGCCTTCGCCTCCGTGAAGGCGCGAGCCAGCGTGGGAAGCAGGGCCGCAGCTCCGGTCGACGCGAACGTGCCCGCGACCAACACGATTCGCGAGATCAACGCGTACTCGCCGACCTGGCTCTGGGTCGCCACGAGCGAGAGCAGCACGATGTCGATCTGCCCGTACGCGAGGTTCATCGAAGCCGTGCTCATATAGGGCAGGGCGGCCCTCAAGGAGGCGCGAGCTCCGGGCCCCGGAGGCGCGAAGCGGATCTCCTGGCGGAGGACCGCCGAGAGCAGGAGCAGATGCGCCGCGACGCCGACAATACGCGCAACGCCTACCCACAAGAGCCCCCACCCCGACGCCAACCACCAGACGGCGAGCCCCGTCGTGAGGCCCGATTGCAGCAGCCCGCCCAGCGCCTCCCACTGCATGCGCTCCCGCGCGCGTAGAAGGCCCTCGTTCGCCTGGGCGAGGGACTGGAGGAGGGCGGCGACGCCCATCAGCCCGACGAGCTCGCGAACCTGCGCAGGGTACGGCAGCCAGAGGACGCCCACGCCGATCGCGAGCCCGGCTGGTACGAGAAGTAGGAGCTTCAGCCCCAACGTCTCGCGATACAGGTCGCCCCCCTCGTCCGGGCGCGCGCTGGCTTCGCGAATCAAGCGGGGGCTGAGGCCGAGGTCCGATAGCAGCAGGAAGCCCAGGGCCACGGAGACTGCCGTGGCGTAGGCGCCAGCGCCGTCGCTGCCTGCGATTCTCGCCAAGGCGGCGAGCAGCACGAAGTTGAGCACGCGGGCGGCGAGCTGGGCGCCGGTGAGGAGGCCGACGTTGCGCAGCACCCGGGCGAGCACGCCCGTGCTCGGACGATCATCGGCGGAAATGGCGGCCCCCCGGTCAACGTCCGGACGGCTGCGGGCCATCCGGTCGGGGAGCGGGGAGCTTCGCCGGATCGATCCACCCGCGCCAGCGGTAGACCCGGTACCCGATCCACTCGTAGACCGCCCGGGTGGTTCTCGCCAGTGCTTCCGCATCCGGCAGCAGGTCCAGGGCGCCGCGGAACGGCCGATCGACTCCCTCGAAATCCGTCGGCGCCGCGCGCACCCGCAAGCCGGCCGTCGCACAGGTGGCCGTCGCGCGCGGCATGTGGAGGGCCGACGTTACCAGCAGGATGTCGGCGAACTGCTCTCTGTCGGCGAGTGATTTTGCCCTCACGCAGTTCTCGCGCGTGTTGCGGCTCCCTTCCTCCAGCATCATGGCCGCCGCCGGGATCCCCCAGCCGGCCAGTAGATCTGCCATCACAGCCGCCTCGGAGCGCGGGTCCGGCCCGGCGGTTGGATTCCCACCGGACAAGATGATGCGGGGAGCCCGCCCTGCCCAGTAGAGCCGGGCTGCGTGGGCCAGCCGGTCCGCGGCCGAGCCCAGGTCCGCGTAGCGCCGCGGTGGCAGCGCCGCTTCGGTGGCGCCTCCCAGGACGAGGATGGCGTCTGCGGGCTCGATCTGGTCGACAGGGAGGATTGGGACCCCGCTCTCGAGCCGGCTCTGGACCGAGTCGGCGACCGGTGAGAGGGACGCAAGGTAGAGGGTCGTCACGCCGATGAGGGCGAGCAGGAGGCCCGCACGGGGGAAGCGCGGACGGCCGAGCGTACCCGCGAGCATGCACGCCCAGGCGAAGCCCAGCGGCAGCACGAGACGCGTTGCTACGCTGCTCACCTCGACGTCCCAACCGAACATGCCTGACCCTTTCCAGAGCAACGGCCCTTGATCGAAGCCACGCCTGTAGGCGCCTCGCTGCTGGCGGCCTTCATCCTACTGGGCGCGGTCGTCGTCTTCTATCTCCCCCGGCCGGCGGAGGATCGTAGGGCGGTCCTCCCGATCGCGCTGGTCGCGTTCGTCGTGAAGGCTGCGCTCGTTCCCCTCTACTACTGGCTCCTGCAGTGGTCAGGGCTCGGCGGCTTCGGATACCCGGATCCGCTCCGCTACCACGAGTGGGCGATCGAGATGAGCGCGGAGATCAAGTACGACCTCGCTCACCAGCACTACGGCTGGCGCATCCTCTCCAACGGCTACTACATCATCTGCGCCTACATCTACTCGTTCTTTGGCGCGAACACGATGTTGCCGCGGCTGTTGAACGTGGCCGTCAGCTCGATGAGCCTCTTGTACGTCTATCGGATCGGAAAGCTCTTCTTCGAGCCTCGAACCGCCTGGATCGGGACCTTCCTCACCGCCGCGTTGCCGATCACCCTGCTCACGGTCCTCGAGCAGCGCAAGGACCCGATCGCCCAGTTCCTCGCTCTGCTCGCCTTCTACCACGCGGCCAAGGCGATCCGTCTCGATCCCGGCTGGGGAAAGAACGTGCTGCTCGCGGTGGTGCCCCTGATCCCGCTGTACTTCATTCGCAGTGGCTTCATCCTTCCATTCCTGTTGATCATGGGGATCGGCGCGGTGCTGATCCGGCGCAACCTGGCCACCGCTGTTGCGGCCTTCGTGCCCGCCGTCCTGATCTTCGGAGTGGTGACCGTGGTCGCACCGGAGGACTCGCGGATCAGCATCCGAAGCGCGACGGAGCGATTCGAAGGAAAGGTCCGCCAGGCGGAGTTCGAATCCCGCTACATCGGGCTGATGCGCTACGCGTACATCTCCTCGCCCGCCGAGATCTGGAAGGCGCCGATGAGTGGTGCGCTGGTGCTGCTGACGCCGTTTCCCCCGAAGCTCGCAGATCCGCACCTTCCCACCCTGGTGGGCCCGTGGCTGCAGCTCTTCTCTCTCGCCCTCTACCCTTTTCTGCTCGTGGCCGTCGCCAACATCCTCGGGGATCGAGACCGGCGAGACCGGCTGTTGCTGATTCTCTACCCGGCCCTCTTCCTGATGGTGATCGGCGCCGTGAATCCGAGTGTGACCCGGTATCGAGAGGTGGTCTTCCCGATCGTCCTCCTGCTGTCGGCCCACGGCAGCCGCCTTCCCCGAAGCGGGATGGCCTTCCTCGCCGTCTACGGTGCGCTCGGTGGGCTTGCCGTTCTGATCTGGGCCTTGCGGCTCGGCCGCGGCTGAGCGCCTTCGGTAGGGACCTTGGCGACCTCGGGCCTCCAACGGATCGCGGGCAACATCGGCGCGATCACGCTCTCGAACTTCGTCAGCCGCATCTTCATCCTGCTGCTGAACGCGACCATCGCCCGGGCCTTCGGCGCGGAGGGCCTCGGGGCCTACGCTAGTGCGACCGCCATCGCCTCCTACTTCGTGCTAGGCGCCGACATGGGCCTCTCGCCGAGACTCGTGCGCGAAGGCGCCGTGCGTCCTGCAGAGCTGGGAGACGAGTACGCGCGGTCGCTGGCGCTCAAGGTTCCGATCACGCTGGTCTTCCTCGTGATCCTCGCGGTCCTCTATCTGACGTTGCCGTACACCGCCGAAGTTCTGGTACTGACCGTGCTGATGTCCCTCAACTCGCTTACCCAGTCCTGGAGCTACTTGAACCACTCGATATGCCGGGCTCGAGAGCGCCTGGGCCTCGAAGGGATCTCCCATGTTCTGCACGGCCTCTTCTTCGCGGGCGGGGCGGCGCTCTTCATCTCCCAGGGAGCCCCTCTCCTCGTCGTCGGAATCCTGGCTCTGACGTCCGCCTCGTGTCAGTTCTTGTGGAGCCGGCGCTTCGCGAGCCGCTTCGCCCGACTGCGCATGGGATGGCCGCCGCGTTTCGCGACCCTGCGTGACGCGATGCCATACGCGGCTGCCGCCCTGGGGAGTGCCGTCCATAGTCACGTGGACATCCTCTTGATGTCCGTCATGTTGCCTCTCGCGGTTGTGGGCGAGTACGCCGCCATCACTCGTCTGCTTCGGCTCACGGGCTTCCTCAGCATGATGGCCGGGCACGCCGTCCTACCGACCGCGTCGCGCGTCTTCTCGCGGAGTCGGGAGGAGTTCGGGTGGGTCGCGCCCCAAGCGCTCACCTTCTCGCTCACAGCCGGTGGCGCAGCTGCGACCGGTTTGTTTGCCCTGGCGTCCTTCCTCCTCCGCTGGATCTTCGGCGAGGACTTCGAGGGGTTGGCGCCTCTCTTTCGGGCGGGCGCCATCTACGCCTGGATCACCTTCGGCACCGCAGCTCTGGCGACCCTGCTAACGGCGTGCGGGCGCCAGGCCCACCGAGCGCGAAGCCTCATGATCGGGAGCGCGGTGCGAGCGCTGTTGGTAGTGATCGCGGCTCCCGCTTTCGGCGTCGGCGGCGCACTGGCGGCACTCCTCATCAGCGAGGGAGTCCTCCTGGCGAGCTACCTGGCGGGGCTCGGTGGCCTCGCGAGAATGGGCCCGATCTTCCGGGTCCTGGTCACCACCGCCCTGTCCTTCGGAGGCGCTGTCGGCGCGGGAATCGCGGCCGAAGTCGCGGGCTGGCCGGTGCTCGCGGTGCTGGGTGTCCCCTTCGTCGTGTACCCGGTCCTGTTGACCGCCAGCGGAGAGACGACGCGGGTCTGGCGCTTCCTGCGGAGCCAGCGTCGGCCAGGCGTCGGCGCCTGAGCCAGGGGGCCCCCTGGCCCGCGCCGCTGGCGCGGCCTCGCGCGGACGTGCACCGAGTCACCGAACCCCTTGCGATCAAAGGGAAACCCGCCGACCCTTCTTGTCGCCCACCGCGGCGCGTCGCGCCCGGGCAATGACATCTTGCCCCGGCGGCGACCACTACTACGGGGGTGGTGAGGAACCCGGGCGTCCTGGGTCCGAGGCAGGGTGAGGTGGCAGCATGGTCCGGGTGTTCGCAGAGGGTGCGGTCGGGATCCTGAATCGGGTCGGCTCCTTCCTTGAGCCACAGATGCTGGCCGGGGTTCCCGAGACGCTCGAGCACGCACCCCTCTTCATCATCGGACCTCCGCGGTCGGGAACCACGCTGTTCTACCAGCTCATGACCAGGAACTTCGGCTGCTCCTACCTAACCAACTTCGCTTGCAGGCTGCGCGGCGCTCCGGTTCTGGCCTCTCGCCTCGGCCGGCGTGTCCTGCGGCCCCACGAGACCTCCTTCGCGAGCCGATACGGCTACGAGGTCGGTCCCCAGGCTCCGAATGAAGGGGGACCCGTCTGGAACCGGTGGTTTCCGACCGAGGATCGGCAGCGCTTCAACTACACCGATGAGAGCTACCTCGACGTTCCCACGAAGGCACTCATTCGCCGGACCGTCGCGGCTCTGGAGCAGATGGTCGGGGAGCCCTTCGTTTCGAAGAACACGAAACACAGCGTCCGGATTCGGGCTTTGGCCGATCTCTTTCCCAACGCGCTGTTCATTCAGGTGAGACGGGATCTTCTGGATGTGGCCGTCTCGATCCTGGAGGCGCGGCGTTCCGTCAAGGGCTCCAGGGACAAATGGCTGTGGACGATGCCGAGTGCCATCGCGGACCTTCGCCGCGAGGGTTGGGCGCGCCAGATCGTCGGCCAGGTGCACCACATCGAAGAAGACATCGAGCGGGACATCCGAGCGGTTGGGCCGGAGCGAAGACTCGTCGTCGACTACCTCCAGATGTGCGAATCGCCAGGCCAGATGTTGGACGAGGTGGCAGGGTTCTACCTCGACCGGACCGGCGAAGCCCTGCGGCTCACCAAGGCGCCTCTGCCGGTACTCGAGCCGTCACGGCGGAAGTCGGCGGCCTCCCAGGACGAGATCGAAGAACTCGCGTCCGAATGGGAGCGGGTTCGATGTCCGTCGATGCCCTGACGCACGCGGTTCACTCGTCCCGCCGGTCGTCGATCGTATTCGCCGCCGAAGGGGAGTACTCGCGCCAGGCCTCTCGATAGAGTTGGGCCGCCTTCCCGTGGAACCCGGCGTCCAGCCCCGGCGTCGAGGGTCGTCGGGCCAGGGTCGCGAGGAGATGGCCCACCCCCGCCGGCGGCGGGCCCTCGCCCTCGCTGCCCAGCCAGACGAGCCAACCCAGCAGACAGGCGCCTGCCACCGCCTCCTTGCGGTCGAGGAGCCATCGCAGGTCCCGATCCGGGCGGGAGGGCCGGCGGAGCACGGTGCGCAGCTCTCCGAGGCGCCGTCGCATCGTGCGCGGAGGCAGCCAGCTGGCGAGGCGGCGGACCAGCCCGGCGCCCGGATCGGCCGGCGGCGGCCCGCCGCCGTCGAGGAGCGCCACGGTGCGCGCCACCGTCGGTGCCAGCAGCGGCTCGAGGTTCCCGGCCTGCCCGGGTGGCTCGAGGCGAGCCGCCCAGCCCGCCTCGACGGCCCATCGCAGGCTCTCGTCGCTGGCCAGGCTTTCGGGGGGGCCGCCTGCGAGGAAGCGTTCACAACGAGCACGGTGGCCGGGGAGGCACAGGCCATCCTCCGAGGCGGCCAGCAACGCGACGTCCACCAGCAGGCGCGAGGCGGCGAGGGAAAAGGCCAGGCCGCCGTCCGCTTCGCGGTCGCACCATGCCGCGATCGGCTTCCACAGATTGGCGAGGAACGACTGGCGGGAAGCGCGGGGGTCGAAGTGGTCGGGGAATGCAGCCCGGAGGTCCTCGCCTGCGAGCACGTAGCCCGCCCGTCGCGTTTCGGCCATCTGGTAGGTGGCGGGAATCCTGGCGAGCGCGCTGGGCGGTGAAACCGAGAGATCGATCTTGAAGTGGACCGATCCCGTGCGAGCCTCGATCTTTCGCAGGCGCCGGCGTAGCTCGGGCACGTCGGCCACGCCGAGCGGGGCGAAGGCGAAGGCGTCGACGTCCGACAGCAGCTCGACCCCGCCCGCGTCGCCCCGCGGCCGCCACAGGAAGTCGCCCGTCGCGAGACTCCCGGACACGATCACGGCTCGCAGGCCCGGCAGGCAGGCGGACGCCGCCTCCGAGAGCTCCTCCAGCGCGTCGGCCAGCGGCGCCGGGTAGCCGTGGCGGTCGCAGAGAGCCGCCGGCTCCACGCATCTGGCCTCAGGAATCCAGGGCCGCAGACGCGATTGCGTGGAAGTCACTGGCCGAGAGGCGGTCCTTCGGCAGCAGCTCCTTGTTCGACAGGCAGATCCCGTGCTGGCCCGCGTGTCGCGGGTGGTGGCCGTGCATTCCCGCCGAGGGCTTGGGTCCCCAGAAGCTCGGAACGATCTGCGTCCCTTCCGGCGTGTGGTAGATGAGGTCGCCGAACTCGGGGCGGGTGATGCCGTCTCGCCGCCGGTCCTCGTCGGAGATCGGCTCCAGTCCGTCGATGCCCGCGAGGTAGTCCACCATCGGCTCGCGGAGGCTCGCGTCCTGGAGCCAGACTCGGAGCAGCGTGCCCTCCGTGAAGTAGGCGTAGCCGTCGGCGGAGGGCCGGCCGAACCGGCTCTCGAGATCGATCGTCACGTGGGAGTGGATGTTCGCCATGCCGTGGTCCGAGACCACGAGCACGGTTCCGTCCGGCTGCTTGGCGAGAAAAGCCTCGGTGAGCTGTCGGAACGACTCGTCGTTCTCCGCGAGCATCTCGTTGTAGGGCTCCGAGCCGACACCGCTCCAGTGCGACACGTGGTCGAGTCGCACGAAGGAGCACAGCACGCTGCTCCCGGAGCCGTTCTCGAGGTGACGCAGTGCCGCCTCGTGGATCGAGCGGTCGATGTCCGGCCCGTTCCGGAAGTCCCGGTAGAGGAAGCAGGTGAGATCCGGATGATCCAGGAGCGACGGCTGGTCGAACTCGCGGGCGAAGACGGTGTGCCCGGTCTCGTGGAACAGCGGCAGGTAGGTGAGCGGGATGTTCTTCGAATGCCCGCCCGGACCGAACCGGTCCATGAGCCGGTGGATCACCCGTTTCACCAGGTAGCTGCGCTCGAGGGGGGCCAGGGCCTTCAGCAGGGGCCGGAGCGGCCGGTAGGGCGAGCCCTCGGGGTCCAGGCTGTACTCGCACCAGAAGCCCAGCTCGTCCGGGCTCTTGCCCGTGAAGAGCTGGGTCTGGCAGTTCACGCTGTAGCCGAGCACCGGAATCAGCCGGGCCTGGGCCGGGAGGCTCCGCGCGAACGGCATGTTCTCGAGCTGGTCGAAGGGCAGGCCGTCGACGAAGAGGATGAGGGTGGCAGCCATGGCGGTTCGGGAGTGTATCGGACCACCCCGATGCATTCTTTGGGTCTTCCCGCCCCGGAGACGCAGTCCCCGCGGGGCAGACCCGGGAGATCCGCTGATCAAGCCCGAACCGGTATCGGTCGAAGCTCGCGTTTGCGCCTGATCGGCGTGGAAGGATACTCCGCCAACCGTGAAGAAGATCGCGATCGACTGCACGCACCTCGTCCGGGGGGAGGTGGGAGGCTTCGAGGCCCTCCTGGAGAACCTGTTGGAGGGGTTCTCCGAGGTGTGCCCCGGCAACGTCTCGATCTCCCTCTACGTGCGCCGCGATCAGGGGGACTTCTTCACCCGCTTTGCCGGGGCCTTCACGATCCGTCCCGTGTCCCTGGCCAATCGGATCCAGCGGATCCTGTGGCAGCAGGCCGTCGTGCCCTTCCTGGGCCTCGCCTACGACGCCTTCCTGTTCCCCGGCAACGTCCGCCCGTTCGTGACGTTCCGGCATTCAGTCACGACCGTGAACGACATCCAGTTCACCAAGCATCCCGAGCTCTGGCCTTGGTACATCCTGCTCCACCACCGGACGAACATCGCGTACGCGGCCAAGCGGTCGAAGGTGTTGGTGACCTTGTCCCACGCGATGGCCGACGAGATCTGCCAGTACTACGGGCGCGACCACGTCGAGGTGATCTATCCGCCGACGGTCATCCGCGAGGTGGCCGCTGGGGAGAGGAACGCAGCCACGGACGATCTCCCGTTCCGGGAACCCTTCCTTCTGGTGCCCTCGTCCATGAAGCCCCACAAGAACATTCCGAACCTGGTCGCCGCCTTGCGCGAGCTCGAGACCGAGGGCGTCGACCTGCCGGACTTCGTCTTCATCGGGGCGTTCACCGAGGACCTGTTCCCCGGCCGCGGTGCGAACATCCACGTGCTCGGCTACGTGGACGCAAGCCTCCGCGACGAATTGTTCCGCCGCTGCTCCGCCGTGGTGATGCCTTCGATCTACGAGGGCTTCGGGATGCCGTACGTCGAATCGAAGCTGGTGCGCAAGCCGATGGTGGCATCGGACATCGCCGTGGCCCGCGAGATCCTGGGCGACGCGGCCAGCTACGTCCCGTCGCCTCACGGCCCCAAGGAGATCCGCCAAGCGATCCTGGCCTTCCTTGCCGATCCTCCGGCGCCGCCTTCCCTCGAGGGGGCCGAGGAGCTGTTGGCCCGGACGCGGCCAGCCGCCGCCGCCCAGAGGTACCTGGACCTCTTGCTACCCGCCTGATGCGCCGGGCGGCTCCCCAGGCCGGCGTTCTCCTCCTCGTCCTCCTGGCCTGTGCGCCGCGGGTGAGCGCGGGCATCGAGGACACGGCGAGCCTCCGGATCGCAGTCGCGAGCTTCGACGGTGCGGAGGAGCGGGCGGAGACGCTTCGCGTTTGGCTCCACGGGGAGGGCCTCCCGGCCACGGTCGTCGACGAGGCCCGGGCAGCCGGCGGCGGCCTCGAAGCCCTGGATCTCCTGGTCGTTCCCCGCTCCCGCGATCTCCCCGTGTCCTACTGGCGGCTGCTTCCGCCCCGCCACGCGGAAGGGTTGGACCTCCTGTTCGAAGGCGTGCCGCTGCGCACCGGGCACAACGGGGCCGAGAAGTTCGTCCCGGGCCTGGGGCCGGACCTTCACCTCTACTTCGAGACCGGGGAGCTCCCGGGGCTCCCGAAGCGGGGACGCGTCGAGCTGCGGGCTGCCGAGCCGCGGCTGCCGGCGATCGCCGACCTGCCCCGCCGCGTCGGGGTCGCCGGCGGCGGAACCCGCTCGATCCAGGCCTGGGTCCATCGCTACTCCCGCGACACCACGGGAAACCGGGCCTACCGGGAGGACCTGCGGCGCGTGCCCTTCGGCTTCTTCACCGACGACGGCAAGCTTCTCGCGCAGCAGGCTGTGCTGGTGCGCCACCACTGCCGAGTCTTCGATGGCGCCACCACCGGCTTCGTGGACGTGACCCATCCGGATCGCCGCGGCCACACCCTGCTCGAAGGCCGCGGCGCCGCCACCGTCCTCGCCGGGCTGGTGCGACAGATGTCAGCGCCGTTTCCGGAGGAGCGGGGCGCCGACGACTACGCCCAGCTCAGCCGCCTGAAGGAGGCCCTCGAGTCGCTCCGGACGGACCTCGTGCGGGCCGAGTACGCATGGCGCGATCTCGCGCTGTTGGCGCGGCACGCGGAGGCGCCGACGGCCGCGGCGCTCGAGGCCGAGCTCGCACGCAACCTGCCCGCCGCGCTCGCGATCCTCGACGCCTATCATGAGGCCCGCGCCGGCCCCCCCGATGCCGCCTGGCGCCGCTACCCGGAGCTCGCGGCCCGGGCCGAGAAGAGAGCCCGAGTGCTCACGTCCCTCGCCGACCGCCTCGCCGCCGGCGTCCGCGATGCCCGCGCTGCGGCGCCTCGAGCCCGGGCGCCGCTTCCTGGCGCCGAGCTGGTCTATGGCTTCGCCTCGACCCCCGTGCGCTGGGGTTTCCGCGACGGGCCGCTCCTCGACGCGATGCAGCGCGCCGGAATGGAGAGCTACACGGACTGGGCCTTCGATGCTCAGGTGCTGGCCGCCCGCGGCGGCCCCCGAGTGAGTCTCTACGAGTTCATGAAGTCGCTTCCTCCGGTGAAGGAGGCACCATGGGCGCGTACTCGAACGCACACGGCCGTCGACCTGGCGACGGGGCGCTCGCGCACGTCGAGCCGGCAGGTTCCGGTGTTCGATCCCGTCTATGTGTCACCGGAGTACGACGCCTGGCTGGCGCAGAAGGCCGAGGAACACGCGGAGGAGCCCTGGATCAACTCGCGGGTCGTCACCATCGAGCGGGTGCTGCGCCAGGAAGACGCCCACGGTCCGCATATCCAATCCCCCTACCGGGCCTTCCTGAAGCGGCGGCACGGAAGCATCGACGTGCTGAATCGGCGTTGGGGCACGCGGCACACGGGCTTCGACACCATCCATTCGCCCGTGCGCTTCCCATCGAACCGGGGCGAACGGGCCAACTGGTTCGACTTCGTCGACTTTCGTGCCGAGGCCGTCACCGGCTACGTCGCTCGCGTAGCCGACGCCTACCGCGCTGCAGACGACCGCCACGCGATCGTCGGGAGCCTGAACCAGCAGGGCCCCCTCTCGGGCGTCGACTTCTTCGCGCTCAGCGGGGTGCTCGACCGGGTGTCGAGCCACAACTGGCCGACCTCGCTGCCGTGGTACAACCCCGGCTTGGCCGCGCGCCGCGGCCAGCGCGGCGAAAACAACGAGCTGAAGGCCACGCGCGCCGGCTACGGCTGGACGCCGAAGAGCGAACGCGGGCACCAGTGGCGCGCTCGGTTCTACACCCTCTACACGTGGGCGCGGGGCGTCGTCGAGCAGGAGGAGCACCACTGGGGGCTGCTCGGCTCGGGCCGGACCGGCGAGCGAGGTTCCGGGCTCTTCGGCGAGGTCGACGGATTCGTCCGGCTCCCGGGCGCGGAAGTCGCCGCCCTCAACCGTGGGAAGCCGGCGTGGGAGGGCTTCGCTGGGGCGACGCCGCCCCACGAGTCGGCCCAGGTCGGTCTGTACTGGTCCTTCGCCACCAAGAGCCAGGGACGCGGTGTCCCGGCGGTCCTGCGGCTCGGCGACGATTCCTTCGTGAATGCCTTCCTCTTGGCGAACCTCTGGAACGGGTGGCTCGACGCGATCCACGTTGCCTTCGAAACAGTGCCGCGCCAGAAGGTGAAGCGCGGTGCCATCGACCACCTGCGCCTGATCATCGTGCCCCAAGCGCCCTATCTCGAGCACGAGGTGATGGCAGGCCTCCTGGCCTGGGTCGAGCGCGGCGGGCACCTGCTCATCGTCGGCCGCGCCGGCCTCTACGACGAGTACGCGGCGCTCGTGGACGGGCTCCTGGCGCCGATCGGTCTGCGCGCCGGAGCCGCGCCCGATGCGCCGATTCGCTGGCGCGGCGGGCGACTGCCGGCCCCCCGCCTTCACGCGCCCCACAACGGGGGGCAGGTCCGCCTGCGGATCGACGGCCCGGGAGAGGCGCTCGCCAAGGACACCGAGGGGCGGCCCGTGGCCCGGGCCGTGCCGGTCGGTCGGGGCCTCGTGACCGCCCTCGGCTTCGCTCCGCCCCTCGACCGCCGGGTCGCTGCCGGAAGCCTCCCCGCCACCGACGCTAGCCTCGCCTTCTTCGAAGAGATCCTCGAGCGAGCCGGAGTGCGTCGAGCCGCCTGGGGGGCCACTCCCCAGGACCGGATCGCCGTGTGGCTCGGCGCAGACGGCTGGCACTACGCCGTGCTCCAGAACTTCAGCGCCGAGCGCCGCGACGTCGCCCTGACGATCCGCGGGACCGCGGCACCGGTGGTCGATGTCGCTCTCGGGCTGCCGCTGCGCACGGAACGGGTCGGTAGCGACACCCAGGTGGTTGTCCCGCTGATCGAGGGGGACGGGCGGGTGCTGGCCTGGCGAAGCAGTCCTCGTTAGGCCGCCAGCGGGGCGATCTCGTCGTAGAGTGCCTGGATCGAATCGAGGTGCCGCTCGAGGGTGAACTGCCGGAGCGACTCGAATCCGCGCCGCCCAAGGGCCTCGCACAACGCGTCGTCGGCCAGCAGCCGTTCGATCCGGTCGCGCAGTGCCTCCACGTCACCGGGCTCGCACAGCAGGCCGCTGTGGCCGTCGCGGATCATGTCGCCGTTGCCGCCGACCCGCGTGGCGACGACGGGACGGCCCCAGGACTGGGCCTCGCAGATCACGGTGTTCATCACCTCGTGCACACGGAGGGCACGACCACCAGGCGACTCGCACGGTACTGCGCCGCCACCTCGTCCGGTGGCATCCAGCCGAGGAAGCGAACACGTGGATCCCCACCAAAGGCCGCCTCGAGCTCGCCGCGCTCCGGCCCGTCGCCCAGCACGGCGAGACCGGCTTCCGGATCCGCGATCTTCGCGAACGCCTGCAGGAGCTGGCGCAGGCCCTTGTTGTGCACGATGCGCCCGGCGAAGAGCACCTGCTTGTCCGGCGGCAGGGGAAGCGCCTCGCGGTCCTCCAGGCCGGGCACGCCGTTCGGTACGTACACGAGCCTCTCCCGGGCGTGACCGGCGTCGAGCAGGCGCTGCTCGATGAAGCGGGAGATGGCGATGATGCGGTCCGCCCGCGCGAGCTCCCGGCGCATGCCGGCGGTGTAGATCCGGCAGGGGAGGGGCTTCTCCTCGCAGATCCGGCCGCGCGAGGTCCGGTAGAGGCCGCCGCGCGGGCATTCGAAGCCGTAGATGTGGAAGGTGAGGACCCGGGGGATCTCCGGCGCGAGGCGACAGAACGCCCCGATCGAGAAGCGTTGGATGTGGTGGGCGTGGAGGACGTCCGGCCGGAACGCGTCGACGATGTCCAGTGCCTTTCGTCCCATGGCGGGGTGGCGGAGCTGGAGAGCGGTGGCCAGCAGCTTGTCGGCGAAGCCCGGCGTGTCGTCTTCCGAGAAGGGATGGAGCGGGAAGATGCGGTGCACACGGGTTCCGTCCGGAAGCGTGTCCGTTCGCGGCTGCGCGCCGGCCGATGGTTCCATGCAACTCACGATCTCCACCTCGTAGCCTCGCTCCCGCAATCCGCTCGCGTGGAGGAAGGCGATCCGCTCGGCTCCGCCCTGGTCGTACGGGGGATAGCGGTCCGTGAAGATCAGGACGCGGTGGCGGGGCATGGGGCTAGGCGGGGTCCCACCCGCCCAGGTCGCCATTCAGGAAGTGCTCCACCCTCTCCAGGTCCACGGGAACGCGCCCGCCGCCACGACCCAGGGAGTCCTGCCCGGCGAGCTGGATCGCGGTTGTGACGATCATGTCCCGGAGGACCGCGGGATCCCCCTTCCCGGCGGAGACGAAGGAGGCGAGCGCATCCATCTCGCCCTTGTGTCCCTTGTCGCGCCCGAATCGCCGCCGCATCCGCCTGCCGTCCACCACCATTTCCATGGAGCTGAAGTTGTCGATGGTCGCGGAGAGGCCCTGTCGCTTGACGTCGGTGTACTCCTGGATGCCGAAGGTCTCGTCGCCGGCGGCGCTGAACGACAGCGTGCACAGAGACCCGTCGTCGAAGCCGATGTTCATGACGGTGGCGTCCCAGTTGGTCGCGGCCTCGCGCGACGCGGTCGTGACGTCGACCCAGAGCGGGCGGCGACAGCCAGTCAGCCGGTAGCCCAGGTCGATCCAATGAACGAAGTTGCCGGCGATGCGCGTTCCCTGATTCGGCCAGTTGTACCAGTGCGCGCGGCTCAGGTAGTGGCCCTTGATGATGAAGGAGATGAAGGTCGGCCCCTCGTAGGCCTGTAGGCGGTCGTGGAGCACCTGGAAGGCGGGCGCGAAGGGCCGGTTGTATCCGACGTGGATCATCGGCGGCCGGTGGGTCCGGATGGCCTCCAGCAGTCGCTCGAACTGCTCCCAGCTCACGGCGGGCGGCTTCTCGATGTGCAGCATCTTCCCGGCCTCGATGGCCCGGATAGCATAGTCCGTGTGGCTGGCGTGATCCGACGCGATCAGGACCAGGTTCGTGTCCCCGTCCCGAAACACGGCTTCCGAATCGGTGGTGCAGTAGTCGGCATCCATCGCGTCCGCCTGGACGGCGGCGATCTCCGGCCGGATGTCCATCACCCCCCGGACGTTCATGTCGAGCCGCTGCCGCAGCATGTGGACCAGCACGACTCGCGTGAAGTTCCCGGCGCCCAGGCACGACACACCGACGGAGGCCCGGCGGCTGCGCGGGCGGAGGGGCGCGGTTCGAGGGGGCAAACCTCGCAACAGGGGAGCCGGGCGATCGCTGCGCAGGAGCGGCACGAGCTGCTCGAGGACCTTCGCGACGCCAGACCCGGAGAACGGTACTGGATGCTCGAGCTCGACGGGCCCGTAGGGATCGATGAAGTAGTGGGCGGGATCCGGCAGCGAGCAGCGCCACTCACCTTCCTCGTGGCGGAGCACCTCGGGGCCTCTCCGATCCGCCGCGATGCGGAGCGTCGTCTCGCCCTCGATGGCCTCGCCGCTATCCCCGAGCAGCACGACCAGGCGCCCGCCGTTCGGCACGAGCCGCGGCTTCAGCACTTCCGGGAGTAGCGCCCCGATCGCCGCCTCCATGCCCGCGGCCCGCACGCTCGCGAACAGGGGGTGGAGCTCGAGGAACTCCAGGATGATGCCCATGTAGGGCGCGACGGCGAGGGTCGGGTGGGTAAACGGTGTCGGCAGCACCTGTTCCGGTCGCGCGATCAGGAAGTCCGCGTCGCTCGGCCCGTGGTAGCCCCACGCTACGACGGGCTGTCCCGGCTCGAGTGCAGCCGCGGAGTGGTTCTCGCGGACGAGGCCCGAGAACGAGAAGTAGCCGTAGGCCGTGTTGAAGCGCTCCAAGGTCGATCGGGAGCGGATCTTCTCCAGTGTCTGGAGGGCGCCCTCTTCACCGACGTAGTTGAAGACCTTGCGGACGCCGGTGGGATAGCGGCGCCGTAGTCGGCGCAGCCAGGAATCGCCGGCGCCGCGACGGCGAATCGTGAGTCCCCAGGGACGGTAGGCGTGGACCCGCTGGATCAGCACCGTGCCGGGGAGCGCCGGCGGCGCCGGGGCCTGGATCTCCCCGCGGCCGGCCGCCACGGTGATCTCGTTCTCGGCCGCGCCTTCCGGGGCATCGACCCGACCACCCGCCTGCTCCAAGGCCATATCCTCGGATGTCTCGGCCGTCGATCCCACTTCCGCCTCGTCTCCCAGACGCCAATCGGAATCCGGTTCGCGGGCACCGGCGGAGCCCCTGCGGCCCGCCGCATCGGAATCTCGCGAACCAATCAGGTTATCGCACGGACGCAGCACGCGCCGTGACCGGCACCGTGGACGAGGGCGCCAGGAGCTCCAGTGCTGCTAGATTTCGCCCGCCACGCCGGAGTCCATGGACCAGCCGCTTCAGATCCTGAACCAGTTCCCGGGCCGGGTGGTCCTCGCCCAGCCCGACGGGAGTCTCTACGTGGGGCGGCACACCGTCATCCACCGCTCCCTCGACGACGGGGCGACCTGGGAGCGAATCGCGGAGATCCCGACGCGCGGCATCCGGCGCGCGGCGCGCCTCTCCCGCCTGGCCTCGCGGCTCCTGCGCCACGAGATCCGCGCCATGAACCGTGCTCCCGACGGCGGGCTCGTCGCC
This sequence comes from Myxococcota bacterium, assembly GCA_965223415.1. GTDB lineage: Bacteria > Myxococcota_A > UBA9160 > UBA9160 > UBA6930. The sequence goes on along the minus strand of OZ245002.1, from coordinate 221,602 downwards.
GCCAGTCGCCAGGGTGTGTACCACGGTCGACCCGGAGAGCCCGCCATGCGGGCTTCCGAGGTGGATGCCGGCTCCCTCGAGGCCGCCCCGCCGATGCGCATCCAGGTCGGGCGCGGCGGCGACGTCGTGTGGGGCGAATACCTGGGCGTGATCCAACCGGGCCGCCCGATCCGGATCTTCGGCTCCGACGACGCCGGCGCCCACTTCGAGGTGGTGCACGAGTTCGCGCCGGGTCGTGTCGGGCACGTGCACAACGTGGTGTTCGACGAAGGGCGCGGGCACTACTGGGTGCTGGCTGGTGATCACGGTCCCCAAGCCGGCATCGGAATGCTCTCGGCGGACTTCGAGCGCTTCGAGTGGTTGGTGACGGGGCAGCAGAGCTTTCGCGTCGTCGAGGTCTTCGACTTCGGGGATCGGCTCGTCTATGGGACCGACACCGAAGTGGAACCCAACGCCGTGCTCAGCCTCGACAAGGAGACGGGTCGGCTCGAACGCCATCAGGAGCTCCCCGGGAGCTGCATCTACGGCTGCCGTTTCGGCGACGTCTATGCCATCTCGACCAGCGTGGAGCCGTCGTCGGTGAACCGCTCGAGCTGGTGTGAGCTGTGGGTCTCCAGGGATGGGGCCCGCTGGAAGCGTGCCTACCGTGCGGAGAAGGACGGCTGGAACGCGCACTACTTCCAGTTCGGATCGATCGTGCTGCCATCCGGCCGCTCGGGTCGCGACCACATTGCCTGGAGCGGTCAGGCCATCAAGGGGCTCGACGGCCGAGGGCGCACTGCAGCTCTGGATGACGAACCGGCACCAACGCCCGCGGGTCAGGCTGCGGGTCGGCGCCCGAACGCGTAGATCGTCGCCGCGATGTTGAGGCGGCCCCCAGTCAGGCCGTAGAGGCCGTTCGTCAGCCCCGCACTCAGGGTCGCTGCCGCTCCGAGCCGCCAGTTCATCCGCCAGTAGTGCCCCACCTTCGCGCCGGCCGGCACCACGCTCTCGATCTCGAAGCCCTGGGCCTCGAAGAGCCGGCCCAGGGTTCGCGGGTCGAAGCCGTACAGGTGGTGAGGGGGCGGCGACGCGAGGTAGGAGAGGTCGAGACCCATCCGGCGGATCAGCCAGCGGAGCGGCCAGATCAGGCGGGAGAAGTCCATGTTCGGAACTCGCACCATCAGCACGCCGCCCGGGCGCAGCACTCGCAGCGCCTTGTCGAGGGTGGCCGAGGGCGAAGGGACGTGCTCGAGAGAGTTCCAGAGGGTCACGGCGTCGAAGTGGCCGTCCGGGTAGGCGGCCTGGAGGAAGTCGCACTGCTGGAGAGCTTCCAGGCCGAGGCTGCCTCTGGCGTAGGTCAGGGCCTCGGCCGAGACGTCGATGCCCTCGACCGCCCAGCCGCGTTCTCGGGCTCGTTGGAGGAAGAAGCCATGACCGCAGCCGACGTCCAGGAGCCGCCCCGGCCCGTCGGCGCGTTCGGCCAGACGCTGGAGGCCGTCGTCCCAGATGGGCGCCGACTCCCGGGCCGTGCGCTCGGCGACGTCGAACCAATCCTCGTCGGCGAAGTGCCCGGCGTCCTCGCCCAGGGCCCGCTGCGGTTGCGGGTTTACGAAGACGAGCCTGCACCGGGTGCACTGACACACGGTGTAGCCCTTCTCTTCCAGCAGGAATGCGGGACCCGGTGTTCCGCACAGGTCGCACGGGATGTTGACGCACTCGAGGTCGTTCAAGGCTCCCAGGGTCGCCGCTCGGTAGGTGGTGCGCCACCTGTCCGGCCTTCGCTTCGCCCTCGCCGGAGTTCGCAAGAGCCGGCGCAGGCTTCCGGGGCCATCTGCAGGTTTCCGAGGCCACCCCTCCGGCTCCCCGATGCTGCTATGCTATCCGGTTGCCGAAGAGCCGGGGGCCATGGGCGAAGCCACCACGAACATCCTGACCGTCGACGTCGAGGATTGGTTCCACATCCTCGAAGTCGACGGAGGCTACCGGCGGGAGGACTGGGCGACCCTCGAGCCGAGGGTCGAGCGCAACACCGACGTCCTCCTGGAGATGTTTGAGACCGCGGGGGTCGGCGCCACGTTTTTCGTCGTCGGCTGGGTGGCGGAGCGGTCCCCTGGGCTCGTCCGACGCATTGCCGAGGCCGGGCACGAGGTGGCTTCGCACTCCTACGGCCACGAGGTCGTGGGCCGGCTCGGGCGCGAGGCATTCGCCGAGGATCTGCGCCGCTCCAAGGCCGTTCTCGAGGATGCCATCGGTGGGCCCATCCGCGGCTACCGGGCGCCCGGCGGCTCCATCACGTCCGAGACTGCCTGGGCTTGGAGCGAGATCGCTGCCGCAGGCTTCGAATACGACTCCTCGGTGTGGCCGCCCCGCACCTCGAGCCACGGTGGCGTCGCCACGCCTTTCCGTGCGCCCCATCGCCTGGTCACGCCCGCCGGTGAGCTGGTCGAGATTCCGATCTCGACCTTCGGCCTGGGCAGCTTCCAGGTGCCGTACGCCGGAGGCGGCTACCTGCGCCTCTTCCCTTACGGACTGATCCGCCTCGGCCTCTATCTGGACAACCGGGCCGGGCGGCCGGCCAACGTCTACGTCCACCCACGCGAGATCGACGTCGATCAGCCGCGCATGGATCTGCCGCTCCTGCGCCGCTTCAAGTACTACGTCGGCTTGCGCTCGACCGAGGCGAAGCTGCGCCGCCTCGTGACGGAGCGGCCCTTCGCGTCGGCCCAGGCATGGATCGACGGGAACCGGGGCGCGCTCGAGACGCGGGTCCACACGGTGGAGCCCGCGAGGCCGGCGGTGCCGGTGGCGGCCCTGGCGCGCCCCGGGGCCTAGCATCCGTGCGCGTCCTCGTCCTCGACGGCGACACCCGCCAGTGTCTGCCGGTCATGAAGGCACTTCGCGCGGGCGGCCACGTGGTCACGATCGCCTGCGAGAGCCGGCTCTCGATGGGCGCGCTGTCGCGGCACCCCCACCGCCGCATCCGGCTGCCCTCGGTGGAACGGGAGCCCCAGGCGTTTCTCGAGGCGCTGCTCCGGGAGCTGGAAGGCGGCCGCTACGAGCTGGTGTTGCCGCTCTTCGATCTGAGCGCCGACGTGGTGAGCCGTCACAAGGCGGAGGTCGAGCGCCACGCACGGGCCGCAATCGTCGACTTCCGGGTGTTCGAGAAGGCGCGGGACAAGGCGGAGACCATGCGCCTGTGTCAGGAGCACGATGTTCCCTGCCCGCGCACCTGGTTTCCGGAGGACGGGCCTCTCGAAGACGTCGTCTATCCCGCGCTGGTCAAGCCGCGCGTCGCCCACGGTGCCGCCGGAATCGAGAGGGTGGACGGTCCGGACGCGCTGGCGGCGACCCTCGCCTCGGCCGAGACGCGCTTCGGGCCCTGCATCGTGCAGGAGCTCGTGCCCCAGGACGACCTCCAGTACAAGGCCGAGTTCTTCCGCGACCGAGAGGGCGAGCTGCAAGCAGCGGTGGTCTTCAACAAGCTCCGCTACTTCCCAGTGACGGGAGGTACGAGCTCGATCAACCAGACCGTCCTGCGCCCGGACATCGTCGAGACCGGACGTCGGCTCCTGGACGTGATGGGCTGGGAGGGCTACGCGGACCTCGATCTGATCCAGGACCCCCGCGACGGGACCGCAAAGGTGATGGAGGTGAATCCGCGCGTGACCGGAAGCGTGAAGATCGCCTTCGAGGCAGGCGTCGACTTCGCCGATCTGATCACGCACTTCTACGCTGGCGAGTCCCTGCCCTCGTACCTCGACTACCGGGCCGGCGTGACGATGAGGTACATCCCGCTGGACATCCTCTGGTTCCTGTACTCCGAGGATCGCTTCCGCGCCGAGCCGAGCTGGTTCCGGTTCTTCGGCCAGGACCTGTGCTACCAGGTGCTCTCGCTGCGCGATCCCGGGCCCTTCCTCTCCCTCGGACTCGGCGGCCTGCGCAAGCTCCTCTCGCCGCAGGTTCGGGCGGACAAGCTGAAGCGCGGTTGACGGCCGGTCAGCGAAGGCCCGTGACCCCGCGAAGGACCGCTTCGAACGATTCGACGAGCCGGCGGCGATCGTAGTCCTGGGCGTAGGCGCGGCCCTTCTGGCCGAAACTCCGGCAGGCCTCCGGATCGCCCTGGAGGCGCAGCACATGGGCCGCAAGGGCTTCGGCATCGCTCGCGGCGCTTCCGAAGCCGGCGCCGCTCTCCTCCAGGATCTCCCTGGGAGCACCGTTCGCGGAGACCAGTACCGGGCGCTCACTGGCCATGCTCTCGTAGATCTTCGAGGGGACCGTGTGCGTGTCGCGGCGCGGCCGCAGGGTCACGGCGACGGCGTGGGCTGCCCGCAGGAGGGAAGGGATCACCTCCCGCGGCTGCTCCGGCACGAGGCGGATCAGGTCCTCGAGCCCTTCCTCCCTGCGACGTTCCTCGAGGCGCGGCCGCTCGACACCACTCCCTACGAGCACGAACTGGAGCTTCGAGGCGCGATCGGGATGTTCGGCGCGGATTCGTGCGGCGGCGTCGAAGAGCACGTCGAGGCCTTGGGACGGACCGAAGATCCCCGCATAGATCACCAGGAAGCGCCCCCGGTCCACGCCCGCTTCCGCGAGAAGCGCATCCACCGCCACCTCCTCGTCGAAGCGGGACAGGTCGACGCCGTTGGGGATCACGGCGAGCTTCTCCTCGGGCACGCCCTTCTCCATGAGGCGTACGCGCTTGCCCTCGGTTACCACGGTCACCGCGGCGGACGCCCGGTACACGGCGCGCTCCACCGCTTCCAGGGACCGTACGACGAATCCGCGTTCCAATCGCCCGCTCTCCACCACCGCCTCGGGCCAGATGTCCCTGACGTCGAAGACCAGCGGCGCCCGGAGCCAACGTGATGCGACCACGCCCGGGATCGCGACGGTCGGCGGTGGCGATGTGGCGACGACCACGTCGGCGTGCAGGCCGCCGAACAGGGCCTGCATCGACGCGGAGGCCGCGAACGACGCGTAGCCGAGGCTCTTGCTGATGGTCGGGCGTTTCGGCGAGGCATAGATCCAACCGCGTCGCACATCGATGCCGTCGATCGTCTCCCGCATGCGGAGCCGGCCGCGAAACCCCTCGTGAACCACGCTCGAGGGGAAGTTCGGGAAGCCCGTCAGCACGGTCATGCGATGGCCGCGCTCGAGGAGCAGGCGCCCGAAGTCGTGGAAGCGTGCCGCGGGCGCGCCCATCTCGGGAGTGAAGAACTGGCTCACCACGAGGATGTCGAGAGGCGCGTCGTCCATGTGCCGCTAGAGAACGTCCGAGATCACGGCCCGGAACTTGCCGTTGGCCGAGCGCGGGATGGACTCGACCTGTTCGTAGTGGATCAGGATGTCCCTGCCGAGGCGGGAGCGCAGCTCCCGTTCCAGGTAGTCCTGGTCGCGATCGCCGTAGCCCGGGCGCGGCACGATGCGCACCACCAACCGCTCAGGGCTCGGCTGGTAGAGCTGTGCTTCACGGATCTGCAAGGTGTCCTTGAAGACGTGGTCGAGGCGTCCGAGGCGCCGCCCGTCGGGCGTGACCACGTGGTCCTCGATGCGGCCGTCGATGCTCTCGAGGATCGGGCGGCTTCGGCCACAGGGGCAGTCGCGGCCCTCGCGCAGGGTCGCGATGTCCCCGGTCCGGTAGCGGAGGAAGGGCATGGCCCGGTTGGCGAAGCCGGTGGCGATCACCTCGCCCCGGATCCAGCCCTCGCCCCGCTCATGGGCGTCGATCTCGACCACGCCGAACTCCGTGTCGACGTGGTAGCTGCCGTCCGGACACTGTAGCGCCGAGACCGCCAGCTCCGAGTTGCCGTAGCGATCGGCGACCAGGGCGCCCGTGGAGTCCCCGATGCGCTTTCGCTGGTACTCGAAGAGCGTTTCCGACGAGGTGAAGATCGCGTGGGGCGCCGCCGGCCCCAGGTCCGTGCCGGTCTCGAGCAGGTACTGGGCGATGATGCCGATCGACGAGGGGTAGCCCTGCCAGAAGCGATAGCCGCGCCGCAGGGCTTCGACGTAGGCGGGCAGGTGCTCCGAACCCATGTGGTAGAGGGAGAAGAGCATCCGCCGACGCGCCCGGTCGTAGCGCCAGAAGGGAGGGGTGCTTTTCGATACGGGAACCACGAGCTGCCCACCGAAGCCGGCGAAGCGGTCGCCCAGCCGGATGCCGTACCAGCCCCGCTGTCGCCAGATCACCGCGTACTCCCAGCCGAACGCCTCTCGCGTGTGGAAGAGCGCCATCGCGGTGCCGGTCGTGCCGCTCGTGTGGCCGGGGATGATGTCGCGGCTCGGGATCTCCTCGCTGCGGAAGTCGATCGTGCGCGAGCGGACGGTCTCCTTTTCCAGGATCGGCACGCGCGCCAGGTCGTCGACGGTCCGGATCGAATCCGGCTCGATTCCTTCCTTGCGGAAGAGGTCCCGGTAGTAGGGGACTGTCGTCGCTGCCCAGTGCACGGCCTCGCGGAGCCGGCGCTCCTGGTCGTCGCGTACCGCTTCCGGCGAGGCGAAGTCGGTTCGCCGCAGCTCGGTCAGCGCGCTGTGGTAGGGGGCGCCGAAACGCGCGCGGTAGGTGCGCCAACCCTCCGCCACCACCACCGCGTGCTGGAGCGGTGTGGGCAGCAGGTCGTAGAGCGTCTGTCGCCAGGAGTTCGCCATGGTCAGAGGTCCTGGGGCTGGCCCGTGCGCAGCGACTCGATCGCGCCCAGGGTGACGCGGGTCGTGGCCACCGCCTCGTCGAAGGGGACGGGGAACGGGTCGCCGCTCGCCACCGCGGCGAGGAAGCCCCGGATCTCGGCGTCGAAGCCCTTGTCCTGGTTCGCCGAGCGGGACTTCCTCTCCTGGCCGCCGCCGAGCAGGCGCAGCGCGCGGTAGTCGTCGAGCAACGCCACCTTGCCCTCGCCGAAGACCTCGAGGGATTCCTTCGCGAGGCGCGGGTCGCCCATGGCCGTGTAGAGGAGCGTGCCCACGGAGCCGTCGGCGAAGCGGGTGGTGACGACGACGTTGTCGTCGGCCCGGAAGCGGCCGCCGCCCGGAATGCTCTCGGCGAAGACCCGCACCGGCGGCGCGCCGGCGAGGGAGTGCATCAGGTCGAGGAAGTGGCAGCCCTCGCCGAGGATGCGCCCGCCGCCCTCCAACGGATCCTGGGTCCAGTGGCCGTCCTCGATGAATCCCGCGTTCACGCGGTAGTGCATCACCAGCGGCTCGGCGCGCCCGTCGAAGTGCTCGCGGATCTCGCCGACCAGCGGCGCGAAGCGGCGGTTGAAGCCGACCATCACGTCGGGGCCACCGGCCTCCTGGCGGGCCTTGGCCAGCTCCTCGAGCTCCTCGGCGGACATCGCGAGGGGCTTCTCGGTGAAGGCGCTCTTGCCGGCGCGCAGCGCCTGGCCGGCGAGGGGGGCGTGGAGATGATGGCGGGTCAGCACGAAGACCGCGTCGACGTCGCTGTCGCCGATCACCTGGGAGGCGTCGGAGGTGGCGCGGCGGAAGCCGTACTGCTCGCCCAGTCGGCGCGCGGTCATGCCGCCGCCGGTCGCGATGGCCACCGGCTCGGCCAGGCCACTCGCCTGGATCGCCGGCAGCAGCACGCCCTGGCCGAAGCTGCCCGCGCCGATCAGGCCGACGCCCACCTTCTCGCCGGCGATGGCCTTGCGGGAGAGCTCGACCCGGGTCGGCGCCGTCGCGACCGCCTCGTCGTCCGCCTCGTAGCCGAGCACCACGCCCAGGAAGGGCTCCTCTCCCTTCGTCACCAGGCCGTAGGCGTCGAGGGCGTCGGCGATCGAGAAGCGGTGGGTGACCAGGGCTTCGCAGTCGAGGCGCCCGTCGGCCGCCAGCTCGAGGAAGGCCTGGAGGTTGCGCTGCTCGGTCCAGCGCACGTAGGGCAGCGGGTAGTCGATGCCCCGCTCCTCGTAGTCGGCGTCGTAGCGGCCGGGGCCGTAGGACATCGACATGCGAAGGTCGAGCTCCTTGCGGTAGTAGAGCGAGCGCGGCACCTCCATGCCGACGAGGCCCACCACCACGATGCGGCCGCGCAGGCGCGCGATCTCACCGGCCTGCTCGAGGGGGCCCGCACTGGGGGTCGAGGCGGCGACGATCACGGCGTCGATCCCGTCGCCGTCCGTGAAGCGCCGGGCCGCCTCCTCGAGCTCGCCGGAGACCGCCTCGTGGGCGCCCATGCGCTTCGCCAGGGCGGCGCGCTCCGGGTCCGGATCGAAGCCGAGCACGCGACAGCCGTTGGCGCGCAGGAGCTGCACCGTGATCTGGCCGATCAGTCCGAGGCCGAGCACGGCCACCCGGTCGCCCAGGGTCGGATCGGTCTGGCGCACGCCCTGCAACGCGATCGAGCCCACGGTCGCGAAGCTGGCCGTCTCCATCGAGACGCCGTCGGGGATGCGCGCCACCAGGTTGCGGGGCACGAAGTTGTAGTCGGCGTGATTGGCGTAGCCGGCTCCGGCGCAGGCCACGCGGTCGCCGACCTTGAAGCCGGTGTGCTCGTCGCCGAGCTCGACCACCACGCCCGCCGCCGAGTAGCCGAGCGGGATCGGCGTATCGAGCTTGGACTGCACCTTCTTGAGCGTGTTCATCACGCCCTGCTTACGCGCGGTGTTGAGTACCTTGCGCACCAGGTCGGGGCGGGCCCGCGCCTTTCCGAGCAGGCCCTTGCGGGCGAGGTCGACGACCATCTTCTCGGTGCCGGCGGAGACGAGGGAGCGCACCGTCCGCACGAGCACGCCGCCCGGCTGCGCCACCGGCGGCGGCACGTCCTCCACCTTCATCTCGCCGGTGCGGTAGGACTGGATCAGCTGGCGCATGCGGTCTCTCGAGGCTCTCGTTCGATCGCGCCTTCCCAGCCCGGGTGTGCGCGGAAATGGAGGTTCAGGTCGATATCGGAGAAGCGCAGCTCTCGCGCTTCGTCGCCCTCGAGCCACAGCACCGGCAGCGTTCGCGGGTCGCCGTCGAAGGCCGAGATCGCGAGATCGCCGGCCAGGGGCCCGAAGGCCTGCTCGAGCACCGGGATCTTGCGCCAGTCGAAGCCCATGATCCAGGTGAGGACCACGTCCGCGGCGCCGCCGTCCTCGCCCATCGCCAGGAGCCCCAGAGGCCGGGGATCCGGTCCCATCGGCCCACGGCCCTCGCCGGAGACCACGCCGTCGTACACGTGGAGGACGCGCCGGGTGCGGCCGCCGAGCCGTCCCGCCGCGTCCGTGTGGTAGAGGACCTTGTTCAGGTCGAGGCACGTCCGCCAGATCGTGTCGTTGCCGTGCCAGTTGCCGGCGCGGGTGCGCTCGTCCAGGCCGGCAGCGTGCTCGAGGGTGCGGAGCCTCCGAAAGACGCCGGCGCCGATGCCGCGCTTCAGCAGCCGGCGCGCCAGCTCGCTGCCTGCCATGCGCACGCGGGAGTAGAGGTCCGGCTGGGGGAACTCGTCGCCGCCCCGGCTCCCGAAGCCGAGTCGGTAGTGGGGCAGCCAGTTCTTGTCCCCGTTGATCCCGATCAGGTTCTTCATCGAGAGGGTGACGCCGGCCTTCTTGTGGGTCTTGATCTTGGGAACGTTCACGAGCAGGTCCGCGCCCAGCACCGTCTTCGAGACCAGGTACTCGTTCCGCCCCCCGCTGTGGTGGCGGATGGTGACCTCTTCGTCGTAGTCGGCGCCGCGGATGAGCCGGAGCTCGTGATCCGGCATGGCGGCGAACTCGCTGGCCGCACCCAGGTCGACGGCCGCGTAGCCCTCCGGGTCCCCGGCGAGCTTCCGCTTCTCGGTCTGGATGCCGTGGACGTGGCTGCCGAACTCGACCCGTAGGTCGCGGAATTCGAGGGGCTGGCCGAGGGCCTCCCGGTAGAAGGCCAGGAACTCGTCCATGCGGAGCTTCTCCAGCAGCACCTCGATCTCGCAGTCGTACTGGGGCGCGTCGGCGACGATCACCCGCCCGCCCGGGCCCACCGCCTTCCAGGCGTAGTCGACGAGCGGCCGCAGCACCGCCAGCTGGGTGACGACGGCCTCCACCGGGTCGCCGTGGGTCTCGTTGTAGTGCCGGACGAAGTTGGGCTTCAGCACCACGGTGCCGCCCGCCGGCGCCAGCTCCGAGAGGGGCGACCAGTCCGGCGTGCCGTAGCGCCCGGCGTCGTAGCCCTGGGCGCGCAGCATGCGCCGCACGCCGGCGAAGGTGTCGTTCGACGGGTCGGTCTCCGCGGGCAGTCCTCCCAGCTCCGGGTAGCGCTCCGGAGGATGGAAGGGCAGGGGGCTCGTGTACCCCTTCTGCTCCGTGAAGTGGATGACCGGCCTGACGCGCGACACGTGGGGGGACGCGCTCGCTCAGAACAGCGCGTAGATGAACGGTGCCACCGCGGATCCCTGGGTGAGGACGATCAGGGCGGAGAGCAGGACCATGGTGACCAGGATCGGGCCCAGCCACCACTTCTTGCGCACGCGCATGAACTCCCAGAGCTCGGACAGGATCGACATCATCGGTGGAGACTCCTCGAGAGGCGTGGACGCTCAGTCGAGCTCGTAGCGGTCGCGCCAGTCGAACTCCTCGACCAGCTCCGGCTGCTCCTCCTTCAGGAGGATCTGGTTGCCGAGCACGAGCACGTCCATGTTGGTTCGCATGAAGCAGAGGTAGGCGTCCTCCGGCGTGCACACGATCGGCTCGCCGCGGACGTTGAAGGAGGTGTTGATGACCACCGGGCAGCCGCTGCGCTCGTCGAAGGCCCGGATCAGGTCGTAGAACTCCGCGTGGCTCTCGCGAGTGACGGTCTGCAACCGCGCCGACCCGTCCACATGGGTGATCGCCGGGGCGTTCCGGTCCTCGCGCACCTGGCAGACGAGCAGCATGTAGGGGCTCTCGCGGTCGATGTCGAACCACTCGTCGGCCTTCTCGGCCAGCACGGCGGGGGCGAAGGGGCGGAAGCTCTCGCGGAACTTGATCTTCAGGTTCACCCGCTTCCAGTTCTCCTCGTTCCGCGCGTCGGCCAGGATCGAGCGGCTGCCGAGGGAGCGCGGGCCCCACTCCATGCGGCCCTGGAACCAGCCGATCACCTTCTGCTCGTCCAGGTGGCGGGCGGTCTCGCGGATCATCTCGTCGCGGGAGAAGGTGTGGTAGGGAGCGCCGCGAAGCTCGAGGAACTTGCGGATCTCCTCGTCGTCGTATTCGGGGCCCCAGTAGGCGTGGTCCATGCGGAACTTGCGCGGGCGGTCCATCACGCAGTGCTCGGCGAACATCGCCGCTCCGAGGGCGCCACCTGCGTCTCCGGCCGCGGGCTGCACCCACAGGTTCTCGAAGGGGCCCTCGCGGATCAGCCGTCCGTTGGCCACGCAGTTCAGCGCCACACCGCCGGCCATGCACAGGTTCTTCATGCCGGTCTTGGCGTGGAGATCGCGGGCGACGCGCAGCACGACCTCTTCCGTGACCTTCTGGATGCTGGCTGCCATGTCCCAGTGGAAGTCCTGCATCTCGCTCTCGCCCTCGCGACGAGGCTCGCCGAAGAGCTTCTCGAAGCGCTTGTTGGTCATGGTGAGGCCGTAGTCGTAGGCGAAGTACTTCATGTTCAGCTTGAAGGAGCCGTCTTCGCGCAGGTCGACCAGGTGCTCGAAGATCTTGTCCGCGTACTTGGGCTCGCCGTAGGGCGCGGCGCCCATCACCTTGTACTCGGCGGAGTTGACCTTGAAGCCCAGGTAGTAGGTGAAGGCGCTGTAGAGCAGCCCCAGCGAGTGGGGGAAGCGGATCTCGTGGATCAGCTCGAGCTCGTTGCCGCGGCCGATGCCCTGGGTGGCGGTCGCCCACTCGCCCACGCCGTCGACGGTGAGGATCGCCGCCTCCTCGAAGGGGGAGGGCAGGAAGGCGGAGGCCGCGTGGCTCTGGTGGTGCTCGGCGAAGAGCACCTCGCCCTCGTAGCCGAGCTCGTGCTCCAGGGCCTTCGGCACGTTGAGCTTCTCCTTCAGCCAGAGCGGGATCGCCTTGGCGAAGGAGGGCAGCGAGCGCGGGAAGGTCGCCAGGTAGGTCATCAGGATGCGCTCGAACTTCACGAAGGGCTTGTCGTAGAAGACCAGCGCGTCCAGGTCCGAGAGGCGAAGGTCGGCCTCCTGGAGGCAGTAGTCGACGGCGCGCTTCGGCACGCTCGCGTCGTGGCGCTTGCGGGTGAAGCGCTCCTCGTGGGCCGCGGCCACGAGCTCGCCGTCGCGCAGCAGCGCGGCGGCGCTGTCGTGATAGAAGCAGGAGATGCCGAGGATGTTCACGAGCGCTCCCCCTAGAACATGCGCCGGGCGCGGTCGCGATCCGGCGCGGTGACGGTATCGGCGTCGGCCCAGGCGCTGCCGGCCTCACCGAGGCCGCGCTTGGTGAGGAAATCCCGCCGGGCCAGGGCGGACAGGATCGCCATCGGTCCGATCACAGCGGCGTAGACGACGAAGAGGATCACCAGGGTCTGGGCCTCACCGAAGCGGGCGGCGACCTCCAGCCAGCCCAGGTAGAGGCGGCGGAAGAAGCCGGGCTGCTCCTCCGGGTGGACGGCAGCGGCCATCAGTCCCGGAGCTCCGCAGCCAGCACGTCCACGATGCGGGCGGCCGCGCCTCCGTCCCACAGGTCCGGGATGCGGCCCTGCTTCCCCTCGCCATCGAGGATCTTGCGGACCTCGGCGCGGATCGTGTCCGGGTCGCGGCCGACGATCTGGTTCGTACCCTGGGTGACGGTCACGGGTCGCTCCGTGTTCTCGCGAAGGGTCAGGCAGGGAACGCCGAGCACCGTCGTCTCCTCCTGGACGCCCCCGGAATCGGTGAGGACGAGTCTCGCATCGGCCATCAGGCGCAGGAAATCGAGGTATCCGAGCGGATCGATGAGCTGGATGCCGGGGGCCCGTCCCCCGAGCTGCTTCTCGATGGCCGCGCGGGTGCGCGGGTGGATGGGAAATACCACCGGCAGCTCCCGGTGGATCTCCTCGAAGAGCGCGAACAGGCTCGCGAGCTGGTCCGGATCGTCCACGTTGCTCGGCCGGTGGAGGGTCAACGCGGCGTATCCACCCTCCTCGAGCCCCAGGCGCTCCAGCACGTCGCTCCCGCGGGCCTTCTCGCGGTTGGCGAGCAGGGTATCGATCATGACGTTGCCGACCAGGTGGATGCGCGCCTCCGGCACCCCCTCCCGCAGCAGGTTCTCCCGGCCCGAGGGCTCGGTCACGAACAGCCAGTCCGAGATCGCGTCGGTCAGGACCCGGTTGATCTCCTCGGGCATGTCCCGGTCGAAGGAGCGCAGGCCGGCCTCCACGTGAGCCACCGGCACGCCCAGCTTCGAGGCCGCCAGGGTGGCCGCCAGGGTCGAGTTGACGTCGCCCACCACCAGCAGGGCCCCGGGGCGCCGCTCCGCCAGCACCGGCTCGACTCGGCGCAGCACCTCGGCCGTCATCTCCCCATGGGTGCCGGAGCCCACGGCCAGGTTGAGGTCCGGCTCGGCGATCCCCAGGTCGCGAAAGAAGCCCGTGGACATGGCCTCGTCGTAGTGCTGGCCCGTGTGGATCAGGAAGACCCGGAGCTCGGGCCTCCCCTCCAGCTCCCGGAGGATCGGCGCCACCTTCATGAAATTGGGCCGGGCGCCCGCCACCACCATCAGCTCGGTCGTCTGCGTCGTCATGCTCTCGTCGAGACGAGGGTTGCCCCCGGGGGACCCATCGTATCTCGTTCGTGTTCCCGGGGCGAAATCGCGTCAGCTCTCGAAGGCTCTTGAAGCCGGGCTGGAAACGAGAGAAGATCCGTTCCCTTGGTCGCCCGTTTTTCCACCGAAGGAACCATCTTTCTCACGTCGCCTTCGGTCCATGCCATGGGTGGCCGACAAGCCCGAGAAGGTAGCGATTTCGGTTCCGAATTTGGATGTGCGCGCAACCTCCGCACCCCGGCGGGACACATATGCACACTCATCGCACACCGACTCGAGATAGAGCCGGAGATCCCCCAGTGAACGACACCTTTCGCGTACTCGTGATCGACGACGATCCGGGCATCCGGGAACTGCTGGATGCGCTGCTGGAGCGTCATGGGTACGAGGTGTTCACGGCGGCCGGTGGGGAGGAGGCCCTGGAGGGCCTTTCCCGGACGAGACCGGACCTCGTGACGCTCGACGTCGTCCTCGAAGGCATGGACGGCCTCGAGACCCTGCGGCGAATCAAAAAGCGTTTGCCCGACGTTCCCGTCGTGATGCTCTCGGGCCACGGCCACGCCCGCACCATCGTCGAGGCGATGCAGCTCGGCGCCTCGGACTTCCTGCGCAAGCCCTTCGAGGTGGAGGAGCTGGAGCTGGCCTTTCAGAAGGCCCTCGAGCACCGCGCCCTCAAGGAGGAGGTGGAGCAGCTGCGCGGCCAGGCCGCCAAGCGCGGCACCCAGCTGATCCTCGCCGACGACGACGAGAAGATGCGCTCGGTGCGCGACGTGATCGAGCAGGTCGCCGACACCGACATCACCGTGCTGATCCGCGGCGAGAGCGGGACCGGCAAGGAGGTGGTCGCCCGCAGCCTGCACGAGCAGAGCGGCCGCCGCGAGCGCCCCTTCGTCAAGGTGAACTGCGCGGCGCTGCCCTCGGAGCTGCTCGAGAGCGAGCTCTTCGGCTTCGAGAAGGGAGCCTTCACCGGCGCCCAGAAGCGCAAGCTCGGGAAGTTCGAGTTCGCGAACCGCGGCACGATCTTCCTCGACGAGATCGGCGAGATGAGCCCGGCCCTCCAGGCCAAGCTCCTCCAGGTGCTCCAGGACGGCGAGTTCTCGCGGCTGGGCGGCGAGAGCGACGTGCAGGTGGATACCCGCATCCTCGCCGCCACGAATCGCAACCTCGAGGAGGCCGTGCAGAAGGGCGAGTTCCGGGAGGATCTCTACTACCGGCTCAATGTCGTGACCGTGTCGATGCCCCCCCTGCGCGACCGCAAGGGCGGCGTGGCCCTGCTGGTGGACCACTTCCTGCGCAAGTTCGGCGCCGAGTACGGCAAGCAGGCCGGCCCCCTCTCGCCGGACACCATGCAGCGCTTCGAGGAGTACCACTGGCCCGGCAACGTCCGGGAGCTCGAGAACATGGTGCGCCGGATGATCGTGCTGGGCAGCGAGGAGGCCGTCACCCAGGAGATGGCCCTGCGCGCCGAGCCCGAGGAGGCCGGCAGCGCCGCCTTCCTCGATCTCGAGGCCCTGGGCGCCGAGCTGGCCAACGGCAACGGCGTCGACCTGAAGCAGATCGCCAAGAACGCGGCCCGCGCGGCGGAGAAACGGGTGATCGCGAAGGTGCTCACCCAGACCCGGTGGAACCGGAAGGAAGCCGCGGAGCGGTTACAGATCAGCTACAAGGCGCTGCTCTACAAGATGAAGGAAAACGGGCTGGCCGAGAGCCGCTAGGCCCAACCACCCCCGTTGGAGAGATCATGACCCGAATCCACCCCATCGCCCTGGCGGTCGCGCTGCTGCTCCTGGCGGTGGCCTGCGTCGGGAACCGCCCCGCGCCGCCGCCCACCGAGGCGCCCCTCGACCGGGGGGAGTACGTGATCGGCGCCGGTGACATGCTGAGAGTCGTCGTGTGGAAGAACCCGGAGATCAGCGGCGAGGTGCCGGTGCGGGTGGACGGCATGATCTCCGTGCCGCTGGCCGACGACATCCAGGCGGACGGGCTCACCCCGACCCAGCTGAAGGCCGCGATCGGGGAGAAGCTCGAGGACTATATCTCCGCCCCGGACGTGACGGTGGTCGTTCTCCAGCCCCTGAGCAAGCGGGTCTTCGTGCTGGGCGAGGTGGCGCGGTCCGGGCCGGTTCCGCTGGTCCGCGACCTCCGCGTGACCGACGCCATCTCGATGGCCGGCGGCTTCGGCCAGTTCGCCGACAAGGGCGACATCAAGATCATTCGCCGCGACGGCCACGACGAGGTGGAGTACGCCTTCGACTACAACGCCTACGCGCGCGGCGCCGCCCCGGGCACCAACGTGCTGCTCCAACCCGGGGACACGGTGATCGTCGCCGACTGATGCGTACTGCGATCCTCACGCCCGTCCTGGCCGCTCTCCTGGCCTTCCCCTGCCCGTCGTGGGGAGGGGAGGCCTCGTTCGGATTCCGAACCGAGGTGGTGCGGGACGACAACGTCTTCGGCGCCGCGAAGGAAGATCTCCTCGCCGAGGACGGGGATTGGTCGCTCCGGGTGCAGCCAGTCCTGCGGGTCGAGGAGCCGGACGGAGATCTCCAGTGGAGCTTCGAGTACCGGCCGCGCTACGAGCACTTCTTCGAGCATCACGAGCTGCGCGGCTGGGATCACGACGTCGAGGGCACGCTCCTCTGGCAGATCAGTCCGCGTACCTCCCTGAGCATCGAAGATCGTCTGCGACGCTTCGGCCTGGAGTCGCGATTCAACGAGACCACCGACGTCGCTCTGGGCGACGATCCGGTGCTCGAGACGCGACAGACCCGTCGGCGCATCCTCCAGAACCGGATCGGGATCGAGCTCAACCACCAGCTGAACGCCCGCAACGTGGTGACGCTGGCCGGGAATCATCTGATCTACGACCGCCGGGACGAGACGCGCCCGGACCAGGAGAACTACGGGGCGTCGCTGTCCCACCTGTACGTGCTCTCCCCGCGCACCCGGATCGGGCCCGCGCTCGGCTGGAGTCGGAGGATCCAGAAGCCGGCATTCACCCAACGCACCTCGACGGACTTCGTCAACCTGTCGCTCCGGGTCGTCCACCAGGTCGACAAGACCTTCGTGATCGACGTGTCCGCAGGGCCAGCGCTCGTGCTGAGCGACGAGATCGATCGTCCCACCCGAGGAACCGCGCTCACCTATCCCGGGAGCACCGCCCTCGACATTCGCACCTGCCCGACCCTCTCTGACGGGACGCCGTTCCTCGATGAGACCTGCGAACCGTTGGAGTTCTTCGAGAACGTGACCATCGAGAGCGCGCCGGCGGCGGGCGCGGGGCTCCCGCAGTTCCTCACCCTCAACGGCGTCAGCGAAGCGGACCAGATCGCGGCGCAGCGTGCCTCGGTCAGCACCCTGAATATCGTGGACGACTTCGACTCGGTGGATGACGACGTCACGTACTTCGCGGACGTCACGCTCCGCAAGGCGTGGGAGAACTGGCTGCTCGCCGTGGGCTATCGCCGCAGCGACGACAGCTCGACCTCGACCTTCGCGGTGACGTCAGTCTCCGATCGCCTCTTCGCGAACCTGGTCTGGACCCCTTCCCAGAAGCTGCGCATCACCCTGGCGGCGAACTGGATCCGGCGGGAGCAGTCCCAGGAGATCGTGGAGTTCGCGACGGGTCTCCAGAGCGGCTCGCTCTTCACGGACAACCGGGCGTGCGCCTTCCTGACCACCCCACCCGCCTGCTTCGCCGCGGGCTTCTTCACGGGCCGGCGCCTCCGCTTCGACAACGTGGCGATGGCCTCGGCGATCCGCGGCCGGAAGTTCGACCGGGACTTCGACTCGATCCTGATGACGGCGCGCCTCTCCGCCAGCTATCGCCTGCGCAAGCGCGTGTTTCTGCGCGGGTCCATCCGATGGACGTCCGACGAAGTCAAGGGAAACCTGACCCGGAACCGGGAAGTCGAGCGCTTCCTCATCCGCGCCGGCGTCGAGTACCAGTTCGAGCCGTGGCGTTTCTAGCTCGGAAAGCGAGGACAGCATGAACAGTGAACAGGGCTTCCAGCTCGGCGATCTGACGCGCATCCTGAAGCGCCGTTTCGGCCTCATCGCAGGGGTCTCGGGCGCGATCGTGCTACTGGCCGTGCTCGTGTCGGCGTGGATGCCCGACGAGTACGAGTCGAAGGCGATCCTGCTGATCGAGCCCCAGACGATCTCCAGCGAGCTGGTCGAGTCGAACCTCGAGGACACCGACCTGAACAGCCGTCTGCACCTGATCCAGATGCAGATCCTCTCCCGGCCGCGGCTCTCCAAGATCATCGACGATCTCGACGTCTACCCGGACGAGTCCAAGGACTACACCCGGGAGGAGATCATCGAGAGGATGCGGGACGAGATCACGGTCGTGCCCCTGCTCTCGGAGCTCGAGGCTCGTGCCGGGATCAAGAACCAGCAGGTCCAGATCAACACCTTCCAACTCGCCTTCCGCCACCGGGATCGCAAGGCCTCGGCGGACGTGGCCAATAGGCTGGCACGGTCCTTCGTCGACGAGCACATCCGCGAGCGGACCCGCGCCTCGAGCGATACCTCCGAGTTCATCGATACGGAGCTCACGCGGCTCGCCGAGCAGATCGCAGTGATCGAATCTCGCATCGCCGAAGTGAAGGGGGCCAACACGGGCGCTCTCCCGGAGGATCTGCCCGCGAACCAGCGGCTCCACGAGCGCATCCTGGGGCAGATCCGGGACGCCCAGCGGGATCTCGCCATCGCTGAGAGCGACGAGGCGTTCTACGGCCAGCAGGTGATCACCGGCGCGACGGACTTCTACAAGTTCCGGGGCAACGAGATGACGCCGGAGCGGCGCCTCGAGCTCCTCCGCCTCCAGCTCAGCGAATACCAGTCCCGCCGCTACACCGAGAAGCACCCGGACATGATCTCGGCCCGCGCGGAGATCGCCGAGCTCGAGGCCAAGCTCGCGCAGGAGGATTCCTCCAAGGACGACTCTGAGCTCTCGATCGCCCAGCAGAACGCGAAGAGCGAGCAGAGCCGCGCTGCCCTCCGCGCTGCGGCGACCCGCGGCGAGCTCGAGCGCCTGCGCGCCCAGGTCGACGCGATCGAGAGCAACCTGGCCAATACGCCTCGCGTGGCCGAGCAACTCGCCGCCCTCGAGCGCGAGCACGAGCACCTCTTCAACAGCTACCAGGACTACAGCGGCAAGCGCCTCGAGGCCTCGGTGGCCGCAGACATGGAGCGCCGCCAGAAGGGCGAGAAGTTCCGGGTCCTCGAGGAAGCGGTCCCCGAGGAGGAGGTCGCGTCGCCGAACCGCCCGGTGATCTTCGTCATGAGCGTGGTGCTGGGCCTGGCCCTCGGCCTCGGCGCGGCCCTGCTCGCGGAGGCCGGCGACGGCTCGTTCCACGACCCGCGGTTGCTCCAGGAGCGGCTGGGGATTCCGGTCCTGGCCTCGGTCCCGAACGTGCTCCTGGCGTCGGACCGCGCCGTCGCCCGGCGCCGCCGCTTCCGGGCGGCCCTGGCCGCGTCGATGGTGACCGGCGTCGTGCTCGTCGCCGCGGTGGCGGGCAACTGGTACGTCAACGGGCTCCCCGGCGTGCTGACCGAGCTGACGGGCGGGGCGGAAGAGGAGGCCGACGCTCCGGCCGCCGAGTAAGCGGAGCGCGAGGACGCCATGTATCACGAGCACTACGGCCTGGTTCGCAGCCCGTTCGAGATGACGCCGGACCCGGCGTTCCTCTACCTGGGCGACGCCCACCGCGAGGGGCTGGCGACGCTCGTCTACGGTGTGCAGGCGCGAAAGGGCTTCGTCCTTCTCACCGGCGAGGTGGGGACCGGCAAGACGACCCTTTTGCATGCGCTCCTCTCCCAGCTCGATCGGGACACCCTCTCGGCCTTCATCTTCAATCCCCGGCTGCAGCCCCTCGACTTCTTCCACGTGATGTTCGACGAGTTCGGCATCGAGAAGGAGTGCAGGACCAAGGCCGAGTACCTCCTGACACTGAATCACTTCCTGATCGATCGGCTCGGCAAGAACCTCTCGACGCTCCTGATCGTGGACGAGGCCCAGAACCTCTCCCCGGAGATGCTCGAGGAGATCCGGCTGCTCTCGAACCTCGAGACGCCCACCTCGAAGCTGATCCAGATCATGCTGGTCGGTCAGCCGGAGCTGTGGGAGATGCTCTCGCGCCCGGAGCTCCGGCAGCTCCGCCAGCGCATCGTGCTGCGCCACCGGCTCCGCCCGTTCACCGAGCAGGAGTGCACCGACTACGTCGAAGAGCGACTGCGGCTGGCCGGCTACACGGGCAAGGGCATCTTCAAGAAGGCCGCGCTGCGGGAGCTCCACCGGGTGACCGAAGGGACACCGCGGCTGATCAACATCGTCTGCGACGGAGCCCTGCTGCTCGGCTTCGGTCGCGATCAGGAGATCCTCGGTGCCGACGCGATCCGCGAGGTCGCCCGGGATCTGGATCTCACGCCGACCGACCGCGAGACGAGCGCGGCCGACGAATCCACCCAGGCGCCCCGCCAGCCACGCCGCCTGCTCGGCTGGCTGCGGTCGCGTCAGACAGGGGGAATGTGATGGGAAAGGTGTACGACGCTCTCCGACGCGCGGAGGAGCAACGAGCGAGGAACGTCAACGAAGTGGCGAGCGCGCCGGCTGCCCCGGTGCTGCCCGAGCCCGCCGCGGCACGGCCGCCGGCACCCGCTGCTGCGGTTCCCGCGGCCGCCCGGTCTGCGGCGGCGGCGCCGCTCGCCGCGCCGAAGCCTGGCTGGCTCGCCCGCCTCTTCCAGCGCTCCGACGCATTGCCGCAGGATTCCGCCGCCGAGTTCAACAAGCGACGGATCGCCCTGCTGCAGCCCGAGTCCTACGTGGCCGAGCAGTTCCGCACGCTGCGCGCGCGAATCGACGCGATCGCCGCCACCTCGCCCGTCCGCACCCTCGCCGTGACCAGTGCCCGCGCCGGGGAGGGCAAGACCCTGTCCTCCCTTTCCCTGGCGGTCGTCACCTCGATGAGCGTCGACCGGCGCGTGCTGCTCGTCGACTGCGACCTGCGGCTTCCCGCCGTCCATCGCTCCCTAGGATTGCGCCCCGACGCCGGCCTCGCCGAGGTGCTCGCCGGCGAGGCGAACCTGGGCGAGGCCATCCTCCGCGTGGACGGCTCCGAGCTCGACGTCCTTCCGGTTCGCAAGATCCCCTCGAACCCGGCCGAGCTGCTCGACTCCCAGGAGATGGCGTCGCTCCTCGAGGAGCTGGCGGGCCGCTACGACCGCGTGATCCTGGACATGCCCTGCACCCTGGGCCTGCCCGACGCGAAGACGGTGAGCGAGCTCTGCGACGGCGTGATCTTCGTCGTCCGGGCCGATCTCACGCCCGAAGCCGAAGCGGCTGCGGCCATCGAGGTCCTGGATCGCCGCAAGATCCTCGGAGTGGTGTTCAACGGAGCCGACGAGGGCGAGGCCTACGGGCCCTACGCTCGCCAGCTCGCCTGACCGAAGACGAGATCCCCCCGAACGTGATCTGGGCCCCGATCGCATTCCTTCTGGCCGTGGTCTTCGCGGCCACGTCGACGCCGCTGGTGTCGCGGCTCGCGCTCGCCTTCGGCGTGATCGACCGGCCCAGCGAGCGGAAGGTGAACAAGCGGGAGAACATCCCCCTGCTGGGCGGCGTTGCCGTGGCCACGGGCGTGCTCGCCGGGCTGGCGGCGGTCCTGCTCAGCCACCCCGATCCCGGCGAGGTGGCGCCCCGCATCGAGGGCCTCCTGGCCGGCGGCCTGCTCGTGCTCGCGCTCGGCATCGTCGACGACCGCTGGGGGCTCGGCGCCTGGCCGAAGCTGGTCGTGCAGATCGGTGCCGCCGCGATCGCCATCCAGTCCGGCTACAAGATCGATCACGTCTCGAGCCCCATCGACGCGGCGGTGCTCGAGTTCCCGATCTGGCTCTCGTGGGCCGTGACCACGGCCTGGATCGTCATCGTGACGAACTCCGTCAACCTGATCGACGGTCTGGACGGTCTGTGCACCGGCGTCTCGGCCATCATCGCAGCCACGCTCACGGTCATCGCCTGGCAGACCGGTCACCCGCCCGGCGTCGCACTCGGCCTGGTGCTGGTGGGTGCGCTTCTGGGATTCCTTCCCTACAACTTCCCGCCGGCGCGGATGTTCCTCGGGGATACCGGCGCGCTCTTCATCGGCTACAGCCTCTCGCTCCTGGCCTTGGAGGGCTACGGAAGGGTCACCCTGCTGACCTTCCTGGTGCCGCTCCTGGCCCTCGCCGTTCCGCTCCTGGACACCACCCTCTCGATCGTGCGGCGCCTTCGGCACCGCACCCACATCATGCAAGCCGACAAGATGCACCTGCACCATCGCCTGTTGAAGGAGCACGAAGGCTCCCAACGCCAGGCGGTGCTCTCGATCTATTTCCTCACCGCGTGCTTCTGCCTGATCGCGGTCTCCTTCACCCGGCTCCAGGGCAACGCGGTGATCGTGTTCCTGGCCGTGATCGCACTGCTCACGTACCGCATCGTCCGCAACCTCGGCATCCTGGACGGTGGGGTCCCGGAGGAGGAGCACACCCCGGTCGAGCCGGCAGAAGGAGAGATCCAGTGACGACAGAGGGACGTGCCCTGATCACGGGCATCACCGGGCAAGACGGCTCCTACCTGGCCGAGCTGCTGCTCGACAAGGGCTACGAGGTGCACGGCGTCGTGCGCCGCTCCAGCACCGAGAACTTCGAGCGCATCCACCACCTGCGCGACAAGATCACGCTCCACCAGGCCGATCTGCTCGACCAGATCTCCCTCGTGTCCCTGGTGCAGGAGGTCCGACCCGCCGAGCTCTACAACCTGGCAGCCCAGTCCTTCGTGCCCACCTCCTGGGTCCAGCCGACCCTGACCGGCGAGTTCACCGCCCTGGGCGTGACGCGGGTGCTCGAGGCCGTGCGCAACGTCGACCCGACGATCCGCTTCTACCAGGCCTCGAGCTCCGAGATGTACGGCAAGGTGCTGGAGACGCCCCAGAACGAGGCCACACCCTTCTATCCACGCAGCCCCTACGGGGTGGCGAAGGTCTACGGGCACTTCATCACGGTGAACTACCGGGAGAGCTACGACCTCTTCGCGGTGAGCGGCATTCTCTTCAACCACGAGTCGCCGCGGCGGGGACGCGAGTTCGTGACGCGCAAGATCAGCGAGCACGTGGCGAAGATCAAGCTCGGCCTGATCGACGAGCTGCCCCTCGGCAACCTGGACTCGAAACGGGATTGGGGCTACGCGCGCGAGTACGTCGACGCCATGTGGCGCATGCTCCAGCAGGACACGCCGGCGGACTACGTCGTCGGCACCGGCGAGCAGCACACGCCCCAGGAGTTCGTCGATGTGGCCTTCGCCCACGTCGGTCTCGACCCGGCGGACTTCGTGGGCGTCGATCCGGCCTTCCTGCGGCCGGCGGAGGTCGAGACCCTGCTGGCGGACCCGACCAAGGCCCGGGAGGAGCTGGGCTGGCGCGCGACGACGCCCTTCGAGGAGCTCGTGCGGGTGATGGTCGAAGCCGATCTCGAGGCCCAGGAGGCCCAGACCGGCCGCCGGCGGGGCGGACCGGGCACCCGATGAGGAAGGCACTCGTCACCGGCGGTGCCCGATGAGGCGCGTACTCGTCACCGGAGGCGCCGGCTTCATCGGGAGTCACCTGGCCGAGCGCCTTCTCGCCCTGGGCTGCGAGGTGCGCGTTCTCGACGACCTCTCGAGCGGCCGGCGCGAGAACCTGGCCGGCTTCGGCCAGGGCCTGGAGCTGATCGAAGGGGACGTGCGGGATCGCAGCCTGCTGGCCCGGGCCGTGGCCGGCGTGGAGGTCGTGTTCCACGAGGCGGCGGTGCCCTCGGTGCCCCGGAGCGTGGCCGAGCCGGAGCGCACGAACGACGTCAACGTGAACGGGACCCTGGCCGTGCTCGAGCAGGCGCGCCGGGCCGGCGTACGGCGTGTGGTCTTCGCGGCATCCTCCTCGGCCTACGGTGACACGCCGGTGCTGCCGAAGGTCGAGACCATGCCGCCGATGCCGCTGTCGCCCTACGCGCTCCAGAAGATCGCCGGCGAGCAGTACTGCCGCCTCTACACCGAGCTCTACGGCCTCGAGACGGTCGCGCTCCGCTACTTCAACGTGTACGGGCCGCGGCAGAACCCGGACAGCGAGTACGCCGCCGTGATCCCGAAGTTCGTCACCGCCTGCCTGGATGGACGCCCGGCCCAGATCTTCGGCGACGGCGAGCAGACCCGGGATTTCACCTACGTCGCGGACGTGGTCGAGGCCAACGTGCTGGCGGCGGATGCCGAGCCCGCGGTGGGCCAGGTGATGAACGTGGCGGGCGGCGGGCGCATCAGCCTGAACCAGCTGTTGAGGCACGTTCGCGAGCTGTGCGGGGGCGGTGTGGACCCGGTCCACCAGCCGGCCCGGGCCGGCGATGTGCGGGACAGCCAGGCGGACGTCGCCCGCGCCCGGGAGCTCCTGGGCTTCGAGGCGGCCACCTCGATCGAGGCTGGCCTGGGGCACACGATGGACCATTTCCGTAAGGTGCAAGCCGGGGGCGACGCTCGATGAGCGTCTTCGGGGGCGACGCCCGATGAGCGCCCTGGGGGGAGACACTCGATGAACGTCTGCGTGATCGGGACCGGATACGTGGGCCTGGTGACGGGCGCGTGCTTCGCCGAGTTCGGCGTCAAGGTGATCTGCGCCGACAAGGACGCCCAGAAGATCGAGATGCTCGAGCGGGGCGAGATCCCCATCTACGAGCCCGGGCTCGACGATCTGGTGGTGCGCAACGTGCGGGAAGGGCGGCTCTCCTTCACGACGGAGACCGCCGAAGCCATCCGCTCCTCCCTGGTGATCTTCATCGCCGTGGGGACGCCTCCCCAGGAGGACGGCAGCACCGACCTCTCCTACGTCGACGCGGTCGCCCGGGAGATCGGCCAGGCGATCAACGGCTACAAGGTGATCGTCACGAAGAGCACCGTGCCCGTCGGTACCTCCTACCACGTGCGGGACCTGGTGCAGGCGGAGATCGACGCGACCGGCGGTGAGGTGGACTTCTCGGTGGCGTCCAATCCGGAGTTCCTCCGCGAAGGGGCGGCGATCCGCGACTTCATGCGCCCCGACCGAATCGTGATCGGCGCCGACGATGAGGCCGCGATGGCCATCATGAAGGATCTCTACCGTCCGCTCTACCTGAACGAGACGCCCTTCGTGATGACGAACATCGCGACCTCCGAGCTGACGAAGTACGCGGCGAACGCCTTCCTCGCCACCAAGATCTCCTTCATCAACGAGTTCGCGAACCTGTGCGAGGGCATCGGCGGCGATGTGCAGGCCCTCGCCCGGGGGATCGGCCTCGACGGCCGGATCGGCAAGAAGTTCCTCCACGCGGGCCCGGGCTTCGGCGGCAGCTGCTTCCCGAAGGACACCCAGTCGGCGGCCTTCTTCGCACGGGAGAAGGGCCAGAACCTGGAGATCGTCGAGGCGGTGATCCGGGTGAACGAGCGCCAGCGCACCCGCATGGTGGACAAGATCCGCGCCGCCGCCGGCGGCGACTTCGCCGGCAAGACCGTCGGCCTGCTGGGCCTCTCCTTCAAGCCCGAGACCGACGACATGCGCGACGCCCCGGCCGTGGACATCGCCAGGGGGCTCACCGGCGAGGGCGCGGTGGTGCGCGCCTTCGATCCGGTCGCGATGCGCGAGGCCGCGAAGGTCCTGCCGGAGATCACCTACTGCAAGGACGCCTACGAGGCCTGCGAAGACGCCGACGTGGTCGTGATCGTCACCGAGTGGAACCAGTTCCGGATGCTCGACCTGGAGCGCGTGCGGCAGAAGCTCCGGCGTCCCGTGGTCGTGGACCTGCGCAACGTCTACGACCCGAAGCCCATGCAGGCGGCCGGCTTCGAGTACCACTCCGTCGGACGATGAGCGGGAGCTCGAAGCTTCCGATCCACGCGGTCGTGCTGGCCGGTGGCGCGGGGACGCGCTTCTGGCCCCTGTCCCGACAGGCCTGGCCGAAGCCGCTGCTGTGCGTCGACAGTGGCCATACGCTCCTCGAGGAGACCCTGGCCCGGGCGGCCCGCTTCGCGGACGAGATCTGGCTGGTCTGCGGCCGCGACCACGCGGCGCCAATGCGAAAGGCGGCCGGACTGCCGGCGAGCCGTGTGCTCGTCGAGCCCCGCATGCGCAACACCGCCGCTGCGATCGCCTGGGCCGCCCACCGGATCGCGCGGTCGGCCCCGGAGGCCGTGATGACCGTCCTCTCGGCGGACCATCGCATCCCGGACGGCCGCGCCTTCGCCGCCGCGATGCGCCGGGCCGCCCGGGCGGCGGCTCGCGAGGAGGTGCTCGTGACCCTCGGTGTGGAGCCGACCCGCCCGGAGACGGGCTATGGCTACATCCGGCTCGGCAAGGCGGTCGGCGCACCCCACCGGGGTCTGCACCGGGTGGCCCGCTTCGTCGAGAAGCCCGATCGGGCCCGGGCCCGGCGCTGGCTCGCCGCCGGCGGCTACCTGTGGAACGCGGGGATCTTCGCCTGGCGCGCCGGGACCTTCCTGGAGGAGCTCTCCGCCGGTGCCCCGGCCATCGCCCGGGCCATGGCGCCGCTCGCCGAGGCGCCCCTGCGCGGCCGGGAGGCCACCCTCGCCGTCGAGCGGGTCTACCGCCGGGTCCCGGCGGCGCCGGTGGACAAGGCCGTGCTGGAACGGAGCGGTCGGGTGTGGTGTCTGCCCGCGAGCTTCCGCTGGAGCGACGTGGGCACCTGGCAGTCCCTGGCCGAGGAGCTGGGGGTGGGCCGGAATGTGACGAAGGTCATAGATGGCGAGGCGTATCTCTGCGATTCCAAAGGGAACCTGGTTCGGGCGGCGGACCGCCCCGTGGTGCTCTTGGGCGTTTCCGGCCTGGCCGTGATCGATGCGGGAGACGCGCTTCTGGTGGCGGATCTCGAGCGCAGCGGTGACGTTCGGAAGATCGCGTCGCTCTTGCGGGAGGCGGGACGACGCGATCTCCTCTAATCGGGTCGTTCGACCGAAAGGCAGGAACATGTCGAGCCCGAGCACTCAGGGAACGCTGGAGGCCCTCCGCTCCATTCCGCTCTTCTCCCACGTCGCCGATGGGGATCTGGACCAGATCGCCTCGCACCTGATCGAGCGCCGCTACCCGCGGAACACGACGATCGTCGAGGAGGGGCTGCCCGGCGACTACATGTACATCCTCCGGGATGGCCGGGTGAAGGTGACCAAGCTGTCCGAGGACGGCCGCGAGAAGATCCTCGATTTCCTCGACGCCGGCTCCTTCGTCGGTGAGATGGCGCTACTCGAGCGGGCGCCGCGCTCCGCCTCGGTGAAGACGCTCACGCCGGTGCGCGTGCTAGCGCTCTCCCGCGGCGACTTCATGGGCCTGATCCGCAAGAGCCCGGACCTGGCCATGGCCGTGATCCAGGAGCTCTCGCGGCGCCTGCGCACCGTCAACGACCAGGCCAGCGCGCTCTCCTTCCAGCGCGTGAAGGACCGCACCAAGGGCCTGCTCGAACGCCTCGCGAAGGATCCCCACGGCGACGGCAGCCGCCTCTCCACTCCAGCCCTCACCCACCAGCAGATCGCCGACATGATCGGCACCTCCCGCGAGACCGTCACCCGCGTGGTCAAGGAGCTGAAGAGCAACGGCTGGCTGGACCAAGAGGGCAAGCGCTACCTCGTCCCGGCGAGTTAAGAAACGGGGCCAGAGTTAAGAATTCAGTTTCGGAGAAACTGAATTCTCAACTCTGGCCCCGTTTCTTCATTCGAGTTCGGTTTCGTAACTCAGGCTCGGGGGGTGTGGGGCCGATGGGCCCCGGGTGGGTGGATTTGCGCAGCAGCTGCTCGCTTCGTGGCGGAGCGGGCTGCTGGCCGTGGACGGGGACGGCCGGCTCGAGGTCGTGAGCGACGAGGGGCTGCGGGTGCTCGGTCGGCCCGGCGATCCCTCCGTCTGGGTCGGGCGCGCCGCCGGCGAGCTGCTCGCGGAAGAGCCCGAGCTCCTCGGTCTGCTGGGCGAGGCCCTGGCCGGGCGGGACCACCCCCCGCGGGCGGAGCTCTCCCTGGCGGGGAGCGGGCGGACCATCGGCTTCACCCTGCTGCCGCTCCGGGACGGCGGCGGAGCGGCGCTGCTCTTCAAGGACCTGACGCCCTTCGAGCGCGCCAGCGAGCAGGAACGCCTGGCGGAGCGGCTGGCGGCCCTGGGCCAGATGGCCGCCGGCCTCGCCCACGAGATCCGCAACCCGCTGGCGGCGATGGAGGTGATCGGCGGCCTGCTGAAGCGCCGCCTCGACGACCCGGAGAGCCAGGAGCTGGTGCAGGAGATGCTCGACGAGCAACGCCGCATCGGCGCCGCCGTCGACGCCTGTCTGGCCTTCGTGAGGCCCGAGGGCATCGAGCGGGCGCCGGTCGACCTGGCGGAGCTCGTCCGCGACGCCGCGGCCCGCGCCACGCGCCGCGCGCCGTATCGCGGGACCCTCCGGCTACCCGAGGCCTCCGGCCCCCGCGCCCTCGTCGACGAGCTGCAGCTTCGCCGCGCCCTCGTCGATCTGATCGTCAACGCTATCCAGGCCATGGAGGAGGCGGGCACCGAGGCGCCGTGCCTCGAGCTCTCCGTCGGCTCGACACGCGGCGGCGCCGTCCTCGTCGTCGCCGACAACGGGCCGGGCGTTCCCGCGGAGCTGCGCGATCGCATCTTCGCTCCCTTCTTCACTACCCGTTCCCGGGGCTCCGGCGTGGGCCTGGCCCAGGCCCAGAAGACCGCAGCCGCCCACGGCGGCACGCTCCAGCTCGAGAGCGCCCCCGGCGAGGGCGCGACCTTCCGCATGCATCTCCCGGCGGAGCTGGCGTGACCGCATCGAACGGCCGCCTGCTGGTCGTCGAGGACAACGATGCCCTGCGCAGGGGCATCGCCCGGGCCCTGGCCGAGCGCTTCGCCCAGGTCGACGCGGCGGCGGACGCGGACGCTGCCCTGGAACGCCTGGCCGACCCCGGGGTCCAAGCCTACGACGTGGTGGTGACCGATCTGCGTCTGCCCGGCGCGAAGGGCGGCGGAGGGATGGCCGTGCTCCAGGCCGCCCGCGCCCGGGAAGAGCGCACCGCCGTGCTGCTGATGACGGCCTACGGAACCGTGGAGGATGCGGTGGAGGCGATGCGCCTGGGCGCCCACGACTTCATCCAGAAGCCCTTCGAGCTCTCCGAGCTGGAGGCCCGGACCCTTCGGGCCCTCGGCCACGTGCGCCTGCTCGGCGAGGTGCAGAGCCTGCGGGAGGAGCGTGGCGAGCGACGGGCCCGGGAGCGCATCGTCGGCAGCAGCCCGGCCCTGCGCGAGGCCATCGCCCTCGCGGAGCGCGTGGCGCCGACGCGCGCCACCGTCCTCGTCACCGGAGAGACCGGCACCGGCAAGGAGCTGATCGCGGGGCTGATCCACGCGGCCTCGGAGCGGGCCGAGGGCCCGTTCATCAAGGTCAACTGCGCGGCCCTGCCGGAGACGCTGCTCGAGAGCGAGCTCTTCGGCCACGAACGCGGCGCCTTCACCTCCGCCGACCGCCTCCGCATCGGGCGCTTCGAGCAGGCCGACGGCGGGACCCTCTTCCTCGACGAGATCGGCGATCTCTCCCTCTCCACCCAGGCGAAGCTGCTGCGCGTCCTCCAGGACCAGGAGTTCCAGCGGCTGGGCGGGAGTCGGGTGCTGCGCACCGACGCGCGCATCGTGGCGGCGACGAACCGCCTGCTCCCCGAGGCCATCGATGCGGGCGCCTTCCGCGAGGATCTCTTCTTCCGCCTCAACGTGATCGGCATCGAGCTGACGCCCCTCCGCGAGCGGCCTGCGGACGTCGAGGCCCTGGCCCTCCACTTCCTGGCCGAGTTCGCCGCGGAGCTGGCCAAGCCCCTGCGCGGGTTCGCGCCGGATGCCATGGCGGCGCTCAAGGGCCATGCCTGGCCCGGCAACATCCGCGAGCTGCGCAACGTGATCGAGCGGGCGGTCCTGATGAGCGACGGCGCCCGGGTGGAGGCGGCGGAGATCGGCCTGGCCCGGCCGGGCGGTGCGCCCTCGTGGCGCCCGAGCCTGCCGCCGGAAGGGCTCTCCCTCGAAGAGGTGGAGCGGGCCGTGGTGCTCGAGGCCCTCGAGCGCTGCAGCTTCGTGCAGAAGGAGGCGGCGGCCCTGCTGGGCATCAGCCGCCGCAAGCTGAACTACAGGATCCAGCGGATGGGGATCACCCACGCCACGTGGCGGATCCACCGCGGGGTCGACTAGAGCCGATCCAGGGGATGTGCTCTAGGTTCCGACCCTCGCCGGAACCAGGGAGGCGTTTCGACATGGTCGTCCATGGGAAGGGAGCCCGCGTGGCTCGGGCCCTCCTTGCGATCTTCCTCGCCGCCAGCCTCGCGCTGCTGGCGTGCACGGACCCGGCTGCCCGGCTCGAGGAGCACCGGGTGGCGGGTCAGGCCTATCTCGACGAGGAGGCGTGGGCCGAGGCGGAGATCGAGTTCCGCAACATGCTCCAGATCGATCCGAACGCCGCGGCCGCCCACTGGGGCCTGGCCCAGGCGATGCTCGGCAAGGGCGACCGCCGCCGCGCCTACTGGGAGCTCCAGGAGACGGTCCGCCTGGATCCCGCCAACCTGGACGCGCGGCTTCGCTACGGCCAGTTCCTCCTGTTCGGCAAGGAGGACGACCTCGAGCAGGCCGTGCAGAACGCGGAGGAGATCCTCGCCCAGGACGAGAGCCAGTGGCAGGCCCATGTGCTGCGTGCCCGCGCGCTCGGCGCCCTGCGCAGGTCCGACGAGGCGGGCCTCGCCTTGAAGGCCGCCGCCGACGTGGCGCCCGACGAGGCCGGCCCCCTGCTGCTCTACGCGAACTACCTGCGGAGCGAAGAGCGCAGCGACGAGGCCGAGGTGCTCTTCCGCAGGGTCGCGAAGATCGAGCCCGGCTTCGCGAGCCACGCGGCCCTGGCCGGCTTCCTCGCGTCGATGGATCGGGACGAGGAGGCGGAGGCCACCTTCCACCAGGCCTTGGAGCTTTCGGAGCCGGACGAGCGCGTCGGCGCTTACACCATGCTCGCCAACTTCCTGATGACCCGGGAGCGGGCCGACGACGCCGAGGCGATCCTCCGCAAGGGCATCGACGCCGAGAAGAACGTCGAGCTGATCTACACCCTCGCCCGCTTCTACCACTCCCAGGGCCGCCGCGAGCAGGCGGATGCCATGATTCAGGAGGCGACCGAGGCGGATCCGAGCGATCCGAAGCCCTTCCTGCTGCTCTCCACCTACCGGGGACAGAACGGCGACTTGGACGGTGCCCTCGAGGCCGCCGAGCTCGCCCTGAAGGCCGCGCCCCAGGACGAGCTGGCGAAGCTGCGCCGCGCCGAGGTGTTGGTCGACCTCGGCTATCGCAACAAGGAGAAGACGCGCATCGCCCAGGGCCGCGCGATCGTCGAGGCCGTGCTCGCCAGGGACGAGGGCTCGCCTCAGGCCCTCTTCGTGAGGGCGAAGATCGATCTCGCGGAGGGAAAGTTCGACGATGGGGCCGCCGC
Source organism: Myxococcota bacterium (assembly GCA_965223415.1). GTDB lineage: Bacteria > Myxococcota_A > UBA9160 > UBA9160 > UBA6930. The sequence goes on along the minus strand of OZ245002.1, from coordinate 190,469 downwards.
CATGCGGCGCGCCCTCGACGCTCGCCCGGACTGGGCTCAGGGCCGCTACCTGCTGGGCTCGGCGCTCTTCCTCTCGGGGGATCGTCCCGGCGCCCGAGCCGCGGTGGCCCGGGCCCTCGAGCTCGACCCGAACCTGGTCGACGCCCACAAGCTGATGACCCGCATCCATGCGGCACTCGGGGATCACGCCCTGGCCGTCGAGAGCGGCCGCCGCGTCCTCGATGCGGTCGGCGACGACGCCTCCCTGCAGATCCTGGTGGCCCAGAGCCAGGTGCGGAAGGGCGACACGCCGGCGGCCCTGCGGGAGCTGGAGAGCATCGCTGCGGACGCGCGCGGCGCCGAAGGCGAGTACGCGCTCGGGCGCGTCCACACCCTGCTCGGCAATCCGGAGGCGGCCCGTGCGCACTTCCTCACCGCCGATGCCCACGAGCCCCATCGCTACGAGATCCTGCGGGCCCTCCTCGACCTGGAGCTGCGCGAGGGAGACATCAGCCCGTCGGTGGAGCGGGTCGCCAAGGCCGTCGAGGCGCATCCGGAGAGCGCGCCGCTGAGGCAGCTCTCGGGCTGGGTCGCGACCTACTCCAACCGGGTGCGCGACGCGGATGCGGCCTTCCGCAAGGCGATCGAGCTGGATCCGAACAACCTCGGCGGGTACGACGCCCTGGCGCGCTTCCTGGCCATCACCGGCCAGTCCGACGAGGTGCTCAAGACCTACGAGCGGGCCCTGGAGGCGAACCCGAACTTCGGGCCGCTGCACCTGGTGGTGGGCACGCTCTACGAGATGAACCAGGACACCGACCGTGCCATCGAGCGCTACGAGGAGGCGATCCGCCTCGCGCCGGAGCTGGCGGTGGCGAAGAACAACCTCGCCTACCTGCTCGCGGAGCGGGACGGCAACCTGGACCGCGCCCTCGACCTGGCCCAGGAGGCCAAGTCGATGCTGCCGGACAATCCCAACGCCGCCGATACGCTGGGCTGGGTCCTCTACAAGAAGAACGTCCCCTCGGCCGCCATCGACTACCTGAAGGAGGCAGTCGGCGGGATGCAGCCGGACGACCGGCAGATCTCCCTGGTCCGCCACCACCTGGCCCTGGCCTACGAGGCCAACGCCGAGCCCGAGAGGGCGCGGGAGGCCTGGGAGAAGGCCGTGGCGGAGATCGAGCAGTACGTCGACACCCCCGAAGGCGAGCCCGCCCGACCCGAGCCTCCCTGGGCGGCGGAGGTCAAGGCCGGCCTGGAGCGCCTCGGCTCGTAGAGCTGCACCACCGTGAGGGGTTCCGGGCGAGGGTCTCGTTGCACCTTCGTGAGGGGTCAAGGCCGCGGGCTGCCCGGCCGATGGAAGACCCCAGCGTCCTCCGGGCCTGTTGCGCTCGAGGGGACGGTCGGAGGGAACCATGAGGTCCTCGAAGCTCGCCCTGACCCTGATCTCGAGCCTGCTGGCGGCGCCCGCTCTGGCGGAGGACGCGGCGACCGCGCCCGAAGCCATGGCCACTGCCGAGGCCGCAGCCGCGCCCGAAGCGATGGCCCCGGAGGCCGCCGCGGCGTCCGAAGCCGTGGCCGCGGAGGACGCGACCGCGACCGAGGCCGACCACGAAGTGACCGAAGTCACGCCCGAGTCCGGTCGCTCCGCCGTGGAGCTCGGGCCGCTCGGCGAAGACGAGAACGGTCGCACGGGTCGCCTGCACACGGTGCAGCGCGGCGACACGCTGTGGGACATCTCGGACGCCTACCTGGGTACGCCCTGGGTGTGGCCGTCGATCTGGAAGGACAATGGGGAGATCGAGAATCCCCACCGCATCTTCCCCGGCGACCACCTCTGGATCACGCCCCACGAGATCCGCAAGGTGTCCGATGCCGAGGCCGCCGCCCTCCTGGGCGAGGGCGGGATGCCCGCCGCCCTGCAGGACGGCATGGAGGGCCTCGAGACCCCGCCGACCTATCGCTACAGCGAGATCCAGTCGACGGGCTTCGTGACCGTCGAGCAGCACGAGCGCGCCGCGGCGATCGTCGACAGCCCGCTCCAGCGCGTCTGGCTCCAGGACCACGACCAGGTCGTCATCGGCCTCGGGGCCGGTGAGACCCAGGTGGGCGAGCAGTTCGACATCTTCCGCACCGCCGGTCGCGTGTCGTCGCCGGAAGACGGCGTGCTGTTCGGCTACCACACCGAGTTCCTGGGCTGGCTCGAGGTGACGGAGGTCCACCCCGAGAGCTCCTGGGCCACGATCCGCCTGTCCCGTTCCGAGGTCCGTCGCGGCGACGGCCTGCTGCCGCGCCGGCCGCGCACGGCGGAGATCGAGGTCGGCCCGATGCCGCAGGTGGAGGGCCTGGTGGTCCACACGCCGTCGCGGCGCCTCGAGATGGGCAGCACCGACGTGGTCTACCTCGACCGGGGTCGTCAGCACGGCCTCGCCGTCGGCAGTCCCCTCGAGGTATACCGCCCGATGAACGACGGTATCGACGCCGTCAAGGCGGAGCGCGTGGCGCTGCCGGACCACGTGGTGGCGAAGCTGCTCGTGGTGGACGTGCAGGACGAGGCGTCGGTGGCCGTCGTCACCCACACCATCACGGAGCTCTCCCGTGGCGACCGCTTCCGCGGCTCGCCCGACGTGAACCCGTAGTCACGCTCCCAGATCGAACGAAGGAAGAGCCGGCCCGGACGGGCCGGCTCTTCTCGTTTCGGTAGGCTCTGCCCGCCCGGTCCCGGGAGCCCTCGCCCGTGGACCCTTTCGCCTCCGGATCGCCCGGCCCCCTCGACCCGGCCGACAGCCGCCCCGAGACGCGCGAAGAGCTGCGCCTGTGGCTCTCGGTGCAGGCCCGCTTCGCTTTCGCGCCCGAGCTCGCGGCCGCGGCGTTCCGGGCCGGGGCCTCGCCGGAAGCACTGCTCGCCCGCACCCCCGACGCCCGCCTGCTGGCGCCCGACGACGTCGCGCAGGCGAGGGCGCGGCTGTCGCGGGGCGGCGTCGTGCTGGTGCCGTGGACGTCGCCGGCCTATCCCCCGCGGCTGCGGCGTCTCGCCGATGCTCCGCCGGTCCTCGCGGTGCGGGGGCTTCCGGCGCTGCTCTCGGCCCGTGCCGTGGCCATGGTCGGCGCCCGGGCGGCCACCGCCCCCGGCCGGGACATCGCAGCGCGACTGGCCGGGCGGCTGGCGGAGGCGGGCCTCGTGATCGTGTCGGGCCTCGCGCGGGGCATCGACCGGGCGGCCCACGAGGGGGCGCTCGACGCCGGCGGCGTCACGCTGGCCTTCCAGGCCTGCGGCCCCGACCGGGTGTACCCGGCCAGCCACCGCGGCCTGGCGGGACGCATCGCCGGGTCCGGCGGCGTGGTGAGCGAGCTTCCCCTCGGCGCGCCGCCCCGGGCGCCCCACTTCCCCCTGCGCAACCGGTTGATCAGCGCGCTCTCGGAGGCGGTGATCGTGGTGGAGGCGCGGCTTCGCTCGGGCTCCCTCACGACGGCGCGTCACGCCGCGGACCAGGGCGTCGACGTGTTCGCGGTGCCGGGACCGGTCGACGCACCCACCAGCCGCGGTCCGCACCAGCTCTTGCGCGAGGGGGCCGGCCTGGTGGAGGGCGCCGCCGACGTGCTGGTGGCGTTGGGTCTGCCCGCCGGACGGGACGAGCAGCGGGCTCCGGGGCCGGCTGGCGCCATCGAGGGACGGATCCTCGCCAGCCTGGTGGCACGTCCGCGCACCCGCGAGGAACTGGCGCGGGCGCTGCGCCTCGGGCTACCGGAGCTGGCGGGTCCCCTGCTCGAGCTCGAGCTGGGCGGCCGGGTCGCCCGGGATCGGGACGGGCGCTGGAGGGCGCTGGGCCCCCGGAGCTGAGCGCCGGCGCCCCTCGGGGCGTCACCTTCCGCGGCGGCTACATTCCGGCGTCACGCGCGGGGCAGCGCGGGAGGGCCAGTGGCCGTGGACGTCGTCGTGGTGGGTGCCGGCCTGGCCGGGAGCGAGGCTGCCTGGCAGCTCGCCCGCAGCGGTCTGCGCGTCCGCCTCTACGAGATGAAGCCGGTGCAGTATTCGCCGGCCCACCAGAGCCCGGAGTTCGCCGAGCTGGTGTGCAGCAACTCCTTCCGGGCGAGCGGCACCGGCAACGCAGTCGGCCTCCTGAAGGAGGAGATGCGGCGGCTGGGTTCGCTGGTGATGCGCACGGCGGACGAGACGGCGGTGCCCGCCGGCCGCGCGCTGGCCGTGGATCGGCTCGAGTTCTCGAAGCGGATCACCGAGCGGCTCGAGAGCCATCCGGCCATCGAGGTGCGCCGGGAGGAAGTGACCTCGCTACCCGATCACCGGCCGACCGTGCTGGCGACGGGCCCCCTCACCTCCGACCCCCTGGCTGCCGCGCTGCAGGCGCGGGTCGGGGAGGAGTCCCTCTACTTCTACGACGCCATCTCGCCCATCGTCTACGCCGATTCCGTGGACGCAGCCGTCGCCTTCCGCGCCTCCCGCTGGGAGGACGGCGAGGGCGACTACCTGAACCTCGCCCTGGACGAGCCCGCCTACCGGGTCTTCGTCGAGGCCCTGCTCGCCGCCGACACGGTGCCCCTGCACCGCTTCGAGGCGGCCCTCTACTTCGACGGCTGCCTCCCGATCGAGGAGATGGCGCGCCGCGGCCCCGACACCCTGGCCTACGGGCCGATGAAGCCGGTGGGTCTGGTGGATCCGCGCACGGGCCGGCGGCCCTTCGCGGTGGTGCAGCTTCGCCAGGAGGACAAACGCGGCGTCCTCTTCAACCTGGTGGGCTTCCAGACCAAGCTCCGCATCGGCGAGCAGAAGCGCATCTTCCGCAGCCTGCCGGGCATGGGCGAGGCCGTCTTCGCGCGCTTCGGCTCGGTGCACCGCAACACCTTCCTGAACGCGCCTCAGCAGCTGAGCGAGAGCCTCGAGCTACGCGCTTGTCCCGGCCTGTTCGTCGCCGGGCAGATGGCTGGCGTCGAGGGCTATGTGGAGTCGGCCGCGCTCGGTCTCCTGGGCGGCGTGTTCGCCGGGGCCGCCGCCCGCGGCGCGCCCGCGCCCCAACCTCACCCGAGCACGGCCCACGGGGCGCTTCTCGGCCATCTGCGGGAGGCGAAGTCGGACTTCCAGCCCACAAACGTCAACTTCGGGCTCTTTCCCCCGCTGAACGGGACGAAGCGCATGAAGAAGCGCGAGAAGAACGGGCGTCTCACCGCTCGCGCTCTCGAAGCGCTCGAGCCTTTCCGCGCCGCGATCGGCGGGGCGAAGGACGCGGCGTGAGCTGGGACGCGTGCATCGACGCCTTCGGTCGCCACCTGCGCGGAGAGCGCGGGCTCTCGGACCACACGGTGCGGGCGTACCTCTCGGACGTCCGGCAGCTCGCCCTGGCCCTCGGGCCTCGGAGCCGTCCCGAGCGGACTCGGCCGGACGACGTGCGCGCCTTCCTCGCCGATCGCCATGCCGCCCTGGCGCCGACCACCCTCGGCCGCAAGCTCGCCTCCCTGCGCTGCTTCTTCCGCTTCCTGGTGCGGGAGGGGGAGCGCGCGGCGGATCCGAGCCTCGGCATTCCGACGCCGCGCGCCCCGCGCGGCCTGCCTTCGCCCCTTGCGGTCGATGATTGCCAGCACCTGATGGACGCGTCCGACGAGGACGAAGGGCCCGCGGCGCCGCGGGATCGCGCCATCGCGGAGCTCCTCTACGGGGCGGGGCTGCGGGTCGGAGAGCTGGTGGCCCTCGACGTGCGGGACGTAGACCTGCACCGTGGCGAGGTGCGGGTCTGGGGCAAGGGCGGAAAGGAACGCGTGGTGCCGCTGCCGAGCGCGGCCCGCGAGGCGCTGCGCGCGTGGCTCGACCCGCGTCGCGGCCAGGGCGTGCTCTCGGAGCCGCTCTTCACGTCGCTGCGGGTGCGCAAGGGCGAGCCGCCGCGTCGGCTCGGCGCCCGCGACGTGCGCCGACGTCTGGCGCGCCGCGCCCGGCTGGCCAGTCTCGGCGGACGCATCCACCCCCACCGGCTGCGCCATAGCTATGCGACCCATCTCCTCGACATGGGCACGGACCTGCGCGCCATCCAGGAGCTGCTGGGCCACGCCAGCCTCTCCACGACCCAGAAGTACACCGCCGTCTCCGCCGAGCACCTGATGCAGGTCTACGACGAGGCCCATCCCAGGGCCCGCGGGAAGCGGGGGCGGCGCCGCGGGAGTGCACGACCATGAGCGAGACCCGCTCGACCACCGTGATCGGCGTCGTCAAGGACGGCTGCATCGCCATGGCCTCCGACGGGCAGGTGACCGTCGGCGACACGATCATGAAGCACGGCGCCCAGAAGGTGCGCGAGGCGGCCGAGCGGCGCGCCGTCTTCGGCTTCGCCGGCGGAGTGGCCGACGCCCTGGCGCTCTCCGAGCGCCTCGAGGCCAAGCTCGAGGCCCATCCCGGCAATGTGCGCCGGGCGGCGGTGGAGCTCGCCCGGGAGTGGCGCACCGACCGCATGCTGCGTCGCCTCGAGGCGATGCTCCTGGTCGGCGACGCCAGCGGCGTGCTGGTGGTGTCTGGCAACGGCGAGGTGATCGAGCCCGACGACGGCATCGCCGCCATCGGCTCCGGCGGCGCCTACGCCCTGGCCGCGGCCCGCGCCCTCGCCGATCGTCCCGACGTCGGCGCGGAGGCGGTGGCTCGCCGCGCCCTCGAGATCGCGGCGGAGATCTGCATCTACACCAACGACCAGATCTCCGTGGTGACCCTGCCGTGAACGGGGGACACGCCTTCACGCCGCGGGAGATCGTCTCGGAGCTCGACCGCTACATCGTCGGCCAGCACGAGGCGAAGCGCGCGGTCGCCATCGCCCTGCGCAACCGCTGGCGGCGCCAGCAGGTGCCGGAGGAGCTGCGTGAGGAGATCGCGCCGAAGAACATCATCATGATCGGCTCCACCGGCGTCGGGAAGACGGAGATCGCCCGGCGCCTGGCCAAGCTCGCCCAGGCGCCCTTCCTCAAGGTGGAGGCGTCGAAGTTCACCGAGGTCGGCTACGTCGGGCGGGACGTCGAGTCGATCGTGCGGGATCTGGCCGACCTGGCGGTGCAGCTCGTGACCGAAGAGGAGAAGCGCTCGGTTGTCGCCAAGGCCGAGGAGCGCGCGGAGGAGCGGGTGCTCGACGCGCTGCTCCCCCCGCCGGCCCCGGGCCCCGCTGCGTTTCCGATGCCCGAGCCCGGGGTGCCGGCGCCCGACGCGCCCGTGCCCCCGACGGAGACCGGCGAGACCCGCGAGAAGCTCCGGCGCTGGCTGCGCGAGGGCAAGCTCGACGAGCGGGAGATCGACGTCGAGGTCGCCGACGGCGGCGGCGCGCCGACCATGTCCGTCTTCACGCCCCAGGGCGTGGAGGAGATGGGCGTCCAGTTCAAGGACATGCTCGGGGGCCTGTTCGGCGGGAAGACGAAGGTGCGAAGGCTCAAGGTGCCCGCCGCCCTCGAGGTGTTCACCGCCGAGGAAGCCGGCAAGCTGGTCGATATGGACCGGGTGCGTGAGCTCGCCGTGGAGCGGGTGGAGCAGGCCGGCATCGTGTTCATCGACGAGCTCGACAAGGTGGCCTCGGGAGGGGAGGGCGCTCGGGCCGGCGGCCCCGACGTCTCCCGCGAGGGCGTGCAGCGGGACCTGCTGCCCATCGTCGAGGGCTCCACGGTGCAGACCAAGCACGGCCCGGTGCGCACGGACCACATCCTGTTCGTCGCCGCCGGCGCCTTCCACGTGGCGAAGCCCTCGGACCTGATTCCCGAGCTCCAGGGTCGCTTCCCCATTCGCGTCGAGCTGCAGAGCCTCACCCGGGATGACTTCGTCCGGATCCTCACCGAGCCGCGCAACTCGCTGGTGCGCCAGTACACGGCGCTCCTGGAGACGGAAGGCGTCCGGCTCGAGGTGACCGACGACGGCGTCGAAGCCCTCGCCGAGATCGCCGCCACGGTGAACGAGCGCACCGACGACATCGGCGCGCGCCGCCTCCACACCCTCCTCGAGCGCGTGCTCGACGAGGTGTCGTTCGACGCGCCCGACCGGGCCGGGAGCCACGTGCGGGTGGACCGGGCCTTCGTCGAGGAGCGGCTCTCCGGGCTGGTGCAGGACGAAGACCTCTCCCGCTATATCCTCTGAAGGGGGGCGATCGGTGAGCCAGACCCGCGTACTGGTGGTGGACGACGAGCGGTTCTTCCGCGAGGCGATCCGCGACGTGCTCGACGCCGAGGGCTTCGATCTGGTCTCGGTGGGCGACGGCGGCTCGGCCCTGGAGGAGGCTGCCGACGCGACGCTGGGCGTCTGCATCCTCGATCTGCAGCTCCCGGACCTTCACGGCATCGAGGTGTTCCGCCGCCTCCGTGAGCTCCGGCCGGACCTCCGAGTGATCATCCTCTCCGCCCACACCGATCAGGAGTACGTGCTCGAAGCGCTGCGCCTGGGCGCCTGCGACTACCTGGCGAAGCCGATCCACGAAGAAGAGCTGCTGCTCGCCGTGCGTCGGGCCGCCGAGACCTTCGACCTGTCCGTCGCCCGCGCCTGGCTGGGGGAGCAGGTCGAGCGGCTGCAGCAATGCCTCGCCGGGCTGGGCGGCGCCCCGACGCCCGAGGCGATCGCGGCGGCGGCGGCCGAGGTGTTGGGTGCCGATCGCGCCTCCCTCCTCGCGCGCGATCCGGCGGGCTCGGACCTTCGCGTGGTCGCCGCCGTCGGTGCGAAGGCGCCGCTCTCAGAGATGGAGCCCATCGCCCTGGGCGAGGGGATCGCCGGCTGGCTGGCCGAGCGCAGCGAGAGCGCCCTCGTGGACGACCTGGCCGCCGACGAGCGCTTCGCGGCCTGGGCGCGCCCGGAGCGCTACAGGACCGGCGCCTTCGCCGTCGCGCCGGTGGAGAGTGGAGACGGGCTGGCCGGGCTCCTGTGCGTCGCCGACCCGGTGGCGGGCCCCGGCTTCGACGAAGCCGCGGCGCCGATCCTCCGCATCCTCGCCGACCGGGCCGCCGCCGCCCTCGCCCCCGGAGCCGAGGCGGCTCCGGAACGGGCCGCCGCCGACCGGCCGGCGGGCGATGCGCCTCCGGAGGCCCTGCGCCAGGTGGCCCTGGCCCAGCGGATCAACGAGGCTCTCACCGCCGAGGTCGAGCCCGGCCGCATCCTCGAAGCGGCCTTGCGCCCGGTCGGAGAGCTCCTGGCCGCGGCCCCGGTCTCGCTCTTCCTGGCGCTGCCCGAGGGCGGCACGCTGCAGCGCGAGGCCCAGTGGGACGGCGGCGTCGCTTCGGATCGGCCGCGCCTGGACGCATCCCGGGGGCTCACGGGGGCCGCCCTCGACTCCGGGCGTCCCGTCGCATCGCCGGATCCGGCGGTGGATCCGCGCTTCGAGCCCGAGGTCGATACGCCCGAGAGCGGCGACGTCCGACCCCTCCTGTGCGGCCCCCTGCGCTTCCGGGGTAAGTCCCTCGGCGTCTACCGGGTCTTCCCGGAGCGGGCGGAGGACGCCACACCGGAGGTGGGCGAGGTGCTGACCGCCTGCCTTTCCGCGGCCGTGCGCAACGTGCTCCTGTACCGTTCGCTCCTCGAGACGATCGAAGAGGTCGCCGTCGCCCGGCGGGAAGCCCAGGCCGGCGGCGCAGGGAGCTGACGTGGTCCAGGCCCTGATCGACAAGGCCGAGGTTCTGATCGAGGCGCTGCCCTACATCCGGCGCTTCCGGGACAAGACCGTCGTGATCAAGTACGGCGGCGCGGCCATGACCGACGAGGAGCTGCGTGCCTCCTTCGCCGTCGACGTGGTGCTGCTCAAGTACATCGGCGTGAAGCCCGTGCTGGTCCACGGCGGCGGCCCGCAGATCGGCGCCACCCTCGAGCGCCTCGACATCCCCACCCGCTTCGAGCAGGGCCTGCGGGTCACCGACGACGCCACCATGGAGGTGGTCGAGATGGTCCTCGGCGGCCGGGTGAATCGGGAGATCGTGGCCCTGATCGGCCGGGGCGGCGGCCGCGCCATCGGCCTCACCGGAACCGACGCCGGCATCCTGCGGGTCCGACGCAAGCGCCAGGAGGGCGTCGACCTCGGTCGGGTGGGCGAGGTGATCGCCGTGGACCCGGACCCGATCCGAGCGGTGGCCGAGGCCGGCTACGTCCCCGTGATCGCGCCGATCGGGGCCGACGACGAGGGCCTGACCCACAACGTCAACGCCGACGAAGCCGCCGGCGCCATCGCCGAGGCCCTCCACGCCGAGAAGCTGATCCTGCTCACCGACGTCGACGGCGTGCTGGACGCCCAGGAGCAGCTGATCCACCAGCTCACCGAGACCGAGGTCCAGAAGCACATGGACGAGGGCACCATCCAGGGCGGCATGATCCCGAAGGTCGAGTGCTGCCTCCGTGCCCTGCGGGGAGGGGTGGCTCGCACCCACATCATCGACGGCCGGGTGCTGCACGCGATCCTGCTCGAGGTCTTCACGGACGGGGGAGTCGGCACCCTGCTGACCCGCTAGGGGCCTCGCCGACCCGATGGGGGCCCCTCGGGGATGTCCCTGCGACGGGTAGCTCGCCGCCGAGGCCCAGGGAATCGCTCGGGTTCCCCGAGGAACCCCTCAGCTTCCCCCCATGCCCCGCCGATGGAACCTGTGGCCGTCTCCCAGGGGACGGACCGGTCGGCGTGGGGACGCCAGGCCGGATCGATGGGGATCGGGGGAAACAGGTTTGTCTTCGGGTGGCGTCCAGGCACCGCGTCGCGAGCTCATGAAGACCGGCTCGTTCGACGTCGAGGTGGATTCGTCGCTCGATCTGGACCCCAAGGTCCAGGAAGAGCTGATCGAGTTCGCGAACGGCCTCGATCGCCCGTACCACGAGCTCCTGGGCGTGGCCGTCGACGCGGACGACCGCGCGATCAAGAAGGCCTACTTCCAGAAGTCCAAGCGCTTCCACCCGGATCGCTACTTCCGCAAGAACCTGGGCGACTTCGAGCCCCTGGTGGAGACCTGCTTCAAGAAGCTGCTCGAGGCCTACGAGCTGCTGTCGGATCCGGCCACCCGTGCGGAGGTGCAGCGGGGCGAGAAGGCCCGCGCGAAGGCGGCGCCGAAGCCGTCGGGAGTGCCGTCCGCCGGGCCCCCCGCCGATTCCGCCGAGCCCGCCAAGCCGCGCATGTCGAGCACCGAGGCCGCGCGCCGGCTGCGGCGGCGCATGTCCGGCCTCCACGGCCACCACAAGGTCAAGCAGGAGCGCAAGCAGAAGGCCAAGACCTTCTTCGAGTCCGGCATGAGCGCCTTCCGCAGCGAGCGGTGGCTCGAGGCGGCGGGCTCGGTGCGCCTCGCCATGGCCTTCGACCCCTCCAACGAGGTCTACCGCGAGGAGTTCGTGAAGGTGCAGCGCAAGGCCCACGAAGAGCGGGCCAAGCACCTGACGCGCACGGCGGACGCCGCCCTCGACCTCCGCGACTACAAGGAGGCCTTCGAGGCGCTCGAGGAGGCGTGCCACTTCCGCCCATTCGACGCCGAGCTGGCCTTCCGGGCGGCCAAGATCGCCTGGCAGGCGATCGGAGACCTGCGCAAGGCGAAGGAGCTGGCTTCCTCTGCTTGCGAGCTGGAGCCGGAGAGCGGCGAGTACCACCGGGTGCTCGGGCAGATCTACAAAGCGGCCGATCTCACGGCCAACGCCAAACGTGAGCTGGAGACGGCTGTCCGTCTCGATCCCAACGACAAGGAAGCGAAAGCGGAATTGCGGACGCTCTGACGCGTTCGCTTCTGGAGGGGACCCATGGGTCATGTCATCGGAATCGATCTGGGAACGACCAACTCCTGCGTCGCGGTGCTGGAGAACGGGCAGCCCAGCGTGATCCCCAACGCCGGCGGCTACAAGACAACGCCGTCGATGTTCGCGATCACCCAGGACGGCAAGCGTCTCGTCGGGCACCTGGCCAAGCGCCAGGCGATCACCAACGCGCCAAGCACGGTCTACGCCGCGAAGCGGCTGATCGGTCGCCGCTTCGACTCGGACGAAGTGCAGCGGGCGATCGACGTCACGCCTTACGCCATCGTCGAGGGGCCGAACGAGGACGTGCGGGTCGAGGTCTCCGGCAAGACCTTCACCTGTCCGGAGCTCTCGGCCTTCATCCTGCGCGAGATGAAGCGGGTCGCGGAGGAGTACCTGGGCGAGCCCGTCCAGGAAGCGGTGATCACGGTCCCCGCCTACTTCAACGACGCCCAGCGCCAGTGCACGAAGGACGCGGGCAAGATCGCCGGCCTGGACGTGCTGCGCATCCTGAACGAGCCCACCGCGGCGGCGCTGGCCTACGGTTTCAACCGCAACGAGGAGGAGAAGGTCGCCATCTACGACCTGGGCGGCGGCACCTTCGACATCTCGATCCTCGAGATGAGCGACGGCGTGGTCGAGGTGATCGCCACCGCCGGCAACACCTTCCTCGGCGGCGAGGACTTCGACCGGCGCATCGTCGACCACCTTCTCCAGCGCTTCCAGGAGCAGGAGGGCATCGACCTGCGCGGCGACGCCATGGCGCTGCAGCGGCTGAAGGACGCGGCCGAGAAGGCGAAGTGCGATCTCTCCTCCCGGGAGGGCGCCGAGATCAACCTGCCCTTCATCGCCAGCGATGACTCGGGCCCGCGCCACCTCTCGGTGGAGCTCGATCGGGAGACCCTCGAGGGCCTGGTGGCCGACATCGTCGAGGGCACGCTCAAGACCGTCGAGCAGTGCATGCAGGACGCGGCCGTCACGCGGGACCAGATCGACCAGGTCATCCTGGTCGGTGGCCAGACCCGCGCGCCCCTGGTCCAGAACCGGGTCGCCGAGTACTTCGGCAAGCGCCCCCACAAGGGCGTGAACCCGGACGAGGTGGTCGCCATCGGCGCGGCCATCCAGGGCGAGACGCTGGTGTCCGAGGACGACAACCTGCTTCTGCTCGACGTGACGCCGCTCTCCCTGGGCATCGCCACCTTCGGCGGACACTTCGCGCGGCTGATCGAGCGCAACACCACGGTGCCGGTCTGCAAGAGCCACATCTTCACGACGACCCGCGACAACCAGTCGGCGGTGAAGATCCGCGTCCTCCAGGGTGAGAGCGAGACGGCGGCCGAGAACGATCTCCTGGGCGAGTTCGTGCTCGGCGGGATCCGGCCGGCCCGCAAGGGCGAGCCGGAGATCGACGTCTCCTTCGACATCGATGCGAACGGCATCGTCAGCGTCTCGGCGCGCGACACGATGACCGGCAAGGAGCAGTCGATCACGGTGAACGCCACCGGGACCCTCTCCGACGACGAGATCCAGCAGATCATCGAGGAGCAGGAGCTCTACGAGGTCCAGTTGAAGGAGATCGGGTCGACGCAGATCGGCGTCAAGGAGTAGGAATGAGCGACGGCGCTCCCAGGTCCGTGTCCCGGTTGCTGGCCCAGGGCCTGGATCACATGGCCGCGGGCGAGCGGAACCAGGCGGTCGAGTGCTGGCTGCAGGTGTTGGCCATCGCGCCCAATCACGAGGCGGCCCTGGACTACCTCGCCCAGATGGGCGAGTCGCCCACGCCCGCCCTGGCGGTGCAGGACGACGGGCCCGATTCCGACGCCGCCGGGCCGGGCTGCCAGCCGCCCGCCGAGCTCGACGCCGAGGAGCTGCGCGAGGAAGCCCTGGAGCTCCTCTCGGGTGGTCTCGTGGACGACGCCTACCAGCTCCTCACGACGACCTCGATGGACGTCGCCAGCGAGCTCGAGAGCCTGGCGTTGATCGAGCTGCTGCGCACCCACCTGGTGGACGACGTGATCATGCGCGTCGGCTCGGTCTCCTCCGTCCCGATCGTCGAGGTGGCCGGCGAGGAGCTCATGAAGTTCAACCTGCCCCCCGGCGCGGGCTTCCTGATCTCCCGCATCGACGGCCAGACGCCGGTCGAGGACCTGGTGGCGGTGAGCGGGATGGACCCCTTCGAGACCTATCACACCCTCGGACGCCTGCTCGAGTCCGGCATCGTCGGAGTCCGGGATTGAGTGACGCAGCGCTCATCGACCACATGGATTCGCCGGTCCTGGTCGGCGATCCGGACGCCAACGCCGTCCATCTCAACCCGGCTTTCGAACGCTGCTTCGGCGTCGACGGGGAGCTCGTGCTGGGGACGCCCCTGGCCGAGCTGTTCGAGGGCGGCGCCCGCGAGGCCATGCTGCGCGCCGTTGCCTCCGTCTGCGCGGAGGGCGCCAGCGTCCGCTGCCGCATCCGGGACGCAGTCGGCGTCGGCTGGTGCGCGGTGGTCTCACCCATCGCGAGCCAGGGCGAGCAGGTCGGCGTCGTCGTGCTGCTCACCGAGGAGCAGCCCGGCGGCGAGCAGCTGATGCGCGCGCGCCGCGAGCTCGACCGCCCGATCGACGAGCTGGCGGGGTGCCTCGAGATGCTCCTGGAGGAGACCGGCGGCCGCCGCAACCCCGGTCACCGCGCCCGGCTGGAGGAGGCGTTGCGCGGCATCGAGCGCCTGCGCAAGAGCCTCGACGAGATCTCCACGGTCCTGGCGGGCAAGCAGCCCGAGATGCGGAGCGAGCCCTTCGATCCCGCCCAGGTCGTCCGGCAGGTGGCCGACGCGGTGGCGGAGCGCGCCGGGGCGTGCGGCACGCAGCTCCAGCTCCTTGCCCCTACCACCCTGGCGGGCTTCGGGGGGGACGGTCCCGGCCTCGAAGCCGCACTGCGCGGAATGGTCGAGGCCCGCCTCGCGACGGCTGCCGCCCCCGCCCGGATCACCCTCGGCGTTCGCCGGCTGGACGAGGCCGACGCCAGCCCGTTGGTGGTGTCGCTGTGCGAGACGGCCCGGGAGGGGAGCTTCGATACGCCCTTCGAGGAGGAGGGCGGCCTCGCGGATCGCCTGGTCGCCCTCGGTGCGCAGGTCCACGGCTACGTCCACCCGCGCCTCGGCCGCACCACGGTGCTGCGCGTCCCCGACCGGGGACACTGATCCGCGCCCCGTCTCCCGGAACGGGGACGGTGACCGGCCCCGCGGGCCTCCGTTAGACTCCGACGGTTTGCCACCGGAGGACCCGACCCAAGCGGGTGTCTCCGCGGCCCGAGGAGAACGACCATGACGGAGCGATCCGTGCGACGCGTGTGCCTCGCCTACAGCGGCGGACTCGACACCTCGGTCATCCTCCGTTGGCTCATCGAGACGTACGATTGCGAGGTGGTCGCCTACTGTGCCGACGTCGGCCAGGAGGAGGAGCTCGCGGGCCTGCCGGACAAGGCCAAGGCCAGCGGAGCCGTCGACTGCGTGATCCGCGATTTGCGCGAGGAGTTCGTGCGGGACTACGTCTATCCCGCCATCCAGGGCAACGCCCTGTACGAGGGCACCTACCTGCTCGGCACCGCCCTCGCCCGGCCCGTGATCGGCAAGCACCACGTGGAGGTGGCGCGGGAGACGGGCTGCGACGCGGTCGCCCACGGCGCCACCGGCAAGGGCAACGACCAGGTGCGCTTCGAGCTGGCCTATCGCGCCCTGGGGCCCGACCTCACCGTGATCGCACCGTGGCGGGAGTGGGACCTGCGCTCGCGCACGGACTGCATGGCCTACGCCCAGAAGCACGGCATCCCGGTCACCGCCACCGTGAAGAAGCCCTACTCGATCGACCGGAACCTGCTGCACACTTCCTTCGAGGGCGGCATGCTCGAGGACCCGTGGCGGGCGCCGGACGAATCGATGTTCGTGATGACCACCAACCCCGAGGACGCCCCCGATACGGCTGCCGAGGTCGTCGTGGGCTTCGAGGGCGGACGCCCGGTGAGCCTCGACGGCCACACCCTCGGCCCCGCCGCCCTGCTCAAGCGCGCCAACCAGCTGGCCGGCGCCCACGGCGTCGGCCGGGTCGACCTGGTCGAGAACCGCTTCGTCGGCCTCAAGTCCCGCGGCGTGTACGAGACCCCGGGCGGCACCCTGCTCCACGCTGCCCATCGCGCCGTCGAGTCGATCACCCTCGACCGCGAGGTCATGCACGAGCGCGACCGGCTGATGCCCCGCTTCGCCGAGCTGATCTACAACGGCTTCTGGTTCTCCCCGGAGATGGACTTCCTGCGCGCCGCTCTCGACCAGTCCCAGCACAACGTCACCGGCGAAGCCCGCATCCGCCTGTACAAGGGCGGCCTGCAGGTCACCGGCCGCCGCTCCCCCGTCTCCCTCTACTCCGAAGCCCTCTCCAGCTTCGAAGACGCCGGCGAGGCCGACACCTACGTCCAGGCCGACGCCACCGGCTTCATCCGCCTCCAGGGGCTGCGGCTGGCGGGCGACGGGGAGGGGTAGGGCGCCGGCCGCCTCTACTCCTCCTTCTCGGCCAGGAAGCGCAGCAAGAAGGGCACGGTGAGCCGCATCAGGTCGACGTCCGGCGCCACCTCCCGCCCCAGTGCGAACACATAGGAAAGCGTCTTCGCGAACAGGAGAAGAGGAACCGGGAGCGTGAGCCCCGGCGTCTCGAACAGGAGCGCGCTCGCCTCGTCCTTCAGGGCGAGGACCCGGTCGCTGCTCATCGCGGTGGGTCCGCCCTCTTCGCCGCGAATCCGCTCGAACATCGAGGCGACGGCCGCCTGGACGGCGGGCCGGCCGCCGGGCGCGATCATCTCCATGCGCTCCATGCCGGCGAGGAAACCCTCGAGGTCGTTCTGGAGGAGGGCGTAGATGCCCTGTCGCACCTCGCGGCGGAGGGTGGGGTCGAGGCGCTCCGAGAGCCCGAAGTCGACGAACAGGACGCGGGGGTGCTGGGTCGCCTCGGGCTCGTCGACCACCAAGAGGTTGCCCGGATGGGGATCCGCGTGGAAGAGGCCGTCGACGAACATCTGCTTGGCGTAGGCGGCGACGATCGTCTCCAGGACCGGGGCCATGGGGATGCCGCGAGCGGCCAGGGCCGCCGGGTCCTGGAGGGAGAGGGCGGGTACCTCGAGCATGGTCAGAACCCGCCGGGTGGAGAGCGGCGCCAGCACCTCGGGGACCAGGAGCCTGACGTCGGCCGAGAGGTTGGCGGCGATCTCCGCCGCCATGGCGGCTTCGCGGGTGAAATCGAGCTCCTTGCGGTAGCCGCGGGCGAACTCGGCGAAGGCGGCGCCGGCCCGATCGGACGGCGCCACACGCCCCAGGACGTGCCGGAGGATCGCCAGGTCCACGCCGACCGAACGGGCCAGCCAGGGATACTGCACCTTGATCACGACCGTCCGGCCGTTCAGTAGCCGTGCCCGATGCACCTGGGCGATGGAGGCGGCGCCCACCGGCTCCGGGTCGACGGCGGCAAAGTGGCGGGCCAGGGGAGCGCCGAGCTCACGTTCGATCACCCGGCGGATGCGCCAGAACGGTACAGCGGGAACCTCGTCACGCAGGGAGACGAGCGCTTCCCGTGTGGCCGGGTCGAGGGCATCGACCCGCACTGCGGCGAGCTGGCCCACTTTTGCAAAGGGACCCTTCAGCCGGCCGAGGAGCGACGGAAGCGCGGCGGGGATCGCACCCGCACGCGCCTTCCCGGCCAGGCGCAGCCATCCGGCAAGGGCCGTGAGGCCCGTCACACGCGCCAGCTGCCCGAGCCCTGCGGCGATGCGCTCGCCGAGCGTCGGGTGGGGGAGCTGGTCGGGCCGCTGCATGTCGCGCAGGACGCTAGTGGCCGCGAAACGGATCCACCACGCGAGGGGTCCCTCTGGTAGGTTGAACCCGGGCGGAGGTGCCCGCTGCCCCTCCGTCCACCAAAGGGGGACTCACATGACCCGTTTCCTGATCGTCCTGTGCGCGGCCCTCGGGCTGCCTCTCGTTGCCTCGGCCCAGGAGGACACGTCGGCCGGCGCACCCACCTTCGCCGAAGGCGACGTCATCACCAACGACAAGGTGGAGTCGCTCAAGCCGTTCCTTCCGGAGGAGTTCTGGGCCAACCGGGACTTCTTCTTCTACGAGGGGATGCAGCTCGAGATCGGTCCCTTCCATCGTGACTACAGCGAGGCCCCGGCCTATTCGGCCGCCACCGAGCGCTACAAGGGCCAGGCCAAGCTCGGGCCCGAGGCCAGCCTCGCCAGCTTCACTGCTGGTCGCCCCTTCCCGGAGAAGATCGACTGCAAGGGCGACCCGGACGCCGGCAAGAAGATCATCTGGAACTTCGACTACCAGTGGGAGGGCGACGGGGCGAACTCCCAGTACCACTACTCCTACTGGGATCGCGGCGAAGAGCTGCCGCTCTACTACGACGGGACGTCGAAGACGATCGTGCTCTCGCACCGGGTCGAGAAGGAGATCCTCGACAAGGACAACGGGGATCTCTTCCGGGGCGAGAAGCGCAAGACCGCCTTCGGGGTCGAGGTCGACGCGCCCTTCGACGCCCGCGGCATCATGCTCATGACCTACCGCTACAAGGAGTCGGACAACCCGGAGGCCCAGACCAAGAACGACGACACCTGGGTCTACGTGCCGACGCTGCGGCGCGTGCGCCGGGTCTCCTCGGCCCAGCGGACCGACGCGGTCTCGGGGACGGACTTCACCTTCGACGACCTGCGCAGCTTCTCCGGCATCGTGCCCCAGTACGAGTGGGAGTGCCTCGGCGAAGCCGAGATCCTGGCTCCGATGAACTCGAGGGTGGAGCCCTATCCCTACTCCGAGGACCACAACTTCGGTCCCTATGGGCTCTCCTACGCGGACGACCGCTGGGAGCTGCGCAAGGCCTACAAGATCCGCTTCGTGCCGAACAACGCGGACCACCCGTACCACCACAAGGACATCTACATCGACCAGCAGACCTACACGCCACTCTACTCCTTCGCCTACGACCGCAAGAACGAGCTGTGGAAGATCATCACCCACAACCACCGCTGGAGTGAGGACAACCTCCCGGGCGACGCGGACAAGCCGGAGGGCAGGTGGTACGCGGGCTGGGAGGCGGTGCCCGAGCCCCGGGACATCCGCGTGGTCAGCGACATGATCGTGAACGTCCAGACGGGCACGGGCAACCGGATCGAGTTCTGGAGCAGCCACGGCACGCCGCTCAAGAGCAAGGGCAAGATCCGGCGCTACATCGACGTCGGCCGCCTGACCAAGGGCCGCTAGGGGCTCCGGCTCGGCTCGGCCCCCGGGGCCGAGCGGCCGAACGCCGTGCGGGCCGGGACCCACAGGGTCCCGGCCCGTTCACGTTCGGCTGCGGGCGAATCCGTCGGGCGCCGGCTGGTGTCCCCTGGGGCGGGGCGTGGTAGCATGCTCCGTCCAGATCCTGGCCGTCCTGCCACTCCGGCTCACCGTTCGAAAGGGCAACGACCATGCGCCACCGCCGCGTCCTCCCCCTGCTGGCCGCCAGCCTGCTGTTCAGCGTGGCCTGTCACGAGGTCCACTTCGAACCGCGTACCGCCTCGGGCCAGATCGACATCCTCGACGATCTGTTCGCGGTGTCGGTCGTGTCCGGTGACAACGTGCTGGCTTCCGGCTACTGGGGCGCGATCTACCGCAGCACCGATGGTGGCGCGAGCTGGAGCAAGGCGACGACGCCCACCAAGAGCCTGATCTACGACATCAGCATGGCCGACGACAAGGTCGGCTGGGCGGTCGGCCAGCTCGGCCTCGTGCTCTACACGGACGACGGCGGTCAGACCTGGAGCCAGCAGAGCACGCCGAAGGACGAGCAGGGCGTCCACCTGTTCTCGGTGCAGGCCATCGATCCGCTGCGGGCCGTGGCCGTCGGTGAGTGGGGCACGATCATCGTCACCAAGGACGGCGGCAAGACCTGGCGTGACGATTCGCTCACCGTCGACGAGACCCATCCCCAGTTCGTGTGGCTCTCGATCTTCGACCAGGAGCGCGTGCGCAACGGCGAGGCCGTGTTCGAGGACGTCGGGCTGAACGACGTCTCCTGCCTGGCCTCGAACTCCGAGCACTGCTGGATCATCGGCGAGTTCGCCTATCTCTTCCGGAGCGAGGACGGCGCCGATAGCTGGGAGCGAGGCGAGATCCTCTCGGGGGTGAAGGTCGACCCGATCCCTCTCGCCTACAACTCGATCGAGATCACCGACGACGACAAGGCGACCATCGGCAACTTTGCCCAGCAGATCGCCGACCAGCAGCACCTGAACATCGCGATCCAGCCGCGGGTCTCGGCGGCCGAGGTGAGGGCCTTCGGCAAGGAGTCGGATCCCTTCCCGCTGTTCGAGATCATCGAGGCACGCACCCAGGAGGTGCAGTCCGCGATCGAGGACGCCGGCGTCCTGTCGGACCGCATCCGCCGCCGCGGCGCGCCGCCCTGGGACTACGAGGACTTCCTCGAGGACGATCCGGAGTTCCTGAAGCGTTACTTCGACGGCCGCACCGCCGACCAGCCGCAGATCGAGGTGACCATCGCCCAGAACCCCTACCTCTTCAGCGTTCGCTTCGCCGACGAGAACGACGGCTACATCTCCGGCCTGGGCGGCGTGGTGTTGCGCAGCCACGACGGGGGTCGCACCTGGACCTACGAGGACATCGGCCGCAAGCAGGCGATCTTCTCGGTCCACCCCTTCTCCGGCGAGAAGGCGGTGGTCGTGGGCGAGAAGGGGCTCATCCGGCTGACCGGAGACGGCGGCAAGACCTGGCAGGAATCATCCGACCCCATCTTCCGCACCATCTTCACCTTCATGCGCGACGTCTCCTTCCAGGGGGACACGGGCTACATCGTCGGCCAGCGCGGCATGGTCCTGCGCTCGGAGGATGCTGGTAGGTCGTGGGCGGCGGTGACGCCGAAGAAGAGCCTGGAGCTGGCGGACGCTGGGCACTGAGCCGGGGATTTCTTTCGGGGCGTCTCTTGCGGGCACCGGGCCGGGGGCGGGTGACGGCACGCTCCGCTGGTCTCCTTGGCTTCCCGGCGCCCTCGTCGTGCAACGCCTCCCGGTCCCTGGCCACAGGGGCCAACGCCTCGCCCCACCTCGAAGCGAGGAGCGGAAGCAACAGCCACCCCCTCCCCGGCCCCGCCCCGGTGCCGGCAAGAGACGCCCCAACCTCGTCCATCGATTCCCCGCGGGGAAGCTCCCTCCTTCTCAAGGGGCTTGGCCGCAGCGCCGATTTCGGGAAGCTGAAGGGATTCGAGGGAGGCTTCATGGCCGAGGGCGGTCCGCGTCCTCGTATTCTGGTCGTCGACGACAGCCGCTACTACCGGGAGCTGGCCACGGACGTGCTGTGCTCCCGAGCGGAGGTCGAAGGCTGCGCGGATGCGCAGGAGGCGCTCGAGGCCCTGGCTCGCGAGCCGGCGGATCTCGTGCTCTCGGATCTCTCGATGCCCGGGCTGAGCGGTCTCGAGCTGCTGCAGCTCGTGCGGCGCCAGTACCCGGGAACGGACTTCGTCCTGATGACGGCCCACGCCTCCGTCGACAGCGCCGTGGAGGCGCTTCGCATGGGCGCGGCCGACTACCTCCAGAAGCCCGTGCGCGCCGCGGACCTGATCCTGGTCGCCGAGCGCACGATGGCACGCCGTGGCCTCCTCGCCGAGAACCGGCGTCTGCAGGACGAGCTGAGCGTCTTCGAGGCGTGCAAGACGCTGACGTCCTGCCTCGAGCCGGAGGACGTGTTCGCCGTGGGCCTCGACCTGGTCGTGCAGGCCATGGGTGCCCGGGCCGGATTCTGTCTCTACGCGCGCTCGTCCCTGCCCGGCTCGGACGGCTTCCACGCTCGCGGCATCGACGAGGCGGCGGAGGCACCGCTTCGCGACCTGCTCGTGCGAGGCAAGCGCCTGGCCCTGGAGGGCGAGGACGGGCCCACGCGCCATGCCGACGGCCCCTTCGTGGACGCCCTCCGCGAGGCTCGGGTGCCGGTGCACGAGGCGCTCGTGGTGCCGGTCCGGGGCGACGACACCGAGACCGGGCTCTTCTGCATCGTGGACGCGGAGCAGCCGTTCTCGGACGATGCGGTGACGCGTGCCGCCATCGTGGCGAGCTTCGCCTCGGT
Source organism: Myxococcota bacterium (assembly GCA_965223415.1). Classification (GTDB taxonomy): domain Bacteria; phylum Myxococcota_A; class UBA9160; order UBA9160; family UBA6930. The sequence goes on along the minus strand of OZ245002.1, from coordinate 168,648 downwards.
CGCCTTGCAGAACGCCGAGCGGTACCACCGGGCCCGCGAGCGGGCGTTCGTCGACGACGTGACCGACCTGTACAACGCCCGCTACCTGCTCGAGGCCACGGATCGGGAGGTGCGCCGGGCCGAGCGGTACGGCAGCGCGCTCTCGGTCCTGTTCCTCGACCTCGACCGCTTCAAGCTGGTGAACGATCGACACGGCCATCTGGTCGGCTCCGGGGCCCTGCGCCAGCTCGCCCAGGTGCTGCTGCAGTGCGTGCGCACGGTCGATACCGTGGCCCGCTACGGGGGCGACGAGTTCACCGTGATCCTGGTCGACACCGAGGAGGAGGTCGCCCTCACGATCGCCGAGCGGATCCGCCATACCGTTGAGGCCACGCCCTTCGAGGCGAGCGACGGCGTGACCCTCCAGGTAACCTGCAGCATCGGCGTCGCCGCCTACCCGGCCCACGGCTGCAGCCGCGAGGAGCTGCTCGACGCGGCCGACAAGGCGATGTACCGGGCCAAGTCCAACGGGCGCAATCGCGTGTGCTCGGCCAGCGAGCTCGACTGAGCGCCCACCGGGTTGGCGGGGGGCAGCCCCCTCTGCTAACCAACCTCGCGTTTTTCAAGCCGTTTTCCCTCCCCCTTCGCCCGCGAGAGGAACCGTGAGCGAGCCGCCGTCTGCCGAAGGATCCGCTCTGGGCGGACGCCAGGAGGTCCGTCTCGACGGCATGGGCATGCTGCGCCGTAGCCACGGCTGCGGCGAGGTCGGCACAGCCCAGGTGGGCGAAGAGGTGGTGGTAGCGGGCTGGGTCCATGGCCACCGCGACCACGGGGGTGTGATCTTCGCGGACGTGCGCGACCGCACCGGGCGGCTGCAGGTGGTGTTCCGGCCCGATACGGATCCCACCGTGCACCGTCGCGCCGACGAGCTGCGCACGGAGTTCGTCATCCTGGCCCGCGGCCGGGTGGTGCGGCGCGAGCCCGAGAACGTGAACCCGGAGATGCCCACCGGCGAGGTGGAGGTCGAGGCCGCCGAGCTCCGCGTGCTGAACGCGGCGGTGCCGCCCCCGTTTCCGATCGAGGACGATCCGGGAGTGGATGAGGCGATCCGCCTGCGTCACCGCGTCCACGATCTGCGGCGTCCCGTCCACCAGCGGACACTCCAGATGCGCCACCGGCTGGCGCAGGTGTTCCGGCAGACGCTCTCGGAGCTGGGCTTCCTCGAGATCGAGACGCCGATCCTCGCCCGGGCGACGCCGGAGGGTGCGCGGGACTTCCTGGTCCCGAGCCGCTACCAGGCCGGGGAGTTCTACGCGTTGCCCCAGTCGCCGCAGCTCATGAAGCAGCTCTTCATGATCGCGGGCTTCGATCGCTACTTCCAGATCGCCCGCTGCTTCCGGGACGAGGACCAGCGCGCGGACCGCCAGCTCGAATTCACGCAGGTCGACCTGGAGATGTCCTTCATCGGCGTCGAGGACGTGCTCGAGGTGCTCGAGGAGGTGACCTGCCGCACCTGCCGGGATGGCGCCGGTGTGGACCTGCCGCGTCCGTTCCCGCGCATGTCCTGGGCGGAGGCGATGGACCGCTTCGGCGTCGATCGCCCCGATACCCGCATCCAGCTCGAGCTGGTGGAGCTGACCGACCTCTTCGCCGAGAGCGAGTTCCGCGCCTTCCGCGCCGCGGTCGACGCCGGCGGCATCGTGAAGTGCCTGCCCGTCCACGACGCCGACGCGCTCTCCCGCGGCGACGTGGATCGCCTCGAGAAGTTCGTGAAGAAGGAGCTCGGCGCGAAGGGCCTGGCCTGGATCCGCGTGACCGCCGACGGCAGCTGGCAGTCGCCGATCGTGAAGTTCCTCTCCGACGCCGAGCGCGAGGCGATCCAGGAACGGACCGAGGCCCGCCCGGGCAGCCTGGTCTTCTTTCAGGCCGACGCCGCCGACCGGGCGAACGCCATCCTGGCCCGGCTACGGGTCGACCTGGGAGAACGCCTGGGCCGCACCGATGGGCGCGCCTGGGACCCGCTCTTCGTGGTCGACTTCCCCCTCTTCGAGCGCGACGAGAAGGGGGGGCTCACCTGGATGCACATGCCCTTCGTCGCGCCGATGGACGAGGACCTCCCGCTCCTCGAGACGGCGCCGGAGCGGGTGAGGGCGACCCACTACGACCTGGTGCTCAACGGCACCGAGCTGGGCTCGGGCAGCCTGAGAAACCACCGGGCCGACGTCCAGCGCCGGATCCTGGAGATCATCGGCTACCCCAAGGACGAGATGGAAGCCTCCTTCGGCTTCCTGCTGAATGCCCTCGAGGCCGGCGCGCCGCCCCATGGCGGCTTCGCCTTCGGGTACGATCGGACCGTGATGGTGCTCACCGGAGCAGAGAGCCTGCGCGACGTCGTGGCCTTCCCGAAGACCCAGCGTGGCCAGGACCTGCTGATGGACGCGCCCTCGGAGGTGGACCGCGAGCAGCTCGAGGAGCTGCACTTGCGCGTCCGCCGTTCGGAGCGCTGAGCTTGCGGCCTCCGCACGGAGTGCTGAGCCTGCGACGCATGCTGCTGTTCCTGGCGGCGTTGGCGCTCCTCATGCCCGCCACGCCCCAGCGCGCCCAGGCCGGGCGCACCCACACCGTTCGCGACGGGGAGACCCTGTGGCACATCGCCGGCGAGACCGTCGGCGATCCGACCCTCTGGCCGGCCCTCTACCTGGCCAACCGGGACCAGATCAAGGACCCCTCCCGGGTCTATCCCGGCCAGCAGCTGGCGATTCCGGAGATCGACCCGGAGCGGGCGGCGGAGCTCCGCCGCGAGGCCAAGGCCCTCACGAGCCAGTAGGCCATCACGGGATGCGGGGTAGGCGGAATTCGGCTACATCGCTGCCGCATCCGCGGCCCCTGGCCGCCCAAGCCAGAAAGGAACGTCCCCCATGGCACGACCCAAGATCGCCCTGATCGGCGGCGGAAACATCGGCGGCGTCCTCGCGGAGCACGCGGCTTATCGCGAGCTCGGCGACGTCGTGATCTTCGACGTGGTCGAAGGCATGCCCCAGGGCAAGGCCCTCGACATGGCCGAGGGCGCTCCGCTCCTCGACGCCGATTCGAAGATCGAGGGGACGAACAGCTACGAGGGGATCGCCGGGGCGGACGTGGTGATCATCACCGCAGGGCTCGCGCGAAAGCCCGGCATGTCCCGGGACGATCTCCTCAAGACGAACCTCTCGATCATGAAGCAGGTGGCCGAGGGCGTCCGCGACAACGCCCCGGACGCCTACGTGATCGTGATCTCCAATCCGCTGGACGCGATGGTCTACACCTTCAAGGAGGTGTCGGGCTTCCCGAAGAACCGCGTCGTGGGTATGGCCGGCGTGCTCGACTCCACGCGTTTCCGCAGCTTCGTGGCCTGGGAGCTGGGCGTGTCCGTCCAGGACGTGACGGCGCTCGTGCTGGGCGGCCACGGCGACACGATGGTCCCGCTGGTGCGCTACTGCACGGTCGCCGGCATTCCGCTCACCCAGCTGCTCTCCGCCGAGAAGATCGACGGCATCGTCGAGCGCACGAAGGGCGCCGGCGGCGAGGTGGTCGGCCTTCTCAAGACGGGCTCCGCCTTCGTCTCCCCGGCGGTCTCGGCCATCGAGATGGCCGAGTCGATCCTGAAGGACAAGAAGCGGGTGCTGGCCTGCGCCTGCCTGCTCGAGGGTGAGTACGGCGTTGACGGCCTCTACGTCGGCGTGCCCTGCATCCTCGGAGCCGGCGGTGTCGAGAAGGTGCTCGAGGTCGAGATGAACGCGGAGGAGCGGAAGCTCTTCGACGCGAGCGTCGAGCACGTGAAGACCCTGGTCGAGCAGATCGAGATCTAGGCGCGCTCATGAACGTCCACGAGTACCAGGCGAAGGAGCTGTTCCGCGCCTACGGGGTGGCAGTGCCCGAGGGGCACCTCGCCACGACCCCTGCGGAGGCGGAGGACGCGGCCAAGCGGCTCGGCACCGCGGTGACGGTGGTGAAGGCCCAGGTGCACGCCGGCGGCCGTGGCAAGGGCGGCGGCGTGAAGCTGGCGAAGAGCCCCGCCGAGGCGAAGCAGCACGCGAGCGACATCCTGGGGATGACCCTCGTCACCCACCAGACCGGTCCCGAGGGCAAGCTCGTGCGCAAGGTCTACGTGGAAGCGGGCTCGGACATCGCCCGCGAGCTGTACCTGGCGCTCACCCTCGACCGGGCGACCGAGGACTTCGCGATCATCGCGTCGACCGAGGGCGGCATGGACATCGAAGAGGTGGCCGAGAGCACGCCCGAGCGCATCCACACCGAGTTCGTCGATCCGAATGCCGGCCTGCAGGGCTTCCAGGTGCGCAAGATCGCGGCAGCCCTCGAGCTCGACCCGGCCCAGGCCGCGAAGCTCGACACCTTTCTGAAGAGCCTCTACCGCCTGTTCATCGAGAAGGACGCCTCGCTGGTCGAGATCAACCCGCTGGTCGTCACCGAGGAGGGAGAGCTCCTCGCCCTCGATGGCAAGCTCAACTTCGACGACAACGCGCTCTTCCGGCACCCGGACATCGCGGAGCTTCGCGATCCGGACGAAGAGGACCCTCGAGAGCGCGCGGCCAAGGAGATCGACCTGGCCTACGTGGGCCTGGACGGTGACATCGGCTGCATGGTGAACGGTGCGGGGCTGGCGATGGCCACCCTCGACATGATCGCCGTGTGCGGAGGCAGCCCGGCCAACTTCCTCGACGCCGGCGGTGGCGCCGACAAGGAGAAGGTGAAGGAGGCCTTCAAGCTCATCCTCCAGGACGAGAAGGTGAAGGCCATCCTGGTGAACATCTTCGGCGGTATCGTGCGCTGCGACCTGATCGCCGAGGGCGTGGTCGCGGCGGCGGGCGAGCTCGGCATCGAGGTGCCTCTCGTCGTGAGGCTGCAGGGCAACAACGCAGAGGAAGGCCGGAAGATCATGGCCGACAGCGGTCTCGACATCACGCCCGCCGAGACCCTGCAGGAAGCGGGCGAGAAGGCCGTCGCTGCGGCCCGGGGGGCCTGAGGCATGGCGATCCTCGCCGACAAGAACACCAAGCTCCTGATCCAGGGCATGGGCCGCATGGGCCAGTTCCATGCGGGTCTCTCCGCCGAGTACGGCACCCAGGTGGTGGGTGGCGTTCACCCGACCAAGGCCGGCACCACCATCGAGGGCATCCCGGTCTTCGCGACCGTCAGCGAGGCCGTCGACAAGACCGGCGCCAACGCCTCCGCCATCTTCGTCCCGCCGGCGGGCGCGGCGGACGCGATCCTCGAGGCGGCGGACGCGGGCCTCGACCTCACCTGTTGCATCACCGAGGGCATCCCCGCCGTCGACATGGCCAAGGCCAAGCGCGCCATGGCCGGCGGTCGGACGCGCCTCGTCGGGCCGAACTGCCCCGGCGTCGTGACGCCCGAGCAGTGCCGCATCGGCATCATGCCGGCACAGATCACCCGCCCGGGCCCCGTGGGCGTGGTCTCCCGCTCCGGAACGCTCACCTACGAGGCCGTCGACCAGCTCTCCCGCCTCGGTATCGGCCAGTCCACCTGCGTCGGCATCGGCGGCGATCCGGTGATCGGCACGACCTTCATCGACGCCCTCACCCTCTTCGAGGCGGATTCCGAGACCCGCGCCGTGGTGATGATCGGCGAGATCGGGGGCTCGGCAGAGGAAGAGGCGGCGCGCTTCGTCCAGGAGAAGATGTCGAAGCCCGTGGTTGCCTTCATCGCCGGACAGAACGCCCCGCCCGGCAAGCGCATGGGCCACGCCGGCGCCATCATCGCCGGCGGAAAGGGCCGGGCGAGCGACAAGATGGCGGCGCTCGAAGCCGCCGGGGTCGCCGTGGCGAAGTCGCCGGCAGAGATCGGCGCCACCCTCGCCAAGCGGGCGCCGGAGCTCGCGGGGTAGGCGGCCCGGAGCGGAGCCCGGCTCGAGGCAGGCGGCTCGGGCCTAGCTCTCCACCGTCCACGTGTCCCCGGAGTGCAGCAGCTCCCGGAGGTCCCCCGGGCCGCGCTGCTCGAGGGCGTCGTCCACCTGCTGCTGGAGCATGGCCTCGTAGGTGGGCTTTTCGACGGCGCGGAACACCCCGGTCGGGATCGGGAAGTCCGGGCGCGCGAGGGAGGCCAGGGCGAAGGCGTAGCTCGGGCTCTGGTGGTTCTCGTGGTGGACGGCGACGCCGTGACTCACCGGGTCGTCGCCGTCGGCGAGGGTGATGATCGAGGGGACGCCGTCATGGATGCGGATGCCCTTGCGCGCGCCCTTGGGACCGAAGATCAGGGGCTCGCCGTTCTCGAGGGCGAGGGCGGCGGTGACACGGGTCTTGCGGTCCTCGACCTCGTGCCACTCGTTGTCGTTGTAGACCGGGCAGTTCTGCAGGATCTCGACGAAGGCGGTGCCCGGGTGGGCGTGGGCGCGGTGGAGGGTCTCCTGCAGGTGCTGGGCGTCGACGTCGATGCTGCGGGCGACGAAGGTGGCGCCGGCGCCGAGTGCCAGGGCGATCGGGTCGATCGGGTGGTCGATCGAGCCCTGGGGCGAGCTCTTGCTGCGCATGCCCTCGCGGGAGGTCGGCGAGTACTGGCCCTTGGTCAGGCCGTAGACGCGGTTGTTGAAGAGCAGGACCTGCAGGTTCAGGTTGCGACGGATCGTGTGGATGAGGTGGTTGCCGCCGATGGAGAGGCCGTCTCCATCGCCCGTCACGACCCACACGGAGAGATCGGGCCGGCTCGCCTTGATGCCGGTGGCGAAGGCGGGCGCGCGGCCGTGGATGGTGTGGAAGCCGTAGGTGTTCATGTAGTACGGGAAGCGGCTCGAGCAGCCGATGCCCGAGACGAACACCACGTTTTCCTTCGGGACGCCGAGCTCCGGCATCACCTTCTGGACGTTCTTCAGGATCGAGTAGTCCCCGCAGCCCGGGCACCAACGCACGTCCTGGTCGGAGACGAAGTCCTTGGTCTTCAGCGGGGCGGCGGTTGCGGCCATGATCAGCTCCCGGGCGCGAGCATGCGATCGATGCGCGCGCGGATCTCGTTCACCTTGAAGGGCTGGCCCTGGACCTTCGACAGGCTCTCGGCGGGCACCAGGAACTCCGCCCGCAGCAGGCGATGGAGCTGGCCCGAGTTGAGCTCCGGGACGAGCACCTGTCGGAAGCGCGCGAGGACTTCGCCCAGGTCCGAGGGGAAGGGGTTCAGGTGACGGAGGTGCAGGCTCGAGACGTCGAGGCCGTCCTCTCGGGCCTCGTTCACCGCGGAGGTGATCGCGCCGTGGGTGCCGCCCCAGCCGACGACGAGCAGCTCGCCGCGATCCGCGCCGTTCACCTCGAGGGGCGGGATGTCCTGGGCGATGCGCGCCACCTTCGCGGCTCGCAGCTGCACCATGCGCCCGTGGTTCTCCGGGGAGTAGGAGACGTTGCCCGTGTCCACCTCGCTCTCGAGCCCGCCGATGCGGTGCTCGAGGCCGGGCGTACCCGGGACGGCCCACGGCCGCGCCAGGGTCTCGGGATCGCGGCCGTAGGGGAGGAAGCCCTCCGGATCCTGGTGATGGCGGACCTCGCCGCGGGGCAGGGCGTTCACGTCCGGGATGAGCCAGGGCTCCGAGCTGTTGGCCAGGTAGCCGTCGGAGAGGACCGCTACCGGCGTCATGTACTTCACGGCCAGCTGGAAGGCCTCGAGCATGATCGTGAAGCAGTCGCCGGGCGTGCAGGGGGCGAGCACCGGGATCGGGCTGTCGGAGTTGCGCCCGTAGAGGGCGGCCAGCAGGTCGGCCTGTTCGGTCTTCGTGGGCATGCCCGTCGACGGACCCGCGCGCTGGATGTCGACCACGACCATCGGCAGCTCGGTCATGACGGCGAGGCCCAGCGCCTCCTGCTTCAGGATGAAGCCGGGGCCGCTGGTGGTGCAGGCGCTGAGCTGGCCGGCGAAGGCGGCGCCGATCGTGGCACTGGCCGCGGCGATCTCGTCCTCGGCCTGGAGGGTCTTCACGCCGAAGTGCCGGTAGCGGGCCAGCTCGTGGAGCACGTCGCTGGCCGGCGTGATGGGGTAGGCGCCGAGGAAGATCGAGCGACCGAGCTGCACGCCGGCGCCGATGATCCCCCAGGCGAGGGCCTGGTTGCCGGTGATGTTGCGGTAGGTGCCCGGCTGGATCTTCGCCCTGGGTACGGTGAAGGAGACCGGGAAGAGCTCGGTGGTCTCGCCGAAGTGCATGCCGGCCTTCACGACCCGGCGGTTCGCCTCGAGCACGTCTCCGCGGAACTTGCTCTCGAGCCAGCGCAGGGTCGACTCGATCGGACGGTTGTAGAGCCAGTACATCAGGCCGAGGGCGAAGAAGTTCTTGCAGCGGTCCGTCTCGCGCGTGCCCAGCTTGAGGTCCGAGAGCGCCTCGCGGTTGAGGGCCGTCAGCGGGATCTGCACCACGCGGAAGCGATCCTCCAGATCCGGCAGCGGGTCGTCGTCGTAGCCGGCGCGCTCGACGTTCTTGGTCGTGAAGGCGTCGCTGTTGACGATCAGCATGCCGCCGGGGCGGAGGTCCTCGACGTTCGCGCGCAGGGCGGCCGGGTTGAGGGCAACCAGCACGTCCGGCTCGTCCGCGGGCGTGCGAATGTCCTCGCTCGCGAAGTGGATCTGGAAGCCGGACACACCGGCCAGGGATCCGGCGGGTGCACGGATCTCGGCAGGGAAGTCCGGAAAGGTGGACAGGTCGTTGCCGGCGAGGGCGGTCGACTCGGTGAACTTGGTCCCGGTCAGCTGCATGCCGTCGCCGGAGTCCCCTGCGAACCGGATGGCCACGCGCTCGACCTGCTCGATCGGCTTCTTGGGCTGGGCCACGGGCTGTTGGGCTCCTTGGGTCGAGGCCACCTCGTCCGGGAGGCCCGCGCGATGGGGAACGCCCCGGCAGTGTATCCCCCCAGGTGCCCTCCGAAACCCCCCGAGGGCCACTCGGGGGGGTCGGGCCCCGCTCCGGAAAAGGCCTTGCTGGGAGGGGACTTCCCCCGCCGCCCTGCGCCCCGAAGAGCCTCAAGTGGGGCTCGGCGGGGACCGATAGCAGGGCATGTTCTTCGCGCGCCGCAACGCGCCGCTCCAGCTGCGCCCCGAGCACCTGCGGAGCCTGCAGCTCTCCCTCAACACACCGGTGGTTCGCACCGAGGACTTCCCCGTGGCTCCGGCCCGGGCGGCGCTCGTCGTCCACGCCGTCCTCGACGGCCCCCTCGACGTCACCCTGAGCGTGCGCTCCCTCAAGAGCGGCCAGGTGCTGCACTTCGCTCCCGACGGTGACGTGCCGGACGCCGCGAGCTGCGTCGACGCGGCGATGGCCTTCGGCGAGGGCATGGGCTTCCTGTTCGACGACGACGAGCTCGCGGCCGGCGACGCCGAGCGCGCCTACGGTATCTGGGCCGAGCTGATGGGAGACCTGGCACCGCCGCCCAGCGAGCCTGCGCCTGCGGACGACGCCGGCACCGACAAGATCCAGGACGAGTTCCTGCTGGTCGAGGCGGTGGTCCCCGAGCCGGAGATCGAGCCGCCGGATACCTCCCAGCTCACCTCGTTGGTGGAGGATGCCCTGGCCGCCGCGGAGCCCGCCGGTGCTCCGGAGGGCGAGGCTCCTTCCCCGCCGGCGACCGAGCTGAGCAAGTTCCGCATCGGCCCTCCCGCGGGCGCGACACCGCTCGGCGAGGCCGATCCGCCCCTCGAGGCGGATGCCGATCTCGAGTTCGACCTGCCGGCACCGAGCGAAGCCTTCGCAGCTGCCGACCCGATGCCCGAGGGCGAGCGGCGTCAACGCACCCGCCGCCGGCTGGGCAAGGCGGCCCTTGGCAAGCTGCGCCTGGTCAAGAAACGAAAGCCCGTGAGCGACGAAGAACGCCGTGACTGGCTGGCCCGCATCCTCTCTTCCTTCTGAAGGAGACGATCCCGTGACGACGAACCCTCGAAGCTCCCACTTCCGCGTGCTGAGCCTGGTCGCCCTGGTGCTCCTCGTGGGGTGCGCGACCCCCGGCGGCTCCCGCTCGAGCCGTGCCGACACGAAGCTCGCCGAGAAGATGAAGATCGAGCGGCGCGCGGCCTCCCACTACAACGTCGGCACCGGCCACCTGCGCGAGGGTCGGGTGGCCCTCGCGATCCGCGAGCTCCGCATCGCGGAGGAGCTGCGGCCCGAGGACAAGTGGACCCAGCTCGCCCTCGCCGACTCCTACCGCCGCAAGGGGCTGTTCGCCGACGCCGAGCGCCACCTCCTGAAGGCCCTGGCCGAGGCTCCGAACTTCCAGCAGGCCAAGCTCACCCTTTCCGCGATCTACATCGAGCTCGAGCGCTACGGCGAGGCCATTCACATGGCCGAGTCCCTGGTGAACGACCCGACCTTCCCGCTTCCGTGGGCGGCGCTCACGAATCAGGGCTGGGCCTACTACAAGCTCGGTCAGCTGCGACGGGCCATGGAGTCCCTGGAGATGGCGACGGAGTACCACACCGGCTACTGGCGTCCGATTCTCAACCTCGGCATCATCGAAGCCGAGCGCGGCCGTCACGAGAAGGCGATCGCGCGCTTCGAACGGGTCGTGGAGCTCGACCCGGGACCGCTCGCGGAGGCGGAGGCGAACTTCCGGATCGCCGAGATCTACATCGCGACTGGGGACCGGGAGCTGGCTCTCGAGTATCTGACGGCGTCCGCGGCCTCCAAGCCGAGCGGACCATGGGGGAAGCGATCGGAGGAGTACCTGGATCGCCTCCGCTGAGCGACGAGGCTGCGGGAGACGCCGCCGAGCCGGTGCCGTCGATCGGCCGCTACCTCGCCCGGCAGCGCAAGCTGCGGGGGATGGAGCTGGACGAGCTCGTCACCCTCACGCGGATTCCCCGGCGCTCCCTGGAGCGGCTGGAAGGCGGAGCATTCGACGGCGTCACCGACGGGTTCGTGCGGGGCTTCGTCCGCACGGTGGCCTCGGCCATCGGGCTCGACCCGGACGAGGCGGTGGCCCGCATGCTGGTCGAGCCCGATCTGGGGCCGCGCCGCGCCTGGCCTCGGGCGGGGGCCGTGCTGGCGGCGGCGGGCGCCTTCCTGCTCCTCGTCGCCCTCGGCTCCGTCGTCGCCGGCCGATTCGGGAGGCCGGCGCCGGCGGCTCCTTCGGCCGCCGCTGCCCACAGGGCCGATCCGGAGCTTCGCCTGCGCCGGGATCCGGTGCGGGCCCTGGCGGAGGCCCAGCGCGCCGCTCCGACGGCGCCGCCGGCCTCCGAAGCGACGCGGCCCGCTCCGAGGCCCGGCACCGAACGGGAGAGCTTCTCGCCCCCCGCGCCCGGCCCGTGAATTGCCAACCCGGGGGCTAGTTTCTCCCCGATGGCGACCCTCCATACCCAGGCGCTGGTCCTCCGCAGTGTCGATTTCGGCGAGTCCGACCGGATCCTGCACCTGCTCACGCCGGACACGGGCCGGCTCACCGTGATCGCCAAGGGGGCGCGGCGCTCGAAGAAGCGCTTCCCGGGCACCCTCGATTTCTTCAACGAGCTCGGCGTGCAGATCGAGCGCCGCCGGCCGACGTCGATGGCGCGGCTCGAGCATGCGCGACTGGGTCGCACACTCCACGGCTTGCGCACGGATCCCCGGCGCTTCGCCCTCGGCTGCTATCTGCTCGAGCTTCTCGATCGGCTGGCGCCCGAGGGCGGGGCGCGCGTGGACCACCGCCGGCTCTACGAGTTCGCGCGGCGGGCGCTCGAGCTCGTCGACGCGCGCGTGCCGGACGCCGGCCTGCGGACGCTCCTCGAGGTGCGCGCCCTCGACGTGCTCGGGCTCGGGCCCGAGCTCGCGCACTGTGTGCGCTGCGGCGAGGCGCTCGAAGGGTCCGAAGGACCCATCGGCTTCCACGTGGCGGACGGCGGCCCGTGCTGTGCGCGCTGCACGCCGGAGGGCCATCCGCTGCTGCCGGTGCACAAGGGGACGCTGCGGGCACTCCAGCAGAGTCGGAGCCTCGCCACCGACCAGCTCGGACGCCTCGCCCTCCGGGGCGCCGCACTCGCCGAGGCCCGGGGCCTGGTAGCGCGCTTCCTCCGCTTCCACGTCGGGCTCGACCTGCGCAGCGAGGCCTTCCTCCAGGACCAATTGACACCTACCGACGCGAGGGGAAGACTCCCGCCTCCCGCGTCCGAACCGACCTCGCCCGGCGGAGCCCGATGAGCGCCCAGAACCCCGAGAGCCCGCACCGCCCGAACGAAGCAGGGGAGCCCGACGCCAGGGTGCGCATGGAAGAGGTCGTCTCCCTCTGCGCGCGACGCGGCTTCATTTTCCAGTCCGGCGAGATCTATGGCGGCATCAACGGCTTCTGGGACTACGGCCCCCTCGGTGTCGAGCTCAAGAACAACCTCAAGGCCTTCTGGTGGCAGCGCACGGTGCGGGAGCGCGACGACGTCGAGGGCATCGACAGCGCAATCATCACGCACCCGCGCACCTGGGAGGCCTCCGGTCACGTCGAGCACTTCAGCGACCCGATGGTCGACTGCCGGACGTGCAAGCGCCGCTTCCGTGCGGATCAGCTCGATCAGCCCTGCCCCGAGGCGCCGAAGAAGCGCAATCTCAGCGACTGCGATCTCACCGAGGCCCGCGAGTTCAACCTGATGATGCAGACGCACATCGGCGCCCAGGCCGACGCGTCCGCCACCGCGTATCTGCGGGCCGAGACCTGCGGCTCGATCTTCACCGACTTCCGCCGCGTGCGGGAGGTCGCCCGCCAGAAGATCCCCTTCGGCATCGGCCAGATCGGCAAGGCGTTCCGGAACGAGATCAACCCGCGGAACTTCACCTTCCGAAGCCGCGAGTTCGAGCAGGCGGAGATGGAGTTCTTCTGTCACCCGGACAGCAGCACCGAGTGGTTCGAGCACTGGTGCGAGGAGCGTCTGCGCTTCCACCGGGAGCTGGGCTTCACCGAGGCCAACCTGCGCACCCGGCCCCACGCCGACGACGAGCTGGCCCACTACTGCCGGCGGGCCATCGACATCGAGTTTCTCTTCCCGTTCGGCTGGCAGGAGATCGAGGGCATCCACGACCGGGGCACCTACGACCTCACCCAGCACACCGAGTTCGCGGGCAAGGAGCTCGCCGTCACCGACGAGGAGACGAAGGAGCGCTTTACCCCGGCCGTGGTGGAGACCTCCGTCGGCATGGATCGCACGACCCTGGCGCTCCTCTGCGCCGCCTACGCCGAGGAGCAGCTCGAGGGAGGCGACACCCGCACGGTGCTGCGTCTCTCGCCCCGGGTGGCGCCCATCAAGGCGGCGGTCCTCCCGCTCAGCAAGAAGCTCGCCGAGCCGGCCCGCCGCATTGCCGCCGATCTGCGCCGGCGCTGGAACGTCTTCTACGACGACGCCGGAAACATCGGCCGCCGCTACCGGCGCATGGACGAGGCTGGCACGCCCCTGTGCGTGACCTACGACTTCGAGTCCGAGGACGACCGACAGGTGACGGTGCGGGAGCGCGACGGCATGACCCAGGAGCGCGTTCCCCTGGAAGGCCTGGCCGCCTACCTGGAGGAGCGTCTGGAGGGCGCACCTTGACCGCCCGCAGGAAGGCCGCCTCCAGGGAGCGGCCGGCGCGCCGCAAGGGGACGAAGGGCATCGCCGCGCGGGCCCAGAAGAAGAGGGCGGCGCCGCGCAAGAAGGCCGCGAGCCGCAAGGATCCGAAGACCGCGCGCAAGCGTTCGACCACCCGCAAGGTCTTCTTCTTCGGCGACGGGAAGGCCGACGGTCGGGCCGGCATGAAGGAGCTGCTCGGCGGCAAGGGCGCGAACCTGGCGGAGATGACCCGGCTGGGCGTCCCGGTCCCCCCCGGCTTCACCATCTCCACCGCCGTCTGCGCCGAGTACAACCGGGCCGGCCACCGCCTGGCCGCCGACGTGCGCAAGGCCGCGCTGGCCGCGCTCTCGAAGGTCGAGTCCGCCATGGGCCGGCGCTTCGGGGCCGCCACGGAGCCGCTCCTCGTCTCGGTCCGCTCCGGCGCCCGCGCCTCGATGCCGGGCATGATGGACACAGTGCTGAATCTCGGGCTGAACGACGAGACCGTCGTCGGCCTGGCCGCCGCGGCCGACGCCCGCTTCGCCTACGACAGCTACCGGCGCTTCATCCAGATGTACGGCGACGTCGTCCAGGACATCCCCCACGAGCGCTTCGAAGACCGGCTCGAGGCCCTGAAGGACGCGCGGGACGTCGACCTGGACACGGAGCTCGAGGCCGAAGACTGGCGCGTCCTGGTGAAGGACTACCTGGAGATCGTCCAGGAGCACACGGGTCGACCCTTTCCCCAGGATCCCCTGGACCAGCTCTGGGGCGCTGTCGGAGCGGTCTTCCGCTCCTGGGAGAACGACCGCGCGCGCCGCTACCGCGCCATCCACGATATTCCCGAGGAATGGGGCACGGCGGTGAACGTGCAGGCCATGGTGTTCGGGAACATGGGCGAGGACTGTGCGACCGGCGTCGCCTTCACCCGCGATCCCTCGACCGGCGCGAAGCACTTCTACGGCGAGTACCTGAAGAACGCCCAGGGCGAGGACGTGGTCGCCGGCATCCGCACGCCCCAGCCGATCAACGAAGAGAGCAAGAAGGACGATTCGGAGCACCTGCCGACCCTCGAGCTGGAGATGCCTCGCGCCTACCGGGAGCTGGTGGGCATCTACAAGCGGCTCGAGAAGCACTACCGGGACATGCAGGACATCGAGTTCACCATCCAGGACGGCAAGCTCTGGATGCTGCAGACCCGCACCGGCAAGCGCACCACCCAGGCGGCGGTGAGGATCGCGGTGGACATGGCCCGGGAGCGGCTGATCGGCCGGGAGGAGGCGGTGCTGCGCATCGAGCCCTCCTCGCTGGACCAGCTCCTGCATCCCACGCTGGACCCGGACGCGCCGCGCGACGTGGTGGCCCGCGGCCTGCCCGCTTCGCCGGGAGCCGCCGTCGGGCGCATCGTGCTCTCCGCCGACGACGCGGAAGCCCGCGCCAAGGCGGGGGAGAAGGTCATCCTGGTGCGGATCGAGACCTCCCCCGACGACATCCACGGGATGCACGCCGCCGAGGG
This sequence comes from Myxococcota bacterium, assembly GCA_965223415.1. Classification (GTDB taxonomy): domain Bacteria; phylum Myxococcota_A; class UBA9160; order UBA9160; family UBA6930. The sequence continues at coordinate 153,635 of OZ245002.1, read as the reverse complement.
CATCCTGACCGCCCGGGGCGGCATGACCTCCCACGCCGCGGTGGTGGCCCGCGGTATGGGCAAGTGCTGCGTCGCCGGCTGCGGCAGCCTGCACGTTTCGCCGGACGGTGCGGTGCGCATCGATGGCCACCTCTTTCGCGCCGGCGATTTCCTCACCCTCGACGGCGGAAGCGGCGAGGTGATGCGCGGACAGGTGCCGACCGTGACGCCGCACCTCGGCGGCGCCTTCGCCGAGCTGATGCGGTGGGCCGACCGCATGCGCCGCGTGGGCGTGCGCACGAACGCGGACACGCCCGAGGACGCGGCCGTGGCCCGGGAGTTCGGCGCCGAGGGCATCGGGCTCTGCCGGACGGAGCACATGTTCTTCGAGCACGAGCGCATCCTCGCCGTGCGCGAGATGATCCTCGCCGAGGACGGCGCCGCCCGGGAACGGGCCCTCGCCAAGCTCCTGCCCATGCAGCGCAGCGATTTCGAGGGGATCTTTCGGGTGATGGACGGGCTGCCGGTCACCGTTCGGCTGCTCGACCCGCCGCTCCACGAGTTCCTGCCCCACACCGACGATGAGATCCGGGAGGTGGCCGAGGGCCTGGGCGTCTCCGCCGCCGAGCTGCGGGCCAAGGTGGACGAGGTCAAGGAGTTCAACCCGATGCTCGGCCACCGGGGCTGCCGCCTCGGCATCAGCTTCCCGGAGATCTACCGGATGCAGGTGCGGGCGATCGCCGAGGCTGCGTGTCGGGTCGCGGGTGAAGGCACGAAGGTGAAGCCCGAGATCATGCTGCCGCTCATCGCCCATGTGGGCGAGCTCGAGCGCCTGCGGGCGTTGGTCGAGGCGGAGGTGGCCCTGGTGCTGGAGGCGCATCCGGAGCTCCGGGCGAAGCGGCGCGTGCGTCCCTCCATCGGCACGATGATCGAGGTGCCGCGCGCCGCACTCACCGCCGACGAGATCGCCCGCCACGCGGACTTCTTCTCCTTCGGGACGAACGACCTCACCCAGACCGGCTACGCGCTCTCCCGGGACGACGCCGGGAAGTTCCTTCCCGAGTACGTCGACCAGGGGATCCTCGCCGACGATCCCTTCGTCTCCGTGGACGAGGAGGGCATCGGGCGGCTGATGCGGATCGGGGTCGAGGGCGGTCGTCGGACCCGCCCGGGCCTGAAGGTCGGGATCTGCGGGGAGCACGGAGGCGACCCCAAGAGCATCGGCTTCTGCGCGAGCCTGGGCTTCGACTACGTTTCCTGCTCACCGTTCCGGGTGCCGGTGGCCCGGCTGGCCGCCGCCCAGGCCGCGGCCCGGACGACCGGAGCGAAGAGGAGGGGGCGATGACGCGGTGGATGCGGGCTCTGGCGGTGGCGGTGTTGGCGAGCGGGCTCTCGGGCTGCGCCCTGTGGCCTTTCGGCGGGGAGGCGGCGGCGGGCCCGCAGCCGGACCTCGCCCAGGGCCTGGTGGTGGCCGAGGACGCCAGTGTGGTCGGCTTCTACGAGCGGGCGAGCGTGTTCTACGGCTATCTGGCCCACCGCCGCTTCAACGACATCAGCACCTACCGCGACGAGCGCCTCCGCGACTTCTTCCGCAGCGAGGGCGCGTTCTCCGACTACTACGCCGGTCTGGCCCAGGCGCTCACCGAGGCCCACTTCGAGCGCAACCGGCCGCTCTCCCTGGACGTGGTCGAGTTCCGTCTCGCCGGGCCGGGAGAGGCCGAGGTGGTCACGCGCATGGTCGGGGACAACGGCCTGCCCCTCCGGCGCGGCACCACCGAGCTTGAGCGGGTGGACCGCTGGGAGCGCCTGCAGGGCACCTGGTGGGTCATCCCCGGCAAGCTCTAGCGGTCCCTGCGCACGCTCCAGGTCCCCCGGGGCCCCAAACAGGGTGTGGAATCCGTTTCTCCCGATTCCTCCGAATGGCCCTCGATGGGAACGGGCGTTCCCACATAGCACAGCGTTTCATACCCGCAGGGAGACGCTGACCGCGCGGAAAGCTCAGTGATTTCAGATGGTTGGGTGCTTGCCCCCACGACTCTCGGTCCGTGGCACGGGGTTTGCTCTAAGGCCCCACGGGATCCCGATCCCCCACCACCTTCGAGAGCCATCCAACCGCCAGGGAGAATCCGTGCTGAGCCGATCCCTCCGCCCCACGGCCGCCCCGTCCACCCGCAGCTCGCGCGAGCCGGCTGCGTCCAAGGGCGTGGGGAGCCGCGCCAAGGCCGCTACCCCGCCCCGCCGCAAGTCCCGCCGCAACGACTCCCCCTGGGAGAGCGATGCGGAGCTGGTCAAGGAGATTCTCGGCGGCAGCCGTGCCCACTTCGACCTCCTGTACAAGGCCTACTTCCCCCGCGTCTACCGCTTCGCCCTGAAGCGGCTGCGGGATTCCGGCGAGGCCGAGGACGTGACCCAGGAGGTCTTCGTCACCGTCTTCAAGGCCCTGCATACCTACGCGGGCAACTCGAGCCTGCTGGTCTGGATCTTCGGAATCACCCGCAACAAGGTGAACCGGCGCTTCCGAGGCGTTCGTCCGCGGCTGGAATCCCTCGACGCGCCGGCCGCGATGGAGCTCCCGGCCTCCGAGGCTCCCACGGACCGGGCCGTCGACGCCCGCCGCATGCTCGCCCACTGCGAAAGGGTGATCGAGGAGCAGCTCACGCCCCTGCAGCGGCGCATCTTCCACCTGAAGCACCTGCGCCGGCAGTCCATCCGCTCGATCGCCGGGAGCCTCGGGAAGTCCGAGGACGCGGTGAAGGCCAACCTCTACCGGATGCGCCGGGCCATCGCCCAGGCGGCGCCGGGGCTGGAGCAGATCCTCCAGGTCTGAGCGCGCTCCCACCGCACCGGATCTCGTCTCGCCGACACCCCTCGGGACTCCCCGAGGGGTGTCCTATCTTCGGGTCCGCAGGTTTTTTCCTGCCACGTACGGCCTCCTCCGACCACTTCCTTGACGGAGACGCTGGATGGGGGTCCAGACCGGGTCTCCATCGCATCACCTGGGAAGGGCGAACGCGAGGAGTCCGCGTTGGCCCTGGTCGATCGTTCGCACACGCGCGACAGCGCGCGGCGCCACCCTGGCTCGCCCTCCACCTGGACGGACGAGGCGCTCTTCCAGGAGGTGTGCCGAGGGAGCGAGGAGCACTTCAACGTGCTCTACGATCGCTACTTCCAGCGCATCTACAGCTTCGTCTACCTGCGCGTCCGCAACCATGCGGACGCCGAGGAGCTGACCCAGGAGACCTTCACCGTCGTCTTCCGTTCCGCGGAAGGCTGGTCGGGCCGGTCGGCGCCGTTGGCCTGGGTCTACGGTGTCGCCAAGAACACCGTCTACAACCACCTGCGGCGCCACCGCATCCACGGCGAGCGGGTCGAGCAGGCCGGTCCCGACCTGTTGTTGTCGGACTCGGCGACCTGGACCTGCACGCCGGAGGATCACCTCGAGATGGATCGCTACGCCCGCGCCATCGAGGAGAGGTTGCAAGGCGTCTCGAGCTGGCAGGCGGAGGCCTTCTTTCTGCGCCACGTGCACAATTTGACGATCCGGGAGATCTCGGAGCGTACGGACCGTTCCGGAGACGCCATCCGGTCCGGTCTCTATCGGGTGAAGCAGTTGTTGCTGGACGCGGAAGCACAAGAGACGACGAGAGTGACTTGATTCCGCGTCTGGCCTCACGGCTTCGTGCGCGCTGGAGACGGCGCTTCGGGCGGGGTGCTTCGAGTGGCCCCTCTCGCAGGACCGCCGATCGACAGGACCTTCGGGAGCAGAACGTGAACCGACAGCTGGCAGCCGAGTTCTCCATGGAGGAGCTGCAGGAGTTCCTCGAGGGAGATCTGGGCCCCGACCAGGCCGATCCGGTCTTCAAGGAAGAGCTGCGCAAGGAGCTCTGGCAGGTGGTCCAGTCCCGCCACGGCCGGGGCGGGGACGAGGGTCGGTAGCCACCCCGTCTCGGGTCAGGCTCCTAGCTCGAGGCCGCGTCAGCGCCCATACTCTCGCGGCCGTGCCTTCCGTCCCCACCCGTGCCGAGCTCGATCGCCTGCCGAGGGAGCTCCTGAACCGGGGCAACCGGCGGAACCCGGACGTCTACCGGGTCGCCTTCGCCGGCCGGTCCCAGGTCGTCAAGGATTTCGCGCCTCGCGGCGCCTGGGTGCGCGCGACGATCGGTCGCTGGGTGACCGCCCGCGAGGCCCGTGCCTGGCGTGCCCTGGAGGGTCACCCCTGCGTGCCGGCCTTCCTCGGCGTCGTCGACGATCTCGCCTTCGCCGTCGAGTACCGGCCCGGGCGTCGGATGGGCCGGGGGCTACGGGGGGAGGTGCCGGCGGATTTCGCGGATCGCCTCGATGCGGCCCTGGCCGACATGCACGCCCGCGGCGTCGTCCATCTCGACCTGCGCCATCGCAGCAATGTCCTGCTCGGGGAGGACGGCCACCCGATCCTGATCGACTTCGGCTCCGCCCTGGTGCTCCGCCCGGGTGGCCTTCCGGCCCGCCTGCTGGCGCGCTTCGACCGGCGCGCCGCCCGCAAGTGGCGCCGCAAGCTCGGGCCGGGTCAGGGCGAGGCGCTGTCCGCCTCGTCCGCCGGCGGCGTCGGCTCGTCCGGGAGCGGGCGGGGCGCCAGCCGGCCCACGTAGTAGCGGAACGTCTCCAGGGTGAGCCGCGCGTCGGCCAGGGCGCGGTGGGCCACCGGCCCCTTCACCAGGCCCGCCGTCGTCGCCGCCTGGCGAAGAGAGAGGGCGGGGAGCGTCTCCCCCTCGACCAGGGACCAGGCGTAGAAGAGGGTCGCCAGGTCGATGACGTGGTAGTCGAAGGGGTAGGGGATGCCGCACTTCTCGTAGGCGCGCTGCAGGAAGAGCACGTCCATGCGCACGTTCTGGCCGGCGGGCACGACCACGCGGCCCTTCGGGAGCAGTTCCGCCACCTCGGTCAGCGCCTGCCGGACGCCCACGCCTTCGGCCTTCCACACCTCGGGCTGGTAGTCGAAGATCGCCGCCGCCTCCGCCGTGACCCGCTCGGGCCGCGGGATCACCTTCCATTCCTTCTCGCCCTGCTCGGTGAGGCGGTAGTCGGTCACGATCACACCGATCTCGGTGATGTCGTGCTGCTCGGGATCCAGGCCGCCGAACTCGCAGTCGAGGAAGGCGAAGGCGAAGTCCGGCACGGCGACGGGCCCTTCCGGTGGCGCCGCGTCCGGGCGCGGCGTGGCGGGGAGCAGTTGGCGCTCCCTACGGGAGTCGAACCCGTGTTTCAGCCTTGAGAGGGCCGCGTCCTAGGCCACTAGACGAAGGGAGCGCTAGAAGGGGCGCAACCGTACCCCCCCTCCGGCGGGTGTCAACGGCTGTGGCCTCGGCGGGTGTTGCACCCGGGCGGGTGACGGATTTCGTCGCTGGTGACGACGGTTTCCGTCACTTCTGTCGCCCAGTGAACACCCGAGTTGAAGGGGTCGCGCGGCCCGCTCGAGGCTTCACGCCTACAGGTTGCGCCGCGAGCTGCCGATCCGTGACGTACGCCGGAGCGCTTGGCACGGCGGTTGCTTTTCCCTGCCCCGAACGCCGATCCGAGCCGAGGCCCGCGGGCCAAGGCAAGTCGTAGGCAGGTCGCCCGCGAGGCCAGGCTCGGACAAGGAGACAACACCCCATGCGAAAGCTTCTCAACCGCAAGCGCGGCTTCACGCTCATCGAGCTGATGATCGTCGTCGCCATCATCGGGATCCTGGCGGCCATCGCCATTCCCAACTTCCTCCGCTTCCAGCTCCGCTCGAAGACCGGTGAGGCCCGGACCAACCTGGCCGCCATCCGCACCGCGGAGGAGAGCTACTTCGCCGAGTACGGCACCTACGTCGGCGCGACCGACTACCCCGGTGCCCTCCTGACCAGCAAGCAGGTCTGGACCCCGGCCACCACCCACGGCTTCGAGATCATGGGTTGGGCGCCGGAAGGCTCGGTGTTCTACTCGTACGCCGTCGGCACGAACAACGCCGACTACATGGCCGTGGCCGCCGGCGACCTGGACGGCGACACCACGACCTCCGACTTCGCGTACATCCACCCGGTTCCGGGTGCGGCCGCTGCTTCGACGGTGCCGGCCTACAGCGGCGCGGGCTGCGCGGCGACCGGCGTGTACAACGCCGTGACCACGGCCCTCGACGTGCTGAACGCGGTCGGTGGCTGCGCCCAGCTCGACGGTCAGAGCCAGTTCTAGACTCGCTCGATCGTCCTCGACGAGAAGCGGGGGTCGGCGTTCGCGCCGGCCCCCGTCTTTTCTTGGGAGCACGGGTGACGCTCCCCGGCGCCAGTGCCGCAATTCGTCGTTTGGCTCATTCGTCACGCTTCGACGTGGCTTCGCACCCGGTCGCGAAATGCACTGTGAGCCGCCTACTTGGAGCCTCGGCTGCGACGCTCCGAGGGGCGCGGCCGGTCTGGCCCGCATCTTGCTGTGTTCACCGGTCCGAGAGCCTGCAGTGTTCCTCCGCTGGAAGGCCAGGAAGGACTCGACCATGACCCGGCGACGAAACGCATTCACCCTGATCGAGCTGATGATCGTGGTGGCGATCATCGGCGTCCTCGCCGCCACGGCCATCTCCAACTTCCGTCAGTTCCAGCTGCGAAGCCGCATCAGTGAGGCGCGCGGGAACCTGAAGGCGATCGCCACGGCCGAGGCCGCCTACTTCTCCGAGTTCGGCGTCTACGTGGCGGCGCCTGCGACCCCGGCAGGCGCGCCCACTCTCGGCAAGCGCGTCTGGGCCGGTGGCGGCATCGTGAGCTTCGATCTCATCGGCTTCATCCCCGAAGGCGCAGTCCACTTCACCTACGGCGTGGACACCAACGCAGCCAACACCGCCTTCACGGCCGCGGCGTTGGGGGACCTGGACAACAACCTGGTCTTCTCCGACCTGGGCTACGTCCACCCCGCCGCCGGAGCCGCGCTCGGGCAGGCCTCCACCATCGCTCCGGGCTGCACCGGCGTCGGTGTCTTCGATCCCGCCAACCCGCTCGGTGCCTTCGACACCGTCGGGCCGTGCACCGCCCTCGACGGCCGCACGGAGTTCTGAGTCCCTTCAGCAGGCGCCGTGCCTGGCCGATAGAGCGTCCTACCGGAGGAGGGGACGAGCATCGGATGGTGGGTTGGGGATCCAGACTGGTCCTGCTGTTGGCCGCGGGCACGGCCATCGGCGCGAGCCATGCCCAGCTCCCGGCGGAGCCCCGGACGAACCGCGGTGAGGGCTACCTCCCCGATGCCACCACGGCCAAGCTGTTCTCGGCGGGCTTCGACGCCCTGCTGGCGGACGCCTACTGGCTCCAGGCGGTCCAGCTCGGCGGAGGCCGAGGAGGCCCGGTCGGGCAGAGCCATCGGATCGGCGCTCTCGTGGACCTGGTGACCGACCTCAACCCCCGGGTGGACCATCCCTACCGCTTCGCCGCCCTGTGGATGACCGACGACCTGGCGGCGGTGCGCAAGGCGAACGAGCTCCTCGAGCGGGGGATCGAGGCCCATCCGGGCGAGTGGCGGAACCGCTTCTACCTCGCCTTCAACCACTTCTTCTACCTGGGCGAGAATGAGCGCGCGGCGGACATCCTGGCCGGGGCCGTCCACCTCGAAGACGCTCCCCGCTACCTGGGAAGCCTTGCGGCCCGCCTGCGCAGCGATCGGGAGGGGCTCGCGGCAGCGGCGGCCTTCGTGGCGACCCTGCTGCGGGGTACCGACGAGGCGGATACCCGCACCCGCCAGATCTACGAGTGGACGCTCAAGGAGATCGAGACGGAGCGTCGGGCCCGCCTGCTGGACCGCGCTCGCGCCGCCTTCCGGGAACGCCACGGCCGGGACATCGAGCGGGTCGAGGAGCTGGCCTCCGGATCGGCGCCGGTGCTGCGGGCGCTCCCCGCCGAGCCGTTCGGCGAGGGCTGGGCGCTCGACGCGGCGGGCGTGATCGTCTCGGCCAGGCTCGGGCACCGCTACGAGCCGCAGATCGACCTGACGAATCGCCAGCGTGTGGAGGCGATGAAGGCAAGGGGGGAAGACAGCAACCGTGAGTGAGGGGCAGCCTATCATCGAGATCGAGGGCCTGACGAAGGACTTCCGTCCCGGCTTCGGCCTTCGCCGCAAGCGGGTGCTCGAAGGCATTGCCCTGGAGGTGCACAAGGGCGAGATCTTCGGCTTCATCGGACCGAATGGCGCCGGGAAGACCACGACGCTCAAGATCCTGATGGGTCTGATCCGTCCGACCGGCGGGTGCGCGCGGATCCTCGGGCACGACGTGTCGGAAGTCGCGTTCCGCCGCCACGTGGGCTTCCTGCCCGAGGGCCCCTACTTCTATGACTTCCTGACCGGGCGCGAGACCCTGGAGTTCTACTCGAGGCTGTGCGGGCTCTCCCCGGCGCGGGCCCGCGCCCGCACCCAGGAGCTGCTCGAGCAGATCGGTCTGGGTCACGCCGGGGGCCAGCGTCTGCGCACTTACTCGAAGGGCATGCTGCAGCGCATCGGCATCGCCCAGGCCCTCGTCCACGACCCGGAGGTTTTGTTCCTGGACGAGCCGATGAGCGGCCTCGACCCGGTGGGCCGCAAGGAGATCCGCGACCTGATCCTCCACCTCCACGAGGAGGGGAAGACGATCTTCATGAACACCCACATCCTCTCGGACGTCGAGATGATCTGCGACCGCATCGCGATCATCGTGGGCGGTCGCATCGTCCACCAGGCCAGCGCACAGGAGCTGCGTGCGGCCGACGGCGGGCTGGTCGACATCATCGCGATGGGCCTCTCGGCCGGGCTCGCAGAGCGTCTCGAGACGGAGCACGGAGCCGAGCTGCGGGGCCGGGGCGGCCGCATCGAGGTGCGGGTCGCCAGCAAGCGCGTGGACCAGGTGCTCGGCGAGATCGTCGCCGACGGCGCCCACGTGCTCTCGGCCATGCCCCTGCGCGGAGGCCTGGAGGACCTGTTCATGGCCGCCATCGGGGAGGGAGAGCGATGAGGGTGAGGCTCTCCAGGATCGCGGTGATCGCTCGCCACACGGTGCGCGACGCCGTGCGTAACAAGGTCCTCTACGTCCTGCTCTTCTTCGCGATGCTGCTGATCGGCATGAGCGTGCTCCTCGCGAGCCTCTCCTACGTCGAACGGGAGCGCATTCTCCAGGACGTCGGCCTCGCCGCGATCCGGCTGTTCGGGGCGGCGATCGCCGTCTTCATCGGTGTGGGGCTGGTCCATCGGGAGGTGGAGCGGCGCACCATCTTCACCATCCTCTCGAAACCGGTGTTCAGGGCGGACTTCCTGGTCGGCAAGTACCTCGGGCTGCTGGCGACGCTGTGGCTGATGCTCCTCGTCATGTCCGCGGGCTTCCTCGGTGTGTCCGTGCTCACGGAGGCTCCGATCGGCTCCTCCACCCTGGTGGCCCTGGGAGCCGTCGGCATGGAGCTGGCCGTGCTGGTCTCCATCGCCACGCTCTTCTCGTGCTTCGCCACGCCCTTCCTGGCCAGCTGCTACAGCGTGGGCTTCTACCTGATCGGGCACATGACCCGGGACCTCCGCGCGATCGGCGATGCCTCGGGCTCCGAGCTCGTGAGGGAAGCGACGTTGTGGCTGCACCGCCTGCTTCCGGATCTCGAGTCGTTCAACTGGACCATCGAGGCCGTGCACGGCCTGCCGATCGCGGCTTCCGACGTGGCCTTCGCTACCGTCATGGGAGCCGCCTGGTGCGTTGCGTTCCTGACCATCGCGGTGCTGGTCTTCGAACGCCGCGATTTCCGCTGACCCGGCGCCCGGCACCTGGAACTCCGTGACGCTTCTCCACCTCCTCGCGCTCGGCGCCTTCGTGCTGGGGCTGATCGTGGGCTCCTTCCTGAACGTCGTGATCCACCGGGTTCCCCTCGAGGAGTCGGTGGTCACCCCCCGTTCACGCTGCCCGGGCTGCCGGCGAACGATCGCCGCCTGGGACAACGTTCCCGTGCTCTCCTACCTGATCCTGCGGGGCCGCTGCCGGCACTGCGGCCGGGGGATCTCGGCCCGCTACCCGCTGGTGGAGCTGGCAACGGGTCTGCTCTTCGCGACCCTCGCTCTGCGGCTGGGGCCGACACCTCTGCTCCCGGTGTGGTTGGTGATCGCCGCCATCCTCGTCGCGGCGGCACTGATCGACTTCGACCACCAGTTCATTCCCGACGGCCTGTCCCTCGGCGGTGCCCTGTTCGCGCTCGCGGCGGTGCCGGCAGCCACGGCCCTCGCCGGCGCGCCCTACCTCGCGGCCCTCGCGGATTCGCTCCTCGGGGCGGCGATCGGTGCGGGCTTCCTGTGGATCGTCGGCTTCGGCCACGCGCGGGTCTCGGCGGCGATGGGGCGGCGCTTTCCCCACTGGCCCGACGAGGGAGAGGACTTTCCCGTCCTCGGCAGCGTCGACTACTGGACCTGGTTCCCGGGCCTCGGCTTCGGCGACGTCAAGCTCATGGCGCTGGTCGGCGCCGGCGTGGGCCCGGCGGGTGTGGTCCTGACGATCATCGGCGCCGCGCTGGTCGGGCTGGTCTGGGGCGGCGTCGCAGCCGTGATGCGGCGGGCGGCGGACGTCCCCTTCGGCTTCGGCCCGGCGATCGTCCTGGCGGCCCTCGCCGTGGTGCTGGCACCGCCGGTCTGGTTCGTGGGACTGCTCCCCTAGGCCCGGCCCGCATTCAACTCGAAGGGGCGGGAGGCCGATCCCGTCTTGGATGCAACCGGGTGGATCGAAGCATCGATGGGTGGTCCTCGTCGCGGCCTCGCTGGCTCTCGGGGCGTGTGACTCGGGCCCCATCGGCGGATCCGGGCCGGTCCCCCCGTCGTTCCTGCTCGTCACGATCGACACCCTGCGCGCCGACCACGTCGGTGCGTACGGTGCCACGACCGGCGCGACGCCGAACCTGGACGCGCTCGCCGCTCGTGGTGTGGTCTTCGAAGCGGCGGTGGCGACGGCGCCGCTCACGCTTCCCTCCCACGCCTCGATCCTGACCGGGCGCTACCCGCCGAGTCACGGCGTGCGACACAACGCGGTGTTCCGGCTTCCCGCCGAGATCCCGACGCTCGCCAGCGAGCTCCAAGGACGTGGCTGGAGCACGGCGGCCGTCGTCGGTGCGTCGGTCCTGGCGTCGGAGTTCGGCCTGGATCGCGGATTCGATCGCTACGACGAAGCCGGCTTCGCCGACGCGGCGAGCTCCATCGGCTTCCCGGAGCGGCGAGCGGACGAGGTGACCGATCGCGCCCTCGAGTGGCTGGAGGGGACCGACGGGCCCTTCTTCCTCTGGGTGCACTACTACGATCCCCACGTCGCCTACCAGCCGCCCCCTCCCTTCGACGCGCGCTTCGGCGACGATCCGTACTCCGGTGAGATCGCCTTCGTGGATCACCAGCTCGGGCGCCTGCTGGCCGCGGTGGGCGAGCGTCCGGGGGGCGACGACGTCTGGATCTCGGTCACCTCCGACCACGGTGAAGGCCTGGGGGAGCACGGCGAGCCCGGCCACAGCTATCTGGTCTACGACGCCGACCTGCTCGTTCCGTGGGTCGTGGCCGGACCGGGCGCTCGTCCGGGGCGTGTGGCTCCGGTGGTCTCGAACGCCAGCATCGCGCCGACCCTGCTCGCGCTGGCCGGCGTCCCCGGGCTCGCCGAGACCGACGTGCCGGATCTCTCGTCGGTCGTGAAGGGCGGGCAGCCCGGTGAAACGGGATGGGCCTACGCGGAATCCCTGGCGCCCTGGCTCGACCACGGCTGGAGCGCCTCCTACGCGATCCGGAGCGATAGCCACCACTACATCCAGGCTCCGGATCCGGAGCTGTACGACGTGGCCGAGGATCCCGGTCAGCTGCACGACCTCTTCGCCACGGGCGACGATCCCGAGGCGAGCTCGCTCGCCGAGGCCGCGGCCGCACGCCTCGACCGGGTGCTGGAGCGCGAACGGGCCCTGCGCCCCTCGCCGGTCTCGGACGCGCGCCGCGCCCAGGTCGAAGCCCTGGGCTACGTGGTGCCCGACGCCCCGCCCCGCGAGGCCGCCCAGGCGGGCCCGAGCCCGCGGGAGGCCTTCCCCTGGGCGCGCCTGGGCTGGGAGGCCGCTGCCGAGTTCCAGAACGGCCGGCTCGACTCGGCCCTGGAGAAGGTCGGGCGGGTGCTCGAGAGGTTCCCCGACAGCGCGCGCATGCTCGACCTGCGCGCGCGAATCCACCTGGCCGCGGAGCAGCCGGACCTGGCCCTGGCGCCGGCCCGGCGCGCCACCGAGGTCGCAGGGGATCGGGCCCAGCCCTGGCTGTTCCTGGCCGAGGTGCACGAGGCGCGCCGGGATCCGGGCGCCGCGCTGGCGGCCTTCGAGGCGGCGATCGAGCGCGATCCCGAGAGCCCCGCCGCCCACGCGGGGGCGCTCCGGCTGCTGATGCATCAGGACGCCGCTCGGGCCGGGACGCTGGCCGCCCGCATCGTCGAGCTGCCCGCCGCGGGAGGCGACGCCCACGAGCTTGCCGGCGAATACTGGGAGCGAACAGGGGACTACGAGCGCGCCCTCGAGGTCTATCGTCGCGCCGCCGAGGCTTTCCCGGACTACGGGCGACTCCAGATGCGGCTCGCCATCCAGTACGCGCGCCTGGGCGACGCCGCTCCCAGCGCCCGCCATGCCCGGGCGGCCGCGGACGAGGCCCAGGCCCCGGACCTCGCGGTTCGCCTCGCCATGGTCTACGCGGCGCGGGCCGAATACGACCGCGCTGCGAGCGTGCTCCGCTCGGTGGTGGAGAAGGACCCGGGCCACCAGGGAGCCCGGGCGCTCCTCGCGCGGGTCGAGAGGGAAGGGGCCTCGTGAGGGCAGCGCGCCCGACCTCAAGGCCGGTCGCGGCCCGCCGATGAGGGCAGGCAGGCCGATGCGGCACCGCACCATCCAGCTCCTGGTCGTCCTCCTCTCGCTTGCGCCAGCGGCCTGCGGTCGCGTCGAGGTCCGGCCCGACGACCTTCCGTCGAACCTGCTGCTGGTCACCATCGATACGCTCCGCGCCGACGCGCTCGGGAGCTATGGGGCCGGTCATCCGACACCGGTGCTCGACGGGCTGGCCCGGGACGGTACCCGCTTCACGCGGGTGTACTCCCCCGCTCCGCTGACCATGCCCGCCCACAGCACGATCATGACCGGCCTGCTTCCGCCCGAGCACGGCGTGCGCAACAACGGCGCCTTCGTCCTGCCTGCCGCGGTGGAGACCCTGGCCGAGCGCCTCAGCGCCGACGGCTACACCAGCGCTGCCTTCGTCAGTGCCGCGGTGCTCGAGGCGCGCTTCGGCATCGCCCAGGGCTTCGGCGTGTACGACGAGCCGGGCGGGGACAACCGCGGCGCGCTCTATGCGGAGCGGCCCGCCTCGGTGACGACCGGGCGCGCCCTGGCCTGGCTCGAGGCGCAACGGGACGAAGAGGCGCCCTTCTTCCTGTGGGTCCACTACTTCGACCCCCACGCGCCCTACGAGCCGCCGGCTCCGTGGGCCGAGTCGTTTCGCGACGAGCCCTACCTCGGCGAGGTGGCTGCGACGGACGCGGCCGTCGGACGCCTGCTCGACCACCTGCGTGCCCGGGAGCTGTCGGCGCGGACGCTGGTCGCCGTCACGGCGGATCACGGCGAGAGCCTCGGGGAGCACGGCGAGAAGAGCCACGCCCTCACCCTGTACGACGCGACCCAGCACGTGCCGTTGATCCTGGCCGGGCCCGGTGTGCCCAAGGGCGAGGTGTCCGAGCGGCTCGGGAGCCTCGCCGACGTGGCGCCGACGCTGCTCGGACGGCTCGGCACGGGCTCCCTCGCGAGTGCGCGGGGAGTCGATCTGCTCGCGGCCGGAGAGGAGCCTCACGCCGTCTACGCCGAGACCCTGGCGACCCAGCTCGACTTCGGCTGGGCACCGCTCTACGCGGCCCGTTCCCGCACCCATCTCTACGTGGACGCGCCGCGCCCCGAGCTCTACGCTGACGCCGCCCAGCAGCGGAACCTCCTGGAGGATCCGGAGCCCGACCACACGCAGCTGGCGAGCACGCTCGCCGACTTCGTTGTCGCGACACGAGGCGGCGGCCGCCCGGCGAAGCAGGGCGATCTCGACCCCGAGACCCGGGAACGCCTGCGCTCCCTCGGCTACGTGATTCCCGAACGCGCTCCCCAAGCGACCGGCGTCGACCCGAAGGACGGGGTCCGCGCGCTCTCCGCCTACATCCGCGCCAAGGAAGCCCTGGATCGTGACGACGTGGAGACCGCGCGACGGGAAGGCGATGCCTCGGTGAAGCTGCTTCCGAGCTCGGCGCGCCCTCGCATCGTCTACGTCCGGGCCCTCCTCGCCGCCGATGACCCCCGCGCCGCCCTGCCCCAGGCGGAGGCCGCCGTGCGGCTCTCGCCTCACTGGGCCGACGCCCACTACTGGCTCGGCGAGAGCGCTCGCCGGCTGGGAGACGAAGCGCGGGCGACGGCGGCGTTCGCCGAAGCGCTCCGGCTCGATCCCGCCCATGCGGCGGCGAAGTCCGCGCAGGGCCCTGGCCCCCGAGGCTAGTCGCCGCGCGCGCTACGCTCGCGGCCATGACCACGCAGGCCGAGTTCTGGAACGCCCATGGCGAGATCTGGGTCACCTGGCAGGAGCGGCTCGACCGCCAGATCGAGCCCCACGGCCGCCTCGCCCTCGAGGCCCTGGCCCCGAAGCCCGGCGAGGCGGTGCTCGACGTGGGCTGTGGCTGCGGCGACACCGTCCTCGCCCTCGCCTCGCGGGTCGGGTCCGAGGGGCGCGTGCACGGGCTCGACGTCTCGGCGCCCATGCTCGCTCGCGCGCGCCAACGGGTCGGGGAAGACGGCGCCGCCAACGTGACGTTGGAGGTGGGCGACGCAGCCGTCGTCACCATCGAGCCGGAGAGCTTCGATGCGGTGTTCTCGCGCTTCGGCGTGATGTTCTTCGAGGATCCGGACACTGCCTTCGCGAACTTCCACCGCGCCTTGCGGCCCGGCGGCCGGCTGGCCTTCGTCTGCTGGCGCGGCCCCCAGGACAACCCCTGGATCACCGTGCCGATGGCGGCCGCGGCGCCCCTGCTGGAGCTGCCGCCGCCTCCGCCGCCGGGCGCTCCGGGCATGCTCTCCTTCGCCGACGGCGAGCGGGTGCGCGGCATCCTCGAGGGCGCGGGCTTCGGCGAGGTCGTCGTGCGTCCGGAGGACGTCGCCATGGCGCCCGGGGGCGGCGACCTCGACGACGCGGTCGCCATGTTCCTGCAGGTGGGGCCGGTGGCGGCCGCCCTCCGCGAGAGCGGGGCCGAGCCGGCTACGCGGGCCAAAGTGGAGAGTGCGGTCCGTAGCGCTTTCGACGTGGCGGGGGGAGGCGGCTCGGTGCAGCTCGGCTCCGGCTGCTGGGTCGTCACGGCTCGCCGCTAGGGCGCGCCCCGGATCCACGGCAGGCAAGACAGCGATCAACCCGGGCGACGGACCGGCCGATTCGCTCTCCATGCGATGGCTCGCGCCCTGGCTGCTCCTGGTACTCGCCTGCGGGGAGGTGCGCGTGGATCCCGCGGCGGCACCGGCCCGGCCCGCTCCGCCGGCGGACGCGCCGGACCTGGTGCTGATCACCGTCGACACGCTGCGCGCCGACCACGTGGGCGCGTACGGGGCGCAGCTCGGCGCGACGCCCGCCATCGACCGACTGGCCGGCGAGGGCACGCTCTTCGAGCGCGTCTTCACGCCGGCGCCGCTCACCCTTCCGGCTCATGCGTCGATGCTGACCGGCCTCGAGCCGCCCCGGCACGGCGTGCGACACAACGCGGTGTTCCAGCTGGGAGGCGAGGCGCGTACCCTCGCCGAAGCCCTCCAGGAGGGCGGGTGGACGACCGGCGCGGTGGTCGGGGCCTTCGTGCTCGCCTCCCAGTTCGGCCTGCGCCAGGGCTTCGACCACTACGACGATCACTTCGGCGAGCAGCGCTCGGGCGGCAGCGGCTTCCAGGAGCGCAGGGCGGCCGATGTCACGGATCGCGCGCTGCGTTGGATCGCGGAGACCGATCGCCCGTTCTTCCTCTGGGTGCACTACTACGACCCGCACGCGGACTATCGGCCGCCGGCCCCCTGGGCGGCGCGCTTCGCCGAGGCGCCCTACGCCGGCGAGATCGCCTACACCGACGCCGAGATCGGCCGCCTGCTCGAGACCCTGCGGGCGCGCGGGCGTTGGGACCGCACCGTCGTGGCCCTCACCTCGGACCACGGCGAGGGGCTCGGCGAGCACGGCGAGTCGACCCACGGCTACTTCCTCTACGACAGCGTGCTCCGGGTGCCGCTCCTGCTCCGCGGGCCCGGCGTGGCGGCAGGCGCCCGCCGGGACCGGCCGGTCTCGACGACCGCCCTGGCCGCGACGCTCGCGGGCCTCGCCGAGGCTCCGCCGCTCCACGCGGCGGCGGCGGCGTCCCTGCTCGCGGAGGCGGGCTCCCCGCCGTCGCCGCTCTATGCCGAGACGCTCGCGCCGGAGCTCGACTTCGGCTGGGCGCCTCTATCAGCGGCCCGGGGCGAAGGCTTCGCCTACATCCACGGGCCACGGCCCGAGCTCTACGATGTCCGGTCCGATCCCCGGCAGGCCCGGGACCTCCTCGCGGGCAAGCCGAGCGCGGAAGCCGGCGCCGCGCGCGAGCGGCTCGCCCGGCGCATCGAGGCCGTCCAGGCGAAGGCGATCCCGCGCGCCCGCGTCGAGCTGGACGCGGAGACGGCCCAGCGCATCCAGGCCCTCGGCTACCTCGTGACGCCGGAGCCGCCGGAGCGCACCGGCATGAACCCGAAGGACGGCCAGCGCTGGATCGAGCTCTCCAGCACCGCCTCGACCGCCTACTTCGGCCACCGCTTCGACGAGGCCGAGCGGCACGCCAGCGAGGTGCTCGCCGCGTTCCCCGACAGCGTCCGGATGCACGAGATCCTGGCCCGCATCGGTCTCGCGACCGGGCGGACCGAAGCGGCACTCGCCCACACCGGCGCCCTCGTCCGCCTCCACGACGCGAACGCCGAGTACCACGCGATGCGCGGACGCGCCTTGCGTCGCGCCGGACGCCTGGCGGAGGCGGCGGCCGCCTTCGAGACCGGCATCGCCCGCGATCCCGACCACTTCGGCGCCCAACTCGGTGCCATGTGGAAGGGCGCCCTGGGCAGCCCCCTCGAAGAGATCGAGGCCCACGCCGAGCGCGCCGTCGAGCTGGCGGGGGGCGGGCCCTCGATCCTGGAGCAGGTCGGGGAGACCTGGGAAGGGCTGGGCGAGTTCGATCGGGCGCTCGCCTGCTACGAGCGCGGCCTCGAGCAGGATCCGCACTCGGAGCGATTGCACATGCGCATGGCCATCCAGCACGCGCGGCGGGGCGACCGGGAGGCCTCGGAGGCGCACCGGCGCCGGGCCGGCGCCGCGGCGCAGCAGCCCGGTCTCGTGAACCGCCTGGGAATCGCACTGGCCGCCCGGGGAGACCACGCCCAGGCCGAGGCGATCTTCCGGGGGCTGCTCGCCCGCCATCCGGACGACCGCCTGGCCCAGCTCAACCTGGCCCGGGTGCTCGAGGAGAGCGGGCGGGCGGGAGCCCCCTGAGGCCCTTCTCGGGGCCGGCCGCGAGCGCTCGTCGCGCTGGATCCCCGGCGTGGATTCGAACCACGATTCACAGGTTCAGAGCCTGTTGTCCTGCCGTTAGACGACCGGGGAGCGGATCCGCGCCGAGAGTAGGGCTTCGCGGCCATTCCTCAAGGTGCCCGGCTTGCCAGGCCGGCGCCGGTTCTGCTATCGCCACGTCTTCCCAACTCTTCGGGAAAGAAGAGGATTTCCAGGTGGAGCTGCTCGTCGACCGGCTGACCGAGGATCCGAGCGAGCTCGAGTTCGCTGGCGCCGCGGACTGGCTGGAGCGTTGGTCCGCGGATCCGGAGCTGGCCCGGGCGTTGGCCCAACCGGCCCGTTTCCGCCTGCAGGCGCACCGGATGGGGGAGGATCTCTACATCGAGGGCACCGCCGAGGGGGAGTTCCAGCTCGGGTGCGGCAGGTGCCTGGAACGCTATCGTCAGCCGGTCCGTGAGCCGTTCCGGCTGGTGCTCGAGCCCGCCGGGTCCCGCGTTCCCGCCGATCCGGAGGGCGCCGAGACCCTGGCGCGCGACGGCCTGGTGCTCTCCGACGAGCTCGAGGCCGGGTGGTTTCGCGGCAGTGAGGTCCAGCTCGACCACTTCTTCCAGGAGGTGCTCGTCGCCGGGCTTCCCCAGAAGCCCCTGTGTCGTGAGGAGTGCGCCGGTCTCTGCCCGAGCTGCGGGATCGACCGCAACGTCGAATCCTGTGAGTGTCGGGAAGAGCGTCCCCATTCGCCCTTCGCAGCCCTGGCCGGTCTCCGCGACCGCCTGGCCTCGGAGGAAGGAGAGCCGAAATGATCGTCCCCAAGCGCCGTACCTCGAAGTCGCGCCGAAACAAGCGGCGGAGCCACCACGCGCTGGCAGCGCCCGCCAAGTCCGTGTGTCCGTCCTGCGGCGCGCCCAAGGCTCCGCACCGCATCTGCGGGCAGTGCGGCACCTACCGCGGCCGCACGGTGGTCGAAACCGACGAGGAGTAGAGGGCCCGTGCTCGCGCTTCTCTTCCCCGGACAGGGATCCCAGGAGGTCGGGATGGGCCGCGACGCCTTCGACGCGTCGCCGGCGGCCCGTGCCGTCTTCGAGGCCGCCGACACGGCCCTGGGCTTCTCGCTCACGAAGCTCTGCTTCGAGGGCCCGGAGGAGGAGCTGCGTCGCACCGAGAACCAGCAGCCCGCCATCCTCACGACGTCGATCGCCCTGCTGCGGGCCCTCGAGGAACGCGCCCCGGTCGAGCCCGCCTTCGTCGCAGGCCACAGCCTGGGCGAGTACACGGCGCTGGTCGCCGCCGGCGCCCTCTCCCTCGAGGACGCGGCGGCCCTGGTCCATGCGCGGGGCCGCTTCATGCAGGAAGCGGTGCCGGAAGGGCAGGGCGCCATGGCCGCCATCCTCGGCGGCGACGCCGCCACCGCCCGGGCGGCCTGCGCCGACGTGGCGCGGGAGACCGGCCGGGTCGTGGCGCCGGCCAACTGGAACTCGCCCCAGCAGACGGTGATCGCCGGCCACGCCGACGCCGTCGAGCGCGCAGGAGAGCTGGCCAAGGCGCGGGGCGCCAAGCGGGCGGTGGCGCTTCCGGTCTCCGCTCCCTTCCACTGCAGCCTGATGGAGCCCGCCGCCGACAAGCTGGCCGCGGAGCTGGCCCGCATCCGCTTCGCCGACCCGGCCGTGCCCGTGGTGACGAACGTCGAAGCCGAGCCCAACACCGAGGGCGGCCGCGTTCCCGAGCTGCTTCGGCGCCAGGTCACCGCGGCCGTGCGCTTCACCGAGAGCGTGCAGAAGCTCGCTGCTCTCGGCGTCGAGCGCGTCCTCGAGGTGGGGCCGGGCCACGTGCTCTCCGGGCTGGTGGCCCGGATCGATCGCAAGATCCAACGTTCGAGTGCCAGCGGGATGGACGAGATCGAGCAGGTCGCCGTCGCGGCCGCCGCTGGTTGAGGGGGACCGATGGGACTGGAGCAACGCGTCGGAGAGATCATCGTCGAGCAGCTCGGCGTCACGGCCGAGGAGGTGGTGCCCCAGGCATCCTTCATCGACGACCTGGGCGCCGACTCCCTCGACATCGTCGAGCTGGTGATGGCGATGGAGGAGGCCTTCGACGTCGAGATTCCCGACGAGGACGCCGAGAAGATCCAGACCATCGGGTCGGCGATCTCGTACCTCAAGGGCAAGCTCGGCGAGGAGTAGCCCCCCACCATGCCGCCCCCCGCCGCCTCTCGCCGGGTGGTCGTCACGGGACTCGGCAGCGTGACCCCCCTCGGCCCGAACGCCGCCTCCAGCTGGACGGCAGCGTTGGAGGGGACGTGCGGGATTCGGACGCTTCCGGAGGCCGACGCGCGACTGGCCGCCCGCATCGGCGCGCCGGTGGCGGGCGAGCTCGATCTCGGAGAGCTGAACCCGAAGGAACGGCGCCGCTACGATCGCGCGATCCTCCTCGCCCTGGCCGCAGCCCGGGAGGCGGCCCGGGACGCGAGCCTCGAGGGCGTCGCCGACCTGGACCGCGTCGGAGTGGCGATCGGCTCGGGCATCGGAGGCATCGGGACCCTTCTCGAGAACCACCGGACCTACCTGGAGAAGGGGCCGCGACGGGTGTCCCCCTTCTTCATTCCGATGACCCTCGCGAACATGCCGAGCGGTGTCGTCGCCATTCGCCACGGGCTGCGGGGCCCGAACCTGTGTCATGTCACCGCCTGTGCGTCGGCTGCCCACGGCATCGGCGAAGCGGCGCGCGCCATCCGCGTGGGCGATGCCGACGTGATGCTGGCCGGCGGCACCGAGGCGGCGATGAACGACCTGGTGATGGCCGGTTTCGCCAGCATGCAGGCCCTGTCCAAGCGAAACGACGCGCCGGAGCGGGCCAGCCGGCCCTTCGATGTGGATCGCGACGGCTTCGTGCTGGGGGAGGGCGCCGCCGTGCTGGTGCTCGAAGCCGAGGAGCACGCCCGCGCCCGGGGCGCGCGCGTCCGGGCCGAGCTGGCCGGCTACGGCGCCTCGGCGGATGCGGCCCACATGGCGGCGCCGGACGCCGAGAGCGGAGGCGCCATCCGATGCATGCGCGCCGCCCTGGCCGACGCAGGCCTCGTCCCGGAAGCGGTGGAGCACGTCAACGCCCACGCCACCAGCACGCCGGCCGGCGACGTGGTGGAGGTGGAGTCCATCCGCGAGGTCTTCGGCGGGCACGCGGACCGGGTGGCGGTCTCGGCGACCAAGGGCATGACGGGCCACCTCCTGGGCGCTGCCGGGGCGGTCGAAGCGGTCTTCACGATCCAGGCCCTCGCCGAGGGGCAGCTGCCCCCCACGATCAACCTCGACCGGCCCGATCCGGCCTGCGCCCTGGATCACGTCGACGGCAAGGCGCGTGCGGCGGACGTTCGTGTGGCACTCTCCAACTCATTCGGCTTCGGCGGCGTCAACGCCGCCCTGGTCTTTCGGCGATGGGAGGCATGATGGGGGATCCGATTCTGCTGGCGGGGGACCACCGCGGGGTGGCGTTGAAGGCGGCCCTCAGGGAGCGCCTGGAGGCCGCGGGCCACGAGGTGCGCGACCTGGGCCCCCAGGGCGAGGCGTCCGCCAACTACCCGGAGTTCGTGGCACCGGCGGCCCGCGCCGTCTCGAACGGCGCGGCCTCTCGCGCCATCGTGATCTGCGGAACCGGCCTCGGCGTGACCTACACCGCCAACCGCTTTCCCCGGGTCCGCGCCGCCCTGGTCCACGACGTGGAGACGGCGAAGCTGGCCCGCGAGCACAACGACGCCAACGTGCTGGCCCTCTCGGCCAACCGCACGGCGGCCGACGACGCCTGGGCCATCGTTTCGGCCTGGCTGGCGACGCCCTTCGAAGGCGGGCGCCACACCCTCCGCGTGGAGCAGATCGATCGCCTCACCCGCACCCACGACGGCGCCCTCGCCCAGCAGGACCCGGGCGTTGCGAGCATCCTCCGGCGCGAGGCCCAGCGGCAGGCCCAGAGCCTGGAGCTGATCGCGTCGGAGAACTTCGTCTCCGAGGCGGTCCTCGAGGCGGTGGGCTCGGTGGCGACGAACAAGTATGCCGAGGGCTACCCGGGCCGCCGCTACTACGGCGGCTGCGACGTGCTCGACGAGGTGGAGGACCTGGCCCGGGACCGGGCGAAGGAGCTGTTCGGCGCCGATCACGCGAACGTCCAGCCCCACTCCGGCTCCCAGGCCAACGAGTGCGCCTACCGCGCCGTGCTCGACGTGGGCGACAGGATCCTGGCCATGAACCTCGACCACGGCGGCCACCTCACCCACGGCAGCCCCGTCAACTTCTCGGGCCAGCTCTATCGCATCGTGCCCTACGGCGTGGACAAAGAGAGGGAGCGGATCGACTACGACGAGCTGCGGCGCCTGGCGCGGGAGCATCGTCCCAAGCTGATCCAGTGCGGCGCCACCGCCTACTCGCGGGTCATCGACTTCGCGAAGTTCCGCGAGATCGCCGACGAGGTGGGCGCGCTGCTCTTCGCGGACATTGCCCACATCGCGGGCCTGGTGGCGACGGGCCACCACCCCTCGCCCGTGGGTCACGCCCAGCTCGTCACGACGACCACCCACAAGACCCTCCGCGGGCCCCGCGGCGGGATGATCCTGTGCGACGAGGATCTGGCCAAGAAGGTCGACAGCGCCGTCTTCCCGGGCGGGCAGGGCGGCCCCCTGATGCACGTGATCGCGGCCAAGGCCGTGGGCTTCGGCGAGGCGCTGCGTCCCGAGTTCCGCGACTACTGCGGGCAGATCATCGCCAACGCCCGAGCCCTCGCCGGTGCGCTCGCGCAGCGGGGCTTCCGCATCGTCTCCGGTGGCACCGACAACCACCTCTTCCTGCTGTCGCTGGTCGGCCGGGAGCTGAGTGGGAAGGCCGCCCAGGCCGCCCTCGAGGAGGCGGGCATCACGACGAACAAGAACATGGTGCCCTTTGATCCGCGCAAGCCCTTCGTGACCTCCGGCGTGCGTATCGGCACCCCGGCGCTCACCACCCGCGGCATGGCGGAGGCGGAGATGGCGACCGTCGCCGACCTGCTGGCGCGGGTTCTCGAGCAGCCCGACGACGGGGCCGTGCGCGAGGCCGTCCGTGCCGAGGTGCTCGCTCTCTGCGATCGCTTCCCGCTCTACGCGGACCGCTGGCAGACCGCGGTCTAGGCCATGCGCTGCCCCTTCTGCGACGACCCGAACAACCGCGTCATCGATTCGCGGCTGACGCGGGAGGGGCTCGAGATCCGTCGCCGGCGCGAATGCGACGAGTGCGGCCGGCGCTTCACGACGCGGGAGCGGCTCGAGTCGGTGCTGCCCAAGGTCATCAAGCACGACGAGCGTCGCGAGGAGTGGGACCGCTCCAAGCTCGAGCACAGCGTGCAGAAGGCGTGCACGAAGCGCCCGGTCAGCGAGAACGCGCTGCAACGCCTCGTCGACCGGGTCGAGCGCCGTCTCTCGGAGCTCGGCGAGGCGGAGGTGGCGACCGAGCGCGTCGGCGACGCCGTGCTCGAGGAGCTCTCGCGCCTGGACGTGATGGCGGCGGCGCGCTTCGCTTCCGTGTTCCGCGAGTTCGCCAGCGCCGCCGACTACGACGCCTTCTTCGCGACCCTCGGCGGTTCGGGCGAAGCGGAAGACGGCTGACTCGCTCCTGATGGATCCCGAGCGCGCCATGCGCCGGGCCCTCGCGCGGGCCCGGGCCCGCCAGGGGAGGACCCACCCGAACCCGGCCGTGGGCGCGGCGGTCTTCCGCGGCGACCGGATCCTCGGCGCCGGCGGCACCCGGCCGCCCGGCGGCGCCCACGCGGAGGTGGTGGCCCTGGAGCGCGCGCGGCAGCGCCACGGTGCGGCGGCCCTACGCGGAGCCTCTCTCGCGGTGACCCTCGAGCCGTGCCATCACCAGGGCCGCACCGGCCCCTGTACGGAGGCGATCGCGCGAGCGGGCATTCGCCGGGTGTTCGTTGGAACCGGAGATCCCCACCCGGCGGTCTCCGGCCGCGGCCTGCGCTGGCTGCGGCGGCAGGGCATCGCGGTGCAGGGCGCCGTGCTCGAGGAGGCCTGCCGCTGGCACCACCGCGGCTTCCTCTCCGTGCACGAGCGCGGGCGTCCGTGGGTGGCGCTCAAGCTGGCCGCGACCCTCGACGGGCGCATCGCCACCGCCTCCGGCGAGTCGCGCTGGATCACCGGCGAGGCGGCCCGGGGCCGTGTCCACGCGCTGCGCGATCAGGCGGACGCGGTGATGGTGGGCTCGGGCACCACCCGGCGGGACGACCCGGAGCTCACGGTGCGCCGGGAGGGCGCGCGGGTGCGTTGTCCCGTCCGCGTGCTCGTCGATTCCGGCCTCGACGTGCCGGCGACGCGCCGGTTGTTCCGGGACGAGGACGCGGGGCGAACCGTGGTGCTGTGCGCCCGCTCGGCGCCGGCCCGCCGCCGCCGCGCTCGCGAGGCGGCCGGTGCCCGGGTGCTGGCGGTGCCCGGCCGGCGCGGCGCCCTCGACCTCCCGGCAGCGCTCGAGGAGCTGGCCGCTGAGGGCATCAACTCGCTGCTGGTGGAGGGAGGCGGCGGGCTCGCCGCCGCGCTCCTGCGCGCCGCTGTCGTCGACGAGCTCCACTGGTTCGCGGCGCCTTCCCTGCTCGGCGGCGACGGGCGTGCGGCGATCGGCGCCCTCGCGATCTCTTCCCTCCCTACCCGGCCGCAGCTCGAGCGGCTCGAGGTTCGACGCCTCGGAGAAGACGTGTACGTTCACGGCATCTTGCCCTCCCACCCCCCGCGCCGGTCGTGAAGACCTTTCCCGCCAGCCGTGATGCCACGGGCCTGCGCGTCGCCGTCGTGATCTCGCGCTTCAATCCGCTGATCTCGACGCGGCTTCTGGAGGGCTGCGTGGCGGAGCTCGAGCGGCGCGGCTGCGCGGCGGACGACGTGCACATCGCCTGGGTGCCGGGCGCCTTCGAGATCCCCCTCGCGGCGCGGGAGCTGGCCGCGAGCGGGCGCTACGACGCCCTGGTGACCCTGGGCTCGGTGATCCGGGGAGGCACGCCGCACTTCGAGTACGTGTGTCGCGGAGTCACCGACGGTGTCGCTGCCGTGATGCACGAAACCCGGGTGCCGGTCGCCTTCGGCGTGCTCACCCTCGACGACGTCGACCAGGCCCTGGAGCGCACCGGCGGCAGCCACGGCCACAAGGGCGAGGAGGCGGCGCTCGCCGCGATCGAGATGGCGTGCCTGCGACGAGCGATGGCCGGGGTGCCGGAGTGAGCGTCACCTTCGTCGCCGGGAGCCTGCGGTGAACGCCGCTCCCGCCGCCCGCCGTCGTTCGCGCCAGGTCGCGCTCCAGGTGCTCTATGCCCTCGATCTCGGCGGCGATGCGGATGCCGAGGCCGTGTTCGAGACCTTCGCCGACCACTTCGAGCTGCCCGAGGGCGCCCGCGCCTTCGCCAAGGAGCTGGTGGCCGCCGTCGCGGCCCACCGGGACGAGCTCGATCTGCGGATCACCGCGGCGGCCCGGAACTGGCGGCTCGAGCGCATGGCCGCCGTGGACCGGAACGTGCTGCGTCTCGGGGCTTGCGAGCTCCTGCACCTGGGCACGCCCCGGCAGGTGGCGATCGACGAGGCCGTCGAGCTGGCCCGGATGTTCGGCGGCGATCCGTCCCCAGGCTTCGTGAACGGCGTCCTCGACGCCGTCGCCCGGCGGAACGACGAGGACCCGGCGTGATCGCCGGGGCTCACCGCAAGGAGGACGTATCGTGACCGCCACCCTGGCCGTCGACGTGTGCGAGGGTCGCATCGATCGCATCGCGGCCGACGTGCTGGTGGCGCCGTTCTTCGAGAGCCACCGGCCTCTGCGGGGTCCGGCGGCTCACGTCGACTGGCGGCTGTGCGGGCTGCTGTCCGAGGAGCTCCAGGCCGGGCGCATCCGCGGTACCCGCGGCGAGGCGACACTCCTCGTCAGCGCCGGCCGGCTGCAGACGCCGTGTGTGATGGCGTTCGGCCTGGGTGCCAAGCCTGGCTTCTCGGAGCGGGACCTGGCCGACCTCTCCCGCGAGGTGGTCGGGCGCGCCGTCGCCCTGCGCGCCGGCCGGGCGGCGATCGCCCTGCCCGACGAGCTGGTGCTGGGCTTCCCGGTGGAGCTGGCGAGCGCGGCCGTGGTGCGCGGGGCCGCCCTGGCGCTCCAGGAACGGCCCGCAGCACTGCACCTTCGGCTGGTCTGCGGCAGCCGCGGCCGGGACGCCGAGCGCGGGGTGCGGCAGGCCGCCGCCGGGGCCGGCGTGCCGGTACGCCTCGGGACGGTCGCCGGCAGTGGCTCCGCTCCAGGGGGCTCTCCGCCGGTCCTCCCGCGGGCGCGCCGGGCCGCTCCCGACGCCCTTCCGCCGGGCTGAACCGCGGTTCCGATCCACACCGGGTCGGTTCAAGTCCCCTCCGGGTCGGCCGATGGATTCTACGGTTTCGTCGGAGGATTTCGTCGTCGAGGCGGTCTCGCGGCGCGGGAGGCCCGCGTCCGCGAGCTGCCGCGAGGTGGGGAGCGCATGAGCCTGGTCGGCAGCCTCGAGGATCTGGGCCTCGGCGACATCCTGCAGATCATCAGTCTCTCCGGGAAGTCCGGTGTCCTCGTCCTGCGCGCGGAGGGCGGCGAGGGCAAGATCCTCTTCGACCAGGGCCGCATCCGTTCCGCTGCCGTGCGCGGAGGCCCGCTGCGGCTGTCCGAGCTCCTCGAGCAGCGCGGGCTGGCGCCGCCGCCGGCGGCCTCGGCGGAGGACGTCGAGACCGCGGTCCACGAGCACGTCGAAGGCTGCGTGCTCCAGATGTTCACCTGGCCGACCGGCGAGTTCAGCTTCGAGGTGGGTGACGCCTCCCCTCACGAGCCGGATGGCCTCACCCTGGATCCCGGCCTGAACCCTCAGTTCCTCGCGCTCGAGGGCACCCGGCAGGCCGACGAGTTCGCCGCCGGGCTCGGCGGCCGGGGAACCGTCGTCGCGGAGCCGACATCGTCCGACCAGGCGGCAGACCCGTTCGAGGCGCCGGCGGCGCCGGTCGAGCTCGAGCCGATCGAAGACGCCCCGGAGGCCGCGCAGCCGGTGACGGAGACGCCTCACGCCGCCGAGCCCGAGCGGCCTGCTGCGTCCCCGGCGGCCGTCGATCTCATCGACGGGCCGCCTCCCCCGCTGCCGCCCCTGGTCCTGGTCGATCCCGATCTCGCGGTGATCGAGTGGGTGCGCGACGCGCTTTCCGATCAGTCCGGACCGGCCCACCTGTTCCAGAACACCGACCAGGGCGTCGGTCGCATCCGCCAGTACCTGCGGCGCGGGGAGGTCCCGCTCGTGGTGCTCTCCACCGACAGCCATCCCGATCCGGTGTCCGGCGCGCGCTCGCCGGCCGAGATGGTCGAGCGCCTCGCCCGACAGGCGCCGCAGATGCGCATCCTGATGCTCGAGCAGGTCGGCCGGCCGGTCGCGGCGGGCCTCGAGGCGCGCACCCACGGGCGCCTCTCGAAGCCGGCGGCGAGCCAGCTGGCGGATCCGCGGGCCGCACCGGCCCGGCAGCGTCTGGGCCAGGAGCTGGTCGGCGGCCTCATGGAGGCGGTCGGCCGGGAGGCTCCCCGGCTCCCCGATCTGGCGCCGGCCGTCGAGGACCTGCGCGACATGAGCGCGCGGCTACGGGAATCGGCCGCCAGCGGCGAGGTGCTGCCGCGCGTGATGGAGTTCGCCGGTCGCATCTTCCGGCGCGTCGCACTGTTCGTGATCCGCGACGAGGAGGTGCAGGGGATCGCCCAGAGCGGTCTGCCCGCCGCCGGTGGCCCGGATGACGCCGCCATCGTGCAGGTTGCGGCCCACGTCTCCGAGTGCCCGGACCTGCGCAAGGTGATCGAGCACCGCGCCCCCGTGTGCCTCCGCGGCGACGAGGATGCGGGCGGGCTGGCGGCGCGGCTCGGCGTCGAGACGCCGCTCGAGGCCTGGCTCGCGCCGATCGAGAGTGCCGACCGGGTCGTCGCGCTGGTCTACGGCGACATGCTGCCGGACGCGGATCCCCTGCCGGACACTGCCGCCCTCGAGGTGGTCCTCCATCACGCGGGCCTGGCGCTGGACCGCGCCGCCCTCGAACGGGCCCTCGAAGAGCCCGCCTAGCCCGGTCGCGGGGTGGATCGCCCTCGCTTCCAAGGCACCCCACGCGGCGGAGCAGCGGAGCCGGGAACCCTTCGAGCGCACTCAAGAAATCCCCTGCCGTCGCCGATGCCAGGCTCACACCGGTGGGTCTTCTGGGCCCGGGGAGGACGGGGTTGGCGCGCATCCTCATCGTCGAGGACTCCGGCACCATGCGGAGCCTGCTCGTGCAGGCACTGGAGGAGCTGGATCCGGATGTCAAGGTCGACGAGGCGCAGAACGGCTTCGAGGCGCTGCGGCAGCTTCCGCGCCAGCGCTACGACCTGATCCTGACGGACATCAACATGCCCGACATCAACGGCCTCGAGCTGGTGTCGTTCGTCAAGGGCAACGAGAGCTACCGGACGATTCCGCTGGTGATCGTCTCGACCGAGGGCTCGGAACGGGATCGCGCCAAGGGTCTGGAGCTGGGCGCCGATGCCTACCTGGTCAAGCCCTTCGAGGCCCAGGAGCTCCAGCACCTCGTGGCCGACCTGCTCGCCGCGGGACGTGGAGGCTGACGCTCCGTGGCCGCATCGGGAAAGGGGGGAGCGGGCTCCAAGGCCCAGCGGGAGTTCGTCTCCGAGGCCGAGGACATCCTCGAGCGCATGCGGGACGATCTCTCGGAGCTGGCCGAGGCCGTCGAGACCCGCGCCGAGCCCGACCCGGACCTGATCCACCGCCTGTTTCGCTCCGCCCACTCGCTGAAGGGCCTGTCGGGGATGTTCGGTCTCGAGAGCATGGGCGAGCTGGCCCACCGCCTCGAGGACCTGCTCGACGGGCTGCGCATGGGACGCATCCGCCTCGGGGCCGACGGACTGGCGCTGTTCGACGATGCGATCGGCGTGATCGCCGAGGCCCTGGCCGAGCTCCAGGATCGCGAGATCGGAGCCGCGACCCGCGAGCGGATCGCGGGCCTCCTCGAGCGCATCGAGGGCTGGAGTGGCGACGATGCCGCAGCCGACGAGACCGACCCGGGCGAGCTCCAGCTGGCGCCGGCGATCCTCCGGGCGCTCACCGAGTACGAGGAGCACCGCCTCCACGACAACCTGCAGCGCGGCCGCGGCATCTACGTCGTCGACGTCGATTTCGAGATCAGCCACTTCGAAGAAGGTCTCGCGGAGGTGACGGCGGCGATCAAGGAGGTGGGCGAGGTTCTCTCGACGCTGCCCTCTCCCGGCGAGACGCCGGACTCCCAGATCCGTTTCTCCCTGCTCACCGGAACCGATCTTCCTGCCGCCGATCTGGCCGCGCGGCTCGATCTGCCGGCCGAGGCCGTGGAGATCGGCCATGCGCCCCGGGGCGGCGGGGCGGAGCCCGGGGCCGCCGGCGCCGCGGCGCCGCGGGTCGAGCCGGAGCGGATCGCCGGCCCGCTGCAACGGGAGGGCGCCGCTCCCGCCGAGCCCGCCTCGCTCAAGTCGATCAGCGGCACCGTGCGGGTCGACATCCGCAAGCTCGACGAGCTGATGAACCTGGTCGGGGAGCTCGCGCTGCACAAGGGCGCCGTGAAGCGACTCGTCGAGGGCCTGTCGAGCGATCCCGAGACGGCCCGCGCCGGCGCCGAGCTCGGCAAGATCCACCGCGGCCTCGAGCGCAAGCTCGAGGAGCTGCAAGCCGGCGTGCTCGAGGTGCGGATGGTCCCGCTGCGCCAGGTCTTCGACAAGCTCGCACGCGTCGTGAGGCGGCTGCGTCTCGATCTGCGCAAGGAGGTGTCCCTGGAGGTCCGCGGCGCCGATACCGAGCTCGACAAGCTGATCGTCGAGGAGCTGGTCGACCCGCTGATGCACCTGGTGAGGAATGCCTTCGACCACGCGATCGAGCCCGCATCCGAGCGGGTGGCCGCTGGCAAGGAGGCGCTCGGCACGATCCGCCTCGAGGCGAGTCAGCGCGGCAACGACGTGGTGATCGCCGTCTCCGACGACGGGCGGGGCATCGATACCGAGAGCGTCCTCGACCGCGCCCGGGAGCAGGGCCTGGTGCGCCGCGGTGAGTATCCGCCCGAGCGCGAGACCCTCGAGCTGATCTTCCACCCGGGCCTCTCGACCCGCGGCGCCGTGACCGAGACGAGCGGCCGAGGCGTCGGCATGGACGTCGTGCGCTCGAACATCGCGTCCCTCGGCGGGGTCGTCGACGTGGAGTCGCGACCGGGCGAGGGGACGACCTTCACGATCACCCTCCCGATCACCCTCGCGATCATCCAGGCGTTGGTGGTCGGCGTCGGCGGGCACCGCTTCGCGGTTCCGCTCAACTCCGTGCGGGAGACCCTGCTCGTGGATCCCGCCGAGATCCAGAGCAGCGAAGGCCACGAGATCCTGAACCTCCGCGGCGAGCCCCTGGCCCTTCGGCGGCTGGGTCGCGAGTTCGCCCTCTCCGAGGACGCCAGCGTCGGCAAGGTGTACGTGGTGGTGCTCGGCATGGGCGATGCGCGCATGGGCCTCCTCGTGGACCGGCTCGAGGGACAGCAGGACACGGTCATCAAGCCGATCCAGGGCCCGGTGCGAAGCGTTCGCGGAATCGCGGGGGCGACGGAGCTCGGCGACCAGGGCGCCGTACTGGTGCTCGACGTCTCCGCCCTGGTCGAGGACGTCGGCCGCAGGAGTGAAGCATGAGCAGCAGCGTGGCCCAGGGTGGCTCGTGGGACCTGCTCGCCCGCGCAGCGGCGGCCGCCGCCGAGGACGCCGAGAGCGTCGTCCTGCAGGACCTGCTCACCTTTCGTCTCGGCGGCGAGCGCTACGCCTTGCCCGTCGAACGCGTGCGCGAGATCGTCCGGCTTCGCCCCATCACGCCGGTGCCCCGCGTCCCGCGGGAGATCATGGGCGTCATCTCCCTGCGCGGCGAGATCGTGCAGGTGATGGATCTGTCCCTTCGTCTCGGCGGCGCTCCCAGTGAGCCCAAGCGTACCTCGCGGATCATCGTCCTACGCGGCGGCGAGGACGAGGCGGCCGGCCTCCTGGTGGACACGGTCACCTCCGTGCTGCGCGTGCCCGACGACTCCTTTCGCGGAGCCCCGAGCGGCGAGTCCGAGTTCGTGTCCGAGTTGTGTGAGGAAGGCGGAGACTTCGTGTCCCTGCTCGACCTGGAGAAGGTGTTGGACGTTGGCGACTAATGCTCTCACGACCCACGAGGCGCAGGTGGAGCTGGCCTGCTTCGAGATCGCCGATCAGCTGTACGGCGTCGACGTGCTGCAGATCCGCGAGATCGTCCGCAGCCAGGAAGTGACGCCCCTTCCCAAGGCGCCGGAGCTGATCGAGGGCGTGATCGACCTCCGGGGCAAGGTGATTCCGGTCGTCGACCTGGGCCGGGCGCTCTCGCGCGGGCGCGCAGCGAGCGGCGACGCGGCCAGGATCGCCGTGGTCGAGATCGACGAGCTCGTCTTCGGCTTGCGTGTGGACGCAGCCGTCGACGTCTTCTCGGCCAGCGCCGCCTCCGTCGAGGAGCCTCCGGCCCTGGCCACCCACTCTGGATACGACGCGGTGCGGGCCGTGGTGCGCCGCGAGGGAGCCCCGCCGGTGATGGTGCTCTCCCTGGAGCACATCCTGGAAAGCGTCTACCGCTCGAGCCCGCTCATCGTGGAGGAGCCCGCCTCATGAGTGCGCCCGTATTCGCGAGCGGCAAGTCCTTTCACTTGCGCCACACGCTCCTCTGGTCGCTCATCGGGATCCCCGGCGCGATGCTGTGCGTCGCGTACCTGGCGACGATTCTCAACCTGACTTCCGAGCAGTGGTCGGCCTTCGGAGTGGGCGTGGGCCTGGCCGCGATCGGACTGACCTTCGCGATGCAGGGGAGCCAGCGCGTGTTCGCGCGCCCGATCCTCGACGTCATCGACGCCGACGCCGCGGGAGAGCTCGGCCGCGTCGACCTGGAGCTGGCCTTCCAGCGGCTGGTGCGCCTGCCCTACCGCGACGTTCGCGACTCGATGCTGGCCTGGGCCGGCGCCGCCGTCTTCGTGACCGCCTACATGGCCCTGACCCTCGAATCGCTCTCCCTCTTCTCCGCTGCGGTCGTCGTCGCGGCGGCCCTCAGCGGCGGGGTCGTCGCCTGTGTCTTCGTGCACTTCACCATCAAGCGGATGATCGCTCCCCTGGTCGACCGCTGGGCCCAGCGGCTCTCCGATGGGGCGCTCCGCGCGGAGCTCATGCCGCGGGTGTCCCTCGCGACGAAGCTGGCGGCGCCGATGCTGGCGGTCTCGGTGGTCGCTCTGGTCTTCGCGCTGCTGCTCTCCTACGTGCTGGCCGGGCGTCCGGTCGAGGCCCAGGACGTCCGTGTCAAGCAGGCCTACCTGGCCTACGCCGTGGACCAGCTCGCCACCGACGCGAGGGCGATGACCCGGCTTCGCGAGAACGGCGCGGCCTTCGCCGCGGCGGAGAACCTCGTGATCGTGGACCGGGAGCGTGGCGAGATCGTGGACGGGCCGTCCGACGGCCTCCAGCCGACCGAGCTGCGCTGGCTGGCGGGGCCCGGGGTGGCAACCCGCGGCGACAGCACGGGATTCGATTCCCACCACAGCTTCGCGTGGCAGGCCCTGGACCCGGAAGGACGCCGGCTGCTGGTCGCCTCGACCCCGGGCACGGCCTTCACCGCGGGCCAGCGGAGCTCCCGGGTCGCCTTCGGCCTGCTGATGCTCGTGGCCCTGGTCGTCATTCTCGTCACCTGCCGGCTCATCGCCCGCGACGTGAGCACGACCACGGCACAGGTGATCGCCCAGGCCGAGCGCGTCTCCGAGGGGGACTTCCTCACCCAGGTGGTGGTCGAGTCCGAGGACGAGATCGGCGCGCTGGCTCGCTCCTTCGACCGCATGGTGGCGTCGCTACGCGAGATGATCGGCCGGGTGGCCAACGCGACCGACGGTCTCGATCGGGCCGCCGGCGACGTGGGCTCCGTCGGCGAGGCGGTGACCCATGCCACCGAGGATCAGCGCGCTGGTATCGAGCAGGCGACGGCCCAGGTCGCCGCGGTCAATCACAAGGTCTCCGAGATCGCCGAGAGTGCTCAGGCCCTGAACGCCAACGTCGAGGAAGCGAGCAGCTCGATCCTCGAGCTCGGCGCCGCCAGCGAGGAGCTGAACCAGACCGCCACCACGCTCAGCAGCCACGTCGAGGAGGTGAGCGGTTCGATCGAGCAGATGATCCGCAGCGTCGGGCAGGTCTCGAATAACACGGAAGGCCTGGCCCAGGCGGTCTCCGAGACGGCGAGCTCGATGTCCGAGATGGCGACGGCCATGGGCGACGTCGACGGGAACGCCTCCCAGACAGCGCTCCTCTCGGCCCAGGTGGTGAAGCTCTCCGAACGCGGGCAGGAGCGTGTCCACGAGACGATCAGCGGCATGGACGCCATTCGCGACGCGACCGAATCCGCCGACGGGGTGATCCGCAGCCTCGCGGGGCGCATGGCGGAGATCGGCGCGATCGTCGACGTGATCGACGACGTGGCCGACGAGACGAACCTCCTGGCGCTGAACGCGGCGATCATCGCCGCCCAGGCGGGAGACCAGGGACGCTCGTTCTCCGTCGTCGCAGACGAGATCAAGGACCTCGCCGACAGGGTGCTGACGAGCACGAAGGAGATCGGCTCGCTGATTCGCGCCGTCCAGGACGAGACGGCCAACGCCACCGATGCGATTTCCCGCGGTGGCGAGCGGGTCCAGAGCGGCGTGCAGCTGGCCGCGGAGGCCGGTCTCGCCCTGGAGGAGATCACTGGCGCGGCCCGGGATTCCGGCGGCCGCATCGACGAGATCGTGCACGCGGTCCGGGAGCAGGCCGGCGCCGCGCGCCACGTGGCCGGCCTGATGGAGCGGGTGAACGCCGAGGTCGAGGAGATCCGCAGTGCCGGTCGGGAGCAGGAGCGCGGCAACGAGGTGTTGATGCGCGGCGCCCACGTCACCCGCGACGTCGCCCAACAGACCCAGCGCACGACCGAAGAGCAGTCACGGGGCGCAGGCCGGGTCCGGCAGAGCATGGAGAGCATTCGCGAGGCGGTGGACCAGATCCACGCTGGCCTGCAGGAGCAGACCGAGGCGTGTCGGGCGACCGTGTCGTTCCTGGAGCAGGTCTTCGAGCGCACCCGCTCGAACGAGGAATCGTCTCGCCGCCTCGGCGGTGCGACGCGGCAGCTGAGCGAACAGGCGTCCGTCCTGCGGGACGACGTCCAGAGGTTCCGCATCCAATGAAGGGCAGGAGAACAACATGATCGCGGCGTGTCCGAAATGCGCAGCCCGCTACCGCATCGACCGGGAGAAGCTCGGCGAGGGCGGCGCTCGTCTGCGCTGCTCCCGATGCCAGTCCGTCTTCCGCGTGCGCGCGCCGTCCCCGGCGGTGGCCGCGGCTCCGAAGGTCGCGCCCCCGGCGGCGGAGCCGACCCAGCCCGCACCCCAGGCGAGCCGGGCCGCGCCTTCCGCGGCGGCGAGCGAGGGCCGCTCCGCCGAGCGCGGGCCCGCGCACGAAAACGACGAGTCCGCGCCCGCCCAGGTGATCGTCGCCATGCCGGATGCGGAGCTCGCGAAGCGCACGGCCGCTGCGCTCGTGGAGCGCGGGCTGCGTCCGGCGGTGGTCTTCGACGGCGTTGACGCGATGCTCGAGATCCAGCGACAGCGGCCCACCGCCGTGGTGCTGGCCGCGGACCTGCCGAAGATGTTCGGATTCCAGATCTGCGAGATCGTCAAGCGCAACGAGAGCCTGCGCGGAACCCGTGTGGTGCTGGCGGGGGCCGTCCACCACCCGGACCGCTACCGGCGCTCGCCCACGGAGCTGTACGGGGCGGATGCCTACCTCGAGGTGCCCGACCTGCCCGAGGCCCTGATGCCGCTGTTGGAGGAGATGGGCCTCCTCGGTCCGGCGCCGCGCCCGGCGGCCGCACCGCCGGAGCCGTCAGAAGCCGCGGCACCGCCCGATCCGCCGCGGGATGCGCCTCGCGCTCGCGAGGTGCCGCCGCCGGATGCCCCCGCAGCCCGCGAGGCGTCGGCCGGGGCCTCCCCGGCCCCGGCCGCGCCGTTGTCCCCGACTGCGGCCGCGCCGCGGTCCCCGGTCGCTTCGGCACCGGCGGCACCGCCGTCCCCGGCCGCTCCGTCCCCGGCCGCATCGCCGGTTGCCAGCGAGGGGAGGGCCCAGGCCGAGCGCCTCGCGCGCATCATCGTCTCGGACATCGTGCTCTACAACGAGGAGAAGTTCGCGGCCGCCGTGCAGGCAGGAGACGTCGCCCAGGCGATGGCGGAGGAGCTCAACGAGGGCCGCGGGCTGTTCGAGCAGCGCATCGATGCCGCGGTGCGGGGAGACGCCGACCTGCTGATGGAGGAGCTGCTGCGCGTGGCGCGCGCGCGCGGCATGCAGTGAGCCACGTGGACCGAGAACGACCCGATCAGCTGCTGGCCGAACTGTCGCACTCCGACGAGGAGGTGCGCCGTCTCGCCGTGGAACGCCTCACCACGCTCCCGGCGAGCGAGGCGATCCCGGCTCTCATCGAGCAGCTGGCCGATCCGAGCTGGCGGGTGCGCAAGGCGGCCATCGAGAGGCTCTCCGCCGCCCCGGAGACCTCCGGAGCGCTCCCGGCCCTGGTCGGGGCCCTGGCCGACGGCGAGAACTCCGGGCGCCGCAACGCCGCGCTCGAGACCCTGACCCGCTGCGGATCCTCGGCGCTGCCGGTCCTGTTCGAGGCGTCGGGGGATCCCGACGCGGACGTGCGCAAGCAGGCGGTGGACGCTCTGGCGGGCATCGGCGACCCGGCCGCCGTACCCCGACTCATGGAGGTGATCGCCGATCCCGATCCCAACGTTCGCGGCGCCGGCGCCGAGGCGCTGGGCTGCGTCGGCGACGACCGCTGCTGCGACGCGCTGCTCGGCCTCCTCACCGACGATCCGGAGGTGCTCGTTCGGCTGTCGGCCCTGCGCGCCCTGGACCGTCTCCAGGTCGGTGCGCCCCTCGACGCTCTCGGCGCGATCCTGGACGACGCGCTACTTCGCGCGGCCGCCTACGCGGTGCTCAGCCACAACGACGACGTCGCTTCCTCCCGCGCCCTGCTGAAGGGTCTGGAGATCGGAGGACGGTCGGCCCGCGAGGCCGCGCTCCAGGGCCTCGTGCGGATCTGCGCGCGGCCAGGGGTGGACGGCGAGGCGATCGCCGGCGAGGTGAGCCAGGCGATCGGGCCCGAGAGCGCGCCCTTCGCCTTCGCCGTCGAGCGACTTCGCGAAGGGGACCTTCCGGTGCGGCTCGCCGCCGTGCAGCTGCTCGGGCTGCTGGGCCACGCCGAGGCGGTGGTTCCCCTGCTCGGTGCCGCCTGCGACGAGGCGCTGACCGAAGTGGTGTTCGCCGCCCTGGGCCAGGTGGGCGCCGCCGCCGTGCAGCCAGTGGACGCGGTCTTCGACGACCTCTCGCCGGTCGAGCGCCGCATGGCGTGCCGCATGCTGGGCGAGACGCCGGTCGCCGAGGGCCGCGGGCTGCTCCTGCGCGCCCTGGCCGACCCGGACCACGAGGTGCGAGCGAGCGCCGCCCAGGCGCTCGGCGAGCACGGCACCCTGGAGCCGGTCGCGGCGCTGGTCAGCCTGCTCTCGGCTGCAGCTCGGGAGGGGGGCGAGTGGCGCAGTGACGAGGTCGACGCCTCCGCGTCCGCCCTGGAGGCGATCGGCGCCGAGCACCCAAGCCCCGTGATCGACGCCCTGGTCGCGGTGCTGGCCGACGAGCTCGAGGCTCTGCGGGTGGTCGCGACCCGGGTCGTTTCGGCGATCGGCGGGCGCGGCGAGTTGGAGCTCCTGACCCGCCTGGCCCGGGACCCGTCGCCGGCCGTCCGCCGCGCCGCGGTAGAGGGCACGGCTGCGGTGACGGACGAGCCGCCTCTCGAGACCCTGCGCATGGCCCTGGCCGACGAAGACCTCTCCGTGCGCATCGGTGCCGCCCGGGCCCTGGCCGCGTCGCCGGATCCGTCGGTGGTCTCCGACCTGGCCCATCTCACCGACGACCCGGACGAGCGCGCCCGGGCGGCCGCGCTCGCAGCCCTGGCCCGCTGGTGCGCGGAGCACGGGGACGAGGGCTCTCGCGAGCGGGTCCTGGAGCTGGTCGCCGGGGCGCTGCCCCGGGGCGGCACGCCGGCGATGGCGGGTCTCGAGGCGCTCGACGGTATTGGGGGCCGCCGGGCCGCGAGCCTCGCCGCGTCGCTGCTCGGGGCCGACGATCCCGAGCTAGCGGAGGCCGCGGTGGCCTGCGTCGGTCGCCACGCCGAGGCGGAAGCCCTGGACCAGCTCTTGCCTTGCCTCGGTCACGCCCACTGGAGCGTCCGGGCCCAGGCCGTGGACGTGCTGGCCGAGCGGCGCTACGGCACCGCGGTTCCGGCCATTCTCCGCCGCCTGGAGTCCGAGACCGACGAGTTCGTTCGCGACTCGATCCTCACCGCACTGGACCGGCTCGAGTAGCTCGTGGACCCGCGCGAACCCCAGCTGACCGACGCCCAGTTCCGCATGTTCCGGGACCTCTTCCGGAAGCACTGCGGCTTGCACTTCGGCGACGATTCGCGCTTCCTCCTCGAGAAGCGCCTCGCCCGTCGGATCGCGGAGCTCGATCTCGGCAGCTTCTCCGCCTACCACTTCCTGCTGCGCAGGGCGGGCCACGGCGAAGAAGAGATGGGTCGCGCCATCGACCTGCTTACCACCAACGAGACGTACTTCTTCCGCGAGCGAGGGCAGCTCGATGCGCTCGTCCACGAGATCATCCCCGAGTGCCTCGAGCGTCGGCGGAGGCGGGGCGGCCGGGCCCTCAGCATCTGGTCGGCGGGGTGCTCGAGTGGAGAGGAGCCCTACTCGATCGTCATGCTCGCCAAGGAGGCCGGTCTGGAGCCCGGGCGGGACTTCCGGGTCTACGCCTC
The DNA here is from genome assembly GCA_965223415.1 of Myxococcota bacterium. Taxonomy (GTDB): domain Bacteria; phylum Myxococcota_A; class UBA9160; order UBA9160; family UBA6930. Next base: position 116,165 of record OZ245002.1, on the reverse strand, counting down.
CGACATCTCCGGCGCGGTCCTCCAGAAGGCCCGCCACGGCATCTACCGCGCGGCCTCGTTCCGCGAGACCCCGGATCCCCTGCGCAAGAAGTACTTCACCGAGCAGGACAATCTCTGGAAGATCTCCGACGAGATCAAGCGCCACGTGGTCTTCACCCGCGTCAACCTGCTGGATCCCTCCCGCGTGGGGCTGCTCGGGACGATGGACGCGATCCTCTGCCGCAACGTGATCATCTACTTCGACCTCGAGACCAAGCGCGAGGTCATCGGGTGCTTTCACGACAAGCTCCAGCCCGGCGGCTACCTGTTGCTCGGTCACGCGGAATCGCTGATCAACGTGTCGAGCGCCTTCAACCTCTCCCACCTGAAGAGCGAGATGGTCTATCGCCGCCCCCTCCCCGGCGAGGAGGTGCTCGATCCCTGGCACGCGGCCGCCCGCGCCGCCGCATCTCCCGTCGACCCGGAGGGCGCGTCCCGGTGAAGCCCGCCGATCGCATTCGGGTGCTCGTCATCGACGACTCCGCCTTCACCCGCCGGACCCTGGTGCGGATGCTCGACGGGTCGCCGCTGATCGAGGTGGTCGCCTGGGCCCGGGACGGCGAAGAGGCGCTGCGCACCGCCCTCGAGAGCGACGTCGACCTCATCACCCTCGACCTCGAGATGCCGCGCATGGACGGCTTCACCTTCCTGCGCATCCTGATGGCGAAGAAGCCCACTCCGGTCATGGTGGTCAGCGGTCGTTCCGGGGATCAGGACGTGTTCCGGGCCCTGGACCTCGGCGCCGTCGACTTCGTGGCCAAGCCCAGCCTGCGGGCAGGGCCGGAGCTCCAGGGGATCGAGCGGGAGCTGATTCGCAAGGTCCACGCGATCCGCCAGCTGCGCATCGACAAGGTCCGGGAGCGCATCGCGGCGGCCGCGGTGCCGCCCCTTCCCCAGCAGCCGCCGACCCCCCGCCCCGAAGGGGCCCCGGGGGTGGTAGCGATCGGCTCGTCCACCGGAGGCCCGGCGGCGCTGACCCAGCTCTTCGGCGCCTTCACCGAGCCGCCCCCGTTTGGCTTCATCGTTTCCCAGCACATGCCGAAGGGCTTTACCCAGAGCTTCGCGTCCCGCCTCGACCGCCTCACCGCGCTTCGTGCCCGGGAGGCGGAGACGGGCTGCACGGTGGAGGAAGGCACGGTGCTGATCGCTCCCGGCGGATGTCACCTGGAGTTCGAGAGTCGCGGCGGGATCCCCCACGCGTTGATCTCGCCCGCTCAGCCGAGCGACAAGTACGCGCCTGCCGTCGATCGCATGTTCGTCTCCGCCGCCAAACACTTCGGCGCGGACGTGCTCGGCGTGGTCCTGACCGGCATGGGCGACGACGGGCGCCGCGGCGCCCTGGCCATCCGAGAGGCCGGCGGCCAGGTGATCGCGGAGTCGGAGGAGACCGCGGTGATCTTCGGCATGCCGAAGCAGGTGATCCGGGCCGGCGCGGCCGACACGGTGGCGCCGCTCGGGGAGATCCCGGCCTTGATCCAGCTCGGCGGGATCCAGCCGTGAGGAGACGGCCGTGAGCAACGACGTCTTCGAGCGCGCCGACGAGGTCTTGAACCTGTTCCGCCGCGGTGCGGAGTTCACACGGGAGCTGGTCGACCAGAACAAGCGGCTGCGCGAGCGCCTGGTCAACGTGGAGTCACGCCAGCAGGACGCCGCCCAGGACACCGGCGAGTGGTCGAAGCTGCGCGAGCAGCTCCTCGAGCGGATCGAGGGCCTCGAGAGCGAGAACCAGGACGCGATCGCCCGCCTCGAAGCCCTCGAAGAGGAGAACCGCCAGTTCGCCAACCGTTATCTCGAGATCGAGGAGGAGAACAACGCCCTCGCGAACCTCTACGTCGCGAGCTACCAGCTCCACTCGACCCTCGACCTCTCCGAGGTCTTCAAGATCATCATCGAGATCGTGATCAACCTGATCGGGGCCGAGGTGTTCGCGGTCTACGTGCTCGACGAGAAGAGCGGCTCCCTCGAGCCCGTGGCCTCGGAGGGCGCCGAGCTCGCCCGGGTGCCGGCGGTGCCGCTCGGCCAGGGTGTGGTCGGAAGCTCGGTGGCCGACGGTGAGACCGCCTGCGCGAATCGCGATGGGCCGGTGGACTGGGCCGCGCCGCTCGTCTCGATCCCGCTGCGGGTGGAGGACCGCGCGATCGGGGCGATCGCGATCTTCAAGCTGCTCTCCCAGAAGGACGAGTTCAGTCCCCTCGACCACGAGCTGTTCACCCTGTTGGCGGGCCACGCGGCCACCGCCATCTTCGCGGCCCAGCTGTTCGCCCAGTCGGAGCGCAAGCTCAACACCATCCAGGGATTCATCGACCTGCTCACGAAATAGGCCCCGTCCGGGATTCATCGACCTGCTCACGAAACAAGCCCCGTCCGGGATCCATCGATCTGCTCACGAAGTAGCTCGCCCGGGTGCGCCCGAGCGGGAGGACCTCATGAACCGCCATCGGATCTTGATCGTCGAAGACAGCCCGACCATGCGACAGCTGCTCACCTTTGCGCTGAAGCGGCTGCGCAACACCGACATCACCGAGGCCCAGGACGGGATGGATGGCCTGCGGAAGGTGACCAGCGACGACTACGACCTGGCGCTCGTCGACATCAACATGCCTGTGATGGACGGCCTGAAGCTGATCAGCCTCATCCGCCAGGAGCAGCGCCTCCAGTCGATGCCGATCGTGGTCATCACCACCGAGGGCGCCGACGAGGACCGGGAGCGCGCGCTGGCGCTCGGCGCGGATGAGTACCTGACCAAGCCGATCCAGGCGAACCAGGTCCTGCAGGTCGCGAAGGGGCTGCTGAAGCTCGGGTCCTAGGCCCTTGCGGGCCGGGAGGCCCTCCGGGCGGCGGATTCCCACCGCTCCAGCTATACCTCGCGGCGATGCGGGGCACTTCCATCGCCGGCCTTCTGCTCGCGATCGCCGCCGCGCTCCTCCTTTCGGGGTGCGGCTATGAGATCGTCCGCTACGCCGAGCCCGTGGGCGACGCGCGTCGGATCGCGCTTCGGCCCCTCGTGAACGACTCCTTCGAGCCAGGCATCGACACCCTGCTCGAGGACGCGATGCACCGGGAGTTCCTGCGGCGCGGAGGGCTGCGCATCGTGGACGACCCGGCGACGGCGGACTTGATCGTCGGAGGCGCCATCGACAGCCTGGAGACGCGCAGCCGCAGCTTCTCCTCGATCCAGTTCGCCCTCGAGTACGAGCTGCGCCTGCGGCTCGAGCTCGAGGTGACCCGCCAGGACGGCACGCCGGTGCCGATCGACGGTCGGGCGTTCAACGAGTCGGAGATCTACCTGTCGAGCGCCGATCTGGAGGTGACGCGGACGAACCGGGAGGAGGCCCTGCGTCGCCTCGCCGGGACGGTTGCGACGCGTCTCCACGACGCCCTCTACGAGCGCATCCGCCCTTGAGCCCTCCGGCGCGCGCCTCGCGACGCTCGTCGGGCGGCGGGCTGGGCGTGGCGGCGCTGCGCAAGGAGATCGCCGGAGGGCGCCTGCGGCCCGCCTACCTGCTCGCGGGCAGCGAGGCGCTGCTGCGCGACGACGCCCTGGCGGCGCTTCGCGACGCCGCGGTGGACGCGGCGGCCCGCGATTTCAACTTCGAGCGGCTGGACGGCGAATCGGCGAAGCCGGCGGATCTGATCGACGCGGTCGACTCGCTCCCGGTGATGGCGGCCCGACGCCTGGTCTGGCTCCGCGAGCCCGAAGGCCGGCGTGGGAAGGGGCTCGGAGACACGCTGGCCGAGCTGGTGCCGGGCCTGGCCGAGCGGGACGACGTGGTCCTCGTGGTGACTGCCGCCCAGGTGGACCGGCGCTCCCGCTGGGTGAAGGCCTTCCAGGAGCCCTCCGCGGTCGTCGACTGCGAGCCGCCGGCGGCAGGGAAGGGCCTGGTCGCGTGGATCCGCGCAGAAGCCCAGGGCCAGGACGTGGCCCTCGCCGCCGACGCGGCCCAGGCCCTGGCGGAGGCGACCGGGCCCCAGCTCCTCCTGCTCCGCCACGAGATCGAGAAGGCAGCGCTCTACGCGGGGCCCGGCGAGGCCGTGACCCGCGCCCACGTGCTCGGCACCGCCAGCGGCGGGGCGGAGGATCCGATCTGGGATCTCACCGACGCCATCGGCGAAGGCCGCACGGCGGACGCCCTGGCGGTGCTCCACCGCCTGGGGGGAGCCGGGGCGCCGCCGCCGGTGCTGCTCGCCTCCCTGGCGGGGCACTTCCGCAAGCTGGTTCGGGCGCGGGCCGGTGAGGAGCTCCGCGGTCACCCCTTCGCCGTGAAGAAGATCCAGCGACAGGCGTCCCGCTACACGGCGCCGCGGCTGCGCGCCTGCCTCGCGGCCATCCACGACGTGGACGAGATCCTGAAGGGGCAGGGCGGGCTCGACGCCGGCCTCGCGATGCAGCGATTGGTGCTGGGCCTGTCGGCCTAGCAAGAGGGACGCCGCCTAGGAGAGGGCGGACACCGCCTTGGCCAGCCGCGACACGCTGCGGCTGGCGGTCTCGCGCTTCACCACGCCCTTGCTCGCGGCCTTGCGGAGCGTGCGCTCCGCCACGCGAAGGCGGGCCTGGGCGTTCGACGCATCCCCCGCCTCGACGGCCTGGCGCACGGCCTTCACGCTGGTGCGGACCTCGCTGCGAACCGCTCGATTGCGGTCCCGCCGCTTCAAGGCCTGACGGGCGCGCTTCTCTGCCGACTTGTGATTCGCCAACGCTCACTCCCTGGAAGGCGGCGGATCATAGACGAATCGCCCCCGGGGCGCCCACTCGGCGGCGCCCCGGCGAGGGCCCTGAGGGCGTAAGGGTCGCCCGCCGGCCGGCCGATACGCCGGGGCGAACCCGCCGAGGTGCCACCTTTGGTTCGGATGCGCGGCGTAGTCGCCGTCTGCTGTTGGCTCGGGATGCTGGCCGTCCCCGGGGCGGCGTCCAGCGACGCCGTCGACGCGGTCGTCGTGCCCGCGGAGCAGGCCTACCCCGCGGGGAGCAGCCAGCCCATTCTCCGGGCTCTGAGCGCGGCGTGGGCGATTCCCGCCGACGAGCTGGACGAGCGCGTCACCCGGCTTCGGAGGGCCGGTGCCGCCCTCGGCCTAGCGAACCTCGAGGCTCCCGCCCAGGCACTCCTGATCGACGACACCGGCACGGCGTACGAACGGGCTCGGGGAGCCCGTGGGCTGGCACCGGACCTGCCCGCCGCGCGGGCCGCATTCGCTCGGGCTGCCTGGTCCCAGGGCGAGCCGGCGACCGCCTGGCGGGAGCTCCTGGCCGCCACGGCGGCGGTCGGTCACCACGTGGAGTCCCGCAGCTGGTTGCGCCTGGCCGCCTGGCAGGCGGCCGCGTTCGCCCTCCTGTGGGCCGGCGCCGGCTTCCTGCTGCTCGCTGCGGCGGTGTCGCTGCCGGCCCTGATCCGGCAGCTCGGCGTCCTGGCGCCCGACCAGCCGGCGGCCGGGCGCCTGGCCGCGCTCGGCGCCTTGCTTCTGCTGCCCGCCGCCCTGGGCGAAGGGCTCTTCGGGGTCTGCTGCTCGGCCATGGCCCTGGCGGCCCTCCGCATGAGCACGGCCGGTCGCCTCGCCCTGGCCGGCGCCGGCGCCCTCACCCTGCTCGCGATCCATCCGTTCCCGGACCTCGCCGCCGGCGCGCGGACCGGGCTGCTCCGGGCGTCCACGCCGCTGGCGGCCCAGCTCGTCGAGCGCGGCGTGGCGTCCCCGGTCGAGCACGCCCGGGTCGCGCGACTCTCCGAACGGGATCCGCTGGCGGCCCGGGCGCGGGGCCTCGCGGCTCGGCGCGCGGGCGCCTTCGACGATGCGGACGCGCTCTTCTCGCGCTGGGCAGAGGGTGCAGGGCCCGAGGCGCTCAGCAACGCGGCCAGCGTGAAGCTCGCCCTCGGCGAGCCGGAAGCCGCCGTCACGGCCCTCGAGCTCGCCGCCGGCGGGAGCGACGATCCGGTGATCCTCTTCAACCTGTCCCAGGTCTACGGCGGTCTGGTCCGGATCGAGCACCAGAACGCCGCCCTGGCGAGGGCCCAGACGATCGACCAGGACCGCACCCACGCCCTCGTCGCCAGCTTCGACGCGGGCCAGCTGGTCGACCGGCCCCTGCGCCCCGTCGCCGCCACCCTGGCCTCCGGGCCAGCGCCGGCCGGCGTGCCCTCGGCCTCCGCCATCGCCGAGGGGCTCCGCCGCCGCTCGGCGCCGGGCGTGCTGGGCCGAAGCCCCGTCCCGGCCGCCGGGGCCCTGCTGGGGGCCCTCCTGGTGGGCTCGCTCCTGGGCGCCGTGCTGGGCCGCACCCTGCGAGGGGCCGACCGGGGCCCACGCATCGCGGGCCTCGCGGAGGGCCGCGGCGGAGACACCAACGATCGCCTTCGCCGGCTGGGAGCCCTGCGGCGGCGAGAGGCGCTTCGCAGCCGCGCCGAGAGCGTCTTCCAGGTGTTGGTGCCCGGTGCCGCCGCACTGCTCGGCGGTCGCCCCGTGCTGGGCCTGCTGAGCGTCGCGTGGGGAGCCCTCGTCCTCGCGGTGGCTTACGTGCCCGCAGGCGTTCCCCCGGCGCCCCTGGCCCTCGGCACGTGGCCGGCCGTGGTGCTTCCGCTGATCGTCGGCGTCGGCGTCGCGGTCCACGCCGCCCTCACGGTCCTCGCGGTGCGCTGGCGGGGAGCGGCATGAGCGTCGCCCTCCACGGCAACCTGCGCGACTTCGGGATCGGCGAGGTCTTCCAGCTGATCGGCCAGCAGCAGAAGACCGGCCTGCTCACCGTCGACGGCGACGGGAGGCAGCTGCGCATCGCCTTCGACGGCGGCAGCGTCGTGTGGGCGGAGGCCGCCGGCGCCTACGAGGGTGCCGCCGTCGGCGACATGCTCGTTCGCGTCGGTCTCATCACGCCGGAGCGCCGGGCGCTCCTCGAAGCGGAGCTGAGCGGCTCCGATCGCAACCTGGGCGACCTCCTGGTGGAGAGCGGCGAAGTGCCCGCGGAGGCGGTGCAGGAGATCGCCGATCTCGTCACCAGCGACACGATCTTCACGCTGCTCCGCTCGCGCAGCGGATCGTTCCACTTCACGTCCCGGTCCATCCACCACAGCCGCGAGCCCGCCGACCTCCTGCCGGCGGAGCAGATCCTGATGGACGGCCTGCGCATGGTCGACGAGTGGCGCACCCTCGACCCGATCGCGACCCGGGACGACGGCGTGTTCCGCCGCGCCGGCAGCTTCGACGTCTACCGCGACGCGCACGCCGCCGAGTCGCCGGAGCGGCTCGCCGCCGCCGAGCGGCTCTTCCTGCTGATCGACGGGCGGCTGTCGGTGCGCCGCGCCATCGACCTCTCCCGCTTGGGAGACTTCGAGGGCGCGCGCCAGCTCTCGCGGCTGCGTCGTCTCGGCGCGATCGAGCCCCTCTCGGAAGAGGAGATGGCCCGGGCTCGCGAGCGCAGTCAGCCGCGACCGGGCCGCCGCGCTCCTCGTCTCGACGCGGGCCGGTTCCTCGCCGTGCTGCCCTTCGCGGCCCTGGCCCTGGTGGTCTGGCTGGTGGCACGCCCGGGGCCGCCCACGGCGGCGCCGCCGGGGGGTGACGCGCTCGCCCGGGCCGACGAGGCCTACGAAGCCCTGCGCCTGCGCCAGATGGCGCTCGCCTACCGCTTCGCCCGGGGCCGCTGGCCCGCGAGCGTGGCGGAGCTCCGAGAGCTCGGCGACGCCACCGCATTGGCGGGTGCCGAAGCCGACTCGTACTATTTCCGGCGTCGCGACGACGGCGTCGTCGTGCTCCCGCCGGAGCGCTGATCGCCGCTGCCCGCTTCGCCCCACGGAGGAAGCCCCTGAACGACCGGGACGCCAGCAGCCGCCAGACCCTCGTGTTCGACGACAACCACCTGGCCGCTGCCCTCTACGGGGAACGCGAGCGCACGCTCCGCATTCTGGAGCAGGATCTCGGCATCCAGGCGCGCGCCCGCGGCAACCAGGTGAAGCTGATCGGCGCCGAGGCCCAGGTGCGCATCGGTCGTCAGGTGCTGGAGGAGCTCTACGGCCTCCTCCGCGAGGGCCAGCCGGTGAAGCCGCGGGACGTTCGCAGCGCCGTGCAGATGCTCGCGAAGGAGCCCGGCGTGAGGCTCCAGGACGTCTACCAGGACGTGCTCTCGAGCGTGGGCGGGCGGCGACGCATCGCCGCCAAGAACCTCTCCCAGCGCCGCTACGTCGAGCTGATGCGCGACCACGACGTGGTGTTCGCGACCGGTCCGGCCGGCACGGGCAAGACCTACCTCGCCATGGCCATGGCGATCGCCGCGCTCAACCGCCACGAGGTCGTGAGGGTGGTGCTCACGCGGCCCGCCGTCGAAGCGGGGGAGAAGCTCGGCTTCCTGCCCGGCTCCATGGCCGAGAAGGTGCACCCCTACCTTCGTCCCCTGTACGACGCGCTCCACGACATGATGGACTTCGACAAGGCCGGCCGGCTGATCGAGAAGGACGTGATCGAGGTGGCGCCCCTCGCCTTCATGCGCGGTCGCACCCTGAACGACTCCTTCGTGATCCTCGACGAGGCGCAGAACACGACGCCCGAGCAGATGAAGATGTTCCTCACCCGGCTCGGCTTCGAGTCGAAGGCGGTGATCACCGGCGACGTGACCCAGATCGACCTGCCGACGGACAAGCCCTCGGGTCTGGTCGACGCCGTGCGGGTCCTGCGCGGAACCCGCGGCATCGGCTTCATGGAGTTCGGTGAGGCGGACGTGGTGCGCCACCCCCTCGTCCAGGCGATCGTGCGCGCCTACGACCGCAAGGAGCGCGCAGTCGATGCGGAGCGCGCTGCCGGCCCGGAGGGTGCCGACGCAGCGCCCGCTTCCGAAGACGCTTCCGACCCCGCTTCCGACCCCGACACCGGGGAGTGACGGCCCTTGCCGGTCCAGGTGTCCGGGCCGCCGCCGGAGGCGCCGGCCTTCGACGCGGCGCGCCTGGCCGCCCGGGCGGAGCGGCTGCTCGCGTCCCTCGCCGTGCCGGAGGCGGAGCTTTCGGTCTCGATCGTCGCCGACGACGCCATGGCCGAGATGAACGAGCGCTACCGCGGACGCCCCGGGCCGACGGACGTGCTCTCCTTCTCCCTCCTGGAGGGGGATCACGCCGAGCACCGCGGGGCTCTGCTCGGCGACGTCGTCCTGGGCGTGGAGGTGGCGGCCCGCCAGGCCTGCGAGCAGGGTCACGACCTGGACGAGGAGCTCCTGCGCCTGCTGATCCACGGTGTCCTGCATCTCCTGGGCTTCGACCACGAGCACGAGGAGGAGGCCCGCGTCATGGAGGCCCGGGAGCAGACGCTCCGCGCGGCGCTCGACGGATGAGCGGCCGCGCTCGGCTCGGCTGGGTGCTGGCCCACGTCGCGGCGAGCTTCCTCTCCTTCCCGCAGCCGTGGGGCGAAGGGAGCTTCGATCTGGGGCCGGTGATCGGCTTCGCCGTGCCGATTACCGCACTCCTGGCGGTGCAGGGGCTCCCGGTGCGACGCGCGACCCTGCTCGGCTTCGTGCTCGGCACCCTGGCGCTGGCGGCGGTGATCCACTGGATCTTCGTCGTCACCCATCACTACGGTCGCGCGCCTCTCGTCGTGGGCCTGCTCGCGCCGTTGGCCCTCGCCACCTACGGAGGCCTCTTCCAGGCGATCTGGTGCGGCCTCGCCGCGCACCTGGCGCGGCGCGCAGCGGCGGCGCCCATCGTGCTCGCCGCCTTCTGGGCCGCCCTCGACCACGGACGCACGTTCCTGTTCACCGGCTTTCCCTGGGGCAGCCTCGGCTACAGCCAGCACGGAAGCGCACTGCTCGCCCTGGCGCCGTGGACGGGCGTGTTCGGGCTCTCCTTCGCGACGGCTCTCGGCAGCCTGGCGCTCTTCACCGTGCTGGCGCCGTGGCGGGCGGCGGCGCTGGGCCTCGGCGGGCGCCGACGAGCCGCGATCGCTCTGGGCGCGCTCCTGCTCGTGGCTGGTGCCGCGCGGCTCGCCTGGCCCGCCCCGCCGGAGGAGAATCCGGTCTCCGTGGCTGTCCTGCAGGGCAACATCGAGCAGGGCGTGAAGTGGTCGCCGGACTGGGCCGAGCGCACCCTGGCGATCTACGACGGCCTCACCCGCCGGGCCGCGGAGGAGGGCGCCCGGGTGATCGTGTGGCCCGAGACGGCGGTGCCCGGCTCGCCGGAAGGGGACCCGGAGCTGATGGATCGGCTCCTGTCCCTGGCCCGGGAGACCGGGGCGACCCTCGTGGTCGGCGCGGTCGGCGTCGAGTGGCACGAGGGCGAGGAGCAGCCGCGGCTGTTCGACAGCGCCTACGTGCTCGGCGCCGAAGAGGTGCCCGATCGCTACGACAAGGCCCACCTGGTGCCCTTCGGCGAGTACCTGCCCTTCCGCGCCGTGCTCGGGCGGTTCATCCGGGCCGTCGCGACGGGCAGTGCGGGCCGGGACGTCAGCGAAGGCGAGGGCCCCCGGGTGGTCGCGGTGGCCGGGCCCGACGGCGCGCTCGTCCCCGTGGGTGTTCCCATCTGCTATGAACTGCTCTTCCCGGATCTGGTTCGACGGTTTGCCGCCGGTGGAGCCCGGGCCCTGCTCGCGATCACGAACGACGCCTGGTACGGGCGCACCGGCGCACCGCACCAGTTCCTCGCGATCACGGCGCTGCGCGCGGCGGAGACGGGCCTGTGGGTGGCGCGGGCGGCGAACACGGGGGTGTCGGCACGGATCGACGCACGCGGGCGCGTTCGCGATCGAACCGTCATCTTCGAGACGGATCTCCTGGTGGGTGACGTTCCCCTGCGACCCCCGGACCGGGGAACCACCTTCTACGTGCGACACGGAGATGTGTTCGCCTGGAGCTGCTGGGCCCTCTCGCTCGCCTGGTGGATCCGGGCGAGACGTCTCGGCGAGGACACTGATGACCGAGAACGCAGCGACTCCTCCTCCTCTCGACGCCGCTGAGCTCCGCGAGCGCCTGCATGGCCTGCAGACGCGCTTCTCCGAGTTCCGGGGGCGTCTTTGACGAAGCGGCGCTGAGGAAGAAGCACGAAGAGTTGGAGGAGGCGTCGGCGCGGCCGGACCTCTGGGACGACCGGGAGAAAGCCGAGCAGCTCCTCAAGGAGAAGCGGCGCGTGGAACGGGAGCTCGAGCTGGTGGATGGCATCGAGCTGGCCTTCTCCGACGCCGAGGTGCTGCTCGAGCTGGCCCAGGAGGCCGACGACGAGGAGACCCTCGGCGAGGTGGCGGAGAAGCTCGGCCAGGCGGAGGGGCGGCTCGCGGATGCGGAGCTCCACGCCATGCTCGGCGGCGAGCACGACGCGGCCGGCGCCATCGTGGAGATCAACGCCGGCGCCGGCGGCACCGACGCCGCCGACTGGGCCGAGATGCTCCTGCGCATGTACCTGCGCTGGGCCGAGGACCGGGAGATGAAGAGCGAGATCCTCTCGGTCCAGGCCGGTGACGAGGCCGGCCTGCGAAGCGTCACGCTGACCGTGAGCGGCGACTTCGCTTTCGGCTACCTGAAGGCGGAGGAGGGGGTGCACCGGCTCGTGCGCATCTCGCCCTTCGACGCCCAGCATCGCCGGCACACGGCCTTCGCCAGCGTGTCCGTTTTCCCCGAGCTCAACGACGAGATCGACGTGGAGGTGGACGAGAACGACCTGCGCATCGACACCTACCGGGCCGGGGGGGCCGGCGGCCAGCACGTGAACAAGACCGACTCCGCCGTGCGCATCACCCACGAGCCCACGGGCATCGTGGTGCAGTGCCAGAACGAGCGATCCCAGCACAAGAACCGGGCCCAGGCCATGAAGGTGCTGAAGGCCCGGCTCTACGAGCACCACCGGCGCGAGCAGGAGGAGAAGCTCGCCGCCATGCGAGGGGAGAAGCAGGAGATCGGCTTCGGCAGCCAGATTCGCTCGTACACGCTACATCCCGCCCAACGGGTGAAGGATCACCGCACCGGCGTCGAGGCCGGCAACGCCCAGGCCGTACTGGACGGCCAGCTCGACAAGTTCATTCGCGCCACCCTGCTCTGGAAGAGCGCGAGCCATGCCGGGAGCTCCCAATGAGTGACAAGGAACGGGAAGCCCGGCGCGACCGGCTCGAGGCCCTGCGCGCCGAGGGCGTCGATCCGTTCCCTGCGCGGGTGGCACCGCGGACGCCGATCGCGGAGCTGCGGGCCCCCTTCGAGGACGCCAGCGCCGAGAGCCTGGAGGCGGAGAAGCCCGCCGGCGCCATCGCCGGGCGCGTCCGGGCCCATCGCTCCTTCGGCAAGCTCCTTTTCATGACCCTGGTGGACGACGGGGCCGCCATGCAGGTGAGCCTGCGCAAGCAGGAGGTGGCCCCCGAGGTCTTCGCCTTCGCCAAGAAGCTCGACGTGGGCGACTTCGTGCGGGCCGAGGGTGTCGTGTGGCGCACCCAGAAAGGTGAGCTCACCCTGGACGCCCGCGACGTGACCATGCTCGCCAAATGCCTCCAGCCCCTGCCCGAGAAGTGGCACGGGCTGGCGGACGTGGAGACCCGCTACCGCCAGCGCTACCTCGACCTGCTCTCGAACGAGGAGGCCCGCGCGACCGCGCTCCTGCGCAGTCGGGTCATCTCGTCCCTGCGCGCCTTCCTCGACGAGCGGGGCTTCCTCGAGGTGGAGACGCCGGTGCTCCAGCCGATCTACGGGGGCGCGGCGGCGGAGCCCTTCACGACCCACCATCGGCTCTTCGACCAGCCGCTCTACCTGCGCATCTCGGACGAGCTCTACCTGAAGCGGCTGGTGATCGGCGGCCTCGATCGCGTGTACGAGATCGGCCACAACTTTCGCAACGAGGGCATCTCGAAGAAGCACAACCCCGAGTTCACCATGCTCGAGTGCTACGAGGCCTTCGCCGACTACCGGGACATGATGGAGCTCACCGAGGCGATGGTGGGCTTCGTCGCCCGGCGCGTGCTCGGGACGACGAGCGTCGAGTTCCAGGGCACCAAGCTCGAGTTCGCCCCGCCGTGGCCGCGCGTGACGATCCGCGACGCGATCGCCGAGACGACCGGCGTGGACATCCTGGCCTCGCCGGACCTCGCCTCGCTGCAGGCCGCGGTGCGCGCCCAGGGCATGGACCCGGGCGACGCGCCCACCTGGGCCGTGCTGGTCGACGACCTCTTCTCGGAGCGCGTCGAGCCCGAGCTGATCCAGCCCACCTTCGTCACGAACCACCCGGTGGAGCTGTCTCCCCTCGCCAAGCGCTCCTCGGAGGATCCCCGGCTGGTCGAGCGCTTCGAGCCCTTCGTGGCGGGCATGGAGATCGGAAACGCCTTCAGCGAGCTCAACGACCCGGACGATCAGAGGCAGCGCTTCCTCGCGATGGCGGAGGCGCGGGAACAAGGGGACGAGGAGGCGCATCCCATGGACGAGGCGTTCCTGCTGGCCCTGGAGCACGGCATGCCCCCGACCGGAGGCCTCGGCATCGGAGTGGACCGCCTGGTGATGATCCTCGCCGACGCCCCCAACCTGCGGGAGGTGATCCTCTTTCCCCACCTCCGGCCCGAGGGCGACTGAAGCGTGGGACCGCTCGCTGCCGACCTCTGGTCGTTCCTGAGCGCTGCCGGCGGCTCGCTGGCGCTCACGTTCATCGTCGCCCTCGCGCTGGGGATCGCGGTGAACCTGCTCCTCTTCCTGGGCTCGGCGGTGGTCGTGCTCGAGCGCTTCGCCCGCGCCACCCACCGTTTCACATCGATCGTGATCGTGACCCTCCTGTGGGCGGCCCTGATCGGCACGCGCGGTCTCGACCGCGAGTGGTTCGAGGCGCTCGGGCCCGAGTGGCCCGGCGCCTTCCAGGCCTGGCTCGGGGTGACGGCCGCTGCCCTCGCGCTGCTCGTGATCGCCCAGCTCCTGGTCGCGGCGCTCCTGCGCTTCGTCTCGCCGCGGGCCCTCGGGATGGGCAGCGTCGTCCTGCTGGCGGTGGGCTACGCGTTCATGGTCGGCGGGCTCGACCAGCTCGGCTACGCGGTGGCGCCGGCGGCAGTGGCCTGGGCGGCCTTCGCGCTCTTCCGCTGGAGGCGCCTGCGCCGGGCCGCCCGGAGCGCCGCAACCACGGAGCCCGGCAACGACGAGCGCCTCGCGCTCACCCTCGCGGTGGTGCTCAGCCTGGGCGTGGGTGTGCCCCTGGCCGTGCAGCAGCCCGAGCCGGAGCTCTTCGTCCTCGGCCAGTCCCTCCTGTCGGGCTTCTTCGCCTTCGTGCTGCTGGGCCTGCTTCCCCTCGCAGCCGCCGGCCTGCTCGATACCCGCGGCACGGCCGAGTGGTTCATCGCCAGGCGCTACCTGTTCGCGAAGCGGCGGCAGACCTTCATCTCGGTGATCACCGGGATCTGCGTCGTGGGCGTCGCCGCCGGGGTGTGGCTGATCATCACCGTGCTCTCGGTGATGAACGGCTTCGAACGCACCTGGCGGGAGGAGATCATCGGCAACCGGGCGCACCTGACGGTGCAGAGCCCCCTCGGCCCGATCGAGAACTACCGGGAGGTGCTGCGAACCCTGGACGGCCTCGACGAAGTGGTCGGCGCCTCGCCCTTCATCGACGGGGAGGGCATGGTGCGCGGGCGCGAGGGGGAGATCGTCGGCGTTCGCGTGCGGGGCATCGATCCCCAGCGGATCACCCAGGTGACGGACCTCGGCGACGACCTGCTGCCCGGCTCCGAGTACGCCCTCGAGAACCTGGCGCCACGGCCGCGGGACAACGGCGGCGCACCTCCGGATCCGGGCATCGTGATCGGCAGCCAGCTGGCCCATCACATTGGCGTCGGAGTGGGCGACGAGCTGATGCTGATCTCTCCCTTCGGCGGCCCGCCGACGCCGCTCGGGCCGAGCCCACGGCTCAAGCGCTTCCGGGTCGCCGGGGTCTTCCAGTCGAGCTTCTTCCAGTACGACGAGATCTTCACCTACACGAGCCTCGAAGCGGCCCAGGACTTCCGGCGGGTGGACGACGTGGTCCACGGCATCGAGGTTCGCACCACCGACTACTACCGCTCGAGCAAGGTCGGCCGGCACATCGAGGGTGTGCTGGGCTTCCCCTTCTTCACCCGCGACTGGAAGGAGCTCTTCCCGTCCTTCTTCCAGGCGCTCAAGAACGAGCGGGTGATGATGTTCCTGCTGCTGGCGATGATCATGGTCGTCGCCACCTTCGCCATCGTCGTGACCCTGGTCATGATGATCATGGAGAAGTCGAGTGACATCGCGATCCTGAAGGCGATGGGCGCCAGCGACGCTATGGTGGAGCGCATCTTCGCGATCGAGGGCACGCTGATCGGGCTCCTGGGCACGGCGGTGGGCGTGATCGCCGGCATCGCCGTCACGACCCAGCTCGCCTGGGTGCAGCGCCAGATCGAGGCCCTGACCGGCATCGACACCCTTCCCGCCGCGATCTACCAGTTCTCGACCCTGCCGTCGGAGATCGACGTGGGCCAGGTGGCCGTGGTGGTGGCGATGGCGATGGTGCTCTCGCTGGGCGCGACCCTGCTGCCCTCGCGCCACGGCGCCCGCCTCGATCCCGCCGAAGCGCTGCGGTACGAGTGATGGAGGCGCTCCTTCTCGAGGCTCGCGCCGTCTCCAAGAGCTTCCACACGGGAGAGGGCGAGATCTCCGTGCTGCGGGATCTCGAGCTCTCGGTCGCCGCCGGTGAGCGGCTGGCGATCTTGGGCCAGTCGGGCATCGGGAAGTCGACGCTCCTGCACATCCTGGGCACCCTCGACCATCCGACCTCCGGCCACGTGCTCTTCCGCGGCGAGGACGTCTTCGCCAAGGATCCGGAGAGCCTGGCCGAGTTCCGCAATGCGTCCCTGGGCTTCGTCTTCCAGTTCCATCACCTGCTGCCCGAGTTCACGGCCCAGGAGAACGTGATGATGCCCGGACTCCTGCGCGGGACCGGCATGGGGGAGATGAGCGAGCGTGCGGCCGCGATCCTGGCCGAAGTGGAGATGACCCACCGCGCCCGCCACCCGGTGGGCAAGCTCTCCGGCGGCGAGCGGCAACGGGTGGCGGTGGCGCGGGCGCTCGTGCTCGATCCGCCGCTCGTGCTGGCGGACGAGCCCACCGGCAACCTCGACCCGGCCACCGGTGACCGGGTGGCCGACCTGCTCCTCGACCTGAACGAGCGCCGGGGCACGGCCCTGGTGGTCGTCACCCACAACGAGGCCCTGGCCGCCCGCCTGGGCCGGGGCGTCACCCTGGATGGGGGGCGCCTCGAGCCCGCCATCGGGATTCCCGCCGAACCGCGGAATTGAACGTAACTCCCGGATTTTGAAGGGGAAAGGTCCTCTCCGCCGGGTTGCTTCGTCGTTCCGCTGCGAGTAGACTGTCGCGCCGCCGGGGCAGCCTCGCCGCGGCATGGGGGGGCGCCCGACCGGAGGGGGAACCGACGCCGTGGCGCTGGCCTCCGATCCCCTGCGACGGCTCTCCCCCAGGCCTCACGCACGCATCCACCAGGTGGAGAACCTCACGTTGCGTTTCCAGCGATCCCTCGCGCTCGGCCCCGCTCTGGCGCTGCTCCTCGCGCTGCTGCTTCCCGCCGGGGCCCTCGCCCAGAACGCGGTGCGCGTGGTGGTGGCGGTGCTGCCCTTCGAGGTCCACAGCGCCGAGCCGTTGGACTACCTGGAGGACTCGCTGGCGGATCTCCTCGCCACCCGGCTCGAGGCCAGCGAGAAGGTCGAGGTGGTCGAAGCCCTGACCGTCCGCGAGACCCTGGTCGCCTACCCGGGTGAGCGCACCGAGACCCTGGTGCGGCGCCTGGCCGGGGAGCTCGGGGCCGATTTCGTGGTGGTTGGAAGTCTCACCGAGCTCGCCGGCCAGTACAGCCTCGACGTGCGGGTGACGCCGGTGGAGAGCCGCGTCGCCACCTCGACGATGGTCTTCACCGCTGCGGACGACGACGCTCTCCTCGACCGCATCAACGAGCTGGCCAGCCGGGTGCTGGCGATCGTGGGCGAGGGGACCTCCCGGGCGCGGGTCCTCGCAGTGGAGGTCACCGGCGTCCCGGACCTGCCGGAGGACACGCAGCAGCGGTTGCGCATGCAGCCGGGCGCCGCCTACGACAGCGCGGCCGTCCGCGACGACCTGGAGACCCTGCGCGGCATCCCGGGCATCGCCTCCGTCACCGTCCAGACCGAGCGCGGGCGGGAGGGCGTGCGGGTGGTCTACCGGCTCGTCCCTACCGAGCGGATCCTTCCCCTCGGCGAGACGCAGGTGGCCCGCGATCCCATCGGCGAGGTTCGCATCGAGGGCAACCGCCGGATCGAGGAGGGCGCGATCCGCGCGCGGGTCACCAGCAAGGCCGGCGATCCCTACGATCCGCGACGTGTCGCCGACGACGTGCGGGAGATCTACGGCCTGGGCTTCTTTCGCGACGTGCGGGTGCTCGCCGACGACGGCATCGACGGCCGCATCGTCACCTTCCAGGTGGAGGAGAACCCGGTCATCCGTCAGGTGTCGATCGCCGGCAACGAGAACGTGGACGGCGAGAAGATCCGCGACAACCTCACCCTGACCACGGGCTCCACCCTCGACCTCCCGCTGCTCTTCGAGAATCGAGAGCGCATCGAGGCCCTCTACCGCGCCGAAGGCTACTACCTGGCCAAGGTCCGCTACGAGATCGAGGAGACAGGCCCCGACGCCGTCTCCGTGCATTTCGAGGTGGAGGAGAACGACAAGCTCACGCTCATGAAGATCGCCTTCGAGGGCAACGATCACTTCACCGACGAGGAGCTGAGCCGCGGCCTCAAGACGCGGAGCTGGCAGTGGTACTCCTACGTCACGAAGTACCTCGACCGCTCCGGCACATACTCCGAGCCCGTCTTCCTGCAGGATCTCCAGACCCTCCAGTCGAAGTACCTGGACGCGGGCTTCATCCAGGTGGAGGTCGGCGATCCGCAGGTGACGCCGGTGGAGGAAGGTCTCGAAGTGAGCGTGGAGATCCAGGAGGGCCTCCGGTTCGAGACCGGCCTCGTCGACGTGGCCGGCGACGACTCGGTCGACGTGGAAGAGCTGCGCGAGCGCCTCAGCCTCAAGACCGAAGAGCCCTTCAGCCGCTCCTCACTCAACGCGGACGTGAAGGAGCTCGAGGAGTTCTACACGGATCGCGGCTTCTACCAGGCCGAGGTGGCGCCCCTCACCCGCGTGGACGAGGAGAACCAGAAGGTCGAGGTGACCTTCGAGGTGGCGAAGGGCCCGCTCTACTTCATCCGCGAGATCGACATCGCCGGCAACACGAACACCGTCGACCCGGTGATCCGCCGGGAGGTGCCCACCGTCGAGGGCGAGCTCTACTCGGCACGCCAGATGCGCATGGCGAACCGCCGCATCCGCGGCCTCGGCTTCTTCGAGGACATCTCCCTCGACGCCAAGCTCACCGACTTCGAGGACCAGCTCGATCTCGAGGTGCGGGTGATCGAGCGGCCGACCGGTTCCCTCTCCTTCGGCGCGGGCTTCTCGTCCCTCGACAAGTTCGTGATCTCGGGCTCCGTCTCCCAGGCGAACCTGTTCGGTCGGGGCTACGGCCTGGCGCTCTCGGCGGACATCGGAGGCCGCAGCACCCGCTTCTTCCTCTCCTTCAGCGATCCCTACTTCATGGGGTCCACCTTCGGGCTCTCCACGTCGATCTTCAGCACGGACCTCGAATTCCAGGACTTCGAGCAGGAGCAGACCGGCATCGACTTCAACCTCTCCCACTGGCTCGACGAAGACCATCGGACCCGCGGCTCGGTCCGCTACAGCTATGCGGCGCGGGACATCTCCGAGCGCGGCGGCTTCAACGCCGCCGGCGTCATCTTCCGCGAACTCCTCGGTGGTACCGAGAGCACGAGTCTGGTGGGGCTCACGGTCCAGCGCGACACCCGCAACGACCGCATCGCGCCCACCGGGGGCGCCGTCTGGGGGCTCTCCGCCGACCTCGCCGGGCTGCTGGGCTTCGCCCAGTACGTCCGCTTCGAGGGAAGGGGAAGCTGGTTCTTCGAGAACCCGGAGTGGATGCCCGGCTGGGTGCCCTTCCGCGACGAGTCGGCCTGGGTGCTCGGCCTGCGCGGCGGCTGGGCGGTGCCGTTCAACGACCTCTCGGACTTCAGCTTCGACACGAGAGACATCGAGACGGCTCCGGGGAGCGAGATCCAACCGCTCCAGAACATCGACGAGGACATCACCCTTCCGCTGACCGAGCGCTACTTCCTGGGCGGCATCGGCACCTACCAGCTGCGCGGCTACAAGGCCCGGTCGGTCGGTCCGCGCCGGGCCGTGCTGAAGCGGATCGGGCTGTTCGGCACCGGCGACCTCTTCACGCCCGTCGGCCGCAGCGCACTCTTCGGCGGGCTGTGCGCCGATTTCGAGGACGCCTTCATCCCGGAGCAGGGCGACGGCGACGGCGAGTGCAACAGCATCTTCGACGAAGACATCGACGACTTCGACGACCTCGACGAAACCGACGTGATCGGCGGCAACAAGTTCCTCTCCGCCACCGTCGAGTACCGCTTCCCGATTTCCGAGTCGCTGGGCCTCATGGGGATCCTGTTCCTCGACATGGGCAACGCCTTCGACGAGACCCAGACTCTTCTCGAGTTCGCCGACTGGCGCTTCGGCACCGGCTTCGGCGTGCAGTGGTTCTCGCCCTTCGGGCCGCTCCAGGCCTTCGTGGGCTTCCCCATCAACAAGCTGGAGGTCGAAGACGGGCAGGTCTTCGAGTTCTCCGTCGGCGGCGCGACCTTCTAGGGCCACCGGCACCCAACAGGAGTCAAGCACGATGACGCGACGCATTCAGTGGCTGATGGTGGCCGCTCTGGCCACCCTGGCTCTCGCCTCCACCGGCGCCGACGACGGCCTCAAGATCGGCGTGGTGGACATGCAGCAGGCCCTTTCCTCCACCGACGAGGGCAAGGCCGCCCGGGAGGAGCTCGCACGCAAGGAGCGCGAAGCGCAGACCGAGCTCCAGCCGATGGTCGAGCGGCGCAATGCGATGCAGGAAGAGATCCGCGGCAAGAAGTATGTGCTCTCGGAGAAGGCCCTCTTCGACAAGCAGGTCGAGATGGCCGAGCTCACGAACCAGATCGAGAGCCGCCTGAAGGAGCTCGAGGGCCAATTCAAGATCGACCAGGGGCGGATCCTCCAGCCGCTCCAGGCGAAGATGATCGAGATCATCGAGGAGATCGGGAAGGAGCAGGGCTTCACGATGATCCTCCAGCGCGACGCGCCGGGGCTGGTCTACAGCCGCGAGGCCCTCGACATCACCGACATGGTCGTCGGCCGCTTCAACAAGCAGAGCTGACGCCGGCGTGCCCCAGGTCCATCCCACAGCGGTCGTCGATCCGGGCGCGAAGCTCGCCGACGACGCCGTCGTCGGCGCCTACGCCACCGTCGGGCCCGAGGTCGAGCTGGGCCCGCGGGTCGAGCTGCGGCCCCACGCCCACGTCTGGGGGCGGACCCGGATCGGTGAGGGCTCGCGCATCTTCTCCTTCGCCGTCGTCGGCGAGGAGCCCCAGGACAAGAGCTTCTCCGGCGAGTCGGCGGAGCTCGTGATCGGCGCCGACAACGTGATCCGGGAGCACGCCAGCATCCACGTCGGCACGGCGAAGGGCGGCGGCTCGACGCGGCTCGGCGACGACAACCTGATCATGAACGGCGTGCACATCGGCCACGACGCGCAGATCGGCTCCCACTGCATCATCGCGACCCACTGTGCCATCGCCGGCCACGTGGAGATGGGCGACCACGCGGTGATCGGCGGGCTGTCGGGCGTGCACCAATTCGCGCGGGTGGGCGAATCGGCGATGGTGGCGGCGTTGGCGGGCGTGACGAAGGACGCGCCGCCGTTCTCGATCGTGGCCGGCGAGCGGGCCACCACCCGGGGCGTGAACCTGATCGGCCTCAAGCGTCGGGGCTTCTCGTCCGAGGTGCGCAGCCAGATCAAGCGCGCCTTCCACCTGCTGTTCGGCTCGAAGCTCCGCCTCGAGGTGGCGCTCGCCCAGGTTCGCGAGGAGGGTCTCGACAGCGACGAGGTCGGGCGGCTGGTGGCGTTCGTGGAGACCTCCGCGCGCGGGGTCTCGCGTTAGCGCCGCGGTGGAGGCCCTCGGCCTCATTGCCGGCCTCGGTCGCTTTCCGATCGAGGTAGCCCGCGCCGCTCGGGCGGGCGGCCGACGGGTGGTGGCCGTCGGCCTGCGGGGCCTGACCGAGGCGTCCCTGGCGGAGGAGGTGGAGCGCTTCGCCTGGGTCCACGTAGGGGAGGTGGAGCCGATGCTCGCCCGTTTCCGAGAAGCGGGCGCGCGCCAGTGCGTGATGGCGGGCAAGGTGCCGAAGACCTTCCTCTGGGAGCACCCGGAGCTCGTGAAGCTGGACGCCCGGGCCCTCGGCGCGCTGGCGGGCCTCGCCGACCGCAAGGACGACTCCCTGCTCGGCGCCTTCGCGGACCTGCTCGAGGAGGAGGGCTTCACGCTGCTCGGCCAGGCGGAGCTCGCGCCGGGCCTGTTCGCCGAGGAGGGCACCCTGGGCGCCGTCGCGCCCGCCGAGGAGCAGCGAGCCGACATCGCCTTCGGCTGGCCCATCGCCAAGGCGATCGGCGGTCTCGATGTGGGGCAGACGGTCGTGGTGCGAGGACGTGCCGTGCTGGCCCTGGAAGCCGTCGAGGGCACCGACGAGGCCGTGCGCCGCGGCTGCGCCCTCGGCGAGGCGGGTGCGACGGTCGTGAAGGTCGCGAAGCCGAGCCAGGACATGCGCTTCGACGTGCCTGCCGTGGGCCCCGCCACCATCCGCGCGATGGCAGAGGGAGGCGCCCTCGCCCTCGCCGTCGAGGCGGGCAAGACCGTCGTCCTCGACCGGGAGCGGCTCGTGTCCGAGGCGGATCGGCACGGCATCGCGGTCGTGGCCGTGGTGGACGGAGCGCTTCCGCCGGTGACACCGTCGTGAGCGTGCGTCTGGCGGTCGTCGGTGCGGGCCACATGGGGCGCTTCCACGCCCAGAAGGCGAGGGCGCTCGCCGGCGAGGGCATCGAGCTGGTCGCCGTCGTCGAGATCGATCCGGAGCGGCGCGAGAGCGTGGCGGCGGAGCTCGGTGTGGCCGCGGCCTCGGCCCTCTCCGAAGTCACCGGAGGCCTCGACGCCGTGGTCGTCGCGGTTCCGACGATCCATCACGCGTCCGTGGTGGCCGAGGCCCTCGAGCGGGGGCTCGACGTACTGGTCGAGAAGCCTATCGCCGCGACCCTGGCCGAGGCGGAGAAGCTCCTGGCCCAGGCGCGGGAGTGCGGCCGGGTCGTCCAGGTGGGCCACCTCGAGTGGTTCAACGCGGCCATGCAGAAGGCCGCGGAGCGCATCCGGCGCCCCCTCTTCGTCGAGTCCCACCGCCTGGGGCCCTTCCCGGACCGGGCGACGGACGTGGACGTGGTGCGCGACCTGATGATCCACGACCTGGACCTGATCCAGCGCGTGGTTGGCGCCGAGCCGGCGCGCATCGAGGCGATCGGTGTCCCGGTGATCACCGAACGGGTCGACATCGCGAACGCTCGGCTCACGTTCCCGAGCGGCTGCGTCGCCAACGTCACGGCCAGCCGGGTCTCGCCCCAGCCGATGCGCAAGATCCGCTTCTTCCAGGCCGACGGCTACCTCTCCATCGATCTCCTCGAGCACGAGCTGGTGCTGGCCGAGCGGGAGGCGCCGGACGCCGAGGGCAAGCGCCAGGTCTCCCTGCAGCGGGTGACGATCGACCGGGCCGATGCGCTGGAGGCCCAGCTGCGCGCGTTCCGGGACGCGGTCCGCACGCGGCAGGTCGCCGCCGGCGCTGCGGACCAGGGCCTGGCGGCCCTGCGCTCGGCGCTGCGGGTGATCGAGGCGATCCCTCCCCTGGAACCGGCGCCTTGACGACGGTCTTCCTCTCCGCCGGCGACGCCTCCGGCGAGCTGCACGCGGCCGCCCTCGTCGAAGCCCTGGGCGAGCGGCTGCCCGGGGCGCGCTTCGTCGGCCTCGGCGGGCCCGCGATGGAGAAGGCCGGCGTGGAGCTGGCCGTGCACCAGCACGAGATCGCGGTCGGCGGGCTGGTCGAGGTGCTGGGCGACGTGGGGCGCATCCTCGGCGCCTGGCGCAGGCTGCGGGCGCTGCTCCGCGAAGGCCCGGACCTGGTGGTGCTGGTCGACGCGCCGGACTTCAACATCCCGCTGGCCCGCAGCGCGAAAAAGGCCGGACTGCCCGTGCTCTACTACGTGAGCCCGCAGGTCTGGGCCTGGCGCACCGGTCGCATCCGCAAGATCGCGAGGCGGGTGGATCAGATGGCGGTCATCTTCCCCTTCGAGCGCGAGGTGTACGCCGGAACCGGGCTGCCCGTGAGCTTCGTCGGGCATCCGGTGGTGGACCGGCTGAAGCCGTTCCGGGAGGACCGCGGACGCGCTGCCTGCCGCGCGGAGCTCGACCTCCCGGCGGATCGTCCCCTCGTGGCGTTGCTCCCCGGGAGCCGGCGCAACGAGGTGCGCGACACGCTCCCGTTGCAGCTCGAGGCCGTGAAGGCGGTGCACACCCGGGACCCGCGGGTGGGCTTCGCGGTCGGTGTGGCACCCAGCATCCCGCGCGACACGATCGACGCCCGTGTGCGGGAGGCGGGCCTGCCTTCGCTCGTCGACCTCCGGGTCTTCGAGGGCCGCACCCACGAGGTGATCCGGGCGGCGGACGTCGCCCTGGCCAAGCCCGGTACCGTGACCGTCGAGATCGCGGTACTCGGCACGCCGGTGGTGGTGGCGGCGCGCGCGCACCCGCTGACCGCGTTCCTGATGCGCCGGCTCGTGAAGGTGCCGTCCTTCACGATGCCGAACCTGATCGCCGGCGAGACGGTGGTGCCGGAGTTCCTCCAGGAGGAGGCGCGGCCGGAGGCCATCGCCGAGGCGCTCCTCGCCCGCATCGCCGGGCCCGCGCGAGAGGCGCAGCTCACCGCCCTGGCGGGCGTTCGCGAGCGCCTCGGGCGCGGCGGTGCGGCGGAGCGCACGGCCGACATCGCCCTCGAGATGATGGGGCTGCCCACGCCGGCCCGAGCCGCCGGGGCCTGACTGTGGCGGTGCTCCGGCAGGTGCTGGCCGCGCTCGTCGCTCTGGTCGGGCTGCCCCTGGGCCTGCTCGGCGCGGCGCTGCAGCCGCGCTGGCGGGTCGGCCTGTCGGAGCGACTCGGGCTGCGCTCGCCCCTCGCCCCCAGCGCCTCGCCGATCTGGATCCACGGAGCCAGCGTCGGGGAGCTGCAGGCCGCGCTGCGCCTCATCGATCCCCTGCAGGCCCGGGGCGAGGCGGTGGTTGCGACGACCACCACCGCCACCGGTCGCGCCCTGGCACGACAGATGCGTCCGGACCTGCCGACCGCGCTGGCGCCGATCGATCATCCGTGGGCGACTGCGGCCGCCCTGGGGCGCACCCGGCCGTCGATGCTCGTGCTGATCGAGACCGAGCTCTGGCCGAGCTGGATCGCGGCGGCCGCGCGGCTCGCGGTTCCGGTCGTGGTCGTGTCCGGTCGCCTCTCGGATCGCAGCTTCCCCCGCTACCGCAAGCTGCGCGGGCTCCTCGCACCGACGCTGGGCCGCCTCGCCGCGGTCGGAGCCCGCAGCGAGGTGGATGCCGAGCGCTTCGTCGCCCTCGGCGCACCCGCCGACCGGGTGCAGGTGACCGGCGATCTCAAGCTCGCGCCGCCGCCGGCTCCCGCCGCGCTCGACCCGACCCTTGCCGACGCGCTCTCGGCCACGCCCTGCTGGGTGGCCGGCAGCACCCATCCCGGCGAGGAGCTGGCGGCGTTGCGCGCCACCGAGCACGCCCGGGCCGCCGGCGAGAAGCTGGTGCTGGTGGTGGCGCCGCGGCACCCCGAGAAGCGGCCCGCGGCCGAGGCGGCGCTGACCGCCGCCGGGGCGCGGGTGACCCGCCGCTCCGCCCTCTCCGGAGCCGGACTGGAGGACGGCGACGTCCTCCTGCTCGACACCCTGGGCGAGCTGGCCGGTCTCTACGGCCTGGCGCGGGCGGCCTTCGTCGGCGGCACCCTCGTGCCCGTCGGCGGGCACAACCTGCTCGAGCCGCTCCAGGCCGGGTGCCCGGTCCTCTTCGGTCCCCACGTCGGCAACGCCCGGGAGAGCGCGCGGCTCCTCCGGGACGCCGGTGCCGGCATCCAGGTGTCCGACGCCGCAGGGCTGGCGGGCGGTCTCCTCGCCGCGCTCTCGGACGACGCCCGCGCGGGCGTGGCGGCGGGCTTGCGCGCCCTCGAGCCGCATCGCGCCGCGGTCGATCGCAGCCTGGCGCTGATCGATGCCGCGCGGGCCGGACCCTCGGCGTGAGGCGCCCCGGTTGGTTCGAGGTGGAGCCCGCCGGTTGGCGGCGGGTGCTGCTGGCACCGCTCTCCCTCGCAGCCCTGCTCTACGGTGCGGTCGCGCGCCTGCACCGCCTGGCCTACGAGCGCGGCTGGCGGCGACGCCGGACGCTCGCCTGCAAGGTGGTGAGCGTCGGCAACCTCGTCTCCGGCGGCGCGGGCAAGACCCCCACCGCCGCCTGGGTGGCCGCCGCCCTGCGCGCCCGCGGCCACCGCGCGGTGCTGGCGAGCCGTGGCTACGGCGGAGCGGGCGGGGAGCCCGTGCAGGTCGTCTCCGACGGGCGCTTCGTGCGGGCTCGGGCCGAGGGAGTGGGGGACGAGGCGCTGCTCCTGGCCGCGCTCGCGCCCGGCGTTCCCGTGCTCGTCGGCGCGCGACGGGATCTCGTCGGCCAACGCGCCGTCGCGGCCTTCGACGCCCACGTCCTCGTCCTCGACGACGGCTTTCAGCACCACCGCCTCGCCCGCGACGTCGACCTCGTCACCGTGCACGGAAGTGCGGGCTTCGGCAACGGGCGTCTCCTGCCCCGCGGCCCCCTGCGCGAGCGACTCCCGGGCCTGAGCCGGGCCGACGCGGTCGGCGTCGTCGACGGTCCCCTCGAGGAGCGGGACACGGCACTCCTGGACCGGCACGCGCCGGAGGCGCTGCGCTTCGAGGTCGAGCGCGTCGCGACCCACACCCGTCCCCTGGGCGGCGGCGAGACCACGTCTGCCGCGGCGCTCCGAGGACGCGACGTCGGGCTGCTGTGCGGCATCGCGCGTCCCGCATCCTTCCGCGAGACGGTCGAGGGCCTCGGCGCTCGGGTCGTCGCCGAGCGCAGCTTTCCCGACCACCACCTCTTCCGAGCCTCGGATCTGGCCGGGCTCGCCGAGGAGTCGCCCCTCTGGCTCACCACCGAGAAGGATGCGGGCAAGCTCCTCCCGCGGTGGGCGCGGCCCGCGGAGCTCCATGTCCTCGTCCAGGAGACCCGGGTGCGCGACGGCGAGGCCTTCCTCGATTGGCTCGAGGACCGCCTGCGCGCCAAGGCCGCCGGGCGCAACGCCGCCGTGCCGCCCGCGGCCCACCCGCCGCGGGGGGCCCGGGACCACTCGGCGCTGGGCTGAGCCCTCAGCCTCCCGAACGGGCCCGCGATCCCGCGCGCCGCCGGCGGGCGGAACGCACCAGCCCCGGGACCGGCCTGCCGCGGTGCCGGAGGGGAACCGCTCTGCGCTAGGGTGACCCCCCCCAAATCCGGTCGCGGAGGGTCCAAATGATCTCGTCCTGGGACGACTACCCCGTCCACCAGACCGCCGAGCCCGTGCGCCACGTCGGTACCAGCGATCGCAACTTCTACGACCGCTACTACTTCAACCTGCACGGCTCGAGCGACGAGCTGTTCATGGTGATGGGGATGGGCCAGTACCCGAACCTCGGGGTGCAGGACGCCTTTGCTGTGGTCCGCCGCGGCACCCACCATCGGGTGGTGCGCGCCTCCCGTGAGCTCGGCGACCGCATGGACACGAGCGTCGGGCCCTTTCGCGTCGAAGTGGTCGAGCCGCTGCGCAAGATGCGCTTCCTGCTCGAGCCGAACGACCACGCTCTCGCCTGCGACCTGGTGTGGGAGGGCGCCATCCCGGCCTGGGAGGAGCCCCGCCAGTACATCCGCAGGCACGGGCGGGTCGTCTTCGACACCTCCCGCTTTGCCCAGACCGGCTGCTGGAGCGGCACCCTCCAGGTCGCCGACGAGACCTTCCAGGTGACGCCGGACCGCTGGTGGGGAACGCGGGACCGCAGCTGGGGCATCCGCCCGGTTGGCGAGCCCGAGGCGCCGGGCATCCGCCAGGGCGAAGGCCAGATGACCGGCATGTGGAACTACTTCCCCATGCAGTTCGACGACCACGCGCTCCTCTACATCCTGAACGAAACCGCCGAGGGCGAGCGGCTCCTGGAGGAGGCCGTACGCGTCTGGGCCGACCCGGCCCGCGAGGCCGAGTGGCTCGGCCGCCCCGAGTACGAGCACAAGCTCGTCCCGGGCACCCGCATGCTCGAGCACTCGGTGATCAGCTTCCCCGAGGCCCCGAGCGGCGCCTTCTCGGTGCAGTGCTCACCGCTCGTCCACTGCTTCGTCGCCGTCGGCACCGGCTACGGCATGGACGAGGATTGGCGCCACGGGATGTACCAGGGGCCGCTGGTCGTGCAGGGGAAGGACCTGCTCGTCGACGAGATCGCGCCGGCCGGGCAGTACGGCGTGGTGGACCACGTGGCGCGCTTCGAGACCGGCGGGCAGGTCGGGTACGGGCTGTACGAGCACGCGTTCCTCGGGGCGTTCCCGCGCTGCGGGATCGAGGATGCGGTGGGCGGGGCGGCCTAACCTAGCAGCGCGGATCCGGCGGGATCTCGCCGTCCGACACGAAGTGGCTGCGCTGCAGCTCGATCGCGTCGTCGAGGGCCTTGCGCTCCTCCGGCGAGAGGGAGGCGAGACGCGCCTCGAGGGCCCGGAGGTCGGCGCAGGGGCCGAGCACCTTCGGGATCTCCGCGAGGCGTCGGAGGTTGCCGAAGCTCGCGTCGGCGTTCGCCTGGGCGGCGGGCCGGCAGGCCGCTTCGTACTGGTCGAGGCTGGCCTCGTCCGCTCGGCCCGCCTCGACCTCGCCGAGTCGATGGCACAGATGGTCGACGTCGAGGATGCCCGTGTTCAGGCCGAGCCCGCCGGAGGGCGGGAAGCGATGGGCCGCGTCGCCGGCGAGGAAGACACGGCCCTCGCGGTAGCGCAGGGCCACCTGCACGTGCGGCGACCACGCGTCGATCGACAGGATCTCGAACGGTGCGTCCACGCCCAGCGCCGCGCGCAGGCGATCGGGGAGCCCGTCCTTCTCGCCGTCCTCGCCCCGTTGCACTGTCATGAAGACGTGGGAGCGCTCGGGCTCGTGCACGATCAGGGTGCCCGGCGACTCCGGGTTCATGATCCAGAAGAGCGGCCCTGAACGCCCCTCGAGCCAGGGCCGCAGATCGGCCCGGAAGTGGGTCATGAAGAAGCGCCCCTGGGGCCCGTCGCCGACCATCGGGATGTGGAGGCGCCGGCGGGTCGGGCTTCCCGCCCCGTCCGCGGCGATGGCCCAGGCGGCTTCGAGGGTCTCCTCGCGCCCGTCGGCATGCCGAATCGTCGCGCGGACGGATGCGGGCTCCTGCTCGAGTGCGGCGCATTCGATGCCGCGAAGGATCGTGGCTTCCGGGCGCCGCTTCGCGTGGTCCAGGAGGATTGGTTCGAGCAGGTTCTGCGGGCAGTTGGTCCAGACCTGGTCCAACGGCGAAGGGCTTCCCGCGGCGACGTCCAGGTGCCCGATGTCCGGGCCGCCGAAGGTGGCGCACCAGGTGATCGCGTCGATCGGCAGGTGGGGCGCCGCACGCACGACGTCGTCGGCGACGCCGATGCGCGCGAAGACCTCCATCGGGCTTCGTCGCAGCACGTGGGCCGCTGGCGCCCGCAGGTTCTCGTCGCGGCGCTCGACGACCACGTTCGGGATGCCCTGCTGGGACAGCAGCAGCGACGCCGTGAGGCCGACCGGCCCCCCGCCGATGATCAGGATGCGGGTCGGAGCGCTCACGGGTGCACGTGGTCGACCGAAGCCGCCGAGATCGGGTGGGGTTCCTCCGGCGTATCGCCGCACAGGATCTCGTCGAGGGCGCCGACGAGCTGGCCGTTCCGGATCGGCACGCAATCGTCCGGAAACTCCTGCACGACCCGGACGTCGCGCTCGGCGACCGCGTCGAGGAAGCGCCCCAGGTGGTCCATGCTGCCGTAGCGGGACACGTCGTGGACGATCAGGCAGGCCCAGTCGAGCGCCTCCATCTGGCGCATTGCCTCCTCGGGCCACGCGTCGGGCTCCGCCCAGTCGCGCGGCAGGCAGTTGAAGAGCACCGTCGTATAGCCGTGGCGACACAGGTGATCGACGGCCTCCGGACTGAAGATGCGCTTCGTCCACTGACCCCCCGCCATGTAGGGGCGGAACAGGCGATGCTCGTTCAGGTCGCCCAGGATCTCGTCGCAGCCCGCGATCTCGCGCTCGATGCGCGCCTTGTCGCGCGTGGTGCCGAGCTCGAGGGTGTGGCTCAGACTGTGGTTGCCGATCCAGTGTCCTTCCGCCCGGGCGCGCTCGAGGATCGCGCGTTCCCCGTCGCCCCCAGCCTTGGCGGCGGGATGGAGCTTGTTGCCCTGGCCGCAGACGAAGAAGGTCGCGTTGACCCCGCGCTCGCCGAGCAGGTCGAGCACCCGCGGCGTGCAGGAGGGGTCCGGGCCGTTGTCGAAAGTGAGGGTCAGGCGCTTCATCCCACGAGTCCCGTGACCGGCGGACCGGTGACCTCGAGGTCGCCGGAGGGCGGCGGCGGCTGGAAGCTCTCGAGCAGGCCCGAGACGAGCTGGTAGAAGCCCACCTGGGTCACGACCTCGACGGTCGCCCGCTCGCCGAGGACCTCCCTGGCCCGGGCGAGGGTGTCCTCCCCGAGCCTCCGCTCGTGGACGAGCTCCCGCGCGACCTCGTACGCCGCCTGCTGCTCGGGATCCGGAAGCTCCGGGCGCCGCCCGTGACCGATCGCGTCGATCGCCTCGGCGGAGACGCCCTGGCCCTGGGCGACCATGCTGTGGATCCACCACTCGAACTCGGCACCCCAGGCCTGGGCGACGACCAGGATGGTGAGCTCGCGGACCGCCCCGGACATGACCGTGTCCTCGCGGAAGGCCATGCCGGCCCGCTCGATGTGCGCACCGACGCCCGGCGTGCGGAGCAGCGCGTCGAAGGGGCCGGTCAGCGTCTCGTCGTCCCGGAGGATGAAGCGACGCGTCGGCCCTTGACCGCGCGGGCTCGCGAGCACCGCGTCGTAGAGCTTTCGCTGATCGGGGTCGAGCCGTTCCGGGGAGAGCGGTGTGAGACGGGCCCCGCTCATGCGCTCTTCGCTTCGACCGGATACGTGCGATCGAAGATCTCCGCCGCCGGCACGCCCTCGTGGTGCCACTTCAGCACCTCGTCCGGATCGAACACGTAGCCGAAGAAGTTGTCGCGGAAGTAGCCCTTGGCGAACCAGTCGTTCATCTCCTGCCGGGTCTCGAAGACGTCACAGCCCAACTCAACCTCGTTGTTGTCCGGATCGCGGTAGTAGATCGAGACTTGAAAGCCGTGGTTCACCGAGTACTTCGGGACGTAGCCCTCGCCCCTCAGCCGCTCGTACGTGGTCATGAGCTCGTTCAAGTCATTGAACAGGTAGGCCCAGTGGCCCACGCCTTCCACGTCCTCCGGGCGCGGCTTCGCGTCCGGGTCGTGGCCGACGAGCAGGCGATGGTGCTCGTCGTCGTAGGTCAGGAAGCAGACCCGGCCGTTCTCGAAGAGCGGCTCCGCGTTCAGGAAGGTCTTGTACCAGTCGACCATCTCCTGGTACCGAGCCGAGCGCAGCACGATGTGGCTGAAGCGGGCCGGACGCAGCGGGGAGCTCTCGTCGAACTCGGGAAGCTTCGGGTTGTCGACCATGGGGCCTCCTTGGCTTGTCAGTTGAACAGCGCGAAAACCACGGTATGCCATTGCCTTTCGCTTGTCAACTGAATAAATTCGAGCCATGGCCAGCCGAGCGGAGCAGCGCGAGGAGACCCGCCAGCGCATCGTGGATGCGGCGGCGGCTGCCTTCTCCGAGCTCGGGTTCAAGGCCGCGAGCACCCGGGAGATCGCCAAGCGCGCGGACACGAACCAGGGCCTCATCACCTACCACTTCCGCAGCAAGGAGGAGCTGTGGCGGGCCGCGGCCGACCAGATCTTCCAGAGCCTGCGCACGCGGCTCGAGGAGCGGCTCGCCGCCCTCGAGGACGCGGAGCCGCGCGAGCGGGCGCGCGAATCGATCCGCACCTTCGTGCGCTACGCAGCCGCCCATCCAGAGCTCTTCCAGATGATGGTGGAGGAGGGCAAGCAGGGCGGGCCGCGCATGGAGTGGATCGTCGACACCTACCTGCGGTCGGTCTACGACAACCGCTTCTTCCCCGGCGGCGCGACCTTTGACGAGGGCTTCGACCCGGCGCTGCTGCCCCACGTCTATTACACGCTCGCCGGAGCGGCGTCGGTGATCTTCGCGGTGGCCCCGGAGTGCGAGCGCCTCACCGGAATGGACCCGACGACGGACGCCGCCGTCGAGCGGCACGCGGACTTCCTGGCGCAGCTTCTCGTGCCCTAGGGCTCATGTCGGCAAGGCCTTCGCGGCCCCGGGTCGCCGGTCAGCGCGGCATCACCGCCTCGACCACCTCGACGCTCATCGGTGCCGGGTCGCCGCCGCGGGGCCCATCCCCATCGGGGCGTCGCCCATCAACGCGATCACCGGGCCGAAGGCCTCACGGCGACGTAGTCGCCGGCCAGTCCGCCTCCGGAGCCGTTCCTGCCGATCGCATTCGTGATCCACCGGTACGTACGCTCGGCCTGCGTGTCCGGCCGGGTCCGACGGTCCGGGGATGGGTCGAATCCGAAGGACTGCTCGCGCCCCCGGCCTACGGCGCTTCTTGCTTCCGATACCGCAACGCATGCACCGCCACCTTGCGCAGCTCCCGGTCCACGCGCTGCATCAGCGCTCGCCGCAGCGCCCGGTCCTCACCGCAGTAGGCCCCGAAGAACGTCGCCACGCCCCGGCTCCCCACCCGGCCGAGCACCTCGCGTTTCAGCAGGGACCGGAACAGGCGCATGATCTGCGCCATGCGCTCGCCCGGGGTGAGGCCGGGGGTGACGCGGGCGCGGTCGAGGTCGATCACCAGGATCTCCGGTGGAGTGCCCTCGCGGACGAGGAGGTTCTTCACGTGGAGGTCCGCGTGGCGGCCGCCGGCGTCGTGGAAGGCGCGGACGCCGCGGCCCGCGGCGCGGGCGACGGCGAGGAGGTGGTCGGGGGCGGGGTCGGACTCGAGCCAGGAGAGACCATCGCGGGTGCCTTCCTCGTAGACCGTGCCGACGGCGAGGCTGAACCAGGCGGCGACGAGCCGCTCGGCCGCGGCGAGCACGGGGCGCGGCACCGGGGCGCCGGCGGCGTGGAGCTCGGCGGTGACGGCGATCTCGCGGGTGGCGCGGCCGGTGCCGAGGTAGGCACGGCCGAGGAGCGGGCCGAGCAGGCCGCCGTGGACGAGGCGGCGCAGGGCGATGCGCTCGTCGCGCTCGGGGAGCGCGACGACGGCGATGGGCATCCGCCCCGTCGCGGCGTCGCCGGTCGTGTCCATCGCGGTGTCGAGGGCGCCCGGCGCCTCCCAGCCCAGGACCCGCACCGCGTCGGCGAAGGCCTCGTGTACCCACAGCCGCACCGGGCCGGAGGAGAAGGCGCGGAAGCCCGGCGGGACGGTCACTCGCCTGGGATCAGATCTCCGCGAGTCGCGCGCGGTAGAGCAGGATGGCGGCGACGGCGGCGAAGACCAGGTTCGGGATCCACAGGGACGCGGCGGCGGGCGCCAGGCCCTCCTCCGCCAGGTACTCGCCCGCCGAGAGCAGGGCGTAGTAGCCGAACACCAGACCGACGCACAGCAGCACGCCCCAGGAGCGGGCGCCGCGCGAGCGCTGAAGGCCCAGCGGGATCCCGACGAGCGCGAAGAGGAGCGGCGCGACCGGTAGGGCGAGGCGGCGGTGGAGCTGGATCTCGTAGCGATCGCGCTTCTTCACCCGCACGCCGTCGGGTGGCTTGCCGGTCTCGTCCCAGACGCGGAGCACGCCCTGGATCTCGCCGTCGGTCATCTCCCGGGGGCGCAGGCGGTCGAAGCCCGGCGTCGCCAGGTCGGAGAGGTCGAAGGCGTACTCGAACTCGCGGAAGGAGATGCGCTGGTAGCGGCTGTCGCCTGCGTCCTCGCGCTCGAAGTGGATGTCGCCTTCGAACAGCCGGATCGCCGCGGTGCCCGTGTGGCGCTCGAAGTCGAAACGGCCACGGTTGGCAACGACGGTGAAGGGCTTGGCGGGATCGGTACGGTCGGAGATCAGGACGCCCTCGAGCTCGTTGCCTTCGTTGCGTCCGTCCACGAAGAGCAGACGCTGGCCCGTGGTGTCGAGCTCGTTGAATGCGCCGGCCTCGATGATGCCACCCCGCGAGGCGACCTCCCCGAGGAAGCCCCGTAGGTCGCGGCGGGCCTGGGGCTCGACCCGGCTGAGCAGCCAGCCGGTCGAGGTCGAA
Organism: Myxococcota bacterium; assembly: GCA_965223415.1. Classification (GTDB taxonomy): domain Bacteria; phylum Myxococcota_A; class UBA9160; order UBA9160; family UBA6930. The sequence continues at coordinate 82,711 of OZ245002.1, read as the reverse complement.
ACCAGTACCGCGACGAGCACGACCGGCACGACGAGCTGGGTGAGGCTCACGCCCAGGGCGCGCATGGCAGTGACCTCGGCGTCGGACGACATGCGGCCCACCGCGACGAGGATGCCGAACAGGAACGCCACCGGGATGGCGTAGGCGGCCAGCATGCCGCCCAGGTAGAGCAGGAGCTGGAGTGTATCGGCCAAGCCGATGCCGATGCCCGTCAGGTCGTTCAGCTCGCGCAGGATGCGCTGGGAGAGCATCACGGAGCCCACGGCGAGCAAGCCGATGCCCGCGTACTGGCCCAGCTCGCGCAGGACGTACAGCGACAGGGTGCGCGGGATCCGCATGGGCGAGTATCCTACCGACCGCCGATTTCCCCCGCGAGGTCGCCATCCACACCTGCACGAACGCCCTGGGGGCCCCCGCGCCGGCGGAACGCATCCTGATCCTGCGACTCGGTGCGGTGGGCGACGTCGTCCGCACGCTGCCAGCGGCCTCAGCCCTGCGTCGGGGCTACCCGGATGCCCATCTGGCGTGGTTGGTGGAGCCGCCCGCCGCCTCGCTCCTCGGTGGCGTGCCCTGGCTCGACGAGGTGCTGGTGTTCCCGCGGCCGGAGCTGCGGGCCGCCCTGCGCGGCCTCCGCCCGGATCGCCTGCTCCGCCAGGGCGGCGGCTTCCTGCGGGCCCTGCGGGCGGAGGACTTCGATCTCGTCGTGGACTTCCACGCCATCCTGAAGAGTGGGACGCTCGCGTTCCTCTCCGGGGCTCGCCGGAGGGTCAGCTACGCGCGGCCCTTCGCCCGGGAAGGCGCCCACTGGTTCGCGACGGAGCGGGCGTGTCTGGCGCCGCCCCGCCAGAGCCGCTTCCAGCGCAACGAGGCCCTGGTTCGCTACCTGGGCGTGGCCGAGGGGCCGATCGATCGCCCCCTGGCCCTCTCGCCGGAGCGGGTGAAGCGCGCGGTGAAGGCCCTCGGTCCCGGGCCGGCGCCGATCGCCATCCACCCGGGGACGAGCGACACCACGGCCCACAAGCGCTGGACCGCCGAGGGCTATGGGGAGGTCGCCCGCGCCCTCGCGAAGGACGGCGTGCCCGCCGTGGTGACTGCCGGCCCCGCCCGGGACGACCGGGCCTTCGCCGACGCGGTGGTGGCCGCCTCCGTCGGGGCGGCCCGCCGGGCCCCGGACACGCCGACCCTCCTGGACCTGGCTGCACTCTTCCAGGCCTGTCGGCTCTACCTGGGCGGCGACACCGGTCCGCTCCACGTGGCGTCCCTGGTGGGGACGCCGGCGGTCCAGCTGATCGGCCCGACCGACCCGATCGAGAACCAGCCCTCGCCGGCGACCCCCTCGCGGACGGTCCGGGCCCAGATCGGGTGCAATCCGTGCCGCAGGGGCTGCGCTGCGGCCTCTTGTATGAGGGTAATTACCCCCGATTCTGTGATCGCCGCAGCCCGGGAGCTTCTGGCGGGGGAGGGGGCCCAGTGGTAGGTTCGGCCGGCCGTAACCCATGACCCAGCCTCAGGAAATTCTCGTCCGGGGGCCGAACTGGACCGGCGATTGGATCATGGCGACCCCGGGGTTCCGGGCTCTGCGCGCCGGCTTTCCCGAGGCGCGCATCACGCTCCAGGTCCGATCCGGTCTCGAGCCGCTGGCTTCCGGCGCGCCCTGGTTCGACGCCGTCGCCCCCGTGTCCTCCTACGGGCAGGGCGCGCTCGCCCTCGCGCGGGAGGCGCGCAGTCTTCGGGGCACCCGCTTCGACCTGGGCCTGTGTCTTCCCGACTCGTTCTCGTCCGCCCTGCTGATGCGGCTGGGCGGTGTGCGGGAGATCGTCGGCTACCAGCGCGGCTGGCGGCGGGCGCTCCTTCACCGCGCGGTGCCCCTGCCGAAGGCCGCATCCGGCGGCCGGTTGATGCTCGCCCGGGAGCTCCACGTGCTCGGGCTGGTCGAGGCGCTGGGCTGTGACCGGCGCGGCACCCACCTCGAGCTGTTCGTCACCGCCGAGGAGGAGCGCGAGGCCCACGCGCGGCTGGAGAAGGAAGGCATCGACCCGGAGCGGCCCTACGCGGTGCTGGCCCCCGGCGCCTCCTACGGCTCCTCGAAGTGCTGGCCGGCTGCCTCCTTCGCCGCGGTCGGCGATGCCCTGGCCCGGGTCGGCGCGCGGGTAGCGGTGGTGGGGACACCGGCGGAGCAGGCGTTGGTGGGGGAGGTGACCGCCGCCATGAACGAGCCGGCCGCGGCCCTCGCCGGCGAGCTCTCGCTGGGCGGCTTGAAGGCACTCCTGCGCGAGGCGCGGCTCCTGGTGTGCAACGACGCGGGCGCTCGCCACCTGGCCGTGGCCTTCGGCGTGCCCTGCGTGGTGATGATGGGCTCCACCGCACTCGAGAAGACCGATCTCAACCTCGAAGGGGTGAGCGTGCTGATGGCCGACGTGGACTGTCGCCCCTGCTACAAGCGCGAGTGCCCGATCGACCACCGCTGCATGACGCGCATCGCGCCGGAGCACGTCCTCGATCAGGCCCTACCCGCCCTCGCCGAGGACGCAGCGCGGAGCTGGCAGGGTTCCCAGTGGATGGTGGCCGACCCCGGTCGTCTCGAGCGGGTGCGTCCGTGACCGACCTCTCGATCGTGATCGTCACCTGGAACGCCCGGGACGTGCTCCTCGACGCCCTGGCGTCGATCGAGCGCGAGATCCTCCGGCGCAAGGACGAGGGCCGCATCGAGGTCGAGACCCTGGTCGTCGACAACGGCTCCGAGGATGGCAGCGTGGAGGCGGTGCGCCGCCGCTTCGACTGGGCGGAGGTGATCGCGCTGCCCGAGAACATCGGCTTCGCCGCGGGCAACAACGTCGGTCTGCGGCGGGCGAAGGGTCGCCACACGGTGCTGCTGAACAGCGATACGGTGGTGCTGCCCGACGCCCTCGAGCGCTGCGTTCGCTACCTGGACGCGCACCCGGACGTCGGCGTGGTCGGCCCCCAACTGCTGAACCCGGACCGCTCCAAGCAGAACTGCATCCACAACTATCCGAGCCTGGCGACGGAGGTGGTTCCCAAGGGCGTGCTCGAGACCCTCTTCCCCCGGCGCTTCCCGTCGAAGCGCTTCGAGCACGCCGCGGCGATCCCCGTGGAGGCGGTGCTCGGGGCGTGTCTGTTCGTGCGCAAGGAGGTCCTGGACCAGGTCGGCCCCATGCCCGAGGACTACTTCTTCTTCCTCGAAGAGACCGACTGGTGCTACCGCATCGCGGCCGCCGGCTGGAAGATCATGCACGTGCCCGACGCCCACGTGGTCCACATCTTCGGCGCCAGCACGAAGAAGAAGATCCCGGCCGAGACGCGGATCGAGTACCACCGATCCCTCTACCACTTCTTCCGCAAGAACCGCGGTGGCCCGCGCGCCGCCGGGATCAAAGCGCTGCGGATCGCCAAGGCTGCGCTGTACGTGGTGATGCGCGCGCCGGGGGCGATCCTCTCGCGTCGGATGCGCGAGCGATGGGAGCAGGACTGGATCGTCCTCCGCTGGCACCTGCGGGGCTGTCCGGAGGACGAGGGGCTTCGCGCCCTACGCGAAGGAGACACGGCTTGAACGTGCTGGTGACCGGTGGAGCGGGCTTCGTCGGCTCCCATCTCGTGGATGCGCTCGTGGCGGCCGGCCATCGGGTCCGCGTGCTGGACAACCTCGATTCCCAGGTGCACGGCGAGGGCGCCGTGCGCCCGACCCACCTGCACGCGGACGCCGAGCTCCAGATCGGCGACGTGCGCGATCGCGCCGCGGTCGCGCGGGCGCTCGACGGCATCGACCAGGTGTACCACCAGGCCGCCGCCGTCGGCGTCGGGCAGTCGATGTACCAGATGGAGCAGTACGTCTCGGTCAACAGCGTGGGCGCGGCGGTGCTGCTCGAGGAGATCGTCGCCCGACGCGATCGCGTCCGGAAGATGGTGGTGGCGTCCTCCATGTCGATCTACGGCGAGGGCGCCTATCGCACGCCGGAGGGGGAGACGGTCTTCCCGGCCCTGCGGCCGGAGAGTGCCCTGGCCGCCCAGCGTTTCGAGATGCACGACGACGCGGGCCGCGAGCTCGCGCCGATGCCGACCCCGGAAGCGAAGCCCCTGGTCCCGACGTCGATCTACGCGATCACGAAGCGCGACCACGAGGAGATGTTCCTGGCGGTGGGCGCGGCCTACGGCATCCCCGCAGTGGCCCTGCGCTACTTCAACATCTACGGGCCGCGCCAATCGCTGAACAATCCCTACACCGGCGTGATGGCGATCTTCTCCTCGCGCATCCTGAACCGCCACCAGCCGATGATCTTCGAGGACGGCCTCCAGAGCCGCGACTTCGTGCACGTCTCGGACATCGTGAAGGCGAACCTGCTCGCCATGGAGAAGGACGAGGCGAACGGCCGGGTCTACAACGTCGGCACCGGGCGGCCGACCTCCGTGCTGCGCATCGCGGAGCTGCTCTCGGAGCAACTCGACTTCCCCGAGCCGGCGGACGTGGTGGGCAAGTACCGCGCCGGCGACATCCGCCACTGCTTCTCCGACATCTCGCGCATCGGGCGCGAGCTGGGCTACGCGCCCGGGACGACCCTGGAAGAGGGCATGCGCGACCTGCTCGCCTGGATCCGCACCCAGAGGGCCGACGATCGGGTCGAACAGGCCGCCCGCGAGCTCGAGGCCCGCGGGCTCACCCGCTGACATGGCGCGCCTCGAGCTGCGAAGGCTGGAGCGTCTCGTCGAAGGTTTCGCCCGCGTGCGCCTGCTCGTGGTGGGTGACGTGATGCTCGATGAGTACCTGTGGGGGGACGTGGAGCGGGTGAGCCCGGAGGCGCCGGTGCCCGTGGTGCACGTGACGCGGGAGTCGACGGCCCTGGGCGGCGCCGGCAACGTCGTGCGCAACGCCGCCGCGATGGGGGCGACCTGCCTGTTCTGCGGCGTGGTCGGCGACGACCGGGCCGGCGACCGGGTGATCGACCTGCTGAAGGACCTGGGCGTCGACGTCCAGGGCGTCGTGCGGGTCGAGGATCGGCCGACGACCCGAAAGACCCGCGTCGAGGCGCGCTCCCAGCAGATGCTGCGCTTCGATCGCGAGACCGACGAGCCGATCGGACGCGCCGCCTCGCGCCGGCTGCTCCGGGCGGTGGAGGCGGCGCTGCCCGGCAGCGACGGCCTGGTGCTCGAGGACTACGGCAAGGGGCTCCTGCACAAGACCGTGCTGCGCGGCCTGATGAAGCGCGCGGCCGACGCGGGCCTGCCCGTGACGGTCGATCCGAAGGAGCACGTGGCGAGCTTCCGCGGCGCCGACCTCGTCAAGCCGAACCAGCGGGAGGTGGAGCAGCTCACGGGCATCCGCATCCGCAGCCGGGACGATCTCGGGCGCGCCGTGGCGAAGCTCCGGCGCAGCCTGGGCGGCTCCCACGTCATCGTCACCCGCGGCGCCGACGGGATGACCGTTTTCGAAGGGGAGCTTTCGCCGGTAGACGTGCCCATCGCCCATAGCGAGGTCTACGACGTGCAGGGCGCCGGCGACACGTCCATCGCGGCCCTCACCCTCGCGCGGCTCGCCGGAGGTTCGCTCCTGGAGGCCGCCGTGATCGCCAACGCCGCCGCCGGAGTCGTGGTCGGCAAGGTCGGCACGGCCACCGCGACCCCCGACGAGATCCGCGGCCTGCTCCCCGCCGCCGCCGAGGCCGCCCGGGCCGGGGAGCGCCGCGGGTGATCCGCTCCATGACCGGCTTCGGGCGCGTGGAGCTCGATCTCGAAGGCCTGCCCCTCTCGGTGGAGGTGCGCACGGTCAATCACCGACACCTGGACGTGTCGGTGCGGACGCCGCGGCTCTTCTCTGCGCTGGAGACCGGGCTCAAGGCGAAGCTCCGCCAGCGCTTCCAGCGCGGCCGGGTGGACGCCACGATCGCCCTGCCGCCGAACAGCGGGCCGAAGGCCCGGCTCCAGCTCGATCTGGACGTGGCCGCGCAGTACCGCGCCTTCGCCGCAGAGCTCGGCGGCGAGCAGGCCGCGCTCTCCGCCGAGCGGCTGGTGGCGCTCCCCGGGGTCGCGCGCCTGGTCGAGGAGGAGGTCTCCCTCGAGGCCGCGGCACCGCGTCTCGAGGAGGCCCTCGACGGGGCGGCCGCCGAGGCCGACGCCATGCGCCTGGCCGAGGGCGAGGCCCTGGAGCGCGAGCTGCGCGGCCGGCTCCAGGCCGTGCTCGATCTCGTCGGCGCGCTCGAGAGCCGATCCGGCGAGGTCCAGGCGGGGGCGCGGGAGCGGATCCGCAGGCGGGCCGAGCAGCTCCGCGAGGAGATCGGAAGCCTCGACGAGGCGCGCCTGCACCAGGAGGTGGCGCTGGCGGCCGACCGCCTCGATGTCACCGAGGAGCTCGTGCGCCTGCGAAGCCACGTGGACCAGTTCGGCGACGTGCTCGGCGGCGCGGACGCCGAGACGCCCTGCGGCCGGCGTCTGGACTTCCTGCTGCAGGAGATGATGCGCGAGGCGAACACCATCGGCTCCAAGGCCGGGGATGCGCCCGTCGCCCACCACGTCGTCGATCTGAAGACGGAGCTCGAGCGCATCCGCGAGCAGGTCCAGAATGTGGAGTGAGGGCCGACGGGTTGAGTGACGATCGCGCGCTTCGCCTGCTGAACATCGGCTACGGCAACCTCGTCCTGGCCTCGCGGGTGGTGGCGATCGTCTCTCCCCAGTCCGCGCCCATGCGCCGGCTGCGAGAGGAGGCCGCGAACCGCGGGAAGCTGCTCGATGCCACCCAGGGCCGCCGCACGCGCTCGATCCTGGTCACCGACAGCGACCTCGTGATTCTTTCGGCCATCAACCCGGAGACGATCGCCTCGCGTCTCGCCGTCGACGGGGAAGACGGGTGAGCCGCCGGGGCATCCCCTTCGTGGTGTCGGCGCCGTCGGGCACGGGCAAGACGACCGTGTGTCGGGCCGTGGTCGAGCGGGATCCGCAGATCGAGTTCTCGATCTCCCACACGACGCGTCCCCGCCGGCCCGCCGAGGTGGACGGCGTGCACTATCACTTCGTGACCAGCGAGGCCTTCGCGGAGCTGGTCGCCGCGGGCGGCTTCGTCGAGCACGCCGAGTACGCGGGCAATCAGTACGGGACGAGCTGGCAGTCGATCGACGAGCCCCTGGCGGCCGGCCGCGACCTCCTCCTCGAGGTGGAGGTGCAGGGCGCTCGCCAGCTCCGGGCGCGCCGCGACGACGCGCGGCTCGTCTTCCTGCTTCCGCCCTCGTGGCAGGACCTGGAGGACCGCCTTCGGGGTCGCGGCACCGACAGCGAGGAGGCGATCGCCAAGCGCCTCGATACGGCCCACGTGGAGCTGGCCGCCGTCCATCAGTTCGACTACGCGGTGGTGAACGACGTGGTCGAGGAGGCCATCGACGCCGTGCTCGCCATCGTCCGCGCCGAGCGCCGGGGCGAGCCCGGCAGCGTGCGCGAACGATTCGACCGCGCCGCCGTGGTCGAAAGCCTGAAGGGCGTCCTGCCGATCCCAGGGCGGAGCTAGCGCCCCTCTCCCGCCGTCCGGTACCTTCGAGCAAGGTCCCGGTTTGTAAGGCGTTTTCACGATGCTGCGCTTCAACGACATCGCCGACCGCGTGCTGGAGTACGACCCGGAGTGCGATCTCGAGCTCCTGCAGCGGGCCTACGTCTTCTCGGCGAAGGTCCACGAGGGCCAGGAGCGCCTGTCCGGGGAGCCCTACCTGGTCCACCCGCTGGAGGTGGCCGGGATCCTCGTCGACATGCGCCTCGACGAGGTGACCATTTCCGCCGGGCTTCTCCACGACACCGTGGAGGACACCCTGGCCAGCCTCGAGGAGATCCAGGCGCTCTTCGGCGACGAGGTGGCCTTCCTGGTGGAGGGCCTCACCAAGATCTCCAAGGTCCAGTTCCGCTCGGCCCGCGCTCGCCAGGCGGAGAACTTCCGCAAGATGCTGGTCGCGATGTCCAAGGACATCCGCATCCTCCTGATCAAGCTGGCCGACCGCATCCACAACATGCGGACGCTCCACTACATGCCCGCGGACAAGGGCCAGGCGATCGCCCAGGAGACCCTGGACATCTACGTGCCCCTGGCCCATCGGCTCGGCATCGACTGGATGAAGCGGGAGCTCGAGGACCTGGCGTTCCGCACCCTGCATCCGGACGTGGTGGTCGAGCTCGAACGCATGCTGCGGGGCCGCCACGACGAGCGGGAGCGCTACATCGAGGAGGTGAAGGGCATCCTCACCGGCGGTCTCGAGGAGGCCGGGCTCGACTCCCTGGTGTCGGGAAGGCTCAAGGACCTGGCGTCGATCCACGCCAAGATGACCGACCAGGGCCTGAGCCTCGACCAGATCTACGACGTGATCGCCTTCCGCATCGTGTTGAGGGGAGGCGCCGAGCAGGTCTACGCCGCCCTCGGCATGGTGCACGCCACGTGGCCGCCGGTGCCGGGACGCTTCAAGGACTACGTCGCCCTGCCCAAGGCGAACGGCTACCAGTCGCTCCACACCACGGTGATCGGACCCTACGGCGAGCGCATCGAGGTGCAGATCCGCACCGAGGAGATGCATCTGCACGCGGAGCTCGGCATCGCCGCCCACTGGCGCTACAAGGGCCACAGCGGGAGCGAGCAGGACGACGACAAGTTCAACTGGCTGCGCCAGCTGCTCGAGCGGCAGCAGGAGGTGGACGACCCCCACGAGTTCCTCGACACCGTGAAGGTCGATCTCTTCGCGGACGAGGTCTTCGTGTTCACGCCGAACGGCGACGTGATCAGCCTGCCCCGGGGCGCCACCGCCCTCGACTTCGCCTACGCGATCCACAGCGAGGTGGGGGACCACTGCGCCGGCGCCAAGGTGAGCGGGAACATGCGCCCCCTCTCCCACCGGCTCGAGAGCGGCGACACGGTCGAAGTGATGACGAGTCCGAACCGGTCCCCGAACAAGGACTGGCTCGAGTTCGTGGTCTCGGGGAAGGCCAAGAGCCGCATCCGCCACGCGGTGCGCCTGGCGGAGAACGAGCGCAGCCGGGAGCTCGGGCGGGGCATCCTCGAGCGGGAGCTCCGCAAGGCCGGCCTGTCCCTGGCCCGCGTTCTGGAGCGGGACGAGCTGGCGCCGGTGGTGGCGCGCCACGTGAAGGGCGGCGTGGAGGATCTCTTCGCGGCCATCGGCTACGGACGGGTCTCGTCGCGTGCGGTGCTCGAGATGCTGCGCCCGGAGCTCAAGCCGCCCCAGGAGGAGGAAGCGAAGGGGCGCAAGTTGCGCGACCTCTTCCGGCGGGAGCGCAAGCCCGCCGGCACCGGCATCCGTGTCGACGGTCACGGTGACGTGATGGTGCGCTTCGGTCAGTGCTGCTCGCCGATTCCCGGCGACGAGATCATCGGCTTCGTCACGCGGGGGCGCGGCGTCACCGTTCACACCCGGGACTGCCGGGTCGCCTTCGAGCTGGACAAGGAGCGCTGCATCGACGTCGAGTGGGAGGAGGCGTCGGACGTCAAGCGTCGCATCCGCATCAAAGTCACCTCTCGGGACACGCCGGGCCTGCTGGCGAAGGTGACCAAGACGATCTCGACCGCGGGGGTGAACATCGGCTCCGCCCGCATCGACACCCACGACGACGCCACCGCGACCCAGACCTTCGACCTCTGGGTCGGCGACGTCGAGACCCTGCGCACGATGATGAAGGAGATCCAGAAGGTGAAGGGCGTGCTCGCGGTCGAGCGGGTGCGTTCCTAGGTGGGCTCGCTCTCCGTCTGCATCATCGCCTGCAACGAGGAGCGCGACCTCCCGCGCTGCCTCGTCTCCGTCGCCTTCGCCGACCAGGTCGTGGTGGTGGTGGACGACCGGAGCCGGGACGCGACGGAGAAGCTCGCCCGGGAGGCCGGCGCCGAGGTCTTCGTGCGCGCCTACGACGGGAACGTGGAGCAGAAGAACTTCGCCCTCGACCAGGCCCGCGGCGACTGGGTGCTGGCCCTCGACGCGGACGAGTCCCTGGGCGAGCCCCTGGCGGCGGAGGTGCGCGCCTTCCTGGCGCAGCCGCCCGAGGGCGTCGCCGCCATGGAACTGAACCGGGTCACCTGGCACCTGGGGCGCTGGATCCGTCACGGGGAGTTCTTCCCGGATTGGCAGCTGCGCTTCCTCCGGCGTGGCGCCGGGCGTTGGGCCGGCGTGAACCCCCACGGGCGCGTGGAGCTCTCGCCCGGCGCTGGGGCGACGGGTCGCTTCCAGGGCGAGGCGGAGCACCGCAGCTATCGCGACCTGGCCGACCAGGTGGACCGCATCCAGGACTTCAGCGGCATCCAGGCGAGGGCCAACCGGGAGCGGGGCCGGCGTCACACCCTGCGCGACATGGTCCTGCGCCCGCCGGCGCGCTTCCTGCGGGCGTTCGTCGTGAAGCAGGGCTGGCGCGACGGCGTGGCGGGCTTCGTCATCGCCGCGGCGACCGCCTTCCACGTCTTCCTGAAGTACGCCAAGCAGTGGGAGCTCGACGAGCTCGGCGCCGGCGAAGACACACCGGACTCCGGGAAGGCGGGACGGGCGCCCTAGCTCGTGCGCATCCTCCAGCTCACCAGCGACTGGAAGTGGACCGGCCCGGCCGAGCCGATGCTGCGGCTGGCCGAGGGCCAGCGCTTCCGGGGCCACGAGCTGCTGCTGGCGTGTCCCGCCGCGCCCGAAGGCGCCGACCGCTGCGTGGCGGAGGAGGCCCGGGCCGCCGGTCTGCCTCCGGTGCTCGAGGTGCCCCGGGGGCGCGGGGTGCGACCGCTCGGCGATCGCCCCGCGGTTCTCGCCCTGCGCCGCCAGATCGACGAGCGGAAGATCGAGCTCGTCCACTGCTGGCACACCCGCGACCACGTGCTCGCCCTTCGCGCAGCCGGCCCGCCGGGGCGGGAAGGCCGGCCGGCGGTGGTGCGCTCCTATCGCCTGGCCGAGCCCATTCCGGATCGCCCGTGGAGCCGCTGGCTCTTCGGTGCCCGCACCGATGGCCTCCTGTGCGTTTCGCCGGCCACCGCCCGCGCCAACGAGGGGCTGCGTCGCGGCCGCCCCACCCGCGGCGCCTTCGGCGCCGTCGACGTGGAGCGCTTCCGCCCGAGCCCGCCGGATCCGGAGGTCCGGCGCGCGCTCGGCCTAGCGGCGGACGACCGGGTCGTCGGCATCGTCGCGCGGGTCCAGCCCCACCGCCGCTTCGATCTCCTCCTCGAAGCCGCGGCCCGGCTGGCGGAGCGCGACCCGACCTTTCGCCTCCTCGTGATCGGCCGGGGGACCCGCCGGGAAGAGCTCGCCGAGGTGCCGGCACGCCGCCTGGGCCTGGCCGACCGGGTGGTTTTTGCCGGCTACCGGCGCGAGGACTATGCCCAGGTGCTGCGCTCGATCGACCTCTTCACCTTCCTCGTGCCCGGGAGCGACGGCACCTGCCGGGCGCTCCTCGAGGCGGCGGCCTGCGGCATCCCGGCCGTCACCAGCCGGAGGGGGGCGTTGCCGGAGATCGTCCAGGACGGACGGACCGGGCTCCTCGCCGACGAGGAGCCGGCCGCCCTGGCGGCGGCCTGGGAGCGACTGCTCGGCGACAACGAGACGCGCCGGGCGTTCGGGACCGAGGCCCGCCGACGGGCCGAGGCCTGCTTCACGCCTGCCCGCCTGGCGGAGGAGGTGGAGGCGCTCTACGCCGAGGCCGTGCGTTGAAGGAGCTCTTCGTGCCCGGGCGTCTGTGCCTGATGGGAGAGCACTCGGACTGGGCGGCCGGCTACCGGCGCAGCCACCCGGACATCGCGCCGGGGCTCTGCCTGGTCGCCGGCACCGACCAGGGGCTCCGGGCCGAGGCCGAGCCCATCGCCGGCGCCCTCGAGATCGAGAGCGTGCTGCCCCACGGCGAGGAGGTCGGGCCGGCCCGCATCCAGGCCACACCCGCGTCGCTCGCGCACGCCGCGGCCGGCGCCGATTTCTTCAGCTATGCCGCGGGGGCCGCCGCGGAAATGGTGGAGCGCTTCCAGGTCGGCGGCCTCCGGCTTCGGACGAGCTCGGACCTGCCGGTGCGCAAGGGCCTCTCGTCCTCGGCTGCCGTCTGCGTGCTGGTCGCCCGGGCCTACTCCCAGGCCTACGAGCTGGGGCTCGACGTCGCGGCGGAGATGGACGTGGCCTACGCGGGCGAGCGGCGCACCGGCAGCGAGTGCGGGCGCATGGACCAGGTGTGCGCCTTCGGGCGACGGGTCACCTCCGTCGCCTTCGACGGCGACGAGCTGGAAGTCGAGATCGTCGAGCCCGGAGCCGAGCTCCACTTCCTGGTGGTCGACCTGCGGCGCGGGAAGGACACCCGCCGCATCCTCGCCGACCTGAACGCCTGCTTCCCCGATGCGACCGGGGCCCTGGCGAGCCGCGTGCGCCACGGCCTGGGCGAGGCCAACCGGGGGATCGTCCAGCGGGCCCGGGCGGCCGTGGAGGCCGGAGACGCCCCCACCCTGGGAGCGCTTCTCGACGAGGCCCAGGCCCTGTTCGACGAGGCCGTGGCGCCGGCCAGTGAAGAGCTCCGCTCCCCGCGCTTGCACGAGGTCCTCGATCATCCGGCCGTCGCCGAGCTTGCCCACGGCGCCAAGGGGGTCGGATCCCAGGGCGATGGCGCCGCCCAGATCCTGGCGCGCAGCGAGCAGGCGCGGGACGCGCTGGCCCGCCGCCTCGAGGCCGAGGAGGGCGTCCATTGCCTGCCCCTGACCGTGGAGCCGGCGGGGGCCCCCTAGACGGCTCGCTTGCGGACCGCCGCTCGGAGGACCAGGAGCCCCATGGCGAAGGCCGCGAACCCGGCTGGCTCCGGGATGGCCGGCTGCACCGCGCCCCGGCTCACCACCTGGATCCGCGTGGTTCCGGGGCTGGCCGGCAGCAGCTCGAAGAGCTGCTGGGCGCGCCCGGGGATGGTCGAGATCACGAAGCCGCCGACGGGCGCCTGGATGGAGCCCGCGGCGATCGCCTCCACGTCGTCCCAGGAGACGACCGAAACGCGAGCAGACTCGCCGCTCGGCAGCCAGACGACGATCGAGCTCGCCAGGCCCGGTGTCGCCACCAGCAGCAGGCCCGCCGCCGCGAGCAGGTGGAGAAGGCGGAAGGGTCGCGCGGTCCGCATCAGCATGCTCCAGCAAAGAACGGGTTGATTCTAACCCGGCGAGCGTCGACGTGTCACCCCGAAATGGGGGAGGTCTCGTCTCCCGCCTCCCCCTGGAGGGCCATCAGCTCCCGGTAGAGGCCGCCGCGGGCCATCAGCTCGTCGTGGGGGCCCAGGTCGGCGACCTTGCCCCGCTCGAGCACCAGGATCTTGTCGGCGTGGCGAACCGTGGAGAGACGGTGGGCGATGATGAAGACGGTGCGGCCGCCTAGCAGGGACTCGATGGCCTCCTGCACGTAGCGCTCGCTCTTGGCGTCCAGCGAGCTGGTGGCCTCGTCGAAGATCAGGACCTCCGGGTCGTTCAGGATCGCTCGGGCGATCGTGATGCGCTGGCGCTGGCCGCCGGAGAGCCGCACGCCGGCGTCCCCCACGTCCGTGTCGTAGCCCTCCGGCAGCTCGGCCACGAATTCGTCCACGTGGGCGGCCCGGGCAGCGGCCAGGATCGCCTCCTCGTCCGCCTCTGGGCGCCCGTAGCGGATGTTGTCGCGGATCGTGCCGGTGAACAGGAAGGGCTCCTGGGTGACGACCGCGCAGTGGTCGAGCCAGGCGCTGCGGGCCACCCGGCGGAGGTCGACGCCGTCCACCTCGATGCGGCCCGCGTCCGGGTCGTAGAAGCGGAGCAGGAGGTCGGCCAGGGTCGTCTTGCCGGCGCCAGTGGGGCCCACGATCGCCACCACTTCGCCCCGGGCCACGTCGAGGGAGACGTCCTGGAGGACCGGCTCCCGCCCGTAGGAGAAGGAGACGCCCGCGAAGCGGATGCCCTCGCGCAGGCCCGGCGGCCGCACTGCGTCGGCCGGGTCCGGCGGCTCGCCCGCCGTGTCCAGGAGCTGGAAGAAGCGCTCGGCGGAGGGCATCGCCTCCTGGAGCTTCGTCCAGCCCTTGGTGATCTCCTTCATGGGCCGGTAGGTCGTCTGCATCACGACGACGAAGGCCATGAGCGAGCCCACCGTGAGCCCCCAGAGCTGGCCGGCGACGACGGCGACCCCCAGCAGCAGCACGCCGACGCCCGCGGCGTTCGTGATGGCCTCGACCACCGCCCGGGAGAGCGCACGGTTCTTCACCACCTTGAGGTTGCGGCGGAAGAAGCGGAGGTTGTGCTCGTCGAAGGCGCGCTCTTCGCCGCTCTCGGCGCGGAAGGCCTTGATCACCTTGATGCCCGCCAGGATCTGTACGAGCCGCTCGGTCACGCTCGCCTGACTCTCCTGCCGGCGCCGCGCGCTCTTGCGGATCCGGCGGCCGAACAGCGCGATGGCCCCCGCCACCGGCGGCGCGATCGCCACCAACGTGAGGGTGAGCGGGGCCGACAGGTAGAGGAGGGTGGCCACGCCCACCGCCAGGGCGAGCACGCTCTGTACGACGTCGGAGAACAGCAGGTCGAGGGATTGCTGGGCGCGCTGGGCGTCGTTCATCACCCGGGAGAGGGTGTCGCCGCGGCTCGCCCCGTGGTGGAAGCGCAGGGGGAGCCGCAGCAACTTCGCGCACAGGTCCCGCTGCACGTCCACCAGCACACGACCCAGCACGGTCTCGGCCAGGTACACCTGGAAGAAGTGGGAGACCGGAAGCAGGGTGAGGATGAGGAGCGCGGCCAGCAGGATGCGCGGCAACGACTGCTTCACCTGGGCGACCACGGCCTCCGGCTCGGGCTCGCCGGCCGCGGTCTCCGGCTCGGGCTCTCCGGCCGCGGTCTCCGGCTCGGGCTCTCCGGCCGCGGCCTCGCGCTCTCCGGCCGCGGGGGGCGCCGCGGCTTCGTCGCCATCCCGCAACGCGGAGTGGAACCAGTCGCCCAGGCCCGGCGTCGCATCCGCCGCGGCCTGGGGCAGGATCACGTCGTCGAAGAGCGGCTGGACGAGGAGCGCGCGCCCGGTCCGGGCCCCGGAGTAGAGGAGCGCTGCCAGCACGGCCAGCAGCATCAGGGCCAGGTAGGGCCGGACGTAGGCGACCAGGCGCCAGAACGAAGAGAGCGACCCGGGCGCCGCGGCTCCGGCGTCCTCCCCGGGCATGGGGGAAGGCTCGGTCAACGGTTCCTCCGGGGGGCCCGCCAAGGGTAGGCGCTCGCTTGGCTCCCGGCGAACGGGCTCCGGGGCTCGGGCTAGCCGAGCTCCTCCCGGATCGCGTCGCCCGCCCGCCAGCCGAGCAGGAGCTCCCCCTCCAGCCCCAGGGCCGCCACCTCCTCCCGTGGCAGCGTGTAGACGGGCTCCCGGGTTCGCGCGCGCACGTCCACGGGGGCAGGCCAGCCGCCGCGGGGCTCGGGCCGGCTCGAGGGATCGTCCCAGCGCGGGATCGGGCCCGGCGGTCCGGCCTTGAGCCTCCGCTCCGAGAACGGCATGAGCGCCCGCACCCGGGCTTCCATCGCCGCCGCCGCCTCGTCCGGGTCCGCGTCCACCGGAAGGCAGGCCGAGGCCACGAGCTCCGCGAAGCGGTTGCCGCGAGACGAGGGGTGGACGCACAGGCGGATCGGTCCGACGAAGGGCCCGTCCGCCGGCGGCGGGAGGAGCGCCCGCGGCGCCAGGGGCTCGGGCACCACCTCGCGCAGGGCCCGGAGGTGAAGGGCGAAGCGCCGGGTGGCCGGAGGCTCGCCCGTGAGGAAGCCGGGCACCGGCTTGTCCCACGCCCGCAAGGCTGCGGAGAGCTGGGGGCCGACGGCGTTCACGACCAGCGCCCGCCCCAGCCACACGTCGCCCGGTCCCGCCCGCAGGATGCCCGGGTGATGGCCCAGCTCCACGAACTCGAAGGGGCAGCCGATGGTGCGGAACTCCGCGTGGAGGCTCTCGAGCCGCTTGCGGAGGGCGGCGAGCAGGCCGCCCTCGCCGCTCGGGTAGCCGGTGCGGCCCGCCAGGGGCGCGCCCAGCAGGCGCAGCCGGGCGAGCGGGCTCGGCTCGCCCGTCGCCAGCTCGGCCAGCCCCGCGGCCTGCAGCGCGAAGCTCTCGGCGAGGGCCCCCTCGGCCTGGCTCACCAGGGCGGGGAGGGCGGCGCCTCCTCCGTCGGCCGGGAAGCTCGGCAGCCGAACGCCGCGTTTCACGATGGCCGCTCCGACCAGGGCCTCGGCGAGGGCGGAGGCGCCCTGCTCGAGATCGTGGGTCAGGGCCCGGGCGTCGTCGGGCTTGAGCAGGCCCCAGGCCACCAGCTCGTCCGCGGTCAGGTCGCGATCGCCCACGTCGAGGCGGGCCTCGGGCAGCAGCACTTGATAGGCGACGTCACGGGCCTCGAAGCGCCGCCGCTCGATCGGGGGGATGCCGAGGGCCTGGAGCGCCGGGTCGAGCACGCCGCCGCCCAGCACGCCGGGCAGGGCGAAGGGCTCGCGCAGGAAGAGCGGGGCGCCCGCCGTCGTGTCCTCCTCGGCGATCAGCACCCGGTGCCCCGCCATGCCCAGGCGGATGGCCGCCGCGAGGCCGGGCAGGGCACTGCCCAGGACGAGCACGTCCCAGCGGCGGGAGCGCAGGGCGCCGCCGCTTCCCAGCCGCTCGCGCGCCACTACGGCAGGGCTCCGTCTTCCGCCGGCGCCATCAGCCCGCGGGGCCGGGATCGCCCCCCTCGAAGAGGAGGGGCGGGTCGTCGTCGTCCTTCCGCTCGACGTGGCCGATGCGGTAGGCCCGCTCGCCCATCCCGCCCAGCCGGTCGACGATGTCCTCGGCGTCGTCGCGCCGGGCGATCAGGATCATGCCCAGGCCGCAATTGAACACGCGGCGCATCTCGTCCTCGGAGATCTCGCCGTGGCGGGCCAGGAAGTCGAAGAGGGCCGGCCGGGGCCAGCTCGAGAGGTCGATGCGCGCCCGCACGCCGCCGGGCAGGATGCGCGGCACGTTGCCGTCGAAGCCACCGCCGGTGACGTGGACGATGCCGTGGAGCGTGAAATCCCGTAGCAGGTTCAGGACCGGCTTCACGTAGATGCGGGTCGGGGCGAGCAACGCGGCGGCGAGGGAGGTATTGAGCTCCGGCGGCGCCTCCCGCAGGTCGAACTTCCCGGCTGCCACGCCCTCGTCCACGATCCGCCGCACCAGGGAGAACCCGTTCGAGTGGACGCCGTTCGAGGCCAGGCCGATCAGTACGTCGCCGACGCCGATGCTGGAGCCGTCGATGATGCGGTCCCGCTCCACGACGCCCACGCCGAAGCCCACCAGCTCGAGCTCGCTCTTCGGGTAGAAGCCCGGCATGCTGGCCGTCTCGCCGCCGAGCAGGGCACAGCCCGCCCGCCGGCAGCCCTCGGCGACGCCGCGCAGCGCCTCGGCCGCGATCTCCTCTTCGAGCTCGCCCATGGCGAGGTAGTCCAGGAAGACCAACGGCTCGGCGCCCTGGACGACCAGGTCGTTCACCACCATGGCCACGCAGTCGATGCCAATGGTGTCGTAGCGTCCCATCAGCGCGGCCAGCTTCAGCTTGGTGCCGACGCCGTCGGCACCGGCCACGAAGACCGGCGAGTGGTAGCGCTCCGGGGCCTTGAAGAGCCCGGCGAAACCGCCGATGGAGGAGAGGATCTCGGGCCGGAAGGTGCTGCGCGAGATCTCCTTGATCTCGTCGATGAAGCCTTCGTCCTTGTCGAGATCGACCCCGGCGCGCGCGTAGGCCGGGGCGCTCTTGTCCTCGGGGGGCGGCATGGAGCCTTGATAGCAGTTCCGGGAGGACTCTACCCGAGGACGAGCTCCGCCACGGTCCGGATCTGAGTCGGGTCGCTCGACATGAAGAGCAGGTGGGTCACCGGGGTGTCTCGCCAGGCCGCGAGCCGGTCCTTGATCCGCTCCGGCGGGCCGACCAGCGAGATCTCGTCGCAGAACTCGTCCGGCACCAGCTGGACCGCTTCCTCGCGCTTCCCCGCGAAGAAGAGCTCCTGGATCTTCTCCGCCTCCGCCTCGAAGCCCATCCGGGCCATCAGCTCCTTGTGGAAGTTGCGCTTCTTGGAGCCCATGCCGCCGATGTAGAAGCCGATCGTCGCCTTCATGGGCATCAGCGCTGTCTTCACGTCGTCGGTGACGTTGACGCTCACGCCGGCGCAGATCTCGAAGCCCTCCGGCGCGTCCTTGAGCGAGTCCGCGTACACCTCCTGCCGGTAGGGTGAGTAGTAGAGCGGCAGCCAGCCCTGACAGATCTCGGCGGCGAGGGCGACGTTCTTCGGGCCTTCGGCGCCGAGGAAGATCGGCACGTCGGCGCGCAGTGGATGGGTGATCGGCTTGAGCGGCTTGCCCATGCCCCAGGCGCCGTGGCCCGTGTAGGGCAGGGGGTAGTGGGGGCCGGCGTTCTGCACCGGCGCCTCGCGCCGCAGCACCTGCCGGATGATGTCGACGTACTCGCGGGTTCGCGAGAGCGGCTTCGAGAACGGCTGGCCGTACCAGCCCTCCACGACCTGGGGGCCCGAGACGCCCAGGCCGAGCACGACCCGGCCCTTCGAGAGGTGGTCGAGGGTCAGGGCGTGCATGGCGGTGGCCGTCGGCGTGCGAGCCGAGAGCTGGACCACGGCCGTCCCGAGCCGGATGCGCTCGGTGTGGGCGGCGATCCAGGTGAGCGGCGTGAAGGCGTCCGAGCCCCAGGCCTCGGCCGTGAACACGATGTCGTAGCCGAGCTGCTCCGCCTCCTGGGCGATCTCGACGAAGTTCGGGTGGGGCTGGGCCTGCCAGTAGCCGAGCTGCAGGCCGAGCTTGAGATCCTTTGCCATGGCGTCTCCTCCGGGAAGGGGATTCCATAGCACGCACCGGGAGGAACGCCCCCATGCCGATGCACCGCCACCTCGCAGCGCTCGGGCTGCTCGCCGCCACCCTCGCCACGCCGGGCGCCAGCTGTGCCGCCGAGCTGTACTACGGCGCCGAATCCACCTCCCTCACGATCTGGAGCCAGGGCACCCGCATGGCGGCCCGCGTGTGGCGGGCGAAGGGCGCCACCTCCGAGAAGGGCGACAAGCGCCCGGCCATCCTGCTGGCCCACGGCTGGGGCGGCCTCCGCGAGCACCTGGATGCGACCTACGCCCCGAAGTTCGCGGCGGCCGGCTTCGTCGTCCTCAGCTTCGACTACCGCGGCTGGGGCGAGAGCGACGGTCGCCTCGTCCCCGACGCGCCCCTGCCGGATCCGGACGACGAAGGACGGGTCACCGTGACGGCGCGGGAGATCCGCGAGGTCGTCGATCCCTGGGACCAGCTCGAGGACCTGCGGGCGGCCCTCGCCGTGCTGCGCAGCGAGCCGGACGTGGACCCCGGGCGCATCGGCATCTGGGGCACGAGCTACGGGGGAGGCCACGCGGTCGTGATGGCGGCGACCGAGTCGCTCGCGGCGGCGGTGGCCCAGGTCGGCGCCCAGGGCGGCGGCACGTCGCCGCCGGAGCTCCTCCTGCACGCGGAGCGCCGCGCACGGGAGAAGGCCCGCGGCGAGCTCGACCCGCCGCTGCCCCAGGGCATCGACGGAGCGCCCGGCTTGAGCGGCACCCCGGACGTGGCGCGCATGGTGTCGTACCGCCCGCTGGACTACGCGGCTCGGGTGCGCATCCCGACCCTCTTCATCGACATGGAGGACGAGGAGCTCTTCGACCGCAAGGAGAACGGCCTCGCCGCGTACGAGAAGGTCAAGGCGAACGCACCGGCTCGCTACGAGGTGTTCCCGGGCAAGCACTACGACGTCTACACCGGGACGTACGGCGAGGCGTCGGACCTGGCGCTGGCCTGGTTCCGGCGGCACCTGATGGGTGAGGCGGGGGCAGCGGCTCCCTAGAGCGGATCCTCCACGATGCCCTGCGGCGCCAGGACGATCACCTCGCCGTTGCCGAGCCGCTCCACGGCGATCGGCGCCGAGACGCCCGTGCCGAGGAAGGCCCGGTCATCGAACTCGTCGAAATCGCCATCGGCGTTGCGATCGAGGAAGAGCTCCAGGTGGGTTCCGTCCGTGGCCGAGACGGCCACTCCCGGTCCGCTGGCATCGACGTCGCAGCTGCTCGGATTCCCCAGCTGGAGGGGCGCCAGCACTACCGTCTCGCCGGCATCGGCGAAGTCTCCGTCTCCGCTGGTATCGCGTGCCAGGGTGAGCGCACCGCCGCTGCCGTACACGACCACCAGCGCGTCGTTGGCGTCGAAGTCGGCGCCGAGGCACGAGATCGAGCCCGCCGGGGCGAAGGACTCCGGGTTCCCGCTCACGGTATCGTCGAAGTCGCCGTCCCCGCTCCGGTCCCAGACGACGCGCAGGAGGTCGGCGGTCGGATCCTCGGTGACGTAGGCGACCCGGGATGCGGAGTCGACGGCGATCTCCCCCGAGGAGGGAACGGCACCGGTCCAGGACTCGGCGGTCACGATCTCGCCAGCGGCGATCGTGCCGTCGCCGTCTGCGTCCTGGAAGACCCGGATCTGGGTCACCGTCACGGTGGGGCGGACGTATCCGCCGACGAGCCGATCCGAGGCGTCGAAGGCCAGGGCGACGCCACCCGGATCCGCGAGCTCCACCGCCGTCCGCTCTCCGAACTCGAGCTGTCCGCTCAGGTCCGCGTCGAGGAAGACCTCGACCATTCCGGTCCCGTTGTTGCGATGCACGGCGCCGAGGCGGCCCGTCGAGTCCCATGCGAGGGCGACGGTGTCGGCGGTCGACCCGGGAGCGAGGATCCCTTCGACGGCCGGGCCCAGCACGATCTGCCCGTCGTCGACGACGTCCCAGGCGTAGTCGTCGTCCGAGTGGATCAGCAGTCGGTCTGCTCCCAGGGCCATCGCTTCGATGGGGGCCGTCGCGAGGGCGATCGGGATCGAGAGGAAGGTCGGCGGGCCCGGATCCGTGAAGGAGTAGGAGAGGTTCAGCGTGTCCGACTCGCCGTTCGGCAGCGTGACCACGACCGGGTGGCTTCCCGCCGGCAGGCGCGGTGCCACGAAGTCGAAGGCCGTCGAGGTGATGCCCGAGGGCGCCACGGAGCCGCCCCCCACCGTGGTGGTGAGTGCAGGATCGAAGTTCGTTCCGGTGGCGGAGAGGCTGACGTCCTGGATGTTGGAGCCATCGCCCGAGAACCCGGTGAGCGTCGGCGTGACGAGATTGATGTTGGAGCCCTGGGCGACCTCGACGGAGTCGGTCAGGCCGTCGTTGTCGTTGTCGTCGTCGACGAAGTTCGGGATCGAGTCCAGATCCGTATCGCCGGTGCCCTCGCTCGGGTCGGTGTTCGGCGGGCCGCCGTCGAAGTTGTGATGGAGCCAGATGGCGTCGAGGATCGCGGTGCTCACGCCGCCGCCCGTCTGGAGGTTGGTCGCCGTGTCGGCGGTGTCGGCCGACGCCGAGGACTCGGATCGCACCGCGAAGGGCACGGACTGGAGCTTGTTCCGCGCGAGCGGCAGGCTCCCGTCCACCGAGAGCTCGAGCCACACCTCGGCCAGGGCGCCCAGGTCCGTCGTCAGGACGGAGACCAGGTTCGTTGCGAGCGGGTTCGTCGGCACGTCGGTCCCGACCCCGGTGGGGCCGATCACGATGGTGAAGACGCCGTCCACCAGGATCGTGTTGTTGCGCTCCTGCTTGTAGAGGAGCACGCCGCCGAGCGCCGCGTCCCACAGGCGGATCGTGAGGTCGACGGGCCCGCTCTGGGGCTGGCCGCTCGTGTCC
Source organism: Myxococcota bacterium (assembly GCA_965223415.1). Taxonomy (GTDB): domain Bacteria; phylum Myxococcota_A; class UBA9160; order UBA9160; family UBA6930. The sequence goes on along the minus strand of OZ245002.1, from coordinate 61,042 downwards.
AGGAGCACGCCCTGGTAGCTGAAGCTGCCGGGAACGTCGGGAGGTGCCGCCGGCGCCCCCGCGGCCAGCAGCAAGAAGGCGAGGAGGACGATACCGGGGGCTCGCGACATGGATGCTCCCGCCCGGGGCCTACGGCGTTCCGCCGGCCAAACGGGCTTCGATGGCCTCGACCACGCCCGCACGGAGCTCCGACCCGTCCGGGTAGGCGACCGGTTCGCCTGCGGCGGCAACTCCGGCGGCGGCGTTGCCCAGCCGGAAGCCGCCGAAGGTCGCCGAGCGGCGCAGCATGCCGGCGCTCGTCACGGCGCGCACCTTCTCGTCGAGGGTGCCGATCATCGCGAAATTCCGGGTGGTCACGACCGTCGCGCCGTCCGAGGGCCGGAAGCCCGAGATCTCGAAATCGTGGGCGCCCAGGGAGAGCCCGCTCGCGTCGAGGGAGAGCTGTGGCAAGCCCAGCGCCGGGTCGAACTCGAAGCCGCTGATCGTGACCAGGTCGCCGCCGATCATCACGTTGCCGCCCTGCCCGGTGAAGGGCGGGACCAGGCCGAAGTGCTGGATCAGGTCCACGCCGTCGAGCAGCACCGCCACCGTCAGGACGTCGATGTGGGGCGCCACCCGCGCCTCGAGGCGCACGGCATCGTCGGTCTCGAGCTCGTCCCTGGCGGGCTCGTTGATGGCGATTCCCTTGAAGACGCAGGCGGGTGCGAGCAGGAGCGGAAGCACCACCGCAAGGACCGACAAGCGGCCGCGAAGCGAGGGCGTCGTGCGCATTCCCCATCCTATTCGTTGGCGGACGGCCGTGACAAGTGCCTACCCGTGCCCGTGGCCCCTGCGGGGGCCTTCGCCGCCGGCCCCGGGCGGCGCTAGAGTGAAGTCGTGCGGATCGCGGTCGTGATCCCCGCGCTCCACGAGGCCGATCGGATCCGCGCCGCCATCCGGAGCGTCCTCGGTCCGGATGGGAGCGCCCGTGGCCTGGAAGTCGACGTGATCGTCGCCGATGGGGGCAGTGCGGACGCGACGGCAGAGCGAGCACGAGAGGAAGGAGCGCGGGTGGTGCCGAGTGAGCCGGGGCGAGCGCGACAGCTGGCGGCCGGTGCGGCCGCCGCCGGGCCCGCGGACGTGCTCTGCTTCCTCCACGCGGATACGCGGCTGCCCGAGGGCTGGGCGGGCGCCGTCCGGCGCGCCCTCGCCGATCCGGCCGTGTCCGGCGGCGCCTTCGCCTTCCGTTTCTCCGGGGAAGGCGCCCGTCTCCGCTTCGTCGAGACCTGGGTGCGTGTGAGGGTGCGGCTGTTCCGGCTGCCCTACGGCGACCAGGCGCTGTTCGTCCGCCGCCCGGTGCTCGAGGCGATGGGGGGCGTCCCCCAGGCGCCCATCATGGAAGACCTCGACCTGGTGCGGGAGGTGCGGCGCCGTGGGCGGCTGGCGCTGCTCTCCGAGGCGGTCGAGACCTCGCCCCGGCGCTACGAGCGCCGCGGCTTCGCGCGCACCGTGCTCCGCAACCTGGGCGCGCTCCTGGCCTGGCGGCTCGGCCTCGACCGGGAGCGCGTCGCCGCCTGGTACCGCTCGTGAGCGCCGCGGAAGGCTTCGTCCAGGACCGGGCGACCATCGCGGAGAACCGCCGGACGATGTTCCGGCGCCTCGCCCACTACGTCGCCCGCAACAAGGCCGACTACGTGCTCGGCGTGCTCACGACGATGCTCTACGCCGGCTTCTTCGTTGCGCTGCCCATCATGGTGGGCTGGTGCATCGAAGCCCTCGTCGAGGGCCTCCCGGCCGCCGAGGTGGGCCGCCGCTGCGGATGGCTGTTCGCGGTGGCGATCGCCCGCTCCGGGGTCCGCTTCTTCTCGCGGGTGCGCATCTTCAACGCGGCCCGGGAGATCGAGTACCAGATCCGTAACGATCTGTTCGAGCATCTCCAGCGCCTGCCCCAGTCCTTCTACTTCCGCTGGCGCACCGGCGATCTGATGAGCCGCTGCGTGAACGATCTCACCTCGGTGCGGCTGATGCTGGGGCCGGGGCTCCTCTCCGTCGCGCAGACGCCCATCCTGATGGGCGCCACGCTGGCGACGATGTTCTACCTGAATCCGAAGCTCGCGGCCCTGGTCCTCATCCCGTACCCGCTCTTCATCCTGATCTCGCGGGCCTTCGGCCGGGCCATGCACTCGAGCAATCTGGCGGTGCAGGTGGGCCTCTCCGACATGTCGAACCACCTCCAGGAGACCGTCTCCGGCATCGCGGTGGTGAAGGCCTACGCGATGGAGGGCCACACCCGCGATCGCTTCGAGGGGCTGTGCGACGACCTCTACCGCCGCTGGCTGCACGTGGCGAGGGTGAACGGCGCGATGCCCGCCGTGACGAGCCTGCTCCCGATGGTCGGCATGTGGATCATCTTCCTGGTCGGCGGGCACGCGGTGATGGACGGGGAGATGCCTCTCTCCCAGTTCTTCGTCTTCTCCATGTTCAACTACGAGCTGACCTTCCCCATCTTCATCATGGGCTGGGTCTTCAACCTGGTGCAGCGGGGCACCGCGTCGATGCAGCGCATCGACGAGGTGCTCGCGACGGAGCCCTCCATCGCCGACCCGCCGGAGGCCGTCGACCTGCGCCATCCCCGCGGCGAGCTCGAGTTCCGAGACCTCACTTTCACCTACCCCGGGAGCGAGCGGGAGCCGGCGCTGCGCGAGCTGAACCTGCGCGTCCCGGCCGGCAGCGTGCTCGGCGTGGTCGGCCCCGTCGGCGCGGGCAAGACCACCCTGGCATCACTGATCCCGCGGCTCTACGAGGTGGAGGACGGTCACGTCTTCGTCGACGGCATCGACGTGAACCACGTGGCCCTGCATCGCCTGCGCCGGAGCATCGCGATGGTGCCCCAGGACTCGTTCCTGTTCTCGATGTCGCTGGCGGACAACGTCGCCTACGGCCTGCCCGCGACCGAGCCAGCCGCGGTGCAGCGCGCCGCCGAGCGCGCCCAGCTCGCCAAGGACGTGGCGGAGCTGCCGGACCGCTATGCGACGGTGGTCGGCGAGCGCGGCGTGATGCTCTCCGGGGGCCAGCGTCAGCGCACGGCCCTGGCCCGTGCCCTGGCCCTCGATCCGTCGATCCTGATCCTGGACGACACCCTCTCCGCCGTCGACGCCGAGACCGAGGCCGCCATCCAGGAGAACCTGGCCGAGGTCTTCGAGGGACGGACCGTGGTGATCGTCGCCTCGCGGGTCACCACCGTCCGCGACGCGGACCTGATCGTCGTGCTCGACGAGGGACGCATCGTCGAGCAGGGCACCCACGAGAGCCTGCTCGCCGAGGGCGGTCTGTACGCGCGGCTCGCCCAGGACCAGGAGGCCCGGGAGCGCCGGGCCGCGGCGGAGGCCTCCGTATGAGCGGGGCCCGGGGAAGCGGACTCGATGCGATCCTCGAGGAGGAGGCGCTCGGCCGGGCCGTCGATCGCAGGCTGCTGCGCCGGCTCTGGGGATGGGTCGCGCCCTACAAGGGGCAGGTGGCGCTGACCCTCCTGATGGTGGCGCCGATGTTCGCGCTCGAGCTGGCGCCCGCCTGGATCGTGAAGACCGGCATGGACCGGGTGATGCTCGGCGTCGAAGCGAGCGGCAGCGGACCGCTCGACGCCCTGCTGACCGCACCCGAGGGCTGGGACCCGCTGGTGTGGCTGGCGGGCCTGTTCCTGGCCGCCTCCCTGGCCTCGGCGCTCCTCGTCTACGGCCACATGCTGCTCATGGTCGCCACCGGCCAGGCTGCCATGCGCGACCTGCGCCTCGAAGTCTTCGACCACATCCAGAGCCTGCACCTGGGCTTCTTCGACACCTATCCCGTCGGCCGGCTCGTCACCCGCGCGACCAGCGACGTGGAGCACGTGGCGGAGATGTTCAGCCAGGGGCTCGTCGCCTTCGTGACCGACGTCCTCAAGATGATCGGCTTTGCCGCCGTGCTCTTCTGGGTGGACGCGGAGCTGGCGCTCTGGACCTTCGCCGTGGTGCCGTTCCTGGCGATCGCCGCCGTGATTTTCCGCCTGAAGGTCCGCGAGGCCTTCCGGAACACCCGGGTCCTGCTCGCGCGGATCAACGCCACCATCCAGGAGACGGTCACCGGGATGAAGGTGGTGCAGCTCTTCACCCGCGAGGCCCGCAACCTGCGCGATTTCGAGGACCTGAACGGCGCGCACCGGGACGCCTGGCACCGGTCGATCTGGTACGACTCGGCGCTCTTCTCGGTGGTCGAGCTCGCCAGCGGGATCACCGTGGCGGTGGTCATCTGGGCCGCCACGGGCCTGGCGACGGCCGGCACGATCTACCTTTTCATCAACTACATGCGGCGCTTCTTCATGCCGCTGCGCGACCTCTCGGCGAAGTACTCGGTGATGCAGTCCTCCATGGCCAGCATCGAGCGGATCTTCCAGCTCCTGGACACGGAGCCGGCGATCCGGGACCCGGAGCCCGGCTGGGAGCGCCACGTCGCCGGCCAGGAGGCGCCGCCCGCCCGCGGCGAGATCGAGTTCGAGCACGTCTGGTTCGCCTACGGCGGCGAGGACTGGGTTCTCCGGGACGTCTCCTTCCAGGTCGCGCCCGGCGAGAAGGTCGCGTTCGTCGGGGCCACCGGCGCCGGCAAGACCACGGTGATCAACCTCCTGACCCGCCTCTACGAAGTGAACCGGGGTCGCATCCTCCTGGACGGCGTCGACCTGCGCGAGATCCCCCAGGCCGAGCTGCGCCGCCGGGTCGGGATGGTGCTCCAGGACGTCTTCCTGTTCAGCGGGACGGTGGCGGACAACCTGGCCCTCGGGCGCGACGACCTGGGGCGCGACGCGATCCGCGAGGCGGCGGCGGCGGTGGAGGCCGATCGCTTCATCGCGGCGCTTCCCGAGGGCTACGACACGGAGGTGCGGGAGCGCGGCACCAACTTCTCCACGGGCCAGCGCCAGCTCCTGTCCTTCGCCCGGGCCCTGGCCCACGGCGCCGACGTGCTGGTGCTGGACGAAGCCACGAGCTCCATCGACACCGAAACCGAGGCCCTGGTCCAGCGCGGCATCCACGTGCTGATGGAGGGGAAGACCTCTCTCGTGATCGCCCACCGCCTCTCCACCATCGAGGACGTCGACCGCATCTACGTCCTCCACCACGGGAAGCTCGTCGAGAGCGGGAGCCACACCGAGCTCATGGAGCAGGACGGGCTCTACGCGCGCCTCCGCCAGCTCCAGCTGGAGGGCGGGACGCCCGTGCTGGCCGCGGCCGGCCGCTGAGGGGCGCGCCGACGACTCCCCGGGGGTGGCCCCGGGCCCCGTGCTTGCGCCTCCTCCGCACGGCCTGTTAACTAGACGGCACCCCCAAGCCTGAGCCAGCTCCCATCCGCCCCCCCGGGTGGCCGCAAGGACCTCCAGCCTGCGGCGTCCCGAGGGGTTCTGAGGTTCAGTTGCGCGTCAAGTCGCTGCAGATCACGGGGTTCAAGTCCTTCGTCGATAAAACGGCGTTCTCCTTCCAGCCGGGCATCACCGGCATCGTCGGCCCCAACGGCTGTGGCAAGTCCAACGTCGTCGACGCCATCCGCTGGGCCATGGGCGAGCAGTCACCCCGCCGGCTGCGGGGCAAGGGGATGGAGGACGTCATCTTCGCGGGCTCCGACGCCCGCTCGCCCGTGGGTCTGGCGGAGGTGGTGCTCACCTTCGACAACGCCGACGGCCTGGCGCCGGCGGAGTACGCCTCCTTCTCCGAGATTGCCGTGGCCCGGCGGCTCTACCGCTCCGGCGAGAGCGAGTACCTGATCAACAAGACGCCGGTGCGACTGCGGGACGTCCAGGACTTCTTCCGCGATACCGGCATCGGCACCAAGGGCTACACGATCGTCGAGCAGGGTCGGATCGCCGAGATCGTCTCCGCCAAGCCCGAGGAGCGGCGCAGCCTGATCGAAGAGGCCGCCGGCATCAGCAAGTACAAGGCCCGCCGCCGCGAGGCCGAACGCAAGCTCGAGGCCACCGACACGAACCTCACGCGGGTCCGCGACGTGCTCGGCGAGATCAAGCGCCAGATCTCCTCCATCGAGCGCCAGGCGAAGAAGGCGGCCCGCTTCAAGCGCCTGCGCGAGATCCAGCGGCTCCTCGAGCTCTCCTTGGCCGCGGACGAGCGCGCCGAGCTCACCCACGAGCTCGAGCAGGGGCGGCTCCACCTGCGCTCGCTCCGCGACGCCGCGACCGAGGCCGAGACCCGGCTCCAGGAGCGGGAGGCCGGCCTCGAGCAGCGCCGCGTCGATCTCGCCGACCGGGAGCGGGAGCTGGGCCAGGGCAACGAGGTGCTCTTCCAGCTGCGGGGCCAGATCAAGGAGCTCGAGAGCCAGATGGCCTACGAGCGCCGGGAGCGGGCCTCCCTGGCCGAGGCCAACGAGGCCCGGGCCCGGGAGAGGGAGCAGCTCCAGGGCCAGCTGACGACGGCGCTCGAGGAGGCCGGTCGGGTCGGCGACGAGCTGCGTGGCGTGGAGACGGCGCTCTCCGAAGCCGGCGAGGCGATGCGCCTCGCCGAGGGTGAGGCGCGGAGCGGAGAGCAGGCCCTGCGCGGCCTCGAGCAGCAGCGCGACGCCCAGAACCAGGGGCTGGTCGAGGTGCTCACCGGGGTCGCCCGGGTCGAGGACCGGCTGGCCGCCCTGGCGGACCGGCGCGCCGAGATCGACGGCCGCCTGCGAAGCGCCGACGAGCAGCTCGAGGTGCAGCAGGGCGAGGCCACCCGTGCCGACCAGGAGCAGCAGGCCCTGGAAGAGGGGCTCCGCAATCTGCTCGCCGAGCGCGACCGCCTGATGGGTCTGGTCCGGGAGGCCCTCTCGGGCCACGCCGAGGCCGTGGAGGCGGCGCGGGTCGCCGGCGAGCAGCTCGCCGCCCGTCGCGAGCTCCGGGAAACCCGCCGCGCCCGTCTCACCTCGCTGCAGGAGCTCCTGGCCCGCCAGGAAGACGTGGGGCAGGGCGCGCGGCACCTGCTGCGTCTCGGCGACGACGAGCGTCGCCGGCTCGGTCTGCGGGGCCTCGTGCGAGACGCCTTCGACGCGGACGCCGGGATCGAGAAGGCCGTGGAAGCCGTGCTGGCCGAACGGGCCGAGGCGCTCGTGGTCGAGGACGGCCCGCGGGCCCTCGATGCGCTGGCCTCCCTGCGCCACGCCTCGGCGGGCCGGGCGGTGCTCGTGCTCGCCCGCGACGGCGATCCGGGGCCCCAGGGCTTCGTGCCCCTGGGCGAGCCGCTGCTGCGCCGCGTGCGCCCGCGGCCCGGCTCCGAGGCGGTGGCCCATTCGCTGCTCGGCCGGGTGAACCTGGTCGAGAGCCTGGCCGAGCCGATCGAGCTGTACGGGCGCGGCACGATCCCGTGCACCTTCGTGACGCCCTCCGGTGACCTGCTGACACCGGATGGTGTGGTTCGCGGCGGCGGCGATGCCTCCCAGACCGGCATCCTCACCCGGGTTCGGGAGGTGCGGGAGCTGGGGGACGAGGTCGCGAGTCTCGAGCGGGAGGTGAGCCAGCAGGAAGGAGCCCAGCGCAGCGCCGAGGAGCGCCTGGCCGCCGCGTCCGACGAGCTCGAGAACCTGCGCAACCGCCACCACACGGCGGCCCTTGCGGTGGCCAACCACGAGAAGGACCTGGAGCGCACCCGCGAACGGGTGAAGGCGATCGGGGAGGCTCAGGAGGGCCGGGTCGCCGAGCGCTCGGATCTCCTGGCCGAGGTGGAGGCCATCGAGGAAGAGCGGCAGAGCCTCGAGCGACGCCTCACCGGCGAACGGGAAGACCGGGGCCGCCGCCAGCGCGCCCTCGAGCAGATGACGCTGCAGATCGGGTCCTCGAGCCGCGAGCTCTCGCGGCTCGAGGCCGTCGCGACCGAGCGGCGGGTGCTCCACGAGGGTCGAGAGGAGGGGGCGACCCGCCTGCGAAGCGCCCTCGAGCGCGCCGAGGCCGCGGTCCGTGAGAGCCGCGGCTGGATCCAGCGCCGCGACGCGGAGATCCAGACCGCCGAAAGCCGGCGCGGCGAGCTGGCCGATCGCATCGCCGAGGCCGAGCGCCTGCTCACCGAGCGCCTGCAGGAGGAGGAGACCGCGCGGCTCGGCAACGAGGAGAAGCGCGACGCCTACGAGCAGCAGGCCGCCCTGGTCCGCGAGCTCGAGGAGGAGGCGCGGGGCGTGCGCATCGACCTGGAGGCCCGCCGCGACGAGGCTCAGCAGGCGGAGCTGGGCCTGCGGGAGCAGGAGCTGCGCCTCCAGCACCTCGACGAGTCGATCCGCGAGAAGTGGAACGTCGACATTGTGCACTGGAAGCCGCCGGCCCCCGCCCTCGCCACCGACGAGGAGCCCGAAGCGGAGACAGAGCCGGCAGCCGACCTGGAGACGTTGCCGGTATCCAGTGGCGAGGGCGTCGCTGATGCAGATGGCCTCGCATTGCCCCAGAGCTCTTCCGCCGAAGACCGCGACGCCCGCAAGGAAGCCCGGGAGATCGCCGAGCTGATGGCCCTCGACATGGACGGCCGCCGGGAGCGTCTGGCCGACGTGCGCAAGCGCATCGAGGCGATCGGCGAGGTCAACCTGGGCGCGATCGAGGAGCACGAGGAGCTGCGCGAGCGCTTCCGCTTCCTCACCGAGCAGAAAGGAGATCTCGAGAGCAGCGTGGCCCAGCTCCGCGACGCCATCGCCCGCATCAACCGCACCAGCCGCCGCCGCTTCCGGGAGACCTTCGACGCGGTGAAGGAGCGCTTCGAAAAGAACTTCCCGCGGCTCTTCCGCGGCGGCAAGGCGAGTCTGGGCCTCACCGAGAGCGAGGACGTGCTCGAGGCGGGCATCGAGATCATGGCGCAGCCCCCGGGCAAGCGGCTCCAGAGTGTGAACCTGCTCTCCGGCGGCGAGAAGACGATGACCGCCATCGCGCTGCTGGTCTCCGTGTTCCAGGTGCGCCCCTCACCCTTCTTCCTGCTGGACGAGGTGGACGCCGCCCTCGACGACGCCAACGTCGGTCGCTTCAACGAGATCGTGAAGGAGATGGCCCTGGCCTCCCAGTTCCTCCTGATCACCCACAACAAGCGCACCATCGAGATCGCGGACATCCTCTACGGCGTGACCATGGAGGAGAAGGGCGTCTCGAAGCTCGTGGCGGTCGAGGTGCACTGAGGGCGCGAGTGAGGAAGCGCCGCCGCGATGCCCCGCGCCCACGACTACTGGCCCATCGACCGGGACGCGATCGACGAGATCCGCATCCCGATGTCGGACGCGCAGCGTGCGGCCCTCGATAGCGAGGAGCGCTTCGTTCCCGGTCCCGACGGCGCCCCCGACGTGCGCCTCGTCGTGCGCCGGCCCCGGGGCGCCGCGAACGACCTCCCGGTGCTGCTCCACGCACACGGCGGCGGCTTCTGCATCCTCCACCCGGAGAACTTCGAGGGCCTCGAGGCGGGGTGGGCGCTCGATCTCGGGTGCGTGGTGGTGAGCGTCGACTACCGGCTCGCGCCCGAGCACCCGTTCCCCGCCGCGCCCGAGGATTGCTATGCCGCCCTCGAGTGGGCGGCCGCGAACGGCGAGGCGCTCGGCGCCGATCCCTCCCGCCTCGTCGTCACCGGCGGCAGCGCGGGCGGCGCACTTGCAGCCGCCCTGTGCCTGATGAGCCGCGACCGCCGGGGCCCGCCCATCGCCCATCAGGGCCTCATGATCCCGGTGCTCGACGACCGCCTGGGCCAGCCCTCCCACGCCCAGGCCGAGCCCGGCCTCGGCTTCTCGGGCCGCGAAGCGATCGGGATGTGGCTGCACTACCTGGGTGAGCACGCCGACCGCGAGAAGACCTCCCCGTACGCGGCCCCCGCCCGCGCCGAGGACCTCTCCGGCCTCCCGCCCGCGACCATCCAGACCAACGGGCTCGATCCCCTCCGGGACGAGGGCATCCAGTACGCGATGCGCCTCATGGCCGCAGGCATCGACGTCGAGCTCTACAACGCCCCCGGCGCCCCCCACGGCGCCGACCCGAGGGATCCGCGCACCGCAGCCCAGGCCTTCCGGATCTTCAACGAGGCGCTCGGCGCGGCGCTGCAGGGCTGAGCCGCGTTCGACCGAGCGGGGTCGGCAACCTGCGCCTTGGGTTCGGCTCGGGGATCCGGGGGTCCGGTCAGGCTCGGCCTGGGATGGGCGCACGGCCCCGGTCGTTCGCCGCAGGTGCCGCCGGGCGTTCAGGAGCACGCAGCGGATGGCATTCCGCACCTGCGTCGGAGACCGGAGGACGACGAGGTGACGGCCCGCGCCAGCCGGGACCCGAGGGCCTTCATCCCCCGCCCCAGAGCCTCCACGTCCTTGGCTTCGACGATCAGATGGACGCGGTTGCCCTGGATCGCGTCGTGGGCGAGCCGGAAGTCCCCGCGCTCGCAGGCCTTCGCGAACGACCGCTCGAGCTCCCGGACGAGCGCCACGCTCCGCAGGGAAGGCACGCCCTCGCGCACCTTCAGGGTGACGTGGCAGGGAAAGCGCGACGGGGGCCGCACTCCGCGCGGTCCCCAAGGCGATTCCCTCTCGAAGCACGGCGGGCCAAACCCCGCGCCCGAGGCGGCGCGCTCCCTCCGCGCCCACAGGCAAGAAGGCAGCCGGCACCTCCACGGCCGCCCCCAGTCCGAACCGAACCCAAGCCGGCACCGCCGACCCGACCCGATCGACCGAAACCCAACGTCCTACCGCCCCTCTTCCAGAGAGACCTCCCGCCCAACCCCGAACCGCACGCCGAAGTACCCCAGCAACCCCAGCGGCCCGAGCATCAACGTCAGCACCAGGCAAGGCACGACCCACCCCTGGGCGATTCCCCGACGCCGTGCATCCCGCACCTCCCACGCGCCGACGAACAAGTCGAACGCCAGGTAGTGGATCCAGCCACCGAGGGCGGCCCAGGGCTCGGTGAAGAGAGCCATCACGCCCGGGAGGCTCGTGAAGCTGGCCTCTTCCGGGCCGCCCGCCAGGCCCTGGACGATGGCGAAGCCGTAGGCGACGGCCAGGAGGCCGGGGATCCAGATGGCGTGGACCATGCGCTCGGTCCATGTCCACCGAGGGGCGAGGGCAAGCAGAAGCCAGGCGGGGAGGACCCCGTTGTTGCAGACGAGGAACAGCGTTTCGGCGGACATGGCGGGCCTCTCGTTGACGATTGGGGCGGGTTGGCACGGAGGGAATCGCCCACGCGGACGGTTCCGAAGGGCATTGCTAGCATGCGCGCGCCGACTGACCAGGAGTCCCCCCGTGCTGCAGCGACTGAAGGCCGTGCGCCAGGACCGACCCGTCGACTTCTTCCGCGGGTTCCTCGACCGTCCGAAGGAAGTGGGGTCGGTGATCCCGAGCTCGCGCTTCCTCGAGAGGCGGGTCGTGCGCGCGGCCGGGCTCGCGCAGGCGCGGGTGGTGGTGGAGCTGGGGCCGGGCACCGGGGGCTCGACCCGCGCGCTGCTTCGGGCGCTGCCGGCCGATGCGACGCTGATCGCGATCGAGATCAATCCGGACTTCGTGAAGGTGCTCGAGCGGGATCTGCGCGACCCCAGGCTTCGCGTTCACGAAGGCAGCGCCGCGGACATCCGCTCGGCCCTCGCGAAGCACGGCTTCGCGGCCGCGGACGCAATCATCTCAGGCATTCCGTTCTCCACGATGCCTCCCGCCCTGGGCACCGCGATCGTCGAAGAGGTCCACGCCAGTCTGGTACCGGGGGGGCGCTTCGTGGCCTACCAGGTGCGCGACAAGGTCCACACCCTCGGGCGTCGTGTCTTCGGTCGTGCCCGCGTCCAGACCGAGCTGCGCAACGTGCCCCCCATGCGTGTCTACTGCTGGGAGCGCGAGCGCGAGGCCAGCTAGCGGTGGCCACCCTCGCCGAAGGCGCCAGGGCGCCGGTCTTCGAGGGCCGAACCTCAACGGGTGGCACCCTCTCCCTCGACGACTTCGTGGGCCAGCAGCCGGTCGTGCTCTTCTTCTACGTGAAGGACTTCACGCCTGGCTGAACGATCGAGGCGCGGGACTTCCGGGGACGCTATCCGGAGTTCACCGCGCTCGGCGCCGAGGTCGTCGGCGTCAGCAACGACGATGAGGATCGTCACGCGTCCTTCGCCGAGGCCCTGGAGCTGCCGTACCCGCTCCTCAGCGATGCGGAGGGCCGGATCGCGAAGGCCTACGGCTTCGCGCGGGCCGGAGGGTGGCTGCCGAACAAGCGCGCCACCGTGGTGATCGACCGCGACGGGATCGTGCGGCGCGTGATCACCGCCGAGCTCGACATCTCCCACCACGCGCGGGAGGCGCTCCAGGCCCTGGAGGCGCTGACCTAGACCGGGGCGGGGTTGTTATCCTCCGCGCCCCATGCAAGAGCTGCTGCACTCCTTCGGAGTCTGGGCAACCGCCTGGGCGGGCTGGCTTCCGCTGATGGCCTTTGCGGTGCCGCTGCCGTTCCTGATCTGGGGGCTGCTCCGGGGCGAGACGCCGGAGGCGGCGGCTCTCGAGGCGCCGCCGCAGGTCGAGCCGCCGGCTCCCGCGGCGGAGCCGCTGCCGGAGGAGCGGCCGGCGCCGACCGCGGCGGAGGTCGCCCCCGCACCGGAGCCCGTCGCCGCTGCGGCTCCCGAGTCGGTCACCGCTGCGGCTCCCGAGTCGGTCGCCGAGCCCGAGCCGGCTCCCGTTCGGGAGCGAGCCCCCGAGTCCGCTCGCATCTCCCTGCGCGAGCGGCTCGCCCGCACCCAGGAGGCGCTGGTCGGTCGTCTCGGCGGTCTCCTGGGCGGCAGCACCGTCGACGACGGGCTGCTCGAGGAGCTGGAGGCGTTGCTGTTCACCGCCGACCTGGGCGTCAAGACCGCCGAGGGCCTGCTCGAGCAGGTGCGCAGCAGCGCTCGCGGCGAGCCGCCGGAGCGGGTGCGCGAGATCCTTCGCGAAGGCATCTCCTCCCGCCTGTCGGGCGTGGAGCCCGAGGAGCCGGGTCCCCGCGTCGCCGGCTCTCCCCACGTCGTGCTCGTGCTCGGCGTGAACGGCTCGGGCAAGACGACGACCATCGGCAAGCTCGCGGCGCGCTACCGGGCACTCGGCCACAGCGTGATCCTGGGCGCCGGCGACACCTTTCGGGCCGCCGCCCGGGAGCAGCTCCAGACCTGGGGCGAGCGGGTGGGCTGCGACGTCGTGACCGGCGCCGACGGCGGCGATCCGGCCGCCGTCGCCTTCGACACGGTGAAGGCGGCCCGTGCCCGCGGCGTCGAGGTCGCCCTCATCGACACCGCCGGAAGGCTCCAGACCAAGGCGCCGCTCATGGAGGAGCTGGCGAAGATCGCGCGGGTGATCGCCAAGGAGCTGCCCGAGGCACCCCACGAGACGTTGCTCGTGCTCGACGCCAACACCGGTCAGAACGCCATCTCCCAGGCCCGGGAGTTCACCCAGGCCGCACCGGTCACCGGCCTCGTGCTGACCAAGCTCGACGGCACCGCCAAGGGCGGTGTGATCGTCGGCCTGGCCGAGGAGTTTGCGATCCCGGTGCGCTTCGTCGGCGTGGGCGAGGGCGCGGACGACCTGCGCGACTTCTCGGCCGACGAGTTCGTCGAGGCGCTCTTCGGCTGAGCCGCAGGGAGGAGATCCGGTCATGGCCCGCTTCGTCCTCGCCCTCGACCAGGGCACCACGTCGTCGCGCGCGATCCTCTTCGACGGCGCAGGCGCCGTCTCCGCGGTCGACCAGCACGAGTTCACCCAGCACTTCCCGAAGCCGGGCTGGGTGGAGCACGACCCGGAGGAGATCTGGTCGAGCCAGCTCCGCGCGGCACGCGGTGTGCTGGCCAAGGCCGGCGCCACCGCCGCCGACGTGGCCGCCATCGGGATCACGAACCAGCGCGAGACGGCCCTCGTCTGGGACCGGGCCACCGATGAGCCGATCCACCCCGCGATCGTCTGGCAGTCCCGCCAGACGGCGCCGATCTGCGAGGAGCTGCGCAGCCGCGGCCTCGAAGACGAGGTGCGGCGCCGCACGGGCCTGGTGATCGACGCCTATTTCTCGGCCACGAAGGTGCGCTTCATCCTCGACGCGGTGGAGGGCGCCCAGGCCCGGGCCGAGCGCGGCGAGCTGGCCTTCGGCACGGTCGATACCTGGCTGCTCTGGAAGCTCACGAAGGGCGCGGTCCACGCCACCGAGTACTCGAACGCGTCGCGCACGATGGTCTACGCCATCCGCGACCGGGGCTGGGACGACACCCTGCTCGAGGCGCTCCGGCTGCCGCGGGCTCTGCTTCCGGAGGTACGCGACTCGAGCGGCGTCTTCGGCGAGGCCGACGCGGAGTGGCTGGGCGCGCCCCTCCCCGTGGCGGGCATCGCCGGCGATCAGCAGGCCGCGCTCTTCGGCCAGAGCTGCTTCGCCGCCGGCAGCGCCAAGAACACCTACGGCACGGGCTGCTTCCTGTTGATGAACACCGGCGCCGAGGCACCGGTCTCCGAGAACGGTCTCGTCACTACCATCGCCTGGGGCCTGGACGGGCAGGTGAGCTACGCGCTCGAAGGCAGCATCTTCGTAGCGGGCGCGTCGGTGCAGTGGCTCCGCGACGGTCTCGGGCTGGTGGCGAGCGCGGCGGAAACCGAGGCGGCCGCGCGCTCGGTCCCGGACACGGGAGGCGTCTACCTGGTGCCGGCCTTCACCGGTCTCGGCGCACCGTACTGGGACGAGCGCGCCCGCGGAACGATCGTCGGACTCACCCGCGGCACCAGCCGCGAGCACCTGGTCCGGGCCACCCTCGAATCGATCGCCTACCAGAGCCGGGACGTGGTCGAGTGCCTGCGCGCCGATTCCGGGCTCCCGCTGGATGCCCTGCGGGTCGACGGCGGTGCCTGCCAGAACGATTTCCTGATGCAGTTCCAGGCGGATGTCCTCGGCGTGCCCGTCCGGAGGCCGAAGGTGCTCGAGGTGACGGCCCTCGGCGCGGCAGCCCTGGCGGGCCTGGCCACCGGCTTCTGGTCCGACCGCAGTGTTCTGGAGTCGGTCACCCTGGACGGTGCGCGGACCTTCGAGCCGGGCCTGTCCGCCGACCGGCGCGAGAGCCTCTACGCTGGCTGGAAGCGGGCGGTGGAGCGCTCACGGGACTGGGCGGACGCGTGAAGCCCGGCAAGCCCCTCGTGATCGCCCACCGCGGCGCCTCGGGCCGTCTGCCCGAGAACACCCTCGCCGCCTACGAGCTGGCGATCGAGATGCGGAGCGACTGCATCGAGATCGACCTGCACCGCACCCGCGACGGCCACGTGGTGATCACCCACGACGAGGACCTCGCGGGTCTCGGCGGAGAAGGCGAAATCGCCGACGCGCTGCTCGGCGACGTGCGCCGCCTGGACGCCGGCGGAGGCGAATCGGTGCCGACGCTCGACGAGGTGCTCGACGGCTTCGGCGCCCGCATCCCCTTCAACCTGGAGATCAAGCAGGGCGCCCGCGGCCCGTACCCGGGCCTGGAGGCCCAGGCCCTGGGGGCGGTGGCTTCCCGGGGCCTCATGGCCGAGACCCTGTTCAGCTCCTTCTACGACCCGGTACTGCGGGAGCTGCGGGCGCTCTCCGCCGACGCGCGCCTGGCGCTCCTGATCTCGCGACGCTTTCCCGACGGCTGGCCCGAGCGGGCGGCCTCGCTCGGGGCCGAGGCCGTGAATCCCGAGGATGCCCTCGTCGACCGGGTGCTGATCGAACGGGCCCACGACGCCGGGCTCGCCGTCTACGTCTTCACCGTCGACGACCCCAAGCGGATGGAGACGTTGCTCGGCTGGGGGGCCGACGGCCTGTTCACCAACCACCCGGACAGGTTGCAGGCCGTGCTCGCCGGTGGCTCTCCGCTTTGACGCGTTGGGTCATGCCCCCACCCGAGTTCTGTTGACACGTCTGGGGCGATCGTTTAGGCTGCCGGCTCGCAAAAAACCAGGACTCTCGCGCACTTCCGGCATTCTATCACCGCTTTGCGAAGGCCCCAGGGGCCGGGGCATCCAGGCGGTGGTGAGTGTCTCGTCACGCTCCCCAACCCGGCTTCGGCCATCGAGCGCTCCCCCCATCCCAGGATGCCGCACTGCGTCACGAGTCCGCCCGCCACACCAGGGTGAACCGATGACTGATCCGGGATGCCAGCCCCCGCGGAACGCCAAGACCGATCCTCGGCCGTCGCCGCGCGAGCCTCGGATCGCCCCGGGTCTCCCCCGCAAGCAAGGCCTCTACGACCCGGCCCACGAGCACGATGCGTGCGGAGTGGGTTTCGTGGCGAACGTTCGCGGCGAGAAGTCCCACGACCTCGTCCAGAAGGGCATCCAGGTGCTCGTTCAGCTCGAGCATCGGGGCGCCTGCGGCTGTGATCCGGAGACCGGGGACGGCGCCGGCCTGCTGGTCCAGATCCCGGATACCTTCCTTCGCCGCGAGTGCAACGGCCAGGGCATCGCGCTTCCCGAGGCCGGGCGCTTCGCCGTCGGGATGGTCTTCCTCTCTCAGGACGACGCGGCGGCCGCGCGCCAGGAGGCCATCCTGGAGGAGATCGTCGCCGGCGAAGGCCAGACCGTGCTCGGCTGGCGCGACGTTCCCCACGATCCCCAGGCGGTCGGGGTCCAGGCACGGACGAGTCTGCCGCGGATCCGCCAGCTCTTCGTGCAGGCGGAGGGCTCCTGCCACGCCGACCAGGACGCCTTCGAGCGCAAGCTCTACGTGATCCGTCGCCTCGCCGAGAAGCAGACGGCCCGGGAGCTGGCCTCCGCCTTCTTCTACGTGCCGAGCCTCTCGAGCCGGACCATCGTCTACACGGGGCTCCTGATCTCGCGGCAGATCGAGGCGTTCTTCCCCGACGTGGTCGATCCGGAGTTCACCTCGGCCCTCTGCCTCGTGCACTCCCGCTACAGCACGAACACCCTCGGCACCTGGGATCTCGCCCACCCCTTCCGCTACCTCGCCCACAACGGCGAGATCAACACCATCCAGGGCAACCAGAACTGGATGCGCGCCCGTGAGGGCACGATGGAGTCGGCGCTCTTCGGCGACGACCTCCAGAAGCTCTATCCGATCATGCGAGAGGGCGACGTCTCGGACTCGGCGCGCTTCGACAACGCCCTCGAGTTCCTGTGCCTGACCGGCCGGGAGCTGCCCGAGGCGATCCTGATGATGATCCCGGAGGCCTGGGAGAACCTGGAGGACATGGATCCGGATCTCCGGGCCTTCTACGAGTACCACTCGCTGATGCTCGAGCCTTGGGACGGGCCCGCTTCGGTCGCCTTCACCGATGGCCGCAAGATCGGCGCCGTGCTCGACCGCAACGGCCTGCGCCCCTCGCGCTACGTCGTCACCAAGGACGGCATGGTGGTGATGGCCTCCGAGGTGGGTGTCGTCGACATCGACCCGGCCAACGTGCTCAAGAAGGAGCGGCTCCATCCCGGCAAGATCTTCGTGATCGACCTCGAGGAGGGGCGCATCGTCGAGGACGAGGAGCTCAAGCGCGAGTTCGTCGCCCGCAAGCCCTACCGCGACTGGGTCGAGCGCCAGCGCGTCGTCCTGAGCGACCTGCCGGCGGCGGAGGTGCCTCCGGAGCATCGGGATCCCGAGCGGCGCTTCGCCCTCCAGCAGGCGTTCGGCTACACGACCGAGGATCTGAAGGTGCTGCTCGCGCCGATGGCGGTGCAGGGCAAGTGGCCGATCGGCTCGATGGGGGAGGACGCGGCCCTGGCGTGCCTCTCCGACCGGCCGCAGATGCTCTATCGCTATTTCAAGCAGCTCTTCGCCCAGGTGTCGAACCCGGCGATGGACTCGATCAACGAGCGCCCGGTGATGGCGCTCTACTCGCCCCTCGGCAGCGAGGGCAACCTGCTCGCCGAGACCGAGGAGCACGCGCGGATGATCCGTGTCGCGCACCCGGTCATCACCGACGAGCAGCTCGAGGCCTTGCGCCACGTCGATCTCCCGGGCTTCGCGGCCCGGACGCTTCCCTGCCTGTTCAAGCCCGCCGAAGGCGGCGTGGGTCTGCGGTCGGCCCTCGACCAGCTGTGCGCCGAGGCGGAGCAGGCGGTGCGCGACGGCGTCAACATCCTGATCCTGTCCGATCGCGGCATCGGGCCGGACCAGGCGCCGATTCCGATGCTGCTGGCGACCGGGGCCGTGCACCACCACCTGATCCGCGAGACCCTGCGCACCCGCTGCGGGATCGTCTGCGAGACCGGGGAGGCCCGCGAGGTCGCGCACATGGCGCTGCTCATCGGCTACGGTGCCGCCGCCATCAACCCCTACCTCGCGTTCCAGACCCTCGAGGAGATCGTGGAGGACGGCACCTTCACGCCCGAGGGGCTGGACGCCGAGACCGCCAAGCAGAACTTCATCAAGGCCAACGACAAGGGCCTGCTCAAGACCTTCGCCAAGATGGGCATCTCCACCCTGGCCTCCTACCGGGGTGCGCAGATCTTCGAGGCGGTCGGGCTGGAGCGGGAGCTGGTCGAGCGTTGCTTCACGGGCACGGCGTCGCGGGTGTCCGGCGTTGGCTACGACGTGCTGGCGAAGGAGGCGGCGATTCGCCACGGGCGCGCCTTCCCCGGCGACGACTTCACCTACTCGGAGCTCGATCCCGGCGGCTTGTACCAGTGGCGGACCCGCGGCGAGCGCCACACCTTCAATCCCGACACGGTCTCCCAGCTCCAGATCGCGCTGCGTCGCCGGAGCTACGAGGACTACAAGGCCTTCTCGCGGGCCGCCGACGGCGACGCCACGAGCGCCTGCACCTTGCGCGGGCTGTTCAGCTTCAAGAAAGGGCTACGCCCGGCCGTGCCCCTCGACGAAGTGGAGCCGGCCGGCGAGATCGTGAAGCGCTTCTGCACCGGCGCCATGTCGTACGGCTCGATCTCGCTGGAGGCGCACCAGACCCTGGCGATCGCGATGAACCGGCTCGGCGGCAAGTCGAACACCGGCGAGGGCGGCGAGGATCCGGACCGCTTCACGCCGGAGGAGAACGGCGACCTGCGGCGCAGCGCCATCAAGCAAGTCGCTTCGGGCCGCTTCGGCGTGACGAGCTGGTACCTGGTCAACTCCGACGAGATGCAGATCAAGGTGGCCCAGGGTGCGAAGCCCGGTGAGGGCGGCGAGCTGCCCGGCCACAAGGTGAACGAGACGATCGCGAAGGTCCGCCACTCGACCCCCGGCGTGGGCCTGATCTCGCCGCCGCCTCACCACGACATCTACTCGATCGAGGACCTCTCCCAGCTCATCTACGACTTGAAGAACGCCAACCGGCGGGCACGAGTGTCGGTGAAGCTCGTGTCGGTCACCGGCGTGGGCACGATCGCCGCCGGCGTCTCGAAGGGGAAGGCCGACGGCGTGCTCATCAGCGGCATGGACGGCGGGACGGGCGCCTCGCCCCAGGCCTCGATCAAGTACGCGGGCATGCCCTGGGAGATCGGCCTGGCGGAGACCCAGCAGACGCTGGTGCTGAACGACCTGCGCGGCCGCAT
The DNA here is from genome assembly GCA_965223415.1 of Myxococcota bacterium. Lineage (GTDB taxonomy): Bacteria > Myxococcota_A > UBA9160 > UBA9160 > UBA6930. Next base: position 41,629 of record OZ245002.1, on the reverse strand, counting down.
CCGCGTGCAGACCGACGGTGGGCTCAAGACCGGCCGCGACGTCGTGATCGCGGCGCTCCTCGGCGCCGACGAGTACGGCTTCGCCACCGCGCCGCTGGTGGCGATGGGCTGCATCCTGATGCGGGTCTGCCACCTGAACACCTGCCCGGTGGGCATCGCCACCCAGGATCCGGTGCTGCGCGAGCGCTTCGCCGGGACGCCGGACAGCGTGGTCCAGTACCTGCTCTGGATCGCGGAGGAGGCGCGCGAGTTGATGGCCGAGCTCGGCTTCCGGAGCCTCCAGGAGATGATCGGCCACGTGGAGGTGCTCGACGTCGAGAAGGCGGCGGGCCACTGGAAGCAGGAGGGCCTCGACTTCTCCGAGCTCTTCCACCGCCCGGACGTGCCCCACTCGATCGTCTGCGATACCGAGCAGAGCCTGGCGGCGGAGCTCGAGGAGGTGCTCGACCAGGATCTCCTGCGGCGGGCGGCGCCGGCCCTCGAGCGCGGCGAGAAGGTCGAGATCGAGCTGCCGATCCGGAACACGAACCGGACCGCAGGCACGATCCTGGGCTCCGAGGTGTCGCGCAAGTACGGGGAGGAGGGCCTTCCGGACGACACGATCACGATCCGCTTCAAGGGCAGCGCGGGCCAGAGCCTGGCCGCCTTCTGCACCCGCGGGCTCACCTTCGAGGTGGAGGGTGATACCAACGACTACGCGGGCAAGGGGCTCTGCGGTGCGAAGGTCGTCGTGAAGGTGCCGGAGGGATCGACCTTCGATCCCGCCGAGAACATCATCACCGGCAACGTCGTGCTCTACGGCGCGACCAGCGGCGAGGCCTACTTCCAGGGCAAGGCCGGCGAGCGCTTCTGCGTGCGCAACAGCGGCGCCCACACCGTGGTGGAGGGCGTGGGCGACCACGGTTGCGAGTACATGACCGGCGGCCGAGCGGTGATCCTGGGCGAGACCGGGCGCAACTTCGGCGCGGGCATGAGTGGCGGTATCGCCTATGTGCTGGACGAAGAGGGGCAGTTCGCGAGCCGGGTCAATCCGGAGACCGTCGACCTCGACCCGTTGGAGGAGGACGATCTCGAGTTCCTCCAGCGGATGGTCCGGAACCACTTCAAGTACACGCGGAGCGCCAAGGCCGACGAGGTGCTGCGGAAGTGGGAGACGCTGGCCAAGAAGTTCGTGAAGGTCTTCCCCCGCGACTACAAGCGAGCCCTGGACGAGCGCGTGCAGGCGGAGAGTGGAAATGGCTGAGCCGAGGATTCGCCGGACGGAGAGCGGCAATGGGTGACGCACGGGGCTTCCTGAAGCACGGCCGGGAGGGCACCTCCTATCGGCCCGTCGAGGAGCGGCTGGACGACTGGGAGTGCGTCCAGGAGGACTTCCCCACCGAGAAGGCAGAGACCCAGGCGTCCCGCTGCATGGACTGCGGCATCCCGTTCTGCAACGACGGCTGTCCGCTCGGGAACGTCATCCCCGACTTCAACGACCTGGTGTTCCGGGACAAGTGGGAGGACGCACTGGTCCGCCTGCACTCGACGAACAATTTTCCGGAGTTCACGGGCATGGTGTGCCCCGCACCCTGCGAGCAGGCCTGCGTGCTGGGCATCAACCAGGACCCGGTGACGATCAAGCAGATCGAGTGGGAGATCGTCCGGCGGGGCTGGGACGAGGGCTGGGTGCGCCCCCAGAAGCCCGAGCGTCGGACCGGCCGCTCGGTGGCCGTGATCGGCAGCGGTCCCGCCGGCCTGGCGGCGGCCCAGCAGCTGACCCGCGCCGGCCACACGGTGACACTCTTCGAGAAGAGCGACCGGGTCGGGGGGCTGCTCCGCTACGGCATCCCGGACTTCAAGCTCGAGAAGTGGGCGATCGACCGCCGCCTCGACCAGATGCGCGAAGAGGGCGTGAGCTTCCAGACCGGTGTCCACGTGGGCGTCGATCTCTCGGTGGCCGAGCTGCGCAAGGGCTTCGACGCCGTGCTCCTCTGTCTGGGCGCCGAGGCGCCCCGCGATCTGGCCGTGTCGGGCCGCGACCTGGGCGGCGTGCACTTCGCCATGGAGTTCCTTCCCCAGCAGAACCGCCGCGTCGCGGGGGACAGCGTGCCCGAGGCCGAGTCGATCCTGGCCGGAGGAAGGCACGTGATCGTGCTGGGCGGCGGCGACACCGGCTCCGACTGCATCGGCACCTCCCATCGTCACGGGGCGGCGTCGGTCACGTCCCTCGAGCTGCTCCCGCGGCCGCCCGAGGGCCGCCACGAGTCCGAGCCCTGGCCCCACGCCAAGAAGTACTACTTCAACGTTTCGAGCTCCCACGTCGAAGGCGGCGAGCGCCTCTACGCCATGATGACGAAGGAGCTCGTCGGCGAGGGCGGCCGGGTGACCACGCTACGCGGCGTGAAGGTGGAGTTCGACCGCGACGAGCTGAACCGTCCGCTCATGCCGAGCATGCGCGAGGTGCCCGGGAGCGAGTTCGAGCTGCGGGCGGATCTGGTGCTCCTGGCGATGGGCTTCCTCGGCCCGGTGAAGGAGGGGCTGGTCGACGGCCTGGGCGTGGACCTCGATCCCCGTGGCAATGTCCTCGCCGATACGCGGAGCTTCGCAACGAGCGAGCCCGGCGTCTTCGCCGCCGGCGATTGCCGTCGCGGTCAGTCCCTCGTGGTGTGGGCGCAATGGGAGGGGCGGGAGGCCGCCCGCGCCGTCGACGCCTACCTGATGGGCGACTCCCGGCTCCAGTCCCGCAACGCCTTCGTCTGAGGCCGGCCGGGTCGGGCCGAGCCGTCGCACGCGGGATACCTTCAGACCCTTCGATGCCTTCCCCCCGGACCCGCGCCGCCGTGCTCGTCCTCGCGTTGCTCGCCGCGAGCGGCGGATGTGCCAGCGGCGGGACCGGCGCCGGCGAGGCCGCCGCGGGCGCCTGTCCGGTCTCCTTCGACCTGCTGGGGGGCCCCGACGGGGAGGGCTCCGCCGTGACGCGGGGAGCCGAGGCGGCTGCAGGGGACCTCTCCGATCGCTTCGTCGCCGTCGACGTCTTCTACGGGACGAACCGGGTGCGCACGCGCCACTGTCACCCGGATCGCATCTACGGCTGGGGGGCCGGCGCCCTGGAGCTGGGGCGCGTCCGTGTGACCCTTCCTCTCGATCACCGCCTGGGCGAGCTCGAGACGCCGTCGATCTGGCGCCTCGAGCTCGCCCCGGATCCGGACGAGCACGTGGTCCTGGCCTCCGTGCAGCCGCTGGCATCCCGCTACTTCCACGCCCAGCTCGCCGACGCGGTGGCCCGCTCGGAGAAGGCCGAGGCCTTCGTCTTCGTGCACGGCTTCAACGTGCCCTTCGAGGAGGCGGCCCGGCGAAGCGCCCAGATCGCCTACGACCTGAAGTTCCCTGGGGCCCCCGTCCTGTTCAGCTGGCCCTCGGAAGGCCGCGTCACCAGCTACCTGCGCGACCGGGAGGTGGCCCATTCGAGCGGCTCCGCTCTGGCGGACTTCCTCTCCGAGATCCAGCTCCGCTCCGGCGCCTCCACCGTCCACCTGATCGCCCACAGTATGGGCGCCCACGTGCTCGCGGCGGCCCTCCGGGAGCTCGCGCCGCCGGTGGGGCCGGCGACCCCCCGTTTCCAGGAGATCGTGCTGGCGGCGCCGGACGTCGACGCCCGCGACTTCGAGCGGGAGCTGGCCCAGGTGCTCGCCAACGCCGGCCAACGCGTGACGCTGTACGCCTCGGCCCGGGACCGGGCGCTCCAGATGGCCCGCGACGTCCTCGGCTTCCCGCGGGTGGGCGACACCACGGACGGAATCGCCATCCACGAGCGGATCGAAACGGTCGACGCCACGGCCGTGGACACGAGCCTCGTCGGCCATTCCTACTACGGCGAGAACCGAAGCGTGATGTCGGACCTCTTCAACCTGCTGCGCGAGCGCCGCTCGGCCGGCCACCGCTTCGGTCTCGTCGCCGTCGAGACCTCTCGCGGAACCTACTGGCGCTTCCAGCGCTGACGGACGCGTCTCCGTGCCCCTCGCGAGCGGCCAGAACCGCGTTTTGTCCCTCAGCGATTGACGGGTTTCCCCCGCCCCCGGTAGCATCCGAAACGAGGGGGAGCTCGGGATGACGCGCGGAACCTTGGCCCAGGCGACGCCCGACTCGCCGGCCGCACGAGACGGCGCGGAGTCGGAGATCCGGAAGTTCGAGCGGCTCGACGAGCTGGTGCGCACGCTCGTCGATCGCTTCCAGTCCCTCCAAGCGGAGCACGCCCACACCCTGGCCCAGCTCGCCGAGCGCGACGAGCAGATCCGCGAGCTGAACCAGCGGCGCCAGGACGCGGGAAAGCGCCTCGACGACGTGCTCGCGCGGCTCGATCAGCTCGACGCCCAGCTCGAGCGACGCCTGACGATCCCCGCGGACACCGAGGCCTAGCGTCGTGGCCGCGAAGCGCGTCGTTCCCGTGACGATCCTCGGTCAGGAGTACAAGGTGCGCGGCGAGTCCGACGCCGCCACGGTCCAGCGGGCCGCCGCGCTCCTCGACGAGACGATGAGCCGTGTCCGCGAGCGGGCCGGCACGGTCGACAGCGTCGACGTGGCCGTGCTCGCCGCCCTGAACCTCGCCAATCACCTGATCACCCTGCGCGACGAGACCGCCCGGGGCCCCCAGGTGGACACGACCCGCCTCGACGACCTGCTGGGGCTCGTCGAAGCCGCGGTGGACGGCGCGGCGCCTGCGAGCCCCTCGGCCTGAGCCGGATCCGCCAGGCCAAGGCCGCCCTGCGGCAGGAGATGCGGGAGCGGCTGGCGGGCATGGCGCCGGAGGAGGCCCGGCGGGCGGGAGATCGGGCGGCAAGCGTCGTGGCCCGGCTGCCCGTCTTCCAGGCGGCGCGCCGCGTCGGCCTGTTTGCCTCCCTGCCCGACGAGCTGCCGACCGGCCCCCTCCACGCCCTGGCCCGCGCGGAGGGCAAGCCTGTGTTGTGGCCGCGCTTCGTCGGGGAGGAGGTCGAGTACGCGCGCTGCGATGACCGGGACGCCCTCGTACCCGGCCGGTACGGCGCCCGGGTTCCGCCGCCCCACGCGCCTTCGTCCGCGCTCGCGGCCGGCGACCTCGTCCTGGTCCCCGGTCGCGCCTTCGACCCGAGCGGCGCGCGGCTCGGTCGCGGCGGCGGGCACTTCGACCGGCTCCTCGATGGACGCCGCTTCCAGGCGATCGGCCTCGCCTACGCCTGCCAGCTCGTGGACCGCGTCCCGGTCGAGCCCCACGACGAGCCCGTCGACGCAGTGGTCGCCGGAGGCGAGCTGGTACGTTCCCGCCCTCGCGAGGACGGCGAGCTGGTACCCTCCCGCTCTCGCAAGGAGGAAGGGTGAGCGATTCCGCCGCGGCCGAGGTCGAGCGCCAGCTCGACGCGATGGGGGAGGGCAGCGAGGCCTTCATCGGGCGGGACGAGCTCCGCCTGCGGCTCGCCGGAGCCCTCCGCGACGGGCGACCGCTTCGCGTGAAGCTCGGTATGGATCCTTCGGCTCCGGATCTCCACCTGGGCCACACCATCACCCTGGAGAAGCTGCGCGTCTTCCAGGAGCTCGGGCACACGCCCGTCTTCCTGATCGGCGACTTCACGGCGCGCATCGGCGATCCCACCGGGAAGAAGAAGACGAGGCCCGCCCTGGACGAGGCCGAGGTGCGTCGCAACGCCCAGACCTACGTCGACCAGGTGAGCCACGTCCTCGACACGGAGCGCGCCGAGATCCGCTTCAACGGCGAGTGGATGGATGCCATGCGTCCGGCCGACCTGGTGCGCCTGTGCTCCCGCTACACGGTGGCGCGCATGCTCGAACGCGACGACTTCGCGAAGCGCTACAAGGCCGGCGAGGCGATCGCGGTCCACGAGTTCCTCTACCCCCTGGTGCAGGCCTACGACTCGGTGGCCCTGCAGGCGGACGTGGAGCTCGGAGGCACCGACCAGACCTTCAACCTGCTCGTGGGCCGCGAGATCCAGCGCGACTACGGCCAGGTGCCCCAGGCCGTCATCACCCACCCGCTCCTCGTCGGTACCGATGGCAAGGAGAAGATGTCGAAGAGCGTGGGCAACACGATCGGCATCACCGACGCGCCGGAGGAGATGTACGGCCGCACGATGAGCGTCTCCGACGAGCTGATGGGGGCCTGGGTCGGGTCCCTGGGCTTCGGCCGCTGGCCCGAGCTCGTCGCCGACGCGGCCGCTCTCGGGGCGGCGGGCGGGAGCCCCCTCGCGGTGAAGCAGCGCCTGGCCCACGCGCTGGTGGCGCGCTTTCACGGCGAGGAGGCGGCCCACGCCGCGGCGGATCACTTCCGGAAGGTGGTCCAGAAGCGCGAGGTGCCGGACGAGATTCCCGAGGTGGAGCTGGGGCTTGCGGGCGCCCCGGACCTGGGCCTCCTGGAGGCCCTTCGTCAGGCTCTCGGGATGGCCAGCAACTCCGAAGCGCGCCGGGTCGTGACCCAGGGCGGCGCCCGGGTCGACGGCGAGGTGGTGCGGGATCCGAAGCACCGGCTTCCGGCGGGGTCCTATCTGCTCCAGGCCGGCAAGCGCCGCTTTGCCCGTGTGACCGTGTCCCCTTGATCTCGATCCCCGCGGGGGATGTGCAACTCCGGGCCGACTCGCCCCCGTTCCGGCGTCATCTGCCCCCTCGTGGCTCTTGACGCTCCCGGGGACACTGCTTACATTGCGCTCCCTTGCTCGGGTCCCCGGGGAACCTGACTTCTCCCCCGGACGGCTCGTGCGCGGAGCCTCCCGCCGCCGCAACCCCCGGGTTGCCCGTGGGAGGAGAGTCCCGACGGCCTTCGACAGGCCTGCCGGACTTCGACGGGTCTTTGAAAACCGAATCGCGTGCGGTCTGTGGCGAGCCACTGCAGGTTCGTCCAGACAGTGACGGGTATAACGTCAATCAAACGCGGGCCTTCGCGGTGCAGACGCGGGGGTTCGCAACGGTCAGCGAGGGAGATGCCTTCGGGTGTCGACTTCGTGCCAAGTTCAAACTGGAGAGTTTGATCCTGGCTCAGAACGAACGCTGACGGCGTGCTTCATACATGCAAGTCGTGCGAGAAAGTCACCTTCGGGTGGCGAGTACAGCGGCGCACGGGTGAGTAACACGTGGGTAATCTACCCAAGGGTCTGGAATAACATCGGGAAACTGGTGCTAATGCCGGATAAGACCACGACGACTTCGGTCGATGCGGAAAAAGGTGGCCTCTTCTTGAAAGCTACCGCCCTCGGATGAGCCCGCGTCCCATTAGCTTGTTGGTGAGGTAACGGCTCACCAAGGCCCCGATGGGTAGCTGGTCTGAGAGGATGATCAGCCACACTGGAACTGAGACACGGTCCAGACTCCTACGGGAGGCAGCAGTAAGGAATCTTGGGCAATGGGCGAGAGCCTGACCCAGCAACGCCGTGTGAGCGATGAAGGCCTTCGGGTCGTAAAGCTCTGTCGGGAGGGAAGAAAGGTCGCCGGTCGAATAGGCCGGGGGCTTGACGGTACCTCCAAAGGAAGCACCGGCTAACTCCGTGCCAGCAGCCGCGGTAATACGGAGGGTGCAAGCGTTGTTCGGAATTACTGGGCGTAAAGCGCGTGTAGGCGGCTACGTAAGTCGGGTGTGAAATCCCGGGGCCCAACCCCGGAACTGCATCCGAAACTGCGTAGCTCGAGTCTCGGAGAGGATGGCGGAATTTCCGGTGTAGAGGTGAAATTCGTAGATACCGGAAGGAACACCAGTGGCGAAGGCGGCCATCTGGACGATGACTGACGCTGAGACGCGAAAGCGTGGGGAGCAAACAGGATTAGATACCCTGGTAGTCCACGCCGTAAACGTTGAGTGCTAGACGTCGGGGGAATTGACCCCTTCGGTGTCGTAGTTAACGCATTAAGCACTCCGCCTGGGGAGTACGGTCGCAAGACTAAAACTCAAAGGAATTGACGGGGGCCCGCACAAGCGGTGGAGCATGTGGTTTAATTCGAAGCAACGCGCAGAACCTTACCTGGATTTGACATCTACGGAATCTTGGTGAAAGCCAAGAGTGCCTTCGGGAGCCGTAAGACAGGTGCTGCATGGCTGTCGTCAGCTCGTGTCGTGAGGTGTTGGGTTAAGTCCCGCAACGAGCGCAACCCCTATGGTCTGTTGCCATCAGTTCGGCTGGGCACTCAGACCAGACTGCCGGTGTTAAGCCGGAGGAAGGTGGGGACGACGTCAAGTCCTCATGGCCTTTATGTCCAGGGCTACTCACGTGCTACAATGGTCGGTACAGAGGGCCGCAAACCCGCGAGGGGGAGCCAATCCCACAAAGCCGGCCTCAGTTCGGATTGGAGTCTGCAATTCGACTCCATGAAGGCGGAATCGCTAGTAATCGTGGATCAGCATGCCACGGTGAATACGTTCCCGGGCCTTGTACACACCGCCCGTCACACCACGGAAGCTGGTTGAACCAGAAGACGTTGACCCAACCTTCGGGAGGGAGACGTCCAAGGTTTGGCTGGTGACTGGGGTGAAGTCGTAACAAGGTAGCCGTAGGGGAACCTGCGGCTGGATCACCTCCTTTCTAGGGAGCTTCGGAAGGCGCGAGCCTTCCGGAATACCCAGGTCAAATGGGGTCGTCCTTTCGAGGGAAAGAGCTTGAATCCCGGGTCCTCCCGGTGACTCGTTCAATCGGGGAGCTCTTCGATCCCATCCCCTCACTGTCGCCGCACGTGATTCGTTTTTCGGAGACCGAGCATCGGAGCGGTCGCTGGATCATCCGGGCCTGTAGCTCAGTTGGTTAGAGCGTCCGCCTGATAAGCGGGAGGTCGGAAGTTCAAATCTTCCCAGGCCCACCACTCCAGGGGGCTGTAGCTCAGCTGGGAGAGCGCGGGCTTTGCAAGCCTGAGGTCGTCGGTTCGATCCCGATCAGCTCCACCAGTCTCCGCACGCGTTTTCAGTTCGATGGATCCTTCGAGGGTCCACGGCCTCCGACAGGCCGAACGGTGATCTCTGACAACCGAATAGCTTTCTGGGTCCAAATGGACGCCATCCGACCGACATCGGATGGCATGCAGCGCTTTGGCAAGCGTTTGAATCTGCACGAGAGCTCGACCTTATGGTCAAGCTACGAAGGGCAGACGGTGGATGCCTTGGCGCCAGGAGGCGATGAAGGACGT